>NZ_CM172023.1:1200000-6524568 GCF_057444315.1 Pseudomonas sp. PVC-3-1
TAAGCCTGTGAAGGTGAGTTGAGAAGCTTGCTGGAGGTATCAGAAGTGCGAATGCTGACATGAGTAACGACAATGGGAGTGAAAAACTCCCACGCCGAAAGACCAAGGGTTCCTGCGCAACGTTAATCGACGCAGGGTTAGTCGGTCCCTAAGGCGAGGCTGAAGAGCGTAGTCGATGGGAAACAGGTTAATATTCCTGTACTTCTAGTTACTGCGATGGAGGGACGGAGAAGGCTAGGCCAGCTTGGCGTTGGTTGTCCAAGTTTAAGGTGGTAGGCAGAGATCTTAGGTAAATCCGGGATCTTAATGCCGAGAGCTGATGACGAGTCATCTTTCAGATGATGAAGTGGTTGATGCCATGCTTCCAGGAAAAGCTTCTAAGCTTCAGGTAACTAGGAACCGTACCCCAAACCGACACAGGTGGTTGGGTAGAGAATACCAAGGCGCTTGAGAGAACTCGGGTGAAGGAACTAGGCAAAATGGCACCGTAACTTCGGGAGAAGGTGCGCCGGCGAGGGTTAAGGATTTACTCCGTAAGCCCATGCCGGTCGAAGATACCAGGCCGCTGCGACTGTTTATTAAAAACACAGCACTCTGCAAACACGAAAGTGGACGTATAGGGTGTGACGCCTGCCCGGTGCCGGAAGGTTAATTGATGGGGTTAGCGAAAGCGAAGCTCTTGATCGAAGCCCCGGTAAACGGCGGCCGTAACTATAACGGTCCTAAGGTAGCGAAATTCCTTGTCGGGTAAGTTCCGACCTGCACGAATGGCGTAACGATGGCGGCGCTGTCTCCACCCGAGACTCAGTGAAATTGAAATCGCTGTGAAGATGCAGTGTATCCGCGGCTAGACGGAAAGACCCCGTGAACCTTTACTGTAGCTTTGCACTGGACTTTGAGCCTGCTTGTGTAGGATAGGTGGGAGGCTTTGAAGCGTGGACGCCAGTCTGCGTGGAGCCATCCTTGAAATACCACCCTGGCATGCTTGAGGTTCTAACTCTGGTCCGTTATCCGGATCGAGGACAGTGTATGGTGGGCAGTTTGACTGGGGCGGTCTCCTCCTAAAGAGTAACGGAGGAGTACGAAGGTGCGCTCAGACCGGTCGGAAATCGGTCGTAGAGTATAAAGGCAAAAGCGCGCTTGACTGCGAGACAGACACGTCGAGCAGGTACGAAAGTAGGTCTTAGTGATCCGGTGGTTCTGTATGGAAGGGCCATCGCTCAACGGATAAAAGGTACTCCGGGGATAACAGGCTGATACCGCCCAAGAGTTCATATCGACGGCGGTGTTTGGCACCTCGATGTCGGCTCATCACATCCTGGGGCTGAAGCCGGTCCCAAGGGTATGGCTGTTCGCCATTTAAAGTGGTACGCGAGCTGGGTTTAGAACGTCGTGAGACAGTTCGGTCCCTATCTGCCGTGGACGTTTGAGATTTGAGAGGGGCTGCTCCTAGTACGAGAGGACCGGAGTGGACGAACCTCTGGTGTTCCGGTTGTCACGCCAGTGGCATTGCCGGGTAGCTATGTTCGGAATAGATAACCGCTGAAAGCATCTAAGCGGGAAACTAGCCTCAAGATGAGATCTCACTGGGAACTTGATTCCCCTAAAGGGCCGTCGAAGACTACGACGTTGATAGGTCGGGTGTGTAAGCGCTGTGAGGCGTTGAGCTAACCGATACTAATTGCCCGTGAGGCTTGACCATATAACACCCAAACAATTTGTGTGTTGTACGGTGAAGACGTAACGAACCGAAAGTTCGTGTGAACCGCAAATTACCTGTCACATACCCGAATCTGGATGAGCGTGTGCACCTGCCACGAGCATCCATAAAGAATTGCTTGACGACCATAGAGCGTTGGAACCACCTGATCCCATCCCGAACTCAGTAGTGAAACGACGCATCGCCGATGGTAGTGTGGAGTTTCTCCATGTGAGAGTAGGTCATCGTCAAGCTCCTATCCCAAGACCCCTGGTCAGCATCGCTGGCCGGGGGTTTTGCTTTTGCGCGCGGGAAAGTCGGGACCGATTTTGACCGCAAGGCCGCCGTGCGTGGCGACGTGGCAGCCATTGCGGGCCAAAGCTGCCTACGGAGCAAAGATCAGCCTGTAGGAGCGAGCTTGCTCGCGAATTGCCCAACTTTAGGGGCGAATATACGCAACGAATTAGCCCTGATCGTGGCCATCCCCTTTCGCGGCCTTCCGTCGATTATGACAATGCAGGGGGCCGGACCTGGTTCGCGAGCAAGCTCGCTCCTACAAGGTATGCAGAGCCTTTGTATGGCTCTGGAATGCGCCTTTCGCCATGTCCCCCGCCGCTGTTTTTCCTCGCGATATCCTTTGCGCAATTCCCTGATGGCATTTCATCCAACTGTCACATTCGCGTCATAGAGTCTTCATGCGGCCTGACGATACTGGCCCCCGTTCCATCCAACCCCATTCTCCTCAAGGAGCAAGGCATGAAACTCAAGCGTTTGATGGCGGCCCTGACTTTTGTCGCCGCAGGCGTAGGCACCGCCAGTGCGGTGGCCGCGATCGATCCGGCTCTGCCGGACTACCAGAAAGCCAGCGGTGTGTCGGGTAACCTGTCGAGCGTCGGTTCCGACACTCTGGCCAACCTGATGACCATGTGGGCGGAAGAGTACAAGCGCCTGTACCCGAACGTGAACGTGCAGATCCAGGCCGCCGGTTCCTCCACCGCGCCGCCGGCTCTGACCGAAGGCACCGCCAACCTGGGCCCGATGAGCCGCAAGATGAAGGACGTCGAGCTGCAGGCTTTCGAGCAGAAGTACGGCTACAAGCCGACTGCTGTTCCGGTTGCCGTGGACGCCCTGGCGATCTTCGTGCACAAGGACAACCCCATCAAAGGCCTGACCATGCAACAGGTCGACGCCATCTTCTCTTCCACCCGTCTGTGCGGCGGCAAGTCGGAAGTGAAGACCTGGGGTGACCTGGGCCTGACCGGCGACTGGGCCAACAAGCCCGTCCAGCTGTTCGGTCGTAACTCCGTATCCGGCACCTACGGCTACTTCAAGGAAGAAGCCCTGTGCAAAGGCGACTACAAACCGAACGTGAACGAGCAGCCGGGTTCGGCTTCCGTGGTGCAGTCGGTCAGCCAGTCCCTGAACGGCGTTGGCTACTCCGGTATCGGTTACAAGACCGCTAGCGTGAAGACCGTTGCCCTGGCCAAGAAAGAAGGCGGCGAGTTCATCGAAGACAACGAAGCTAACGCCCTGAACGGTAGCTACCCGCTGTCCCGCTTCCTGTACGTCTACGTCAACAAGGCGCCGAACAAGCCGCTGAACCCGCTGGAAGCACAGTTCCTGAAGATGGTGCTCTCCAAGACTGGCCAGCAGGTTGTCGTGAAAGACGGCTACATCCCGCTGCCGTCCAAAGTCGCCGAGAAAGCGATCAAGGACCTGGGTCTGTAATCAGCCTTCAAACCGGGCGGAGATACCCGCCCGGCATGGGCTGACGCTTACTCGACCGAGCCCGCCAGCATGGCTCTGCTGGTGGGCTTTGTCGCGTCACCTCCATGTCATCTTTCTGTCATACAGAGCCGCTAGGGTGTCACTCCATGAACGACATGGCCAACTCCCCGATGACTTCTTCTCTCCCCGAGCGGATCGATTTCAATACGCCTGCCCTGCAGCGCAAGCGCCGTATCCGGGCGCTCAAGGATCGACTGACCCGTTGGTACGTCCTGGTCGGCGGTCTCGCCGTACTGGCTGCCATTACCCTGATTTTCTTCTACCTCGCCTACGTCGTGCTGCCGCTGTTCCGCGGCGCCGAACTGGAAACGCGTGACCCCCTGGCTCCGGCTTGGCTGAAGACAGCCCAGGCACCGCTGCTGCTGAGCATCGAAGAGCAGAACATGGTGGGCATGCGCGTCGCCGCCAACGGCGAGGTCATCTTCTTCGACGCCAAGAAAGGCGACGAGATGGATCGCGTTGCGCTGAAGCTGCCCGCCGGCACCAGCGTCACGTCCATCGCCGAGGACCAGCCGGGTCATCCAACCGTGGCCCTGGGCCTGTCCAATGGTCAGGTGCTGGTGTTCAAGCACAACTACAAGGTCACCTACCCGGACAACAAGAAGACCATCGCTCCGTACATCGAGTATCCCTACGGCGAAGCTCCGATGAACCTGGATCCCCAGGGCCGTCCGCTGGAGCACGTCGCTATTGTCTCGGGTGACGACAGCCTGTTGCTCGCAGCCTCCACAGGCAGCGAAATGCTCCTGCTCGGCCTGACCCAGCAGGAAAACATGCTGACCGGCGAGAGCACCCTGCAGGAAGAGCGTATCAACCTGCCGCAGATCGCCGACCCGGTGAAGGCCATCTACATGGATCCGCGCAAGCAGTGGCTCTATGTGCTCAATGGCCGTGCCCAGGCCGACGTGTTCGACCTGAACAGCCACCAGCTCAACGGCCGCTACAAGCTGCTGGATGATGCTTCCGCCGAAGTGACCGCCAGCAGCCAATTGCTGGGTGGCATCTCGCTGATGGTCGGTGATTCCAAGGGCGGCATCAGCCAGTGGTTCATGGCCCGTGGCGAAGATGGCGAGCCGCGCCTGTCCCACGTGCGTGACTTCAAGCTGGGTGACCAGCCGATCTCCAGCATTGCACCGGAGCAGCGCCGCAAGGGCTTCCTGGCCCTCGACAAGCAAGGCAACCTGGGCATCTTCCACAGCACTGCGCACCGCACGCTGCTGGTGGAGAACGTCGCTCCGTCCGCCGGCCCGATGGCCCTGTCGCCGCGCGCCAACCGCCTGATCCTCGAGCAGGGCGGTGAGTTGCGCCGCTTCGCGCTGAGCAACCCGCACCCGGAAGTGTCCTTCAGCGCGCTGTGGGGCAAGGTCTGGTACGAGAGCTACGACAAGCCGTCCTACGTCTGGCAGTCCACCGCCGCGACCACCGACTTCGAGCCCAAGCTGAGCCTGTCGCCGCTGACCTTCGGAACCCTGAAGGCCGCCTTCTACGCGATGATCCTTGCCGCTCCGCTGGCCATCGCCGCCGCCGTCTACACCGCCTACTTCATGGCTCCGGGCATGCGCCGCAAGGTGAAGCCGGTGATCGAGCTGATGGAAGCGCTGCCGACGGTGATCCTCGGCTTCTTCGCCGGCCTGTTCCTCGCGCCGTATGTAGAAGGCCACCTGCCGGGCATCTTCAGCCTGCTGCTGCTCACTCCGCTGGGCATTCTCGCGGCCGGCCTGATCTGGAGCCGTCTGCCCGAGCGTATCCGCCTGAGCCTGCCGGCCGGCTGGGAAGCGGCGATCCTGATCCCCGTGGTCCTCGCCACTGGCGCCTTCGCGCTGTGGATGAGCCCGCACCTGGAGACCATGTTCTTTGGCGGCGACATGCGCCTGTGGATCAGCCACGACCTGGGCATTACCTACGACCAGCGCAACGCCCTGGTAGTCGGTCTGGCCATGGGCTTCGCGGTGATCCCGAACATCTTCTCCATCGCCGAAGACGCCATCTTCAGCGTGCCGCGCAGCCTGACCTATGGCTCCCTGGCCTTGGGCGCCACTCCCTGGCAGACGCTGACCCGCGTGGTGATCCTGACTGCCAGCCCGGGCATCTTCTCCGCGCTGATGATCGGTATGGGCCGCGCCGTCGGCGAGACCATGATCGTACTGATGGCCACCGGCAACACCCCGGTCATGGATGTGAACATCTTCCAGGGCATGCGCACCCTCGCAGCGAACGTTGCGGTGGAAATGCCCGAGTCGGAGGTGGGCGGGACTCACTACCGCGTGCTGTTCCTCTCGGCACTGGTACTGCTGTCCTTCACCTTCGTGATGAACACCCTGGCAGAGCTGATCCGTCAGCGCCTGCGCAAGAAATACGCGTCGCTCTAAGCGACGCCCGACGAGGCTACGTTCCGTGAAACAGAAACAGGAATCCGTCAAAGCGTGGTTCGCCAGCGGTTCTCCCTGGGTGTGGATGAACGCGGGTGCGGTGTCCATCGCCGTGATCATGACCATCGGCCTGCTCGCCGTGATCGCCGTGCGCGGTCTCGGCCACTTCTGGCCGGCGGACGTGATCGAGGCGACCTACACCGTCCCCGGTGAAGCGCCCAAGACCCTGATCGGCGAAGAAGTGCAGATCGAGCAGGTGCCGCGTGCGCGGCTGCGCGGTGCCGGCCTGCCGGTGCCGGACAGCGGCCCGGAGTTCATGACCCGCGAACTGCTCAAGCTGGGCAACCGCGACCTCTACGGCAGCGACTTCTCCTGGGTGATTGGCGAGTGGCTGACTGACCGTCACCACCCCTCTGAGCTGGTAACTCTGGAGCGCCGCGAGTGGGGCAACTTCTATGGCTACCTGCTGAGCGTGAAGGAAAACGGCAAGGTGGTCGCCGAAGGTGCCGGCGCAATGGCCGAACTGCAGACCCGTCTGAAGCGCGTCGATGAGCTCTACACCAAGCTGTACCAGCTGGAGAAGAAGGACATCGGCGGCATCAACCACGGTCTGGAGCGCCTGCGCCTGAAGGAGCGTGGCCTGCAGCTGAACAACAAGCTGGATGCCACTGCCGAGGCTGATATCGCTGCCGGCCGCGCCGAGCTGAACGCCCAGTACAAGGTGCTGGAAGAGCAGCTCAACGGCCTGCATCAGGAGTTCAACCGCGACAGCATCGTCATGCGCGATGCTTCCGGCCAGCAGACTGAAATCAGCGTCGGCAAACTGGTGCATGCCTACCAGCCGAACCAGATGGGCGTGGCGACCAAGCTGAGTTTCTACTTCAAGAAGCTGTGGGAATTCCTCAGTGACGACCCGCGAGAAGCCAACACCGAAGGCGGCATTTTCCCGGCCATCTTCGGCACCGTGATGATGACCCTGGTGATGGCCGTGATCGTCACCCCGTTCGGTGTGATCGCCGCGGTCTACCTGCGCGAGTACGCTCGCCAGGGCCTGCTGACCCGCATCATCCGCATCGCGGTGAACAACCTCGCGGGTGTTCCGGCGATCGTCTACGGTGTGTTCGGCCTGGGCTTCTTCGTCTACGTGCTGGGCGGCTCGCTCGACCGGATGTTCTTCCCCGAAGCCCTGCCGGCGCCGACCTTCGGCACGCCGGGGCTGTTCTGGGCCTCGCTGACCCTGGCCATCCTCGCGGTGCCGGTGGTGATCGTGGCCACCGAGGAAGGCTTGGCGCGCATTCCGCGGGCCACCCGTGAAGGCTCCCTCGCCCTGGGTGCGACCAAGGCCGAGACCCTGTGGAAAGTGGTCCTGCCGATGGCCAGCCCGGCGATGATGACCGGCCTGATCCTCGCCGTGGCCCGTGCCGCCGGTGAGGTGGCGCCGCTGATGCTGGTGGGTGTAGTGAAGCTGGCTCCGGCGCTGCCGGTGGACGGTAACTACCCGTACGTGCACCTGGACCAGAAGATCATGCACCTGGGCTTCCACATCTACGACGTCGGCTTCCAGAGCCCGAACGTCGAGGCCGCGCGCCCGCTGGTGTACGCCACCGCGCTGCTGCTGGTGATGGTGATCGCCCTGCTGAACTTCTCGGCCATCGCCATTCGTAACCGCCTGCGCGAAAAGTACAAGGCGCTGGAAAACTGATTCTGCAGGCGGCGGGCCGGGCCCGCCGCCAAGCCTCCCAAGGAGACTGAACATGCAACATGAAACCGCAACCCACGGCATCGACATCGGCGCGCTCGGCCGCGGCGACCGCCAGGGCATGAACCTGGAAAGCGAGACCGTCGCCCTCGAAGTGCCCGGCCTGAGCCTGTTCTATGGCGAGAAACAGGCACTGTTCGACGTCAGCATGAACATTCCCAAGCAGCGCGTGACGGCCTTCATCGGCCCGTCCGGCTGCGGCAAGTCCACCCTGCTGCGTTGCTTCAACCGCATGAACGACCTGGTCGACGGTTGCAACGTGAAGGGCGAAATCCTCCTGGACGGCCACAACATCTTCGCCAAGAACGTCGATGTCGCTGAACTGCGCCGCCGCGTCGGCATGGTGTTCCAGAAGCCCAACCCGTTCCCCAAGAGCATCTACGAGAACGTGGTGTACGGCCTGCGCATCCAGGGCATCAACAAGAAGCGCGTGCTCGACGAAGCGGTCGAGTGGGCCCTCAAGGGCGCCGCGCTGTGGGACGAGGTGAAGGATCGCCTGCACGAATCCGCACTCGGCCTCTCCGGCGGCCAGCAGCAGCGCCTGGTCATCGCCCGCACCATCGCCGTGGAGCCGGAAGTCCTGCTGCTCGACGAGCCGTGCTCGGCACTGGACCCGATCTCCACCCTGAAGATCGAAGAGCTGATCTACGAGCTGAAATCCAAGTTCACCATCGTCATCGTGACCCACAACATGCAGCAGGCCGCGCGCGTCTCCGACTACACGGCGTTCATGTACATGGGCAAGCTGATCGAGTTCGGTGATACCGATACCCTGTTCACCAACCCGGCCAAGAAGCAGACGGAAGACTACATCACCGGTCGCTACGGCTAGTTTCGCGGACTTGCGTGCGCGGTAGAACTTCCCGGAGAACATCACAAGCCAGCGGCCCGGAGCCTGCGGCTTTCGCGGAGCGAACATGATCAACAAAGAAAGCCTCACCCACCACATCTCGCAGCAGTTCAACGCCGAGCTGGAAGATGTGCGCAGCCATCTGCTGGCCATGGGCGGCCTGGTGGAGAAGCAGGTCAACGACGCGGTCAACGCGCTGATCGACGCTGACTCGGGCCTGGCCCAGCAGGTGCGCGAGATCGATGACCAGATCAACCAGATGGAGCGCAACATCGACGAGGAATGCCTGCGCATCCTCGCCCGCCGCCAGCCGGCCGCCTCCGACCTGCGCCTGATCATCAGCATCTCCAAGTCGGTGATCGACCTGGAGCGCATCGGTGACGAAGCCTCGAAAATCGCCCGCCGCGCCATCCAGCTGTGCGAAGAAGGCGAGTCGCCGCGCGGCTACGTCGAGGTACGCCACATCGGCAACCAGGTGCGCAAGATGGTGCAGGAGGCGCTGGACGCCTTCGCTCGCTTCGATGCGGACCTCGCGCTGTCGGTGGCGCAGTACGACAAGACCGTCGACCGCGAGTACAAGACTGCTCTGCGCGAGCTGGTCACCTACATGATGGAAGACCCGCGCGCCATCTCCCGCGTGCTCAACGTCATCTGGGCCCTGCGTTCGCTGGAGCGCATCGGCGACCACGCGCGCAACATTGCCGAACTGGTGATCTACCTGGTGCGCGGCACCGATGTCCGCCACATCGGCCTGACCCGCATGAAGGAAGAAGTGCAGGGCACCGCTGGCAAGGCCGACAAGGCCGAATAAGCCTGACGCCCGTACCAGAACGAACCCGGCCCTCGCGCCGGGTTCGTCATTTTATGGCCGAGCGGTCCTGAGCCAATGGCATGTAGCCACCCGGCAAGGCTATCCTTCGCCCTATCGTTTTCGGGAGATGCCGATGGGCAAGGTCAGTGTGCTGGTGGTGGATGACGCTCCGTTCATCCGTGATCTGGTGAAGAAGGGGCTGCGGGACCATTTCCCCGGTCTGCAGATCGAAGAAGCGGTCAACGGCCGCAAGGCGCAGCAGTTCCTCGCGCGCCAGGCAGTGGACCTGATCCTGTGCGACTGGGAAATGCCCGAGTTGTCGGGTATCGAACTGCTCACCTGGTGCCGCGAACAGGACAACCTGAAGACCACGCCCTTCATCATGGTCACCAGCCGTGGCGACAAGGACAATGTGGTGCAGGCCATCCAGGCCGGCGTCTCCGACTTTATCGGCAAGCCGTTCTCCAACGACCAGCTGGTGAGCAAGGTGAAGAAGGCGCTGTCGCGCGCCGGCAAGCTGGAAGCCCTCGCCGCCCAGGCGCCGCAGCGCAGCCTGGTCGGCTCCATGCCCAATGACTCCCTGGCTGCCCTCACTGGCGGCAAGGCCGAAGTGGTACGCCCCGCGGCTGCACCCGCTGCACCGCGTCCGTCTGCTCCGACAGCTCCTGCCCCTGCCGCCCGCAGTGCTGGCAAGGGCCAGCAAGGCCAGCTGCGCCTGCCTTCGGCTAGCCTGCCCTGCGTGATCAAGGCACTCAGCCTCAAGGAAGCGCTACTGGTGGTGAAGCGTGGTACGCCACTGCCGCAGGTACTGGAGAGCGCCGTGCTCGATCTGGAGGAAGACAGCGACGTCGCCCGCCTCAACGGCTACCTGCACGCCGTGGCTGCACTGGAGCCCAAGCCGGACAGCGAATGGCTGCAGCTGACCTTCCGCTTCGTCGACCGCGACCCGCAGAAGCTCGACTACCTATCCCGCCTGATCGCCCGCGGCAGCTCGCAGAAGCACTACGTGCCCGGCGCCTGATCCGGTTACAAATCCGCGGTCGGCGAGCAGGTACTGCTTCACAGGCCGACCGGTGGCGGGTCGCGGCGCAGGGCCCGCGCTGCTAGTCTTGCCAGCGTCGCCATACCTATAACCAGAGTCGACATGCTAGGGCGCAGTATCCTCCTGTGCGGTCTACTGGCCGCCACCGGCACGGCTTCGGCCGTGACCATCTACAAGTACACCGACGCCAACGGCGTGGTCACCTACACGGACAAGGCCGTGGCGGGTGCGGCTGTGTTCGTCTTCCGTGATCGCATGGTCGAGCACCTGGAAGAGCAGGTGAAGCTGGAGACCAAGAAGCACGCCGGCGGCGAGACGCTGCAAGTGCGCAACGACCTGTACGCGCCGGTGGAAGTCGAGCTGAGCCTCACGGGTGTGCAGAACGCCGTGGGTGCGCCGGCGCGGCCGATCCGCTGGGTGCTGCCGCCGCGCAGCGCGATTCGCCTGGCCACCCTGGCGCCGGCGGACCCGAGCAAGCCGCTGCGTTACAAGCCCAAGCTGCGCTACGCGCTGGGCGATCCGCGACCGGCGCCGCTGTCATATCAGTACGCGCTGCCGTGGGTGGGCGGCCCGTTCCGCCTGACCCAGGGCGCCAACGGGCGCTACAGCCACTTCACGCCCAAGGGCCGCTACGCCATGGATATCGCCATGCCGGTGGGCACGCCCATCATCGCGGCCCGTGGCGGCACGGTGGTGAAGATCGAGAATGGCCAGAGCGGGCGCGGCAAGAACCCGTCGGGCAACTTCGTGCGGGTGCTGCATGACGACGGCACCATGGGCGTCTATCTGCACCTGATGCGCGGCTCGGTGCTGGTGCGTGAGGGACAGCGCGTCAGCACTGGCACTCCGCTGGCGCAGTCGGGCAACACCGGCAACAGCAGCGGCCCGCACCTGCACTTCGTGGTGCAACGCAACGTCGGCCTGGATCTGGTCTCGATCCCCTACGACTTTGCCCAGCCGGTGGATACGCTGCCGAATTTCGCGGTGGTCAAAGGCAACTGATAGCCGGTACCTGTAGGAGCGAGCTTGCTCGCGAACAAACACAACGCTGGCGCTACTGGCGAGCGCTGTTCGCGAGCAAGCTCGCTCCTACGAAAAGCCCAAGAAAAAGGCAGCCCTGGGGCTGCCTTTTTTGTTGCCGAGCGCCGGATCAGTCCAGCTTCACCACCTTGGCGAGGACGATTTTCGGGCCCTTCATCTTCTTCACGATGATGCGCAGGCCTTCGGTATCCAGCACTTCCTCTTCTTCCGGTACGCGTTTCAAGGTGTCGTAGACCAGGCCGGCGAGGGTGTCCGCCTCGACGTGGTCCAGGTCCAGGCCCAGCAGGCGCTCGAGCTTGAACAGCGGAGTGTCGCCACGCACCAGCAGCTTGCCGGGCTGATAGGCGACGATGCCGCGCTCGGCCTTGCGGTGTTCGTCCTGGATATCGCCGACCAGCACTTCCAGCACGTCTTCCATGGTCAGGTAGCCGACGACCTTGTGGTCGGCCTCCTCCACCAATGCGAAGTGCGAGCCGCCCTGGCGGAACTGTTCCAGCAGGCGGGCCAGCGGCAGGTGCTTGGTGACCATCTCCAGCGGGTGGGTCAGTTCGTCGAGGTCGAAGGACTCCGGCAGGCTGTCCAGCGTGGCCAGCGCCAGCAGCAGGTCCTTGATGTGCAGCAAGCCGATGAACTCGCCCTTCTCGCTGTCGTACACCGGGTAGCGGCTGTACTTGTGGCGGCGAATGGTGGCGAGGATGTCATCCAGCGGAGCCGTGCGCTCAAGGTAGACCAGGTCCTCGCGGGAGTTGGCCCAGTCGGCGACTTCCAGCTCGCCCAGCTCCACCGCCGAGGCCAGTACGCGCATGCCCTGGTCGCTGGGGTCGTGGGCGCGGCTGGAGTGCAGGATCAGCTTGAGCTCATCGCGGCTGTAGTGGTGCTCGTGGTGCGGCCCCGGCTCGCCTTGCCCGGCGATCTTCAGGATGGCGTTGGCGCTGGCGTTGAGCAGCCAGATCGCCGGGTACATCGCCCAGTAGAACAGGTACAGCGGTACCGCCGTCCACAGCGACAGCAGCTCCGGCTTGCGGATCGCCCAGGACTTGGGCGCGAGCTCGCCGACCACGATGTGCAGGTAGGAAATGATGAAGAACGCAGTGAAGAACGACACGCCGCGGATGACTTCCTCGGAGTGCACGCCGACGGCGGCCAGCAGCGGCTCGAGCAGCTCGGCGAAGGCCGGCTCGCCGACCCAGCCCAGGCCCAGGGAGGCCAGGGTGATGCCCAGCTGGCAGGCGGAAAGGTAGGCGTCGAGCTGGTTGTGCACCTTGCGCAGGATGGTGCCGCGCCAGCCGTGCTGGTTGGCGATGGTTTCCACGCGGGTGGAGCGCAGCTTGACCATGGCGAACTCGGCGGCCACGAAGAAGCCGTTGAGCACGACGAGGAACAGGGCGAACAGGATCAGGCCGAAATCGGCGAAATAGGTGAGGAAGTTGCTACTAGGGGAAGGGTCCATGGTTCTGTTGGATTAAGAATGGACGGACAAGAATGCGGTTCGTGGGGCCTGGCTGGCAAGCCCGTCTATACCAGAGTCGAAGTCGGGCACCGTTATGCGCGGCTCTCCACCTGCTGCGGCGGGAAGTGGCAGGTGAAACTGCTGCCCTTGCCCGGCACGCTGCTGATGTCCAGGGTGCCGCGGTGGCGCAGCAACACGTGCTTGACGATGGCCAGGCCCAGGCCGGTGCCGCCGGTACTGGCATTGCGGCTGGAATCGACGCGGTAGAAGCGCTCGGTCAGGCGTGGCAGGTGCTTGGGATCGATGCCGATACCGCTGTCCTGCACGGCCAGGTGCGCGCCTTGTTCGTCCGCCCACCAGCGAATGCGGATCTCGCCCTCGTCGGGGGTGTACTTCACCGCGTTGAACACCAGGTTGGAGAAGGCGCTGCGCAGTTCGGCCTCGCTGCCCTTGAGCTTCACCTTCGAATCCGCCTCCAGACTGATGCGATGGTTGCGCGCGCCGGAAAGCGCCTGAGCGTCGTTGCGGATCGACAGCAGCATCAGGTCCACTGCCACCGGCTTGTTGTCCGCCGGGTAATCAGTAGCCTCCAGCTTGGCCAGCAGTAGCAGGTCGTTGAGCAGGTTCTGCATGCGCCCTGCCTGCTGCTGCATCTGCTGCAGCGCGCGGGTCCAGCGCGGGTTCACGTCTTCGACGTTGTCCAGCAGCGTCTCCAGATAGCCGGCGATCACCGTCAGCGGCGTGCGCAGCTCGTGGGAGACGTTGGCGACGAAGTCCTTGCGCATCTGTTCCAGCTGGTGGACGCGGGTCACGTCGCGCACCAGCATCAGGTGCTCGCCGGCGCCATAGAGGGTGATGTGGAACTGCAGGCGCAGGTTGTCGCTGATCGGCGAGGAGAGCTCCAGCGGCTCGCGATAATCCTCGCCTTCGAAGTATTCCTTGAAGCGCGGATGGCGGACCAGGTTGGTCACTGGCTGGCCGCCGTCCTGCGGGCTCTTGAGACCCAGCAGGCGCTCGGCGGACTGGTTCCACCATTCCAGATTGCCGTCGCGGTCGAGCAGGATCATGCCGTCGCGCAGCGCCGCGGTGGACTCCTGCATGCGGTCGATCACCGCTTGCAGGCGCCCGCGAGCGCGCTGGTTGCGCCGCTGCAGGTGGTAGATGCTGTCGAACACCTCGCCCCACAGGCCGTAGCCATCGGGCGGGGCTTCGTCGGGCTGGTGGTTCTTCAGCCACTTGTGCAGGCGCAGCAGTTGCCAGGTCGACCAGCCGAGGTAGGCGGCCAGCGCCACGGCGATGGCCCAGCCGTACTGGCCGGTGATCAGGCCGAGCAATGCGCCGGCGGCGACGACTAGCAGCAGGTGGCGTATCAGCACGCCACTCCAGTTCTGGGTCACGAAATTCCGTTCCTTGTGCCCGTCGAGTCGATGACCCGGTCAGCTTTTGGTCGAGAAACGATACCCGGTGCCGCGCACGGTCTGAACCAGATTTTCGTAGACCTCGCCCAGCGCCTTGCGCAGGCGGCGGATATGCACGTCCACGGTGCGTTCCTCGACGTAGACGTTACCGCCCCACACCTGGTCCAGCAGTTGGCCGCGGGTGTAGGCGCGCTCCTGGTGGGTCATGAAGAACTGCAGCAGGCGGTACTCGGTCGGGCCCATCTCGGCGGGTTTGCCATCGATGGTCACGCGGTGGCTGATCGGGTCCAGCAGCAGGCCGCCGACTTCGATCGGCGTCTCGCTGTCGCCGGCGCCGGTGCGACGCAGCACGGCCTTCAGACGAGCCACCAGTTCGCGCGGGGAGAACGGCTTGGTGATGTAGTCATCGGCGCCGACTTCCAGGCCCTGGATCTTGTTGTCCTCTTCGCCCTTGGCGGTGAGCATGATGATCGGGATGGCCGAGGTCAGCTCGTCGCGCTTGAGGCGGCGAGCCAGCTCGATGCCGGAGGTGCCCGGGAGCATCCAGTCGAGCAGGATCAGGTCCGGCTTGCGATCGACGATCACCGCGTGAGCCGTCTGGGCGCTATCGGCCTCCAGACATTCGTAGCCGGCCATCTCCAGGGCCACGGCGATCATTTCCCGGATCGGAGCTTCGTCATCGACGATGAGGATTGTCTTGCCAACCATGCTGAGGCCTCAGAATTTCTGTAATGCGCCGCATTAGATAACGGAAATATTTCATGAATGTGACACCCGCATGGTAGCCGAGCCCTGGCGCAGAGCGCTCGTCTATGCTGATCGAGTCGCCGCGCGTTTCATGCGCGGTGTAAACGGAACGCGCCGGCCCGGTCGGCGGTGCGGCCGGCGCCCAGGCGTCGGAATGCTGCGATGACGGTAGTGAGTGCGTTGTCGACGTCGCCCTGGCCGGCCTTGCCTGCAATCCCGCCTGCCTTTGCGCCTGCACTCGCGCCAATCCACCTCACCAGAGGAGATGTGCGATGAAGATGCTGATTCCGGCCCTGGCACTGGGGCTGATGCTGCCGGCGATGCCCGCCCTGGCCGAGGCGCCCGGCATGGAGAAGAACGGCATGCTGGTCGATGCCAAGGGCATGACGCTCTACACCTTCGATAAGGACGGCGGCGGCAAGTCGATGTGCAGCGGCGGCTGTGCGCAGAACTGGCCGCCCCTGATGGCGTCGGCCGACGCCAAGGCGATGGGCGAGTGGACCCTGATCAAGCGCGATGACGGTTCCGTCCAGTGGGCCTACAAGGGCAAGCCGCTGTACACCTTCGTGCAGGACAAAAAAGCCGGCGACATGGCCGGCGAAGGCAAGATGGGCGTCTGGCACATGGCCAAGCCCTAGCGTCTCTTTGTAGGAGCGAGCTTGCTCGCGAACAGCTCCGCTGCGGGGTCGATTCGCGAACAAGCTCGCTCCTACAGGGTCTGCATCAGCGCAGGGCGAAGTCCGCCACGGTGCCGAGGAAGATCGCCAGCCCGGCCCAGTGGTTGTGCAGGAAGGCCTTGAAGCACTTCATCGGCTCGCGGTCGCGCGTGGAGTGAAATTGCCAGGCGAAGCAGCCCGCCGCCACGGCCAGGCCCAGGTAGTAATACAGGTGCATGGCCAGCTTGTTGCCGGCCAGGATCAGCAGCAGGAGCATCAGGCCCTGCAGGCTCAGGTTGATCACCCGGTCGGCGTCGCCGAAGAGGATCGCCGTGGACTTCATGCCCATCTTCAGGTCGTCCTCGCGGTCGGTCATCGCGTAGTAGGTGTCATACGCGACCGTCCACAGCACGTTGGCGAAGAACAATAGCCAGGCTACCGCGGGCAGGGTGCCGCTGGCCGCCGTAAAGGCCATCGGGATGCCCCAGGAGAACGCCGCGCCCAGTACCACCTGCGGGTAGTAGGTGTAGCGCTTCATGAAGGGGTAGAGCGCGGCCACGGCCGCGCCACCGAAGGACAGCCAGATAGTCTGCTCGTTGGTGCACAGCACCAGCAGGAAGCTCAGCCCCAGCAACACGAAGAAGGCGATCCACGCCTCGCGCACGGTGATCCTGCCGGTCGCCAGCGGGCGTGCCTTGGTGCGTTCGACGTGGCCGTCGAGCTTGCGGTCGGCGAAGTCGTTGATCACGCAGCCCGCCATGCGCATCAGCACGGTGCCGAGGACGAATATCACCAGGTTCTTCGCGCTCGGCACACCGCCGCTGGCCATCCACAGCGCCCACAGCGTTGGCCAGAGCAGCAGGTAGATGCCGATCGGCTTGTCCATGCGCGTCAGCTGGATGAAGTCCCAGGCGCGGGGATGCAGGCGGGCGAGGGGTTTGATCAGGGCGACGAACATGGCGGCCTCCGGAAAGCGATCCGGGAATTATACGGGCTGTTGTTCCACGCGGTGCCACAGTGTCGGCAGGAATACCTCGGCGACCAGCACGCCCAGGCCGTCGCGGCTGAAGCAGGAGCGGCGGCCCCAGAGGCGCTCGGCGCGCACTTCGGCCGGCAGGCTGGCGGCCGGGTAGCGGCAGACCTCGATGGGCCCGCGCTGGAAGGCGCGATCGCTGAACAGCAACTCGCCCAGGGAGCGCGTGCCGAGCAGGCGCAGGTCGAAGCCCGAGCCCTCCAGCGCCGAGCGTGCTGCCACGCTGCGGGCGAACACCCAGGGCGTGTCGTGGCCTTTCAGGTACACCTCGCGAACCCAGCCCTGGCTGCCATCGGGCACGCCCAACGCGGCGCATTCGTCGGTGCGCAGGCGGTGCCAGCCCTCGGCCAGCGGCTGCACGGCAAAGGCCCCGTCAGACAGCGCAGTCAGGCGGCGTGTCAGCGAACCCTCGTCGAACAACCAGCCCACCACCTGGGCGGCGGGCGCGGGATGCAACTGGGCGGCGGTAAGCCAGCGGGGCGGATGGATCAGGGCGGCTTCGGGCACGGTTCGGACTGCGGTTGGCCAGGGACGCGGCAGCTTAACATGGCGGCTTTGCGGCTCCGATTGCGTTGTCCGCAACAGTGCCTTGCGCAAAACCCCACCAAAGGTTTGGCCGGCCATCCGGTGTTTTTCCAGGGGCTTGCGCCGCAAGCCCATCGCCAGTACAAAGCCGGACATTGGATGCACCGACGTCCAAGCGACAAGAACATGAGGGTGATAGCTGATGAAGAAGTGGCAGTGCGTGGTTTGTGGCCTGATCTATGACGAAACCAAAGGCTGGCCGGAAGAGGGCATCGCCGCCGGGACCCGCTGGGAAGACGTGCCGGAAGACTGGCTGTGCCCGGATTGCGGCGTCGGCAAGCTGGATTTCGAGATGATCGAAATCGGCTGATCCCGCCAGGATCGATTCCCGCGACGGCGGCCTTCGGGCCGCCGTCTGCGTTTGTGACGCCAGCAGGCCGCAGCCATGCGCGGTAGACTGGGCGGACGCCGGATTGGCCTTGCTGACGCTGTCCGGCGGCACGGGCGCCGTTGGCCGGCGCGATAAAGTACGTTAGGTTCACTTCGCGATCGCAGGAGGGCTTGGCTGATGCGCAAATGGCAATGCGTGGTCTGTGGCTTCATCTACGACGAGGCACTGGGCCTGCCGGACGAGGGCATCGCCCCCGGCACGCGCTGGGAAGACATTCCGGCGGATTGGGTCTGCCCGGATTGCGGCGTGGGCAAGATGGACTTCGAGATGATCGAAATCTCCTGAGAATCCATCCATGACAGGGCTGCGCGTCGGCATAACTGCATTGGAAGCGAACTCGGAAGCCACTTGTGGCTAACGCACTTTAGTGCGGCCCCGGAGGGGCGAGCGGAGCGAGTCATGCTCATGTACTGAAGTACACTCCGCGCCCTCGCTCGCTTCCGCCTTGTTCTGCTCCAGCTCGCCCTGTCCTGAATGGATTCTTGGTGGCAGAACTAACATGCGGCGGCTTCCGGGCCGCCGTTCCGTCTTTACGCTGTGGCGATTTTGAGGTGAGAGAGCAATGAGCGACAACGCACCGCTGGTGATCATCGGAACCGGCCTGGCCGGCTACAACCTTGCCCGCGAGTGGCGCAAGCTGGACAGCGAGACGCCGCTGCTGCTGATCACCGCGGATGACGGCCGCTCCTACTCCAAGCCGATGCTCTCCACCGGCTTCTCCAAGGACAAGGACGCCGACGGCCTGGCCATGGCCGAAGCCGGCGCAATGGCCGACCAGCTCAAGGCGCGCATCCTCACCCATACCCGTGTCACCGGCATCGACCCGGGCCACCGGCGCATCTGGATCGGTGAAGAGGAAATCCACTACCGCGATCTGGTGCTGGCCTGGGGCGCCGAGACCATCCGCGTACCGGTCGAGGGCGATGCCCAGGACCTGATCTTCCCGATCAACGACCTGGAGGACTACGCACGCTTCCGCAGTGCTGCCGCCGGCAAGCGCCGTGTGCTGCTGCTGGGTGCCGGCCTGATCGGCTGTGAATTTGCCAATGACCTGTCCAGCGGCGGCTACCAGATCGACGTGGTGGCGCCCTGCGAGCAGGTCATGCCGGGCCTTCTGCATCCGGCGGCGGCGCAGGCCATACAGCAGGGGCTGGAAGGTCTCGGCGTGCGCTTCCACCTCGGTCCGGTGCTGAACAGCCTGGTGCGCGCCGGCGATGCCCTGGAAGCGCACCTCTCCGATGGCCAGGTGATCGCCTGCGACCTGGTTGTCTCCGCCGTCGGCCTGCGCCCGCGCATCGATCTGGCGGCTGCTGCCGGCCTGGATATCAATCGCGGGGTAATGGTCAACCGTGAACTGCGTACCTCCCACGCCAACATCTACGCCCTGGGTGACTGCGCCGAGGTTGACGGCCTCAACCTGCTCTACGTGATGCCGCTGATGTCCTGTGCCCGTGCGCTGGCGCAAACCCTGGCCGGCAAACCGACACCAGTGGCCTATGGCGCGATGCCAGTGACCGTGAAGACGCCGGTGTGCCCACTGGTGGTGTCGCCGCCACCGCGCGGCAGCGAGGGTGAATGGCAAGTGGAAGGCTCTGGCCCGGACCTCAAGGTCCTGTGCCGGGATACCGCCGGTCGATTGCTCGGATATGCCCTGACGGGGGCCGCCGTGAGTGAAAAACTCTCCCTGAACAAGGAGTTGCCTGCACTGCTGGCGTGACAGGCGTCGCCAATGGCGTTTTTGCCGTGGGAAAGTGCCCGCAAATTGTCAGACGATACTGGCGTACCAGCTTACGGCGTGCCATTCTCCCCCCGTCTGCCGCAGCCTAGAGCCTGTACGGCAAGCCTGCGGTGCCTTGGGCGCTGTTGGGAAGACAGCACGGACACAACAACAACAAACCGTCAAAGAGGCATTTATGCGTAAACCAGAACTCGCCGCCGCGATCGCCGAGAAGGCCGACCTCACCAAAGAACAAGCCAACAAGGTGCTGAACGCGCTGCTGGATGAAATCACTGGCGCGCTCAACCGCAAGGACAGCGTTACCCTTGTCGGTTTCGGTACCTTCGTTCAGCGCCACCGTGGCGCCCGTACCGGCAAGAACCCGCAAACCGGTCAACCGGTCAAGATCAAAGCCAGCAATACCGTTGCCTTCAAACCGGGCAAGGCGCTGAAAGACGCGGTCAACTGATCGCGCCTGACCCGGAGCCAGAGCGGCTCCGGGTTGCCTCCTCCAGTTACATAATCCCTCCAAAAGACCGGATGTAGTCCGTTTTCAAACTGGCTACAATGCGCAGACTTTTGTCTCGAACGTCGAGGTTTGTGCATGAAATTCCGTCTTCTCCTGTGGATGCTCGGTCGCTTGATGGCCAAGGCCAGCCGCGAAAGCCCGGCGTTCCAGAAGCAGCTCGAAGGCAAGGACCTGGTGTTCCAGCTCCACACCCTCGATGGCAAGGTTGCCCGCCACTACATCGTCAAGGACCTCAAGGTCAGCGCCCGTCGCGGCACCCATCCCAGCCCCGCCTTCGCCTTGGGCTTCAAGGATGGCGCCTACGGCTTCGCCACCATGACCGCGAAGAATCCGCAGCTGGCGTTCATGCAGGGCATCCAGAACAAGGACATTCAGATTCAGGGCAACCCCGGCCTGGTGATCTGGTTCCAGGGCCTGGTGAAATACCTCAAGCCGAAGAAGAAAGCCGCGCCGGCCAGCGACAAGAAAGCCGCCTGAGGCGGCCACAAAAAAGCCCTCTTGAGAGGGCTTTTTTTATGGGTGCAGATAACGGCTTTTCGTAGGAGCGAGCTTGCTCGCAAACCGGAATCGCTCGGTGCTATTGGGTTCGCGAGCAAGCTCGCTCCTACAAGAGGAAGCCCGGCTTCGCTCAGTGCGCGGGATTGAACTGGCTGGCCAGCTCGCGCAGCACCGCTTCGGCGTCGAGTACCTTGCGCACGGCGTCTTCGGCCTTCTCGCGCGGGATATCCAGGCGATCCAGCAGGTCCTGCGGAATATCGGTCTCCGGGCCGCTGCCGATACCGTGGTTGCGCAACAGGCGGGTCGCCAGGCAGACCAGGTTGGCATAGGCCGAGCAGTCGCCAGCGTAGGACGGGTCGTGCTGGAAGCGCAGCGCGGTGTAGATCTCTTCCGGCATGTCCCAGGTGCGCATCAGCCAGGCGCCGATCTGCTCGCGGGTGATGCCCAGCAGGTGCTGCTCGACGAGGTTGTGCTCGACGTGCGGGTTCACCTCCAGGTGCCGGCAGATCAGCGAGAAATGCGGCGGGAAGATATGCGCCAGGACCAGGTAACCGATGCTGTGCAACAGGCCGCCGAGGTAGGTCAGGCCAGCTTCCGGGCGCTCGGCGCGCGGCACGGCGCGGGTCAGCCCCTCGATCACCGCAGCGGTGTAGATCGCCTGGTGCCAGTAAGGCGTGGCGTGCTGCGGTTGGTCCTTGGGCAGGCTCAGGGTCTTGCCCAGGGCCAGGCCGAGGGCCAGGTTGATCACCAGGTCGAAGCCCAGTACGCGGACGATGGCGTCCTCCACCGAGCGGATCTTGCCGGGCGCGGCGTAGTAGGGCGAAGCCGCCCAGCTCACCACCTGCGCGGCCAGTGCCGGGTCGGTCTCGACCACGCCGGTGATGTCGTCCACCGTGGCATTGGGATCGACGCGCAGCTTGATGATCTTCTGCGCGGTTTCCGGCAGCGGCGGAATCTCGATGGTTTCCTCGAGGCGCTGCTGGATGCGGCGGGCGGTGAACGCCTGCACGGCCTGGGTGATTTCCTTGCGGTCGTCGTCCGGGCGATCAAGGTTCGGTCGGATCGATTCCAGCGGCACACCGAAGCGCGCGGCGCTGGCTTTCTCCAGCAGGCTGCGGAAGGACGTCGTGGGGATTTCCAGCAGGACGCCCGGCGCGCCGGACTCGATCAGCAACTGCGGTTCCTGCAGCAGGCGCTCGTCATACAGGCAGGGCGAGCTGGTCAGCGGTGGCAGAGCCGGCAGGCGGCCGAGCTGGTGCTTGCCGAGCATGCGCTCCAGGCGATCGGGCTTGACCGCCACCAGCTTGCGGCCGGTGAGTTCGGCCAGGCGGTTCAGGTCCAGCAGTTGGCTTTGCGGGAACAGTACCAGCAGGGTGCCAACGGCATCTTCCAGCAGGCTGGCCTGCACCCGGCGCGCGGCCGGGAGCGTAGTGGCATCGCAGACTTCGCGAGACGGTATGCCCAGCTTGGCGAGCAGCTGCAGGATGACCTCGGGGGCCTGCGAGGAGTCGGATGGGGCGCGTGCGGCGTCGCTCATGAATGTGATCCGGTTATCAACGGCTGGGTCGGAGTATAACCACGCAGTCAGCGTGACCGAGCAGTCAACTGACCGATGAGAGTGAAATAGATCACACTTGTCCGTATTGCTGCCCGTGTCGCAGCCAGCGTGCCAGCAATGGGCTGACCGATTGCGGCCAGTGTGCCAGCAGGGCCTGGGCGGCATCGCGCACGGCCGGCAGCAGGTCGGCGTCGCGCATCAGGTCGGCGACCTTGAATTGCAGCAGGCCGGTCTGACGGGTGCCGAGCATTTCGCCGGGGCCACGCAGTTCCAGGTCCTTTTCGGCGATGACGAAGCCGTCGCAGGTCTCGCGCATGATTCCCAGGCGCTCGCGGCCGATCTGCGACAGCGGCGGGTGGTAGAGCAGCACGCAGTGGCTCGCCGCGCTGCCCCGGCCGACGCGGCCGCGCAACTGGTGCAATTGGGCCAGGCCCAGGCGCTCGGGGTTCTCGATGATCATCAGGCTGGAGTTGGGTACGTCCACGCCGACCTCGATCACCGTCGTCGCTACCAGCAACTGCAGCATGCCTTCCTTGAAGGCTTCCATGACCACGGCCTTGTCCGCCGGCTTCATGCGTCCATGGATCAGGCCGACGCGCAGTTCGCCCAGCGCCAAGGAGAGCTCCTCGTAGGTGGTCTCGGCGGCCTGGCAGGTGAGTTCTTCGGATTCCTCGATCAGCGTGCACACCCAGTAGGCCTGGCGGCCCTCCGCGCAGGCGGCGCGCACCCGTTCGATCACTTCGATGCGGCGGCTATCGGCCACCAGCACGGTGTTCACCGGGGTACGGCCGGGCGGCAGCTCGTCGAGGATCGAGGTATCCAGGTCGGCATAGGCGCTCATCGCCAGGGTCCGCGGGATGGGCGTGGCGGTCATGATCAGTTGGTGCGGGCAGAGGCGGCCGTCGACGCCTTTCTGGCGCAGGGCAAGGCGCTGCTGCACGCCGAAGCGGTGCTGCTCGTCGATGATCACCAGGGCCAGGCGCTTGAACTTCACCTCGTCCTGGAACAGCGCGTGGGTGCCGACAATCATTGGCGCGCCGCCGGCGATCTGTTCCAGCGCGCTGGTGCGGGCCTTGCCCTTGAGCTTGCCGGCCAGCCAGGCGACTTCGATGCCCAGCGGCTGCAGCCACTTGGTGAAATTGAGGAAGTGCTGTTCGGCGAGGATTTCCGTCGGCGCCATCAGCGCTACCTGGTAGCCGGCTTCCAGCGCTTGAAGAGCGGCGAGGGCGGCGACCACGGTCTTGCCGGCGCCCACGTCGCCCTGCACCAGGCGCAGCATGGGTTCGGGCTGGGCGAGGTCGTAGGCGATTTCCGCGCCGACGCGCTGCTGTGCACCGGTGGGCTTGAAGCCGAGGTTCTTCAGGTACAAGGCCGGCAAGCGTTTGGCTGGCGGCAGTTGTGGCGCGGCCTGGGAGCGTACGCTCTCGCGCAGGCGTTGCAGCGACAGCTGGTGCGTTAGCAATTCTTCGAAGGCGAGACGATGCTGCGCCCAGTGGCGGCCTTCGGCGAGTTCTTCCAGGTCGGCGTCCGGTGGTGGCCGGTGCAGGTAGCGGATGGCTTCGTCCAGCGGGCCCAGGCGGTAGTCGCGCGCCAGCTCCGCCGGCAGCCAGTCCGGGAGGCTCGTCGGGCCCAGGCGCGCCAGGGTCTGCTCGCTGAGCTGGCGCAGGCGCTGCTGGGTGAGACCTTCCGTGGTCGGGTAGATCGGCGTGAGTGTCTGCTCCACCGGCGCCGCGGCGGCATCGGTGAGCGAGCGGTATTCGGGGTGGTAGATCTCCAGGCCCGACGCACCGGGACGTGCCTCGCCGTAGCAGCGCAGGTGCGTGCCGCGCTTGAGGTTTTCCTTCTGCGCCTGGCTGAAGTGATAGAAGCGCAGGCTCAGCACGCCAGTGCCGTCCTGCAGACGCACCAGCAGGCTGCGGCGCTTGCCCATCACCACGTCGGCGCCGGAGACCACGCCTTCGACCACTGCATCCTGTCCCGGCCGCAGTGCGCCGATGGGGGTGATGCGGGTGCGGTCCTGGTAGCGCAGGGGCAGGTGGAAGAGGATGTCCTGGAGGTTCTCCAGGCCGACCTTCGCCAGCTTTTCTTCCAGCGCGGCGCCCACGCCCTTGAGCGCGGTGACCGGGACGTTAGACAGATCGGTCATGCCGGCTCGGCTTCACCCTTGACGGTCGGCTTGGCGACCGAGCACAGGCGGATCGAGTCGGCCAGCACCTCGATGGCGCGCGGCCGCGGGAAGCTGGCGCGCCAGGCGATGGCGACGGTGCGGAAGGGGACCGGCGCGCTGAACGGGCGCACTTCCAGCACACCCGGCGCGTAGTGGTGGCTATCCACGGCGGAGAACGGCAGCACCGACACGCCCAGGCCGGAGGCAACCATGTGGCGGATGGTTTCCAGCGAGCTGGATTCCACCGTGGTGTGCTTGTTCTCGCTGCCCTTGTGGGTGGTCGGGCAGGCTTCGAGTACCTGGTCGCGGAAGCAGTGGCCCTCGCCGAGCAGCAGCAGGCTCTTGTCGTTGAGCAGCTCCGGGTCGATGGTCTTCTTCGCGGTCCAGGCGTGGTCCGCCGGCATCAGCACGTAGAAGGGTTCGTCGAACAGCTGCAGGGTCAGCACGTCGGCTTCCTGGAACGGCAGGGCGATGATGATCGCGTCCAGCTCGCCGGTGCGCAGCTTGTCGCGCAGGATGTGGGTAAAGTTTTCCTCGATGTACAGCGGCATCTGCGGGGCGACCCGGTGCAACTGCGGGATCAGGTGCGGGAACAGGTACGGGCCGATGGTGTAGATGGCGCCGACCTTGAGCGGCGAGGTCAGCTGGTTCTTGCCGGCCTGGGCCAGTTCGCGGATGCCCTGGGCCTGCTCCAGCACCTTCTGTGCCTGCGCCACGATGCCTTCGCCGACCGGGGTCAGGCGCACCGCACTCTTGCTGCGCTCGAAGATCAGTACGCCGAGCTCGTCTTCCAGTTTCTTCACGCCCACCGACAGCGTCGGCTGGCTGACATGGCAGCGCTCTGCGGCGCGTCCGAAGTGTTGCTCCTGGGCAAGCGTGACGATGTAGCGCAGTTCGGTAAGGGTCATGGCATGGAATCCGTTGAGGTGGCCCAAGCATAGCGGCTGCACCGCCGCGAACCAACCGCGCTAAACTGCCGAGCTTTGATTCGCGGAGCCAAGCATGAGCAAGAGCACCTTCCCCAGCCTGATGATCGTCGGTTGCGGTGATGTCGGCAGTCGCCTGGCACGCCAACTGGCGGCGCGTGACTGGCGCGTCCATGGCCTGCGCCGCAACGTTGCCGCGCTGCCGCTGGAGGTGCTGCCAGTGGCGGGCGATCTGGGCCAGTTGGAGTGCCCCGACTCCTGGCCGATCGGCAAGCTCGATTACCTGGTGTACTGCGCCGCCGCGTCCCAGCACGACGAAGCCGGCTATCGCGCCGCGTACGTCGAAGGCCTGCGCAATACGCTCGGTTGGTTGCAGCAGCGCGGACAAACTCCCAAGCGTCTGCTGTTCGTTTCCAGCAGTGGGGTGTACGCCCAGCGCGCGGGTGAGTGGATTGACGAAAATTCGCCCGCAGAAGCCGAAAGCTACTCCGGGAGCGTGATGCTCGAGGCCGAGCAGGTGGCGCTGCACAGCGGCATTCCCGCCAGCGTCGTGCGCCTCACCGGTATCTATGGCCCTGGCCGCGAGTGGTTGCTCAAGCAGGTACGCGATGGCTATCGCGTGGCCAGCGAGCCGCCGTTGTATGCCAACCGCATTCACGCCGAAGACTGTGCCGGCCTGCTGGCGCACCTGCTGGAGGCCGACCGCAGCGGCGTTGAACTGGAAGACTGCTACCTCGGTGTCGATAACGACCCGGCAGCGCTGCATGAGGTAGTCGGCTGGTTGCGCGAGCAATTGGGCGTCACCCAATGGTCCGAAGAACAGACCGTGCGCCGCGCTGGCAGCAAACGCTGCAGCAACGCCCGCGCCCGTGCGTTGGGGTGGGAGCCGCGCTACCCAAGCTTCCGCGAAGGCTACGCGGCAATCCTCGCCGGCAAACAGGACTAAAAAGTCTGATGGACGCCAACCGGCTGCTGGTGCGCCCCTGGTTGCCGGGGGTGGAGTTGTTCCATGCGGACTTCTCCGGGCAGCCGTTCGGCCGTCACAGTCACGATGCCTTCGCCATCGGCGCCATCCTGCACGGCGCTGGCGGCTACCAGTGCCGTGGCGCGCACCATGTGCTGCCCGCGGGAACCCTGTCGCTGATGAACCCGGAGGAGCCGCATACCGGCAACGCCGAATCCGAGCGCCTGGTCTACCGCATGCTCTACATCGAAGAATCGCGACTGCTGCCACTGCTGGGGCGCAAGCAGTTGCCGCGCGGTTTCCAGGCATTGAATCCGAATGACGACGGGCAAGTAGCGGAAGCGCTGCGGCGCGTGGCAACGGAGTTCGAGCGCAACGACGCGCTGGCGCTGGAAAGCGAGTTGCTGGCGCTGCTGGAGTTGGTGTTCGTTCGCCACGGCGGTATGCGCCCGAATGCTTGCGCATCGCGCGATGGTAGCGTTCCCGCCAGGCTGCGGGATTATCTGGAAGCGAATTACCGCGAGGCGGTCAGCCTCGAAGACCTCGCGGCACTGTTGCAGCGCCATCCGCGCCACCTGATCGAAGCCTTCCGCAACGCCTACGGCGTGCCGCCGCACACCTACCTGCTGCAGCGGCGCATCCGCGAGGCCAAGCGCCTGCTGGTGGCCGGCGAGAAGCCGCTGGACGTCGCACTGGCGCTGGGCTTTTACGACCAGGCGCATTTTTCCGGCACCTTCCGCCGCTTTACCGGCGTCACTCCCGGACGTTTCCTGCGCGCCACGCGGACCTGAGTTTCTTCCAAGACTGCCGCCGGCCGGCCTCTCCAGACTGCGCGATACCGCATTCGGGAGATCACCATGTTCGCCGCCTTCGCGCTGGTCGCCAGCACTCACTTCGCCGCCCTGCTGTCGCCGGGGCCGGATTTCTTCCTGCTGATTCGCGCCGCGCTGCTGCGCGGTCGGCGCCATGCCGATGGTTGTGCGATGGGTATTGCCCTGGCCAACCTGGCGAGCATGCTGCTGGTGCTGTTCGTCCTCGGCCTGCTGCCGGAAGTGGCGAGCCACGGGCTGCGTGTAGTGCAACTGCTGGGCGGCGCGTACTTCGTCTGGCTGGGCGCGCAGGCCGTGCTGGCGCGGCGGGAGCTGGAGATTCCCACGGAGCTGGGCCAGCAGCGGACTGGAGGTTTCCTGCGGGGCATGCGCGAGGGCCTGCTCGCCAGCAGCCTGAACCCCAAGCTGCCGATCTTCTACACCGGCTTGTTCGGCGTGCTCGGCCAGTTCCACCTGCCGGGCTGGGCGCTGGGCGTGTGCGTACTGTGGATGGGGGCGGTGGTGCTGTTGTGGGATTTGTTGCTGGTGCGCCTGCTGGATCGCCCGCGCTGGCGCGGTTGGCTCAAGCGCCGGGTCACGGCGCTGGACCGCCTCTGCGGCGGTCTGCTGCTGGTGCTGGGTGGCTGGCTGCTATGGAGCGGGCTGCACTGACGCGCTCAAACGCGCCGGCCAGCCCGCTTGCGCAGATCAGTCGCGCTCCAGGGTCCAGACCTTGTTGCCTGGCGCGTAGCTGGGCATTTCGTCGGCCTGGGCGCGATTCACCGCCTCGAACAGCTCCAGCTTGTCGCCGTCACGCTCGAACAGGTATTCGCGGCCTTGCTGGCCCTGTTGCAGCCAGATGCTGTCGTTGTCGCCGCTCATGGCCGCGCAGTCGCCGGCCAGGCACAGCGCATAGCGGTCGAAGCCGGGCATGCCTTCGAGGCTGCCGTTGGACAGGAACTTGACCTTGCTGCCCTTGCCCTCGCCTTCCTCGATGATCCAGGTACCGTTGAGGTAGGCCGCGTACAGGGCGTTCTGGAAGGTGCTGCCGGCCGATGCTTGGGCGGCGGGCTGCTCTTTGGGGCGCAGGAAGCGCTGCTCGGGCCAGTTGTCGCTGCCGACCTGCACCAGTTCCTTGCCATCCAGCTCCAGGGATTCCTGGTTGCTGCCATAGAAGTCGACACGGTAGTGCTTGGGACCTTCAGCGCTAAGCTGGCCTTCGCCGAGCTCGAAGCCGTTGCTGAAGGTGGCCTGGCTGGCCTTGGTGTCCAGCTTCCATTCCAGGTTCGGGCCGTAGGCCAGCAGCGCCTCGCGCAGTTTGCCACCCTTGCCTGCGGCATCGATGGCGGCCTGGTTGACCCAGACGCCAGAAGGGTCGGACGGGGTGCCGGCGCAGCCGGTGAGCAGGCCGATCAGGGCGCTCAGGATCAGGGCGCGACGCATGTTTGCTCCTTGCGGACAAGAGAACGGGGCCGCTGGGGCCCCGTATTCACAGGTGGTGCTTATTCCAGGACGACGATGGCGTCCATCTCGACCTGCGCGCCTTTGGGCAGGGCGGCGACGCCGATGGCGGCACGGGCCGGGTAGGGCTGGGTGAAGTACTTGCCCATGATCTCGTTGACCTTGGCGAAGTGCGACAGGTCGGTGAGGAAGATGTTCAGCTTGGCCACGTCGTGCAGGTAGCCACCGGACGCCTCGATCACGGCTTTCAGGTTCTCGAAGACCTGGACGGTCTGCTCTTCGAAGCCCTCGACCAGCTCCATGGTTTTCGGGTCCAGCGGGATCTGACCGGAAACGTAGACAGTGTTGCCAGCCTTGATCGCCTGGGAGTAGGTGCCGATGGCGGCCGGGGCTTTGTCGGTGTGGATAACGGTCTTGGTCATGTCGACTCCTTAGGGTGGGATCAGCTGCGCATGCGGGTGATGCGGATCACGCCCTTGAGCGCGCGCAGCTTCTTGATGACGCGGGCCAGGTGCACACGGTCATGCACGCTGACGACGAGCTGGACGACGCTGATGCGACCGTCGCGCTCGTCCATGCTGATCTTCTCGATGTTGCCGTCGGCGGCGTTGACGCTGGTCGCCAGCAGGGCGATCAGGCCGCGCTGGTGTTCCAGCTCGACGCGCAGCTCGACGTTGAATTCGCCGGTGACATCCTTGGCCCAGCTGAGCTGGATGCATTTTTCCGGGTTGTGGCGGATTTCGCTGATGTTCCGGCAGTTTTCCAGGTGCACGACCATGCCCTTGCCGGCGGACAGGTGGCCGACGATCGGGTCGCCTGGGATCGGCGTACAGCACTTGGCGTAGCTGAGCACCAGACCTTCGGTGCCGCGGATCGCCAGCGGGCCTTCGGCGCTGGGCGCTTCTTCGCCTTCGCTGGACAGCAGGCGGCGCGCGACCACGTAGGCCATGCGGTTGCCCAGGCCGATCTCTTCGAGCAGGTCCTCGAAGACTTCCATGCGGTATTCGGCGAGCACGCCCTGGATGCGCTCCTGCGGGATTTTTTCCAGGTGGCTGTCGAAGCCGGCCAGGGTCTTGTTCAGCAGACGCTCGCCGAGGTTGATCGACTCGGAACGGCGCTGCAGCTTCAGCGCATGGCGAATGTGCGTGCGGGCCTTGCCGGTGACCACGAAGTTGAGCCAGGCCGGGTTCGGCCGGGTGCCCGGCGCCGTGACGATCTCCACTGTCGCGCCGCTTTGCAGCGGTTCGGACAGTGGTGCCAGGCGGCGGTTGATGCGGCAGGCGATGCAGCTGTTGCCGACATCGGTGTGCACCGCGTAGGCGAAGTCGACCGCCGTGGAACCCTTGGGCAGCTCCATGATGCGGCCCTTGGGCGTGAAGACGTAGACCTCGTCCGGGAACAGGTCGATCTTCACGTTCTCGATGAATTCCAGCGAGTTACCGGCGCGCTGCTGCAGTTCGAGGATGCCCTTCACCCACTGGCGGGCGCGGGCGTGGGTACCTTTCTGTGCTTCTTCCTCACTGGACTTGTACAGCCAGTGCGCGGCGATGCCGTGGTTGGCCATCTCTTCCATCTCGCGGGTGCGGATCTGGATCTCGATGGGCACGCCGTGCATGCCGAACAGCGTGGTGTGCAACGACTGGTAGCCGTTGGCCTTGGGAATCGCGATGTAATCCTTGAAGCGACCGGGGAACGGCTTGTACAGGTTGTGCACGGCGCCGAGCACGCGATAGCAGGTGTCGACCTTGTCGACGATGATGCGGAAGGCGTAGACGTCCATGATCTCGTTGAACGCCTTGCGCTTGCCGCGCATCTTCTTGTAGATGCTGAACAGGTGCTTCTCGCGGCCCAGGACCTGGCCTTCCATGCCTTCGCGGGCGAGGCAGTTGACCAGCGACTCCTGGATCTTGCCGACGATCTCGCGGCGGTTGCCACGGGCCTTCTTCACCGCCTGGCGGATGCGCTCGGAGCGCATCGGGTGCATGGCCTTGAAGCCCAGGTCCTCGAATTCCACGCGCATGCTGTGCATGCCCAGCCGGTTGGCGATGGGCGCGTAGATTTCCAGGGTTTCCTTGGCGATGCGCCTGCGCTTCTCGCCGGACAGCACTTCCAGCGTGCGCATGTTGTGCAGGCGGTCGGCCAGCTTCACCAGGATCACGCGGATATCGCGCGCCATGGCCATGGCCATCTTCTGGAAGTTTTCGGCCTGCGCCTCGGCCTTGGACTCGAAGTTCATCTGGGTCAGTTTGCTGACCCCGTCCACGAGTTCCGAGACGGTTTCGCCGAACTGCGCGGTGAGCGCTTCCTTGGCGATGCCGGTGTCCTCGATCACATCGTGCAGCATGGCCGCCATCAGGCTCTGATGGTCCATGTGCATGTCGGCGAGGATGTTGGCGACGGCGAGCGGGTGCGTGACGTATGCCTCGCCGCTGCGGCGGCGCTGCCCGTCATGGGCCTGCTCGGCGTAGTAGTAGGCGCGACGAACCAGATTGACCTGGTCCGGGCCGAGGTAGCTCGACAGACGGTCGGCGAAGGCATCTATGCTCGGCATGGAGTTGCCTCCTGCCGAGCGGCCAGTCGCGGCGCGCCGATTCGTCGGCCCGACATCGACTTACAGGGCCTCGTTGTTGGCCTCGTCTTCGAAAGCAGCGAACAGCGGTTCTTCTTCAACCACGTCCTCCAGCAGAACGATTTCATTGTCAATCAGGCCGGAAGCGATTTCGCGCAGAGCAACGACGGTGGGCTTGTCGTTTTCCCACGGTACCTTGGGCTCTTTGCCGCCGGTAGCCAGTTGGCGCGAACGCTTGGTGGCGAGCATGACCAGCTCGAAACGGTTATCGACGTTGTCCAGGCAGTCTTCAACGGTGACGCGGGCCATGGTGTTCCTCGTTGCTAAATGGAAGCCCGGAGAAAGCCGGGCGGACTGAGTAGTTTAAAAAATCGCCAATCTTTATGGAAGTGCCTTCTCTCGGCTACTTCAGGCCAGCAAGCGCTGCAGCAGATCGGTGTGGCGCTGCTGCTGGGCATCCTGGCGCAGCTGGCGGGCGCGGAAAATCGCCTTGAGATCTTCCAGAGCGTGGGCGAAATCATCATTGATCACCAGGTGATCGTATTCCACATAGTGGCTCATTTCGCTGACGGCTTCCTGCATGCGCCGCTCGATCACCTCGTCGCTGTCCTGGCCGCGGTTGGTCAGGCGCTGGCGCAGGGCTTCCTGGGTCGGTGGCAGGATGAAGATCGACTGCGCCTGGGGCATCAGGCGGCGCACCTGCTGCGCACCCTGCCAGTCGATCTCCAGGATCAGGTCGTTGCCTTCTGCGAGGGTCTTCTCGACCCAGCGCTGGGAGGTGCCATAGAGGTTGTCGAAGACTTGCGCGTGCTCGAGGAATTCGTTGCGCTCGAGCATGGCCCGGAAGGTGTCGTGGCCGACGAAGTGGTAGTTCACCCCGTCCACTTCGCCCGGACGCATGCCGCGGGTGGTGTGGGAGACGGAGACGCGCACGCTGGGCATGGCGTCGAGCAGGGCCTTGACCAGGCTGGTCTTGCCGGCGCCCGACGGCGCGGAAACGATGTACAGGGTGCCGGACATGGCGCTTTCCTGGAGTTGCGGTGGATTGGGGCCGGATGCGTCCGGCTTACTCGATATTCTGAACCTGTTCGCGCATCTGCTCGATCAGGACCTTGAGGTTGACCGCAGCCTGGGTGGAGCGCGGGTCGAAAGCCTTCGAACCTAGAGTGTTGGCCTCGCGGTTGAGTTCCTGCATCAGGAAGTCCAGGCGTCGGCCGGCGGCGCCGCCAGCCTTGAGCACGCGGCGCACTTCGGTGACGTGAGTAGTCAGGCGGTCCAGTTCCTCGGCGACATCGCTCTTCTGCGCCAGCAGGACCATTTCCTGCTCCAGGCGCTGCGGGTCGAGCTCGGCCTTCATCTCGGTGAAGCGGTCGAGGATCTTCTGGCGCTGGTTGGCGAGCATTTGCGGCACCAGCTCGCGCAGGTTGACCACTTCCTCCTGCATGGCGCTCAGGCGCTCGTCGATGATCTTCGCCAGTTCCGCGCCTTCACGGGCGCGGCCGGCCTTGAGTTCGTCCAATGCCTGGTTGAAGGCGGCCAGGGCACTGGCATTGAGCGCTTGCGGATCGGCGGCATCGCCCACCAGTACGCCCGGCCAGGCCAGCACGGCCAGTGGGTCGAGCGGGGCCGGTTGCTGGATCAGGCTGGCGACGGTCTCGGCGGCGGCGACCAGTTGCGCAGCGCGCTCGCGGTCAACTTGCAGCGCCTTGCCGGCGTTTTCCTCGTTGAAGCGCAGGGTGCATTCCACCTTGCCGCGCGACAGGCCCTGGCGCAGGGCTTCGCGCACCGCGCCTTCAAGGTCGCGGAAGGCTTCGGGCAGGCGCAGATTGGGTTCAAGGTAGCGGTGGTTGACCGAGCGCAGCTCCCAGCTGAGGGTTCCATGGGTGCCGGCGCGCTCGACGCGGGCGAAAGCGGTCATGCTGTGGACCATGGAGGTACCTCTCTGAAAGGGCTGGGAAACGTCCGACAGGTCGTCGGAAACCGGTAATTGTACCCCAGCGTGGCGCTCAGCAGCACGCCGGCGGTGGTTGCGCCCGTCCGCTGGCCTCTATAATGGCGGACATTCCCCCGCCAGTAATCTGTACAGGATGCCTCCATGAACCGTCCCAGTGGCCGCGCCGCCGACCAACTGCGCCCGATCCGTATCACCCGCCATTACACCAAGCATGCCGAGGGCTCCGTGCTGGTCGAGTTCGGCGACACCAAGGTGATCTGCACCGTCAGCGCCGAATCCGGTGTGCCGCGCTTCCTCAAGGGCCAGGGCCAGGGCTGGCTGACCGCCGAGTACGGCATGCTGCCGCGTTCCACCGGTGAGCGTAACCAGCGCGAAGCCGCACGCGGCAAGCAGGGTGGCCGTACCCTGGAAATCCAGCGCCTGATCGGCCGCTCGCTGCGCGCTGCGCTGGACCTGAGCAAGCTGGGCGAGAACACCCTGTACATCGACTGTGATGTGATCCAGGCCGACGGCGGCACCCGCACCGCTTCGATCACCGGCGCCACCGTGGCGCTGATCGACGCGCTGGCCGTGCTGAAGAAGCGCGGCGCACTCAAGGGCAACCCGCTCAAGCAGATGGTCGCCGCCGTTTCCGTGGGCATGTACCAGGGCGAGCCGGTTCTGGACCTGGACTACCTGGAAGACTCCGCCGCCGAGACCGACCTGAACGTGGTCATGACCGATGCCGGTGGCTTCATCGAAGTCCAGGGCACCGCCGAGGGCGCGCCCTTCCAGCCGGCTGAGCTGAATGCCATGCTGGAACTGGCGCAGCAGGGCCTGCGCGAACTGTTCGAACTGCAGCGCGCTGCGCTGGCGGACTGATCTGACGGGCGGCGAATCCGCCCGACCATCAAGTGCAAGGAGCGAAAGGATGAGCGACGAAGTACCGGTACAGCAGGTTCAGCCGAGCCAGGAAGCCCGGCAGTGGGCGATGTTTTGCCACTTCGCCGCCTTCCTTGGCTTCATCTTTCCCTTTGGCAATCTGCTCGGGCCGCTGATCGTCTGGCAGATCAAGCGTGAATCGGACCCGTTCGTGGACCGCCAGGGCAAGGAAGCGCTGAACTTCCAGATCACCGTGAGCCTCGCGGTGGTGGTCAGCTTCCTGCTGATGCTGGTGGTGATCGGCTTCTTCCTGCTGGGCCTGGTGAGCATCGGCGCGCTGGTATTGACCATCATCGCCGGGATCAAGGCCAACGAAGGGCTGGATTACCGCTATCCCTTCACTTGGCGCCCGATCAAGTAGCCGAAGAATTCCAGGCACGAAAAAGCCGGCATCAAGCCGGCTTTTTTCTGTCCGCCTTGCGGCGGCGCTACGGGACTCAGATGCTCAGGGTCCAGTCGTAGTCCACGATCAGCGGCGCATGCTGCGAGAAGCGCGGCTGGCGCGGCAGCTTGGCGCTGCGCACGAAGCGGCGCAGACCCGGCGTGAGGATCTGATAGTCGAAACGCCAGCCCAAGTTGAGCAACTCGGCCTGTTCGCTTTCCGGCCACCAGCTGTACTGGTCGCCTTCGCGGTTGACCTCGCGCAGGGCGTCGACATAACCCATGGTGCCGAAGATCTCATCCATCCAGCCCCGCTCCGGCGCCATGAAGCCCGGCGATTGCTGGCATTCGCGCCAGTTCTTCACGTCCAGCTTCTGATGCGCGACGTACAGCGAGCCGCAATAGATGTATTCGCGGCGCTTGCGGCGCTGCTTGTTCATGTACTGGGCGAAATCGTCCATGAACTTGAACTTGTGGTTCAGGTTCTCGTCCCCTTCCTGCCCGGTAGGCAGCAGGAGAGTGGCGATACTCACCTTATCGAAATCGGCTTGCAGGTAGCGCCCGTAACGATCGGCCATCTCGAAACCCAGGCCGCTTATGACAGCCTTGGGTTGCAGACGACTATAGATTGCGACGCCGCCCTGACTGGGCACTTCGGCATCGCAGGCGTACAGGAAGTAGCCATCCAGTTGGTAGGACGGGTCATCCAGATCGAAAGCGGAGGCGCGGGTATCCTGCAAGCAGATCACGTCGGCATTCTGGGCTTGCAGCCAACTGAGCAAACCACGCTCGGCTGCAGCCTGAATACCATTCACGTTCACACTGATGATCCGCATAAATGGCCCCCAAAATCACGTGTGTGTATGATACCCGAGCTCAAACGGTTTAGCTAAATTCATACCGGCCGGTTCTCTCCCATGCAGCCATATCAACGCGATTTCATCCGCTTCGCCATCGAGCGCGGCGTTCTTCGTTTCGGCGAATTCACCCTCAAGTCCGGGCGCACCAGCCCGTACTTCTTCAATGCCGGCCTGTTCAACACCGGCGTTGCGCTGTCCCAGCTGGGCCGTTTCTACGCCAGCGCGGTGGTCGACAGCGGCATACCTTTCGACGTGTTGTTCGGCCCGGCCTATAAAGGAATCCCGCTGGCGGCCGCTACAGCCATTGCGCTGGCGGAACAGCACGGCCGCGACCTGCCCTGGTGCTTCAACCGCAAGGAAGCCAAGGACCACGGCGAAGGCGGCACGCTGGTCGGCGCCCCGCTGACCGGCCGCGCGCTGATCATCGATGACGTGATCACCGCTGGCACCGCGATCCGCGAGGTCATGCAGATCATCGACGCCCAGGGTGCACAGGCCGCCGGCGTACTGATCGCACTGAACCGCCAGGAACGCGGCAAGGGCGAGCTGTCGGCAATCCAGGAAGTTGAACGGGACTTTTCGATTCCGGTCGTAAGCATTGTCTCGCTGGAACAAGTGCTGGAATATCTGGCCGGTGACGGACAGCTCAAGCAGCATCTCGCGGCTGTCGAGGCGTATCGAGCGCAGTACGGTATCTAACCGCAATCAGGATCTCGGGCATGGCCAAGCAGGGTGCTTACCGCTACAGGGTGTTGATGGGGCTTCTGGGAGCCATGCTCGCAGGCCAGGCGGCGGCTGCCGGTCAGCCCACCAGTCAGGTGGAGATGTACCGCTACGTCAATGACAAGGGCATCACCGTCATCGACCGCCTGGGCGTGCCGCCGCAGTACATCGGCAAGGGTTACCAGGTGCTCAACGAGCAGGGCCGGGTGATCCGCGAGGTGCCGCCGGCGCCGACCGCTGCCGAGATCGAACAGCGCAAGGCGGACGCCGCCCGCGCCAGTTCCGATCAGCAGCTGATGCGCATGTACACCAGCGTCGAAGACGTCGACCGTGCCCGCGACCGCAAGCTGTCCGAGCTCGATGGGTTGACCAGCGTTGCCAAGGGCAACCTGCAGTCGTTGAAGATGCAGCAGGCCAACCTGCAGGCCCGTGCCGCCGACCAGGAGCGCGCCGGGCGCCAGGTGCCGGCCGAACTGGTCACCCAGTTGGGCAACCTGCGCGATGACGAGCAGCGCCTGCTGCAGGACATTGCGCGCTATCAGCAGTTGCGCACGCAAGCCGTGAGCAGCTTCGGCGAGGACCGCGCCCGCGTCGCCCAGTTGGTGGGCAACTGAGCCGCCCTGTTGGCGCTTACTGTTGTGGCGAGACGCGCTCGAATTCGTTGATCTTCCCGCGCAGCCAGTCCGGCAGGGGCTGGCTCGTCCGATCCTCGCCGGCGTAGGCGTAGATCAGCTCCCCCAGCGTCAGCGGGGTTTCCTCACACCAGATCGATACCTGGAAGGTCAGGCTGCTGCGGCCCAGCCGGCTGACGCGCACGCCCATCTCCAGCCAGTCGTCGAAGCGCGCTGGCGCCAGGTATTCCAGGGTGGTCTTCACCGCGAACAGATCGCCGCCGCCGCGCAGCAGGTCGGCCGGGTAACTCACGCCCAGGTGGCGGTAGTACTCGGTAGTGGCGACGTCGGCGTAGGTCAGGTAATTGCCGTTGAAGACGATCCCTTGCGGGTCCACTTCCGACCAGCGCACGCGCAAGCCGTGGAAGAAACTGAAGTCGTTGCGGGAAACGGGGGACGCGGCCATGTCAGGAAGCTCCTGAAGACCTGTTCGAGGCAGAACATCCATGCGGCGGAAGCAGCTTCGAACAGGCGGAAAAACACCCGCGTGGATCGCTCCAGGCGGGTGTCGTTTTCGATCAGCGCTGTTTGCGGTTGGTGATCAGCGTACCGACACCGCTGTCGGTGAAGATCTCCAGCAGCACGGCGTTGGGCACTCGGCCATCGATGATGTGCGCGCTGGTTACGCCGCCCTGCACCGCTTCCAGGGCGCAGCGGATCTTCGGCAGCATGCCGCCGTAGATGGTGCCGTCGGCGATCAACTCGTTGACCTGCTCGGTGGTCAGGCCGGTGAGCACCTGGCCCTGCTTGTCCATCAGGCCGGCGATGTTGGTGAGCAGCATCAGCTTCTCGGCCTTCAGCGCTTCGGCCACCTTGCCGGCGACCAGGTCGGCGTTGATGTTGTAGGACTCGCCGTTGGCGCCCACGCCGATCGGTGCGATGACCGGAATGAAGTCGCCCTGCACCAGCATGTTCAGCAGGTCGACATTGACCCCGGTGACTTCGCCCACGTGGCCGATGTCGATGATTTCCGGCTTGGTCATCTCCGGCGTCTGGCGGGTGACGGTGAGCTTCTTCGCGCGGATCAGCTCGGCGTCCTTGCCGGTCAGGCCGATGGCGCTGCCGCCATGACGGTTGATCAGGTTGACGATGTCCTTGTTCACCTGGCCGCCGAGAACCATCTCCACCACGTCCATGGTTTGCGCGTCAGTGACGCGCATGCCATCGATGAAGTGGCTTTCGATCGACAGGCGGCTGAGCAGGTCGCCGATCTGCGGACCACCACCATGGACCACCACCGGGTTGATGCCGACGGCTTTCATCAGCACCACGTCGCGAGCGAAGCTGTTCTTCAGCTCGTCCGTTTCCATGGCGTTGCCGCCGTACTTGATCACCAGCGTCTTGCCGACGAAGCGGCGGATATAGGGCAGGGCTTCGGCAAGGACGCGGGCAACCTGGGCGGCGTCATCGCGGCTCTGGGTCATGGTGGGCTCCGGCATAGTCTTACTTGAGGGTCAGAAGGGCAGGCTGAGGGCGGGATCGACCGCTTTCAGCTGGGTGCGGAACACTTCCTTGATGCGTTCCAGTTCGTCCTGGGAATCCGCCTCGAAACGCAGGACCAGCACCGGAGTGGTGTTGGACGCACGAACCAGGCCCCAGCCTTTGGGGTAATCCACACGCACGCCGTCAAGGGTGGTGAGGTTGGCTTCACCCCACTGACCGCGGGCCTGCAGCGCCTCGATCAGGGCGAACTTGCCCTCGTCGGTGACGGTGATGTTGATTTCCGGGGTGGAGATGTCCATCGGGAACGCGGAGAACACGCGCTCGGCATCGCGCTTGTCCAGGCTGATGATTTCCAGCAGGCGCGCGGCGCTGTAGATGCCGTCGTCGAAGCCGTACCAGCGCTCCTTGAAGAAGATGTGGCCGCTCATCTCGCCGGCGAGCAGGGCGCCGGTTTCCTTCATCTTCTTCTTGATCAGCGAGTGGCCGGTTTTCCACATCACCGGACGGCCGCCGTAGCCGCTGATCAGCGAGATCAGGCGACGGGTGCATTTGACGTCGAAGATGATGTCGGCGCCCGGGTTGCGCGATACCACGTCCTTGGCGAACAGCATAAGCAGGCGGTCGGGGTAGATGATGGTGCCTTCGTTGGTCACCACGCCTACGCGGTCGCCGTCGCCGTCGAAGGCCAGGCCCAGGTCGGCGCCGGTTTCCTTCACCTTGGCGATCAGGTCTTCCAGGTTCTCGGGCTTGCCCGGGTCCGGATGGTGGTTGGGGAAGGTGCCGTCGACGTCGCAGTACAGCGGGATGACGGTGCAGCCCAGGGCTTCGATCAGTTGCGGGGCGATCACGCCGGCCACGCCGTTGCCGCAGTCCACCACCACTTTCAGCGGCTTGGCCAGGGCGATGTCATCGCGAATCTGCTGGAAGTAGCGCGGCAGGATGTCTACCTGCTGCACGCTGCCCACGCCGGAAGCGAGGTCGCCGTTCTGGATGCGCTCGCGCAGGGCCTGGATCTGTTCGTTGGCCAGGGTCTCGCCGGCGACGACGATCTTGAAGCCGTTGTAGTCCGGCGGGTTGTGGCTACCGGTGAGCATCACGCCGGATTTGCCTTCCAGCACGTTGGCCGCGTAGTAGAGCACGGGGGTTGGCACCATGCCCACGTCGGTGACCTGGCAGCCGCAGTCGAGCAGGCCCTGGATCAGGTGCTGGACCAGTTCCGGGCCGGACAGGCGACCGTCGCGGCCAACGGAGACGCACGGTTCGCCGCGCGCCAGGCTTTCGGAGCCGATCGCGCGGCCGACCCAGTAGGCGGTTTCAGTGGTCAGGGTATCGCCAACCACGCCACGGATGTCGTAGGCGCGGAAGATGCTGGCGGGCAGTTGCGGGGCTTTAGGCGTGCTCATAGCAGGGGGGTGCTCCAATCCCAGGAGATCCTGGTCTTCATCAAGAATGTCGATGTCCAGAATGTCGGTGTTCTGGAATAGCGGATCGACCAATGGTGATTCGGCGGCAGCGGTCGGGGCGCTTGCAACGGCGGCAGCCGGAGTCGGCTGGACGGGCGCTGCAGGCGCGGCGGGGGCGCTGGCACCGGGTGTTTCGGTCTTGCGGCGCGGCTGGCGAGCCAGCGCCTGGGCCAGTGCCTGCAGACTCGGCAGGCTCAGCTCAGGTGCTTTGGCAGTACGTTGGCCGGCGAGTTCCTGAATGAACTGTCCCAGGGACTGGGCATCTTTGCTGATCCGGCGCTGCATCGCACTTTGCGCAAGATAGAGGCCCAGCAGGCCGCCCACTAGTGCCAGCAGCGCGGCAATGCCCAGCAGGGCCGGCGAGTACAGCTGGCCGGTGACGGTCGGGCCGGGGGTGAAGCTCAGTTTCCAGTTCGGATTGCCACTGGGCAGTTCCACGGCGGCGGTATTGCTGGCCTGGCCACGCTGCAGCAGAACCTGGGCGGGCGAGTTGCCGAACTGCTGGGAAAGCTGCAGCTGGCCGATATCGGCGGACATCGGCGGCAGGTTGCCGAGCAGGCGTTGCAGATCGACGACCAGCAACAGCGAGCCCTGGATCGAGTTATCCGCCGCGCGCAGGGCAGTGGGGCTGTAGACCAGCCAGCGGGTGCCCACCTTGTAGGCTTCCGGCGCCACGGCCTGGCCGCTTTCAACGCGGTGCAGCATGTCCAGCGCCGCATAGTTCAGCGGGCCGGGGCGGGAGGTGTCCTGCACGGCCTGGCCATTGGCGTTCAGGTGAACGTCGATCAGCCCGTCCAGGTGGCCCTGGGTCAGCGCTTTCTCCAGTGCGGCGATGCGTGTCGGATCATTGCTTTGCAGGGTCGGCAGCAACTGCGGGTCGCCCGCCATGGCGCGGCTGTCCGCGGCCAGCAGATTGAGAGACTGGCGCAGTGCGCCTGCCTGGCTTTCCGACCAGGCGCTGCTCAGCTGGCTGACGTGCGCCTGGTCGGCCTGGCCGAACAGGCTGAACCACAGCAGCGCGCCGGCTGCAGCCACGCCGCCCACGGTAAGGACGAGGGATGGCAGCAGCGGCTTGAGGTCGACCCTGGGAGCCGTTCCCTTGACGGGCTTCTCCGCCGGTACGAGTTCCGGCAGCTCGGCGCTGTCCTTGGCAGTGCGTTGGAAAAGTTTCATGCAACGTCTCCTCGGCGATTCATCCTGAAATGGGTAAGGGTCAATGGCTGCCGGAGTGACCGAAGCCGCCGGCACCGCGCTGGCTCTCGTCGAAGCTCTCGACCAGCTCGAAATGCGCCTGCACCACCGGCACCAGCACCAGCTGGGCGATGCGCTCGCCGATGGCGATCTTGAAAGCCGTCTGGCCGCGGTTCCAGCAGGAGACCATCAGCTCACCCTGGTAGTCCGAGTCGATCAGGCCAACCAGGTTGCCCAGCACGATGCCGTGCTTGTGGCCCAGGCCCGAGCGCGGAAGGATCAGTGCGGCCAGGCCCGGATCGGCGACGTAGATGGACAGGCCGGTGGGGATCAGCACGGTCTGGCCCGGCTCGAGGACGCAGTCCTCCTTGAGCATGGCGCGCAGGTCGAGGCCGGCGGAACCCGGGGTGGCGTACTGCGGCAGCGGGAATTCGCTGCCCAGGCGGGAGTCGAGGATCTTGGCTTGCAGGGAATGCATTGAGTTCTCAGTGTTGATTGATGCGTTCGGCGATGAAGGCGATCAGCTGGCGGGCGATCTTGCCCTTGCTGGTCTGGGCGAACGCAGTCTTGTGCAATTCGCGGTCGATGACCGTGATGGCGTTCTCTTCACTATTGAAGCCGATGGACGGATTGGCCACGTCATTGGCGACGATCAGGTCGAGATTCTTGTCCTTGAGCTTGCGCGAGGCGTACTCGAGCAGGTTCTCGGTCTCCGCGGCGAAGCCGACGCTGAAGGGCCGGTCCTCGCGCAGCGAGAGGGTGGCGAGAATGTCGGGATTGCGCACCAGCTGCAAGAGCAGGCCGTCACCCTTGGTGGGATCTTTCTTGAGTTTCTGCGCTGCTACCAGTTCCGGGCGGTAATCGGCCACGGCGGCGGAGGCGATCAGGATGTCCGCCGGCATCGCTGCTTCGCAGGCGGCGAGCATGTCGCGCGCGCTGACTACGTCCACGCGGCTGACCCGGTCCGGGGTCGGCAAGTGCACAGGCCCGGTCACCAGGGTCACGCGGGCACCGGCCTCGGCTGCCGCTTCGGCCAGGGCGAAGCCCATCTTCCCGGAGCTGTGGTTGGTGATGTAGCGCACCGGGTCGATGTTTTCCTGGGTCGGACCGGCGGTGATCAGGATGTGCTGGCCGGTCAGGGCCTTGAACTCGAAGCAGTCGGCGGCCAGTTGCGCCAGCTCCTCGGCTTCGAGCATGCGCCCCGGGCCGACGTCGCCACAGGCCTGGCTGCCGGCGGCGGGACCGAAGAAGTGCAGGCCGCGCGACCGCAGCAACTCGGCATTCACTTGGGTGGCCGGGTCGCGCCACATGGCCTGGTTCATTGCCGGCGCGAGTGCAACCTGCGCGTCGGTGGCGAGCACCAGGGTGGTCAGCAGGTCGTTGGCCACGCCCTGGGCCAGGCGCGCCATGAGGTCGGCGGTCGCGGGGGCGATCAGCACCAGGTCAGCCCAGCGAGCCAGCTCGATGTGCCCCATGGCCGCTTCGGCGGCGGGGTCGAGCAGGTCCAGATGCACCGGGTGCCCGGAAAGGGCCTGAAGGGTGAGCGGGGTGATGAACTCGCGGCCGCCCTGGGTCATCACGACACGCACCTCGGCGCCCTGGTCGCGCAACCGGCGGACCAGTTCGGCGCTCTTGTAGGCGGCGATACCGCCGCCGACGCCCAGAACGATGCGTTTACGATAGAGCCGCTGCATAGGCCAGCCTTAAATACGGAAATGGATGACGCGCGCTGAAGCCGATGACGCCTCCCCAGGCCTCCGGCTGCGCGCAGCGAGGGGGCTAAGATAGCACAGCGCCTGCGTGGGAACAGCGGGCGGGCAAGACCTGGAGATCCCTTGAGCATTCGTGACTGGCCCGCGGCGGAACGCCCGCGGGAAAAGCTCCTCGAGCGCGGCGCGGCGAGCCTGAGTGACGCCGAGTTACTCGCCATCTTCCTGCGCACCGGCGTGGTCGGCTGCAGTGCCGTCGACCTGGCCCGACGCCTGCTGAGTGAGTTCGGCAGCCTGCGCGCCTTGCTGGAGGCCGACCTCGATTCCTTCTGCAGCCACCTGGGCCTGGGCGTCGCCAAGTTCGTGCAGCTTCAGGCCGTTCTGGAGATCGCCCAGCGTCACCTGGCCGAGCAGATCAGCCGCAATTCCGCGCTGGAAAGCCCCCAAGCCGTGCGCGACTTTCTCAAGGCGCGGCTGCGCCATGAGCCCCATGAGGTCTTCGCCTGCCTGTTCCTCGACAGCCGCCATCGGGTGCTGGGTTTCGAAGTGCTGTTCCACGGCTCCATCGACAGCGCCAGCGTCCATCCCCGGCAGATCGTCAAGCGCGCCCTGGCGTACAACGCGGCCGCGCTGATCCTCACGCACAACCATCCTTCAGGCATCTGCGAGCCGAGTCATTCCGATCGCCTGCTGACCCGGCGCATCGTCGACGCGCTGGCGCTGATCGACGTGCGCGTTCTGGATCACTTCATCGTCGGTGACGGCGAGCCGCAATCAATGGCCGAGCTGGGGATGCTGTAGCGCGCTACAGCTGTACCTTCGAGAAGTCCTGGCGGCCAAAGGGGTTTACCACGTAGCCCTTGACGTTCTGGCGGGTCAGCGCCGAGGCGGTCGGGTGCGCCAGCGGCAGCCACAGCGCCTGGTCGTGGATGATCTGCTGGGCCTGGTGGTACAGCGCGCTGCGCTTGCTCTGGTCGGCGACCGCCTTGCCCTGGCTGATCAGGCTGTCGAGCTTCTCGTCGCAATAACGGGCGAAGTTGAGGCCGGACTTCACGCTGGCGCAGGAGAATTGAGGGGTGAGGAAGTTGTCCGGGTCGCCGTTGTCGCCGGCCCAGCCCATGAACAGCAGGTCATGCTCGCCGGCCTTGGCGCGGCGGATCAGCTCGCCCCATTCGATCACGCGGATCTCGGCCTGGATGCCGACCTGCGCTAGGTCCGCCTGCAGCAGTTGCGCGCCAACACTGGGGTTGGGGTTGAGCAGGCTGCCGGAGGGGCGAGTCCAGATGGTGGTCTTGAAGCCGTCCTTGTGCCCCGCCTCGGCCAGCAGCGCGCGGGCCTTGTCCAGGTCGCGGAGGTAGCCTTGGACGTCCTTGGCGTAGCTCCAGGTGTTGGGCGGGTAGACGCCGTCGGCAGCAGTGGCGCTGCCGGCGAACACGCTCTTGAGGTAGGTGCCCTTGTCGAAGGCGAGGTTGATCGCCTGGCGCACCTTGGGGTTGTCCAGCGGCGGATGCTGGCTGTTGATGCCGACGAAGGCGGTCATGAAGGCTGGGGTCTGCTCGACCTTGAGGTCGGCGCTCTTGGTCGCGGCCTCGACGTCCAGGGGCTTGGGCGACAGGGCGATCTGGCATTCGCCGCGCTTGAGCTTCTGCAGTCGCACGCTGGCGTCCGGGGTGATGGCGAACACCAGGTTATCCACAGCCGGCTTGCCGCCGAAGTACGCGGTGTTGGCGGCGTAGCGCACCACGGCATCCTTCTGGAAGCGCTTGAAGACGAAGGGCCCAGTACCGATCGGCTGGGCGTTGAGTTTCTCCGGGGTACCGGCCTTCATCAACTGGTCGGCGTACTCGGCGGAGTAGATGGAGGCGAAGCCCATGCTGAGCATCGCCAGGAAGGTCGCGTCCGGGTGGTTGAGGGTGAAGCGCACATGGTGCTCATCGACTTTCTCCACGGCCTTTACCAGGCTCGGCAACTGCATCGACTGGGCATGGGGGAAGCCGCTCTGCGCAACCTTGTGCCAGGGCTGGGCCGGGTCGAGCATGCGCTGGAAGCTGAATACCACGTCGTCGGCGGCAAGCGCGCGGTTGGGCTTGAAGTAGTCGGTGTGGTGGAAGGCCACGCCGTCGCGCAGCTGGAAGTCATAGGTCAGGCCGTCATCGGAGACCTTCCAGCTTTCGGCCAGGCTGGGCACCACGGCGCCCTTTGCTGCGTCGAAGTCCACCAGGCGGTTCATCAGTACGTCGGCCGAGGCGTTAGTGGTGGTCAGCGAGTTGTACTGGACCACATCGAAGCCTTCAGGGCTGGCCTCGGTGCACACGCTCAGCGAAGCGGCGCTGGCGAGGGCGGGGGAAAGAAGGAGGGCGAGAAGGGCAAGACGCATGACGAACTCCGTGTGAGCTGGCAAGATGCCCATCCGCGATGGCTGGGCGGGTCATGCAAGGCTGTTGGCAACCTCGAAGGAGCTACCCTAGACCAAGCCGCCGCCCGTCACAACGATGACAGGCGACGAACGGCACCAGCGCCGCGGCCCACGGGGGCTGGCGTCGGCTTTTCCGAGTCATGCTTTCCCTTGCAGCGGGAAGTGACTTTCTGATATAAAGCTGCGCTCTTTTCTGGGGCCCTGCCTGATCCTGCGACTCGATCGCGGCGAAGCGGCAGTTAAGACCCCGGTGAAACTGAGAATCCTATTGAGTTAAGCAGCCAACCCATGCCGGGTTTGGCATGTGGTTTACAGAGGGCTGAGCCATGTCGAGAGTTTGCCAAGTGACCGGTAAGGGTCCGGTTACCGGGAACAACATTTCCCACGCACACAACAAAACCCGTCGCCGTTTCCTGCCGAACCTGCAGCACCACCGTTTCTGGGTTGAATCCGAGAAGCGCTTCGTGCGTCTGCGCGTTTCCGCCAAAGGCATGCGTATCATCGACAAGCGTGGTATCGAGGCCGTTCTGAACGACCTGCGCACCCGCGGCGAAAAATTCTAAGGAGCTGCAGTCATGCGCGAACTGATCCGTTTGGTGTCCAGCGCCGGTACCGGCCACTTCTACACCACCGACAAGAACAAGCGTACCAAGCCTGAGAAAATCGAGATCAAGAAATACGATCCGGTTGTTCGCAAGCACGTGATCTACAAGGAAGCCAAGATCAAGTAATTGATCTTCGCCCTTGTGAAGAAACCCGCCCTCGTGGCGGGTTTTTTCTTGCCTGGAGAAAGCTCCAGGCGAAAAAAAGCCCGCCGATCGGCGGGCTTTTCATGTTCGGTGGATCAGGCCTTCTGCTCGAAGATCACGTAGACCTTGCGGCAGGGCTCCAGCACTTCCCAGGTGCCGCTGAAGCCGGCCGGGATGACGAAGCGGTCGCCGACGCGCACGGTCTTGGCACCGCCATTGGCGTCACGGATCACCGAAACGCCCTGGAGAATCTCGCAGTACTCGTGCTCGGTGTAGCTGACATTCCAGTGGCCCGGCTCGCCTTCCCAGATGCCCACATTGAACTGACCGCAGTCGCTGGCGTAGTGGTTGCGCACGTTCTGCGCCGGGTCGCCCTTGATGATGCGGTCCGGGGCGGGGCGGTAGTGTTCGGGGGCGGTGGTGGCCTGGGCGAAATCGACGATCTGCTCGACGTTCATGGCGGTCTCGGTTCTTTAGAGTTGTTGGCGAGAGTGCGTGCGGGCACGCGCAGCGCTGTTGGTTATTTACTCCGAAGCGGCTGTCGGAAAACCATCAGCCGACGAATCAGGGCAGTCTATGTTTAATAAAACGAACGTGACAAGGCCATTTGGCCGCTTAGTGTAAAAAATATTGAAAATTGACGGCCTCCGGTTTAGGGTTGCCAACAGCATGCGTTTGCTCCGCCTTGCGGAATTTTTGACAGCGCGCCCGTCGGGCGCCTGCACCTGATAAGTACATTAATAAGAGGACACGTTGTCATGGGTACCCTCACTCGCGCCGATTGGGAAGCTCGCGCCAAGGACCTGCAGATCGAAGGCCGCGCCTTCGTCAACGGTGAATACGTCGACGCCGCATCCGGCGCCACCTTCGATTGCATCAGCCCTGTGGATGGCCGCTTCCTGGCCAAGGTCGCCAGTTGCGACCTCGCCGATGCCGAAAGTGCCGTGCAGGTCGCCCGTGCCGCCTTCGATTCCGGCGTCTGGTCGCGCCTGGCCCCGGCCAAGCGCAAGAAGGTCATGATCCGCTTCTCCGAGCTGCTGCTGGAGAACGCCGAGGAACTGGCCCTGCTGGAAACCCTCGACATGGGCAAGCCGATCAGCGACTCGCTGAGCATCGACGTGTCCAGCGCCGCCAACAGCCTGCGCTGGAGCGGTGAAGCGATCGACAAGATCTACGACGAAGTGGCCGCCACCGCCCACAACGAACTGGGCCTGGTGACCCGCGAGCCGGTCGGCGTCGTTGCTGCCATCGTGCCGTGGAACTTCCCGCTGCTGATGACCTGCTGGAAACTCGGCCCGGCGCTGTCCACCGGTAACTCGGTGATCCTCAAGCCCTCCGAGAAGTCCCCGCTGACCGGCATCCGTATCGCCCAGCTGGCCATCGAGGCCGGCATTCCGAAAGGCGTTTTCAACGTCCTGCCGGGCTTCGGCCACACCGTAGGCAAGGCCCTGGCCCTGCACATGGACGTCGATACCCTGGTGTTCACCGGTTCGACCAAGATCGCCAAGCAGCTGATGATCTACGCGGGCGAGTCCAACATGAAGCGCGTCTGGCTGGAAGCCGGCGGCAAAAGCCCGAACATCGTCTTCGCTGACGCTCCGGACCTGAAAGCCGCCGCCGAAGCCGCCGCCAGCGCCATCGCCTTCAACCAGGGCGAAGTCTGCACCGCCGGCTCGCGCCTGCTGGTGGAGAAGTCGATCAAGGCCGAGTTCGTGCCGATGGTCGTCGAAGCCATCAAGGCGTGGAAACCGGGCAACCCGCTGGACCCGGAAACCAACGTTGGTGCGCTGGTCGACACCACCCAGATGAACAACGTGCTGAGCTACATCCAGGCTGGCCACGATGACGGCGCCAAGCTGGTCGCCGGCGGCAAGCGCACCCTGGAAGAGACCGGCGGCACCTACGTCGAGCCGACCATCTTCGACGGCGTGACCAACGCCATGCGCATCGCCCGTGAAGAGATCTTCGGCCCGGTGCTGTCGGTCATCGAGTTCACCGATGCCGAAGAAGCCGTGCGCATCGCCAACGACACTCCGTACGGCCTGGCCGCCGCGGTGTGGACCAGCGATCTGTCCAAGGCCCACCTGACCGCCAAGGCGCTGCGCGCCGGCAGCGTGTGGGTGAACCAGTACGACGGCGGCGACATGACCGCTCCGTTCGGTGGCTTCAAGCAGTCCGGCAACGGCCGCGACAAGTCGCTGCACGCGTTCGACAAATACACCGAGCTGAAAGCCACCTGGATCAAACTCTGATCCTAGGCTGAAGCAGGTCGGCCCCGATCCAGGGGCCGGCTCTGACAAAGAGCCACACCCGCGGCCGGGTTTCCCTCAGGGAAACCCGGCCGCTGTGCATTGCGCATCGGGCACCCCTCGCGCCTGGCGTGCGCTCCGGATGGAACGGGAGAAAGACAATGCGTTGGGGTCCTTATTTTGCTGTGTGTGCTGCCGTGATCAGCATCGGCCTGGCCCTGGGCCTGACCATGCCGCTGGTTTCTCTGCGTCTGGAGGGCTGGGGTTACGGTAATTTCGCCATCGGCGTCATGGCATCCACGCCTGCGGTGGGCGTGCTGCTGGGCGCGATGATTGCTGGCCGCCTCGCCGCGCGGGTCGGCACGCCGCTGCTGATGCGCATCTGCCTGATTTCCGGGGCCTTCTCGGTCGGCCTGCTGGCGCTGCTGCAGAGCTATCCGGTCTGGCTGATCCTGCGTCTGCTGATCGGTGTCCAGCTGACCGTGGTGTTCATCCTCGGAGAGAGCTGGATCAATCAGCTGGCCATCGAAAAATGGCGCGGCCGCCTGGTCGCCCTGTATGGCACCGGCTACGCACTGAGCCAGCTGTCCGGCCCGGTGCTGCTGACTTTCATCGGCACCGCCGACAACCGTGGCTTCTGGTTCAGCGTCTGCCTGCTGGTGGGTGGCTCCCTGTTGCTGCTCGGCCGCACTGGCGCGCCCAAGGTCGACCCGCACAGTGCCAACGGACGCGGACTGTTCAGCTTCTGCGCCCAGCTCCCGGCAATCGCCTGGGCGGTGGTGCTGTTCGCCGGCTTCGAGGCAATGATCCTCACCCTGCTGCCGGTCTACGGCGTTCAGCAGGGCTTCACCCAGGCCGTGGCGTTGGCGATGGTCAGCACCGTGGTGGTCGGTGATGCGTTGCTGCAACTGCCCATCGGCTGGCTGGCCGACCGCATCTCGCGGCAGACGCTGTTCAAGGGCTGCGGCATCGTATTGTTCCTCAGCAGTCTGGCCATGCCGCCGCTGTTGCACCACGCTGCCATCTGGCCGGTGCTGGTGCTGTTCGGCGCCAGTGCGGGCGGGCTGTTCACCCTGTCGCTCATCCTCATTGGTGAGCGCTATCGGGATGACGCACTGGTCCGCGCCAACTCGCACATCGCCCAGCTCTGGGGCATCGGTTGCCTGATCGGGCCGCTGGCCACGGGGGCCGCCAGCCAGTGGATCAGCGGCCATGCGCTGCCGCTGGTGATGGCGCTGGGTGCAGCCGGTTTTGTCGTGCTGGTGTCCTATCGCGGGCTGCCGCCAGTGATTCAGGCCACCGACGCCGAGCTGCAGCAGGAGCGCTCCTAGAGCATCTTCTCCAGCCCGATGGCGCCGGCAATCCACGCGTTGAGCCGGCGCCAGGCGTTGCCCGGCTCACGGTCCAGCGCCACCAGCTTGCCGCCGCGCTCCTCGATCCAGACCAGCTTGGGCGGATCGCTGTTGGGTGCGACTTTCACCTGGTAGCTGACGCTCGGCGACATACTGGCCAGCGCCAGGCGGCGCACCTCGTCGGCCAGCTCCGGGCTATCGACGATGATGCCGACCTCGGTGTTCCACAGCACCGAGCGTGGGTCGAAGTTCAGCGATCCGACGAACACTTTTTGCTGGTCGAACACCGCCGCCTTGCTGTGCAGGCTGGCGCTGCTCGAGCCGCGCACCATCCACGGCGCCCCGGACAGGCGCTGGTCCGGATCGGCGCGCAGCTCGTAGAGCTTCACTCCGTGCTCCAGCAGCTCCAGCCGATAGGGCGCGTAGCCGGCATGCACGGCGGGTACGTCGGTGGCCTCCAGTGAGTTGGTCAGCAGGCGCACGCTGACCCCGCTATCGGCGCGCTGGGTCAGGTAATCCACCCCGGCGCTGGTCGGCACGAAGTAGGCCGAGACCAGGATCAGTTCCTTCGATACGCCGTCGAACAGCGGCTGCAACTGGGTGCTGAGCAACTGCTCTCCCTTCGGATCGCCCTGGTCGAGCACCTTCAATGGCGTATCCCAGACTGCCTTGCCCGGCGCCCAGACGAGGCCGTCCAGCCAGTTCTGCAGGTGCGGGCGGTCGCTGCTGCGGTTCAGTCGGGCGATGTAGCTGGAGCTCTTCACCCGCTCTTTCGCCAGGTAGTGGTCCAGCTTGCGGCGCATGCGGCTGAGCTCGTCGAGGTCCGGCTCGCTCCACAGGTAGTCCTCGATGGGCCGGCTGATACGGCTGTTCCAGTATTGGTCGAAGCTCTGCCCCAGCGACTGTGCCACCGGGCCGACGCCCATCAGGTCGAGGTCGCTGAAGTTCATCTCGGCCTTGGCATCGAAGTACTCGTCGCCCAGGTTGCGGCCGCCGACGATAGCCACGCTGTTGTCCGCCAGCAGCAGTTTGTTGTGCATCCGCCGGTGCTGCTCGGAGAGGTTGAACAGCCGCCCGAGGTTGCGCGTGACGCCGGTACTGCGGCCAAGGTGCAGCGGGTTGAACAGGCGCACCTGGATATTCGGGTGGGCGGCCAGGGTGCCCAGTTCGTAGTCCCAGCCGTCGCTACTGGTGTCGTCGATCAGGATGCGCACGCGCACTCCGCGGTCCGCCGCGTGCAGCAATTCGCGGATCAGGGCGCGGGTGGTGAGGCCGTCATGGACGATGTAGTACTGGATGTCGAGACTGCGCTGGGCCTTGCGGATCAGCTCGGCGCGGGCGAGGAAGGCATCGACGCTGGAGGCCAGCAGGTGGAAGCCGGATTGGCCGGGATGCGCCGCGGCCTGTTCGCTGATCTGGTTGTCCAGCCGGGTGCCCTGCACTGGCAGCACGTGCGAAGGCTCGGGCGGCGGCGCGCTGGCGCAGCCACCCAGGGCCAGCAGGATCAGCAGGAGCAGGCGTGGAAGCAAAGGGAGTCTCCGACAAGCCCGCCGGTGACGGGCTGCGGGAGATTCTAGCCGCTGGAACGCAGCGGTGGTCAGCCGCCGAGGGTTTCCTTGAAACGGTACCAGGCCATGCCCAGGGCCAGCAGCGGCGAGCGCAGCAGCTTGCCGCCGGGGAAGGTGATATGCGGCACTTTGGCGAACAACTCGAAGCCGCTGCCCTGCTGGCCGGTGATGGCTTCGGCGAGCAGCTTGCCGGCCAGGTGCGTGGCGTTCACCCCATGCCCGGCATAGGCCTGGGCGAAGTACACGTTGTTCTGGTCGGGCAGGCGGCCGATCTGCGGCAGGCGGTTGGCGCCGATGCCGATCATGCCGCCCCACTGGTAGTCGATGCGCACGTTTTCCAGATGCGGGAACACCTTGAGCATCTTCGGTCGCATGTAGGCGGCAATATCCGCCGGGTCGCGCCCGGAGTAGTGGCAGGCGCCGCCAAACAGCAGGCGGTTGTCGGCGGAGAGTCGGTAATAGTCCAGCGCCACACGCTGATCGCACACCGCCATGTTCTGCGGCAGCAGGGCATGGGCCTGCTCGGCAGACAGCGGCTGCGTGGCGATCACGTAGCTGCCGGCGGGCAGCACCTTGCCGTCCAGGTAGTTGTTCAGGCCGTTCTGGTAGGCATTGCAGGCGATCACCAGGGTCTTCGCGCGCACGCTGCCCTTGGCGGTGCGCACGCGCACTTCGCTGCCGTAGTCGATGCCGGTGACGGCTGAGTTCTCGAATAGCTTTACGCCCAGGCTCTGCGCCGCTGCGGCTTCGCCGAGGGCGAGGTTGAGCGGGTGCAGGTGGCCGGAGCCCATGTCTACCAAGCCGCCGACATACTGGTCGGAGCCGACGATGGAGCGCATTTCCTCTTTCGGGATCATGCGCAGTTCGTGGCGATAGCCGAGGCTTTTCAGTTCGTCGAAATCTTCCTGGAAGCCTTCGACGTCCGAGGGCTTGTTGGCCAGGTCGCAGTAGCCCCAGGTCAGGTCGCAGTCGATGGAGTATTGAGCGACGCGGCGGCGGACGATTTCTACCGCCTCCAGGCCCATCAGCTTCATGGCGTGGACGCCGTCGGCGCCGACGACCGGCTCGAATTGCTCAAGACCATGGCCGACGCCGCGGATCAACTGGCCGCCGTTGCGCCCACTGGCGCCCCAGCCGATCTGGTGGGCTTCCAGCAGGATCACCGAGAGCCCGCGCTCGGCCAGTTCGATGGCCGTGTTCAGCCCGGAGAAGCCACCGCCGATGACGCACACGTCTGCCTTTTCCTCGCCGGCCAGGGGCGGTACTTCGAGGCGGCGGTTGACGCTCGCGGCGTAGTAGGACGGGGCGTGGCGGTCGGTGTGTACCGGCTGGTGAACGCGGGCGTTCATGTGCGATATCCTGATTTTTGTGTTGTTAAAATTTTACGCAGGATAAACGCCGACTTCCCGCGCAGCCAATAGCCTTGGCCGCAAAAAGCGCCGGGAAGTCGCAAATAAATCGGATGAGCCTGCCGCGAACGGCGGGGAATCAGTCGGGCTTTTTAGTCCGGCTGTTTAGTCGGGGATGGGCAGCGTGAGGCTTTCCTTCACCTCTTCCATCACGATGTAGCTCTTGGATTCGCGCACGTGGGGCAGCTTGAGCAGGATGTCGCCCAGCAGCTTGCGGTAGGAGGCCATCTCGGAGATGCGCGCCTTCACCAGGTAGTCGAAGTGACCCGACACCAGGTGGCACTCCAGCACGTGGGGCAGCTTGAGCACCGAGCGGCGGAAGTCCTCGAAGGTATCGCCGGACTTGTAGTCCAGGCTGATCTCGACGAACACCAGCAGGCTGGCCTTGAGGTATTGCGGGTTCAGCCGGGCGTTGTAGCCCATGATGATGCCTTCGCGCTCCAGCCGGCGCACGCGCTCGGTGCACGGCGTGGTGGAGAGGCCGACGCGCTCGCCCAGTTCGGTGAAGGAGATGCGGCCTTCCTCCTGCAGGATGCGCAGGATGTTGCGGTCGATCTTGTCCAGTTCGCGGCGGCTTTGATGCTGGGTTCTCATGGGAAGGACTCTGAAGTCGAGCAATGAGCTTGGGGGAATGTCGGCAATATAGTCGGTTGTGTAGGGAATATCACTGGCATCCCTTGAACTTCCCGCGCCGGACGGCCAGCCTGTAGGCCAGCGCTTCGCCCTTTCCGGCCGAAGACGGTCGTTTATTCGCAGAGGCTTCGGCATGTCGTTTCCCCGCCTGCGCACCGCTCTCCTGCTGCTGTTGCTGCTTCTGGCACTGGCGGTGGGTGCCGCGTGGCTGGCGGTTCCGCGGCTGCTGGCGAATGCCGGGGTGAGCATCGAGCAGTGGCAGGGCCTGGGCATCTCGCGCCAGGGGCTGACCCTGGATCGACTGGCCATCCAGCGCCAGACGGCGGACAGTGCGCGCCTGGCGATCCAGTTGCAGGACCTGCGCGTCGGTTGGCCCGAACATGAAGACGGGCGTTGGCGGCTCAAGGAGCTGGCCGCCGTCAGCATCGACGTACGCCAGTGGCCAGGGCAGGGCGCGCCGGAAGAAGACGCCGCGCTGCCGGACATCGCCCAGCTCAACCGCTGGCTGGCCCTGCTGCCCGGTCGGCTGGCGCTGGAGCACGTCGTCGTCGAATTGCCCTGCGCCCGCGAGCAGCGCTGCACCCTCAACGGCAGTGCCCACTGGCAGCAGATCCAGGGCGGCGCGGCGGCGTTGGGCGGAGAGTTGCGCCAGGGTGGCCAGCAACTCGCGTTCAACGGCCTTCTGCAACCTGGGGAAGGCCAGTGGCGCCTGCAGCTGGACAGTTTCCTAAACAACGAGCAACTGCTCTCTCTGAATTCCAGTTGGGCGCCCGCCAGCCGCCAGCTCAGTGGCAGTATCGCCAGCCCCGCCGTGCCGCCGGTGCAGGCGGTGCGCAACTGGCTGGGGATGTGGCTGCCGACGCCGAACCTGCCATTGCCCATCCCCGAAGCCGGGCGCCTGCGCCTGAGCTGGGACACGCAGTTGGGCGGAGACGCTGCCTGGCCGGATTGGCCGGGCCTGCGCGATGGCCGTGGCAGCGTCGATCTGTCTCTGCAACTGCCGCAGCCCTGGCCGCTGCCGGGTCTTGGCAGCTTGCAAGGCGACCTGCGGCTGATCGCCAGCGCCGCGGATATCGGTTGGCGGCCCTCGGTGGTCAGCGGCGACCTGCGCTTGTCCGATCTCTACGGCGACTGGCTGCAGGCGCTGCCGGTCGGCCTGCGCCCGGCGCGCCTCACGCTGCACCTGGAGCCCGGTGTCGATGACGAAGCCGGCAGTGTGCGTGCCGATCTGCACGCCGTGGGCGCCGCCGACCTGCGCCTGCGTTCCCGCGTGGCGTTGCTGGAGGCGACGCCGCTGGCGTTGCAACTCCACGACGCACGGCTGGAAGGGAAAGTGCCTCACCTGGAACTGGCCAGCCTGCGCGGTGGCAACAGCCGCCTCGACCTGCGCTTCGACGGCCGCATTGATCAGCAGTCGGCAAGTTTCAGCGTTGCCGATGGCGCGCAGTTGCAGATCGGCACGCTGACCGGCCCTCAGTCGCTCAAGGCCAGCAAGGTTGCTGCCACCCTGGGCAAAGGCACGCTGAACCTGGGCTACGCCAGCGAAACGCCCGCCACCCTGCAACTGAACGCGCCGATAAAGCTGGCCGTTGGCGAACTGCGCCAGCCCCACATCAAGCCGCTCTCGTGGAATGCCATGGGGACGCTGGCGGCAAGCCTCGATACCCAGCAGTTCAAGGGTCGACTGCTGAACGCTGGTGGGCTGAATGCCGAAGTCGATCTCAGTCAGTCGGCGAAACAGGGTGTCGCCCTGGTTGCGCGCCAGCCGGAGTTCTTCCTGCGTACCGGCAATCCGCTGGAAAAGTCCCTCGGCGACTGGCCCGGCCTGCTCAGCCTGAACAATGGCAAGGCGAGCTTCGACCTGAACTGGCGCCTACCGCCGGGCACCGCGCCGCAGAGCCTCGACCTGAACCTGCGCGGCAGCGGGCTGGAGGGCGTCTATGACCGCAGCGAGGTGCACGGCCTCGACTTGCAGGCGACGTTTGCGCTGAAAGGCTCACAGATGGAGCTGCAGTTGCCCCAGGTGAAGATCGCCTCGCTCAACCCCGGCGTGATCCTGGGGCCGCTGTCGCTACAGGGCAATTACAAGGGCTCGCTGGACGCGCCGCTGGCTGGGAGATTCGACTGGCAGCAGGCTGAGCTAGGCATGTTCAACGGCCGCGCCTGGCTGCCGCCGGGCACCGTGGATCTTTCCGCACGCCGCGATGGTCTTACCCTGAAGCTGGAAGGGCTGGCGCTGGAGGCTATCCTGGCGGCGTATCCGGCGGAAGGGCTGTCCGGCAATGGCATCATCGACGGCAACCTGCCGCTGGGGCTGCACGAGGGCAAGCTGGTCATCCACGGCGGTGAAGTGGCGGCGCGCCAACCGGGCGTGCTGCAGTTCCGCTCGCCGAAGATCCAGTCGCTGGGCCAGAGCAACCCGGCCATGCAACTGGTGGCCACCGCCATCGACGACTTCCGCTACGACAAGCTGAGCAGCCGCGTGGATTATGATGAATCCGGCAAGCTGCTCCTCGCCCTGAGCCTGAGCGGGCGCAACCCCGCGCTGGAACAGGGGCGGCCGATCAACCTCAACGTCAACCTGGAGGAGAACGTGCCCAAGCTGCTCACCAGCCTGCAACTGAGCGACCGGGTCAGCGACACTATCCGCAAGCGCGTGCAGGAACGCCTGCGCAACGACCCGGCCGCCGCGCCCTGACCGCAAGGAGAACCCCGATGCGCCTTCGCGCCGTTTTGCCCTTCCTGCTCCTGGCGGGCGTCGTCCAGGGCTGCACCCCTACCGTGCAGCTCGCCGCGCCCAAGGAGCCAATCAACATCAACCTCAACGTGAAGATCGAGCACGAGATCTATATCAAGGTCGACAAGGCGCTTGATGGCATCATCAACGAGAACAGCGGCCTGTTCTGAAGAAAGGAGCCTTTCATGAAACTGCACTTCAAGCTGGGTGCCGCGCTGGTTGCTTTTTGCCTGAGCCTGCCGGTCATGGCCATGAGCCTGGAGCAGGCGATGTCCGCCCTGGGCGGCGCCAAATCCCAGGGCCTGGTCGGCGAGCAGACCGACGGCTACCTGGGCGTCGTGAAGAATGGCGGCGACGCCTCCGATATCGCCGCACAAATCAACGCCGCGCGCCGTGCCGAGTACCAGAAGGTCGCCAGCCAGAGCGGCGCCACCCTCAAGGACGTGGAATCCCTGGCCGGCAAGAAGGCCATCGAGCGCACGCCTTCGGGGCAGTATGTGCAGGTCAACGGCCAGTGGGTGCGTAAGTAAGCACGCCAAGGGGATTTCCCTGCTCGCCGCCAGCTCAGGAGGCTCGCACCGGGTGCTGCGGTGAGAGCAGGTAATTCCCGCTGGGGGTTGGGTTGGCGCGAGAAGTTCTGGCCAATCCCGTGCTGTTCGCTATTTACTCTGGATCTGGTGAAATATTCGCCAGATCCTCGACCATCCGGTCTCGGGTTCAATTGGCGTTATCCTGGTGGATGTCCCTCCGTGAAAGCGACTTTTGCCAGGAATTTTCGTCAAATACCGCATCGCAATCAGTGAATATCGCTGAGCCTGACTTCCTATACTGCGCGCATCTACGTTCAGAATAAGAAACGTCCGCGCCCCTGGCGCGACGTAGGAGGCAAAGATGCGCGTTCTGGTGCTTGGCAGCGGTGTGATCGGTACCGCCAGTGCTTACTATCTCGCCCGTGCCGGCTTCGAAGTGGTCGTCGTCGACCGCCAGCCCGGCCCGGCCCTGGAAACCAGCTTCGCCAACGCCGGCCAGGTGTCCCCTGGCTACGCCTCGCCCTGGGCCGCCCCGGGCATCCCGCTCAAGGCCATGAAATGGCTGATGCAGACCCACGCTCCCCTGGCCATCAAGCTGACCGGCGATCCCAGCCAGTACAGCTGGATGTGGCAGATGCTGCGCAACTGCAACGCCAAGAGCTACGCGGTGAACAAGGAGCGCATGGTGCGCCTGTCCGAGTACAGCCGTGACTGCCTCGATGAGCTGCGCGCCGAGACCGGCATCACCTACGAAGGCCGCTCCCTGGGCACCACCCAGCTGTTCCGCACCCAGGCGCAACTGGACTCCGCCGCCAAGGACATCGCCGTTCTGGAAAGCACCGGCGTTCCCTATGAAGTGCTCGACCGCGCCGGCATCGCCCGCGTCGAGCCGGCCCTGGCCAAGGTGGCCGACAAGCTGGTCGGCGCCCTGCGCCTGCCTAACGACCAGACCGGCGACTGCCAGATGTTCACCACCAAACTGGCCGAGATGGCCAAGGCCCTGGGCGTGGAATTCCGCTTCGGCCAGGACATCCAGCGCCTGGACTTCGCCGGCGACCGCATCAACGGCGTCTGGGTCGATGGCCAACTGGTCACCGCCGACCGCTACGTGCTCGCGCTGGGCAGCTACTCGCCGCAGATGCTCAAGCCGCTGGGCATCGACGCTCCGGTCTACCCGCTCAAGGGCTACTCGCTGACCGTGCCGATCACCAACCCGGACATGGCGCCGACCTCGACCATTCTCGACGAGACCTACAAGGTCGCGATCACCCGCTTCGACCAGCGTATCCGCGTCGGCGGCATGGCGGAAATCGCCGGCTTCGACCTGTCGCTGAACCCGCGTCGCCGCGCCACCCTGGAAATGATCACCACCGACCTCTACCCGGAAGGCGGCGATGTCAGCCAGGCGGAGTTCTGGACCGGCCTGCGCCCGGCCACCCCGGACGGCACGCCGATCGTCGGCGCCACCCGCTACCGCAACCTGTTCCTCAACACGGGCCACGGGACCCTGGGCTGGACCATGGCGTGCGGCTCGGGTCGCTACCTCGCCGACCTGATGGCCAAGAAGCGTCCGCAGATCAGCACCGAAGGCCTCGACATCTCCCGCTACGGTTCCACCTCGGAGGCCCAGAATGGCCATCCAGCGCCTGCACACTAACCAGCGGATGAGCCAGGTCGTCATCCACAATGGCACGGTGTACCTCGCCGGCCAGGTGGCAGATGACCTCTCCGCCGGTGTCGAACAGCAGACCCGCGAAGTCCTTGCCAGCGTCGAGCGCCTGCTCGAAGAAGCCGGCACCGACAAGTCACGGGTGCTCTCGGCAACCATCTACCTGAAGGATGTCGCCGCCGACTTCGCCGGCATGAACGGCGTCTGGGACCAGTGGGTCCCGCAGGGCTGCGCCCCGGCGCGCGCCACCGTCCAGGCGGCGTTGTGCTACCCGGAGATCCTCGTCGAGGTCTCCATCGTCGCCGCATTGCCCTGATCGTTTTGCGTGGCCCGGCCGGAGCGCCGGGTTTTTTTCGTCTGCAGTTTTGTACCAGTTGATAAAAAGAGAGCCTCGCCATGCGTCCCGCCCGTGCCCTGATCGATCTCGCCGCCCTGCGCCACAACTACCGCCTGGCCCGTGAAGTCACCGGCGCCCGAGCGCTGGCGGTGGTCAAGGCCGATGCTTACGGCCATGGCGCCGTCGTCTGCGCCCGCGCACTGGAAGGCGAGGCCGACGGTTTCGCCGTGGCCTGCATCGAGGAGGCGCTGGAGCTGCGCGAAGCCGGCATCCGCGCGCCGATCCTGCTGCTCGAAGGCTTCTTCGAAGCCAATGAACTGGAACTGATCGATGCCCATGACTTCTGGTGCGTGGTGCATTCGGCCTGGCAACTGGAGGCCATCGAGCGTGCCCGCCCGAGCAAGCCGCTGACCGTCTGGTTGAAGATGGACTCGGGTATGCACCGCGTCGGCTTCTTCCCCCAGGACTACGCCGCTGCGCTGGCGCGCCTGAAGGCGCTGCCCCACGTGGCCAAGGTCGTGCTGATGAGCCACTTCTCCCGCGCCGACGAACTGGACTGCTCACGCACCGAAGAGCAGGTCGCCGCCTTCCAGGCCGTGCGTGAGGCCGCGGGCCAGGGTCATGAGATCAGCCTGCGCAACTCTCCCGGCATCCTCGGTTGGTCCGAAGTGCCCAGCGACTGGGTGCGCCCTGGCATCATGCTCTACGGCGCCACTCCGTTCGAACAGGCGCACACGCTGGCCGACCAACTGCGCCCGGTGATGACCCTGGAGTCGAAGGTCATCAGCATCCGCGAACTGCCGGCCGGCGAGCCGGTGGGCTATGGTGCGCGCTTCATCGCCGACCGCCCGGTGCGAGTCGGCGTGGTCGCCATGGGTTACGCCGACGGCTATCCGCGCCACGCGCCGGACGGCACGCCGGTATTCATCGACGGCAAGCTCAGCCGTATCATCGGCCGCGTGTCCATGGACATGCTCACCGTGGACCTGACGGATCTGCCGACCGCGGGCCTGGGCAGCCGCGTCGAACTCTGGGGCCCGAACGTCCCTGCCAGCCAACTGGCTTCCCTGTGCGGCAGCATTCCTTACCAGTTGTTCTGCAACCTCAAGCGCGTCCCGCGGGTCTATAGCGGCGAGTGACGGATACCGCCCGTAAAGTTTGCGCAGGATCGGCGGGCGATCTGTTGTAAATACTGAACGGTGTTGCCATGATACGTGGCACTTGGAACCCGCTCGGCTCAAGCCGTTGCGGGTTCTGCCTTTCAGAGCCTGTTTTTGATCTCGCGAGCTAGAGCAGAACAAGGCGAAAGTGGCTGAGGGAGCGGAATTTACGTCAGTAAATGAGCATCCCGAAGGCGCTTTCAACGCAGTGATGCCGACGCGCAGCCGATCAAAGACAGGTTCTTGAGCCTGCCTGATACAAAAATAAGGAGGACCCCACCCTTGGACGTCGGTGCTCGTCTGCAAGCCATCCGTAAGCTCAAAGGTTTGTCCCAGCGCGAACTCGCCAAACGGGCGGGTGTGACCAACAGCACAATCTCGATGATCGAGAAGAACAGCGTCAGCCCCTCCATCAGCTCGCTGAAGAAAGTGCTGGGTGGTATTCCGATGTCCCTGGTCGAGTTCTTTTCCCTCGATCTTGAGCAGAGCAGCAACACCCCTGTGGTCTACAAGGCAGACGAACTCAGCGACCTGTCCAGTGGCTCGATCATCATGAAGCTGATCGGCAAGGACTACCCCAGTCGCGCCATCACCTTGCTCGACGAGACCTATCCGCCGGGCTCCGACACCGGTGACGACATGTACGCCCACGAAGGCGAAGAGACCGGCGTGCTGGTCGAAGGCCGCCTGGAGCTGACCGTCGGCGACGAGACATTCGTCCTCGAATGTGGTGACAGCTACTATTTCGACAGCACCAAGCCGCACCGCTTCCGCAATCCATTCGAAACCCAGGCACGGCTGATCAGCGCGACCACACCGGCAAATTTTTGAACAGCCGGTAGGACCGGCCAGATCAGCTGCGACCTAATGCCGCAAAGGCCGGCTAGGTGGCGCAATTGTTTCGAGCTTCCCGGCTTTGCCGTTATACTTGCGCCCGCTCGCGCGGCCCGAGACTGTGACTGCACCGCGACCGGGCGTGATAAGCCACGATGAGGGTGAAAGGGTGAACCTGATTAGAAAAATCCTGGCAGCCCAAGCTGCCGTACTGGCCCTGTGGGCAGTGAGCGTTCAGGCCGCGACCAACGATGATGCCATTGCCAAGCGTCTCGAACCTGTCGGCAAAGTCTGCGTCCAGGGCAAGGAATGCGAAGGCGTTGGCGCCGTAGCAGCTGCCGGTGGTGGCGGTGCTCCGCGTTCGGGCGAAGAAATTGTCGGCAAGGTCTGCACCACTTGCCACGGCAGCGGTCTGCTGGGCGCGCCGAAAGTCGGTGACAAGGCTGACTGGGGCAAGCGCGCGAAAGAGCAGGGCGGTATCGACGGCCTGCTGGCCAAGGCCATCTCGGGTATCAACGCCATGCCGCCCAAGGGCACTTGCGCTGATTGCTCCGATGACGAGCTGAAAGCTGCGATTCACCACATGTCCGGCCTGTAACAGCCGACCTGTGCGAAAAAGCCGCCCAAGGGCGGCTTTTTCATGCCCGCGATTTGTCACCGGGTGAGTCGCGGGAGCAACTTTTGCGTAAAGCCGGTCCAAACTCCTGTCGTTGAAACGAACCAGGAGGGATGCCCGGTGCAATCCTGCTCGATCGAAACTGCCGTCGAACACCTGCTGCAGCGCCTGGACGGGCACATCCGCCTTGGCCTGCCGCTGGGGCTTGGCAAACCCAACCAGTTGGCCAACGCGCTGTACCGGCACATCCGCGAGAACCCGCGTCGCCAGCTCACGCTCTACACCGCGCTATCCCTGGGCCGACCTCAGGCCGGCGGCGAATTGCAAAGGCGCTTCCTCGAGCCCTTCGTCGCGCGCATCTACGGTGACTATCCCGAGCTGGACTACCTGCACGATCTGCGCAGCGGCAGCCTGCCGGATAACATCCGCGTCGAGGAGTTCTATCTGCAGCCCGGCAGCCTGCTCGACAGCGCCCCGGCGCAGCAGAACTACATCAGTTGCAATTACAGCCATGTGGCGCGGGACATCAACGCCAAAGGCGTCAACGCCGTTGCCCAACTGGTGGCCCGCGATCCGGCACGGCCGGGCAAGCTGAGCCTGGCCTGCAACCCGGACATCACCCTCGACCTGCTGCCGATGCTCCAGCGCCGCCGCGCGGCGGGCGAAACCATCGTCACCATCGGCGTGGTCCACGACCAGTTGCCTTACATGCCCGGCGACGCCGAGGTGGACGAGGATTTCTTCGACCTGCTGGTCGACGCGCCGGGAGACAGCAGCACGCTCTTCTCCACGCCCAACCTGCCGGTGGGCCTGCAGGACCATTGCATCGGTCTGCACGCCAGCGCCCTGGTGCGCGACGGCGGCACGCTGCAGATCGGCATCGGCTCCATGGGCGACGCCCTGACCTCGGCACTGCTCACCCGCCAGCGCGACAACGATGGCTATCGCGCGCTGCTCGACAGCCTCGACTCCGCCGCCCGTCATGCTGAGCTGATCGAGCGCGACGGCGGTCTCGCCGCCTTCGAACAGGGCCTGTACGGCTGCAGTGAAATGTTCGTGCCCGGTCTGCTGGCGCTGGCCGAGGCTGGAGTGTTGAGCCGGCGGGTCGCGGCGCGGTCGGGATCGTCCCCCACCGAACCGGGTGTCTGGCTGCACGGGGGATTCTTCCTCGGACCGCAGGCTTTCTACCGCAAGTTGCGCGAGATGCCCCGCGAACAACTGGCCGGTATCGGCATGACTGGCATCGGCTTCGTCAACAACCTCTACCGTGATGAAGAGCTCAAGCGTGAGCAACGCCGCGAGGCGCGCTTCATCAACAGTGCCTTCACCGTCACCCTGCTGGGTGCCGGCGTGGCCGACCAGTTGGAGGACGGCCGGGTACTCAGCGGCGTCGGCGGGCAATACAACTTCGTTGCCCAGGCCCACGAACTGGAAGGCGGGCGCTCCATCCTGATGCTGCGCAGCTGGCGCGAATCCGAGGGCGAGCTGAGCTCCAACATTGTCTGGAGCTACGGGCACACCACCATCCCGCGGCACCTGCGCGACATGGTGGTGACCGAGTATGGTGTTGCCGACCTGCGCGGCAAGAACGACGCTGAAGTGATCGCCGCCCTGCTGGCCATCGCCGACTCGCGCTTCCAGGACGAGTTGCTTGCCCAGGCCCGGGACGCTGGCAAGCTGCCGAAGAATTTCGAGTTGGACCCGCGTTACCGCAACAACACCCCGCAACGACTGCGCGAAGCAACCCACGGGTTGCGCAAGCTGCTGCCGGAATTCCCGCTGGGCAGCGACTTCACCGAGCATGAGCGCGACCTCCTGCGGGCCTTGGGCTGGCTCAAGAGCAAGCTGAAGCTCAGCGAGATTCTCGAGCTGGGCAAGGCGACGCTGGATGCTCCGGAGCCGGAGACCTTCCCGGAGCACCTGGAGCGGATGGGGCTCGCGAAACCAGAGGGGTTGCGCGAGGAGTTGTATCAGCGGTTGGTCCTGGCTGGCCTGAAAGCCAGCGCGGGGCCGGAACTGTAGGAGCGAGCTTGCTCGCGAACCGCACGGTACCGTCAACACCCTGCAGAGCTTCGCGAGCGAGCTCGCTCCTACAGGGCATGCCGGTTGCGTGGGGCGCATAACGCGCCAGCATTATTCGCCGCAAAGGCTACGTTGGAGCTCCGTTCGTGAAAGCCAGCGAGCAGGCATGAAAAAGGCGGGCCCTGTCGGTGCCCGCCTTTTTTCGTGCAGCGCTGGATCAGTCTTCGAGGAACTCGACCTGACCATTGGCCAGCGACTTCACGCGGGCCAGGGATTCCACGCGGTAGCCTTCACTTTCCAGCAGGGCGCGGCCTTCCTGGAAGGATTTCTCGATGACGATACCCAGGCCTGCAACGCTGGCGCCCGCCTGCTGGATCAGGTCGATCAGCGCCTTGGCGGCATGGCCGTTGGCGAGGAAGTCATCCACCACCAGCACGTGGTCGGCGGCGGTCAGATGCTTGGCGGAAATGGCAATGGTGCTTTCGGTCTGCTTGGTGAAGGAGAAGACCTTGGAGATCAGCAGGTCGTTCTTCAGCGTCAGCGACTGGAACTTGCGGGCGAAGATCACCGGGATGCCCAGTTCGAGGCCGGCCATGACCGCCGGGGCGATGCCCGAGGCTTCGATGGTGACGATCTTGGTGATGCCCTGGTTCTTGAAGCGTTCGGCGAACTCGTGGCCGATCTGCTTCATCAGCGCCGGGTCGATCTGGTGGTTGAGGAAGGCGTCTACCTTGAGGACCTGTTCGGAGAGAACGATGCCTTCGCTGCGAATTTTGTCTTTGAGAGTGTTCACGGGGGTGCTTCCGGAGCGGCTGTCGCTGATGAAGCGCGTAATTCTACAACGCCATTGGCCCTCTGCGCGACGTTCCGACCAATGCAATTGCTGATCGAATGGACAGTTTTTCGATGGGCGGCCGCGCGTGATCCCGGTGCGATGCCTTTCTGTAGGAGCGAGCTTGTTCGCGAACCGCGCGGCGAAGAGCTTCGCGAGCAAGCTCGCCCCTACAGGGAATTAGATCAGCGCTTGAGCATCGCCCGGATATCCGCCAGTGCCGAGTTGCCCTTGGCCACCTTGACCTCTTGCGGCGCGTCTTCCTGGCCTTCCCAGACCAGGTCTTCGGGCGGCAGTTCGTCGAGGAAGCGGCTGGGCGAGCAGTCGATGATCTCGCCGTACTGTTTGCGCTTGGCGGCGAAGGTCATGGCCAGGTTCTTCTTCGCCCGGGTAATGCCCACGTAGGCCAGGCGCCGCTCTTCCTCGATGGTGTCGGCCTCGATGCTGGAACGGTGCGGGAGGATTTCCTCTTCCACGCCGAGAATGAACACGTAGGGGAATTCCAGGCCCTTGGAGGCGTGCAGGGTCATCATCTGCACACCGTCGGCGCCTTCTTCCTCTTCCTGCTGGCGTTCGAGCATGTCGCGCAGCACCAGCTTGGCGATGGCCTGCTCGATGGTCATGTCGCCTTCTTCGTCGCGCTCCAGGGTATTTTTCAGGGCTTCGATGAGGAACCAGACGTTGCCCATGCGGAAATCGGCGACCTTGTCGCTGGACGCGTTCTGCCGCAGCCAGTTTTCGTAGTCGATGTCCATCACCATGCTGCGCAGAGCGCCGATCGGGTCGCTGCCGGCGCACTGCTCGCGGACCTTGTCGATGAAGCGCTTGAAGCGCTGCAGGCGCTCGATGTAGCGGGCGTCCAGGTGTTCGGAGAGGCCCAGCTCGCCGGAAGCGTTGAACATCGAGCAGCCGCGCTCGGTGGCGTAGTTGCCGAGTTTCTCCAGGGTGGTGGAGCCGATCTCCCGGCGCGGCACGTTGATCACGCGGAGGAAGGCGTTGTCATCGTCCGGGTTCACCAGCAGGCGGAAGTAGGACATCAGGTCCTTCACTTCCTGGCGTCCGAAGAAGCTGGTGCCGCCTGACAGGTGATAGGGAATCTGGTGGTGCTGAAGTTTCAGCTCGATCAGCTTCGCCTGATAGTTGCCCCGGTAGAGGATGGCGAATTCGCTGTAGGGCCGCTGCGTCTTCAGGTGGATGGTAAGGATCTCCATCGCCACCCGCTCGGCCTCGGACTCCTCGTTGCGGCAACGGATCACGCGGATCGGGTCGCCCTCGCCCATCTCGCTCCACAGCTGCTTCTCGAACACGTGGGGGTTGTTGGCGATGAGGATGTTGGCGCATTTGAGGATGCGGCTGGTGGAGCGGTAGTTCTGCTCCAGCATCACCACCTTCAGCGAGGGAAAGTCTTCCTTCAGCTGCATCAGGTTTTCCGGGCGCGCGCCGCGCCAGGCATAGATCGACTGGTCGTCGTCGCCCACCACAGTGAAGTGCGCGCGCTGCTGCACCAGCATCTTCACCAGCAGGTACTGGCTGGCGTTGGTGTCCTGGTATTCGTCCACCAGCATGTAGCGCACGCGGTTGCGCCACTTGTCGAGGATGTCCGGGTGCTCCTGGAACAGCTTCACCGGCTGCAGGATCAGGTCGTCGAAGTCCACCGCGTTGTAGGCCTTGAGCGTGCGCTGGTAGTGCAGGTAGACCATCGCGGCGGTCTGTTCCTTGGGATTGCGCGCCTTTTCCAGCGCTTCTTCCGGAAGGATCAGGTCGTTCTTCCAGCTGCCGATCAGGCCCTTGATCTCGTCCAGACCGTCATCGCCGGAATATTCCTTCTGCATGATGTCGGTCATCAGCGCCTTCACATCGCTCTCGTCGAAGATCGAGAAGCCGGGCTTGTAGCCCAGGGCCGCATGTTCCTTGCGGATGATGTTCAGGCCCAGGTTATGGAAGGTCGAGACAGTCAGGCCCTTGCCTTCGCCCGGGCGCAGCAGGGTGCTGACGCGCTCCTTCATCTCGCGGGCGGCCTTGTTGGTGAAGGTCACGGCGACGATGTACTGGGCGCGGATGCCGCATTGCTGCACGAGGTACGCGATCTTGCGGGTGATCACGCTGGTCTTGCCGGAGCCGGCGCCGGCCAGCACCAGGAGCGGGCCGCCGACGTAGTTCACGGCCTCTTGCTGCCGGGGATTGAGTCGGGACATGAAAGGCGGGGTCTGTAGTGAAGCGGGCGCGTATTCTAGCAGGCCGTGCCGGGCGTCGGGGTGCCGCTCGGAATAGCGGCGATCTGTGACACGATCGTACTTATGTGTTTTGGATAAATCTGTACATGTATTAGGCTTGTGACAGCATTACTTGAAGAAAACTCTTAAGAGTTTCTCTGAAGTTTCGTCTACATCCGTGGGATGTCCGGATGGCGTCGCTTCAAAACCGGGAGAAATGGGCGCACGGAAGGTGCCTGGAGTTTCTCCCCTTTCTAGAGATACATGGGGGTCGCTTGGCAGCGTCGGTCGAACCAACGCGCCTGCTCCTGCTGGCGGAAGCGCCGCAGTGGGCCCAGCTACTGCGCGGGCATCTGGCCGCGTTGGGGCAGGGCTATTCGCTGATCACGGCCCCGTCCTGGCAGGCTGCCAGCAGCCTGTTCGACGAGGATCAGGTCGGCCTGGTGCTCGCCACGCCCGGCAAATTGCCGTCCGCCCACCAATGCCATCTGCCGCTGGTCCTGCTGCTGGAGCGCGAGCCCGCGGAGGAACCGGTCGGCGTCGCCGATTATCTGGTGGCCGAATCCCTCAGCGTCGAAGTCCTGCGCCGCACCCTGCGTTACGTGCGTGAGCGCACTTCGCTGCAGAACACCCTGCAGAGCCTGGCCGAACAGGACCCACTGACTGGTATCGCCAACCGCCAGGGCTTCCAGACTCTGCTCGCCGCCCGCCTCAGCGAGAGCGAAGGGCGCGGCCTGGCGCTGGGCCACCTGGATCTGGACAACTTCCGCCACGTCAACGACGCCCTCGGCCACCAGGCTGGCGACCGCCTGATCCTGCAGGTGGTGGCGCGTCTGAAGGCGCACCTGGACAACGGCGACGACATCGCCCGCCTGGGCAGCGACGAGTTTGCCCTGCTGCTGGACACCCGCCGCGACCCGGCGCGGGTCGAGAAGATCGCCGAACTCATCGTCGAATCCCTGGGCGAGCCCTACTGGGTCGAAGGTGAAAGCCTGCTGCTGGGCTGCAGCCTGGGCATGGCCCACGCCCGCGCCGGCGAAGCCGCCGACCCGCTGCTGTGGCATGCACATATCGCCATGCAGCAGGCCAAGTCGCGCCAGGGCTGTACCTTCCACGTCTTCGACGAACGCATCAACCGCGGTGCCCGCAGCCTTGCCGACCTGGAAAGTGAACTGCGCCGGGCGCTGCGCCGCGACGAACTGGAACTGCACTACCAGCCGCGCCTGGACCTGCACAGCGGGCAGATCGTCGGCCTCGAAGCGTTGGTGCGCTGGCGACATCCCGAGCGTGGCCTGCTGACGCCGGGCGACTTCGTGCCGCTCGCCGAGGAAAGCGGGCTGATCGTGCCGCTAGGCTATTGGGTCATCTCCCGCGCCCTGCGTGACATGCAGTGGTTGCGCGGGCGTGGTCTGCCGCCGCTGCACATGGCGGTGAACCTGTCGTTCCGCCAGTTCCAGGACAGCCAACTGCTGCCAACTCTGGAGCGCCTGATCCGCGAGCGCGGCGTTGATGCCCAGTGGCTGGAATTCGAACTGACCGAAACCGCCGTGATGCGCCGCAGCGACCAGGTCCTACAGACCATGCAGGCCCTCGGCCGGCTTGGCGTGCGCTTCTCGCTGGACGATTTCGGCACCGGCTTCTCGTCCTTCGTGCACCTCAACAGCTTGCCGATCACCCTGCTGAAGATCGACAAGAGCTTCGTCGGCGGCATGCATGAGCGCACGGAAAACCTGCAGCTGGTGCGGGCGATGATCAACCTGGCGCACAACCTGAACCTGGAAGTGGTCGCCGAAGGCGTCGAGACTGCCGCCCAGCAGGACGAATTGCGCCAGTTCGGTTGCGATCAGGTGCAGGGTTACTGGATCAGCCGCCCGCTGCCGCTCGCGGAGCTGGCGCGCTTCCTGGTGTTCGGCGCCAACCGCACGCTGCGCATGCAGGACTCGGTCAGCTAGCCGCCAGCGCTGCGCCAGGCGTGCGCGGGCGCAGCAGGCGCGAGGTTTTCCCCTCGAAGGCCAGCGTCAGGCCAATGGCTGCGCAGGCCAGGCCCGAAGCCAATCCCCACCACACGCCGCTCGGCCCCCAGCCCAGCGGGAAGGTCAGCAGCAGCGCCATCGGCACGCCCACCAGCCAGTAACCGGCCAGCCCGACGAGGAAGGTGGTGCGCGCGTCCTTCAGGCCGCGGATCGCGCCCATGGCGATGCACTGGGTACCGTCAAACAGCTCGAACCACGCGGCGATGGCCAGCAGGCTGACGGCCAGTTGCACCACCTCGCGGTTGGCCGGATCGTTGTGGTCGATGAACAGGCCGATGACCAGCTCCGGCGCGAGCCAGAACAGCGCGGCGAAGGCGAACATGCAGCTGGCGCCGAAACCGATGCCCAACCGCCCGGCGCGGCGCGCTTCGACCAGCCGCCCGGCGCCGTAGTGCTGGCCGATGCGGAAGGTCACGGCATAGGAAATCCCCATGGGCACCATGAAGGCCACGTACACCGACTGGATGGCGATCTGGTGCGCCGCCAGGGCGGTGCTGCCGATCACGCCCATGCACAGGGTCGCCACGGTGAACATGCCCGACTCCACCGCGTAGGTGCCGCCGATGGAAATGCCCAGGCGCAGGGATTCGCCGATCACCTTGAAGTCTGGCTTCGACAAACCGGCCAGCAGCGGGTAAGGCGCATAGGCCCGGTGCCAGCGCAGGTACAGTGCGAAGATCACCGGCAGCGCGTTCATCACCACCGCGGTGACCATGCCGATCCCCGCCAGCCCAAGACGCGGCAGGCCGAACAAGCCTTCGATGAAGGCATAGTTGAGGGCGAAGTTGGCCAGCGCGCCGATCAGGCTGATGGCCATGACCGGGCCCGGCCGCTCGATGGCGCTGGTGAAGCCGCGCAGCACCATGAATGCCATGTAGCCGGGCAGGGCGAAGACGATGCTGTGCAGAAAACTCATGGTGCCGGCGACCGTTTCCGGCGCCTGGCCGAAGGCGATCAGGATCGGCCCGAGGTTCCACAGCAACAGCCCCGCCAGCAGCGCCAGCGCACCACCGATCCACAGGCCGGCCTGGGTCGCTTCCACCACGCCGCGAGCGTCTTTCGCGCCATGCCGGATCGCCACCAGGTTGCCCGTGGCTGCCACCACGCCGACGCAGAAGGTCGAGATCAACGCATAAGTGGATGCGCCCAGGCCGCCGCTGGCCAGCGCCTCGCGGCCGAGCTTGCCCATCATCACGGTGTCGGTGAACACCATGGCCACGTAGGCCAACTGCGCGGCAATCAGCGGGCCGGCGAGGCGAAGGATGGCGGCAAGTTCGTCACGGTACAGGCGTTTCATGAGTCAGGCTCAGCAAGCGGCATGCGCCGCGTCGATTGGGAGTCGCCCATTCTCCGGTGCCCGTGGATGCGGGCACAAAAGGATAAATGCGATGCCATGCATGAGTCATACTCATGCATGAATTGCCTGGAGCCTGCCATGACCCGCCAGTTGCCACCCCTCTATGCCCTGCGCGCCTTCGAGGCGGCGGCGCGTCACGCGTCCTTCACTCGCGCCGCCGAGGAGCTGGCGATCACCCAGAGCGCGGTGAGCCGGCACATCAAGACCCTGGAAGAACACTTCGCCTGCCGCCTGTTCCAGCGTCGAGGTCGTCAGCTGGAACTGACAGAAACAGCGCGGATGCTGCTGCCCGGCCTGCGTGATGGCTTCGATGCATTGGAACGCGCCTGCGCCAGCCTGCGCGCGGAGGAAGGGGTGCTGCGCCTGAAGGCGCCCTCGACCCTGACCATGCGCTGGTTGCTGGCGCGGCTGAGCAAGTTCCGCATGCAGCACAGCGATATCGAGGTGCAGCTGACCAGCGCCTGGATGGACGTGGACCGTGTGGACTTCGTCCATGAGCCTTTCGATTGCGCGGTGCTGCTCAGCTCCGGGCACTTCCCGCCGGACTGGGAGGCCACCTTGCTCTTCCCCGAATGGCTGATTCCAGTCGGCTCGCCGGCGCTGCTGGCGGATGGCCCGTGGAACGCCGAGCGACTGGCCGGCGCCGAACTGCTGCACCCCACGCCGGACCGCCGTGACTGGCGGCGCTGGTTGCAGCGCATGGACCTGGGCGAGCAGGTTTCGCTCAAGGGCGGGCAGGTGTTCGACACACTCGAACTGGGCATCGTGGCTGCGACCCGTGGCTATGGGGTTTCCATCGGCGACCTGGTGATGGTCGCCGAGGATGCCAATCAGGGCCGCCTGGCATTGCCCTGGCCCAGCGCGGTGGCCAGCGGCGAGAGCTACTACCTGGTCTGGCCTCGCGCCCGCCGACATCAGGAGCGGCTGCGGCGGTTGCGCGATTTCCTGCAGGCGGAGATGCAGGCCATGCAGATGCCGCCGGTGGAGTACTTCGAATGAGTCGTCGCTGTGGATAAGCTGTCAGCCACTGCCTTTGCCTGGAATGCCATGAACGCCCTCGATCGCCTCATCCAGCTCGCCGGCCTGCGCGGCAGCCTCGACCTGCGTTGCCGGTTCCTCGGCGACTGGGCGCTGGACCACGAGCCGTTGCCGGCCGGCACTGCGCAGTACCACGTGGTGCTGTCCGGCAGCTGCCGGATGGAAATGCCGGACGGGCAAGCCCTGGACCTCAAGGCAGGTGAAGTACTGGTCCTTCCCGATGGAGCAGCCCACCTGTTGCGCAGCCACGGCACGCGGGTGGCCGCGCAGGCGCCGGAAGTCCACGAGGAGGGTTTGTTGCCGGTCCATCGTCTGGGTGCGGGCGAAGGTGAGCTGGACATGCTCTGCGGGAGCTTCCATTACCAACCTGGCTCGCTGTTGATGGCGGCCCTGCCGGCGTTCGTGAAGGTGTCCTGCCAGGACAATGGCCTGGGCGACTCCGTGGCCGCGCTGGTCGCCCTGCTGCGCGCCGAAGCGGACGGCAACCAGGCTGGCGCGCGCTTTCTGGTGGATGCGCTGTCTTCGGCGCTGTTCACCCTGATCCTGCGCGTCCACCTGCGCGATCACGCCCCCGCCAGTGGCACCCTGGCGCTGCTCAGCGCCAAGCGCCTGGGCCGCGCCTGGCAGGCGATGCTGGAGGAGCCCGCCCGTGAATGGACCATCGAAGCGCTGGCCGAACGGGCGAACATGTCCCGCGCCACCTTTGCGCGCCAGTTCGCCCAGGTCGCCGGCGAATCGCCCTGGGTTCTGCTGACCCGTGTGCGCATGGAACTGGCGCACCGCCTGCTGAGCGACTCTCAGCTGAGCCTGACCGATATCGCCGCCCAGGTCGGCTACCAGTCCCAGGCGTCCTTCACCCGGAAATTCAAGGAAACCTACGGCGACGCCCCCGGCCGCCTGCGGCGTGCCGTGAACTAGACCAGTCGTCGTTGCTGGAAAACCCACGTGGCGCGGATGGATACGTCCTGCCGCCTTCGCGACGATGCACGTCGCTGCCGTCGCAGAGCTGAAACAGCGCTTTGCTAGGGTCATTGCTGGACTAGTCCAGTGAAGGCCCGCCATGGGCCTTCCCCATACCCACAAGACCACTCGGGGGAATTCCATGAAGCCCATGCGCACCTTGCTCGCCGGCCTGATCCTGGCCGGCCTCGCCAGCACCTCTTTCGCCGCCACCGAACTGAAGCACTGGCCGGCGCCCGCCGCCAAGCAGCTCGACGCCCTGATCGCCGCCAATGCCAACAAGGGCGCCTTCGCGGTCTTCGACATGGACAACACCAGCTACCGCTACGACCTCGAGGAATCGCTGCTGCCCTTCCTGGAAATGAAAGGCGTGCTGACCCGCGAGAAGCTCGACCCCTCGCTCAAGCTCATCCCCTTCAAGGACGTCAACGGCCACAAGGAAAGCCTCAATAGCTACTACTACCGCCTCTGCGAACTCGACGACCTGGTCTGCTACCCCTGGGTCGCCCAGGTGTTCTCCGGCCTCACCCTCAAGGAGCTCAAGGGCTACGTCGACGAGCTGATGGCCTACGGCAAGCCGGTGCCCAGCACCTACTACGAAGGCGACGTGGTCAAGACTATCGAGATCAACCCGCCCAAGGTCTTCACCGGCCAGACCGAGCTGTACAACAAGCTGATGGAGAACGGCATCGAGGTCTACGTGATGACCGCGGCCCATGAGGAGCTGGTGCGCATGGTCGCCAGCGATCCCAAGTACGGCTACAACGTGAAGCCCGAAAACGTCATCGGTGTCACCACGCTGCTCAAGGACCGCCAGAGCGGCGCCCTGACCACTGCGCGCAAGCAGATCGCCGAAGGTAAATACGATCCCAAGGCCAACGAGGGTCTGGAAATCACCCCCTACCTGTGGACGCCGGCAACCTGGATGGCCGGCAAGCAGGCGGCCATCCTCACCTACATCGACCAGTGGAAGAAGCCCATCCTGGTCGGCGGCGATACCCCCAGCAGCGACGGCTACATGCTGTTCAACGGTACCGCCGAGAACGGCGTGCACCTGTGGATCAACCGCAAGGCCAAGTACATGGACCAGCTCAACGGCATGATCAAGAAGAATGCCGAGGCCCAGGCCAAGCTCGGCCAGCCGGTGACCGCCGACAAGAACTGGGTGATCGTCACCCCCGAAGAGATCCAGTAAGCGCGTAGCGCTCTACGTAGGAGCGGACTCCGTCCGCGATAGGTTCGCATCGCGCCGGACCTTATCGCGGACAAAGTCCGCTCCTACGCCAATCTCCACCTGTAGGAGCGAGCTTGCTCGCGAACCGCCCGGCGCAGGTCCTGCTTCAAAGGGAGGCGTCGCTGATCCGTCTGGAACTCCCGTACCACGCTATTTCCGGGTGAAGCACTCAAGTATTTTTCCGGCCCGCCGATAGCCTCGGTAGCCAGGTGTACAACACCGGCATTCCCCTCGAACCGAAGCGGGCCGCCCCCACACCACGGGCGACGGCTTGCCGTTGCGTGCAGAACCCGAAATATGAACCAGCCCCGATCCCGCATCGCCCTGCAGTTGGCGATGGCATTGGCCGTGCTCCTGATCCTGTTGATCAGCGGCAGCACGCTGTTTGCCTTGCGCTCGCTAGACAGCGCTACCCTGACCACCCGCGAAGAACACCTCGCCAGCGAGGCGCGCCTGTTGGCGGACCAGCTGGAAACCTTCCACGGCACCCTGCGCGAGAGCACCCAGCGCCTCGCCGGCCTGTTCGAGCAACGCTTCGCCGCCGGCTTGAAAGCGCACGCTGACGAGCGCGTGCCGGTCGCTGCGCTGCAAGCCCCGGCGCTGTACCTGGGCGACACTCGCCTGAATGGCGACTTCACCCTGGTCGACGAATTCCGCCAGCTCACCGCCGGGGTCGCCACCGTATTCGTGCGCGACGGCGACGACTTCGTGCGCATCACCACCTCGCTGATGAAGCAGGACGGCAGCCGCGCCATGGGCACCGTGCTGGATCACAACAGCCCGGCCTACCCGCTGCTGCTGCGCGGAGAGAGCTACGTCGGCCGCGCACTGCTGTTCGACCGCTTCTACATGACCCAGTACACCCCGGTGCGCGATGCCGGCGGACGGGTGATCGCCGTGCTGTTCGTCGGCTTCGATTACACCGATGCGCAGAAGCGCCAGTTCGACAACCTGGGTCGTTTCCGCCTCGGCCAGGGCGGCTCGCTGGCGTTGCTGGATGAACAACACCATTGGCTGGTGCCGCCGGCCGGCGCGCGCAACCCCGAGCTCGCTGCCGACAGCCTTGCCAAGCTGCTGGAAAACCCCGGCCGCGGCCGCTTCTGGAGCGACGGCCAGGACGACTTCTACAGCGTGGCGCAGCCCTTCGCCGGCGGCCCCTGGAGCGTCGTTGCGAGCATGCCGAAGGACGAGATCCGCGCGGTGACCTGGCGTGTCGGCGGCCAACTGGCCATGGGCAGCCTGATCGCCATGCTGTTGGCGGTCATTGCTACTACCTGGCTGCTGCGCCGCCGCCTGCGCCCGCTGGGCGACCTGGTGCGCCAGGCCCATGCGCTGGGCGCCGGCGACCTGGGGGCGCGCCTGTCCGTTGCCAGCCGTGACGAGATCGGCGACCTGGCGCGCAGCTTCAACCAGATGGGCGAGGCGCTCTCCAGCATGGTCTCACGGGTGCGCGGCGCGGCGGAGGAAGTGGGGCATTGCTCGCGTTCGCTGTCGGGCCTTTCCAGCGGCGCGTATGCCGGTATGGAGCAGCAGTCCGGCGAAATCAACAGCATGGCTGGTGCGGTGGAGGAGTTCAGCGCCACCTCGATGGATATCGCCGACAACATGCGCAGCACCGAGCGTATGGCGAGCGAGAACACCCGCCAGACCCACATTGGCCTGCAGTCGATGGACGACGCCTCCGCCTCACTGGCGCAGATTGCTGGCGCGCTTCAGCAGACCGTGGAACGAGTGAACCGCCTCGGCGCACGCTCCCAGGAGATCGGCAGCATCGTCGGCGTGATCACTTCGATTGCCGAGCAGACCAATCTGCTGGCGCTCAACGCCGCCATCGAGGCCGCCCGTGCGGGCGAGCAGGGGCGCGGGTTCGCCGTGGTTGCCGATGAAGTGCGCAGCCTGGCGGCGCGCACTCAGGCCGCTACCACGGAAATCTCGCAGATGATCGGCGCCATCCAGCAGGACACCGGCAGCGCCACCGAGACCATCGAGCAGGGCAGCCAGCTGATGCAGCATGGGCTGGCATTGAACGAGAAGGTCGCCGCTGCGCTGGCGGAGATCTCCCAGCAAAGCAGCGCGGCCGGCGAACAGTTCGCCGCCATCACGACGGCAACCCAGGAGCAGAGCCGCACCGCGACCCTGCTCAGCAGCAACCTGCAGGGCATCGCCCAGGCCAACAGCGAACAGCGTCAGGTGGTGGCCGATCTGGCGCAGACCGTGCGCGAACTGGACAGCCTGGCGGCCGGCCTGCGCGACGAGGTCGGGCGCTTCCGCTGAAACGCCGGGCGGGTCAGTCCTTGAGCTGGCCCAGCCCGTACTCCAGGCTGGCGGCGGACAACTCGCCCATCTGGCTGTGCTTCAGGCGCCCCTGGGCGTCGTAGAACAGTGTGGTGGGCATGCCGTAGGAGCCGGTGAGCTGGCCCAGGCGGTTGCCGCTGTCGAGCAGCACCGCCGCCTCGCTCAGCCCCTGGTCGCGGAGGAAGCGCTGGACGGCTTCGGCATTCTCGCCCTGGTTCACCAGCAGGAAGCGCACATCGCTGCGCTGTTTCTGTGCGGCTTCCAGAACCGGCATCTCGCGCCGGCACGGCGGGCACCAGGTGGCCCAGAGATTGACCACCATGGGTCGACCATCCAGCGAGCGCAGGTCAACGGCGGCGCCGCGCAGGTCCATCACTGTGAGTTCGGGAATCTGCTGGCTGCGGTCCAGCGCCGAGGTCACGGCCTTGCCGCCGCCCCACAGGCATACACCGACCACCGCCGCAACGGCCAGCGGGCGGCGCAGCTCCGTCCTGCGCCAGGCCAGCACCGCGCCGATCAGCGCAGCGGCGATCACGCCTGGCAGCGCGAGAAAGCCGCCATCGCGGATATCCACGATGCTCAGCGGCGTCGCCGCGTACTGCTCGAAGTAGCGCGCGACGAAGACCAGCCGCGCCACCAGCAGACCGCCAATGAGCATGCTGAACAGTGCAGCTTCGGGGTTGGCACCGCGCCTGCGTCCGGCCAGCCAGCCGGCCAGCAGGGCGCCGAAGAAACCGAGGTAGAGCAGCACGTGGGGCAGCGGAAGGGCCAGCGGGCCGAGGGTGAGACTGGTCAAAGCGGAGGCCTGGCAAAAGGAAAGCAAGGTACAGCAGGGCGCTGCCACACGGCAGCGCCGGGCTGTGGATAAATGTTTCGCCTCAGGCGGGCAGCGGTTCGGCTTGTTGTTCGCGCAACTCCGCGGTCAGTCGCCGGGCGCAGGTGCCAACCTTGCGCACGGCGTCTTCGATCACCGCCAGGTCACGGTTGGAGTAGTTCATGCGGATGCAGTTACGGTACTTGCCCGAGGCGGAAAAGATGTTGCCGGCCGCCACCTGCACATTGTCGCGGCGCAGCTCCTGGTTGAGCCGCACGCTGTCGAACAACGGGTCGAACTCGACCCAGAGCATGAAGCCGCCGCGCGGCCGGGTGACGCGTGCGCCCTCGGGGAAATAGCGGCCGACCCATTCGGTCATCAGGTCGCGGTGGCGCTGGTACTGCGCGCGCATGCGGCGGATGTGGGGCTCGTAGTGACCGCCGCCGACGAACTCGGCCAGGGCCATCTGCGGCTGCGGCGCGCAGGTACCGCTGGCGATGTACTTGAAGTGGAGGATGCGATCCAGGTACCGCCCCGGCACCACCCAGCCGGTGCGCAGCCCGGGCGCCACGGTCTTGGAAAAGGAACTGGCCAGCAGCACGCGGTCGTCGGTGTCGAAGGACTTGATGCTGCGCGGACGCGGGTAGGCGTAGGCCAGTTCGCCGTAGACGTCGTCCTCGAGGATCGGCACGTCGTAGCGCGCCGCCAGCGTGAGCAGGGCGCGCTTGCGGGCGTCGGGCATGATGTAGCCCAGCGGGTTGTTGCAGTTGGGGGTGAGCAGGATCAGCTTCACCGGCCACTGTTCCATGGCCAGCTCCAGCGCTTCCAGGCTGATGCCGTTGGTGGGGTCGGTGGGGATTTCCAGCGCCTTCAGGCCGTACGCCTTGAGCGCCTGCATGGCGCCGTGGAAGCTCGGCGAGTCGATGGCGATGATGTCGCCCGGCTCGCAGATCGCGCGCAGGGTGATGGCCAGCGCTTCCTGGCAGCCGGTGGTGATGACGATTTCGCTGGGCGGCACCTGGCAGCCGGAATCCAGCATCAGCCGGGCGATCTGCTCGCGCAGCGGCAGCGATCCCTGGATGCCTTCGTAACCGAGACTTTGCAGGTCGGTCCGGCGTGCAGCGTGCACCATGGCGCGTTGCAGCGGCTTGAGCGACGGGCTGGCGATGTCCGGCGTACCGCGTCCGAGCTGGACGAAATCACCCCCCGGCGCGCGTCTCACCTGTTCCAGTACCTGGTCCCACTGCGACACTTCTACCGGCCGCTGCGCCGGACGGGTCATCGCCGGCATCGGCGGCAACTCGCGGCGTTCGGGTACGAAGTAGCCGGACTTGGGGCGCGGCTCCACCAGTCCGTCATCCTCCAGCACGCGGTAGGCCTGCTGCACGGTGCTGATGCTGACGCCGTGCTCCTCGCTCAGCGCGCGCACCGAGGGCAGGCGATCGCCGGGACGGTACAGGCCCTGTTCGATGCGTTCACCGAGGGTAGCGGCCAGCTGCGCGTAGCGTTTCATGACAGGTCTCCCGTGCCGGATCGACTCGGCAGAATGCAGTACAGATCGGGAAAAAATACGCCATTCAGAAGGATTTTTCCTGTGTCTGTATGGAAAAAACTTCACTGTGTTGAATCTGTAATGATTTTTCCCGATTCGCCACTCTAGTCCCACGTCCGGAGAAACCGACTGGAGGAGCGACGACATGAGCGGCCTGAGCGATGTGCGGCTGACCCTTTACCAACAGGAACTGCTGGAACTCCCTGGCGCCCGCGTGGCCCCGCGTGAAAGTGGCGAGAACCGCTGGCAGCAGTTCTGGCGCCGCGTGCGTACCCGCAAGCAGTTGCTGGAGCTTTCCGACGAGCAACTGCGCGACATCGGCATCAGCCGCGAGCAGGCGAAGCTGGAAGCGATGCGGCCCTTCTGGCGCTGCTGATCAGAAACTGACCCACCAGGGAGTGCCTATGAGCGAAACACGCGCTGCCGCGTTTGAACGGATTGCCGCCGAACTCGGCTATGACTTCAGCGGTGAAATGAAGATCGGCGGTAACTACGTGCCTTTCCTTATCGACGGCAACCAGGTGCACCTCAGTGGGCAGATTCCACGGGTGGGCGATGTGGTCGTCGTCACCGGCCGGGCGGGCAGCGAGGTGTCGCTGGGCGATGCCCAGTTGGCCGCGAAGGTTTGCGTGATGCGGGCGCTGGCGCTGCTGCGGCAGGCGCTGGGCGACCTCGACCGAGTCCGCAAGGTGCTCCAGCTCAACGTGTTCGTGCAGTCGGCGGAGCACTTCATGCAGCAGAGCGAAGTAGCCGACGGCGCTTCGGCCGTGCTGTACGAGGTGCTGGGCGCGGCCGGCGTGCACACGCGCACTTCGGTGGGCGTCTGGCAGTTGCCGAAGAATGCGACGGTTGAACTGAATCTCCTGGCCGTAACTGAGGGCTAATGCCCCGCGCGGTATTGCAGCGCTTCGGCCAGGTGCGGGCGGGCGATGTGCTCCGCCTGCTGCAGGTCGGCGAGGGTGCGGGCGACCTTGAGAATCCGGTGCAGGGCGCGCAGTGACAGGTTCAGGCGCTCGCCGGCCTTCTCCAGCCAGGCCTGGTCTTCCGCATTCAATGCACAATATTGGTGCATTTTCTTCAGGGTGAGAAAAGCGTTGGCGCAGCCCTGACGAGTTAATTGGCGCTGGCGCGCGGCCGCCACCTGCGTGGCCAGTTCGGCGCTGCTGGTAGTGGCTCCGCTGGGGGCGAGGCTGGTGCTTTCGCGGCTGACAGTCAGGTGCAGGTCGATGCGGTCCAGCAATGGGCCGGAGAGCTTGGCCCGGTAGCGCTGGATCTGCTCCGGCGAGCAGCGGCAGCGGCCGCTGGGGTCGCCAAGGTAGCCACAGGGGCAGGGGGTTCATTGCCGCGACCAGCTGAAAGCGCGCCGGGAAGCGCACGCGGCCATTGGCGCGGGCGATGACGATCTCGCCGCCTTCCAGCGGCTCGCGCAGGACTTCCAATACCTTGCGATCGAACTCCGGTAGCTCATCGAGGAACAGCACGCCTTCGTGCGCCAGGGTGATTTCCCCCGGCTGCGGGCGACTGCCGCCACCGACCAGTGCTGGCGCGGAAGCGGTGTGGTGTGGCTGACGGAAGGGGCGCTGTGGCCAGTGGGTCAACGGCCCGCGCCCGGCGACGGAGTGAATCGCCGCCACCTGCAGCGCCTCGTCTTCGTCCAGCGGCGGCATCAGGCCCGGCAGGCGGCTGGCGAGCAGTGTCTTGCCGGTGCCGGGCGGCCCGCTGAACAGCAGGTTGTGTGCCCCGGCGGCGGCGACCAGCAGGGCCCGCTTGGCGGCGGTCTGGCCCTGCACTTCGGCGAGGTCGGGGTAGGGCTGTGTGGCGCGCAGCAGGCCGTTGGCTTCGTAGGGACGCAGGCGCTCCTGGCCGCTGAAGTGCGCGGCCAGCTCCAGCAGGTGGCCAACGGCGTAGACAGTCAGGCCGCTGGCGAGGCTGGCTTCTTCAGCGTTCTCCTTCGGCACCACCAGGGCGCGCCCGGCGGCGCGGGCAGCCAGCGCAGCGGGCAGTACGCCGGGAACCGGCCGCAAGGTGCCGGACAGCGCCAGTTCACCCAGGCATTCCAGCTCATCCAGCCCGGCAGCATCCGCCAGTTGGCCGCTGGCGGCCAGGATGCCCAGCGCGATGGCCAGGTCGAAACGCCCGCCGTCCTTCGGCAAATCAGCCGGGGCGAGATTCAGGGTAATTCTGCGATTGGGGAAATCGAAGCCGGCGTTGAGCAGGGCGCTGCGGACGCGGTCCTTGCTCTCCTTCACTGCGCCTTCGGGCAGACCGACCAGGGTCAGCGAAGGCAGGCCGTTGGCAAGGTGCGCCTCGACAGTAACGCCGGGTGCTTCCACGCCGACCTGGGCACGACTATGGACGATGGCGAGGGACATGGATCACTCCTTGATCGCATGCCGCCCGCCCGATGTGCGTTATTCGGTGGGGGCGGCGGTGTCGGCAGGCGGCGAGAGCTTGGCTTCCATCTCCGCGACCTTGGCTTCCAGCGCCTCGAGGCGGGCGCGGGTACGGGCGAGGACAACCATCTGGCTGTCGAATTCGTCGCGGCTGACCAGGTCGAGCTTGCTGAAGGCGCTCTGCATCAGAACCTTGAACTGGGCTTCCAGCTCGGCCTTCGGCAGGGGCGATTCGCCACCGAACAGGCGTCCGGCTTGTTGGCTGATGGCATCGAGGAAGGCTTTGGGCGGCAGCATGGTTCATGGGTTCCGGATTGAATCAGAGCGCAGTCTATCACGCAGCCGGCGACGGCTGCGGCGTCCGGGGTTGCACGCTTTTTGAGCAGTGTGCCCGCTCGCCGTGCGCGCTTTCGGTGCGCCAAAGCCGCGCTGGCTAATCGCCAGAAACCCCGGATTCTGGCCAAGTGCCTGATGTCACGGGCATTTCCACGAACTGGCAAGCTTCATGCTTTGGGGCATACATGGCGTGCACCGAGGCAGTTCCGGTGCGGCAGGCGAGGCGGTGGATCGCTTCGAACAAGGCAGTCGGAGTGCTGAGGTAGGGCGGCCGGCGCATTACAAAAGCCAGACACTGCGCTTAGACTTGTCTCCGGGTTCGTTCTTCCTGGGGCGGGTCCACCAAAACACGGGAGAGAGTTACATGAAGCTAGTCACAGCCATCATCAAGCCGTTCAAGCTGGACGACGTTCGTGAGTCGCTGTCCGAGATCGGCGTGCAGGGCATCACTGTGACCGAAGTCAAAGGCTTCGGCCGGCAGAAGGGTCACACCGAGCTGTACCGTGGCGCGGAATACGTTGTCGATTTCCTGCCGAAGGTGAAGATCGACGTCGCCATTGCCGATGACCAGCTGGATCGTGTTATCGAAGCCATCACCAAGGCCGCCAACACCGGGAAGATCGGTGACGGCAAGATCTTTGTCGTAAATCTGGAACAGGCCATTCGTATCCGTACCGGCGAAACCGGCACCGACGCGATCTAAGCCAAGCCCACACCGAACCCCACGCCCCAGGAGAAACAACAATGACTCTGCGCAAATACGCAGGGCTAGGCGCCCTATTGCCCCTCGCAATGCCCGGTCTGGCCTTGGCTGACGAGGCAGCGGCCCCTGTCCTGAACAGCGGTGACACCGCCTGGATGCTGATTTCCAGTGCCTTGGTGCTGCTGATGACCATCCCCGGCCTGGCCCTGTTCTACGGCGGCATGGTGCGCGCCAAGAACGTCCTGTCGATCATGATGCAGTGCTTCGCGATCACCGCGCTGATCAGCATCCTCTGGGTCGTCTACGGCTACAGCCTGGCCTTCGATACCGTCGGTATGGAGAAGGGCGTGGTCAACTTCGCTTCCTTCGTCGGCGGCCTGGACAAGGCCTTCCTCAGCGGCCTGACCAGCACCGGCCTGACTTCCGCCGCCGCGCTGTTCCCGGAAAGCATCTTCGTGATGTTCCAGATGACCTTCGCGATCATCACCCCGGCCCTGATCGTCGGCGCCTTCGCCGAGCGCATGAAGTTCTCGGCCATGCTGATCTTCACCGCGCTGTGGTTCACCCTGGTCTACGCACCGATCGCCCACATGGTCTGGAGCGGTGACGGCGGCCTGCTGTGGGACTGGGGCGTGCTGGACTTCGCTGGCGGCACCGTGGTGCACATCAACGCCGGTATCGCAGGCCTGGTGGCGTGCATCGTGCTGGGCAAGCGCAAGGGCTACCCGACCGCTGCCATGGCGCCGCACAACCTGGGCTACACCCTGATCGGCGCTGCGCTGCTGTGGGTGGGCTGGTTCGGCTTCAACGCCGGTTCCGCCGCTGCCGCCAACGGCACCGCCGGCATGGCCATGCTGGTCACCCAGATCGCCACCGCCGCCGCCGCCCTGGGCTGGATGTTCGCCGAGTGGATCACTCACGGTAAGCCGAGCGCCCTGGGTATCGCTTCCGGCGTGGTTGCCGGCCTGGTTGCCGTCACTCCGGCCGCTGGCACCTGCGGCCCGATGGGCGCCATCGTGATCGGCCTGGCTGCCGGCGTGATCTGCTTCTTCGCCGCCACCAGCCTCAAGCGTGCCGTCGGCTACGACGATTCCCTGGACGCTTTCGGCGTGCATGCTGTCGGCGGTATCGTCGGCGCGCTGCTCACCGGCGTGTTCGCAGCTCCCGCCCTGGGTGGCTTCGGCACCGTGACCGACATCGGCGCGCAGCTGTTCACCCAGTTCAAGGGCGTGGCCTTCACCATCGTCTACACCGGTATCGTCAGCTTCGTGATCCTCAAGGTCCTGGACCTGGTCATGGGTCTGCGCGTCACCGAGGAAGAGGAAACCGTGGGTCTGGACCTCTCCCTGCACAACGAACGCGGCTACAACCTGTAAGGGTTCGCGCAAGTTCGACGAAGGGCGCCCTCGGGCGCCCTTTGCTTTTTCGATCAGCACGCTAGAATGCGCGCGCATCACCGTCCGAGAAGGAGGAGAGCGCGCCATGTGGCAGCAGAAATCCATCACCCTGCGCCCTCGCCCGCGAGGCTTCCACCTGATCACCGAGGAGATCCTGGCTGCGCTGCCGGAGCTGTCGGAATGCCGGGTTGGCCTGCTGCACCTGCTGTTGCAGCACACCTCCGCCTCGCTGACGGTCAACGAAAATGCCGACCCCTCGGTGCGCCGCGATTTCGAGCGATTCTTCAATCGCCTGGCGCCCCAGGGCGAGAGTGGCTATGAACATGACTACGAAGGTCCCGACGACCTTCCGGCGCATTTCAAGTCGAGCCTGCTGGGCTGTCAGCTGACGCTGCCGATACAGGGGGGAGGCTTGGCAATGGGTACCTGGCAAGGTATCTATCTGGGTGAGCACCGTGACCACGGCGGCCCGCGCAGCATAGTGGCGACCTGGCAGGGCGAGCTTGTATGAATTTTTTCCGGCGGCGTTCGTCAAAGCGCGCAGCTGGGCTATAACTAACGTGCTTTGCAGCACCACAGAGGTTGAATAATGAGCGACGAAGAACTGGAACAGGACGAGCTGGACGGCGCTGACGAGGACGATGGCGAGGAACTCGCCGCAGCGGACGACAGCGACGCCGAAGCAGACAGCGGCGATGGGGATGAAGCCCCTTCTCCCAAGGGCGGTGGCAAGAAAGCCAAGGCCGCTGCGGAAGAAGAGGAACTGCCCTCGGTCGAAGCCAAGCAGAAGGATCGTGATGCACTGGCCCGTGCGATGGAGGAGTTCCTCACTCGCGGCGGCAAGGTGCAGGAGATCGAGCCGAACGTGGTGGCCGACCCGCCCAAGAAGCCGGATAGCAAATACGGCAGCCGCCCTATCTGATATCTGACGTGACATGAAAAAGCCCCGCCGCTCCGTCTGGAGCGGCGGGGCTTTTTCATGTCAGCTCGTTGCTCCCCTGTAGGAGCGAGCTTGCTCGCGAACCGCTTGGATCCGGCGGCAGTCGGGAGCCCTGCTTCGCGAGCAAGCTCGCTCCTACGAAGAGCAGGGGTATCAGAGTTTTGCCAGGACGCCTGGCAGCTCCGACAGGTTATGGATGATCGCACTGGGCGCTTCTTCGCCATCCCACGCCTTGCGCGCGGGGTTGAACCAGATCGCCTTCATGCCTGCACGGCGCGCGCCAGCGATGTCGTCGCTGGGGTGGTCGCCGATGTGCACGGCGTGCTCCGCCGCCACGCCGCCGCGTTTTAGCGCTTCCTGGAAAGGGTGCGGGTCGGGCTTGCCGACACCGAGTTCTTCCGCGCACAGAGCGAACTGGAAGTAATCGGCCAGCCCCAGGCGGCGCACGTCGGCGTTGCCGTTGGTGAGCACGCCGAGGATGAAGCGGTTGGCCAGTTGCTCCAGGGTCGGGTGCACCTCGGGGAACAGGGCCACCTGGTGCCGCGCGTGGAGGAAGGTCTGGAAGCCAGCCTCGGCCAGCTCGGTCGCCTCGGGCTGTGGATAACCGGCATCGAGCAACGCATGGAACAGGATGCGCCGGCGCAGCTCGCTCAGACGGTGGCGGAGCATCGGGTCCTGCTCCATCAGCCGCGAGCGGATCGCCCACAGGTGCTCGATGGGCACCGGGCCCAACTGCGCGGCATTCACCGCCAGCCAGTCGCGCAGGGTGGCTTCCGCGCTGTTCATCACCGGGGCAACGTCCCACAGCGTGTCATCGAGATCGAAGGTGACCAGACGGATACTCATTCTTCTGCTCCGGGTTTACGACGTGCCCGTGGGTGCGCCTGGTCGTAGACCGTGGCGAGGTGTTGGAAATCCAGGTGGGTGTAGATCTGCGTGGTGGCGATATCGGCGTGGCCAAGCAGCTCCTGCACTGCGCGCAGGTCCTGGGAAGACTCGAGCATGTGGCTGGCGAACGAATGGCGCAACATGTGCGGATGCAGGTGCTGGCCCAGCTCGCGCACCCCGGCTTCGCGGACGCGCAGCTGGATGGCTCGGGGCGTCAGGCGTTTGCCGCTGCGGCCGATGAACACGGCGTTGTCCTGTGGTGAAACCGAGGCCCGCAAAGGCAGCCAGGCTTCGATGGCCTGCCGCGCGGCGCGGCCGACTGGCAGCTCGCGCACCTTGTTACCCTTGCCGTGGACACGCACCAGGCCGTCCTTGAGGTCCAGCCATTCCAGGTCGAGGCCGACCAGTTCGGAGAGCCGCAGGCCCGAGGAATAGAACAGCTCCAGCAAAGCCTGGTCGCGCCGGGCGATGAAGTCGTCTTCCACGCCGCCATCGAGCAGTTGTGCGGTTCGGTCGGTATCCAGCGTGCGTGGCAGCTTGCGCGCACCCTTGGGCGCGGCGAGGCCATCGGCCGGGTCGTGCCGGCAACGGCCTTCGCGGATCAGATACTGGTACAGCCCTCGCGTGGCCGATAGCAGGCGCGCCAGGCTGCGACTGGCGAGACCCTGCTGGTGCAAGCGGGCGACGAACAGGCGCAGGTCGCGTACCTGCAGCGCCGACCATTCGTTGATCGAGGATTTTTCACACAGCCCGGCGAGGCGCGCCAGGTCCCGACGGTAGCCGTCGAGCGTGTGCACGGAGACCTGGCGCTCGCTGCGCAGGTGTTCCAGATAGGCTTGCAGATCGGCTTCGAGCGACAAGCGGAAAGCTCCCAGTGAGACAGCCAGGCTGGCAGCTTACCGCGTTGCGAAGGTCAGCGTACCGAGCGCAGTGGCGTGGAGAAGCGCGGCAGAGTGCGCGCGAGGACTTCGGCGACGTAGCCGAGGAACAGGGTGCCCAGCGAGCTCTTGTAGTGCTGCGGGTCGGGGCTGCCGATCGCCAGTACGCCGTGCAGGCCCTGGAAGGTCAGCGGCACCACGGCGGCGGAGCCGACCTGCTCGCGTTCGCTTTCGCAGAACAGGAAGGCCAGCTCGTGGGGGCGCAGCACGCCGCTGACGGTCTTGCCGCCCGACAGCAGGCCGCCGATGGCCTGGTGCGCCTCGGCGCTGCTCACCGAGCGGCCCACCGGCAGGTTGTTGTCGCTGAACAGGATCAGACTGACGTAGGGCACGAGGAACTCGTGGCGCAGACTGTCTTCCACTGTGCTGACGATTTCTTCCAGGCTGGTCGCATCGAGGAGGTCGAGCACCAGGCGGCGGGTCTTGTCGAACAGGCGGTCGTTGTCGCGGGCCACGTCCATCAGCTGTGACAGCCGATGGCGCATCTCGATATTGCGCTCGCGCAGCAGGCGTACCTGGCGCTCCACCAGCGACACGGCATCGCCTGGCTGGTGCGGAATGCGCATTTCCGGGATCAGCTCGTCATGATCGACGAAGAATTCAGGGTGCCGGCGAAGATAGTCGGCGACCTGTTCGGCTTCGAGCGTAACGGTGGGGTCCTGCGGAATATCGGTCATAAGCGTCCCGGTTCAGCGCCTGTCCAATGTCTGCCTGCGCTTTGCTCATACGGCGTTGGAAACAGGCTCAAAATGCTCATTTACTCTTCGTAAACTGCGCTTTCTCGCCTGTTACCGCCTTGTCTGAGCTGCGCTCGGCAAGACCTTGAACAGGCTTTATAGACGTACCTGGCCTTCGAACACCCGCACGGCGGGCCCGGTCATCATAACGGGCTGACCCGGTCCTGCCCACTCGATGGACAACCGTCCGCCGGGAAGGTCGATCTGTACCGGCGATTGCAGCCAGCCCTGGCGAATGCCGGCGACCGCCGCCGCGCAAGCGCCGGTGCCGCAGGCCAGGGTCTCGCCAGCGCCGCGTTCCCACACGCGCAGGCGCGCCTGGTGCGGATTGACGATCTGCAGGAAGCCGATGTTGGCTTTCTGCGGGAAGCTCTCATGGATTTCGAGTTTCGGCCCCAGCGTGCGGACCGGCGCGCTGTCCACGTCATCCACGCGCAGCACGCCGTGCGGGTTGCCCATGGAGATGGCCGCGAGGTCGTAGCGCTGGCCGTCCACTTCGAGGGGATAGCTCAACGCCTCGCCATCGGCCTTGAACGGCACCTGCTCGGGTTGCAGGCGCGGCGGGCCCATGTCGACGGTGACCTGGCCATCGTTGGCAATGGTCAGCTCGATCATGCCGCCCTTGGTTTCCACGCGGATGGTCTTCTTCGCGGTCAGGCGCTTGTCGACCACGAAGCGGGCGAAGCAGCGCGCGCCGTTGCCGCACTGTTCGACCTCGGTGCCGTCGCAGTTGAAGATGCGGTAACGGAAATCCGCGTCCGGCGTACTCGGCGGCTCGACGATCAGCAGTTGATCGAAGCCGACCCCGAAGTTGCGGTCGCCCCACTGTTTGACGTGGCGGGGTTGCACATGGGCGTGCTGGCTGACCAGGTCCAGGACCATGAAGTCATTGCCCAGCCCATGCATCTTGGTAAAGCGCAGAAGCATCGTCGTCTCGGCCTCAGTCCGGCAGCAGGCTTTCGCCGGCGAACAGCTCTTGTCGTGTTCCGTGGCGACGCATCCTGTGCGCGGCCGAGCTATCCACCAGCACCTCGGCGGCGCGGCCCCGGGTGATGTAGTTGGAATTCATGACGAAACCATAGGCGCCGGCCGGATGAACGGCCAGCAGGTCACCTTCTTTCCGGGCGGGAGCGCAAAGCCGTCGGCTCTGCGGAGCGGCGTGCCAGAACGCCCGGCGTACGCCGGCGATGGCACGTCTGCCGCGAGCAGTAGCCCGCCGCGGACGTCGAAGGCGTCCATGGGAACGCCCTCAGAGACCGTAGCGGTCCTTGCTGTGTTCGTTCTTGGCCTTTTCGTCGTCCGGCAGGTAGAGCGGGCCTTTCTGGCCGCAGCCAGCGATGGCGGCGGTCAGCAGGGCGATCGCGACGAAGGGAAGCAGCAGTCGCTTCATGGCGGAATCCTTGTAATTAAAGCGTCAATGGGGCCGGAGTATACCGGCCCCCCGCCGCCTTGCCTATTCAAGCGGGCGCCCGCCCGGCGGGGCTTGCGGCTCGCGCCGGAAGGGCCAGTGGCCCTATGATGGCGGGCAAAAAACGGAAAGCCCCATGGACTATCGCGATCCCCTGCCCAGTTCGGTGTCGGTGGCCTACCTGCAGGGCCTCGTGGAGCATTTGCAGCGCCAGGGCGTGGAGCCGGCGCAGCTGCTGGCGACGGTGCACCTGGAGCCTTCGATCCTTGCCCAGCGCGATCAGCGCATCGCTGCCAGCGCTTACCTGGAACTGGTGGGTGCCGGCGTGCGCCTGAGCGGTGACGACAATCTCGGCCTGCACTTGGGCGAGGCCGTGCGCCCCGGCTACTACGGTGTGCTCGGCTACCTGATCATGAGTTGCGCGACTCTTTCCGACGCCCTGCATCGGCAGGCGCGCTACGCCTCGCTGGTGGGTAACCTGGGCCGCGTCGAACTGGCTGACGAGCCGCCGCGCGCGGGCTGCGAGGCGCTGGTGAAACACAGCTGGGAGCCATTGTTGCCGCAACAGCAGCGGCAGATGAGCGAGGAGACGCTGGCTGGCTGGGTCAGTTTCGGCCATTGGGTCAGCGGCGTGGACGAGGCGCCGTACGAGGTGCGCTTCAGCCACAGTGCACCGGCGGATACCCGCGAGCATGAGCGCATTTTCCGCTGCCCGGTGCTGTTCGATCAGCCGGACAACGCCCTGGTCTTCCCCAAGCGTCTGCTTTCGCTGCCGCTGGGCCAGGCCGACGCCCAGGTGCAGCGCACCCTGGATGCCTACGCCGAGCGACTGCTGGTGGAGATCAACAAGGGCGACAGCGTGCTCGACCGTGCGCGCCTGGAGCTGGCGCGCCAGTTGCCGGAGCAGGGCGCCGACCTGGAGCGCCTGTCGCAGACGCTGGCGCTGAGCCCCCGCACGCTGCAGCGGCGGCTGCGCGATACCGGCCTGTCGTTCAGCCAACTGGTGGACGAAACCCGCCAGCAACTGGTGCTGCACTACCTGCGCGACCCGGCGCTGGACAGCGCCGACATCGCCTACCTGCTGGGCTTCAGCGAAGCCGGCTCGCTTGCCCGCGCATTCCGTCGCTGGACGGGGCAGAGTCTGGGCGAATACCGGCGTAAACTGGTGCCTTTGACTGATCCCGAGGACGATGCATGAGCACTTTGAGCGAAGCCCGCTTCCATGACCTGGTGGACGCCGTACAGGTAACGGTGGAGGACGCCTTCGACGACAGCGACCTGGACGTGGACCTGGAGAACTCCAGTGGCGTGCTGACCGTGCGTTTCGAGAATGGCACCCAGCTGATCCTCAGCCGCCAGCCGGCGCTGCGGCAGCTGTGGGTGGCGGCGCGCTCCGGTGGCTTCCACTTCGACTACGACGAGTCCGGCTCGCTGTGGATCTGCGACAGCACGCGCGAACCGCTGGGCGCGCTGCTCAACCGCGCCACGCTGGATCAGGCAGGCGAGGATGTCGACTTCCCCGGCATCTGAGCCACAGGCGAGCGTCGCTTCGCCCTGCTGCCGGCGCTGCTGCCTGGACGACGCGGATGTCTGCGTCGGCTGCGGGCGCACGCTGGGCGAGATACTGGAGTGGAACGAGGCCGACGGTGTGCGGCGCCGGGCGATCCTAGCGGACTGCGAAAAGCGCCGAAACAACCACTCGCCGAAGTGGTGACTGGTCGGTGTTGCTTATTTTCTGTGCTGTGTTAGTGTCCGGGAAAACCCCGCCTTGGGCGGGGTTTTTCTTTTTTCGGATTTCACTGCGCGTTCGAACCTTGAACGTCTTTACTGCCAGAACACCCAGGGCCCCGAACGCGCGAGCGTCCGGGGCTCTCCTGTAAGGAGACTGCCAACCATCATGACCACGACACCCATCACCGTTACTCGACTCGACCTGCAACGTCTGGAGCGCATGCTCGACAGCCTGGATGAGTACGGCCCCGCGGCCGAGGCGCTGGAGGCCGAACTGGCCCGTGCCACGGTGGTCGGCCACGACGAGATACCGCCGGGCGTGGTCACGATGAACTCCACCGTGCGCTGCCGCGAGGAAAGCAGCGGCAAGGAGTACCACCTGACGCTGGTCTACCCGGCCGATCTTGGCGGCGAAGGCAAGGTCTCGATTCTCGCCCCGGTGGGCACCGCGCTGCTGGGCCTGACTACCGGCCAGAGCATCGACTGGCCGGCGCCCAGCGGCAAGACGCTGAAGCTGAGCCTGCTGGAAGTGGAATACCAGCCCGAAGCGGCCGGCGACTACGATCGCTGATCCGCCCGCTCCCTCCGCCGGGTGCCGGCGCGGCCGTTCAGGCCTCAGCCAGCGCCCGGTTCAGAGCCTGCTCCAGGCTTTGCTTGTAGCGCAGGAAATGCACTGTCTGCAGCTCCCCGCCTTCGCGCATGGCCGACAGGTCCAGGTCGGTGATGTAGCAGGGGTAGCGCTCCTGCCCGCGCCGGCGGTCGAGGATGTGCCGGGCCACGGCCTGGAACAGCTCGCTGCCGAACTCCAGTTCCGAGAACTCGCGGTGGTTGCAGAACAGCGTGGTACGCGCACGCTGGCCCTCGCCCGGTTCGACGATCGCCTGCACGTTGTAGAAAGGCAGTGCTTCCAACGGCTGCGGTGTATTGCGCCGCTCGATGCGTTGCGCGCGCTGATTGCCGTTGCTCACCACTTCGTAGAAGAGGATGTCCGCCCCCACCGGACCCTGGGCTTCCAGTAGCGAGATCACCGCGTTGCGGCGGTACTGCACCGATTGCAGGAAGCGTTGCAGCGGTAGCAGCAGACCTTCCTCGGTGTCGTACTCCTGGCGCCGCCGCCAGAGGGCGTTGCGTTCGTCGAGGATGGTGATTTCCGCGTTGCCTTCATACAGGCGGTAGAACACCTGCACGGTATTGGCCCGGCCCAGCGGCAGGATCATGGCGAGGTCATCGCCCTCCAGTGCGTGCCGGTCCAGTTGCAGGAAGCCGCTGTCGTCCTGGGTGTCGCCCAGGTGTTCGACCAGCGCCGGCAGCCCGTCGATCACCCGATGGCTGACGCTGCCCGGTACCAGGTGCAGCAGATGGAAGTGCTGGCGCACCTGCAGCAGGTAGCGACCGCCCTTGCCGCTGGCGAGCTGCGCGTGGGCGTCGCGGAACAGGTCTTCGACGCGCTGGGCGATGGCGGTGGCGCGGTTGCGGCAGAAGCAGCGCACCAGCAGGCGCGGCGGCGGGGCATCGGTCGGTAGCGTGTTGAGGAATTCGCGCAGGCAGTCGAGCAGCGCATGGGGGCCTGCGTAGCGGCTGACCAGCAGTTCATTCCAGCTGTTGAGAGTGATCTGGTCGAGAGTCAGCACCAGGTTGTCGCGTACGCCGGAATAACCCAGCGAGTCCGTGCGCTCGGTGGTCATGTGCACATTCATCTGACTGTGCTGGCGCAGCGGATCGACGCCGACGTTCACCAGCAGCAACACCTGCGAAGGCACCGCGCTGCGCAGCAGGGCGCTTTCCGGTACTTCGTTGAGCGGCAGTGGTACGGCCTGCTGCAGACAGCCCAGCAGGTTCTGCAGTTCGAACTCGGTCAGGTCGCTGCTGCCCGGTTGCAGGGATAGCCGCGTGGTGGCGTCGATCACGCCGTTGCGGTGGCTCCAGGCAAGCAGCTCCAAAAGGTCACGGGCGCGCCGCAGCGGGGCGAAGTCGGCCATTTCCTGTAATGACAGATTGCCGCTGTACAGTGCCCAGAACGGTGGTTTGCCGGCCTCGCCGCCGGGCAACTGGGCGAGGGTGAGGATGTCTTCGGCCATGTCCGGGGCGATGCCCGGGTTGATGAATTCGACCTTGCCGGCCTTGCGCTCGAAGGCGGCATACAGGCGCCGCCCGAGGATGCCCATGTCCCGCGGGTTGATGCCGGCGGCGGCGTGTTGCAGGCGGGCGAACTGCGAGAGGAAGCGGTAGCTGTGGGTCAGTTCGTTGACCAGCGCGCGGCGTTCCAGCAGCACCTGGCGAACCTTCCACTGACTGCGGCTATCGAGCTGCGCGAAGGCGCGGCTGTCCCACTTCCAGGGTGCCGAGACGCGCTCCATCACCTTGCGTTGCCAGCTCTTGTGGCCCTGGCGTGGCGGGCGACTGAGCTTCTTGCCGACCTTCAGGTACAGGCAGCGGCGGATCAGTTCCAGGCGTTCGGTTTCGCCGCGCTCCTTGAGGTATTCCTCCAGGCGGCGGTAGAGCATGACGTAGGGGTCGAGTTCCTCCACGTCCAGGCGTCCGGCATAGATCGCCTGCTTGTAGCGCAGGCTCAGGCAGGAGACCTGCGGGTGCTCGCTGGCGTAGACCTCGGTGAGCAGCAGCTTGAGCACCGACTTGTAGGGTGACTCGATGCCCTTGAACAGCTGCCACATGCCGGCGCCAATGAATTCGCCCGGCGGGATGCGCGCCAGGTGGCCGAGGTCGAGGACATCCTCGGCGCGGATGAAGCGCTTGCTCAGCAACGTCTGGCAGTACTCGGCGTAGCGGTTCTCTTCGTAGACTGGCACCAGCCACCACAGCGGCGTGCGGCCGCCGAGCCAGATGGCGGTACGGTAGAACTCGTCCAGCAGCAGGTAGTGCTGGCTGGTGCCGCAGTCGTCGGAGGTCAGCCGTGCCTCGCGGGCGCCCTGGGTGTAGTGCTGCGGGTCGACGAGGAAGCAGTGCACCTCGGCGCCCTGGGTGGCGGCCCATTGTTCGAGCAGCTCGCACTTGCGCCGTAGCTCCGCCAGCTCCCGCTCGGTGAGGTCGGAGGCGTGGCAGACCCACAGGTCCAGGTCGCTCTGTTCGGCCTGGGCGACGGTGCCCAGGCTGCCCATCAGGAACAGCCCGTGGATCGGCAGCGGCGGGTTGCCGCGGCGGGTCTTGTAGCTGAAGGAGCGGGTCAGGCGCTGGGCTTCGGCGAGAATCTCGTCGTCCGGGACGAAGTTCGACAGCCCGGCGGGCGTGCTGGCCGAGACGTAGCCGGGCAGTAGCGGGTGGTTCACATCCAGCAGCAGCGGCAGCAGCTTGAGCACCAGTTGCTGGCGCGTGGAGAGTGCTTCGCTGGCCCGTTGCAGACGCGCGGCGTTGACCTTCAGGAAGCGCTGGCGCAGCTGCGCCAGCACCTTTCGGTCGATGCCGTCGTCAATGTCCGGGCGGATCTCGGGGGTGAGCGTCATGGCGTACTGCTGCCTGGCCAGCGGCGCCGCATCAGAGAATGCGGCGCTTGGAAGTGTGCCAGGTTATCGCCCGCTCGCGGGGGAACTTGAGGTCAGCCGCGCAGGATACCGAGCAGGACCTGGGCGTGCTCGGCGGCATCGAGACCCAGGCTGGTGAGGTAGCCGCCATCGTGTTGATCGATCAACCCTTTGGCGTGGAGTCGGCCGGCGGCCGCGACAGCCTCGGTGGAGGCGTCATGGTGGACTTTCAATCCCGCCTGGCTGTTCTCCAGGTCATACAGTGCCAGCAGGTCCAGTTCCTCAACCATTTCTTTCGTGAAAGCCATTCGCGTAACTCCCGATGGTCAATGAGGCTCCAGTGTAGTCTCAAGTCCGACCGGTTCGGCAAGCGGTCTTATGCCGCTGACTCATTCCGCAACAGTACCGTCGGGCAGCGTCGGCAGCGCGCGCAGGGCCTGCTCGTACCATTCGCCATTGAATGGGCGATCTTCGGCGAGCATCGCCTCGATCTCGTGGGCGAGCACCAGGGCCATCAGATGCAGTGCGTCCTCGCGTTCGTAGCCGACCAGGGTCAGCTTGTTGAACACCGCGCGGGCGGCTGCCGGGCTCTCGCTTTCGATCTGGTTCTCGATGGCCTGGATCAGGGTGTCTTCGGCGAAGGACTCTTCGGCATCGTCTTGGTCAGTCATCACATTGCTCTCCGCTGGACTTGTGAAGCCGCCTGAAGTTGGCCAACCTGCGGGGCAACTTCAGGTGCGTAAAAGGATCGTCGGGCGACATGATCACCTATTACACCCTTGTCGGCGACCGCCTGGTTCGCCACAACGGCAGCGAGTGCCACGGCATGCCCAAGGACACGCTGTGGATCGACCTGTTCCGGCCCACGGCGGAAGAGGAAAAACTGCTGGAGTCGATCATCGAGGTGGATGTGCCGACCCAGGAAGAGATGGCCGAGATCGAGGATTCCTCGCGCTTCTACGAGAGCAAGGGCGCGCTGTACATGACCACCACCGTGGTCGGCGGCATCCGCGAGCACAAGCCGAGCACCTCGGAAGTCACCTGTGTGCTGACCCCGCACTGGCTGGTGACGGTGCGCTACACCGACCTGCTGGCCTTCCGCACCTTCGAGACGCGTACCCAGCGCGGCGGCTGCGAGGGGCGCAGCGACCAGTTGTTCGTGACCCTGATGGACAGCGTGGTGGATCGCATCGCCGACGTGCTGGAGAACGTGCAGAAACAGCTCGACAGCCTGGGCACCAGCATCTTCCGCGAGGGCCCGGCCAACGAGAAGGCCGATCTGCAGGAAGTGGTCAAGCAACTGGGGCGCAAGAACTCCCTGCTGTCCAAGCTCAACGAGAGCCTGCTCAGCATCAGTCGACCGCTGTCCTATTTCCGCCAGGGCAGCAACGGCTGGATCAGCGACGAAGTGAAGCTGGGCATGAAGTCGGTGGAGCGCGATGTGCGCTCGCTCAGCGAGTACCAGACGAAGATGGCCGGGGAGATTACCTTCCTGCTGGACGCCACCCTGGGCCTGATCAACATCGAGCAGAACAGCATCATCAAGGTGTTCTCCATCGCCGCCGTGCTGTTCCTGCCGCCGACCCTGGTGGGCACGGTGTACGGCATGAACTTCGCGCACATGCCCGAGCTGCAATGGCTGGCGGGCTATCCCATGGCGCTGGTGGCGATGGTGATCTCGGCGATCATTCCCTACTACTGGTTCAAGTACAAAGGCTGGCTGTAGACGGGTTGATGCGGGTCAAGAAAGGCTCGCGGCGCGGGTCGCACAGTGGAGGGCCGTCCCCACGTCTCACAGGAGGAGACCATGCCGCAATCCGAAGCCAACAAGCCCGCCGCCGCGCTTCCCGAAGCATCAACCGAGGGTGGCGCGCAGATCCAGGCGCAGAGCCAGGGCCCGGTCGCGCTGACCGTCGCTATGGCTCCGCGCGGTAGCAACGAGGATTCCACCTCGGCCCAGCTGCCCGCCAGTTATCCCTACCGCAAGCGCCTGCAGCGCCGGGAGTATGAAAAGGCCAAGGCCGAACTGCAGATCGAATTGCTGAAGGTGCAGAACTGGGTCAAGGAGACTGGCCAGCGCATCGTCCTGCTCTTCGAGGGCCGCGACGCCGCCGGCAAGGGCGGCACCATCAAGCGCTTCACCGAACACCTCAACCCTCGTGGCGCGCGTGTTGTGGCACTGGAGAAACCCAGCGACGCCGAACGCGGCCAGTGGTACTTCCAGCGCTATATCCAGCACCTGCCCACGGCCGGTGAAATCGTCTTCTTCGACCGCTCCTGGTACAACCGCGCCGGCGTCGAGCGGGTGATGGGCTTCTGCTCGCCGCGCCAGTATCTGGAGTTCATGCAGCAGACGCCGGAGCTGGAGCGCATGCTGGTGCGCAACGGCATCCACCTGTTCAAGTTCTGGTTCTCGGTGAGCCGCGAGGAGCAGCTGCGCCGCTTCGTCTCGCGCCGTGATGACCCGCTCAAACACTGGAAACTGTCGCCCATCGACATCCAGTCGCTGGACCGCTGGGACGACTACACCCAGGCCAAGGAAGCGATGTTCTTCCACACCGATACCGCCGATGCGCCCTGGGTGGTGATCAAGTCCGACGACAAGAAGCGCGCGCGGCTCAACTGCCTGCGGCACTTCCTGCACAGCCTGGATTACCCGGACAAGAACCCGAAGATCGCCTGCGCCCCGGATGAGCTGCTGGCGGGCCGCGCCGCGCTGATGGACCGCGACGAGTTGGAGCGGCCGGCCCAGGCCGTGGTGCAGGTGCCGGCGAATGCCCCGGAACCGCTGAGCGCCTGAGGTTACTGCTGGCTGATCAGCATGAGCTGGCCGGAGACGGCGCGGGCGTTGCGGTCGACGATGATCGGCGCCCAGGGACGGCCCGAGGCGCTGACGCCGCTGTTGCTCTTGCTGTTCATGTCCAGCAGCGCCTTGCTCAGGTATTCCCAGCGGGTGCGCAGCTTCTTGGTCGCGTCGCTGTCCGGGAGTTGCTCGATGCGCTGGGTCAGCAGCGGCACCAGCACGCTTTCGTCCTGGCCGAGGTATTCCTGCGGCTGTTCGCGGGCCAATTCCAGGCCACTGATATAGGCGCGGCCCAGGTATTGGGTCGCCAGGTATTCGACGCGCACCGGCAATTCCCACAGGGGAATCTGGCTGGCATCGGCGGTGGCCGGTACGAAGCGCTCGATCTGGTTGAGCAGCTCGCGCAGGGACCGGCTCAGATCCTGGTTATAGCGCCAGGGCAGGTCTTCTTCCTTGGGCCCATAGGAAACGCCGTTGCGAATCTGGGTAACGAACTCGGTGTGGGCCTTGCGCAGTGCCTCGTCCGCCTTGGAGTAGCCCTTGACGGCGTTGTCCAGGGTGGCGAGGTCCTTCTCCAGCTGGGCCGCGTGAGCTTCCTGGAAGCCCTCGCCGCGCAGCAGCAACAGGCTGTTGATCGAGCGGCAGGTGTAGACCTGCAGGGTCTGCAGCTGCAGTTCCTCGATGGGCAGGTTGGCCTGGGCGGCGAGGGCGAAGAGTCCGAAACAGCACAGCATGAACCCACGAACGATATCGAACATGGCGGAGGCGTCCTTCTTGTTATTGTGAGCCGCGCGAATCGCCGTATGTGTGTCTTTTTGGCGCCAGAAACGCAGCTATCCCTAGGCTAGCCGCGAATGCGGCGGCTGCAACCGACCGAAAGAGTGATTTGCGCAGGCGATGCCTGGAACGGGAGAAGGTGCCGGCGGAGGTCCGTGAGGGGGGAGGACTGCTCTGGGGAGAGAGCCGAACCTCCGCCGGGCTTTTGCGGGATCGGGCTGGTGTCAGAAGCGCCAGTAGGCGGAGAGGGTGGTCTGGTCGAGGTCGATATCGCCGACGTCCAGGTATTCCTGTTCCAGGCGTACGCCCAGGCCGCCGATCAGGTCCATTTCGCCACCGAAGCCATAGAGCGGGTCGACATCGTCGGATTTGCCGGCGGCATCGTCGTCGGCGTGCCAGGCGTGTACACCGGCGATGCCGTACAGGCGGATGCGCTGGCCGATGGGGAAGCCCAGGTGCACGTTGGCCTGCAGTGATTCGCCATCGAAGTGCTTGCGGTCGTCGCTCATGTCGCCGAAATCGACTACCGCGCCTTCCAGGGACAGGTAGTTGTTGAAGCGGTAGCCGGCGTAGAGCTTGTAGCTGTTGTCGTGGTCATCGAAGGACCGGTCGTCGATCTCGAGGCGGGTCACGCCGCCACCCACGTAGAGGCCACGGTCGTCGGCCATTGCCAGTGCAGGTGCGGTCAGCGCGAGGGCGCAAAGGAGTTTCGAAAGGCGCATAGGATTCCCTGGCGGCCGGCGAGGGGGCCGGCCGCTTTGCTGTCATGCGGAAGGTTCGGGTGCCGGCTCGGCGCGGGCGGAGGGCCAGCGCGGCGGCGGGGGCATTAGAGCGAGGGAGCGGCGGGCGCGGCCATCGTAGGTTGTCGAGAGTGGCCTGGCTTTTTTTCTAGACGCGGCGAGTGGGATCAGGCGTGCGCAGCATGGCGCAGCCGCTCGCGGTCGAGGATCTCGATGCCACCGTAGCTCAGCCGCACGATGCCCTGGGCTTCCAGGTCCTTGAGTATCTGGTTGGTGGTCTGCCGCGACAGCGAGAGCATGGCCGCCAACTGGTCCTGAGGCAGGTGCAGCTCGCGCTTGGCGGTGGCCGACTCGCCGTAGCCCTCGGCGATCATCAGCAGGCGCCGGGCCAGGCGGGGCGCGGCCGGCAGCAGTGACAGCTCCTCCAGCACGGCGAAGGTGATGCGCAGCTTGTGGCTCATCAGCAGGGCGAAGTCGCGCCAGTATTCCGGATGCTGGGCCAGCATTGCCTGCAGTGGCGCCTGGGGCACCTGCAGCAGCGTCGTGGCGCCTTCTGCGTAGGCATCGTGGGTGCGCGGCTGGCCGTCGAACAGGCAGATCTCGCCGAACCAGTTGGGCGCTTCCACCAACGCCAGCAGCGCTTCCTTGCCGTTCTCGCCGACCACGCTGACGCGCATCGCTCCTTCCACCACGCAATACAGGCCGCATGGTGCATCGCCGCGGGCGAACAGGCGCTGGCCGGCGGGCAGGCGGCGCACCACGGCGGCGTCGCACAGGGCCTGGCGCAGGCCTTCGGGCAGGGTCTGGAACCAGCGGCCTTCCTGCAGGCGGGAGAGATAGGGCTTGGTGTCGGTCATGGGCAATGTCGGCTAGCTGACAGAGTGGCAAGGCGCACAACGCCATCATGCCAGTACCTTGCGGGAGAACAACAATGAAAACTCTGGTCGATCACCTTGCCCAATATGCCGCCTACCACCGTGACCGGCGGAACATCGTCAGCCATTTCATCGGCATTCCGATGATCGTGCTGGCCATCGCCACCCTGCTGTCGCGCCCCGGCTTCGAGCTGGCCGGCGTGCTGGTCTCGCCCGCCACGCTGCTGGCGCTGGCCTCGGTTGTTTTCTACCTGCGCCTGGACGTGCGCTTCGGCCTGCTGATGACCGCGCTGCTGGCCTTGTCGCTGTGGATCGGCGCCGCGCTGGCCGCCGGCACAACTACCTACTGGCTCACCTGGGGCATCGGCCTGTTCGTGGTGGGCTGGATCATCCAGTTCGTCGGCCACTGGTACGAAGGGCGCAAGCCGGCGTTCGTCGACGACCTCACCGGCCTGATCGTAGGCCCGCTGTTCGTCGCTGCCGAAGCGGCCTTCCTGCTTGGCCTGCGCGATGAAGTGCGCCACGCCGTGGAAGAGCGCGCTGGCCCGACCTGCATCCGCGAGAAGAAGGCAACCGCCTGATTCAGCTCACTCTGTGCCGCTGAGCTGGCGCAGGATTCGTGCGCTGTCGGGGTCGGCCGGGAAGAAGGTTTCCAGCGCCAGCTCCGACAGCGTCACGTCCACCGGCGTACCGAACACCGTGATGGTGCCGATCAGGCTGCACACGCCCAGTTCCGTCTGCAGTTGCACCGGGATCAGCACCATGTCGCCGCTGGCCGCCTCGTCATAGGGCGGTGCCGGATACCCCGCCACCTCGTCACGCAGCGCCGCCAGCGCCGGATCGCCGCTGGCCTCGAAGTCGCGCTGCAAGCGCTCTACCACATGCGCCTTCCACGGCCCCAGGTTGAGGATGCGCGGTGCCAACCCCTTGGGGTGAAGGCTCATGCGCAGCACGTTGATCGGCGGCTGCAGCAGCTCCGGATCGACGCCGATCAGGAAGATATCCACCGTGCGGTTGGACGCCAGCAGGTTCCAGTGGCGGTCCACCACCATTGCCGGGTTCGGCTCGTGGGCCTTGAGCAACTGGTCGATGGCCTGCCGGGCGACGGTCAGCGCCGGGTCGTCCAGGCCCTTCTCCGAGTAAACCGGCGCGTAGCCGGCAGCGCTGAGCAGGCGGTTGCGCTCGCGCAGGGGGATGTCCAGCTGTTCGGCCAGATGCAGGAGCATCTCGCGGCTGGGCAGGGCGCGGCCGGTTTCGACGAAGCTCAGGTGGCGCGTGGAAATCTCCGCGTCGCAGGCGAGGTCGAGCTGGCTGAGTCGGCGGCGCTGGCGCCATTGGCGGAGCAGGGCGCCGACCGGTTGGGCCGGGCTGTTCTGGGCTGGACTGTTCATGGCTGGGCCGTTGGTGGCAGTGCGGGTCATGGCATCGAACGATAGACCTGGCACCCCGTAACGGCCATTACCTGGCAGGTAATCGACGCACCTACGTCCCGGGCAGATTCTTCAGCCACACGCCGCCAACCGGTGGCGCCCCCTGAAGGAGCTTCGCCATGACTCTGCTGCAACCCTCCCCGCTGCTTCGTCTCACCCTCAAGGTCGACGCCATTGCCGGTGGCGCCATGGGCCTGCTGATGGCCCTGGCCGCGCAACCGCTGGGTGAGCTGTTCGGTCTGCCCTTCGTCTTACTGCTGGTGGCCGGCATCGTGTTGTTGCCGCTGGCGCTGGTGCTCTACTGGATGAGCAACCAGACGCTGCTGTCGCGCACCGGTGTGTGGGCCGTCATCGCCCTGAATGCGCTGTGGGTTGTGGAGAGCGCCGTCCTGCTGGTGACCGGCTATGTACAGCCGACTGCCCTGGGCTACGCCTTCGTCATCGGCCAGGCGCTGGTGGTCCTGCTGCTGGCCGAGCTGGAGTTCTTCGGCCTGCGGCGGTCGGCGGTTCTTGCCTTGTGATGTTCGCGAGCAAGAACTAGGTGTCCCCCTCGCTCCTACAGGTCAGCGCCGGTGCGCTCTTGGTAGGAGCGAGCTTGCTCGCGAACCGCTTCCTGCCGGCTTAAGCCAAGGCTTCGCGAACGAAGTCGAGGCGGTCCTGGCCGAAGAACATTTCGTCGCCAACGAAGAATGTCGGTGCGCCGAACATCCCGCGCTTGATCGCCGCCTCGGTATTGGTCTTCAGCGCATCCTTCACGTCCTGCTCGGTCGTCAGCGCCAGCAGCGCCTGCGGATCGAAGCCCGCCTCGGCCAGCAACGGGCCGAGCACCGCCGGGTCGCCCAGGTTCAGCGCATCCACCCACATGCCCTTGAACACGCAGGCCAGCAGCGCTTCGAAGCGCTCCGGCTGGCGCAGTTGCAAGCCAGTGGCGGCGCGCATCAGGGTCAGGGTGTTGATCGGGAAGTGCGGGTTCATCTTCAGCGGCACACCGTAGCGACGGGCGAAGCGCAGCATGTCGATCATGGTGTAGCGACCCTTGGCCGGCACGGCGATGGGCGAGGCGTTGCCGGTGGCCTGGAACACGCCGCCCAGCAGGACCGGGCGATAGACCAGCTCGGCGCCGGCTTCGGCGCAGATGCCCGGCAGTTGGGTATACGCCAGGTAGGAAGTCGGGCTGCCGAAGTCGAAGTAGAACTCGACGGATTTGCTCATGAGTGGCTCTCTTTTTATGTGGGTTCGCAAAATCGGCATACGACCTTGCGAGCTAGAGCCAGGCTAGGCGGAATTCAGCAGGGGCGCGGACCTTTTGCTTTGATAGTCAGCGTTTGTAAATGAGCAGCCCCTGCTGGATTCCAACGACGCCTGGCCGACGCGCAGCTGGTCGTCTGCCGATTTTTACCAGCGTTCGATCCAGGGGCGGAGATCCAGCTCGAAAGTCCAGGCATCGCGCGGTTGCGAATGCAAATACCAGTAGCTGTCGGCGATATGCTCGGGATCGAGGATGCCGTCCTGATCCTTCTGTGCGTATTTCTGCGGGAAGTTCTCGCGGATGAATTCGGTATCGATGGCGCCGTCCACCACCACGTGGGCGACGTGCAGACCCATCGGTCCCAGTTCGCGGGCCATGCTCTGCGCCAGTGCGCGGATGCCGTGCTTGGCCCCGGCGAAGGCGGCGAAGCCCGAGGCACCGCGCAGGCCGGCGGTGGCGCCGGTAAAGAGGATTGTGCCGCGCTGGCGCTTGACCATGCGCTTGGCCACTTCGCGGCCGGTGAGGAAGCCGGAGAAGCAGGCCATCTCCCAGATCTTGAAGTACTTGCGCGCGGTCTCTTCGAGGATGCTGCAGGGTACGTTGGCGCCGATATTGAAGACGAAGGCTTCGATGGGGCCGATGTCGCGCTCGATGGTTTCCACCAGTTCGATCACTGCTTCTTCCTGGCGCGCATCGGAGGCGAAGCCGTGCGCCTCGCCGCCTTCGGCGCGAATCTGATCCACCAGGGGCTGCAGCTTGTCCGCCGAGCGCCGGGTAACGCAGGCGACATAGCCTTCACGGGCAAAACGGCGGGCGATGGCGCCGCCGGTGGCATCGCCGGCGCCAATGACCAGCACGACTTTCTTGTTCGACATTCTCGTTTCCTCGGGGTGCGCGAAAGTGGGTAAACGGTCGTTAGGTAAACGAACGTTATGTTAATATTCGACGTATCGTCAACCGCTTCGCCGGAGTCGCCCCCATGCGTTACTCAGCCACCCACAAGGAAGAAACCCGCCAGCGCCTGCTCGACAGCAGCGGCGCTCTCGCCAAGCAGGGCGGTTTCGCCACCACCGGCGTGGACGGGCTGATGAAGGCGGTGGGACTGTCCGGCGGGGCGTTCTACAACCACTTCGGTTCCAAGGACGAACTGTTCGCCGCCATCGTCGAACGCGAATTGCAGCAGAGCGTCGAGCGCCTCGCCGCCAAGGGCAAGGTTCTGGATCGCGCCCGGCTGGAGCGCGGTCTGAAGCGCTACCTGAATGTCACGCACGTGCAGGATGCCGGCGCCGGCTGCGCGATTCCCGCGCTGGGCGCGGAAATCGCCCGCGCCGACGAAGCTGTGCGGCAGAGTGCCGAAGATGCGCTGGTGGAATTGCAGCAGGCCTGGGCCGAGGTGCTGGGCTCGGCGGAAGACGCCTGGGCATTGCTGGCGCAGTGCGTCGGCGCGCTGGTGCTGGCGCGGATGGTGGCGAGCGAGACAGCGCAGAAGACGATTGTCGAGTCGAGCCGGGACTTCCTTATCCGCCACCTGGACGAGAAGTGAGCCACTTCCCTTCGGGGCGCAATCTCGGGGTTGTCACCAACTCTGGTAGGGCGGAAAACCGGCACGGATGTGGGTAGCGCCATAGGCGTTTTGTGCCCTACCGCTGTAGGAGCGAGCTTGCTCGCGAACAAGCTCCGCTGCTGGGCTGGGCTGGGTTCGCGAGCAAGCTCGCTCCTACAAAAGAGCAGTTACAGACCGCGAATCGCGAGGTCCGCGCCCAGCAGCAACAGCCCACCGAAGAAGCAGCGGCGGAACGCCAGCGGGCTGATGCGCGAGCGCAGCCAAGTGCCCAGATACATGCCGGCCAGCGCCGGCAGCAGGGCCAGCAGCGAGAGGCCGAGGATGTCTGCCTGCAGCAGCGAGCCGTGCTGGCTGAGGGTGATTGCCAGGGCGAGCGTCGAGACGGTGAAGGACAACCCCAGCGCCTGCACCAGATCGTCTTTCTCCAGCCCGAGGGCCTGCAGGAACGGTACGGCGGGAATCACGAAGACGCCGGTCACTGCCGTGACGCCACCGGTGACTACGCCGATCAGCGGCGACAGCCAGCGCTCATGCTTCGGTGCCACCGTGAAGCGCTTGTTCGACAGCCCCAGCAGCGCATAAAGAATCAGCGCCACGCCCAGCAGCGGCGTGGCGGCCGGCCAGTTTCGCCCGGCCAGCAACCAGCCTACCAGCAGGGTGCCGACGACGATGCCGATGAGCATGCCCCACAGCCGTTTGAGCAGCCCAAGGAAGCGCGGACCGGCGGCGAGTTGCCAGACGTTGGTAACGGTGGAGGGGACGACGAGAATGGCAGCGGCCTGCATCGGGGGCATCACCAGCCCGAGCAGTCCGACGGCGACCGTGGGCAGGCCGAGGCCCACCACGCCCTTCACCAGGCCGGCGAGGAGGAAGGTGAGGACGATGAGTTCGAGGTGCTGGGGGAGGGCGTCGAACATGGCCGGGCCTTGTTGAAAGCAAGGTCGGCAGGATACGAGGGTTTGAAAGCCGGGGGAAAGCGCGGGGCTCTTGCAGGAGCGAGCTTGCTCGCGAACAAACCCCGCTGCGGGGCCGGGTTCGCGAGCAAGCTCGCTCCTACAGTAAAGTGGTTTGCCGCGTCAGATATTCGCCACCGGCTGATAGGCCTTCGGCTTGAAGTACAGTGTCTCGCCGCGGGCGAGGCCGGTCAGGCTGTCGTGGTCCTTCACCACTTCGGCCTCGATCAGCTCGTCCTGGCCGTCGACCTTGAGGGTGACTCGGGTGATCGCGCCCAGCGGGCGGATGTCGCGGACTTCGGCGGCGCGGTGTTCGGCCACTTCGGAGCGCGACAGCGAGATCTCGTGCGGACGGAACAGCACGTGCTCGTCGCCGCCCAGGTGCAGGCGGTTGGAGTCGCCGAGGAAGTGGTAGACGAAGTCGCTGGCCGGGTTCTCGTAGACCTCGCCCGGCGAGCCGATCTGCTCGATCACGCCTTTGTTCATCACCACGATGCGGTCGGCGACTTCCATCGCTTCTTCCTGGTCGTGGGTGACGAATACGGAGGTCAGGTTGATCTCCTCGTGCAGGCGCGCCAGCCAGCGGCGCAGCTCTTTACGTACCTTGGCGTCGAGGGCGCCGAAGGGTTCGTCGAGCAGCAGGATCTTCGGTTCTACCGCCAGGGCGCGGGCCAGGGCGATGCGCTGGCGCTGGCCGCCGGAGAGTTGTTCCGGGTAGCGGTCGGACAGCCAGTCCAGTTGCACCATGTTCAGCAGTTCGTGGACCTTCTCGGCGATGCGCGACTCGCTCGGGCGCTCCTTCTTCGGCTTCATGCGCAGGCCGAAGGCGACGTTGTCGAACACCGTCATGTGGCGGAACAGGGCATAGTGCTGGAACACGAAGCCGACGTTGCGATCACGCACGTCGTGCTGCGAGACGTCCTCGCCGTGGAACACGATGTTGCCAGCGTCCGGGGTTTCCAGGCCGGCGATGATGCGCAGCAGGGTGGTCTTGCCGCAGCCGGACGGGCCGAGCAGGGCGACCAGCTCGCCGCTGTGGATATCCAGGTTGATGTCGTTCAGCGCCTTGAAGGCGTTGAAGTTCTTGCTGACGTTACGGATCTCGATGCTCATGGGTTGGCTCTCACTCTTCGTCAGCTTTGACTTTGGTGCGGGACAGGCGCGACTCGCTCCACTGCTTGAGCAGCAGGATGACGAGGGCCATCAGCAGCAACAGGGTGGCAACGCTGAAAGCGGCGACGTGGTTGTATTCGTTGTAGAGGATTTCGACGTGCAGCGGCAGGGTATTGGTGACGCCGCGGATGTGTCCGGAGACCACCGACACCGCGCCGAACTCGCCCATGGCGCGCGCGGTACAGAGCACCACGCCGTAGATCAGGCCCCATTTGATGTTCGGCAGGGTCACGTGCCAGAACATCTGCCAACCATTGGCGCCGAGCAGGCGCGCGGCCTCCTCTTCCTGCGTGCCCTGTTCCTGCATCAGCGGGATCAGTTCGCGGGCGACGAAGGGGAAGGTGACGAAGATGGTGGCCAGGACAATGCCGGGCACGGCGAAGACGATCTGGATGTCGTGGTCCGACAGCCACTCGCCGAAGTAGCCCTGGGCGCCGAACAGCAGCACGTAGATCAGGCCGGCGATCACCGGGGAGACCGAGAACGGCAGGTCGATCATGGTCACCAGGATGCTCTTGCCGGGGAACTCGAACTTGGTCACGCACCAGGCGGCGGCTACGCCGAACACCAGGTTCAGCGGCACCGAGATGCCGACCGCGATCAGCGTCAGCTTCAGGGCGGCCAGTGCGTCGGGTTCCAGGATGGCTTCGAAGAAGGTGCCAAAGCCTTGCTTCAGCGCCTCGCTCAGCACCACGAACAGCGGCAGCAGCAGGAACAGCGCGAAGGCCAGCCAGGCGAGCGCGATCAGGGCGCGGCGGCCCCAGACATTACCCCGGCGAGCAGCGTTGGCAGCGGCCGCGGCGGAAAGGCTTGCGGTACTCATGGCGCGCTCCTCAAGGCGTTTCGATGCGGCGCTGCAGCAGGTTGATCAGCAGCAGCAGGACGAAGGCGACGACCAGCATCAGCACGCCGATGGCGGTGGCGCCGGTGTAGTCGTACTGGTCCAGCTTGACCATGATCAGCAGCGGCAGGATCTCGGTCTTCATCGGCATGTTGCCGGCGATGAAGATCACCGAGCCGTATTCGCCGACGCCGCGGGCGAAGGCCAGGGCGAAACCGGTCAGCCAGGCGGGCAGCAGCGCCGGCAGCAGCACATGGCGGAACACCTGCAGCGGCTTGGCACCCAGGCAGGCGGCGGCTTCTTCGACTTCACGCGGGATATCCGCCAGCACCGGCTGCACCGTGCGCACCACGAACGGCAGGACCACGAAGGTCAGTGCCAGGGTGATGCCCAGCGGGGTGTAGGCGATCTTGAAGCCCAGTTCAGTGGCGAAGCGACCGACCATGCCGTTGGGCGCGTACAGCGCGGTCAGCGCGATACCGGCCACGGCGGTGGGGAGGGCGAAGGGCAGGTCGATCATCGCATCGATGATCTTGCGCCCGGGGAAGCGGTAACGCACCAGCACCCAGGCCAGCAGGGTACCGATCACGCCGTTAATCAGGGCGGCGATCAGCGCGGTGCCGAAGCTCAGCTTGAGCGCGGCGATGACTCGCGGCGCGGTGATGATGGTCCAGAACTGATCCCAGGAGAGCTGGGTCGTCTTGAGGAACATGGCCCCCAGCGGAATCAGCACCAACAGGCTGAGATACACCAGGGTGTAGCCCAGAGTCAGCCCGAAGCCGGGTATGACCGGGGAGATGCGTCGCGACATTTGCTGTCCTTTCTCGTGAACGCGTTGAGAACCTGATTACGATCTGCTGCGCGTCGGCATGATTGCGTTGAGAACAGGCTCGGGTTGCTCATTTACAGCTCGTAAACTGCGCTTCCTCGCCTGTTTTCGCCTTGTCCTGCCCTAGCTCGCAAGGTCGTAAACAGGTTCTGTGCCCCCGTCATGGGACGGGGGTTTTTCGTTCCGCGCGGGCTGTGCACCGGCCCGCGTGGATCGGGCCGCCCGGCTCAAGGCCGGGCGGGTGGCGCATTACTGCGCCTGGTAGATCTTGTCGAAGATGCCGCCGTCGTTGAAGAACTTGGGCTGCGCGACTTTCCAGCCGCCGAAGTCCTTGTCGATGGTCACCAGGTTCAGTTTCGGGAACTGGTTGGCGAACTCGGCAGCGACCTTGGCATCACGCGGGCGGTAGAAGTTCTGCGCGGCGATGCGCTGGCCTTCTTCGCTGTACAGGTACTTCAGGTATTCCTCGGCGACCTTGCGGGTGCCTTTCTTGTCGACGGTCTTGTCGACCACGGCCACCGGCGGCTCGGCCAGGATGGACACGGACGGCACGACGATCTCGAAGTTCTCGCCGCCCTGTTCCTTCTTGGCCAGGAAGGCTTCGTTCTCCCAGGCCAGCAGTACGTCGCCGATGTTGTTGTTGACGAAGGTGATGGTCGAACCGCGGGCGCCAGTGTCCAGAACCGGCACGTGCTTGTACAGGTTCTGCACGTATTCCTGGGCTTTCTCGTCGCTACCGTATTCCTTCTTCGCCCAGGCCCAGGCGGCCAGGAAGTTCCAGCGGGCGCCGCCGGAGGTCTTCGGGTTGGGGGTGATGACTTCCACACCCTGCTTGGTCAGGTCGGCCCAGTCCTTGATGCCCTTGGGGTTGCCCTTGCGCACCAGGAACACGATGGTCGAGGTGTAGGGGGTGCTGTTGTCGGGCAGGCGCGCCTGCCAGTCAGCGGGCAGCAGCTTGCCCAGCTTGTTCAGTTCGTCGATGTCGCCGGCCAGGGCCAGGGTCACCACGTCGGCCTTCAGGCCGTCGATCACGGCGCGGGCCTGTTTGCCCGAGCCACCGTGGGATTGCTGCACGGTCAGGTCGTCACCGCCCTGGGCCTTCCAGTGCTTGATGAAGGCGGCGTTGTAGGCCTGGTACAGCTCGCGGGTCGGGTCGTAGGAAACGTTCAGCAGTTGGGTGGCGGCGGATACCGGGCCGGCAATCAGGGCGCTGGCCAGTGCGGCCAGGGCGAAACGGCGGATGGACATGTGCAGCTCCTGAAAAAATGCAGTTCTTTATGTTTGTTGGGCAGGGTCTTTCGGGGGAGGGGCGTTGTCAGCCACGCATTCGCGGCTGACAGCTGCAGTACCGGTGGGGCAGTTTGGTCATGGCGACGCTCCGGTGGTCCAGTCGATTCGCGGCTCTTTCGGCTCGGGGCTCAGGCGGGCTTGCCCGGGCTCTGTTGCAGGCGGAATTTTTCCTTGCGCTCGATCTGCACGACCTGGCCGTTGTGCACGGTGATCTCGACGGCGCCGAAACGCAGGCCACGCAGGGCGCTCTGCACTTCGCGCAGGATGTTGGCTTCGTCCTGGCCGTCCAGGCTACGGAGGGTTGCGCTCATGGGTATCTGCTCCTAATGGGTTGACCACCGGCCGATTCACCAACGGCGCGTGCGGTGTGAGCGCATATTAGGCAGGAGCTGGATATTCTTAAAAATACTGTTTAAGAATTTTTATATATCAGAAAGTTTTTAGCGCGTTTTCATGCGGGGTCGCGCGGCAATTGCGCCAGCAGGAGCTCGGCTGGCTGCGGGGCGCCGTACCAGTAACCCTGGCCGAAGTTGCAGGCGTGAGTGAGGAGGAAGGCGGCCTGGTCGGGCCGTTCGATGCCCTCGGCGACCACCTGCAGGCCCATGCTCTGGCCCAGGGCGATCACCGCGCAGGCGATGGCGGCGTCCTCGGATTCGTCCGGCAGGCCGGCGACGAAACCCTGGTCGATCTTCAGCTTGTGCACCGGCATGCGTTTCAGGCGCATCAGCGAGGAGTAGCCGGTGCCGAAGTCGTCGATGGCCAGGTGTACGCCCAGCAGGCGCAGCTGGCAGAGCAGCTCCAGGGCCTGGTCGAAATTTTCCATCACCGCGCTTTCGGTGATTTCCAGTTCCAGGTGGTGGGGCGCCAGGCCGCTCTGCTCAAGCGCCAGGGCCACGCGCTCCTCCAGGCCGCCGCGGCCGAACAGCCGGCTGGAGACGTTCACCGCGATGAAGTCCAGGTTGATTCCAGCGTCCAGCCATTGGCGCATCTGCCGGCAGGCGCGCTCCAGCACCCAGGCGTCGATGGCGGTGATCAGGCCGCTTTCCTCGGCCACCGGGATGAATTCGCCGGGAGCGATCAGGCCCTGTTGCGGATGCTGCCAGCGCACCAGCGACTCGACGCCGACCATGCGCCCTGTGGCCAGGTCGTGCACCGGCTGGAAGTACAGGCGCAGTTCGTCGTGGTCCAGCGCGTGGCGCAGGGCTGACTCCACCTGCACGTGGGAGCGCGCGCGGGCAGTCAGCTCGGGGGTATAGAAGGCGTAGAGATTGCGCCCGCTGGCCTTGGCCTGGAACAGCGCGGCGTCAGCATGTTGGAGCAGGTGATCGACATTGCGTGCGTCTTCCGGGAACAGGCTGACGCCCAGGCTCACCGACATGTAGATGAGCTGGCCGTTGACCTCGAAGGGCGCACTCATCGCTTCCAGCAGCCGCTGGGCCAGGCTGCTGGCGTGGTGCGGCTGCTGGCTTTCGAGGACCACGGCGAACTCGTCGCCGCCGAGGCGCGCCAGGGAGCAGCGCTCGTCCAGGCAGCTTTCCAGGCGTTCGGCCACGGCGCGGATCAGCAGATCGCCGATGTTGTGGCCGAGGCTGTCGTTGATGTGCTTGAAGTGGTCGAGGTCGATGCTCAGCAGCGCGCCGCCGCTCTGTTCCCGCTCCGCGCGGGCCAGCGCCTGCTCGATACGTTCGCGCAGCAGCAGGCGGTTGGGCAGGCTGGTGAGCGGGTCGTGATGCGCGAGGAAGTCCAGCTCGTGCTGCGAGCGCTTGAGGCTGCTGAGGTCGGAGAACACTGCGACGTAGTGGGTCAGCTCGCCCTCGTCATTGCGCACGGCGCGGATGTGCTGCCACTGCGGGTACACCTCGCCGCTCTTGCGGCGGTTCCAGATCTCGCCGCTCCACACGCCGTCCTCGTGCAGGGCTTTCCACATGCACTGGTAGAAGGCGGCGTCCTGGCGGCCGGACTTGAGCAGCGAGGGCTGGCCTCCGAGCACGTCCTCGGCGCTGTAGCCGGTGATGCGCGAGAAGGACGGGTTGATGTGCACGATCACGCCGCGCGCGTCGGTTACCAGCAGCCCTTCCTGGGTCGCCTCGAACACGGCGGCGGCCTGGCGCAGGTGGTCTTCGTTGCTGCGCTGATGGGTGATGTCGCGGTTGACCCCGGTCAGCCGCAGGGGGTGGCCGTCTTCGGCGCGGGTCAGGCGCCCGCTGCTGCGTACCCAGCGGTAGCTGCCATCGCCGTGGCGGATGCGGTAGACGCATTCCAGTTCGGTGCGCAGGCCCTGGATGCAGTCCTGGTGCAGGGCGAGGGTGCGCGCGCGGTCGTCTGGATGCAGGCGCTGTTCCCATAGCAGCAGGTCATCGCTGAAGTGCTCCAGGGGCAGGCCGAGGAGCTTGGCGTAGCCGGGTGAGTAGTAGACCCGCTGGGTTTCCAGGTCCCAGTCCCAGATACCGTCCTCGACTACCGCAAAGGCACGGCTCAGGCGCTGCTCATTGTCGGCCAAGGCGGCGAAGGCGGCGTGCTGCTGGCGGAAGTACCGCCAGAGCAGGAAGAACAGCACCAGGAAGGTAATTGCCAGGAATCCGTATTTCTTCAGCTCCATCGCCCGCGCCAGCGACGCGGGGTCGGGCAGGACATTTTGTAACCATTGGTCACCCAGCCAGACCCAGAGGGTGGCTACGACCAGGTACAGAAAGCTGATGCGCAGGGCGCTGAGGCGTGGATTCATGCGGTAGTGGATTGGATTTATTGGCTGCGCAGTATAAATGATGGCCACTTGGCCGCGTTCGTATCTAAAAGACCGGATGGTAATCCGGACCTGCTTGGTGATAATGCGGGCTGTCTTCTGCCGGCAAAGCTTGCCGGCAGGGCGTAGTCCACACCCCTTCCGAGGTACAGTATCGCCTATGTGGTACAACGGTTTCCTTGACCTGTCGCCGTGGCAACTGGTGGCGGTCACCCTGGTCCTGACGCACATCACCATCGTCAGCGTCACTGTCTATCTGCACCGCTACTCGGCGCACCGGGCACTCGAACTGCATCCGGCGCTGCAGCATTTCTTCCGTTTCTGGCTGTGGATGACCACCGCCATGAACACCCGCGAGTGGACCGCCATCCACCGTAAGCATCACGCCAAGTGCGAAACCGCCGACGACCCGCACAGCCCGGTCTACAAGGGCCTGGGTACCGTCCTGCGGCGCGGCGCCGAGCTCTATCGCGCCGAGGCGGAGAACGAAGACACCCTGCGCATCTATGGCAAGAACTGCCCGGAAGACTGGATCGAGCGCAATGTCTATTCGCGCTACCCCATCGGCGGCATCGTGCTGATGGCGATCATCGACCTGGCGCTGTTCGGTGTACTCGGCATGACCGTCTGGGCCGTGCAGATGATGTGGATCCCCGTGTGGGCTGCCGGCGTCATCAATGGTCTGGGCCACGCCGTCGGCTACCGCAACTTCGAGTGCCGCGACGCTGCCACCAATCTCGTGCCCTGGGGCATCCTGATCGGTGGTGAAGAGCTGCACAACAACCACCACACCTACCCGAACTCGGCCAAGCTGTCGGTGAAGAAGTGGGAGTTCGACCTGGGCTGGGCCTGGATCAAGGTGTTCTGCTTCCTGCGTCTGGCCAAGGTGGCCCGCGTCGCGCCGATTGCCCACCGCGTGGAAGGCAAGGGCAGCCTGGACATGGACACCGCCATGGCCATCCTCAACAACCGGTTCCAGATCATGGCCCAGTACCGCAAGCTGGTGATCGGCCCGCTGGTGAAGCAGGAACTGGCCAAGGCCGACGAGTCGGTGCGCCACCTGTTCCGCCGCGCCAAGCGCCTGCTCTCGCGGGAGACCAGCCTGCTGGAAGAGCGCCACCACGCGCGCATCCAGGACCTGCTCGCGCAGAGCCAGTCCCTGCAGGTGATCTACGAGAAGCGCCTGGCACTTCAGCAGATCTGGGTGAAAACCAGCGCCAACGGCCACGACATGCTCGCCGCGATCAAACAGTGGGTACACGAGGCGGAAGCCAGTGGCATCCAGTCTCTGCGCGAGTTCGCCGAGCAGCTGAAGACCTACTCTCTGCGTCCGGCCGTCTGATTGACGGAAACGTCCTAGGACGTTGAGAGATGTGTCTCAAGAAAAGCCCGCCGTTCGGCGGGCTTTTCGTTTAATTTGCAGCAGCCTGGCGTAGTTTGCGGTCATAGCCCCGGTCAATGAGCGGGAGGACGCTGATACATGGATGAGAATAAATTACCGGCCGATCAGGAAGAGGCCTTGCTGGCACTGCTGCACAGTCGCGCCGAGGTGACGCGCCTGAAAGAGCGCGAACAACTCTTCAGTGCGTTGCTGGCGAGCGTGAACTCGGTGCTCTGGGCTTTCGACTGGCAGGCCCAGCGCATGGTCTATGTCAGCCCGGCGTACGAGCGCATCTTTGGCCGCTCCGCCGCGCTGCTGCTGGCGGACTACAACGAATGGCGCAACTGCATCTATCCCGATGACCTGGACTACGCCCAGAGCACCCTGCAGGAAGTACTGGAGCGCGGCGCCATCGAGCAGCGCGAATACCGCATCCTGCGCGCCGACGGCGAAGTCCGCTGGCTCAGCGACAAATGCTTCGTCAGCCAGCACAGCGATGCCGGCCTGCCGCTGATGATCGTCGGCATCGCCGAGGACATCACCGACAAGAAGCACCTGGAGACCGAACTGCACCGTCTGGCCACCACCGACGTGCTGACCCAGAGCAGCAACCGCCGCTACTTCTTCGACAACGCCGAGCAGGCTTTCCGAGACTGCAAGGCCACCTCCACGCCGCTGGCTTTCCTGCTGCTGGACGTGGATGACTTCAAGAAGATCAACGATCTCTACGGCCACCAGGTGGGTGACGTGGTGCTGCAGCGCATCGCGCAAAGCGGCGCCGGAGCGTTGCGCCGCGGAGACCTGTTCGGCCGTATCGGCGGCGAGGAATTCGCCGTGCTGCTGCCCGGTTGCGATGAGGGTATGGCGCGGCAGATTGGCGAGCGCCTGCAGCGGGAAGTGCAGCGGCTGCGCTTCAACGAGGCCGAGCATTTCTTCAGCGTCACCATCAGTCAGGGGCTGACCCTGTTGCAGCCTGATGACCAGAATCTTTCCGCGCTCTACAGCCGTTCCGACGCGGCTTTGTATCAGGCCAAGCGCACCGGCAAGGACCGCATTGTTCAGGGATGAAACACTCCGCCGCGTCCGTGGCGGGCCTGTTAATACTTTCTGATTAATACTTTTCCGCAGATGCGGAGCTGTATGTTTCTGCTGTCAAAAGGCCTGTGTCGGGATTATGGCGCCTTAGTAATCAATAACTTACAAAGTGCGAATTGCCTTTTGTCGGATTCTTGGCGTGTCGCGACATCGTTCATTGACATGCCTTCACCCCCCCCTCTATTACTATTCACATAGCAATATCGTGTGGTGTCTGGATGAGACACCTCAGGGAGCAGTCGCACGAGCAGTGTGTCACGGAAGATTCTGCCACCTCTTCTTCCTGTCACTTTCCTATCGCTGCCTGACAACTTCCGTCAGCACCCCTCGCTGCGGAAGCGCGATAGATTTTTGCTTTTGTTTTTCCAGATTTTCGGAACTTGGCCGAAGGGCGGTAGCTTTGCCCAGCGAAAAATAACGGCCACTCCAGGGACGAACAGTTGATTGTCGTTAATTGAATCGGGTCATTCGAACTCGGGCGGTAGCCTTGTCTTCGAAATTTGCATGTGGCCCGGCGCAGAGCATCTCCTGGACTGGAGTAAGTGACGATGGCCGCTGGAAGAATGGAAAACGACGGAACTTCGTGTGCCGTCCTTTCAAGCAAAAAGAGCAGCGCCTCCCCGGCGGGAATTGTTTCGCAAGTGAAACTGCGGAAGTTTGGCGCCAATCCCCTGGGTGCTAATGAAAAGTTTAGAAGGACTCTCTCGCTTAGTTCGAAATTTTGTTATGCCCCTATTTGTCGGCACGAATCAGGGTGTAACAAATATGAACTTATCGCTGAGAAAGAGCCACGCCAGATACTCTTTGTTTCATTCCTGAAACAGCAACTTCTGTCCATCACCGAAGTTAATCTGCAGGCGTTCGCCATCCATTCCGAACTGACTCCCGCGACCTTCCCGAATAAGGATCGTGCGACGGCGGCTGCGCCGCGAGTGACGGAATTCCGGCGCGTACGCCGCCACCCTGCCGGCCGACAGCGCCGGCATCACGAGAGCCGCGCGCCCCGCCGCGCTGGGAGTCAAGGCTGATGGCCGAGCAAACGCTTCGTTCCAATTATGCCTGTGTGGTCGGCGGCGCCGGCCCGGCAGGCATGGGATTCCTCTTCAACGCCTACAAGACCGGCGCGCTGGCGAGCCTCGCGCGCGATGGCCTGCTGGTCGTGGACGCTGCACTGGCGGTCGGTCGTGGCCGGCTGGGGGACTACCACATCACCGCCAACTCGGTGGGCGATGTGTTCCTCGATTGCCTGCGCGACCCGGCGCTGCTGCCGATCTTCGCGCCGCTGGCGCACTCGCCGGCGTTCCGCGCATTGCAGAACGACCCCCACGGCGCACCGATGCTCACCCAGGTGGGTGAGTTGCTGGCGCATGCCTCGACGCTGTTCATGCGCTACGTCACTGAGCACCTGGGCGTCGAAGTGGCGCTGGGGACACGTATCGAGAAGATCACCGCGCAGGACGACGGTAGCTTCCAGCTGGCGCTGCGCAGCGGCTCCCATGGCGCGCAGATCGACGCCGGTGCATTGGTGATGAACCTGGGCGGCCGGCAGAACCGCGAATACCTCAACTGGAGCCTCGCCGAGCAGGACCTGAACCTGTCCCACGACGGCCCCACGGTGTACTCCTCCGACGCGCTGCTGAGCCTGAGTCCGGCCGAGCTGGTGGAGCTGTTCGGCGACCGGGTGACCCCGGGCAGCCGCTTCACCGTGGTCGGCGGTTCCCACAGCGCCTTCTCGATCCTCGACAACCTTGCCTGCGCCCTGGATTGCCTGGGTCTGGAACAGATCACCCTGCTGCACCGCGCGCCGATCCGCCTGTTCTTCGAGAGCGTGGAGGAAGCCCGTGCGGCCGGCTATGTGGTGGACGAAGGCATGGACGTCTGCCCGGTGTCCGGGCGGGTCAACCGTTCCGGCGGCCTGCGCTATCGCGCCCACCAGGTCGGCACCGACGTGCTGTCCAACGGCGTGGTCAGCGGGACCCGCGTGAAGGTCGAACTGCTGTGCCTGGAAGACCGTTCGCCCGCCGTGCGCGAGCGCCTGGAGCAGTGCTGCAGCGAAGACGGCGTGATCGTCCAGGCCATCGGCTACCAGCCCTGCCTGCCGGCGCTGCGGCGTGCCAACGGCGAGCCGCTGCAGGTGCGCGAGAGCAAGGGCGGGCTGGATTCCGACGCCGCCGGTTGCCTGCGTGACCACACCGGCCGGCCGATTCCCGGCCTCTACAGCTTCGGCCTCGGCTCTGGCCTTGCGGCCAACCCGATGCTGGGCAGCGAGCGTTCCTTCGACAGCCGCATCTACGGCGTCTGGCAGTTCCACAACGACGCCAGCGGCCGCGTCATCGAGGCCTTGCAGGAGCACCTGGCCAGTCGCACAGCACAGGCCGAACCCGCTTCGCAGGACCACAGCCACACCCGCATCGACGACGCGCCCTTCGCGCTGTCGGCACTGGGTTGAGCGGCGCCTGCGCCGGCTCTGGCCAACGGACTTTCCATCCAACAGAGGGATGCGACCGTGATCAATGTGACCAAGACCTACCTGGGCAACCTGGACAAGTTCAAGGCCTACGTGGAACAGATCTATGCCTCCGGCTGGATCACCAACCACGGCCCCTTTGTCACGGAGTTGGAAGAACGCCTGCAGGACTACTTCGGCGTTCGCCATGTGATTCTCACCAACAATGGCACCATCGCCCTGCAAGTGGCCTACCGGGCCCTGGGCGTGACCGGCAGTGCCGTGACCACCCCCTTCAGCTTCGTTGCCACCAGCAGCACGCTGCAGTGGGAGAGTATTCGCCCGCGCTTCGCCGACATCGATGCGCGGACCTGGAACCTCGACCCTGCGCGCATCGAAGCCAGCCTTGCGCCGGATACCACCGCCATCGTCGCCACCCACGTGTTCGGTAATCCCTGTGCGGTGGAGGAGATTCAGGCGGTGGCCCAGCGCAACCAGTTGAAAGTGATCTATGACGGCGCCCACGCCTTCGGCTCGCGCTACCGCGACCGCTCGGTGCTGGCCTGGGGGGACGCCACCACCCTGAGCTTCCACGCCACCAAGCTGTTCCACACCATCGAGGGCGGCGCCATCGTCACCTCCGATGACGAGTTGGCCAGGCAGATCCGCCTGATGTGCAACTTCGGCATTGCCGGCGTCGACCAGATCGTCGGGCTGGGCATCAACGCCAAGCTCAACGAGTTCTCCGCGGCCATGGGCCTGTGCGTGCTCGACGAAATCGACAGCATCCTCGCCCAGCGCGAGGAGATCGCCGCCCGCTACACCGCGGCGCTCAGCGGCTACTACGACCTGCAGGCCAGCGAGAGCTACGCGCGGCTGAACAACAGCTACTACCCCATCGGCCTGCGCGATGAGGCGCAGGTGCTGCGCGTGCGCACTGCGCTGAACGAGATCGGGGTCAACCCGCGGCGTTACTTCTACCCGTCGCTGGACACCCTCGATTACCTCGCCCCGCAGGTGCCGCAAGTGCAGTCCCGCGAGCTGAGCCAGCGCATCCTCTGCCTGCCGCTTTATCCGGGCCTGCCGCAGGAGATCCAGCGCGCGGTGATCGAAGTGCTGCTGCTGGAAAGCGGCCGCGTCGCGGTCGCGGTGTAAGGGGACGATCATGCGCACCGCACGCTCGCTGTCGATGGTCCGCAACACCCTGCTCAACTATGCAGGGCAGGCGTACGCCATCGTCATCGGCATCCTGATCCAGCCGTTCTACCTCGGCCACCTCGGGGCCGAGGCCTACGGCCTGATCGGCTTCTTCGCGGTGCTGCAGAGCTGGCTGCTGCTGCTCGATGTCGGCCTGTCGCCGGCGCTGGTGCGGCAAGTCGCCCACGGCCGTGGGGTCAATGGCGAAGGCCAGGACCAGGCGCGCCTGCTGCGCTCCTTTGAGCTGATCCTGCTGCCGCTGACATTCCTCAGCAGCCTGGCGGTGTGGGGTGGCAGCACCTGGGTCGCCGGGCAGTGGCTCAACGTGCAGCAACTCTCGCCGGAGCTGGTGGCGCAGTGCATCAGCCTGATGGGGCTGCTGGTGGCCCTGCGGCTCTACGCCACCCTGTATCGCAGCGCGCTGCAGGGGCAGGAGCTGCACGGCTTCATCAATGCGGTGAACGTGTTCATCACCACCCTGCGTTACTTCGGCGGCCTGCTGCTGGTGGCGCAGGTCAGCCAGGACCCGCTGGTGTTCTTCCAGTTCCAGGTCGGTGTGTCGCTGATCGAGGCGCTGCTGCTGGGCGGCAAGGCCTACCTGTGGATGGATGTGCGTCTGCTGACCCGCTTCTGCTGGGACACGGTGCGCCCGGTGCTGCCCTTCGCCCTGGGCATGTCCTTCAGCTCCTGCCTGTGGATCGTGCTCACCCAACTGGACAAGGTCCTGCTGTCGAATCTGCTGCCACTGCAGCAGTACGGTTATTTCTCCCTGGTGGCGCTGATTTCCGGCGGCATCCTCACGCTGGTCAACCCGCTGGCGCAGTCGCTGCTGCCGCGCATGACCATGCTGGTCGCCGAAGAACGCCACGAAGACATGCAGCAGCTCTATCTCAAGGCGAACCGTTTCGTCTGCGTGCTGCTGTTCCCGATGGTCGCGGTGATCGCCGCTCATGGTCATGACCTGGTTCTGGCCTGGAGCGGCGATGCCGAGGCCGCCAGTTGGTGCCGGCCGATCCTCGCCTGGTACGTACTCGGCTCAGGTCTGCTGGCGGTGGCCAGCTTCCAGTTCTACCTGCAGTACGCCCACGGTCAGCTGCGCATGCACGTCTGGTACAGCGTCATTTCCACGCTGGTGACGGTGCCGCTGGTGATCGCCAGCGCCTACCTCTACGGCGTGCTCGGTGTGGCGATGTGCTGGTTCGGCCTGCGCCTGCTGTCATTCCTGATCTGGCCGGCGATCGTGCACCGCACCTTCGCCCCCGGCCTGCATGGCGCGTGGATGCGCGACACCCTGCAGATCGCCGCGTTGAGCGCCGCCGGTCTACTGATCAGCGAACCCTTCTACGCGCTGCTGGCCCGTTCCGGCGAGCGCCTGTGGCTGCTGGTGGCGCTGGCCGTGTGCGGCCTGATCACCCTGTTCCTCGTGGGCGCGGGCTCTGCCCCGGCTTTGCTGCGCCTGTTCAAACCGTCCCACAAGCCGAGTGTCTAGACATGGATATCCGCTCCGAGCTGCAGATTCTCTCCAACTGGCCGGAAGACCCCAAGCCCCTTCTGAGCATCGTTTGCCTGGCCTACAACCAGGTGAACTACATCGGCCGCACGCTGGACAGCTTCCTCGAGCAGGTCACCGATTTCCGCTTCGAAGTGCTGGTCAATGACGACGCCTCCAACGACGGCACCAGCGAGCTGATCGCCGACTACGCCGCGCGCTACCCGCACATCATCAAGCCGATCTTCCACAAGGAAAACCAGTACTCCAAGGGCGTCTCCCACGGCCTGCCGGTGTTCCGCAAGGCGCGCGGCCGCTACATCGCCTACTGCGAGGGTGATGACTTCTGGACCGACCCGCGCAAGCTGCAGATCCAGGTCGACTTCCTGGAGAAGAACCCGGACTACGTGATCACCTACCACGACGCCTACACCTACAACGAGGACGGCGTGATCAAGCCCCGGCAGCTCACCGGCAAGTACCGCGGCGATGCCAGCCGCCTGGACCTGCAGAAGGCCCGGCCGATCTCCACCCTCACCACCTGCTTCCGTAACGTCCTCACCGAGATGCCCGAGGAGCTGCGCACCACGCGCATGGTCGACCTGTGCTGGTGGTCGCTGCTGGGTGCCTTCGGCAAGGGCAAGTTCATCGAGGAAATCCGCCCGGCCGCTTACCGCGTGCACCAGGGCGGGATCTTCTCCATGCAAGCCGATCGTGTGCAGCAGCAGATGACCCTGCACACCTACTACTGCCTGTCGCGCTACTACCAGCGTCTGGGGAGTCAGGAGCTCAACGAGTACTTCCTGATGCAGGTCTGCCGGATGTCCATGGCGGCTGTCTCGCCCATGCGCAAGGTGCAGGCCTTCCTGATGTTGATCGGCAATCACGGCGCCAACCTGCTCAAGCGGCTGAACCCGATTCAGGCGCGCTGAGCCGCGCCACCTCAATGGAGGATGGAAGTCCATGAGTGTCATGCCCCAATCACGCCTGGAAACGCTCCAGGACACCCGCATCGACGTTGCCGGCCTGCTGCGCCTGCTGTTCGATCACAAGAAGATGATCCTTGCCGTCACCGGCCTGTTCGCGGTGCTCGGGCTCTTCTATGCGGTGATCGCAACGCCCATCTATGTCTCCGGCGCGATGATCCAGATCGAGCAGAAGAAGAACGGTCTGAACGGCACGCCGGAGGTGATCAACCGCCCCGACTCGGTGTCGATCGCCTCCACCGAGATCGAGCTGCTGAAATCCCGCGCCGTGCTCGGCAAGGCGGTGGAGATTCTGAAGCTGGACATCATCGCCAAGCCCAAGCGGCTGCCGCTGATCGGTGACTACCTGGCGCGGCGCTATCACCCTGAAGCCGGGCAGGCAATCGCCGCGCCCTGGCTGGGCATGGGCGCTTATGGCTGGGGTGGCGAGCAGATCAAGGTGTTCGCCCTCGACGTGCCGGAGGAATACCTGGGCGAGCCGCTGACCCTGGTGGCCGATGGCGGTGAGGCCTATCACCTGCTCAACGCCGACGACCAGTTGATCCTGCGCGGCGAGCTGAAGAAAACCGTGATGGAGAAGGGCTTCAGCATCGAGGTGGACGAACTGGTGGCGCGCCCCGGCACCGAGTTCATCGTCGCCAAGAATCGTCTGCTGACCACCACCCTGAACTACCAGAAGCTGCTCAAGGTGGCCGAGGCCGGCAAGGACTCGGGGATCATCTACATGACCCTGGAGGACCCGAACCCGCTGCAGGCTGACCGCATCCTCGACAAGATCAGCCAGCTCTATGTGCTGCAGAACGTCGAGCGCAGTTCCGCCGAAGCGTCCCAGCGCCTGCAGTTCCTGCGCTCGCAGCTGCCGGTGGTGCGCATGGACCTGGAAAAGGCCGAAGCCGCCTACAACGCCTACCAGACCACGGCCAAATCCGCCGACATCAGCGTCGAGACCCGTGGTGTGCTGGACCAGGTGGTGGGCATCGACAACCAGCTCTCCGAGCTCAAGCTCAAGCGCGCCGAGTATGACCGCCTGTACACCCCGACCCACCCGACCTACCAGGCCCTGCTCAAGCAGATGAGCAGCCTGGAAGACCGCAAGGCGCAACTGCAGAAACGCATCCAGACCCTGCCGGCGACCCAGCAGGAACTGCTGCGCCTGTCCCGTGACATGCAGGTCACCCGGCAGACCTACACCACCCTGCTGAACAAGGCCCAGGAGCAGGACATCATCCGCGCCGGCACCATCGGCAACGTGCGGGTGATCGACACCGCCCAGGCCAACGTCGAGCAGCCGGCCAAGCCCATGCGCAAGGTCATCGTGTTGCTCGCCACGCTGCTCGGCTTCTGCGTCGCGCTCGCCATCCTGTTCCTGCGCCAGGCCTTCTACCGTGGCGTGGAGAACCCCGAAGCCATCGAACAGCTCGGCCTCTCGGTGCTGGCCGCGATTCCGTACTCGCGGCAGCAGGAGCGTCTGGAGAAGGAGCGCAAGGGCGACATCCTCGGCCATACGCCGAAACTGCTGGCCGCCTCCACCCCCGGCGACCTGGCCAACGAGGCGATCCGCAGCCTGCGTACCAACCTGCATTTCGCCCTGCTCGAAGCGCGCAACAACGTGGTGATGCTCACCAGCCCCGCGCCGGGTGCCGGCAAGTCGTTCGTCTCCAGCAACCTCGCGGCCATCGTCGCGCAATCGGGGCTGCGCACCCTGCTGATCGACGCCGACATGCGCAAGGGCTACCTGCATCGGGTGTTCGGCCTGACCCCGCGCCATGGCCTGTCCGACGCGCTCAGTTCGCACCGTCCGCTGAGCGAAGTGATCCTGCCCACCGAGGTGCCGGAGCTCGACTTCATCTCCTGCGGCTTTGCTGCGCCGAACCCGTCCGAGCTGCTGATGCACGACAACTTTGCCCAGCTGCTGCGCGATGCCTCGGCGATGTACGACCTGGTGATAGTCGACACCCCGCCAGTGCTGGCGGTGACCGACGCCGCCCTGGTCGGCCGGCTGTGCGGCATCTGCCTGCTGGTGACGCGCTTCGGCCAGAGCCCGGCCAGCGAGATCGACACCGCTCGGCGTCGCCTTGGGCAGAGCGGCATCCACCTGCAGGGAGCAATCCTCAACGGTGTGAAACGCAAGGCCTCGACCGCGGCATACGACTACGGCGCCTACGCCTACCGCTACGACGCCAAGGATTGAGAAAGGAACTTAGGGAAAGGATGCAGCCATGGTCCATATCGTCAGTCTCATGCAGCCGTACCTGTTCCCCTACCTGGGGTACTTCCAGCTGATCGCCGCGAGCAGCCTGTTCATTCTCGGCGACAGCCTGCAGTACACCCGGCGTGGCTGGATCAACCGCAATCGCCTGCTGGTCGGCGGGAAGATCTGGCAGTTCAGTTTTCCCCTGGAACAGGGCTCGCAGAGCCAGGCGATCAACGAGCGCAGGCTGAGCCAGGAGATGCGCCTGACCAACCAGCGCCTGCTGCACACCATTCGCCACGCGTACCACCGCGCGCCCTGTTACGGGCAGGTGATGCCACTGCTGGAGGAGATCCTCGAACACCCCGAGCGCAACCTGTCGCACTTTGCCGAGCATTCGATCCGCAGCATCTGCCACTACATGGGTATCGATACACCCATGGCGCGGGTGTCCGAGCTGGACCTGGCCGAGGACATCGGCCGCGACCAGCGCCTGATCGAGGCGGTGAAGCAGAGCGGCGGCGACGTCTACCTCAACCCGGAAGGCGGCCGCCACCTGTACTCGCCCGAGGTGTTCCAGGCCCACGGTCTGGAGCTGCAGTTCCTGCGCATGGACGAGCTGAGCTACCCGCAGTTCAGCCCCGATTTCGTCCCCAGCCTGTCGATCATCGATGTGCTGATGTTCAACCCGCCGGACGAGATGCAGCGGTTGCTGGGCCGCTACACCCTGGAGCGTCCTGCTCCCTCGTCGGAAATCATTGGGGAGTACGAATCATGAATGCCGTGATCGGCGTGGACCTGAGTGCCGCGCAGTACCGCTGGTACCTGATCCAGAGCAAGCCGCACCAGGAACAGCGCGCCGAGGAAAATCTCGGCCGCCAGGGTTTCTCCTGCTATCGCCCGGTGGTGACGCTGGGCAACCGTTCGCAGCCGCTGTTCCCCGGCTATCTGTTCATCCGTCTCGATCAGCAGCATGACAACTGGTTCCCGATCCGCTCCACCCGTGGCGTGGCGCGCATCGTCAGCTTCGGCGCGCAGCCACTGGCGGTGACCGACGAACTGGTCGAAGGCATTCGCCAGCGCCTGGCGGCCATGCCCGAGCGGCCGTCCAGCGGCTTCCACGAAGGCCAGGTGGTGCGCGTGAAGTGCGCAGGCGAGTGCGAGGTGGAGGCCATCTTCCTCTGCGACGACGGCACCGAACGCGCGCTGATCCTGCTCAACCTGCTGCAACGCGAACAACGCATCCGGGTCCCGCTCAGCCAGCTTTCGGCGGTGGGCGGCAATGACGGCTGGCGCGCCTGAAGCGCGCAGCGCTCACAAGGGCAAGTACAAGGAGGAGTAGCGAGATGAATGGATCGACAGTGCTGGTGACGCTGACCTATGGCGATCGCCTTCAGTACCTGGAGGAGCTGCTGGCCCGAGCCTTCCGCGAGAAGGACATTTCCCGCGCCATCGTCGTCAGCAATGCCTCGGTGGCGGAGCTGGACCAGCTGTTCATGCTCTGGCCCAACCGCGTGCAGGTAATCGAGCTGGACAGCAATACCGGCTCGGCCAATGGTTACGCCGTGGGCATCGAGGCCGCGCTGCAGACCGGCTGCGATTTCATCTGGCTGATGGATGACGACAATGCGCCGACGCCGGGGTCCTTCCCGCTGCTCAAGCAACGCCTGATCGACTGCGCCCTGCGTCATGGCTCCGACAACACCGCCGTGCTGGGCTTCCGCCCGACCCACCAGGCTGACGTTGCCTCCGGCGTGCCGACCCGCTTCATCGCACCGCCGCGCTCCAGCTACTTCGGTTTCCACGTCCGTCAGTTGCCCTACAAACTCTGGCGCCGCACGCCCTGGGGCAAGCCTAAGCCGCGCCCGGCGCAGCCGCTGCTGGAGCTGCCGTTCGCCTACTACGGCGGGCTGCTCGGGCATGCCGACCTGTTCCGTCGCATCGGCCTGCCGCGCCGCGACCTGGTGCTCTACGCCGACGACACCGAATACACCTTCCGCATCGGCGCCCTGGGCGGCCATCTCTACCTGGTGCCGGAGGCCGGCCTGGATGACCTGGAGAACTCCTGGAACATCAAGGCGCGCACCTCCAACATCTACGAGACCTACCTGCTCGGCAGTTCCGACCTGCGCGCCTATTACGCGGCGCGCAACCAGGCCTGGTTCGACAAGAACCTCTGGGTCACCTCGCCGCTGATGTACCGCTTCAACCGCTGGGTGTTCATTCGCCTGCTGCACTTCTTCGCTCGTCGCCATGACCGTGGCAGCCGTCTGGCGCTGCTGCTGGAGGCGATCCGCGACGGCGAGGCCGGCGCGCTCGGCATGAACCGGGCCTACCCGTTATGAGACTGCTGCTGCTCAACACCCTCTACGCCCCGCACATCGGAGGTGGGGCGGAGGTCATGCTGCAGCACATGGCCGAGGGCCTGCGTGCCCGCGGCCATGACGTACAGGTGCTCTGCACCGGCCCGCAGGCGGGCCTGCAACACGAGACGCTGAATGGTGTGCCGGTGCTGCGCGCCGGCCTGCGCAACCTCTACTGGCCCTTTGACGAGCGCAACCACGGCTCACTCCAGCGCCTCGCCTGGCACGGGCTCGATCGCTACAACCGTGGCATGCGCAAGGTGTTGGCGCAGGTGCTGGAAGAGTTCGAGCCGGACCTGGTGGTCTGCCACAACCTGTCGGGCTGGTCGATCTCCGCCTGGGATGCAATACGCGCCGCTGGCGTGCCCATCGTGCAGATCCTCCACGACCAATACCTGACCTGCCCGCGCGGCGTGCGCTTCCACAAGGGGCGCCACTGTGAGCAGCAATGTGCGCCTTGCGCGCTACTGCGGCGCTCCCATGCCGCCGCATCGCGGGACATCGAGGCAGTGGTCGGGGTCAGTCGCTACCAGCTCAATGCTCTGCTCGACGCCGGGTACTTCACCGACAGCCAGGCCCATGTGGTCTACAACGGCTCGCCGATGGCGGAAGTGCCCGTTGCGCCGCCGGCCGGTGAGCGCCGTCCGCTGCGCTTCGGCTTCATCGGTGCACTGACGCCGAACAAGGGCGTGGAGTGGCTGATCGAGCAGTTCCAGGCGCGCGGTGACGATGCCTCGCTGCTGATCGCCGGACGCGGCGACGGTGCCTATGTGAACCAGCTGAAGTCCCTCGCCGACCCGCAGCGCGTGCATTTTGTCGGCTACCGCAAGGCGGCCGAGTTCTTTACCGAGATCGACGTTGCCGTGGTCCCCAGCCTGTCACCGGAATCCTTCGGTCTGGTGGCGCTGGAAGCCTGCGCCCACCACCTGCCTGTGATCGCTTCGCGCATGGGCGGCCTGGTGGAAATCGTCCAGGACGAAATCAATGGCCTGCTGTGCTCGCCCGACCAGCCTGATTCGCTGGGCGATGCGATCCAGCGCCTGGCGTGTGATGGGGCGCTGCGTCAGCGCCTGGCCGCGCGCGCCCGCGAAGTCGTGGCGCCGATGCTCAGCGTGGAGCGAATGCTCGACGAGTACGAAGCCATCCTGCGCCACACCCTGCTTACCCGCGGAGTCCAGCATGGAACTGCAATCCCCGTATCCCCGCTTTGAGCTCGACCGTCGCGTGACCTTCGACCGCTCGCTGCTGGCGCTCGGGGTGCTGGTGGCGTTGCTGCTGGTGGAGACGTTCAATGGCGCGCTGCGCTTCTACACCGACCAGGCCGGGCTGTCGGCCCTCGTCTACCTGCCCAAGGTGGCCTGTGTCATCGCGGTGGCCTGGGAGCTGTTCTCCCGCCCGCAGCAGCGCGGCCTGTGGTTGCTGCTGATCCTTGCGGCGGCTTCGCTGCTGCTCGGCCGGTTGCACGGCGCCGAGTTCAAGAGCGGCTTCTTCGCCGTGTTCATCTACGCGCCGCTACTGTTCGGCCTGCTCTGCGGCCCGTACCTGGAAATGCACCGCAAGGCGTTGGGCTGGATCATCGCCTTCTGCCTGATCGCCTCCCTTATCGGCATCGCGCTGGATCTGCTGATCAACGTGCCGTGGAAGGGATACACCTACTCGATGGGCGGGGTCGAGGTCAGCGCCAACCGCTCCTGGAGCGCCTATGGCCTGGACCGCATCGCCGGCTTCTCGCGGATGTCCTCGAGCCTGGCGATGATGCTGGCGATCTTCAGCCTCTACCTGGGGTCGTTCCGCCTCGCATTGCCGGTGCGCGGGCTGATCTACCTGGTGGCGCTGGTAGGCATTGTGCTGACCACCAACAAGTCCTCCGCCGGCGCCTTCTTCGTCGCCCTGCTGGTGATGAGCGTCAGCCGCCAGCGTCTGCTGTTCCTGCTGGCGGCGCTGCTGGTGGTGCTCGGCGCGTTGCTGCTGCCGCTGTACGGCCTCTACGCGCAGGTCGATCCGTACCTGGCCAGCGCCACCGGCGACAACCTGATGGGCTCGATGGTGGATCGCCTGGTCAATACCTGGCCGAACCTGATCAAGGTGATGGACTACAACGGCTGGATCTACACCGGCGCCGGCCTGGGCATGACCGGCAGTGCCTACGCGGCCTTCCCGATCTTCGGCGTCGAGCAACTGGCGGTGGCGGACAACTCGCTGCTCTACCTCTGGTGCCTGTTCGGTGTCGCCGGCGTGGCGCTCTACCTGATGGCGGTGCCGATGCTGATGCGCCTGCAACGCCAGCCCGGCCGCGAGGCTCGCGCGCTGCTCGGCATCGCCTACTGCATCCTGCTCATCGGCTGGACCAGCGACGTGCTCGAATCGCCGATACCCAGCCTGTTCCTCGGCCTGGCCATCGGCCGTGCCCTGCGCCTGCCGGGCGAGACCGCGCCACAACCGGCCCCGCGCACCCTGCGCCTGCAAGGCGGAATGCTCAGCCTGCTGGCGTGCGCGTTGCTGCTCGGTGGCCTGCTGCAATCGCCTTCCAGCATGGCCAAGGAAGCGCCGGTGGCGAACCTCGGTGCGCCGGAATTCATCGTCGGTGCCAGCACCCACCAGAACATCCGCGCGGGCAACCGTGACGGCATCAATCGCCTGGCCCGCGAGGCCGGCATCCTGTCGTTCCGCGATGACGCCTACTGGTCCAGCGTCGAGCGCGAGCCAGGCAAGCTTTCCATCGACGCCGCTTGGCGCGCGCAGTTGCGCAGCACCCGCAGCTTAGGGATAGACACCCTGCTGATCCTGGGCAACGAGAACCAGTTCTACGGCAACGCCAAGCCGCGCGACGACGCTTCCCGCGAGGGCTATCTGCGTTATGTGCGCTACGTGGTGCGCAGCTTCAAGGGGCAGGTTTCCTTCTACGAAGTGTGGAACGAGTGGGATTCGGAAAACGCCACCGACAAGGACTTCAGCGACGATTACCTGACCCTGGTGCGCGCAGCCGCCAAGGTGATCCGCGAGGAGGACCCGCAAGCCAGGGTGCTTGCCGGAGCCGTCACTCTCAAGGGCATCCGCCAGGGCTTCGCCGAGCGTATTGCCGGTGGCGGCGTGCTGGACGTCGTCGACGGCATTTCGCTGCACCCCTCGGTGTACTGCGAGGGCGAGATGTCCACGCCCGAGGCCTGGCTGAACTGGTTCCAGGGTGTGAACCAGAAGCTGGAGAACGCCGCCGGCAAGCCGGTGCCGCTGTACTTCACCGAGTTCAGTTGGCCGGCCCACGAAGGCGACTGCGGCATCAGCCGCGAGCGCCAGGCCGCGTACCTCGCCCGCGCCTACGTGCTGGTGCGCAGCCTGCCGAACGTGAAGGGCGCCTGGTGGTACGACCTGGTAGACGACGGCATCGACCGCACGGACATGGAGCACAACTTCGGCCTGCTCACCGCCAGCGGCCAGCCCAAGCCGGCCTACCACGCCATGGCCAGCATCGCCGACATCATCGGCCGCTACCGCTTCGTCGGCCGCGTGCCGAACCAGGACCCGAACGTCTACCTGCTGCGCTTCGCCAAGGCCAGCGAGGAAATCCTGGTGGCCTGGACCCTCGGTCACGAACAGACCCTGAACATCACCAGCAAGCCCGGCAGCAGCGACACCCTCTGGCGCCTGGACGCCGTGGAAGGCATCGCCCGCCGCGAGGGCCGGCCGGTGCCCTGGCAGTGCCCCGAAGGCGGCGGCGACTGCCAGGCCAGCATCCGCATCGACGAGTCGCCCACCCTGGTGCGCAGCGCGTCGGCCCCGCAGCTTTCGTTGCGCTGAACAGTGCGCGGAGAACCCCTCATGATCGTGATCAACGCGCGCTTCCTTACCCAGCAGGTAAGTGGTGTACAGCGCTTCGCCGAGCAGATATCGCTGTCGCTGGCGCGGCTGCGCAGCGACCTTCATTTCGTCGCCCCGCCTGGCGAAATCCTTCGCCCGGAGATCGCCCGTCAGCTCAACGTCGAACAGATCGGTCGCAACGGCGGCCACCTCTGGGAGCAGGTCGACCTGCCGCTGTGGCTGGCCCGGCATGGCCGGCCGTTGCTGGTCTCGCTGTGCAGCACGGCGCCGCTGGCGTACTCGCGGCAGGTGATGACGCACCACGACATCACCTACGTACGCCACCCGGAAAGCTTCTCCTGGAAGTTCCGCGCGCTGTACCGCCTGATGATCCCCCTGCTGCTTCGCCGCTCGCTGGCGCAGGTCACGGTGAGTGAGTTCTCCCGCCAGGAGATCGCCACGCACTACGGCGTCGAACCCAAGGGCATCCACGTGATCGCCAATGCGGTGTCCGCCGAGTTCTGCGCCGGCATCGAGCCGGCGGCGCTGGAGCGTCCCTATGTGCTGGCGGTGTCCTCGCCGGCCGCGCACAAGAACTTCGCCCGGCTGATCGAAGCCTTCCGCCTGCTCGGTGAGCTGGACGTCGAATTGCGCATCGTCGGCGCGGCCAACCGCAGCTTCGTCGATGGGCAGTTGCAGCAGAGCGGGCAGGCCGACCGGGTGCGCTGGCTCGGCCGGCTGGATGACGATCAACTGATCGAGCAGTACCGCAACGCCGCCGTCTTTGCCTTCCCGTCGCTGTATGAAGGTTTCGGCATCCCGCCGCTGGAGGCTCAGGCCTGCGGCTGCCCGGTGGTGGCCGCCAGCAGCGCCTCGATCCCCGAAGTGCTGGGCAACTCGGTGGTGTACTTCGACCCCCTCGATCCGCCCGGCATCGCTGCCGCGCTGCGCCGCGTGCTGCTTGACCACAAGCTGCGCGCCGACTTGCGCCGTCTCGGGCAGGAGAACGTCCTGCGCTACTCCTGGGATATCTCCGCGCTGCGGCTATCCAGCCTGATCGACACCTTTCTGATGGAGCGCTCGGACTACCCGGCGCGCTTCGACGCCAAACAGATTGCCAAGCAAGGAGGCAGACCGTGAAAGGCATCATTCTCGCCGGCGGCTCCGGCACGCGGTTGCACCCCATCACCCTGGGCGTGTCCAAGCAACTGCTGCCGATCTACGACAAGCCCATGGTGTACTACCCGCTGTCGGTGCTGATGCTGGCCGGCATCGACGACATCCTGCTGATCTGCACGCCCACCGACCTGCCGAACTTCCGCGCCCTGCTGGGCGACGGCGAACAGTTCGGGGTGCATCTGGAATACGCCGTGCAGCCGTCGCCGGATGGGCTGGCGCAGGCCTTCCTGATTGGCTCGCAGTTCATCGGCGACGACTCGGTCTGCCTCGTTCTGGGTGACAACATCTTCTACGGCCAGGGCTTCACCGAAACCCTCCGCGAGGCCGCCGCGCGACCCCATGGCGCCACCGTGTTCGGCTACCAGGTCGCGGACCCGACACGCTTCGGCGTGGTGGAGTTCGACGCTCAGGGCCGGGCGATTTCCATTGAGGAAAAGCCCCGCGCGCCGCGTTCGAACTATGCCGTCACCGGCCTGTACTTCTACGACAACCGCGTCGTGGAAATGGCCCGCCAGATTCGCCCTTCGGCCCGTGGCGAGCTGGAAATCACTGACATCAACAACCTCTACCTGGAGCTCGGCGAACTGCACGTGAGCCTGCTCGGCCGAGGGTTCGCCTGGCTGGATACCGGCACCCACGAGTCGCTGATGGAAGCCGGTCATTTCGTGCAGACCATCGAGGAACGCCAGGGACTGAAGGTCGCCTGCCTGGAGGAAATCGCGTACCAGCAGGGCTGGCTCAGCGAGACGCTGCTGGCCCTGCAGGCCGAGCGCCTGAGCAAGACCGGCTATGGCCGCTACCTGCAGCAGTTGCTGCTGGACAAGCGACAGTGAACCCGCACCCGGCGAGCCCGAGGAGGGCCCACCGGCACTGCGCCCGATAACGGACTGCGATAACGATGCAGCGGCGCCAGGAACGGCGCCGGCAGTCGTGAGGTCATCATGCCCAACAAGACGAAAGGAATCCTGCGCGCGCACCAGTCGCTGATCTCGCTGGCGCATCGCCTGAGTGACATCCTGGTGATCGTGCTCACCGGCGTGGTCCTGCTCAGCGCTGGCAACGGCGTGCTGGACGCACAGATCTGGGTCTCGGTGCTGCTCTGCGTGATGCTGTTCCACTGGCTCGGCGAGCTGAACCAGCTCTACGGCTCCTGGCGCGGTGAGTCGCTGCTGCGTGAATCGCTGAGCGTCACCCTGTACTGGTCACTGGCGTTCTTCGCCGTGCTGCTGCTGGACATCTCCCTGCGCCACGTGGAGCTGGAAGAACCCCGGCGCCTGGGCTGGTTCGCGGCGGCGCTGCTGATCATGTGCGGCTACCGCCTGGCCATCCGCATGCTGCTGCGGGTCGCCCGCCGGCACGGCTTCAACAGCCGTAACGTGGCCATCTATGGCACCGGCGAAGTCGGCGCGCGACTGGCCGAGACCATCCTCGCCGCGCCCTGGATGGGGCTGCGCCTGATCGGCTTCTACGACGACCGCCCGCAGCAGATGGAGCTGGGCGAGCGCGTGCCGGTGAAGGGCGACCGCCTGGCTCTGATCGAGGCCGCCCGCTCGGGGCAGATCGACAAGGTCTACCTGACTCTGCCGCTGTCCCGCGAGCCGCTGCTCAACGAACTGATCCGCGAGCTCTCCGACACCACGGTGTCGGTCTACCTGATCCCCGACCTGTTCATGTTCGACCTGCTGCACGCGCGCAGCGAAAGCATCAACGGGCTGGCCACCATCAGCATCTTCGACACTCCCATGGACGGCCCCAACGCCGTGCTCAAGCGAATCGAGGACGTGGTGCTGGCCTCGCTGATCCTGCTGCTGATCGCCGTGCCCATGCTGTTCATCGCGGTGGCGGTGAAGCTCACTTCGCGCGGCCCGGTGCTGTTCCGTCAGACCCGCTACGGCATGGATGGCCGGCCCATCCGCGTCTGGAAATTCCGCAGCATGACGGTCATGGAAGACGGCGCCGCCGTCACCCAGGCCTCGCGCAACGATTGCCGCATCACCCCGCTGGGCGCCTTCCTGCGGCGCACCTCGCTGGATGAACTGCCACAATTCTTCAACGTCTTGCTCGGCGACATGTCAGTGGTCGGCCCACGCCCCCACGCCGTGGCGCACAACGAGCAATACCGGCGTCAGGTCAGCCGCTACATGCTGCGTCACAAGGTCAAGCCAGGCATCACCGGCTGGGCCCAGGTGAACGGCTGGCGCGGCGAAACCGACACCCTGGAGAAGATGCAGAAACGCATCGAGTTCGATCTGGACTACATCGAGAACTGGTCCGTCTGGTGGGACCTGAAGATCGTCATGCTGACCCTGTTCAAGGGTTTCGTACACCGCAACGCCTATTGAGTTTTCACACTCGTTTCAAGGAAGGATTGCCATGAAAAACCTGCTCGCTTTCAGCTTTGTAGTCGGCAGTCTGGCGCTACAAGGCTGCGTGTTCTCACCCGGTCAGCACATGACGGACTCCGATATCCAACGCGAGGCACAGAAAGAGGGGATGAACATCACCCTCGTGCCCATCACGCCCCAGGTGCTGCAACGCCAGGAGGCGGCCTTCGCCGCCAGGCCCGGCGTACCGGCAGAGCTGACGAACTACCGTCCGCCCCAGGAGGATTATGTGATCGGCGGCGGCGACGTGCTGCTGGTGACCGTCTGGGACCACCCCGAACTGACCAGCCCCGGCTCAACCCAGCAGATGGAAGCCAACGGCCGTGTGGTCGGCGCCGACGGCAACATCTTCTTCCCCTATGCCGGCGTTGTGCGCGCCGAAGGCCAGACACCGGCGCAGCTGCGTAAACGCCTGTCCAGCCAACTGGCGAAGAAGGGCATCGTCGACCCGCAGGTGGACGTCACCGTGTTGCGTTACGCCAGCCAGCACGTGGTCCTTTCCGGAGCCTTCCAGAACGGCGGACAGGTCGAACTGAACAACACGCCGACCACCCTGGTGCAGGCAGTCAGCAAGGCCGGGGTGATCACCGGCGAGGCCGACCTGTCCGGGCTGGTGCTCAAGCGTGACGGTCGCGAATACGTGCTCGATGTCGATGCGCTGAACCGCTCCGGTTCGACGCTCAGCGGCATCTACCTGAAGAATGGCGACCAGATCCACCTGCCGTACAACGACCGCAAGAAAGTCTACGTGGTGGGTGAGGTGGAACGTCCGCAGGTGGTCACCTACCGCACCACCGGCCTGTCACTGCTGGAAGTGCTTGGCAACGCTGGTGGCCTGGCCCCGGAAACCTCCGACGGTGACTCGGTCTACGTGATCCGCGGCAACCCGCAATCGGTCGCCGGTAGCGCACCGGGCACCTTCCAGGCCCAGGTCTTCCACCTGGAAGCCAAGCGCCCGACCGCCTACGCCCTGGCCAAGGAGTTCGCCATGCAGCCGCAGGACGTGGTGTTCATCGGCCCGGCCAACATCACCCGCTGGAACCGTTTCATCAGCCAGTTGCTGCCGTCGGCCAACATCGTCAGCACCAGCGCCGCCGTTGGCGGCAACTGATGGCATAGCCGGTCCGGTGGGCAACCATGGACCGGCCTGACCTGGGTGTCTCGCCGAGTCTCTGCGGCTAGGGAATTTTCCTACGGCTGAGGGAGGCTTGTTGGAATCGACTCTTTGCAGGCTGCTGGCCACTATCTCGCCAGCCGGCGCAGTGATGCGCCACTCCTTAAGGCTGACTGATGTCTGCCACTCTCCTTTGGGGCCTTCCCCTAGCACAGGGTCCCGAACCCGCCCGCGTTGCAGCGCCGGCGGGTTTTTTTTGCCTGGCATTTGATGGCGAAGATTCCTACAACCAAATTGCTGGCAGGAGTACCACTAGCGATGGACTGCCAAAGGCATTCGAGACGCGTATCATATATTCCATAAAGAAATTACATATTAATAATTAATTCTTTTTGGATTTATGACGGTTCTTTTATCGTTGCCCTGCGTTGCCGCGAGCTGTCTCGGGCAGAGCAGAAGAGGGTGGCGATAAACCGCCAGTCCATTGCGGTAGTGTGGCGGTTTTCCGCTGACCTGGCCTTGGGGGAGTGGCTCTGAAATCGAGCCGGAGGCCGGAAAACGGGAGTGTCGGGCAGGACAGGCCGGTTGGCCTGGGGATTGCCTTGTCAGGTGGCGAATGCCCAGCGCATCGCCACAACAACAAGACACGAGAATCGATCCATGCCCTTCCCATCTTCTGCCGTATCCCTGTCCGCCTGCCTGCGCTTCGTTCCCGTCTAGCGGGGCGTCGAAACAACCAACGAATCCTGCATGCCCGTCGTGCTCGTCACGCCGTGGCCGCTGCCTGCCATTCGGTCGGACTCCCGGGGGAGCCAGTCGTCGTTGCGAATGGTGTGTTTCCAAGATCAATAAAATGGGGAAATTCCAATGAAAAGCCGCACTCTCACGCAATCGAGCCTCGCGCTCGCCATAGCCGCCGCAGGACTCGCGCAGTCCGCCGTCGCCGGCGGCTTCATCGAAGACAGCAAGGCCAACCTGACCCTGCGCAACTTCTACATCAACACCGACAACCGTAACGGCACCGCCGACCCGAGCAAGCAGGAAGAGTGGGGCCAGGGCTTCCTGCTCAACTACAGCTCCGGCTTCACCGAAGGCACCGTCGGCTTCGGCGTCGATGCACTGGGCCTGCTGGGCGTGAAGCTCGACAGCGGCGGCGGCACTCACTACGAGTCCTCTTCGCAGCGCGGCGGCACCGTCTTCCCGTCGGATAGCCACGGCGATGCGGTGGATGATTTCAGCAGCCTGGGCCTGACCGCCAAGGCCAAGGTGTCCAACACCGAATTCCGTTACGGCACCCTGCAGCCCAAGCTGCCGGTCGTGACCTACAACGATGGTCGTCTGCTGCCGGTCACCTTCGAAGGCGGCCAGGTCACCTCCACCGACCTGAAAGACTTCACCCTGACTGCCGGTCAACTGGAACACTCCAAGGGCCGTAACTCCACCGACAACCGCAGCCTGAGCATTGCCGGTGCCAACGGCAGCTCCGCCAGCTCGCGCGACAGCAACAAGTTCTACTACGCCGGTGGCGACTACAAGCTGAACAAAGACCTGACCCTGCAGTACTACTACGGTCAGCTCACCGACTTCTATCAGCAGCATTTCCTGGGCCTGCAGCACAACTGGGCTATCGGCCCGGGCGTCCTGAAGACTGACCTGCGCGCCTTCGACAGCAGCTCCGACGGCAAGAACGGCAGTTCCACCGGCCGCGCCGATGGCTATGTCAGCTCCGGCTATTACGGCAATGGTGTGACCAAGGGCGAAGTGGACAACCGCGCATTCAGCGGCCTCTTCACTTACTCCGTCAGCGGCCACAGCTTCGGCGCCGGCTACCAGGTGCTCAGCGGCGATAGCGACTTCCCGTTCCTCAACCGTGGCGATGGCGAGGGTTCGACCGCCTACCTGATCACCGACGTGCAGATTGGCAAGTTCCAGCGCGCCGGCGAGCGCACCTGGCAGGTCCGCTACGGCTACGACTTCGCCAAGGCCGGCCTGCCGGGTCTGACCTTCCAGACCCTGTACCTGCATGGTGACAACATCGACACCAAGTACGGCGACAAGAGCGAGTGGGAGCGTGACATTTCCCTGGCCTACGTGATCCCGGATGGCACCCTCAAGGGCCTGGGCTTCACCTGGAAGAACGCTGCGCTGCGCAGTGGCCTGCCAGTCAGCGGCTCGGGCACCGCGACCCAGCGCGACCAGGACGAAAACCGTCTGATCGTCAGCTACACCATCCCGCTGCTGTAATCCTCGCGGGTTGAAAAAAGCCGCCGTTCTCGCAAGAGACGGCGGCTTTTTCATGTCTGCCCCACACCTTCGGGCGTTGCTTTTTGTAGGAGCGAGCTTGCTCGCGAACGATCCCCGCTGCGAAGCCGTTCGCGAGCAAGCTCGCTCCTGCAGAGGCATTCCTCTGCCAATGAAAAAGGCCGTCGCTCCGTTAGGGGCGACGGCCTTTCATTACTCAGCGAATCAGCGAATCAGCGTTTCTGCGGCGCCGGCTGCTGCTGGGTGATGCAGTGGATGTTGCCGCCGCCCAGGAGGATCTCGCGGCCGGGCACCATCACGATTTCGTGCTCGGGGAAGATGCGCTTGAGGGTCGCCTCGGCCTCGGCGTCCGCCGGGTCGTCGAAGCGCGGGGCGATGATGCCACCGTTGACGATCAGGAAGTTGACGTAGGAGCCGGCCAGGCGGATCGACGGATCGCGCGGCTGGGTACCGATCACCAGGTCGATGCCTTCGCACTCGGCTTCGGTCGCGTGGATCGGGCCGGGGATGACGATCTTGTGCACGGTCAGCTGGCGGCCCTTGGCGTCACGGGCGCTTTCCAGCACGCGCATGGCGGCCTGGCAGCGCTCGTAGTTCGGGTCGTTCACATCGTCGGTCCAGGCCAGCAGGACTTCACCCGGGCGCACGTAGCAGCAGAAGTTGTCGACGTGGCCATCGGTCTCGTCGTTGAACAGGCCGTCCGGCAGCCAGATCACGGTGTCGATGGCCAGGTGCTCGCGCAGCACGGCTTCGATTTCTTCGCGGCTCATGTGCGGGTTGCGGTTGTGGTTGAGCAGGCATTCCTCGGTGGTGATCAGGGTGCCTTCGCCGTCGACGTGGATGGAGCCGCCTTCCAGCACGAAGCCTTCGGTGCGGTAGCCGTCGCAGCGCTCGATGCCGAGGATCTTGCTCGCCACCTGGTCGTCGTGGTGCCAGGGGAAGTACAGGCCGCCTTCCAGGCCGCCCCAGGCGTTGAAGGTCCAGTCCACGCCGCGCACGTCACCCTGGCCGTTGGTGACGAAGGTCGGGCCGGTGTCGCGCACCCAGGCGTCGTCATTGCTGATTTCCACCACGCGGATGTTGGCCGCGTCAGCCAGCTGGGCGCGGGCGTTCTCGTACTGGCCGGCGGAAACGCCGATGGTCGCCGGCTCGAAACGGGCGATGGCGCGGGCCACGGCGCTGAAGGCGGCCTGCGCAGGCTTGCCGCCCAGGCGCCAGTTGTCCGGACGCTCGGGCCAGACCATCCAGGTCTGGGTGTGGGGTTCCCATTCCGCCGGCATGCGGAAGCCATCGGCGCGGGGAGTGCTGGTCAGCGTGGTCATGGGGCGGTCCTTGGTCAGTGGTGCGAGGAAGGGGCGAGCCGATAGCCATCGATGGATATCGCCGCGCTCCACCCATCCTACGGAGAGGGTTGTGGCATTCGGGAGATCGTCGCCGGTAGCGCCGCAAGAGCGGTCCAGTATAGGTCGCCAGTGACGGCGTCGCGTCAGGACTCTCCCAGGGTGGGAGAATTTATATCCGATAAAAATCGGTTTATGAAGGGCGATCATGAAATATTTCGCCCGTCCATCCGGATATTTATCGGATAAAAATCGATTATTTAAGGGGCGACGGTCGTTTTGGCAGGCAGGGTGGCAGGTACAGCGACAGGTAGGCGTCGATCACCCGCATGCCTTCTTCGGCCAGGCGTTCGGTGATTTGCCCGTGGCGCTGCACGGAGAGGGCGTAGACGCGATCGCCCAGCTCGATGGCCAGGCTGAAAACCTCGATGTCCTGCGGCAGCGGCGGCAGCTCGAAGTGGCGCTCGAACAGTTCGCGCATGGCCTGGCCGAGTTGAACGTCGTGCTGGCTGTCGGCCTGGGTGACTTCGGCGAGGCCGTGGCTGGCGAGGATCAGTTGGCGGGCAGCGGCGTCTTCGGCGTAGACCGCCAGGGTGCGTTGCTCGACCAGTCGAGCGAGGTCGCGCCAGTCGCGCAGAGTGGCATGGTCGACGGGCTGTTCCAGGCAGGCGCGGAAGGCGGCGTGAACGTCGCTGGTCAGCCCCTGCAGCAGCGCCGGCACGCTGGGGAAGAAGTGGTAGACGGAGGAGGGCGGGATGTCTGCGCGCTCGGCCACCGCGTAGATCGACAGGCTCGCCGCGCCACTCTCGGCGAGCAGGGCGCGGGCAGCCTCGAGGATCACGGCGATGCGTGCCTGGCTGCTGGCGCGAGGCTTGCGAGTGGGAGAGGGAGCGGGCATGACGACCTCCGGAGCTGGGCGGCTATTGGACGCCAGCTCCGGGGTGCTCGGCAAGTCAGCTGCCGCCGGCGCGCAGTTTGTCCCAGACTTCGGTGATCACCGGGGCGGTCTTCTCCGGCGCGGTTTCCAGGGCGAACAGGCGACGCTTGGTCTCCTGGTCCGGATACAGGCCCGGCTGGTCGCGCAAGGCGGCGTCGAGGAACTGCGCGGAGTCCTTGTTGCCGTTGGGATAGAGGGTGGCGGCGGTGATCTGCGCGGCGACCTTGGGTTGCATCAGGTAGTCGATGAACTTGAGCGCCAGGTCCGGGTGTTCGGAGGCGGTGGGGACCACCAGGTTGTCGATGAACAGCACCGAGCCTTCCTGCGGCACCACGAAGCGCACCGGCTGGCCGGCGTTGGCGGCGCCCAGCGCATCGCCGACCCAGGCCATGGCAACGCACAGCTTGCCGGCGTTGAGGTCCTGGATATAGCGCTCACTGTCGATGTAGCGCAGGTTCGGCCGCAGTTCGGCGAGCACCTCGCCGGCGCGGCGAATCTGCGACGGCGCGCTACGGGCGAAGTTGCGGCCCTGGTAGTTCATCAGCACCGAAAAGGCTTCGTCCGGCGCATCCAGCAGGCTCATGCCGCAGGCCTTCAGGCGCTGGCTCTGCTGCGGGTCGAAGAGGATGCTCCAGCTGTCGGGCAGCTTGCCGCCGTAGGCCTTTTCCGCCTCGGGCTCGTTGATTGCCAGGCCCACGGCGCCCCACAGATAGGGCACGGCGTGCTGGTTGTTGGGGTCGACGGCGGCCAGTTTGCTCAGCAACTGGGTGTCGAGGTGGCTGCGATTGGGCAGCTTGCTGAAGTCCAGCGCCTGGATGCGCTTGTCGCGGATCAGCGCTGGCAGGTCGTTGTGCGAAGGCACGGCGACGTCGATCTTCTCACCGCTCTCCAGGGCCTTCTTGACCTCTTCGGCGGTGCTGTAGGTGGTGTACTCGACTCGAATGCCGGTGTCCTTCTCGAAGTCCTTGAGCACTTCGGGGGCAATGTAGTCGTTCCAGTTGTAGACGCGGATGACCTGGTCTGCCCAGGCGGACAGCGGGCACAGCAGCATCAGAATCAAGGCGTACAGGCGTGGCATTGGCGATCTCCCTGAATGAACCACGTAATCAGCGGATGCGGCATCAGCCGCTCGAAAGCGCAACAGCAAAGACACGACAGACGCGATGGCGCCCAGGCGGGCGGATGGAGACATCGCGAGCAGGAAGGAACGACGGATATGACTCGCCCTGGCGCCCCTCCTCGCCGTTGCGATGTCGCAGTTCCCCGGATGTGCCAGAGGCACAAGGAAACGCCGGCGCGAGGGCCGGCGTTTCGATTACCACTTATACGGTGTGCAAGTACCAGTTGTACTCGAGATCGGAGATCGAATACTCGAACTCCTGCATCTCATGCTCCTTGCACGCGACGAAGATGTCGATGTACTCGGGGCTGATGTACTTGTTCATCACGTCGCTGTCGTCCAGCTCGCGCAGGGCATCGCGCAAATTGTTCGGCAGGCTCTGTTCCAGCTGCTCGTAGGCGTTGCCTTCGATCGGCGCGCCCGGCTCGACCTTGTTGGTCAGGCCGTGGTGGACACCCGCCAGTACCGCCGAGAGCAGCAGGTACGGGTTGGCGTCGGCGCCGGCGACGCGGTGCTCCAGGCGCACCGCTTCCGGCGCTCCGGTCGGCACGCGCAGGGCGACGGTACGGTTGTCCAGGCCCCAGCTCGGTGCGTTCGGCACGAAGAAGGCCGAACCGAAACGGCGGTACGAGTTGACGTTCGGGCAGAGGAACGCCATCGACGCCGGCAGGGTCTCGAGCACACCGCCGATCGCGTGGCGCAACGCGGCGTTCTGCTCGGGATCCTCGCTGGTGAAGATGTTCTTGCCGTCCTTGTCGAGCAGCGAGACGTGGACGTGCAGACCGTTGCCAGCCTGACCCGGGTAGGGCTTGGCCATGAAGGTCGAGTCCATCTCGTGGTCGTAGGCGACGTTCTTGATCAGGCGCTTGAGCAGGACTGCGTAGTCGCAGGCCTTCAGGGCGTCGTCAACGTGGTGCATGTTGACTTCGAACTGGGCCGGGGCGCTTTCCTTGACGATGGCGTCGGCCGGGATGCCCTGGGCGCGGGCGCCGTCGATGATGTCCTGCAGGCAGTCGGCGTACTCGTCGAGGTCGTCGATGGAGTAGACCTGGACCGATTGCGGACGCTTGCCCGAGATCGGCGAGCGCGGCGGCTGCGGACGGCCGTTCACGTTCTCCTGGTCGATCAGGTAGAACTCCAGCTCGAAGGCCGCGACGATGGTCAGGCCGATGTCGGTGAACTTCTGCACCACTTGGCGCAGCACTTCACGCGGGTCGGCGAAGAACGGCGTGCGTTCTTCCATTTCGTGCATGGTCATCAGCAGCTGCGCGGTTGGGCGCTTCTGCCAGGGTTCCATGGAAAGAGTGTTGGGGATTGGGAAACAGACGCGATCCGCGTCGCCAATGTCCAGGCCGAGGCCGGTGCTTTCTACGGTGGAGCCGGTGATGTCGAGAGCGAAGAGAGAGGCGGGGAGGTTGATGCCCTTCTCATAGACTTTGGGCAGGTTGGTGCGTTCGATGCGCTTGCCGCGGACCACACCATTCATGTCTGCAATAAGGAGGTCGACGAACTGGACCTCGGGGTGTTCCTTCAGGAACTCACTCGCTTCTTCGAGCGACACGGCACTCTGGGGTACCGACATGATGTAACACCTTTATTGTTAAAAATTTCAATCATTCGAAAGCTGAGGTGTGAGTCAATCCGAATTGGCAAGGGTTGTCAATGTCGCACCAAAGTGGGGCGCATCGGTCGGGATGGGCCGTTTTTGGGGCGTTTCGAGCCGCTTTTGATGAGCGGAGAGCCTTTGCTGGCGGGCTGTTCAGTGGGGCGTGTTTGATTTTTTACATGGCTATTGTGTAAAAAAATGAACAAGGCTAAGCTCGGCCTCAAGCCCATAACACTTACAAACACGGGTGTCCCATGTCTCGCCTGCCGTTAATCGGCGTGTCCGCCTGCATCAAGCAGATCGGTTCCAAACCCTACCATGTTGCTGGCGACAAATACCTCAGAGCGCTGATCTCCGGGGCCTCGGGCATTCCTTTGATCATTCCCTCCCTGGGCGATGCCATCGACCAGGAAGACATGTTGGCCGCGTTCGACGGCCTGCTCTTCACAGGCTCGGCGTCGAACGTCGAGCCTCATCATTATAGTGGCTCCGCCAGCATTGCAGGCACCCCTCATGATCCCGAGCGCGACAGCACGACGCTGCCGCTGATCCGCCGCGCCGTCGCGGCCGGGATTCCGGTGCTGGGCATCTGCCGCGGTTTCCAGGAAATGAACGTCGCCTTCGGCGGTTCGCTGCACCAGAAGGTGCACGAAGTCGAAGGCTTCATGGACCACCGCGAACCCGCCGGTGAGCCGATCGAAATCCAATATGGTCTGCGGCACGTCGTCGACGTGCAGCCGGGCGGCGTTTTCGCCGGTATCGGGCTACCCTCGCAGTTCCAGGTCAACTCTATTCACGGCCAGGGCGTTGATCGTCTGGCGCCCGGCCTTCGTGTAGAAGCTCTGGCGCCTGACGGGTTGGTTGAAGCCTTCTCCGTCGAAGGTGCGGCCTTTGCCGTCGGGGTGCAGTGGCACCCGGAATGGCAGGTCGAAACGAACCCCAACTATCTCGCTATCTTCCAGGCATTCGGCAAAGCCTGCAGCAAGAGGGCGGGGAACCGCTGAGTCCGGCGTTGGGGCCGGGCTCTCAAACCCTGAGGTCTTTATGACTAGCAAGTTAGACCAGCTCAGTGGCTGGTTGAAGGAACGCAAGATCACTGAAGTGGAATGCATGATCGCCGACCTGACCGGGATTGCCCGGGGCAAGATCGCGCCGACCGCGAAATTCCTCAACGAGAAGGGCATGCGCCTGCCGGAAAGTGTTCTCCTGCAGACCGTGACCGGTGATTACGTCGAAGACGACATCTATTACGACCTGCTGGACCCGGCCGACATCGATATGGTCTGCCGTCCGGACGAGAATGCCGTGTTCCTCGTCCCCTGGGCCATCGAGCCGACTGCGATGGTCATCCACGACACCTACGACAAGCTGGGCAACCCCATCGAGCTGTCGCCGCGCAACGTGCTCAAGCGCGTGCTCCAGCTTTACGCCGACAAGGGCTGGAAGCCGATCGTGGCGCCGGAGATGGAGTTCTACCTGACCAAGCGCAGCGACGACCCCGACTACCCGCTGCAGGCTCCGATCGGCCGTTCCGGCCGCCAGGAGACTGGTCGCCAGTCCTTCTCCATCGACGCGGCGAACGAATTCGACCCGCTGTTCGAGGACATGTACGACTGGTGCGAGCTGCAGGGCCTGGATCTGGACACCCTGATCCATGAAGAAGGCACTGCGCAGATGGAAATCAACTTCCGTCACGGCGATGCCCTGGACCTGGCCGACCAGATTGTAGTGTTCAAGCGCACCATGCGCGAGGCCGCCCTCAAGCACAATGTGGCCGCGACCTTCATGGCCAAGCCGATGACCGGCGAGCCGGGCAGTGCCATGCACCTGCACCAGAGCATCGTCGACATCAAGACTGGCAAGAACATCTTCTCCAACGCCGACGGCAGCATGAGCGAGCTGTTCCTGCACCACATCGGCGGCCTGCAGAAGCTGATCCCCGAGGCGCTGCCGCTGTTCGCCCCGAACGTCAACTCGTTCCGCCGCTTCCTGCCCGATACCTCGGCGCCGGTGAACGTGGAGTGGGGCGAAGAGAACCGCACCGTGGGCCTGCGCGTACCGGATTCCACCCCGGACAACCGCCGCGTGGAGAATCGCCTGGCCGGCGCCGACGCCAACCCGTACCTGGCCCTGGCCGCCAGCCTGCTGTGCGGCTACATCGGCATGGTCGAAGGCCTCAAACCCAGTGCTCAGGTCAAAGGCCGTGGCTATGAACGGCGTAACCTGCGCCTGCCGCTGACCATCGAGGCCGCCCTGGAGTGCATGGAAGGTAGCAAGACCCTGGAGAAATACCTGGGTGACAAGTTCATTCGGGGCTACGTCGCGGTGAAGCGCGCCGAGCACGAGAACTTCAAGCGAGTAATCAGTTCCTGGGAGCGCGAGTTCCTCCTGCTTTCTGTCTGATCGGCGTGGGGTCCGGCGCGTGGCCGGGCCCCGTGTTTCTTAGAAAAGAGGTTTTATCAAGATGACTAACCAGACCAGCGCCAACACCCAACACTGGCAGGCGCTCAGCCGCGATCACCACCTGGCCCCGTTCACCGACTACAAGCAGCTGAACGAGAAAGGTGCGCGCATCATCACCAAGGCCGAAGGCGTGTACCTGTGGGACAGCGAGGGCAACAAGATCCTCGACGGCATGGCTGGCCTGTGGTGCGTGAACGTCGGCTACGGTCGCAAGGAACTTGCTGAAGTCGCCTACAAGCAGATGCAGGAACTGCCCTACTACAACCTGTTCTTCCAGACCGCCCACCCGCCAGTGCTGGAGCTGTCCAAGGCCATCGCCGACATCGCCCCCGAAGGCATGAACCACGTGTTCTTCACCGGCTCGGGCTCGGAGTCCAACGACACCGTGCTGCGCATGGTTCGCCACTACTGGACCATCAAGGGTCAGCCGCAGAAGAAAGTAGTCATCGGTCGCTGGAACGGTTACCACGGCTCCACCGTCGCCGGCGTCAGCCTGGGCGGCATGAAGGCGCTGCACGAGCAGGGCGACCTGCCGATCCCCGGCATCGAGCACATCGCCCAACCGTACTGGTTCGGCGAAGGCGGCGACATGGACCCGGAAGAGTTCGGCGTCTGGGCTGCCGAGCAGCTGGAGAAGAAGATTCTCGAAGTCGGCGAAGACAAGGTCGCCGCCTTCATCGCCGAGCCCCTGCAGGGCGCGGGCGGCGTGATCATTCCGCCGAAAACCTACTGGCCGAAGATCCGCGAGATCCTCGCCAAGTACGACATCCTGTTCATCGCCGACGAAGTCATCTGCGGCTTCGGCCGTACCGGCGAATGGTTCGGCAGCCAGTACTTCGGCAACGCCCCGGACCTGATGCCGATCGCCAAGGGCCTGACCAGCGGCTACATCCCCATGGGCGGTGTGATCGTTCGCGACGAGATCGTCCATACCCTGAATGAGGGTGGGGAGTTCTATCACGGCTTCACTTACTCTGGTCACCCGGTAGCCGCTGCGGTGGCGCTGGAGAACATCCGCATCCTGCGTGAAGAGAAGATTGTCGAGCGTGTGAAGAACGAAACGGCACCGTATTTGCAGCAGCGCTGGCAAGAGCTGGCCGACCATCCCCTGGTAGGCGAAGCCCGCGGGGTAGGCCTGGTGGCAGCACTGGAGCTGGTGAAGAACAAGAAGACCCGCGAGCGCTTCGAAGGCAAGGGTGTCGGGATGCTGTGCCGCGAGCACTGCTTCCGTAATGGTCTGATCATGCGCGCGGTGGGAGACACTATGATTATCTCGCCGCCGCTGGTGATCGAGAAATCGCAGATCGATGACCTGATCACCCTGGCGCGCAAGTGCCTCGATCAAACCGCCGCAGCCGTTCTGTCTTGAGTCTTTCACCGGACCTTTGACAGACTGCGCCTGTGCGTTGGCCAGGCTCACCGGGTGGTGACGGAAGGAGATGTCCACGCCACCCGGAACATCAAAAAAACAAACGGAGCTACCCGCATGTTCAAGACCTTCGGCAAATCCCTGCTCGCTGTAACGCTGGCGGGCGCTGTGGCTGGTATGGCGCAGGCAGATGACAAGGTGCTGCACGTTTACAACTGGTCGGACTACATCGCGCCGGACACGGTCGACAAATTCACCAAGGAAACCGGAATCAAGGTCGTCTACGACGTCTACGACAGCAACGAAGTGCTGGAAGCCAAGCTGCTGGCCGGCAAATCGGGCTATGACATCGTGGTGCCGTCCAACTCCTTCCTGGCCAAGCAGATCAAGGCGGGCGTGTATGTGCCGCTGGACAAGTCCAAGCTGCCGAACTGGAAGAACCTGAATCCGGACATCATGAAGACCCTGGAGATCAGCGACCCGGGCAACCAGTACGCGATCCCCTACATGTGGGGCACCATCGGCATCGGCTACAACCCGGACAAGGTCAAGGCCGCACTGGGCGACAACGCCCCGGTGGACTCCTGGGACCTGGTATTCAAGCCGGAGAACATCCAGAAGCTGAAGGCATGTGGCGTGAGCTTCCTCGACTCGCCGACCGAAATGCTCCCGGCCGCCCTGCACTACCTGGGTTACAAGCCCGATAGCCAGGACCCGAAAGAGCTGAAGGAAGCCGAAGCGCTGTTCCTGAAGATTCGTCCGTACGTCTCCTACTTCCACTCCTCCAAGTACATCTCCGACATCGCCAACGGCAACATCTGCGTGGCCATCGGTTACTCGGGCGACGTGTACCAGGCCAAGTCCCGCGCTGAAGAAGCCAAGAACAAGGTCACCGTGAAGTACAACATTCCGAAGGAAGGTGCCGGCGCGTTCTTCGACACCGTTGCCATTCCGAAGGATGCCGAGAACCAGGAAGCCGCGCTGAAGTGGATCAACTTCCTGCTCGAGCCGGCCGTCATGTCCGAGATCACCAACGTCGTGCAGTTCCCGAACGGCAACGCCGCGGCTACCCCGCTGGTGAGCGAGGCGATCCGCAACGACCCGGGCGTGTATCCGACTCCGGAAACCATGAAGAAGCTGTACGCCTTCCCGGATCTGCCGGCGAAGACCCAGCGTCTGATGACCCGCAGCTGGACCACCATCAAGTCCGGCAAGTAATCGGGTAGCCGCTGCCGCCTGGCGCGGCAGTGGATGGTCCGGGACAGCGGTGGGGGAGTGCCCTCCCTCGCCGCTACCGGCAGCAACAAACAGCTTCCATCGGTGGAATGGCTGCGCAAGCCCTGGCGCTCTCGTGCTGATGAAGGGTTCGGCGCTACCCACGGACCGGCCGTCGAAACCCCGGCAGCAACCGACTGAAGTAGTTAAAAACAACGAGAGGACTCACGTGTGCGCATTCCCTTCCGCAGAACCCTGATCGCTGCAGTCTCCGTCTTCGGCCTGACTTCGCTGGCACAGGCGCAGCAGACCGTCCATATCTACAACTGGTCGGACTACATCGGTGAAACCACCCTCGCCGATTTCGAGAAGGAAACCGGTATCAAGCCGGTGTACGACGTCTTCGACTCCAACGAAACCCTGGAAGGCAAGCTGCTGGCCGGTCGTACCGGCTATGACGTGGTCGTGCCGTCCAACCACTTCCTCGGTCGCCAGATCAAGGCCGGTGCGTTCCAGAAGCTGGACAAGACCCAGCTGCCGAACTGGTCGAACCTCGACCCGCACCTGATGAAGCAGCTCGAGGCCAACGACCCGGGCAACCTGTACGGCGTGCCGTACCTGTGGGGCACCAACGGCATCGGCTACAACGTCGAGAAGGTCAAGGCCGTGCTGGGTGTCGACACCATCGATTCGTGGGCTGTCCTCTTCGAGCCCGAGAACATGAAGAAGCTCAGCCAGTGCGGCGTCGCCTTCCTCGATTCGGGCGACGAGATGATGCCGGCTGTGCTCAAGTACATGGGGCTGGACCCCAACAGCACCAACCCGGATGACTACAAGAAGGTGGAAGAGAAGCTGATGGCGGTGCGCCCGTACGTCACCTACTTCCACTCCTCCAAGTACATCTCGGACCTCGCCAACGGCAACATCTGCGTCGCGGCCGGTTTCTCCGGCGACGTGTTCCAGGCTGCCAACCGCGCCAAGGAAGCCGGCAAGGGCGTGAACATCGCCTACGCCATTCCCAAGGAAGGCGCCAACCTCTGGTTCGACATCCTCGCCGTGCCGAAGGATGCCTCCAACCCGAAGGCGGCTCACGCGTTCATCAATTACCTGCTCAAACCCGAAGTAATCGCCAAGGTCAGCGATTACGTCGGTTACGCCAACCCGAACCCCAAGGCTGGCGAATTCATGGATGAGTCCGTGCGCAACAATCCTGAGGTGTACCCATCCCAGGAGGTTCTCGACAAACTCTTCGTGCAGCATGAGCTGCCGCCGAAGATCCTGCGCCTCATGACCCGTTCCTGGACCAAGATCAAGTCGGGCAAGTAAGACGGGTTTCCCCAAATCCGTCCGCGCGGGCACGGAGCGTCGGAGAGCCTCTCGAAAGGTTTTCCGGCGCACGTAAACTGCGCCAGCCCTGAGTAATACCAAGCATGCCCGGCCGCGGGGGCCGGGCCTCTATGATTTGGGAGTTGTGGTAATGGCAATAGCCTCCGGTGCCTACAAGAAAGCCTTGAGTGGCGACCAGAAACCGAAAGAGGTTCTGGTAAAAATCGACCGGGTCAGCAAGCAGTTCGACGAAACGCTGGCTGTGGACAGCGTGTCTCTGGACATCAAGAAGGGCGAGATCTTCGCCCTGCTGGGTGGTTCGGGTTCGGGCAAGTCGACCCTGCTTCGCATGCTGGCTGGTTTCGAGCGTCCCACTGAAGGTCGCATCTTCCTCGATGGCCAGGACATTACCGACCTGCCGCCCTATGAGCGGCCGATCAACATGATGTTCCAGTCGTACGCCTTGTTCCCCCACATGAGCGTGGCGCAGAACATCGCCTTCGGCCTGAAGCAGGACGGCCTGCCCAAGGCGGAAATCGACAAGATCGTCGACGAGATGCTCAAGCTCGTGCAGATGACCCAATACGCCAAGCGCAAGCCGCACCAGCTCTCCGGCGGCCAGCGTCAGCGCGTGGCCCTGGCCCGCTCCCTGGCCAAGCGTCCGAAGCTGCTGCTGCTCGACGAGCCCATGGGCGCACTGGACAAGAAACTGCGTTCGCAGATGCAGCTGGAACTGGTGGAGATCATCGAGCGCGTGGGCGTGACCTGCGTAATGGTGACCCACGACCAGGAAGAGGCCATGACCATGGCCCAGCGCATCGCCATCATGCACCTGGGTTGCATCGAGCAGATCGGCAGCCCGATGGACATCTACGAGACTCCGGCCAGCCGCCTGATCTGCGAGTTCATCGGCAACGTCAACCTGTTCGACGGCGAGATCGTCGAAGACCTGCAGGACCACGCGGTCATTGCCTGTCCGCAGCTGGAAAACCCGATCTACATCGGCCACGGGATCAGCACCCGTGCCGAGAACAAGCGCATCACCTACGCGCTGCGTCCGGAAAAGGTCATGGTCAGCGCGCAGAAGCCTGACAACCTGGAGCACGAAGGCTTCAACGTCGCCCAGGGCACCGTCCATGACATCGCCTACCTGGGCGGTCACTCGGTGTACTACATCAAGCTGGCCTCCGGCTTCATCGTCCAGGCCTTCATGGCCAACGCCGAGCGCCACGTGGCGCGTCCGACCTGGGACCAGCCGGTTTACATCAGTTGGTACGACGACAGCGGTGTGGTACTGCAATCATGAACATCAGCAAATCGCTCATGAAACGCCTGCCGAACGGCCGGCATGCCGTGATCGGTGTGCCGTTCTTCTGGCTGTTCCTGTTCTTCCTGCTGCCCTTCGCCATCGTGCTGAAGATCAGTCTGGCGGCAGCGGACGTGGCCATTCCGCCGTACACCGAAGTGTTCCAGTACGCCGACCAGACGCTCCAGGTCGTGATGAACCTGGGCAACTACCTGATGCTGACGGACGACCCGCTCTACATCGACGCCTACCTGGGCTCGCTGAAGATGGCGGCGATCAGCACTTTCCTCTGCCTTGTGATCGGTTATCCGATGGCCTACGCCATCGCCCGCGCCAGCAAGGAAATGCAGACCGTCCTGCTGCTGCTGATCATGATGCCGACCTGGACGGCGATCCTGATCCGTGTGTACGCCTGGATGGGCATCCTGTCCAACAACGGCCTGCTCAACAGCTTCCTGATGTGGCTGGGCATCATCAACGAGCCGCTGACGATCCTGAACACCAACTTCGCGGTGTACATCGGTATCGTCTACTCGTACCTGCCCTTCATGGTCATGCCGCTCTACGCCAACCTGGTGAAGCACGACATGAGCCTGCTGGAAGCCGCCTCCGACCTCGGCGCGCGCAGCTTCACCAGCTTCTGGAAGATCACCGTCCCGCTGTCCAAGAACGGCATCATCGCCGGCTGCATGCTGGTGTTCATCCCGGCGGTGGGCGAGTTCGTGATCCCGGAACTGCTGGGCGGCCCCGAGACGCTGATGATCGGCAAGGTGCTGTGGCAGGAGTTCTTCAACAACCGTGACTGGCCGGTGGCGTCTGCCCTTGCCGTGGTGATGCTGGCAATCCTGATCATCCCCATCATCCTCTTTAACAAGAACCAGGCTAAAGAGCTGGAGGGCAAGGTATGAACAAGCGTTGGTCGTTCTCCAACATCATGCTGGTGTTGGGCCTGCTCTTCATCTACGTGCCGATGCTCATCCTGGTCATCTACTCGTTCAACGGCTCCAAGCTGGTGACCGTGTGGGGCGGCTGGTCGGTGAAGTGGTACGTCGGCCTGCTGGACAACCAGCAACTGGTCGGCTCGGTATTCCGCTCGCTGGAGATCGCCTGCTACACCGCGATCTCCTCGGTGGCCCTGGGTACCCTGGCCGCCTTCGTGCTGACCCGCATCCCGCGCTTCCGTGGCCGCACGCTGTTCGGCGGCATGGTTACCGCGCCGCTGGTCATGCCCGAGGTGATCACCGGTCTGTCGCTGCTGCTGCTGTTCGTTGCCATGGCCCAGCTGATCGGCTGGCCGCAGGAGCGCGGCATCGTGACCATCTGGATCGCCCACACCAGCTTCTGCTCGTCCTACGTGGCGGTGGTGGTGTCGGCGCGTCTGCGTGAGCTGGACCTGTCCATCGAGGAAGCGGCCATGGACCTGGGCGCCAAGCCCTGGAAAGTGTTCATGCTGATCACCATCCCGATGATCGCCCCGTCGCTGGCGGCGGGCGGCATGATGTCCTTCGCGCTGTCGCTGGATGACCTGGTACTGGCCAGCTTCGTGTCCGGTCCTGGCTCCACCACCCTGCCGATGGAAGTGTTCTCCGCCGTGCGCCTGGGCGTGAAGCCGGAGATCAACGCCGTCGCCAGCCTGATCCTGCTGACCGTCTCGCTGTTCACCTTCTTCGCCTGGTACTTCACTCGCCAGGCCGAGGAGCGTCGCAAGCGTGCGATCCAGGAAGCCATGGAGTCCAACGCGACCGATTGGCAGAAGGGTTCGACAGCCACCGCCTGACGCCGTCTTGTCGGCCGGTAGTATCCGGCGATTGTCGAACCACGGGCCACCTTCGGGTGGCCCGTGTTTTTTTGCTCACACGTTATTCCGAAGTGCTTGGAAATTCGGGAGTTATCGGAAAAATCCGTGCGTCGCAAAGGCTCGCTCCCGGCCGATTGCGAACTACGCTTGAAGTGTTCGGATGCGTTGCCCGGTCACCCCCCGAACCAGGACCGGACCGCGTAGCCGGCAAACTTCCAGTGACGCCTTATGGCACTCCGTGCGGGAGACGGCGCCCAATACAACACCCCGATCGTTATCCCTTGGGGAAATAAAGCGCCAGGGAGCTTCGGCATCTCCCGCAACACTCTCTACAACACACCCATGAAAAACCCCGCAGGAGCGGGGTTTTTCATTTATGGGCGGTTCTTGTCGAAGACGCTTCAGCGACGGACGGGAATCAGCCGCAGGATGCCCTTGGTGTTGGCCTTCACCTCGTTGTCGTCATAGTGCTGCGGCAGGTATTGGCCCTCGATATAGGCCTCGGCCTGGTCGTCGTAGTGCTTGTCGAAGGGCACGCCGCTCTGACCCACCGGGTTGATGCCCAGGCTGTGGGCCGGGTCGGCGAAGTCGATCAGGCGACGGGTGGACGGGCCGTAGATCACCTGCCAGGGAGCCGGGCCGACGCGGGCGGAGAGGTTGTTCGGTACCTCGTGACCACCCGGCGCGGCGAACGGGCCGACGTTGAAGATACGGTCCAGCGGCTTCTGCTGACCCAGCGGGTGGCCGTGGGTCAGGGTGTGCGCCTTGCCCCACTGCCATTGCTTCGAATCCTGGCCTAGGGTGGTGCGCAGGTGCGCCAGGCTGTCCTTCCAGGCGGCCTTGACGATATCAGCGCGAGTTTCCTTCTGCGGCGTCTTGCGGTTGTCCCACCAGGGCGAATTCTCGTCGGCGGCCAGGCGCGGCAGGGCCACGTCGAGCACACGGGTGGACAGCAGGTTGTCGAAGAAGGCGTCGCCCATCTCGTCGCGCATGGCGCCGTCGGCTACCTGATAGAGCAACTGGTTGAACAGAGTGGCGGTCACGGAGTCCAGCGGGTGGTCGCCCTGCCAGTTGGCCAGGTTCTCCACCAGTGCCTTCTCCTCGTCGGTTCCGGCAGCTTCACGCAGGATCGGCAGCACCGGCTTGAGGAAGCGCGGGCCGTAGCCGGTAGCGGTGTCCAGTTGCAGCGCCTGGCTGTTCTGCAGGTCCCACTTCACCGAATCGTCGGCCAGGCGCTTGTTCAACTGCTGGCCGCGATCGGGCAGGTTGTAGTAGCCGGGCACGGGGCGGCCGTTGGCCGGTACCGGCTGGAAGTTGGCGGAGACGATGTAGCCGCGCGCCGGGTTTTCTTCCTGCGGGTTCTCGCTGAAGGGGTAGAAGCCGGTCTTGTCGGCCTGGCCGCTGGCGCCGTCGAGCAGGAAGTTCGGGTTGACCCCGTCCGGGCGCACCGGCAGCTGCGCCGAGGCCCACCAGCCGATGTCGCCACGGGCGTTGGCCCAGACCACGTTGAGGCCTGGCGACTGGATCTTCGAGGCGGCCGTGCGCGCCTTGGCCAGAGTGTCGGCGCGGTTCAGCTCGTAGAAGGCGTCGAGGATGGGATTCTGGGTTTCCAGGAAGGCCCACCACATGGACACCGGCGTCTTGCCCGAGGCGGTGCCCAGCGCATCGTTGACCAGCGGGCCATGGGGCGAGCTGCGCAGGATGATCTTCACCGGCGCCTCGCCCTTCACCGCGATGCTCTGTTCTTCGCTCTTCAGATCCGCCCACTGCCCGTGGTACCAGACCTGGTTGGGGTTGTCCGGGTTGACCTTCTCGGCGACCAGATCGACGTCGTCGTTCTGGAACATCGTCAGGCTCCAGCCGAACTGCAGATTGTGGCCGAGCGAGGCGAAGGGGTTGAGCGCCTGATAGTGACCGTACAGTTCGAAGCCCGGTGCGCTGGCCTGCATCTCGTACCACACCGCCGGCACGGCGAAGCGGATGTGCGGGTCGCCCGCGAGCAACGGCTTGCCGCTCTTGGTGCGGCTGCCGGAGACGGCCCAGGCGTTGCTGCCCTCGAACTGCGGCAGGCCGGCCTTCTCCAGCGCCGCGTGGCTCAGCCGGGCAATGGCGCTGAGGTCCTGCCAGTCGGCGGCGGCCAGCGCCTTGGGAGTCATCACGCCTTCGGGATGCCAGTCGAGATCGAAGACCTTCAGGTAGTCCGCGCCCAGTTCGTCGCGCACGTAGGTCAGCACCGGCTCGGTGCGGAAGGCGGCAGCAAAGCTGTAGGCCATGTAGCCGGCGACGCTGACGGTGTCTTCGGGCGTGAACGGGCGCTTGGGAATGCCGAGGATGTCGAACTCCACGGGGCGCGGGTGGCTGTCCTGGAACTGGTTGACGCCGTCCAGGTAGGCGACCAGCGCCTTCCAGGCCGGGGAGTTCTTGTCCTGGGTCTTGACGTACTCCGCCGCGTGGTCGCGAATGCGCAGGCTGCGGAACATGCGGTCGGTGTCCACCAGCTTGGGCCCGAGCACCTCTGCCAGCTCGCCACGGGACAGACGTCGCAGGATTTCCATCTGGAACAGGCGGTCCTGGGCGTGGACATAACCGATCGCCCGGTACATGTCCTCCTCGCTTCCAGCCTTGATGTGCGGCACGCCGCGCTCGTCGTAGCGGACCGTGACTTCGCTGGCGAGGCCGGCCAGGGGCAGTTGTCCGTCGCGTACCGGCTGCTTGCCGTGCAGGTACCAGCCGCCACCGGCCGTTGCAGCGGCGATGACGACAGCGAGGACAGTCAAAGTGCGTTTCATGCGGCAACTCCTTGTTGTTATGGGGCGATTTTGCAGTGGTTGCCGCTCGCCGCTCATTGACCAAAGGTCTCGTGACTGGAATTCTCCGGTCAATCCCAGGAGTGACCATGGCCGCCCCCGAGCTGAACTTCCCCGCCACCCCGGCGCTGACCCAGTCCGCCACCCTGCGCCGCCAGCTGTATGAAGCGCTCTCGGTGCTGGGCTTCGACCCGACCGACATCTACCGCCAGGCGCTGCAGAAGGTCCGGCTGCCGCCGCCGGCGCAAAGCGGCCGCCTGGTGCATGACGACGCGCCATTGTTCTGGACGACCCTTGACGACATTACCGGTGATGCCGATATCGGCCTGCACCTGGGCGAGGCGATGAAGCCGCGCCTGCTGGATGTGGTCGGCTACTTGCTGATGGCCAGCGGCGACCTGCGCGAGGCACTGCACAGCTTCCTGCGCTTCCAGCACATCCTTTCCGGTGGTTTTGCTGCGCAGATGCGCGAGGAGGGCGAGCAGGTAAGGCTGATCCTCGACCTCAACTACCTCGGCACCATCAATCTGCGCCAGCAGATGGAGTGCCTGATGCTGCTGTTCCTCAAATTGCTGGCGCTGATCACCGATGATGAATTCCGCGTCCAGGCCATCGAGTTCCGCCACCCGCAGCCGCGCAAGCTCAGCGAGCATCGGCGGCTGTTTGGCCTGACACCCAGCTTTGGAAAGCCCAATGACGCCCTGCTGTTCGACCGCGCCCTGCTGGCCCGGCCGTCACGCACCGGTAATCCGGCGCTGCACCGGTTGCTCACCGAGCACGCGCGCGAACAGCTGGGCACGCTGGACGAGAACGACCTGCTCAATCGCCTGCGCTACCTGATCGGCGTTCGCCTGGGGGAGGAGGATTGCACCCTGCAAAGCTGCGCCCGCGAGCTGGGCGTGCGCGCAGGGCTGCTGCAGCGCAACCTGGCGAGCCGCGCGCAGACCTTCAGGGAAGTGCGCGAAGAAGTGCGTCGACAGCGTGCGGCGCAATTGCTGGAGCAGGGCGTGGCGATCCGCGACGTGGCGCGGGCCTGCGGTTTTGCCGAGCTGTCGCCGTTCTATCGCGCGTTCAAGCGATGGTACTCGGTGCCGCCCGAACGCTATCGCCAGCGCCTGCAGGGTGGCACCGAAAGCTGAGGGTTACTCGGCCAGCGGAATTTCGCGGCTGACTTCCAGCAGCGCCATGGCGTCGAGCTGGTCCTCGATCTGCAGGAAGCGCAGCGCGCGTTGCGGCGAGACTTCCTTGGCGATGCGCTTGAGGTACTTCTCCTTGAGCTCCTGGCGGTCGTCCTGCAGCTCCAGCACCTGCTTCTGCAGCTTGGCCGCGTCGTCGTTGCTCACCGAGCCGGTGTTATAGCTGTTGGCGTAGTCGATGATGATTGCCAGGGTCTGCTTGCTCAGCTTGTCCGCCTCGGTGCGGTAGCTGTTGTAGATCGGCCAGAACTTCTCGGTTTCCTGCTGGGTGAGCTTCATGTTGGCTTCGACGATGCGCTTGCGCTTGTAGTCGATGTCGGCAATGCGGTTGTTGATGGCCTGCTTGTGTTGCTCCATCACCTGTTTGCTGTTGGGGGCATCTTCGGCGTGGGCGGCCAGAGGCAGGACAAGCCCGGTGGAGAGGACGGCGCAGAAGGCGAGGGCGGAATGAAGACGCATGCGAAAAGCTCCTTGGTAGCGATCGGCCCTTCATGGGCCGGCGAACCAAGTGTAGTCACGGATTGGCCATCGTCTTCGTTGATGCGGCTCAGTGCTTCGCGCCATCCCAGGGGCAGTAGCAACCTACCGCCAGAGTGTGGGTAGCGTTCACGTGGCGCCCCTGCACCAGGGCATCGAGGATCGGCTCGATGAAGCTGTTGCCCGAGGTGCACACCGCACCCTCGCTGTAGGGGCCGAAGTAGGCCAGCTTGCCCTGGGCGTCCCAGATCGCCACCGCAGGGCTGGCCGGCAGTTGTTCGGCGCCGGGCAGGGACTCCAGCGTACGCATGGCGTTCAGCGTGTCGGGCAGGTGGCCGCGGGTGCCGGGCTTCTGCACGGCGAAGAACTCCACGCCCTGCGGGCCGAAGCGCTGGATCAGCTCGCCCAGGTGCTGCTGGTTGCCGACGTTGCAGGGGCAGGCCGGGTCCCAGAAGTGCACCAGGCGGATCTTGCCCGGGCCGGCCAGTTGGGACGGCAGCATCAGGTGGTCGCCGGAAAACAGCTGCGGCTGGTGGCTGAACGGGCGGATGAAGCGGTTCTCGTACCACCAGTAGGTGGCGAGCAGCGCGCCCAGGCAGAGCGCGGCGATCAGCCAGGTGAACAGCGATTTTCGGCGTGAGGGCATGGCGGCGACCAGTGGCAGAGTCGGTAAGATAGCCGACAAGCTTGCCACGGGGGCGAGCGCGGCAGAATATCCGGCTGCTGCACGCGCTCCTTTCTTCACCCGCCTGCCAGAAGCGAAACGCCCATGCCTGAAGCCTTCCAGCCCGATCTGCTGCGCACCCTGCTGCGACCTCTGACCGCAGAGGCGAACGAGGTCGGTATCGCGCTGTACCAGCATTTCTACGGCCTGGACCTGCACGGCCGGCATCCGGGCCTGCAGAGCCGCCTGGGCACCTTCGAGGCCGGCGGCTACCAGATTGCGGCGCAGTACTGGCGGCCGCTGCTGGCGCGCGGCACCGTCGTGCTGCTGCATGGTTACTACGATCACATGGGGCTGTACCGCCACGTGATCGACTGGGCGCTGGGCATGAACTTCGCAGTGCTGGCCTGTGACCTGCCGGGGCATGGACTCTCGGGCGGCGCCGCCGCCAGCATCGGCGACTTTGCCGAATACCAGCTGGTGCTCGGCGCGCTACTGGCCCAGGCCCAGGCGCTGGACCTGCCGCAGCCCTGGCACCTCTGCGGGCAGAGCACCGGCGGGGCGATCCTGCTGGACTACCTGCTCACCGGCGCTCCGCGCCCGGAGCTGGGCCGTACCATCCTGCTGGCGCCGCTGGTGCGACCGCGGGCCTGGGGCTGGTCGAAGTTCAGCTACCAGATGCTGCGGCCCTTCGTGGATTCGATTCCGCGACGCTTCAGCGAGAATTCCAACGACGCCGAATTCCTTTCCTTCCTGCGCGACCGTGATCCGCTGCAGCCCAAGATCCTGCCCACGGCCTGGGTTGGCGCACTGGCGCGCTGGATTCCGCGCATCGAGGCGGCCGGCCACGGTGCGCAGAGCCTGCTGGTGGTGCAGGGCGACGCCGACGAGACGGTGGACTGGCGCTACAACCTGAAGGTGCTGGAGGAGAAGTTCGAGAAGATCGAATGCCTGCTGCTGACCGGGGCGCGACACCACCTGGCGAACGAGAGCGAGACGCTGCGCCGGCGTTACTTCGATTTTCTCAGTGAGCGGATGGCCTAGCGGGGATGATGCGGGGAAGGGAGCCACTGTAGTCGAGGGTGTGTCCTTCACTCCCTGCGCCATGCTCCTCAGGCGCCACCCTCTGTACAGCAGGCGTCATTCTAGAAGGGGTGTTCCTCGGAGTGGTCTTCAAGCAGGGTCGGTCTTTTCCGATCACTGCCCGCCGGAGGAAACCGATAACCCTGCCTTGAGGGCGGCCAGCGCGGCGCGGTAATAATCGCGTCCGGCCGGCGACTCGCTGAAGTCGGCGAACTGGCCCAGCTCGGCATCGCTAAGGCCGCGATAGACGTACAGCAGGGTGTTGTCGAGGTCGGCGCCGATCTGGCTCATCAGCTTCTGCCGCTGGCCTTCGAGCATGCCCTGGGTGGTGCCGCCACCGAGCAGGCCGGGAAGCATCTGGCTGAGGCTGTCGGCGGCCACGCTGGCCAAGGCAAGGCTCACTTCAGCGCCTGCTTCACGGGCTGGCAGCACCTGGCTCAGGCGATGGACGATCTGCTTGCGTGCGTCACTGGCCTGCTGGCGCGGCAGGCCGTTGGCGTATTTCTGCAACTGGTCGCTGCGGGTGGCCAGGGTTTCGGCACCGGCGACCTTGCGGCCCAGCGGGGATTCGAAGAAATTCACCGCCGCCGCGCTGTCCGGCAGGTTCTGGCGCAGGCCGTTCAAGGCGCGCTGGTCGATGTCGGCGGGGGCGAAGCGCTGGTTGCTGTTGTCCACCAGCGCCTGGTACAGCGCCGGCGGCAGGTTGCCCTGGTAGCGCTTTTGCGCAGCGTGCAGGGCGTCATTGAAGTGTGCTCGCTGTTCCGGCCAGCCGGCGGCCTGGTACAGGCGCTGGTAGTTGTCGGCCAGGGCAGGCATGCCCAGTACAAGAAGGGTGAGGGCCAGCAGTACGCGCATTGCAACTCCTTTTGGGCGGCAGGGTTCGCTCGCCGGGGGCTATTGTCGGCAAGGCTTGCCCTGCTTGTCGAGACACTGGCGCTGGACGTTACAATGCGCGATGCATTTCGACGTCGATTCTCCCCTCCTGCAAAGCATCGTTGACGACCTCGCCGAGAAGGGCTGGTCGCAGCAGGACGCCTTCCTTCCCGATGCCCTGATCGCCCAACTGGCGGCGGAGTGCCGTGCGCGTGACGCGGCCGGCAAGCTGGCCTCCGCGGCTATCGGAAGGGGGGACGGGCAGGCCGTGCGCGAAGGCATTCGCGGCGACCGCATCCAGTGGCTGGAGCCCGGCCAGTCCGAGGCTTGCGACCTCTACCTGGCTGCGCTGGACGAGCTGCGCCGACAGATCAATCGCGCGCTTTACCTGGGCCTGGAAGATTTCGAAGGGCACTTCGCGCTCTATCCGCCAGGGGCGTTCTACCGGAAGCACCTGGACCGTTTTCGCGACGATGATCGCCGCACCCTCTCCGCCGTGTTCTACCTCAATCGCGACTGGCCGGTGACGCAGGGCGGCGAATTGCGCCTGTATCTCCCCGACGAACGGACGCTGGACCTGGCACCGCTGGCTGGCCGGCTGGTGGTGTTCCTCTCCGGCGAGTTCCCCCACGAGGTGTTGCCGGCCAGCCACGAGCGTCTGTCGCTCACCGGCTGGTTCCGCCGCCGCGGCTAAGCCCCGCTCCGAACCCCGAAGGCGTCAGTGGCCCCAGATCTTCAGGGTGCCGCTGATGTCCTGGATGTCGCGCACCTCGATGCTGCCCAGCTTTCCGCCGCCCACGTAGAGATCACCGGCCACGCGCAGGCGGATGGTCTGCGACGGCAATCCGCTGGCGTTGAGTTGCTGGTTGATGGTGGTGAGGTCGGGCAGGGTCAGGGCCAGTTGCTGCTGGCCGCCGGCGCCCTGCACCACGTCTACCTGCAGGGTTGGTTGCTCGATGCCGAAGATCGGCAGGCTCAGGCCCAGCTGCGCGGGCCCGTAAGGCAGGCTGCCGCCGCGTCCGTCGGGGCAGTCCCCGGCACTCACGCAGCCGTTGTCGATGAACACGTTGCGCAGCGAGACACTGCCGCCATCATCCTTCCACGCCACGCTGTCCATGCGTGCCAGCACGTCGGCGCGGATGCTGATGCCATCCTGACCGGTGACGGCGCCCAGGCGCTCGTTATCCAGGGCCTGGAGCTCGGCGAAGGCAAAGGGCAGGTGGGACAGTGCAGCGAAGGTGGCGGTGCAGAGCAAGAGACGCGGCATGACGAGGGCTCCATGGCGATTGGCCGATGCGCGAGTCTGGTTGGCGGCCGGTCTTGCGGCCAGTGCCGGACGGCTGTTCCCGTCGAAGGTTGTGTTTCAGCGCTGTGCCGACGACCGGCGCGCCGCTCTGGCGCCCGACTTTCGGCGGGGCGGAAACCTGTTGCGACACACCCCCCGATGAAACTTGCGTTACCCGGCGTGACCGGCAAACGGCGAGCGGCTAGTCTGTCCCCTTCCAAAAGGGAGTGATTCGCCCATGCAGAAGGTTCTCGTCAGCCGCTGCCTGCTTGGCCATCGCGTCCGCTACGACGGCGGCGCGCACGGGCCGTTCGACCTGCTGTCGCGCTGGCTGGACCAGGGGCGAGTGGTCGCGCTGTGTCCGGAAGTCGCCGGCGGCCTGCCGACACCCCGCGCCCCGGCGGAAATCCCAGGCGGCCAGGGTCTGGCCGTGCTGGAACGGGCGCGCCCGGTGATGACGGTGGAGGGGGAGGACGTCAGCGATGCCTTCCTGCTCGGCGCCGAGGAGGCGATGGCGTTGGTGCGCCGCCACGACATCCGCCTGGCGGTGCTCAAAGCGCGCAGCCCTTCCTGCGGCAACCGCGAGAACTACGACGGCAGTTTCAGCGGCCAGAAGGTTGCCGGCGAAGGTGTGACCGCCGCTGCGCTCAAGCGCATGGGCGTACTGGTGTTCAGCGAGGAAGAGCTGGATGCCGCCGCCGTCTGTCTGGCCGGGCTGGAAGCCGGAGGCTAGAGCGCTCGCCGTCACTCGAAGAAGCACTATTTTGCTTGAGCCTCGCGCCGTGGCGCCTATGCTTGTGCGTTCCATGCGTGAGGCGAGGCCGGCCTGAGCGGCTCCTTCGCCTTTCGATTTCCATGTAGAAGGAGAAGAACATGAGAACCCTGCTGCCTTGCCTGGGCCTTGCCGCGCTGCTCGCCGGCACTTCCGCCGTTGCTGCCGACATCCCGCGTACCCCGGCTCCGGAAGGCGCGAAGGTGTACTTCATCGAGCCGGCCGACGGTGCCACGGTGGACAAGACCTTCACCGTCAAATTCGGCCTCAAGGGTATGGGTGTTGCGCCGGCGGGCGTGGATTCCCCGGCCACCGGCCACCATCACCTGCTGATCGACCTCAAGGAGCAGCCGGCGATGAACCTGCCGCTGCCGATGACCGACCAGATCAAACACTTCGGCAAGGGCCAGACCGAGACCCAGGTGACCCTGCCTCCGGGCAAGCACACCCTGCAGCTGCTGGTAGGCGACAAGAACCACGTACCGTTCGACCCGCCGGTGGAGTCGCAGCAGATTACCGTCAACGTGAAGTAAATCCGCAAGGCTGACGTTCTTGTAGGAGCGAGCTTGCTCGCGAACAATCCCGCAACGATGCGGTTCGCGAGCAAGCTCGCTCCTACAGGGGGGCGCCTCTCGCCGTTGCGTCCGGTGCGGAAACAAAAAAGGAGGCCCGAAGGCCTCCTTTTTCTTTACCGCAATCAGCGCTTAGAACAGCACGCGGCTGCGGATGGTGCCGTTCACGTGCTGCAGCTTCTCCAGCGCCAGGTCCGAGTACTCGGCGTCGACGTCGATTACCACGTAGCCGACCTTGTCGTTGGTCTGCAGGTACTGGCCGGAGATGTTGATGCCGTTGTCGGCGAACACCTTGTTGATCTCGCTCATCACGCCCGGAATGTTCTCGTGGATGTGCAGCAGACGGTGCTTGCCCGGGTGCGACGGCAGGGCCACTTCCGGGAAGTTGACGGACGAAACCGAGGTGCCGTTGTCGCTGTACTTGACCAGCTTCTCGGCTACTTCCAGGCCGATGTTGGCCTGGGCTTCGGCGGTGGAGCCGCCGATGTGCGGGGTCAGGATCACGCGGTCCAGACCACGCAGCGGGGTTTCGAACTCGTCGTCGTTGGACTTGGGCTCGACCGGGAACACGTCGATGGCAGCGCCGATCAGGTGCTCGTCCTTGATCGCGGCGGCCAGGTGGTCCAGCTCGACCACGGTGCCACGGGCGGCGTTGATCAGGATGCCGCCTTTCTTGATAGCGCGGATTTCCTTCTCACCGATCATCCACTGGGTGGACGGCAGTTCCGGTACGTGCAGCGAGACGATGTCGGACATGCCGAGCAGCTCGTGCAGGTTGCCGACCTGCTGGGCGTTACCCAGCGGCAGCTTGGTCACGGTGTCGTAGAAGAACACCTGCATGCCCAGGGCCTCGGCCAGGACCGACAGCTGGGTGCCGATCGAGCCGTAGCCGACGATGCCCAGCTTCTTGCCGCGGATCTCGAAGGAGTTGGCTGCGGACTTGATCCAGCCGCCGCGGTGGCAGGAAGCGTTCTTCTCCGGGATGCCGCGCAGCAGCAGGATGGCCTCGGCCAGTACCAGTTCGGCAACCGAACGGGTGTTGGAGTAGGGCGCGTTGAACACGGCGATGCCGCGCTCGCGGGCTGCGTTCAGGTCGACCTGGTTGGTGCCGATGCAGAAGCAGCCGACGGCGATCAGCTTCTTGGCAGCGTCGAAGACTTCTTCGGTCAGTTGGGTGCGGGAGCGGATACCGATGAAGTGGGCATCGGCAATCTTTTCCTTCAGCTCGTCACCGGACAGTGCGGTCTTGAGGTACTCGATGTTGGAGTAGCCGGCCGCCTTGAGGGTGTCGACGGCGTTCTGGTGCACGCCTTCAAGGAGAAGGAATTTGATCTTGCTCTTGTCGAGAGAAGTCTTGCTCATCTGCTTTGAACCTGTAGTCCCGGGATGTGGCGAGAAATTGAACAGCTCAGGCCGGACCGGCCGGTGCCAAGCTTGGCGCCAGGTGGCGATCTGCGTGGGGTGCGTATGCTAGCATGTTCTCCCTTTTCCTTGCCCGGTTGCGACCTGAGCTGTTCTCAGGACGACCATGAACCATTTGAGAGTTCCTCCAATGACCCGCGACGCCCTGATCGAATCGCTCAAGCCCCTGCTGGATGCCGGGAAGCTGCTGACAGACGCCGATTCCCTCGACACCTATGGCAAGGATTGGACCAAGCATTTCGCCCCGGCACCCCTGGCGATCGCCTTCCCCAAGAGCACCGAGCAGGTCCAGGCCATCGTTTGCTGGGCAAACGAGCACAAGGTCGCGCTGGTCCCCTCGGGCGGTCGTACCGGCCTCTCTGCCGCTGCCGTCGCCGCCAACGGTGAGCTGGTCGTGGCCTTCGACTACATGAACAAGGTGCTGGAATTCAACGAATTCGACCGCACCGTGGTCTGCCAGCCGGGCGTGATCACCAAGCAGCTGCAGACCTTCGCCGAAGAGCATGGCCTGTACTACCCGGTGGACTTCGCATCGTCGGGTTCCAGCCAGATTGGCGGCAACATCGGTACCAATGCCGGCGGGATCAAGGTCATTCGCTACGGAATGACCCGCAACTGGGTGGCTGGCATGAAGGTCGTCACCGGCAAGGGCGACCTGCTGGAGCTGAACAAGGACCTGATCAAGAACGCCACCGGCTATGACCTGCGCCAGCTGTTCATCGGCGCCGAAGGCACCCTGGGCTTCGTGGTCGAGGCCACCATGCGCCTGGAGCGCACGCCGAAGAACCTCACCGCGATGGTCCTCGGCACTCCGGATTTCGATTCGATCATGCCGGTGCTGCACGCCTTCCAGAACAAGCTGGACCTGACCGCCTTCGAATTCTTCTCCGACAAGGCCCTGGCCAAGATCATGGCCCGTGGCGACGTGCCGCCGGCCTTCGAGACCGACTGCCCGTTCTACGCCCTGCTGGAGTTCGAGGCGAGCACCGAGGAAGTGGCCAACGAGGCGCTGGCCACTTTCGAACATTGTGTAGAGCAGGGCTGGGTCCTCGATGGCGTGATGAGTCAGAGCGAGCAGCAACTGCAGAACCTGTGGAAGCTGCGTGAGTACATCTCCGAGACCATCTCCCACTGGACGCCCTACAAGAACGACATCTCCGTCACCGTCGGCAAGGTCCCGGCCTTCCTCAAGGACATCGACGATATCGTTGCGGCCAATTACCCCGACTTCGAAGTGGTCTGGTTCGGCCACATCGGCGACGGCAACCTGCACCTGAACATCCTCAAGCCCGAGAACCTGACCAAGGACGAGTTCTTCGCCAAGTGCGCGACCGTCAACAAGTGGGTGTTCGAGACGGTACAAAAGTACAACGGCTCCATCTCGGCCGAGCACGGTGTGGGCATGACCAAGCGCGATTACCTGGGTTACTCTCGCTCCGAGGCTGAAATCGGCTACATGAAGGCGGTCAAGGCAGTGTTCGACCCGAACGGGATCATGAATCCCGGCAAGATTTTCGCCGAATAAGTCGCTGCATATAGAGGGCCGGCTCTTTGGATAGAGGGGCCGGCCCTTCGCACGTCAGCGCCACGGGAAGTGGCGCGTGCGCCGGCAGGATGCGGGCAACCGCGCGGGATCACGAGCCCCGCGCGGAACATCTCTTCCATGCGTTCAGGAGTCGGTCATGAGTTACCAGCATCAGTACGTCGATGGCACCCCGATCCATTTCACCCTGGGCAAGGTGGTCTGCGTCGGCCGCAACTACGCGGAGCACGCCAAGGAGCTGAACAACCCGGTGCCGACCGAGCCGCTGCTGTTCATCAAGCCCGGTTCCTGCACAGTTTCCCAGGCGGGTGGCTTCGCCATCCCTGAAGATCGTGGCTCGGTGCACTACGAGGCGGAAATCGCCGTGCTGATCGGCAAGCCGCTGTCGCGCAAGCCGAGTGCCGAGGAAGTTCTGGACGCCATTTCCGGCTATGCCCCGGCGCTGGACCTGACCCTGCGCGACGTACAGGCCAAGCTGAAGGAAAAGGGCTTGCCGTGGGAGCTGGCCAAGTCCTTCGACGGCGCCTTCGTGCTGGCGCCCTTCGTCAGCGCTGACCATTTCCCGGACCCGACCGACATCGGCATTCGCCTGGTGATCGACGGCGAAGTCCGCCAGGACGGCAACAGTCGCGACATGCTCAACCCCATCGTGCCGCTGATCCAGCACATCTGCGGGCACTTCTCGCTGCAGCCGGGTGACGTGGTCTCCACCGGCACCCCGGTCGGCGTCGGCCCGCTCAAGAGCGGCAGCGACGTGGTGCTGGAACTTCCCGGCGCCAGTCGATTCGAAAGCCGCGTGCTTTAACACCGTTGTCCCGCCGAAGGCCGCCGTTTGTGCGGCCTTCGCTTGTTGCGGGGCGCCTTCGTGCTGATCAACAAGAGTCGTCATGACCATGTCCGTCCTTCGTCCCCGCTGGCTACTGCTGGCTCTGCTGCTCGTGCTGATAGTGCTTGGCGTCCTGACCTCGCTGTTCCACTGGGATGACCGCGCGCGCCTGTGGCTGCGCGAGCAGGACACCAGCGCGCAGTCCCGCGCCGAGAGCATCTGGCTGCCGGGCTATACGGCGGTGATCCAGGCCAGGCCGCTCAAGGGTGGCATCGAAGGACAGGAGACGTCGGACCTTGCCTATAACCCGGTGACCCGCACGCTCTTCACCGTCACCGGCAAGAAACCGCTGCTGGCAGAACTGTCGCTCAGCGGTGACGTGCTGCGGGTAATCCCGCTGCTGGGCATGGCCAACCCCGAAGGCGTCGCGGTGCTGGAGAACGGCAATGTCGCGGTGACCGACGAGCGCCAGAACTCCCTGACCATCTTCCATGTCGACCCGCAGACCCGTGAGCTGAGCACCGAGAAGCTCTCCAGCTTCGACCTGGGCCAGCGCGGCAAGAAGAACAAGGGCATCGAAGGTATCGCCTGGGACCCACGCCAGCACCGCTTGCTGCTCGGCCAGGAGCGCGACCCGATGACACTGTTCAGCCTTGCCAGTGATGGCAGTGCCAGCCTGAGTGGTGCGCTGCAGGCGCTGCCCAGCGAGCAGTTGATGATGCGCAACGTGTCGGCGCTGAGCATCGACCCGCGCACCGGCCACACCCTGGTGCTGTCGGCGGAGTCGCACCTGCTGCTGGAGCTGGACGAGAAAGGCGAGCCGGTGAGCTTCATCAGCCTGCTGGGCGGGCTGAACGGCCTGCACGAGAAAATCCCGCGCGCCGAAGGAGTCGCCATCGACGAGCAGGGCACCATCTACATGGTCAGCGAGCCAGACCTGTTCTACGTGTTCAAACGTGAGGCGCAGGCGGCGCAGGATTGATTCAGATCGGAGTAAGCGGCGGTTTTGTGGTCTTAAGCTTGGATTAAGTCCTGATTCAGGCTGGTTTCAGCCATGGACACTAAGCTGAGCCCATCGAAAACGCCCAAGGAGGCACTTCCATGAAACTCCGTCATCTCCCCCTGATCGCCGCCGTTGGCCTGTTCTCCACCGTTACCTTCGCCGCGGGCGGCTACACCGGCCCGGGCAGCGATGCCCAGCCCGCTGCAGCCGCTGCCGGCCAGATCGCCACGGTGAAGCAGGCCCAGGCCGCCGCCGATGACACCAAGGTCGTGCTCGAAGGCACCATCACCAAGCGCATCAGCAGCGAGCACTACGAGTTCAAGGACGCCACCGGCAGCATCCAGGTCGAGATCGACCACGACGATTGGCCGGCGGGTACTTCGGTCTCCGAAAACACCAAGGTGCGCCTGACCGGTGAAGTCGATCACCACAAGCAGAAGCCCACCGACATCGACGTGGACCGCGTGGAAATCCTCCAGTAATCCGCGCTCGATAAAAAAGCCGCGCCGGGAATTCCCATCCCCGGCGCGGCTTTTTTTGGCTCTACTGTAGGAGCGAGCTTGCTCGCGAACCCTGGCGTTTCGCCGATTTTCCCGGCGTGCCCGGTCGGATTTTCGCGAGCAAGCTCGCTCCTACAAAACAGCTCTTAGCCGATGCTTTCGAAGCCCTGCAGCACGTTGATCGCGTTGATGCCGATCTCTTCCACTGCATAACCGCCTTCCATGACGAACAAGGTCGGCAGGCCGAGCTTGCCGATGGCCTCGCCCATGCGCAGGTAGTCCGGGCTGTCCAGTTTGAACTGGGAGATCGGGTCTTCCTTGTAGGTATCCACGCCCAGCGACACGATCAGCACGTCCGGCTTGTACGCCGAGATCTGCCGGATCGCCGCCTGCAGCGCCAGGCTCCACACCGACCAGTCGCTGCCCGAGGCCAGCGGGTAGTTGAAGTTGAAACCTTCGCCCACACCCTGGCCCTTTTCGTCGGCGTAGCCGAGGAAGTAGGGGTACTCGAAGCGCGGGTCGCCGTGGATCGAGGTGAACAGCACGTCGGCGCGATCGTAGAAGATGTCCTGGGTGCCGTTGCCGTGGTGGTAGTCGACGTCGAGGATGGCCACGCGGTTGGCGCCCTGGTCGAGTATCGACTGGGCGGCGATGGCCGCGTTGTTGAAGAAGCAGTAACCGCCCATGAAGTCCGCCGAGGCATGGTGACCCGGCGGGCGGCACAGCGAGAACACCGAGCGCGCGCCCTTGGCCAGTTCGGCCTGGCCAGTCATTGCCACGTTCACCGAGCTGAGCACCGCCTGCCAGGTGCCGGCGGTGATCGGCGCGCCGGCGTCCAGGCTGTAGTAGCCCAGGCGCCCGTCGATGCTGTCCGGCTCCTTCTGCCGCAGGCGGCGGGTCGGCCAGCAGATCGGCAGCATGTCGTGGGTCCGGCCGGTGGCCAGCCAGTCACGCCAGGCATGCTGCAGAAACCGCACGAAGCCTTCGCTGTGCACCCTCAGGATGGGGTCCAGGCCGAAGTCGCGCGGGGCCTGGATTTCGCCCAGTTTCACCGCCTTGGCCCGGTCCAGCACCATGTCGGCGCGGCTGGGCTTTTCGAAGCAGGGGGTGAACTGGCCGCCGATCAGCTCATGCTGACCGTGGTGCAAGCGATGGTCGTCGGTATAGATCGTCAACATCACGCGCTCCTGAGGGCGCCTCCGGGCGCCCGTTGGGTTCTGAGTAGCTGGGCCGTCAGGCGTTTTCCTCGAAATTCACACTCGGTGCCTTGCGACGGAAGCCGCCGGTATGCACCGCCAGATAGGCAAAGCCGACTGCGAACCAGCTCAGGCCGACGATCAGCGTCAGCTGCGAGAGGCTGGTCCACAGCCACAGGGTCAGGCACAGGCCGATGAACGGAATCGCGCCATACAGCAGGACGTTCTTCGCGCCGCGACGGCGCTCCACGCCCAGGTAGGTGCGGATCACCGCCAGGTTGACCACGGAGAAGGCCACCAGCGCACCGAAGCTGATCATCGAGGCGAGGGTGGTCAGGTCCAGCACGATGGCCAGCAGCGAGATCGCGGAGACCACCAGGATCGCTACCACCGGCGTCTGGAAGCGTGCGTGCAGGACGCCGAACAGGCTGCGCGGCAGGATACCGTCACGGCCCATGGTGAAGATGATGCGCGATACCGAGGCCTGGGACGCCAGCGCCGAGCCGATGCAGCCGGCGATATAGGCGGAGGTGAAGAAGTTGCCGAGGAACTGGCCGCCGGCCTTGAGCATCACTTCGTTGGCCGCCGAGTCGGCGTTCTGGAACACGCTGCCGGGGAACACCAGCTGGCTGATGATTGCCAGCAGGGTGAACATCAGGCCGGCGATGACGGTGGTGATGATGATTGCGCGGGGAATGTCGCGGCGGGCGTCGCGGGTTTCCTCGGCCATGGTCGAGACCGCGTCGAAGCCCAGGAACGACAGGCACAGAACCGCGGCGCCGGCCATCAGCGGGGCGAAGCCGGGCTGGGTACCGTCACCAACGAAGGGCAGGGTGAAGTCGATGGCCGCGCCACCGCTCAGGGTCTTGATCGACATGACCACGAACACCGCGATGAACACCAGCTGCGCGCCGACGATCACGTTGCTCATGCCGGCCACCTGGCTGATGCCGACGACGTTGAGCACGGTGACCAGGGCGATGGAAGCGACCACGAACATCCAGGCCGGGATTTCCGGGAAGGCGATGTTCATGAACAGGCCGATGAGCAGGTAGTTGATCATCGGCAGGAACAGGTAGTCGAGCAGCAGCGACCAGCCGGACAGGAAGCCGACCACGGGGCCGAAGCTCAGGCTGGTGTAGGAGTACGCGGAGCCGGAAATCGGGTACTTGCGCACCATGAAGCTGTAGGAGGCTGCGGTGAACAGCATCGCCAGCAGGGTGATCAGGTAGGCGCTGGCGGTACGGCCGCCGGTCATCTCGGTGACCACGCCATAGGTGGTGAACATGGTCAGCGGGACCATGTAGACCAGGCCGAAGAAGACCAGGGCGGGCAGGCCCAGGACGCGTTTCAGGCGGGCGTCGGCGCTGGCCGGGGTGCCTTGTTGGGTGCTCTGTGGAGCGCTCTTTGAAGTCGGAGCAGTGCTGGCGCTGTGTTGGCTGGCCATGGGGGAATCCTCGCGATTTTTATGATGGCTTGCGGGCGGGCGGCGTTCGGTGGCCGTCCTGATGTCGTCGGCTTACGGCTCAGCCGCAGCGCTGACGACGCGCGAGGAATGAGGGTGTGTGCTGCAGGTTGACGCAAAAGCTGGTCATGGGCGTTCTCGGGGCATTTGTTCTTGTGGATAACGCGCTCGCGTTCCCTCGGGATATCCCTGCGCCATCTGCGATGGTGCAAGGGCTGGCCGCCTTTCCAGCCGCTCCCTGCGCGAGCCGCCCGACTCTAGCAACCGAGGTCACCGGGCAGAACCCTGCAAAGGGTCAAAAAGGGATCGAAATGGCCAAAATGGCTGTCAGGATCACCCGGCGCGCACCGCCGCGCCGGGTGACCTCCCGGTCACTTCTTCAGCTTGGTCCAGACCTTGGAGCGCAGTTGCAGGGCCTTGGGCGAGCAGAGCTTGAAGGGCTTCAGGCGATCCAGTTTGTCTGTCGGGGTGTTGATCGCCGGATCGTCGAACAGCTCCTTGTCCATGAACTTGTCCGAGCCTTCGATCGCGTTGTTGTACTTGGCGAAGTTGGAGGCCAGGGCGATGTTCTCAGGCTGCATCATCCAGTTCAGGAAGGCGTGGGCCTCCTTGATGTTGGTGGCGTCCTTGGGAATGGTCAGGTTGTCGATGAACAGGCGCACGCCTTCCTTGGGATAGACGTAGACCAGGCTGGCGCGCTGGGCGTGGGCGCGGTGGAAGGCGCCGTTCCATTGCTGGTGCATGGAGACCTCGCCGGCGGCCATGCGCTCGATGGTGCCGTCGCTGTTGTACATGGCCAGCATCGGTTTCTGCTTGAGCAGCAGGTCCTGGATCTTCGCCGCCTCTTTCGGGTCCTCGGTGCACTCGTCGACGCCCAGGTAATAGGACGCCGGGGCGTAGAGCTCTTCGATGGAATTGAGCGCGACGACCTTGCCTTTCAGCTCCGCCGGCGGCTCGAAGAACGGCTTCCAGCTTTCATCCAGCTTGCCGCCAGGGACCTTGGCGCTGTCGTAGCTGTAGCCGGTAGTGCCCCACAGGTAGGGCACGGAGTAGTCGTGGCCCGGGTCGTAGGTCAGGGTCTTGAACTTGTCTTTCAGGTTCGCCAGGTTCGGCAGCTGCGACTTGTCGAGCTTCTGCAGCAGGCCTTCCTTGACGAAGATCTCGATGAAGCTGTCCGACGGCACGACCACGTCGTAGGCGCCGCCGCCGGCCTTGAGTTTGGCCAGCAGGGTTTCGTTGCTGTCGTAGGAGTCCAGGGTGGCGTGTATGCCGGTGTCCTTCTCGAACTTCTTCAGCAGCTCCGGCGGAAAGTAGTCGGACCAGTTGGCGAAGTGCAGGGTGCCGTCGGCGTGGGCGCTGCCGGCCAGCAGCAGGCTGGCGGCGACGAGCGCGCGGGCGATGGGGGTACGGCGGAATTTCATCGGTGAAGCTCCTTGCAATGTTGTTTTGTTTGGCGGCAGGAGGTCAGCGGCGACGCTGGCCGACGTAGTACGACAACGCAACGAACGCGATGGAAATCAACAGTATTATTGAAGATATGGCGTTGATCTTCGGGGAAATCCCCATTCGGATGGAGCTGAAGATGTACACCGGCAGGGTGGTGGCCCCGGCGCCGGCGACGAAGTAGGTGATGACGAAGTCGTCCATCGAGATGATGAACGCCAGCATCGCCCCCGACACGATCCCCGGCGTCAGCAGGGGGAAGGTCACCTTCCAGAAGGTCTTCCATGGCGAGGCATAGAGGTCCGCCGCCGCTTCCGCCAGCCGTGGGTCCATGCCTTCGAGGCGGGCGCGGATCGGCAGGTAGGCGAAGGGAATGCAGAACACGATGTGCGCCAGCAGGATGGTGAACAGCGACAGCTTCAGGCCGATGAAGGCAAAGAACATCAGGGTCGCCACGGCGGTGACGATCTCCGGCACCAGCAGCGGCAGGCCCAGTACACCACTCATCAGCGTCTGCCCGCGGAACGAGCGACCGCGCATGCCCAGTGCAGCGAGCGTGGCCAGGGTGGTAGCGACGACGGTGGCCAGGGTGGCGACGATCAGCGAGTTCTTCGCCGCGCGAAGGATTTCCGGGTCGTCCGCAACGACCGAGTACCACTTCAGGCTGAAGCTTTCCCATAGCGTGGCCGATTGGCCGCTGTTGAAGCTCAGCACCACCAGCACGAAGATCGGGATGTAGAGGAAAGCGAAGAACAGCCAGGCGGCGGGCCGGACCCCGGTGAAGCGCCAGAGCGGGTTGGCCGACTTCATGGATGACCTCCCGACGCGCCCTGTTTGAACCGCATGCTGTAGATCATCATCGCCAGCAGCACGAAGGCCAGCAGGGCGAAGGACAGCGCTGCGCCGAACGGCCAGTTGTGCGCCGTGCCGAACTGCAGCTGGATCAGGTTGCCGATCATCAGCGACTTACCGCCCCCGAGCAGCTCGGGAATGATGTAGCTGCCCAGCGACGGGATGAACACCAGGATGCAGCCGGCGACGATGCCGGGCATGGCCAGTGGGATGATGATCCGCTTCAGCGCCTTCCAGCGGTTGGCGCCCAGGTCGAAGGCCGCTTCCACCAGGCGCCAGTCCATCTTCTCCAGGCTGGTGTAGATGGGCAGGACCATGAACGGCAGGTAGGTGTAGAGCAGGCCGATGATCACCGCGTTGTCGGTGTAGAGGATGCCCAGGGAGGCGTCAGAGAAACCCAGCCCGTGCAGCCCCTCGTCGATCAGCCCGCCGTTGCGCAGCAACAGCATCCAGGCGTAGACCCGCACCAGCAGGTTGGTCCAGAACGGCACCGTGACCAGGAACAGCAGCAGGTTGCGCCGGCGTTCGTCCTGCAGCGCCAGGTACAGCGCGGTGGGAAAACCGATCAGCACGCAGCCCAGGGTGGTCAGGATCGACAGCCAGAACGAGCGCTGGAAGATGCCCAGGTAGTCGGCGTTGAACGCCAGGCTGTCGTCCAGGTCGCGCTCCCAGAGGAAGTTGATATAGGCCTCGATGGTGTGCTGGCCCCACTTCACGCCGCCGTAGTCCCCCGGTGCCTGGATCGACACGGCGAACATGATGCCCAGCGGCAGGACCAGGAACACCACCAGCATGATCATCGCCGGGCTGGTCAGGGCCAGGCGATTGAACAGTGATTTGCGTTCCGCTTGTGCGCGTAGTGTTGTACTCATTCGGCCAGCACCCGGATGGCGGTGGCGGGAACGCGGACCCGCACCCGCGCGCCGGGCGCGTGGGTGGAAAGGGCGCCGTCGCGGTTCTGCTGACGGACCCGGAAGCCGCCCTGACCGGCGACGTTGAGGTGGTACACGGTGTCGGTGCCGACGTAGACGATGTTCTCGACCACGCCTTCGAGCTGGCCGTCCTGCGCGAGCTCGGTGCGCTCCGGGCGGATCGCCAGGGTCACCTTGCCGGGCAGAGTGGTGGCGGCCGGCAGCAACTGGCCGTCGGCCAGGCGCACGTTGTCACCGCTGGATTCGCCTTCGAGGAAATTGGTCTCGCCGATGAAGTCGGCCACCAGGCGGTTGACCGGCGCCTCGTAGATCTCGGTGGGAGTGCCGATCTGCATGACCTTGCCACGGCTCATCACCGCGATGCGGTCGGACATGGTCAGCGCTTCTTCCTGGTCGTGGGTGACAAAGATGAAGGTGATGCCGGTCTCGTGCTGCAGGCGCTTGAGCTCGATCTGCATTTCCTTGCGCAGCTTGAGGTCCAGCGCGGAAAGCGATTCGTCGAGCAGCAGTACCTTGGGCCGGCTGGCCAGGGCGCGGGCCAGGGCGATGCGCTGTTGCTGGCCGCCGGAAAGCTGGTCGGCGCGGCGCTTGCCGACGTCGGGCAGGCGCACCAGGTCGAGCATCTTCTGCACGGTGGCATCGATGTCGCGGCGCTGCTTGCCCTGCATCTCAAGGCCGAAGGCGATGTTCTCCGCCACGGTCATGTGGGGGAACAGGGCATAGCTCTGGAAGACGGTATTGACCGGGCGCTTGAAGGGCGGAAGGCCTTCCATCGCGTCGCCGTATAGGCGAATGCTGCCGGAGGAGGGTTGTTCGAAGCCGGCGATCAGTCGCAGCAAGGTGGTCTTGCCGCAGCCCGACGGGCCGAGGAGGGTGAAGAACTCGTTGGCGCGGATTTCCAGTGACACGTCGTCCAGGGCCTTGAGGCCTTGTCCGGGTGTACCGAACTCCATGCATATCCGCTCGATGGTGATCGCGCTGGTCATGCTCGTACCATGCAGTTAAGCAGTTGTTATTGTTGAGGTTTTACGGTTTCTAGGACCGTTTCACCTAGCTGCGGATTGATAATGACCAAGCGCCGGGACGCGCAGAACGATAGATCAGGCCAATAAGGGATAAATCAGGCCAAGTTGAAAATGCCGTCTGAAATGCTGGATTTCGGGCGTCAGCGGTGTGTCGTCTGCCGGGCTTTTTGTAGGAGCGAGCTTGCTCGCGAACCGATCGGCTCCGGCGCGTGGACTGGCTTTGCCCTCTCCCCAGCCCTCTCCCTGAAGGGAGAGGGAGCCGTCTGGAGTTCTTCGGATGGAATGGAGTCAGCCGGCGAGCGTGGGGCTTTCCGCTTGCTGCGGAAAGTCCCCTCTCCCTGAAGGGAGAGGGAGCCGTCTGGAGTTCTTCGGATGGAATGGAGTCAGCCGGCGAGCGTGGGACTTTCCGCTTGCTGCGGAAAGTCCCCTCTCCCTGAAGGGAGAGGGAGCCGTGCGGAGTTCTTCGGATGTAATGGAATCAGCCGGCGAACGCGGGACTTTCTGCTTGCTGCGGAAAGTCCCCTCTCCCTTAAGGGAGAGGGGGGCGTGCGGAGTTCTTCGGATGTAATGGAGTCAGCCGGCGAGCGCGGGACTTTCCGCTTGCTCCGGAAAGTCCCCTCTCCCTTCAGGGAGAGGGTTAGGGAGAGGGGTGCCGGTCTGCACCTAGCCCCGATACAGGCTCGGACTCGCCCCACTCCAGCGCTGGAAGGCATGCCGGAAGCTGGCCGTCTCGCTATAACCCAACTGCTCGGCGATCAGGTAGATCGGCAGGTCAGTATCCTTGAGCAACTGCCGCGCACGGTCGAAACGCACCTCGTCGAGCACCTGTTGATAACTGGTGTTCTGCTGCTGCAGGTGACGGCGCAGGGTGCGGGTGGAACGGTGCAGGTGGCGGGCCACGGTGTCCAGGTTGGCGGTGTCCTGCAGGTGGCTGGCCAGGTGCTGGCGCAACTGGTCGATCACGTCGCCGCGGCTGCTGAGCATCGCGCTCATGCGCAGGCATTGCTGCACACCATTGTGGCAGCTGACCGGGTCGGCCAGCGGCAGCGGCCGGTCGAGCAGCGCCGGGCTGAAGCACAGGGCGCTGGTGGGTGCACCGAAATCCACCGGGCAGCCCAGGCGCTCGGTGTAGGTCTCGGCGTGCAGCGGTGGTCGGTAGGCCAGCAGCATTCGCCGCGGCCGCACCGATTCGCCGAGCAGATCGCGGATCACCGTCAGCAGCGACGTCAGGCACAACTCGGTGTTGAACACCGTCAGCTCCGGCGCGTAGCGGTACCCGTCGGCGGTCAGGTGAACCTCGTCGCCCTGCGGCGTCAGCGCCAGGCGGAAGTAGGTGCCGAGCAGTTCGGGGAATGACAGTGCCAGGTGCAGCGCATCGCGCAGGGTGCGGCTGGCGAGCATGCTATAGCCGAGGATGCCGTAGGCCGAGACATGCATGCGCAGGCCAAGGTAGAGGCCCAGCGCCGGATCGTGGTGGCAGTTCAGGGCATTGGCGAAGACCCGCAGCTCCTGAGCGTGGGTGATCAGCTTTTCCGGGGTGAGCAGGTCCGCCTCCCCGATGCCACTGCCCTCCAGCAGCTTCGGCCGCGGCACGCCGGCGTGGTGCAGCACTTCGGTCGCCAGCACCACGGTGTGCAGGGTTGCCTGCTGGCGTTGTTCGGGAAGCAGATGCTGGGCCATCGATACGCCTCTTGCAGTCACTTGCAAAAGAATCACGGGACAGTCTTGCGCTAACCTGACTCTAGCCTGCCCGCGGTTGCTGGTGGCCTTTAAGTTTGGCTTCAGGCGCTGCTGTCACTCTGCCACGCCATCCCCACCCCGAGTCCTCCATGCGCCGTCTGCTCAAACCCCGCCGTCTGTTCCTGCTGCTGGCGCTGATCGCCCTGGCCCTGCTGCTTGCGCTGGGCCAGAGCTTCCGGGTCTACGAGCGCGGCTGGTTCAAGTTCAACGAGTGGCGCCACGCGGCGCAGTGGCAGGAGCAGTCCATCTGGCTGCCCGACTACCGCGTGGTGCTGGAGGCGCAGCCGATCGAGGGGCTGGAGGACAACGTCTCGGCGCTGACCTACGACCCGGACCGGCAGACCCTCTTCACCGTCACCAACAAGCAGAACGAGCTGGTGGAGCTGTCGCTGGAGGGCAAGCTGCTGCGCAGGATCGCGCTGCACGGTTTCGGCGATACCGAGGCCATCGAATACATCAGCCGCAACGTCTATGTGATTACCGACGAGACCCACCAGCGCCTGCTGCGTGTGGAACTGCGCGACGACACGAAGGAGTTGAACGCCGAAGACGCCCAGCAGCTTGCCCTGGCCCTGGGGCGCGGCGGCAACAGCGGCTTCGAGGGGCTGGCCTACGACTCGGTGGGCAAGCGCCTGTTCGTCGCCAAGGAGCGGCATCCGGTGCATATCTATGAGGTGCGCGGCTTCCCCTACGAGCAGTCGGAGCAGCCCATCGCTGTACACGTGGTGGAAGACCTGCAGCACAACCGCAACCTGTTCGTTCGCGATCTTTCCAGCCTGCAGTACGACGAGCGCAGCGGGCACCTGCTGGCGCTGTCCGACGAATCCCGGCTGGTGCTGGAGTTGAGCGCCGACGGCGAACCGATCAGCTCACTGTCGCTGCTGCGCGGCATGCAAGGCCTGCGGCGCAGCGTGCCGCAGGCGGAGGGCATCGCCATGGACGACCAGGGCACGCTGTACCTGGTCAGCGAGCCCAATCTCTTCTACGTGTTCAAGAAGCGCGAGGCGCACTGAGGGCGCCTCGCTTTCCCGCGATCAGAACTGCCACTGCACGCCGAGGGAGTAGGACGCCTGGCTGCCCTCGCTGTGGGCGAAGCGTGAGTTGGCCTCGGCGAATACGCCCAACTGCTCGGTGACTGCCAGCAGGGCGCCGAGCTGGGCGCGGCCGAAGTCCTTGTCCACGTCGCCCAGGTCGGCGACGCGGGTGCGGCCATCGCCCAGGGCGGTCAGGGCGATATCGTCCAGGCGGCCGTCGGCCAGTTCCTTCACCCAGCGCACGCTGGCGTAGGGCTGCACGGCCATGCGGTTGCCCAACGGCAACTCGCCGCGCAGACCCCAGCCAAGGCTGGCTTCGACCGAGTCATAGTCCTGCTTCTCGTAGCCCAGCGCAGTGCGCAGGTCGTCGTCTTCGTTGAAGTCGTCGATCTTGTAGTGCACATAGTCGAGCCCGCCCTGCGGACCGGTCTTGATGCCGGCGATGTCGAAGTCGTAACCGCCGTCGACTCGTGCACCCCAGAACCAGGCGTTGGTGTCGCCGTCGATGCGCTGGTCGAGCAGTACCGGGCCGTTCTTCGCCTTCAGGTAAACCGAGCGCTTGCTGTCGAAGTCGGCATAGCCGGCGCTCAGTTCGCCGCCCAGCCAGGCCGGGCCACCGTCGTTGAGCAGGCCGTAGAGGCCCAACTGCCAGGTTTCGGCCTCCAGGCGGGCGCTATGGTCCATATTGTCGCGGCTACGCTGGAAGCTCAGGCTACCGCCGACGGTCAGGGCCTCGCTGGCGCGGTAGTCGCCCAGCAGGTTCACGCCGGCGCGATGCGAGCGCGGGTCGCCGGGCATGTCGAAGCCGCTCTCGGGGCTGGTCTCGCCCTCCACGCCCACCGCGCCGTCGAAGCTGCCGACCGGGCGCGAGCTGCCCAGCAGCGTCAGCCAGCGGCGGTCATGCAGGCGGGTCAGGGCCAGGTGCTGGCGCTGCAGTTGGTCTTCCATTTGCCGCGCCATGGCGCCGCCGGAGGCGGTGGAGGCGAGCAGGTCGGCGTTGGTGAGCTCCAGCACCAGGCGGGTGAGCAGGCGCGAGAAGTCGCGCAGGCGCTGGTCGATGCGCTCCTGGCCGAAGGCCCCGGTGAGTACCTGTTCATTGTCCAGCGTTGGGTTGTGCCAGGTGGCGCCGCCAGGAATGGCGGGATTGTCGGTCTGCTCGTAGCCGTCCAGATCGCCCAGTTCCCAGTTGGTGGCTTCGATGAACAGCACCGGGACGTTCAAGCCCTCGAAGCTTTCGCCGTCACTGCAGCAACCGGTGCCGGCGGGGTATTCCTCGTTCAGGCCGGGGTTGGTGAACAGCGGGATCTTCAGTTCCTGGGCGATGCGCAGGAGCTGGTCGCGGTAGGCGCCCAGTGCGGGGTTGTCGACGCTGTTGAAACCGGCGTGGGCGTACATCTTGTCGCCGGTGATCAGGCTGTCGAGATTGATCATGCCCAGCAGGTTGCTGCGCTGCTCGTCGCTGAGCGAGGCGACATAGGCGCGGGAGCCGCGCAGGCCCTCTTCCTCGGCGCCGAAGCCGACCACTTCCAGGCCGTTTTCCAGCGTGATGCCGCCCAGGTTGCGGGCGATCTCGGTCAGCACGGCGGCGCCCGAGCCGTTGTCGTCCAGGCCTTGCAGGGTCGGCCGGCCGTAGTAGGTATCGTAGTGAGCACCCAGTACCACGTATTGGCCGCTGCTGCCCGGGGCACTGGCGATGACGTTCTGCGAGCTGCGGTTGCCGGCCCAGGTGAAGTCCTGGACCTGCGTCTGGTAACCGAAGCCCAGGCGCGACTGCATCAGTGCGGTGGCGCCGGCGAAGCTGGCGGTGCCACGGTAACGGCCCGGGTACTCGTTGATCAGGGTGTCGAGGGTGTCCCCGGCATACTCCCCGTATTCGTAGGCGTTGGCGTCGGTTGCCAACGCAGCGCAGCCCAGGCTGACCGCAACAGCTATAGGTTTGAACACGGCACTTTCCTCTGTGTCGATTGGAATCGCATCGGTCTTCGATGCGTGCGCCGGAGGAAAGCAGGATGCAGGCCGGTTCGCCGGAGATGGGCGGAATTTGACGCGTCAGTGACCGAGGGTGTCGCGCCACTGTAACAGTAGTGATACACGGCCGGCGATAGAGCCGGCCGTGCGAAGCGGGTGCGCCGAGGCGCTCACCGAAACGGTGCGCTGTCAGGTGTCGTCGCTGATCGGCGCGTCTGACGCGTAGCGTTTGACCGCCGCCACGCCGGCCTCGGCGGTAGCCTTGCTGGCGTACATCTGGCTCTGTCCGACGACCTGGCCGTTGGTGGCCTTGAGTACGAAGTAATGCTTGCCGTTGGCGGCGACCTTGATCTCGAAGGCCCCTTCGCGCTGCGAGTTCTTGCGCACCGATTCGATGCCGTCTACGGCCGAGGTCTTGGCCTTGTACAGCTCGCTGGTCAGGACGATTTCGCCGTTGCTGGCGTGCAGATTGAAGTGGAACTGGCCATCACTGGCCTTTTTCAGATGGTACTTGGCGGCCATGCTGCATCTCCCTTTGGGATTAAGGTCATCCCAGCGTAGACGGCAGTGGGCGCTCTGGAAGGCGCCATCCGGCGGATGGCGCCTGGCGCGTCAGACCTTGAGGGTCTTCACCCCTTCGGCGGTGCCGAGCAGCAACAGGTCGGCCGGGCGCGCGGCGAACAGGCCGTTGGTGACCACGCCGACGATGTTGTTGATCGCTTCTTCCAGCTGCACCGGGCTGTCGATGCGCAGGTTGTGCACATCGAGGATGATGTTGCCGTTATCGGTCAGCACACCCTCGCGGTACACCGGGTCGCCGCCCAGCTTCACCAGTTGGCGGGCCACGTGGCTGCGGGCCATGGGGATGACTTCCACCGGCAGCGGGAAGCCGCCGAGGATCGGCACCAGTTTGCTGGCGTCGGCGATGCAGATGAACTGCTTGGCCACGGCCGCGACAATCTTCTCGCGGGTCAGCGCGGCGCCGCCGCCCTTGATCAGTTCCAGGCGCTCGTTGGTCTCGTCGGCGCCGTCCACATAGAACTCCAGTTCGCTGACGGTGTTCAGGTCGTAGACCGGGATGCCATGGCCCTTCAGGCGCTGGGCAGTGGCTTCGGAGCTGGCCACGGCGCCGTCGAACTCGGCCTTGTGCTTGGCCAGCAGGTCGATGAAGAAGTTGGCGGTGGAGCCGGTGCCCACGCCGACGATGCTCTTGCTGTCGAGGTGCGGAAGGATGTGGTCGACGGCGGCCTGGGCCACTGCCTGCTTGAGCTGATCCTGGTTCATGGCGAAGGGTCTTCTTACCTGGCTGGGCGCGAAAGCGCCGGGGAATAATCGAAAGGGCGGATTATAGCGGTCGATGGCGCGCCGGTGTTGCGCCGCCGGGCAACTGTTACGGTCATCTGCGCGCGGATTGTTCGGTGGCCCGCGCTGCGCCCGCTGGAGTAGACTCGCGGTTCCTCGAAAAGCCGCCGATATAGCCCTTCCGATGCTCGAACACTACGTCAAGAAGATCCTCACCTCGCGTGTCTACGACGTTGCCGTGGAAACGCCCCTGCAGCCCGCCCGCCAGCTCTCCGAGCGCCTGGGCAACCAGATTCTGCTGAAACGCGAAGACCTGCAGCCGGTGTTCTCCTTCAAGATTCGCGGCGCCTACAACAAGCTGGCGCAGCTGAGCCCGGAAGAACTCGCCCGTGGCGTCGTCACCGCCTCTGCCGGCAACCACGCCCAGGGTGTAGCGCTGGCCGCCCGCGAGCTGGGCATCAAGGCCACCATCGTGATGCCACGCACTACGCCAGAGCTGAAGGTCCAGGGCGTGCGCGCCCGTGGCGGCAAGGCCGTGCTGCACGGCGATGCCTTCCCCGATGCGCTGGCGCATTCGCTGAAGCTGGTGGAAGAGAAGGGCTACGTCTACATCCACCCCTATGACGATCCGGACGTGATCGCCGGCCAGGGCACCGTGGCGATGGAAATCCTTCGCCAGAATCCGGGCCGCATCGACGCGATCTTCGTGCCGGTCGGCGGCGGCGGCCTGATCGCCGGCATCGCTGCCTACGTCAAATACCTGCGTCCGGAGATCAAGATCATCGGCGTCGAGCCCGATGACTCCAATTGCCTGCAGGCCGCCATGGCTGCCGGCGAGCGCGTGGTGCTCGGCCAGGTCGGGCTGTTCGCCGACGGCGTGGCCGTGGCACAGATCGGCAAGCACAACTTCGAGCTGTGCAAGGACCATGTCGATGAAGTAATCACCGTCAGCACCGACGAGATCTGCGCGGCGATCAAGGACATCTACGACGACACCCGTTCGATCACCGAGCCGGCCGGCGCGCTGGCGGTGGCCGGGATCAAGCGGTACGTCGAGCGTGAAGGCGTGAAGGGCGAGACCCTGGTGGCCATCGACTCGGGCGCCAACATCAACTTCGACCGCTTGCGCCACGTGGCCGAGCGCGCGGAGCTGGGCGAGAAGCGCGAAGCGATCATCGCGGTGACCATCCCCGAGCGTCCGGGCAGCTTCAAGGCGTTCTGCGAGGCCATCGGCAAGCGCCAGATCACCGAGTTCAACTACCGCTACAACACCGACAGCGAAGCGCACATCTTCGTCGGCGTGCAGACGCACCCGGAGAACGACCCGCGCGCGGCGCTGGTGCAGCAACTGCAGGACCAGGGCTTCCCGGTGCTCGACCTGACCGACAACGAACTGGCCAAGCTGCACATTCGCCACATGGTCGGCGGCCATTCGCCGCGCGTCTCCGGCGAGCAGGTGTTCCGCTTCGAGTTCCCCGAGCGTCCCGGCGCGCTGTTCAACTTCCTCAACCGCCTGGGCGGGCGCTGGAACATCACCCTGTTCCACTACCGCAACCATGGCGCCGCCGACGGTCGCGTGGTCGCCGGCCTGCAAGTGCCGGAGGACGAGCGTCACCTGGTGGCGGCCGCGCTGGAAGAGATCGGCTACCCCTACTGGGACGAGACGGACAACCCGGCCTATCGCCTGTTCCTCGGCTGAGGATCAGGCAGAGGCGGCGCGACTGCTGCTAGGCTTGTCGGAACGCCGCCTTCTTCACAGGGAATTGAAATGGAAAGCCTGCAGACCTTCCGCATCTTCCACGGCATCGCCGCGGTGCTGCCGTTCCTGGCCATCATCGGCCTGGCCTGGTACGGCTGGCGCAGCTGGCGCGGTGGCGACGCCGGGGTGATCGCCAAGGCCCTGCAGCGCATCGGCCTGATCGGCTGGGTGCTGGTCGCCGGCAGCGTCGCCAGCCTGCCGGTTACCGGCTATCGCATGGTGCAGACCATCGGCTGGCCGCTGGGGCAGACCTGGCTGCTGGGCAGTGCCTGCCTGCTGATCGTCGCGACGATCTTCTGGCTACTCTTCACCACCCGCTTGTGGCGCATCCGCGACCTCGCGCTGGTGGCGCAAAGCAGCGGCGAACCGATCTCCGCCGGTGCGGCACGGCAGTGGAAGTTCGGCCTGGCCTTCTTCGCGCTGGCGCTGCTGTGCGTGGTCGCCATCCTGGTGCTGATGATCAGCAAACCGGTGTGATTCTGCACACTGGTTCCTGCGTCCGCTTCGATCTGTTCACGTAAGGTGGCGGATCGTCGGTTGATCGAAGTACGCCCATGAATGTTCTTCTGTTAGGCGCCCGGGGGTTCCTCGGTCGTCATCTGCTACCCGCGCTGCTCGCCGAAGGGCACCAGGTCTTCGCCTGCGCCCGCGCGATTCCTCGTGGCCCTGCACTGCCGGGCGTGCAGTGGCTGGCGCTGGATCTTGTCTCGCTGGCGGATGACCCCGGCGCCTTTGTCTGGCCGGCGCCGATTGATGTGGTGATCAATGCTACTGGCGTGCTCAGTGACGACATTGATGAGCTAGACAAGGTGCAGGCCCGTGGGCCACAGCAGCTGTTCGCCTTGGCCGCGCGCAATGGCGCGCGAATTCTGCAGCTTTCCGCACTGGGCGCAGGTGAGCATGCGGATATTCCCTTCCTGGTGAGCAAGGCCGTCGCCGACCAGGCGGCTCTGTCCCATACCCGTTCGGTCGTACTGCGGCCTTCGTTGGTGCTCGGCCCTGGCGGAGCCAGCAGTGGCTGGTTGGCGCAGTTGTCGAGATTGCCCTGGGTGCCGCTGCCTGATGCTGCGGCATGTCTGCAGCCATTGCATGTCCAGGATTTGGTGGGCGCCGTCCTCGCGTTGCTCGCCGCTGGCCGGAGCGCAGCCTCGCCCTGCCGTTGGTGGGGCCGCGCGCCATGACGCAGCGCGAGTTGCTGAATCTGCTTCGTAACGCGCAGGGGCTGCGTGCGCGTCGGCCCCCACGACTGCCCTGGTGGTGTGCACGCGGACTGTCTGCCCTGGGCGCAAGGCTGGGGTGGCGCATGTTCAGTCCGCAGTTGCTGCGCCTTGCCCGTCGGGACAACCTGGCCAGCGCCGACGAGCTGGCTGGTGCCTGTGGCTATCGGGCGGCACCGCTGGAGTCTCGGCTGCTGGGCTGGCCTGATGCGCGTGCCGCGCTGTTCGAAGGCTTGCGGCCGGTCTGGTTGGGCGTGCTCGCCGCCATCTGGATCGGGACCGCTGTCGTCTGCCTGGGCCCCGGTTTCGACTGGGGGCTGCGAATCATGAGCGAGTTCGGGGTGGACGGCTGGCCGGCTGTTCTGGCAGTCGTCGTCGGTGCGCTGTTCGATGGCATTCTGGGCATCGGCCTGCTGCTGCGCCGGTGGCGCCGGCCGGCCTTGTGCGGGCAGATCGCGCTGATGCTGGCGTACATGCTGCTGATCAGTTGGCGACTGCCGCATTACTGGTTCGACCCGTTCATGGCGGTGGGAAAGAACTTTGCGATCCTGATTGCCAATATCGGTCTGCTGGCCAGTGAACCCGACAAGGACGCCGCGTGAACCTCTACCTGCTGCTCAAGACCCTGCACATCCTGTCTTCCACGCTGCTGTTCGGCACCGGGCTGGGCTCGGCCTACTACAGCTGGCGCGCCTGGCGCAGCGGCAACCTGGAAGCGATCCGCATCACCTTCCGCCACCTGGTCACCGCCGACTGGCTGTTCATCGCCACCACGGCGGTCTTCCAGCCGTTGAGCGGCATCGCCATGGCGCACATGGCCGGCTGGCCGCTGGATTCGGGCTGGCTGCTGTGGAGTCTGGCGCTTTATGTGTTCGCGGGCGCCTGCTGGCTGCCGGTGGTCTGGCTGCAGATTCGCGTGCGGAACATGGCCGAGGCTGCGTACCGGGAAGGCACCGCATTGCCGCCGCGAGCCTTCCTCTATATGCGCTGGTGGTTCGCTCTGGGGTGGCCGGCGTTCCTGGCCTTCCTGGCGATCTTCTACCTGATGGTCAACAAGAGCTTCTGATGACTCAGTCGCGCAGGCTGATTACCGGCCAGCCGCGTTCGATAGCGGTGGCGCGCAGGGTGTCGTCGGGGTCGACGGCCACCGGGTTGGCGACCTGCTCGAGCAGCGGCAGGTCGTTGCGCGAGTCGCTGTAGAAGTAGGCGTCGTCCAGCGTCAGGCCGGTTTCTTCCAGCCAGCGGTTCAGGCGCGTCACCTTGCCGCCCTGGAAGCAGGGCACGCCACAGGTCTGGCCGGTATAGAGGCCATCCCGCATCTCGCACTCGGTGGCGATGAGGGTTTCCACGCCCAGGCGCTCGACGATGGGTGCGGTGATGAAGCGGTTGGTGGCGGTGATGATCACCAGCTTGTCGCCGGCGGCGCGGTGCTCGGCCAGCAGGGCCTCGCCCTTGGCCAGGATGATGGGCTCGATGACCTCTTCCATGAACTGGCGGTGCCAGGCGGCCAGTTGCGCCAGGTCGGTGCGGCCGAGAATGGCCTGGGTGAAGGCCTGGTAGGCGAGCACGTCGAGGGTGCCGGCGACATAGTCGGCATAGAAGGCATCGTTGCGCGCCTGGTACTCGCCAGCGTCCACCAGTCCCTTCTGGCACAGCCATTCGCCCCAGCTGTGGTCGCTGTCGCCGGCCAGGAGGGTGTTGTCGAGATCGAAGAGAGCCAGTCGCACGATGGATTACCGCCAGTTGCCAATACGGAAAAGTCGCCTAGAGTAACGGCTTTTGCCCACCCAGCACAGGACGCCGCAGCCCGCGTTGCCGCTGTCACAAGCTTTATGGAACAATGCGGGCACACGCGATTTCGAGGATGTACCGCCGTGATCGATCCCGATGGTTTTCGCCCCAATGTCGGCATCATCCTTTGCAACGATGTCGGACAGGTTCTGTGGGCACGGCGCATCAACCAGGAAGCCTGGCAATTTCCCCAGGGCGGCATCAACGCCCGCGAAACCCCTGAGGAAGCGCTGTACCGCGAACTGAACGAAGAAGTCGGCCTGGAAGAGCAGGACGTCAAGATCCTCGCCTGTACCCGGGGCTGGCTGCGTTACCGCCTGCCGCAACGCCTGGTGCGTACCAACAGCCAGCCGCTGTGCATCGGGCAGAAACAGAAGTGGTTCCTTCTGCGCCTGACCGGCGAGGAAAGCCGGGTGCGCATGGATGTCACCGGCAAGCCCGAATTCGACGGCTGGAAATGGGTGAGCTACTGGTACCCGCTGGGCCAGGTCGTGACCTTCAAACGCGAGGTCTACCGCCGGGCTCTGAAGGAATTGGCACCGCGCCTGCTGGCGCGCGACTAGCACGAAGTTCAAGGAGTTAGACCCCCACGCCATGCTCAACACGCTGCGTAAGATCGTCCAGGAAGTGAACTCCGCCAAGGACCTCAAGGCGGCGCTGGGCATCATCGTGCTGCGGGTCAAGGAGGCCATGGGCAGCCAGGTGTGCTCGGTCTACCTGCTCGACCCGGAGAGCAACCGCTTCGTGCTGATGGCCACCGAGGGCCTGAACAAGCGCTCCATTGGCAAGGTCAGCATGGCGCCCAACGAGGGTCTGGTCGGCCTGGTCGGCACCCGCGAGGAGCCGCTGAACCTCGAGAACGCCTCCGAACACCCCCGTTACCGCTACTTCGCCGAGACGGGCGAGGAACGCTACGCCTCCTTCCTCGGCGCGCCGATTATCCACCACCGCCGGGTGATGGGCGTTCTGGTCGTGCAGCAGAAGGAAAAGCGCCAGTTCGACGAGGGCGAGGAAGCCTTCCTCGTCACCATGAGCGCGCAGCTTGCCGGCGTTATCGCCCACGCCGAGGCCACCGGCTCGATCCGCGGCCTGGGCAAGATGGGCAAGGGCATCAGCGAAGCCAAGTTCGTTGGCGTCCCCGGCGCTCCCGGCGTGGCCGTGGGCAAGGCCGTGGTGGTGCTGCCGCCGGCTGATCTCGAAGTAGTCCCGGACAAACCCATCGACGACGTCGAGGCCGAGGTCGAGCGCTTCAAGCAGGCGCTGGAGTCGGTCCGCGAAGACATGCGCAACCTCTCCAGCAAGCTGGCTACCCAGCTGCGCAAGGAAGAGCGTGCGCTGTTCGACGTGTACCTGATGATGCTCGACGACGCCTCCATCGGCCTCGAAGTCAAACGCATCATCCGCACCGGCCAGTGGGCCCAGGGCGCCCTGCGCCAGGTGGTGATGGAGCATGTGCAGCGCTTCGAACTGATGGACGACGCCTACCTGCGCGAGCGGGCATCGGACGTGAAGGACATCGGCCGGCGCATTCTTGCCTACCTCCAGGAGGAGCGTAAGCAGTCGCTGACCTACCCCGACCAGACCATCATCGTCAGCGAGGAACTGTCGCCGGCGATGCTCGGCGAAGTGCCGGAGGGCAAGCTGGTGGGCCTGATCTCGGTACTCGGTTCGGGCAACTCCCACGTGGCCATTCTGGCGCGTGCCATGGGTATCCCGACCGTCATGGGCGCGGTCGATCTGCCGTACTCCAAGGTCGACGGCATCGACCTGATCGTCGACGGCTACCACGGCGAGATCTACACCAACCCGTCGCCGCAGCTGGTCAAGCAGTACGGCGAAGTGGTCGCCGAAGAGAAAGAGCTGAGCAAGGGCCTCGCCGCGCTGCGCGAACTGCCCTGCGAGACGCTGGACGGCCATCGCATGCCGCTGTGGGTCAACACCGGCCTGCTGGCGGACGTGGCGCGTGCCCAGGAGCGCGGCGCGGAGGGCGTTGGCCTGTACCGCACCGAAGTGCCGTTCATGATCAACGACCGCTTCCCCAGCGAGAAGGAACAGCTCGCCATCTACCGCGAGCAGCTCTCCGCCTTCCATCCGCTGCCGGTGACCATGCGTACCCTGGACATCGGCGGCGACAAGGCGCTGTCCTACTTCCCGATCAAGGAAGACAACCCCTTCCTCGGCTGGCGCGGCATCCGCGTCACGCTCGACCACCCGGAAATCTTCCTGGTGCAGACCCGCGCCATGCTCAAGGCCAGTGAAGGCCTGGACAACCTGCGCATCCTGCTGCCGATGATCTCCGGCACCCACGAGCTGGAAGAGGCGCTGCACCTGATCCACCGCGCCTGGGGCGAAGTGCGCGACGAAGGCGTCGACATCCCCATGCCACCGATCGGCATGATGGTGGAGATCCCCGCGGCCGTGTACCAGACCCGCGAGCTGGCGCGCCAGGTGGACTTCCTCTCGGTCGGCTCCAACGACCTGACCCAGTACCTGCTGGCGGTGGACCGCAACAACCCGCGCGTCGCCGACCTCTACGACTACCTGCACCCGGCCGTGCTGCAGGCGCTGAAGAAGGTGGTCGACGACTCCCACGCCGAAGGCAAGCCGGTGAGCATCTGCGGCGAAATGGCCGGCGACCCGGCGGCCGCCGTGCTGCTGATGGCCATGGGCTTCGATTCCCTGTCGATGAACGCCACCAACCTGCCCAAGGTGAAATGGCTGCTGCGCCAGATGACCCTGTCCAGGGCCCGCGAACTGCTCGGCCAACTGATGACCTTCGACAATCCGCAGGTTATCCACAGCTCGCTGCACCTAGCCCTGCGCAACCTGGGCCTGGGCCGCGTGATCAACCCGGCGGCCACCATCCAGGCCTGACGCCGACCAAAGCCGCCTCCCGGAGCCGTGCATTTCCGGGAGGATCGAAGACGACACGGCCGGAACACCGGCCAGGACGAAGCTTATGGAAGAGCTCGACGTCACCCCTTGCACGGAGGGCGATAGCAGCGCCCGCACCCTGCGCTATGCCCTGAGTATCGTCAGCGACGGCATCTGGGACTGGGACATCCGCACCAACCATGTCACCCGCAGCCCGAGCTGGTACGCCATGCTCGGCTACGACCCCGACAGCCTTCCGGAAAACGTTGCCACCTGGCACGAGATCATCCACCCCGAAGATTTCGGCCGGGTCATGTTCGCCTTCGATGCCTACGTGCAGGGTCGCAGCGGCGTCTACCGCGAGGAGTATCGCTGCCGCTGCCTGGACGGCAGCTACCTGTGGGTCAGCGATCATGGGCGTTTCTTCGAGTTCGACGGGAGCGGCAAGCCCACGCGGATGATCGGTGCACACCGCAACATCCACGAACGCAAGCTGGCGGAGCTGGCGCTGCAGGAGAAGAACCACGAACTGCACCAGCTCAACCTGAGCCTGGAGCTGCTGGTACACACCCGCACCGAAGCGTTGCGCCAAGCCAACCAGGCGTTGGCGGAACAGGCGGCCGTCGCCCTGCGCCTGTCAGAGATCGACCCGTTGACCCAGATCGCCAACCGGCGACGCTTCGAACAGCAACTGCATGCCGAGTGGCAGCGCTTGCAACGGCACCACCACGGCTGTGCGCTGATGATGTTCGACCTCGATCACTTCAAGCGCATCAACGACAGCCTCGGCCACCAGGCTGGCGACCGCGTGCTGGTGGCGGTCGCCGAAGTGGTGCGGCGGCGCCTGCGTGAAGAGGACTGCTTTGCCCGCTGGGGCGGCGAGGAATTCATCGTGCTGCTGCCGGAAACCACCTGCGAAGCGGCGCGGGAACTGGCCGAGCGCCTGCGCCTGAGCCTGCGCCGGGCAGATATCTCGCTACCCACGCAACTCACCGCCAGCTTCTCGGTTACCGCGATGCAGCCCGGCGAGGATCTGATGGCGCTGTTGCGTCGCCTCGACGACGGGCTCTACCGCGCCAAGGGCCAGCGCGACTGCATCGTTGTCTGCTAGACGATCAGGGAAACCTCGCCCAGACGCGCTCCGCTGGGGCCGAAGCTGTGCTCCAGGAACTCGCGGCGACCATCGGCGTGGACGATCAGCGCGGTGCTGGCGCGGGTGCCGTAGGTCGGGCTGGCGATGAATATGCTGGAAAGCAGGCGCTCCGTCGCCAGGCCGACGCCGGTGTCTGGCAGCTCCGCTTCGCTGGGCTGACGATTATCCGCCAGCAGCGCAACCAAGGAGCGGGTGTCTGGTTTCTCCAACGCTGTCACCAGGCCGTTGCGGGCGGCAAGCAGTTTTGGCCAGGGTGTGTCCAGCGCGGCGTTGGACAGACCGTGCACGCCCGGCGCCACCGCCACCGGCGGGCCGACGCGGGGATTGAAGTAGCAGAGCTGCGTGCGATCGCCCACCAGCAGATTGAAGCCGCTGTAGTCCGAGGTGCGGCGGGCCACCTGCTGCAGGTACTCCAGCGGCGATTGCCGGCCCTGCAGGAAGGCTGCCACCAGTTCGCCACGGGAGCGCGGGCCTGCCTGCTGGCCAGGGTCGCGCACGTTGGTCAGCGCGGCGAAGCGTCCGTCCGGCGCCACCCCCAGCCAGGTGCCGCCGGCCTCCAGGTCGCGGCCGGCGTAGAGGCCGGGATAATCCTCCCAGGCTGCCAGCGGCAGAGTCGGGCGGGCGTAGAACTCATCGCGGTTGGCCGCGACGATCAGGGGCGTGGCGTGTTCGGGACGCCAGGCGAAGACGATCAGGCACATGGGTCGAACTCCGTGGTGTGCCGGCAGTCTATCAACATCCGCCGATGTCCCGGAGTGGCTGGAGCGCCCGGGAGCCTTCGGCTACCATGCCCGCTTTGTTGCCCGAGGTTGCCCATGGAGTTCGTGCTCTACCTGGTGCTTGGCGCCTGCGCTGGCGTGCTCGCCGGCCTGTTCGGCGTCGGCGGCGGGTTGATCATCGTCCCGGCCCTGGTATTCAGTTTCACCGCCCATGGCTTCTCACCCGAGGTGCTGACCCAGATGGCGGTCGGCACGTCGCTGGCAACCATCATCTTCACCTCGATCAATTCGATCCTCGAACACCACCGCCGCGGCGCCGTACTCTGGCCGGTATTCGCCTGGATGACCGTTGGGATCCTGGTCGGCAGCGCGCTGGGCGCGGTCACCGCGTCGAAGATCCAGGGCCCGGTGCTGCAGAAGATCATCGGCACCTTCGCCATTCTGGTTTCGATCCAGATGGCGCTGGGTCTGCAGCCAAAGGGCGAGCGGGGACTGCCCGGGCGCTTCGGCCTGGGCGTGGCCGGAGGCGTGGTGGGCTGGGCATCGGCAATCTTTGGTATCGGCGGCGGCTCGCTGACCGTGCCTTTGCTGTCCTGGCGTGGCGTCTCCATGCAACAGGCAGTTGCGACTTCCTCGGCGTGCGGCCTGCCGATCGCCATCGCCGGCGCGATATCCTTCATCGTCGTCGGCTGGCACAACGAAAAGCTGCCGGAGATGAGCCTGGGCTTCGTCTACCTCCCGGCGCTGGTGGGCATTGCCGTTACCAGCATGTTCTTTGCCCGCATCGGGGCACGTCTGGCGCATCGGCTGCCGGCCAAGGTCCTGAAGCGTTTGTTTGCCCTGCTGTTGTTCAGCGTGGGCTTGAGTTTTCTGATCTGAGTTCCTGCTAGGAGAAGCGGATGTTGCCTTATCCACAGATCGACCCGGTTGCCTTGTCGCTCGGGCCGCTGAAAATCCACTGGTACGGCCTGATGTACCTGATCGGTATCGGCGGCGCCTGGCTGCTGGCGTCGCGCAAGCTGAAGGATTTCGATCCGACCTGGACCAAGGAGAAACTCTCCGACCTGGTCTTCTGGGTGGCGTGCGGCGTGGTGCTGGGCGGTCGCCTGGGCTACGTGCTGTTCTACAACCTGGACGAATACATCGCCAATCCGACGCTGATCTTCGAGGTCTGGAAGGGCGGCATGTCGTTCCACGGCGGGCTGATTGGCGTGATGCTGGCCACCTGGTGGTTCGGCAAGCGCAACAACAAGAGCTTCTTCCAGCTGATGGACCTGATCGCGCCGCTGGTGCCGATCGGCCTGGGCGCCGGGCGCATCGGCAACTTCATCAACGGCGAACTGTGGGGCAAGGTGACCGATGTGCCCTGGGCGATGATCTTCCCCACCGGCGGCCCGGAGCCGCGCCACCCGTCGCAGCTGTACCAGTTCGCGCTGGAAGGCGTGGCGCTGTTCGTCGTGCTCTGGCTGTTCACCCGCAAGCCGCGGCCGACCGCCTCGGTGTCCGGCCTGTTCGTGCTGTGCTACGGCATCTTCCGCTTCATCGTCGAGTTCGTCCGTGTGCCGGATGCCCAGCTGGGCTACCTGGCGTGGGGCTGGCTGACCATGGGGCAGGTGCTGTGCGTACCGATGGTGCTGGGCGGGATTGCGCTGATGGTCTGGGCCTATCGCCGCGCCCCGGCGCAGCCAGCGGCGAGCTGAGCATCGCCTGAATAAAAAAGCCCGCCAATTGGCGGGCTTTTTCATGGTTTTTGTAGGAGCGAGCTTGCTCGCGAACAGGTCCCGCGGCGGGGATTGGGTTCGCGAGCAAGCTCGCTCCTACAGTTAAAGCCGGGGGGCGGGGCGGCCAGCGCGTAGGGCGGATAACGTTCGACGTTATCCGCCGTTTGGCCTTGGTTTCAGGACATTCCGAGGTTGGCCCCACAACTTCGATGATGATCGTTGGATCGGCGTACAGCCGCTAGCGGCTGTACGCCCTACGGAAGGGCGCGTGGGCCGGTGGGGCGGTGCTCAGACGGGCTCGACGAGAAGCAGCACGCCCTCCTGTCCGGTCACGCGCACTGGCGCGCCCGCCGGCAGGTCCGGGCCGCTGACCAGCCACACGCTGTCGCCGACGCGAATCTTTCCGCGACCGCCGACGATGGCGTCATGCAGGGCGAACTGGCGGCCCACCAGCTCGCTGCCGCGACGGTTGAGGCTGGAAGGTTGCGCGGCGCGCCTGTTCAGGCGCTGGTGATTCCACCAGTACAACGCGGTGAGGATCGCCAGCACGCCGAAGGCCAGGCATTGCCAGACCCAGTCCAGCCCCGGCAGCAGGAACGACAGCACGCCAGTCAGTGCGGCGGCGATACCGATCCACAGCAGGTAGCCGCCGGCGCCGAAGATTTCCAGGATCAGCAGGACGATGCCCAGGCCCAGCCAGTCCCAGAAACCGAGGTTCTGGAGAAAGGCGGCCATCAGCTGCGCCCTTTGCTTTCGCCGAAGGTGGCCTTGACGATTTCGCCGATGCCGCCCACCGCGCCGATCACCTGGCTGGCCTCCAGCGGCATCAGCACGATCTTGCTGTTGTTGGAGCTGGCCAGCTGGCCGAGGGCGTCGACGTACTTCTGGGCGACGAAGTAGTTGATCGCCTGCACGTTGCCGCTGGCGATGGCCTCGGAGACCACCTGGGTCGCCTTGGCTTCAGCCTCGGCCTGGCGTTCGCGGGCTTCGGATTCGAGGAAGGCCGATTGGCGCAGGCCCTCGGCTTCAAGAATCTGTGCCTGCTTCTTGCCTTCGGCGGTGAGGATTTCCGCAGCGCGGCGGCCTTCGGCTTCGAGAATCTGCGCGCGCTTGAGGCGCTCGGCCTTCATCTGGCTGGCCATGGCTTCCACCAGGTCGGCCGGCGGGCTGATGTCCTTGATCTCGATGCGGGTGACCTTCAGGCCCCAGGGCGCGGTGGCCTCGTCGACGGTGCGCAGCAGGCGTTCGTTGATCGCGTCGCGCTGGCTGAGCATGTGGTCCAGCTCCATGGAGCCGAGCACGGTGCGGATGTTGGTCATGACCAGGTTGCGCACGGCGTTTTCCAGCCCGCTCACTTCATAGGCCGCCTGCGCCGCGTCGACCACCTGGAAGAAGCACACGGCGTCGATCTGCACGATGGCGTTGTCGGCGCTGATGGCTTCCTGCGGCGGTACGTCGAGCACGCGCTCCATCATGTTGATCTTCTGGCCGACGCGGTCCACCACCGGAATGATGAGGCTCAGGCCCGGCTTGAGGGTGACGGTGTAGCGGCCGAAGCGCTCGATGGTCCATTCGTAGCCCTGGGGCACGACTTTGAACCCCATCAGGACGATGACGATGGCGAGGATGACGAAGAGCAGGGCGACACTGCCGATTTCCATGCAAAGGACTCCTTGTCTGCTGGATGAAAGGTCTGGCGTGGATCGAGTGAGGCTCGAGTGTAACTGCCCGGCCAGACTGGCATGCAGGAAAGTGCAGCAGTCTGCGCCGGATATTTCCTGGTGTGCCTGACGGGCGGCTTACTTCTGCTCGCTTTGCGGAGTGACCCGCATGACTTCCTCGATGGTCGTCAGGCCCGCTGCGACCTTCTGCGCGCCGGAAAGGCGCAGGCTGCGCATGCCTTCCTTGAAGGCCTGGCGGCGCAGCGGAATGAGGTCGGTGTCGGCGGTGATCAGCTCCTTCAACGATTCGCTCAGCAGCATGATCTCGTACACGCCGGCGCGCCCGCGGTAGCCGGTGTCGCGGCACTCCAGGCAGCCGACGGCCTGGTGCGCGCCGGTGGGCAGCGGGGCGTTCCACGGGCGGGTGACTTCCTGCCAGTCCTCCTCGTGCAGCTCCATCGGTGCCTTGCAGTGCGGGCACAGGGTGCGCACCAGGCGCTGGGCCATGACGCCCAGTACGGTGGCGCGGATCAGGTAGTAGGGCACGCCCAGTTCCAGCAGGCGGGTGATGGCGGTGGGCGAGTCGTTGGTGTGCAGGGTGGAGAGCACCAGGTGGCCGGTGAGCGCGGCCTGGATCGCCATCTCGGCGGTCTCCAGGTCGCGGATTTCGCCGACCATGATGATGTCCGGGTCCTGGCGCAGCAGGGCGCGCACGCCGCTGGCGAAGGTCAGGTCGATGTTGTGCTGCACCTGCATCTGGTTGAACGAGGGCTCGATCATCTCGATCGGGTCCTCGATGGTGCAGAGGTTCACCTCGTCGGTCGCCAGTTGCTTGAGCGTGGTGTAGAGCGTGGTGGTCTTGCCCGACCCGGTGGGCCCGGTGACCAGGATGATACCGTTGGGCTGGCTGGTCATGCTCTCCCAGCGGCGCAGGTCATCGGGGGAGAAGCCGAGCTGGTCGAAGCTCTTGAGCAGCACCTCGGGGTCGAAGATCCGCATCACCATCTTCTCGCCGAAAGCGGTGGGCAGGGTCGAGAGCCGCAGCTCCACCTCGGCGCCGTCGGGGGTCTTGGTCTTCACCCGGCCGTCCTGCGGTTTGCGCTTTTCGGCGACGTTCATCCGGCCCAGGGTCTTCAGGCGGCTGACCACCGCCATGCTGACCTGCGGCGGGAACTGGTAGACGTTGTGCAGTACGCCGTCGATGCGGAAGCGCACCGTGCCCTGCTCGCGGCGCGGCTCGATGTGGATATCGCTGGCGCGCTGCTGGAAGGCGTACTGGAACAGCCAGTCGACGATGGTGACGATGTGCGCGTCGTTGGCATCGGGCTCCTGGTCGCTGGCGCCCAGGTTGAGCAATTGCTCGAAGTTGCCGATACCGCTGATCTTCTGGTCTTGCGAGCTGGCGCCGGTCACCGACTTGGCGAGGCGGTAGAACTCCACGGTGAAGCGCTGGATGTCCACCGGATTGGCCACTACGCGCTTGATCGGGCGCTTGAGCACGTGGGTGAGGTTGCTCTCCCAGGCGTGCACGAATGGCTGCGCGCTGGCGATGGTGACTTCATCCGGGGCCACCGCGACCGCGAGGATCAGATGGCGCTGGGCGAAGGCGTAGGACATCAGCGGGGTGACCGCGGCGACGTCGATCTTCAGCGGGTCGATGCGCAGGTAGGGCTGTCCGGAGAAGTCCGCCAGCCACCTTACCAGGGTATCCAGGTCCAGCTTGTGCCCCGGCCGCTGGCGGTCCGCGACCTGCTGCGCGGCGAGGAATTCCAGCGGGTGCTGCTGGTTCTTCACGGCGCTGCGGCGGATCGCCAGGCACTGCTCGGCGTCATCCTGGGCGACACGGCCCTGGGTGACCAGTTCGCGCAGGATGTCGCCCAGGTCGAGCGGACGGTCCTGGGCGGATGGGGCAAAGACGGACATCGGAACTCCTGTTGGTCGTGAAGAACGACGCCGCAGCGAAGATTCCTGTAGGAGCGAGCTTGCTCGCGAACCCGGCTTGGCACCGCGCCGGCTCTGTTCGCGAGCAAGCTCGCTCCTACAAAAAAGCCTGCACCGCGGTACGCGCGAAGCTTATTTCAAAAGCGCCTTCCACGGCTTGAGGGTCAGCACAGTATGGGCCTGGGCCGCGAGGGCATCCAGGCGCCCCTCGGCGTCGGGAGTGACGAGCAGCTCCTGCAGCTTGGCCAGTTCGCCATACAGGCGATCGGTTTCCGGCAGCTCCAGCACGCCGCGCGCCAGGCGCAGCCAGACCAGCATGCGTTGCAGGCGCGGCAGTTGGTCGGCGAGTACCTCGGGCAATTGCTGGGCACGTTGCAGCGGCATGGCCTGGGCCTCTTCGGCCAGGGTGCGCTGCAGCCACTTGCCGACGGCGGAGCCGCCCAGGCGGTTGGCGCGTTCATTGCGCTCAAGGGTCCAGGCCTTGCCCAGCAGCCAGCGCGAAGTGCTCAGGGAGAACTGACCCCAGCGCACGTTGGCCAGTTCCTCGAGGAAGATTGCCGGCATCTGCTGGCGCACGGCGTCGTCGTGGCGGCCCTGTTCGATGCGCGGTTGCCAGTCGGCGATCAGTGCGTCGAGGGCTGCGCGCAGCTCGCGGGTGCTGGCGCGCGGCACGGCCTGGCCGAGGCTGCCGAGCAGGGCGCGCAGGTCGACCAACTGTTGCAGCCAGCTTTCCAGCAGGCTCCAGTGGCCGTTGAAGCGGTACTGCTCGGCCAGACGCTGGCTGCTGCCCAGCAGCGCCCAGGACAGCGCGGCGAAGGCGCCGTCCAGCGGGGTTTCATGGAGCAGCTTCTGAGTGTCGGGCTGGATGCTGTAGCTGGCCGGGTCGAACAGGCGGTAGCCGCGCTCGGCCTTGCTGATGTCGCAGGGCATCAGCGCCAGGTCGGCGGCCAGCTCGATGGCAAGTTCCAGCAGCGCCTCTGGCTCGCCCTGGCGCAGTTCCAGTTCCAGCTCGCAGATTTCCTCCTGCTGCTTGCCGGCGACGACCTTGCCCAGGTCCAGGGCGGCCTCGATTACCACCTTGGCCTTGCCGCGACCCCAGGCGATCTCGGCGCGCTGGCGGGTGAAGTCGGTGCTGAAGATCGGCTTCAGGCTCTTCTTGTCCAGGTCGGCGAGGGCGGCCGGCCAGCACTGGTCGTCGAGTTTCTTCAGGTCGAGCTTGTTCTTCTCCAGGTACCAGTCCCACTCGTTGCGCTCGGACAGGCCGGCAACGCTCTGGCCGCGCGTCTTCAGGGTCTGGATGAACTGCTCGCCATCCTTGCGCATGCGCAGCGCCACGCGGGCGCGAGCCAGGTCGCGGGCGGGGGTGTCGTAGTACTGGTTGAACAGCTCGCGGGGCTCCCAGCCGGATTTGTTGCGCTTCTTCAGCGCTGGGTGATCGCGCAGGGCTTCGAGGGTCTCGCGGCTGACGCGCAATTTGATTTCGGTTTCTTTCTGCATGGCGGGGGTCCGGTTCAGAGCGGCCGCGCCCGTTTCCGAGCTTGTTGTACGAAGGACGGAACGACGGGCGCGAAAAAGACTTCAAAGTCATGCAGTTTACAGGACTTCGGCGTTCCTGCCGGGCGCCGCGAGGTTTTACCGCACCGTCGCATGGTCCATAGTGGTGTCCATCTTCTGGAGAAAGCCATGCCGTTGCCGCCGCTGAAACAACGCTTCGCCGAACTGATCGCCATTCCCTCGGTGAGCTGCACCCAGCCCGCGCTGGATCAGTCCAACCGTCCGGTGGTCGAGTTGCTGGGCAACTGGCTGGTTGACCTCGGCTTTGCCTGCGAAATGCAGCCGGTATCGCCGGGCAAGTTCAACCTGGTCGCGACCCTGGGCAGCGGCCCTGGCGGCTTGGTGCTGGCCGGGCACACCGATACCGTGCCCTACGACGAGGCCCTGTGGAAAAGTGATCCGCTGGGCCTGAGCGAGCGCGATGGGCGCTGGTTCGGCCTGGGTTCCTGCGACATGAAGGGCTTCTTCGCCCTCGTCATCGAAGCTCTGCTGCCGCTGCTGGAGCAGCCGTTCAAGCAGCCGCTGATCATCCTCGCCACCTGCGACGAGGAAAGCTCCATGGCCGGCGCCCGCGCGCTGGCCGAGGCGGGTCGGCCGTTGGGCCGCGCGGCGGTGATCGGTGAGCCGACCAACCTCAAGCCGATCCGCCTGCACAAGGGCGTGATGATGGAGCGCATCGACATCCTCGGGCAGAGCGGCCATTCCTCCGACCCCAGCCTGGGGCGCAGCGCGTTGGAGGCGATGCAGGCGGTAATGGGCGAATTGCAGGGCTTGCGTAGCCAGTGGCAGCGTGAGTTCAACAACCCGCAGTTCAGCGTGCCGCAGCCGACCCTCAACCTGGGTTGCATCCACGGCGGCGACAACCCCAACCGCATCTGCGGCCAGTGCGCTCTGGAATTCGACCTGCGCCCGCTGCCGGGCATGGCTCCGGAGGCTCTGCGTCAGGCCATCCGCGAGCGGCTCAAGCCCGTCGCCGAACGCCACGCGGTGAAGATCGACTACGCGCCGCTGTTCCCGGCCGTGCCACCCTTCGAGGAGCCGGCACAGAGCGAGCTGGTGCGGCTGGCCGAAAGTCTGACCGGGCACACGGCGGAAGCGGTAGCCTTTGGCACCGAAGCACCGTATCTTCAGCAGCTCGGCTGCCAGACCCTGGTGCTGGGTCCTGGCGACATCGCCTGTGCCCACCAGCCGGATGAACACCTCGAGCTCGAGCGCATCGAGCCCACCGTGGAACTGCTGCGCGGACTGATCCGTCATTACTGTCTGTAAGACTGTTGTTCCTGCGTCAGAAACTGTTGATGAAGAGTTGCCTGTAGAGCGCCCCGACAACGGGCCCGACCTATCCAAGAGGAGAAACCTGTCGATGTTCCTGCGACGACGATAACCGCGCCGCCCCTGGCCGTGCCCTCGGCCGCATCCGACAGATTTCCGCCCACTCGAACGACAGGCTTTTCAAGCAATGCACGACTACGTCAACTGGCTGCGCCACGCCTCGCCCTATATCAACTCGCACCGGGACTGCACCTTCGTGGTGATGCTCCCCGGCGAAGGCGTCGAAGATCCCAATTTCGGCAATATCGTCCACGATCTGGTTTTGCTCCACAGCCTGGGCGTGCGTCTGGTGCTGGTACACGGCTCGCGCCCGCAGATCGAGGCGCGCCTGGCCTCCCACGGACTGGCGCCGCGCTTCCACCGTGGCCTGCGCGTCACCGACGCGCCGACCCTGGGCTGTGTGATCGATGCGGTGGGCAGCCTGCGCATCACCATCGAGGCACGCCTGTCCATGGACATGGCCGCCTCGCCCATGCAGGGCTCGCGGATGCGCGTGACCTCGGGCAACTTTGTCACCGCGCGGCCGATCGGCGTGGTCGACGGTATCGACTATCACCATACCGGCGAAGTCCGTCGGATCGACCGCAAGGGCATCAACCGCCAGCTCGACGAGCGCAGCATCGTGCTGCTCTCGCCGCTGGGCTATTCGCCCACCGGCGAAATCTTCAACCTCGCCTGTGAGGACGTGGCCATGCGCGCGGCCATCGACCTGGGCGCGGACAAACTGATTCTCTACGGAGCCGAGCGCGGTCTGATGGACGAGGCCGGCAAGCTGGTGCGCGAGCTGCGCCCGCAGCAAGTGCCGGCGCACCTGGAGCGTCTCGGCACGAGCTACCAGGGCGAACTCCTGGATGCCGCTGCCCAGGCGTGTCGCGCGGGTGTGCGTCGCAGCCATATCGTCAGCTACACCGAAGACGGCTCGCTGCTCAGCGAACTCTTCACCCGCACCGGCAACGGCACCCTGGTGGCCCAGGAGCAGTTCGAGCAATTGCGCGAGGCGGGCATCGAGGACGTCGGCGGCCTGCTGGAGCTGATCCGCCCGCTGGAAGAGCAGGGCATCCTGGTGCGCCGTTCCCGCGAAGTGCTGGAGCGCGAGATCGAGCAGTTCAGCATCGTTGAACGCGAAGGGCTGATCATCGCCTGTGCGGCGCTCTATCCCATCGCCGATTCGGACTCAGGCGAACTGGCGTGCCTGGCGGTGAACCCGGAGTACCGCCACGGCGGTCGCGGCGACGACCTGCTGGACCGCATCGAACAGCGCGCGCGCAACCTCGGCCTGAAGACCCTTTACGTGCTCACCACGCGGACCGCCCACTGGTTCCGCGAGCGCGGCTTCCAGCCCAGCAGCGTGGAGCGCCTGCCGGCGGCGCGGGCGTCGCTGTACAACTACCAGCGCAATTCCCAGGTGTTCGAGAAGACCCTCTGATCAGATGGGCGCGTGCTGCTTCACCGAGTGCCTGATCCGCACCATCAGTGGTAGCGCTTTGCGAGGCGCTGCCTGGGGGCGGCTCTGGTGCTGGCGCAACCGTTTGCTGCCATCGAGCCAGCCGGCTTCCCAGCTGGCGGCCAGGACTTCATGGATGGGGCGGCGAGGCTGTCGTTCGAGCAGCGCTTCCAGATAGCCCTGCTTGTAGGCGGTCTCCAGTTGCTGGAGGGTCCAGGGGGATGAAGGGGGAGACATGAATCGCTTTCCTGAGAAGGCTTGCGCGGATCGCGCCGGTGGTGCCGGTTGCGATCCGCAGGGAGGGGAATTCTCTCCCCGCCCTCACAGGATGCCGATCAGAACTCTTTGAGCTGCATGTCAGCGATTTCTTGCTCCGTCAGACGCTGAGCAGGCCCAGGATGCTCGCCTGATACGCGGCGACGAAGGTGTCGAAATCGCCTTCGGGCTGCTTCTCCAGCTCCGCCTGCTCGGCCAGGGATTCGCTGGCCATGCTTTCGAAGCGTGCCTGCTCCTCGGCCGGCAGCGGTTCGCCCTGCAGGGTGGCGGCATGCTGGCGGCTATAGCGCAGGGCGAAGGCTTCGAAGCTTTCGCCACGCTCGCGCATTTCCGCCAGAACGCGGGCGGACGGAGTCAGGCTGGAATCGGCGATCTTGGCGCGCTGCTCGGCCAGGCTCTGCGCGTGCAGGTCGCTGCCGTTGGCGCGGTCGAGCAGGTCGATGATCGGTGCGATGCCGTCGAGCAGGGCGCTCGCCCATGCTGTCATCTCGATCTGCTGGCCACCACGTTCGAGTTTCAGGCCCGGACGACGACCTTCCTTGACCACCTTGAGGAAGTTGCTGGTGGCCGAGCCGCACTCGCAACCACCCAGCGGTGGGCTGTCGGAGAGTGCGCAGTAGAGCAGGAAGGCGTCGAGGAAGCGTGCTTCGGTGACGTCGATGCCCAGCGGCAGGAAGGGGTTGATGTCCAGGCAGCGCGCCTCGACGTACTGCACGCCACGGGCCATCAAGGCCTGGATCGGGCGCTCGCCGGTGTAGGTGACGCGTTTCGGGCGAATGCTCGAGTAGTACTCGTTCTCGATCTGCAGGATGTTGGTATTGAGCTGCACCCACTCGCCATCGACCTTGGTGCCGACCTTCTCGTACGGCGCGTAGGGCGTACTCACCGCGCGGCGCAGGCTGTCGATGTAGCTGTCCAGGTCGTTGTAGCAGGGCGTCAGGCCGGCCTGGGCGTTGTTCTGGTAGCCCAGGTCGCTCATGCGCAGGCTGGTTGCGTAGGGCAGGTAGAGGGTGTGCTCGTCGAAGGATTCCAGGCCGTGCGGGCGGCCGCGCAGGAAACCGGCGTCCAGCGCAGGCGATGCGCCGAACAGGTACATCAGTAGCCAGCTGTAGCGGCGGAAGTTGCGGATCATCGCGATGTAGCGGTGCGACTGGAAGTCCCGCGCGCTCTTCTCGCTGCCTTCATCTTCGCGCAGCAGCTCCCAGATGCCTTCGGGCAGGGAGAAGTTGTAGTGGATGCCGGCGATGCACTGCATGGTCTTGCCGTAGCGCAGCGCCAGGCCCTTGCGGTAGACGTACTTCAGGCGACCGATATGCGAGCTGCCGTAGCGGGCGATCGGGATGGTCTCTTCATCCGGCAGCTCGCAGGGCATGGACGGGCTCCACAGGTACTCGCCGTCGAGCTTGCCGCTGGCGAAGCGGTGGATTTCGCCCAGCTCGTCCAGGGTCTTCTCGACGCTGGTGGAGGTCGGGGTGATGAATTCCAGCAGTGACTCGGAGTAGTCCGTGGTGATCTGCGGGTTGGTCAGCGCCGAGCCCAGGGCACGTGGATGCGGGGTCAGGGCGAGCTTGCCGCGTTCATCGACGCGCAGGCATTCGCGCTCGATACCGTGCAGGCACTGGGTGAGCAGGGACAGGTTGGCGGCATCGCCAAGCAGGGCCAGGCGGCGGGAGAGTTGGTCGCTCAAGTTGGAAGTCCTTCACACGGCAATCGCCCCACTATGGGGGTGGACTGGGCGGTCTACAAGGGGAGAACAACCGGCGTGGTCGCCTGGCTTTATCGAGGCGCTGCGCCGACGCCCGCAAATCCGGGGCTCCGGCATACAGCATAGGTCAGTTGTCGCGGCGCGAATTACAGCTGGGCGAAGGTGCCTTGTCCCTTGGCGACCAGCTTGTCGCCCTGGTGGATGTCAGCCTCGACCACCAGCGAGCGGCGCCCGGCGTGCAGGACCTTGGCCACACAGCGCACTTCGCCTTCGGATACCGCGCGGATGTAGTTGATCTTGCATTCCAGGGTGACGCTCTGCCGGTCGAAACCATGGGCGCTGGAGCAGGCCAGGCCCATGGTCATGTCCATCAGCGTGAAGAGTGCGCCGCCATGCATGACGTTGCCGCGATTGCGCAGGTGCTCGGCCATTGGCAGCAGCACCTCGGCTTCGCCGTCGGCGACACGGATCGGCTGCACGCCGAGGGTATCGCTGAAGCGGCTGATCATCAGCTCGCGGGCGGGCATCTCGCTCATGGACCCTCCTTACTTCTTCTTCAGTTGCTTGGCGTTGGCGAACAGCGAGGCCATGGCGTTGTTCGCCGGAGCCTTCTCCTGCTGGCGCGGGGCAGCGCTGCGTTCGCCACGCGGCGCGCCGTTGCCGGGACGGCCACCGCCGCGTGGGCCGTCGACCTTCTCGCCTGGGGTGTCGCTCATGCGCATGGACAGGCCGACGCGGTTGCGCGGGATATCCACTTCCATGACCTTGACCTTGACGATGTCACCGGCCTTGACCACTTCGTACGGGTCCTTGACGAACTTCTCCGACAGGGCGGAGATGTGCACCAGGCCGTCCTGGTGGACGCCGATGTCAACGAAGGCGCCGAAGTTGGTGACGTTGGTCACCACGCCTTCGAGCACCATGCCGGGGGTGAGGTCCTTCAGGCTCTCGACGCCTTCCTGGAACTCGGCGGTCTTGAACTCCGGGCGTGGGTCGCGGCCGGGCTTGTCGAGTTCCTTGAGGATGTCGGTGACGGTAGGCAGGCCGAACTGCTCGTCGGTGAACTTCTTCGGGTCCAGGCGCTTCAGGAAGCCCGAGTCGCCGATCAGCGAGCGCACGTCGCGGCCGGTGTCGGCGGCGATGCGCTGCACCAGCGGGTAGGTTTCCGGGTGCACCGCGGAGGCGTCCAGCGGGTTGTCACCGTTCATCACGCGGAGGAAGCCGGCGGCCTGTTCGAAGGTCTTGTCGCCCAGGCGGCTGACCTTGCGCAGGTCGTCGCGGGTGCGGAACGCGCCGTTGGCGTCGCGGTGCGCGACGATGTTCTGCGCCAGGGTGCTGTTGAGGCCGGAAATGCGCGCCAGCAGGGCGGCGGAGGCAGTGTTGACGTCCACGCCGACGGCGTTCACGCAGTCTTCCACCACCGCGTCCAGGCTGCGCGCGAGCTGCAGCTGAGACACGTCGTGCTGGTACTGGCCGACGCCGATGGATTTCGGCTCGATCTTCACCAGCTCGGCCAGCGGGTCCTGCAGGCGGCGGGCGATGGAGACGGCGCCACGCAGCGATACGTCCAGCTCCGGGAATTCCTTGGCGGCCAGTTCGGATGCCGAGTACACCGAAGCGCCGGCCTCGCTGACCATGATCTTGGTGCACTTGAGCGCCGGGTATTTCTTGATCAGCTCGGCGGCCAGCTTGTCGGTCTCGCGGCTGGCGGTGCCGTTGCCGATGGCGATCAGCTCCACCTGGTGCTTGGCGCACAGCGCGGCGAGCACGGCGATGGTCTGGTCCCACTGGTTCTTCGGCACGTGCGGGTAGACGGTGGCGGTGTCCAGCAGCTTGCCGGTGGCGTCGACCACGGCGACCTTCACGCCGGTGCGCAGACCCGGGTCGAGACCCAGGGTGGCGCGCGGGCCGGCCGGGGCGGCCAGCAGCAGGTCGTGCAGGTTGCGCGCGAAGACGTTGATCGCCTCGAGGTCGGCGCCTTCGCGCAGCTCGCCCAGCAGATCGGTTTCCAGGTGGGTGTAGAGCTTGACCTTCCAGGTCCAGCGCACCACTTCGGACAGCCACTTGTCCGCGGCGCGGCCCTGGTTACTCACGCCGAAGCGCTCGCCTATCATGACTTCGCACGGGTGCGAGGTGCCCGGCAGCTCTTCGCCGACCTTCAGGGCGACGCTCAGGATGCCTTCGTTGCGGCCGCGGAAGATCGCCAGGGCGCGGTGCGACGGAGCGTTCTTCAGCGGCTCGTCGTGTTCGAAGTAGTCGCTGAACTTGGCGCCTTCGGTTTCCTTGCCGGGGACCATGCGCGCGGTCAGGGTGGCGTTGTCCTTGAGGAAGCTGCGCAGACGATCCAGCAGGGTGGCGTCCTCGGCGAAGCGCTCCATGAGGATGTACTTGGCACCTTCGAGCACGGCTTTGGTATCGGCGAAGCCCTTCTCGGCATCGACGAAGCGCGCGGCTTCGGTTTCCGGGGTCAGGTTCGGGTCGTTGAACAGGGCATCGGCCAGTTCACCGAGGCCGGCTTCCAGGGCGATCTGGCCCTTGGTGCGGCGCTTCTGCTTATAGGGCAGGTAGAGGTCTTCGAGGCGGGTCTTGGTGTCGGCGAGGTTGATCTCGCGGGCCAGTTCCGGGGTCAGCTTGCCCTGTTCCTCGATGCTGGCGAGGATCGCGCCACGGCGCTCGTCCAGTTCACGCAGGTAGCGCAGGCGCTCTTCGAGCATGCGTAGCTGGGTATCATCCAGGCTGCCGGTGACTTCTTTCCGGTAACGGGCGATGAAGGGGACGGTGGAGCCTTCATCGAGCAGGGCGACGGCAGCGGCGACTTGCTGCGGTTGAACGCGGCCGGAGGGCAGTGCGGAAAGCTCTTCGGCGATACGGGTGTTGATGCTGTCCATAAATCCACCTGGTGAAACCAACAAAATACGGGGCGCATGATCTGCTGCGCGTCGGCATAACTGCGTTGAGGCCAACCGAGAAATGCTCATTGACTGCAGTCAACTGCGCTTTCTCAGCTGTCCTCGCCTTGTTCTGCTCTAGCTCGAAAGATCATGAACAGGCTCATAACAGAGCATCTGGACCGGGTTTCCCGGTCATTCGACAGGCTCTGTGACAACGCCCCGCCGCAAAAGCGCCGCATTATACCCACGACAATTTCACCGGGTGGGCGGCTGGTCGGGGAAAAATCTGCTAACAATGGACAAGCCGTGAAGCACGGCGGCTGGGCGATAATGCCCGCCGAATCAGATTCTGGGAGTTTCCATGAGCAACGCTGCCACCCTGCCGGAAGGCGAAAAGATCCTCGTGGTCGATGACGACGCACGCCTGCGCCGTCTGCTGGAACGCTTCCTCGATGAGCAGGGTTACCGTGTCCGCGCCGTTGAAAACACCGAGCAGATGGACCGCCTGCTGGCCCGCGAATTGTTCCAGCTGGTGGTGCTCGACCTGATGATGCCCGGCGAGGATGGCCTCTCCGCGTGCAAGCGCCTGCGCGACTCGAACAACCAGATCCCGATCATCATGCTCACCGCCAAGGGCGACGAGTCCAGCCGCATCTCCGGCCTGGAACAGGGCGCTGACGACTACCTGGCCAAACCCTTCAACCCGCGCGAGCTGCTGGCGCGGATCAAGGCCGTGCTGCGCCGCCAGGCGCCGCTGGTGCCGGGCGCGCCGGCGGGCGAGGACGAGATCGTCACCTTTGGCGACTATGAACTGCACCTGGCCACCCGCGAGCTGAAGAAGGGCGAGGAAGTGCACATGCTCACCACCGGTGAGTTCGCCGTGCTCAAGGCCCTGGTGCAGCACGCCCGCGAGCCGCTGACCCGCGACAAGCTGATGAACCTGGCCCGCGGCCGCGAGTGGGACGCCCTGGAGCGCTCCATCGACGTGCAGATTTCCCGCCTGCGCCGACTGATCGAGCCCGATCCATCGAAGCCGCGCTACATCCAGACCGTCTGGGGCGTGGGCTACGTATTCGTGCCGGACGGCGCTGCGCGCAAGTGATTCAACCTGTAGGAGCGAGCTTGCTCGCGAACAATGCCTCGCGCCGATGCGGGTTCGCGAGCAAGCTCGCTCCTACAATTCGTGTTCCCTGGTAGTCCGTTCTTGAAAACACCCCTCTGGTTCCCGCAAAGCTTCTTCGCCCGCACCCTCTGGCTGGTGCTCATCGTCGTGCTGTTCTCCAAGGCGCTGACCCTGGTCTACCTGCTGATGAACGAAGACATGCTGGTTGACCGCCAGTACAGCCATGGCGCGGCGCTGACCGTACGCGCCTACTGGGCCGCGGACGAGAAATCGCGGGAGGCCATCGCCCAGTCCGCCGGGCTGAAGTGGGCGCCCCACGAGCAGGGGCAGCCGGAGGAAGTGCACTGGCCGTACACCGAGATCTTCCAGCGGCAGATGCGCATGGAACTGGGCATCGACACCGAGACCCGCCTGCGCATCCATCATCCGTCGATGCTCTGGGTGCGCGCGCCGACCTTGGGTGACGGCTGGATCGGCGTGCCGCTGTACCCGCACCCGCTGCGCGGCCAGCAGATCTGGAGCGTGCTGGGCTGGTTCCTCGGCATCGGCCTGTTGTCCACGGCGGCGGCCTGGATCTTCGTGCGGCAACTCAGCCAGCCGCTCAAGCGCCTGGTCTTCGCCTCCCGCGAGTTCGGCAAGGGGCGCAGCGTGCGCCTGCCCCTGGGGCAGGAAACGCCCAGCGAAATGGCCGAGGTATACCGCGCCTTCAACCAGATGGCCGATGATGTCGAGCAGGCCGGGCGCGAGCGCGAGCTGATGCTGGCTGGCGTCTCCCATGACCTGCGTACGCCGCTGACGCGTCTGCGCCTGTCGTTGGAGCTGATGCCCGACAGTGACCGCGAGATGGTCGAGGACATGGTCCGTGACATCGAGGACATGGACGCCATCCTCGACCAGTTCCTCGCCTTCATCCGCGACGGCCGCGACGAGCCGGTGGAAGAGGGTGACCTCGCCGACCTGATCCGCGAAGTGGCCGATGCCTTCAACCAGACCGGCAACCGCGTGCGCTTGTGCCTGGAAACTCTGCCGCTGTTCCGCTTCCGTCGCGTATCGATCAAGCGCCTGCTCGGCAACCTGATCGAGAACGGCCTGAACCATGGTGGCGGCAAGGTCGAAGTGGCGGCCCACGTGGCCGGCGGTGGCGGCGCGCCCTACGTCGTGCTCAGCGTGCTGGACCGTGGCGCGGGTGTCGATCCGCAGGAACTGGAGAATATCTTCAACCCCTTCTTCCGCGGCGACAAAGCTCGCGGCGGCAAGGGCACCGGCCTCGGCCTGGCCATCGTCAAGCGCATCGCCGAACAGCACGGCGGCAGCATCGAGTTGCGCAACCGCGAGGGTGGTGGCGTGGAAGCGCGCGTCTGCCTGCCGCTGGGCCTGCTGCTGCCGCGCGATGCACATTAAGAGCCTGCTTGCGATCTGCTGCGCGTCGGCATAACGGCGTTGAGGCCAGCCGAGAAATGCTCATTGACGGCAGTCAACTCCGCTTTCTCAGCTGTCCTCGCCTTGTTCTGCTCCAGCTCGCGAGATCGTAAACAGACCCTAATCCCAGCGCAGGGATTTTCCTTCCAGCACCACCTGGCGACCATAGGGCCAGGCGCGGTTGTGCGCGCCGTGGCCGCTGGGCAGGCCATGGTAGAGCGGCACGCCCAGTTGCGCGGCGTACTCGGCGAAGATTTCTTCCAGGCTGTGGGCTACACCCTTGCGCGGGCAATCGGTGAAGGTGCCGAGGCAGATCGCGCCCAGGCGTGCGCCGTGCAGGCTGTTGAGTAGTTGCCAGAGGCTGCGCTCGATGCGGTAGTAGGGCTCGCCGACGTCTTCGAGAATCAGGATCGCGCCGTCGGGTACGTACAGCGCACCTTCGGTGCCGGCCATGCAGGCCAGCGCGGTGAGGTTGCCGCCGATCAGTTCGCCTTCTACAGCCGCTTTCGGCCCTGCCAGATGCTGCACTGCCAGTTTGCCGGGGCCGCCGGCCAGCACATGGCTGATCGAGGCCAGCGAGGCCAAGCGTTCACGCTGCTCGCTGGGGGCGCTCAGCGGCTGCAGGCCCAGTCCGGTAGCGACCATGCCGTGAATCGCCGGCAGCCCCTGCCGATGGAAGGCGCTGAGCAGGATGGAGATGTCCGAGAAGCCGATCAGCGGGCGCGGCGAAGCTGCCTCGATGCGCTGCCAATCCAGCAGCGGGATGAGTTGTCCACAACCGTAGCCACCGCGCAGGCACCAGACGGCGCTGACATCTGTCAGCTCGAAGGCGGCGTGGAAGTCTTCCAGGCGTTGCTCCGGCGTACCGGCCAGGTAGCGGTAGCGGGCGTCGGCGTGTGCGCCCAGGTGGTAGTCGATGCCCTGCACCTCCAATTGACGAAGGGTGGCCTCCAGCACTTCTTCGGCGATCGCCGAGGCCGGCGCGACCAGCGCGACGCGGCCTTCGATGGGCGACCATTTGAGTTCGGCGTGGGGGCGGGAAGCGGGCATGGTTGGATTCCGATTACTTCAGGAGAAACTGTAGGAGCGAGCTTGCTCGCGATGGGTTCCGTGGGGCAATGAAGCTTGGAGCTGGAACTTCGGGGGCTCGGTGCTTCATTCTGATTTGGCTGCCATGCGGCTCCTCACCCTCACCCTGGCTACGGGCCTCGCTCCGAAGGGAGTGGGGACTGATCGGTGCAGGACGAAACCATGGTGTCAGCCGGCACGGACGGCTCCCTCTCCCTCCGGGAGAGGGCTGGGGTGAGGGTAGGACCCGGCGCAGTGCTTGAAGGGAGCTTTATGAGAGTTTGTTCCTGACATCCATGTCGTCACTACGTGCCTCTCTGAGACCCCTGCCAGGCCATCCGTGGCCTGGCGTTCGCCGGCGCGACGCATGCGTCGCGAAGCCCCGGCTCACCCCTTGCCCTTGGTCCGCGCCAGATGCGGCCCGCCATTCTTCTCCAGGTACTCGATGATCACCCCGGCGATGTCCTTGCCGGTGGTGGTCTCGATGCCTTCCAGGCCCGGCGAGGAGTTCACCTCCATGACCAGTGGCCCGTGGTTGGAGCGCAGGATGTCGACGCCAGCCACGTGCAGGCCCATCACCTTGGCGGCGCGGACGGCGGTCATGCGCTCCTCCGGGGTGATCTTGATCAGGCTCGCGCTGCCGCCGCGATGCAGGTTGGAGCGGAACTCACCGGCTGCGGCCTGGCGCTTCATCGAAGCGATCACCTTGTCGCCCACCACGAAGCAGCGGATATCAGCGCCGCCGGCTTCCTTGATGTACTCCTGCACCATGATGTTGTGCTTGAGCCCCATGAAGGCTTCCAGCACGGACTCGGCAGCCTTCTCCGTCTCGCACAGCACCACGCCGATGCCCTGGGTGCCTTCCAGCAGTTTGATCACGAGCGGCGCGCCGCCGACCATCTGGATCAGGTCCGGCACGTCGTCGGGGGAGTGGGCGAAGCCGGTCACCGGCAGGCCGATGCCCTTGCGCGAGAGCAGCTGCAGCGAGCGCAGCTTGTCGCGCGAGCGGGCGATGGCCACCGATTCGTTGAGCGGGAACACCCCCATCATCTCGAACTGGCGCAGTACTGCGCAGCCATAGAAGGTCACCGAGGCGCCGATGCGCGGGATGACTGCATCGAAGCCTTCCAGCGATTGGCCGCGGTAGTGGATCTGCGGCTTGTGGCTGGCGATGTTCATGTAGGCGCGGAGGGTGTCGATCACCACCATCTCGTGGCCACGTTGCTGCCCGGCCTCCACCAGCCGACGGGTGGAATACAGGCGCGGATTGCGCGACAGCACAGCAATTTTCATTGATCACCTGGAAGGGTGGCGGGAACCATGATGAGGGGTTTGTCTTGTACGTAGGTCAGGCCAGGATTGACCACCAGCTGGCCCTGGACCAGGGCCTTGGAGCCTAGCAGCACGCGGTAGCGCATGGTCTTGCGGCAGGCCAGAGTGAATTCCACCGACCAGGCGCGGTCGCCCAGGGCCAGCAGGGTGCGGATCACGTAGCGGGTCTGGGCCTGGCCGTTGGAGCTCTTGATGGTCTTCATCGTCACCACCGGCGCTTCGCAGCGATGACGGCGCTGCACCTGGGTGCCCAGGTGGGCGACGAAGCGCACCCAGCTCTGGCCATTGCGTTTGAACGGCACGATCTCACTGGCATGCAGGCTGGAGGTACTGGCGCCGGTGTCGATCTTCGCGCGCAGGCCGACCATGCCCAGTTCGGGCAGGGCAATCCACTCACGCAAACCAATTACCGACAGCTGGTCGAAAGTCTTCAAGGCTGGTGTCCCCGGCGTTTGCCGGCATTCTAGTCAGGCCGGTTGTACCCCGCCAGCGGGGCGCGGGTACACTCTCAGACCCGCATGACGAGGTTGTGAAGTGAGCGAAAAAGACGACGACAAGGTCCGCCTGGACAAGTGGCTGTGGGCGGCGCGCTTCTTTAAGACCCGCTCCCTGGCCAAGGAAGCCATCGACGGTGGCAAGGTGCATTGCCGGGGCGAGCGCTGCAAGCCGGGCAAGGAGCCGAAGGTGGGCGAGGAGTATGTCATCCGCACCGGTTTCGACGAGCGCACCGTGGTGGTGAAGGCGCTGTCGATGGTGCGTCGCGGTGCGCCCGAGGCGCAGCTTCTTTATGAAGAGACCGCTGACAGTGTGAAGCGCCGCGAAGACGCCTCAGCGATGCGCAAGGCCGGTGCACTGGGCGTGCAGACCGACGGGCGCCCGACCAAGAAGCAGCGCCGCCAACTGTTCAGCTTCCGCGATCAGGAGTGATTCGCCGGTGAGGGCCGCAGGGGCCTCACTGAGAATGGCTTGTGGTCAGCCCGCGACAACGCTCAGGCGGTTGACCAGCGGAATCCTTGCCACGAGGCGGAACAGCGGCTCGGTCCAGCGCACCAGCGCGGCACTGCCCTTGGCGGCGAACGGAGTGAAGCAGCTCCAGGCCAGGGCCACCAGGGCCATCTGTACGCCGCCGATGTAGTCGTCCTGCCCCCAATGCGCGCCGGCCACCAGGCGCGGCAGCATGAACAGCAGCGCCAGGCCCCAGATCACCACCCACTGCAGGGCGTTGCGGGCGAACAGGGTGAGGAACAGTGCCCAGATCAGCAGCACCGAGGCATGGTCGCCGGGGAAGCTGCGGGCGGACTCGTCCTTCACCTCGAACGCGGTGTTTTCCCACTGCGGGAAGAAGTGCTCCAGGCGCACGGCATCCGGCGCGATGCTGGAAATACTCGCGTGCTGCCAGCCGAGCTTGTGGGCGATCTTGGCGTAGAGGATGCGCACCACTACCAGTACGACGGCCGCGCATAAAAAGCCGAAGGTCGCCGCACGGGCCTGGGTGGCCTTGAAAATCCAGTCGCCACGGATCAGCAGGAGCAGCAGGATCACCCCGACCAGCAGGTCGAACGGCCGGGTGCTGGCTACGGCCCAGGTCAGGCGCCACGCTTCGTTGGTCGCCAGCGGCTGGTTGAGCAGGCTGAACAGGCTTAAATCGAACAGGTCCATCGCGCTGCGCGTGGGCTCCCAGAGCCACAGCAGGAGCAGGGCGAGGGCCATCAGGTGACAGGCGATGAAGGGTTTCCAGGACCAGGTGGCTTGGAACGGCGTGGTTTTGTCCATAAAATCGATACCCCCTTACGGAACCACCCGACCGTGGGTGGTGCTGCAAAGCGCGCTTTATATGCCTTTGCCATTAACTTGTCATTTATTTGTGCCTATCGCAGCGTTGTGCTCAGCATGTCCCAAATCGATCAAAGTCAGCGTTTCCTGTTCGACAACACCGATGTCCGCGGTGAGCTGGTGGAGCTCGACCGCAGCTACGCCGAAGTGCTGGCCAAGCACCCCTATCCGCAGCCGGTCGCCCAGTTGCTGGGAGAAATGCTAGCCGCTGCCGCGCTGCTGTGCGGCACCCTGAAGTTCGACGGCCTGCTGGTACTGCAGGCGCGCTCCAGTGGCGCCGTGCCGCTGCTGATGGTGGAGTGCTCCAGTGATCGCGAAGTGCGCGGCCTCGCTCGCTACGACGCGGACGCCATCGGCGATACCGCCGGCCTGCCGGAACTGATGCCCCATGGTGTGCTGACCCTCACCGTCGACCCGAAGAACGGCAAGCGCTACCAGGGTATCGTGCCGCTGGAGGGCGCGACCCTGGCGGACTGCCTGTCGACCTACTTCGCCACGTCCGAGCAATTGCCGACCCGCTTCTGGCTCAACGCCGACAGCCGTCGCGCCCGTGGCCTGCTGCTGCAGCAACTGCCGGCCGACCGCCAGCGCGATGCCGAGTCCCGCGAAGCCAGTTGGCAGCACGTCACCACCCTGGCCGACACCCTCACGGCCGAGGAACTGCTGGGCCTGGACAACGCCACCGTGCTGCACCGCCTGTACCACGAAGACGATGTGCGCCTGTTCGAGCCGCAGCCGCTGGTGTTCCGCTGCAGCTGCTCGCGGGAACGCTCGGCCAATGCGCTGGTCAGTCTTGGACAGGAAGACGCCGAGCGTCTGCTGGCCGAAGAGGACGGCGAGATCGTCATCGACTGCCAGTTCTGCAACCAGCGTTATAGCTTCGACGGTTCGGACGTCGCCCAGCTGTTCTCGGGCGGCGGTAGCCAGACACCGTCAGAAACTCGCCATTGACCGCGTCGATTTGTCCGATAGCCGAACCAATGGCGCTCTCGCCAGATCAGAGGCTGCACGAGAACAGTTCTTTTCTGGCATAATCCCGCGACTTTTTTCCGCGGTAGTGGGAATCAGAAGTCACTACGCAATGTTTGGAGGACTCGGCTTCGGCCGACGGGGACCCACATGACGCAAGCCAATAAAGCCGTTTACACCGACATCAGCGTTGCCCAACTGGTCGAGGAAGCCATTCGCCGCGGCGAAGGCGAACTCGCCGACAACGGCTCGCTGGTCGTACGTACCGGCCACCGCACCGGCCGCTCGCCTGCCGACCGTTTCATCGTCGAAGAGCCGGGCAGCAAGGATTCCATCGCTTGGGGCGCCATCAACCGTCCGTTCCCGGCCGACAAGTTCGATGCCCTGTGGGACCGTGTCCAGGCCTTCAATAACGCCCAGGACCATTTCGTTTCCCACGTCCATGTAGGTTCGGCACACGAGCACTACCTGGCCGTGAAGATGACCACCGCCACCGCCTGGCAGAACCTGTTCGGTCGCGCGCTGTTCATCGAGCCCGAGCAGTACAACCCGGCCGGCCGCGAAGAGTGGCAGGTTCTCAACGTCGCCAACTTCGAGTGCGTGCCCGAGCGTGACGGCACCAACTCCGATGGCTGCGTGATCCTCAACTTCGCCCAGAAGAAAGTGCTGATCGCCGGTATGCGCTACGCCGGTGAAATGAAGAAGGCCATGTTCGGCGTGCAGAACTACCTGCTGCCGGAAAAAGACGTGCTGCCGATGCACTGCGCCGCCAACATCGGCGAAGCGGGCGACGTGACCCTGTTCTTCGGTCTGTCGGGCACCGGCAAGACCACCCTGTCCGCTGATGAAAGCCGCTACCTGATCGGCGACGACGAGCACGGCTGGGGCGAAGGCGTTGTCTTCAACATCGAAGGCGGCTGCTACGCCAAGTGCATCGACCTGTCCGAGAAGAACGAGCCGGTCATCTGGAAAGCCATCAAGTTCGGCGCCGTGCTGGAAAACGTCGTTCTCGACGAAAACCGTACTCCGGATTACGCCGATGACAGCCTGACCCAGAACTCCCGCGCGGCCTACCCGCTGGAGAACGTCGAGAAGCGTTCCGAGCAGAACCTCGGCGGCGAGCCGAATGCCGTGATCTTCCTGACCTGCGACCTGACTGGCGTTCTGCCGCCGGTGTCGATCCTGAACAACGAGCAGGCGGCCTACCACTTCCTGTCCGGCTACACCGCGCTGGTCGGTTCCACCGAAATGGGTTCGGGCGGCGGCATCAAGTCGACCTTCTCCACCTGCTTCGGCGCGCCGTTCTTCCCGCGTCCGGCCGGCGTCTACGCCGAGCTGCTGATCAAGCGCATCAAGGCCTTCGGTTCCAAGGTCTACCTGGTCAACACCGGCTGGACCGGTGGTGGCTACGGTGTCGGCAAGCGCTTCAACATCCCGACCACCCGTGGCGTCATCGCCGCCATCCAGAGCGGTGCTCTGATCGGCGCTGAAACCGAGCACCTGGACATCATCAACCTGGACGTGCCCAAGGCCGTTCCGGGCGTCGAGACCGTCCTGCTCAACCCGCGCAACACCTGGGAAGACAAGGCTGCCTACGACGAAGCCGCCAAGGGTCTGGCCAGCAAGTTCATCGACAACTTCAAGAAGTTCGACGTGAGCGACGCCATCAAGAACGCCGGCCCGCAGCTGTAAGCGAGCCTGTTCTGGAAAGAGCCGCCTTCGGGCGGCTTTTTCATTGGCGCCTCGGAACCGTCCTGCTTCAGGGGCTCTTCGTAGGAGCGAGCTTGCTCGCGAACAGTCCAGCTCCGGTTCGCGAGCAAGCTCGCTCCTACAATGACGCTTTCTAGGCTGGGTGGATGCCCATGAAAGGAGTTATCCCCATGCACGACACCCTCGAACGCGTCTTCGGCTTTCGCCAATTCCGCCCCGGCCAGGAAGCGGCGGTCAGTGCGGTACTGGCCGGGCGCTCGGCGGCGGCGATCTTCCCCACCGGCTCGGGCAAGTCGCTGTGCTACCAGTTGCCGGCGCTGCTGCTGCCGCACCTGACCCTGGTGGTCTCGCCGCTGCTGGCGTTGATGCAGGACCAGCTCGCCTTTCTTGCCCGCCATGGCATCGCTGCTGCCAGCATCGACTCGGCGCAAAGCCGCGAGCAGACAGCGCAGACCATGGCCCGCGCGCGTAGCGGCGAGCTGAAGGTGCTGATGATCTCGGTAGAGCGCCTGAAGAATGAGCGCTTCCGCAACTTCATCAGCGAAGTGCCTATCTCCCTGCTGGTGGTGGACGAGGCGCACTGCATTTCCGAATGGGGGCACAACTTCCGTCCCGACTACCTGAAGCTGCCGGACTACCAGAAGCAGTTCCGTATTCCCCAGGTGCTGCTGCTCACCGCCACGGCGACGCCGGCGGTGATCGCCGACATGCGCGCCAAGTTCGCCATCACCGAGAGCGATGTGGTCACCACTGGTTTCTACCGCGCCAACCTCGACCTGCAGATTGAGCCGATCTCCAGCGCCGCCCGCCGTGCGAGGCTGGTGCAGTGGCTGGGCGAGCGCGCCGGGCAGCCGGCCATCGTCTACGTCACCCAGCAGAAGACCGCTGAGGAAGTCGCCGCGCACCTGGCCGAGCGCGGCATTCCCGCCTGTGCCTACCACGCGGGGATGGAACACCCGGAGCGCGAAGGCATCCAGCGCCGTTTCATGGATGGCTCGCTGAACTGCATCGTCGCCACCATCGCCTTCGGCATGGGTATCGACAAGAGCGACATCCGCCAGGTGGTGCATTACGACCTGCCAAAGTCGCTGGAAAACTACAGCCAGGAGATCGGACGCGCCGGCCGCGATGGCCAGCGCTCGGAGTGCCTGGTCCTGGCCAACCGCGACAGCCTCAACGTGCTGGAGAACTTCGTCTACGGCGACACGCCCGAATGCGAAGGTATCCGTAACGTGCTGGAGGAAATCCGCCAGGCGCCCAATGGCCAGTGGGAAACCATGCTGGTGCCGCTGTCGGACCAGTCCAACATTCGCCAGCTACCGCTCAAGACGCTGTTGGTGCAGCTGGAGCTGCGCGGCATCATCGCACCACGCTTCGCCTATTTCGCCGAATATCGCTACAAACTGTTGATTGATTCCTCCGCATTGCTGAGTCATTTCGAAGGCGAGCGGCGCCAGTTCGTCGAAGCCATCCTCAGCACCTCTGCACGCGCCCGAACCTGGGCGACCCTGGACTTCGACACGCTCTACAGCCGCCATGGCGCCGAGCGCGCGCGGGTGGTGAAGGCGCTGGACTACTTCCAGGAGCGCGGCTGGCTGGAGCTGGAGAGCAAGCAGATGACCGAGGTCTACTCGGTGCGCGACGCGTCCTTCTCTGTGGATAACCTGAGCGAAGAGCTGCACAGCTACTTCAAGCGCCACGAGGAAAGCGAGATCGCCCGCATTGGCGCCATGCTCGACCTGCTGGGCAGCTCGGAATGCCTGAGCTGGCGCCTGGCGCAGTACTTCGGCGACCAGCAGGCGCCGCGCCACTGCGGCCACTGTTCGGTCTGCGCCGGCCGCGTCGCCCGGCTGCCGGAGCCGCCCGCGCTGCCGCCGCTGGACGGCCGGTCACTGCACGACCGCTGTGCCGCCTTCCTGGAAAAATACCGTAGCGCCCGCGGCTCAGAGCCCAGCGCCGACTGCATCACCCGCTTCCTCTGTGGCATCAGCGTGCCGGCCTTCACCCGCATGCGGGCGCGCACCTTGCCGGGCTATGCAACGCTGGAGGACTACCCCTACGCCCAGGTGCGCGACTGGGTTCAGGCGCAGCGCTGAACGCCGGAATACGGCGGCGCCACGCACGACTAAAGGTCGGCGTGATGCCGGCCGGGCTGCTTGTAGGGTGAGGGGAGGAAATTCCTCCTAGACTCACCAGGCACTGCCTGCCCAACGGCCGAGGAGCCCCAAGCATGTCCGTCGAGCATCTGGATGTACTGATCATCGGCGCCGGCCTGTCCGGCATCGGCGCCGCCTGCCATCTGCAGAAGCAATGCCCCGGCAAGTCCTACGCCATCCTCGAAGGCCGCGAGGCCATGGGCGGCACCTGGGACCTGTTCCGCTACCCGGGCATTCGCTCCGACTCGGACATGTACACCCTGGGCTACAACTTCAAGCCCTGGACCGATCCCAAGGCCATCGCCGACGGCCCGTCGATTCTCAACTACATCCGCGAGACCGCCCGCGAATACCGCGTCGAGGACAAGGTGCGCTACCGCCACCGCGTGCTCAAGGCCGACTGGGACAGCAACACGGCGCGCTGGAACCTTACCGTGCAGCGTGGTGACGAGGCGGAGCCGGTGCGGATGAGCGCGCAGTTCCTCTTCATGTGCACCGGCTACTACCGCTACGACGCCGGCTACACCCCGGATTTCCCTGGTCGCGAAAGCTTCGCCGGGCAGGTCATCCACCCGCAGCTGTGGCCGGAAAACTTCGACTACAGCGGCAAGCGCATCGTGGTGATCGGCAGCGGCGCCACCGCCGTCACGCTGATCCCCTCGCTGACCGACAAGGCCGCCCACGTCACCATGCTGCAGCGTTCGCCGTCCTACGTGATCACGTTGCCGGCGAAGGACCCGATCTCCAACTTCCTGCGCAACTTCCTGCCGGAGAAGTGGGTGTATCGCCAGGCGCGGGCGCGCAACGTGACCATGCAGATGATCTTCTTCATGGCTTCCAAGGCGTTCCCCGGCGCGGTGCGCAAACTCATGCTCAAGCTCGCCAACCTGCAGCTGGGCAAGGATTTCGACATGCGCCACTTCAGCCCGCGTTACAAGCCGTGGGATGAGCGTGTGTGCTGCGTGCCCGACGGTGACCTGTTCAAGGCGCTGCGCCAGGGACGCGCCTCGGTGGTCACCGACCACATCGAGCGCTTCACCGAGAAAGGCATCCTGCTCAAGTCCGGGCAGTTGCTGGAAGCGGACGTGATCGTCACCGCCACCGGGCTGGACCTGGTGATGTTCGGCGGCGCCGAGCTGGCCATCGACGGCAAGCCCTTCGAGGTCACGAAGAGCATGGGTTATCGCGGCATCATGCTGCGCGATTTGCCCAACCTCGCGGCCATCGTCGGCTATACCAACGCCAGCTGGACGCTCAAGGCGGACCTTTCCAGCGAGTACTTCTGCCGGCTGATCAATCACCTCGATGCCGTCGGCATGCGCCAGTGCACGCCGCGCCAGACCGATGGCTCGGTGAAGGAAGAGCCCTTCCTCAACCTCAACTCCGGCTATATCCAGCGCGCCGCCGACCGCATGCCCAAGCAGGGCGACCGCACGCCGTGGAAGCTCTACCAGAACTACGCACTGGACCTCGCCCTGCTGCGCTTTGGCAAGGTCGAGGATGGCTACCTGGCCTTCACCTCGCCCAAGCAGCGCCAGGCCACGGCCGCTCCGGTGGAAGCGCTGGAGAGCTGATCCCCGGTCGGAGCCCGCCGGTCCTGGCGGGCTTCGTTCTATCGAGGCATCGGATAGACATTATCGATACGTCGCTCTGCAACAGGGCTGCCTCTCGGCTTACCATGCGCGCCATTCCCGCCCATGCCAGCCAGAGGATTTTCCATGCTGATCGAAGACGCCATCCGCAGCCGCCGCTCCATTCGTGGTTTCGACACTTCCTACGTGATGAGCCGCGAGGAGAAGGACGACCTGCTGCAACAGGCGCTGCTCGCTCCCACCTCGTTCAACCTGCAGCACGTGCGCCTGGTGGAAGTCAGCGACCCGCAGCTGCGCGCACAGATTCGCAAAGCCGGCTGGGACCAGGTGCAGATGACCGAAGCTTCGATGCTGGTGATCGTCTGTGCGCAGGTCGACAGCTGGGAGCAGAACGCCGAGCGCGTGTGGGACGGCGCCCCGGTTGAAGTGAAGAACTACATGGTCGGCGCCATCGACGGCTACTACCGCGACAAGCCGCAGACCCAGCGCGACGAAGCCATGCGCAGCTGCGGCCTGGTGGCCCAGACCCTGATGCTCGCCGCCCGTGGCCGCGGCCTGGACAGCGTGCCGATGGTCGGTTTCGACTTCGATGCTGTGGGCAAGCTGATCAACCTGCCAGCCAACCATGCCATCGGCCTGATGATCGCCGTGGGTAAACAGGCGGTGGAAGCCAAGCCGCGCATCGGCCGCCTGCCGCTGGAAGAGACGATCGTTCGCGATCGCTTCTGATCCCCACGAAACGCGCCTCCGGGCGCGTTTTTCTTTTCGTAGGAGCGAGCTTGCCCGCGAACCAGCCCAACACCAGTGTTTCGGGGGACGTCTGTTCGCGGGCAAGCTCGCTCCTACAACTTGGGCCTGGCCACGTCACTCACTCCGGCGCCGCCTCGACGATCCGCTCCACCAGCCATTGCAGCGCCGCATCCCGCTCGCGCTGGGCGAGATAGACCAGATCCAGGTGGAACTGCCCCACGTCGAATGGCAGCTCCAGCACCTGCAACGGCAGCAACTGAGCGAAATGCGCCGCCAGCCGCGTCGGCAGAACCGTCAGCAGATCCGTGCTCGCCACCAGATGCGCCGCCTGCAGGTAGTTGGGCGTGGTGTAGGCAATCTCGCGCTTGAGCCCCTGGCTGGCGAGCCACTGGTCGACCATGCCCTTGGTCTGCCCGCCGGAAACCCACAGATGCCGCTGGCCGAGGAAGGTCTGCAGATCGATTGCGCCGTCCACCTGCGGATGCCCGCGCCGGGCCAGCAGGCGCAGCGTTTCGCTCGCCCAGGGACGGCGCTGGAAGCGCGCCGGCAGATCCTCGAAGCGGCCCAGCACCAGGTCGAGGTTGCCCTTGTCCAGCGCCTCGGCCGGCAGCGTGGGGGTCAGGTGCTGAATGGCGAGGCTCATGCCAGGCGCCGTGCTGCCCAGACTTTCGAGCAGGTGCGGCATGCACAACGCTTCCACATAGTCGGTCAGCGCCAGGGTGAAGCGCTGGCGGCTGCGTGCCGGGTCGAAGGTATCGCCGCCGGCCAGGCTCTGGCCGATGCGCTGCAGCGCATCGCGAATCGGCGCTTCGAGCTCCAGCGCCCGGGGCGTCGGCTGCATCGCCCGGCCGACGCGCACCAGCAGCGGATCATCGAGCAGTTCGCGCAGGCGGTTCAGCGCGTTGCTCACTGCCGGCTGGCTCAGTGACAGGCGCTCCGCCGCGCGCGAGACGTTGCGCTCGCGCAGCAGCGCGTCCAGGACGCGCAGCAGGTTGAGGTCGAACGTATTCATATTCATCAGCTGAATGCCACTTATCACAACTCAAAATTTCAAAAATAGTACCGCCTTCCCTAAGGTGAGTGGTCTTCAAACGAGCGCTTCAGGCTGACAAGAGGAACAACATGAGCCAGAACATCCGCATCGCCAGCGCCGCCGTCATCGGCGCCGGCACCATGGGCCGGGGCATTGCCATGTGCCTGGCGAACGCCGGGGTGCAGGTCCTGTGGCTGGACAACAACCCGCAGATGCTCACTCAGGCCCTAGGCGCCGTGGCCGACACCTACGCCCACAACGTCCGCCAGGGGCGCATCGACGAGGCCGAGGCGGCCCGCCGCCGTGCGCGCATCTCCCAGGTGGCGAATTACGCGGCGATCCGCGAGGTGGACCTGGTGATCGAGGCGGTGTACGAGAACCTGGAGCTCAAGCAGTCGATCTTCCGCGAGCTGGATGCGGCGCTGAAACCCTCGGCTATCCTGGCTTCCAACACTTCCTACCTGGATGTCGACGCGATCGCCGCGGTGACCTCGCGGCCTTCCCAGGTGCTCGGCCTGCACTTCTTCAGCCCGGCGCACATCATGAAGCTGCTGGAAATCGTGCGCGGCGCGAAGACCGCCCCCGCCGTGCTCGAATCCGCGCTGGAACTGGGCGAGCGCATGGGCAAGGTCAGCGTGGTGGCCGGCAACTGCCACGGCTTCATCGGCAACCGCATGCTGGAAAAATACGTCCAGGAATCGCGCCGGCTGATCCTCGAAGGTTCGTTGCCGCACCAGGTGGATGCGGCGATCCAGGGCTTCGGCTTCGCCATGGGGCCATTCCGCATGTTCGACGTGGTCGGCATCGACCTCGAATGGCGCGCCCGCGAGCTGGCCGGCAAGGGCCAGGACGCGCCGACCGTGCAGGTGGACAACCGCCTGTGCGAGATGGGCCGCTTCGGCCAGAAGAGCGGCAACGGCTTCTACCACTATGAACCGGGCAGCCGCCAGGCCGAGCATGACCCGGAAGTCGACGCCCTGGTAGTGCGCGAATCCGAGCGCCTGGGTTACGCCCGCCGCGACATCGGCGCCGAGGAAATCCTCGAGCGCTGCCTGCTGGCCCTGGTCAACGAAGGCGCGAAGATCCTCGACGAAGGCATCGCCTCCGCCAGTGCCGACATCGACACCGTTTACCTCAATGGTTATGGCTTCCCGAAGGACAAGTCCGGCCCAATGGCCTGGGCCGATGCCCAGGGCTTGCAGAGCGTGCTGGCGCGCCTGCGTGACCTGGCCGGCGAGCACGGCGCGCACTGGCAGCCGGCCGCGCTGATCGAGCGCCTGGCCGCCGCCAATGGCCGCTTCGCCGACGTGAAACAGGAGCGCTTCGCATGAGTTACCAGGCACCCCTGCGCGACATGCGCTTCGTCCTTCATGAGCTGTTCGACGTCAGCGCCCACTGCGAGCTGCTGGGCAACGGCCTCGACCGCGAGCTGATCGACGGCGTGCTGGAAGAAGGCGCGCGTTACACCGGCGAAGTGGTTGCGCCGTTGAACCGCAACAGCGACGAGCAGGGCGCGACCTTGCTCAATGGCGAAGTCACCACGCCCGATGGCTTCCGCGAGGCCTACCGGCAGTATTGCGACAATGGCTGGGCGAGCATGACCGGGCCGACCGAGTTCGGTGGCCAGGGTTTCCCGCAGATGGTTTCGGCCAGCTTCCACGAAATGCTGATGGCCGCCTCGCTGTCCTTCCGCGTCTATTCCGGCCTCACCGAGGGTGCGGTGCTGGCGCTGTACAAGCACGGTGCGGCGGAGTTGCAGTGCGACTACCTGGGCAAGATGGTCAGCGGCGTGTGGACCGGCACCATGTGCCTCACCGAGCCGCAGGCCGGCACCGACCTCGCGCTGCTGCGCACCCGCGCCGAGCCGCAGGCTGACGGCAGCTATCAGGTCAGTGGCAGCAAGATATTCATCAGCGGCGGCGAGCAGGACCTGTCCGAGAACATCGTTCACCTGGTGCTGGCGCGCCTGCCGGATGCGCCGGCCGGGGTGAAGGGCATCAGCCTGTTCCTCGTGCCGAAATTCATCGCCAATGCCGACGGCACGCCCGGCGCACGCAACTCCCTGAGCTGCGGCGCCATCGAGCACAAGATGGGCATCAAGGGCGCGTCCACCTGCGTGATGAACTTCGACGGCGCCACCGGCTGGCTGATCGGCCAGGCCAACCAAGGGCTGGCGTGCATGTTTACCATGATGAACGATGCGCGCTTCCAGGTCGGCCTGCAGGGGCTGGGCATCGCCGAGCGCTCCTGTCAGGGCGCGCTGGTCTATGCCCGCGAACGTCTGCAATCGCGCGCACTGACCGGTGCGGCGGAGCCGTCCAAAGCTGCCGACCCGATCATCGTCCACCCCGACGTGCGGCGCATGCTCTTGACCCAGAAGACCCTCACCGAGGGCTGCCGCATGGTGTCCGCGCTCTGCGCCCGTGAGCTGGACCTGGAGCACGGCCACCCCGAGGCCGAGGCCCGCAAGGCCGCGAGCAAGCGCGCAGCGCTGCTGATCCCCATCGTGAAGTCGTTCTTCACTGATGTCGGCCAGGAGGTGTCCAGCCTCGGCGTGCAGGTCTTCGGCGGCCACGGCTACATCCGCGAGTGGGGCATGGAGCAACTGATGCGCGACAGCCGCATCACCCAGATCTACGAAGGCACCAACGGCATCCAGGCCCTCGACCTGATCCGCCGCAAGTTGCTGGGCGATGGCGGCACGGAGCTGAACGCGCTGATCGGCGAGCTCGCCGCTATCTGTGAAACCGCCGGTGCTCGCGCTGAGCTGGCCGTTCTGGCTGAAACCGTACGTCAGCGCCTGCTGGAGTGGCGCAGCCTGACCAGCGAAGTGATCGCCGCCTGCCAGCGTGACCCACAGGAAATCGGTGCCACTTCGGTGGACTTCCTGCAGTACTGCTCCTACGTGCTGCTCGCCGGACTGTGGGTGCAGGCTGCCGGCGTGGCCCAGGCGAAGCTAGCGGCCGGCGAGGGCGATGCGGACTTCTACCGCGCCAAGCTCGCCAGCGCGGAGTTCTACGTCAAGCGCATCCTGCCGCGCGCCAGCATGCACCGCGAGGCGCTGCTGGGCGGCGCGGATTGCCTGATGGGGCTGGATGCGGAGCACTTTGCGTTCTGATGGCCTGAGGTAAAGAAAAACGCTGCACCGGGGGGACCGGGGCGGCGTTTTTCTTTGAAGGTACGGAGTTGGGCGTTCCCTCTCCCTAACCCTCTCCCTGAAGGGAGAGGGGATATCCGAGTGAGGCGCACTTGCTTACGTCACCGGCGAGCACGGTGTGTTCATTTCGCTCCGAACCGCTCCCTCTCCCTTCAGGGAGAGGGCTGGGGAGAGGGCACTTGCGCTGAAAATCTCAAGCCCGCTCCCAAACCTCGAACGCATAAGCCGGCGTCTCGCCCTCGGCGTCATGCTCGATGCTCGACGCCAGGTGCCAGTGCGCTTCATCCACTTCCGGGAAGTGCGCATCACCCGCCGGGCTCAACCCCACGCGGGTCAGGTACAGCCGTTCGGCGCGCTCCAGTGCCTCACCATAAAGCTGCGCGCCACCGATCAGCATCAGCTCGTCGGCTTCCTCTTCCTTGGCCCACTGTTCGGCCCGCTCCAGCGCGGCGTCGAGGCTGGTGAAGACTTCCGCACCTTCAAGCTTCAGCCCGGCCTGGCGAGTGACTACGATGTTCAGCCGGCCCGGCAGCGGGCGGCCCAGCGAATCCCAGGTCTTGCGGCCCATGATCACCGGCTTGCCCAGGGTCATCGCCTTGAAGTGCTTGAGGTCCTGCGGCAGGTGCCAGGGCAGGCGGTTGTCGACGCCGATCACGCGGTTGTCGGCAAGGGCGGCGATCATCGCCAGGGGCAGGGCTTCGGACATCGTGACTCCAGTGCTGAACATCAGTGGGAACTCCCAGTGCCAGAGGATACCAGCCGCTCGCCCTCGGCGGGGCCGGCGGCGGGCGGAACGCGCATGAAGAAGGTGCCGTCCTCGTTGACCTGGGTGATGCCGGTGGAGAGCACCTTGCGATAGTCCTTGAGGTTGAAGACCAGCGTCTGGTCCGGACGCTCGGCCTTGAGCAGCACCTGCGAGTAGGTGATGAGGATCTCGAAGATCTTCAGGTCCCCCGATTGCAGCCAGATATAGGACGGTCCCGCCTGGCGCGGTGGTTCGAAGGCCAGCGAAGCGGTGCCGGGCTTGGGCGCGAATTTCAGGTGCAGACCCTTGGTGTCCAGCCAGCTGGATTCCACCCGGCCATCGATGCCCACCAGCGGGAAGACCTGGTGGTAGTTCAGGTGCATCACGTTGTCCTGCAGCACCGCACCGGGTCGCTCAAGCGTCACCAGCGAATCCAGGCGCAGGCCCACCAGGCTCATGGCGCCGTAGCTGGGCACGCCGAGCACCTTCACGCTGTCGGGCTGGTAATCGAGGTTGTCGCCGTCGAGCTTCACCGTGCCGGAGAGCCGCAGCGGCAGCCAGGGGCCGAGGCCCAGCGGCTGCACCTCGCCGGCCACCAGCAGGCGGTCGCCCTCGATGCTCAGCTTGAAGTCGCGCAGCATGGTCTCGGGGTAGGCGAGGATGTGTTGGTTGAACAGGTTGGCAAGCTGCTCGGGGTTGAGGATCACCTCGCCCTCGGAGACGTTGATGCGCATGTCCTGCGGGCGGTCGAAGTCGATCGGCTCGCCGGCCTTGAGCGGCACCAGCCAGCCCTTGAGCTGCGGGCTGTGGAAGCCGATGTTGCCCTGGAAGTACATGTCCACGTTGTTCAGCAGGATGCCCACGCCGTCCTGGCCGGAATCGCGCAGGCCGCCCGGCCGGCTGGCCTTGAAGTCCGGCGCCGGCGGCGTCTGCTGGAACCAGCCCTGGCGCAATACGCCCAGTTCACGCTGCTGCTTGTCGATGGCGCTCTCGGCAGCGGCCTGGCCGGCCAGCGCGAGACAGAGCAGGGAAGCGAGGAGGGTTCTCATAGGGCTTTCTCCTCCGGGGCGGGCGCTTTAACGGGCGAGACGGCGATGTGCACCATGCCGTCCTCGCGCAGGCGGATCTCGCCGTACTGCAGCTGGCGGCGGTAGTCGTAGAGATTGAACAGCAGGGGGGCGTCGGGACTCAGGCTGGTGAACAGCGCGTAGGCCTTCACCAGGATGGTCCGCGCCATCTTGATGTCGCCGCCCTCGATGAACATGTAGCTCTTGGGTGCCTTGAGCTGCGGCCATTTCAGCTCGGCCAGATCGTTGCCCAGCAGCAGGTCCATGCCGCCGTCGGCGAGCTTCAGGCTGCTGACGGTGAAGTCCAGGCGCGGCGGCGGGAACAGGCCGTCGAGGTCGACCAGGATGCGGTTGCCGATCAGCTGCATGTGCGCGGTGTGCAGTTGCAGCACCTCGGACATCTCGATGGACGCGGCGGTCAGCGAGGGCGTGACGTCCACGTTGTCGACGAAGATCCGCTGCGGCACCAGCGCCACCTTCAGCGGCCCCGCCTGCTCGATCCCGGTGACCATCCGCAGCGGTCGCCAGCGCCCCTTGCGCAGCAGTTCGCCGTGAACTTCCTGGCCGTCGGCGCGGGTGCTGAGCTTGAGGTTGCGCACCGGCGCGTTGGCGTTACGCAGCTCCTCGTTGAGCAGGCTGGCGAGGGTGGCGTCGGCAACGAAGATGTCCCCGGCCTGAATGCGCGCGACCATGGACTTCGGGTCGTCGAGCATCAGCGGCGTGCTGCTGCCTGCCACCGGGCTCATCTGGATCAGCATCTTGCGGATGAAGAAGCCGATGTCGTCGTGCAGGCGGAAGTCGGTCTGGCTGATCCACAGTTGCGAGGTGTTGCTGGCGGACTGCCGGGCGCTGACGTGGGCGTCCAGCACGCGCGGCGGCACGGCCTGCATCAGCGGGGTGTCAGGGCCCCAGTTGGAAGGGCGCACCGGGGGAGTTTCCACGGCGGCCGCGGTGGCGGCGGCCAGCAGCAGGGGCAAGGCACTGAGCATCGAGCGCAGCATGGCGAGGCCTCATTGTTGTAGTTATCCCCTGAGTCTGAGGCTGGCCGGGCGCGGCGAGAGCCCCTCCTTGGTTTGGTTGACGCCACCGGGTGTTACCGGCGGTGCCGGGACGCGGCGGCGAGCAGCGGTTATCCTTGGGGCCGAGTACCGACTGTCGGAGACCCCGTGAGCGAAACCCCCGCTTCCGCCCTCGAATCCCTGTGGCTGTGCGAGGCCGTGCGCCTGCGCGAGGAGCAGGTCGGCCCGCTGGAAGACAGCGAAGCCAACCGCCGCGCCATCGTCAGCGGCGGTGACCTCGCCCGCCGCCTGCAACAGCGCGCGCTGCTGCTCGCCGAACGCGACGGCCAGCTCGGCGCTCTGCGCACCTGGGTACAGGGCTCGCGCCTGGCGCTTTATCTCTTGCTGGCGCTGGCGCTGTTCACCGGCGGTGGCCTGGCCTTCGCCGCGCTGGGGGACGGCCAGCGCCCGGTGAATGTGTTCTGGGCCCTGGCCAGCCTGCTCGGCCTGCACCTGATCACCCTGATCGGCTGGGCCCTGGCCTTCTTCGCCGGCGGCGAGGCGGCTGGTGCCCTCGGTCGCCTGTGGTTGTGGCTGAGTGGCAAGCTCGCCCGCGACGCGCACGCCGCGCAGCTGGCGCCGGCGCTGCTGGTGCTGCTGGACCGGCAGAAGCTCACGCGTTGGGCGCTCGGCCTGCTGGTCCATGGCCTCTGGTTCGTTGCACTCACGACCGCGCTGGGCGTGATGCTGGCGCTACTGGCGACGCGACGCTACGGCTTCGTCTGGGAGACCACCATTCTCGGCGGCGACACCTTCATTGCGTTGACCCACGGGCTCGGCGCGTTGCCCTCGCTGCTCGGCTTCCCGCAGCCGGATTCGGAGCTGGTGCGCGCCAGCGGCGATGCCCTGGTGGCCAGCGAGAATGCGCGCCACGCCTGGGCCGGCTGGCTGGTGGGCATCCTGCTGGTGTACGGCGTGCTGCTGCGTGGCGCGCTGTGGCTGCTCTGCCTGTGGCAGTGGAAGCGTGGGCGTGCGCAACTGGCGCTGGATGTCTCGCTGCCCGGCTACGCCCTGCTGCGCGAGCGGCTGATGCCGGCCAGCGAGCGTCTGGGCGTCAGCGATGCCGCGCCCGATGAACTGGTCGAACCGCAGGCGCAGGCCCCGGCGGCCACTGCCGATGGCGCGGTGCTGGTCTCCATCGAACTGCTCGACCGGCCCAACTGGCCGCCGAAGCTGCCGGACAGCATCGCCAATGCCGGCGACCTCGATGACGGCGCCCAGCGCCGCCGCCTGCTGGAGCAACTCACCCGCTACCCGCCGGCGCGCCTGGTGATCGCCTGCGACCCACGCCGCTCGCCGGATCGCGGCACCCTGGCGTTGATCGCCGAGCTCTCGCGCTGCGCCGCCGCTACCCGTGTCTGGCTGCTGCAGGCGCCTGCCGGCGAAGCGCTGGACGCCGAGCGCCTGGGCGACTGGCACGCTGGTATCGAGCGGCTGCAACTGCCGCACACCTCGGCGTCCCCGCTGGGCTGGCTGGAGACCGGGCATGACTGATGCGCTGAAACTGGCCGTGGTTGGCCATACCAATGTCGGCAAGACCTCGTTGCTGCGCACCCTGACCCGCGACGTGGGCTTCGGCGAAGTCTCCCACCGACCCAGCACCACGCGGCATGTGGAAGGTGCGCGGTTGTCGGTGGACGGTGAGCCGCTGCTGGAGCTTTACGACACGCCCGGCCTGGAGGACGCCATCGCCCTGCGCGACTTTCTCGACGGCCTGGAGCGGCCTGGCGAACGCCTGGATGGTTCGGAGAAACTGCGGCGCTTCCTCGATGGCAGCGAGGCTCGCGGTCGGTTCGAGCAGGAAGCCAAGGTGCTGCGCCAGTTGCTCGCTTCCGACGCCGGCCTCTACGTGATCGACGCCCGCGAGCCGGTGCTGGCCAAGTACCGCGACGAACTGGCGGTACTCGCCGCCTGTGCTCGACCCTTGTTACCAGTACTCAACTTCGTCGCCAGCCCGCAGCATCGCGAGGAGCAGTGGCGCGAGGCGTTGTCCCGTCTCGGCCTGCATGCATTGGTGCGTTTCGACAGCGTGGCGCCGCCGCTGGACGGCGAACGGCGCCTGTACGAAAGCCTGGCGCTGCTGCTGGAGCGTGCGCGCCCGCAGCTGGATCGGCTGGTGGCCGATCACGAGGCCCAGGCCGTCGCCCGTCGTGAGGCTGGTGCGCGGCTGATCGCCGAAATGCTGGTGGATGTCGCCGCCTGCCGCCAACTGGTGCCCGCTGGCGATGCCGCGGTGCGGGATGCCACCGAGACGCTGCGCAACCAGGTGCGCAAGCGCGAAGACACCTGCGTGAAGGCGCTGCTCAGCCTCTACGCGTTCCGCAAGGACGACGCTCGCGCAGTCGACCTCCCGCTGATGGATGGCCGCTGGGGCGACGACCTGTTCAACCCGGAAACCCTGCGGCAGCTGGGCATTCGCCTCGGCGGCGGTGTCGCGGCCGGTGCGGCGGCGGGGGCGGGGATCGACCTGCTGGTGGGTGGCCTGACCCTGGGTGCGGCCACTGCGCTGGGCGCCATCGCTGGTGGCGCCTGGCAGACCGTCGGCCATTACGGCCAGCGCCTGCTGGGCAAGCTCAAAGGCAGCCGCGAGCTTTCCGTGGACGACAGCGTGCTGCGCTTGCTGGCGCTGAGGCAGCGGCAATTGCTGGCGGCCTTGCAGGTTCGCGGGCATGCGGCGGTGGAAGCGATCCACCTGCAGTCGCCGGAAGACAAGCAATGGCGCGAAGGCAAGCTGCCCGAGGCGCTTCGCAAGGCGCGGGCGCATCCGGAATGGTCGGGTCTCAATGGCAAGCGGCGCAGCGAGAAGACCGAGCGGCAGGAGGCGGTAGCGCAGTTGGTCACGCAGTTGCTCGAACCGTAAATGCGGTGTGGCGGCGGTTCGCGAGCGAGCTCGCTCCTACAGGGGCGCCGCTCTTCTGTAGGAGCGAGCTTGCTCGCGAATACTCCTAAACCAGCGAAACCATCTCCACCTCGGCCGTCCCATCGACCACGGTCAGGATCGCCAACGCGATCGGCAACTTGAACCGCCGTGGCCCCGCGCTGCCCGGATTCAGATACAGCACCCCATCGCGCACCTCGTTCAGCGGCTTGTGGGAATGCCCCGCCAGCACCACATCAATGCCCTCGGCCGCCGGATCGATGGCCAACTGCTTGAGGTCGTGGATCAGGTAGAGCCGCAATCCCCCCAGCTCCAGCAGCAAGGTTTCCTGCAGCGCGGCGGCCCAGTCGTCAGTGTCGTTGTTGCCGCGCACCACCTCCAGCGGCGCGAGTTCGCGTAGCTGATCCAGCAGCGAGGCAGGGCCGATATCGCCCAGGTGCAAGATGCGTTCGCAGCCTTGCAATGCCGCCAGCGCTTCGGGGCGCAGCAAGCCGTGGGTGTCGGCGATGACGCCGATGCGCAGGGAAGTGGTCATGCAGGGGAGCATAAACGACGACGCCACCCGAAGGTGGCGTCGTGGCGGATCAGCCGTTGTGCGAGGCCTTGGCGGCTTCGGACTCGGGCAGGAACCAGTTCAGCAGCAGGGCGCAGATGCCGCCGGTGGCAACGCCGGACTCCAGCACGTTGCGGATCGCGTGGGGCATGTGCGCGAGGAACTCGGGCACCTGCGAGATGCCCAGGCCCAGCGCCAGGCTGACGGCGATGATCAGCAGCGCGCGGCGGTCCAGGTGGGTGCCGGCGAGGATGTTGATGCCCGAGGCGGCGACCGCGCCGAACATCACCATCACTGCGCCGCCGAGCACCGGCTCGGGAACGGCCTGGATCACGCCGGCCACGCTGGGGAACAGGCCCAGCACGATCAGCATCGCGGCGATCCACAGGCCGACGTGGCGGCTGGCGACGCCGGTCAGCTGGATCACACCGTTGTTCTGCGCGAACACCGAGCTGGGGAAGGTATTGAACAGGCCGGCCAGCAGCGAGTTGGCGCCGTTCACCAGCACGCCACCCTTGATGCGCTGCATCCACAGCGGGCCTTCGACCGGCTGCTTGGATATCTTGCTGGTGGCGGTGACGTCACCAATGGCTTCCAGCGAAGTGACCAGGTAGATCACCAGCATCGGGATGAACAGGCTCCAGGAGAAGCCCACACCAAAATGCAGCGGCACCGGGACCTGGAAGGCCGGCGCCTCGTGCATGCCGGTGAAGTCCAGGCGGCCCAGGTAGCCGGCCAGCGCATAGCCCACGGCCAGGGCGATGACGATGGCGCCGCTGCGCATCCATACCACCGGAATGCGGTTGAGGATGACGATGATCGCCAGCACCAGGCCCGACAGCATCAGGTTCTCGCCGTTGGCGAAGGTGCCGTTGGCCATGGCCGAGAAGCCGCCGCCCATGCTGATCAGGCCAACCTTGATCAGGGTCAGGCCGATCATCAGCACCACGATGCCGGTAACCAGTGGGGTGATCAGGCGCTTCACGAAGGGCAGGATGCGCGACACGCCCATCTCCACGAAGGAGCCGGCCATGACCACGCCGAAGATGGCCGCCATCACTGCTTCCACCGGGGTGCCGTTCTTCACCATCAGCGCACCGCCAGCGATCAGCGGACCGACGAAGTTGAAGCTGGTGCCCTGGACGATCAAGAGGCCCGCGCCGAACGGCCCGAAGCGCTTGCACTGGACGAAGGTGGCGATGCCGGAAATCACCAGCGACATCGACACGATCAGGTTGGTATCGCGCGGCGAAACCCCCAGCGCCTGGCAGATCAGCAGGCCGGGGGTGACGATCGGCACGATGATCGCCAGCAGGTGCTGCAGCGCCGCCAGCAGGGCGATGGGCAGGGCGGGGCGGTCTTCCAGGCCGTAGACCAGGTCGGGCTGGTCCTTGGCGGCGGACGGGTTCTCGAGGGAGCTCATGGGCGGCGGTCCGGGAAAAAAGAGCGCGATTTTACTGGCCCACGGCGGGATCGCACAGTGCCATGAGGCAAGGAGGGATGAGTGGACTGGCGGAACTTGGCTGCGGCTCTGTCAGATACGCCCGGCTGTGGGCCTCGTCGGGCCGTAATTCGCTGAAATTTCAGCGCTGCATGGGAGAGCGATCTGAATGATGGCTTGAGCGGGCGTGGCTTCACTGCACTGCATCCGGCGCCAATGACGGTTCCGGCTCCATCCCAAGAAGGATTTAGCGATGAAGAAAGTGCAGAACGGTTTCACCCTGATCGAGTTGATGATTGTTGTGGCGATAATCGGAATCCTCGCCTCCGTTTCACTTCCGCTGTATTCCAACTACTCCTCGCGTTCCCACGCCGCTGCGGCGATCGCGGAGCTCTCCGGTGCGAAAACGTCGGTGGGCGTTTGCATTGCGGAGAGCGGAGGCAAGAAAGACTGCAATAGCGGCGAGTTCGGGATTCCTGCCAGCATTTCCACTGAAAACGTTTCCGGGTACTCCGTGGTGCAGGGTGTCATCGAGGTTACAACTAGTGCGACTGATGCTGGTGGCAACAATCTGAAAATGAAGATGACTCCGTCAGTGGACAAGGCAAACATTCAGTGGGATGTAGAGGGTACGATCTGCAATGAGGATCGTGGCATCAAGCCTGGCACCGGCGGCTGCGCCAAAGCGAAGGAGGGCTGATCAGAGTCTTCATCGAGCAGGAAAGGCCCGGCAGTTGCCGGGCCTTTTACATGCAGATCTCGGAGTCGCAGGAACCTGTAGGAGCGAGCTTGCTCGCGAACAGTGCTTGCCGGTGCCCCGAGGCTGGGCCGGTTCGCGAGCAAGCTCGCTCCTACGAAAAAGCGCCGCGATCCGAATAAAAAAGCCCGGCGTATGCCGGGCTTTTTCATGTCACCACAGGACTCAACCGTCCAGCAGCGCCTTGTCGCGCACCGCGCCCTTGTCGGCGCTGGTGGCCAGCAGGGCGTAGGCCTTCAGTGCGGTGCTCACCTTGCGCGCGCGCGGTTGAGCCGGCTTCCAGCCCTTCTTGTCCTGTTCGGCACGGCGGGCGGCCAGTTCTTCATCGCTCACCAGCAGGTTGATGCTGCGGTTGGGGATGTCGATCAGCACCTTGTCGCCGTCCTGCACCAGGCCGATGGCGCCGCCAGCGGCAGCTTCCGGCGAGGCGTGGCCGATGGACAGGCCCGAGGTGCCGCCAGAGAAGCGGCCGTCGGTGAGCAGGGCGCAGTCCTTGCCCAGACCCTTGGACTTCAGGTAGCTGGTCGGGTACAGCATTTCCTGCATGCCCGGGCCGCCTTTCGGGCCTTCGTAGCGGATGATCACGATGTCGCCCGGCTTCACTTCGTCGGCGAGGATGCCCTTCACGGCGCCGTCCTGGCTTTCGAAGATCTTCGCGCGGCCTTCGAAGACGTGGATGGATTCGTCCACGCCAGCGGTCTTCACCACGCAGCCATCGAGGGCGATGTTGCCGTACAGCACGGCGAGGCCGCCTTCCTGGGAGTAGGCGTGCTCGACGCTGCGGATGCAGCCTTCGGCGCGGTCATCGTCCAGGGTGTCCCAACGGGTGCTCTGGCTGAAGGCCACTTGCGTGGGGATGCCGGCAGGGCCGGCCTTGAAGAAGGTGTGGACCTTCTCGTCCTGGGTCTGGGTGATGTCCCACTCGGCGATGGCGTCGGCCATGCTCGGGCTGTGCACGGTCGGTACGTCGGTGTGCAGCAGGCCGCCACGGGCCAGTTCGCCGAGAATGGAGAAGATGCCACCGGCACGGTGCACGTCTTCCATGTGGTACTTCTGGATGTTCGGCGCGACCTTGCACAGCTGCGGTACCTTGCGCGACAGGCGATCGATGTCGCGCAGGTCGAAGGCGATCTCCGCCTCCTGGGCGGCGGCCAACAGGTGCAGGATGGTGTTGGTCGAGCCGCCCATGGCGATGTCCAGGGTCATGGCGTTCTCGAACGCCTTGAAGCTGGCGACATTGCGCGGCAGCACGGACTCGTCGCCTTCGCCGTAGTAGCGCTGGCACAGCTCGACGGCCAGGCGGCCGGCGCGCAGGAACAGCTGCTCGCGGTCGGCGTGGGTGGCCAGGGTCGAACCGTTGCCCGGCAGCGACAGGCCCAGGGCTTCAGTCAGACAGTTCATCGAGTTGGCGGTGAACATGCCGGAGCACGAACCGCAGGTCGGGCAGGCGCTGCGCTCGTACTCGGCGACTTTTTCGTCGGAGCAGGAGTCATCGGCGGCGACCACCATGGCGTCCACCAGGTCCAGGCCGTGGTTGGCCAGCTTGGTCTTGCCGGCTTCCATCGGGCCGCCGGAGACGAACACTACCGGGATATTCAGGCGCAGGGCGGCCATCAGCATGCCGGGGGTGATCTTGTCGCAGTTGGAGATGCAGACGATGGCGTCGGCGCAGTGGGCGTTGACCATGTATTCCACGGAGTCGGCGATGATCTCGCGCGACGGCAGGGAATAGAGCATACCGTCATGGCCCATGGCGATGCCGTCGTCCACGGCGATGGTGTTGAATTCCTTGGCCACGCCGCCGTGCTTTTCGATCTCGCGGGCGACCAGTTGGCCCAGGTCCTTCAGGTGCACGTGGCCGGGCACGAACTGGGTGAAGGAGTTGGCGATGGCGATGATCGGCTTCTTGAAGTCTTCGTCCTTCATCCCGGTGGCGCGCCACAGAGCACGGGCGCCGGCCATGTTGCGGCCATGGGTGGAGGTTTTCGAGCGGTAATCGGGCATGACAGGTTCCTGCGCATCAGGTCACGGTGGGAGTCGATCCGGGTCTTCTGTGCGGCGGCGTACAGCGGGTAGGGCTGGCCGGCGAGACCTTGAGCAGACTCTAAGTCGTATCGTGAGCGCGGTACGCACCGGATGCAAACAGCAGATGGCCTTGCATGGGCGAGGTCGGCACGGGGCGTGGCGGGGTCACCGCCTGCTCGGCCGGGGCTCACAGGCCCGCCGGGGGATAAATGGCAGGAATGGGCCCGATTCTACGCCGGCCCTTGCTGCCAGGGAAAGGCTGGCGGTCGGCGCGGGCCATAGACTTTCGCCGCGCTGGCGTGGTCAGAATGGCCATTGATGCGTCTTGGTCCCGTTCGTTGAAGGAGCAATCCATGAAAATCATCCCCATCGCACTGCTGGCCGCAGTCTTCGCCGGTAGCGTGCAGGCCTCGTCCGACGCGGCCTGGCAGGCGCAGGACAAGCAGCAGCGCGCGGCCTGCCTGGCGCTGAGTCATCTGCAGAACAAGCAGGTGCTGGGCGCGCCGGTGCTGTTCGACGACAGCGTTGGCTACACGGCGCTGATGATTGGTGGGACTTATGCGCAGAAGCACCTGAAGGGCAAGCCGGGCCGCGAGCTGTGCCTGTTCGAGCGCAAGACCGGCAAGGCGGTGATCAGCGAGGCGGATTCGCTGATGCCGATCAAGTGACGGGGTTATCCGCCAAACCCGCCGGCCGCTGGTAGCAGCCGGCTGATAAGGCGTTCCGCTTTAATCGCCCTGCGCCGAGAAAAGAAGAACGGGGCGCTTCCGTCAGGAGGCGCCCCGTTTTCCGTGCCGTTCAGCCTCAGCCGTTGGGCAGCAGGCGGACGGTCAGGCTCTTGATGTAGCGGGTTTCCGGGATCGCCAGGTGGACCGGGTGGTCCGGGCCCTGGCCGCCGCGCTCGAGCAGCTGGATGTTGCGGTCCAGGTGGCGGGCGCTGCCGAGCAGGATGTTCTGCAGGTCGTCCTCGGGCAGATGCATCGAGCAGGACGCGCTGACCAGCACGCCGTCCTTGGACAGCAGGCGCATGGCTTGTTCGTTGAGGCGGCGGTAGGCGGCTTCGCCGTTCTTCAGGTCCTTCTTGCGTTTGATGAAGGCGGGCGGGTCGGCAACGATCACATCGAAGCGCTCGTCGGCGGCCTTCAGCTCGCGCAGGGCATCGAACACGTCGCCTTCCACGCAGGCGACCTTCTCGGCCAGGCCGTTGAGGGTGGCGTTGCGCTCCACGCCATCAAGGGCGAAGCCGGAGGCATCGACACACATCACTTCGCTGGCGCCGAAGGCCGCGGCCTGGATGCCCCAGCCGCCGATGTAGCTGAACAGGTCGAGTACACGCTTGCCCTGCACATAGGGCTGCAGGCGGGCGCGGTTCATGCGGTGGTCGTAGAACCAGCCGGTCTTCTGACCGGCCAGTACAGGGGCCTCGAACTTGACGCCGTTCTCTTCCAGGGCGACCCATTCCGGGACTTCGCCGTAGGCGTTCTCGACGTAGCGCTCCAGGCCTTCGGCGTCACGGGCGCTGGAGTCGTTTTTCCACAGCACGGCGCTGGGCTTGAGCACTTGCAGGAGGGCGGCGAGCACGTCGTCGCGGTGCTTCTCCATGGTCGCCGAGGCGAGCTGGAGCACCAGCACGTCGCCGAAACGGTCCACTACCAGACCTGGGAGCAGGTCGGAGTCACCGTAGACCAGGCGATAGAAGGGCTTGTCGAACAGGCGGTCGCGCAGGCTAAGGGCGACGTTCAGGCGATGAACCAGCAGGGATTTGTCGAGAACGTGCTTGGTATCGCGGGAAATCAGACGGGCGCAGATGAGGTTGTTCGGGCTCATCGCGACGATGCCCAGCGGCTTGCCGTTGGCCATTTCGAGGATGGCCTGCTCGCCGGCGCCGAAACCGTTCAGCGGGGTGGCGGCGACGTCCACCTCGTTGCTGTAGACCCACAGGTGGCCGGCGCGCAGGCGGCGCTCGGCGTTGGCTTTCAGACGCAGGCTGGGCAGGGTCATGGGGAAGGCTCCGGCAAAAGAGCGGGATTATAGCGCAGCGGCGTGCGCCGCCGGAGCACGGCGCACGCGCTTTTGATCGGGTCAGGCGGCCAGGGTTTCGATCAGCTGCTTGTTGAAGGCGGGGATATCGTCGGGCTTGCGGCTGCTGATCAGATGCCCGTCCTTGACCACCTGGCGGTCGACCCAGTGGCCGCCGGCATTGTTGATGTCGTCCTTGAGCGAGTTCCAGCTGGTCAGGGTCTTGCCCTTCACCAGCCCCGCGGAGACCAGCAGCCAGGCGCCATGGCAGATCACCGCGATGGGTTTGTCGGCCTGGGCGGCCTTCTGCACGATTTCCTGGGCCTTGGGCAGGTTGCGGATCTGGTCGGCGTTGATCACCCCGCCCGGCAACAGGACGGCGTCGTACTCGTCGATACGGGCGGTTTCGAAGGTGCCGTCGACCTTGAAGCTGTCCGCGGGCTGGTCGTGGTTCCAGCCGCGCACCTTGTCCTTGCTGTCGGAGAGGATCTTCACCTTGGCGCCGGCCTTTTTCAGGGCGTCGCGGGGGCCGGTCAGCTCCACCTGCTCGAAACCGTCGGTGACCAGGATGGCAATGGTCTTGCCTTTGAGTGTCTGGCTCATGGCTTGTCTCCCATTTCTTCCGTTTGGGTGTAAAGGTTCCGACACAGTCGCCGATGAAAGTTCAATCAAAAGCAGTCCTTCCAGACGCCTCGGCTCTGGGTAAACTGTGCACCCTGTCAACTTTCATCAGCGCACCCATGTCCCAAGAACTCTCCGCCGAACAGATCCGTCAGGCCCTGCAGGGCATCAGCGTGCCGCCGCAGCCGCAGATCATGGTTGACCTGCAGATGGAGCAGTTCATGCCCAACCCGGACCTGAAGGCGATCGCCAAGCTGATCAGCCAGGACCCGGGGCTGTCCGGTGCACTGCTGAAGCTGGTGAACTCGCCGTTCTTCGGCCTGGCCAACCGCATCACCTCGATCCAGCGCGCGGTGAACCTGCTGGGTAGCCGCTCGGTGATCAACCTGATCAACGCCCAGTCGATCAAGGGCGAGATGACCGACGACACCATCGTCACCCTCAACCGCTTCTGGGACACCGCCCAGGACGTGGCCATGAGCTGCCTGACCCTGGCCAAGCGCATTGGCTACGAGTCGGTGGACGAGGCCTACGCGCTGGGGCTGTTCCACAACTGCGGCATCCCGCTGATGCTCAAGCGCTTTCCGCACTACATGTCGGTGCTGGAGGAGGCCTACGCCAGCGCGAGCGATGAGCGTCGCGTGGTGGACACCGAGAACCGCGTGCTGAACACCAACCATGCGGTGGTCGGCTACTTCACCGCGCGCTCCTGGCGCCTGCCTGAGCACGTCTGCGAGGCCATCGCCAACCATCACAACGCGCTGTCGATCTTCAGCGAGGACAACTGTCGCGATACCCAGCTGAAGAACCTGCTGGCGATCCTGAAGATGGCCGAACACATCTGCGGCTCCTACCGCGTGCTGGGCAACCAGGACGAGGACCACGAGTGGGAGAGCGTGCGCGCGCTGGTGCTGGATTACGTCGGGCTCAGCGAGTACGACTTCGAGAACCTCAAGGCGAGCATTCTCGAGTTGGGTGTGGGGCAAGGGACGTACTGACCTGCGACCCTGGAGCGGTGACTGGTCATCGCGGATAAATCCGCCTTACGCGGCGTGAGGCTCCCTTCTTTCGTGTAGGAGCGAGCTTGCTCGCGAACCGCTCAGCGCCGTAGCCACCGGGAAATCTGTTCGCGAGCAAGCTCGCTCCTACAAGGTGGGCAGAGCGCCGAATTAGCCTTCAGATATGAAAAAGCCGGGCATCTGCCCGGCTTTTTCGTTCAACGTCGGCGATCAGTCGAGCATGTCGCTGAAGCGCGCGTCCTTCTTGTAGGCAATGGTCTGGCTGAAGCCGGGGACCTGGATGCCCTGGTCGCTGATCTCGATGGATTGCTCGTCGATCATGTCGTTGCCGAAGTTGTAGATGATCTCGAAGCGGCCCTGGGTGGCGGCTTCGTCGTACTGCCGGGCGGCAGCACGAGTCGCTTCGCGGCGGCTCTGGTAGTCGGCGAAGGCAGCGTCGCCATGGCGCTTGCGCAGCATCTTCTCGGTGATGGCCGGCGACAGCAGTACGCCGGTGGCGTTGTTGCCGCCGAAGCCCTTGGAGTTGATGAAGCACACTTCCAGGTCGTCGCGGCGCACGTCGCTGTTGGACAGGGCGATATGGTCCTTGAAGACGTCGTCGGCGAAGGTGTCCACGGTCTTGATGCCGGGAATCACGCCGTAGCGGAAGGTGCCCAGGGCGGAGATCAGCTGGTCGGCGCTGGCGGTGGCCAGAGAGTGGCCGACGAAGGCTTTCACTGCGGTGACTGGCCAGCCTTCGATGCCGAAGGCGGTAGCGACGCGGTCGAGGATTTCCGATTCGGTGACGCGGTTGGCCGGGGTGCTGGAACCGTGTGCATGGACGAAGCTGTGCTGGCGCACGCTCTTCTCGCCAACGATCTGCGCGGCGGCGGCCACGGCTTTGGCCATGGTCAGGTAGTTGCCCGGGCCGGGAGCGGAGATGGACTTCTTGAAGCCGTCGGCGTTGATGAATACGTCCGGCACCGAACCGTGGATGTCGGCGCCCAGCTCCAGGGCCAGGGCGTCGTCCATCAGCACCACGTACTGCGCGGACTCGGCGAGGGAGAAGCCGCAGTTGTCGCCGAACGGGCGGCTGGCGCGGCGGAAGTCGACGTCGTCGCGGCCTTCGATCAGGCGGAGGCCTTCTTCGGTGGCCAGCGCGCCCATGGCGGCGTAGCCCTCGATGATCTCGGAGGTAATCGGCGCTTCGGCGTTGCCGACGATGGCCACGCGGGCCTGGCCGGTGGTGATGACGTCGATGCCTTTCTGCAGGTTGTACAGGAAGGTGGCGCAGGCGCCGGTGACGCTGCCGGTCATGCCGACACTGCCCAGTACGTAGGCGTTGATGAAGTCGGTGGGCATGCTGTTGAAGCCCAGCGGCAGCTGCTTGGCCGACACGCGATGGCCACGCAGGCGCGATTGCAGCAGGCCGCCGAAGCCGTTCTCGTCCAGCTGGCTCATGATGCTGCTGGAGAACACGGCAATTTCGTCAGGCTGCACGGCGTTGCAGATGGTCTTCCAGTCGATGCCGGTCGAGCGCACCGCGTCAGTCGCGGCAACTACGGACATCTGCAGGCCGCGCGGATGGAAGCGCGAGTTGTACAGCTCGCCCGGCTCGAAGCCGGTGGGCAGCTGGCCGGCGGACTTCACCGGCAGTGCGCGGTAGCTGTCGACCTTGAACTCGCAGCTGTCGTGCAGGGTAACGCGGACTTCGCCGCCTTCGAGTTCTTCCACCGACCAGTTGGCCGGCAGTGGCTCGGGCAGTTGCTTGCGCAGGGTGGTGAAGGTCACCGGGCCGCCGGCCGCGCTGACGGTCAGGCTCTTGTGGCAGTGCGCGGCGTCGACGTCGAGGTATTGCAGCTCGATGCGACGGATCAGGGTGGACTGGCGAATCTGCTGCCCGAAGCGCTGCTCGATGGCGGCGAGGTCGAGGCTGTTGCTGTCGGCGTCCTGGTACTGGCCATCGACGACCTTGACCAGTTTCATCATCACCGCGAGACCGGCGAGGGTTTCCTGGCGGGCGGCGCTCTCCATGGATTCGAGAACGGTGCGGCGGAACCCATGGTGGAAGGAACTGCGGCCTGCCGCGTTATATCCACCAAAACCAACGATGACCGGTAGTCGAGACATCTCTCGGAAACTCCTTCAGCAAGTGCATCTTGCGCACCGGACGACGGTGGCCCATGGAGGGGCAGCCCGGTGGCACAAAGCCAGGCGGTGGCTTCTAGTGATTCGGAATGCTTTAGCTGACGAGGATCATGACCGCCGAGTCACGCTCGCGCCAGGAATTGTCGGAAGAAGGCGACGAGTTTCCGGGCAGATCGTGCAGGAGTCTCCTAACGAAAACGGGAGCCTTGAGGGCTCCCGTTTCGATGTTGCCTTTGCTGAGCAGGGGCTTAGCGGTACTCGATGCCAGTCTTCTTGGTGCTGACACGTGTGCCGGATTTGCCCTGGGTAATGGCGACGATGTTTTCCAGCGAGCCGATCACCGCGTCCTTGCCGGTGGCGCGGGCAAATTCCATCGCGGCCATGACTTTCGGCCCCATGGAGCCGGCGGCGAAGCCGAGGCGCTCCAGTTCGTCCGGGTGAGCCTGGGCGATGGCTTTCTGGGTGGGTTTGCCCCAGTCGATGTAAGCCGCGTCCACGTCAGTGGCAATGATCAGGATGTCAGCCGACAGTTCCTGGGCCAGCAGCGAGGAGCACAGGTCCTTGTCGATCACCGCTTCGACGCCGGAGAGTTTCTTGCCGGATTCGTCGTACATGGTCGGGATGCCGCCGCCACCTGCGCAGATGACGATGGTGCCTTTCTCCAACAGCCACTTGACCGGGCGAATCTCGAAGATGCGCTTCGGGCGCGGGCTGGCGACTACACGACGGAACTTGTCGCCGTCCGGAGCGATGCTCCAGCCTTTCGCCTTGGCCAGGGCTTCGGCTTCTTCCTTCGAATAGACAGGGCCGATCGGCTTGGTCGGGTTCTGGAAGGCCGGGTCCTTGGCGTCCACTTCAACCTGGGTGAGGATGGTGGCGAACGGTACTTCGAACGGCAGCAGGTTGCCCATTTCCTGTTCGATCATGTAGCCGATCATGCCTTCGGTTTCGGCGCCGAGGACGTCCAGCGGATACGGGGCGACTTTCTCATAGGCTGCACCCTGCAGGGCGAGCAGGCCAACTTGCGGCCCGTTGCCGTGGGCGATCACCAGTTCGTTGCCGGGGGCGACCTTGGCGATCTGCTCGGCGGCGATCCGAACGTTCAGGCGTTGATTGTCAGCAGTCATGGGCTCGCCACGACGCAGCAGGGCATTACCGCCCAATGCGACGACGATACGCATATTCAGTACCTCCGAAAGAGTGGAAACGCCCCCGGACCGGCTCTCTGGCGCGGCCCGGGGGCGGCCCGGCATTACATGTCGGCGAGGGTCGAAACGAGGATTGCCTTGATGGTGTGCATGCGGTTTTCCGCTTGCTCGAAGGCAATGTTGTACGGGGATTCGAAGACGTCTTCGGTCACTTCGATGCCGTTCTTCAGGTTCGGGTACTTGGCGGCGATTTCCTTGCCGACCTTGGTCTCGCTGTTGTGGAAGGCGGGCAGGCAGTGCATGAACTTCACGCGCGGGTTGCCGGCGGCTTTCATCATGTCCATGTTGACCTGATAGGGCAGCAGTTCAGTGATGCGTTCGCCCCAGGCTTCCACCGGTTCACCCATGGAAACCCAGACATCGGTGTGGATGAAGTCCACGCCCTTGACGGCTTCTTTCGGGTCTTCGGTGATGGTCAGGCGGGCACCGCTTTCCTCGGCGAATTTCTTGCAGGCGGCGACGTGTTCGTCGGTCGGCCACAGCTCCTTCGGTGCGGCGATGCGTACGTCCATGCCCAGCTTGGCGCCGATCAGCAGCAGGGAGTTACCCATGTTGTTGCGGGCGTCGCCCAGGTAGGCGTAGCTGATGTCGTGCAGCGGTTTGTCGCTGTGCTCACGCATGGTCAGCACGTCGGCCAGCATCTGGGTCGGGTGGTACTCGTCGGTGAGGCCGTTGAACACCGGTACGCCGGCGTATTTGGCCAGTTCTTCGACGATTTCCTGCTTGAAGCCACGGTACTCGATGGCGTCATACATGCGGCCCAGTACGCGGGCGGTGTCCTTCATCGACTCCTTGTGGCCGATCTGCGAGGAGTTCGGGTCGATGTAGGTGACATTGGCGCCCTGGTCATAGGCGGCGACTTCGAAGGCGCAACGGGTGCGGGTCGAGGTCTTCTCGAAGATCAGCGCAATGTTGTTGCCTTTCAGGTGCTGTTGCTCGGTACCGGTGTACTTGGCGCGCTTCAGGTCGCGGGACAGGTCGAGCAGATAGCGCAACTCGCGAGTGCTGTGGTGCATCAGGCTGAGCAGGTTGCGGTTGTGCATATTGAAAGCCATGTTCGTTCTCCTTGTGGGATGGAATCTTGGCCTCGTCAGTACAGCTCGTGGCTGGCGGGGCGGGCGGCCCTGGCTATAGGGCCGCCTCTTCAGTACGTTGCGCTCTGTTGGGTGTAGCTGGTTTCTTAGTAATCGACCGGATCGCGGATGATCGGGCAGGTCATGCAGTGACCGCCGCCACGGCCCCGGCCCAGTTCGCCGGCGCTGATGGTGATGACTTCCACGCCAGCCTTGCGCAGCAGGGTATTGGTGTAGGTGTTGCGGTCATAACCGACTACCACGCCCGGCTCCAGGCAGACCACGTTGTTGCCGTCGTCCCACTGCTCGCGCTCGGCGGCGAAGCTGTTGCCGCCGGTTTCGACGACGCGCAGTTTCTTCAGGCCCAGGCTCTCGGCAACGACGGTCATGAAGTCCTTGTCTTCGCGCTGGACGTTGATGCCGTAGGGGCTCTTCTCGTCCGGGCGCAGGGTGAAGGCAACGATCTCTTTCACCACTTCCGGGAAGACGGTGACCAGGTCGCGGTCGCAGAAGGTGAAGACGGTGTCCAGGTGCATCGCGGCGCGGGACTTGGGCAGGCCGGCAACGATGACTTTCTCGGCAGCGCCTTTGGCGAACAGTGCCTGGGCAACCTGGCCGATGGCCTGGCGGGAGGAACGCTCACCCATACCGATCAGCACGACACCGTTGCCGATGGGCATGACGTCGCCGCCTTCGAGGGTGGACATGCCGTGATCCTTGTCCGGATCGCCGTACCAGACTTCGAATTCGGCGTTGGTGAATTCCGGGTGGAACTTGTAGATCGCGGTGGTCAGCAGGGTTTCCTGACGTCGCGCCGGCCAGTACATCGGGTTCAGGGTCACACCACCGTAGATCCAGCAGGTGGTGTCACGGGTGAACTGGGTGTTGGGCAGCGGCGGCAGCAGGAAGCTGGAGTGGCCCAGGTAGTCGCGGTACATCTTCAGCGCCTTGGCGCCTTCGCTTTCCGGGATGTCATCGGAAGCCACGCCGCCAATGAGGAACTCTGCCAGCTTGCGAGGCTCCAGGCTTTCGAGCCAGCCGCGCAGTTCCTGGGTCAGGCCCACGCCAACGCTGTCATTGGTGATCTTGCGATCGAGGATCCATTTGAGGGCTTCGGGGTTCTGGACGGTCTCGGTCAGCAGGTTGTGCATTTCGAGGACGTCGATGCCACGCTCGCGCATCTTGGTGACGAAGTCGAAGTGGTCGCGCTTCGCCTGATTCACCCAGATAACGTCGTCGAACAGCAACTCGTCGCAGTTGCTCGGGGTCAGGCGTTGATGGGCGAGTCCAGGCGAGCAGACCATCACTTTGCGTAGTTTGCCAGCTTCAGAATGGACGCCAAGTTTGGTTTTTTCCGTGCTCATGAGATGTCTCCAGGAGTTACAGAGTGAGGAAGCCGTCGTAGAGGCCATAGGCCGCGATCAGTGCACCGATCACGACTACTGCGAAGATGAGCTTCTCGACATTGGTGAAGATGGGTTGACCCACTTCGTGTTTCGCTTTGGCGAAGAGGATGACGCCGGGCGCGTACAGCAGCGCCGACAGCAGCAGGTACTTCAGGCCACCTGCATAGATCAGCCACACCGCGTAGAGAACCGAGATACCGGCGATGATCAGGTCTTTGGTGCGGTCAGCCGAGTCGGTCTCGTAGGTCTCGCCCTTGACTGCCAGCAGCAGGCCATAGGCTGCGGACCAGAAGTACGGGATGAGGATCATCGAGGTCGCCAGCAGCAGCATCTTGGTGTACGGGTCCATTTCGCCGTCGGCACTGCCGGAGGTGAAGAACACGATGACCAGGAAGACCTGCACGCAGATGTTGGTCAGCCAGAGGGCGTTGGCCGGCACCTGGTTGGCGTTCTCCTTGCGGAGGAACTCCGGCATGGTGTGGTCCTTGGCGGCGGCGAACATGATCTCGGCGCACAGCAGGACCCAGGAGAGCAGGGCACCCAGCAGGGAGATGAGCAGGCCGACGCTGATCAGGACCGCGCCCCAGTGGCCGACCACATGCTCCAGCACCAGCGCCATCGACGGGTTCTGCAGCTTGGCCAGTTCCGGCTGGGTCATCACGCCCATGGACAGCACGTTCACCAGTACCAGCAGCAGCAGGACGGTGATGAAGCCGATCACGGTGGCCTTACCGACGTCCGAACGTTTTTCCGCACGGGAGGAGAAGATGCTCGCGCCCTCGATGCCGATGAACACCCACACGGTGACCAGCATCATGTTGCGCACCTGGTTCATCACGCTGCCCAGGTCAGGATTGCTCTTGCCCCAGATGTCGGCGGTGAAGATGTCCAGCTTGAAGGCGAACAGGCAGATCAGGATGAACAGGAACAGCGGGACGATCTTCGCCACCGTGGTGATGGTGTTGATGAACGCCGCTTCCTTGATACCGCGCAGCACCAGGAAGTGCAGGGCCCACAAGAGGATCGACGCACAGACGATCGCCGCGACGGTGTCACCTTTGCCGAAGATCGGGAAGAAGTAGCCCAGGGTGCTGAACAGCAGGAGGAAGTAACCGACGTTGCCCAGCCAGGCGCTGATCCAATAACCCCAGGCCGAGGAGAAGCCCATGTAGTCACCGAAACCGGCCTTGGCGTAGGCGTACACACCACCGTCAAGTTGGGGTTTGCGGTTGGCCAGGGTCTGGAAGACGAAGGCCAGGGTCAGCATGCCGACCGCGGTGATGGCCCAACCGATGAGAATGGCGCCAACGTCTGCGCTGGCGGCCATGTTTTGCGGAAGGGAGAAAATGCCCCCCCCGATCATGGAGCCTACGACCAGGGCTGTCAGCGCGCCGAGTCGTAGTTTTTGGCTGCTTTCTTGCGACATTTAGGAATCTCCCTATAGGAAGTTGGAGAGTGGGGCTATTAGGCGCCTGTCCCCGGGGCTTGCCCCTGATTCAGGTCAATAGCTTGCTATCCAATGTATTGGGCAGTACTTCCTGCTCTGCCCACCCCGGATAAACCATAGGAGAGGTTTTGCATTAGCGCCCGATTTAGAGGGGATTTCGTGAAGATTTGAGCGCGGTTTCATGACCGCAGAATGGCAGTCGATTTTGCAGGCCCGCGGCGGGCGCGCCGTTGCGCTTGATTCACAGGTGCACGCAGGCACAGGACCGCTATGTAGGAAAGTCCTGAACGAAGGTGCGGAAGGTGAGAATTGGCCGGGGCAGGATCACTGCACCCGGCGATGCGCCTGTCGAATCGAAGGCACGAGATGGCAAGAAGCCCGAAGGACACCGCCGGGTTCGTGGCCCGGCGGGCGCGACGTGACGGGCACGCCGCGAGATGCGACGCACAAGGCAATCGCACCCGTGTCGCAGAGCAAGGTGTATGCCAGGGCTGAAGACTACGTCAGAGCGCTTTGTAGCGCTGTTCGCCCTTGGTCGCAGTAAAAGCCATCGGCGGATTTCTGCTCAGACGTCGCTGTCGTCGGCGGAATTTCCGCCGCTTCCGGAGAACAGCAGCCCGTGCTTGCGCAGTTTGTCGTGCAGGGTCTTGCGTGGCAGGCCCAGAGCTTCGGCCAGGCTGCGCAGGGAGTTGTGCGACCGGCTCATCTCGGCAGCGATCAAACTGCGCTCAAAGGACTCCACCTGTTCATTCAGCCCGGTGCCGGGAGCGATGCTCATGGCCTGGCCGTGGCGCTCATCCAGACCCAGGTCCAGTCCGAGGGCGTAGCGTTCCGCCGCGTTCTGCAGTTCGCGGACATTGCCCGGCCAGCCATGGGCCAATAATTGTGCACGTTGCGCCGAGTCCAGTGGGCGGGCGGTCAGGCCATGGCGTTCTGCACCGCGTTCAGCGAAGTGCCGGAACAACATCAGAATGTCATCACCGCGCTCGCGCAGTGGTGGAATGCGTACACTCGCGACGTTCAGGCGGTAATAGAGGTCGGCACGGAAGCGGCCTTCATCGGAGGCCAGGCGCAGGTCCTCCTTGGTCGCCGCGATGATGCGAATGTCCAGTGGGATGAGCTGGTTGGAGCCGAGGCGTTCGACAGTGCGTTCCTGCAACAGGCGCAGCAGCTTCACCTGCACGTCCAGGCTCATGCTCTCGATCTCATCGAGGAACAGAGTGCCGCCGTTGGCGAACTCGAACTTGCCGATGCGGCGTTTCTGCGCGCCGGTGAAGGCGCCCTGCTCATGGCCGAACAGCTCGCTCTCCACCACTGACTCGGCCAGTGCGCCGGCGTTGATCGCGACGAAGGGGCCGTTACGGCGGCTCGACAGGTCATGCAGGGCGCGGGCGACCACTTCCTTGCCGGAGCCGGTTTCACCCAGCACCAGCACGTCCGCCTGGATCGCCGCGAGCGACGCGACCTGCTGTTGCAGACGCTGCATCGGCGCGGACTGTCCAACCAGACGGCCACGGACTTCTTTCTGCTCGGTCAGCGCCAGACGCAGGCTGCGGTTTTCCAGTACCAGTCGGCGAACGTCCAGCGCGCGGCGCACGCTGTCGAGCAGGGCATCGCTGGGGAACGGCTTTTCGAGGAAGTCGTAGGCGCCCGAGCGCATGGCCTTCACCGCGAGCGGAACATCGCCGTGGCCGGTGACCAGAATCACCGGTAGTTCGGAGTCCTGCGCGTGCAGTTGTTCCAGCAACTGCAGGCCATCAATGCCGGGCATACGGATGTCGCTGACGATCACCCCCGGCCAGTCGCGGGCCTGTTGTGGGTCGATCTGCCGTGCATCGCCGAGTGCGACCACCTTGAAGCCAGCGAGGTCGAGGGTCTGGCAGAGCGCCTGGCGCAGGTGCGGATCATCATCGATCAGCAGCACCTGGGTGGTGGTGTCGAACGGCTCGGCCGAACTCATGCGCGGGTTTCCTCTTGCGGCGTCAGTGTCACGCCGGGGATGCCCGGCAACAGGTGCAATTGTACGAGAGCGCCGCCCTCGGGGTGGTTGCCGAATTCAAGATGCCCGCCCAATGTGCGCAGTAAGGTGTCGCATATGGCCAGGCCCAGCCCCAGGCCTTTCGCGCTGGTCTTGGTGGTGAAGAAGGGCTCACGGGCGTGGGCCAGGGCCTCTTGGGAGAAACCGGGGCCGTTGTCACGCAGGGACAGGATGATGCGTTCGGGCGTCTGCTCGGCAGTGAGCCAGATGCGACGAGGCAGGCCCTTCTCGGCCAGGGCATCGAGGGCGTTCGAGATCAGATTGGAAAGAATCTGCCGCAGGCGCGTCTCGCCGGCCTGCACCCAGATCGCGGCGTCGGGCAGATCGCGCAGCAGTTCCACGTTCATGGCCTGGCGGCGTTGGGCGACCAGAGCCAGAGCGTCATTGATCGCCGGCTGCAGTGCCACGTTTTCCGGTGCGCGCCGGGCGCCGCGGGCATAGGCCTTCAGGTGGCCGATGATCGAGGCCATGCGCCCGGTCAGTTCGCCGATCTGCACCAGATTGCCGCGGGCATCGTCGTAGCGCTCATGGTCGAGCAGTACACGCGCGTTGTCAGCGTAGCTGCGGATCGCCGCCAGCGGCTGGTTGAGTTCGTGACTGATGCTGGCGGACATGGTGCCCAGGGCGGTCAGCTTGCCGGCTTGCACCACTTCATCCTGGGCGTGCATGAGCTCGCGCTGCGCCTGCTCGCGGTTGCTGACTTCCTCCTGCAGCCGCGTGTTAGCGCCTTCCAACTCCTGGGTGCGTTCTTGCACACGCAGTTCCAGTTCGTGCTTGGCCTGCGCCTCGAGGGCAATTCGCTCCAGGTAGTGGCGGCGGCTGATAGTCAGTAGCGACAGCAAAAGAAGGAGCGCGACCAAGGTAGCCGCCCCGATCAGTACGACGCTGCGTACGGGCGCGTCGACCTGGCTGCGCGGGGTATAGATGCTCACCGTCCAGCCGGTCTCCGACAGATGGCGGCTCTGGCTGATCCAGCGCCGCTGGTCGATCTTCAGGGGAGCCGGGTGCAGCACGGGATAGGGAATGTTCTCGGCAATTTCGCGCTGCTTGGCAGGCGACAGCTCCTTGGCCGTGCGGAAACGCCATGCGTTGCTGGAAGAGAGGATGACGACGCCGTTGGAGTCCATCACCAGCAATTGCTCCGGGGTATTGCCCCAGAGCTGCTCCATATGCTCGAGGTCGACCTTCACCACCAGCACGCCGAGCAGTTTGCCGCCATCACGCACATCGCTGGCAAAGTAGTAACCGCGCCGCTTGGAGGTGGTGCCCAGGCCGAAGAACCGCCCCTGCCGGCCTTGCGTCGCCTCCTTATAGTAGGGGCGAAAGGCGAAGTTGCGGCCGACGAAGCTGTCCGGCTGATCCCAGTTGGAGGCGGCGTGGGTCATGCCATCTGCCTGGATCAGGTAGATGACATCGGCGCCGGTGCGCCCGCGGATGCGTTGCAGCTCGAGGTTGGCGGTGTTCTGCGCTGTTAGGCTCTCCGGCGCTTGCAGCGCGGCGCGCAGGGTGGGCAGTTCGCCGAGAATAGGTGGCAGGTCCTCGTAGCGGCGCAAGGTGCCCAGCAGGTTGGCGACGTAGAGGTCGAGGGTTTGCTGGTTTTGTTCGGCGAGTTGTTCGCTGTAGTAGCGCTCGGCGAGGTGGTGCAGCGGCCAGAGCAGTCCGCCCAACGGTAGGAGTATGAGAGCAAGCTGGCGCCAGCGAATGACTCGCATCACTGAGTTGATCGAAAGGCCGATAGGGCGAGCAAGGGATTCCGGTTTCTCACTGATCTAAATACCGTACAAGCCGCACCCGATACTGTCTATGTTAGGCCGCTTCTTTATGGAACGGAAGAGCTCTAAAACGAGCTCTCCAGCCTCTCATTGTTCAACTTGAATAGCGTTGCTGTGAATCTTTCGTTCGCTCCTGGGCTTCCAGCGAAGTATGGGAGACTCAAGGAGATACCAAGATGCGGCGGTAATAGCTAGCGTGAGTGAAAAAACAGAGATGGCAAGCATCGGAATTGGGTATGGAAGGCTTCCATAGAAACCAAGTATCTTGTCATTTCCACCGTACATCATTACGTAGATTATGGGGTAATGCCAAAGATAAAATCCATACGATACTCTTCCTAGCCATGCTAAAGGCTCGGTACTAAGGTTTGCTACAAGAAGTGATTTCTGATCGGAAATTACTTTTGATATCAATATCGCTGATGCGATAGAGACTGTTCCATATCCGTATTTTGTCAGGGAATAGTCAACGAGGCTTTGGTTGAATAGTATGGCTGTTAAATATGCCGAAGCTGGAAGCCAGAGTTTTCCGATTTTCCACAGATAAGTTGATGGAAGGCAAGCGAGGACTGCCCCAAGCAGCAATCCGTCCGCATGAGTATCGAAGCCGCTATACACTCTGGCCGCGCTGTAGCCAATGGTGAGAGCATAGAATCTCCACCATATTGCAATTGCAGCCAATATAATTATCAAGACCCATGTTCGCTTGGATGAAGTGGCCAGTAGCAAGGTGAGTAGCAGTGGCCACAAAAGATAGAATTGCTCTTCAATGGCGAGTGACCACGTATGGCCGGTGAGAACTGCGTCGTACCACTCGAAGGCCCGGTACCAATTCATGACATACAGTAGTGATGGTATGGTCTCTTGGAATGGGTCATTTTTCTTTATCAGCAGGCAGTAGGCGAGTACGGCTGCTAGCATGAGAATAAGGGCGGGATATAATCTTTTTGCTCGTCTTATGTAGAATGCAAGATAGTTTATGGTTCCATTCGCGGTCTGCTCGGCAAGTAGATTACGAGTAATGAGGAAGCCGCTGAGAACGAAAAATACTTCTACGCCGATATAGCCGCCATGGAATGATGTTACGCCGGTGTGATGGAAAAAGACTACTAGCACTGAAAGTGCCCGTAATCCGTCAAGCCCAAGTATCCGTTTGGTATTAAGTGCGCTAAGCATCGTAAGGTATCTGTAGCAGTCCTGAGAAAATGACTGCATTGTATGCAAATACTTACGATCAGGGTACCCTTCTCCGAGCGTAGGAGGGGGCGGCACCGGCGATGGGGCGACGCAATCCGCTTCCCTGTCCTCTATCTCCTGGGGTAAATACTGAGCGATTGCTGCTAGCCGTTGGTCGGCCAAGTTCTGCGGGGGAGACGTCCCCAGTAATTCAGGTAGTACCTCAACATGCTACACAGATGCCAGCGCAGGAAGCGAAGGCTTTTGCGGCTTTTCCGTTGGGCATCATGGATCGCTTGGGTATCGCTGCACTGCGCGATCTTGAGTTCTGCCTTCCAAAGACGGGCGCAAACATCTACATCTTCGTAATAAAGAAAGTAGGACTCGTCGAATCCTCTGACCGTGGCGTAGTCGAGTGAGTCGAACAACATGAACATTCCGCCGACCCAGTCCGGAAATATTGTGCCTTCTCCAGGTGCAATTTTGTAACGATGGCGATTCACGCCGAACGGGCGTAGAAATAACTCTTTGAGTTGCGGGAAGCGCCTGGCGCTGTCTTCGATCAAGCCATTTGGAGAGATGACCAAGGGCGCGATTAGACTGGAGTTTGTGCGTTTTATTTCACGCAGTAGAGTTGGGAATGGGTTCTCGGATAGAATAATATCCGGATTCAGTGGGCAGAAATAAGGCTGTTCGCAGTGTTGAAAGGCAGCATTATGATTGGCGCCAAAACCCCTAGGGCGGACGTTCTGAATCAAGACAATTCGACAGTCTGATGGGAGTACAAGGGGTTCGGGAACATTCAGCGTGATAATCAGCTGCGCTACTTCTTCTAGCTGAAGCAGGGATCTCACAAGTCTTTCAACCATTTCGCCGTGGGCATGGCTGATGATCGATATGGCAATCATGGGCTCGAAGGCGCTCCGCAAGTCGACGGTGTCCAAGAGAATCTCATGAGACGCTCGATTGCTTCAGCAGGCAGGTGCTGTCAAAACGGGTATGCCAGGAATTGGCCAGTACAAACTTAGCATGGAAGCCCTCTTTGTCGCGATACGCGAGGGCCTTGGATGCGAGCTCTGCTATGTCGCCAGTTGATTGACTGATGAATGTCCCTGGCTCGCTGGCTCTGTAGTTCATCTCACCGAAGGCGGTAGAAATGACCGGCAGGCCGGAAGCGCGATACTCGTAGTATTTTATCGGGTCAACCGAGGCAGTGAGCTCATTCCGGCTGAACGGAATGAGGCCAACATCGAAACTCCGGAGTGCCTGCATAGCCTCATCGTGATTGCAGGGCGGGAGCAATTGAACATTCTCGGGCAGGCGGTCGCTCGCCGGAGAGAAGTTGGGGCCAATCAGGCGGACGATATCCTTGGGCCTGCTCTTGGCAAGCTGAATGAGCCAGTTCCAGTCGAACCAGGATGCAATGGTCCCGACATAGCCGAACACGCGACTGTTGGTGCTGGCGTCAGGGTTTGGCGCATGCTGGAAGTGCGCGGGGTCCAGGCCGTTGGGTACCATGAGCAGGTCGTTTCTGTACTGGCTCCAATGCAACTTGAGCTGAGTGCTGGTGACCCATAGCTGATCGACTTGCCGGACGATCGTCTTCTCGCGGGCTGACATCGAGCGGCGGGAAATGCCTTTGTAGAACGCAGGGAATTCATCCATCGCGTCGTAGACCGAAGGAACTTGGTGCAAATGGTTTAGCACGGAGATCGCCAGTCGGCTCGGTTTGCCAATGACGACCAGCGCGTCGTTACCGCGGGTGAAGGCGTCAAGGCGAGAAAGCACGGGGCGCCAAAAAAAATCGTTGGCTCTTGCTATGCCCGGTAGCGGCTCTATCGGTAATGCTCGGGGCTTGAGCAATTCCAGCCAAGAGTAATGCTCCTGTGCCTCGCCTGGCATGGAGGCACTGGCCCGTATGAGATCGTTCAGTTGCGGCAGGCGGGTCGGATAAGGGTCCACCCAGAGCACCTGTCCCCCGGTGCGCAGGTGGAACCATTCCACGAACTTCTGCGGGCGCTGGGCAAAACTTGACCAAGGAACGGGGGACAGGTACACCAGACGCATCAGGCAAAATGCTCCCGAAGCACTTTCGCGATGCGTTCAGCGGCATGGCCGTCTCCATAGGGAGAGATACCGCGTGCCATGGCTTTATAAGCTTCCTCATCATCGAGCAGGCGCTGGGCTTCGTTGACGATTGGCTCGTAGTTCGGGCCTACCAGTTTCACGACGCCCTGTTCCACCGCTTCCGGGCGCTCAGTCTCATCCCGGAGGACGAGTACCGGCTTACCCAGTGCGGGAGCTTCTTCCTGCACGCCACCCGAGTCGGTCAGGATGAGGTAAGACTGCTTCATGGCAGCGACAAACGGCGCGTAGTCCAGCGGTTCGCACAGGATGAAGTTGGGAACCTCGCCGAGGAACTCATAGGCGACGTCTTTGACGTTCGGGTTGGGGTGTACGGGATAGAGGAACTGGACGTTCGGGTTGTTTTCCGCGAGCGTTTTAAGGGCTCGGCAGATATTGCGGAAGGGCTCTCCGAAGTTTTCCCGTCGATGCGATGTCACCATGACCAGGCGCTTGGTCGGGTCCAGCTCGATGCCCAGTTCCAGGGATTTTGCAGCGGTCTGCAGCAGAGCGTCGATGACGGTATTGCCCGTCACGAGGATTTCCGAATCGGAAATGCCTTCCTTCAACAGGTTCTGTCGCGACCCGTCCGTCGGCGCGAAATGCCAGCGGGCCAGTTTGCCGGCGATTACCCTGTTGGCCTCCTCGGGGAAGGGATTCTGCATATCCCAGGTGCGCAGACCGGCTTCCACATGTCCAACCGGGATACGGTGGTAGAAGCAGGCGAGCGCTGCGGTCATGACGGTAGTGGTGTCGCCCTGAACCAGGACGACATCAGGTTTTTCGGCCAGAAGCACATCGTCCAGGTCAAGGAGTAGGCGCGCTGTGAGGGTGGTCAGGGCCTGGTTGGGACGCATGATGTCGAGATCGATATCCGGCTCGATCTCGAAGAAGTCCAGCACCTGATCGAGAATGTGCCGGTGCTGCGCTGTCGCAAGCACACGTACCTCTGCCCAGGATTCGCTCTTCAGTGCGCGAATGACCGGAGCCATTTTGATCGCTTCGGGACGAGTTCCAACGACGCAAAGAATCTTTCTTTTTTCCATGAGGGACCTCTTGTTCAGCCTGCACAGTGCCCCGGCAGGCTCTCGATTCTTGAAAGATAGGCTTCTGCCCGGACATCCCAGCTATTGGCATCCGCCAATGCGCCAAGTCGGGCTTTAAAGTTAGAGTCGGTGCGAAGTTCCAGGGCGGCTTCGATGCAGCCCGCAATTTCCTGCGCGTCCGCGCCGGAAAATACCTCGCTGAAGGCAGTGCATTCGAGCATGTCGCTGGTTACCACCACCGGTTTCTCAAGCGCGAAATACTCAAATAGTTTGAGCGGCGAGGTGGAGCGCGCGATCTCACCCTTCATGAAGGGGATAAAGCACACGTCGAATTTGGCAGCGTAGGCTGGAAGGGCATCGTAACTCACCGGGCCGAGATACAGGGCATTGGGATGCTGGGGAAGGCGTGGCACGCACCCGCTGTAGTCGGGGCCGATGAATATGAATCCCTTGTTGGGCATCAGGAGGCATAGTTCATCGATCAACTCGTACCATAGCCAGGGAGCAATCGCCCCGAAGTAGCCAATGACGTGTTCATGGCGTGCGCGGAAGTCGAGAAACTTCTGCTTCAAGGCTCGAGAGGCATGCTCTTCATTGCGGTAATGTCGAGTGTCTACTCCATTGGGAATGCACAGGCTGCGCTGTTGGCCGCACTCCTGTGTTGCTTCTTCATGGAGCCGGCTGGCTGAGGATACGACGAGATCAGCGCGTGTGAATGCCGCATTTTTGAGCTCCTGCAGCCTGCGCAAATTCGCTTGCCCTCCGGAAATTGCCGCGTCGATGTGGTCGATATATTCATAACAGATGATATCCCCACTCGCGGCAACATTGAGATCCTTCGCGCTGGCAAAAAGCGAGGTGCTGTAGAAGCAGCGCACCGCCCCAGCGAAGGGTGCTGTGTCAGTGCTGGTAAGCCAGACGTTCTCTTCGACCTGTCGGAAGCCCGCGACACGGTCTCCTGTTGTCCTGTAAAGGACAAGGCACCCGAGGCGCCCCATGGCCAGGGCCATGTGATGTGGGCGCTGATAGAGCGTGATGTTCCAATCAAGGTTGGCCTCGAAAACGATCACCTGGCGGAATTGTTTCTCGCCAATTGCTGATTGGAACTCCTGCAGACTGAGACCGCTGGCGTCACTCTGGCCAAGCTTCCCCCCCAACCGAAGCCAGCGCACGAGACGATGCCTGAATCCATGCAGCCTGTTTCGCAGCACAGCTGGCATCGCCCAGAACACTCGCCTTGCAATGGCGTACAGATTGGAGCTGACGCTCACTTCGCCCCCGCCGCCAGTTTTGGATGGGATTTTGAGTCGGCCGCTACAGCGGGAAGGCCATTGATAATACGGCCAACCAATTGCACGTACTGTTGGTAAGAGTTCTTCCTGTCGAGGGCGGCGAGTTCTGCTGGGGACAGATCGGGTTTTACTGGATTCTCATAGCACTCGACCATCGCGGCAGCCAAGCGAGTGTCGAAGTCATCTCCTGACTTCATCTGCCAGATGGCGCCATCGTACTTGGCCATGTCAATTGCCGGTTTGACCAGTCTGACTCCAGGGTTGCTTTCGAAGGCGGAGGCGTGACCGACGTTGCTGGTGACGATGGGTAAATTCGCCACTAGAGCCTCCAACAAGGACAGTTGGCACCCTTCAAAGAAGGTCCCTGCAACGAAAGCGTCAGCCATTGCCAAGTATTCATGAATACTGGGAACCGAACCGCCGTACAGTGCTTTGCCTTGTAGTCCATTTTGCGAGATGTACCCCTGAATTTCCTCCAGAAGCTGTCCTTCGTATACAGGGCCAAGAATGATCAGTCTCACTTTCGGGTGTTTCTTGACCAGTTGTTTGAACGCTCTCAGAGTTGCGATGTGGTTCTTCTGGTGATTGATTGCGCCGACCTCGATGAAGACAAATTCATCATCCGCAAAACCAAAGTGACGCCGGCTCGATGCTCTCGCTGTGACCGGGTCAAAAGCATTGAAGCGCTCCACGTCAATACCATTGGCGATGACGACACACTTGTCAGCCGGAACACCAAGGCGAGCCACGCTGTAGCGCTTGACCTCTTCCGAAACAGCAATGAGAGTTGTTGTCAGACTAGCATCCTGAGTGAACTTTCTCCGGGCAGCATCGTCGAACCACATATAGATGTTATGTATGACCTGCAAGTAGGGAATATTATCGCTGTGGAAATGTTCGATGCCCAAGCTGCAATAGTGGCCCATGGCGACTTTCGGGTTGATATGCCGAATAAGCTCGCGGTGCGACGCAGCATCGTACGTTTGGCAGACAACAGTAAGGCCTCGTTGTTGAGCTTGCTGAACTGCCGCGCCCTGGTTGCCGAGAACGAGCAATGTGACACGATATCCGGCGTCTTCCAGAGTCTTATTCAGGTCGATGACGACATTTTCCAGCCCGCCGGCCTCGAAGTTCTCCACTTGTACCAGGACGTCGCACTCCGACGGCAAAGTCGCCGGCGGATTTATTGGGGCGACATTGGTTGCGGATACCGGGGCAGGCTGTTGTGGGCGAATGAATGGAAGGATCATTCCCCATGCCTGGCGCGAAAGTTTTCCCGCCATTGTCTGGGGTGGCAGCATGTGCCGTGCGCGAGCTAGAGCCTTGGCTTTCCAGTCGCCCGCGGAGCGACTGGCGATGAAATAGTCATAGATCTCATGCGCGCCCGAGTGGCGAATGAGCTTGAGCTGATCGTAGATGCGCAGGTTCTCCGCAGCCATCTGTGCGCGGTTTGCTTCGCTTGGGAGTTCCGAGGAAAGGAATTCGTTGAGCGTGATGTACTTCATGCCAAGCGACTTGAAGTCGCCTATATCCTCGCAGTCGACAATAGGGATTATCCCCATGGCGATGTATTCCACCAGTTTCGTAGGGCAGGCTACGCGGTTGACGATGATGTCTTCACGAAGAATGAATCCGTAGTGGCACTCCGTATAAAGCTTCATCAATTCCGAGTGGGCTTTCTTTTCCACGATTACTCGGCCAGCCATGTCATCTGGCAGCATGGCTTTGACTGTATCGGGCTCGGGGCAGTAGAAGCGGTGCTGGCAACGGTCGACGGTCTTGGCGATAGCATCGATCATCTTGGGCACTTGCTGCCATTTGTGCAGACCACCCGCGTACACCACCACAGGTTTCCCGTCGGCCAGCGGGCGGCTCTCGATATGCGGCTCGAAGCTCGGGAACATCGGGAACTCAACCGTTCTGGCTCGAAGCGTGTCACGGAACTTCTGCTGCAGATACTGCCGCATGGCGTTGGTCACGACGATTGCAAGCCCGGCCTTCTTCACAGCAAGTTGCTCGTGCTTATCGAACATAACGGCGCTGTAGAAGTCATTGTGCATACGGAATTCTTCAGGTACGACGCCATGAATATCGATGGCCTTCCTGATGAAAGGTACATGCATCAACAGCCCGAAACGGTTGTCTTGCATGCGCAGTACGCTATGGAAGTAAATCCTCCGGCAACGCAATGCGGTCGCGATAGCAAACAACCTAGCTACCCAGCGGTGCAGTGGGGTGCCGGTTACTCTCAAAACGATGACCCCGGCCTCCGGGCGATCGAACCAGACCCCGCGCCCGCGCAACTCTTCCGACTCGACGTAGATGCGCCAATGATTGGAGAACAGTCGGTCGACGATCTGGATGCGTTGGAAATACCCATCGCTCTGCCGTTCGGGATAGAAGTACCCGCCGAAGAAGACGATACCGTCGAACTTTCGTATGAACTCGACACCTTTTCGTGCCAGAGTCAACGCCCTCGACAGGCGACTTCTCGACTGGGACTCTTTGGCTGGGGCATAGCTGGTCGGCTCAGTAATATCGGCTTGAGTGGCGGCGTTGGCTGCCGTCTTGATGCTGGTAATATAGAAATGAATCGCAAAGTTGCATTCGACCCGCTCATGGATACCGTTTGCAATATAGGATAGCTTTTCCGATATTTTTTGGGCATGCACCTTATCGAGCTTTCGGGTTTTCAGCGCCTGAGCTGCTTCAACGATAATTTCAGACCATTGTCCAGCTAGGTCGCCATAAGAGCGCGCGTGCTCTGTTTTTCGCTTGAGTTCTTCTGGCGCATGCTCCGCACAGCTCTCCAGGGAATGGGAAAGGTTGGCGAACTCAGACTCGAAATGGTTGATCTGTCGAGCGATGTTCTTCTTGTGCCTTTCAAGAAATGCAATCTGTGCCGGAGACGCAGGAGCGTTCTTCAGTGCGAACTCAAGATCGCAGGCATAGGATACGATCGGCTTCTCTGAACGGCGCTGCCAGGTGATATTGTGCTTCTGCTCTAGGTATGTCTTATTTTTCTGAGCACTGTTGCTGAAATATTCATACTGGAGTTTTCCGAAGGATGCAGAGCCCCAGTGATGGATATATACGTCGCGAGCCAGATAAATAGAAAACCCGGCATCTCTGGCGCGCAGGCAGTAGTCATCATCCTCGAATCCTCCTGGGAAGAAGGTATCATCGAGCAGACCCAGTTTTTCGATGACTTTTCGGCTGAGCATGACACAGAAGAATGTGACATCAGCTTCGACCAGGTTGCCCTTCCATTCAGCGTGCCAGCGTTCAGCGAAGTCCTGCACTTGCAGATAGGGGGTCTCTGGAATGAGGATGCTATCCTGGTCTACGAAGTCTTTCAAATTTGCTTCGTAGTCAACCGGGATGCACTGCTCACCGTCAGCCCTATTGGTCGATGAGCTGATAATATCCTTCTTATAGGCGAGCATTCTATCGAGCCAATGATCGGTAACAATGACGTCACTGTTCAGCAGGCAGATATCGCTGATTTCCGGGTCCGCCATAAAGGCGGAAATGCCAATGTTGTTGCCGCCGGAGAATCCAAGGTTCTCCGGCTGCTCGATATATTGCCAGTCGGGGCCCATCTCTTGTTGATGGGCTTGCATGATTTCCCGGATTCGGCTTTGTTCGTTGAATTCAGAGGCGTTGTCGACAAGGATGAGTTTGTAGGGCGAAGCGTTGTGTGCTCGTCTTACACTTGCTAGTGTCGCTTTGACAGCGTCTGCCGCGTTGTATGAGACAATGACGATCCCGGTTTTTTTGGCGTAATTCATGTCTTGTTCCTTTTGACAACGCGACGAAGCAAGTGCATTAGTAAATCAGTTTTTGATTGCGGTAGTTTCCTGAATTCCTGGCATTCCAGCCCAAGTGCGACAGCCGTCTCTTGGGCCTCGCCCAGACTCTGGATTTCTGCTGTGAGTTCGGCAACACGATTATATTGTTGCTGCAATTCTGCAGCGAGCGACTCGATATGGGCATGTTGTCGCTGCAATTCCATGGCCAGCGCTTGGGTGTGTGCATTCTGGCGCTGTATTTCTTCGGCCATGTCCAGCGTATTAGAGTACTGGCGTTGCATCCCATCAGCCAGTTCTTGGGCATGGGCGTGCTGTCTCTGTACTTCTGAAGCCAGCTCCAGGCCATTGAGGTGCAGTCGTTGGACTTCCGCAGCCAGTTCCTGGCCATTGGACTGTTCTCGCTGGACTTCGTCAGCCAACTCCTGGCTAATGGAATGCTGTCGCTGAACTTCTGCGGCCAGCGCTTGGCTGTTGGAGGACTGCCGTTGCACTTCCGCTGCCAACTCGAGACCATTGGAGTGCTGCCGCTGGATCTCTGCCGCAAGCTCCTGTCCATTGCTGTATTGCAGTTTCACCTCCTCCGCCAATGCGTTGGAGTTGGATTGCTGTTCACGGACTTCCGCTACGAGCGACTGGGCGTGAGATTGCTGCCGTTGGATCTCTGAAAGAAGTTCTTGAATGTAGGTTTGCTGTCGCTGAACTTCTGCGCTGAGCCCCTGAGCATACGTCTGCTGCTGCTCCGCTACCTTGGCAATATTCTCGGCATTGGATTGCTGCTGCTGGACCTCCAGCGCCAGCGTCTGGGCATTGGCATGCTGGCGTTGGACTTCCTCGGCGAGTGCCTGGGCATTGGAGTGCTGCTGTTTGACTTCCTCGGCAAGTGCCAAGGAGTTCTCGAATTGGTGTTTTACCTCGGCTGTCAGACGGATGACTTCTGCATCTTTCTCTGACAAGAGTATAGAGAGTGAGTCCAGTGACTCTTCGATGTCTCGAATCCGGCTGTCACGTGCATTCACCTGGCGCTCATAGAATCCCTGACTTTCCTGTTGAAAGAGCCCGGGCTTCAGTTCGGCTTCATGAAGAGCATGAAGCATGTAGCCGGCGCGCGACGCCTTGTCCATCAACTGAGCCATTTCCGAGAAACCGAACGGAAGAGGGGCTTTAGGGTCGCCAATGATGTTCAGCCAGGGGCCGGAGGCAAGCCGTACGGCTTCGTTGACCGCCCTCTGCAAATAGACCTTGGCCTGTTCGCTGTCGTGCTGGCTGATCGATAAGGTGGCAAGCCAGAAGTAAGCGTCCAGGGTCTTGTTGCCCAGAAGAGGGCTGAATGCGGTGACGTCCTTGGCAGCGCATGCTTCATAGAATGCAACTGCTTCCTGGTAGCGCCCTGCGGATCTTGCTACTTCGGCGCTGGCGTAGAGCAGTGACACCTGCCATCTCAGTTGATGAGGCGACGGGTTCTGAATCGAACAATACTGCTGGGATCGCTCTTGCAGGAGCCTCTGCACTTCTGCTGAGTGCTCACCGGACTCCAGCAAGCCATAAATGCGTCCGCATAGAGCGGCGCCGTAATCCACGGAAAGCGGGTCTGCCGACTTCAGGACCTGATCCTGCAGTGAGGCGAGCAGGTGATGGGAGTTTGCTCGCATGCCGCGCGCGACTATCGAACGCAGCAGCCAAGGGTTCTGATAATCCCTGCAGAACGCTGATACGTGGAAGTCGGGTGAGTCCGGTGTGTTCCAGAAGTTCTCGGTGTAGGGTACATCTGCATGGGCGACGGGATCAGCCATGCCTAGGATAATGATCCATTCTCCATCTTGCGATAGTGGACGATCCGGCGGGACCTCTACCCAACTGCGTGGCGAGAAATGGCAGCGCATGGCGCCGCCGGCCGTTTGCAGGAAGCCCTTCTCCAAGAGGAAATGGTCGCCACATTCGGATACCAAGCGATCCCAAGTATAGACGTGGAGGTGATGCGGGTTAGGGTCTTTGCCTGTTTCGTCCGCCCAATTATTCGGGGCGCAAACCATGATCCGCCCGGATGGCCGAAGTACCCTTTTCAGTTGCTGAAGATAGGCCTCGGGTTCGGGAACGTGTTCGATGGTCTCGAAAGCCGTAATGAAGTCAATGCTGTTATCTGGGATGTTTTCCAGTGCCTGGGCATCGCCCACCAGGAAGTCTAGCTTTCCCGGCTGACCGTAATGGGCGTTGGCGTAATCGATGCCGAAATCACTTAGATCGACGCCTATCACGGACTCAGCGGGAGAGGAGGCGTACAACAGATGGCTTCCGTAACCCAGTCCACATGCGACGTCGAGCACTCGGTCACCGGGACGTACATATTCCGCCGCTTTCTGGTAGCGAATACAGTGGGCATCGCTACGTCTGCCAGTTTCGCGCAGCATATCGGTATGCAGCAGCCGCTCTTCTTCGAGGACAGTCAGATCGAAGTCGCGCAGCGCTTCGTCCGGTACTTTCTCGAGAAGCACGAAGATGTGCGCCCCGTCTTCGTTCAGGGACTCGTACGGGTTGGCGCGGTAGTACAGAGGGTGCTTACGAAAGCCGGCTTCAAAGCACCGCAGCTCCCACCACGCTCGTTGTGGCGGCGAGGCTTCTGCGCCCGTGCCGGCCGGAAGTCGGAGGAACACATAGCGTGAGCTGACGCGTCGAACTTCCTTGAGTGCTCTGGAAAGTTTCTCCGGAGATAAGGCACCTAGGCTCTCGATGGATACGACTGTCTCGAAATAATTATCCGGAAAGGGAAGTGCCAGGATGTCACCACTGAAGCACCGCTCCGGCGTAATCCCGGTCTTGGCGTTGTTGCGTAGCAACCCATAGGCATCAACCCCGCTTTCCAGCAGTTCAGGCAACAGTTGTGCGTGGAGAGTGTCCAGAGCCAGGGTCTGGCCATTGCCGCAACACTCTCGAATGAGCCGGGCCAGCCAGCTAGACCCCGCTGCGTCGCGAATTGCAGCTTTCAGATCTCGTTCGCCGGCCTCTTGATCGGCGGGGTTCGGCTGATCGTTCATTGCCAGGTCGCCTCCATACGCAAATCAGAGAGACCGCCAAAGAAGTACTCGTCTTGGCGCATCAGCGTCTGGAAGAAGGCAGCCTCATCCTTCCAGTGAAGAATACGCTGGCCCATGTAGTCAGGAGTCTCTTCGAAACTGACCGCTGCCTGGATTTCATACAGGTTAGGCCCCAGGATGGAGTCGCAATTCAACCAGACGTCGAATTCCTCGCCCCTTTTTATCTCGCGCTTCCAGAAGAGATCGCCGTCGCGGGCCCCAGACAGGATCTGCATATCCTGGTTGAGGGTGCCCCAGGAGTAGATCTTGATACCTTCCCGGTTGCGCAGGCGTATGGACACGTTGATGCGATCCGACTTGATAGTCGATCGACAGGTCACACGGATCCGAATCTGGTCGCCAGGATAGAAAACAGCACAGGGCTCATCGTTGCCATCGAACGTTTTCACCGAGGCGATCTGGATACCGCCGTCGCCGAACGAAATGTTGTCGGAGCGTCCTGTTAGGGGTGGTGCTGATACTTCTGCAGGCTCGACTGGTTGCTCTTGTTCCGGGGCTGCCTCCGGTTCGGGTTCTGCGACCGCTACTTCTTCTTCCTGCTCAGGGATCAGGCTTGCGAAGTAGGCAGATTCCTCTTCGTGCAGAAGCTTTCGATAGGCGAGCAGAATCTGGGAGGAGGCCCCCTGGATGATTTCCTTGCCACCTTTGAGCAGGATGGCTCGATGGGTCAGTGTCCGGACGGATTCCTGATCGTGGGAGACGAATAGCAGGGTCACACCATCGGCGAGCAATTTCTCGATGCGCGAGAAGCAGCGCTTCTGAAACAGCGCATCACCAACCGCCAGCGCCTCGTCGACGATGAGAATGTCCGGATCAATCTGTACCTGAACCGCGAATGCAAGCCGGACCAGCATGCCGCTGGAGTAGGTCTTGACTGGCTGATCGAGGTATTCCCCGATATCTGCAAATGCCGCGATTTTGTCGAAGCGCTCGTTAACCTCTTCTCGGCTCATGCCCAGCAGCATGGCATTGAGGTAGACGTTCTCGCGCCCAGTGAAATCTGGGTTGAAACCCGAGCCGAGCTCCAGCAGAGCAGCGACTCGACCACGAGTGGTTACGCTTCCTACCGTAGGGGAAAGGGTGCCGGTGATCAATTGAAGAAGCGTACTCTTGCCGCTACCGTTCCTGCCAACAATGCCGAAGGATTCCCCTTTCTTGATCTCGAAGGAGATGTCCCGCAGTGCCCAATGCTCTTTGAAGTAGGTTGAGGGCTGCATGTTGAGCCCCCGTTGCATCGGCGGAATAATGAACTGTTTCAGTCGGTCTCGTGGCGACGCGTAGATTTCGTAGCGCTTTCCGAGCCCGTCGACTTTAATCGAGCATTCATCAGAGGACATCGGCGAATCCTTTTCTTGTTTTCTGGAACCAGGCAAAGCCTGCCCAAGCAAATATGGCTGAGGCAATGGTCTGAATTGCCCAGTGCTCCCAACTGATCGACTGTTTCCAGACGAGCACGCCACGTGCCTGTTCGATCAGGAATGTCAGAGGGTTGAGCTGGAAAGCGAGGTGCATGTTTTCCGGAAGCGCGCTTATTGGGAAGAAGACCGGAGAGAGCAGCATCAAGGCCGGAATGATGGCGCCGACGATTTGGCTGACATCGCGAAGGTAGACGCCCAGTGAAGCCAGAATCCAGACGAGGCCCAGGGTCAGCAGCAGCAACGGGATCAGCACCAGCGGCAAATAGAGCACTTCGATTGCTGGCGTGCCGAAGAAGATGAAATAGAAGAGCAGCCAGACTGCCAGGCTGGCGAGAAAATGAAAGCCAGCGGCGCCCACCAGCACGAACGAAAGGGTCTCCAGAGGAAAGACAACTTTCTTGACGTAGTTGGGGTTGCCGATGATGAGCGTTGGTGCGCGTCCAACGCACTCAGCGAAGAAGTTGAAGATCAGTAGGCCCGAAAAAAGAATGAGGGCGAACTCGGTCTTGGAGTCGGTGCCACCCGGCCAGCGGGCCTTGAATACGGTACTGAAAAAGAACGTGTAGACCGTCAACATCAAGACTGGGTTGAAAAGAGACCATAGGGTGCCAAACAGCGACCCCTTGTAGCGTCCGATAACTTCCCGCTTGATCAGCGCGAGGATGAGCCCGCGGTTTTTCCAGTAGCCGGAGCAGAGCTGTATCGGGGAGATCGAGGCCATTTGCATCAGAAGTAAACCTCGGCCGACTCGAAATCTACCCCACGGGAGTCCTTGTCTGACAACTGTGGCTGATAGTCGATTGGCCACTCAATGTTCAGCGTCGGATCATCCCAGCGAATGCAGCGCTCATGCTCCGGCGAGTAGTAGTCGGTGGTTTTGTAAAGGAACTCCGCGGAATCCGAGAGCACGACGAACCCGTGGGCGAACCCTTCTGGAACCCATAGCTGGTGCTTGTTCTCGGCACTCAACAGAGCTCCGACCCATTGTCCGAACGTCGCTGAGGAGCGACGCAGATCGACGGCTACGTCAAATACCGAGCCGCTCACGACGCGGACGAGTTTTCCCTGAGAGTTCTGGATCTGGTAATGCAGGCCGCGCAGCACGCCCTTTACTGAGCGCGAGTGATTGTCCTGAACAAAGTTGATCGACTTGCCAACGACCTGTTCGAAGAGTTGTTGGTTGAAGCTTTCGAAGAAAAAACCGCGATCATCGCCAAAGACTTTCGGCTCGACCAATACGACTTCCGGAATTTCAAGGCGGGTGGTTTTCATCAGTAAACGGTCTCGACCAGCAGGCGTTTCAGGTATTGGCCATATCCATTTTTCGCGAGCGGGGTCGCCAGTGCATTCAACTGCTCGGCGCTGATCCACTTTTGGCGAAAGGCGATTTCCTCTGGGCAAGCGACTTTCAGGCCTTGCCGATTTTCCAGAGTGGCAATGAAGTGACTCGCCTCGAGTAGCGAGTCATGCGTTCCAGTGTCCAACCAGGCGTATCCGCGGCCCATGATTTCCACGGAAAGAGCGCCACGCTCAAGGTAGATCCTGTTTACGTCGGTGATTTCCAGTTCGCCCCGCGCGGACGGCTGAATGCTCTTGGCAATATCGACGACCTCGTTGTCGTAGAAGTAGAGGCCGGTAACTGCATAGCTTGACTTGGGTTGTCTGGGCTTTTCTTCCAGGCTGATGGCTGTGCCATTGTTGTCGAACTCCACGACGCCATAACGTTCAGGGTCGTGCACGTGATAGGCAAACACCGTCGCGCCGGATGGGCGGCGCCTAGCACTGGTCAGGAGTTCCTGAAAGTCATGACCGTGATAGATGTTGTCACCTAGCACCAGGGCGCAGGTTTCATTGCCAATGAACTTCTCGCCTATCAGGAACGCTTGTGCCAGCCCGTCGGGGGACGGCTGGACGGCGTACTGCAGGTTCAGCCCCCACTGACTGCCATCTCCCAGCAATTGCTCGAAGCGTGGGGTGTCCTGCGGTGTCGAGATCACTAGGATGTCGCGGATACCTGCGAGCATGAGGGTGCTCAGCGGGTAGTAAATCATCGGTTTGTCGTATACCGGCAGCAGTTGCTTGGAAATGGCGAGCGTTGCCGGATGCAGACGAGTGCCTGACCCGCCGGCAAGAATAATTCCCTTACGATTCATACAATTCCCTGATCCACCAATTCTTTGATCATTCGGCTCACGTGATACTTCCAGTCCGGAAGTGTCAGATTGAATGTCCGTTGCAGTTTCTCATTCGCAAGTCGCGAATTCGCGGGACGCCGGGCTGGAAGTGGGTAGTCAGCCGTTGTAATGGGACTGATCCGATCGGTTGTCGCCTGCAGTTCGAGGCCGTGGCGTGCGGCCTCGGCTACGACAAACTGTGCATATCGGTGCCAACTGGTTTCGCCGCTGGCGACCAAGTGGTACGTGCCACTGGCGCATTGTGCCAGTTGGAGGTCCCGCGCCAGTCGTTGCAGCATCTGCGCGGTGACATCGGCAATCAGTTCTGCGCTGGTTGGAGCGCCGAACTGGTCAGCGATGACGCGTAACTCCTGGCGCTCCTTGGCCAGGCGCAGCATGGTCCTGGCGAAGTTCATACCGCGGGACGCATAGACCCAGCTAGTGCGAAGAATGAGATGACGGCAGCCGCTGTTGCGAATGGCTATCTCGCCTTCAAGCTTCGTCCGCCCATAGACGCTGAGTGGGCCCGTGGGGGCCGCTTCGTCGATAGGTTCGTCGCCACTGCCATCAAACACATAGTCCGTGGAGTAATGAACAAGCCAGGCCCGGAGATCAGCTGCCGAGTTGGCCAGCGCTTCCACGGCGTCAGTATTGATGCGTTGGGCGCTCCTTGCGTCACTCTCAGCATTGTCTACGGCCGTGTACGCGCCTGCGTTGACGATGACGGTGGGGCGTTCGCTGGCGATAAGTCGCTGGAGACCGTCAATGTCGGAAAGGTCTGCGCGTTGTCGATTGCATACGATCAGGTCGCCCAAGATGGAAAGGGATCGCTGCAGTTCCCAACCGACCTGGCCGTCTGCACCCAGAAGTAAAATCTTGTTCATGTGTATTGCTTGCCTACCCACTCGCGATATGCGCCGCTGGTGACATTGCTGACCCAGTTCTGGTTGTCCAGGTACCAGCACACAGTCTTGCGGATCCCTGTTTCGAAGGTTTCAGCTGGTCGCCAGCCAAGCTCACGCTCGAGTCGGGTTGCGTCAATCGCATAGCGCCGATCATGGCCTGGCCGGTCTTTGACGAAAGTGATCTGTTCGCGGTAACTCCGTCCGTCGGCGCGAGGCTGCTCCTGGTCGAGGATGTCGCAAAGCGTGTGGACCACATCGATATTGGCCTTCTCGTTCCACCCGCCCACGTTGTAGGTCTCGCCGAGCTCTCCAGCCTCCAGAACGCGGCGAATGGCCGTGCAATGATCCTTCACGTAAAGCCAGTCTCGAACCTGCTGTCCGTCGCCATAGATCGGCAGCGGCTTGCCCGAGAGTGCATTGTGGATGATCAGCGGAATGAGCTTCTCGGGGAAGTGATAGGGGCCGTAGTTGTTGGAGCAGTTGGTGGTCAGGACCGGCAGACCGTAGGTGTGGTGATAGGCGCGCACCAAGTGGTCGGACGCTGCCTTGGATGCGGAGTAGGGGCTGTTGGGCTCGTATTTATTGCTCTCGCGGAAAGCTGGGTCGGCGGGTGAGAGCGAGCCATAGACCTCGTCGGTAGAAACGTGCAAGAAGCGGAAACCCTGCTTTTCGGCCTCCGACAGTTGGCTCCAGTAGGACCGAATGGCCTCCAACAAGCGGAAAGTGCCGACGATATTGGTCTGAATGAAGTCTTCCGGACCGTGGATCGAGCGATCCACGTGGGATTCGGCGGCGAAGTTTAGTACCGCGCGTGGTTTGTACTCCACCAGTAGGCGCGAGACCAGTGCGCCATCGCCAATGTCGCCGTGAACGAATACGTGACGTGGGTCGTCGTCCAGGCTGGCGAGATTCTCCCGGTTTCCTGCGTACGTCAGCTTGTCGAGACTTATGACCTGTTCGTCATGGCTGGCCAGCCAGTCAAGCACAAAGTTGGCGCCGATGAAGCCGGCGCTACCAGTAACGAGGATCGTCATGAAGTCAGTCCTTTCGAGTTAATTGCCAATCGCGGATGTTCTGTCCGGTTCGCGCTCAATTCCCAGCGGAGCGTCCGACTCCATGGGTACAAGCTCGCGCCATTCTTGAGTAGAGGCACTGGTGGCAGGAAGTAGGCGGTAGAGATGTGCGCGGTAGGTCGCTGCCCGGCAGAGGGTAAGCGATGACGGCATTGGCGCACCACGACTGGCGACGAAGTGCTGTTGGGGGCTGCACGACATTTCGAGGTGTTGAGTGGTGGGGGAAGCCCTGTTTGCGCTTGTTCATCGATATCGCGAGTAGTGGCATCGGACGAGGCTGAGGAGCCTTGTCTGCGGCGGATCCATCCAGTGAGTACTTTTCCATTCATTGTGGAGCCTGCTGATTGCGCTGGTTTGAGGCGCAAAGAACAGGAGGCAAGGCGAAGATTATATGCGTCGGCGAAGGCACTTAAAACTGTGAGTTGGTGCAGGGACGTAATCCCTAGGCTCGCAATAGACCTGATTGCGGTGCAAATGTTCGGGACGTCGTCGACGCGCTGAACAAAAAAGGCCTGCGCTGAGGCAGGCCTTGGGGGGAGGGGTGGTGCCGGCACCAGGAATCGAACCCGGGACCTACTGATTACAAGTCAGTTGCTCTACCAGCTGAGCTATACCGGCAAGGAGGATCGTCATTATAGTGATGCGATCTGAAGTGTAAACCTTAGATTTTTCAGTGTGATGCAGATTGTGGGGTAGGGCTTTCACTCAATCGCTCGGGATTTTCGGCTTGACGCGGAGCGGTTACGCCACGGTGGCGATTGTCCAGAGCCTATTCTGCACGGAGCGCGCGAAGACGAATCGGCGCTCTTCGCGTAATGCGGCCCGAGGTGAGCGTCAGCTGGCGTAGCCGTCAGGATTGTGGTGTTGCCAGTTCCATGCATCTCTGCACATGGCATCCAGGTCTCGCTTGGCTTCCCAGCCAAGATGCCGTTTGGCGGAGTCGGGGTTGGCATAGCAGGCTGCAATGTCACCGGGACGGCGATTGGCGAACTGATAGGGGATGGTTTTCCCTGCGGCTCGCCCGAATGCGTCGATGAGTTGCAGTACGCTGTAGCCGCTCCCGGTCCCGAGGTTCAGCTCCAGGCATTGCGGTTGGCTCAGATTCTGGAGCGCCTTGACATGCCCCTCGGCGAGATCCATGACATGGATGTAGTCACGTATACCGGTGCCATCCGGGGTGGGGTAGTCATTCCCCCAGACTTGCAGTACCTCGCGCCGGCCGACGGCAACCTGAGCGACGAAGGGCATGAGATTGTTGGGGACTCCGAGGGGGTTCTCTCCGAGTTGCCCGCTTTCGTGTGCGCCCACGGGATTGAAATAGCGGAGTATCGATACATGCCATTTCGGATCGGATCGATACAGATCGCGCAGTATGTCCTCGATCATCAGCTTGGTGCGACCGTAAGGGTTGGTCGCCGAAAGGGGGTGATTCTCGTCCAGCGGAAGGTATTGTGGATCACCATAAACCGTGGCCGAGGAGCTGAATACCAGGCTGTAGATGCCAACCTCAGCCATGGCTTCGAGCAATCGGAGTGTACCTATTACGTTGTTGTCGAAGTACAGCAGCGGCTTGGCGGTGGATTCTCCGACGGCTTTCAGGCCAGCCAGGTGGATGACCGAATTGCAGTGCTGGTCCAGCAGTGCCCTTTCCAGAAGCTCCTTGTCGCGGATATCTCCCCTTACGCAGGCGACAGTCTTCCCCGTGAGTGCTTCGATGCGGCCGATGACATTTGGGTTGCTGTTGCTGAAGTTGTCGTAAACGACAACTTCAAATCCTGCGTTGAGTAGGGAAACACAGGTATGCGAGCCGATGTAACCGGCTCCGCCGGTCAGAAGGACCTTTTTCATCGTTCTTCCATTAATTTCATTTTGACACCAGAGGGGGTGTTCATGACCTTCGCACGACTCCCTGTGACAAGTCATTCCTCAGCAAAGAGAGTTTGTCTGGAAACGAGGGCTAATGCACTCTTTGTCGTCAGAGGTGGAAAAATGCCCCGAAGCTCAATGCCCGCCCGCGGCAGCAGCGCCGGCCTTTGCGCCGAAGGGGGGCTTCGCCAGGCAGATGACCACCAGCATGGCGAGGAACAGCCAGCCGAGCAGGGTGAAGTAGTCGATGGTGGAGATCATGTAGGCCTGGCTCTCTACCATGCGTTCCAGCAGCGCAGCGCTGTGCTGGCCGGGGCCGCCAAGCTGTTCGACGGTGGCGCGGGTGGCCGGGTCGTACTGGCTGAGGTTCTCGGTCAGGTAGGCGTGGTGCATGGTGGCGCGGCGGTTCCAGATCCAGGTGGTCAGGGATGCGGCGAAGCTGCCGGCGAGGGTCCGCAGGAAGGTCGCAAGACCAGAGCCGTCGGCGATCTGGTCGGGCGGGAGGTCCGAAAGCAGAATGCTCAGTATCGGCATGAAGAAGAATGCCACGCCCAACCCCATGAACAGCTGCACCAGGGCGATGTGCATATAGTCGACTTCAGTGGTGAAGTCGGCGCGCATGAAGCAGGTCGCGGCCATTGCCAGGAAAGCCAGTCCTGCCAGCAGGCGCAGGTCGAAATTATTCGCATAGCGGCCGACGAGCGGCGAGAGGAACACCGGCAGGATGCCGATCGGTGCTGCCGCCAGGCCCGCCCAGGTCGCGGTGTAGCCCATCTGGGTCTGCAGCCACTGGGGCAGGAGCAGGTTCATGCCGAAGAAGCCGGCGTAGCCGCCGACCAGCGCCAGTGTTCCAACGGTGAAGTTGCGGTGTACGAACAGTCGCAGATTGACGATCGGGTGCTTGTCGGTCAGTTCCCAGATTACGAAGAGTGCCAGGGCGATCACGGCGATCACCGTGCCGCCGATGATGAAGCCGGATTCGAACCAGTCCAGGTCGTTGCCCTTGTCGAGCACGATCTGCAGGGCGCCGACGCCGATCACCAGCATCGCCAGGCCCATGTAATCCATGGGCGCGTGCTTGATCACCACCGGACGCGCGCGCAGCTGTTGGTAGACCACCATGGCGGCGAACAGGCCGATGGGCACGTTGATGAAAAAGATCCATGGCCAGCTGTAGCTGTCGGTGATCCAGCCGCCGAGGATCGGCCCGGCAATGGGCGCGACCACCGTCACCATCGCCAGCAGTGCCAGTGCCATCCCCCTTTTCGCCGGGGGGTAGATGGAGATCAGCAGGGTCTGGGTGATTGGGTAGAGCGGGCCGGCGACGAAGCCCTGGATGGCGCGGAAGCCCACCAGCATGCCCATCTGCTGCGCGACGCCGCAAAGGAACGAGGCGATCACGAAGAGCAGGGTGGCGGCGATGAAAAGCTTCACCTCACCGACCTTGCGGCTCAGCCAGCCGGTCAGCGGCAGGGCGATGGCGTTGCTCACTGCGAAGGAGGTGATGACCCAGGTGCCCTGCTCGGAGCTCACCCCGAGGTTGCCGGAGATGGTCGGCAGGGCGACGTTGGCGATAGTGGTGTCCAGCACCTGCATGAAGGTCGCCAGCGACAGGCCGATGGTGGCCATGACCAGGCTGGGTGGGCTGAAACTGCTGCTGTTGGGCTGGCTCATGACGGCGGTCGGATCAGCGCTGCGCAGTGCGGTGGCTGGCGTCGGCCAGGTTGGCCTGGATCAGCTTCTCGATCAGTTGGTCGGCCGAGGCCAGTTGCTCCTGGTACACGTCAGTGGAGAACACCGCCTCGTGCGGGGGCTGCTGGGCGAGCGCAGGGCCGCTCTGGTCGTGCAGGCTGACGTTGACGTCCATCGACAGGCCGATGCGCAGCGGATTCTTCGCCAGCTCCTCGGCGTTGATGCGAATGCGCACGGGCACGCGCTGGACGATCTTGATCCAGTTGCCGGTGGCGTTCTGCGCCGGCAGCAGGGAGAAGGCGCTGCCGGTGCCGACGCCGAGGCTGTCGACGGTGCCGGAGTACTTCACTTCACTGCCGTAGAGGTCGGAGCGGATATCCACTGGCTGGCCGATGCGCATGTGCTTGAGCTGGGTTTCCTTGAAGTTGGCGTCGATCCACACCTGGTCCAGCGGGATTACCGCCATCAGCGCGGCGCCCGGCTGCACGCGCTGGCCAACCTGTACGGTGCGCTTGGCGACGTAGCCGGTGACCGGCGCGATGATCACTGCGCGGGCATCGTCCAGGTAGGACTGGCGCAGCTTGGCGGCGGCGGCTTTGACGTCCGGGTGCGAGGCGATCACGGTGTCGTCGACCAGCGCGCGGTTGGTGTCCAGTTGCTGCTCGGAGGTGGTCAGCGAGCTGCGTGCGGTGTCCAGGGCGTCGCGGGCGTGGGCCAGTTCTTCCTGGGAGATGGCCCCGTCGCTGGCCAGGTGTTGGCGGCGCTTGAAGTCGGCTTCGGCCTTGGTCAGAGCGACTTTCTTCGCGGCCACATCGGCCTTGTAGCCATCGACGTTGCTGAACAGCCCGCGCACCTGGCGCACGGTACGCGCGAGGTTTGCTTCAGCCTGCTGCAGGGCGATGTCGGCGTCGCTGGGGTCAAACTTTACGAGCACCTGGCCCTTGTGCACCAGGTCGCCGTCGTCGGCGCCGATGCTGACCACGGTGCCGGTGATCTGCGGGGTGATCTGCACGACGTTGCCGTTCACGTAGGCATCGTCGGTGTCCTCGTGCCAGCGGCCGTAGAGGATTTCCCAGGCGACGCTGGCGAGGCCGGCCAGGATGACGACGGCGAGCAGGATCAGCAGCCAGCGCTTGCGCTTGGGATTGCTGGTGGGGGTTTCTTGCGTAGCGGTGCTCATGTCGGGTGCCTCGTTCAGTGCGCGGCGGCCACGTTCGCCTGGGCGAGCGGGGCGGGAGTGGAATTGGTGTCGGGCTGGTAGCCACCGCCCAGGGCCTGGATCAGTTGCACCGAGAGGTCTATGCGCTGGGCGTCCAGGCTGGCCAGTTGGCGCTCGGCGATGAGCAGTTGTTGCTGCACGCTGAGGGCGTCGAGGTAGTTGCCGACGCCTTCGCCGTAGCGGCGCATGGCCAGGTCGAAGTTGGATTTGGCGATGTCACGGGCATCGCGCTGGTCGTCGATCTGCTGCTCCAGCGAGCGGAGCTTGCCAAGGTCATCGGTGACCTCGCCGAGGGCGTTGACCAGGGTCTTGTTGTACTGGGCGACGGCCAGGTCGTAGTCGGCATCCTTGCCCGCAAGGTTGGCGCGCAGGCGGCCGCCGTCGAAGATCGGCAGGGAGATCGCCGGGGCGACCTGGAAGAATCGGCTCGGCGCCTTCAGCACGTCGCTGGTGTGCATCGCAGCCAAGCCGACCATCGCACCCAGGTTCACGTTGGGATAGAACTCGGTCTTCGCTGAATCGATGCTTTTCGACGCCGCCTCGACTCGCCAGCGCGCGGCGACGATGTCCGGGCGACGGCCCAGCAGTTCGGCCGGCAGGTTTGACGGCAGGCCCAGCGCGCCCGGCTTGAGCACCTGCGGGCGTTGCAGCTCCTGGCCCCGGTCCGGGCCCTGGCCGAGCAGAACGGCGAGGGCGATGCGGTCGCTGGCGATGTCCTGTTCCGCCGCCGCCAATTGCTGCTTGGCGCTGGCGACCTGGGTTTGCGTTTGTTGCAGCTGAACCTTGCTGTCCAGGCCGGCGTCCATTCGCTTCTGGCTGAGCTGGAAGAGATGCTGCGAGCGGTCCAGTTCGTCGCGTGCCAGGTCACGGGCGACAAAGGCGTGGGCCAGTTCGCTGTAGGCGCGGGCGACGTTGGTGGAGAGTGTGATCGATGCAGCCTGGCGGTCGACTTCAGCAGCGTTGGCCTGGCCGAGGGCGGCTTCCCAGGCGTCGCGCTGGCCGCCCCAGAGGTCGAGGTCGTAGCTGAAACTCATCGACAGGTATTTCACCGCCGAATAGCGGCCGCCCGTCGGTGCCGGCAGGACGCTTTCCGGTGCGCGGATGCCGGCGTAGCTGGCGGTGCCTTTCACGCTGGGCATGCGCTCGGCGTCCTGCGCTTGGGCGGCGGCGGTGGCCTGGCGTGCGCGGGCGCTGGCGATTTCCAGGTCAGGCGTGCCTTGCAGGGCTTCGCTGATCAGGCTGTCCAGTTGCGGGTCGCCCAGGCTGCTCCACCAGTGCTCGCTGGGCCAGGCGGCGGGCGACAGGGGCGCGCCGTCAAGGCTGACGCCGGCCTTCAGGGCGGCGGGATCGACGGCCTTGCCGCTGGTGGTGAGCCCGGAGTAGCTGACGCAACCGGACACGCCCAGCAGAGCGGCGAACACGGCGGCCGGCAGCAGGGCGAGGCGCAGGTGGTTCATGTTCATTTCTCCTGCGCCGCGCAATGGGCGGCGGCGCCGTGGGCGCGCAGGATCTTGTCGAGCAGGCCGGTGAGGGTCTGCAGTTCGTCGCGGGAGAGGCCGCCGACCAGCTCGTTCATGGCGGCAGCGGCGATGCGTGGTGCTTCGTCGTTTACCGCCTGCCCGGCGCTACTGAGGCTCAGACGCACACTGCGGCGGTCGTTCTGGCAGGGTTCGCGGACCAGCAGATCCTTGCGCGCGAGGCGGTCGAGCATGCGCGTCATGGAGCCGCTGTCGATGGACAGTTCACGGCACAGCTCGGCCGGGGTGTTGGCGCGGTCGTTACCGATGAAGAACAGCACCTTGAACTGCGCGGCAGTGATGTCCAGGTGCGCCAGGTGCTTGTCCAGCAGGCGATCCTTGAGGATGGCGGTGGCGCCCAGCAACTGGCCGATGGAGCCTTTGAATGGAAAATCCGCGACGTCGTAGTGATTCATGTCAAAACAGATAGCTGCTTAGGCAGTGAAATGTTTCGAAATGATACTGCCTAGGCAGCGATTGACAAGGTTCGATTGTCGCGATTGCGCAACAATCCGTTCGACGAAGCGCCATTGGATCGGGAATAACAACAGGTATGGCTGATTTCCTACGACCTTGGCGGTGCTTTATGCACAACGGCCGAAGCTTTAGGGCGCAAATCGCATATGAGATGTGATAGCAATCACTTATTTGCGTAAGTTTCTGTTTTTAAAGGATTAAATTTATATGTACAGAAAATGACCAGATCGCAGCGAGGCGGTCTGGGCGGTAAGGAAGGGGGTGTTTTTCCAGGGTTACGAACAGAGTTATCCACAGGTCCTGTGGGTGAAGCTCTGGAACGCCCGTCTCAGGTGCGTTCGGCCAGTAGCAGCAGGTTTCTCGGGGTCATTCGGGGGGCGCAGAAGGCGCCCAGGGTGGTGCGATAGCCCTGCTCCTCAAGGAATAACGCGCGGTCCAGCAGCAACCAGAGCTCCATGGGGCGGCGGAACAGTCCGCGCACCAGTTCCAGGTTGCGGACTTGCGCCAGGCGCTGCCAACCCCGTACTTCCAGTGCTTGCCAGTCCAACTCGGCGGGCAGGTTTAGCCCTTTGAGTGCGGCGAGGGCGCGGCAATAGTCGGCAAAGGGCTTGTCCAGCCAGGTCGGCGATACGGAGGGGGTGGGCAGGTAGTCGGCACTGCCACGGATCTGCCGTTGCAGCAGATCGAACGCCAACCGCCGCGCCATCGAGCCGTCGCGCTGGCGCCGCACCCGCGCACCGGCGGTCACGGTTTCTGCCAATGGCAGGCGCAGGTCGTCCCGGGAGAGCACCAGGGCAGAACTTTGCGCGGCGTGCGAAAGCGGCTGGTAGTGCTCGCTATCGATACGGTTATAGCAGCAGGGCGCCACTGCCAGTTGGCGACAGCCATGGGCGCTGGCGAGCTGCAGCAGGCGCACGTGCAGATCGCCGCAGGCGTGCAGGGCGAGGGCGGTGTGGCCGGCCTGCAAATGCTCGTGTACGTCCGGCGCAAGTACGTCCTGCTGGCGATGTTGGGCGCGAAGTTGAAGTCGGTCGCTCAGGCGTTGACCTTCCTCCACCAGGGTGTTGTCGAACTCCAGGCTCAGCAGTGGCTTGCCATCGCGGGCCAGCAGGCGGCCGAGATGACCCTTGCCGGCACACCAGTCGAGCCACTGTTGCGGCGCTTCTGCGAACTCCAGGCGGCTGGCAAAGGCTTCGATCTGCTGCCACTTGCGGCCGGGAACATCGACGGTCAGCAGGTTCGGCAGTTTGCCCAGAGGTCTTGCCGGGAGTTCGCCGACGGCTGCCAGTCGTGCGGCCGTGGAGGCGAGTGCGGGGAACGGCGCAGGGGCACCGAGTTGCTCGGGCGCGTTGTGCATTGCTTCGGCGTCTTCGAGGCTGCGGCTGCGTAGCCAAGTGGCCAGTTCAGGGTGGTCGCGCTCCCAGGGCAGCTCCAGCGCCGTGAAGGGTTTCGGCCGCCATAGCGCCTGATGTTCCAGTAGAAAGCCGTCCAGTGCCTGGAAGCGCTGGAGCAGATCGGAGCCGGTCAGGGGAGTGTCGTTCGGGAGCACGATGCGAAGCGGGAGAAAGCCACGGGGCGCGCATTATAGCGGCCCCGTGGGCGAGCGGCGCGCCGGTCAGCGGCCTTGCATGGAGTCCACCTTCAGCCAGTGTTCCAGCAGCCGGAAGATGCGGGTCAGCAACAGGGTGATGACCAGGTAGAACACCCCGGCGAGGCAGAAGAACAGCATGGCCTCGTAGGTGCGTGCGATGATGGTGCGGGTCATGCCCATGATGTCGAACAGGGTCACGGTGTAGACCACGGCGCTGGCCTTGAGCATGAGGATTACCTCGTTGCTGTAGGCCGGCATGGCGATGCGCGCAGCGCGCGGCAGGATGATGTGGAACAGTGCCTGGCGGCGGGACATGCCCAGCGCGCGGGCCGCCTCCACTTCACCCACCGGGATGGCGTGGATCGCCCCGCGCAGGATCTCGGCAATGTAGGCCGCGGTGTGCAGTGTCATGGTCAGCAGCGCGCACCAGTAGGGATCGCGCAGGTACGGCCAGAGCGGCCCCTTGCGCACACTCTCGAACTGGGCAAAACCGTAGTAGACGATGAACAGCTGCAGCAGCAGCGGCGTGCCACGGAAGAAGAAAATGTAGGCGTAGGGCACTGCGCGCACATACCAGTGTCGTGAGGCGCGGGCGATACCCAATGGTACGGCCAGGCACAAGCCGGCGACCACGGCGATGGCCAGCAGCTCCAGGGTCAGGGTGGCGCCCTGGAGCATCTTCGGCATCCATTTGAGGATTAGCTCGAGATCGGTCATAGCTCGTTCCTCACGAAGCCGCGGCCGGCGCGACGCTCAAGTACGTGCAGGGCGGCCATGATGAAGACGGTCAGGCCCAGGTAGATGAAGGCCGCGGTCATGTAGAAGGTGAAGGGTTCCTTGGTCGCGTTCGAGGCGACCTGGGCCTTGCGCATGATCTCGTCGAGGGTGATGAGCGAGACCAGTGCGGTGTCCTTCAGAAGAATCAGATAGAGGTTGCCCAGGCCCGGCAGTGCCACGCGCCACACCTGCGGCAGGACGATGCGCCAGAAGATGCGCGGGGCGGAGAGGCCCAGCGCCTGACCGGCCTCGCGGTGGCCCTTGGGAATCGCCAGCAGCGCGCCACGGAAGACTTCAGTGGCATAGGCGCCAAAGCACAGGCCCAGCGCGCAGGTGCCGGCGGCGAAGGGCGAGAGGGCGAATTCGGGATAGCCGAACAGGTCACCGATGGCGTTCAGCCCGGCCACGGTGCCGAAGTAGATCATCAGTACCCAGAGCGTCTCGGGTACGCCGCGCACCACGGTGGTGTAGAACCCGCCGAGCATGCGCAGGAAGCTGTTCTTCGAGGTCTTGGCGACGGCGCCGAGCAGGCCGAGGATCAGTCCCACGCAGACTGCGGCGAGCGAAAGCTTGAGCGTCATCCAGGTGCCGGCGATCAACTGATCGCCAAAGCCGTGCAGGTCGAAAATCATGGGGAGTCACGCCTGAAGGCGCGCGCCGCCCGGCGAGGGGCGGCGCGGCACGTGCATCAGTAGATGCTGAAGGGGAAGTACTTGTCGTTGATCTTCTTGTAGGTACCGTCGTCGACGATTTCCTTCAGAGCGGCGTTCAGCTTGTCACGCAGCGGGTCGCCCTTGCGCACGGCGATGCCGATCTTGTCGTTGTCGAATACCGGCTCGCCCTTGAATTCGAAGTCCTTGCCGGCGTCGCTCTTCAGCCAGTCGTACTGCACGAACTTGTCGGCCAGTACGCCATCGAGGCGGCCCGAGGACAGGTCGAGGTAGGCGTTTTCCTGGGTGTCGTACAGCTTGATGGTGACGGTGTCGGACATGTTGTCCTCGAGCCAGGTACCGGCGATGGTCGCACGTTGGGCACCGATCACCTTGCCTTTCAGGTAGCCCTTGTCGGTCTTGAAGTCGGTCGACTTGGGCGCCACGAACTGCAGCTTGTTGGTGTAGTAGGGGTTGGTGAAGTCGACTGCCTGCTTGCGTTCGTCGGTGATCGACATGGACGCGACGATGAAGTCGAACTTCTTGGCGTTCAGGGCCGGGATGATGCCGTCCCAGTCGGAGGTGACGACGTCGCACTCGGTCTTCATCTTGGCGCACAGCGCCTTGCCGATTTCGATATCGAAACCGACGACCTGGCCGCTGGCGTCGATGCCGTTGAAGGGCGGGTAGGCGCCTTCGGTACCGATGCGCAGTTTGTCTGCGGCGATGGCCTGGCTCCCCAGTGCGAAGGTGGCCGCGATAGCCAGAACGATCTTCTTATAGTTGTTCATGCAGTGATGCTCCGTTAGCGGTGGCTGGACATGAATTGTTTACAGCGTGCCGATTGCGGGTTGTCAAATACCTGCTGCGGCGGTCCCTGCTCTTCTACCAGGCCCTGGTGGAGGAACACCACCTCGCTGGAGACCTGGCGGGCAAAGTTCATTTCATGGGTCACCAGCAGCATGGTGCGACCCTCATCGGCGAGCGCGCGGATAACGTTAAGCACTTCCTGGACCATTTCCGGGTCCAGTGCCGAAGTCGGCTCGTCGAAGAGGATGACCTTGGGCTGCATCGCCAGGGTGCGGGCGATGGCGGCGCGTTGCTGCTGACCACCGGAAAGCTGCGCGGGGAAGCTGTGGCGCTTGTCGGAGATGCCGACCTTGGCCAGCAGGGCCTCGGCGATCTCGGTGGCTTCAGCGCGGGTCTTGCCCAGCACACGGCGCGGCGCCTCGATGATGTTGTCGAGGATGCTCATGTGCGGCCAGAGATTGAAGTTCTGGAAGACGAAGCCCAGTTCGCTGCGCAGACGGTTGATCTGCTTGTTATCCGAGGCGACCAGCGAGCCGTCCTTGGTTTTCTTCAGCTTGAGCTCTTCACCGGCGACCAGGATCTGGCCCTGGTGCGGGTTCTCCAGCAGGTTGATGCAGCGCAGGAACGTGGATTTACCGGAACCGGAGGAGCCGAGAATGGAAATCACATCGCCGTCGCGGGCGGTCAGGGAAATGCCTTTGAGCACTTCCAGGTCACCGTAACGCTTGTGCAGGTTACGGATTTCCAGTGCGGGTATGGCCGTGGCCATTGGGGGCTCCTCTATTGTTATTCGGACGCTTTCGCAGCAGGTCACTGCAGAATCGGGGCCATCCTGGCGAGGGCAACCTAACACGCACTCCGGAGTGCGCCAAGCGCCCATCGGCCGCGGTCGTCGGCTGCAGTGGCAAGTTGTCGCATTGCCGCTCGGCGTTGTCGCCTGGGCTGAACTAGCCGCGCCGGATCGGGGCGTCGGCTGATGGCGCGGGGGCGGGGGCGGGATAGTGCCAGTTTAGACCGGCCAGTAAAAGTCCGGCGGCCTCTGGGGCCGCCGGTTCGGGTTACTGCATCATCTGCCGTAGCTGCGGGCTGGGGTCTTCGATCGCTTCGGCGGGTGTGATGTCGTCCTGGGACTCGGGCGGCTGGCTGGCCATCAGGTTCGGATGCCCGGACAGGCGCGGGATCGGCAGGGGCTTGGCGTCCGCCAGGCCCGTGCCGCCAGCCTCGGTCGCATTGATCGAGGATTTGCGCGGCTGAGTCAGCACGTGGAAGTCGGTGATCTCGATGATGCCCTTGCCTTCGGCGAGCAGGTGGAAAGAGAACGCCTTGCGCGCTTCCTCGTTGTCGAAACCAAAGGTCACTTCCAGCGGCTGGTTGCGTTTGACCAGCGGGAATTCCGGCATCTGGATGGGTACCGGCTTTTCGAACGAGCGCGTCTTGAGCGTCACTTTCGCCCCATTGGCGTCCATTTGGATCGCACGGATCTTCAGGCGCACCGTTGTATGGGTATTGGCCGGAAACTCCAGGTACTGCGCGCCGATCAGGTTGTCGGTGTACTCGTTGTCGATCTGCGGCTTCAGGCGGATGCGTTCCTTGGTCGCGAACTGGTATTCGCGGGCCGACTGCGCCTTGGTCACCGACTGGTCGAGGATGTCCGCGCGGGCGGTCATCAGGCGAGCATCGCGGCCACTGTAGCGCCCGACGAACTTGGCGCTGTCGGCGATGAAGCCGTCACTCTGGTAGCGCCGGCAGACCTGCTGGAAGTCGCACTCGGTGAAGTTGCCCTTGCCGTCGTGATAACGCTGCATGCCGTTGGTGAACGACACCATCTCGCGGCCTGCGCTGTATTCGCGGAACAGCGAGCGGCCGGCGATATCCTGCGGGGCCTTGATGGCGAAGTAGTCGAGCACCGAGGACTCCAGGTCGACATGGCCGTAGACGCCGGCCTTGACCGGCGGCAGCGCGGCCTGTTCCGGTGCAAGGATCAGGTTCAGGCCCCAGGCCGAGGCAAGACGCACGTTATCGATGCCGTGGGACTCATCGGAGGTGACGATCACCAGGGTGTCCTTGAGCACGCCTTTTTCTTCCAGGCCCTTGAGGAAGGCATCGACGGCGTCGTCCAGGTAGGCGACCGCCGCCTGGCGCGGTGTCGGGTACTTGGCCAGGTATTCCGGCGTTGCCGAATACGGCTGGTGGGTGCCAACGGTGAGCAGGGTGAGCATCCACGGCTGCTTCTTCTGGCGCAGTTGGCCGACGTAGTCCAGTGCGCCTTCGAAGAAGGCCTTGTCGTCCATGCCCCAGGCGAACTCCAGGTAGGGCCTCTTCTTGAACCAGTCGCGGCCCAGGGTCTTGTCGAAGCCCATGGCCGGCATGACCTTGTCCTTGGCCATGAAGCGCAGCCCGGCGCCTTGCAGGAAGTGGGTGCTGAAGCCGGCCTGGTGCATCTGCGCCGGCAGGCATTCCGCAGCGCGGGTCGGGTTGCCCAACAGTTCGACGCCCTTGGGCGTGCCGTTGTCCAGCTTGCTGTAGTCGCCGCAGAGCATGGCGTAGAGGCCGCGAATGGTCTGGTGGCTGTGCACCACGTAGTCCGGCGTGGTCATGGCGCGCTCGGCCCAGGTGCTCAGGCGCGGCATCATCGATTCTTCGTAGCTGCTGCTCAGCGCGGCGCGGTTGGTGGCGACATAGGCGCCGGGGATACCTTCCATGGCGATGATCAGGACGTTCTTCGCCTGGCCGCGGCCGGCCAGCAGCGGGGTGCCGTTGAGGTCGTGCTGGGTCAGACCGGTGACGTCCGGGCGGACTTCCGGCAGGTCGCGGTCGCGCCAGTCCTGGTAGGCCATCTCGCCACTGGTGACGGCGCGGGAGGCGAGCTGGTGCGGCAGGTTGAACTGCTTCCACATCTCCGCGTCGCTGGGCTGGAAGTACTGCACGCCAGCGTGGGCGGCCAGCAGCGCGGCGGGCACGGCATAGGCATAGCGCGGCAGTGCCTTCTCGCGGCGGCGCCAGAGCAGGGCGCAAAGCAGGATGCCGGCACCGATCAGGATCGCCAGGTGCAGGTGGTTGAGACCGCCGCCCTCGGTAGAGTTGGCGACGAAGGTCGGGTCGGCGAGGAAGTGCAGGTCTTCCGGCGCGGGCATGCGGCCCACGGCGCTGACCAGCTCGGCGGTGCCGATCACCGACAGCGCCCAGACCAGCATCACCGGGATGGCGATGAACAGCCGTCGGTTGTGCAACACAACGACCAGCAGCGTGCCGAGCGCGAGGTCCGACAGGTAGCCCAGCGGGGAGCCCCAGCCAAGGCTATAGCGGCCGATTACCGGCACCAGCAGGAAGAGGGCAGACAGGGAAACCAGGTTGCCCCGGGAATTCCACCAGCTTATGAGTTTGCGCACAGTGACTCCGCTACGAAACATCGAATCCCGGAGGGTATCTCACTGAACTGAGAGAATCGTCCGGATGGTCATGATTCTGAAAGATCGATGTGCTATGTGCCAGTAGACACTGTAGTTCGGCAAACATTCGACACGAATCGTGCGAGCGGCCCGGGGCGGGGGAGTGACTTGTGCTGACTTGCGCGGGCGGAAACGAAAAAGCCCCTGAAATCTCGCGATTTCAGGGGCTTTCGGAAGGCTTGGTGCCCAGGGACGGAATCGAACCGCCGACACGGGGATTTTCAATCCCCTGCTCTACCAACTGAGCTACCTGGGCAACGTGGCGCGCATTAAAAGGGTTTTCGGAAGGGGTGTCAAGCGTGCCGCGAAAAAATTTTTCAAATAATACCGAAGCTTACGCGCTGGGCGGGACGTAGCCCTCGGCCTGCGCGTATTCCTCGCCGGACAGGAACTTGTCCATCTCGGCGGTGAGGAACTTGCGATCCTCGGCATTCATCATGTTCAGGCGACGCTCGTTGATCAGCATGGTCTGGTGCTTCTGCCATTCGTCCCAGGCTTTCTTCGAGACGTGCTCGTAGATGTCCTGGCCCTTGGCTCCGGGATAGGGTGCGCGATCGAGGCCGGGCAGCTCTTCTTTGTATTTGCGGCACATCACCAGTCGGGTCATGACATTTCTCCTGCATTCAACACGTCGGCGGCTCGTTTGAGCAGCTTCTTCACCGGGGCGGCAAGGCCGAGCCGCGGCGGGGTGGCGAGGTTATACCAGAGCCAGTCGGCCTCGGCCACGGCGGGGGCTGCGTCCTCGACGCGCACCAGCCAGGGCTCGATGGCCAGTTGGAAGTGACTGAAGGTGTGGGTCAGGCCGGGCAACTCGCGACGCTCGCCCAGGCGCAGCGCGTGGCGCTGGGCCAGCGGGTCGAGGGCGGCCAGGTCGTCCAATTCGGGGAAGCTCCACAGGCCGCCCCAGAGGCCGGTCGACGGACGGCGATAGAGCAGGATGTCGCCCTCGCGGTTCGCCAGTATCGGCATCAGCGTGCGTTTCTGCGGCAGCGCCTTGCGCGGCTTGGAGACCGGGAAATCGGTCTCGCGGCCGAGGAAGTGCGCGCGACAGCCCTCGCGCAGCGGGCAGAGCAGGCAGCTCGGCTTGCTGCGGGTGCAGAGCGTGGCGCCCAGGTCCATCATCGCCTGGGTGTAGTGGTTGACCCGTTCGTGCGGCGTAAAGCGCTCGGCGACCTCCCACAACTGCTTTGCCACCCTGGGCTCGCCCGGATAGCCGTCGCAGGCGATGTAGCGAGCGAGCACACGTTTGACGTTGCCGTCGAGGATTGGCGCGCGCAGGCCCATGGAGATGCTGGCGATGGCGCCGGCGGTGGAGCGGCCGATGCCGGGCAGCTCGGCGAGCTGTTCGACGTCGCGAGGGAATTCTCCGCCGTGCTGCTCCATCACTGTCTTCGCGGTCTTGTGCAGGTTGCGGGCGCGAGTGTAGTAGCCCAGGCCCGTCCATAGGTGCAGCACTTCGTCTTCCGGCGCGTTGGCGAGGTCAGCCACCGTCGGCAGCGCCGCCATGAAGCGGTCGTAGTAGCCCATCACGGTGCTGACCTGCGTCTGCTGCAGCATGATTTCCGAGACCCACACCCGGTAGGGCGTGATGTTCTGCTGCCAGGGCAGGTCATGGCGGCCGTGGCTGTCGAACCAGTCGAGCACGGCTGAATTGAAGCTTTGTGGGGTCACTTCTTGAACAGCCCTTTGAGTGCGTCTTTGAGTTCGGGACTGACCTTGTCGCCGAGCTTCTCTTCAAGTTTCTGGTTCAGCCGGTCCCCGGCCAACCGTGCGGCGATCTTGCCGATCCCGTCCTTGTCCAGGCGGCAGGCCTTGGCGCCCAGTTCCAGCGGGCCGCGGCAGCGCAGCGGCCATTCGATGCCGACATAGCGCTTGTTCACTTCACAGGCCGGGTCGGGCATGTCGCTCTTGTCGCCTTCGATGGTCACGCCGACGCGGTAGTCCATGCCCAGCACGCGCAGGTCGATGTCGCCGTCGGCCTTGACGGTCAGGCCGGGAATGCTGGCCTTGAGGTCCGGGTTGCTGGCCACGCCGTTGCGGAAGGTCAGGTTACCCTGCAGCTCGCGGAACGGCGTGTCCTTGCCGCCATGCTCGGCGGTCAGCGACTTGCGGTTGAGCGTGGCGATGCCCTGGCACAGCTGCTGTTCCAGGTTGGCATTGAGCAGCACGCCCTGGGTCAGGACGAAGCGCGCGGTGCCGTTGAGGTTGTCGATCCAGGCCTTTTGGCTGTTGCCCTGGGTGGTGATGTCGGCGTCGAGGTCCAGCAGGCCCTTCACCGGTGGTTTCTCGCCCTGGGATTCGAGCAGGCGCTCCACCGGTACGTCGGCGATGTGTTTCTTCGCCTGCAGGGTCGGTACGTCCTGACGCACGTCGAGCGTGGCAGAGGCGTTGAACTTGCCGTCGTAGAGCTCGCCGCGCAGATCATCGAGGTTGAGCAGGCCGCCCTGGCCACGCAGCTTGAGCACGGCATTGTCGATGGGTAGCTTGTCCAGGGTCAGTTGACCGAGGTTCAAGCCGGCGTCCAGGTCCAGCGTGCGCAGTCGGGCGATGGGCAGCAGCGGGGTGTCGCTCCACGCCTGCTGGGTCGGCTGGCTGGGCAGCGGGGTATCGCCCTGAATGGCGTTCTGCTCGGTGCTGGCGACTTCTGCCTTGCGCGCGCTGTTGCTGGCTTCCTGGGCTTTCTTGACCTTGGCCGGCAGGTAGCGGTCCAGGTTCAGCTTGTCGCCGGCCAGTTGGGCGCGAATCGCCTGTTTGCTGAAGTCGGCGATCCCAAGGTTGCCGCTGAAGGTGCTGTCGTCCAGCTTCAGCTTGATGTCGTTCAAGGTCAGGCTGTTGCGGGTGCCGCTGACGCGGGTGGCCAGCTCCAGCCTGGTCAGGGTGGTGGCGTCGGCCATTTCCGGCAACGTCTGGCCGATGCCTTCGAGGAATTCACGCAGGTTGAACGGTGCCAGCGACAGGCCGCCATCGAACTTGGGTTCCTTGTCCAGCTCGCGGGCCTTGATTTCGCCGAGGGCGCGCAGTTGATTGACGGTGACCTTCAGGCCATTCCACTCGGCAACCTGGGCTGCCTGGTCGAGTACCAGCTGGCCCTGGGCGCTGTAGTTGGCGGTCTTGCCCTGGAACTGGTCGCCGGAAACTTCGCCGGAGAGCTTGGCGTCTTCGAGCTGGTAGCGCTTGAGCGCGCGGTCGAAGCGCAGGTTGCCGGTCAACTCGGTGCGGGCGCGGATCACCGGCTGGTTGCTGCCCAGGTAGGCGTTGAGCTTGATCGGGATGTTGCTGCCTTCGCGGATGGCGCCGGTAGTGAGCTCGATGCCTTCGACGCTGTAGTTCTTGCCGCTCTGGGCGTCGGCGTAGTCGATGCGGGCGTTCTTCACGCTCAGGCTATCGATGTCCAGCTTCATGGCCTGGTGGGACTGCTGCGCGTCGGCCTTGGCCTGAGCGCTCGGCGCAGGCGCCGGTTGCGCGGCGGGCGGCGTTCCATTGGCGGGCTGAAGGGGCTTGCCGATGCTCTCCCAGTTGCCGACGCCGTTCTTGTCCTTGTTCAGGGACAAGGTCAGGCCTTCGACGCGGATGTCGCTCATCTGCACTTCCTTGCGCAGCAGCGGCAGCACGCGCACGGACATGGCCAGCAGTTGCGCGTCGGCGAACGGCTTGTCCGGCACCTGCAGGCTCGCCACGCTGGTGTCGTGCAGCTCCAGGCCCAGCCAGGGGAACAGACTCCAGCCGATATCGCCCTTGAGGTTCAGCTCGAGATTGGCCTTTTCCCGGGCGAGCTGGCGGATCTCGTCCTTGTAGTCGTTCGGGTCGAAGAAGTGGGTCAGCACGAAGCCGGCGGCGACGATGAGCAGCAGCAGGACCAGGGCAATGATGCCGATGATTTTGCCGAACGCTTTCATGGACGGATCCTTGTTCAGGCGGCGGGTGGAATAGCGGGGAAGTATACCAATGACGCAGCGGCGCCCCAGCCCGCGAAGGCGAGCGCACGTGCTGCGGGTTTGAGCGGGGTGCTGGCCTGCGGTTCCCGACGATTGCGGAATCAGGCCGGCTGCAGCGTCAGGCCGAGATGTTCCGCAAACTGCGCAGCCTGGGGTTGATCTCCCGGGGCGGTCAGGCGTAGCGCGGCGCCTTGCAGGACGGCCAGGCGTTGCGCCTCTCCTAGCAGCCGGCGGGCCACGCCGCGGTTGCGGGTGACTTGGCGCACGCAGAGGCGCGAGAGCAGCCAGGTGTCGCCATCACGCTCGATCCAGGCCGCGCCCAGCAGGCGATCGTTGAAGCGGCCGGTGAATAGTCGGCCCTCGGCCAGTCCGAGTTCGACCAGGTGCCGGGCATCGTTGAAGGGCGCCAGTAGCCACTGCGGCGCATCGGCGTAGATCTTCAGCAGGTCCTGGTGGTCCTGGTCACTGGGCTGGGTCAGGTGCTGGACGACGACGGGCATGGGCAATCCTCGAAAGGCGAGCCGCGCAGTGTAGGACCATCGGCCAGCGCCGACCACCGCCCATAGCCGCGCGGCGCCCGGCGCGCCTATAATGCCGCCCCTTCTTATAATTACGTGCAGTGTTAGCTGTGGAGCTGGTGATGGCCGAACGCAAGGCATCCGTCGCGCGCGACACCCTGGAAACCCAGATCAAGGTTTCCATCGACCTGGATGGAACGGGCAAGGCCCGCTTCGATACCGGGGTTCCCTTCCTCGAGCACATGATGGACCAGATCGCCCGGCACGGCCTGATCGACCTGGACATCGAGTGCAAGGGCGACCTGCATATCGACGACCACCATACCGTCGAAGACATCGGCATCACCCTCGGCCAGGCCTTCGCCAAGGCCATCGGCGACAAAAAGGGCATCCGCCGCTACGGCCACGCCTACGTGCCGCTGGACGAGGCGCTGTCGCGCGTAGTCATCGACTTCTCGGGCCGCCCCGGCCTGCAGATGCACGTGCCGTTCACCCGCGCCAGTGTTGGCGGCTTCGACGTGGACCTGTTCATGGAGTTCTTCCAGGGCTTCGTCAACCACGCCAACGTCACCCTGCACATCGACAATCTGCGCGGGCACAACACCCACCACCAGATCGAGACCGTGTTCAAGGCCTTCGGCCGCGCGCTGCGCATGGCCATCGAGCTGGACGAGCGCATGGCCGGCCAGATGCCGTCCACCAAAGGGTGCCTGTAATGCAGACGGTAGCCGTCATCGACTACGGCATGGGCAACCTGCACTCGGTGTCCAAGGCGCTCGAGCGCGTTGGCGCCGGGCGCGTGCTGGTGACCAGTGATGCCAACGTGATCCGCGAGGCGGATCGCGTGGTGTTCCCCGGCGTCGGCGCGATCCGCGACTGCATGGCCGAAATCAAGCGCCTGGGCTTCGACAGCCTGGTGCGCGAGGTCAGCCAGGACCGCCCGTTCCTCGGCATCTGCGTCGGCATGCAGGCGCTGCTGGAGCACAGCGAAGAGAACGACGGCGTCGACTGTATCGGCCTGTTTCCCGGCAAGGTGCGCTTCTTCGGCAAGGACCTGCACGAGGACGGCGAACACCTGAAGGTGCCGCACATGGGCTGGAACGAAGTGGCGCAGAGCGTGGATCACCCGCTCTGGCACGACATCCCGGAGCGCGCGCGCTTCTACTTCGTGCACAGCTATTACATCGAGGCTGGCAACCCACGCCAGGTGGTCGGTCGCGGCCATTACGGCGTTGACTTTGCCGCCGCGCTGGCCGATGGCTCGCGCTTCGCCGTGCAGTTCCACCCGGAGAAGAGCCATACCCACGGCCTGCAGCTGCTGCAGAACTTCGCCGCCTGGGACGGGCGCTGGTAAGCCATGGCCCGCCAGAAGGACAAGCCCGCGATCCTCGAACTCGATGGCGCCCAGCGCCAGAGTGCGGCGCGGGCCATCCAGCGTTTTCTCGAAGATCGCTTCGAGCTGGACGTGGGTTCCTTCGAGGCCGAAGAGGCGCTGGATTTCTTCATGCGCGAGTTCGGCCCACTGTTCTACAACAAGGCGATCTTCGACGTGCAATCTCACCTGAAAGACCGGTTCGAGAGCATCGAAAGCGACTTGTGGGCGCTCGAGAAGAGCTGACCCGACCCCATTCATCTTTGGATTCGAGCAGGTTCAACCCATGCTGATCATCCCCGCAATCGATCTGAAAGACGGCGCCTGTGTGCGCCTGCGCCAGGGCCTGATGGAAGACGCCACCGTCTTCTCCGACGACCCGGTGTCCATGGCCGCCAAATGGGTGGAGGGTGGTTGCCGCCGTCTGCACCTGGTGGACCTGAATGGCGCCTTCGAAGGCAAGCCGGTCAACGGTGAAGTGGTCACAGCCATTGCCAAGCGCTACCCGACCCTGCCGATCCAGATCGGTGGCGGCATCCGTTCGCTGGAAACCATCGAACACTACGTTCGCGCTGGCGTCAGCTACGTGATCATCGGCACCAAGGCGGTCAAGCAGCCGGAATTCGTCGCCGAAGCGTGCAAGGCATTCCCGGGCAAGGTCATCGTCGGCCTGGATGCGAAAGACGGCTTCGTCGCCACCGACGGCTGGGCCGAGGTGAGCGAAGTGCAGGTGATCGACCTGGCCAAGCGTTTCGAGGCCGACGGCGTCTCCGCCATCGTCTACACCGACATCGCGAAGGACGGCATGATGCAGGGCTGCAACGTCGAAGCTACTGCGGCCCTGGCCAACGCCACGCGCATCCCGGTGATCGCTTCGGGCGGCATCCACAACCTGGGTGATATCCAGAAGCTGCTGGACGCCCGCACCCCGGGCATCGTCGGCGCCATCACCGGCCGCGCGATCTACGAAGGCACCCTGGACGTCGCCGAGGCCCAGGCACTGTGCGACGCCTTCAAGGGCTGAGCTGAACCACGGGAAGCACTGACATGACCCTGGCTAAACGCATCATTCCCTGCCTCGACGTGGACAACGGCCGCGTGGTGAAGGGCGTCAAGTTCGAGAACATCCGTGACGCCGGCGACCCGGTGGAAATCGCCCGCCGCTACGACGAGCAGGGCGCGGACGAGATCACCTTCCTCGACATCACCGCCAGCGTCGATGGCCGCGACACGACCCTGCATACCGTGGAGCGCATGGCCAGCCAGGTGTTCATCCCACTGACCGTGGGCGGCGGCGTCAGGACGGTGCAGGACATTCGCAACCTGCTCAATGCCGGTGCGGACAAGGTCTCGATCAACACCGCCGCGGTATTCACCCCGGAATTCGTCGGCGAAGCCGCCGCGCGTTTCGGCTCGCAGTGCATCGTGGTCGCCATCGACGCCAAGAAAGTGTCGGGTCCCGGCGAGGCCCCGCGCTGGGAAATCTTCACCCACGGCGGCCGCAAGCCTACCGGGCTCGATGCTGTGGAGTGGGCGAAGAAGATGGAAGGCCTGGGCGCCGGTGAAATCCTCCTGACCAGCATGGACCAGGACGGCGTGAAGAGCGGCTACGACCTGGGCGTCACCCGCGCCATCAGCGAAGCCGTGGGCGTTCCGGTGATCGCTTCGGGCGGTGTCGGCAATCTGGAGCACCTGGCGGCCGGCATTATCGAGGGTAAGGCCGACGCGGTTCTCGCGGCGAGCATCTTCCACTTCGGCGAGTACAGCGTGCCGGAGGCCAAGGCCTATCTGGCCAGCCGCGGCATCGTCGTGCGCTGATCCCTTCCGGGCCGGGGTTCTCCCGGCCCGATGGCTCTAATCCGGGCGGTCCTTCTCCCTGCGTCCGGTGGCCGCATACCCTTTCTGCGCACGAAGCTTGCTAGCCGAAGGCTTCAGTCAAGGTAATGGCAGTTCCATGTCCCATTGCCACATTCATAGGGTTTATTGGCGTCAATTCTCCGAGTAAGCTCTGCGCCTTCTCAGAAATGTCATACGCAGGAAATATCTCGATGCTGAAGCGCATTCTGCTTGCATGGCTAGGCTGCGGCCTGCTTCTGGCCAGCGCGGCAAGGGCTGAAACGGATTCTTCGGACTACAGCGTGGTGCTGCTCACCGAGAACTTCCCTCCCTACAACATGGCCATCAACGGCAAGAACTTCGCGCAGGAAGACAGCATCGACGGCATCGCCGTGGATATCGTCAAGGAGATGTTCAAGCGCGCCGGCGTGCAGTACAGCCTGACTCTGCGCTTCCCCTGGGACCGTATCTACAAGCTGGCGCTGGAGAAGCCCGGCTACGGTGTGTTCGTCACCGCGCGCCTGCCCGAGCGCGAAAGCCAGTTCAAGTGGGTCGGCCCGATCGGTCCGGACGACTGGGTTCTGCTGGCCAAGGCCGATAGCCCCATCAGCCTGAACAACCTCGACGAAGCCAGGAAATATCGCGTTGGCGCCTATAAGGGCGACGCCATGGCTCAGTACCTGGGCGAGCACGGCTTCGAGCCGGTGCTGGCGCTGCGCGACCAGGAGAATGCCGCCAAGCTGCGCGACGGCCAGATTGACCTCTGGGCCAGCGGTGACCCGGCGGGCCGCTACCTGGCCAAGCAGGTCGGCGTCACCGGCCTGAAGACCGTGCTGCGTTTCAACAGCGACCAGCTGTTCCTCGCGCTGAACCGCGAGACCCCGGACGCCGTGGTGCAGAAGCTGCAAGGGGCGCTGGACAAGATGCGCGCCGAAGGTTTCGTCGACGACGTGCTCAACAGTTACCTGTAACACCCGAAGGCCGGCCACTCGCCGGCCTTTGTGTTTGGCGCCGACATCCCTCGGCGCCGGTTTTGCCACGGAAGGCAGACGAGCGAAGTATTCCGTCCCCTCTGCAGGGATGCCGCAAGCCCAATAACGATAACCAAGCGAGCGGTATGACCATGCTGAAAGTCCTGATCAAGACCCTGACCCTGGGTCTGCTGTTGGGGGCCGCCACGGCCCGCGCCGAGTTGCCCGCCGATTACAAGATGGTGCTGCTCACCGAGAACTTCCCGCCCTTCAACATGGCGGTGGACGACAAGAACTTCGCCCGCGACGAGGGGATCGACGGCATCAGCGCCGACATCGTCCGCGAGATGTTCAAGCGCGCCGGCATCCAGTACAGCCTGAGCCTGCGTTTCCCCTGGGATCGCCTCTACAAGCTGGCCCTCGACAAGCCTGATTACGGGCTGTTCTCCACCACCTACACGCCCGAGCGGGTGCCGCTGTTCAAGTGGGTCGGGCCGATCGCCAAGACCAACTGGGTCCTGCTGGCGCCGCCAGGCAGCACCATCAAGGTCAAGGACCTCAAGGACGCCGCGAAGTACAAGCTCGGCGCCTACAAGAACGACGCCGTCAGCCAGAACCTGGAAAGCCAGGGTATCCCGGTGCTCAACGCGCTGCGCGACCAGGAAAACGTGAAGAAGCTGACCACCGGCGAGATCGACCTGTGGGCCACCACCGACCCGGTGGGCCGCTACCTGGCCAAGCAGGAAGGCGTGTCCGGCCTGCAGACCGTGCTGCGCTTCAACGAGGCCCAGCTGTACCTGGCGATCAACAAGGACACCCCGGACGAGGTGGTGGCGAAGCTGCAGAAGGCGCTGGATGAAATGCGCGCCGACGGCTTCATCGAGCAGGCGACCAATAACTACCTCTAAGGCCGGCTTTTCGTTGTAGGAGCGAGCTTGCTCGCGAACCATGCCTCCGGGGATTTCGGTGCCGGGCGTCGTTCGCGAGCAAGCTCGCTCCTACAAACGGCTCATCCTGATTGCATCTATCGGTAGATACCGTTCCGCCCATGCCCCGCCATGGCGCGGTTGCCGCGCTCGGCGATCATCAATGGCGGTTGCACCAGCTCGAAGCCCTGGGCCTTCAGGGTCGGCAGCACGCGCTTGAGCACGGCCAGGGTCGCCGGCTTCGGGTGGCCGATCATCACCACTGTGCCCTGCTTGCGCGCCAGTGCCAGGCCGCGCTGCATTTGCTCCATCACCGCCGCTTCGCTCGGGTCGTCGTCGAGGAACACATCCCGCGACAGGCTGGCGAGCCCGATCTTCTGCGCCTCGGCGGCAGCCACGGTGGCCGCGCTGGTACGGCTGTCGAGCAGGAACAGGTGGCGCCGCTGCAGTTCGGCGGCCAGCCAGGCCATGGCCGGGCGGTCGGCCGTCATGCGGCTGCCTTCGTGGTTGTTCAGGCCCTGCACATAAGGCACCTTCGCCAGCGCGGCGTCGAGGCGGCGCGCGCGTTCTTCCTGGGTCAGCTCCGGGCGCCAGGCGAAATCGCCGCCGGCCGGGTCCATGGGCATGTGCAGCATCACGGTGCGCCCGCGCTGGTGCGCCTCGCGCGCCAGTTCGGCGGCGTGGGGTGTGTCAGGAATGATCGCCAGGGCGATAGCGGGGGAGATGTCGAGCACCTGGCGGTCGCGCGCCAGGTTCTGCCCGAGGTCGTCGATGACGATGCTGACCAGCGGCTTGCTGCTGTCCGGCCGGGGCGCAGCGGCCACCGGCAGGCACAGCAGTGCGCCCAGGCACAGGCTCAGTAGCAGCCGGGCCGGGCGCATCGGTCAGTTGTTGCCGCGGCTGACGCTGAGTCCTTTCAGCAGGCTGAGGGCTTGGCTGAGCTGGTAGTCGCCATCCTGCGGGCGATCCACCGGGGGCTTGCCGGAAGTGGTCGGACGATCCTGGCCGCCATTGCCGTTGGCCAGGTGGCCCTGCAGGTCGGCTTCCTTGAAGCCGTCGAACTCGCTCTTCTCGCGCGTCACCTTGGCACGTTCCACCTCGATATCCGGGGTGATGCCCTGGGCCTGGATGGAGCGGCCGTTGGGGGTGTAGTACAGCGCGGTGGTGAGCTTGAGGGCGCGGTCGTTGTTCAGCGGCAGCACGGTTTGCACCGAACCCTTGCCGAAGCTGTCGGTGCCCATGAGGATCGCGCGCTTCTGGTCCTGCAGGGCGCCGGCGACGATTTCTGCCGCCGAGGCGCTGCCGCCGTTGATCAGCACCACCAGCGGCACGCCGTCGCTCGGGTCGGCCGGGTCAGCGGAGAAACGCAGCTCGGAGTTCGGGATGCGGCCCTTGGTGTAGACGATCAGCCCCTTGGTGAGGAAGGCGTCTGCCACCTCAACCGCGGACTGCAGCACGCCACCGGGGTTGTTGCGCAGGTCCAGCACCAGGCCCTTGAGCTTGCCCTTGTTGTCGTTGCGCAGCTTGGACAGTGCCTTGACGGTTTCTTCGCCGGTGTTCACCTGGAACTGAGTGATGCGCAGGTAGCCGTAACCGGGTTCCAGCATCTGGCTCTTGACGCTCTTGACCTTGATGATGGCTCGCTTGAGCGTCACGTCGAACGGCTTGCCGCCGCCGCGCACGATGGTCAGGGTGATTGGCGAGCCGGCCTTGCCGCGCATGCTGTCCACCGCCTCGTTCATCGACTGGCCCTTGGTCGGCTTGCCGTCGATCTTGACGATCAGGTCGCCCGGCTGGATGCCGGCGTTGGCCGCCGGGGTGTCGTCGATCGGCGAGATCACCTTGACGAAGCCATCCTCGCTGCCGACTTCTATGCCCAGGCCGCCGAATTCGCCGCTGGTGCTTTCCTGCAGTTCGGCGAACTCTTCCGGGCCGAGGTAGGCAGAGTGCGGGTCGAGGTTGCTGAGCATGCCCTTGATGGCATTTTCCAACAGCGTCTTGTCGTCCACGGGTTCGACGTAGGCCGCCTTCACCCGGTCCAGGACCTCGGCAAAGGTGCGCAGCTCGTCGAGCGGCAGCGGAGCCTCCTTGCCGTTGGCCGCGGGGGATGCGGCCGGCGCGTCGGCGGCCTGGACCGCACCGACACCGAGCAGCAAGGCCAGGGCCAGGGTAGTGAGACGGAAAGCTTGCGACATGTTTGGCTCCTAATGCGTGTTCGCCGCTTATCCCTGCGTGCGACACCAGGTCGAAGGGTCCGCCGGGCGGCCCTGATGGCGAATGGCAAAATACACCGCCGGGGTACTCTGACCCCCGCTGGCTCCCACGGTTGCAATGGGATCGCCCGCTTTGACGGTATCGCCGGCGTCCTTCAGAAGACTTTGATTATGCCCATAAAGGCTGAGGTAGCCACCACCGTGGTCGAGAATCACCAACAGCCCTGAGCCGCGCAGCCAATCGGCAAAAACCACTCGGCCGCCATGCACGGCACGCACGGTGCTGCCGGCCGAAGCGCCGATCAGCACACCGTCCCAGGTGGCGCGGGGGTCGTCGCCGCGCGGGCTGCCGTAGCGCGCCAGGACGCGACCATCCACCGGCCAGGGCAGCTTGCCCTTGGTGGCGGCAAAGGCGCCACCGAAGCCAGCGCCGCTGGAGACCAGCGGGCCGCTGTAGTCGGCGCGCTTGGACGGCGTTTCGGGCTTCTCGCCGCGAGCGGCCAGCTCCTGCTCACGCTTGACCCGCTCGCGCTCGGCGGCCAGGGCGCGCTGGCGCGCTTCCTCGGCTTCGCGGGCCTGGCGGGCGAGGGTTTCCTCGATGGTCTTGAGGACCTTGTTCAGGTCTTCCTGGCTCTGCTCGCGATCCTTGAGCTTGCTGCTGCCGTCCTTCAGGTCGCTGTTGAGCTTGGCCAGGGTCTCCTGGCGCGCCTTGCGGGCATCGGTCAGTTCCTGGCGGCGGGCTTCGAGAGCGCTCTGCTGGGCGACCTGCTCGTCCTTCTGCGAAGTGATTTCCTGCTCGACGTTGCTCAGCTGGCGCAGCGTTTCGTTGAATGCCGAGAGCTGCTCCAGGCGCGCCTTGTTGATGTAGTCGTAGTAGGTGAGGGTGCGGCTGAACTTCTCAGGGTGTTCCTGGTTCAGCAGCAGCTTGAGGTATTCCTGCCGGCCGCTCTGGTAGGCGGCGCGGGCCTGGATGGCGATCAGGCGCTGCTGCTCAAGGCGCGCGCCCTGGAGTTTTTTTTTCTCCCCGTCGAGGCGCTGCAGCTCTTCCTCGTTCTTCTTCATCTCGTCCTGGATCTGCTTGATCTGCTTTTCCAGGTCGCCCATCTGGGTCTCGGTGGACTTGAGCTGCTTCTGCACCCCGGACTTTTCGTCCTGGATGCTCTTCAGGTTTTTCTTCAGCTCATTGATGTCTTTCTGCGTCTGTTCCAGCTGACGCTGGGCGTCGGCGCGTTCGTCGGCAACGACCGCGAGCGGGCTCAGGAGGCAGATCAGCAGCAGCGGGAGGAGGGCGCGAGGCATTGGGCGGCGGGGACCTGAAGTCTGGACGGCCTAGTATGCCCGTGGCGGACATTAAAAAAAACGCCCCAGGCCGCATGGCGTGGGGCGTTTGCTCTGACCGGCGGGAGACGGCTCACGTTCCCGCCAAATCGATACCCATTAAAGCAGGGTAACGATGGATTTGCCGGTCATCTCTTTTGGCTGCTCCAGACCCATCAGGTTCAGCAGGGTCGGGGCCACGTCGGCGAGTACGCCGCCCTCGCGGATGCTCAGCTTGCGCTTGCCGACGTAGACGAAGGGCACCGGCTCGCAGGTGTGCGCGGTGTGCGCCTGGCCGGTCATGGCGTCTTCCATCTGCTCGACGTTGCCGTGGTCGGCAGTGATCAGGGCTTCGCCGCCGACCTTGTCCAGCGCCTCGGCGATCCGACCGACGCAGGTATCCAGGCACTCGACGGCTTTCACCGCCGCTTCGAACACGCCGGTGTGGCCGACCATGTCACCGTTGGCGTAGTTGACGATGATCACGTCGAAACGCTGGTTCTCGATGGCGTCGACGATCCTGTCGGTGACTTCCGGCGCGCTCATTTCCGGCTGCAGGTCATAGGTGGCGACCTTGGGCGAAGGAATGAGGATGCGCTCTTCGCCTTCGAACGGCTCTTCGCGGCCGCCGGAGAAGAAGAAGGTCACGTGGGCGTATTTCTCGGTCTCGGCGATGCGCAGCTGGGTCTTGCCGTTCTTGGCAAGGTATTCGCCCAGCACATTGTCCAGGGACTCGGGCTTGAACGCGCTGGGCGCCGGGATGCTTGCCGCGTACTGGGTCAGCATCACGTACTCGGCCAGGTGCAGTTCGCGCTGGCGCGGGAACTCCTTGAAGCCCGGCTCGACGAAGGCGCGCGACAGTTCGCGGGCACGGTCGGCACGGAAGTTCATGAAGACCACGGCGTCGCCGTCTTCCACGCGTACCTGTTCGCCAATGCGGGTTGCCTTGACGAATTCGTCGCTCTCGCCGCGCTCATAAGCGGCGTTCAGCGCGCCCACGGCAGTGTCGGCAGTGAATTCGGCGGCGCCATCGGTGATCAGGTTGTAGGCGGCTTCGACGCGGTCCCAGCGGTTGTCGCGGTCCATGGCGAAGTAGCGGCCAATGATGCTGGCGGTGCGTCCCTTGCCGATGCGGGCGAAGGCGTCGTCGAGCAGTTTCAGCGAAGGCTCGGCGCTCTTGGGCGGCGTGTCGCGGCCGTCGAGGAAGGCGTGCAGGTAGATTTTCTCGGCGCCACGCTGGGCGGCCAGCTCGGCCATGGCGATCAGATGGTCCTGGTGGCTATGCACGCCGCCGTCGGAGAGCAGGCCGAGGATGTGTACGGCCTTGCCGGCATTCGCGGCCTTGTCGACCGCGCCGGTCAGCACGGGGTTCTGGAAGAACTCGCCGTCGCGGATGGCCTTGGTGACGCGGGTGAAGTCCTGATAGACGACGCGGCCGGCGCCCAGGTTCATGTGACCGACCTCGGAATTGCCCATCTGGCCGTCGGGCAGGCCGACGTCCATGCCGGAGCCGGAGATCAGGCCATTGGGCTGGCTGGCCAGCAGGCGGTCCCAGTTGGGCTTCTTCGCGGCATAGATGGCGTTGTATTCGGGGCTCTCGCTATGGCCGAAGCCGTCCAGAATGATCAGGACCAGCGGTTTGGGCGTTGCAGTCATAGTTACGGCTCTTTCCGAGAATAGGGGTCAGAAAAGGACACACATTTTACCTTTTGGTGCCGACAGACGCCATGATCCCTAGGGTTCAGCCGTCAGATACGCGCGTGTATACTGGCCGGCATTTTTACGTCTGGATGTCCTGCGCATGTCTTCGTTTCTTCCTCGTCTGATCGAATTCGCCACCCACCACTACCTGCTGGTTGGTGCCCTGGTCATCCTGCTGGTGCTGCTGGCGCTGCACGAAATGCGCAAGGGCGGCCGCGCGCTGTCCACCCGCGAACTGACCGCCATGGTCAACGCCGAACAGGCCGTGGTGCTGGATATCCGCCCGACCAAGGAATTCACCACCGGCCACATCGTCGGCGCGCTGAACATCCCGGCGGACAAACTGAACGCCCGCATGAGCGAGCTGGACAAACACAAGGCCAAGACCATCATCGTGGTCGACGGCATGGGCCAGCACTCGGGCACCTGGTGCAGCGTGCTGCAGAAGGCCGGCTACACCGCCGCGAAACTCTCCGGCGGCATCGGCAGCTGGCGTGGCGATAACCTGCCCTTGGTGAAGTGAGATGTCGTCGACCTTGATCTACACCAGCGCGTGGTGCCCTTATTGCATCCGCGCCAAGGCCCTGCTGGACAAGAAGGGAGTCGCCTACGAGGAAATCTCCGTGGACGGCAAGCCTGGCGTACGCGCCGAAATGGCCAGCAAGGCGGGTCGCACTTCGGTGCCGCAGATCTGGATCGACGGAACCCACATCGGCGGCTGTGACGATCTTTACGCGCTGGAACGCGCGGGCAAGCTGGATACGCTGCTCTCGGCGTGATCCCACATTCTGAAACGATGCACAAGAAGGTCCCGAAATGACTGAACAAGCCAGCAACGGCGCAGCCGAGCAAGACAACAACCCGCAGTTCTCGCTGCAGCGCATCTACGTGCGCGACCTCTCCTTCGAGGCCCCCAAGGCTCCGGAAATCTTCCGTCAGGAGTGGCAGCCGAGCATCGCCATGGACCTCAACACCCGTCAGAAGCAGCTCGATGGCGACTTCTACGAAGTGGTCCTTACCGTTTCGGTAACCGTGAAGAACAACGAAGAAACCGCTTTCATCGTTGAAGTGCAGCAGGCCGGCATCTTCCTGATCAAGGGCCTGGACGCTTCCAGCATGAGCCACACCCTGGGTGCCTTCTGCCCGAACATCCTCTTCCCGTACGCCCGTGAAACCCTGGACAGCCTGGTTGTCCGTGGTTCCTTCCCGGCGCTGATGCTGTCCCCGGTGAATTTCGATGCGCTGTACGCGCAGGAAATCGCCCGCATGCAGGCTTCCGGCGAAATCCCGACCCCGTAATCGCTGCGGTCGTGGAATAAAGGCGCCCTCGGGCGCCTTTTTCTTTGCCCGCAGATTGGCGCGGCGCCGAACGTAGGGCGGATAACGTTCGACGTTATCCGTCGATTGACCTCGGTTTCCGACACCTCGGGATTGGCTTGGACACTCGTTCCAGCGTGCTCCGGGGGGCGGGCATGGAGCGGCGATATCGGCGTACAACCGCGAACGGTTGTACGCCCTACGTTTCGCAAATGCTCAAGCGTGAAAGGGTGAAGCTTTTTGTAGGAGCGAGCTTGCTCGCGAACCGTTTGTGGTGATGCGCTCGATGCCACGACTGTTCGCGAGCAAGCTCGCTCCTACAGGGGCGGTGAAGCCACCGTCCCACGTTCAAGTTTGGTGCGTGCGCACTAGAGGGGCGCAGGCGGGTGGCACTCCGCCGCCTCGGCATTTGCCCTTCGGATGCCGCCATGCGGATGCTTGATAAATCGCCGAAAGCCCCGCCATTACAGGTCTGTAGCCGTTCGATTGGTGTGCCGTTCGAGGTCGGCAGCGACTTTGGCACGCCCTCTGCAATACCCCTGGTAACAGCAATTTCAGGGGCCTCGGTACAGGCAGGCTGGGGAACCCCTCTTTTACATCTTGCGAGCGCGCCGCCCGAAGCGGTGGCCGTCGCAGCCGGTTCGGGGGTCCTGGTACAGGCAGGCCGGGAAAGCCCCCTTTTTATGCCCGCAGGCGCGCCACGGCGCGCCGCGCACCCGTTAGGGGTCCTGGTACAGGCAGGCCGGGTAAACCCCTCTTTTATGCCGCGATTCTCCGTCTGGAGGACTCGCTTCCCGCTTCGGGGCCCCGGACCAGGCAGGCCGGGAAAACCCCGCTTTTATTCGGGCCGCGCGCTGACGTTCAGGCGCCACCGGCCCTGGACCTCTGCGCTGTCCCAGGTGCCCTGCAGGCGCCGGGTCGACAGCAGCGTCAGCAGAACCCCCTTGTCCCGTGGCTCCAGTTTCCAGCGCACTGGCGCGTCGCCGATTCGCAACTGGCCCTGCTGTGCCGCGCCGCTGGCGTCGATCTGCAGCGCCAGGGCGCCGTCCAGCTGGCCGGCGCGCACGGCGGGCTGGGCGTTCAGGGTGAGCATCAGACCATCCGCCGAAGGCTCTACAGCAAGGATTTGCGGCGGCCCCTCGTGCGGTGGATTGAGCAGGCGGCCGAGCATCAGGCCCAGCAGCAGGCCGAGCACGCACAGCGAAACCATCACCTTCAGCCAGGGCCTGGGCCGCATTTGCTCCTGCGCGGGGGTAGAATGCCCGCCGTTCTCAGGCTCGGAGCGCTGCATGTTCCACGTAATCCTTTTTCAACCGGAAATCCCCCCAAACACCGGCAACATTATCAGGCTGTGCGCCAATGCGGGCTGCAGCCTGCATCTGATCGAACCGCTGGGCTTCGAGCTGGACGACAAGCGCCTGCGCCGCGCCGGGCTGGATTACCACGAGTACGCCAGCGTGCGCCGCTACGCCAGTCTCGAGGAGTGCCTGGAGCAGCTCGGCCAGCCGCGCCTGTTCGCCTTCACCACCAAGGGCTCGCAACCGTTCCATGAAGTGGCCTACGAGCGCGGCGACGCCTTCCTGTTCGGCCCGGAAAGCCGTGGCCTGCCCGAAGAGGTGCGTGACGCCCTGCCGCCCGAGCAGCGTGTACGCCTGCCGATGCGCCCCGGCTGTCGCAGCTTGAACCTGTCCAACACCGTGGCGGTGACTGTCTACGAAGCCTGGCGCCAGCACGGCTTCGCCATGGATTGAACGTTTTCTGATCGATCCGCGCAAACCCGCGCCCGGCGCGGAGCGCAGCGGCTTGCCCCAAGCTTATCCACAGGCGGGCGCACAGTGGATGTGGGCAAGCCGGAAATTCCTGCACAGAAACCAGGCAAACCCGCAGACCGCGCGTGCTCTGGGCTGTAGCACGTTCCTTCCCCGTTCCGTGCACAGTGTTATCCACAGGTTTTGGGGATAGATGTTGCCAAGGCATGACAGGGCTGGCCTGCACACAGTTGCGCCCTTGTAGGAGCGAGCTTGCTCGCGAACAGCATCACCGGATGGCACGGAAGTTGGGGCGTTCGCGAGCAAGCTCGCTCCTACAGGGGGTGTCGGCAGAGAACGCGTTTCGGGTAATGGTTGGGTATGAAAAAGGGGCCTTTCGGCCCCTTTTTCATGGAAGGACTTCAGTCCTCGCCATCCTCGTCGGGGCCGTCGATCTTCATGCCCAGCTCCTTGATCTTGCGGGTCAGGGTGTTGCGCCCCCAACCCAGCAGCACCGCTGCATCGCGACGGCGGCCGGCGGTATGCTTGAGCGCGGTCTCGATCATGATCCGTTCGAAGGCCGGCACGGCGGTATCCAGCAGGCTCGACTGCCCGCGCCCCAGCGCCTGGTCGGCCCAGTGGCGCAGGGCCTGTTCCCAGTTCGCGGCCGGCACACTGTCCTGTGGCTGGGTCATCAGCTCCGGCGGCAGGTCATCGATGTGCACTTCGCGGCCGGAGGCCATGACGGTGATCCAGCGGCAAGTGTTCTCCAGCTGGCGCACGTTGCCCGGCCAGCCGAGGTTCTTCAGGTATTCCTCGGTTTCCGGCTTGAGCAGCTTGGGCTCCACCGCCAGTTCCTGTGCAGCGCGGGAGAGGAAGTGCCGGGCCAGCGCCGGGATGTCCTCGCGGCGGTCGGCCAGGCGCGGAATATGTACGCGGATGACGTTCAGGCGGTGGAACAGGTCTTCGCGGAACTTGCCCTCGCGCACCAGGTTCTCCAGGTTCTGGTGGGTCGCGGCGATGATCCGCACATCCACTTTCACCGGGGTGTGCCCCCCCACGCGGTAGAACTCGCCGTCGGCCAGCACACGCAGCAGGCGAGTCTGGGTATCGGCCGGCATGTCGCCGATTTCGTCGAGGAACAGCGAGCCGCCGTCAGCCTGTTCGAAGCGGCCGCGGCGCTGGTTGGCCGCACCGGTGAAGGCGCCTTTCTCGTGGCCGAACAGTTCGGACTCCATCAGGTCCTTGGGGATCGCCGCCATGTTCAGCGCGATGAACGGCGAGGCTGCGCGCGGGCTGTGGCGGTGCAGGGCGTGGGCCACCAGCTCCTTGCCGGTGCCCGATTCGCCGTTGATCAGCACGGTGATGTTGGAGTGCGAGAGACGGCCGATGGCGCGGAACACCTCCTGCATCGCCGGCGCTTCACCGATGATTTCCGGGGTACGCGTCTGGTTGGTCGGCGCTTCCAGGCCCTGCTGCTCCTGGGCGTGCTGGTTGGCGCGCTTGACCAGGGAGACGGCCTCGTCGACGTCGAAGGGCTTGGGCAGGTATTCGAAGGCACCGCCCTGGTAAGAGGCCACGGCGCTGTCCAGGTCCGAGTGCGCGGTCATGATGATCACCGGCAGGCGCGGGTGCACCTCGCGGATCTGCGCCAGCAGGTCCAGGCCGCTGGAGCCGGGCATGCGGATGTCACTGATGATCACGTCCGGCTGCTGCCGGCCCAGGCGACTCATCACACTGTCGGCGCTGTCGAAGCTGACGGTGGTCATGCCTTCCTGCTGGAGGGCTTTTTCCAGTACCCAGCGGATGGAGCGGTCGTCGTCGACGATCCAGACAGTCTCTGATCGGCTCATGGTCAATGCACTCCTTGTTCCAGGGGCAGGAACAGACTGAACACGGTGTGGCCGGGATGGCTCTCGCATTCGATCAAGCCCTGGTGCTGGCTGATGATGTTCTGGGTGATGGCGAGGCCCAGGCCGGTGCCGTCGGCACGGCCGCTGACCATGGGATAGAAGATGGTGTCCTGCAGTTCAGCCGGAATGCCTGGGCCGTTGTCGATGATCTCGACCTTGCACACCAGACGATGGCGCGTGTGGCCGATGGTGAACTGGCGCAGGGTTCGGGTGCGCAAGGTGATGCGCCCCAGCTTGAGTTCGTTCTGCGCGGCGATCGCCTGCATGGCGTTGCGCACGATGTTGAGCACCGCCTGGATCATCTGCTCGCGGTCGATCAGCAGGTCAGGGATGCTCGGGTCGTAGTCGCGCACCAGCGGGATGGTGCCCTGGGTCTCGGCCTCCACCAGGCTGCAGACGCGCTCCAGCACTTCGTGGACATTGGTCACCGAGAGCTGCGGCAGCTTGTTCGAGCCGAGCATGCGATCCACCAGGTTCCTCAGGCGGTCGGCTTCTTCGATGATGACGTTGGTGTAGTCCTTGAGCGATTCATCCGGAAGCTCGCGGGAAAGCAGCTGTGCCGCGCCACGAATACCACCCAGTGGGTTCTTGATCTCATGGGCCAGGCCGCGCACCAGCAGCTTGGTGGTTTCCTGCTTGGACAGCTGCGCCTCTTCCTTGGTGATCCGCAGCAGCCGGTCGCGTGGGTGGACTTCGAGCAGCAGCAGGGTATCGCGGCGGTCGAGGATCGGCGTCACCGCGTAATCGACGGTGATGGTCTGGCCGGTCAGCGAAGTCAGGGTCGCCTCGCGCTTGGTGAACGGATGCGCCTCTTCCACCGCTTGGCGCAGCGACTGCAGCGCCTCGGGCGATTCGGTGAACAGCTCGCTGATGAACTGCCCGTGGCTGCGCTGGCCGCTGACCGCCAGGAGCATTTCCGCCGCCGGGTTCATGTACTCCAGGCGCAGCTCGGCATTGAGCAGGATCACCGCCGTGGTGAGGTTGTCGAGCAACAGGCGGAGCTGGGTTTCTGTAGGCATGGCGTAAGGAATGTCCCAAGACTGTGCGGGAAAATGCAAAAAGCAAACCAGGCCCTGAAAAGACGCGTATTTCGCGGCATTGCGCTGATTTGCTGCGCGCAGACGGCCAGATTGGCCAGCAGGAGTGACCTGAAATGGGGAGAGTATAGAAAGTGGTGCAGGCATATGCACCGATATGGTGCATTTGTACCGGCCGCCGCACGGACTCAGCGGCTGGCGGCGTTGAACTCTGGCGTGGCGTCCAGGGTGGCCGCTTCGGCGACCGAGACGCGGAACATGTGGAAGGGCTGGTTGGGCGTCTGCTCGATGGTGCGGCCGAGGGTGTCGACGATCTCGATCGACAGCTGGTGAGTCCCGCGATCGATGTTGTAGAGCGGGAATACCGGGCTGCGGCCGGGATCGCCCACCGGCTTGCCGTCCAGCAGCAGGCGGTAGAGATGGCCGGGGAGCAGCGCCGGGTCGCTGGTGGCGGAAACGATCAGCGCACCATCGTTGGCGCGCACGGTGGCATCGGGCTCCGGCACGATGATGCGCAGCAGTTGGTACGCCGGCGGGCCGGCCGGCAGCGCGGGTGTTGTCGGTGCGTAGAGCGGCGGCGGCATACGCACGCCGTTGGGCGAACCGGGCTGGGAGTTGATCGGCGCCAGTTGCAGCTTCTGTGCGTTGCCGCGCGGTGGCTGATCGGTGAAGACGCGATTACCTTCCTTGTCGATGTAGGTGTAGACCTCGGCGCTGGCCGACAGGCAGAACAGCGCCGACAACAGGAGCATCACCAGATAGCGCATCGTCAGCCGCCCGTCCTGGGTTGGACCTTGGGCCGTTGCGGGCTGTTGGTGCTGATACGTTGCAGAGTGAAACTCACCGGCGAGCTGGCCTGGATCACGCGACTGCCCTGCAGCACCTGGACCGCCAGGGTGTGGTCGCCGCGGTCAATTTCCTGCAGGCCGATGCTGGTGCTGCTGGTCGGTGCACCGTAGGGCTGGCCGTCAAGCACCAGTTGCAGCAGATGGCCGCCCGCCAGGGCTGGCTGCACCACGACATTCACGGTGAAGGTGCCGTTGTTCTGGCGCAGCGATTCGTCGTCCGGCAGGTTGCTCAGGGCGAGAATCTGGTAGGTCGTGGTCGCCTGGCTAGTGCTGTCGGCGGGCGCGGCGACGGGCGCCTGCGGGCCGACGGTGTTGGTCGGCGGCAGTTCCACGGGCTTGGCGTCGACGTTGGTCGGCGGCTGGTTGGTGAACACCGTCTTGCCGTTGGCGTCGGTGTACTTGTAGATCTGCGCGCTGGCTGGCAATGCGGCGGCGAGCAGCAGGGCGGTGAGGATCAGGCGCATGAAGAATCTCCGGATGGTCATGCCAAGCCTTGCACCGCCGACGGCGGCTGGCAAGTTGCCTATTGTCTTTCAGCAGGGCGCTGCGCGTTGTGCGCTGCTGCTCGCGCAAGGACCTTTCCTGCGCAGGACGGGTCCGAGCCTGGCGTCGGCGTCTGTATGATGCGGGCGAGCGTCATTTTCCATCGTTGTGGGGTGTGCCTGTGATTCCAATTCGTTACCTGCTTCGTCAGTGGCTGCTGCTGTGCTGCCTGGGCCTCGGCTTGTCCGTCGCCGGGCCCGCACTGGCGGCGCTTCCCGGGCCGCTGGCCGGGGTGACGGGTGGGGGCGAGGCCAAGGTCAGCGACGCCCAGCTGGAGCAGTCGCTGAACCAGGTGATCAAGACCCTGGAGAGCGACCAGCAGCGTGCCGATCTGCTGAAGAAGCTCAAGCAGCTGCGCGATGCGACGAAGAAGAGTTCGGACGAGCAGGGCGGCGTGCTCGGCCTGATCGGCGACACCCTGGGCAGCCTGGAGAAGCAGTTCGAAGGGGCCAACAGCCCGATGGTGCGCTGGGCCGAGCTGTTCCAGGGGGCGGGTTTCGAACTGGAGGCGCGCACGCCGTCGCTGGCGGAATGGCCGGGAATGATCCTCGACTTCGCCCTGGTCATCCTCATCTGGGCCTGCGTTGCCCTCGGCCTGCGCTGGTTCGCCGGGCGCATGCGCAAGCGCTTCGGCCTGGAAGACGAACTGCCGCAGCATCCCAAGACCCGCGACCTGTTGCTGTTCGCCCTGCGCAAGCTCGGCCCCTGGCTGGTCGCCTTCCTGATCACCGTCTACCTGTCCGTGGTGTTGCCCAGCTCGCTCGGCAAGCTGGTGGCCATGGTGATCGCCTACACCCTGGTGTGCGGCACCCTGTTCTCCGCGCTGTGCGTGATCTCCCTGTCGCTGCTCAGCGGCCCGCACCGCATGCGTGCGCTGGATATCCTGCGCCGCCGCGCCTTCCGCCCCCTCTGGCTGATCGGCAGCCTTGCCGCGCTGGGTGAGGTGATGCACGACCCGCGCGTCATCGAGAGCCTGGGGATGAACATCTCGCTGTTCGTCGGCTCGGTGGCGAACATCTGCGCGGCACTGCTCACTGCACTGTTCGTCCTGCAGTTCCGCCGGCCCATCGCCCACCTGATTCGCAATCAGCCGCTGGAACGCCGCCTCAAACGCCGCGGGCTGAGCGACCTGGTCGAACTGATCGGCTCGATCTGGTTCCTGCCGGTGCTGGTGCTGGTGGGCATTTCGCTGTTCGCCACAATAGTCACGGCCGGCGACAGCAGCTATGCCCTGCGCCGCGCCCTGGTCTGCGCCGTCGTGGCAGTGGTGGCGATGACCGCCAACGGCCTGATCCGCCGCGCCCACCAGCGCTCTACCCGGCGCGGTGCCCGCCGCCACGCGCCGTACATCGAGCAACTGCAGAGCTTCGGCTACACCCTGCTGCACATCGCCAGCCTGCTGTTCTTCCTGGAGATCGGCCTGCGCGTCTGGGGCATGTCGCTGGTGCGCTTCGCCGAGGGCGACGGCTCGCAGATCAGTCTCAAGTTGTTCAGCTTCGGCACCACCCTGCTGGTCGCTTGGCTGGTCTGGATTCTCACCGACACCGCGGTGCAGCACAGCCTCGGCCTGGGCGGCAAGAAGAGCGCCAACACCCGTGCGCTGACCATGCTGCCGCTGATCCGCAACGTGCTGTTCGTGACCATTGCGGTGATCGCCCTGATCGTCGCCCTGGCCAACATGGGGATGAACGTCACGCCGCTGCTCGCCGGTGCCGGCGTGATCGGCCTGGCGATCGGTTTCGGCGCGCAGTCGCTGGTGGCGGACCTGATCACCGGTCTGTTCATCATCATCGAGGATTCGCTGTCGATCGACGACTATGTCGATGTTGGCGGCCATCTCGGTACGGTGGAAGGCCTGACCATCCGCACTGTGCGCCTGCGCGACCTGGATGGCGTGGTGCACACCATCCCGTTCAGCGAGATCAAGAGCATCAAGAACTACTCGCGGCAGTTCGGTTACGCCATGTTCCGCTGGCCGGTGCCGGCGAGCATGCCGATCGACGATGCGCTGGCGCTGGTCAAGGAAGTTTCCGGCGAGCTGCGCACCGATCGCACCATCAACCGCGCCATCTGGTCGCCGCTGGAAATCCAGGGCATCGAGAGCTTCGACGCCGGCCAGGCGATCCTGCGCTTCCGCTTCAAGACCGCGCCGATCCGTCAGTGGGAAGTGCAGCGCGCCTTCAACCTGCGCTTGCGACAGAAGCTCGACAAGGCCGGGCTGGAACTCTCCATGCCGCGCCTGAATGTGCAGCTCTCGCGCATGCGCAAATCGCGCCGCGAGGACGACGAGGAGCAAGGCGCACCGGCCGACGGCGGGATCTGAAACCGGCCTTCCGTTGTAGGAGCGAGCTTGCTCGCGAACGAGTTATCCGGTGACTCCAGTGCTGTGCGATTCGCGAGCAAGCTCGCTCCTACAGGCACAGGCACAGGCACAGGCGCCAGCGGTTTTCTCCAGCCCATAAAAAAGGCCTCCCGAAGGAGGCCTTAATGCTGTCGCTATTTATAGGTATTCGTGGATCAGACGCTGTAGTACAGGTCGTATTCCAGCGGGTGCACGAAGGTGCGCACCTTGATTTCTTCTTCCGACTTCAGCTCGATGTAGGCATCGATGAACTCGTCGGTGAACACGCCGCCCTTGGTCAGGAACGCACGGCCCTTGTCGAGTTCTTCCAGCGCCTCTTTCAGGCTGCCGCAAACCTGCGGGATTTCCTTCGCCTCTTCCGGCGGCAGGTCGTACAGGTTCTTGTCGGCGGCGTCGCCGGGGTGAATCTTGTTCTGGATGCCGTCCAGGCCCGCCATCAGCAGCGCGGCGAAGCACAGGTAGGGGTTGGCAGCCGGGTCCGGGAAGCGCGCTTCGATGCGGCGGGCTTTCGGGCTGGATACGTACGGAATACGGATCGAGGCGGAACGGTTGCGGGCCGAGTAGGCCAGCATGACCGGGGCTTCGAAGCCCGGAACCAGACGCTTGTAGGAGTTGGTGGCCGGGTTGGTGAAGCCGTTCAGCGCCTTGCCGTGCTTGATGATGCCGCCGATGAAGTACAGGGCGGTATCGGACAGGCCGGCATAGCCTTCGCCAGCGAAGGTGTTCTTGCCATCCTTGGAGATGGACATGTGAACGTGCATACCCGAGCCGTTGTCGCCGTACAGCGGTTTCGGCATGAAGGTCACGGTCTTGCCGTAGGCGTCGGCGACGTTGTGGATGCAGTACTTCAGGGTCTGAACTTCGTCAGCCTTGGCAACCAGGGTGTTGAACTTCACGCCGATTTCGTTCTGGCCGGCAGTCGCCACTTCGTGGTGGTGAACTTCGATGACCAGGCCCATTTCTTCCATGGCGTTGCACATGGCGGTACGGATTTCGTGGTCGTGGTCGACCGGCGGTACCGGGAAGTAGCCGCCCTTGACGCCCGGACGGTGGCCTTTGTTGCCGGTCTCGATGTCAGCGTCGGTGTTCCAGGAAGCCTGCTCGGAGAAGATCTTGAACATCGAGCCGGAGATGTCGGACTTGAACTTCACTTCGTCGAAGATGAAGAACTCCGGCTCCGGGCCAACGAATACGGTGTCACCGATACCGGTGGACTTCAGGTATTCCTCGGCGCGCTTGGCGATGTTGCGCGGGTCGCGCTCGTAGCCTTGCATGGTGCTCGGCTCGATGATGTCGCAAACGATGATCAGGGTCGGCTCTTCGGTGAACGGGTCGAGCACGGCGGTGCTGTCGTCCGGGAGCAGGATCATGTCGGAGGCTTCGATGCCCTTCCAGCCTTCGATGGAGGAACCATCGAACATCTTGCCGGCTTCGAAGAACTCGTCGTCCAGCGCGTCGCGGGCGGGCATGGTGACGTGCTGCTGCTTGCCTTTGGTATCGGTGAAGCGCAGGTCAACCCACTTCACGTCATGATCTTTGATCAGTTGTTGCGACTTGTACGACATGCTGTCCTCCAGGAGGGATTAGAGCTGGGAGCTTTTTCGTGCCCCAGTATCGGGTGATGCCGGCCGGAATACTCCGCCAGGGCAACCTGCCTCACAAGAGAGCAAGTTGCGTGCCAGTGCCCGTAAACGGGCAGGGGCCCTGAAATCACGGGCTCTGGCGTGTGTTACGGACAATTGCACGGAAATAGTGCACCGCTTTGGTGCTCCGTCGTGGTGCATAAGTCCATTTTGGTGCACCAAAAAGAAAGTCTCCGATTTCTGCTCAAGTCTTGAGCAATTTCGGATATAATTCCGCCCCTTTTTTTCAGTCCCATGGCAATCGGCCGGTTCGCATGAAACTCATCGTCAAGGTCTTCCAGGAAATCACCATCAAGAGCCGGCCGGTGCGCAAGCGCTTCATCCGCCAGCTGGCGAAGAACATTCGCACGGTGCTCCGCGATCTCGACCCTGAGTTGCTGGTCGAGGGCGAGTGGGACAACCTCGAGGTCGAGACCAAGGTCACCGACCCGAAAGTCCTGCGCGAGATGATCGAGCGCCTGACCTGCACGCCAGGCATCGGCCACTTCCTGGAAGTGCACGAATACCCGCTGGGCGATTTCGACGACATCCTCGAGAAGTGCAAGGCCCACTTCGGCGACAAGCTGCCGGGCAAGGTCTTCTCCATGCGCTGCAAGCGCGCCGGCAAGCACCCCTTCACCTCTATAGATGTGGAGCGTTACGTCGGTGGCGGCCTGCGCCAGCACTGCGGTGCGGCGGGCGTCTCGCTGAAGAACCCGGAAGTGGAAGTGCGCGTGGAAATCCGCCACGACCGCCTCTACGTGATCCACGCCCAGCACGATGGCCTGGGCGGCTACCCGCTGGGCGCGCTGGAGCAGGTGCTGGTGCTGATGTCCGGTGGCTTCGACTCCACCGTGGCGGCCTACCAGATGATGCGCCGCGGCATGATCAGCCACTTCGTGTTCTTCAACCTCGGCGGCCGTGCCCACGAACTGGGCGTGATGGAAGTCGCGCACTACCTGTGGAAGAAGTACGGCAGTTCCCAGCGCGTGCTGTTCGTCAGCGTGCCCTTCGAGGAAGTGGTCGGCGAGATTCTCACCAAGGTCGACGACAGCTACATGGGCGTGACCTTGAAGCGCATGATGCTGCGCGCCGCCAGCCGCGTGGCCGAGCGCCTGGAGATCGACGCGCTGGTGACCGGCGAGGCGATTTCCCAGGTGTCCAGCCAGACCCTGCCGAACCTCTCGGTGATCGACCGGGTGACCGACACCCTGGTGCTGCGTCCGCTGATCGTCAGCCACAAGCAGGACATCATCGACACCGCCACGCAGATCGGCACCGCCGAGTTCGCCAAGCACATGCCAGAATATTGCGGCGTGATTTCGGTGAACCCGACCACCCAGGCCAAGCCGTACCGCGTCGACCACGAAGAAACCAAGTTCGACATGGCCGTGCTCGACCGCGCCCTGGAGCGTTCCACCCAGATGACCGTCGACCGCGTGATCGACGAGCTGGGCAAGGACCTGGCGGTGGAAATGGTCGACGAAGTGCTGGCCGGCCAGATCGTGGTGGACATCCGTCACCCGGATGCCCAGGAAGATGAACCGCTGGCCATCGAGGGCATCGAAGTCCTGGCCATGCCGTTCTATGCGATCAACAGCAAGTTCAAGGAACTGGACGCCAACCGCCAGTACCTCCTGTATTGCGACAAGGGCGTGATGAGTCGCCTGCACGCCCACCACCTGGTCAACGAAGGGCACACCAATGTGCGTGTTTACCGTCCGCAATAAAGGCGCGGACCAACGCCGCCAGCCCGGACTGTTCGGCGGCAGTATCCGCCACCGACCTCCCGACACATTCGGTGCGTAGGCTCACGCCCTGACCTTTTGCACCGCCGCGCCACGGCCCGGCCCCCGCTGCCGACAACGGCAGCCGAAGATTCACTATCGAGACTGACACTGTGATCGAAAAACTGCGCAACATCGCCATCATCGCCCACGTCGACCATGGCAAGACCACCCTCGTAGACAAGCTCCTGCGCCTGTCCGGCACCCTCGACCGCAAAGAAGCGGAAAACGAGCGCGTAATGGACTCCAACGACCAGGAAAAAGAGCGTGGCATTACCATTCTGGCGAAGAACACCGCCCTGAAATGGAACGACTACAGCATCAACATCGTCGACACCCCCGGCCACGCCGACTTCGGTGGCGAGGTTGAGCGCGTAATGTCCATGGTCGACTCCGTACTGCTGGTGGTCGACGCCCAGGACGGCCCCATGCCGCAGACCCGCTTCGTGACCCAGAAGGCGTTCAAGGCCGGCCTGCGTCCGATCGTCGTGGTGAACAAGATCGACCGTCCGGGCGCGCGCCCTGACTGGGTCATCGACCAGATCTTCGACCTGTTCGACAACCTCGGCGCCACCGACGAGCAGTTGGACTTCCCGATCGTCTACGCCAGTGCCCTGAACGGCATCGCCGGCATGGACCACGAGAAGATGGACGACAACATGGACGCGCTGTTCCAGGCGATCATCGACCACGTTCCGGCGCCGAAAGTCGACGTCGACGGTCCGTTCCAGATGCAGATCTCCCAGCTGGACTACAACAGCTTCCTCGGCGTGATCGGTATCGGCCGTATCGCCCGCGGCAAGGTCAAGACCAACACCCCGGTCGTGGCCATCAGCGACGACGGCACCAAGCGCAACGGTCGTATCCTGAAGATCATGGGTCACTCGGGCCTGCAGCGCATCGAAGTCGCTGAAGCCGAAGCCGGCGACATCGTCTGCGTCTCGGGCATGGACGAGCTGTACATCTCCGACACCCTGTGCGACCCGCAGAACGTCGAGGCCCGCCCGCCGCTGACCGTTGACCAGCCGACCGTGAGCATGACCTTCCAGGTCAACGACTCGCCGTTCGCCGGTAAAGAAGGCAAGTTCGTCACCAGCCGCAACATCAAGGACCGTCTGGACAAGGAACTGCTGCACAACGTGGCCCTGCGCGTCGAGCAAGGCGACTCCCCGGAGAAATTCAAGGTTTCCGGCCGTGGCGAACTGCACCTCTCGGTACTGATCGAAACCATGCGCCGTGAAGGCTTCGAGCTGGCCGTAGGCCGTCCGGAAGTGGTCATCATCGAGACCGCCGAAGGCGAGAAGCAGGAGCCGTACGAGAACGTCACCATCGACATCGAAGAGCAGCACCAGGGCTCGGTGATGGAGCAGATGGGCCTGCGCAAGGGCGATCTGACCAACATGATCCCCGACGGCAAGGGCCGCGTCCGCCTGGAATACACCATCCCGGCGCGTGGCCTGATCGGCTTCCGTAACAACTTCCTGACCCTGACCTCGGGCACCGGCATCCTGACCTCGACCTTCAGCCACTACGGCCCGATCAAGGCAGGCGAAGTGACCAACCGTCAGAACGGCGTACTGGTCTCCATGGCCACCGGCACCGCGTTGACCTACTCGCTGGAAACCCTGCAGAGCCGCGGCAAGCTGTTCCTCGGCCCAGGCGACGAGATCTACGAAGGCCAGCTGGCCGGCATCAACAGCCGCGACAACGACCTGGTGATCAACCCCACCAAAGGCAAGAAGCTCGACAACATGCGCGCTTCGGGCAAGGACGAAGTCATCGCCCTGGTTCCGCCGATCCGCTTCACCCTGGAGCAGGCGCTGGAATTCATCGCCGATGACGAGCTGGTGGAAGTGACGCCGAAGTCGATCCGTCTGCGCAAGAAAATGCTCAACGAGAACGACCGCAAGCGCTACGAGCGCGCCAAGGTCTAACTCGACCAGCAGTACGAAAAAAGCCGGGCATCTGCCCGGCTTTTTTTTGCCCTTCTTCCGCGCTGGAGAGTTGTTCTTCGTAGGAGCGAGCTTGCTCGCGAACGAGTGACCCTAAAACGCCGAAGCCGGGCGGTTCGCGAGCAAGCTCGCTCCTACAGCTAAATGTCACCCTTTAGGAAATTTCTGACTTTTTCATGGAGCGTGGCCGAATTACCACCTTCTGACGTCTTATCCTTCGAAGCTGTGAGATCGTGGACGCAGGCCAGGGAGCCGGGCCGATATACTCAGCTTTCCGGGCGCTCGCGTCCGGTTCGGGATGGATTCGCAAAGAACCTCAAGGATTCGAAAGCATGCAATGGATTTTCATGCTGGTCGGCCTGGTCATCGGCGCCGCTGCGGGCGAGTCGATCACCGGGGCGGTGTTGGGCGCGGTAGTGGGCCTTGCTCTGGGGCAGACACTCGCGCTGCAGAGCCTGCAGCGGGAGAACGCCAGCCTTCGAGCTGAGCTGAAGGCCTTTGGCGAGCGCTTCGACCAGGGCACCAAGGCCCTCTACGAACGGTTGCTGCAGGTGGAGCGTGGCGCCGCCGCGCAGTCACTGCCGCCCAGCGTCGAGTCCGTTGCGCCGGAAACCACGGTCGCGCCGGTTGAAGCCGAGCCCGAGGTCGAAGCTCCCGCCAGCGAAACCGCAGCTACCGAACTGGACTGGAACATCGAACTGCCCGCTGACGAGCTGGCGCCGGCCCCTGCGGCGGCTGCGCGTGTCGAGGCGCCCATCGAGTGGTCCGACCTGGTGCTCGAGCCGATGGAGAGGCCCGCTGCCCAGGCCCGCGTCGAAAAGCCCGAAGTCCAACCGCCGCAGGTCCCTGCTGCGCCTCCGGTTCCGCCGTCTCCACCCGTTCCGTCACTGTTCGACCGTGCCTTCGGCGCCGCCCGCGACTGGCTGCTGGGCGGCAATACCGTGCTGCGCGTCGGCGTGGTGCTGCTGTTCCTCGGCCTGGCTTTCCTGCTGCGCTACGCCACCGAAGGCATGACCATGCCGCCGCAGGGGCCCTATATCGGCACCGCCGCTGCTGCGCTGGCGCTGCTGGGCCTTGGCTGGTGGCTGCGTCACCGGCGCCCGGCTTATGCATTGATTCTCCAGGGTACCGGCATCGCCGTGCTCTACCTGACCGTGTTCGCCAGCATCAAGCTGTACCCGGCGATGAACCACGGCGAAGTGCTGATCGACCCGAAGGCCGGCTTCGTGCTGCTGGTGGCGGTCACCCTGTTTTCCGCGATCCTCGCCATCCTGCAGGACGCCCTGGGTCTCGCCGCTGCGGCGGCGCTGGGCGGTTTTGCCGCGCCGATCCTGGCGTCCACCGGTGGCGGAAGCCATGTCGCGCTGTTCAGCTACTTCGCCCTGCTCAACGCCGGCATTTTCGCCATCGCCTGGTTCAAGGCCTGGCGACTGCTCAATCTGATTGGCTTCTTTGGCACCTTTGGCATCGGCCTGGCGTGGGGGTTGCGCTCGTACAAGCCTGAGCTGTTCGCCAGTACCGAACCGTTCCTGCTCCTGTTCTTCCTGACCTACGTCGCCATCGGCCTGCTGTTCGCCCGCCGTCGTCTGCGCGAGGCAGCCGGGGCGCCGGAGGATGATTCCCGCGAAGCCATGCTGCGCTGGTCGGCACGGCAGACCGACTACGTCGACGGCACGGTGCTGTTCGGCACGCCGCTGGTGGGCTTCGGCCTGCAGTACGGAATCATCCAGCACCTGGAATTCGGTGCGGCGTTCAGTGCCCTGGCGCTGGGCCTGTTCTACATGGTGCTCGCCCGCCTGCTGGCCGGGCGCACCGCCGGCCGTGCGCTGCTGCTGGTGGAAACCTGCCTGGCGCTGGGCGTGGTGTTCGGCACGCTGGCGATCCCGCTGGGCCTGGACGCACGCTGGACCTCCGCCGCCTGGGCCGTGGAAGGCGCCGGTATCTTCTGGCTCGGCTTGCGCCAACAGCGGCCCCTGGCGCGAATTTTTGCGCTGCTGCTGCAAGGCGGAGCGGCTTGGGCCTTTGTCACCAGCCTGGGCTGGACGCCGTGGATCACGTCCCCCTTGCTGGATGGCGCGCCGCTCGGCGCCCTGATGCTCGGTGCCGCACTGCTGTTCAGCTTCTGGAATCTGCGCACTGTTGATCCGCTGGTGCTACGAAGCTGGGAACCGACGGTCCGCCCACTGCTGGCGACGCTGGGCTTGGCCTTCCTCTACCTGATTGCGCCGTTGTGTCTGGGCACGGAGGGTACCGCCATCGCCTGGGCCCTGGCGGGGCTCGCCACGCTCTTCGCCGGTCTGCGCCTGCGTTCGCGGACCTTCCTCGCTTGCGCTTTTGCCGTGCAATTGCTGGGAGGGGCAATCTTCCTGCTACGGCTGCACGGCGCGGACTCCGGTAGCGGTGTGCTCGGCTCAGGCTGGCGCGGGCTGGTCACGGCCTCCCTGATTGGCCTCGCGCTGATCGCTGGCATGCTGATCGCTGCTCGCGATTCGATGGTGCGAGATGACCGCCGACTGATGCTCGGCCTGAGCGTGGTCCTGCTGCTGGGCCTGGCCTTCGTCAACCTCGCAGTGCTCTTCGTGCTGCCGTGGCAAACGGCGGCGGCGGTGTGGGCGGGCAGCGGCCTGCTGATCCTCTGGCTGAGCCTGCAATTGCAGCAGCGCGCGGCGTTCGTCTTCGGCCTGGTGCTGCAGGTGGTCGGTGCGGGCGCTTTCCTCTTCGGTGGCGCGGCGCTGTTCGGTGACCTGCCCAGCGAAGGCCTGAAGCCTCTGGCACACATGGGCTTCTGGACACCCGCCGTGCTGGCACTGGCGGCGCTGGTCGGCGCCTGGCGCCTGCACCGGGCCAGCGAGCGCGAACGCAATCTGGCATTGGCTGGCCTGGGCCTGGAGCAGCTGTCGCAACTGCTGCTGGTCTGGGGCGCCGGCTGGTGGGCGTTGACCGCGGTCTGGGAGATTACCCGCTTCGTTCCCGGCGAGATGCGCGAACATGTGGCGCTGCTGGTGGCGGCGATCAGCGTCGGCCTCTGGTCGCTGCTGGCGCGCCGCGAGCAATGGCGCGCGCTGGCGCTGCTTTGCCTGGCGCTGGTGCCGGTGTCGCTGGTGGCCCTGGCCAGTGCCTGGAACCTGCAATACCACCCACTGGCGGAGTTGGGCTGGCTTGGCTGGCTGGCCGTGTTCGCCGCGCACTTCCTCGTGCTGCGCCGCCTCGATGCGCTGCTGCCGCGCCTTGCTGCGCGGGCGGCCCATGTGCTGGGCTGTTGGCTGATCCTCGGCGTGCTGGCGCTGGAGCTGCGCTACCTGTTCTTCGCCCTGGCCGAGCATTACAACGCCTGGCGCTGGCTGGGCTGGGCGCTGGTGCCGAGTCTGTTCCTGATCCTCATGGGCGGCGTCGCGCGGCTACCGTGGCCGGTGGCGGCCTTTGAGCGCGAGTACCGTGCTATCGCTGCCGCTCCCGTGGCCGTGGCGCTGCTGGGTTGGTTCTGGCTGGTCAACCTGTTCAGCAACGGTGCGGCCGACCCGCTGCCGTATCTGCCGCTGGTGAACCCGCTGGAATTGGGCATGCTCATCGTGCTGGCGGCGATCTTCCAGTGGACGCGCCTTGGCCTGCCGCAACTGGGCGTGGCCGAATCCACCCTGCGCCTGCCGGTGCAGGCGCTGTTGGGCGCCTCGCTGTTCGCCCTGCTGACCATGGCGGTATGCCGCACCGCGCACCACTGGGGCGGTGTGCCGTTCGAGTTCGACGCACTGAGCCAGTCCATGCTGGTGCAGGCCGGGCTGTCCATCGTCTGGGCGCTGATTGCCCTGGGCCTGATGATCGTCGGGCACCTGCGCGGTCGTCGCGATTTCTGGCTGGTCGGCGCGGTGTTGCTGGTCGTGGTGGTGATCAAGCTGTTCCTGGTCGACCGCGCCAGTGGCGGCAGCCTGGAACGCATCATTTCCTTCATCGGCGTCGGCGTGCTGATGCTGATCGTCGGCTACTTCGCGCCGCTGCCGCCGCGCCGGTCGGCGCCCGAAGAGCCATCGCAACAGGAGCAACCCTCCGCATGAAGCTCAATACCCTCGTCCTGCTCGCCGGTGCGTGCCTGCTGGGCAACCAGGCCAGTGCCGCACCCACTCCGGCGGACTTTGCCCATCGCGTGCCACTGGAAGTTTCCGGCAACGGCCCCTGGTACCGTGCGCAACTGCCCATCGAAGTGTTGTTCGCCGCACGCCATGGCGACCTGCGCGATGTGCGCGTCTTCAATGCCGAGGGTCAGGTGCTGCCCTACAGCCTGCGCAGCAGCGCGGCGAGCGAGAAGGAGGTGCGCAGCGACGTGCAGGCGCGCATCTTCCCGTTGCGCGGTGCCTCTGGCAGTGCCGCCGGGGACAACCTGAAGATCGTCCGCAGCACCACCGGCACCATCCTGGAAATCGCTCCGAATAATCCGGCGCAGGACAAGACCCAGGTTCTGCGCGGCTGGCTGCTGGAGACCGGTTCCGGCGACCTGCCGCTGGACCGCCTGCGGCTTGACTGGACCGCCGACAGCGACGGCTTCCAACGGCTGCGCATCGAGGCCAGTGATGACCTGGAGCATTGGCGTTCCCTGGGCGAAGGGCAACTGGCGCGGCTGGACTTCAACGGCCAGCGCATCGAGCAGAACGATATCGCGCTGCCTGGCACGACAGCGCGCTATCTGCGCCTGTGGTGGGAGTCGCCTGAGCAGGCGGCGCAACTGGTGGGCGCCACGCTCAGCGGCAGCCGCAGCAGTACCGGTCCGGTGCCGATGCTCTGGTCCGAGCCGCTGGCGGCCAAGGCCGACAGCAATGGTGATTTCAGCTGGAGCCTGCCGTTGTCGCTGCCGGTGGAGCGCGTGCGGATTCCGCTGCAACAGGACAACACACTGGCGCCGGTAGTGATCTCCGGTCGTCACGACGGCAACGTGCAGTGGACGCCGCTGGCGCGTGGCGTGCTGTATCGCCTGCCGGGGCAGGGCGGTGAGATTACCCAGGAAGAGCTGGAGCTGCCTGGCACCACGCTGGGTCAATTGCGCCTGCAGGTAGATTCGCGCGGCGGTGGCCTGGGCGGCTCGACCGCGCACCTGAGCGTGGGTGTGCGTGCCAGCGAGCTGGTGTTCCTCGCGCGCGGCGGCGCACCTTACGAATTGGCAGTGGGCAGTGGTTCGATCACCGATGGCAGCCTGCCGCTGAGCACCCTGGTGCCGGGCTACGAGCCCAAGCGGCTGGCGAGCATGGGCGAGGCGCGGCTCAAGGGCACCTTGCAGGCGCCGCTGACACAACCGCCGGCGAATGCGGCCACGGCCGATACAGACTGGAAACGCTACGGTCTGTGGGCACTGCTGCTGGCGGGCGTCGGTCTGCTCGCGCTGATGGCGCTGAGCTTGTTGCGGAGTAATCGTCAGGCGAGCTGATCGGCGCGGATCGCCGCAAGATAGGGGTGTCGCCTGTAGAAATTCTGATACTGTCTTGGTTGTTCTGATTACCGAATAACAACAAAGCATGGAGTAGCAGAATGATCAGAAAGGCGCTCACCCCGCTGGCGGCTGCGTGCGCGATGGCCATTGCCACACAGGCCTCCGCAGCCCCTTCGCCGTATTCCACCATGGTCGTCTTCGGCGACAGCCTGAGCGATTCCGGACAGTTCGCCGATGCCGGCGGCCCCGCCGGTGCCAGCACCCGCTTCACCAACCGCGTCGGCCCGACCTACCTGGACGGCAGCGGCGAGATGTTCGGCCCCACCGCGCCGATGATCCTGGGCGGCAAGCTGGGTATCAGTGGCACCGACCTGAACCCCTCGACCTCGTTGGTCCCCGGCACCGTGGACGGTAACAACTGGGCTGTCGGCGGCTATCGCACCGACCAGATCTACGACTCCATCACGGCTGCAGGCGGCTCGGTGGTCACCTCCGGCTCCAGCAGCCGTACCCGCGACGGCTACCTGGTGAACAACCGCGCCGACCCGAACGCGCTCTATTACCTTACCGGCGGCGGCAACGACTTCCTCCAGCTGCGCATCACCAACGACCCCACCGCCCGCGCGGCGGCCGGCCGTCTGATGGACAGCGTGGATGCGCTGCACAACGCCGGCGCGCGCTACATCATGGTCTGGCTGCTGCCCGACCTCGGCCAGACGCCGGCCACCAACGGCACCGCGCTGGAGTCCTTCGGCACTCAGCTGTCGGGCATCTTCAACGAGGAACTGGTCACCCAGCTGGCCGCCTCCGATGCCGACGTCATCCCGCTGAACATCCCGGCGATGTTCAAGGAAGTGCTGGCCAACCCGGGCGCCTATGGCCTGGCCACCGGCCAGAACCTGATCGGCACCTGCTTCAGCGGCAACAGTTGCCCCGAAAACGCCGTGTACGGTCGTCACGGCACCAATCCCGATCCGACCAAGCTGATCTTCAACGATGGCGTGCACCCGACCATTGCCGGCCAGAGCCTGATCGCCGACTACGCCTACTCGGTGCTCTCCGCCCCGTGGGAAGCGACCATGCTGCCGGAGATGGCCCTGGGCACGTACAACGCCTACCAGGACCAGCTGCGCAGCCAGTGGCTGGCGGACTGGGAAAACTGGCAGGGGGTGAACCAGTGGCGCGGCTTTGTCACCGGTGGCGCACAGCACCTGGACTACGACGACCAGGACAGCGCGGCCGACGGCTCCGGCTATGGCGCCAACCTGACCCTGGGCACCAGCTACCGCCTCGATGACGCCTGGCGCGTCGGCGGCTCGCTGGGCTTCTACCGGCAGAAGCTGGAGCTGGGCTCGGACGACTCCGACTACAAGCTCAACAGCTACCTGGGCAGCCTGTTCGTACAGTTCCAGCAGAACCGCTGGTGGGCCGATGCTTCGGTGACCGGCGGCAAGCTCGACTACGACGAGGCCAACCGCAAGTTCAGCATCGTCAACCACGAGGTCGAGGAGAAGGCCGACACCGACGGCAGCCTGCTGGCCTTCAGCGGTCGACTGGGCTACGACATTGCCCAGGGCGGCGAGAACTGGCACCTGTCGCCCTTCGTCAGCGCGGACTGGGCGCGGGTGAAGGTCGATAGCTACGAAGAGGACAGCGGCCGCTCCACCGCGTTGGCCTTTGAAGAGCAGAATCGCTACTCACGCCGCCTCGGCGTCGGCCTGCAGGGCAAGCTGGACCTGTCCCAGGAAACCCAGCTGTTCGGTGAGGTCGCCGTGGAGCGTGAATACGCCGACGACACCCAGAACGTCGGCATGAACTTCACCAGCCTGCCGGACGTCGGCTTCAGCCTGCAGGGCTACACCCCGCAGAGCCACCTGCAGCGCGCCACCATCGGCTTCGCCCAGAAGCTGACTCCGGAGCTTTCGCTGCGCGGCGGCTACAGCGCGCACCGCAGCAGCGATGATCTGGCGCAGGGCGTGAACCTGGCCCTGAGCCTGGACTTCTGATCGTCTGATGCGAGCGTCGCGGGGTGACGGGCGGTGGCGGCCGTCACCCCGCTTTCTTTCCAGTGGAGTGCTCGCCGCGCGGCCGAAGGTCGCGGGGCCGGTCGTCTCTGGGGAACTGCCCGTGCACGGCGGGCTCCAAGCATTCGGTGAGGCCTGCGCACAAGGAGGCATCGCCCTCGTTTCCACGCTAGAATGCGCCCTGATTTTTTCTATCTTCTCCCCCGGAGCCTTCCATGTCCCGCGTTACCCTGAGCCGCTACCTGATCGAGCAGACCCGCAGTCACAACACCCCGGCCGACCTGCGTCACCTCGTGGAAGTGGTGGCCCGCGCGTGCAAGGAAATCAGCCACGCCGTGTCCAAGGGTGCGCTGGGTGGCGTGCTCGGCAGCATGGAAACCGAGAACGTGCAGGGCGAGGTGCAGAAGAAGCTGGACGTGCTGTCCAACGAAATCCTCCTGGAAGCCAACGAGTGGGCTGGCAACCTGGCCGGCATGGCCTCCGAGGAAATGGACCACCCCTACCAGATTCCGGGCAAGTACCCGAAAGGTGCTTACCTGCTGGTCTTCGACCCGCTGGACGGCTCCTCCAACATCGACGTCAACGTCTCGGTCGGCACCATCTTCTCCGTGCTGCGTTGCCCGCAGGAATACCTGAGCCAGAACGACAGCCTGCGTGAAGAGGCTTTCCTGCAGAAGGGCACCACCCAGGTCGCCGCCGGCTACGCCATCTATGGCCCGCAGACCATGCTGATCCTGACCCTGGGCAATGGCGTGAAAGGCTTCACCCTGGACCGCGAGCTGGGCAGCTTCGTGATGACCCACGACAACATCACCGTGCCGACCAGCACTGCCGAATTCGCCATCAACATGTCCAACCAGCGCCACTGGGAAGCTCCGGTGAAGCGCTATGTCGACGAGCTGCTGGCCGGCAAGGAAGGCCCGCTGGGCAAGAACTACAACATGCGCTGGATCGCCTCCATGGTGGCCGACGTGCACCGCATCCTGACCCGCGGTGGCGTGTTCATGTACCCGCGTGATTCCCGCGAGCCCGAGAAGCCCGGCAAGCTGCGCCTGATGTACGAAGCCAACCCGATGTCCTTCATCATCGAACAGGCCGGCGGCGCTGCCACCAACGGCCGCCAGCGCATCCTCGACATCCAGCCCGACAGCCTGCACCAGCGTGTTGCGGTATTCCTGGGCTCGAAGGAAGAAGTCGAGCGCGCCACCGCCTACCACCAGGAAGGCTGATGACCACCACGCCCTGGCAGAGCCTGCTCGACTGGTGGTTCGGCAACGCGCTGGATGCCAACGACGTCGCTGATCAGCGCAATGCGCTTTGGTTCGGCAAGAGCGCCTGCCAGGACATGGACTCGGAAAACCGTTTCGGCGGCCTGGTGCGCCAGGCCCTGGACGGTGGTCTGCAGGAGTGGGAGCGCGAGCCGCAGAGTTGGCTGGCGCTGATCCTGCTGCTGGACCAGCTGCCGCGCATGATCTTCCGTGATTCGCCGCGCGCCTACGCCGGCGATGCCCGCGCCCAGCAACTGGTGCGCCAGGGGCTGGAGGCCGGTTTCGATCGCCAGTTGCCGCGCATCGAACGAGTGTTCGTCTACATCGTGCTGGAGCACGCCGAGAACCTGGCCAGCCAGAATGAAGCGGTGCGCCTGTATGAGGAATTGCAGGGCGAATCCAGCGAGAGCGAGAAGGTGCTGTTCGCTGGTTACCTCGCCTATGCGCGCAAGCACCAGGTGGTGATCGAGCGCTTTGGCCGCTTCCCCCACCGCAACGCCATTCTCGGCCGCGAATCCACGGTCGAAGAAGTACAGTTCCTCACGGAACCTGGCTCACGTTTCTGACTCCAACCCGGCGGCCGAACCGGTCGCCCTGTGCCAAGCTTGTTGGCCTGCCCCCCCAATACAATGGAGTTGTCGATGTCCTTCCGCCGCCTCGCGCTCGTCGCGTTCTGTGTCGTCCTGGCCGCTTGCAGCAAAGTGAACCAGGAGAACTATTCCAAGATCAAAACCGGCATGACCAAGGCCGAAGTCGAGGACCTGCTCGGCAAGCCTGCCGAATGCTCCGGCGCACTGGGCGTTTCCAGCTGCACCTGGGGTGACGACAAGGCCTTCATCAGCATCCAGTATGCCGGCGACAAAGTGCTGCTGTTCTCCGCCCAGGGCCTGAAGTAACTGCCCTGGCAGGGCCGGCGGCCAAGGAGGAGCGAATGCGTCGATACATCAATCGATCCATGACCTGGCTGGCCTGCCTCGCCGTTCTGAGTGGCTGCGCGGGCTCTGCCCAGCAGCCGCCGGAGACCGTTCAGGTCGACCTCAAGCGCTATGAAGGCACCTGGTACGAGCTGGCGCGCAAGCCGATGTTCTTCCAGCGTCACTGCGCGCAATCCGAAGCTCATTACCAACTGCAGACTGACTCCAGCATCGCGGTGACCAATCGCTGTCTGACCACCGACGGCGAATGGGACCAGGCCACCGGTCGCGCCGAAGCACAGGTGGCGGGCCGTACCGACAAGCTCTGGGTGCGTTTCGATAACACCTTCTCGAAGATTTTCCCCGGTATCGCCAAGGGCGATTACTGGGTGCTCTACGTCGACGACGATTACCAGACGGCGCTGGTGGGCAACCCCAACCGCGAGTATCTCTGGCTGCTCTCGCGCAAGCCGGTGGTGCCGGATGCGACGCGGGACAAGATGCTGGAGCTGGCGCACGCGCGGGGTTATCAGACTGATGACCTGATCTGGCGGGCAGCCGATTCCACTTCAGCGGCCCAATGAAAAAACGCCCCAAGGGGCGTTTTTTCGTGGCGGCTATTTCGCTGGTACTGCCTGTGTGGGCTGTTTGTAGGAGCGAGCTTGCTCGCGAACCAGCCCCGCTGCGGAGATTGTTCGCGAGCAAGCTCGCTCCTACAGGGGCCTGTCAGTCCAGCAGTTCGCGCAGCACGCCAGCGAACGCCTGGGTGCTTTGCTCCTCAAGAGCATGCCGGCCTTCGCGCACCCGCCATTGTCCGGCGACCATCACATCGCGCACCTGGCGATCCCCGCCGGCGAACAGCCAGCGGTTGAGAATGGCGTCACCACGGGCGGTCTGCAGGTAAGGGTCGCCGCCGTCGAGCACCAGCAGGTCGGCGCGCTTGCCCACCGCCAGCTCTCCGGTGGGCTGGCCGAGGGCCTGGGCGCCGCCGGCGAGGGCGGCGTCGAACAGGGTGCGCCCGACCATGGGTTGATCCTGCCCGTACAGGCGATTGCGACGCTGGTCGCGCAGGCGCTGGCCGTATTCCAGCCAGCGCAGTTCCTCCACCACGCTCAGTGACACGTGGCTGTCCGAACCGATACCGAAGCGACCGTGCTGGGCGAGGTAATCCACCGCCGGGAAGATGCCGTCGCCCAGGTTCGCCTCGGTGGTCAGGCAAAGGCCGGCCACCGCTCCGCTGCGGGCCATGGCGGTGACTTCGTCGGCTTCGGCATGGGTGGCGTGGACCAGGCACCAACGCTCATCCACCGCCACGTTCTCGTACAACCACTGCAAGGGCCGGCGGCCGCTCCAGGCCAGGCAGTCGTCGACTTCCTTCTGCTGCTCGGCGATGTGGATGTGCACCGGGCAACCGCTGGAATCGGCGCCCAGCACCTCGGCGATCTGCTGCGGCGTTACCGCGCGCAGGGAGTGGAAGCACAGGCCGAGACTCTGCTGCGGTTGTGTGGCCAGGTGTGCGCGTAGCCTGTCGATCAGCTTCAGGTAATTCTCGGTGCTGTTGATGAATCGGCGCTGGCCTTCGTTGGGGGCCTGGCCGCCGAAACCGGCATGGGAATAGAGCACCGGCAGCAGAGTCAGGCCGATACCGGCTTCAGTCGCGGCCTGGCTGACGCGCAGGGCCAGTTCCGCCGGGTTGGCGTAGGGCTTGCCATCGACGTCGTGGTGCACGTAGTGGAATTCGGCAACGCCGGTGTAACCGGCCTTGAGCATCTCGATGTACAGCTGGCGGGCGATCACCCCGACCTGCTCGGGCGACAGGCGGCCGACCAGGCGATACATCAGGTCGCGCCAGGTCCAGAAGCTGTCGTTGGGGTTGCCGGCGACTTCCGCCAGGCCCGCCATGGCGCGCTGGAAGGCGTGGGAGTGGAGGTTCGGCATGCCCGCCAGGACCGGCCCGGCGAGGCGCTCGGCGCCCTCTGCGACGGCATCCGGGATGATCGCGGTGAACAGGCCGTCGGCATCGATCTCGAAGCGGACATTGCGCGCCCAGCCGGAGGGCAGCAGGGCGGATTCGGCGAACAGGACGGACATGCGCGGGGCCTCGCGGGTTTCTTGTGATAATAAGCGGGGAATTTGTATATACATATACAGACGTTTGCCGGGACCGTAAACTGCAAGACAACCCGGCGGTCGTCAGAGGGCTTGTATGCACCGGTCGAATCCGGTACATGCCGGAGTCAGACCGCAGTCGCCCTCCAAAGAAAGAATACCGTCGCCACGACAAGGAGTTTCCCGTGCCCGCATCGCCCACGCCTACCCCGCCCGCCGAGGGTTCGTCGCTCGCCGCGCAGATGGGGGAAATTCCCGCGCCGCTGTATGCCCGGGTCAAACAGCTGATCATCCAGCAGATCCAGTCCGGCACCTGGCCGCCGCACCATCGTGTGCCGTCCGAAGCGGAATTGGTCGATGAGCTGAGCGTCAGCCGCATGACCATCAACCGGGCGCTGCGCGAGCTGACCGCCGACGGCCTGCTGGTGCGCATGCAGGGCGTGGGTACTTTCGTTGCCGAGCCCAAGGGCCAGTCCGCGCTGTTCCAGGTGCAGAACATCGCCGAGGAAATCACAGCACGCGGCCACAAGCACCACCTGGTGGTGGTCAGCCTGGTCGAAGAGCTGGCCAGCGCCGAGCGTGCGTTGGCGCTGGACGTGCGCGAAGGGCAGCGCATCTTCCACTCGGTGATCGTGCACTACGAGAACGATATCCCGGTGCAGATCGAGGATCGCTACGTCAACGCGGCCGTGGCGCCGGACTACCTCAAGCAGGATTTCACCGGGCAGACGCCGTTCGCCTACCTCACCCAGGTCGCGCCGCTGAGCGAGGGTGAGCACGTGGTCGAGGCGGTGCTGCCCAGCCCCGAGGAATGCAAACTGTTGTCCGTCGACCGCCACGAGCCGTGCCTGCTGATCCGTCGGCGCACCTGGTCGGGACGCAATACCGTGACCAGCGCGCGCCTGCTGTATCCGGGCTCGCGCTACCGCCTGGAAGGACGTTTCAGTTCATGAGTGAAGTGCGAATTCTGCGCGCCGCCGACTATCCGGCGATGCCCTGGAAGAACGGCGCGGGCACCACCCGCGAGATCGTCCGTGACGCCGGCGACGGCCTGGAAGGTTTCGGCTGGCGCGTCTCCATTGCCGACGTTGGTGCCCCGGGCCCATTCTCCGCGTTCACCGGCTACCAGCGCGTCATCAGCGTGCTGGAAGGCGAAGGCATGCGGCTGAAGGTAGATGGCGTCGACTCCCGCGACCTGCGCGCACTCGATGCCTTCGCCTTCGATGGCGCCAGTGCGGTGGACTGCACGTTGTTGGGCGGTGCGATCCGCGACTTCAACCTGATCTATTCGCCCACTCGCTATCGGGCACGCTTGCAGTGGCTGCGGTTGGACTGCGAGACGCATTTCTTCAGCAGCGCGTCGACAGTACTGCTGTTCAGTGCGGGTGAGGGGATTCACGCCCGTCTGAACGGCACGGCCGCCGGTGTGCTGGGCCTGCATGACACCTTGATCGCAGAGGGCGAAAGCTCGCTGCGGGAGTGGCGATTGAAGGTGGCGGGCAAGGCGGATATCTGTGTGATCGAACTTCAAGCAGGTTAAGCAGGAAAGGGCGCCTTCGAGGTGCCCTTTGTATTTTTGGTCAGCTCCAACATTGTGCTTGGCGCCGACCTTCCCCTCTCCCTAACCCTCTCCCTGAAGGGAGAGGGGACCGCTCGGCGCAGGATAAAACGTTGGCGTCAGCCGGTACGGACAGCGCCCTCTCCCTTCGGAGCGGGGCGCGCAGCCAGGGCGGGGGAGAGGGGCCTTTGTGGCTTGGTCGCGACAATTCCGGCCCCGTTACTCGTACAACCTCGAGTAATTGATCCACCGACTCATCACCCCCTCTTCGACCCATGCCCGCGCCGCGGCAATGTCCGGGGCGAAGTAGCGGTCCTGCTCGTAGTGCGGCACTTCGCTGCGTATCAGCGTGCGCACTTCCTGCAGCTGCGGCGAGCTTTGCAGTGGTGCGTGGAAGTCCACGCCCTGCGCGGCGGCCAGCAGTTCGATGGCGACCACCCCGGCGCTGTTGCCGGCCATGTCCTGCAGGCGGCGGGCGGCGAAGGTAGCCATGGAGACGTGGTCTTCCTGGTTCGCCGAAGTCGGCAGGCTGTCCACCGAGGCCGGGTGCGCCCAGGTCTTGTTCTCCGAGGCCAGCGCCGCCGAGGTGACCTGGGCGATCATGAAGCCGGAGTTCAGCCCGCCTTCCTTGACCAGGAACGCCGGCAGGCCGGACATGGCCGGGTCCACCAACTGGGCGATGCGCCGCTCGGACAGCGCGCCGATCTCCGAGATCGCCAGCGCAAGTACATCCGACGCCATGGCCACCGGCTCGGCATGGAAGTTACCGCCTGACAGAACATCGCCGTCAGCGCTGAATACCAGCGGGTTGTCGGAAACCGCATTGGCCTCGCGCAGGAAAACGCCTGCAGCGAAACGCAAATGATCCAGGCAAGCACCCATCACCTGCGGCTGGCAGCGCAGCGAATACGGATCCTGCACGCGCTTGCAGTCGATGTGCGACTGGTTGATAGGACTGTCGTGGAGCAGCTCGCGGTACAGCGCGGCCACCGCGATCTGCCCCGGCTGGCCACGCACTTCCTGGATGCGTGCATCGAAGGGCACGAACGAGCCTTTCAGCGCTTCCACGGTCAGGCTGCCGGCGACCACCGCCGAGATGAACAGCCGCTCTGCCGCGAACAGCCCGCGCAGGGCCAGCGCGGTGGAGACCTGGGTGCCGTTGATCAGCGCGAGCCCTTCCTTGGGGCCCAGCACCAGGGGTTCGGCGCCAGCGATGGCGAGACCTTCGCGGGCCTCGAGGATACGTCCTTCGTGGCGCACCTGGCCGACGCCCAGCAGGGTCGAGGACAGGTGCGCCAGCGGCGCGAGGTCGCCCGAGGCCCCCACCGAGCCTTGCGACGGGATACATGGGTAGACCCGCGCCTGGTACAGCTTGAGCAGCGTTTCGATGACCGGCAGGCCGACGCCGGAGAAGCCGCGCGCCAGGGAGCCGATCTTCAGCGCCATGATCAGTGCCACGCTGGCGTCGTCCAGCAGCGGGCCGGTGCCGGTGCAGTGGGAGAGGATCAGGTTGCGCTGCAGGGTGGCGAGCTGGTCCTCGGCGATGGAGGTGCGCGCCAGCAGGCCGAAGCCGGTGTTGATGCCGTAGACGGTGCGTTGGTCGGCGATGATCTGGCTGACCGTCTGCGCGCTGCGCAGGATGGCGTCGCGGCACTCTTCGGCGAGCTGCAGGTCGGGTTGGTGCTGGTAGATGGCGCGCAGTTGGTCGAGGTCGAACTGGCCGGGCGTCAAGAGCAGGGTTTCGGACATTTCAGCATCCTGGATTCGGTGAAGTGTTACCGTGGATTGTGTTCCTGTATATACAGGTATAGCAATCGCTGTGCCATGGCGCGCCAGGGCCGGTTCCACGGTGATTCACTTGGCTGTGCGGCGGTTCAGGGTTGAGTGAATGTCACCGCCGGTGGCATTTCCAGTCCGATGGTCGTGGGCAAACCGTGGATCGGCGGCTAAACCCATAGGGACATCGCCGCGCCTGGAGCTACCCAATGCCTGCCATCCGTTGCCTGTTCGCCCTGCTGCTGGCCTTCGGGCTCTGTGCCCAGACCTTCGCCGCCGGCTGTCCCTATCCGAAACCCGTGGTATTCGCCGGGTTGAACTGGGAAAGCGGCATGTTCACCACCGAGGTGCTGCGCTTCATCCTGGAGAAAGGTTACGGCTGTGAGACTGATGCCGTGCCGGGTAACACCGTGACCATGGAGAACGCGCTCAAGCAGAACGACATCCAGGTCACCGGCGAGCAGTGGGCCGGGCGCAGCACCGTGTGGCAGGAGGCGGAGAAGGCCGGCCAGGTGTTCTCCGTCGGCGAAACGGTGAAGGGCGCCAGCGAAGGCTGGTGGGTGCCCGACTACGTGGTGCACGGCGATGCCAAGCGCGGTATCAAGGCCTTGGCGCCGGGGCTGAAGTCCGTCAGCGATCTGCCCAGGTACAAGGCGCTATTCAAGGATGACGAGGAGCCGGCCAAGGGCCGCTTCTATAACTGCCCCACCGGTTGGACCTGCGAAATCGTCAACACGCAGAAGCTCAAGGCCTACGGGCTGGACGACAGTTACGTGAACTTCCGTACCGGCGCCGGGCCCGCGCTGGACGCAGCGATCAGTTCGGCCATCGCCCAGGGCCGGCCAGTGCTCTTCTATTACTGGGCGCCGACGCCGCTGCTGGGGCGCTTCAAGCTGGTGCAGTTGGAGGAACCACCGTTCGACGAGGCGGCATGGAAGACCCTGACCGATGCCAACGACCCTAACCCCAAGGGTTCGCGCTCGCTGCCGGCGAAGATCAGCATTGGCGTGTCCCGCGACTTCCACGACAAGGCGCCGGCGCTGGTGCAGGTATTCGAAAAGGTCGAGCTGCCCTTGCCGATGTTCAACGCGCTGCTGGCAGACATGGCCGAGCACCACCGTGATGTGGCGGACGTGCGGGCGACGTTCTTCCGCGAGCACCGGGAGTTGTGGTCGAAGTGGGTGACGGCGGAGGCGGCGGGGAGGATCGATGCAGCGTTGAAGTAGGCACCGGGTTTGCAGAGGTTCGCGAGCAAGCTCGCTCCTACATAAAAGCGCTACCCCCGAACCTGTAGGAGCGAGCTTGCTCGCGATCATCGCCGCCGCGAACTTCCCATTCCTGCGCAAGAAGAGCTTGTCTATACAACCTGTGTCCCTTCGTAGCGAGCGGTGTTACCGAACGCAACGAAACGGTGCACGCAAGCCTTCTTCTGGTGCGCTTGTCTGTCAGACGGCAGTTTCTGTCAGTCGCCCGAGCTTTCCGCTATTTCGTTTTTTATCCTTACAAATCAAGTAGTTGATTATTGGCCTGGGTGAGCGAAAGGCTCCGTCAGGCAAGGTTGGCCTTTCCTTTGCTTATACTTGTACATACAAGCATAGACATGATGGTGGCGAGTCCCTCGGCACCGTCCAACGAACCGCCAAAGCCCTCACCGGCTTAACGATCCGAGCAAGCGAAGGAGCCTTCCGTGACCAAATTCCGCGACGTCGAAATCCGTGCCCCGCGCGGCACCCAACTGAACGCCAAGAGCTGGCTGACCGAAGCGCCGCTGCGCATGCTGATGAACAACCTCGACCCGGAAGTCGCCGAGAACCCGAAGGAGTTGGTGGTGTACGGCGGCATCGGTCGTGCTGCGCGCAACTGGGAGTGCTACGACAAGATCGTCGAGACCCTGAAGCAACTGAATGATGACGAGACCCTGCTGGTGCAGTCCGGCAAGCCGGTCGGCGTGTTCAAGACTCATTCCAACGCCCCGCGCGTGCTGATCGCCAACTCCAACCTGGTGCCGCACTGGGCCAACTGGGAACACTTCAACGAACTCGATGCCAAGGGCCTGGCCATGTACGGCCAGATGACCGCAGGCTCGTGGATCTACATCGGCAGCCAGGGCATCGTTCAGGGCACCTACGAAACCTTCGTCGAAGCCGGCCGCCAGCACTATGACGGCAACCTGAAAGGCAAGTGGGTGCTCACCGCCGGCCTCGGCGGCATGGGCGGCGCCCAGCCGCTGGCCGCGACCCTGGCCGGTGCCTGCTCGCTGAACATCGAATGCCAGCAGAGCCGCATCGACTTCCGCCTCGCCAGCCGCTACGTCGACGAGCAGGCCAAGGACCTCGACGACGCCCTGGCGCGCCTCGCGAAATACACCGCCGAAGGCAAGGCCATCTCCATCGCCCTGCTGGGCAACGCCGCAGAAATCCTCCCGGAACTGCTCAAGCGCGGTGTGCGCCCGGACATGGTCACCGACCAGACCTCCGCCCACGACCCGCTCAACGGCTACCTGCCGGCCGGCTGGACCTGGGAACAGTACCGCGACCGCGCGCAGACCGACCCGGCCGCCGTGGTGAAGGCCGCCAAGCAATCCATGGCCGTGCACGTCCAGGCCATGCTGGAATTCCAGAAGCAGGGCGTGCCGACCTTCGACTACGGCAACAACATTCGCCAGATGGCCAAGGAAGAAGGCGTCGCCAACGCCTTTGACTTCCCCGGCTTCGTCCCGGCCTACATCCGCCCGCTGTTCTGCCGTGGCGTCGGTCCGTTCCGCTGGGCGGCGCTGTCCGGTGATGCCGAGGACATCTACAAGACCGACGCCAAGGTCAAGGAACTGATCCCGGACGACGCCCATCTGCACAACTGGCTGGACATGGCCAAGGAGCGCATCAGCTTCCAGGGTCTGCCGGCACGCATCTGCTGGGTCGGCCTGGGCCAGCGCGCCAAGCTCGGCCTGGCGTTCAACGAGATGGTCCGTCGCGGCGAGCTGAAGGCGCCGATCGTGATCGGCCGCGACCACCTCGACTCCGGCTCGGTGTCCAGCCCGAACCGCGAAACCGAAGCCATGCGCGACGGCTCCGACGCCGTGTCCGACTGGCCGCTGCTCAACGCCCTGCTGAACACCGCCAGCGGCGCCACCTGGGTCTCGCTGCACCACGGCGGCGGCGTGGGCATGGGCTTCTCCCAGCACTCGGGCATGGTGATCGTCTGCGACGGCACCGACGAGGCCGCCGCGCGCATCGCCCGTGTGCTGACCAACGACCCAGGCACCGGCGTAATGCGCCATGCCGATGCCGGCTACCAGATCGCGATTGATTGCGCCAAGGAGCAGGGCCTGAACCTGCCGATGATCACCGGCAAGTAATCCAGCAGTTCAGGACCAGGGAGAGGGCCGCCGCACGGCGTGGTGCGGCGGCCCGGTCCGTAAAGCAGCAGTACATCGACCGACAAGAATCCCTTCGGGAGAACAATAACGATGTCCCAGGCCAGTGATAGCTCCAAACCCCTGATCGAGGTGCGCTCGATCAACTACATCCCCGAGGCCGAGCGCCACGGCAAGCTGTACAGCCAGTTCACCCTGTGGCTGGGCGCCAACCTGCAGATCACCGCCATCGTCACCGGCGCCCTGGCCGTGGTGCTGGGCGGCGATGTGTTCTGGTCGCTGATCGGCCTGCTCATCGGTCAACTGCTCGGTGGTGGCGTGATGGCGCTGCACGCCGCCCAGGGACCGAAGCTCGGCCTGCCGCAGATGATCTCCAGCCGTGTGCAGTTCGGCGTCTACGGCGCGGCCATCCCGATCGTGCTGGTATGCCTGATGTACCTGGGCTTCACCGCCACCGGCACCGTGCTGTCCGGCCAGGCGCTGGGCCAGCTGTTCGGCGTCAGCGACAGCGTCGGCATCCTGATGTTTGCCAGCGTCATCGTGCTGGTGACCGTGCTCGGCTATCGCGTCATCCACGTCATCGGCCGCATCGCCAGCGTCATCGGCGTGATCGCCTTTGTCTACCTGTTCAGCCGCCTGATGAACCAGACCGATGTCAGCGCGCTGCTGCAGATTCGTCATTTCAGCTGGAGCAGCTTCCTGCTCGCGGTGTCCCTGGCCGCGTCCTGGCAGATCGCCTTCGGGCCGTATGTCGCGGACTACTCGCGCTACCTGCCGAGCAAGACATCGTCGGTGAAAACCTTCCTCGCCGTGGGCGCAGGCTCGGTGATTGGCGCGCAAGTGGCGATGATCTTCGGCGTGTTCGCCGCGGCCGGGGCCAACGGCCAATTCGCCGGCCATGAAGTGGCCTACATCGTCGGCCTGAGCGGCAGCGGCGCCGTCGCCGCGCTGCTGTACTTCAGCATCGCCTTCGGCAAGATCACCATCTCGACGCTCAACTCCTACGGCAGCTTCATGTGCATCGCCACCGTGATCAGCGGCTTCCGTGGTCACCTGGAAGTGAGCCGTGTGCAACGCCTGGTGTTCGTCCTGTTGATCGTCGGCGCCGCGACCCTGATCGCGCTGCTCGGCCAGCATTCGTTCCTCGGCGCGTTCAAGTCCTTCATCCTCTTCCTGCTGGCCTTCTTCACCCCGTGGAGCGCGGTCAACCTGGTGGACTACTACTGTGTCACCCGCGAGCACTACGACGTGCCGGCGCTGGCCGATCCCGACGGCCGCTACGGCCGCTGGAACGTTGCCGGCATCGGCGTCTATGTGATCGGTGTGCTGGTGCAGTTGCCGTTCATCTCCACCAAGTTCTACACCGGCCCGCTGGTGGAAGCCCTGGGTGGCGTGGATATCTCCTGGATCATCGGCCTCGTGGTTCCGGCCGTTCTCTATTACTTGGTCGCCCGCCGCGTCACGCGGGCAGTACCGGACCGGCTGATCCTGCCGGCCCGCACCTGAACAGACCGGCCCGGCCGCGCGGCCACAAGCCCGCGCGGCCCTTGCACTGCCCAACCTCATTCACGTTTAGGAGCATCAGATGAACAACACCAAGAAGACGCTGCTGGGCCTGTTCCTGTCCGCCGGTCTGCTGGGCGGCACCATGGCATCGGCCCAGGCCGCCGGCTGGTGCGAGAGTGGCAAGCCGGTGAAATTCGCCGGGCTGAACTGGGAGAGCGGCATGCTGCTCACCGACCTCATGCAGATCATCCTGAAGAACGGCTACGGCTGCGAAACCGACAGCCTGCCGGGCAACTCCATCACCATGGAGCAGGCCCTGGCCAACAATGACATTCAGATCTTCAGCGAAGAGTGGATCGGCCGCAGCGACGCCTGGAACAAGGCCGCCGCCGCGAACAAGGTGGTCGGCGTGGGCGCGCCCATCGTCGGCGCCACCGAGGGCTGGTACGTACCGCGCTTCGTGATCGAGGGCGACAAGGCGCGCAATATCGAAGCCAAGGCGCCGAACCTGAAGGCCGTCACCGACCTTGCCCAGTACGCCGAAGTCTTCCGCGACCCGGAGGAGCCGGGCAAGGGCCGCTTCTACAACTGCCCGGCCGGCTGGACCTGCGAGCTGGAAAACTCCGAGATGCTGAAGAAGTACGGCCTCGAGGACAAATTCACCAACTTCCGCCCCGGCACCGGCCCGGCCCTGGATGCCGCCGTGCTGTCGAGCTACAAGCGCAAGGAGCCTATTCTCTTCTACTACTGGTCGCCGACGCCGCTGATGGGCCAGGCCGACCTGGTGAAGCTGGATGAGCCGGGCGTGAACAAGGACGTGAAGATCCAGGTCGGTCTGTCCAAGGCCTTCCACGATCAGGCGCCTGAACTGGTGGCGGTGCTGGAGAAGGTCAACCTGCCCATCGACCTGCTGAACCAGAACCTGGCGAAGATGGCCAAGGAGAAACTGACCTCCGAGCAACTGGCCAAGGCCTTCCTCAAGGAACACCCGGAAGTGTGGACCACCTGGGTCAGCGAGGACGCTGCGAAGAAGGTCCAGGCCGCGCTCTGAGCACCTGAGCCCTGATCGTCGCGAGCGACGGCCAGGCAAGGCGAAAGGCGGTGAGGACGCGGAGTTTACTCGCAGTAAATGAGCAGTCCGAACCGGCTTTCAACGCCGCCTGGCCTAGCGCAGCAGATCAGGGGCAGGTGCTCACGCTGCCGATTTCGGGGATGCACGATATCCCCGGTGATGCCCACTCCTGACGAGTACGTGCCATGTTTCCCGAACGCTTCACCTTCTCCATCGCCGACTGGGTCAACGGTTGGGTCGATGCCCTGGTTACCAACTACGGCGACGTGTTCCGCCATATCTCCGACACCCTGCTGTGGGCCATCGTCAACCTGGAGAGCGTGCTGCGGGCCACTCCCTGGTGGCTGATGCTGGCCATCGTCGCGGGCATCGCCTGGCATGCCACGCGGCGCATCCTGCCGACCGTGGTGATCGTCGGGTTGCTGTTCCTGGTGGGCGCCGTGGGCCTGTGGGACAAGCTGATGCAGACCCTGGCACTGATGATGGTCGCGACCATCATCTCGGTGCTGATCGGCATTCCGCTGGGCATTCTCGCCGCACGCAGCGACCGCTTCCGGGCGATCCTGCTGCCGCTCCTGGACATCATGCAGACCATGCCCAGCTTCGTGTACCTGATTCCGGTGCTGATGCTGTTCGGCCTGGGCAAGGTACCGGCGATCTTCGCTACCGTGATCTACGCCGCGCCGCCGCTGATCCGCCTGACCGACCTGGGCATCCGTCAGGTCGACCGCGAAGTGATGGAAGCCATCACCGCCTTCGGCGCCAACCGCCGCCAGCAGCTGTTCGGCGTGCAGCTGCCGCTGGCGCTGCCGAGCATCATGGCCGGCATCAACCAGACCACCATGATGGCCCTGTCGATGGTGGTCATCGCCTCGATGATCGGTGCCCGTGGCCTGGGCGAGGACGTGCTGGTGGGCATCCAGACCCTCAACGTCGGCAAGGGCCTGGAAGCGGGTCTGGCCATCGTCATCCTCGCCGTGGTCATCGACCGCATCACCCAGGCTTACGGCCGCTCGCGCCACCATGAGGCCAGCAAATGAGCAAGATCCAGGTCAAGAACGTCTACAAGATATTCGGCGCCAAGGCCGACCAGGCGCTGGCGATGATCCGCCAGGGCAAGAGCAAGGCCGAGGTGCTGGCCGCCACCGATTGCGTGGTCGGGGTGAACGACCTCTCGCTGTCCATCGAGGCCGGGGAAATCTTCGTCATCATGGGCCTCTCCGGTTCCGGCAAGTCGACCCTGGTGCGCCACTTCAACCGCCTGATCGACCCCACCAGCGGGCAGATCCTGGTCGATGGCGAGGACGTGCTCGGCTACGACGCCGCCGCGCTGGAGAACTTCCGCCGGCGAAAGATCAGCATGGTGTTCCAGAGCTTCGGCCTGCTGCCGCACAAGAGTGTGCTCGACAATGTCGCCTACGGCCTGAAGATTCGTGGCGAGAGCAAGGCGCTGTGCCAGGAGCGCGCGCTGCACTGGATCAACACCGTGGGTCTGAAGGGCTACGAGAAATCCTACCCGCACCAGCTCTCCGGCGGCATGCGCCAAAGGGTTGGCCTGGCCCGCGCGCTGGCGGCGGATACCGACATCATCCTCATGGACGAAGCCTTCAGCGCCCTCGACCCGCTCATCCGCGCCGACATGCAGGATCAGTTGCTGGAGCTGCAGAAGACTCTGCACAAGACCATCGTCTTCATCACCCACGACCTCGATGAAGCCGTGCGCATCGGCAACCGCATCGCCATCCTCAAGGACGGCCAGTTGATCCAGGTCGGCGCGCCGACCGACATCCTGCACAAGCCTGCCGACGAGTACGTCGACCGCTTCGTTCAGCGCCGCGTCGCCGCTATCTAACGCCATTCACCGGCGGGGAAGGGGGCTTCCCCGCCTACAGGAGTTCTGCATGTCGTCCTCTTCCACCATCACCCTCGGCAACGGCCCGCTGCGCTGGCAGGACCTGGTCGCGGTGGCGCGCCACGGCGCGCGCCTGCAACTGTCGGCGGCGGCCTGGGCGCGTATCGACAACGCCCACGGCATCGTCGAACGCATCGTCAGCCGAGGTGAACGGGCCTATGGCATCAGCACCGGCCTGGGCGCGTTGTGCAATGTGGTGCTGCAGGGCGAGCAACTGGCGCAGCTGTCGCGCAACACCCTGCTCAGCCATGCCTGCGGTGTGGGCGAACCGCTGAAGGTTGAGCAGACCCGCGCGATCATTGCTGCCGCCATCACCAACTACAGCCACGGCAAATCCGGCCTGCACCGCCGAGTAGTGGAAGCGCTGCTGGCGCTGCTCAACCACGGCATCACCCCGCGCGTGCCGTCCCAGGGTTCGGTCGGCTACCTGACCCACATGGCCCACGTCGGCGTGGCGCTGCTGGGCATTGGCGACGTGAGCTACCGCGGAGAGATCGTTCCTGCTGCCCGCGCGCTGGCCGCCGAAGGACTGGAACCGGTGCAGCTGGGTGCCAAGGACGGGCTCTGCCTGGTCAATGGCACGCCGTGCATGACCGGCCTGAGCTGTCTTGCCCTCGACGACGCAACGCGCCTCTCGCAGTGGGCCGATGTCATCGGCGCCATGAGCTTCGAAGCCCTGCGCGGGCAGATCGATGCCTTCGACGCCGAGATCATCGCGCTCAAGCCACACCCGGGCATGCAGAAGGTCGGTGCCAACCTGCGGGCGCTGCTCGAAGGCAGTGAGGTCATCGCCAGCAGCAAGGGCATTCGCACCCAGGACGCCCTGAGCATTCGCTCCATGCCGCAGATCCACGGTGCGTGCCGCGACCAGCTGGAGCACGCGGCCAAGCAGATCGAGACCGAACTCAACTCCGCCACCGACAACCCGCTGGTGCTGGGCACGCCGGACGACTACCGCGTCGTCTCCCAGGCCAACCCCCACGGCGAATCCGTCGCCATGGCCGCCGACCTGCTGGCGATCGCCGTGGCCGAACTGGGCGGCGTTGCCGAGCGCCGCCTGGACCGTCTGATCAACCCGCTGGTCAGCGGCCTGCCGGCTTTCCTGGTCAGCCAGCCGGGCGTCAACTCGGGGATGATGATCGTGCAATACGTCGCCGCCTCCCTGGCCGGCGAGAACCGCCAGCTGGCGCAGCCGGCGGTGGTGGACAACTTCGTCACCTCCGGCCTGCAGGAGGATCACCTGAGCCTGGGCACCAGCGCCGCTCTCAAGCTCGGCCGCGCCATCGACAATACCCGGCGCATCTTCGCCATCGAATACCTGCTGGCTGCCCAGGCCTTTGAATTCCTCAAGCCACAACGTTTCGGCGCCGGCACCGACTGCGCCTGGAGCCTGTTGCGCGAACAGGTGCCGGCCTATGACAGCGACCGCTGGCTGGCGCCGGACATCGACCGTGCCACCGCACTGCTGGCCGACCCGGCAGCGCTGGAGAGCATCGGCGCGAGCATCGGGAGGCTGCAATGAAACACCTCTGGCACCACTGCCACGCGGCGACCATGAAGGATGGCCGCTACGCCATCATCGAGGATGCCGCGATCATCACCGAGGGCGAGCGCATCAGCTGGATCGGTCCGCGCGCCGAGCTGCCCGAGCGCCCGGTACAGAGCACTGACCTGGGCGGCGCCTGGGTCACGCCCGGATTCATCGACTGCCACACCCACCTGGTGTTCGGCGGCGACCGCAGCGGTGAGTTCGAGCAGCGCCTGAACGGCGTCAGCTACGCGGACATTGCGGCGGCCGGCGGCGGCATCGCCAGCACCGTGCGCGCCACCCGCGAGGCCAGCGAGGAAGCGTTGTTGGCCAACGCCATCAAGCGCGCCCGCCCATTGCTGGCCGATGGCGTGACAGTGCTGGAAGTGAAATCCGGCTACGGCCTGGACCTGGACAGCGAACGCCGCATGCTGCGCGTGGCACGCCGCCTGGAACAGGAGCTGCCAGTGACGGTGCGTACCACTTGCCTGTCCGCCCACGCGCTGCCGCCGGAATACGCCGGGCGTGCGGATGAGTACATCGATCAGGTCTGCAGCCACATCCTTCCGGCCCTGGCCGAGGAAGGTCTGGTGGACGCGGTGGATGCCTTCTGCGAGCACCTGGCGTTTTCCCCGGCGCAGGTCGAGCGGGTATTCCAGGCTGCCCAGCGCCTGGGCTTGCCGGTGAAATTGCATGCCGAGCAGCTGTCGTCGCTGCATGGCTCCAGCCTCGCCGCGCGGTATGGCGCACTGTCCGCCGACCACCTGGAGTTCATGGACGAGAGCGACGCCATTGCCATGGCCGAAGCCGGCACCGTTGCCGTGCTGCTGCCCGGCGCCTTCTTCGTCCTGCGCGAAACCCAGCTGCCGCCGATGGATGCCCTGCGCAAACACGGCGTGAACATTGCCATCGCCAGCGATCTCAACCCCGGCACCTCGCCAGCGCTGTCCCTGCGCCTGATGCTGAACATGGCCTGCACCGCCTTCCGCCTGACCCCGGAAGAAGCACTGGCCGGCGTGACCCTCAACGCCGCACGAGCGCTGGGCATGGCCGACAGCCACGGCAGCCTGGAAGCGGGCAAGGTCGCCGACTTCATCGCCTGGGACATCCAGCGTCCTGCCGAGCTTGCCTACTGGCTCGGTGGCGACCTGCCCAAACGCGTCATTCGTCACGGCGAAGAACTGTGAGTTTGGTTCTTGTAGGAGCGAGCTTGCTCGCGAACCTGGCTCCGCAGCGGATCTGTTCGCGAGCAAGCTCGCTCCTACAGGTTCTTCTTCGCCAGAGTTGGATATAGACCCCATGGATAACGTTCTCGAATTCAAACGCGGCCGCGTCCCGCTGCTGGTCAGCATGCCGCACCCCGGCATCCGCCTGACTCCGACTGTGGAAGCCGGCCTGGTGGATGAAGCCCGCGAGCTGGCCGACACCGACTGGCACATCCCGCGGCTCTACGCCTTCGCCGAGGAACTGGGCGCCAGCACCCTGGCTGCCGGCTTCTCGCGCTATGTCATCGACCTCAACCGCCCGGCCGACGACAAGCCGCTGTACAGCACCGCCACCACTGGCCTCTACCCGGACACCCTGTTCGACGGCCGCCCGCTGTTCAAGGACGGCCAGGCGCCGTCGCCGGAGGAGCGCGCGCGTTACCTTGCCGAAGTCTGGACGCCGTATCACCGCACCTTGGCCGACGAGCTGGCGCGCCTGAAGGCAGAATTCGGCTACGCGCTGCTGTGGGATGCCCACTCGATCGCCTCGGTGATCCCGCACCTGTTCGACGGCAAGCTGCCGGACTTCAACATCGGCACCAACAGCGGCGCCAGCTGTGACGTGGAGTTAGCCGAGCGACTGGTGGCGGTCTGTGCCGACGCACCGGCCTACCGCCACATCCTCAACGGCCGCTTCAAGGGCGGCCACATCACCCGTCAATACGGCCAGCCGCAGGACAACGTTCACGCGGTGCAGCTGGAACTCGCCCAGTGCAACTACATGGATGAGCACGCGCCCTTCGGCTACCGTGAAGACCTCGCCGCACCGACCGCCCAGGTACTCCGGCGCATGCTGGAAACATTCATCGCCTGGGGCCGCGAACGCTACGGTCGCTGAGTTTTACACAGCCTCCTGCCGCGCCAGGGCTTGTCGGCGCGGCGCCGCCGGACCACGCATCCCGGCGGCGCTTCCCTGGTTCGGCAGGGGGCTGTCTTTTATGCGAAGCGGTGCTGCGCCAGTTGTCCCTCGGCGTGACGCACCAGCATCTCCAACAGCAGCGCCTGGGTGTGTGGCGGCGTCTCGTCGGCGCGGGTGAGGGCGTAGAGCGTGACCTTCACCGGTGGTGACAGCGGGCGCAGCGCGGTGAGTTTCTCGTCCGCGCCCAGGGCGGTGAAGGGATCGACCAGCGCCAATCCCGTTCCGGCTTCCACCAGCGTGCGCGCCAACGCGTAGGTCTGTACCGCGATGCGCACGCGTGGCGGTGGTTCGACGTTGGCCAGGTGGCTTTCCAGACGTGCTGAGAGCGGGTCGGAGGTGGACAGGCCGATCATCGGCTCGCCGGCCAATTCGCCCAGCGTCAGCGCCTTGCCCAAGCGACCTTCCGGCCAGTGCCCGCGCGGCGCCAGGGCTACCAGCGGGCCGCTGGCGATGGGCTGCGAGCGCAGGCCGGGATGGTCGGTCTGCTGCAGGGTCAGGGCGAGGTCGAGCTCGCGCATCAGCAGGTTCTGGATCAGCTCGCGGGAATGCTGAGTGGCCAGTTCGCAGCTGCTCTGCGGGTAGCGGTCGGTCCATTCGCGGATCACCGGTGGCAGCAGCGACAGTGCCAGGGCTGGCGTGGCGCCCACGCGCAGGCGGTTCTCCGGCTGGCCGCGCAGGCTCTGTGCGAGGCGGCGAACGCCCTGCAGGCTTTCCGTCACTTTCGCTACCTCACGCTCCAGTTCCAGCGCTTCGGGCGTTGCCTGCAATTTGCCGCGCACGCGCAGGAACAGCGGGAAGCCCAGTTGCTGCTCGGCGTGCTGCAGCACCTTGGTCACCGCCGGCTGGGAGACGTGCAGCAGTTGCGCGGCGCCGCTGACCGAACCGGTCTCGCGGATGGCCTGGAACACTTCGATATGGCGCAGGCGCATGGTCGGCTTCCCTTGTGTGAATCTTCTGCGCGTATAACGCAAGGTTATGGGGTGCCCATGTTTATTCATTGTTCGCCGCCTGTCACCCGGGCCTAAGGTCGAGGCCAGGATTGAACGGGCAGTGAGGCGGCAATGGCACAGCGGGTTTGCATCATCGGCGCGGGCGTGGTCGGGCTGGCCACAGCGCATGCGCTGGTCCGGGAAGGCTTCGACGTCACCGTGCTGGAGGCGCGAGATCAGGCGGGGCTGGAAACCAGTTTCGCCAACGGCGGCCAACTGTCCTACCGCTATGTCGCGCCGCTGGCCGATGCCGGCGTGCCGCAGCAGGCGCTGGGCTGGCTGCTGCGCGGGGATTCGCCGCTGCGTCTGCGCCCGCGCCTGGACCCAGCGCAGTGGCGCTGGCTGATGGAGTTCACCGCGGCCTGCAGGCGTTCGGTAAACCAGGCCAACGCGAAGCACCTGCTGCGCCTCGCCCTGTTCAGCCAGACCACGCTGGCGCAGTGGCGCGAGGACGGGCTGGCGGGTTTCGACTGGCGGCGCAACGGCAAGCTGGTGGCCTTCCGTGACGAAGGCAGCTTCCGCAGCGCGCGGCAGAACCTGTCCGATCCTGCCGCGCAATTCGTGTTGTCCGCGCAACAGTGCCGCGAGCTGGACCCGGCGCTGGAGCGCGCGCCCTTCGTTGGCGGCATCCATACGCCGGACGAGGAGGTCGCTGACTGCTACCTGTTCTGCCAGCGGCTGGCCGAGGGGCTCCAGGCGTCCGGCCGTTGCCGCCTTGTCTATGGACATCCGGCATCGAAGCTGCTTCTGCGCAACGGCGCCGTGGCTGGAGTAGAGGCGGGCGGTCAGAGCTTCGAGGCCAATCATGTCGTCCTCGCCGCCGGCTATCGCAGCGCCGCGTTGCTGCCGGGCGGGCCGCGCCTGCCGCTCTATCCGCTCAAGGGCTACAGCCTGACCGCGCCGATCCGCGCCGGTGACCACGCGCCGGACGTGAGCCTGACGGACTACGACCGCAAGGTGGTCTACGCACGCATCGGCAACCAGCTGCGCATCGCCGCCATGGTCGACATCGTCGGTTTCGACCCGCGCCTGGAACCCAAGCGCCTGGCGCTGATCCGCCAGCAGGCGGCGGACACGTTGCCCGACGCCTGCGACTACAGCGCCGCCATCGAATGGGCCGGCATGCGTCCGGCCACGCCCACCGGCGTGCCGCTGGTGGGCGCCTGCGGGCCGCGCGGCCTGTGGTTGAACCTCGGTCACGGCGCGCTCGGTTTCACCCTGGCCTGTGGCAGTGCGCAACTGATCGCCGCGCAGATCGGTGGGCGCAAGCCCGGCATCGACACCAGTGGCCTGACGCCCGAGCGGCTGGCCGGCTGATTCCATCGAATTGGGAGACTCACCATGCAACTCACACGCATCGCCACCAACGACCGCCTTTCCGGCGCTATGGTCTTCGGCTCGCTGGTGTTCCTCTCCGGGCAGGTACCCGGTCAGGCCACCGATATCCAGGGCCAGACCCGCGAAGTGCTGGCGAAGATCGATGCACTGCTGGCTGAAGCTGGCACCGACAAGGCGAATATCCTCAGCGCGACCATTTACCTCAAGGACATCGGCGCCGATTTCGAAGCCCTGAACAGCGTCTGGTGCGCCTGGCTGCCCGAAGGCTGTGCACCGACCCGTACCACGGTACAGGCGCTGCTGGCGCGGCCGTCGGTGCTGGTGGAGATCACTGTGATTGCCGCGCGGCCCTGAACCTCAATCCGACTCACAACAACAAGAGGGATCGAACCGATGAAACGACTTGCACTGGGATTGCTGGCGGCGTCCAGCCTGGTTTGCGCTTTGGCGCAGGCGAACGAAGCACTGGACGGCACGCTGAAGAAGGTCGCTGACCGAGGTGCGATAACCCTGGGTTATCGCGATGCCTCGGTGCCATTCTCGTACCTGGGCGATAACAGCGGCCAGCCCATGGGCTACTCGGTGGACTTGGCCGGCAAGGTGGTCGAACGTATCAAGCAGAAGCTCGACAAGCCGGACCTTGCCGTGAAGTACAACCTGGTGACTTCGCAGACGCGCATCCCGCTGGTGCAGAACGGCACCGTGGATCTGGAATGCGGCTCCACCGGCGTGACCGCTGAGCGTCTGAACCAGGTCGCCTTCTCCTATGGTTTCATCTACGTGAAGGGCCAGTTGCTGACCGCCAAGGACAGCGGCATCCGGGACTTCGCCGATCTGAAGGGCAAGAACGTGGTGACCACCGCCGGCACCACCAATGAGCGCTATCTCAAGGCCTACAACGCCGAGCACAAGCTGGGCATGAACGTGGTCAGCGCCAAGGATCACGGCGAGGCCTTCCTCATGTTGCAGTCCGGCCGTGCCGTGGCCTTCTACATGGACGATGCGCTGCTCTACGGCGAAAAGGCCAAGGCGCGCGACCCGCACCACTGGGTGGTGGTGGGCGAGCCGCAGTCGCGGGAGATCTACGCCTGCATGGTGCGCAAGAACGATCCGCAATTCCTCGCACTGGTCAATGAGACGCTGGCGCAGTTGTACTCCTCGGGCGAGATCAAGGGCATCTACCAGCGTTGGTTCGAGCAGCCTATTCCGCCGAAGAACCTCAACCTGGAGTTCCCCATGACCGCCGAGTTGCAGGCGATCATCGCCAAGCCCACCAGCGAACCGGTGCAGTAATCCGCTAGCGTTGCAGGCCGAGGTGGCGGATCAGTGGTTGCGCCTCGGCCAGACGTTCCCATACATCGTCGAGCAATTCGGCGGGGTAGTAGGAGGGCAGGCGCGCCAGTTCCTGGCGCGGTACCCAGGCGACTTCGCGGATATCGAATTCGTCGCCACCCAGGCCGCGCAGGTTGTCCAGGCTGACGCGGCCATCCCAGGCATCCACGCGGTAGAACAGCTCCATGTGGAAGCGCCCGGCCACCGGCTCGGCGAACTCGCGCACATAGACCAGCGGGCCGACTTCCACGGCGAGCCCGGTTTCCTCCCGGCACTCGCGGCGCACCGTGTCGCGGGTGGATTGGTCCTTGTCCGACTCGAAGCCGCCGCCCGGCGGAATCCAGTACACATCGCCGGCGACCTCGTGGCGCACCAACAGGATTTCGTCGTCGCGCACCAGCAGCCCGGCTGCGCGGATACGATGTTGCAGGGGGAAGTCATTGCCAGTCGAGCCTCGCCAGTTTCCATTCCGATCCCTCGCGCCACCATTCCAGCTTTACCGAGTAATGCCCGGCGCTATCGGGGATGAGGTTCTCGGCGCCGGTAAGGGCGACCTGCGCGTCAGTATGTCCGCGGTTGGCATAGGTCGGGTCGATCCGGCTCTCGCTGCTGAGCAGGATCACCTTGACCTGCTGGTGACGCAGGAACATCAGCGTCATGGTGCGCCTGGCCCAGTCGCGGTCGAACTCGCCGTTGGCGCGGAAATCGCCGGCCAGCTGTTCGATCACGGCCCCGCTATTCTTGGCTTCGAGGTTGTCCTGCAATTGCTTGACGGCCGCGTCCAGTTGCGCGCGCGGGTCGTCCCGGCCGCAGCCGGCCAGGGTGAGCAGCATCAGCAATAGAGAAAGAAACAACTTCCGTGGCATGGCTCACTAACTCCCTTATCGGTTTTTCGCTGGCCCGAGTATCATGCCCGACACCGTGGGGGCCGAAGACTTTCAATGGAAGTTGCGCCGCGGCAACGCGACTTTCTATTAGGTGGCGACAGGCCCTAGGATGGTTACTGGTCCGGAGCGACCGTACGTACTGATCCAGGAGCGAGCCATGCAAACTTTGTATCCGGAAATCAAGCCTTACGCGCGCCATGAACTGGCCGTCGAGGAACCGCACGTCCTCTATGTGGACGAGAGCGGTACGCCCGACGGATTGCCGGTTCTGTTCATCCATGGCGGCCCGGGCTCCGGTTGCGATGCCATGTCGCGGCGTTTCTTCGATCCCAATATCTACCGCATCGTCACCTTCGACCAGCGTGGCTGTGGCCGCTCCACGCCCTACGCGAGCCTGGAGAACAACACCACCTGGCACCTGGTGCAGGATATCGAGCGCATCCGCGAACTGCTGGGTATCGACAAGTGGGTGCTGTTCGGCGGCTCCTGGGGCTCCACCCTGTCGCTGGCCTACGCCCAGACCCACCCTGAGCGCGTGCTGGCGCTGATCGTGCGCGGTATCTTCCTCTGCCGTCCGCAGGAAATCCGCTGGTTCTACCAGGAAGGCGCGAGCCGCCTGTTCCCCGATTACTGGGAAGACTACCTGGCGCCGATTCCCGCCGACGAACATGACGACCTGCTGCACGCCTTCCATCGCCGCCTGAGCGGCCCTGACCAGATCGCGCAGATGCACGCCGCTCGCGCCTGGTCCACCTGGGAAGGACGTACCGCCACGCTGCGGCCGAACCCGGCAGTGGTCGAGCGCTTCTCCGACCCGCATCGCTCGCTGTCCATTGCGCGCATCGAGAACCATTATTTCGTCAACGACGGCTTCCTCGAGCCCGACCAGTTGCTGCGCGACATGCACAAGATCGCCCACCTGCCGGGTGTGATTGTCCATGGCCGCTACGACGTGGTCTGTCCGCTGGACAACGCCTGGGCATTGCACAAGGCCTGGCCCAACAGCGAGCTGCAGATTGTCCGCGACGCCGGCCACGTGGCGGGCGAGCCGGGCATCACCGACGCGCTGGTGCGCGCCACCAACGAAATCGGCCGGCGCCTGCTGAACCTGCCGCCGGAGGCTGAATGAAGGGTTTGATCCAGCGGGTGCGTGGCGCCCGTGTCGAGGTCGAGGGCGAAATCGTCGGCGCCATCGACCATGGGCTGCTGGCCCTGGTGGGCGTCGAGCCCCAGGATGATGAGGCTTCAGTAAACCGTTTGTTGCACAAGCTGCTTAACTATCGAGTGTTTGGCGACGATGAAGGTAAAATGAACCTTTCATTGAGCGATGTCGGCGGCGGCCTGCTGCTGGTTTCGCAGTTCACCCTGGCCGCGGATACCCGAAAGGGGCTGCGGCCGAGCTTTTCCAGCGCGGCGCCACCTGAAAAGGGCGCCGCGTTGTTCGATCTACTCGTGGAACAGGCGCGAGAGCGTCATCCGCTGGTCGCCACTGGCCGTTTTGGCGCCAACATGCAGGTCCACCTGGTCAATGACGGCCCGGTGACCTTTCTACTGGAGGCTTGAACGCGCGGCAGCTTGTCATATCGCCGTGGGATGATGGTTAGGGCTTATGCACTTAGAACAATGCGCCTCCGGGAGCCGGAAGTACCCGTGGAAAATATCGGGGAATCATTCAGGCTCACCGGGGTCGGAATTCAATCGCCAGCAGATTGGCATCGCCTTTGCTGGCTTTAATCGTTTTGTGTTCACGGACGAGGGGGACTCGTGATTTTCCGTTCCGTTCAACAACCGCTTTCGCGCCAAATCCTTCGCGGACTGGTCGGCTCCGCCCTGTTGGCGTTGAGCGCTACCCATGCCTGGGCCTTCAATCTCGACGACGTTGGCGAAAAGGCCAAGGCGCTGGCTGCTGAGAAGTACAGCGCACCGACGAGCAACCTGCCATCGGAATTCAGCGAAATGAAGTTCGCCGATTACCAGCAGATTCGCTTCCGCAACGAGAAGGCTTACTGGGCCGACGAGAAGACCCCCTTCAAGATCAGCTTCTATCACCAGGGCATGCACTTTGACACCCCGGTGAAGATCAATGAAGTCACGGCAACCGACGTCAAGGAAATCAAGTACGATCCCTCCCGTTTCGACTTCGGATCGTTGAAGTTCGACGCCAATGCCACCAAGGATCTGGGCTATGCCGGCTTCCGCCTGCTGTACCCGATCAACTCCCCCGACAAGCAGGACGAGATCGCCACCTTCCTGGGCGCGAGCTACTTCCGCATCATTGGCAAGGACCAGTGGTGGGGCCTCTCCGCCCGTGGCCTGGCGCTGGACACCGCGCTGCCGTCGGGTGAGGAATTCCCGCGCTTCCGCGAGTTCTGGATCGAGAAGCCCAAGCCCAAGGACAAGCACCTGGTGATCTTCGCGCTGCTGGATTCGCCCCGTGCGACCGGCGCTTACCGCTTCACCATCCGTCCGGGCAACGACACCGTGGTCGACGTAAAGGCCCGCGTGTTCCTGCGTGACAAGGTGAGCAAGCTGGGCCTGGCGCCGCTGACCAGCATGTTCCTGTTCGGCTCCAACCAGCCGTCCGCGGAGCACAATTTCCGTCCGGAACTGCATGACTCCAACGGCCTGCAGATTCATGCTGGCAACGACGAGTGGATCTGGCGTCCGCTGAACAACCCGAAACACCTCTCCGTCAGCGCCTACAGTGTCGAGAACCCGCGTGGCTTCGGCCTGCTGCAGCGCGGTCGTGAGTTCTCCCGTTACGAAGACCTGGACGACCGCTACGACCTGCGTCCGTCTGCCTGGGTCGAGCCGCAGGGCGACTGGGGCAAAGGTACTGTCGAACTGGTGGAGATCCCGACTCCGGACGAAACCAACGACAACATCGTGGCCTTCTGGAACCCGGAGAAGCGCCCGGAAGCCGGCGAGCCGCTGGACTTCGCCTACCGCATGCGCTGGACCAAGGACGAGGAAGCCCTGCACGACGCGAAGAACGCCTGGGTCATGCAGACCCTGCGCTCGGTCGGCGACGTCAAGCAGAAGAACCTGATCCGTCAGCCTGACGGCAGCGTCGCCCTGGTCGTCGACTTCGTCGGCCCGACCCTGAAGGCGCTGGCCGGTGATGCCCCGGTAAGCACCCAGGTGAGCACCGACGACAATGCCGAGGTGAAGGAAAACGCACTGCGCTACAACGCAGTGACCAAGGGCTGGCGTCTGACCCTGCGAATCAAGGTCAAGGATCCGAAGAAGCCGACGGAAATGCGCGCTGCGCTGGTAAACGGCGGCCAGACCATTTCCGAAACCTGGAGCTACCAGCTGCCTGCCGATGAATAACTCCACCGCTACCACCGCGCCGGTGGCCGACTACCTCGCGCACCTGCCCCTTTCGGCGCAGGAGCGTGAGCGGCTGGCCCAGGCCGGTTCCATCAGCGAGCTGCATGAGCAGCTCGCTGGCGATGTACAAGGCGAAGACGCTGCGCTGGCTTCGGTCGGTGCGCGACTGCGCCATGGGTATGGCCAGGACCTCGACGATGCCCAGATGCTGGGCATGGACGACAACGGCCGCACGTACCTCAAGGCCGCGCCGCCGATTCAGCGCACCAAGGTGATCCCCGAACCCTGGCGGACCAACCCGATCATGCGCGGCTGGCGCCGCCTGACCGGACGCAGCAACCCCGCCAAGCCCTCCCGCGACCTGCCCAAGGCGCGCTGGCAGCGAGTGGGTTCGCTGCGCCGGTTCATTCTGGTCCTGCTCATGCTCGGCCAGACCACCGTCGCCACCTACTACATGAAAGGCATCCTGCCCTACCAGGGCTGGGCCTTCGTCGACCTGGAAGAAATCAATCGCCAGACCTGGCTGCAAACCCTGGAACAGGTGGTGCCGTACGCCATCCAGTTCGGCGTGCTGGCGCTCTTCGCGATCCTCTTCTGCTGGGTCTCGGCAGGCTTCTGGACCGCCCTGATGGGCTTCTGGGAGCTGCTCACCGGCCGCGACCGCTACCGCATTTCCGGCAGCAGCGCGGGTAGCGAGCCGATTGCCGCCGATGCGCGTACCGCCATCGTCATGCCGATCTGCAACGAGGACGTTCCGCGCGTCTTCGCCGGCCTGCGGGCGACCTACGAGTCGGTGGCAGCCAGCGGTGAGCTGGATCGCTTCGACTTCTTCGTGCTCAGCGACACCAACCAGCCCGATATCGCCATGGCCGAAGAAAAAGCCTGGATCGAGCTGTGCAAGGAAGCCCTGGGCTTCGGTCGCATCTTCTACCGCCGCCGGCGGCGCCGGGTGAAGCGCAAGAGCGGCAACATCGACGACTTCTGCCGTCGCTGGGGCGGCCAGTACAAGTACATGGTCGTCATGGACGCCGACAGCGTGATGAGCGGCGACTGCCTGACCAAGCTGGTGCGCCTGATGGAGGCCAACCCCGAGGCTGGCATCATTCAGACCGCGCCCAAGGCGTCGGGCATGGACACCCTCTATGCGCGCATGCAGCAGTTCGCCACCCGCGTCTACGGTCCGCTGTTCACCGCCGGCCTGCACTTCTGGCAGCTGGGCGAATCCCACTACTGGGGCCACAACGCGATCATCCGGGTGAAACCCTTCATCGAGCACTGCGCCCTGGCGCCGTTGCCGGGCAAGGGCTCCTTCGCTGGTGCGATCCTCTCCCACGACTTCGTCGAAGCTGCGCTGATGCGCCGCGCCGGCTGGGGCGTTTGGATCGCCTACGACCTGGAGGGCAGCTACGAGGAGTTGCCGCCCAACCTGCTGGACGAGCTCAAGCGCGACCGTCGCTGGTGCCACGGCAACCTGATGAACTTCCGCCTGTTCCTGGTCAAGGGCATGCACCCGGTGCACCGCGCGGTGTTCCTCACCGGTGTGATGTCCTACCTGTCGGCGCCGCTGTGGTTCTTCTTCCTGGTGTTGTCCACCGCACTGCTGGCGGTGCACCAGTTGATGGAGCCGCAGTACTTCCTGGAGCCGCGCCAGTTGTTCCCGATCTGGCCGCAGTGGCACCCGGAAAAGGCCATCGCCCTGTTCTCCACCACCCTGACCCTGTTGTTCCTGCCCAAGCTGCTGAGCGTCATGCTGATCTGGGCCAAGGGCGCCAAGGGCTACGGTGGCGTGATCAAGGTCACCCTGAGCATGCTCCTGGAGATGTTCTTCTCCGTGCTGCTCGCGCCGGTGCGCATGCTCTTCCACACCCGCTTCGTGCTGGCCGCGTTCCTCGGCTGGGAAGCGCAGTGGAAGTCGCCGCAGCGTGACGACGATGACACGCCGTGGAGTGAGGCGATCCGCCGCCACGGCCTGCAGACCCTGCTGGGCCTGTGCTGGGCGCTGCTGGTGGCATGGCTGAACCCGCGCTTCCTGTGGTGGCTGTCGCCCATCGTCGGTGCCCTGATGCTGTCGATCCCGGTCTCGGTGATCAGCAGTCGGGTCAAGCTCGGCCTGGCGTCGCGCGACGAGAAGCTGTTCCTGATTCCTGAGGAATACGACACCCCGCGCGAGCTGCGTGCCACCGACGAGTACACCTATCAGAACCGCTGGCAGGCGCTGAAGGACGGCTTCGTCCGCTCCGCCGTTGACCCGGTGCTCAATGCCCTGGCCTGCGCCATGGGCACTGCCCGCCACGGTCAGTCCGCCGCTATCGAATCGACCCGCACCGCGCTGGTCGAGAAGGCGCTGGAAGCCGGCCCCGAGCAGCTCGACGGCAACCGCCGCCTGGCACTGCTGAGCGACCCGGTGGCGCTGTCGCGCCTGCACCTGGCGCTCTGGCAAGGTGACAAGGAGCAGTGGATCGGTCCCTGGCGGCAATCGCTGAAGGCCGATGCCCATGCCCCGGCCGTACCCCTGGCTCCGGTCGCGGAGCAGGGCGCCATGGCGCTGCCCGCCGCGCAATCCTGAGCCGAGTCGCCCTCATCCCCGCTGCGGGGATGAGGGCGACTCGCCGGTTTCCCCTGTTTTCCCCGCGCACCGCTGCTGGTACCCTGCGCCAGCTATCCAGAAAAGATTGAGATATCCGCCGCATGGGGTACGCTTCGCACCCTTTTGCGCGCAGGGCATGCTTTGGCGCGCCCGGTTCGATCGCTGGAAAAAACAACAAGTTCTTTCACTTGCTTGGGAGTATGGGGATGAAAAAGTACCTGGCATCGCTGGTGATGGGCGTCTGCGCCCTGGTCAGCGTGAGCGCGGCTCAGGCCGGCGCCATCGATGAAGCGGCCAAGCGCGGCACCCTGCGCGTGGGCATGGACCCGACCTACATGCCGTTCGAGATGACCAACAAGCGTGGTCAGATCGTCGGTTTCGAAGTGGACCTGCTCAAGGCCATGGCCAAATCCATGAACGTCAAGCTGGAGCTGGTCTCCACCGCCTATGACGGCATCATCCCGGCCCTGCTCACCGACAAGTTCGACATGATCGGCTCGGGCATGACCCTGACCCAGGAACGCAACCTGCGCCTGAACTTCTCCGATCCCTTCATCGTGGTTGGCCAGACCCTGCTGATCCGCAAGGAGCTGCAAGGCGAGATCAAGTCCTACAAGGACCTGAATGACGCCAAGTACCGCATCACCTCCAAGATCGGCACCACTGGCGAATTCGTCGCCAAGAAGCAGCTGTCCAAGGCCCAGTACCACGGCTTCGACAACGAGCCCGAAGCGGTCATGGACGTGGTCAACGGCAAGGCCGACGCCTTCATCTACGACTCGCCCTACAACGTCGTTGGCGTGAGCAAGTTCGGCGCCGGCAAGCTGGTGCACCTGGACCAGCCGTTCACCTACGAGCCGCTGGCCTTCGGCCTGAAGAAGGGCGACTACGACTCGATCAACTTCATCAACAACTTCCTCAAGCAGATTCGTGAAGACGGCACCTACGATCGTCTGCACGACAAGTGGTTCAAGAGCACCGACTGGCTCAAGGACATGGAATAATCCACGTCTGACGCTGGTTGACCCGACGCGCAGGCCCTGAGCCTGCGCGTTCGCATTTTCACGGTAGAGATTCGTGGCTAGAACGAAACGCGCAACCTGGCCCTGGCACGGGCTGACCGGACTGATCCTGCTGTTGATCGGCCTGGCCCTCTGGTACTCCACTTCGCTGATCTCCTACGAATGGCGCTGGAATCGCGTCCCGCAGTACTTCGCCTACCAGGCCGAAGAGCCCCTGCGCGCGGACGCCATCTCGCGGGTAGAGAAGATCGAGGAACAGGGCGGCAACGCTCGCGTCACCCTGGTGGACGAAGACGGCAAGCAGCAGGTGCTGACGGTGGCTGCCGACAGCCTGCAGTTCTCCGAGAACGACGATGTCGCCGAAGGCGATGTGGTCGGCGCGACCCGCCACTGGGCCGCCGGCCCGCTGGCCTGGGGCCTGTGGACCACGGTGTGGATCTCTTTCGTCTCCGGCGCGCTTGGCCTGGTTATCGGCCTGTTCACCGGTCTCTGCCGGCTCTCGAAGAACCCGACCCTGCACGACCTTTCGACGCTCTACGTCGAACTGGTGCGCGGCACGCCGCTGCTGGTGCAGATATTCATCTTCTACTTCTTCATCGCCACCGTGCTGAACCTCTCCCGTGAGTTCGCGGGCGTGGCGGCGCTGGCGCTGTTCACTGGCGCCTACGTGGCCGAGATCGTCCGTGCCGGCGTGCAGTCCATTGCCCGTGGTCAGGACGAAGCTGCGCGCTCCCTGGGGCTGAACGCCGCGCAGTCGATGCGCCACGTGATCCTGCCGCAGGCCTTCAAGCGCGTGCTGCCGCCACTGGCCGGGCAGTTCATCAGCCTGGTGAAAGACACTTCCCTGGTCTCGGTGATCGCCATTACCGAGCTGACCAAGAGCGGCCGCGAGGCGATCACCACCTCGTTCTCCACCTTCGAGATCTGGTTCTGCGTCGCCGCGCTCTACCTCGTGATCAACCTGCCGCTGTCGCATCTGGCGGGGCGCCTGGAGCGGAGGCTCGGCCAAAGTGATTGAAGTCCGTAACCTGACCAAGGTTTTCGATACCCGCGGGCAGGTCGTGCGCGCGGTGGATGACGTCACCACCGGCGTAGCCAAGGGTGAAGTGGTGGTGGTGATCGGGCCGTCCGGCTCGGGCAAGTCCACCTTCCTGCGCTGCCTGAACGGCCTGGAAGAATTCGACGAAGGCTCGGTGAGTATCGATGGCCTCGATCTCGCCGATCCGAAGACCGACATCAACGCCTACCGCCGCGAAGTTGGCATGGTGTTCCAGCACTTCAACCTGTTCCCGCACATGACCGTGCTGGAGAACCTTTGCCTGGCGCAGAAAGTCGTGCGCAAGCGCGGCAAGGCCGAGCGCGAAGCCAAGGCAAAAGCATTGCTGGAGAAGGTCGGCATCGGCCAGAAGGCCAACGAATACCCGTCGCGTCTCTCCGGCGGCCAGCAGCAGCGCGTGGCCATTGCTCGTGCGCTGTGTATGGACCCGAAGGTGATGCTGTTCGACGAGCCCACCTCGGCGCTCGACCCGGAGATGGTCGGCGAGGTGCTGGACGTGATGAAGACCCTCGCGCTGGAGGGCATGACCATGGTCTGCGTGACCCACGAGATGGGCTTTGCCCGTGAAGTGGCGGACCGCGTGCTGTTCTTCGATCACGGCAAGCTGCTGGAAGACGCCCCTCCGGCGGAGTTCTTCGCCCAGCCCAAGGATGCGCGTGCGCAGACCTTCCTGCGGCAGGTGCTGTGAGGGCATCGTCAGCGTTAAAAAAGCCGCCTTCGGGCGGCTTTTTTGTGCTTGTTCGGTGTGCGAGGGCGCGGCTCTTGTAAGAGCGCGGTTGCTCGCGAACAAGCTCCGCTGCGGACCCGGTTCGCGAGCAAGCTCGCTCCTACCAAAAACCTTCCGGTATCCAGGGAGCCCCACAACTCCCAGGCAAAAAGAAACCGCCCCGAAGGGCGGTTTCTTTTACGGCATCACTCGCGGTTGCGGGTCAGCAGCGCGGGACGCTCGGTCTTGCGGCGCGGCTCCAGCTCTTCCAGCTGCTCCGGCGTCGGGAAGCGATCAGTGCGGACCAGGTCGCGCTTGTTGATCACCACCGGCTGGCGGGTCGGCTTGGCGGCGCCATATTCGCTCGGCTCACGCAGCGGGGCGTCGTTCATGCGGGAAGCCGGAGCCTTGCCACCGCGCTTGCGCTGGCCGGCCTTGCCCTGAGCGTTGCCGCCCTGGCCTTGGCCCTGAGGACGACCACCGCCGTTAGGCTTCTTGGCGGCGCGCCCCTGACCTTGTCCTTGACCCTGGCTACGGCCCTGGCCGCTTCCGCCCTGGCCACCGCCCTGGGCACCCTGGCTGCGAGGGCGCTGCTGGCCCTGGTTCTGGCCCTGGCCTTGCCCCTGGCCCTGACCGCCACGGCGGCGCTGGCCACGCTGCTGGTCCTTGTCCGGGAAGGGGCTGACGTAATCAGCGCGGTTGCCGAAGTTGTCGAAGTCGTCGTCGAGGAATTCTTCAGGGTCGCGATTGCCGTCGGCCTTCGGCGCGCGAGCCGGCCTGGCCTGCTGCTGACGACCCTGGCCCTGCTGGTCCTGCTGGCGGGGCTGGCGCGGTTGACGAGGCTCGCGCGGCTGATCGCTGGCGCTGGCGTTCGGCTGAGCATCACTGCCCTGGCCATCACCCTTCTTCTTGCCACGGCCGCCACGACGGCGGCGTTTGCCGGCGGGCTTGTCGCCGTCAGCGGATTCGCCTTCAGCGGCGGGGGCGGCGTTCTGTTGCTCTTCGCCCTGTGCCTGCTGCGGTTTGTCCTTGTTACGGTCCTTGCGCTCGCCGCGCTTGGCCTTGTCCTTGCGCGGCTGGCGCTGGGGAGCTTCCTTCGCTTCGGGCTGCTGGACTTCCGGCAGCACTGTGTCGGGGTCGAAGCCCTGCATGTCGCCATCGGGGATGCGCTGCTTGGTCAGGCGCTCGATGGCCTTGAGCAGCTTGTCCTCGTCCGGCGCCACCAGCGAGATGGCTTCACCGGTGCGACCGGCGCGGCCGGTACGGCCGATGCGGTGGACATAGTCTTCCTCGACGTTAGGCAGCTCGTAGTTGACCACGTGGGGCAACTGGTCGATGTCCAGGCCGCGGGCGGCGATGTCGGTGGCGACCAGGATGCGCACGTCGTTGGCCTTGAAATCGGCCAGGGCCTTGGTGCGCGCGTTCTGGCTCTTGTTGCCGTGGATCGCTGCAGACGGCAGGCCGTGCTTGGTCAGGTACTCGGCCAGGCGATTGGCGCCGTGCTTGGTGCGGGTGAACACCAGCACCTGCTCCCAGGCGCCCATGGTCACCAGGTGCGCGAGGAGGGCGCGCTTCTGCACGGACGGAATGCGGAACACACGTTGTTCGATGCGCTCGACCGTGGTGTTCGGCGGGGTGACCTCGATGCGCTCCGGGTTGTGCAGGAGCTTGTTGGTGAGGTCGATGATGTCCTTGGAGAAGGTCGCCGAGAACAGCAGGTTCTGGCGCTTGGCCGGAAGCTTGGCGAGGACCTTCTTGACGTCGTGGATGAAGCCCATGTCGAGCATGCGGTCGGCTTCGTCGAGGACGAGGATTTCCACGCGGGACAGGTCGACGCTGCCCTGGCCGATCAGGTCGAGCAGGCGACCGGGGCAGGCGACCAGGACGTCGACGCCCTTGGACATGGCCTGCACCTGCGGATTCATGCCAACGCCGCCGAAGATGCAGGCGCTTTTCAGTGGCAGGTCACGGGCGTAGACCTTGAAGCTGTCGTGCACCTGGGCAGCCAGCTCACGGGTCGGAGTCAGTACCAGGACGCGGGCCTGGCGTGGGCCATGGCGGTGTTCGCGGTCCGGGTGGCCTTCGGGGAACAGGCGCTCGAGTACCGGGAGGGCGAAGCCGCCGGTCTTGCCGGTGCCGGTCTGGGCGGCAACCATGAGGTCGCGGCCTTGCAGTACAGCGGGGATGGCGCGTTCCTGAACGGGAGTGGGGCGCGCGTAGCCAGCGGCTTCAACGGCGCCAGCCAGGGCCTCGGAGAGACCGAGGGAGGAAAAGGACATGCGGGGTTCCTGTAGGCCGGCGACCTGCCGGCTCGAGGGCGCGTGATTTCAAGCTCGGGGCGAGTGCTCGGCCGATGGCTGGAAGCACCCCGTCCACGATACGCCGGCGTTGCGCTGGCCGGGATCGCGGACGGTAAGCCCGGAGCAATGATCCTCAGCGGGGGAGCTTGAGGTTGTTCCAGAGCGCCAGGCTGGGTTCAGCCTGGTTCAGGGTGTAGAAATGCAGACCGGGTGCGCCGCCTTCGAGGAGGCGTTCGCACATGTCGGTGATGACCTGCTCACCAAAGGCCTGGATGCTGGCGATGTCGTCGCCGTAGGCTTCCAGCTGCTTGCGAATCCAGCGGGGGATTTCCGCGCCACAGGCGTCGGAGAAGCGGGCCAGTTTGGTGTAGTTGGTGATCGGCATGATACCCGGTACGACCGGAATGCTGACACCGAGTTTCTCCGCACGCTCGACAAAATGGAAGTAGCTGTCGGCGTTGAAGAAGTATTGTGTGATGGCAGAGTCGGCGCCGGCTTTGACCTTGCGCACGAAATTCGCCAAATCATCCTCGAAATTGCGCGCTTGCGGGTGAACTTCCGGATAGGCGGCAACTTCGATGTGGAAGTGATCACCGGTTTCGGCGCGGATGAACTCCACCAGTTCGTTGGCGTACCGCAGCTCGCCGCTGGCCATGCCCATGCCCGAGGGCAGGTCGCCGCGCAGGGCGACGATGCGACGGATGCCGGCGTCCTTGTAGTGCGCCAGCAAGGCGGAAAGCTCGGCCTTGGTGTCGCCGACACAGGACAGGTGCGGCGCGGTCGGCACCTGCACGTCGCCGTCCAGTTGCAGCACGGTGGTCAGGGTACGGTCGCGAGTGGAGCCGCCGGCACCGTAGGTGCAGGAGAAGAAGTCGGGCTTTTTCGCGGCCAGCTGGCGTGCGGTGGCCAGCAGTTTTTCATGGCCGGCTTCGGTCTTGGCGGGGAAGAACTCGAAGCTGAAACGGCGTTCTTTCTGACTCATGGTCGTTCCTTCGGCGCCGCGTCATCGCGTGGCTGCCGGCATGTGCCGTCGACTTCAGAAGTAACGGCGGTAGTGGTCTATCTTCGTGCGCAGTCGCTCGGCGCTGGGCTCGTGCGCATGGCCGAGGACGGCCAGGATGCGCTGCGACTGAACATGGTATTCGGCAATCTTGCTCCGCGCCCAGGTCGAGGGTGGCGGCTGCAGGTTGGTGATCCGGTCGCACAGCTTGACGATCGCATACTGCGAGGCGCCGGTCGCCAGCCTTTGGAGGTAGATGTCGAATGGCAGTTTCTCGCCATTCACCACCTTGCTCAGGCACTGGGCGCCTTCGGCAACGAACTCGCCGAAACGCGTCTGCAGTTCCTCGAAGGGCACCGGGGTGTCTTCGAGCACGTCGTGCAGCAGGGCGATCTGAACGGTTTCCGCCAGGCGCTCGATGGGCGCTTCGCGGTCGGCCGCCATCACTTCATTGGCCACCATTGCCAGGTGGACCGCGTAGGGCAGCGTCGAGGCGGTCAGGGTCTGCCCGGCGTGAGCGCCGGCGGCGAAGATCCAGGCCTGGCTGTAGCTGTCCTGCAGGTCCATGCAAGTTTTCCAATGACGCCCAATGGCAAAGAGGGCAGACGATTGCTCGTCTGCCCTCTGGCACATCAGTAGCGGTAGGTGTCCGGCTTGAACGGGCCTTCCACGGTCACGCCGATGTACTCGGCCTGTTTCGGGGTCAGCTGGGTGACGACGCCACCGAAGCCTTTCACCATCTCCAGGGCCACTTCTTCGTCCAGCTTCTTCGGCAGCACTTCGACGGTCAGACGCTCGGCTTTCTTCTCGGCGGAGAGGTCAGCGTACTTCTGCTCGAACAGGAAGATCTGCGCCAGCACCTGGTTGGCGAAGGAGCCGTCCATGATGCGGCTCGGGTGGCCGGTAGCGTTGCCCAGGTTCACCAGGCGGCCTTCGGCCAGCAGGATCAGGTAGTCATCGTTGGCCGGGTCGAAGTCGCCAGCGCCGGTGCGGTGAATCTTGTGCACCTGCGGCTTGACCTCTTCCCAGGCCCAGGTTTTGCGCATGAAGGCGGTGTCGATCTCGTTGTCGAAGTGACCGATGTTGCACACCACGGCGCGCTTCTTCAGCGCTTTGAGCATGCCGGCGTCGCAGACATTGACGTTGCCGGTGGTGGTGACGATCAGGTCGATCTTGCCCAGCAGGGCGGCGTCAACGCTGGCCTCGGTGCCGTCGTTCAGGCCGTTCTTGTAGGGGGAAACCAGCTCGAAGCCGTCCATGCAGGCCTGCATGGCGCAGATCGGGTCGATTTCGGAGACCTTCACGATCATGCCTTCCTGACGCAGGGACTGGGCGGAGCCCTTGCCTACGTCGCCGTAGCCGATCACCAGGGCCTGCTTGCCCGACAGCAGGTGGTCGGTGCCGCGCTTGATGGCGTCGTTCAGGCTGTGACGGCAGCCGTACTTGTTGTCGTTCTTGCTCTTGGTGACCGCGTCGTTGACGTTGATCGCCGGGACTTTCAGGGTGCCGGCCTTGAGCATGTCGAGCAGGCGGTGCACACCGGTGGTGGTCTCTTCGGTGACGCCGTGGATGCGCTCGAGCATCTGCGGGTATTTCTTGTGCAGGATTTCGGTCAGGTCGCCGCCGTCGTCCAGCACCATGTTGGCGTCCCACGGCTGGCCATCCTTGAGGATGGTCTGCTCGATGCACCACTCGTACTCGGCTTCCGTCTCGCCTTTCCAGGCGAACACCGGGATGCCGGCGGCGGCGATGGCGGCAGCGGCCTGATCCTGGGTGGAGAAGATGTTGCAGCTCGACCAGCGCACTTCGGCGCCCAGCGCAGTCAGCGTCTCGATCAGTACGCCGGTCTGGATGGTCATGTGGATGCAGCCGAGGATTTTTGCGCCTTTCAGCGGCTGGCTGGCGGCGTATTTGCGGCGCAGGCCCATCAGAGCCGGCATTTCGGACTCGGCGATGATCAGCTCGCGGCGGCCCCAGGCGGCCAGGGAAATGTCGGCGACTTTGTAGTCAGTAAAAGCAGCGCTCATGTGTAACTCCATTCGTTGTCTGCGAATGGGCGCCGTTGATGCGTTTGGCGATCGGCGGCAGCCGACCGTGACGCGCCCCGTCCGAGCCTGACAAGCCGAAGCGAATCGACCTGCTGCAGCGCCCCTCGGACAGGTGGCGGGAACGACCGGGCAGCGCCGGCCGTTATTGAAGCTCGCGGATTATAGCCATGGCGCATGACAAGCCAAAGGCTTTTGGTCGCGTTCGCGCAGTGAGTCGCGGCCAGGCTCCCCGTCGCGCCCGCGCCAGGGGCCGTGAAAACCCTGGCGCGGGCGTCGTTTCGGGGATCGTCGGGCACCCGCAGGGCACGGGTGCCGGTTGTCAGGAGGCTTAGATGACGCCGCCGTCGCGCAGTTTGCCAATGGCCGCCTGGTCCAGGCCCAGCACGCCTTCGAGGATTTCCTGCGTGTGCTGACCGAGGGTCGGCGGGGCGTTGCGGTATTCCACCGGCGTCTCGGACAGGCGGATCGGGCTGGCGACCTGCGGCACTGTGCCGGCCAGCGGGTGCGGCAGGTCCACGCGCAGGCCGCGGGCAATCACCTGCGGATCGGCGAACACCTGGGCCAGATCGTTGATCGGCCCGCACGGCACGCTGGCCTGCTCCAGCACGGTGATCCACTCGGCAGTGGTGCGCATCACGGTGGCCTGGCGGATCAGTGGGATCAGCACCTCGCGGTGCGCCACGCGCGCCTGGTTGGTGGCGAAACGCTCGTCGGTGGCCCATTCCGGGTGGCCCGCCAGTTCGGCGAACTTGCGGAACTGGCCATCGTTGCCGACGGTGAGGATCAGGTCGCCATCGGCGGTCGGGAAGTCCTGGTACGGCACGATGTTCGGGTGCGCGTTGCCCAGGCGACGCGGCGGGTTGCCGGTGGTCAGGTAGTTCAGGGTCTGGTTGGCCAGGCAGGCGACCTGCACGTCCAGCAGCGCCATGTCGATGTGTTGGCCGATGCCGCTGACGTCTCGGTGGGCGAGGGCGGCGAGGATCGCGGTGGACGAGTACAGGCCGGTGAGGATGTCGGTCAGCGCCACGCCGACTTTCACCGGGCCGGCGCCTTCCTCGGCGTCGGAGCGGCCGGTCAGGCTCATCAGGCCGCCCAGGCCCTGGATCATGAAGTCGTAGCCGGCGCGCTTGGCATAGGGGCCGAACTGGCCGAAGCCGGTGATCGAGCAGTAGATCAGCTTCGGGTTCAGCGCTTTCAGCGACTCGTAGTCCAGGCCGTAGGCTTTCAGGCCGCCGACCTTGAAGTTCTCCAGCACGATGTCGGCCTTGGCGGCGAGTTCGCGCACCAGGCGCTGGCCTTCGGGCTGGGTGAAGTCGATGGTCAGGGATTTCTTGTTGCGGTTCGCCGACAGGTAATACGCCGCTTCGCTGGTGTCGCGGCCGTCGGCGTCCTTGAGGAACGGCGGGCCCCAGGCGCGGGTGTCGTCGCCGCTGCCGGGACGCTCGATCTTGATCACTTCCGCGCCGAGGTCGGCGAGGATCTGCCCGGCCCAGGGGCCGGCAAGAACGCGGGAGAGGTCGAGGACACGGATGTGCGAAAGGGCGCCGGACATGCAATCACCTGCAACGTGAATAGGGGCGGGGAGGACGCGGTGCGGGGACTCCACGGTCCTCCCCGGGGCCTCTCGGGCGAGAGGTAAAGCGTGCGCTGACTCGCTCTCCCGATGAGGCGGGCCAGCGCGGGGCGTTACTTAGAAGAACGCCTGGATGCCGGTCTGGGCGCGGCCGAGGATCAGCGCGTGGACGTCGTGGGTGCCTTCGTAGGTGTTCACCACTTCCAGGTTGACCAGGTGGCGGGCCACGCCGAACTCGTCGGAGATGCCGTTGCCGCCGAGCATGTCGCGGGCCAGGCGGGCGATGTCCAGGGCCTTGCCGCAGCTGTTGCGCTTCATGATCGAGGTGATTTCGACGGCGGCGGTGCCTTCGTCCTTCATGCGGCCCAGGCGCAGGCAGCCTTGCAGGGCGAGGGTGATGTCGGTCTGCATGTCGGCCAGTTTCTTCTGGATCAGCTGGTTGGCGGCCAGCGGGCGGCCGAACTGCTTGCGGTCCAGGGTGTACTGGCGAGCGGTGTGCCAGCAGGCTTCGGCGGCACCCAGAGCACCCCAGGAAATGCCGTAGCGAGCGGAGTTCAGGCAGGTGAACGGACCACGCAGGCCGCGCACGTCGGGGAAGGCGTTTTCTTCCGGGCAGAACACGTTGTTCATCACGATCTCGCCGGTGATCGAGGCGCGCAGGCCGACCTTGCCGTGGATCGCCGGGGCGGACAGGCCTTCCCAGCCTTTTTCGAGGACGAAGCCGCGGATCTGGCCTTCGTCATCCTTGGCCCAGACCACGAAAACGTCGGCGATCGGGCTGTTGGTGATCCACATCTTGGCGCCGGTCAGACGGTAGCCGCCGTCGACTTTCTTGGCGCGGGTGATCATCGAGCCCGGGTCGGAGCCGTGGTCCGGCTCGGTCAGGCCGAAGCAGCCGATGTATTCGCCGCTGGCCAGTTTCGGCAGGTACTTCTGCTTGGTGGCTTCGTTGCCGAATTCGTTGATCGGCACCATCACCAGGGAGGACTGCACGCTCATCATCGAGCGGTAGCCGGAGTCGATGCGCTCGACCTCACGGGCGATCAGGCCGTAGCACACGTAGTTCAGGCCGCTGCCGCCGTATTGTTCGGGGATGGTCGCGCCGAGCAGGCCGGTTTCGCCCATCTCGCGGAAGATCGCCGGGTCGGTCTGCTCATGGCGGAAAGCTTCCAGCACGCGAGGGGCCAGCTTGTCCTGGGCGAACTGCTGGGCGCTGTCACGCACCATGCGCTCTTCTTCGGTGAGTTGCTGATCCAGCAGCAGCGGATCTTCCCAGTTGAAGCTTGCTTTGGTCGCCATGGAGAAACCTCGAACGCAGACAGTGAATGACCCGCACAAGTCTAGGCGGGCTCGGTGTGGGCCATCCTAGTCAGCCGTCGGGAAGCCGAGCAACCGACTAATTCGCACGCTGTTGTGCTATTTTGTCACTCCGTAATTGTGGGTTTGATGCATTTTTCTATAGGGATTGCCTCTATATCAGGCGTTCCTGGCGAATTCTGCGCATCACGATATTCCGAAGAGGCATTCGATGCGACGCAAGATCCCGACCACCGCGGCGCTTGTCGCCTTCGAATCCGCCGCCCGCCACGAGAGCTTCACCAAGGCCGCGGATGAGCTGTCGCTGACCCAGAGCGCGATCTGCCGGCAAATCGCCACGCTCGAGGATTTCCTCGGCGTCGAGCTGTTTCGCCGCTCGCGGCGCGGGGTGAAGCTGACCGAGGCCGGGCTCAACTACAGCCGTCGTGTCGCCCAGCGTCTGGATGCCGTGGAGCGTGACACCCTGGCGGTGATGGGCCAGCAGGGAGGCGGCACGCTGGAGCTGGCGGTGGTGCCGACCTTTGCCACCCAGTGGCTGCTGCCACGGCTGAAGGACTTCAAGCGGCTTCATCCGGAGGTCACGGTGAACATGACCAACCGCACGCGGCCTTTCCTCTTCGCCGACACCGAGTTCGATGCCGCGCTGTACTTTGGCGATGGCGTGTGGTCCGGCACCGTGGCCAACTTCCTCATGCACGAGAACCCGGTGCCGGTGTGCAGCCCGGAACTGCTGGGTGGGCACCGGGAGCTGTCTGCCGCGCAGATCGCCGAGCTGCCGCTGATGCAGCAGACCACCCGGCCCTATGCCTGGCGCCAGTGGTTCGGCTCGCTGGGGATGAGCGTGGCGCACGACATGAGCGGTACCCGCTACGAGCTGTTCTCCATGCTCGCCCAGGCAGCCATGCATGGCATGGGCGTCGCGCTGATCCCGCCGATGCTGATCCAGCAGGAGCTGGCCGACGGCAGGCTGATCGTGGCGATGCAACATGCCTATTTGAGCGAAAATGCCTATTACCTGATGATTCCCGAACGCAAGGTGGAGTCGGCGACCCTGGGCGCTTTCCGCGACTGGCTGGTGGATGAGGCGGCACGATACCGCGCCGAAGCCGGCCTCGGCTGAACATCTGCTCGCAAGATGTTGAATAGGCTCTGAGTCATGGCAAGGTCTCTGGCGCCGGCCAGGTCCACACTTGCATAGCCGGCGGGGCTTTCCCCGTCATCGCGCTCACGAGGCGCAACCTCCCAAGAAGGAGCTTCCATGAATTTCCATACCCGCAAATGGGTCAAACCTGAAGACCTCAACCCGAACGGCACCCTGTTCGGCGGTAGTCTTCTGAAGTGGATCGACGAAGAAGCGGCGATCTACGCCATCGTCCAGTTGGGCAACCAGCGTGTGGTCACCAAGTTCATTTCGGAGATCAACTTCGTCAGTTCCGCGCGCCAGGGCGACATCATCGAGCTGGGCATCACCGCCACCGAGTTCGGCCGCACCTCGATCACCCTGAGCTGCGAAGTGCGCAACAAGATCACCCGCAAGAGCATCCTCACGGTCGACAAGATGGTCTTCGTCAACATCGGTCCGGATGGCCAGCCGGCGCCGCACGGTCGCACCGAGATCCTCTACATCAAGGATCAGTTCAAGGACGACGCCATTCCCCAGCCCTGACGGCTGATTCGCCCAGGCGATTGCCAGCGTGCCCGGAGCCAAGCCGAGCCGCGGCGAAAGCCTTTGCATTTGCGTCGATTGAATGTGAGCCTGTGCCCGCCCACGGCGGGCATGGGCCGACGCGAGCTCCCCGCCGATCCTGCAGTACTTCATTCGCCAGGAATGCAGCTGCAAAACAATGACCGGGGAGAGATCATGCACACCACCTTCGCATCCGCGCTGCGCCAACTGGCCGTGGCCACCTGCGCCAGCCTGCTGCTGGCCGGCACCGCGCACGCCGCCGCGATCAAGGCCGACACCAAGCCCGAGGCCGGCACCTTCAAGATGGGCATGCAGCCCTGGCTGGGCTACGGCCAGTGGTACGTCGCCGAGCAGGCCGGAGCCTTCAAGGCCAATGGCCTGGAGCAGGTCGAGCTGGTCAACTTCACCGAAGACAAGGACATGAACGCCGCCCTGGCCAGCGGCCAGATCGACGGTGGCAACCTTGCTACCCACACCGCCATGGCCATGGTCGCCGCCGGGCTGCCGGTGAAGATCGTCCTGCTGCTGGACCAGAGCACCAGCGCCGATGCGCTGATCGTCGATCCGTCGATCAAGACCCTGACCGACCTCAAGGGCAAGCAGGTCGCCTACGAAGAAGGCACCACCAGCGACATCCTCCTGCACAGCGCCCTGCGCAAGGCCGGCCTGACCATCGCCGACGTGCAGCCGGTACCGATGCCCGCCGCCAACGCCGGCAGCGCGCTGATCGCCGGCCAGGTACCGGCCGCGGTGACCTACGAGCCTTACCTGTCCGCCGCCAAGCAGCAGAACCCCAAGGTCAACCTGCTGTACAAGGGCTCGGATGACCCGGGCATCATCAGCGACGTATTCGTGGTGCGCGACGAAGTCCTGAAGGAGCGTCCCGGCCAGGTGCTGGCGCTGATCAAGAGCTGGGAGGCGGGTCTCAAGCACTACAACGAGAAGAGCGCCGAAGGCCGTGCTGCCATCGCCAAGGGTGTGGGTGCCGACGAGTCCGAGCTGACCAGCGCCTTCGACGGCGTGCACTTCTACTCGGTGAAGGAGAACCAGGCCGAGCTGAAGGGCGCCTTCCAGAAGGGTTCCTTCGAGCACATCCAGAAGGCCGCCAGCGAAGCCGGCATCCTGCAGCAGCCGGTCACCCCGGCGCAGGCCATCGACGCGCGCTTCGTCGAGGCACTCTGATCCTCTGATGCCCTGATCTTCTGATACATGGCGCGCGCCGGCCCCGAGCCGGCGCGCGTCTTTCTCCGTTCGACGAGCCCGACATGAAAGCCCGTAAATCCAACCCGCTGTTCACCATCGGCAAGCCGATCGCGCAGCGCCATTTCCTGCTCATCGGCGGTGCCGTGTTCGTCCTGCTGGCACTGCTGTGGTGGCTGGCCGGCGCCAGCGGCGCGGTACCGAAGATCTTCCTGCCGGCGCCCGGCGATGTCTGGGCGCGCATGCTCAAACTGGCCGCTGATGGCACGCTGTGGTCGGACCTGAAGGTCAGCGTGTACCGCATTGCCGTGGCCTTCCTGGTGTCCTCGGCGATGTCCATCGTGATCGGCGTGTTCGCCGGCTGCTACGGCTTCTGGAAGGCCGCCACCGAGCCGCTGGTGGACTTCGTGCGCTACATGCCGGTGGTCGCCTTCGTCCCGCTGACCATCCTCTGGGCGGGCACCAGCGACTTCCAGAAATTCCTCATCATCTGGATCGGCACCTTCTTCCAGCAGGTGCTGATGGTGATGGACGCGATCAAGCGCGTGCCGGCGGACTTCGTTGGCCTTGGTCGTACCCTCGGCATGCCGGATCGCCGCATCCTCCTGAAGATCGTCCTGCCCAGTGCGCTGCCAGGCATCTGGGACGCCCTGCGGATCAGCCTTGGCTGGGCCTGGACCTGGCTGGTGCTGGCCGAGCTGGTGGCCGCGACCTCGGGCCTGGGCTACCGCATCACCGTGTCCCAGCGCTTCTTCCAGACCGACACCATCATCGGCTACATCCTCCTGCTCGGCTTCCTCGGGCTGGTCACCGACCAGGCCATGCGTGCCGGCGAGAAGGTTCTGTTCCGTTACAACCGGAGGCGCAGCTGATGGCGACTTTGGAAATTTCCGGCCTGAACAAGAGTTTCGCGGTCGGCAAGGAGCGCCGCGAGGTACTGCGCAACATCGACCTGACGTTGGCGGACAACGAGTTCGTTTCCATCGTCGGCACCTCGGGTTGCGGCAAGAGCACGCTGTTGTCCATCGCCGCTGGCCTGGAGGAATTCGACAGCGGCAGCGTGAAGGTCGACGGCGTGCCGATCACCGGGCCGGGTCTGGACCGCGGCGTAGTGTTCCAGTCCTATACCTTGCTGCCCTGGCTCACCGCGCGGCAGAACGTCGAGTTCGCCCTCAAGGCGGCCGGCCTGTCCCGCGCGCAATGCCGCGAGATCGCCGATGAGCACCTTGAACTGGTGAAGCTGACGAAGTTTGCCGACGCCTATCCGAACGAGTTGTCCGGCGGCATGAAGCAGCGCGTGGCGATTGCCCGCGCGCTGTCCTACCGGCCGAAGATCCTGCTGATGGACGAGCCTTTCGGTGCGCTGGACGCCATGACCCGCCACCAGATGCAGGAACTGCTGACGCGCATCTGGGAAACCCACCGTTTAACGGTGATGTTCGTCACCCACGACGTGGAAGAGGCGGTCTACCTGTCCGACCGCATCGTGGTGATGGGGCTCGGCCCTGGACGGATCAAGACCACCTTCGACGTGAAGCTCGGTCGCCCGCGCCACGAGGACATGGCCGCCAGTGCTGAGTTCATCGACCTGCAGCGCCAGGTGCTGCGCTCGATCCGCGAGGAAGAACAGGGCGTCGCCGCCCTGTAACTCTCAGCGGTCGTTACCAGCGGCCGGAGGCACCGCCGCCGCCGCTGGAACCACCGCCGCCCCGAAAGCCGCCGCCCCCTCCACCGCCACCGCGACCACCTCGGCCGATGGAGCTGAGGATGCTCATCAGCAGTTGCAGCACGCCCATGGTCAGCCACATCGGCGGCAGGAAGAAGATGTACAGCACCAGCGGGATCGAGAAGGCGCCGATCATCTGCTGTTGCAGCGCCGCAGGGTTCGCCTCGCTGAGCAGCAGCACGCCGGAGGCCGCCGCACCCACTACGGCGCTGCACAGCAGGTAACGGCCCATGCTGCGCTGGCGCATCCACGACACCGGCAGCAGCATGCCCAGCAGCGGTACGCCGATCAGCAGGCCGAACATCGCCGCCAGGCGCGTGGGCGGGATTTCCTCGCTGGCCGCGGCATTGCGGTTGGAGTAGGTGTCGCTGTAGTTCTCGGCCGGGCCGGTGCGCGGCAGCTCGTCATCGGTGCTGTCCGGTGCGGCAGCGTTGGCCGGAGGCTCGATCAGGGCGACCAGGCTGTTCACGCCGGCCTGGACGCCGCCTGCGAAGTCGCCTTTCTGGAAGAAGGGGACGATCTGTTCGCGAATGATCCGTCCGGCCTGCACGTCAGTGATGGTGCCTTCCAGCCCGTAGCCAACTTCGATGCGCAGCGTGCGGTCGTTCTTGGCGATCACCAGCAGCACACCATCATCCACACCTTTGCGGCCCAGCTTCCACTGCTCGAAAGCGCGTACCGCGTAATCCTCGATGCTGTCCTCGCCGGTGGTGGGAATCAGCAGCACGGCGATCTGCGCGCCCTTGCGTTGCTCCAGGCCAGCGAGCTGGCTTTCGAGCTGAGTGCGCTGGCCCGCGTCGAGGGTCTGGGTGAGGTCGGTGACACGCGCGCTGAGCGGCGGGATGGCGACCGGCGCGGCCTGCAGCACGGCCGCCCAGCACAGCAGCAGGGCGGCCAGCAGCCAGCGCGGCAGGGTCATTGCGCGGGCTGCGCCGGCGCGTTGCCGAAGTCCACTTTAGGCGCGGTGGAGATGGCGGCTTCGTTCTCGACGCTGAAGTTGGCCTTGGGTTTGTAGCCGAAGATCTTCGCGGTGATCACCTGCGGGAACTGGCGAATCATCACGTTGTACTCCTGCACGGCTTTCACATAGCGGCCCCGAGCGACGGTGATGCGGTTCTCGGTACCTTCGAGTTGGGTGAGCAGGTCCTTGAACAGGCCGTCAGCCTTGAGCTGCGGGTAGTTTTCCGAGACCACCAGCAAGCGTGACAGCGCGGAGCTGAGCTGGCCCTGGGCCTGCTGGAAGCGCTTGACGGCTTCCGGGTCGTCGAGCTGGTCGGCATTCAGGGTGGTGCTGCCGACCTTGGCGCGGGCCTCGGTCACCTGGGTCAGCACGCTGGCTTCGTGGGCGGCGTAGCCCTTCACAGTGCTGACCAGGTTGGGGATCAGGTCTGCGCGGCGCTGGTATTGGTTGAGCACTTCCGACCAGGCGGCCTTCACTCCTTCATCGCCGGACTGCATGGCGTTGTAGCCACAACCCGAGAGCAGAGTGACGAGGATGTAAGCGGTCAGGAATTTGAACAGGCGTGGCATGGCAGGCGCTCGTGCTGGTGAAAAGGCCCAGTCTAGGCCAGTTCCGGCTGAGGAGTCAGATGGAAATGTCCGAAACAGGCCGTGCTTGCCGGCAACGGGGTGGCTCGGGGTAGAATCTTCCTGGTCTATACCAGGAGTTCGCTTTCGTGCTCGCCACTACCCTGGTGCTGCTGGCCGCCCTGCTGCACGCCACCTGGAACACCCTCGTCAAATTCAGCAATGACCGCCTGCTGGTGGTCGCCTGCATGGACATGGTTGGCCTGGCCGCCGCGCTGGTCCTGCTGCCCTGGATCGAGATTCCCCCGGCCGAGGTCTGGCCCTGGCTGCTGGCCGCCGTGTCATTGCAGCTGGTCTACCGCGTGCTGCTGATCCAGGCCTACAAGGTCGGCGACCTGGGGCTGGTCTACCCGCTGATGCGCGGGCTGTCGCCGCTGGTGGTCCTGGCGCTGACTCTCTACTTCGGCGGCGAGCATCTGACCGACAAGCAGATCCTCGGCATCCTGCTGATCCCGGTCGGCATGCTGTTCCTGCTCAAGGGCGGCGGTGGCTCGAAGCTGCCCTGGATCGCCTATCCCACCGTGCTGCTGATGGGCCTGTGCATCGGCAGCTACACCTGGACCGACGGCAACGCGCTGAAGCTCTGGCCCAAGCCCCTGGACTACCTGGTCTGGCTCTCGCTGCTCTCCGGCTTGCCGTTTCCGTTGCTGGCGTTGTTTGGCCGGACGCGGGCCTTCGCCAAGTTCTGGATCAATGACTGGAAGCTGGGCCTGAGTGTTGGCTTCTGCGTGCTGCTCAGCTACGGGCTGGTGCTCTGGGCCATGCAATTGGGTTCCATCGCCGAGGCCGCCGCGCTGCGTGAAACCAGCGTGTTGCTGGTGGTGTTGTTCGGCATGCGCTTTCTCAAGGAACCCTTCGGCCTGCCGCGCCTGGCCGCGTGCAGCCTGGTACTGGCGGGCATGCTGGTGATGAAGCTCTGAGGATTGGCTCCGGCTACGGCGCACGCCGCCAAGCCGGTCAAGGACGCCGCGTGCGGCCATGGCCTAAGCTGCGGGCTTTCCCCACGACGAGACTTTCTCCATGCCCATTGCCTTCTGGTGCGTCCTGATCGCGATCTTCCTGCCCTACGTCGGCACCAGCATCGCCAAGTTCACCGGCGGCGGCTTCGGCCCCCGGCAGAACCACGACCCGCGCACCTTCCTCGCCACCCTGGAGGGCTACCGCAAGCGCGCCAACGCCTTCCAGATGAACAGCTTCGAGGTCACCCCGGCCTTCGCCGCTGCGGTGATCATCGCCTACCTGGTGAATAACGCCGATCCCGCCACTATCGACCGCCTGGCCATCGCCTGGGTCACCAGCCGGCTGCTCTACCTGATCTTCTACATCGCCGACCTGGCGCTGCTGCGCTCGCTGGCGTGGTTCCTTGGGATGGGGCTGATCATCGCGATCTTCGTCGTTTCGGCCTGACCCGAGCCCACCTGAACCGCAGCTGAACGAACGGCGTGGCGCTGCGGCGGATGGCCGCAGCGACCGGCGCGCGGTCTGGATCATTCGGGGAACGGGGCGGATAATCCGGCGCTTCCGTGTCCAGCCGTCCTACAAGAGTTCCCCATGAAGTTGAAGACCCTGCTCGTTCTGCTGCTTGCCGGCACGGCGCTCGCCGGCTGCCATCGCCAGGACCCCAACTCGCCGGAGTACAAGCGCCAGGCGGTGTTCAAGGAAATGCTCAAGACCAGCGAGGACATGGGCGGCATGCTGCGCGGCCGTATTCCGTTCGATGCGGACAAGTTCCGTGCGAACTCGACCAAGCTCGGTGAACTGGCCGACAAGCCCTGGCAGTACTTCCCCGCCACCCAGCCGCCGGCGGACCAGGTGGAAAGCGACGACACCCGCGCCAAGGCGGAAATCTGGCAGCGCCAGCTGGAGTTCCAGGCCGACGCCAAGACGTTCGAGCAGGCCGTCCGCGCGCTGGGCGAAAACACCCGCAACGCTGTGCCGACGCCTGAGGGCGTGCGCAAGGACTTCGCTGCGGTGGAAGATGCCTGCGAAGCCTGCCACAAGAAATTCCGCGCGCTCTGACAGACGCTTTTCGTAGGAGCGAGCTTGCTCGCGAACATGGCAGGCCCGTTTGCGGTCCTGCTAAGGCCTTGCTGCAAAGCGCTTCGCGAGCAAGCTCGCTCCTACAGTCAGCGCGATCCGCGAAGCAGGGTCTTTACTCCTCCAGCTCGCGCTTGGCCTGCTCCAGTTCGGCGCGGGCCTCGGCCAGCTTGTCCTTGCGCTTCTCGATCTTCTCCGCGTCGCCCTTGTTCATCGCCTTGCGCAGGTCCTTCTCGCGCTGGGCGACTTCCTTCTCGGCATCCAGCACGTTCTGCTTGCGCTCCTGCGTGAGGCTGGCGTCGGTGCAGTAAGTCTTCACCTTCTCCAGGGCGGTCTGCAGGCCGGCGACGCGATTGCCGTTGCCCTGGGCCTTGGCCTGTTCGAGCTGGGTTTCGATGGCGGCGCGCTTGGCGGCGCAGCCGGTCAGCGGTTGCATCGCGGCCTCGGCGGCAAACAGCGGAGTTGCGCAGCCAAAGGCGAGAACGGCGGCCATCAGGGCAGAGCTTCGGAACATTTTTGGATTCCTTGGTTACCAAACACTATGACGTCGGAGTCAACGGCTAGAGTGTGCCATGGACGGGAGGACCAGAGGCTGCCTCAGGACAATTGCCTCGGAACACCGGCATCAGGACAGGTGCAGCAGGACAGGGCCGGGACTCGCAAGGCTCGCCGGGCGGGCAAGGAGAAGCGGTATGCGGGTGGCGATACGTATCGTGCAGGCACTCATCGCGCTGTTGGTGCTCCTACTGCTGGTGGGCGGCTGGTGGTATGTGCCCGGCGAGCTCACGCAGCGGCCGCAGCTGAGTGGCAGCAGCGAAGATGCCTCGGTGCGCCAGGGCGAGCGGCGGCGTAGCTACGTGCTGTATGTCCCGCAGAAACTCGCCGAGCACCCGGCGCTGCTGGTGGTGCTGCACAGCTCGCAGAGCAATGGTGAGCGCATGCGCCGCGACAGCGGTTACCGCTTCGACGCCCTGGCCGATCGCGACGGCTTCCTGGTGCTCTACCCCGATGGTTTCGAGGGGCACTGGAATGACTGCCGGCGGGTCGCTTCCTACAGCGCACGGCGTCTGAATATCGACGATGTCGGCTTCCTCTCGGACATGATCGAACGCCTGCAACGCGAGCGCGGAGTAGACCCCGCACGGGTGTTCGTTACCGGCTACTCCAACGGTGGCCAGATGGCCCTGCGCATGGCTGCCGAAGCCCCGGACAAGGTCGAAGGCGTCGCCGCCGTGGCCGCCAGCCTGCCCAGCCCTGACAACAATGCCTGCCGCCCGGCCGAGCAGCCCAAGGCTGCGCTGTTGATGAACGGCACGCGCGACCCGATCAATCCCTACGCGGGCGGCCGGGTGACCCTGTTCGGCTTCGGCGATCGCGGCAACGTCCTCTCCGCTGAGGAGTCTGCGCTGGCGCTGGCCAGGCGCAATGGCCAGGACGGTGAGCCGCAGGTAGACAAGCTGACCCAGCCGGGGCCGGTGTGGACGCAGCGGCAGCGCTGGGCTGCCTCCGGCGGGCCAGCGGTGGAGCTGGTGACGGTGTTTGGCGGCGGACACCTGATCTCGCAGCCGTTGTACCGGCCGCCGCGTCTGCTCGGTCAGGTCGACCCGCAATTGGATGGGCCCGCTGAAATCTGGCGTTTCTTCAGCGAGCTGTCGCCTTAAAGCTGGATCACCCGGCAGGGGTCGAATCCACTGTCCTCGCCGGGATAGGCGCCTGGGTTGGCGATGATCCGCGCCTTGCCGATGCGGTAGTCAAGGCACTCATGGACGTGCCCGTGAATCCACAGGTCGCAGCGCTCGGCCAGGCCTTCCAGGTTCGAGGCGAAGGCAGGTGACAGGGCATCGCCGACATAGTGCGAGGGAATAGAGCGGGCGCTGGGCGCATGGTGCGTCACCACCACCGTCGGGCCCGCGAAGGGGTGGGCCAGCTCCGCGTCCAGCCATTCGCAGCTGGCGCCACACAGCTCGCGACTCATGTCCGGTGTAAAGGGCTGGGTAAAGTAATCCACCGTGTTGAAGTCGGGCATCAGCAACTGCGCCTGCTCACAGGCCAGCTCCGATGCGCGCTCGCCATAGAGCTGGAAATCCGTCCACAGCGTGGTGCCGAGGAAGCGCACGCCGCCCAGGACCACGGCATCCTTCTCGAGGAAATGGATATCCAGCGCCTGGGCCAGATTGCGCATGGCCTGGGTCAGCTCGGGCAGATCGGAGTGGTAGAACTCATGATTGCCGGCAACGTAGATGATCTCGCTGTCCGGGAACTCCTCGCGCGCCCAGTGCAGGCCTTGCAGGTGCTCGTGAATGTCGCCGGCCAGCACGACGACATCCGCAGCGGCATACGGCAATTCGCGGTGGCCGTTGGGGAAGTATTCGTGGTGCAGGTCGGAAAGCACTCGCAGGCGCATGGCAAATAACTGGTCTGTAGGAATGTGCCGAGCATAACGAAGGACGATGCATTTGACATGGGTCATGGCATTGCTGATGGCGGCCTAAAGACCCTTCGAAATTAAGGGATGATTCAGAAGTTTCCTTCAGCTTCCCGTCTGGGCTCGCTGCTTTGGCGCCCCAAGGAGGACTCATGAAACTGATCTGGATCGTACTCTTGGCCGTAGCGGCCACCTTCGGGTTGGCGTTGTTCGTCGACCCACCGGCAACGCTGGATATCTGGGTCGTGCGCAAGCAGGCCATTCTCTTCACCGGCGTCGCATCCTTCGCGTTGATGTCGCTGATCATGCTGCTGGCCGTGCGCCCGGTCTGGCTGGAAAAGCCCCTCGACGGCCTCGACCGCATGTACCGCGCACACAAATGGGCGGGCATCCTGGCCATTGTGCTGGGCCTGCTGCATTACCTGATGGAGCTGGGCGGGCCGCTGCTCGCCGAGTTCATCGCCAAGCCGGCCAAGGGGCCGCGGGTGGAAACCTTCCTCGACGCGTTCCGCGGTTCGGCCAAGGACCTGGGCGAGTGGTCGGCTTGGCTGCTGGCGGCGATGCTGGTCATCACCCTCTGGCAACGCTTCCCGTATCACCTGTGGCGTTACGTTCACAAAACCCTTGCGGTGGTTTACCTGGTGCTCGCCTTCCATGGCGTGGTGCTGGCGCCGGCGGGTTACTGGGCGCAGCCGGTCGGCTGGCTGGTGGCGCTCTGCGCCGCGGTGGGCAGCCTGTGTGCACTCTGGTCGCTGACCGGGCAGATCGGTCGCCGGCGCACCCATGAGGGTGTCGTGGTTGCAATTGAGCGCCCCGGCGAACGCATGCTGGAAGTGACCTGCAAGTTGCAGGGTCGCTGGCAGCATCGCGCTGGCCAGTTCGCCTTCCTCACCTGTGATCGACTCGAAGGGCAGCATCCCTTCACCCTTTCCAGTGGCGACCAGGGTAACGGCGAGGTGCGCTTCAGCATCAAGGCACTAGGGGACTACACCCAGCGCCTTCAGGACAGCCTGAAAATCGGTGATCCGGTGAAGGTGGAAGGGCCCTACGGGCGCTTCGACTTCCGCCGCGACAAGGGGGAACGGCAGGTCTGGATCGCCGGCGGTATCGGCATCACGCCGTTCCTGTCCTGGCTCGAGTCGTTGCAGGCGCGGCCGGATGACTGCCCGGAAGTGACGCTGCTGTACTGTGTGCGCTCACCGTCCGATGCAATTTACGCCGGGCGCCTGCGCGAGTTGTGCGCGAAGTTGCCGCGTATCGATCTGCGCGTGCATTACAGCGAGAGCGAAGGCTACCTGCAGGCGTCCGACCTGGGCCTGCAGCCCAGTGCGCAGGGGCGTTGGCCGAGTGTCTGGTTCTGCGGCCCGCAGGCGCTGGCTGAGCTGCTGCGCCGTGACTTGCGTCGCCAGGGCATGCCGAGCGGGCGCTTCCATCAGGAAGCCTTCCAGATGCGCTGATGCGCTCAGAAGCCGGCGACGCCGAGGTCGTGCAACCGCTCGCGCAGTTGCACGACCTCCGGCGCCTGGAAAAAGGCGACCCATTGCGCCGCACGCACCTTGCCGATGCCGGGTTGCTCCTGCCATTGCTGCGCGCTTCGGGCGGCGAGCGCGGCCCAGGTTTCTCCCGCTGGAAGGGTTTTGGTGGAAGGTGCGCCCAGAGCGCGCAACCAGGCAGCAAACGAGCGCTCGCGAGCCTGTTGAAACTGTTGGTGGAGACTGGCAGCGCTGCGCTCGCCCAGGCCGGGAACCTGGCTCAATTGTTCCGGTGTCAGTGTCATCCAGCCGAGCATCCCGCTCAGCAGTCCAGCCTCCTGCAGGCGCCGCCAGGTGCCTGGGCCAACGCCGGAGAGTGCAAGCCCGTTCTTGCCGCCGAGCCATTCCAGGCGGGCGAGAAATTGCTCCTCGCAGCCCGCCGTAGGCCGCCAGCAGGAGAGGGCGTCGTACTGCCCGTCCGTGGGGGCATCGACCTCGGACCGGTTCGGTGAGCGCCAGACCACGCCGTCCAGGCGCGGGATGGTCAGCCCGGCCAGGGCGATAGCGACCTGATCGCCGGGGCGGATGTCCAGGCTGCGCCAACGCTTGAGCGAGCCAACGCCGACGCGCTGGATGGTCCTTCCATCCAGCTCCACAGGGGCCAGGTACAGCACGGGGGTCACCCGCCCGCTGCGGCCGACCTTGAATGCCACGCGATGAACTTCGGCCAGCGCCTGCTGATGCGGATACTTCCATGCCACCGCCCAGCCGGGCGCCTGTGCGCTCCAGGCCTTACCCGACGGCCGCCGGCCCTGGCGGATGACGATGCCATCGCTGGCGAAGGGCAGCGGCTGGCGATACCAGCGCTCGCGCCACGTTTCGATTTCGCTCAGGTCGGTCACTGCTTCGGTCAGCTCGGCGCTATCGTTGAAGCCCAGTTGCCTCAGGCGTTGCAGTCGTTCGGGCATTTCCAGTGGGCCATCCGGCAGTTCCCAGACGAACAACCCGATCTGCGCCCCTTCATCGCCGAGCTCGTTGCGCGCCATCAGCCCCGCGACCTTGCCGCGCGCGCCCAGTCCACCCTGTTGCGCCTGCACGTGCTCCGGCAGGCGCCAGTAGAGCTCGCCTTGCAGCACCAAACGCCCGGACGCGTCGGGTAGCGTTGGGGGAATGGCGGCAATCTTCCGGGCGTTGGCCGTCCAGTCCTGGCCTGCGGTGCCATCGCCGCGACTGATCGCCCGGATGAGCCGGCCATCCTGATAGACAAGGCTCACGGCCACGCCATCCACTTTCGGCTGCACCCACAGATCGCTGCGGTGGGCCAGCCATTCGCCCACGGCTTGGGCATCGGACAGCTTGTCGAGCCCGGTGTGGGCGACAGGGTGACGGACTTCCCCGGCGCTACTGGCCAGCGGTGACGCGGGGATGGCCAGCACTTGCGGGAAACAGGCTTGCCACAATTGCAAGCGTTCGCGTGCCTGGTCGTAGAGTTCGTCGGCGACCGGGGATTTTCCTTCACGGTGGTAGGCGTCATCCCACTGCGCGAGTTGGGTCTGCAGGGTGCGCAGCTCGCTGGTGGCCCGTTCGGGCGTCCACGGCGGACACGCGAGCACGGCCAGCGGCAGGCAAAACAGTACGACGAGAATCAGGCGCGACATGGCGAAGGTCCGTGCTGCGGGGGCGCTCGTCAGCCTAGAGGGGCTTGCTGGTGAGGGATGCTGATCGACGTTGCGGATTGTTCGCTGTGATGGGTCGGAAGGCGGCAGTCGAGAGGGGCAATGGATCGCAGTCTGGCGCCGTTTCGGGAGCATCGGCCTGTAGGAGCGAGCTTGCTCGCGAGCCTTTCAGCTCCGGTGCCGAATCTGTTCGCCAGCAAGCTCGCTCCTACAAAAGCCTCCGGAAATGAAAAAGCCCCGCCGAGGCGGGGCTTTTTTCCTACTACCGGTCTTACAGGCCGGCGGCGTCACGCAGGGCGGCGGCCTTGTCGGTGCGCTCCCAGGTGAAGGCGGTGAAGGTGTCACCGTCGTAGGTCATTTCGAACGGGTTGCGACCGAAGTGGCCGTAGGCCGCGGTCGGCTGGTACATCGGGTGCAGCAGGTCGAGCATCTTGGTGATCGCGTACGGACGCAGGTCGAAGTGCTCGCGGACCAGCTGGATGATCTTCTCATCGCTGATCTTGCCGGTGCCGAAGGTGTTGATCGAGATGGAGGTCGGCTGGGCCACTCCGATGGCGTAGGACACCTGGATCTCGCAACGCTCGGCCAGGCCGGCGGCAACGATGTTCTTGGCGACGTAGCGGCCGGCGTAGGCAGCGGAACGGTCGACCTTGGACGGATCCTTGCCGGAGAACGCGCCGCCGCCGTGACGGGCCATGCCGCCGTAGGAGTCGACGATGATCTTGCGGCCGGTCAGACCGCAGTCACCCACCGGGCCACCGATGACGAAGTTGCCGGTCGGGTTGATGTGGAACTGGGTGTCCTTGTGCAGCAGCTCGGCCGGCAGCACCTGCTTGATGATCAGCTCCATCACGCCTTCGCGCAGGTCCTTGTAGCTGACTTCCGGGTTGTGCTGGGTGGACAGAACGATGGCGTCGATGCCGACGACCTTGCCGTTCTCGTAGCGGCAGGTGACCTGGGACTTGGCGTCCGGGCGCAGCCACGGCAGCAGGCCGGACTTGCGGGCCTCGGCCTGGCGCTCCACCAGACGGTGGGAGAAGCAGATCGGCGCGGGCATCAGCACGTCGGTTTCGTTGCTGGCGTAGCCGAACATCAGGCCCTGGTCGCCAGCACCCTGGTCTTCCGGCTTGGCGCGGTCGACACCCTGGTTGATGTCCACCGACTGCTTGCCGATGATGTTCAGCACGCCGCAGGTAGCGCCGTCGAAGCCGACGTCGGAGCTGTTATAGCCGATGTCGATGATGACCTTGCGCACCAGATCTTCCAGGTCGACCCAGGCGGAGGTGGTGACTTCACCGGCGATGATCGCGACACCGGTCTTCACCAGGGTTTCGCAGGCCACGCGGGCGTATTTGTCCTTGGCGATGATGGCGTCGAGCACCGCATCGGAGATCTGGTCCGCGATCTTGTCGGGATGGCCTTCGGAGACGGACTCAGAGGTGAAAACAGAGTATTCGCTCATCTAACGGTTCCTATCATTTACCGGTGGGTGAGGACGCTTCGCGAATCCGGCTTGGCGAAGTGCCGCACCTGGATCTGAAAGCCATTACGTAAACCGATGTACACACTTTCGCCGGACGCGAGCCCGGCGGCGTCGGCCCAGCGGGCCAGGTCTTCCTGTTCGAAACCCAGCCACAGATCGCCGCAGGCCTCGCGGGCCCAGCTCTGGTCGTGGCTGCAGAGTTCGGTCACCAGCAGGCTGCCACCGGGTTTCACCAGGTGCGCCAGCTGCTTAACGGCCTCCGCTGGTGCGGCGAAGTGGTGCAGCACCATGTTCAATACCACGCAGTCCGCCGCGTCTCCGACATCCTGCAGGGCGTCGCCCAGCCGCAGCCGGACATTGTTCAAGCCTTCGCTGGCGCAACGTTGCCGCGCCATGTCGAGCATGGTCTCGCTGTTGTCCAGCGCCGTGACCTGATCGAAACGTCGGGCCAGCTCGGGGAGGAAACCACCGTCGCCGGGGCCGACTTCCAGCGCCGTGGCACCGGGGGCGAAGCTCAGTGCATCGAGCAGCGCCAGCACGCTTTCGCGGTATTGCGGCAGTCCTGCGATCAGGTCCTGGGTCGCCTGGAACTTCTCCGCACTGCGGGCGAAGTAGTCGCGGCTCACGGCGGCACGCTGGGCATGCACGCCATCGATGCGGGCGCTGACGTCATCGGCCAGCGCCAGCTCGTCGACCTCTTCGAGCAACGCCCCGTGCAGCGTGCCACCCAGGCTTTCGCCCTGGGGCAGGGCGCGGCGATAGAAGATCGCGTTGCCTTCGCGGCGCGTAGCGACCAGGCCGGCCTGGGCCAGCACCTTGAGGTGGTGACTCATGCCCGACTGGCGCACGCCGAAGATATGCGCCAGCTCCAGCACGCCGAACGAATCGTTGGCCAGCACCCGCAGGACGTTCAGCCGCAGCGGATCGCCGCCGGCCTTGCACAGGGCAGCCAGCTGGTCGCAATCGTCGTGGCGGATTTCGGGCAGGCGCAGACTCATAGGTCGGGCAGTCTAGTCGCGGCTTTCAGGGCGATCAATAGCTGTATCAAAAAGTTTTGATATTGGCTGATGAGTGGTTTTTGACCAGTTGCACCACCCAAGCGCGTGCCTTGCATCAGGCATCTGCCGATCTGTCATTGCCCCGCAGGGCCAGGCTGGGCGAAAATACCGGCCTTTTTTCATTCCCTTCGATCTTTCGAAGCAGCCCCCGCAGGAGATTCAGCGATGCCCAGCCGTCGTGAGCGAGCCAACGCCATCCGCGCACTGAGCATGGATGCCGTGCAGAAAGCCAACAGCGGCCATCCTGGCGCCCCCATGGGCATGGCGGATATCGCCGAAGTCCTCTGGCGCGACTACCTCAAGCACAACCCGAGCAACCCGCAGTGGGCCGACCGCGACCGCTTCGTGCTGTCCAACGGCCACGGCTCGATGCTGATCTACTCGCTGCTGCACCTCACCGGCTACGACGTCACTGTCGATGACCTGAAGAACTTCCGCCAGATGCACTCGCGCACCCCGGGCCACCCGGAGTACGGCTACACCGCCGGCGTCGAGACCACCACCGGCCCGCTGGGCCAGGGCATTGCCAACGCCGTGGGCATGGCGCTGGCCGAGAAGGTGCTGGCTGCGCAGTTCAACCGCGACGGCCACAGCATCGTCGACCACTACACCTACGCCTTCCTGGGCGACGGCTGCATGATGGAGGGCATCTCCCATGAAGTCGCCTCGCTGGCCGGCACCCTGCGCCTGAACAAGCTGATCGCCTTCTACGACGACAACGGCATCTCCATCGATGGCGAAGTCCACGGCTGGTTCACCGACGACACCCCGAAACGTTTCGAAGCGTACGGCTGGCAGGTGATCCGCAACGTCGACGGTCATGACGCCGACGAGATCAAGACCGCCATCGACACCGCCCGCAAGAGCGACGCGCCGACCCTGATCTGCTGCAAGACCATCATCGGCTTCGGCTCGCCTAACAAGCAGGGCAAGGAAGAAAGCCACGGCGCCGCGCTGGGCGTCGACGAAGTGGCCGCCACCCGCGCCGCGCTGGGCTGGAACCACGCTCCGTTCGAAATCCCGGCGGACATCTACGCCGAGTGGAGCGCGAAGGACAACGGCGCCACCCGCGAAGCCGAGTGGAACAAGCGCTTCGCCGCCTACCAGGCCGCGCATCCGGAACTGGCCGCCGAGTTCGAGCGCCGTGTTGCCGGTGAACTGCCGGCCGACTTCGCCGAGAAGGCCGCTGCCTACGTCGCCGACGTCGCGCTGAAAGGCGAGACCATCGCCAGCCGCAAGGCCAGCCAGAATGCCCTGAACGCCTTCGGCCCGCTGCTGCCGGAACTGCTCGGCGGCTCCGCCGACCTCGCCGGTTCCAACCTGACCCTGTGGAAAGGCTGCAAGGGAGTGAGCGCCGATGACGCCAACGGCAACTACCTGTTCTACGGTGTGCGCGAGTTCGGCATGAGCGCCATCATGAACGGCGTGGCCCTGCACGGCGGTTTCATCCCCTACGGCGCAACCTTCCTGATCTTCATGGAATACGCCCGCAACGCGGTGCGCATGTCCGCCCTGATGAAGCAGCGCGTGCTGTACGTGTTCACCCACGACTCCATCGGTCTGGGCGAAGACGGCCCGACCCACCAGCCGATCGAACAACTGGCCAGCCTGCGCCTGACCCCGAACCTGGACACCTGGCGCCCGGCGGATGCCGTGGAATCCGCGGTGGCCTGGAAGTACGCCATCGAGCGCGCCGACGGCCCGTCGGCACTGATCTTCAGCCGCCAGAACCTGCCGCACCAGCCGCGCGACGCCGCCCAACTGGCCGACGTGGCCCGTGGCGCCTACGTGCTGAAGGACTGCGATGGCGAGCCGGAACTGATCCTGATCGCCACCGGCTCCGAAGTCGGTCTGGCCGTCCAGGCCTTCGACGAGCTCAGCGCCGAAGGTCGCAAGGTGCGCGTGGTCTCCATGCCGTCCACCAGCGTCTTCGACCAGCAGGATGCCGGCTACAAGCAGGCCGTGCTGCCGGTACAGGTTGGCGCGCGCATCGCCATCGAAGCCGCCCACGCCGACTACTGGTACAAGTACGTGGGCCTGGAAGGCCGCGTGATCGGCATGACCACCTTCGGTGAGTCGGCCCCGGCTCCGGCGCTGTTCGAGCACTTCGGCTTCACCGTCGAGAACGTGCTGGAAGTCGCCGCCGAGCTGCTCGAAGCCTGACGAGGCTTCATTGTAGGAGCGAGCTTGCTCGCGAACCGCTTCGCTCGACTCACGGGCAGGCCCGCTCCTATGAAGATCACCAAGGGATAACAATGTCCAAGCGCCCTTACCGAGTTGCCCTCAATGGCTACGGCCGGATCGGTCGCTGCGTATTCCGTGCCCTGCACGAACGCGGCGCCAATGCTGATTTCTCCATCGTCGCGCTGAACGACCTGGCGGACCTGGCCAGCCTGGAATACCTGACCCGCTTCGACTCCACCCACGGCCGCTTCCCCGGCGAGGTGAGCGTCGCCGACGGCTGCCTGCATGTCGGTGGCGACTGCGTGAAGGTGTTCCGCGAAGCCGAACCCGAGGCCATCGACTGGCGCGCCCTGGACGTCGACCTGGTGCTGGAATGCTCCGGTGTCTACAACACTCGCGCCGACGGGGAGCGCTTCCTCGCGGCCGGCGCGCCGCGGGTGCTGTTCTCCCAGCCGATGGCCAGCGAGGCGGACATCGATGCCACCGTGGTCTTCGGCATCAACCAACAGGGCCTTTCCGGCGCCGAGATGCTGGTTTCCAACGCCTCCTGCACCACCAATTGCAGTGTGCCGCTGCTCAAACTGCTGAACGAGGCGGTGGGCATCGAGTACGTCTCGATCACCACCATTCACTCGGCGATGAACGACCAGCCGGTGATCGACGCCTACCACCACGAAGACCTGCGCCGTACGCGCTCGGCCTTCCAGTCGGTGATCCCGGTGTCCACTGGTCTGGCGCGCGGCATCGAGCGCCTGCTGCCGGAACTCGCCGGGCGAATCCAGGCCAAAGCCATTCGGGTGCCGACGGTAAATGTCTCGGCCCTGGACATCACACTGCAGGTCTCCCGCAATACGTCCGCCGAGGAGATCAACCGCGTGCTGCGCCAGGCCGCCACCGAAGGCCCGCTGAAAGGCCTGCTGGCGTACACCGAGCTGCCCCACGCCAGCTGCGATTTCAATCACGACCCGCACTCGGCCATCGTCGATGGCAGCCAGACCCGCGTTTCCGGCCCCCGCCTGGTGAACGTGCTGGCCTGGTTCGACAACGAGTGGGGTTTCGCCAACCGCATGCTCGACACCGCAGGACACTTCCTGCGTGTCGCCGCTACCGAACGTTAATCAAACAGCCCCAACAGGACTGACTGTCATGACCGTGTTGAAGATGACCGACCTCGACCTCCAAGGTAAGCGCGTGCTGATCCGCGAAGACCTCAACGTTCCGGTGAAGGACGGTGTGGTCAAGAGCGACGCGCGCATCCTGGCCTCGCTGCCGACCATCAAGCTGGCCCTGGAGAAGGGCGCGGCGGTGATGGTCTGCTCGCACCTGGGCCGCCCGACCGAAGGTGAGTTCTCCGAAGAGAACAGCCTGCAGCCGGTTGCCGACTACCTGTCCAAGGCCCTGGGTCGCGCCGTGCCGCTGGTCAAGGACTACCTGGGCGGCGTCGAAGTGAAGGCCGGTGAAGTCGTGCTGTTCGAGAACGTGCGCTTCAACAAGGGCGAGAAGAAGAACGCCGACGAACTGGCCCAGCAATACGCCGCCCTGTGCGACGTGTTCGTCATGGACGCCTTCGGCACCGCCCACCGCGCCGAGGGTTCCACCCACGGCGTGGCCAAGTTCGCCAAGGTCGCTGCGGCCGGCCCGCTGCTGGCCGCCGAGCTGGACGCCCTGGGCAAGGCCCTGGGTAATCCGGCCCGCCCGATGGCTGCCATCGTCGCCGGCTCCAAGGTGTCCACCAAGCTCGACGTGCTGAACAGCCTGGCGCTGATCTGCGACCAACTGATCGTTGGCGGCGGCATCGCCAACACCTTTCTCGCCGCGGCGGGCCACAAGGTCGGCAAGTCGCTGTACGAGGCTGATCTGGTCGACACCGCCAAGGCTATCGCCGCCAAGGTCAGCGTACCGCTGCCGGTGGATGTCGTGGTTGCCAAGGAGTTCGCCGAGACCGCCGTCGCCACCGTCAAGGACATCGCTGACGTGGCTGACGACGACATGATCCTGGACATCGGCCCGAAAACCGCCGCCCAGTTCGCCGAGCTGCTGAAGACCTCCAAGACCATCCTGTGGAACGGTCCGGTCGGTGTGTTCGAGTTCGACCAGTTCGGTGAAGGCACCAAGACCCTGGCCAAGGCTATCGCCGAAGGCTCGGCCTTCAGCATCGCCGGCGGTGGTGACACCCTGGCCGCCATCGACAAGTACGGCATCGGCGAGCAGATTTCCTACATTTCCACCGGTGGTGGTGCCTTCCTCGAGTTCGTTGAGGGCAAGGTCCTGCCGGCCGTGGAAGTGCTGGAGCAGCGCGCCAAGGCCTGATCCAGGTGTCTGTCGGGCGACAGTAAAGCAAACCTCTGCGGCATCCCTGGGTCACAAGCCTTGTACGGATGCCAAGGAGAAAGGTCATGCGAGCTGTCACGCCCTTGTTGTCGTTTTGCCTGGTTCTGGGGGGATGCGCCGGTGGCGGTGGTTCCCCCAGTACCTGTGAAGTGATGAGCCCGCCCGCGGTCATGGTGCCTTCTGACCAGAACCGCGAGCGTGTGGAAAGCCAGAGCAGCGGCGATCCGACTCCTGACCAGAAGCCGGTGAATTGCCCCTGAGGCAGCACCCCGGTGGTCGGGATCACGATCTGACAGTGTCGCCCGCGCCTGAGCGTAGGCGACACTGGCGTTCCTGCGGCGGGACGGGCAATCTGGCGCATTGGATATCCGGCGGCGCGTCCGTCCGAAGGAGAGTCGCCCAATGCTGCGTTATCTCGTCCCGGCCCTGGCGCTCTCGCTGGTGGCGGGCTGCTCCAGTCAGTCGACAGGCGGCCAGTCCGCTTCGGGGAGTGGCTGGAACCACTGGGTCTGCGACAGCAAGGCCGAGGTACAGTGGCGCTACGTCGATCCCAGCAAGTCGGTCGTCGACCTGAAGCTGGGTGAGGACGACGTGGTGCATCACCTGGAAGAGGAACCCGGCGGCTCCGGCGCTTTCTATAGCGACGGGCTGATCGGCTTGAGCATCAAAGGCGACCAGGGCCTGGTCTACTGGGTCGAGAGCAACGACCTGATCGGCCGCGGTTGCAAAGCGCGCTGAGCGCCGATTGTCCGGCCTGTGCTGGAAGACTTGAACACGGCCTGCCCCTGCGGCAGGCTTCCAAACATGTAGTTAAGGGGCTCGTGCAACCGAGCCTGACTTCTGGAGAAGCGAAAACCATGGCACTCATCAGCATGCGCCAAATGCTGGACCACGCCGCCGAGTTCGGCTACGGCGTTCCGGCCTTCAACGTCAACAACCTCGAGCAGATGCGCGCCATCATGGAAGCGGCCGACAAGACCGATTCCCCGGTGATCGTGCAGGCCTCCGCCGGTGCCCGCAAATACGCCGGCGCGCCGTTCCTGCGCCACCTGATCCTCGCGGCCATCGAAGAATTCCCGCACATCCCGGTGTGCATGCACCAGGACCACGGCACCAGCCCTGATGTCTGCCAGCGCTCCATCCAGCTGGGCTTCTCCTCCGTCATGATGGACGGCTCGCTGAAGGAAGACGGCAAGACCCCGGCCGACTACGAGTACAACGTCCGCGTCACCCAGCAGACCGTTGCCTTTGCCCACGCCTGCGGCGTGTCCGTGGAAGGTGAACTGGGCTGCCTGGGCTCCCTGGAAACCGGCATGGCCGGCGAGGAAGACGGCGTCGGCGCCGAAGGCGTGCTGGACCACAGCCAGCTGCTGACCGACCCTGAAGAAGCCGCTGACTTCGTGAAGAAGACCCAGGTCGACGCCCTGGCTATCGCCATCGGCACCAGCCACGGCGCCTACAAGTTCACCAAGCCGCCGACCGGCGACGTGCTTTCCATTGAGCGCATCAAGGAAATCCACAAGCGCATCCCCAACACCCACCTGGTGATGCACGGCTCTTCCTCGGTGCCGCAAGAGTGGCTGAAGGTGATCAACGAGTTCGGCGGTGACATCAAGGAAACCTACGGCGTGCCGGTCGAGGAAATCGTCGAAGGCATCAAGCACGGCGTGCGCAAGGTCAACATCGACACCGACCTGCGCCTGGCTTCCACCGGTGCCATTCGCCGCATGATGGCCGAGCAGCCGAGCGAGTTCGACCCGCGCAAGTTCTTTGCCAAGACCATCGTCGCCATGCGGGATATCTGCATCGCTCGCTATGAAGCCTTCGGCACCGCCGGTCATGCCTCCAAGATCAAGCCGATCTCCCTGGAAGGCATGTTCCAGCGTTACGCCAAGGGCGAGCTGGTGTCGAAGGTCAACTGATCTCGAGCCCGGTACGTCCCTGAAGAGCCCCGCCCTGCGGGGCTCTTTCGCATCCGCTAGAAGGAAACATCCGGATGTTTCGTGCGTTGCTTCCCGCTTTGCTGTTGATCCTCCTGGCTGGCTGTTCATTGCGTCCGGTCGCCCCCTCCGGTCCGCCGCCCAAGCCGCCGCTGGATTTGCCGGCCGACGCGCAGAACTGCCTGACTCACCAGGAGTGCACGCTGAAGACTTCGCGCACCTTGCTGTTTGTCTTTGCCTATGCCGATGCTGGCGCGCCTCTGGTGGTAAACGACAACCGCGTGCTCAAGACCCCGGATAAGGTGCCGCGGAACAACTGGCCCGCGATCCGGATTCAGTTGGCTGATCCGGACGGCGGTCGCTTCGAATTTTCCAGCGATTGCTCGCAGAAGGGCTGCCGTATCAAGGCTTCTCGTCTGCTGGCCTGCTACCGTAGTTATCTCGAAGGCAAGGCCTGCCGGCTCCGCTGAGCGCTGGTGCTCGGGCCGGGCAGGCTCTGGAGGCACGATGACGGATGTACATGGCAGTGCGCAGGAGGGTTTCTCCCGCGAAGCGAAGGCCTACGCCCACGGCCGACCGGATTATCCCGACGAGCTGTTGGGCTGGCTCGGCGAGGAGTTGGAGATTGGTGCCGGCAAAGAGGTAGTCGACCTTGGTGCAGGCACCGGCAAGTTCACATCGCTGCTGCTGCGCACCGGTGCGCAGGTCACTGCCATCGAGCCAGTGGCGGCGATGCGTGAGCAGCTCAGCGCGTCGCTGCCCACGGTGAAGGTACTCAGCGGCACGGCCCAGGCGATGCCTCTGGCGGCGGAAAGCGTCGATGCGCTGACCTGCGCCCAGGCCTTCCACTGGTTCGCTGACGAGCGGGCGCTGGAGGAAATCCATCGCGTGCTGCGGCCGGGCGGCCATCTCGGGCTGGTCTGGAACGTGCGCGACGAACGGGTCGACTGGGTCGCCCAGGTGACACGCATCCTCGAGCGCTACGAAGGCAGTACGCCGCGCTTTCACACCGGGCAATGGCGCCGTGCCTTTGCCGGCTCGCGCTTCGAAGACCTGCGCCTGCGCGAATTCAGCTACCAGCACATAGGCCCGCCGGAGCAGGTGATTGTCGCGCGGACCCTGTCAGTGAGCTTCATCGCGGCACTGCCCGAGGAGCAGAAGCAGCGCGTCTCCCAACAACTGCGCGAGCTGATCGCCACACACCCTGCGCTGAAGGGGCGTAGCGAAGTCGCCTTCCCCTATCGCACTGAGGCCTACAGCACCCGCGCGCTGGCCTGATCGGGGAATGCGGTAGACTGGCGGACGTTTCCTCCGCCAGTCGTTTCCCATGCAGCCGCTTCGCTATCTCCAAGCCTATCCGCCACAACTCCAGGACCAGGTGCGTCAGCTCATCGAGCAGGACCGCCTCGGCGAGTACCTGGAGCGCCGCTATCCCGGTCGTCACGATGTGCAGAGCGACAAGGCACTGTACAGCTACGCAATGGACCTCAAGCAGCAGTTCATGCGCACCGCGCCGGCGGTCGACAAGGTGCTCTACGACAACAAGCTGGATGTGGTGCAACGCGCGCTGGGCCTGAACACGGCGATCTCGCGCGTACAGGGCGGCAAGCTCAAGGCGAAGAAGGAAATCCGTGTCGCCTCGTTGTTCAAGGATGCCGCCCCCGAATTCCTCCAGATGATCGTCGTTCACGAGCTGGCGCATCTGAAAGAACGCGACCACAGCAAGGCCTTCTACCAGCTCTGCGAGCATATGCTGCCCGGCTATCACCAGTTGGAATTCGACCTGCGCGTCTACCTGACCTGGCGCGACCTACCTCAGTAGTAGAGGCGTCCGAGGTAGAACAGCCCCAGGCACCACGGCAGCAGCAAGGCGAGCCCCAGGTAGCGCAGTGCCTTGCGCGGACCGCGCTCGCTTTGGTTCAGCCAGTGGATACCCGCCAATATCAGCGCATAGACCGCCAGGCCCGCCAGCAGCCACTCGTATTGCTCCGTCGTGGGCGAAACCGGGCCGAGATGGGTGTGGGTCAGATGCCACGCGCAAAGGATGATGGCCGGCACGAGCAGTACCAGTGCCACCAGGACTCGCCCGGCTAGGCGCAGCAGGAAGGCGATGAACAACCCGGCCAGGCCCGCGCTGGCAATCAGCACGGTAAACACTTGGTCCAGATAGACGATGTCGGGTGCTGGCTCGAGTGAGCGTGGCAGTGCAAGCAAGCGCAGCAGGGGCGCGCCGAGCAGAAGGGCGATCAGGCAGAACAGCCAGCCAAGCAGGGGGCGGGGCATCCGGAACTCCTGATGAAGTTGCTGCGGGAAGCCCCTGACGCGCCGGATGGGGTCGGTCGCCTGGGGTTGTTCGCCGCCGCAAAGCCCAGATTAATCAATGATTTGGCTAAATGCCATGATTTTGTGGGAAGGATTCTCGCAAATGAGAAGGCCCCTCCGGGAGGGGCCTTTCATCAGAACAGATCGATCGGCGCTTCTTCGTCCGCCGGCATGCCGCTGCCGGGAGCGCTGCCGGGCGCCAGTTCGTTGATCGAGGGCGGTGTGTCCTCGTTCTTGAACAGCTCGAAGTATGCACCCGGGGTGCCTGGAGGCGCCGCGCGGCCGGTGACCGGGTCGATGCGCAAGCTGACCAGGCCGGGCGGCTCGGGCAGCAAGTGCGACGGTTTGTCTTTCAGTGCTGCGCCCATGAAGCGCATCCAGATCGGCAGGGCGACGTTGCCGCCGTACTCGGCGCGGCCGAGGCTTTCGGGCTGGTCGAAGCCCACCCAGACGGTGGTCATGAAGTCGGCGTTGAAGCCGGAGAACCAGGCATCCTTCGATTCGTTGGTGGTACCGGTCTTGCCCGCCAGGTCGTCACGCTTGAGTGCCAGTGCGCGACGGCCAGTGCCGCGCTTGATGACGTCCTGCAGCATGCTGGTCATGATGTACGCGGTACGCGCATCGATGACGCGCTCGGCGGCGGCCGGCTCGATGGTGGTCTTGGCCTGGCTCGGGTCCTCGTTGCCGAATGCGTCGGTGGCGGCCGGTTGCGGCTGCGCTGGCACCTGTTCTTCGTTTTGCGGAATGCTCGGCGGGTTGGCCTGGTACAGCACCTGGCCGTCTCGGCTTTCGATTCGCTGCACGATGTAGGGCGAGACCTTGAAGCCTCCGTTGGCGAAGACGGTCCAGGCGCTGGCGATCTCCATCGGCGTCAGGGTTGCGGTGCCCAGGGCCATGGACAGGTTCGGCGGCAGGTCGTCCTTGTTCAGGCCGAACTTGCTGATGCAGTTGCGTGCGCGGTCAACGCCCAATGCCTGCAGGATGCGGATCGACACCATGTTGCGCGACTTGTAGAGCGCCTCGCGCATGGGGATCGGGCCGAGGAAGGTATTGGTGTCATTCTTCGGACGCCAGACCTTGTCCAGGTACTCGTCGTAGAACACCACCGGGGCGTCGTTGATCAGCGAGGCGGCGGTGAAGCCATTGTCCAGTGCGCAGCTGTAGATGAACGGTTTGAAGCTGGAGCCGGGCTGGCGACGGGCCTGAGTGGCACGGTTGTAGTTGCTCTGCTCGAAGGAGAAGCCGCCCACCAGCGCCATGATCGCGCCGTCCTGCGGATTCAGCGATACCAGGGCGCTTTGCGCGGCCGGCACCTGGGACAGGCGCAGCGAACCGTCGTCCTTGCGCTGCACGCGAATCACATCGCCGGCCTGCACCACGTCGCTGGGCTGGCTCGGCATGCGACCCATGCTGTTGTTGCTGAGGTACGGGCGGGCCCATTTCATGCCGTCCCAGCTCAGGGCTTCTTCCTTGCCGTCGCGGGTCATGACCATGGCGCCGCTCTTCTCGACCTGGATGACAATGGCCGGTTCCAGCCCGCCCAGCGGGCGCTGCTGGGCGATGGCCTGGCGCCAGGCGTCGCGGGTCTTGCCGGGAAGGCGGGTCTCGGGGCCACGGTAGCCGTGGCGCTGGTCGTAATCCTGGAGGCCTTCGCGCAGAGCGGCATTGGCGTCTTCCTGCAGGTCGCTGCGCACGGTGGTGTAGACGCGATAGCCCTCGGTGTAGGCATCGCCACCGAAGCGGCCGACCAGTTCGGCACGGGCCATCTCGGCGATGTACGGGGCTGCCAGTTCTGGAGTCTGGACGTGGTAGGACGCACCAACCGGTTCCTGGATGGCGGCCTGATAGCGCGGCTGGTCGATGAAGCCGAGCTTGAGCATGCGCTCGAGAATCCAGTTGCGACGTTCCAGGCTGCGTGCGGCGTTGGCCAGCGGGTTGTAGCGCGACGGCGCCTTGGGCAGGCCGGCGATCATCGCCATCTGCGCCAGGCTCAGGTCCTTGATGGACTTGCCGTAATAGACCTGGGCGGCGGCTTCGACGCCGTAGGCGCGGTTGCCCAGGTAGATCTTGTTGACGTACAGCTCGAGAATCTCATCCTTGGTAAGCGAGCGCTCGATCTGCAGGGCGAGCAATATCTCGTTGATCTTGCGCGAGAAACTGCGCTCGTTAGTGAGGAAGTAGTTCTTCGCCACCTGCATGGTGATGGTACTGCCGCCGGTCTGGATGTGTCCGGTCTTCAATAATTGCGCGGCAGCACGCATCAGGCTTTTGACGTCCACGCCATAATGGTTGGCGAAATTGTCATCTTCAGCCGATAACAGTGCGTGGGTGAAATCCGGGGGGATTTCAGCAAATCGAATCGGCGTTCGGCGCATCTCGCCAAACTCTGCTATCAATTTGTTATCAGCACTGTACACGCGCAGCGGCATCTGCAGCCGCACGTTGCGCAAGGCCTCCACGGAAGGGAGGTTCGGGCTGAGGTACAGATAGGCGCCGCTGAAACTGAGCAGCACTCCACAAATAATGGTGACGCAAGTCCACCACAGAAACTTCAGCAGGCGCATCGGAAGGTCTTGGATTTCCAGAGAAAAGAAAGAGTTAAGCGGATGGCGCGGTAAAAAGGGAAAAGCTGATCACATTATAAGCAGTTTTTTTGCTGGCGAGCCATTTGCGAAGCTGTCAAGTCTGGTATCTAATGTGGAAAAACATAAATCGTCCGTAAGTCTCGGATGCTGATAGGAAATCAGTCGTGCTAGGGCTCTTCAATAAGAAAGCGAACACGCTGCTGGGGATAGACATCAGTTCGACTTCGGTCAAACTTCTCGAATTGAGCCGCTCTGGAGGCCGCTACAAGGTAGAGGCCTATGCTGTCGAGCCGCTCCCGCCCAATGCAGTGGTAGAAAAGAACATCGCTGAGCTGGAGGGTGTCGGCCAGGCGTTGTCACGTGTGGTCGCCAAGGCGCGGACCGCAGTGAAGACGTCTGCGGTCGCGGTTGCCGGCTCGGCGGTCATCACTAAAACCATCGAGATGGACGGCGGACTCTCGGACGACGAACTGGAAAACCAGCTCAAGATCGAGGCCGACCAGTACATCCCCTATCCCCTCGAAGAGGTCGCGATCGACTTCGAGGTGCAGGGCACGTCCGCGCGCAACGCGGATCGCGTCGATGTTCTTCTCGCCGCTTGCCGGAAGGAGAACGTCGAGGTGCGCGAAGCTGCGCTGGCGCTCGCGGGCCTGACGGCCAAGGTCGTCGACGTTGAAGCCTACGCGCTGGAGCGAGCCTTCAGTCTGCTGGGAGACCAGTTGGGCGGCAATGCCGACGAGCTCACAGTTGCGGTGGTCGATATCGGCGCCACCATGACCACGCTGAGCGTCCTGCACCATGGCCGCACTATCTATACGCGCGAACAGCTCTTCGGCGGGCGTCAGCTGACCGAGGAAATCCAGCGTCGCTATGGCCTCTCGGTCGAGGAAGCCGGTCTTGCCAAGAAGCAGGGCGGTCTTCCGGATGACTACGACAGCGAAGTGCTGCAACCGTTCAAGGATGCCGTGGTTCAACAGGTTTCCCGTTCGCTGCAGTTCTTCTTCGCGGCCGGCCAGTTCAACGATGTGGACTACATCCTGCTGGCGGGCGGTACTGCGTCCATTCCCGACCTGGATCGCCTGATCCAGCAGAAGATCGGTACTCCGACCCTGGTGGCCAACCCGTTCGCCGACATGGTGCTCAGCGGCAAGGTCAACGCCGGTGCGCTGGCCAGTGATGCGCCCGCGCTGATGATTGCCTGCGGTCTGGCGATGAGGAGTTTCGACTGATGGCACGCATCAACCTATTGCCGTGGCGGGAACAGCTGCGCGAGGAGCGCAAGCAGCGCTTTCTGGTGATTCTGGGCGCGGTCCTGCTGGCTTCCGGTGCCGTGATCTTCCTGGGCGACCAGTACTTCAATTCGGCCATCGAGAACCAGGGCGCGCGTAACGATTTCCTGCGCAAGGAAATCGCCGTACTCGATGCGCGCATCAAGGAGATCAGCGAGCTGAAGACTCGCCGCCAGCAACTGCTGGAGCGGATGAAGATCATTCAGGATCTGCAGGGCAACCGTCCGATCATCGGTCGGGTCTTCGACCAACTGGTTCGTACCTTGCCCGATGGCGTGTTCTTCACCGAGTTGAAAATGTCCGGGAAGTCCATCGCCATTGCGGGGGCGGCCGAGTCCAACAACCGTGTTTCGAACCTCATGCGTAACCTGGATGCGTCGGAGTGGCTGACTTCTCCGAACCTGACCGAAGTCAAGGCGGTCACCCAGGGTGCACTGGATCAGGCGAATGTCTTCCAGTTGACGGTTCAGCAGACCCAGCCCGGCAGTGAAGATCAGGACAAGAAGAGCACCGCGCAAGGAGCCAAGAAATGAGTCTGGCCAGTTCTCTGGAGAGCTTGCGCAAGATCGACATCAACGATCTTGACCTGAACAACCTTGGTTCCTGGCCGGCGGCAGTCAAGGTCATCGCCTGCATTCTGCTGATGGCTGTGGTCCTGGCGCTTGGCTACAACTTCCACCTGAAGGACTTGCAGGACCAGCTCGACCGCAATCGCGAGGAAGAGCAGACCCTCAAGCAGCAGTTTTCCGCCAAGGCTTTCCAGGCGGCGAACCTGGAAGCCTACAAGGTGCAGATGAAGGAGATGGAAGAGTCCTTCGGCGCCCTGCTGCGTCAGCTGCCGAGCGATACCGAAGTGCCGGGTCTGCTCGAAGACATCACCCGCACCGGTCTGGGCAGTGGTCTGGAGTTCGAAGAGATCAAGCTGCTGCCGGAAGCGGCGCAGCAGTTCTACATCGAGCTGCCGATCCAGATCAGTGTCGTGGGTGGTTATCACGACCTGGCGACCTTCGTCAGTGGCGTGTCCAGCCTGCCGCGGATCGTGACGCTGCATGATTTCGACATCAAGCCGGCCAGCGCGGACAGCACGTCGAAGCTGCGCATGAGCATCCTGGCGAAGACCTACCGGTACAACGACAAGGGCGTGAAGGCTACTGGCCCGGCGGCTGCAGCGAAGACGGGAGCGAAGAAATGAGGGGGCGCCTGATCATTTGCAGTTTCCTGCTCCTGTCCTTGAACGGTTGTGGCTCGGGAGGCGATTTTGCCGACCTGCAGGCCTATATGGATGAGGTCCGCGCTCGCCCGAAAGGCACCATCGAGCCGCTGCCCAAGTTCCAGGCCTATGAGGCGTTCACTTACAGCGCCTCGTCCCTGCGTAGCCCGTTCCAGCCACCGGTGAAGATCGACCTGGCGGTGAAGCAGAAGGGCAACAAGGTCATCAAGCCCGACGAGACGCGGGTCAAGCAGTTCCTCGAAGGCTTCAACATCGAGACCTTCGAAATGGTCGGCACCCTGGCCAAGGACAGTCAGGTGTTCGCTCTCGTGAAAGGTGCAGGAGGGGTGCACCGGGTGCGAGTGGGTGACTACCTTGGGCGCAACGACGGCAAGATCGTTGCGATCAGCGAAGCCAAGATCGACGTGATTGAAATCGTTCCTGATGGTGAGGGTGGCTGGCTGGAGCGTCCGCGCAGCCTGACTCTCAAGGAACGCTCCTAAGGGCGGGGATGAACATGGATAATAAACAGCAGTCTGCACGACGGATTCAGACGATGAATAGAAAGCTTTCCCGCCTGGGCATTTCCGTGCTCGCGGCCGTATTTGCACCGACCCTGCTGGCTGCAAACCTGCAGAGTGTCGACGTGGCGGCCCTGCCGGGTGACCGCGTGGAGCTCAAGCTGGGCTTCGACGAGCCGGTGGCCGCGCCGCGTGGCTATACCATCGAGCAGCCTGCGCGCATCGCGCTGGACCTGCCGGGCGTGCAGAACAAGCTGGGCAGCAAGAACCGCGAGCTGGGTGTGGGCAATGCCCGCAGCCTGACCGTGGTCGAGGCGAAGGACCGTACTCGCCTCATCGTCAACTTGGGTACCCTGGTGCCTTACACCACCCGCGCGGAAGGTTCGAACCTGTACGTCGTGGTTGGTGGCGCCGGTGCGACCTCCAGCTCCTACGCTGCCGCTGCGCCGTCCTCGGCGCCGGTTGCCAAGCCCGCTCAGCCCAAGCCTTATGTGCCGGCTGGCAAGGCCATCCGCAATATCGACTTCCAGCGTGGCGAGCAGGGTGAGGGCAACGTCGTGATCGACCTGTCCGATCCGACCGTGAGTCCCGATATCCAGGAGCAGGGCGGCAAGATCCGCCTGGACTTCCCGCGTACCCAACTGCCGGACAACCTGCGTGTTCGCCTGGATGTGAAGGACTTCGCCACTCCGGTGCAGCTCGTCAACGCGTCCGCCGTCGGCGACAAGGCCAGCATCACCATCGAGCCAACCGGGCTGTACGACTACCTCGTCTATCAGACCGACAACCGCATGACCGTCAGCATCAAACCGCTGACCCAGGACGATGCCGAGAAGCGCAAGAAGGACAGCTTCGCCTATACCGGTGAGAAGCTGTCGCTGAACTTCCAGGACATCGACGTGCGCTCGGTGCTGCAACTGATCGCCGACTTCACCGACCTGAACCTGGTGGCTTCGGACACTGTTCAGGGCAACATCACCCTGCGTCTGCAGAACGTGCCGTGGGACCAGGCGCTGGACCTGGTGCTCAAGACCAAGGGCCTGGACAAGCGCAAGGTCGGTAACGTCCTGCTGGTCGCACCGGCCGACGAGATCGCGGCCCGCGAGCGTCAGGAGCTGGAAGCGCAGAAGCAGATTTCCGAACTGGCTCCCCTCCGTCGTGAGCTGATCCAGGTGAACTACGCCAAGGCGGCGGATATCGCCAAGCTGTTCAGTTCCGTCACTGGCGGCGCGGCAGCACCCGGCGTGGCTGCTGCAGCCCAGGGTGAGAACCGCGGTTCGATCACCGTGGACGATCGCACCAACAGCATCATCGCCTACCAGACCCAGGATCGCCTGGACGAACTGCGCCGCATCGTTGCGCAGCTGGACATCCCGGTTCGTCAGGTAATGATCGAGGCTCGCATCGTCGAAGCCAACGTCGATTACACCAAGGAGCTGGGTGTGAACTGGAGCGGTTCGCTGTCCGGCCACGGCAACTTCGATGTGTCCGGCGGCACCAACAGCACCGGCAATACCTTCGTTGACCTGGGCGCTTCGAATACCACTCCGACCTCGGGGATCAGCATCGGCTTCACCACCAGCAACACCATCCTGGATCTCCAGCTCAACGCCATGGAGAAAACCGGTAACGGTGAAGTGGTATCGCAGCCGAAGGTTGTCACCTCCGACAAGGAAACCGCGAAGATCCTCAAAGGTTCGGAGATTCCCTACCAGGAAGCCAGCTCCAGCGGCGCGACCTCGGTGTCCTTCAAGGAAGCGGCACTGTCCCTGGAAGTGACCCCGCAGATCACTCCGGACAACCGCATCATCATGGAAGTGAAGGTCAACAAGGATGAGCCGGACTACGCCAACGCCCTGAACGGCGTACCGCCGATCAAGAAGAACGAGGTGAACGCGAAAGTCCTGGTCAACGACGGCGAAACCATCGTGATCGGCGGTGTGTTCTCCAACACCCAGACCAAATCGACGGCTAAGGTGCCGTTCCTGGGCGACGTGCCGATGATCGGCCGCCTGTTCAAGAATGACTACGTGACCGACAGCAAGAACGAGCTGCTGGTTTTCCTTACCCCGCGGATCATGAATAATCAGGCCATTGCAGTCGGCCGTTGATCAATGTCGTGTCCAATTTGATTCTGGTAGGCCCGATGGGAGCTGGTAAAAGCACCATCGGGCGTCTTCTCGCCAAAGAGCTTCACCTCGTCTTCAAAGATTCGGATAAAGAGATCGAGCAGCGCTGCGGAGCCAACATCCCCTGGATATTCGATGTCGAGGGCGAGGCTGGCTTCCGTGAGCGTGAGCAAGCGATGCTGGCCGAGTTGTGCGATGAAGGGGGCATGGTCATCGCCACGGGCGGCGGCGCGGTCATGCGCGACGCCAATCGCCTCATCCTCAAGAATGGCGGCAAGGTGATTTACCTGCATGCTTCGGTCGAGCAGCAGATATCCCGCACGGCGCGCGACAAGAATCGCCCGTTGCTGCAGAAGCCCAATCCGGACCAGATCCTTCGTGATCTCATGCAGATGCGCGATCCGCTTTATCGCGAAATTGCCGACGTGATCATCGAAACCGACGAGCGGCCTCCGCGTCTTGTCGTTCTGGAGATTCTGGAGCGCCTGCGTGAGCTGGAGCGCCATTAACGGCGCTGCAATCTGCGGTATCCTAGTCCCCTTTCTTGACCGGGGGTTTCATGCGCACACTCAACGTCGATCTGGCCGATCGCAGCTACCCGATCTATATCGGTGAAGGGCTGCTGGATGATCTGCGCTACTTCGAGCCGCACATTCGCGGTCGCCAGGTAGCCATCGTCACCAACGAAACCATCGCGCCGCTGTACCTGGATCGACTGCAGAAGACCCTGGCCGGCTACAAGGTCACCACGGTCGTGCTCCCCGACGGCGAGGCCTACAAGCAGTGGGAAACCCTGCAACTGATCTTCGATGGCCTGCTGACTGCGCGCCATGACCGCAAGACCACCCTGATCGCTCTCGGTGGCGGCGTCATCGGCGACATGACCGGCTTCGCCGCGGCGTGCTATCAGCGCGGCGTCGACTTCATCCAGGTGCCGACCACGCTGTTGTCCCAGGTGGATTCCTCGGTCGGCGGCAAGACCGGCATCAACCATCCGCTGGGCAAGAACATGGTCGGGGCCTTCTACCAGCCCCAGGCTGTGGTCATCGATACCGCCACCCTGAAAACCCTGCCGCCTCGCGAGCTGTCGGCGGGGCTGGCGGAAGTCATCAAGTACGGCTTCATTTGCGACGAGCCTTTCCTCACCTGGCTGGAAGCGCACATGGGTGACCTGCTCGCGCTGGAATCGACAGCACTGACCGAAGCCATCGAGCGCTCCTGCGCGGCCAAGGCCCGTGTGGTCGGCGCCGACGAGAAGGAAACCGGCGTGCGCGCCACGCTCAACCTGGGCCATACCTTCGGCCATGCCATCGAGACCCACATGGGTTATGGCGTCTGGCTGCACGGTGAGGCCGTGGGTGCGGGAACCGTGATGGCACTTGAGATGTCGCATCGGCTGGGATGGCTGACAAAGGCCGAACTCGATCGCGGCATCCGTCTGCTGGCCGCGGCGAAGCTACCGGTGGTCCCGCCGCACGAAATGAACGCCGAGCATTTTCTCGAGCACATGGCTGTCGACAAGAAAGTGCTCGATGGCCGTTTGCGTCTGGTATTACTCCAAGGGCTGGGGGGCGCGGTCGTGACCGCCGAATTCCCCCGTGAGATTCTGGAAGAAACACTGCGCGCTGACTACCAGGCACTGGTCGGTCAGGCAGGAGAACACTGAGGTCCCATGTCCAGCTTGCATGCCGATGAGGCCTTCCTGGCCCACTACCAGTTCAGCCACGATCCGTTCGCACCGCGGGTTCCTGGCTTCAAGTTCTTCCCGGCGCAGCGCAAGCCCGTTCTGGGGCAGCTGCACCACCTGGCGCGCTACAGCCATCTGCTGCTGGCCGTAACCGGCCCGCTGGGCAGCGGCAAGACGTTGCTGCGCCAGGCCCTGGTGGCCAGCACCAACAAGGACGCCGTTTCCAGCGTGGTGATTTCCGGTCGCTCGGTGACCGACGAAGCCACTCTGCTGCGTCAGCTTGCGCAAGGCCTGGGCATTACTCAGACCAGCATTGAGGCGATCCTCGCCAAGGTCGCCCAGTTGGCGATCACCGGCCAGGACGTCTACCTGCTGGTGGATGACGCCGAGCAACTGCGCGACGACGCCCTCGAAGTCCTCCTGCTGCTGGCCGCCGGCAACTCAGAAGCGCGCCTGCACGTGTTCCTGTTCGGTGAGCCCGAGTTGCTGTCGCGCCTCGAAGTGCTGTCCGAGGGCGAGGAGCGCTTCCATGCCATCGAACTGCAGCCATACAGCGAGGAAGAGACCCGCGAGTACCTGGCGCAGCGCCTCGAGGGCGCTGGGCAGGGCATCGAGCTGATCTCCGCCGACCTGCTGGCCGACATCCACGAACAATCCGGTGGCTGGCCCGGCACCATCAACCAGACAGCCCGCGATGCCATGATCGAGGCGATGCTGGCCGACCGCAGTGGCGAGCGAAAAACGGCCGGTGCTGGCTTCAAACTGCCGAAGAAGCACCTGGCGATCCTCGGCGTGGTTGCCATCGGCGTCATCGCTGCCTGGTTCATGCAGGGCAAGACCACCAAGCCGGATACCGCGAGCAACACTGCCGCGCAGACTTCCTCGCAACTGCCACTGGGCGGCGCTGCTCCGCAGCCGAACGCCCAGCCGCAGCCGGATGCGCAGGGTAATGGCCCGTCGGTGGAATTCGCGGGCTCCAACCAGCCGCTGCCGCTGCCGCTGGTGGGCGAAAGCCAGCCGGTGATTCGCGAGCCGATGGCCCAGGCCGGCGGTCAGGAAGATAGCGATGAAGGCGGCATGCCGTCCGCGGCCATTCCGCCGACCGTGACGACCACTGCACCGCCGGTGACTCCGCTGGCCAACAACGGCCCGAAACCGCTGAACCCGGTGCCGGCGGCTCCCGTCCAGCAGCAGGCGGCCGTCCAGCCGGCTCCGGCCCCGACGCCCACTCCACGTCCGGAGCCGGTCAAGCCCGCCGCCACGGCGCCGGCCAAGCCTGTTCAGGCTGCCAAACCGGCAGCGGCCAAGCCTGCGACCACCGTTGCCAGCGCCAAGCCAGCCACTGCCGCGAGCAAGCCTGCGGCGTCGACCGGTAGCGCCGGTGGCAGCAGCTGGTACCAGTCCCAGGCCGGTTCGCGCTACTCCGTGCAGGTGCTGGGCACCGGCTCTGAAGCCAGTGCCAAGGCCTTCATCAGCCAGCAGGGCGGCGGCGACTACCGCTACTTCCGCAAGAACCTGCAGGGCAAGCCGTTCTACGTCGTGACCTACGGCAGCTTCGCCGACCGCGCTTCCGCGCAGGCGGCGATCAAGAAGCTGCCGGCGAAGATCCAGGCTTCCAAGCCCTGGGCTCGTCCGTTCTCCAGCATCCAGCAGGACATCGCCGGGGCGCGCTGAAAGGTCGCACTGTCGCAATACTGAAAAAGCCGAGCCCCATTTCCTGGGGCTCGGCTTTTTTATTGGGTTGTTTCTTTTGCCGCATTCTTATAAAAATGCGACATCGGGTGTCGGCAGTGCGTCAAAAAAATTCAGTGACGTCGCTTTCCCCGTGTGTACAATGACCTCCCTTTGCCTATCGGAAACTTGCCGCTTGAGCGAGTAGACAGGCGAAGTGCTTGAAGAGGGTCTGCTGACGTTTCGTCATGGCCAGGGCCGGAACCGCCGCTACGTTGGGTAAGACGTGGCACCTCGCGCGGAACGGTCATTCCAGGTGAACCAGGGGCTGCAACGGCGCTGCACGATAGATGCGGCCCGAGCCTTTAGGGTGCGCGGGAAACGAGCCTGCACGGCGAAACAGGGCGATGGCGAAACGTCAGCAGACCCTGGAATTTATAAAAGTTTTGCCGGTGAGAGTTCCCTATGAAAGCAGGTCTGTACCATCCTGAGACGTTCAAGGATAACTGCGGATTCGGTCTGATCGCCCATATGACGGGCGAGGCAAGCCACGAACTTCTGCAAACCGCCATCGAAGCACTGACCTGCATGACCCACCGAGGTGGGATCAACGCGGACGGGAAAACCGGGGACGGCTGTGGGTTGCTGATCCAGAAGCCCGACCAGTTCCTGCGCGCCGTGGCCAAGGAATCCTTCGCGACCGAACTGCCCGGCCAATATGCCGTGGGCATGGTCTTCTTCAACCAGGACCCGGTAAAAGCCGAAGCCGCCCGCGCGAACATGAATCGCGAGATCGAGCGCGCCGGCCTTTCGCTGGTCGGCTGGCGCAAGGTGCCGATCGACACCAGCGTCCTGGGTCGCCTGGCACTGGAGCGCCTGCCGCAGATCGAGCAGGTATTCATCGGTGGTGAGGGCCTGTCCGACCAGGAGTTCGCGGTCAAGCTGTTCAGCTCCCGTCGCCGCTCCTCCGTGGCCAACGCCGAGGACGCCGATCACTACATCTGCAGCTTCTCGCACAAGACCATCATCTATAAGGGCCTGATGATGCCGGCGGACCTCGCCGCCTTCTATCCGGACCTTTCCGACGAGCGCCTGAAGACCGCCATCTGCGTCTTCCACCAGCGCTTCTCGACCAACACCCTGCCGAAATGGCCGCTGGCCCAGCCGTTCCGCCTGCTGGCGCACAACGGCGAGATCAACACCATCACCGGCAACCGCAACTGGGCCCAGGCCCGTCGCGCCAAGTTTGCCAACGAATGGATGCCGGACCTCGACGAGCTTGGCCCGCTGGTCAACCGTGTGGGTTCGGACTCCTCCAGCATGGACAACATGCTCGAGCTGATGGTCACCGGCGGCATGGACATGTTCCGTGGCCTGCGCATGATCATCCCGCCGGCCTGGCAGAACGTCGAGACCATGGACGCCGACCTGCGCGCGTTCTATGAATTCAACTCGCTGCACATGGAGCCGTGGGACGGCCCCGCCGGCGTCGTGCTGACCGACGGCCGCTACGCCGTCTGCCTGCTCGACCGCAACGGCCTGCGCCCGTCGCGCTGGGTCACCACCAAGAACGGCTACATCACCCTCGCCTCGGAAATTGGCGTGTGGGACTACAAGCCCGAGGACGTCATCGCCAAGGGTCGTGTCGGCCCGGGCCAGATCCTTGCGGTGGACACCGAGACCGGCCAGCTGCTGCAGACCGAGGACATCGACAATCGCCTGAAGTCGCGCCACCCGTACAAGCAGTGGCTGCGCCAGAGCGCGCTGCGCATCCAGGCCACGCTGGATGATGATCAGGGCGTTGCCAGCTACGACGGCGATCAGCTCAAGCAATACATGAAGATGTTCCAGGTCACCTTCGAGGAGCGTGACCAGGTACTGCGTCCGCTCGCCGAGCAGGGCCAGGAAGCGGTCGGCTCGATGGGCGACGACACGCCGATGGCGGTGCTGTCCAAGCGCATCCGCTCGCCGTACGACTACTTCCGGCAGGTCTTCGCGCAGGTTACCAACCCGCCGATCGACCCGCTGCGCGAGGCGATCGTGATGTCCCTGGAGACTTGCCTGGGCATCGAGCAGAACATCTTCGAAGAGTCCCCGCACCACGCCAACCAGGCGATCCTGACCACCCCGGTGATCTCCCCGGCGAAGTGGCGGACCCTGATGAACCTGGAGCGTCCGGGCTTCGACCTGCACCACATCGACCTGAACTACGACGAGTCCGTCGGCCTCGAAGCGGCCGTGCGCAACATCGCCGACCAGGCCGAGGAAGCCGTGCGCGCCGGCAAGGTGCTGCTGGTGCTGTCCGACCGCCACATCGCCCCCGGCAAGCTGCCGGTGCACGCGGCCCTGGCCGTGGGCGCCGTGCACCATCGCCTGGTACAGACCGGCCTGCGTTGCGACTCCAACATCCTGGTGGAAACCGCCACCGCCCGTGACCCGCACCATTTCGCGGTGCTGGTGGGCTTCGGTGCGTCCGCGGTCTACCCGTTCCTCGCCTATGAGGTGCTGGCCGACCTGATCCGTACCGGCGAAGTGCTGGGTGACCTCTACGAGGTCTTCAAGTACTACCGCAAGGGCATCTCCAAGGGGATGCTGAAGATCCTCTCGAAGATGGGCATCTCCACCATCGCTTCCTACCGTGGCGCCCAGCTGTTCGAAGCCATCGGCCTGGCCGACGAAGTCACCGGCCTGTGCTTCCCGGGTACCCCGAGTCGCATCCAGGGCGCGCGCTTCCTCGACATCGAGAACGAGCAGAAGCTGCTGGCCAATGAAGCCTGGAACAACCGCAAGGCGATCCAGCAGGGCGGTCTGCTGAAGTTCGTCTACGGCGGCGAGTACCACGCCTATAACCCGGACGTGGTGAACACCCTGCAGGCCGCCGTGCAGCAGGGCGACTACGCCAAGTTCAAGGAATACACCGCGCTGGTGGATAGCCGCCCGGTGTCCATGCTGCGCGACCTGCTCAAGGTGAAGCCTGCCGAGCAGCCGCTGGGCCTGGACGAGATCGAGCCGCTGGAGTCCATCTTCAAGCGCTTCGACGCTGCCGGCATCTCGCTCGGCGCACTGTCGCCGGAGGCCCACGAGGCCCTGGCTGAAGCCATGAACCGCCTGGGTGGCCGCTCCAACTCCGGTGAGGGTGGCGAAGACCCGGCGCGCTACGGCACGCTGAAAAGCTCGAAGATCAAGCAGGTGGCCACCGGCCGCTTTGGCGTGACCCCGGAATACCTGGTTAACGCCGAAGTCCTGCAGATCAAGGTGGCCCAGGGCGCCAAGCCCGGCGAGGGCGGCCAGCTGCCCGGCGGCAAGGTCAACGGCCTGATCGCCCGCCTGCGCTATGCCGTGCCCGGCGTGACGCTGATTTCGCCGCCGCCGCACCACGACATCTACTCCATCGAAGACCTCGCCCAACTGATCTTCGACCTCAAGCAGGTCAACCCGCAGGCGCTGGTCTCGGTGAAGCTGGTTTCCGAACCGGGCGTCGGCACCATCGCCGCCGGCGTGGCCAAGGCCTATGCCGACCTGATCACCATCTCCGGCTATGACGGCGGTACCGGCGCATCGCCGATCACCTCCATCAAGTACGCGGGTTCGCCGTGGGAGCTGGGCCTCGCCGAGGCGCACCAGACCCTGCGCGGCAACGACCTGCGCGGCAAGGTCCGGGTGCAGACCGACGGTGGCCTGAAGACCGGCCTGGACGTCATCAAGGCGGCCATCCTCGGTGCCGAGAGCTTCGGCTTCGGCACCGCGCCGATGATCGCCCTGGGCTGCAAGTACCTGCGCATCTGCCACCTGAACAACTGCGCCACCGGCGTCGCCACCCAGAACGACAAGCTGCGCAAGGACCACTTCATCGGCACCGTGGACATGGTGGTGAACTTCTTCACCTTCATTGCCAGCGAAACCCGTGAGTGGCTGGCCAAGCTCGGCGTGCGCAGCCTGGAAGAACTGATCGGCCGCACCGACCTGCTGGAAATCCTGCCAGGCGAGACGCCCAAGCAGGGCAACCTCGACCTCACGCCGCTGCTGGGCAGCGACCTGATCCCGGCCGAGAAGCCGCAGTTCTGCGAAGTCGAGAAGAACCCGCCGTTCGACCAGGGCCTGCTGGCCGAGAAAATGGTCGAGCTGGCCCGTTCCGCCATCGAAGGCGCCAAGGGCGGCGAGTACGAGCTGGATATCTGCAACTGCGACCGTTCCATCGGCGCGCGGATTTCCGGCGAGATCGCCAAGGTCCACGGCAACCAGGGCATGGCCAAGTCGCCGATCACCTTCCGCTTCAAGGGCACTGCTGGCCAGAGCTTCGGCGTGTGGAACGCCGGCGGCCTGCACCTGTACCTGGAAGGCGACGCCAACGACTACGTCGGCAAGGGCATGACTGGCGGCAAGCTGGTCGTCACTCCGCCCAAGGGCAGCCCGTTCAAGTCGCAGGAATCGGCCATCGTCGGCAACACCTGCCTGTACGGCGCGACTGGCGGCAAGCTGTTCGCTGCCGGCACCGCGGGCGAGCGCTTCGGTGTGCGCAACTCCGGCGCCCACGCCGTGGTTGAGGGTACCGGTGACCACTGCTGCGAATACATGACCGGCGGCTTCATCTGCGTTCTGGGCAAGACCGGCTACAACTTCGGCTCCGGCATGACCGGTGGCTTCGCTTATGTCCTCGACATGGACAACACCTTCGTCGACCGCGTGAACCACGAGCTGGTGGAAATCCAGCGGATCAGCGGCGAAGCGATGGAAGCCCAGCGCAGCCACCTGCGCAAGGTGCTGGTCGAGTACGTGGCGGAAACCGCGAGCGAGTGGGGCGCAAACGTCCTGGAAAACCTGGACGACTACCTGCGTCGGTTCTGGCTGGTGAAACCCAAGGCGGCAAGCCTGGGCTCTCTCCTGACCAGCACCCGTGCCAACCCGCAATAAGCGCCTGAAGTTTGATGAGGTCTTGAAATGTCTGAACGTCTGAATAACGACTTCCAGTTCATCGAAGTCGGGCGCAAGGATCCGAAGAAGAAGCTCCTGCGCCAACGCAAGCGCGAGTTCGTGGAAATCTACGACCTGTTCAAGCCGCAGCAGGCGGCTGATCAGGCCCACCGTTGCCTGGGCTGCGGCAACCCTTACTGCGAGTGGAAGTGCCCGGTCCACAACTTCATCCCCAACTGGCTGAAGCTGGTCTCCGAAGGCAACATCCTCGCGGCTGCCGAGCTGTCCCACCAGACCAACACCCTGCCGGAAGTCTGCGGCCGCGTGTGCCCGCAGGATCGCCTGTGCGAAGGCGCCTGCACCCTGAACGACGGCTTCGGCGCGGTCACCATCGGTTCGGTGGAGAAGTACATCACCGACACCGCCTTTGCCATGGGCTGGCGCCCGGACATGTCCAAGGTCAAGCCCACCGGCAAGCGCGTCGCCGTGATCGGCGCGGGCCCGGCCGGCCTGGGCTGCGCCGACGTGCTGGTGCGTAACGGTGTAGCCCCGGTGGTCTTCGACAAGAACCCGGAAATCGGCGGCCTGCTGACCTTCGGTATCCCCGAGTTCAAGCTGGAGAAGCAGGTACTCTCGCGCCGTCGTGAAGTCTTCACTGGCATGGGCATCGAGTTCCGCCTGAACACCGAGATCGGCAAGGACGTGACCATGGAGCAGCTGCTCGATGAGTACGATGCCGTGTTCATGGGCATGGGCACCTACACCTACATGAAAGGCGGTTTCCCCGGCGAGGACCTGCCCGGCGTGCACGACGCGCTGGACTTCCTGATCGCCAACGTGAACCGCAACCTGGGCTTCGAGAAGTCGCCGGAAGACTTCGTCGACATGAAGGGCAAGCGTGTCGTGGTACTGGGCGGTGGCGACACTGCGATGGACTGCAACCGCACCTCGATCCGCCAGGGTGCGAAAGGCGTGACCTGCGCCTACCGTCGTGACGAAGAGAACATGCCCGGCTCGCGCAAAGAGGTGAAGAACGCCAAGGAAGAGGGCGTGAAGTTCCTCTTCAACCGCCAGCCCATCGCCATCGTCGGCGAGGACAAGGTGGAAGGCGTGAAGGTGGTCGAGACCCGTCTCGGCGAGCCGGACGCCCGTGGCCGTCGCAGCCCCGAGCCGATTCCGGGCTCCGAGGAGATCATCCCGGCTGAAGCCGTGCTGATCGCCTTCGGCTTCCGCCCGAGCCCGGCGCCGTGGTTCGACCAGCACCAGGTGGAGATCGACAGCCAGGGTCGCGTCATCGCTCCGGCTGCTTCGCAGTTCAAGCACCAGACCAGCAACCCGAAGATCTTCGCCGGTGGCGACATGGTCCGCGGTTCTGACCTGGTGGTGACGGCGATCTTCGAAGGCCGCACGGCCGCCGAAGGCATCCTGGACTACCTCGGCGTCTGATCGGGACCTTGTAGGAGCGAGGGGGACGCCTAGTTCTTGCTCGCGAACAATCCCCGTTGCGGGGCCCGGGTTCGCGAGCAAGCTCGCTCCTACGAAGATCAAAAACCACTGCGGCAGAATGCCGCGATGGACAAAAGGCACGGCACCCGCCGTGCCTTTTCTATTGGGCTTTGCGAAAATACCCGCACTTTTTTGCCGGATGCCGTTATGACTGCCTTGAAGAACGATCGCTTCCTCCGCGCCCTGCTCAAGCAGCCCGTCGATGTCACCCCCGTCTGGATGATGCGCCAGGCCGGCCGCTACCTGCCGGAGTACCGCGCCACCCGCGCCAAGGCCGGTGACTTCATGAGCCTGTGCATGAACCCGCAGATGGCCTGCGAAGTGACCCTGCAGCCGCTGGACCGTTACCCGCAGCTGGACGCGGCGATCCTCTTCTCCGACATCCTCACCATCCCCGACGCCATGGGCCAGGGCCTGTACTTCGAAACCGGCGAAGGCCCGCGTTTCAAGAAGGTCGTGACCACCCGGGCTGACATCGACGCTCTGCCGATCCCCGATCCGGAGAAGGACCTGGGCTACGTGATGGACGCTGTGCGCACCATCCGCCGCGAGCTGAATGGCCGCGTCCCGCTGATCGGCTTCTCCGGCAGCCCCTGGACCCTGGCCACCTACATGGTCGAAGGCGGCTCCAGCCGTGACTTCCGCAAGACCAAGGCGATGCTCTACGACAACCCGCAGGCCCTGCACGCCCTGCTGGACAAGCTGGCGCAGTCGGTCACCAGCTACCTGAACGGCCAGATCCTCGCTGGCGCCCAGGCGGTGCAGATCTTCGATTCCTGGGGCGGCGCGCTGTCGGCGGCGGCTTACCAGGAGTTCTCCCTGGCCTACATGCAGAAGATTGTCGACGGCCTGATCCGCGAGCACGAAGGTCGCCGCGTACCAGTGATCCTCTTCACCAAGGGTGGCGGCCTGTGGCTGGAATCCATGGCCAACTCCGGTGCCGAAGCCCTGGGTCTGGACTGGACCTGCGATATCGGCAGCGCGCGCGCCCGCGTCGGCGACAAGGTAGCCCTGCAGGGCAACATGGACCCGGCGGTGCTCTACGCCAAGCCGGACGCCATCCGCGCCGAAGTCGCGCGCATCCTCGGCGCCTTCGGTAACGGCAATGGCCACGTGTTCAACCTCGGTCACGGCGTCACCCCGGAAGTCGACCCGGCCCATGCCGGCGCCTTCTTCGAGGCGGTGCACGAGCTGTCGGCGCAGTATCACTGAGCCTGGCGCTGAACCGAAAAAGCCCCGCATCTGCGGGGCTTTTTCTTTTTCGGGTCTCGGTTTGCGTGAATCGCCGGTAGGTTCTGTGGTCAAGCGGGTTCGCGAGCAAGCTCGCTCCTACGCAGAGTGCGCCGTACTTACCGGCTACCTGTAGGAGCGAGCTTGCTCGCGATCGGCCTGACGGCAGGATATTTCACGACACAATGAAAAAGCCCCGCTCTGCAGCGGGGCTTTTCGTTCCCTCATGGAGCCTCAGGCCCCATCAGAGTGCCTCACGCGGCATCGCCCACCAGGCCGGCGGCGCGCTGGGCCTTGTTGCGGCGGTTCGACACCAGCAGGCCGGAGCAGACCACCACGACGGTCAGCAGGGTGGTAGCGACCACTTCCATGCGGTGATCCGGGCGGATCAGCATGATCACCAGGGCGCCGACGATGAAGAGGATCACCGCCCAGGTCAGCCAGGGGAACAGCCACATCTTCAGCTTCAGCTGGTGGCCCTGGGCGAGCAGCTTCTTGCGCATGCGCAGCTGCGACATGGCGATCACCAGGTACACCAGCAGGGCGATGGCGCCGGAACTGGCCAGCAGGAAGTTGAACACTTCGGCCGGGGCCAGGTAGTTGGCGAAGGTGCACAGGAAAGCCATGGCGGTGGACAGCAGCACGGCGTAGACCGGGGTGCGGCTGGCGCTGGTCACCTGGGCGATCTTCGGTGCGTCACCGCGCTTGCTCAGCGAGTACATCATGCGCGAGGCGGTGTAGAGCGCCGAGTTCAGGCAGCTGGTCACCGAGACGAGGACGATGATGTCGACGATCAGCTTGGCGTACGGGATGTGCAGGTGTTCCAGCACGGTCTGGTAGGAGCCCATGCTCACCAGGCGCGGGTCGTTCCACGGCACCAGGCAGACCACGATCAGGATCGACAGCAGGTAGAACAGCGCGATACGCCAGATCACCGAATTGGTGGCGCGGGTGATCTGCTGCTCCGGGTCCTTGGACTCGGTGGCGGCGATGGTGACGATTTCCGAGCCCATGAAGGAGAACATGGTGGTCAGCAGCGCTGCGAGCACGGCGCCCCAGCCTTTGGGCAGGAAGCCTTCGCTGGTCAGGTGGCCGATGCCGGAGACTTCGCTGTTGGGCGAGAAACCGAAGATGGCTGCGCAGCCCAGCACCAGGAAGGCGATGATCGAGACGACCTTGATCAGCGCCAGCCAGAACTCGAACTCACCGTAGTTCTTCACGCTGAACAGGTTGGTCACGGTCAGCGCGGAGGTGATCACGAAGGCCAGCATCCAGATCGGCGCGCCGGGGAACCAGGCGTGGATGATGGCTGCGGCGGCGTTGGCTTCCAGCGGGATCACCAGGACCCAGAACCACCAGTACAGCCAGCCGATGGTGAAACCGGCCCAGTGACCGATGGCGCGGTCGGCGTAGGTGGAGAAGGAGCCGCTGTCCGGCTGCGCGACGGCCATTTCGGCCAGCATGCGCATTACCAGGACCACCAGCAGGCCGGCGATCAGATAGGAAACCATGACGGCCGGACCGGCTTCGGCAATGGCATGGCCGGAGCCGACGAACAGGCCCGCACCAATGGCACCGGCGATCGAAAGCATCGTGACGTGACGATTTTGCAGGCCCTGGGAGAGCCCGGAAGATGGGGTACTGCTCATGCTTTACCTACAACTACGGAGGGAATTGCGTACTGCGGGAGTCGAGGTCCGTTTCAGGATTCCAACAAGTCGTTCGACATTATGAACGCAAGGATCGCGCCACATCTTGTTACGACTTAAGTCGTAGGTTGGGAATTTAACTCACAACGCCCGCCGAGCAGGCGTTGTCGGATCTGAGATTAATGTCTTTGTACGACCGTTCCATGTCGTTTTTAGGCATGCAAAGAGTTTTGTGTGTAGAAACTACCCAGCCTTGTTGAGCGCAGGTAGGTCGCGCGGTAACACCGGCAGGCGCGCCAGGTGCAGGGCCACCAGCAGACCGATGCCCAGCAGGCCGGCGATGAACAGGCCCACACCGTTCCAGCCGTACTGGTGCCAGAACAAACCGCCAGCGGTACCGGCGACGCTGGAGCCGACGTAGTAGCTGAACAAGTACAGCGACGATGCCTGGCCCTTGGCTTTCAGGGCACGACGGCCGATCCAGCTGCTGGCTACCGAGTGCGCGCCGAAGAAGCCGAAGGTGAACACCAGCAGGCCGATCAGCACGACCGGCAATGGTTCGAACAGGGTGATCAGTACGCCGCCGAGCATCATCGCGATCATCGCCCAGAGCACCTTGCGTCGGCCCAGCTTGTCGGCCAGCGAGCCAACCCATGCCGAGCTGTAGATGCCCGACAGGTAGACCAGCGAAAGCACGCCGACGATGGCCTGGCTCAGGTGATAGGGCTCTGCCAGCAGGCGGTAGCCGATGTAGTTGAACAGGGTGACGAAGGCACCCATCAGCAGGAATGCCTCGAGGAACAGCCAGGGCAGGCCGGCATCGCGGAAGTGCCCGGTGAAGCCCTCGATGAGCCTGCGCGGCTTGAGCGGCGCCGGGCGGAAGTTCTTCGATTCGGGAAGGATGCGCCAGAACAGCAGCGCCGCAGCCAGGGCCAGCACGCCCAGGGTGGCCAGCGCGACGTGCCAGTTCACGTAGTCCACCAGCACGCCGCTGATCAGCCGGCCACTCATGCCGCCGATGGCGTTGCCGCCGATGTACAGCCCCATGGACAGCCCGATGTGCTGTGGGTGGATTTCCTCGGAGAGGTAGGTCATGCCCACCGCCGCCAGGCCACTGAGTGACAGGCCGAGCAGCGCGCGCATGGCCAGCACGCCGTGCCAGGTCGGCATCAGCGAGCTGCCGATGGTGAACAGGGCGGCGAGGACCAGCGAGGCGACCATGATCGACTTGCGCCCGATGGCGTCGGAGATCGGCCCGGTGACCAGCAGGCCGAACGCCATGGTGATGGTGGAGATCGACAGCACCAGGCTGCTCTGCGCGGCGGTGAGGCTGAAGGCCTGGGACAGCACCGGCATCATCGGCTGTACGCAGTAGAGCAGCGCGAAGGTGGCGAAGCCGCCGGAGAACAGCGCAAGCGAGGTGCGCATGAATTCCGGGGTGCCTTTCTCGATGTAGGTTTCGATTTCTTCGACGACGCGCATCACGTCGCCGTTGGCTTCGCGCGCGCTCTCGCGCAGATCAGGCAGCGCCTCCGCCGGATCATTGGCGGCGGACGGCTCGTTTACGACGGACGGCCCGGCCGCCATGGAATGTTCTTCCCGCAAAGCCCGCAGGGCAGGTTGACTCACGACACACCTCAGGTTGGTAAAAGCAGGAGGGCCTGGAATGGCGGCAAGGGCCCGCGCGGCCAGGCAGGGAGCAGGTTGGTAGTCGTTATTGGGCTTGTGTGGAAAGGATAAGGAGCGCGCTTTATTATTTCCAATATATTAATCGACCCGTTTGATTCGTTTTTCGAATCGATTGGCGGTGACGTCGGTTCTATGCCTGGTTCGCGAGCAAGCTCGCTCCTACAAGTGGGCCCTGAACGCTCGTCGTAGGAGCGAGCTTGCTCGCGAACCGCACGGCACGGGGCTCAGCCTATCGCGGACAAAGTCCGCTCCTACCCAACCCGGAACACCAGCGCTCCAGCAGGGGGAAACATGGAACTGCGACACCTGCGTTATTTCATCGCCGTGGCGGAAGAGCTGCATTTCGGCCGCGCTGCCGAACAGTTGGGTATTTCCCAGCCGCCGCTGAGCCAGCAGATCCAGGCGCTGGAGGAGGAGATCGGCGCGCGCCTGCTGGAGCGCACCAACCGTCGGGTAGCGCTGACCGAGGCCGGCAAGCTGTTCCTCGAGGAGGCGCGCCAGGTGCTGCAGCAGGTGGACCGCGCCGTGCTGCTGGCACGGCGCGCGCATCAGGGCGAGATCGGCGAGCTGAAGGTCGGCTTCACCGCCTCCGCGCCCTTCACCTCCAGCATCCCACGCGCCATTCTGGCCTTCCGCCAAGCCTACCCGGATGTGCACCTGGACCTGCAGGAGCTGAGCAGCGGGCAGGCGGTGCAGGCGCTGTTGGAAGAGCGCGTGCAGGTCGGCCTGATCCGGCCGATCCCGCTGCCGGAAACCCTGGAAGCCGTGGAGCTGTTCAGTGAGCCGCTGGTGGCCGTGCTGCGCGCCGATCATCCGCTGGCACAGGCCAGCCAGGAGGGCCTGGAGTTCGCCGCGCTGGCGGACGAGCCTTTCGTGTTCTTCCCGCGTAGTTACGGCACGGGCCTCTACAGCCAGTTGATGGCGCTGTCGCGGCAGGCTGGCTTCAGCCCGCGCATCGCCCAGGAGGCGGGCGAGGCAATGACCATTATCGGTCTGGTGGCGGCGGGGCTGGGGGTGTCGATGCTGCCGGCGTCGTTCCGCCGGACGCGGGTGGATGGCGTGGTCTATCGCACCCTGAGCGATCCGGGCGCGACCAGTTCGGTGTGGCTGGTTCGGCGGCGCAACGAGACGTCACGCCTGGCGCAGTCGTTCTTCGACCTGGTGACCCAGGAAGTCCAGGCCTGACGAAGCGCCTCTGTCTCCCTGGCGGATAGCGCCTGAGGCGTTATGCGCCCTCCGGTCAGGAAGTCCCGGCGTAATACGGCGCCCGGTCGAGTAGGGCGCATAAAGCGGAACGCTTTATCCGCCGATACCCAAAGGCAGGCACGGCGGATAGTGCTGCGGGGTGGCGGCTTACTTGGCGTAGTCCGCCTTCAGCGCGACCCCTGCGATGACGGCACCGGCGTGGCACTCGAACTGCTGGGCGTCCTTGTACTCGTTGCGCTTGTAGTAGCTGACGATGTTGGTCACGGCGGTGGCGCCCGCCTTCTTCGCCGAATCCTGCAGGGTGATCAGCGCCGATTGCAGTGCCCAGCGGCAAGCTTCCTCGTCACTCTTGTTGAAGGCGTTGGTCTTCTTGTTGGTGATGGCGCCGGACTGGATCACATTCAGCTTGGCGCCCGCCGGGTTGCCCGCCAGGTAGAACTTCACGCTGCCATCGAGCTTGCCGGTCTTCACCGCCTCGGCGACGACGTCGTCGAAGGGCAGGTGCAGGGTGGTGTCACGAGCCTGGCTGACGCCTGGAATGGATGCGCAGAGCGCGAGGGCGAGCAGCCCGATGGTCTTGCGTTGCATGAATCGACTCCTTGTCGATGAGTGGGATCAGTTGCTCGGCGGGGCGAGGTGCAGGTTCTGCAGGATCTTGTTGTTGAGAATCGCGACCCACTTGTTGTAGTTGCGGTGGATCTGCCCGTCCTTCTCGTCCAGGCCGCGGCTGCTGCGCAGCTTGATGGAGTACTGCTGGCTGCTGTAGGGAATGCTGATCTCTGCATGGTGGCGTTCGCGTACTGTGATCGCGGCGTAGATGACGTTGCCTGAATCCTGCTGTACCTCCCACTTCTGTTCTTCCAGTGCGTCGCGGATGGCCGCCTGTACCTGCACGGATGTGCGGTTGCTATCGGGCGGCAGCGACTGGTCGATGTTCTCGACCGCCTTGGTGGTGCAGCCGACGGCCATCGCGGTGGCCACGCACAGCAGCAGGCTTCGGATCAGTCGGGACATGGGTTGCTCTCCTTGCAGTGTCGTTAGGCAGTATCGTTGCGCTTGGGTGGTGAAAATGCCTCAGCGCCAGCGGCGGAAGATCAGCGACGTGTTGATCCCGCCGAAGGCGAAGTTGTTGTTCATCACGTACTCGTGGCTCATCGCGCGTGGCTCGCCCCGCAGGTAATCGAGGTCGCCGCAGCGCGGGTCGATCTCGTCCAGGTTCAGGGTGTGCATGTAGCGGTCGCTGTTCATCATCTCGATGCTGAACCACGACTCCAGCGCGCCGCACGCTCCCAGAGTGTGGCCCAGGAAACTCTTCTGCGAGCTGATCGGCATGCGCTTTCCGAACAGTTCGCTGGTGGCCAGGGTCTCGGCGATGTCGCCCTGCTCGGTGGCGGTGCCGTGGCCGTTCACATAGCCGATGGCATCGGCGTGCAGGTTGGCGTCTTCCAGCGCCAGCTCCATCGCGCGGCGCATGGTCGTCTGCTCCGGGCGGGTGGTGTGCTGGCCATCGGCGTTGCTGCCGAAGCCGACGATCTCGGCATGGATGTGCGCGCCGCGGGCCAGGGCGTGCTCCAGCTCCTCGAGTACCAGCATGCCGGCGCCCTCACCGATCACCAGGCCATCGCGGCTGCTGTCATAAGGACGCGGTGTGCTGTGCGGGGCGTCGTTCTTCAGGCTGGTGGCGTAGAGCGCATCGAACACCATGGCTTCGGTTGGGCAGAGCTCCTCGGCACCGCCGGCGAGCATCAGCGGCAGGCGGCCGAAGCGGATCGCCTCGTAGGCGTAGCCGATGCCCTGGCTGCCGCTGGTGCAGGCGCTGGACGTGGGGATCACCCGGCCCTTGAGGCCGAAGAAGATGCTGATATTCGCCGCCGTGGTGTGCGGCATCATGCGTACGTAGGAGTTGGCATTGAGGCCGTCGGCCACCGAGTTCAGCAGCATGTTGCCGAACGCCTTGATCTCGTCGGTACTACCGGTGGATGAGCCGCAGGCCACGCCCATGCGACCGTCGCGGATGGAGTCATCGTCGAGTAGGCCGGCGTCAGCCAGCGCGCGCTCGGCGGCGCCCACCGACAGACGCGAGACGCGACCCATGCTGCGCAGCTGCTTGCGGGTCCAGTGCTTGGGCACGGTGAAATCCAGCACCGGGCCGGCCAGGCGGGTGTTCAGCTCGGTGAAGCGATCCCACTCGTCCATGCGGCGGATGCCGCTCCGGTTGGCGCTGAAGTTGGCCGCGATGCTCGCCCAGTCCGAACCCAGGGATGTGATGCCGGACATGCCGGTGATGACCACACGCTTCATCAGCACAACCCTCCGTTGACCGCCAGCACCTGACGGGTGATGTAGCCGGCCTCGGCCGACATCAGGAAATTCACCGCGCCGGCGACTTCTTCCGGGGTGCCCATGCGCTGGGCGGGGATCATCTTGAGGATTTCCTCCACCGGCACCTGCTCATCCAGCATGGCGGTGTCGATCAATCCCGGCGCCACGCAGTTCACGGTGATCCTGCGTTTGCCCAGTTCGATCGCCAGCGCCTTGGCGGCGCCGATCACGCCGGCTTTCGAGGCGCTGTAGTTGACCTGGCCGCGGTTGCCGATCAGCCCGGAGACCGAGGTGATGCAGACGATGCGCCCCGGCTGGCGGCGGCGGATCATCGGCATGATCACCGGGTGCAGGACGTTGTAGAAACCGTCGAGGTTGGTGCGCAGCACCTGGTCCCAGTCCTCCTCGGTCAGCGCCGGGAAGGCGCCGTCGCGGGTCAGGCCGGCGTTGCACACCACGCCGTAATAGGCGCCGTGGGTTTCCACGTCGGCTTCGAGGAGGGTGCGCGCGGCTTCGCGGTCGGCCACGTCGAATTGCAGCACGCGAGCGCTGCGGCCCAGGGCCTGGATTTCGCTCTGCACGGCCTCGGCTTCGGCGCGGCCGCTGCGGCAGTGCAGCACGATATCAAAGCCGGCCTGGGCCAGTCGCAGGGCGATGGCGCGGCCGATGCCACGGCTGGAGCCGGTTACGAGGATGGAGTCAGTCATGCGCTTGGCTCTTTCGGCTCCCGGCTCTCTGTTCTGGAGCCTCGGGAGCGGGTTCTTGTAGATAGCTTGCCACTTCCGGCGGGCGGAACACGGTCAGGCGCGCGAGCGCCTGGATGCCCGGCCCTTCCAGATGGCATTCGAAGACGCCCATGCCATTGTCGTCCTGCAGGGTGCGGATGGCATGGATGGTGATGTCGGCCCCGGCGGGGAAGCTCGCTACGTTGCACTGGTACTGGCGGGTGCCGAGGAGGAAGCCCAGCTCCGCCGGCTCTGCGCGCGAGCGCGCCTGGCAGCCGGCATAGGCGGCGACGCTTTGCGCCATCAGCTCCACGCCGACCCAGGCCGGCAGGCTGCCGTCGGCCTCGTTGAACAGCCCGCCCGGGCGCACCGTCAGGCGCGTGCGGATGTCCTCGTCGCCGAAGTCGAGCACTTCGTCGATGAGGATCATGTCGCCCGCATGGGGCAGCAGGGAGGCGATCGGCCAGTCGATCATCGGGTCACTCCAGACTCATTGCTCATCTCGCCCAGGATCAGGCTGATGTTGTTGCCGCCGAAGGCGAACGAATTGCTCATCAGGTAGAGCGGGCCAGTGGACGGCAGTCGCGGCGCGTCTTCGCCTACCAGTTGCAGTGCCGGCAGCAGCGGGTCGGTCACGCCGTCCCAGCGCTGCGGCGGCAGGCGCTTGTCCGGGTTGTGCTCGCCCAGCAGCAGCCAGCAGAACGCCGCTTCCAGCGCGCCGGCGGCGCCGAGGGTATGCCCGGAGAGCGGTTTGGTCGAGGAGCACGGCACTCCGTGGGGAAATTCGGCGCTGACGGCGAGGCTTTCCATGGCGTCGTTGTGGGTGGTCGCGGTGCCGTGCAGGTTCAGGTAGGCGATCTGCGTGGCGTCGAGTTTCGCCTCGGCCAGTGCCTTGCGCATGGCCTCACGGGCGCCCCGGCCTTGCGGCTCAGGCGCGGAAATATGGTGGGCGTCGGAGCTGGCGCCAGCGCCCAGCAGCGCCACGGCGCCGGGCTCGCGGGTCATCAGGAACAGTGCGGCGCCTTCGCCGATATTGATGCCCTTGCGATTGGCCGAGAACGGGTTGCAGCGCTCGTCGCTGACCGCCTCCAGCGCGCCAAAGCCATTGAGCGTCAGCTCGCACAGACTATCCACGCCGCCGCACAACACCGCGTCGCACAGCCCCAGGTTCAGCAGTCGACGCGCGCTCTGCAGGGCGCGGCCGCTGGACGTGCAGGCGGTGGAGATCACGTAGCTCGGGCCGGCCAGCGCATAGTGTTCGGCGAGGTAGACCGCCGGGTTCGACAACTCCTGGTGCGAGTAATGGAAGCCTTCGGGCAACTGACCGTGGAGGGTGTGATGACGGATGCCCTGGGTGGTTTCCTGGATTCCCGAGGTGCTGGTGCCCAGCACAACCGCCACGCGCGCGGCGCCATAGCGCTGGATGGCCGCGCGGATGGCCGGGTCGATCTGCGTCGCGGCGGCTAGCAGCAGGCGGTTGTTGCGGGTGTCGTGGCGCTGCTCGGCAATGGCTGCCAGGCGCGCCTTCACGCTGCCCACCGGCAGGCTCCTGCCCGGCACCCAGCCGGCCTGTACCTGCATGCCGGCAGACTCCCCGGCCAGCAGCGCGGCGGCTACTTCGCGGCGGTCGTTGCCCAGGGCGCAGATCAGGCCCAGCTCGTTCAGGTAGGTGGCGGTCATGGAGCGGCGCTCTCGGTGTTCAGGGGCGTCACCTGGTAACGGGTGTCGGCGGATTCCAGGGTGAAATCCTGCGCCGAGCGGTAAGTGATCTTCCAGCGCTGTTGCAGATGGCGCGTGGCGCCGTCCGTCCGGTAGTCATTGGCCCGATAGCGCGCGGCAAGCTGATCCTCCGGCGTCAGCGCGAACAGCAGCACGGCGAACAGTTCGCGCGCTTCGGGGTTGGGCGGCAGCAGGCCGTCGTTGCTCCATTCTCCGTCACGCAGCAACTGGCGCGACAGCGGGATGCCGAGCGGGTCGATCAGCGACCAGCGCAGCGCCCCGCCTTCCTGCTGGATCACCAGCAGCCAGTCCTGTGAAGAGTCCCCCTGTGCGCGCTGGATGTGCAACTGCAGCGGCGTCGCCAGCGGCGGCAATGCAGTCGGCAGCGGCGCGTGCTGGGCGCAACCGGCCAGCAGCAGGACGAAGGCGAGACTCAGCCAGCGGGTCATGTTCAGCGGCTCTCCGGCGGCTTGCGCACCACGGCGTTGACCAGGGTTTCCTCGCGCTGGCCGAACGGCTTGGGCTTGCGCAGACCCCAGCGTTCCAGCAGGCCGAAGTCCTTGGCGCGACTCCACCACAGGTAAGGGTAGGAGACGTTCTTCTCGCTGAATTCGAAGCCCTGCTCGCGGAGCATCTGCAGGTATTGCGCGGCGCTCTTCTGCACGTGCATCGGGTGGCGGAAGAACCAGCGGATCACCCAGGTATCGATGTACGCCTCGGTGGATTCGGCGAACAGCAGCAGGCCGCCCGGCTTGAGCACGCGCCAGAACTCTTCCAGGGCGCGCTCCTGCTCCACCAGGTGGTGGAAGGTCTGGTGGCAGAAGAGGATGTCGACGCTGGCCGAGGGCAGCATCAGGTCGGCGCAGTCGGCGCAGTTCAGCTCCACCTCGATGTTCTCCCGCGCGGCTTCCACCGCCGAGCAGTCGAGGCTGTGCGGATCGGCGTCGAGGCCGATCATGCGGCCCGGCCTGAAGGCATCGCGCAGCAGGCGGAACGAGCGGCCCTGGCCGCAGCCGGCGTCCAGCAGCACCGGGGTGGCCGGGATGTCCCAACTGACCAGGCGCTTGAGGTCATTGATCGCCACGCGCAGCACATGGTGCTGCCAGGTATGGCTCTGCAGGAACCAGAAACCGAAACGGGTTTCTTCGACGTAGGTGGAGGCGGGGCGGGTCATGACAGTCCTTGTCCTTGGCTGGCGCAGATTTCGGAGAGCACCCGCAGGCGGCGCTGCGGTTCGGCGACGAAGGGATTGCGCGTGTCCCAGGCGTAGCCGGCGAGGATGGAACAGATCATCCGGCGGATTTCCGGATCGGCCTTCTCGTAGAAGATCACGTCCTGGAAGCTGCCGTCGTACCAGCCCTCGACGTAGGCGCGGAAGGTGTCCACGCCACGCTTGAGCGGCCGGGAGAAATCACCTTCCCAGTCCACCGTCTCGCCCTTGAGCTGACGGTCGAGCAGGTTGGCCGCCATGCTGGAGGAGCGCATGGCGATGGTGACGCCGGAGGAGAACACCGGGTCGAGGAATTCCGCGGCGTTGCCCAGCAGGGCGAAGCCCGGCCCGGCCAAGCGCTTGACGTTCGCCGAGTAGCCGCCAAGGGTGCGCGCCGGGGTGTCCCACACGGCGTTCTTCAGCAGCGGACGCAGGTTCGGTGCGGCATCGAAGAAGCCTTTCAGGCAGGCGTCCAGGTCATCCAGCTTGCCTTCGAAGTGACGGTCTTCGGCGACCACGCCAATGGAGGTGCGGCCATCGCTGAAGGGGATGGTCCAGTACCAGATGCCGCGTTCTTCGGGATGGATGCTGATGAGGATCTTCTCGCGGTCGAAGTGCGGCGCGTCGATGCGGTCTTCGATGTGCGTGAATACCGCGCGACGTACCGGGAAGCCTGACGGTGCCTCCAGGTCGAGCAGGCGCGGCAGGACTCGCCCATAGCCGCTGGCGTCGAGGACGAAGGCGCATTCCACTTCGTACTCGCTGCCGTCCAGGCGGCGTACGCGCATGCGCGGGCAGGTGCCGTCGAAGTCAGCGCCGACGATCTCTTCCTCGTACCGGATTTCCACGCCCTGCAGCTCGGCCTGGTCAGCCAGCAGTTGGTCGAAGCGCGCACGCTGGACCTGGAAGGTGCTGCCCTTGCCCTCGGTGAATTTGTCGCGGAAGTCGAAGTCGGTGTAGCGCTCGCCCCAGCCGAACGCCGCGCCGTGCTTGGTCTGGAAACCAGCGGCCAGCACTGCGTCGAGCATCCCGGCCTCTTCGACGAAGTCCAGGCAGTGCGACAGCAGGCTCTCGCCGATGGAGAAGCGCGGGAAGCGCTGGCGCTCGAGCACCAGTACGTCGTGGCCCTTGCGCTTGAGCAGCGCGGCGGCGATGGCGCCGGAAGGGCCCGCGCCGATGACGACGACGGTGCGTTGTTGCAGTTCAGGGGCGGGCATCAGAAGGGCTCCTTGCCGGGGCGTGATCCTTGGAAACGGGAGTGGCATGCGGGCGGCGCACGCCGCAGAGAGCGGGCAGCAGGGTGGCGAACAGGCTCATCAGCAGCAGGCTGAAATACAGCAGCGAGTCGATGTGGCCCTGCTGGAACAGCAGGTTGAGAAAGACGATCTCGGTCAGCCCGCGAATGTTTAGCAGCAGGCTTTCCTTCCACAGCTCGGGGAGGCTTGCACCCGGCAGCGCCCAGCGCAGGCCGAGCCAGCTGCCGGCCAGCTTGCTGAGCACCGGCAACGCCAGCAGCGCGCCGAGGTACAGCCAGGAGTAACCGGAGAGCGCGTTGTGGAAATCGATCTGCAGGATGCCGAAGGCCAGCACCAGCGGCACCAGCAGGTAGTTCTGCAGCGCTAGCGCAACCTGCGGGGAAGTCGGCAGGCGGAATGGTTGGCGCACTGCTGCCTGGGCCATCAGCCAGGTGATGGCGAACACCAGGGTGTTCAGATGCCAGTGCTGGAAGGCGATCATCAGGCCGAAGAACGGCAGGCTGTAGGCCAGCGCGTGGCGCACTCGCAACAGGCGCAGCAGCAACGGCGCAACCCCCGCCAGCAGCGGCCAAACCAATTGGCTCGGATCGCTGCTGCCCTGCGCCAGCCCGAACAGGCTCCAGCACCACAGGTCCATCAGCACCGCCGCGTGCATCAGGCGGCGCGTGGCGTCCTCGGGATACTCGATATTGCGCAGGAACAGGTAGAGCACCGGGATCGCCGTGATCGAGAACAGCAGGCCGATGCCCAGTACGCTCATGCCTTCGCGCACGCCCAGCAGCCACCAGGCGCTGGCCATGCCGCAGGCCAGCGGTACGGCAAAGCTGGGCAGGGCGATCTTCAGGCTCTGGCGGCTGACGTCGAGGTCGATCACGTCGCTCAGGATGTGCCCCAGCAGCAGCGCAAAACCGATGTCATAGAGCGGCTTGAGCCAGGGCGCGGTGACCAGCGTGCGTACCTCGAAGCCATGGCTTTGCAGCACCACGAACAGCGCTGGCAACAGCAGGCCGGCCACCAGCAACTGGCTGACGATGGGCAGCAGGCGCAGGCGACGCCCGCCGATCACCGCGAGGGCGAACAGCGGCGGCATCGCCAGCCAGAACAGGACCGTCAGCACGCCGGGGCTCCTTCTCGGTGGCTTTCTTCCGCCCAGGGACAGAACAGGAAGCAGAACGCCAGGCCCAGGCCCACGGCCAGGCCGAAGTTGCTGATCACCGGTGTGCTGGACAGTGCCAGCAGGCCGAACGATAGCCAGGTGGTGATGGCCGCCAGCAGCACGCCGATCAGGCTCACCGCTGCACCGCCAACGCGCTCGCGCATGAGGATCGTGTAATCCACGCCAATGGCGGTCACCAGCAGCAGGCCGAACAGGCTGAACAGGGTCAGCGGCTGGCCCAGCCAGCCGAGGCTGGCGAGGCTGCACAGGGCCGCCAGCAGTGGTAGCAGGACGATGCGCAGGGCGCCGCGCGCGCCGAAGGGTTTGAGCAGGACGGCGAAAATCAGCACGCAGGAGAGCAGCTTGAGTTCGGTGGCGCTGACCTGGGTGGCGGCGAACAGGCGGTTCAGTTCGCCGAGTCGATCCACCAGCTGCACGCCGTCCAGTCCCGTCGCCTGCTCGGCCAGCACGCCGGCATCGGACAGCCCCTGCAGGCTCACCAGCCCGGCTACGCCGCCATCCGCCGTGCCCAGCCACAGCGGCCGCCAGGGTTCGCCCAGCGGGCCTTTCAGGGCCTGGTCGAGTGATTGCTCCGGGAGTTTTTCCAGCTGATCCAACTCGGCTTGCAGAGCGGCTTGCGGAATGCCCAGGTCGATCAGCGCCTGCCAGTGCTGCGGCAGCTGGCGCAGGGCTTCGCGAGCCTGCTGTTGCTGCTGTGCGGTGGCGAGCAGCTGGTTGAGCGCGAGATAGCCCGTGAGCTGGCCGGAGGCGACCAGCTTGTCCAGCCGCGCGGCCAGTTCGGCCTGACGCTGCAGCAACTGGGTTTCATCGGTGGCGCGCACCAGGAAGAACTGGCTGGTGGGCTGATACCCGGTGATGCGAGCGACGGCCTGGGCTTCGCTGAGCAATTGCGGCTGGCTGCCCAGCCATTGGCGCAGGTCGTTCTTGATCTGCAACTGCCACAGCCCGCCGGCGCAGAAGAGTGCGACCACGATGAGCAGCGACCAGCTGCCGGTGCGCTTGAGCAGTGCCTGACGCGCCTTGATCAGCCGGTCACCCAGCGACAGCAGCAGAGGTTGCGGGGCGATGGCGTTGCCGCTCAGCAGCAGCGGCAGCAGGCCGATCACGCAGAGGTAGGCGGCGAGCAGGCCGGCCACCGAGAAAGTCGCCACCTGGGTCAGCGCCGGGAAGGGCGTGCAGGCCAGGGCGAGATAGCCGATCAGGTTGGTCAGCAGGCTCAGCAGCAGCCCACGATGACTCAGCCGCAGCGCCTGCCATGGCTGCCACGGATTCAGATTCCAGGCTTTGGAGAGGTAATGCAGTGGGTAGTCCGAAGCGACGCCGATCAGGCTTGCACCGAGCACCAGAGTGAGCAGATTGACCTTGCCGAACAGCGCGATGCACGCGGTGGCGCCGGCCAGCACGCCGACCAGCACCGGCAGGAAGGCCAGCAGCGCGCGAACACGACGGAAGGCGAGCAGCAGCAGGAGCAACGTGCCCAGCGCCGCACCGCCGCCGACCCAGGTCATCTCGCGGCTGGCCTGGCGCTGGCCATCGGCGGCATACAGCAGACCGCTGGCGGCGACCATCTGCCCGCCCTCACCGGCCAGCAGTTCGCGGGCCTCGGCGATCTGCGCCGCCACGGCGCGCGGCAGGTTCATGTCGAAGGCATCGGCACGGGTGCGGGCGCGCAGCAGCACCCAACTGCGGCCGTCGGCTTCAGCGATCAGCGCGCCGCTGCCGATATCCAGCTGCACCTTGGCTGTCAGCGGCTGGTGATGCTGGATGCGCAGGGCGAGACCGAACCAGTCCTGGTCATTGGGCACCAGGCCGAAACCGGAGAAGGGATCGAAGAGTTGCTCCACGCGCTGCTGGATGAACGCGGCGGGGGCGCTTGTGAGCTGCTGGCGATCATCGCTGTTGAGCAGGGCGAGGCGGCCATCGCGCAGCTGTTCGCGCAGCGCCGGCAGGTCCGCCTGCACGCCCCACTGCACTTTCTCGTAGAGGCCGCTGGCTTGCCAGTGCTCGGCCAGCTTGCGGGCGCGGGCGATGGCGGTGTCGCGCTCGGGGTAGCCAACCAGCACGATCAGTTCGCGGTTGAGCGGCTCCTGCATGCGCTGCTCGGCCTGCTTCTGCAAAGCATCACGGCTGTTGCCGGGCACCAGTTCCAGCAGGTCGGTGCTCAGCGGCGGGCCGTGGTGCCATTGCCAGGCAGCGAGGGCGAGCAGCGCCAGCAGCCCGGCGATCACCAGGCGTGGCAGCCACTGCGGCCGCTCAGCGGGCAAAGTCTGCGCGCTCCGCTTCGGTCAGGCTGTCGCCGGGCTGGCTGCTGGTCATGCGCAGCACAGTGCGGTCGCCTTGGGCTTCGTGCAGTTCGATGCGCTGCACCAGTTCTCCGCCGGCGATCTCGATGCTGTCGAAGATCTGCTTGAGCAGCACGGCACGTGGCGTGAGGGTCAGTTTCCAGTCGTTCGACTCGCCGCTCAGGGCAAGGTCGAAGTCGCGTTGCAGGCCGCTGCTATCGCCTTCCAGCACGGTGAGGAACAGGCGGTTCTGCTGCGCGCTGGCGCTGCGTTGCGGCAGTTGCTGCCAGCCGCTGGCGTCGCGCCGGGCGATGCCCTTGTCGTCAATGCGGTAGTCCTGCTTCAACGGCGTCTGCAACAGCCAGAGCAAACCGTGCTGCTTGGCGAGGACGAAATGCCCCTTGCTCACCAGCGGTTGCGGCAGGGAGCGCAGGTGCTTCTCCTGGACGAACTCGCCACGCACCACCGATGGTTTGCCCAGCTGCGCGGCGAGTTGCGGCAGGTCGAAGGCGTGGGCCAGGGTGATGCTCTTGATGAAAAGCGTCAGCAGACCGCAGACCAGCAGGGCGCGCTTCAGCATGCTTCGGCCTCCAGCGCGCGCTGCACGGCGGCGATGAACACCGGCGGGGAAACCATCTGCATCTCGCGGCTGGCGATTTCCACTGCTACCTGGCTGCTGCTGGCGCGGGTCAGGCGCTCGCCGGTTTCGGCATCGCTGATCAGGTAGTTGATCTTCAGGCGGTTCTCCCACTCCACCAGGTCGGCGCGCACGCTGATGCGCTGGCCGAAGCGCGCGCCGCGCACGTAGCGCAGCTGCAGGTCGATCACCGGCCAGGCATAGCCCGCCTCGCGCATCTGCGAGTAGTTGTGGTCGAGCTTGTCGAGCAGTGCGCAGCGCGCCACTTCCAGGTATTTGACGTAATGGCCGTGCCAGACCACTTCCATCATGTCCACGTCGAAGAACGGCACGAGGATTTCCACCTCGGCCTGCAGTACACCGGCCTTACGCATAGAGCCTCCAGTGACGCGCGCGGATGCGCTCCAGGCACAGGCGCAGTTCGCCTTCGAGGGCGCGGTCCTCGATCAGCGGGGGGAAGTCCTTCGCCAATTGCTCATGCATGCCGCCCAGTGGTGCCGGCAGCGGGCGCGAGCCGGCTTCGTTGCAACGTAGCCAGACGCCCTGCTGCGCGGCCAGCAGCGTGGCGGCGGCGACCTGTTCGGTCAGCTCCAGGCTGCGCAGGGCATCGCGCGCGGCGATGGTGCCCATGCTCACCTTGTCCTGGTTGTGGCACTCGGTGGAGCGCGAGAACACGCTGGCCGGCAGGGTGTTCTTCAGCGCCTCGGCGGTCCAGGCGCTGGCGCCGATCTGCACGGCCTTGAAGCCGTGGTTGATCATTGCGCGGTCGGCCGGCGCCCCCGAAAGGTTGCTCGGCAGGCCGTGGTTGTAGCGGGTGTCCACCAGCAGCGCGAGCTGCCGGTCGAGCAGGTCGGCGACGTTGCCGACGAGGTTCTTCAGGCTGTCCATGGCGAAGGCGATATGGCCGCCGTAGAAGTGCCCGCCGTGGAGCACGCGCTCGTCCTCGGCGTCGATGATCGGGTTGTCGTTGGCGCTGTTCAGTTCGATCTCGATGAACTGTCGCAGCAGGCCCAGGCTATCGGCCAGCACGCCCAGCACGTGGGGCGCGCAGCGCAGCGAATAGCGATCCTGCAAGCGGTGCAGCGGCGGCGTTGGCGCATCGATGGCGAGGTCCTGGCGAATCCAGGCAGCGACCTGCATCTGCCCCGGATGCGGCTTGGCGGCGAACAGGCGCTCGTCGAAATGCTCCGGGTTGCCCTGCAGGGCGATCACGTTCAGCGCGGTGATGCGCGTGGCCAGCTTGAGCAGGTAGTCAGCGCGCACATAGGCGAGGCAGGCGAGGCCGGTCATCACCGCGGTGCCATTCATCAATGCCAGCGCTTCCTTGGGCCGCAGTACCAGCGGCTGCCAGCCCAGCTCGGCGTGCACGTCGGCGGCGCTGCGGCGCTCGCCGCGCCAGAGCACGTCGCGCTCGCCGGCGAGTGTGGCGGCGACGTAGGACAGCGGCGTGAGATCGCCGCTGGCGCCCACCGAGCCCTCTTCCGGGATCAGCGGCAGGATGTCGTGTTCGAGGAAGGCATGCAGACGCTCCAGCAGCTCCAGGCGCACGCCGGAAACCCCGTGGCTCAGCGAGCGCAGGCGCGCGGCCAGTACGGCGCGGGTAGCCTGTGGATCGAGCAGTTTGCCCAGGCCGCAGCCGTGGAAGGTGAACAGGTGCTGCGGCAGCGCCTCGACGTGCTCCAGCGGCACGGCTACCACGCAGGAATCACCGTAGCCGGTGGTCACGCCGTAGATCACGCCTTCCTTGTCCAGCAGGGTGTCGAGGAACTGCGCGCCACGGGCGATGCGCGCGCGGAACTCGTCGTCGTCGTCCAGGCGGCTGTCAACGCGGCGCTCGGCGAGGGCGACGATCTGCTCGATGCTCAGGTGGCCTTGGCCGAAAACCGGCGCTTCAGTGGCTGTCGTCATGGGCTTTCCAGAACGGATAGAAGTTGAACCACTGCTGCGGCGCGCGCAGGCAGTAGTGTTCCAGGCGTTGGGCATAGCGCTGGGTCCAGTCTTTCAGGACCGCGGCGCGGTCGCTGCGGCGCCACTGGATGCGCTCGGCAAAGGGTTCCAGGTGCACGCGGTAGCGGCCTTCTTCCTTGAGGCAGAACATCAGGTTGGCCGGGCATTGCAGGAGCCCTGCGAGCAGCCACGGGCCTTGCGGGAAGGCGGCCGGCGCACCGAGGAAATCCACCTCGACATTGCGCCCGCCATGCAGCGGAATGCGGTCGCCGGCGATCGCCAGCCATTCGCCAGCGTCCAGGCGCTGGGAGAGCTGCAGCATGATCGCCGGGTCCAGCTCGCTCACCTGGATCAGCCGCAGGTGGCTGGCGCCGGACTCGCCCAGTAGCTTGTTGAATTGCTCGGCGTGGCGGGTGTGCACCAGCACGTTCATGCGCACCTTCTCGCCCAGTTCGGCCAGCGCCCGACAGACTTCGAGGTTGCCCAGGTGCGCGCCCACCAGTAGCTGGCCACGGCCGCTGCGCAACTGCGTGCGCAGGTTGTGCGGGTCGTTCAGTTCGATGCTGGCGAGGTCCAGGCGGCCTGCCCAGACGTCCAGCTTGTCGAGGATTGCATCGGCGAAGGCCATGAACTGGCCGAATACGCGGCCGGTGGTCGGGCTCAGCGAAGCGTCACCGCTATGCTGCGCCAGACGCTGCTGGTACTCGCGAATGGCGCTGCGTGCGCGGGCGCCGAAGAGGAAGAAATACAGCACGATCAGGTGCAGCAGCGGCGACAGCAGGCGTCGGCCCAGCGTGCGCGCCGCCCAGGCGGTAAAGCGCATCAGCAACAGGCTGCCGCGTTCGCGCTGCTGCGCCCAGTGCTGCGCGCTCACGCAGCACTCCGCAGGCGGCGCCAGAGGATGGCCGGCGAGCGCCAGAGCATGCCGAAGAACAGCCGGGCATGCATGGAGGAAATCAGCGCGTTGTCGTGGAACAGGCGGAAGTGCGAGAGGCCGTCCAGCGGGTAGTGCACCCTGGTGGGCAGCCATTGCATCGGCTGGTTGCGCCAGGCCAGGCGGACGAGGATTTCCGGGTCGAAGTCCATGCGCTTGCCCAGCGTGGTGCTGTCGATCAGCTTGAGCGTCGGCGTGAGGGGATAAATGCGAAAGCCGCACATGCCATCGCGGATCGACAGCGACAGGCTGTTGATCCACACCCAGACGTGGGTCAGGTAGCGCGCGTAGAGACGGCCCTTGGGCACGCTCTCGTCGTACTGCGGATAGCCGCAGACCAGCGCCTCGGGGTGCTCGCGTGAAGTGCGGAGGAAGCGCTGCACGTCGCCCAGGTCATGCTGGCCGTCGGCGTCCACCTGCAGTGCGTGGGTGAAGCCCAGGCGCGCGGCCTCGCGCAGGCCGGCCATCACCGCACCGCCCTTGCCCTGGTTCACCGGCAGGCGCACCAGCCAGGTGTCATGAGCTTCGGCGAGTCGGTCCATGACTACTGCGCATTCGCGGCTGGAGGCGTCGTCCACCAGCACGCAGGGCAGCCCGGCAGTGAGCAGTTCGGCGACCACCTGCGGCAGCGCGTGCTCGTGGTTGTACACCGGGATCACTGCGCAGGGGCGGGTGTTCATGCGTCCGCTCCCAGCAGGATGCGCCCGGAGGAGCAGGTCGCCTCGCCGCGGGTGAAGGCGAAGTACAGCTTGCCGCGCTCGGCGTCCCAGCGCAGCGACAGCTGGCAGAGATCACCCGGCCGCAGCAGTTGCTGGAATTTCAGCACTTCCATGCCGCCGAAGCGTGGTGGCAGGTCGAACACCTGGCGACCCAGTTGCTGTGCCCACTGCACCTGCACCACGCCGGGCAGAACGGGCGCCTTGGGGAAGTGACCGGGGAAGTAGGCGAGGTCCAGCGGGATTTCCAGCTCAAAGCGCTGTTCGCCGTCTGCCTCATGATGCGCGAGCACCTCGGGGTCGCGGCTGCGCGGGGCGTGCAGCAATTCGTCCACCAGGCTTTGCGGCAGCTTGCCCTGGGCGTTGCCCGGCAGGCGCCGCAGCAGGCGCCAGCGGCGCGGCAGGGCGAGGGCTTCGCAGTGGTCGGCGAGGTGTTCGCGCAGGCGTTGGGTCAGCGCGCGGCGACCGCCATTGCGCAGCTCATGCAGGCCAACGTCGCTCAGGGCGACCAGTGCGCCGAGGCTGGCGCGGTTCTCCTGCACCACGCCCAGGCGCGCCTCGCTGACGAAGGGATGTTTCGCCAGCGCCGCTTCCAGTTGCGGCAGGGAAATGCGTTTTTCTTCCAGTTTGACGATGCGGTCCAGCCGGCCCAGCAGCTCGAAGCGGCCGTCGGCGCCGAGGCGCGCAGCATCGGCCGTTTGCTCGGTTTCGCCGGGCGGCAGGTAGGTCGATTCGATGCGCAGTGCGCCGTTTTCGTCCTGGCTCAAGGTCACGCCATCGAACGGCTGCCATAGCTGGCCACCCTGGCGCCAGGCGATGCCACCGGTTTCGGAGCTGCCGTAGATTTCCGTCGGGGCCTGGCCGAGGCGCTCATGCAGCAGTTCGGCGGCTTCGGCCGGCAGCGGGCCGCCGGAGGAGAAAACCCGCACTACCGGGCGCAGCGCCGGCCAGTCGAGGTTGTCGCCCATGCGCTTGAGCAGCGCCGGGCTGCCGACCCAGGCGAAGCGCGGTTGCGCGAGGCTGTGACGTTGCAGGTCTTCGGGGAAGGCGATCTGCCGGCGCAGGAAGGCGCGGCCGGCGGACAGCGGCCAGAGCACGCGGAACAGCAGGCCGTAGATGTGCTGCGCGGCGACGCTGCCGAGGATGTGCGCATCGCCCAGCTCCGCGCCCCAGAGGTTGTCCAGCACCCGCACTTCGTTGCTCAGCTGGCTCAGGGACTTGCCGATCAGCTTGGGCTCGCCGGTGGAGCCGGAGGTGCTGAGGACCAGCCGGCAATGGTCGAGGTCAAGCTCGGCGGGCGCAAGGGATGGCCCGTTCAGTTCGGCAAGATCGAGGTCGCCCGGCTGGTCGCCGATCCAGGCGTCGATCTGTGGGGCAAGGCGTTCGCGGCTGTGGGCGAGGTTGTCCGCCGGCAGCACCGCTTCGGCACCCGCCAGCCACGTCGCGTAGAGGGCAATTGCCAGTTCGGCGGCGTCTTCCAGGTGGATCGCCACGCATCGGGCATTGCGCTGGCGCAGGGCTCCGGCGACCGCGCAAACGCGCTGCACGAAGTTGCCGGCGAGCAGCGCCGGTTCCAGTGCTAGCGTGCGCTCGGCGGGCAGTTCCAGCAGCAGCCGGGCGAGGGAAATCGGTTTCATCCTTGACCTCTGACCCGTTGCCGCACCAGCCACTCGACGGCGAACAGCACGCCCATCAGCAGGTAGGAAATCAGGCCGTTGTACAGCGTCCACCAGGCCAGTGGCGCCCACAGCGTTAGGGCCGCGGCGATCAGGCCGTTGCCCAGGAAAAACAGCACCCAGACCTGCGTCACCTGGCGCGTGTAGCGCACCGCATGGGGCGGCAGTTCAGGCTCGCGCAGGCGCGCCAGGCGCTCCACCAGCGGCGGGCCGAACTTCAGGCTCAGGGCGAACAGGCACAGCAGGCCGGCGCTGATCAGCACCGGGTACCAGCGCAGCAGATGCGGCTCATTGACCAGCCACAGCGCGATACAGAAGAGCACGGCGGCCAGCGCCATCCAGCGTTGTCCCGGTCGCTGCCCGCTGCCCAGGCTGCGGGCGAACCACAAACCACCCAGCAGCAGGGCGAAGAACTTCGGCGACAGGTGATCGATGCCGAAGTAGATCGCAAACGGGTAGAGCAGCCCGGCCAGCAACAGGCCGAGCCCGACCAGGCGTGTCATGGGTTGGCCAGGCGATGGACTGCTTCGACTACATCGCCCACGGTGCGCACAGACTTGAACTCCTCGGCGGCGATCTTCTTGCCGGTGTGGCGTTTCAAGTGATCGATCAGGTCAACGGCGTCGATGCTGTCGATCTCCAGGTCCTCGTACAGGTTGGCGTCGAGGCTGATCTGCGCAGGCTCCAGTTCGAACAACTCGACCAGGGCGTCGCGCAGGGTGTTGAAAATGTCCTCACGGGTTTGCATGGTCGGCGATCTCAGGCGGCTTTCTGGGCGGTCACGAAGGCGGCCAGGCTTGCCACATTGGCGAAGTGCTGGCGGGTGTCCTTGGCATCGGCATCGATCTTGATGCCGTAGCGTTTCTGGATGGCCAGGCCCAGTTCCAGGGCGTCGACCGAGTCCAGGCCGAGGCCGTCGCCGAACAGCGCGTCGTCGGCGCCGATGTCATCAGGGCCGATATCTTCGAGGCCGAGGGCATCGATGATCAGCTGTTTAATCTCCAGTTGCAGATCGCTCATCTCTTGCGAGCTCCTTGGTGAAATACTGGTGCAGGAAGGCATTGAGCCGGCGTGAGGCAGCCGGGGCGGGGCCCTGGCTGGCAAAGACCTGTGGGTCCAGGTCGTCGCCGACGCGCAGCCGGAAGTGCACGCGCCGGGCAGGAATGCTGTACCAGGGCTCGGCCTTGGTCAGGGTGGTCGGGGTGACGGTGATGGTCACCGGGGTGATCGAGCTGGCGCCGCGCAGGGCGATGGACGCCGCGCCGCGGTGGAATTCGGGGGGCTTGCCTGGCGTGGTGCGGGTGCCTTCGGGGAAGACGATCAGGGTCTGCCCCTGCTGCAGGGCGCCCACGGCCTCATCGAACATGTCCATGCTGCCGTTGTTGCTGATGTACTGCGCCGCCGTCACCGGGCCGCGGGTGAAGGGGTTGGCGAGCAGGCTTTGCTTCACCACGCAGTTGGCGTCGCGGATCAGACCGATGAGGAACACTACGTCGATCAGTGAGGGGTGGTTGGCGATCACCATCTGCCCCGGCCGGCCCAGGCGCTCGATGCCTTCCACTTCGTAGGTGAGCACGCCGCTGCGCTGCATGATCTGCACGAACAGCCAGAACAGCCGGCTTACCGTGTGGCGCGCGCGGGTGCGGCGGCGCAGGGCGTCGCCAGGCAGCAATGCCAGCAGAGGGAATACCAGCACCCGCAGCAGCAGGCCGCCGACACCGAAAATGGCGAAGCACAGGCCGGTGGCGAACAGGCGCCACAGCCAAGCGTCGGCACGCTTGCTCAGTGGTTGCGTTGCCAGGTCCATAGACGCTTCTTCCAGGGGTGGTGGATCAGGCTGGTGTGCTCGATCAGCGCGCGCACCAGGTCCAGGGCATTGGGGTGGGACGGCGGAGCAAGGGCCGTGCCGTTTTCCGATAGCTCCAGCGACCAGTCGCTCCCCGGACGCAGGCGCAGGGCCACGGCGTAGGGGAAGGGCACGTCGTCGACCCAGGGCGAATACAGCTCCGGCAGCAGCTCCTCGGCCACCACCAGCAATACTTCCGGCGCGCCTTCGGCGAGCAGCGCGGCGGCTTCCAGAAGGCCGTGCTCGAAGCCGTCACGTTCGCCGGCGATCGCCGTCATTTCACTGCTGTCCTGCCGCAGGATCGACCATAGGCCTATCACCGCATTGTGTACGGAGAGACTGAACTGGGTCGGGGACAGCGGTTGTTCGACGGCCAGAGCACGCAGCAGTTCCAGGCTGCGGCCGGTTTCGCCGTGGCGGGAAACGAAGATCAGCGGCATCGGCGGCCGCCCGTCGGCCAGCGGCCAGGCGACACTGAACACCATGCGTGCCAGCGGGCTGAGGCGACGGCGCTGCATGGCGGGGAGAAAGGCGACATCCGGTTGGACGGCGGCGTCAGGAAGGCGCTCTTCCCGTACCCAGCTCTGCCAGTCGGAGATCGTGGACAGGCCCGGGGCCCAGGCGCTCCACTGGTCGATGTTGAATTGAGTCACGCGACGAGCTCTTGTTGGCCCTTGCGGGCGAATGGTCTTCCTTGATCCACCAAGAGCTGTGACGGCACGGGCTATGGCGTAGTGCCGGCATTATCCGGGTCAAGGTAGAGGCAGGCAAACCTTTGCTTACAAACATGTGAGTAAGACAGGACATTTTACCCTTCGCCTTCCCGGATTCCTCGCGATTCGTCGGAAGTCGTCTGACGGACAGGGTGCGGGGACTTTCCCGCTCGCCCTTGTCATGGGCTTTGCATAGAATCCCCCAGCACTCGAATGTTCCTGGAGGGATGGCTGATGCGACGCGTGGTGTTCAATCAGAAGGGCGGAGTAGGCAAGTCCAGCATCGCCTGCAACCTGGCGGCAGTGAGCGCAGCGGAGGGCTACCGCACTTTGCTGGTGGACCTGGATGCGCAGGCCAACTCCACGCACTACCTGACCGGACTGACCGGTGAGGACCTGCCGGTGGGCATCGCCGATTTCTTCAAGCAGACGCTGGCGTCCGGGCCTTTCAGTCGCAAGGGCAAGGTGGATATCTACGAGACGCCCTTCGACAACCTGCACATCGTCACCGCCAGCCCGGAGCTCGCGGATCTGCAGCCCAAGCTTGAGCAGAAGCACAAGATCAACAAGCTGCGCAAACTGCTGGACGAGCTGGCCGAAGATTACGACCGGATCTACCTGGATACGCCGCCAGCACTGAACTTCTATACCGTTTCTGCGTTGATCGCCGCCGATCGCTGCCTGATTCCCTTCGATTGCGATAGCTTCTCCCGCCAGGCGCTGTATGGCCTGCTGCAGGAGATAGAAGAGCTGAAGGAAGACCACAACGAGGACCTGGAAGTCGAAGGCATCGTGGTCAACCAGTTCCAGCCGCGTGCCACGCTGCCGCAGCAATTGCTCGATGAGTTGGTGGAAGAGGAGTTGCCGGTGCTGCCGGTGTACCTGATGAGCTCGGTGAAGATGCGTGAGTCGCACCAGGCGTGCACCCCGCTGATCTTCCTCGAGCCCCGCCACAAGCTGACCCAGCAGTTCGTCGAACTGCACAACCTGCTGGAAGCCTGAGCGATTACTGGCTGATCAGCACATCACAGGGCGGCCGCCGCAGGAAATAGCGCGTCGAGCTGCCCAGCACGGCCTGCTCGATGGCGCCGCGGCTGCGGCTGCCGAGTACCAGCAGGTCCGGTGTCCATTCCCGCAACGCCGTTTCCAGCGCCTGCTGGGCGGTGCCCTGTTGCACCGCGCAGAGCAGTTGCGGCCCATTGGGTGGTACGTGCGAGCGCTCGTCCTGCAGCGCCTGGCGCAGCAGTTCGCGCTGGGTGTCCAGATGGCTGCCGGCGCGATCGGCCTTCTTGCCCGGCTGGTAGGCGTTGAGCGCCAGCAGCTCGGCCGTCGGTGCCAGTAGGCGATAACCGGCGCGCCAGGCCTGGCAGGAGCAGTGCGACAGGTCCAGCCCGGAAAGAGCCTTCGCATACGGTCTGGCGGATTCGTCCACGGCCAGCAGGATCGGCGCGCGGCAATGGCGGGCGATGCGCTCCAGAGTGGTGCCATCGAAGCGCTCCAGCAACTGCTGGTGGTGCGCGCCGATCACCAGCAGGTCGGCGTTCAGCTCCTGTGCCGCCTCGGTGACGGTGTTCGCTGCACGGCCCTGGCGAATCATCAGCTGGTAGTCGGTGATGTCACTGGCGCGAGCCGCATCGCGCAGCGCCACTTCGGCGGCTTCGCGCACCGTGGCCATCATGCGGTCGGGGAAGAATTCCTCGATGACATGCAGCAGCGTGACGCTGGCGCCGTGTTGGCGGGCCAGTTGCGCGGCGCGGCGCACGGCAATATCCGCCTCGACGCTGAGGTCATGGGCGACGAGCAGGTTCCTGTACATGGTGGGCTCCCTCTGTGGCGCTTCCACTGTCGCGCCACGTAGGAAATTTCACCTTGATGTAGGGCAATGGCCCGCTTTCACCGACTCCGCAGCTGATAGATGGCGTGGCTTTCGGCGACGACGTTGCCTTCTTCGTCCTTCAACTGCAGATCAAGTGTGAACTCTGACTTGCCGTTGTGCGTGGCTTCCTCGCCGATGCGCTGGACTTCTTCCTCGCTGAGCCGCGCGTCGACCGTCACATCACTGGCGGCGGGGCGCAGGAAGCGCAGGCCGGCCTCCTTGACGATGGGGTAGAAACGCCGCGCGTCGAAGCTGGTCAGCATCAGCACACCACCGGGCAGTTCGGCCACGGTGAACAGCGCGCCGGCGTACATGTTCTGGATGTGGTTCTCGTTGCCCTTGAGCGGCATGCGCAGGCGCACGTGGCCAGGTTCCAGCACCTCGGCCTTGAGGCCGGTGCGCTTGACGAAGGTGATGTGTTCTTCGGTGAGCTGGCGGATGAACTCTTCGGGGTAGGAAGGCATGGGCGTACTCCGTTTTTCTGCCCAAGCCTAGCCTGCGTGTGCGGTCTGGCAATGACCGCACCGATTGACCGAAACGCTCGCGATCAGATGCCCTGGCGGGACAGCCAGTCGAGCAACTGCGGCAGCGGCATTGCCCCGCTCTGGCGCGCTACTTCCTGACCATTGCGCAGCAGGATCAGGCTGGGAATCGAGCGAATCCCCAGGCGGGTGGAGAGGTTCGGGTTGGCGTCGCTGTCCAGCTTGGCCAGCCGCACCTTGCCTGACAGCCGCGCGGCGGCTTGTTCGAACACCGGCGCAAAGCCCTTGCACGGCCCGCACCAGTCGGCCCACACGTCCACCAGCAACGGCAGATCGCCCTTGGCCTGGGCGGCGAAACCGGCTTCATCAAGGTCGAACGGCGTATCCAGCACGATCGGCGACTGGCAGCGCCCGCAGCTGGGCGAGTCAGCCAGGCGCGCGGCGGGCACGCGATTGAGGCCGTTGCAGTTCGGGCAGGGGATGATCAGGGAATCGGACATGGCGGGGCTCCAGAGGCTATGAAGCAAAGATGGAGCCTCGCAGGTCCGATCTCAACGGTACGTTGAATGCTTTTCCGAAGATGGGCCGACGTCGAGCGCCGGCCCATGCGCATTACACCCGGAAATGACTCACCAGCGTTTGCAACTGTCCACCCAGGCGGGCGAGTTCGACGCTGGAGGCGGCGACTTCTTCGTTGGCGGAGGCCGTCTGCTCGGAGACGTCGCGCACGTTCACCACGCTGCGGCTGATTTCCTCGGCGACGGCGCTCTGCTCTTCGGCGGCGGTGGCGATCTGCTGGTTCATCGCCTGGATGTTGGAGACGGTGCGGGTGATCTCGCCGAGGGAATCGCCGGCCTGGCGACTCAGGGCGACGCTGCTGGCGGTGAGCTCGCGGCTGCCGAGCATGACGCTGGAGACCTGGCGAGTGCCGCTCTGCAGGCCGGCGACCAGGGCTTCGATCTCTTCGGTGGATTGCTGGGTGCGCTGGGCCAGGCCGCGTACTTCGTCGGCGACCACGGCGAATCCGCGTCCGGCCTCGCCCGCGCGGGCAGCTTCGATGGCGGCGTTGAGGGCCAGCAGGTTGGTCTGCTCGGCGACCGACTTGATCACGTCCATGACCTTGCCGATCTTCTCGCTCTCCTGCTCCAGGCGCTGCATGGCTTCGGCGGAGCGTTCGACTTCCTCGGCCAGGCGCTCGATCTGCTCCACGGCCTTGTTCACCACGCGGTCACCGTCCTGGGCCTGATGGTCGGCGGCGGAGGCGGCCTGGGAGGCCTGCTCGGCGTTGCGCGCGACTTCCTGCACGGTGGCGGACATCTCGTGCATGGCGGTGGCGACCTGATCGGTCTCGACCTTCTGGGTATTGGCGCCGGCGCTGGTCTGCTCGGTGACGGCGGAGAGTTCCTCGGCGGCGCTGGCGATCTGGGTGACGCCATCGCGGATGCCGCCGATCAGCTCGCGCAGGCTCTGGCTCATGCGCTGCATGCTCTGTTGCAGGCGGCCGAGCTCGTCGCGGCGAGTGACCTGGATGGTCTGCGACAGGTCGCCAGCGGCGATGCGGTCGACCACCGCCATGGTGTCGTGCAGTGGGCGGGTGATCTGGCGGGTGATGATCAGCGCGGCGATGCTGCCCAGCACCAGTGCAAGCAGGGTGACCAGGGTCTGCAGGCTGCGGGCTTTGGCACTTTCGGCGTCGCGGCGATCAAGCTGCAGTTGGTAGAGATTTTCGCTGATCTTGACGATGTCCTGGCCCTGGTTCGTCATTTCCTTGCGCGCCTGGACGATCGCGGCCATGTTCTGGCGCAGGGTCTGCACGGCGTCGCGGTAGGTGCGCAGGGCGGTACCGAGCTGCTGAACGTATGGCGCTTCGGCGACACCGAGCACGCTTTCCAGGGCTGGCAAGCCGGCGATGCTTTCGTCCAGGCCGCGGGTTACGCCGTCGCCGTTGCTGGTGAGGGCGGTGGCGAGGTAGTCGCGCACGTCATAGCGCGCCTGCAGCAAGTCCTCGCGGGTGCCGCTGATGGCCTGGAAGCGGGTGGCGCGCTCTTCGTCGGCCGGCGCCTTGAGGATGTCCTGCTGGATCTGCGCGGTCAGCTCGTTGGCGCGGGCGGCGTTGTCCTGCAGGGTGCGGCGGGTGATGCCCGCGCTCTGGTAGCCGGCGCGCATGGCGGCCAGGGACTTTTCGTAGTCGGCGATGATCCCGCCGAGCTGGTCGAGCATGCGCACGTTCTCGGGACTGACGAAGGACGCGCGGAGTTTCTGCTGCTGGGCCTTGAAGTCGGCGAGGGTGCTCATGACGTTGGCGGCTTCCTGTTCGGCGCCGTCGGCGATCATGTACTGCAGGCGAGTGATGCGCAGCTTGGTGAGGCGCGAGTTCAGCTCGGTGATGTCGCTCATCCAGTTGCTGCGGTCGATCAGCGAGCCCAGGCCAACCCAGCTGACTATGGCGAGGATGGCGGTGAAGGCGAGGACCAGGCCGAAGCCCAGGGCCAACTTGAGGTTGACGCTCAAGTCGGAAATCCAGCGGTTCATTGACGATCTCCAGGAAAGGTTGTGTGAAGTCAGGCCGTTCGGAGATTGTTCTTGTTGGGGGCCAGGCGGGCGGACCGCGCCAAGACCCTATCGGCAGGTCTGGGCAGAACCGTATGGTCACGGGCGAAAAAAGTTGGCCACCGGCCGGCGCCGTAGGGCGGGTCGGAGGTCAGGGGGCGGGGAAGGCGGACGAATCCCTGTTCGCTGGTGTGTCGTTCGGTGTGGTGGCGCGCTGGCTGTCGGCGCTGGGCGGGATTGTACGGAAAGGCCCGGTACGGCGTCTGCAAAATGATGGCAAAGAGATATTGCCGAGGTCCGCTGACGCGCGAATGAGGCGCCGGTCTGGCGCCTCATTCGGTTTTCACAGGATCAGGCCCTGGCGGAGTCCAGCGCCTGGGCGAGGTCGGCGAGGATGTCGTCGATGTGCTCGATGCCGATGGACAGACGCACCATGTCGCGCGGCACGCCGGCCTTCTCCAGTTCTTCGTCGTTGAGCTGGCGGTGGGTGGTGGAGGCCGGGTGGCAGGCCAGGGACTTGGCGTCGCCGATGTTCACCAGACGCACCACCAATTTGAGCGCGTCGATGAAGCGCGCGCCCGCTTCCTGTCCGCCCTTGATGCCGAACGAGAGGATCGACGCGGGCTTGCCGCCCATGTAGCGCAACGCCAGTTCCTGCTCGGGGTGATCGGCGAGGCCGGCGTATTTCACCCAGCTGACTTGCGGATGGTCCTGCAGGTACTGCGCGACCTTCACCGCGTTCTCGCAATGGCGCTCCATGCGCAGGGCGAGGGTTTCCAGGCCCTGCAGGATGAGGAAGGCGTTGAACGGCGAGAGTGCGGCGCCGGTGTTGCGCAGCGGCACGACGCGGCAACGGCCGATGAAGGCGGCCGGACCGAAGGCTTCGGTGTAGGTCACGCCGTGGTAGGACGCGTCAGGCGTGTTGAGCAGCGGGAAACGCTCTTTGTTGTCGGCCCAGGGGAATTTGCCAGAGTCGACGACGATGCCGCCGATGCTGGTGCCGTGGCCGCCGATGTACTTGGTCAGTGAGTGCACGACGACGTCCGCGCCGTGTTCGAACGGACGGCAGAGGATCGGCGTGGCGACGGTGTTGTCGACGATCAGCGGCACACCGTGGCGGTGTGCGGCATCGGCCAGGGCCTGGAGATCGACGATGTTGCCTGCCGGGTTGCCGATGGATTCGCAGAAGACGGCTTTGGTGCGCTCGTCGATCAGCGCTTCGAGAGCGGCGATGTCATCGTGCGGCGCGAAGCGGGTCTGGATGCCGAAGCGCGGCAGGGTGTGGGCGAACAGGTTGTAGGTGCCGCCGTAGAGCTTGGCCACCGAGACGATATTGTCGCCGGCCTCGGCGACGGTCTGGATGGCATAGGTGATGGCGGCCATGCCAGAAGCCACGGCCAGTGCTGCCACACCGCCTTCCAGCGCGGCCACGCGCTCCTCCAGCACCGCGTTGGTGGGGTTCATGATGCGCGTGTAGATGTTGCCGGCGACCTTCAGGTCGAACAGGTCGGCACCGTGCTGGGTGTCGTCGAAGGCGTAGGAGCTGGTCTGGTAGATCGGCACGGCCACGGCCTTGGTGGTCGGGTCGGGGCTGTAGCCGGCGTGGATGGCCAGGGTTTCCGGTTTCATTGTTCGAGCGTCCTTGTGGCAGAAAGCCCCGAGGATGCGAGCGGCGCCCAGCCCCGGTCAATGACCGGGAGCAATGCCGGCTGGGCGCCGCTAGATCGCTTTTCGCTGAGCTTAGAACCTGTTTGCGAGATTGCGAGCTAGAGCCGAAGTAGGCGGAGCGCGCCCCAAGAGCGGAGTTTACGTGCTGTAAATGAGCATCTGAGGGCGCGTTCCAACGCCCTACGGCCGACGCGCAGCAGATCGCAAGCAGGTTTTTGTAACCGGCTCACGAGGAACAGCTGATCTCCAGGTGCTTGCCCCAGTCCGGCGGACGGCGGGTGAAGACCTCGGCGTCGGGCTGCTCTTCGAAGGGCTTGCTGAGCACTTCGTGCAGACGACGCACCACGCTGAAGTCGCCCTGTTCAGCGGCTGTGATGGCTTGCTGGGCGAGGTAGTTGCGCAGTACGTAGAGCGGGTTGACCGCGTGCATGCGGGCGCGGCGTTGGTCCTGGCTGCCGCCTTCGCGTTCGGCACGGGCCTGGTAGTCGGCGGCCCAGGCGTCGAAACCGGCGAGGTCGACGAAGTCCTCGCGGACCACGGCCAGTGCTTGCTCGGGTGCCTGTTCGCCGAGGCGGCGGAAGAACAGCGAGTAGTCCACCGCGCCCTTCTGCATGGTCTGCAGCAGGCGCTGCACCAGTTCCAGATCACCCTCTTCGGCAGTGGTGAGGCCGAGGCGTTGGCGCATCAGGTGCAGGTAGTTCGCCTGGTAGAGCGGCAGGAACAGGTCCAGCGTGGCGCGCAGGTCGTCCACTTCGACGAAGGGCGTCAGCGCCTGGCCGAGCGCGGCGAGATTCCAGTGGGCGATGGGCACCTGGTTGCTGAAGGAATAACGACCGGTGTCGTCGGAATGGTTGCAGATGTGGTTGGCGTCGAAGTCGTCGAGGAAGGCGTAGGGGCCGTAGTCGAAGGTGATGCCCAGGATCGACATGTTATCGGTATTCATCACGCCGTGGCAGAAACCGTAGGCCTGCCAGAAGGCGATCATTTCGGCGTTGCGCTCGACCACTTCGCGGAAGAAAGCCAGGTACGGCTTATCGTCGTCCAGGCACTGCGGGTAGTACGACTTGAGGACGAACTCGCCGAGGCTGCGCAGGTGGTCTTCCTGCTTGGTGTAGTAGAAGTATTCGAAGTGGCCGAAGCGCACATGGCTGGGGGCCATGCGCAGCAGCATCGCGCCGGTTTCCTTGGTCTCGCGCCATACCGTGGTGCTGGAGCCGGTCACACACAGGGCGCGGCTGCTGGGGATGCCCAGGGCGGCGAGGTATTCGCTGGCGAGGAACTCGCGGATCGATGAACGCAGCACGGCGCGACCGTCGCCCATGCGCGAGTAGGGCGTCTGGCCGGCGCCCTTGAGGTGCAGGTCCCAGTGCTCGCCGGCGTCGTTGACCACTTCGCCCAGCAGTAGGCCGCGGCCGTCGCCCAGGCGGGGGTTGTAGGAGCCGAACTGGTGCCCGGAATAGACCATCGCGCGCGGATCGGCTTCTTCCCAGAGCTTGTGGCCGGCGAAGATTTCCGCGAACAGCGGGTTGTCTGCCTCGCTCGGGTCGAGGTCGAGCAGGGCCATGGCGGCTGGGCTGGCGACGACCAGGCGCGGGTCGGCGATAGGATCGGGCAGGACCTGGGTGGAAAACACGTCGCCCAGGCGGGCGAAGCGGTTATCGAAGGTCAGTTCGTCGAGCTTTTTCACGCGCATCTCCGGTACAAGTCCGAGCATTGTGCTCGGACTTCTCCGAAGGCGTCCACCCTCAGGCCTTGTCGCCGCTGGGCTTGTCCTGGGGAGCGGGCAGCTTCACCGGCGTGGCGGCGGGTTGCTGCTGGCCGACGATGACCTGGGCTTCCTGGCCCTGGAAGTTTTTCAGGAACACGTCGACCTGGTTGAAGGCCATATCGATGCCGGCTTCGCGGAAGGCCAGGGCGATGCGGGTGAGGGTCTCATCGACCGCCGGGTTGCGGTCGCCCAGCTCGCGCACGTGGAAGCGCAGTTCATAGTCGAAGGTGCTGGCGCTGATGGTGGTGAAGTACAGCACCGGCTCCGGGTCGCGGAGGATGCGCGGGTTGGCGTGGGCAGCCTCCAGCATGATCTTGCGCGCCAGTGGCAGGTCGCTCTCGTAAGCCAGGCCGATCTTGATGGTGACCCGCGTGACGGTATCGCTCAGCGACCAGTTCACCAGTTGCCCGGTGATGAAGGTCTGGTTGGGGACGATGATTTCCTTGCGGTCGAAGTCGGTGATGGTGGTGGCGCGGATGCGAATCCGGCTGACGGTGCCGGACAGTGTGCCGATGGTGACCACGTCGCCGATCCGCACCGGACGCTCGAAGAGGATGATCAGGCCGGAGACGAAGTTGGAGAAGATCGCCTGCAGGCCGAAACCGAGGCCGACCGACAGCGCGGCCACCAGCCATTGCAGCTTGTCCCAGCTGACCCCGAGGGTGGACAGCGCGCTGACGAAGCCGATGCCGCTGATGGTGTAGGACAACAGGGTAGTGATGGCGTAGGCACTGCCCTGGGCCAGGGTCAGGCGCTGCAGCACCAGTACTTCCAGCAGGCCGGGCAGGTTGCGCGCGAGGGCGACGGTCACGGCGGCGATCACCAGCGCCATGATGAAGTCGCTGAGGCTGATCGGCGTGGTGGATGCCGCGTCGCCGGTGCCGCTTGTGTACTGGTAGAGGGTCACGTTGTCGAGGTAGGAGACCACGCTGATCAGGTCGGCCCAGACCCAGTACAGGGTGACCACGAAGCCGATCAGCAGGCCCAGGCGGATCAGGCGCATGGACTGTTCGTTGATCTGCTCGATGCCCAGGGTCGGTTCCTCGACCACCTCGGTGCCTTCCATGCCTTCCTTGGGCGCGTTCTGCCGCTTCGACAGCGCGCGCTGGTAGGCCAGGCGGCGGGCGGCCACGCCCATGCCGCGAACGAAGGTGGCTTCCACCACCATCCAGAACATCAGCAGGAACAGGGTATCGATCAGCCGGTCGGTGAGCTTGAGCGCGGTGTAGTAGTAGCCGAAGCCCACGGCGAGGAACAGCGCCACCGGCAGGGCGGTGAAGCCCAGGCCGACGATCATCTTGATCATCGATGGGCGCTCGCTGGACGGGCTGTTGAACAGCAGCTGGGCGAGCAGCCAGGTCATGGCGCCATAGCCGAACAGCACCACGGCGATCCCGATCACGTCATCGGCCAGCGATGCCGGGGCATGTTCGGCCACGGTGACGACTGCGACCAGGGACATGACCACAAGACCCAGTCGGCGCATCAGCTTGCCGAGGAACTGCACCTGCGGCTGGCTCCAGTGGAAGTGCCGCTCGGCGATGCCGCCGGGACGCAGGATGCGGTGTGCGGTGTAGAACACCAGCCAGACCTGCGCCATTTCCAGCAGTGCGCTACCCAGGGTGGCGTTCTGCCCGCGGGCGTCGAGCAGCAGGGCGAGGCCGGCAATGGCCAGGGCCAGGGTGCCGGGCAGTGCCAGCAGCACGGCGAGCAGCAGGGCCAGCGGCGTGTGGGCCTGGCTGTCGCGTTTGAAGTGGCCGATGTCGTCGTTCAGCGATTCCAGCTTGTCGTAGAGGAACCGGCGCTTCCACAGCAGCGCAGCGACCAGCAGGAGCAGCGGCAGGAACAGGAAGGGGCGGTCGATCAGTCCCTCGCCCAGCTCCTTCACGCCCGAGCCCCAGGGTACTTCTGCGAGCTGGTGGTGCAGCAGCGTTGGAGTCATCTTGAACCAGGACAGGTCGAGCGGCCGGTTACTGGGAATCCAGAACATCTGCTCGTCGAGGGTGGCGCGCAGGCTGTCGCTGGTCTCCTTCAACTGCTTCTGGTTCAACTGCAGGGTGATGGCTTCGTTGAGCAGTGCGTTCAGCTCGTGGTTAAGGCGCTCCATCAGCTCCAGGCGGGTGTCCACCAGCTCGCCCAGGTCGTGGCGCAGCTGCGGGGTGATGCTTTCCTGCGGTTGCTGGGCCAGCAGGTTGTCGAGATAGACCTGGGTGTTGTTGATCTCGTCGCGCTTCTGGTTCAGCTCAAACTGGTACAGGCGAAGGTCGGCGATTTCGTCGGCGAGGTCCTGGTCGGTCCTGATGACCGGCAGTGACTGCTTCTGCTGATAGAGAATCTTGGCCAGCAGCAGGCTGCCGCGCAGCACGTTGATCTGCTCGTCCAGGGCCTGTTCGCCCTGGGTCAGGTTGTCCAGTTGCTGCTTGGCCTCCAGGTTGCGCCGGGTCAGTGTATTGAGGCGATCGGTGGTGCGCAGCAGGTAATCCGAGAGCTTGAGGTTGGCAGCGCTCTGTTGGCTCAGCAGGCTGTCGGTGCCGGCGGCCTGGCTATCCTTGGACAGCTCGGCGACGGTCTTCTCGGACTGTTCGCGGCGCTTGTCGCTGATCATCGCCTGCAGTTCGAGGGTCTCGCGTTCCTCGCGGCCGATGCGCTCGGCCAGCAGGTCGCGCTGGCTCGAGGCGAGGTCGAGCAGCAGGTTGTTGCCGGCCAGTTGCTGGCGCAGCAGGAGGTTCTGCGAAGTGAGCATGGCCTGTTCGGCCAGCAGTTCGTTGCGGCGCTCGTCGGCGATCGGCTTGGCGCCTTCCTTGCCGGCCTTGACCAGCCCGGCGATTTCCAGCAGGCGTGTCTGGTTCTTGCTCAGGTCGGCCTGGGCCCGCTCGGGGCGAGTCTGCGCGGTGAGAATCTCGCTCTTGGCGTCGACCATCTCCTTCTGCCAGGCGGCGAGCTGGGTGGATTGTTCGTTGAGCAGCATTTCCAGCTGGGTGGCGCTGGAGTCCTTGTAGCGCTGGCTGGCGGGCTTCTCGCTGCTGGCCTTGAGGCGGCTGAGCGCTTTCTGGTTCTCGTTGATCAGCTTGGGCGCATCGGCCAGCCGGCCCTTTAGCTCAGCCAGCTGTTTTTCGCTGTCGGCCTTGGCCGACAGCAGCTTCAGGGTGTTTTCCAGGCTCGCCTTGATCGGCTTGGCCTCGGCGTCGGCCAGCTTGCGGTCGGCAAGGCTGTCGAGGCTCTGTTGCACCTTTTCGGCGCTCGGTACAGAGGTATCGGCGGCCAGGGCGGGCAGGCCGATGAGAGAGCCGCCCAGCAGGACGGTGGTCAGAAGGGTACGCAGCAGGAATGACATGGTCGCGTTCAGCGGCTCGTGCGAAAAAAGTGGAGTGAGGGTAGTGCTGGCTGGCCGGCACCCGCAAGCGGGCACCGGTGGGCGGTCAGAGGAAGAGCCCCGGACCGGGACGACCTTCCGGGAATTTGACCCCGACCTTGCGGATCTTGTTCCCGTCCAGGGCGGCCACGGTCCAGGTCAGGCCGTTCCATTCCACCTGGTCGCCGATGATCGCCTGGCCGCCGATTTCGTGGGCGATGAAGCGGCCCAGGTTCTGCTCGCCGTCGACGCCTTCGAGCTTCAGGCCATAGAGCGAAGCCACGGCGGACAGCTGGGCGTCGCCTTCGAGAACGAAGTCGCCGAAGAAGCGCGCACTCAGACCGCGGTCCGGTGCCTGGCTGAACAGCTTGCCCAGGGCGGAGAGGTCATGCTCGTGGCCGATCACGCAGAGAATGTCGTCGGCTTCGAGGATGGTACTGCCCGACGGGTGCAGCAGTTGAGTGCCGCGGAACAGCGCGGCGATGCGGGTGCCTTCTGGCATCTTCAGCTCGCGCAGGGCGGCGCCGATGCACCACTTTTCCTTGCTGAGGTGGTAGACGAACAGCTCCCACTCGCTGGTCGGGTGGACTTCCAGGCCAGCACGGGAGATCGGCGCGGGGTCCGGCGGTACCACCACGCGCAGCAGCTTGGCGGCCCAGGGCAGGCTGGTGCCCTGCACCAGCAGCGAAACCAGCACGATGAAGAAGGCCACGTTGAAGAACAGCTGCGCATTGGGCAGGCCGGCCATCAGCGGGAACACGGCGAGGATGATCGGCACCGCGCCGCGCAGTCCGACCCAGGCAATGAAGGCTTTCTCGCGGCCGTGGAAGGCGCGGAACGGGAACAGCCCGACCAGCACCGACAGCGGGCGGGCGAAGAGGATCATCCATAGCGCCAGGCCCAGGGCGGGCAGTGCGATGGGCCAGAGGTCGTGGGGCGTGACCAGCAGGCCCAGCACCAGGAACATGCCGATCTGCGCCAGCCACGCCATGCCGTCGAGCATGTGCATGATGCCGTGGCGCGAGCGGATCGGTTGGTTGCCCAGCACCAGGCCGCACAGATAGATGGCAAGGATGCCGCTGCCGTGCACCGCGTTGGCCAGGGCGAAGATCAGCAGGCCACCGCTGATCGCCAGCAGCGGATAGAGACCGTTGGCCAGGTGGATGCGGTTGATTACCTGCAGCAGCAGCCAGCCGCCGGCCAGCCCCAGCACCGAGCCGATGCCGAACTCGCGCAGGAAGTGCCAGAGGAAGCTCCAGGACAGGCCACTCTCGCCATGGGCGAGCATGTCGATCAGGGTGACGGTGAGGAACACCGCCATGGGATCGTTGCTGCCGGATTCGATTTCCAGGGTCGCAGTGACCCGCTCGTTCAGGCCCTTGCCGCCCAGCAGCGAGAATACTGCCGCGGCGTCGGTGGAGCCGACGATGGCGCCAATCAGCAGGCCTTCCATCCAGCTCAGCTTGAACAACCAGGCGGCGGCGATGCCAGTGAGCCCTGCGGTGATCAGCACGCCGGCGGTTGCCAGTGAGAGCGCCGGCCAGAGGGCTACGCGGAAGCTCGATACCCGTGTGCGCAAACCGCCGTCCAGCAGGATCACCGCCAGCGCCAGGTTGCCCACCAGATAAGCCATGGGGTAGTTCGAGAAGCCAATGCCGCCGGGGCCGTCGGTGCCCGCGATCATGCCCACGGCGAGGAAAATGACCAGGATCGGGATGCCCAGGCGCGAGGACAGCGAGCTGACCAGGATGCTCATGCCGATCAGCACAGCAGCGATCAGGAAATAGCTGTTGATGGCCACGGCATCCAAGGTGTCGACCTCCTGGGGAATGGGGGAGTGGCGACGCTACGTGATTGAGGATGCAGGCCGCATGCCAATTGATTCTAACCTGCGGATTTACAAGGCTGTCAAAGGTTAGTTGCTGGCCAGCCCGCGGCGCTGTCGGACCAGCCGACGGTGTGCTCCCAGTCAGGCAACGGGCTGCTCTGGATCAGCGGCTCGGGCGTCCAGGTCAGCCCCTCTTCAGGGAGTGGGTGAGCGGCATCCAGGCAGTTGTCGCGGTCCCGCTGCAAGGTGGCCAGCGCCTTGCGGACTTCGCTGACGGTTTTGTTGTCGGCTGGGCTGTTTGCTGAACGAATCTGCGCATGCCATACGTTGCGGGCCGAACTGCCGGCGGCCCCGCAACTGCCCAATGGCTCGTAGTACGAGGAGCCGAACTGGGCGTAGCCGGCGTTCACCAGGGCGTTGAAGTAGCGGCTCTGTGCCTGGATCGATGTGCCATCAGCGCCGCGCAGCAGTTCCACGCCATTGCCGATTGCCTTGTCGATGGCGTCGAGAAAGTCCCTGGCGTGCTGGTGCGCCTCGGCGCCCGGCTCGCTATAGATCGGCGCGGTATCCAGTGCGTGGTCCATGCGTTGTGGCAAGGCGGCGGTGGTTGGCAGGTCGTCCATCGAGGTCGGCCGGAACAGAAAGACCACGCAACCGAGCGCGATGGAGGTGGCGAGCAGGGGCAAAAGGAATCGGGGGGCCAGGTATTGGCGAGTCGACAGAGGTGGCATGGCAAGGCTCGTTGAGGACGGACGCGGGCGCCATTCAACGGAATGCGGATGGATTTATCTGTCAGGCAAATCGGATGGTTAAAGCGGGCGCTTCCTCAATGAAGGGCGAAGTTGGCGCTGGATGCACTGCGACGGGCATAAAAAAGCCCCGGACGTGACCGGGGCATAAGGGACATACGAGACGCTTAGAACCAGGCGTCCTGCATGGTGGAACAGGTGTCGTCGCGGGCTTCGAGCAGCGCCAGGTCATGGTGGCAGGACGGCACTTCCCAGGTCAGGAAGTAGCGCGCGGCCTGCAGCTTGCCGCGGTAGAAGTCGGTGTCCGAAGCATCGCCTCGTGCAAGGCCCTCTTCGGCGCGGATGGCCTGCTCCAGCCAGCGCCAGCCGATCACGGCGTGGCCGAAGACCTTCAGGTACAGCGCGGAGTTGGCCAGGCCCTGGGCTACGCGGCCCTGCATCAGGTCGCCGAGCAGGCTCAGGGTGGTCGCGGACAGGCGCGCCATCAGTTGCTCCAGCGGCTCGCGCAGCTTGTCCAGCGAGGCATGCGCCTGGGCGCGCTCGCAGGTCTGGTTGATCAGGCGGGTCAGCTGCTTGAGGCCGGCGCCGTTGTTCTGCGCGAGCTTGCGGCCCAGCAGGTCCAGCGACTGGATACCGTGGGTGCCTTCGTGGATCGGGTTCAGGCGGTTGTCGCGGTAGTACTGCTCCACCGGGTATTCGCGGGTGTAGCCGTGGCCGCCGAGGATCTGGATCGCCAGTTCGTTGGCCTTCAGGCAGAACTCCGAGGGCCAGGATTTGACGATCGGGGTCAGCAGGTCCAACAGTTCGTGGGCCTGTTTGCGTTCTTCCTCGGTCGCCAGCGTCTCGCAGTCGTCCACCAGTCGCGAGGTATACAGGCCGAGGTCGAAGGCGCCCTCGACATAGGCCTTCTGGGTCAGCAGCATGCGCTTGACGTCGGTGTGCTGGATGATCGAGACCGGCGCGGAGGTGGGGTCCTTGGCGTCCACCGGGCGGCCCTGTGGGCGCTCGCGGGCGTATTCCAGCGAGTACAGGTAGCCGGCGTAGCCGAGCATGATCGCGCCCATGCCGACACCGATGCGCGCCTCGTTCATCATCTGGAACATGTAGGCCAGGCCGTAGTGCGGCTTGCCCACCAGGTAACCGACGCACTCGCCCTTGTCGCCGAAGTTCAGCGCGGTGGAGGTGGTGCCGCGCCAACCCATCTTGTGGAACAGGCCGGCCAGGGTCACGTCGTTGCGCGCGCCGAGGGAGCCGTCGTCGTTGACCAGGAACTTGGGCACGATGAACAGGCTGATGCCTTTCACGCCGGGTGGGGCGTCCGGCAGCTTGGCCAGGACCATGTGCACGATGTTGTCCGACAGCGGATGGTCGCCGCCGGAGATGAAGATCTTGTTGCCCTTGATCCGGTAGCTGCCTTCGGCTGCCGGTTCTGCGCGGGTGCGGATGTCGGCCAGGGACGAGCCGGCGTGCGGCTCGGTGAGCGCCATGGTGCCGAAGAAGCGCGCCTCGATCATCGGTTGCAGGAACAGGCGTTTCTGCTCCTCGCTGCCGAAGGTCTCGATCAGGTGGCTGGCGCCCATGCTCAGCATCGGGTAGGACGAGGTGGCGATGTTGGCCGACTGGAAGTGCGCGAAGCAGGCGCGCGACAGCAGGTGCGGCAACTGCATGCCACCCTGTTCGAAGCTGCGCGAGGCATTCTGGAAACCGGCCTCGTTGAAGGCGTCCACCGCCGGCTTCACTTCCGGGATCAGCACCGCGCCGCCGTCGACGTACTGTGGTTCGTTCTCGTCGTTCTTGCGGTTGTGCGGAGCGAACAGCTCCTCGGCGATGCCGCGGGCGGTGCCCAGGGCGGCGTCGAAGGTCTCGCGGTTGTGGTCGGCGAAGCGTTCGCGCTGGGTCAGGGCCTCGGCGTCGAGCACTTCGTAGAGTTCGAAAGCGAGGTTGCGGGAGCTGAGCAGGGTCTCGGACATGGATCGACCTCCGTGGGAATCGCCGCAGTCTAGTCTGGTGAATGAAGCGCGCACAGAATCATCCACGAGCGTGATAAAGGGCTAAAACGCCCGGCTTCCCGGCGGGCCCCGGCGACGGCGGACTCGCACCACACCCGCCCCAGGACCTAAACTGCGCGCCTTGAGGAGCCTGCTATCCATGAACTACCGCCACGCCTACCACGCCGGCAACCACGCCGACGTGCTGAAACACATCGTTCTCGCCCGCATCTTCGCGCTGATGGCGCGCAAGGACACGCCCTTCGCCTACCTCGACAGCCATTCCGGCATCGGCCTCTACGACCTGCTGGGCGACGAAGCCAGCCGCACCGGAGAGTGGGAGTCGGGCATCGGCCGCCTGTACGAGCGCGATGACCTGCCGGAGCTGCTGCAGGACTACCTGGGCGTCGTCAGTGCGCTGAATCCCGATGGTGGCCTGGAGTTCTACCCAGGCTCCCCGGAGCTGGCGCGCCGCCTGACCCGTCCGCAGGATCGGGTGATGCTCAACGAGCTGCATCCTGAAGATGGTCGTCTGCTCAAGGCCAACATGGCTGGTGAGCGCCGCATCTCGGTGCATCAGGGTGACGGTTGGTTGCTGCCTCGTGCCTTCCTGCCGGTCGCGGAAAAGCGCGGCGTTCTGCTGATCGACCCGCCCTTCGAGCAGCCGGATGACCTGGAGCGCTGCGTGAGCGCGCTCGACGAAGCGATCGGCCGCATGCGCCAGACCGTGGTCGCGATTTGGTACCCGATCAAGGACCGTCGCCAGCTCAAGCGTTTCTACCAGCGCCTGGAAAAGAGCTCGGCGCCGAAGATGCTGCGCGTGGAGCTGTGTGTGCATCCGGCCGATACGGCTGACCGCCTGAACGGCTCGGGGCTGGTGATCGCCAACCCGCCGTGGCCACTGGATGAAGAGCTGCGCGGCCTGCTGCCGTGGTTGGCGGATACCCTGGCGCAGAGTGAAGGCAGCAGCCAGGTGGACTGGCTGATCGCCGAATGAAAAAAGCCCCGGCAGTGCCGGGGCTTTTTCATGATGATCCCGAGACATGGCGCGGGGCGGGGCGATCGCGGACGGAGTCCGCTCCTACATGAGATATCGTGCCGGCCCACCCTCTCCCTTCGGAGCGGGGCGCGTAGCCAGGGTTAGGGAGAGGGAAGAACCCAGGTGCGGATTCTCAGATGAAGACAGTTGCCCCTACGTTACCGTTGGGCACGCTGTTCCCTGTAGGAGCGAGCTTGCTCGCGAACCGGCCTCGCAGCGGGGCTGTTCGCGAGCGAGCTCGCTCCTACCAAAGCAGGGTCACGCCGGCAGGCAGACGCCGGTGCCACCCAGGCCGCAATAGCCGTTGGGATTCTTCGCCAGGTACTGCTGGTGGTAGGCCTCGGCGTAGTAGAACGGCGGCACTTCGCGAATCTCCGTGGTGATCGCGCCGTAGCCCTTGGCGTCGAGCTCCTTCTGGAAGGCTGCGCGGCTAGCGTCGATGGCGGCTTTCTGCGCCTGGTCGAACCAGTAGATCACCGAGCGGTACTGGGTGCCGGTGTCGTTGCCCTGGCGCATGCCCTGGGTCGGGTCGTGGGATTCCCAGAACACCTTCAGCAGTGCTTCGATGCTGGTCTCACGCGGATCGTACGCCACCAATACCACTTCGCTGTGCCCGGTCAGGCCGGAGCAGACTTCGTCGTAGGTCGGGTTCGGTGTGAAGCCGCCGGCATAACCCACCGCGGTGACCCACACGCCGGGTTGCTGCCAGAAGCGCCGCTCGGCGCCCCAGAAGCACCCCAGGCCGACCAGGATCTGCTGCACGCCGGCGGGGAAGGGCGCGGACAGCGGGTGGCCATTGACGTAATGCGCTTCGGGCACTGGCATCGGGCTTTCACGCCCCGGCAGGGCCTGGGCGGAGCTGGGCAGTTCCAGCTTGTGGGCAAGTATTTGCGAGCGCAGGGTCATGGCATTCGTCTCCTCTGAATAGGGGCGGCAATAGACTCGGGTACTCGTCGAAGATTACAGCGTTTTTTCCAGCAGCGGGGATGGCTGCGGGCACGCCGTGCCAGCGCGGCTCAATGCGGGCGGCAGGGGTAGCGCTGCAGGCTGGAGGACAGGTCGTGGCTGGGGATGGGCTTGTCGAACAGGTAGCCCTGGCCGATGTCGCAGCGGTTGCGCCGCAGGAAGGCCAGCTGGGCGGCGGTCTCGACGCCTTCGGCGACCACCTGCAGCTTGAGGTTGTGGGCCATGGCGATCACTGCCGAGGTGATTTCCATGTCGTCCTGGTTGTCCGGGATGTCCTTGATGAAGCTGCGATCGATCTTGATCACGTCGATGGGGAATTTCTTCAGGTAGCTCAGCGACGAGTAACCGGTGCCGAAGTCGTCCATCGCCAGGGTCAGGCCCAGGCTCTTCAGGCGTTCCAGCTGCTGGCGGGTGTCGTCGGTGGCGTCGAGCAGCAGGCTTTCGGTGAGTTCCAGCTCGAGCTGGCAGGCCGGAATGCTTTCCTCGTGCAGGATCGCGGCGATGGAACCGACCAGGTCCGGGTCGCTGAACTGCTTGGGCGACAGGTTGATTGCCATGTGCAGCTCGCCCAGGCCCTTGGCGGCCAACTCGCGCACCTGGCGGCAGGCCTGGCGGATCACCCATTTGCCGATGGGGATGATCAGCCCGGTTTCCTCGGCGACGCTGATGAACTGGTCCGGGCGGATCATGCCCTTCTCCGGGTGCTGCCAGCGCAGCAGTGCCTCCAGGCCGAGCAGCGCGCCGCTGCGCAGGCACAGCTTGGGCTGGTAGTGCACCGCCAGTTCGTCCTGCACCAGCGCGCGGCGCAGGTTGCTTTCCACGAACAGCTTGTAGCTGGCCTCGGCGGTCATCGCCTCGGTGAAGGTCTGTACCTGGTGCTTGCCGTTGGCCTTGGCCTTGTGCAGCGCCAGACCGGCGTGCTTCATCAGGGTCTGCGGGTCCTGTCCGTGCTGCGGCGCGTAGGCGATGCCCACGGAGCCGGTGATGCTGATCAGCTGGTTGTCGACGAACAGCGGCTTGTCGAGCACGTCGAGGATCTGCGCGGCGACCTTCTCGCCACGACCGGCGACGGATTCCTCCAGCAGGACGGCGAACTCGTTGCTGGCGAAGCGTGCCAGGGTGGCGCTGTCGCTCAGGCTGCTGCGCAGGCGGCGGGCGAGGTTGGCCAGCAGCTTGTCGCCGGTCTGGTGGCCGAGGCTGTCGTTGATCCGCTTGAAGTTGTCGATGTCCACCAGCAGCAGGCTCAGCGAATGTTCGCTGCCCACCTGCAGGCGTTCTTCCAGGGCATTGATGAAGAAGTGCCGGTTGGCCAGGCCGGTGAGGTTGTCGCGGTAGGCGAGTTTCTCGATGTGCTGCTGGGCCAGCTTGCTCTGGGTGATGTCTTCGTAGATGCCGATGTAGTGGGTCAGCTCGCCCTTGTCGTCGTAGACCTTGGACAACGACAACTGGCCCCAGTAGGGCTCTAGATTCTTGCGCCGGCTGCGGAATTCGCCCTGCCAGCTGTTCTGCGTGACCAGGGTGGAGCGTGCGTCGAACAGCAGTTCGCTGAGATTCGCCAGCGCTGGCAGTTCGGGCAGGCGGCGGCCGCGCACTTCGTCGGCGCCGTATTGGGTAATCGCGGTAAAGCTCGGGTTGACGTACTCCACCAGGCCGTCGCGGTCGATCAGCAGGAAGGCGCTGGCGCTCTGCTCGACGGCGCGCTGGAACAGGTGCAGGGCGCTGGAGACGTTGCGCCGCTCGTGATTCATCAACACCTGGGCGTACTGGTCGGCCAGCTCGCCGGCGAAGGCGATCTCGTCGCTCTGCCACATGCGCACTTCGCCGACATGCTCCAGGCAGAGCACGCCGACCACTTCGCCGCCGACGCGGATGGTGGCGTCGAGCATGGCGCTGATGCCCTGCGGGCGCAGGTAGCGTGCCGCCAGCTCCTGGGTGCGCGGGTCCTGCTGGGCGTTGTGGGCGTCGATGGCGCGGCCGCTGTGGACTGCGTCGAGGTAGTTGGGGAAGTTGCTGGCGTCGATGTCCTGCGGCTTTTCGTACTGGTCGGTGTCGCGGCGGTAGATGGTCACCGCTTCCAGGCGATGGTCCGGGTGCAGGCGCCAGATGCCGGCGCGGGCCACGTCGTAGGCCTCACAGGCGGCCTGGGCGATCAGCTGGGCAGCTTCGAGCAACGGGTCGCTGGACAGGTAGCGGTGCCGCGCCAGGCGCACGATCAGGTTCTGCTGGGTGCGCGAGCGCACCAGGTGCTGCAGGTGTTCGTCCTGGGAGCGCTGGTACATCTCCAGGGACATCTTCAGGCGGATGTTCTGGGCTTCCAGGTCCAGCAGCCGTGGGTCCAGTTCGGTCTCGTGCTCGTCCGCCTCGGTCTGCAGCAGATAGCCGTGCAGCAGTTGGCGGCCGTGCTGCTGGAAGGCTTCGCCGACCTCCAGCACGTTCAGCGTGCCGCGCGGCGAGTGGAGCAGGTAGCGCACCCGGTAGCGGCCGTCCTTGAGCAGTTGCTGCTGCACCTGTTCATGCAGGCGATGGCGCGCTTCGGGCTCCATCAGGCTGGCGTAGGGGGCGTCGAGGATGCCGCAGAGGTCCTGGGCCGGCACGCCGATCTGGCGTTCGCAGCCGGGGTCGAGGAACAGCAGGGTCCAGCTGGGTTCGTTCAGGCGCTCGAAGCGCAGCATCCCGAGCCTCGAAGGGACGGGAAGCTGCGTGACAACCTCGGCCGCCTGACGGCTGGCGGCATCGGGATGACTCTTCATGCGCGGGAGATTTCCAGGGTGCTGGATGGGGTACTTCGCCCCACCCGACTTCTATGGGCGTTGGCAAGATTTGCATGAGGCACGGGGCCATGACAAGCCAAGACTGTATCGGCCGTCACAGTGGGAAGTTGAGCCAGGGGCGGGGGCCGGGCGTGACCGCCGGTCCGGACAAAAAGAAGCCCCGCCATCCGGCAGGGCTGGAGAGTACGAGCGTGGCGTGCTCGTCGAGAGGAAAGGCCGGCGCAGGGCCGGCCTTCTACAACACTTACAGCAGCAGGGTGCGGATATCGCCCAGCAGGTCGGACAGGCGCTTGGTGTAGCGCGCGGCGGCTGCCCCGTTGATCACGCGGTGATCGTAGGACAGCGACAGCGGCAGCATCAGGCGCGGCTGGAAGGCCTTGCCGTCCCACACCGGCTGCATGGTTGCCTTGCTGACACCCAGGATCGCCACTTCCGGCGCGTTGACGATCGGCGTGAAGCCGGTGCCGCCAATGTGGCCGAGGCTGGAGATGGTGAAGCAGGCGCCCTGCATGGCGTCGGCGGAGAGCTTCTTGGTGCGCGCTTTCTCGGCCAGTTCGGCGGCTTCGGCGGCGAGTTGCAGGAGGCTCTTCTGGTCGACGTTCTTGATCACCGGGACCAGCAGACCGTCCGGGGTGTCCACGGCGAAGCCGATGTTCACGTACTTCTTGCGGATCAGCGCTTTACCGCTGGGCGCCAGCGAGCTGTTGAAGTCCGGCATTTCCTTGAGCAGGTGGGCACAGGCTTTCAGCAGGATCGGCAGTACGGTCAACTTGACGCCAGCCTTCTCCGCGACGGCTTTCTGAGCCACGCGGAAGGCTTCCATCTCGGTGATGTCGGCCGAATCGAACTGGGTCACGTGCGGCACGTTCAGCCAGCTGCGATGCAGGTTGGCAGCGCCGACCTGCATCAGGCGGGTCATCGGCACTTCTTCCACTTCGCCGAACTTGCTGAAGTCGACTTCCGGAATCGGCGGGATGCCCGCGCCACCGGTAGCGCCAGCCGGCGCGCCGGATTTGGCGCGCTGCAGTTGCTCTTTGACGAACAGCTGCACGTCTTCCTTGAGGATACGGCCTTTGGGGCCGGTGCCTTTCACTTCGGACAGTTCGACGCCGAACTCACGGGCGACCATGCGCACGGCGGGGCCGGCGTGAACCTTGGTGCCGTCACGGCTGGGCGCGCCGACCGGAGCGGCTTCGGGGGCAGCTCCAGAAACTTTGCCCGGAGCTGCGGCAGCCGGTGCGGGAGCTGCGGCAGGAGCAGCAGCGGCCGGAGCCGGAGCAGCAGCCGGAGCTTCAGCGGCGGCCGGGGCCGCTGCGCCCGCGACCTTGAGCTTGAGGATCAGGTCGCCGGTGCCGACTTCGTCACCGATCTTGATCGACACGCTTTCCACCACGCCGGAAGCCGGCGAGGGGATTTCCATGCTGGCCTTGTCCGACTCCAGGGTGATCAGCGACTGGTCAGCTTCGACCGTATCGCCGGCTTTCACCATGACTTCGATGACGTTGGCCTTGCCAGCCGAGCCGATGTCCGGGACGTGGATGTCCTGGACGCTGGCCGCGGCGGGCGCGGCAGCCGGCGCCGGAGCAGCGGCCGGAGCCTCTGCCTTCGGTGCTTCGGCGGCCGGTGCCGGAGCTTCGGCCTTGGGCGCTTCGGCGGCAGCCGAGCCACCCTCGACTTCCAGCTCGAGGATTTCGTCGCCTTCCTTCAGGGTGTCGCCCACCTTGACCTTCAGGCTCTTCACCACGCCGGCTTTCGGCGAGGGGATTTCCATGCTGGCCTTGTCGGATTCCAGGGTCAGCAGGCTCTGGTCGGCCTCGACGGTGTCGCCGACCTTGACCAGCAGTTCGATGACTTCACCCTGACCATTGCCGATGTCGGGTACACGAATCAGTTCGCTCATCGTGCCTCTCCTCAGCAGTCCAGCGGGTTGCGTTTTTCGGGGTTGATGCCGAACTTGGCGATGGCCTCGGCCACCACTTTGGGTTCGATATCACCGCGATCGGCCAGGGCTTCCAGCGCGGCCAGCACGACCCAGTGGCGGTCGACTTCGAAGAAGTCGCGCAGCTTGCGGCGGCTGTCGCTGCGGCCGAAGCCGTCGGTACCCAGGACCTTGAATTCCTTGCTCGGAACCCACTGGCGGATCTGCTCGGCGTAGAGCTTCATGTAGTCGGTGGAGGCAATGACCGGGCCCTTGCGGCCGGACAGGCACTCTTCGACGTAGCTCTGCTTGGGCTTCTGACCCGGGTGCAGGCGGTTCCAGCGCTCCACGGCCAGGCCGTCGCGGCGCAGTTCGTTGAAGCTCGGAACGGACCAGACGTCGGCACCGATGCCGAAGTCTTCGCGCAGGATTTTCGCGGCGGCTTCGACTTCGCGCAGGATGGTGCCCGAACCCAGCAGCTGCACGTGATGCGCGGCGTCCTTCTTGTCCTCATCGAGCAGGTACATGCCCTTGATGATGCCTTCCTCGGCGCCCTTGGGCATGGCCGGCTGGACGTAGTTCTCGTTCATCACGGTGATGTAATAGAAGATGTCCTGCTGCTCTTCGATCATCTGCCGCGAGCCTTCGCGGATGATTACCGCCAGCTCGTAGGCATAGGTCGGATCGTAGGTGCGGCAGTTCGGGATGGTCGCCGCCAGCAGGTGGCTGTGACCGTCTTCGTGCTGCAGGCCTTCACCGTTCAAGGTGGTACGGCCGGCGGTGCCGCCGATCAGGAAGCCGTGCGCGCGGCTGTCGCCAGCGGCCCAGGCCAGGTCGCCGATACGCTGGAAGCCGAACATCGAATAGAAGATGTAGAACGGCAGCATCGGCTGGTTGTGCGTGGAGTACGAGGTACCCGCGGCGATCCAGCTGGACATGGCGCCGGCTTCGTTGATGCCTTCCTCGAGGATCTGACCTTTCTTGTCCTCGCGGTAGAACATCACCTGGTCCTTGTCAACCGGCTCGTACAGCTGGCCGACGGAGGAGTAGATACCCAGCTGACGGAACATGCCTTCCATACCGAAGGTACGGGCTTCGTCCGGCACGATCGGGACGATGCGCGGGCCGAGTTCCTTGTCCTTGACCAGCTGCGAGATGATCCGCACGAAGGCCATGGTGGTGGAGATTTCGCGGTCGCCCGAGCCGTCGAGCATGGCCTTGAGGGTTTCCAGCGGGGGAACCGGGACCTGGAAGCTCTTCTCGCGGCGAACCGGCATCACGCCGCCCAGCGCGGCACGGCGGGAAGCCAGGTACTTGGCTTCGGCGCTGCCTTCCTCGGGGCGGTAGAACGGCAGGTTTTCCAGGTCGGCATCCTTGATCGGGATGTCGAACTTGTCGCGGAACGACTTCAGGGACTCGACGTCGACCTTCTTGACGTTGTGCGCGATGTTCTTCGCTTCGCCCGAACCGGTACCGTAGCCCTTGATGGTCTTGGCCAGGATGACGGTCGGCTGGCCCTTGTGGTTGACCGCCTGGTGGTAAGCCGCATAGACCTTGTAGGGGTCGTGGCCGCCACGGTTGAGTTTCCAGACCTCTTCGTCGGAGAGGTCCTTGACCATCTCCAGCAGTTCCGGACGCGCACCGAAGAAGTGTTCACGCACGTAGGCGCCGTCTTTGGCCTTGTAGTTCTGGTACTCGCCGTCGATGACCTCGTCCATGCGCTGCTGCAGCAGGCCGGCGGTGTCCTTGGCGAACAGAGGGTCCCAGAAGCGACCCCAGACCACCTTGTTGACGTTCCACTCGGCGCCACGGAATACGCCTTCGAGTTCCTGGATGATCTTGCCGTTGCCGCGAACCGGGCCGTCGAGGCGCTGCAGGTTGCAGTTGATGACAAAGATCAGGTTGTCCAGCTTCTCGCGGCCGGCCAGGGAGATCGCGCCCAGGGATTCGGGCTCGTCGCACTCGCCGTCGCCCATGAAGCACCAGACCTTCTGCTTGCCGGCAGGGATGAAACCGCGGCTTTCCAGGTACTTCATGAAGCGTGCCTGGTAGATCGCCTGGATCGGGCCCAGACCCATGGAAACGGTCGGAAACTGCCAGAAGTCCGGCATCAGCCAGGGGTGCGGGTAGGAAGACAGGCCGTTGCCGTCCACTTCCTGGCGGAAGTTGTTCAGCTGGTCTTCGCTGATGCGGCCTTCGAGGAAGGCGCGGGCGTAGACGCCGGGAGAGGCGTGGCCCTGGAAGAACACCAGGTCGCCGCCGTGCTCGTCGGTCGGGGCCTGGAAGAAGTAGTTGAAGCCAACGTCATACAGGGTCGCCGAGGAGGCGAAGGAGGAGATGTGGCCACCCAGATCCGGGTCGTTCTTGTTGGCCTTCATCACCATCGCCAGGGCGTTCCAGCGCACCAGGGAGCGGATGCGGCGTTCCATGAACAGGTCGCCGGGCATACGGGCTTCGTGGGTGACCGGGATGCTGTTGCGATACGGCGTGGTGATCGCGTAGGGCAGTTGGGTGCCGGACCGGCTGGCCAGCTCGCCCATACGGGTCATCAGGTAATGGGCGCGGTCTTCACCTTCACGGTCCAGGACCGATTCCAGGGCGTCCAGCCATTCCTGGGTTTCGACGGGATCGAGGTCTTGCATGGCTTGCTCCAGGGCGGAAAGGCTTCCAGAATCGGAAGCCAGTAGATCGTTGCCGATAGCTGCGCCAACCTCGTGGGCGACGCGGCGAATTCTTGGAAGTGCTCCGGGGGTACGCCCGGCGGGTTGTAGTTTTACTACAAATCGCCAGCGGATACATCCCTCCACCAGAAAAAGTTAGTAGTAAAACTACAGGGGCGCGAAAAGACAGGAATGCCGGCGCCTCGCCGACCACTCAGGATAGACCATGAGCCTGCCGTCCCTGGCCGCTTTGCCGGCTACTCTCAAGCCCCTCGCCGAGCGGGCTGAGCAGAATTTCCGCACCGCCATCGCCGCGTTTTCTCCCGAGCAGATCGCCAGTTTCGAGAGCTGGTCCGACGAGCGGCATGCCGATTTCGCCCGCGTCACCGCTGGTAGCGATTTCGTCGCCGAGCAGGTCCAGCGTGATCCTGCCTTTCTATTGGAGCTCGCCGCGACCGGTGAGCTGGAGCGGGGAATGCAGCCCGGCGAGATGGGCGCGCAGCTGGAAGCGCTGCTGGCCGACTGCGCCGACGAGGATGAACTGGGCCGCCGCCTGCGCCGTTTCCGCCGGCGCCAGCAGATGCGCATCATCTGGCGCGACCTGACCCGCCGCAGCGACCTGGCCGGCACCTGCCGCGACCTGTCGGACCTCGCCGACGCCTGCATCGACCAGTCCCTGTCCTGGCTATACCAGCGCCACTGCCAGCAGTTCGGCGTGCCCATCGGCAACCGTTCGGGCCTGCCGCAGAAGATGATCGTGCTGGGCATGGGCAAGCTGGGCGCGGGCGAGCTGAACCTGTCTTCGGACATCGACCTGATCTTCGGCTACCCCGAAGGCGGCGAGACTCAGGGCGCCAAGCGCGCACTGGATAACCAGGAGTTCTTCACCCGCCTGGGGCAGAAGCTGATCAAGTCGCTGGACGCGATCACCGTCGAAGGCTTCGCCTTCCGCGTCGATATGCGCCTGCGCCCCTATGGCTCCAGCGGCCCGCTGGTGCACAGCTTCGCCGCGCTGGAACAGTACTACCAGGATCAGGGGCGCGACTGGGAACGCTACGCGATGATCAAGGCTCGCGTGGTTGGTGGCGACCAGGAAGCCGGCCAGCGGCTGCTGGAGCTGCTGCGTCCGTTCGTCTACCGCCGCTACCTGGACTTCTCCGCCATCGAGGCGCTGCGCACCATGAAGCAGCTGATCCAGCAGGAAGTCCGGCGCAAGGGCATGAGCGAGAACATCAAGCTGGGCGCCGGCGGCATCCGCGAGGTGGAGTTCATCGCCCAGGCCTTCCAGCTGATCCACGGCGGTCGCGACCTCAGCCTGCAGCAACGGCCGTTGCTGCGCGTGCTGGCCATCCTCGAAGGGCAGGGCTACCTGCCGCCGCAGGTGGTCGCCGAGCTGCGCGAGGGCTACGAGTTCCTGCGCTATGCCGAGCATGCGCTGCAAGCCATCGCCGACCGGCAGACGCAGATGCTCCCGGAGGACGAGTTCGAGCGTATCCGCGTGGCCTTCATCATGGGCTTCGCCAACTGGTCGGCCTTCCATCAGGCCACCAATCAGTGGCGGGAACGCATCGACTGGCATTTTCGTCAGGTCATCGCTGATCCGGACGAGGACGAAGACGGCCAGGTCGACACCACCATCGGCGGCGAGTGGATTCCGCTGTGGGAAGAGGCGGTGGACGAGGAGTCCGCCTGCCGGCAGTTCGCCGATGCCGGGTTCGCCGAGCCTGCGCAGGCCTGGAAGCGCCTGACCGACCTGCGCCATGGTACGCAGGTGCGGGCCATGCAGCGCCTGGGGCGCGAGCGGCTGGATGCCTTCATGCCGCGGCTGCTGAACATGATTGCCGAGCGCGGCCCAGCGGACGTGCTGCTGGAGCGCACGCTGCCGCTGATCGAGGCAGTGGCGCGGCGCTCGGCCTATCTCGTGCTGCTCACCGAGAACCCCGGCGCGCTGGAACGCCTGCTGACACTCTGCGCGGCGAGCCCGATGGTGGCCGAGCAGATTGCCCGCTTCCCCATCCTGCTCGATGAACTGTTGAATGAAGGACGGCTGTTCCGTCCGCCGCGGGCTGCCGAGCTGGGCGCGGAGCTGCGCGAACGGCTGATGCGCATCCCCGAGGACGATCTCGAGCAGCAGATGGAAACCCTGCGCCACTTCAAACTGGCCCACGCCCTGCGCGTGGTCGCCTCGGAGATCGCCGGGACGCTGCCTTTAATGAAGGTCAGCGACTACCTGACCTGGCTGGCCGAGGCGATCCTCGAGCAGGTGCTGAGCCTGACCTGGGACCAACTGGTGCAGCGTCACGGGCGACCGACCCGCGTGGATGGCACGCCCTGCGATCCGGACTTCATCATCATCGGCTACGGCAAGTCCGGCGGCCTGGAGCTGGGCCACGGCTCGGACCTGGACCTGGTGTTCATCCATGACGGCGACCCGCAGTGCGAGACCGACGGCGAGAAGTCCATCGATGGCGCGCAGTTCTACACGCGACTGGGGCAGAAGATCATCCACTTCCTCACCGCGCAGACGCCGTCCGGCATGCTCTACGAGGTGGACATGCGCCTGCGTCCGAGTGGCGCTTCCGGCCTGCTGGTCAGTTCGTTGCGCGCTTTCGAAGCCTATCAACTGGGCGAGGCCTGGACCTGGGAGCACCAGGCGCTGGTGCGCGCCCGCGTGCTTGCGGGCTGCCAGCGGGTGGCCAAGGCTTTCGAGGCGATCCGCGCGAAAGTCATCGGCCAGCAGCGTGATCTGGCCGAGCTGCGCAAGGAAGTCAGCGAGATGCGCGCGAAGATGCGCGACAACCTCGGCACCCCGAGCACAGCTGCCGGCACTGCGCCGAACGCCTTCGAGGCCGCGGCCCCGTTCGATCTCAAGCAGGATGCCGGTGGTATCGTCGATATCGAATTTATGGTGCAATACGCGGCCCTGGCCTGGTCGTGGCAGCATCCGGAGCTGGTGGAGTTCACCGACAACATCCGCATTCTGGAAGCGCTGGAGCGGGTCGGGTTGATGTCCGGCGAGGATGTCCTGAAGTTGCAGGACGCCTACAAGGCCTACCGGGCGGCGGCTCACCGATTGTCCCTGCAGAAGCAGCCGGGCGTGGTGGGCGGCGACCACTTCCATGCCGAGCGACGCATGGTGATGCAGATGTGGAAGGCCTTCGAGCTGACCTGATTCGCTGCGATTTCCCTTCCCTGGCCTTTTTGAACAGTGGAGCCAGCATCCGGCGGATGATGTTCGCCGGAGCGCCCCGCGCTGTCGGTTGAGTTGCGCGGGTCTATAGATGTCAGGAGCGAGGCGCATGATGCCATTGCGCCAGGTCACAGGGAGTGACGAAATCCGCCCGGCCGGCTGATCGGCTGGGCTAGACTGCCGGCATTCGATGCTCGGCACCCGATCGTGAGGGCACGCGCCACACGGTTGGATGAATGGAGTACGGGGAGGCGAGAGCCTCCCCGGTCGTTTCTGGAAAAGGCATGAGAATTCTGATCGTAGGCCCCTCCTGGGTGGGCGACATGGTGATGGCGCAGACACTCTTCCAGTGTCTGAAGCAGCAGCATCCGGACTGCGTGATCGACGTGCTGGCGCCCGACTGGAGCCGGCCGATCCTCGAGCGCATGCCCGAGGTGCGCCAGGCCCTGAGCTTCCCGCTCGGCCACGGCGTGCTGGACATCGCCTCGCGCCGCCGTATCGGCAAGACTCTCAAGGGCCAGTACGACCAGGCTATCCTTCTGCCCAACTCGCTGAAGTCGGCGCTGGTGCCGTACTTCGCCGGTATTCCCAAGCGCACCGGCTGGAAGGGCGAGATGCGCTACGGCCTGCTCAACGATATCCGCACGCTGGATAAAGAGCGTTACCCGCTGATGATCGAGCGCTTCATGGCGCTGGCATTCGAGCCGGGTGCCGAGCTGCCGCAGCCTTATCCACAGCCACGCCTGGCCATCGACCCGCAGAGCCGCGAGGCCGCGCTGGCCAAGTTCGGCCTGAGCCTGGACCGCCCCGTGCTCGCCCTGTGCCCCGGCGCCGAGTTCGGCGAGGCCAAGCGCTGGCCGGCCGAGCACTACGCCAAGGTCGCCGAGGTGAAAATTCGCGCCGGCTGGCAGGTGTGGATCTTCGGCTCGAAGAATGACCATCCCGGTGGCGAAGACATCCGCATGCGCCTGATTCCGGGCCTGCGCGAGGAGTCGGTGAACCTTGCCGGCGAGACCGCGCTGTCCGAGGCCATCGACCTGATGTCCTGCGCCGGCGCCGTGGTGACCAACGATTCCGGCCTGATGCATGTGGCCGCCGCGCTGAACCGCCCGTTGGTGGCCGTCTACGGTTCTACCTCGCCGCAGTTCACTCCTCCTTTGGCCGATCAGGTGGAAATCGTCCGCCTCGGCCTGGAATGCAGCCCCTGCTTCGATCGTGTGTGCCGCTTCGGCCACTACAACTGCCTGCGCGAGCTGAAGCCGCGCCCGGTGATCGAAGCGCTGGACCGACTGGTCGCTGACCCGGTGGACGTGGAAGGGTAGGGGCGATGGCATTTGGTTGCGGCCGCGACGTCGGCCAGTTTGGCGCAGCACAAGGCGCGAGGAGAGAGGTTTGGTAGTTCCAAATAAACGACGAGTAACGCAGGGCTGCGCCAAACTGGCCACATCCCTTCGGGTTGCGTGCAAGATTGCGCCATGCAGCGTTGCGGAATTTGACAAGGGGAGCGCCCTTGCCTGCATTCCGCGCCTTGCCTGGCGCAATCTGGCCCAGCAACGCGGCTCGCAACGAAATGCCATCCGCCCCTAGTATGAGGGTCCTGCTGATCAAGACTTCGTCCCTGGGCGATGTCATCCATACCCTGCCGGCGTTGACCGACGCTGCCCGTGCCATTCCCGGCATCCAGTTCGACTGGGTGGTGGAGGAGGGCTTCGCCGAGATTCCCGCCTGGCATCCGGCCGTGGCGCAGGTGATCCCGGTGGCGATCCGCCGCTGGCGCAAGAATCTCTGGCAGACGATCAAGAGCGGCGAGTGGAGTCGCTTCAAGCGCCGCTTGAAGGAAGTCGATTACGACCTGGTGATCGACGCCCAGGGCCTGCTCAAGAGTGCCTGGCTGACCCGTTACGTACGCCGCCGCACGCCAGTCGCCGGGCTGGACAAGGAGTCGGCGCGCGAGCCGGCCGCCAGCCGCTTCTATAACCGTACCTACCCGGTTGCCTGGGGGCAGCACGCCGTCGAGCGCGTGCGCCAGCTGTTCGCCCAGGCGCTGGACTATCCGCTGCCCGCCGGCACCGGCGACTACGGCTTGGACCGCAATCGCCTGCTGGACTCGGTGGAGAGCGAGCCCTACCTGGTGTTCCTCCACGGCACCACCTGGGTGACCAAGCACTGGCCCGAGGTCTACTGGCGCGAGCTGGCCCAGCGCATGGGCGAGCGCGGCTGGCAGGTTCGCCTGCCGTGGGGCAACGACGCCGAGCGGCAACGCGCCGAACGGCTCGCCGAAGGCTTGGAAAACGCCTCGGTGCTCCCCAAATTAAGTCTCGCAGGCATGGCCAAGGTACTGGCCGGCGCTTCCGCCTGCGTGGCGGTCGACACCGGGCTCGGACACTTGGCCGCCGCCCTGGACGTGCCGACGCTATCGCTGTTCGGCCCGACCAACCCCGGTCTGACCGGCGCCTACGGGCGCTCGCAGGTGCACCTGGCCAGTGATTGGCCCTCGTGCGCGCCCTGCCTGCAGAAGACCTGCACCTACCAGCCGACGGCCGAAGACAAGCGCCAGTTCGACCTGCGGCATGAACAGCCTCTGTGCTTCACGCGCCTGAATCCCCAGCGTGTGGCAACTCAGCTGGAGGCACTGCTGCTGGCCCCGGAGACGCTTCGATGACCCTGGCTTTCGTCCTCTACAAGTACTTCCCGTTCGGCGGGTTGCAGCGCGACTTCATGCGCATCGCCCTGGAATGCCAGCAGCGCGGCCACGCCATCCGCGTCTACACGCCCATCTGGGAGGGCGAGGTGCCGCCTGGTTTCGACGTGCGCGTGGCGCCGGTGAAGTCGCTGTTCAACCACCGCCGCAACGAGAAATTCAGCGCCTGGCTGGCGGCGGACCTCGCGCGTTCGCCGGTGGACCGGGTGATCGGTTTCAACAAGATGCCCGGCCTGGACGTCTATTACGCCGCCGACGGTTGCTTCGAGGACAAGGCGCAGACCCTGCGCAATTCCTTCTACCGTCGCTGGGGCCGCTACAAGCACTTCGCCGACTACGAGCGGGCGGTGTTCGCGCCGGAGTCCAAGACCGAGATCCTGATGATCTCCGAGGTCCAGCAGCCGCTGTTCATCAAGCATTACCGCACCCCCGAGGCACGCTTCCACCTGCTGCCGCCGGGCATCGCCCAGGACCGCCGCGCGCCGGCCAACGCCGCCGAGATCCGCGCCGAATTCCGCCACGAGTTCAAGCTGGCCGACGATGACCTGCTGCTGGTGCAGATCGGCTCCGGCTTCAAGACCAAGGGCCTGGACCGTAGCCTCAAGGCGCTGGCCGCGCTGCCGCGCTCGCTGCGCAAGCGCACCCGGCTGATCGCCATTGGCCAGGACGATCCCAAGCCGTTCCTGCTGCAGGTGAAGGCGCTGGGGCTGTCGGACAACGTGCAGATCCTCAAGGGGCGCAGCGATATTCCGCGTTTCCTGTTGGGTGCCGACCTGCTGATTCATCCGGCCTACAACGAAAACACCGGCACCGTGCTGCTGGAAGCGCTGGTCGCGGGCCTGCCGGTGCTGGTCACCGACGTCTGCGGCTACGCCCACTACATCGACGAGGCAAACGCCGGGCGCGTGGTGCCGTCGCCCTTCGAGCAGGAGCGCCTGAACGCCATGCTCAAGGACATGCTGGAAGACGACGTGGCGCGTGCCGACTGGTCGCGCAATGGCCTGGCCTTCGCCGACAGCGCCGATCTCTACAGCATGCCGCAACACGCCGCCGACCTGATCCTGCGGGAGCGCGCATGAACGCTTTTGCTCTCGTAGGAGCGAGCTTGCTCGCGAAGAATTTTTCGGCATGCCGCAGCGTCACGCGGGTTCGCGAGCAAGCTCGCTCCTACAAAGGCGCTGACCATGAAGCTTGAGCTGCACGAACCGTTCAAGCGCCTGTGGGCCGGCAAGGACCCGTTCGCCGAAGTCGAACGCCTGCAAGGCAAGGTCTACCGCGAGCTGGAAGGCCGCCGCACGCTGCGTACCGAAGTCGAGGGGCGCGGTTTTTTCGTGAAGATCCACCGCGGCATCGGCTGGGGCGAGATCGTCAAGAACCTGTTCAGTGCCAAGCTTCCGGTGCTGGGGGCGGGCCAGGAACAGCGCGCCCTCGAGCGCCTGCACCAGGCCGGCGTGGCGACCATGACCGCGGTGGCCTATGGCGAGCGTGGCGGCAATCCGGCTGCGCAGCACTCCTTCATCATCACCGAAGAGCTGGCGCCGACCACCGACCTGGAAGTCCTTTCGCTGGACTGGCTGCAGACGCCGCCCGAGCCGCGCCTGAAGCGCGCGCTGATCGCCGAAGTGGCGAAGATGGTCGGCACCATGCACCGCGCCGGGGTCAATCACCGCGACTGCTACATCTGCCACTTCCTGCTGCACACCGACCGCCCGATCAGCGCTGATGACCTGCGCCTGTCGGTGATCGACCTGCACCGCGCCCAGACCCGCGCCGCCACCCCGCGCCGCTGGCGCGACAAGGACCTGGCGGCGCTGTATTTCTCCGCGCTGGACATCGGCCTTACGCGCCGTGACAAATTGCGCTTCCTGCGCGGTTACTTCCTGCGCCCGCTGCGTGACATTCTCAGGGAGGAGGCCGCGCTGCTGGCCTGGATGGAGCGCAAGGCAGCCAAGCTCTACGACCGCAAACAACGATACGGAGACCTGCTCTGATGGCCGGCTGGGTACTCGAAGCCGACTACCAGCATCTCGCCGCCGAATTCGGCAGCCTCGATGCCGTGTTCGCCCTCGAAGGCGAGCGCATCACCAAAGACGCCATGTCCGACGTCGTGCGCATCGAGCGCGATGGCGTGCGTTATTACGTCAAGCGCTACCGCAAACCGGGCAAGGGTTTCCGCCGCTATCTGCCGCGCCCGCGGGTGAAGGCCGAGTGGCAGAACCTCAAGCAGTTCGCCAAGTGGGGCATTCCCACGGCGCAGGTGGTGGCTTACGGCCTGGAACGCGTCAACGGCGGCTTCTCCCGCGGTGCGATCATCACCCGCGAGCTGGTCGGCACCGAGGACCTGCATGCCCTGGCCAAGCAGGACGATCCGCGCCTGAAGGATCGTGCCTGGGTCGAGCACGTCATGCGCCAGTTGGCCGACTACACCCGGACCATGCATGACCACCACTTCACCCACAACGACCTGAAGTGGCGCAACATCCTGGTGGACGGCGAGGGCACCGTGTACTTCATCGACTGCCCGATCGGTGATTTCTGGGTCAGCTTCATGCTGCGCTACCGCATCACCAAGGATCTGGCCACCCTCGACAAGGTCGCCAAGTACCACCTCTCCTACACGCAGCGTCTGCAGTTCTACCTGATGTACCGGCGCCGCGAGCGATTGAACGCGTCGGACAAGAAACGTGTCCGACAGATCGTCCATTTCTTTGAGGGACGCGAGTGAAGGATTTCATTGCCGAGGGCGACCAGGCCCTGCTGGAAAACAATGCCCTGGCCGATTTCGACGCCCTCTGGGCACTGCAGCTGGAAGCCGTGGACGAGCCCAATACCGAGCGCGGCGGCTGGAGCAGCGTGTACCGCCTGGAGCTGGACGGCACCGCCTACTACCTCAAGCGCCAGAGCAACCACCTGACCCGCAGCCTGAAACGCCCGCTCGGCGAGCCGACCTTCAGCCGCGAGTTCCGCAATATCCAGCGCTACCACCAGCTCGGCATTCCGTCGATGCAGGCAGCGTTCTTCGGTGCGCGGCAGGTCGGCGGCGAGCGCCGGGCGATCCTGATGACCCGCGCCCTGGACGGCTGGCGCGACCTCGACAGCCTGCTGCAGGGCTGGTCGAGCCTGCCTGCCGAGCGTCGCCAGGCCATCCTGCGCGCCTGCGGCATGCTCGCCCGTCGTTTGCACGAGGCTGGGCAGATGCATGGCTGCTTCTACCCCAAGCACATCTTCCTGCGCGAAACCGACGACGCCTTCGAGGCAACCCTGATCGACCTGGAGAAGACCCGCCCGCTGTGGTTTGGCCAGCGCGACCGCGTGCGCGACCTCGAGCCGCTGCTGCGCCGCGCGCCGGACTGGAACGAGACCGACGTGCGCAACCTGCTGGCGGCCTACCTGGGCACCTCATCCACCGGTCCCGAGGTAGACGACTGGTATCGCCGCCTCGGCGCACGCCGCAAGAAGAAGGAAAACCGCGCATGAGGCTGTCGGCCCTGCGCGATGCCGGTCGCGCTCCCGCGCTGCCCCTGCGCATCGAGCTGGAAGACGGCGCCGGCCCGGCCGAGCTGCGCCTCGACCGACTGCTGCGCGTACTGCCCGGCCAGCGCTACGTCGGTGCGGCCAATTGGCGCGGCCGATCGGTGCTGGCCAAGCTGCTGGTCGGCAGCAAGGCTGCGCGGCACTTCCAGCGTGAGCGCGAAGGCGTGCGCCTGCTCGCCGAGCAGGGCCTGACCACGCCGCAACTGCTGGCCGATGGGCTGAAGGACGGCGAGGGCGGCTGGCTGCTCTTCGAGTTCCTCGATAACGCCGAAAGCCTCTGGGACGCCTGGCGCGCCGTGGAAGGCGAACCGTTGTTGTCCGATGGGCAGACCACGGTCATCGCCGAAGCGCTGACCGCCATTGCCCAGTTGCACCTCAAGGGCCTGTGGCAGGAAGACCTGCACCTGGACAACCTGCTGCGCCACGCCGACCAGCTTTACCTGATCGACGGTGCCGGCATCCGTGCGGAAACCCCCGGGCAGCCGCTGTCGCGCAAGCACGTGCTGGAAAACCTCGGCGTGTTCTTCGCCCAACTACCGGCCAGCCTCGATCCTTATCTCGAGGAATTGCTGATCCATTACCTGCTGGCCAATGGCGAGCATGCGCTGCCGCTGGAGGCCCTGCAGAAGGAAATCGCCAAGGTTCGACGCTGGCGCGTCGGCGATCTGATGAAGAAAATCGCCCGTGACTGCAGCCTGTTCAGCGTGTTCAAGGGGCCGTTCGGCCTGCGCGCGGTGCGCCGCGAGGAAGAAGAGGGCCTGCAACCGCTGCTGGACGATCCGGATTCCTACATAGATCGCGGACACCTCTACAAGACCGGCGGCGCCGCGACTGTCGCTCGCGTGGAGCTGAATGGCCGGCCGCTGGTGGTCAAGCGCTACAACATCAAGAACCTGCTGCACTGGTTCAAGCGCTTCTGGCGCCCCAGCCGCGCCTGGGCTTCCTGGCGCGAGGGCAACCGCCTGGACTTCCTCGGCATCGCCACACCCAAGCCGCTGGCAGTGATCGAGCGGCGCTGGCTGTGGCTGCGCGGCCCGGCCTTCCTGATTACCGATTACCTGGCCGGTCAGGATATAATCGCCCGTTTCAAACCCTACCTGGACCAACCGGAGGGGGGCGGCCTGCCGCCGGAATCGGATCTTGTGGCCCTGGACAGACTGTTCGTGGCGTTGGTGCGCGAGCGCATCAGCCACGGCGACCTGAAGGGGCACAACCTGTTCTGGCAGGAGCAGGGCGAAGGCGGGCAATGGTCGCTGATCGACCTCGATGCCATGCAGCGCCACTCGCGAGAAGCGAGCTTCGCCCGCGCCTATGCCCGCGACCGTGCGCGCTTCCTGCGCAACTGGCCAGAGGGCAGCGCACTGCACAAGCTGCTCGACGAACGTTTACCGCGGGTGCCTGGCACCCGCCCAGATGAAAGAGGCTAGACCCTGTGGCATTGACCATCCTCGGCCTGTCCGGCGCCGTAAGCCATGACCCTTCCGCCGCCCTGTACATCGACGGCAAGCTGGTCGCGGCCGTCGAAGAAGAGCGCTTCGTCCGCGACAAGCACGCGAAGAACCGCATGCCCTACGAGTCGGCCAAGTTCTGCCTGGAGCAGGCCGGGATCAAGCCGTCGGACGTTGACGTGGTGGCTATTCCCTTCGCCCCCATCAGCATTTTCGACAAGGCCCGCTGGCACTATGCCAAGCGTTACGCCTACGCGCCGGACCGTGCGCTGGACGCCATCCTGCTCGGCAACCGCCGCTACCACCGCTACTACAAGCGTATCCAGTGGTGCCTGCAGCAGTTGGGCTTCGACCTGAAGAAGGTCAAGATCCAGCCGGTCGAGCACCACCTGGCCCACGCCTCCAGCGCCTATCACTGCTCGGGCTTCAAGGAGAAGACCGCGATCCTCGGGATCGACGGCAAGGGCGAGTACGCCACCACCTTCTTCGGCTACGGCGAGAACGGCAAGATCCACAAGATCAAGGAGTTCTACGACCCGGACTCCCTGGGCGGCCTGTACGGCGCACTGACCGAATACCTCGGCTTCGACATGCTCGACGGCGAGTTCAAGGTCATGGGCATGGCGCCCTACGGTGATGCCAGCAAGTACGATTTCTCCCGTCTCGCCAAGTTCGAGAACGGCGAGCTGATCATCAACACCGACTACGCCAACGTCATCGGCTTCCGTCGCTACAAGGAAAAGGGCAAGGGCTACTACTTCTCGCCCAAGCTGATCGAGTGGCTCGGCCCGAAACGTGAAGGCGATATCGCCGACGATCCCTACATCCACTATGCCGCCAGCATCCAGGCACTGTTCGAGAAGCTGGCGCTGGAGATGATGGATTACTACCTGGGCGACATCATCCGCGAGACCGGCAAGATCGCCTTCGCCGGCGGCTGCGCGCTGAACGTCAAGCTCAACCAGAAGATCATCGCCCGCCCCGAGGTCAAGGAGCTGTACGTACAGCCCGCGGCCAGCGACGCCGGCACCGCCGTTGGCGCCGCCGCGTACGTGTCCTGGGAGCGCGGCGTACCGGTCGAGAAGATGGAACACGTCTACCTCGGCCCGGAATACAGCAACGAAGACGTCATCGCCGCCTGCGCCCGCCACGAGGCCAAGCCGCAATGGCGCAAGATCGACAACGTGCCCGAGCACATCGCCAAGGTGCTGGTCGAAGGCAACCCGGTGGCCTGGTTCCAGGGCCGCCTGGAGTTCGGCCCGCGCGCCCTCGGTGGCCGTTCGATCATCGGCTGCCCGAGCATTGCCGGCGTGGCTGATCGCATCAACGCGCAGATCAAGTTCCGCGAGCGCTGGAGGCCCTTCTGCCCGTCGATGCTCGATACCGTCGGCCCGCAGATGTTCAAGATCGACCACCCGGCGCCATTCATGACCTTCACCTTCGAAGTCAACGAAGAGTGGAAGACCCGCGTGCCGGAAGTCGTCCATGAAGACGGCACCTCCCGCGCCCAGGTCTTGAAGCGCGAGTTCAACCCGCGCTACTACGACATGATGAAGGAACTGGAGAAGCTCACCGGCAACGGCGTGGCGCTCAATACCTCGCTGAACCGCCGCGGTGAACCGATGGTCTGCTCGCCCACCGACGCGCTGAACATGTTCTACGGCTCGGACCTGCAATACCTGATCATGCAGGACATCCTGGTGGTCAAGGACGGCGTGGAGTCCCATGACTCGGTCGGCTGAACCGCGCGTTCTGCAGTTCTGCCATGGCTACGACGGGCCGTTCCTCGACTGCGCCCGTCAGTACGCCAGCCTGTTTGCCGGCACCGGTTACCGGGTTACGACGGTGTTCCTCACCGGCGCGCCCGATCCGGAAGTCGTGGCCGGTTGCGCCAGCGACGAGGTGCTCTTCCTCGACTACAGCTCGCGAGACATCCGCGGGCTGAAGCTCAAGGCGATCCGCGACCTGCGCGAGATCGCCCGATCCCGCGATTTCCGCTTCTGCATCGCTCACCGCTTCAAGCCGACCTGGATCGCCATGCTCGGCACCAAGCTGCCGATCATCGGTGTGCACCACGGTTTCGGTGATTTCCAGCGCCTGGGGCGCAAGCTGTTCGCGCGCTTCTTCGCCGAGCGCTTGAGTCTGCTGGGTGTATCCAATGCGGTGCGTGACGAAATACGCGCCTGCCTGCCGGCCTGGCCGCACGAACGCATCGAGACCCTGTACAACCGGGTCGACGTCGACGCGCTGCAGGCTCAGCAGGTTGAACGCTATCCCGCTCGCCAGCACCTGGGGCTGGCAGACAATGCCTGGGTGGTCGGCAACGTCGGCCGCCTGCATCCGGACAAGGACCAGGCCACCCTGCTGCGTGGCTTCGCCCGCGCACTGCCGCGCCTGCCGCACAACAGCCTGCTGGCAATCCTGGGCAAGGGCCGTCTGGAAGAAGACCTCAAGGACCTCGCGCGGGAGTTGGGCATCGCCGATCGCGTGCTGTTCCTCGGCCAGGTCCCGGACGCCAAACGCTACTTCAAGGCCTTCGACGTGTTCGCCCTGACCTCCGACCACGAGCCGTTCGGCATGGTCCTGCTGGAGGCCATGGTCGCCGGTGTGCCGCTGATCTCAACCGCTGGCGGCGGTGCCGGAGAAATCGTCGAAGGGCTGGGGATTCTCTTCCCGCTTGGCGACGATGCGGCGCTGGCCGAAGGCCTGCGGCACCTGTCGGTGCTGGACCGTGAGCAGCGGGTGATGTGCGTGGAGCAGATGGAGCAGCGCCTGCAGACGCGCTTCTCCGATGGCGCGGTGCGCCGGGAATTCTGGAGTCTGCCGCTGGTGAAGGCGCTGCTCGCCTCTTCCCGCTGACGGGCCTGCAGATATCCTTTTCTCTCTACCAGCCCGGACGCTGGTTTTGCCCTTTTGGCGATTCATTGACGAGCGCGCGATTGCAAATGTTGGAACTCAAGCTGGAAGAAGGCCGGCGCTGGCTGAGCGATGGAAATGTACAGGTTCCCATCGTCCCCTTCGGAGAGTGCCGCGGGCGTTATCAGGGCAGCGTCTTTGTGCTGGCCTCCGGTCCCTCTGCGGGAGAGTTTCCGCTGGCCCGTTATGCGGATTGGCCGATCATCGCGATGAATGGCTCCATCGTTCGCTGTGTCGACGAGCAGATCACGCCCTTCTTCTATATCTGCGATGATCCCGGCTTCGTGCGTGATAGGCCCGATCTCGCCCGCTTGGGCGCCCGCAGCGCCACGCACCTGGCGATGAGCCTGAACTGCTTCCAGGAACTGCATCGCCATGATCCGACCGTGTTGGCGCAGCGAGCGAACGTCCTGCTGCTGGAGCGGGTCAATCGTCGCCATGGCATGGCCGTGCTCTCGGACCGTTCCTATGCCTGGTCGATCCGCAAGGACCCGGACCTGATCTGCGGTTTTTCCTTATTGCGCAAGAAGACCAATCGCATCGGTTTCAGCTGCGACATGAGCAAGGGCTACTTCGGCGCGCGCACCATCCCCTTTGCTGCGACGCAACTGGCCTGTCACCTTGGGTTCAGCCAGGTATTCATCATCGGCATGGACCTGAACAAGAGCATCGGGCGTTTCTACGAAACCGGGGCAGCGGCGCTGCCCAGCAGCCTCGATGAAGATTTCGAGGACTACATCCTGCCCAGCTTCCGGATCGTTGCCGAGCAGGTGTCGTCCCGCTACCCGTTGCGGCTGTTCAATCTGTCGCCGGACAGCCGGTTACCGGCCAGTGTTGTGCCGAAAGTCCAACCCACCCAGCTGGATGCATTACTCGAGGCAGAAATGACTGTGACGGGTGGCAAATGCCTGCGAGGGAGATCGTGATGGATCTGCAGCAACTGATTGAATGCTGGAAGTGCGAAGTTTCGAACAAGAAGAAGCCCGGTAGTCGCATTGGCCTGTTCAGCAACATCGTGAAACGCGCCTACAAGAGCAACGTGCTGCGCTACCTGCTGCAGTTTCGTCTGGCCCAGTTCCTTTACGCCAAAGGCGGAATGCGCCGACGTTACGCGCTGCGCCTGCAGCGCAAGTTGAACCGGCGCTATGCGGTGGACATCAGCGTTGCCGCGCAGATCGGCCCCGGTTTCCGGATCGCTCACCTGCCGGGAGTGGTCATCACCGGCTACGCGCAGATCGGCAGGAATTTCTTCATTCGGCAGAACTCCACGGTGGGCATCAAGACGTTGGGGCTATCGCGTTACGCGCTGGTGATCGGTGACGATGTGAGCCTCGGTGCGCACAGTTGCATCATCGCCGATGAACTCGAGATTGGCAGTGGTGTCACCATTGGGGCGATGTCCTTCGTCAACAAGGACCTCCCGGCGGGTTGCACCTATTACAACGTTCGTCAGAGCCAGATTCTCCACGCCCCATCCTGAGACGCCATCGCCTTGACCGGGCTGTTCAGCGTCCCCTAATCTTCGCGGCGCATTGTCTTTCGCCGGCCCGCTTGTGGGTGGTGAGGGGGCCGGGTGCAGGGATGCCGCGCGATAGCCGAGTCCGGGCCGGGATGCACGCTAAATTCGAATGCCGCCCTCTGGGATGTAAAGGTGAGTCTTGAGAGTTCTGTTCCTGGTTCAGAAAGAGCAACGTGCCATTCTCGATCGCCTGTATGACGGTGTCGCGGAGCATTGCGGCTGCGATCTGCGCTGGCTGAGCAGCGATGAGCAGGCCAATCTGCGCCGTTACTTCCGCGAGCACGTGGATGTCTCGAAGTACGACCGCATTCTGTTCTTCCTGCGCTTCAAGAAGGAAATACGCCAGGCGTCGTTCATTCGCAGCGTGCCGAACCTGGTCATTCTCGAACACGATGCCTACCAGAACTACATTCCCTGCAAGTACACCGGGAAGTTCAGCGCGCACTATCGCCGCCTGCCCTGGGTCAGGGTGATCAGCTCTGGTTTCATGGTCAGCGAGCGTCTGCGCCAGGAAGGCTTCGATGCGGTCTTCGTGCCCAAGGGCTATGACCAGAATCTGCTGCATGATCTGGGGCGGGAGCGGGACATCGAACTGGCCTTCGTCGGCAGCACTGGCAGCGTGGCCTACAGCGGACGCAAGGCACTGCTGGACGAGCTGGGGCAGGTGGAAAACCTGCTGGTGACCAAGACCAACTCGGGCGAGGACTACCTCAATACACTCAACCGCATCCGCTTTTTCGTCAGCGCAGATGTCGGCATGGGCGAGTACATGATCAAGAATTTCGAGGCCATGGCCTGTGGCTGTGTGCTGCTGGCGTATGACCAGGGTGAAGCGGAGAACCGCGCGCTGGGGCTGCAAGATATGCACAACGTGGTGCTCTACCGTGATGTGGCGCAGCTACGCAGCAAGCTGCAGCTGCTCAGGGAAGACCCGCAACGTGCCGCGCGTATCGCCGAGGCCGGGCGCGCACTGGCTGTGGCAGGCTTCGGGTTCAGCCAGATCGGTGCGCGGATCGTTGCGGCGATGGCTGCCCCGCTGCGCGAACGGCCCCGGCCCGGTATGCTGGAGCGCTTGCGCCTGGCCCTGGGAATCTGACCCGTGGCCATTTCCTGTCGGTTATTGAGGTGTCTGTGGAATACCCGCTGATTTCCGTGCTGGTGCCTTGCTATAACCGCGAACGCTATATCGAAGAGACGCTGCTGAGCATTCTTCGGCAGGACTACCCGAACTTCGAGCTGATCGTGGTGGATGACGGGTCCCGGGACAACAGTGTCGAGAAGGTCGAGGCACTGCAGCAACAATATGGCTTCCAGTTCTACCGTCAGGCCAACCAGGGCGTCAGTGCTGCGCTCAACACGGCCCTGAGCCACGCCCGGGGCGAGCTGGTGGCGACGCCGGACTCCGACGACATCATGATGCCGGGGCGACTGAGTCTGCAGGCGAGCTACCTGTGCGAGCACCCCGAGGTCGGTTGCCTGGGCGGGCGCGCGGTGTATATCGACGCCAATGGCCAGCACCTGAAGGGGGGGCCGGGGAACGGCGTGCGCCATTACAGTTTCGACGAGTTGCTGGGGCAGGCCATCGCCATTGGTGCGACCGTGGCCATGTACCGGCGCGAGGCCATGGACCGGGTTGGCGGATATGATCCGCAGATCCGCATCCAGGACTTCCAGATGACCCTGAAGATCGCCCACCTGGGCTACCGGGTAGAAGTGCTCCCGGAGGTGGTCAGCGGTTACCGTCGTCATGAGGGCAACCTGTCGAGGACGGCGTACAAGAGGCAGCTCGATTACGACTGCATGGCGGTCGCGTCTTATCGTGATCACCCAGCCTACGCCGCCGGCCTGACCTGTATTTTCAACAAGGCGCTCAAGCAGTCGGTTGTCTGTGACAAGCGCTACGCCTGGTCTCTGCTGTTGCAACTGCCGCCGTGGCGCTGGAATCGCGTTACCCTGCGGCGGATTCGCCATTTGCTGTTCAAATTCGGGCGGGAATAAGAAGTTTGTCGATGAAGGATGTGATTGCCCAGGCCTGGAATGCCTGGTGCCCACGCTTGACTCCCATGGGCGCCAGCCAGCGCAGGGGCAGCCGGATAGCCGAGGCCATGCTGGGCGTCGGCGTGCTGTGGAGCATCGCTGGCGTGATGCTGACGCCAAGCATGAAGTTCTACTTCCAGATGGTCGCGCTGTTCGTCTATTTGCCGTCGCTGTGGTTGTGCATCTCCCGCCGGCAGGAGCTTGGACACCTGCTGCGGGCCCATCGGGAAATGTGGATTCTCCTGGCGCTGTTCGGCTGGGCGGTGCTGTCGCTGCTTTGGTCGACCTCTGGAAAGCCGCTGGGCCAGTTCAAGACGACCTCGCTGTTCATGCTGTTCACCTTCGGCTGGGTGCTTTGGGCTCGCGCAGACGAGCGCCGGTTGCGCTTGACCATGCTTTCCATGGGGCTGGTGGTCGGGCTCTATAGCCTGGCGGCCCTGTCGTTCGCACCGCAATACGGTGGAGGGCGTCTCAACGGGTTTGGCGGCTTCCTCGACAATCCCAATGCAGCGGCCTACTCGATCGCTTTTGTCACGGTGATGTGCGTGCCGTTATTGCCTCGGCGCGGCTGGCGACAACTGCCCTGGGTGGTCCTGCTCGCGCTCTCGCTGGTCTACGTTGCACTGTGCGGCAGTCGTGGAGCCCTGCTGGCGCTGATGGTCACGGCGATTTTCAGTCTCGGGCTGGTGCCCGGCCGGATTGCCAAGCTCCTGCCCCTGCTTCTGCTGGTGGGTGGAGTGACGTTGGTTATCGTTGAGCCGGGGCTGATGGAGCGTGGCGATGCCGAGCGATTCGAACTGCTGCGCCATGCCTGGCCACAGATTCGCGAACATTTCTGGATTGGTGTAGGCCTGGGGGCTGACTATACGGTGAGCAGTGGGAATGCCGTTTACGAAAACGGCGCCCACAACTTCCCGGTGCACACTGCCATCCAGTACGGCGTGCCGGCGCTGGCGGCTTTCCTGTTGCTGTGGGGCATGATCGGCTTCCAGGCCTGGCGTTGCCGCTCGCGGGCGCTGGGGCTGTCGGTGATGCTGCTGTGGGTGTTCTCCAGCGTCGCCATGCAGTTCGACGTGTTCAGCCTGTGGGAGCGCACGCGCGCCATGTGGCTGATGCCCTGGGTCGTGATCCTGCTGGGGCTGAGTCTGGAACGCTGGCCGCAGGTGCGGCCGGCGGTCATGGAGCCGAGTTGAGGAACTGCTTGAGCTCGGGCAGCGGCCAACGCACCTGGCTGCGCGCGAGATAGGCCTGCGACAGGCTGTCGAGGTTGCCGGCCAGGAGCCACTGGCGATCGCCGGTGTAGCGCAGCATGTGGGCGAAGTTGCGCTTGCGCTGCTGGCGCGAGAGCGCCCGGCGCTGCTTCTTCATGTCGGCGAGGTCGATCAGGCCCAGCGTGCCTTCCGGGGTCTTCACCACGTTGCCCAAGTGCAGCGAGCGGAAGTACACGCCCTGATCGTGCAGGTCCGCGATCAGCGTGCCCAACTGCGCAGCGAGCTGCTGGTCGGCCTCGCCAGCGGCGATCACCTGGCGCAACGTGTCCCCCGGCAGCGGCTGGTAGTGCACCGCGTCACGGGCGATTTCCGCGATGCGATAGACCTCGATGATCAGCGGGCAGGGCACCGCCAGGCGCTGCAGCGTTGCGGTGTTGTCGGCGAAGCGCTGCGCATAGGGATAGAGCGCCGCCGAGGAGATCAGCCGTTTGCGCCGGAACAGTTTCAGGAAGTTGCCGTCCGCCAGACGCAGGACCTTATCGCCATGCTTGTCGGCTTCCAGCACCTGGGCGCCGGCGCGCAGCGCTTCGTAGGCGGAGAGAGCGAGGTCTTGCATAGCGGGTCCCTGAATCGATAGCCGGCTATAGTAGCCCAGCCGCCGGGCAAACGAGAGCGCTGTGTTATAATCGCCGACCTTTTAAGCGTGCGATTCCTACATGTCCGGTAAAGAACCCCAGGCAACTTCCAGCCTGAAGATCTACTTCCGACTGCTGTCCTATGTGCGCCCGTACATCGGGATGTTTCTGCTCAGCATCGTCGGCTTTCTGATCTTCGCCGCGACCCAGCCGATGCTGGCGGGCATCCTCAAGTATTTCGTCGACGGCCTGGCCCATCCGGATGCCAAGCTGTTCCCCAATTCCTCCGTGGACTGGCTCCGCGACCTGTCGCTGCTCTACGCCGTGCCGTTGCTGGTAGTGCTGATCGCCGTCTGGCAAGGCGTCGGCTCCTTCCTCGGCAACTACTTCATCGCCAAGGTATCCCTGGGGCTGGTGCAGGACCTGCGCATCGCGCTGTTCAACAATCTGCTGACCCTGCCCAACCGCTATTTCGACAGTAACAACTCCGGCCACCTGATCTCGCGGATTACCTTCAACGTGACCATGGTCACCGGCGCGGCCACCGACGCCATCAAGGTGGTGATCCGCGAAGGCATGACCGTGGTCTTCCTGTTCCTCTCGCTGCTGTGGATGAACTGGAAGCTGACCCTGGTGATGCTGGCGATCCTGCCGATCATCGCGGTGATGGTGACGACCGCCAGCCGCAAGTTCCGCAAGCAGAGCAAGAAGATCCAGGTGGCCATGGGCGACGTGACCCATGTGTCCTCCGAGACCATCCAGGGCTACCGCGTGGTTCGCAGCTTCGGCGGCGAGCCCTACGAGCGTGAACGCTTCCGCCATGTGACCAGCGAGAACACCAGCAAGAACCTGCGCATGAACAAGACCTCGGCGATCTACACGCCGATGCTGCAGCTGGTGATCTACAGCGCCATGGCCGTGCTGCTGTACCTCGTACTGCTGCTGCGTGGCGATGCCACCGTCGGCGACCTGGTGGCCTATATCTCCATGGCCGGCCTGCTGCCCAAGCCGATCCGCCAGCTGTCCGAAGTCAGCTCGACCATCCAGAAGGGCGTGGCCGGCGCGGAGAGCATCTTCGAGCAGCTCGACGAGCAGCCCGAGGTGGACAACGGCACCATCGAGCGTGACCGTGTGCAGGGCCGCCTCGAAGTGAAGAACCTCAGCTTCACCTACCCGGGCACCGAGAAGAAGGTCCTCAACGACCTGAACTTCAGCGTCGAGCCCGGCCAGATGGTGGCGCTGGTCGGCCGCTCCGGCAGCGGCAAGTCGACCCTGGCCAACCTGATCCCGCGCTTCTACGACCACAGCGATGGGCAGATCCTGCTCGATGGCACGGACGTCGAAGACTACAAGCTGAGCAACCTGCGCCGGCACATCGCGCTGGTGACCCAGCAGGTCAACCTGTTCAACGACAGCGTGCTCAACAACATCGCCTATGGTGACCTTGCCAGTCGGCCGCGCGAAGCGGTGGAAAAGGCTGCCGATGACGCCTTCGCCCGCGAGTTCATCGACCGCCTGCCCGAAGGTTTCGAGACCGAGGTCGGCGAGAACGGCGTGATGCTTTCCGGCGGCCAGCGCCAGCGCCTGGCGATTGCCCGCGCGCTGCTCAAGGACGCCCCGGTGCTGATCCTCGACGAGGCCACCTCGGCGCTGGACACCGAGTCCGAGCGGCACATCCAGGCCGCCCTGGAAAAGGTCATGGAAGGTCGCACCACCCTGGTCATCGCCCACCGCCTGAGCACCATCGAAGCGGCGGACCTGATCCTGGTGATGGACCAGGGCCATATCGTCGAGCGCGGTACCCACGACCAACTGATCGCCCAGAACGGTTACTACGCCCGCCTGCATGCCCGCCAGTTCGCCGACGATCCCGTCGACGGGACTGAAGAAGCACCGGTCGGGCAGCCGGTATGACGCAGACTCCGACATGCTGAACCGTCTGCGAGTCTTCCGCGAACGTGGCTGGACGCCCATCGCGGCGGCCGACTATGCCGCCGCCTGGCAGCGCTTCGGCGGTAGCGTCGCCACCCACCCGGAGGTGGTCGAGCGTCTCGCCGCCCTGGCTGGAATCCCGGTGCGCTACCTGGGCTGGTTCGAAGGCGATGAACTGCGCGCCGCCGTGCCGACCTGGGGGCGCAACCTCGCGCTGTCCAAGGATGTGCTCAAGCGCGAAGGCAAGAAGGCGCTGTTCGACCTGGGCAACGCCGAGATCATCCTGCCGATCGCCGAAGGTGCTCGTATCGAGTTGCGCCATCAGGTGCGCTACCTCTCCGAGCTCAACCGCGAGCAGGTCAGCGACGCCCGCGAACAGCCTGAGCAACTGGCGATGAACCGCGCCCCGGCCGACTTCTCGAAGAAATTCCGCTACAACCAGCGCCGCGAACAGCGACTGCTGGAAGAGGCGGGCGGCGTGTTGCAGCCCATGAGCGAGCTGAGCCCAGAGGAGCAGGCAGGTATCTATGCCGACCTGTTCCAGCGCCGCTGGGAGTTCGAAGTGCCGGGCAAGGCGCGGCTGGCCGAAGTGTTCGGCCTGATGCGCGAATTCATGCGGGGTTCGCTGGTGCGCCTGGACGGCGAGCCGGTGGCGATCCAGATTCTCTATCGGGTCGAAGCGCCGAAGTGGGTCAGCGTCGAGTACATCAACGGCGGCGTGGCTCCGGAAAATCGCGAGTTCAGCCCCGGCAGCGTGCTCAGTTTCGTCAATACCCAGGAAGCCTGGGCTGACGCCGAGGCGCTGGGCAAGCCGCTACGCTACTCCTTCGGCCGTGCCGATCGCGAGTACAAGGACCGCTGGTGTCACCGCGTGCCGGTGTTCCAGGTCTGACCCCGCTTTTCGTAGGAGCGAGCTTGCTCGCGAACAGCCCCACCGCGAGGATGGGTTCGCGAGCAAGCTCGCTCCTACCGTTCGTGCACGGCCCATGAGCCTGTGCGTAGGAGCGGACTCCGTCCGCGATCGGTGTCCACGGAGAACCACATGACCGCCCGCAAACAGCACCTGCTCAAACAGCACCGTCGCAAGAAGCGCGTGGTCCTGCTCGTCGCCCTGCTGGCGCTGATCCTGCTGGGTATCTTCGCCCCCTGGTGGAGCGTGCCGCTGGCACTGCTGCTGGGCTGGGTCGCCCACGAAGCCTGGTTCGCCGACCACCTGTTCTATTCCCCGCGTGACGACTACCGCTACGACTTCCCGCCGGGCTCCATTGCCTTGCCGGTCTCCCTCGGCCGGCACGGCCTGCACGTCGCCAACGGCGCGCTGCCAGAGCAGGAAGAGACCCTGGTACTGGAAATCGAGGTAAAAGCCTCCTTGCTCGGTCGCTGGCTTGATCCGCAGGTGCTGATCGAGGGCGTCGAGCCTGACCGCCAGGACTTCGAGCGTGGCGTCAGCGGCAAGCGCTATATCAACCTGTCCGGCCAGGGCGAGGCGCTGCGCTCCGGGCATCTGCGCATCCGCAGCCGCCATTGCCGGCTGGCACAGCAGGGCGTGCTGCACGCCTTCGACAACCCCGATTACGCCCAGCAACGCCTGCTGATCATTGCGCCTCACTCCGACGATGCCGAGCTGGCTGCCTTCGGCCAGTACAGCCGCTGCCCGGACGCCTGGATAGTCACCCTCACCCAGGGCGAGATCGAAGCCGAGCACTACGAACGCCTCGGGCTGGGCAAGGCCGAGGCGGCCAGGCTCAAGGGCCGCCTGCGCACCTGGGACAGCATTGCCGCGCCGCTCTGGGGTGGCGTGCCGGCCGAGCGCTGCGTGCAACTGGGCTACTACTGCCTGCAACTGCCGGCCATGGCTGCCGAGCCGAGCCAGGCATTCGGCTCGAGGGAGTCCGGCGAGGTCGACGTCCGCAGCGTGCGTGGCCTGAATCCTTTCGCGCTGCCGGCGGACGGCGACGGCGCGCCGACCTGGCTCAATCTGGTGGCCGATCTCACGGCGCTGATCGAGCGCATCCGCCCCGAGGTGATTCTCACCGCCCATCCGGAACTGGACCCCCACGCCGACCATGTGCACGCCACCCGTGCGACGCTGGAGGCGATCGAGCGCAGCAGTTGGAAGCCGCAGACGCTGCTGCTCTACGCCAACCACCTGCACGACAATGATCGCTGGCCGATGGGCCCTGCCGACGGCGGCATTGCCCTGCCACCTTGTATCGAGGCATTGCCGGCCGACCCACTGTGGAGCCCCGTGCTCAATGCCGCGACGCGCATCGACAAGGCCCAGGCGCTGGCCCTGCAGCACGACCTGCAGACTCCCCTCACCGGCAAGAAGCGCCTGCGTCGGCTGATCCAGCGCGTGCTCGCCGGGCGTCAGTGGCCAGCTACCGGTGACGACGAGTTCTTCCGCAAGGCGGTACGCCGCCATGAGCTGTTCTGGGTCCGCAAAGTCCCGTAGAGATTGCCGTGACCGCCCGGTGCCCGGCGCAAGTCGCAGCGGGCGGCTATGGTATTATCCGCGGCGATTTCGACCTGCGGAGTTCCCATGAAATTGACCATGCCCCGATTCGATCAGGCCCCCGTTCTAGTAGTCGGCGACGTAATGCTCGACCGCTACTGGCACGGCGCGACCTCGCGCATCTCGCCCGAGGCGCCGGTGCCCGTGGTGCGGGTCGAGCAGCATGAGGACCGCCCCGGTGGCGCCGCCAACGTCGCGCTTAACCTGGCCGCCCTCGGGGCTCCGGCCTTCCTGGTCGGCGTTACCGGCGTCGATGAAGCGGCCGACAGCCTGAGCGACAGCCTGCAGGCGGTAGGCGTGACCACCCGCTTCCAGCGCATCGCCGGCCAGCCGACCATCGTCAAGCTGCGGGTCATGAGCCGCCACCAGCAGTTGCTGCGCGTGGACTTCGAGGAAGCCTTCCGCACTGACGCCGTGGCTTTGTCCTCCGACGTCGAGGCGCTGCTGGACCAGGTTCGCGTACTGGTGCTCTCCGACTACGGCAAGGGTGCGCTGAAGAACCACCAGCAACTGATCCAGGCCGCCCGCAAGCGCGGCATCCCGGTGCTGGCCGACCCCAAGGGCAAGGACTTCGCCATCTACCGTGGTGCCAGTCTGATCACCCCGAACCTTTCCGAATTCGAGGCTATCGTCGGTCGCTGCACCGACGAGGCCGACCTGGTCGCCAAGGGGCAGCAACTGATGACCGAGCTGGAGCTCGGCGCGTTGCTGGTCACCCGTGGCGAGCACGGCATGACCTTGCTGCGCCCCGGCCACAGCGCCCTGCACCTGCCGGCCCGCGCCCGCGAAGTGTTTGATGTCACCGGTGCCGGCGACACCGTGATTTCCACCCTGGCCGGCGCCATCGCCGCCGGTGAGGACCTGCCACAGGCCGTGGCCCTGGCCAACCTCGCTGCCGGCATCGTCGTCGGCAAGCTCGGTACTGCTGCCATCAGCGCCCCGGAACTGCGCCGCGCCGTGCAGCGCGAGCAGGGCTCCGAGCGTGGCGTGCTGAGCCTCGACCAACTGCTGCTGGCCATCGAAGACGCCCGCGCCCACGGCGAGAAGATCGTCTTCACCAACGGCTGCTTCGACATCCTCCACGCTGGCCACGTGACCTACCTGGAACAGGCGCGCGCGCAGGGTGACCGCCTGATCGTCGGGGTCAACGATGACGGCTCGGTGACCCGCCTGAAAGGCCCGGGACGTCCGATCAACAGCGTCGACCGCCGCATGGCCGTGCTCGCTGGCCTTGGCGCGGTGGACTGGGTCGTCAGCTTCGCCGAAGACACCCCTGAGCGCCTGCTCACCGAAGTCCGCCCGGACGTGCTGGTGAAGGGCGGCGACTACGGTGTCGAGCAGGTGGTCGGCGCCGACATCGTCAAGGCCTACGGCGGCGAAGTCCGCGTGCTGGGTCTGGTGGAAAACAGCTCCACCACCGCCATCGTCGAGAAGATCCGCCACCAGGGCTGATCTGCCTTCTCTTGCCTGGATGCCGAGGGTCTGGGCCTCTCCGGCAGGGAACGCCTTTTGTAGGAGCGAGCTTGCTCGCGAACAAACCCCGCTGCGGATTCGTTCGCGAGCAAGCTCGCTCCTACAGATTCCCCCATCCGCCCCGGCCCACTGACCGCTCTGCCAGTGACCGGCGGCAAAGCGGTCATGGTCCCTGCGGCATTTTGCAGCGCATGATCGGGGCATCCACCCTCCGCGGAGCGAGATGCCATGACCACCGACGTGCAGGGCCGCGCCCTGGCCGTGCTCAACCGTGTCGCCCAGGCCGACTGGCCGGATCGACTCAAGCTGCGCAAGCCCTTCGAAAGACTGCTCTACAGCGGCAGCCGCACCGGCTTCCGGCTGGCCAGCGAGCGTGCCGCCAAGCAACCCAAGACGCCACGCAAGGCCGACCCTGACGGGCTGTTCGACCTGTCCCTGTCCGACGAGCAGCAGATGCTCGTGGAGATGCTCGAAGGTTTCGCCGCCGAAGTACTGCGCCCGGCTGCTCATGAGGCTGACGCCAAGGCCGGCCTGAGTCTTGAGCTGCTGGCCCAGGCGCAGGAACTGGGCCTGACCCACTATGGCGTCAGCGAAGTGCACGGCGGCATGGCCGGCGAGCGCACAGTAGTGACCAACGCGCTGATCGCCGAATCCCTTGCCCGTGGCGACCTGAGCCTGGCCGCCGCGCTGCTGGTTCCGCTGTCGGCGGCCAACTGTATTCGTCGCTGGGGCTCGCCGGAACAACAGGCGCGCTGGTTGCCGGAGTTCGTCGCCGAAGAGCCCCCGCCGCTGATCGCCATTGCGGTCAACGAACCGCAACTGTTGGCCGATCCGCTGCGGCAATCCACCAAGGCGCGCAAGCGCGGTTCGAGCTACACGCTGTCCGGCGAGAAATGCCTGGTGGTGCGGGGTGTCGATGCGCAGAAGCTGATCGTTGCGGCGGATGCTGGCGACGGTCCGGCGCTGTTCCTCGTCGATACCCGTGCCAAGGGTGTTGAAGTGCGCGCCGAACCGGCCATGGGCCTGAGGGCCACCGGCACTGCGCGGGTTCGCTTCAAGGGGGTGAAGGTTCCGGCCGAGCAGCGGCTGGCGGCGGAGCGCTTTGACTTCCAGGCCTTCCTCGATCACACCGCGCTGGCCTGGTGTGCGCTGGCCGTGGGTACGGGGCAGGCAGCCCTCGATTACGTGATCACCTACTGCAACGAGCGCGAGGCTTTCGGTGAGCCGATCAGCCATCGCCAGGGCGTGGCCTTCATGGTCGTGGACATCGCCGTCGAGCTGGACGCCATGCGCCTGATGGTCTGGCGCGCCTGCGCGCTGGCTGAGCGCGGCCAGGTGTTCCACCGCGAGGCCTATCTGGCGAAGCTGCTCTGCGCCGAAAAGGCGATGAAGATCGGCACCGACGCGGTGCAACTGCTCGGCGGCCACGGTTTCACCCAGGAACACCCGGCCGAGCGCTGGTACCGCGACCTGCGCGCCGTCAGTTTGATGGCCGGCGGTCTACACCTGTAACGCGGGCTCATCGCTGCTGCGCTCGCCCAGCCGGCGTTGGAAACGAACTCGGAATGCTCATTTACAACTGTAAACTCCGCTTCCTCGTCCGTTTCCGCCTTGGCTGCGCTTCGCTCGCGACGCGATGAGCTCCGCTTAGGAGCCTTCCATGTACCTCGAGACACCGAAGAAATTCCGCACCCTGCAGAACCAGGCCCGTCAGGTGGCCGAGAACTACCTGCGGCCGATTTCGCGCAAGTACGACAAGGCCGAGCACGCCTATCCCAAGGAACTGGACCTGCTGGCAGCGTTGCTGGACGGCATGAACGCCGGCTCGCCGGACGCCGTCGGCGCCACCTCGGCGAGCAAGCGCAAGGCCGGCGCGGAGGAGGGTGTGAAGAACGGTGGCAACCTCTCTGCCTGCCTGGGCGTGATGGAAATGTGCTGGGGCGACACCGGCCTGCTGCTGGCCATGCCGCGCCAGGGGCTGGGCAACGCCGCCATCGCCGCGGTGGCCAATGAGGAGCAACTCAAACGCTTCTCCGGCACCTGGGCGGCCATGGCCATTACCGAACCGGGCTGTGGCTCGGACTCGGCAGCGATCCGCACCACTGCTACCCGCGATGGCGATCACTATCTGCTCAACGGCGAGAAGATCTTCGTCACCTCCGGCGCCCGCGCCGACGCGGTGGTGGTCTGGGCGACCCTGGACAAGAACCTGGGGCGCGCGGCGATCAAGTCCTTCGTGGTGGAGAAAGGCACCCCGGGCATGACCGTTACCCGCCTGGAGAAGAAGCTCGGCATCAAGGCCTCGGACACGGCCTCCATCAGCTTCAGCGACTGCCGCGTGCCGGCTGCCAACCTGCTGGGCAATGCCGAGATCGATGTGCAGAAGGGCTTTGCCGGGGTGATGGAGACCTTCGACAACACCCGCCCCCTGGTGGCCGCCATGGCCATCGGTGTGGCCAAGGCTTCGCTGGACCGCACCCGCGAGCTACTGAAGAAGGCCGGTTGCCGCTTCGACTATCGCCAGCCGCTGCTCACTGCCAGCCACGCCGAGGCCACGCTGTACCGCTTGGAAGCCGAGTGGGAAGCGGCGCGCCTGCTGACCCTGAAGGCCGCCTGGATGGCCGACAACCGCCTGCCCAACTCGAAGGAAGCTTCCATTGCCAAGGCCAAGGCTGGTCGAGTAGCCAACGAGGTGACGCTCAAGTGCGTCGAGCTGGCGGGGGCGCTGGGTTATGGAGAAGAAGAGTTGCTGGAGAAGTGGGCGCGGGATTCGAAGATCCTCGATATCTTCGAGGGTACCCAGCAGATCCAGCTACTGATCGTGGCGCGGCGGCTGTTGGGCAAGAGCTCCAGCCAACTGAAGTAACCGCGGGTTCTTGTAGGAGCGAGCTTGCTCGCGAATCGCCCAATGACTGCTTGGCCGGTGTGCACCGTTCGCGAGCAAGCTTGCTCCTACAGTGAGTCAGGTTCTGATCCGGCCGTCAGGATGGCCGGATCAGGTTACGGCCTCAGGCCGTGCGCCGCCCGCTACCGGCATTGCCGGCGGCGGGCGGCCACTGCTCCATCCATTCGCGGAAGCGGATGCGTTCCTCGCGTACGAGCCAGCCATCCTGCTCGGCGAAACTCTCGGACAGCCACAGGCCACGGGTGCTGGCCTTGCACAGCTCGCCCTTGCTCAGGGTGAACAGTTCGCCAGTCGGCTGGCCATGGTCCAGCGGCAGAAGGTAGATGTCCGGGCGACGGCGATCGAGGCGCGCCACCAGCGGGCCGCTTTCGAGCTTCTCGTCGACATGGAACAGGCTGACCTCGCGGGCATCCTTGGGCAGCTCCATGCGCAGGTCGTAGACCAGCTGCAAAGAAGCCGTCGGCAGGTGCACATAGGCCTGCGGGCGCTCCAGCAGACGCAGTGCGCCGGCCTGCACCGGGCGTGAGGCGCCTGACAGCGGGGTCAGGGAGAAGTGGCTGCTCTCGCGGTAGCGCAGGATGCCCTCGTAGGGCGTCGGCAGCCAGGTGTCGCCGAAACGCCCGCCGAGCCAGCCGTCGGCGGTTTCCACCAGGCATTCCTCGGCCACTTCCTGGATCGCGGTGAGCAGCGGCAGATTCAGTTCGTGGGCCGGCACGTAGCCGGAAATCAGCTTGAGCACCGTGTCGCCACGGTCCAGGCGGCGCTGGCGCACCAGGATCCAGTGGTCGCGCCCCTGGTAGTTCAGGGTCAGGCGCACCGAGACGCCGAGGTTGGCCAGTTCGGTGGTGAAACGTTCGGTTTCGGCGATCTCGATGGGGCGGCGCTTTTCCAGGACCTGGGCGAAGTTCAGGGGCTTGCCGAGGGTCTGGTAGATAAGACTTTCCGCACTGGCTTCCACCAGCAGCGGCAGGGTCTTGAAGGCGGTCGGGTCCTTGCGGGCGAGCGTACGGGGCATAGAGGGGCTTCCTTCTCGTACAGGGCGCCGGGTTGCGTTGGCGCGTCCTTCTTCGGTGCATGCTCTTGATGCATGGCTAGCGGACGACGCCGACGCGAACGCTGACCGTCTGGTAAGGGACGGTCCGGCCGATCGGTCTTTACGGGGTCGCTACAACCTAGACAGCCTGACACCGATCCTGGCGTCATCGAAAATCAAAAGGATTTCCGGATTTTTCCCTGAAAGGCTTGGCGATTCCGAGATTTTTGCAGGGGAATCGCCGGCTGGCGACAGTTTCTGTGCCCGCGGTTTTCGCCGGGGGAGTTGGAGCATGGCACAGGAATACGCAATCCACATGACCGTACGGCGTCTGCCGATCAGCGGTCGAGAACCTCAGCGGCGATGTTCACGTTGTGGCTCAGGTGCAGCGGATTGATGGTGCCGACGATGGCGCTGGCGACGCCGGGATGCCCCAGCACCAGCTCGAAGCTGGCGCGTACCGGGTCGACGCCGGGGGCGAGGGTGGCGTGGCCGCTGGCCAGGGCTTTCTTGATCAGGATGCCGCGGCCATGGGCCTGAGCGTGGTCGATCACCGACTTTTCCGCCTGCTCGTTGAGGTTGTAGGTGACCATCGCGCAGTCGCCGCGTTCCAGGGCCAGCAGGCCGCCGTCGGCGGTCTTGCCGGAGAAGCCGAAGCCGCGGATCAGCCCTTCGTCCTTCAGGCGTTCGAGGGTCGCGTAGACCTCGGTGCCGCGCAGGATGTCGAGGTCGTTGCCGTCCGAATGCACCAGCACCAGGTCGATGTAGTCGGTCTCCAGGCGCTGCAGGCTGCGCTCGACCGACCGGCGCGTGTGGGCGGCGCTGAAGTCGAACTGCGACTGGCCGCCGACGAATTCTTCGCCGGTCTTGCTGACGATTACCCACTGGTCGCGCTGGCCGCGCAACAGCGGGCCGAGGCGTTCCTCGCTGCGGCCGTAGGCCGGCGCGGTATCGATCAGGTTGATACCCAGGTCGCGGGCCAGCGCGATCAGGTCGGCGGCCTCGCGGTCATCGGGAATGCGGAAACCGGCGGGGTACTTCACGCCCTGGTCGCGGCCGAGCTTCACGGTGCCCAGGCCCAGCGGCGAGACGTTCAGGCCGGTGCTGCCCAGCGGGCGGTGCAGGTGATGCAGGGTTTTCATCCGAGCAGTTCCTCCCACACCGGGCGGGCCATGGAGGGACGCGGCAGAGCGGGAAGGGCGGCTGTTGCCTGTGGGCTCACGCCGGCTTTTGCCAGGGACTCCAGCACGCGATCGGCGAAGTTCGGCGCTAGGGCCAGCTTGGTCGGCCAGCCGACCAGCAGGGCGCCGTCCTCGGCGAGGAAGGCGCTGTCCGGGCGCAGCAGGTTGTTCTGCGAGGGCTCCGCGCGGTCCACGCGCAGGGTGGCCCAGCGGGCGGCGGAGAGATCGATCCACGGTACCAGCTTGTGCAGTTCGCGCTGCGCCTCGGCGATCTGCTCGGCTTCGTTGCGCGCTACGCCGCTGGCTTCGGCGATGTCACCGCCCAGGTACCACACCCAGTCGCCGTTGCTCAGCGGGTGAGTGGTGACGGTGACGCGCGGCTTCGGCCCGCCGCCGAGGCAGTGAGCGTACAGCGGTTTCAGGGTCGGCGCGGTGACCAGCACCATGTGCAGCGGGCGGCGCTGCATCTCCGGGCGCTCCAGGCCCAGTTCGCGCAGCAGTGCCTCGTTGCCCGCGCCAGCGCTGAGCACCACGCGCTGGGCGCGGATGTCGCGGCCGTCCACGCGCAGGCCGACCAGTTTGTCGCCTTCGCGCAGTGCTTCGATGCGTTCGCCCGCCAGCAGGCTGTCACCGGCCAGTTCGGCCAGGCGGGCGATCAGGCTGGGCACGTCCAGCACCAGCTCGGTGAGGCGGTAGGCCTTGCCCTTGAAGGCTTTGTCCTGCAGCGCCGGCGGCAGGTCGCTGCCCTTTACCTGGGCGACGCGGCTGCGCACTGCCTTGCTGGCGAAGAAGCTGGTGAGGTTGCCGGCCAGGCCGCCGGGCGACCACAGGTAATGAGCATCGGACAGTACGCGCACGCCGCGCAGGTCCACTTCGCCGGTGCCGGCCAGGCAGTCGCGCCACAGGGCGGGCATATCGGCGATAGCTTCCGAGGCGCCGGTCAGCGCGCCGTGCAGGGCGTATTTGGTGCCGCCATGGATGATCCCCTGCGAGCGCATGCTCTGCACGCCGCCCAGCGCGGTGTTCTCCACCAGTACGGTGGAAAAGCCGGCGCGCCGCAGGCGGGCATTGAGCCAGAGACCGGCGATACCGCCGCCGACGATGAGGATGTCGGTGCTCAGGGATTCGGACATGAAAGCGCCTCGAAGGGAAAAACGAAGCGCGCAGTATAACGCTTGAGGGCAGCGGTAAACGTCCGTCGCCTCAGGCTGACTTGTAGGAGCGAGCTTGCTCGCGAACCAGCTTGAGGAAGGCTTTCGCGAGCAAGCTCGCTCCTACAAAGTGCCGAGGGCGCCGCATCAGTGGCCCGCGTTGCCGGAGAACAGCTGGATCACAACGACCCCGCTGACGATCAGGCCCATGCCCAGCAGCGCGGCGGTATCGAGTTTCTGCTGGTAGAGCACCAGGGCTGCAATGCTGACCAGCACGATGCCCAGGCCCGCCCAGATGGCGTAGGCGATGCCCACCGGGATGCTGCGCACCACCAGGGTGAGCATCCAGAAGGAAATGGCGTAGCCGACGATCACCAATACCAGTGGCAAAGGCGTAGACAGGCCCTTCACCGACTTGAGCGAGGCGGTAGCGATGACTTCGGCGACGATGGCAATGGCGAGGTAGAGATAGCCGGGCATGGTGGGTGCTCCCCGGAACGACACGCCGCTCGTTGTGAGCGACACGCAGCTGACGTTCGATTCTGGCGGCCATTCTAGTCCCGTGGTTGATGGGATAAAGTCATTACCTATCTGATTTAGAGATGGGTGGTGGGGATAGACCATGCAATGGAACCTGGACCAGTTGCGCCTGTTCGTCAGCGTGGCCGATCAGTCGTCATTTTCCGCTGCCGCGCGGCAGCTGAAGCGGGTGCAGTCTGCCGTGAGTTCCTCCATCGCGCTGCTGGAGAGCGACCTGGGCGTGACCCTGTTCGAGCGCAGTAGCGGCCGGCAGCCGGTGCTGACCGTCGAGGGGCGTGCTCTGCTGGACGAGGCGCGCGAGGTGCTGCGCCAGTGTGAGCGGCTGGAGAGCCGCGCTCTGTCGCTGGTGCGTGGCACCGAGCCTTTGTTGCGGCTGGCACAGGATGAGGCGATGCCCTACCAGCCGGTACTTTCCGGCTTGCAGGCGCTGGCGCAGGAGTTCCCTACGGTGGAGGTGCAGCTGTCCAGCAGTGCCCAGGGCGATGTGGCGCGCAAGCTGTTGGAGCGGCGCGCCGACCTCGGCCTGCTTTTCCATCATGAGGGCATGCCCGAGCAATTGGAGCGGCAGCGCCTGGGCACCATCGAGATGGTCACCGTATGCGGCGCCGGGCACGAGCTGGCCAAGCTGGACTACGCCGACCGGCGCGAGCTGGCGCGGCATCGCCAACTGTTGATGGCCCCGCAGGACAGCCACTATCCCGGCGGCGAGCAGATCAGCCCGCTGGTGTGGCGTGCCGACAGCTTCTACGCCATGGCAGAGCTGCTGATGCGCGACCTCGGTTGGGCCTGGTTGCCGACTCACGTGGCGCAATACCCGGCTTACCAGCCGTTGCTGGTTGAGCTGGCCAGCGACTGGACGCCGCCGCCGCTGGTGGTGGAGCTGGTCTGGCGTCGCGACGAGCCGCTGGGGCCAGCGGCGAACTGGTTGGGCGAGTGCTTCGCCGAGCACCTGGCCGCACCGGTGTGACGTGCTTTTCGTAGGAGCGCGCTTGCTCGCGAATCGCCTGATAGCAGAGCGGCCGGCAAGCGCTGTTCGCGAGCAAGCTCGCTCCTACAAGGTCAAAAGCTTCGGGGAGCGAGGATTGCCACCCATGCGTGGCGGATAGCGCTGGCGCGGTATGCGCCCTACGAAAGCGACCCGGTAGCGGATTCTGCGGCGGGGCGCCGGGGGAATTTGCTACTCTCCGCCGCCATGAACCGGACCCTCTATACCCTGCTGTTCCACCTGGGCCTGCCGCTGGTCGCGCTGCGCCTGTTCCTGCGCTCGCGCAAGGCGCCGGCCTATGCCCTGCGCGTCGGCGAGCGCTTCGCCCTTGGCCTGCCGGCGCTCAAGCCCGGCGGCATCTGGGTGCACGCGGTCTCAGTGGGCGAGAGCATCGCCGCCGCGCCGATGATCCGCGCGCTGATGCAGCGCCATCCCGGCCTGCCGATCACCGTCACCTGCATGACACCCACCGGCTCCGAGCGCATCCGCGCACTGTTCGGCGACCAGGTGCAGCACTGCTACCTGCCGTACGACCTGCCCTGGGCCGCGGCGCGTTTCCTCGACCGTGCACGGCCGGTGCTGGGCGTGATCATGGAAACGGAGCTGTGGCCCAACCATATCCACCAGTGCGCCAAGCGCGGCATTCCGGTGGCGCTGGCCAATGCGCGGCTGTCCGAGCGCTCGGCGCGCGGTTATGCGCGCTTCGCCGGGCTGACCCGGCCGATGCTGGAAGAGATGAGCTGGATCGCCGTGCAGACCGAGGCCGAGGCCGAGCGCTTCCGGCGGCTTGGCGCACGCCCAGGCTGCGTGAGCGTGACGGGCTCGATCAAGTTCGACCTGACTATCGACCCCGAATTGCGGGTGCGCGCCAGTGACCTGCGCGGCCAGTGGCAGGCGCAACAGCGGCCGGTCTGGATTGCCGCGAGCACCCATGCCGGGGAAGACGAAATCATTCTGGCGTCCCATCGCCAACTGCTGGAAAAGCATCCGGACGCATTGCTGATCCTGGTGCCGCGCCACCCGGAGCGCTTCGGCCCGATGTTCGAGCTGTGCCAGCGTGAAGGCTTCCGAACCCAGCGTCGCTCCACCGGCGAGCCGGTCACGGCGGACACCCAGGTTCTGCTGGGCGACACCATGGGCGAACTGCTGTTCCTCTATGCGCTGGCCGACGTCGCTTTCGTCGGTGGCAGCCTGGTGCCCAACGGCGGGCACAACCTGCTGGAGCCGGCGGCGCTGGGCAAGCCGGTGCTGTCCGGCCCGCACCTGTTCAACTTCCTGGAAATCGCCGCGCAATTGCGTGAGGTCGGGGCGTTGCGCGAAGTAGCCGATGCGCCTTCGCTGGCGGTGGCCGTGGCGGCGTTGTGGGACGAGCCTGCTTCGGCGGAGCGCATGGCTGAGGCTGGGTTGGGGGTGATGAAGGCCAACCAGGGCGCTTTGGAGCGGTTGCTGGATGGGTTGGGGCGCTTGGTCAGGGGCTGATGCGGACTGCGGTGCAGAGACGTTCCCTCACCCTGCCCCTCTCCCGGTGGGAGAGGGGACCGATCGGTGTCGGCTGACACACTGAGCCCGCCGGACAAAGCAGTTTTAAAAGGCTCGCCAACAGGTTGCCTGCCTCCCCGCCAGCGCCGACCCACCCCCTCTCCCTCAGGGAAAGGGCTGGGGTGAGGGGAGAGCCTGGGCTCCAGAGTTTCCCAGGACCTCGACTGTAGGAGCGAGCTTGCTCGCGAACCTGTCTGCCCCCGGTACTCCTGTAAGAGCGTTCGCGAGCAAGCTCGCTCCTACAAAAAACTCCGAAGCTCTCAGAACGTCGGCGGCGTAATCACCCAGAGCACCACGGCATCCACATCCCCCGGGTTGCCATAGCGGTGCGGCTCCTGGCTGGAATAGCTGAAGCTGTCGCCTTCATTGAGCAGGAAATAGCGCTCGCCTACCCACAGCTCGAATGTGCCGCTGAGCAGGTAGCCGGCTTCTTCGCCTTCGTGGCTGTAGCTCTGCTGGCTGTAGGTTCCGGGCGGGAACTTCGAATGGAGGATTTCCAGCTGGCGGCTGGGCTGCGGGCTGAGCAGTTCGTCGACGATGCCATCTTCGTAATGCACGCTGGTGCGCGCATTGCGCCGTACTACGTAACCGGCGTCGCCAGGGTCGACCTGCACTTCGCTGGCGAAGAACCACTGGATGGTCACGCCCAGGCTGCGGGCGATGTTGAACAGCGCCGGGATCGACGGATACGCCAGGTTGCGCTCCAGCTGGCTGATGTAGCCGGCGGTGAGCCCGCTCTGCTCGGCCAGCTCCGCCAGGGTCATGCCGCGCCGTTTGCGCAGGCCGCGGATGCGGGTGCCGAGGAACTGCGCTTCGGCGTTGGCGGGTGCTTCCTGCGGGGCTTTGCGGCTCATGCGAAGAGGTCCTGGGGATGGGCGTCGTGGGGCATTCTAAACAATGCGCCGGGGCTGTGGACCGATTGCTTTTCTTGTAGGAGCGAGGGGGACGCCCAGTTCTTGCTCGCGAACACGCTTTCCGGCGACTTTGGCGCTGGGCGGTTCGCGAGCAAGCTCGTTCCTACAAACAAGGGCCTCAGATTGCCCAACCCGCCTTGAGACCCTCGTAGATCGCTTCCTCCGCCGTGCGCGGCGCCAGGCAGTCGCCGATACGGCGTACCTCGGCGAGGTCGACGATCTCATCGGCCAGTTCGTCCACCGGCTGGTGGCCCTGGCAGAGCACCAGGGTGTCGATATTTTCCACCAGCATCGGCTCGCCGCTGGCGGTGTGCTGCAGGTAGACGGTGCTGTCGTCCACGCCGTACAGACGGGCGTAGGGGGTAATGGTGATGCCCAGGCGGTGCAGTTCGCCGGCCAGGTGGTCGCGTACGTAGAGCGGCAGGCTTTCGCCGGCGTGGGTGCCGTTCACCGCCAGGTGCACCTGGTGGCCGTCGCGCATCAGGCGCTCGGCGATGCCGGGGGCGATCCAGTCGGCGCGCCAGTCGGTGACCAGCACCGAGCGACCGAGCTTCACTTCACCGCGCAGTACCTGCCAGGCGTCCACCACCTGCAACTCACCAGCCTCCTCGTATGGCGGGCGATAGGGCTTGGCGCCGGTGGCGACGATCACCACATCGGGACGCTCGGCTTCCACCAGCGCGCGGTCGACGCGAGTATTGCGGCGCACTTCGACGCCGGCCAGCTGCATCTCGCGCTGCAGGTTGGTGGAGGCGCCGCCGAACTCCGCGCGACGCGGCAGCAGCTGGGCGAGGTTGACCTGTCCACCAAGCTGGCCGCTGGCCTCGCAGAGCGTCACGTCATGGCCGCGCTGTGCCGCGACAGCAGCCGCTTTCATGCCTGCCGGCCCGCCACCGACGACCAGCACGCGCTTGCGCTGGGCGGCCATCGTGCGTTCTGCGTAGATCAGTTCGCGGCCGGTTTCCGGATGCTGGATGCAGGAGATCGGGTAGCCGCGGTGGAAGTGGCCGATGCACGCCTGGTTGCAGGCGATGCAGGCGCGTACGTCCTCGACATGGCCGCTTTCGGTCTTGCTCGGCATCTGCGGGTCGCAGATCAGCGCGCGGGTCATGCCGCAGACATCGGCCTGGCCGCGGGCGACGATCAGCTCGGCTTCCTGCGGCTGGTTGATGCGCCCGGTGACGAACAGCGGAATGTCCAGGTTGCGCTTGAAGGTGCCGGCCTCGTTGGCCAGGTACGCCGCCTCGATGGCCATGGGCGGCACGATGTGGATGGCGCCGCCCAGCGATGCCGAGGTGCCGGCGACGATGTGCACGTAGTCCAGGTCTTTCTGCAGCCCTTTGACGCCCTGCAGCGATTCGTCTTCGGTGAGGCCTTCGGGATCGCGTTCGTCGGCGGAGATGCGCAGGCCGATGATGAAGTCTTCATCGGTGGCGGCGCGGATGGCGGTGATCACTTCGCGGGTGAAGCGCAGGCGGGCGTCGAGGTCACCGTTGTAACCGTCGCTGCGGCGGTTCACCCGTGGGTTGAGGAACTGTGCCGGCAGGTAACCGTGGCTGGCGACCACTTCCACGCCATCGATGCCGGCAGTGTGCAGGCGGCGTGCGGCGGCGGCGTAGCCTTCGATGATTTCGTCGATCATCGCCTGGCTCAGCTCGCGGGGCATCACCCGGAAACGTTCGTTGGGCGAGGCGGACGGTGCGTAGGCCACGGCCAGCAGGCCGTCGCTGGACTCCATGATCTCCCGGCCGGGGTGGAACACCTGGGACAGCACCACGGTGCCTTCGGCATGGCACGCCTCGGCGATGCGACGGTAGCCGGGGATGCAGGCGTCATCGGTGGCCATCAGCACGTGCGAGGTGTAGCGGGCGCTGTCATGCACGCCGGCGACCTGCAGCACGATCAGGCCGACGCCGCCCTTGGCGCGGGCGGTGTGGTAGGCCACCAACTGGTCGTTGACCAGATTGTCGGTGGGCATCGAGGTGTCGTGCCCAGTGGACATGATGCGGTTCTTCAGCGCTTTGCCGCGGATGCGCAGCGGGCTGAACAGGTGGGGAAACTGGCTCATCGGGCAACTCCGGATTCTTGTTGTAAATACAGCGCTAAACATCGACCGCGCGAGGTAGAGCGCAACAAGGCGGAGACCGGAGAGGCAGCGGAATTTACTTCAGTAATGAGCATGCCGAGCCGGTTTCCAACGCCGTTGCGCCGCCGCGCAGCCGGTCGACCAGCTAGGCGTTGCGCGCCTGCCAGTCCACCGGGTAGAGGGCGTAGAACACGCAGGCCTTCTCGCCTTCGTAGGCCAGTGGTGTGCGCTCGGGCACCCAGATCACGTCGCCGGGCTTGGCGTCGATTACCTGGTCGGCCAGGCGCAGGCGGAAGTTGCCTTCGAGCACCACGATCAGTTCGTCGTAGAGCACGGTCCACTCGATGGACACCCCGTCGAAGCGAGCGAGGCCCGCACCCATGGTTTCGCTGTCGGCCGGGCCGATCAGCCGGCAGATGGCGGCGCGTTCGATGTCCTGCCCACCATAGGACTGGAACTGCAGGGCGGATTGCTGGAAGTGGCGGACCTGGGACACGGCGGCTTCTCCTGAGTCGGGCAATGTTGTCTAGGCAAGTGTTGCTTAAGTTATGTCTATGGAAATTTACCGCCAGTAAAAAATCAACTTGTTTTTTTAAAAGTGACTGGGTAGTTTCGAAGCCGCTCCCGGAGTTTTCCGGAGCAACCGCGACGTGCTCCACAACAACTACAAGAGGAGAGGCGCATGAACCGTCCCGTACGGTCCCCCCTCGCATGGCGGGCCCACCCGCTGGCAATCGATTTCCCTCTGCCCGTTGTTCCGGCGCGCCCGTCCAGCGTGCGCGCGGCCATCCCGGCTGCGCCCATTGCCACCTACGACTGGGGGTATGCTCGATGACTTTCCACCGCAACAACTTCCACAAGCGCTCCTTCCTCAAGACCGTCACCTCACCGCTGCTGCTCGCCCTCGGGCTGAGCTGCGGCGCCGTCCAGGCCGCCGAGAACATGGTGGTGGTCGGCTACGGCGGTGCTGGCCAGAAGGCGCAGGATGCCGCGTTCTTCCAGCCTTTCAGCAAGCAGTCCGGGGTGGGCGTGACCCAGACCGAGTACAACGGCGAGATGGCACGCATCAAGGTGATGGCCGACACCGGCCACGCCGACTGGGACGTGGTGCAGATCGAGGGCCCGGACCTGGCCCGCGGCTGCGACGAGGGCCTGTTCGTGCCGCTGGACTGGCAGCAGATCGGCAACAAGGATCAGCTCATTCCCAACGCCGCCAAGGACTGCGGCTCGGCCGCGCTGGTGTGGGGCGTGGCCATCGCCTATGACGCCGACAAGCTCAAGCCGGCGCCGCAATCCTGGGCGGACTTCTGGGACGTGCAGAAATTCCCTGGCAAACGCGGTCTGCGCAAGCGCGCGATCTACAACCTGGAGTTCGCCCTGATGGCTGACGGCGTGAAGCCGGCGGACGTCTACAGGACGCTGGGCACCAAGGCCGGCGTCGACCGCGCCTTCGCCAAGCTCAACCAGATCAAGCCGTACGTGCAGTGGTGGGAAGCCGGTGCGCAGCCTGCGCAGTGGCTGGCCGCCGGTGACGTGGTGATGACCACCACCTACACCGGGCGCATCGCCGATGCCTACAAGGGCGGACGCAACCTGCAACTGGTCTGGCCGGGCAGTCTCTACGGCATGGACTACTGGGCGATCATCAAGGGCTCGCAGCACGTCGATGCGGCAAAGCGTTTCATTGCCTTCGCCAACCAGCCCGATGCCCAGGTCGACTACGTGAAGCACATTGCGTATGGTCCGACCAACAAGCAGGCCGCCGAACGCCTGCCGTCCGACCTGGCCGGCTGGGTGCCGACCTCCACGCAGAATCTGCCCCAGGGCCTGGCGATGGACGATGAGTTCTGGGTTGACCACGGCGAGGAGCTGGAAGAGCGCTTCAACGCCTGGGCCGCCCAATGACCAGAATGTGACCGTGACGCCGGGGCCTGTGCCCCGGCGTCCTTTTGCCTTGAGGAGAAGTGCACCATGACGTCGCTGCAGGCGCCCAGTCGCGCCACCTGTTCGCCCGAGGAATGGAAACTGCGCGAGGAACTGGCGGCCTGCTACCGCCTGATCGCGCACTACCGCATGACCGACCTGATCTTCACCCACATCTCGGTGCGCATCCCCGGTCCCGACCACCATTTCCTGATCAATCCCTATGGCCTGATGTTCGACGAGATCACCGCGTCGAGCCTGGTGAAGATCGACCTCAGCGGTCATGCGGTCGAGCCGTCGCCCTACAAGGTCAACCCGGCCGGCTTCGTGATCCACAGCGCCATCCACGGCGCCCGCGAAGACGCGCAGTGCGTGCTGCACACCCATACCCGCGCCGGTTGTGCGGTGGCGGCGCAGGCCTGTGGGTTGCTGCCGCTGAACCAGATTTCCCTGGAGTTCTACGGACGCCTGGGCTACCACGACTACGAAGGCATCGCCCTGTCGATGGACGAGCAGGAGCGTCTGGTGCGCGACCTGGGCGACCACTACGGCCTGATGTTGCGCAACCACGGCCTGTTGACCGTGGGTCAGACGGTGCAGCAGGCGTTCCTGCGCATGTACTACCTAGAGAAGGCCTGCGACATCCAACTGGCGGCCCAGGCCGGCGGTGAGCTGGTGATTCCACCGGAGGAGGTGTGCCGTCACACCGAGCAACAATTCAATGCCCCGGCGCGGCCGCTGGCGGAGGGGGAGCTGAGCGATCCGGATGGTTACGACCTGGCGTGGAGCGCGTTGCTGCGCATGCTGGATCGGGTGTCGCCCGGTTACCGTGATTGAGCAATCGGTCGTTGTGTTGACCGGCTCCGCGCATGGCTCGACCCATCGCGGACGGAGTCCGCTCCTACGTGAAAGTTCTGCGCTCGGGTTGGCCCTCACCCTAACCCTCTCCCAGGAGGAGAGGGGACCGTTCGGTGCAGGATGAAACCTTGGCGTCAGCCGGATCGGATTGCTCCCTCTCCCTGAGGGAGAGGGCTGGGGTGAGGGGGATGAATGGGTACGGACTCCCCAGAAAAAGACAGTTGCTCCTACCTCCGAGCTGGGCGTAGGAGCGGACTCTGTCCGCGATCGGCTTCACTTCATGCAGGACCTTCCAGGACCTGCGAACCACTGGCCGCACTGACCCGCCAAAGAAAAAGCCCCGCGATGCGGGGCTTTTTCATGGGGCCGGATCAGTACTGCGGATTGGACTTGAGCTGTTGCTCGGCGGCCTTGGCCAGGTCCGGCGGCAGGAAGTCCTTGTCCGGGTTGTAGTCCGGCTTCAGGTACGAGCTCAGCGCCTGCAGGTCGGCCGGGCTGAGGGTGCCGGCGGTCTGCTTCAGGCGCAGGTTGTCGAGGATGTAGTCATAGCGGCTGTTGTTGTAGTCGCGCACCGAGTTGTACAGCGAACGCTGGGCGTCCAGTACGTCGACGATGTTGCGGGTACCGACCTGGTAGCCGATCTCGGTGGCTTCCAGCGAGCTCTGGTTGGAGATGATCGCCTGGCGACGGGCTTTCACGGTCTCGACGTCGGTATTGACCGCGCGGTGCTGGTTGCGCGCGTCCTGCACCACCTGGCGGCGCTGGCTCTCGCGCAGTTGCTCGCTCTGGTTCAGGCGCTGGTAGGACTCGCGCACTTGCGAACTGGTCAGGCCGCCGCTGTAGATCGGCACGTTCAGTTGCAGGCCGATGCTGCTCTGGTCGACCCACTTGCCGTAGTGCGTATCACCCGGCGCGCCGGAGTTGGTGAAACCCAGGGCGTCGTTGTCGCCCTTCTGGTACTGGGCCACGGCGTCGACGGTCGGCAGGTGGCCGGCCTTGCGCTGGCGCAGGGTTTCTTCGGCGGCGTCGACGGCGTAGTTGCTGGCCTGCAGGCGCAGGTTCTGCTGGACCGAGGTGTCCACCCAGGCCTTGGCGTCGTTGGGAATCGGCACCACGACCGGCATCGAATGCAGGATGCCTTCGATGGAGCTGTACTCGCGGTTGGTCAGCGTGACCAGCGCCTGGAAGGCATCATCCACGCGCTGCTCGGCGACCAGGCGGTTGGCCCGCGCGGTGTCGTAGCTGGCCTGGGATTCGAGGACGTCGGTCTTGTCGGACAGGCCGACGTCGAAGCGCTCGTTGGACTGGTCGAGCTGGCGCTTGAATGCCGCTTCCTCGGCCTTGCTGGCGGCCAGGTTGTCCTGGGCGCGCAGTACGCCGAAGTAGTTCTCGGCCGACTGCAGGATCAACTGCTGCTGGGTTGCGGAGAATTCCAGCTGGGCCTGTTCGGTGGTGTTTTCCGCCGCCTTGAGCTGGAACCAGCGGTCGGCGCGGAACAGCGGCTGGCTCAGGGTCGCCTGGATCACCTGGCTGCTGCGGTTCAGCGTGACGTTCGGGGTGTCCAGCGACGTGCGACTGTTACCGACATCGGCACCGGCGTTGATCTGCGGCAGCAGGCCGGAGCGTGCCTGGGGCACGGCTTCCTTGCGCGCCAGGTAATCGGCCTGGGCGGCGGCGAGGTCGGCGTTGTTGTCGACGGCATCTTTATAGACGCTGATCAGGTCGGTCTTGGTGGGCAGCGGAGAAGCAGCCGGAGCGGGCTGTGCAGCCCAGGCAAAGCCTGTCGTTGCGGCTACAGCGACAGCCAGAGAGAGTCTGCGCAGCATTCGTTCATCCTGGAAAGTGATGCGAGGTGGGGCAAGGCTACGGTCGCCGCCGGTGGCGGTCAAGGCACGTTCGTACGAGCCTTCCGAGGCAGGAGTGTAGCTGCGTGTAAGCAATTGCGCGTTTTCGGCCGGGCGGCGTTGGCTTATCCGCGCGCACTTGATTAGACTGCGGGCGTTCTTGTCGGGGTGCCCCATTGCGAGGGGCTGAGATCGGATAGTTCCGGATCCCGTTGAACCTGATCGGGTTAAGACCCGCGTAGGGAACAAGAAGTACGCATCCCGCGGCGCATTCCGCCCCGGCCCCAGCCCTCTCCGGGATGCGTCCCTTCGCTGCAGCAAGCAGCTCCTCTCGTCCCAGGTTCTCCCCGGCAATCAACCCCAGGAGAGCCAGGATGAGCACCCAGAAAAACAACGTCACCCGCCTTGAGCAGCTGGATCGCCAGTCGACCCAGCCCTTTCCGAATTCGAAGAAGGTCTATCTGACCGGCTCGCGCCCGGATATCCGCGTCCCCGTGCGGGAAATTTCGCTCGCCGACACCCCGACCGCCTTCGGCGGCGAGAAGAACGCCCCGGTGATGGTCTACGACACCTCCGGCCCCTACACCGACCCGGACGTGCGCATCGACCTGCGCAAGGGCCTGCCGGACGTACGCTCGTGCTGGATCGACGAGCGCGGTGACACCGAAATCCTCCCCGGCCTGACCTCCGAGTTCGGTCAGTCGCGCCTGGCCGACGCCAGCCTCGACGCCCTGCGTTTCGCCCATGTACGCACCCCGCGCCGCGCCAAGGCCGGCAAGAACGTCACGCAGATGCACTACGCGCGCCAGGGCATCATCACGCCCGAGATGGAATACATCGCCATCCGCGAGAACATGAAACTGCAGGAAGCCCGCGCCGCCGGCCTGCTGGATGCCCAGCACCCGGGCCAGAGCTTCGGTGCGAGCATCCCCAAGGAAATCACCCCCGAGTTCGTCCGCGAGGAGGTGGCCCGCGGCCGCGCGATCATCCCGGCAAACATCAACCACACCGAACTGGAACCGATGATCATCGGCCGCAACTTCCTGGTGAAGATCAACGGCAACATCGGCAACAGTGCGCTGGGCTCCTCCATCGAGGAAGAAGTGGAGAAACTCACCTGGGGCATCCGCTGGGGCGCCGACACGGTGATGGACCTGTCCACCGGCAAGCACATCCACGAGACCCGCGAGTGGATCCTGCGCAACAGCCCGGTACCGATCGGCACCGTGCCGATCTACCAGGCGCTGGAGAAGGTCAACGGCATCGCCGAGGACCTGACCTGGGAAATCTTCCGCGACACCCTGATCGAACAGGCTGAGCAGGGCGTGGACTACTTCACCATCCATGCTGGCGTGCTGCTGCGCTACGTGCCGCTGACCGCCAAGCGCGTCACCGGCATCGTCTCCCGTGGCGGTTCGATCATGGCCAAGTGGTGCCTGGCGCATCACCAGGAGAATTTCCTCTACACCCACTTCGAAGAAATCTGCGAAATCATGAAGGCCTACGACGTCAGCTTCTCGCTGGGCGATGGCCTGCGTCCGGGCTCGATCGCCGACGCCAACGACGCCGCGCAGTTTGGTGAGCTGGAAACCCTCGGCGAGCTGACCCGCATCGCCTGGAAGCATGACGTCCAGGTGCTGATCGAGGGCCCCGGCCACGTACCGATGCACCTGATCAAGGAAAACATGGACAAGCAGCTGGAGTGCTGCGACGAGGCGCCGTTCTACACCCTCGGCCCGCTGACCACCGACATTGCGCCGGGATACGACCACATCACCTCCGGCATCGGCGCGGCGATGATCGGCTGGTTCGGCTGCGCCATGCTCTGCTACGTCACGCCCAAGGAGCACCTGGGACTGCCGAACAAGGATGACGTGAAGACCGGCATCATCACCTACAAGATCGCCGCGCATGCCGCCGACCTCGCCAAGGGCCATCCGGGCGCGCAGATCCGCGACAACGCGCTGTCCAAGGCGCGCTTCGAGTTCCGTTGGGAGGACCAGTTCAACCTCGGCCTCGACCCGGACACCGCGCGGGCCTTCCATGACGAGACGCTGCCCAAGGACTCGGCCAAGGTCGCGCACTTCTGCTCCATGTGCGGACCGAAGTTCTGCTCCATGAAGATCACCCAGGAGGTCCGCGACTACGCCAAGGAGAACGGTCTCACCGATGAGCAGAAGGCCATCGAGGCCGGGTTCCAGGAGCAGGCCGCGCGCTACAAGGACGAGGGCTCGGTGATCTACAAACAGGTGTGAGCCCGCAGTACCTGTAGGAGCTAGCTTGCTCGCGAACCGCCCGGCAGCAGAGTCATCGGCGAGCTGGGTTCGCGAGCAAGCTAGCTCCTACGAAAAACAAAAACCTAATTCAACCTTCGAGCCCTGCACGCATCGTGACCACTACCGCCATCGACTATTCACCGACTTCCGCCGTGGGCAGCGCCCAGCGTGTGCTCGGCCTGCGCGACCTGTTCTCCCTCTGGTTCTCCCTGGGCATCGGCCTGATGGTTCTGCAGACCGGTGCATTGCTGGCGCCAGGCCTGGGCCTGGCCGGTGCACTCGGCGCGATCCTGCTCGGCACCCTGGTCGGCGTGCTGCTACTGGCCAGCGCCGGGGTGATCGGCACCGACACCGGGCTGTCCGCCATGGCCTCGCTCAAGCTCAGCCTGGGTAGCCACGGCGCCGCATTGCCGGCGCTGCTGAACCTGATGCAGCTGATCGGCTGGGGCGCCTTCGAGATCATCGTCATGCGCGACGCCGCCAGCCTGCTGGCCACTCGCGCCTTTGGCGAAGGCAGCACCTGGAACAACCCGGCCCTGTGGACCCTGGTGTTCGGCGCGCTGGCGACCCTGCTGGCGGTTGCCGGCCCGCTCGCCTTCGTGCGTCGCGTGCTGCGCCGCTGGGGTATCTGGCTGCTGATTGCCGCCTGCGTCTGGCTGACCTTCGACCTGTTCCATCGCGCCGACCTGGCGGCAATCTGGGTCAAGGCGGGCGACGGCTCGCTGTCCTTCGCCGTGGGCTTCGACATCGCCATCGCCATGCCGCTGTCCTGGCTGCCGCTGATCGCCGACTACTCGCGCTTCGGCAAGCGCGCCGGGCAGACCTTCACCGGCGCGGCGCTGGGCTTCTTCATCGGCTGCTTCTGGCTGATGGGCCTGGGTGTGGCCTACACCCTGGCATTCGCCCAGGGCAGTGATGCCAACGCGCTGCTGCTGGCGCTGGCCGGCGCCGGCATGGGCATCCCGCTGCTGCTGATCCTGCTGGACGAGTCGGAGAAGGCCTTCGCCGACATCCACTCGGCAGCGGTCTCCAGCGGCATCCTGTTGCCGTTCAAGGTCGAGTTGCTGGCGCTGGCCATCGGCGTGATCTGCACCCTGATCGCCTGGTTCGCGCCGCTGGCGCAGTACCAGAACTTCCTGCTGCTGATCGGCTCGGTGTTCGCGCCGCTGTTCGGCGTGGTGCTGATCGATCACTTCGTCCTGCGCCGCCGCGCGCCGGCCGCGATTCCCCATGGACTGCGCTGGGGCTCGCTGCTGGCCTGGGGTGGTGGCGTGGTGGTGTATCACCTGCTGGCGAACTACCAGCCGGACCTGGGCGCGACCCTGCCGGCGCTGGTGGTGGCAGCGGTGCTGCAGTTGCTGCTGGGGCGGGTTGGGGTGAAGGTGCCGGCTTCGGCGTGAGGCGATTTGCGAGCAAGCTCGCTCCTACGCGAGCCGTTGCGCCGGCATTGGCCTGTAGGAGCGAGCTTGCTCGCGAACCCGCCCAATGCCGGCCTTGCCGGCTGATCGCATGCAGGTGCCGATATCCGGCGTAGGAGCGGACTCCGTCCGCGATGATTTCCCGGCCACTCTCGCGCTGATCTACTGCGTCCCGCGCCCCGGGAAGTAGTAGGTCTTGACGATGCCGTTCAGGCGCGGATACGGAATCTTCAGCTCCGGATGCCCGACCGAGTGCGGGGCGATGCGGTCGATGTCGTACTTGAGCGTCAGTGCGCCGAAGGTCAGGGCGAAATGCTCGGTCGGCTGGAACGGCCAGTCCTTGGAGAAATTCGGGTCCTGCTCGTCCAGCTTGTTCTGCAGAATCCAGGCCTGGTGCGCCATCCGTGCGACCTTCCAGAAATTGTCCTCCTGGCCGGGCAGGAGAATGTCCTGCAGGGTAAGCACCTTGTGGATACGTCGATCATAATTGATGAACGCGCGGCCGGGCTGGCCGTACTCTCCGCCGGTGAAGCGATAACTGGACAGCTCGATGATCACCAGACCGTCATGCTGTTCGCGGATCTTCGCTTGCAGGTAGGAGCTCCAGCCGGGTTGGGCCGAATCGAGGAAGCGTTTTTCGTAGACGTCCAGGCTCGCAGGTGCCGCACCATCACCCTCGCGGGCCAGTTGCAGCAGTTGCGCGTTGATCGCTTCGTTGAGCACCGGCTCATCGTCGAAGCTCAGCGTGTCGAGGTTGAACAGCGGGCACTGTTCGCCCTGGCAACCGGGTTTGGCATGTTCGAACGCGGTGTGGCTCGCGCTCAGCGGCTCGTCGAGCGAGGGCTTGAACAGACCCTGGCACGCCCCCAGTAACAGGCAGATGCTGCCCAGGGCGGCAAGTTTCAGAAGTCGCATGGGAATCCTTGTCGTTGACGTTCGCCGGCAATGGAGTGGTTCGACCGCCATCGGTGCTGCCGGTTCGGCGGGTGAGTATGAACCACTTTGGTGGAACGGCGGCAGTGTGCGACGGTCACAGCAGTCCGGACGCCCGGCGGCCCGCGAAAGAGGCTGCGCCTGCTCCGGCGGCGCGATAGGATGGCGCGAAGTTCAACGCAGAGTGAGTGGAACGGGATGTCGGAAACGTTCAAGCCAGGCCCCCAGGACATCGAGATCCAGAAGCGCGAACAGTGCTTCAAGGGCTTCTACAAGGTCGACCGCCTGCACCTGCGGCACCGCCAGTTCGCCGGCGGCATGGGCCCGGTGCTGACCCGCGAATTGTTCGTGCGTCACGATGCCGTGTGCGTGCTGCCCTACGATCCGCAACGCGATGAAGTGGTGCTGATCGAGCAGTTCCGCGTCGGCGCCATGGATGCCGGGGTCAATCCCTGGCTGATGGAGCTGGTCGCCGGCCTGATCGACAAGGACGAGGAGCCCGAGGAAGTCGCCCGCCGCGAAGCGGTGGAAGAAGCCGGCCTGACCCTCGGCGCACTCTGGCCGATCGCCCAGTACCTGCCGTCACCTGGCGGCAGCAATGAGCTGGTGCACCTGTTCGTCGGCCGCTGCGACAGCAGCACCGCTTCGGGTATCCACGGGCTGGAGGAGGAGGGCGAGGACATCCGCGTCCACGTCATGCCGTTCGAGGAAGCGCTGCAGGGCGTGCGTGACGGCCGCATCAACAACGCGGCGAGCATGCTCGCCCTGCAATGGTTGGCGCTCAATCGCGCCGAGGTAAGGGGGTTATGGGTGTGAATCTGTTGCGCGAGCGCTATCGCGTCGACCTGGCGGGTCTGCAGGCGACCTGCGAAGCGAACTACTTGCGCCTGATGCGCCTGTTGCCCGAGATGCGCGAAGCCCAGGTCTCGCGCCGCGTGGCGCTCAGCGAAGGCGAGCGGCTGCTCGGCGTGCTGGCGCTGGACGTGATCGAAGCTTGCCCGTACACCACCGTGCTGCAGGTGCGCCAGGAACTGGGCCTGCCCTGGCTGCCGGCGCCCAAGCTGGAAGTACGGGTGTACCACGACGCGCGCATGGCCGAAGTGGTCGGCGCCGAGCAGGCGCGCCGCCTGCTGGCGATCTACCCCTATCCGAACCAGGCGATGCACCAGCCGGACGAGAAGAACCAGCTCAACCAGTTCCTTGGTGAATGGCTGAGCCACTGCCTGTCCTGCGGGCATGAGCTGGAGCCGGTGCTGCAACGCTGAAGGCGCGATAGTGGCGGCGTGCCATGATATCCTGCCCGCCCATCGCAGACTCGTGTCCCTAACTGTGATCTGTGACGCTTTCCCGGTTTGCTCAGGGGGGCGCCTGTCACCATACTTCGTCACGAATCCCCGCACGCCCGCCTCACAGGAGAAGGCGCATTGCCCACCCAGCCCACCGCTTCCGATTCCGTCCTGGTCGTCCAGCTTTCCGACAGCCACCTGTTCGCGCAAGAGAACGGCCGGCTGCTGGGCATGGACACCGCTGACAGCCTGACCCAGGTCGTTCGCCTGGTCGGCGAGGAGCAGCCGGCGATCGATCTGGTGCTGGCCACGGGTGATCTCTCCCAGGATGGCTCGGTCGAGTCCTACCAGCGTTTTCGCAGCATTACTGCGCCGATCACCGCGCCGATCCGCTGGTTCCCCGGCAATCACGACGAGATGGAGCCGATGCGCGAAGTCGCCGCCGGCAGCGACCTGCTTGATCCGGTGATCGACCTGGGCGCCTGGCGGGTGATCCTGCTGGATTCCACCATTCCCGGTGCCGTGCCGGGGCAGGTGACCGACGAACAGGCCGCGCTGCTGGAAAGCGCCATCCAGGCCGCGCCGGACAAGCACCTGCTGATCAGCTTCCATCACCATCCGGTGCCCATCGGCAGCCAGTGGATGGACCGCATCGGCATCTACAACCCGGAAAAACTCTTCGCCGTGCTGGACCGCTACCCGAACGTGCGCTGCCTGCTCTGGGGACACGTGCACCAGGAAATCGATCGCATGCGCGGTGACGTGCGCCTGCTGGCCTCGCCGTCCACCTGCGTGCAGTTCACGCCGGGCAGCGAGGACTTCTGCGTCGACAGCCCGGCCCCCGGTTATCGCTGGCTGCGCCTGCTGGCGGATGGGCGCGTGGAGACCGGTGTATCGCGGGTGACCGACATCGAGTTTGAAGTCGACTACAGCATCAAGGGTTATTGATCGGTCACGCTTCGAACGCCTTGCGACGCTGACCCACTTGCGGCATGCCACTTGCAGCTTGTAGCCTCCCGGCCCATGACCGCATTCCTCTATATCCACGGATTCAACAGCTCGCCCGGCTCGCAGAAAGCGCGCCAGTTCACGGCCGCCATGGAGCGCCTGGGCCTGGCCGAGCAACTGCGCGTGCCCGCGCTGCACCACCATCCGCGCCAGGCTTTGGAACAACTGGAATCTGCCGTCGCCGAACTGGGCCAGCCGCTGCTGATCGGCAGTTCCCTGGGCGGCTACTACGCGACTTACCTGGCCGAGCGCCATGGCCTCAAGGCCGTGCTGATCAATCCGGCCGTGGCGCCTCACCGGCTGTTCGACGGCCAACTCGGCCCGCAGACCAACTATTACAGTGGGGAGACCTGGGAACTGACCCTTGATCACGTCGCTGCGCTGGCAGAACTGGAAGTCCCGGCTCCGACCGACGGATCGCGCTACCAGGTATGGCTGCAGACCGCCGACGAAACCCTCGACTACCGCGCCGCCGAGCGTTACTACCGCAGCGCCGCGCTGCGCATCGAGTCCGGCGGCGACCACAGTTTCCAGCGCTTCGTCAGCCACTTGCCGACGCTCCTGGCTTTCGCCGGAGTGCCGTCCAGCCAGTGGCGCGACATCGACTTTTCCGCCTTTGAAGCCATCACCTCTTCGACTGATTAAGCAGGAACCCCATGGCCCAGCAGAACGCCTATAACGCAGACGCCATCGAGGTTCTTTCCGGCCTCGATCCGGTGCGCAAGCGCCCGGGCATGTACACCGACACTACCCGGCCCAACCACCTGGCCCAGGAAGTCATCGACAACAGCGTCGACGAAGCCCTCGCCGGCCACGCCAAGAGCGTGCAGGTGATCCTCCACGAGGACAACTCGCTGGAAGTGATCGATGACGGCCGCGGCATGCCGGTGGACATCCACCCCGAAGAGGGCGTGCCCGGCGTCGAGCTGATCCTCACCAAGCTGCACGCCGGCGGCAAGTTCTCCAACAAGAACTACCAGTTCTCCGGCGGCCTGCACGGTGTGGGCATCTCGGTGGTGAACGCGCTCTCGACCACGGTCGAGGTGCGCGTCAAGCGTGACGGCAACGAGTACCGCATGACCTTCGCCGACGGTTTCAAGTCCAGCGACCTGGAAGTGATCGGCACCGTCGGCAAGCGCAACACTGGCACCAGCGTGCACTTCTGGCCGGACGCCAAGTATTTCGATTCGCACAAGTTCTCCGTCAGCCGCCTCAAGCACGTGCTCAAGGCCAAGGCCGTGCTCTGCCCGGGCCTGCTGGTGACCTTCGAGGACAAATCCAGCGGCGAGCGCATCGAATGGCATTATGAGGACGGCCTGCGTTCCTACCTGGTCGACTCGGTTTCCGAACACCTGCGCCTGCCTGACGAGCCGTTCTGCGGCGCGCTGGCCGGCAACAAGGAAGCGGTGGACTGGGCTCTGCTGTGGCTGCCCGAGGGCGGCGAATCGCTGCAGGAAAGCTACGTCAACCTGATTCCCACCGCCCAGGGCGGCACCCACGTCAACGGCCTGCGCCAGGGCCTGCTGGATGCGATGCGCGAGTTCTGCGAATTCCGCAACCTGCTGCCGCGCGGCGTGAAGCTGGCCCCGGAAGACGTCTGGGAGCGCATCGCCTTCGTCCTCTCGATGAAGATGCAGGAGCCGCAGTTCTCTGGCCAGACCAAGGAGCGCCTGTCGTCCCGCGAGGCCGCCGCGTTCGTCTCCGGCGTGGTCAAGGACGCCTTCAGCCTGTGGCTCAACGCCCATCCCGAACTGGGCCTGCAGCTGGCCGAACTGGCCATCAGCAACGCCGGCCGCCGCCTCAAGGCCGGCAAGAAGGTCGAGCGCAAGAAAATCACCCAGGGCCCGGCGCTGCCCGGCAAGCTGGCCGACTGCGCGGGGCAGGACCCGATGCGCGCCGAGCTGTTCCTGGTGGAAGGTGACTCCGCCGGCGGCTCGGCCAAGCAGGCGCGCGACAAGGAATTCCAGGCGATCATGCCGCTGCGCGGGAAGATCCTGAACACCTGGGAAGTGGACGGCGGCGAAGTGCTCGCCAGCCAGGAAGTCCACGATATCGCCGTCGCCATCGGCGTCGATCCGGGCGCGGCCGACCTGTCCCAGCTGCGCTACGGCAAGATCTGCATCCTCGCCGACGCCGACTCCGACGGCCTGCACATCGCCACCCTGCTGTGCGCGCTGTTCGTCCGTCACTTCCGCCCGCTGGTGGAAGCCGGCCACGTCTACGTCGCCATGCCGCCGCTGTTCCGTATCGACCTGGGCAAGGAAGTCTTCTACGCCCTGGACGAAGCCGAGCGCGACGGCATCCTCGATCGCCTGGCCGCCGAGAAGCGCCGTGGCAAGCCGCAGGTCACCCGATTCAAGGGCCTGGGCGAGATGAACCCGCCCCAGCTGCGCGAGACCACCATGGACCCGAACACCCGTCGCCTGGTCCAGCTGACCCTGGAAGACGCCGAAGGCACGCTGGAAATCATGGATATGTTGCTGGCCAAGAAGCGCGCCGGCGATCGCAAGTCCTGGCTGGAAACCAAGGGCAACCTGGCGGACTTCGCCTGATGCGCTGGCTGCTGGCCTGCTCCTGGCTGTTCGCTGGCCTCGCCGTTGCTGCCCAGGCACCCGAGCAGGCGTCGAAGGATGTCGCACCGGTCGCAGCGCCGCTGGCGCCGGCGTCGCTGCAGTTCGTCGCGGAGCATCCGGTGGAGGGCATGCCCAGTGGCAACCTGTCCGGGCTGGCGCTGTGCGGCAATGAGATGTGGACGGTGTCCGACCGCGACGACGACCGTATCTATCGCCTGCTGATCGACGAGACGCCGGGCAAGGCCTGGCAGGCCTCCGCCGAACCCTTCGTGGTTCCGGGTACGCCCGATAGCGGCCTGTCCTGGGGGACTCGTGCGCGGGTCACCGTGGGCGGCCTGCTGCGCGGTGGCGCCATGGATTTCGAAGGCATCAGCTGTGATCAGGCGGGCAACCGCTATGTGGTCAGCGAAGGTTATGCGGCTGTCCTGCTGTTGCCTGCCGTTGGTGAGCCGAGTTGGTTGCCGCTGCCGCAGAACCTGCTGCGCCAGGCGCGCGCCAGTGGCCTGCTGATGGAATTCAACGCGCTCTACGAAGGCATCGCCATCAGCGCCGACGGCAAGCAGCTGTGGCTGGCCGCCGAGCGCCAGCGCCGCGGTCTGCTCAAGGTGCACAGTGAAAATGGCACTTGGAAGTGCGAAGGCAACTGCGTGATGCTCAGCGAAGGTGGCACCGCGCTGCCGCCGCCGGAGCTGGGCGCCGAGCGCGCCCTGCCGATCGATTTCTCCGACCTGGCGCTGTACAAGGACAAGCTGTTCACCCTGGAACGCCTGGCGCACCAGATCTGCCGACGCGATCCGAAGACTGGCGCGCAGGAGCTGTGCTGGTCCTTCGCCGCCGGTGCGCTGGCCCCTGAGCGGCGCTACGAACTGCCTTACGGCGTGGCCGAAGCGCTGATACTCGACGACCAGGGCGCCTGGATCGGTCTGGACAACGGCGAGCACGCTCGCGCCGACGGTGACAGTCGCCCCTACGTACTGCGCTTCGCGGCGCCGGCCGGCGGCTGGCTCGGTGGCAAATGAGCGACGCGATGCCGGGCAAGCGGATCGGCAAGATCATGATGCTCCTCGCCTGGGGCGCGGGCATCCTGCTCGCCACCCACTATTTCGGCGCCTGGGAAACTCGCCAGCACAATCCCAATCCGCAGCCGCAATCGACTCGCGCCAACGGCGAAGTGGAAGTGCGGCTGGTGGGCAACCGCGCCGGCCACTATGTGGCGGACGGCCGGATCAATGGCGAGGCGGTGACCTTCATGCTCGATACCGGCGCCACCCAGGTAGCCCTGCCGCAGCGTCTGGCCGACCGCCTCGGCTTGCCGCGCGGGTTGCCGATCACTCTGGACACCGCCAACGGCCGCAGCCAGGGCTGGCGTACGCGCCTGCCCAGCCTGCAGCTTGGCGACATCCGCCTGACCGATGTGCCGGCGCTGATCGCGCCGGGCATGGAAGGCGACGAGGTGCTGCTCGGCATGAGCGCACTCAGACAACTGGATTTCACCCAGCAGGACGGCACCCTGGTGCTGCGCCAGCGATCTACACCGTGAGGCACGCATGAGCGAAACCCTCGATCTGAGTCTGGAGGGCGTGGAGCGCCGGTCACTGGCCGACTTCACCGAACAGGCTTACCTGAACTACTCCATGTACGTGATCATGGACCGCGCCCTGCCGCACATCGGCGACGGTCTCAAGCCCGTGCAGCGGCGCATCGTCTACGCCATGAGCGAGCTGGGCCTGGACGCCGACTCCAAGCACAAGAAGTCGGCGCGTACCGTCGGCGACGTGCTGGGCAAGTACCACCCCCACGGCGACTCGGCGTGCTACGAAGCCATGGTGCTGATGGCGCAGCCGTTCTCCTACCGCTACCCGCTGGTGGATGGCCAGGGCAACTGGGGTGCTCCGGACGATCCCAAGTCCTTCGCCGCCATGCGTTACACCGAGGCCCGTCTGTCGCGCTATGCCGAGACCCTGCTGTCCGAGCTGGGCCAGGGCACCGCGGACTGGGTGCCGAACTTCGACGGCACGCTGGACGAGCCGGCCGTGCTGCCGGCGCGGCTTCCCAACCTGCTGCTCAACGGCACCACCGGCATCGCCGTGGGCATGGCCACCGACATTCCGCCGCACAACCTGCGCGAAGTGGCCGCTGCCTGCGTGCACCTGCTGGATAACCCGGGCTCCACCGTCGCCGACCTGATCGATTTCGTGCCGGGCCCGGACTTCCCCACCGAAGCGGAAATCATCACCCCGCGCGCCGACCTGCAGAAGATCTACGAAACCGGCCGCGGCTCGGTGCGCATGCGCGCCGTGTACCGCGTCGAGGACGGCGACATCGTGGTCACCGCGCTGCCGCACCAGGTCTCCGGGGCCAAGGTGCTGGAACAGATCGCCGGCCAAATGCAGGCCAAGAAGCTGCCGATGGTGGCCGACCTGCGCGACGAGTCGGACCACGAGAACCCGACCCGCATCGTCATCATCCCGCGCTCCAACCGCGTGGATGCCGAAGAGCTGATGACCCACCTGTTCGCCACCACCGACCTGGAAAGCTCGTACCGGGTGAACATGAACGTCATCGGCCTGGACGGCAAACCCCAGGTCAAGGACCTGCGCCAGGTGCTCAGCGAGTGGCTGACCTACCGCACCGACACCGTGCGCCGCCGCCTGCAGTTCCGCCTGGACAAGGTCGAGAAGCGCCTGCACCTGTTGGAAGGCTTGCTGGTCGCCTTCCTCAACCTCGACGAAGTCATCCATATCATCCGCACCGAGGACCAGCCCAAGCCGGTCCTGATGCAGCGCTTCGAGCTCTCCGAACTGCAGGCCGACTACATCCTCGATACCCGCCTGCGTCAGTTGGCGCGTCTGGAAGAGATGAAGATCCGCGGTGAGCAGGACGAGCTGGCCAAGGAGCGCGCCAAGCTGCTGGCGATCCTGGGTTCCAACGCCAAGCTGCGCAAACTGGTGCGCGACGAGCTGATCGCCGACGCCGAAACCTACGGCGACGAACGCCGTTCGCCCATCGTCGCCCGCGCCGAAGCCCGTGCCCTGTCGGAAACCGAGCTGATGCCGACCGAGCCGGTGACTGTGGTGCTGTCCGAAAAGGGCTGGGTGCGTTGCGCCAAGGGCCACGACATCGACGCCACGGGGCTTTCGTACAAGGCCGGCGACGGCTTCAAGGCGGCTGCGCCGGGCCGTTCGAACCAGTACGCGGTGTTCATCGACTCCACCGGCCGCAGTTACTCGCTGGCTGCCCACAGCCTGCCGTCTGCGCGCGGCCAGGGTGAGCCTCTGACCGGCCGTCTGACGCCGCCGCCGGGCGCCTCCTTCGATCGCGTCCTGCTGCCGGAGGATAATGCGCTGTATGTGCTGGCCTCCGACGCCGGCTACGGCTTCGTCGCCAAGGGTGAGGACATGCAGGCCAAGAACAAGGCCGGCAAGGCACTGCTGAGCCTGCCCAATGGCGCGCAGGTCATGGCGCCCAGGCCGGTGAATGATCTGGAACAGGACTGGATCGCCGCGGTCACCACCGAGGGCCGCCTGCTGCTGTTCAAGGTCTCGGATCTGCCGCAACTGGCCAAGGGCAAGGGCAACAAGATCATCAGCGTGCCGGGCGACCGCGTGGCGAGCCGCGAGGAGTACCTCACCGACCTCGCCGTTCTTCCGACGGGCGCGACCCTGGTGCTGCAGGCCGGCAAGCGGACGCTCTCGCTCAAGGGTGACGACCTGGAGCACTACAAGGGCGAGAGGGGCCGCCGCGGGAATAAACTGCCGCGTGGTTTCCAGCGAGTGGACGCGTTGCTGGTAGAATCGCTGTTTCAGGATTGAAACGCGGCCCGATACATTCTGCCTCTGGAGCTGAGGCGCCGGTTAAGGGATGATACGTCCCTTTGGGTAACCGGCGCCTTGGCGCGTTGCCTGTAGTCATATTGGTTTTGTTGGAAGTAGCGCCGAAATTCGGCGAATGACGGTGATCCAGATGAGCGCATTGCGCGCCTTGGCCTATCTTTCCCTCGTCAGCCTCCTCGGGCTGGCGGGTTGCACGGTGAATCGACCGACCCAGCTGTACCAGCTGGATGCGGGCGCGGTTCCCGTCCCGACCCGTGACAACGGTGTCGCAGTACTGCTCGGTCCGGTATCCCTGGCCGATTACCTGAAGCGCGAGACCATGGTCCAGCGCCAGGCCGACGGTATCCTCAATCTGTCGACCGAAGCCCGCTGGGCCGGCAGCCTCGAGACCAACGTCAGCCAGCAGCTGATGCGCCTGCTCTCGGGCGAGCTGGACAGCACGCGCCTGGCGCTGTTCCCGGAGAAGCCCGGCTTCACCCCGCAGGTTCAGGTCATGCTGACCATCAGCCGCCTGGACTCCGGCCCCAAGGAGCCGGCGGTGCTGGAAGCGCGCTGGCGCCTGCTCGACCAGAAGGGCGAGCTGCGTGACAGCCGCGTCTTCCGTGAGGAAGAGGCGCACTCCGGCAGCGTGCAGGATCAGGTGCGCGCCCAGGGTGACCTGCTGCGCAAACTGTCCGCGCAATTGGCCCGTGATGTGCGACCGGTCGCTGCAGCAGTTGCCGAGCAGCAGGCTGCTCCGCCGCGCAAGCCGCAGGTGGCCAATACCGATCAGGCGGTCAAGCCCAAGGAAGAAGGGCCGAAGATCCCGTTGGTGGTGCCGATCCGCACTGATGTCGAGGTCTACCGCTTCTAGGTCGCAGCCGACCATCGCAGTATTCACGGCCCGCAAGGCATAGCTTTGTGGGCCGTTTTGTTTCTGCCTTGGCCGGTTTTGACATCTTCTTGACGGTCTGCGTGGTATCTACGGGCGCTTGTGCAGGCTATTGGCGCCCGGACGTTTCCGCGCGGAGTCTGCGAGAGATTCGCGCGTGTCGTCATTCCCCCCCACCTCCAGTGTTCAGGCGGATTCCGCCCTGAGGCGTCAGACACTTTGCGTCATGCTGGCGGCGCTGGTGCTGTTCCTGCTCGGCGTGCAGGGTGATGCCTTCGTTGGCTTCGACTCGCGGTTCGTGCTGTTCGCCCGCGAAATGCTGCGCCACGGGCCGGGTTGGTTCCCGACCACCTACGGCGCGCCCTATCCGGATTATCCGGCTACCTCGACCTTCCTGACCTACCTGCTGTCGCTGCCACTGGGGCGGGTCACCGAGCTCACCGCCTGGCTGCCGACCGCGCTGGCCGGGGCAATCTGCACCGGGGTGGTGTATCGCCTGGTGGCGCCATTCTCGCGCTCCTGGGCGCTGATCAGCGTGGCGATGCTGCTGCTGACCGCCACCTTCGTCAGCGAGACGCGCGCCGTGTCCCTCGACCTGATGGTCGCCGCCGTGGGGCTGCTGGCCTTCTACGTTGCCTTCCACGCCGATCGCCATGGCGTGCCGGGCATGCTGCTGCGCCTGCTGCCGCTGCTGTTCGTCGGCTTTGCGCTGCGCGGCCCGCTGGGGCTGGTGGTACCGGCGGGCATGGTGTGCAGCCAACTGTTGCTGGACCGGCGCTGCAGGCCCCTGTTCGCCTTCTCGGCGAGTGCGGCAGCGCTGCTGGTCCTCTGCGTGTTCGTGCTGATCACCCTGGCGCGCTCGGCGGGCGGCGAAGCTTTCGTCCAGGATGTCCTGCAGATGCAGGTGATCGGCCGTCTGGACGGTTCCGCCGGTTCCAGCGATGCGCTGTATTACTTCCGCAGTTCCCTGGGCAACTACGCACTGGCCTTCCCACTGGCGCTGCCGGCGCTCGTGCTGCTCTGGCAGCGTCGCCGCGAGCCAGCGTTCCGGCTGGTGGCAGGATGCGCCCTGGCGGCGCTGGTGGTCATGGCCGGTCTGTCGGTGCCGCAGGCGAAGAAGGCCCGCTACATTGTCGCGCTGGCACCGCTGGCGGCGATCGTCGCGGGCTACCCCTTCATGGTCGCCGGCAGTCGACTGGCGCAGGTCCTGCGTGGCTTGCTGCGTGGGCTGTGGCTGGCATTGCCGGCCCTGCTGCTGGCTGGCTTGTGGCTGGCCTGGAAGCGCTATCCGCAGGAGCTCGCCGAGCTGGGATGGCGGCTGCCGGCCTGCATCGTGGCGCTCGCCGCGCTGCTGGCGTTCGGCGCGCTGCGCTGGCGCCGGCCGGCGGGGCCGGCTTTGGGCGCCGCGCTGGCGCTGTGGGCCAGCTACATCCTGGTCTTCGAGCCGGTGGAGCACCGTCTGTACGACAGCCAGGCGTTCTCCCGCGAGCTGCTCCGTCAACTCGATGCGCAGCCTGAACCCCTTGCGCTGTATGGGATGGCGCCGGATGCGCGGGCAATCAAGCTGATGGTCAACCTCGATCGTGACCTGCAGCCGCTGTTCCTGGATCGTCCCGAGCAGCTGGCGGCGCAACGGGGACCGCTCTACCTGATGATCCAGGCGCGCGATGCCGAGCGTATCGCGGCTGCCCTGCCCACGGCCTCGCAGCAGCTGTTCGAAGGCCGTTTCGACAATGACACCTACCGCCTGCTGCGCCTCCCCGGAGCGGGCAATACGCCGTGATGAAAGCACTGACTTCCCTACTTGCCTGCTGCTTGCTGCTGGGCGGCTGCGATGATTCCGATACCCAGGGTGTGGTCGAGCGGGACCAGGCGTTCTTCCGCCAGCACCCGCTGCCGCCCCTGGAGATCGTCTCCGGCGGGGGCAGCTTCGTGCTGCCGCTGCTGCCGGACACCCAGTTCTATGCGGAGAACAACCACCGCAAGCGCCACCTGTTCCGCAGTGAGCAGCGCTTCCCCGACCTGCCGTACCAGCCGGCGCTGGCTTTCTTCGCCCAGACTTTCTGGCTGGCCAAGCATGCCGAGGTGCTGCAGGTTCCGCTGGTGGTGCACCTGGGCGACGTGGTGGAAAACGCCGGGGTCGCCACCCAGTGGCAGACCGCCAGCGGCGCCATGCGCACGCTGGAGGAGCGTGGCGTGCCCTACAGCATCGCCACCGGCGAGCGCGACGTGCACGAAGAAGCCAGCACGGATGACCGTCGCTCCTTCCTCGACCGCTTCAAGGATCACTTCGGCCCCGAGCGCGCTGCCTGGCAGAGCACTTATGTCGGCAGTGACCCGAAGGGGCTGAGCCAGGTGCACCTGTTCCAGCGCTACGGCCAGTCGTTCCTGCTGCTGGCCCTGGACTGGAGTCCCTCTGAGGCGACCCTGGTGTGGGCGCAGAGCGTCCTCGACGAGCATCCCCATGTGCCGGTGATCCTCGCTTCCCACAGCATCCTGCGGCGCAGCGCCGCCGGTGTGGCGGAGCTGTCCCGCGAGGACAACGCCAGTGGCACGCTCCTGTGGGACCGGCTGATCCGCCGCAACGACCAGGTGTTCCTCACCTTGAATGCCCACGCCGACGGCGCTGCGCACACGCGGATGCTCAACGACCTGGGGCACAGCGTGGACATGGTGATGGTCGACTACCAGCACCAGTATCTGGGCGGGAACGGCCTGATGCAGTTGCTGGAATTGGACCTGCGGCGCAACCGCCTTGCCGCCCTGTCGCTGTCGCCCTGGGTGCTGTGGAAGCGCCAGGTCTACCCGCAGGCCTATACGCCCTGCGAATCGCCCCAGGTGCTCCGTGACTGTGACCAGTTGATGCCGGCGAACTCTCCTGGTTGGGAGAACCGCTTCCAGATCGAGCTGGACTACCAGAAGCGCTTCGGCAGCTTCCAGGGCTACAGCGCCCAGTTGCCGGTGGAGGGCATGCAGGCGTCGTTGCTGGAGCAGCTGCAGGTGCAGCTCGGCAAACGCTGAGTCAGGCGTTGCGCCAAAGCAGCCGGCGCAGGCCGATGCCTGCCAGCGCCACAGCGAGGCAGGGCAGCCAGACCCAGCGCGCCTCGGACATCAGCACCTCCAGCCCGCGTGGGCTGAGGAAGCGCGACAGGCCAATGGGCGAAACCTCGATGGGATGCAGCGGCAGGAAGTAGCGCTGGTCGCTCCAGGGCCAGAACCAGGCGACGCCCAGGCCGCCGTCGGTCATGGCATCCAGCACGCTATGGGAGGCGGTCGCCAGGCCGATCCATAGGCCGGCTTTCAGTGGGCCGCTGCCCAGCAGGCGGCTGCACAGCGCCCCGAGCACCCCCATGCACGCCGCGAACAGCAGGGAATGGCTGAAGCCGCGATGGCCGAAGGCGTCGTGGTAGGCAATGCCCAGCTTGAAGGCGACTACATCGAGGTCGGGCAGGCAGGTGGCGATCATGCCGGCCAGCAGCAGGCGCGGCGGGATGAGGCGTGAGCCGAGCGCAAGCCCAATGGCCAGCGCGGGCAGGGGGTGGGTGATCAGGGTGGTCATGGAATCCTTTCCACGAGGGGCCTGGCGGCCCCCTTTCTTTCTATTGGGGTCAGGTGGTGCGCAGGGCGCGCATGCGCGACAGCTGGCGCTCGAGCATGGAAGGATAAGGCTCTTTCAGCCACTCCACGCAGCAGGCATTTTCCGGGCTGGCGATGGGGCGAATACGTGCGCGCTCGCGGACTTTCTCATCGTCGCCGATGGTTTTTTCCACCAGCAGCAGATTGCGGCTGTGCTGGCTCAGCGCCAGGGCGTCCTGCGCGGCGGAGTCCTGCAGCAGCTCGGCCTGTTCCAGGTCGGCGACGTCCTCGCCCAGCACCAGGCCCAGTTGCAGTTGCAGGGTGATGCCGCTGTCGGCCACTTCGATCTGCAGGGCATGGCCCAGGGCGCGCATCAGCTCGCCGCAACACAGCGCGTTGGTGAGGAATTCCTCGTCCTGGTCGCGGCTGTGGAAGAGGATCAGGCTGCCGCCGTCGCTGAGGGTGTAGAGCGTGCCTTTGTACAGGCGTGCGGCCTGCTCCAGGCAATCGCGGTAGCGTTCCAGCAGGTCGACCAGGCGCGCGCGCGGCAGGCGGCGCAGTTGTTCCTGGGCGCCCAGTTGCACGGCCAGCACGGCGCTGGTGCCGGCGGAAACCGGCTCCGGCTCGGCCTCGGGCTCTTCCTCGACGCCGATCTCGTCTTCGGCTTCCTCTTCCACCACGGCCTCGAACTCTTCCTCGGGGAAGTCATCGTCAGCGTCGGCCTTGCGGCGTGCGGCAGGGGTGAGCAATTCTTCGTCGGAGAAGATGTTCTCGTCGAACTCGTGTTCGTCAGCGGTGCCGGCTTTTTCCAGCAGCGGTTCCTTGGCGGCGTTCTTGGCGGGCGCTTTCGCGCGCGGTGCGGGGGCGCTGACCACCGGCTCGGGGGCCGGCGGTTTCTCCGGCGCCAGGCGCGCCTGCAGCTGGCGGGCGAGGTCGCCGATCTCGTTCTGCAGGCCGGCGCCCGGCGCGCTGTCGTCCGGGTCGCGCAGCCAGACACGAAGCTGTAACAGCGGCGTGGAAATCTGCCGCCCCAGACGCAGGCCGAAAGTCAGCGTGAGCAGCAACAGGATCAGGCTGATCAGCCCCATGCTCTGCAGGCTGACAGTCATCGGCTGCTCGAACTGGTGCATGTCGAGGCTGATGCGCAGGTGGCCGGCGATCACTTCCTGGAAGGTGATGGGCGTGGAGTACAGGCCTTCGGCGTCACCCAGCAGGCCCTGCTTGGGCCGCGTGCCGGATTCGGCAAGGATGCGGTTGTCCACGCTGTAGATCGCCGCATGGGCCACCAGCGGGTTCTTGGTCAGGTTGTTGAGCAGCACGTTGAGGCTGAGGATGTCGTTGGACACCAGCAACTCGGTGGCTGACTGCGCGGTCTGCGTGGTCAGGCTCTGGCCAAGGGCGTCGGCCTGCTGCTGCATGGCCTGCTTGAACTGCAGGCCCATCACGCAGGCGTAGATCACCAGGGCCGTCGCCACCAACAGCAAGCTGTGGACGGCGATGCGCAGGGCGATCGGCACGCGGCGCTGGCGCAGGGCGTGGAAGAGCAGCAGGAAGAAATTGTCGGGCTTGACGGAGGTGGGCCGGGTCACAGCGGGCTCGGTCTTCTCTAGGGCAGATGCGGGGCAGTATAACGAGGCCCTACCGGGGGGCAAAGCGCCGCAGGCGCAGTCAAGGCGGCGAAAGTCCGCGCGGTGTGTCGATCTGCCGTGCATTCCGATCGGCGGTGGCGTCCCTTGATCGGTGGGCGGACGGGCGAGCGGAGCATCCGCAGGCGGTGAAAGCAGGTAGAATGACCGCCTTTTTTCCATGGCGGAGGCAGCGCCTTGCGCGAGATCGTCCTGATCAACATCACCGGGGAAGACCGCCCCGGCCTCACCGCGGCCATTACCGGCGTCCTGGCGCAGGGTGGCGTGAACATCCTCGACATCGGCCAGGCGGTGATCCACGACACCCTGTCCTTCGGCATCCTGGTGGAAATCCCGGATAACGAGCGGGCTTCGTCGGTGCTCAAGGACGTGCTGTTCACGGCCTACGAACTCGACCAGCAGGTGCGTTTCACCCCGGTGTCCGAAGACGATTACCGCCAGTGGGTCGGTGGCCAGGGCAAGCCGCGCCACATCGTTACCCTGCTGACGCGCCGGGTGACCGCCGAGCAACTGCAGCGGGTCAGCTCGATCACCGCCAAGTACGGCTTGAACATCGACCAGATCGACCGCCTGTCCGGGCGTATGCCGCTGGACATGCCGGCCGACGAGGGCAAGGGCTGCATCGAGTTCTCCGTACGTGGCGAACCCGCTGACCCGGCCGCGCTGCGTGCCGAGTTCCTCAGCGTGGCCCAGGAACTGAACGTCGACATCGCCTTCCAGCAGGACTCGGTGTTCCGCCGTAATCGCCGCCTGGCGGTGTTCGACATGGACTCGACGCTGATCGAAGCCGAAGTGATCGACGAGCTGGCCAAGGCCGCCGGCGTTGGCGAGCAGGTCTCCGAGATCACCGAGCGCGCCATGCGCGGCGAGCTGGACTTCCGTGCCAGCTTCAAGGAGCGCCTGGCGCTGTTGCAGGGGCTGTCCGAGGACGTGCTGGAAGAGATCGGCGCCTCGCTGCGCCTGACCGAAGGCGCCGAGACTCTGTTCGCCGAGCTCAAGCGCCTGGGCTACAAGACCGCGATTCTCTCCGGCGGCTTCAGCTACTTCGCCAAGCAGCTGCAGGCGAAACTGGGCATCGACTATGTGTTCGCCAATGAACTGCAGATCGTTGATGGCAAGCTGACCGGCGTGGCCATCGAGCCCATCGTCGACGCCCAACGCAAGGCCGACCTGCTGCGTGAACTGGCAGCGAAGGAAGGCTTGCAGCTGGAGCAGACCATTGCGGTGGGGGACGGCGCCAACGACCTGCCGATGCTGGGCCTGGCCGGCCTGGGCGTGGCCTTCCGCGCCAAGCCGCTGGTCAAGCAGTCGGCCAAGCAGGCGATCTCCACCCTGGGGCTGGACGGCATCCTCTATCTGCTCGGTTTCCGCGACCGCGAAGGTGCTGACGAACGCTGAGTTGTCGCCCTAACAAAAAAGCCGCCCCTAAGGGCGGCTTTTTTGTTGCGGTCGTTCCTGTCTCGCAGGCTCGAGTGCGCTTTTTGTAGGAGCGAGCTTGCTCGCGAACACGCCCAGCATGTGTGGTGCGGGTTGACTCTGTTCGCGAGCAAGCTCGCTCCTACAGGTTCCGTTCCGGCTTATTCGTCCGAGGCGAAGTCGTAGTCCATCGCCTGGCTCGGGCCCTGCAGGTAGCGACCCTGGATGTAGTTGGCGCCGGCCTGCCACAGGGTGGCCAGCGCGGTGGCGCTTTCCACCATGGGCACGATGGTCAGCTTGGCCTGGGCATGCAGGCTGGCCATCAGGGTCTTGAGGTTTTCCTGGTTCTCCGCGCTGTTGAGGTCCTGCACGTAGGAGCCGTCGACCTTCACGAAGTCGACGTTCATGTGCTTGAGCGTGTTGAACGGGTTGAGTGCGCAACCGAACTGGCACAGCGCGATCTGGCAGTGCAGCTCGGCCAGGCCCTGGCTCAGCAGCTTGGCCTGGCGCAGGTAGGCGATGGCGTCCGGCTCGCTGATCTGGATGATCAGCGCGTCGGCCGGCAGGCGCGAGGCCTTCAGTGCGACGCTGAGCCACGGCAGCAGTTCCGGGTCCTGCAGGCTCGGGCCGGAGAGGTGCACGAAGAGCTTGGTTTCGTGACCCTTGGCGCGGTGCTCGGAGAGCAGCTTGATGGAGTTGAGCAGTACCCAGCGGTCGATCTTCTCGGCCAGGCCGCTGCCCTTGGCGGCATTGAGGAAGTCTGCCGGCGGCACTTCCTCGCCCTGCGGGTTGAGCAGGCGCAGCAGCACTTCGTAGTGCTCGTGGGTGTCGCCGCGCAGGCTGATGATCGGCTGGAACAGCAGGCGGAAGCTGTTCTGCTCCAGCGCCTGGCGGATGATCGCGCTGATGTCGCCACGGTAGGCGGCGGCGGCCAGCTCATCGGCCGGGTTGTAAACCTTCAGGCCATTGCCGTCCTTCTGCGCGACGTCATCGGCGCCGCGGTGGGCGCGCTCGATGACGTCCTGGGCGCGGGTGGTCTTCTCGTCCAGCCCGGCGGTGCCGATGGACAGGGTGACCTGCGCGGTGCGGCCATGGATGTCGAACAGGTGGCCTTCGACCTTCTTCAGCAGCGAATTGAAGCGCGGGGCGGACTGCTCGGGGTCTTCGCCCGGCAGCAGCACGGCGAAGACGTCGTCGCTCAGGCGGGCAAGCTGGGCCTGTGCGGGGAACTGCCCGCGCAGCAGGTTGCCCAGGTCCGCCAGCAGCAGGTCGATGCTGGCGACGCCGAGGTCGAGCTGCAGCGCCTGGGCGCGGTCGAGCAGCATGTAGGCGAAGGTCGCCGGCTGCCCGGCGGTCACCGCGCGCTCCACGGCGCTGTCCATCAGGTCGAGGAAGTGCGCGCGGTTGAAGAGGCCGGTGACCAGGTCCTGGCTGCTGACTTCGCGCAGCTTTTCTTCGAGCTGGGCATTGCCGGTTTCGGCGCGGATCACCACCTGGATGCACGGCTCGCCGTCGTAAGTGGCCGGCGAGAAGGTCATGCGTGCGGCGAAGGCCTGGCCGTCGCTGCGGATGCCGCTGCAGGCCAGGTCCGCGTTGTCCTCGGTGCTTTCCTTGGTGAGATGGTAACCCTTGAGGAAGTCCTTGAAGTTGGCCTGGTCGCAGCCGGCGATCAGGTCGATCATCGGCATGCCTTCCAGTTCCTCGGCGTCTTCGTAGCCGAACAGGCCGACGTAGGCGCGGTTGGCGTAGATGTGCATGCCGTCGTGGACGTAGGTGATGGCATCCACCGAGCTGTCCAGCAGCAACTGGCAGCGTTTCTCCGCTTCGCGCAGGGCGACTTCGGCGGAGCGGCGGGCGCGACGCTCTTCGAGGTTGGCCAGCTCGCGGTTGGCCACCAGGATCAGTCGTTCGTCCTCGCCCTGCGGCAGGGCGTCCTGCGCGCCGAGGGCCAGTGCCTCGGTCACGGCGTCAGAATCGTTGCCGCTGACCAGCTGGATGAAGGGGATGTCCTTGGCCTGGCGGCGGATGGCGCCCAGCGCTTCGCTGGGGTCCAGTGCCTCGGCTTCGGGAGCGGCGATCAGCAGGTCCCAGCCCTGGGGCAGGATGTCCGTCAGGTCTTCGCTGGAGGTAATGCGGTGGACGCGGGTCGCACGACCGGCGTTGCGGAACAGGCTGACCAGGCGCTCGGCTTCGTTCTGCGAGTCTTCCAGGATCAGCAGGCGGATGGTTTTCTTTTCATTGGCCATGAGGAAGGCTGCTTATACCGTGCTGGACGGCAGCAAAAAGGCGACGAAAGGGAATCTTCCGGAATCTACAGAGACTTCCAGAGCGAGTCAAAGTCTTCCTCCCCGCCAGCGCCACGAGCATTCGGTGCTGTGATGGGCTTATCGCTCGTCGTGCCGGCTGCATCCTGTGCCTGGTATTCGAACTGGGTGAAGCTGGCCGTGGCGGTGACCTTGCGGGTCAGGGTGGCGCGACGCTCCTCCCCGTGCAGGTTCAGTTGCACGCGATTGCCTTCCTGGAAAGGCAGGCGCGGGGTAATGACGGTGGCCGGGCGGGAGATCGCGGAAATCTCCGGCAGCAACAGGGCGCGCAGGTACTGGCTGCCCTGCTCGGTCTTGCGCAGCAGTTGCAGGCCGCAAGGTTGGGCGAGCGGGGCGATCAGCTCAATGCCCATCTGCGTGCCGCCGCCGCGGACCTGGCGGATCCAGCGCACCACGGCAACGCTCCAGCTGTGCTCGGGGGTGTCCTGGATGCCGAGCAGTTCGCCGGCCTGCAACTGGCTGGGGATTTCCTTCGGCCAGGTCAGGCAGTAACCGCCGGGGCTGTGGTTGACGATGTTGAGGGTGAACACCGGGTAGTCGTCGCGCGGGGTTTCCGAAGCGATGCCCAGGCCGCTGTCGTCAGGGGCGCGCGGCGCGCTGTATTCGATTTCCTCCAGCGGCATGCCGGGCTGCCAGTCGTTGACCTTCTGCGCATCGAAGGCGCCGGACCAGGCGTCCTTCACTTCGGCCTTGAAGGTCGGTACCTGCTCCTGCACCTGGATCTTGAGCACATCGTTGAAGCTTCTGCGCCCGGCAAGGAAGTAGTGCAGGGCGCTCATGCCGATGCAAAGGGTCAGCTGACCCTGGCCGGGAGTACGGTGGAAGGTGCGCTCGGCGATGTCGCCCCAAGCGGCGGCGAGGTGTTGCAGCAGGTCGACGCTGATGCCCTCGGGCACCTTCAGGCGGGCCTGCGCGCGGTTTTCCGGCGGCAGCAGGAGGTATTCGCGGATCACATCCACCAGCGGCTGCGGGTCGATGCCCAGGGCGCCAGCGAGGTCGCTTTCCTTGAACAGGGTGCGATAGCGCGGCGGGCCATCCACCTGCGGCACCACCACGAACAGGGTGGAGGGCGCATCGGCCGCCTGCACTTTCACCTGTGCCGCCCAGCCTTCGAGGGCTTCGGCGACGCGGGCAATGTTGTTCTGGCGCATCTGGTTGCAGCGCGCCGAGCCGAGCATCAGCGCTACCAGGTACGAATGCTCGATGGACAACCCCTGTGACTGGCGCGCCAGCGCATCGCGTACCGGGGTGTGCTGTAGCCCGTGCTGGCGGGCCAGCTGGTAGAGCTGATGGAGTTCCAGCCAGAGGTTTTCCGGCACCGGGCAGTACAACTGCGAGGCACGCACCAGCGGGCCGCAGAGGCTGCGGATGGCGCGCTGGATGGCGGCGGTCATCACCTGCGCACGCTCGCGGGTGAAGCGCGAGGCTTCGCGCACGACGATCAGCTTGTAGCCGATGGCCAGGTGGTTCTGCAGGGCCTGGCAGAGGTTGGCGACCTTGCGCGGACGCTCGTCCAGGACGATGGACTGGTTGAGGAAGTGCCGTTCCAGGTTATGGCAGACGAAGTGGACTTCCGGGCGGAACAGTTCCAGCAATTGCAGGCGCGTCTCGACCGGCAGCTTGAGCTGGTTGAGTTCGATCAGCCCCTGGTAGAGCTGGCGGGCGGTCTCCCCGAGGTTGGCCTTTGGCAGGTGATCCAGCCAGTTTTTCAGCTCGCGCGCATTGGCGTTGCAGAAGCTCAGGCTCTCGTGCGTCGGGGTGGGGACACGTAGAAACTGCTGGGGACTGTTGTCCATGGCGGGAATGGTTTCTCCACAATCCGGCTCGTTGTACGAACTGGTTGGTCATAACTGTCGGCTTTTTCCGAACTCTAGCAGCATCCGTCGCCCGCCGCAGCCCATCGCCCGGATGGTGCGTGGACAGGTCACGGCAGTGGCGTTTCCCCTTTGAGCTGGCGTTGCAGGGCGTTCTTCGCCGAGTCCTGCGCGGTGCTGCGTACCCAGCCGTCGCCCTGGGCGATCACCGGGTGGGCGGCCCAGTCGAGCAGATCCTGGCGCCGGCAGACGCCGGTATTGCCCTTGCCGGCGCCGGCGACCACCTTGTAGACCACCTGGTCCTGGCGGCTGCGCTTGTCCGGGTGGTCGTCGATCACCTGGCGCACGGCCCAGGCATCGCCGCTCAGGGCGTTGCTGTAGCTGGCACCGAGTAGTATGTCCTCGGGCGTCAGGCGCTGCGCCTGGGCATGCTCCTGGGCCAGTTGGAGAATCTTCAGCAGGTCGTCGAACTGCACGTCGATGTATGAATCCATCTTGCGCAGCGCGTGGTACAGGTCCTCCGGGGCCGGACCTGTGGGCAGCTTTGGCGTGGCGGGCAGGCGCGCCAGCGGTGCGGGATAGCGGCGCCAGGCGAACAGGCCGTTGAAGGCCACCGCAACGGCGAGGATCAGGACCACATTGAGCAGCACCGGGCTGAGTACGTAGTGGAACCCCAGGGCGCTGATCGCCGGGCCGCCGGACACTGCCGCCAGTGCGGTGGCGCCGCCGGGCGGGTGGATGCAGCGGGCGTAATGCATGACCAGGATCGCCGCCGCTACCGCGAGGGCGGGAGTGAAGCTCTGGTCAGGGAAGAGTTTCTGGCAGATCACCCCGACCAGGGCCGAGAGCACCTGGCCGCCGAGTACGGCCCAGGGTTGCGACAGTACGCCGTGGGGGACGGCGAACAGCAGCACTGCGCTGGCGCCCATGGAGGCGACGACCCAGATGGCCGCTTCGCTGGGCAGGACCCAGTGGGTGACGGCATAGATGGCGGCGATGCCGCACAGCGCTCCGATTGCGGAGAGCCATTTTTCAAGATGGCTGGTGGCGTTGGCGCGCCAGCCCATCAGGTGCAGAAAGCGTTTCATGGCAGGGAGCTGGCACGATGAGGCGAAAAGCAGTGGCGGGCGACTCGTTGGCCGCCCGCCTTATGGAGAGCGGGCCTTAGCCCTGGCGCGCACCACCCAGGCGCTCGCCCATGCGCACGGCGCTGGTGGCGGCGAGGTTTTCCGCCCAACTTACTTGCTCCGGCCCGAACAGCACGATGGCGGTGGAGCCCAGCTTGAAGCGGCCCAGCTCGGCGCCTTTCTCCAGGTGGATCGGCGCACGGGAGGCTTCGTCGTAGGAGAAGGACTTCAGCTCACGCTTGGGTGGAGTCACCAGGCCGGCCCACACGGTTTCGATGGAGGCGACGATCATCGCGCCTACCAGCACGACGGCCATCGGCCCGCGCTCGGTGTCGAAGATGCAGACCACGCGCTCGTTGCGGGCGAACAGCTCCGGCACCTGCTCGGCGGTCAACTGGTTCACCGAGAACAGGCGGCCCGGCACGTAGACCATCTCGCGCAGGGTGCCGGCCAGCGGCATGTGCACGCGGTGGTAGTCCTTGGGCGACAGGTAGACGGTGGCGAACTCGCCGCCCATGAAGGGCGCGGCGCGCTCGGCGTCGCCGCCCAGCAGCTCCATCAGGCTGTAGCTGTGGCCCTTGGCCTGGAATACGCGACCATGCTCGATCGGGCCGAGCTGGCTGATGGCGCCGTCGGCGGGGCAGAGCACCGCGTCGGCGGTTTCGTCCAGCGGACGAGCACCGTCTTTCAGGGCGCGGGTGAAGAAGGCGTTGAAGTGCTCATAGGCACGCAGGTCCTCGACCTGGGCTTCGCGCATGTCCACCCGGTAACGGCGGGCGAACCAGGGAATCAGGCGGTCCTTGAACCAGGGCGCGCGGCATTCCGCGGCGCAGCCGATCAGGCGCGACAGCAGGTGATGCGGCAGCAGGTACTGGGCGAGGATGAACAGACGATCTTTGAACGACATTCCTTAAACCTCTACGGGGGTGTCGGGATGGTTGCCCCATTCCGACCAGGAACCGGCATAGCCCTTGACCCGCGGATAGCCGAGGGCCTTGGCCACCAGGTAGGTGAAGCCGGAACGATGGTGGGTCTGGCAGTGGGTGATCACTTCCTTGTCCTTGGTGATGCCCAGGTCCTGGAGGATCTGCGGCATATCGGTACGGATGCGCAGGGCGCGGGCCGGGTCCATGCCGGCGGTCCATTCGAAATTGACGGCGCCGGGCACATGGCCGGCCTTGGCGGCGAGGACTTTCTGGCCGCTGTACTCGCTGGGGTTGCGCGCGTCCCAGATGGCCAGGTCGGCGGCGCCCAGGCGGCTCTGCAGGTATTCGCGGGTGGCGGTGGGTTCGTCGTGCAGGGTCAGCGGCAGCGGGCCGCCGGCCGGTGCCGGGACGTTCTCGGAGAGCGGCAGGTTGTCCGCGAGCCAGGCGTGCAGGCCGCCATCGACGTAGTGGTACTTGTCGTGGCCGATCACGTCCAGCAGCCAGATGAAGCGGCCGGCCCAGCCGCCGCCTTCGTCGTCGTAGACCACATAGACAGCATCGGGGTTGTGGCCCAGTTCGCCGAACAGTGCTTCCAGGTCGGCCTTGGCCGGCAGCAGGCCCGGAGCCGGTGTGCCACCCAATTGGGTACGCGCGGGGGCGACGAAACGGGCGCCGGGGATGTGGCCCTGGGCGTAGCGTGCGGCGCTGGTCAGGTCGACCAGGATCAGCTCGGGGGCGTCGAGGCGGCTGGCGAGGTCAGCCGGTTCGATCACCAGGGGCAGGGCGGAGAAGGCGGACATGACGGAGACTCCCGGCGGAAAAGGTGGGGGAGGCAAGGCGAGCAGGCGCCTTGGGCTACCCCGTGAGAAGCTGTCCAATGTCTGCCTGAGCTGCACTCGGCGAGACGTTGAACGGGTTCTGAGGGCGGTTAGTTTAAAGGGGAGACGGCGGGGCGCAAACCTTTCGCGGATCAGGAACCCCGCGCCATCTGCTTCACCGCGTGCTCGATGCACTGCACGGTGCGGCCGAAGGCTTGAGCGTGCAAGTCAGCCAGCGGCTGTCCATGACGGTCGGAGACGACCAGCATGACCACTCGCGCGCCGTTGCCCAGCGAGCGCAGCAGCAGATGTTCGCTGGGCAGCAGCGCCTTCAGCGAGCCGGGTATCAGTGCCGAGAACTCGGCCATGTTGGCCGGGCTCAGGCGCAGTTGCCCGGGTTGTTGCAGGAGTTTGCGCAGCACCGGGCTGGCGGCGACTTCCAGCTTGAAGTCGCCAATCTCGCCGTCCAGGCCGAAGTGCCGGCGCGCCTGCAACCAACTGCCGCCCTTGTCGGCCAGCAGGATCATCCCGCGTTGCAGCCCGCAGGCTTGCAGCGCAGCGGTGGCGCAGTCGAGCAATTGCACGGCGTTGCCGAAGGGGCTGGGCGTCTGCATCAGGCGGGTGCAGTGCTGGCGCCATTCGGCGAGGGTGTCCGGTGCCTTGGCCGGTTCCTCTGCCTTCGGCCCGTTGAGCCAGCGGCGCGCATCCCAGGGCCACAGCAGCGCCTCGGCGGGGTGCCAGAGGAGTGGGCGGGCATGGCGGCGGGCGCTCTGCGCGGCGAGGCCGTGGACGGTCTGTTGCAGTTCCTCCAGCGGCATCTGCAGATAAAGGCTGGTCAGGCGCTGCCAGCGCAGCATGTGCACGCCGCCCCAGGACTGGTGCGCGGCCATGGCCAGACTGTTGGCCAGCAGGATGGTGTTGGCTGGTCGGGTCAGCCAGCGTTGCAATTCCGGGTCGGCGTCCAGGCGTTGCTGCTGGCCGAGCGGTTCGTGTTCGGTGTGGGCAACGTGCAGCGCGCGTACCAGCAGGCGCTTGTCGTCACTGAGCAGGGCGTAGCCCTGGCCGACCCAATCCGGCAGCCGCCAGTTGTCGGCCAGCGCGCGGCACAGCGGCAGCAGGCGAGTGCCGAGCAGTTCCTCTTCGACTTCGCTGCTGCAGCGGCCCAGGCCGTAGACCTGGCGCTGCCAGCTTTCCATCAGTTCCGGTCTGGCGCTGGCCAGTGCCCACAGCGGGGCGAGGGTGAACAGGCTGCCCCAGTGGATTTCCTGCCACAGCCGCGCCAGGCGGTTGGCGAACAGGCCGCTGGCCTGCTGCATGGCATGGCGGCTGATCAGCAGCAATTGGCTCAGGGCGCGGGGCATCTGCGCTTCGGGCATCGCCGGCAGGCTGTCGAGCAATTGGGTGACGCGGGTCAGGCCCAGGCGGTTAAGGGCGACTTCCAGGCTTTCCGCCGGATTGCTCCGAGCGCTCTCGGCGCGGTTGGCCTCGCGCAGGATGGCGAAGGCCAGGGTTGGCGCGTCCTGCAGCAGTTCGGCGATGTCGCGGATCGAGCGGCGGCTGTCGTTCAGCGCACGGCGAATATCATCGCGCTGCTCCAGCGGAACCGGCAAAGGCAGATTTTCCAGCTGCGTGAGCCAGGCCTTGAGACGCTCTGGATGAAGCATTTGCTTTGACATGCGTAAGGCGCCGAACTGGTTTTTAGTGTTTTCGGCCTATAGTCTTGCCCGAAATCTCCGATAACAACAGGGAGGCGGGAATCATGCCTCCTTTCTGTTCACAGTTTCAGTCCGGTCCCCATGGCAAAAATCATCGGCATCATCGTCATTCTGGGTAGCGTGCTCGGCGGCTACATGCTCTCCGGCGGCAAGATCGCGGCCATCATCCAGCCGTTCGAAGTGCTGATCATCGGCGGCGCCGCGCTGGGCGCGTTCCTCCAGGCCAACCCTGGCAGCACCTTCATGACCGTGCTGAAGAAGGCGCCGAAGATGTTCGGCAACCGCTTCACCCACACCTTCTACCTGGAAGTGCTGGGCATGCTCTACGAAGTGCTCAACAAGAGCCGCCGCGAAGGCATGATGGCCATCGAGGCCGATGTCGAGGATCCGGCTGCCAGCCCGATCTTCAGCAAGTACCCGGCGGTGCTCAAGGACGAACGCATGACCGCGTACGTCTGCGACTACCTGCGCATCATGTCCTCCGGCAACATGGCGCCCCACGAACTCGAGGGCCTGTTCGACATGGAACTGGGCAGCCTCAAGGAAGACTTCGAACATCCGTCCCACGCCGTGACCCGCGTCGCCGACGCCCTGCCGGGCTTCGGTATCGTCGCCGCGGTGTTGGGCATCGTGATCACCATGGCCCTGCTCGGTCAGGGCAGCCAGGCCGAGATCGGCCACCACGTCGCCGCGGCGCTGGTGGGTACCTTCCTCGGTATTCTCGCCGCCTACGGTTTCGTCGGCCCGCTGGCCAACGCCCTGGAGCACGACGCCAAGGAAGAGCTGAACCTCTACGAAGCGATCAAGGCCTGCCTGGTGGCGTCTGCCTCCGGCATGCCGCCGTCGCTGGCCGTCGAATTTGGCCGCAAGGTGCTGCTGCCGGCACACCGTCCCAGCTTCAGTGAGCTGGAACAGGCGGTACGTGGTCGCTAAGCATGGATAACAACCAGCCGATCATCGTCAAGCGCATCAAGCGCTATGCCGCTGGCCACCATGGCGGTGGCTGGAAGATCGCCTTCGCCGACTTCGCCACCGCCATGATGGCGTTCTTCCTGGTGCTCTGGCTGCTGTCCTCGGCCACGCCGGAGCAGAAGAAGGCCATCTCCGGCTACTTCCAGGACCCGATCGGTTTTACCGAGAGCGCCAGCCCCTACGTCATTGACCTGGGCGGCACGCCGACGCCGGCGCCGGACAAGACGCTGAACCCGCAGATCCAGGCACAGCCGGACGCCGATGAGACGCGCATCAATCCGGACGAGAACGCCAAGATTACCGAGCAGCAGGCTCAGGACGTCGCCGAGCAGGTGGAAAAGGAGCGTCTGGAGCTGCTGCTGCAGGAATTGCAGAACAAGGTCGACGAGAACCCGACCCTGAAGCGCTTCAAGGACCAGATTCTCTTCGAGATCACCCAGGACGGCCTGCGCATCCAGATCGTCGACTCGGACAACCGGCCGATGTTCGACCTGGGCAGTGCGCGTTTGCAGTCGTACTTCGAGGACATCCTGCTGGCGCTGGCCGAGACCATCAAGCAGGTGCCGAACAAGATCAGTATCAGCGGCCACACCGACGCCAAGCCCTACGCCGGCAACGGCGATTTCGGCAACTGGGAGCTTTCGGCTAACCGCGCCAACGCCGCGCGTCGCGCGCTGGAAGCCGGTGGCTACCCGGAAGACCAGATTGCCCGCGTGGTGGGCTACGCCTCGTCCGCGCTGTTCGACCGCGACCAGCCGCTCAACCCGGTGAACCGTCGCATTGACATCATCGTCCTGACCAAGAAGGCCCAACGTGCCATCGAAGGTCAGGATGGCGGAGGCGACAAACCTGCCGATGGCGCAGCTCCCGGCGCTGCCGCGACCAATGGCAATGGCGCGCCGGCCAAGCCGGCGACCGGGCAGGGCGACCCGCTGCCGCCGGACCAGCTCAAGCAGAAGCTCAACCTGTTCGATGACGGCGGCACGCTGAAGCTCGACGAGTTGAACAAGCAGCAGTGATGAACGAAAAAGGCCAGCTGAAAAGCTGGCCTTTTTCTTCGCCTTTTCGCCTCAGATCGGCGAGAGGCTTTTTGTAGGAGCGAGCTTGCTCGCGAACAGAGTCCACTTGCAGTGCCGTCGCTGGGCGGTTCGCGAGCGAGCTCGCTCCTACAGGGGCCCGCAACCTCCGCGCCGCGGACGACCGACGCTCACTTGCCCATCAATATTCGTCTTCCGGCAGGCTGGCAAGAATGTGCCGGTAGCTGGCCATCCGCTGCGGCGAAATACGTCCATCTTCCAGCGCCTTGAGCAATGCACAGCCGGGCTCGCGGTCGTGCTTGCAGTCGCGGAAGCGGCAATGGCCGAGCAGGTCGTGGAATTCGATGAAGCCCGCTTCCACATCGTCACGGCTGACATGGCCGAGGCCGAATTCGCGGATGCCGGGGGAGTCGATAAGATCGCCGCCGGCGGGGAAGTGGAACAGCCGAGCAGTGGTGGTGGTGTGGGTGCCCTTGCCGGTGACTTCCGACAGATCACCAACGCGGGTGTCGACGCCCGGCAGTAGCGCGTTCACCAACGACGACTTGCCCACGCCCGACTGGCCGACGAACACGCTGACGTGCTCGTTCAGCGCGGCGCGCAGGGCGTCCAGGGCCAGTCCGTTGAAGGCGGAAACCTCCAGCAGCGGGTAGCCCAGCTCGCGGTAGGTGCCCAGCAGCGAATCGAGGAAGGGGGCATTGTCCTCGTCGATCAGGTCGGCCTTGTTCAGCAGCAGCAGCGGCTTGATGCCCGCGTGTTCGGCAGCCACCAGGTAGCGATCGATGAGATTGGCGTGGGGTTCCGGGCGCGGCGCGAAGACGATGACGATGCGATCGACGTTGGCCGCCACCGGCTTGAGCACGCCACGCATGTCCGGGCGACGTAGCTCGGAGGTGCGCGGCAACTGCGCAACGATCACGCCGATGCCCTGGTTGCCCGGCCGCCAGACCACCTGGTCGCCCGTCACCAGAGGCGGCAGGTTGGCGCGCAGGTGGCAGCGGAATACCTGGCCGGCGGCGTCGCCGTCCTGGGCCTCGACTTCCACCTGCACACCGAAGTGGGCAATCACCTGGCCGGTCTGCTCCGGGCCGAGGTCGCCGCCTTCCAGTTCTTCCAGGGCACGCGATTCGCGTTTGGCGGCGCGGGCAGCGCGCTCTTCCTGGACTTTTTCGATCCGCCAGCTCTGCCGGCGGGTGAGGTGACGCTTGGCCATAGGGTATCCACAGGGAAAATCGCGCCGCAGTTTAGCATGCGAAGGCGTGCTTCCCGCTAAACTAGAGGGCTGAGCTGAGGAGCCCCATCATGCAGAACCCACAGAACCTGATCTGGATCGACCTGGAAATGACCGGGCTGGACCCGGACAAGGACGTCATCATCGAGATGGCGACCATCGTCACCGACAGTGACCTGAACATCCTCGAGGAAGGCCCGGTGATCGCCGTGCACCAGAGCGAGGAGCTGCTCGCCGGCATGGATGAGTGGAACACCCGCCAGCACGGCCAGTCCGGCCTGACCCAGCGCGTGCGTGAGAGCACCATCTCGGCAGCCGAAGCCGAGGCGATGACCATCGCCTTCCTGGAAAAGTGGGTGCCCAAGCGCAGCTCGCCGATCTGCGGCAACAGCATCTGCCAGGACCGCCGCTTCCTCTACCGCCACATGCCGAAGCTGGAAGGCTACTTCCACTACCGCAACCTGGACGTCTCCACCCTCAAGGAACTGGCCGCGCGCTGGGCCCCGGCGGTGCGCGACGGCTTCAAGAAAGGCAACACCCATCTGGCCCTGGACGACATCCGTGAGTCCATCGCCGAACTGCGTTACTACCGCGAGCACTTCATCAAGGTGTAAGCGGAGCGAACCTGCTCTTGTAGGAGCGAGCTTGCTCGCGAACCGACTCCGCTGCGGGGGCTGTTCGCGAGCAAGCTCGCTCCTACTAATAGCCCCAAGCTTCAGGCGTTGTGGCGGCCCAGCGCCCACGCCACATGCTCGCGCACCAGTTCCGACGGGAACTCCCGCCGCGCGCGCAGCGCCTCGATCACCGGGATGGTCGACGGCGCATTGCCCAGCCCCACGGCCAGGTTGCGCAGCCAGCGCTCGTAACCGGCGCGCCGCAACGGCGAACCCTCGGTGCGGCTGAGGAACTCCTCCTCCGTCCACAGGAACAGCTCCGCCAGCGCGGCGTTGTCCAGGCTGTGGCGCGGTTGGAAGTCACCCTGGTCGGTGGCGCGGGCGAAGCGGTTCCACGGGCAGACCATCTGGCAGTCGTCGCAGCCGAACACGCGGTTGCCAATCAACGGGCGCAAGTCTTCGGGAATCGAGCCCTTCAGCTCGATGGTCAGGTAGGAAATGCAGCGCCGCGCATCCAGCACATAGGGCGCGACGAAGGCGGCGGTGGGGCATATGTCCATGCAGGCCGTGCAGCGCCCGCAGTGCTCCGTGCCGTGCTGCTCGTCCACTGGCAGTGGCAGGTCGGTGAACAGCTCGCCGAGGAAGAAGTAGCTGCCGGCCTTGCGATTGAGCACCAGGGTGTTCTTGCCGATCCAGCCCAGGCCCGATTGCTCGGCGATAGCCTTTTCCAGCACCGGCGCGCTGTCGACGAAGGCGCGGAAGCCGAACGGCCCGATCCGCTGCTGGATGCGCTCGGCCAGTTGTTGCAGGCGCTTGCGGATCAGCTTGTGGTAATCGCGGCCCAGGGCGTAGCGCGAGACGTAGGCCTTCTCCGCATCGCCCAGCACCTGCGCCATGCGCGTGTCGCCGGGCAGGTAGTCCATGCGCAGCGATACGACCCGTAGCGTGCCGGGCACCAGCTCGTCCGGCCGCCAGCGTTTGCTGCCATGGGCGCCCATGTAGTCCATTTCGCCGTGGTAGCCCGCTTCCAGCCAGCGTTGCAGGTGCTCGCCATGCGTCTCCAGGTCCAGCCCGCTGATGCCGACCTGCTGGAAGCCGAGTTCGCGCCCCCAGTCCTTGATGGAGAGGGCGAGGTTGGCGTAGTCGAGTGTTGAATCGTGCATGGAAGGCGGGAAACGGAAGTCGGGGTGCGTATAATTCTGCCAGACCTGGCCGGCGTCGGCCCGCCCGTACGCCAAGAGCCGCTCGAAATCTGCTGCGCGTCGGCAGAGCTGCGTTAGGAACAGACTCGGAATGCTCATTTACAGCAGTAAACTGCGCTTCCTCGTCTCTTTTTGCCTTGCTCTGCTCTAGCTCGCATGCTTTTGAACAGGCTCTCAGGCGACACATTCTGCCGCCCGGAACCGCGATGACTGCCCACGACGAACTGCCCCTTAATCTGTACAGCGCTCAGCAGGTGCGCGACCTCGACGCGCGCCTGATCGCCGCCGGCACGTCCGGCTTCGAACTGATGCGCCGCGCCGCCCATGCCGCCTGGCGCGCGCTGCGCCGCCAATGGCCGGATGCCGGCGAAATCACTGTGCTGGCCGGCCACGGCAACAACGCTGGCGACGGCTATCTGATCGCTGCCCTGGCCTTGCGCGCTGGCTGGCGCGTGCGCGTGCTGGCGGTAGGTGATGCCTCGCGCCTCTCCGGCGATGCGGCCTCGGCCCATGGGGAGGCGCGTGCCGGCGGGGTGGATATCGACGCCTGGAGTGACCGCGCCGAACTGCGTGGCGTGCTGGTGGATGCATTGCTGGGCACCGGTCTGGGCGGCGAGGTGCGCGAGCCCTACGCCTCGGCCATTGCGGCGATCAACGCCAGCGGCTTGCCGGTATTGGCGGTGGATATCCCCTCCGGCTTGAGTGCCGATACCGGGCAAGTCCTGGGGTGCGCGGTGCAGGCCGACCTCACCGTGACCTTCATCGGCCTCAAGTTCGGCCTGTTCACCGCCAGCGGTCCCGACCAGTGCGGCGAACTGGCGTTCGATGAGCTGGAGGCCGATCCGGCCCTGATTCCCGATGCATGCGTTGCGCGCCGACTCGCTCCGGCATCCCTGTCGCGCCTGGCCTCACGGCCGAAGGCCGCGCACAAGGGCCTGTTCGGCCATGCGCTGGTGATCGGCGGCGATACCGGCATGGGCGGCGCCGTGCTGCTGGCCGCCGAGAGCGCGCTGCGCTGCGGCGCCGGTCTGGTTTCCCTGGCGACCCGTGCCGCCCACGTGCCTGCTGCACTGGCTCGCCGGCCTGAGCTGATGGCGCGTGGCGTTTCTTCTTCTGCCGAGCTGCTGCGACTTGCCGAGCGCGCCGATGTGCTGGTGGTCGGCCCCGGTGTCGGCCGCGAAGCCTGGGGGCGTGTGCTGGTCAGCGCTGCCGCGAGCCTGGAGCGTCGACAGGTGTGGGACGCGGATGCGCTCAACCTGCTGGCTGAAGGTCTGGTCGCTCGCCCGTCCGGCGACTGGGTGATCACACCCCATCCGGCCGAGGCGGCGCGTCTGCTGGGTATTTCCACCGCCGAGGTCCAGGCCGACCGGCCGACAGCCGCTCACGCGCTGGCGCAGCGTTATCAGGCTGTGGTCGTGCTCAAGGGAGTCGGCAGCCTGGTCGCCTCCCCGGATGGCCGCCTGGCGCTGTGCAATCACGGGCATCCCGCCATGGCGGGCGCCGGACTGGGTGATGTGCTCTCCGGCATCCTCGGTGCGCTGCTGGCGCAGGGGCTGCCTGCTTTCGATGCCGCGTGCCTGGCAGTCTGGCTGCATGCACGCGCTGGCGAGTCGCTTGGCGCGCAAGGGCGCGGACTGGCTGCCGCCGATCTGATTCCTGCCGTTCGTCAGTTGCTCGAGGAGTTGTGCCCATGCCTGAACTGAATCTGTTCGCCGACGGCGAAGACGCCATGGTCGATCTTGGTCGGCGAATCGCCGAGGCGACCGGCGGGCGCGGGGTGATCTATCTGCATGGGGATCTGGGGGCGGGCAAGACCACGCTGTCGCGCGGCATCCTGCGGGGATTGGGCCATGGCGGAGCGGTAAAAAGCCCGACCTTCACCCTGGTCGAGCCCTACGAAATCGGCGATCTGCGCGCCTTTCACTTCGACCTCTACCGCCTCGCCGACCCTGAGGAACTGGAGTTCCTCGGCATCCGCGACTACTTCGAAGGCGACGCGTTGTGCCTGATCGAGTGGGCGGAGCGTGGCAAAGGCATTTTGCCAAAGGCCGACATGGACATTACCATTGTTCCGCATGCGGGCGGACGCATGCTGCGCCTAGACCCGCACGGAACACGGGGCGAAGCCTGGTGTGCCGCCCTGGCCACGGGAGCATAGAAAAAAGATGGGTTGGGGGTTGCGCCTTCGGGCGTTGTTTATCGGGGTGTCCGTTCTGCTGGCATTCTTTGCCGGTGAGGTTTCTGCCGCCACGCAAATCAAGAGCGTGCGCATCTGGCGCGCGCCGGACAACACACGCCTGGTGTTCGACCTGTCCGGCCCCGTGCAGCACAGTCTGTTCACCCTGAGTGCGCCCAACCGCATCGTCGTCGATATCAATGGCGCGCAGATGTCCGCCGCCCTCGACAAGCTCAAGCTGAGCAACACGCCGATCACCGCGATGCGCTCTGCCCAGCGTTCGCCCACCGACCTGCGCCTGGTGCTGGACCTGAAGAACCAGGTCACGCCCAAGAGCTTCGTGCTGCCGCCGAACCAGCAGTACGGCAACCGCCTGGTCGTCGATCTGTACGACCAGGGCGCCGACATCGCCCCGGACGTCCCCGCGACACCGACTCCCAGTGTGCCTGCCACGCCGGTCAGCCCTGTGCAGTCGGTCGCCAAGATTCCCGCGCCCAGCAGCGGCGGCAAGCGCGACGTCGTGATTGCCATCGACGCCGGCCACGGTGGCGAAGACCCCGGCGCCCTCGGACCGAACGGCCTGCACGAGAAGAACATCACCCTGTCGATCGCCCGCGAACTGCAGCGGCAGATCAACCAGATGAAAGGCTTCCGCGCGGAACTGACGCGCACCGGCGACTACTTCATCCCGCTGCGCAACCGCACCGTGATCGCCCGCAAGAAGGGCGCCGACCTGTTCGTCTCCATCCATGCCGACGCCGCGCCCAGCCGCAGCGCCTTCGGGGCCTCGGTGTTCGCCCTGTCCGATCGTGGCGCCACCTCCGAGACCGCGCGCTGGCTGGCCGATACGGAAAACCGTTCCGACCTCATCGGCGGCGACGGCGGCGTGAACCTCGACGACAAGGACAAGATGCTCGCCGGCGTGCTGCTCGACCTGTCGATGACCGCCACCATGTCCTCCAGCCTGGATGTCGGCCACAAGGTGCTGACCAGCGTCGGCCGCGTCACCCCGCTGCACAAGCGCCGCGTGGAACAGGCCGGCTTCATGGTGCTGAAGTCCCCGGATATTCCGTCGATCCTGGTGGAAACCGGCTTCATCTCCAATCCGAACGAATCCGCCAAGCTGGCCAGCGGTTCGCACCAGCAGGCCCTGGCACGCTCCATCGCTGCCGGTGTGCGTCAGTACTTCGTGCAGACCCCGCCGCCGGGTACCTACATCGCCTCGCTGCGCGACGGTGGCCAGTTGGCTTCCGGCCCGCGTGAGTACGTCGTGCGCAGTGGCGACAGCCTGGCGATGGTGGCCAGCCGCTTCGATGTCAGCACGTCCTCGATCCGCAGCGCCAACTCGCTCAAGAGCGACGAGCTGAAGATTGGTCAGGTGCTGAAGATTCCGGGCACCTCCCTGGCGTCGCAGCAATGAGTGAGGTGCGCCGCATCCAGCTGCTCACCCCGCGGCTGGCGAACCAGATCGCTGCCGGCGAAGTGGTCGAGCGACCTGCTTCGGTCATCAAGGAACTGCTGGAAAACTGCCTGGACGCCGGCGCCAAGCGCATCGACGTCGAAGTCGAGCAGGGCGGCGTCAAGCTGCTGCGCGTGCGCGACGACGGTAGCGGCATTCCGGCCGATGACCTGCCGCTGGCGCTGGCGCGCCACGCCACCAGCAAGATTCGCGAGCTGGAAGACCTGGAACGGGTGATGAGCCTGGGCTTTCGCGGCGAAGCGCTGGCGTCGATCAGCTCCGTCTCGCGGCTGACCCTGACCTCGCGCACCGCCGACGCCGAGCAGGCCTGGCAGGTGGAAGTCGAGGGCCGTGACATGGAGTCCACGGTGAAGCCGGCGGCCCACCCGGTGGGCACCAGCATCGAAGTGCGCGATCTGTTCTTCAATACCCCGGCGCGGCGCAAGTTCCTGCGCGCCGAGAAGACCGAGTTCGATCACCTGCAGGAAGTCATCAAGCGTCTCGCGCTGGCGCGCTTCGACGTGGCGTTCCACCTGCGCCACAACGGCAAGACCATCCTCTCGCTGCACGAAGCCAAGGACGAAGCCTCCCGCGCCCGCCGCGTCGGCGCCGTGTGCAGCAGCGGCTTCCTCGAACAGGCCTTGCCCATCGAAGTGGAGCGCAATGGCCTGCACCTGTGGGGCTGGGTTGGGCTGCCGACGTTCTCCCGCAGCCAGCCGGACCTGCAGTATTTCTACGTGAACGGCCGCATGGTGCGCGACAAGCTGGTCGCCCACGCGGTACGCCAGGCCTATCGCGACGTGCTGTACAACGGCCGGCATCCGACCTTCGTGCTGTTCTTCGAGGTCGACCCGTCGGTGGTGGACGTCAACGTCCACCCGACCAAGCACGAAGTGCGTTTCCGCGACAGCCGCATGGTCCACGACTTCCTCTACGGCACCCTGCACCGGGCGCTGGCGGAAGTGCGCCCGGACGACCAGCTGGCGCCGCCGGGCGCGACCAGCCTGACCGTGCCGCGCCCGACCGGTGCGGAAGCCGGCGAGTTCGGCCCGCAGGGTGAGATGCGCCTGTCCGGGACTGTGCTGGAGGCCCCGGCCGCCGCGCGTGCCTGGCAGCCGAGCCCGTCGTCGGGTGGTTCTGGCGGCGGTGGCGGCTACAGCTATCAGCCCACGCGCCCGGAAATACCGCCGATCCAGGAGGCCCAGGGTGCCTACAAGGCCTATTTCGCTCCGCTTGCCGACCAGGTGCTCCAGGCCCTGCCGGAAAGCAGCCAGGACGTGCCGCCGCTGGGTTACGCGCTGGCGCAGCTCAAGGGCATTTACATCCTCTCGGAGAATGCCCATGGGCTGGTGCTGGTGGATATGCACGCCGCCCACGAGCGCATCATGTATGAGCGCCTGAAGACCGCCATGGCCAGCGAAGGCCTGCGCGGCCAGCCGCTGCTGGTGCCCGAGTCCATTGCCGTCAGCGAACGCGAGGCGGACTGCGCCGAGGAACATGGCAGCTGGTTCTCCAGGCTCGGCTTCGAACTGCAGCGGCTTGGCCCGGAAAGCCTGGCAATCCGCCAGATTCCCGCGCTGCTCAAACAGGCCGAGGCTACCCAGTTGGTGCGCGACGTGCTCGCCGATCTGCTGGAATACGGCACCAGCGACCGCATCCAGGCGCATCTCAACGAGCTGCTTGGCACCATGGCCTGTCACGGCGCCGTGCGCGCCAATCGCCGGCTGACGCTGCCGGAGATGAACGGTCTGCTGCGTGACATGGAAGTGACCGAGCGCAGCGGCCAGTGCAACCACGGCCGGCCGACCTGGACCCAGCTGGGACTCGACGAACTGGACAAGCTTTTCCTGCGCGGGCGTTGATTTTCGTAAGGTTGCGTTCAGGAAAGTGCAGTAAACTGCGCGCCAATCGATTCAGCAGTGCGCAATGACTGCACTTAGTAATAACGAGCGTCCGATGTCCCTGCCTCCCGCGATATTCCTCATGGGCCCCACCGCCGCCGGCAAGACCGACCTGGCGCTGGAGCTGGCGCGTCTGCTGCCGGTGGAACTGATCAGCGTGGATTCGGCGCTGATCTATCGCGACATGGATATCGGCACCGCCAAGCCGCCCCGCGAGGTGCTGGAGGAATTTCCGCATCGCCTGATCGACATCCGCGACCCCAGTGAGGCCTATTCGGCGGCGGAATTCCGCGCCGATGCCCTGGCCGCCATGGCCGAGATCACTGCAGCCGGGAGGATTCCGCTGCTGGTCGGCGGCACCATGTTGTACTTCAAGGCGTTGCTGGAAGGCTTGGCCGACATGCCCAGCGCCGACCCCGCCGTGCGTGCCGAGCTGGAAGCCTGGGCCGCCGCCGAAGGCTGGGGTGCCCTGCACGAGGAGCTGGCCCGGGTTGATCCGGAGTCGGCTGCGCGTATCCATCCCAATGACCCCCAGCGCCTTGTCCGGGCCCTCGAGGTCTACCGTGTAAGCGGTATGTCCATGACTGCACACCGCCTTCGCCAGGCGAGTGAAAATGCGGGTCCCGGCGCGCAAGGTGGTGGACAATTACCGTATACTGTGGCTCATCTGGCGATTGCGCCTCTGCAGCGTCAGGTATTGCACGAGCGTATCGCGCAACGTTTTGACCAGATGCTGGAACAGGGCTTCATCGCCGAGGTCGAACGCCTTCGCGCAAGGAATGACTTGCACGTGGGGCTTCCTTCCATAAGAGCGGTGGGATACCGACAGGTATGGGACTACCTCGAGGGCAAACTGTCCTACGCTGAGATGGTGGAGCGCGGCGTCATCGCCACGCGGCAGCTGGCCAAGCGCCAGTTCACCTGGCTCCGCAGCTGGAGCGATCTACACTGGTTGGACAGTCAGGCAAGCGACAATTTGCCGCGTGCCTTGAAATACTTTGAGGCGGTCTCCATATAGGCTCGAGACCTTAATTCCGGCCGTCTATCCTTGGGGTTCAGGACGGCGTTAAGCCAAATTCGACTACTACTAAATCAGTTTTTTACCCTTACAAGGAGTGCGGCATATGTCAAAAGGGCATTCGCTACAAGACCCTTACCTCAATACCCTGCGCAAAGAACGCGTTCCGGTTTCTATCTACCTGGTCAACGGCATCAAGCTGCAGGGTCAGATCGAATCCTTCGACCAGTTCGTCATCCTGCTGAAGAACACTGTCAGCCAGATGGTCTACAAGCATGCGATTTCCACCGTGGTTCCCAGCCGCCCCGTGCGCCTGCCCACCGGTGATCAACCGGCTGAGCCGGGCAACGTTTGACGGGAGTCCGCCTTGTTCTTTGAGCGCCCGGGTGGTGGGGAACGGGCCATTCTGGTCCATCTGGAAGGTCAGGACCCCGAGGCGCGCGAAGACCCGCAGGAATTCCAGGAGCTGGCCCGTTCGGCAGGCGCGGAATCGGTTGCTTTCGTCAGCATTTCGCGCCATCAGCCCTCAGCCAAGTACCTGATCGGCAGCGGCAAGGTCGAAGAGTTGCACGACCTCGTCCACGCCGAGAAGGTCGAGCTGATCATCTTCAATCACACCCTTACGCCGAGCCAGGAGCGCAACCTCGAGCGAGCGCTCGAGTGCCGCGTGCTCGATCGTACGGGTTTGATCCTCGATATCTTCGCCCAGCGCGCCCGGACCCATGAGGGCAAGCTGCAGGTGGAGCTTGCCCAGTTGGAACACATGAGCACGCGTCTGGTGCGCGGCTGGACTCACCTTGAACGCCAGAAAGGCGGTATCGGCCTGCGTGGTCCGGGTGAAACCCAGCTGGAAACCGACCGCCGCCTGCTGCGTGGGCGCATCCGCCAGATCAAGTCCCGCCTGGAAAAGGTCCGCAGCCAGCGCGAGCAGGCTCGTCGTGGCCGTCGCCGTGCGGAGATTCCGGCGGTGTCCCTGGTGGGCTACACCAACGCCGGCAAGTCCACGCTGTTCAATGCGCTGACCACTTCGGAGGTCTACGCAGCCGACCAGTTGTTCGCCACCCTCGACCCGACCCTGCGCCGTCTGGAGCTGGATGACGTCGGGCCGATCGTGCTGGCCGACACCGTGGGCTTCATTCGCCACCTGCCGCACAAGCTGGTGGAGGCGTTTCGGGCTACCTTGGAAGAATCCAGCAACTCCGACCTGCTGCTGCATGTGATCGACTCCCACGAGCCGGATCGCGATGCACAGATCGAACAGGTGCTGGCGGTGCTCAAGGAAATCGGCGCGAACGAGTTGCCGATGCTCGAGGTGTACAACAAGATCGACCTGCTCCCGGATTTGCAACCAATGATCCAGCGCGACGAGCTGGGCAAGCCGGTCCGCGTCTGGCTGTCGGCGCGGGAGTCGCGTGGGCTGGAGCTGCTGGAACAGGCGATTTCCGAGTTGCTGGGGGAGGACATGTTCGTTGGAACGCTCTGCCTGCCACAGCGCCTCGGGCGACTTCGTGCTCAGTTCTTCGAGCTGGGTGCGGTACAGTCGGAGAATCACGACGAACAAGGACGCGCCGTTTTGCAGGTCCGCCTGCCGCGTGTCGAGTTGAACCGCATGGTGAGCCGCGAAGGCTGGCAGCCGGCGGAGTTCATTGCGCAACACACTTTGCAATAAAGCCCGGCACTCTGTTTTTGGCAGGGTAAGGGGCATTCGGTAGCATAGGTGGGCGCGCCGTAGGCGCGTTTTCGCGTTATCAGATGGAGAGCGCTATGGCTTGGAATGAGCCGGGTGACAACTCGAACAAGAACGACCAGGACCCCTGGGGTGGACGCCGTGGTGGTGGTCGCCAGGGCCCGCCTGATCTGGATGAGGCCTTCCGCAAGCTGCAAGACAGCCTGAACGGAATTTTCGGCAAACCCAAGCGCGGCAGTGGTTCGGGCGGTGGCGGCAGTGGTCGGGGCGGTAGCCTCGGTCTGTTCGGTATCGGCCTGGCGATCCTCGCCGTGCTGTGGCTGTACAACGCCATCTACGTCGTGGACGAACAGGAGCAGGCAGTGATCCTGCGCTTCGGTCAGTACCACGAGACCGTTGGTCCCGGCCTGAACATTTACTTCCCGCCGATCGACAAGAAGTTCCAGGAGAACGTCACCCGCGAGCGTGCCTATAGCAAGCAGGGTCAGATGCTCACCGAGGACGAGAACATCGTCGAGGTTCCGCTGACCGTGCAGTACAAGGTCAGCAACCTGAAGGACTTCGTGCTCAACGTCGACCAGCCGGAAGTGAGCCTGCAGCACGCCACCGAAAGCGCCCTGCGCCACGTGGCCGGCTCCACGACCATGGACAAGATCCTCACCGAGGGCCGTGAACAGATGGCCACCGAGGTGCGTGATCGCCTGCAGCGCTTCCTCGATACCTACAAGACCGGTATCACGGTGACCCAGGTGAACATCCAGAGCGCCGCCGCGCCGCGTGAAGTACAGGAAGCGTTCGACGACGTGATCCGTGCCCGCGAGGACGAGCAGCGCGAGAAGAACCAGGCCGAAGCCTACGCCAATGGCGTGGTGCCCGAAGCCCGTGGTCAGGCCCAGCGCATCATCGAGGAAGCCAACGGCTATCGCGATGAAGTGGTCTCCCGCGCCCAGGGTGAGGCGGATCGCTTCGCCAAGCTGGCCGGCGAGTATCACAAGGCCCCGGAAGTCACCCGTCAGCGTCTGTACCTGGACACCATGCAGGACGTCCTGAGCCAGACCAGCAAGGTGCTGGTCACCGGCCAGCAAGGTCAGAACAACCTGATCTACCTGCCGCTGGACAAGATGATGGATGGCCGTGGTTCGGCAGCTCCGAGCGCCGCGCCCAGCGCGAGCAGCAGCACGCCGGATATCGGTTCGCGGGTCGCCAGCGACCTGCAGCAGCGTGACACGCGTACCCGGGAGAGCCGCTGATGAGTAACAAGTCCCTGATCGCCCTCATCGCGGGTGTGGTGGTTGCTGTTGCCGTCTGGAGCAGCGTCTACGTGGTGCAACAGACCGAGCGCGCCGTGATGCTGCGCTTCGGTCGCGTGGTCGAGCCGGACGTGAAGCCTGGCCTGCACTTCAAGATTCCGTACGTCAACACGGTGCGCAAGTTCGACGGCCGCCTGCTGACCCTGGACTCGCCGACCCAGCGCTTCCTGACGCTGGAGAAGAAAGCGGTGATGGTCGATGCCTACGCCAAGTGGCGCGTCTCCGATGCCGAGCGCTTCTACACCGCGACTTCCGGCATGAAGCAGATCGCCGACGAACGTCTGTCCCGTCGTCTGGAAGCCGGTCTGCGTGACCAGTTCGGCAAGCGCACCCTGCACGAAGTGGTGTCGGGTGAGCGTGATGCGCTGATGGGTGATATCACCGCTTCGCTGAACCGCATGGCACAGAAGGAATTGGGTATCGAGGTGGTGGACGTTCGCGTCAAGGCCATCGACCTGCCCAAGGAAGTGAACCGCAGCGTGTTCGAGCGGATGAGCACCGAGCGTGAGCGGGAAGCCCGCGAGCACCGCGCCAAGGGGCGCGAACTGGCCGAAGGTATCCGCGCGGATGCCGACCGTCAGCGTCGCGTGCTGCTGGCCGAGGCCTATCGCGAGTCGGAAGAAACCCGCGGTGACGGCGATGCGAAGGCGGCGGCGATCTACGCCAAGGCCTACACCGCCGATCCGGAGTTCTACGCTTTCACCCGCAGCCTCAAGGCTTACCGCGAGAGCTTTGCCGACAAGAAGGACGTGCTGGTGCTCGATCCGAGCAACGAGTTCTTCCGCTATCTGGAAAAAGCTAAACCGTAAGTCAAAGTCTCCGGCGGGCGGCAGCGCCCGTCGGAGAAATCGTGTTATCATGGGTCAGCCGGGAAATCCCGGCTTTTTTGCGTCCGCGAGAATGATGTACGAGAGCCATGTGGCAGGAATTGGGCAAGGCGTTCTGTCTGTTGCTGGTGCTGGAAGGCGTCCTTCCATTCCTGTATCCGCGTGGCTGGCGCGACGCCGTGAGCGGGCTCGGGCGCCTTGGCGACCGCAGTCTGAGACTCATCGGGCTGGGCAGCATGCTGCTTGGCACCGTCCTTCTTTACTGCATTCATTGAAGTGCCGCCCGGCCTAAAAAAGGAGAGAGGCGACATGGCAACGGTAGACCGCTGGCTGCTGCCAGATGGGATCGAAGAAGTGCTGCCACCGGAGGCGGCTCGCGTTGAAGCAGCCCGCCGTCAGGTGCTGGACCTGTTCCAGCGCTGGGGATACGAGTTCGTCGTCACCCCGCATATCGAATACCTGGAATCCCTGCTGACCGGTGCCGGCCAGGATCTGGACCTGCGTACCTTCAAGGTCACTGATCCGGCGTCCGGCCGTCTGATGGGGTTCCGTGCGGATATCACGCCGCAAGTGGCGCGCATGGATGCCCACAGCCTGCGTCGCGAAGGCCCGAACCGCCTGTGCTACGCCGGCAGCGTGCTGCATGCCCGCCCGCGTGCGCTGGCCACTTCGCGCAGCCCGATCCAGCTGGGTGCCGAGCTCTACGGCAATACCGGTTCAGCCGGTGACGTAGAGGTCATCAGCCTGCTGCTCGACATGCTCGAGATGGCCCAGGTACCGGACGTGCACATGGACCTTGGTCATGTCGGTATCTACCGTGGCCTGGCCCAGGCAGCTGGCCTGTCCGGCGAAGTCGAGCAACTGCTGTTCGACGCGCTGCAGCGCAAGGCCGTGGACGAAGTCGCGGCACTGACCGAAGGGTTGCCTGCTGAGCTTGCCGGTATGCTTCGCGCCCTCGCCGAGCTGTGCGGCAGTCGCGAAGTGCTGGACCAGGCGCGCGAAGTGCTCGCTGGCGCCCCGGCCAACGTGCAGGCCGCGCTGGCTGATATCACCGCCATCGCCGACTCGCTGGCCGCACGCTTCCCGCAACTGCCGCTGTATTTCGATCTCGGCGAGTTGCGTGGCTATCACTATCACACGGGTGTGGTGTTTGCCGCGTTCGTGCCTGGGGTTGGCGAGTCCATCGCCCAGGGCGGCCGTTACGACGACATCGGCGCCGACTTCGGTCGCGCCCGTCCGGCGACCGGTTTCTCCACCGACCTCAAGACCCTGGTCACTCTCGGCCGCGCCCAGCTCGACGAGCCGCGCACCGGAGTCTGGGCGCCGGCCGATGGTGCTGGCTTGTGGCAGGCGGTGCAGCAGCTGCGCCGTCAGGGTGTGCGCGTGGTACAGGCGCTGCCCGGGCAGGATGCGGCTTCGGCTACCGAAGCGGGCTGCGACCAGCAACTGCTGGTTCGCGATGGCAATTGGCAGGTGGCTGCGCTCTGAGGCGCGTCACTTCGAGTTTTCGCCGGCCGCGGCCGGCACCGAACATCCACGATGGGGATAAGAGTTATGGGTAAGAATGTCGTAGTCCTGGGCACCCAGTGGGGTGATGAGGGCAAAGGCAAGATCGTCGACCTGCTGACCGACCAGGCTGCTGCCGTGGTGCGTTACCAGGGCGGCCACAACGCTGGTCATACTCTGGTCGTCGCCGGCGAGAAGACCGTTCTGCACCTCATTCCGTCGGGCATCCTGCGTGAAGGCGTGCAGTGCCTGATCGGCAACGGTGTGGTGCTGGCGCCCGACGCGCTGATGCGCGAGATCGCCAAGCTGGAAGAGAAGGGCGTGCCGGTGCGCGAGCGCCTGCGCATCAGCCCCTCCTGCCCGCTGATCCTGTCCTTCCACGTGGCCCTGGACCAGGCTCGCGAGAAGGCCCGCGGCGACGCGAAGATCGGCACCACCGGTCGCGGCATCGGCCCGGCCTACGAAGACAAAGTGGCCCGTCGTGGCCTGCGCGTGGGCGACCTGTTCCACCGCGAGCGCTTCGCCGCCAAGCTGGGTGAGCTGCTGGACTACCACAACTTCGTCCTGCAGAACTATTACAAGGAACCGGCCGTCGATTTCCAGAAGACCCTGGACGAGTGCATGGCCTATGCCGAAGAGCTGCGTCCGCTGATGACTGACGTGACCTCGACCCTGCACGACCTGCGCCGCGCCAACGAGAACATCATGTTCGAAGGTGCCCAGGGCTCGCTGCTGGACATCGACCACGGCACCTATCCGTTCGTCACCAGCTCCAACACCACCGCAGGCGGCACTGCCACTGGTTCGGGCTTCGGTCCGCTGTACCTGGACTACATCCTGGGTATCACCAAGGCCTACACCACTCGCGTGGGTTCCGGCCCGTTCCCGACCGAGCTGTTCGATGACGTTGGCGCACGTCTGGCCAAAGTCGGTCACGAGTTCGGTGCCACTACCGGCCGTGCCCGTCGTTGTGGCTGGTTCGATGCTGTCATCCTGCGTCGCGCCATCGAGATCAACAGCCTGTCCGGCCTGTGCCTGACCAAGCTGGACGTCCTCGACGGCCTGGAAACCGTGCGCATCTGCACCGGCTACCAGAACGCCGCCGGTGAACTGCTGACCGATGCACCGACCGATGCCGACAGCTACATCGGCCTTCAGCCGATCTACGAAGATCTGCCGGGCTGGAGCGAGTCCACCGTCGGCGTGCAGAGCCTGGAAGGCCTGCCGGCCAATGCGCGTGCTTACATCAAGCGCATCGAGGAGCTGGTCGGTGCGCCCATCGACATCATCTCCACCGGCCCGGACCGCGCCGAGACCATCGTCCTGCGCCATCCGTTCGGCTGATTCCAAGCTGAATGCCACAACGGGCCGCTCATGCGGCCCGTTGTCGTTTCCGGGGCATTCTGCGCGACGGCACGCGCTTTGCTGGTGAAACGGATTGGCGCGCTCCGCGCCAGACATCCGTTACATCCGGAGGAAGCCCGCCGTGTCCGCCGTCCTGTCTCTTCTGCGCAGCCGCCTGCTGCGCCCCGCTTTTATCGCCCTGGGGATTGCGCTGCTGGTGCAGTTGCTGATTGCCCTGTGGCTCACCCGTAGCACTGTTGATGGCCTTGTCGGCGATCTGGGTGCGCGCCTGGGTAACGAATCGCAACGCCTGGCCGTTGAGTTGGAAGAAGCTGGTCGGGAGGTCACCTCCGGCTTGAATGACCTTTCTGCGCGCACTCGCGAGCGCCTGGGTTCTGCGCTCTCCGCGCGACTGGAGGAAGAGCAGGGCGAATTGCGTCGGGGGCTGGAGCAAAGCCTGCGCCAGTCCGCCACCGAATTGGCGCAACTGTTGGCCGCCGTCGCGCCTAAGGCCATGTGGGATAACGATGTGCCGGTGCTGTCCGACTATGCTCGGCGCGCTCAGGCCAATCCCAATGTGCTCTTCGTGGTCTATGACGATCCGCAGGGCCAGCACCTGACTCGCTATCTGAACCGCGAGGATGCGCGGGTCAAGGCGCTGCTCGACAAAGGCAAGGGCGAGCGCGCGCTGGACAAAGTGCTGGAAGCGGCGAGCCATGATGATTCGGTGTTCCTCGTCGAGGCGCCAATCAGTCCTAACGGTGTGGTCATCGGGACGGTGCGCCTGGGGGTGTCCACCGATGCCATCGAGAAGCAGATTGCTGCGCTGGATCAGCGCTTCTCCGCCCTGGTCGCCAGTGGTGATCAACTGGTGGGCGATAGCCTCGCCGGCGCTGCGGCCGATAGCACCAAGGCGCTCAAGGCGCGTCTGCAATCGGCAAAGCAGGCGGCGGACGGCATGAGTCAGGGGGCGAAGGCGTCCATCGAAGACGCCGCTGGGACCCTGCGTTGGCGTATCGGCATGGGGCTATTGTTGGTTGGGCTCGGTGTATTGCTGTGCCTGGCGGTGGTGCTCGGTCATCGCGTGGTGAATCGCTTGCGCCTGCTGATCGACGCGCTGAACGATCTCGCGGCCGGGGAGGGCGATCTGACCCGCCGCGTGCGGCTGGACAGCCGTGATGAGTTGGGTGAGATGGCGACGGCGGTGAACCGTTTCGTCGACAAGCTGCAGCCTATCGTGCGCGAGGCGGGGCAGGTGGCGCAGCAGACCGGCAGTGAAATCGCCGCGCTGGCCAGCCGCAGCGCCAGTGCCGAGGCGGCGGCAGATCGGCAGCGCAATGAAGTGGCCGGCAGCCTGGAGGCGCTCTCCGGCATGGCAGCGGAAGCGGAAATGGAAAGTCGCTCCATGCAGGCGGCACTGGCTCGGGTTGGTGAGATCCGCAAGGCGGCGCAGGATAATGCGGCCATCGCGCGCAAAGTGGGTGGTCTGATCGAGACCCTTGAATCCCGTGTGCAGAGTGGCGCTGGCGTGATCGAGCGCCTGGCGCGGCAGAGCGAGCAGATCGAGGTGGTGCTTTCGGTGATTCACGGCATCGCCGAGCAGACCAACCTTCTTGCGCTCAATGCTGCCATCGAAGCGGCGCGCGCTGGCGAAAGCGGACGCGGCTTCGCCGTGGTGGCGGACGAGGTGCGTGCGCTGGCCAGCAAGACCCAGCAATCCACCGGCGATATCCAGTCGCACATCGGTGCGCTGCAGCAGGGGGCGCGCGAGGCGGTATCCGCCATCGGTCAGGCGCGCGAGCAGGCGGTACAGGGCTTGGCTGCGCTGCAGGACAGTGAGCGGCTACAGCGGGAGGTTCAGAGTGCCGTGGAAGAGGTGCACGGCGCTATCGAAGCGGCTACGCATTCTGCGCAACAACAGGCAGCCGGCGCTGCGGCGGTGCGTGGGCGGGTCGAGGTGATCCATGCCGAGGCGAGTCTCGCGGCGGAAGCGGTGAGTGCGACGGCTAGCAGTGGGCGCGTGCTTGATGGCCTGGCAGGGCAGCTGCGCGCCAGTCTCGGGCAATTCAAGGCGTGAAGGTGCGCAGGGTTCCGCCTTTTTCGTAGGAGCGGACTCTGTCCGCGATTGATTACCGGCAGCTTGGAGCCGGCCTGTTGCCCATCGCGGACAAAGTCCGCTCCTATGCGAGGTTTGGGTTCCGGATAGCGGAAAGCCGAAAACGAAAAAACCGAGCAGTGCTCGGCTTTTTCGTTTGAAGATGGTGCCCAGGAGAAGACTCGAACTTCCACGGTGTTGCCACCGCTAGGACCTGAACCTAGTGCGTCTACCAATTCCGCCACCTGGGCATGCTTTTCAGCATGGGGTGCGATGATCGCTCATCGTCTTGCGGTGATGCAACCGTTGGTTGCATCGGGCGGTCTATTGTTCGGTTATCAGGGTTCCGAACCCGCCTGATAAAGCCTGTCGATGACTGACTTTATCCTTGAATAAGTGGTGCCCAGGAGAAGACTCGAACTTCCACGGTGTTGCCACCGCTAGGACCTGAACCTAGTGCGTCTACCAATTCCGCCACCTGGGCACTGGAGTCGATGATTACTCATCGTTTCCGTGTTACAACGTCTGTCTGACGCTGTGGGCGCGAACTATACGGAGAGCGTTTTCGCTTGTAAACCCCTGATGCGATAAAAAATTTATTCTTGCCCAAAGCTGACCGACGAGCGGATTTCGCGCTTCAATAAGCACATGGCGATCCATACCCCTATATATAAGGTGACCGCACTTTAATGGCCGATTGGCAAAACCTCGATCCCGAGGCCGCCCGCGAGGCGGAAAAATACGACAACCCCATCCCCAGCCGTGAACTCATCCTGGCGCACCTCGCCGAGCGCGGCGCCCCCGCGACGCGGGCCCAGTTGCTGGAAGAGCTCGGCCTCTCCGGCGAAGAGCCGGAAGAAGCGCTGCGTCGCCGACTGCGCGCCATGGAGCGCGACGGCCAACTTATCTATACCCGCCGTGGCGCCTACGCGCCGGTGGACAAGCTCGACCTGATCCTCGGCCGCATTGCCGGCCACCGCGACGGCTTCGGCTTCCTCATCCCCGATGATGGCAGCGACGACCTGTTCCTCAGCCCGACGCAGATGCGCCTGGTGTTTGACGGCGACCGTGCCCTGGCGCGCGTGTCCGGCTTCGATCGCCGTGGTCGCCGTGAAGGCGCTGTAGTGGAAGTGGTCGAGCGCGCACACGAGACCATCGTCGGCCGTTACTTCGACGAGAGCGGCATCGGCACGGTCGTGGCCGACAACCCGAAGATCCAGCAGGAAGTGCTGATCCCACCGGGCAAGGCCGGCAAGGCCAAGCACAACCAGTTTGTCCAGGTGCGCATCGATGTCTGGCCGAGCGTGCATCGCCAGGCCCAGGGCGAGGTGGTGGAAGTGCTCGGCGACTACATGGCGCCAGGCATGGAAATCGAAGTCGCCTTGCGCAGCTATGACATCCCTCACACCTGGCCCGAGGCGGTGGAGAAGGAAGCGGCCAAGCTCAAGCCCGAAGTGCTGGAGAAGGACAAGGAAAAACGCGTTGACCTGCGCGCCCTGCCTTTCGTCACCATCGACGGCGAGGACGCCCGGGATTTCGACGACGCGGTCTACGCCGAGAAGCGCAAGGGCGGCGGCTGGAAGCTGTTCGTCGCCATCGCCGACGTCTCTCATTATGTGAAGGTCGGTTCGGCCCTGGATGAAGAGGCGGCCAAGCGCGGTAACTCGGTGTACTTCCCCGAGCGGGTGATCCCGATGCTGCCGGAGATTCTCTCCAACGGCCTGTGCTCCCTGAATCCGCTGGTCGATCGCCTTGCCATGGTCTGCGAGATGAATCTCTCCAAGGCCGGCAAGATGACCGACTACCAGTTCTATGAAGCGGTCATCCATTCCCATGCGCGCCTGACCTACACCAAGGTCAGCCAGTATCTGGAAACCCCGGACAGCCCCGAAGGCCAGCGCCTGAAGGAGCAACTGCCGGCGGTGGTGCCGCACCTCAACACGCTTTATGACCTGTACAAGGTCCTCGTCGGTGCTCGCCACGTGCGCGGGGCGATCGATTTCGAGACCCAGGAAACCCGCATCGTCTTTGGCGCGGATCGGAAGATCTCGGAGATCCGCCCGACCCAGCGCAACGACGCGCACAAGCTGATCGAAGAGTGCATGTTGGCGGCCAACGTGGCCACCGCCAAGTTCCTCGAGAAGCACGCCATTCCGGCGCTGTACCGCGTCCACGACGGCCCGCCGCAGGAGAAACTGAACAACCTGCGTCAGTTCCTCGGCGAGCTGGGGCTGACGCTGTACCGCGGCAAGGGCGATCCGACCCCGGCGGACTACCAGAAGCTGCTGGAGTCCATCCAGGGCCGCCCGGACCTGCAACTGATTCAGACCGTGATGTTGCGCTCGCTGAGCCAGGCGGTGTACAGCCCGGAGAATGCCGGCCACTTCGGCCTGAACTACGAGGCCTACACCCACTTCACCTCGCCGATCCGCCGCTACCCCGACCTGCTGACCCATCGTGCCATCCGTGGCCTGATCCGCTCCAAGGCGGCCTCCGAGCATGTGCAGCGCGTCGGCGCCGCCAGCATGCCCAAGGCGCGCATCTATCCGTACGACGAGGCGCGTCTTGCTCAGTTGGGTGAGCAGTGCTCGATGACCGAGCGCCGCGCCGACGAGGCAACCCGCGACGTCACCAACTGGCTGAAGTGCGAGTTCATGCGTGAGCGCGTGGGCGAGACCTTCCCCGGCGTGATCACCGCGGTGACCGGCTTCGGCATCTTCGTCGAGCTGAGCGACATCTATGTCGAGGGCCTGGTGCACGTCACCGCGCTGCCTGGCGACTACTACCACTTCGACGCCGTGCACCATCGCCTGAGTGGCGAGCGCACCGGCCGCAGCTTCCGCCTTGGCGATACCGTCGAGGTGGTGGTGGCGCGTGTCGATCTGGACGAGCGCAAGATCGACTTCGAGCTCTCCGACAATGTGCTCAGCGCGCCCATCGGCCGCAAGAAGCGTGGTGAGAAGGCCGAGCCGGTCGCCAAAGGCAAAGCGGCCAAGGGCAAGGCGCCCAAGGGCGCGGTTGCGAAGGACAAGCCAGCCAGGGCGCCGCGTGCCGTCGCGGACGACCCCTACCTCGCTCCGGATGTCGCTGTGCAGCCGCGCAAGCGCAAGGTTGGCGTGGTCCAGGCGTTGCCGTCGGTGGCGCCGGAGATGCTCGCCAAGGCCGAGGAAATGCTCGGCAATACCGATGTGCGCAAGAGCCGCGAAGTGAAGAAGGCGCTGCTCGAAGAGGCCAAGGTTGGCGGCAACAAGCCGGCAGCCGGCAAAGGCAAGTCCGCGCCTGCTGCGGGCAAACCGCGCAATCCGTCGAAACAGAAAGCCCGGTCCGCCAAGCCGTCCAAGCACCGCAAGGGCCCTGCCGCACCCAAGGCGGGTGCCACTGGCGGCGCACCGGCAAGCAAGCGTAAGGCGAAGAAATGAGTCAGTGGGAAAAGGTCTACGGGGTCCATGCCGTAGAAGCGTTGCTGCGCCATCACCCGAAACGGGTCAAGCAGCTGTGGCTGGCCGAAGGCCGCCAGGATCCGCGCGTCCAGGCGCTGGTTGATCTGGCCGGCCAGGCGCGCGTGCCGGTGGGCACGCGTGACCGCAAGGAACTTGATGAGTGGGCCGAGGGCGTGCATCAGGGCGTCGTCGCCGAGGTCAGCCCGAGCCAGGTGTGGGGTGAGAACATGCTGGAGGAGCTGCTGGAGCGCTCCACCGGCCCGGCGTTGCTGCTGGTGCTGGACGGCGTGACAGACCCACACAACCTCGGCGCGTGCCTGCGTACTGCCGATGCGGCGGGGGCGCTGGCGGTCATCGTGCCGAAGGACAAGTCCGCCACCCTCAACGCGACTGTGCGCAAGGTCGCGTGCGGCGCCGCCGAAGTGATTCCGCTGGTGGCCGTGACCAACCTCGCGCGCACTCTGGAGAAGCTCCAGCAGCGCGGCCTTTGGATCGTCGGCACTGCCGGCGAGGCGACTCAGATGCTCTACGAACTCGACCTCACCGGGCCGACCGTGCTGGTGATGGGGGCCGAGGGCAAGGGTATGCGACGTCTGACCCGCGATCACTGCGATTACCTGGCCAAGTTACCGATGCAGGGCAGCGTCAGCAGCCTGAACGTCTCGGTGGCAACCGGCGTCTGCCTGTTCGAGATCGTCCGCCAACGCCAGCTCAAGGCTGGCGCCTAAGTTTTTTGTAGGAGCGAGCTTGCTCGCGAACGGGCTCCAGCTCTGCGCTGACTCGTTTCGCGAGCAAGCTCGCTCCTACAAGTACCTGCTGCGGCAGCTGTACAAATAATCGTCAATTGCCTTGCGCCGCTTTCCCCCCTTCTCTAGAATGTCGGCCCTTGTCGTCCGGGCAGGCGTTTGCGCGTCCTTCCGAGCGGCAAGGAAAAAATCATTCACTCCTTGTCTGACCGCTTAGTCGGCAGGCTGCAATCCGTAAGGAGCATTTATGCGTCATTACGAAATCGTGTTCCTGGTTCACCCGGACCAGAGCGAACAAGTCGGTGGCATGGTCGAGCGTTACACCAAGGCCATCGAAGAAGACGGCGGCAAAGTTCACCGTCTGGAAGACTGGGGCCGTCGTCAGCTGGCTTACGCCATCAACAACGTGCACAAGGCTCACTACGTTCTGATGAACGTCGAGTGCACCGCCAAGGCCCTGGCAGAGCTGGAAGACAACTTCCGCTACAACGACGCCGTGATCCGTAACATGGTCATCCGTCGCGACGAAGCCGTTACCGGCCAGTCCGAAATGCTGAAGGCCGAAGAGAGCCGCAACGAGCGCCGTGAGCGCCGTGAGCGTCCCGAATCGAACGAGGGCGAGTCCGCTGACGGCGAAGATAGCCGCGACAGCGCTGACGAGTAATCCCGGACCAGTATTGAGGAGCCACACACATGGCACGTTTCTTCCGTCGTCGTAAGTTCTGCCGTTTCACCGCTGAAGGCGTGAAAGAGATCGATTACAAAGATCTGAACACCCTGAAGGCCTACGTTTCCGAAACCGGCAAGATCGTTCCGAGCCGTATCACCGGCACCAAAGCCAAGTACCAGCGTCAGCTGGCGACCGCTATCAAGCGCGCCCGTTACCTGGCCCTGCTTCCCTACACCGACAGCCACGGCCGTTGATCGGGCAGTCGACTGGAATTGATGGATAGATCGCATGCGCGCATTGGCTGAATTTGTCATGCGAGGCCGCATGCAGGCGACCCTGGTGGTCGTCGCAGCCGCGGTACTGCAGCCTTTGTTCTGGCTCGGTGCCGCAGCAGGCAGTCTGGTGCTGTTGCGCCGTGGTCCCAGCGATGCCTTTGGCATCCTGGCCTGGGCGCTGCTTCCGGCACTGGCCTGGTGGTACCTGGGTGACCCCAGCGTGAGTCTGGTTCTGGTGGGTAGTGCCGTGCTGGCGCAGGTTCTGCGCAGCAAGGTGTCCTGGAACCAGGTGATGCTGGCGAGCGTTGTGCTCGGTGCGGTGTTCGTGCTGCTGCTCAGCACGGTGTCGGCCGGGTTGGTCGCGGGTCTTGCCGATGCATTCGGCAAGGCACTGCCGCAGGTTCTGGCCGAAGCCAAGCTTTCGCCGGAACAGATGGCCGCCCTGCAGGCGGAGATGGTTCCGACCATCACCGGCCTGATGGCAGCCTCGCTGCAGACGATCAGCCTGTTGTGCCTGATGCTGGCGCGTTATTGGCAAGCAGTACTGTTCAACCCGGAAGGGTTTGGCCGCGAGTTCCGCGCACTGCGCCTGTCGCCGGGCACGGCTGTAGCGCTGCTGGTCGGCGTTGTGGCACTGCCTTTCGCAGGGCCCGCGGCCACCATGCTGGCGCCGCTGTGCATGATCCCGCTGCTGTTCGCCGGGATCGCACTGGGGCACGGCCTGGCCGCGCTGAAGAAGCTTCCGGGCTTCTGGCTGGCACCGCTGTACCTGCTGGTATTCGTACTGGGCAATGTGATCTGTCTTGTCGCCGTAGTCGACAGTCTGTTTGATTTTCGCGGTCGTCTGGCGAAACGCCAGAAAGCTGCGAACGGTGAAGGTTAAAAGTTAAGAGGTAAGACTCAAATGGAAGTCATCCTGCTGGAAAAGATCGCCAAACTGGGCAACCTGGGCGACAAGCTGAACGTAAAGGGCGGTTACGCTCGTAACTACCTGCTGCCGCAGGGCAAAGCCACCGCTGCCACCGCTGCCAACGTCGCTGCTTTCGAAGAGCGCCGTGCAGAGCTGGAAAAAGCCGCTGCTGAGAAAAAAGCCGCTGCTGAAGCTCGTGCTGCCCAACTGGCCGAACTGATCGTGACCATCGGCGCCCACGCTGGCGACGAAGGCAAGCTGTTCGGTTCGATCGGCACCCGCGACATCGCCGACGCCGTTTCGGCTGCCGGCTACCCGCTGGAAAAGAGCGAAGTTCGCCTGCCCGACGGCGCCCTGCGCGCTGTAGGCGAATACAACATCGAAGTGCAACTGCACATGGATGTTGATGCAACCCTGCACGTGGTTGTAGTCGCCGAGTAAGCGATCCGTCGCTAGGACGATTCACACGGCTTGCCTGTGTGAAGCTGTCCGCTAACAATGGGCACGGTACCGAATCTCGGTCCGTGCCCTTTGTTTTTTCAGCCGTTTCATTCAACACGAAGAGCCCATGAACGACATCACCGTCCCCGAGCAATACGACCTGCAGACCGCTTCCCTCAAGGTGCCGCCGCACTCGATCGAAGCCGAACAGGCAGTGCTGGGCGGTCTGATGCTCGACAACAACGCATGGGAGCGCGTCTCCGACGCCGTGTCCGATGGCGACTTCTACCGCCATGACCATCGCCTGATCTTCCGCGCCGTCTACAAGCTCGCCGAAGCCAACCAGCCGATCGACGTGGTCACCCTTTCCGAGCAGCTCGAGCGTGAAGGCCAGCTGTCCCAGGTGGGCGGTCTGGCCTACCTTGCCGAGCTGGCGAAGAACACCCCCTCGGTGGCGAACATCAAGGCGTATGCGGGCATCATTCGCGAGCGCGCCACGTTGCGGCAGCTGATCGGCATCAGCAGTGACATCGCCGACAGCGCTTTCAACCCCGAAGGGCGCAGCGCCAACGAAGTGCTCGACGAAGCCGAGCGCAAGATTTTCGAGATCGCCGAAGCGCGCCCCAAGACCGGCGGCCCGGTGGGCATCGGCGACATCCTGGTCAAGACCATCGACCGCATCGACCACCTGTTCAACACCTCGGACGCGCTGACCGGTATCACCACCGGCTTCACCGACCTCGACGAGAAGACCAGTGGCCTGCAGCCGTCCGACCTGATCATCGTTGCCGGCCGTCCGTCGATGGGCAAGACCACCTTCGCCATGAACCTGGTGGAGAACGCCTTGATGCGCAGCGACAAGGCGATCCTGGTGTACTCCCTGGAGATGCCCTCCGACTCCATCGTGATGCGTATGCTGGCCTCGCTTGGTCGCATCGACCAGACCAAGGTACGTACCGGCAAGCTGGATGACGAGGATTGGCCGCGCCTGACCTCGGCGGTGAACCTGCTCAGTGACCGCAAGCTTTTCATCGACGACACCGCCGGCATCTCGCCCTCGGAAATGCGCGCGCGGACCCGCCGCCTGGCGCGGGAGCACGGTGAGATCGGCATGATCATGGTCGACTACCTGCAGCTGATGCAGATTCCCGGTTCCGCCGGCGATAACCGGACCAACGAGATTTCCGAGATTTCCCGCTCGCTCAAGGCGCTGGCGAAGGAATTCAACTGTCCGGTGGTGGCGCTCTCCCAGCTCAACCGCTCGCTGGAACAGCGCCCCAACAAGCGCCCGGTGAACTCCGACCTGCGCGAATCCGGAGCGATCGAGCAGGACGCCGACGTGATCATGTTCGTCTACCGCGACGAGGTGTATCACCCGGAGACCGAGTTCAAGGGTGTCGCCGAGATCATCCTCGGCAAGCAGCGTAACGGCCCCATCGGCACCGTGCGCGTGGCCTTCCTTGGCCGCTACAGCCGCTTCGAGAATCTCGCGCCCGGCATGTACAACTTCGAAGACGAGTAACGATGCCGCATTCCGCGTGACCGACGGGCGCCTTAAGATAGGCGCCCGTTTTCATTGCAGAGGCCGCCATGCGCCCGCTCGTCGCCCACGTCGATCTAGCCGCCATTCGCCACAACTACGCCGTCGCCAAGCGCTGCGCGCCCGGCCGTGAGGCCTTTGCGGTGGTCAAGGCGAACGCCTACGGGCATGGCGCGCGTGAAGTGGTGAGCTGCCTGCATGATGACGCTGATGGCTTTGCGGTGGCCTGCCTGGAAGAAGCCGCCGAGGTGCGCGCCTTGCACGCCGGCACCCGCATCCTGTTGTTGGAAGGTTGCTTCGAGCCGGCGGAATACCTGATCGCCGCCCAACTGCGCCTGGACGTGGCGGTGCAAGGCCCCGAGCAGGCCCAGGCACTGCTCGCCGCGCAACTGCCCAGTGCGCTCAATGTGTGGATGAAGCTGGACACCGGCATGCACCGCCTGGGCTTCTCGCCCGAGGCGCTGCGTGACTGGCATCCGCGCCTGCGCCAAGCGCCGCAGGTGGCCGAGCTGAACCTGATGAGCCACTTTGCCAATGCCGACCTGCGCGGCGACGAGCTGACCGAAGATCAGGTGGCGTGCTTCCTCAGTGTGCTGGATCTGGATTTCGACCAGCGTTCGCTGGCCAACTCCGCCGCCGTGCTGACCATTCCCGCCGCGCACATGGACTGGATTCGTCCCGGCATCATGCTCTATGGCGCCACGCCCTTCGCCGACATCGGCGCGACTGAACTGGGCCTGCGCCCGGCCATGAGCCTCGAGGCGCAGCTGATCGCCGTGCGCGAGGTGGCGGTCGGTGAGAGCGTTGGTTACGGCGCGAGCTGGGTGGCCGAGCGGCCGTCGCGCATCGGCACCGTGAGCTGCGGGTATGCCGATGGTTATCCGCGCCACGCGCCGAGCGGCACGCCGGTGCTGGTGGATGGGCAGCGCACGATGCTGGCCGGGCGCGTGTCCATGGACATGCTGGCGGTGGACCTGACTGATCTGCCCAACGCCGCTGTAGGCGACCGTGTCGAGTTGTGGGGCGCCAACCTGCCGGTGGACGAGGTGGCGGCCCATGCCGGGACCATCGGCTACGAGCTGCTGACCAAGGTCACCGCCCGCGTGCCGCGCCGCTACCGCAGCTGATCAGGCACGGTCCTCGCTTTCCAGCCATTCGTTTTCCTGCCAGAGCTCGCTGGTCTCGCCAGCAGGCTCGCTGGCCATGGCATAGGCCGCCCGGCCGTTGCCCTTCACCTCGTAGAGCGCCTGGTCGGCGGCCTTGTAGAGCTTGCTGAACTGCATGGCATGGCTGGGATAGATGGCCACGCCGATGCTCGGCGTGACGCGCAGTTCCAGGCTGTCGAACTTCACCGGGCGTGACAGCTCGTTGAGGATGCGGCAGGCGATTTCCTTGGCGTGCCCCTCGGCATCCGGGCCCGAGATCAGCGCGGCGAATTCATCGCCGCCCAGGCGCGCCACGCAGTCGCTGCCGCGCACGCACTGGCGCAGGCGGTTGCCGACGTTCTGCAGCATGAAGTCCCCGGCGTCATGGCCGTGGCTGTCGTTGATCGGCTTGAAGTGGTCCAGGTCGATCAGCATCAGGGCCAGCGTCTCGCCATTCTGCTGCGCCCTGGTCAGGGCGTGCTCGGCGTGTTCCACCAGATAGCGACGGTTCGGCAGGCCGGTCAGCGGGTCGTAGTGTGCGGCGTGCTGCAACTGTACTTCGCGTTCGCGCAGCAACTGGTTGCTCTGGGTGAGTTCGGCGGTGCGCTCGGCCACGGCGGTGGCGAGGTCCTGCTGGGCGCTCTGCATCAGCGTCAGGCGCGCGCTTTTCTCGCGGTCGGCCTGTTCCAATGCCTGGGCGCGTTCGCGCTTGAGGCCCTGGATGCGTGAGGTGAGGGCGAAGGAGAACAGCACCGATTCCATGGCCACGGCGATGGGGAAGATGTAGGAGGTCAGCGGCGAGGGTTGTACGACACCCGCGGCGCGCAACACCGAGATGCTCACGCTGGTCAGCACCAGGCCGAAGCCAAGCAGGTAGAGGAAGGCCGGGAAGGAACCCTGGCGCCAGCGCACCAGGGCGCCGCCGAGGGCTGCCGGCACGCCGATCAGGGTAATCGCCACCAGCATCCAGCCGGCTACGCCACGCAGGTGCAGGGCGCCGAGGACGATGGTCAGCACATACAGCGCGCAGTTCAGGTTCAGCAGCCAGTGCGACCAGCGCACATGGCGACGGGTTTGCAGCAGGGTGATGGTGAAGCGGTGCACGCACAGGCCCCAGAGCGAGGGCAGGGTAATGCGGTCCAGCCACCAGGGTACCGGGTGGTTCGGCCAGAAGTACTCGAAACCGTGGCCAGTCATGCCCAGGCTGAACAGCAGCGCGCTGGCGGTGGTCAGCACGTACCAGAAGTACGCCCGGTCGCGGAGGGTCAGCAGGATGAACAGGTTGTACAGCAGCAGCGCGGCGATCAGGCCGTAGATGAAACCGAGGAACAGGCTGGTATCGGCGCGATGGTCCTGCAGGTCATTCAGCGACCAGATGCGCAACGGGAAGGAGTTGCCAGCCGGATCGTAGACGCGGGCATAGAGGCGTACCGGGCCGGTGCCTTCGGGCAGGTGGAAGACCGGGCGGCGATAGTCGCGATCTCGCCCTTCGGCGAAGGGCACGGCCTCGCCGGACAGCACCTGGCGGTAATTCCCCTGGGCGTCCGGCAGATAAAGGCGCAGGTCCTTCAGGTTGACCGCATCTACCTCCAGCCACCAGCCACCCACCGGCGAGGTGCGGCGGTCGAGGTCCAGGCGCAGCCACCAGCCGTCGGGGCTCTGGCCGACACTGGTGCGGCCGTTGGCCGGTACGAAGTCGCGGCTGGCCTGCACGGCCTCCAGCGTCATGGGGCTGCCGTGTTCCTGCAGCAATTCGAGGTGATCATTGAGCCAGGCGCCGCTGGCCTTGTCGTCCAGTTCGAAGGCGAGCGCCATATGGCAGAACAGCAGGGTAAGCAACAGCACGAAGGCACGACGCACGACAGGCACTCCCTGGCCTGGTCGGGATGGCCAGGCGTACTGCGGATAGTGGCTGAAGTATAGCCAGATGATGGCATTGGCAATCTACCGTGCGCCGGTTAAATCCCCCCCTAAATCTGAGTTCGATGGTCGGATTTGTACACTTTTTGTGCTATATTCCGCGCCCGCGTTTTTCCGCGATACCTACTTAGAGATACCCGGTGCCCGTGATGCAAGCCGCCAAGCCGTTGTTCGACTATCCCAAGTTCTGGGCCGAGTGTTTCGGCCCGGCGCCGTTCCTGCCCATGAGCAAGGAAGAGATGGATCAGCTGGGTTGGGATTCCTGCGACATCATCATCGTCACCGGGGATGCCTACGTTGACCATCCGTCGTTTGGCATGGCCATCATCGGTCGTCTGCTGGAGGCCCAGGGCTTCCGCGTGGGCATCATTGCCCAGCCGGACTGGCGCTCGAAGGACGACTTCATGAAGCTCGGCCAGCCGAATCTGTTCTTCGGCGTGGCGGCGGGCAACATGGACTCGATGATCAACCGCTACACCGCCGACAAGAAGATCCGCAGCGATGATGCCTACACGCCGGGCGGCCTGGCCGGCAAGCGCCCGGATCGCGCCAGCCTGGTCTACAGCCAGCGCTGCAAGGAAGCCTACAGCGACACGCCGGTGGTTCTTGGCGGCATCGAGGCTTCGTTGCGCCGCATCGCCCACTACGACTACTGGCAGGACAAGGTGCGCCGCTCCATCCTGATGGACGCCACCGCCGATATCCTGCTGTACGGCAACGCCGAGCGTGCCGTGGTGGAGATCGCCCAACGCCTGGCGGCCGGCGAGCAGGTCGAGCAGATCACCGACGTGCGCGGCACCGCCTTCGTACGCCGCGACACCCCTGAAGGCTGGTTCGAGGTGGACTCCACCCGCATCGACCGTCCGGGCAAGGTCGACAAGATCATCAACCCGTACGTGAACACCCAGGACACCGCCGCCTGCGCCATCGAGCAGGAGAAGGGCGAGCAGGAAGACCCGAACGAAGCCAAGGTCGTACAACTGCTGGCCCACCCGCGCCTGGAGCGCGAGCGCACGGTGATCCGCCTGCCGTCGTTCGAGAAGGTGCGCAGCGACGCGGTGCTCTATGCCCACGCCAACCGCGTACTGCACCTTGAGACCAACCCGGGCAACGCCCGCGCCCTGGTGCAGAAGCATGGTGAGGTGGACGTGTGGTTCAACCCGCCGCCCATCCCGATGAGCACCGAGGAAATGGACTACGTGTTCGGCATGCCCTATACGCGCGTGCCGCACCCGCTCTATGGCAAGGAGAAGATCCCGGCCTACGAGATGATCCGTTTCTCGGTGAACATCATGCGAGGCTGCTTCGGTGGCTGCACCTTCTGCTCGATCACCGAGCACGAGGGGCGGATCATCCAGAATCGCTCCCACGAGTCGATCCTCGCCGAGATCGAGGAGATGAAGAAGGTGCCGGGCTTCACCGGCGTCGTCTCCGACCTCGGCGGCCCGACCGCCAACATGTACCGCATCGCCTGCAAGGACCCGGAGATCGAGCGTCACTGCCGCAAGCCGTCCTGCGTGTGGCCGGGCATCTGCGAGAACCTCAACACCGACCACTCCTCGCTCATCGAGTTGTACCGCAAGGCCCGCGCCCTGCCGGGCGTGAAGAAGATCCTGATCGCTTCCGGCCTGCGCTACGACCTGGCCGTGGAGTCGCCCGAGTATGTGAAGGAACTGGTGACGCACCACGTCGGTGGCTACCTCAAGATCGCCCCGGAGCACACCGAGGAAGGCCCGCTGTCGAAGATGATGAAGCCGGGCATCGGCACCTACGACGCCTTCAAGCGCATGTTCGAGAAGTTCTCCAAGGAAGCGGGCAAGGAGCAGTACCTGATCCCGTACTTCATCGCGGCGCATCCGGGCACCACCGACGAGGACATGATGAACCTCGCCCTGTGGCTCAAGCGCAACGGCTTCCGCGCCGACCAGGTGCAGGCGTTCTATCCCTCGCCCATGGCCAGCGCGACCGCCATGTACCACTCGGGCAAGAACCCGCTGCGCAAGGTCACCTACAAGAGCGACGGCGTGACCATCGTCAAGAGCGACCAGCAGCGCCGCCTGCACAAGGCCTTCCTGCGTTACCACGACCCGAAGGGCTGGCCGATGCTGCGCGAAGCGCTGGAGCGCATGGGCCGCGCCGACCTGATCGGCAACGGCAAGCACCACCTGATCCCGACCTACCAGCCGCAGACCGACGAGTACCAGAGCGCGCGCCGCAAGAACTCCACTCCGGCCGGCAGCAAGAAGACCGGCAAGCCGCTGCTGACCCAGCATACCGGCCTGCCGCCGCGGGCCAGCAACGGCTCCAAGCCGTGGAACAAGGCCGAGGAAGGCAAGGCCAGCGGCTACGCCAAGGGCAAGAAGCGGACCACCAAGCGGCAGCCGAACATCCCGCGCTGATCCGTCCGCCTGTGCTGTAAAAAAGGGCGTGCCCGCTAAGCGGTCACGCCCTTTTGCTTGAAGAAGCTCACGTAGGCCTTGTCCACCTTCAGGATGTGGTGGATCAGCCAGGCCTTGAGCAGCTCCAGCGCCTCGACTGAAACAACCTCGCCATCCTCGTGGCGGTACAGCAGGTCGATGATCTGCCGATTGAAGCGGTCATGCTCGGCCCGGTGTGCCTCCTCCTCGGGATAGCCCAGGCGCTGGAACAGCACTTCCTCGACGATGAAGTGATTCATCGTGTATTCCACCAACTGCTCCAGCAGCTCACCGATGGGCTGGCCCTCGCCATCCGGGCCGTTGAGGCTGTCGTACAGCGCGTTGGTGAGGTCGACCAGCCAGCGGTGCTGTTCATCGATCCGCTCGATTCCGATCACGAACTCGTCGTTCCAGGGCATGAAGCTCATCCGTGCACTCCTTGGATTGGAAGCGCCGATCATCCCGATCCGTGGCGGGGAAACAGTGACGTCAATCAATCAAAGTGCGATGCGTCTGAAGGGCTGGCGTGGCGCGGGATGTAGGAGTATTCTCGGGCTTAATTGGTACGATAGTTCCATATGATAAAAACAAGACCGGAGCCCGCCATGCGTCTCGCTACCCTCTCCCTTCTCGCATTCTCCATTGCCCTGGCCGCCTGCGGCGAAGGCGACAAGCCCACCGCCGCCGTCAGCAGCGATTTCCAGAAGGACCTGCAGGCCCGTCTGATCAAGGCCAAGGCCGGTGATGTCATCGACATCCCCGCCGGTACCTACCACCTGGACCGCAGCCTCAGCCTGAAGGTGGATGGCGTGACCATCCGCGGCGCCGGAATGGACAAGACCATCCTCAACTTCAAGAACCAGAAGGCCGGTGCTGAAGGGCTGTTCGTCGACGCCTCCGACTTCACCCTGGAGAACCTCGCCATCGAGGACACCAAGGGCGATGGCCTGAAAGTCATCGGCGGCAAGAACATCGTCATCCGCAACATCCGCACCGAGTGGACCAACGGCGCCTCCACCGAAAACGGCGGCTACGGCATCTATCCGGTACAGACCGAGAACACCCTGCTCGAAGGCAACGTCGCCATCGGCGCCTCGGACTCGGGAATCTACGTGGGCCAGTCGCGCAACGTGGTGGTGCGCAACAACCGCGCCGAGCGCAATGTCGCCGGCATCGAGATCGAGAACACCATCGGCGCCGATGTCTACAACAACGTCGCCACTGACAACACCGGCGGCATCCTCGTCTTCAACATGCCCAACCTGCCGCAGCCAGGGCGCGGCACCCGTGTCTTCGACAACGACGTGCAGGGCAACAACCACGAGAACTTCGGCCACAAGGGCACCCCGGTGGCCAGCGTGCCGGCGGGCTCGGGCGTGGTGGTGAACTCCAACGACGACGTCGAGATCTTCAACAACCGAATCGGCAACCACAAGACCGCCAACGTCATCGTCAGCAGCTACTTCAGCACCGGCTATTCGGACAAGGCCACGCAGCCGAACTTCGACCCCTACCCCGAAGGCATCTTCATCCACGGCAACACCTTTGGGCCCGGCGGCGACAGCCCCGACCACCTGGAGCTGAAAGCGCTGAAGATCGCCAAGTTCGGCCTCAACGGACGACTGCCGGACATCCTCTGGGACGGCTACTTCAACCAGAAGAAACTGGTCGACGGCAAGCTGCCTGAAGCCCTGGCCATCTGTATCGACAACGGCAACGCCGGCATCGTCAACGTCGACGGCCCCAACGGCTACAAGAACATCAGCACCGACATCAGCTCGCACCAGTGCAAGCTCAAGCCGTTGCCCAAGATCGAACAGGCCGGGCTGGGTGAGAAGGGCAACAAGGCATGATGAAACCCGCTTCGTTCCTGTTGTCGCTCGCCCTGGCCACGTTGGTGGCCGGGTGCGGGCAGGAGAGCAAGCCGCGTTACCAGCCCGAAGGCGACGACTACCCGGAAAAGCTCAGTGGCTGGGGCATGCTGCACCTGGCGGGCGGCCACCTGACGCCGGCTGCCGAGGTACTGCCCTATGACCTGAATACCTCGTTGTTCACCGACTACGCGCACAAGCTGCGCACCGTGTGGATGCCCGAAGGGCAGTCCGCGCAGTACGCCGAGGATCGCTTCGACTATCCCGTCGGCACCGTGCTGACCAAGACTTTCTATTACCCGAAGGACGCCCAGGGCAACCTGCTGCGGAACAACCAGGACGACCGCGACCCCAAGGCCGGGCTCGACATGGCCAAGGTGCACCTGGTGGAGACCCGCGTGCTGGTGCGGCAGAAGGACGGGTGGGCGGCGCTGCCCTACGTGTGGAATGCCGACCAGAGCGAAGCGACCCTGGAGGTCGCCGGCGACAGTCCCGCGCTGGAGCTGACCGCCGAGGACGGCACGAAGACCGCCTTCACCTACATGGTCCCGGACGCCAACCAGTGCTCCGAATGCCACGCCGAGCAGAAGGGCGGCGGCATCGCGCCGCTGGGGCCCAAGGCGCGGCACCTGAACAAGGACTTTGCCTACGCCGAGGGTAGCGACAACCAGCTGCAGCACTGGCAGGCGCGCGGCTTCCTCAAGGGCCTGCCGGCGCTGGCGCAGGTGCCGCAGAACGCCCTGTGGGGCCATCCGCGCCCCGGTGAAGACCTGGAGAAACAGGCGCGCAGCTACCTCGACGTCAACTGTTCGCACTGCCACAACCCCAAGGGCGCGGCGCGCACTTCAGGTTTGCACCTTGATCCGCACACCCCGGTCTCCATTGCCTATGGCCTCTGCAAACCGCCGGTGGCAGCAGGCGGCGGTACCGGTGGGCGGCTTGAGGACATCCACCCCGGCAGCCCGGAGAAATCCGTACTGAACTACCGCGTCGGCAGCGACAAACCGGGCGACATGATGCCCGAACTGGGCCGCACGCTGGTGCACCGCGAAGGGCTGGAAATGCTCAACCGCTGGATCGCCTCGCTACCCGGCGACTGCTAGTGGAATGACGCCCGGAGCCCGCCAGGGCTCTGGGCTGAGCACTGCGACGAGCAAACGGCTGGGGCCGTGCTAGCGTTCATCTGGTCCCTTTCTCTCGCAGGTGCGCTTCCATGGACGATACGAACATCATCAATGTGGGTACGGAGAAGATCAACGCACTGTGGGCGACGGTTTCGCAGTACGCGCTCGCTTTCGGTGTAAAGATTCTCGTCGCCATTCTCTTCTGGGTGCTCGGCCGCTGGTTGATCAGCTTCGCGGTCGGACTGGTGGAAAAGGCCCTGGCTCGACAGAGTGTCGACCCGACGGTCCTGCGTTATGTGGGCTCCTTCATCACCGTCACCCTGAACATCCTCCTGGTCGTCGGCATCCTCGGTTACTTCGGCGTGCAGACCACCAGCCTCGCCGCGCTGATCGCCGCCATCGGCCTGGCCATCGGCATGGCCTGGTCCGGCTTGCTGGCGAACCTCGCGGCGGGCGGTTTCATCATCGTGCTGCGGCCGTTCAAGGTCGGTGATTTCGTCACCGCTGGCGGCGTGACCGGCACCGTGAAGGAGATCGGTCTGTTCGCCACCGCCATCAACACCCCGGACAACGTCCTGACCCTGGTGGGCAACAACAAGATCTTCAGCGACACCATCCAGAACTACACCCACAACCCGTACCGCCGCGTGGAGCTCAAGGCGCAGCTCTCCGGTGCCGCTGACTATGCGGCGGCTGTCGCCGTGCTCAAGCAACGCGTCGCGGCCATCCCCAACGTGCTGAGCGACCCGCCGGTGGATGTGGAGATCCTCGAGTTCAACCTCGTCGGCCCGGTGCTCGCCGTACGCCCGTATTGCCACAATGACAACTACTGGCAGGTCTACTTCGACACCAACCGCACCATCAAGGAAGCCCTGGGCACCGACTTCCCGGCGCCGATGCCGGCGCAGACGGTGATCGTCCAGCAGTCGGCGAACAGCTGACGGCTCCCGCTCCTGCAAAGGCCGCCGCGAGGCGGCCTTTTCTTTTATCGCGCGACTACTCCAGGCGGGACCGATGGCGTACCTGGCGGGATGAGTGGCGCGGTACTTCGGACGCCTTCCTAGCTGCACTCCCGATCCCGATCGGCTGGCGGATTTTTCCCTTCCATCTCCCAGCCAATGTCTGGCTGACCGCCCCGCGTTGTGCCTTGCACCCTTGAGGCTCATTCCTCACAGGCGAGGCGACGGGCATGGACGGCGGCAAGCGGAGCGAAGGATTCACCCTGGTGGAAGTGCTGGTCTCGGTGCTCATCCTCGGCATCGGATTGCTGGGGCTGGCAGGTCTGCAGAACGTCTGCATTGCCGCCGGCTACAGCTCGTTGCAGCGTTCCCAGGCCTCCTGGCTGGCCGTCGACATGGCTGATCTGTTGCGCGCCAATCCGGACGCCGCCCGCGCTGGCGACTACGACACGAACTTCGCCGACGTGGCCGCTGGATGCCCGAAAGGCAGCGGCGCTACACGGGCTCAACTCGACCTCGGCCTCTGGCAGAGCAACGTTTGCACGGCGCTCGGTGGTACGGGCAGCGGCTCGGTGCAGGTAGTCCGCCGAGGCGATCTGTTCAGCGCGCTGATCGCCGTGCGCTGGAGTGACCGACGTGCCCGAGATCACCTGGCGGCGTCCGGCGACGACTGGGAGACCTTCACCTACCAGGTCGGGTTGTGACATGCGCCAGCGCGGCTTGTCGCTGGTTGAGCTACTGGTCGCCATGGCGCTCAGCCTGTTGCTTCTGGCGGGTGTCATCGAGATCGTTCTCGGCAGCAAGCGCAGCTATCAGGCCGGCAATGCCCTGGCCGAACTGCAGGAGAGCGGACGCTTCGCGCTGGAGGCCATGGCGCAGGACCTGCGCAACACCGGTTTCATCGGAGCCTGCCCGGGCGGGCTGGCCAATGCTTCGGGAATGGATACCGCGCAATACGCGCTGGATAAGTCCGGCATCGAGGGTTACGGCACGGGTATGCCGGCGGTGTCCTGGTTACCGTCCGGGCGGCTGGCCAATACCGATGCGGTGCTGCTGCGCTATGCCTCGGAGCCGGTCCTCGAAGCGAAGTCGATTGTCGGTAATCGCCTGACTCTCGCAGCAAGCGGCGCTGTTGCAGGGGCGTTCTATCTGCTCGGTGATCAACAGTCCTGCCTGCTGCTGCGCAACGCCGCGAATGTCACGAGCCTGCTGGCGGATCGCTCGCTGGAGCACTTCCTGGCGTCGGCGACACGGGTCTATCGGTACCGCTACGCCATCTACTGGGTACGCCGGAACGATGATGGGACGTCGGGATTGTTCGTCACCGACAACAGCGAAACCTCGATCAAATCCACTACCGATGAACTGGTGAATGGTGTCGCCGGGATGAGCTTGCGCTATGGCGTGGCGGAGGCAGGCCGGGACGTGGTGGCGGCCTACAAGGCGGCGCGGGAAATGACCGCCAGCGACTGGCGCCGCGTGCGCACGGTGCGCATCAGCCTGTTGCTGCAAAGCCAGACCCGTGACGTGGACGAGGCACCGAAGGCGATGGAGTTCGACGGCCGGACTCTGGCGCCGGACGCGGAGCGAAGACTGCGGCTGGTGATGGGCAGCACCGTCGCGCTGCGCAATCCGTTGCCATGAAGGGGAGGACGCCGATGCGTGGTGAATCCGAGCGCGGGGCGGTGCTGTTGGTCGCGCTGGTCATGTTGCTGCTGCTCACCCTTATTGGCCTTGCGGGCATGCGCATGGAGCAGTTGGAGGAGCGGATGGCCGGCAACCTGCGCGACCGGCAGATGGCGTTCCAGTCGGCAGAAGCGGCACTGAGCGCGGGGGAGTTGGCGGCGCGGGACATTCATCAGCGTAGCGGCGCCGAGGCGTCTGCCTATGGCGCCGACGGCAGCGTGAGTGGCTTTGCGCAGATGGCCGCGGCGCCGGTTTACCAGTTGCGGTTCCTCCGCTGGCTGGGCAACGAAGGGCTGGAAGTGGGCAAAGGTGGTTCGGCCAGTGGGGTGGCCATCGAGGTACGCGCCATCGGCTTTGGCGTGCGTCGCCAGCCTTCGGGGGAACCGGTTTCCAGGGTTCGGTTGAGCAGCATCTACTTCATTCGATGACAGCAAGCAGGAGGTGGCGGTGAGGCTCGCAAGCGTTTGTCTCCTGTGGGGAAGCGCTGCCCTGGCGCACCCGGTGCTGGCCGCGCCGGTCAGCCAGGTGCCGCTGCAGATCGCCAGCGGTGCACCGGGCAATCTCCTGCTGTTGCCGTCTTCGGCCAGTTCGGCGACGGCAGCAGCGGCCAATCCGGAGCCTGCCTACGCTGCCGGCGAGCGATACTTCGGCTACTTCGACCCGGACAAGTGTTATGCCTACCGCTTCGGTGAAGCCCCGTCGGACCGCTATTTCCACCCCGTCGGCCCCGCCCAGGGCCATGCCTGTCGCCAAGCTTGGAGCGGCAACTTCCTCAACTGGGCGACGGCGCAAGCCATCGATATCTACCGCACAGTGCTGACCGGGGGCGATCGCTTCGTCGATAGCATCGGACAGACGCTGCTGCAGAAAGGCTTGAGCCTGGAGCAGGGCGAGGCTTTTGCGGATCGCGCCTTGCCGCCGAACGCTGTCGCGAGCGGCACGCCATTCTCTGGTACAGCGCTTCATCTGCGCATTGCGGGGCAGGGACGTAGCCTGTTGCTCAGTCGCAGCTCGGACTTTCCTGGTGAGCCGCAGGAGTTTGTGCCCGGCGAGCCGCTGTTGCCGGCGGCGTCCTACCGGTTGGCGGTGCGCGTGCAGGTCTGCGTTGCCGGTCAACTGGAGCGCAACTGCCAGCGCTACGGCGAGCACTACAAGCCCGAGGGGCTGCTGCAGCATTACTCTGAGCGCTTGCGCTTCAGCGTCTTCGGCCGGTCGGAGCTGGGTGAGGGCGTGGTGCTACGCGCACCGCAGAAGTTTGTCGGGCCCAGGTTGGACGATGGGCGGGATAACCCGCAGAAGGAATGGTCGGCGCAGACCGGCGTATTCATCAATCGGCCGGCCAGTGTGATGGTCTCTCTCAATCGTTTCGACGAGGCCCGGCCGAGGTCGTTCGATGATATGGGCGAGTTGCTCCATGCTGCCATCCGCTATCTGCGTCATCAGGACGGTGACGGGGGCTCGGCCCATTGGCGTGACCCGCTCACCAATGCCTGCCAGCGCAACGCCCTGCTTGGGATCGGCGGCGCGGGCGATGGCGAGGCAGGCGCGAGTCTGCTGCGCCTTGGTGATCCGGACGTGGCCTGGGCCGCGCGGCAGGTGGAGGCCATGCAGGGTGGCGCAGGCTCCGACGCCTCGCTTGCGTTGGCAGGCCTGGCCTATGACGCCCATGTGCGCGATCTGCGCCCGGACCTGCCAGGCCGGCAAAGCGCCTCCACCTACTGGCTGGCGACTCCCCAGGAAGTGACCGGGCAGGGTAGTGCGCTCTGGCTGACGGCCCTGTACGGCGGCTTCGCTGTCCCGCGTAGCTACTCGCCTGTGCTTGGCTCGCCACTGCCGGAAAGCCGATGGAAGGGGGTGGACGGCTGGCCGGCCAACCTGCTGCGGCTCGCCGAACCCGACAAGCTGCGCGATGAGCTGAAGCAGGCATTTGCTCGCGTGGCTGGCGATGATCCAGTGAGCGTCGGTAACTTCAGCGCGGGCCCGCAATCGAATGAGTGGTTCAGCACAGTATTGGAAGGACGCCGCTGGAGTGGCGACCTGCAGCTGTGGCGCGAGGGCGAGCGGCAGCCGCAATGGTCGGCCGCGCGAAAGCTGGATGAATTGAGCGAGGTACAACTGGCGGGGCGAAATCTCCTGTCCGTGCGGCCTGCCAGCGCGGCTGCGGATGGATCGCGGGTTGCCCGCGAAGGTGTGCCTTTCATCTGGAGCGCCTTGGACGACGAGCAACGTCGCAACCTGAGTGTTGAGCAGGGGGACGCGCTGATGGACTACCTGCGTGGTTCCCGACTGCTGGAGCACCGCGAGCCGGGCAGCGCCTCGTCGTTCCGCCAGCGCGCCAGCCGGCTGGGCGATATCGTCGGATCACGGCCTGTCTACTCCTGGCACGACCCTCAGCCCTACGACGAGCTGCCCAAGCCGCTGGGCAGCAGCTACCGAGAGTTTCTCACCAGCGCGCTGTATCGGCAGCGTGCGCCGCTGGTGGCGGTGGGCGCCAATGACGGCATGCTGCATGGGTTCGATGCGCGTGATGGGCGGGAGCTGTTTGCCTACGTGCCAGCGGCGGTACTGGGGCATCTGCGCGAGTTGGCCGACGCTGGCTACACCCATCGCTACTACGTCGATGGTTCGCCCACGGTGGGCAACGCCTGGATCGGCGGGCAATGGCGGACGCTACTGGTGGGAGGCCTGGGCGCTGGCGGCAACAGCCTGTTCGCGCTGGACGTCACCGACCCCGAGAGCGTGCGCCCAGGCAGTGTGCTCTGGGAATTCAGCCATCCCGACCTTGGCTACACGCTGGGGCGGCCAACGCTCATGGCCCTGGGCTCGGGCAAGTTCGTGGTGGCGTTGTCCTCGGGTGCCAGGGACCCGGAAAAACGCGGCGGGGACATCTGGTTGCTCGATGCCGAGGATGGTCATGTGCTCAAGCGCATTCATCTGCCGGACGCCGGCGATCTCGGGGCGGTGACGGCGATCAGCAGCCAGGGCGATGTCACCGCCAATCGCCTCTACGTGGGTGACAGCCTTGGCAATCTCTGGCGTGTGGACCTGTCGGGAGAAGCGGGCGGCGATTCTGCGATTCCGTCGTCACTGGGCGGCAAGCCGCTGTTCCGCGCCCTGGCGCCGGATGGCAGCCCACAGGCGATCAGCGCACCGTTGGCGGCCGCGCTGGACCGCAGCGGGCAGGTGCGTGTGCTGTTCGGCAGCGGTCGTTTCTACCGGGTGGGCGACGATGAACCTTCAGGGAAGATCGACAGCCTGTACGGCGTGCTGGATGACGGGCAGGCATTTGCTGGACGGCCCGACCTTCGGCCGGTGGGGCCGAGTGTCGACGTGGACCCCGTTCGTGGCTGGTATCTGGACCTGCCGGCCGACGGTTCGCGCACCATCGAACAGGCGCAGATACGTGACGGTAAATGGGTGCTGTTCAACCTGGTTGCGCTGGCGGAGGACCCCTGCAGCGACCCCCTCATTCATTCTGCAGTCGTGCTGGATCTCGGCAGTGGGGAGGGGCTGGCCGGGCGCTTGCCCAAGGGCGATCTGTCGAACGTTGACGGGGGGCAGCAGTCGAGTGGAGCGCTGTTCCAGGCCGATCCCTCCGGCGACCTGCGCCTCCTGACCCTGGATCGCGACGGCCGCGGGCAGAGCCGGAAGGTCGACCTGCCTCGCGACTCTGGCCGAAAGGCCTGGTGGGAGTCTCGCTGAGATGCATTCGCTGAGCCAACGAGTGGACGGCTTCACGCTGGTGGAGCTGCTGGTTTGCCTGAGCCTGATCGGCATTCTGCTGGGAATCGCTCTGCCGGTGTACCAGGAGCACATACAGCGGGTACGCCGGGTGGACGCGCAGAAGTCCCTGGTGGAGTTGGCGCAGTCGCTTGAGCGCTTCTACACCAGCCGAGGCAGCTACATTGGCGCAACGCTGCCGTTCGCGCAGTCACCACGGAGCGCAGGTCAGGTGTTCTATCGATTGGGCTTCGTCGGGGAGCCGGACGAGTCAGGCTATGTCCTGCAGGCCGAGCCGGTGGGGGCGATGGCGCGGGACGCCTGCGGGGTGCTGACGCTGACCAGCAGCGGGCTCCGCGGCGCGGCCACGGAACGCTGCTGGTAGTCGTGCGTCAGGTTGGAGTGCGGTCGACCCACTTGGGCGCGGCCAGCGGCTTCCAGGCGGCCAGGGCATTGACCAGTTCGGCCGGCGAGGCGGCGCGCTGCAGCATGTCGCGGTGCGACTGGCGCACGAAGCGCTCCTGCACCAGGTGGTCGAGGAAGGTCAGCAGCGGGTCGAAGAAGCCGTTCACTTCCAGCAGGCCCAGCGGCTTGGCGTGGTAGCCGAGCTGGCCCCAGGTCCAGACCTCGAACAACTCTTCCAGCGTGCCCAGGCCGCCCGGCAGGGCGATGAAGGCGTCGCTCAGCTCAGCCATGCGGGCCTTGCGCGCGTGCATGCCGTCCACCACTTCCAGGCGCGTCAGGCCGCTATGGCCGACTTCGGCGTCCTTCAGGCTCTGCGGAATGATTCCGATGACCTCGCCGCCAGCGGCCAGCGCGGCATTGGCGACCATGCCCATCAGCCCGACGGCGCCACCGCCGTAGACCAGTTGGATGCCGTTTTCAGCAAGGTAACGGCCGAGAGCTTCGGCAGCTTCCTGGTAGATCGGGGTGGCGCCGGGGCTGGCGCCGCAGAATACGCAGATGGAACGCAAGGTCATGGAGCTGTCCTCGATTTGCTGGCCTGGTTTTGCAGGCCGTCAGGGTAGCGGCAGAGCGAGGGGCGACCAAGCCGAAAATCCATTACTCCAATTCTGCCCGGCGGCAATCCCCGCCGCAGGCCCCGAGTGCATAGCAGGCGAGCAGGTGCTGTAACAGCGGGCTTTGTAACAGCGCAAGACGGTGCATGGCGTGAACTCCTGTTGGGCCGGGGGATGGGGTCTATGCTAGGCGGGGTGCGCTGATCTGCCTCGTTGATCCTGCTGATCGGCCTGATAGACAGTTCGTAGCTTGGCTCGTGGCCGATGGCCATTGATGCAGATCAGGGGAACCCCGATCACGTTCGGGCAGTCTTCCCTTTCAGGATTCTCCGCCCAACCTGCCTAGGAGGCATGTCATGTTCCGTAAACTCGCCGCTGTATCCCTGCTTGGCCTGTTCAGTGCCCCGCTGCTGGCCGCCGAATGCTCCGTGGACATCCAGGGCAACGACCAGATGCAGTTCAGCACCAACGCCATCAGCGTGGACAAGAGCTGCAAGACCTTCACTGTGAACCTGTCCCACCCCGGCAGCCTGCCGAAGAACGTCATGGGCCATAACTGGGTGCTGACCACCGCCGCTGACATGCAGGGCGTAGTGACCGACGGCATGGCCGCCGGCCTGGACAAGAACTACGTGAAAGAAGGCGACACCCGCGTGATCGCCCACACCAAGATCATCGGCTCCGGCGAGAAGGATTCGGTAACCTTCGACGTCTCCAAGCTGAAGGCTGGTGATGAATACGCCTTCTTCTGCTCCTTCCCGGGCCACTCGGCCATGATGAAGGGCACCCTGGCGGTGAAGTGATCCGGCCTTCGCTCGAAAGCCTGTGATCCGAAAAGCCCGACCCATGGTCGGGCTTTTTATTTAATAAAACCGAGGTAGGGTGTTGCGTGGTTGAAATCGTAACGGGGGACCCATGTACCACGGTGAACGCTTCAACGCCTGGACACACCTGATCGGCGCTGTGCTGGCGCTGGTGGGCGGCATCTGGCTGCTGGTAGCCACCAGCCTGGTGGGCGAGCCGCTGCGCATCGTCAGCGTGGCGGTGTACGGCACGACACTGACCATGCTCTACAGCATCTCCACGCTCTACCACAGTGTGCAGGGCCGGGCGAAGGTCATCCTGCGCAAGCTCGACCACCTGTCGATCTACCTGCTGATCGCGGGGAGCTATACGCCGTTCTGCCTGGTGACGCTGAAAGGCCCGTGGGGCTGGACGCTGTTCGGCATCGTCTGGTCGATGGCGGTGATCGGCATGCTGCAGGAGATCAAACCACGCTCCGAGGCACGGGTGCTGTCGATCATCATTTACGCGGTGATGGGCTGGATCGTGCTGATCGCGGTCGGGCCGCTGTACCGCGCCCTGGGCGGCGCGGGCTTTGCCTGGCTGGTGGGTGGCGGGGCCTTCTACACCATCGGCATCATCTTCTTCGCCTACGACAGTCGCTTCCGCCACTGGCATGGCATCTGGCACCTGTTCGTGATCGCCGGCAGCCTGCTGCACTTCATCGCCATCTGGCGCTACGTCATTCCCCAGCATTGATTGCCAGCGGCGCGGGATCGCTCGCGCCGTTGGCTGCCGTGTACTCAAGGCGCGGTGGGCAGAGCACGCTTGTGATGGGTCTTCTCGAAGGTGCGGACGATGATGTCGAAGGCTTCCTGGCTGACGTCCTGGCCGTGCAGGAAGGCATCGATTTCCTTGTAGGTCACGCCGTGGGAATGCTCGTCCGGCTTGCCGGGGGCGAGGTCTTCGAGATCGGCGGTCGGCACTTTCTCCACCAGATGCTCCGGCGCGCCGAGGCTACGGGCAATGCTGCGCACCTGGTTTTTCACCAGGCCGGTGAGCGGGGCGAGGTCGCAGGCGCCGTCGCCGAATTTGGTGAAGAAACCCATCACCGCCTCGGCGGCGTGGTCGGTGCCCACCACCAGGCCGGCACGGGCGTTGGCGATGGTGTACTGGGCGACCATGCGGATGCGCGCCTTGGTGTTGCCAAGGGCGAAGTCGCGGGTGGCCGGGGCCAGGCCTTCCAGCGCCTGGGTCTCGGCGGCCAGCGCCTGTACCGATGGGCCGATGTTCACGGTGTGGCGCTCATCAGGGGCGATGCAGTCCACCGAGTCCTGGGCGTCCTGCTCGTCGCCCTGCACGTTGTACGGCAGGCGCACGGCGAGGAAGCGGTAGTCCGGGTTGCCGGTCTCGGCGCGCAGGCCTTCCACGGCGCGCTGGCAGAGCATGCCGGCGGTGAGCGAGTCGACGCCGCCGCTGATGCCCAGCACCAGCGTTTTCATGCCCGAGCCCTTCAGGCAGTCCTGGATGAAGCGCACGCGGCGCTGGATCTCGGCCTGCAGCTCGGCGTCGGACTGGAAGGGCGGCTGCACGTTGAGTTCTCTGGCGATGGCGGCCTGTCTGTCTTTCATCTGGAGGGCTCCTGTGGAAAGCGGAAAAAGGGTTACACCGGCACCTTGAACACGTGGCGCAGGTAGGCGACGAAGTTCTCGTCGCGGCATTGGGTCTTGCCCGGGGTGTCGGAAATCTTCGCCACGGGGTGGCCGTTGCAGGCCGTCATCTTGAGCACGATGTTCATCGGTTCCACGCCGGGGATGTCGCAGGTCAGGTTGGTACCGATACCGAAGCTGGTGTTGATCTTGCCACGCAATGCACGGAAGAGCTGCAACGCCTTGGGCATGTCCAGGCCGTCGGAGAACACCAGGGTCTTGGTCATCGGGTCGATTCCCAGGCGGCGGTAGTGCGCGACGGCCTTCTCGGCCCAGGCCAGCGGGTCGCCCGAATCGTGGCGCAGGCCATCGAAGAGCTTGGCGAAGTACAGGTCGAAGTCGCTGAGGAAGGCGTCCATGGTAATGCAGTCGGTCAACGCGATGCCCAGTTGGCCGCGGTATTCGCGTACCCAGCAGTCCAGCGCGGCGATCTGGCTGTCGATCAGTCGCGGGCCGAGTTGCTGGTGCGCCATCAGCCACTCGTGGGCCATGGTGCCGATGGGCTTCACGTCGAACTCGCGGGCCAGGTGCACGTTGCTGGTGCCGACGAAACGGCCGGGGAAGTCGCGCTTGAGGATGTGCACGACCTCTTCCTGGGTACGGTAGGAGAAGCGCCGGCGGGTACCGAAGTCGGCCACCTGGAATTCCTTCAGTTCCTCTTCGCTGGCGTTGCCGGCAAGCCAGTCGAGCTTGCGGTACAGCTGCTCGCCGACCTGCTCCAACACCACCTCGCGGTAGCGATAGCGGTTGCGCACCTCGCTGACGATGGCCAGCAGCGGCACTTCGAAGAGGATCACATGCAGCCACGGGCCGCGCAGGCGAATGGCCAGTTGGCCGTCCTCGATGCTGGTGTGCACGTAGCGCAGGTTAAAGCGGAACAGGCTGAGGAAGCGGATGAAGTCCGGCTTGATGAACGGGATGCGTTCGAGGAAGGCCAGTTGGTCCGGCGTGGCCTCCAGCTCGGCCAGGCGCTCGATCTGGTAGCGGATTTCCGCCAGGTATGGGCGCAGGTCTTCGGCGTTGCGGCAGCGAAATTCCCACTCGACTTCAGCGTTGGGGTAGTTGTGCAGCACCGCCTGCATCATCGTCAGCTTGTAGAAGTCGGTGTCCAGCAGGTTCTGCACGATGCGCTCGGCAAACACGCTCTCGGCCATGATCAGTTCTCCCTGATGCCCGCGAGGGCGCTATCCAATTCGTTCTCGTCCGCGCAGAGGATCACCCCGGCGCTGCGCATCTCGACGCAGGCGGCCTTCGCGGTTTCCTCCGCGATGGCGCGGCAGGCCGGCAGGTAGAGCAGTACCTCGAAGCCGGCGCGGCGCAGTTGCAGCGCAGTGGTCTTCACGCAGTAGTCCAGCGCCAGGCCGCCCACCAGCACGTGGCTGACCGCATTCTGCCGCAGGTATTCGATCACCCCGGTGCTGCGCCGTTCCGCCAGGTCATGGAAGCAGGCGCCGTACGGATGCAGGTCCGGCTCCACGCCCTTCCAGATGAAGAAGTCGTAGTCCATCGGTTGTGGCAGTTCGTCCAGCAGTTCGAAGCCCGGCGTGCCCGGCACGCAGTGGCTGACCCAGGTGAGGTCGGCATTGGGCAGGCTGAGCGGTTGCAGCATCTCTGCCGGTGCGCTGACCACCCAGGGCGCTTGCGGGCTGTGGGCGTCCTTGCTGCCCAGGCGCAGGCTGGCGCGCTCGGCCATGAGGTTGAGGGCGCCGCCGATGGCGTCACCGCCGGGTACCGGCAGTTCATTGGGGCAGAGCGGTGTGAAGCCTTTCTGGGCGTCTACATCGAAGCTGGCGATCAGGTTCATGGAAGCCTCCGCTTGACCGTGGGTGGTCTGTCGTGGCTACATAATTCACGACGTGAAATAAGTCGTCAAGCAGAAAGATGAAAAATGCTCGGAGGTGGAAGGTGCTTTCTGTACATGGTGAAATAAGTCACAGGACTTCTTCCAACGAGGGAGCATTCGAGGAGCATCGATGAGTAGCGCTGAAGTGCTGGCCACCGTGGATATCGTGGCGCTGCGCCTGAACCCCGAGCGCGGGTTGGAGTTGCTGCTGATCCGCCGCGCCCAGGCGCCGTACGAGGGCCAGTGGGCGCTGCCCGGCGTGCTGATCAATGGCCGCTGCGCCGATCATGGCCTGGACGATGCTGCCCTGCGCGCGCTGCGCGAGAAGGCGCGGGTACAGCCGGCCTACATGGAGCAGGTGGCGACGGTGGGCAATGCGGTGCGCGACCCGCGTGGCTGGTCGCTGAGTGTGTTCTATCTCGTGCTGGTGGCGCCGGATACCGAACTGGCCGCCGACGATCTCGACTTCGTGCCGCTCGACGCCGTGCGCGGCGAGCGCCTGGCCTTGCCTTTCGACCATGCCCATCTGGTGCAGCAGGCTTGTGAGCGCTTGGCGGGCAAGTCGGTGTACAGCGCGTTGCCGCTGCACCTGCTGCCAGAACGTTTCACCGTGGCAGAGGCGCTGAAGGCGTTCGAGTTATCCATCGGCGAGGAAATCCAGCATTCCAGCCTGCGCGGAAGGCTGGAGCGGATGAAGGCAGCGGGCTGGGTGGAAGATACCGGTGAGCGCCACCAGCCGCCGATGGGGCGGCCGCAGCATGTCCTGCGCTTTACGCCGCAGGGAGCGGGGGCGTTTGTGTTTGATCGGAGTTTGTTGGTGTAGGTGTTCTCGGGGGAGTGCGGAGTTGGGCGTTCCCTCTCCCCAGCCCTCTCCCTGAAGGGAGAGGGAGCCGTTCGGCTTGCGCGGATAGCGGGAAGTCAGCCGGCGAGCTCTGGACGATCCGAACGCACGGAGAGTCCCCTCTCCCTTCAGGGAGAGGGTTAGGGAGAGGGCGCCCCCGACCGCACAGAAATCATCCCTCCATCCGCTCCCCGATCCACTCCACAAACGCCCTGACCTTGGGCACCGCCGCCGCATGCTCGGGGTACGCCAGGTAGTACCCGTTGCGGCTCTGCAGCCCGTGCTCCCAGGCGATCACCAGCTTGCCCTCGCTCAGCTCCTCTTCCACCAGGAAGCGCGGCAGCAGCGCCACGCCGCAGCCGGCCTGGGCGGCGCGGATGCACATGTAGAAGGTGTCGAAGCGCGGTCCGTGGTAGCTGTGCTCGCTGTGCTGGCCGAGGCTCAAGAACCACTCGTGCCAGGCTTCCTGACGCGTGGCGTTCTGCAGCAGGACCAGGTCTGCCAGCTGCGTCGGGTCGGTCAGCGGCTGCGCCGGCAGGATCGCCGGAGAGCACACCGGCACCATTTCTTCGCCGAACAGCGCCACGCACTCCGCGCCGGGCAGGGTGGCGGCACCGAAGAAGAAGGCGATATCGCAACGCGACTGCAACAGGTCGCCGGGCTCCAGCTCCTGGCGCAGGTCCAGGTGGATGTTCGAGTGGCGATGGCGCCAGCCGTTCAGCCGCGGGATCAGCCAGCGCGCGCCAAAGGTCGGCGGTGTCGCCACGCGCAGCACTTCGGTTTCGCCGCCATAGGACAGCAGGTAATGGGTGGATATCTCTACCTGCGTAAGGATCTTGCGCACTTCCACCAGGTACAGGTCGCCTGCCGGGGTGAGTTGCAGGCGGCGACGCACGCGGCGAAACAGCAGGTGCTGGAGCATTTCCTCCAATTGAGCGACCTGCTTGCTGACTGCGCTCTGGGTCAGGTTCAGCTCTTCGGAAGCGCGGGTAAAACTCAGGTGCCGTGCCACCGCTTCGAAGCATTGCAGGGCGGTCATGGACGGCAGGTGGCGTTTGCTCAGCATGGCGGGCAGTTCATGAATTTACGGAATGATGTGCATAGGAAACGTTGTTTGTTGTGCCCAGGCAAGCCAGTTATTACTTCCGGCATTCCATAAGGTCATCCGAAACAAACAGGAGTCCGCATGATTTCCGCACTGCTCGAATCCCTCGGCGTCGATTCTCGCCTGGCCACCGGTGGCGATCAGGTCATCCACTCTCCCATCGACGGCAGCCGCCTGGGCGCGGTGCGCCTGGAAAGCGCCGCCGAGGTAGAACAGAAGATCGGTCGCGCCGCCCATGCCTTCGACGCCTGGCGCAAGGTGCCGGCGCCGCGCCGTGGCGAGCTGGTGCGGCTGTTCGGCGAGGAGCTGCGGGCGAGCAAGGCGGCGCTGGGCGAGCTGGTGTCCTGGGAGGCCGGCAAGATCACCCAGGAAGGTCAGGGCGAAGTGCAGGAGATGATCGACATCTGCGACTTCGCCGTCGGCCTGTCGCGCCAGCTCTACGGCCTGACCATCGCCTCCGAGCGCCCCGGCCACCACATGCGCGAGAGCTGGCACCCGCTGGGCGTGGTCGGGGTGATCAGCGCGTTCAACTTCCCGGTCGCGGTGTGGTCCTGGAACACCGCGCTGGCGCTGGTGTGCGGCAACTCGGTGGTGTGGAAGCCGTCGGATAAAACCCCGCTCACCGCGCTGGCCTGCCAGGCGTTGTTCGAGCGTGCACTGAAGAAGTTTGGCGATGCGCCGGAATACCTGAGCCAGGTGGTGATTGGCGATCGCAGCGCCGGCGAAGCGCTGGTGGACGACGTCCGTGTCGCCCTGGTCAGCGCCACCGGCAGCACCCGCATGGGTCGTGAAGTCGGCCCGCGCGTAGCGGCTCGCTTCGGCCGCAGCATCCTCGAACTGGGCGGCAACAACGCGATGATCCTCGCGCCCAGCGCCGACCTCGACATGGCCGTGCGCGCCGTGCTGTTCAGCGCCGTCGGCACCGCCGGGCAGCGCTGTACCACGCTGCGCCGGCTGATTGCCCACGAGTCGGTGAAGGACGAGTTCGTCAGCCGCTTGAAGACGGCCTATGCCAAGGTGCGCATCGGTCATCCGCTGGAAGGCAACCTGATCGGTCCGCTGATCGACGAGCGCAGCTTCCTGGCCATGCAGGGCGCGCTGGAGCAGGCGCGCGGCGAGGGCGGTGTGGTGTTCGGCGGCGAGCGCCAGTTGGCTGAGCAATTCCCCGAGGCCTATTACGTGTCGCCGGCCATCGTCGAGATGCCCGAGCAGAGTGACGTGGTGCGCAGCGAAACCTTCGCGCCGATCCTCTACGTGGTGCCCTACAAGGACTTCAACGATGCGGTAGCGCTGAACAACGGCGTGCCGCAAGGCCTGTCGTCCTGCATCTTCACCACCGACCTGCGCGAGGCCGAGGCCTTCGTCTCGGCGGTGGGCAGCGACTGCGGCATCGCCAACGTCAACATCGGTCCGAGCGGCGCGGAGATCGGCGGGGCCTTCGGCGGCGAGAAGGAAACCGGCGGCGGCCGCGAATCTGGCTCCGACGCCTGGAAGGGCTACATGCGCCGGCAGACCAACACCGTGAACTACTCGCGGGAACTGCCGCTGGCCCAGGGCATAGTCTTCGACTGATCGCACCGGGGCCATGGGCCCCTGTAGGAGCGAGCTTGCTCGCGAACGGAGTCCGGCTGGACTTCGGCGCGATGCGGTTCGCGAGCAAGCTCGCTCCTACAGCCACCCCGGCCCACGAACGGGCCTGAAGTACCGAGTCATTCACAAGGTTCGCGTAGAAGGATCGCTGGATGTCGCTTCGCCAAGAGTGTTTGTGGGAGTACCTGACGCCCGACCGCCCGGAAGCTCCGGAGCTGCGCGGGGATCGCAAGGTCGATGTGTGTGTCATCGGCGCGGGCTTCACCGGCCTGTCCGCCGCGCTGCATCTGCTGGAACGGGACCAGAAGGTCTGCGTTCTGGAAGCCCACACCACCGGGCATGGTGGCTCGGGGCGTAACGTCGGGCTGGTCAACGCCGGCCTGTGGATTCCCCCGGACGAGATCGAAGCGGGCATGGGGGCGGAGATCGGTCAGCGGGTCAACCGCATGCTCGGCAACGCGCCCTCGCTGGTCTTCTCCCTGATCGACAAGTACGCCATCGATTGCCAGGCGCGCCGCGAAGGCACGCTGCACATGGCGCACAACGCCCGTGGCCTGGCCGACCTGCGCAGCCGCTGCGAACAATGGGGGCGCCGCGGCGCTCCTGTTGAGTTGCTCACCGGCGCCGACTGTGAACAAGCCTGCGGCACTGACAAGATCGCCGGCGCGCTGCTGGACCGCCGCGCCGGTACGCTCAACCCCATGGCCTACGTCAGCGGCCTCGCCCGCGCGGTGGTCGGTCTGGGTGGCGAGCTGTATCACCATTCCCCGGTGGTTGGCCTGGTGCGCGTCGGCAGCGCGTGGAACGTGATCACCGCCGGTGGCGTGGTCACAGCCGACAAGGTGGTGATCGCCTCCAGCGCTTACACCGAGGGTGAGTGGACGCAGCTGCGCCGTACCTTCTTCCCCGGCTACTACTACCAGGTCGCCTCGCGCTCGCTGGAGGGCGCGGAAGCTGCGCGCATCCTGCCGGGCGGGCAGGGCTCCTGGGATACCCGCCAGGTGCTCAGCAGCATCCGCCGTGACGCCGACGGCCGCCTGCTGCTCGGCAGCCTCGGCAAGGGCACCGGCAAGCCGGCGTGGTTCCTGAAAAGCTGGGCGGACCGCATCCAGCAGCACTACTTCCCGAAGCTGGGCAAGGTGGACTGGGAGTTCACCTGGACCGGCTGCATCGACTTCACCCCCGACCACCTCATGCGCCTGTTCGAGCCGGCGCCGGGGCTGGTCGCCATGAGCGGCTACAACGGTCGTGGCGTCACCACCGGCACGGTGGTGGGCAAGGCCTTCGCCGACTTCCTGTTGGACGGTGACGCCAGCGCCTTGCCGATGCCGCTGCGGCCTATGGAGGAAATCTCCGCGGTTGGCCTGCGCAGCTGTCTGTACGAAGCCGGCTTCTCCCTCTACCACGCCGGGCAGTGCCTGCGGGTGGTGATCTGAGACGGTTCAAAGTGGGGCGCGCGCCGCCCCGGTTTGACCCACCAACGCTCGCTGCACTTTGGTCTAGCCTCTTATGGTGCGTTACCCCGACGGGTCTGCACCGCGGATGTGCAGTTCGGTGACAGCGACGGTTACGGTTGGGGTTGCGCCTGTGGTGGCTGGAAAAAGCCAGCTCACGGGAAGGTTGGTTGCACCCTGCTGCCTGTTCGGTTGCACCTTTTTCTTTCAATGGGTTGCACGTGTCTAGCGCTTGATGTCTGCCAGCTTGCGCTGTTTTCGCTGTAGGACTTGGTTAATAACAAAAACGAATGGCACGCCGCTTGCTGTCGATATCTCGCTGAATCGCTTAAACGAGAAATCGCCAACAAGAAACACAACGCGCCATTACAAAAACCCTCAGGAGCAAAACTCCATGTCGCAGAAGATTTTCAGAAAAGGCTTTCTGGCTCTGGCGGTAACCACCGCACTGGGTGTGTCTTCCGTAGTACAGGCCGATGTCGTTATCGGGGTCGCAGGTCCGCATACCGGGGCGAACGCCTCGTTCGGGGAACAGTACTGGCGTGGGGCTAGCCAGGCCGCGGAAGACATCAACGCCGCTGGCGGTATCAATGGCGAGAAGATCAAGCTGGTGAAGGCGGACGACGCCTGCGAGCCGAAACAGGCCGTGGCCGTGGCCAACCGCCTGGTCGACCAGGACAAGGCGGTCGCCGTGGTCGGCCACTTCTGCTCCTCCTCCACCATCCCCGCCTCGGAGGTCTACGACGAGGCCGGCGTCATCGCCATCACCCCCGGTTCCACCAACCCGCAGGTCACCGAGCGCGGTCTCTCCGGCATGTTCCGCATGTGCGGCCGTGACGACCAGCAAGGCGTGGTCGCCGGCGATTACATCGTCGACGTGCTGAAGGCCAAGAAGGTCGCGGTGATCCATGACAAGGACACCTACGGCCAGGGCCTGGCGGACGCCACCAAGGCGCAGCTGAACAAGCGCGGCGTGAAGGAAGTGCTGTACGAAGGCCTGACCCGCGGCGAGAAGGACTTCAACGCCCTGGTCACCAAGATCCGCGCTTCGGGCGCAGAGGTCGTCTACTTCGGCGGCCTGCACCCGGAAGCCGGCCCGCTGGTCCGTCAGATGCGCGAGCAGGGCCTGACCGCCAAGTTCATGTCCGATGACGGCATCGTCACCGACGAACTGGTCACCACCGCTGGCGGCCCGCAATACGTCAAGGGCGTGCTGATGACCTTCGGCGCCGACCCGCGCCTGATCCCGGACGGCAAGGCCGTGGTGGAGAAATTCCGCGCCAACGGCTTCGAGCCTGAGGGCTACACCCTCTACGCCTACTCCTCGGTACAGGCCCTGGCCGCTGCCTTCAATGGCGCGGGCAAGACCGACCCGGCCAAGGCCAGCGAGTGGCTGAAGTCGCACCCGGTCGCCACCGTCATGGGCCAGAAGGAATGGGACAAGAAGGGCGACCTGAAAGTCTCCGACTACGTGGTCTACGAGTGGGATGACAAGGGCAAGTACCACCAGCTCGACGCGATGAAGAAGTAAGCCCGCCTGACCGGCCGGCGCCGCTACCCGCGGCGCCGGCTTCCCCGCAGGTCGGCGGTACGCGCGCAGCTGGTCACAAGCCGGTGATTGCGCGAGCCGTCAGCCTTTCCTGCCCTGCTTGCGCGAGTACCCAATCGTGGACGGTATCTTTCTTCAGCAAATGATCAACGGGCTGACCCTGGGGTCGGTCTACGGTCTGATCGCCATCGGCTATACGATGGTCTACGGCATCATCGGCATGATCAACTTCGCCCACGGCGAGGTGTACATGATCTCTGCCTATCTCTCCGCGGTGGGCCTGGCCCTGCTGGCCTTCTTCGGCCTGCAGTCGTTCCCGCTGCTGATCCTCGGCACGCTGGTCTTCACCATCTTCGTCACCGGCGTGTACGGCTGGGTGATCGAGCGGATCGCCTACAAGCCGCTGCGCAACTCCACGCGCCTGGCTCCGCTGATCTCCGCCATCGGCATGTCGCTGATCCTGCAGAACTACGTGCAGTTAGCCCAGGGCCCGCGCCAGCAAGGCGTGCCGACCCTGCTCGACGGCGCCTTCAAGTTCCACATCGGCGAAGGCTTCGTACAACTGACCTACACCAAGGTGTTCATCCTCATCGCCGCCTTCGTCGGCATGGGCGTGCTGACCTACGTGATCCAGTACACCAAGCTGGGGCGCATGTGCCGCGCCACCCAGCAGGACCGCAAGATGGCCTCGATCCTGGGGATCAACACCGACCGGGTGATCTCCTACGTGTTCGTCATCGGCGCCGCCATGGCCGCGCTGGCCGGCGTGCTGATCACCATGAACTACGGCACCTTCGACTTCTACGCCGGCTTCATCATCGGCATCAAGGCATTCACCGCCGCGGTGCTCGGCGGCATCGGCTCGCTGCCCGGCGCCATGCTTGGCGGGCTGATCCTGGGCGTGGCCGAGGCGCAGTTCTCCGGCATGGTGAACACCGACTTCAAGGACGTGTTCGCCTTCGGCCTGCTGGTGACCATCCTGATCTTCCGACCGCAAGGGCTCCTGGGTCGTCCCCAGGTATCGAAGGTGTAAGCATGACGTCCGTTACCCAGACCTCTGCCGCGCCGAAAGCAGCGCGCATCGATATCCGGAAGAGCCTCGTCGACACCGTCCTCGCCGGTCTGATCGCCCTGATCGTGTTCGGCCCCATCGTCGGCATCGTGCTCGATGGCTACAGCTTCAAGGTCGAACCGGTCCGCCTGGCCTGGATGATCGGCGCGGTGATGCTCGGCCGCCTGCTGCTCAGCCTGTTCCTGCAGACGCCCGCCGGCCTGCGCATCATGGATCGCTTCGAAAGCTCCGACTCGGGCATCAGCGTCCTGCCGCCGGGCTACAAGACGCGCCTGCGCTGGATAGTCCCGCTGGTGATCCTCGCCGCGGTGATCTTCCCGTTCTTCGCCAGCAAGTACCTGCTCACCGTGATCATCCTCGGGCTGATCTACGTGCTGCTGGGCCTGGGCCTGAACATCGTGGTCGGCCTCGCCGGGTTGCTCGATCTGGGCTACGTGGCCTTCTACGCCATCGGCGCCTACGGCCTCGCGCTGGGCTACCAGTACCTTGGCCTGGGCTTCTGGACGGTGCTGCCGCTGGCGGCCATCGTCGCCGCGCTGGCGGGAGCGTTATTGGGCTTCCCCGTGCTGAGGATGCACGGGGACTACCTGGCCATCGTGACCCTGGGCTTCGGCGAGATCATCCGCCTGATCCTCAACAACTGGCTGTCCTTCACCGGTGGCCCGAACGGCATGCCGGTGCCGTCGCCGACTTTCTTCGGCCTCGAGTTCGGTCGCCGGGCGAAGGAGGGCGGCACGCCTATCCACGAGTTCCTCGGCATCGATTACAACCAGAACTTCAAGTTCCTGTTCATCTACGTGGTGCTCTTCCTGGTGGTGCTACTGGTGCTCTACATCAAGCACCGCCTGACCCGCATGCCGGTCGGTCGCGCCTGGGAGGCCCTGCGCGAGGACGAGATCGCCTGCCGCGCCATGGGCCTGAACCACGTGCTGGTGAAACTCTCGGCGTTCATGCTCGGTGCCTCCACCGCAGGTCTGGCCGGCGTGTTCTTCGCCAGCTACCAGGGCTTCGTCAACCCGTCGTCCTTCACCTTCTTCGAGTCGGCGCTGATCCTCGCCATCGTGGTGCTGGGCGGCATGGGGTCGACGGTCGGCGTGGTGATCGCTGCCTTCGTCCTCACTGTCGCGCCGGAACTGCTGCGCAGCTTCGCCGACTACCGCGTGCTGCTGTTCGGCATCCTCATGGTGCTGATGATGATCTGGCGTCCGCGCGGGCTGATCCGCATCAGCCGTAGCGGCTTTGCCGTACGCAAGGGGGTGGCGCCATGAGCGGTGACAAGATCCTCAGCGTCGAGCACCTGATGATGCATTTCGGCGGCATCAAGGCGCTCAACGACGTCAACCTCGACGTGGAGCGTGGCTCCATCACTGCGCTGATCGGCCCCAACGGCGCTGGCAAGACCACGGTGTTCAACTGCCTCACCGGCTTCTACAAGGCCACTGGCGGCAACATCCTGCTCAACACCCAGGGCGGCACCACGGATGTCATCAAGGTGCTCGGCCAGCCGTTCCAGGCTGGCGACTTCGTCAACCCGGCGCAGTTCGGCAACCGCGTTTTCTACAAGATGTTCGGCGGCACCCACCTGGTGAACCGCGCCGGCTTGGCACGCACCTTCCAGAATATCCGGCTGTTCCGCGAGATGTCGGTGGTGGAGAACCTGCTGGTGGCCCAGCACATGTTCGTCAACCGCAACCTCATCGCCGGCATACTCAATACCCCCGGCTACCGCCGCGCGGAAAGCGAAGCGCTGGACCACGCCTTCTACTGGCTGGAAGTGGTGGACCTGGTGGATTGCGCCAACCGCCTGGCAGGCGAGATGTCCTACGGGCAGCAGCGTCGCCTGGAGATCGCCCGCGCCATGTGCACGCGGCCCGAGTTGATCTGCCTCGACGAACCGGCTGCTGGCCTCAACCCCGCTGAAACCCAGGCCCTGGCGCGCATCGTTCGCTACCTGCGTGACCACCACGGCATCACCGTGCTGCTGATCGAGCACGACATGGGCATGGTGATGAACATCTCCGACCACATCATCGTGCTCGACCACGGCGTGGTCATCGCCCGTGGCGGCCCGGAGGAGATTCGCCACAACGACAAGGTCATTGCCGCCTATCTCGGCGCAGACGAAGAGGAGCTGGCATGACGGCGCCGATGTTGGAATTCCGTGAGGTCGATGTGTTCTACGGGCCGATCCAGGCGCTGAAGAAAGTCTCGCTGACCGTCAACGAAGGGGAGACCGTGGCGCTGATCGGCGCCAACGGCGCGGGCAAGTCGACGCTGCTGATGTCGATCTTCGGCCAGCCCCGTGCGGCCGGCGGCGCGATCCTCTACAAGGGCCAGGATATCCGCCACAAGTCCGCGCACTACGTGGCCTCCAACGGCATTGCGCAGTCGCCGGAAGGGCGCCGGGTGTTCCCCGACATGACGGTGGAGGAGAACCTGCTGATGGGTACCATCCCCATCGGCATGGACCACGCTCAGGAAGACATGCAGCGCATGTTCGATCTCTTCCCGCGCCTGAAGGAGCGGCGCAACCAGCGCGCCATGACCATGTCCGGCGGTGAGCAGCAGATGCTCGCCATCGCCCGCGCGCTGATGAGCCGGCCCAAGCTGCTGCTGCTCGACGAACCCTCGCTGGGCCTGGCGCCCATCGTGGTCAAGCAGATATTCCAGACCCTGCGCGAGCTGGCGCAGAGCGGAATGACGCTGTTCCTCGTGGAGCAGAACGCCAACCATGCGCTGAAGCTGTCGGACCGTGGCTACGTGATGGTCAACGGTGAAATCCGCCTGAGCGGCACGGGCGCGGAATTGCTGGGTAACCAGGAGGTTCGCAACGCGTATCTGGGTGGGCACTGACACCGTCGCCTTTCGTAGGAGCGAGCTTGCTCGCGAACATCTCCGCAGCGGGGCTTGTTCGCGAGCAAGCTCGCTCCTACAGGTTCTTCGCCGCTTTGTAGAGGGGTTTCCATGCAAGACCTCCGCTTCCTCACCAACGCCGACGTCGCCCAGCGCCTGGGTTATCCCCAACTGATCGAAGCCTTGCGCATCGGCCTGGCCGGAGCCTGCGAAGCGCCGGTGCGCGGTTGCCACGAACTCCCCGAAAACGCCTCGCTGCTGACCATGCCGGTGTGGCGGCCGGGGCAGGACATCGGCGTGAAACTGGTCACCGTATTCCCCAATAACAGCGCGAAGAACCTGCCGGCGGTGGCCGCCTTGTTCTGCCTGTTCGACGGGCAGACCGGCCACCCCCTGGCGATGCTCGAAGCTTCGGAAATGACTGCGCGGCGTACCGCCTGCACCTCCGCACTGGCCGCCGATTACCTGGTGCGGCGCGATGCGCGACGGCTGTTGGTCGTTGGCAGTGGCACCCTGGCGCCGCATATGGTCCGCGCCCATTGCTCGGTGCGCGAGTACGAGGACATTGCCCTCTGGGGGCGCCAGGAAGACAAGGTGAACGCCCTGGTGAAGCAGCTGCAGGACGAGGGCTATCCCGCCCACGCCTGTGTCGATCTGCGAGGTGGCGTGGCGGCAGCGGATTGCATCAGTTGCGTCACCACCTCCCGCGAGCCAATCGTGCTCGGCGCATGGCTGCGTTCGGGTTGCCACCTCGATCTGGTCGGCGCCTTTCTTCCGAGCATGCGCGAGACCGACAGCGAAGCCGTGCGCCGTGCGCGTATCGTCGTCGATACCTGCGAAGGTGCGCGGGAGGAAGCGGGCGATCTGCTGATTCCCCTGGGCGAAGGCGTGATCGATGAGAGCGCCATTGGCTGCCAGTTGGCCGACCTCCTGCAGGGGCGCGGTGCACGCAAGGATGACAGCGAGATCACCCTGTTCAAGTCCGTCGGTTATGCACTGGAAGACCTGATCGCGGCGCGTCTGCTGGTCCTGTGAAGTTGTCCCGAAATTCTGTGGGCGGGGCTGTGGATAACGTCTGGGAGAACCTTGCGAGCCCGCGTCGCCACAGGCGCCGCCAAAGCCGCTCGATTTCTGTTCGATTGCCCTGCAACCCCTGTATGGATGGACAGGTACGGCTTCGCGGAAAAGTTCCGGGAAGCTGACAATTGTCCCCGTCTGCCGTTGAAAGACTTGTGGATAACCTTGGGAAGAACTTCTCCAGCGCAGCGGCGGCGCGGCTTGCAGGCAAGCGCTCGAAAATCGTCCAGCGGAAAACGCCATTCCGCTTGCCCACAGAAACCGTGGAGCAGCCTGTGGACAAGGTGGGTGCAGATCTCGGCGGGCCTTTAGCCATGGGGCTCTCAAGCGGCTGTTCGGGTTTTATCCAGCACGGCTGTAACGCAACGCGGCAGGCCCGGGCTGTTATGCTCGGCCGACCGACAAGAACGCGCACCGCACGAATCTCCGGCATGCACCGGTGACGGCGGCGCCAGCAAAGAGGATTTCAGTGATGACCACTCCCACCCTGTTCATTACCGGCGCCACCTCCGGCTTCGGCGAAGCCTGTGCACGGCGCTTCGCCCGTGATGGCTGGTCGCTGGTGATCACCGGCCGCCGCGAGGAGCGCCTGAACGCGCTGGCCCAGGAACTGTCCGCCGAGACCGACGTGCTGCCGCTGGTGCTCGACGTGCGTGACCGTGCCGCGATGACCGCCGCCGTGGACAGCCTGCCGGAGAAGTTCGCCAAGCTGCGTGGCCTGATCAACAACGCCGGCCTCGCCCTGGGCACAGACCCTGCGCAGGAGTGCGAGCTGGATGACTGGGACACCATGGTGGACACCAACATCAAGGGCCTGATGTACGCCACCCGCCTGCTGCTGCCGCGCCTGATCGCCCATGGCCCGGGCGCGAGCATCCTCAACCTGGGTTCGGTCGCCGGCCACTGGCCCTATCCGGGCGGTCACGTCTATGGCGCGACCAAGGCCTTCGTCGAGCAGTTCTCGCTGAACCTGCGCTGCGACCTGCAGGGCACCGGCGTGCGCGTCACCAACCTCGAGCCGGGCATGTGCGAGAGCGAGTTCTCCCTGGTGCGCTTCGGCGGCGACCAGGCGAAGTACGACAAGACCTACGCTGGCGCCGAGCCGATCCAGTCCGCGGACATTGCCGAGACCATCCACTGGATCATGAACCAGCCGCCGCACATCAACATCAATACCCTGGAGATCATGCCGGTGAGCCAGGCCTGGGCGGGGTTCTCGGTGCATCGCAAGGGGTGATCTATGGTCGGGTAACCGTCGCACTCAGGGGGCGTGCCGGGATTTCTCCCTCACCCCAGCCCTCTCCCAGAGGGAGAGGGGGCCGTCTGAGCCGGCTGACACCGAGGCTTCATCCTGCACCAAACGGTCGTCTCACCCACTGGGAGAGGGGGAGGGGCTTTTGATCTTGTAGGAGCGAGCTTGCTCGCGAACCAATCCCGCTGCGAGGCCGTTCGCGAGCAAGCTCGCTCCTACAAAGAGCAGGTCAGCCGGCGAGCAGCCAGGCGCCGGCGCCTGCCGAGGCCAGGCCTGCGAAACGCACCAGCGGCGCCGCGGCCTGCGGCAGCACGCGAACCAGACCGTAACCCGCCGCATGCAGCGCGGCGGTCGCGCCGACGAAGCCGGCGGCGTACAGCCACGGGCTGCTCAGGTCCGGCAGTTCCAGCCCGTGCGCCACCCCGTGGGCGAGGGCGAACAGCGCCGTCGCGCCCATCGCCAGGAACAGCGGCGGACGCACCGCCAGCGCCACGCACAGGCCCAGCGCCAATACCGAGGCGGCGATGCCGGTCTCCATGAACGGAATCTCCAACCCCTCGAAGCCCAGCAGCCCGCCGATCAGCATGGTGCCGACGAAGGTGCAGGGCAGCGCCAGTCGCGCGGCGCCTTGCTGCTGGGCGGCCCAGAGGCCGACGGCAACCATCGCCAGGAGATGGTCGAGGCCGGTGATGGGGTGGGCGATGCCGGCGATCAGGCCGTGGTCGCCGTGGCCCGGATGAGCGAAGGCCACCGCCGGGGTGAGGAACAGCGCCAGGCTGTAGAGGGCTTTACGCAGGGTCATGGTCATTCCTTGGTCTGTGGGTCTGTTCAGGCTGCGGTCAGCAGGCCCTGCCGCTCGATGAAGGCGATGATCTCGGCCAGGCCCTGGCCGGTCTTCTGGTTGCTGAACACGAACGGCTTTTCGCCGCGCATGCGGGCTGCGTCCTGGTCCATCACGTCCAGCGAGGCGCCCACCAGCGGGGCGAGGTCGATCTTGTTGATCACCAGCAGGTCGGACTTGCAGATGCCCGGCCCGCCCTTGCGCGGGATCTTGTCGCCGGCGGAGACGTCGATCACGTACAGCGTCAGGTCCGACAGCTCGGGGCTGAAGGTGGCCGAGAGGTTGTCGCCACCGGACTCCACCAGGATCAGGTCGAGGCCCGGAAAGCGGCGGTTGAGCTGATCCACGGCTTCGAGGTTGATCGAGGCGTCCTCGCGGATCGCCGTGTGCGGGCAGCCGCCGGTTTCCACGCCGATGATCCGCTCCGGCTCCAATGCCTCATTGCGCACCAGGAACTGCGCGTCTTCCTGGGTGTAGATGTCGTTGGTGACCACGGCGATGTTGTAGCGCTGACGCAGGGCGCGGCACAGCGCCAGGGTCAGGGCGGTCTTGCCGGAGCCCACCGGGCCGCCGATGCCGACGCGAAGGGGTTGAGAGTTCATGGCAGTTCTCCTAGGAGCGGAACAGACGGCTGTATTGGGTTTCGTGATTCATGCAGGCCAGCGCGAGACCGAAGGGCGCGCCGCCGTGGGGATCGTTTTCCAGCGCGGCCCGGCAGGCGGCGTCAAGGTCGGGAAGCAATTGCGAGGTAAGCTTCTGCGCGGCCAACTGGCCCAGCGGCAGGGTCTTCATCAGCACCGCCAACTGGTTCTCAAGCCAGCTCCACAGCCAGGCACCGAGGGCCTGTTCCGGGGAAAGCGCCCAGGCGCGGGCGGCCAGCGCCCAGGCGGCGGCGAAGGAGGGTTCGGCCTGTTCGGCGAGCCACAGGCGAGCGGGTTCGTCCAGTTCGGGCAGGGCTTCGAGCAACTGGCCGAGGGAGAAGCCCATCTGCCGGTTCTCCAGGCCCAGTTCGCGGGTTTCGCGGCTGGCGCGATGGCGCTCGGCGGCATCGCCCAGGGCGTCCCAGTCGGCGCTCTGCGCGGCGCGCAGCAATTCGGCCAGCAGCGGGCCTTCGAAGCGCGCGAGGTTGAGATGCAGTTGATCGACGAGCCAGGTGCGGGCGCCATCGGCGTCCTTCACCTGGCCCTGGTCGATGGCGCTTTCCAGCCCTTGCGAGTAGCTGTAGCCGCCGATGGGCAACTGCGGGCTGGCGAGGCGCAGCAGCGCCCAGAGGTTCGAGATTTCAGTCACGAGCGACTATCTGCCAGGGCATGCTGTTCGGCTCCCTCTCCCTTCGGAGCGGGGCGCGCAGCCGGGGTTGGGGAGAGGGTGCTAACCCGTTGCGCCGAGTTCACCGGCGCACTCCGAACTGATGCAGCTTCGGCGCGTAGTTGAACTGCTCTTCGCCGTGGTGCGAGTGATGATGCCCACCACCATAGGCGCCGTGCTCGGGCTGGAACGGCGCTTCGATGGCTTCCACCGTGGCGCCGAGCTGGTCGAGCATGGCCTTGAGTACGTAGTCGTCGAGCAGGCGCAGCCAGCCGTCGCCGACTTGCAGGGCGACGTGTCGATTGCCCAGGTGATAGGCCGCGCGGTTCAGCTCGCGGGCATTGGCGCAGGTGACGTGCAGCAGTTTCTCGGGCGCCGCGCAGACCCGTACCACGCGACCATCGTTGGCCAGCAGGCACTCGCCGTCGGCCAGCGGCGACTGGCCGCGCTCGAGGAACAGGCCGACGTCTTCACCGGTACTGGTGAAGCAGCGCAAGCGGCTCTTGCTGCGCGCTTCGTAGTTCAGGCGCAGTTCGGCGTCACAGTGTTCGCGGGGTTCGATTCGTTGGTGGATGACCAGCATGGCAGCGTCCGGCAGTAGCAATGACGGTGCTAGAGCAAGGGGCTTGCCAGCGCAGGTGCATGTCAGCGCTGGCGCGGGCTGGCGGGGTTGTCCGGGCGATCAGGAATGGTGCGCGTGGGCAAGGATGGTGCGCACGAAAACGGTGCGCACCAATGCGGGGCGATGCGGATCTTTGTAGGAGCGAACTTGCTCGCGAACAAATTCCGCAGTGAGGCGGTTCGCGAGCAAGCTCGCTCCTACAGGTCGTGCAGGGGCGAAGGGCGGTCGGGGGTCAGGGCCGTGAACCGATCCCGGTCCAGTGCTTGGCGCCGATCATGATGAAGCGCAGCTGCTGGGTGATCTTGGCCTGGGGCGAGAGGTGCGTGGGCAGCGAGTCGGCCGGAGGGTCGATCAGCTCGGGCAGGGTGGCGAACACCGTCTTCACCACCAGGTCGGCGATCACGTCGATGTCCTGGGCGGTGAGGTGCGGCAGCTTGTTGAGCAGCGCCAGGTCGGCGGCCAGGTCGTCGGTGATGCGCTGGCGCAGAGCGCCCACGGCCTGGCGGATCGGGTGCGAGCCGCCGTACTGCTCGCGGGCGAGGAAAAGGAACTGGGTGCGGTTGGCAGTCACGGCATCGAGGAAGATGCGTACTGACGCCTCGATCACGCCGCCCAGTTCGAACTCGTTGTGGCGCACCACGCGCAGGGTTTCGCGGAAGGTCTCGTCAACATCGGCGACCAGGGCGAGGCCGAGCTGGTCCATATCGGCGAAATGCCGGTAGAAGCCCGCCGGGACGATCCCCGCGGTTTTCGCCACTTCGCGCAGGCTCAGGGTGCCGAAGCCACGGCCGCTGTCCATCAGGCTGCGCGCGGCATCCATCAGGGCCAGGCGGGTCTGTTGTTTCTGTTCGGCGCGGGGAGTGGACATACGACTGGGCTATCCAAGGCGAAGGCGCAGGCACTCTAGCAAATGCCGCCTGGCGTTGGGGAAGTTCGTGATCAGTCCAGTGAACAGGTGTTGACTGAAAAGTCCTGTGCATGCGATTTTAAGTGAACACGTGTTTACTGTCTGGTGTTCGACCATGTCCCTGTTTCCCTTCGCCGGCCTGCGTTTCGTATCGCCGCTCTTGTCGCCGTTGCGTGCATTGGTGCATGGCCAGTGGCTGCGCGAGTCGGACATCGATGCCGTGCTGCGCGCCTGCAATAGCGGCTGGTCCTTGCAGCGCGTATTCGCGCGGGTCGAGGCGCGGCAGTGGGTGGCGGACGACATGCTCGAACTACGCCTGCGCCCCAATGCGCACTGGCGTGGCGCGCGGCCCGGCCAACACCTGCAACTGTTCGTCGAGCGCGATGGAATTCGCCATAGCCGCAGCTACAGCCTGACCCGTGTCGCCGCCGACGGCTGCCTGGAATTCGCCGTGAAGTTGCAGCCGGGCGGGCGGATTTCTTCCTTCCTGCTGCAGCAACTCTGCGTCGGTGACGTGCTGGAACTGGGCCAGCCGGACGGCGACCTGAGCTGGCCAGCCGATGGCCAGGGCGTGCTGCTGCTCGCCGCCGGCAGTGGCCTGACGCCCTTGCTCGGTCTGCTCCGCGAGGCGCTGGCGCGCGGCTACAGCGGGCCGGTGACGCTGCTGCATTACGTCCGCGAGCGTGGCCAGAAGGCCTTCGTCGTTGGGCTGGAGGCGCTGGCGCGGCAATACCCGAACCTCGAACTGCGCTGGGCGCTGAGTGGTGATGCCGCACGGGAAGGCGAGCTGTCCGGGCGCCTGCAGCGTGATCACGTTGCTGATCTGGCTGGTCGTCACGTGCTGGCTTGCGGCCCCGGCGGGTTCGTCGAAACCGTGCGGCAGGTGCTGGGTGCGAGCAGCCGAAGTTTGCAGGTGGAAAGCTTCAGCCCGCCCGCCTGGGACGAGAACCAACCAGCCAAGTCAGTGACCCTGCGCTTTGCTCGCAGCGCACTGCAAGTGCAGGGCGACAGCCGCCGTAGCCTGCTGGAGCAGGCTGAAGCCAGCGGCCTGCGCCCCGTACATGGTTGCCGCCAGGGCGTCTGCACCAGCTGCACCTGCACGCTGGTCAGCGGCTGTGTGCGTGACCTGCGCAGCGGCGAGCTGTTCAGCGAACCGGGCCAGCCCATCCGCATTTGCGTCAGCGCGCCCCAGGGCGACCTGGCCGTCGATCTCTAGGAGCTCTCATGCGCGAAGACCGCGACCTCACTGCCGCCGAGCTGGCGGCCTTCGGTGCCGAGCTGGACGCCCTGCGCCAGCGCACCCTGCACGACCTGGGCGAGAAAGACGCCCGCTACATCCGCCGCATCCGCGCGGTGGTGCGCTTCTGCTGCTGGAGCGGGCGCGCGTTGCTGATGGCCGGCTGGTTCCCGCCCACCTGGCTGCTGGGCACCTTTCTGCTCGGGCTGGGCAAGATCCTGGAGAACATGGAGCTGGGCCATAACGTCATGCATGGCCAGTACGACTGGATGAACGATCCGGAGTTTTCCGGGCAGAACTACGAGTGGGACATCGTCGGGCCATCGGACTTCTGGCGGCACACGCACAACCACGTGCACCACACCTACACCAACGTGCTGGGAATGGACGACGACGTTGGTTATGGCGTGGTGCGGCTGTTCCCCGAGCAGAAGTGGAAGCCGTTCTACCGCTGGCAGCCGATCTGGGTGACCCTACAGGCGCTGCTGTTCCAGTACGCCGTGGCGGTGCAGCACCTGCGCCTGGACAAGTACGTGAAGGGGCGGATGAGCAAGGAAGAACTGCGCCCGTTGCTGCGCCAGTTCAACGCCAAGGTCGGGCGCCAGTGGGTGAAGGATTACCTGGTTTTCCCGCTGCTCGGGTTGTTCACGGGGGCCTTCGGCGCAGTGCTGCTGGGTAACGTCATCGCCAATCTGATGCGCAACCTGTGGACCTTCACGGTGATCTTCTGCGGCCACTTCACCGAGAAGGCGGCGGTGTTCCCGCCCGAGGTGCTGCAGGGCGAGACGCGCGGCCACTGGTACCTGCGCCAGTTGCGTGGGTCGAGCAATCTGGAAGGCGGCCCGCTCTTCCACATCCTCACCGGCAACCTCAGCCACCAGATCGAGCACCACCTCTATCCGGACCTGCCGGCGCGCCGCTATGCGCAGCTGTCGAAGGAAGTACAGGCGATTGCCGCGCGCTACGGCCAGACCTACAACAGTGGCCGGCTGTCGGCGCAGTTCGCCACGGTGCTCAAGCGCATCTGGGTCCATCGCCGGCCGACACAGCCGGCGGTCGCCTGAGCCGAATCAGGCACGGCGGGTCATCGGCGAGGCGATCTCCTCACGCAGGGCGCGCAACTCGGCGGCGTCCTGATTGAGATGGTGGATGGACTTGAGCAGCTTCTGTCGGAGCAGGTCATCCTGGACCTGTTCGACCGCCCGCATGACTTCCAGGGCCGTGGCCTCGTTGTTGGCGGCGACGGCATCGAGAGTCTTTCGCAGGCTGCGGGTTGCGTGGTTCACGTTGGTGTTCTCCTGAAAACTGCACGCACCCTACGACCTGAGTATTTCCAATAAATTTCAACAAGTTGCTTTCCGATCGACGGTCATGATGTCGCACCAGTGGCGCATCGGTTCAGGAAAGCATGCACAACGCCAGCAGTGGCACCAGGTTGAGCAGCAGCACGCCGATCTTGTAGATCGCCATGCCGCCGTAATGAATGCCGTCGAATCTCTCCACCGGCAGGGCGAACCAGCGGGTGTGCAAGCGATAGACGAAGTCGTGGGCGAGGGTAAAGGCGGCGAACCAGACCAGCAGGATGGCGTAGTTGATCAGGGTGCAGTAGAGCAGGAAGGGTTTCAGGTCCATGAGCGGCATGATGATTCTCCGGCCACATACTGCATTGGAGTCGCCGCCGGGCGCAGGGTTTCACCGGTTGCCGGCGGGCGCGCGTCCGATAGCCGGGGCGCTGGCCGACGGCCATAATGCGGATCGCGGCAAAGCGTGTGATCTTTGCCTCACCTGCGCTGTCCGATGTCCGGGCGGTCGCCGATGCCGCCACAATCCCATCCCTCTCTGCCTGCCGGACTCGCCATGTTCAGCCCGCTCGTCACGTTCCCTGCGCTCTATACCGCCACGCTGTTGATGCTCGCCGGCTCCGGCCTGTTCACCACCTACATGGGCCTGCGCCTCACCCAGGAAGGCGTCAGCGACCTGTGGGTCGGCGGCCTGATGGCGGCCTACTATTTCGGCCTGGTGTGTGGCGGCAAGTTCGGCCACAAGCTGATCGCCGGCTTCGGCCATATCCGTTCCTACGTGGCCTGCGCCGGCATGGCGACGGTGATCGTGCTGATCCACGCGCTGGTCTCGCAGCTGGAGGTGTGGATCGTCCTGCGCTTCGTGATGGGCGCGGTGATGATGAACCAGTACATGGTCATCGAGAGCTGGCTCAACGAGCAGGCCGAAGGGCACCAGCGCGGCAAGGTGTTCGCCGGCTACATGGTGGCGGTGGACGCCGGCCTGGTGGTCGGCCAGGGCCTGCTGGCGCTCAGCCCGGCGCTGGATTACAAGCCGCTGCTGCTGGTCGCCATCTGTTTCTCGTCCTGCCTGATCCCGCTGGCGCTCACCCGCCGCGTCCACCCGGCCAAGCTGGTGGCGGCGCCGCTGGAGATCGGCTTCTTCTGGAAGCGCGTGCCGCAGTCGCTGGGCACCATCTTCGTCGCCGGTCTGATGGTCGGCGCCTTCTACGGCCTGGCGCCGGTGTATGCGGCACGCAATGGCCTGGACACATCACAGGCGAGTTTCTTCGTCGGCATGTGCATCGTCGCCGGCTTCTGCGCACAGTGGCCGCTGGGCTGGTTGTCGGACCGGGTGAACCGCAGTTGGCTGATCCGCGCCAACGCCTTGCTGCTGTGCCTGGCGGCGGTGCCGATGTGGGGCCTGATCGAGCTGCCCTATACCCTGCTGCTGGTGAACGGTTTCGTCACCGGCATGCTGCTGTTCACGCTCTACCCGCTGGCCGTGGCGCTGGGCAACGACCATGTCGAGCAATCGCGCCGCGTGGCGCTGTCGGCGATGCTGCTGACCACCTACGGCGTCGGTGCCTGTATCGGCCCGCTGTTCGCCGGCGCGATGATGCGCCACTTCGGCCCGGGCATGTTCTACATGCTGGTGTCGGCTTATGCGCTGATCCTGATCTTCTGGGTCCAGCCCAAGCGCGTCACCGGTGTGCACCGTGTCGACGAAGCACCGCTGCACCACGTGGCGATGCCCGATACCGTCAGCCCAATGGCCGCAGCGCTGGACCCGCGTGTCGAGGAAGTGCCGGATGAGCTGGTGGTGGAAGCGCCGGCGACCATTGGCCGCTCCGATGGCGAGCCGGACAGCGCCGAGAACAAGAGCTGATCGCGCTCAGCGAATCGCGGAAATGAGAAAGCCCGGCAGATGCCGGGCTTTTCTTTCGCCTGTGCGGCGTATTTCGCTGGATCAGGAAACACGCTTCAGGTGGGCATCGAACACGGTGTCGCCACCGGACTCGGCGACCATGTTGCTGTGCAGTTTGTCGATGGTGTGCTCGGAGCCGTTCTCGGCCACGCGGACGTCATCCATTTGCTTGTGCAGGCGGTCGATGGTGCGTTCGGAACCGTTGTCGGCGACGCGGGCGTCGCCCATTTGCTTGTGCAGACGGTCGATGGTGCGTTCGGAACCGTTGTCGGCGACGCGGGCGTCGCCCATTTGCTTGTGCAGACGGTCGATGGTGCGTTCGGAACCGTTGTCGGCGACGCGGGCGTCGCCCATTTGCTTGTGCAGGCGATCGATGGTGCGGTCGGAGCCGTTCTCGGCGACGCGGGGTTCAGCGCTCTGCTGCTGCAGTTGATGAGTGCTGCGCGGGCCGTTGTTGAGGATGGCCGGGGCGGCGAAGACGGCGCTGGCGGTCATCAGGGAGGTGAGTGCAAGGCTGAGGGCGATCTTGGTTTTCATGTTGAGTGGCTCCGAAAGGGGGGCGGTATGTTTTGGCTACAGGGTTATTTTCCCTTCGGATAAATCGATTTAAAAACGATGCTGGGTAATACAGAGCATCAGTGATGTCGATTATTTAGCCGGCTAATTTCAACTATCGCCGCCAATGATGGAACGACGAAAACCGCTCTAGGGCGGCGTTTGCAGGCGTGTTTCAGGAGGTTTCAGGCAAGACGCCGTTACAAATCACGGCTGGCCTGTTATCGATGGCAGGGTTTTGCGGATCCTGAGTGATAAGAAAGCCCGGCGGGGCCGGGCTTTTCTCTCACCTTGCGGTGTACTGCGTGCAGCGTTACGCCTTCAGGTGGGCGTTGAAGACGGTATCGCCACCGGATTCGGCCACCATGTTGCTGTGCAGTTGGTCGACGGTGTGCTCGGAACCGTTTTCGGCCACGCTCATGTCGCTGTGCAGACGGTCGATGGTTTTGCTCGAACCGTTTTCAGCCACGCCCAGTTGCTTGTGCAGGCGGTCGACGGTCTGGCTGGAGCCGTTCTCGGCGACGTTCATCTGCTGGTGCAGGCGGTCAACCGATTGGCTCGAACCGTTTTCGGCAACGCTCATGTCGCTGTGCAGACGGTCGATGGTTTTGCTCGAACCGTTTTCAGCCACGCCCAGTTGCTTGTGCAGGCGGTCGACGGTCTGGCTGGAGCCGTTCTCGGCGACGTTCATCTGCTGGTGCAGGCGATCAACCGATTGGCTCGAACCGTTTTCGGCCACGCTCATGTCGCTGTGCAGACGGTCGATGGTTTTGCTCGAACCGTTTTCAGCCACGCCCAGTTGCTTGTGCAGGCGGTCGACGGTCTGGCTGGAGCCATTCTCGGCAACGTTCATTTTCTGGATCAGGCGATCAACCGACTGGCTGGAACCGTTTTCGGCGATGCGCGCCTTGGCAGCGTCCAGTTGCTTCTGCTGTTGGTCCAGGGTGCGTTCGGCGCCGTCCTGAACAATGATCTGAGTCTGGCTGGCGTTGATGACCGGGGATTCCTGCTGGGAGCCGGCGAAAGCGGCATTGGCAGCAAGTACGGAGAGGGCAAAGCCAAGTACGAGGGTGCGTTTCATGATGCGGCTCCAGAAAGAGTGGGGAGTTCGTTGGACACGGGCTCAGTATCTGTTCTGGATAATCGATTGAAAAACGATGCTGGAAGATAGTCGCTATCGATATGGATGATTGTTGATTTATTTATTTAAAATCAACAAGTTGACTTTAAAAATTGACTTCTATCAATGCCTTCGATTGGCAGTATCGGCGCCATTGTTAGTATCTGATAAATCGATGTGTTTGTGAGTGCGATGGGTTGCAGAGGCTCTGGATCGGGGCTTTTCGCTGAGCGGCAGGGGGAAAAGCAGGATGCCCGGCGCGGGCCGGGCATCGATGCGGGCGATTGGGGGGATGCGGGGAAAGGCTATTTCAGGTCCTGAAGCAGGTCCGCCATGTCGTCGGCATGCTCTTCTTCCTGCGCGAGGATCTCTTCGAACAGGCGGCGCGTGGTCGGATCGTCGTTACCGAGGTAGATCACGATCTCGCGGTAGCTGTCGATGGCGATGCGCTCGGCGACCAGGTTCTCGGTGATCATCTCGCGCAGGTTCGCCCCGGCCACATATTCGGCGTGGGAGCGCTGGGACAGGCCTTCGGGGTTGAAGTCCGGCTCGCCGCCCAGTTGCATGATGCGTTCGGCCAGCTGGTCGGCGTGCTGTAGTTCCTGGGTGGCATGCTCGAGGAATTCGGCAGCGGCCACGCTGGCCTTCAGGCCGGTGGCCATGAAGTAGTGGCGCTTGTAGCGCAGGTAGCAGACCAGTTCGGTGGCCAGCGACTCGTTGAGCAGGCGCAGCACGGTCTTGCGGTCGGCATGGTAGCCCTCGGTCACCGCGCCTTCTTCGATGTTCTGGCGCGCCCTCTGGCGCAGGGTCTGGACGTCGGTCAGTTGGGCCTGGTTCATCAGCTATCTCCTTAACGGCGGGACTTGTGACGGGCCGGCGCTGCGGTGGCGCGCGGCACGATTCGGGTCACAAGGTTGTGAGTCATGGGCCGGTGGGAAAGTTTGGTTTTTTTCTCCGGCAGGTTCGCCAGGAGCATTTGCTGCACAGATTGCGGGAGCCATCGCCTCGCTATGCTGGTCCAAGACGACAGGCCAAGGGAGAATGCCGGCCCGGCATGCTCAGGCGGCCATTGATACCGGCAGCGGCGTGGGGACGTTGCTGCTTCCACCGACGCGGCAAGCAGGGAGTTCAGGTATGACGCGCGGGAAAAGAATTTGCCTCTGGAGCTTCACGGGTTTCATTGCGGTGATCACCGCGCTGGTGGTGTTCATCGCCACCTTCGACTGGAACCGGGTGAAGCCGACCATCAACGAGAAGGTCTCGGCCGAACTGGGCCGCCCGTTCGCCATCAACGGCGACCTGCAGGTGTTCTGGCGCACGGAACCTGCGGAAAGCGGCTGGCGCGCCTACGTGCCGTGGCCGCACTTCAGCGCCGCCGATATCACCTTGGGCAACCCCGACTGGGCGGCCGGCAAGACGCGGTCGCCCAACTTTGCCAGCCTGGAGAAAGTCGAGTTTCGCCTTGCCCCGTTGCCGCTGCTTTGGCAGACGGTGAACATCCCGCAGATCGTCCTCACCCGCCCCAGCGCGGACCTCCTGCGTCTGGGGGACGGCCGCGCGACCTGGGTCTTCGAGCTGCCGAAGAAGGATGAAGACCCCAACGCGATGCCGGAGAAGTCGCCGTGGAAGTTGGATATCGGCGAGATCGGCTTCGACAAGGGCAACGTCACCCTTGATGACCAGAGCCTGAAGACGCGCCTGGAGCTGGTGGTGGACCCGCTCGGCAAGCCGGTGCCCTTCGGCCAGTTGGCGGGCAAGGCGCTGGCTGGCGGCGACAAGGCCGGAACCCAGGACTATGTGTTCGGCTGGAAGCTCAAGGGTCAGTACAAGGGCCTGCCCCTGAATGGTTCGGGCAAGGTCGGCGGCATGCTTGCCCTGCAGGACGCGGCCAAGCCCTTCCCGGTGCAGGCGGACGTCTCTGCCGGCAGCACCCGCGCCAGCATTGTCGGGACCCTGACCGACCCGCTCAATCTTGGCGCGCTCGACCTGCGCCTGAAGCTGGCCGGCACCAGCATGGCCAATCTCTTCCCGCTGACCGGGGTGACCCTGCCCGACACCCCGGCCTACGAGACCGATGGCCGCCTGAAGGCCGAGCTGCACGATTCGGCGGGCGCGCAATTCCACTATGAAAACTTCAACGGCAAGGTGGGGGACAGCGATCTGCATGGCGACCTGGTGTTCGTCAATCGGCAGCCGCGGCCCAAGCTCTCCGGCAAGCTGCGTTCGGACCAGCTGCGCATGGCCGACCTCGGGCCGCTGATCGGCGCCGACTCGAACAAGCAGAAGCAGGCGCGTGGCCAGAGCACCCGCCAGCCGGCGGACAAGGTGCTGCCGGTGGAAGAGTTCCGCACCGATCGCTGGCGCGCCATGGATGCCGACGTCGAGTTCACCGGCAAGCGCATCGTGCACAGCGACAAGCTGCCGATCAGCGACCTCTATACCCACCTGGTGCTCAACGACGGCCTGCTGAACCTGGAGCCGCTGCGCTTCGGCGTGGCCGGCGGCACACTGGAATCACACATCCGCCTGGACGGCGGCAAGACGCCGCTGCAGAGCAAGGTCCAACTGCAGGCGCGCAGCTTCAAGCTCAAGGAGCTGTTCCCCAGCTTCGCGCCGATGCAGTCGAGCTTCGGCGAACTGAACGGCGATGCGGCCATTACTGGCACCGGCAACTCGGTGGCGACCATCCTGGCCGGCGCCAACGGCGAGATGAAGCTGCTGGTCAACGATGGCCGCATCAGCCGCAGCCTGATGGAGATCGCCGGGCTCAACGTGGGCAACTACGTGGTGAACAAGCTGTTCGGCGATGACGAAGTGAAGATCAACTGCGCCGCCGCTGACGTGGGCATCACCAACGGTTTGGCCAAGCCACGGGTGTTCGCCTTCGATACCGAGAACGCGATCATCACGGTGGACGGCACCGCCAACTTCGCCACCGAGCAGCTGGACCTGGACATCACGCCGCAGAGCAAGGGCGTGCGCATCTTCTCCCTGCGTTCGCCGCTTTATGTACAAGGCACCTTCAAGAACCCGAAAGCCGGCGTGCATGTGCTGCCGCTGGCGGCGCGGGGCGCGGGCATGGTCGCCCTCGGCGTGGCGGTGGCTCCGGCGGCGGCGCTGCTGGCCCTGATCGCCCCGAGCAAGCAGGACGACAACCAGTGTGCTGCGCTGCTGCAGCAGATGAAGCAGCCGTCGAAGGCGCCCACGCCGGCCACGCGCAAATAAAAGGCGGTGATCCTGTAGGAGCGAGCTTGCTCGCGAACCGCCTCACGACGGAGTTTGTTCGCGAGCAAGCTCGCTCCTACAAAAAGCGGACGCGGATCGTCTCGGTGAGCAGGACGCATGACACTCGAGGCGTTATGCGTCCTATTCAGCTTCGATGCCAGCCGGGGGGCGCGAGCAAGCTCGCTCCTACAGGAAGCAAAATGCGGTCGCGGGTGGTGTCAGTAGATCGGCACGTACAGGTCGGTTTCCGAAGCCGGGTCTTCCGGGCCGAGGAAGCGCTCGGTGTAGCGCTCCAGGTCCACGCCTTTCTTCGGCTCCAGGCCGTGGCGGGTCAGCAGGCTGGAGTAGATGGCCTGGAAGCTGTCGGCGATGGCGGCGACCGGGCCGATATGGGTGAACACCGCGTACTTCTGCGCGGGCACCTCGACGCTCATCATGCCGTCGGGCACGACGGCGCCGGCGTCCACCGGCAGCCCCGCGATGTAGTGGAACTCACCGCCCGGCAGCTGGGTGCAGACGCCATAGGCGGTCTTGTCCTTCGCGCTGGCGGCGACTTCCGCCTCGCGCGGCAGGAAGCGTTGCCAAAGCTGGCCGATGCTGTCGCCCGCTGCGCTGCCGCGGTAGTCCATGCCCACCACTTCGAAGGCGGGCAGTTCGATGATGCGGTATTTCATGGTCGGCTCCTGAAGTGGCTGCTGGGATGATAGACGGCCACCGCGCGGCGCGAATATCCCCGGTGTCCCGGACTGTGGCGTCATGCCGAATGAAAAAGCCCCCGCCGGCTGGCGAGGGCAATGTCGTCACAAATGGAGGTCCGTCACGGCTGGGCGTCGCGCTCGTGGCGGTCGAGCTCGGAGCAGGTCATGAAGCCCGAGCCGTCAACCCGGCCGCTGCTGTCGAAACTCACGTAGAAGGGCTGTTGCTGCCCATCCTTGCTGAGGATGTAGCTGTTGCAGCTGCCCGGCTTCATCAGGCGCTTCTGCGTGGAAGACGGGGTGCCGCCAATCTTCAGGACTTCTTCCTGGCTCATCCCCTTCTCGACATTGCGCACCAGAGGCTGGTCGCGGAAGGTGATGTAGTTGACCGGGTTTTGCACCTTGGTGGAGGCACAGCCCGCCACCGAGGCCAGTACGAACAGCGCCAGCAGTGATCGCTTGTACATGGTGTTCTCCTTGGTTGAGCAACTCACTCGCTCAACTTGGAGCCTAGGCGATGATCCGGCGTTCAAGAAATCTGTGCGGTACGGCGTTTACTGGGTGTCCTTCAGGGCGTCGTCCAGGCGCTGCTGGTTCTGCGCGTTGGCCGCATCGACCTGCTGCTTGAGCTGCTGCATCTGCTGCTGGGCCTGTTGCGCCTGCTTGGCCTGCAGGTTGGCGGTGGTGGCCGCAGTGGCGGCGGTCTCGCCCAGGCCGCAGGCGGAAAGCGCGGCGGACAGGAGCAGCAGGCAGGTCAGTTGGGCGATACGCATGGCGGGCTCCGGGCGCGAGGGGGATTACCGCCACACTAGCGTATGGCGGCATTCCCGTCAGTGAGCGGCCGCTCAGCCGTAGCGCTTCATCGCCTCGATGGCCAGGCCGTTGCCGATTCCGCCGAAGCGGTCGCCGTCCACGTGACGGGCATTGGGCAACATGGCTGCCACGCTCTGGCGCAGCGCCGGCACACCGGAGGAGCCGCCGGTGAAGAACACCGTGTCGACCCGCGCCGGGTTCACGTCGGCGCTATTGAGCAGCTCGCTGATGCTGCCGCGCACGCGCTCGAGCAGCGGGCCGATGGCGCCTTCGAACAGTTCGCGGCTGAGTTCTGCGACCAGGCCGGCTTCGACACGCGCCAGGTCGATGTCGCGGCGCTCGGCGTCGGATAGCTCGATCTTGCTGGCCTCCACCTGCATCGCCAGCCAGTGGCCGGCGCGCTGCTCGATGAGCTTGAACAGCCGGTCGATGCCGGTGGCGTCGACGATGTCGTAGCGCATGTTCTGCAGCGCCAGCTGGGACTTCTGCGCGTACACCGCGTTGATGGTGTGCCAGGTGGCGAGGTTGAGGTGGTAGCTGGTCGGCATGAAAGCGTCGCTCTTCATCTTGCTGCCGTAGCCGAACAGCGGCATCACGCCCTGGATGCTCAGCTGCTTGTCGAAGTCGGTACCGCCGATGTGCACGCCGCCGGTGGCGAGGATGTCGCCCTGACGGTCGGCCACTTCGCGACGCTCCGGCGACAGCCGCACCAGCGAAAAGTCCGAGGTACCGCCGCCGATATCGACGATCAGCACCAGTTCTTCGCGCTGGATGCTGCGCTCGTAGTCGAAGGCCGCGGCAAGGGGTTCGTACTGGAAGGAGACGTCCTTGAAGCCGAGCTTCTGCGCCACGGCCACCAGGGTGTCCTGGGCTTCCTGGTCGGCCTTGGGATCGTCGTCGACGAAGAACACCGGGCGACCCAGCACGACGGACTCGAACTCGCGCCCGGCGACCGTTTCGGCGCGCTTCTTCAGTTCGCCGATGAACAGCCCCAGCAGGTCCTTGAAGGGCATGGCACTGCCCAGCACGGTGGTCTCGCTTTTCAGCAGCGAGGAGCCCAGCAGGCTTTTCAGCGAGCGCATCAGGCGGCCTTCGTAGCCTTCCAGGTATTCGTGCAGGGCCAGGCGGCCGTACACCGGACGGCGTTCCTCGACGTTGAAGAAAATCACCGAGGGCAGGGTGATCTTGTCGTCTTCCAGGGCGATCAGCGGTTCGGTGTCCGGGCGCCACCAGCCGACGGTGGAGTTGGAGGTGCCGAAGTCGATGCCCAGGGCGCGGGCAGCTGTGGTCTGGAACATGGGGCGAGTGTCCGGAGAAAAAACGGCCGCGCAGTGTACGCGAGTGTTTGCCGAAATTCAGGGTATCCGTCGGGAAGCGATGGTGGCAAAGAGGGCTTGGGGAGTAGCTTGTAGTTTTGCTACATTGTGTTCCTGTAGTTTTCCTACAAGAGTTTTCCACTATCTGATTTCCGTTCTCCCACCCCGTATTAGCCGTTGGATCCCACCATGCACAGAGCCTCCTTCCACGAATTGCGCAAGGATTTCCGCGCCTTACTGAATTCTTCAGCCTGCTATCACACCGCTTCGGTGTTCGACCCCATGTCGGCGCGTATCGCCGGCGACCTGGGTTTCGAAGTAGGCATCCTGGGCGGTTCTGTAGCTTCACTACAAGTTTTGGCGGCGCCTGATTTCGCGCTGATTACCCTGAGCGAATTCACCGAGCAGGCCACCCGCATCGGCCGTGTCGCCCGCCTGCCGGTGATCGCCGACGCCGACCACGGCTACGGCAACGCGCTGAACACCATGCGCACCATCGTCGAGCTGGAACGCGCCGGCGTGGCCGCACTGACCATCGAGGACACCCTGCTGCCGGCGCAATTCGGGCGCAAGTCCACCGACCTGATCCCGGTCGAGGAAGGTGTCGGCAAGATCCGCGCGGCACTGGAAGCGCGCATCGATTCGGAAATGGCCATCATCGCCCGCACCAACGCCGAAGTGCTGGAAGTGGACGACGTGATCCGCCGCACCCTGGCCTACCAGGCTGCCGGCGCCGACGGCATCTGCATGGTCGGCATCCGTGATTTCGACCATCTGGAAGCCATCTCCCGCCACCTGTCCGTGCCGCTGATGCTGGTGTCCTACGGCAATCCCGAGCTGCGCGATGACGCGCGCCTGGCCGAGCTGGGCGTGCGCATCGTGGTCGACGGTCACGCCGCCTACTTCGCCGCGATCAAGGCCACCTACGACTGCCTGCGCGAGCAGCGTGGCGTGCATGCCTCCGACCTCACCGCTTCGGAGCTGGCGAAGAAGTACACGCTGCCCGAGGAGTACCAGATCTGGGCTCGTGAATACATGGAAGTGAAAGAGTAAGGTCGCGCCGCAGTTCCCCGGCACATCAGCTCTGGGGCAGATGGCGTGTGAGGTATTCGATCTGCGCGTTGAACGGGTAGAGCAGGGTGCCCGTGGGGCCTTCGGCTTTGCGCAGATAGGTCCAGCGCATCAGCAGCGCATCTCGCTCGTTGCCGGCTGGCATGGCCTCGAGCTGGGACTGGATGGCTTGCTGCAATGCCAGGATCTGCTGCGACTCTTCATCGGCCGGCTCGCCCAACAGCTTGCCATTGGCCTTGCGCGCCTCCAGCAGTGCCAGCTCGCGCAGGTCGATGTGCAGCTTGGAGGATGTGTCTGCACCGGCCTCCAGGAAGCTGTCGAACAATTGGGCGACCTCGCGGGTTTGCCGGACGGCGGTGGGCAGGTCGACCCCCTTCTTGTTGTAGGCATCCCGTACCTTGGCGAGGGTCTGCTGATAGAGCGTCCAGATGTCCTTCAGGGCGGTGGCGTTGCGCTGGGCGGCGAGCTTGTCGGCAAAGGCCGTGCCCAGATTATCGAGGCGCGTCAGGAACCGCTCATCGCCGGTGGCGCTGTACAGCAGCAGATAGCGTTCGATGTCCTTCATCAACGGATCGGTGGTGAACGTTTCCGGCTCGCCCGCCAGCGCGATTGCAGCGGTGGTTGTAAGCAGCAGGCAGCTCAGCAGCGCGGAGAGGCGGCGCATGACGTGGTCCTTGAGTTATCGAAAGTGCCGACATTTTCGAGGTCCGTCTCCGGAGTGGATGTCAGATAAATCCGATATAACGCGCCCGAAGTTTCGCTTTCCTGCCTGACGCTGCCCTTGCAAAGCGCGATCTCAACCGTCATATCTGTACAAATACTGAGCAAGGTATGGGAGGTCGTCATGGCCAGTGGTTGGGCAAACGACGGAGCGGTTCAGGAACAGATCGACAGCACCATCGAGGACGCCATCGCCCGGGCGCGCAGCCAATTGCCCAAAGGTGAGAGCCTGACCCACTGCGAAGAGTGCGATGTGCCGATTCCCGATGCGCGCCGCAAGGCCATTCCCGGCGTGCGCCTGTGCGTGAACTGTCAGGCCGAGCACGACAAGGAACAGTCCGCGCACAGCGGCTACAACCGTCGCGGCAGCAAGGACAGCCAGTTGCGCTGAGCTTTCTTTGTCCAATGAAAACGGCGCCCCGAGGCGCCGTTCTGCATTCCAGGAGCGAGCTCGCTCGCGAACCCTGGCAGGGCACCGAGGCTCGGGGCGGTTCGCGAGCAAGCTCGCTGCTGCAGGGCTTTGTGGTATCAGGGCGCTGGTCGCAGTGGCACCAGCACATTGAAGGTGATGATGCCGTCGGCCTGTTCCACTTCGATGCGGCCGCCATGGGCGTTGACGATGGCCTGGGAGATGTACAGGCCTATGCCCAGCCCGCTTTTGTTGCGGCCGTGGCCGCCGGCGTCCTGCTTGAACGGCTCGAACAGATTGGCGATGCGCGTTTCATCCAGCGCTTCGGCCTCGTTGAGGATACTCAGCCGGGCGACGTCGTTCTGCCGGCACAGCTCCACCAGCACCGGGCGGCCGGGGCGGCCATGGTGGCGGGCATTGCTCAGCAGGTTGGCCACCACTTGCAGGTAACGGTCCGGGTCGACCTGGGCTTCGACGCCGCTTTCGATGGCGGTTTCGATGGACAGGCCCGGATAGGCCACGTCGGTTTCCTGGACGATATCGCGCACCAGTCGCGAGAGGTCGGCAGCCACCGGCTTCACTGTCATTCCCGCGCCGCTCTGTAAGCGGCTCATCTCCAGAATCTGGCTGATCAGCCGCTCCATGCGACTGCTGGAATAGGTGATGTGCTGGCGCAGTTCGGCGTTTCGCACATCGCTGGAGGAGAGCATGGCAGCGGCCATGGAGATCGATTGCAGCGGGTTGCGCAAGTCGTGGCCGAGCACGGCGATCAGGCGCTGGCGCATGCGGTCGATCTCGCCGGCGCGGTTCAGGCACAGCTCCACCAGTTCGGTGCGCAGCTTGTCGGCGATGCTCAGATCGATGCCGGTCCAGGGCATGGAGCGCCCGCGCACCACTTCCTCCCAGGCCTCGAACGAACCGCGCGGCGTCAGGCGCGGGCCAGAGGGGCCGGTGCTGACGATTTTCTCCGGCTTGCCGCCCCAGCGGATGCGGTGCACCTGCTCCAGGCGTAGCCAGACGATCCAACCCGATTCCTGGCGGTGGAAACGAATCGCCATGACGCCGCAGTAACGCGGGTCGTGTGGGGCGTCGGGCAGGTCCTGGCGGCGGTCGCTGTGGAACAGGTCAAGGTCGTCGTGCTGCTGGAGTTCGGCGACCATGGCCACCGCCAGCGCCTCAAAATCCCCCCCGATGCTGCTGGCGCGTCCGCCGAGCATCACCACCGCGCCGTCGCACGGCAGCAGGTCGGCGACGCTGGCGCCGGGGCGCGACAGGGCGCTGAGCAGGTCGTCGGAGTCACGGGTGCGACGCAGCAGCGCCTGCTGACGTTCGGAGGCCTGGCGCAGCAGTTCGCTGGTGCGCGCCTGTTCCAGGCGCTCGACCATGGCGCTGCACACCTGGGAGAACACCTGGAATGACATGCGGATCGGGTAGGGCACCACCTTGGGGCTCATGTGGTGGCAGGAGAAGAGTCCCCACAGCCGCCCGCCGACCACGATGGAAATGCTCATCGAGGCGCGCACGCCCATGTTGGCGAGGTACTCGCAGTGGATCGGCGAAACGCTGCGCAGGGTGCTGAAGCTCAGGTCGAACGGCTTGCCGCTGCTCGGGTTCAGCGTCGGGTGCACAGCCACCGGTTGGTAGGCCGCATCGCCAATCAGCCGCACCGGGTTCTGCAGGTACAGGCGGCGGGCCTGGGCGGGGATGTCCGACGCCGGATAGCGCTGGCCGAGGTAGCTTTCCAGGTCCTCGCGGCGGGATTCGGCCACCACCTCGCCGGAGTCGTCCTCGTTGAAACGGTAGGCCATGACGCGGTCGTAGCCGGTCATCCGCCGCACTTCCTCGGTGACGCTGATGAGCAGGCTCTCGACGTCGTTGCGCAGCTGTAGCTGGCTGACCAGGCGCTGGGCATTCAGGGCGAAGGTAGTGAAGGACGCGGTGCCGGCCGCCCGCCGTTCGAACTCCAGGTAGCGCACGCCGTCATGGCTGTGGCCGATCACGTCGAAGAAGCGCCGGTTGATCCGCGCTTCCACGCTGTTGACCCAGGGACCTTCCACGCTCAGTCCCTCGGCGAGCATCGCCAGTACGCCGGGGCCGACGTCGGCCTCCGCCAGCAGCTCGCCCCGCTGCGGGGCGATGCCCAGCAGGGTGCCGAGGTTGTCGCTGAAACCGAGCACTCGGCCTTGCTCGTCGAGAGCGATCAGTGCGCCGTGAGGCTGGATCGCGCCGGGCACATGGATGGGTTCGTCCTCGCAGTTGGCGAGGGTGACAGTCTGCTCGCTCATGCCAGGACCGCCCGTTTCGGCGCGGCGTCCAGCACCCAATCGCGGAAGGAGGTGAACGCGCGCACCGCCGCAGCCTGGGCGCGGGCGATGTCCTCGGGCGTGCTGACCTGCTCGGCGAGCTGGCGCTGGAAGGCGGTCCAGCGCTCGCCGGTGTGTTCGCCATAGCCTTGCAGCCAGTGCAGCGGCAGGGGCTCGAGAGAGGCCTTGTGACGTTTGTAGAGCACGCGCCCGCCCAGTGTCGCGCCTTCGGCGACGTAGGCGATGCCGAAGGCTTCGGCCAGGCAGGTTGGCGTTGGTGCCACGGGGCACTCGGGCAGTGTGTCGAGGGGGTGGCCGCCAGCCTGCAGGTCGGCTTCCAGCCACTGGCTCTTGCCGCGCCGCAGGCGGGCATCGTGCTGATCCGGCCAGAGGGGCCAGAGCGACTGCTCCAATGGGCGCATCCAGACGAGTACGCGGGCGGCGTGGTCAAGGTAGTCGGCGTGGGTCAGCACGCCGCCGAATGGCGAACGGCTGTCGAGGTCGGCATGCAGCGCATGGGTGGCGGCGCGCAACGCGGCCAGCGCGGGCGAGATGCCCGGGCGGTCGTTCGTCTGGGAAGTCATCGCCGTCATCGCAGGTCTACCTTTTTCTTCGAGCATCAGAGCATAGCAGCAGAGGTGTACGACCGGGCTGACAGAAGAAAATTGACTGAGTCGTCAGGGTTTTCACTCCTGTAAGAGCGAGCAAGCTCGCGAACCGCCTCACTGGATGTGTCTGGTTCCGCGCTTGGCTCCCTCCTGCGAAGAGGGCATGTGGCCAAGGGGCCGCATCCCGTGTGCCGGGGTTCGCGAGCAAGCTCGCTCCTACAGGAGCGGGATGAGAAAAAGGGCCGCCGCACGTTGCGTGCGGCGGCCCTGGTTCACGACAGGATCAGAAGTTGACCTTGAAGCCCACGGTCACGGCCTGGTCGCGGTAGCCGTTGTCGCCGAACTGGTGGCCCACTTCACCCCAGACGTTGACTCGGCTGTTCACCTTGCTGGTGGCTCCGAGCTTCACTTCGAAGATGTCACTGGCGCCGTCCATCTCGAACTTGGTGCTGCCCATCTTCGCGCCGAAGTCCTTGGAGTTGTGGATCCAGTTGGTTTCCACGTAGGGCTCCACACCGTAGGTGTTGGCGAAGCCGCCTTCCTGGTTGCTGCGCACGGCGGCGCGGGCGCCCAGACGGGTCATGACGTTGCCGTCGCCCTTGCCGGTGACCTTGGTGCCGTTGGCCTCGCGGTGGCTGTCAGCCTTCACGCCCATGTAGACCACTTGCGCCTGCGGCTGCACGTAGTAGGTAGCGCTCTCGGTCTTGGCCACTTCGAAGGTCTTGCCGGCCTCGATGGAGGCGGTGATGCCCTTGAGGTCGTAGCTTTCCTTGGCCAGTTGATCGCCCTTCACGTCGGCGTCGAACTCGTTGTAGAGAACCCAGCTGTCGACATAGGCGCCGTTTTCGTCCTCCTTATTTTCGTACCAGGTGCCGTACACGCCCAGGCTGTAGCCATCGATCTCGCCGCGCGAGCGGTAGCCGGTGATGCGCGACTTGGTGGTGGAGTTGCCATTGGCGTAGCCGGCCATCACGCCGAATACCCAGTCACCGTTGTCGGTTTCCTTGCGGTACAGGTCGCTGCCCAGTTGCAGCACATAGCGGTTGGACTCGGTCTTCAGCTGCCCGGTGCTGTCTTCCCAGCGGGTCGAGCCGTCGACGTTGCGCATCCACAGCATCGAGGTCACTTCCTTGCCGGTATCCGGGTCGACGTAGGTCAGGTTGCCGGTGCGGTCATGCAGGCGATGCAGGAACATGGTGTTGGCCGCCGCGATGTTGGCGGTGTAGCTACCACCTTCGGGCTGACGCACGCGGTCCTTGTCGTTGGGCGCGGGTTTTTCCGGCACCGGGTCGGTCGGGCCCGGATCAACCGGACCTGGCTCTTCAGGACCTGGATCGACGGGGCCCGGCTCTTCAGGACCCGGATCGACCGGACCCGGATCTTCGGGGCCCGGATCGACGGGACCGGGGTCTTCCGGACCCGGATCTTCGGGGCCTGGATCGACGGGACCGGGGTCTTCCGGACCCGGATCGACAGGGCCCGGATCCTCAGGGCCGGGGTCGACCGGATCGGGATCTTCCGGCTCCGGCTCGGTCGGCTTGTAGGACGTCAGGTACCAGTCGCTGTCCCGGCCAGTGGAACCGACGAAGCTGCCGCCACGACGCAGCACATACTCGTATCCGCCCTCGGTGACCCGGTCGGACTTGAACTCGCCAGCGGAGGTGCCGCCCACGGTGATCATCTGGATGCCTTCCAGGGTTTCGGCACCGGGGCCGTCGGTGTTGTTGACGGTGACGCGCGTATCGCCCGAAGTGCTGCCGCTGATGGCGAGCTTGTCGGTCTCGGACGTGTCGTCGCCCAGGTAGGTATTCATCACCAGGTGACCGCCGCCGGTGAAGTCGCCGTCCACGGTCAGGGTCTTGTAGGTGTATGCGCCGTGTTCGTCATGACGGTCATAGACCAGTTGGGCGCCATCGGTGAGCGTGAGGTTGGTCAGGTTGGAGTTGCCGGTCATGAACCACTGGCTGGAAGCACCGTCCATGGCCAGGTCGATCACGCCATCGGTGGCGGTGCTGGTGGTGCCATTGAGATAGGAGCCGGCAGCCATCTTCAGGTCCAGCTTGCCCTGGTTCTCGGCATAGAGGGCCACGCCTTTGCGGTTGGCGAGGTCTTGTGCGGCGCTGCTGTCCAGCACGTAGATCGCAGCATTCTCCGAGACGATGCTGGAGTCCGCGCCGTTGGCCGACATGGCGCGGGTACCGTCGATCACGGTGACCTTGGTGTCGCCATACAGATGCACCTTGCCGCCGCGCATGCCATTGAAGTCTTCCAGGGTCTGCGCATAGATGCCGTAGGCGTTGTTTCTGCCGGTGGTGATATCAGTGCTGCCCAGGTGGATCTCGCCGCCGCGGTTGGCGAACACGGCGTGGGCGGAAGAACCCGTCGTGCTGATGGTGCTGCCATCGTCGATGCGCACTTCGGCATCACCCTTGTACAACAGTGCTTCGCTGTCCCGGTTGCCGGCATAGACCGCGTAGCCATTGCCATCGCTGCCATTGGTGCCGCTGCCGGTGGTAGCGATCACCGCGCCTTTACCCAGCAGGATGCGGTTGGTGCCGCCATTCTTCGAGGTATTGGCGCGCACGCCCATGCCGGAAGTCGTGATGCTGGCGTTGTCGCCGATGGTCACCGTGGAGTTGTAGGCATTCTCGGTGACGTTGATGCCGTCAGCCGAGGAGCCCTTGGTGACGATGGTCAGCTTGTCGATGGAAATGTTGTTCGTGCCGATGTTGGCCTGGATGGCATCGGCCTTGTAACCGCTGAGCAGGCCCGAGACGGTGCCGGTCATCAGCGTCGCTTCCTTCAGGTTCCAGCTCGAGCCGTTGCCGTACATGGCGAAGCCTGCCATGGGGCCCATGCTGCCGCGTGCGTTGCCGGTATCGACGTGGACGCTCTCCACAGCGCTATCGAGCCCCCACCACAGGGTCTCGTCGCAGGTGTATGTCTTGCCGTCACCGCTGGTGGTGCAGGTGGCACTGGCTGTGCCCACTTGCCCCGCCAGGGCGATGGCCAGCGCGATGTGCGTGGCCAGAAGGGTCTTGGTAAAGCGCATTGCAAACCTCCTTGCACCCGTCGCCGAGTGGCGATGCGGGGCGGATTTCCAGCGCCTGTGTGAGCCTGTCCTGGCGGGGGATCGGAGTACTCCGGATCGGGGTCCTGCTTTCACTGGAAGTTGCGTTGGGGAGGCATGGCTGCGAGCCGTCGCGCCACGCCAGATCGGCCGCCGCGTAAGGCTTTGCCGGATCAGTGGGCACATTGTTCAGCGCGCGTTCAGGTAGCCGAATAAGACGAATCTCAATCGGCGGGCGGTGAGGCGGGGGATGGCGCAAAGCTTGATTTATGGCAAGGGATGAAGCCGGACCGGGCATGGCGCGCCGGTCCGGGAAAACAGCGGAGCCTTACTTGTTCAGCTTGACCACGTCACCGGAAACGGTGGTGGTGTAGCCGGTCAGGACCCAGGCCCAGAACCAGTTTTCCTGCACCTGGGTGTTGATCAGCGCATCACCGCCCTTGGTCTTGACCGCGGCGTTCTGCGCGCGGACGAAGCGGTCGTTCTGCTGGATCGGGATGAAGCCGAACAGCAGGATGCCAGTGGCCTTGCCTTCGCTGTGGCCGACCACGGTGTACTGGTCGGGGCTGTAGCTCTGGGTCTTCATCGGGGTGCCGGTGCAGCCGGCGAGAACGGCGGTGGCCAGCAGGGTGGCGGCGATACGGGTGAACTTCACATGACTCTCCTGAGATTGAAACCCCTGGGACTCTTTCCCAGGGGGCCGCAGGGTAGCCATCATTGCGCCATAGCGGAAGCCGGCAATGTGTCGCAATCTTCGGAGTCGGTCTTCGGAATAGTCTGTCCTTACAGCAGCTTCTCTCAGAAGAGGAAGTACCGCTGTGCCATCGGCAGCACGTCCGCCGGTTCGCACCAGAGCAACTGGCCGTCCGCGCGCACCTGGTAGTTCTGCGCATCGACCTCGATGTGCGGCAGGTACGCGTTGTGGATCAGGTCGGTCTTCTGCACGCTGCGGCAGCCCTTCACCACGCCGATGCTCTTGCGCAGGCCCAGTTCGTGATGCACGCCGAGGTCGAACGCGGCCTGGCTGATGAAGGTCAGGCAGGTAGCGTGGCGGCTGCCGGCGTAGCTGGCGAACATCGGCCGGTAGTGCACCGGCTGCGGCGTCGGGATCGAGGCGTTGGCGTCGCCCATCAGGCTCGCGGCAATGGCGCCGCCCTTGAGGATCAGGCTCGGCTTCACGCCGAAGAACGCCGGGCGCCAGAGCACCAGGTCGGCCAGCTTGCCCACTTCGATGCTGCCCACTTCATGGGCCACGCCATGGGTGATCGCCGGGTTGATGGTGTACTTGGCGATGTAGCGCTTGGCGCGGAAGTTGTCGTTGCGCGCGCCGTCGCCGTCCAGCGCGCCGCGCTGCTGCTTCATCTTGTCGGCGGTCTGCCAGGTGCGCGTGATCACTTCGCCGACGCGGCCCATGGCCTGGCTGTCGGAGCTGATCATGCTGAAGGCGCCGAGGTCGTGGAGGATGTCCTCGGCGGCGATGGTCTCGCGGCGGATGCGCGATTCGGCGAAGGCCACGTCCTCGGCGATGCTCGGGTCCAGGTGATGGCAGACCATGAGCATGTCCAGGTGCTCGTCGATGGTGTTGCGGGTGAACGGCCGCGTCGGGTTGGTCGAGCTGGGCAGCACGTTGGCGAAGCCGCACGCCTTGATGATGTCCGGCGCGTGGCCGCCGCCGGCGCCCTCGGTATGGTAGGTGTGGATGGTGCGGCCCTTGAAGGCGGCCAGGGTGGTTTCGACGAAGCCGGACTCGTTCAGGGTGTCGGTGTGGATCGCCACCTGCACGTCAAGGCGGTCAGCCACGGACAGGCAGTTATCGATCGCCGCCGGAGTGGTGCCCCAGTCCTCGTGCAGCTTCAGGCCGATGGCGCCGGCGCGCACCTGTTCTTCCAGTGGCAGCGGCAGGCTGGCGTTGCCTTTGCCGGTGAAACCGATGTTCATCGGGAAGGCGTCGGCGGCCTGGAGCATGCGCGCCATGTGCCAGGGGCCGGAGGTGCAGGTGGTGGCGTTGGTGCCGGTGGCCGGCCCGGTGCCGCCCCCAATCATGGTGGTCACTCCGCTCATCAGCGCCTCTTCGATCTGCTGCGGGCAGATGAAGTGGATGTGCGTGTCTATACCGCCGGCGGTGAGGATCATGCCCTCGCCGGCAATCACTTCGGTGCTGGCGCCCACGGCGATGGTGACGCCGGGCTGGATGTCCGGGTTGCCGGCCTTGCCGATGGCGGCGATGCGACCGTGCTTGAGGCCGACGTCGGCTTTCACGATGCCCCAGTGGTCGATGATCAGCGCGTTGGTGATCACGGTATCGACGACCTGCGCGGCACACAGCTGGCCCTGGCCCATGCCGTCGCGGATGACCTTGCCCCCGCCGAACTTCACTTCCTCGCCGTAGACGGTGAAGTCCTTTTCCACTTCGACCCACAGGTTGGTGTCGGCCAGGCGGACGCGGTCGCCGACGGTGGGGCCGAACATGTCGGCGTAGGCTTGTCTGCTGATCTTCATCGGGGCTCCTTGGTCGGTCCTTGCGCTGGTTTGCCCTCTCCCCAACCCTCTCCCTGAAGGGAGAGGGGGCTGATCGGTGCACTGTGCTGACTCACTGCTCGCGCTGCTTTCTCCCTCTCTTCAGGGAGAGGGCGGGGGAGAGGGGCTCTATGTGGCATTTAGCTCAGAGCGCGCCCATCACCCGCCCGGCAAATCCGTAAACCTTTCTCTCGCCCGCCAATTCCACCAGCTCCACCTCGCGGCTCTGCCCCGGCTCGAAGCGCACGGCTGTGCCGGCCGGGATATTCAGGCGCATGCCGCGAGCCGCGTCGCGGTCGAACAGCAGCGCGTCGTTGGTCTCGAAGAAGTGGTAGTGCGAGCCGACCTGGATCGGCCGGTCGCCGCTGTTGGCCACCGTCAGGGCGAGCGTGCGGCGGCCGGCGTTGAGTTCGATCTCGCCGGGCTGGATGTCGTATTCGCCAGGGATCATGGGACGCTCCGTGAGTCGAGGTTCAATTGCATGAAGGTGAGGTCCAGCCAGCGGCCGAACTTCTGGCCCACCTGCGGCATCTGCCCGGTGGTGATGAAGCCCAGGCGCTCGTGCAGGCGGATCGACGCCGCGTTGCCGCTTTCGATGGCCGCGACCATCACGTGCAGGCTCTGGGCGCGGGCGCGCTCGATCAGTGCGTGCATCAGGATCGGGCCGAGGCCCTTGCCGCGCTGGTCGGCGCGTACGTAGACCGAGTGCTCGACCGTCTCGCGGAAACCGTCGAAGGCGCGCCACGGGCCGTAGCTGGCGTAGCCCACCACCTCGCCGCCATCTTCGGCCACCAGCACCGGGAAGCCCTGCTGCGCGCGCAGTTCCAGCCAGGCGCGGCGGTTCTCCAGGTCAATGGCGACCTCGTTCCAGATGGCGGTGGTGTTGAGCACGGCGTCGTTGTAGATGTCGCGCAGACTGCCGAGGTCGGCTTGGCTGGCGTCGCGGATGAGCATGGTGGTTCCTCTATACGTAGGGCGAATGAAGCGGAAGGCTTCATCCGCCATTGTCGCTGCCCCCTTGTTGGATGGCGCGCGATCAGGCGATGGGCTGATGCACGGTGACCAACTTGGTGCCGTCCGGGAAAGTGGCTTCCACCTGGATTTCCGGGATCATTTCCGGCACGCCTTCCATCACCTGTTCACGGCTCAGCAGCGTGGTGCCGTAGTGCATCAGGTCGGCGACCGTCTGGCCATCTCGCGCGCCTTCGAGCAGCGCGGCGGAGATCAGCGCCACGGCCTCCGGGTAGTTGAGTTTCACACCACGGGCGAGGCGACGTTCGGCGACCAGGCCGGCGGTGAAGATCAGCAGCTTGTCTTTTTCGCGGGGCGTCAGGTCCATCTCAGGTGCTCCAGATTCGGGGAAGAACGGCTTCGCGGCCGAGCAGCGCCGGCCGCAGCCGACGCCAGAGTTCGATGAGCCAGGCGCGGGCGTGCAGCGCCTCATGGGCGAGGCAGCGGGCGACCACCAGGCCGGGCAGTTGGGTGAGGTTGCCGCGCCCCTGGCAGGGCACGGCGCGGCAGGCTTCGAGCAGCGCCGCATCGATCTGCCCACTGGCGATCAGCGTCGCCATCACCGGGTGGCCGGCGAGGCCGATGGGCGAATCGAGCAGGCGGTCGCTACCCGTCACGCGCTGGCGCTCGTGCCACAGGCGCTGGCCGTCGCGGCGGATGTCCAGGGCGGCGGCGAAGTGGCCTTCGTCGAAGCGCTCGCCACTGGCTGGGCGGCCGAGGGCGACCACGTCCCAGTAGAACAATCGGGCGTCGGCTTCGAGATCGATACGGGTCGTGAGTTCGGCCTGCGCGCCGGAGTAGACGATGGTTTCCTGCGGCAGCCATTCCAGCGTGGCACCGGGGCCGACGCGGATGTCCAGTTGCTGTTTCGCCACGCAGTTGGCGCGGTACCACTTGGCCGCGCCGGGGCTGGTGAGCTGCGCCCAGCTGTCGTTGCCGGCGCGGATGTCGAGGCTCAGGGTGTCGCCGCCAGCGATGCCGCCAGGCGGATGCACGACGATGTGCTGACAGACTTGCGGCCCTTCCGCATAGAGGTGCTTCTGCACCCGCAGCGGCCCGAGGTGGCGCCGGGTGACCGGCCGCGTGCAATCGCCGAAGCGAGCGTAGGCAAGCTCCAGCTCGGCGTGCCAGGCAGGATGGAAGAGGATGGCCGGTGCGTTCATGGGCAGCTTCGAAACGAAGGATGCTCAGGACAGAGCAATCAGCGTGCCGGGATGCGCCAGGATAGTGCGTGGCGCCTGCACAAGGTGCCGCAGGGCCCGTTCGGCGCGGGGTATGGGGTGCCCAGGGTGATTGTCCGATCGGTCAGGTACGGGCGCGGTTGCGGTGCGTCCTCGATCAATGCGCACCATGGTGGTGCGCTCGCTCCTACAAGAGCCGCGCCTCAGCCTAGCTGCTTGCGCATGTACACGCGGCGGAAGCCGTTCTCGACTTTGCGCGCGTACTCCTGGTACCCGTTCTTCGCGTAGAGCTCGATGTTCTCCACCATGCGCTCGTTGGTGTACAGGTAGAGGGAGCTGAAGCCCAACTGGGCGGCGGTTTCCTCGGCGTGGATCAGCAGCACGCGGCCGATGCCCTGGCCGGCGCACTCGGGCAGCACGGCGATGTTGTCGAGCAGGAAGCCTTCGTCGGTCTCGCGCATCACCAGCAGGCCGACGGGCACGCCGTCCTGCTCGGCGATCAGCACGCGGTCCTCGGCGATGATGGCGTGATAGTCGTCCAGCATCGGACCGGGCTTGCGGCCGAGTTTGGGAATCCACTGGGCGTAGGCGGCTGCCACGCAGACTGCGGCGAATCCGGCGTCGTCATTGACGGCGGGGCGCAGGACGAGGGGCATGACGAACTCCAGAAAAATCCAGTACGGGGCCTGGCAGCTTGCCATCCGCCGCGCTCATGCGCCAGTGACAGGTCGTCTCAGCGTGGGCGTGGGTGTGGTTCGCGAGCAAGCTCGCTCCTACAGATCGGGTCTGCATGCTCTTTGTAGGAGCGAGCTTGCTCGCGAACCCCGTCGGCCTAGATAGTCACCAGCCCGCGTACGCCCTCGGCTTCCATATCCGCCCCCCGGCCCTGCTGGACGATCTCGCCACGGGACATCACCAGGTACTGGTCGGCCAGTTCGGCGGCGAAATCGTAGAACTGCTCCACCAGCAGGATGGCCATGTCGCCGCGTTGGGCGAGCTTGCGGATCACCGCGCCGATCTCCTTGATCACCGACGGCTGGATGCCTTCGGTGGGCTCGTCGAGGATCAGCAGGCGTGGCCTGCTGGCCAGTGCGCGGCCGATGGCGAGCTGTTGCTGCTGGCCGCCGGAGAGGTCACCACCGCGGCGCTGTTTCATCTCCTTGAGCACCGGGAACAGTTCGTAGATGTGTTCAGGCACCGCCCTGGCTTCGTTGGCGCTGAACCGTGACAGGCCCATCAACAGGTTTTCCTCCACCGTCAGGCGCGGAAAGATTTCCCGGCCTTGCGGCACGTAGGCGATGCCGGCGTGCACGCGCTGGTGTGGCTTGAAACCGGTGATCGGCTTGCCTTCCCAGCTGACCTTGCCTTCCTTGGCCGGCACCAGGCCCATCAGGCAGCGCAGCAGGGTGGTCTTGCCCACGCCGTTGCGGCCGAGCAGGCAGGTGACCTCACCGATCTTCGCGTCGAACGACAGGCCACGGAGGATGTGGCTGCCGCCGTAATACTGGTGGAGTTTGTCGACTTGCAGCATGGGTGTTTCCTTTGCATTCGGCTGCGGCGGATAACGCTGCGCGTTATGCGCCCTACGGTTGCTTGCGGCGTCGGGCGAATGAAGCGGAACGCTTCATCCGCCGTCGTACTAGCGGCCCAGATAAACCTCGATCACTTGCTCGTTCGCCTGCACTTCCTCCAGCGAACCCTCGGCCAGTACATGCCCCTGGTGCAGCACGCTGACGTGGTCGGCGATGCTGCCGACGAAGCCCATGTCGTGCTCCACCACCATCAGCGAATGCTTGCCGGCAAGGGACTTGAACAGCTCGGCGGTGAACTCGGTCTCGGCGTCGGTCATGCCCGCCACCGGTTCATCCAGCAACAGGAGTTGCGGCTCCTGCACCAGCAGCATGCCGATCTCCAGGAACTGCTTCTGCCCGTGGGACAGCAATCCTGCGGGGCGATTGCGCGACTCGTGCAGGCGGATGGTGGTGAGCACTTCCTCGATACGGTCCTTCTGCTCGCGGGAGAGCTTCGCCTTGAGGCTGGCCCACACCGACTTGTCGGTCTTCTGCGCAAGCTCCAGGTTCTCGAACACCGAGAGCGCCTCGAACACCGTGGGCTTCTGGAACTTGCGACCGATGCCGGCCTGGGCGATTTCCACCTCGCTCATGCGGGTGAGGTCGAGGGTTTCGCCGAAGTACGCCTTGCCGTTGTCCGGGCGGGTCTTGCCGGTGATCACGTCCATCAGCGTGGTCTTGCCCGCGCCGTTGGGGCCGATGATGCAGCGCAGCTCGCCGACACCGATGTACAGCGTGAGGTCGCGCAGGGCGCGGAAGCCATCGAAGCTGACGTTGATGTCTTCCAGGGTCAGGATGGTGCCGTGGCGCACGTCCAGCTGGCCGCTGGCGCTCGAACCGATGCCGATGGCATCGCGGCTGGCGCCAGGGTCGCGGTTGGGATCGTAGGCCGGTTCCAGCATCAGGTGGGGGACCGCTCTCATTGCTCTTTCTCCGCGGAAATCGTCAGGAGCGCGTCGCGAGCAATCCCGACTGCAAGGCGCGCCGCGCACAGCGACGAGACAGTACGATGGAGTACGGTGAGGAGTGAGCGCGGCGCAACGCCGCAGTCGGGATGCGCAGTAGCGATCATGATGATTTCCTCAGGCCGATGATGCCGCGCGGCAGGTACAGGGTGACCACGATAAACAGCGCGCCGAGGAAGAACAGCCAGTACTCGGGGAAGGCCACGGTGAACCAACTCTTCGCGCCGTTTACCACGCCAGCGCCGAGCAGCGGGCCGATCAGCGTGCCGCGCCCGCCGAGGGCAACCCACACGGCAGCTTCGATGGAGTTGGTCGGCGACATCTCGCTGGGGTTGATGATGCCCACCAGCGGCACGAACAACGCGCCGGCCAGGCCGCAGATCACCGCGGACAATGTCCAGACGAACAGCTTGTAGCCGCGCGGGTCGTAGCCGCAGAACATCAGGCGGTTTTCCGCGTCGCGCAGGGCGGTGAGCACCCGGCCGAACTTGCTGCGCGCCAGGGCAAAGCCAATGGCCAGGCTCGCCGCCAGCAGCACGACGATGGCGATGAACAGCGCCACCCGCGTGCCCGGTGCGGTGATGGAAAAGCCCAGGATGCTGCGGAAGTTGGTGAAGCCGTTGTTGCCGCCAAAGCCCGTCTCGTTGCGGAAGAACAGCAGCATGCCGGCGAAGGTCAGCGCCTGGGTCATGATCGAGAAGTACACACCCTTGATCCGCGAGCGGAAGGCGAAGAAGCCGAATACCAGCGCCAGCAATCCGGGCGCCAGCACCACCAGGCACAGCGCCCAGATGAAGTGCTGGGTGCCGGCCCAGTACCAGGGCAGCTCCGTCCAGGAGAGGAAGGTCATGAAGGCTGGCAACTGGTCGCCGGCGGCCTCGCGCATCAGGTACATGCCCATGGCGTAGCCGCCCAGGGCGAAGAACAGCCCGTGGCCCAGGGACAGCAGGCCGGCGTAACCCCAGACCAGGTCCAGCGCGAGGGCGACGATGGCGTAGCAGAGGATCTTGCCGGTGAGCGTCAGCCCGTAGGCCGACAGGTGCAGCGCGTTGCTTTCCGGCAACAGGTGCAGCAGCGGCAGGATCAGCAGCGCGATGAGCGCGGCGCCGACGATGCCCGCGGTGAGTTTCGGGCCGGCCTTCTGCGCGGCCGTCACGGTGAGTGGCTGGTTCACGAATAAGTCTCCCCGGCTTTCTGTAGGAGCGAGCTTGCTCGCGAACAGATTTCCCGTTGGCTTCGGAGTTGGGCGGGTTCGCGAGCAAGGGCTGAGGCGCCCCCCTCGGTCCTACGAAGAGCGGATGGATAGAAGGGGAACGTTTTCATCAATCGATGACCCTCCCTTTCAGAGCGAAGAGCCCCTGCGGACGTTTCTGGATGAACAGGATGATCAGCGCGAGGATCAGGATCTTGCCCAGCACCGCGCCGATCTGCGGTTCGAGGATCTTGTTCGCCACGCCCAGGCCAAAGGCGGCGAACACGCTGCCGGCGAGTTGGCCGACACCACCGAGCACCACCACCAGGAAGGAGTCGATAATGTAGCTCTGGCCCAGGTCCGGGCCGACGTTGCCGACCTGCGACAGCGCTACGCCGCCCAGGCCGGCGATGCCCGAGCCCAGGCCGAAGGCGAGCATATCCACGCGGCCGGTGGGCACCCCGCAGCAGGCGGCCATGTTGCGGTTCTGGGTCACCGCGCGGACGTTCAGGCCCAGCCGCGTGCGGTTGAGCAGCAGCCAGGTGAGCGCCAGCACGAACAGCGCAAAGCCGATGATGACGATGCGGTTCCACGGCAGTACGAGGTTGGGCAGCACCTGGATGCCGCCGGACAGCCACGCCGGGTTGGCCACTTCGACGTTCTGCGCGCCGAACAGCACGCGCACCAGCTGGATCAGCACCAGGCTGATGCCCCAGGTGGCGAGCAGGGTTTCCAATGGGCGGCCGTAGAGATGGCGGATCACCGTGCGTTCCAGTGCCATGCCGATGCACGCAGTGACCAGGAAGGCCACCGGCAGCGCGAGTAACGGATACAGCTCCAGCAGGCCGGGAGCGAAGCGCTGGCAGAGCAACTGCACCACATAGGTGGAGTAGGCGCCGAGCATCAGCATTTCGCCGTGGGCCATGTTGATCACCCCGAGCAGCCCGTAGGTGATCGCCAGGCCCAGGGCGGCGAGCAGCAGGATCGAGCCCAGCGACAGGCCGCTGAAAGCCTGGCCGAACAGATCGCCCATCAACAGACGGCGCTTGACCTGGCCGAGGCTGGTGGCGGCGGCGGTGCGCACCGAATCGTCGGGTTCGACAGCGGGGTCGAGGATATTTTCCAGGCGGGTGCGCGCCTGCGGATCGCCGGATTCGCCCAGCAGGCGCACGGCGGAGAGGCGCACGGCGGGAGCCGGGTCGGCCAGCTGCAGGTTGGCCAGGGCCAGTTGCAGGGCGGCTTTGACGGCGTCGTCGGATTCTTCGTTGAGACGGTATTCGAGCAGCGTGCGCTGCGCCGGGCGGGCACTCTTCTGCAATTGACGCGCGGCTTCCAGGCGCACGTCGGCGCTGTCGGCGACCAGTTGGTGGCTGGCCATTGCGGTGTTCACCAGGCCGCGCAGGCGGTTGTTCAGGCGTAGCTTGTCGGGCTCGCCGACTGGTGCGGCACCGCCGTCGGCGGGGTGGTATTGCCCCTCGTCACCGAGGACGAAGGCACGACCCTGCGCATCGATGGCGAGGCGGCCGGACTGGATGGCTTCCAGCAACGGCAGGCGGTCGGCATCAGGCGCGGCGGCCCATTGCTCCAGCAGTTTGGCGCGGGCGTCGTTATCGGCGCTGGCGAAGTCCTGCGCGGGGCCGGCGAAGGCGAGCTGCGGCAGCAGCGCGGTCAGTGCGAGGGCGCAGAGGCGAAGCAGGTGGAGCAGGGCAGTGGGCATGGTGTGTTCCCTGAAAGGCGGGAGTGGGCGGATGCCCCCTCTCCCCAGCCCTCTCCCTGAAGAGAGAGGGGGTTGTCCGTGCCGCCAGATACTTCTGGCTTCATCCTGTGTCTGACTGTTTTTCTCCCGTCAGGGAGAAAGCCGTCCGAGCCGGCTGATGCCTTGGCGTGATCTTGCGCCATACGGTTCCCTCTCCCTTCAGGGAGAGGGTTAGGGAGAGGGGCTCTGGCTCCCCGGAGGATCAGTTGCTGCGCACCGCGTAATCCGGCTTCTTGTCGTTGCCCGGAATGAACGGGCTCCACGGCTGGGCGCGGATCGGCTCGGGGGTCTTCCAGACCACGTTGAACTGACCGTTGTCCTCGATCTCGCCGATCATCACCGGCTTGTGCAGGTGGTGGTTGGTCTTGTCCATGGTCAGGGTGAAGCCCGAGGGCGCCTTGAAGGTCTGCCCGCCCATGGCCTCGCGAACCTTGTCGACGTCGGTGCTGCCGGCCTTCTGCACGGCCTGCGCCCACATGTGGATGCCGACGTAGGTGGCCTCCATCGGGTCGTTGGTCACGGCGGTGCTGTAGTTGGGCAGGTTCTTGGCCTTGGCGTAGGCCTTCCAGTCAGCGACGAACTTGGTGTTTTCCGGGTTCTTCACCGACTCGAAGTAGTTCCACGCCGCGAGGTTGCCCACCAGCGGCTTGGTGTCGATGCCGCGCAGTTCTTCCTCGCCCACGGAGAAGGCCACCACCGGTACTTCGGTGGCTTCCAGGCCCTGGTTGGCCAGTTCCTTGTAGAACGGCACGTTGGAGTCGCCGTTGACGGTGGAGATCACCGCGGTCTTGCCGCCGGCGGAGAACTTCTTGATGTCGGCGACGATGGTTTGATAGTCGCTGTGGCCGAACGGGGTGTAGACCTCCTGGATATCCTTGTCGGCCACGCCCTTGCTGTGCAGGAAGGCGCGCAGGATCTTGTTGGTGGTGCGCGGGTAGACGTAGTCGGTGCCCAGCAGGAAGAAGCGCTTGGCGGCGCCGCCGTCCTCGCTCATCAGGTATTCCACGGCCGGGATCGCCTGCTGGTTCGGCGCCGCGCCGGTGTAGAAGACGTTGGGCGACATTTCCTCACCCTCGTACTGCACCGGGTAGAACAGCAGGCCATTGAGCTCCTCGAACACCGGCAGCACCGACTTGCGCGACACGCTGGTCCAGCAGCCGAAGACCACCGCGACCTTGTCCTGGGTCAGCAGCTGGCGCGCCTTCTCGGCGAACAGCGGCCAGTTGGAGGCGGGGTCGACCACCACCGCTTCGAGCTTCTTGCCGTTCACCCCGCCCTTGGCGTTGATCTCGTCGATGGTCATCAGCGCCATGTCCTTGAGCGAGGTCTCGGAGATCGCCATGGTGCCGGACAGCGAATGCAGGATGCCGACCTTGATGGTCTCGGCGGCCTGGGAGCTGAACGGGAACAGACCGGTGAGCAGCAGGGCACTCACGGCCAGCGTACTTTTCAACAGCGGACGACGTTTCATCGCGGCAGCCTCCTTGGCTATCCAGGGGCGGGGAGTTGCCGGGCGGCAGCTTCCCCGGAAATGGGGCGATCCTTGAGCGGGATCGAAGCTGCCATCGCAGCATCCGTGCCAAACAGGCAAAAGCCTTGGCGCAGATGGGCTGCACGCGATTTTCTGTCGTAATGGTGAGGTTTTTCAGTGCGCAGCTTTGGTGCGCCGAACGCCCTTTGGTGCGCGGCGCTCCCCAAAGGAGCGCGTCATTGCGGGAGGAAGTAGCCGCGCACGCCGGTCATGATGATCTGCGCGGCGAGGGCGCAGACGAACAGCCCCATCAGGCGGCTGACGATCATCAGGCCCTGTTCGCCGAGGACCTTTTCGATCTTGTCGGAGAGGTAGAGCGTCACACCCACGGTCAGGCAGGCCAGGAAGATCGCCGCCAGGGCCAGCAACTTGTGCTCCCAGTCCTGGTTCACGCCCATCACCAGCAGCGCACCGATGGTGCCGGGACCGACGGTGATGGGGATGGTCAGTGGGACGATGGTGACGTCCTGTTGCACGTTGTCCGCCTGCACCGCCGAGCGCCCTTGCGCCATGCCCAGGGCGGAGATGAACAGTACGGAGCCTGCGCCGATGCGGAAGGCATCGGCGGTGATGCCGAACAGGGTGAAGATGTAGCGGCCGAACAGATACAGCAGAACGCTGGCGATCAACGCCGCCAGGGCCACGCGCCAGGCCATGCGCTTGCGGTCGCGCGGGGCGAAGCCGCGGTTCAGGCTGATGAAGCAGGACAGCACGAAGAATGGGCTGTAGAGCACCAGCATCTTCAGGTACACGCTGAACATCACTTGCATGGGAACGACTCGTCCGGATTGAGAGGGCGCGGCAGGGCAAAGCATAGCGGGTGGGACGGCGGGCGGCATTGCGGCGGGGCAATTGCCCGGTAGGTCTATCGGGTTACGTAGGAGCGGACTCCGTCCGCGATTGACGTCCGGCGCGATACGGAATCTATCGCGGACGGAGTCCGCTCCTACGCCAAGGGATATGACGGGGGAAGGGCGAAATCAGGATGGCAGCGCGTCGCTCTGCTGCTGGCGCAGGCGGCGATCCCGCTCGCCGACCCAGTAGGCCACCAGCTCGCGCAGTTGCGACAACTCCACCGGCTTGGCCATGTGGCCGTCCATTCCGACCAGCCGTGCGCGCTCCTTGTGCTCGCTGAGGATGTGCGCGGTGAGCGCCACCACCGGGGTGTGCGGGCGGTGTTCGCTGGCTTCCCAGGCGCGCAGGCGCTCGGTGGCGGAGAAGCCGTCGAGCACCGGCATCTCGCAGTCCATCAGTACCAGGTCGTACTGGGTGGACTTCATCGCGGCCAACGCTTCTTCACCGTTGCTGGCGGTATCGGGCTGCAGGTTGAGCTTGCTCAGCATGCCGCGGATGACCTTGGTGGAGATGCTGTTGTCCTCGGCGACGAGGATGCGGAAGTCGCTGGGCGGCACGTTCGAAGCCGGCTCGCTGGTTGGCGCAAGATAGTTGCTCACGCCACTCGGGCCGCGCTGGGACAGCTCTTCGGCCAGCGTCGCCTTCAGCGTATAGCCCGCCACCGGCTTGGCCAGGATGCGTTTGATCCCGGCATTGCGCGCGATGATCTTGCTCGGCGCGTTGCTGATGCCGGTGAGCATGATCAGCAGGATGTCGTGATTGAGGTTCGGGTCTTCCTGGATCTTGGTGGCCAGTTGCATGCCGGTCATGCCGGGCATGTCCTGGTCCAGCAGGACCACATCGAAATACTCGCGCAGGTGCGCCTTGGTGCGCAGCTGGGCCAGCGCTTCCTTGCCCGAGGACACCGCGCTGACGTTCATGCCCCAGGCGCTGCACTGCTGCACCACCACCTTGCGGCAGGTCTGGTTGTCGTCCACCACCAGCAGACGCGCGCCCTGCAGCGGGCTGTCGAGGTCGGCGCCGGCCTGGTCGATCTGCTGCGGGTCCAGCGGCAGGCTGAGCCACAGCAGGTTGCCCGAATCGCCACCGCTGTCCCCGCTCTCTATTCCAAAATCGCCGTTCATCAGGCGGATCAACTGGCGCGCGATGATCAGGCCGAGGCGGCTGCTCATGCGGGTAGCGGAGAGGAAGTCACGGCTGTGCAGTTCGGCGGTGAGCAGGGCCTGGCGGTCGGCGGCATCCAGCGGGCGACCACTGTCCTGCACGGCGATGCGCAGGCGCGGGCGCTCGGCCGAGCCGTCGAGGGCGACGACGAGAAGGATTTCGCCCTCATCGGTCTGTTTGAAGGCGTTGTCCAGCAGGCTCAGCACGGCCTGGCGCAGGCGTGTCGGGTCGCCGCTGACGATGCGCGGCACCTGCGGCTGGGTGAAGCTGATCAGCTCGACCTTCTGCTGTTCGGCCTTGGCGCGGAAGATCGCCAGGCAGTCCTCGATCAGCGCGCCGAGGTCGAACTGCACTTCATCCAGTTCGATCTGCCCGGACTCCAGCTTGGAGATGTCGAGGATTTCGTTGATCAGCGAGAGCAGTTCGTTGCCCGCGCTATGGATGGTCTGCACGTAGTCGCGTTGCTTGGCCGAGAGCGGGGTGCCGAGCAGCAACTCGGTCATGCCCAGCACACCGTTCATGGGCGTGCGGATCTCGTGGCTGATCTTTGCCAGGAAGTCGCCCTTGGCCTTCAGCTCGGCGACGTTGGCGGCGCGCTGGCGGCTGGCGGCGAAGTGGTCGTTCTGGATTTTCCGCTGGCGCTCGGCGAGGGCGAGGCTGAGCAGGAAGCCGACCACCGCCGAGAGACCGAGCAGGCCGCTGCCGAGCCATTCCGCGCGAGTCGCCACATAGCCCAGCAGCGACGGCAAGCACAGGCACCAGACCACCACGAAGACGCCCATGCCGATAGCGAACAGGCGCGCCGGTTGGTAGGAGTGAATCCAGTAGTAGACCGCTACGCCGAGCATGCCCAGGGTCACCAGGGTGATCAGCCCGTAGACCAGGCTGCTGATGGACAGGGCAAGCACCAGATTGAGGACGACGCTCAGTACCACCAGTACGGCGGTGCCGCCCAGCAGCAGACGCTTGAGCGGCAGGCGCGGGGTGAGGCCAGAGAAGAAGCTGGCGGTGTAGCCCAGCGCGCAGAACAGCGTCACCACCAGGCAGGCTAGGGCGGCCATCGGCTGCAGCGACTGGCTGTTGCCGTACCAGGGGCTGAGCAGGCCGAACAGGTTGAGGCAGGCCAGCAGCAGGCTGACGTGCACGCCGGCCAGCCACAGGCCGCTCGCGACGCGGGTGTAGGCGAAGCGTACGAGGTTGTAGAGCAGCAGCATGGCCAGGCAGCCGATCAGCACGCCGAAGTGCAGCGGGCGCTGGTCGTTGCTCGGCTGGCCGGCGGCTTCGATGCTGATGTTTGGGCGCAGCGGCATGGCTGAGGCGAGGCGCAGGTAGAGGTCCAGCGGCTCGGCGGCGGTGCGCAGGGGGATCACCAGATCACTGTTGAGCAGCGGACGCTGCACCGGGGAGAGGTTGCCGGCACTCTTCTGCTCGAGGATTTTCTGCCCGTCGAGGATGAACATCTCGAAGCTGTCCAGGCTCGGCGCGAACAGGCGCAGCTGCTGGGGCTCGTCATTGGCGGGAAGGCGGAAGTGCAGCCAGGTCGCGCCGGGGCCGGCGGGGGCGTGCAGGTCGTTGATGTCGAGCGGGCTGAAGAGGGTGCGGTAGCGCGGGGAAATAACGTCCTGCAGTTGCAGGCGGGCGTCACTGTCGTGGAGCTGGGACCAGCCGGGTTCCTGGCTTGCCGCATAGGTCGGAAGACAGACCAGAGCGGCCAGCAGCAAGCTGACGAGGAGTCCTGTGGCAGTCCAGAGCCGACGCACGGCGAAGTCCCTTCGGTAGTGAGTGGGCGGATTATAGCCAAGTGTGCTGAAGGCCGTAATCCACCCGGGCACGCCGGGACCAGCGGGAAGGAGGCGTCCGACGGGGGACGCCTCCGCCCGTCGGATCAGCCCTCGCCGCGTTCGCGGGCGATGGCGCGATAACCGATGTCCTTGCGGTAGAAGCTGCCGTTCCAGCGAATCTTCTCGGCCAGGCGGTAGGCCTGTTCCTGAGCGGACGAAACGGTCGGGCCGAGGGCGGTGGCGCACAGTACGCGACCGCCAGCGGTGACGATCTGGCCGTCCTTGAGCGCGGTGCCGGCGTGGAACACCTTGCCGTCGAGCTTGGCGGCCTCGTCGAGACCGAAGATGGCGTCACCCTTGGCATAGTCGCCCGGGTAGCCGCCGGCGGCGATCACCACGCCCACGGTGGGACGCGGGTCCCAGGTGGCTTCGACCTTGTCCAGCGCCTTGGCCAGGGCGGCCTCGACCAGCAGGACCAGCGACGATTCCAGGCGGACCATGATCGGCTGGGTTTCCGGATCGCCGAAGCGGCAGTTGAACTCGATGACTTTGGGCTTGCCGCTCTTGTCGATCATCAGGCCGGCGTAGAGGAAGCCGGTGTAGACGTTGCCTTCCTCGGCCATGCCGCGCACGGTCGGGTAGATCACTTCGTCCATCACACGCTGGTGCACGTCCGGGGTGACGACCGGAGCAGGAGAGTACGCACCCATGCCGCCGGTGTTCGGGCCGGTATCGGCGTCGCCGACGCGCTTGTGGTCCTGGCTGGTGGCCATGGGCAGCACGTTCTGGCCGTCGACCATGACGATGAAGCTGGCCTCCTCGCCGTCGAGGAACTCTTCGATCACCACGCGCGAACCGGCGTCACCGAAGGCATTGCCGGCGAGCATGTCGCGTACGGCCTCCTCGGCTTCGGCCAGGGTCATGGCGACGATCACGCCCTTGCCCGCGGCCAGGCCGTCGGCCTTGATCACGATGGGCGCGCCTTTCTCTTTCAGGTAGGCCAGCGCCGGCTCGACTTCGGTGAAGTTCTGGTAGTCGGCGGTGGGGATCTGGTGGCGCGCGAGGAAGTCCTTGGTGAAGGCCTTGGAACCTTCCAGCTGGGCGGCGCCCGCGGTGGGGCCGAAGATGTCCAGGCCGCGCGAGCGGAACAGGTCGACCACGCCTTTGACCAGCGGAGCCTCGGGGCCGACGATGGTCAGTTGCACGTTCTTCGCGGCGAAATCGGCCAGCTCTTCCAGGGCCAGTACGTCGATGGCGACGTTCTCGCATTTGGCTTCAGTGGCGGTGCCGGCGTTGCCCGGCGCAACGAAGACCTTCTGCACGCGCGAATCCTGCGCGACCTTCCAGGCCAGCGCGTGCTCGCGACCGCCGCTGCCGATGATGAGTACGTTCATTGGAGTTCTCCTGAACAGTTCCGGCAGTGCCGGATCGTTGGGTATCGCTTCGCTCGCGGAGCGCCGCCCGACCCAACCTACGAATTCTTTATGACCGGTCCGCTCTTCACGAACCAATCTCAAGGGGCGCAATCGGGCTCGTAGATGCAAGGCGCCCGGCCCTTCACCCAGCGGAGTTGCCTTCTGGCAATGAGCATGGGGGAAGGGCCGGGCAACGCCGCAGATGCGGGTCCGAGTGCGTCCTTACCACTTAGTGGCGGAAGTGGCGCATACCGGTGAACACCATGGCAATGCCGGCTTCGTCAGCGGCGGCGATCACTTCGTTGTCACGCATCGAGCCACCCGGCTGGATCACCGCGGTGATACCGGCCTTGGCGGCGTTGTCGATGCCGTCGCGGAACGGGAAGAAGGCGTCGGAAGCCATGACCGCGCCTTTCACTTCCAGACCGGCATGCTCAGCCTTGATGGCAGCGATGCGGGCGGAGTTCACGCGGCTCATCTGGCCGGCGCCGACGCCGACAGTCTGGCGCGCCTTGGCGTAGACGATGGCGTTGGACTTGACGAACTTGGCGACTTTCCAGGCGAAGATCAGGTCATGGATTTCCTGCTCGCTCGGGGCGCGCTGGGTGACGATCTTCAGGTCATCGGCGGTGATCATGCCGATGTCGCGGCTCTGTACCAGCAGGCCGCCGTTGACGCGCTTGAAGTCCCAGCCTGGCGCACGCTCGGCCGGCCACTCGCCGCATTCGAGCAGGCGCACATTGGCCTTGGCAGCGACCACGGCACGGGCGGCTTCGGAGATTTTCGGCGCGATGATCACTTCGACGAACTGGCGCTCGACGATGGCCTGGGCGGTGTCGCCGTCCAGCTCGCGGTTGAAGGCGATGATGCCGCCGAAGGCCGACTCGGTGTCGGTGGCGTAGGCCAGGTCGTAGGCCTTGCGGATGCCGCCTTCGTTTTCCGGAACCACGGCTACGCCGCACGGGTTGGCGTGCTTGACGATGACGCAGGCCGGCTTGACGAAGCTCTTCACGCACTCCAGCGCGGCGTCGGTGTCGGCCACGTTGTTGAACGACAGTTCCTTGCCCTGCAGCTGGATGGCGGTGGAGACGCTGGCTTCGCCCTTCTTCGCCTCGACGTAGAAGGCCGCGCTCTGGTGCGGGTTCTCGCCGTAGCGCATTTCCTGCGCCTTGATGAACTGGCTGTTGAAGGTGCGCGGGAAGGCGCCGCGGTCTTCGGTGGACAGGGTGTCGCGCGCCTGGTCGATGGTGCCCAGGTAGTTGGCGATCATGCCGTCGTAGGCCGAGGTGTGCTCGAAGGCCTTCAGGGCCAGGTCGAAGCGCTGGGCGTAGGTCAGGCCACCGGCTTTCAGGCCAGCCACGATGCCGGCGTAGTCGCTGGCATTGACCACGATGGCGACGTCCTTGTGGTTCTTCGCCGCGCTGCGGACCATGGTCGGGCCGCCGATGTCGATGTTCTCGATGGCGGTCGGCAGGTCGCAGTCGGCCTTGGCCACGGTCGCTTCGAACGGGTACAGGTTGACCGCCACCAGATCGATCGGCTTGATGCCGTGCTGCTCCATCACCGCGCTGTCGAGGTCACGACGGCCGAGGATGCCACCGTGGATCTTCGGGTGCAGGGTCTTCACGCGGCCGTCCATCATTTCCGGGAAGCCGGTGTAGTCGGCCACTTCCACGGCGGCGATGGCGTTGTCCTTGAGCAGCTTGTAGGTGCCGCCGGTGGAGAGAATCTCCACGCCGAGGGCAGCCAGCTCACGGGCGAAATCGACGACGCCGGTCTTGTCGGAAACGCTGATCAGCGCACGGCGGACGGGCAGGCGGGTGGTTTGGTCGGTCATAACGGCTTCCACAAAGGCTTCGGGCTTTTCGCGTGTCAGGCGTGGGCCCGGCTGACCTTGAGGTCGCGGGCCCGCGCCTGCCACCTGTCAGAGAAGATCGTACTGCTTGAGTTTCTTGCGCAGGGTCCCGCGGTTCAGCCCCAGCAGTTCGGAGGCTTTGGTCTGGTTACCCTTCACGTGGTTCATGACGGTTTCCAGCAGCGGCGCTTCGACTTCGCAAAGCACCATGTTGTACACGTCCGTGACCGGCTGCCCTTCGAGATGGGCGAAATAGTTGTGCAGTGCCTTTTCCACGCTGTCGCGGAGGGTCTGGCCCTCCTGCGTCGGAGTGGTCAGGTGCTGTTTAAGGTTGGCGTTGTCGCTCACGGGTGTCATTCCACTCACTAATGTCTCGGTCATCGTTGTCATGCGGCCACCCCTTCTCCGTTATTGTGGCGCTCGGCGAAGAACTGCCTGACGCTGGCGCTCTGTGCATCCGTGTCCTGCAAACGATTGAACTGGGCGCGGAACTCCGCCGCGCCCGGTTGGGTTGCGAGGTACCAGCCCACATGCTTGCGGGCAATGCGCACACCCATTTCCTCCCCATAAAACGCATGCAATGCAGCGAGGTGTTCGAGCAGGATGCTCTGCACCTCGTGCAGACTCGGCGCCGGCAATAGTTCGCCGGTGCAGAGGTAATGATCGATCTCGCGGAAGATCCAGGGGTTGCCCTGGGCAGCGCGGCCGATCAGCAGGGCATCCACGCCCGTCTGCTCGAAAACCTGCCGTGCCTTTCGCGGTGAATCGATATCACCATTGGCGAAGACCGGAATCGAAACCGCCTGCTTGATCGCCGCGATGGTTTCGTACTCCGCCTCGCCGGTGTAGAGGTCGGCACGGGTCCTGCCGTGTACCGCCAGCGCCTGGATGCCCGACTGCTCGGCGATCCGCGCCACCGTCACACCGTTCTTGTTCGACCGGTCCCAGCCGGTGCGAATCTTCAGGGTGACGGGAACCTCTACCGCCGCGACGACCGCCTCGAGGATGTCGGCCACCAGCCGTTCATCCTTCATCAGCGCGGAACCCGCGGCCTTGTTGCACACCTTTTTCGCCGGGCAGCCCATGTTGATGTCGATGATCTGGGCGCCGAGCTCCACGTTGCAGCGTGCAGCTTCCGCGAGCATTTGCGGGTCGCCGCCAGCGATCTGCACCGAACGGGGTTGATCCTCATGGTCGTGCTGCAGGCGCAGGCGCGACTTGCGGCTGTTCCACAGGCGGACGTCGCTGGTGACCATCTCGGAAACCACCATGCCGGCGCCGAGGCGGCGGCACAGCTGGCGGAACGGACGATCGGTGACGCCGGCCATCGGGGCCAGGATCAGTCTGTTGGGCAGTGTGTAGGAGCCGATGCGTACCACCGACTGGATTTCCATGGTCAATGGGGCGGGAACACCGAGGCGCCGCGCGCTGTACAACTCGCGGATGCGTTTCGGGGCCTGCCACCGGTGCTAGCAAAAAAGGGAGGGCATGATACCCGCTCTCGATGACCGGATAAAGGCGATTTTGGATAAATTCTGAACAGCTTCGGGCTTAGCACCCAAGGTAGGAAGACGAGTGGAACTGGCGCTCTCAGGCGCTTTGAGCTACTCGCCGGGTTATTCCGGCGAGTGGAAGCTCAGGCTGTAGTTCACTGCCTTGGGGCCGGGATCGAGGATGTCCAGGGAGATGTGGATCGGCGTCTGCGGCGGCATCTCGCTCTGTCCGGCCAGCTCGCCGGAAAGGTATTCGCTGGGCTTGAAGCGGCGGCTGGCGATCAACTGGCCGTTCAGGTCGGCGAAGCGCATTTCCAGCAGCGGGAAGGGCTGGGAGAAGTTGGCGCGGTTGTAGATGATCGCGTCCACCACCAGCGCGCCGCTGAAGTCCGGGTGGCTGCGCACCACCAGGTTGCTGCTGCGGATCTGCTCCACGTCGACCTTGGAGGGCAGGGTGCAACCCAGCTCCGGGCAGGCCTGGGCGAACCAGGGGCGGTACTGGTCCTGGCGGGCCAGTTCGTCGAAGTGATAGGCGATGTACTGGCCGGCGAGACCGGCCAGGGCCAGCAGCACCAGCAGCAGCCAGAACAGGCGGCGACCCCAGCGGCGCTCGGGCTTCTGCCAATCCAGTTGCAGGGGTTCGTCGCTCAGGTCGCTCAGGTCGCCGTTTTGCAGGCCCGGCTCGGCGCGGCGGCTGTCGCCGCGCTGGTCGGCCAGCGAGGGCTCATCGTCCTGCTCGTCGTCCACGTCGGGCTCGTCGTCATCGCGGCGGGCGCTGAAGGCGGGGAGCTTCTCTTCATCGCTCTCCACGCGCAGCGGGGCCGGGTCGATGCGCGGTTCGTAACCAGACTCGTCCTCAGGCTCTTCCGGCTCCGGCTCCGGATCCTTGTCGGCCACCAGTCGGGCACTGGCGGGCGGTTCTTCCGGCTCGTCGGCGGGCAGGTGGCCGAGGCTCGGTTCCTGGCGGGAAACACGGCTGGTGCCTTTCTGCTCTTCTTCCAGCAGGGCTTCGGCCCAGCGCTCGTCGTGCGGGTCGCGCTTCTCTTCCGGGCGGGCCTGCAAGGCTTCGCTGGGACGCGGCGCGCGTTCGATGCTGAGGAATTCCTGGGACAACTCGAACTCATCGAGCTTGGCCAGCTCCTCGTCGAGGTTGAGGCTGTCCAGGTCGAGATCGTCGTGAATCCACAGCGTCTCGTCTTTCTTTGCCGGCGCAGAGGCGGGTCTTGCGGGTTCGCTGGTCACCGTGGCCGCCGTGGCAATCACCGTGGCTGCGGCGACGGGCTCGGCAACCGGTGCCGGTTTCGCTTCCACCTTGGGTTCGGCGATGGCGGGTTTTTCTGCAACATCGCTGGAATGTCGCGCCGCATGGGGCGCCAGCGGCCAGCCCAGGGTGGCGGTGCCGGATGCGCTGGGGGCGGCGGGCTTTTCCGGCGCGAAGGTGCTGAAGGCCGGTGCGGGAGCGGGCGCTGCTGCGACCGGTTCCGGGGCTTTCACAGGAGTCGGTTGAACGACCGGCTCCTGTCTCGGGGGCACGACAGGCTGCACTGCGGCGACCGTCGGTGCCTCGGTCGGGTCTCCCACCATGTTCTGCGGCGCGCTGAAGACCTTCAGGCAGGTACCGCAGCGCACAGCACCGCTGGCCGCGCCCAGTTGCGCCGCGTTGACGCGGAAACGGGTCTGGCAATGGGGGCACTGTGTGATGAAGCTGTCGCTCATGCGGCGGTCCGGCGGAAAAATCTGGCGGTTAGTCTAACTCAAGCCCCGTACGGCGGGCACTCAGCGGCGGCGGCCGCTGATGCGGATCCAGCCATCGCGCTCGGCAGTCGGGTCGAGGTCGAAGGCGCCTTCATAGGCGGCGCGCACTTCCTCGGCCTGCTCGGCGAGGATGCCCGAGAGGGCCAGCAGGCCACCGGATTTCACCAGGCCGGTGAGCTGCTCTGCCAATGTGACCAGCGGACCGGCCAGAATGTTCGCCACCAGGACGTCCGCCTGCTCCCTGGGCAGATCAGCGGGCAGGTAGACGGGGAACTTCGACGGGTCGATGCCGTTGCGCGTGGCGTTGTCGCGCGAGGCTTCCAGCGCCTGCGGGTCGATATCGGTGCCGACCGCCTGCTCGGCGCCCAGCAACAGCGCAGCGATGGCGAGAATGCCCGAGCCGCAGCCAAAATCCAGCACCTGCTGGCCGGCCAGCTCCTGGCCGTCGAGCCATTCCAGGCACAGCGCGGTGGTCGGGTGGGTACCGGTGCCGAAGGCCAGGCCCGGGTCGAGCAACAGGTTGACCGCTTCCGGCTCCGGGGCGTCGTGCCAGCTGGGGACGATCCACAGGCGGCGGCCAAAGCGCATTGGCTTGAAGTTGTCCATCCAGCTGCGCTCCCAGTCCTGGTCCTCGATGCGCTCGATCTGGTGCTCCGGCAGTGCGCCGCCGGTGAGCAGGGACAGGTGGGCGACCAGGGCGGTCTCGTCAGTGTCGGCCTCGAACAGCGCGAGCAGGTGGGTGTGGCTCCACAGCGGAGTGGTGCCCAGGTCCGGCTCGAAGATCGGCTGGTCTTCGGCGTCCATGAAGGTCACGGAGACGGCGCCGACTTCCAGCAGCGCATCTTCATAGGTTTCCGCCTGATCCGGGGTGATGGCGAGTCGGACTTGGAGCCAGGGCATGGGGCGGGACCTCGATAGTGCTGGGATGCTGCTGGAAAAGACAACGGACCGCCTGGGCGGCCCGCCGATAAAGGCGGCAAGCTTACTGCACGGCACCTTGCCATGCCAGCGTGCAGGGGGCGCAAAGCACAAGGGCCGCCCGGAGGCAGCCCTTGTGGTGGAGCGAGGCGGAGCGGAACAGGCTTAGTGCTTGTCCATGCCCAGCTTCTTCTCCAGGTAGTGGATGTTCACACCGCCTTTGCAGAACTCCTTGTCGCGGACCAGCTCCTTGTGCAGCTCGGTGTTGGTCTTGATGCCATCGACGATCAGCTCGTCCAGCGCGTTACGCATGCGCGCCATGGCTTCATCGCGGTCCTTGCCGTAGGTGATAATCTTGCCCACCAGCGAGTCGTAGTTCGGCGGTACGGCGTAGCCGCTGTACAGGTGCGAATCCACACGCACGCCGTTGCCGCCCGGTGCGTGGAAGTGCTTCACCTTGCCGGGGCTGGGCATGAAGGTCTTCGGGTCTTCGGCGTTGATCCGGCATTCCAGCGCATGGCCACGGATGACCACGTCTTCCTGCTTGATCGACAGCTTGTTGCCCGAGGCGATGCTGAGCATCTCCTTGACGATATCGATACCGGTGACCATCTCCGACACCGGATGCTCCACCTGGACGCGGGTGTTCATCTCGATGAAGTAGAAGCGGCCGTTCTCGTAGAGAAACTCGAAGGTGCCGGCGCCACGGTAGCCAATTTCCACGCAGGCCTGGACGCAGCGGGCCAGCACTTCGGCGCGGGCCTTCTCGTCGATGCCCGGGGCTGGAGCTTCTTCCAACACCTTCTGGTGACGACGCTGCAGGGAGCAGTCGCGGTCGCCCAGGTGGATGGCGTTGCCCTGGCCGTCGGAGAGGACCTGAACTTCCACGTGACGCGGGTTGGTCAGGAACTTCTCCAGGTAGACCATCGAGTTGCCGAAGGCCGCGCCCGCTTCGGTGCGGGTCAGCTTGGCGGACTTGATCAGGTCTTCCTCTTTATGCACGACGCGCATGCCGCGACCACCACCGCCACCGGCAGCCTTGATGATCACCGGGTAGCCAACCTCGCGGGCAATCGCCAGCGCGGTCTCTTCGTCTTCGGGCAGCGGGCCGTCGGAGCCCGGTACGGTCGGCACGCCGGCTTTCTTCATGGCGTCCTTGGCGGACACCTTGTCACCCATCAGGCGGATGACGTCGGCGCTCGGGCCGATGAAGGTGAAGCCCGAGCGCTCGACCTGCTCGGCGAAGTCGGCGTTCTCGGCGAGGAAGCCGTAGCCGGGGTGGATACCCACGGCACCGGTGACCTCGGCCGCGGCGATGATCGCCGGGATGTGCAGGTAGGACTGCGCAGCCGGGGCCGGACCGATGCAGACCGCTTCGTCGGCCAGCGACAGGTGCATCAGCTCACGGTCGGCGGTCGAGTGCACGGCCACCGTCTTGATGCCCAGCTCCTTGCATGCGCGCAGGATGCGCAGCGCAATTTCGCCGCGGTTGGCGATCAGTACTTTTTCCAACATCGCAGGCTCCCCGCGCTTTAAACGATGGTGAACAGGGGCTGGTCGAACTCGACCGGCTGACCGTTCTCCACGAGGATCTGACCGATCACGCCGCTGGTCTCGGCCTCGATGTGGTTCATCATCTTCATGGCTTCGACGATGCAGAGGATGTCGCCTTTCTTCACGCTCTGGCCGACTTCGACGAAGTTGGCGGAGGTCGGCGAGGCGGCGCGGTAGAAGGTACCGACCATCGGCGAGCGCACGGCGCCAGCGAGGTTCTGGGCAGCCGGGGCGGCTTCAGCGGCCGGGGCGGCAGTGGCAGCGGCGGCGACCGGAGCAGCGGCCGGGGCCGGAGCGTAGGCCGGAGCGGCAGCGTAGATCGGCTGGGCGGCGGTCTTGCTGTGACGGCTGATGCGTACGGACTCTTCGCCCTCTTTGATCTCCAGTTCGTCGATACCGGATTCTTCGAGCAGTTCGATCAGTTTCTTGACTTTACGGATGTCCATCAGTGTTCGCTCTCCCAGGTGAGGTCACGGGCGTTCAAGTTGTTCAAGGGCGGATTCCAGGGCCAGGCGGTAGCCTGTGGCTCCCAGACCGCAGATCACCCCTACCGCCACGTCGGAAAAGTAGGAGTGATGCCGGAAAGGTTCACGTTTGTGCACGTTGGAGAGGTGCACTTCGATGAATGGGATGCTCACTGCGAGCAATGCGTCACGTAGAGCGACACTTGTATGCGTGAAAGCGGCCGGATTGATCAGGATGAAGTCCACGCCTTCGTTGCGTGCGGCGTGGATCCGGTCGATCAGTTCGTACTCGGCGTTGCTCTGCAGGTGCATCAGGTGGTGGCCGGCTTCGCGGGCGCGGCGCTCCAGGTCCTGGTTGATCTGCTCGAGGGTGACGGAGCCGTATTTGTCGGGCTCGCGGGTGCCCAGCAGGTTGAGGTTCGGCCCGTGCAGTACCAGTAAGGTCGCCATCTGGATGCTGTAGTCCTTGTTCTTGGCGGGAAAAGATAGGGCGGGACTATGCCGGAAAGCCGGCGTGACTGTCCAGTCATGCGGGTTTTGCCGTAGATGTCAGCATGTTGCCAGCTGATTACGGCAGAACCGTTGCAGTCAAACTGTGATCAGAACCGGCTTGCAACCTGCTGTGCGTCGGCATGGCCGCGTTAAAAACGGGGTCGGAAGCCGCTTGCGGCTAACGCACTTCAGTGCGGCCCCGAAGGGGCGAGTGCAGCGAGTCATGCTCATTTACTACTCGTAAACTCCGCTTCCTCGGCCGTTTTGACTCGCTACGCTCGCCCTTCGGGCCAGCCTTCGGCTGTTACTCCTGTTGGTCGTTGCGCCTTGCCCTGCTCTAGCTCGCGAGATTGCAAACAGGGTCTCAGGAGCGCGTTCCAGCCTGCTTCAGGCGGTCGGCGAGGGTGGCGGCGTCGGTTTCGCCGATGATGCGCAGGTCCGACCATTCGTCGCCTTTGGGCGAGAAGAACAGCAGCGCGGGTGGGCCGAACAGGTTGTAACGGTCGAGCAGGGCGCGCTGCTCCTCGGTGCTGGCGGTCATGTCGAAGCGCAGCAGGACGAAGCCGGGCAGTTGCGACTGGACTTCCGGCGCCGGCAGCACCTGGCGCTCGATGATCTTGCAGCTGATGCACCAGTCGGCGTACCAGTCCAGCAGCACCGGGCGGCCGGCGGCCTGGGCACTGGCCAGTGCGGCGTTGAGTTGCGCCGGGGTGGTGATGTTCTGCCAATCGCCAGGGGTGGCGCTCGGTGGGCCGGCGTGGCTGCTGACGCCGCTGCGGCCCAGCGGGTGCAGCGGGTCGGATTCGCCGCGCAGGGCGCCGGTCCAGGCGGCCACGGCGTAGACCAGCAGCATCAGGCCCAGCAGTTGGCCGAGTCGTTGCAGCGGCTGCTTCGGCCCCAGTTCCAGCGTGCCGATGGCCAGGGCGACGCCGCCAGCCAGGGTGCCCCAGAGGGTCAGGGCTACCGGCCCCGAGACCAGTCGCTCGAGCATCCAGATGGCTACTGCCAGCAGCATCACGCCGAAGACGTTGCGTACGCCGTTCATCCAGGCGCCGCTCTTGGGCAGCAGCGCGCCACCGCCGACGGCGAAGATCACCAGCGGCGTGCCCATGCCCAGGCCCAGGGAGAACAGCAGCAGGCCGCCGCCCACTGCGTCGCCGGTGCTGCTGATATAGAGCAGCAGGCCGGCCAGCGGAGCGGTGACGCAAGGCGACACCAGCAGGCTGGAGAGCACGCCCAGGGTCGCAGCGCCGGCGATCGAGCCGCCGCGGGTGTTGTTGGCCATGTTGTCCAGGCGCTCGCGCAGGAAGCCCGGCAGGCGCAGCTCGAATGCGCCGAACATGGCGATGGCGAAGACCACGAAGAAGGCCGCGAAGGGGATCAGTACCCAGGGCGACTGCAGCATCGCCTGCAGGTTGAGCTTGGCGCCGAACAGGCCCATCAGGGTGCCGAGCACCGCGTAGCAGGCGGCCATCGGCAGCACGTAGGCCAGCGACAACGCCAGGCCGCGCATGCCGCCCGGCCGGCCGCGCAGGACTACGCCGGAGAGGATTGGCAGCATCGGCAGCACGCAGGGGGTGAAGGTCAGCGCCAGGCCCAGCAGGAAGAAGATCACCAGCGCGCGGCCGAGCTTCTTGATCTTGCCCGGCTCGTGGTCGCCCAGCAGGCTGGCCAGCGGGTTGCTCGAAGCAGCGGCGGACTTGGCGGCAGAAGAGGGGGCGGGGCCCGCCACCACGCTGGCGGCCTGGCCGTCGGCGATCTGCAGGCGGGTGGTTTCCGGCGCGTAGCACAGTCCCTTGTCGGCGCAGCCCTGGTAGCTGACGACGAGGGTGAAGGGCTTGTGCTGCGGATTGACCAGGGGCACGTCGATGTCGGTGATGGCGTAATAGACGACGGTGTCGCCGAAGTAATCGTCGTGGTGCTGCTTGCCTGGCGGCAGCTTCACGTCGCCGACGCTCACGCCGCTGTCGGCGGGCTCGACCTTGAAGCTGAAACGATGCTGGTAGAGGTAGTAGCCATCGGCATTGATGAAGCGCAGCTTCACCTGCTGGCTGTCGCTGTCCTCGACGCTGACACGGAAGGCCTCGGCCACCGGCAGGAAGTCGCCCTTGGCCGGTTGCCCGACGGCGAAGCCGGCCTTGTCGGCGGGTTTGTCGAACAGGCCGGCGGAAGCGGGCAGGGCGACGAGGAGCAGGAGCAGGGTGAGCAGGCGGCGCATGGACATCTCGCGGACTACGTAATTGGCGGGCATATGGCTGGCGGGCATGATAGCGGAAAGCTTCCGACGCGGCCCGAGGCGTTGCCCGATGAGCTGTCACAAGAAGTGATAGACGCTGTGGGACTGCACCTGGGAGCCCCGGTTCCCGTTGCGCCGCTGCGTCAATCCGCCGCGTGCCGGCCGAAGGCTGCCAGCAGGTCGCTGACGAAGGCCTGCTCGGCGTCGCCGGGGTGGCGGCCGCGATGCCGGGTGAGGCTGAAGGCTACGTCGAAGCCCAGTTCGCCCGGCAGCAGTTCGCGCAACTGGCCGCGCTCGATCCACGGCTGGGCGACGTGCTTGGGCAGGTAGCCGATGTGCGCGCCGGAGAGGATGAATGCCAGGCTGCCGTCGACCTGCTCGCAGCGCGCGCTGCTGCGGCTGGTTTGCAGCGGCTCGTCGGCGGCGATGAAACGGTACGGGTGCAGCACCTGATCGGCGTCGGCCAGGGAGTCGCGACTCGGTTTCTTTTCCTTGAAGGCCGGATGACCGGCGCCGCAATACAGGCCCTGGGGTTCGACGAACAGGGTGTGATGCTCCAGCGCGGCCTGGGTGCCGGCGAAGTAGCCGACCGCCAGGTGCAGGCGATCCTGCAGCAGCAGGCGCTCCAACTCGGCGGGCGTCGCCGTGATCAGTTCCAGGTTGACCGCCTCGTTGCGTTGACGGAAACGCCGGATCGCCCCGGACAGCTGCGCCAACACTTCCACGTCCAGCCCTTCGGACAGACCGATGCGCACCTCGCCGAGCAACTTGTCGGCCACGCCCCGCGCCTCGTCGCGGAAATCCTCGATGGACAGGAACAGCCGCCGCGTCGCCTGCAACAGGTGCTCGCCCTTGGGTGTCAGGCGGAAGCCGCCCTTGCCGCGCTCGCACAGGCGGTAGCCCAGGCGCGTCTCCAGCTTGGCCATCTGGATGCTGATGCTCGGCTGGCTCAGGCCCAGCTCGCCCTGCGCCGCACTGAAGCCGCCGCACTCCACGACGGTGACGAACAGGCGCAGCAGTTGCAGGTCGAGGTCGCGCAATTGGGTGAGCAAAGTTGTCTCCAAACATTGTTCTGAAGAAATGCCAAAGTAATTAACTTTGTATTTTTACAAAGTAAAGCCCGCTCCATGCTCGCCCCATAACCACAACAACTTCGAGGCGATGATCATGCGTGTGTTCTTCCGGGCGACTCTCGCGATGCTGGCCGTGGCACTGGCCGTGCCCCTGCACGCACAGGAGCGGGTGCTCAACCTGTACAACTGGGCGGATTATGTCGGCGCGGATGCGCTGCAACGCTTCCAGAAGGAAACCGGCATCCGCGTCAAGTACGACACCTTCGACAGCGCCGAGGTGCTCGACAGCAAGCTGATGACCGGCCGCAGCGGCTACGACGTGGTGTTCCCGGCCAGTAGCGGGCTGGCTCGCGCGATTCAGGCCAAGGCCGTGCAGCCGGTCGACGAGGCGCAGTTGAAGAACTTCGCCAACCTCGATCCGGAACTGCTGGCCAAGCTCGCCGCCATCGATCCGGGCAACCGCTTCGGCGTGCCCTACACCTGGGGTACCGTGGGCCTGGCGATCAACAAGGACGAAGTGCTCAAGCGTATCCCCGACGCGCCGCTGGACAGCCTGGACCTGTTGTTCAAGCCCGAGTACGCCAGCCGCCTGGCCGATTGCGGCATCTCGCTGATCGACTCGCCCCAGGAGGTGATCAGCGTCGCGCTGAACTACCTGGGCAAGTCGCCGTACAGCACCGATGCGGCTGATCTCACCCTGGTTCGCGAGCTGCTGACCAAGCTACAACCCAACGTGCGCTACATCGCCAGCGGCAAGCACATCAATGACTTGGCCAATGGTTCGCTGTGCGTCGCCCTGACCTACACCGGCGATGCGCTGATGGGCGCCGCACAGGCCAAGCAGGCGAACAAGCCGTTCGAGGTGATCTACCGGATTCCCAAGGAAGGCACGCTGATCTGGTTCGACACCATGGCCATCCCGGTGGACGCCCCGCACCCGCAGGAGGCGCGCGCCTTCATCGACTTCATGCTGCGCCCGGAGTCCATCGCCGAGCTGACCAACACCCTGTACTTCGCCAATGCCAACCTGAAGGCGACGCCGCTGCTGAACGCCGATGTCGCCGGCGACCCGGACATCTACCCGGCGCCGGCCATGCGCCAGAAGCTGTTCGGCGAGCAATTGCTGACGCTCAAGCAGCAGCGCGACCGCACGCGACTGTGGTCGGCGTTCCGTACCCGTAGCTGATTCGCGTGCGCTTGCCCTCTCCCTAACCCTGGCTGCGCGCCCCGCTCCGAAGGGAGAGGGGACCGTTCGGTGCAGGTTGAAGCTGTAGCGTCAACCGGCACGGGCAGCTCCCTCTCCGTTCAGGGAGAGGGCGGGGGAGAGGGGGGCGCGCAGACACCGAACTATCAGAACAACACTACAAAGCCATTGATGAGGAAGCCATGGATCTCGCTAACGACAACGACCAGGCCATCACCCGCGACAGCCTTTATGGCACCGCTGCCGAATCCACCTACGCCGGCATCACCAGCTTCATGCGGCGCCGCTACAGTCGCGACCTGCGCGGCGTCGACCTAGTGGTCAGCGGCGTGCCCTTCGACACGGCCACCACCAACCGCCCCGGCAGCCGCTTCGGGCCGCGTGCGATCCGCGCCGCCTCGGTGCAGATGGCCTGGGCCCGGCACTTCCCCTGGGAGTTCGATCCCTTCGACCACCTGGCGGTAATCGACTACGGCGACTGCTCCTTCGACCACGGCGTGCCGCAGGAAACCCCGGAAGTCATCGAAGCCCACGCCGCGCGCATCCTCGATGCCGGCTGCGCGCTGCTGACCCTGGGCGGCGACCATTTCATCAGCTACCCGCTGCTCAAGGCCCACGCGAAGAAGCACGGCGCGCTGTCGCTGATCCACTTCGACGCCCACAGTGACACCTGGCCGGACGAGGACTGCCAGCGCATCGACCACGGGACCATGTTCTACCACGCGGCCCGCGAGGGGCTGGTCGACCCGTCGCGCTCAGTGCAGGTCGGCCTGCGTACCACCAATGACGACGTCATGGGCTTCCAGGTGCTGGACGCCCGCGAAGTACACCGCAACACGCCGCAAGCCATCGCCGAGCGCATCCGTGCGCGCGTGGGCGATAACCCGGTGTACCTGACCTTCGACATCGACTGCCTCGACCCGGCCTTCGCGCCCGGCACCGGCACGCCGGTGTGCGGTGGCCTGACTTCGCACCAGGCGCTGGAAATCCTCCGCGCGCTGCGCGGCATCAACCTGGTGGGGATGGACGTGGTGGAAGTGGCGCCGCCCTACGACAACGCCGAGATCACCGCCCTGGCCGGCGCGACCCTGGCGATGGAGATGGTTTGCCTGTATGCGGCGCGGCACAAGCTGGGCGAGCGCTGAGTTCGGCCTGAGCAGCGGAAGAGACGGAGGTCGAAGCTCGACCGGTGGGCTCCGCTGATCGCCGAATCGACGGTGCCGGCGAAGCCCCGCCGGAACTGCGGTTCGTGCGGGCTCCGGCTTTTGTAGGAGCGGATTTATCCGCGATGTTTTCGCGTGGCGACGAGTCGATCGCGGACATAGTCCGCTCCTACGCAATCCCATCTTCACGGCTCACGGCAATTTCATCTCGTAGCCCGCCGCCTGCAATTCGTCATAGGCATGATCCAGTTGCGCGCGCAGGCCTTCGGCATCGGGCGCGTGGCGAGAGACGATGAGCTTGGTCGGCACGCTGTACAGCTTGTCGAAGGCCAGCGGCGCCATGTTCAGCTCCCGGCGTGCCTGCTCCACCGGGGTCTGGTAGTCGATCAGGAAGTCTCCCCTACCGCGCTCGAGCATCTGCAGGGCGGCGGTGTGGGTGCTGGTGCGGTGCAGTTCCAGCTTGAGCGTCGGGTCGGCCAGCATCTCGGTTATCGGCCGCCAGTAGCTGTAGCCGCTGATCAGGATCATCCGGCTGCCGGTCAGTCCCTCGGGCATCTTCGGCGAGGATCGCGAAGCCAGGCGATACAGGTTCAGTTCGACATGCCCCAGCACGCGCTCGCACTCCAGCGTGCTGCCCTCCAACTCCTGCTTGCCCGGCGCACCGGCCCAGAGCTGCACGCTGCCATCCTGCAGGCCGAGGTACAGGCGGGCGCTGGGCAGCGGGCGGAAGTCGGCACGGTAGCCGGCCTTGAGCAGGATGCGCCGCACCATCTCGGCGCCGCTGCCGCGGGTGCTGCCATCCGGGGCGGTGTAGGTGTAGGGCGGGAATTCGTAGTAGCCCACTGTCAGCGCCGGTAGCGGATGCGGTAGGCGGTCGGCCAGGGTTGGGCGTTCGACGGCGCTGGCGCTGAAGCAGAGGAGAGCGAGGATCAACCCCGCGAGGCGGCTCAAATGCATGGATGGCCTGGAGTGCTCGTTATCGTTTTTGTTCGAAGCGAGCCGAGCATGCGTCCGTGGAATCGCAGTTGTCCAGTTTCCGCCGGTGGCGATGTGCCATAGCGCTCAGTGGGGCAGCAGGAAGCGCGCGGACAGCGGCAGGTGGTTGGAGATGCGCAGGGTGTCGTGGCTGCGCACACCGGCCTCCAGGCGGTTCAGGCTGGGGCTGTGGAACAGGTAATCCAGAGTGCGGTCGGGCTTGTGCACGCGGGGGTCGTTGGGGAAGTGGGTGTACCACTTCTCCTGGTCGGCGCCGCTGGACTCCTCCACCGCCGGCACGACGGGGAAGCGCGCTGCCAGCAGGTTCAGTTCGCTGTTGGCGCGGTAGGGCGCGCGCAGCACCTCCGGCAGGTAGGGATATTGGCCCAGCGGCAGCAGGCCGAGGTCGCCGCCCAGCAGCCAGGGGCGGCCGCTGGCCTGCAGGCTGTTCAGGTGGGCCTCGACGGCTTCGACCTGGCGCTGCGGCGTATCGTCGCCGTCGGGGCGCTCCAGGCGCGTGTTGATCACGCTGAGCTGGCCGCCGCCGCGGATCGGCAGGTCGCTCTGCAGCATCGCCGGCTGCGGGGCGAACAGGTGCAGCAGCGGGATGGACGAGCGCTGCGGCAGGGCGATGCGCTCGCCGCGGGTGATCTGGAAGCGGCTGAAGGTCACCAGCTTGCGCCCGGCGCTGCCGAACACGTGGGGATTGGGGTCGAAGCGCGCCTTCCAGTCGAAGGCGGCGGTGGAGCAGGGGTAGATATCGGTCAGGCGATCGCCGATCAGCGCCTGCTGGTCCTGTTTGCCAGTGGCGGCTGCGCCGTCGTCGACTTCCTGCAGCAGGACGATGTCCGGCGCCTCGTCGCGGATCACCCGCACCACTTCGTCGAGGCTATAGGCGATGTCCTCGGGGCTGGGGCTGTCGTCGGGGCCGGTGGTATCGGGCAGGTCGTCCCAGAAGATGTAGCGCTTGCCGGCCAGGTACTGGACGTTCCAGGTCATCACCTTCAGCGCCTGGCCCGGCTGCAGTTGCGGCGCGGGCGCGCGGCACTGCGCGGCGACAGCCTCGCGCTCGGCGGGGTGCCAGGCCAGCAGCCAGGCGGCAGCGGTGACGGCGAGCAGCAGGGCGATGAACAGCAGGAACAGGGCGCGGCGGCGAAGCGAGAGGCTCATGGGTGACCAGGGGCTATGCTTGTTGGGTCCAGAGGATAGTGGCTGTGACTTTGTATTTCACCTCTGTGTTTGATGTGGGAATTATCCTGAAACCTTGTGGGATGTAGTTCGCACGACGCTGCACTCGCGCCCTGCGGGCTTTGGGAGATCGCCATGCCCCGCACGCTCTTTTCGCATTCCGTCTACCGGCGCAAGGTCGTGCTGGTCAGCGGCGGCTGTTCCGGCATCGGCCGCGCCCTGGTGCTGCGCTTCGCCCAGGCGGGTGCCCATCCGGTAATCCTCGACCTCGACCAGGCGGGGCTGGACAGCCTGGTTCAGCACTTGCGCGAGCACCTGAACGTCGAGGCCCTCGGCCTGCGCTGCGACATCGCCGATGCCGAGGCGGTGCAGCGCGCGGTGGCGCTGGCGGTAGAGCGCTTCGGTGGCATCGACGTGCTGGTGAACAATGCCGGCATCACCCACCGCAGCCTGTTCATCGAGACGGAGCTGGCGGTGTTCCGGCGGGTAATGGCGGTGAATTTCTATGGCGCGCTGCACTGCACCCAGGCGGCGTTGCCCAGCCTGCTGGCGCGGCACGGGCAGATCGTCGTGCTCAGTTCGCTGACCGGCTTTGCCCCTTTGCTCTATCGCAGCGCCTACAACGCCAGCAAGCATGCGCTGCACGGGCTGTTCGATACGCTGCGCATGGAGTTGGACGGCACGGGGGTGGCGGTCACCCTGGCGTGCCCGGGTTTCACCGCTACCGATCTGCGCAAGAACGCGCTGGTGGGCGACGGTTCGGTGATCCGTCAGCCAGCCGTGGTGCTGGGCGCCGAGGTGGCATCGCCACGCGATGTGGCCGAGGCGATCTACCAGGGCGCGTTGCGCCGCCGGCGTTTGCTGGTGCTGTCCAACGTCAATTGGCGGGCGCGCCTGCTGGCGCGCTTCTTCCCGCGGCTGTTCGAGAAATTGCTGGTGCCGAAGATGTCGGGGCTCAAGCCCGGCCATTAGCTTCTCGTAGGAGCGAGCTTGCTCGCGAACCGCCCTGGCAGCGGAGCTGAGCAGGGTTCGCGAGCAAGCTCGCTCCTACAGGTTCCTTGCTGGCACGGCGCGCGGAGCCCGCTCTTGCGATCAATGCGAGTGCGTGTCGAACCCACCACCTGCCAGCGCCATGTCCCAGAACGATGCCTCGATCTTGTGCCCGTCCAGGTCGCGGATGAAGCAGCCGTAGTACGGATCGCCATAGAGCGGGCGCGGGCCGGGGGCGCCTTCGTCGGTGGCGCCGGCGGCTATCGCGGCGCGGTAGAAGGCGTCCACTTCCTCGCGGGAGTTGGCCATGAAGCCAAAGTGCGTGCCGTTGCCGACGCTGGCCGGGCGCCCGTCGATGGGCGTCTGCACCCAGAACTCTGGGAAGACGCGACCGTAGGCCACGGCGCCGGGGTGTTCCATGATCTGCTGGCAACCCAGCGTTGCCAGCACCTCGTCATAGAAGGCCTTGGCGCGCGGGTAGTCGTTGGTGCCGATGGAAATGTGTGAAAGGCAGCTGGGCGGGAAGTCGCTCACGGCGAGTCTCCATACTCGGGGAAAGGAGACTCCAGCGTAGAACCCCGGCCCGCGATGTGCCGGGGTATTTGTTGCGACTTGCTGCCGCTCAGGCGGCCTCGCGGCCGAGCAGGATGAAGATGCGGTAGGCGGCCACCGTCAGCAGCAACTGGAAGAACCCGCTCAGCGAGTGCAGCGCCACGCTGAGTACCGGCGCGTCCTGGCCGGCCTCGGTGATCCAGCCTTCGGCGATCCACACCGGCGCGAGGATGGCCAGGGAGGTCATCAGCAGCAGGAAGAAATGCCCGGTGGTCAGGGCGAAGCTTTCGCGCATCGCATCGATGGGCGCGCGGCCGCGCTGCACCAGGAGGAATTCGGCGAAGGCCAGCTTGATCATCACGAAGATGCCCGGCAGCACCATCAGGGACAGGCCGAGCACGATCAGCAGCGAGGTGATCGCCGAGAGCAGGGCAAAGGCGGGCCACAACCGCAGGGCCGCGCTCCACAACTCGCGCACGCTGCGCTCGACGCCTTCGCCGGCGTCGATCATGTAGAGGATCAGGCTGGCGGTGTAGATCGGGTAGAACACCAGGCCCGCGGCCATGCCCCAGGGCGCGAAGTTCTGCGAACCGGCAGCGACGTTGATCTGCTGCTGCACCAGCGTCTCGATGACGATCCAGGGCAGGCACAGCGGCACGAGGATGCCGAGGTGACGGGAGAAGAAGAACCAGGTGTCGCGGAGGATGGAAAGGGGATTCATCAGTAACCCGATACTGTCCGAGGGCTTCGACTCTAACTTAAGCAAACCCTCAGGTAGAAGGCGCAAGAATTCTGTGATCGGAACTTGTTTTTTTCCGACCCGATCCAATGTTTCGTAGCAGCGATCCGTTGTGAACCACCCGCTCAATCGAGGCCCGTCATGAATTCCGAAGAGCAATCCCTGATCGATGGTCTGTTCACCCGCCTGCGTGACGCCGAGGCGCAGACCGCCCCGCGCGACGCCCAGGCCGAGGCGCAGATCAACAAGCACCTGGTGCAACAGCCCGCCGCGCCGTATTACATGGCCCAGGCGATGCTGATCCAGGAGGCGGCGATCAAACGCCTGGACCAGCGCGTCAAGGAGCTGGAAGCGCAGCAGGCCAGGGCTCAGGAACAGCGCCCGAGCAGCGGCGGCTTCCTCGCCGGGCTGTTCGGTGGCGGCCAGAGTCAGGAGCAACGCCAGGCGCAACCGCAGCAGCGCCCGGACGGTTGGGGCCAGACACGCTTCTCGCAGCCTGCCGGCAACGCGACTTACGCCAATAGTCCTGGCGCCAGCAACCCCAACGACTTCCGCCCGGCACAGCCTGCGCAGGCCGCGCCCCAGGGCGGCGGCTTCCTGCGCGGGGCCTTGCAGACCGCAGCCGGTGTGGCCGGCGGCGTGATGGTGGCGAATGCGCTGACCAGCCTGTTCCACAGCAGCCAGCCGCAGGAAATCGTCGAGGTGATCCAGGAGCAGCCGGTGCAGCCTGAGCCTTCGAACTTTGGCGACTCGCCGTCGGACGACTCCTTCGGTGGCGACCGTTATGCCGACAACACATTCAGCGATGCCAATTACGATGATGGCGGCAGCTTCGGCGACGACTCCGGCTTCTTCGGCGGTGACGACGGCGACATGTTCAGCTGAGCCGCCCGCCGGGACTGGCGGGGGCGCGTCGCTGTGCCGATAATGCGCCCCCGCTGTTCGAGTCCCGGAGTCACCGTTGAAGACCATCGCCCTGTTCGCCGACGTGCAGAACCTCTACTACACCGTGCGTCAGGCCTACGGCTGCCACTTCAACTACGCCGCCCTGTGGGCCGAGCTGAGCGCCCAGGGCACCATCGTCCAGGCCTACGCCTACGCCATCGACCGGGGCGATGCCAGGCAGCAGCAGTTCCAGCAGATCCTGCGCAAGCTCGGCTTCACCGTGAGGCTCAAGCCCTACATCCAGCGCGCCGACGGCTCGGCCAAGGGTGACTGGGACGTGGGTATCACCATCGACATCCTCGACGCCGCGCCGAACGTGGACGAGATCGTCCTGGCCTCCGGCGATGGCGACTTCGACCTGCTGCTCGACCGCGTCCGTGCCGGCGGTACTGACGCCACCGCCTACGGCGTGCCGGGCCTTACCGCCCAGGCGTTGATCCGCGCAGCCAGCCGCTACGTGCCCATCGAAGGCGCGCTGCTGCTGCGTTCCTGACCCGTGCGGCTACAATGCCGCCCATTCTGATTCGTTTTCGCGAGCGCTCCATGACCTTCGCCACCCTCGGCCTGATCGATCCTCTCCTGCGCGCCCTCGACGGGCTCGGCTACCAGAACCCGACGGCGGTGCAGGCTCAGGCCATCCCGGCCGTGCTCAAAGGGCGCGACCTGCTGGCCGCCGCCCAGACCGGCACCGGCAAGACCGCCGGCTTCGCCCTGCCGTTGCTGCAGAAGCTGTTGCAGGAAGGCCCGCAGGTGGCAGCCAACTCGATCCGTGCGCTGGTGCTGGTGCCGACCCGCGAGCTGGCCGAGCAGGTGCACGAGAGCTTCCGCGCCTATGGCCAACACGTACCACTGCGTACCGCCGTGGCGTACGGCGGTGTCAGCATCAACCCGCAGATGATGAAGCTGCGCAAGGGCGTCGACGTACTGGTGGCCACGCCCGGTCGCCTGCTCGACCTGTACCGGCAGAACGCCCTGAAATTCACCCAGCTGCAGGTGCTGGTGCTGGACGAAGCCGACCGCATGCTCGACCTGGGCTTCGCCCGCGAACTGGACGAAGTCTTCGCCGCGTTGCCCCGGCGCCGGCAGACCCTGCTGTTCTCCGCGACCTTCTCCGACGCCATCCGCCAGATGGCCCGCGAGCTGCTGCGCGACCCGCTGACCATCGATGTGGCGCCGCGCAACACGGCAGCGAAGACGGTGAAGCAGCACCTGCTCACGGTGGACAAGAAGCGCAAGGCCGAGCTGTTCCTGCACCTGCTGCGCGAGCAGGGCTGGCGCCAGGCGCTGGTATTCGCCAAGACCCGCAAGGGCGTCGACGAACTGGTCGATGTGCTGCACAAGCAAGGCATTCGCGCTGATTCGATCCACGGTGACAAGCCGCAGCCATCGCGCCTGCGAGCGCTGGCGCGGTTCAAGGCCGGCGAGGTCGATTTCCTCGTCGCCACCGATGTTGCCGCCCGTGGACTGGACATCCAGGAGATGCCGCTGGTGGTCAACTTCGACCTGCCCATCGTTCCCGAGGACTACGTGCACCGCATCGGCCGGACCGGCCGCGCCGGCGCCAGCGGCCAGGCGATCTCGCTGGTCTGCGCCGATGAAGTTCAGCAACTGGCAGCCATCGAAACGTTGATCGGCCAGACTTTGCAGCGCCACGAGGAAGATGGCTTCGAGGCGGAACATCGGGTGCCCGTCACTGCCCCCGGCGGCCAGATCACGAAAAAGCCGAAGAAGCCCAAGCCACCCAAGGTGCCGGAAGGCAAACCGGGCAAGGTGCACCTGGGCTCGCTGCTGGACGACAAGCCGCAGGTCAAGGCGGTGCGCAAGGCGCCGGGCTTTGCCCTTGGTGGTAAACCAGCAGGTGGCAAGCCATCCTCCGGAAAACCCTCTGCTGGAAAGCCGGGTGGCAAGGGCGCTCGTCGTCCCTGAGCCGTTAAGGCGCGCGCCTGCTTCATCGCAGTGCGCGGCCGGGGCTTGAGTCGGGGCGCTCTCCAGGTGTGACGGGGCCTTGCGCGGTGTGGCGCAAAAGCTGCATTTCCGTGTGGAATCCCGAACGCCTATAGTGTGCACATCGCGCACACAACAAGAACGACAGCCCATGCGCCACAAGGAACTCAAAGCCTGGACCGGCGGAGTCGCCCATCTGCTCCCGCTGGCCCCCGGTCGTCCGCGCCTGCTCGGCCTCAGCCAATGGCTGCAACAGGTCTGTGCGGTGGATAACTTCGTGCTCTTCGTCTACGAAGGCAACCACCGTCCGCTGGACCTGTTCGACACCTTCCCGGCCGATGTCCGCCACGTCTACGTCGAGGATTACCAGGTCGGCCCCTACCTGCTCGATCCCTTCTACCTCGCTTGCATGCGCAACCAGGCTCCGGGCCTCTGGCGTCTGCGGCAGTTCGCGCCGGACCACTTCTATCTGGGCGAGTACTACCAGACGTATTACCAGCAGACCGGCCTGACCGAGGAGATCGCCTTCTTCATCGACCTGGCTGACGGCGCCACGGCGGTGCTCTCGCTGATGCGCAAGACTTCCAGCCCCGCCTACAGCCGCGACGAGATGCAGTTGCTGGAGTGCGCACGGCCGGTGGTCGAGCAGGTGGTGCGCGAGGCCTGGGAGCTGCGCCGCGCGCAACCGCGCCCGGCGCAGGACCTGGACTACCAGATCCGCGAGGCCTTCGACCAGTTCGGCGCCCAGCTGCTCACGCCCCGTGAGCAGGAGATCGTCCAGTTGCTGCTGCGCGGCCACTCCAGCGCCTCGGTGGCGGAGCAGCTGGATATCAGCCCCGGCACGGTGAAGATCCACCGCAAGAACATCTACGCCAAGCTCGGTATCGGCAGCCAGTCAGAGCTGCTCGGGCTGTTCATCCGCGAGTTGGCGGGGCGGGACGCGGCGGGTGGGATGCGCGCAGCGGGTTAGAAGCAGAATCCGCCTGTAGGGCGTACAACCGTTCGCGGTTGTACGCCGTTGCCTCCGGTTTCGTTGCTCGTGGCGGATAACGCCTGGGGCGTTATCCGCCCTACGTGACTGGCCAGTGCCGGAGCTGCCGGAGGATCTCTTTTGTAGGAGCGAGCTTGCTCGCGAACCGCCCAGCATCGGAGCTGCCGGGGAATCTCGTTCGCAAGCAAGCTCGCTCCTACAGTCCCCCTCAGCTGCGGACGACCAATGTGTGCCATGCCCGCGATCGCGCACATGGCACGCTCCTACAGGGAGAGCCCATTGCGCGAGTGCGTACTGAGAGTACCAATCCCGCCATCTATCCCCCGAGGGATATATACACCCCGAAAGCCCCGTTGCTAGCGTGAGCCCCAACAAGAACAAAGTGGAGCGCGCGGTGATGGAGAGCGGTCAGGACTTCGATATCGAATTCCGTAACGTGGTCAAGCGCTACGGCAGCGTGCCGGCAGTCAACGGGCTGAGCTTCAAGGTGAAGCGTGGCGCCTTCCATTCCTTCCTTGGCAGTTCCGGCTGCGGCAAGACCACCACCCTGCGGATGATCGCCGGCTTCGAGCAGCCCAGCGAAGGCGAGGTGCTGCTGGCCGGCCAGGCGGTGGCCGGGGTGCCGGCGCACCAGCGTGCAGTGAACATGGTGTTCCAGCACTACGCGTTGTTCCCGCACCTGACGGTGGCCGAGAACATCGCCTACGGCCTGCGCTACCGTACGCCGCGCCCGGACCGCGCGCAGCAGCGCCGCATGGCCGACGAGGCGCTGGAGATGGTGCGCCTGTCCGGCTTCGGCACGCGCAAGCCCCACGAGCTTTCCGGCGGCCAACAACAGCGCGTGGCGCTGGCCCGCGCGCTGGTCAACAAGCCCACCGTGCTGCTGCTCGACGAGCCGCTGGCGGCGCTGGACCGCAAGCTGCGCAAGGAGATGCAGTCGGAGTTGCTGCGCCTGCAGCGCGAGGTCGGCATCACCTTCGTGCTGGTCACCCATGACCAGGAAGAGGCGCTGTCGATGAGTGACAGCATCAGCATCATGAAGGACGGCCTGATCATCCAGACCGCCACCCCTGAGGCACTCTACGAGACCCCGGCGAGCCGCTATGTGGCGGACTTCATCGGCGAGTCCAACCTGTTCGCCGGCACCGTGCGCCGCCTTGATTCCGGCCGCGTGGTGCTGGGTACCCCGGCCGGGCTGGAACTGAGCAGCCCGCCGACGCCCACCGGCCCCGCGCTGGCGCCCCAGGCCGAGGGTTGCATCGCCGTGCGCCCCGAGCTGGTCGGCATCGCTGCCGCCGATTCGGAGCTGCAGCGCGAAGTGCGCCTGAAGGGGCGCGTCGAGGACCGCATCTACCTGGGCAATCTCACCGAATACCGTGTGCGCACCGACGCCTTCGGCATCGTTTGCGTGCGTGTGCCGCGCAAGGCCGGCGGCGAGGCTGAAGCCTTCGAGCATGGCGCGCCGGTGCAGGTCGGCTGGAACCAGGCCAGCGGCCTGGCCATGGCTCTTTGAACCGGGCTCAGCCCGACGATCCAACCATAACGACAATCAGCAGACAGGCGGGGAGTGACGATGGACAAGAAGAACTTCATCAAGACGATGCGCAGCTGGGAAAACGGCTCCATCACGCGGCGCGATTTCCTCGGCAAGACCGGTCTCGGGCTGGCGATGGCGGTGGTCGCCGCCAACACCCCTGGTCTGCTGACCGGCAAGGCCTACGCGGCCGAGGGCAGCAATATCGGTGACCGCCTGGCGCTGGCCACCTGGCCCAATTACCACAGCCAGGAAAACTTCGATGCCTTCGCCAAGGCCACCGGCGCGCGGGTCCAGATGAACGTATTCGGCTCCAACGAGGAGATGCTCGCCAAGCTGCAGGCCGGCGGCAGCGGCTGGGACGTCTTCGTGCCGACCAACTACACCATCAGTACCTACGTGCAGCTCGGGCTGATCGAACCGCTGGACCTCTCGCGCATCCCCAACTTCGACCCCAAGGCCTTCGAGGAGCGCTTCATGGCCCAGGGCACGGTGGACGGCAAGGTCTACGCGGTGCCGAAGAACTGGGGCACCACCGGCATCGTCTATGACGCCAGCCGCGTGAAGGGCAGCCCGGATTCCTGGAAGCAGTTCTGGGACCTGACTCTGACCAGCGCCTCGGGTCGCACCATCGTCCACGACTACCAGCTCACCGCCATCGGCAACGCGCTCAAGTACTACGGCTACAGCTTCAACTCGCTGGATCCGAAGGAGCTGGCCGAGGCCGAGAAGCTGCTGATCCAGGCCAAGCCGCACCTGTTCGCGATCAACTCCGACATCCAGCCCTCGCTGCGCAACGGCGACGCCTGGATGGCCATGGCCTGGACCGGCGACGCCTCGCAGCTGCACCGCGACAACCCGGACATGACCTTTGTGCTGGGCAAGGAAGGCGGCGAGATCTGGAGCGACTTCTTCGCCATTCCCAAGAGTGCCGAGCATCGGGATGCGGCCTACGCGTTCATCAACTACCTGCTCGACCCGCAGCACAACAAACTGGAGGTCCTCTCCCACGGCTACCCGAGCGGCGACAAGCGCGTCGATGCGCTGCTCTCCAAGGAGATGCTCGACGACCCGATCATGTACCCGGCGGCCGAGCGCCTGTCGCCGCTGGAGTTCGGCGCCGCGGCGACCCTCACCAGCCCGGCGCGCGCCGAACTGATGGCGCGGTTCAAGGCCGCCTGATCGGCTCTTCGTAGGAGCGAGCTCGCTCGCGAACCCGCCCAGCTTCACAGCTGCCGGTGAATCCGTTCGCGAGCAAGCTCGCTCCTACAAAAAAGGTCCGTGCAATCCCATGCGTAGGGAATCGAACATGAACATCGCTGTCAGCGCCCCGTTGCCGCAGACCCAGGCGACGCCCACGGCCTCGCGTGCGAAAAGCCTCGGCCGGCGCGTCACGCTCCTGCTGCTCCTGCCGTCCACCCTATGGTTCCTGCTATTGCTGCTGATGCCGCTGGTGATCATCCTGGTCTTCAGCTTCGGCGAGCGCAGCGCCGTGGGCGGCTACGGCGGCGGGCTCACGCTGGAGAACTACCTGAACCTCGGTTCCCGTGCCCAGGCCTTCTGGAACACCCTGACCCTGGCGCCGCTGGGCACCCTGGCCTGTCTGCTGGCGGCCTACCCGCTGGCCTATTTCCTCGCGGTTAAGGTGCGGCGCAACAAGTCGCTGCTGCTGACCCTGGTGATCGTGCCGTTCTGGACCAGCTTCCTGATCCGCACCTACGCCTGGATCTTCCTGCTCAGCGGCCGCGGCATCCCGGCGCTGCTGGAGACCTTCGGCATCGCCGACGTGCGGCTGATCAACACGCCCTACGCGGTGCTGATCGGCATCGTCTACGGCTACCTGCCGCTGATGGTGTTCCCCATCTACGTGACCCTGGAGAAGCTCGACAAGCGCCTGCTGGAAGCATCCGGCGACCTCGGCGCGAGCGCCTTCGAGACCTTCCGCCGGGTCACCCTGCCGCTCTCCGCGCCGGGCGTGATCACCGGGGTGATGCTGGTGTTCATCCTGCTCATGGGCGAGTTCCTGATCCCGGCGATCCTCGGCGGCGGCAAGGTGTTCTTCGTCGGCAACGCGCTGGTCGACCTGTTCCTGCAGTCGCGCAACTGGGCGTTCGGCAGCGCGGTGGCGATGACCCTGGTGGCGATGATGCTGGTGATCATCGGCGTCTACCTGAAGCTCGTGTCCCGCTACGGCGGCTCGCGCAACGACGGAGTGCTCTGACATGTGGCTGCGCAGTTACTCCACCTCGGTCTACCTGTTCCTCTACGCGCCCATCGCGCTGATCATGCTCTTCGCCTTCAACGCCGGGCGCAGCGGGCTGAGCTTCCAGTGCTGCTCGGTGCAGTGGTTCGGTCGCGCCTTCGACAACCCGTTCATCATGGAAGCCCTGGGCAACAGCGCGCTGATCGCCTTGTGCTCGGCGCTGATCGCCACCCTGTTCGGCACCCTCGCGGTGTTCGGCCTGCAGCGCGTGGGCAAACGCGTACGCCTGCTGTTCGATGCGCTCACCTACTGCGCGATCATCGTGCCGGGGATCGTCATCGGCATCGCCACGCTGATCGCCTTCATCACCCTGTTCGATGTGCTCAACCCGCTGCTGGCGCTGCTGGACATCGGCCTGCCGAAACTCAACATGGGCTTCGGCACCGTGGTCGCGGCGCACTCGCTGTTCACCATGGCGCTGGTGATGGTGATCGTCCGCACCCGCGTCGAAGCCATGGACAAGTCGCTGCTGGAAGCCTCCGCCGACCTCTACGCGCCGCCGTTGGACACCTTCTGGCGGGTGACCCTGCCGCAGATCGCCCCGGCCATCCTCGCCGGCTTCCTGTTGGCGTTCACCTTCAGCTTCGACGATTTCATCATCGCCTTCTTCGTCGCCGGCTCGGAAACCACGCTGCCGATCTACATCTTCTCGTCGATCCGCCGGGGCATCACGCCGGAGATCAACGCCATCTCCACGGTGATCATCTGCGCCTCGCTGGCGCTGCTGTTCACTTCCCGCTACCTGCAGAACCGCCGCACCGGCGTTCAGGCCGCCTGAGGGCCGACTTCTAGGAGACTCGAGGATGCGTGACCAGCTCTATATCAACGGGCAATGGGTCAGGCCGGACCTGGGTGGCAGTTTCACCAGCTTCGACCCGGCCACCGGCCAGGCACTGCGCGAAGTGCCGGCGGCCACCGAGGAAGACGTCGACCATGCGGTGCGTGCCGCGCGTACCGCGTTCAATCGCGGCTGGGGGCAGAGCCGTGGCAGCGAGCGCGCCGAGTGGCTGGAGGCGCTGGCCGGGGAGCTGGAACGCAACCAGGATTCGCTGGCAGAACTGGAAGTGCGCGACAACGGCAAGCCGCTGCCCGAGGCGCAGTGGGACGTGGCCGATGCCATCGGCTGCTTCCGCTACTACGCCGAGCTGGCGCGGGAGCTGGACGAGCGCCAGGACCAGACTCTGCCCCTGCCCGACGAGCGTTTTCGCTGTCGTATCCGCCAGGAGCCGGTGGGCGTGGCGGGGCAGATCATTCCCTGGAACTATCCGCTGCTGATGGCAGCCTGGAAGGTCGCGCCGGCCCTGGCGGCGGGCGCCACCTGTGTACTCAAACCATCGGAACTGACGCCGCTGAGCGCGCTGGAACTGGCCGCCGCGGCGGACGCCGTGGGCCTGCCGGCGGGCGTGCTGAATGTGTTGCCGGGCCTCGGCGCGGACGCCGGCGGGCCGCTCAGCCAGCATCCGGGCGTGGACAAGCTGGCCTTCACCGGCAGCGTGCCGACCGGCTCGCGGATCATGTCGGCGGCGGCACAGGACATCAAGAACGTCAGCCTGGAGCTGGGCGGAAAATCGGCGTTCATCGTCTTCGACGACAGCGATGTCGAGGCGGCGGTGGAGTGGATCCTGTTCGGTATCTTCTGGAACCAGGGCCAGGTGTGCAGCGCCACCTCGCGCCTGCTGGTGCAGGAGGGCATCGCCCCGCGCCTGATCGAGCGGCTGGTGGAAGCGACCCGCGCCATCACCATCGGCAACGGCCTGCAGCCGGGCGTGCTGCTCGGCCCGCTGGTCAGCCAGGGGCAGCACGAGAAGGTGCTCGGTTTCGTCGACAAGGGCCGCGCCGGTGGCGCCCGGCTTCTTACCGGCGGAAAGCGCCCGGCGGGGCTGGAGCAGGGTTGGTTCATGGAGCCGGCGATCTTCGACGAGCCGACCGAGGACGCGCTGATCTGGCGCGAGGAAATCTTCGGCCCGGTACTCTGCGTGAAGCGCTTCAAGACCGAGGCCGAGGCCCTGCGCCTGGCCAACGACAGCCGCTTCGGCCTGGCCGGCGCGGTGATGTCGGGCGATCCACAGCGTGCCGCGCGGGTAGCCGATGGGCTGCGCGCAGGGATCGTCTGGGTCAACTGCTCGCAGCCCACCTTCACCCAGGCGCCGTGGGGCGGCATGAAACAGAGCGGCATTGGCCGCGAGCTGGGCGTGTGGGGACTGGAGAATTACCTGGAGGTGAAACAGGTGACCGAGTACGTCTCGGATCAGCCCTGGGGCTGGTACCTGAAGTAGCGGCATCAGTGTAGGAGCGAGCTTGCTCGCGAACAAAGGTTGGCCGGAAACACGGCGCGGCCTGAGACTCCATTCGCGAGCAAGGGCTAGGCGCCCCCCTCGATCCTACAAAAAGCCCAAAGTGCGGCGCACCATTCAGTCGAGGTTATGCCCGATCCGCCAGAGCACGCCGCTCGGGTCGTGCAGGGTGAAGTCGCGCATCTTCCACGGCTGGTCTTCCAGTGGCCCAAGGCGCACGGCGTAGCGCTCGGCGAGGCCGGAGTCGCGGACCTTCGCGTACCAGGCGTCGGCATCTTCCACCAGCAGGTGCAGCATCAGGTTCTCGGCGAATTCCTTGACGTAGTAGTTCTGCAGCAGGAAGGCGCAATGGTCGCCATGGTGGAAGTAGGCGAGCTCCTCGGAGTTCCACGGCGAGAGAAATCCCAGGTCCTTGTAGAACTGCTGGGAGAGCGCGAAATCGCGGGCGGGGACGAAGACTTTCAGTTCAACGCTGGCAGTGCTCATGGGCAACCTTCCTGGTTAATGCGTGAGCAGGCTTCACGACGGCAACGGAGCAGGCCGCCTCTGGCGGGCGGCTGGCCGCGAGTCTAACTCAGAGCTGGCGCTGCATGTAGCGATGGTTGGACACACCCGGCAGCGTCGAGATGCGCTCCACCTGCACGGCGAAGCCGAAGCGCTCGTACAGCGCCTGCGCCTTCGGATTGGCCATCGAAACATCCAGTGCTGCCATTGGCAGTCCGGCGTCACGACCGATCTTCAGCAAATGCTCGATCAGCTGGCTGCCCAGGCCTTCGCCGCGCAGCGTCGGCGTCACGCCCAGGTGCGCGAGGTACAGCGTCCTGCGCGGCGGCGGACAGATGATTCTCTCCAGCTGCAGGCCGCGGCGGATCACACCGGCGCAGCCCAGCCCGAAGTAGCCGATGATCTGCCGCGTGGCCGCCAGCATGTAGCCCAGGTTCACCTCGCCACCGAATACCGTACCGGCCGCCACCACCCGGCCATCCTGTTCGCCGACCCAGTGCTGGCGCCAGCCGAACTGCCCGCCACCCTGCACGAAGGCGTAGCGCAGGAAGTCTTGAGCGCTGTTGCGGCCGGGGCGGGCAAAGGCGTAGTCGAAGGCGTCGGGGCCGGAACTGTAGATCAGCGGGATGGCGGCATCGACGTCATCGGGGCGGGCGCGGCGGAAGGTCAGCGGCATGCAGGCGACTCCAGGATGGGAGTCGAGAATCTAGCACCATGGTTCCAGAAAGTGCAGCGTTCAGCCTTGGGTTTCGAGCCACTGCAGTGCGCCGAGCCCGGCGCCGCGGCCACTGGCAAAGCAGGCAGTGAGCAGGTAGCCGCCGGTGGGCGCTTCCCAGTCGAGCATCTCTCCGGCGCAGAACACGCCCGGCAGCGCCTTGAGCATCAGGCGCTCGTCTAGCGCCTCGAAGGTTACGCCACCGGCGCTGCTGATGGCTTCGTCCAGCGGGCGGGGGCGCACCACGGTCAGCGGGAGTGCCTTGATCAACTGGGCAAGGCGCTGTGGATCGGCGTAGTCGGCGGCTGTGGACAACTCGCGCAAGAGCCCGGCGCGTACGCCATCGAGCCCGAGGCGGCCGCGCAGATGGTTGGCCATGGACTTGGAACCGCGTGGCTGGGCGACGGCCTTGGCGACCTGCTCCAGGCTGCGGTTGGGCAGCAGGTCCAGGTGCACGGTGGCGCTGCCGGTCTGCTCGATGCGTTCACGGATACCGGATGACAGCGCGTAGACCAGGCTGCCTTCGATGCCGCCGGCGGTGACCACGAACTCGCCCTGGCGCGGCGTGCCGCCGGCCAGCGAGAGCGCCACCGGTTTGACCGGCGCGCCAGCGAACTTGTCGCGGAAGAACTCGCTCCAGCCTGCCACCTCGAAACCACAGTTGGCCGGGCGCAGGGGCGAGATATCCACAGCGCGCCCGGCCAGCAGCGGCACCCAGGCGCCGTCCGAGCCCAGGCGCTGCCAGCTGCCGCCACCGAGGGCCAGCACGGTGGCATCGGCCGTCAGGCTGCGCTGGCCTTCCGGCCCGTCGATCAGCAGCGCGCCCTCGGCGTCCCAGCCCAGCCAGCGGTGCCGGGTGTGGATGATCACACCGGCTTCGCGCAGGCGCTTGAGCCAGGCGCGCAGCAGCGGCGCGGCCTTCATGTCGGTGGGGAAGACGCGGCCGGAGGTGCCGACGAAGGTTTCGATACCCAGGCCGTGAATCCACGCGCACAGCGCCTGGTTGTCGAAGGCGTCGATCAGCGGCGCGAGGGTTTGCGCGCGCTGGCCATAGCGCGACAGGAAGGGTTCACGTTCCTCGGAGTGGGTGATGTTCATGCCGCCCACGCCGGCCAGCAGGAACTTGCGCCCGACCGAAGGCATGGCGTCGAACAACTCCACCTGCACGCCGGCGCCGGCCAGGACTTCGGCCGCCATCAGGCCGGCAGGACCGCCGCCGATGACGATGGCGGTGCGGGAGGCGAGCGGGCGGGAGTCGGTCATGCAAAGGGCCAGGCAAAGGAGTGCGGGAAAGGGCGCAATTCTAGCGCAGCGACACCGTGCGCCGGTTGCTCATTTTTTGTCCAGTTCTCCCGGAGCCTGAGGGGATACGCCTGGCAGGCGTTTTCCCGCAGCTTATCCACAGACCGCTCCACCGTTGCCGTGGAAAAAACTGGGGAGTGGGGAAGCTGTTTTCTGTCTCCTGAACGGTAGGGGTTGCGAGAATTCCTACAGGGGATCGGGATTGCGCCGATGTTGGTGCTTTTGTGAATCCATCAGCATGCGGGCCTCTTGCAACCTTGGTCCGACTGTCGATGAAAGTCCGTGATTATCTTCGCTCTCATGAGGCCCACCTGTGGGGGGAGGGCAGCGACACGCGTGTACGTGTGAATGGCCTCGACATTGTCATCCGTGCGCTCCCCAGCGAGGAAATCCGTACGCTGCTCAACGAAGCGGTGGCCCATATGGTGGTGCGCCTGAACAAGAACCTGCAGGGCTCGAAAGTGAAGTTCGAGCAGCGCGTGCTCGAGTTGCTGTCGATACAGATTGCGCTGCACAACCTCTATGTGTTCACCAACTGGAGCCGGCTGTTGCCGCGCTACCTGCAGTACGCGGGACCGCTGCGCGCGCAGGAGTTGTTGCAGCACCACGTGCCCGAACAGGTGATGCGCTTCTGCGAGAAGCACTACGCCATCGATTGTCGCCCACGCGCCGCCGCGCTGATGGGATTCTCCGAGCATGAGCTGGCCCGCTGGGAGCAGCAGCGCTTGCCCTCGCGCATGGACACCAACAACTCGCGTTACCGCTCCAGCTGAAACTCGCGCGCCACCCGTGCAGCGCTGTGGTGCAGGATGCCATGGCGGCGGGCCAGCGCGTGGCGGTCCTTGTCGTAGCCACCGCCGATCACGCCCACTACCGGGATGTCGCTGGACAGGCAGCGGCGGATGACGTGTTCGTCCCGCGCCGCCAGTCCCGCATCGGTGAGTTGCAGATAGCCCAGGGCATCGTCCTTGTGCACGTCCACGCCGGCGTCGTAGAGCACGATGTCCGGCTGGTACAGCGGCAGCAGATAGTCCAGCGCTTCCTGCACCACCTTCAGGTAGTCGACATCGCCCAGGTGCAGTGGCAGGGGAATGTCCCAGTCGCTCTGCGCCTTGCGCGCGGGAAAGTTCTTCTCGCAGTGCAGTGACACCGTCACGGCGTCCGGCACGTTCTCCAGGATGCGCGCGGTGCCGTCGCCCTGGTGCACGTCGCAGTCGAAGATCAGCACGCGGTTGGCCTTGCCGCTTTCCAGCAGGTAGAGGCTGATCACTGCCAGGTCGTTGAAGATGCAGAAGCCCGAGGCGTGGTCATGGTGCGCGTGGTGCGTTCCGCCGGCGAGGTGACAGGCCAGCCCATGTTCGAGCGCTAGTTCGGCCGTCAGCAGCGAGCCGCCGACCGCACGCACGGTGCGGCGGGCCAGGGCTTCGCTCCAGGGCAGGCCGAGGCGGCGCAGTTCTTCGCGACTCATCTCGCCGCTGCAATAGCGCTCAATGTAATCGCGGTCATGGGCCAGGGCGAGGATATCCACCGGGCAGAGTTCCGGACGCAGTAGCTCGGCGTCGCTCACCAGAGCGCTGTCCACCAGGTGATCGCGCAGCAGGCGGAACTTCTCCATGGGGAAGCGGTGGTTGTCCGGGAAGGGCGGACTGTAGTCGTCGTGGTAGACCAGGGGTATCGGCATGCAGGCAAGGGTACGCCGGGGGTGTGCACGGACGAAAGGGCCGGCGTTGCGCCGGCCCTGTTGGATCAGCCTTCGTTGGAGAGGGCGGTGTTGCGTTGTGCGCTTCGGCTGGTGACCACCGAGACCGACCACAGTACGAAGCCGCCGATGGCCAGCAGGCTGCCGACCCAGCCCGGCGAGGTCCAGCCGTAGCCCGCCGCCAGAGCCAGGCCGCCGAGGTACGGGCCCAGCGCGTTGGCGAAGTTGAACGCCGAGTGGTTCAGCGCCGCGGCCAGGCCCTGGGCGTCTTCGGCGACGTCCATCAGGCGGGTCTGCAGCACGGTGCCGAGGGCGCCGCCGAATCCAACGAAGAACACGCAGATCGAGATGGTCCAGATGTTCCCCGCGGTGAATGGGAAGATCGCCAGCACCACCGCACTCCATACCAGCAGGCCGCCGGCGGTGGGCATCACGGCGCGGTCGGCGAGCACCGGGATGAACAGGTTGCCCAGGGTCATGCCGATGCCGAACACCGCCATCACCAGCGGCACGATGCTCGGCGAGACGTGGGTGACGGCGCCGAGGATGTCGGCCAGGTAGGTGTACACCGCGAACAGGCCGCCGAAGCCGATGGCGCCGATGCCCAGGGTCAGCCAGACCTGGCCGCGCTTGAGTGCACCCAGCTCGCGCAGCGGACTGGAGTTCGGCTCGGCGGGCGAGTAGGGCGCCAGCAGGCGCACGCAGATCATGGTCAGCACGCCCAGCGCGGCAACCAGGGCGAAGCTCCAGCGCCAGCCCACGGCCTGGCTCAGCCAGTTGGCCAGCGGCACGCCGATGATGGTGGCGACGGTGAGGCCGAGGAACATCCGCCCGACCGCCACGGTGCGCCGGTGCGGCGGCACGATGGAGGCGGCGACCAGTGCGGCGATGCCGAAGTAGGCGCCGTGGGGCAGGCCGCTGATGAAGCGGAACAGCAGCATCCAGTGGTAGGTTGGCGCCAGGGCGCTGAGGCCGTTACCGACGGCGAACAGGGCCATCAGCAGCACCAGCAGGGTGCGCCGTGGCAGGCGCGCGCCGAGTACCGCCAGCAGCGGTGCACCGACGACCACGCCCAGGGCATAGGCGCTGATCACGTGGCCGGCGGTCGGGGCATCGATGCCCAGCGCGGGGGCGAAGTAGGGCAGCAGGCTCATGGTGGCGAATTCGGTGGTGCCGATGGCGAAGCCGCCGACAGCCAATGCGAAAAGCACCAGGGCCGTACTGCGTTGCAGTCCGGTGGTGGAGGTCGTCATGGGAGTTCCTTGGTCTTTTTTGAAGTGCGCCCGGGCGGCGCGGCTGTCTGCGTGAGCACGGTCAAGGCAGTGACCGACAGCGAAGGTAGGAGAAAAATACCAGATGAAGGCGCCTCTGTGCTGAATCGATTGCGCCTCGTCTGACGGAGTGCGTCCTACAGGCCCGTCGCCGGGTATCATGGTGACCTTTGATGAAGCGCGAAGATTCCCATGGATTTTCCCAGCCTGACTACCGAGCGCCTGCTGCTGCGGCCGTGGCGCCATGCCGACCTGGTGCCCTTCGCCGCGCTGAATGCCGACGCGCAGGTGATGCGGCATTTCCCCGCCTGCATGAGCCGCGAGGAGAGCGACCTGCTGGCCGCGCGCATCCTCCAGCATTTCGACGAGCACGGCTTTGGCCAGTGGGTCGTCGAGCGCCGCGAGGATGGCGCGTTCATCGGCGTGCTCGGGTTGGCGAGGGTGTCCTTCGAAGCAGCGTTCACCCCGGCGGTGGAGATCGGCTGGCGCTTCAATGTTGCCTACTGGCGCCAGGGCTATGCGCTGGAAGCGGCCCGCGCGGCGCTGGACTTTGCATTCGACCAGTTGAAGCTGGACGAGGTAGTGGCCTTCACCGTACCGGCCAACCTGCCGTCCCAGGGGCTGATGCAGCGCCTGGGGATGCTCCGCGATGAGGCTGGCGATTTCGAGCACCCGCGCCTGCCGGAAGGCCATCCATTGCGCCCGCATGTGCTCTATCGGGTTCGTCGGCCATGAAGGCCGAAGACGGCGTGCGCGCCTACCACGAGCTGAGCAGCCACCGCCCCGAGCGCTTCGCTCCCGGCCCCGGCCAACTCGACTGGGCGACCCAGCCGGCCGCCTTCCGCCGGTATGCCGGCGCACGCTGCATCGAACTGCTGCATCGGCCGCAGGAAGAGTCGCCAGGTTATGACGACGTGTTCGCCGGCCCCATCGGTCAGCCCGCGTCGCTGAGTCTGGCCAGCGTTTCGCAACTGCTCTATGACAGCCTGGCGATCTCGGCCTGGAAAGAGGCCGGCGGCAACCGCTGGGCGCTGCGGGTCAACCCGTCCAGCGGCAACCTGCACCCGACCGAGGCCTATCTGCTGCTGCCTGCCGGGGCTGTGGATAACGCTGCGCTGCTGGCGCACTACAGTGCCGACGAGCACGTGCTGGAGGTCCGCGCCGAGTTGCCGGTGCCGCTGGCGCACCAACTGAACGAGGTATTGCCCCCCGGCGGTTTTCTGCTGGCACTGGCGAGCATTCCCTGGCGCGAAGCCTGGAAGTACGGCGAACGCGCCTACCGCTACTGCAACCACGACCTCGGTCACGCGCTGGCTTGCCTGGGCATCGCCGCAGCGATCCAGGGCTGGGAAATGCGCCTGTTGCGCGGCATTGCCGAAGCTCGGCTGGATACGCTGATCGGCCTCGACCGCGACGGTTTCAGCGAACACGAGTTCGCCGATGCGCTGCTGTGGATCGGCCCGGCACAATCTGTCGAGTTCCCGTTAGCGGATACGCTGCTCAAGGCGATCTCCGAGCTGCCGTTGGCTGGCGTGCCCAATCGCCTGTCTCGCGAGTATCGCCACTGGCCGGAGCTGGAGCGGGTGCACTCGCTCTGCCGCGCACCCGTGCTGCCGCGTGGTGACTGGTCCGCGTCGCTAGCCGAAGCGGTTGTGGATAACCCCGGGTTGCCGCTGCGCCCGATCCTCCATCGCCGCCGCAGTGCGCAATCCATGGACGGCCGCAGCGGTATTCACGCCGAGTTGCTGTATGCCTGGTTGCGCCGCTTGATGCCCGAGCGCTCGCCGGTCCCGTTTGCTTGTACCGGCGAGCCGGCGCGCATCGACCTGTTGCTCTTCGTTCACCGCGTCCAGGGCCTGGAACCGGGCCTGTACTGGCTGGGCCGCAGCGGCCGCGAGGCCGGCGGACTGCGCGCAGATTATCTCTGGCAACCGGTGGAGGAGAGCGGCGTGCCGCTGTACCGCCTGCTGTCCGGCGATGCGCGCGGGTTGTCGGCGTTCCTGTCCTGTGGGCAGGACATCGCCAGCGACGGCTGCGTCGCCTTCGCCATGCTGGCCGATCTTGACGCTGCCCTTGCCCAAGGCGCCTGGACCTATCCGCGCCTGTACTGGGAAGCCGGCCAGATCGGCCAACTGCTCTATCTGGAAGCCGAGGCCGCGGGCGTTTCCGGCACCGGCATCGGCTGCTATTTCGACCCGGCACTGGACGAATTGCTCGGCGGTGGTCCGGACTGCCCGGTCAGCCTCTATCATTTCACCATCGGCCGCGCGGTCTGGGACGAACGGCTCACCAGCCTTCCCGCCTACAGCGCGCAGCGCCGACACCCACTTCAGCAAGACCGCAATTGAGGACACAACGCGCATGACCCAGATCCTGGACAACCTGGTGGCTCTGCTGAGCCTGGAACAGATCGAAGAGAACCTGTTCCGCGGCACGAGCCAGGACCTCGGGTTCCGCCAGCTGTACGGCGGACAGGTACTCGGCCAGGCGCTGTCGGCGGCCAGCCAGACCGTCGAGCCGGAGCGCCATGTGCACTCGATGCACGGCTACTTCCTGCGTCCGGGCGATGCCAGCAAGCCGGTCGTCTATCAGGTCGATCGCGTGCGCGATGGCGGCACCTTCAGCACCCGCCGCGTCACCGCGATCCAGAAGGGCCAGCCGATCTTCGCCCTGAGCACCTCGTTCCAGACCGACGAGGAAGGCTTCGAGCACCAGATCAGCATGCCCGACGTGGTCGGCCCGGAGAACCTGCCGACCGATCAGGAACTGAAGAAGCGCAGTGCCGCGCAGTTCCCCGAACGCATTCGCGACAAGCTGCTCTACCCCAAACCCATCGAAATCCGCCCGGTGACGGAGAACGACCCTTACGACCCCGAGGTCGGCGAGCCGATCAAGTACCTCTGGCTGCGCGCCGACGGCAAGCTGCCGGACGTGCCGGCGCTGCACAAGTACATCCTCGCCTACGCCTCGGACTTCGGCTTCCTCACCACCTCGCTGCTGCCCCACGGTCGCTCGGTCTGGCAGAAGGACATGCAGGTCGCCACCATCGACCATTCCGTGTGGTTCCACCGCGACCTGCGCGCGGACGAATGGCTGCTCTACGCCATCGACAGCCCCTGGGCCGGCAACGGTCGTGGCTTTGTGCGCGGCAGCATCTTCAACCGTGACGGCCAGCTGGTTGCTTCCTCCACCCAGGAAGGCCTGATCCGCCGCCGCGAGGACTGGGCATGAACCCAGCCACTAGCCTGGGCGAGATTCGCCACTGGGTGTTCGACATGGACGGCACCCTGACCCTGGCGGTGCACGACTTCCCGGCAATCAAGCGCGCGCTGGGGATTCCCCAGGAGCACGATATCCTCACCCACCTGGCCGCGCTGCCGGAGGACGAGGCGGCGGCCAAGCATGTCTGGCTGCTGGAGCACGAGCGTGAGCTGGCGGTGGCTTCGACTGCCGCGCCGGGCGCGGTGGAACTGGTGCGTGCGCTGCATGGCGCGGGATACCGACTGGGCATTCTGACGCGCAATGCCCATGAGCTGGCGCTGATCACGCTGGCTGCGATTGGCATTGGTGATTGCTTCCTGACCGAGGATGTTCTCGGCCGCGGCGAGGCCGATCCCAAGCCCAGCCCGGATGGCCTGCTGCGCTTCGCCGCGCGCTGGGACGTGGCGCCGCAGAAGATGCTGATGGTTGGCGATTACCGCTTCGACCTCGACTGTGCCCGTGCCGCCGGGGCGCACAGTGCTTTGGTCAACCTTGCAGAGAATCCCTGGCCGGAGCTGACGGACTGGCATGCGCAGGACTGCGCGGAGCTGGGGCGGATGGCGGGGGTTCTGGTTTAGTCCGCTGCCCTGCGGGTTCGCGAGCAAGCTCGCTCCTACGAAGAGCAAATCGGGAAGCTCAGGGATATCCCTGCACGCCAACCCTGTAGGAGCGAGCTTGCTCGCGATCTGCCTTCCGCTCCCGGTTCCCGGCCTCCTTGCAGGCTCAGCGCCCGCGCCTATAGGTCGGGTTTCGCGTAGGAGCGGACTCCGTCCGCGATCGGCATTCGAACACGCCAGAACATCGCGGATGAATCCGCTCCTACGCGCGAGCCAGGCCCCGGCGTGTTTCTCCAAAGTTCCCTACAGCTCCGGCGTCCAGGTCACCGCCAGCAGCGCGGTACGGCCCGGTTCGCGGTAGGGACGGGCTTCGCCCATGAAGTCCGTCGGGCTGGTCGGGCGCAGGTAGTCACCCAGGGTGTAGTCGCGGTCCAGGGCGTTATCCAGTTTCAGGTCGAAGCGGATTTCATCGCTGGCCAGCCAACTGGTGCGCAGGTCGAGCACGCCGTAGCCGGACAGTTCGCGGGTATTGGCCGCGTCGTCATAACGCTGGCTGACGGCGCGCCAGGTGCCGCCGACGCCGAAGGCGCCGAACTGCCGGTCCAGGTCCAGGCTCAGGGTGCGGCGCGCGCGGTAAGGCAGAGTGTGGCCGCTGTCGCGGTCGCGCGGGTCGATCAGACTCAGGCCGAGCGCGGCCTGCCAGCCCAGCACCTCGCGGGCGACGCTGGCTTCGAAGCCATCGATGCGCGCCTTGTTGATGTTCTCCGGCTGGTTGCTGGTGCTGTCCCAGGCGATCAGGTCGTCGATCTCGGTGCGGTACAGCGAGGCTTCCAGGTGCGTGCCTTCGATGTCCCCGCGCCATTGCAGTTCGTAGGTTTTCGAGGTCTCGGCCTTCAGGTCCGGGTTGCTCGCGCCGGGGTAGTAGAGGTCGCTGAAGGTCGGCGCGCGGAAGCCTTCGCCGTAGCTGGCAATCCAGGTCTGGCTTTCGCCCACCGGCAGGCTGAAGGCGGCGTTCCAGCTGTTCTGGCTGCCGTAGGCCTGGTTGTTGTCGTGGCGGATGCCCAGTTCGGTGCCGAAGCTGTCGCCCTTGAAGCTGTGCTGGGCAAAGAAGGCGCGGTTGCTGCGCTGGTCCTCTGCAAAGGCGGTGGTGCCATCGACCTTGTCTTCGTACCAGTCGGCGCCCAGGGCCAACTGGTTGGCTTCGTCCAGTTGCAGGCGGTTGATCCAGCTCGCCGAGTGGCGGGTGGTTTCCAGCGTGCCGTTGTTCCAGCTGTCGGCGGCGCCCACAGCCTTGTTGCGGTCGTAGCTGCGGCCCAGCTCCAGGCGGCTGTTCCACATCTTGGTGATCTGGCCGTCGAGGTAGGCGCTGTAGCTGCTGACGCGGAATTCGTCCTGCGGCGTACCGGGCTCGAAGTTGTAGGCGTCGTCGTATTCGTTCTTGCCGCGCTGGTCGTTGAGGTTCAGCCCGGCCTTCCAGTCATCGCTGAAGCGATGGTCCAGGTTCAGGTGCACGGCCTTGTTGCGCTGGGCGTCGTGGTCGTTGTCGGCGCCGACGTTGTCGCTGGTGCGGTCCCAGCCCTGGCTCTCGTCGAGGCTGCCACCGAGGTTGTAGCGGGTCTGCTCGTTGCCGCCGGAGAGGCTCAGGCTGCGCTCGAAGGTGCCGTGGCTGCCGGCGGCCAGGCGCACTTCCGGGTGCAGGCCGGCTTCGCCGCGGCGGGTGAAGATCTGGATGACCCCGCCGATGGCGTCGGCGCCATACAGCGCCGAGCGCGGGCCGCGGGTCACTTCGACGCGCTCGATGCTGTCGATGCTCAGGTAGTCCAGGCGGGCGATGCCGCTGCTGGCCGAGGCGACGCGCTGGCCGTCCACCAGCACCAGGGTCTGCGCGGTGCTGGTACCGCGCACGGAGTAGGACACCACGCCGCCGGAGCTGCCCATCTGTACGCCAGGCACGCGGGCGAGCAGGGCGGGCACGCTGCGCACCTGCAGGCGTTCGATGTCGGCGCGGGTGAACACGCTGTTGGCCGAGGTGGCTTCGGCGCGCGGCTGGGCCTGGCGGGCGGAGGTGATCACCTGGTCGGAGAGCGTGTAGATGTCGCCAGCGGCGAAGGCCATGCCGGGCAGCAGGCTGGTGGCCAGGGCGAGTCGGGTCAGTTTCATGGAACGTCCTCAAAAGCGGTCGGATGACTTTCGAGGAGGGCGTGGCAAGGGCGGCAGGCCGCACTTGACGGTGCGGCCCTCCGCAACACCTGTCGGGGCGTGTCGAGGGCGGTCTCCGGGCTGCCGACGTCACATCGCCGCCTTCCCACAAGAGCAGTGGCCATGGCGATGCTGCGAGTCGAACCGGCCCTGATCTGCTGCGCGTCGGCATAACTGCGTTGAAAGCAGAAGCGGAAGGCTCATTTGCTGTAGCAAACTCCGCTTCCACTTCTGCTTTCGCCTTGTTCTGCTCTAGCTCGCGAGATCAGGATCCGGTTCGGGAACGTGTCGGTTACCGTTGCGGGGGCAGCGCAGGTCTTTCACCTGCTTCCCGTTACCTCGAACGAAAACCGGCGCACCTTAGAGGGTGCGCCGGTGACTGGCAATACTCAGTGCGAGGGATGCGCTCAGCGGTTGCCGAGCGCTTCCAGCCGTGCCTTCACCGAGGCTTCGATGCCGGCGGCGTCCAGCCCGCACTCCGCGAGCATCTGTGCCGGTTTGGCGTGCTCGACATAGTAGTCCGGCAGGCCCAGGTGCAGGATTGGCTGCTGGAGGTTCTCGCGGGCGAGGAATTCGCTGACGGCGGCGCCGGCGCCACCCATCACCGAGTTTTCCTCGACGGTCACCAGCAGCTCGTGGCTGGCGGCCAGCTGGCGTACCAGCTCTTCGTCCAGCGGCTTGACGAAGCGCATGTCGGCGACGGTTGCGTCGAACTGCTCGGCCACTTTCAGCGCTTCGGCCAGTTGCACGCCGAACACCAGGAAGGCGACCTTGCCAGCCTTGCCTTCACGGCGCACCACGCCCTTGCCGATTTCCACCGGGGCCAGTTCGGCTTCGATGCTGGCGTTCGGGCCGGTACCGCGCGGGTAGCGCACCGCCGCCGGGCCTTCGAAGTGATGGCCGGTGGTGAGCAGCTTGCGCAATTCGTTCTCGTCGCTGGGGGTCATCACCAGCATGCCGGGGATGCAGCGCAGGTAGGAGAGGTCGAAGCTGCCGGCGTGGGTCGGGCCGTCTTCGCCGACCAGACCGGCGCGGTCGATGGCGAACAGCACATCGAGGTTCTGCACCGCGACGTCGTGGATCAGTTGGTCGTAGCCGCGCTGCAGGAAGGTGGAGTAGATCGCCACCACCGGTTTGGCGCCATCGCAGGCCATGCCGGCCGCCAGGGTCACGGCGTGCTGCTCGGCGATGGCGACGTCGAAGTAGCGGTCCGGGAACCTGTCGGCGAAGGCGACCAGGTCGGAGCCTTCCTTCATTGCCGGGGTGATGCCGACCAGGCGCGGGTCTTGCGCGGCCATGTCGCATAGCCACTGGCCAAATACGCTGGAGTACTTCGGCCCGCCGGTCTTCTTCGGCACGGCGTGGGCGGGGGCGCCTTCGGGTTCGAGCTTGGTGATGGCGTGGTAGCCGATCGGGTCGATCTCGGCCGGGCCGAAGCCCTTGCCCTTCTTGGTCACCACGTGGAGGAACTGCGGGCCCTTGAGGTCACGCATGTTGCGCAGGGTGGCGATCAGGGTGGGCAGGTCGTGGCCGTCGATGGGGCCGATGTAGTTCCAGCCCAGCTCCTCGAACAGGGTGCCGGGGACCAGCATGCCCTTGGCGTATTCCTCGGTGCGGCGGGCGATCTCCCAGGCGCCGGGCAGGCGCGAGAGCACCTTCTTGCTGCCTTCGCGCATGCTGCTGTAGGTGCGGCTGGAGAGGATCTTGGCCAGGTAGTTGGACAGGCCGCCGACGTTGTTGGAGATCGACATGTCGTTGTCGTTGAGGATCACCAGCATGTCGGCCTTTACTTCCGACGCGTGGTTGAGCGCCTCGAAGGCCATGCCGGCGGTCAGCGCGCCGTCTCCGATCACTGCCACCGACTTGCGACTGGAGCCCTGCATGCGCGCGGCGATGGCCATGCCGAGGGCCGCGCTGATGGAGGTGCTGGAGTGGCCGACGCCGAAGGTGTCGTACTCGCTCTCCGAGCGGCGCGGGAAGGCGGCCAGGCCGTCCTTCTGGCGCAGGCTGCCCATGCGTTCGCGGCGGCCGGTGAGGATCTTGTGCGGGTAGGCCTGGTGGCCGACGTCCCACACCAGACGGTCGTCCGGGGTGTCGAAGACGTAGTGCAGGGCCACCGTCAGTTCGATGACGCCCAGGCCTGCGCCGAAGTGGCCGCCGGTCTGGCCGACGCTGTACAGCAGGTACTGGCGCAGTTCGTCAGCGAGGGTCAGCAGCTCCGTCTCGCCCAGCCGACGCAGCTCGACCGGCGTGCTGGCGCGGTCGAGCAGGGGCGTGGCAGGGCGCGCGCGGGGAATCTCGTGAAACGTCGTGGGCATCAGGCTGATCGTTATGAGAAGGCAAAGATGCGGAAGTTTACCCGAAGCTCAGGATTGGCCCAAGCAACGTGGGGCCAATCCTTCGGACGACCGGATAGTCGGAAATGGTGCGGCAGGCTGTGCCGAAATCGTCGTCGCTGCCGACGATTGCACGCAAGCGGGCCTTGGCGCGAGCATCCACTGTAGACACGATCACCGACCGGCGGCGGATTGCCGCAGTCTTTTGTAGCAACCGAGGAGGATGGCGTGACCCGACTGAGCCTGGAAGAACTGCGCGAACTGTCCGAAGCGATCCTGCGTCGCCACGGTTTCAGCGAGCCCCACGTGCAGGGCGTGACCGAGACGGTGCTGGCCGGCGAGCGTGATGGCTGTACCTCCCACGGGGTGTGGCGGTTGCTTGGCTGCATCCACACGGCGCGCGCCGGCAAGGTTTCGCTCGATGCCGTGCCGGAGCTGTCGGAACCGGCCCCGGCGCTGGTGCGGGTGGACGCCAAGGGCGGTTTCTCGCAGTGCGCGTTCGATCTCGGGCTGCCGAAACTGGTGGAGAAGGCTCGCAGCCAGGGCATCGCCGCGATGGCGGTCAACCATTGCGTACACTTTTCCGCGCTGTGGGTGGAGATCGAGCGGATCGTCGCCCATGGCCTGGTAGCCCTGGCCGTTACGCCGGCCCAGGCCTATGTGGCGCCGGCCGGCGGGACGCGGCCATTGTTCGGCACCAACCCCATCGCTTTCGGCTGGCCGCGTGTGGGCCAGAACCCCTACGTCTTCGACTTTGCCACCACGGTGGTGGCGCGCGGGGAAATCCAGTTGCACGAGCGCGAGGGCAAGGCGATCCCGCTGGGCTGGGGCATCGATGCGCAGGGCAATCCCAGTACGGATGCGAGCGCCGTGCTCGACGGCGCCATGCTGACCTTCGGCGGGCACAAGGGCTCGGCGCTGGCGACCATGGTCGAGCTGATCGCCGGGCCGTTGATCGGCGACCTGACCAGTGCCGAATCCACGGTGTTCGATGAGGGCACGAAATCCTCGCCCCATCACGGCGAGTTGCTGATCGCCATCGACCCGGCGCGCTTCCTCGGTGCGGAGGCTGCGCAGCATCTGGCGCGGGCCGAGACCTTGTTCGAGTCCATCGTCGACATGGGCGCGCGTTTGCCATCGCAGCGGCGTTTCGCGGCGCGCGAACGCAGTGTGAGCGAGGGCGTGGAGATCAGCGATTCGCTGTATGCCGATTTGCGCAGGCTGCTCGCATAGCGAGCCGCCCATGTAGGAGCGAGCTTGCTCGCGAACAGCTTGGCTCCGCTGCTGGGGCGGTTCGCGAGCAAGCTCGCTCCTACGAAAAGCACCGCATAAAAAAGCCCCGGCGCAAGGCCGGGGCTGAGCATCGGCGCGGGACTGGCCGACAGTTCACTCCCGCGCCGACGAACCCTTCAGCGAGTCACCGCGTTGCGCGTCGTCTCGCCATCCACCAGCCGCGCGATACCCAGCGGGTTGGCGTCCTTCAGCGCTTCGGGCAGTAGCGCATCCGGGTAGTTCTGGTAGCACACCGGGCGCAGGAAGCGGTCGATGGCCAGGCTACCGACGGACGTGCCACGCGCGTCGGAGGTCGCCGGATAGGGGCCGCCGTGAACCATGGCGTCGCAGACTTCCACGCCGGTCGGATAGCCGTTGATCAGCAGGCGACCGGCCTTGCGCTCCAGCACCGGCACCAGGGCGGCGAAGCGTGCGAGGTCGTCCGGTTCGGCGATCAGTGTGGCGGTGAGCTGGCCGTGCAGGCCGTCCAGCGCGCGGCGCAGTTCGGCTTCATCGGCCACTTCGACGACGATGGTGGTCGGACCGAAGACTTCTTCCTGCAGCAGTTCCTCGCCTTCCAGCAGCAGGCTGGCGTTGGCCTGCAACAGTTGCGGGAACGCCTGCGCGCCTTCCTGCGGCTGCCCGGCGAGATGACGCAGGCCGGGGTGGGTGAGCAGCCTGGCGATGCCCTTCTCGTAGCTTTTCAGGGTGCCGGCGTTGAGCATGGTCTGCGCCGGGCGCTGGCCGATCTCGGCGATCAGGTTGGCGGTGAACAGGCTGAAGGCCGGCGAAGCGATACCGATTACAAGGCCGGGGTTGGTGCAGAACTGGCCGCAACCCATGACCACGGAATCGACCAGCTCGCGGGCGACTTTCTCACCGCGTGCTTGCAGTGCGGCGGGCAGGACCAGAACCGGGTTGATGCTGCTCATCTCGGCGAAAACCGGGATCGGCTGCGGGCGCGCCGCCGCCAGGTCGCACAGTGCTCGACCGCCCTTGAGCGAGCCGGTGAAGCCGACCGCCTGGATCGCCGGGTGCTTGACCAGCGGCTCACCGACGCCGGCGCCGTAGATCATGTTGAACACGCCGGCCGGCATGCCGGTGGATTCGGCCGCGCGGACGATCGCTTCGCCGACGAGTTCGGCAGTCGCCATGTGGCCGCTATGGGCTTTCACCACGACGGGGCATCCGGCGGCGAGGGCGGCGGCGGTGTCGCCGCCGGCGGTGGAGAAGGCCAGCGGGAAGTTGCTGGCGCCGAACACGGCCACTGGGCCGACGCCGGTGCGGTACTGGCGCAGGTCCGGGCGTGGCAGTGGTTGGCGCTCGGGCAGCGCGCGGTCGATGCGCGCACCGAGGAAGTCGCCGAGCCGCAGTACCTTGGCGAACAGTCGCATCTGGTTCGCGGTGCGGCCGCGTTCGCCCTGGATACGGGCGGCGGGCAGCGCGGTCTCGCGGCAGACGGTGGCGATGAAGTCGTCGCCGAGGGCTTCGAGTTCGCTGGCGATGGCGTCGAGGAATTGCGCGCGGCGTTCCGGCGACAGCGCGTTATAGGCCGGGAAGGCGGCTTCGGCGGCGCGGGCGGCGGCGTCGACTTCGGCTTCGGTGGCCTGGAGGAATTCGCGGGGCAGGGCTTCGCCGGTGCTGGCGTCAAGGCTCTGCAGGCGGGTGGTGCCGGCGCCGACGCGCTGGCCGGCGATGAAGTTCTGAGCGGTCATGGGTGGGCTCTCTGGTGCTGGATTTCGGTGCGGCGAAGAGCCCCTCTCCCCAGCCCTCTCCCTGAAGGGAGAGGGAGTGTCCGAGTGGCTCGGGTAGCGGTGCTCTTCTGATGCCTGGGTTGCAGGCAGAGCACGTTGTTTTTCTTCACGCCGAACCAGTCCCCCTCTCCCTTCGGAGCGAGGCGCGTAGCTAGGGTTAGGGAGAGAGAATCGAGCATGCGAGTGAACGAGGGAGTTCCGGTCCGCACGGACGACCTCTCTTTCCTCTGGTCGCCACTCAGAGTCCGACGTCAGGCAGCTTCGGCCGATTCGCCAGCGCCTTGGCCATGATCGTCTCCACGTGCTCGCGATCCGCGCCTTGCAGCGCCAGGCGCGGCGGGCGGGTGAGGGCGGTGCCGCGGCCGGCGATCTCTTCGCACAGCTTGATGCACTGCACCAGGTCCGGACGGGCGTCGAGGTGGAGGATCGGCATCAGCCATTCGTAGATCGGCATGGCTTCTTCATAACGGCCGGCCTTGCACAGGCGGAAGATGGTCTCGCCTTCCTGCGGGAAAACGTTGGACATGCCGGAGATCCAGCCTTCCGCGCCCACGGCAATGCTTTCCAGCACCACGTCATCGAGGCCGGCGAAGAGGATGAAGCGGTTGCCCACTTCATTGCGTACGTCGATGAAGCGGCGGGTGTCGCCGGAGCTGTCCTTGAAGCAGACGATGTTCTCGCAGTCGGCCAGGGAAATGAGGATGTCCGGGGTGACGTCGTTCTTGTAGATCGGCGGGTTGTTGTAGACCATCACCGGCAGGTCGGTGCTGGTGGCCACGCTGCGGAAGTGCGCGGCGGTCTCGTGGGGCTTGGAGGAGTAGACCAGCGCGGGCATCACCATGATGCCGTCGACGCCGACCTTCTGCACGGCCTTGGCCACTTGCGAGGCGCCGTGGCTGGTGAACTCTGCGATGCCGCAGATCACCGGCACGCGGCCGCCGGAGGCGTCCTTGGCGACTTCGGTGACGGCCATCTTCTCCTCGATGGACAGCGAGGTGTTCTCGCCCACGCTGCCGCACACCACCAGGCCCGACACGCCGTCGCGCACCAGGTTGGAGATCACCTTGTGGGTAGCTTCCAGGTTGACCGAGAAATCGTCGTTGAACTGAGTGGTCACCGCGGGGAACACGCCACTCCAATTGACCTTCTTGCTCATGTTTTTCTCCAATTGTCGTATTTCGTATACGAAAGTTCTGGGAGGCTTCCCTGAATTTTCGTCGTCGGGTGCCGCTACGCGGCGAATCAGGGTTGAAAGGGAAAATCAGTAACCGTTCGGCCAGGTATCCGAGAGCCGATAGCCTTCGGGCCAGGGATCGCTCGGGTCGAGCAGGTGCTGGTGAGTACCGGTGATCCAGGCACGACCGGAAATGCACGGATGGATGGCTGGCTTGTCGCCGACGCTGGTGAGGCCGTCGATGCGGCAGTGGAATCTGGAATCGATGATCGAGTGGCCGACGAAGCGCTCGCCGTCCTTCAGCTGGCCCTTGGCATGCAGCACCGCCATGCGCGCCGAGCAGCCGGTGCCGCAGGGCGAGCGGTCGATCTTGCCGGGCCGGATGACCACCGCGTTGCGGCCGTGCAGCACGCCGTCGATGCGCTCTACCGGCGCGGTCAGCTGGCAGAAGGAGATGTGTGCCCAGTCGTGGTTTTCCGGGTGCTTGAAGCCCAGTTGCTGGTTCGCTGCGCGGGTGATCTTCAGGCCGGTGGCGACCAGGTCGGCGGCCTCCGAGGCGTGCAGGGTAAAGCCCAGTGCGTGGGCATCGGCGAGCACGAAGCTGTCGCCGCCGTAGGCGGTATCCACCTGCAGCGAACCGAGGCCTTCCACTTCGATCCAGGCATCGAGCTTGTCGGCGAAGGAGGGCAGGTTGCGCACTTCCACGCGCTGCACCTTGCCGTCCTTGCAGTCGGCCACGGCTTCGATAAGGCCGCCCGGCGCTTCCAGGGTCAGGCGCGTCTGCGGCTCCTGCATCGGCAGGATGCCGCTGTCGAGCAGCACGGTGCTGACGCACAGCGAGTTGGAGCCGGACATCGGCGGAACGTCCGCCGGCTCCATGATGATCCAGGCCATCTGCGCGCGCGGGTCTTTCGGCGGTACCAGCAGGTTCACATGGCGGAACACACCGCCGCGCGGCTCGTTGAGGACGAAGTTGCGCAGGGTGTTGTCGCTGGCGATGAAGCGCGACTGCGCCCACACGGTGTCGCCCGGCGGCGGGGCGACGCCGCCGACGATGACGTCGCCGACTTCGCCTTCGGCGTGGCAGCTGACGACGTGGATGATCTTGCTTGAACGCATTGCTCTCTCCTGATTCTCTAGCGGCCCGTTTTCCCTCTCCCCAGCCCTCTCCCTGAAGGGAGAGGGAGCCGTCCGTGCCGGCTGACGCCAAGGCATCAACCTGCTCCGTTCAGTCCCCTCTCCCGCATGCGGGAGAGGGTTAGGGAGAGGGGCTCTTGTCTCTAGTTCATCAACGGCCTAGTTCACCGACCTCAGGAACTCCGCCGTCTCCGCCCGCTGCGGATTGACGATCACCTGGTCCGGCGTGCCGATCTCGTGCACCAGCCCTTCGCGGAAGAACGCCACGCGGTCGGACACATCGCGGGCGAAGCGGATTTCGTGGGTCACCAGCACCATGGTCATGCCCTCTTCGGCGAGCAGGCGCATGGTGTCGAGCACTTCGCCCACCAGTTGCGGGTCGAGCGCCGAGGTGGCTTCGTCGAACAGCATGTAGTCCGGCGACATGGCCAGCGCGCGGGCAATTGCCATGCGCTGCTGCTGCCCGCCGGAAAGCTTCTGCGGGAACACCTTGAGCTTGTCGCCCAGGCCGACGTGCTTGAGCTGCTTGACCGCCATCGCCTCGGCCTCTTCCCTGGACAGGCCGAGCACCTTGCGCGGGGCGAGCATGACGTTCTCCAGCACGGTGAGGTGCGGGAAGGCGTTCCACTGCTGGAAGACGATGCCGATCTTCTGCCGCAGCTTGTTCAGGTCGGTGGTCTTGGCGTGGACCTCGATGCCGTCGACGCGGATCTTGCCGCGCTGGATCGGCTCCAGGCCGTTGATGCACATCAGCAGGGTGGACTTGCCCGAGCCCGAGCCGCCGATGATCGAGACCACCTCGCCCTTCTTCACGGTCAGGCTGACGCCCTTGACCACTTCGAGATCGCCGTAGGCTTTGTGCACGTTGTCGATTTCAATCATTTTCCTGCCACCTTTGTTCCAGCCGGGCACCGAGGCGCGCCACGACCCAACTCATGAGGTAATAGATGACCCCGGCGATGCACAGCACCAGCAGGGGTTCCTGGATGCGCGTGACGATGGTCTGCGAGGCGCGGAGCAGTTCGACGATGCCGATCCACATGACCAGCGCGGTGTCCTTCATCACCCCCAGCACCAGGTTCAGCCAGCCGGGGAAGGCCACCCGTGCCGCCAGCGGCAGCACGATGTAGCGCAGGTCCTGCCAGTAGGTCAGGCCCAGCGAGCGGCTGGCGCGGCGGATGTTCGGGCCGACGGCGAGGATGCCGCTGCGGATGATCTCGGTGCAGAACGCCGCCGCGTAGACGCCCAGCACCAGGCAGCCGACGGTGAAGGCGCTCCAGTTCAGGCCGACGATGCTTTTCAGCGAGTTGAACAGCACGAACTGGATCAGCAGCGGCACGCTTCTGAAGATGTCGAGGAACCAGCCGACCGGCATCGTGGCGCGCGGCAGGGTGGCGCGCAGCCAGCCCAGCACGATGCCGGCGAGGGTGCCGATGAGCATGGCGCCGACGGTCAGCTTGACGGTGACCCAGGCCCCTTGCAGCAGGAACATCAGGTCATTGACGGTGAAGCTCGTGGAAAACATGCGTGCTTCTCCTAGTAGCGGAACAGTCGCCAGCTCAACAGGCGGGCGACCACCACGATGACCTTGGCGATGAGGTAATAGAGCACCGCGGCCAGGGCGAAGTACTCGAAGGTGCGGAAGGTGCGCACGTTGAAGTCCTGGGTCACGCCGGTGAGGTCGTTGTTCAGGCCCACCACTACGCCCAGCGAGGTCATCAGCACCGCCCAGACCATTTGATTTGTGAGCGGGTAATAGACGATGCGCAGCAACTGCGGAACGATGATCATCCGGTACGCCTGGAAGGCGCTCATGCCCAGCGAGCGCGCGGCGCGCATCTGGGTGTCCGGCACGGCCTTGAGGCCGCCGCGGAAGTTCTCCGCGAGGTAGCCGGCGTTGTTGAAGGTGATCCCCGCCAGCAACGCCACCCAGGAGCTGACGTGCAGGCCGAAGGAACCCAGGCCGAAGTACAGGATGTAGATCTGGAACAGCGACGGGGTGTTGCGGGCAATCGATACCCAGGTGTCGGCGAAACCCTTGAGCAGCGGGTTCTTCATCTGCCGCATGACGGTGAGCAGCAGCGCGATGAGAACGCCGAGGATCATCGACAGCGCGGCGGTTTCCAGGGTCACCCAGGCGCCGCCGAGCATGTCCGGCAGGGCCTTGAAGGCGGAGCGCCAATGGAAGCTGTAGTTGAACATCAGCGCACCCCCTCGCTCAGCCAGCGCGGTACGCCACCGTCACCGCGCCCGCTGCAGGCAGCGTCGACGCACGCGGCGAGGCTGCCGAAATGCACCTGGCGCCCGGCCAGGCCCGGACCGTAGTGGGCGTACTTCGCCGAGTTGGTCATCAGTGTGGTGCAGGCCGGCGGGATCACCGGCTCGCCGATCATGCACCAGCAGGTGTCGTTGAGCAGTTGCGCGCCGAAGTCCTCCAGCACCTTCACGTCACCGGCGGCGCGGGCCTTTTCCTGCACGGCGCGGCCGAGGGCGATGACCAGTGCAACGCCCGGATGCTTGCGGCGCCCGGCCACCAGCTTGGCCAGCTCGGCACATTCGCTGGCGGAGAAGTGCGGGTTGCCCAGGGACACAAGTTGCACGCCGGGTTCGCTGGCGTGGTCCAGCTCGCGCCATGAGGCGATGAGATCCGCCGGGGTGACGCGCAGGTGTTCCTGCGCTGCCTTGCCGCCCAGGGCGGTGCTGGCGTCCGGCGCTTCCGGCGTGACCCCGGCGATGTGGAACATCGGCGCGGCGGAGGTGGTGGCGAAGGCCGCGCCGAAGGCTTTCAGCGCATCGCTGTCCGGGGCCAGCGGCTGCAAGCCGTCGACCACCGGGATGCGCGAGCCGCACAGCTCGCCGATGTGGTAGCCGAGCAGCGGGAAGATCGACTCATCATGGGCGGCCGGCAGTTCGACATCGATCCGCAGCACGGCCAGCCGACCTTCGTCGCGGTGGCTGCCGACGTTCGGCGCGCGGCCGGTGAGGGCGATGCAGATGTCGAGGTAATCCGGGTATTTCAGGGTCCGCGCGCCGAGCACGCTGTTGGCATAAACAACGGCGTTGGACTCAGCCCACACGACCTGCTCGCCGAGGCTCGGCTTGCTGTCCAGCAGGTAGGGCGCGCAGGTGTAGCTCATCTGCGCGCCCATCTCCATGTAGGCATCGCCCAGCGCGGCAGCGGGCTCGCCGAAAGCCTTGTCGACGCCCAGCTCGCGCCAGCGGCGGTGGTCCACGGAGATGGAATTGAGAGTGGTCGGCACCTTCACCTTGCCGCCCCAGTCCGCCAGCTGGCGGGCGAAGCGCAGGCTGGCGGGGCCGGTATAGATGCAACCGTCGATGTGCGCCTGGGCGATATCCAGCAGGTCCTTCGCGCCTTGCAGCGCAGCCATGCGCAGGACGATCTGCATGGCAGCCTGGGCGGCCTTGCCGTGCTTACCGTCGAGCAGTTCGTGGTCGCCGGCGGTGAGTGCCAAGCCTTCCGGCAACGGGCCGGCGTCGCTGGCCATCACGCCCTGCCAGCCATCGGCAGGGCGCTCGGCGCTGAGTGTCACGGTGTCGCCTTCGATGCGGGCCCAGCCGCCCGCGGACAACTGCGCGAAACCTTCACGCCCCAGGCACAGTACCGGGATGGAGCAGCTGAACAACGCCTGCGCCACCAGTACGCCGAGGGTGAGGATTTCGTCCGGCTCGGCCAGCAGCAGGGCTGCCGGCGCGTGGCCGTTGAGCAGTATTTCCAGCATCACGCTGCTGCCCGTGCAGGAGCCGCGTCCGCTGGGAATCGCCAGCACCCGGCCGGGCAGGAAGCTGCCCGACAGCGGATGGTGGCGGTCGATGACCTCGCCGCTGAAGGGCTCGACGCCACCCCAGAAGCTCAGCCCGGTGTCGGCGGTCAGTAGCGCCCCTTCGGCGCTACCCCCCATCAGGACCCGCCCTGTCAGGCGTAGGTCCCGCACCCTTGAAGCCTGCATCGAAGACATGTTGCGCCCGCCGTCAGTAGTACACGTGGGGAACGGTGAGGTCGACCGGGGTGCCGCCGACCCACTTCTCGTACAGCTCGGCGTAGCGGCCGGTGCGGACCTGCTGGTTGACGAAGAGGTTGAGGTAGTGGATCAGGCCGTACTCGTTGCGCGCAGCGGCCAGCGACACGTAGTCGATCACATAGGGCGCGTTGCCGACGACCTTCAGCCCCTTGTACTTGCCGGACTTGAGGGTGGAGGCGGCGACGGTGTTGGTGACCACGGTGGCGTCGATGTGACCCTGAGCGACGGCGAGGATGGTGTCGTTCTGGCTCTGGTAGGCGCGGAAGGAGCCCTTGCCGCCCCATTTCTTCACGTCCTTCTCCAGCGCGATGGCTTCATAGGTGCCGCTGGTATTGCCCACCGGGCGGTCCTTGATGTCCTCGTACTTGTTGATGCCGGTGTCTTCGCGGGTCAGCACCACCATCTGGAAGGCGAAGTAGGGGATGGTCATGGCGACCGTCTTGGCGCGCTCCAGGGTGTCGGAGGTGGAGGCGACGATCACATCGGCGCGGCCGGAAACCAGCGCGGGGATACGATCCGGGAAGGGCGTCTCGACGACTTCGGCGGTAACACCAAGGACCTTCGCCAAGTCGTTGCAGTAGTCGACGTCAAAGCCGACCGGGTTGTTCTGCGCATCGCGCGAGCCCATGGGCGGGAAGTCCAGGGTCACGGCGCAGCGCAGCTTGCCGGATTCGATGATGTCGTCGAGCTTGTCGGCCTGGGCCTGGCCGACGAGAAACACAGCGGTGAGGGCTAGAGCAATTCGGGTGAATTTCATGGGGGCCTCTCTGAGTCAGTGTTGTGCAGCGATTTTTGTATTATGGATTTCGTATACGATATTTCTTAGAGCAAGGCATGTGCCAAAAACCATCCGGACGTGACTCATGGGTCGCAGGGCCCGGAGTTGGGGGGATTGGTTGCAGGGCCCCTTCCGAAACAACTGTAGGCGCGGTCCGGTCGCTGTTACCAAATGAAGCAGGAGCGTGTTTCGCTGCCCCGTATGGGAGCACTCAGGTGTCGCAGGTTGGTTGGGGTGGGGGTGGTTCGCGAGCAAGCTCGCTCCTACGAAGAGCAGCCGTGCGGGCCTCCTGTAGGAGCGAGCTTGCTCGCGAACCGCCCAGGCAACTCGCAGGAGGCTCAGGCCCGTAGGGCGGATAAAGCGGCACGCTTTATCCGCCCTACGGGTGTCCTGTCAGCTGGGTGCGGATTGCGACTCGCGATACTGCGTCGGCGACAGCCCGGTCAGCGCGCGGAACTGCCGACTGAAGGCGCTGTGATCGGTGTAACCGCAGCGCAGGGCGATCTCGGTGATCGGCAGGTCCTCGCCGAGCAGGCGGGTGGCCGCGCCCAGGCGCGCCTTGTGGATCATCTGCCGTGGCGTGAGCTGGAAGATGCGCTTGCAGTGACGTTCCAGTTGCGCGACGGACAGCCCGGCCAGCTCGGTCAGCTCGGCGAGATTGATCGGCTTGTCGAAGTGTTCGCGGATGTAGGCGTCCACCGTCGCCAGGCGCTGGTACGCCGGATGCGTGGACTGTGCCGCCTGCAGGTCGCTGGAAATCCCCGCCATGCCGATCACCGCGCCGTCGACATCACGCAATGCCAGTTTGTGGGTCAGGCACCAGCCGGGTTGCCGGCCGGGGTAGAGATGTAGCTCCAGCTGGTCGCTGAGCTGGCCGCCGGTTTCCAGCACGCGGCGATCCTGCTCGGTGTAGATCGGGCCGAAGCGCGACGGGAAGACCTCCTCGGCGGTGCGCCCGAGCAGCTCGCGGGCATCTTTCACTCCGCAACGCCGCGCCAGGGTCTGGTTGACCAGCACGTAGCGCGCCGCGGTGTCCTTGATGAAGAACACCACGCCAGGCATGGCATCGAGCAGCGGGGAAATCTGCGCAAGGGTCTGCAGCAGGCTGTCCAGGTCGCGGGCGCCCTGGGGAATCAGGTCGTGCATCGGGAGGCGAGTCGGCTGTCGGAACATGGCAGAAGGTAGGGTGCAAGGTGGCGAGATGGTCGGGCGCTGTCAACTCGCAGGGCGCGCAATGCCTCTGGCGAATCAGTCAGTGGGGCAATGCTGGCGGATAAAGCGTGCCGCCTTATGCGCCCTGCGGGGCGATGTGTGAGGCGGACGCAGGGCGCATAACGCCTCAAGCGTTATCCGCCATTCGTGGCCTGTGTCTTCAGTCTTCGCCGAGCTGCAGCAAGGTTTCCACCCGCGCCGGGCTGAAGGGCGGGCGCGGCGCTGGCGGTTGCCAACCGAACAACTGCTTGGCCGCCGCGCCGCACACGCGGCCCTGGCAGGCGCCCATGCCGCAGCGGCTGGCGAGCTTGGCGGCGGTCCAGTCCGGCTTGCCGGCCAGGGCCGAGTAGGGCACGTCTTCGCAGCGGCAGACGAGGGTGTCCGGTTGGGCGAGTTGGTTCAGGCGCGGGTCGAGGGCGAAGTCCTTCTTCAGTGCGGCGGCGAAGCCCCGCCAACGCTGGCGCTGCGACCAGAGCTCACGGGCGCGGTCGTGCTCACCCGCGGCGGCGTGGCCGGCGATGCGGCCTTCCACCAGCGCTTTCTCCGAACCGCCGAAGCCGGTGCATTCACCCGCGGCGTAGATACCGTCGCGGCTGCTCGCCTGCCAGGCATCGACGCGGATCGCACCGTCGTCGACGACACAACCCAGTGCCTGGCCGAGTTGCACGTTGGGGATCAGGCCGAAGCCGCAGGCCAGCCGGTCGCATTCGATTTCCTTCAGCTTGCCGCCCTGGCTGATTCGCACGCCTTCCAGGTGATCTGTCCCCAGTGCGGCGACTACATGGCTGTCGGCACGGTAGGCCGGGTCGTACAGGCCGAACGAATGCAACAGCTTGTTCGGCCAGCGCGGCAGCTTCAGCGCGAAGCTGGCCAAGGCAGACCACGAGGCCTGTTCGGCGATGCGGAGGATTTTTGCGCCATTGGCGCGGGCGGTCGCGGCGCTGGCGAGCAGCAGCGGCCCGCTACCGGCGATCACCACGCGCTGGCCGTCCACCGGCACGCCGCCTTTCACCAGCGCCTGCAGTCCGCCTGCGCCGGTGACGCCGGGCAGCGTCCAGCCGGGGAAGGGCAGCAGCAGCTCACGGGCGCCAGTACAGAGGATCAGCTTGCGGTAATCCAGCCGCCAGCCGCGTTCGAAGTCTTCCAGCAGCAGGCCGCGTTCACCGGCCAGGGCCACCACGCGGGTGCCACTGTGAATCCTGATAGTGGCGCAGGCGGCCACCTTTTCGCGCAGTTCCAGAGCGGCGTGCGGCAGGTGCGCATTGGGCCCGTCGCGCCAGATCTGCCCGCCGGGCAGCGGGTTGTCATCGAGGATGACGATGCTGGCGCCGCTGGGCGCGGCGGCCAGGGCGGCAGACAGCCCGGCCGGCCCGGCGCCGATGATGACGATATCGGCCGTTTCGCTCATGGGCGCGTCTCCACCTGCATGCCGTCGCGGCACAGGGTCTGGCAGGCCAGGCGGCGCTGGCCGTCGATGGTCACCCGGCACTCCTGGCAGACGCCCATGCCGCACAGCGGCGCGCGGCGCTGGCCGCTGACCGAGGTGCGCGAGGTGCCGTCGCCACCCAGGGCGAGCGCGGCGGCAACCGTGGTGCCGGCGGCGACGCGCAGCGCGCGCCCGTCGAGGAACAGGTCAGGCATGGGCAGTGGCTCCGAGGAAGCGGCGCGGGGAATAGGGTTCGGCCGGCAGCGGCAGCGGTTCATCGCAGAGCTGCGCGGCGAGCAGGTCGGCGGTGCCTGGCGCAGTGGTCACGCCCAGGCCTTCGTGGCCGACCGCGAGCCACAGACCGGGACGCTGCGGGTGCTCACCCACCAGCGGCATGCCGTCCGGGCTGGCCGCGCGGAAGCCCGCCCAACTGCGGATCACGTTGAGGTTGGCCAGGCCGGGCATGTAGTCCACGGCGCGGCGCAGCATCTTCGCCAGCATCCAGCCTTCCACCTGTGGGTCGGTGGTGCCGAACTGCCGCGAGGCGCCAATGAACAGCTGCCCGGTCGGACGCGGCTGGATGTTGCAGGCCACCGAGGGGCCGCTGGCGTTGTGCGCGCTGGTGACATAACCCAACTCCACCAGCGTGCGACGCACCTTGCCGGGGTAGCGGTCGGTGATCAGCAGATGGCCTTTTTTCGGCTCGATGGGCAAGTCGACACAGAGCTGCGTAGCCTGGATGCCATTGGCCAGGACGATGGCCTTGGCGCTCAGCCACTGGCCGTTGTCCAGGCGCACGCGGGGTTCGTCGATTTCCACCACTTTCGCCTGACGCTGGCGGATCGGTTTCAGCGCCGACTCCAGCAGCCATGCGGCGGCGCGCGGGGCGTAGAGAATGCCGTCACCGGTGATCTCCAACCCGCCATGCAGGTCGCTGCGCAGCTCGGGTTCTTCCTGCTGCAGTTCCGCGCTGTTCAACAGTCTTGCGGCGACGCCATGCTCGCGCAGCACGGCGAACTTGCGTTCGGCTTCGGCCATCTCTTCGTCATTGGCCGCCAACCACATCGTGCCGTTGCTGCGGTAGGCGCACTCGGCAGGCATGTCGTGGCCCCACTCGCGCCAGCGCTGCAGCGAGTAGTTGCTCAGCGCCAGTTCGGCGGCGTTGTCATCGAGCACCAGCAGATGGCCCATTCCCACGGCAGTGGCGCCGGGCAGGCACGCGTCCAGCACCAGCACGTCCAGCCCGCGACGGGCGAGGGCGTGAGCGCAGGCGGCGCCGACTATACCGGCGCCGATGACGATGATGTCCGCATCGCTCACGGGCGGATGCCCCAGGCGAAGGGATCGTCTTCTTCCAGCAGCAGGGTGGCTTCGGCGCTGATGTTGGCGCGGCCGCGAATGGTCGGAATGATGCGCCCCTCGGATGGTTCGCCGGCCCACTCGAAGCGGCCCTCGAACTGGCTGCCGATCACGCTGGCCTGGCGCCAGGTGTCACCGGCGGCGAGCTTGCCGTCGGCCGCCAGGCACGCCAGCTTGGCGCTGGTGCCGGTGCCGCAGGGCGAGCGGTCGTAGGCCTTGCCGGGGCAGAGCACGTAGTTGCGGCTGTCCGCGTCGGGATCGTCGGCGAACAGTTCGATATGGTCGATCAGCCCGCCGTCTTCGCCACGGATGCCCTGGTCTTCCAGCGCCTTCTGTACGGCAACGGTATAGGCGGTCAGTTCATCGAGATTGTCGCCGGCGACACGCAGGCCGTGATCGGAAATCAGGAAGAACCAGTTGCCGCCCCAGGCGATATCGCCGTGCACCAGCCCATGGCCGGGCACTTGCACCGGCACCTGCTTGCGGTAGCGGTAGGCGGGTACGTTGCGCACGCTTACGGAGCGGTCATCATGCAGGGTCGCTTCGACGGTGCCCACCGGTGTCTCGATCTTGTGAGTACCGGGACCGATGCGCCCCAGGTGCGCCAGCGAAACGACCAGGCCGATGGTGCCGTGGCCGCACATACCCAGGTAGCCGGTGTTATTGAAGAAGATCACCCCGGCGCAGGCGCTCGGGTCCACCGGCTCGCAGAGCAGCGCGCCGACCAGCACATCACTGCCGCGTGGCTCCAGCACCGTCGCGGCGCGCCAGCCGTCGTGCTCCTTGGCCAGCAGCGCGCGGCGCTCGGCCATGCTGCCATTGCCCAGATCGGGAAAGCCGTCGAGCACCAGGCGCGTGGGCTCGCCGCCGGTGTGGGAATCGAGAACCTGGATGCGTTTCATGCTGCCCCCTGGGGTGTCTTGTTGTAGACCCTAGGGTGGCGCGGTGCGGGAAGCGGGGCTTGAGGGTTTTCCGCCGGGCCGATGATGAAATCGGCACAGCGGAGCGTTTTGCTCAGCTCGGCGTGGGCCGGTTCGGCAGGTGCTCATAGAGCGTGCGGCAGACGCCGTTGATGTGTTCTTCCAGCAGTTGCGCGGCGCGGTCGGCGTCGCCCGCGCGGCAGGCGTCGAGGATGTCGTGATGCTCGTGATCCGCGCGCTCCTTGCCGTCGGACATGCTCATCTGCAGGCGCAGGTAGCGTTCCACCTTGTCGTGGATCGAGCGGATCAGTCCGACCAGATACGGCCGCTGCGCTGGCTCGTAGAGGCAGGCGTGCAGCTCCCAGTTCAGCTCGGCCCAGCGGCCGATGTCATCCTCGCCGACGAACTCGGCACAGATGCTCTCGGCGCGGGCGAAGGTTTCGTCGCTCATGTTGGGAATCGCCAGGCGCAGCGCCTGGACTTCCAGGACTACGCGCACCTCGAACATCTGCGCCAGTTCCGGCTCGGAAATCTTCGTCACCAGCGCACCCTTGTTGCGCTGGAATTCCACCAGACCCTCGGCCTCCAGGCGCTTGAGCGCCTCGCGCACGGGGATCTTGCTGACGTTGAAGATCTGCGCGATATCGTCCTGGCGAATCGGCTCGTTTTCCGCCATCTGGCCGGAAATGATCGCTTCGCGCAGGTGCTTGGCGATGGTCTCCGAAGCGGAGGGAACGATACCCAGGTTGGGGGCGTTGCGTAGCGGCACGATGCAGTCCGGTCAGGTGGCTTGTGTCGGATATGGTATACGAAATCCCTGCGGTGCAGTGAAGCACCGGCCAGCGCTCATCGCAATGGGTTTACCAGCGGATTTGCACACGCAATGCGCGTGCCGGGCAATCAGTTGCGGCGTTCGACGATGTAGCGCGCCAGGGCGCGCAGCGGCTCGGCGTTGTCGCCGAAACCCTCCAGCGCCGCCAGCGCCTGGTCGCGCAGGGCCAGGGCGTAGGCCTTGGCGGCATCGAGGCCGAGCAGGGCGGGGTAGGTCGGCTTGTCGTGCGCCTGGTCCTTGCCCTGGGTCTTGCCGAGGGTGGCGGTGTCGCTTTCCACGTCGAGGATGTCGTCCTGCACCTGGAATGCCAGGCCCACGGCCTCGGCATAGCGGCGCAGGGCGTCCAGCGCCTCGGCCGTAGCGTGGCCGCTGGCCAGGGCACCCAGCTGAACGCTGGCCTCGATCAGAGCGCCGGTCTTGTGCCGGTGCATGGTTTCCAGCGCGGCCTGGTCGATCTTGCGGCCCACCGACTCCAGATCGATCGCCTGCCCGCCAACCATGCCGGCCGAACCGGCGGCGCGGGTCAGGGCCAGCAGCATGTCCAGGCGGGTCTGGGCATCCTGCGGATTGAGCTGGGCGTTACCGATCACCTCGAATGCCAGTGCCTGCAGGCCGTCACCGGCGAGGATCGCGCAGGCTTCGTCGTAGGCAATGTGGGTGGTCGGCTGGCCGCGACGCAGGTCGTCGTCGTCCATCGCCGGCAAGTCGTCGTGCACCAGGGAATAGGCGTGGATCAGCTCCACCGCGCAGGCTGCGCCATCGGCGCGTTCGGGCTCGCCACCCAGCGCTTCGCAGGCGGCGTAGGCCAGTAGCGGGCGTACCCGCTTGCCGCCGTTGACCACGCTGTAGCGCATGGCGGCATAGATGCGGGTGAGTTCTTCACGGGGAGCGACGAAGAGTTTTTCCAGCGCAGCATCGACACGCGCCTGACAGCGCGCCTGGTAGGCCGAGATCATGCGTCTTCGCCTTCCGGGTCGAAGGGCGCTTCGCTCAGCTCGCCGTCGCGTTCCAGCAGGATCTGCACCTTCTGCTCCGCCTGGGTCAGTGCCGCCTGGCAGTCACGGGTCAGGCGGATGCCCTGCTCGAAGGCACCCAGCGAATCCTCCAGCGACAACTCGCCGCTTTCCAGGCGCTCCACCAGCGTTTGCAGCTCGGCGAGGGACTGTTCGAAGTCGAGGGAAGCTTTCTTGCGGGCCATGCGGACATCTCGGCGGGGGTATTCGGAAACCTCGCGACACTAGCAGAGACGGGCTTTGCGGGCAAATCTTCGGTCAGGGCGCAGGCGACTGCGCAAGGGCTGCCAGCGGTGATTTACTACCGGCTTTCTAATAGCCGCCGTCACGGACGCCCTGGTGCTCCGCCACCACTTTCAGCATGCGCAGCGACTCGAAGGGTGCGTCGACCACGAACTGGTTTGCCAGCCAGGACGGCACGCTGCCGCCCGGCTCGCCGCGCATTTCGTAGGTGACCTCGGTGAGCTTCGGGCCCTTGGGGACCATCTGCCAGGTGCCGGAGACGCTGGGCACGCGGATGCGGTCCTTCACCGGCGGGACGTAGTCCGGAGCGGCCTGCAGGTGGCGGATCATGCCGCCGTCGGGAGTTTCCTCGGTGCTCACCTTCAGCACCAGGTCACGCGGGGCGGCGGGCCAGGGGAGTTTGGTATCGAGATAGACCCAGATGGCTTCGTCGCTGTACTTGAGCAGGCGCATCTGCGCGCAGGCATAGAGCCACGCGCAGGAGACGCGCAGGTTTTCCTGCAGGTGACCGAGCGTGGCGACGTCGGCCTTCACCAGGGTTACGCCGCGAAAGCTCTTGTAGTGTGAGCCGGGCACTTCGCTCAGGTAGACGCGCACGCCGTCCTGGTCCTTGGCAAGCTTCCAGTCCGCGGCTTGCGCATGGGCAAGTGCAGGCGCGGTCAGCAGCAAGGCGAGCAGGAGAGATGACGAGCATTTCATGGCAGCGGACCGGCGGGGGAATAGTCCGATCTTATGCCCGGCCCGTGACAATGGCGCATTGGCCGGCGAGCGGTCTGGAGGGGGACTATGCCGGTTGCATGGAGGCAAATCGCGGGCATTAAAAAAGCCGGCTTGTGGCCGGCTTTCAGGGGGTGGTCCAACCTTACTTCTGGTAGGGCGGGCCGCCTTGATTCTGTGGCGATGCAGTGAGCTGCTCGCGGGGCGCAGATGGTAGCAAAGTCGGGACGAAAAGCCTAATCCCGGTCATAAAAAAAGCCCCGCCAAGGCGGGGCTTCTTCGTGGCGCGGATACTCCGCGCGACCATCACTTGGCCTGGAAGGCGGCGACGGCCTTGGTGATGTAGTCGTGAGCCTGGGCGGCGTCGCCCCAGCCTTCGACCTTCACCCACTTGCCCTTCTCGAGATCCTTGTAGTTCTCGAAGAAGTGCTTGATCTGCTCCAGCAGCAGGGCCGGCAGGTCGGTGTATTCCTTCACGTCCTTGTACAGGACGGTCAGCTTGTCGTGCGGTACGGCGATCAGCTTGGCGTCGCCGCCGGCTTCGTCGCTCATGTTCAGCACGCCAACGGGACGCGCGCGGATAACCGAGCCCGGAGCGACCGGATACGGGGTCACGACCAGCACGTCCAGGGGGTCACCGTCGTCGGCCAGGGTGTTCGGGATGAAGCCGTAGTTGGCCGGGTAGAACATCGGGGTGGCCATGAAACGGTCGACGAACAGGCAGTCGGTGTCCTTGTCGATTTCGTACTTGATCGGCGCGTGGTTGGCCGGGATCTCGATGGCGACGTAAATGTCGTTCGGCAGGTCTTTGCCAGCCGGGATGCTGCTGTAGCTCATGGACGACTCCAGATAGTGGTCGGGCCGAAAAAGTGCGGCGGATTATAGGCAGATTGCCGTGTCCAAGCCACTGACATCGCCTAGTGCGTCTGAGTTTCCTGATATTCGGGGTGTTCGCCCTGAAGCTTGTGCAGGCGCGAGAGCGGATCTTGCCGGTAGAACAGCGAAAGCTGTTCATAGACTTTGGGATAGGCCGCCTGAAGGAGGTCCGGAGCAGTAAAGAAGTACTCGCTGGTGACGGCGAAGAACTCCGCCGGGTTTTCGGCCGCGTACGGGTCGATGGCGGTGTGCGCCTGCGGGTTGTGGTCGAGCTGGCGGTTCATGTCGTCGTAGGCGGCCTGCATGGCGGCGGCCCAGTCGGTCACGCGCATGTCGCGGTGCAGCGGTGGCAGGCCGTTGGCGTCGCCGTTGAGCATGTCCAGCTTGTGGGCCAGTTCGTGGATCACCAGGTTGTAGGCGTCCCAGCCGCCACCGCTTTCCACGCCGGGCCAGGCGAGGATCACCGGGCCTTGCAGCGAGGTTTCGCCGGCGCGCTCGTCGTCGAACTCGTGCAGGACGCCGGCCGGGTCGCGGTGCTTCTGCGGGCTGACGAAGTCGTCGGGGTAGAGGACCAGTTCATGGAAGCCGCCGTACCAGTTCAGGTCCGGCAGGTGCAGCAAAGGCAGTTCGGCCTGGGTGGCCAGCAGCAGTCGGCGATAATCGTCCAGTTCGATGCCGGGCAACGGCGAGAGCCGCTTGTCGCGCAGGAACAGCAGCGCCCGCTCGCCGAGTCGGCGCAGCTCGTCTTCGCTCAGGCCATCGAGGATCGGCAGATGCCGGCGCACCTGCGCCCACAGTTCCGCGTCGAGCGGGTAGCGGGCGAGGAAGCGCCGGCGGCGCCAGGCGCTGAACGACCACATGGGCGGATCAGTGCTCGCCGGGCTGGGCCTTGGCCGAGGGGCGCATCTTGTGGCGGATGAAGCCGATCAGCATGGGCACCAGGGAGAAGGCGATGATGGCGATGATCATCACCGAGAGGTTCTGCTTGATGAACGGCACATTGCCGAAGAAGTAGCCCAGGGTGACCAGGCCGCCGACCCAGGCGATGCTGCCGGCCACGCTGAAGAACAGGAAGCGCGCGTAGGGCATGTAGGCCATGCCGGCGACGAAGGGAGCGAAGGTGCGCACGATGGGCAGGAAACGCGCCAGGGTCACGGTCTTGCCGCCGTGACGCTCATAGAAGGCGTGGGTCTGGTCCAGGTAGTCGCGGCGGAAGACTTTCGAGTTCGGATTGCTGAACAGGCGCTTGCCCAAGGTTCGGCCGATCACGTAGTTGGTGCTGTCGCCGCTGATCGCCGCGAGGAGCAGCAGGCCGCCGAGCAGCCAGGGGTCCATGCCGCCCGCGGCGCAGATGGCGCCAGCGATGAACAGCAGCGAATCACCCGGCAGGAACGGCGTCACCACCAGGCCGGTCTCGCAGAAGATCACCAGGAAAAGGATGGCGTAGATCCAGGTGCCGTAGTTGGCCACCGCCAGCGACAGGTAGGAGTCGAGGTGAAGAATCAGGTCGATCGGGTTGAATTCCATGAGAAGCCTGTCTGACAACAAGGAGAACAGCTGGGCCGCCCATTATAGGGGGCGACGAGGCCGCCGGGGGGCACGCTCCGTCGAATCCTGCGACAGAGGTCCGCGGGAGGATATTACAGCTTCTGCGTGAAAATCCTGTCGCTGTGAGCGCGGCAATGCCTTGTGACAAATGCACGACGCAGAGGGGCGCGGCGTCTCAGAGCAGGCTTGCTTGCCAGCTCAATAGAGTGGTTGTCGTTCTGGGTATCAGTGCGGCCCCGTGCTGTCCGCCGGCTTGCGGAAGTTGCTCGGCCAGTGGGTGGGCGGCCACTTCACGGGTGTTCATGGCGGATTCCAGGTGGGCTTCGGCGATCAGCTGCTGCAGGCGGCCGCTTCGGCGCAGGGTGCGCAGGCCGCGGTCGAGGCTGGCGGCCAGGGCTTCGCCTTCGGCACGCTTCTTCGGCACCAGCACGTAGAGCGGCTTGACCTCCAGCGGCGGGTCGATGAACTCCAGTTGTTCGCGCAGCGCCGGGGCGTTCTGGCTGAGCAACTGGTAGCCGGTGTAGCGGTCCACCACGGCCAGGTCGATGCGTCCGCGCAGGAGTTTCTCCAGGTTCTGCCAGTCGCTGCTGACTACGTCCTTGTTGAGGAAGTCGGCGGCGTCGAAGGCGCTCTGGTTGACGTAGCCGCGCACTACGCCGATGCGATATGGGCGCAGGCTGTCGAGGTTGCGCGGGTCGATCGGCAGGGCACGGTCACGGCGACGGAAGAAGCCCAGCTGGGAGTCCAGCAGCGGCATCGAGGTGTAGAAGTCTTCCCGGCGGTCCGCCGACAGGTAGGCCGGCATCAACGCGTCGAAGCGGCCTTCGCGGGCTTCGTTGAGGGCGCGTTGCCAGGGCAGGAAGACCAGTTCGGCCTTGTCGCCGTTGAGCGCCAGTGCTTCGTTGAGGATGCGGCTGGCCAACCCGTTGCCCGGCAGGTCGCTACCGACGTAAGGCGCCCACTCCAGGGTGGCGACTCGCAGAGTCTGGGCCTGGGCGGTGGCGCCCAGCAGCGCGAGACAGAGACAGGCGGTGCGCAGAACAAGCAGGGAAATACGCATGGGATCCCTTCATGCGGAGGCCGCGGCAATTCCGATACTGGCACTCTAATACTCCGGGCCCGCCGATGCCAGCGGGCCGCTCCGCACCTCAATTCAGATCGTCAGTTCAGATCGTCGCTGATCGGCAGGATGTAGTTCTTGAACTCGCTGTCCTCGCGGAAGCCGATGGACTCGTAGACCTTCTGCGCCACTTCGTTGTTGACGCTGGTGGACACGCGCATGCGTACGGCCTGGGTCTCGCGGGCCATCTGCCGGGCGGTCTGCAGCAGGTGGTCGGCGACCAGCTGGCGGCGCGCCTCTTCGGCGACGTAGATATCGTTGAGAATCCACACGCGCTTGAGCGACAGCGAGGAGAAGCTCGGGTAGAGCTGGCAGAAACCCAGCAGCTTGCTGTCATCGTCATCCGGCAGGGCCAGGTAGATCACCGATTCCTTGCGGCGCAGGCGCTTCTCGAGGAATTTTCGCGAGGACTCGGGGTAGGGGAGCATGCCGTAGAACTCGCGGTATTTGACGAACAACGGAGCGAGCAGATCGAGGTGGTCGAGCGTGGCTTGCACGATGCGCATAAGCGGGCCTCGGCGGGAGGTGAATGGGCTGGTATGGCAATGCAGGGGCTATGCCAGCGAATAGCCATTGGTCCGATGCTGCACCAGAAATTGTGGAAAGCGCAATCCAAGCGAGCGTTTGATCAACGCCAGCAACTGTCGACGCTTCCCACGCTGACGCTACGGGTGCCGCGCTCGTCCAGGGTGAAGTCGCCGCAGTCCAGGTCGCGCAACTGGGCGCCCCTGCGCTGGGCGGTCAGCCGGTAACGGCGTGTATCGCCGTCGGGATGTTCGGCGGCCAGCTCGTACAGTTGGTGCGTCGAGAGACGCTTGCCATCCGCCGTGAGCGGGTAGGTAAACGCCAGCTTCGTAGGGTCGTCGGTGTACTTGCTGTATTGCGCCAGGTAGCGCTCCTGTTGGGTCGCGGCATCGCGCAGGAGGGTCTGCGCCTCGCTGCGGTTGGCACGCAGGATGAACTGGCGGTAGCTGGGAATGGCGATACCGGCGAGCAGGGCCAGGATGGAAACCACCACCATCAGTTCGACCAGAGTGAATCCGCCAGCTTTGATGGTGTGTGGCGCGGATACCGAAGGCAGGGCTCTCATGGGTAACTCACGGGCAGGTTGTAGTTCATGATCCGCCAGTTGAAGCGGCCCTGGTTCACCGGGTTGAACAGTTGCACGGGGAGGCGGTTTCCATCCGGTGTGTAGAGGCTGTCGCCGATGCGGGTCACCGGTCCGTCGATGCGCATGCCGCTGGCGGTCTCGCTGAAGGAGCCGTCGCCCACCAGGTCGAACACGTTGAAGTCCAGCGCGCCGCCGGTCTTCGGGTTCACTGCCAGCAGCCAGTAGGTGATGCCCGCGCTGCAGGGGTCGGCGTTGGGTTGGCCGACGGTGACGAACAGCACGTCGCCGAGCATGAAGGGCTGGTCGAGGACCCTCTCGCCATCGGCCAGGTCGAAGTACCAGCCACGGATTCCGATGCCGCGTTTGCCACTGCTGTCCCAGGCCACAGGGGTGCTGCTCAACTGGCGGACCTCGCTGGTGCCGGCGCTGTGGGTGACGGTTTCCAGGGTCAGCGTCTGGGCCTGCAGATCAGAGAGTTTGCTCAGTGCGGCAGGCGCGCCGGCTCCGTCGACGTGGGCGAGGTAGTCGGTCTGGTCCCAGAAGCCGTAAAGGGACTGGCGGCTGATGGCGCCTTCCTTGTCGCCCCCCTCGAAGTACTTGCCGGTACCGGCGATCACCAACTGCCCGCCGCGTGGATGCTGGGTGACCTCGCCGGCGGCGCTCAGCGGCTGGTTGCGGCTGGCAGGGACGCTGGAGAGCACGCTGGAGGCGACGTCGAGACCGGCCTGCCGGTAGAGCTGGCCCTGCAGGCTGCCGTAGTAGCGCTGGGCGAGTTCGCCGGGACTGTCTGCGCGGGTCCAGGCGACCGTGCTGCCGATTTCGCCGTCGCCAGCGGCGGACTGGCTGGCGGCGCTGATGCGCCCGTCCTCCAGGCGGATCGACAGCGCGTAGCCCTTGGCGGTGTCGTACCCGTTGCCGGTGAGCACATAGGCAACGCCGTCGGAGATCGTGATCACCGGCCGGTCGAGCACGTAGCCGAACTCGATGTCCTTGCCGTTCTCGCTGCTGGCGCTGCCTGCGTATTCCCAGAGCAGGCGGGGCTGGTCGGCGTTGGTGATGTCCAGCGCGAACAGGCCGCGCCCACCGCGCCCGGGCGGCATGACCAGCACGGTGTGCCAGCTGCCATCGAAATGCACGTCACGGGTGACCGCGCTGCCGTCGACATAGAAACGGTGCAGGCTGTTGGTGTTTTCCTCTTCCGAGCGCGCGGCGTAGCGGGTGTCGGAGAGGAAGTTGAGCTGCCCGAATACGGCGGCGGGAATGAAGGCCCAGCGTTCCCGGCCGGTCTCGTCGAAGGCGTGCAGCATGCCGTCGTTGGCGCCGACGTAGAGGCGACTTTCGCGATTGGCGTTGGCCAGTCGGAAGGCGTCGTAGCCGGTCGCACCGGAGGCTTTCTCCAGGTAGTAGGTGACGGCGGACGGCGGACCGACGACCACGGGCGAGGAGTAGATGATGTCGCCCAGCAGATGGTTGCGGGCGCGGAAGGTGTCGCCTTCGTCACTGCGCTCACCGCGCAGCCAGGCGACGCGCTTCTCTCCCAGGTGGTCCTCACGCTGGGTACCCGGAGCGCGGTTGAGCAGTTGTTGTTGCTGGGCCGCCAGGTTGCCCCAGGTGAAGGCCTGCAGGTGGCCCTTGGCACTGTCCGGCGCGGTATTGGTGTAGATGCTGCGGCTGGTCGGTGAGCGCTGGTTGAGCTGGTTGCGGAACGACAGCGAGGAGTTCGCCTGGGCATTGCCCTGGGCGTCCAGGCGGTACTGCAGGATGTCGCCGCTCCAGTCGGTGGGTTGGTAGCTGGCGCGATAGAGGTGGGTGTCGGTGCTCAGCGAGGTGGAGCTGGCGCCGGCGGCGGCCACCGCCAGCTGGTTGCTGGAGATGCTGCTGACGATGGCCTGGAAGGCCTTAACCAGTTCGCTGGTGGAGTCGGCGCTGAAGAATTCGCCGCGGGAGTTGAGGGCTCCGTGCCAGAGCGCAGCCACCTTGCCTTCGTTGGCGGTGACGGTCATGCCGTTGAGGCTGGTGCTGGCGCTCGGGTTTGGCCAGCTCCGGGTGCCATCGAGCAGTTGCGGATAGGAACCGGAATAGGTGTCGCCATCCCACTTCAGGTACTTCAGGGTCGGGCCGAGTCCCAGGCCTACGGTGTAGGTGGTGATGTGCTGCCAGGTGGCCGGGTCGTTCTTCGGGTTCCAGTAGTCGTTGCCGTCGCGAAAGCGCGGCGGAACCTTGTTTTCCAGGTCGGTACGGGCATCGGTGGCCCAGCCGAGGAAGATGTTGTCGGCGAGGGTGTTCGACCATTTGTCCTGATAGGGCGCCGTCGCGGCGAAGGCGGTGCCGTCGGGCAGGGTTCTCGCGGTGCCGTCGGCGTTGCTGCCGCCGGAGCCATCGCCGAAGCCATCGGTCATCAGCAGGTGGTAGCTGGGCCGGCAGGCGTACTCGGTCTTTACGTCGCGGGGGCTGCCCGGCGCGCGAGCATAGGGGTTATAGGCGGTGGTGTTGCTCAGGTAGTTGTTGACCCGGTTCTGCGCCGTTCCTAGGGGCGTGCCGCCACTGGCTGCGAGGCGGCTGGTGAAGTTGAAGAAGTCCGCCTTGTGCTGGCCGGCGAAGGTCGCGAGGGTCTGGTTGCCGCAGGCCGTGGAGCTCATGTTGAAGTTGGTGTTGTAGCAGCTGTTCAGCGCCTGCCAGGTCACCCGGATGTGCTCGGGCAGGTCGAACAGCGCCAGGTTGGCGGCGGTGCGCGTGGCGAGCTGGCGGGTACGGTAGAAGGAAAACCAGTTGGCGTAGTTCTGCTTTTCTACCGCCGTGCTGACCCAGTGCGGGGTGAAGCAGGTGCGGGTGCAGGCGTTGGCGCTGGTGAATGACGAGTCCGCCGCGCAGTTCTGCACGGCACTGAGGCTGCTGGTGGCCACATTGCGCGCATGCGGGCAGGACGCGTTGAACTGGTAGTAGTGGGCGTAGCGCTGGTAGCTGTCGGTGCTGTTGACCGCCTGGGTCGCGTTCTGGCTGTAGCCGTTACCGGTATTGCGGTTCAGGTCGACGGTGCCGGTCTGGTTGGTGAGAAAGCCATCGTAGTAGGCCTTGTCGAAGTTGGTGACGTAGCGCTCGCTGACGATCCGGCCGCCGTTGAAGGTGACCTTCCACGGCGCCTCGTAGGTGATGTCGGGGTTGTAGTACATCGGGTTGTAGGCGGTGGAACGGTTGGCGATGCTGTAGGAACTCATGCCATCCGGGGTGTAGGCGCTGGTCATGCTGCCGGAGTCGTCGAGGGTGACGATCAGGTTGGGCGAGACGCCCTCCACCAGGAACAGCGGCGCCTGGCTCGGGGCTGCGGCTTGCGCACCCGTGCCGGTGAGCAGAATCGCCAGGCCGGCCAACGCGGCGAGATGGGGCGGCGAGCGGAACGGGTCAGCGCTGGACACGGGCGTACTCCTGTAGTCGGACCAGGGCCTGGTCGGTGATGCCGGTGGACAGGGCATTCATCTGCAGCAGCAAGGTGCCGTTGCCCGCCAGGCAGTCGGCCATGGCGCTGGAGGAGCGGCTCTCGCATTGCGCGGCGACGTACCAGCGCGGCGCGCTGCTCAGTTCCGCCAATTGGTCGGGGGTGGCCAGGTCGTTGCCTCGATAAGTGCGCGCCCGTGTCAGCAGTGCGCTGCTGGCAGCAATGTCTGGTTCGAGCCAGAGTCGGTCGCACAGCAGTATCTGTTGCTGGCTCCGCGCGGTGCTGATGCAGGTGTCGGCCTCGCCCACGGCCATCGTCGGGCTGTAGCGGGTCCGGTCCAGCGCTTCGCTGATCGCTGATTCGGCGCCGCCCAGCGCCGCCTGGTAGTCCCTTGACTCGGCCAGGCTGTTGTCCAGCAGCAAGCCGCTGCGCAGGTTGCCCAGGGTCAGGATGCTCAGCGCCAGCAGCATGAGCAGGGCGATGAGCAGGGTTTGGCCACGTTGCCGGTTCATGGCTGACTCCTCAGGTAGAGCGTCTGCGTGAAGGCGCTGCACAGGCCGCGCGCGCCGGTGCTCTTCGTCGTCGCGAGGTTCAGCGGATCCTGGTAAGTGCAGTTTTCGGGCAGCAATGCACGGGTCGAGGTGAGCACCAGGCCGGCGCGGAGCTGGTTGGTCGAGCCGACTGCGAACATGAGGTCGTGGATGCCGCTGGCAAGGGCGACCTCGCCGGCGGACAAGGCGTTGTTGGTCTTGCACAGCAGCTCGTCGTCGACCAGGCGCAGGTGGCTGACCAATACCTGCGGATTGCCCGTGTCGTCATCGCTGTAGAGCGAGGCGCCGGTGCAATCCTGATGCACCTGTGCATCGCTGCGCTGAGGGCGCTGGTAGCGCAGGCACAGGCCGCGGCCACCGGCATCCAGGCTGGCAACCTTGCCGGCGCCGAAGATGCAGCCGGTGGACGCGTCGGTCAGGGCCGGAAAGGGGCCTTCGCGGTCGATGACGAAGTCGTACTGCTGGTCGTCGGCATTGGTGGCGTGGCGCACCCAGGCGCTGTAGCCGGCATGCCCGCTCTCGCGCTGCAGCAGGTCGAGGATGAAACGGGCATTGGCCTGGTTCTGCTGCTGGGCATGGTTGAAGGCGGCGTGGTCGCTGCCCGACAGGTAGATCTGCAGCACGCCCAGCAGCACCATGACGCCCAGCGCAATGGCGACCATCAGCTCGATCAGTGACAGGCCGGTCTGGCGATGCCGGCTCATGGCTGGAAACTCAGTCGGTAGCGTTCGACGCCGCCGGCATCGCTGGCGGAAAGGCAGGCTGCGTCGTCATCGTCCGCGGTGGTCGGGCTGCCGGCCTGGCAGTTGCGGCTGTGCCAGGCCAGCTGGATCAGCAGCAGCGGCTGGCGCGAAGCGGCGTCGCAGGACTTGCCGTCACTGCTGGGGCAGATGAAGGTGGAATCGCTCAGCAGCGCATCGTCGGTGTTGAGCTTCAGGCGCAGCTGTTCGACCCAGCAGGCCAGTTCGCGCCGGGCTCGATCAGCCTTGCCCAGGCCGCTGGTGGCGCAGCTCTGGCCGCTGCCGATGCTGGGAAAGCTGCTGCCGGCCGGGACCAGGTAGGCCGCGTCGGTACGGAGCTTGCCCTTGCTGACCTGCGCCTCGCGATTGGCCTGGATGCTGCGGGCGAGGTCCGCTGCCAGCAGGAGGGCGTTCTGCCGCTGCTGGCTGTCGTGGCTATAGGCGATGCTGCGGCTCTGCAGGGCCAGCAGGCCGAGCAGGGCGACGCTGGTGAGCATTACCGCCACCATGATCTCGATCAGATAGAAGCCCCGCTGGGCTGCGTGGGATCGGCCCGTCAGTCGCATGGGCTCACCGCTCCGCCACGCTGCAGGCAGACCTTGCTCGAGTAGCTGCCGGCAGTGAGGGTGAAGACCTGCGGAAAGTTGCCGCTGCCGGTAGCGATGCCGTTGCCGTCGAACTCCAGCGGAGCGGCCGGCTTCTGGGTAACGAGTACCTTTCCGGATTCGTCGAGCCGGGTCCTGCGCAACTCTATCTCTCGATGGCCCTGCAGGTCGCCGCCGCGCAGTCGACCGACGCTCAGCTCCGAGGTCCAGTCGCCGCTGCTCTGCGGCGTCACCCGCACCGGCTGGTGCCCGATCTGCGCCTGGGCGCGGGCGTACTGCAGCACCGCGACCAATTGCTTGCCGGTGCTCTGCGCGCGATTGCGATTGATCAGCAGGTCGAAGGAAGGCACCGCGATGCCCAGCAGGATCGCCAGGATCGCGATGGTCACCATCGCTTCGATCAGGGTGAAGCCACGCTGAACAGGCTGGGGGCTGACACGAGCATGCAACTGAGTGTTGGGTGAATCCATCGTCTCGCCATCGTCATGAAGCGCCATGCGCTGGCGCTTCCTTTCGTGCGCCAGGCACGGTCCTTGATGGCGTGGTTTTTATCGCGACGGGTGGCGGGGGTGATTTAAGACGATTCTTAAAGACGGCGGCCCGCTGCGCGGCATGTGGTCGCGTTCACGCTGCGGGCGAAGCAGGCCGGCACGGCTCAGCTTGCTGATGACTCAGCCACCGATAAGAAAGTTGCCGGTCCCGCCGGCGCTCTCGCCCTCCAATGCGGGGAGTTCCGCCTCGTCCTTCAGGTTCACCCCCGACAACTGCCGCCGGCAGGCTTCGCGCATCAGGTAGAGCAGGCGGTGAGTGGCGAGCCCATAGCTCAGGCCTTCCAGCCGCACGTTGGAGATGCAGTTGCGGTAGGCGTCGTTCAGGCCGACCTTCGGCGCCCAGGTGAAGTACAGGCCCAGGCTGTCGGGTGAGGACAGACCGGGACGCTCGCCGATCAGGATCACCACCATCTTCGCCCGCAGTAACTCGGCCACCTCGTCGGCGACGGCGACGCGGCCCTGTTGCACCAGTGCAATCGGCGACAGGCTCCAGCCCTCGTTGCGCGCCTGTTCCTCCATGCGTTGGAGAAAGGGCAGGCTGTGGCGCTGCACTGCCAGTGAGGAAAGACCGTCGGCGATCACCACGGCGAGGTCGTAGCCCTGCGGTTGGCGGTCGGCATGTCGGCGCAGAATCTCTACCGACTCTTGGTTCAGGCGGCGGCCGAGATCGGGGCGTTGCAGGTAGGTATCACGGTCGGTGGCGGCGCTGTGCAGCAACAGGGTGTCGCGACCGCGTTCGGCCAATTGCGCGGCGAGGCCGTCGCGGTCGAAGGGCAGGTGCACGGCGTCGCGCGCCTGGGCGTGGGCGAACTGGAAGTCCAGTTGTGCACCGGTCGGCAGGCTGGTGCCGGCGCGGCCCAGTGCGATGCGCGCGGAGGTCAGGCGGCGCAGTTCCTGCCAGGGGTTGGGGGTAAAGCTGTCGCTCATCGAAAACTCCTCCACTCAGGACAGTTGCGCGAGCGCATGGCGGAAGGCGCCGGGAAGCTGGCCGGCCATGTGCACGCGGCCGTCCTGCTGGCGGAGGATTTCCATGCGTTCCAGCCACGCCTCGAACTCCGGCGCGGGGCGCAGTCCGAGCGTCTGGCGCGCGTAGAGCGCGTCGTGGAAGGAGGTGGTCTGGTAGTTGAGCATCACGTCGTCGGAGCCGGGGATGCCCATGATGAAGTTGATGCCGGCTACGCCCAGCAGGGTCAGGAGCATGTCCATGTCGTCCTGGTCGGCCTCGGCGTGGTTGGTGTAGCAGATGTCGCAACCCATGGGCACGCCGAGCAGCTTGGCGCAGAAGTGATCTTCCAGGCCCGCGCGGATGATCTGCTTGCCGTTGTACAGGTACTCCGGGCCGATGAAGCCGACCACGGTGTTCACCAGGAACGGCTTGAAGTGCCGCGCCACGGCGTAGGCGCGGGTCTCGCAGGTCTGCTGGTCCACGCCGTGGTGGGCGTTGGCCGACAGTGCGCTGCCCTGGCCGGTTTCGAAGTACATCAGGTTGTCGCCCAGGGTGCCGCGCTTCTGCGAGAGCCCGGCCTCGTAGCCCTCCTTGAGGATCGACAGTGTGACGCCGAAGCTGGCGTTGGCTGCTTCGGTACCGGCGATGGACTGGAACACCAGGTCCAGCGGCGCGCCCCGGTTGATCGCCTCGATGGAACTGGTGACGTGGGTGAGCACGCAGGACTGGGTGGGAATCTCATAGCGCTGGATGATCGCGTCGAGCATCTCCAGCAGGGTGCAGATCGATTGCAGGCTGTCGGTGGCCGGGTTGATGCCGAGCATGGCGTCGCCGTTGCCGTAGAGCAGGCCATCGAGCACGCTGGCGGCGATGCCCGCCGGGTCGTCCGTGGGGTGGTTGGGTTGCAGGCGCGTGGACATTCGCCCGCGCAAACCCATGGTGTTGCGGAAGCGGGTGACCACGCGGATTTTCTGCGCCACCAGGACCAGGTCCTGTACGCGCATGATCTTCGATACCGCGGCTGCCATCTCCGGCGTCAGCCCCGGCGCCAGGGCGCGCAGGCTGGTTTCGTCGGCCGCATCGCCGAGCAGCCAGTCGCGCAGGCCACCCACCGTGAGGTGGCTGACCGGGGCGAAGGCCTGGCGGTCATGGGTGTCGATAATCAGCCGGGTAACCTCGTCGCTCTCGTAGGGGATCAGCGCCTCATCGAGGAAGCGCTTGAGCGGGATGTCGGCCAGCGCCATCTGCGCAGCGACGCGCTCGGCGTCGCTGCCGGCGGCGACCCCGGCGAGGCGATCACCGGAGCGCGCCGGGCTGGCCTTGGCCATCACCTCGCGCAGGCTGTCGAAGCGCCAGGTCTGGCCACCGACGCTGTGAACGAATACGGCCATGGCGCTACTCCTCAACCCTGACTGGCGAACGACGCATCGGTACCGCGATTCAGGCTGATGACGATGCTGCAGCAGGAGCAGCCGCCGATCATCAGCACCAGGAATACCGAGGCGATGACGCTGTTGAACCAGAGCATGGCGGCCAGGCAGACCAGCGCCAGGACCAGTGCGATGGCCGGCACCAGCGGGTAGCCCGGCGCGCGGAAGCTGCGCTCCAGGTCCGGCTCGCTGCGGCGCAGCTTGAACAGGCTGAACATGCTCATGATGTACATGACGATGGCGCCGAATACGCTCATGGTGATCATTGCCGCGGTCAGGGTCATGCCCTGCAGGCTGATCAGGCCGTCGCTGAAGATCGCCGCGATGCCCACGGCGCCGCCGGCGAGGATGGCGCGATGCGGGGTCTGGAAGCGCGACAGCTTGGCCAGGCTGCGCGGCAGGAAGCCCGCGCGGGCCAGGGCGAAGAACTGCCGCGAGTAGCCCAGGATGATGCCGTGGAAGCTCGCCACCAGGCCGAACAGGCCGATCCACACCAGCGTGTGCATCCAGGTGGAATTGTTGCCGACCACGGCCTTCATGGCCTGCGGCAGCGGGTCGTTGATGTTCGACAGCGCGCGCCAGTCGCCCACGCCGCCGGCGAAGATCATCACGCCGATGGCCAGCGTCACCAGAGTCAGGATGCCGGCGATGTAGGCACGCGGGATGGTGCGTTTCGGGTCTTTCGCTTCTTCGGCCGCCATGGCCGCGCCCTCGATGGCGAGGAAGAACCAGATGGCGAACGGGATGGCGGCGAAGATGCCGGCCATGGCGGTGGAGCCGAATACGTCCGAGCCGGCCCAGCCGTTGAGTACGAAGTTGCTGAAGCTGAAGCCCGGTGCGACCACGCCCATGAACACCAGCAATTCGGCCACCGCGAGCACGGTTACCACCAGCTCGAAGGTGGCAGCGATGCTCACGCCGAGGATGTTCAGCGTCATGAAGATCACATAGGCGCCGGTGGCCGCCCACTTCGGATCGAGGCCGGGGAACTGCACGTTGAGGTAGGCGCCGATGGCCATGGCGATGGCCGGCGGGGCGAAGACGAACTCGATCAGCGTGGCGATGCCGGCGATCATCCCGCCGGTCTTGCCGAAGGCCCGCAGGCTGTAGGCGAAGGGCCCGCCGGCGTGGGGGATGGCGGTGGTCAGTTCGGTGTAGCTGAAGATGAAGCAGGTGTACATCACCGCAACGATCAGCGTGGTGACGAGAAAGCCCAGGGTGCCGGCGGCGGCCCAGCCGTAGCTCCAGCCGAAGTACTCGCCGGAGATCACCAGGCCCACGGCGAGTCCCCAGAGGTGCAGGGTGCCAAGCGTCGGTTTGAGATGTGATGCGCTCATTGTTGTTGTTCCTCTTCTCTCAGGGAGTGAGCCGAAAGGGGCAAGCCGCAAGGGCGGGGACGGATACCTGAGCCTCGATGGTAGTGGCGCACTGCCGCGCAAGACTTGACCGCTGGAACCGGCTTTTGCCGTGCAGGGTCAACTGGTTGTTACCCATTGCCCCAACGTCCGTGAAATGCTCGCTTCTGGTGCCGGAAATCGCCTGTATGCCCTGCGCTGTGGCAGCTGCAGGCCAGGCGCGGCGCCGTGTCCGGCTGATCGGTAATGCATGGCGAGGCACGGGAATTGCTTTGTTTATTCGTTCCCTTCTTTCCGGGAACCATGTGCCTTGCGTGTCTCAAAACAAGATCGGTAACCGACATGAGCCAGCCTCTGTTTTCCCCGTCCGGCCTGAGCCTGCCCCTGGCCAGCAACATCGGCGTACTGTCCGCCGCCGCCAGCGGCCTGGGTCGTTTCATCGGCGACCAGGGCGGCGACATCGATCGCGTCTTCGGCCGCGCCGGAATCGACCCGGAGCGCCTGCTGCATCCAACCTTGAGCCTGGCGCTGACCAACTACTGCCAGGTGTTGGAAGAGGCTGCGCGACAGTCGGGGTGCGACAACTTCGGGCTGCGCTATGGCGAGCAATTCCGCCCGCGCGAACTGGGCCTGCTGGGTTACGTCGGGCTGTGCTCTGAGACGCTGGAAGACGCGCTGAAGAACTTCTCCGCCGCCTTCCCCTATCACCAGCACGACACCCTGATCCGCCTGGTGGATTGCGGCGAGTGCTACCGCTTCGACTACCAGGTGCGCCACGGCGCGATCCTTGACCGCCGCCAGGACGCCGAGCTGACCCTGGGTATGGCGCTGAACCTGATGCGCCATGCGCTTGGCCCCGAGTGGGCGCCGCGCGCGGTGAGCTTCGAACATGCGCGGCCGGAAGGCTGGCAGGAACATGGCCGCGTGTTCGATGCGCCGGTGCTGTTCCAGCGCGGCTGCAACTCGATGCTGATTCCCAAGCGTGACCTCTATGGCCGGCAGATGCCCGAGCGCGACGCCAACCTGCTGTTCCTGGTGCAGGACGTGATCCGTCGCCTGGGCGAGCAGAGCGGCGCCCCCAATCTGGTGGAGGACGCCGGCACGCAGATTCGCCTGGCGCTGGTCGATGGCGAACCTTCGCTGGAGTTGATTGCTGAGCAGTTGGAACTCACCACCGCCGGCCTGCAGCGCCGCCTGCGCGAGGCGGGGCTGAGTTTCAGTCAACTGGTGGAAAACACCCGTCGCGATCTGGCGCTGCATTACCTGCGTCAGCCGCAGCGACCGATCTCCGAGCTGGCGCCGTTGTTGGGATATTCCGAGACCAGCGCCTTCTCTCGCGCCTTCCGCCGCTGGTTCGGCGTGAGCCCTCGGCAGTGGCGCAGCGACGCGAGCTGACCTTCTTACTGTAGGAGCGAGCTTGCTCGCGAACAGATTCCCCGGCGGCTTCGTAGCTGGGCAGGTTCGCGAGCAAGCTCGCTCCTACAGGCCTCGCTTCGCGCTTGATCCCTGCGTAGGAGCGGACTCTGTCCGCGATTGATTTTCGACCACGCTGAGCCGGCCGATCGCGTATCGCGGACGGAGTCCGCTCCTACGAATAGCCTCTTTTCCGGACATAAAAAAGCGCGGCCCGTGGGCCGCGCAAAGATCGATTCGGGGAGACCGCCCGGCGTACCGGGCGGGGGCAATCAGCAGTGCGCAATCAGAAGAAGCCCAGCGGATTGATGTCGTAGCTCACCAGCAGGTTCTTGGTCTGCTGGTAGTGGTCGAGCATCATCTTGTGGGTCTCGCGGCCCACACCGGATTTCTTGTAGCCACCGAAGGCGGCGTGCGCCGGGTACAGGTGGTAGCAGTTGGTCCACACGCGACCGGCCTTGATGCCGCGGCCCATGCGGTACGCACGGTTGATGTCGCGGGTCCAGACGCCAGCGCCCAGGCCGTACTCGGTGTCGTTGGCGATCGCCAGCGCCTCGGCTTCATCCTTGAAGGTGGTGACGCCCACCACCGGCCCGAAGATTTCTTCCTGGAACACGCGCATCTTGTTGCTGCCCTTGAGCAGGGTCGGCTGGATGTAGTAGCCAGTGGAAAGGTTGCCGTCGAGCTTCTCGACCGAGCCGCCGACCAGGATCTGCGCGCCTTCCTGCTGGGCGATGTCGAGGTAGGAGAGGATCTTCTCGTATTGCTGCTGCGAGGCCTGGGCGCCGACCATGGTGTCGGTGTCCAGCGGGTCGCCGCGCTTGATGGCTTTGACCTTCTTCATCACCACGTCCATGAACTGCGGGTAGATGGACTCCTGCACCAGCGCGCGGGACGGGCAGGTGCACACCTCGCCCTGGTTGAAGAAGGCCAGCACCAGGCCTTCGGCAGCCTTCTCGATGAAGGTCGGCTCGGCCTGCATGATGTCTTCGAAGTAGATGTTCGGGCTCTTGCCGCCCAGTTCGACGGTGGACGGAATGATGTTCTCGGCGGCGCACTTGAGGATGTGCGAGCCCACCGGGGTCGAGCCGGTGAAGGCGATCTTGGCGATGCGCTTGCTGGTGGCCAGCGCTTCACCGGCCTCCTTGCCGAAGCCATGGACGACGTTGAGCACGCCCTTGGGCAGCAGGTCGCCGATCAGTTCCATCAGCACGCAGATGCCCAGCGGAGTCTGCTCGGCCGGCTTGAGCACGATGCAGTTGCCGGCGGCCAGGGCCGGGGCAAGTTTCCAGGCAGCCATCAGCAGCGGGAAGTTCCACGGGATGATCTGCCCGACCACGCCCAGCGGTTCATGGATGTGGTAGGCCACGGTCGTGTCGTTGATCTCGGCGGCGCTGCCTTCCTGCGCGCGGATGCAGCCGGCGAAGTAGCGGAAGTGGTCGGCGGCCAGCGGGATGTCGGCGTTGAGGGTTTCACGCACCGGCTTGCCGTTGTCCCAGGTCTCGGTGACGGCCAGCAGCTCCAGGTTCTGCTCGATGCGGTCGGCGATCTTCAGCAGCACCAGCGAGCGGTCCTGCACCGAAGTGCGGCCCCAGGCGTCGGCGGCGGCGTGGGCGGCGTCCAGTGCCTTGTCGATGTCGGAGGCGTCAGAGCGGGGGAATTCGGCGATGGGCTGGCCATTCACCGGCGAGGTATTGGTGAAGTACTGACCCTTCACCGGCGGGACGAATTCGCCGCCGATGTAGTTGCCGTAGCGCGCCTTGAACGAAACGATGGCGCCTTCGCTACCGGGATGGGCATAACGCATGGTCGGATCTCCTGGGTCTTGTGCTTGTTGGGGAGGACGTTGAACAAGCGTAGAGCAAGGGCCGGGCCATGCCAGTGAAAGCCCCGCGCCGCTTGGGTTGCGGCGGATCGAGCCGGGCGCCGGAAGTCGCCCTGTAACGCCCCTGGCACAGGGCTGGGTGACAGTTTGTCCCGTAAACGTGACAGTCGTGACCTGACGGTCGGCCAGACGTTGCATTGGTCAGGCGCGTGGGGGATGCTGTCCTGCGTTCCGTCGGATTGTCGGACAGACTTCGCCGGAACCTCGGGGCTGCCTCCCCGTCCCCATAGCGGAGAACAACAAGAATGCGCGCCAACGATTTGAGCCGCCACGCCCGCCAGGTCATGACCGTGGCCGAGGGCAAGGCCCGCGCCGGAGCCCCCGGCGCGGACCCGTCGATCGCCCGCTCCTGGATGCGCTGCCTGGAGCAGTATCACCTCGACCCGGCGCAGCCCATGGCCCCGGCCGTGCTCGAGCACGCGCGCATGCTGGAAGTCCGCGAGCGGCACCGCCAGGTGCTGGAAATTGCCAGCGACGAGATGAACAGCCTGCACCAGCAACTGTCCGGAGCTGGCCACGCGGTGCTGCTCACCGATTCCCGCGGGGTCATCCTCAACTGCGTCAGCGAAGCCGCAGAGCGCCGCACCTTCGAGCAGGCCGGGCTGTGGCTCGGCGCCGACTGGAGCGAGGCACGCGAAGGCACCAACGGCATCGGCACCTGCCTGGTGGAGCGCCAGGCGCTGACCATTCACCAGGATGAGCATTTCCGCAGCCGCCACACGGGCCTGACCTGCTCGGCCAGCCCGGTGTTCGATCCGCAGGGCGAACTGCTGGCGGTGCTCGACGTTTCCTCCGCGCGCCGTGACGTATCGCGGCAAAGCCAGTTCCACACCATGGCGCTGGTCAACCTGTCGGCCAAGGCCATCGAGAGCTGCTATTTCCTGCGGCATTTCGAGGACCAGTGGCTGCTGCGCTTCCACCTGCAACCCGATGGCCTCGGGCTGTTCAGCGAAGGCATGCTGGCCTTCGGTGCCGACGGGCGCATCCGTGCGGCCAACCAGAGCGCCATCAACCTGCTCGGCAGCCGCCGGGAAAGCCTGATCGGCCGCTCGCTGGAACAGTTCTTCGATTGCCGGCTGGACGACCTTTTCAGCCGCGCCGACCCACAGCCCAATGCCAGCTGGCCGCTGCGCACCCACGCCGGGCGCACCCTCTATGCGCTGCTGCGCGGCAAGCGGCCCATCGCCGCCGCGCCGGTGCTGCCGCGCGCGCCGTTGGCGAAGGGACTGTGCATCGACGACCCGCAACTGGCCCATGATTTCCGCCGTGCGCTGAAGGTCTACGCCCACGACGTACCACTGCTGCTGCAGGGCGAGACCGGCACCGGCAAGGAAGCGTTCGCCCGTGCCGTGCATCTGGCGGGCGAGCGTGCTGGCAAGAGCTTCGTCGCGCTGAACTGCGCGGCGATTCCCGAGACCCTGATCGAGAGCGAACTGTTCGGTTATCGCGGTGGTAGCTTCACTGGCGCACGCAAGGAAGGCATGCGCGGCAAGCTGCAACAGGCCGATGGCGGCACGCTGTTCCTCGACGAGATCGGCGACATGCCGCTGGCGCTGCAAACGCGCCTGCTGCGCGTGCTCGAGGAGCGGCAGGTGGTGCCCATCGGCGGCGAGCCGCAGGACGTGGATATCCGCCTGATCAGCGCCAGTCACCGTGACCTGGAGGCGCTGGTGGCCGCCGGACAATTCCGTGAAGACCTCTACTATCGCCTCAACGGTTTGGTCGTCGCGCTGCCGCCGCTGCGCGAGCGCGAAGACCGTGGCGCGCTGCTCGGCCACCTGTTGGCCGAGGAGAGCAAGGGCCGCAGCGTACGCCTGGACGACGACGTGCGCCGCCACCTGCTGGACTTCCCCTGGCCGGGCAACGTGCGCCAGCTGCGCAACGTGCTGCGCACGCTCTGTGCACTGTGCGACGGCGGACGCATCCAGATGGCCGACCTGCCGCCGGATCTGCGCCGTACTTCGGTTCCCGCCGTTGTCGAGGTAGCGGTGAGCGAGGAGGGCGGCGACACCCTCGGCGCCGCCGAACGCGATGCACTTCTGGCAGTGCTCGAAGCGCAGCGCTGGCATGTCAGCCGGGCTGCGCAACAGCTGGGCATCAGCCGCAACACGCTGTACCGAAAGCTCAACCGCCACGGGCTGAGTCGCCGAACCTGAACAGGGGGGTCCCCGTAGGAGCGGACTCTGTCCGCGATTGGCCCGGTGCCATGCGGTTCGCGAGCAAGCTCGCTCCTACGAAGAACGCGCGCGCCGAACCTGTAGGAGCGAGCTTGCTCGCGAACAGATGCCAGGCTTGAGATGGCTTCCCCCGGCTGACTTCGCCTCTTCACCGAAGGAGCGTAGGGCGTGTAACGTTCGACGTTATACGCCGTTTGACCTTGATCGCAGGGCGCTCCGGGCTCAACCAGGCGCTGGCGGCAAACAACGGTATATCGGCGGACAACCGCAAACGCTTGTACGCGCTACGGTTCGCTCCCGTGACGACATTCTCCGACCACTGGGAACCGCTTCCCCACCTCGTCGTCTGATGCCCCGGCGGCGGGCCGCGCGGGGGCGCGCTGTGCTACTCTGCCGCCCATTCGAAGCGCCTGGAAAGGCTTGATTGCAGGAGTCTGCATGCATATCCACATCCTCGGTATCTGCGGCACCTTCATGGGGTCGCTGGCCGTCCTGGCCAAGGAGCTGGGCCACCGCGTGACCGGCTCCGACGCCAACGTCTACCCGCCCATGAGCACCCAGCTGGAATCCCAGGGCATCGAGCTGATGCAGGGCTATGACCCCGCCCACCTGGAGCCGGCTCCGGACCTGGTGGTGGTCGGCAACGCGCTGTCGCGCGGCAACCCGGCGGTGGAGTACGTGCTGAACAAGGGCCTGCCCTACGTGTCCGGCCCGCAGTGGCTGGCTGACCACGTGCTGCAAGGCCGCTGGGTCCTGGCGGCTGCCGGTACCCACGGCAAGACCACCACCAGCAGCATGCTGGCCTGGGTGCTGGAGCACGCCGGGATGAGCCCGGGCTTCCTCATCGGCGGCGTCCCGCAGAACTTCGGTGTCTCTGCGCGCCTGGGCGGCACGCCGTTCTTCGTGGTCGAGGCCGACGAGTACGACAGCGCCTTCTTCGACAAGCGCTCCAAGTTCGTCCACTACCACCCGCGCACGGCAATCCTGAACAACCTGGAATTCGACCACGCGGACATCTTCCCCGACCTCGCCGCCATCGAGCGGCAGTTCCACCACCTGGTGCGGACCATCCCCGGCGAAGGCCTGGTCATCCATCCCACCTCCGAAACCGCGCTCAAGCGCGTGATCGACATGGGCTGCTGGACCCCGGTGCAGACCACCGGCGAAGGCGGGCAGTGGCAGGCGCGCCTGCTCAGCGAGGACGGTTCGCACTTTGAGGTACTGTTCGACGGTAAGCCGCAAGGCACCGTGGACTGGGAGCTGACCGGCCAGCACAACGTCGCCAACGCCCTGGCTTGCCTCGCGGCGGCCCGCCATGTCGGCGTGGTGCCGGAGCTGGGCTGCGCCGCGTTGTCGGCCTTCAAGAGCGTCAAGCGGCGCATGGAAAAGGTCGCGCAAGTGCAAGGCGTGACCATCTATGACGACTTCGCCCACCACCCGACTGCCATCGCCACCACCCTCGATGGTCTGCGCAAGCGCGTCGGCGATGCCAAGGTGATCGCCGTGGTCGAGCCGCGCTCCAACTCCATGAAGCTCGGCGCCCACCGCGACGGCCTGCCGGAGTCCGTGGTGCAGGCTGACAACGTATTCTGGTACGCACCGCCGAACCTCGGCTGGGACCTGGCCGCCACCGTGGCCAGTTCCACCGTTCCCACGCAAGTGTGCGACTCGCTGGAAGCCATCATCGAGGGCGTGAAAGCCATCGCCACGCCGGGCACCCAGGTAGTGGTCATGAGCAACGGCGGATTCGGCGGCCTGCACGGCAAGCTGGCCCAGGCGCTGGAGGGCTGAACATGGCCGGAGCCGAACGCGTCACCCTTGCCATGACCGGCGCTTCGGGCGCCCAGTACGGCCTGCGTCTGCTCGACTGCCTGGTGCAGGAAGACCGCGAGGTGCACTTCCTGATCTCCAAGGCCGCGCAGTTGGTGGTGGCCACCGAGACCGATGTGACCCTGCCGAGCAAGCCGCAGGCGATGCAGGCTTTCCTGAGCGAATACACCGGCGCCGCTCCCGGGCAGATTCGCGTCTACGGCAAGGAAGACTGGATGGCCCCAGTGGCTTCCGGCTCCGGCGCGCCGAGTGCGATGGTGGTGGTGCCCTGCTCGACGGGGACGCTGTCGGCCATCGCCACCGGCGCCTGCAACAACCTGATCGAGCGCGCCGCCGACGTGGCGCTGAAGGAGCGTCGCCAGTTGATCCTGGTGCCGCGCGAGGCGCCGCTCTCCAGCATCCACCTGGAGAACATGCTCAAGCTGTCCAATATGGGCGCGGTGATCCTGCCGGCTGCTCCGGGCTTCTACCATCAGCCGCAGACGGTCGACGACCTGATCGACTTCGTCGTCGCGCGCATTCTCAATCAGCTGGGCATTCCCCAGGACATGCTGCCGCGCTGGGGCGAACACCATCTTGTCAGTGACGAATAAGCTCCTGGCCGCCCTGTTGCTGCTGCAGCTGGACGGTTGCGCCACCGTGAAGACCCTTAACGACAGCCGCCCTGGCGATCCGCTGATCTATGCCGGCACCCGGCTGGATTGGTATTCGCTCAATGGCGGCTGCTGCCCGAAGGATCACTTCGGCACCGACGCGCCGGCCTACCCCGGTCTCGACCTGCCCGGCAGCGCGTTGCTGGATACCTTGCTGCTGCCGCTTTCGATCGCCGCAGAGCTGGGAGTCGGCCTGCAGGTGTGGGGCGGGAACTGATTTTCCTCCCCCGCGCTTTGTGCCGTTCAGAATGATGCCGGGGATGGTGGGCAACGCCGGCCCTTCAACGCCGACTTAGCCACTGTGCGATTCGCGGCCAGATTTCCTGGCTGGCATTGCGCGACAGCAGCAAGCGGTTATGGCTGTAATCCTCCCGCGCGCCGGTCGCCAGGCCGAAGAGCTCCAGGCGCGCGTCATCGCCGCCGAATGCCTTGACCAGTGCCTCGCAGCCAGCCACGGGCGCGATGAAGGTATCGCCGCTGCCAGCCACCCCCAGTACCGGCAATTGGACGTTGGCCAGCCCGGCCAGATAGTCGAAACCTGCCAGGGAGTCGAAGCGTCGGCGCAGGTTCCATTGGCACCACTGCCGCATCAGGCGCGCGCTTTCCGCCTCCGGGCCGACGCTCTTCGCCCGGCTGGGAGCGACGCGTCGCCAGCGCAGCATCCAGTCGTAGCCGAGCACCGCGAGTTTGTGTGAAAGACTTGCACCAGCTGCCGTGGCCTGGGAGCCAATCAGCACCATCGAGCGCAACCGCTGCTGCGCCAGTTCGGGATGACGCGCCGCCCACATCGAAACAATCAGTCCGCCGCCGGAATGCCCGATCCAGTGCAATGCGGTGTACCCGCTGCGCTGACTCACCGCATCGAGAATGGCCGGTACATCCTGCTCGGCCACGTCGTCGAAGCTATGGAGGAAGCCGTTGCGCCCGCTGTCGCCATGCCCGCGCCAGTCGAACAGCCAGCAGGCGAAGCCCTGGCTGGCCAGGTAGTTGGCCAGTCCCAGGCAGCTGCGGTGATTGGAGAAGGTGCCGTGGGTCAGCACCACCGGCACGCCATCCGCCGGGCCTGCGCGGCGCAGGGCGAGATCGACGCCGTCGGCGGTGCGGATCAGTTCCGGTGAGAGTGGGGCGGCTTCTTGTGCGGTCATGGCATACGTCCTGGCGAAGGCGATCCATGCTGCTCCGGCACGCCGGCCGGAGCAATCCCGCTGGCCTATTTGGTCGCTTTCAGCACCACGAATTTCGGATTTGCCGCCACCTGCTCGACGCCGCGGAACAGGCGCTTGAGCTTGGCGTGATAGCCCAGGTGGCGGTTGCCGACTATCCACAGTTCGCCACCGGTGACCAGTGCTGCGCGGGCCTGCTGGAACATGCGCCAGGCGAGGAAGTCACCGACTACCTGTTGCTGGTGGAAGGGCGGGTTGCACAGGACCAGGTCCAGGGAATCGGCGGTCTGGCTGGCGAGGCCGTCGTCAGGGCGGATATCCACAGGGCGGTCGCCCAGGGCGGCCTGCCAGTTTTCCCGCGCGGACTGCACCGCCATGTACGACTCGTCCACCAGCGTCAGTTCGGCCTGCGGGTTGAGCAGGGCGAAGGCGATGCCCAGCACGCCGTTGCCGCAGCCCAGGTCGGCGGCGCGCACGGCATGGTGGATTTGCGGCAGGTGCGGGAGGAAGGAACGGGTGCCGATGTCCAGGCCCTCGCGGCAGAACACGTTGGCGTGGTTGAGCAGCGTCAGCGCCGGCTTTTCCAGGCGGTAGCGCGTCGGGTAGGGCGAGGTGGGCGCGGGGCGCTGCTCGGCGCTGGCCACCAGAAGCCGCGCCTTCTTCACTGCCAGTGAGGCCTGCATCGGGCCGATGTATTTCTCCAGCAGGTCACCGGCGGCACGCGGCAGGTGTTTGATCATGCCGGCCGCGACCACTTTTGCGCCGGGCGCGAGTTGGCCGTGCAGGCGGATCAGTTGCTCTTCCAGCAGCGCCAGGGTCTTGGGCACGCGCACCAGCACATGATCGAACGGGCCTGGCAGGGGTTCGCTGGCGGGGACGAAGGTGAGCGGCGCTTCGGCCAGGCCGTTGCGTTCAAGGTTGCGCTCAAGGGCGATGAAACCCAGGTGCGAATCGCCGCTGCTGGTCAGGTGCACGTGGGGCGCGAGGCTGGCGGCGAGGGCGCCGAAACTGTCGTTGAGCACCAGCACGCGACTGTCCGCGGTTACGCTCTGCTCATGGAGATGGTTGAGCAGGTACTCGTCGGCCGCGTCGAAGGCCTGCAGCGGGTCTTCGCGCTGTTCGGGGTGGCGGACCAGGTCGAGCTGGGCGAAGGGGCTGGCGAGGACGGGCATGGGACTCTCGAACGAAGAATGGCTGAGAACAGGTGATGCTGGAAGTCGCAATGAGACGAGGCTGATTGCAACGAGATTGTCATCAAACTGAGAAGCAGTTGGCCATCATCTGCTTGTGCAGGGCGGCGTTATACCGAAAAATTATGACCTATCCGCCCGCTGTCGTCTTTCCATCGCTGCGCGGCGGCCTCCCAATAATAACCGGGCGGTCCATGCGACCCGGTAGGGCCCGATCCCGGAGCTGCGCTCCGCCGACCGACGGCCACCACTCCAAGTCTTCACGAATCCTCGACACGCGACACTCGTTCGCGCGCCGGGCTATTGCCATTGCATAAGGATGTCGATGTACAAGTCGTTGCTCGGGGTGGCTCTGTCCGCCCTTTTCCTCGTGGCTCAACCGGCTCTCGCCGATGCGCCCATCGTGATCAAGTTCTCCCACGTCGTCGCCGACGACACGCCCAAGGGCCGCGGTGCGCTGCTGTTCAAGAAGCTGGTGGAAGAGCGCCTGGGCGGCCAGGTGAAGGTCGAGGTGTTCCCCAATTCCACGCTGTTCGGCGACGCCGATGAACTGCAGGCGCTGCAGGACGGCAAGGTGCAGATGCTGGCGCCGTCGCTGTCGAAGTTCGAGGGCTACACCAAACAGCTCGAAGTCTTCGACCTGCCGTTCCTGTTCGACGACCTGGAGGCGGTGAAGCGCTTCCAGAAGCGCGACAAGAGCCGCGAATTGCTGCACTCCATGGCACGCTCGGGCATCTACGGGCTGGGCTACTGGAACAACGGCATGAAGCAGCTCTCCGCCAACCGCGAGTTGCGCGCACCGGCCGATGCCAAGGGGCTGGCGTTCCGCATCCAGCCGTCGTCGGTGATCAATGCCCAGTTCGGCCTGCTCGATGCCACGGCGGTGAAGATGCCCTTCGCCGAAACCTTGAAGGCACTGCAGGACGGCAAGGTACAGGGGACCGAGAACACCTGGTCGAACATCGGCAGCCAGAAGCTCGACACTGCCCAGCCATTCATCACCGAGACCAACCATGGTGTGCTCAGCTACATGGTGATCAGCAACCAGAAGTTCTGGAACAGCATGCCGTACCCGGTGCGCACCCAGCTGGAAAGCATCATCGAAGAGGTCACCGTCGAGGTGAACAAGGACGCCGAGGCGCTGAACCAGAAGGAGCGCGAGCACGTGGTCGCCAACGGCAAGGCGCGCATCATCACCCTGACCCCGGCCGAGCGGGACGCCTGGCGCACCGCCATGCAGCCGCTGTGGAAGGAGTTCGAAGGCGAGATCGGCACCGACGTGCTGCGCGCCGCCCAGGTGGTGAACCGCAAGCACTGATCCCCTGGCAGTGATCTGGAGCAGGCTTGTGGCGATCTAGCGGGATAGCCACAAGCCTTGCGGGTGTTTCTTCGCGCGCCAATACGGGAAAATAGGCCGGTTCTTGAAAAGGGAGCGGACGATGACCGCCAGCGAAGAGAAGTTCACCCGCCAGACCCTGGTGGAGGTGCAGACGCTCACCCCGAGCCTGTTCACCCTGCGCACCACCCGCGACAGCGGCTACCGCTTCCGCGCCGGGCAGTTCGCCCGCCTGGGCGTGTACAAGCCCAGCGGCAGCATTGTCTGGCGCGCCTACTCGATGGTCTCGGCGCCCCACGACGACTTCCTCGAGTTCTTCTCCATCGTCGTTCCCGGTGGCGAATTCACCAGTGAGCTCAGTCGCCTGCGCGTCGGCGACCAGTTGCTGGTGGACCGCCAGGCCTTCGGCTTCCTCACCCTCGATCGTTTCCCCGACGGCCGTGATCTGTGGCTGCTGTCCACCGGCACCGGCCTTGCGCCATTCCTGTCGATCCTGCAGGACTTCGAGGTATGGGAACGCTTCGAGACCATCAAGCTGGTCTACAGCGCCCGTGAGGAGAAGGAGCTGGCCTACCGCGACCTGATCGCCAGTTTCGGTGCGATGGAGCACCTGGCCGAGCATATCCACAAGCTGCAGTTCATCCCGGTGGTGACTCGTGAACAGGTGCCCGGCTGCCTGAACGCGCGGATCACCACGCTGATCGAGAACGGCGAGCTGGAGCGCGCCGCCGGTCTGGAACTCACTCCGGAACATTCGCGGGTGATGCTCTGCGGCAACCCGCAGATGATCGAGGACACCCGCGCCGTGCTGAAGGCCCGTGGCATGAGCCTGGCGCTGACGCGCAAGCCCGGCCAGATTGCCGTGGAAAACTATTGGTAAGGCGTGCTCGATAGATTTTGAAAAGATTGTCCGCTTAGGGCGTTCGCCCTTTGCCCTTAGGATGAGCGTCCGTTTCCCTTTTTTCGGACCTTATGGACAGTCAAAGTACGACGCCGACCCCGGTACCTACCCTTGTAGAGCCGGCGGCCGGCGAACCTCCCCCGGCATCCGCGTTCGCGGATAAGCCTTCCCAGCCTGCCATGGCGCGCACCCAGCGAGGTGAGTCGACATGGAATGGTTGATGGACCCCACGGCCTGGCTCGGCCTGCTCACCCTGATCCTGCTCGAGCTGGTGCTCGGCATCGATAACCTGGTCTTCATCGCAATCCTTGCGGACAAGCTGCCGCCGCACCTGCGCGACCGCGCGCGGCTGATCGGCCTGTCGCTGGCGCTGCTGATGCGCTTGGGCCTGCTGGCGAGCATTTCCTGGCTGGTCACGCTCACCGAGCCGCTGGTCGAGGTGTTCGGCAAGAGCTTCTCCGGGCGCGACCTGATCATGTTGTTCGGTGGTCTGTTCCTGTTGTTCAAGGCCACGCTGGAGCTGCATGAGCGCCTGGAAGGCCGCGTGCACACTTCCAACGGCAAGCGTGTCTATGCAGCCTTCTGGCCGGTGGTCGCGCAGATCGTGGTGCTGGACGCCGTGTTCTCCCTCGACGCGGTGATCACCGCCGTGGGCATGGTCGAACAGCTGGAAGTGATGATGATCGCGGTGATCTTCTCCATCGGCCTGATGATGGTGGCCAGCAAGCCGCTGACCCGCTTCGTCAACGAGCACCCGACAGTGATCATGCTGTGCCTGGGCTTCCTGCTGATGATCGGCTTCAGCCTGACTGCCGAAGGCCTGGGCTTCCACATCCCGAAAGGCTACCTGTACGCCGCCATTGGCTTCAGCCTGCTGATCGAGATGGCCAACCAGCTGGTGCGCTGGAAGCGCCAGAAGAGCCAGCGCGGTCAGCGTGGTCTGCGCCAGCGCACTGCACACGCCGTGCTGCGCCTGATGGGAGGCAAGGTCGACGCCGACGAGGTGGGCGATGAGATCGCCGACCTGGTGGGCCCGGACGATGGCACCGATGCGCCGTTCGATCGCCGTGAGCGGGTGATGATCAGCGGCGTGCTGGGCCTGGCCGAGCGTCCGGTAAAAGCCGTGATGATCGACCGCCAGCGCGTGCACCGGGTGGACGTGGCCGACAGCCCGGAGAACATCCGCCGCGCGCTGCTGGAATCGCCGTACTCGCGCCTGCTGGTGATCCGCGAAGGCAACATCGACGAGCCGCTGGGCTATGTGCACAAGAAGGAGCTGTTCTCCGCCCTGTTGCAGGGCCGCGAGCTGGACATCCTGCCGCTGCTGCGCGAGCCGCTGAGCCTGCCGGACAGCAGCACGGTGCTGGGCGCACTGGAACAGATGCGCGAGGCCTCGACCCACCTGGCCTTCGTGGTCAACGAGTTCGGTGGCTTCGAGGGCATGCTGAGCATGACCGATGTGCTGGAGGCCATCGCCGGTGAGCTGCCGGACGCCAGCGAGGTGTCCGGTACGGACATCGAGGCAGAAGCGGGTTCCTACCGGGTGGACGGTGCCGTGACGCTGTCGGCGCTGGCCGAACGGGTCGGCTTCAACGCTCGCCCGACGGCGGAGTACCAGACCCTCGGCGGGCTGGCGCTCAAGCACCTTGGCCGCTTGCCGGCCAAGGGTGACACGCTGGAGCTGGGTGGCTGGCGCCTGGAGGTGACGGACGTCAGCGAGCGGCGCATCGGCCGTGTGCTGCTGACGCCGCCGGGCTGACCCCAGTAGGGGCCGCGCCCGGCCCGATCCGCGATCTGCTCAAGGAGTGCGATTGTTCTGCTGCTTGAGCAGGTCGCGGATCTCGGTCAGCAGGGTTTCCTCAGGCGTAGGCACCGGCGGGGCGCTGGGCTCGGCGGCTTCTTCGCGCTTGAGTCGGTTGATGGCCTTCACGCCCATGAAGATGGCGAAGGCCACGATGATGAAGTCCAGGCAGGTCTGGATGAATTTGCCGTAGGCCAGTACCACGGCGGGCACATCGCCTTCGGCGGCCTTGAGCGTGATCGCCAGGTCCGAGAAGTCCACGCCACCGATCAGCAGGCCGATCGGCGGCATGATTACGTCGCCGACGAAGGACGAGACGATCTTGCCGAAGGCGGCGCCGATGATGATACCGACGGCCATGTCGACCACGTTGCCCTTGACCGCGAAGGCCTTGAATTCGCTAAGCAGACTCATGCACTGACTCCTTGTTACGCAATATAGAGGGGGACAGGCGCAGTTTAGCGGCCTGTCGCCGTCTGAACACCCCGCGGGCGGTCAATTCCACCGGTATGACCGGCGGCGCTGGGCGAGTCCGCTTCGTGGGCTAGGCTTATCGGGCAACCCATCCATACAAGGAGGCCCGCCATGCCGCTCGAGCATCATCCCCTGTCCCGTGAATTCCCCGACCAGAAGTCCCTGATGACCCGCTTGCATGGAAAGGACGCGAATTTCACCCGCATGGCCGCCAGCTACGAGGAGCTGGACAAGAAAATCTACGACATCGAGGACGGTCGCGCAGCGATGGATGACCTCGCTCTGAATTCCCTCAAACTGCAACGTGTGGCGCTGAAGGACGAGATCGCCGACCTGCTCAAGCGATCCGGTTGAGCTTGATCAGAGTCAAGGGTGTGCGTCGGAGCGAGGCGTAGGCTCCCATCATCTCTTTCCAATCGGTGCCACCGCCATGCGTAAAGCCATTTCGTCCTCTGGCAAGTCCGTCACCAAGCTCCCCAAACGCAATGTCGAAGCCCTGCGCGCGCAGGAACGCCTGGTTCGCCTGAAGCTGCAATACGAGCTGCTGGACCAGCGTATCGGCCGCGTGGAGGAAGGCATCGAACGCCCCGACTGCACCCTGGCCTCGCTGCTGATGCGCCGCGAGAGCCTCAAGCACGATATGGAAAGTCAGTACCGCCGCCTGGCGAGCTAAGACCCTGTCTACGGCCTGCTGCGCATCGGCAGAATTGCGTTGAAACCGGACTCGGGGGGCTCATTTGCTGCGTGTAAACTCCGCCCCCCCTCAACCAATTTCAACGCAGGTCTGTTCTAGCTCGCGAGACCGTAAATAGGTTCTGAAGCCTTCCACCCGATTGGCTTATGATGCGGACTTTGTATTCGACGGAAGTCCCCCATGGCCAAGGCCAAGCGCATGTACGGCTGCACCGAGTGCGGCGCCACCTACCCGAAATGGGCCGGCCAATGCCCTGATTGCGGCGCCTGGAACACTCTGGTCGAGACCGTCATCGACACCACGCCCACCGGCGGTTCCGGCAGCTCCAGCTCCGGCCGCGGCGGTTGGGCCGGCCAGCAGGCCAACATCAAGACCCTCGCCGAAGTCAGCGTCGAGGAAATGCCCCGCTTCTCCACCGCCTCGGCGGAACTGGACCGCGCCCTCGGCGGCGGCCTGGTCGACGGCTCGGTGGTGCTGATCGGCGGCGACCCCGGCATCGGCAAGTCCACCATCCTCCTGCAGACTCTCTGCAACATCGCCACGCGCCTGCCGGCGCTCTACGTCACCGGCGAGGAATCCCAGCAGCAGGTCGCCATGCGCGCCCGTCGTCTGGGTTTGCCCGAAGACAAGCTCAAGGTGATGACCGAGACCTGCATCGAGACCATCATCGCCACGGCGCGCCAGGAGCAGCCGAAGGTGATGGTGATTGACTCGATCCAGACCATCTTCACGGAACAACTGCAATCGGCCCCTGGCGGTGTCGCCCAGGTGCGCGAGAGCGCGGCGTTGCTGGTGCGTTTCGCCAAGCAGAGCGGCACGGCGATCTTCCTGGTCGGCCACGTTACCAAGGAGGGTTCGCTGGCCGGCCCGCGCGTGCTCGAGCACATGGTCGATACGGTGCTGTATTTCGAGGGTGAATCCGACGGCCGCCTGCGCCTGTTGCGGGCGGTGAAGAACCGCTTCGGCGCGGTGAACGAACTGGGCGTATTCGCCATGACCGACCGTGGCCTGAAGGAAGTGTCCAACCCGTCGGCAATCTTCCTCACCCGCGCCCAGGAATCAGTGCCGGGCAGCGTGGTCATGGCCACCTGGGAAGGCTCGCGGCCGATGCTGGTGGAAGTGCAGGCGCTGGTGGATACCAGCCACCTGGCCAACCCGCGCCGCGTGACCCTGGGCCTGGACCAGAACCGACTGGCCATGCTGCTGGCGGTGCTGCACCGCCATGGCGGCATCCCGACCTACGACCAGGACGTGTTCCTCAACGTGGTTGGCGGTGTGAAGGTGCTGGAAACAGCGTCGGACCTGGCGCTGATGGCGGCGGTGATGTCCAGCCTGCGCAACCGGCCGCTGGATCACCAGTTGCTGGTGTTTGGCGAAGTCGGTCTGTCCGGCGAGGTGCGCCCCGTGCCCAGCGGCCAGGAACGTCTGAAGGAAGCGGCCAAGCACGGCTTCAAGCGCGCCATCGTACCCAAGGGCAATGCGCCGAAGGAGTCGCCGCCGGGCCTGCAGGTGATCGCCGTGACGCGCCTGGAGCAGGCGCTGGATGCGTTGTTCGAATAGCGGCTTTCTGTAGGAGCGAGCTTGCTCGCGAACTCTCACCGGCTGCTCCGGTGTCAGACGGTTCGCGAGCAAGCTCGCTCCTACACGGTTGGATCAGTGTTCGCTGAGTAGCGTGAGTTCGCGCTCCAGCAATGATTCATCCCCCAGGTTCAGCTCGACCAGGCGGCGCAGGTGACTGATGGAATCCAGGTCGATGTGCCGGCAGTTGAAGCCCAGCAGACCCTCCCGCTCCCAGGCCAGGTCTGCCTCCATATAGACGTTGACGTCGAAGCCCAGGTAGATGCGTACCTGCACCGGCTCCTGCGCGACGATGCTCCAGTGTTCCGGGCGTTGCACCAGCAGTCCTTGCAGGGACAGGTCCAGCAGCGTCACCTTCCAGCGCAGGTCGCCCTGGCTGATCTCGGTGCCGGCGTCGAAGGCGATGCGCTGGAATCGCCGGCGCTCGTCGTGATCGTCAGTCATGTCGTGGCTCTCCGGCCGTTTCTGCTTCGCCTCACTATAGACGCAAGCCCATACTGACGCGTCGTACACTGATTGCTGACGTTTCGTCCGTCAGACACAGCCCGCGCGGGTTTGACAGTATGCGGACCCTCGCCAAAGCTCCATGTGCGTTTAACCACTACAACTGCGGAGTGCAGAGCATGGACAATAAACTCATCAAGGGTCTGATTTTTGGGGTTATCAGCGTTGCCAGCCTGGCGGCGCACGCGGACGAAGCCGGCCAGAGCGGCAAGGGTTGCGGCTGGGGCAACATGGTCTTCGACGGCCAGCGCGGCCTGTTCCCGCACCTGCTGGCCACCACCACCAACGGCACCTCGGGCAACGCCACCTTCGGCCTGACCTCCGGCACCAACGGTTGCGACGCCAGCCAGCGCATCACCTACGGCGGTCGCTCGATCTTCGCCATGAACGGCATGCTCGACAACATTGCCGAGAACATGGCCCAGGGACATGGCGAGGCACTGGATGCCTACGCTGTCCTGCTCGGCATTCCCACCCGGGACCGCGCGCACTTCGCCCAGGTCACCCAGCAGCACTTCGGTGAGATCTTCACTTCCAAGGACGCCACCGGTGAGCAGGTGCTCAACAACACCCTGGCCGTAATGAGCCGTGACCAGACGCTGGCGCAGTACGCCAAGCAGCCGGCCTGACGATCTGTCGCAGCCTGAAAAGGCCCGCCCCAGGCGGGCCTTTTCATTTCCTGACTCCAGGGTCGGAGCACGTTGACTTCCGGCAATAAGCGCGCAATCACCCTAGACTAAGGTCGTATGAATGGGTCGCGGGAAAAGACTAGAATTTTTCTGCGAATTCTCGCCTTCAAACTGTCGGAAGCCTCGCTATGAACAATAACAACAGCCTGCTACGTCACCTCGCCTGGCTGGCGGTGGCGATAGTCGGTGCATTTGCCTTGGGAGTCGTGGCACTACGTCGCGGCGAAGCCATCAACGCACTGTGGATCGTCGTCGCGGCGGTCGCCATTTACCTGGTCGCCTACCGCTACTACAGCCTTTTCATCGCCACCAAGGTGATGCAACTGGACCCCAACCGAGCGACCCCCGCGGTCCTCAACAACGACGGTCTGGACTACGTCCCGACCAACAAGCACATCCTCTTCGGTCACCACTTCGCCGCCATCGCCGGCGCCGGCCCCCTAGTCGGTCCCGTACTGGCTGCGCAGATGGGATACCTGCCCGGCACGCTCTGGCTGATCGCCGGCGTGGTGCTGGCCGGCGCCGTGCAGGATTTCATGGTTCTGTTCATTTCCAGTCGCCGCAACGGGCGTTCGCTGGGTGAACTGGTACGCGAGGAAATGGGGCAGGTGGCGGGGACCATCGCTCTGTTCGGCGCGTTCCTGATCATGATCATCATCCTCGCGGTGCTCGCGCTCATCGTGGTGAAGGCCCTGGCCGAAAGCCCGTGGGGCATGTTCACCGTGCTGGCGACCATCCCGATCGCGCTGTTCATGGGCGTGTACATGCGCTACATCCGCCCGGGCCGCATCGGCGAGATTTCCGTGGTCGGCATTGTGCTGCTGCTGGGTTCCATCTGGCTCGGCGGGCAGATCGCCGCCAGCCCCGAGTGGGCCCCGGTGTTCACCTTCCATGGCGTGCAGATCGTCTGGATGCTGATCGCCTACGGCGCTATTGCCTCGGTCCTGCCGGTCTGGCTGCTGCTGGCCCCGCGTGACTACCTGTCGACCTTCCTCAAGATCGGCACCATCGTCGCCCTGGCGATCGGCATCGTGATCGTCTCGCCGGAGCTGAAGATGCCGGCGCTGACTCAGTTCACCGACGGCACCGGCCCGGTGTGGAAGGGCGGCCTGTTCCCGTTCCTGTTCATCACCATCGCCTGTGGCGCCGTCTCCGGCTTCCACGCGCTGATCTCCTCGGGCACCACGCCCAAGCTGCTCAACCGCGAGCCCGACGCCCGCTACATCGGCTACGGCGGCATGCTGATGGAGTCCTTCGTGGCCATCATGGCGATGGTCGCCGCCTCGGTCATCGAACCGGGCATCTACTTCGCCATGAACAGCCCGCCGGCCGTGGTCGGTACTGACGTCACCGCGGTTGCCGCGACCGTCAGCAGCTGGGGCTTCACCATCACTCCGGAAGTGCTGACGCAGACCGCCAAGGACATCGGCGAGACCACCATCCTGGCCCGTGCCGGTGGTGCGCCGACTCTTGCCGTGGGCATCGCGCACATCCTCCACCAGGTGCTGCCGGGTGAGAACACCATGGCCTTCTGGTACCACTTCGCGATCCTCTTCGAGGCTCTGTTCATCCTCACCGCGGTGGACGCCGGCACTCGCGCCGGGCGCTTCATGCTGCAGGACCTGCTGGGCAACTTCGTCCCGGCGCTGAAGAAGACCGAATCCTGGACCGCCAACATCATCGGCACCGGTGGTTGCGTCGCGCTGTGGGGCTGGTTGCTGTATCAGGGCGTGGTCGATCCGCTGGGTGGCATCAACACGCTGTGGCCGCTGTTCGGCATCTCCAACCAGATGCTCGCCGGCATCGCGCTGATGCTCGCCACCGTCGTGCTGATCAAGATGAAGCGCCAGCAGTACGTCTGGGTGACCGCCCTGCCGGCTGCCTGGCTGCTGATCTGCACCACCACCGCCGGCCTGATCAAACTGTTCGACAGCAACCCGGCCGTGGGCTTCATCGCCCTGGGCAAGAAGTACTCCGCCGGCCTGGATGCCGGCCAGATCATCGCCCCGGCCAAGGACATCGGCCAGATGCAGCACGTGATGATGAACGCCTACATCAACGCCGGCCTCACCGTGCTGTTCCTGCTGGTGGTGTTCAGCGTGCTGGTGTACGCGATCAAGGTGGGCGCCAGCGCCTGGACCAAGAAGGAGCGCACCGACAAGGAAGCTCCGTTCCAGCCGATCCCGGATGCCTGACGGAGGAACATCATGTTCAACGACCTCAGCCGCATGGGTAAGTATCTCGGGCAGGCCGCACGCATGCTGGTCGGCATGCCCGATTACGACACCTACGTTCAGCACATGCAGAACAAGCACCCGGACAAGACTCCGATGACCTACGAGGAGTTCTTCCGCGAGCGCCAGGAAGCGCGCTACGGCGGCGGCAAGGGTAGGCCGATCCGCTGCTGCTGATGCGATGAAACTGGCTGCGTGGCCGATGCTGCGTTGCCAGGGGCCGGAAAAATGCTCCTCTACTGAAGTAGACTGCGCTTTCTACGGCCCCTGGCGCCTTGCCTCGGCTGCCTCGCCGACGTTTCATTGATCGTTGGACGGGCCGCGAGCGATCGCGGCCCGTTTTCTTTTCCGATTGCCTGGATGTTCCCATGACCGATTCCGCAAGCGCACCGCAGATTCCGGTGACTGTCCTCACCGGCTTCCTCGGGGCCGGCAAGACCACCCTGCTCAAGCACATTCTCAAGGCCGAGCATGGCCTGAAGATCGCCGTAATCGAGAACGAGTTCAGCGAGACGCCCATCGACGCTCAATTGCTCGGCGACGACGCGGTTCAGGTGACGACGCTGTCCAACGGCTGCGTCTGCTGCACCATCAATAGTGACCTTGAGCGCGCGCTCTACGTTCTGCTGGAGCGCCGCGACAGCGGTGAACTGGACTTCGACCGTGTGGTGATCGAGTGCACCGGCCTGGCCGACCCGGCCCCGGTGGCGCAGACCTTTTTCGTCGATGAAACCTTGCGCGAGCGCTACCTGCTCGACGGCATCATCACCCTGGTGGACGCTGCCAACGCCGACCGCCACCTGCAGGAGGCGATCGCCCAGGCCCAGGTCGGCTTCGGCGACCGTATCCTGGTGAGCAAGCGCGATCTGGTCTCGCCGGAGCAGTACGATGCCCTGGTGGAGCGCCTGCAGCGTATCAACCGCCGCGCTGAGATCCACGCCGTGGAGCACGGCGCCATCGAGTTGGAGCGCCTGCTCGACGTGCGCGGCTTCAACCTTAACGCCGACGTTGGCCTGCGCCCGCTGCTGCGGCCGGTTCGCCCGGCGGCGGACACGACCGACCGCATCACCACCCTGGTGCTGCGCAGCGACCAGCCACTGGAAATCGAACGCCTCAGCGAGTTCATGGACGACCTGCTGCAATGGCACGGCAACTCGCTGCTGCGCTACAAGGGTGTGCTGAACATCGCCGGCGAGGAGCGCCGCCTGGTGTTCCAGGGCGTGCTGCGGCTCTATGGGTTCGACTGGGACACCGAGTGGAAGGGTAACGAGCAGCGCGAGAGCGTGATCGTCTTCATCGGTGACAACCTGCCCGAAGAGGAGATCCGCCGGGGTTTCGATCGCATCACGGGCGGCCCGACTGCCTGAATGCAGAACGCCCGGCAGATGCCGGGCGTTTTTTTGGCTCTTCGTAGGAGCGAGCTTGCTCGCGAACAGATGTCGGCTTATCGCATGGGGTCATGCGGTTCGCGAGCAAGCTCGCTCCTACACAAAAGCGGCGTGGCGTTACTCAGCCACCAATCAGATGCTTGAGTGGGTGATAGTCCGCCTTCAGGTTGCCCGCCGCCTTGATGATCGCCTGTTCGATGGCGTTCAGGTGCATGCAGGTCAGTTCGATGGCCGCCGCCTGGTTGCCCGCCTCGATGTACTCGATCAGCCGCTGGTGCTCGTTGCCGCGGCAGGTTTCGTGCTGGTCGTCGTCCAGGGTGGTGGCGTAGAGCGAGGCGCGCTCGATCAGCTTGCGGAAGAAGTCCAGCAGCACCGGGTTGTTCAGCGCCGCCGCCAGCTTGAGGTGGAACTCGCCCAGCAGATGAACGAAGCGCGCATGGTCCTGGTCGTGGGTTGCCTCTTCCAGCGCCACGTGGTCGCGCAGGTCCTGGATGATCGCGCTGTCCGCACGGCGGCAGAGTTCGCTGACGATGCCGATCTCGATCAGCCGCCGCGTTTCGAACAGCGAACGAATCTCCTCGTCGCTGGGTAAGGACACCCACGCACCCTTGTTGAGCGCGCTGGAAACCAGTCCATCCGCTTCCAGATGTTTCAGCGCCGCGCGCACCGAAGTGCGGCTGACCTTGAACAAATCCGCCAACGCCGCCTCACCGAGCTTCATGCCCGGGCGCAGGCTGCGCTTGCTGATCGCCTCGTAAACCCCTTGGTAGACGCGTTCCACCGTGGACTCGGGGTGTTTCTCCGTCATGGCCGACTCCGCCTCTTGCTTGACCCGTCAAAGGATGCCGCAAAACCGTCCGTGCAAAACCAGTTGCAGAAGAAAAATACATCAGCTATTTCTAGATTGCATTCAAATATTGCATACAAAAACAAGAGGAATGCACCAAAATGAATCACTCGTCGTCAGTCGAGGTGCGTCGGGTCAGCAAGCGCTACACCGATGATCCCAACGTCGCTCCCGCCCTCAACGAAGTGTCGGTCGACATTGCCCATAACGAGTTCTTCACCCTGCTGGGGCCTTCCGGCTGCGGCAAGACCACGCTGCTGCGCAGCATCGCCGGGTTCGAGAACGTCACCTCCGGCGACATCCTCGTCGGCGGCGAGCGGGTCAACGACCTGCCTCCGTACCGCCGCCGTATCAACACCGTGTTCCAGAGCTATGCGCTGTTCCCGCACATGTCGGTGAGCGAGAACATCGCCTTCGGCCTTGAAATGCAGGGCCTGGCGCGTGGCGAGATTCCGGCCCGCGTAAAGGAAATGCTCGCCCTGGTGCAGATGGAACACCTCGCTCGGCGCAAGCCGGCCGAACTCTCCGGCGGCCAGCAACAACGTGTGGCGCTGGCTCGTGCGCTGGCGCCCAAGCCATCAGTGCTGCTGCTCGACGAACCGCTGTCCGCGCTGGACCTGAAGCTGCGCAAGGAAATGCAGATCGAACTCAAGCGCGTGCAGGAAGAGGCGGGCATCACCTTCATCTTCGTCACCCACGACCAGGAAGAAGCGCTGACCCTGTCCGACCGCATCGCCGTGATGTCCCACGGCAACATCATGCAGATCGGCACGCCCAACGAGATCTACGAACGCCCGACCCATCGCTTCGTCGCGCAGTTCATCGGCGACATCAACTTCCTTCCCGGACAGATGCGCCAGGGCGGCTTCCACCCCAACGCCATGGCGGCGGAGATCCCCTGCGAGCTGCCGGCCGGCCTGAGCAGCGCCTGCGTGCAACTGGCTTTCCGCCCGGAGCGCTCGAAGCTGGTCGACCCCTCGCAGCCGCACCACCTGCGCGCGGTGATCGAAACGGTGATGTACGTCGGCACCGCCACGCTGTACCGCTGCCGCCTGCCCGATGCCTCGCAGATCACCCTGCGCGAGAGCAACGAGGGCGGCCGCGCCCGTGACGTCGGCGAGGCCGTGGCGGTGCATCTGCCGCCCCAGGCCTGCCTGCTGATGGAGGCCTGAGCATGAAGGAGTCGCCCACTACCCGACGCCTGTTGCTGCTGAGCCCCGTGGCGCTGACGCTGCTCGGGCTGATCGCCATCCCGCTGGCGATCATGGGTTACATCAGCCTGCTGCCGCGCAACCTCTACGGCGGCGTCGACTGGCACGCCGACTGGCAGATCCAGAGCTACGTGCAGCTGTTCTTCCAGGAAGACTTCGACGGCAACTTGGAGCTCAACTGGGTCTACGCCCAGGCGCTGCTGCGCTCGCTGTTCCAGGCCGGCGGCACCACGCTGCTGTGCTTCCTCTTCGGCTTCCCGGTCGCGCTGTGGATGACCAGCCTGAGCGAGCGCTCGCGCAACCTCATGGTGCTGCTGATCACCATCCCGTTCTGGACCAACCTGCTGATCCGCAACTACGCCTGGCTGATCATCCTGCGCGAGCACGGCTGGATCGCCCAGACGGTCAACGCGCTGTTTCCCCAGGCCGGCGGCATCACCTTGCTCTACAACGACTTCGCGGTCTGTGTGGGGCTGGTCTACAGCTTCCTGCCGTTCATGATCCTGCCGATCTACTCGACCCTGGAGAAGCTCGACTGGCGTCTCGTCGAGGCCGCCTACGACCTCGGCGCCAACCGCTGGAAGGCGTTGCGCCGGGTGATCCTGCCGTTGTCCATGCCCGGCGTGATCGCCGGATCCCTGCTGGTGTTCGTGCCGAGCCTGGGCGCCTTCATCACCCCCGCCATTCTCGGCGGCGGCAAGACGCTGATGATCGGCAACCTGATCCAGCAGCAGTTCGGCACCGCGCGCAACTGGCCCCTGGGCGGTTCGCTGTCGTTCCTGCTGCTGGCAATCATGCTGCTCGCGCTGATCGCGTTCGCCCTGTATAGCCGCCGCGCCGCCAAGGCCGTCCACCTGGGAGGAGCCAACGCATGATCGCCCAGCACCTGAAGAAACTCCCCGGCACCCGCGAGACCAGCCTGCTGGTGCTGGCGTACCTGTATCTGCCGATCTTCGTGTTGATCGCCTACAGCTTCAACGCCAACCGCTCGGCCACGGTGTGGACCGAATTCTCCTTCGCCTGGTACGGCAAGATCGTCGCCAACCCCTCGATCCAGGCGGCGGCGTTCAACTCGCTGGTGGTCGCCGGCTTCGCCACCGTGCTGTCCACGGCGATCGCCCTGGCGGCGGCTCTGGCGACCTCGCGGCCGTTCTACGGACGGCGGATGGTGGAGGGCGGCATCAACCTGCCGTTGATCCTGCCGGAGATCGTCATCGCGGTGGCCACGCTGCTGCTGTTCATGTCGCTGGGCATCAAGCTCGGCTTGCTGACGGTGATCGTCGCCCACGTCGGCTTCTGTATTCCCTTCGCCTACCTGCCGATCCGCGCGCGCCTGAACGACCTCGACAAGAGCCTGCTGGAAGCCGCCGGCGATCTGTACGCCAGCCCTTACCAGGTGTTCCGCCGGGTGACCCTGCCGCTGCTGTGGCCGGCGGTGCTGTCCGGCGCTGTGCTGGCGTTCGTGGTCAGCCTCGACGATTTCATCATGACCTTCTTCGTTGCCGGCCCCGGCTCGACGACGCTGCCGGTCTACATCTTCTCGGCCATCAAGGCCGGGGTAACGCCCGAGATCAACGCCATCTCGACGCTCATGCTGGTGATTTCCATCGTCCTCGTGGTGCTGTCGTACTGGCTCGGCCAGCGCGGCAAACCGGACGCCTGATCAAGACTGCCAACCTTTCGTTTTCTGACCTTTCGTTTCGGAGAGCCACATGAAGTTGAATGCCCTGCGTCACGGCCTTGCCGGTTTGTCCCTTGCTCTGCTGGCGGCGGGCGCCGCCCAGGCCGAGGAGCCCAAGCAGTTGTTCTTCTACAACTGGACTGACTATTACCCGGTCGAGCTGCTGGCCAAGTTCGAGAAGGAGACCGGCATCAAGGTCACCATGGACGGCTACGACAGCAACGAAACCCTGCTGGCAAAACTGCAGGCCGGCGGCGCCGCGTACGACGTGATCGTGCCGTCGCACTCGATCATGCAGACGCTGATCAAGCAGGACCTGCTGCGGGAAATCGACACGCCATCTCTGGCCAACTTCCAGTACGTGAAGCCTGCCTTCCGCGACCCGGCCTTCGATCCGGGGCGCAAGTACTCGGCTCCTTACCTGTGGGGCACCACGGGCTTCTCCTACGACAGCGCACGGGTGCCGGGCGGCAAGCTGGACGATTCGTGGAAGGAGTTCTTCGAGCCGCGTCCGGAGCTGCAGGGCCAGGTCGCCGCGCTGGATACGCCGAGCAGCCTGATCAACGCTGCCGCGCATTATCTGAACGTCGACGAGTGCACCGAGAACCCGCAGGACGCCAAGAAGATCCTCGAGTTGCTGCAGAAGCAGAAACCCTTCCTGAAGATGTACAGCTCGGACAACACGGTGGACCGCATGGCCTCCGGCGAAGTGGTGCTGATGCAGAACTGGAACGGCTCCACCGCCCGCGCCACCCTGCAGAAGAGCACCATCAAGTACGTCTACCCGCGCGAAGGCGTGGCGTCCTTCCAGGACAACTTTGCCGTGCCGAAAAGCGCGCCGCATCCGGAGAACGCCAAGGTCTTCATCAACTGGATGATGAAACCGGAAAACGCCGCGGCGGTGACCAACGCCATCGCCTATTCCAACGGCATCCAGACCGACCAGTTGCTCGACGCCAAGTGGAAGGTCATGGACGCCATCAACATGCCCGAGGAGTACGCACAGCGGCTGCGCCTGGAAAAGGAATGCAGCAACAAGTCCCGCGAGCTGCAGGACCGCATCTGGTCCAAGCTCAAGGGCTGACGACTCGCTTTTGCTTCTCGTAGGAGCGAGCTTGCTCGCGAACGCCTGACGCCGTTAGCAGGGCGAAATCCGTTCGCGAGCAAGCTCGCTCCTACAAAAAGAATATCGATCCAATTTTCTGTTTGAGGTCCCCATGACCGACAGCTACTGGCTGCGCAACATCCGCCCGCTCGGCAGCGCGGCGGAAGATTTCCTGATCCAGAACGGCCGCATCGCCGAGCGCCGCCCGGCCAGCGGCGCCGCCATCGAAGCGAGCGACATCGACGGTGCCGGTCAGCTCCTGCTGCCGCCACTGGTAGAGAGCCATTGCCACCTGGACAAGACCCTCTGGGGCCAACCCTGGCGGCCCAACAGCGCCGGCCCCACGCTCAAGGACTACATTGCCAACGAGCGCCGCGTGCTGCGCGAGATCGAAGCGCCGATTGCCGAGCGTGCCGGTGCGCTGCTGGAGCAATGCATCGCCCGTGGCTCGCTGACCTTCCGTTGCCACGTGGACATCGACCCCGAGCTGGGCCTGCGCCATGTGGTCGCCATGCAGGCGCTGCGCGAACGTTACGCCGACCTGATCGACATGCAGTTCGTGGTCTTTCCGCAGACTGGCCTGGTCAGCCGCCCCGGCACCGCCGAGCTGATGCACGAGGCGATGGCGCTGGGCGTGGAAAACGTCGGCGGCCTGGACCCTTGTGGCATCGACGATGATCCCATCGCGCAGTTGGATATCGTCTTCGGCCTCGCGGTGGAATTCGGCCGTGGCGTTGATATCCACCTGCACGACAAGGGTGAGTTAGGCCTCTGGCAGATCGCCCGTATCGCCGATTACACCGAGCGGCACGGCCTGCTGGGCAAGGTGATGATCAGCCACGCCTACTGCCTGGGCATGGCGCCCTGGGAGCAGGTCGAGCCGCTGGCCGAACGACTCTCCGAGCTGGGCATTTCCCTGATGAGCTCCGCCCCGGCCGATACCCCGGTGCCGCCGTTCCTCGCCCTGCGCGAAGCCGGCGTGAACCTGTGCCTGGGCAGCGACGGCATCCGCGATGCCTGGTCGCCCATGGGCAACGGCGACATGCTCGAACGCGCCATGTTCCTCGCCTTCCGCTTCGATCTGTGCAAGGACGACGACCTTGCCGCCGCTTTCGCCGCGGCCACTGCTAACGGTGCTCGCGCGCTGGGCCGGGAGCCGGCGCGTATCGATGTCGGCGCGCCAGCGGACTTCCTCCTGCTGCCGGTCGAAACCCTCGGCGAGGCCGTGGTCGCGCGCCCGGCGCAGCGCCAGGTATTCAAGGCCGGCAGGCTGATTGCCGAGCATGGTCGCCTGCTGGAGTCGCGTTTGTGAGCACGCCGCGCATCGGTCTGAAAGCCAGCTTCGTGGTCGGCTTCGACGGCACGCAGCACGTGCTCTGGCGCCATGGTGAGGTGGTGTTCGAGGGCGGGAAAATCCTCTTCGTCGGTCGCGGCTTTCCCGGTGAAGTGAATCAGTGGATCGACTACGGCCACGCGCTGATCGGCCCCGGCTTCATCGACCTCGATGCCCTCGGCGATCTCGATTCCACGGTGCTCACCCTGGATAACGGCGCTGAATGGAACATGGGGCGCGTCTGGTCCGAGGAATACCTGCGCGCTGGCCCGAACGAGTGCTACAGCGCGGAGGAGGAGCTGTTCAAGTACCGCTACGCCTTCACCCAGCTGATCCGCAACGGCATCACCACCGCCATGCCGATCACCTCCATGTACTACCGGCGCTGGGCTGAGCATTACGACGAATTTGCCGGAGTCGCCGCGCTGTCCGGCGAGCTGGGCCTGCGCACCTATCTGGGGCCCTGCTACATGAGCGGCATGACCTACGCCCGCGCTGACGGCAGCGCCGCGCAGCACTGGGATGAAGCTGCCGGCCTTGCCGGGCTGCGCGAAGCCGAGCGCTTCTTCCGCGACTACGACGGCGCACACAACGGGCTGGTGCGCGGCGCGCTGCTGCCCGACCGCATCGAAACCTGCACGCCCGCGTTGCTGGAGCGCACTGCCGCCGTCCAGAACGAACTGAACGCGCCGCTGCGCCTGCACTGCTGCCAGTCGCGCTACGAAGTGGAGCTGGTGCGTCGCCTGCGCGACACGTCTTCGCTGCAATGGCTGGACAGTTACGGCCTGCTCAATCCGCGCAGCGTGCTGCCCCACGGCATCCTGCACAGTGGCGAGCATGAGCTGCAGCGCCTCGCCGACACCGGCGCGAGCCTGGTGCATTGCCCCGTGGTGTTCGCCCGCGAAGGCGATGCGCTGGACTCCTTCGGTGGCTACCGCGCGCGGGGCATCAACCTCGCCATGGGGACTGACACCTTCCCGGCGGACATGCTCGACAACCTGCGCCAGGGTCTGAACATCGCGCGGGTGAAGGAAGGCGATGCCGAACACACGCGCATGCTCGACCTCTACAACGCCGCGACACTCGGCGGCGCCCAGGCGCTGGGCCGCGACGATCTCGGCCGCCTTGCCGTCGGCGCCCGCGCAGACGTCACGGTGTTCCGCCTCGGTGCCTTCCACCAGGGCCCGTTCTTCGACCCGCTGAAGAACCTGTTCACCGCTGGCCGCGGCGACGACTGCATCGCCAGCTTCATCGACGGCCGCAGCGTGATGCTGGACGGCCAGGTGATCGGCGTCGATTACGCCGACCTGCAGCGCCGCGCCGACGCACTGTTCCAGAAGCAGATGCAGCACCACGCCGAGCGTGCCTTCGGCAACCCGCCGTGGCGCACGTTGTTCCGTTCAGCGATTCCCTTTGCCGATTCGTACAGCGCCGCCGCGCCGCTGCTCGACGCGCCGACTCATTGAAGGACCATCCCATGCTCAGCTTCGACTTCCAGCAGCTGTCCGCCCGCGAGAAATACAAAATTCTTATCGGCAGCGTGGTGCCACGGCCCATCGCCCTGGTCACCACCATCGATGCCGACGGTCGCGCCAATGCCGCGCCCTTCAGCTTCTTCAACGCCCTCTCGGCCGACCCGCCAATCCTCGCCCTGGGCGTGGAGAACTACAGCGACCTGAGCCCCAAGGACACCACGCTGAACATCCGGCAGAACCAGGAATTCACCGTGAACATCGTCTCCGATGCGCTGGTGGAAGCCATGAATGTCTGCGCCGTGCCCTTCGAGCCAGGTTTCGACGAACTGGTCGCCGCTGGTCTCACCGCCATCCCCGGCACCCGCGTCGGCTGCCCGCGCATCGGCGAGGCGCCGGTGGCGCTGGAATGCAGGCGAATGATGGCGCTGTCCATTGGCCAGTCGCGGGAGATCATTCTCGGCGAAGTCCTGATGGCCCACGTGCGCGACGACCTGATCGACCCGGCTACGCTCTACATCGACCAGCTCGGCCTCGATGCCATCGGCCGCATGGGCGGGCATGGTTATGCACGCACTCGGGAGTACTTCGACCTGCCGACGCGCTCGCTGAAGCAGTGGATGGAAGCGCCGGGAGCGGGGGAGCGGCTTTGGACGGCGAGCACTGAGCCGGCATGATTCACATCCAGGCCTTGCTGGGGAGGCCGGCAGTCCCGACTGCAGGCCACGCGTTGACCCAGTGTATTGCATACGACACTCTTGCCCCGTCTTCCCTCTCGGAAGTTTCCGCCCAAAAATGGCGTAAGTAGCGAATTGGAAACGCCGACTGCTTTCGACAGCCTGCTCGTTTCATCGGTGCGAGAGAATAATAATGTCCACAGGGCCCGGCTCTGATGTGCGTTGGCATGATCAGAAAGTCACGACACAAATGCGCGTCGAAGCCATGCGGCAGCGCGGTGGCTGCATCTGGTTCACGGGGTTGTCGGGAGCGGGGAAGTCCACCCTGGCCAATGCGCTGGATGTGGCGCTGCACGCAGCTGGCACCAAGACCTACCTGCTTGACGGCGACAACCTGCGCCACGGGCTTTGCCGCGACCTGGGCATGAGCGAAGCCGATCGCATGGAGAACATCCGTCGCGTAGGCGAGGTGGCGAAGCTTATGGCTGATGCGGGATTGCTGGTGCTATGTGCGTTCATCTCGCCATACCGGCGTGACCGTGATCGCCTGCGGGAGCAGTTCGCACCGGGAGCCTTTGTCGAGGTCCATGTCGCCACGCCCCTGGACTCCTGCGAGGAACGCGACCCCAAGGGCTTGTACCGCAAGGCCCGACAGGGGCTGATCCGCGACTTCACCGGGTTGGACTCGCCCTATGAGGCACCGTTGGCGCCGGAGCTGGTCATCGATACCAGCCGGGAACCTCTGGATTCCTCTCTGCAGCGATTGCTGGTGTTCTGTGGTCGATGAGCTCCTGCTGAACTTCAATGAAAAACGCCCGGCTTCCTGCCGGGCGTTTCCGTTTCACTTCAACACTTATTGCTGATGCAGCTTCCACGCATCCCCGTGGGGTGCGGTGCCCTTGTCGTAGGGACGGAACAGGGTCATGTAGGCCAGGCCCAGCACGATCACGATGCCGCCCACCAGGATGATCCCGTAGTTCAGGTACCAGGGGGCATCCGGAGTACGCGGCCAGGACATGTTGATGATCGCCAGGACGCCGTAGGTCAGCGCCAGGATGTTCACGATCCAACCCCAGTTGCCCAGGGTGAAGGCGCCGCTCGGTTTCCACCCGCGCAGGCGCGCGAACAGGGCGCCGCCGACGATCATCTGGAACGACAGGTAGATGCCGATGGCGGCGAAGCTCACCACCATGGCAATGGCGTTCTGAAGATAGAAGCCGGCGCAAACGATCACGGACGGGATCACACCACAGGCGATCAGCGCGGCGACCGGTACGTGGGTATTGGGCGACAGGCGCTTGAGCAGGCCGCTGCCCATCACCATCTCGTCGCGGGCGTAGGAGTACAGCAGGCGGCTGGCGGCAGCCTGAAGGCTGAGTACGCAGGAGACGAACGAGACTATGATCACCGCCATCACCAGGCGCGCACCGGTCACGCCGAAGGCGTTGTCGAGGATGGTGGTCATCGGGTCCTTGTCGGCGCCGGAGATCACCGCCTGCATGTCCGGTACCGCGAGGATCAGCGCCAGGGCAGCGAAGATGGCTGCGCCGCCGCCGATCCAGATGGTCATGCGCATGGCCTTGGGAATGCGCCGGCTGGGGTTCGGAGTTTCCTCGGCGACGTCACCGCAGGCCTCGAAACCGTAATAGAGGAACATCCCGGCCAGCGAGGCGGTCAGGAAGGCAGGCCAGTAGCTGCCGTCGATACGGATATCGAAGGTGTTGAACAGTACCGAGAACGGCTGGTGGCGTTCGAAGATCAGCAGGTAGGTGCCAATTACCAACGCGCCGAGCAGCTCGCAGATGAAACCGAACATCGCCACGCGGGCCAGCAGCTTGGTGCCGGAGAGATTGAGCAGGGTGGCGATCACCGTCAGCGCCAGGGCGACCAGGGTGTTGGTCACCGGCGTGGATTCGAAGCCGAGCAGCGTGGCGATGTACGGCCCTGCACCCAGGGCCACGGCGGCGATGGTCACGCACAGCGAGACGGAGTAGATCCAACCGACCATCCAGGCCCAGCGCTTGCCCACCAGGCGTCGCGCCCAGGGATACACGCCGCCGGAAATGGGGAACTGCGAAACCACTTCGCAGAAGATCAGGCATACCAGCATCTGCCCGATGCCTACCAGCAGGTAGGACCAGAACATCGGCGGGCCGCCGGCGGCCAGGCACAGGCCGAACAGGGTGTACACGCCGACTACCGGCGAGAGGTAGGTGAAGCCCAGGGCGAAGTTCTGCCACAGGGTCATGCTGCGTTCGAAATTGGAGGTGTAGCCCAGCGCGCGGAGTTGCTCCGCGTCGCGGTCCAGGGCGGCGCCTGGCTGGATCGAGCTGTTCATCGTGGGTTTCCTGTCTGAGGTTTTCGCGTCGGCAACCAATCGGGTGCAACGGAAAGCGTTGTTGTTATTGTTCGGCGCGTGGGGTCAGCCGCGCGCCGTCTTGCTCAAAACCTCTCGTCTACTGGACCGCGTTACAGCTTGATCCAGGTGGCCTTCAACTCGGTGTACTTGTCGAAGGCGTGCAGCGACTTGTCGCGACCGTTGCCCGACTGCTTGAAGCCGCCGAAGGGCGCGGTCATGTCGCCGCCGTCGTACATGTTCACCCACACGCTGCCGGCGCGCAGGGCGCGGGCGGTGAGGTGGGCCTTGGAGATGTCGCGGGTCCAGACCGCCGCCGCCAGCCCGTACTGAGTGTCGTTGGCGATGCGGATCGCCTCCTCGGCATCCTCGAACTCGATGACCGAGAGCACTGGGCCGAAGATTTCCTCGCGGGCGATCTTCATTGCGTTGCTCACGCCGTCGAACAGGGTCGGCTCAACATAGGTGCCGCCGGTTTCCTCCAGCACGCGCTTGCCGCCGGTGAGGATCTTCGCGCCTTCGTCCTGGCCGGCCTGGATGTAGCCCAGCACCTGCTCCAGCTGGCGGCCGTCGACCAGGGCGCCGACGTTGGTTTCCGGGTCCAGCGGGTGGCCGGCTTTCCAGCCCTTGAGCGCCTCGACCACCAGCGGCAGGAATTTCGCCTTGATCGACTTCTGCACCAGCAGGCGCGAGCCGGCGGTGCACACTTCGCCCTGGTTGAAGGCGATGGCGGCGGCAGCGGATTCGGCGGCGGCCTGCAGGTCCGGAGCATCCTCGAAGACGATGTTCGGGCTCTTGCCGCCGGCTTCCAGCCAGACGCGCTTCATGTTCGATTCGCCGGCATAGACCATCAGTTGTTTGGCGATCTTGGTGGAGCCGGTGAACACCGCGGTATCGACGTCCATGTGCAGCGCGAGTGCCTTGCCGACGGTGTGGCCATAGCCGGGCAGCACGTTCAGCACGCCGGCGGGAATGCCTGCGTCCAGCGCAAGCTGGGCGATGCGGATAGCGGTCAGCGGAGAGCGCTCCGAGGGCTTCAAGATCACCGAGTTGCCGGTGGCCAGCGCCGGGCCGAGTTTCCAGGCGGCCATCATCAGCGGGAAGTTCCACGGCACGATGGCGGCGACTACGCCCACCGGCTCGCGAGTGACCAGGCCGAGCTGATCATGGGAGGTAGCGGCCACTTCGTCGTAGACCTTGTCGATGGCCTCGCCACTCCAGCGCAGCGAATCAGCGGCGCCAGGCAGATCGACGTTCAGCGAGTCGCCGATGGGCTTGCCCATGTCCAGGGTTTCCAGCAGCGCCAGTTCCTCGGCGTGCTCTTCCAGCAGCGCGGCGAAGCGGATCATCACGGCCTTGCGGGTGGCCGGCGCTTCACGCGACCAGACGCCGGAATCGAAGGTGGCGCGGGCGCTCTGCACGGCGCGCTCGGCATCGGCTTCATCGCAACTGGCAACCTTGGCCAGCAGACGTCCGTCCACCGGGCTGATGCAATCGAAGGTTTCGCCGGAAGCGGCGGCAAGGTACTCGCCCTGGATGAAGGCGCGGCCTTCGATTTTCAGGGCCTTGGCGCGGGCTTCCCATTCGGCGCGGGTTGGCTGGCTCATGCGTATCGCTCCTCGTTCTTGCTGTTGTTGGCGGAGACGGCCTGCGGACCGTCGCTGGCAAATACATTTGAAACCATATCTTATGTTTTTGCGGTTGCCAATACGGGGCGAAAAATGAGCGTTTGAAAGGGGTTTTCGTGGCAAAAGACCTTGCTGAAAGTCCTGAAAGCGATTTAAAAATATGGAGACATAGTTTTTCGCGAAGCCGCAGCCGGGCTTGCCGGTAGACTTCGCCATCCTCTCCAGAACAGGAATATTCCGCGCTGGAAGCGTCCTCGCCCCGCGCATTGCTGCCTATGAACGAATTCAGGAAAGTCCGCCCCGCCAGCTTCATGCGTCTGCGCCAGGAAGGTCGCACCGAGGAAGTCGCGCGCCGGCTGGTGGAGATGGTCGACCTCGGCCTCTACGCCGAAGGCGAGCAACTGCCCAGCGAAAGCGAGTTGGCGATGCAGTTCGGCGTCGCCACCGTGACCCTGCGCGATGCACTGGCGGAGTTGCGCGAGCGTGGTGTGATCGAGACGCGACGCGGGCGCAATGGCGGCAGTTTCGTCTGCTCGCCGCAGCACACCTCCGAGGATGCCCTATTGGGGCAGCTGCGCCAGATGAGTGCGTTGGAGCTGCGTGACCTGGGCGATGAGCATGTCGCTATCGCCGGTGCCGCCGCACGCCTGGCGGCGCAACGTTCCACCGCCGATGAGCAGGCGCGCATCGCCCAGTATCTCGATGCCTTGGCAAGTGCCACCACGCGGCAGGAGCAGCGCCGTGCCGATGCGCGTTTCCACATAGAGATCGCCGTGGCGGCCCAGTCCGTGCGCCTCACACACGCCGAGACGCGCCTGCAGGCGGAGATCGGCGAGTGGCTGTGGCTGCCGGTGGACGGCTTCCCGGGTGCGGCGATCATCGAGCAGGAGCACCGAGCCATGCTCGAAGCGATCAGCGCTGGCGACTCGAATCTCGCCGGCGCGCTGGCCGAAGCCCACGTCACCCGCGGCATCAAGCGTCTGATCAACCTGCGCCTGAGCCTGCTCGCCGACGACGGCTGACTGGCACAGCGCTTGCTGCTTTCACCGCGCGCTCGGACGGGCGCGCGCAATGACTCACCGAACCGACTTAGCGGGCCGCTCTGGCTCGATAGATAACAAGAACAGCGAGGCCCCGGCCATGTCCAGCGAGCAATCCACGGATGAACTCCAGCACTGCGCCCAGCGCATAGACGCTTCCATCCGTAACGTTTTCCAGCGCCTCGACGAGCTGGCGGGCGAAGTCGTGGCGATCTGGCGTTCGCTGGCGGAGGAGGGCAAGCGTCCTTCCTCGAAGGATCTGGGCGCGCTGCGACCGCGTATCCAGCACGACCTTACCGATGACGGCACGCGCCTGCACGGCACTGGTGTGGTGATCGAGCCCGGCGAGCTGACCGACCAGGAGATGTACCTGGAGTGGTGGTACCACGGCCGTGGCGACAAGGTTGTCCCCATGAGCCTGAACTTCAACCGCCGCAGCGAGAGCTTCTACAACTACCTCAACATGCCCTGGTTCTCGCGCCCGCGCGCGAGTGGCCAACCCTCGGTGGTCGGCCCCTTCGTCGATCTCTACGGCACCGACCTGTACATCCTCGCCTTCTCCGTGCCGATCCAGGTGGACGGCCGCTTCATTGGCGTGGCCGCCGCCGACATCGCCCTGCACGAGTTCGAGGGCGTGCTGCTGGGCAGCCTGATGCAGATGGGCCATGAGGCCCTGGTGGTCAACGGTGAAGGCCGCGTAGTGGCCGCCAACACCGCCAACTGGTTCACCGGCGACCTCGCCCGGCGCACGCTGGGACGTGATGCACAGGGGCGCGAACAGGAGCTGGCGGCGTCCTTCTCGCACTGGGCGGTCATTGAACGACCGCTGAATCGCCGGCTGGCAGGCGCTGCCTGAGGCTGCCAAACACGGCGTAAACGGCTAGGCTAGGGCGGTTCCCAACTTGACGGAAACCGCCATGAGCCAGTCGCTCGACACACTGCCCGACTTCGAACCGCTGAGCGCCGTGGATGCTCGCGTGCTCGGATGCCTGATCGAAAAGCAGCTCACCACGCCCGAAGCCTATCCGCTGACCTTGAATTCCCTGGTCACCGCCTGCAACCAGAAGACCAGCCGCGACCCGGTCATGAACATCACCCCCGGCCAGGTCGGCCAATCCCTGCGCCATCTGGAAGGCCGCGAGATGACCCGCCTGGTCATGGGCAGCCGCGCCGATCGCTGGGAGCAGCGCCTGGACAAGGCGCTGGAGCTGGTCAAGCCGCAGGTCATCCTGCTCGGCCTGCTGTTCCTGCGGGGCCCGCAGACCCTCAACGAACTGCTCACCCGCAGCCAGCGCATGCACGACTTCGACGACACCGAAGAAGTCCGCCACCAGCTCGAACGCCTCGCCGGCCGTGGCATGGCCGTGCAATTGGAGCGCCAGGCAGGCCAGCGCGAAGACCGCTACATGCACCTGCTGGGCACCGAGGAAGACCGCGCGGCCGCCATCGCCGCCAGCGGCAGCCGTGCCTCCAGCGAACGCAGCGACGGCGGCGGCCACGACGAAGGCCGCCTGGTCGAACTGGAAGGCCGCATCGCCGCTCTGGAAGAACGCCTTGCACTGCTGGAGCTGGGGCTTCCGCGCGACTGAATAGGAAGATTCCCCTGACAGGCTGATCCAGGTCAGTCTGTCAGGCCGCTAATCCCGCGTTAACATTTGCAGCCGATAGTCATGCTTGACCCCGCTTTACCCTGGAGCGCCCCATGCGTCGTAAACCCTCCCAGGCCCAGCTGACCGCCGTGCTCAGCCAGCTTACGGAAAGCGACTTCAAATCCATCGCCGATCTGACCGGCCCGCGCGAAGCGAACCTCTTCGCCATCCGCGAACTGTTCCGTCAGGGGCTGATCAAGGGCGTGCTGATCGATGATCCGTTCGGCGCCGAAGACGACGACGGCCCGCTGCTCTGCAACGCGGAGCGACTGCGTTTGTGCAAGCCATGCGTGGAAATGGTGGTGCAAGAGCAGGCCGAACCGCTCATGCCGCGGCTGGGCTTGCTGACGCTCTAGCCAAATCGCAGGCAAGAAAAAAGGCGCTGGGCTTGAGGCTCAGCGCCTTTTTCTTTGGATTTGGTGGAGCCGGGGGGATTTGAACCCCCGTCCGCCAGTTCTCCGCTGTCGGTTCTACATGCTTAGCCATCTCTATTAGGTTAACTCCTTGCGGCCCGAGTGGCAGGGCGCTTGGAGCGAGCTGTATGAGTTTTAGCCGTTACGTCTACAGCGAACTTGGCGGCGATCCTGTTCTATATGACAGACCTAATCTTCGGGTTTACAGGCATCCCCTAGGGTCTGCTAGCGGCACTTAGGCTGCTAGGGCGTAGTTGTCGTCGTTGGCAACTATAAAGTTGTGGCAGCTGATTTACGAGAACTGTCACCTACTCGGCATGCCCCTCGAGTTTTGTTACCGGCGTCGAATCCTAATCGGCCCCAAAACCTTGAAAGGTCGTGGGTGATTGTACGGGAAAGCCGCCCCGATAGCCACCCGGGGCGGCGCAAGCCGTTGTCAGCTGAGGAATTTCAGCACGGCTTCGGCCACCGCCTCCGAGGACGCGGGGTTCTGCCCCGTGATCAGGCCGCGGTCGACTTCGACATGGCTCTGCCAATTCGGGCCCTTGCTGTAGCGCGCGCCATTGGCTTTGAGCATGTCCTGGACGAGGAAGGGCACCACGTCGGTGAGACCCACGGCATCTTCCTCGCTGTTGGAGAAGCCGGTGACGTGCCGGCCCTGCACCAGCGGCTGGCCGTCCAGCCCGCGCGGGTGGCGGAACACGGCTGGGGCGTGGCAGACGGCGGAGACGGTCTTGCCGCTGGCGTGGAAGGCTTCGATCAGCGCCACCGAGGTGCGGTCTTCGGCCAGGTCCCAGAGGGGGCCGTGGCCGCCAGGGTAGAAGACGGCATCGAAGTCGTCGGCCTTCACCTCGCTGAGCTTCACGGTGCTGGCCAGTGCGGCCTGGGCTGCGCTGTCCTGACGGAAGCGCAGGGTGGCCGGCGTCTGGGCGTCTTCCTCGTCGCTCTTGGGGTCGAGTGGCGGCTGGCCGCCCTTGGGCGACGCCAGGGTCAGACTGGCGCCGGCATCCTTGAACACGTAGTAGGGCGCGGCGAACTCCTCGAGCCAGAAACCGGTTTTCTTGCCGGTGCTGCCGAGCTGGTCGTGGGAGGTCAGGACTACCAGGATTTTCATGCTCACTCCTTCGGCGTATCGCTAGTCGTGCGGCTGCCGCCGAAACGGCAGCCCGGACTGTCAGTGTAGGCAATGAGGCGCGTGCGTCAGCGCGACAGGGTGATACCCAGATAGGCGGCGTACAGCACGCCGTTGAGCATCAGCACCCAGATTGGCAGGCCACCGCCGCGCTGGGCGTTGATTCGCAGCCAAAGCGCGGCTCCGAGGGTGACCAGGACGCCAGTGAGTACTTCGATGCGCGGCTGCCAGGGCGTGAGCAGGATGCCGATGGCGGGCAGCAGGGTGCCCTGGAATACCATGGCGCCGCTGATGTTGCCGAAGGCCAGGGTGTCCTTGCCGCGACGCACCCAGAGGATGCTGTTGATCTTTTCCGGCAGTTCCGTGGCGATGGGGATGATCAGCAGCGACAGCAGCAGCGCAGAAATACCCAGAATGTGCGATAGACCCTCCACGCCATGGATGAATCCCTTGGCGCCGAGTACCAGCAACGCCAGGCCCAGCAGCAGTTGCAGCAGGATGGTGGCGAGGTTGGTCGGCAGGCCGATGCGCGACAGGTACATGTGGTGGTCGGCCTCGGTGCCGTGGCCGTCGTCCACCAGGCTCCGGGAGGCGCGCAGGGTCAGGGTGATGTAGGCGACGTAGGTGAGCACCAGCAGCACGCTGAGGACAATGCGCACGGAGCGCAATTCAGCGGGCACGAACATGGCAAGGGTGGCGAAGCAGAAGGCGACCAGGAAGAAGTTCAGGTCGCGCTTGAGCCCGGTGCGCTCGGGGCGGACGCGCCCGAACAGGCCACGGGCGCGCCAGGCGAAGCAGGCCATCAGGCAGGTGGACAGGGTGGAGAGCATCAGCGGCGCGCCGAGAATGGCGCCGACGCCGACTTCCTCGTTGAGGCTGATGTTGCTGGTGCCGGCGAACAGCGCCAGCAGCGGGATCAGGGTTTCCGGCAGGGCGGTGCCGACGGCGGCGAACAGCGAGCCGGTGACGCCTTCGGAGATGCCCAGGCGCTCGCCGAAGTGTTCCAGCGCATTGGTGAAGAGTTCGGCGGCGATCAGGATCACCAGCAGCATGCCGAGCAGTTCGAGGATGAAGGTCAGCATGCGTGCAGCTCCAGACAGATGGAGCGAGGGGTGGGGTGGTGCATCACGGTGAAGCTCCTGGCCGGTGTAATACCCATGACCACGCATCTCCCCGGCCGTTGCGGAGATCACGTGGTCAAAGGTCTTGCCAGGCTAGTCTGCTGGCGACGCCATGGCCTGAAATCCGCCTACGATCTGCTGCGCGTTGGCACAACTGCGTTGAGAACAGCTGAGAAATGCTCATTTACTATTCGTAAACTGCGCTTTCTCCGCTGCTCTCGCCTTGTTCTGCTCCAGCTCGCGAGATCGTCAACCGATTTGGGCCAAGTGTGTTGACGTCGCCCCCGCTCAGGAAAACGGGCGGCTACTCCCCAATGACGCCGCGCATTCTAGCGGATCGGCCGCGCAGCTCAACCTATGCCTTACCAGGTATCGATCAGTGGGCGTTTTTTCCCCTGGCGTGGAGCGGGCCTGGGCGTCGACGCCAGCCCTCGCACCAGCCAGCGGCGGGTGTCGGCCGGGTCGATGACGTCGTCGATTTCCAGGTAGCTGGCCATGTTCAGCCCCTTGCCGTTGCGGTAGGCGGCGGCGACCAGCTTGTCGAACAGCGCCTGGCGCTCCTGCGCATCTTCCACTGCGGCCAGTTCCTTGGCGTAACCGAGGCGGATCGCCCCCTCCAGCCCCATGGCGCCGAACTCGCCGCTGGGCCAGGCGACGGTAAACAGCGCCGCGTGGAAGCTGCCAGCGGCCATGGCCTGGGCGCCGAGGCCGTAGCCCTTGCGCAGGACCACGGTGAAGAACGGCACGCTGAGGCTGGCGGCGGTGACGAACATGCGCGAGACGTGGCGCACGGTGCCGGTTTTCTCCGCCTCCGGGCCGACCATGAAACCGGGGGTGTCGCACAGCGAGATGATCGGCAGGTCGAAGGCGTCGCACAGTTGCATGAAGCGCGCGGCCTTGTCGCCCGCCTCGGCATCGATGGCGCCTCCCAGGTGCATCGGGTTGTTGGCGATCAGCCCGAAGGGTTTGCCTTCGATGCGCACCAGGGCGGTGATCATGCCGGCGGCGAAGTGGCGGCGAAGTTCCAGTACCGAGCCGCTGTCGGCCAGTTGTTCGATGATCTGGCGGATGTCGTAGACGCGCAGACGGTTCTCCGGCACCGCGTGGCGCAACAGGCGCTGGTCGACGCACTGCCAATCGGCGCTGTCGCCCTGGAAGTAGGCGAGGTACTGGCGGGCGATACGGGTGGCTTCGGTCTCGTCTTCCACCAGCACATCGATCACGCCGTTGGCGCTTTGCACGTCGCTGGGGCCGACTTCCTCGGGGGCGAACTTGCCCAGGCCGCCGCCTTCGATCATTGCCGGGCCGGCCATTCCCAGGCTGGTATCGCGGGTGGCGATGATGACGTCGCAGCAGCCCAGCAGTGCGGCGTTGCCGGCAAAGCAGCGGCCGGAGACCACGCCTACCAGCGGCACCAGCCCGGAGAGTCGCGCCAGACCGACGAAGCTCATGTTGTCCAGGCCGGCCACGCCGACGAAATCGGTGTCGCCCGGGCGTCCGCCGCCGCCTTCGGCGTAGAGCACCAGCGGGATTCGCCATTGCTCTGCCAGATGCAGCATGCGGTCGGTCTTCTTGTGGTTCATCACGCCCTGGGTGCCGGCGAATACCGTGTAGTCGTAGGCCAGGACCAGGCAGCGCGCCCTCTCGTCGCCGAACTGTGCGGCGTTGATGCTCCCCAGGCCGCTGACCAGACCGTCCGCCGGGCTGCTGGCGATCAACTCTTCTACGCTACGCCGACGACGTTGCGCGGCGATGGCCAGCGCGCCGTATTCGATGAAGCTGCCCTCATCGAGCAGGTCGGCAAGGTTCTCGCGGGTGGTGCGCTTGCCGATCCGGTGGCGCTTGGCGACGGCCTCCGGGCGGCGCTCGTCGAGGCCGATGGCATGGCGCTCGAGGACTTCGGCGAGGTCGGCGCGGATGGCGTCCAGGTCGATGGTCGCAGCGCTCACCATATCCTGCGCGGCAATGTCTGCCGGCTCGACGAACAGCAATGCGTCGCCCTCGCCGAGGCTGTCGCCCGGTGTGGCGGCGAGGCTGTGGACGATGCCGCTGGCGCTGGCCTTGACCTCGAACTCCATCTTCATCGCCTCGATCACGGCGATGGTCTGGCCCTGGGCGACGGCATCCCCGACCGCGACATTCAGGCTGACCAGCACGCCGGCACTGGGCGTGGCGAGCGCGATGCACCCGGCTGGCGCTTCGCTGGCGCGCGGGACGTCCGGCGATGCACCGGCATGGCTGAAGAAACGGTGCGGGTGCGCATGATCCTGCGCGCCGAGCAGTGCCGGCAGGTGTTCTTCGATGTAGCGCGTGGTGACCTGGTTGTCCGCCACCGCGGTCTGGCGCAGCAGGTTGAGCAGTAGCGGAATATTGCTCGCCACGCCCTCCAGGCGGAATTCGCAGAGGGCGCGGTAGGCGCGCTGTACCAGCTGTGGATAACCGCCGTTGCCGTGGACGATCAGCTTGGCCAGCAGCGAGTCGTAACCCGCGCTGTTGCGGTAGCCGGCGTAGCCGTAGCCGTCCACGCGCAGGCCGGGGCCGCTGGGCGGCTCGTAGGCGCTGAGGGTGCCGCAGGCCAGATGCGGCGTGCCATCGTTGGCGAGGCTTTCCAGGTTGATCCGCAGTTGCAAGGCGTGGCCGCGTGGCGTGGGTATCTCGGCCTGGGTCAGGTTCAGGTCGGCGAGGCTGGCGCCGGCGGCGATGCGCAGTTGCGCCTGCACCAGGTCGATGCCGGTCACGGCTTCGGTGACGGTATGTTCCACCTGCAGGCGCGGGTTGGCTTCCATGAACACGAAGTCGCCGCTGTCCTCGTCCAGCAGAAACTCGAAGGTGCCCAGGCCGCGATAATTCACCGCTTCGGCCAGGCGTACGGCGGCGGCGAGTATGGCGCCGCGCAGGCGCGGATGCAGGTTGGGGCTGGGGGCGATCTCCAGCAGCTTCTGGTTGCGTCGCTGCAGGGTGCAGTCACGCTCCCACAGGTGGCTGACGGCGCGGCCATCGCCGATGACCTGCACTTCGATGTGCCGGGCGCGCTGGATCAGGCGCTCCACGTAAAGGCGGTCATCGCCGAACGCCGCGCGGGCTTCGGCCTGGCAACGGGCGTAAGCGTCCGGGATTTCATCGACGCTGCGCACGGCGCGCATGCCTCGGCCGCCGCCGCCGGCGAGGGCCTTGATCATCATGCCGGCGCCAGCGGGGAGTTCACGGAAGAAGCGCTCGGCATCCTCCTGCGAGGTGGCGCGGTTGCTCCCAGCGGCGAGCGCGACGCCGTGGTCGCGGGCCAGGTCGCGGGCACGGGCCTTGTCGCCGAATACCTCCAGCACATCCGCCGAAGGGCCGACAAAGGTCAGGCCGGCGGCTTCGCAGCGGCGGGCGAATTCGGCGTTCTCGGAGAGGAAGCCATAGCCGGGATGCACTGCATCGCAGCCCTGGGCCGAGGCGATGTCGATGATCTGCTGCTGGTCGAGGTAAGCGCTGGCGCCGCGACCTTTGAGCGCCGCAGTCTGGTCGGCCTGGCGGGTGTGCAGCGAGCTGGCGTCGTCCTCGGCGTAGATCGCGAGCGTCTGGATACCCAGCTCGGCGGCGGCGCGGGCGATGCGGATGGCGATCTCGCCACGGTTGGCGATGAGCAGGCGGGAGACAGGCATGGCGATTCCGGTTGTGATTCTTGTGATCGGCAATCGCTACATCTTAGGGAGCGGGTGGAGCGGGGGAACGAACTGCGGCCTTGCGAATGCCCGAGGCTTCGCGGGCCTTATGGGCGGCGGCCGGCACGGTAGCCGGCCGCCGCGGCCGGGGTCACCCGTTTGCTCCGCCGTCGCCAGCGTTGTCCTTGAGCAGCTTGAGGGCTTTTTCGGTGTGGGCGATGCATTCCTTGGTGTTGCCGGCGGCTTGGGCCTGGGCGGCTTTTTCCTGCAGGCGCATGGCCTGTTCCTGGGCCTGGGTGTTGTTGGTGGTGGTTTTCACCGCGTCGTCGACTTTCTGCAGATTGGTGCTGCACAGGTCGTCCGCGAAGACCGGCGAGGCCAGCAGGGCGGCGGTGATGAGCAGGGCGGCGCGTTTCATGGCAGTTCTCCTGTCTCGTTTGACCGAGGGGGCGCGGCGCGCTTGAGCGAGCCGTACAGGGTGGACTGCGGGCTTTTACGCGGGGTTCAGAGTATTTGCCCAGCGGTTGTCGGGAGTTCGACGCAGACACCCAGGCCGAGACCTTCCAGCCCCTCGTGCAGGGAAATGCGCCCATGGTGGATCTCCACGATGCGCTTGACGATGGGCAGCCCCAGCCCGCTGCCGTGGCTGCTGGAAACGCTGGGGCTGCGGTAGAAGCGGGTGAAGATCGCTGCCTGTTCGGCGGGGGCGACGCCGGGGCCGTTGTCGCGCACCCAGAGGGTCACCCGACCGCCATCGCTCTCCAGGTTGACCGCCACTCGGCCGCCCTCGGGGGTGTAGCGCAACGCGTTGCCGACCAGGTTGGTGAGCATCAGCCCGAGCCATGCGGCGACGCCTTGCAGGGTGGCGCCGTGGCTGTCGAGGGTCAGTTCGATCTGCTTGTCGATGGCTTGTGGCGCAAGTTCGGCGATGGTGTCTTCGGCCAGCAGGCGCAGGTCTACCGGGGCAAATATCTCATGGAGTTCTTCGGCGTCGAGCCGCGCCAGAAGGAGGATCTGTTCCATCAGTGCGCTGATCCGCTCGACGCTGCGGCTGACTTGCTGCAGACCGTGGGCATGGGCAGCAGGGTCGGACGAGCGCAATGCGACCTGGGCGTGGGTGCGCAGGCTGGCCAGGGGCGTGCGGATTTCGTGGGCGGCGTCGCTGGTCAGGCGGCGTTCAGCCTCCAGCGCCGAGCTCAGGCGTTCCAGCAGCAGGTTCAGTTCGTTGACCAGGCTGTGCACCTCCACCGGGGCGCGGCTCAGGGCCAGCGGATGCAGGCTGTGGGCGCTGCGTTGATGAATCTGGTCGGTCAGGCCGCGCAGCGGCGCCAGGCCCTGGCGCACGCCGAACCACACCAACACGCCGATCAGCGGCAAAGCCAGCAGCAGGGGGAAGAGGGCGCTGAACAGCAACAGGTGCAGCGTCTTGTGGCGGTAGTGAAGATTTTCGAAGACCCAGATGCGCACCTCGTCGGCGCCGGGCGTGGCCATCTGCAGTACGCGCCAGTTGACGTCGCCGCTGAGCAGGTCGGAGAAGCCCGGCGGTTGCGCCTCGATGCCTTGCGGCGGCTTGTGCGTGGCGAGCAGCGGCTGGCCGCGGTACCAGATGGCGTAGCCCAGCGTGGCTTCGCGGCGCAGCAGCGGCAAGCCTTCGATGGCCTTGCGGCTGCGCGCGAGGATTTCCATGGCGTCGCTGGACTGCGGGTCAATGGCGTCGGCGATGTCCACCAGGCTCAGGGCGGCCTGGCCGAAGTCGATCATGTCCTGGTCGTAGAGGCGGTCCACCTGCTGGCGGGTCAGGTGGTAGGTGAACAGGCCGGCCGCCAGCCACAGCACGGAAACGCCGCCGATCAGCGTCAGCAGCAGGCGACGGCTGATGGAGCCGGCGCGGCGCACACTGCTGCTCAAGGTTGCGTTGCGCCTTCGGGGCGGTCGATGCCGTAGCCGATGCCGCGCACGGTGCGGATCAGGCTGTTGCCCAGCTTGCGTCGAAGATGGTGGATGTGGACTTCGATGGCATTGCTTTCCAGGTCGCCGTCCCAGCCGTAGAGCGCTTCCACCAGTCGCGCACGGGACAGCACCTTGCCGCGCTGTTCCAGCAGCAGGCGCAGCAATGCGTACTCGCGCGGGGCCAGGTCGACCGGCGCGCCAGCCAGGGTGACCTGATGGGTGGCCGGGTCCAGCGCCAGTTCGCCATGTTGCAGCAGCGGCGCGGCGCGGCCGGTATGCCGGCGGGTGAGGGCGCGGACGCGGGCGAGCAGCTCGTCGAGGTCGAAGGGTTTGGTCAGGTAGTCGTCGGCGCCGGCGTCGAGGCCCGCCACGCGGTCGGCAACCTTGTCGCGGGCGGTGAGGATCAGCACCGGCGTCAGGTCGCCGCGCCGGCGCAGGCCGCGCAGTACCTCCAGGCCATCCTTGCGCGGCAGGCCAAGGTCGAGCACCAGCAGGTCGAACTCGTCGGTCTCCAGCGCCTGCTCGGCGGCCACGCCATCGTTCACCCAGTCCACCGTGTCGCCTTCCAGCCCCAGCCCCGCGCGAATGCCATCGCCCAGCAACTGGTCGTCTTCTGCCAACAGGATTCTCATCGTTGCCCCCTCAGCCGGCTCTGTGCAGCAGGATAGCCGGCGTCCTTCATTTCGGGCAGAGGGTGGCGCTGATGGATTAAGACCGAGTTAACGGGCCGCAGCTGTCGGAGCGAGCTTGTTCGCGAACCGAGCTTCGCCTGATTTCAGGATATGAGGCGAAACTGCGATGTTCGCGAGCAAGCTCGCTCCTACACAGAGCGTTATCCGCCGCGCGCGCGGGTCACGCGGTCGACCAGGTAGACCACGCCGCGATAGTCGATGCCGCCATGGGCGGACAGGCCGATCTCGCAGGTGCGGCTGGTGGAGACGCCTTCCTTGCAAACCTGTACCGCGTCCTTGAGCGTGCGCAGCGAGTGGGCATTCAGCTCGGGCGTGGTGAAGCCCTTGTCGCCGGCGAAGCCACAGCAGTGGATGCCTTCGGGGATCACCACTTCGCGGGTGCAGCGCTTGACCAGGTCGATCAGTGCCTGGCTCTCGCCCAGGTGCTGGGTGCTGCAGGTAACGTGCACGGCCACCGGCTTGTCCTGCGGCTGGAAGTCCAGGCGTTCGATCAGATGCGTGCGGATGAACTTTACCGGGTCGTAGATCTTCAGCCGGTCGTCGGCCAGTTCCTGCACCAGGCGCAGGGTGCAGGGGCTGGTGTCGCAGTAGATCGGGTCGAGGCCGCCACGGCTTGCGCGCAGCAGTTCGGCGAGCAGTTCGTCACGCTTGGCGTCGGCCTGTGCCCTGTAGCCTTTGGAGGCGAATGGCTGGCCGCAGCAGAGGTTGTCGGCGTTGTCCGGGAAGACCACCTGGTAGCCGGCCTTCTCCAGCAACTGGCGGGTCTTGTCGATCAGCGGCACCTGCTCCTCGTCCGCTGCCGCCGGGCCCATGGCGCGGGAGACGCAGGCGGTCAGGTAGACGACGCGCGGCTTGCCGTTATCCACGGCTTGCGGCGTAACAGTGAGGCGCACCGGCTGCGGCATGGCCGGCGTCCACTGTGGCACGCGGCCCTTGCTGGCGTGGCTGATGGAGGCGCTGAGGCGAGCGAGACGCGGGGCGCCGAGCACCATGCGCGCACCGTTGGCGGCATGCAGCATGAACTTCGCGCCTTTGAGTGCTGTGGCGAAGTTGCGCGCGAGCCAGCTGGCGGTGCCGGCGTGATGCGCTTCTTCGCCACGCAATTTCCTGATCAGCTCGCCGGTGTTGATGTTCACCGGGCAGCGCTGGGCGCAGAGCCCGGTGGCGGCGCAGGTGTCGATGCCCTGGTACTGGTAGTCGCGCTCCAGTTCGGTGGTGTCGATGCCGGCGCGGCGCTTGGCCTGGATGTCGCGCCACATGACGATGCGCTGGCGCGGGCTGAGGGTCAGCCCCTTGGACGGGCAGACCGGCTCGCAGAAGCCGCACTCGATGCACTTGTCGACGATCTCGTCGGCGGCCGGCAGCGGCTTGAGGTTCTTCAGGTGCAGTTGCGGGTCATCGGTCAGTACCACGCCGGGGTTGAGGATGCCGCTAGGGTCGAGCAGGCGTTTGAGCTGCCACATCAGCTGGTAGGCGTCGTGGCCCCACTCCAGCTCGACGAACGGCGCCATGTTGCGCCCGGTGCCGTGCTCGGCCTTGAGCGAGCCGCCGTATTCCACGGCGACCAGATGCGCGACGTCGTCCATGAAGGCCGAGTAGCGGGCAATCTGCTCCGGCGACTCGAAGCCCTGGGTGAAGACGAAGTGCAGGTTCCCTTCCAGCGCGTGGCCGAACAGGATGGCTTCGTCGTAGCCGTGTTTGTCGAACAGTTCGATCAGGCGGTTTACGCCCTCGGCCAACTGTTCGACGGGGAAGGTCACGTCCTCGATGATCACCGTGGTGCCGGTCTCGCGCACTGCGCCAACCGCCGGGAAGGTGTCCTTGCGGATGCGCCAGAGCTGGTTGTAGACCACCGGGTCTTCGCTGAAGTCGACCTGCTTTTCCACCGGGTAATCGGCGATGGATGCGCTGATCTGCGCAAGCTGCTCATGCAGCAGCGACTGGGTCGCCGCGCGGGATTCGATGAGCAGCGCGCAGGCGCCTTCGGACAGGCTCTTCACCCATTCCGGCATGCCTTGCATGTTCTCCACCGAGCGCAGGCTGCGGCGGTCCAGCAGTTCTACGGCGGATACCGGCTGCTGCTTGAGCACGGTCACGGCCTTGCAGCAGGTCTCCACGTCGGGGAAGACAATCAGGGCGCTGGCCTTGTGCGGGTGGTCTGGCACGGTGACGTAGGTCACCGCGCTGATGAAGCCCAGGGTGCCCTCGGAGCCGACCATCAGGTGGGTGAGGATATCCAGCGGTTCGTCGTAATCCACGAGCGCATTCAGGGACAGCCCGGTGGTGTTCTTCAGCCGATACTTGTGGCGGATTTTCGCGGCCAGCTCGGTGTTGGCGCGTGTCTGCCGGCCGAGCTCGGCAAGCTGGTCGAGCAAGGCGCCGTGGCTTTCGCGGAAGGCGGCAACGCTGGCGGGCAACTCGCTGTCCAGCAGCGTGCCGTCGGCCAGCAGCAGGCGCAGACCGGCCAGGGTGTGGTAGCTGTTCTGCGCGGTGCCGCAGCACATGCCGCTGGCATTGTTGGCGACGATGCCGCCGATCTTGCAGGCGTTGATCGAGGCCGGGTCCGGGCCGATCTTGCGGCCGAACGGAGCGAGCCAGGCGTTGGCCTGGGCGCCGATGACGCCGGGCTGCAGGCGAATCTGCGTGCCGCCCTCGCGTATGTCGCGGCCGTTCCAGTTGTCGCCCAGCACCAGCAGGACCGAGTCGCTGACGGCCTGGCCGGAGAGGCTGGTGCCGGCGGCGCGGAAGGTCACCGCCACCTGATCGGCGTGAGCGGCCTTGAGCAGGGTGGCGACTTCGTCTTCGCTCTCGACGCGGATCACCAGCTTGGGGATCAGTCGGTAGAAGCTGGCGTCGGTGCCGAAGGCCAGGGTCGAGAGCGGGTCGTCGAAGCGGCGCTCGCGGGGGATCAGGTGTTCTACCGTGTCGAGGAAAGCGGCAGGGAGGCTCATGGCGGCTCCAGTCATCATCGGTGAGCGTGGACCGCTGGACGGTCCATCGGTGTTCTTTTATCGAACGCGCCGAGGCACGGTCTGACTTGTAGGAGCGAGCTTGCTCGCGAACCGGGCAGGTACGGAGCTTGGCAGGTTCGCGAGCAAGCTCGCTCCTACAGCAATACAGGGCGTTTAGGCGCCCAGTTCGCGCACCAGCGAATCACGGGTGATTTCGCCGATGGTCTTGGCGCCGGTCAATACCATGGCCACGCGCATTTCCTTCTCGAACAGATCCAGCAGGTTCTTCACGCCGGCCTCGCCGTGGGTTGCCAGGGCGTAGAGGAAGGCGCGGCCGATGAGCACGGTGTCCGCACCCAGGGCGATCATGCGCACCACGTCCAGGCCGTTGCGGATGCCGGAGTCGGCGAGAATCTTCAGGTCGCCTTTCACGGCGTCGGCAATCGCCGGCAGGGCACGGGCGCTGGAGAGCACGCCGTCGAGCTGGCGGCCACCGTGGTTGGACACAACGATGCCGTCGGCGCCGAATTTCACTGCGTCCCTGGCGTCTTCAGGGTCCAGGATGCCCTTGATGATCATCGGGCCGTCCCAGAATTCGCGAATCCACTCCAGATCCTTCCAGGAAATCGACGGATCGAAGTTGGCGCCCAGCCAGCCGATGTAGTCTGCAAGGCCGGTGGGGTTGCCGCGGTATTTGGAGATGTTGCCCAGGTCATGGGGCTTGCCCAGCAGGCCCACGTCGACAGCCCAGGATGGGTGCGTCATGGCCTGCCAGACGCGGCGCAGCGGTGCATTCGGGCCGCTCATGCCAGAGTGGGCGTCGCGGTAGCGGGCGCCGGGGACCGGCATGTCGACGGTGAACACCAGGGTCTTCACGCCGGCGGCCTTGGCACGCTCCAGGGCGTTGCGCATGAAGCCGCGATCCTTCAGCACGTAGAGCTGGAACCACATCGGCCGGTCGATGGCCGGGGCGACTTCCTCGATGGGGCAGACCGACACCGTGGACATCGTGAAGGGGATGCCTTTCGCCGCCGCCGCGCGGGCTGCCTGTACTTCGCCGCGCCGGGCGTACATGCCGGTCAGGCCGACGGGAGCCAGGGCGATGGGCATGTTCAACGTCTCGTCGAACAGCTTCGTCTCCAGGCTCAGCTCGGACATGTTCTTCAGCACGCGCTGGCGCAGGGCGATGTTGGCCAGGTCGTCGACATTGTTGCGCAGGGTGCGCTCGGCGTAGGCGCCGCCGTCGGCGTAGTGGAAGAGGAACGGCGGCAGCTTGCGTTGGGCTGCGGCGCGATAGTCGGTAGAGGCAGAGATGATCATTGGGCTCTTCCGTTTTGAGAGAAAAGTGTTGGATCGAGCGAGCTGGAGCGAGACAAGGTGGAAATGACCGAGGGAGCGGAGCCTACAACTGTAGGTGAGGACCCCGAGGCCATTTCCAACGCAGTATCGCCGACGCTCAGCCGATCAGCGCACGGTCAGTGAACCAGCATGCCGGTGAAGATGTACGCCTGGGCCAGGGTGATCAGACCCACCATGGCAGCGAACATCAGGCTGTGCTTGAGGGTGAAGCGGAACAGGTCGGATTCCTTGCCGACCATGCCGGTGGCGGCGCAGGCCACGGCGATGGATTGCGGCGAGATCATCTTGCCGGTCACGCCACCGCTGGTGTTGGCGGCCACCAGCAGGGTGTCGTTGACCCCGATCTGGTGCGCAGTGGTCGCCTGCAGCGAACTGAACAGCGCGTTGGAGGAGGTATCCGAACCGGTCAGGAACACACCCAGCCAGCCGAGGAACGGCGAAAAGAACGGGAAGGCCGCACCAGTGCCGGCCAGGACCAGCGCCAGGGTGGTGGACATGCCCGAGTAGTTGGTGACGAAGGCGAAGGCCAGCACCATGCCGATGGAAAGGATCGGCCATTTCAGCTCGACCAGGGTCTCCTTGAAGGTGGTCAGACCAGTTTTTGCACTGATGCGCAGGATGAGCATCGAGATCAAAGCGGAGAAGAAGATCGCGGTGCCGGTGGCCGATACCGGGTCCAGCTTGAACACGGCGGCAATCGGCGTCGGATTGGCAACGATTGGCGCGGTCTTCACCACCAGTTGGTCCAGGTGCGGGATGGCGAAGTTGAACACCAGGTTGTACAGCGCGCCGCCCGGAGCGAAGAGCGCCTTGAACGGCTTGAGGGTCCAGATGGTGACCAGTACGGTCAGCACCAGGAAGGGCGACCAGGCCTTGAGGATTTCGCCGAAGTTGTAGGGAGTCGGCTCGGCGCTGCGCGGGCCGTTACCGCCCATTACAGCGGCACCGCCGGCGGTGGCGACTACTTCACGCTCGCTGGCGGGTTGCCAGACCTTCAGGAACAGGGTCAGGGAAATCAGGCTGACCAGGGCGGAGGTGATGTCCGGCAGTTCCGGGCCGATGAAGTTGGAGGTGAAGTACTGGGTGATGGCGAAGCTGCCACCAGCGACCAGTGCGGCTGGCCAGGTTTCCTTCACGCCCTTGAGGCCGTCCATCATGAACACCAGCCAGAACGGTACGAGGATCGACAGGAACGGCAGCTGGCGGCCGGTCATGGCGCCGATCTTGAACGCGTCGATACCGGTCACCTGGCCCGCGACGATGATCGGGATGCCCAGGGCGCCGAAGGCTACTGGTGCTGTGTTGGCGATCAGGCACAGGCCCGCGGCGTACAGCGGATTGAAGCCCAGGCCGACCAGCAGGGCGGCGGTGATCGCCACCGGCGCGCCGAAGCCCGCCGCACCTTCGAGGAAGGCGCCGAAGGAGAAGCCGATCAGCAGCACCTGCAGGCGCTGGTCGCCGGTGATCGACAGCACCGAACTGCGGATCACTTCGAACTGGCCGCTCTTGACCGTGAGTTTGTAGAGGAAGACCGCCGCGACGATGATCCAGGCGATCGGCCACAGCCCATAGGCGAAGCCATAGCCGGCGGCGGCGATGGCCATGTCGGCGGGCATGCCGAAGGCAGCGATGGCGATGATGATCGAAAGGGCGAGGGTAATGCTGCCGGCGACGTGACCCTTGAGGCGGAACACGGCGAGGGCGAGGAAGAAGAACACGATCGGGATGACGGCGACCAGCGCGGACAGGCCGAGGCTGCCGAGCGGGGTGTAGATCTGCTGCCAGGTTTGCATCTGGATTGGCTCCCTAATTGTTTTTGGGTGGAGGGCCTTGTTGCCGGTCGGGCGAATCCGGGGCGCTTGTGGCGCTGGCAGTGGTCGACAGATCGCGGCTTTTTGTTTTTTCGTGCATGGGTTGTCGTGCAATTCAGCTTGCGGTAAATTGGTAAGACCAATTTACAAGGCCGAGCGCTCAGGGTAAAAGCCCTGCTGGCGGCATGTCAATTTGCTGCCCTGCGACTTTTGTCGAGCCTGGTCGCAATGGCGTAGTGGTCTTGTTGCCGGCGGTGGCAGTGGTTAGGCTGCCGCGCCCTGCTCAGTAAGCGGGTTTTAGCGCGCTATCGAGGGAGTCCACGAAGATGAGTTTCGGTCAGGTCAAGCAGCGCCGTCTGTCGGACGATATCGTCGAGCGGCTGGAAGCGATGATCCTCGAGGGCACCCTCAAGGCTGGTGAGCGACTGCCCGCCGAGCGTGTGCTGGCCGAGCAGTTCGGTGTGTCGCGGCCGTCACTGCGCGAGGCGATCCAGAAGCTGGGGGCCAAGGGCCTGTTGCTCAGTCGCCAGGGCGGCGGCAACTACGTCAGCGAAGGGCTGGGTTCGATGTTCAGCGATCCCCTGCTGCACCTGCTGGAGAGCAACCCCGAGGCGCAGCGCGACTTGCTGGAGTTCCGCCACACCCTGGAAGGCTCCTGCGCCTATTACGCCGCGCTGCGCGCTACCGAGGTGGATCACCAGCGCCTGACGCAGGCGTTCGATACGCTGCAGGACTGTTACCAGCGCGTGGGCAAGGTCAGCCGCGCGGAAGAGGGGGCGGCGGACGCAGCCTTTCACCTGGCCATCGCCGAAGCCAGCCATAACGCTGTGCTGTTGCACACGATTCGTGGCCTGTTCGACCTGCTCAAGCGCAACGTGGTGACCAATATCGGCGGGATGTACGCGCAACGTGACGAAACCCGCGAGCAGCTGATGCGTCAGCACCGCGAGTTGTACGAGGCGATTATCGGCGGGCACGCGGAAGCGGCGCGGGAGATTTCCCAGCGGCATATCGACTACGTGCAGGAAGTGCTGGCCGAGGTGCAGGCGAAAGAGTTACGCCTGCAACGCGCACAGCGACGCCAGGGCGCAGTGGACGCCTGATCGGCAACGCGCCCCCGCAGGAGGGCGCGAAGGGTTCAGTCGTCCTTGCCGTGACGAATGGCGCGCTGGATTTCCCGGTCGGAGTCACGCTCCTTCTCGGTGCCGCGCTTGTCGTACTCTTTCTTGCCCTTGGCCAGTGCGATCTCGCACTTGATCAGGTGCTTCTTCCAGTACATCGACAACGCGACGCAGGCGTAGCCTTTCTGCTGCACGGCACCGAACAGCTTGCCCAGCTCACGCTTGTGTAGCAGCAGCTTGCGCGTGCGCACCGGGTCGGCGATGACGTGGGTGCTGGCAGTGGTCAGCGGCGTGATGTGGCTGCCCAGCAGCCAGGCTTCGCCATCCTTGAGCAGCACGTAGCTGTCCACCAGCTGCGCCTTGCCGGCGCGCAGGCTTTTCACTTCCCAGCCGGCCAGGGCGACGCCCGCCTCGAAGCGCTGCTCGATGAAGTAGTCGTGCAGAGCCTTCTTGTTCTGCGCGATGGTCCCCGAAGGGTGTTTCTTCTGTTTAGCCATAGGCCGCGCATTATAGGGAGTCGCTCGCCGCGCCGCTATCGGGACAGCATGCGACGGCATGCAAGCTTGAGGGTGCGTGGCTAATCTCGGAGAATGCGCGCTGTTTTTTTGATCAGAGGGCGCTGATGTTCGGTCAGATGCCGGTCAGATGCCCCACAACACAAAGCGAGACGTCTATGAGCACGCATATCCAGCGTTCGGCCCTGTTGCCCTATCCGGCGAAGGCGCTGTACGACCTGGTCAACGATGTGGCGCGCTACCCGGAGTTCCTGCCCTGGTGTTCTGCCTCCACGGTGCTGGAGGACAGTGAAACGGCCATGCGCGCCGAACTGACCGTGGCCAAGGGCAGCATCACCCAGCGTTTCACCACCCGCAACGTGCTGGTGCCCGGGCAGAGCATCGAGATGAATCTCGAGGAAGGTCCCTTCACTCAGCTGCATGGCGTGTGGACGTTCAAGGCCCTGGGCGACAAGGCCTGCAAGATTTCCCTCGATCTCACCTTCGACTATGCCGGCGCGTTGGTGAAGGCCACCCTCGGCCCGTTGTTCACCCAGGCGGCGAACACCATGGTTGACGCTTTCTGCCAGCGCGCCAAGCAGCTGCATGGCTGAATCCACGAGCATCGCCATCGAGGTCGTCTACGCGTTGCCGGAGAAGCAGGCGCTGCTGCGCCTGAGTGTCCCGCGCGGCACGCGGATGCGCGAGGCGGTGGTGCTGTCCGGCATCGCCGCGCAATTTCCCGGCCTGGATGTGCAGAGCTGCCCGCTGGGCATCTTCGGCAAGGCGGTGCTCAGGCCCGAGGAACGTGTGCTGGAAGAGGGCGAGCGGGTGGAGATTTACCGCCCGCTGATCGCTGATCCGAAGGAAGTGCGTAAGCAGCGGGCCGCGCGGGCCAAGGCGGCGCGCGGCTGATTCCGGTGCGATGCGTGATCCTCATGCGATGAAGGCACAGGCAACAAAAAGCCCGGCATAGGCCGGGCGTTTTCGTTGGAGCGAATCCCTTATTGCGGATTCTTGTCCAGAGGTTCCGGAGTCGGGATCGGTACGGTTTCCACCTGGTCGACTTCCTTCTGGATCTGCTCTTCCACGGAGCCGGGCTTGGCCGGTTCTTCCTTGGGTTGTTCGGGCTGCTGCTGCGGCGCTTCCGGGGCCAGCGGCGGGGCAACGCCGTCCTTGCCGAGGATCGACTCGTCGCGGCTGACGCCGGGCATGAAGTCGCCGTTGAGGCCGATCAGTTGATCGTTTGCGCCGAAGAACAGGCTCATCCGCTCCTGCTGGCGCTGACCGCCGCCGGGCTGGATGCTGTACAGATAGTCCCAGCGATTGGGGTGGAAGGTGTCCGCGATCAGGGGGTTGCCCATGATAAACCGCACTTGGCGCCGGGTCATTCCGGGCTTCAACTGGTCTATCATGTCCTGCGTTACAACGTTGCCCTGCTGGATATCGATCTTGTAGACCCCCGGGAACGAGCAACCGGCGAGTGCGGCGAGTCCCAGCCCGAAAGCGAGACTGGTCAGCATGAGCTTGGCGTTTTGCATCAAGGGGTGACTTCCACTATCTTGGCTGAGCGACGAAATCCCGATCATACCTGTATTGAGAGATGCTGCGAAGCATTCCGCGCCGAGAAAGCACACATGGTTGAAAATAGCGAACTGCGCAAAGCCGGACTGAAGGTCACACTGCCGCGCGTCAAGATCCTCCAGATGCTCGATTCCGCCGAGCAGCGCCACATGAGCGCAGAGGATGTTTACAAAGCGCTGATGGAGGCGGGTGAGGACGTTGGTCTGGCCACTGTCTACCGCGTCCTGACCCAGTTCGAAGCCGCCGGCCTGGTGGTGCGCCACAACTTCGATGGCGGCCATGCCGTCTTCGAACTGGCCGACAGCGGTCACCATGACCACATGGTCTGCGTCGATACCGGCGAAGTCATCGAGTTCATGGACTCGGAAATCGAGAAGCGCCAGAAGGAGATCGTCAAGGAGCGCGGCTTCGAGCTCGTCGATCACAATCTGGTGCTCTACGTGCGCAAGAAGAAATAAGCGTACGCAGATGCAAAGGCGGCGACCCTCGGGTCGCCGTTTTCGTTTGGGGCTTCCATGCAGGAGCGAGCTTGCTCGCGAACAAAATTCCCGGTTGCCTCAGGGCCAAGCAGTTCGCGAGCGAGCTCGCTCCTACAGGTCAGTTCTGGACTGCGGAATCGACCATCTTGCGAGCGTGGGCCAGGGATTCCTTGGTCAGGTCGACGCCGCCGAGCATGCGGGCGATTTCTTCGATGCGCTCGGACTTCTTCAGGTTGGCCACGGCGGTACGGGTTTCGCTGGTGTCGCGGTCCTTGTGGACGAACAGGTGCTGGTGTCCCTGTGCCGCGACTTGCGGCAAATGGGTGACCGTCAGCACCTGGCCGCGATCGCCCAGGCGGCGCAGCAGTTGGCCGACGACTTCGGCGGTGGGGCCGCCGATGCCGACGTCCACCTCGTCAAAGACCAGCGTGGGAGTGCGTGAGGTCTGCGCGGTGATCACCTGGATCGCCAGGCTGATGCGCGACAATTCGCCGCCCGAGGCAACCTTGGCCAGGCCCTTCAGTGGTTGGCCGGGGTTGGCGCTGACGAGGAATTCCAACTGTTCCAGACCATTCACCTGAGGCTCATCGGAAGTGGCGTCGCGCAGTTCGATGGCGAAGCGGCCCCCCGGCATCCCCAGTCGCTGCATCTCCACTTCCACGGCCTTGGCAAGTTGCGGTGCGGCGGTGCGACGAAGCTGGCTGAGCTCTGCGGCCTTCTCCTGGTAATGGCGGGCGTAGGCGGCGAGCTCCTCGCCCAGGCGGTCGACGGCTTCGTCGTCGGCGTTCAGCGCTTCGAGTTCGTCCAGCAGACGCTGCTGCAAATCCTGTAGTTCATGGGGCTGGACGCGGTGTTTGCGCGCGAGGCTATAGATGGTGTCCATCCGCTCTTCCAGTTGCTGAAGGCGCAGGGGGTCGGCGTCGAAGTGGTCGACGAAGCGGTTCAGTTCGCCGATGGCCTCTTCCACCTGGATTTGCGCGCTGGACAGCAGGTTCACCGCTTCGCCCAGCGCGGCGGGCTGGCTCTGGAAAGCGGTGAGGCGGTTGAGGCTGGAGGTCAGCGTCGACAGCACGTTGCCGGCATCGCTCTCGCTGCACAGTTCGACTACTTGGCGGCAGGCGGCGATCAGGCTGCCGGCATTGCTCTGAGTCTTGTGCTCGGCCTCCAGTGACTCCAGTTCGTTGTCGCCCAGGCCGAGGTTTTCCAGCTCTTCCAGCTGATAACTGAGCAACTGGTGGCGGGCGCGCTGCTCTTCGCCGTTGCGCGACAGGCGGTCCAGCTCCTGGCGGGTCTGCTTCCAGCGCTGCGCGGCAAGATGCACCTGGCGCGCCAGGTCCTGACTGCCGGCGTACTCGTCGAGCAGGCGGCGGTGGGTATCGGCCTTGAGCAGCGACTGATGCTCATGCTGGCTGTGGATATCGATCAGCAACTCGCCCAGGTGCTTGAGGTCGCCCAGCGGGCAGGGTGAGCCGTTGATGTAGGCGCGCGAACGGCCTTCGGCGGTGATCACTCGGCGCAGGATGCACGGCCCGTCCTGCTCCAGGTCGCGCTCGGCGAGCCAGTCGCGGGCTTCGGCAATCGCACTGACATCGAAGCTGGCGAGAATGTCTGCCTTGTCGGAGCCGGGGCGCACCACGCCGCTGTCGGCGCGGTCACCGAGGGCGAGGCCGAGGGCGTCGAGCATGATCGACTTGCCGGCGCCCGTCTCGCCGGTGATCACGGTCATGCCGGCGGCGAGCTCGAGATCGAGGTGCTCGACGATGGCGTAGTTGTGCACAGACAGGTGAACCAGCATGGGCGGCGGCTCCGTAGAAATGTCTGGTTATTTATACAGTATTTTCGGCCGCTGGCAATTCTCCTTCGTCGTCTGTGGGGTGCTTGATGTGGGTGCCTTGAGCTTGCCGCCCTTGAAGTCAAAAAAAGGCGCCCCATATAGTCGGCAGAGCCGCGGACCATTGGGTTCGCTTTGTTTTCAAAGGCTTATTTTCTTTTTTAGGAGAGTGGCATGTCTGACGAACAACAGACTCAGGATTCCCAGTTCAACGAGCAGCCGGAAACCGGCGCTACCGGGGACCTGAACGCCCGCGTGCTGGAGCTGGAAGAACAGGTCGCCGCGGCGAAGGATCAAAGCCTGCGTGCCGTCGCTGAATTGCAGAACGTCCGCCGCCGTGCCGAGCAGGACGTGGAGAAGGCGCACAAGTTCGCCCTGGAGAAATTCGCCGGCGACCTGCTGCCGATCGTCGATACCCTCGAGCGCGCGCTGGAGATGTCGAACCCGGAAGACGAAGCAATCAAGCCGATGCGCGAAGGCATCGAGCTGACGCTGAAGATGTTCCACGACACGCTGGCGCGCTACAACCTCGAGCCGGTCGACCCGCACGGCGAGCCGTTCAACCCCGAACACCACCAGGCCATGGCCATGGAAGAGAGCATCCGTCTCGAGCCGGGTAGCGTGGTCAAGGTGTTCCAGAAGGGTTACCTGCTCAACGGTCGCCTGCTGCGTCCGGCCATGGTCGTGGTCAGCAAGGCACCTGAACAAACTCCGCCTTCGATCGACGAGAAGGCTTGAAATCCACCACCCGGTCCCCATCTGGGTAATCAACCGAGCCAAAGACCCGCAACAGGGTCAGCGCGGAATCTAATTTCTGGAGAGTGAAATATGGGCAAAATCATTGGTATCGACCTGGGGACCACCAACTCCTGTGTGTCCATCCTGGAGAACGGTAACGTCAAGGTCATCGAGAACGCCGAAGGCGCTCGTACCACCCCGTCGATCATCGGCTACGCCAACGACGGCGAAATCCTGGTAGGTCAGCCGGCCAAGCGCCAGGCCGTGACCAACCCGACCAACACCCTGTACGCCGTGAAGCGCCTGATTGGCCGTCGCTTCGAAGAAGACGTCGTACAGAAAGACATCAAGATGGTGCCGTACAAGATCGTCAAGGCTGACAATGGCGACGCCTGGGTCGAGGCCAAGGGTCAGAAGATGGCTCCGCCGCAGGTCTCCGCTGAAGTCCTGAAAAAGATGAAGAAGACCGCCGAGGATTACCTGGGCGAGCCGGTCACCGAAGCGGTCATCACCGTTCCGGCCTACTTCAACGACAGCCAGCGTCAAGCCACCAAGGACGCCGGCCGTATCGCCGGTCTGGACGTCAAGCGCATCATCAACGAACCGACCGCGGCCGCGCTGGCCTACGGCCTGGACAAGGCCAAGGGCGACCACACCATCATCGTGTATGACCTGGGCGGCGGTACCTTCGACGTTTCCGTGATCGAGATCGCAGAAGTCGATGGCGAGCACCAGTTCGAAGTACTGGCCACCAACGGCGACACCTTCCTGGGTGGTGAAGACTTCGACCTGCGCCTGATCGATTACCTCGTCGAGGAATTCAAGAAAGAATCCGGCATGGACCTCAAGGGCGACCCGCTGGCCATGCAGCGCCTGAAGGAAGCGGCCGAAAAAGCCAAGATCGAGCTGTCCTCGACCCAGCAGACCGACGTCAACCTGCCGTACGTCACTGCTGACGCCTCCGGCCCGAAACACCTGAACGTCAAGGTTTCCCGCGCCAAGCTGGAATCCCTGGTGGAAGACCTGGTCACCCGTACCATCGAGCCGTGCCGCGTTGCGCTCAAGGACGCAGGCCTGGACGTGTCGAAGATCGACGAAGTGATCCTGGTCGGCGGCCAGACCCGCATGCCGCTGGTGCAGAAGACCGTTGCCGAGTTCTTCGGCAAGGAAGCGCGCAAGGACGTCAACCCGGACGAAGCCGTTGCCATGGGTGCTGCCATCCAGGGCGCCGTACTGGCCGGCGACGTGAAGGACGTGCTGCTGCTCGACGTCACCCCGCTGACCCTGGGTATCGAAACCCTCGGTGGCGTGATGACCGCGCTGATCGACAAGAACACCACCATCCCGACCAAGAAGTCGCAGGTGTTCTCCACTGCCGATGACAACCAGGGCGCCGTGACCATCCACGTTCTGCAGGGCGAGCGCAAGCAAGCCGGCCAGAACAAGTCGCTGGGCAAGTTCGACCTGGCCGACATCCCGCCGGCTCCGCGCGGTGTGCCGCAGATCGAAGTGACCTTCGACATCGACGCCAACGGCATCCTGCATGTGGGCGCCAAGGACAAGGCCACCGGCAAGCAGCAGTCCATCGTGATCAAGGCCTCTTCCGGTCTGTCCGAGGACGAGATCCAGCAGATGGTCCGCGACGCCGAAGCGAATGCCGAGGAAGACCGCAAGTTCGAGGAGTTGGCCGCAGCCCGCAACCAGGGCGACGCGCTGGTTCACGCCACTCGCAAGATGGTCACCGAGGCTGGCGACAAGGCCACTGCCGAGGAGAAGGCTGCCATCGAGAAAGCTCTCGGCGAGCTGGAAGTTGCCGTGAAAGGCGACGACAAGGCCGAGATCGAAGCGAAGATGAACGCGCTGTCCCAGGCGTCCACCCCGCTGGCGCAGAAGATGTACGCCGAACAGCCGCAGCCGGGTGCTGCCGCTCAGGGCGAGGCCGCTGACGACAAGGCTGGCGACGATGTCGTCGACGCCGAGTTCGAAGAGGTCAAGGAGAACAAGTAAGCCGCGTGCTTGCTTCCGCTCCGGCGCACCGACCAGCGTGTCGGTGCGCATGAAACGTCACGCGGGGGCTTGCTCCCGCGTTGGCGTGTCTGGGGGAACGGTTTTTAGAGTGCAGGAAAGTTATGGCCAAACGTGATTTTTACGAGGTACTGGGTGTCGAGCGCGGCGCCAGCGAAGCGGACCTGAAGAAGGCCTATCGCCGGCTCGCCATGAAGTTCCACCCGGACCGCAATCCCGGCGACAAGGAGGCCGAGGATAAATTCAAGGAGGCCAACGAGGCGTACGAGGTCCTGTCCGACGCCAGCAAGCGCGCGGCCTACGACCAGTACGGCCATGCCGGCGTCGACCCGCAGATGGGTGGCGGCGGTGCCGGCTTCGGCGGCGCGAGCTTCTCGGACATCTTCGGCGATGTCTTCAGTGATTTCTTCGGTGGCGGCGGCGGTCGCGGCGGTTCCCGTGGCGGCCCGGCCCGTGGCGCGGACCTGCGCTACACCCTCGATCTCGACCTGGAAGACGCAGTTCGCGGCACCACCGTGACCATTCGCGTTCCCACCCTGGTCGGCTGCAAGACCTGCAGCGGCAGCGGCGCCAAGCCCGGCACCACGCCGGTCACCTGTACCACTTGCGGTGGTATCGGCCAGGTGCGCATGCAGCAGGGCTTCTTCTCGGTGCAGCAGACCTGCCCGCGTTGCCATGGCAGCGGCAAGATGATCACCGACCCCTGTGGTTCCTGCCATGGCCAGGGCCGGGTGGAAGAGCACAAGACCCTGTCGGTGAAAGTGCCGGCCGGCGTCGATACTGGTGACCGCATCCGTCTGACCGGCGAAGGCGAGGCCGGCGCCCATGGTGGCCCGGCGGGCGACCTTTACGTAGTGGTGAACGTGCGCGAGCACGATATCTTCCAGCGCGACGGCAAGCACCTGTACTGCGAGGTACCGATCAGCTTCGCCGATGCCGCCCTGGGTGGCGAGCTGGAAGTGCCGACCCTGGATGGCCGCGTGAAGCTGAAGATTCCCGAGGGTACCCAGACCGGCAAGCTGTTCCGCCTGCGCGGCAAGGGCGTTGCCCCGGTGCGCGGCGGCGGTGCTGGCGACCTGATGTGTCGCGTGGTCGTGGAGACGCCCGTGCAACTGGACAAGCGTCAACGCGAACTCCTTGAAGAGTTCCGCGGTACCCTGCAGGGCAACTCTTCCAATTCGCCCAAGGCCAGTGGCTGGTTCGAGGGCATGAAGCGCTTCTTCGACGATCTATGATGCAGGGCCCCGGCGATGCGAGTCGTCCGGGGCTTTTTTAGCTGGGAGCTGTTTTATATGCGACGTATAGCCGTAATGGGCGCCGCCGGGCGCATGGGCAAGACCCTGATTGAAGCTGTCCAGCAGACCAATGGCAGCGCAGGCCTGACGGCGGCGGTCGACCGCCCGGACAGCACGCTGGTGGGCGCTGACGCGGGCGAACTGGCCGGCCTGGGTCGTATCGGCGTGCCGCTGTCGGGCGACCTGGCCAAGGTGGTCGACGAGTTCGACGTGCTGATCGACTTCACCCACCCGACCGTGACCCTGAAGAACCTGGAAGTCTGCCGTAAGGCCGGCAAGGCCATGGTTATTGGCACCACCGGCTTCTCCGCGGCGGAGAAGGAACTGCTGAACGAAGCGGCGAAGGATATTCCGATCGTCTTCGCGGCCAACTACAGCGTCGGCGTGAACCTCTGCCTGAAGCTGCTCGACACCGCTGCCCGCGTTCTGGGTGACGACGTGGATATCGAGATCCTCGAGGCGCACCACCGCCACAAGGTCGACGCGCCGTCCGGCACCGCGCTACGCATGGGTGAAGTGGTGGCCAATGCGCTGGGTCGTGATCTGGAGAAAGTGGCTGTGTACGGTCGTGAAGGCCAGACCGGCGCCCGTCCGCGCGAGACCATCGGCTTCGCCACCGTGCGTGCTGGCGATGTAGTGGGCGATCACACTGTGTTGTTCGCTGCTGATGGCGAGCGCGTGGAGATCACTCACAAGGCCTCGAGCCGCATGACCTTCGCTCGCGGTGCCGTGCGTGCGGCACAGTGGCTGGAAGGGCAGGCCAACGGCCTGTACGACATGCAGGACGTGCTCGGCCTTCGCTGAGTGGTATGGCCATACGTCGTGCAAAAGGTGGACCATGATGTCGCATTTCTGTAAACTACAGCTTTAGTGTGTCCACTAAAAGCAGCGCAGCATGAATCACATAAAAAGCGGGATGACTTCTTCTGATGTCATCCCGCTTTTTTACAATCTGCGCACGCCCAGCCAGGCTTGAACTACGGGAGGTCTTCTTGACTAAGCCAGCCATACTTGCACTTGCCGACGGCAGCGTTTTTCGCGGTGAAGCCATCGGCGCCGACGGCCAGACCGTCGGAGAGGTGGTGTTCAACACCGCCATGACCGGCTACCAGGAAATCCTTACCGATCCTTCCTACGCCCAACAGATCGTCACCCTGACCTACCCGCACATCGGCAACACCGGCACCACGCCGGAAGATGCCGAGTCGAACAAGGTCTGGGCCGCCGGCCTGATCATTCGTGACCTGCCGCTGCTGTCCAGCAGCTGGCGCGACAAGCAGTCCCTGCCGGACTACCTGAAAGAGAACGGCACCGTTGCCATCGCTGGCATCGACACCCGTCGCCTGACTCGCATCCTGCGCGAAAAGGGTTCGCAGAACGGCTGCATCCTGGCTGGCGACGACGCCACCGAGGAAAAAGCTCTCGAACTGGCGCGCGGCTTCCCGGGCCTGAAAGGCATGGACTTGGCTAAAGTCGTGTCCTCCACCGAGAAGTACGAGTGGCGCTCCAGCGTCTGGAACCTGGAAACCGACAGCCATCCGGAAATCGCCGCCGCTGACCTGCCGTACCATGTAGTCGCCTATGACTTCGGCGTGAAGCTGAACATCCTGCGCATGCTGGTCGCCCGTGGTTGCCGCCTGACCGTCGTGCCGGCGCAGACACCGGCCAGCGAAGTGCTCGCCCTGAACCCGGACGGCATCTTCCTCTCCAACGGCCCAGGCGACCCCGAGCCGTGCGACTACGCCATCCAGGCCATCCGCGAGTTCCTCGACACCGAGACGCCGATCTTCGGCATCTGCCTGGGGCACCAACTGCTGGCTCTGGCTTCCGGCGCCAAGACTGTGAAGATGGGCCACGGCCACCATGGCGCCAACCACCCGGTGCAGGACCTGGATTCCGGCGTGGTGATGATCACCAGCCAGAACCACGGTTTCGCCGTGGACGAGGCGAGCATGCCGGCCAACCTGCGCGCTACCCACAAGTCGCTGTTTGACGGCACCCTGCAGGGCGTCGAGCGCACCGACAAAGTGGCCTTCAGCTTCCAGGGTCACCCGGAAGCCAGCCCTGGCCCGCACGACGTGGCTCCGCTGTTCGACCGCTTCATCGCGGCGATGGCCTAGCGCCGCTGAGACTGAGCCCGAAGAGGGAAAGAAGATGATGCCGACCCTGGGAATCACCGACCTCTGGACCTACGTCCTGGGTACATTGTTCATCGTCCTGCTGCCGGGGCCGAACTCGCTGTTCGTCCTTGCCACCGCCGCCCAGCGCGGCGTGGCTTCGGGCTATCGGGCGGCGAGCGCGGTGTTCCTCGGTGATGCGATCCTGATGTTCCTGTCGGCACTGGGTATCGCCTCGGTCCTCAAGGCCGAGCCGATGCTGTTCCTGGGACTGAAGTATGTCGGCGCCGCGTACCTGTTCTATTTAGGGTTAGGCATGCTCCGCGGTGGCTGGCAGAAGCTGCGCCACCCGCTGGAAGCGGCCGCCGCACCGGCGAAGGAAGTGGACGTCAACCAGCCGTTCCGCAAGGCGCTGCTGCTGAGCCTGTCCAATCCCAAGGCGATCCTCTTCTTCATCTCCTTCTTCATTCAGTTCGTCGACCCGGGCTACGCCTACCCCGGCCTGTCGTTCCTGGTACTGGGCACGATCCTCGAGATCATCAGCGCCCTGTACCTGAGCTTCCTGATTTTCTCCGGTGTGCGTCTGGCGGCCTGGTTCCGTCGGCGGCAACGGCTGGCTGCCGGCGCCTCGAGTGGCGTCGGCGCCCTGTTCGTCGGCTTTGGCGTGAAGCTGGCCAGCGCAACCCTTTCCTGAATATTGCAACGAGAGTCCCATGCCCAAGCGTACAGACATCAAGAGCATCCTGATCCTCGGCGCCGGCCCGATCGTCATCGGCCAGGCCTGTGAGTTCGACTACTCCGGCGCGCAGGCCTGCAAGGCCCTGAAGGAAGAAGGCTTCCGTGTCATCCTGGTGAACTCCAACCCGGCCACCATCATGACCGACCCGGCCATGGCCGATGCCACCTACATCGAGCCGATCAAGTGGCAGACCGTCGCCAAGATCATCGAGAAGGAGCGCCCTGACGCGCTGCTGCCGACCATGGGTGGCCAGACCGCTCTGAACTGCGCCCTGGATCTGGAGCGCCACGGCGTGCTCGAGCAGTTCGGCGTGGAAATGATCGGCGCCAACGCCGACACCATCGACAAGGCCGAAGATCGTTCGCGCTTTGACAAGGCCATGCGCGACATCGGCCTGGCCTGCCCGCGCTCGGGCATCGCGCACACCATGGAAGAAGCCTACGGCGTACTGGAGAAGGTCAACTTCCCGTGCATCATCCGTCCGTCCTTCACCATGGGTGGCACCGGCGGCGGCATCGCCTACAACCGCGAAGAATTCGAAGAAATCTGCACCCGTGGCCTGGACCTGTCGCCGACCAACGAGCTGCTGATCGACGAATCGCTGATCGGCTGGAAGGAATACGAGATGGAGGTTGTCCGCGACAAGAAGGACAACTGCATCATCGTCTGCGCCATCGAGAACTTCGACCCGATGGGCGTGCACACCGGTGACTCGATCACCGTAGCGCCGGCGCAGACCCTGACCGACAAGGAATACCAGATCATGCGCAACGCCTCGCTGGCGGTGCTGCGTGAGATCGGCGTGGAAACCGGCGGTTCCAACGTGCAGTTCGGCATCTGCCCGAACACCGGTCGCATGGTCGTGATCGAGATGAACCCGCGTGTATCGCGCTCCTCGGCGCTGGCTTCCAAGGCCACCGGCTTCCCGATCGCCAAGATCGCCGCCAAGCTGGCCGTCGGCTATACCCTCGACGAACTGCAGAACGACATCACCGGCGGCCGTACCCCGGCGTCCTTCGAGCCGGCGATCGACTACGTCGTCACCAAGATCCCGCGTTTCGCCTTCGAGAAATTCCCGAAAGCCGACGCCCGCCTGACCACCCAGATGAAATCCGTGGGTGAAGTCATGGCCATCGGCCGTACCTTCCAGGAGTCCGTGCAGAAAGCCCTGCGCGGCCTGGAAGTCGGCGCCACCGGTTTCGATCCCAAGCTCGACCTGAGCAACCCGGAAGCCGAGAGCATCCTCAAGCGCGAACTGACCGTGCCCAATGCCGACCGCATCTGGTACGTCGCCGACGCCTTCCGCGCCGGCAAGAGCATCGCCGAAGTCTTTGACCTGACCCGCATTGACGAGTGGTTCCTGGTGCAGATCGAAGACCTGATCAAGGACGAAGAGCGCGTCAAGACCCTGGGTCTGTCCGCGATCGATCGTGACCTGATGCTCAAGCTCAAGCGCAAGGGCTTCTCCGATGCCCGCCTGGCCACCCTGCTGGGTGTGACCGAGAAGAACCTGCGCAATCATCGCCACAAGCTCAAGGTGCTGCCGGTCTACAAGCGCGTCGACACCTGCGCCGCAGAGTTCGCCACCGACACCGCCTACATGTACTCGACCTACGAGGAAGAGTGCGAAGCCAATCCGTCGACTCGCGACAAGATCATGATCCTGGGCGGCGGTCCGAACCGTATCGGCCAGGGCATCGAGTTCGACTACTGCTGCGTACATGCCGCGCTGGCCATGCGTGAAGACGGTTACGAGACCATCATGGTCAACTGCAACCCGGAGACCGTCTCCACCGACTACGACACGTCCGACCGCCTGTACTTCGAGCCGGTAACCCTGGAAGACGTGCTGGAAATCGTCCGCGTCGAGCAGCCCAAGGGCGTCATCGTGCAGTACGGCGGCCAGACTCCGCTGAAACTCTGCCGTGCCCTGGAAGAAGCCGGCGTGCCGATCATCGGCACCAGCCCGGACGCCATCGACCGCGCCGAAGACCGCGAGCGCTTCCAGCAGATGGTCCAGCGCCTGAACCTGCGCCAGCCGGCCAACGCCACCGCGCGCAGTGAAGACCAGGCTCTGGAGCTGTCGAAGAACATCGGCTACCCGATGGTGGTTCGCCCGTCCTATGTACTGGGCGGCCGTGCGATGGAAATCGTCTACCAGGAAGAAGAGCTCAAGCGCTACATGCGCGAAGCCGTGAAGGTTTCCAACGACAGCCCGGTGCTGCTGGACCGCTTCCTGAACTGCGCCATCGAAGTCGACATCGATGCGGTGTGCGACGGCGAGACCGTGGTGATCGGCGCGATCATGCAGCACATCGAACAGGCTGGCGTGCACTCCGGTGACTCCGCCTGCTCGCTGCCGCCTTACTCGCTGCCGCAGCACATCCAGGACGAGATCCGCGAGCAGGTCAAGAAGATGGCCCTGGAGCTCGGCGTGGTCGGCCTGATGAACGTGCAGATGGCCGTTCAGGGTGAAGACATCTACGTGATCGAGGTGAACCCGCGCGCGTCCCGTACCGTACCGTTCGTCTCCAAGTGCATCGGCGAGTCGCTGGCGAAAGTGGCGGCCCGCGTCATGGCTGGCAAGTCCCTGGCCGAAGTCGGCTTCACCCAGGAGGTGATCCCGCCGTACTATAGCGTCAAGGAAGCGGTGTTCCCGTTCGCCAAGTTCCCCGGCGTCGACCCGATCCTCGGCCCAGAGATGAAGTCCACTGGCGAGGTGATGGGTGTCGGTGACAGCTTCGGTGAGGCATTCGCCAAGGCCCAGTTGGGCGCCAGCGAAATCCTGCCGAACGCCGGTTGCGCCTTCATCAGCGTCCGCGAGGACGACAAGCCGCAAGCCGTCCAGGTCGCCCGCGATCTGGTCGCGCTGGGCTTCGAAGTGGTTGCCACTGCCGGCACCGCCAAGGTGATCGAGGCTGCCGGCCTGCCGGTGCGTCGTGTGAACAAGGTGACCGAGGGTCGTCCTCACGTGGTCGACATGATCAAGAATGACGAAGTCACCCTGATCATCAACACCACCGAGGGTCGCCAGTCCATCGCTGACTCGTACTCCATCCGTCGAAACGCCCTGCAGCACAAGATCTACTGCACCACCACCATCGCGGCGGGTCAGGCGATCTGTGAGGCGCTCAAGTTCGGTCCCGAGAAGACCGTTCGCCGTCTGCAGGATCTCCATGCAGGAATCAACGCATGAGCAAATTTCCAATGACCGTCCAGGGCGCTCGCGCCCTGGAAGAAGAACTGAAACACCTGAAGACCGTTCTGCGCCCGCAGATCACCCAGGCCATTGCCGAAGCGCGTGAGCTGGGCGATCTGAAGGAAAACGCCGAGTACCACGCTGCTCGTGAACAGCAGGGCATGTCCGAAGCTCGCATCCGCGACATCGAGGCCAAGCTGTCCAACGCGCAGATCATCGACGTGACCACCATTCCGCACAGCGGCAAGGTGATCTTCGGTACTACTGTGGACATCGCCAACGTCGAGACCGACGAGACGGTGACCTACCAGATCGTCGGCGACGACGAGGCGGACATCAAGAACAGCAAGATCTCGGTCAACTCGCCGATCGCCCGTGCGCTGATCGGCAAGACCGAAGGCGACGCTGTTCTGGTGAAGACCCCGGGTGGCGACGTCGAGTACGAGATCGTTGAAGTCCGCCACGCCTGATCGGCAATCCCTGAACGCAGGCACCATCAGTTGGCTGCTGGCCCAGACATTCTGGGTCGGCGGCCTCTGGTTGCTGCAGTTCGTGGTGTTGCCGGCGCTGGACAAGATCGGCCTGGCGCCGCTCCTGGTGGAGGCGGTTTCCGATGCGCTGAAGCCGCTACTGCTGGGTTTTGCCGGATTCTGCGTGCTGCTCCAGTCCCTGGTGCTCTGGCAGGCGCGCGGATTCGCTGCCTTTGCCCGTGAAGCGCGGGGGCAGTTGCTGCTCACCGTGCTGGTGATGGCGGTGGCTTATTTCATGGTCCGCCAGGTAGCGCCGGACGCTCAGCGCTGGCTGCTGTTCAATTACCTGGTGGTAGCGCTATGCGGATTGCTGCTGGTGCTGCAGCCGGCGCCGGGGCGAGACGAACGGAGCTGACGCGGCGGAGCCTTGCCGGCTCCGCGTTGCCGGTCTTGACTGTCAGAGACCGCTGAAGCGGCTGATATTCGACAGGTTCTTGTTCGGCTTGGGATTGCGGCGATAGATCAGTGCCATCTTGCCGATGGACTGAACCAGTTCGCAGCTGCCGTTCTGGCAGAGCTCGTCGATCAGCGCACGACGGTCGTCGCGTTCGGTGATGCGGAATTGCACCTTGATCAGTTCATGATCGTTGAGCGCGCGCTCAAGCTCGGCCATCACACCTTCCGAAAGACCGTTTTCAGCAACGGTCAATACGGGTTTCAGGTGATGCCCGATAGATTTGAACTGCTTTTTCTGCTCCTGAGAGAGCGCCATAATCTGACCCCTGGGAAAAAAGGCGGATATTCTACCCGAGTTTCGGTTGTACCGGGATGCCGCTCAGACGAGGTAATACGTGGCCCGTTCCAAGACTAGCCATCGCTGGCTGAAAGAACATTTCGACGATCCTTACGTGAAGATGGCACAGCGCGACGGCTACCGCTCGCGCGCCAGCTACAAACTGCTGGAAATCCAGGAGAAGGATCGCATCCTGCGTCCGGGCATGACTGTGGTCGACCTCGGCGCCGCCCCAGGCGGCTGGTCGCAGGTCACCAGTCGGGTGATCGGTGACAAGGGTACCCTGATCGCCTCGGACATCCTGCCGATGGACAGTATCCCGGACGTCACCTTCATTCAGGGCGACTTCACCGAAGACGAAGTCTTCGCCCAGTTGCTCGAGGCCATCGGAGAAAATCCGGTAGACCTTGTGATTTCCGATATGGCCCCCAATATGAGTGGATTGCCCGCCGTGGACATGCCCCGTGCGATGTTCCTCTGCGAGCTGGCCCTGGACCTGTGCACCCGTGTGCTGCGTCCGGGCGGCGATTTCCTGATCAAGATTTTCCAGGGCGAAGGTTTTGACGCTTACCACAAGATGGTTCGCGAGAACTTCGAGAAGGTGCAGATGCGCAAGCCGCTGTCCTCCCGCGACCGTTCCCGCGAGCAGTATCTGCTCGCACGGGGCTTTCGCGGCGCCTAGACTGGAATGATTGGGCCGGCTTTTGGTCTATGCCTTGCAGGTTTTGCTTGTACCGGTGAAAGCCGGGGTTCATAAAGGGTTACAGACGGCGCCTGCCTGGCGGCGGGCGTTGTGTAGTAATTTTGGCCGGAAGGAGTCTGGCCGTCGTGAGAAGCGGTTTCCAGGGCGGAGCCGGCTTCAGAGGGTAGTCAATTGAACGACATGGCAAAGAACCTGATTCTGTGGCTGATCATCGCGGCGGTACTCGTCACCGTGATGAACAACTTCTCCAGCCCGAGCGAGCCGCAGACGCTCAACTATTCCGACTTCATCCAGCAGGTGAAGGACGGCAAGGTCGAGCGCGTAACCGTCGACGGCTATGTCATCACTGGCAAGCGCCAGGATGGTGACACCTTCAAGACCATCCGCCCGGCGATCCAGGACAACGGCCTGATCGGCGACCTGGTCAATAACAACGTGGTCGTCGAAGGCAAGCAGCCGGAACAGCAGAGCATCTGGACCCAGTTGCTGGTGGCGAGCTTCCCGATTCTGGTGATCATCGCCGTCTTCATGTTCTTCATGCGCCAGATGCAGGGTGGCGGCGGTGGCCGCGGTGGCCCGATGAGCTTCGGCAAAAGCAAGGCGCGCCTGCTGTCGGAAGACCAGGTGAAGACCACCTTTGCCGACGTTGCCGGTTGCGACGAGGCCAAGGAAGAAGTCAGCGAACTGGTGGAATTCCTCCGCGATCCGGGCAAGTTCCAGCGCCTGGGCGGTCGTATCCCGCGCGGCGTGCTGATGGTCGGCCCGCCCGGTACCGGTAAGACCCTGCTTGCCAAGGCAATCGCTGGCGAAGCCAAGGTGCCGTTCTTCACCATTTCCGGTTCGGACTTCGTGGAAATGTTCGTCGGCGTGGGCGCCTCGCGCGTTCGCGACATGTTCGACCAGGCCAAGAAGCACGCACCCTGCATCATCTTCATCGACGAGATCGACGCCGTCGGCCGCCATCGTGGCGCCGGTCTGGGCGGCGGTCACGACGAGCGCGAGCAGACCCTCAACCAGTTGCTGGTGGAGATGGACGGTTTCGAGATGAATGACGGCATCATCGTCATCGCTGCGACCAACCGTCCGGACGTGCTCGACCCCGCGCTGCTGCGCCCGGGCCGCTTCGACCGCCAGGTAGTGGTTGGCCTGCCGGACATTCGTGGTCGCGAACAGATCCTGAAAGTGCACATGCGCAAGGTCCCGCTGGGCGACAACGTCGATCCGGCCGTGATCGCGCGCGGTACCCCGGGCTTCTCCGGTGCAGACCTGGCCAACCTGGTCAACGAGGCTTCGCTGTTCGCCGCTCGTTCCAACAAGCGCATCGTGGACATGCGTGAGTTCGAACTGGCCAAGGACAAGATCATGATGGGCGCAGAGCGCAAGACCATGGTCATGTCCGAGAAGGAGAAGAAGAACACCGCGTTCCACGAAGCCGGCCACGCCATCGTCGGCCGTCTGGTTCCGGAGCACGACCCGGTCTACAAGGTATCCATCATTCCGCGCGGTCGCGCCTTGGGCGTGACCATGTTCCTGCCGGAAGAGGATCGTTACAGCCTGTCCAAGCGCGCCCTGGAAAGCCAGATCTGCTCGCTGTTCGGTGGCCGTATCGCCGAAGAGATGACCCTGGGCTTCGAAGGTGTTACCACTGGCGCCTCCAACGACATCATGCGTGCTACCCAGCTGGCACGGAACATGGTGACCAAGTGGGGTCTGTCGGAAAAACTCGGCCCGCTGATGTACGCGGAAGAGGAGGGCGAGGTCTTCCTCGGTCGTAGTGCTGGTGGTCAGCACTCCAATATCTCCGGCGAGACTGCCAAGCTGATCGACCAGGAAGTGCGCCGCATCATCGACGACTGCTACGGCACCGCCAAGCGCCTGCTGGAAGAGAATCGTGACAAGCTCGACATGATGGCTGACGCGCTGATGAAGTACGAAACCATCGATGCCGACCAGATCGACGACATCATGGCCGGCCGCGAGCCGCGCGAGCCGCGCGACTGGCAGGGCGGCAACTCCGGTTCCTCCGGCAATGCTGCCTCGCCGCGCGACGAAGGTCGCCAGGAAAATCCGATTGGCGGGCCCGCCGGCGAACACTGAGAGCACTGAATGAGTTCGTTGTACCACCCGACCCGGTTGCCTTGCGGCAACCGGGTTCTTGATTTAAGCCGCCCGCACGTCATGGGCATCCTCAATGTCACCCCCGATTCCTTCTCCGACGGTGGGCGTTTCAACCAGCACGATGCGGCGTTGCGCCATGCGGCGCAGATGGTCGCGGCCGGCGCCACGCTGATCGATATCGGCGGTGAGTCGACGCGTCCCGGTGCGCGCGTGGTCTCGCCGACCGAAGAGTTGGAGCGCGTGGCGCCAGTGGTCGAGGCCATCGCGCGCGAGCTGGATGTGGTTATCTCCGTGGACACCTCCACTCCCGCAGTGATGCGTGAAACTGCGCGCCTCGGGGCTGGCCTGATCAATGATGTGCGTTCACTGCAGCGCGATGGCGCCCTGGATGCTGCGTTTGATACCGGGCTTCCGGTGTGTCTGATGCACATGCGCGGGGAGCCCGGGAACATGCAGGATGATCCACGCTATCCAGACATTCTTCAGGAAGTCCGAGGTTTCCTCGAGGAGCGTATTGCCGTCTGCGAAGCCGTCGGTATTGCTCGGGAGCGGATCGTCATCGATCCTGGCTTCGGCTTCGCCAAGACTCAGAGCCACAACCTCAACCTGTTCCGCCAGATGGACAGGTTGATGGAAATGGGTTGCCCGTTGCTGGTCGGTGTCTCGCGCAAGAGCATGATCGGCCGCGCGCTGGGTCGCGAAGTAGGAGAGCGCCTGTATGGCAGTCTCGCGCTGGCCGCTCTCGCGGTAACCAAGGGAGCCAGTATTATCCGCGTTCATGATGTCGCCGAGACGGTGGACGTGGTTCGAATGATTCACGCAGTGGAAAGTGCAAAGGAAGAGGGGATGCCCGCATGAGCAGGAAGTATTTTGGTACCGATGGAATTCGCGGCCGCGTCGGCACGCCGCCGATCACGCCGGAGTTCGTGCTCAAGTTGGGCTGGGCCGTGGGCATGGCCTTCCGTCAGCAGGGCAAGTGCCGTGTGCTGGTGGGCAAGGACACGCGGATTTCCGGCTACATGTTCGAATCCGCACTGGAAGCAGGCCTGTCCGCCGCTGGTGCTGACGTGATGCTGCTGGGGCCGATGCCGACGCCGGGCATCGCATACCTGACCCGCACCTTCCATGCCGAAGCCGGCATCGTAATCAGTGCTTCGCACAACCCGCATGACGACAACGGCATCAAGTTCTTCTCCGGTCAGGGCACCAAGCTGCCCGATGAGGTCGAACTGATCATCGAGGAGCTGCTCGATGCGCCGATGACCGTGGTGGAGTCTGCCCGCCTGGGCAAGGTGTCGCGCATCAACGACGCCGCTGGCCGTTACATCGAATTCTGCAAAAGCAGTGTGCCGTCGAACACCAGTTTCGCCGGTCTGCGCATTGCCCTGGATTGCGCCCATGGCGCGACCTACAAGATCGCACCCAACGTATTCCGCGAGCTGGGTGCCGAAGTCTTCGTCATCGGTGCCGAGCCCAATGGCCTGAACATCAACGACAAGTGCGGCTCAACCCATATGGGGGCGCTGCAGGAGTCCGTGCTCGCCAATCACGCCGATATCGGCATCGCCTTCGACGGCGATGGCGACCGGGTGATGATGGTCGATCACACTGGCACCATCGTCGATGGTGACGAGATTCTCTATCTCATTGCGCGTGACATGCTTGATCGCGGCAAGCTGCATGGCGGTGTGGTCGGGACGCTGATGAGCAACCTGGGCCTCGAGCTTGCCCTGCAGGACCTGCATATCCCCTTCGCTCGCGCCAAGGTGGGCGACCGCTACGTAATGTCAGCGCTCCAATCGCGCAACTGGCAGTTGGGCGGCGAGAATTCGGGGCACGTGGTCTGCTGCCAGCACACCACTACCGGTGATGCAATCATCGCGGCCCTGCAGGTGCTGATGGCGCTCAAGACGCGCGGGCAGAACCTGGCGGAGGCGCGCATGGGTATTCGCAAATGCCCGCAGGTGCTGATCAATGTTCGCTTCGCGGGCGGTGGTATCGATCCGCTGGAGCATCCGGCGGTGAAGGAGGCTTGTGCCAAGGTGACTGAGGAAATGGCTGGTCGCGGTCGCGTCCTGCTGCGCAAATCCGGTACCGAGCCGTTGGTGCGCGTGATGGTCGAGGGCGATGAAGAGGCTCGCGTTCGCGCCTATGCCGAACAGCTGGCAAAAGTCGTTACAGAGGTATGTGCTTGATTTCTCTTGTCAGTTCCCAAAGCGTCGAGTAATATCTGCGCCCACTTTGCTCAGCGAGGTACAGCATGCGTCGACCCTTGGTGGCCGGTAATTGGAAAATGCACGGTACCCGCTCCAGCGTAACGGAGCTGATCAAAGGCCTGCGTCAACTGGCTCTTCCCACGGGTGTCGATGTGGCGGTGTTTCCGCCCTGTCTGTACATCAATCAGGTCGTTCAAGGTCTGAATGGAAAGGCGGTTGCCGTCGGTGCGCAGAATTGCGCGGTTGAGCCGATGCAGGGCGCCCTCACGGGTGAGATCGCAGCCAGCCAGCTGGCTGATGCGAGCTGTTCCCTGGTGCTGGTCGGTCACTCCGAGCGTCGCCTGATCCTGGGTGAAAGCGATGGTGTGATCAGTCGCAAGTTTGCTGCGGCTCAGTCGTGTGGCCTAGTTCCAATCCTGTGCGTGGGCGAGACCCGCGAGCAGCGTGAGGCGGGCAAGACTCTTGAGGTTGTCGGGCGCCAGTTGGGCTCGGTAATCGAAGAACTGGGTGTCGGGGCTTTTTCCCGCGCCGTTGTGGCTTACGAGCCGGTGTGGGCGATTGGGACGGGGCTTACTGCTTCTCCCGAGCAAGCCCAGGAAGTACATGCGGCGATTCGCGCGCAGATCTCGGCGGAAAACGCAGAGGTGGCTCGCGGCCTTCGTCTCCTGTACGGCGGTAGTGTCAAGGCCGCCAACGCTGTCGAGCTTTTCGGCATGCCGGATATCGATGGGGGGCTCATTGGTGGGGCTTCCCTGAATGCAGATGAGTTCGGTGCGATCTGTCGCGCCGCAGGAAACTGAAGATGCTGGAAACAGTTGTAATCGTGATTCACCTGCTGATGGCGCTGGGTCTGGTTGTGCTGGTCCTGCTTCAGCAAGGCAAGGGTGCCGACGCGGGTGCGTCGTTTGGTGCTGGCGCTTCGGGTACTGTTTTCGGTAGCCAGGGTTCTGCTACCTTCCTGAGTCGCTTCACCGCTGTGTTGGCCGCAATTTTTTTCATTACTAGCTTAGGTTTAGCGTATTTTGCTAAAGAAAAAGCTGATATAATTCGTCACGCTGGGCTTCCTGATCCGGCAGTGATGGAGCAGAAGCAGGAGCAAGCTCCGGCAGCTAGTGATGTGCCGGGCGCGCAAGGGCAACCTCAAGCCCCTGCAGGCGGTAACGGTGACGTTCCGGCGGCTCCTGAGCAGAAGTAAGCAGGCAAGAGTTTTTGCCGAGGTGGTGGAATTGGTAGACACGCTACCTTGAGGTGGTAGTGGCCATAGGCTGTAGGGGTTCGAGTCCCCTCCTCGGTACCATATACGAAAAGGCCCGCAGTGCGGGTCTTGTCGTTTCGGAGTTTCGGTTGACCTTCAAGGGGCTCAACCGTATAATTTCGCACCAGCTTTGACGCGGGATGGAGCAGTCTGGTAGCTCGTCGGGCTCATAACCCGAAGGTCGTTGGTTCAAATCCAGCTCCCGCAACCAGTTTGGCAGAGCCCCTTTTCAGGGGCTTTTTGCTAGCTGGACAGTCCGCCGCCAGGTCAAGGCGGTCCTTAAGGGATGGGCGTTTCGCCCATTTTTTGTTTCTACAGCATACGCGAGGCGATCAGGTGTCGAGCAAGCTAGAACAGTTGCAGGCCTTGTTGGCCCCTGTAGTAGAAGCGCTCGGCTATGAGTGCTGGGGCCTGGAGTTCATTTCCCAAGGTCGTCATTCCCTGCTCCGGGTTTATATCGATCGTCAGGAAGGCATCCTGATCGATGACTGCGAAATCGTCAGTCGTCAGGTCAGTGGCATCCTCGACGTGGAAGACCCGATCAGTGGCGAGTACACCCTCGAGGTGTCGTCGCCCGGCATGGATCGTCCTCTCTTTACGCTCGACCAGTTCGCCCGTTACGTCGGCGAGCAGGTGAAGATCAAGCTGCGCACGCCCTTCGAACGGCGGCGCAATTTCCAGGGCATTCTCCGTGGTGTGGAGGAGCAGGATGTGGTGGTCCTGGTGGACGACCATGAATACCTGCTGCCAGTCGACTCGATCGACAAGGCCAACATCATTCCCCGATTTGAGTGAGCCGCCAGAGCGCGGATTCCAATGGATTGAAAGGCGAGGCGTACGATGAGCAAAGAAGTACTGCTGGTTGTTGAGTCGGTATCCAACGAGAAGGGTGTACCGCCTGGCGTGATTTTCGAAGCGCTGGAGCTGGCCCTGGCGACTGCGACCAAAAAGCGTTTCGAGGACGAAGTTGACCTGCGCGTGGAAATCAACCGCGCCAACGGCAACTACGAAACCTTCCGTCGCTGGACCATCGTCGAAGACGAGGACTACTCCAATCCGGCATCGGAACTGACCGTCGAAGACGTGCAGGAAGATCACCCCGGCATGAAGGCCGGCGAGGTCATCGAAGAGAAGATCGAATCCATCGAGTTCGGCCGCATTGCCGCACAGACCGCCAAGCAGGTCATCGTGCAGAAGGTCCGCGAAGCCGAGCGCGCGCAGGTGGTCGATGCGTACCGCGAGAAGGTCAACGAGATCATCTCCGGCACCGTCAAGAAGGTCACCCGTGACAACGTGATCGTCGATCTGGGCAACAACGCCGAAGCGCTGCTGGCCCGCGACCAGATCATCCCGCGTGAAACCTTCCGCGTTGGCACCCGTGTGCGTGCCCTGCTCAAGGAAATTCGCAGCGAGAACCGTGGCCCTCAGCTGATCCTGTCGCGTACCGCGCCGGAAATGCTGATCGAGCTGTTCCGCATCGAAGTACCGGAAATCGCCGAGCAACTGATCGACGTGATGGCCGCCGCCCGTGACCCGGGTTCGCGCGCCAAGATCGCCGTTCGCTCCAAGGACAAGCGTATCGACCCGCAGGGCGCCTGCATCGGTATGCGTGGTTCCCGCGTCCAGGCCGTCTCCGGCGAACTGGGCGGCGAGCGTGTGGACATCGTCCTGTGGGACGACAACCCTGCGCAGTTCGTGATCAACGCCATGGCCCCGGCCGAAGTGGCGGCGATCATCGTCGACGAAGATACCCACACCATGGATATCGCCGTTGCCGAAGACAACCTGGCTCAGGCCATTGGTCGTAGTGGCCAGAACGTACGTCTGGCCAGCCAGCTCACCGGCTGGACCCTGAACGTGATGACCGAGGCCGATATCCAGGCCAAACAGCAGGCTGAAACTGGCGACATCCTGCAGCGCTTCGTCGACGAGCTGGATGTCGATGAAGAACTCGCACAGGTCCTGGTGGAAGAAGGTTTCACCACCCTGGAAGAGATCGCCTACGTACCGATGGAAGAAATGCTCAGCATCGACGGCTTCGACGAGGACATCGTCAACGAGCTGCGCTCGCGTGCCAAGGATCGCCTGCTGACCAAAGCCATCGCCACTGAAGAAAAACTTGCCGACGCACAACCTGCCGAAGACCTGCTCAGCCTCGATGGTATGACCAAAGAGCTGGCCGTGGACCTGGCGTTGCGTGGCGTAACTACCCGTGAAGATCTTGCCGAGCAGTCTATTGACGACCTGCTCGACATCGACGGCATGGACGAAGAGCGTGCCGGCAAGTTGATCATGGCCGCCCGGGCCCATTGGTTCGAGTAAGCATTCGCGGCCTGAGGAGAGAAGTGCATGACGCAAGTCACGGTGAAAGAACTGGCCAAGACGGTCGATACGCCGGTGGAGCGCCTGCTGCAGCAGATGCGCGAAGCGGGTCTGCCCCATAACGACGCCGAGCAGGTAGTGACCGACAGCGAGAAGCAAGCGCTGCTGGCCCACCTGAAGGGCAGCCACGGTGAGCGCGCGGAAGAGCCGCGCAAGATCACTCTGCAACGCAAGACCACTTCGACCATCCGGGTCGCTGGCAGCAAGACCGTCAGCGTCGAGGTTCGAAAGAAGAAAACCTACGTCAAGCGCAGCCCGGAAGAGCTTGAAGCCGATCGCCAGCGCGAGCTGGATGAGCAGCGCGCCGCGGAAGAAGCTGTGCGCCTGAAGGCCGAGGAAGAAGCTCGTCAGCGCGCCGCTGCCGAGGAAGCCCGTCGCCAGGCAGATGCTGCCCGTCAGACTGCTGACTCCGCACCTGCCGCTGCTGCTCCGGCTGCTGCCGAAGCGCCGCGCGCTGCTGCTCCTGCTCCGGCTGCACCGGCCGCCGCCGCTCCTGCTGCGGACGACCGCAAGAAGGAAGAGGTGCGCCGCGCGCCCAAGCGTGACGAAGAAGACGAGCGCCGTGATCGCAAGCATGCCCAGCATCGCCCGTCGATCAAGGAAAAGGAAAAGACCACTGCACCGCGCGTCGTGCGCAGCGGTGGTGGCGACGACGACGACAGCTTTGGCCGTCGTGGCGGTGGCCGCGGCAAGGGCAAGCTGAAGAAGCGTAACCAGCACGGGTTCCAGAGCCCGACAGGACCGATTGTGCGTGAAGTGAATATCGGCGAGACCATCACCGTGGGCGACCTGGCTGCCCAGATGTCGGTGAAGGGCGCCGAGGTCGTCAAGTTCATGTTCAAGATGGGCACCCCGGTGACCATCAACCAGGTGCTCGACCAGGAAACCGCCCAGCTGATCGCCGAGGAACTCGGCCACAAGGTCAAGCTGGTCAGCGAGAACGCCCTGGAAGAGCAACTGGCGGCATCGCTGAAGTTCGAAGGTGAAGCTGTTTCCCGTGCGCCGGTCGTGACCGTCATGGGCCACGTCGACCACGGCAAGACCTCGCTGCTCGACTACATCCGTCGTGCCAAGGTTGCAGCTGGCGAAGCCGGCGGCATCACCCAGCACATCGGCGCCTACCACGTGGAAACCGACCGTGGCATGGTCACCTTCCTCGACACCCCCGGCCACGCCGCGTTCACCGCGATGCGTGCCCGTGGTGCCCAGGCGACCGACATCGTCATCCTCGTGGTGGCAGCGGACGACGGCGTGATGCCGCAGACCCAGGAAGCCGTGCAGCACGCGAAAGCGGCTGGCGTGCCGATCGTGGTCGCGGTCAACAAGATCGACAAGCCCGACGCCAATCCGGACAACATCAAGAACGGCCTGGCCGCTCTGGACGTGATCCCGGAAGAGTGGGGCGGCGATGCTCCGTACGTTCACGTTTCGGCGAAGCTGGGTACCGGCGTCGACGAACTGCTCGAAGCTGTATTGCTGCAGGCTGAAGTGCTTGAGCTCAAAGCTACTCCGTCGGCCCCGGGCCGTGGCGTGGTGGTCGAGTCCCGTCTGGACAAGGGCCGTGGCCCGGTAGCCACCGTGCTGGTCCAGGACGGTACTCTGCGTCAGGGCGACATGGTCCTGGTCGGCGTCAACTACGGCCGCGTCCGTGCGATGCTCGACGAGAACGGCAAGCCGATCAAGGAAGCTGGTCCGTCCATTCCGGTCGAGATCCTCGGCCTCGATGGCACCCCGGACGCCGGCGACGAGATGACCGTGGTTGCCGACGAGAAGAAGGCCCGCGAAGTCGCTCTGTTCCGTCAGGGCAAGTTCCGCGAAGTGAAACTGGCTCGTGCCCACGCTGGCAAGCTGGAAAACATCTTCGAGAACATGGGCCAGGAAGAGAAGAAGACCCTCAACATCGTCCTCAAGTCCGATGTCCGTGGTTCGCTGGAAGCCCTGCAGGGTTCGCTCAGCGGCCTGGGTAACGACGAAGTGCAGGTTCGCGTGGTGGGCGGCGGCGTCGGTGGTATCACCGAGTCTGATGCCAACCTGGCGCTGGCCTCCAACGCGGTGCTGTTCGGCTTCAACGTCCGTGCTGACGCTGGTGCGCGCAAGATCGTCGAGTCCGAAGGCCTCGACATGCGTTACTACAACGTGATCTACGACATCATCGAAGACGTCAAGAAAGCCCTGACCGGTATGCTCGGCAGCGATGTTCGCGAGAACATCCTGGGTATCGCCGAAGTGCGTGACGTGTTCCGTTCGCCGAAGTTCGGCGCGGTTGCCGGCTGCATGGTCACCGAGGGTCTGGTGCACCGCAATCGTCCGATCCGTGTACTGCGCGACGACGTGGTCATCTTCGAAGGCGAGCTGGAATCCCTGCGTCGCTTCAAGGATGACGTCTCGGAAGTGCGTGCCGGCATGGAATGCGGTATCGGCGTGAAGAGCTACAACGACGTCCGCGTCGGCGACAAGATCGAAGTGTTCGAGAAGGTCGAAGTCGCTCGTACTCTGTAAGGGTATTCGAGCGTAAACGCAGCGCCCGGGCCGGCTCTCCAGTCGTCCCGGGCGTTTGCCGCTTTCAGACCCGGAGCCTTTTGGCTCGGGTAAGCAGGTTAGAAAAATGGCTAAAGAGTACAGCCGTACCCAGCGTATCGGCGACCAGATGCAGCGCGAACTGGCGCTGCTGATCCAGCGTGAAATCAAGGACCCCCGTCTCGGCCTGGTGACCATTACCGGCGTCGACGTGGCCCGTGATCTGTCCCATGCCAAGGTGTACGTCACCGTGATGGGCCAGGACGACAACGCCGAGGTGGTGAAGCAGAACACCAGCATCCTCAACGATGCGGCAGGCTTCCTGCGTATGCAGCTGGGCAAGGCGATGAAGCTGCGCACCGTGCCGCAACTGCACTTCAGCTATGACGCCAGCATCCGTCGTGGTGCCGAGTTGTCGGCGCTGATCGAGCGCGCGGTAGCAGCCGATCGCCGCCATGGCGGCGACTCCGAGGAGTAAGCCGTGGCGCAGGTCAAACGCATTCGCCGTGCGGTCAACGGTGTGCTGATTCTCGACAAGCCGCTGGGTATGAGTTCGAACCAGGCCCTGCAGAAGGTGCGCTGGCTGCTCAATGCCGAGAAAGCCGGCCATACCGGCAGCCTCGATCCGCTGGCCACCGGCGTGTTGCCGCTGTGCTTCGGTGAGGCGACCAAGTTCTCCCAGTACCTTCTCGATGCCGACAAGGCCTACGAAACAGTGGCCCAGCTTGGCGTCACCACTACCACCGGCGATGCCGAGGGCGAGGTGGTCGAGCAGCGTGAAGTGACCACTGGTCGGGAGGCTGTCGAGGCCCTGTTGCCGCGCTTCCGTGGCGATATAGAGCAGGTGCCGCCGATGTACTCGGCTCTCAAGAAGGACGGCCAGCCGCTGTACAAGCTGGCTCGTGCAGGAGAGGTAGTGGAGCGCGAGGCGCGTTCTGTTACTATTGCGCGCCTGGAAATGCTCGCGTTCGAGTCGCCCTGTGCGACCCTGGCCGTTTCCTGCAGCAAGGGCACCTACATTCGCACCCTGGTCGAAGACCTCGGCCGCGAACTTGGATGTGGCGCACACGTCGCCGCCCTGCGCCGGACCCAGGCCGGGCCGTTTCACCTGAACCAGGCGGTAACGCTGGAGGAGCTCGAGAAGGCCCACGCCGAGGGTGGCAACGAAGCTCTCGACCGCTTCCTGCTGCCGGTGGATGCCGGCCTGGAGCACTGGCCGCTGCTGCAGTTGTCCGAGCACAGCGCCTATTACTGGCTGCATGGTCAGCCGGTGCGCGCCCCCGAGGTGCCGAAGTTCGGCATGCTGCGGGTGCAGGATCACGAAGGTCGTTTCATCGGTATCGGTGAAGTGACCGAAGACGGGCGCCTGGCGCCGCGTCGACTGATTCGGTCTTAAGGCCGAAACCGAGGGTGGCTGTCAGCAGGCACGGTCACTCCTCTTATTATGAACACAGGGAGAAGTCCCTGGCCTGTTACCTCAGAGGAAGCCCCATCATGGCACTGAGCGTCCAAGAAAAAGCCCAGATCGTTAACGAGTACAAGCAAGCTGAAGGCGACACCGGTTCCCCGGAAGTGCAGGTTGCACTGCTGTCCGCCAACATCAACAAGCTGCAGGACCACTTCAAGGCCAACGGCAAAGACCACCACTCCCGTCGTGGCCTGATCCGTATGGTTAACCAGCGTCGTAAGCTGCTGGATTACCTGAAGGGCAAGGATACCTCTCGTTACAGCGCCCTGATCGGTCGCCTGGGCCTGCGTCGCTAAGACGGCAAGCCTGAAGTGGGAAGCTGGGAGTCCGGGGTCGATGAGTGGTGTATACCGCTCATCGGCTTCGGCTCCCGGCTTTCTCGCTTTTATAGGGAATGAATTCGGGTCCGATTCCCGGCATTTCCACGATTTCCCCCAAGGCAACTAAAGAGAAGGTAGAGAAACCGTGAACCCGGTAATCAAGAAATTCCAGTTCGGTCAGTCGACCGTAACCCTCGAGACTGGCCGCATCGCCCGCCAGGCCACCGGTGCCGTCCTGGTCACCATGGACGACGTCACCGTGCTCTGCACCGTCGTCGGCGCCAAGCAGGCCGACCCGAGCAAGAGCTTCTTCCCGCTCTCCGTGCACTACCAGGAGAAGACCTACGCAGCCGGCCGCATCCCCGGTGGTTTCTTCAAGCGTGAAGGCCGTCCTTCCGAGAAGGAAACCCTGACCTCGCGCCTGATCGACCGTCCGATCCGCCCGCTGTTCCCGGAAGGCTTCATGAACGAAGTGCAGGTTGTCTGCACCGTCGTTTCCACCAACAAGAAGTCCGATCCGGACATCGCTGCCATGATCGGCACCTCCGCCGCCCTGGCGATCTCCGGCATTCCGTTTGCCGGCCCGATCGGCGCTGCCCGCGTTGGTTTCCACCCGGAAATCGGCTACATCCTCAACCCGACCTACGAGCAGCAGCAGAGCTCCAGCCTCGACATGGTCGTGGCCGGTACCTCCGACGCCGTGCTGATGGTTGAGTCCGAAGCCGACGAGCTGACCGAAGACCAGATGCTGGGTGCCGTTCTGTTCGCCCACGAAGAATTCCAGGCCGTCATCCGTGCCGTTGCCGAACTGGCAACCGAAGCCGGCAAGCCGACCTGGAACTGGTCCGCCCCGGTCGAAAACACCGCCCTGGTCAACACCATCAAGGCCGAGTTCGGTGCTGCCATCTCCGAGGCTTACACCGTTACCGTCAAGCAGGACCGTTACGCGGCCCTGGACGCCCTGCGTGAGCAGATCGTCGCCAAGTTCGCCGGCGAAGGCGAAGGCCAGTACTCCGCGGGTGAAGTCAAAGAAGTCTTCGGCCTGCTGGAATACCGCACCGTTCGCGAAAACATCGTCAACGGCAAACCGCGTATCGATGGCCGCGATACCCGCACCGTTCGCCCGCTGAAGATCGAAGTCGGCGTTCTGGGCAAGACCCACGGCTCGGCGCTGTTCACCCGTGGCGAAACCCAGGCTCTGGTCGTTGCCACCCTCGGCACCGCCCGTGACGCCCAGCTGCTCGACACCCTCGAAGGCGAGCGCAAAGACCCCTTCATGCTGCACTACAACTTCCCGCCCTTCTCCGTGGGCGAGTGTGGTCGTATGGGCAGCGCGGGCCGTCGTGAAATCGGCCACGGCCGTCTGGCACGCCGCAGCGTTGCTGCGATGCTGCCGACCCAGGACGAATTCCCCTACACCATCCGCGTCGTTTCCGAGATCACCGAATCCAACGGTTCCAGCTCCATGGCTTCCGTCTGCGGTGCTTCCCTGGCTCTGATGGACGCTGGTGTTCCGGTCAAGGCTCCGGTTGCTGGTATCGCCATGGGCCTGGTGAAGGAAGGTGACAAGTTCGCCATCCTGACCGACATCCTGGGTGACGAAGACCACCTGGGCGACATGGACTTCAAGGTTGCCGGTACCGACAAGGGCGTTACCGCCCTGCAGATGGACATCAAGATCAACGGCATCACCGAAGAGATCATGGAGATCGCCCTGGGCCAGGCCCTGGAAGCTCGCCTGAACATCCTCGGTCAGATGAACCAGATCATTGCTGCTCCGCGTGCCGAGCTGTCGGAAAACGCTCCGACCATGATCCAGATGAAGATCGACACCGACAAGATCCGCGACGTCATCGGCAAGGGCGGCGCCACCATTCGCAGCATCTGCGAAGAGACCAAGGCCTCGATCGACATCGAGGACGACGGCAGCGTGAAGATCTACGGCGAAACCAAGGAAGCTGCCGAGGCCGCCAAGCAGCGCGTCCTGGGCATCACCGCGGAAGCCGAAATCGGCAAGATCTACGTCGGCAAGGTTGAGCGCATCGTCGACTTCGGCGCCTTCGTCAACATCCTGCCGGGCAAGGATGGTCTGGTGCACATCTCGCAGATCAGCGACAAGCGCATCGACAAGGTCACCGACGTTCTGCAGGAAGGCCAGGAAGTCAAAGTCCTGGTTCTCGATGTGGACAACCGTGGCCGCATCAAACTGTCCATCAAGGACGTTGCCGCTGCCGAAGCCTCTGGCGTCTAAGCAGTAGCAAAATGAAGAGAGGGCCCCTTGCGGGCCCTCTTTTTTTGCCTTGAAAATGCGCTGATCGCCGATCTCGCTCCAAGGATGCCCCGAGATGGACAAGCGTTACTGCCACTACCACAGCTCCCAGCCCGCGACCTGGCATTGCCAGCCTTGCGAGCGCCATTACGGCGACTGCTGCATTCCGCTCAATGCCGACGCCCCCGAGTACGCGCCGTCGTGCCCGCTGTGCCGTGGCCACCTGCGCTTCCTTGGTGCGGCCAACACCGCACAGCCCTTCTGGGAGCGCCTGCCGAAGTTCTTCGCCTATGGCTTCCAGGCGGGCCCGCTGGCCTTCTGTGCATTGCTTGCACTGGCCTGCGTGTTCATGCCGGCAATCTTCCTGCTGTGGATCGCGTTGCTCAGCGTGGCGACCAAGTACTTGCACAGTGTGATCGAGTCGGCGAGCTTTGGTGGCCAGGATGCCCCAGGGCTGCTGGAGGCCTTCAGTGCCGACAGCCTTCGCACGTTCTTCCAGCAACTGGCGGTATTCCTGATCGCCCTGGTTCTTCTCTGGCTTGCCGCTGACTTTCATAGCGAGGCGATTTACTGGGCCGCGAATATCGGCATCATGCTGGTACTGCCGGCGAGCATCATCCGTCTGTCTCTGGACAAGAGCCTGGGGTCGGCGCTCAGCCCCGGGGAGGTGGGGCAGGTGATCGCCGCCATGGGCTGGCGATATCTGATCCTCTGCGTGTTCCTGTTCATTCTCTGGCAGTCGCCCACCTATGTGGGCTGGCTGCTCTCCAACGGCCTGCCGCGGGTAGTAATGGTGCCGGTAGTGGCGGGGCTGACTGGCTATTTCGCCGTGGTGATGTGCGCCATGATGGGCTACGCCGTGTTTCAGTATCAGGGAGAGCTAGGCTACGCAACGGCAGGCGAGGATGCGCCAGCGGGCTTTGCCGCGCCGGAGTGGCACCGCCGCAAGGCGCTGGCCGAGGCGGAGGTGCGGGTCAAGGAGGGGCAGACCGGCGCCGCTCTGGAAATCCTGGTCGCCGCCCTGCACGAGGGCCGCCAGGACCTCAAGCTGAATGAGCGTTACCACCAACTGCTGTTCGCGCTGAACGAACGTGCGGAATGCCTGAATCACCTGCCGCATTACCTGGGGCTGGCCAGCCGACTCAATCCGCAGTTGGCCGCCAGTGCGTTTCTGAATGCGCGGCAGTTGCAGGCGGATTACCTGCCGCAGGACCCGAGCGTCTGTGAGCGCATCGCCGAGGTGCTGATCGAGCGCCACAAGGCCCGAGAGGGCCTGAGCCTGCTGCGTAACCTGCACAAGCGTTTCCCTGAGTACCCGGGCCTTCCCCGTGCATACCTGATGGCGGCGCGGGCGTTTTCCGAGGAACTGGGGCAGGTCGAGCCGGCGCAGCAGCTGCTGGCATTCATCCGCCAGCGCTACCCCGCTTTCGAGCAAATGGGCGAGGTGGTTCAGCTCGAAGCAGTGCTCAGCCGGCTAGGTAAAAGCTCGGGGACCTGATCGTGCAAGCTGCATGAAGCGCAGCGGCGGATTTTGCAAAGTGCAAGCGAAGAGCTTTTTCTTTATTTCATTAACTATCTGATTTAATTGGTTTTTATTGGATTATGAAAACTGGCACAGGGCTTGCGATAGTCCTTGTGCAACTGCTGCCAGGCACGGGCCGCAGTTTTCCAATAATTCAGGAGAAACCGCCATGAAACGTTTCAACAAACTGGCTCTCGCCGCTGCCACTGCAACCGCCCTGAGCTTCTCGTTCGCCAATTCGGTGTTCGCCCAGCCGACGACTCTGGCCGCCAACGATACAGTCCAGAAGACCGAAGAGGCGGTTTCCGACACCTGGATCACCAGCAAGGTGAAATCCAGCCTGATCGCCGACAAGGACATCAGTGGTACCAACATCAAGGTCGAAACCAACAAGGGTGTAGTGTCCCTGTCCGGTAACGTGAAATCCGATGCCGAGAAAGAGCTCGCCATCAAAACCGCCAAAGGCATCAAGGGTGTGACCGCCGTATCCGCCGATGGCCTGAAGTCGGTCGAGTAAGGGCTGCGCGCCTTACCCCATCCAACCTTTCAGAGGAGGATCGCCATGAACACTGACGTCATCAAAGGAAAGTGGAAGCAGCTGTCCGGCACGCTCAAAGAGAAGTGGGGCAAGCTCACCGATGATGACCTGCAGGCGGCGGACGGACACGCCGAATACCTGGTAGGCAAACTGCAGGAGCGCTATGGCTGGACCCGCGAAAAAGCGGAAGAGGAAGTCCGCGATTTCAGCCGCCGTCTGTAGCGCCCCGACACACGGATGACCCAAGCCCCGCCGGTTCGCCGGCGGGGCTTTTTTCATGGCAGAGTCACGGAGCGAGGTGCTGCTGGTAGATCGTCAGCTGATGCGTCGGATCGGCTTCCGGATAGTGCTGGCGAAGGAAGCGCGAGAGCTCCCGCACCGCCTGCAGGTCACCCTTCTGGCCGATCTGCTTGGCCAATTGCAGGGTCAGACCGGGCAGTGGCTCGGGCAACTGGCCGGAACGCACCAGGCGCCGCCAGCTGATCAGCGCCTGGGCAGACTCGCTGCGCTGCAGCAGTTTGCGCAGCAGGTGCAACTGGATCGTCGGGTGGGCCAGCAGGCCTGCATCGCTGGCGGCACTTTCTTCGGCGAGCCGGCGCAGCAGCGCATCCGCCGCGGGGGAGGGGGGCAGGGCAAACAGCTGCTTGAGGGTTTCGCTCATCAGGGCGCGGTCCTGCCGCCCCTTGGCCACGCCATACAGGCGTTCGACAAGCACCGGTTGCCCGGGAAACTGCCGCAGCAACTCCGGCCCGCGGGAGGCGGCCTGGTCGAGGGCGAAGCGGCCGATCTGCTCGTCCAGTGAGGCCAGCGCGCGCTTGAACGGCGCCTCCGGGTCTTCCTTGGCCAGGTACGCCTCGTCTACCGGCATACGGCCCAGCTTGCGCGGCAGCCAGACGGCGAGGAATCCGGAAACCAAGCCACCGATGTGCGCGTAATAGTTCACATGGTCGGCGGCGCGGATCAGCCCGAACAGTTCCTTGCCCAGCCACAGCGGCAGAATCCACAGCGCCGGTGCTTTGAGGTACCCCATCAGTGGCCCGAGCCAGTAGAAGAACTGGATGCGGCGCAGGCCGTAGACGCCGATGTACATGCCCATCAGGCCGGAAATGGCTCCCGAGGCACCGATGCCTGGTACCCAGGACGGGTCAAGCGCCCACCATAGCAGCCCGGAGCACAGGCCACTGAACAGGTAGAGGCCCAGGTACATCGCCCGCCCGAGCGCCGCTTCCAGGGCGAAGCCGAAGATGAACAGGAACACCATGTTGCCGGCCAGGTGCCAGAAGCTGCCGTGGAGAAACATCGATCCGAACAGGCCCTGGATGGTAAAGCGCTCGGGAATGAAGCCGAAGCGCAGGCTGCTGGTCTGGTCGCGGGCCGCTTCGGCTTTCAATCGGGAGGCCTGCCATGCGGCGTCCTGCGCAAAGGCTGGCACGGCGCGCAGCTCGTGGCCGAATTCCAGGTCCGACAGCAGCAGCCAGGCCAGTTGCTGACGCGGCAGGGCTTCGAAGGCGCGCTGCTGGTCGGCCTCCAGCCGGTCGCGGCGCTGCAGCGAGGCGCTGAACAGCGGGCGCTCACGGCCAAGCAGGTCCTGGTCGAGGTAGACGCGCACGGCCTCTTCGCGACGGGTGCTGTCGCCACCCTGGTAGCCGAAGTAGATCAGGATATTGATGATGATCAGCAGCAGCGTGATGACCGGAGGTTTCTTCCAGTCCAGCGGGTGCTCGGCGGGGACGATGACCATGGCGACCGATCCTTGGCCAGATGGCGTGAGTGCAAGAGTGGCGGCGAGACTAGCATCTCGCCAGCATTGCTGTCAGTTGCCGCTGCGCTTGCTCTGGATGTCGCTCAGACGGTTGCCCTCGAAACGCACGAAATACAGCATTCCGCTCCAGGGGCCGTAGATCCATTCCTCCACCGCCACTTCCATGGATTCGCCGTAGCGCGGGCCGGGCACCTGCTTGTAGCCCAGGAAGGAGCGGCTGACCGGCTCGCCGCAGCGGCTGAGTACGTCACTGGTGACATCGCCAGTGCTGATCAGCTTGCTGCTGCAGCGCAGGCTGGCGGCCTGCGCGTCGACGGTAATGAAAGTGAGCGGCAGCAGAAACGCGGCCAGGCGCAGAACGGAGGTCGTCTTCAATTGCGTTTGAACTCGATGCTTTTGAGCTTGTTGGCTTCGAAGGTGAGGATGTAGCTGGTGCCATTGCGTGGGCCGTAGACCCATTCCTCGACCCGGTACTCGCGGTGGTCGTAGCCGCTCAAGGTGTAGCCGACTTCATCGCGGTGATCCGGCGCGCCGCATTTCTGCTCGACTTCCCAGGCGCGGTCGCCGGCGTTGATCAGGGAACTGCCGCAGCGCATGCTTTCCGCCTGGGCGCCCGCCGCGCAAAGCAGCAGGGCGCAGGACATCCAGGTCAGGGCTTTCATCGAACGACTCCTTACTCGCTATCGAGGTGAAGCTGGGTGGCCACATTGCCACCATTCTCCGCCTCGCCGAAGCTGACGTCGATGAGGTAGATGCGGTCGTCACCCAGGCCACCCTTGGCAACCAGATAGTCCTTGATCTGGGTCGCGCGCTCCTGGCCGAGCTTGCGCAGCAGCAGTTGGCTGTCGCTCCAGGAGTCGAGCACGGCCTGGCGCATCTTCGCGGAACGCTCATCCTTGCTGAGTTCCTGCCATTGCGCCGGCGGCTGCTTCTTCAGGCGCGCGCGGTAGACGCCTTCGAGCAGCACCGGCTGCAAGTCCTCCGGGACTTCCAGTTGGCTGGCGTCGCTGGGTACCTTGTCGCCACGGCGCTGCAACATGCTGTAGTAGTTCTTCTGGTATTCCTGCTGCAGGCGCTTGTCGGCCAGCAGCGGACCGTCGCTGGCGGCCGCGGCAACGCCCTCGACCTCCAGCTTCAGCGCCGGGCGTTGCTTGAGGGCGCCGACCAGCTTGTCGAGGTTCGCCTGGGCGGCGGAATCCAGTTCGCTGGACCCAGGTGCGAAGTTCACGCTGCCCAGGTCCTCGTCGCCGCCACCGGCGAGCCCGGCGATGAACTTGAACGGCGCCTGCACCGCGCGTACCACCAAGTTGCGCAGGGTCTGCCAGACGATGGGCATGACGCTGAACTGCGGGTTGTTCAGGTCGCCTTCCACCGGCAGTTGGATATCGATGTTGCCGTTGGCATCCTTGAGCAGGGCTATCGCCAGTTTTACCGGCAGGTCCACGGCATCGGGGCTGTCGACCTTCTCTCCGAGCTGGAGGTGTTCCACCAGCACTTTGTTGTCGGCTTTGAGCTTGCCCTGGGTGATCTGGTAGTGCAGGTCGAGGTTCAGCCGGCCCTTGCGGATGCGGTAGCCGGCGAACTTGCCGGAGTAGGGCGTCAGGGTGGTCAGCTCGACGCGCTTGAAGCTGGTGGCGATGTCCAGTTTCTCCAGCGGCGAGAATGGGTTGAGGCTGCCTTTGATGGTGACCGGCGCGTACTTGTCGACCTTGCCCTTCACGTCCACCGAAGCCGGCGCCGGATTGCGGTTGTCGATGGTGCCGATCTCGCCGCCCAGTTGCTGGATGGCGGTGGCGAAGTCCGGACGCAAGGTCAGGTCGGCGAAGTTGGCCGAGCCGTTGTTGATCTTCACGCCGCCAATGCGGATGCCCAACGGCTTGCTGTTGCCGCTCGAGCCGCCGCCCTTGTTCGCCGAGGACGATGCCGATTCCGGTTGCGAAATGATCAGCTCACTGACGTTGGTGCTGCGGTCCTCGTTGATGATGAAGCGCGCGTAGGGCTCTTCCAGCGACACGGTCTGGATCACCAGGCTGTCGCCGTGCTTGTAGGCCAGGCCGTCGAGGGTCAGCTTGGTCCATTTGACGAAGTCGCGGCTCTTGAGGGTGTCCAGTGTGTGCAGTTGGGTCACCTGGGCGCTGCCGTTAATGCTGAAGGCCAGCGGCTCGGTGCCCTTGAGGTCGACGGCGAGGTCGCTGGCGAGCAGGCCGCTGCGCAGTTCCAGGCGGATGAATGGGTCGATGTAGGCCTGGGCGACGCGCAGGTCGATGTCGCGGGTCGAAACCTTCAGTTTCGCGCTGACCGGGTTGGGAATGACCTGGCCGCTGGCCTCGATCTGTCCGCGCGGGCCGAGGCCGGTCTTGAGTTTGAGCTGCAGCGGGGAGGTCAGACCGCTGTCGAGGTTCTGCAGGTCCAGGTCCAGCGGGCCGATTTCGAGGTTCACCGGCTTGCCGGGTACGCGATCGGCCAGGTGGGCCTTGTAGCCGCGCAATTGGGTATCGCGGAGGATGACGTGCCACGGCTTCTGTGGCTCGGCCGGTTTGCTCGCTTCGGCGGTCTGCTCGGGCTTGCTCGCCGCCGGCGGCTTGGCTTCGGTCTGGGCCGGAGTGGCGGGTTTGACAGGCTCGGCCTGGGCCGTTTCAGCGGGGGCCTTGGCATCCGCCTCCGGCTTGTCGGTGGCTTGGCGGTCCTGGGTAGACGCCGCTGTGGTCTCGGCGGGCTTGTCGCCGGGCGCCTGCTCGGGGGCGGCCTGAGCTTGCGGCGAGGGTTCCTCGGGGCGCTTGTAGGGTTTGAAGTTGGCGAAGAGCTTCTGCCAGTCCAGTTGACCGTCCTTCTCCCGCGCCGCCCAGGCTTCCAGGCCCTGGCTGCGGATCTGGCCGACCACCACTTCCTGCTTGACGAGGTCCAGGGTGGTTTCGCCGACATCCAAAGAGGCGAGCTTGGCTAGCGGTTTGCCTTCGGGCGAGCTGAGGTCAAGGTCACGCAACTTGAGGGCAACCTTGTCCAGCAGCAGTTGCGTTCCCTTCGACAGATCAAGGTGATAGTCGGAAGCGACGCTGAGGATGCCGTTGTTCAGGTTCAGTGGCGCGTTGTCCCGTACGTAGGGCCACCAGGCCTTCAGCGGCACGCCGTCGACGGTGAAGCTGCCCTTGGAGGTGAAAGGCACGATGCTCAGGTCGCCCTTCCAGTCGATCTTTCCGCCGTGCGGGCCGGTGGCGACCAAGGTCATTTCGGCGCCGTCGTCGGGCAGGGTGCTGAGGTTGTGCAGCTCGAAGCCCATCGGGTCGAAGACGAACTCGACCGGCTCGCTGGGGCGACGGTCGAGGAAGTGCAGGCTGCCTTCAGCCAGGCGGATGCGGTCGATGCGCAGCGGGAAGGGATCGCTTGGTTCTTGCGGTGTCGGGGTCGGTTCGCTGGGCGGCAACTTGAACAGCTTGCTCAGGTTCAGCGTGCCATTTTCGGCGAACAACAGTTCGGTGTGGGGTGCGTCCAGTTCGACGTCGGCGAGGTGCAGCCTGCGTTTCCACAGACTGTCGAGCTCGAGGTTGGCGTAGAGCCTGCGGAAGCGTACCTGCTCTTTTCCGTCTTCGCCCAGGTGCAGGCCCCAGAGGGTGAGCTCGAGGCTGAACGGGTTGAACTCGATACGTTCCAGACGCGCGGGAACGGTCGAGTACTGAGCCAGTTGTTGGTTGGCTACACGCAGGCCAATGCCGGGAAGTATCAGAAAACCCAGCAGGCAATAGAGGGAGACCAGCAGCACTACCGCGCCGATGGCGCGCTTCAATCCTTTGGGCATGGCGAGAGTCGTTTCCGTCGTGACGTGCCGGACAAGTATGGCACGGCTAAATTTCTTCGATTCGAAAGTCGCCTTCGGACGCGGTTTTCAGTGATTTCTGTCAGTCGTTCAGGCGATGAGTGCGGGCGAATTCCACGAGGTCAACGAGGCTTTCCAGGTTCAGCTTCTCGAGAATCCGCGTCTTGTAGGTGCTGACGGTCTTCTGGCTGAGGAAGAGTTCCTCGGCGATGTCCTTGTTGCTCATGCCTCTCACCAGGCTACGCAATACCACCAGTTCACGAGGCGTCAGGCTGGCCACCGGGTCGGTGCTCTTGTCGATGCTCAGAGCCTTTTCCGGGAAGCAGCGATAGCCGGAGACCAGCATGCGTGCCGCGTTGAGAATGGCGCTGGTATCCTTGTTCTTGCTGACAAAGCCGTGCGCACCCGCCGCTTCGACCTTGCTCGAGTAGAGACGTTCATCCTGCGAACTCAGGACCAGCAGGCGGATGTTCTCGTCGAAGATATGGATGCGCGCCAGCAGGTCCAGGCCGTCCATGCCGGGCAGGTTGAGATCCAGTATCACCAGATCCGGGCGTTCCTTGCGAACAGCGTCCAGGCCGCCATGGCCATCGGCTGCTTCCCGTGTGACGTCGAACTGCGGGTCCTGCTCGAGCAACGAGCGGATCGCCAAACGCATCGCGGGGTGATCCTCGATCAACACGACACGCTTCTTCATAGGTATTTTCCTTGAGTCTGAATAACTGCGCGCATTGATCTTGAAGATAGACCAGTTGTTCAAGCCCCTTCGGAATATTCCTAGGACTAGGAGCCAAACCTTGCAGGGGTTCAACTAAGCGCCCGTCAAGGCTCCCAGCGTGCGCAGAGACTTGCTGCACAGGGCGTTCTGTGCAGCAAGCGCGCAGTCATCAGCGCTGCAGAGCGAGCGCCACGCCTTGTCCACCCCCGATGCAGAGCGTTGCAAGGCCTTTGCGAGCGTCGCGACGGATCATCTCGTGCAGCAAGGTAACCAGTACGCGGCAGCCCGATGCGCCGATGGGGTGACCCAGGGCGATGGCGCCACCGTTCACGTTCACCTTCGAAGCATCCCAACCCAGTTCCTTGCCCACCGACAGTGCCTGGGCGGCGAACGCCTCGTTGGCTTCGATCAGATCCAGCTCGGCGAGCTGCCAGCCGGCCTTCTCGAGGCAACGGCGGGTGGCCGAGACGGGGCCGATGCCCATGATGGCCGGGTCCACGCCGGCATTGGCGTAGGCGGCGATACGTGCCAGCACCGGCAGGCCCAGTTCGGCGGCCTTGGCGGCACTCATCAGCAGCACGGCGGCGGCGCCGTCATTGAGTGTGGAGGCGTTGCCGGCAGTGACGCTGCCGTCCTTCCTGAACGCCGGCTTGAGCTTGCCGAGGGATTGGGCAGTGGTGCCGGCACGTGGCTGCTCATCGGTATCGAAGCGCAGTGGCTCGCCCTTGCGCTGGGGAATCTCGATGGCGGTGATCTCGGCCTTGAAGCGGCCAGCCGCGATGGCTTCGGCTGCCTTGCGCTGGGATTCGGCCGCGAAGGCGTCCTGCTCTTCGCGGCTGATGCCGTACTTCTCCACCAGATTCTCGGCGGTGATACCCATGTGGTAGTCGTTGAAGGCGTCCCACAGGCCATCCTGGATCATGCTGTCGATCAGCTTGGCGTGGCCCATGCGCAGCCCGGTGCGGGCGCCGGGCATGACGTAGGGGGCGAGGCTCATGCTTTCCTGGCCGCCAGCGATGATGATGTCGGCATCGCCGCAGCGGATGGCCTGGGTAGCCAGGTGCAGCGCCTTGAGGCCGGAGCCGCAGACCTTGTTCACCGTCATGGCGGGCACGCTGTTGGGCAGGCCGGCGGCGATGGATGCCTGGCGTGCCGGGTTCTGGCCGGCGCCGGCGGTCAGGGTCTGGCCGAGAATGACCTCGTCGACCCGGGCCGGGTCCAGGCTGGTCTGTTGCAGCAGGCTGCGAATCACCGCAGCGCCCAGTTCATGGGCCGGCAGCGCGGAAAGGGAGCCCTGGAAGCTGCCGATGGCGGTACGGGTGGCAGCGACGATGACGACTTCTTGCATGACACGAATCCTCTGTCGGAAGCGGCGAGGCCGCAGCGAAGGGGCATGGTTGCATGCCCGCCGCCCGCTCACCACCCTCCGAACCGAGTGGTCACGTTTCAGCGCAGAGGGGGTAAGCCCATGCGCCGGCGTGCGCGATGCAGCGAGCCATTACGTACCGCCCAGCGCAGCAGGGGGACGCTGCGCTTCACGCTGGAACGGATCAACTGGCGCTGCAGGCTGCCCAGGTTCAGGCCGAGCTGGTCGGTGGCCCAGTCGGGCAGCAGGTCAATGCCGGCGCGCATCATCAGGATGCCGAAGGGTTTGGCGAGGAAGCTGGGGGCGGGGGCGTTGAACAGCACGCTGACGACTTCACGGGTACGCTCGTCGTAGCGCAGTTGCGGGCGCATGCGTTGCAGGTAGTCGGCGACTTCGGCCCGCGAGCGCGGCACATTGCGCGCTCCGAGACGCTCGGCGACGAGGGCGATTTCGTCGTAGTAACGGTCCTGTTCCTCACCGGAAAGCTCCGGGTTCAGGTAGCGCAGGTGCGAGGTCAGGAAGCAGCTGACTTCGGCGACGTGCACCCAGGTCAGCAGGTCCGGGTCGCTGGCAGCGTAGGTGGTGCCGTCGGGAAGGGTGCCGTGGACACTGTCGTGGATGCGTCGCACCCGCTCGATGAGCCTCTCTGCGTCGCCGCGCGAGCCGTAGGTGGTGGCGGAAATGAATTGCCCGGTGCGGCGCAGGCGGCCGAGCATGTCGGCGCGAAAGTTGGAGTGGTCCCAGACGCCACCCAAGGCGGCCGGATGCAGCATTTGCAGAAGCAGGGCGCTGATGCCGCCGATGAGCATCGAGCTGAAGTCACCGTGGACTTTCCAGCAGATCGAGTCCGGCCCGAACAGGCCTGGGTCGCCCTTGGGCGATTCGAAGTCGACCCCGCCCAGGGCGAGGCCGGTCAGGCTGAGTACCTGGCTTTCAATGTGGCGGCGAACGGTTTCCATTGCGGCGGACAGGCCTCGGGGCAAGGACGACAGGTCTGTTCTCTAAACCTAGCATCTTTGCGCCCGCGGCCTGTAGCGCACATCAACGGTTGAGGCGATTGTCGATCAGCCCCTGGACCACGCTGGGGTCTGCCAGGGTCGAGGTATCGCCCAGGTTTTCCAGTTCATTGCAGGCGATCTTGCGCAGGATGCGCCGCATGATCTTGCCCGAGCGGGTCTTGGGCAGGCCCGGCGCCCATTGCAGCATTTCCGGCTTGGCGAAGCTGCCGATCTCCTTGCTGACCAGGGCCAGCAGTTCCTGCTTCAGCGCGTCGCTGGGGTCGATGCCATTCATGGTGGTGACGAAGGCGTAGATGCCCTGGCCCTTGAGGTCGTGCGGATAGCCGACCACCGCCGCTTCGGCGACGGAGTCGTGCAGCACCAGCGCGCTCTCCACCTCGGCCGTGCCGATGCGGTGGCCGGAGACGTTGATCACATCGTCCACGCGGCCGGTGATCCAGTAGTAGCCGTCTTCATCACGGCGCGCGCCGTCGCCGGTGAAGTAGTAACCGGGGTAGGGCTTGAAGTAGGTGTCGATCATCCGCTGGTGGTCGCCGTAGACGCTGCGGATCTGGCTCGGCCAGCTGGCTTTCACGGCGAGTACGCCGGAGCCTGGGCCGTCAATTTCCTTGCCTTGCTCATCCAGCAGCACCGGTTGCACGCCGAAGAAGGGGCGGGTCGCCGAGCCTGGCTTGAGGTCGGTGGCGCCGGGCAGCGGGGTGATCAGGATGCTGCCGGTCTCGGTCTGCCACCAGGTGTCGACGATGGGGCAGCGCTTCTCACCGACCACGTTGTAGTACCACTCCCAGGCTTCCGGGTTGATCGGTTCACCCACCGAGCCGAGCAGGCGCAGGCTGCTGCGATCGGTCTTCTGCACTGGCGCCTCGCCCTCGCGCATCAGGGCGCGGATGGCAGTGGGCGCGGTGTAGAAAATGTTCACCTGATGCTTGTCGATCACCTGCCAGAAGCGCGAGGCGTCGGGGTAGTTCGGCACGCCCTCGAACATCAGGGTGGTGGCGCCGTTGGCCAGCGGGCCGTAGACGATGTAGCTGTGTCCGGTGACCCAGCCCACGTCCGCGGTGCACCAGTAGATGTCGCCGTCGTGGTAGTCGAACACGTACTTGTGGGTCATCGCCGCGCCCAGCAGGTAGCCGCCGGTGGTGTGCAGCACGCCCTTGGGTTTGCCGGTGGAACCGGAGGTGTAGAGGATGAACAGCGGGTCCTCGGCGTCCATCGGCTCCGATGCGCAGTCCTCGCTGGCCTCGCCCAGGGCCTCGTGGTACCAGATGTCGCGGCCTTCGACCCACGGAATTTCGCCCTGGGTGCGCTCGACCACCACCACGGTGGAGACGTTCGGGCACTCGGCCAGGGCCTTTTCCACGTTCTTCTTCAGCGGGATGTACTTGCCGCCGCGCACACCTTCGTCGGCGGTGATCACCGTGCGGCAGTCGGCGTCGTTGATCCGGTCGCGCAGCGCGTCCGGGGAGAAGCCGCCGAACACCACCGAGTGAATCGCACCGATTCGCGCGCAGGCGAGCATCGCATAGGCCGCCTCGGGAATCATCGGCATGTAGATGCAGACCCGGTCACCTTTCTCCACGCCGCGGCTCTTGAGCACATTGGCCAGGCGGCAAACGTGGCTGTGCAGCTTGCGGTAGGTGATGTTGGCGGACTCGGCCGGGTTGTCGCCTTCCCAGATGATCGCGACCTGTTCGCTGCGTTGTTCGAGGTGACGGTCGATGCAGTTGTAGGTGACGTTGAGTTGGCCGCCCTTGAACCAGGTCGCCTGGCCCTTCGCCAGGTCGCCGTGGTGCACCGAGTGCCAGGGCTTGAACCAGTCGAGGAAGGCTTTGGCCTGCTCGCCCCAGAAGGTGTCAGGGTCGTCTACTGACTGCTGGTAGAGGCGCTGGTAGGCGTCTTTGTCGAGGTAGGCACGCTTGCGTACGGCCTCCGGCACGGGGTGAAGGCTGATCTCGTACATGGGGAATCCTTGTTGTTGTTGAGCCGAGATGCCCTCAAGGGTGCATCCAAGGCCAGGCGGGTTCAAGGGTTGTCCATGTTGTTTCGACGCGCCAGGTCGCCGGATCGTTCAGGCGAGGCGTATTCCAGCTGGGCGGCGACCAGATGCCGGGTTGCCTCGCCGTAGCGCTGGGCGAGGGTGTCGAGTGTGTTGTCGAGCGCCTGGGTCGCTGTGGTATCGAGCCCGAGGCCGGGCAGCGGGGGAAGGTCTTCAGCCTGGTCAGGGAGAAACTGCAGGCCGCCGGCGCTCGTGACCGGTTGCGCGGAGCGGCCCTTGACTTCGCTGCGGAAGGTGCGCGCCCACGCGTCCACGCTGAGTACCAGGCTGACTTCATCGAAGCCTGGCTCCAGCGGGACGTCGAAGGCCTCATGCTGCCAGAAGGCGAGGTAGTTGCCAGCAGCGGTGAGGTAGCCTCCGGCGCCCAGGCTGAAGCTACCGCTGTCGTGGCGGGCGGACCAGTCCTTCACGCCGTACTGACGAGCCAGTATGGCGGCCGTTGAGGTGCCGGCGATGGCCTCCACCAGCGCGAGCGACACTGGCAGCGCGGCGGTAACACCGGAGGTGGTGACGACCTTGCCATCGGCCACGTAGCGGCGATTGTCTTGCCAGAGCGCGTCGGGATAGTCCGCCAGGCGTTGCGCGCGCGAGTACCAGTGGCCAGTGGCGCGCCGACCATGCAGCAGACCGACGTTGCCCAGCACCAGTACGCCATCGCAGATGCCGACGATGGTCGCGCCCTGTGCGGCCTGGGACTGGATGAAGGCCAGCAGGACAGGGTCTTCGCTGTCGTGCACGGAAGGCACGATCAGGTAGTCAGCGCCCTGTGGATAACGCTGCGCGAACTCATCCAGCGTGGCCTGCGGCTGCACTCGCAGGGCCGGCATCAGTTGTACCGGTCCGGGGCCGGTGGCCAGGGCGACGACTTCCGCCACGGCGGAACGCCGCAGAACGCCGAGCGGAACGACATAGTCCGCCAGCTCGGTCATGCGGTTCTGGGCGACGACGGCAATGACCGGGCGCTCGCGGCGGAAACGTGGCTGGTAGGCAGGGAGCGTCTGGTCGTCGGCCTGGGTGGCTGGAATGCAGAGCTGCAGGATGAGGAACAGCAGGAAAGTGCGCATGGCTGTCTCCGGTTGGGAATTTCCATTCTGCCGGTGATGCCGCTGTCGCTTCTGACGCCGATGGATGAATATCTGCCAATCGCCTTCAGGGAAAATGCTGATGAGAGCTCCCCACTGTGTTCTGTTGCTGGTCTTCGCTGACTTTCAGCTGCTCGACGCCACCGGGCCGGCCGATGTATTCGCGGCGGTGGACGAGCATCTGCCGGCGGCCGCCAGGCCTGCGTATCGGCTTGAGGCGATTTCGCCTGATGGCGGACTGGTCCGCTCCAGCACTGGACTGGAGCTCTCCACTGGCGCCTTGCCTGGGCCACAGCAGGCGGCCGGATGCACCGTACTGGTCGCGGGAGGCCATGGGGTGCAGACGGCCATGCAGAAAGGCGAAATCGCACGCTGGCTGGCGCAGGTCGCGCCCTACGCCGCGCGCTGTGCTTCGGTGTGCACCGGCGCCTTCCTGCTGGCGCAGGCCGGGCTGCTGGAGGGGCGCCCGGTCGTTACCCACTGGCGTTACGCCGAACTGTTACAGCGGTTGTTTCCTCGCTTGCAGGTAATGCACGACGCTCTGTTTGTACGTGACGAGAAGTTCTACAGCTCCGCCGGCGTTACCGCCGGGATGGACCTGTGCCTGAGCCTGCTGGAGGAAGACCACGGCCGGGACCTGTCGCTGCGGGTTGCCCGTGGGCTGGTGATGTACCTGCGTCGCCCTGGCGGGCAGCGTCAGTTCAGCACTGAGTTGCTGGCGCAGCAGACAACGCCGGGCGGGCAGATGGAGCGCCTGGTGGAATGGCTGCGGGAACGGCTGGAGGAGACGCTGGACGTCGAGGTGATGGCCGCGCGGATGGCCATGTCATCGCGCACATTGCATCGGCATTGCCAGTCGGAAATGGGCATGACGCCTGCGAAACTGCTGCTGGAGTTGCGTCTGGAGAGGGCCTGCCAGCTGCTGGAGGTGGGAGAGGCGTCGCTCAAACGCGTGGCACAGCACGCGGGCTTTGGCAGCGAGTACAACTTGCGGCGCGCTTTCGTGCAGGCGCTGGGCGTAACGCCTGGAGAGTATCGGCAGCGCTTCTGCCGCTAGCGCACGAACGGATGCGCTGGCGCGCATCCGTTCGCTTTATCGTCAGCCGCGGTGACGACCGCGGAAGAAGTCGATCAGGCCCTGGGTGGAGCCATCCTCGGCGGCGCTTTCCTCGCTGCCGACCAGGCGGCCATAGACGGCCTTGCCCAGCTCCTTGCCCAGTTCTACACCCCACTGGTCGAAGGCATTGATGCCCCAGAGAATGCTCTGCACGTAGACCTTGTGCTCGTACATGGCGATCAGCGCGCCCAGGCGACGGGCGCTGATGCGCTCCAGCACCAGGGTATTGCTCGGGCGGTTGCCCGGAATCACCTTGTGCGGCGCCAGGCGCTGCACTTCGGCTTCGTCCACGCCCTTGGCACGCAGCTCGGCCTCGGCCTCGGCGCGGCTCTTGCCGACCATCAGCGCCTGGCTTTGCGACAGGCAGTTGGCGTACAGCCATTGGTGGTGGTCGGCCACCGGGTTGTAGCTGGAGACCGGGACGATGAAGTCCGCCGGGATCAGGTGGGTGCCCTGGTGCAGCAACTGGTGGTAAGCATGCTGGCCGTTGCAGCCTACGCCGCCCCAGATGACCGGGCCCGTGCCAGCGGATACCGGGGTGCCGTCCTGGCGCACGCTCTTGCCGTTGGACTCCATGTCCAGTTGCTGCAGGTGGTCGGTGATGTTCCGCAGGTAGTAGTCGTACGGCAGGATCGCGTGGCTGCGAGAGCCCCAGAAGTCGCCGTACCAGACTCCGAGCAGGCCCAGCAGCACCGGGATGTTCTTCTCGAACGGCGAGCTCAGGAAGTGCTGGTCCATGCTGTACGCGCCGGACAGCAGCTCCTTGAAGTTGTTGATACCTACCGACATGGCGATCGGAAGACCGATGGCCGACCACAGCGAGTAGCGGCCGCCGACCCAGTCCCACATGGGGAAGACGTTTTCCGGGCGAATGCCGAAGGCGGAAGCGGCTTCCTTGTTGCTGGAAACGGCGATGAAGTGACGGTACAGCTCCGCCTCGGTGCCGCCCTGGGCCAGATACCAGGCGCGCGCGGCCTGGGCGTTCTTCAGGGTTTCCAAGGTGCCGAAGGATTTCGACGAGACGATGAACAGCGTGGTCTCGGCGTTGAGCTTGGCGGTCATTTCGCGGAATTCGCTGCCGTCGATGTTCGCCAGGTAGTGGCAACGCACGCCTTTCTGGGCGAAGGGCAGCAGCGCCTCGGAGACCAACTGCGGGCCGAGGAAAGAGCCACCGATGCCGATGTTCACCACATCGGTGATCGGCTTTTCGGTGTAACCGCGCCACAGGCCGTTGTGCACGGCGGCGACCAGCTCGGTCATCTGGTGCAGAACACGGTGCACCTCGGGCATCACATCGACGCCATCGACCATCACCTTGTCGCCGATGGGGCGGCGCAGTGCGGTGTGCAGCACCGGGCGGCGCTCGGAGGCGTTGATCACGTCGCCACGGAACATCGACTGGATGGCTTCGCCCAGCTTCGCCTCTTGCGCAAGCTTCACCAGCAGGTCGAGGGTGTCCTGGCGGATCAGGTTCTTCGAGAAGTCGAGGAACAGGCCGCAGGCGCTGAGGGAGAAACGCTTGAAGCGCTCTGGGTCCTCGGCGAACGCCTCGCGCATGGTGAAGTTCTGCAGATCCTGGCGGTGGGCGGCCAATGCCTGCCAACTAGCCAGTCGGGTGGCATCCAGCGGGTTGAGGTGGTGTTCCATGACGTACCTTCGGGTAAGACGTGCGTGTTTGAACTTGTGGCTCTTGACCTTGAGAAAAGCCCGGTTGTTCCGGGCTTTCACGTCGGTTCAGGCGAGCTGAACCGGGATGGCATTGCTGGTATGGCTGAGTTCGTTGCCCGGCGCCATGTACAGCATGCGCGGCTTGTAGCCTTCCAGTTCGGCGTCGCTGAACTGAGCGTACGCGCAGATGATCACCCGGTCACCCACCTTGGCCTTGTGGGCGGCGGCGCCGTTGACGGAAATCATCCGCGAACCCTCCTCGCCACGGATGGCGTAGGTGGTGAAGCGTTCGCCGTTGTCGACGTTGTAGATCTGGATCTGTTCGTACTCGCGGATGCCCGCGAGGTCGAGCCATTCGCCATCGATGGCGCAGGAGCCTTCATAGTCGAGCACGGCGTGGGTGACTTCGGCGCGGTGCAGTTTGGCTTTGAGCATGATGCTCTGCATGACGTGGCTCCTGTTTTTCTTCTGGTCGCGGAGGGCGGGCCGAGTATGCCCGAGCACCCGAGGTCGCTCAAGGCGGCGACTGGCGCGGCTTCGAGGCGAAAATTCGGGTGTCGGACGGGGAATTCAGTCGATGTGGAAGGCGAGGTTGTCGATCAGCCGGGTGGTGCCGAGGAAGGCGGCGACCAGGATCACCAACTGATGGTCTTGCGCCGTGGCCGGGCGCAGGCCGGCGGATTCGCGAGCCTCGAGGTAATCGATGCGCAGGCCGGCCGCTTCGATCTGCCGGCTGCCCTCGGCCAATAGTGCAGGGAAGTCGCGTTCGCCCTGGCGGATGCGCTCGGCCAACTGCTTCAGCGTGCGCTGCAGCACCGGCGCAATGGCGCGCTGCTCGTCTGTGAGATAACCGTTGCGCGACGACAGCGCCAGGCCATCCTCCGCACGCACGGTGGGCTCGCCGAAGATCTGGATCGGCAGGTTCAGGTCGCGCACCAGCTTGCGGATCACCGCAAGCTGCTGGAAGTCCTTCTCGCCGAACAGCGCCATGTCGGGCTGGACCATGTTGAACAGCTTGCAGACCACTGTGGCAACGCCATCGAAGTGCCCCGGACGGCTGCCGCCACACAGGCCCTCGGAGACGCCGGTAACGTGCAGCCTGGTCTGGCCCTCCATGCCGTCGGGGTACATCTCCTCGACGGTGGGGGCGAACAGCAGGTGGCAGCCGGCGTTGAGCAGCTTCTCCTGGTCCGCCGCCAGGGTGCGGGGGTACTTGTCGAGGTCTTCGCTGGGGCCGAATTGCAGCGGGTTGACGAAGATGCTCGCCACCACGAAGTCGGCGCGCTGGCTGGCCTTGGTCACCAGCGCGGCGTGGCCGGCGTGCAGGTTGCCCATGGTCGGTACCAGCGCGACGCGCTTGCCTTCGCTACGCGCGCGCGCCACGGCGGCGCGCAGCTCGCGGACTGTCTTGACTGTATTCATCAGGCGAAACCGTGCTCCGGGCCGGGGAAGGTGCCGTCCTTGACTGCCTTCACATAGGCGGCGAAGGCAGACTGGATGTCGGGCTGGCCTTCGAGGAAGTTCTTCACGAACTTCGGCGAACGGCCGGACAGCGACAGGCCGAGCATGTCGTGCATCACCAGCACCTGGCCGTCGGTGCCGCTACCTGCGCCAATGCCGATGACCGGAATCTTCACCGCTTCGGTGATTTCCTTCGCCAGGGCAGACGGTACGCATTCCAGCAGCAGCACGGCAGCGCCGGCCTGCTCCAGGGCAATGGCGTCGGCGCGCAGTTGCCGTGCCTGGTTTTCCTGGCGGCCCTGAACCTTGAAGCCGCCGAACAGGTTGACGGCCTGCGGGGTGAGGCCCAGGTGCGCGCACACCGGGATGCCCATCTGGGCCAGGCGGATGATCGGCTCGGCGAGCCAGGCGCCGCCTTCGAGCTTGACCATGTGGGCGCCGGCCTGCATGACCTTCACCGAGTCGCGCAGCAACTGGTCCAGCGAGGTGCCGGACTCGAACGGCAGATCGGTGACGATAAACGCGCCCTTGTTACCGCGTTTGACCGCGGCTGTGTGGTAGGCCATGTCTTCGACGGTCACCGGCAGCGTGCTGTCGTGACCTTGCAGCACCATACCCAGGGAGTCACCGATCAGCAGCATTTCGGCACCGGCAAGACTGGCGGTGTGGGCGAAAGTGGCATCGTAAGCGGTCAGCATCGCGATCTTTTCGCCGCTTTGCTTGAGACCTTGCAGGGTGGTCAGGGTGACATCAGGCATGAAAGTGTCCTCGGTTCTGCGCCGGGCAGGGGCAAACGGGGCCCTATAGTCCGGATCGAAAAAGGCTAAGTCAATTGCAGGTGTTACCGGACTGTTACGGCGTTACTGCCAGTGCGCCCCACGCCTGGGGCGCAGCATGCCTCAGGACAGGCGTTCGAGGCCGCTGAACGGACAGGCGGCGAGCAGCTCGGGCAGGCTGCGTCCGTCAGGGAAGCGCAGTTGCGGGGCGAGGTCCGCCAGGGGGTAAAGCACGAACGCGCGAGCGTGCATGTGGTAGTGCGGCACGCACAGGCGCGGCTCGTCGATCAGGCGATCGCCGAACAGCAGGATGTCGAGGTCCAGGGTACGTGGCCCCCAGCGCTCGTCCTTGCGTACGCGCCCTTGTTCCAGCTCGATGGTCTGCAGGGCATCCAGCAGGGCGAGCGGCTCCAGGTCGGTATCCAGCGCCGCTACGGCGTTGACGTAACGCGGCTGATCCGGCGGGCCCAGCGGGTCGCTGGCGTAGAGCGGGGAAACCACCGCCACCTTGGTGGCGGGGATCTGCGACAGCGCCTTCAGCGCCGCTTCCAGCTGCTGGCGCGGCTCGGCGAGGTTGCTGCCGAGCCCGATGTACACGCGTTCGCTCATTCGCTGCTGGCGCCTTCGGTGCGCGGGCCGCGACGACGACGGTTGCTGCCGCCACGGCGGCGTTTGCGTGGTGCGGCGGCGCCGCCTTCTTCCTGCTGGCTGGCCAGGTTGCGGATCATGCCGCGGCGTTCCCCGTCGCTGGCTTCCTGATAGTCGGTCCACCAGTCGCCGAGGCCACCGGTTTCCTCGCCGGCGCTCTCGCGCAGCAGCAGGAAGTCGTAGCCGGCGCGGAAGCGCGGGTTTTCCAGCAACAGATCGGCCTTCTTGCCCTGGCGGCGCGGCAGGCGCTCCTGCATGTCCCAGATCTCGCGGATCGGAATGGTGAAACGCTTGGGCACCGCCGTACGGCGGCACTGCTCGAGGATCAGCTCGTGAGCGGCTTCCTGCATCGCCGGGATTGGCGGCATGCCGCGGTCCTGCAGCTTCAGTACGCGGGCGGGTAGCGCCGGCCAGAGCAGCGCGGCGAACAGGAAGGCCGGGGTAACCGGCTTGCCCAGCCGAATGCGCTCGTCGGTGTTGGCCAGGGCCTGGCGCATCAGCTTGCCGGCGTACTCCGGGTCTTCCTTCAGCGCCTTGGCGCTCGCCGGGAACAGCGGGGCGAACAGGTCGTACTCGTTGAGCAGTTCGAAGGTGCGCTCGGCCTTGCCGCTGAGGAGCAGCTTGAGCACTTCGTCGAACAGGCGCGCGGAGGGAATCTCGTTGAGCAGCGGCGCCAGGCGGCGGATCGGCGCGGCGCTGTGTTTCTCGATCTCGAAGTCCAGCTTGGCCGCGAAGCGCACAGCCCGCAGCATGCGCACCGGGTCTTCGAGGTAGCGCTGCTCCGGGTCGCCGATCAGGCGGATCAGGCGATTGCGGATATCGCGTACGCCGTGGGCGTAGTCGAGGATGCGTTCACCGGTGACATCGAAATACAGGGCGTTGATGGTGAAGTCGCGGCGCTGAGCGTCGTCTTCCAGGGTGCCATAGACGTTGTCACGCAGGATGCGACCGGCTTCGTTGCGGGAAGCATGGGCGTTATCGGTGTCGTCGTCTTCGGTGACCGGATGGTTGGCGCGGAAAGTGGCGACCTCGATGATCTCGCGGCCGAAGTGGACGTGGACCAGTTTGAAACGGCGACCGATCACCCGCGCGTTGCGGAATTCTGCACGCACCTGCTCGGGGGTGGCGCTGGTGGCCACGTCGAAGTCCTTGGGGGGAATGCCCAGCAGCGGGTCACGTACGCCGCCGCCGACGATGTACGCCTGGTAGCCGGCCTTGGTCAGGCGCTCCACGACGTTCACCGCGTTCCTGCTGAACTGTTCCCGCCGCAGCGAGTGCTGATGATTGCCAACGACTTCCGGAGTAGTGCGGACAGCGCGCGGACGGCGCAGTGGGGATCGGATGGACTGGATCAGCTTTTTCAGCATGTGTGCACTATCGGGAATAGGTGTATGGATGGCATACGCAGGTCTCGGCAAGCCGCCTGATTACGGCGTTTCCTGGAGGATAGCGGGTGTCTGCCGCTGCCTTGAAACAAATGGCAGCAAATCGAATGCCGTCTGCGCCGCGGCGATTCTAGCATCGTGGGGTGGGATGATGAAGAAAACTGAAGAAAGGGACTTGCGGGGAGAGAGCGGGAGGGTGTAGCGAAAGCTACTGGGGGAGCCGAGGCTCCCCCCCAAATAGGTGCGTGCTTTGTTTTTATTATGTTTACCGGGCTTGTTGTTTTTGTTTGTAGACCCGTCCCTCGAAGCTACCTGCTTCGGGGAACCTTCCACACATGGAAGGTTTCAATAGCAAACGGATTGCTTTGGTCGCTGAGTGAGCAATGATCTTTCGATCCAACCAGTTTTGCGTGCTGTCTCAAGACAGTTTTATTCTTCTTGACTGGTTGCGGGACTGGTCCCGACGGCTACCCTTCTCCAAAAGAATCAGTTAGCTGCGCCTCCGCGATCTTGTTTTTGTTGTGCTGGAGTCGTTTCGTCTTGTTTTTATTGTGAGTGGTCGTGCTTGTTATTGTTGTTGTGCCAATAACAAAGCAGATGCCGTGCCAACTTTTGCGAATCCTTATTTTTCAAGGGTTTGCGAGGATCTGTCGTTGATCGATAGGCACAAAAAAGCCGGGTTTCCGTTACCGATGAACCCGGCTTTTGTTACGGAGCATGTCTCCGGTAACAGTGGGGCGCTCCTAGGAGTCAGCCGACGCCCCGGATTTGCGGCGCGGAATCCCCAGGCGCTGACGACGTTCCCACAGGCATTTCCGGCTGATACCCAGCTTGCGGGCCAACTCGGTCTCGGTCATGTGGTCCTGATGCTCGAGGACGAAGTGCTGGAAGTAGTCCTCCAGCGACAGATCCTCCGTGGGCTCGTGGTTGCTGGCGCTGCCGTTGGTCGGGCGCAGGTCGCCGTCATCGCCGAAGTCGTCTTCCAGGTCATCCAGTTCGATGTCGATGCCCAGCAGGTCGGCGGGGATTTCCTGGCCTTCGCTGAGGATGACCGCGCGCTCGATGGCGTTCTCCAGTTCACGCACGTTACCCGGCCACGGGTAGTGGCGGATGGCTTGTTCGGCTTCGTGGGAGAAGGTCAGCGCCGGGCGCCCCATCTGGGAGCACTGGCGCGCCAGGAAGGAGCGGGCGATTTCCATGACGTCTGGACCGCGCTCGCGCAGGGGCGGGAGCTTCAGCGAGATGACGTGCAGGCGGTAGTAGAGGTCTTCGCGGAACTGGCCGGTCTTGGCCAGCATCTTCAGGTCGCGGTGGGTAGCGGCGATCAGGCGTACGTCGACCTTCTGCGACTGTACCGAGCCAACCCGGCGGATTTCGCCTTCCTGCAGTACGCGCAGCAGGCGCGCCTGGGCTTCGAGCGGCAGTTCGCCGATCTCGTCGAGGAACAGGGTGCCACCGTCGGCCGCCTCCACCAGGCCCGCACGGCCGGCGCTGGCACCAGTGAACGCGCCTTTCTCGTGGCCGAACAGTTCGGACTCGATCAGGGTTTCCGGGATCGCGGCGCAGTTCACCGAGATCAGCGGCGCCTTGGTGCGCTTGGACAGGTTGTGCAGCGCGCGGGCGACCAGTTCCTTGCCGGTACCGGATTCACCCTGGATCAGCACATTGGAGTCGGTGGGCGCGACCTTGCGGATCTTGGTGTAGAGCTCCTGCATCGGCGCACAGGAACCGATGATGCCGATGTCGCCGTCCACGGGGGCGGTGTTACCGCTGCTACGTTCGGCGCCCTTGGCGTTACCGCGGGCTTCGGCGGGAGCGTTACGGTTCTCCTGGCGATCCTTGAGGATGCGCGCCACGGCCTGGAGCATTTCGTCGTGGTCGAATGGCTTGGCGATGTAGTCCACCGCGCCCATCTTCATCGAATCCACCGCCGAGCGCAGGCTGGCGTAGCTGGTCATGATCAGCACGGGGGTGCCCTGGGCCAGCTTGATCAGTTCGGTGCCGGGCGCGCCGGGTAGGCGCAGATCACTGACGATCATGTCGAACGACGGGATGCTGTAGCGCTCCTGCGCTTCCTGCACCGAGCCAGCTTCGCTGACCTGGTACTGGTTGCGCTCGAGCAATCGTCGCAGGGCGGAACGGATGATGGTTTCGTCTTCGACGATGAGGATATGTGCCATGTATTCAGCTCTCTCGACGTGCTCGTTTACTGCTCGGCCGTCGGGCCAGGATGCCGCGGCAAGGTGACGCTGATGCGGGTTCCGCATTCGCGTTCCGGGTCTGCCGGGCTGTCTATGGTGATTTGCCCATAATGCTCTTCCACGATCGAATAGACCAGAGCGAGCCCCAGGCCGGTTCCTTTGCCCGGGTCCTTGGTGGTGAAGAAGGGCTCGAACAGGCGGTCGATGATCGACTTGGGTATTCCGCTGCCTTCGTCTTCAACGATCAGGTCGATGGTCTGCTCGGAAGCTTCGGTGCGCACGCGGATCGCGCCATTGGGCGGGGAGGCGTCGCGGGCGTTGGACAGCAGGTTGATCAGTACCTGCGCAAGACGTTGCGAGTCGCCTTCCACCCAGTGCTCCGGATCGCACAGGTTGAAGAACTGCACATCGACGCTGCGCTTGTTCAGCGACAGCAGGCCGATGGCTTCCTGGGCGACGTCCGCGAGGCACACCGGCTCGGCCGCGACCTGCTTGCCGCCGGCATGGGCGAAACTCATCAGTGACTGCACGATGCGCGAGACGCGCTTGGTCTGCTCGAGGATCTGCCCGCTGATCTCGGTCAGCTCGCCATCGCCTTCGCGTTCTTCGCGCAGGTTCTGCGCCAGGCAGGCGATGCCGGTGATGGGGTTGCCGATCTCGTGGGCCACGCCGGCGGCCAGGCGACCGATGGAGGCCAGGCGTTCGGAGTGGATCAGCTTGTCTTCCAGCGACTGGGTTTCGGTGAGGTCTTCGACCAGCAGCACCAGGCCGCTGTTACCGGGCAGGAGGGGTTCCTCGATCGCCGCCTTGTGCAGGTTCAGCCAGCGGGTCTGACCTTCGATGGAGAGGCGCTGCTTGTGCAGGTGCTCGTCGGGGGCGTCGATGAAACCTTCCAGCAGGCCGCGCCACGGGTCGGGCAGGGCGGCCAGGCGCGAGCCGACCACGCGCTGTGCGCTGACGCCGGTGAGCTCCTCGATGGCGCGGTTCCACATGAGGATTTCCTGGTCCTTGGCTAGCGAGCACACGCCCATCGGCAGGTCCTGCAGGGTCTGGCGGTGATAGCGGCGCAGGGTATCGAGTTCGGCGGCAAGGCCGGTTAGGCGGGAGTGGTAGTCCTCCAGGCGGCTCTCGATGAAGTGGATGTCCTCGGTGACGTAGGCTTCGCTGCTGGCCTTGTAGGGCAGGAAGGTTTCCACCATGTCCTGTGCCACGCTGGGGCCCATCAGGCCGGAGAGGTTGGCCTCGATGCGGTCGCGCAGACGGCGCAGGGCGTAGGGGCGGCGTTCGTCGAAGGGCAGGTGCAGGTCGCGCAGGGCCTGTTCCACTTCGCGCTGGGCGGTCTTCGCGCCGAGCGGCTTGGCCAGCTGGCTGGCGAACTCCTGCGGGGACACGGCGATCAGCTCGCGGCGCTGTGGGCGGCGCACGTTGTCGACGGCACAGGCCTCGGCGGCGCCTTTCTCTTCATCGCTGGCTTCGGTGAACAGCGAGACCAGGGTGAACACCAGTACGTTGGCCGCCAGCGAGGCGAGCGCTGCGAGGTGCCAGGTGGTGTCGTCGAGCACATAGAGCGAGTTGAACAGCGGCAGGTAGATACTCTGCATGTTCGCGATCAGCGGGGTGAGCATGGTCGCGCCCCACACCAGCATGCCCGCCACCAGGCCGGCGATGAAGCCCCGGCGGTTGGCGGTCGGCCAGTAGAGCACGGCCAGCGCGCCGGGGAGGAACTGCAGGGTGGCGACGAAGGAGACTATCCCCAGGTTGGACAGGTCCTGCTCGGCGCCCAGCAGCAGGTAGAAGGCGTAGCCGGCCATGATGATCGCGGCGATCAGCGCGCGGCGGGTCCATTTCAGCCAGCGGTAGATGTTGCCTTCGGCCGGTGGCTGGTAGAGCGGCAACACCAGGTGGTTGAGCACCATGCCCGAGAGCGCCAGGGTCATCACGATGATCAGACCGCTGGCGGCGGAGATGCCGCCAACGAAGGCGGTCAGCGCCAGGGCCGGGCTGTCCACCGAGATGCCCAGGCCGAGGGTGAAGTATTCCGGGTTGGTCGAGGCGCCCAGGTGCAGGCCGGCCCAGAGGATCGGCGGCACCGCCAGGCTCATGGGCAGCAGGAACAGCGGCAGGCCCCAACTGGCGCTGAGCAGCGCGCGCGGGTTGAGGTTCTCGGTGAAGGTCATGTGGAACATGTGCGGCATGACGATGGCCGAGGCGAAGAACACCAGCAGCAGCGTGCGCCATGGCCCTTCGGCCAGCGGCGTGTGCAGGGTGCTCAGGGCTTCCTGGTTCTGCAGCAGCCAGACTTCCAGGCCGTCCGGTCCGCCGAATACGCCATAGAGGGCGAACAGGCCGATGGAACAGAGCGCCACCAGCTTCACCAGCGATTCGAAGGCGATCGCCATCACCAACCCTTCATGACGCTCGCGGGTGGCGATGTGCCGTGCGCCGAAGAGGATGGCGAACAGCGTGATCAGCGCGCAGAAGGCCAGCGCCGCGCGGTTGGGCTCGGATTCGCGGGTGAGGATGCTGATCGAGTCGGTCACCGCCTGGATCTGCAACGCCAGCATCGGCAGCACGCCGATCAGCATGAACAGCGTGGTCAGTGCGCCGGCCCAGGTGCTGCGGAAGCGGAAGGCGAACAGGTCGGCCAGCGACGATAGCTGATAGGCCCGCGTGATCCGCAGGATCGGATAGAGCAGCACCGGCGCGAGCAGGAAGGCGCCGGAGACGCCCAGGTAGATCGCCAGGAAGCCGTAGCCGTACTGGTAGGCCAGCCCAACCGTGCCATAGAAGGCCCAGGCGCTGGCGTAGACGCCCAGCGACAGGGTGTAGATCAGCGGATGGCGCACCAGCCGGCGCGGAATGAAGCCGCGCTCGGTGATCCAGGCGACACCGAAAAGGACCATCAGGTAAGAGGCGCTGATCAGGATCAGCTGGGTGAGGCTAAAGCTCGTCAGCATCGCGCTGGCTCTGCAGGATGAAGGTGACGACGATCAGGATCAGCCACAGCAGATACGGGCGGTACCAGGCGCCGTGGGGATCGATCCACCAGTCCATGATGGCCGGTGAGAACAGGTAGATGCCCACGACCAGGAGCAACACCAGTCGGTAAATGTACATGTCGTCTCTCTCTTGGTTCGGCGGGCAGGCTACCTGTGCGCACCGTCGCCGGCAAGCTGGCGCCCCTTGCCGAAGGGCAGACAGACCTTATAGGAGCGAGCTTGCTCGCGAACAACTTAGAAGCGGGCGTCAGGTTCGCGAGCAAGGGCTAGGCGCCCCTCTCGGTCCTACGAAAAGCAGTTTGCAGAATCCAGCGTGGCGCGGTGTGCGCTGTCATCAATTTGCGCTGCTGTCGATGCACCAGTCTAGAGCTGCGCGTCTTCCAGCGTCAGGCTGTGGGGGATGGCATTGGCATCCCAGTGCGCGATACCCCAGTCGAGCACCTCGCGCGGCGTGCCTTGCGCCAGTTCGGCGGGCGGGTTCTGGCCCAGTGCTTTTAGCGCGCGCACCAGCAGCGGGGCGGCCAGGTCGGCCTCCAGCGGCGGCGAGCGGTAGGATTTGCCGAGTTTGTGGCCATCGGGCTGGATGATCAGCGGCACATGCAGGTAACGCGGGGCGGCGATGCCGAGCAATTCCTGCAGATAGAGCTGGCGTGGAGTGTTATCCAGCAGGTCGGCGCCGCGAACGATATCGGTAACACCCTGCCAGGCATCGTCCAGCACCACCGCCAGTTGATAGGCGAACAGCCCGTCGCGCCGGCGAATGACGAAGTCGCCCACTTCGCGGCCCAGGTGCTGGTGGAATTCGCCTTGCAGGCGATCGGTGAAGCGGTAGTCCAGCTCCGGTACGCGGATGCGGATGGCGACGTCGCCGTGCCAGTCATGCTGGGCGTCGCGGCAGGTGCCGGGGTAGATGCCGTTGCTGCCTTCGAGCTGCTTGCGCGAGCAGGTGCAGGCATAGGCCAGGCCGCTGCGCAGCCATTGTTCGACCTGGACGGCGTAGGCGTCGTGGCGGTCGCTCTGGCGCTCCACCGCGCCGTCCCATTCGAAGCCGTAGCGTTCGAGGGTCTCCAGAATGGCTGCCTGGGCGCCGGGCATTTCGCGCGGCGGGTCGAGGTCCTCCATGCGTACCAGCCATTTTCCGCCCACCGCGCGAGCATCCAGGTAGGAGGCCACAGCGGCCACCAGAGAACCGAAGTGCAGATAGCCACTGGGTGTGGGGGCGAAACGTCCGACGTAGCGGGAGGCGAGCATGGCGTCTCTTCGGCTTTCTATCTGATGGCAGGGCGCAGAAACGAAACGGGGCGCCGCAGCGCCCCGTTCGGGATCAACCAGGCTCAGGAGCCCAGCTGCTTTTCCTTGATTTCCGCCAGGGTCTTGCAGTCGATGCACAGGGTGGCGGTGGGGCGGGCTTCCAGACGACGGATGCCGATTTCGACGCCGCAGGAGTCGCACCAGCCGTAATCGTTGTCTTCGATCAGCTGCAGGGTCTCGTCGATCTTCTTGATCAGCTTGCGCTCGCGGTCGCGGGCGCGCAGTTCGAGGCTGAACTCTTCTTCCTGGCTGGCACGGTCTGCCGGGTCCGGGAAGTTAGCCGCTTCGTCCTGCATGTGGTGCACGGTGCGGTCCACTTCTTCCATCAGCTCAACTTTCCATTTGTTGAGGATGGAGGTGAAGTGCGCGCGCATGCGATCACTCATGTACTCCTCGCCCTTCGTTTCCTGGTAGGGCTCGAAGCCACGAATCAGTTGGCTGCTCTGTTGCTTTGCTTTGGTGGGCATGGATGACCGCCTCTCACTCTCGCTAATCCTCTCGCGGATGGTCCCTCTCCGGCACCGCCGGCCCCGCGCTCGCAGCGGGCGAACTTACCAGAACGATAACCGCGATGCTACTCCCGGTTATCGAGCCTGCCAGTACCCGCACATGACCTGATCGCCAGGTCGGCGACCCACCGGTCATCGCCAGTGGGTTTTTCTGCAAACCTGAGCAGAATCGTCGGCGTTCGCCAGACGAAGCCTGCAAGTTCCCGGAAACCGCGCATTGCAGGCGCGGCCGCCCAGAATTCATCAGTGGCCTGTTAGAATCCCGGCTCTGTCGCAAAGTTCGGAATATTCCATGGCCACCACCTTCAGTGCGCGCAGCCGCGCCATCGAACCCTTCCACGTCATGGCGCTGCTGGCGCGGGCCAATGAACTGCAGGCCGCGGGCCACGACGTTATCCACCTGGAAATCGGCGAGCCGGACTTCACCACTGCCGCACCCATCGTCGAGGCCGGGCAGAAGGCCCTGGCAAATGGTCACACGCGCTATACCGCCGCACGTGGCCTGCCAGCCCTGCGCGAAGCCATCGCCGGCTTCTACGCCCAGCGCTACGGCCTGTCGATCGACCCGCAGCGTATTCTCGTTACGCCTGGCGGCTCCGGCGCCCTGTTGCTGGCCAGCAGCCTGCTGGTGGACCCGGGCAAGCACTGGCTGCTGGCCGATCCGGGCTACCCGTGCAACCGCCACTTCCTGCGCCTGGTGGAAGGCGCCGCGCAACTGGTGCCGGTTGGCCCGGAGAGCCGTTACCAGCTCACGCCGGAGCTCATCGAACGGCACTGGGATCAGGACAGTGTAGGCGCTCTGGTCGCATCGCCGGCGAATCCTACCGGCACCCTGTTGCATCAGGATGAACTCGCTGCGCTGTCGTCCACGCTCAAGGCTCGCGGCGGCCATCTGGTGGTGGACGAGATCTACCACGGCCTGACTTACGGCATCGACGCGCCCAGCGTGCTGGAAGTGGATGACGATGCATTCGTCCTCAACAGTTTCTCCAAATATTTCGGCATGACCGGCTGGCGCCTGGGCTGGCTGGTGGCGCCGCCGGAGGCGGTGGGCGAGTTGGAGAAGCTGGCGCAGAACCTCTATATCAGCGCGCCGAGCATGGCCCAGCACGCTGCGCTGGCCTGCTTCGAGCCGGCCACCCTGACAATCCTCGAGGAGCGTCGCGAAGAGTTCCGCCGCCGCCGCGACTACCTGCTGCCGGCGCTGCGTGAGCTTGGTTTCGGTATCGCCGTGGAGCCTGAGGGTGCCTTTTATCTGTATGCGGATATCAGCGCCTTCGGCGGTGACGCGTTCGCCTTCTGTCAGCACTTCATCGAGACCGAGCACGTGGCGTTCACGCCTGGCATCGACTTCGGGCGTTACCAGGCATCGCACCACGTGCGCTTCGCCTATACCCAGAGCGTCGAACGCCTGCAGCAGGCGGTGGAGCGCATCGCCCGCGGCCTGAAGACCTGGCGTCCCTGATGCGTTTCGAGCCGGCGCTGGAAGAGGCGCGCCTGATCAAGCGCTACAAGCGCTTCCTGGCGGACATCGAGACCGCCAGTGGCGAACGACTGACCATCCACTGCCCGAACACCGGCTCGATGCTCAATTGCATGAGCGAGGGTTGCCGCGTCTGGTTCAGCCGCTCCGATGACCCCAAGCGCAAGCTGCCGGGGACCTGGGAACTGGTGGAAACCCCGCAGGGGCGCCTGGCCTGCGTGAATACCGGGCGGGCCAACCGGCTGGTGGAAGAAGCAATATTGGACGGCACCGTGACCGAGTTGGCCGGTTTCGATGAGCTGCGCCGCGAAGTCGCCTACGGACAGGAGAACAGCCGCGCGGACTTCCGCCTGGTGTACGCCGGCAAGCCGGTGTACGTGGAAGTGAAGAGCGTAACCCTGGGTTTCGACGGCACGACGGTCGCCGCCTTCCCCGATGCCGTTACCCAGCGCGGCGCCAAGCACCTGCGCGAGCTGGCGGCGCTGGCGCGCGAGGGTATGCGTGCGGTGCTGCTGTATGCGGTGAACCTGTCGGATATCGAGGCGGTTCGCCCGGCGAAGGAGATCGATCCGGCCTATGCGGCGGCGCTGGCCGAGGCGCGTAGTGCGGGAGTGGAAGTGCTGGCATATGGGGCGCGGATCGATAGCCGGGAGATTCGGCTGGAGCGGCCTTTGCAGGTATTGCTCTAGGCGGGAAGCGGTGCGCAGGGCTGTTCGCGAGCAAGCTCGCTCCTACGAAGAGCCGAACGGTCTGGACCTGTAGGAGCGAGCTTGCTCGCGAACCTGTCCGAAACCGTGTTACCCCTGGGCATTGTCCAGCGGCTCCAGCCAGATCCCCTGCTCATCCTCCCGGCAGGGCAGCGCCTCCAGCACATCTCCCAGGCACGGCCCCTGGATGCACTCGCCGGTTTCGATCAGGAACAACGCACCATGGTGCCCGCATTGCAACAGCCGGCCGCTGTTATCGAGGTACTGCTCGGCGTCGTAGCCCAGCGGAATTTCCCGGTGCGGGCAGCGGTTGCGGTAGGCATAGACGCGGCCCAGGCGGCGCACGGCGAAAAGGTTCAGGCCAGCGGCCTTGAAACCCCGGCTCTGGCCTTCGGCCAGGTCATGCGGGGCGCAGAGCAGGATCATCCGGGGTCTTCCATTCAGGCGCGGCATCACGAGGCGGCTATTATCCGCGCCCGGATGGCGATACCGGAAGAGGGTGCACTTCCGTGTGCTGAAGAGGTGAGCTGGCGCCTTGCCAGCGAAATCGGCGCCGACCTTAAGCCTCTCTGCAATCTAATGCAAATAATTATCAAATAGATTTCCTGAAATTCCTGTGGCAAGGTTCGTTCATGTCGCCGCACTGCGGCTGGCCATCTATCGAACGAGGAATTCTGCGATGACGACCCTGACTGCGCCGGCCTCTGAGCTGTACCGCGCCTGGCAAGCCCTGCGCGCCGAGAAGCCGCGCCTGCGCGCCCGCGATGCGGCGCACCACCTGGCCGTGAGCGAGGCCGAGCTGACGGCCAGCCGCCTGGGCGTAGACGCCGTGCGCCTGCGCACCGACTGGGCCGAGCTGTTGCCGGCGCTGGGTGAGCTGGGCCAGATCATGGCGCTGACCCGCAATGAACATTGCGTGCACGAGCGCAAGGGGCCGTACCGCGACGTGACCGTTTCCGCCAATGGCCAGATGGCCCTGGTGGTTTCCCCGGACATCGACCTGCGCCTGTTCCTCGGTGGTTGGGCCAGCGCCTTCGCCATCAGCGAAGAAACTGCCCACGGCACCCAGCACAGCATCCAGGTGTTCGATCGCCAAGGCAGCGCGGTGCACAAGGTGTTTCTCACCGAGCAGAGCGAGCTCGCCGCCTGGGCTCCGCTGGTGCGCAGCTTCGCCGCCGCCGAGCAGAGTGCCGCGCTCGACCTGACCCCGCTGGAAGCCAAGGCCGCGCCGCTGGCCGACGGTGAAATCGATATCGCCGCCCTGCGCGAAGGCTGGTCGGCATTGAAGGACACCCACCACTTCTTCGCCCTGCTGAAGAAGCACAAGGTCCAACGTACCCAGGCTCTGCGTCTCGCCGGCCGCGAGTGGGCCGAGCCGCTGGCTACTGCCGAACTGCCGCGCCTGCTGGAAGCCGCCGCGGCAAGCCAGTTGCCGATCATGATCTTCGTCGGCAACGCCCACTGCATCCAGATCCACACCGGCACCGTGGAAAACCTCAAGTGGATGGACGATTGGTTCAACGTCCTCGACCCGCTGTTCAACCTGCACCTGCAGACGCCGGGCGTGATTGAGTTGTGGCGCGTGCGCAAGCCCAGCAGCGATGGCGTGATCACCAGTTGGGAAGCCTTCGACGCCAATGGCGAGCTGGTGCTGCAGGTATTCGGCGCGCGCAAGCCGGGTGTCCCCGAGTTGCACGGCTGGCGTGAGCTGGCCGAATCGTTCCCGGCACTCTGAGGGCCGATTTCATGAAGACCTCCATGACTGCCCGTGCGTTGTTCGTCGGCCTCTGCCTGACTGCCACCAGCGTGCTGGCTGACTCGCTGCCGGAGCGTTGGGTGAGCGCCGGTGGTTCGCTGAGCGAGTGGGTTGTCGCCCTGGGCGGCGAGGCCAAGCTGGTGGGCGTCGATACCACCAGCCTGCACCCGGCATCGCTCCATGTGCTGCCGAAGATCGGCTACCAGCGGCAGCTGGCCGCCGAGGGCATCCTCGCGCTGAAGCCGGACATCCTGCTGGGCAGCGAAGAAATGGGCCCGCCGCCGGTACTGCAGCAACTGCGTGCCGCCGGTGTGCGGATCGAGACGCTGTCGGCCAAGGCCGACGAGAAGACTGTGCACCAGACCATCCAGCGTCTGGGCGAGCTGCTCGGTGCGCCGGACAAGGCCAGGCAGGCCGAGGCGGACTTCGATGCGCGTCTCGCCGCGCAGGGCGCGTGGGTGAAGAAAGCCCAGTCCGCGCAGGCCGCGCCCGGCGTCGTCCTGCTGGTCGGGCACGCCGGCGGCAACCTGCTGGTGGCCGGGCAGGACACTTCCGGGGACTGGCTGATCCAGCATGCCGGCGGCCGCAACCTGGCGACCCACAACGGTTACAAGACGCTGTCGAGCGAAGCCCTCACCGCGCTGAACCCGCAGGTGGTGGTGCTCAGTGACCGCGCCCTGGACGGCGACAAGGCCCGCACCGCCCTGACCCAGCAGAACCCCGGCCTGGCAGCGACCAGCGCGTTGCGTGACGGCCGCGTAGTGGTGCTCGATCCAACCCTGTTGGTCGGTGGCCTCGGCCCGCGTATCCCGGACGGGCTGGCTAGCCTCTCCCGGGCCTTTTATCCTTCCGCGCAGGCCCTGAACACGGAAAGTCGTCCTTGACCCGGATCGTTACCGCTCGACCGCTGTTCCTGCTCCTCGGTTTTCTCCTGCTGCTGGTTGTCTGGCTCTCACTGGCCCTCGGGCCGGTGAGCCTGCCGCTGGGCGATACGCTGCGCGCGCTGGCGCACATGGTCGGTTTGCCGGTGTCCGCCGACGGCCTCGGTCAGGCCGAGCTGATCGTCGGGCAGATCCGCCTGCCGCGCACCTTGCTGGGCATCGCCACTGGCGGCGTGCTGGCGCTGGCCGGTGTGGCGATGCAGGGGCTGTTCCGCAACCCGCTGGCCGATCCCGGATTGATTGGTGTTTCCAGCGGTGCCGCGCTGGGCGCTGCAATTGCCATTGTCTTCGGGGCATCCATCGGTGGGCTGCCCGAGGCTTTCGCGCCTTACCTGCTGTCCGCATGCGCCTTTGCCGGCGGCCTGCTGGTGACGGCGCTGGTCTACCGCCTGGGGCGTCATAACGGTCAGACCAGCGTGGCGACCATGCTGCTCGCAGGTATCGCACTGACGGCCCTCGCAGGCGCGCTGATCGGACTGTTCACCTATCTCGCCGACGACGCGACCCTGCGCACGCTGACCTTCTGGAACCTCGGCAGCCTCAATGGCGCGAGCTATCCACGGCTGTGGCCGTTGCTGCTGATCACCCTGTTGGTGGCGTGCTGGTTGCCGCGCCGGGTGAATGCGCTGAATGCGCTGCTGTTGGGCGAATCCGAAGCGCGTCACCTGGGCTTCGATGTCGAGCGGTTGAAAGTCGAACTGATCCTCTGCACCGCGCTGGGTGTCGGGGCGGCGGTGGCTGCCGCCGGGATGATCGGCTTCATCGGCCTGGTGGTGCCGCACCTGCTGCGCCTGATCGTTGGCCCTGATCACCGAGTGCTACTGCCCGCCTCTATGTTCGGCGGCGCCATCCTGCTGCTGCTCGCCGACCTGATCGCGCGGCTGGCTCTGGCGCCGGCGGAGTTGCCGATCGGTATCGTTACCGCGCTGATCGGTGCGCCATTCTTCCTTTACCTGCTGATCCGGGGGCGTTCCTGATGCTGTGCGCAGACAAGCTGCTGGTGAAGCGCGGCGCGCAGACCGTCCTGCAGGAGGTGAGCGTGACGCTGCGGCCGGGCGAGGTGCTCGGTGTGCTAGGTCCCAACGGCGCGGGCAAGAGCACCCTGCTCGGCGCCATGAATGGTGAACTGCCCCTGGCCGGGGGGGCGGTGAGCCTCGACGGCCGTGCCCTGGAGTCCTGGCAAGGTCCCGAGCGCGCACGCCGGTTGGCTGTGCTGCCACAATCGTCCTCGCTGAACTTCGCGTTTCCCGTCGAGGCCGTCGTCGGGTTCGGGCGACTGCCACACGACAGTGGCCGCCAGCGCGACGAGGAAATCATCCGCGAAGCCATGGCTGCTGCGGATGCCTCGCACCTTGCCGGGCGCAGTTACCTGGCGCTCTCCGGTGGCGAACGCCAGCGGGTGCATCTCGCCCGTGTGCTGGCGCAACTCTGGCCGGGTGGGGCGCAGCAGATTCTGCTGCTGGACGAGCCGACCTCAGCCCTCGATCCGCTGCACCAGCACACCACGCTGCAGGCCGTGCGCGAGTTCGCCGGGCGCGGCGCAGCAGTGCTGGTGATCCTGCACGACCTCAATCTCGCGGCACGTTACTGTGATCGCCTGCTGCTGCTGCATGAGTCGCGTGTGCATCTGCTTGGCACACCGCATGAGGTGCTGCAGGCCGAGCCGCTGCGTACCGTCTTCGGCCTCGATGTGCTGGTGCAGGAGCACCCGGAACGCGGCCATCCGCTGATCATCGTGCGTTGAAAGGAGTCGCCATGCACAAGGTCTTATTCGTCCCACTGCTGGCGGTGCTGGTGGCCTGCCAGAGCCAGGTGGCCGCTCCGCCGCTGCCGGTCTGGCAGAGCCCGGAAGGGCGCGACAGCGCCGAGCTCGGTGTGATCCGCGATCTGCGCAGCGGCGAACAGCTTTCGCCGGCACAACTGCTTGACCGATTGGCTGCCGCACCGCGGGTCATAGTCGGCGAGCAGCACGACAACCCCGATCATCATGCACTCGAGCTCTGGCTGGTACGCGCACTCGCTGAGCGGCGCCCGAGTGGCAGCGTGCTATTGGAGATGCTCAACCCCGATCAGCAGAACGCCGTGACCGCTACCCAGGCCCTGGCGGAGAAGGGCGAGACGCCAAGCGACCTGATCGGTGCGCTACGTTGGCAACCGGGCTGGGACTGGTCCCAATACGGCCCGCTGGTGACCTGGCTGGTGAAGCAGCCGACGCCGTTGCTGGCGGGCAACCTGGATCGCAGCGAAATCATGGATATCTACCGGAATCTGCCCCAACTGCAGGGACCAGCCTCCACTGCCGCTCCGGTGCGCGATGCGTTGCTGCAGGACATCCGTGATTCCCACTGCGGTCTGCTGCCGGACAGTCAGCTGCCGGCGATGCTGGCGGTGCAGCAACAGCGCGACCGGCGCCTGGCCGAGCGTTTCAAGGCGGCGCCTGAACCAGCCCTGCTGATCGCTGGCAGCTTCCATGCGCGCCGCGACCTGGGCGTTCCGCTGCACCTGCAGGATCTGGGCGCAGCGCAAGGTCTGAAGGTGGTGATGCTGGCCGAAGTTGGCAGGGTGGTAGCGCCGGCTCAGGCAGACTTCGTCTGGTACACGCCGGCACAGCCGCCAACGGATTATTGCGCGCAGATGCGCGGCAAGCAGTGAGGGGGCCGAACGGCCCCTTTTTCGTTTCTGGGCAAATGACGGTCGCCGCACAAATCGCAGGCAAAAAAAGACCCGGCAAAGTGCCGGGTCCAAACCGTGATTAGCCTGATGAGGAGATAATCTGAAGAGTCCGACTGCGTGGTCTCTCGAGCTTATCCAACTGGCCTCGCAGCCAGTGGTTGTAATAATAACCATTATCATTTGAGAGTCAACACCTTTTCTTCGACCTGGCTGAAGATTTTTTCGGTGGACGTGAAAGCGCTGCGCGAAGGAAAAAATCGGGGCAAAAAAAGACCCGGCAAAGTGCCGGGTCGAAACCGTGATTAGCCTGATGAGGAGATAATCTGAAGAGTCCGACTGCGTGGTCTCTTGAGGTTATCGATCTGGCCTCGCGACCAGATGACTCAATAATAATCATTATCATTTGAGAGTCAACCTCTTTTCTGCAGTTTTTTCTCGCCCGCGAGATACCTACCGCACAAACGAAAAAGCCCGGCGCTGAGCCGGGCTTTTCGAGGGGGAGCAGATCAGTCGGCCTGGCGTTGCAGGCGCAGCTGGGTGACTTCCTTGTTCAGCAGGTCGATGCGCCGCGCCATGCCTTCGATGAGGCTGTGGGCGATGCGCGGGTTGCTCTGCATCAGGCTGAGGAACTGGTCCTTGGGGATCACCATCACGGTGCAGGGTTCGCTGGCGATGACCGAGGCGCTACGCTTCTCGCGGGTGAACACGGCCATGGCGCCGAAGATTTCATCCTTCTGCACATCACCAACCTTCTGCCCGTCGACGAAGGCTTCGGCATGGCCCTCGATGATGATGAACACGTGCTCGGCGTCGTCGCCCTGCTGGATCAGTTGGGCGCCGGCGGCGAAATGCTGGAATCCGGTGGCCGGGCGAATCTCCGGCTGTTTGAGATGCGCCAGGGCATCCGACAGCAGCGCAGTGTGGCCGATCAGGTAGTGCAGGAACTGTTCCTGGCGCTGTTCGTGGCTGTGGATATGGCGGAACACTTCGCTGCGCGAATAGGGGATCAGGCACAGCGGCTCTTCGCTGACGTAGCGGCAGGGCGGCAACTCGATGCCCTGCCGCAGGCCGACCAGGTCGCCTTCCTGCAGGTAGAACAGCGGGCGTTCGTCCACCAGCGCATGGACCAGGCCATTCTCGATGAGGAACAGGTGCTTGCCAGGCAGCTCGCCTTCCAGGTCGTCGGACCGTTCCAGGCGGATGGCTTCGCCGGCGGGCTCAAGGCCGGCGAGCAGTTGCGCCGGGATGCCCTGTAGCCGATTGATCAGTCGATCGGCATAGGCGGGTTGTTCACCGAGTAGGTACATGGCCGTAATTCCTTGATATGGCGACGGTCGAGGGCGCACGAAGGACCCTGAGACCATAAGCGGACAGGCACCTTGCGTAAACATTTTCCCACAGAGCTTGTGAGCTAGCTCTTGTTACGTGCGGGAAATGTCTCGAGCTCGCCGAGAAGGGCCGCCTTGTGCGCAGGGGGCAGGTCGTTCCAGTGCACATCCAGCAGGGCGCCCTCGATGGCATAGAGCAGCACTTTCGAAGCGCGGAAGCCCCGCGCGCGCACGGCCCGATAAGCGCCGACGGCGCCCAGGCGGCGCAGGTCGCCAGCGTTATGGATACCCACGGCGTGGAGCCACTGGGCGGAGGTCTTGCCGAGGTTCTTCAGGTGCAGCAGTTCGTCGTTCATCGTCTGTCCTTGCGATGGGCACGATGGGTGTCAGGTCTTGAAGGGGCCGAGAACTGCTCGTAGCGGCCGGACACACAGAAGGAAGTGTAGCGTTGGCTGGGAAAAACGTGGCTTTGTGACATCGCCGAGAATGCGGGGCAGGGCGTTGTCGTCGTCGAAGGCTGCCTGTGCGGCCTGCCTGGCGGCCGGAGAGCGCCACGTGGGGCGGCTCCGGCCGACAGACGGTGGATCAGAGGCCCGGCAGGCGCTGGCGGATGCCCGCGACCAGGGCGTCCAGGCTGGCGGCGTCCGGGGTATCAACACGCTTGCCGTGCTGCTGCTCCTCGGCGCTGAGTGCGTCGCGGCTGGCCAGTTGCGCCTGGACGACTTCCAGGGTGGCGTCGGACGGGTCATTGCCTTCGCTCTGGCGCTGGGCCAGCCAGCCGGCAATTACAGCCTCCGGTGCGTGGCAGTCGAGGATCAGGAACGGCACGCCGGTTTCCTCGGCGATTTCCCAGGCGGCGGCGCGCTGCTCGCGTTTGAGGAAGGTGGCGTCCAGCACCACGGGGTAGCCGGCGCGGAGAATATCCACGGCCAGCTCGTTCAGGCGCTTGTAGGTCGTGGCGGTGGCATCGGCGTCGTAGATGCCGCCCTTGAGCTGGCCTTGCACGGCGGCCTTCTGTTCGCCGAACAGGCGCTTGCGTTCGACGTCCGAGCGCAGGCGAACTGCGCCCAGCGCTTCGACCAGGCGCAGGGCGACCTGGCTTTTACCAACGGCGGAAACGCCAACGGTCACTGCCAGGAAGCGCGAAGGAATGGCGCTGTAGCTTTCCGCCAGGTTGGCGTAGTTGCGGTACTGGCGCAGGGTTGCGGCCTTCTGCACGGCGTCGGTCTGGTGGGCGAGGCTGAACAGCGCGATCTTGGCGCGTACCAGGGCGCGGTACGCCTTGTAGAAGTTCAGCAGGGCCAGGGATTGATAGTCACCGGTGTATTCCAGGTACTGGCTGACGAAGCGACGCGACAGGCACTTCAGTCCGCGGTCTTCCAGGTCCATGGCGAGGAAGGCGTAGTCGGCGGTGACGTCGGTGAAGCGGAACGGCTCGTTGAATTCGATGCAGTCGAACAGCACGACTTTGCTGTCGATGATCGCGGCGTTGCCCAGGTGGATATCACCATGGCATTCGCGGATGAAGCCGTTGGCCTTGCGCTGTTCGAACACGTCGTGCAGGCGTTCGAAGCTGGATTCGGCCCAGGCTTCCAGCGCATCGAGCTGCAGCAGGTCGGCCTTGTCGGAGAGCATCGGGCGAATCTGCTCGAAGTTCTGCCGTACCGGCGCCATGCAGGCTTGCGGAGTGCCCAGCGGGTGCTCGGTCGGCACGACCGGGGTGCGCAGGTGGAAGTCGGCGATCTGTTTGGCCAGGCCGTCGATGTGGGCGGCACCCAACTCGCCACGAGCCTGCACTTCGCTGAGCAGTTGGCTCTGCGGGAACTCACGGCACTGGATCATGTACTCGACTGCCGGGCCTTCACCGTTGAGTTGCGGGGCGGACTCGCTGCCGGTAATGGCGATCACGTCGAGGTAAAGGCCGTCGGTGAGGCGTTGGTTCAGGCGCAGTTCTTCCTCGCAGAAGTGCTTGCGCTTGGCCAGATCGGTGAAATCGAGGAAGCCGAAGTTCACCGGCTTCTTGATCTTGTAGACGTAGGAGCCAGTGAGCAGCACCCAGGAAATGTGGGTTTCGATGACCCGAAAGCCTTCGACCGGATGGGGGAAGAGGGCGGGGTTCTGCAGGGCTGCGAGTAAGGTCTGGCTCACGTGATGTCCTTTCCGATCGAATTTTCTAAAGGCAGGCATTATGGCGGCTGGGTCGGCAGGTGCAAACTCTGGGGCTGACCGGCAACCAAATAGCCATCTCGGGGTCATAGCTCGGCCACTGCCGTTTTTGATAGATGCGCGGCAGTTCGCATCAAGCCCGGACGCCCGCTGGAGCGGCGTCTGTCTCCTGTGGATAAAGTACGTATAATGCGCCGCCATGACGCGTCCCCGATCTTCCAAACCTCGTAAAAAAAGCGGCAAATCGTCGCCTGCCATGCGCAAGTGGCTGGGCTGGGCTCTCAAGCTCGGTCTGGTTGGCGTAGTGGTGCTGGCCGGTTTTGCCGTGTACCTCGATGCGGTTGTCCAGGAGAAATTCTCCGGCAAGCGCTGGACCATTCCTGCCAAGGTCTATGCCCGGCCGCTGGAACTGTTCGTCGGCCTGAAACTGGGCAAGGACGACTTCCTGCGTGAGCTGGATGCCCTGGGCTACCGCCGCGAGACGTCGGTCGCAGGGCCTGGCGCCGTGTCGGTGTCCGGCAACGCCGTCGACCTCAATACCCGTGGCTTCCAGTTCTATGAAGGCGCCGAGCCTGCGCAGCGCATTCGCGTGCGCTTCTCCGGCGACTACGTTGCCGGCCTGAGTCGCGCCAACGGTGGCGACCTTGCTGTCGCGCGCATGGAGCCGCTGCTGATCGGCGGCCTGTACCCGGCGCACAACGAAGACCGCATTCTGATCAAGCTCGACCAGGTGCCGCCGTACCTGATCGATACCCTGGTCGCCGTGGAAGACCGTGATTTCTGGACCCACCACGGGGTTTCCATCAAGTCCATCGCCCGTGCCGTCTGGGTCAACGCCAGCGCCGGCCAGTTGCGTCAGGGCGGCAGTACGCTGACCCAGCAGTTGGTGAAGAACTTCTTCCTGACCAACGAACGCAGTCTGTCGCGCAAGCTCACCGAAGCCATGATGGCGGTGCTGCTTGAGCTGCATTACGACAAGCGCGAAATCCTCGAGGGCTACCTCAACGAGGTGTTCCTCGGCCAGGATGGCCAGCGTTCGGTGAACGGCTTCGGTCTCGCCAGCCAGTACTTCTTCAGCCAGCCGTTGTCCGAACTCAAGCTGCCCCAGGTGGCGTTGCTGGTCGGGATGGTTAAGGGGCCTTCCTATTACAACCCACGCCGCAACCCCGAGCGCGCGCTGGAGCGCCGCAACGTGGTGCTCGACGTGCTTGCCGAGCAGGGCGTGATCACTGCCGACGAAGCGACTGCCGCCAAGCAGGCACCGCTGGGCGTGACCCGTCAGGGCAGCATGGCCAACAGCTCCTACCCGGCCTTCCTCGACCTGGTGAAACGCCAGCTGCGGGAGGATTACCGCGACGAGGACCTGACCGAAGAAGGCCTGCGCATCTTCACCAGCTTCGACCCCATCCTGCAGATGAAGGCCGAGTCCGCCGTCAGCGAAACCTTCAAGCGCCTCGAAGGCCGCAAAGGTGTCGCCGAGACCGAAACCGCGATGGTCGTGACCAACCCGGAAACCGGTGAGATCCAGGCATTGCTGGGCAGCCGCGATCCGCGCTTCGCCGGCTTCAACCGTGCCGTCGATGCGGTGCGGCCGATCGGTTCGCTGGTCAAGCCCGCGGTGTACCTGACTGCGCTGGAGCGTCCGAGCCAGTACACCCTGACCAGCTATATCCAGGACCAGCCGTTCCAGGTGAAGGGCAAGGACGGCCAGGTATGGACGCCGAAGAACTATGAAGGTACTGCCAACGGCACCATCTTCCTCTACCAGGGGCTGGCCCGTTCGCTGAATCTGTCCACCGCCAGGCTGGGACTCGACCTGGGCGTGCCGAACGTGCTGAAGACGCTGGAGCGCCTGGGCGTTTCGCCAAACTGGCCGGCCTATCCGTCGATGCTGCTGGGCGCGGGCGCGCTGAGCCCGATGCAGGTGGCAACCATGTACCAGACCATCGCCAGCGGTGGTTTCAATACACCGCTGCGTAGCATTCGCAGCGTGCTGGCGGCCGACGGCCAGCCGCTCAAGCGTTATCCCTTCCAGGTCGAGCAGCGTTTCGATCCGGGCTCCATCTACCTGCTGCAGAGCGCCATGCAGCGGGTCATGCGCGAGGGTACCGGGCGCTCTGTCTACAACCAGCTGCCGGCGTCCCTGACCCTGGCGGGTAAGACCGGCACCACCAACGATTCGCGCGACAGCTGGTTCTCCGGCTTCGGCCAGGACCTGCTGGCGGTGGTTTGGATCGGTCGTGACGACAACGGCAAGACGCCGCTCACCGGCGCTACCGGTGCGCTGCAGATATGGACCAGCTTCATGCGCAAGGCCAATCCCGCGCCGCTGGACATGCCAATGCCGGATAATGTCGTACAGGCGTGGGTCGACCCGCATACCGGGCAGGGTACTGACGCCAACTGCCCCGGCGCAGTGCAGATGCCTTATATTCGAGGAAGCGAACCTGCGCTGGGCGCAGGTTGCGGAAACCAGACGCCGGCCGGCGAAGTCATGGACTGGGTGCGCGGCTGGTTGAACTGATGCAAGAGGATTGGAAGTGAGAAAAGCTTGGTTTGCAGCGTCGGCGACTCTGGCGCTTCTGTCCGGTTGTGCGTCCCCGCAACATGGTGCGATTCCCGTGCAGGACTCCGGTACCTCCGTCTCCAACTCGGAACGTGTCGGCCGCAGCGGCGGCAACACTCAGGCGCCGGTTCGCACCGGCGCTGGCCAGAGCATCCCGCAAGGTGACTCCGGCGTTACCGTGATGGTCCCGCAGGATGCCGGCATGGCACCGATCCAGACCTTCCCGGCGCAGACCGGCGCCGCGCCGATCAGCACCTCGCCGATGACCACGGCTCCGGGAGCAACCGGCTCGACTTATTCTTCGCAGCAGCCGATCTCCACCAGCGGCGGCATCACCTCCAACGGCGGTTTTCAGTCGCAGACCTACCAGCAGCCGGCGTACCAGAACCAGCAGGCTGCGCCATCGAGCCAGGGCAGCACCTACCAGGGGCCGTCCGGGATTCCGTCGAGCAACTCTGGCCTGTCGGCGGACGAGCAGTTGGATGGTCCGGTGCTGGCGCTGCTGACCTCCGCCTCGCAGCAGCAGGGCGGTGGTGACCTGAATGGCGCTGCTGCCAGCCTGGAGCGCGCCCAACGCATCGCTCCGCGCGAGCCGCAGGTGCTCTACAAGCTGGCTCAGGTCCGCCTGGCCCAGGGCGATGCCGCCCAGGCCGAACAGGTTGCGTTGCGTGGCCTGTCGCTGGCCAATGGTCGTCCGACCATGCAGGCCAGTCTGTGGGACCTGATCGCCAAGTGCCGTGATCAGCAAGGCAACGCCTCCGGCGCCGCCGAGGCCCGTCAGAAAGCCAAGGTGACCCTGTAATGGATGCGCGCGTGCTGGCCGTCGCCGATCAGTTGTTGCTGATCGAGCGGGAGTTGCGTGCGATTGGAATGTGGGGAAGTGAAAGCCCGTCGACGGACAGGCTTTCCAGCATCGAGCCCTTCTGCGTGGATACGCTGGCGCTGGAAGAGTGGCTGCAGTGGATCTTCCTGCCGCGGATGAAGCTGATCATCGAGAGCGGCGCGGATCTGCCCAGTGCCTCGGGCATCCGCGCTATCGCAGAGATGGCCTATGCCAATCAAGGCGCTCGGGTAGCGGCGCTGCTGGAAGCGCTTGGCGCCTTCGATCAGTTGATCAGCCCGACGCCCTGATCTGGCGTCAGTTGCAGTTCTCGCGGAGGCTCTTCTCGCTGGCCGCGATACGCCCCTGGCGTTCTTCTTCGCTAATACGGCGCAGGTCGCCGTTACCGTCATCCACGCGGATGCGTGGGTTGTTCTTCAGTTGGGCCAGGTCGGTACGCAGCTTTTCGCATTGCTGCAGGCGCTCGGCTTCCTGTTGGGCCACTTCCTGGCGAACCTTCTCGTCGGCGGCCTTCTGCTTCTCGTCTTCAGTGGGCGGCAGCGTCGACTTGACGGCGGCCGGCGGCGGGAAGTTGCTGCTGGCCTTGGGCGGCGCCGTATTGGTGTTCACGGTGGCTGCGTCGGCGCCTTGCGGTGGCTGCGCGCCGAAGTGGGTGATGCCCTGGGCGTCGACCCATTTGTAGACCTGCGCGGCCATCACGGTCGGGGCCAGTGCGAGCAGCAGGCTGCCCATGAAAATCGTCCGTCGCATGCTTTGTCGGTCCTTGGGAGGCGGAGTCTGTCGGTAACTATAACCAAATCGTGCGCTTATTCACTCTGAGAAAGTTCACATCCCCGCTTCATTCAAAGCTATATATGGCTTGACTTGACCGCTTCGTTTCAGAAGAATCCAAGGTTCGCTGCAGTGGGCCGGCCGCAAGCTGGTTTTACTCGGCAGACAAGAGGTGCTACCCGCGCCGCAAAGTTTCACCCTGTTTCGCGTTACCTCGCGCTGGGTGGAGGCTCTCCGTAACACAAACAGGAGTGTCTCCAGGTTCTGCTCAATCGGCAGTCGACGTAGCCGGCGATTACATTCGCCCATGTCTGCCGGGCAGCCATCCAAGTCGGTCCCCCACGTTGGGGGTTTCCGTATATAGCGTTCTAGAGGTGACAACGTGGAACTTTTATCCGGCGCTGAAATGGTCGTCCGCTCCCTGCGTGACGAAGGCGTTAAGTACATCTACGGGTACCCGGGCGGTGCCCTCCTGCATATCTACGACGCTCTCTTCAAAGAGAACGAAGTAACCCACATCCTGGTTCGCCACGAGCAGGCCGCTACCCACATGGCCGACGGCTATGCGCGCGCCACCGGCAAGCCGGGCGTGGTGCTGGTGACCTCCGGTCCCGGCGCGACCAACGCCGTCACCGGCATCGCTACCGCCTACATGGACTCCATCCCGATGGTGGTGATCTCCGGCCAGGTAGCGAGCAACATGGTCGGTACCGACGCGTTCCAGGAAACCGACATGGTCGGTATCTCCCGCCCGATCGTGAAGCACAGCTTCATCATCAAGCACCCGTCGGAAATCCCTGAGGTCATCAAGAAGGCCTTCTATATCGCCCAGTCCGGCCGTCCCGGCCCGGTGGTGATCGATATTCCGAAGGACATGGGCGACCCGACCCAGAAGTTCGAATACAACTATCCGAAAAAAGTGAAGCTGCGCTCCTACAGCCCGGCGGTTCGTGGCCACTCCGGCCAGATCCGCAAGGCCGCCGAGATGATGCTGGCCGCCAAGCGCCCGATCATCTACGCCGGTGGTGGCGTGATCATGGGCAATGCTGCCGAGCCGCTGACCGAAGTGGCCCGCATGCTCAACGTACCGGTCACCAATACCCTGATGGGGCTGGGTGGCTATCCGGGAACCGATCGCCAGTTCGTCGGCATGCTCGGCATGCACGGCAGCTACACCGCGAACCTCGCGATGCACCACGCTGACGTGATCTTCGCTGTCGGCGCGCGCTTCGACGACCGCGTGATCAACGGCGAGACCGCCGCCAAGTTCTGTCCGAACGCCAAAATCATCCACGTCGATATCGACCCTGCCTCGATCTCCAAGACTGTAAAGGCCGACATCCCGATCGTTGGTCCGGTGGATAGCGTCCTGACCGAAATGGTCGCGATCCTCAAGGAAATCGGTGAGACCCCGAACAAGGAAGCCCAGGCTGCCTGGTGGAAGCAGATCGAGGAATGGCGCGGCACTCGCGGCCTGTTCCCGTACAACATGGGCGACGGCAGCATCATCAAGCCGCAGACCGTGATCGAGACGCTTTGCGAAGTCACCAACGGTGATGCCTTCGTCGCTTCCGACGTGGGTCAGCACCAGATGTTCGCGGCGCAGTACTACCGCTTCAACAAGCCCAACCGCTGGATCAACTCCGGTGGCCTGGGCACCATGGGCTTCGGCTTCCCGGCCGCCATGGGCGTGAAGCTGAACTTCCCCGAGGCCGACGTCGCCTGCGTGACCGGTGAAGGCAGCATCCAGATGAACATCCAGGAGCTGTCCACCTGCCTGCAGTACGACCTGCCGGTGAAGATCGTCAACCTGAACAACGGTGCGCTGGGCATGGTCCGCCAATGGCAGGACATGCAGTACAACAGCCGTTATTCGCACTCCTACATGGAATCGCTGCCGGACTTCGTCAAGCTGGCTGAAGCGTATGGCCACGTCGGCATGCGCATCACCGACCTGAAGGACCTGAAACCGATGATGGAAGAAGCCTTCGCGATGAAGAATCGCCTGGTCTTCCTCGACATCCAGGTCGATACCAGCGAGCACGTCTACCCGATGCAGATCCGCGGTGGTGCGATGCGCGACATGTGGCTGAGCAAGACGGAGCGTACCTGATCATGCGACACATCATTTCCCTGCTGCTGGAAAACGAACCCGGCGCGCTCTCCCGCGTTGTCGGCCTGTTCTCCCAGCGCAACTACAACATCGAAAGCCTGACCGTCGCTCCGACCGAGGACCCGACGCTGTCGCGCCTGACCCTGACCACCGCCGGTCAGGATGAGGTCATCGAGCAGATCACCAAGAACCTCAACAAGCTCATCGAGGTGGTAAAACTGGTGAACCTCTCGGAGAGTGCGCACATCGAGCGCGAGCTGATGCTGGTGAAAGTGAAGGCCACCGGCGCCCAGCGCGCCGAGGTCAAGCGCACCACCGACATCTTCCGCGGACAGATCGTCGACGTCACCAGCAGCGTCTACACCGTGCAGTTGGCCGGTACCAGCGACAAGCTGGACAGCTTCATCCAGGCCGTCGGCACTGCGTCGATCCTCGAAGTTGTCCGTAGCGGCGTCACCGGCATTGCCCGTGGCGACAAGACTCTCAGCATCTGATTTGAAATACGGCCCACGAGGCCAACTGACAGGGGATTACCCAAATGCGCGTTTTCTACGATAAAGACTGTGACCTCTCCATCGTTCAGGGCAAGAAAGTTGCCATCATCGGTTACGGTTCCCAGGGCCACGCCCACGCCTGCAACCTGAAAGACTCCGGCGTCGACGTCACCGTCGGCCTGCGTGCGGGTTCTTCCTCCGTTGCCAAGGCTCAGAACCACGGCCTGAAAGTCGCCGAAGTGGCTGAAGCCGTTGCCGCTGCCGACCTGGTCATGATCCTGACCCCGGACGAGTTCCAGGGCCGCCTGTACAAGGACGAGATCGAGCCGAACCTGAAGAAGGGCGCTACCCTGGCCTTCGCCCACGGCTTCTCCATCCACTACAACCAGGTCGTACCGCGCGCTGACCTCGACGTGATCATGATCGCGCCGAAAGCTCCGGGCCACACCGTGCGCTCCGAGTTCGTCAAGGGCGGCGGCATTCCTGACCTGATCGCTATCTACCAGGACGCGTCGGGCAATGCCAAGAACGTCGCCCTGTCCTACGCCTGTGGCGTTGGTGGCGGCCGTACCGGCATCATCGAAACCACCTTCAAGGACGAGACCGAAACCGACCTGTTCGGTGAGCAGGCTGTTCTGTGCGGCGGTTGCGTAGAACTGGTGAAAGCTGGTTTCGAAACCCTGGTCGAAGCCGGTTACGCTCCGGAAATGGCCTACTTCGAGTGCCTGCACGAACTGAAGCTGATCGTCGACCTCATGTACGAAGGCGGCATCGCCAACATGAACTACTCGATCTCGAACAACGCCGAATACGGGGAGTACGTGACCGGTCCGGAAGTGATCAACGCCGAATCCCGTCAGGCCATGCGCAACGCTCTGAAGCGCATCCAGGACGGCGAATACGCCAAGATGTTCATCTCCGAAGGCGCCACCAACTACCCGTCGATGACCGCCAAGCGCCGTAACAACGCCGCTCACGGCATCGAAGTCATCGGCGAGCAGCTGCGCGCCATGATGCCGTGGATCGCTGCCAACAAGATCGTCGACAAGACCAAGAACTAAGGTCCTTTCGACAAACGAAGAAACGCGGCGCTTGCCGCGTTTTTTCGTTTAGGGGCGGTGATCTGGTATAAAGCGGGGGCGTCGGGTGAGTCTGCGCAGTAGCGTGCCCCGGCGAATCTCAGCCTCAACGAGTTCTCAAGGAATCGTCCATGAGTGAAGGTCACGAGGAGCCCAACAAGGCTTCCGACACCGAAGAAAGTCTGCTGCCCATCGATGAGCACATCGAAGAGGGCCATGACGCCGAAGGTCGCAAGGTTCGTCATCGCGGCATCTACCTGCTGCCCAACCTGTTCACCACCGCGGCGTTGTTCACCGGGCTGTACGCCATCATCAATGCCATGAGCGGTGATTTCTCCAACGCCGCCATTGCCATCTTTGTTGCCATGGTCCTGGATGGCCTTGACGGTCGTGTAGCCCGTCTGACCAATACCCAGAGTGCCTTCGGCGCCGAGTACGACTCGCTGTCCGACATGGTCGCCTTCGGCGTCGCGCCGGCGCTGGTTGCCTTCGAGTGGGCGCTGAGCAGTCTGGGCAAGGTCGGCTGGATGGTTGCCTTCATCTATGTGGCCGGTGCCGCGCTGCGCCTGGCTCGCTTCAATACCCAGGTGGGCAAGGCCGACAAGCGCTACTTCATCGGTCTGGCCAGCCCGGCCGCCGCAGCGCTGGTTGCTGGTACGGTGTGGGCATTTGCTGACTTCGATGTGCAGGGTGCCAAGGTTTCCCTGCTGGTGGCCCTGATGGTCGCCGCTGCCGGCATGCTGATGGTCAGCAACATCAAGTACTACAGCTTCAAGGATCTTGACCTGCGCGGCCGTGTGCCGTTCATGGCGATCCTGGTGGTGGTGCTGGCATTCGCCGTGGTCTTCACCGACCCGCCGCGCATCCTGCTCCTGCTGTTCCTTGCTTACGCCGCCTCCGGCCCGGTGCAATACTTGTTGCAATTGCGCCGTCGCAAGCAGCCGCCCGCCGTGTAATTTCCAGCGGGCTCCGCAGTCTACTGGCGCATACAGCCAGTAGTTGCGGAGCCCGTCATGCTGATCAAGTCGTCCCGCCTTTCCGATTGCCACGAGTCGGAAGTTACCCCCGAATCCCTCTATCTTTCCCGTCGCCACTTTCTCGGTGGTGCGATGGCGGCTGCCGCTCTCTCCGGATTGCCGCGCCTGGGCTTTGCCGAAGGTGGTCGCTATGCCGATGTGGCCGAGGCGACTGCTCCTTCCTGGCTGGCAGAAAAGCTCGCCGTTACTCGATGGGACGCCGTGACGGTGAAGGATGAGGCCATCACGCCGTTCAAGGACGCGACCACCTACAACAACTTCTACGAGTTCGGCCCGGACAAGGGCGATCCCGCTGCCAATGCGGGGGCATTGAAAACCGAGCCCTGGTCAGTAGTGATCGACGGTGAGGTGGGCAAGCCCGGCAGATACGCACTCGAGGACTTCATCAAGCCTTATCAGCTGGAAGAGCGTATCTACCGTTTGCGCTGCGTCGAGGCTTGGTCGATGGTCATTCCGTGGATCGGTTTTCCCATTTCCGAACTGATCAAACGGGTTGAGCCGACCAGCAAGGCCAAGTACGTCCGCTTCGAAACACTGGTGGATCGCAAGGATATGCCGGGGGTGCAATCCAACTTTGCCCTGATCGACTGGCCCTATGTGGAAGGGTTGCGCATGGACGAGGCGATGCATCCATTGGCGATATTGGCGGTCGGCATGTATGGCCGGGTGCTGGCGAACCAGAACGGCGCGCCGCTTCGTCTGGTCGTGCCATGGAAGTACGGCTTCAAGGGTGCAAAGTCCATTGTGCGGATCAGCTTCGTTGAGGAGCAGCCCAAGACTACCTGGCAGAGCCTGGCTGCGGACGAGTACGGCTTCTATGCCAACGTCAACCCGACTGTGGATCACCCCCGCTGGAGTCAGGCGCGCGAGCGTCGGCTGCCCAGCGGACTATTCAGTCCCAATGTTCGTCCTACCCTCATGTTCAATGGCTATGCCGATGAAGTCGCTTCGCTCTATGCGGGCATGGACCTGAAGAAGGATTACTGATGCGCTATCCGTACTGGCGGGCCGGTGTGTTTCTGGCTGCGTTGTTGCCGCCCCTCTATTGGTTGTACCAGGCGTGGATCTTCGCCCTCGGTCCGGACCCCGGTAAGGCATTGGTCGATCGCTTAGGGCAGGGCGGTCTGATTCTCCTGCTTATTACCCTGTCGATGACGCCGCTGCAGAAGATCACCCGCTGGGGCGGTTGGGTGCAGGTTCGTCGTCAGCTGGGGTTGTGGTGCTTCACCTATATAGTGCTACACCTGAGTGCCTATGCCGTCTTCATCCTGGGATTGGACTGGGCGCAGTTGGGAGTCGAATTGCGCAAGCGGCCTTACATCATCGTCGGGTTCATTGCCTTCCTCGGGTTGCTTTCCCTGGCGCTGACCTCCAATCGCTACAGCATGCGCAAGCTGGGGGCGGGCTGGAAGAAACTGCATCGCCTGATATATGTCATCCTCGGATTGGGATTGCTGCATATGCTGTGGGTCGTACGGTCCGATCTGGAGCGTTGGATGATTTATGCGGCTATCGGCCTGCTCCTGCTGCTATTGCGGGTGCCGTCTGTGGCTCGACGGCTACCGCTGCTACGGGGCCGCCTGGCAGCTAACTGAAGAAAGTTTAAATTAGTCGTTGACGGCCCATTTAAACTCCCTATAATGCGCACCACTCCCAGCGACGAATCGCTGAAAGAACTTGAAAATCAAGTACTTACAGAGATTCAAAGTTGAGGGTGGTGGTCAGGCAGGTGATTCACTTGTCGCTTTTCATTAGCTGCCCGGCAGCGAGCTGAAAAGAAGATCGCCGAGGTGGTTGACAGCGAGTTTGATCGCTGTAGAATGCGCCTCCCGCTGATGAGAAGGTTTCCTTCACTGAAGCACAAGCGATTGAGTAGAAAAGAGATTTTCGAAAAATAAAGCTTGACGAAAGATGAGGTTGGCGTAGAATGCGCGCCTCGGTTGAGACGAAAGCCTTAACCAACTGCTCTTTAACAAGTTGAATCAAGCAATTCGTGTGGGTGCTTGTGATGTAAGACTGATGATCGACTGATTATCAGCAACGCAAGTAACACTCGTGAATTCGAGAGTTTTAGCTCTTTAAATAGAGCATGCGATTGCTGAGCCAAGTTTAGGGTTTTCTCAAAACCCAAGCAGTATTGAACTGAAGAGTTTGATCATGGCTCAGATTGAACGCTGGCGGCAGGCCTAACACATGCAAGTCGAGCGGATGAGTGGAGCTTGCTCCATGATTCAGCGGCGGACGGGTGAGTAATGCCTAGGAATCTGCCTGGTAGTGGGGGACAACGTTTCGAAAGGAACGCTAATACCGCATACGTCCTACGGGAGAAAGCAGGGGACCTTCGGGCCTTGCGCTATCAGATGAGCCTAGGTCGGATTAGCTAGTTGGTGGGGTAAAGGCCTACCAAGGCGACGATCCGTAACTGGTCTGAGAGGATGATCAGTCACACTGGAACTGAGACACGGTCCAGACTCCTACGGGAGGCAGCAGTGGGGAATATTGGACAATGGGCGAAAGCCTGATCCAGCCATGCCGCGTGTGTGAAGAAGGTCTTCGGATTGTAAAGCACTTTAAGTTGGGAGGAAGGGCAGTAAGTTAATACCTTGCTGTTTTGACGTTACCAACAGAATAAGCACCGGCTAACTTCGTGCCAGCAGCCGCGGTAATACGAAGGGTGCAAGCGTTAATCGGAATTACTGGGCGTAAAGCGCGCGTAGGTGGTTTGGTAAGATGGATGTGAAATCCCCGGGCTCAACCTGGGAACTGCATCCATAACTGCCTGACTAGAGTACGGTAGAGGGTGGTGGAATTTCCTGTGTAGCGGTGAAATGCGTAGATATAGGAAGGAACACCAGTGGCGAAGGCGACCACCTGGACTGATACTGACACTGAGGTGCGAAAGCGTGGGGAGCAAACAGGATTAGATACCCTGGTAGTCCACGCCGTAAACGATGTCGACTAGCCGTTGGGATCCTTGAGATCTTAGTGGCGCAGCTAACGCGATAAGTCGACCGCCTGGGGAGTACGGCCGCAAGGTTAAAACTCAAATGAATTGACGGGGGCCCGCACAAGCGGTGGAGCATGTGGTTTAATTCGAAGCAACGCGAAGAACCTTACCTGGCCTTGACATGTCCGGAATCTTGCAGAGATGCGAGAGTGCCTTCGGGAATCGGAACACAGGTGCTGCATGGCTGTCGTCAGCTCGTGTCGTGAGATGTTGGGTTAAGTCCCGTAACGAGCGCAACCCTTGTCCTTAGTTACCAGCACGTTATGGTGGGCACTCTAAGGAGACTGCCGGTGACAAACCGGAGGAAGGTGGGGATGACGTCAAGTCATCATGGCCCTTACGGCCAGGGCTACACACGTGCTACAATGGTCGGTACAGAGGGTTGCCAAGCCGCGAGGTGGAGCTAATCCCATAAAACCGATCGTAGTCCGGATCGCAGTCTGCAACTCGACTGCGTGAAGTCGGAATCGCTAGTAATCGTGAATCAGAATGTCACGGTGAATACGTTCCCGGGCCTTGTACACACCGCCCGTCACACCATGGGAGTGGGTTGCTCCAGAAGTAGCTAGTCTAACCGCAAGGGGGACGGTTACCACGGAGTGATTCATGACTGGGGTGAAGTCGTAACAAGGTAGCCGTAGGGGAACCTGCGGCTGGATCACCTCCTTAATCGAAGATCTCAGCTTCTTCATAAGCTCCCACACGAATTGCTTGATTCACTGGTTAGACGATTGGGTCTGTAGCTCAGTTGGTTAGAGCGCACCCCTGATAAGGGTGAGGTCGGCAGTTCGAATCTGCCCAGACCCACCAATTGTTGTGGTGTGCTGCTGATCCGATGGGGCCATAGCTCAGCTGGGAGAGCGCCTGCTTTGCACGCAGGAGGTCAGGAGTTCGATCCTCCTTGGCTCCACCATTAATCGTCGAAAGCTCAGACATGAATGTTCAAGTTGAACGAACATTGATGTCTGGTCTTTGTGCCAGAACTGTTCTTTAAAAATTTGGGTATGTGATAGAAGTAGACTGAATAATCTCTTTCACTGGTGATTATTCAAGTCAAGGTAAAATTTGCGAGTTCAAGCGCGAATTTTCGGCGAATGTCGTCTTCACGTTCGAGACAATAACCAGATTGCTTGGGGTTATATGGTCAAGTGAAGAAGCGCATACGGTGGATGCCTTGGCAGTCAGAGGCGATGAAAGACGTGGTAGCCTGCGATAAGCTTCGGGGAGTCGGCAAACAGACTTTGATCCGGAGATCTCTGAATGGGGAAACCCACCCGGGATAACCTGGGTATCTTGCACTGAATACATAGGTGTAAGAGGCGAACCAGGGGAACTGAAACATCTAAGTACCCTGAGGAAAAGAAATCAACCGAGATTCCCTTAGTAGTGGCGAGCGAACGGGGATTAGCCCTTAAGCTTCTTTGAATCTAACAGAACGCTCTGGAAAGTGCGGCCATAGTGGGTGATAGCCCCGTATGTGAAAGGTTCTTTGAAGTGAAATCGAGTAGGACGGAGCACGAGAAACTTTGTCTGAATATGGGGGGACCATCCTCCAAGGCTAAATACTACTGACTGACCGATAGTGAACCAGTACCGTGAGGGAAAGGCGAAAAGAACCCCGGAGAGGGGAGTGAAATAGAACCTGAAACCGTATGCGTACAAGCAGTGGGAGCCTACTTGTTAGGTGACTGCGTACCTTTTGTATAATGGGTCAGCGACTTATATTCAGTGGCGAGCTTAACCGTATAGGGAAGGCGTAGCGAAAGCGAGTCTTAATAGGGCGTTTTAGTCGCTGGGTATAGACCCGAAACCGGGCGATCTATCCATGAGCAGGTTGAAGGTTAGGTAACACTGACTGGAGGACCGAACCCACTCCCGTTGAAAAGGTAGGGGATGACTTGTGGATCGGAGTGAAAGGCTAATCAAGCTCGGAGATAGCTGGTTCTCCTCGAAAGCTATTTAGGTAGCGCCTCACGTATCACTCCAGGGGGTAGAGCACTGTTTCGGCTAGGGGGTCATCCCGACTTACCAAACCGATGCAAACTCCGAATACCTGGAAGTGTCAGCGTGGGAGACACACGGCGGGTGCTAACGTCCGTCGTGAAAAGGGAAACAACCCAGACCGTCAGCTAAGGTCCCAAAGTTATGGTTAAGTGGTAAACGATGTGGGAAGGCTTAGACAGCTAGGAGGTTGGCTTAGAAGCAGCCACCCTTTAAAGAAAGCGTAATAGCTCACTAGTCGAGTCGGCCTGCGCGGAAGATGTAACGGGGCTCAAACCATACACCGAAGCTACGGGTGCATCGCAAGATGCGCGGTAGAGGAGCGTTCTGTAAGCCTGTGAAGGTGAGTTGAGAAGCTTGCTGGAGGTATCAGAAGTGCGAATGCTGACATGAGTAACGACAATGGGAGTGAAAAACTCCCACGCCGAAAGACCAAGGGTTCCTGCGCAACGTTAATCGACGCAGGGTTAGTCGGTCCCTAAGGCGAGGCTGAAGAGCGTAGTCGATGGGAAACAGGTTAATATTCCTGTACTTCTAGTTACTGCGATGGAGGGACGGAGAAGGCTAGGCCAGCTTGGCGTTGGTTGTCCAAGTTTAAGGTGGTAGGCAGAGATCTTAGGTAAATCCGGGATCTTAATGCCGAGAGCTGATGACGAGTCATCTTTCAGATGATGAAGTGGTTGATGCCATGCTTCCAGGAAAAGCTTCTAAGCTTCAGGTAACTAGGAACCGTACCCCAAACCGACACAGGTGGTTGGGTAGAGAATACCAAGGCGCTTGAGAGAACTCGGGTGAAGGAACTAGGCAAAATGGCACCGTAACTTCGGGAGAAGGTGCGCCGGCGAGGGTTAAGGATTTACTCCGTAAGCCCATGCCGGTCGAAGATACCAGGCCGCTGCGACTGTTTATTAAAAACACAGCACTCTGCAAACACGAAAGTGGACGTATAGGGTGTGACGCCTGCCCGGTGCCGGAAGGTTAATTGATGGGGTTAGCGAAAGCGAAGCTCTTGATCGAAGCCCCGGTAAACGGCGGCCGTAACTATAACGGTCCTAAGGTAGCGAAATTCCTTGTCGGGTAAGTTCCGACCTGCACGAATGGCGTAACGATGGCGGCGCTGTCTCCACCCGAGACTCAGTGAAATTGAAATCGCTGTGAAGATGCAGTGTATCCGCGGCTAGACGGAAAGACCCCGTGAACCTTTACTGTAGCTTTGCACTGGACTTTGAGCCTGCTTGTGTAGGATAGGTGGGAGGCTTTGAAGCGTGGACGCCAGTCTGCGTGGAGCCATCCTTGAAATACCACCCTGGCATGCTTGAGGTTCTAACTCTGGTCCGTTATCCGGATCGAGGACAGTGTATGGTGGGCAGTTTGACTGGGGCGGTCTCCTCCTAAAGAGTAACGGAGGAGTACGAAGGTGCGCTCAGACCGGTCGGAAATCGGTCGTAGAGTATAAAGGCAAAAGCGCGCTTGACTGCGAGACAGACACGTCGAGCAGGTACGAAAGTAGGTCTTAGTGATCCGGTGGTTCTGTATGGAAGGGCCATCGCTCAACGGATAAAAGGTACTCCGGGGATAACAGGCTGATACCGCCCAAGAGTTCATATCGACGGCGGTGTTTGGCACCTCGATGTCGGCTCATCACATCCTGGGGCTGAAGCCGGTCCCAAGGGTATGGCTGTTCGCCATTTAAAGTGGTACGCGAGCTGGGTTTAGAACGTCGTGAGACAGTTCGGTCCCTATCTGCCGTGGACGTTTGAGATTTGAGAGGGGCTGCTCCTAGTACGAGAGGACCGGAGTGGACGAACCTCTGGTGTTCCGGTTGTCACGCCAGTGGCATTGCCGGGTAGCTATGTTCGGAATAGATAACCGCTGAAAGCATCTAAGCGGGAAACTAGCCTCAAGATGAGATCTCACTGGGAACTTGATTCCCCTAAAGGGCCGTCGAAGACTACGACGTTGATAGGTCGGGTGTGTAAGCGCTGTGAGGCGTTGAGCTAACCGATACTAATTGCCCGTGAGGCTTGACCATATAACACCCAAACAATTTGCGTGTTGTACGGTGAAGACGTAACGAACCGAAAGTTCGTGTGAACCGCAAATACCTGTCACATACCCGAATCTGGATGAGCGTGTGCACCTGCCACGAGCGTCCATAAAGAATTGCTTGACGACCATAGAGCGTTGGAACCACCTGATCCCATCCCGAACTCAGTAGTGAAACGACGCATCGCCGATGGTAGTGTGGAGTTTCTCCATGTGAGAGTAGGTCATCGTCAAGCTCCTATCCCAAAGCCCCGGTCAGCTTCGCTGTCCGGGGCTTTGCCTATTAGTGTAAGCACATGATTTGTGCTTGCTGCTGACGAGAGTCGAGACTCTCAGAAGCCAGGCGATTGAGTAGAAAAGAAATTTTCGAAAAATAAAGCTTGACGAAAGATGAGGTTAGCGTAGAATGCGCGCCTCGGTTGAGACGAAAGCCTTAACCAACTGCTCTTTAACAAGTTGAATCAAGCAATTCGTGTGGGTGCTTGTGATGTAAGACTGATGATCGACTGATTATCAGCAACGCAAGTAACACTCGTGAATTCGAGAGTTTTAGCTCTTTAAATAGAGCATGCGATTGCTGAGCCAGGTTTAGGGTTTTCTCAAAACCCAAGCAGTATTGAACTGAAGAGTTTGATCATGGCTCAGATTGAACGCTGGCGGCAGGCCTAACACATGCAAGTCGAGCGGATGAGTGGAGCTTGCTCCATGATTCAGCGGCGGACGGGTGAGTAATGCCTAGGAATCTGCCTGGTAGTGGGGGACAACGTTTCGAAAGGAACGCTAATACCGCATACGTCCTACGGGAGAAAGCAGGGGACCTTCGGGCCTTGCGCTATCAGATGAGCCTAGGTCGGATTAGCTAGTTGGTGGGGTAAAGGCCTACCAAGGCGACGATCCGTAACTGGTCTGAGAGGATGATCAGTCACACTGGAACTGAGACACGGTCCAGACTCCTACGGGAGGCAGCAGTGGGGAATATTGGACAATGGGCGAAAGCCTGATCCAGCCATGCCGCGTGTGTGAAGAAGGTCTTCGGATTGTAAAGCACTTTAAGTTGGGAGGAAGGGCAGTAAGTTAATACCTTGCTGTTTTGACGTTACCAACAGAATAAGCACCGGCTAACTTCGTGCCAGCAGCCGCGGTAATACGAAGGGTGCAAGCGTTAATCGGAATTACTGGGCGTAAAGCGCGCGTAGGTGGTTTGGTAAGATGGATGTGAAATCCCCGGGCTCAACCTGGGAACTGCATCCATAACTGCCTGACTAGAGTACGGTAGAGGGTGGTGGAATTTCCTGTGTAGCGGTGAAATGCGTAGATATAGGAAGGAACACCAGTGGCGAAGGCGACCACCTGGACTGATACTGACACTGAGGTGCGAAAGCGTGGGGAGCAAACAGGATTAGATACCCTGGTAGTCCACGCCGTAAACGATGTCGACTAGCCGTTGGGATCCTTGAGATCTTAGTGGCGCAGCTAACGCGATAAGTCGACCGCCTGGGGAGTACGGCCGCAAGGTTAAAACTCAAATGAATTGACGGGGGCCCGCACAAGCGGTGGAGCATGTGGTTTAATTCGAAGCAACGCGAAGAACCTTACCTGGCCTTGACATGTCCGGAATCTTGCAGAGATGCGAGAGTGCCTTCGGGAATCGGAACACAGGTGCTGCATGGCTGTCGTCAGCTCGTGTCGTGAGATGTTGGGTTAAGTCCCGTAACGAGCGCAACCCTTGTCCTTAGTTACCAGCACGTTATGGTGGGCACTCTAAGGAGACTGCCGGTGACAAACCGGAGGAAGGTGGGGATGACGTCAAGTCATCATGGCCCTTACGGCCAGGGCTACACACGTGCTACAATGGTCGGTACAGAGGGTTGCCAAGCCGCGAGGTGGAGCTAATCCCATAAAACCGATCGTAGTCCGGATCGCAGTCTGCAACTCGACTGCGTGAAGTCGGAATCGCTAGTAATCGTGAATCAGAATGTCACGGTGAATACGTTCCCGGGCCTTGTACACACCGCCCGTCACACCATGGGAGTGGGTTGCTCCAGAAGTAGCTAGTCTAACCGCAAGGGGGACGGTTACCACGGAGTGATTCATGACTGGGGTGAAGTCGTAACAAGGTAGCCGTAGGGGAACCTGCGGCTGGATCACCTCCTTAATCGAAGATCTCAGCTTCTTCATAAGCTCCCACACGAATTGCTTGATTCACTGGTTAGACGATTGGGTCTGTAGCTCAGTTGGTTAGAGCGCACCCCTGATAAGGGTGAGGTCGGCAGTTCGAATCTGCCCAGACCCACCAATTGTTGTGGTGTGCTGCTGATCCGATGGGGCCATAGCTCAGCTGGGAGAGCGCCTGCTTTGCACGCAGGAGGTCAGGAGTTCGATCCTCCTTGGCTCCACCATTAATCGTCGAAAGCTCAGACATGAATGTTCAAGTTGAACGAACATTGATGTCTGGTCTTTGTGCCAGAACTGTTCTTTAAAAATTTGGGTATGTGATAGAAGTAGACTGAATAATCTCTTTCACTGGTGATTATTCAAGTCAAGGTAAAATTTGCGAGTTCAAGCGCGAATTTTCGGCGAATGTCGTCTTCACGTTCGAGACAATAACCAGATTGCTTGGGGTTATATGGTCAAGTGAAGAAGCGCATACGGTGGATGCCTTGGCAGTCAGAGGCGATGAAAGACGTGGTAGCCTGCGATAAGCTTCGGGGAGTCGGCAAACAGACTTTGATCCGGAGATCTCTGAATGGGGAAACCCACCCGGGATAACCTGGGTATCTTGCACTGAATACATAGGTGTAAGAGGCGAACCAGGGGAACTGAAACATCTAAGTACCCTGAGGAAAAGAAATCAACCGAGATTCCCTTAGTAGTGGCGAGCGAACGGGGATTAGCCCTTAAGCTTCTTTGAATCTAACAGAACGCTCTGGAAAGTGCGGCCATAGTGGGTGATAGCCCCGTATGTGAAAGGTTCTTTGAAGTGAAATCGAGTAGGACGGAGCACGAGAAACTTTGTCTGAATATGGGGGGACCATCCTCCAAGGCTAAATACTACTGACTGACCGATAGTGAACCAGTACCGTGAGGGAAAGGCGAAAAGAACCCCGGAGAGGGGAGTGAAATAGAACCTGAAACCGTATGCGTACAAGCAGTGGGAGCCTACTTGTTAGGTGACTGCGTACCTTTTGTATAATGGGTCAGCGACTTATATTCAGTGGCGAGCTTAACCGTATAGGGAAGGCGTAGCGAAAGCGAGTCTTAATAGGGCGTTTTAGTCGCTGGGTATAGACCCGAAACCGGGCGATCTATCCATGAGCAGGTTGAAGGTTAGGTAACACTGACTGGAGGACCGAACCCACTCCCGTTGAAAAGGTAGGGGATGACTTGTGGATCGGAGTGAAAGGCTAATCAAGCTCGGAGATAGCTGGTTCTCCTCGAAAGCTATTTAGGTAGCGCCTCACGTATCACTCCAGGGGGTAGAGCACTGTTTCGGCTAGGGGGTCATCCCGACTTACCAAACCGATGCAAACTCCGAATACCTGGAAGTGTCAGCGTGGGAGACACACGGCGGGTGCTAACGTCCGTCGTGAAAAGGGAAACAACCCAGACCGTCAGCTAAGGTCCCAAAGTTATGGTTAAGTGGTAAACGATGTGGGAAGGCTTAGACAGCTAGGAGGTTGGCTTAGAAGCAGCCACCCTTTAAAGAAAGCGTAATAGCTCACTAGTCGAGTCGGCCTGCGCGGAAGATGTAACGGGGCTCAAACCATACACCGAAGCTACGGGTGCATCGCAAGATGCGCGGTAGAGGAGCGTTCTGTAAGCCTGTGAAGGTGAGTTGAGAAGCTTGCTGGAGGTATCAGAAGTGCGAATGCTGACATGAGTAACGACAATGGGAGTGAAAAACTCCCACGCCGAAAGACCAAGGGTTCCTGCGCAACGTTAATCGACGCAGGGTTAGTCGGTCCCTAAGGCGAGGCTGAAGAGCGTAGTCGATGGGAAACAGGTTAATATTCCTGTACTTCTAGTTACTGCGATGGAGGGACGGAGAAGGCTAGGCCAGCTTGGCGTTGGTTGTCCAAGTTTAAGGTGGTAGGCAGAGATCTTAGGTAAATCCGGGATCTTAATGCCGAGAGCTGATGACGAGTCATCTTTCAGATGATGAAGTGGTTGATGCCATGCTTCCAGGAAAAGCTTCTAAGCTTCAGGTAACTAGGAACCGTACCCCAAACCGACACAGGTGGTTGGGTAGAGAATACCAAGGCGCTTGAGAGAACTCGGGTGAAGGAACTAGGCAAAATGGCACCGTAACTTCGGGAGAAGGTGCGCCGGCGAGGGTTAAGGATTTACTCCGTAAGCCCATGCCGGTCGAAGATACCAGGCCGCTGCGACTGTTTATTAAAAACACAGCACTCTGCAAACACGAAAGTGGACGTATAGGGTGTGACGCCTGCCCGGTGCCGGAAGGTTAATTGATGGGGTTAGCGAAAGCGAAGCTCTTGATCGAAGCCCCGGTAAACGGCGGCCGTAACTATAACGGTCCTAAGGTAGCGAAATTCCTTGTCGGGTAAGTTCCGACCTGCACGAATGGCGTAACGATGGCGGCGCTGTCTCCACCCGAGACTCAGTGAAATTGAAATCGCTGTGAAGATGCAGTGTATCCGCGGCTAGACGGAAAGACCCCGTGAACCTTTACTGTAGCTTTGCACTGGACTTTGAGCCTGCTTGTGTAGGATAGGTGGGAGGCTTTGAAGCGTGGACGCCAGTCTGCGTGGAGCCATCCTTGAAATACCACCCTGGCATGCTTGAGGTTCTAACTCTGGTCCGTTATCCGGATCGAGGACAGTGTATGGTGGGCAGTTTGACTGGGGCGGTCTCCTCCTAAAGAGTAACGGAGGAGTACGAAGGTGCGCTCAGACCGGTCGGAAATCGGTCGTAGAGTATAAAGGCAAAAGCGCGCTTGACTGCGAGACAGACACGTCGAGCAGGTACGAAAGTAGGTCTTAGTGATCCGGTGGTTCTGTATGGAAGGGCCATCGCTCAACGGATAAAAGGTACTCCGGGGATAACAGGCTGATACCGCCCAAGAGTTCATATCGACGGCGGTGTTTGGCACCTCGATGTCGGCTCATCACATCCTGGGGCTGAAGCCGGTCCCAAGGGTATGGCTGTTCGCCATTTAAAGTGGTACGCGAGCTGGGTTTAGAACGTCGTGAGACAGTTCGGTCCCTATCTGCCGTGGACGTTTGAGATTTGAGAGGGGCTGCTCCTAGTACGAGAGGACCGGAGTGGACGAACCTCTGGTGTTCCGGTTGTCACGCCAGTGGCATTGCCGGGTAGCTATGTTCGGAATAGATAACCGCTGAAAGCATCTAAGCGGGAAACTAGCCTCAAGATGAGATCTCACTGGGAACTTGATTCCCCTAAAGGGCCGTCGAAGACTACGACGTTGATAGGTCGGGTGTGTAAGCGCTGTGAGGCGTTGAGCTAACCGATACTAATTGCCCGTGAGGCTTGACCATATAACACCCAAACAATTTGTGTGTTGTACGGTGAAGACGTAACGAACCGAAAGTTCGTGTGAACCGCAAATTACCTGTCACATACCCGAATCTGGATGAGCGTGTGCACCTGCCACGAGCATCCATAAAGAATTGCTTGACGACCATAGAGCGTTGGAACCACCTGATCCCATCCCGAACTCAGTAGTGAAACGACGCATCGCCGATGGTAGTGTGGAGTTTCTCCATGTGAGAGTAGGTCATCGTCAAGCTCCTATCCCAAGACCCCTGGTCAGCATCGCTGGCCGGGGGTTTTGCTTTTGCGCGCGGAAAGATGGCTGGCAGCGGCGAAGGGCGCAGGAATAGGGTTCGCTCCTACGAGAGCGGCCGGGCATGCTTGCTGTTGCTGGAGTATCGTGGAGAGGGCTCCCGGGCAGCTTTCTCCAGGATATTCGAGGCCCGGACTGGGCACCGAAGATGCGCTTTCGTCGTCTACAATAGCTGCAAATTTTCCCTGAGTTTCTACATGCCCGATATCGAAGGACATGCCTTGCGGGATCTGCCTCTGGATGAGCTGATGGCTTGCCATGAGTGCGACCTGCTGATGCGACGCGAGCCCGTTCCCCTCGGGCACCGATCGGTTTGCCCACGCTGCGGATACGAACTGGAAATCCATCGGCCCCATATGGTCCGGCGTGCCCTGGCGTTGGTGCTGACGGCGCTGATCCTGTATATCCCGGCGAACTTCCTGCCGATCATGCACATCACTATCCTGGGGCAGACCAGCAAGGATACCGTCTGGAGCGGCGTCGTCGGTCTCTATCACTCGAACATGGCCGGTGTCGCCGTCCTGGTGTTCCTGTGCAGCATGGTGATTCCGCTGGCCAAGCTGCTGTGCCAGCTGTTCGTGCTGGTGTCCATCCGCTACAAGGCGCTGCGCGAGCACGGCATGCTGTTGCTCCGCGGCTACCAGCACCTGCGGGAGTGGGGGATGCTCGAGGTCTACCTGATGGGCATCCTCGTCTCCATCGTCAAATTGATCGGCATGGCGGAGCTGCATGTCAGCATCGGCCTGGCCTGTTTCGTTGGCCTGCTGTTCACCCAAATCTGGCTGGAGGTCACCATGTCCCACCATCAGGTCTGGGGCGAGCTGTCTGGGGAGTTCGACGATGCGAGCCATTGATGCCGGGATCGTGGTTTGTGGCGAGTGCCACCAGATCAACCGGCGCGAGGAAGACGACGAGACCCATTGCAGCCGCTGTGGCGCAGTGGTGCACGAGCGCAGGCCCAACAGCATCGTCCGCACCTGGGCGTTGCTGATTACTGCGGCGATCCTTTATATCCCCGCCAACCTGCTACCGATCATGACGGTGAACTTCCTCGGCAACGGCATGCCGGCAACCATCATGGAAGGCGTGGTCGAGCTGATCAACGCGGATATGGTGCCCATTGCCGCCGTGGTATTCCTCGCCAGTATTCTCGTGCCTACCTTCAAGCTCGTTGGCATCGCGTTGCTACTGTATTCAGTACAGCGGCGACAGCCGCTTTCCGCCCTGCAACGGAATGTGATGTACCGCTTCATCGAGTGGATCGGCCGCTGGTCGATGCTCGACATCTTCGTCATCGCGATCCTGGTGACGCTGGTGAACTTCGGCAACCTGGCCAGTATCGAGGCGAACCTTGGTGCGGCTGCTTTCGCCAGTGTGGTGGTGCTCACCATGCTGGCTGCTGTGACTTTCGATCCCCGGCTGATCTGGGATAACACGGACGCGGAAAACGACGATGAGTGACCTCCCAACACCCAAGATGCGCAAGACCACGAACTGGTCGGCTATCTGGATTCTGCCGCTGATCGCACTGGCGATCGGTGCCTGGCTCGCGTGGCGGGCCTATGACCAGGCGGGGATCATGATCCAGATCCAGTTCGAGAGCGGCGAGGGTATCCAGGCCAACAAGACCGAGGTGATCTTCAAGGGGATCGGCGTCGGCAAGGTCGTCGATCTGCACGTGAACAAGCCGACCCTGGGCGTGACCGCCATGGTCGAAATGCGCAAGGAGGCCGCGGAGTACCTGAGCAAAGGCACCCGCTTCTGGTTGGTCAAGCCGCGGGTATCCATTGCTGGGGTGACGGGACTGGAGACACTGGTTTCGGGCAACTACATCGCGATCGACCCGGTGAAGGGTGAGCAGCAGAAGGAGTTCGTCGCGCTGAAGGAGCCGCCGCCGCTCTCTGACAGTCTGCCTGGCCTGCACCTGACACTGAAGGCTGACCGCCTGGGCTCCCTGGAGCAGGGCAGCCCTATCTATTACCGGCAGATTCAGGTCGGCCAGGTGAAGAGCTACCGGCTGGCGGAAGACCAGAAGACCATCGAGGTGAAGGTCCACATCGAGCCGGCCTACGCCAATCTGGTGCGCAAGCACTCGCGTTTCTGGAATGCCAGCGGCATTACCCTGTCCGGCAGTCTCAGTGGCCTGAAGCTGCGTACCGAGTCGCTGGCCAGCATCGCAGCCGGCGGTATTGCCTTCGCCACGCCGGAGAACTATCCCGACAGCCCGCCTACCGACCCGACCAAGCCCTTCCGCCTGTACGAAGACTTCGACGCCGCCCAGGCTGGACTCAGCGTCAAGGTCAAGGTCAGCGACGTCAGCGGTCTCACCCCCGGCAGCACTCCGGTGATGTACAACGGTGTGCAGGTCGGCACGGTGAAGAGCATCGACATGGACAAGGACTTCAACGGCGCCACCGCCACGCTGTCCATGGACCCGCGTACCGAGGACTTCCTCAACAGCAAGACCGAGTTCTGGATGGTCAAGCCCAGCATCTCGCTGGCGGGCATCACCGGGCTCGAGGCGCTGGTGAAGGGGAATTATCTCAGCGTCCGATTCGCCAGCGATGGCGAGCCGACCCGTGATTTCGTCATTCGCCCGAAAGCGCCCCCGTTGAATCTCGATGCACCCGGATTGCATCTGGTGCTGACCACGGATCAGCTGGGATCGCTGGAAGTCGGCACGCCGATTCTCTACCGCCAGATGAAGGTCGGCAGCGTGCAGAGCTACCAGCTCTCCCGCCGTGATCCCTCGCGCCTGGTCATCGGTGTGCACATCGAGCCGGAGTACGCCAATCTGGTCAACACCTCTTCGCGGTTCTGGAATATCAGCGGCGTCACCATCAGTGGCGGGCTGGATGGGATCAAGCTGAAGAGCGAGTCGCTGCAGACATTGATTGCCGGTGGCATTGCCTTCGATACGCCTGATCCCAAGGCCGCGGCCATCACCAAGGTGCGGCGCTTCGTGCTGTTCGACAGCGAGGATGATGCGCACCTCAAGGGCCAGGTGATCGAGTTGCGTGCCGACACTGCCGATGGTCTGAAGGAGGGGACCGTGCTGCGCTTCAAGGGCCTGGAGGTCGGGCGAGTCGAACAGGTGGAACTGAGCAAGGACCTGCAGACCGTGCAACTGAAAGCGCGCCTTACCCGTGGGGCGGATCGTATCGCTCGCCAAGGTACACGCTTCTGGGTGGTGGGGCCGCAAGTGGGCCTGTCGGGTGTCAGCAACCTGGGCACCATTGTCAGCGGCCAGTACATCGAGGTGCTGCCGGCGCCCGCAGCGGGGCAGGCGCAAACCAGCTTCAGCCTGCTGGGTGGCGAGCCGAATCGCCTGCTGGATGCCGATGGCCTGCGTCTGACGCTCAGTGCTGCCCGGCGCGGTTCGTTGAAGGCCGGCGTGCCGGTGACTTATCGCGAAGTCCAGGTGGGCAAGGTGACCTCTTTCGAGCTGGGCGAAACGGCGGATCGCGTGCTGATCCACATCCTCATCGAGCCGCGATATGCGGCGCTTGCGCGGACTGGCAGCCGGTTCTGGAACACCAGTGGTGTCGGGGTGGATGCCGGGCTGTTCAAGGGCGTCAAGGTGCGCACGGAGTCGATGGAGACCATCCTCGCGGGCGGCGTTGCCTTCGCCACGCCAAACAATGCCGAGATGGGCTCGCCGGCCAAACCTGGGCAGACCTTTGCGCTGTTCGACGAGGCCAATGACGAGTGGCTGGATTGGGCGCCGAAGATCCCGCTAGGCAAGGCGAAGTGAGTTGAAGTCAAACACGAAAAGGGCCGCTATTGCGGCCCTTTTTCACTGCAATGGTGGGGGTAGGAGCGAGCTTGCTCGCGAAACCGCCGGCCTCGGTGCAGAGAGGTTCGCGAGCAAGCTCGCTCCTACAATGAACGGGGGCGGTCGGAAAGAAAAAGCCCCGCATGGCGGGGCTTTTTCATTAACGCCGAGAAAGCGCTACGCCGGTTCGGCGCTGGCTTCCACATCGTTGTGCGCAGCCTTTTCGGTATCTCGGCGGCGGATGTACTTCCAGTCCGCCTCGTCGATGTAGATACCATTGGGGCCGCTGCCGCCTTCCAGGTCGATGGCCACCTGGGCCGAGACCTGCGGCTTCACGCTCGCCAGGATCGGCACGAAGCCCAACTGCAGGCTGGTCTCCAGCAGTGCCGACTGGTTGCGTTCGTCGATGTCCGCCGCCTCGTCGAGGTAGTAGGGCAGACGCACGCGGCCGGCCTGCTCGCGGTCCATCAGGTGCAGCAACAGGTACATGTTGGTCAGCGCCTTGATGGTCATGGTGGTGCCGTTGGATGCAGCGCCGTCGATATCGGTGTGCATGATCGGCTGGCCGCCCATCTTGGTGATCTCGAACGCCAGCTCGAACAGGTCCTTGAGCCCCAACTGGTTGTTGTTCGCCGCCACCAGGCGCGACAGGTAGTCCTTGGCTTCCTCGTTCTTCGCATCCTGCTCGGCGCTCTGGGTCAGGTCGAAAACCGAGAGGTTCTCGCCTTCTTCGTACTGGCCGGCACTGTGGATGATCTGGTCGATGTGCTTGAGCGCGTCCTTGTTCGGCGCCAGCACGATGCGGAAGCTCTGCAGGTTCGATACCTGGCGCTTGTTGATCTCGCGGTTGAACAGCGCCAACTGGTGTTCCAGGTTGTCATAGTCGCTGCGGATGTTGCGCAGGGTCCGGGCGATGTCGGTGACTGCCGCACGGCGCGCCTTGGCCAGGGTCATGGCCTCGTCGGTGCGGTGCGCATAGGCGTTGATCAGCAGTTGCAGGCGACGCTCCGGATCATCCTCGCTGTCGAACTTGGCCACGCCCTTCAGGCGCACCTGGGCGTATAGCGCTTCGATCTGACCGTCCACGCGTTGCAGCGATTGCCAGGTGTCCTGGTAGTCATTGAGCAGCGGCAGCAGGTTGTCCATGGAGTCGTCGACCGGGTCCATGAACGGGATGCCGAAGGGCAGGTTGGCCGGCAGCAGCTGGCGGCGGCGCAGGGCGTCGTCGAGGGTGCGCTGCTTGGCTTCCATGTCGGCCAGCTGGCGGCCGATCAGCTGCAGCTTGGCGGACAGTTGCTGGACGCGTTCGGTGAAGGCGTCGGCGGAGCGCTTGAGTTCGTCCTGGGTGGCTTCGAGCTGGGCGAGCTGTTCCAGCTTGCCCGGCTCCTCGGCGTTCAGGGTCTGGCTGCGGCGGAAGTCTTCCAGCGCCTTCTGCGCATCGAGCACGTCCTGATAGAACTTGTCCGCCTGCGCCTTGCTGGCATTGCGGTCGGCGGCGACGGCCTGCTGGGTCTTGAGCTGTTTGAGCTCCTTCTCCAGGCGCTCCTTCTGGTCGCGCAGGGCCGCACGGTCGGCCAGGGCCTGCAGGGCTGGCGGCTCGATGGTGGAGATATCGATGGAGAGGCCAGGTACTTCGAAGCGCTCGCCCTTGAAGGCATCGAGGATCTTCTCGACGCTGCCGACCCACTGGCCGGCTTCGTCCAGGTCCACGCCTTTTTCACCCAGCGGGAGGCTGAACAACGCACCGTTGAACAGGCGCATCAGGCGTTCCACGTCCTGCTGGGAGAATTCCTCGCGCAGGCGGGCGTAGCTGTTGTTGTCGGCGTGTTCGAGTTGCTGGCGAACGCCCTTGAGGCGTTTTTCCAGGTCGCGCATGCGTTCTTCCAGGTCTTCGCTGGAGAACTGCCGGGAGTGCGCCAGGGCGCCGGCCAGTTCGTCGTGGGCGTCCTTGGCGGCGAGCAGTTGCTGCTCCAGTACCTTGACGTCGTCGACCAGCGCGAAGCGGTTCTTCAGCACGGCGAGTTCGCCCATCCAGCGCTGGATTTCGCTGATCTCGCGCTCCAGGCGCATCAGCTCGGCGGTGCTGCCGCGCTGCTCGTTCTGCAGGCCGTCCTGCTCGCGCTTGTAGTGCTCGGCCTGGATGACCAGCTCTTCCTTGCGCGCGCCGGAATAGTCTTCCCAGGTGCCCAGCAGGTTATCCAGCAGCGGCGAGAGGCGGTGCATCTTGCCGCGCAGCAGTTCGCGCTGCTGCACGCCGTTGGCCAGGGCCTCGACCAGCGGGCCGGCGGCGACCAGCGCCTGGTAGTCGCCTTCCATGCGGCGTACGTCGCGGAAGGCTTCTTCGCAGGCGGCGATGTAGTCGACGCTGCCCGAGCGCAGGCTGTGCTCGAAGGCATCGAGGAACAGCTGCTTGAGCTTGGCCGCGGTGATCTCGCGCATGTGCAGCAGGTTGATGAACAGCGAGCGGAAGGTCTTCAGGCTCTGTTCACTGGTGGAGCGCAGCGGGATCAGGGTGAGGTCCAGCGGGATCGAGGTGTGGCCGCCAACCAGCAGGCGGCGCAGCTCGTCAGGCTTCAACTCATAGGATTTGATGCCCTCGCGCTCGAGGTTGGCGTACAGCTCGCGCAGGCGCAGGCAGGTGCCGTTCTTCTGGTAGTGCTCCAGGTCCAGCTCGCCCTGGTAGGCGAAGAACTGGTGGCCGAAGCCGCCGCCCGGGCCGCGACCGCCGACCCCAATCACGTGGCGGCCGTTGGGCAGGTCCAGCTCGATGAGGATGTAGCTGGTGTCGGTGGCGAAGTAGAACTTGCGCGAGGCTTCCAGGCTGTACTTGCCGAAGCTCATGTCCGACATGCGCGCGAGGATCGGGAACTGCAGCGCGTTGATTGACGCCGATTTGCCGAGGTTGTTCGCCCCGTACACCGACAGCGGCTGTTCCAGCGGGAAGATGCCGAGGCTGTAGCCGGCGGTGTTGAGCAGGGCGAAGCGGCGGATGCCGTAGCGTTCCTGGGTCATGCCTGGGCCTCCTGTTCTTCGGCGATGGCGCGGGCGAGGGCGTCTTCTTCGCTCTCTTCTTCTGCGGTGGTGGCCGGTTCGTCGATGATGACGATGGCATCAGCGGGGTCATCGCTCGGCTCCTCGGCATAGGACTCGAGGATCACCACCGGTTCGTCGTCCTCTTCCATCAGCACTGGCGCGCTGAACTGCATTTCGCTGGCGTGCAGGTTGCTGGCCAGGTCGCGGTCCTGCTGGACCGACAGGCAAACGTCGAGGAAGCGGTGGATCGGCGGCAGGAAGCGATACACACCGTTGTCCTCGGCGGCGAAGCCGAGCTGGGTGAGGCGGCGCATCACCTTCTCTTCCAGTTCTTCCTGGGTGGTCACTTCGGCCTGCAGGAACAGGTCGCGGTACTTCTCCAGCAGCGGCGGCAGTTCGTCGCGGCCGATGCTGCCGCCATCGAGTACGGCCAGCGGGTCGCGGCCCTGGTCGGCGAGGTGCTCGACGAGGATGAAGGTGAACAGTGCCAGGCGTTGGGCGGTCTTGTTCACCTGGGCGCCGACCTGTTCGGGCACGAAGTAGTAGAAGCCGCGGGTATCGCAGACCAGTTCGTAGCCCAGGCTGCGGAACAGCGCGCGGTAGGCGTCCTGCTGGTTGGACAGCTGGCTGTACAGCTCCGGGTCGCGGCGGCTGATGTGGAAGCCCTTGAACAGCTCGCGGAAGATCGGCGCGAGCTGGGTCATTTCGGTGAGATTAATCTGCATGCTGTTCGCTCTTGGTGTCCTTGCCAGTCGGGCCGGCGATCAGGGCGAAGGAGCACAGGCTGACGCTGTGCTGGAGAGTGTCGTATTGGGCCCGTTCAAGGCGGTCGCGCTGGAAGCGGGCATCACGGGAGAGGCGCGAGAACCAGTAGAGCAACTCGTCGGTAGCGCCTTCGGGCTCCTGTTCCAGCAGCCACTGCATGAGGTCCGGCAGCGGCAGCGCGGCCTGGCAGCGGTCGAGCATTTCCCGCGCGGTGCGCGGCGAGCGCTGCGGGCCGTCGCTCTTGCGATTGCCACTGGCCTTGGGGAAGTGCGCCGGTTTTGGCTGGAAGTTGGCCAGCGCGAAGACATAGCTCTCGACCTGGGAAGCGGTGCCCAGGAAGTTGCTCTGCGGCCGGGTGAACATCGGCATGGCCGCCTGCGGTACGGCATCGATGCCCTTGCGGCGGATGACTGACAGCGCCAGGGCGGCGCCGCGGGTGATCGCGTTGTGCCGCCGGGCTTCCTCACGCAACGGCAGCAACAGTTCGCGGGCGCGGCGCAGGGTGAGCTGGGCGGTGGTCTGCATTTCCAGGATGCGCGCGTGGGTGCGCAGCAGTTGGTCGTCGTCCACCAGTTGCCCGAGCCGTGCCTGTTCGCTGAGCAGGCGCAGCAGCACCTGTTCCACGCGATGCACGCCCTGTTCGAAGGCGCCATCGGCGGAGACCAGCTGGATCATCGGTTCGACGTATTCGTCCCAGGTCGCCAGCACTTCCGCGTAGCGCTGGCGCAGCGGAATCTGCCGATCCTGGGTCTTGGCCCGGTCGGCCACAGCGACCAGTGCCTGTTCGTCGTTGGCGAGCTTCTTCAGCACGTCGCGCACGCGCATGTCGAGCAGGCGCAGCTGGCGGGCCAGGTCGTTGCCGTCGCGCGCCTCGAAGGCCTCGCGGATGTAGCCGGCCAGGCGCTCGAGGTGGCGCAGGTAGGCTTCGATCTCCAGGCACAGGCCCAGTCGGTGCTCCTGGCGCAGGTAGGCGAGGAAGTCGTGGATCTGCGCGTTCAGCTCGAAGCGGTTGGGGCTCTTGGCCACCGGGACGAGGATGTCCAGGCGCACCCACTGGTCGAGCAGGGCGGTGATGTCCACCGGCGTGCTGTCGGGCAACTGGCTGGTGAGCTGAATACGCAGCTCCACCAGGCTCAGGGTGCCGGCGTCGAAGCGCTCGCACAGCGGTTCGAGCAGCACCCAGTGTTCGGCGAGGGCGCGTAGTACGCGTCGTGGATCGATCATCGGCTTGGTTGGGCCCGGAATGAACAAAGGGGGCGATTGTACTGCAAAGGTCTACCCCTGGCCGACAGGGTGACGAAACGCGTCAGTTTGCGACTGCACGAGCAGCGTCCTTGTGACGTAACTCACGGAAAATCTGGCCTAAATGGCTGAATTTTCTGGCAAGTTTTTTGCCAAAGTCTGTATCAGAGACCTAGATATCAGAGTCTGATTTACGCCGATGACTTACGACGCCGCACTCGCCAAAGCCCGTTGGGCCGAACTGGAACGCCAGAACGACCTCGACTGGGACCTGGATGCGATCACTGATCGCAACGAAGCCATTGCCTTCCTGCAACGCTTCGAAAATCGCTTGTGCATCTATTCGTCGTATGTCGAAAAGCTCTACAGCAACTACAGCTTCGTGATTCCGGAGAGCCAGGAAGGCGGTATCACCATCCTCCCTGACGAGCAGGCCTGGTTCGACACCTTCCATGACATCCCCGGTGATGCTGTGGAGCCCACCGGCATCCACATCCTGCCCGGCGAGACCATGGGCTACAGCGGCCTGTACCTGAAAATCCCCGGCGAGCACCGGCTGGTGGCCTCGCGTGAGCTGCCCTTCCAGGACGGGCTGAAGCTGCTGATCAACCGTTACCGCATGCGCGGGGACATCTTCCTGCCGGTGCTGGTGAAGGGCGACCTGCGCGAGTACGAGGCGCGCATGCCCTCGCTGCACCTGCATCGCCTGAACACCGCCAAGCTGCAGGCTCATTCGCGGCTGAACCTCGACGCCATCAAGGGCGCGATTGCCGAGCATCTGATCGGCCTGTTCCGCCATCAGTAAGCCAGCCGCTGTCACCCGGGTGTGACGATGGGTAACAACCGGCCCCCCGGCTTTCCTTTCTTCGTCTATCGTTCGGAGCGATTTACTCGACTATGGGTCGGCCCGCCGTGGCGGGTGAATTCCTATAGTGGCATCACGGCGCCGAGTCTCGACCTGTTTCCTGACCCGATACGCCCGACGAATAACAACAGGCTTCCGCCAACAGGGGGCCAGGAAAGGAGAGTGCCATGCGTCAGTCCTCCGGTCCGCTCATGCGTGCCCTTGCCTTGCTCTGCGGCGGCCTGCTGGCCTTTTCCGCCCAGGCGCGCATGCAATCGATGGACGATGAAGAGCTGTCCGCCATCTCCGGCCAGGGCGCGATGCTCACTGTCGACGCCTCCACCTACCAGAACTACCAGTACACGCGGCTCAATTTCGGCGCCGATGTCAGCCTGCTGACCAACATTGATCAGTTGAGCCTGGGCAACTACAGCCGCACCGGTTCGACCACCGTTTCCGGCCAGCCGGCGGACATCCTGATCAATAACTTCGCCCTGGGGCGGGTGGACAACGCCAACTCTCCCGATGCCAAGGTGGTGCCGTTCCAGATCCGCGACCCCTATGTCGAATTTGCCTTCCAGACCAACAACGGTGTTCGCCAACTGGTAGGCGCGCGTGTCGGCTTCGGCAAGGCGCAGGGCGACCTCTCCGGCGACATCCTGTCGATCACCGGCAACCTGCAGGGGCAGATCTACGGCCCGGCCTCCATCGCTTACGACTACTACACCCGCAACGGCTGCCCGAACATCATCAACTGCCTGGCGCTGGCCGTGGCCGGCGATACCCCGGTATACGCCGACGTGGTACTGCTCAAGGCCGGTACCGGCGAGGCCACCATCAACGGCCAGCCGATCAACCGCGCCGAGCAGATCGGTATTGCCAAGGGCGACTCGCTGCACTCGGACGCCGGCGGCCTGATCGCTTCGCTGATCCCGACGCTGTCGACCACCAGCAACTGCCAGGCATTGGGCCTGACGACCTGCTTCGACCTGACCAACTACAAGACCATTTATATCGGCAAGCCGGGCTCCACCGACATCAACACCGGCGCCCAGGGCATCTTCTTCTCTCTGCAGAACCAGAACGTGCCCTGGCAGGACCTCGCCAACGCCGGCAATTTCGTCAACACCCAGTCCGGCGCTTTTGCCAATTTCCCCAAGGTGGGCAGCGGCGCGGACGCGGTGTATCCCATCCTGATCAACCTCTACGATGCCCTGCGTGGTCTGCCCCGGCAGTCCACCTGCATGGGTTCGCAAGCGGCGGGCTGCTGACATGAGCTGGCGCGCAGCGGTAGCTGCCTGTCTCGCCGGATGTCTGGTCAGCCTGCCGGCGCTGGGCATGAAGGCCCTGGATGATGATCAACTGGAAGAGGTCAGCGGCGCCGGCCTTGGCTTCTTCATCGATGGCTTCAGCTACGACCAGGCCACTGCCACCTCGAAGATCACCGGGGTGAAGAACAGCGCCAACCAGGACGTGCAGGTGGACATCACCGGCGCGTACATCAAGGGCGCCGGCAGCCAGCGCGGCACCCTCGACACCAAGGCCTACCTCGGTACACCCATGCACCCCTTCACCCTCGGCCCGGTGAAGTACAAGGCAGGGCTGAACATCCCGGCCAACCAGGAGGCGCTGCAACTGATGACGCCGACCTGGACCGACCCGATCAACGACACCCACAAGTTCGGCCTCTGGTCCTACTACCAGGGCTGCTTGTATGGCGACGCCGGTTGTACCAACCCGGCCCAGGCGACCAACAAGATCAACGCCGAACTGAGCGCTTTGAAGACCCAGCGCGACACATTGCTGACCACCTATTCGAACAACATGGTGACGCTCAAGTCCGGCATAGACGCCGACATGGTCGTGGTCAACCAGCGCGAGACGCAGGTCGATGCGGCCCAGGCGGTGCAGAAGACCAACTACAACACCATGAGCGCTCGTTACAACGAAGCGCCCGCGCAGATATGCGGTCTGTTCTGCGCCAATCGCCCGGACATCGGACAGAAGTACGATTGCGGCGTGGTCATCTCCTGCAACAACAGCACGGCAGTGAAGAACTACAACGCCTCGGTGGATGCCTATAACAGCAGCACCGAGAACCTGACGGCCGCCCAGCAGAACCTCAGCGCCGCCTGGAACGTCAGCCGCAACGGCGTCACCCTGAGCCAGCGCGCCAGCGACTACGACAAGTTCGTCCAGCTCTGCGGCGCGCAAGGCGGCAGCGCCACCACCTGCGTCAGCGGCACCATTACCCGCACCGAGAAGAACGTCTCCACGGTGCAATTGGTTGCAGGTGCCATGCAGAATTCATCCGGCACCCGCATCCAGGGCCTGGATATCGGCATTGCCACCAAGTTCACCCTGCCCAGCACAGCGTACAACAGCAACGGTAGCGCTGGTGCCACCACCACCCGCACCGACTTCTTCTCCATTGCCCTGGAGAACTTCACCCTCAACGGTTCCTACCTGAACCTGTGGGGCGACGCGGCTGGCCTGAAGGCCTCCATGAGCCTGCAGATGTACGCCGACAAGCTGATCATCGCCGGCTGCGAGAACTGCGCGGACACCAACAAGGTGGTGGCCAAGAACGTCTACTTCGACCTCAACCTCGGCGACGCCAACTACCAGCCGGCGACGCTCTCGGTGGCCAGCAACGGCGACCTGATGCTCAGCGCGCCGGGCGTTACCTGGGCCAACCACGAGGCCTTCTACCAGAATGTGCAGAAGAGCAATATCAGCATCGGCAACCTGAACATCAGCGGCACCGATGTCGGTTCCCAGGCCATCCGCGGCCTGCGCATCGACTACCTGAACGTCCGCACCGTGAACCTGCCGCGCTAGCGCATGAGGAGACTCGCCGTGAAAACCGCACGCCTTTCGAGCCGACTCCTGGCCCCCGTGTTGCTGCTGGCCGCCGCGACCGCCCACGGCGAGATGCGCGGCCTGGATGACAACGAAATGGCCGATGTCAGTGGCCAGGACGGCGTCAGCCTGAGCGTCAACTTCAACCTCGCCGCCAATACCGCCGATACCCGCTGCACCGGCGGCTGCGGCGCGCGCCTGGCGATCCAGCCGCTCAACAGCACCGGTTACATCGTGCTGGACAACATCAAGGGCACCTTCAGTTTCGACGGCATGTCCATCGACATGGTGACCATCAACAACGGCTTCAATGGCGACGGTGCTCTGTTCAATCGCCAGGCCATGAAGATCGGCCTGACCAACGCCAGCGCCACCAACCTGCAGTTCACCCTGGGCGGCGCCAACCAGGGCAAGGTATCCGGCAGCGGACTGCAGCAGACCAACCTGCTCACCTACCAGGCTACCGGCGCAGTCAAGCTCACCGGCAACGTCTACGTCTTCGGTACTCCGTAAGCGATTCGCACAGGCGCTCCGCCCGCCGGCCTTTCCCCCCGGCGCGTTTCACGCGACAATCCCGCCTCGTCGTGTCGGCCTGCCCGTGCAGGCACCACCCACAGGTAATCGCCCCTTGATCGAAGAAGCCCGTCGCCGCGCCTACCTTGGCGCCATGCAGGTCGCCAGTTGGCTGCCGCGCGTGGTGCTGCCGTTCGCCGCCCCGTCGCGCCCGGAGCTGCTGGAAACGCCCGCGCCCATCGTCGCCGAGCCCGTGGCTCCTGTGCCCAGCGCCGTGGCCCGCGAGTCTGCTGTACCGGCGGCTGCACCCTCGGCAGCGCCGGTCACCGCCGGAGAGCCCGGCTCGATTGCCGCGCGGCTGCTGCCCAAGGTCGCTGCTCCGACCAAGCCCTCGCCGATCAAGGCTGAAGAGCCGGCCGAAGCGCAAGACGAACCCGTTGCCCGCGCTCCCGTCGCACCGCCGCCACGCTTCGCCCTGCAACTGCTGCGAGCCGGTGAATGCATCCTGCTGGTCGAACTGCCCACCGGCGAACCGCTGGCCAGTCGTGATCCGGCCTACCTGCTGCTGAAAGACCTGCTGCGCGCCGCCGGCCTGCCGGATAGCCCGCAATTGATGGGTGAGCCGGTACGCTGGCCGCTGTTCTCCCGCGGCAACATGGACCAGGGCCCGCAAGCCGCCCGCGAATTCGTCCAGGGCTTCGTCGCCGCGCGGCTGGAGGAGGGCGCCCCGTGCTCCTGCCTGTGGCTGGTCGGCATGCCCGCCGTGCGCTTCGCCGGCGAAGGCGATGAAGAATCCCTGCTGCGCGAGCTGCAGGTCGAAGGCCTGGGCGTAGCCTGGGCGCTGCCGGGACTCGAGCGCCTGGCCGAAGAACCTACCTTGAAAGCCGACCTCTGGCGCGCCATGCGCCGTGTGCGGCAACGCTGGATGAGTCAGACCCCTGCATGAGCGACGCCGTTTCCTTCCGCCCGATGACCGAGGCGGACCTCGATGCTGTACTCAAGATCGAATACGCCGCCTTCAGCCACCCCTGGACGCGCGGCACCTTCGCCGACGGCCTGAAAAGCTACGAATGCTGGGTGATGTTCGAAGGCAGCCAGCAGGTCGGCCACGGCGTGATCCAGCTGATTCTCGATGAAGCGCATCTGCTCAACATCACCGTCAAGCCGGAAAGCCAAGGCCGCGGCCTCGGACTGGCTCTGCTGGAACACCTGATGAAGCGCGCCCACGAAAAGGGTGGTGTGGAATGCTTCCTCGAAGTCCGCGCCTCCAACGGCCCCGCCTACCGCCTCTATGAGCGCTATGGCTTCAACGAAATCGGCCGCCGCCGGGATTACTACCCGGCAGTCGGCGGTCGTGAAGACGCGCTGGTGATGGCCTGCACGCTGGTCGATTGACCGGCGCAGGGGCCCATAGCGGCAAACCTTGCCCGCGACCGCCTGAAGCCGAGTTCCGGGAAGGATTTCGCGGATGAGATCCGCTCCTACTGTTGAATCTCTGCACCATTGGCCACGATTAGCAATCGGCTGAGACGTCAGGGTTACATAGGAGATGGCTCTGTCCGCGATCGCATTCCCTTTGGCCTCTCCTCGCCCCCGCGCCGGCGCGCTTTTTTTGTAGGAGCGAGCTTGCTCGCGAACTCCCGTCGGTGATGAGCTCCCAGCCGTCAACAGCACTCTTCGCTAGGCTCGCGTCGCGATAGCCCAGCCTAGAGCCCTCAATGCGTCATCCCCCGCAAAGCCTGGAAAATTCTCGAAATTCGGGTTTTTCCTAGGCCGATTCCTGGCTTACCCTTAAGACCAATAACAACAAGAACATAAGGTCGCAAACATGAATCGCAGCGATGTGATCGTGGTGGGCGCCGGTATTTCGGGGCTGACCGCGGCCTGGCGTCTGGCGCAAGCCGGGCGGCGGGTGAAAGTGATCGAGGCCAACAAGCGCGTCGGTGGGCGCACCCTCAACCATCGCTTCGCCAGCGGCGAAGTGGTCGAGGTGGGCGGCCAGTGGGTCGGGCCGACCCAGGAGCGCATCCTTTCTCTGCTGGCCGAGCTCGGCCTGTCGACCTACCCGCAATGGAACCAGGGCGACAATCTCACCCTTTTCGGCGGCCGGCTCAGGCCATATCGCGGCACCATCCCGAAGTTTCCTCCCCACGTACTGCTCGATGTCCTTCAGGCCCATGTCCGCCTGGACCGCATGGCGCGGGAAATCCCGCTGGGCGACCCCAGCCTGCACCCCAAGGCTCCCCAATGGGACAGCCTCACCTTCGCCGAATGGCTGCGGCGCAATGTGCGCACCTCCACCGGGCGCAAGGTCTTCGAATTGATGTGCGGCGCTGTATTCGCCGCGAGTCCCCATGACCTCTCGTTCCTCCATGTCCTCTTCTATATCCACGGGGGCACCAACCTCGACACCGTCCTCGGCGTCGAAGGCGGCGCCCAGCAGGACCGCATCCTTGGTGGCTCCCAGCGGGTCAGCGAAACCCTGGCCGAGCGCCTGGGCGACGTCCACACCGGCGAACCGGTGCGAGCTGTGCGCCAGGACGGCAGCCGTGTCGAGCTGGTGACCGACCGCGGCACCCACCAGGCCAGCCATGTCATCTTCGCCATCCCGCCGACTCAACTGCTGCGCATCACCCAGGAACCGCTGCTGCCGAGCTGGCGTGACCAACTGCTGCAGCGTCTGCCCCAGGGCGCGGTGATCAAGTGCATGGCGCTCTACGACAAGCCATTCTGGCGTGACAAGGGGCTGTCCGGGCAGGCTACCAGCGAGACCGGCCCGGTACGCCTGACCTTCGACAACAGCGTCCCCGACTCCGGACGCGGCGTGTTACTGGGCTTCATCGAAGGCGACGAGGCGCGGCAATGGAACGCGCGGCCCGCGGGTGACCGTCGTGGCGAGGTGCTGGGCTGCTTCGCCCGCTACTTCGGCGAACAGGCACTGCAGCCGGTGGACTACGTGGACAAGTCCTGGGCCGAGGAACCCTTCGCCCGGGGCTGCTATGCCGCGCTTTTCCCGCCGGGACTGTGGAGCAGCGGTGCGGCGCGCCTACGCGAGCCCCACGGGCGTTTGCACTTCGCTGGCACAGAAACGGCGACGCGCTGGATGGGCTATTTCGATGGGGCCGTGGAGGCCGGGGAGCGCGCCGCGCGGGAAGTGCTCGGCGCGCGGGAAGATCACGGGGAGGAAGATTATGTGCGACACCTTGGTATTGCGTAGCGGCGGGGCTACCTGGTTCGCCAAGAACAGCGACCGTGAACCCGCCGAAGCGCAACGTCTGATCCGCCTGCCCGCGGTCAGCGGCGACAGCGCGGCCAAGGTGCGCACCAGTTATCTGGAGATTCCTCAGACCGCCAATCGGCACGGCGTCATCCTCAGCCAGCCGGCCTGGTTGTGGGGCGCCGAGATGGGCGTCAACGACAAGGGCGTGGCCATCGGCAACGAAGCCGTGTTCACCAAACTTACTCAGCGCGAAGGCGAAGCCCTGCTCGGCATGGACCTGCTGCGCCTGGGCCTGGAGCGCGGCGCCAGTGCCCGCGAGGCCTTGGCAGTGATTACCGAACTGCTGGAACGCCACGGCCAGGGCGGCCCGGCCGGTTACCGCAACAAGCGCATGCGCTACGACAACAGCTTCCTGATCGCCGACCGCGACGAAGCCTGGGTGCTCGAAACCGCCGGGCGCCTGTGGGCGGCGAAGAAGGTCGAGCGCTGGGCTATCTCCAACGCCCTGAGCCTCGGCCACGAGTACGACCTCGCCAGCCCCAACCTGGAAACCCAGGCGCGCCGTTTCGGGTGCTGGAATGGGCGGGGCGATTTCCACTTCGCCCGCGCCTTCGATGGCTTCGTGCTGCCCTGGGTAGCTGGCGCTCACCAGCGTCGCCAGCTCAATGAGGACTTTCTCGCCCACTGTCCGGCCCAGGTCGACTGGCTGGCGCTGGTGGTCGCCCTGCGCAGCCACGGTCATCGCGGGCACCGCTTCAACCTGCACGACAACCGGCAGGTCTGCCTCCACGCCGGCAGCTTCTGGCGCCCCTCGCAGACTGCCGCCAGCCTGATTGCTCGGCTCGACGGTGGGGCCCCGCGCCTGGCCGCTACCGCCACCTCCGCGCCGTGCCTGTCGATGTTCCAGCCGCTGGGTTTCGACGAGCGTGCCGGAGAAGGGCTGCTCAGCCGCGAGACCGACGCGGTGGAAGATTCCCTCTGGTGGCGTTTCGAGACCGTGCACCAGCGCGCGCTGGCCGATCCCGGTTTCGCCGATGCCCTGCGCGCCGGCCACGGCTGGCTGGAAACCGAGTTGCTCAGCGCCCTGGATCGGCGCACGCTGGATTGGCCGCGCCTTGCCGCCGAAGGCCAGGCCTGGCACGACGCCTGGCACCAGCTGGCGCTGCAACAGGCGCCGCGCCCGCCGCGCTGGTGGCGGCTCAACGCTGTGCGTTGATGCGGCTTGTCAGTCAAGCCCGCCCTGCGTAAGGTGCGGCCAGCCAATGATGAGGAGCCGGACATGAGCGATCTGCAGGAACTGTTCGATAACAACGCCCGCTGGGCCGAAGCCATCAAGCAGGAAGACCCCGACTTCTTTGCCAAACTGGCCCGCCAGCAGACTCCCGAATACCTGTGGATCGGCTGCTCCGATGCACGCGTGCCGTCCAACCAGATCGTCGGCTTGCTGCCGGGCGACCTGTTCGTCCACCGCAATGTCGCCAACGTCGTGCTGCACACCGACCTCAACTGCCTGTCGGTCATCCAGTTCGCCGTCGACGTGCTCAAGGTCAAGCACATCCTGGTCACCGGCCACTATGGCTGCGGTGGCGTGCGCGCTGCACTACATCACACCCAGCTCGGCCTGATCGACGGCTGGCTGCGCACCATCCGCGACCTGGCCTACGAATATCGCGACCACCTCGCCCAGTTCGAGAAGGAAGAAGAGCGCGTCGACCGCCTCTGCGAGCTCAACGTCATCCAGCAGGTCGCCAACGTCAGCCACACCAGCATCGTCCAGAACGCCTGGCACCGCGGCCAGAAGATATCCGTGCATGGCTGCATCTACGGCATCAAGGACGGTATCTGGAAAGACCTCAACGTCACCGTCAGCGGCCTCGACCAACTGCCGCCGCAGTACCGCCTGCGCCCGCTCGGCCAATCTTGAGCCAACGCCTGTGCGTCATCCCCGGTGACGGTATCGGCCGGGAGGTCGTGCCGGTCGCCGTGGCGGTTCTGCAGCGTCTGCTGCCCGTTCTGCAGGTAGAAGAAGCCGAAGCCGGCTGGGACTGTTTCCAGCGCCACGGCACCTCCGTTCCCGCCACCACCTACGAACGCCTGCGCGCCTGCGGCGCCGGGCTGTTCGGTGCCGTGTCCTCACCCAGCCACAGGGTCGAGGGTTACCGCAGCGCCATCCTCAGCCTGCGTCAGACACTGGCGCTGAACCTCAACTTGCGTCCCGTGCGCTCGCGCCCGGTGGTTTCGCCGCGCGCCGGCATCGACTTGCTGGTCCTGCGGGAAAACAGTGAAGGCCTCTACAGCGGTCGCGAACACTGGGAAGCCGAAGGCGTCGCCATCGCCGAACGTGTTATCAGCCGCGCGGCCTGCGAACGCCTCGCCGCTGGCGCCGCCGAACTGGCCCGCGCGCGCCATGCCCGGCGCATCACCCTGGTGCACAAGGCCAATGTCCTGCCGTTGACTTGCGGCCTGTTCCGCGACACCTGTCGCGACCGGCTGGCCGAAGACGGCTGGAGCGACGTGCTCGACGAACGCCTGGTCGACGTCGCCGCCCTGCAACTGGTCGAGCGACCGGAAGCCTTCGACCTGATCGTCACCACCAACCTTTTCGGCGACATCCTCTCCGACCTCGCCAGCCACTGGGGCGGCGGCCTGGGGCAGGCGCCCTCACTCAACCTCGGTGCCGGTCTAGCCCTGGCTGAACCCGTCCATGGCAGCGCGCCTGATATCGCCGGCACTGGCCGCGCTAACCCACTCGCCGCCATCCTCAGCGCCGGCATGTTGCTGCAGCACCACTGGCAACTCCCCGAACTGGCCGACTGGATCGATGCGGCGGTGGATGGCTTCCTGACGGAGGAGGGGACTGTGGACTTCGGTGGGAAGACCACCAAGGTGATCGGGCAGGGCGTGTTGCAGCGGCTGGACTGATTGACCGATCTCGCCGGTCGCCATGATGTCCGGTGGCCACCGCCGGGAACTACGCTGAAAGCACCATCCTCCCCAAGGTGCCCGGCATGTGCGGACGCTACGTCAGCCCCGAAGAGGCCGCCATCGAACGCTACTGGCATATCGGCGCTTGCACGCCACCGCGCTGGCTGGAAGCCTGCTACAACGTCGCCCCGACCATGGCCGTGCCCATCCTGCGCTACGACGAAAGCGGCCAGCTTGAACTGCTACCCGCCCGCTGGGGCCTGATCCCCACCTGGTGGAAGGAGTCCACTCCTCCTCGTATCTCCTTCAACGCCCGCAGCGAAGAAGCCGCCGGCAAACCCCTCTGGCGCCAAGCCATGCGCAGCACCCGCTGCCTGATGCCCGCCCTGGGCTGGTACGAGTGGAACGAGAAGGAAACCCTGCGCAACGCTGCCGGCCGCCAGGTCCATCAGCCGTACTTCATCCACAGCTCCACCGACCCCATCATCGCCATTGCCGGCCTCTGGTCCCTGTGGATAAACCCCAACGGCGAGCCTGTCTTCTCCTGCGCTCTGCTGACCAAAGACGCTGCGCCCAGCATCGACCACATCCATCACCGCATGCCCGTGGTGCTGGCGCCGGAGAACTTTGAGGAATGGTTATCCGCGGCTACGCGCGGCGAAGCGTTGGGCGACTTGATTCATCATGCGCGGGAAGACTTTGCAGGACATCGGGTGTCGTTAAAGGTGAATGATGTGAGGAGCGATTTCTTGGAACTGATCGAGGACGTTGATTGAGTGGCGTAAGCGGGTTATTTCGGGGGCAAAGCCTTGGAGATTGGCGGGCCTTCGAGATTGCTTCACTCGCATGAGCACGCTAGCGGCAACGCTGGCTGACCGAAGTTGAACCCGAGACAGTCAGCCGGGAGCAACGTTACCTGCCGGCCATCTTCTCCGAGCTGATCCGCCTCCGCTCATGGCGCGCAGAAAACCCACTGGCCAACGTCCGACAGATCAAGACCGATCAGGTCGAACTGACCTTCCTCACCCTGGATCAGGTCGCCCAGTTCCTTGAGGAGCGCAAGGCCTGCACGAACAACCACACGTACCCGGTCGCTCTCCTGTGCCTCGCTACAGGTGCTCGCTGGGAAGAGGCTGAGAGCATCGCTCGTGGGGCTGTGCATGGGGGAAAGGTCCACTACCCGCTGACCATGAACGCTTATGAGCGCTGTGGATTCCACACGCCGGGACAACTGACCCATATCCTCCGCCATACCTACGCGAGCCATTACGTGATAGGAGGAGGGACATCCTCACGCTGAAGCGGATCCTGGGGCACTCGTCGATGACGATGGGGTATGCGCATTTGTCGCCAGAGCACTTGGTTTGCGCACTCAGCCTTTCTCCACTCGGGCAGGTGGGTTCGGCTGCAGTTTGCTAGATGAGAAGAGCAGAAGTAGACTTGTACAATAAATTGCACATGAGGTGCCCCGTGCGCGTCGTTAATTTCTCTGATGCCCGCAACAATCTGAAGAAGGTCATTGATGACGTTGTCGATGACGCGGACTTCACCGTGATCTCTCGCCGCGATGCGCCGGACGCAGTGCTGCTTTCGCTCGACAGCTTCAATAGCCTGATGGAAACCGTCCATCTTCTGAAGTCGCCGGCCAACGCGGCTCACCTGGCGCGCTCCCTGGCGCAAATGGAGTCGGGCAAAATGGTCGTGCGGGAACTGGTGGAGGATGAAGAACTGCCTCGCCGCAAGAGCGCGAGTCGCTCGCCCGCTCTGCCCCCTGCCAAGCCTGCGCCAAAGAAAGCCAAGGCTGCGGTGAAAGCGGACAAGGTGGTGCGCTGATGACGAGCCGTCTGGTCTGGTCCCTGGAAGCATGGGCCGACTACGAGTATTGGCAGGGCCAGGACAAGAAGACGCTCAAGCGGATCAATCTGCTGATCAAGGATTGCTGCCGGAGCCCGTTCGAGGGCATCGGCAAGCCTGAACCCTTGAAGGAGAACCTTTCGGGGTGGTGGTCCAGACGGATCGATGACACCAACCGCTTGGTTTATCGGCAGGTTAGGGAGTCGTTGGAAATCCTGTCGTGCCGATATCATTACTAGCAGGCTCGATTTCCTCGTTCGACGAGGAGTTTGCATCGCTTTGACTGTGGTCGCTTTTGCCTAATGGCAAATTGCTGTCTAGCTTGGTGGAGACGTCAGCTCTCCAGCCGAGGTGGTAACGATGGAAGCGTTATCTGAAGTGACAGAGCCCCAAAAGCAGTCCAGGGGCGAAAGTGATCAGCAGGAAGGGCGGACACTGGCTAACTCTTCGGCCGAGCTGTACGCCCTGATCAATACGATCCTGATGGACACATCGCTTACCGCGAAGGAAAAGCAATTGCTCATTGATGAGGTACGAAAGAGCACGCCTGCTAGCGATCGATGGACTTATCGATATGCCATCTATGGGTTACTAGCAGTGGTGCTTTTGACTGTATTAGGAGCGCTCTTTCTGCAGGACAAATTCCCAGCTAGCGTGATCGCCATAGGTTCGGCGGCTGTGGGAGGGCTGGCAGGGATGCTGGGTTCGGTGAAGAGAGGCTAGTGAGTGGACAAGCCGTAGTCCCGTAGGCAAAACAAAAAGGGGTTAGCTTGCGCTAACCCCTTCTTTTATATGGTGGCTACACCGGGACTTGAACCTGGGACATCAGCATTATGAATCGCATGAGAGGCTCCCCGCGCTACCCCGAGGCCCTATAAAACGGGCCTTTCAGGGATGGTAAAGCCCCACGTTAACTCACTGCTTCAGACAACAGGCATGATGTAGTCACCTCTTAGAGCACAGGATTTAGCTTTCGGACGGTATTTCGTCCTCGAGTTTCTGTTGTCCACCAAAGTCTAATCCCGAAACTTGTCTTTGATAATAAACTATTATCGATGTTATATCGGGATCTCCAATTCGCTCTTCTGCTTGTTTCAATTTTCCCATCGCATCGTCGAATACACTAAAGTCTTTGGTTCTTCGGAAAATCTCAACGCCGACGTCGCAGTATGTTCTGAGTATGTCCTTGTTGTCTTTAAAGCGTTCAGTAACGTCCTTGGCGTAGGTGCTAGCTCTTTCAAGAATCGCGATTCGGTCTTCCTCAAGTATTCCACTCGTGCGATCAGCTCTTGCCAATAAGAGCATTATTTTAAATCTATGAACCGGACCATCTGCCTTAAAATCGTTTTCAAACAAGCGAATTTCTGTATCTGCCTTTTCAAGCTCGTTTACGTCAATTAAGTTTCTGATAAGCCTGTGGCGTGGCACCCTTTCTCCGGGGGCTTTAGATATCATTTTTCGCAGTAATTTGTTTCGCACATGCTTGTCTGGAATTCTGCCGATGCCTTTTTCTAATCCGCACAGCTGTCGAATTGTTCTGATTTCTACATCATAGGTAGGTACAATGTTATCAATTACATTGTCAAATAGTGTGTAATATTCCGCTGTGTCCGTCATTTTGTATTGCGAGATTATGTCCGTAATTACCGGGTGTCGGCCTTTCCATCCGTATATCCCATCTTTTATGCTAATTGTGTACTCGTGGATAATGTCGACTAAATTAGTTAGGGATGCGGTGATGTTCTCGGCAGGTATTCCGAGAAGCCTTATAACTAATTGCCGGTGGACGTTGACGCCTGAGCTCTCCATGGCCGCCACTAGCCTATATATTTCTTGATGTTCTTTTGATAGTGTGGCGTATTCGCGCAATACAATGTCGTCAAATTTTTCAGACGCAAATATATTCTTCAAACATACAAAAGTATCAGATTCACAGCGAACGGTAAGCCGCCTTTTTCTTTCTGCTCGCGAGAAGCCCGAAAAATTATTTTCAACCAATGGCTTTAGGTCAGGGTTGGTGTCTACGAGAGTAAGCAGCTCTTCGATCTCGACTGGATCAAGCCCTTTTAATCTAAATACTTCGCCTTTTTTGAATAGATTTGGCGTTTTTATTCGTGGGTTCCATTGGTTTCTTGCAGAAACTAAAAGTAGTGTTAGGTTTTCAGAGTCATCAGCAACTAAAAGGTCAGCAAGTGTATTTATTTCGTGGAGATGGTTGTGCGCTTCATCAATAAAGAGAACTCCCTTCTCGTTTCTCTCTTTCAAGGTCTTGGCGACTTGTCTCCACTGATCTGCTAGAAGCGTGTGATCTGTTTTATGTTCCCAGGTTTTGTAGTTGCTCTGGCTTAGGGCGTAAATTACCTGTTTTGCGAGAGTGGATTTTCCAGTGCCGCTCGCGCCGAGCACCATGATAAATAGTGCCTTATGCGTTTCTATTTCGGTGCAGATGCTCGCAGTATGAGTTCGTCTGAACGTTAGGTTAGCGGCAATGTCCGAGTAGCTAGCAGGCCAGCCATTGAACATTGCGCTTGCATCCTTTGTTGTGGATGTTAGTTGATGCTCTACCTCTATTGTTACTGGGTGAAGGGACGGGTAATTATCTAACGGATCGCCCGTGAAGCTATAGCTTACCGGTGGTGGGTCATAATTCTTTTCGAGTTCAATGAAGAATTCGTCTAGTCCGCCGAAAGCTACTTTTATGCCGCGTCTCTCATGGAGTTGTGCTCGATTCTCGTCAGGAGTGTAAAGAATTAAGTTTACTGTGGCGGGGTTATGGCTCTTGCTGTTTATGTCCAGCGACTTTGTTATTATTTCTTTTATGTGGGGGTCTGATAATGAATAGCCTATGATTATTATGTCGGAGCCCGCAAGGTCGACTTTTAGAGACTCGTAAAGGTGCTCTCTATATTCACTTGTTAAATCGTAGTCGTTTTCTGTGATTATTATTCTGCTGTGGACTCCATCTACCTCGTCTTTGTCAATCGTCCCGTGAAGCTTGTATAGTTTTGTTGCCTCGGGGATTTTTTGAACGGTAAAGTCGAAGTTAGATGAGATGACCGATAGGTTTTTATTCTTCCTTGCGTATGACTGTTCTATCAGCGTGTCATAATTAGTGGTGTAGATATTTTTCCAGTTATACAAGGGGAGATTAAGTAGACTGCCGGTCGGGGTTAGGTTCTTGAATAGGCTTCTTAGTGATTGAATCATCTCCCTTCGGGATAGACTCTGTTCGACGATGCTTGAGAATTCACTTAATGAGTATCCGTTTTGCTCAATGTAGAAATTTTCTGAAAATCTCTCCATTATCTTTGAGACGGATGGAGCGCCCGAGGGTATTGATGAGCCTGCTCCAAAGAACAGAATTGTCTTTTCTGGTTTTATTCTTTTTGTTAGTTCAGCAAGAGATATACTCATAATACTCCCTCATTATGTGCATGCAGACTTAATATTTGTTGTTGCGGGTAAGCTAATTCGGATGTGGTTGTGATCTTTGCTAATGCCTGCCTTGTGGTGGCACGTTTAACTAATATTTGGCGGGCGCGGATTTGTGCACGCAGTTTCGATTCCCAATCACGTTTGTCCTGCATCCTTAGGGGCGCGCTTCTGGCCCCTTTGGTAATGTCACTCGTACTCGCAACCAGTTTGATTCCAGTGCGGCTATCCCCTGAGACCACGATTCTAATTGCTGGAATATTCACCTTGGCGAGGTGGCTTAGCTGCGGTATCTCTGCATGGGCAAGGCCACAAAGTGTCGATGGTACGACGGAGGATGCAACTGCTCTCATTCCTTTGCTCCTTTCCTTGGAGTAAACCAGCGTTCCGCTGCTTTCCTGATGATCGCTACCCCGCGTTGGGAGTGATCAAGTTTCGGTTGGCCTCATCATACTCAGGGCTAGTCTGGCCGATTTCCGGTGCTACTTCGCCGCTTACCATCCACCAACGGTACTGGGGATACAAGCTGCCCAGTACATCAATCTCTTCGGTGCTTATACGAACGTCCTTGTTGTAAAGCACGGTCCTCCAGCGATTCGAGCCGATTGGGGTCTCTCGCACTAACCGATCCATTCCGGCCATAGACGCGATTCTTCTAACGCGCTCATTTGTAGTGCTCATTTAATATAAATATCTTGCTCAAATAATTTGAATGAGTCGGGCGTCTATCCTATGATCAATTCAAATAGCTTGAGTCAAGCTATGTGAATTGATTGTTTGAATCGATTATAGGGTAAACCCATGGAAGAGTCTGGAATAGTGGGGTTCACCGTCACGGGCGCGATGGAAAAGGTCACGGATTTCCGTACCGCTCCGTTCTGCTCCCAGGCGGTATTCGCTCAGATGCTGGGCCTGGAAGACATCACGGAAGACGTGGTGCGTGGCTGGGTCGAAACCAAGACCGTGCCGACCGCCAAGATTGGCCGCCGCCGCGTAATCAACCTCCACAAAATCCGCCGCGACCTCGACCGGGGTAAGTCGATCTTCTGCCAAGGGGATTACGACGATGAATGACGCCCGGTCCTTCTCCCAGTTCAAGCTGCGCATGCCGCCGGCCCTGCGCTCCCAGGTTGAGCAAGCCGCCGAAGCTTCCCTGCGCTCCTTGAACGCTGAACTGGTCTTCCGCCTTCAACAGAGCTTCGAAGGGGAGGGGCCCGCCGATGCTTCCGAGCAAGTACCTGCACCGACCGCATCTATTGGACTGCGGCTGCTCTGTCTGCTGGTCCCGTCGCGAACTGGCGAAACCCAATCCCTGCCAGTCCACACCCTGCACCGAGTGCCGTCCTACGCGAGTCTTCACGGTCGTTACCACGATGGCCAAGGTCGCGGGAGTGTGGCGCTCGATCCACTCGACGTACCGGGTGGAACGGGGTTTTACCTGCGCGAAACACATGCCCGCGCTCCGTCCGCCGAAGTACTGGCACGTTATCTACGACAGCGGAAAGCCGACGCCCTTCGTCCCCGTGCGCGAGCCATTCGAGCTGGAGGGCTGAGCCATGGTCTCTAACCCGATCCCGCACCTGATCTTCTGGCTCGTCCTGCTGGCCATTGGCGCAGTGGTTGGCCGCTACCACGCTCGCCATACCATCCCCACCTGGGCCAATCAGGTCCAGGGCCGCCGCACCGGCTTGTCCGAACGCGCTTTCCCGTTCGGACAAACGGAGCGCCGGGCGAAGCGCACCCTTGACCGTCCCCCTCCCTGAATAGCCTCCGCTCGGGAGTGAGGGGCAGCACCACCGCCCCGCGCTCCTGAGCCCTCGGCGGCGAGAGCGGGATGACAAGGGCAGAGCCCTTGGTGTTATTCGAACATGAGTAATCTGCACTTTAGAGAACTTCTTATTGCTCACTATTGCAGAGTGTTACTTGTTAGAAGGGCTCACTTGATAAATTCGCACAAACGGTTTTAACCGGCTTTTTTGTGCTGATATAGAGCCGTTGCAAGGCAATTTAGCCAAAGAAATTTGGCTCTTAAATCCTAAAGAAAACAACCCCGCTGAATTAACGGTACATGAGCCGAATTGCAGCAGCGGGCCAACTCATGCCCGAAAAAGGCAAAGGAGCTTCAGATGAACATGTTTGCAACCACTGGCGGCGTAGTCGAACTCTGGGTCACCAAGACCGACACCTACACCTCCACCAAGTCCGGCGAGATCTTCGCCAGCGTCCAGGCCATTTCCCCGATCCCGGAAACCGCTCGCGGCAACGCCAAGGGCTTCGAGATCAGCGAGTACAACGTCGAACCGACCCTGCTGGATTCGATCGTCTTTGAAGGCGCCCCGGTGCTCTGCAAGTTCGCCAGTGTCGTCCGCCCGACCCAGGACCGTTTCGGCCGCACCACCAATACCCAGGTCCTGACCGAACTACTCGCAGTGGGCAAAGAAGCCAGCGCGCCCACTCCGGCTGCTCGCCCAGCTGCACAACCTCAAGCCCAGCGCCCCACTCAGCAGCCGGCCAGCGACAAGCCCGCCGCCGACAAACCCGGCGACTCGGCCAAGAGCTAATTCGGGAGCGCTGCCATGACTAAGTACCTCTCCCTGTTCGTCGTGGGCCTCGCCACCGGCTACCTGTGGGGCTGGGTCGATGGCGTGGCGCGCTTCCTGTGAATTTCCTCGCCTGTGACGGCAACTGGGCTGTCAGCGCCGATGGCTCGGCCATCTGCACCGGAGTCCTGCACGTCGTCACCAGCGAGGAAATGCAGAGCGAGTTTGGCTCTGCACTCACCTGGGATCAGGTGGCGGAACTGCGTGGCGAAGTCCTCGCGCTGTTCTGCATCGCCTTCGGCTTCCTGGTCCTCAAACGACTGCTCAAGTAGCGAGGTAATACCTATGAAACAGCTCAAGACCCACCTGCAAAACAGTGCTTCGGCATTCGGTCGCAAGGCCGCTGCTGTTGGCGCTCTGACCCTCGGCGCGGCTGGTGCCGCCATGGCCGCTGTACCGGCCGGAGCCACCGACGCCCTGACCACTGCGGGCGACGACACCAACACCATCGGTTGGGCCGTCTTCGCCGTGCTGGTCGCCGCCGCGGCGTTCAAGTACATGCGCCGCGCCCTGTAAGTCCACCCGGCTAACAAGCCGAAGCACCGAACCCCGCTCCGGCGGGGTTCTTTCTTCTGGAGTCCGAACAATGTCCGTTCAATGGTTCGTCCTCATGGTCACCACCGTGGCCTTCGCCGTGGTCCTGTTCGGGCGGGTGTGACCATGGGCCGTTTTCTGATGCTGCTGCTCGCCGCCCTGGTCGCCACACCGACGATTGCCACCGAACGGGTGAAGGTCGATCCCTTCATCAAGGCCGGCCCCGGCTACAGCGCCGCCAACGGCTCGATCACCGGCTACGTGCCCTCCAAGTCCAACGCCGATTTGCTGCTCGAGGCTGAGCGCAAGGGCTGGATGGGCACCTCTGCTGCGAAAACGCCCGTCACCGTCAAACCCAAGGTCACCGTGCCGGTCAGTGGCATCGGCTCCAAGCTCAAGGCCGGCCTCAAAACCAATGCCGGCCAGCTGGCGATGAGCGCCGCCATTTCCGGAGCCATCGCGGCGGTGGGCTGGGTGATGTCGGACGACAACACCAAGCTGCAAAAGAAACAGGAGTCGGTGGATGGCATCCCGGTGTCAGGCAGCGGCACCGGCTCTATCGATGCCTGTCAGTACCCGACCACCGAGGTCCTCAACAAGATCAAGGTGGTGACCAGTGGTGGCGTCACCTATGCCATCGGCGCATGGCCGTCCGGCGCCAAGCCCGGCGATGGCATTCCTTCGGGCTACAGATTTCTCAACAACTGCACCAACACCGCGCTCGGCTACGACTGGAACCGCGCCACCGGCTACTGGCCGACCTCCGCCACCCGGACTATTTCCATTGATGAAGTCCAGTCGCTGAAGGCCGACGTCACTGATTCCGACCTGAATCAGCTGGACCCTTGGGTGAGCGCGCAGACCGCACCCTTTCTCCGCGATCTGCTGAAGGCCACCTGTGAGGGCTCGTTGGCTCCGCAGGCTTGCTACGACGACTTGCAGAAGCAGAGCAAGGCCATCATCACCGGCCCGGCCTCGGTCCAGGGGCCCAAGCAAACCACCACCGGCACTTACAACCGGCCGGACGGCACCCTCGGCAATACCTCCACCACGACCAACACCACCTACAACATCCGCTACGGCGATTCGTACTTTGACTACGACACCGTTACCTCCACGACGACCTATCAGGACGGCCAGAAGACCGGCGAGCAAACCACCTCGGATGAAGGCGACCCGCAGGAAAAGCCCGAGGACGAAAAGGACAAGGAGGATGAGGAAAAGCCCGAGCGCCTCGCCTCCGGTGAGCCTTGCGACGTGCCGCTGTCCTGCTCCGGCGACGCCATCGACTGCGCAGTCCTGACCCAGGAAAAAGCCCTGCGCTGCGCCTACGAAAAGCAGAGCGATTACGACAAGCACGAGGCCGACATCAAGGCCGCCGTGACTGGTGCCAAGTTCGAAATGGACGACAGCACCGAGATTCAAATCCCTTCCTTCATCAACCAGGGCACGCGCTTTCTCCCGGCGTCCTGCCCGGCCGACAAGACCTTCTCCCTCAGAACCAACGGCGGCCGCACCTTCGCCGTGACCTATGAGCCGCTGTGCGCGGCTGCCACTGACCTTGGCTACCTGATCGTCATCGCGGTCGGGGCTTTCTGCGTCCTCTACGTCGGGCGCTCTCTCGGAGGTGAATGATGCAATACGCCTTTATCGTCCAGATGCTCCTGATCATCGCCGTGCCCATCGTGAAGATGGTCTTGCGCGCCATCGGCTTCGCAGTCGTCAGCTACGTCGGCTTCAACCTGTTGATCGAGATGGCGCGCAGCTACCTGATGTCGCAGATGGGCAGTGTCGCCGTGCCGATTCAACAGATCCTCGGCCTCGCCAAGATCGATGTGGCGATCAACATGTACCTCGCTGCCGTCACCACCCGCGCGCTCATGGCCGGCTGGTTGAAAGCACAGGACCGGTTGCGTCGGCAGGTATGGAACCCGCCGGGCCGCGACTACATCGACGCCTAAGGGGGACCGGTCATGCTCTATATCCGCACCGGTAAGCCCGGCCACGGCAAAACCCTCAACACCATCCGCGAAGTGGACGCTAAGGCCAAAGCTGAAGGCCGCATCGTCTATTTCCATAACTTCGCCGGCCTCAAGCCCGAGAAACTGGAGGCGGCCTGGTTCGAGTTCGAAGACCCGTTCAAATGGTACGAGCTGCCTCAGGACGCGATCATCGTGGTGGATGAGGCCCAGGGCTGGTTTGGCGCCCGCGACCCGCGCAACCGGCCGCCAGAGCACATCACCCGCTTCGAAACCATGCGTCACCAAGGTCACGAAGTGCATCTGGTGACCCAGGACCCACGCTACATCGATGTACACCTGCGCCGCCTGTGCAACGGCCATATCCACTACTGGCGGGTGTTCAAGAGCCAGCAATTGCTGCGCTTCGAGTCGGAAGCCGTGATCGAGGCTGTCGAGAAAAAGACCTCCTTCAAGGATGCCGACAAGACCGTCATCAAGCTCGATAAGAAGTACTTCGGGGTCTACACCAGCACCCAGGCGCAGCACCACTTCAAGTTCAAGCCACCGAAGAAGATGGTGCTCGCGCTGGCGGTGATCGTCGGCGCGGGCTTCATGGTGTATCGCGCCTTCGAGCGCTACCAGCAGGGCGCAAAGCCGGTGGAAGCTGCCACGGCCGCCACCCAGCCAACCCAACCCGGCATGGTCGATCAGGCCAAGTCGATGGTGGGCTCGCTGATCAGCCCCAGCGGCGGCGACGCCCCGAAGCCCGTCACCGCCGAGCAGTACATCGAGCAGCGCAAACCCCGCATCGCTGACCTGCCAGCCTCGGCCCCGGTGTACGACCAGCTCACCACCCCGGTCAGCAAGCCCCGCATCTACTGCCTGTCCACCAGTGATCCCCGGTTGGTGGAGCGACGACCGCCGGAGACGGTCAAGGGCGGCCAGTCCTGCCAGTGCTACACGCAGCAGGCGACCAAGTTCGCCACCAGCTTCGAGTTCTGCCTCAGCGTGGCGCGCAACGGCTACTTCGATCCGACCTTGCCCGACCGAGGCACCGGCCCTGATGCGCGCATGGCGCAGCCGTCACCTCCGCCTCCGAGCTACCCGACCGCCCAGCCCACGGCCAGCAGCGAGGCCAGCGGGCCCACGGTGACGGTCATTCCCTATGAGAAAGGCAAGTTCCTGTGGTGAGCCCGCCAGGGCCGTTTTGCGGTTTGAGCCGACGTAGGAGGCCACCCGCAAACGGCCCGGCGGGGCGGGCCGACGACCCTGTAACACGTCGGATAGCTAACGAGTAAGCACCTCAATAAACCTCATTGAAGGGCAAGAAGAATGAAAAAGGCAGTTCACCCCCTCCGCCTGATCCTCAAGGAGACCGGGGATTTTTATGAGTCGTCCGAAGGACGGATTTTCATGGACCCGAGCAACGGCAGATTCGCCGACCTGTCGGGTGTGCGCCTGCTGCGCTGTGGTGTCGATACCGTGCGGCAGCTGTACAACGGCATGATCCGCCCGGAAGTGATGGCGCTGTTCGATGAGCCCGAGGATCTGGTCAACTTCGCCGGCTACAAGTGGGCCAAGGGCCGTATCGGTCGCGACTCGGGCTACCAGTACCGTCTGCAGAACGCCGACATGGGCCTGATCCTGCTGATCAAGAACCACAACGTGAAGCTGGAGAACATCGGCCCGCACCTCAAGATTGAAGTATCCCCACACGCCCTGGATGGGGCCGATCCGAAGATCCTGCAGGGCGTCATGGATGACTTGGCCGCTGGTGTGCTCTCGGCCTGCGAGGTGAACCAGTGTGCTGTCCATATCGCCCTCGACGTGCAGGGCTGGACCCCACCCGTAGACTTCGTGGATCGCATGCACTGCCGGTCCCGGCGTGTACGCCAGATCAGCGGCATCGACCGCATCGAATATGACGGCAACGCCTCGGTCTACGGACGTGGGGAAACCTTCATGTTTGGCTCGGCCAACGGCCTGCAGATGTGCCTCTACAACAAGACGCTACAGGCACGGGCCACCGACAAGCTCGACTATTGGGAATCGGTGTGGGCCTCCCTGAACGGTGATCCCTTCGGCGATGGTGAACCCGCCTTCAATCCGCTGGAAACCGTGTGGCGCATCGAGTTCCGCTATCACCACTCCATCGTCCAGCAGTTCTCCGAAGGATCCACGATGACCTCTGGCGAGGTGATCGGCTGCCGCACCTACGAGGGCCTTTGCCCGCATCTGCAAGGCCTCTGGCAGTACGCCTGCGACAACTACAAGCTGATTTCCCGGGAAGGGATCTTCGACGCCTTTTGGTCGCTGATCAGCCTCGACACCAAGGTCCAGGTGGAAGCCGATCCGCTCATCGAGCGCACCGAGTATCGCCGCTACTACAAGACCGCTCAGGGCTTCTCCGGCAAGAACTGCGAGATGTTCCTGGGCCAGTTCGCCAGCCTGATCGCACGGGAGCGCATCCCGCCAAAAAAAGCGCTTGAGGTCGGGAGAACGCTCCCCTTCTGGCATGTGATCGAAGACCACTACACCGCCAAGGGCTACAGCACTCGCGACCTCGAAAAGCATGTCATTGGACTGATCAACGATCGCTACATCAGGCGGGGCTACGCGATATGACTGCCCGCAAGGATGGGAAGACGTGGACGGCGGACTTCTACGAGAACGGTCGCTCCGGTCGCAGGATCCGAAAGAAAGGCTTCGCCACCAAGTCCGCAGCCATTCGCTACGAGCAGGACTTCTTCACCGTCCTGGGCGAGACAGGCCGCCCGCTGGATGACCGCCTCTCCGATCTGGTGAAAGTCTGGTACGACCTCCACGGCTGCACCCTGAAGGACGGCAAACAGCGGCTGGCACGCTGCCAAGCATTGGCTGAACGTCTTGGTGATCCGCAGGCCTTCGAGTTCGATTCGCTCGCGTGGGCACGCTACCGGCAACGTCGTCTGACCGAGGTAAAACCGGAGACGGTCAACCATGAGCAACGCTACCTGTCCGCCATCTTCTCCGAGCTGATCCGCCTCGGCTCATGGCACAAGGTGAATCCGCTGGCCAACGTCCGGCAGATCAAGACCGATCAGGTCGAACTGACCTTCCTCACCCTGGATCAGGTCGCCCAGCTCCTCGAGGAGTGCAAGGCCAGCACGAACAACCACACGTACCCGGTTGCTCTCCTGTGCCTCGCTACAGGTGCCCGCTGGGAAGAAGCTGAGAGCATCGCCCGTGGGGCCGTGCATGGGGGAAAGGTCCACTACCACCGGACCAAGAACCGCCAGAGCCGCTCAGTGCCGATCCCGGCCGAGTTAGAGCAACTGATGTTGAAGGTGGGTATGCCTGGAACCGGCCGCCTGTTCATGTCCTGCCGCGCCGCCTTCCGATGCGCCTATGAGCGTTGTGGGTTCCAGACGCCGGGACAGCTAACCCACATCCTCCGCCACACCTTCGCCAGTCATTACATGATGGGGGGAGGGGACATCCTGACGTTGCAGCGGATCCTAGGGCACTCGTCGATCACGATGACCATGCGGTATGCGCACCTGTCGCCTGAGCACTTGGAGTCGGCTATGCGCCTATCTCCATTAGCTCAAATTCAGTTTGCTGGTGCTTAGTCTTTCAGCGTAATTTCACTTTTATCCATATTTTGCCTCGGAGATAGGGTGGCTATGCGTGACTGTAGTGATGACTTTGAGTCTGCTGCGGGGGCAATCGTAGGAAAGATCGTATTCGCGCTTTCGAGATTTGAACTGAATCTTGGGTTATGCCTTCGGAATATGGTTTCGATTGGAAGCCCGGAGCTTGTTAATCCGTTAATTCAACGACTATCACTGAAGGCGAAGCTGGACTCTCTTAGTGAGGTCGTAGCTCTTCGTTTCTCTAGCGAATTAGAGTGTCCTCGTGAGTTTCGAAAGTGGTTGAAAGAATTTGACTTGGTTCGGGCTAAGAGAAATTCTTTCATACACGGCAGGTGGGGAATAAACGCTTACTCTCAGACTGTTGTAAACATAAAGCCTGGCCTTCCAGGGGCTGAGCCTTTGCCGGAAGCTAGTTACACCTTGGATGAGTTAGAGGCAGAGCTGGAAGCTGCTCTTGGAGTGATCCAGGATTTTTACAGCTGGCGCGATCGATGGGGAGTCTGAGAGGGTGGAGTATCTGTTGATTACAAGTTCCCTTATCCGAGCTAGCATTCGGGGGATCTGATCGACTGAAAGGGATTTCGCAGTGGGAAATTTTATAGATTGGGTTGTATCTGCGCTAAAGCTTCGTCGGGATATTCGCACGGAGCAGGCATATCAGAGGGATGCTTTTCGTTTAGAGGCGCAACGTATCATCGACGCGTTCCACGCCCATGAGCTAGCTCCTAACGAGGCCGCTCGTCTATTGCCAGAGCCTTTGGCGCTTGAAGTGTCGCCTTCGGTTCTGGGCGATGCTAACGAGTTAAAAAAACATCTGAGAAAATTTTCTGCTTGGGCTTCCGATACTCTGGCGCTTGATCCGCATTGGCTAAGGGGAAAAAGCAGCGAGCCTCACCTCAGAATTCACTCGTATAAGCACTTTTCAGAGTTAATGAGCTTCTTTCGTGAAAGAGAGGGAGTTCGCGATGATGACTCAATCGGCCTTGTGGATAGATTTCAGCTTCATTTCTACAAGCAAGATGACCGGCCACTGAGTGAGGGGCGTGGAAAATTCGTGGTGATCTTGGCTGAAGAGTTTGCACAGCTAGATAACGAAAGCTTTTACCGATTCTACTATCTCACGGAGGGGCATCATTTTGAGCATTCCCCCTGCATTATCCACTTGCTGCAGATCATCGCCCTTGGCATGCATTACCGGATCTTCATGTCAGGTCACGTGCTCACCCCCAAGGACCTCTCTGCGCTTGACGAGGGTAGGGGCTTTATCTCAAGCCTGACGTCCGCGACAAATGAAAGGTTTTGGTATCCCGAGGACGTGTTTATCCGGAGCGCGGCTGGAAGGGAGAAGTGGAATCTTGCTGCGCGAGCGTGGCTGGAGGAATCGCTACGAGGAACGCAGGCTGAGTTGGTGTTGGATTCACTGCCCGCTGCGCGGGAGATTCCGTAGACAGGGTGTAGTCACTTCGTAGTCACTACCCCAGAAAGCACAAAGGGCTAGCTTTCGCTAACCCTTTGTTTTGTATGGTGGCTACACCGGGACTTGAACCTGGGACATCAGCATTATGAATGCTGCGCTCTAACCGACTGAGCTATGTAGCCGAGTGGCGCGCATTTTCCGCAGATCGAGGGGGGGTGTCAACCCCTTTTCTTGAATATTGTTCTGATCTATCAATCGTTTAGCCGGTATTGCGGAAATTTCGCGATGAGCGGCAAGGCGGGGTGGACATAAAAAAGCCCCGGCACGTGGCCGGGGCTTTTTTCGAGTCTGGCGGGCGCTTAGACGTTGAAGCGGAAGTGCATCACATCGCCGTCCTTGACGATGTAGTCCTTGCCTTCCAGGCGCCATTTGCCGGCTTCCTTCGCGCCCTGTTCGCCCTTGAACTGGATGAAGTCGTCGTAGGCGACGACTTCGGCACGGATGAAGCCTTTTTCGAAGTCGGTGTGGATCACAGCGGCGGCTTGCGGGGCGGTTGCGCCGACGCGGACGGTCCAGGCGCGGACTTCCTTTACTCCAGCGGTGAAGTAGGTCTGCAGGTGCAGCAATTCGTAGCCAGCGCGGATCACGCGGTTCAGGCCAGGCTCTTCGAGGCCGAGGGATTCGAGGAACATGTCCTTCTCTTCGCCATCGTCCAGTTCGGCGATCTCGGCTTCGATCTTGTTGCACACCGGCACGACCATTGCGCCTTCTTCCTCGGCGATGGCACGCACGACGTCCAGGTGCGGGTTGTTCTCGAAGCCGTCTTCGGCGACGTTGGCGATGTACATGACCGGCTTGCTGGTCAGCAGGTGGAAGCCGCGTACGACGCGCTTCTCGTCATCGCCCATGTTCTTCATCAGCGAGCGGGCGGGTTTGCCTTCGGTGAAGTGGGGGATGAGCTTTTCCAGCAGGGCTTTCTGTACCAGGGCGTCCTTGTCGCCACCCTTGGCGTTGCGCGCGACCTTTTGCAGTTGCTTCTCGCAGCTGTCGAGGTCGGCGAAGATCAGTTCGAGGTCGATGATCTCGATGTCGCGCTTGGGGTCGACGCTGTTGGAAACGTGGATGACGTTCTCGTCTTCGAAGCAGCGTACGACGTGGGCGATGGCGTCGGTCTCGCGGATGTTGGCGAGGAACTTGTTGCCCAGGCCTTCACCCTTGGACGCCCCGGCGACCAGGCCGGCGATGTCGACGAATTCCATGGTGGTCGGGATCACGCGCTCGGGCTTGACGATCTCGGCCAGCGCATCGAGGCGGGCGTCGGGCATCGGTACGATGCCGCTGTTCGGCTCGATGGTGCAGAAGGGGAAGTTTTCCGCCGCGATGCCGGATTTGGTCAGGGCGTTGAACAGGGTGGACTTACCGACGTTGGGCAGGCCGACGATGCCGCAGTTGAATCCCATGCTAGGTCCCTCGCGCCACGTGGCGGAAATAGAGGTGTAATCAGGCCTTCTGACTGTGCAGCTTCTGCATCGCGCGGGTCCAATCCCCGTCGAGCATTTCCGGCAGCACGCCGAGGGCGGAGTCGATGCTGGTGTCGAGCAGTTCCTGTTCGGCGCGCGGGGCGCGGCCAAGAACGAAACCGGAGACCAGGCTGCTGTGCCCCGGATGGCCGATGCCAAGCCGCAGGCGATGGAAACCGTTCTGGTTGCCGAGCTGGGCGATGATGTCGCGCAGCCCATTGTGCCCGCCGTGTCCGCCGCCCTTCTTGAGCTTGGCGACGCCGGGAGGCATGTCGAGTTCGTCGTGGGCCACCAGGATGGCTTCGACCGGAATGCGGAAGAATCCGGCGAGCGCCGCCACGGCCTGGCCGCTGCGGTTCATGTAGGTGGTGGGGATGAGCAGACGAACGTCGCGGCCCTTGTGGCTGAACTTGCCAACCAGGCCGAAGTACTTCTTGTCGAGAGACAGGTTCGCGCGTTGCACGTCCGCCAGTCGCTCAACGAAAAGGGCCCCCGCGTTATGCCGGGTCTGGTCGTATTCAGGGCCTGGATTTCCCAGGCCAACGATCAGTTGTACGGCAGTCACGACGGGGGCCCCTTCCTTAAAGGCAATGGTGCGCGCGATTACTCGGCAGCAGCTTCGCCTTCACCTTCTTCTTTCACTACGCGCGAAGCGTGGATGTTGGCGACGGCCAGGTCGTTACCGTGGGCCAGTTGCACCAGCTCTACGCCTTTCGGCAGTTTCAGGTCGGACAGGTGAACAATCTGACCCAGTTCTACCTTGGCCAGGTCGACTTCGATGAATTCCGGCAGGTTGGTCGGCAGGCAGGAAACTTCGACTTCGGCGATCACGTGGGAGATCTCGCCGCCACCAACTTTTACGCCAACAGCAGTGGCTTCGTTGATGAAGTGCAGCGGTACGTGGGCGGTCAGTTTCTGGCCGGCAACGACGCGCTGGAAGTCAGCGTGCATGACGAAACCCTTGGACGGGTGACGCTGCAGGGCCTTGATCAGTACGGTTTCCTTGGCGGCACCGACGTTCAGGGTGATCACGTGGCTGAAGGCAGCCTCGTTTTCCAGCAGCTTGGAAATTTCACGCAGTTCCAGGGTCAGGGATTGCGGGGCTTTCTCGCCACCGTAGACCACAGCCGGGATCAGGCCGGCGTTACGACGCAGGCGGCGGCTCGCACCTTTCCCCAGGTCGGAACGCTCTTGTGCATTCAGTACAAAATCAACCATTTCACTATCTCCAAAATGACAAGATCGCCCGGACGCTTGCGACCAGCGTTCGGGCGATTTTGCTAATGCCCCATCGACGTGACGGGGCGCTTTACGTCAGCTCTGTCCCGCCTTAGCGGAACATGGCGCTGATCGATTCTTCATTGCTGATGCGGCGCATGGCTTCAGCCACAACCGGAGCGATGTCCAGCTGGCGGATACGGCCACAGGCTTGTGCAGCAGCGGACAGCGGAATGGTGTTGGTCACCACCAGCTCGTCCAGTACGGAATTTTCGATGTTCTCGATGGCACGGCCGGACAGCACCGGGTGGGTGCAGTAGGCGATGACCTTGGCGGCGCCGTGCTCTTTCAGAGCCTTGGCGGCGTGGCCGAGGGTGCCGGCGGTATCGACCATGTCGTCGACCAGTACACAGGTACGGCCTTCGACATCACCGATGATATGCATGACTTCGGACTGGTTGGCCTTCGGACGACGTTTGTCGATGATGGCGAGGTCCACGCCCAGGGACTTGGCGACGGCGCGAGCGCGCACCACACCACCGATGTCCGGGGAGACGATCATCAGGTTCTCGAAGCGCTGGTCTTCGATGTCGTCGACCAGTACGGGCGAGCCGTAGATGTTGTCGACGGGGATATCGAAGAAGCCCTGAATCTGGTCGGCGTGCAGGTCAACGGTAAGAACACGGTTGACGCCTACGACGGTCAGCATGTCGGCAACGACTTTGGCGCTGATGGCCACGCGAGCGGAGCGCGGACGGCGATCCTGGCGGGCGTAACCGAAGTAGGGGATGACTGCCGTGATACGAGTCGCCGAGGAGCGGCGGAAGGCATCGGCCATCACTACCAGTTCCATCAGGTTGTCGTTGGTCGGCGCGCAGGTCGGTTGAATCAGGAAGACGTCCTTACCACGAACGTTTTCGTTGATCTCAACGCTGATCTCGCCGTCGGAGAATTTACCGACAGAAACGTCACCGAGGGGGATATGCAGCTGCCGTACGACACGGCGTGCCAGATCGGGGTTGGCGTTCCCCGTGAAAACCATCATTTTGGACACGCTGCGGTACCTGTGTCGGCTTGAGGGTAGGCCCGGTTGAGCCAGAAGAAAATGGCAGGGGCGGCTGGATTCGAACCAACGCATGGCAGGATCAAAACCTGCTGCCTTACCGCTTGGCGACGCCCCTGTAGCTTACAACTTGCGGAGCAATGTGTTCGTTGACGCTGTACGTTAAACCCTGTGGGTTAATGGCAGGGGCGGCTGGATTCGAACCAACGCATGGCAGGATCAAAACCTGCTGCCTTACCGCTTGGCGACGCCCCTGTATCGTACAACCGATTACATTGCTGCTTCTCAGACCAGGTTTTGCAGCTTTCGGTGCAACATCGAGATGTTACGGCCCTGGGCAACAAAACTCGGCAGAGTGGCCGGAAGTTGGCGGCGAACTTTATCAGCATCGCCCTTGTTTGGGAAGCTCCCAAACACACAAGCTCCGGTGCCGGTCAATCTCGCTTCGGTAAATTTACCTAGCTGGATCAGTGCGTTACGTACATCCGGGTAACGCTTCTCGACGACCGGCTGGCAGTCGTTATGACCGTCCACCCCGAGAAGGCTGCGAACTTTAATGGGCGGAGTATCCCGTGTCAACTCGGGATCGGAGAAAACTTCTGCTGTGGAGACAAAGACTTGCGGCACGACGACGAGGAACCAGGGCTCCTCCAGTTCGACGGGCGTGAGTCGTTCGCCGACGCCTTCGGCAAAGGCGGCGCGGCCGCGTACGAATACCGGGACGTCTGCGCCCAGGCTCAGGCCCAGCGCGGCGAGGCGGTCTTCGCTCCAGTCCAGCTGCCACAGGTGATTCAGCGCGAGCAGGGTAGTAGCCGCGTCAGAACTGCCGCCGCCGATGCCGCCGCCCATGGGCAGGCGCTTGTCCAGCCAGATGTCGGCGCCCAGCGTTGAGCCTGATTGTTCCTGCAGCCGGCGGGCGGCCTTGATGATCAGGTTGCTGTCGTGGGGAACGCCGTCGATCTCGGTGTTCAGGCGGATTTCGCCGTCCTCGCGAGCGGCGAATTGCAATTCGTCGCCGTGGTCGAGGAATTGGAAGAGGGTCTGCAGCTCGTGGTAGCCGTCGGCTCGACGGCCGGTGATGTGCAGGAACAGGTTGAGCTTGGCCGGTGCCGGCAGGGTCAGGCGGTCTTGCATGGTTTTACTGGCTCGCCTGGCCTGCGCCCAATTGACGCGGCTGCCAGGTTTTCACCACCAGGGTGACGTCCAGGTCCTGGCCGTGCAGCTTCAGGCGCTCGGGCAACCAGTAGCCGTTCTGTTCGCTGTAGCGGGTGTATTCCACGTCCCAGCCATCCTGCTGCAGCTTGGCCAGACGGCTATCGCTGTCGAGGGTCAGGCGGCTCTTGCTGTCCGGCGCGGGCAGGCCACGAATCCACCAGAGCAGATGGGACACCGGCAGGCGCCAGCCCATCTGCTGTTCCAGCAGTTCTTCGGGGGAGGCTGCCTCAAAGCGACCCTGGCCGGCGACTTCCAGGGTCACCGCGCCTTCACGCCCGGTCAGGCGTGCGGCTCCGCGGCCGAGCGGGCCGGAGAGGCGAATGTCGTAGTAGTCCTGGCGCTGCAGCCAGAAGAGGGTACCGCTGCCGGAGTCCTTGGGCGCGCGGATGCCGACCTTGCCGTCGATCTGCCAGCCGTCGAGGGTGGCGATGCGCGCCTTGTGGGCGTTCCAGGCGGTGGCGTTGCCCTGGCCTTCCAGGGCTTCGTGAGTGCCGAAGCTGGAGCAGCCGGCAAGCAGGGCAAGCGCGGCGGCGCCGATCAGGTGACGTAAACGCATAAATCAGAGGGTTCCGGAGCCGGTCAGGCGCTGCATGGTGTCGCGCAGGACGGCGCTGTCGGGCTGGCTTTGCAGGGCGGTGGCCCAGACCTTGCGGGCTTCGCTCTGCTTGCCCTGGGCCCAGAGCACTTCGCCCAGGTGCGCGGCTACTTCGTGGTCGGGGAAGCGTTCCAGCGCCTTGCGCAGGTAGGTTTCCGCTTCGCTGAGGTTGCCCAGGCGGTAATTCACCCAGCCCAGGCTGTCGAGGATCGCGGGGTCGTCCGGGTTCAGCGAGTGGGCCTTCTGGATCAGGTCGCGGGCTTCGCTGTAGCGGGTGGTGCGGTCGGCCAGGGTGTAGCCCAGCGCGTTGAGCGCCATGGCGTTGTCCGGCTCGCGCTGGATGATCAGGCGCAGGTCCTGCTCCATCTGCGCCAGGTCGTTGCGCTTTTCGGCGAGCATGGAACGGGTGTAGAGCAGGTTGAGGTCATCCGGGAACTGCTTGAGGCCCTGCTGGATGACGCTCCAGGCGCGGTCCACCTGGTCGCGGTTGGACAGGCCTTCGGCTTCGATCAGGTACAGCTGGATGGCGTAGTCCGGCTGGCGATCGCGGGTTTCAGCGAGGCGGCGCGAGGCTTCGTCGAAGCGTTTCTGGTCCAGCAGGATTTCGGTCGAGCGCAGCTGGGCCGGAAGGAAGTCGTTGCCCGGGCCGACCAGGGCGTATTCCTTGAGCGCGGTTTCCGGATCCTTCTGCTCCTCGGCCAGGCGGCCCAGGTTGAAGTGGGCGGAGTCGACGTGGCTGTCGCGCTCGACCAGTTCCTGCAGGTAGACCTTGGCTTCGTCCCACGCCTGGGCTTCGAGGCAGACCAGTGCCAGGGAGAAGCGCAGGTCGTCGTCGTCGGGGAATTGCTCGACCAGTGCGGAGAACTCGGCCTTGGCGTCTTCCAGGCGGTTCTGTTCCACCAGCAGGCGGGCGTAGGCGAGGTGCACGCGCTTGTCGTCCGGGTGTTCCTTGATGCCAGCCTTGAGCAGCGGCAGCGCTTCGTCGCTGCGCTTCATGCTCTGCAGCAGGCGGGCGCGCAGCAGCAGTGGGGCGACGTCATGCTTGCTGGCGGAGTTGTCCTCCAGCAGGTGCAGGGCTTCCTGCGGGCGGCCGTCCTGTTGCAGCAGCAGGGCCTTGCCGAAGAGCAACTGGCCGTTGTCGGGGTACTTCTTCAGCAGGCGGTCGAAGCTCTGCAGCAGGCCGGCGCGGGTATCCGGGTCGGTCTCGGCGGCGGACAGCGCGAGGAAGTCGAAGTGGGTGTCGCCCTGGCCGTTGAGGACTTTCTCCATGTAGACCATGGATTCGTCGTACTGGCCGGTCCGTGCGAGCTGGATGGCGGCGGCGCGCTGGGCGTCGAGGTTGTCCGGTGCGGCCTTGGCCCAGATCAGCGAGGTGTCGAGGGCTTCCTGGTCGGCGCCGAGGTACTCGGCGATACGGAATGCGCGCTCGGCAACGCCTGGATCCCGCGTCTCACGCGCCTGTTCGACATAATTGGAAAGGGCGATGTCGAAGCGGTTGCGCTGGCCGGCGATCTCGGCGGTGAGCAGCGAGAACATGGTGTCTTCGCTGAAGGATCCGTACTTCTGGTTCTTCTGCGCAGCCGCGGCTTTGTCCTTCTCCGCGGAAGCACTGTCGGAATTTTTCTGTGTAAGAGACTGGCAGCCGCCGAGCAGCAGCAGAGCAGTCAGCAGCGCAAGAGACTTGTTCATAGAGGAAGGACGAGGGCCTGACCTGCGAAATGGGACCATCATGACATAAGGAAAGTGCCAATCCCATGGGCAAGCGCCGCTGGAAGGCCTGTATACGATTTGCAGTGTGCGATCCGTCGCGGGTGGTTGTCCTTCACTGGGCTAAGTAGGACAATTGCGGGCTTTCCGATCAGCATCAGCGATTCTGCATGGCCTTCATTGCCCTCGGCATCAACCACAAGACCGCGTCCGTGGCCGTCCGCGAGCGCGTGGCTTTTACTCCCGAGCAGATGGTCGAGGCCCTGCAGCTGCTGTGCAGGCTGACTTCCAGCCGCGAAGCCGCGATCCTCTCCACCTGCAACCGCAGCGAACTCTATCTGGAGATCGAGCATCCGGACGCCGGTGACGTACTGGCCTGGCTGGCCGATTACCACAACCTGGGGATCGACGACCTGCGCGCCTGTGCCTACGTCCACCAGGATGAGGAAGCCGTGCGCCACATGATGCGCGTCGCCGCCGGCCTGGATTCCATGGTGCTGGGCGAGCCGCAGATCCTCGGGCAGATGAAGTCCGCCTACGCGGTTGCCCGCGAGGCCGGTACTGTCGGGCCGATGCTGGGGCGCCTGTTCCAGGCTACCTTCAGCACCGCCAAGACCGTACGTACCGACACTGCCATCGGCGAGAACCCGGTGTCCGTGGCCTTTGCCGCGGTGAGCCTGGCCCGGCAGATTTTCAGCGACCTGAGCCGCAGCCAGGCGCTGCTGATCGGCGCCGGCGAGACCATCACCCTGGTTGCCCGTCACCTGCACGAGCAGGGGGTGAAGCGTATCGTCGTCGCCAACCGCACCCTGGAACGCGCCAGCCAGTTGGCCGAGCAGTTCGGCGCTCGCGCCATCCTGCTGGCGGACATGCCGGATGAACTGGTCAACAGCGACATCGTCATCAGTTCCACCGCCAGCCAGTTGCCGATCCTTGGCAAGGGCGCGGTGGAACGCGCACTGAAGCAGCGCCGGCACAAGCCGATGTTCATGGTCGATATCGCCGTGCCGCGCGACATCGAGCCGGAAGTCGGCGAGCTGGAGGACGTCTACCTCTATAGTGTCGACGACCTGCACGAAGTGGTCGCCGAGAACCTCAAGAGCCGCCAGGGCGCCGCCCAGGCCGCCGAGGAACTGGTGGGCGACGGTGTCCTCGAGTTCATGCAGCGCCTGCGCGAGCTGGCCGCGGTCGACGTGCTGCGCGCATACCGCCAGCAGGCTGAGCGCCTGCGCGACGAGGAAACGCAGAAGGCCCAGCGACTGCTGGCCAACGGCGCCGACCCGATGGAAGTCATCGCCCAGCTCAGCCGTGGCCTGACCAACAAATTGCTGCACGCCCCCAGCGTGCAGATGAAGAAACTCTCCGCCGAGGGCCGCATCGATGCGCTGGCCGTCGCGCAGGAACTGTTCGCCCTCGAGGAGGGCTCTGACAAGCGATGAAAGCTTCCCTCCTGAAAAAGCTGGATATCCTCAGCGACCGCTTTGAGGAGCTCACCGCTCTGCTGGGCGACGCCGAGGTGATCAGCGACCAGACCAAATTCCGCGCCTATTCCCGTGAATACGCGGAAGTGGAGCCGGTCATCCTCGCCTTTCGCGAGTTCCGCAAGGTGCAGTCCGATCTTGAAGGCGCCCAGGCGCTGCTCAAGGACAGCGATCCGGACCTGCGCGAGATGGCCGAGGAGGAAGTCGGGCAGGCCAGGACCGCGCTGATCGGCCTGGAGGATCGCCTGCAGCGCATGTTGCTGCCCAGGGACCCCAACGACGGCCGCAACGTCTTCCTGGAAATCCGCGCGGGCACCGGCGGCGACGAAGCCGCGATCTTCTCCGGCGACCTGTTCCGCATGTACTCGCGCTACGCCGAGAAGCAGGGCTGGCGCGTGGAGATCATGTCCGAGAACGAAGGCGAACACGGCGGCTATAAAGAGGTGATTGCTCGCGTCGAGGGCGAGAGCGTCTACGCCAAGCTCAAATTCGAATCCGGCGCGCACCGGGTACAGCGCGTGCCGGCCACCGAATCCCAGGGGCGTATCCATACCTCCGCGTGCACCGTGGCGGTGCTGCCCGAGCCGGATGAACAGGCGGCCATCGAGATCAACCCGGCTGACCTGCGCGTGGACACCTACCGCTCCTCCGGCGCCGGCGGCCAGCACGTGAACAAGACCGACTCGGCGGTGCGCATCACGCACATCCCGTCGGGCATCGTGGTCGAGTGCCAGGAAGAGCGCTCGCAGCACAAGAACCGCGCCAAGGCCATGGCCTGGCTGGCGGCCAAGCTCAACGACCAGCAGCAGTCCGCCGCCCAGCAGGCGATCGCCAGCACGCGCAAGCTGCTGGTCGGGTCGGGTGACCGCTCCGAGCGCATCCGTACCTACAATTTCCCCCAGGGGCGCGTCACCGATCACCGCATCAACCTCACCCTCTATTCCCTGGGTGAAGTGATGGAGGGCGCGGTGGAACAGGTGATCGAGCCACTGCTGCAGGAATTCCAGGCCGACCAGCTGGCCGCGCTCGGCGATTAAAAGAGCGAAAGACCATGGCAACCATAATGACCCTGCTCAACGAGGCGCAATTGCCGGACTCGCCCAGTGCGCGCCTGGATGCCGAGCTGTTGCTCGCCGCCGCGTTGGGCAAACCGCGCAGCTTCCTGCGCACCTGGCCCGAACGCGTGGTCAGCCGTGAAGCCCACGACCTCTTCGACCGCTACCTGGCGCGCCGCGTGGCCGGCGAGCCGGTGGCCTATATCCTTGGTCGCCAGGGCTTCTGGAGCCTGGACCTGGAAGTCGCACCGCACACCCTGATCCCGCGCCCGGACACCGAACTGTTGGTGGAAACCGCGCTGGCGCTGCTGCCGGCTTCGCCATCGCGCGTGCTCGACCTGGGCACTGGTACTGGCGCCATCGCCCTCGCGCTGGCGTGCGAACGCCTGAGCTGGCACGTGCTGGGCGTCGATCGCATTCCCGAGGCCGTCGCCCTGGCCGAGCGCAATCGCGAGCGCCTGCGCCTGGCCAACGTCGCCTTCCGCGCCAGCCACTGGTTCTCTGCGGTAGAGGGCGAGCGCTTCTCGCTGATCGTCAGCAACCCGCCCTACATTCCCAGCACCGACCCGCACCTCAAACAGGGCGACGTGCGCTTCGAGCCGTCGAGCGCATTGGTATCCGGGCAAGACGGGCTGGACGACATCCGCCTGATCATCGACCAGGCGCCGAACCACCTGGAAAGTGGCGGCTGGCTGATGCTCGAACACGGCTTCGATCAGCCTGACGCCGTGCGCGACCTGCTGCTCAGTCGTGGCTTCAGCGCGGTGGAAAGCCGTCGCGACCTCGGCGGCCACGAGCGCATCAGCCTGGGGCGCTGGACATGCTGAGTGACAACGAACTGCTGCGTTACAGCCGTCAGATCCTGCTCTCGCAGATCGACGTCGACGGCCAATTGCGCCTGAAAGAAAGCCGCGTGCTGATCGTCGGCCTCGGCGGGCTGGGCGCGCCGGTGGCGCTGTACCTGGCCGCGGCCGGCGTCGGCGAGCTGCACCTGGCGGACTTCGATACGGTCGACCTGACCAACCTGCAGCGGCAGATCATCCACGACAGCCAGAGCGTCGGCATGAGCAAGGTGGATTCCGCCATCAGCCGGCTTACCGCGATCAATCCGGACGTGAAACTGGTTGCCCACCGCCACGCGCTGGACGCCGACTCTCTCGACGCTGCCGTGGCGGCGGTCGATCTGGTGCTGGATTGCTGCGATAACTTCGGCACCCGCGAGGCGGTCAACGCCGCCTGCGTAGCGGCGAAGAAGCCGCTGGTGAGTGGCGCCGCCATTCGCCTGGAGGGGCAGCTCTCGGTGTTCGACCCGCGCCGCGAGGAAAGTCCGTGCTACCACTGCCTTTATGGTCACGGTAGCGAAGCCGAACTCACCTGTAGCGAGGCCGGCGTGGTCGGCCCGCTGGTGGGCATGGTCGGCAGCCTGCAGGCGCTGGAGGCTTTGAAGCTGCTGGCCGGTTTTGGCGAGCCGCTGGTGGGCCGCCTGCTGCTGATCGACGCGCTGGGTTCGCGCTTCCGCGAGCTGCGCGTCAAACGTGATCCGCAATGTGCCGTGTGCAGAGCCGCGCATGGCTGATGCCGCGCCGATCGGCGTGTTTGACTCCGGTGTGGGCGGCCTCAGCGTCCTCCACGAAATCCGCGCGCGGCTTCCCCACGAATCCCTGATCTACCTCGCCGACTGCGGCCACGTGCCCTACGGCGAGAAGACTCCCGAGTACATTCGCGCACGCTGCCGCGCCATCGCCGCGTTCCTCCTGTCCCGTGGCGCCAAGGCGCTGGTGCTGGCCTGCAATACGGCCACCGCCGCAGCGGCGGCCGACCTGCGCGAGCTGTATCCGCAGCTACCCATCGTGGCCATGGAGCCGGCGGTGAAGCCGGCTGCCGAAGCGACCCGCAGTGGCGTGGTAGGCGTGCTGGCCACGACCGGCACCTTGAAGAGCGCTCGATTTGCCGCGCTGCTGGACCGCTTCGCCAGCGACGTGCGCGTCATTACCCAGCCTTGTCCCGGGTTGGTGGAGCGCATCGAACTGGGCGACCTGAACGGTCCGCAGACCCGTGAACTGCTGCAAGGCTACGTTGCGCCGCTGTTGGCTGAGGGCTGCGACACCCTGATCCTGGGCTGCACCCATTACCCCTTCCTGCGCCCGTTGCTGCGAGAACTGGTGCCGGCGGATGTTTCGCTGGTCGATACCGGTGCCGCTGTAGCCCGCCAGTTGGAGCGGATGCTGGCTGCCCGCCAGCTGCTGGCCGGGGGCCATGCAAAAAAGATTGAGCTATGGACCAGTGGTGCAGTCGAAGGCCTTGAACGCGTACTACCGGTGCTTTGGGGGAGCGACGAGCCCGTCAGTTTCTTCCCAGGCTGATCGAAAAATAGCGAGCGACCCACTTTGGTCTGTCAGCAGATACTGACAAATGGCCTTATAATCGCCAGCTATTCGCGGGGATTTTTCATTCAGCTTTCTAATAAAGGATGTTTCGATGAAGAAACTACTCTCGCTCGCCGCCGTGGCAGCTTTGACAGTGGGGCATCTGGTCTCCGCACAGGCCGCTGGCCTGACTGGCGCCGTTGGCGTCACTGGGCAGAACACCATGACCTACCGCCTGGGCCTGGGCTTCGACTGGGACAAGAGCTGGTGGGAAAGCTCCACTGGGCGTCTGACCGGCTACTGGGATGCCGGCTACACCTATTGGGAAGGCGGTGATGAGGCCAGCGGCCGCCACTCGCTGTCCTTCAGCCCGGTGTTCGTCTACGAGTTCTCCGGCGAGAAGGTCAAACCTTTCGTCGAGGCCGGTATCGGCGTGGCCGTATTCAGTGGCTCCCGCGTGAGCGACCAGAACCTGGGTGGCGCCTTCAACTTCGAAGATCGCCTGGGCGTTGGCCTGCGCTTCGGCGAAGGCCAGGCACTGGGTGTGCGTGCCATGCACTACTCCAATGCCGGTATCAGCCAGCCGAACGATGGCATTGAGTCCTACAGCCTCTATTACACGCATCCGCTGTAACGGGTCGCTGACAAAGAAAGCCGGGCCTGAGCCCGGCTTTTTTGTGCGTGAGATGAATGTAGGAGCGAGCTTGCTCGCGAACAGGGCGGGAGCATTCGCGAGCAAGCTCGCTCCTACAGAAAAGCCAAGCCTCAATGCGAGGTGGAGAGGCTCTTGAACGCATCGAGTGCCCGTTCCCGCGTGGCCGACAGGTCGCACATTGGCTGTGGATAACCTTCTGCTCCGAACAGCCCGAGCTTCGATGGATCGTGCATCGCGCGTCCCTGAAGGCCAGCAAGCTCCGGCACCCAGCGGCGGATGAAACGGCCGTCCGGGTCGAAGCGTTCTGACTGCGAGATGGGGTTGAAGATGCGGAAGTAAGGCGCCGCGTCGGTGCCGGTGGAGGCGCTCCATTGCCAGCCGCCGTTGTTCGCCGCGAGGTCGCCATCGATCAGATGGCGCATGAACCAGCGTTCGCCCTCGCGCCAGTCGATCAGCAGGTTCTTGGTCAGGAACATCGCCACCACCATGCGCAGGCGGTTGTGCATCCAGCCGGTGGCGAGCAACTGGCGCATGGCGGCGTCGATGATGGGGAAGCCGGTGCGGCCCTGCTGCCAGTCTTCGAGATCCTTCTTGTCCTGGCGCCACTTGAGCTTCTCGGTGTCCTCGCGGAAGGCGCGGTGGCGGCTGACGCGTGGAAAGCCGACCAGGATGTGCTTGTAGAACTCGCGCCAGAGCAGTTCGTTGATCCAGCTGACCGCGCCACTGTTGCCGGTTTCGAATTCGCCATGGTTGTTCGCCAGTGCCGCGTGCAGGCATTGGCGGGGCGACAGCACGCCGGCAGCCAGGTACGGCGAGAGACGGCTGGTGCCGTCGCGGGCGGGGAGGTCGCGGGTGTCCTGGTAGGTCTTGAGGATTTCGTCGGTGAACAGTTCGACGCGCTCGTGTGCCGCTTCCTCACCGGCGGGCCACTCCTCGCGCAGTTCGGCCGGTGGCGTCTCGAATCCTTTGACCTGCTCGGGCACCTCGTCGCTGGCGATGTCCAGTTTCTGCTGCGGGCGAGGCGCCGGCACGAGACTGGGGACGCCGAGGCTCAGGCGTTCGTAGCAGACCTTGCGGAACTGGCTGTAGACCTGGAAGTAGGTGCCGCCCTTGGTAAGGATGGTGCCGGGGGTGAAGAACAACTGGTCGAGATGGCTGCGCAGGCGGATGCCGTCGTGCTCCAGCGCCTGCTCCACGGTGGCATCGCGGGCGGCTTCGTTGACGCCGTATTCCTCGTTGACGTGGACTGTCTCGATGCCCAGCTCGCGGCAGAGCTGGGCAATGACTTTTGGCGCTTCGTGCCAGTGATTCGCCGTTCGGATCAGCAGCGGGATGTGCAACGGGTCGAGGCTCGCGCGCAGTTCGCGCAGATTGCGCAGCCAGAAGTCGACCTTGCACGGCGCATCGTCGTGGTGCTGCCATTGGCCGGGGCTGAGCAGGAAGAGGGCGATCACCGGGCCGCGTTCGGCGGCGGCGTGCAGGGCGCTGTTGTCGCGCAGGCGCAGGTCGGTGCGCAGCCAGACGAGTTGGCGCTTCATGGGGTTTCCCCGTTGAGCAGGTGCAGTTCGCGCAGGAGGTTGAATGCAGCGACCGGGTCGCTGGCCAGGTGCAGCGGCGGCTCGGCGATGGCCAGTTCCTGGAGTGCATCAGGGTGGATGGCGGTGGCAGGGCCTGCCAGCAGGCGCGGGCAGTCGACGCCGGCCAGCAGCCGGGGCAACTGCAACAGGTTCAGCGTGCGGCTGGAGTAGAGCAGCACGGCGCGCGGTTGCAGGCGCTCCACCGCCAGGGCCAGCTCGCCCGGCGGCAGTGGCCAGTCGAAGATTTCCAGCGGGCAACCGGCACTGCTGGCCAGCCACGCGGTGAGCCACAGGCCCGGCTCCAGCGGCAGGCCGGACTGGTTCACCAGCAGCAGCGGGGCGCCGCGCTGCTGGCGGTTGTGGTGGTACAGGCGGGTGCCAAACTTGGTGCGCAGCCAGGTGTGGAAGAACACCCGTTCCAGCTGTGCGCCGAACTGGCCTTGCCAGCGCCGCTCCAGCTCCTCCAGCAACGGCAGCATCAACTGCTCGCAGAGGGTTTGTGCCGGATAGATCGCCAGCGCGCCGTTGAACAGCTCGTCCAGCTGGCGCTCGTTGATCCGGCCGATGGCGGCGATGCACTGCTGGCGCAGGTCGTCCCAGGGCGAGGTAGCGCTTTCCGCCGGTGGCGGTGCGTCATCGTCGAGCAGCGCGCGGATCTTGCTCACCGCCACGCCGCGGCCGAGCCAGGTGAGGATGGCCTGGATGCGCGCGATCTGTGCCTCGGAATACAGGCGATGGCCCTTGGGTGTGCGCTGCGGCACGACCAGGCCGTAGCGGCGCTCCCAGGCGCGCAGGGTGACCGGATTGACGCCGGTGCGCCGGGAGACTTCGCGGATCGGCAGCCAGCCTTCGGCCAGGGCCTGACGGTAGTCGTCGTCCGATTCGCGGTGAGGGTGGTCGGGATTCATGGGCGTCCTGTCGGTACGTCAGATGGCATTGCGCAGGCTCAGGTCTTCGGGGTGCGGTTGCAGGTAGGCCTGGGCATCGATGTAGGGGTGCGGGTGCCGACGGAAGTGGTGCTTGAGCAGGGTGAGCGGCACCACCAGCGGAATCACGCCTTCGCGGTATTGGTCGATCAGGCGCTGCATCTCGGCCTTCTCGGTCGTCGGCAGGTCGTGCTTGAGATAGCCGGCCAGGTGCTGCAACACGTTGCTGTGGGTGCCGCGGGTGGCGCAGGCGCCCAGTGCCTGCATGAAGTCGCGGAAATAATCCGGGGCGAAGTCTTCCAGCGGTTGCTCGCCGATCTTCGCCAGGCGCTGGCCGAGGGCGCTGTACTGGCGCGGGTTGTGCGCCATCAGTTGGTACTTGTAGCGGGAATGGAAGCCGATCACCGCGTGGCGTGTCAGGCCGTTCTCGCAGAGCTTCTGCCAGGCGGTGTAGGCGAACACGCGGGTGAGGAAGTTCTCGCGGATCACCGGGTCGTTGAGCCGGCCTTCCTCTTCCACCGGCAACTCCGGGCGCGCGGCGCAGAAGGCTTCTGCATAGAGCCCGCGCACACCCGGCGGACGCAACTGGCCGTCGAAGCGGTAGAGCTTCACCCGCTGCAGACCGCAGGATGGCGACTGCTGCATGAAGATGTAGCCGCAGATGTCCTGCAGCAGCCCGGCCTGCTTGCGGCCGAAGTCGCGCAGGGCGTCGCTGGCGTCGCGGCCGCCTTCTCGCAGGATCAATGCGCGGGGATCTTCGCGGTCGCCCACCAGTCGCAGCGTGGGACGCGGTACGCCAAGACCGATGGCAACTTCCGGGCATACCGGGATGAAGTCGAAGTGACGGCTGAGCACGTCCAGGCACAGGCGCGAGGCCTTGTGTCCGCCGTTGTAGCGCACCGGTTCGCCCAGCAGACAGGCGCTGATGGCGAGCTGCGGGCGTGAGGGGCTGGCGGGCTGAACAGTGGACATGGCGGCAACCGATTTCTTGTACAGGATGAATTTATTGTACAACTATTGCTCAGGATAGACGCAGGCTTGTACAAGTGCAAAGGCTTGTACAAGGGCGTGAGGCGGGCGCAGGCGTTGCGCGGCCCGCTCCGAACGGAGAGGGCCGGGTTGGATCAGAGGTGTTCGAGCAGGCGGCGTGCGGCTTCCAGGCCGCTCAGCCAGGCGCCTTCGACGCGGCCGGAGAGGCACCAGTCGCCGCAGGCGTAGATGCCCAGGTCGGCGTCGGCGAGCGCGCCGAACTGATGCGCTTCCATGGGACGGGCGTAGAGCCAGCGATGGGCGAGAGCGAAGTCTGGCGCGTGCACGGCACAGCCGATCAACTCGGCGAAGGCGCCGCGCAAGTGCTCGATCACGCTTTCCTTGGGCAGGTCGATGTGCTGTTTGCTCCAGCCGCTGGCAGCGTGCAGCACCCAGGTGTCCAACTGCTCGTCGCGGCCTGGTTTGGAATGGTTGCTGGCCAGCCAGGACAGCGGCCCTTCATGCACGAAGCAGCCCTGCACCGGGGTATCCAGCGGCTCGCGGAAAGCCAGGGCAACGGCCCAGGTGGGTTCCATGGGAATGCTCGCAGCAGCGGCCGCCAGCTTCGGCGCACTGGCCAGCAACGCCGCAGCATGTGGCGCTGGGGTGGCGACCAGCACGCGGCTGAACGGACCGTGGGTCTGGCCTTCGGAGTCCTGCAGGTGCCAGTGCTCCTCGCCGCGATACACCTCGGTGATTCGGCAGGTGAAGGTGACGACCTGGTCCTGCAGCAGCGCGCGGGTGATTGCGCTCATGCGCGGGGTGCCGACCCAGCGTGGCTGCTCGTCGGGGGAGGGGCTCAGCTCACCGTCGCGGTACTGGTAGAGGGCCGGGTCCCATTCGGCGACCCAACCGCGCTCGCGCCACTTCTGCACGGCGTCGAGGAAGCGTCGGTCACGGGCGGTGAAGTACTGCGCACCAAGGTCCAGGGCACCGGCCTCGCTGCGCTTGCTGGCCATCCGGCCGCCGCTGCCGTGGCCCTTGTCGAACAACTGGACGACTTGTCCGGCGTCGCGCAGGGCGTGGGCGGCCGAGAGTCCGGCGATACCGGTGCCAATGATGGCAATGGGGGCGCTCATGGCATGCCTCGTTATCTGTCTGCTTTCAGCGTAACGAGCGGGATGTTCTTGTACAAACGAAACTATCTGTACAATTGGGTTTCAGCTGTCCGCGCTCGTCAACGATAGGAGTCCGATCATCGGAACCTTCGGCGCCGCATCGGTTCATTCAGAGATGAGCCCGGCTTTGGTTCCGGCACTTACAGCGTAGACCTCGCCGCAGAGGGAGTGTCAATGCAATCGCCTCCCTCTCGTCCAGACTGATGGAAGGTGGAACAACGCAACAAGGAGTTCGCCATGCATATTCTCTTGACCGGCGGCACCGGACTGATCGGCCGCCGCCTCTGCCGCCAGTGGAGCGCCGATGGGCACCAGCTCACCGTGCTGAGCCGCCAGCCGCAGCGAGTCGCCTCGCTGTGCGGTGAGACGGTACGCGGCATCGCCGACTTCGAGGCCTATGGAGACGGGCCGCTGGATGCGGTGGTCAACCTGGCCGGCGAGCCCATCGCCGACAAGCCCTGGAGCGCCCGGCGCAAGGCCCTGCTGTGGGACAGCCGGGTGCGCCTGACCGAGCGCCTGGTGACCTGGCTGGAAGGTCGCAGCCAGCGCCCGGCGGTACTGATCAACGGCTCGGCGGTCGGCTGGTATGGCGATGCCGGCGAGCGTCCGCTGGAAGAGAATAGCGCGGCGGCCGGCGAGGATTTTGCCAGTGAGCTGTGCCTGGCCTGGGAGCAGATCGCCCGCGAGGCGGAGGCGCTGGGCATTCGCGTGGTGCTGGTACGTACCGGACTGGTGCTGGCGCCCGAAGGCGGTTTCCTCAAGCGCCTGCTACCGCCGTTCCGCCTGGGCGCTGGCGGGCGGCTGGGGGATGGTCGGCAGTGGATGTCCTGGATCCATATCGAAGATCAGATCGCCCTGATCGATTTTCTTTTGCGCAAGGACGACGCGGCCGGTCCTTATAATGCCTGCGCGCCACAGCCGGTGCGCAACCGCGACTTCACCCAGGAACTGGGCCAGGCGCTGCACCGGCCCACGCTGATGCCCGTACCGGGCTTTGCCCTGCGCCTGCTGCTGGGGGAAATGTCGACCCTGCTGCTGGGCGGCCAGCGCATTGTGCCGCGCCGACTGCTGGATGCCGGCTTCGAGTTCCGCTTCCCGGAGTTCAAGCAAGCGTTGGCCGATGTGCTGCAGGAGAAGCACTGAGCCCCTGCGACATCGGCGACAGCCCTGGAACAGCCACGGGCTGCTCTGGATAGCGCGGGCTGCGTGTAAACTGCGCAGCCCGCACGACGACCTCCTACCGTACCGGTTTAAGGACACTGCATGACCCAAAACGCCCTCCTGCTGGTCAACCTGGGATCACCGGCCTCCACCCAGGTCGAGGACGTGCGCCGCTACCTCGATCAGTTCCTCATGGACCCATACGTGATCGACCTGCCCTGGCCGATCCGCCGGCTGCTGGTGTCGCTGGTGCTACGCAAGCGTCCGGAGGAGTCCGCACACGCCTACGCATCGATCTGGTGGGACGAGGGCTCGCCGCTGATCGTGCTGAGCCGCCGCCTGCAGGAAGCCGTCCGGCCATTCTGGCCGCACGGCCCAGTGGAACTGGGTATGCGCTATGGCGAACCGTCGATTGAAAAGGCGCTGCTGCGCCTGAGCCAGCAGGGCATCACCCAGGTGACCTTCGCGCCGCTCTACCCGCAGTTCGCCGACAGCACCACCACCACCGCCATCGAGGAAGCGCGCCGGGTAATGCGCGAGCACAACCTCAAGCTGGAGCTGAAGGTGCTGCCGCCGTTCTACGCCGAGCCCGAGTACCGCCAGGCGCTGGTGGACAGCGTGAAGCCGTACCTGGAGCAACCCTACGATCACCTGTTGCTGAGCTTCCACGGCCTGCCCGAGTCGCACATCCGCAAGCTGGTGAAAGACAAGGGCCATGACCTCACTGCCAGCTCCAGCCGGGGTGTGCACGAGGACGTCATGGCCGTCTGTTACCGCAGCCAGTGCCTGCGCACGGCCGAGGACTTCGCCGCGGGCGCCGGGCTGGAAGACGGGCGCTGGTCGGTATCGTTCCAGTCGCGCCTGGGCCGCAACAAGTGGATCGAACCCTACACCGAGGCGCAGCTGGACGAGCTCGGCAAGCAGGGCGTGAAGCGCTTGCTGGTGATGTGCCCGGCCTTCGTCGCCGACTGCATCGAGACCCTGGAAGAGATCGGCCAGCGCGGCAATGAGCAGTTCCGCGCGGCGGGTGGCGAGGAACTGGTGCTGGTGCCTTGCCTGAATGATCAGGAGCTGTGGGCGCGGGCACTGGCCAAGCTGTGTGAGCGGACGCCTGCTGCGATCTGATCAAATTGGCTGCTCGGGCTTCCCCTCACCCTAACCCTCTCCCAGAGGGAGAGGGGACCGTTCGGCGCAGGGTGGCAGCAAGGCGTCAGCCGGTACGGACAGCTATCCCCTTTCGGGAGAGGGGAGGGGGAGGGCCACCGATACGGATGTGTAGGGCGTACAACGCCTCAAGCGTTATGCGTCCTACTGCGCTGCTGCGATCTTTCGTAGGAGCGAGCTTGCTCGCGAACCCGCCCAGCGCTGGCGCTGCCGGCAAGTTGTTCGCGAGCAAGCTCGCTCCTACAACTGCCCCGGTGAAACCCGTGGGCCAACCTTTGACCACCCATTCATCAGCCAACGGCCGCCGCGCGCATTCAGAGACCTGATAGTGCGCGCGCGACTCGTTCGCAATGCCTACTCTGCGGGTTCTCCCCTTCGCCTTCGCCGCGATTGGCGGCGTTTCAGGAGCCCGGCATGAACAACAACAATAACGGCTACCCCTCCAGTGCCGTGGCGTGGTCCACGGTTGCGATCCTCATGGTCGCCTACGTGCTGTCCTTCATCGATCGACAGATTCTCAACCTGCTGGTCGGCCCCATCCGTCGCGATCTTGAGATCAGCGACACGCAGATGAGCCTGCTGATGGGCCTGTCCTTCGCGCTGTTCTACACCCTGTGCGGCATCCCCCTCGGGCGCATGGCCGACAGCCGCAGCCGCCGCGGGCTGATCACCGTCGGCGTGCTGATCTGGAGCGCAATGACCGCGGCCTGTGGCCTGGCGCGCCAGTACTGGCACTTCCTGCTGTTCCGCGTCGGCGTCGGCGTGGGCGAGGCGGCCTTGTCGCCGGCTGCCTACTCGCTGATCGCCGACAGCTTCCCGGCCAATCGCCGCGCGACTGCCATCAGTGTCTATTCCATGGGCATCTACCTCGGCTCGGGGCTGGCCTTCCTGCTCGGTGGGCTGGTGATCAAGTTCGCTTCCGCCCAGGGCGACGTGCACCTGCCGATCCTCGGGGAAGTGCGCCCCTGGCAACTGATCTTCCTGATCCTCGGCGCCGCCGGCGTGCTCTTCACCCTGCTGATGCTGGCGGTGAAGGAACCGACCCGCCGCGGCGTAGGCGCCGGCGTGGTAGTGCCGATGAGCGAAGTGGGGGCCTACCTGCGCGCCAATCGCAAGACCGTGCTCTGCCACAACTTCGGCTTCGCCTGCATCTCCTTCGCCAGCTACGGCAGCGGCGCCTGGGTACCGACCTTCTTCGTCCGCACCTACGGCTGGGATGCCGGCCACGTAGGCGTGGTGTACGGCAGCATCGTTGCCGTGTTCGGCTGCCTGGGCATCGTCTGCGGCGGGCGCCTTGCCGACTACTGGGCCAAGCGCGGGCGCACCGATGCCAACATGCGCGTGGGCCTGCTGGCTGCCTGCCTGGCGATTCCGCTGAGCCTGGTCTATCCGCTGCTGGACAGCGGTAATGCCGCCGCGGCGATGATGGCGCCCATCGTGTTCTTCCTCAGCATGCCCTTCGGTGTCGCGCCGGCGGCGATCCAGGAAATCATGCCCAACTCCATGCGCGGCCAGGCCTCGGCGATCTACCTGTTCGTGGTCACGCTGCTGGGCCTTGGCATCGGTCCGACCGCCATTGCCCTGGTGACCGACTACGTGTTCGCCGACGACATGGCGCTGCGCTACTCGCTGCTGATCGTCAGCGTCGTTGCCCTGGTCGCCGGCGCGTTGCTGCTGGCCAGCGGACTGAAGCCCTACCGCGCGAGCCTGGAGCACCTGAAGAGCTGGAGCCTGAAAGGCGAAAGCGCCAACGGCGCGATGCAACGCCAGCCGGCCTGATCGTTCAATCGCACGATCGAGCCCCCGCGCAGTGATGCGCGGGGGCTTTTCTTTGCGCGTGGCACAATGCAGCGGAACACGGATTCGAGGAGAGGTTTCCAGCATGGAAGGAAAGGGCATTGGTGCATGGCTGGCAGCCTTCGGAGCGCTGGCTCTGAGTGCTTCGGCGGCGGGCGAGCCCTGGGTGGCCTTCACACAGAACGACCTGATCGGCTTCAAGGATGTACAGGGCAGCGTGAAGGTCCCGCCGAAGCTCAGCCCGATGTTCACGATGGCCCGGCGCTTCGAGCACATCATCGCCACCGGTGAGGAAACCGCCGACGGCTACCGCAGTTATTACCTGTTGCGTGATGGCCGCCAGGTTGCACTGGACTCGGTGTATTTCTTCGACAATGCGCCGATCTGCGAGAGCGAGAACAGCATCCGCTTCCGCGACCGCGTGCGTGACAAGGTTGGCTTCCTCGATGGCGATGGCCAGGTGCTGATCCCGGCCGAGCTGAGTGACGCCATGGCGATGCGCAACGGCATGGTAGTGGCGCTGAAAGGCGCAACCCGCAGCTGCGCCGAACCGGGTGTGAGCCTGGAACAGTGCGAGCACAAGGGCTGGAGCGGTGGCAGCGAAGTGCTGCTCGACCGTCACGGCAACACGCTGGTGGAGAACTTCGATAGCACCCACGCCGGCGCGCTGGACTGGTTTACGCGGCAGGTGCACGATCAGCCGTCCAGTGATCCGCGCCGCGTTTCGTTCAAGGGAGTCGACGGTCGCTACGTCAGCTTCGTCGACATCGAGAAGGACTTCGCCGCCTGGTTCCGCGATGAGTTCCTGCCCCATCTCGACGACGCCTCACTGAAATCCCACAGCTACCCGCGCATCTGGAGTGGGCAAGGCAGCGAGCCGCTGGATGACTGGAAGGCCGTTGCGCGGGACGACATGCCGAGCCAGCAGATCGCGCCACTGCGCGCGCGTCTGGAGGCACTGAGAATCTCCGGCGGCTATGGCGTGCGCCAGGATGACATGGGCTGGCCGTTCGATCCGGAGCGCGAGCCGCAGTACTTCGACAATTGCGGCGATTTTGCCCAATGGAAGACGCCGAAGGTCTCGGCGATGGAGCACTGGCAACTGGGTTCGTTCGAGCCAGCCAAGCACGCCAGCTTCGACTTCATCCGTACTGCGGATGGGTATCGGTTGGTGGCGTTTTCAATTCCTGATTCCAAGTGATGCACAGGCGTCCGCGATGGCATCCGGTGCGAGGCGAATCTATCGCGGACGGAGTCCGCTCCTACGTGGTGGCGCTCATTGGCATTCGGGCCGGATCCCATGGAGCTTTCCTGTAGGAGCGAGCTTGCTCGCGAACAGTGGTTCGCCTGGCACTACGGCGTCAGGCAGTTCGCGAGCAAGCTCGCTCCTACAGGGGGCTGGCGGCGGAGTGAAACTCTGGGAGCGCCCGGCCGGAATTCAACGCCAGCAATCGCTCACGCTGCCGGTCCCGCTGCTGCCTTTTTCGCCTTGGGCGGTCAGTGTCAGGCGTGTGCACTTGCTGTCGGTAAAGGTTGGGGTGGCCGTCAGTGTGTAGCCTCCGTCGCTGCCGCCACCGCCGACCGTCAGGGTGTACAGCCCGGTGGAGGACGTGACGGTGCTGCCGCTGGTGCCGGCAAGCTTCAGACTCGACACCGCCGACTGGTCGGTGATGTAGCCCGAGACCGAATTGAGCGCATACCAGCGCTCTTCCTGCGACGCGGCCTGGTTGAGCAGGGCCTGGCCTTCCGCGCGTTTGCCGCGCAGCACGTACTCCTGGTAGCTGGGGTAGGCGACGGCGGCAAGGATCGCCACGATCGCCACCACCACCATGAGCTCCATCAGGGTGAAGCCATCCTGCCGGTAGTGCCTGTTCATTCCTGTTCCTTGATGTTCAGCCAGTTCTGCCGTCCGGAGCTGGCGCCGCTGGTGGCCACGCTCACGCAGCCGTCGCTGCCGCAGGCATTGACGTTGCTGCTGCTGGCGCTGGTGCTGCCGACGGTGAAGCCGCCTTTCAGCCCGGACATCTGCAAGGCAGAGACGACGCTGCCGTTGTACAGATCGTTGTCGTCCACCACGCCGTCGTTGTTCAGGTCCAGGGTGGCGAAGTCAGTGGCGCCGCCGGTATACGGGTCGAGCGACATCAGCCAGGTGGTGACGCCATCGGCGCAGGGATCTTCGTTGGGCGTCAGGGTACTGGCGAGCAGCACGCCGGACGTGGCATAGGGGTTGTTGACCACCATTTCGCCGGTGGCGGGGAGGTCCAGGTACCAGCCGTACTGCGAGACGTTGCCGCTGCTGTCGTACCAGGTGACGGCGTTGTCGCTGACGGTGCGGATGGTCTGGGTCACCGCCGTGCCGCTGTTGTCGAAGGAGGTCGTGACGTCGCTCTGGGTGATGGTCTGCTGCTGCAGCTTGCTGCGGCTCAGCGTCGGCGTGCTGGCGGCGGCTTCGCCCGCAGTCTGTCGGTCCCAGATGCCGTAGAGGCCCATGACCTGTGTGGTGTTGGGATCTGCGTCGTCGGACTCGATGTACTTGCCCGTGCCGAAGATCACCAGATAGCCGGTGCCGGAGCTGTGCTTGACCAGGTACGGCGCGCTGGTGATGGGCTGCACTTGTCCGGCAGTGGTGGTCGCGCTGTACAGCGGCGAGCCGCCGAAGCCGACGCGGAAGCTGCTGGCCGTGGTGCTGGCGGTGAGGCTGCCGGAGCTGGTCAGGTCGAAGCGCCAGAGGTTGCCGTGGAGATCGCCGGCGTAGACGTAGTCGGTGATCAGGTCGCCATTGATGTCGGCGGCGCGCGGAGTGGCCAGGCCATTGGCGGTGGTCTTGCCGTCGCTGACGGTCAGGGCCTTGATCAGGCTGCCGTCCTTCACGTTCATCAGGTAGAGCACGGCCTTGTCGTTGGTGCCGTTGTAGCCGTTGCCCAGGATCACCGCCCAGGTGCCGTTGTGCAGCAGGCTGATGGTCGGCCGCGAGTAGGTGAAGCCCAGCTCGCTGTAGTCGCTGTCGCTGTAGCTCTTCTCCCAGAGCAGCTTGATGTTGGCCGGGTCGGTGATATCCAGGGCGAACAACGCGCGGCCGCCACCGCGCAGGGTGCCGACCAGCACAGTGTGCCAGGCGTTGTCGTAGTAGACGTCGGCGGTGACCGGCGAGCCGTCCACGTAGTACTGGTGGGTGGCGCTGGTGTAGTCGCTGTCGCTCAGCTTGTAGAGGTTACTGATCACCGCACTGGGTACGTAGGCGAAGACTTCCTTACCGTCGGCATCGAAGGCATGCAGCATGCCGTCGTTGGCGCCGACGTAGAGACGCGTGGGGCGTGCGCTCCAGGTGCTCTTGAAGGTGGTGTAGGAGGTGTCGGTGCTGCTGATGGTGGCGTTCATCAGCGAGGCCAGGCGGCTGGGCGGGCCGACCAGCACTGACGAGGAGTCGATGATGTCGCCCAGCACCGTGCTGCGGGTGCGGAACAGGGTTCCTTCGTTGCTGCGATCGCCACGCAGGTAGGCCACGCGCTTCTCGCCATTGCTGTCGGTGACGCTGGCGAGGGTCTTGTTCAGGGTGGCCTGCTGGGCGCTGCTGAGGTTGCTCCAGGTGAAGTCCTTCAGCGTACCGGCGGTGCTGCCGGCCATCTTCACCGTGCGCGTGGACCAGGCGTTGTTGCCGTTGCCGTAGGTGCTGTCCATCACGTCCTGGGCGCTCCACACCGAGGTCTGACTGCCGTTGGCGGTGTTCTGCAGGTACTTGATCAGGTCACCGCTCCAGTCGGTGCTGGCGAACTTCGGGGTGTAGCTGTACAGCTCGCTGTCGGCGGTGCTGCTGTCGGCGTTGAGCAGGGGCGAACTCACCAGCGCCGGCGCTGCGCCGGAGTCCTCGCGCTGGGAGATGCGGTTGACCACGTTCTGCAGGGCAGAGACCAGGTCATCGGGCGAGTCGACGCTGAAGAACTCGCCGCGGGAGTCGATCGCCGCGTGCCACAGGTCGTAGACGTTGTTGGCGCTGCCCGACGAAGCCGCGGGCCAGCTCAGGGTGCCGGCGGCCAGCTTGCTGTAGTCGCCGGAGTAAGTGTCGCCACCCCAGGCCGGGTTGGTCAGGCTGGTGGTCAGGCCCAGGCCGACGAAGTAGCTGACCATGTGCTGCCAGGTGGCCGGGTCGTTCTTCGGGTTCCAGTACTGGGTGCTGGCGTTGCTGCTGCTTTCGGCGATGTAGGTGCTGACGTTGTTGGCGATGTTCGGCTGGGCGTCGGTGGCCCAGTACTTGAACGCCAGGTCGGCGAGGGTGTTGGAGGCGCTGTCCTTGTACGGCGCACGTGCGCTGTAAGCCTGGCCATCGGGCAGGGTACGGCTGGTGCTGTCCCAGTCGCCATGGCTGCCGGCGGTGTTCCAGATGCCGTCGGTGAGGGTGATGCTGTAGCTGGCGCGGCAGCTGTACAGCGGTGTTTCGCTGCTGCCGATGGAGTAGGCGTAGGGGCTGTACTTGCCGGTGACGCCGAGCAGCGAACCGACGCGGTCGACGGCATCCAGCAGCGGGGTGCCCTGGTTGAAGTAGATGTCCCCCAGCCATTCGAAGAACTTGGCCCGGTGCGCGCCGGAGAAGGTGCCGAGGCGGTTGTCGTAGTAGCTGGTGCTGGTGTTGCTCAGGCCGCGGCAGTTGTAGCTCGACAGGTAGGCGCTGCTGGTGATGCAGGTATCGCTGGTGCCCAGGGCCTGCCAGCTGAGGCGAGTGTTTTCCGGCAGTGTGACGAAGGCGAGGTTGGCGCCGGACTGGGTCGCCAGTTCGCGGTTGCGGTAGAAGCTGTACCAGTTGGCGAAGTTCTGCCGCTCGTCGCTGCCGTTGGCGCCGGACGTGGAGGACACGGTCACCAGCTTGTAGCAATTGTCGTCGTTGACGTTGCTGCTGCAGCCACTGAGCGCGGTGTTGTAGACGTAGTAGTACGCCGGCACTGCCGCCTTGGTGCGGTCAGGGTAAGTGGTGGTCGTCGTCAGGGTGGTCGTCGCTGTCGAGGTCACCGTGTAGGTGGTGGTCTTGCCGCTGGTGGTATAGGAGCAACTGGCGGTGGAGTAGCTGACGGCCGTGGTGGTGCTGGAGGTACTGCCGTCGCTGTTGGTGGTGGTCGAGCCAGTGCTGGATTTCGGGTTGGTGATGGTTGCCGTGCAACTGTTGCTCTTGGCGGTGACGGTGTAGGTGCCGCCGCCGGTCAGCGAGGCCGACTTGCCGGTGGAAGTGGTCGAACCGCTGACGCTGGCGGAGCTGCTGGAACTGGAGGTGCTGCTGCTCGAGCTGAAGTCAGAGGACGGGTTCGCCGCCAGGTAGTAGACCTTGTCGGGACTGTTGTAGGAGCTGTAGCCGGTGTAGGTCCAGTAGGTGCTGTCGGTGGTCGCCCGCGCGGTGTCGTACTCCCAGGAGACCTTGTACGCCGTGCTCAGGTCGAGGCTGCCCTTGGCGCTCTTGAAACCGTTCACATAGGCCGCGGTGAAGCTGGTGGTCAGCGGCGTGTAGGTGGTGAGGGCGTTGCTGTAGAGGACGTTGTAGGGCGCCTGGTAGGTGACGTTGGGGTTGTAGTACAGCGGGTTGAAGGTGGACGATTTGGCCCGTCGGCTGGTGCGCACCTGATCGGCGCTATAGCCGTTGTAGGTAGCGCCGGTGGTGGGGTTCATGCCATCGGGGGCGAAGCTCCAGCGCATGCTGTTGGAGTTGTCGATGGTCACCATGATGTTTGGCGCCACGCCCTCGGTGAGGAACAGCGGCTGCTGGCTCAATGTCAGTGTCGCGGCATCGGTAGGCAGCGCGGTGGCCAGCAGCAGGCTGCCGAACAGGAACAGCAGGAAGGGCTGGGCGGGACGTCGGCTCACGTCAGGCTCCTCAGTAGTAACGGCGGATGGTGACGGTCTGCAGCACACTCATCAGGCGCTGCCCGTCGGCGCGGGCGGCGGCGCTCACCCGGTAGTAGTGCGGCCCGCGCCCCTGGGAGCGTTCGTCGGGGTCGGTGATCTGCACGTTGCCGTTGGAGTCGGCCGGGTCGAAGGCGATGTAGGCGGCGTTCCAGCGCGGCACCGGGTCGAAAGTGGAGCTGCCGTCCATGCCCAGATAGGCGATGGAGGTAGCGTCGCTGCTCCACCAGTCGGCGCTGGCCTTGGCATTGGAGGAGTACTTGTCGCTGATCAGGATGCACAGGTTGGCGTGGAGTGCGACGCTGCTGGCGCAGTTCGCCGAGCCCTGGTCCAGGCTGGTCTGCGCGGCCAGCCGGCGCTCGCCTTCGCGCAGTGCCGACTCGGCGGCAGCCCGCGAATGCTGCTGCTCGCTGAGGTTGCCGATGATACGGGTCTCGGTAGTGGTGCTGCGCATGCTGCTCAGGGCGATCAGGGTACCGAGCAGCAGCATCACCAGGGCGATGACCAGCGTCGCGCCGCGTTGCGCGTGCAGGTTGTGTCGTGGGCTCATGGCATCAGGTTCCGCAGCATCACGCTGCCTTGGGCGATCTGGTAGACGTAGGCGGTGTTCTCGCTGAGGGGCGCGCCGCTGAGGGTTTTCCAGCGGCTGGCGATGTCGCTGCTCATGTCGCCGCGCGTCGTTGCGCCAGTGGCGAGCAGCGCGGCGTAGCTGATCGCTTGGCTGTCATCGCTGCTGCCGGGCAGGGCGAACAGGGCGAAGCCCGCCACGCCCTTGATCAGCGCCTGATCGCTGGCGCCCTGGGCCGCGCAGGTCAGGGTGCCGTCGCCCGGCGTGCTGCCGGCGCTATAGCTGATGCGCGTGAGGACGCGGGTGCCGCGCGGGACGAATGCGCCGAGGCAGTCGTACTGGTTGCCGTTGGAGCCGGCGACTTCCGTGATGCTGTCGCTGGCGCCCTGGTAGCGGAGGCAGACGCCCTTGCCGTCGCTGCTGGCCTGGTAGGTCTGGCCAGCCTTGAAGGACGGGCAACCATTGCCGCTGGCCAGCGCCGGGAAGGCCACTTCCAGGCTGTCCTGGGGCAGGGTGCGGTAACCGGTGCGTGCCAGTTGCTGGTCCAGCAGCAGGAGCGTGTAGCGGGCGTTTTCCTGGTTGCCCAGTTGCCCCTGCTGGAACTGGAAGTGCGCCTTGTTGTTGATGTACAGGGAGGTAGCGCCAAGGATCAGCAGGCTGCCGATGGCCAGGGCGACCATCAGCTCGACCAGGGAAAGACCGCCATGGTGTCTATGCAGGAGGCGTGTTCTTGCAGGCATGCCGGACCTCAGAGTTCGCCGCGCAGGCGATAGATGCACAGGTGGTTGTCGCACTGGCCGCTGGGATCGTTCCAGGCCAACTGGATCAGCACCGCGGAGCTGGCGTCGTTGCTGCACGCGCCATCGGACTGGCTGGGGCAGATGGTGAAGTTGGCGCTGAGGATCGAGCTGGTCACCGGCAGCGTCGCCTGCACCGCTTGCAGCCAGCAGGCCAGATCGGCTTTCGCCACGTCGGAGCCGCCGTTGCCGCGCTCGCGGGTGGCGCAATCGCTGCGCGACGCGATGCCGAAGGCCGTACCTGCGACCTTGTAATAGGCCGAGCTGCTGCTGAATTTGTGAGTGGTGCTCAAGGCGTCCTTGGGGTTGCTGCGCATCTGTTCCAGCAACTGCTGGGCAAGCATGATCGCCTCATTGCGCTGCACCGTATCCTGGGTGTAGCGCAGGCTCTTGCCCTGCAGTGCCGCCATGCCCAGGGCACCGACGCTGACCAGCAGCAGGCTGATCAGCACTTCCAACAGGCTGAAACCTCGATGGGTGCGCTTCATGACGAGCATACCGTGGTGGCGCTGGTGATCTGCCCGCTGCCGGAGATGCTCAGCAGGCGGCCGCTGCTGCCGCTGCTCGGGCACAGGCGGATGCTCTGCGCGGCGCCGCTGAGAGTGCCTGCGGCGCGAAAGGTCAGGCTGCTGGTGCTTCCGCTGGCGGTCACTGCGCTGCCGCCGTTGATGCCCTCGCTGCCGTACTTGCGCAGGGTTTCGCTGCTGGTGGCGACGCTCAGCGCACCCACCCAGTTGCCATCGCTGGCGCTGACCGTCACCGCGCTGGCGCGGGTGATGGCTTCGCTGCGGGCATACTGCAGCAGGTGGGCCAGCTCGCCGCTGGCGGCATCGACCTTGCTGCGCTGGATCAGGACGCCAAACATCGGCGCGGCCAGGCTCGAGAGGATGGCCAGGACGGCCAAGGTGACCATCAGTTCGACCAGGGTGAAGCCAGGGCTTGGGGCATTGGCCGGCATGGCGGATTCCGACGTTGAGCCGGAGATTCCCGGCGTTGGCGCGCAGGGATACGCGATGCGTGTATAGGGAATTTAGAGGCTGTGTATCAACGCTGAGATAAAGGAGCAGGCGGTCGAAATGTGCGTATGAATGGTCTGTCAGGTGATGCTGAAAGGAAGCGATTTTGTAGGAGCGGACTCCGTCCGCGATGGCTTCCGGCGGGAGGCGGACCTATCGCGGACGGAGTCCGCTCCTACGCGAGTGTTTGGCTACGGCATTCTCCCGAAAGAATGCCGGCATCCCCTGTAGGAGCGAGCTTGCTCGCAAACACGGGTTCGCCTGACGCATGGGCATCCGGCGGTTCGCGAGCAAGCTCGCTCCTACAGAGGGTGCTGTGTGGGGAGGGATAAAAAGCCCCGCAGGTGCAGGGCTTTTTCCTCAGTGCGCCTTTGCCGGTGCGGGTCTTCAGCCGGCTTCTTGTGAATGGTCTGTCAGGTGATGCTGAAAGGGAGCGATTTTGTAGGAGCGGACTCCGTCCGCGATGGCTTCCGGCGCGAGGCGGACCTATCGCGGACGGAGTCCGCTCCTACGCGAGTGTTTGGCTACGGCATTCTCCCGAAAGAATGCCGGCATCCCCTGTAGGAGCGAGCTTGCTCGCGAACACGGGTTCGCCTGGCGCATCGGCATCCGGCGGTTCGCGAGCAAGCTCGCTCCTACAGGGGGCGTTGTGTGGGGAGGGATAAAAAGCCCCGCAGGTGCAGGGCTTTTTCCTCAGTGCGCCGTTGCCGGTGCGGGGTCATCAGCCGGCTTCTTGTGAATGGTCTGTCAGGTGATGCTGAAAGGAAGCGGTTTTGTAGGAGCGGACTCCGTCCGCGATGGCTTCCGGCGCGAGGCGGACCTATCGCGGACGGAGTCCGCTCCTACGCGAGTGTATGGATACGGCATTCTCCCGAAAGAGCGCCGGCCTCCCCTGTAGGAGCGAGCTTGCTCGCGAACACGGGTTCGCCTGACGCATCGGCATCCGGCGGTTCGCGAGCAAGCTCGCTCCTATAGAGGGTGTTGTGTGGGGAGGGATAAAAAAGCCCCGCAGGTGCGGGGCTTTTTCCTTCAGTGCGCCGTTGCCGATGCGGGGGCTTCAGCCGGTTTCTTGTCCGGCTTGGCCAGCAGCGTGTACACGCAGGGCAGCACGAACAGGGTGAACAGCGTGCCGACGCTCATGCCGGTGGCAATCACCACGCCGATGTCGAAGCGGCTCACCGCACCGGCACCGCTGGCGAACAGCAGTGGGGTGACCCCCAGCACCATCGCGGCGGTGGTCATCAGCACCGGGCGCAGGCGGATCGCCGCGGCTTCTTCGACTGCCTCGCGCACCGACAACCCGCGCTCGTGGCGCAGCTGGTTGGCGAACTCGACGATGAGGATGCCGTGCTTGCTGATCAGCCCGATCAGCGTCACCAGCCCCACCTGGGTATAAATGTTCAGGCTCGACAGGCCGAGGAACAGCGGGATCAGTGCGCCGCAGATGGACAACGGTACGGTGACCATGATCACCAGCGGGTCGCGGAAGCTCTCGAACTGCGCCGCCAGCACCAGGAAGATCACTGCCAGTGCCAGGGCGAAGGTGATCATCAGCGCGCTGCCTTCCTGCACGAACTGCCGCGAGGCGCCGGCGTAGTCGAAGGAGAAGCCGCGCGGCGATTCCTGCTCGGCGATACCGCGCACTGTCTCGATGGCCTCGCCCATGCTGACCATGGGCACACCGGAGATGATCGCCGAGTTGAGCTGCTGGAACTGGTTGAGCTGGCGCGGGCGCGCGCGCTCGTGGAAGGTCACCAGGGTGGACAGCGAGATCAGTTGGCCGCTCTGGCTCTTCACGTAGTAGTTGTTCAGCCAGCTCGGGTTGTCGCGATAGGCGCGCTCGACCTGGGCAATCACCTTGTAGCTGCGCCCGTCGATGGTGAAGCGGTTGATCTCGCCTTCACCCAGCAGCGCCCCCAGGGACACACCCAGGTCCTGCATGCTGACGCCCATCTGCGCGGCCTTGGCGCGGTCGATGTCGACCACCAGTTCAGGCTTGTCGAAGGCCAGGTCCAGATCGAGGAAGGCGAACTTGCCCGACTCTTCCGCGCGCTTCTTCACTCGCTCGGCCACCTGCAGGAGTGACTGGTAGTCGCTGGCGGTGTTGATCACGAACTGGAACGGCAGGCCCTCGCCAGTGCCCGGCAGCGACGGCAGGTTGAAGCCGAAGATCTGCAGGCCGGGAATCTTGTCCAGCTCGCCCTGCACCGCGTGCAGCAGTTCCATCTGGCTGCGCTCGCGCTCGTCCCAGGGCTTGAGCAGCATGCCGCCGATACCGGTCTGCACGCCGTTGTAGCCGTTGATCTGGAACGCCGAATAGTACTCGGGGAACTTGCGGAAGATGCCCTCGAACTCGGCGGTGTACTTCGACAGGTAGTCGAGGTTCGCCGTCTGCGGCGCGTTGGCCATGATGAAGACGATGCCCTGGTCTTCCTCCGGCGCCAGTTCCTTGTGGGTGAACATCAGCAGCAGCGGGATGATCGCCAGGATCAGCAGGGCGAAGACGATGACCACGGGACGGCTGTTCAGCGTGCCATGGAGCATGCGTTGGTAGCGCCGCTTGAGGCCTTCGAAGATCAGGTCCAGGCGATGGGCCAGGCCGCTGGGATTCTCATCGTGGCGCAGCAGGCGCGAGCACATCATCGGCGACAGGGTGAGGGCGACGATGCCGGAGATGATCACCGCGCCGGCCAGGGTAAAGGCGAACTCCTTGAACAGCGCGCCGGTCAGGCCGCTGAGGAATCCGATAGGCGCATACACGGCGGCCAGGGTGATGGTCATGGTCACCACTGGCACGGCGATCTCCCGCGCACCCTCGATGGCGCCCTGGAACGGCGACTTGCCCTCTTCGATGTGGCGGTGGATGTTCTCCACCACCACGATGGCGTCGTCCACCACCAGGCCGATGGCGAGCACCATGGCCAGCAGGGTCAGCAGGTTGATCGAGTAACCCATCATCTGCATGAAGAACAGCACGCCGATCATCGACAGCGGGATGGTCACCACCGGGATGATCACCGAGCGGAACGCGCCGAGGAACAGGAACACCACTACGATGACGATCAGGATCGCCTCCGCCAGGGTCTTCACCACCTCGTCGATGGAGGCCTGGATGAAGCGCGTGGCGTCGTAGGCGATGGATACCTGCAGGCCGGGCGGCAGCTGCTCTTCCAGCTCCGGCATCTTGGCGCGGACTTCCTTGATCACGTCCAGCGGGTTGGAGCTGGGCGTGCCTTTGATGCCGATGTACACCGAGGGGATGCCGTTGAACGAGCTGACCGCGTCGTAGCTCGCCGCGCCCAGTTCGATACGGGCCACGTCGCCCATCAGCACGCGGCGGTCGCCGGCGGTCTTCAGCGGAATGGCGGCGAAGGCTTCCGGGGATTTCAGATCGGTGGTGGCGTTCACCGAGGTGACCACCAGTTCGCCCTTCACCTCGCCGGCGGCGGAGAGGAAGTTGTATTCGCGCACTGCGCTGGCCACGTCGCCGGCGGTGACGCCGTAGGCCGCCATCTTCACCGGGTCCAGCCACAGGCGCATGGCGAACACCTGGTTGCCGAGGATCTCGGCCTCGGCGATACCCGGCAGGGTGGCGAGCTTGGGCTGGATCACCCGTGACAGGTAGTCGGTGATCTGCGGGTTACTCATCTGCTCGCTGAAGAAGCTGATGTACATCAGCGCCGAGGCGTCGGCCGCTTCCTTGTCGAGGATCGGGTCCTCGGCGTCGGGCGGCAGTTGGGTCTTCACCTCGCCGATCTTCGACAGCAGCTCGGTGACCAGGCGATCGGTGTTGGCGCCGATGTGCGCGTAGATCGAGATCACCGAGTAGTTCTGCCGGCTCACCGACGTCATGTAGTCGATGCCTTCGGCGCTGGCGAGGCTCTGCTGCAACGGCTGGGTGATATAACCCTGGATGGTTTCGGCGTTGGCGCCGGCATAGAAGGTGGTGACGGTGATCAGCGCGTTTTCCATCTGCGGATATTCGCGGATCACCAGCTTGCTGAAGGCCTGCATGCCGAGCAGGACGATCAGCAGGCTGACCACGGTCGCGAGCACGGGGCGACGAATGAACGGATCGGTGAACATAGCTCAATCCCTTAATGCGGACCCTGCCGGATGAGGGCGGGGTCTGTTGGCGCGCCGCATCGAGCGCCGCGCCGGCTATGCGATTACTGCGGGTCCTTGACGATGGCGACGGCGGTGCCGTTGTCCAGCTTGAGCTGGCCGGAGGTCACCACTTCTTCGCCGGCCTTCAGGCCCTCGAGGATCACCACGCTGCCTTCGCGGCGCTCGCCGGTCTTCACGAAGCGGCGTTCGACTTCCAGCTTCTTCTGCGACGATTCCGTAACCTGGGTCTGGCTGGTGCTTGCTACGTCGGCGTCCTTGTCATCCGCTTTCTTCTTCTGCGGCACCACCACGTACACCGAGTTGCCGTACAGGGTGAAGGCCACGGCGGTCTCGGGGACCACGACGCGCGGTGCGCTGTCCGGCAGCTGCACTTCCAGGTTGGCGAACATGCCCGGCAGCAACTTGCCGTCGGGGTTGGCCATGCTGGCGCGAACCAGCAGGTTGCGCGTCTGGTTGTCCACGCGGGGGCTGATGGCGTCGATCTGTGCGTCGAAGCTCTGGCCCGGATAGGCCGCCACGCGCACCACCACCTTCTGCCCGCGTTTGAGCAGCGGGAAGTCCTGCTCGGGCAGGAAGAAGTCCACCTGCAGGGTCGAAAGATCCTGCAGGGTGACGATCTCGGTGCCGGGAGACACGTAGTCGCCGACGTCCACCTGGCGAATGCCGATGGTGCCGGAGAAGGGCGCGAGGATGCGCTTCTTGTCCAGGCTCGCCTTGAGCTGCGCGACGGTCGCGGTGGAGCGGTTCAGCTGGGCGGCGAGGCGGTCGTACTCGCTCTTGGAAATCGCCTGGCGACCCACCAGGCTCTTGCCGCGTTCGTACTCGACCTGGGCCAGGCCGAGGTCTGCCTCGGCGGTACGCAGGGTGGCCTGCTCGACGTTGGATTCCAGCTGTACCACCGGCTGGCCGACCTTGACCTTGTCGCCGGAGACGAACTGCACCGCGCTGACCGTGCCGGAGACTTCGGCGGTCAGGGTCACGCCCTGGATCGCGCGCAGGGTGCCGATGGCCGCCAGGCGGCTTTGCCAATCGCGCTGCTCGGCCTGGGTGGCGTTCACGCTCACCGGCGGACGCGGTGCCGAGAACATGGCGATCTGTTTGGTGATGGAGAGGTATTTCGAGCCGGCGAGCACCGCAACGATGACGGCAACTACGCCCAGCATGATCAGCATGCGGCGCAACATCTTCCTGTTCCTTGGTACGTGCCTGGCAGCAATCGGGCGCGATCGCTCGCCCGGCAATTCAACCGGACAGCCTTCCGTTCGCGCAGATGTCGATCAGGCTCTGAAGCCGATACGTGGGACGCCCCATTGCGGGGCGGAATTGCGCACCTTATGCCTGAATGCCCGGCGAGTCAAAGGGCTGCGATTACAAGAGGTTTCCCACGAAAAGTAAGGTTGTTTGCGGTAGATATGCGCCGGATCAGTGCAGCGGGCAACTCAGGGGCAGAAGCCACGTCCATGTGGCAGAAGGGATCAGGCGCTGAGCTTGCGGGTGACGTCGGCGATCTCGCTGGAGAGGCCATGCAGGTGGCGGCTGGCGCCCTGGGTGCGCACCACGTTCTCCTCGTTGGTGGCGCCGATGGCGGTGATCTCGGTGAGGTTGCGCGAGATGTCCTCGGCAACCGAGGTCTGTTCCTCGGCGGCGGTGGCGATCTGCCGGTTCATGTCGCGGATCGCTTCCACGGCCAGGGTGATGCTGCGCAGCACTTCGCCGGCCTGGGTGACGCGCTCCACGCCCTGTTCGCTGCGGGTCTGGCCGTTCTCGATGGCGCGCAGGGCGTTCACCGAACCGGTCTGCACGGTGTCGATGATCTGGTGGATCTCGGCGGTCGACTCGGCGGTGCGCTGGGCCAGGGTGCGGACTTCGTCGGCGACCACGGCGAATCCACGGCCAGCTTCCCCGGCGCGGGCAGCCTCGATGGCAGCGTTGAGCGCCAGCAGGTTGGTCTGGTCGGCGATGCCGCGGATCACTTCGAGCACCTTGCCGATGCGCCCGCTGTCGCTTTCCAGGCGGCGGATGACGTCGGCGGTGTTGGCGATCTCGTTGCTCATCTCGGTGATGGTGACGATGGTGGTCTTCATCACTTCGCCGCCTTGCTGGGCGTGCTGGTCGGCGTCGTCGGCGGCGCGCGCGGCATCGGAGGCGTGGCGGGCGACTTCCTGGGCGGTGGCGGACATCTCGTGCATCGCCGTGGCCACCTGGTCGGTGCGCGAGAACTGCTCGCGGGTGCCTTCGGCCATCAGGGTGGCGATGGCATTCAGCTCGCCGCTGGCGGTGTCCAGTTCGGTAGTGCTGTGTTTCAGGCGGGTGAAGGTCTCGGCCAGGAAGTCGCGCAGAGTGTTGGCGGCGCGGGCCAGGCGGCCCAGTTCGTCGCGGCGGCTGGCGTCGACGCGCTCGCCGAAGTTGCCTTCGCTGAGCTGGGCGATGTGCTCGATCAGTCGCGCAATCGGGCCGATCAGGTTGCGATTGACCAGCCACAGGCTGAGCAGGCCCAGCACCAGGCCAGAGATCAGCAGGATCAGGCTGCCGCTGATGACGGTGCTGTGAGCACTGGCGGAAATGCTCCTGGCTTCTTCCTGGGCGTCGCGGTGCAGGCTGTCCACCAGGGCGGCCATCTGCTCGCTGGCGGCGCGGTCGATGCCCTTCACGGCGGCGTCGCCGGCGCGCGGATCGCTGCCGGCGGCGAGGTAGGCGTCGCGGCCTTTGCGATAAGCCTGGCCGAGCTGCCGGTGCTCGTCGCGCAGGCGCGTTACCTGAGTCTTGAGTTGCGGATCGTCGCTGGCGCTCTGCTCCAGGCGGCCGAGGACCTCCTGCACGGCGCGTTCCTGGTCTTCGAACTGGCTCCAGTATTTGTTCAGATCGACCGGCTGCTGGCCGCGCAGGAGGACGTTCTTCCATTCCTGCACCTGGACCTTGAAGGCCAGGTTGGCCTGGTCGACCAGTTGCGAGGATTGCAGCGGGCCGTCCAGCAGGCGCTGGTAGGCGCCGACGCTGCCGGAGAGGAAGTGGAAGCAGGCAAGGGCGATCAGCAGCACGAGCAGCAGGCTGCCGCCCAGCAGCGAAAGGATCTGGGTACGCAGGGAGGAGTTGGGGGACATCGTGGGTACGCCTCTAAGACGCAGGGTGGGAATCGGTCAGTCTTTGCATCGGCCGCGCGGGCGCGTATTTGAGCCCGAGCAGATGAGTGGTAGCGTCGTCGGCCGCTCTGGGACGGGCGTTCAGCTGGATGCCGTGAGGTTGAGGATCACGTAGGAGCGGACTCCGTCCGCGATCGTTTCCCGGCAGCTCAGCTTGTGGGCTAGGCACATCGCGGACGAAGTCCGCTCCTACGCTCGCGGGGTGTATGGACTCAGGCCAGGTGCAGGTGGTTGTCCCAGAAGGCTGGGGGCAGGTCCAGCGGCGTGCCGGCGATGCGCTCCTGGCGGCAGTCATAGACGCGGCAGCGGCCCTGGCCGGAAGTGACGACGAAGCCGTCCTTCACCGCGCCGACGCCGGCGCAGTCGGGCAGCGGCGCGTCCAGGCGCACGGCGCCGGTATCCAGGTCCCAGATGAAGAAGCGGTTGCCGCGCGGCGCAGTGAGCGCGACCAGGCGCAGTTCGTTGTGTACGGCGACGCTGGCGGTGTACTGGGTCATGGCCAGGCGCTGTTCGTCGGCCAGCGGGAAGGGCTGGAATGGCTGCCCCGGCCGCTTGATGGCGAGCAGGTCGGCACGGTCGTGGGAGTCGCCCATGTATTGCTGGCCGGCGACGATGGTACCGTCCTGGGCGATGGCCAGATGGCGCACGCTGTTCATCTGTTGTGGCAGGGTTTCCTTGGAGATCAGGCTGCCGTCACGGTGCATCAGCACCAGGCTCGGTTCCATGGCATCAAGGTTCATCTCCACGCGGCTTTCGGCTTCGGTGCGGATGCCGCCATTGGCCACGACCAGGGTCTCGCCGTCGGGCATCCAGGACACCTGGTGCGGGCCGAGGCCGTGGGTGGAAATCTCGCCGGTGTGGCTCAGGCGCTCGCCGTCGAAACGGTACACGCCGAGCATGCCGCGCCCCGGGGCGGTGGTGTCGTTCTCGGTGGCGTAGAGCCACTCGCCGTCCTTGTGCCACACGCCATGGCCGTAGAAGTGGCGGTCGGTTTGCGAGTCGAGGGTCTGTAACAGACGGCCGTCGTTCAGGTCGATCAGGTAGCTTTGCCGCCCTGGACGCCTTGCCACGAACAGCGCCAGCGGCAGGCTGGGGTGCTGCACCACGTCGTGGCAGCGCAGGCCGACTTCGGTGGCGAACGCACAGCTGCCGTCCAGGCGATAGCCGACGGCGTAGTGCTTGCCATCCGCGTCGTCACGGGCGGACAGCACCAGGGGCTCCTTGCCCTTGCGTGACAGCGTCCAGCCGCCGAAGGTCAGGGCGCCGAGCAGCAGGCTGCCCAGGCCGATCACGTGACGTCGCAACATGGCGTTCACCTCTATTACTTCTGGTATTCCATCGATCTTGCGAGCTAGAGCCAGGCTAGGCGGAAAGATACGTCACCTGGCCGACGCGCAGCAGACCGAATCAGTCGCCGTCGTTGGCGTTGAAGCCGAGCTGCACCCCGAGGGCCTTCGCCAGATCGCTTTCGTGCAGGCGGTGGACGACATTGAGGCTGTCGTACAGCTCGTTCAGTTGCTTGATGCCGGCTTCGTCCTTGAGCAGCTCGCTGAGGGGTTTATCGATGGCCTTCAGCTTGCCGTGGACGTCGGCGTAGGCCGCATCGATCTTGCCGGCCAGTTCTTTCTGCTCCGTCGGCAGCAGGGCGCGCAGGCCCTTCTTGTCGGTGCCGTCCCACAGCGCCTGGGCGCCGGTCAGGCTGGAGTCCAGGCTCGCCAGCGACATGTCGCTGCGCCAGCCTTCGGCCTGGAAGGGCTGCGGGATGCCCTTGCTCTGGCGGCCCAGCGGGGTGCCGAGTTTTTTCTTCAGCATGTCCAGTGCGGTGACCTGCACGCGCAGCAGCTCGGCGATGGCCTCGTGGGCATCGGCGTAGCGCTCGTTGGGGAACTTGGAGAGCTGGGCGAGCATGCCGCCGTCCTGCTTCCACTGCGCCAGAATGTTCTCCGCCAGCGCTTGCTGGTGGCTGCCGATGGCCTCCAGCAGCGGGCAGTAGCGCGCCTTGGTTTCGGCATTGGCGAGGTCGATCTTGGCGTCGAAGAGAATGTACTCGTAGGCGGTCAGGCCCTGGACCACGACGCTGGATTTATCCAGGGTCGCCGGGGAAATCGCGTTGCCGCTGCTCAGCAGTTGTTCGACCTGGCGCGCCACAAGGTTCTTCTTGTCCGGCCAGAACTGCACCTGCCAGGAGCGGTTGCCCTCGGCCAGCGGGCCGACCAGCAGCGGCTGCAGCTCGGCCCAGGCCTTCTGCGCGGCCATGAAGTCGGCGCGCGCCTTGGTCAGGTCTTCCTTGCCCTGGCAGTAGGCCAGGGCACTGGCCGCCAGCGCGCGGTCGGCGTCGACCCAGCGGCTGTAGGTCGGCAGGATCACTTGCTGGGCCAGCGTGGCGCTGGTGGTGGCCTGCGGGTCGGTGGGCGAGCAGGCGCCCAGGGCGATGGCGAGGCTGGTGATCAGCAGTCGGGGGCGGAACATGGTGGGCTCGGCTCCTTAGAGTGAGTTCAAGAACGCCAGCAGGGCATCGCGCTGCCCGGCGTCGAAATTCAATACGCGTTGCTTGGCCGCTTCGGCTTCGCCGCCATGCCAGAGCACGGCTTCGAGCAGGTTGCGGGCGCGGCCGTCATGCAGGAACTGGGTGTGGCCATTGACCGTCTCGGTCAGGCCGATGCCCCACAGCGGCGCCGTGCGCCAGTCGCGGCCGCTGGCGAGAAATTCCGGGCGATTGTCCGCTAGTCCCTCGCCCATGTCATGCAGCAGCAGGTCGCTGTAGGGACGGATGACCTGGTTGGCCAGCTCCGGTTCGGCGGCGTTGGCGCCGGTGGTGAACTTGGGCGTGTGGCAACTGGCGCAGCCGCTGTCGAAGAACAGGCCCTTGCCGGTGAGCACCTGCGGGTCGTCGTGCTTGCGCCGTGCCGGCACCGCGAGGTTGCGGGCGTAGAAGGCAACCTGGTTGAAGATGTGCTGGCTGACTTCCGGCTTGCCGCCATCGATGGCGTTCTTGCAATTGGTCTGCGCCGCCGTGCAGTCGTCGCTGGGCAGCAGGTCGCTGGTCAGGCCCATGTCGCCGGAGAAGGCGTGGGCGTTCTGCTGGGCGACGTTGGGTTGCCCGGCCTTCCAGCCGAAGCGGCCGAGGACCGTCTGCTGCGTGGCATCGTCCCAGACGCGGTTTGGGCGGCCCTGCACGCCATCGCCACCCTTGGCCTGGAGCTCGGCGTTGGCGAGGATGTCCGCTTCGCTGATGGACTCCAGCAGGCCCAGGCCGATCATCGGCGGGGCGATGCGGGCGGAGAACATCGTGTCCGCATGCATCGGGCCGTAGCCCAGGTCGCTGATGCGCAGCTTGGGTTTGCGCAGCTCGACCACGGTGCCGTCCTTGAAAGTCACCGGCATGGCGTCGTACTCGACGCGGACCTTGCCTTCGGGCGCGACGCCGGGGATTGCCGAGTCCTGGAACTGTCCGCCATACACCGGCTCGGGCACCACGCCCAGGCGCTTGATGGTCTCGACGTCGGCGGAGCCGGCGGGGATCGACAGGCGCACCAGCATCGACACGGCGTTGACGTCGTTCAGCTCCGGCGGATGGCCGCGGCCGTCCTTGATGTGGCAGTTCTGGCAGGCGTTGGTGTTGAACAACGGGCCGAGGCCGTCGCGCGCGGTCGTGGTGGTTGGCGCGATCACCCAGGGGTTGCGGAAGAAGCTGTTGCCCACGGCGAAGTCCAGTCGGCGGCTTGGCGTGAGGTTGGCCGAGGGCATGGAATAGGCGTTGCGGTCGCTCTGCTTGACCGTGGTGGCGCCGCCGGATAGTGCTTCGCCAGGTTCGGCCACGGCGTGCTGGGAGGTCTCCGGCTTGCACGCGGCAAGGGCGAGGGCAGACAACAGCGGCACGAGGTGCAGGGCGGTACGGCGGTGGAGCATCGACGGGTTCCAGAGCGGTGACATGGCAGCGCGCCATGTTATCAGGGGCGTCAAATGCAAATATGAAAAATTTGTATTTGCGAACGACATCGTTTGCCGTCCGGAAACGACAAAGCCCCGCAGTGCGGGGCTTTGCCTTTGCCACTTCAGTAGCTGCGGCCTGGAGCCGCAGTCACTTCAGGATGCGCGGATCAGAACTGGTGATCGGCGTTGTCCGGCTTCAGGTCCTGAACGCCGACCGCGGTGGCGGCCTTCTCGATGGCGCCGGTCTGCTTGACCAGCGAGGCGATGGCGTCGCGGATCTTCTGCTGATCGTCCTTGTCTTCCGGAGCGATCATCTGGTCGAAGTGCACACCGTCCTTCTCGGCACGGTCGACGATGACCTGCATCTTGGCTTCGGTATTGGCCAGGTCATTCTTCAGCTCGGTATCGGCGGCGGCGTCGACCTTGGCGACCAGGTCGGACAGGCTCGGGCCCTTCACGACACTGCCGTCGGTACGCTTGTATTCGCCGGTGTAGATGTTGCGGATGCTCTTGGCGTTGAAGAACAGGGTGTTGTGGGTGTTGTCGCTGAAGCAGTCGTGCTCGTCTTCGGTGGAGTTGGCTTCCAGCGCGACCTTCATGCGCTCGCCAGCCAGCTCGCCCAGGGACAGGGAGCCCATGCCGAAGAACATCTTGCGCAGGTTGTTCTCGGCGGTGTCGGCCTCGACCTTGGCGCGGTAGTTGTCGGCGACACCGGACTTGAAGTTGCCGGCCATTTCTTCCAGGTCAGCCACCAGCAGGTCGGTAGCAGCCTTCAGATAGGCGGCGCGACGGTCGCAATGGCCGTTGGTGCAGTCCTTACCCTGGGCGTAGTCGGTGTACTTGCGGTCGCCGGCGCCGGGCTTGGTGCCGTTCAGGTCCTGGCCCCAGAGCAGGAACTCGATGGCGTGGTAGCCGGTGGCAACGTTGGCTTCGGAGCCGCCCAGCTCGTTCAGGCCCTTGAGCTTCTCGCCAGTGATTTCCTTGACGTCGATCTTGTCTTCGCCGACCTGGATCTCGGTGTTGGCGATGATGTTGGCGGTGGCGCCAGCGTTGCCTTCGGCGTGCTGGTAGTCCTTGGCGACGTAGTCGATCAGGCCTTCGTCCAGCGGCCAGGCGTTAACCGCGCCTTCCCAGTCGTCAATGATCGAGTTGCCGAAGCGGAAGGCTTCGCTCTGCGAGTAGGACGGGCGGGAAGCGATCCAGGCTTCGCGAGCGGCTTTCAGGGTTGCTTCGCTGGGCTTGGCGATCAGCGCGTCGACGGCGGTCTGCAGGGCCTTGGCGGTGGTCAGGGCGTCGCCATAGGTGGCCTCGGCGATGTCGAGGTAGTTCTTCACCACGGCCTTGACCGCGGCCTCGTCGACCTTGGCAGCCGCTGCCGGGGCAGTGCTCTGGGTGCTGGCAGCCGGAGCGGCGGGGGCTTCGGCTTTCTTGTCATCGCCGCAGCCGGCGAGGGAAATGGCGATGGCGAGCAGGCTGGCAGTGGCCCAGGGCATACGAGTCATGACGGGTTCCTTTGCATGGAGAGGAGGCGCACGTAAAAAGGACTGCGCAATAAAATCCGCAACATAATGCGAAAGATTTGCATTTTTGAAAAGAGAGATCGGTGGCGCGGTTCGATCACGGGGCCAGCACGGCGCCAGCAACGCGCAGGGAGAGTCGTTTTTGGGTAGGAGCGAGCTTGCTCGCGAAGAGCCCCAGCGCCGGTGCCATGCGGTTCGCGAGCAAGCTCGCTCCTACAGGCGAATCGTCACGCGCCGGGCGCGCGTCAATGACGCTCGACGGACCCGCCGGGATTGCCGCCGGCCGCTTCGGCCAGGCGTCGCGCCTGCTTGAGGTAGAGCGTCAGCTCGCGTGCCGGCAGCGGTTTGCTGTAGAGGTAGCCCTGACCTTCGTGGCAGCCCTGGGCGATGATGTAGGCCTCCTGCTCGACCGTCTCCACGCCCTCGGCGATCACCTGCATGCCCAAGCTCTTGCCGAGCTGGATAATGGCGCGAACGATGGTGGCGTCGTCGTCATCCAGCAGCAGGTCCTGGACGAAGCTCTTGTCGATCTTGATCTTGTCCAGCGGCAGACTCTTCAGGTAGCTCAGCGACGAGTAGCCGGTGCCGAAGTCGTCGATGGCGATCAGGGCGCCAGCGCGGCGCAGGCTGAGCAGGTGCTGGGCGGCGGTGGAGATGTCTTCCATCAGGCCGGTCTCGGTGACTTCCAGCTCCAGCGAGCGCGGCGGCAGGCGGTGCATCTGCAACAGGTTGCTGACCACACGCGGCAGGGCGTTGTGGCGCAACTGCACGGTGGACAGGTTGACCGCCAGGCGCAGGTCATCGAAGCCCTGGTCGTGCCATTCGCGCAGCTGGCGGCAGGACTGGTCGAGCACCCACTCGCCGATGCTGAAGATGCTGCCGTTCTGTTCCGCCAGCGGGATGAACAGGTCCGGAGCGACCCAGCCCTGGGTCGGGTGCTGCCAGCGTAGTAGTGCCTCGACGCCGACCACGCGGTGATCGCGGTAGTCCACCTGCGGCTGGTAAACGAGGTGCAGTTCGTTGCGCGCAAGGGCTTCGCGCAGGTCCTTCTCCAGTTCGCGGCGGCGGCGCATCTCGCTGTCGACGCTGGCAATGTAGAACTGGTAGCGGTTGCGCGAGCGACTCTTGGCCAGGGTCATGGTCTGCTCGGCTTTCTGCAGCAGCTTCTCGGTGGTCTCGCCGTCCTCGGGGAACAGGGTGATGCCGATGGTGGCGCGCAGGTGCACCAGATGCTGGTCGAGTTCGAACGGCGCTTCCAGGTCGTCGAGAATCTGCTGGGCGAGCTCCGCCGCTTCGTAGGGTTGTTCGATGTCGGCCTGGACCAGGGCGAACTGGTCGCCGCCCAGCCGCGCCAGGGCGCCGAGGTGTGCGCTGCGGGTGCGCAGGCGGTCGGCGAGGGCGATCAGCAACTGGTCGCCGAACTGGTAGCTGTACTGTTCGTTGATGCCCTTGAAGTCATCCAGGCCCAGGCAGAGCACGGCGACGCGGCGCTGCAGGCGCGAGGCGCCCTCGAGGATCTGGTCCAGACGCTGTTGCAGCAGCTTGCGGTTGGGCAGGCCGGTGAGGAAGTCGTACTGGGAGATGCGCAGCAGGCTGTCTTCGGCTTCCCGGCGCAGGTGGCCATTGCGCTCGATGGAGGCCAGCAACTGGTTGGCGGTATTCACCCACAGGCCCAGTTCGTCCTTCTCGTGGCCGTCGGGCATCGGTAGTTTGTGCTGGCTGGGGCGGTCCGGGTTGATCGAGGCCAGGTGCTCGATGATCTTCGACAGCGGCTTGGTCAGCAGCCAGTGGTAGACCATGAACAGCACCAGGCTCAGGGCCATGGCGCGCAGGATGCCGGAGATGAAGATGATTACCGAGGTGGCGACGAAATCATCGCCGTAGGGCGCGGTGTCGAGGGTGATCTTCAGGTCGCCGTAGTACTCGTTGGAGCCGCCACGGCCGGCGAGGCGGATGGAGTAGTTCTGCTCGGCGCCGAGAATGGGGTCGGTCAGCCAGCGGGTGTTGGACTCCAGCAGCGGGCGGGATTTCTCCGCCAGCATGGGTTCGTCGGGATGGCCGATGGCGGCGTAGCGCACGGCTTCATGCTGGAACAGGCCTTCGAGGACCTGCATCGCCATGTCGCGGTCGAGGCTGTAGACGGCCTGGGTAGAGGGATCGCGGACCATCGCCAGGATGCGCTGGGCATCGCTGTGCACGGCCAGGCGCGCTTTGTGGGCGTCGTACACGATCTGGGCACAGCTGAGTACCACCCCGACCACGAGGGCCGCGAGCAATACCATTCGCAGCAGCTTGAGGGAGAGGCTGTGCCGGGGATCCAGTTTCAAGGGCTTTCCTTGTTTCTCGCCAGGGGCGAACGACTGGGGCTGAGTATTGGCAATTGGCGCAATGACGTCAAAGGGCCATCGTTGTGTTTCGTGACTGTACCGGCCTTTCAGGTTAGCTGACACGAAGGTGTTACGCGCCCCTTACGAAAAAACCCGGCACAAGGGCCGGGTTTCTTCAGATCAAGCGGGGTGCGATCAAGCAGCGAACTGCTCGGCCACGAAGTCCCAGTTGACCAGGTTCCAGAACGCCTCGACGTACTTCGGACGCAGGTTGCGGTAGTCGATGTAGTAGGCGTGTTCCCAGACGTCGCAGGTCAGCAGCGGGGTGTCGCCGCTGGTCAGCGGGCAGCCGGCGCCGATGGTGCTGGCCAGGGCCAGGGAGCCGTCAGCTTTCTTCACCAGCCAGCCCCAGCCGGAGCCGAAGGTGCCGATGGAGGTCTTGCTGAACTCTTCCTTGAACTTGTCGAAGGAACCGAAGGCAGCGTTGATGGCGTCAGCCAGGGCGCCGGTGGGCTGGCCACCGCCGTTGGGGCTCAGGCAGTTCCAGTAGAAGGTGTGGTTCCACACCTGGGCGGCGTTGTTGAAGATGCCGCCGGAAGAGGTCTTGACGATGTCTTCCAGGCTCTTGCCTTCGAACTCGGTACCCGGAACCAGGTTGTTCAGGTTCACGACGTAGGTGTTGTGGTGCTTGTCGTGGTGGTATTCCAGGGTTTCCGCGGAAATGTGCGGCTCAAGGGCGTTCTTCGCGTAAGGCAGCGGCGGCAATTCGAAAGCCATGGTCTCTCTCCTATCTCACTCAGTCTGGGCTAGCGCGACGAGCGCGCGACCGGTACACGGGGCCGGTTCGATGTTTGTCGCGGCATCCGGGCGTAGCTGCAATGCGCCCCGTCAAGGGACAGGCAGCGCGCCAGTTGCGTCCGGAGGGCTCAAGGCCCGCCGGCGCCGCGAAGGTCCGATCATAGCACCCGACCTGCGGCATATCCACGCAGCAACTGTAAGGGCAAAGGCCCTGCACAGCGGTCTGCGCCGGAGCGCGACGCTCACTATGCACAGACCGGGATGACGGAACGTCGTTCGGATTTGTTCTGTGGCCGGCTCGGGATCAGTTGGCGAATACCAGCTGCGCCGCCATGCCCAGCATCATCACCGCGACCATCAGGTCCACCAGTCGCCAGGTCGCCGGCCGTGCCAGCCAGGGCGCAAGCCACGCGGCGCCGAAGGCCAGCGTGAAGAACCACAGCAGCGAGGCGCTGGCCGCGCCCATGGCGTAGGCGCCGGGCGCTGCCTGCTGGGCACCGAGGGAGCCGATCAGCAATACGGTGTCGAGGTACACGTGGGGGTTGAGCAGGGTTACCGCCAGCGCTGCCATGAGCACGGTGCGACGCGAACGCGGCCCGGTCTGCGTGATGTCGGCCATGGCTTCGGGTGCGACTGCACGACGCAGCGCCTTGAGGCCGTACCAGACCAGGAAGGTGACCCCGCCCCAGCGGGCGATTGCCAGCAGGGTCGGGTTCTCGACGAGGATCTTTGCCAGGCCGAAGACGCCAGCGCTGACCAGGATGGCGTCGCACAGTACGCACAACGCTGCCACAGAAAGGTGATGCTCGCGGCGCAGACTCTGCGCGAGAACGAAGGCGTTCTGCGCGCCGATGGCGATGATCAGGCCGGCGGCGACGAGCACGCCATTGAGGTAGCTCTGCCACATGGCTCAGACCTCCGGATTCAATGCGAGAGCGCGTAGGACATCGAGTGCGCGCGGGCCGTCGGCGTGGGCGACGAACAGGTGGTCGTGGTACCAGGCGGCGATCACGTTGCAACTGATCCCGGCCTTGGCCAGGGCCGTCGCCACGGCGGCAGTCAGGCCGACCGCCTGCAGTGCCGAGTGCACTTCCAGAGTCAGCCAGGCGGCGACGTAGTCGAAGGCCAGCCCGGTCTGTTCGGCTTCGGCACGGGGAAGAATCAGCGTCAACCCTTCGCTTTCGCGGAAGCTGCCCAGCGGCTGGAGGCCGGCCGGAAGCTGGCCGTCTGGCAGAGTGCAGAACACGTACTCGCCGTCGTTGAGTACCGGGGTCATGTCGCGCAGCAGCGCGGCCAGGGAAGTTTCGCCAGCCATGGGGCAGTCCATCTGTGAAAGTGGGAATGCTGGCGATTGTCCGGCTTTGGCCTGTATAAGAAAAACAAATACTGCTGATATCTCATTAGGGAAACTGATCATGTTCGACTACAAGCTGCTTGCTGCCCTGGCCGCCGTGGTGGAGCAGGGCGGTTTCGAGCGCGGCGCCCAGGTGTTGGGGTTGTCGCAGTCGGCGATTTCCCAGCGCATCAAGTTGCTCGAAGCGCGGGTCGGCCAGCCGGTACTGGTGCGCGCGTCGCGGCCGCAGCCGACCGATCTCGGCCAGCGTCTGCTCAATCATGTGCAGCAGGTGCGTCTGCTGGAGGGCGATCTGCAGCAATGGGTTCCCGCACTGGACGACGGCGCGGCCCCCGAGCGCCTGCGCCTGGCGTTGAACGCCGACAGCCTGGCCACCTGGTGGGCCCATGCGGTCGGTGATTTCTGCGGCGAGCGCCATGTGCTGCTGGACCTGGTTGTGGAAGATCAGGAGGTCGGCCTCAAGCGGATGCGCGCCGGCGAGGTGGCTGGCTGCGTCTGCGCCAGTCCGCGTCCCGTGGCCGGCGGTCGCTGCGAGCCGCTGGGTGCCATGCGCTACCGCGGGCTGGCCAGCCCGGAGTTCATCGCCCGGCACTTCCCCAGGGGCGTGACGCCTGCCGGGCTCGTTCGCGCACCGGCCATCGTCTACGGCCCGGATGATCAGCTGCAGCACCGTTATCTGAAGGAGCTCGGCGTCGACGGCCACTTCAGCTATCACCTGTGCCCGTCCTCCGAAGGCTTTGTGCGCATGACCAGCGGGGGCCTTGGCTGGGGCCTGGTCCCCGAGCAGCAGGTGCGCGGCGAACTGGAACGCGGCGAGCTGGTGGATATGCTGCCGGGGCAGGTGATCGACGTGCCTCTTTATTGGCACCACTGGCGCAACGGCGGCGAATTGCTCGCCGCGCTGACCCGGCACCTGCTGGCAAAAGCGCCGGGGCTGATGGTGCCGATCAGCCGCGAATGACGATGCTGCCGCTGCCCGGCAATTGCTCGATGCAACGTGCGCCGAAGAGATTCGACGGGGTGAAGTAGCCGACCGTGTTGGGGTTGGCCAGCAGGTGACGCACGGCGAAGAGCACGCCGTGGAGGGTCACGTCGTAGCCGTTGGCGGTTTCCAGCCGCGCGGTGCGGCGTTCGCCACGGGCGTTGCGCACCTCGCCCCAGACCCAGGTGCGCAGCTTGCTTCGGGCCAGTTCGTCCGGGCCGTGGACGCGCCTCTCGACTTGCTCCTTGAGCCAGCTCTGCACGCGGTCGCGGCCCAGCAGCGGACGGAAGCTGTCCATCACCCGCATGCCAATGGCAGCGACCGGCGGCACCGGCAGGTAGACCTCGATATCGCCGATGCCGGTGGAGTAATAGGCCGTCGCCACGTCTCCCCAGGGAATGGTCACGGCGTGTTTGAGGCCGCGGCCGAAGTCGATGTCGCGGCGCTTGTAACCCAGCGGCACATCGCGCAGACGCCCGGCTTCACGGACCTTGCCGCCCAGCTTGAGGCCTTCCACGGTGGTCTTGGCGGTGCCCGGCGACAGGCCGCTGCCGCTGTCGAAGCCCAACGCCAGGTGTGCGGCGTCGGGCATGGCTTCCTTGAGGCAGGCGGCGACGCAGTCAGTGGGGATTACGTCGAAGCCGACGCCGGGGCAGATCACCACGCCCGCCGTGCGCGCCACGTCGTCCAGGCTGTGGGCGTATTCGAAGACGGAAATCTCCCCGGTGATATCCACGTAATGCGCGCCGCTGGCGATGCATGCTTCGATCATCGGCGCGGCGGTGGCGGAGAAAGGCCCGGCGCAGTTGGCGACCACGCCGACATCCTCCAGCGCAGCCAGGGCGGCGGCGCTGTCGTTCAGGTCGAAGACCCGGCATTCCAGCCCCAGCGTGCTGCCCAGCGCATGCAGGCTGGCCGGGTTGCGACCGCCGAGGATCGGTTTCAGGCCCTCGCGCTGCGCCTGCTCGGCCACCAATCGGCCGGTGTAGCCGTTGGCGCCGTAGATCATCCAGTGCGTCTTGCTCATGATGCGGCCTCGAGAGAAAGCGAAGAGTGCATCAAGGGTAGTCGCAACCGCCCCGGGCATGTCGCCGATCGCAAGTCGTGCAACCCTGGCCGACCAGCGCGGTCTGCAAGGATTCGTTTCTGGCGTACAAGGCCAGGGTGGTGCGGTGCGGCGCCTGCTAGAGTCGCCGCATTACAAGAACAGGAGTGGCGTGCATGAAGATTCTGGTCACCGGAGCCAGCGGGTTCATTGGCGGGCGTTTTGCCCGTTTTGCCCTGGAACAGGGGCTGGCGGTACGGGTGAACGGACGGCGCGAAGAAGCGTTGCAGCCGTTGGTGGCGCGCGGTGCCGAGTTCATGGCTGGCGACCTGTCGGACCCGACGCTGGTGCGGGCGCTGTGCAGCGATGTCGATGCTGTGGTGCATTGCGCCGGCGCGGTGGGTGTATGGGGCAGCCACGACTACTTCCACCAGGCCAACGTGGTGATGACCGAGTCCATCGTCGAGGCGTGCCTGAAGCAGAAGGTGCGCCGCCTGGTACACCTGTCGTCGCCGTCGATCTACTTCGATGGCCAGTCCCATGTCGGCATCACTGAGCAGCAGGTGCCCAAGCGCTTCGCCAACCACTATGGCTCGACCAAGTACCAGTCCGAACTGGTCGCCCTCGGTGCCCAGGAGTTCGGTCTGGAAGTGCTGGCGCTGCGTCCGCGCTTCGTCACCGGCGCCGGCGATACCAGCATCTTCCCGCGGATGATCGCCGCGCACCGCAAGGGCCGCCTGCGCATCATCGGCCAGGGCCTGAACAAGGTGGATTTCACCAGCATCCAGAACCTCAACGACGCCCTGTTCGCCAGCCTGATGGCCGGCGACGAGGCGCTCGGCCAGGCCTACAACATCAGCAACGGCCAGCCGCTGCCACTGTGGGACGTGGTGAATTACGTGCTGCGTCGATTGGACATGCAGCCGGTGGAGCAGCACATGCCCTACGGGCTGGCCTACAACCTGGCGCTGCTCAACGAGGGCGTGTGCAAGGTCTTGCCCGGCCGCCCGGAGCCGACCCTGCATCGCCTGGGGATGGCGGTCATGGCCAAGGACTTCTCCCTGGACATCTCCCGCGCTCGCCAATTCCTCGACTACGACCCGCAGAACAGCCTGTGGGATGCGCTGGACGAGTTCTGCGACTGGTGGAGATTGCGCGGCGCTTAGGGGCTGGCGTCGTCTGTAGGAGCGAGCTCAGCGCGAACCGCACGGCACGGAAGCTGAGGCTGTTCGCGAGCAAGCTCGCTCCTACACGCAGCAAGCTCAGCGCGGCGCGCGGGCACCACCACGCAACGGCCCGGAATACTGCTGGTCGCCGCCGCCCTGCATCGGCAGGAAACTCGGCTCCTGCACCACGCGCGGCAGTTGTACGCCGCTCAGCTGGCTGAGACGTTCGCCCATCTGGCGGGTCTCCTCGCAAATGGACTCCGCGCAGGCGCGCAGCATCCGTTCGATGGCGTCGCTCTGCTGGTACTGGATCTCCAGTGCCTGTTCTTCACGCAGACGGCGGCGCAGTTCGCGCATGCAATCCAGGATGGCCTTGTTGAGTTCGATCACCCGACTTCCTCCCCCGCGAAGGGCGCCAAAGCGGCGCCAAGTACTGGGAGCGGGAGCAAGCGGCGTGCCACGATATCGCAAAGCCACTATTGGCGGGCTGCGTAGGGAACTGCGACCTCCGTCACGGGTCTTCTGTGCGCCGACGAGGTGCGCGACGCCCTGTGATGGCACGCTGCTCCCAGAGTCATGCGAACAGATATACTGCGCCCAGCGCAGGCAACACGCCGCTTTATCCCCACAGGTTCATTCCATGCGTAATGACACGTTCGACGAATTCGATGATGTGCCCCATCTTTCCACCGACGCTGCCGACCGCGATGAGTTCGGTCATCACCCGCGCCGCGTGGTCGAGCCCAACGGTCGTCCGCTGCCGCCGCCGGTAAAACGCGGCGGCGGTACCGGAGCGCTGTGGGCGCTGGTTGCAGCCATGGCCATAGCCCTGGCCGGCGTCGGTTGGTGGAGCCACCAGCAATTGATGCTCATGGAACAGCAACTGATCGCCACCCAGGAAAGCTTCGCCAAGATCAGCGAAGAGGCCGCCGGTCGCCTGGATGACATCCGCGGCAAGTTCGTCGCCAATGAGTCCAACGGCATGACCGACCGTGAAGCCCTGAAGCTGCAGGTCAAGCAACTGCAGGGCCGCCTGGCCGAGCAGGCCAAGGCGCAGCAGACCTCCCTGTCGGAGTTCGACGGCGCCCAGGGCAAACGCCTGGCGCAGGTCAGCGCCGACCTCAAGGCCCAGCAGGAAAGCGCCGCGCTGCTGATGTCGCAGCTCGACGTCAAGCTCAAGTCCATCACCGACGAACAGGCCAAGTACAAGAACCTGCAGACCGACCTGGCCGCCGCCAACCAGCAGATCCAGGCGCTCAACACGGAAATCGCCAACCTGAAGAAGGACGGCAGCCAGGCCAAGGCGATCAAGAGCATCCAGGACGATCTGTTCGTGTTGCGCTCCGAAGTCGACGGCCGCCAGGGCCAGGCCAGCAGCGATACCAAGGAGTTCGACGTGTTCCGCATCCAGGTGATGCGCAACATCAACACCCTGCAGCAGCAGATGCAGAACCTCCAGCAGCAGATCAGCACCCGCTGATTGCCCTGCCGAAGAAGAGCCCCCGCGCCGACAGGTCCGGGGGCTTTTTTCTGGCCATCCCTCTTTTGGGGTAGTAACGGCAATTCTTGTCTTGAATCAGTTTCACGGGCGGCTTCGAGGCGAATAATCGCTAACAAATGAGAGTCATTCTGATTCTCTCCTTGTTCGATCATTCGCCCGGAGGCTTCCCATGCACGATCTTCAAGCGCAACGCCGGTACCGCATCGCGGGTTACCGGCCCGGGATCGGCGCCGCCTTCCGCCAGCGGCTGTTCTCCATGGGATTGTTGCCGGGCGCCGAACTGAAGGTGCGTCGCGTAGCGCCACTGGGTGATCCAGTGCAGGTGGATACCCGCCAGTGCAGCCTGGTGTTGCGTCGCCGCGACCTGGCGTTCCTCCAGCTTGAAGCGCAGGACTGATCCACCATGATAGAGCTGCGCATCGGCCTGATCGGCAATCCCAACGCGGGCAAGACCACCCTGTTCAACCAGCTCACCGGTTCGCGCCAGCGCGTCGGCAACTGGGCTGGCGTCACCGTCGAACGAAAGGAGGGGACCTTCCGCACGGCGCTCCACAACGTACGCCTGGTGGACCTGCCCGGCACCTACTCGCTGACCACGCTGTCGACCCAGGCCTCGCTGGACGAGCAGATTGCCCGGCGCTGCATCGTCGATGGCGAGGTCGACGTGCTGGTCAACGTGGTCGACGCCACCAATCTGGAACGCAACCTCTACCTCACTGTGCAATTGCGCGAGATGGGGCTGCCCTGCGTGGTCGCGCTGAACATGCTCGATATCGCCCGTACCCAGGGACTGAACATCGACCGCGAGGCGTTGGCGCGGGAGCTGGGCTGCCCGGTGGTGCCGCTGGTATCGACCCGCGGCGAGGGCATCGACGAGCTCAAGCAGGCTATCGATGCCGTGACGGCGCAGCCTCCGCTACAGGTGCCGTATCCCGCTGCGCTGCGCAACGCCGTCAGCCAATTGTTGCCCGCCGATGCGCCGCCAACACTGGCCTGGATGGCACTGCTGGCGCTGGAAGGTGACCTGCACAGTGCCCGTCAACTCAAGCTCGACCCGGCGAGCCTGCTGGCCGCCCGTGACGCAATCCGCTGCGCCTGCGGCGAAGACCCGGAACTGCTGCTGGTGGACGCGCGCTACCGGTTGATCGGCGAACTCTGCGAGCGCGCCAGCAACCATCGACAGGCCGCACCGCATCGCCTGACCCAGATGCTGGACAGCATTGCGCTGAACCGCTGGCTGGGCATTCCGGTGTTCCTGTTCGTGATGTACCTGATGTTCTTCTTCGCCATTACCCTGGGCGGTGCGCTGCAGCCGATCTTCGACCAGGGCTCCTCGGCGCTGTTCATCGATGGCATCCAGTGGCTGGGTGCTCGCAGCGGTGCGCCGGACTGGCTGACCGCGCTGCTGGCCCAGGGGCTGGGCGGCGGCATCAACGCGGTGCTGCCGCTGATCCCGCAGATCGGCCTGATGTACCTGTTCCTCGCCCTGCTCGAAGACTCCGGCTACATGGCCCGTGCGGCCTTTGTCATGGACCGCCTGATGCAGGCCCTCGGCCTGCCGGGCAAATCCTTCGTGCCGCTGATCGTCGGCTTCGGCTGCAATGTGCCGTCGATCATGGGCACCCGCACCCTGGACAACCCGCGCGAGCGGCTGATGACCTCGATGATGGCGCCGTTCATGTCCTGCGGTGCGCGGCTGGCGATCTTCGCCGTGTTCGCCGCCGCTTTCTTCGGTCAGAACGGTGCGCTGGCAATCTTCTCGCTGTACCTGCTGGGCATAGTCGTGGCGGTGCTGACCGGGCTGCTGCTCAAGCACACGCTGATGCGTGGCGAAGCCTCGCCCTTCGTCATGGAGCTGCCGCTGTACCACGTGCCGCACCTGCGCAGCCTGCTGCTGCAGACCTGGATGCGCCTGCGCGCCTTCATCGTCCGCGCGGGGACGGTGATCATCCTGGTCAGCCTGGTGATCGGCGGCCTCAACAGCGTCACCCTCGACGGTCGCCCGGTGCAAGGCGACATCGCCGATTCGGCCCTTTCCAGTCTCAGTCACAAGGTTACGCCGCTGCTCAAACCCATGGGCGTGCACGAGGACAACTGGCAGGCCACTGTCGGCCTGGTGACCGGCGCGCTGGCCAAGGAAGTGGTGGTCGGCACCCTGAACACCCTGTACACCGCCGAACACATCCAGGGCGAGGCCTTCGACGCCGATGCGTACGATCTCTGGGGCCAATTGAAGCAGGCCGGCGCGGATACGCTGGACGGTCTGCGCGATGCCTTCAGCCTCAGCGTGCTGGCCAACCCGGTGGCCGCGAGCATGGCCGACGGCGAGATGGAAGAGGGCTCCATGGGCACCTTCGCCGCCAAGTTCGGCAGCCCGCTGGCCGCCTACAGCTACCTGGTGTTCGTGCTGCTCTACGTGCCCTGCGTGGCGACCCTTGGCGCGCTGACCCGCGAAAGCGGCCGCGGCTGGATGACCTTCGCGGTGCTCTGGGGCCTCAACGTGGCCTACTCGCTGGCAACCCTCTGCTATCAGGTATTCAGCTTCGCCGAACATCCGCAGTACAGCGCCGTGACTATCGGTGTGGTGCTGGTGTTCAACCTGGTGCTGTTCCTGATCCTGCGCTGGGTCGGCCGGCGCGGCCTTGCGCTGGAGGGTGAACGCGAACTACGCGCCGCTCCGGCGGGGAGCTGCCACTGATGGCCACGGCAATCGCGGTGCGCAACCTGCTGGGTGAGATGGGCGAGGCGGATGTGCCGACGCTGGCCCAACGCCTCGGCGCTTCGAAGGCTCTGCTCGAAGCATTGCTGGAGCGGCTGCTGGCGATGGGCGTGGTGGAAAAAATCGCACCCGAGCCGGCGACCTGCGGGAGCTGCAAGGGCTGCGCGGAGACAACACGGTGTGCGACGACGGGGTATCGCCTGGCGGGTCGCAACGACCCCACGCCCTTGCGCTGGAGAGCCCATTGACCTCGATCGGCTTTTCGCAGGAGCGAGCTTGCTCGCGAACAGCCGCTCCGGGTGGGCCTGTGTAGGAGCGGACTCTGTCCGCGATGTGCTACAGGCCTACTCGGAGCTGTCGGTAATCGATCGCGGACGGAGTCCGCTCCTACGCAGGGTTGTTGCCTGGCGCAGACAATGAAAGGGGCGCCTTCAAATGAAGGCGCCCCTTTTCGTTGGCGCTGAAACCGCCCCTTTACAGGCGCGGGTAATCCAGATAGCCGACCGGGCCCTTGGCGTAGAAGGTTTCCGGGTGTGGTTCGTTCCAGGCGGCGCCTTTCTTCAGGCGGGTCACCAGGTCCGGGTTGGCGATGAACGGGATGCCGAAGGCCACTGCGTCAGCCTTGCCGCTTTCCAGCCACTCGCTGGCGGTTTCCTGGGTGAAACGCTCGTTGGCGATGTAAACGCCACCGAAGATTTCCTTCAGTTTCGGGCCGATGCTGTCGTCAGCGGCTTTTTCGCGGGTGCAGATGAACGCCACGCCACGCTTGCCCAGCTCGCGAGCCACGTAGCCGAAGGTGGCCAGCGGATCGGCGTCGCCCATGTCGTGGGAGTCCATGCGAGGCGCCAGGTGCACGCCGACACGGCCTGCGCCCCAGACGCCGATCACGGCATCGGTGACTTCCAGCAGCAGACGGGCGCGGTTCTCGACGGAGCCGCCGTACTGGTCGGTGCGCTGGTTGGTGCTGCTCTGCAGGAACTGGTCGAGCAGGTAGCCGTTGGCGCCGTGTACTTCCACGCCATCGAAACCGGCGGCCTTGGCGTTCTCGGCACCGATGCGGTAGGCCTCGACGATGTCGGCGATCTCTTCGGTTTCCAGGGCGCGCGGGGTGACGAATTCCTTGATCGGACGCACCAGGCTGACGTGGCCGGCAGGCTTGATCGCGCTCGGTGCCACCGGGGTTTCGCCGTTCAGGTACAGCGGGTCGGAGATGCGGCCCACGTGCCACAGCTGCAGCATGATGCGACCGCCGTTGGCGTGTACGGCCTTGGTGATGTTGGTCCAGCCGCGGACCTGGTCATCGGACCAGATGCCGGGGGTGTCCGGGTAGCCCACGCCCATCGGCGTCACCGAGGTGGCTTCGCTGAGGATCAGGCCGGCATCGGCGCGCTGGGTGTAGTACTCGGCCATCAGCGCGTTGGGCACACGGCCTTCGTCGGCGCGGCAGCGGGTCAGCGGGGCCATGATGATGCGGTTGGGCAGTTCCAGGTCACCGATGACGATGGGATCGAAAAGCGTGGTCATTGCATTACTCCGGGGCGTGAGGGGGAGGTTCAATCGAGGACGGGTTGCGTCTGGTTGGGCTTGCCGCTGAAGGCGATCATTACCGCGATCAGCGCGAGTACGGAGAGCACGGCGCCGGCCAGGGGCACTCGGGTCAGGCCCAGGCCATGGTCGATGACGCTGCCACCGACCCAGGCGCCGATGGCGTTGCCGACGTTGAAGGCGCCGATGTTCAGGGTGGCGACGAGGTTCGGTGCGGCACCGCCGACACGCACCACGTTGACCTGCAGGGCCGGCACGGCGGCGAAGGCGGCAGCGGCCCAGATAAAGAGGGTGATTTCGGCCGGGATCAGCGACACGCTGGTCCAGCTCAGCACCGTGGAAACCACTGCCATGGTGGCGAACACGCCGGCCAGGGTGGTGCCCAGGCGCCAGTCGGCGAGACGGCCGCCGAGGATGTTGCCCAGGGTCAGGCCGAGGCCGATCAGCACCAGGCTCCAGGTGATGCCGCGCGGCGAAACCTGGGTGACTTCGCCCAGTAGCGGCGCGACGTAGGTGAACAAGGCGAAGACGGCGGCGGAGAACAGCACCGTGGTACCCAGCGCCAGCCACAGCGGGCCGTTGCGCAGTGCGGCGACTTCCTTGCGCATGTCCACCGCTTCTTCATCGTGCTTCTTCGGCAACACGCTCCACAGGCCGATCAACGCGAAGACGCCAATCAGCGTCACTGCCCAGAAGGGCGAGCGCCAGCCGGCGATCTGGCCCAGCGCGGTGCCGGCCGGAACGCCGAGCACGTTGGCCAGGGTCAGGCCGGTGAACATCAGGGCCACGGCGGACGCCTTGCGGTTGGCCGGCACCAGGCTGGCGGCGACCACCGAGCCGATGCCGAAGAAGGCGCCATGGCACAGGGCGGTGATGATCCGCGCCAGCATCAGCAGGCCGTAGTTGGCGGCCACCGCGCAGAGCAGGTTGCCGAGGATGAAGATGCCCATGAGCATCAGCAGCGCAGTCTTGCGCGGCAGACGGGCGGTGAGCAGGGCCATGATCGGCGCGCCGATGGCGACGCTGAAGGCATAGCCGCTGACCAGCCAGCCGGCGGCGGGAATGGTCACCGAAAGATCGCCCGCGACCTCGGGCAACAGACCCATGATCACGAATTCCGTGGTGCCGATGGCAAACGCGGACAAAGCGAGGACAAGAAGCGAAGTGGGCATGTGCCTGCTCCTGGAAGTAAAAATTGTCTTGGCTGGCAGTAGCCGGGTTACAGCGCTTCGCTCAGGTGGCGAACAAAGGCCTGGATGGTTTCTTCATTGCGTTTGAAGAAGTTCCACTGGCCGACTTTTCGACTGGTTACCAGACCCGCGCGCTGGAGGGCGGCCAGATGCGCGGAAACGGTGGATTGCGACAGACCGGTACGCTGGTCGAACTTGCCGGCGCAGACGCCGATCTCGAAGGATTGGTGTTCCTGCTCGACGAAGAACTGCTCCGGGTCCTTGAGCCAGTGCAGCATGTCGCGCCTCACCGGGTGGGCCAGGGCCTTGAAGATTTCGTCGAGGTCGAGATTGTGTTGTTCAGTCATGGGCGTATCGGTATATCGCGTTGGGACGAACTATATATCGGTCAAAAACGATATGAATTCGTTTGGGGCGATAGTAATGATCGACACCGATGATATTGGCCGTAGGAGCGGACTCTTCCCGCGATGGTTTCGCCCTCGCACCGATCCTGCTCTTGTAGGAGCGAGCTTGCTCGCGAATCGCATGGCACCGGGGCAAAAGGCGTTCGCGAGCAAGCTCGCTCCTACAGGTTGAGGTAGGCAGGACACTTGTAGGGGCGGACTCCGTCCGCGATGCGCTCGCCCCCGCGCCGGCCTTGCTCTTGTAGGAGCGAGCTTGCTCGCGAATCGCACGGGACCAGGGCAAAGAGCGTTCGCGAGCAAGGACTGGGCGTCCCCCTCGGTCCTACAGGTTCGCTGCGATTCCGCGCTACTCTCTGCCCATGAACTACCTCGCGCACCTCCACCTGGGCGGCGACCGCCCGGCCCAACTGCTCGGCAGCCTCTATGGCGATTTCGTCAAAGGCCCGCTGGCCGGCCAGTGGCCCGCCGAGATCGAAGCGGGTATCCGCCTGCATCGGCGTATCGACGCTTTCACCGACAGTCATGCCTTGATACACACTGCCAAGCTGCGCTTCCCCAGTGAGCGCCGGCGCATGGCCGGTGTGCTGCTGGACGTGTTCTTCGACCACTGCCTGGCGCGTGACTGGGCCCGTTTCTCCGGCGAGCCGCTGGAGCACTTCACCCAGCGGGTCTACGGTGTACTGGGCCGCACGCCCGGCCTGCCGGAGCGTCTGGCGCGCATTGCACCGCGCATGGCCGAGCAGGACTGGTTGGGCAGTTATCGGGAGTTCGAAGTGTTGCAGGACGTGGTGGTCGGGATGTCCCGGCGCCTGTCGAGACCGTCCCTGCTGGACGGCGCCTGGGAGGAGCTGGAGCGGTTGTACGAGCCCTTGAGCGACGACTTCCGTGAGTTCTATCCCGAACTGCAGAGCTTCGTCAGAAATCCGCCGAAATCGATGGACGGTCCGGCCTCACTTGATATGTGTCAACCGTCCGGCGGCCCATAGCGTGTGCAATAGACACATCTGAAGGACGACGAGAGGAGCAGCATGATGAAGTCGTTAATGGTCGCAACGGATCTGTCTGGCCGTTCCGAAAAGGCTTTGCACCGTGCGGCGGCGCTTGCCAAGCGCTACGCCTGTCCCTGGACCGTGCTCTACGTGGTCGATGAAGACCAGCCTTCAGCCCTGGTCGAGCAGGAAGTCACCCAGGTGCGTCTGATGCTGGAGGCGCGGCTGGTGGAGCTCACCGAACTGGGCGGCACCTGCCCGAAACTGCTGGTGGAGCGGGGCGACCCGAATCAGCAGATCCTCGCCGCCGCGAAGAAGCAGGATTGCGAGATGCTGGTGATGGGCGCGCACCGTAAGAGCGTGCTGCGCGACATCTTTGTCGGCACCACGGTCGAACGAGTGCTGCGCGCCGGGCAATTGCCGGTGCTGGTGGTCAACCAGCCTGCAGGCGGCCAGTACCGTGACCTGCTGATCGCCCTCGACACCTCGCCGGCGTCCGCTCACGCAGTGGAAGTGGCCGATGAGCTGGGGCTGCTCGAAGGTGCCGTGCGCCGGGGCGTCTACGCCTTCAGCCCGCTGGCCAAGGGCATGATGCAGTACTCCGGGGTGAGCGAGGAGCGCATCGACGAGTTTGTCGGCAGCGAATCGCGCCAGGCGGTGGAAGAACTGAAGAAATTCCTCCACGACTGTCACCTGGAAGAACGCATCGATGAACAACTGGTGGCCGTCGGGCTGCCGGGCAACGTGTTGCAGCGGATGGTCGACAAGCATCGGCCGGATCTGCTGGTCATGGGTACTCGGGGTATGGGCGGAATCAAGCGTGCCCTGATCGGCAGTGTTGCCGACTACGCTCTGCGCGAGCTGGATTGTGACATCCTGGTCGTGCCGCCGGAGGCTTGAGCCTGCGGCGTCGGGAGACTGTTTTCAGGCTTCACCGGGCGGCTCGAGGGTGCTGCCCGGCGCAGTTTGAAAGCCGTTTCGTCAGAGTGGGAACCCGCCGGCCGTAGGTTACGGCGGGCTCCAAACCTTTCTCTCGTCAGGCCGCGATGGCCGACGCTTCCTGAGCTTCACACACCACTGCGTGGATTGCCGCGTGCGCTTGCCGGGCCAGCAGGTTGCGGTCCTGATGGGCGCTGGACAGCGCCGGCAGCAGGTGGATTTCCACCACACCACGATCATGATCGAACAGACGTTTCAGGTGGCTGACCAGATCATCGTCACCGATGAAAGGCGCCAGTTCGCATGCCTGCCCGTTGCGGCGATAACGCAGCGCCACCGGCTGCACCGGCACTCCGGCCTCGATGGCGCTGGCCATCAACCGACCGTGGAAGGTGCGCAGGCCCTGGCCGTCGGTGGTGGTGCCTTCAGGGAAGACCAGCAGCGAGCGGCCGCGCGACAGGTGCGTGGCGAGCTGTGCGTTGATCATTCTTGCATCGCCCGAGCCGCGGCGAATGAACAGCGTGCCGGCCTTCTCCGCCAGCCAGCCGGCCACCGGCCATTGGCGCACCTCGGCCTTGGACAGGAAGGTCAGCGGTAGCAGCCCGCCCAGCAGCGGAATATCCACCCACGACACATGATTGGCGACCCACAGCATCGGCTGCTCGGGCAGTTCGCCGTGCACTTGCAGTTCGAAGGGCAGGGCGCCGGACAGACGCGCCAGGAACCAGCGCGTCAGGCGCTGGCGCAGGGGCATGCGGTCGCGGCCGGGCAGGCGTTCCAGCAGGCTGACGAAGCTGGCCAGCGCCAGGCCCACCAGCAGCAGTGCCAGTAGACGGGCGACGCGCAGCCAGGCGCGCAGGCTGCGCATCAGACCGCCGCCTTGAAGTGGCGGGCGTAACGCGGGCAGAGCTCATCGCGCTTGAGCAGGATGAACACGTCGGCGACGCCGAAGTCCGGGTCCCAGCAGGGCTCGCCGCAGATCTTCGCGCCCAGGCGCATGTAAGCCTTGAGCAGCGGCGGCAGTTCGGCGGTGAGGTTATCCGGCACGTCCATGGGCGGCAGCGGGGTCTTGGGCTCGGCGCGCAGGTTTTCCTGGCACAGATAGCGGTCGCGCAGGCGCTGCATCACGGCGCGGGCCTGGATGCCGCCATCGCGCATGGGGATGCTGGCGCAGCCCATCAGGTAGCGGTAGCCGCCTTCGTTGAGGACTTCGGCCAGCTCGCTCCAGAGCACGGCGATGGTGCCGCCGTTGCGGTAGTCCGGATCAACGCAGGTGCGGCCGATTTCCAGCACCGGGCCCTGCAGGTCGCCAAGGCCGTCGAGGGCGAATTCCTCTTCGCTGTAGAAGCGGCCCAGTCGCTGCGCGGCGCGGTGGTCGAGCAGGCGGGTGGTGGCCACCAGCGCACCGGTGTTGAGGTCGCGCACGCCGATGTGGGCGCAGTGGCGGTCGTAGTCGTCCATGTCCAGCCCCTGGTCCGCACCCTTTAGCTGGGCATCGAACTCGCTGCTGAATACGCGGTAACGCAGGGCCTGGGCTTCGCGCAGGGCGCGGGCGCCGCGCAGACGCACGGCCTTGAGACGGCGTTCTGCCGGGGTGTCACAGGAGAGGGCGATCTGACTCATGCGAGTGCCTCCGTGAACCGGCCATGCGGGTTGCGGCCGGTCGGCTTTGTTGTGCAAGCTCAGGCTAGGAATGACCGGTGTCACGCCCATGACGGTGTGGTGATGCTTGTATGACAAGAACAACGACCTCGAAGGAAGGAGCGCCGCGATGCCCTGGAAATGCCTGCTCGGCCCGCAGGAGCGGTTACCGTCCGGACTGCCACTGGACGACTGGTACGCCGAATTGCTCACTCGTGCAGGCTGCGCCGGCAGCTTCGAACTGGCGGTGCTCGGCGGACGCCTGGCGACCTCGCCGGGGCTGGCCTTCCTCGCCGGCTACCAGGCGGCGCTGCGCGCGCTCTGGCCCGCTGCCCCGCTCAGCCTTGGCGCGTTGTGCGTGACCGAGAAGAAGAGCGTGCGCCCGGCCGACCTGCAGACCCGTCTTGAAGGGCTGGTACTGCACGGCCGCAAGGATTTCGCCACGGCCGCGGACAGCGCCGCCTGGTGGTTGGTCGCTGCGCGCGACGAGGAGGAGGGCGAGCCCCCGCGCATCGCCATGACCGTGGTGCAGGCCGGCGCCCCCGGCGCGAAGCTGGAGGCGCTGCCGGCCCTGCCGCTGATGCCCGACATTCCTCACGCGCGCCTGCTGCTCGATGGCGCCCATTGCGAGCGTCTGCCCGGCGACGGCTGGGAGGCCTACAGCAAACCTTTCCGCACCCTGGAGGACACCCATGTGCTGGCGGCGGTCTGCGCCTGGCTCTATGGCTTGGCGCTGGAGCGACAGTGGCCGGCGGAACTGAGTCTGCGCCTCACCGGCGTGCTCGCCGGTTGCGCGGAGGTCAGCCGGCAGCCCGCTTCGCTGCCGGAAACGCACCTGCTACTGGCCGGCGTGTTCAGCCTGTTCGAAGGCCTTGCCGCTGAACTGGACGGCGCGTTCGCGTCCGGCGATGCAGAGTTGGCAGCGGTGTGGAAACGGGACAAGGGCGTGCTGGCCATCGCTGGCCCCGCGCGGGCCAAGCGCCTGGAGAAAGCGAGGGTGGCAATAGGCCTTGACCCACGTCAGTGAGGGTTCGGGGAGGGGGCGTTAGCCTTACAGAAGTTTCTGAGATACCTAGAAATTTCCGCAGGGCTACCCACTGTTTTCCCTCCCACTGCTTTAGGAAATCCCCTCATGCGACGCGAACCCATCGTGCTGTTCGACGACGGTAAACACCAATGCCTGTGTTTCGACGATCTGGTCAGTGGCGATGGTGTGCAATCCAACCAGTTCCTCATCGTTGACCACGACAAGCGCCTGCTGCTCGATCCGGGCGGCGACCTGACCTACACCCCGCTGTCACTGGAACTCTCCAAGCTGTTCCCGCTGCAGGACCTGGACTTCATCTTCGCCTCGCACCAGGACCCGGACATCATCGCCGCCCTGGACAAGTGGCTACTGCATACCCGCGCCAAGGTCATCTGCTCCAAGCTCTGGGCGCGCTTCCTGCCGCACCTCACGGCCAGTTACCTGGCGATCAGCCATGGCATCTCCACCTATGACCGCGTGATCCCGCTGCCGGACCGCGGCGAGTCGGTGCAACTGGGCCGTTGCCAGTTGAAGATGATCCCCGCGCACTTCCTCCACTCGGTGGGTAACTTCCAGGTCTACGACCCGGTCAGCAAGATTCTCTTCTCCGGCGACATGGGCGCCTCCCTGGTGGACGACGCCAGCCCGGTGCAGGATTTCGCCGCCCACGTGCCGCACATGGAAGGCTTCCACCGCCGCTACATGGCCTCGAACAAGGTCGGCCGACTGTGGGCCAACATGGTTCGCGGCCTGGATATCGAGATGATCGTCCCGCAGCACGGCCGGCCCTTTGTGGGCAAGGCCATGATCGGTGCCTTCCTCGACTGGATTGCCGACCTGCAGTGCGGCATGGACCTGATGGGGCCGGACGACTACCAGGTGCCACGCTGACAGGCTCCGTGCTGACCGATTGCGCCATTCGTCCTTGATTACGGCACGATCGGCGCTTAATCCGTCATCTTCACCGTGCTAGGGTGCGGGCCGACCTGATAACAAGAGGCCCGCCGATGCCCTTTACTCCCTTCCGACCCGCGCTGCGTGCGCTGGCCCTGGCCACCTGCCTGCTGAGCAGCCACGCCCACGGCGCCGAAACCTGGCCCGAGGCCGACTGGCCTCACGGCGCCACGCCCAGTGGCACGGCTGTCGAAGCCTTCGAAAGCTACGCCTTTCCCACCCGTGACGATGGCACCCGCAAGGGCGTGCGCACCGATGCGGTGGTGGTGATTCGCGACGGCCAACTGATCTACGAGCGCTACGCCGGCCCCACTCGCGCCGAGACTCCGCACCTGGCCTGGTCGATGAGCAAGAGCGTGATGGTCAGCGTCCTCGGCGTGGCCTTCGGTGAGGGCAAGTTCCGGCTCGACGACCCGGTCGCCCAGCATTACCCGGCCTTCGCCGAACACCCGGAGATCAAGATGCGCGACCTGCTGCACTGGGCTTCCGGCCTGGCCTGGCAGGAAGAGTACGAGTACGCACCGGTGCGCTCGTCGGTGGTGGCGATGCTCTACACCCGTGGCCGCGACGACATGGCGAAATTTACCGCCGGCTTCCCCGCCGACGCCGAGCCGGGCAAGCGCTTCCGCTACTCCAGCGGCGACAGCAACGTGCTCTCCGCCACGCTCAAACAGATGGTCGGCAAGGACTACGCGAACTACCCCTGGACCGCGCTGTTCGAGCCGCTGGGCATCCAGTCCGCGGTCTGGGAGCGTGACGCCAGCGGCACCTTCGTCGGCTCCTCCTACGCTTACATGACCGCCCGCGACCTGGCGCGCATCGGCCTGCTGATGGAACGCGGCGGACGCTGGAAGGAGCGCCAGTTGCTGCCGCAGGACTGGCTGAAATTCGTCCTCGCGCCGTTCCCCGAGTACCAGCCTGATCCGAAGAAGCCCAACGAAGCGGTGCCCGGCGGCCAGTGGTGGCTCAACCGCGCTGTAGCGGGCGCGCCCGCGCCCTGGCCGGATGCCCCGCAGGACACCTTCGCTGCCCTTGGCCACTGGGGCCAGGCGCTGTACGTGATCCCTGGACAGAAGCTGGTGATTGTCCGTTACGCCGACGACCGTGACGGCAGCTACCAGCACGACGCCTTCCTCAAGCTTGCCCAGGCGGCCTTCGCCCACGGGGAGGTGCAGCCATGATCCGCCGTCATCCGATCCTTACCGCGCTCGTTCTGCTGCTGCTTGCCCTGGTGACCACGGCCTGGCAGAACCGCATCCATCTCGCCGCCTTCCCCCGCATCATCGGCGCCTACACCGCCAAGGAGTACTGCTCCTGCCGTTACGTTATGGGGAACTCGGCGGACTATTGCCGGGCCTATACCAAGCAGTACGTGCCGACCAGCGCCTTCCTCGACGACGAAGCGCGCAAGCGGGTAACCGCCCGCGGCCTTGGCAGTACGCAGACAGCCGCCTGGCTCGGTGTGCGTGAGGGATGCCAACTGATGCCCCAGGCGGATGAATTGCCCGAATCGGGCAACCACTGACGGGCGCGTTCCACGGAGCGGGGCGACCCGCTTCGGAGGATCAATGCATTCTTTTGTAACAGGAGCTGTGTGCGCGTTGCTGGTGCTGGCCAGCCCCCTGGCGCTGGCCGAATGGCAGCTGGACGGCGACACCTCGCGGATCAGCTTCGTCTCGGTCAAGCGCGGCAAGATGGCGGAGGTGCAGCGCTTCGACCGCCTCTCCGGGCAGATCGACGACAAGGGCGCTGTGCGTGTGGTGGTGCCGCTGGAGTCCATCGACAGCGGCCTGGCGCTGCGCGATGAGCGCATGCGCAATTCCTTTTTCGAGATCGAACGCTTCCCCGAGGCGATCATCAGCAGCCAACTGGACCTGAGCCGCTACGTGGACCTGCAGGTCGGCCAGTCGCGCCAGGAGACCGTGGACTTCAACCTCGACCTGCACGGCCAGCAGCGCCGGCTCAAGTCCGAGGTACTGGTCAGCCGGCCCAATGAGAGCCGCATCGAAGTGACGACCATGGAGCCGCTGGTACTCAAGCTGATCGACTTCGACCTGGAAGAGAAACTCGAGCCGCTCAAGGAAGTCGCCAACGTGCCGTCGATCACGCCCGAAGTGCCGGTTTTTGCGGTGTTGGGGTTCAGCCAGGTGATCAAGCAGGCGCCGTGATCGGTGTGGATCGACACCTTGGTCGGTGCCGATCTTCTCTGCGATTCGCCGGCCTGGTCGGCGTTGGGCGGGTTCGCGAGCAAGCTCGCTCCTACAGGTCAGCTGCTCTTCGTAGGAGCGAGCTTGCTCGCGAACCGCACTGCACGGATTCACCGCGCAGCAGCCAAACGCCTAAGAAAGCGCTGAGGTACCGAATTCCATCGCGACGGCGGGCGCTTCGTGCTGAAAGCGAAAGCCGGAGCCCACGCTGCAACTGGACGCGCCGATGACCACGAAGGTGAGCAGCAGGATGGTTTTCATGGCGACTCTCCTGTCATTCAGGATTGGACAGCCTCCAGTCTAGGCCGCGCCGCGCGATGCGCGCCGAAGGTCAGGAAGCTGCCTGCCGCGAACAGCCACGCGCTCGCCCCGCCGTAGCCGAGCACCCAACTGAACCCCTGAACCAGTGCCGTGCGAGCGCCATCCGGATCATCCGCACCCAGCCGGCCGCTGGCGATACTCGCCGCCAGTTGCAGCTTCTGGCCGCCATCTACACCGTGCAATGCGGCAGCGACGCCGGTGAGGAGCAGCAGCCCCATCACCGCGATGTTGATCGCCAGGGAAATCATCCGCGCGCTCATGTCGATACCCGAGGCCATGCCCGCGCGGGCGGCTGGTACGGCGGCGGTGGAGGTGTTGGTCACCGTGGTATTGGTCATCCCCAGGCCGACGCCGGCCAGCACGCAGCCGGGCAGCAGGGTCAGCCAGCTGGCGTGGTCCACGCTGGCGCCCCAGAGCATCAGGAAGAAGCCGGCGCCGATCACGAACATGCCGCCGGGGATCACCCAGCCCGGCTGGAAGCGATGCGCCAGGCGCTCGGCGATCGGCGGTACCACCAGTGTTGGCAGGGTGTAGGCGAGCAGCGACCAGCCGGCCTTCACATCGTCGTAACCGAGTACACCGTGGTAGTAGACCGGCAAGTAGATCATCAGTGGCCAGAAGCTCACGTTCATGCCCGCCGAGGCGAACATCGCACCGGAGAAGGCGCGGATGCGCAGCACGGAGAAGTCGAACATCGGGTGGTCGACGCGACGCTCGATGAGGACGAAGGCGACCAGGCAAGCGATGCTGAGCAGCAGGATCGCCAGCGCAGCGGGGCTGGCGAAGCCCATGTCGGCGCCCTGGGTGATGTAGAACACGATGCCGAGCACCGCCACTGACAGCGTGAGCATACCGCCGATATCCAGCCGCTCGGCGTCCGCATCGCGCGACTCCACCGCGCCGTACTGCGCCAGCGCCAGGGTGAGCAGGGCGAGCGGCCCGTGGATCAGGAACACCCACTGCCAGCTGGCCAGGGCGACGATGGCGCTGCCGATGATCGGCCCGAAGCCCAGGCCGATACCAAACACCACGCCCCAGGCGGCGAAGGCGCGCACGCGCTCGGCGGGATCGCTGAACTGGCTGGTGAGCACGGCTACTTGGCAAATCAGCATGACCCCACCGGCCGCGCCCTGCAGGAAGCGCCCGGCGATCATGGTCGGCATGTCGCCCGCCAGCCCGCAGAGCAGCGACGTGGCGCCAAACAGCGCCAGGCTGATGACGAACAGGCGCTTGCGGCCGAAGCGATCTGCCAGCGTACCGGCGGCCATCAGCACGCTGGTAACGGCGATGGTGTAGGCGTTCATCACCCATTGCAGGTCCTGGAAATTGCCGTGCAGCACGCGCTCCAGAGCGGGCAGGCTGGCGGGAACGCTGGAGATTTCCAGGCCGAACATCATCGAGGACAGGCACACCGCCGCGAGGGCGATGAGGTTTCTGGGATTGTGATGGGAAGTCATGGGGGTGGGCTCCGTGGGACGAGCCACCATTGTCGAAAAGAACAGGGTTCCCCATTGGCTCCATTTGGTCCCATCATTGGGTCTTTTCAGGATTCAAAGGGGAAGGGCGATGGATGACCGACTCGATGGCATCGCCACCTTCGTCCAGGTGGTGGACGCCGGCAGCTTCGCTCTCGCGGCGGAGCGCCTGAACCTCACGCGCTCGGCGGTGGGCAAGACCATCGCCAGGCTGGAGGCGCGGCTGGGCGTACGGCTGCTGCAGCGGACCACTCGCAGCCAGAACCTCACTGATGACGGCCAGGTGTTCTACGACAGCTGCGTGCGTGCCCTGGCCGAGCTGGACGCTGCGCACACCGCGCTGGAAGGCGGGCGCATGGAGCCACGTGGGCGCTTGCGGGTCAGCGTGCCGATCTCCTTCGGCCACTTGTGCGTGGTGCCGCTGATGCTGGCGCTGGCGCGGCAGTACCCGTCGCTGAAGATCGACCTGTCGTTCACCGACCGTCGCGTTGACCTGGTGGAGGAAGGCTTCGACCTGGCCGTGCGCATCGGCCCGCTGGGCGACAGCGCCACCCTCGCCGCGCGCAAGCTGGGCGTGCAGTACACCAGTATCGGCGCGGCGCCCTCGTATATCGCCGAGCGCGGTATGCCTGAAGACCTGGACGATCTTGCCGGCCACGCCGCCATCAGCTATTCCGTCGCCGGCGTCACCTCGCCCTGGGACCTGCGCGACGACGACGGCCTGGCGAGACGCATCGACATCGACCCACAGCTGAGCATGGACGACCTGCAGGCCATCACCGCCGCGGCCGTCGCGGGTTTCGGCCTGGCGCGACTGCCGTCCTGGCTGCTGGCGCGGCACGTGAAACTGGGCGAACTGGTGGTGGTGAAGGGGCGCTGCAACCTGCCACCGCTGGATATCCACGCGGTGTGGCCAAAGACCCGCTACATGCCGTCGAAGATACGCTGCGCCATCGATGCGCTGGTGGCCGGGATTCCCACGCTGCTTGCCGACTGAACCATTGGCGCTGGCGCCTGCCCAATGGGCTCGCCGGTCGGCTGGTTTGCAAGCCGACGGCGGGCCGCTATCGTTGGCCGTTGATACATCCGTTTTTCATGTAAGGGATTTCATGCGCTCGCTGTTCGCCTTCCTCTTTGCGGCCTGCTTCGCCGCCTCCGCCCAGGCTGCCTGGTACCTCGATTACGAGTCCTCGCGGCTGACCTTCGTCACCACCAAGAACGCCGATATCGCCGAGGTGAACCGCTTCCTGGTGATGCACGGCAAGGTGGAGGAGCAGGGCCAGGTGGAACTGCGCATCGAGATGGATTCGCTGAGCACTGGCATCCCGCTGCGCGATGAGCGCCTGCGCGACCAGTTGTTCGATACCGAGAAATTCCCCGAGGCGCGCATCAGTTCCCGCATCGACCTGCGCCCCATCACCGATCTCGCCAGCGGCGTGCAGCTGGAGACGCGCCTGCCGCTGCGCCTGGAACTGAACGGCCAGGCGAAGGACTACCGTACCGACGTGCTGATCACCCGCCTGGATGAGCACCGCTTCCAGGTGGTCACCCTGCAGCCACTGGTGATCAACGCCGCCGACTTCGGCCTGGCGCCGGGCGTCGCGCAGCTGCGCAAACTGGCCGGGCTCAAGAGCATCGGCCTGTCGGTGCCGGTGGGCGCCGTGCTGATCTTCGCCTCGCGGTGAGCGGGCCGATCTTCCCCTGGCGGACGGGCAACCGTTTCGCCCTGCTCTGCGATGGCGAGCGCTTCTTCCCGCGCATGTTCGAAGCCATCGACAGCGCCGAGCGGCAGATCGAACTGGAGCTCTACCTGGTGGAAAGCGGTAGCTGCGCCGAAGCGCTGCTCGACCGCCTGCTGGCCGCCCGTGCGCGCGGCGTGAAGGTGCGCTGCCTGTTCGACGCCTTCGGCAGCCTGAAGCTCTCCAGCGCCTGGACTCGCCAGTTGCTGGAGGCGGGCGGCGAGCTGCGCCACTACAACCCGCTGAACTGGAAGGCCGGTCTGCGCAACCTGTACCGCGACCACCGCAAGCTGCTGCTGGTGGACGAGCGCATCGCCTATGTCGGCGGCACCGGTGCGACCGATGAGTTTTGGTCCGCGCGGGAGAGTCGCAGCGACTGGCACGAAGTGATGGTGGAAATGACTGGCACCATCGTCGCCGACTGGCAGCGCCTGTTCGAACGCCAATGGAATGCCTGCCTGGGCGTGCGGGCGTGGAAGCCGCGAGAGGAAGTCCTGCTGACCCGCCTGCCGCCGATTCCCAACTACGGCGAAGGCCTGGCGCGGGTTGCCTATGCCGACGCCGGCCAGCACCGCGACATCCTCCAGGCGCTGGTGCGTTCGCTGCGTGGCGCGCACCAGCGCGTCTGGTTGGCGACGCCGTATTTCCTGCCGACCTGGAAGGTTCGCCGCGCTTTGCGAAAGGCCGCTCAACGCGGCGTCGACGTGCGCCTGCTGCTGACCGGGCGCCTCACCGACCATGCACCCGTGCGCTACGCTGGTCAGCGCTATTACCCGGGGCTGCTGCGCGCCGGGGTGAAGATCTTCGAATACCAGCCGCGCTTCCTTCATCTGAAGATGGTACTGGTCGATGACTGGGTCAGTGTCGGCTCATGCAACTTCGATCATTGGAACCTTCGGTTCAATCTGGAGGCCAATGTAGAAGCGTTCGATCCGCAATTCACCGCGGCGGTGGCCGACTGCCTGGCCGCCGACTTCGCCCAGAGCCGCGAGATCGACCTGGGTTTCTGGCGCGCCCGCCCCTGGTGGAAACGCCTGCGCGAGCGATTGTGGGGCTCGCTGGACCGACTGGTGGTGAACTTCCTCGACCGCCGCCGATGACGTTGCCGAGTAGTCTGTCGAGTAGGAGAGAGGCGTGGAAAAGCAAACCAAGGAGCGTTTCATCGGGCTGGAATGGTTGCGCTTCCTGATGGGCCTTTACGTGGTGATCTACCACACGCTGCACAGCTACCCGGCGGAGCAGAAGTTCGCCGGCCTGGATGACCTCACCGCCCTCGGCTTCTTCGCCACCAGCACCTTCTTCGTGCTCTCCGGCTTCCTGCTCTGCCACGTCTACGTCACCGATGGTCAACTGCGTGAAAGTCCACGCAGCTTCTTCACCAAACGCCTGTCCAACCTCTACCCGCTGCACATCTTCTCGATCCTGCTGACCATCGCCGTGCTGCTGGTGGTAAGCGGGCTGGGCATAGGCCCGGACCTGGACCAGGCGACGCCGCGCTTCGTGATCTACGACACCAACGAGACCATCGGCCGCCTGCAGCCGGAGCTGTTCCATCACTGGATGAGCGACCGCGAACTGCTGTTCAACAGCATCCTCCAGCTCACCATGCTGCAGGCCTGGAACCCGTATTACCTGACCTTCAACGCGCCGCTCTGGTCGCTGTCGACGCTGTTCTTCTTCTACCTCTGCTTCCCCTTCGTCGCCCCGCGCCTGGCGCGCCTGCAGAACAAGTGGAAGTGGCTACTGGTGTTGTGGGTGGTCTACCTGATCCCGCCCGTTCTGGTGGTCGCCAACGAGCAGTACGGCATGCCCTGGACCGGCCTGCTGCACCGCAACCCGCTGCTGCGCTTGCCGGAGTTCCTCGGCGGCATCCTCGCCTACGGGCTGTTTCGCGACTACAAGGACGCCGGACGCCTGCCGGGGCGAGGGATGCTGGTGGCGATGGGCGCCTTCGTGCTGGGCAACTTCCTGGTCGCCGATTACCTCTACACCCACGGCGCCAAGTTCTGGTACTTCCTGCTGCACAACGGCCTGCTGCTGCCGGCGCAACTGGTGCTGGTGACCCTGTGCGCCTTGCCGCGCGACCCCAGGAGCAGTTTCATCCGTCACTGGTCGCCTCGGCTGGGGGCGGCGTCCTTGTCGCTGTTCGCGCTGCACGTGCCGCTGTTCACGCTGTTCTCGCGCACCGAGAAGCTGATTCGCGCACCGGGAGATTGCCTGGCCGACTGGGCCTTCTGCGTCGAGTCGGCGACCCATCAGCAGTTGTCGATCTGGCTGTATCCGTTGTTCCTCTTGTTCATGGTCACCAGCTGTGTAGTGGTGCAGGAGCGCTGCGTGGTGCCGGTGCGCAAATGGCTGGTGCGCCACCTGTTGCCGGCCCCGCCCGCGCGGCGGCGAGTGGTTACCGAGTCGTAATCCATCGTTGGGCGGTTCGCGAGCAAGCTCGCTCCTACGAAGAGCGAGCGAGCTTGCTCGCGAACCGCGCCGCCCCTTTCCTGCTTCTGCCGACCTGCGCTGCCCGTGCTAGGTTTTCTGCAGCGCCGCCGCTGCGGCCCGTTGCGGAAGAAAACCACCATGGCCATCGAGTCCCGCCTGCTTAGCGGCGACGCCCTTCGTCCGTTCATCGATGATCTGGCGCGGCTGCGCATCACCGTGTTCCGCGAGTATCCGTACCTCTACGACGGCAGTCCGGAATATGAAGCCGGGTACCTCGAAGGCCATGTGCGCTCGGCCTGGAGCCTGTGCGTGCTGGTGATCGATGAGGGCAGGGTAGTGGGGGCGTCGACCGGGCTGCCGCTGCTGGACGAGTCCGAGGCCTTCCAGCAGCCGTTCCTGGCACAGGGTTGGAACCCGGAGCGAATTTTCTATTTTGGCGAGTCGGTGGTTCTGCCGGAGTACCGCAGCGCCGCTCTCGACCTGCGTTTCTTCGAGGAACGCGAGCGCTTTGCGCGTGGTCTGGGGCGTTTCGATTGGGGGGCCTTCTGCGCCCTTCGACGGCCGCCGGAGCACCCCGCACGACCCGTCAGCTACCGCGCGCCGGACGCCTTCTGGCTGCAGCGCGGCTTCACTCCGCAACCCTCTCTGCAGACCGAATACCACTGGCGCGATATCGGCGAGCAACGGGAGACTGCCAAGACGATGATGTTCTGGCTCAAGGAACTGACCTGACTATCATCGGTGTTCAGGACGCTGTATCAGGAATTGGTTTGCGCCGGCGACACCGGCATCGCCGAGAACTGCTCGACCCGGACTTTCGACGGGTGGCAAGGCGTGGTGGCGTGGTTATGCTCCGGGGATAACCATAAGAGGGACTTTCCATGCTCCGATTGGCCCTGTGCGCCTTTCTCCTGATGCTGGCCGGCTGCAGTTCGCCCGGCGCCTTCTTCGGCGCGGTGGATGGGCCGCCGTACAGTGCGCAACCGGCAGACACGCAGCAGGCCACGGTGTACCTGTATCGACCACAGAACCAGTGGTCCGACGAGGAACTGGAAGCGCCGGGACTGTTTATCAACAACGAGTTGATCGGCAGTTTGCCGAGCAATGGCTACTTCGCCCTGAGCTTCGCACCGGGCAGCTATCCGCTGCAGATGCGTCGCCCGCTGCTGGGCAGCTTCTGGACCTTCTTCGCCGGCGGCAGCATGGACTTTACCCTGATCGCCGGCTTCACCCTGGAAGCCCGCGCTGGCGAGGTCTACTACCTGCGCTACGACGAGACCCACACGCCGCCCAAATACGAGCACACCGCCGGCCAGGGGGCCGGCCCGCTGCAACTGGTGGGCAAGGAGCTGGGCTCGCGGGAAATCCCCGCCACGCGCCAGGTACAGGAGCCGGTGAGCATCGCCGCCAGCGGCAAGGAAGTCGAAGGGCCGGGCTTCTTCGAGCGCATCGGCCTCTGAACATACGTAGTAGCGGCGTATTACCCCGCCGCCAGCACGACTGTCTAAGCTCTCCCGCATGCCCGGCCGCCATGGCCGGCCCTGCCCGGAGAACGCCCAGATGGCCGCGAAGAAGATCCTGATGCTGGTCGGCGATTACGCCGAAGACTACGAAACCATGGTGCCGTTCCAGGCGCTGTTGATGATCGGGCACACCGTCCATGCCGTCTGCCCGGACAAGAAGGCCGGCCAGAGCATCCGCACCGCGATCCACGATTTCGAAGGTGATCAGACCTACAGCGAGAAGCCGGGTCACAACTTTGCGCTGAACGCCACCTTCGCCGATGTGCGTGCTGAGGACTACGACGCGCTGCTGGTCCCCGGTGGTCGCGCCCCCGAGTACCTGCGCCTGAATGCCAGGGTGATCGAGCTGGTGAAAGCCTTCGACGCCGCGAAGAAGCCCATCGCTGCTGTTTGCCACGGCGCCCAGCTGCTGGCCGCCGCCGGCGTGCTCAAGGGCCGCGCGTGCAGCGCCTACCCCGCCTGCGGCCCGGAGGTGACCCTGGCCGGCGGCGAGTACGTGGACATCCCGGTGGATGCCGCCCACGTCGACGGCAACCTGGTCACCGCGCCTGCGTGGCCGGCGCATCCTGCCTGGCTGGCGAAATTCCTCGACGTGCTGGGCACCAGGATCAGCCTGTAAACTGGCCCGACCTCGAAGCTGGAGAAGCCGTCCATGTGCGAACTCTATGTAAAGGCCGACCCGATCCTCTATGAGTCGCGCTCCCGCTCGCTGCGCATCCGTGGCGTGGTCACCACGCTGCGCCTGGAAAACCAGTTCTGGGACATCCTGCGCGAGATCGCCGAGGTGGACGGCATGACTACCAACCAGCTGATCGCCAAGCTTTACGACGAGGTAATGGACTATCGCGGGGAGGTGGTGAACTTCGCTTCCTTCCTGCGGGTGAGTTGCACGCGCTTCCTTGCCCAGCGCCGTGACAATGTCGTGGAGCTGAACCGGGTGCCGCGCAGCGCCTGACTCCGCTGACGGCTTTTTCGTAGGAGCGAGCTTGCTCGCGAACCGCCCAGCCCCAGTGCTGCCGGGAACTCCGTTCGCGAGCAAGCTCGCTCCTACAGTGAAACACTGCTGCTCCCGGCTGTTGTAGGAGCGGATTCATCCGCGATTGGCTTGCCCCTATGGCGCAGCCACAGACATTTCACCCATGAAAAAGCCCGGCACATGGCCGGGCTTTTTCATGGTGCGGTCGCGCAGGCTTACTGCACTTCCACCGCCAGGTTCTCGGCGATCTTCTTCTGCCAGATGGCCGGGCCGGTGATGTGCACCGACTCGCCATTGGTGTCGACCGCTACGGTCACCGGCATGTCTTTGACTTCGAACTCGTAGATCGCTTCCATGCCCAGTTCGGCGAAGGCCAGGACCTTGGACTTCTTGATCGCCTGGGCGACCAGATAGGCGGCGCCGCCTACGGCCATCAGGTAGACGGCCTTGTTGTCCTTGATCGCCTCGATCGCAATGGGGCCGCGCTCGGACTTACCGATCATGCCCAGCAGACCGGTCTGCTCGAGGATCTGGCGGGTGAACTTGTCCATGCGGGTCGCGGTGGTCGGGCCAGCCGGGCCAACCACTTCGTCACCGACCGGATCGACCGGGCCGACGTAGTAGATGAAGCGGCCCTTGAGGTCCACCGGCAGCTCTTCACCCTTGTTCAGCATGTCGACCATGCGCTTGTGCGCGGCGTCGCGGCCGGTAAGCATCTTGCCGTTGAGCAGGATGGTCTCGCCCGGCTTCCAGCTCTGCACTTCTTCGGGGGTGATGCTGTCGAGGTTGACGCGGCGCGCGGACGGGCCGGCTTCCCAGACGATTTCCGGGTAGGCGTCCAGCGAGGGCGCTTCCAGCTCGGCCGGGCCGGAACCATCGAGCACGAAGTGCGCGTGACGGGTGGCGGCGCAGTTGGGGATCATGCAGACCGGCAGCGAAGCGGCGTGGGTCGGGTAGTCCATGATCTTCACGTCGAGCACGGTGGTCAGGCCGCCCAGGCCCTGGGCACCGATGCCCAGCTGGTTGACCTTCTCGAACAGTTCGAGGCGCATTTCCTCGATCTTGTTCTGCGGGCCACGGGCTTTCAGCTCGTGGATGTCGATCTCGTCCATCAGGACTTCCTTCGCCATCACCGCGGCCTTCTCGGCGGTACCGCCGATGCCGATGCCGAGCATGCCCGGCGGGCACCAGCCGGCGCCCATGGTCGGAACGGTCTTCAGCACCCAGTCGACGATGGAGTCGGACGGGTTGAGCATGGCCATCTTCGACTTGTTCTCGGAGCCGCCGCCCTTGGCCGCGACGTCCACTTCCACGGTGTTGCCCGGGACGATGGAGTAGTGGATCACTGCCGGGGTGTTGTCCTTGGTGTTCTTACGCGCGCCGGCCGGGTCGGCCAGGATGGAGGCGCGCAGGACGTTCTCCGGCAGGTTGTAGGCGCGACGCACGCCTTCGTTGATCATGTCGTCGACGCTCATGGTGGCGCCGGCCCAGCTCACGTCCATGCCGACGCGGACGAACACGGTGACGATACCGGTGTCCTGGCAGATCGGGCGATGACCGGTGGCGCACATGCGCGAGTTGATCAGGATCTGCGCCATCGAGTCCCGGGCGGCCGGCGATTCTTCGCGCAGGTAGGCCTCATGCATGGCCTGGATGAAATCAACCGGGTGGTAGTAGGAGATGAACTGCAGGGCATCGGCGACGCTCTGGATCAGGTCGTCTTGCTTGATCACGGCCATGGAGCACGGTCCTCTTCAGGCGGGGTAAGACAGGCTTGGTGCCTGTTACATCAGGGGTTCGCCGACACGGCTGCGGCGAAAAAAGGCGCCGTAGTATACCGCTGCGGCTGCTTGCCGCGCACCCGCCAGCGATCCGACCTTGGTCCCAGATGACCTCTGCGCTTGATAAGGGAGCCCACATTCCGATCGGCTAGGCACTGGGGCGCTTTGATAGTAGAGTGAAGGCCAGGTGCCATTACGGGACGGAGCCCCATGAGCACGCTGAAACCACCTCTGAAGCAGCACGCCTTACAAAAACTACTCATCAGGCGATTCGGCATGGCCCTCGGGACCTATGCCTTGGCGCTTCTGTTGTTGTGGTTGGCCGTGTTCGGCGAGTTCTACCGCGCGCCCGTCAGCTTTGCTCTGACCTGCACGATGCTGGTCGCGGGTAGCCAACTGGTTTTCGCCTGGCTGTTCCTCACCGGGCGCAACCAACGCTTCACCGACCCGAGCATGACCGAGCCGCAGGTGCTGGTGGCGGTGGCCTGGAACACCCTGTTCCTGGCCAACGTCGATACCGCGCGCGGCACGCTGATGGTGCTCTACGTGCTGATCCTGCTGTTCGGCGTATTCCAGTTGCAGCCCCGGGTATTCGCTCGCTGCGCCGCGCTGGCCTTCATTGCCTTCGCCGGCCTGAATCTTCACGAAGCCTTCCAGCAACGCCTGCAACTGCCAGCCCAGGCCGTCCTGCAACTGCTGGTGCTGTTCATCGTATTGACCTGGCTGAGCCTGTTCGCCGGCTACGTGCAGTCGCTGCGCCAACGCATGCGCCAGCGCCGCTATGCGCTGCAGGCGCACCAGGACACCCTGCGCGGCATGATGCGCCAGCTGGAAGACCTGGTCGCCACTGACGAACTCACCGGGCTGTTCAACCGTCGCCACTTCCTGCGCCTGGCTGGGCGCGCGCTGGAAGAAATGCGCGAAGGCCAACGCCACGGCCTGGCGCTGATCGACCTGGACCACTTCAAGCGCATCAACGATGTACACGGCCACGCCGCCGGTGACCGCGTGCTGCAGACCTTCGCTGCCGTGGCACGGGCCTGCCTGCGCGAGGGCGATGTGCTGGCGCGCTATGGCGGCGAGGAATTCGTCCTGCTGCTGCCCAACGCCGATGCCGACCGCCTGACCACCTGCTGCGAACGCCTGCGGATGGCCTATGCGGCCGCAGAGCCGGTGGGGGTGAACATTGAAACCCTGAGTCTGTCGGCGGGGATGACCCTGCTGGAGGCCAACGACGATCTCGACGAGGCCTTGCAACGGGCCGACCAGGCGCTCTACCGTGCGAAACGCAACGGACGTAACCGCTGCGATGCCGCATGGGAGTGGACGCGTGCCTGAAATACAGGCCGGATCGCAACGCTTTTCGGTAAGCCCCGGAGCCAACCTGCTCGATGCCCTGCGCGGGGCCGGCATCGCCGTGCCCTATAGCTGCCGGGCCGGCAGTTGCCACGCGTGCCTGGTGCGTTGCACCCAGGGCGAGGTCCGCGATGACTTGCCCGACGCGCTGGAATCCGCTCGTCGCGCCGAAGGCTGGCGCCTTTCCTGCCAGTGCCAGGTGATCGAAGACCTGGCAGTGGAAACCTTCGACCCGCAGCGCGACGGCCTGCCCGCCACGGTTGCCGAACTGGACTGGCCGGCGTCGGACGTCCTGCGCTTGCGCCTGGTTCCGCAGCGCCCTCTGCGCTACAGCGCCGGTCAGCACGTGGTCCTCTGGAGCGCCGAGGGCGTCGCACGACCGTACTCCCTGGCCAGCGTACCGGGACTCGATCCCTGGCTGGAGTTCCATATCGACTGTCGTGAACGCGGCGCCTTCGCCGATTTCGCCCGTGGCCTGAAGCTCGGCGATAGTGTTCGTCTGGGCGAGCTGCGAGGCGGTGCGCTGCACTACGACCCGGAATGGCATGAGCGACCGCTGCTGCTGATGGCCTCCGGCACCGGCCTGGCGCCGCTCTGGGGCGTGCTGCGCGAAGCGCTGCGGCAGCATCACAGCGGGCCGATCCGCGTCATTCACCAGGCCCATGACCACGCTGCTCATTACCTCGCCGAACCCTTGCAAACCCTGGCCGCCAGCCATCCCGAACTGGACGTGACATTGATGACCACGGCCGAGTCGGCCGAGGTTTTGGCGCAACTCCGGCTTGTTTCGCGGCGGACCCTCGTCTTACTCTGCGGCCATCCCGCCAGCGTCGATGCCTTCGCGCGCCGCCTCTACCTCTGCGGCGTGCCTCGCGGCCAGACGCTGGCCGACCTGTATCTGCCCCACGCCTGAGAGCCAGTTCAACACCTGCTGCGCGTCGGCATGACTGCGTTAGTTCGCGAGGTGTTGAACGGGCTCTGAAACGGTCTTCTCACATCAATAAGAACAAGGAATTGCCATGAGCGAACAGATTCTCCTCGAGCGCGAAGAGGGCTTGCTGACCCTGCGCCTGAACCGTCCGGACAAGATGAACGCGCTGACCCGCACGATGTATGCCGGTCTCGCCGATGCCCTGGAAGCGGCGCAGGAGGATCGTTCCGTGCGTGTGGTGCTGATCACCGGCAACGCCGAGTGCTTCACCAGCGGCAATGACATCGTCGACTTCCTCCAGGAGCCGCCGAGCGGCCCGGACAGTGCGGTGTTCCGCTTCATGCGCGCGCTGATGGAGTTCACCAAGCCGGTGGTCGCCGCCGTCGCTGGTCCGGCCGTGGGCATCGGCACCACCCTGCTGCTGCATTGCGACCAGGTGTTCATCGCCAAGGGCGCCAAGCTGAAGATGCCCTTCGTCAACCTGGGCCTGTGCCCTGAATTCGGTTCCAGCTTCCTGGTGCCGCGCCTGGTCGGCCCGGTGAAGGCTTCCAGCCTGTTGCTGCGCGGCGAAGGTTTTATCGGCGAGCAGGCCGTGGCCTACGGGATTGCCAATGAGGCACTGGAAGACGGAGCGGCTGCGCTGGAGCGTGCCCGCGAGGTCTGCCAAGCGTTCCAGCAACTGCCACCGGCTGCCGTGGCGCTGAGCAAGCGCCTGCTGAAAGCGCCTTTCATCGAGGAACTGCGCCGCGTGGTGGCGGAGGAGGGCCAGCACTTCGTGCAGCGCCTGCATTCGCCGGAAGCCCACGAAGCGCTGAGCGCCTTTACCCAGCGTCGCCAGCCGGACTTCTCGAAGTTCCTGTAAGCGCTGCCTGTCGGCGTACAACCGCGAACGGTTGTACGCCCTACGGATTGGCATCGGTGCCTTTGGTCAGGATGTTCGCGAGCAAGCTCGCTCCTACAGGGAACACCAACCGGCTCCCGATGGCGTAGGAGCGGACTTTGTCTGCGATAAGTCTGCATCACCCGGAAAGTTTGCCCACACAATCTGTGGAACGCGCTGTGGATAACCTCTGGTGCAACCGCTGCAGGCCAGGATCGGCGCGGGATAGCACAGGTAGAGCAAAGTTTGATCAGCCTGCTGAAGCCCCCGGCGGCCGATTTTTTTCGTAGGAGCGAGCTTGCTCGCGAACCGCGTGACGCCCGTGCTGCCGGGATATGGTTCGCGAGCAAGCTCGCTCCTACAGGTACCGCTCTTCCCCTTCAGCACAAATGAAAAAGCCGCCCTAAGGCGGCTTTTTCATTGGCAAGGCAGGATCACACCAGCAGATCACCCACGTGCAGCACCTTCATGGTGTTGGTGCCGCCCTGGGCGGTGTAGCTGTCGCCCTTGGTCAGGATCACCCAGTCACCCTTGGTCACCACGCCACGCTGCAGCAGCGCGTCGACGGCTTCCTGGCTGACACGCTCCGGCGGCAGGGCAGCCGGGTCGAAGGGGATGGTCTCCACGCCACGGAACAGCGCCACGCGGGCCTGGGTTTCGCGGTGCGGGGAGTAGGCGAAGATCGGTACCGAGGAACGGATGCGCGACATGATCAGCGGGGTGTAGCCGCTTTCGGTCAGGCAGATGATCGCCTTGATGCCCGGGAAGTGGTTGGCGGTGTACATGGCCGCCAGGGCGATGCTCTCGTCGCAGCGCTCGAAGGTCTGGCCGATACGGTGGCTGGACTTCTTGGTGGTCGGGTGCTTCTCGGCGCCGGCGCAGATGCGCGCCATGGCCTTGACCGCTTCCACCGGGTATTCGCCAGCGGCGGATTCGGCCGAGAGCATCACGGCGTCGGTGTAGTCGAGCACGGCGTTGGCCACGTCGGAGACTTCCGCGCGGGTCGGCATCGGGTTGTGGATCATCGACTCCATCATCTGGGTCGCAGTGATCACCGCCTTGTTGTAGCGGCGTGCGTGCAGAATGATCTTCTTCTGGATGCCTACCAGCTCGGCATCGCCGATTTCCACGCCGAGGTCGCCACGGGCCACCATCACGGCGTCACTGGCGCGGATCAGGCCGTCGAGTGCTTCGTCGTCGGCCACGGCTTCGGCGCGTTCGATCTTGGCCACCAGCCAGGCGGTGCCGCCGGCTTCGGTGAGCAGGCTGCGGGCGTATTCCATGTCCTTGGCGTCACGCGGGAAGGACACGGCGACGTAGTCCAGGTCCATGCTCGCGGCCAGCTTGATGTCGGCCTTGTCCTTCTCGGTCAGGGCCGGCGCGGTGAGGCCGCCGCCACGGCGGTTGATGCCCTTGTGGTCGGACAGCGGCCCGCCAATCAGCACTTCGCAGACCAATTCGTCCGCCTTCACTTCCTTGACCACCATGACCACACGGCCGTCGTCCAGCAGCAGCTCGTCGCCAATGCCGCAGTCCTTCACCAGGTCCGGGTAGTCGATGCCGACCACTTGCTGGTTGCCTTCGGTGCGCGGGTGGCTGGTGGAGAAGCGGAAGGTGTCGCCGACTGCCAGCTCGATGCGCTTGTTGGCGAACTTGGCGATGCGAATCTTCGGACCCTGCAGGTCGCCCAGCAGCGCTACGAAGCGACCGTGCTTGGCTGCGATGTCGCGCACCAGCTTGGCGCGGGCGCGGTGTTCGTCGGGAGTGCCGTGGGAGAAGTTCAGACGGGCGACGTCGATCCCGGCGAGGATCAGCTGTTCCAGGACTTCGGGGGAATTACTGGCTGGGCCGAGGGTGGCGACGATCTTGGTGCGGCGAAGGGACATGCGGGACTCCTAGGGGAAAGCAGCGGTCAGGCCGCCGCCGGAGCGGGTCCGGAGCGGCCAGGGCGCCATCTTACTCTCTTTCAGGTGACTCTTTCAGGTCGCTCTATCAGGGGCCCGGCCTGATCACCAGCAGATCACATTCGACGTCCTCGAAGACCCGCTCGGCGGTCTGACCGATCAGTGCGTTGTCGAGCTGTCCGCGGGCGACAGCGCCCATCAGCAGCAGGTCGATGCCGTGCTCCTTCACATAGCTGGGGATTACTTCCTCGGCGAAGCCCTGGCCCAGATGAGTACGTGCGCGGTCGATCTGTGGATAACCAGCCAGCAGGGCGTCGAAGGCTTTGCGGTGATGCGCTTCGGTACGCAGCACGTAGTTATCGTAGTCGGCCAGCAGTTCCGCGTTGAAGGCCAGGGTGTGCGGCAGTGCCATGTAGGCGTGCAGATAATGGTCATCCAGGTGCAGGCGCTGTCCCAGCTCGCGCGCCACCGTGATCAGCCGATGGTCCAGAGCGGCCGGGGTATCGCCGGCGTGCAGCGGATCGACGGCGGCGCACAGGTTCTTCCCGGCCCATTCGCCGTGCTGCACCAGCCACAGTGGCTGCGGGCAATGGCGAATCAGTTGCCAGTCGTTGTTGGTGAGGAACAGGCGCTTGAGCAGATTGTGGTGATGCGCGGACTTGAGTACCAGGTCGGGCGCGGACTGTTCGCAATGGAGCACGACCTGGTGGTGCAGGGATTTGCCCCAGCGTACCTGGCAGTGCACGTCGATACCGGCCTCGCGTAGCGGAGCAGCCAGTTGCTGAAGCCAGGCCAGGCGCTCGTCCAGCAGGTTGCGCTGGGCGGTGTCGAGGTCGCCGCGTTCCAGCAGCAGGGCGTTGTCCAGCGCCGGGTTGTACTCGCAGGCCAGCAGCTCCAGGCGCGCGCCGCAGCGCTGGGCGATCCAGCGGGCGCGGGTCAGGGCGGGCTGGTCGTTGCGGGTCGGGTCGATGATGACGAGCAGGTGCTGCAGCTTCATGGCGGAGTCCTCGCGCGCTCTGTGCTCATTGCAGAGCAAGCGTAGACACTGGCGCCGGCCACGCGCCTTGACGTGGCTCAGCGGTGCGCGCGGGTTTGGCCGTCAGCTGCGCGGCGAGGTCTGGTTCAGCGCGCGGTCCAGGTGACGGGCGCCTTTCTCGGCCAGTTCGCCATTGGGGAATTCGGCGATCTGGCGGCGCAGGTAGGCGATGGCCTTCTCGCGGTCCGGGTGCGGGTTGTCCGGCGCCATGTACATCAGTCCCAGCTGGTACAGCGCCTTTTCGCGGATGTCCGCCGGGATGGCCGGATCGTTGGCGCCCAGCAGGTAGAGCTGTGCGGCTTCGTCCACGCGGCCCTTGAGCACGGCGCGGCGCGACAGCAGGGTCATGTCGGGGTCGAGGGTCGGCTTGTTCAGGTCCAGGTTGTACTGTGGCTGCCAGTCGGCCAGCAACTGCTTGGCGGACTTCTGCACCGGCTCCTTGGCGCGCTGGCGGATGACCAGTTCGCGGGCGTCGGCGTGTTCGGCAGCCTTGGTGCCGGGGAATTCGCGGTCGATGCGCTGGAAGTAGTCCATCGCCTTCTGATCGTCGCGCTGGTCGTTGTAGCGGCTCATGTAGATCAGGCCGATCTGGTACAGCGCAATGGCGCGCACCTCCGGGCCGTAGCGGGTGTTGTCGTAGCCGGTGAGGTAGAGCTGCTCGGCCTCGCTGCTCTTGCCATCGCGGATGGCCTGGGCGCTGTAGGTGAGCAGGTCGCCTTCTTCCTCCACGGCGGCGGTCATGCGTTTGTTCTTGAGTTGCTTGTACTCGGCCACTTCGCCGGTGGTGATCTGGGCAACGAACAACGGCGTGGTCGGGGCGCAGGCGGCAAGCCAGGGCAGCAGCACGGCGAACGGCAGAACGTAGGCGAAACGCATGGCAGCTCCTTTGCGCCGGGGCGAAGTCCACGTGAGTCTAGTGGCGGGCTACAGTACGGCCAAGACGGGCCGATACACTTCCCAACGGAGGATATGCCCATGCGAACCCTTTTCCTCGCGCTGCTGGCGCTGAGTGTTACCGGCTGCACCAGTTGGTCGATGAACTATCACCTGAACAATGCCTACCGCGCGTACAAGAACGGCGACTGCCAGCGTGTGCAGTTGGAGCTCTCGGAGACCGAGCGCAAGGCCCGCGCGCGGCCGTGGATCCAGCCGGAAATCTCCATGCTGCGCGGCCAGTGCCTGGAGCGCGAGAAGTTCTACGTCGACGCAGCGCAGACCTACCAGTTCATCGTCGCTCGCTATCCCACCAGTGAGTATGCTTACCGGGCCAAGGCACGCCTGGAAACGCTGCGTTTGAATGGCCGCCTGCCCAACGATCTGCGTCTCGATCCGCCCGCACCTTGACCGACGCCTGACCGACGGTCGCGGGCCGACTTGAGCGCCGCCCATAGCTGGCTAATCTCTTGAGTGCTTCATGCAAGGAGGTACGAATGCGCGCCCTGTGGCTCTGCGCCTGGTGTTTCCCCCTGCTGGCTTCGGCGGACATCTACCGCTGGACCGACGCTCAGGGAAAGGTGCACTTCAGCGAAACACCACCGCCCGGGGCGCAACGTGTCGAGGTCAAGCCGCAGGTCGTCGAGCGTGACGCGGCGACCCGCGAGCGGGAAGAACGTACCCGCCGCTTCTACGACGCGCGTCGAGATGAAAGCGCTGCCGCCCAGAGCCAGGCGGCGGAGCAGCAGGCCAAGCTGGACCAGCAGTGCGAGAAGTGGCGCCATGATCTGGAATCGCTCAGTCATGGCGGGCGTTACTTCTCGCAGGACAGCAGTGGTGAAAGGACTTACTACAGCGATGCACAGCTCGACGCCGCTCGTCAGGCGCTTAGCGCACGGCTGGCGGAAGGTTGTCGTTAGGACTGGCCCTGCCGGGGCGGCATCGTCATACTGGACGATATTTCATAGCGAAACGCCATTATGCGTCATCAACGACATATCGAGCGCCATCAGCTGCCCTACTACCTGAAGGTGTTCAACAGCATCACCGACAAACCGATGGGCTACCTGGGCAACGTGTCGCTGGATGGGCTGCTGCTGATCAGCCAGTTGCCGATGCTGGTGGGTGGCCGCTTCGAAATGCGCCTGAAGATCCCCGGCCATGACGGCAAGCTGCAACTGATCGAGTTCGCCGCCACCTGCCAGTGGTGCCGCGAGGACGTCAATCCAGGCAACTACGATTCCGGCTTCAGCCTGGTGTCGCCGCCGATGGAGTACGTCGAGCTGGTCGATGCGCTGCGCCGTTATTTCAGTTTTCGCCGGCAGGTGGAGTCGGTCTGAAGCGCAGGACGCGCTGACCGATCTGCACGGTGTGGGGCGCCAGGGAGTTGGCGTCCGGTTGTGGCGCTCGGATAGAACCTGTTCAGAATCTCGCCGAGCGCATTGCGGGTAGCGCAGGCCGATTACGGACAGGCTCTACAGCGCGCCAGCTTTCTTCCAGCCTAGATAACGGCTGATCAGTTCCGGCCCCAGCTGGCTCGGCCGCGTGTCGAGCACCGGCACGCCATGGGCCGCCAGCTTCTCGTGCAGGCCCGCGCGGGCGTTCAGGTAATCCACCGCGCCGCAGTACGCCAGCGCTTCCTCGAAGCCCTCCACCGGTGCCTGCCGCAGGCGGTCCAGCACCTCCTCGCGCAGGCTCGCGACCAGCACGCGGTGCTGGCGCCCGAGGCGTTTCACCGCGGCCACCAGTTCTTCGTCATCCTCGTCGCGCAGGTTGGTCACGATCACCACCAGCGCGCGGCGGCGCTGGCGCGTCAGCACCGCCTGCACGGCGGCTGGGAAGTCCGCCGGGCGCTGGCTGCTGCGCAGGTCGTAGACGCTGTTGAGCAGAGCGGTGAGCTGGGCGCTGCCCTTGGCCGGCGGCAGGTGGCGCGGTTGGTCGCCGGCGAAGGTCATCAGGCCCACGGCGTCGCCCTGGCGCAGGGCGACGTAGGCCAGCAGCAGGCTGGCGTTGAGGGCGTGGTCGAAGTGCGAGAGATCGCCGTCATGGCTACGCATGCGCCGACCGCAGTCGAGCAGGAAGAGGATCTGCTGGTCGCGCTCGTCCTGGTATTCGCGGGCGATGGGCGTGCGCTTGCGCGCTGTGGCCTTCCAGTCGATCTGCCGCAGGGTGTCGCCGTCGCGGAATTCGCGCAGCTGGTGGAAGTCCAGCCCGAGACCACGACGTTGCCCGGCGCGTACGCCGATGCGGTTGAGCCAGTGGTCAACGGCCATCAGTTCGGCGCCATACAGGCGGGCGAAGTCCGGGTAGACGCGGGTTTCGTCGCGCTGCTCCAGGTAGCGGCGGCCCTTCCACAGGCGCAACGGGCTGGACAGCTCGATTTCGCAGCGCTGGAAGACGAAGTGCCCACGGGACAGCGGGCGCACGCGATACCCCAGCTCGGTCTGCTCGCCTGGGTGCAGCTCCACGGTCTGCGGCAAATATTCGAACTCCATGCCGGCGGGCAGGTGGTCGAACACGGTGACGCGTTGCGACTGGGCGTAGCGGTGATGGAATTGCAGACGCACTTCGCTCCAGCGGCCCAGTGGCAGGTTGCCGCTGAGCTGGCGCCGCAGCTCGGGCGATGGCGTGCGGCGCAGCCAGAGGGCATCGGCCAGGGCCAGCAGGACCAGCGCACAGAGCGCGCCCCACCAGAGACGGCCGAGCAGCGCCGAGCCCGAGTCCAGCGCCTCGGCCGCGCCCAGGGCGATGGCAATCGACAGCAGGACTGCGAGCAGCGCGAGGAGCGCGCGCGATGGCTTCATACGCGCGGCGCCGGTACCTGGTCGAGCAGCTGTTGCAGCACCTGGTCCACCGACAGACCTTCGATCTCCAGCTCCGGCGACAGGCGCACACGGTGGCGCAGCACGGCCAGGGCGCTGCCTTTGACATCGTCCGGAATCACGAAGTCGCCGCTGCGCAGCAGGGCACGGGCACGGGCGCAACGCACCAGGGCGATGGACGCGCGGGGACCTGCGCCCAGCGCCAGGCCCGGCCAGTTGCGGGTGGTGCGGGCGATGCGCACGGCATAGTCGAGCACCTGGTCATCGATGGGCAGGTCGGCGGCGATCTTCTGCAGGGCCAGCACGTCCTTGTCCTTGAGCAGGGCGCGCATCGGCGCCACGTCGAGCATGTCGCTGCGCGCCGAGCGGGTGACCTGGCGCACCAGGGTCTGTTCCTCGGCCTCCAGCGGATAGTCGATGCGCAGCTTGAGCATGAAGCGGTCGAGTTCGGCTTCGGGCAGCGGGTAGGTGCCTTCCTGCTCGATGGGGTTCTGCGTGGCCAGCACCATGAACGGTTGTGGCACCGGCAAGGCGCGGCCTTCGAGAGTGACCTGGCGCTCCTGCATCACTTCCAGCAACGCGGCCTGGGTTTTGGCCGGTGCACGGTTGATCTCGTCGGCCAGCAGCAGGTGGGTGAACACCGGGCCCTTGCGCAGCTTGAACTGCTCGGTGGCCAGGTCGTACACGGCGTGGCCGGTGACGTCGCTGGGCATCAGGTCGGGGGTGAACTGGATGCGCGCGAAGCCCCCGTCGAAGCAGCGGGCGAGGGCGCGCACCAGCAGCGTCTTGCCCAGGCCGGGAACGCCTTCGATGAGCACGTGGCCGCCGGCAAGCAGGGCGGTGAGCACGTCGTCGATCACGGCCTGCTGGCCGATCAGGGCCTTCTGCAATTCGTGGCGCAGCGCCTGGGCCAGCTGGCTGGCGCGCTGGCGCTGGGCGGCGGCATTGGGGGCGGTGGTGCTGGACGGTTCAGGCGTCTGTTCGCTCATAGGGCATTCCTGAGGCTTTGCAGGTGCGCGACCTGGCGGGTGAATTCGGCGACGGCCATGCGCTGTTGCGGATAGGGGCGCATGGCCTGGCTGATGGCGCTGGCCGACATGCGCGTCATGCGGCCCAGAGCTTGCCATTGTTCGGCGACCGGCAGGCGGTCGAAGCCGGGCTGGCGCTGCCGCGCCCGGCGCATCACGTCACGTTGCAGCCCCTGCAGCAGGGCGAGCTGGCCGCGCTGGCGGAGGGTGAAGTCGGCGCCGGCGCGCAGGTGTTCCTCCAGTTGCCGGCGGCTGCGGTCTGGGTTGGGTTGCAGCGGGCCCTGGCGCAGGCCGTTGCGCCAGAGCACCAGCACCAGCAGCAGGACGGCGGCCAGCAGCGCCTGCGGGAAATAGCGCATCAGCAGGGTAATCAGGCTGGTGCCATCGGCGCGATAGACCAGGGTGACGGCGCTGTCCTGGGTCAGGTACCACAGCAGCCAGGCGTTGTCGTAGGAATCGAGCTCGGCGTTCTGCCAGATCCAGTTGTCGGTGAGCACGGTGATCAGCCCCTGGCCCTGCTGCAGTTGCAACAGATGGGTGGCGTCGGCGCTGTTGGCCCAGGCGTAGGCTAGGTTCTTCGAGTCGAACAGGTGGTAGTCGGTGTCGAAACCGAAGTAGGCCGGGGCCTTCTCGTTTTCCAGGTAGAGCTTGGTCAGGTCCGGGTAGGGATCGGCCTCTGCGGCGACGTTGTCGCTGGCGCTGGAGGCCTGGTCCGGGTGTTCTTCTTCCACTTCCGGTTTGGCAGTGTCGTCCTGCGCCTGCTCTTGGGACGCATCTGCCGATTTCTCGTCGGCCGGCGCGGATTTCTCATCCTCCTTGTCCTTCAGATCGGAGGTGAGGAATTGCTGCACGCCCAGTTGATCCAGCAGCGCGTCGCCGCTCTTGCCTTCGTCTTCGTCCCACAGGCTTTCGGCGGTGACGATGAGGTGGCCGCCGCGGTTGGCCCAGGCCAGCAGGCGGGCGTTCTGGGGCGGCGTGACGTTCTCGCGGGTGCCCAGCAGGATCAGGGTCTGGCCCTTGCTCGGCAGCTGGTCCAGCACCTCCATGCCGCGGGCGGTGGTGACGCGGATGCCGCGGCCGCGCAGGTACATTTCCGCAGCGAGATAGGGATTGGCGCGGGCTTCGGGCGAGGCGCCGTGCTCGACCGTCTCGGTGTAGGGCTCGAGGTTGCGATACAGGTAATAGCCGATACCGCCGAACACCAGCAGGACGAGCACCACCAGCAGGGCGAGGTTGCCGCGCTTCATGCCCGCACCTCGTTGCCGAACAGGTGGCGCCATTCGCTGCACAGCTGCTGCTTGAGTTCAGCATGTGGCGCGCGATGGCCATAGGCGAGCGCCTGCCACTGCTGGGTCAGGCTGCGGGCGAAGTTATCCAGCGGCGGGTCATTGAGGTCGGCTACGCGCACCAGGACTTCGCCTTCGGTGGTCGATTCGCGCAGCGGCACGCGGAAGTCATGCAGCAGGCGGCTGAGCAGGGCGCGGTAGAGCAGGCCGAGCGCGGCGCGGGGCTGTTCGTCCCACAGGCGTTCGGCTTCGCTGGCGACGTCGCTGGGCAGGGTTTCCGGCGCCAGATCGAGCCCGAACAGCACGCTGGGGGCTTCGCGGCGCGGCGCCTGCGGCAGGCCGATGCGCCCGACGAACAGTCGCAGCCATTCGCGGTAGCGCCAGATGACCAGGGCGATGACGGTGAACAGAATCCCCCAGAGCAGCACTTCGATGCCTTGCGCGGCGAACTTGAAGGCCTTCCAGTTTTCCAGTGCCTCGAAGAAGCTCTTCAGCCGCTTGGCCTCGTCCGGGTCGGCCTGCTTCGGGTCTTTCCTGTCTTCATGCAGACGCCAGCGGGTGACCTTCTCGCTGTTCTTGAAGGGCGGCGCGGTGAGGATTTTTTCCGCAGCGCTGCGCGAGTCTTCGCTGTTGAGTTTCTGTTGGGTGAGCCGCGCGCCCTGTGGGCCGTCGGGGTTCTGGTCGGGCAGCGGGCAACTGTGGCTGACGCCACTGGGCGTTGTGGCGCCGGCTGCCAGCGCGTCATTGGCCGGCAGCAACGCGAGGGCGCCGGCCACGACCAGCAGCAGGGCGTAGGCGCTGCCGATCAGGCGCTGGCGCAGGCGGCGGAACACCAGCTCGATGTCCCAGGCTTCCAGCTCGGTGCGGCGGTTGAGGTAGAGGGTGAAGCCGCAGGCGACGTACACCGGCTCCCAGACGATCAGCAGCAGCGCGTAGATCAGGTTGCTGACGTGCTCCAGCCACGCCCAGTCGCCCTGCGCCACGCTGATCAGCGACTGCCATTTCCAGTCGTCCACCCACTGCTGCGGCAGCATCAGGTACATCAGCGCGGAAAATCCCAGCCAGAGTGCCAGTTCGAAATGCATGCCGACGATGGTCAGCCAGGTAGCGCCGCCGGCATTGCGCTGGCCGAGCACCACCAGGCGCTGGCTGCGCGCCTGGCCCTTGAGCCCTTCGAGTTGCAGTACCGGCAGGTCGAAGCTGCGCGTCGGGCTAAGGCGGCGCCAGAGCAGGCTGGGCAGCAATTGCGACTTGAGCAGGCCGGGAAAGGCCCGCAGTGCTTCCTTGAGCGTCGGCGTATCGCCGAACAGCGAGCGCGACAGGATGTACAGCGGCAGGCGTTCGAAGGCGGGCTTGAGCCACCAGAAGATCAGCACTGCCCAGCTGGAGTAGTTCCACAGCAGCACGGAAAGCAGCACGAACACCGGCAGGGTGACGATCGCCCAGCTGGCCATCAGCACGCCAGCGTGGCGCCGCGCGAGCAGGATGCCCAGGTCCAGCGCCTCCCAGGCACTGCGCGGACGGATGGCGACGCTGGCATCAGTCAGGCGCATGACGACCCCGTCCGGCAAACAGGAAATAGCCGCCCACCAGCAGCCACAGGCAGGCGCCGACAATGTACTTCACGGTCGCCGAGAACTGCGTCATGGACGACCAGTAGCCCTCGACGAAGGCGGCGATCAGCAGCATCAAGATCACCCCGCCGATCAGCTGCACGGCGCGGCTGGCGGCTTGGCGCAGGGCTTCCAGGCGGCTCAGGCGGCCGGGGGAGAGCAGCGCCCAGCCGAGCTTGAGGCCAGCGGCACCGGCGAAGGTGATGGCAGTCAGTTCGAAGGCGCCGTGACCGATGACGAAGGACCAGAAGGTCTCGATGTAGCCGACCTGGGTCAGGTGGCCGGCTACCGTGCCGATCACCACGCCGTTGAACAGCAGGAAGAACAGGGTGCCGACGCAGAAAAGCAGGCCGCTGGCGAAGGTCTGAAAGGCGATGCCGATGTTGTTCATGATGTAGTGGCCGAACATCTGCCAGTCATCGCCAGCGTCGCGCGTGCTCATGGGCCCCAGGCGCGTGGTGTCCGGCGAGTACATCGATTCCATCTCGGAAACCCGTTCCGGCGCCATGACGCTGTAGACCAGGTCGGGGAAGTGGTAGACCAGTACGCCCATCAGCATCAGGCTGCCGTAGAACAGCAGGCTGGCGATGGCGATGCAGCGCCATTCCTCGCGCACCAGGCGCGGGAAGCCGGCGACCAGGAACCCGAGGATGCGGGCGCCCAGGTGGCTACGGTGACGGTAGAACTGCTGGTGGCCGCGCATGGCGAGTTGCTGCAACTGGTCGATCAGGTGGCTGCTGTAGCCGCGCTCCTGGGCCAGGGCAAGCTGCTGGCAGATGCGTCGGTAATCGGCGGCAAACTCCTCGGGCTTCTCGCTCGGTTCCTGGCGCTTGCCGTTTTCCAGTTGCTCCAGGCGCTTGGCGAAGCGCTTCCAGCTGCCCTGGTGGCGTTGTTCAAAGAAGGCCTGCTTCATGGATGGGCCGTCCCGTTGCCGAGCAGGCCGCTGGCGATGCGGTTCAGGCGTGCCTCCGCCTGTTCCGGCGTGATGCCCAGTGGTTGCGCAAGGATGCCGGCCAGCTCCTCTCTGCGCGCGGCCGAAAGTTGCGTGCCGCGTTCGGCGAAGCTCATCAGGGCGCGTTGTTCTTCCAGGCTCAAGGGCCACGGGGCGAGCTCGGGCGTGGTCTCCGGCACCTGCGGGCGGCTCGGCGGTGGATCGCGATAGATCACCAGGGTGCCGGCGGCCAGATCTCCCAGGCGCTTGAACCCGGAATTGGACAGGCAACTGAGCAGCCCGAGCGTGTAGGCGAACGGCAGGATATCGGCAAAGCGCAGCAGGTTGCGCAGCAGCGACGCTGACCAGCCGATCGGCGTGCCATCGTCGTGCACCACCCGCAGGCCCATCATCTGCTTGCCGGGCGAGCGACCCTGGTTGAGCACCTCGAACAGCACCATGTACCACCAGGTCATGATGAAGGTCAGGATCAGCCCCAGCCCGGTGCCCAGTTCGCCCAGGAAAGCCAGCAGCATGAACAGCGCCACCATCAGCAGAACGCGGATGCCCAGGTCGATCAGGTAGGCGAGGGCGCGGGGAACAACGCCGGCGGGACGCAGCAGCAGGTCGATGCCTTCCGGGGTCTCCACGTGGTAGCGGGTATCCAGGACGGGCGCGTGGGAGGACGCTGGGAACGAAAGGTCTGCTGGGCTCAAGGGAAACCGCTGTCGATAACGTAGGTGCCAGATGCTAGCCAGCGCGGTGCGGCGAGGCAACCGCGCTGGCGGGCACAGGCTGATTTGATCAGTTGGCCGGCGGCAATACGCCAAAAATGGTGCGATACAGCACACCGACGCTGATGACCATCAGCGGCAGCGTCCAGATCACGCCGATGCCCAGTGGGATCATGCTGACCAGCATGATCAGGCCGAGCACCAGGAACAGGCCGAAAACCTTGAACCAGTGCTGGGAAATGGCTTTGCGCGAGGCTTCCAGCGCCTGCCAGGGGCTCAGCTTGCGCTCCACCACCAGCGGGATCGCCAGGATGTAGGCCATGCTCAGGTAGATACCCGGCAGTACCAGCAGCAACAAGCCAATGTAGATCAGCACGGTCATCAGCAGACCGGTGATCAGCAGCGGCACGAACTGGCCGAAGTGGCTGAACATCTCGTTGAAGGAGATCGGCTGGTCGGCGGCGCGGCGAATACCGAGCATGTTGATGCCGGCCATGAAGGGATAGCCCACCGTGCCGGCGAGGATGCCGACGACCATCTGCAGGACGACCGCGGTGCCGCTGGGTTCGGCGCCGGATGCTGCGTAGCCCACGCCGAGGATCAGGCCCAGCACGAAGCTGATGGCCTGGACCACCACCATGTAGATGATGAAGCCGACGAAGATCAGGCCCTTGGCACCGCTGACGCGCTGCCAGGCCTCCTTGATCAGGTCCGTGATGGAGAAGTCGTAGCCGCGGGCCAGGGCGTCCTCGATGCTCGGCACGGTGCCGCTGGCAATCGGGTCCTGCAGGACACTGGCGGGTGGCGCGAAGGGGTTGGGAGAACTATCGGTGCTCATTTGAATGCTCCACAGGCGTTGTGTTGGGCGCCGGAGTTTGACGGGGCAGGCTAATGCCGGTCGTAGGAACGCTTCTTTAATAATTCGCGGAAATTTCTGTACTACCACTTGCTGAAGGCGGCGCACTTGGCCGCCTCCGGGGCGTCGTCACGCGTTGACGGGCAGTACGCCGAAAATGATGCGGTAGAGCACACCGATGGCGACGATCAGCCACGGCATCACCCAGATCAGCGCGATACCCAGGGTCAGGGTGCTGAGCATGAACAGCAGGCCGAACACCAGCAGCAGGCCGAAGACCTTGAACCAGTGCTGGGTAATGGCCTTGCGTGAGACCTCCATTGCCGCCCAGGGCGACAGGCCGCGCTCGACCACCAACGGGATGGCGAGCATGTAGGCGATGCTCAGGTAGATGCCCGGCAGCACGAAGAGGAAGTAGCCGATGAAGATCATGATGGTGCTCAGCAGCACGCAGACCACCACCTGGAAGGTGCGGCCGAAGTGGCTGAAGACCTCGTTGAAGCGCAACGGCTGATCGGCCGCGCGGCGGATGCCGAGCATGTTCACGCCTGCCAGCAGGGGGTAGCAAACGGCCGTGGCGATGAAGCTCAGGACAATGGAGCCGATGAAGAACGCGACCAGCGCGCCGACCGCCATGCCGCCGGCGGCTTCGCTGTCACCGAGCAGGCCCATGCCGGCAATCCCGGCGACACCGACCACGGTGAGGAACAGGCTGAGCACATTGACGAGGGCGAAGATTGCCGCATAGAAGACCACGAAGCCGCCGATGATCAGGCCCTTGGTGCCTTTCGTGCGGCGCCAGGACTCGCCCAGCAATTCGTTGATGCTGAAGTTGTAGCCGCGGCTCAGTGCCTCGGCGACGGAGGGCACGGCGCCCTGGGCTGCGCCCGGTTCGAGGTTGCTCAGCGGAGCGCTGTAGGGATTTTGTGCAGCGATGTCTTGCATGAGGAAAGTCCTTTCCAATGGGGTGTCCTTGCGACGTCCATCATAAAGGTGGGGGCTGGCGAGGTGCCAGCGAGGCGTTTTGGAAGTGTGGCCGGCCGCACTGTTAGACTGCGACGCACTCGCTTGCAGGCAAGGAAAAACAATGAACGCCAGCATCTTCTGGTACGACTACGAAACCACCGGCATCGACCCGCGCCGTGACCGTCCGCTGCAGGTGGCCGGCATTCGCACGGACGAGGACCTCAACGAGATCGGCGAATCGCTGAACCTCTATTGCCGCCCCAGCGACGATATCCTTCCGCACCCGGCTGCCTGCCTGGTCACCGGTATCACGCCGGATCGCCTGGAAGAGCGCGGTCTGGGCGAGGCCGAGTTCATGACTCGCCTGCACGCCGAACTGGCGCAGCCGGGCACTTGTGTCGCGGGTTACAACAGCCTGCGCTTCGATGACGAGGTGACGCGCTACAGCCTGTACCGCAACTTCTTCGACCCCTACGCGCGCGAGTGGCAGGGCGGTAACAGCCGCTGGGACCTGATCGACATGGTGCGCACCGCCTACGCCCTGCGGCCCGAAGGCATCGTCTGGCCCGAACAGGACGGCGTCGTCAGCCTCAAGTTGGAGCGCCTGACCGCGGCCAACGGTATCGATCATGGGCAGGCCCACGATGCGCTGTCCGACGTGCGCGCCACCATCGCCCTGGCGCGACTGGTGCGAGACCGCCAGCCCAAACTCTACGATTACCTCTATCGCCTGCGCGGCAAGCAGGGCGTGCTGGACCAGGTACGTGTACTGCAGCCGATGGTGCACATCTCCGGCATGTTCTCCGGTGCGCGGCACTATCTGTCCGTGGTGCTGCCGCTGGGCTGGCATCCGCGTAACCGCAACGCGTTGATCGTCTGTGACCTGGGCGCCGATGTTTCGCCGTTGCTGGAGCTGGATGCGGAAACCCTGCGCAAGCGCCTCTACACGCGTCGTGACGAACTGGCCGAGGGCGAGCTGCCGGTTCCGCTGAAGCTGCTGCACATCAACAAATGCCCGGTGGTGGCGCCGCTGTCCGTGCTGCGCTCGCAGGATCGCGAACGCATCGGCCTGGACCTCGACGCCTGCCTGGCGGCGGCCCGGATGCTGACCGAGGCGAAAGCGAGCTGGCAGGACAAACTCGCGCCCTTGTATGCCGAGGAAAGTTTCGCTGGCAGTGAAGATCCGGAGCAGCAGTTGTATGACGGATTTATCGGAGACCGTGATCGCCGATTGTGCGAGCAGGTGCGTCAGGCTGATCCGACGCGGCTGGCGAAAGAACAATGGCCGTTCGACGATGCGCGACTTCCCGAACTTCTCTTCCGTTATCGTGCACGCAATTTCCCGGAAACTTTGAGTGCCACGGAACAGCAACAATGGCAGGACTTCTGCCGCGCGCGCCTGAGTCAGGCCGAGTGCGGCGCGCCCAATACTCTGGACAACTTTGCTGCGGCAATGAGCGAACAGCTGCTCAATGCCACGCCGGCCGGTCGTTTGGTACTGCAAGAGTGGGATAAGTATGCGCAGGTGTTGCGCGCGCGCTATAGCCTGTAGCGCTTCACACTTTTCTGCGGGCAATAAAAAACGCCAGCGCAAGGCTGGCGTTTTTCATCCGTGCAAGGCTTAGCCCAGCAGTGTGGCCCAGCCTTCAACGGCCTCGGCGCCCCACTTGGCTTTCCACTCCTTGAGGGTCTTGTGGTTGCCGCCCTTGGTTTCGATGACTTCGCCAGTGTGCGGGTTCTTGTATTGCTTGACCTTGCGAGCGCGCTTGCTCACGGTAGCTTTTGCGGTGCGCGGCGATTTGCTCAGCTTCGCGTCCGGATCAAGCAGGGCGATGACATCACGCAGGGACTTGCCATAGCTGGCCATCAGCGCGCGAAGTTTCTCTTCGAACTCAAGCTCTTTCTTCAGCTTGTCGTCCTGCTCCAGGGATTTCAGGCGCTCCTGAAGTTCCTTGATGGCTTCTTCGGTAGCGCGGTACTCGTTGATCAGCGACATGTTGGGTACCTTGTTCTGGGTCCAGCGGTGGCGGATAGTTTGTAGCAGACATAATAGTCAGCGAAGTTGTGCAAGTAAATGCTTGGGAAAAGTTTTGTCGGTAATTGTCGACTTATTTAAATAATTTATTCGCCGGTAATTAATCGATGCACTCGCAATGCACCGAACTGGCTCTCGTCGGCGTACCGCGGCAATGGCTGATCTTTTCCCCCGCAGCCGCTAGAATGGCGGCCTTCGCGATGTATCTGGAGTACACCCATGCGCACTTTCCGACTGGTGATCGCCTGCCCCGACGGGGTTGGCATCGTCGCCAAGGTGAGTAATTTCCTGGCCACTTACAACGGCTGGATCACCGAGGCCAGTCACCATTCCGACAACGACAACGGCTGGTTCTTCATGCGGCATGAGATTCGTGCCGACTCGCTGCCGTTCGATATCGACGGTTTCCGCCAGGCTTTCGCTCCGATTGCCCGCGAGTTCTCCATGGAGTGGCGTATCACCGACTCCTCGGTGAAGAAGCGCGTCGTGCTGATGGCGAGCCGCGAGTCGCACTGCCTGGCCGACCTGCTGCACCGCTGGCACAGCAGCGAGCTGGACTGCGAAATCCCCTGCGTGATTGCCAACCACGATGACCTGCGCAGCATGGTGGAATGGCACGGTATTCCGTACTTCCACGTTCCGGTGGACCCGAAGAACAAGCAGCCGGCCTTCGAGCAGGTGTCGCGCCTGATCGACGAACACCAGGCCGACAACGTGGTGCTGGCGCGCTACATGCAAATCCTGCCGCCGGACTTGTGCCAGAAGTATCGCCACCAGGTGATCAACATCCACCACAGCTTCCTGCCGTCCTTCGTCGGCGCCAAGCCATACCATCAGGCTTCGCTGCGCGGTGTGAAGCTGATCGGTGCGACCTGTCACTACGTGACCGAAGAACTGGACGCCGGCCCGATCATCGAGCAGGACGTGGTGCGCATCAGTCACCGCGATAACATCGAAGACCTGGTGCGCCTGGGCAAGGACGTGGAGAAGCTGGTGCTGGCCCGCGGCCTGCGCTACCACCTGGAAGACCGCGTGCTGGTGCACGACAACAAGACCGTGGTGTTCGACTGATCCACCCCGGCTCGTTCGCTACACTGGGTACTCCGCATGCTCCCGTCGCCAGACTTGGCGGCGGGCGCTGCGCTTGAAGGAGATGCCGCCATGAGCGACCCGAAGAACCCCGGCACCGCCACCCCGCCGCCCACCCTGGGCGAAGGCTGTACCAGCCGCTACGATCCCGACGCGTTGAGCGACGAGGACGGCACCGAGTTTCCCGGCGCCGCCGAGCTCTGGGATTCGCTCAATCCTGAGCAGAACGAAGACAAGCCCACCAGCGACTGATCCTCAGGCGCTTTCCCGCAGCCCCATGAGCTTGCGCAGCAGCGGCCGGCCCGCCATCAGGGCGAACACCGGCGCGCCCATCACCAGGTAGAAGTAGTAGGTCACCACGCGCCAGATCAGGATGGCCGCGGCCGCCGTGGACTTGCCCACCAGCGGGGCGAGCAGCGCGGCGCTGGTCAGCTCGGTGCCGCCGGCGCCGCCGGGCAGCAGCGTGGCGAGGCCCGCCGCCAGCGACAGCAGCTGGATCAGGAAGGCCCAGGCCCAGTGCAGGTCCACCCCCAGCGCCTTCAAGGTGATGTAGAGCACCGAGAAGCGCAGGATCCAGTGGCAGCAGGTGAAGAAGAAGATCAGCAGCAGGCGGCGCTTGGGCTGGCGCAGGCAGCTCACCAGTGTGTCGCGGAAGTGCAGGCATTTGCGTGCCCAGTGCAGGCGCGTGCGCGGTTTCATCCCCAGGCGTCTGAACAGCCGGCCGTTGGCCCTGATCACCCTGCGCTGAAAGCGCGCCAGCAGCACCACCCCGAAGAAGATTCCGCCCAGCAGCACGCCGCTGGTGATCAGCGACGTCTCCAGGTTCGGGCTGACGCTGTGGGACAGCGCCCAGACCAGCACCGCCGCCAGCGCGCAGAGGAAGAACAGCAGGTCGCTCAACTGGTCCACGGCGAAAATCGCGCTACTGTGCGCGGGGCGCATGCCGTGGCGGGCCAACAGGGCCATCAGGGTCAGCGGCCCGCCGGTACCGCCGGGCGTGGCGTAGAAGGCGAACTCCGAGGCCATGATGATGCCCACCGAGCGCGCCTTGCCGATCTCGCCGGCGCGGCCGTTGAGCAGCACGCGCAGTTTTTGCGCGTTGATCAGCCAGCACAGGCAGATCATGCCGAACATGATCAGCAGCTTGTCGAGGGGGAAGGCCAGGACGTGGTCGAGCATCTCCCGGCCGCCCAGAGCCAGGGGGATCAGCGAGGCGCCGATCAGACCAAGCAGCAGCCACGCGGCGCGGCTCACGGGCGCACCTTCGGTGACTGGAAAGGCGAGGGCGAGGCGAAGCGGATAACCAGAGCCTCCTGTGGGAATCGAACTGTCATGCTGAGTGGACCGTGATCGGCATGTGGCGTTCGCCCAACTTTTCGTGGGTAGGGCGCCGCCGTCGGGCGGCGCCGCTGCCTCACTCGGCGGGCTTCTCGTCGGCGCCTTGTTCCAGCGCCTTGTTCTCCCAACCTTCCTCACCCGGCAGGATGAGGTTGAGCAGGATGGCGACGATGGCGCACAGGGCGATGCCCTTCAGGCCGAAATCGTCCGGGCCGGTGCCGGTGCCGATCAGCACGCCGCCGATGCCGAACACCAGGGTGACCGAAACGATGCACAGGTTGCGCGCCTGGGACAGATCAACCTTGTGGCGGATCAGGGTGTTCATGCCCACCGAGGCGATGGTGCCGAACAGCAGGCAGAGGATGCCCCCCATGACCGGCACCGGAATACTCTGCAGGATGGCGCCGAACTTGCCGACGAAGGCCAGGCTGATGGCGAAAATCGCCGCCCAGGTCATGATCTTCGGGTTGTAGTTCTTGGTCAGCATCACCGCGCCGGTCACTTCCGCGTAGGTCGTGTTCGGGGGCCCGCCGAACAGGCCGGCGGTGGAGGTGGCGATGCCGTCGCCCAGCAGGGTGCGGTGCAGGCCCGGTGTCTTCAGGTAGTTCTTGCCGGTCACGCCGCCCACGGCAATGACGCCACCGATGTGCTCGATGGCCGGAGCCAGCGCCACCGGGACGATGAACAGGATCGCCTGCCAGTTGAATTCCGGCGCGGTGAACTTCGGCAGCTCCAGCCAGGGCGCGGCGACAATCTTGGCGACATCGACGACGCCGAAGGCGAACGCCAGGCCGTAGCCCACCAGCACACCGGCGATGATCGGTACCAGGCGCAGCATGCCCTTGCCGAACACCGCAACGATCAGCGTGGTCAGCAGTGCCGGCATGGAGATGAACATGGCGGTCTTGTAGGGGATCAGCTCGGTACCGTCACCGGCCTTGCCCATCGCCATGTTGGCGGCGATCGGCGCCATGGCCAGGCCGATGGAGATGATCACGGGGCCGATCACCACCGGCGGCAGCAGGCGGTCGATGAACCCGGTGCCCTTGATCCTCACCGCCAGGCCCAGGAAGGTGTAGACGAAGCCCGCCGCCACCACGCCGCCCATGGTTGCCGCCAGGCCGAACTGGCCTTTGGCAAGGATGATCGGGGTGATGAAGGCGAAGCTCGACGCCAGGAACACCGGTACCTGGCGGCCGGTGACGAGCTGGAACATCAGGGTGCCGAAGCCGGCGGTGAACAGTGCAACGTTCGGGTCCAGGCCCGTGATCAGCGGCATCAGCACCAGCGCGCCGAAGGCTACGAAAAGCATCTGCGCGCCAGAAATGATCTGACGCCACAGAGGTTCGTTGAATTCATCGGCCATGAATCAGGTTTCCTTCTGCTTGGTGCCGAAGATCTTGTCACCGGCATCGCCCAGGCCCGGCATGATGTAGCCGTTCTCATTCAGGCACTGGTCGATGGAGGCGGTATAGATGAGCACGTCCGGATGCGCATCATTGACTGCCTTGATCCCTTCCGGCGCTGCCACCAGTACCATGGCGCGGATGTCCTTGCTGCCGGCCTTCTTTAGCAGGTTGATGGTGGCGACCATGGAGCCGCCGGTGGCCAGCATCGGGTCGATGATCAGCGAGCGGCGCTCGGCGATGTCCGGCGCGAGCTTTTCCAGGTAGGTATGCGCTTCGAGGGTTTCCTCGTTGCGCGCGACGCCGACGGCGCTGACCTTGGCGCCCGGGATCAAGGTGAGCACGCCGTCGAGCATGCCGATACCGGCACGCAGGATCGGCACCACGGTGATCTTCTTGCCAGCGATCTTCTCGACCTGCACCGGGCCAGCCCAGCCTTCGATCTCGTAGTTCTCCAGGGGCAGGTCCTTGGTCGCCTCGTAGGTCAGCAGGGCGCCCACTTCCTGGGCCAGCTCGCGGAAGTTCTTGGTACTGATATCGTGACGGCGCATCAGTCCGATCTTGTGGCGGATCAGGGGATGGCGAATCTCGAGGACGGGCATGGACGGGTTCTCCGGACGGGCTGGCAAAAAAATTGCGGTAGCGTAATGCATCCTAGCTACCTTGGGCCACGATTGTCGGCGACATTCGTCCGCTGACCCTTGCTCCGTGGCACGCCGATAGGTACCTTTGCGCACTTTTTCACGGGAGAACCCCCATGTCCGTCGATCTCGCGCACATCCGCCAAGTCATGGCCGAAGCCGACTGCCTGTACACCAACGCCGAGGTAGAGGCCGCCATCGCCCGTGTGGCCGAGGCCATCAACGGCTCGCTGGCCGACACCAACCCGGTGGTGTTCTGCGTGATGAACGGTGGCCTGATCTTCTCCGGCAAGCTGCTCCCGCTGCTGAATTTCCCGCTGGAAGCCTCCTACCTGCATGCGACCCGTTACCGCAACGAGACCACCGGTGGCGAGCTGTTCTGGAAGGCCAAGCCGGAAATCTCCTTCATCGACCGCGAAGTGCTGATCATCGACGACATCCTCGACGAAGGGCACACCCTCTCGGCGATCATGGACTTCTGCAAGCATGCCGGCGCCAAGCGCGTGCACACTGCCGTGCTGATCGACAAGGACCACGACCGCAAGGCCCGCCCGGACCTGAAGGCCGACTACGTGGGGCTGTCCTGCATCGACCGCTACATCTTCGGCTACGGCATGGACTACAAGGGCTACTGGCGCAACGCCGCCGGCATCTTCGCCGTCAAAGGGCTCTGAAGATGAACGGGCCGCGTTTCCTCGACAGTGCGCTGTTCGACGAGGTTGCGGCCCGTGCCGCCGCCAGCCCCCGGCGCCGGCAGAACCACAATTTCCATGAGCAGACCGAGCCCTGCCATCGCCTGCTCAACGCGCTGCAGCCCGACAGCTACATCCCGCCGCATTGTCATCGCCATCCGGACAAGGCCGAGAGCCTGCTGGTGGTGAAGGGCGCGCTGGGGCTGCTGATCTTTTCGGCCAGCGGCGAGCTGGTGACCACCCGCGTTCTGCGCGCGGGCGGCGAGTGCGTTGGCGCGGACCTGCCGCCAGGCACCTTCCACGCCATCGTGGCGCTGGAGCCGGACAGCATCATGTTCGAAGCCAAGGCCGGACCGTTCGTGCCGCTGGGCGAGGACGAGCGCGGGCAATGGGCGCCGCGCGAAGGCGAGCCGGGCGCCGCCGAGTACCTGGCCTGGATGCGTTCCCACTTCGCCTGAGGTGCCTGCTTTTTGTAGGAGCGAGCTTGCTCGCGAACATCACGACAACGATGGGGAGATTTGGCGTGCCGCGATTCGCGAGCAAGCTCGCTCCTACAGCTCTGTCTGATACATCTGCCAGAATCGATGCATGCATGGGTTGACTCGCATTTTTGCCGATGCATGCCCCGCCTATCCTGCGCACCTCACCAGACAACCGTCCGAGGTTCGCATGTCCCGTCTCCTTTATATTGATGGCCAATGGCAGGCTGCCGACAGTGGCGCCGTCCTGCGCCCGATCGCTCCCGCTACCCGTGAAGCGCTGCCGGAAGTCGCCTGCGCCGGTGTGTCCGACGTGGAGCGCGCCGTCGCTGCCGCCAAGCGTGCCTTTGCCGACTGGCGTCTGACCACTGCGGCTGAACGTGCCGGCTACCTGCGCGCTTTCGCCGAACAGCTCGAAGCACGCAGCGAAGCGCTGATTACCCTGCAGATGCAGGCCAGCGGCAAGCCGCGTCTGGAAGCCGAAATCGATATCGGCGACGCCATTGCCACCTTCGCTTACTACGCCGAACTGGCCGCCCAACTGGATGCCCGACAGAACGCCGAAGTGGCCCTGCCGGACGCCGGCTACCGCTCGCAGACCCGCTTCGAGCCCATCGGCGTGGTCGGCCTGATCGTGCCGTGGAACTTCCCGCTGGTGACCAGCGCCTGGAAAGTCGCGCCGGCCCTGGCGGCCGGATGCACGGTGGTGCTCAAGCCCTCGGAGATCACCCCGCTGATCGAACTGGTACTGGGCGAGATCGCCGACGCCATCGGCTTGCCGGCCGGCGTGCTGAACCTGGTGCCGGGCCTGGCCGATGCCGGCGCTGCGCTGTGCAGCCATCCGGGCATCGCCAAGCTGTCCTTCACCGGCAGCAACGTCGTCGGCCGCAAGGTCATGGAAGCCGCGGCGTCGCGTACTCTGCCGGTGGGCCTGGAGCTGGGCGGCAAGTCGCCGATCCTGGTGTTCGAGGACTGCGACCTGGATGAAGCCGTGCAGTGGATCATCGCCGGCGTCTACTGGAACGCCGGGCAGATGTGCTCCGCCACGTCGCGCCTGCTGGTGCAGGAATCCATCGCCGAGCCGTTGCTGGCGAAGCTGCAGGTGGCGGTGGAAGGCCTGCGCGTGGGCGACTCGTTGCTCGGTGAAACCGACATGGGCCCGATGACCAGCGAAGCGCAGTACCGCAAGGTGCTCGACTACTTCGCCGTGGCCCGTGACGAAGGCCTGGCCTGCCTGACGGGCGGCGCTGCAGCCGAGGGCTGGTTCATCCGGCCGACCGTGTACACCGACGTGCCGGCGGACAGCCGCCTGTGGCGTGAGGAAATCTTCGGCCCGGTACTGTGCGTACGCACCTTCAGCGACGAAGCCGACGCCCTGCGTCAGGCCAACGACAGCGATTTCGCCTTGGCCGCCACCGTGTGCAGCGCCGACCTCGAGCGCGCTCAGCGCGTCGCCGAGAACCTGGAAGCTGGCAACGTCTGGCTGAACTCGCCGCAAGTGGTGTTCCCGCAGACTTCCTGGGGCGGCGGCAAGCGCAGCGGCATCGGTCGCGAACTGGGCCCGTGGGGGCTGTCGGCGTTCTTCGACATCAAGCACATCACCGCGCCGCGCTGATCGGCGTCACCCCGTGCTCCAGGCATAGGTCTTCGACCAGCGCCTGGAGCGCTTCGTTATGCCCTGGCTCGTCGCGCACCACCAGGCTGTGGGTGATGCCGTAGCCGAGGCTGTCCGGAAGCAGCGCGCGCATCTCACCCTGTTCCACCCAGCGCTCGGCGTAGTGGGTTGGCAGGTAGCCCAGGTGCGTGCCCGCGCGCACGGCGTGGAGCACTGCTTCCATGTGCTGGGCGAAGGCCGTGCTGCGTTGCGGGTCGGCCGGCAGTTGCACGTCCGCCACGGCGTAACCGTGTTGAATCCAGTTGCAGCTTTCCAGTTCGGCGGCGTCGCGCACGTCCTTGTCGAATAGCGGATGCTCGTGCCCACAGAACACCGCTACGCGTTCGTGGTACAGCGGCTCGTAGCGCAGGTTCGGCAGACGCCGGCTGAAGCAGGCGATGGCCAGGTGCAGGCGGCCATTGAGCACCAGCCGCTCCAGTTCGCTGGAGGACTCTATGAGGAAATGCAGGCGCACGTCCTGGTCGCGGCGGTTGAACCGCGCCAGGGTCTGGTGGATGCGGGCGTCGGGCAGGGTGGCGATGTTGTCGGCCAGGCCCAGGTGCAGCTCGCCGACCAATCGGCCAGCCAGGGATTGCACCTGATCGCGGAAGTCTCCCAGCGCAGCGAACAGGTTCTGCGCGTAGTCCAGCACCCGCTCGCCTTTCTCGGTCAGGCGAAAGCCGCTCTTGCCGCGCTCGCACAGGCGATAACCCAGGCGTGTCTCCAGGCTGGCGATGTGCGTGCTGATGGTCGACTGGCCCATGCCCAGTTCGCCCTGGGCGGCGGAGAAGCCGCCGCAGCGCACCACGCAGGCGAAGATGCGCAGCAGGCGTAGGTCGAGGTCGGAGACATTGTGCAGCATGGCTGGATCGGCTTTCGTCGATGCAAGGAGTGAGTTGTGTCGAAGACTATCAATGTATCAGCGCACTCGCCATGCGCGCCTGTCGTGGCGCTCGGCGTGCGTGCTAGAGTGCCGGGCCCTGTCCCCCGGAGGTGATGATGTCCGTTCGCATGCCGGGCGCCGTGCTGGCGCTGCTGTTCTGCATTCCCCTCGGTCTTGCTGGTGCAGCCATTGCCGCGCCGATGCACAGCCAGTTCCTGCCGCCGGATGATGCCGGATTGCGCCAGGGCGAGCCGGAGCAGCAGCAACTGCTGCAGGTCACCGAATACAGCGTGGTGCTGGGCAACCAGCGCCAGTCGAACCAGCAGCCCATCCCGATCACCACGCCGTCGCTGCTGCGCCTCAAGGGCAAGCCGCTGAACAAGGGCGCGCAGATCAGCCAGGTGGTGATCAGCTTCGATGCCGAGGGCAAGAGTCTGAAGAAGCCGGCCTACGACGAGAAGACCCGCGTGCTCAGCCTGTATTACCCGCAGGCGGCTTATCCACAACTGCTCGATCTGCTGCGCAACGGCACTGTCTATGTACAGTTCCTGACCTACGGCAATGGCCATATCTGGGCCGACCTGCACACCGGCGCGGTGCGTGCGCGTTGAGCCGCGCACGGCGCAGGGTTAAACTGCCCGACCCGTGGTGCCCGGCCTGAACCGATGCGGGCCGCGATTCCCGAGACAGCCGTAGAGAGAAGCGAGCGATGCGTAAAGACAAGAAGCAGGTGATTGGCGAAGAGATCAACGACGACGCCATCAAGCTGTTCCTCGACGTGGAACCGGCCGACGACACCCCGGCGTCCCTGCACAAGCTGGTCAAGGCCTACCGTGGCCTGCGCATCGACGACTTCGAGCGCTTCGTTGGTTTCTTCGTCGAAGCCGGTTACGACCTGTCCGCCAAGGATGCCCAGGGCAAGGACTTCGTTGCCCTGATCCAGGACCAGCGCCAGGCCGAGCCCTACATCGAAGTGATCAAGGCCGCCCGCGGCTGATCGCATCGATGTGCTGAAGAGCCCGCCTTGTGGAGGCTTTTTCGTTTGGGCGGTTCGCGAGCAAGCTCGCTCCTACTGAAAGCGGGCTCGCCCAGACCTGGGAGCAAGAGGCTTTTGTAGGAGCGAGCTTGCTCGCGAACATAGCCCGCAGAGAGGCTTTTGAGGCCGCTCAGGGCACTGCTCCAAAATCCCCGCCTAGACTTCCCCTCAGAGCGATAACGACAAGGCGAGGACGAAGCCGTGCAAGTACAGCCCTATCTGTTTTTCCATGGTCGCGCCGATGAGGCCATTGCCTTCTACCAACACGCCGTGGGCGCCCAACTGGGCGCGCTGATGCGCTTCGAGGAGGCGCCGGGACCTTCGCCGGTGCCCGATGGCTGGCTGGACAAGGTGATGCACGCCAGCCTGCAGATTGGCGAGACGGAGGTGTTCCTGTCCGATGGTCGCGGTGAGCACAACACCGCTTTCAACGGCTTCTCCCTGCACCTGACACTGCGCAGCGTGGTGGCGGCGGAGCAGGCGTTCGCCGCCCTGGCGGAGGAGGGGCGGGTGGAAATGCCGCTGGAGAAGACCTTCTGGGCGCAGCGTTTCGGCATGCTCACCGATCGCTTCGGTGTGGGGTGGATGGTCAGCTGCCACTGAGCCTTTCGCTGAAACTGAAGCAGAAACGAAAAAGCCCGCCGGAAGGCGGGCTTTTTCATGAGCGCAAAACTCAGGACGCGGCGACGATCTGCAGACGGTCGGCGGTCATCTGGTTGACTTCACGGTATACCGCGGCGTCGGTTTCCAGTTGCTTCTCGCGGGCCGGGAAGATCTCCTTGAGCTTCGCGGTCCACTCGGCCGACTTGTAGCGCTCGGGGAAGCAGCGCTCCAGCAGGCCCAGCATGATCGACACGGTGACCGAAGCGCCCGGCGAGGCGCCCAGCAGGGCGGCGATGCTGCCGTCCTGAGCCGCCACCAGTTCGGTGCCGAACTGCAGGATGCCGCCTTTCTTCGGATCCTTCTTGATGATCTGCACGCGCTGGCCTGCGGTTTCGAGGCGCCAGTCGGCCGGATTCAGTTCCGGGTAGAACTTGCGCAGGGCTTCGATACGCTGGTCCATCGACTGCATGACTTCCTTCACCAGGTAGCGGGTGAGGTCCATGTTGTCGCGGGCCACGGCGAGCATCGGCAGCAGGTTGCTGGTGCGCACCGAGAGCGGCAGGTCGAGGAACGAACCGTGGCGCAGGAACTTGGTGGAGAAGCCGGCGTAGGGGCCGAACAGCAGGGAGGTCTTGCCCTCGACCACGCGGGTGTCCAGGTGCGGCACGGACATCGGCGGGGCGCCCACTTCGGCCTGGCTGTAGACCTTGGCCTGGTGGTGCTTGACCACTTCCGGATTGTCGCAACGCAGCCACTGGCCGCTCACCGGGAAGCCGCCGAAGCCCTTGCTTTCCGGGATACCGGACATCTGCAGCAGCGGCAGCGCGCCGCCGCCGGCGCCGAGGAAGACGAACTTCGCCTTGACCTTGCGCGAGTCGCCGGTCTGGGTGTTCTTGATGTCCACCAGCCAGCCATCGCCGGAGCGCTCGAGGCCGACGACCTTCTGGAAGTAGCGGACTTCGCTGCCTTCGCGGCTGGAGAGATAGCCCAGCAGCTGGTTGGTCAGGGCGCCGAAGTTGACGTCGGTGCCGCTTTCCACGCGGGTCATCGCGACCTGTTCGTCAGCCGGGCGGCCAGGAATGGTCAGCGGGGCCCAGTCGGCGATCTTTGCGCGGTCCTCGGTGTATTCCATCGAGGTGAAGGCATGGTGCTGGCTGAGCAGCTCATGGCGCTTCTTCAGGAACGGAATGTCCTTGCCACGCACGAAGCTCATGTGCGGAACGGGGTTGATGAAGTTGCGCGGTGCGCCGAAGGCGTCCTTCCCGGTCAGGTAGGCCCAGAACTGCTTGGACACCTCGAACTGGGCGTTGATGTTCACCGCCTTCTTGATGTCGATCGAGCCGTCGGCGGCCTGCGGGGTGTAGTTCAGCTCGCAGAGGCCGGCGTGACCGGTGCCGGCGTTGTTCCACGGGTTGGAACTCTCGATGGCTCCGGATTCCTGCAGTTCGACGATCTCGAGCTTCACGCCCGGATCGACTTCCTTGAGCAGGACAGCCAGGGTTGCGCTCATGATGCCGGCGCCGACCAGCAGCACGTCCATCGATTCGATTTCGTTCTGCGCCATTAACGCGTCTCCAAAACTATCAGCAGCCAGTTGTGACAGAGGTTTCGCGCCCACTGCGCAAAACCATTGTCCGAATTCTTCTCAGGTCAAAGGACCTTTCGCGAATGTCTCGGGCCGGGATCGGAGGAGGGGAATGCGCACCTTCTCGGCAATCCACGGACGGACAAGTCATCCGCAAGTGCATCGGGGAGTGGCGCTTATGCGCGGCTTCCGGTGCCGAAAAAGCGATTCAGTGCTGCGGGGTCAGACGTCAATGGTGCTACCAACGCAAAACTCTTCATTGCTCGCCACACTCTCGTGAAGTAGTGAAAAACCTTCGATCACGCTCTTTTGGAGGCGTGAAGCTCAAAGGGGATCGTCGTCGCGGGCCGGTCCGGTCTCCGTGCGGAGGGGGCGGCTGCATCCTTGCCAAGTTCTGCGCAACGAACGTACAAAGCGCGACGGCCAGTGACCGAGGCGAGTGGCGACTCTCTTTGAGGGGTGGCAGAGGCGAGACACGGTGTGTCGGCATCGTGCGGGGCCCGACCAGGAGGCGTCCTTATAATCGGGGGGCGATTATAACGGCGAAACACAAAAAAAAGCTCTGCACCTTAGACTTTTTTCCTAGTGTGTACCCCTTGATTTGCCAATTGTGCCCCGTCCCGGTGCGTCTCGCCTCCGGGTGGGTCAAGGCGGCCGATCGACGCGTGGCCAGGGAACCCTGAGAACGGGTTCCGCGTCCAATGGCCAAGCGCTATCTGACCGCGCTGCCCGCCGGTATACTGCCGGCCATCGCTTACCCCATGGAGAGATGAGCATGCTGCCTCGCCTGTTGCTCGGCTTTATCGCTGCCGCCAGCCTGACCTTGACCGGCTGCGCCCTCAGCCCGCAACAACTCAACCCGACGCCCGAATTCAAGGGGCCGGTCGCCGCCGTTGGCCAGGGCCAGCCGGTGGTAGTTAAAGTCGTCGACGGTCGCCCGAGCACCGCGCTGGGTACCCGTGGCGGCCTGTATTCGGAAACCAGCCAGCTGACCGTGCGCAGCGAAGACGTGATCCCCAAGCTGCAACTGCAGGCTGAGACCGCCGTGCGCCTGCTGGGCTTCACCCCGTCGGCCAACGCCTACAACGCGCCGCAACTGACCCTGACCCTGGCCGAGCTGAAGTACCAGTCGCCCAAGGAAGGCATGTACGTCACCGAGGCCGACATCGGCGCCACCTTCCGCGCCGACGTGCAGAGCGGTAGCCGCCGTTACAGCGGCCGCTACGGCGCTTCGACCAACCAGCGTTTCGGCATGGCGCCCAACCAGGCGACCAACACCAAGCTGGTGAGCGAAGTGCTCAGCGATGCGCTGACCCGTGTGTTCAAGGACCCGACCATCGGCCAGACGCTGAACCAGCGCTGATCGATCCGTGCGGACATGAAAAAGCCCGGCCAATGCCGGGCTTTTTCATGTCCGCCTCAAGCGCGGTAATCAGGCGGCCTGGTGGTACGGGTCGACCTCGACCAAGCGCATGCGCTCGTCGGCTTCCGGCAGGTCCAGGTGCTCGTGGCCGCAGGCCTGGGTGTAGACCAGCCAGTGGTCGTCCTGGACGTTGAACGAGAGTTCGACGACCACGGCTTCGATTTCTTCCAGGTGTTCGATCAGGTAGGCATTTTCGTGGGGGACGATGTCGAGCATGGCGAATCTCCTTGGCGAAAGACCGGGTTTGCAGAATTCGTAAAGCCAGCAACGTGCCAGGGCGCGGGAGAGGTCTTAGACCATTTCTCGATAACTTTTACGCTCGTCGTAAATAAGCGTTACGCGCTGGCTGCGAAGCGGGGCCAGCGGATAAAATGCGCGTCGATTGTTTCTCATCCATGACGGGCCATGCCCGTTCGTCCAGACTGACCCCCGCTTTGCTTCGAAGTCGTTGGCGTGCAGTTCTGAAGCGGAGGTTGTGATGTCGCTGCAGGCGCTCTGGAGTCTTTTCCAGGCCCATCCCGGTCGTATCGTGAACGACCTGGCCCTGTTCTTCGCCCTGGCCGGAGGCTGGCTGCTGCTGGCGACCCGCCGCCGCGAGCGTCTCGCCCTGGCGCGCCTGGCTGCCGAGAGCGAAATCGCGCCGGTGCCGCTGGACAGCGTCGAGCCGACAGCGCGGATGAACCGCTTCTTCTACCGTTTCGGTTTCGCCTGCATGGCCCTGGCCATGGCGGTGAGCTGGTACAGCACGCAGCTCGGCCAGTAACCGACGAGAAGAAAAAAGGCGCCCGAGGGCGCCTTTTTTCATGCCTGCTACTTGAGCCGGTACTGGTTCAGTACCGGGTTGGCATACTGCAGGATCAGGTGGCCGCGCTGCTCCGCGGGGCATTCGCCCAGGCGACGCTCCCATTCGGTGCGCGCACGCTGCAGTTCCTCTGCCTTGAACAGGGTCTCGGCGCGCGGCACGTTCAGTGCGGCGTCGCGCAGCTCGGAGGCCTCGTAGGCGAGGTAGTGCACCGGGAACAACCGGTAGTTGCCGAGGATCTGCCGGTCCAGCTCGGCGGCGAGCTGCTTGGCGTCGGCAAAGTCGCCGGTGATCTCCTCGCCGAAGTTGATGTGCACCCGGCCCTTGTAGCCGGTAATGCCCTGCACGATGCTGCGGTCGTCCTCGCCCGGCGCCTTCCTGTACTCGCCGGTGGTCGCGCGGGTGAACAGTTCGCGGGCCTTGGCGGCATCGCAGGGGTCGTATTCGTAGCTGATCGACACCGGGATCAGGTGCAGCTGGCGGATCACCTCGGCGAACGGCTCGTCCTTGCGGCTCATGTGGAACATCTTGAGGATCGCCGAATCGGTACGGTCGTCACCGTCCTTGGCGCGGCCCTCGGCCTGGGCAATCCAGATCGACTGGACGTCCTGGCAGATCGAGTGATTGATGTAGGCCGAGAGGTTCTGGTACGCCGCCAGCTTCTCGCGGCGACCGCTGATGGAGCGGTGCACGATGAAGCTCTTGTTCAGGCGCATCAGGTCGCTGACGAAAGGTTTCTGCAGCAGGTTGTCGCCGATGGCGATGCGCGGCGTCGGCAATTTCGCGTGGAAGATCGCGTAGTTGCAGAAGGCCGGGTCCATCACGATGTCGCGGTGGTTGGCGATGAACAGGTAGGCGCGGCCGGACTTCAGGCGTTCGACGCCCGAATAGGTAACGCCGTCGGTGGCGTGCTCGATGGTCCGGTCGACGTAGGGCTCGAACTTGTCCTGCAGCGCGACGACACTGCGGATGCCGGTGACTTCGCGGGCCAGCCGATGGGCTATAAGAGGTCTGAGCAGCCAGCCGAACGGACCGGACAGACGCGGGAAACGGTAACGCGCCAGCGCGCCGAGGAAGGCGTCATCGCTCAGCAGGCGCTGCAGGACAGCCGGGACTTCGGCGTCGTTGTACGGTCGGATGGCTTCGAACTCGCCCATCATGCTCTCTATGAATTCTGGGGGTGTCACGGGTCGGAACCGCGAAGTAGACGGTCCGCAAGGGTATGCCGCCGACTCACCGGCCAGGCGGGCACCCAAAAAGACCGCGCGATTATAAACGGAAGTCACGGGGGAACCAGCGATGCTCGAAAGTCAGGCCTATTCCTGCCCTTATTGTGGCGAGCCGGCCGAGGCCGTGCTCGACCTCTCCGGGGGCGACCAGAGCTACTATGAAGATTGCCCGGTGTGTTGCCGGCCGATCCTGTTCCAGCTCCACACCGATGGGGTGGAATGGTCCCTGGAAGTCCAGCGCGAGGACGATTGATGCAGCGAATCTACGCACCTGCCGACCTGATCGAAGCCGAACTGTTGAGCGGCATGCTGGCCAATGAAGGCATTTCGTCGCACCTGGGCGGACGCCACCTGGTTGGCGGCATCGGCGAGCTGCCGGGCATGGGACTGCTGCACCTGTGGGTGGAGGATGAGGTGGCTGAGCGGGCGCGTGAGCTGATCGCCGCGTACAATGTCGCGCAACCCCTGCCGGGGCCCGCCGACGATCACGAAGGTGGCCCGGGCGTCCTGCTTTGCTGAATCCCTTCAACGAGTCCCGATGACCAGCCGCTACGCCCTGTTCCGCTGGAACCGCGAGCTTGCCGACAGCGCCGGCTTCCCCGCCGACCTGCAGCCGCAATGGAGCGTCGCGCCCGGCGCGCGCGTGCTGATGTTGCGCGAGGAGAACGGCGTGCGTAGTGCCGACCTCGCACGCTGGGGCCTGACGCCGGCCTGGCTGAAGGACCTGTCGCGCACTCCCGCCCATGCACGCGTCGAAACCATCGCCGAGCAGCCGATGTTCCGTGACGCCTTTGCCCAGCGCCGCTGCCTGCTGCCGGCCAACGGATTCTACGAATGGCGTGGCGTGCGCAAGCGGCCGCACTGGGTTTCCGGCGGCGGGCTGATCTGCTTTGCGGGGGTGTGGGAGGCTTATCCGGTGGAAGGCCACACCTATTACAGTGTGGCGATGCTGACCCAGGAAGCGGGCGGCATGCGTCGTCCGCTGATTCTCGATGTTGCCGAGCAGGCGCAGTGGCTGTCGAACCAGACGCCGACGGCGCGGTTGCTGGAGCTGCTGCAATTGCCCCAGGCACGCCTGCGCGAGCAGGCGCTGGCGAACTTCATCAATGATCCGACTTGCAACGGGCCGGAGTGCCTGACGCCGGCGTGACGCTGATCTGTCCCTGCTCCTGCAGGATCAAGAGCCCCTCTCCCTAACCCTCTCCCGCAAGCGGGAGAGGGGACCGTTCGGTGCAGGACGTAACCTAGGTATCAGCCGGCACGGGCAGCTCCCTCTCCCTTCAGGGAGGGGGCAGGGGAGAGGGAGCCCCCTGCTGCGGGGGTGGTTCGCGAGCAAGCTCGCTCCTACAGGAGCAGGAAGCATCCCGCCGATATCGCTTACACCTTGAACTGATTCACCAGCCTGCGTTGCTGCTCGGCCAGCTTGGTCAGCTCGGCGCTGGCCTGGGAGGCTTCGTCGGCGCCGCCGGCCACCTGGTTGGCGACCATGCCGATATTGCTGACGTTGCGGTTGATGTCCTCGGCTACCGCGCTCTGTTCTTCGGCGGCGCTGGCGATCTGGGTGTTCATGTCATTGATCACCGACACCGCCTGGGTAATCGACTCCAGCGCCTGGGCCGCTTCGCCAGCATGGCGCACGCTGTCTTCGGTCTTGTCCTGGCTCTGCTGCATCACCTGCACCACTTCGCGGGTGCCGTTCTGCAGTTGCTGGATCATCGACTGGATTTCCTCAGTGGCCTGCTGGGTCTTCTGCGCCAGGTTGCGCACCTCGTCGGCGACCACCGCGAAGCCACGGCCTTGTTCGCCAGCACGGGCGGCCTCGATGGCGGCGTTGAGCGCCAGCAGGTTGGTCTGCTCGGCGATGCCACGGATGGCTACCAGGATCGCATTGATGTTCTCGCTGTCGCGGGCCAGTGACTGCACCACGCCCACCGCGCGGCCGATCTCGCTGGCCAGCGCCTGGATCGCCGTGGAGCTGCTCTCGACGATGCGCTTGCCGTGGTGCGCTGCCTGGTCGGCGTGGTTGGCCGCTTCCGCAGCGTGGGTGGCGTTGCGCGCCACGTCCTGGGCGGTGGCGGTCATCTCGTGGACGGCGGTAGCCACCAGTTCGATCTCCGCCAGTTGCTTCTGCACGCCCTGGTTGGTGCGGATGGCGATGTCGGCAGTGTGCTCGGAAGAGTCGCTGACGTGCTGCACCGAGGTCACCACCTGGCCAATCATGCCCTGCAGTTTGACCAGGAAGGTGTTGAAGCCCTTGGCGATGGAGCCCAGTTCGTCGGCGCGGTCGCTGGTCAGGCGGCGGGTCAGGTCGCCTTCGCCCTGGGCGATGTCGTCGAGCATGCCGACCAGTTGGCGCAGCGGGCGGGCAATGCCATGGCCGACCAGCCAGATCACGGCGAGACCAATGGCGGCGATCAGCAGGCCGACCAGGGTCATGCCCAGGGTGTCGCTGTCGCGCTGGGATTTCAGGTCGCTCTGCAACTTATTCAGGTCACCCAGCACGGCTTCCTGCGGCAGTTGCAGCATCAGGGTCCAGCGTGCGCCGGAGTCGGCGATGGTGAAGGGCAGGAACAGCTCGATATGGCCATGTTCCTTGTCCATCGAGGTCAGCGGCTGGTCGAGGGTGAGCTTGGCCAGGTTGGCCACTTCGTTGGCGTCCAGCACGCTGCTGGCAGATTCGCCAAGCTTGGCCGGGTCCTTGGTGTAGGCGACCAGGCGGCCGTTGGTGGAGATCAGCGCCATCTCGCCGGCACCGTCGTAGAGCTGGCTGTCGGCGGTCTTGAGCAGATCCTGGATGAAGTCCAGCGACAGGTCCACGCCGACAGTGCCCTTGAACTGGCCCTTGACCATGATCGGCGCGTTGAACGAGGACATCAGCACCATCTTGCCGCCCATTTCATAGGGCGCCGGGTCGATGATGCAGGGCTGGTGCTTCTCTTTCGGGCACAGGTAGTACTCGCCTTCGCGCACGCCGGTGGGCTGCATCTTCTGGCTTTCCAGGGTGTCGCCCATGGCTTCCACGGTCAGGCCGCCGTCCTTGCGGTACCACCAGGGCATGAAGCGGCCGCTGGCATCGTAGCCGGGCAGGCCGGAGTACTGGCTGTCGTTGCCAGCGAAGGCGTTGGGTTCCCAGCCGGCGAAGGCGTCGAGCAGCTTGGGGTTCTGCGCCACGGTCTGGCGCAGCAGGTTGGACATGCCGGCACGGCCGATGCCCAGCAGCGGCTGGCCATTGGCGTCGGTCTCGTCGAGCAGGGCGTTGGTGTTGGCGAGGTCGCGGGCGACGGTCAGGGGGTATTCCAGTTCGCGCTGGATCTGCGCGACCTGGCCGCGAGCAATGGCCACCAGGCGTTCGTTGATCACCTGTTCGAGCAGCGCCTGAGTGCGCTCCTGCACCAGCGCCTGGGTCCGCGAACCGGCGAACAGGGCGTACAGCACCAGCGCGGCGACCACCGCCAGAACGCTGGCACCGGCCAGCGCAACCACGGAAAACTGGATCGACTTGAATTTCATACGGGTACCCGGAATGCGCCAGTGGCTTGCTTGTCTATCTGTATCGGCAGGACCGGGGAAATTCCTTAGGTGGCCGTTGTAATGGCTTGTAACGCGGCTGTTGCCGCCTGTCGCAGGATTGTCGGCGCTGACCGGGAGGTCTAGCATGTGATGTCAAATTGAAATTATCCGGTCGCGCTGAGTGCCCCGCTACCTGCATTGGCAGAATGCAAAGGGCGTCCGCCGCGGCTGTCGCACGGGTGCGGATCACCGGTTTGCCGCCCCGCCCCGCGAATGCCACGACAGGTCGCCCATGGCGCCTTCCGATAAGCCGGTCTGGTTTCCTAAGTCCCTGCTGTGCCGGCTGTTTCCTGCCAGTTGCCGGGCATCGGGGGTGGGCCTACCATGCGCGCTGTCCGTGGGAGATTGCATTGTTTCGGGAGAGCAACATGCCCAGAGTTTTCCGTATCGCCGGCCTCGCCGCCGCGCTGATGCTGACCGCTTGCCAGCAGGTGAATACCACCAGCGGTGGCGTTGTCGGCGTGGAGCGCAAACAGACCATGTTCAGCATGCTGTCGAGTGCGCAGGTCGACCAGATGTATGCGCAGTCCTACCAGCAGACCCTCAGCCAGGCCTCCCAGGCCGGCAAGCTGGATGCCAGCAGCAATGACGCCAAGCGCGTGAAGGCCATCGCCGACCGCCTGATTCCGCAGACCGGCGCCTTCCGCCCGGACGCGCCGTCGTGGAAGTGGGAAGTCAACGTGATCCAGAGCGACGAGCTCAACGCCAACTGTGGTCCGGGCGGCAAGATCATCGTCTACACCGGGCTGATCGATAAGCTGAAGCTGACCGACGACGAACTCGCCGCGGTGATGGGCCACGAGATCGCCCACGCCCTGCGCGAGCATGGCCGCGAAGCCATGTCCCGCGCCTACGCCGAACAGGTCGGCCTGGGCCTGGGCGGCCAGTTGCTGGGCCTGGGACAGACCAGCGTCGACCTCGCGCACCAGGTGGTCGAGTACAGTATGACGTTGCCCAACAGCCGGCAGAACGAGAACGAAGCCGACCTCATCGGCCTGGAATTGGCGGCGCGAGCCGGCTATAACCCCAACGCCGCAATCACCTTGTGGCAGAAGATGGGCCAGGCCGGCGGCGACGCTCCGCCGGAAATCCTCAGCACTCACCCGGCGGACAGCACACGGATGGCCAACCTGCAGGCCGCCATCCCGAAGGTCATGCCGCTCTATGAGCAGGCCAAAACCCGCTGAGCATTGGTTTTGCAGCAGTGGTTCGTGATTCTCTCGAACGGCCAGGAGCGGCGTAAGGTTGCGCCGCTTTACCCAGTGAACAGGGAGCACCCGTGAAAATCGCTGTACTCGGAGCCACAGGGCTCCTGGGCCACCATGCCGCCCGCGCGATCAAGGCGGCCGGCCACCAGTTGGTGCTGATCCATCGACCCTCGTCGCAGATCCAGCGCCTGGCTTACCTGGAGCCTGAGTGCCGGGTAGCCGAACTCTTCGATCACCAGGGCATGGCCCGTGCGCTCAGCGGGCTGGACGCGGTGATCTTCAGCGCCGGTTATTACCCGGTGCGCCCGCGTCGCTGGCAGGAGGAAGTCGCCAGCGCACTGGACCTGACCAATCATTTCTACGCCGCCTGCCTACAGGCGAAAGTGCCGCGCATTCTCTATGTAGGCTCGGCATTCGCCATGCCCAGCCACCCACAGGGGCTGCCGGGGCATGAAGGGCTGTTCTATGAAGGCCTGCCCACCGGCAAGAGCGCCTACGTGATGTGCAAGTGGGCGCTGGATGAACAGGCTCGCGAGCAGGCCCGCGGCGGGCTGCCGGTAGTGATCGGGATTCCCGGCATGGTGCTGGGCGAGCTGGATATCGGCCCCACCACCGGTCGCCTCATCACCGCCATCGGTCGCGACGAGATGCTGCATTACGTGCCGGGCCGGCGGAACGTCATCGATGCATCCGAAGCCGGGCGCGGTCTGCTCACGGCGCTCGAGCGTGGCCGGGTAGGGGAGCGTTACCTGCTTACCGGGCACAACATCGAAATGGGCGAGCTGACCACCACCATCGCCAAGCTGCTGGGCAAGCCGACGCCGACGCCGATGCCGCTGCACCGTGCTCGCGCGCTGGCAACACTGGGCCGCTGGCGCTACCGCCTGACCGGCAAGATGCCGCTGCTGGACGACACCGCCATCGAAGTCATGGCCGGCGGGCAGTTCCTCGACGGTCGCAAGGCGCGCGAGGAGCTGGGCTTCGAGTCCCATGTGCCGCTGGAAGACACGCTGGAGCGGGCGATTTCCTGGTTCCACGCCAACGATTACCTCTGAGCCAAGGCTAGGGCCCTGTAGGAGCGAGCTTGCTCGCGAACTGCACAACCCCGAGCAGTCCCTGTTCGCGAGCAAGCTCGCTCCTACAAGAGCAGCATTGGTAACGAGGAACAAAAAAGCCCGGCAGATGCCGGGCTTTTCCTTGTCAGGGCAGCGCCTTCTCGGCAAAGGGCCGATTGGGCAGCCCCATCTGTGCGCGGAAGCTCTCCATGTCGAACAGCGTGCACAGTTCCTGTACCTGGCTCTGGCTGTTGAACACCCAGAAGCCCATGGCCGAAATGCTGACGATGCGGTCGCTGGCCGGGTAGCCCAGCACCGGGCGTACGATGCAGCCCATCAGCGTGCTCCAGGTGAAGACCTTGTTGCCCTCGCGGATACATTCCTCCACGGCCACCTCCAGGTCCTCCATGCCACTGCGGATCTCCTCCACCAGCGCCCGGTAGCCGGTACTGTCCAGCGGCTGGGCGGTGAAGGCGCTCTTGTAGATGAAGTCCGGGCTGTGCAATTGCTCCACCAGCGCCAGGTGTCCCTTGTTCCAGGCGAGGTCGACGTGGTAGCGGGCGATCTTCTTCAGGTCTTTTTCCGGCATGGCGACATCCTTTGTCGTGGGAGGCGGAAACGCCACTGTGTATCGCGGGCGATACACAGGCATTGGCCGGCGCGCCAGCCTTCCGACGAAAAGCGGCCGGTCAGAACACCCCGGAGAGCTTCAGCGCGTGGTACACCGCAGCCAGGCCGAGGATGGCGAAGGCGGCAGCGGCCAGGCGACGGATCAGGTTCAGCGGCAGGCGCTCGGCGGCGAAGTTGCCGGCCAGCACTACCGGTACGTTGGCGATCAGCATGCCCAGCGTGGTGCCGATGACCACCAGCCAGAAGTGCGGGTACTGCGCGGCCAGCATCACGGTGGCAACCTGGGTCTTGTCGCCCATCTCGGCGAGGAAGAAGGCGATCAGGGTGGTCAGGAAGGGGCCGAACTTCTTCAGCGAGCCTTCTTCGTCGTCATCCAGCTTGTCCGGAATCAGGGTCCAGCCAGCGACCGCCAGGAAGCACACGGCCAGTACCCAGCTCAGCGTGCTTTCCGAGAAGAACGAGGCGACCCAGCTGCCAACGGCGCCGGCGGCGAAGTGGTTGGCCAGGGTGGCGGCAATGATCCCGGCAATGATCGGCCAGGGCTTGCGGAAGCGCGCGGCGAGGACGAGCGCGAGCAGTTGCGTCTTGTCGCCGATTTCCGCGAGGGCAACGATCAGGGTTGGGACGAAGAGGGATTCCATCAGACTTCCTAAGGGGCGGGTCGACTAATCACCATGACACGCGCCACCTGCCCGCCCCGGGTCAGGTTGCTCGTGTCATAGGTCTTGTCAAACCCCGGCCTGAACGCTGCAGGCCTGGATCGTACGCGCCATGGTCTGCGGACCAAGTGTGTTGACGCGTACCGGGCGAGCCGGTTGCTCGCGGGAGACTACTCCCCTAGGACGGGGCGCATTCTGCCCAAGTCCTTGGGCTTGGGCAAGCCTGCGCGTCGGATCAATCGCGGGTGGGGCGAATGTCCATGTCCTCGTAGCGGATGAAGCGGGTGCCGTTCTTGAAGCGGTAGCCCAGCCAGATCGCGAGGAACAGCGGAATGGTGATGTAGGTGGCGACCAGGCCGGCCCAGTCCACGTGTTCGCCGACGAAGGCCTGGTAGTTCTGCCCCAGGGTGATGATCAGGCAGAGCACGAAGGCGAACAGCGGGCCGAACGGGAACCACTTGGCGCGGTAGGGCAGGTCATTGAGGTTGCCGCCCTGCAGGACGAAGCCCTTGCGGAAGCGGTAGTGCGATACCGCGATGCCCAGCCAGACGATGAAGCCGCACATGCCCGAGGCGTTGAGCAGCCAGGTGTAGACGGTCTTGTCGCCGATGAAGCTGGTGAGGAAGCACAGCGCGCCGATCAGCGTGGTGGCGTACAGGGCGTAGCGCGGCACGCCGCTTTCGGACACCTGGGTGAACAGGCGCGGTGCCTTGCCCTGGGTGGCCATGGTGTAGAGCATCCGGGTCGAGGCGTACATGCCGGAGTTGCCCGCGGAGAGGATCGCCGAGAGGATCACCGCGTTCATCACGCCAGCCGCGGCGGCAAGACCGGCGCGCTCGAACAGCAGGGTGAATGGCGAAGTGCTGATGTCGCTGCTGTCGGTCTTGAGCAGGTTGGGATCGGTGTAGGGAATCAGCATGCCGATGACGAAGATCGACAGGATGTAGAACATCAGGATTCGCCAGAACACCTGGCGGATGGCGATGGGAATGGACTTCTGCGGGTTCTCCGACTCACCGGCGGCGACACCGATCAGCTCGGTGCCCTGGAACGAGAAGCCGGCGATCATCGCCACCCCGATCATCGCCTGCAGGCCGCCGACGAAGGGCGCGTCACCGGTGGTGAAGTTGCTGAAGCCGGGGCTGTCGATGCCGTGCATGATGCCGATGATGCTGGCCAGGCCGATGCCGATGAAGACCACCACGGCGACCACCTTGATCAGCGCGAACCAGAACTCGCTCTCGCCGAAGCCTTTCACCGAGAAGAAGTTGAGCATGAACATGATGCCGAGGAAGCCGGCGCTCCAGTACATGCCCGAGACCTCCGGGAACCAGAACTTCATCACCAGCTGTGCCGCCACCAGCTCGGCTGCAATGGTCACCGCCCAGTTGTACCAGTAGTTCCAGCCCATGGCGAAACCGAAGCCATCGTCGATGAAACGGCTGCCATAGGTGCAGAACGAGCCGGAGTCGGGAATGTACGCCGCCAGCTCGCCGAGGCTGGTCATGAGGAAGAACACCATCAGCCCGATGAGCGCGTAGGCCAGCAGCGCACCGCCGGGACCCGCCGTGGCGATGGTGCTGCCGGAGGCGACGAACAGCCCGGTGCCGATGGAGCCGCCGATGGCGATCATGTTCAGGTGGCGCGGTTTCAGAGAGCGCTTCAAGTGATGCGGCTTCTCTTTCGGCCCCATGGCAAAGGTCAGTTCGACGTCATCTTTGATTCTGCGATTCACGGGTGTCCTCGATATTTCAGGGCGAGCGGCGATGCGCCGATCCGGGCGGGCTCGGTGGAGTGTAGTGCGAGCCTGGGATCAGCGCCGGGCGCTGTAGATACGGAAACCGTCGGCCTCAGCCAGGGTGCGGCAGGGGCCCAGGTGCTGTTCGATCAGCGGCGGGTATTTCAGGAAGCTGTTGGCCACCAGGCGTAGTTCGCCGCCGGACGCCAGGTGGCGTGCCGACTGGCGCAGCAGGTTCTCGGTGGCGGCGTAGCTGGTGTGCACGCCCTGATGGAAGGGCGGGTTGCTGACGATGGCGGCGAGGTCCTGCGGTGCGGCGTCGATGCCGTCACCGGCGATCACTTCGCCTTCCAGGCCATTGGCGGCCAGGGTGAGGCGGCTGCTCTCGACGGCGAAGGCGTCGACGTCCAGCAGGGTCAGGCGGCTTTGTGGATAACGTCGCTTGAGCGTTGCGCCGAGCACCCCGGCGCCGCAGCCGAAGTCCAGCAGATGGCCGGTTGGCAGTTTGTCCAGATGCTCCAGCAGCAGGGCGCTACCGCGATCCAGACGGCCGTGGCTGAACACGCCGGGCAGGGTGATGACCTGCAGCGGGCCGTCGGCCAGTGGCAATTCGTAGCGCTGGGCGAGGGCATGCAGATCGGGGGTAGCCGGTGCGCCATCGATGTGCGTGTGCCACAGCTGGCAGTGGCGGGCGCTGTCCAGCTTGCTGGCGCGGCCGAATTCGCCGAGCTGCTTGCTGGCGCGCTCGACGCCGGCGCGTTTCTCGCCGACCAGGTATAACTCGCCGTTCGGTACGCAACTGGCCAGTGCGGCCAGCAGGTAGTCGGTCAGTTCGCGGGATTTGGGCAGGAACAGCACGGCCGCGTCGAAGGCGCCTTCGGGCGGCGTGGCGCCGAAGTGGCAGCGGCCCGGGTAGCGGCTTTCCAACTGGCGGGCGTCGCCGGCGTGCCAGCTCCAGCCCCGGGCCTGCGGCAGGTCGCCGAGCAGAGCGTCGGCGGGCAGGCCGGCGAGCAGGACGCGGCCCTGGAAGCGCTCGATCTGGCGCAGCAGCACTTCACTGGTGGGGGCGTTGGACATGCGGCCTCCTGACAAAAAAGGGCGCGAGTTTAGCAGGGCTGCCGCGGCGGAGCCTAGGCGAGCCGCACCTCGGCGTTCTTCCAGAAGTCGTCGCCACGCAGCTCCAGCGTTCCTGCCGCGACTTGTTCGCGCAGGCGCCAGGCGGCCAGTAGGTCGCTGACGAAGAGGCCGTCGACGTAAGCCATGGTCGGGCCGATCAGCGATTGCACCGGGCGCCAGGACTCGCTGGCGCTGTCCAGCAGGATGCGGTCGATGTGCGTATAGCCGGCGCCGCTCAGTTGGCCATCCAGCCACAGGCGTAGCTCGGCGCTTTCGGCCAGGGCACGCTGCCAGTCCGCCGCCAGGCCATGGCGTTCGGCGGCGTCCAGCTCGCGGCTGGCGGCCAGGGCGTTGGCCAGCTCCTCGGGTTTGAGCATGGCGATGGCGTGGCGGTCTTCGCTGCGGCACTGGCCGCTGCCGGCACCGACGCTGCGCAGGATGACGCTTGCTGGCAGCAGCGCGCAGACGCGGCGCAGTAAGAGTTGTTCGCTGGCGCTGTCGCCGTGCCAGAGCGTGACGGAACCGACGTCGGGGCTGTGCAGCCAGTTCACCTCGGTGGCCATCTCGATGGCGATTTCCCGCTCCCGCAGGACCTCGCCACCCAGCTCATGCCAGAACGCGGCGCGTTGCTGGCAGGGCGGGTTATCCACATCACTCAGTGGGCCGACCGCGAGGTCGTCCGGCATTACGCGGATTCTCTTCTCGGTCAACACGCCTGCCTCGACGGCCCGGCGCAGGGCATCGGCGGCGCCGTCACCGCAGACCAGATGCAGGCTCATGGCGCCACCACCCGGCGCGGCTCGCCGGCGAAGAAGCCGGTGGCGTTCTCGCTCAATTGGCCGACGATGCGTTGCCGGGCTTCGCGGCTGCCCCAGGCGCTGTGCGGGGTAAGGATGAAGCGTGGTATATCGCCGGCCAGCAACGGGTTGCCGTCCCTGGGGGGCTCCACACTGAGCACGTCGAACGCCGCGCCGCCCAGGTGACCGCGGCGCAGGGTGTCGGCCAGAGCTTGTTCGTCGACGAGACCACCGCGCGCCGTGTTGATCAGGAAGGCGTGGGGCTTCATCAGATCCAGTTCGCGCTGGCCGATCAAGTTGCGCGTGGCGTCGGTCAGCGGGCAATGCAGCGTCAGGGCGTCTACCTGCGGCAGCAGTTCGTCCAGCGCCAGGCGATCGGCGCGCGGCGGGCGGCCAGGCAGGGCGCCGAGCAACACGCACATGCCGAAGGCTTCGGCCAGTTTCGCCACGGCGCCACCCAGTTCGCCGTGGCCAAGCAGGCCGAGGGTCTTGCCTTCCAGTTCGACGATGGGGAAGTCCAGCAGGCAGAACTGCGGTGCCTGCTGCCAGCGGCCCTCGCGAATTGCCGCCTGGTAGTCCGGCAGGCGGGTAGCCAGTGCGAGCAACAGCATCAGGGTGTGCTGGGCCACTGACGGTGTGCCGTAGCCCTGGCAGTTGCTCACGGTCACGCCGTGCCGGCGCGCGGCGTCGAGGTCGACGTTGTTGGTGCCGGTGGCGGCCACCAGGATCAGCCTGAGTTCCGGGCACTGCTCGAATACGTCGGCGCCGATGCGCACCTTGTTGCTGATCGCCACCTGCGCGCCCTGCAGCCGCTCGGCCACCTGCTGCGTATCGCTGCGCCCGTGCAGGACCAGTTCGCCGAACGGCGCGCGCAGCGGCGCGAGGTCGAGATCACCGAGGTCGAGGGAGGCATGGTCGAGGAAGACGGCGCGAGCAGGATTCATGAGCGATGACACCTTGATCGAAAGGGCGGGATGAAGGGGATTCTCGGCAGAACCGCCTCCGGGGACAACCCGGGCGGCCCCCGGGTGTGCGCCCTGCTCCCTGTGCACAGATGGTAGATGTTCGAGTGAAAAGTCTGACAGATGTTTCGGGTTTCCCTCATCTACCGTACGCCGCCGGCTCCGTAGATTGCACTCATCGAAACCTTGAGGTGACTTGCGATGATGGGTTGGATTCTCTCTGGCCTTACAGCCTTCCGTGCCCTCGGTGCGCGCGTAAGGTGGCGGAGTGCGGCGCGGGATGTCAGTCCGCGGGCGCTGCCACGCAGATCAAGCGTCGCGGTTGGCCCCGAGCCTTTGCTGTGCTTCGGTGCACTGATGGCGGCCTGCAGTGGCTCGGTCGCGCCGCAACTGGACCGGGAGTGCCCCGAGGACGCCGCTCGCCTGGCGAAGGAGTTGGACGAGTGCTGGGGCATTGATGATCCCCACACCGCGCGAAGCACCTTGCAGGAAATGTTGCTCGAGGCCCACGGCGAGATGCTCGATGACGATTTCCGGCGCTTGCAGCGCAACGAGTCCGGCGCCTTTGATGGGGAACAGCGGCTGCGCTGGCGGCTAGCGAAGCAGGCGTGGTTGAAGGCCGGCCTGGCAGTGCCGCGTGATCTCTCCATGGCGGCTCACGACTTTGAATGTATCGCCTGGCTGGCGCGATGCTGCCATGGCTGCGGTTATCTCAGCGAAGCCGAGGCCTGGCTGACGCTGGCCTGGGTAGCCGACGCGGCGATCCGCCGTTTCACTGACTGGCAGGGCTACGCCGCGTCCTTCGTCCTTGGGCGGGCCGCCCTATTGCGCGACACGCGGCAGACTTCGCTGGCGATCCGGGCATTCAAGGAGCTGATGGGCGGCAAGCAGGAAGAGGCTGCTGCGGCCGGTCTGTGGCAAGCCTACCCGCTGGCGGGCATTCAAGTAGCCGAGGTGGTCCTGCAGTCGGCGCATCTTGTTGAGCCATTCGAGTTGCCTCCCCGGCGGGCGTTGCTGGCCTTCGGCGCGCTGATCGCCACCAGTGGAGGGGCGCGGTCGGATGCGTTGGCGATCGCTGCCCATGAGCGTGAGTTGAACCGGGTCTGGTTGGCCGAGCGCTGGGACGCGGCGGATCAGGGCAAGATTCTCCAGCGCATGGACTGGCTGATGAACCATGGCAGCCGGGTGAAGCTCGACCCCCTGCTTGGACGAGCCGGCGGCGCGGGCTACGTGCGGCAGAGCGGCGGAGAAGGGGGCCGGGGCGCGCGCTTCGAACAGGCGCGCCGGGCGCTGCTCAAGGTCGGCCATGATCCGGAGTTGATCGACGAATGCCGCAGCCTGCTCGCCTACGACCTGGAACGTGCAGCCTTCGGGGCGCGGCTGGCATTCGGCGCCGGCCTGCTTGCCGAGGACAAACTCTGGAATGCCTTGCGCCACATGGCCCGGCAGGCTCGCTCGGCATTCGGCTCCTGGGAGGAGTACCTGATCTCGGCTGTTCTCGGCCATGCCCTGGCCAATGAGGACTGGGAGGCCGGCAAGCGCCTGATCCGCAGTGGCATGGAGTTGCTCGATGGCATCAACCCATTTGCCGAACATCGCTCGCCCTGGCAAGCCTGCCCGTTGCCGCGACTGCCGGTCCTGCATGGCGTAGCGCAAGCCGGCGCTGGCTAACCTGCGCGACTTGCCGGCAGTCCGACGATTCGTATAGAACTCGCGCTTTGACAGTTTTGGCCGGGAGGCGCGATGTACTGGGCGGAATTTCTCACGGTGGCGTTCATCCATCTGCTGGCCGTGGCCAGCCCCGGTCCGGATTTCGCCGTGGTGGTGCGAGAGAGCGTGGCTCACGGCCGCCGCGCTGGCACCTGGACGGCCCTGGGCGTGGGCAGCGCGATCTTCCTCCACGTCACCTATTCGCTGCTGGGCATCGGCCTGATCGTGTCGCAGTCCATTGTGCTGTTCAACGCGCTGAAATGGCTGGCGGCGGCGTACCTGCTGTACATCGGTATCAAGGCACTACGTGCGCGACCGGCCGACCCGTCCGCCGCCGAGAATACCGCGGCGCCCGTGGCTCGCACGGCGCGGGGGGCTTATGTGGCCGGCTTTGTCACCAATGGCCTGAATCCCAAGGCGACGCTGTTCTTTCTCTCGCTCTTCACCGTGGTAATCAACCCGCATACGCCATTGCTGGTGCAGGCCGGTTATGGCGTGTATCTGGCCTGCGCGACCGCTGCCTGGTTCTGCCTGGTGGCGCTGCTGTTCAGCCAGCAGCGCGTGCGCGCCGGCTTCGCGCGCATGGGCCACTGGTTCGACCGGCTGATGGGTGTGGTACTGATCGGCCTGGGGATCAAGCTGGCCTTCACCGAGTTGCGCTGAGCGCGGCTTTTCGTAGGAGCGAGCTTGCTCGCGAACCACGTCCACGTGGTAGCGGTTCGCAAGCAAGCTCGCTCCTACAGGAAGGATCAGGCACCGAACGCAAATAAAAAGGGGCGCCCGAGGCGCCCCTTTTTCATGCCTGACGGAGTATCAGACCAGCTCGATCGCCACTGCGGTGGCCTCGCCGCCGCCGATGCACAGCGAGGCGACGCCACGCTTGCCGCCCTTCTTCTGCAGGGCGTTGATCAGGGTGACGATGATGCGCGAGCCAGTGGAGCCCACCGGGTGGCCTTGAGCGCAGGCGCCGCCGTAGACGTTGACCTTGGCGTGGTCCAGGCCGTGTTCGCGCATGGCGAGCATGGTGACCATGGCAAAGGCTTCGTTGATCTCGAACAGATCCACGTCGTCCTTGCTCCAGCCGGCCTTCTTGAACAGGTTGGTCATGGCGCCGATGGGGGCGAGGGTGAATTCGGCCGGGTCCTGGCTCTGGGTGGCGTGGGCGACAATCTTCGCCAGCGGCTTCAGGCCACGGCGTGCGGCTTCTTCAGCGGTCATCAGGACCAGCGCGGAGGCGCCGTCGGAGATGGAGCTGGCGTTGGCGGCGGTGATGGTGCCGTCCTTGCGGAAGGCCGGGCGCAGGCCGGGAATCTTCTCCAGGTTGGCGGTCAGCGGTTGCTCGTCGTCCTTCACCACGGTCTCGCCCTTGCGGGTGGTGACGGTGACCGGGACGATTTCCGACTCCAGCGAACCGTCCTTGATGGCGGCCTGGGCGCGCTGCAGGGAGTCGATGGCGTAGGCGTCCATCTCTTCGCGGGTGACGTTGTACTTGTCGGCGGTTTCCTGGGCGAAGGAGCCCATCAGGCGGCCGGTGCGGGCATCTTCCAGGCCATCGAGAAACATGTGGTCCTTGATCTCGCCGTGGCCCATGCGCAGGCCGGTGCGGGCCTTCTCGATGACGTAGGGGGCGTTGGACATGCTTTCCATGCCGCCAGCAACCATCACGCTGTTGGTGCCCGCCTTGAGCAGGTCGTGGGCCAGCATTACGGCCTTCATGCCCGAGCCGCAGAGCTTGTTGATGGTGGTGCAGCCGGTGGCGGCGGGCAGGCCGGCGTTCAGCGACGCCTGGCGGGCCGGGCCCTGTTTCAGACCGGCGGGCAGTACGTTGCCCATGATCACTTCCTGCACGTCTTCGGGCTGGATGCCGGCACGGGAAATGGCTTCGCGGATGGCGATGGCGCCCAGGTCGACGGCGGAAACGCCGGACAGGCTGCCCTGGAAGCCGCCCATGGGAGTACGGGCGCCGCTGACGATGACGATCTCGGACATGACTCTAACCTCTTCGCTCTTGTTGTAGGAGTGCGCGTAGGGACGGCTGCGCGTCGGCATAACTGCTTCCGCCTTGTTCTGCTCCAGCTCGCAGGCCCCCGCGGACTCCGGGTAAAGGTACCGGGCGTGAACGACCGGGCGTCAGGATTCTACCGCGTGACCGGATGTGGCCATAGAGTCATCGGCAAATCACTCTTTTGACTGATGAATGGACGCCACGAGCGCTCTAGAGTCGGTCTCATCCTGATGAGATCCAGCCTTGAGAGTGCGTACGCCATGCTGAAAACCCGCGTCATCCCCGCTGCACAGAACGCCTACCAGTACCCGCTGTTGATCAAGAGCCTGCTGCTGTCGGGCAGCCGTTACGAGAAAGGTCGGGAAATCGTCTACCGCGACAGCGTGCGCTACACCTACGCCACCTTCAATGAACGCGTCGCCCGGCTGGCCAACGTGCTGACCGACGCCGGTGTGAAGGCCGGTGACACCGTGGCGGTCATGGACTGGGACAGTCACCGTTACCTGGAATGCATGTTCGCCATTCCGATGATCGGCGCGGTGCTGCACACCATCAACATCCGCCTCTCGCCGGACCAGATCCTCTACACCATGAACCACGCCGACGACCGCTTTGTGCTGGTCAACAGCGAGTTCGCCGCGCTCTACCAGGGCATCGCCGGGCAACTGACCACGGTGGAAAAGACCCTGCTGATTACCGACGGTGCGGACAAGAGCAGCACGCTGCCCAACTGTGTTGGCGAGTACGAGACCCTGCTGGCCGCCGCCAGCCCGCGCTACGCCTTCCCCGACTTCGACGAGAACTCGGTGGCAACCACCTTCTATACCACCGGCACCACCGGTAACCCCAAGGGTGTGTACTTCACCCACCGCCAACTGGTGCTGCATACCCTGGCCATGGCCGCCACCATCGGCAGCCTGGACAGCATCCGCCTGATGGGCACGGATGATGTGTACATGCCGATCACCCCGATGTTCCACGTCCACGCCTGGGGCGTGCCGTACGTGGCGACCATGCTGGGGGTGAAGCAGGTGTATCCGGGCCGTTACGAGCCGGAGATGCTGTGCAAGCTGATCCGTGAGGAGAAGGTGACCTTCTCCCACTGCGTGCCGACCATCCTGCAGATGATGCTCAACGCCGCCGGCGCCAAGGACCACGACTTCGGCGGGCTGAAGATCATCATCGGCGGCAGCGCCCTCAACCATGCACTGTATGACGCCGCCAAGGCGCGCGGCATCCAGCTCACCGCTGCTTACGGAATGTCCGAGACCTGCCCGCTGATCTCCTGCGGCTACCTCAACCAGGAGCTGTGCGCCGGCAGCGAGGACGAGCGCACCACCTACCGCATCAAGGCCGGCGTGCCGGTGCCGCTGGTGGAAGCGGCGATCATGGACGAGCACGGCGAGTTTCTCCCGGCCGATGGCGAGTCCCAGGGCGAACTGGTGCTGCGCGCCCCCTGGCTCACCCAGGGCTACTTCCGTGAGCCGGAGAAGGGCGAGGACCTCTGGGCTGGCGGCTGGATGCACACCGGCGACGTGGCGACCCTGGACGGCATGGGCTTCATCGATATCCGCGACCGTATCAAGGACGTGATCAAGACCGGCGGCGAGTGGCTGTCGTCGCTGGAACTGGAAGACCTCATCAGCCGTCACCCGGCGGTGCGCGAAGTGGCGGTGGTCGGTGTGCCTGACCCGCAGTGGGGCGAACGCCCATTCGCCCTGTTGGTGCTGCGCGATGGCCAGGCGCTGGATGCCAAGGCTTTGCGCGAGCACCTCAAGCCTTTCGTCGAGCAGGGGAACATCAACAAGTGGGCAATTCCCTCGCAGATCGCTGTTGTTACTGAAGTTCCCAAGACCAGCGTCGGCAAGCTCGACAAGAAGCGTATCCGGGTAGACATCGCCCAATGGCAGGAGGCTGGCAGCGCCTTCCTCTCCACGGTGTGACCGACGACCGGCAAGTCACGGTTGGCGGGCGGCCGTGCCAAGCAAGCGCTTGGCACGGCGCAGCCCAGTGATCACGCCACCTTGGGGCCTACGCAAGCGTCTAGTCAGGGCCTTTGTAAGACAAATCACACTTTCGAGCGATCAAGCGTTATAGGGCGCTGGATATAGTCGCCACTACTCATAACAAAAAACACATGGAGTAGCGTCGATGAAAACCATGCAACATATCTGGCGCCTGGCGCGGCTGCCGCTGGCAGTCAGCCTGGCGTCCTCGCTGGCGGCTCCGGCTTCTGCCGTCAGCTTCAACATCGGGGAAATCGAAGGTTCGTTCGACTCGACGCTGTCCGTGGGGGCCAGCTGGTCGACGCAGAATCCGAACAGCAACCTCATCGGCATCAACAACGGCGGTAAGGGCCTGTCCCAGACCTCCGACGACGGCCACCTGAACTACAAGGCCGGCAAGACCTTCTCGAAGATCTTCAAGGGCATCCACGACCTCGAACTCAAGTACGGCGATACCGGCGTCTTCGTGCGCGGCAAGTACTGGTATGACTTCGAGCAGAAGGACGAGAACACCGAGTTCAAGCCGCTCTCCGACCATAACCGCAAGGAAGCCGCGCAGGCCTCCGGCGGCGAAATCCTCGACGCCTTCATCTATCACAACTACAACATCGCCGATCTGCCGGGCACCGTGCGCCTGGGCAAGCAGGTGGTGAACTGGGGTGAAAGTACCTTCATCCAGAACGGCATCAGCGTGATCAACCCGTTCGACGTCACCGCCTTCCGCCGTCCGGGCTCCGAGATCAAGGAAGCCCTGGTGCCGGTGAACATGTTCTACCTGTCGCAGAACCTCACCGAGAACCTCTCCGCGGAAGGCTTCTATCAGCTGGAGTGGGACCAGACGGTGGTCGACAACTGCGGCACCTTCTTCTCCCAGCCGGACGTGGTGGCTGACGGCTGCACCCAGAACCTCGCGGTGCTGACCAACAACGCGGCCTCGATCCGCACCCTGAACGGCCTGCTCGGCCCGAACCTGGCGGTGACCCCGTCGCCGTGGAACGAAGGCCTGGTGGTACAGCGCGGCCCGGACCGTGACGCCCGCGACAGCGGCCAATACGGCTTCTCCCTGAAGTACTTCGCCGACAGCCTGAACACCGAGTTTGGCGGCTACTACATGAACTACCACAGCCGTCTGCCGATCTTCTCCGGCCGTGGCGCCGATGCCTCCAAGGTGGCGCAGATCAACCAGCTGATCACCAACATCGCGGCGATCAGCCCGTCCCTGGCGGCCCAGGCCGGCGCGGCGGCGATGGCGGGCAACTCCAGCTACTTCATCGAGTACCCCGAAGACATCCGCCTGTACGGCCTGAGCTTCTCCACCACGCTGCCCACCGGCACCGCCTGGCAGGGCGAGATCAGCTACCGTCCGAACGCCCCGGTGCAACTGAACACCACCGACATCCTGTATTCCGGCCTGGACCCGGTGTCCATCGGCGGCAACCACGTCTATGACAACGCCTCCGTGCTGACCGGCACCGCCGGCCAGGACCTGCACGGCTACCGCCGCAAGGAAGTCACCCAGCTGCAGACTACCTTCACCCACTTCTTCGACCAGGTCATGGGCGCCGAGCGTCTGACCCTGGTGGGCGAGGTCGGCTGGACCCACGTCGGCGGCCTGGAAAGCCAGAACAAGGCGCGCTACGGCCGCGACCCGGTCTTCGGTCCCGGCCCGCTGAACGGCTCGCTCAATGGCCTGGCCACCTGCGAAGCCCTGAACGCCTCTACCCTGGGCACCACCAACGCCAACAACGTCAGCCGCAACTGCGAAAGCGAAGGCTTCACCACTGCCGACTCCTGGGGCTACCGCGCTCGCGCCATCTGGGACTACAACGACGTCTTCGCCGGTGTGAACCTCAAGCCCAACGTGGCCTGGCAGCACGACGTGGATGGCTACTCCCCCGGCCCTGGCGGCAACTTCGAGGAAGGCCGCAAGGCGGTCAGCCTGGGTATCGACGCCGACTACCTGAACACCTACACCGCCAGCCTGGCCTACACCAACTACTTCGACGGCAAGTACTCCACCGTCGACGATCGTGACTTCGTCAGCCTGAGCTTCGGTGTGACCTTCTAAGCCGGCCGTTCAACCGGCAAGCGGCCCGTCCTCGCGGCGGGCCATCCGCGCGGCCGGGTGACCCGGCCACGCGAGCAGCAGACAAGACCCGCGAACCGTCTTTCCCGGAGCCTCCGGCAAGGGCGGCCAACGCGGTGGGCAAAGACTCAACGAGGACGACAAACGAATGAGAACAACAAAGATCCTGCTGCACACGAGCGCCCTGGCGCTCAGCCTCATCGCCTCCCAGGTGATGGCGGCTGTCTCTGCCGATGAAGCGGCCAAGCTCGGCTCCACCCTGACTCCGATGGGCGCGGAAAAGGCCGGCAACGCCGATGGCTCCATCCCGGCCTGGACCGGTGGCCTGCCCAAGAACGCCGGCACCGCCGACAGCAAGGGCTTCCTCAGCGATCCATTCGCCAGCGAGAAGCCGTTGTTCACCATCACCGCGCAGAACATGGACCAGTACAAGTCCAAGCTGACCCCCGGCCAGCAGGCGATGTTCAAGCGCTACCCCGACACCTACAAGATGCCGGTCTATACCACGCACCGTACCGCCACCGTGCCGGAGAACGTGCTGGAAGCGACCAAGAAGAACGCCACCAGCACCAAGCTGCTGCAGGGCGGCAACGGCCTGGAGAACTTCCAGGTAGCCAACCCCTTCCCGATTCCGAAGGACGGTCTGGAAGTCATCTGGAACCACATCACCCGCTACCGTGGCGGCCACGTACGTCGTCTGGTGACCCAGGCCACGCCGCAGGTCAACGGTTCCTACTCGCTGGTCTACTTCCAGGACGAATTCGTCTTCCGCACCGACCTGAAGGATTACGACGCCAGCAAGCCGAGCAACGTGCTGTTCTACTTCAAGCAACGCGTCACCGCTCCGGCACGCTTGGCCGGTAACGTGCTGCTGGTGCACGAGACCCTCGACCAGGTGAAGGAACCGCGCCTGGCGTGGCTCTACAACGCCGGTCAGCGCCGCGTGCGCCGTGCTCCGCAGGTGTCCTACGACGGCCCGGGTACCGCCGCCGACGGCCTGCGTACTTCCGACAACCTGGACATGTACAACGGTGCGCCGGACCGCTACGACTGGAAACTGGTGGGCAAGCAGGAACTGTACATCCCGTACAACAACTACAAGATGGATGATCCGAAGCTGAAGTACTCGGACATCATCAAGCCTGGCCACCTGAACCAGGACCTGGCCCGTTACGAGCTGCACCGTGTGTGGCACGTGACCGCCACCCTGAAGCCGGGCGAGCGGCACATCTACGCCAAGCGTGACTTCTTCATCGACGAGGACACCTGGCAGGCCGTGGAGATCGACCACTACGACGGTCGTGGCACCCTGTGGCGCGTAGCCGAGGCGTTCAACCAGTACTACTACAACTACCAGGTACCGTGGTACACCGCGGAAACCCTGTATGACCTGCTGTCGGGTCGCTACCTGGTGCTGGGTCTGAAGAACGAGGAGAAATCCGCCTACGACTTCAACTACAGCGCTTCTGAAAGCGACTTCACCCCGGCAGCGCTTCGCCAGGAAGGCGTGCGCTGATCCCCCGATCCCCACGGGTGGTTCCGCGGTGAAAAAAGACCGGCCTTCGGGCCGGTTTTTTTATGGGGGATCATCTGTCGGATGAATGGAGGAGGGAATGCAAGACGCCTTCTGGTCATGTTGTGAGCAAAGGTAACAAAATCGACTTCTATTCCCGACCGCGAGCGGCTAGGCTCCGTCCACAGTGTGACCTTCGTCGATAGCTATAAGAGCTAGAGCAAGAGCCAGGCCAATGACCGACTTCTCGACTCTGCCAAGACTGACCGATGTTCCCTCCAGCACGGCCGGCAGCCGTTTCTTCCGGCCGCCGCTGCCGCATGGCCACGTCGCCCGTTCGCGTCTGTGCCAGCGCATGGCAGCAGGGCTGGAGGGACGGCTGATACTGGTGTCTGCACCGGCTGGATTCGGCAAGAGCTCACTGGCCATCGAATTCTGTCAGACGCTGGGAAGCCAATGGCGCAGTCTGTGGCTGGGGCTCAGTGCAAGGGATAGCGACCCCGGGCGATTCCTCGAACGCCTGCTCGAGGGGCTGCGCCTGCACTTTCCTACGCTCGGTGATGAAGCCCTGGCCCTGCTGAAGATGCGCCAGCGCCACCAGCCCTTCGCCTTCGAAGCCTGGCTCGACGACCTGCTCGATGAGCTGGTGGACAATCTGTCCGTCGACCGCCCGCTACTGCTGGTGCTGGACGACTACCACCTGGCCCAGGGTGCGGTACTCGACCGCTGTCTGCAGTTCCTCCTCAATCACCAGCCCGCCGGCCTGGTCGTGCTGGTCACCAGCCGCCAGCGACCGGACTGGCACCTGGCGCGCCTGCGTCTGTCGCGGCAGTTGCTGGAGTTCACCGAGCAGGACCTGCGCCTGACCGTCGAGGAAACCGCGCAGCTGGTCAGCACCAACGGCGCGCAACTCGACGACAACGCCCTCGACAACCTGGTCGAGCGCAGCGAAGGCTGGATTGCCGGGCTGCGCCTGTGGCTGTTGGCCCATGGTGACGAACTGGCGGCCAACGTGCCGGACCTGTCCGTGCATGGCGCCGAGGAACTGATCCGCGACTATCTATTGGAAGAAGTAATCGACAAGCAGTCGCCGGAGGTCCAGGTATTCCTGGCCCAGACCGCGCGCTTCGAGCGCTTCTCCGCCGAATTGTGCGATGCGCTGCGCGATGCGTACGACAGCGCTTCGATCCTGCGCCACCTGCAGCAGCACCAGGTGTTCCTGGTGCCGCTGGACGAGCACGGTCAGTGGTTCCGCTACCATCACTTGTTCTCCGATCTGTTGCTGGCGCGTCCGCTGCCTGGTTCCGGGCCTTCGACGGCGGCGTTGCACCTGCGCGCGTGCCGCTGGTTCAGCGCCCAGGGGCTGTTCGATGACGCGGTGGAGCAAGCCCTGCGCGCAGGTCACCCGGAGGTGGCGGCGAGCCTGGTGCAGAGCCTGTCCGAGGAGCAACTGCTGGCCGAGCAGAACGTCGCCACGCTGCTGCGCTGGAAGATGGACCTGCCCGACAGCCTGCTGGCCAGCACCCCGCGCCTGATCGTGTTGTACAGCTGGGCGCTGGCGTTGGCCTGCCAGCTGGATGCGGCCGAGGAGTTGGCGGCGCAACTGTCACGCTTCCTGCCCGCCGCCGATGTCACCACCCAGCGCGACCTGCTCGCGCAATGGCAAGCGCTGGCGGGCGTGATCGCCCGTGGCCGCGGCGAGATCGAAGCGGCCGAGCGGCACTGCGAGGAATCCATGCAGGGCCTTGGTCCGGAGCGCTTCGGCCCGCGCCTGCTGTGCCTGTCGACCCTGAGCAACCTGGCTATCGTGCGGGATGATCTCTGGCGCGCCCGCGAGCTCAATCGCGAAGCCCTGGAACTGGCGCAGCGCTTCGGCAATCCGCTGTTCGAGGCCATGGTGCATTACGACCGTGCCCGCGTTCTGCAGGCGCGCGGCGAAGTGCTGCGTGCCGAGGAAGAAGTGCGCCAGGGCCTGGCGCGGCTCTCTGGTCTGTCCTCCCAGCGCCGCTATGCGGTGCGTGGCCGGTTGATGCTTTACCAGGGCTACCTGCGCAGCCTCGCGCTGCAGCCGGAGGAGGCGCGCAAATACCTCAAGGCCGGCATCGAGGAGGCCCGCGCCTGCCGCGACATCAGCCTGGTGATCGGCTTCTGCGTGCTGGCCAGCCTGGAAGGGCGGCTGGGCAACTTCACCCGCGCCTTCGCCCAGCTCGCCGAAGTCGAGCGGATGATGCATGTGTGGGACGTGCCGCCGGTCTACTACCTGTCGGCTATCACCCTGATCAAATGCGAACTCTGGCTCGGCCAGGGCCAGGTCGAACTGGCCACCGCCTGGCTCGAGCGCCTGCGCGACACTTACACTGGCGACGAACCGGCCACACCGCCGGAGTGTTCGCCGCAGCTGCCGCGCCACGTGGAAATGCTCCAGTCCCAACTGGAGCGCCGCGAGGGCCGCATGGCTGAAGCTGAGGCGCGCCTGCGAACTGTGGCCAGCGGCGCCCTGCAAGGTGGTGCGCAGTTGCAGGCGCGCTTTGCCCAGGGGCAGTTGGTTGCCTTGCTCTTGCAGGACGGCCGCGAGCGCGAGGCGTCCTTTGAGCTGGGCGAGTGCCTGAACGGCCTGGCCGTCGGCCTGCTGGTTCCGTTGCATGACGTGCTGCTGCAGCATCCGGAATGGCTGCGCGAGCAACTGGCCGTGCGGGCTTCCTCGCCGGCCATCGACGCCCTGCGCGAACGCCTGCCGACGCTGCCGGAACGTAGCGCGGTGCCCAGCGACTGCCTGAGCGGGCGCGAGCTGGCGGTGCTGGAGCTGATAGCCCAGGGCTGCTCGAACCAGGAAATCAGCGAGCGCCTGTTCATCTCCCTGCATACCGTAAAGAGCCATGCCCGGCACATCAATGACAAACTCGGCGTCGAGCGCCGCACCCAGGCGGTGGCGCGGGCGAAGGAGATGGGGTTGTTGCGCTAGGGCGCTGGCCGAGCCTTCCGACGTCAACGGCTGGTGTAGGAGCGGACTCTGTCCGCGATTGGCCCGAGACTGCACAGCGGTGGCAAGCGATCGCGGACGGAGTCCGCTCCTACCTAGGCCGGTTCGAGCAGGAGCAGGGCTCCGGCGCAGCAAGCCGCCACCGCTGGTGCCAGACTCACATCCCCTTCTTCTTCTCGCCCTCCACCGGCGCACTCAGGTCCAGCCCTTTCGGCGCCGGCTGCCCCTTGGTCGGTGGCGCCAGCTGCTTCTGCACATCCGCCTGGATTGCCTGCAGCACCGGCAGCAGATCACGCATGTTCTCGCGCACTTCCGGGTAGGCATGCTTCTGCGCCAGTTCATCCACGCGCATCAGCAGTTGCACGCGCACTTCCGGCGGCAGGTGGATGAAGAGTTCGGGCAACTGCTTGGCCAGCTCGGCGCTGTAGAGCACCAGGTCCTGGCGGTCGAACTGGGCGGTCAGGCCCAGGTAGTCCAGCGCACTGCTGGTGAGCATCGAGGCGGCGGCCTTGGCTTCCTGCATGCCCTGCAGGCGCACCGGATTGCGCTGCTCGCTCTGCGCCAGGGTCATCCAGAACTCCACCGTCAGGTTGAACAGGATCGCCTGTTCGCGCAGCGAGTAGCTCATCAGGCCCAGCGCCTCGGCGCCATAAGGCTGCTTGGCGGCGCGGAAGTTGAAGTACAGGCGCATCAGCTCCTTGAGCTTGAACAGCACCTCGCGCGCCTCGTTCTGCCGCAGCTCCAGCGGCGCGTAGATGTTCAGCTGCGGGCGGAAATTTTCCTCGCTGACCATGCGCTGGTAGATCGGCCCGGTGAACTCGCCGCTGCGCCGGGGCAGGCCGTTGACCTGGGTCTCGTCGATCTTCTTCAGCGCGTCGATCAGCACCTGGTAGTCGGCGCTGGTCCAGTTGCGCTGGATGTCGGGAATCTTCTGGCCCAGGTAATACAGGTCGGCGGACAGGGCAGGGCGGCACAGGAGCAGCAACAGCACGGCCAGCGGCCACAGCGAACGGCGAGTCAGGATCGGCACGAACGGGCTTTCCTTGCGCGAGGGCGGGTCGCGCTAGGTTAGCGGGGTGCGCGGCCTGCGTCATCCCGTGACGGGTCTCGACACTACCTAGGTTGGGCGCGGCAGCGTGGGCGCTGTGGTGTGATTGGGTTTTAGAACAACAAGCACGGGAGTCACTCGTCCATGACCGCCACATTGTCTGTGCAACCGCCGCTGGCCGAGGGCCTGGCCCGCTATGGCTTCGGCCCGCTGCCGCTGGCCGCGCTGAAAGCGCGTTACGCCTCGCCCGAGTCCGGCTCGAAGTTCATCCATGTCGACGGCTTCGACATTCATTACCGTGACGAAGGCAGCCCGGACAAGCCGGTGCTGGTCATGGTCCACGGCGTGATGGCTTCGCTGCACACCTGGGACGGTTGGGTTGCTGAACTGTCCCAGCACTTCCGCATCGTTCGCCTCGACGTGCCCGGCTTCGGCCTCACTGGCGGCGGCCAGGACCGCGAGTACGACGGCGAGCGTCTGGTGAAAGTGTTCGGCATGTTCCTCGACCGCCTGGACCTCAAGCATGTCTCCATCGCCGGTAACTCCCTGGGCGGCTACATCGCCTGGAACTACGCGCTGGCCAATGCCCACCGCGTCGAGCGGCTGATCCTGATCGACCCGGCCGGCTACTACATGCAGAAGGTCCCGCTGATGATCGCCAGCGCGGTGCTGCCGGGTGCCGGCATCATGATGCCGATGTGGATGCCGCGCGCACTGGTCGCCCAGGGCATCAAGGAAGTCTACGGCGATGCGCGCAAGATCAAGCCGGGTGTGATCGACCGTTACTACGACATCAGCCGCCGGCCGGGTAACCGCCGCGCGATGATCGACATCTTCCGCGTGCTGGTGAAGGCCAACCGCGAGGAACTGCCCACCACCCCCAACCGCGTTGCTGCGCTGAAGGTGCCGACGATGCTGATGTGGGGTGAGCGCGACCGCTGGATTTCGCCGCGCCATGTGCCGATGTGGCAGCGTGATGTACCGGGGATCGAAGTAAAGGTGTATCCGGGCGTGGGGCATATCCCGATGGAGGAAATCCCCGAGGAGTCGGCGGCGGATGCGTTGCGTTTCCTGCATGCCTGACTGTTGATCAGTCCTTGAAAAGCCCGGCCCAGTGCCGGGCTTTTTCGCGAGCTGCTTTTTGTAGGAGCGAGCTTGCTCGCGAACCGCATGAGCCCCAGGCTCGCCAGCCGAGCAAAGACCTTCGCGAGCAAGCTCGCTCCTACAGGGGACTCTGCGTCCGCAAACGAAACCGCCCCGACTAGGCGGGGCGGTGTTCGGAGCGAAAGGCGGATCAGCCGGCGTGGGCCATCGGCTGCGGGTCGTACTCCTTGCGCACCTCGTACAGCACATCGAGATTGTTGTGCTGCCACGGGTGGAAGTCGGACTTGAAGAAGTCCAGGTATTCGCGCAGCAGCGGGCGGAACACGCCGTGCTTGCCCCAGGTCCACTTGATGCCGTCGCGCCAGACGCGCCAGTTCCACAGCAGGCCATCCACCTTGAGCATGTGCACCAGGCCGCGGAAGGTATCCAGCACGAAGAAGAAGGTCGCCATGCGCATCGCCCGACGCAGCAGCTTGCGGCTACCGCAGACCTGGTTGTAAACGTCGAAGGCCACTGCCTTGTGCTCGGTTTCCTCCAGCGCATGCCAGCGCCACAGGCGCTGCATCACCGGGTCGGCGCCTTCCATGGTGCGCGGGTCGGTCAGCAGCCCGTTGGCCATGATCGCGGTGATGTGTTCCAGCGCGGCGGTTGCGGCGAGTTGGCGGCGGGCTGGGAATTTCTTCTGGGTGAAGCGGATGCGCGCCTGGGCGCGCTTTTCGATGGCGGTGACGTCATAGCCCAGGTCGCGCAGGCGCTGGCTATAGGTCAGGTGCTCACGGCTGTGGTGGCCTTCCTGGCCAATGAAGCCGCGGATCTGTTCCTTGAGCACCGGGTCGGTGATCTGGTCGCGGAACTGTCGCACCGAGTCGATGAAGAAGCGCTCGCCGTCGGGGAAGAGCACCGACATGGCGTCGAACAGATGGGACTTGAAGGCGTCTCCGCCGTGCCAGTGACGCGGCAGCGGATCGGGCAGATCGAAGTCCATGTGCCGGGGCTTGATCTCCAGTCCTGCAGGGGTGGTGCTGGCCATGGCGGCTCCAGTGTTGTGGTTATCCATGGTCAGTACTCTGGGCTTGTAGGGAAAGCGTCACAAGGTTATTGTCTGCCAACTTTCCGGTCATATCCGGCCAGCGGTCACTATAAGAAAAACCATGAAACAACCGCTCAATTTCACCGCCGAACTGGTGCCCGTCGCCTATGCGCAGGCACTCCTGGACCTCGCCGAAGAACTGGGCGTGCCGCGCACGCGTTTGTTCGAGCTCGCCCGCGTGCGCTCCGAAGTGCTGCAGAGCCCCAACGGCCGGCTGTCCTTCGTTGACTTCCACCAGCTCTCCAGCGCCGCCCTGGCGCACTGCAACGAGCCGGCCTTCGGCCTGTTGCTGGGGCAGCGGCTGAATGTCTCCACCCACGGCATCCTCGGTTATGCGGTGCTTTCCAGCGCCAACCTCGAACGCGCCATTGCCTTTGCCCTGAAGTACTACCGAGTGCTCGGGCTGGCCTACGACCTGGAGATGGTGGAAGACCACGGCGTCTCGTACCTGCGCGCCAGCGAGTCGATTCCCCTGGGCCCCACCAGCCGCTTCGCCGCCGAAGGCCTGATGACCAGCCTGCACACCATCGCGCGCTTCCTGGTGGGCGAACCGCTGCAGGGCGTCAGCGTCGGTTTCGCCTACGCCGAGCCAGACTACGCGGACCGTTACGCCGAAGTGTTCGGCGGCGAGGTGCTGTTCGACCAGCCGTTCCACTTCATCGGCTTGCCCAGCGAATACCTGACGCGGCCCATGGCGCTGGCCAACCCGGCCACGGTGCAGATGTGCGAGCAGCAGTGCGAGGCGCTGCTGGCCACGCTGGACGTGCAGGAAGGCCTGCTGACGCGCATTCGCCGCTTGCTGCTGGCGCGCCCCGGCGAGTTCCCCGACCTGGAGGGCGTCGCAGCCGACCTGCACACCAGCGGCCGCAGTCTGCGTCGACATCTTTCGAACCTGGGCACCACCTACCAGGAGGTGCTCGACGATGTGCGCAAGCGCTTGGCCCTTCAATACCTCACCACGACCCACCTGCCGCTCTACGAGATCGCGCTGCTGCTGGGCTTCAACGACCCGTCGAACTTCCGCCGGGCGTTCCGCAAGTGGACTGGCAAGCTGCCCACCGACTACCGCCAGGGCGACTGAATCCTCGAGCCGGTACGACTCGCCAGGGCGCGGCGGAATCGGCGAAAATACCCGCCGTGTTCTTCCGCAACCCAGCGAGTCTTCGATGAGCGAACAGCCTGCCCTGATCCGCGAAACCTTCCCCGTCGGCCCCTTGCAGTGCAACTGCACCATCATCGGCGACCCGCTGACGAAGAAGGCCATCGTCGTCGACCCGGGCGGCGACCACGAACTCATCCTGCAGCGCCTCGATGCGCTGGGGCTGAAGGTGGTCAGCATCATCCACACCCACGCGCACCTGGATCACTTCCTCGCCTCCGGGCAGATGAAGGAAAGGACTGGCGCGACCCTGCACCTGCACAAGGACGACCAGTTCCTCTGGGACAACCTGGAAATGCAGTGCCGTATGTTCGGTGTGCCCTATACCCCGGTGCCTTCCCCCGACCAGTGGCTGGCCGACGACGAGGAACTGGCCTGCGGCTGTGGCGTGGCGCTGCATACACCGGGGCATACGCCCGGCTCGATGAGCTTCTGGTTCCCCCAGGACAAGCTGCTGATCGCCGGCGATACGCTGTTCCGCCGCAGCATTGGCCGTACCGACCTGTGGGGCGGCGACTATGCCACCATCGAGCGCTCGATCCGCGATCGCCTGTATTCGCTGGACGAAGAGGCGACCGTGGTCACAGGTCACGGCCCGGATACCTGCCTGGGCGACGAGATGCGGGAGAACCCCTTCATCCGCGCTTAAGGTTGCTACGGAATTATTTGCACGACCTAAGCTCTAATCTGCCGCCCGATAATGGGTGTTTCGCTATTCGAGGAGTCATCCGACATGTTCACCGCACGTAGTCTGTCCATGGTCGCGGCTGCCACCGCCTTTGCCCTCATGGCCGGTTGCGCCTCCCAGAACCCCTATGACCCCAATACCCAGGCTCCGCCGGCCGAGGGCGGCATGAGCAAGACCGCCAAGTACGGTGCGCTGGGTGCACTGGCCGGTGCCGTCGCCGGTGCTGCGATCAACCACGACAACCGTGGCAAGGGCGCAATGATCGGCGCTGCCGCCATCGGTGCCGCCGCCGCCGGCTACGGCTACTACGCCGACAAGCAGGAAGCCAAGCTGCGCCAGCAGATGCAGGGCACCGGCGTGCAGGTCGAGCGCCAGGGTGACGACATCAAGCTGATCATGCCGGGCAACATCACCTTCGCCACCGATTCGGCGAACATCGCGCCGTCGTTCTACACCCCGCTGAACAACCTGGCCAACTCCTTCAAGGAGTTCAACCAGAACAGCATCGAGATCGTCGGCTACACCGACAGCACCGGCAGCCGCCAGCACAACATGGACCTGTCCCAGCGCCGGGCGCAGTCGGTCGCGACCTACCTGACTTCTCAGGGTGTCGATGGCACTCGCGTCAGCACCCGCGGCATGGGGCCGGACCAGCCGATTGCCTCCAACGCCGACGCCAACGGCCGCGCGCAGAACCGCCGCGTGGAAGTGAACCTGAAGGCGCTGCCGGGCGCACAAACCCAGCAGTACCAGCAGTAAGCCCCGCCCATGAAAAAGCCCGCCGATTGGCGGGCTTTTTCGTTGCGGCACCTCGTGGGGCGCTTGGCTGAACCTGTAGGAGCGAGCTTGCTCGCGAACGGGAATCGCTCGGCGTTGGGCGGTTCGCGAGCAAGCTCGCTCCTACAAAAGCTGGCTCACGCTTTGGCTGCAGCGGGAAATTCGCGGTGCAGTTGGGTCAGCAACTGGTCCTTGCGCTCCCACAGCTGGTTCACCCACAGCTGGAATTCGGCGCGGTAGCCCTCGTCCTGGTCGTAGCTCTTGCCGACGAACTGGCGGGGGATTTCCATTTCCTCGAAGCGCACCACCACCGCACGCAGGCGGCCGGAGAGCAGGCACCAGAAGGTCGGGCGACCGTCAGGGTAATGGATGGTGACGTTGACCAGGGTGCGCAGCTGTTCGCCCATGGCGTCGAGCACGAAGGCGATGCCGCCGGCCTTGGGCTTGAGCAGGTGCTGGAACTGGGAGTTCTGCTCGTCATGCTTGGCCTGGGTGAAGCGGGTGCCTTCGAGGAAGTTGAAGATCGCTACCGGAATGCGGCTGAACTTGGCGCACGCCTTGCGGGTGGTTTCCAGGTCCTTGCCTTTCTTTTCCGGGTGCTTGGCCAGGTAGGCCTTGGTGTAGCGCTTCATGAAGGGGAAATCGAGCGCCCACCAGCACAGACCGATGACCGGCACCCAGATCAGCTCCTGCTTGAGGAAGAAGCGCAGCAGCGGGATGCGGCGGTTGAGCTGGTACTGCAGCACGAGGATGTCGACCCAGCTCTGGTGATTGCTGGTTACCAGGTACGAGTGGTCGTACTCCAGGTTCTGCAGGCCCTGCACGTTCCAGCTGGTGTTGCGGACCAGGTTCATCCAGCCCTTGTTGCAGGTGATCCAGCTTTCGGCGATCACGCTCATGACCTTGCTGAGCGCCAACTGGGCTGCACGGAAAGGCAGCAGCAGCTTGATGATCGACATGCTCAGCAGTGGAATGCACCAGCACAGGGTGCTCACCACCAGAATCAGAGTGGCGAGGATGCCGCGCAGGGTGTGCGGAAGGAAACTCAACATCGAGGAATGGTCCTTGTACGTAGGCGCCCGGTCGGCCGGGCGCGTGATGCGTTCGTGGGCACATCCCTCGTGCCTTGGGGTATCAGCCGTCCTTGCCGCTGTCCGCCTGGATCGCCGTCAGTGCGATGGTGTAGACGATGTCGTCCACCAGCGCGCCGCGTGACAGGTCGTTCACCGGTTTGCGCAGGCCCTGCAGCATCGGCCCGATGCTGACGCAGTCGGCACTGCGCTGGACCGCCTTGTAGGTGGTGTTCCCGGTGTTCAGATCGGGGAACACGAACACGTTGGCGCGTCCTGCCACCTGGCTCTCGGGGGCCTTCAGACGACCCACGCTGGCAATGGCGGCGGCATCATACTGCAAGGGGCCGTCAATCAACAGATCGGGGCGTTTTTCCCGCGCGATGCGCGTAGCTTCGCGGACTTTCTCGACATCTGCGCCGGTTCCCGACTCGCCGGTGGAGTAACTGATCATCGCCACCCGCGGGGTGATGCCGAAGGCCTGCGCCGAGGCGGCACTCTGCAGGGCGATCTCCGCCAGGTCACTGGCCGAAGGATCGGGATTCACCGCGCAGTCGCCATAGACCACCACCTGGTCGGGCAGCAGCATGAAGAACACCGAGGACACCAGGTTGTAGCCGGGCGCGGTCTTGATCAGTTGGAGCGCCGGGCGGATGGTGTTGGCGGTAGTGTGGATGGCGCCGGAGACCAGCCCGTCTACTTCGTCGAGGGCGAGCATCATGGTGCCCAGCACCACGTTGTCCTCCAGTTGCTGCTCGGCCATCGGCGCGTTCAGGCTCTTGCCCTTGCGCAGCTCGACCATGGGCTCGACGTAGCGGCTGCGCACCAGGTCCGGGTCGACCACTTCCAGGTCCTCGGGCAGGACGATGCCCAGCATCTGCGCCACGGCCTGCACGTCGTCGGGCTTGGCCAGCAGCACACAGCGGGCGATGCCGCGGGCGTGGCAGATGGCGGCGGCCTGCACGGTGCGCGGCTCGCTGCCTTCGGGCAGGACGATACGCTTGCCGGCACGGTTGGCGCGCTGGGTCAGCTGGTAGCGGAACACGGGCGGCGACAGACGCAGTTCATGGGGGGAGCCGCAGCGCTGCTTCAGCCATTCGAAGTCGATGTGCTCGGCGACGAACTCGGTGACGCGCTCGGCGCGCTCGCGGTCGTCCACCGGGATTTCCTTGTTCATCCGCGACAGGTCGCCGGCGGTATCGAAGGAACCGGTCTTCACCGTCAGCACCGGCAGGCCGCTCTGCAGCGCGCTGCGGCACAGCTCCATGATCCGCGCGTCCGGCGTCAGGCCCGAGCACAGCAGCAGGCCGGCCAGCGGCACACCGTTCATGGCGGCGAGGCAGGCGGCAAGGATGATGTCGTCGCGGTCGCCCGGCACTACCACCAGCACGCCAGGCTTGAGCAGGTGCACGGTGTTCGGTGCCGAGGGCGCGCAGAGGATGATCTTCTGCACGCGGCGTTGTTCGTAGTCGCCGGCGTTGAGCACACTGGCGTCCAGTAGGTCGGCCACGTCGCGGGTGCGCGGGGCATTCATCTCGTCCTGCCAGGGGATGCAGCCGAGCAGGCGCACATCGCCGTCGCGCAGCAGCGGGGAGTGTTCCTTCAGGCGTTCGCCGAACAGCCGTGCGGCTTCTTCGGCATCACGCGGCATGTCGTCGCTCTCGCCGCCACGCACCTTGTTCACGATCAGGCCGGCCAGGTGCGGGTCGCGCGGGCCGCCGAACAGTTGGGCAAGAATCTCGATGCGGTCGGACAGCTCGCCCACCGTCTCGTTGTCCGGCGCAGAGACGAGGATCACTTCGGCGTCCACGCTGCGTGCCAGGTGCGCGTTGATACGCGCGGCATAGCTGGCGTGCCTGGTCGGCACCATGCCCTCGACGATCATCACGTCCTTGTCCACGGCGACGCTGTTGTACATGCCGACGATGTCTTCAAGCAGTTCGTCGAGCAGGCCGTCGCCCAGCATGCGCTCGACCTTGGTCAGCGACAGCGGAGTGGGCGCGTTGAGGCCGTGGGTGCGTGCGACCAGTTCGCTGGAGCGTTCCGGGCCATCATCCCCGGCGTGGGGCTGGGCGATAGGCTTGAAGAAGCCGACTTTCAGGCCGGCGCGTTGCAGGGCGCGGATCAGGCCCAGGCTGGTGGACGTCAGGCCGACACCGAAACCGGTCGGTGCGAGGAAGAAGGTGTGCATCCGGGCTCCTTAAGCCGTACGGGAGTGGTTTGTGCCCTTGTGGGGCGCAACCGATGAATCTTCAGTCGAGCACTGCCAGGGTGTCGAGTGCGATCTGCTTCTCCTCGTTGGTCGGGATCACCAGCACGCGAGGGTGGCCCGGCAGGTGGATCGGCCCGCCGACGCCGCGCACGCAGCGGGCATTGGCTTCGCCGTCGAGTTCGAGGTTGAGCACGTGCAGGTGCTTGACCGTGAGGTTGCGCACCAGCGCGGAGTTCTCGCCGATGCCACCGGTGAAGATGATGCCGTCCAGGCGCGGCAGCGCACAGGTCAGCGAGGCCAGGGACTTGGCCAATCGGTAACAGAATACTTCGATGGCCAGCGCCGCATTGGCGTGGCCCTGCTCGCGGGCGTGCTCCAGGGTGCGCATGTCGTTGGACAGCCCCGACAGGCCGAGCAGGCCGCTGTCGTGGTTGAGCATGTGGTCGATCTTCTCCAGGCTCCAGCCCAGGGTGCGCGCCAGGTGGCTGTGCAGGTTCGGGTCGACGTCGCCCGAGCGGGTGCCCATCATCAGGCCTTCCAGAGGGGTCAGGCCCATGCTGGTGTCGCGGCTCTGTCCGTTGGCGATGGCGCAGGTGGAGCTGCCGTTGCCCAGGTGCGCGGACAGCCAGTAGCTGTCGCCCACTGCCAGCCCACTCATCTCCGCCGCCTTGTGGCTGACGTAGCGGTGGCTGGTGCCGTGGAAGCCGTAGCGGCGCACGTGCTGCTCGCGGTACAGCGGCTCGGGGATGGCGTAGCGGTAGGCGCGCTCGGGCAGGCTCTGGTGGAAGGCGGTGTCGAACACCGCGATGTGCGGCAGGTTCGGGTAGAGCGCCATGGCGGCGTCGATGCCCACCAGGTTCGCCGGGTTGTGCAGCGGCGCCAGCGGGGAGGTCTCGCGGATGGCACTGAGCACTTCGTCGGTCAGGCGCGAGGCCTGGGTGAAGCGCTCGCCGCCGTGCACCACGCGGTGACCGATGGCGTGCAGCTCGCCCTGCGCAGCCTGGGCCACCAGCGGCAGCAGGCGGGCGAGGGCGGCCTTGTGGTCACCGCCGGGGAGCTCCAGGGTTTGTGGCTGCTCGTCGGCCTCGCCCTGCCAGCGCAGGCTGGCGCCATTGGAGCCGAGGCGCTCGGCCAGGCCGTGGAGAATGAAGTCTTCGCGCCCTTCTCGAACCAGAGCGAACTTGATCGACGAACTGCCGCAGTTGATCACCAGGATATTGCGAGCCGGCATGCCTACTCCTTGTTGCTGTCGGATTGCCTGGCGCACCAGCCGCAGGGGAACCAGCGGCCAATCTGCGCCATGCGCTGCTGCGGGTCCAGCACCCAGGGCCGCGACTGCCAGGGCGGCTGGTGGCGCAGGTGCTGGGTGTGGCCGCAGGACAAGACTGCCACCCAGTGGCCGTCTTCGTCCTGATGAAAGTCAAGCAGGCGCGGCGGGGCAGCGTCATCCCGTCCGTCCGTCTTCGGGTCGCATTCGGGGGCGTCGCCGCGTAAACTTACGCGCTCAACTTCTATATCAGATAGGTTTCGAACCATGCAGATCGCGGCCAACAAGGCGGTTTCCATCGACTATACCCTGACCAACGACGCGGGTGAGGTCATCGACAGCTCCGCTGGCGGCGCTCCGCTGGTCTACCTGCACGGTGCCCACAACATCATCGGCGGCCTGGAAAAGGCCCTGGAAGGCAAGCAGGTTGGTGACGAGCTGGACGTGACCGTCGAGCCGGCCGATGCCTACGGCGAATATAGCGCCGAGCTGGTTGCTACCCTGACCCGTGAAATGTTCGAAGGCGTGGACGAGCTGGAAGTCGGCATGCAGTTCCACGCTTCCGCTCCGGACGGCGGCATGCAGATCGTCACCATCCGCGACATCGAAGGTGATGACGTGATCGTCGACGGCAACCACCCGCTGGCCGGCCAGCGCCTGAACTTCAAGGTGAAAGTGGTCGACATTCGCGACGCTTCGGCTGAAGAAGTCGCCCATGGCCACGTCCATGGCGAAGGTGGTCACCACCACTGATCGCTGTCGCCCGGTCGGTCAGCGACCGGGTGAAGCCATCATTGAGCTGCTACGCTCAATCGGGAAAGGCGCCTTCGGGCGCCTTTCTCATGCGACCTGATCTACTGCAACAAGGCCAGGGCATTTTTCCCGCATCGACTGGGATTGCGCAGCACGACGGACAGGTTGTCCGCTCCCTGCGCGGGCACTTCGTGCCTACTTCTTCAAGGAGCAAGCAATGAGCGCTTTTCACGATCTGACGCTGCATGGTCTAGACGGCCAGGATCTGCCGCTGGCCCCGCTCAAGGGCAAGGTCGTGCTGGTGGTCAACGTCGCCTCGAAGTGCGGCCTGACTCCGCAGTACGCCGCTCTGGAAAACCTCTACCAGCAATACAAGGATCAAGGGTTCGTGGTACTGGGCCTGCCGTGCAACCAGTTCGCCGGGCAGGAGCCGGGCAGCGAATCCGAGATCCAGTCGTTCTGCTCGCTGAACTATGGGGTCAGCTTCCCCATGTCGGGCAAGCTCGAGGTCAACGGCTCCGAGCGCCATCCGCTGTACCGCCTGCTGGCGGGCGAGGGCGCCGAGTTTCCCGGCGACATCACCTGGAACTTCGAGAAATTCCTACTCGGCCCGGATGGCCGCGTGCTGGCCCGCTTCAGCCCGCGCACTACGCCGGATGATCCGGCGTTGATCCATGCAATCGAGAAGGCGCTGGGCGCCTGATCCTCCCCGGCGGGAGAGGGCGCATACGCCAATCCCGCCGGCATTTCTCCCCTCTGTCTTGTTCCGCGCGGGGAGCGGCGGCTTAATCGGGTGACTTGTTTCCGGAGCCCGCCATGAGCCGTTTCGCCGCCGAGTCCGCCTGTCTGCCGGCCACACCCGATGCCCTGCGCGCGCTGATCGAACAGCGCCGCGCGATACGCCGTTTTCTCGATGAGCCAGTGCCTGACAGCGTTCTGCGCGACAGCCTGGAACAGGCGGTGCTTGCCCCCAATGCCTGCAATCTGCAGCCGTGGAGCTTCCAGGTGATTCGCGATGCCGAGCTGCGGCGCCGATTGGTGCCGGTGTGCCTGGGGCAGAACGCGGCGCGCACCGCGCCGGTGCTGATCGCTGTGCTGGCGCGCCCGGATACCTGGCGCGAGTCCTGTGCGGCCATCCTCGATCAATGGCCCGAGCCCCAGGTGCCGGAGAAGGTCCGGCACTTCTACGAGCGCACCGCACCCTTCCAGTACAACCAGGGCGTCTTCGGCCTGCGTGGTCTGTTCAAGCGCGTCCTCTACAGCGTGGTCGGACTGCGCCGTGCGCTGATGCGCCAGCCCAACAGTCATGCCGAGATGCGTCTGTGGGCGGTGAAGTCCACCGCGCTGGCGGCGCAGAACCTGATGCTCGCGCTACAGAGCCACGGCTACGCCACCTGTCCCCTTGAGGGCTTCGACGAAGTGCAGTTGCGCAAGGTGCTGGAGATTCCCCGCCGTGCCGTGCCGATCATGCTGCTGGCGGTAGGGCGGGCTGCCGACAACGGCGTCTACAACCCGCGCCTGCGCTTTCCGCTGGAGCAGCGCGTCAGTTGGCACTGAGCGCATCGGGCCGCGTCAGCACGCCCATGCGCCCGCCGCCGAAGGACCAGTCATCGGCCTCGCTGGTGGTGATCTGCACCATGACATCCTCGCTGGCGATGCCCAGGCGTTCACCCAGTCGCGCGTTCAAGCGGCGGTAGAACGCCTGCTTGGTCTGGGCGTCGCGCGGGCGGCCGATGGTGATGGCGATCAGCACGAAGTCGTCGCTGCGCGGCCCGCCCAGGTAGTGGCGGTTGAAGACGAATTCTTCTGCCTCGTGCTGGTGGATCATCACGAACTGGTCGCCCTCCGGCACGTTGAAGGCCTCGTGCATGGCGTCGTAGACGGTGTCGGCGAGCTCGCGCAGGTACTCGGCTTGCTTGCCCTTGAGCAGGGAGATGCGGACGGTAGGCATGGCGCCGTTCCTCGGTGAGTGATTGACGAGTTCAGGCTAGCCCGGCAAGTTAATTCTGAAAATCGGGAAATATTTGATCGATAGTTCGATTATTCAGGATGGTTGCCATGGCCCGCATCAACTTCGACCTGGACGTGCTGCGCACCTTCGTCACCGGCATCGAGCTGGGCAGCTTCGCCCGCGCCGCGGATCGCCTGGGGCGTTCGACTTCTGCCGTTAGCGCGCAGTTGAAGAAGCTGGAAGAACAGGCCGGCACGCCGGTGCTGCGCCGTGAAGGACGCGGCATGGCGCTGACCGAGGCGGGTGAGACCCTGCTGGCCTACGCTCGCCGCCTGCTGGAGTTGAACGACGAAGCAGCCGGCGCCTTGCGCGGCGGTTCCCTGGAAGGTCGGGTGCGCCTGGGTTTGCAGGAAGACTTTGGTGAAACCCTGTTGCCCGCGGTGCTGGCGCGTTTTGCCCGCGCCCATCCGAAAGTCCGTATCGAGGTGCGCACGGCGCGCAATCAACAGCTCATTGAAGGCGTGCGCAATGGTGAGCTGGATCTGGCGCTGGCCTGGGAAACCGGCGAGCGTACGCCGCACATGGAACGCGTCGGGGCGGTGGCGCAATGCTGGATCGGTGCGCCGGAAGCACTCCCGCCCCCCGGCGCGGCCCCCTTGCCGCTGGTGATGCTGGAGGCGCCGTGCCTGCTGCGCAGCGCGGCTACCGCGGCGCTGGATCGGGCCGGCATTGCCTGGCGTGTAGCGTTCACCAGTGCCGGGCTGTCCGGCATCTGGGCGGCGGTTGGCGCAGGGCTGGGTGTCGGCCTGCGCACGCCTATCGGTTTGCCGGCCAGCGTTCAACGGCTGGATGCCCAGCGCGCCGGGCTGCCGACCATGGCGCCGTTGGGGCTGTGCCTGCATCGCAGCGAGGCCGAGCCGGAAGCGGTGGTGGAGCGCCTGCGTGAGTTGCTGCAGGAGGGCGTCGCGGAGCTGCTGGAAAGCCCGGCGATTCGCTGATCCGTTTCTGAGGGAAAATCACTGCGATCAATGGTGCTGGAAAAAGCGAGACGACCGGTCATATTCTTGCGCCCATGAACAGTATCCGACTCGACAAACGCGACCTGATCCTCGCCAAGGGCTCCCTGGCGATGACCCGCAGCGGCTACCACGGCACCGGCGTGCAGGACATCGTCCAGGCCGCCGGCATTCCCAAGGGCTCCTTCTATCACTACTTCGAGAGCAAGGAAGATTTCGCCCTGCAGGCCCTGGAGCATCTGTACGCACCGCGCCTGGCGCGCTACGCCGAGGCGCTGAGCAACCCGGCACTGGGCCCGCGCGCACGTATCCTTACCTATTACCGCGAGCTCCTGGCGCACTTCGCCCGCCAGGAGAAGCTCGAATACCACTGCTTCATCGGCAGCCTGAGCTTCGAGATGGCCGAGCTGTCGCCAGCCATCGCCGAACGGGTCGACGGTATCCTCCAGCAGTCCATCGATACCCTGCGCGACTGCCTGGCCGACGCCCAGCGTGCGGGTGAACTGCCGGCAGCGGAAGACGCCGAATCCCTGGCCGAATTTATCGGCAATGCCTGGCAGGGCGTGTTGGCGCGGATGAAGGTCAGCGCCTCGCTCAAGCCCGTGGAACGCTTTATCGAACGTCTGGAGCATTTGCTTCAGGCCTGATCTGCCTGAGTCATCCCAACCCTTTTCAGCCCTTCATAAAAAGTGAGACGACCGGTCGCCTGGTCGTCATGGAGACTGCAATGACTGCATCCGTAGACACCCTGTTCTCACCCTTCCGCCTGGGCGGCCTGGAACTGCCCACGCGTATCGTGATGGCGCCGATGACCCGCAACTTCACCCCGGGCGGCGTACCCCACGCCCAGGTGGTCGAGTACTACCGTCGCCGCGCCGCCGCCGGTGTCGGCCTGATCGTCACCGAAGGCACCACGGTCAACCACAAGGCCGCCAATGGCTACCCGAACGTGCCGCGCTTCCATGGTGAAGATGCCCTGGCCGGCTGGAAGCAGGTGGTCGACGCCGTGCACGCCGAAGGCGGCAAGATCGTCCCGCAGCTGTGGCACGTCGGCGCCGTGCGCCGCCTGGGCACCGAGCCGGACGCCAGCGTTCCGGGCTATGGCCCCAGCGGCAAGGAAAAGGACGGTACCGTGCTGGTCCATGAGATGACCAAGCAGGACATCCAGGAAGTCATCGCCGCCTTCGCCCAGGCCGCCGTCGACGCCCAGTCCATCGGCATGGACGGCGTGGAAATCCACGGCGCCCACGGCTACCTGATCGACCAGTTCTTCTGGGACGGCAGCAACAAGCGCACCGACGAATACGGTGGCAGCCTGGCCAACCGTTCGCGCTTCGCCATCGAGCTGATCCAGGCCGTGCGCGCCGCGGTCGGCCCGGACTACCCGATCATCTTCCGCTTCTCCCAGTGGAAGCAGCAGGACTACAGCGCCCGCCTGGTGCAGACCGCCGAAGAGCTGGAAGCCTTCCTCAAGCCGCTGTCGGATGCCGGCGTGGACATCTTCCACTGCTCCACCCGCCGCTTCTGGATTCCGGAATTCGAAGGCTCCGACCTCAACCTGGCCGGCTGGACCCGCCAGCTGACCGGCAAGCCGACCATCACTGTCGGTAACGTCGGCCTGGATGGCAGCGAGTTCCTGGCCTTCTTCGGCAACACCGAGGAAGTCGCCCAGCCGTCCGGCATCGATGGACTGCTGGAGCGCCTGAACAAGGAAGAGTTCGACCTGGTGGCCGTCGGCCGAGCCCTGCTGGTCGACCCGGACTGGGCGGTGAAAGTGCGTGACGGCCGCCTGGCGGACATCAAGCCCTTCAGCCGTGATGCGCTGATGTCGCTGGCCTGATTCGCGACCTGATGTGAAAAAGCCCCTGGCATCGACGGTGCCAGGGGCTTTTTGCTTTTCGTAGGATCGAGGGCGACGTCCGGTTCTTGCTCGCGAACCGAGTCCCCGGCGGAACCCGTTCGCGAGCAAGCTCGCTCCTACAAGGTTTGCGCCGGTTATGGCGAATCATTGATTGCGTGAATGCTCTGAAAGCCCCGTCCTAGGCGTTTACAAATCTTTTCCGAGACCCACCTTTCCGCATGCTGACTTCCCAGTCCGAAACGGGCAGAGTATGAACGCGTTCACACAACAATAGGCCGGGAGACGGCCATAGGAGTAAGTCATGCGGATCGGCTTGGTAGTCGATGCAACCTGCGACCTTCCCCCCGAATTCCTTGCTGCCAACAATATTCGCGTGCTGCCCATCGGTATCCGTGTGGGTGAGCGTCGCATCGTCGATGACCGCGACCCCGACACTACCCTCAAGTTCTATTCCCAGGACCTGCCCAAGGTCGGCCCCGAGGATGGCAGCGAACCGCTGACGCCGGCGCAGACCCACGACTGGTTCCTGGAGCAGCTGGTCACCGATTTCGACTACGTGATCTGTCTGACTGTGACCAGCCAGCGCAGTCCGATCTTCGAGCACGCCACCCAGGCTTCCTTCAGCCTGCTGCAGAGCTACAAGGAGCGTCGCGCCGCCGCCGGTATTGCCGGGCCGTTCGCGCTGCGGGTGATCGACAGCCAGACGGTGTTCGCCGGCCTCGCCGTGCTGGCCGCCGAAGGCGTGCGCCTGCTCGGCGAAGACCAGCACCCCAACGCTGTGCGCACCCGCCTTGAACAGCTCAGCCAGCAGATGAACACCTTCCTGGTCGCCAGCGACCTGGGGCACATCCGCCGCCGTGGCTTCCAGAAGGGCGACCGCAGCAGCATCGGCGATCGTCTGCGCGGTGCCTTCCTCGGCCTGGGTTCGATGCTGGACATGAAGCCGGTTCTGAGCCTGGTGCAGGGCGAGGACAAGCCGGTTTCGGTGTCGCCGAACTACGAAAAATCCGCTGAGCGTCTGCTCAACTTTGCCCGCGCGCGGGTCGAGGCGGGCGAGTTGCTGGCGCCGCAGATGTGCCTGAGCTATGCCGGCGATCCCACCGCCCTGCGTGACCTGCCCGGTTTCGCCGCGCTGGAAGCGGCCTGCCAGGCCAAGGGCGTGCAGGTGCACCTGGCGATGCTCAGCCCCACCGGCGGCATCAACCTCGGCGCTGGTGCCATGAGCCTGTCCTTCGCTGCAGAGCCCAAGCCCTTCGCCTGACCGCTACTTGTGAGCTTCAGGGTGGCCCAGGCTGCCGGGATTCTTCCCCGGCAGGCCTGCGCGGCAGGCTTCCTGCAGATATCCTTCGAAACGCTCCACCACCGTGTCCCACGCCTGATGGATGGCGTGGTGACGGGCGTTGAGACGCACCCGGCGCAACCGCTCCGGGTCTTCCAGCAGCCAGCTCGCGGCCTCGAAGAAGCTCTGCTCCTCTCCCGGTACGCCCAGCACGCCATTGTGTCCGTGGCGGATGTGCTGGCCGGCGGCCGCCTGGTCGAAGGCCACCACCGCCAGCCCTGAGGCCAGCGCTTCCAGCACCACGTTGCCGAAGGTTTCCGACAGGCTTGGGAAGAGAAACAGGTCGCCGCTGGCGTAGCGCCGGGCCAGTTCCTCGCCGCGTTGCAGGCCGCAGAACACCGCTTCGGGCAGGTCCTTCTGCAAGTGCGCGCGCTGCGGGCCGTCGCCGACTATCACCAGCCGCAGCTTGAGTTGCGGATGCGCTGCACACAGGGCGCGGAAGCTGCTGCCCAGCAGCGAGAGATTCTTCTCCGCCGCCAGCCGGCCGACGTGCAGTACGGCGATATCACGCTCGCTCAGGCCCCATTCGCGGCGCAGCGCTTCATCGCGCCGGACAGGGTTGAACAATTGGCTGTCGACGCCGCGCGAAAGCTGCGCCAGGCGTTCGAAGCCGCGTCGCTGCAACTCCATGGACTGGCTGGCGCTGGGCACCAGGGTCTGCTGGGTGCGGTTGTGGAACCAGCGCAGGTACAGCGTGACCAGGCGCATCAGCGGGCCGAAGCCGTAGTGCGCGCTGTACTGCTGGAAATTGGTATGGAAGCCGCTGATCACCGGAATCCGCAGACGCCGCGCGGCGCGCAGGGCGGCGAGGCCGAGCGGACCTTCGGTGGCGATGTAGAGCACATCCGGGCGGAAGCGATTCCAGTGGCGCAGCAGCTTGTGCAGGCACGACTGACCCCATTGCAGGCCGGGATAGCCTGGCAGCGGCCAGCCGCGGGTGAGCAGGAGTTCGCCGTCGCTGTGACGGCCTTCATCGCCCTGCTGGCGCGGGCGCACGACCTGGATCTGGTGCCCGAGGCGCAACAGCCCCGAGGCCAGCCGGCCAAGGGTGTTGGCGACGCCGTTGATTTCCGGCGGAAAGGTTTCGCTGATCAGCGCGATGCGCAGGGGAGTCGTGGTCATGCTCGCAGTGTCCCGGCGCGCGGTGGCGCGCCGATGACAATGCGATGATCGATAGGTGACAGCCGCCGAGGAGCGGGAGCCGGTTACTTCACCAGCGCCTTCTCGCCGCCTTCACGCACCCAGAACAGCACCGCGCCGGCCACGGCGGCTGGCATGGCGACCAGGTTGACCACCGGGATCAGCAGCGCCAGGTAGGTGATGCCGCCAAAACCCATGCAAGCCCAGCGCTTGCTGCGCAGCCAGGCGAGCATCTCGTTCCAGCCCAGCTTGTGGTTGTCCGCCGGGTAGTCGATGTACTGCACGGCCATCATCCACACGCCGAAAATCAGCCAGAGCGGCGCGGCGATCAGGTTCAGGCCGGGGATCAGGCTGAGAATGAACAGCGCGATGGCACGCGGCAGGAAGTAGCCGAGCTTGCGCAGCTCGCGGCCGATGGTGCGCGGCACCATGGCCATCAATTCGCCCCAGCTGAACTCGGGGAAGTCGTCGGTGCCGCGCACCACCACCTCGACCTTCTCCGCCAGGAAGCCGTTGAAGGGCGCGGCGATGATGTTGGCGATCATGGTGAAGGTGAAGAACACGATCAGCAGCACCAGCGCCACGAATAGTGGCCAGAGGATGAACTGCAGGAAACTCAGCCAGTCCGGCAGGGTCGGCATCAGCCAGTCGACCCACTGGCTGAACTGGTTGATGGCAAAGCCGATCAGGCCGACGAATAGCAGGATGTTGATGCTCAGGGGCAGCAGGACGAACAGCCGCAGGCCGGGGCGCATCATCAGTTTCAGGCCTTCGCTGAGGTATTGCGGGCCGCTCAGGGTGGACATTGGCATCTCCAGGTGTGAACCGTTGGCGACCTTAGCAGACCCGGCGAACGACCGGCGAGCCGTCTGTTTTGCCGGGTATGTGTTCTCCCTGCCGCTCTCAGGCGGGCGTATAGCGATTGCAGCGGTTGCGGTCCTGCTTGGCCTGGTACATGGCAATGTCGGCGGCGCGGGTGAGGGCATCGGCGTCGCCGGCATCCTGCGGGTAGAAGGCAATGCCGATGCTGGGGGTGACGAAATCGATCACCTGGCCGCCCAGATGGTAGGCGCCGCCCAATATGCTCAGCAGGCGTGTGCCGAGGGCTTCGGCCTGTTCCGGCTCGGCGTTCTCCAGCAACACGGCAAACTCGTCGCCGCCCAGGCGGAAGGCCTGGTCCGGTTGGCGCAGGCTGCCGCGCATGCGCTCGCCCACCGTGCTGAGCAATGCATCGCCGATGGCATGGCCGAAGCGGTCGTTGACCTGCTTGAAGCGGTCCAGGTCGATGTACAGCAGGGCCACCCGGTTGCTGTGCACGACCGCGTGCTGCAATTGCTCATTGAAGGCCTTGCGGTTGCCCAGTTCGGTGAGGGTATCGCGGTACGCCAGGTCGATCAGTTGTTTCTGGTAGGCCACCTGGTCACTGATGTCGCGCAGGATCCCGCGGAACCCGAGGAACTCGCCGTGGGCGTCGCGGATCGCCGAGAGCCGCGTCTCGCAGCTCACCAGCCGACCGTCGCGGCGCTTGAAGGGGGCGGAGAAGGTGGTTTCCTGCTCATCGTCGCGGGCTTGCTGGTAGAGGCCCTGGGCGCGGCGCAGGTCATCCTCCTGCAGCAGGATGCTGAAGTGCTGGCCGTCCAACTGCTCGGCGTCGTAGCCGAGCATGCGGCATAGCGCGGGGTTGAGGGTGCGGATGACGCCCCGGGTGTCCATCTCGAAGTAGCCGTCGCGGATCGCGTCGAGGATCGCCCGGTCCCGCGCCTCGCTTTGTTCCAGGCGGTCGAGGGTGCGGTTCATCTCGGTGGCCAACTGGCCCAGTTCATCCGCCCCTTGCGGGCTCAGCCGCGAGGGGGTGTCGTCCTGGCCGATGACCGCGACTTCGCGGTTCATGGTGGTGACCCGGCGGATGATGCGGAACTCCAGGGCGATGTAGGCGAGCAGGGTGGCGCCGCCAAGCAGGGCCAGGGTCAGGTAGAGGAACAGGCGCACGGCCTGTCGGCCTTGCTGGTACAGCGGCCGGGGGCTGGTGAGTTCCAGGCGCAGTTGCGGTTTGCCACGGGAATCTAGATAGAGCAGCGACATCTGCTGGCTGTTCTCGTCCAGCAGGCGCCGCGGGCTGAGCAGGGTGGCGCCGCGCCCGGTGGGGATGTTCAGGGTGCGCCAGTCCTTCTCCAGCACCTGGTCCTGCACCAGGCGCAGGGTCGCGCCCATCTGGGTCTGCAGGTTGGACATGCGCGCGTTGTCCAGCAGCACGCCGGCGATCACCGCGCCGGCGGGCTTGGCGGTGCCGGAGGTATTGCTGATCGGGTAGCTGAGCAGCAGTTGCGGAACACCCTCCACCTGCAGCAACTGGTCGAGGCTGTGGCGCGGGTCGTCGTCCATGTCCAGCGCGCCCAGCCGCAGCGCCGTTTCCAGGATGCTGCGGCGCAGCTGATTGGCGTCCGGCACTTGCTGGCCGGGGAAGCGCTGGGGCAGTTCGTCGAGCTTCCATTGCTGGGCGAGTATGTGGCCGTCGCGGTCGACGTAGAGCACATAGTCGAAGCCGAGGATGCCGAGCAGGTCCTGGTCGAGGTTGTCCTCGACGAAGCGCGCCTGCGGCAGGCGCATGAACTGGTAGCTGGAGTCCCACCAGGCGTAGCTGTGGACGATATCGAGGTTGCGCTGTTTCTCGTAGGCGATGCGGTTGTGGACGATGCGCACCTCGTCGGCCAGGCGCTGGCGGTCCCCGCGATCGAAGCGGTCGAGCAGGATCATGTCCGACAGCAGCCAGACCCCTGCGAGGCTCGCAGTGAACAGGGGCAGGCACAGCCATAGCAGGCGGGCGCGAAGGTTCATGGTGGTACTGGTGACCTTTGGTTTGCTTGAGTCTAGCCATCCAGGCAATGGGCGCCCGTCGCATAGGGACAGCCTATGAGGGGCATTGAGATTGGGCATTTCAGCAGGACCTGGCGGCGGCGATAAGCTGCGCGCCATGTGGTATCGAACGAGTTCGAGGGTCGATCCGACACTCCCTGACTTATCTCAAGGAGCCGAGGGCGACTGCGGAAATCCCTGACTTATCTCAAGGGTTTCCCGGAGTTCTGCGGGACAATGCAAAGCGTGACTCAGGTCACACCGCATTGCCCACGGTCTCCGGGCCATGCGGTCCGCGCAAGAAACTTTTACGTGGAGCTGCCGCCCTCCCAACCTTCCCCCTGGTGCTTTGGCAGCTCCCTTTTCTTTTGCACCCCGCTCCTCATCCGAGCACTGGAGGCTGTCATGTCTGATCGTCACGCGCGCGTCATCATCCTGGGTTCCGGGCCTGCGGGCTACAGCGCCGCGGTCTATGCTGCCCGCGCCAACCTCAAGCCGCTGCTGATCACCGGAATGCAGGCCGGCGGCCAACTGACCACCACCACCGAGGTCGACAACTGGCCAGGCGATCCCCACGGCCTGACCGGCCCCGCGCTGATGCAGCGGATGCAGGAACACGCCGAGCGCTTCGAGACCGAAATCGTCTTCGACCACATCCACGGTGTCGACCTGGCTGGCAAACCCTTCGTGCTCAAGGGCGACAGCGGCACGTACAGCGCCGATGCGCTGATCATTGCCACCGGCGCCAGTGCGCGATACCTGGGCCTGCCCTCGGAAGAAGGCTTCATGGGCAAGGGCGTGTCCGCCTGCGCCACCTGCGACGGCTTTTTCTATCGCAACCGCGAAGTAGCGGTGGTCGGCGGCGGCAACACCGCCGTGGAAGAAGCGCTGTACCTGGCCAACATCGCCAGCAAGGTGACCCTGGTGCATCGCCGCGAGAGCTTCCGCGCCGAGAAGATCCTGCAGGACAAACTGCGTGCGCGTATCGCCGAAGGCAAGATCGAGCTGCGCCTGAACGCCCAGGTGGAAGAAGTGCTGGGCGACGACATGGGCGTTACCGGCGTGCGCCTGCGCCACAATGATGGCGAGGCTTCGGAGCTTGCGGTCGACGGCCTGTTCGTTGCCATTGGCCACACGCCCAACACCTCGCTGTTCGAAGGCCAGCTCGAGCTGAAGGACGGCTACCTGGTGGTGAACGGCGGCCGTGACGGCAACGCCACAGCGACCAGCATTCCCGGTGTATTTGCTGCTGGCGACGTGGCCGATCACGTCTACCGCCAGGCGATCACCTCCGCCGGCGCCGGCTGCATGGCCGCGCTGGATGTGGAACGTTATCTGGATTCCCTGTAACGGCCCGAAGAGCCGGCGTGCAGGAAGGGGCCCCGCTATGCGGGGCCTTTTTCTGTCCGTATCGCGGGAAAAGGGATCGTTGCAGGGCGGATAGCGCGCAAACCGTTATTCGCCCTACGTACTGGGGCTTAGGCCTGGCTTCTCGTAGGAGCGAGCTTGCTCGCGAACCGCACAACGCCTACCTGGCAGGTTCGCGAGCAAGCTCGCTCCTACAGGTGCAGACCGTTGCGCGCGAAATAAAAAAGCCCCGCATCAGCGGGGCTTTTTCATCGAGCTAGAACCTCAGCCGCGGCGCGACAGCGGCTGGCGCTCGAAGTTGACGCCGGCCAGCCCGGTGTTCTGCAGGGCGCGGATGTTGGCGTGGTCGGTGCCCTCGGGGTGCTCGCGCACCGCGCGGTAGTGCTCGCCGAACGCCAGCAGCGATTCTTCTTCGCTCAGGCCTTCGAGAATGGCGAAGCCCAGGGTCTTGCAGGAACCTTCGTTCTGCCCGGCGGGGTTTTCCACGCTGCCGTTGGTGAAGGCACTGGGGGTGTAGCTGTAGTGCTCGGCGATGTACGCCAGGGTATCGGTGAACAGGTGCTGCTCGCTGCGCAGGCGCGAGCGGAAATCGGTCAGGGTCATCAAGGCAAACTCTTAGTGTTTCTTCGCGTTATCGAAGGCCGTCTGCTGGGCAGGGGTCGCTTCCGTCTGGTACTTGGCCTTCCATTCGGCGTAAGGCATGCCGTAGATCTCTTCGCGGGCCTGATCCGGGCTGACAGGCAGGCCCATGTCGTCCGCCGCTGCCTTGTACCACTTGGACAGGCAGTTGCGGCAGAACCCGGCAAGATTCATCAGATCGATGTTCTGCACGTCCTTGCGGGTACGCAGGTGCTGCACCAGGGTGCGGAACGCGGCGGCTTCCAGTTCGGTGCGCTGCTCGTCGGTCAGGTTCATCGGCTCGGTCATGGCAGGTCTCTCAACAAGGGCGCATCGGAGGCGCATGGCGGGGCTGGCGAGATTCTAAGAGGCGGGCGATCTGCCAGCAACGCCCGTTGGCCGACTGGCACGGGCGTACTGCTGGCGCCGGACGCTCAGCGCTGGGCAGCGAGGGCGATGGACACCGACTCGGCGAAGCGCAGGGCGTGGGGCTTGTCCACTTCCACTTCGGCGTAGTGCACGGCCGGGTTGGCCATGACCAGGTCGAGCAGCTCCTGGGTCAGGCGCTCGAGCAGGGCGAAGCGGTTCTCTTCCACGTGAGCGATGATCGCCTTGGTGATGGTGCGGTAGTTCAGCGCGTGGTCGATGTCGTTGACCTGCACCGCGTCACCGGCGGGGTAGAGGATGGTGAGGTTGATCAGCACATCCTGCTTGTTGAGGATTTCCTCCTCCTTGATGCCGATGTAGGTGCGCACGCGCAGATCCTTGACCCGGATTCGCGCCATGCCCGGCTCCAGTTGCGTCATTTCACTTGCTCCGTCCGATCAGTTGCAGGAATTCCTGGCGGGTATTGGTGGACGCGCGGAAGGCGCCGAGCATCACCGACGTGTTCATTACCGAGTTCTGCTTCTCCACCCCGCGCATCATCATGCACATGTGCTGCGCCTCGATCACCACCGCCACGCCGGCGGCGCTGGTGACCTGCTGGACCGCCTCGGCGATCTGCCGGGTCAGGCTCTCCTGGATCTGCAGGCGACGCGCGAACATGTCGACGATGCGCGCAACCTTCGACAGGCCCAGCACCTTGCCGGTGGGAATGTACGCCACATGGGCCTTGCCGATGAAGGGCAGCAGGTGGTGTTCGCACAGCGAGTAGAGCTCGATGTCCTTGACGATGACCATCTCGTCATTGTCCGAGGCGAACAGCGCGCCGTTGACGATTTCCTCCAGCGTCTGCCCGTAGCCGTGGCAGAGGTACTGCATGGCCTTGGCCGCGCGCTTGGGGGTGTCCAGCAGACCTTCGCGGGTCGGGTCTTCGCCGAGCCCTTTGAGAATCTCACGGTAGTGGTGAGATATGTCTTCGATCATGGTGGGAGTTCCTCGTGCCCGCGCCGGGCGGGTCATTTGAGGTGCCGGCCGCCGTTGACGGTCAGGGTGGTGCCGGTCACGTAGGGGCTGTCGAGCAGGTAGCGCACGCTCTGGTAGATCACGTCCGGGCCCGGCTCGATGCCCATGGCGGATTTCGCCAGGGTGCGGGCGCGGTAGGCGTCGTCGTCGCCGTCGTTGAACATGATCAGTGCCGGCGCGATGCCGTTGACCTTGATGCGCGGTGCGAGGCTCGCGGCGAAGGACAGCGTGAGGTTGTCCAGGCCGGCTTTGCTGGCGCAGTAGGCGATGCGGTTGGCGCTGCCCTTGCGGGCGACGTCGTCGGAGAGGTGGATGATATCCGCCGGGGCGCCTCGCTCGCTGGCGTCGCGTTCGAGCAATGGCGCGCAACGCAGGTTGATCAGGTAGGGCGCGAGCATGTGCAGGCGGAACAGCGATTCAAAGGCCTGGGCTTCCTCGCCGGGCGTGTCGCCAATCCACGCGGAGGCGTTGTGGAGGATCGCGCGCAGGCTTTGGGTGTGGGATTTCAGCTCGTCGATGAAGGCAAGGATGCCGGCTTCATCGGCCAACTCGGCGTGCAGGCAGGTGGCGCCCAGCTCGCGCAGTTCGGCAATGCCGGGTTTTTCCTGGCGATAGGTCGCGATGACCGGCTGGCCGTCCTGCAGCAGGCGTTTCGCGCAATGCAGGCCGATGCGCTGGCTGGCGCCGGTGATCAGGATGGGGGCTGGGGTCTGGCCCATGCGCGCCTCGCGAAAATCCTTGGAAAGGCCGCGCGAGACAATATCCGAGCGGCCGGGTAGGGCAAAACTATACCAGCCCCGGCGCGGTGCGGCACGGATGGGGCATAATGGGCGGCCTTGTCTTGCCTTGTGGGAGTGAACATGAAAGTCGCCATCCTGTCCGGATCGGTCTACGGCACCGCCGAAGAAGTCGCGCGTCACGCCAAGCGCCTGCTCGAAGCCGCTGGCTTTGAAGCCTGGTTCGACCCCCGCGCCACTCTGGATGCGATGATCGAATTCGCTCCCGAAGCCTTCCTGGTGGTGACCTCCACCACCGGCATGGGCGACCTGCCCGACAGTTTCCAGCCGCTGTTCCACGCCATCCGCGATCGCCTGCCCGCCGACTGGCGCGGTCGCCCTGGCGGCGTGCTGGCGCTGGGCGATTCCAGCTACGGCGATACCTACTGCGGCGGCGGCGAGCAGGTGCGCGAGCTGTTCGCTGAACTGGGGGTAACGGAAGTGGTGCCGATGCTGCGCCTGGATGGCAGCGAGACGGTGGACCAGGAAACCGACTCCGAGCCGTGGCTGGCTGAGTTCATCAGCGCGCTGAAGGCCTGATGCATCCCCGCGCCCGCTACCTGGTCGATACGCTGCAGCTCGCCCCGCACCCCGAGGGCGGTTTCTACCGGCGCGTGTTCGAATCCGCTCTGAAGGGCGCCGATGGCCGGCCACAATCGTCGGCCATTCTCTTTCTCCTGCCTGCCGGCACCGTCAGCCGCTGGCACCGTGTGGATGCTGACGAGCTCTGGCACTTCCACGAAGGTTCGCCACTGGAGTTGCTGACCGCCGACGCTCCGGAGTCCGACGTGCGCATTGAAACCCTTGGCCCGGTGGGCGAGGGCAGTCTGCCGCAACGCGCTGTGCCGGCCCATGCCTGGCAGGCGGCGCGCTGCCTGGGCGATTACGTGCTGGTGGGCTGTACCGTTTCGCCGGCGTTCGAGTTTGCCGGGTTCGGGCTGCTGGCCGATGATGCCGATGCGCAGCGGGCGTGGCCGAAGCTGGTCGGTGAGTTTCCCGAGCTGCTCTGATCAGGTTCGCGAGCAAGCTCGCTCCTACAGGTTGGCACCTGAACGCTCTCTTGTAGGAGCGAGCTTGCTCGCGAACCCGCATCACGCCGTGCCCGCCGGATGCAACGGCATCTCCAGCATCAATCCTAGCCACGCCTTGGCCGCATTCGACAGATACGCATCACGCCGCCAGATGAAGCTGATATCCCAATGCAGGTCCGGTTGGCTCAGCAGCACGCGCACCAGCCCTGGCCGCTCCAGATCCTTTGCCACCACGCGCGGCAGCAGTACCACGCCTTGCCCGGCGGCGACCAGTGCGCCGAGAAAATCTGCCTGACCGCTGCGGCCGCCTTCCTTTGGCTCGAAACCAGCCTCGCGGCAGGCGCGCAGCAAGCGGTCGTTGAGCGTGAAACTCTGCTGGTAGAGCAGGAAAGGCGTATCGGACAGCTCCTTCAGCGCCAGGCTTTCCCGCCCGGCCAACGGGTGGGCGGAGGGTAGCAGGACGTCCAGCGGCTCGTTGCAGAAGGGCTGCCAGTCGAAGCCGGGATCGTCCGGTGTGAGGCCGCCGCCCAGCTCCAGTTCGCCGCTGTGGACCATCTCTTCCATGGTCTTGCTGCCGCCCTCGATCAGGTGCACGTCGATGTTCGGGTAGCGTCGCCGGTATTCGGCGAAGCGCCCGGCGAACAGCGCGTCGGCGCCCAGCAGCGGCAGGCCCAGACGCAGTTCGCCGCGGTGCAACTGGGTAAGGTCATCCAGCTCGGTGTGCAGTTCGCGGCGCAGGCGCAGCATGTCTTCGGCGCGGCGCAGTACTACTTCGCCGGCGGCGGTCAGGCGAATGTGCGGGCCGCTGCGCTCCAGCAGTTGCACGCGCAGGCTCTGCTCCAGCTGGGCGACCTGCTTGCTGACCGCCGACTGGCTGGCGTTCAGGTGCACCGCCGCCTGGGTGAAGCTGCCGTGGCGCACGACTTCGGCGAAGGTGCGCAGCTGCTTGAATTCCATTCTGGAATGGCTCCGATTCGATCTATTCGCTTTGGGGATGATAGGCGCGGGCGTAGGCTTTGCGCCATTCCAAACCGATTTCTCCACCCGCTCAACGCATCGAGATCGCCGCCATGTTCCGCCGCGCCGCCCGCCTGATTTTCGAACTCGCCGTCCTCGCCGCCTTCTGGTGGGTCGGCGGCTGGATCGCCACGCTCACCGGCCTGCCGCTGCCGGGCGGGGTGATCGGTCTGGCGCTGCTGCTGGTGCTGTTCGCCTGCGGCGCGATCCGCCCGGCTCTGCTGCAGGGCGGTGCCGGCCTGCTGCTGGCGGAGATGCTGTTGTTCTTCATCCCCGCGCTGATGAGCCTGCTGGATTATGGCCCGCTGCTGCGCAGCGACGGCTGGAAGATTCTGCTGGTGATCACCGCCAGCACCGTGATGGTGATGCTCTCCACCGCGCTGGCGGTGGAATGGATGTGCAACAGGAGTTCGCGCCATGAGCCTCGATAAGCAAGCCCTGTTCTGGTTGGCCGTCACCCTCGGCGGATACCTGCTCAGCCGTACCCTCTACCGCCGCTTCCAGCAGTACTGGCTCTCGCCCATCGTCTTCGTCCCGGTGCTGCTGTTTGCCCTGGCGATCCCGATGCAGGCGCGCTACGCCGACTACGCCCGTGACACCAGTTGGCTGGTGGCGCTGCTCGGCCCGGCCACCGTGGCCTTCGCCATTCCGATCTGGCAGCAGCGCGCCTTGCTCGCCCGCCATTGGCCGGCCCTGCTGACCGGCATGCTGGCCGGTACCACCATGGCCATCGGCAGTTCCTGGGCGCTGGCCCACGCGCTGGCGCTGGACGGCCAGGTGACCCTGTCGCTGATCCCGCGCTCAATCACCACGCCGTTCGCCATGGAGATGTCCCACGACCTGGGTGGCGTTCCTGCGTTGACCGCCGCTTTCGTGATGATCACCGGGGTATTTGGTGCGCTGATCGGTGGTGTACTGATGAAACTGCTGCACCTGCGCTCCGCCCTGGCCCGTGGCGCGCTGCTGGGCGTTGGCGCCCACGGGGCGGGCACCAGTCGGGCTTATGAGTTCGGCGGGGAAGAAGGTTCGGCGGCGGGGCTGTTGATGGTGCTGACCGGGCTGTTCAACCTGCTGATGGCGCCGGTCCTGACCTGGTGCCTGTAGGGAGGCTCAGCTCAGTTGGTAGGCATCGAGCATGCGCGAGGTGTCGGTGGGAGAGTTGAACATCATCACGTCGATGATCGACAGGCCCGCCTCGAAGGTCGGGCGCTTCTGTTCATAGGGCGTGATCTTCGGCTCCTGGAAGCGCAGGGTCAGCCCGGCGGCGTCGTACTTGCTGCGGTCGAAGAAGCTCTGCCCGCCCGGCGGGTTCCAGTACTCCTCCACATTGCCCAGCGCCTTGCAGATGTTCAGCGCCCATTCGTCCGGCGCGGTCGGCCGCTCCATCGGCAGTTCCATGCGCGAGAGCACCGGCATCTGCCGCGGGAAGCCGAGGTAGGAGCAGGTCGCCTCCAGGGTGCACTTGTTAAGCGAGACGATGTCCTCGAAGGGGTGATCCAGCGAGGCGGCGATCATCTCCCGTACGTCGCGGTAATAGGGCGCGACCTTGCGGTACACGTCCAGTTGCGAGAACAGGGTGCGGCGCCAATCCTGGCGGTTGTCCAGGAGCACGTCCTTGATCAGCGTCTCTCGGTGGTGCTTGATCCGCGGCACGCGGATATATGACCAGCCGTCCTGCTGCTTGAGGATGCGATTGCGCTCGATCCAGCCGTGGTGGATGTATTGCACGGTGTCGAACAGGACGAACAGGTCGGTGTGCTTGATCAGGCTGAAGTAGCCCAGGTATGGGAAGAAATAGGGCTGCATGATGGCGGTTCGTTTCACGTCGGCTGCCTCGTTTGCCGAACTGGAGTCTCCTCCCGACTCCCGGGTACTTCTCGAACGCATTGCGAAAGATATTGCGAAATGTTGCCAAATGAGTCGGCGACGCCGAAAGGGGCGCCGGGGCAGGGATGAAATTCGCGCACGCTTCCGCCAGCCCTGACGTGCGAGCTGGCTGCCGCACTGTCTGGATAGCGCTTTTGGAGGGAGTCGCCGGGGCGCCGTGTCTTACTGCGCCGTTGGAACCGACTTTGCCCACTATAGGTTGGGAAACCGCTTGCGCAAGGCAAGTTGTCGGCCCGTGCTTATAGGGGAACATTCGCCAGACACTGCCAGAGGAAACTGTCAGTTCCGTGACAGTCGATACCCCGCCGCGCTGACTAGACTGCGCCATCTAACAACAACGAAGAGGCTACCGACCATGCACGCCGCTCATCCGCTGCCCACCGTGAACGTCAAGGATCAGGTCTCCGCCGCCGAATGGCAGACCCGCGTCGACCTCGCCGCCTGCTACCGGCTGATCGCCCTGCAGGGCTGGGACGATCTGATCTTCACCCACATCTCCGCCAAGGTCCCCGGCACCGAGGACTTCCTGATCAACCCCTACGGCATGATGTTCCACGAGATCACCGCGTCGAGCCTGGTGAAGGTGGACGCCTCGGGCAAGAAGCTGATGGACAGCCCGTACGACATCAACCCGGCCGGCTACACCATCCACAGCGCCATCCACGATGTCCGCCACGATGTCGCCTGCGTCCTGCACACCCACACTGCCGCCGGTATTGCTGTCTCCGCGCAGAAGCAGGGCCTGCTGCCGATTTCCCAGCAATCGTTGTTCGTCCTTTCCAGCCTGGCCTACCACGGCTACGAGGGCGTGGCGCTGAACCATGACGAGAAGGCACGCCTGCAGGCGGACCTGGGCGAAGCCAACTTCATGATCCTGCCCAACCACGGCCTGCTGACCTGCTCGGCGACCATCGCCGACACCTTCCTGATGATGTTCACCCTGCAGCGCGCCTGCGAGATCCAGGTGCTGGCCCAGGGCGGCGGCGCCGAACTGATCATGATCCCGCAGCAGATTCTCGATGGCGCCCGCGCCATGGCCGCCGCCGTGACCAAGAGCAAGCAGGGCATGGGCGGCGCGCTGGCGTGGCCGGCACTGCTGCGCAAGCTGGACCTGCAGAACCCCGGCTACCGCGACTGATGGCGCTGGCCGGCATCGCCCTGCGCGACTGGCGCGCGCAGGGCCGCGACTTCACCTTCCGTGCCAATGATCGGCAAGACAGGGCAATACGTTACTGGAGCGCCGGCAGCGGCGCTCCACTGCTGCTGGTCCACGGTTTCCCTACCGCCTCCTGGGACTGGCATTACCTTTGGCAACCGCTGGCCGAGCGGTATCGGTTGATCGCCTGCGACATGCTCGGCTTCGGCGATTCGGCCAAACCCAAGGGGCATGACTACCGCATCCTCGAACAGGCCGACCTGCAACAGGCGTTGCTGGAGCACCTGGGCGTGCATGAGCCGGTTCACCTGCTGGTGCATGACTACGGCAACAGTGTCGGCCAGGAGCTGCTGGCGCGGCACGAGGAAGGCGGTTTCGCCCTGGCGTCGCTCGTCTTCCTCAATGGCGGGCTGTTCCCGGAGACCCACCGCGCGGTGTTGTCGCAGAAACTGCTGCTCAGCCCCTTCGGTTCGCTGTTCGGCCGGCTGTTCGACCGCAAGCGCCTGGCGCAGAACTTCGCCAAGGTGTTCGGCCCGCAGACTCAACCGTCCGAAGCGGAGCTGGATGCCTTCTGGGAGCTGATCCGCCATAACGACGGGCCGCGCGTCATGCACCGGCTGATCCACTACATCCTGGACCGTCGCCAGCACCGCGAACGTTGGGTCGGCGCGATGCAACGCACGTCGGTGCCGCTGCGCCTGATCGACGGCCCGGAGGATCCAATCTCCGGCGCGCACATGGTGGAGCGTTACCGCGAACTGATCCCGCAGCCGGACACCGTCGAACTGCCCGGTATCGGCCACTACCCGCAGGTCGAGGCGCCGGAGCAGGTGCTACAGCATTATCTGGCGTTCCGACAGGAACGGGCACCGTAGTTAAGGACCGATCCACCTGCAGATTCGGAACTGACTGATAGATCGGCCCTGAGTGGCAGCGGTAGCTTCCCCGGTTTTTGTCCAGCCGGAGGTCGCTGCCATGCCACTCAAATCCGTCATTCCTGTCCGCCAGCCGCAGGGTTCGCTGCTGTACCGGGCACTGCTGCACCTGCGTCGGGATTTCGCCTTCGTCGCCATTCCCGTGCTCCTGGTGCTGGTCGGCGCCTGCGCGGCCGGCGGCTACTACGCCTGGATCACGCAGAACTGGGTGCCCGCCGCCCTCGGCGCGCTGGCACTGTTGCCGGCTTTCGGCCTGCTGCTGTTCTGGAGCGAGTACGACTGGTGGCTGTTCAAGCTCGGCCCGCGCGATGACCTGAACATGCCGATGCGCTGACGGATCATCCCCTGGCCTTATCGAGCACCATTCAGCCTTGGTCGTCTTGGTTGTGACCGGATCGTGACTGCCGGACACTCGAAAAAAACCATTCTGCCTGGAGCCCCAATCATGAGTGATGCCCTGCGTTTCGACGGAAAAGTCGTGATCGTTACCGGAGCCGGTGGCGGCATCGGCCGTGCCCACGCCCTGCTGTTCGCCAAGCACGGCGCCAAGGTGGTGGTGAACGATCTGGGTGGTAGTACTCACGGTGAGGGCGCCAATGCCTCGGCTGCCGACCGTGTGGTCGCGGAAATCCGCGAAGCGGGCGGCACTGCGATTGCCAACCACGATTCGGTGACCGACGGCGAGAAGATCGTCCGCCAGGCCGTCGAGGAATTCGGCCGCATCGACGTGGTGGTGAACAACGCCGGCATCCTGCGCGACAAGACCTTCCACAAGATGGAAGACGCCGACTGGGACCTGGTCTACAAGGTCCACGTCGAGGGCGCCTACAAGGTGACCCGCGCGGCCTGGCCATTCATGCGCGAGCAGGGCTACGGCCGGGTGATCTTCACCTCGTCCACCTCCGGCATCTACGGCAACTTCGGCCAGAGCAACTACGGCATGGCCAAGCTGGGCCTCTACGGCCTGACCCGCAACCTCGCCATCGAAGGTCGCAAGAACAACATCTTCGTCAACGCCATCGCCCCCACCGGCGGTACCCGGATGACCGAAGGCCTGATCCCGCCGCAAGTGTTCGAAGCGCTCAAGCCCGAGCTGGTCAGCCCGCTGGTGGTGTACCTGGGCAGCGAGGCCTGCCAGGAAACCTCCGGCCTGTTCGAAGTGGGCGGCGGCTGGATCGGTAAGGTGCGCTGGGAGCGCAGCCTGGGAGTGGGCTTCGACCCGCGCGAGGGCTTCAGCGTCGAGGACGTGGCGGCCAACTTCGCGCAGATCTGCGACTTCGAGAACGCCGCGCATCCCAAGGACAATGTCGAAGCATTGCGCGAGATGATGGCCAACCTGCAGAAATACGCCGGTTGATCCGGCCAGCCTGACCGGCGGAACGGCCAGCGGGGCTGTTCCACGGCGGCGAACGCAGTAAGGTGAAAGGGCCGGCTCAAAGCCGGCCCTTTGCTTTTCTGCTTCCCGGCCCGAGGAGTTCGCCATGAGCGTGATAATCCAGAAGAACGGCCCGGTGACCACCCTGGTCATCGCCCGCCCTGCGGTGCGTAACGCCGTGGACCGGCCTACCGCCCAGGCGCTGGCCGATGCCCTGCGCGAGTTCGAGCTGGACGAGCAGGCCCGCGTCGCCGTGCTGACCGGCGCCGGCGGGACCTTCTGCGCAGGCGCGGACCTCGCCGCCGTGGCCGAGAACGGTGAGCGGCGCAACCGCCTGGAAACCGAAGGTGATGCGCCCATGGGGCCAAGCCGCATGCAACTGTCCAAGCCGCTGATTGCCGCCATCGAAGGCTACGCCGTGGCCGGCGGACTGGAGCTGGCGTTGCTGGCGGACTTGCGGGTAATGGCCGAGGACGCCGTGTGCGGGGTGTTCTGCCGACGCTTCGGCGTGCCGCTGATCGACGGCGGCACCGTGCGCTTGCCGCGCATTGTCGGCCAGGGCCGGGCGCTGGACCTGATCCTCACCGGCCGCCCGGTGGGGGCGCAGGAAGCGTTCGCCATGGGGCTGGCCAATCGCGTGGTGGCGAGCGGGACGGCGCTGGAAGCGGCGGAGGAACTGGCGCGGGAGATCGCCGACTTCCCGCAGCGCTGCATGCTGGCGGATCGGGCGAGCGTGTTCGCGCAATGGGAGCTCTCGTTCGACGTGGCGCTGGCCAACGAATTCCAGGGCGGGATGGCGGTGATCGAAAGCGGCGAGACCGTGGACGGGGCTAAACGCTTCGCCGACGGGGAAGGGCGGCACGGGAAGTTCTGATCAAGGTGACGTTGTGACTGTAGGAGCGAGCTTGCTCGCGAAATTGCCCAGCGCTGGCGCTGCCGGTGAATCGGCTTCGCGAGCAAGCTCGCTCCTACGAAGAGCAGGTCAGTCGCGCTCGATGATCACATAGGTCTTGCGGGTGGTTTCCTGAATGTCCCAGATGCCCAGGCTGTTCTGCGGCAGCAGGAAGGCGTCGCCGGCCTGGAAGGCGATCGGTTCGCCGCCGTCCGGGGTGAAGGTGCCGCGGCCGGAGATGAAGTGGCAGAACTCCTGCTCGACGATCTGGCGGCGCCAGCGACCGGGGGTGCATTCCCAGATGCCGGTTTCCACGCCGTCGGGGCGTTCGATGGATTCCACTCGGGTTTCCGAGATCGGCTCGCCCAGGGGCACGGCCACCGGGTTGGCTTCACCGAGTTGCGCGTGCAGGGTGTCTTTCAAGTGGGTCAGTTTCATACGGGGCTCCAGTGGGGTTCTTTATCGGAGGGGCGGCGCTTCAGCCGACCTTCCAGGTCATCAGGTTTTCCATGCTGGCGGCGACCTTCTCGGCCAGCCGGCGGCGCCAGGGTGCGCTGTGGGGGTTGGCCAGCACATCGTCCTCGTGCACGAAGCTGCGGATGATGGCGTTGTAGCCGATCCAGCGGCAGGGTTCGGGCTCCCAGCCACGCAGGCCGTCCTGCACGCTGCGGTCGTTGATGACCCACGGCTGGCGGGTGAGGGCGCTGTCCTGGCCGAGGATCAGGTCGGCAAGGGTGCGGCCGCCCAGGTTGGTGGCGCCGACACCTTCGCCGCCGTAGCCGCCGGCGAGCGCTATGCCGTTGCGGCGGTCGATCAGCATGTGCGGGTGGAAGCGCCGCGACATGCCCAGGTTGCCGCCCCAGGTATGAGTAATGCGCACGTCCTTGAGTTGCGGGAACAGCTCGCTGAACAGGTAGCGGCGCAGCTCCACTTCATCGTTGGTCAGGCTGAAGTCGTTGCGCAGCTTGCCGCCGAAGCGGTAGCCGCCGCGAGCGCCGAAGGCCAGGCGGTTGTCCGGGGTGCGCTGGCCGTAGGTGACCTGGCGGCTGAATTCGCTGAAGGCCTGGCCCTTGTCGAGGCCGATCTCCGCCCAGACCGATTCAGGCAGTGGCTCGGTGGCCACCAGCAGGCTCTGTACCGGCAACTGGTAGTTGCCCAGCGGCGGCAGGTCGGCGGCATAGCCTTCGATGGCTGGCACCACCCATTGGGCTTTCAGTTCGCCCTGGTCGGTGCGCAGCAGGCCGGGTGCCCAATGGGTGACGCGGCTCTTCTCGAAAATCTGCGTGCCCTGGCGTTCCACGGCGCGAGCCAGGCCACGGACCAGCTTGGCCGGGTCGATGGTGGCGCAGTGCGGGGTGTGGATGGCGCCCAGCGCGCTGGGAATGCGCAGTTGCTCGGCCAGCTCGCTCTTGCTCAGCCAGCGGTAGTCGTCTTCGGTCAGGCCTTCGGCGTGCAGGTGGGCGAGGTACTCGCGCAGGCGGGTTTCCTGCTCCGGATAGCGCGCGGCGGTATAGAGCACACCGGCCTTGCGGTAGTCGCAGTCGATACCTTCGCGGTCGAGGACGCGGGCCACTTCATCGGGGATGTCGTGCAGCAGGTCATAGGATGCGCGGCGCTGCTCGGGCGACAGGCCGGCGAGCAGGCGGTCTTCGCCGAGCATGTTGCCCATCAGCCAGCCGCCGTTGCGGCCCGAGGCGCCGAAGCCGGCGGTCTCGGCCTCGACGATGGCGATCTTCAGCTGCGGTGCGCGCAGCTTCAGGTAGTAGGCGGTCCACAGGCCGGTGTAACCGGCGCCGGCGATGGCCACATCGACGTCCAGGGTGCCCTGCAGGGACGGCCGCGGAACGAGATCATCGTCCAGCTGGTTCATCCACAGACTGATATGACGCCATGCCGACATAGACGACTCCAAAAGGAAGAGGGGGGAATGTCGGCAAGCCTAGATTTGGCGCGGGGTTCTGTCGTGCGCGCGGGTACGCGAGGATTGCTCGCGTACCCGCCGGCAGGGGCGCATCAGGCCTCTGCCTGTTCCTCGCGCAGGCGCTTGAGGTACTCGCGGGGGGACTGGCCGGTCTGCTGGCGGAAGCAGCGATAGAAGGCCGAGAGCGAGTTGAAGCCGGCGGAGAAGGCCAGCTCGTCGATGCGCGAGGGCAGCGGCGGGCGCAGTTGGCTGAGCAGGTGGGTCAGGCGCGTCTGGTTGACGTACTGATAGAAGCTCAGGCCCATCACCTGGTTGAGCAGGTAGGAAATCTGGTTGCGTGTGTAGCCGGTGGCGGTGGCCACCTGGGTCAGGTCGAGGTCCGGCGCCAGGTACGGCTGGCTCTTGCTGAAGTAGTCCTCCAGGTCGCTGGCCAACTGGCTGAGCTGGCGCGGCGAGAGACCCAGACGGCTGGTGGCCGGACGCGGGTCGATGGCCTGCGGACGGCTTTCGCCGCCTTCGCGTACCACCGAGGCGTATTCGTTGATGCGCCAGATCAGGCCATCACGCACGGTGATCGCTTCGCTGGAATGGAAGGTCGCCAGACGCCCGCTCAGGGTCACCGCGATGCGGTACTGGATGAAGGCGGTGTCGCCGTCCACGCGGATGCGGTCGATGTGGTCGAGGAATTCTTCCGGGCGGCTGGGCATGGTGCCCTGCACGTAGTCGCGCAGGTCGGTGTAGCCCAGGGTGCGGTTCTGGAAGAAGTCGTTGTACTGCACCTGCGGGTGATACAGCGCGAGCACCGCTTCGAGGTCGCGATGCTTCCAGCACTGGTGGTAGCGCAGCACCACCTCGCGGGTCTGCTCGGTGAGGTGGCTGTCGGTCGGGCGTTGGTCGATGGCATGCATAGGGGGCTAAGGATGCCCCAGACGGCGCTTCTCGGGTAGTGGCAAAGCACCTGCCGGGTGCAAGGCACTATCCATCGTCTCGATGATCCGTCATCGCCTGCACCAATATCGCCCGCCAGAGCCCGTCCCAGAGGGGGGATTCACTCTTTCGGGCGACACGCCAAATACCACCTTGGAGCGCTTACTCCCTGTCAGGTCGCTCAGTAGGGTAAGGCCACCTAGACACCGTCAGGAGAGCCGCATGACAACAAAAACAAGGCGCGGATTCTTCCAACCGCAACTTCTCGCCACTGCTGTCGCCCTGGGATGCGCCACCCAGGCTCAGGCAATCAACTTCAATATCGGGGAAATCGAAGGACAGTTCGATTCCAGTCTGTCCGTGGGGGCCAGCTGGAGTACCCAGAGTCCGAAAGAGGATCTGATCGGTGCCGCCAACGGCGGCCACGGCATGACCCAGACCAACGACGATGGCCGGCAGAACTTCCGCAAGGGCCATACCTTCTCGAAGATCTTCAAGGGCATCCACGACCTGGAGCTGAAGTACGGGGACTTCGGCGTGTTCACCCGGGGCAAGTACTGGTATGACTTCCGCCTGAAGGACGAGGGCGTTGCCTTCAAGGATCTTTCGGACGACGGCCGCAAGGAAGGCGCCAAGTCTTCCGGTGCGCAGCTGCTCGATGCCTTCGGCTACTACAACTACGCCATCGCCGACATGCCGGGCACCGTGCGCCTGGGCAAGCAGGTGGTGAGCTGGGGTGAAAGCACCTTCATCGGCAACAGCATCAACACCATCAACCCCATCGATGTCTCTGCCTTCCGCCGTCCTGGTTCGGAAATCAAGGAAGGCCTGATCCCGGTGAACATGCTGTACATGTCGCAGAGCCTGACCGACGCGCTGTCCGTGGAAGGCTTCTACCAGCTGGAGTGGGACCAGACGGTGCTGGACAACTGCGGCACGTTCTTCTCTACCACCGACGTTGCTGCCGACGGTTGCAACACCAACTACAACATCCTCGACCCGGCTACGGTCAATTCGCTGAATGCGCCGGCGACCAAGGCACTGCTCAATTCCCTGGGTGTTACCGTCACCCCCGAGGGCCTGATGGTGCCGCGTGGTGCCGACCGTGACGCACGTGACTCCGGTCAGTGGGGCCTGGCCCTGCGCTGGCTGGGCGACGACGTGGAATACGGCGCCTACGCCATGAACTACCACAGCCGTACGCCGATCGTGAGCATGAAGAACGCCGGCACCGCCGACATCGGCAATGTCCTGCGCGCGCTCTCCGTGCCCGGTGGCGCCGCGCTGGCCCAGCCGCTGCTGCTGGGGCGTGGCAACTACTTCCTGGAGTACCCGGAAGACATCCGCCTGTACGGTCTGAGCTTCTCCACCACCCTGCCCACCGGTACTGCGTGGAACGGCGAGATCAGCTACCGGCCGAACATGCCGCTGCAGCTCAATACCACCGACATGACGCCGTTGCTCGCCACTACCGTGGTCGGCGGCTTCACCAGTGGTGGTGCGGCCGGCGCGCTGGCTCAGGCCAACCGCATCAGCCACGGCTACGTGCGCAAGGAAGTGACCCAGGCACAGACCACCTTCACCCACTTCTTCGACCAGACCATGGGCGCGGACCGCCTCACTCTGGTGGGCGAAGTCGGCATGACCTACGTTGGCGGCATGACCGATGAAGTCGGCGAGCGCTACGGTCGTGACTCGGTCTACGGCGTACCGGAGAACGCCACCGCGCGGAACGAGTACGGCAGCGGCGGCTTCTACACCTCGTCGTCCTGGGGTTATCGCGCCCGCGCCATCTGGGACTACAACAACGTCTTCGCCGGGGTGAACCTCAAGCCGAACCTCGCCTGGTCCCACGACGTGCACGGCTACGGCCCGGTCTTCAACGAGGGCAGCAAGGCTGCCAGCCTCGGTATCGACGCGGACTACCAGAACACCTACACCGCGAGCCTGAACTACACGAACTTCTTTGGCGGCGACTACAACACCATCGTCGACCGGGACTTCGTTTCGCTCAGCTTCGGCGTGAACTTCTGACCTGCCTGCTCAAGGAATCGACATGAGAACGACAAGAATCCTCCAATGCGGCGCGCTGGCCCTGAGCCTGCTGTCCTGCGGCGTGATGGCGGCGGTGTCCGCCGACGAAGTGGCCAAGCTGGGCACCAGCCTGACGCCGATGGGCTCGCAGAAGGAAGGCAACGCCGATGGCAGCATCCCGGCCTGGACCGGCGGCATCTCCCGCACCGCCGGCAAGCTGGACGCCAAGGGCTTCCTCTCCGACCCGTTCGCCGACGAGAAGCCGCTGTTCACCATCACCGCGCAGAACGCCGATCAGTACAAGGGCAAGCTCTCCGCCGGCCAGCTGGCGATGTTCAAGCGCTACCCGGACACCTACAAGATCCCGGTGTACAAGACCCACCGCACCTTCGCGCTGCCCGATGACATCTATGCCGCCATCAAGCGCAGCGCCGAGTTCGTCCAGCCGATCAACGATGGCAATGGCCTGGAGAACTTCGAGAAGAGCCGCTACTACGCCTTCCCGCTGCCCAAGAACGGCGTGCAGGCGCTGTGGAACCACCTGACCCGTTACCACGGCGGCAATATCTCCCGCTCGGTAGTACAGGTGGTGCCGCAGACCAACGGCAGCTACACGCCGATCCGCTTCGAGGAATCGATCGCGGTGCCGCAGAACATGGGTGACCAGGATGTCAGCAAGACCGGCAACATCCTCACCTACTTCAAGCAGCAGGTAACGGCCCCGGCGCGCCTGGCCGGTAACGTCCTGCTGGTGCACGAGACCCTGGACCAGGTGAAGGAACCGCGCCTGGCGTGGATCTACAACGCCGGCCAGCGCCGTGTGCGCCGTGCCCCGCAGGTTGCGTACGACGGTCCGGGCACCGCCTCGGATGGCCTGCGTACCTCGGACAACTACGACATGTTCTCCGGCGCCCCGGACCGTTACGACTGGAAACTGGTGGGCAAGCGCGAGATGTACATTCCGTACAACAGCTATCGCCTGAACTCGCCGACGCTCAAGTATGACGACATCGTCAAGCCGGGCCACATCAACCAGGACCTGACCCGTTACGAACTGCACCGCGTGTGGGAAGTGGTGGGCACCCTGAAGTCCGGCGAGCGCAACATCTACGGTCAGCGCCACTTCTACCTCGACGAGGACAGCTGGCAGATCGCGGTGTCCGAGCTGTACGACGGTCGCGGCCAGCTGTGGCGCGTCGGCGAGGGCCACGAGATGACCTTCTATACCGAGCTCGCCACCGGCTATGCCGCCGAGTCGCTGTACGACATCCTCGCCGGCCGCTACGTGACCTTCGGTCTGAACAACGAGGAGAAGCGCGGCTACCAGTTCGGCCAGAAGGCCAGCATGGCCGACTTCACCCCGGCAGCGCTGCGTAACACCGGCGTTCGCTGAAACAACGCTTCACTCCTTGGCCCCGGCATCCCTCGTGGATGCCGGGTTTCTTTTTTTGCGCCGCCGGTACGGGAGCGCAATCGCTATCAAAGGCCTGAGCGCGGCCCGCGCTATACCGTCCCATGAATCTGGCTGATGGTCCTTTGCCCGCTCCGCTCGCGGGCATAGTCTGGCCTGCAAATGGCCGGAAGAAGCCCATGTCGACAATCGCCCAGCACAGTCTTGCACAGCATGGTGCGGCGCTGCCTCGCCTACCCCGCCAGCACCTGCCCCGTGAACGGCTGCATGCCAGCCTGAGCGCCACCGAGTGCCGCCTGCGCCTGCTGGTGGCGCCGCCCGGTTGCGGCAAGACGGTGCTGATGAGCGAGTGCGCGCGCCTGGCGCCGACCGGCACCCGCGTGGTCTGGCTGGGGCTGGGTGGCCGGCAGCTTGCGCCCGAGCAGTTCTGTGAGCGTCTGGGCGAAGCGCTGGGTGTGCCCTGGTCCGGCGAGGCGGCCCTGGCGGCCTGGCTGGAGAACGCCAGCGAACCCGTCTGGCTGATGCTCGACGACTACCCCCGGGCACCCGATTCCGCTCTCGACGACTGCTTCGACCGCCTGCTCGCCGTGGCCTCGCCGCAGATCGGCTGGTGGCTGGCCAGCCGCCGTCGCCCGGCCTGCAACCTCACCCGCTTGCTGCTTGAAGGTGAGCTGCTGGAACTGGGTGCCGGCACCCTGGCCCTGAACCAGGGCGAGCTGGACGCCTACCTGCAGACTGCCGGCCTGGAATGGCCCCAGACCCAACGCCATGGGCTGCAGGACGCAACCCTGGGTTGGTTCGCCGGCGTGCGCCTGCGCCTGCTCAGCCTGGGCAACGACTCCATCGCGCCCTGCGCGACCCAGATGGCCGAGACCGGTAATGGCCTGCTGCAGGATTATCTGCAACGGGAAGTCCTGGCGAGCCTGCCGGCGGAGCTTGCGGAAACGCTCTGCGGCCTGGCGCAGATCGCCCGCTTCAACCGCGAACTGTGCGACTACCTGTTCGATGAGCCCGGCCTCGGCCTGGACGGCCTGCAGGCGTGGGGCGTGTTGATCGAACCGGTGGACAACACCCAGCACTGGTTCCAGGTGGCGCCCATGCTCGCGTCAGCGCTGGCGAGCCTGTCGCGCTGGCCGGCGGCGACCTTGCACCGGCGCGCCTGCCAGTGGTTCACCCAGTGCGGAGAAATCCACTCGGCGTTCGAGCACTCCCTGTATGCCGAACAGCCGGACGTTTCCGCCAGCCTGCTGCAACGCCTGACCGAGGAGCAGTTGCTGCACGGCCGCAACGTCGAGCGGGTCCTGCAACTGCGCGAATCGCTCCCCGAAGAACTGCTGTGCAGCACGCCGCGCCTGCTCATCCTCAATGCCTGGACCTTGCTCTTCGTTGGTCGCCTGGACGACGTGGAAGCGCTGCTGGCCGGTTTCGATCACTTCCTGCCGATGCCTGGCGAGCACCGCCAGCGCGCGCTGATCGCCCAATGGCAGGGACTCCACGGCATGCTCACCCACGGGCGCGGCCTGCCGGGCGCTCGCGAACAATTGCGCGAGGCGCTTCAGTACCTGCCCGAAGAAGCCTGGGCGCAAACGCTGATCTGCCTGTCGGCGCTGACCCAGCAGGCCCAGGCCGAAGGACGGCTGACCGAGGCTCGATTGATCAACCGCGAAGCCTTGCGCCGCGCGCGTCTGCAAGGCAGCACCACCTTCGAAGCGCTGCTGGAGCTGGACCGCGCCCAGTGGCTGGAGCAGCGCGGCGAACTGCAGCGCGCGGATGCGCTGCTGGCGCGGGTTCAGGAATACCTCGACGAGATGCGCATCACCTGTAACGCCATGGCCGGCCGCGTCGCCCTGCGCCGGGGCTGGCTGTGCCTGCGCCAGGGGCGTGACGATGAGGCGCGCGAGCTGTTCATCGCCGGGCTCAACGAAACCCGTCGCAGCCACGATCCCAGTTCGATCTACGGCTTTACCGGCATGGCCTGGCTGGATGCGCTGGACGGCGATACCGATGGCGCCTTCAGCCGCCTGCTGGAGGTGGAACGGCTGATGCAGTTGCAGCATGTGCCGGAGCCGATCTATCGCGGCCCGTTGCTGCTTGCCAGTGGCGCACTGCATCTGCGCCAGAACCGGGCGGGGCCTGCGCGGGAAATCCTCCAGCGGGTCGCCGCGCGCTACCGCATGGACCGCCTCAGCCCGCCTGCGGCGGCACCGGACCAGATTCTGCGGGTCGAACATCACTTGGCCCTGGCAGAGCTCTACGACGGCGACGTGGAGGCGGCCCTGCAGCGTCTGCTACGGATGCTGCCGGACCTGCTGCGCCAGGGCCGCAACACCCTGGCCTGCGACGTCTGGCTGGCGTTGGCGGAAGCGCACTTCATCGCCGGTAGCCTCGATGAGGCGCGCAGCGCGTTGGACGAAGGGGTTTCGCTGGCGCAGCGCTTCGGGCTGCTCTCCAGCCTGCGCGATACCCAGCGCCGCCAACCTGGTTTGTTCGGCCTGCGCCCCCACGCTGGCGAAATGGCCCCGCACAACCTGCTGAGCCTGCGCGAACTCTCGGTGCTGGAGTTGATCGCCCGCGGCTGCTCGAACCTGGAAATCGGTGAGCGCCTGTACATCTCCCTGCACACCGTGAAGACCCATGCGCGCCGGATCAACGGCAAGCTCGGCGTGGAGCGGCGCACCCAGGCGGTGGCGCGGGCGAAGGAGCTTGGTCTGCTGAAGGTCTGAGGCGTCAGTGCAGCGCCTTGGGCGGCACGCTGATGTCGGCCAGGCGCTGGGCCAGGCGCATCTGCTCGGCGGCATCGTCACTGAGCAGCATGGCGCGCTCCAGGTCGTAGCGCTCCGCCTGCGGGCAATCCAGCACGTGGTAGAGGTCGGCACGGGCGAGGTGATCGCTGGCGCTGGGCGGCCCCAGATCCAGCACGCGCTGGGCGTCCTTGAGCGCCGCCAGCGGTTCACCGGCGGCCAGATGCAACTGGCGCAGATTGCGCGACAGGCGCTGCAGCATGTCGACGGCGCTGGCCGTGCGCAGATGTTCGGCGGATAGCTCGGTGTGGGCGCCCATCTGGCGTGCCAGTAGATCGCGGCAGTCGCGGGTATAGAGGCGGCGGCCGGTGGCGGGGTCGAGCAGGTGATCGGCGCCGGGGACGCGCAACAGGAAGCGTCCTGGGAAATTCACTCCGACCAGGGTGATGCCGTTGCGCCGCGCCATCTCCAGGGCAATCAGCGCCAGCGACAACGGCTGGCCATGGCGGCGCTGCAACACCTGGGGGAGCAGGGCCGCACGAGGGTGCAGCGGATACTCGTCGTCCTCGGCGAAACCCAGCTCGCTCAGCCGGCGCAGCAGATATTGCGCGCGCTCCGTATCGCCGGTGCCCTGGGGCAGCGCTACCGCGACCTGGTGCGCAAGCGAGTCGGACAACCGCAGCGCCTGTTCCGGCGGCAGGTGCGGTTCGTGCTCGGTGGCGATCCACAGGGCCGCTTCGAACAGAGCGGGCGGCTCCTGGGCAAGACAGGCAAGGCAGGCTTGACGCGGGTCCATGGCGTTCTCCGGCTGACCCTGCGGTTGTAACCGGAGCGCTGGGCACTCGTCCAGTGGCGCGGTCGTCGCCCGTGAAGGTGATGTGACAGGCACTGCCTATACTGAAAGCGTCCGCCTTCGGACCGCTGTCCATTCCCAGCAAGGGAGCGCCGCCATGTTCGACATGATGGAAGCCACCCGGCTCGAGTCGCTGCATCTCGCCCAGGACCCTGCCACGGGACTCAAGGCCATCATCGCCATCCACAACTCCCGGCTTGGGCCGGCGCTGGGTGGCTGCCGTTACCTGCCTTATCCCAGTGACGATGCCGCGCTGCGCGACGCCGCGCGCCTGGCTCAGGGCATGAGCTACAAGGCGGCGCTGGCGGGCCTGAGGCAGGGCGGCGGCAAGGCCGTCATCCTGCGCGCGCCCCACGTCAACAACCGTGGCGAACTCTTCGAAGCCTTCGGCCGCATGATCGATTCCCTCGGCGGCGCCTATATCACGGCAGTGGACAGCGGCACCTCCAGTGCCGACATGGACTGCATCGCCCAGTTCACCCGGCATGTCACCAGCACCACCAGTGGAGGCGATCCCTCCCCGCATACCGCATTGGGGGTGTTTGCCGGCATCCGCGCAAGCGCCCAGGCGCGCCTGGGCAGCGATGATCTGGACAGCCTGCGCGTAGCGATCCAGGGGCTGGGCAATGTGGGCTACGCGCTGGCCGAACACCTGTCCGCCGCCGGCGCGGAATTGCTGGTCAGCGATATCGATGCCGGCAAGGTCCAGCTCGCCGTCGAGCAATTGGGCGCCCGTCCGGTACCCAATGAAGCGCTGCTCACCACGCCGTGCGACATCCTTGCGCCCTGTGGGCTGGGCGGCGTGCTGACGTCACACGTGGTCGGGCACCTGCGCTGCGCCGCCGTCGCCGGCGCTGCCAACAATCAGCTGGCCCATCCGGACGTCGCCGATGAGCTGGAGGGGAGAGGGATCCTTTATGCGCCGGACTACGTGATCAACTCCGGCGGGCTGATCTACGTCGCCTTGCAACACCAGGGCGAGTCCTTGCCGACCATCACCGCGCACCTGTCGCGCATCGCCGAGCGCCTGACCGAGGTCTACGCCCATGCCCAGGCCGATCACCTGTCACCGGCGCGAGTGGCCGACAAGTTGGCTGAGCGAATCCTCTATGGGGATACTCGGGGCACTGAGGGCCGTTGAATCCCCCAGCGCAAAGCTGAACCTGTAGGAGCGAGCTTGCTCACGAACCGGGACTCGTTCGCCAGCAAGCTCGCTCCTACCGAAGAGTTCCCCGATCACTCGTCGGTGGAGGACTCGCTGAAGATGTCGTTCAGCGCATCGGGCTGGTTCTTGAAGGCTCGGGCAAAAGCATCGCGATTCTTGGCCATGAAGATGCCAATCTCCTCGACCTGGTCTTCCTTGAGTGAAGGCACCGCCTTGTGCAGCACCTCGGCCAGCGTTTCGGCCAGCTCCAGCATCTTGTCGTGCCGGTCGGCTTCTGCCTTATCCATGAACAGACGCTCCGGATCGCGGCTGCTGCGGTACACCACTTCGACGGCCATTCATCACCTCTGTGCCTTCTCTTTGATTGGGGGAGTTCCAGATAACTGTTTATTTATACAGTAAAGTGATTGCGCAATGCTACTGCTGCTGTGCGAATCCTTGCCAGCAGCGTAGACGTCAGGGAGTGAGGTGCCTCTATTGGGCCACTATTGGTGGCGGCCCAAAGCAGTGCGCGCGCCCTGTTGGCGCGCGCAGTGAAGCCACGTGACTGGCGCAAGGAATCGTCAGTCAGATGGCTCTGAAGGAAGGAATTATTGCAGGGTGATGCGTCAGGACGCGATCGGCAGGCCGTTCTCGCCGCGTGTCATGGCAGCCAGCAGCTGCGGCGCCGTGCCGCCTTGTTCGATGGCGATGCCGAAGCGGATGCTCTGGATGAAGCGCTGCAGCTGTTCCGGGTCCTGCAGCTGGGTGTTGCGGATCAGGCGGCGCGCGGCCACGCCTGCCTCGGTGGAGAGGGTCAGGACAATGCTGCCGTCGGGCCGTTCAAGGCTGAAATTGACGCGGTATTGGTCCTGGAATGCGCCGGTCAGCTTCTGAAAGGGACTTTCCATCACTCGTTCCTGCCTGTTTTGTGGCGTGCCTCTGGATGGACTCAGGGCGGGCCGAAAAAGTTCGCAGTCATATTCGCGCAGTCGATCTGTGCCATGACTGCGCAAGATCAATGGCGTAGCACTTGCAGGCTTCACGCCAACAAAGCCTTGTATTGCGGAGAACCGACGAATGAAACAGAACTGGGCCGAGCGCCTGAGCGAGCGGATGCACGGCTGTGCCGAGTCCCTGGGCAACCTGCTGGTGGAGGGCTTCCACTATCTGGCGCTGTTCGCCATCGGCGGCACCGTGTTCTGGTCGGCGGCGGTGGCTTTCGGCGAGATGGTTGGCAAGGGGCACGCCAGCATCGATGACATTCTGCTGCTGTTCATCTATCTCGAACTGGGCGCCATGGTCGGCATCTACTTCAAGACTAACCACATGCCGGTGCGCTTCCTGATCTACGTGGCGATGACCGCGCTGACCCGCCTGATGATCGCTGATATCCAGCACAACCATGTGCCCGACGACGGCATCATCCTCGTCTCGGTGGCGCTCCTGCTGCTGGCGCTGGCCATCCTGGTGGTGCGCTATGCCTCCTCGCGCTTTCCCTCGCCGAGTTCGCCCCAGCGTGGCGGCGAGCGTGACCTGATCAGCGATGACGAGCGCTGATCGCCCGGCAGCTTGATCCAGGGCCGCCACCCAGGCGGTGGATGCACTACCATCGGTGCATCCGCTGCCTGAGAAGACGACTTCATGAAGGGATGGAAGCTGTTCGCACCCCTGCTGATCCTGGTGATCATCGCCATTACCCTTTACCTGCGCCTGCACACCCAGCCGCTGCTGCTGCAGGGTGAGGCGGACGCCACCAACGTCATTGTCGCGTCCAAGGCCAAGGGTCGGGTCGAAGTGCTGCACGTGCGGCGCGGTGATGACGTGAAGCAGGGCCAACTGCTGATCAGTCTCAGCAGCCCGGAGCTGCAGGCTCAGCTGGATTCCCTGCGCGCCGCGCGCAATCAGGTGCAGGCCAACCTCGACGAGTCCCTCCACGGGACCCGCGAGGAAACCCTGCGTGCCCTGCAGGCCAGCCTGTCCCAGGCCCAGGCCGAGTTGCGCAACGCCGAGCTGGAGTACCAGCGCAATGAGGAACTGGCCGGCCGCGGCTTCGTTTCCCAGGCGCAGCTGGACCTGTCCCGCCGTGGGCGCGACGTCGCGCGCAATCGCGTGGCCGAGGCCCAGGCCAATCTCGATGAAGGGACCCAGGGCGACCGCGAGGAACGCCGTCGCGCGCTGGAGGCCGCGGTACGCCGGGCTGACGCGCAGATTCTCGAACTGCAGGCGCAGACCGACGACCTCAACGTGGTTGCGCCGGTGGATGGTGAGGTCGGGCCGATCCCGGCGGAGCAGGGCGAACTCGTCAATGCCTACAGTCCACTGCTGACGCTGGTGCGGCTTTCCGACAGCTATTTCGTCTTCAACCTGCGGGAAGACATCCTTGCCGATATCAAAAAGGGTGACGAAGTACTGATCCAGGTTCCGGCGTTGAAGGGAGCTGAGGTGAAGTCCAAGGTCAGCTATATCGCACCGCTCGGAGATTTCGCCACCAAGCGCGCGACCCGCGCCACCGGCGACTTCGACCTGAAGACCTTCGAGGTGCGGCTGTACCCGGATCAACCGGTGCCCGGCCTTCGCCCCGGCATGAGCGCGCTGTGGCAGTGGAAGCAGTAAGGAGCAACCTGCGGCGTTTCGCCCAGGCCTTCGGCAGCGAAACGCGGGTCGCCCTGCGCAGCTGGACCATCCACTGGCTCGGCTGGCTCTGGCCGCTGCTGCTGTTCGTGGTGATCAGCGGCGTGTACCAGGCGGGCACGCTGTTGGACATGCCGGTGGCGGTGGTCGATGCGGACCACAGCAGCCTGTCGCGGCGCATCGTCCGTGAGCTGGACGCGGGTTCGCACGCCAAGGTCGAAGTGCTCGGCGGCGGCTTGCAGGAAGGCCTGCGCCGCCTGCGCATGGCTGATGACTACGCGCTGCTCTACATCCCCCGTGATTTTGAAGCGGACGCCCTGGCCGGTCGCCAGCCCGTCGCTGAGCTGTACTACAACTCGCTGTTCTACTCCGCCGGCTTCTACTCGACCCAGGATTTCAGCGGCCTGATGAGTTCGGTCAACGCCGAGCTGCGCCCGCGCCTGGCGACTGGCATGGACCGAAGCATGCCTGCGTTGGCCAGCATCAGCGTGTCCTACGAGAGCCTGTTCAATGCCAGCGGCAACTACATCTACTTCCAGCAGTTCGCCGCCATCGTGCACCTGCTGCAATTGTTCGTGATCGTCGCCACGGTGCACGTCCTGGCGCGGGAGGCGCCGGAGCTGCGTGCCTCCTCGCCGCACATCCTTCGCGCCAAGGCGCTGGGCGCGCGCCTGCTGGGCAAGATGGCGCCATACACGCTGCTGTTCAGCACGTTGCTGATGGTCGAGTTGTTCCTGCTGGTCGAACTCAATGGTGCGCGGATCAACGGCAATCCCTGGTGGATGCTGGCGATCACTGTCTGTTACGTGGCAGCGGCGCAGAGTGTGGGGCTGATGCTGTTCATCTTCACCGCCAACCGCTTCAGCGCCTACTCGCTGATCGGCCTGCTGATCGGTGTGGCGCAGACCTATTCCGGCGTGCTGTTACCGGAGCTGGCGATGCCGCAGATCGCGCGGATCATCTCCGAGGCCGAGCCGCTGACCCATACCTTGCATGGCCTGTTCGACCAGTTCCTGCGCAGGGCGCCCGCCGAATCCGGCTTGTACACCTGCTGCAAGCTGCTGCTCTACCCGCTGATCGCCTACATGATTGCCAAGATGCGCCTGCGCCGGCGCCTCGACCTGAGCCCGGCGTAAGGAGCGGCCATGGAAAACTTCTGGAATGTCTTCCGCCAATCGCTGAACAACATGCTCGGCAAGCCCTTGTGGTTGATGATGGTGCTGTCCGTGGCGCTCACCACCTTGCCCTACGCCCACCGCACCATGGATGACCTGCCGGTGGCGGTGATCGACATGGACCACAGCGAAGTGTCTCGCGAGCTGGTGCGCCAGCTGGACGCCGCACCGAAGATCGCCACGCGCGCCTACGACCAACTACCCGAAGCCCAGCATGATCTCGCCTGGCGCGAGCTGTTCGGCATCGTGGTGATTCCGGTGGACTTCGAGAAGCGTGTGCTGCGCGGCGAGTCGGTCACCGTACCGATCTTCGGCGACGCCACCAATCGCATGGCCAACGGGCAGATCCAGCAGGACATCAACGCCACCTACAACGAGCTGACGTTGCGCTACAACCGCGAGCGGCTGATGCGCGGCGGCTTCTCCGAGGTGCAGGCGAGCGTCCTGCTGCAGCCCGCCGTCGGCCAGATCACCGACCTGTTCAACCCCGGCACCAGCTTCGCCGCTATCGTCCTGCCGGGGCTGGTGACGCTGATCCTGCAACATAGCCTGCTGCTGTCATGCACACGGGTGAACCTCAACCTGCGCGGCGGCACCCCGCGCTCGCTGCGCCAGCCGACCTCCACGCGATTCGGCCGCTATGCCGCGCAGCTGCTGATCTGGACGGTGCTGTCGATGCTCTTCTACGTGATCTGGCCGTGGATGATGGGTTACCGGCAGACGGCCTCGTTCTTCATGTTGATGGGGCTGGTGCTGCCTTTCCTGATGGCAGTCATCGCCATGAGTGAATTCATCGCCGAGGTGCTGCCCTCCGAGGAGGCGGTGTACCTGACCATGACTTTCATCACCCTGCCGCTGTTCTACATGGCCGGCTTCACCTGGCCGCCGCAGGCCATGCCGCAGTGGGTGCAGCTGCTGGCCGACGCGATCCCCTCGACCTGGGCGATCCGCGCGGTGGTGGAGATGAACCAGATGAACCTGCCGCTTTCGGCCGTGGCCGACCGTATTCTTATCCTTTTCGCCATGGCGGCGGCCTATGGATTGCTGGGTACACTGATCTACCAGTACCGCAACTGGCGCTGGGACCAGCTCAAGGGCTGGTAGCGCGGATCGTTGAGAGGGAGTTTCGACATGAATATGCACCTGACCGGGCTGCTGCTCGGCGCCGCGTTGCTCAGCGGTTGTGGGTCTTACCACACGCTGCGCAGTGACGATGTGGCGAATGCCAGTGACCTGAATCTGAAGGGCAGCTACTGCGGGGCCATCCCGCGGGTATACGGCGGCGTGGTCTGGGACGCCTGCCAGTTGTACGGCGAGCCCCCGGCCAACACCGGCTATACACCGCCCGCCACGCCGGCCAACCACACCTTCGGCCCACCGATCCTGCCGGTGCTGGATATGGCGTTCTCCGGTGTCGTCGATACCTTGGCCTTGCCCTATACCCTCTATCGGCAGAGCCGGGACGGCAGTATCGAGCTACGCCGGAACTGAGCAGAATCCGAACTTCACGGGAGATGAACGATGCTGAGTCGTCTGTTCGCAGTGCTGATAATCACTGCCGGGGTTACCGGGTGCGGGTCGGTTCGGACGCTGGACAGTGAAAAGCACGAGAGCGTGAGCGATCTGAAACTGGGCAGGACCTACTGCACCGAGATCCCCCGCATCTACAGTGGTGTCGCTTACAACTTCTGCGCCTTGCATGGTGATCCGGGCGGCAGCAATCAGCGTACCGCAGGGCTTTCGCCACCGCTTCCCGACGCTCCCCAGGGGCTTTACTGGCCGCTGTTCGATGGTGTTCTTTCCGCTGCCACCGATACGCTGGTGCTGCCTTACACGATCTATCGGCAGCAACGCGATGGCAGTATCGAGCTGACCCACGACTGAGCCGTCTAGAGTGAGAGTTTCAACTTCTCCGGGAGCTCTCTGATGGACGCATTGAACGGCAAGGTCGCGGTGGTCACCGGCGCGGCCAGCGGTATCGGCAAGCAGATCGCCCTGACCCTGGCGAAGGCGGGTGCGGCAGTAGCCATTGCTGACCTGCAGCAGGACGCCGCCCAGCGTGTGGTGGAGGAGATCGAAGACGCCGGTGGAAAGGCCCTGGCGGTGGCGATGGATGTCACCGACGAGCAGGCGGTGGACGCCGGCATCGACCGCGTAGTCGCCACCTTTGGCGGCATCGATATCCTGGTCTCCAACGCGGGCATCCAGATCGTCAATCCGATCCAGGATTTCGCCTTTGCCGACTGGAAGAAGATGCTCGCCATCCACCTCGACGGTGCCTTCCTCACCACCCGCGCGGCGCTGCGTCATATGTACCCGGCGAAGCGCGGCGGCGTGGTGATCTACATGGGCTCGGTGCATTCCCACGAGGCTTCCCCGCTCAAGTCTGCCTATGTCACCGCCAAGCATGGCCTGCTCGGGCTTGCCCGTACGCTGGCGAAGGAGGGCGGGCCGCACGGTGTGCGCGCACACGTCGTGTGTCCGGGTTTCGTGCGTACGCCGCTGGTGGAAAAGCAGATTCCCGAACAAGCGAAGGAGTTGGGCATCAGCGAGGAAGCGGTAGTGAAGCAGGTCATGCTCGGAGGCACCGTGGATGGCGAGTTCACCACCGTGGAGGACGTCGCACAGACGGTCCTGTTCCTTGCCAGCTTCCCTTCGGCCGCGCTTACCGGGCAGTCGGTGCTGGTCAGTCACGGCTGGGGTATGCGCTGATTGGATGCGGTTCGCGAGCAAGCTCGCTCCTACAAAAAAGCAGATCAGTCTCGCCTGTAGGAGCGAGCTTGCTCGCGAACCGCTCTGGTGGAGATCAGACGGCCTTGGGTAACGGCGCGAACAGGGCGTCTATATCGGCGTCATCCAGCTGCCAATCAGTACCCGAGCCTTCGAGGATACCGGCTGCCAGCGCGGCCTTGTCGCGCTGCAGCAGCTGGATCTTCTCTTCCACGGTGCCACGCGCGATCAGCTTGTAGACGAACACCGGCTTGTCCTGGCCGATGCGGTAGGCGCGGTCGCTGGCCTGGTTTTCGGCGGCCGGGTTCCACCACGGGTCGTAGTGGATCACGGTGTCGGCGGCCGTCAGGTTCAGGCCGACGCCGCCGGCCTTCAGGCTGATCAGGAACAGCGGCACGCGGCCTTCCTGGAAATCCTTCACCGGTGCGCGGCGGTCGCGGGTGTCGCCGGTGAGCAGTGCGTATTCCAGGTTGCGTTCGGCCAGCGCCTCGCCGATGAGCGCGAGCATCGAGGTGAACTGCGAGAACACCAGCACACGGCGGCCTTCAGCGAGCAGCTCTTCGAGCATGTCGAGCAGGTAGACGAGCTTGCCCGAGGTCACCGCGCGTGCGGATTTGCCGGTGGGCGGCGGGGCTTCCTTGTTCACCAGGCGGATGTCGCAGCAGACCTGGCGCAGCTTGAGCAGCGCCTCGAGGATGATGATGCGGCTACGCGCCAAGCCACGGCGGGCGATCTCGTCGCGCACCTTGCGATCCAGCGCCAGGCGCACGGTTTCGTAAAGGTCACGCTGCGCCTCGGACAGTTCGATGTGCTGGATGAACTCGCTCTTGGGCGGTAGCTCCGAGGCCACCTGTTCCTTGGTGCGACGCAGCAGGAACGGGCGGATGCGCGCGGCCAGGTGTGCCAGGCGGCCCTGGTCGCCGTGGCGCTCGATGGGCGTGCGGTAGTCCACAGCGAACTGCCGGGCATCGCCCAGCCAACCGGGTAGCAGGAAGTGGAACAGCGACCATAGCTCGCCCAGGTGATTCTCCAGCGGCGTGCCGGTCAGGCACAGCCGATGGCGCGCACGCAGGTGCCGCGCGGCCTGGGCGGCCTTGGTGGTGGCGTTCTTGATGTTCTGTGCTTCGTCGAGGATCAGCAGGTGATACTCGTGCTGCGCGAGCTTCTCGGCGTCGCGCGGCAGCAGGGCATAGGTGGTGAGAATCAGGTCATGCTCGGCGATCCTGGCGAACGCCTTGCGCCGCCCGGCGCCGTGCAGGGCGAGCACGCGCAGGTCGGGGGTGAAGCGCTCGGCCTCGTCCAGCCAGTTGGGAATCAGGCTGGTGGGCATGATCACCAGCGCCGGGCTGGTCAGGCGGCCGGCCTGCTTTTCCAGCAGCACGTGGGCGAGGGACTGCAGCGTCTTGCCCAGGCCCATGTCGTCGGCGAGGATGCCGCTGGCGTCGACTTCGCGCAGGGTCTGCATCCAGCTCAGACCTTCGTGCTGGTAGCCGCGCAACTCGGCGTTGAGGCCGGCGGGAATCTGCGCCGGCTGGGCGCGGTAGTCGCGCAGGCGGTGGGCAATCTCGCGCAGTTGCTCGCCGCCCTGCCAGGTCAGCGGCAGTTCTTCCAGCTCGGTGAGGCGCGCGGCATCCGGCGCGCCCATGCGCAGACGGCGCACCGGTGGCTGTTCACTGATGTAGAACTCCGACAGTGTGCCCAGCATCGGCTTCAGCTTGCCGAACGGCAGCGAGACGCGCAGCGGGCGGTCGGAGGCGGTCTGCCAGGTATGAATCGGATTGCGCCCGGCATCCAGGCGCAACACCAGTTGTTCATCGTCGGCATGGCGGGCGAGGGCGACCGGGTCGAGCAGGGCCGGCATCCGTCGGATCAGTTCGATCAGCGCGGGCAGCAGGCTGATTCGCCGGCCTTCCACTTCGATGCCCAGTTCCAGGTCGAACCACTGACGGTCGTCGGTTTCCTCGATCTCGGCGTACCAGTTCTCCACCGGCGTGAGGTCGAAGACGAATTCGGGGCGGATATCGATTTCCCAGCCCTGTTCGCGCAGCTGCGGCAGGCCTTCGCGCATGAATTGCTGCCAGGCTGAATCGTCGGGCAGTTCGAACATTTCCCCGGCGCTGTCCTCCAGCGCATCACTGCGGCGCATTGCCGGCTTGAAACCGAGGTCGCGCAGGTCGGCGCGCCAGGCGTGTTCGAGCTCCAGCTCGCGGCTGACGCGAACGATCTGGTCATCGCGGAACACCCGGATCTCACGGCCCGAGCGCGGGGTGACGCTGCCCGAAACCGGCATGTCGCCGTACAGAAAGGCCAGTGCGGCACGGTGCCGGGAGATGTTCTGCATGCGCCCGCTGCGCAGGTCGAAGCCGCTGTGTACGTGGCTACCCAGGGTCAGCCGTGGACGGGGCGCGAGTTCGTCGCGCTCCACGTCGAGCTGTGGAGATTCGGCGGGTGGCTTCATCCGAGTTTCCTTCCGGCAGTCCAGCCGAGTACGCAAACGCCCGATGATACCGCGATTATTCTCGGGCGTGACGCGGAAGGAAACCGGCGGTCAGCGGGCGAAGCGTTTCGCCCCCGCTACGCACAGCACCACGGCAACGGTGGCGCCGGCCATCAGCGGGCTGATCTGCTCGTGCAGCAGCAGGCCGGCCAGGGCCAGGCCGAAGAACGGCTGCAGCAGCTGCAACTGGCCCACCGCGGCGATGCCACCGGTGGCCAGGCCGTGGTACCAGAAGAAGAAGCCGATCAGCATGCTGAACAGCGACACGTAGCCCAGACTCAGCCAGGCCGGCCAGCTGGCACCGGTGAAGGTCTCCGGCTGGGTGTACCAGGCCAGCGGCAGCATCAGCGGCAGGGACAGCACCAGTACCCAGCAGATCACCTGCCAGCTGCCCAGGTGGCGGGCGATGCGTCCACCTTCGGCGTAGCCCAGGCCGCAGACCGCCACGGCCGCCAGCATCAACAGGTCGCCAGTGAAGTTGCCTGCGCCGCTCTGCGACAGGGCGAAGCCGGCCACCACGGCGCTGCCCAGCAACGAGCAGATCCAGAACGCCGGGCGCGGCTGTTCGCCGGCGCGGATCACGCCGAACAGCGCGGTGGCCAGGGGCAGCAGGCCGACGAAGACTATGGCGTGGGCCGAGTTGACGTGCTTGAGCGCCAGCGCGGTGAGCAGTGGGAAACCCACCACCACGCCGCCGGCGACTACCAGCAAGGGGATCAGGTCCTTGCGCGCGGGTAGCTTCTGCCGAAGTACGAGGAGGATCGTCGCCGCCAGCAGGCCGGCAATACTGGCGCGGGCGAGGGTGAGGAAGGTCGGGTCGAAGTCGGCCACCGCTACCCGCGTCGCTGGTAGTGAGCCGCTGAATATGAGTACGCCGAGGAAGCCACTGAGCCAGCCGCCGAGGTTGCTGTTCGTGGCGAGGGTGTGGGTGTTGTTCATGGTGGGCATCCGGCAGGAGAGCGAGCTTGGAGGATGCGCGCGGAGCTGCCGGGCGGCCAGTGACAGAAGGGTACAATTTGCGCAAACTGTCTGTAAATTATCCCGGTACACATTATTCCCGGGTCATCGAGGACGGTATGGGCAGACCAAAGAGCACGCGGGTCGATTCGGTGATGCACCACGTGCGCGAGCGTCTGGCTGCGCGAGCCCTGGTGCCGGGGGAACGGCTGCCGTCGATTCGCCAGTTGGCCGAGCAGTTGGAGGTATCCAAGACCACCGTCGTGGAAGCCTACGACCGCCTGGCCGCCGACGGCGTGATCGCCGCCCGGCGCGGATCCGGCTTCTATGTCAGCGGCCACGCGCCGCCGCTGTCCCTGGCGGATGTGAGTCCGGCGTTGGACCGCAGCATCGACCCGCTGTGGATATCCCGACAGTCCCTGGAGGCTGCGGACACCTCGCTCAAGCCCGGTTGCGGCTGGCTGCCGCCGTCCTGGCTACCGGAAGAGGAGCTTCGCCGCGCGCTACGGCAGATCGCCCGTGCGCCGCAATCGAGCCTGCTGGAGTACGGGCGGCCCTACGGCCATTCCGGCTTGCGTGAGCAGCTTGCGCGGCGGCTGGCGGACTACGGTGTGCCGGTCGGCCCGCAACAGATGGTGCTCACGGACAATGGCACCCAGGCCATCGATCTGGTCTGCCGCTTCCTGCTGGAGCCGGGCGATTGCGTGCTGGTGGACGATCCGGGTTATTTCAATTTCCAGGCGCTGCTGCGCGCGCACCGCGTGCAGGTAGTGGGTGTGCCATACACGCCGACCGGGCCGGACGTCGCCGCCATGGCGAGCCTGCTGGAACAGCACCGCCCCCGCCTGTACATCACCAATTCGGCCTTCCACAACCCCACCGGCGCGGTGCTCTCGCCGCTGGTCGCCCACCGCCTGCTGAAGCTGGCCGAGGCCCATGACCTGCTGATCATCGAAGACGACATCTTCGGTGACTTCGAGCACGAGAGTGCGCCGCGCCTGTCGGCCTTCGACGGATTGGAGCGGGTGATCCAGGTTGGCAGTTTCTCCAAGACGCTGTCGGCCTCGGTGCGCTGCGGCTATATCGCCACCAAGCCGGAGTGGTGCGAGCGCCTGGTGGACCTGAAGCTGGCCACCAGCTTCGGCAACAGTCCCTTCAGCGCCGAGATGCTCTACGAACTGCTGCGAAAGGGCAGCTACCGGCGGCACCTGGACAGCCTGCGCGGGCGCCTGGCAGATGCCATGGGCGAGACGCTGCAGCGCCTGCGTGCGCTGGACATCCAGCCCTGGCTGGAGCCGCGCGGTGGAGTATTTGTCTGGGCCTGCCTGCCGGGCGGGCTGGATGCCGCGGAGGTGTCCCGCGCGGCTCTGGCGGACAATCTGGTGCTGGCGCCGGGCAACGTCTTCAGCCTGAGCCAGAGCGCCACCGGCTACCTGCGCTTCAACGTCGCCCAGTGCCTGTCGCCCCGCGTCTTCGAGGGGCTGGAGCGGGCCATGGCGCAGGCGTCGAGTCGCCGATAACGACGACCGGCCCCGCGCCGAGCGAAACGGCTGCGGGGAATTGAACAGTTGGACGAGGGCGTCTTGGAGGGACACTTCGCGTGGACGGGGAGATTCCCTCGTGGGGGCCGAACCTGTTCAGCCCTCCGCTAACAGCCGCTGCCTCGCCGCTCCTAGCGGCCGACGGGACGATGAACAGCCTGCTGCGCGCCCTGGGCCTGGTCGCGACCGGCACCGTTCAGCGAATTTTCGACACAGATACTCACAAACCGCGCTGTCAGGTTCTTTTAATTGAGAACCAATATCATATAATTCCGCTTTTCAATCGCGTGCCCGGGAGTTGCCCGGGCCGCCTCGCAGGATCCCGTCCGATGTGCGTCTCCCAGCGCCTGACCCATCCGAGAGCCGACGTATGAGCGGAACCCGATTCGGCGCCGTCGCCGCGCGCATCTTCAGCGCCGTGGTCGTCGGTTATGCACTGGCCTATGCCGCCACGGCCTTCTTCAGCGTGTACCTGCCGATGTCGCGCTCGGACCGTGTCTCCCTCGCGAGCCTTGCCTGCTTCATCGTCTGGGTCGCCGCGATCCTCTACGCATTTGGCGCGAAAAGCCCCTGGCGCGCGGTCTGGGCGCCAGCGGCGCTGAGTATCGCGCTGGGCCTGGCGGCTTTCCTGCCGACAGCCTACGGGGTGCGCCCATGAGCCTGCGTCAGTCGATGTCCGGGCTGCACACCTGGAGTGGGTTGCTGGTCAGCTGGATTCTCTTTGTCGTGCTGTTCTCCGGCACGGTTGCGGTGTTCGACAAGGAACTCACCCGCTGGATGACGCCGCAGCTGCACAAGCTCGAAGCGGTCAACGTCGGCGCCGATCAGGTTCGCGAGCTGATCGTCGAACGCGCGCCCAAGGCCCACGGCTACTGGATGCACCCGCCCAGCGAGCGCATGCCGTACTGGACCGCCGGCTGGGAGCCTGCGGACTTCAGCGAGTTCCAGTCCTTCCTGGTGGACGCGCAGAGCGGCGAGGTGCTGCCCAAGACCGTCGGCGGCAACTTCTTCCTCGAACTGCACTACGAACTGCACGGCGGGATGATCGGCCTCTACGTGGTTGGCGTCGCCGGCGTGTTCATGCTGGTGGCGCTGGTCAGCGGGGTGATTGTCCACCGGCGCATCTTCAAGGACTTCTTCACCCTGCGCCCCAAGGCGGCCAAGCAGCGTGCCTGGCTGGATGCGCACAACGTGCTGGGCGTGATTGGCCTGCCGTTCCATCTGCTGATGGCCTACACGGGCCTGGCGATCTTCATCACCTTCTATATGACCGCTGGCATCAAGGTGGCCTACAAGAACGACATGGAGCATTTCTTCCATGACGTGCAGGGCGCCTTCGACCGCGAGGAATTGGGCAAGCCGGCGAAGCCGCCCAAGTCCATCGACAACATGATCCTCAAGGCCCGTCAGGCGTGGGGTGACGACAGCCAGGTCGGCTGGATCAACATCGAACATCCCAACGACGCCGCGGCGATGGTGCAGATCCGCAAGGCCGTGGACAAGGGCATGGTCAACGACCAGCGCACCGTGTCCTTCGACTCCGGCACCGGCGCGCTGCTGCACGTGCAGCAGCCCTACAAGCCGGGCTACAAGACCTACGCCTGGCTGACCGGCCTGCACATGGCGCAGTTCGGCAACGATCTGGTGCGGGTCATGTATTTCGTCCTTGGCCTGGTGGGTTGCGTGATGGTTTTCGGTGGCCTTCAGGTATGGGTGAGCAAGCGCGAAACCCGCGGCCACCGAGGCTTGGCGCTGGTGCGGATGCTCAATGGCGCGGTCTGTGGCGGTTTGCCGATCGCATCCCTTGGCTTGCTCGCGGCTTCGCGCCTGCTGCCGGCCGATCTCCTCCAGCGCACCCGCTGGGAAGCCACCGCCTTCGTGGTGATCTGGCTGTTGGCGCTGGCGCACGCGCTGCTGCGTCGTGGCAGCCGTGCCATGGCTCGTGAGCAGTTCGCTGCGCTGGCGGCGCTGGCGCTGCTGCTGCCGATGCTGAGCCTGTTCGGCCCCGAGCCGGGCCGGGTGACGACGCATGTCGCCAACGGCGACTGGATGATGGTCGGTATCGATTTCGGCCTGCTGCTGATTGGCGTGCTCTGTGCCTTGCTCGGTTGGCGACTGGGGCGCGAGCGTGCCGAGCGTGTCCGCCCACGTCGTGCCCGTAGCGAGGAGTACGCCTGATGCTGCTGGTATTCGGTCTCAACCTGCTGGCACTGGCGGCGGCATGCCTTTCTCTTTCCCGCCATCATCGCGATCTGTTCGGCAGTGCGCCGTCGCAGTCCCGTGTGCGGCTGCTGCGTATCGTCGCGGTGGTGGATGGTGCGTTGGCGCTGGCGTATTCGATCCACGTCATCGGCGTTGAACTGGGGATCGTCTACTGGGCGTGTCTGCTGATGATTGCCGGGGCTGTGCTGGTCCTGCTGCTGGCCTGGCGGCCGCGCTGGGCGTTGCCGACAGCCGCGGCGATGCCGGTGATCGGCGGCGTGCTGGCCGTACTGGGCTGACGCTTCAGGACTCTGTAGGAGCGAGCTTGCTCGCGAACCTGCAGGGCACGGTGCCAGGCGGTTCGCGAGCAAGCTCGCTCCTACAGGTCGGTTTTTTCCGAAGGATCGGACCTCGTTTCGGACGCACTTTTCAGCGCGCTACTCCTCGAACGCCTGCCGATACTCCCCCGGCGTCCCGCCCACTACTGAGCGGAAGCGGTTGGCGAAATGGCTGGCGCTGGAGAAGCCGCAAGCCAGGGCGACCTGGCTCAGCGGCTGGCGCGTATCGCGCAGCAGCCGCTGAGCCAATGCCACGCGGCGGGCCAGGACATATTGGTGCGGCGGCATGCCGAAGCTTTCGCGGAACATCCGCGCGAAGTGGTATTCCGACAGCGCGGTCTGCATCGCCAGCTCGCCCAGCGACAGCGGCTGATCCAGGCGCTGCTCGATGTAGTCCGCCACACGCTTGCGCATGGTCGGCGCCAAGCCGCCTTTGAGTTTCAGCCCTTCCCGCAAGCCCACCTGGTTCAACAGCAGATGATCGATCAGGTCATGGGCCAACGTGCTGGTGCGAATGCGTTCGCCCGGCTCGTGCCAGTCGAGCTTCACCAACTGGCGGAAGCGCGCGGCCTGCTGCGGGTCGTCGAGAAAGGTGCGTTCGTGCAGTTGAAGTTCGCGCGGCTCGCGGTCGAGCAGGCGGATGCAGCCGAGGGCGAACTGCTCCTGGCCGATGTACAGGTGCGCCAGGCGGATGTCGCCGTTGACGATCCAGGCCGATTCCGCGCCGGCCGGCATCACACAGAGCTTGTCCGGCGCGCCCTTGGTTCCCGGCGCGCCGCGGCGGAAGGTGCCGGTGCCGTCGTTCAGGTAGCAGGACAGCGTGTGATGGCTGGGGGCGTGGTAGTCGCGGGCGTCATGGCTGTTGCTCCAGATAGCCGCGGACAGCCCGTCGCCCAGCTCCGCACAGCGCTCCAGGCGGGCGTTGGGCGAGGCGTTCATCGACTGGAAGACTTCGAGCTGCGAAATGGCTGACATGGAGATTCCTCTGTTGTCTTCACTCTACCCGCGCGGGCGCGCCTTGCCAGCCCGGTTGTCGCAATAAGCGCAAGAATCTGCAAGCCGGCGCCGGGGCAGGGCGGGAGACTGTTTGGGTAGGATTTTCGGAGACCGCCATGAACCTTTCGCTCTACCTGCTCACCGTGCTCATCTGGGGCACCACCTGGATCGCCATCAAGCTGCAGGTCGGCGTGGTCGCCATTCCGTTGTCCATTGCCTACCGGTTCAGCCTGGCGGCGCTGGTGCTGTTTGCCCTGCTGCTGGTGTCGCGGCGGCTGCAACCGCTGGGCTGGCGCGGGCAGGCGATCTGCCTGGCCCAGGGGTTGTGCCTGTTCTGCGTGAACTTCCTGTGCTTCTACACCGCGAGCCAGTGGATCCCCAGCGGGCTGGTCGCCGTGGTGTTCTCCACCGCCACCCTGTGGAATGCGTTGAACGCGCGGATATTCTTCGGCCAGCGCATCGCGCCCAATGTGCTGGGCGGCGGCGCGTTCGGCCTGGCGGGGCTGGCGCTGTTGTTCTGGCCGGAGCTGTCCGGGCACCAGGCGACGCGCGAGACCTTCTACGGACTGGGGTTGGCGCTGCTTGGCACGCTGTGCTTCTCGGCGGGCAATCTGCTGTCGAGCCTGCAGCAGAAGGCCGGGCTGCGGCCTCTGTCGACCAATGCCTGGGGCATGCTCTATGGCTCGCTGATCCTGCTGCTGATCTGCCTGGTACAGGGCGTGCCGCTGACCTTCGACGCCAGCCCGCAGTACGTCTGGTCGCTGCTGTACCTGGCGATTCCTGGCTCGGTGATCGGCTTCACCGCCTACCTCACGCTGGTCGGGCGCATGGGGCCGGAGCGGGCGGCGTATTGCACCGTGCTGTTCCCGGTGGTGGCGCTGAATGTGTCGGCCTTCGCCGAAGGCTACCAGTGGAGCCTGCCGGCACTGGCCGGGCTGGGGCTGGTGATGGCCGGCAACGTGCTGGTGTTCCGCAAGCCCAAGCCGGTGTTGCAGCCAGCACGGGCGTGACCCTGCAGGAGCGCGCTTGCTCGCGAACAGCCTCGCGGCGGGGTTGGTTCGCGAGCAAGCTCGCTCCTACATGGATACCCTGGCTTTCAGCGCTGGGCCATCAGCTTCGTGGGGCGCATCAGGCCTTCCAGGCCTGCGGATTGACCAGATTCTTCGGGCGCTCGCCACGCAGGGCGGCTTCGAAATTGTCCAGCGCGCACTCGGCCATGGCCTGGCGGGTTTCGTGGGTGGCCGAGCCGATGTGCGGCAGCGTCACGGCATTGGGCAGCGAGAACAGTGGCGACTCCGCCAGCGGTTCTTTCTCGTAGACGTCCAGGCCGGCGGCGAGGATGCGCTTCTCCTGCAGCGCTTCCACCAGCGCGGCTTCGTCGATCACCTGGCCACGGGCGATGTTCACCAGGATGCCGCTGGGCTTCATCAGTTCCAGCTCGCGCTTGCCGATCAGCTTGCGGGTCTTCTCCGACAGCGGCACCACCACGCAGACGAAATCCGCCTCGCCCAGCAACTCCTCGAAGCCGCAGAAACGCGCGCCCAGTTCCTGCTCCAGCTCGGGCTTGCGGCTATTGCCGTGGTAGAGCACGTCCATATTGAAACCAAAGCGGCCGCGACGGGCGATGGCCGCGCCGATGCGACCGAGGCCGAGGATGCCGAGCTTCTTGCCGTGCACGTCGACGCCGAAGTGCTGGGCGTCCACGGTGCGCTTCCACTGGCCGGCCTTGGTCCAGGCGTCCAGCTCGGCGGTGCGCCGCGCGGCCGCCATGATCAGCGCGAAGCCGAGGTCGGCGGTGGTTTCGGTCAGCACGTCCGGCGTGTTGGTCAGCGGGATACCGCGCTGGTTCAGGTAGTTCAGATCGTAGTTGTCGTAGCCCACCGAGACGCTGGAGATGACTTCCAGCTGCGTGGCCTGGGCCAGTTGCTTCTCACCCAGCGGGCGACCGACACCAATCATGCCGTGGGTGGTCGGCAGGGCAGCGGCCAGTTGCGCGTCGACGTCGCCTTGCTTGGGGTCGAGCACGGTGACGTTGAACTGGCTGCGCAGGCGGTCGAGGTGTTCCGCGGCAAGGCGGCTGAAGACGAAGACGTTCTTTTTCATGGCTCTCGGGCGGCGGGGAGGCTGAGGGGGCTTAACCCTACCATTGCCGGGCTAGAGCGGCGCAAGGCTTGTGTGCGTGCCGGGCGATTATCGAACAAGGCCCGCCATTGTAGGAGCGAGCTTGCTCGCGAAGCGCTTGGCGCCGAGGCTGCCGGGGAGTCTGTTCGCGAGCAAGCTCGCTCCTACAGAGGCGGCGGGGTGCGGGAAAGAGGGTGGGTTCGCGGGCAAGCTCACTGAACACCGGGGTAGGGAGTTACACAGTGAGCTTGCCCGCGAAACACGACGAAAAGGGTGGTCAGGGTCCCACATCGGCGAGCCCGGCGCCATCGGCCTGGAGCACACCTGGGAGATTTTCTCGCAGATACGCTACCCAGGTCTTGATCTTCGCGTCCAGGTATTGGCGCGACGGGTACAGCGCGTAGACGTTGAGAATCTGCAGCTTGTAATGCGGCAGTACGCGCACCAGCGAGCCGTCGCGCAGGCCGTCGATGGCCGAGTAGACGGGCAGGGCGCTGATGCCCATGCCCGAGCCAATGGCCTCGGTCATGGCGTCGCCGACGTTCACCTGGAAGGGCGAGGGGCCAAGGGTGATCATTTCCTGGCCGTTGGGGCCGTCGAACAGCCACTTGTCCAGCGGCAGCACCGGGCTGATCAGGCGCAGGCAGTCATGCTCCATCAACTCGGTAGGCGTCTTCGGCGTGCCGCGCCGGGCCAGGTAGTCCGGCGAGGCGCAGAGGATGCTGTAGGTCTCGCCGATGCGCTGGGACACCAGGCCCGAGTCGGGCAGTTCCGAGGCGACCACGATGGCCACGTCGAAACCTTCGTCGAGCAGATCCGGCACGCGGTTGGCCATGGTCAGTTCGAAGGTCACGTCCGGGTGCTGCTGGCGATAGTTGGCGATGGCGCGGATCACGTAGTGCTGGCCGATCCCGGTCATCGAATGCACGCGCAGGCGGCCGGCGGGTCGGGCGTGGGCGTCGCTGGCCTCGGCTTCGGCTTCCTCGACGTAGGCGAGGATCTGCTCACAGCGCAGCAGGTAGCGTTGGCCGGCCTCGGTGAGAGCGATACGCCGGGTGGTGCGGTTGAGCAGTCGGGTCCGCAGGTGCGACTCCAGATTGGCGACTGCGCGGGATACGTAGGCGGTGGTGGTGTTCAGCTGCTGCGCGGCGGCGGTGAAACTGCCGGTTTCCGCGACGCTGGCGAACGCACGCATGGTCTGCAGTGTGTCCATTGGGGCCTCGTCAGTGGGGCATCTGTCCCGGGTGGCGACGCCAATGAAGGGATAGGTCGTCGCCGGCGGCATGTCCTTGATGGGTGGCAATGCGCGGAGCAGAGCGGGGGCGGCCTATTGTCACATGGATGACGACACACATTGTTTCATTATCGGTAATAAACAATCACAAAACAGCCGGCTTATCCGTTCCCTTTCCCGTCCCTAGAATTCAATCGCCGCAACTGGCTTTGCCGGCTCTCCACGCTTAAAAGCCCCACGCTGAAAAGCTAGATCACTTCCAGGACCTCCACCGTGTCGCGTCACCTCGTGAAAGGACTGACGTTCGTCGGCTCCTTTGTCATTTTTTCAACAATCGCCGGATGTATCAGCACCAATGGCATCGCCCCGCAGGAACAGCGCCTGGGCGACACCGAGCTGGCCACCGACGCCGCCATCGCGCACGCCAACCAGGAAGCTGGCTGGCCCGCCGAGCAGTGGTGGCGCGCCTATGGTGATCCGCAGTTGAATACCTGGGTGCAGACCGCGCTGGACGGCAGCCCGACCCTGGCGCAGGCCGAGGCGCGGGTGCGCATGGCCATGGCCATGGCCGGCGTCGCCGAGTCCGCCGAGTCGCCGCAGATCAGCGGCGATGCCTCGCTGACCCGCCACCGTTGGCCGACCGACTATTTCTACGGCCCGGGCGACCTGGCCGACACCACCACCTGGAACAACAACGCCGCCCTGGGCCTGAACTATTCGCTCGACCTCTGGGGGCGTGAGCGCAGCAACACCGAGCGCTACGTCGACATCGCCAAGATGACCGCCGCCGAGGCGCGCGTTGCCCAGCTGGAGCTGGAAAGCAACATCGTCCGCGCCTATATCCAGCTGTCGCTGCAATACGCCGAGCTGGACATCGGCAAGGCCATGCTGGCGCAACAGCAGGGCATTCTCGCCCTGGCCCAGCGCCGCCTCGATGGTGGCATCGGCACGCATTTCGAAGTCAGCCAGGCGGAAGTCCCGCTGCCGGAAACCGAGCGCAAGATCGAAGCGGTGGACGAGGAAATCCAGCTGACCCGCAACCAGATCGCCGCTCTCGCTGGCAAAGGCCCCGGCGCCGGCGCCTCGATCCAGCGCCCGAGCCTGAAGCTCGCTGAAGGCCCCGGCTTGCCCAGCAAGCTGCCGATGGAGCTGCTCGGCCACCGCCCGGACGTGGTTGCCAGCCGCTGGAAGGTCGCCGCCCAGGCCAAGGGCGTGGACGTGGCCCGCGCCGAGTTCTACCCCAACGTCGACCTGGTCGCGAGCATCGGCTACAGCGCCGTCGGCGGCGGCATGCTGGAATTCCTCAACGCCGAGAAATTCACCTACGGCGTCGGCCCGGCCATCTCCCTGCCGATCTTCGACGGTGGTCGCCGTCGCTCGCAACTGAGCCAGGAATCCGCCGGCTACGACGCCGCCGTGGCGCAGTACAACCAGACGCTGATCAATGCGCTCAAGGGCATTTCCGATCACCTGATCCGCATGCATTCCATGGAACTGCAGCAGGGCTTCGCCGAGAAGTCCGTGGCGTCGGCCCAGCGCACCTACGACATCGCCACCAAGGCATACCGTGGCGGCCTGACCGACTACCTCAATGTGCTCAATGCGCAGACCCGCTTGTTCCAGCAGCAGTTGGTGGAACAGCAGGTGCGCGCCGCGCGCCTGGCCACCCATGCCGGCCTCGTCGTCGCCCTGGGCGGCGGCCTGATGGACAAGCAGGAAGGCCCGAAAGAACACAAGATGGTCCCGGAAACCGTCGACGTGCGCGCGGCACAGGGCGCCGGGCGCTGATATGGCGGCGAACGACTTCAGCGCCCACCCGGCGCCGCTGGACGCCCTGCGTCGCGCGCTGCTGGAGTGGGGGCGCAGCGACGGCGTCACCTGGGTCTACATCGCCAAGGTGCTGCTCGCCGCGCTGCTGACCCTGTGGCTGGCGATGCGTCTGGAGCTGCCGCAACCGAGCACGGCGACCATCACCGTGTTCATCGTCATGCAGCCGCAGAGCGGCCAGGTGTTCGCCAAGAGCTTCTATCGGATTCTCGGCAGCCTCGTCGGGCTCTCCGTGATGGTCGCGCTGATCGCGATCTTCGCCCAGCAGCGCGAGTTGTTCCTGCTGGTTTCGGCGCTCTGGATCGGCCTGTGCACCGTCGGCGCTGCGCGCTACCGAGACTTCCGCTCCTACGCCTGCGTACTGGCCGGCTACACCGCCACGCTGATCGGCCTGCCCGCCACCCTGCACCCGGAAGCCGCCTTCATGTCGGCCATCTGGCGGGTGCTGGAAATCAGCCTGGGCATCCTCTGCTCCATGGTGGTCAGTGCCACGCTGTTCCCGCAGACCTCCAGCACGGCCATGCGCAGCGCGCTGTACCAGCGCTTCGGCGCCTTTGCCGGCTTCGTCCTGGACAACCTGGGGGGCGGTGATCGCAGCAAGTTCGAAGCCTCCAACGTGGCCTTCGCCTCCCAGGCCGTGGGTCTGGAAGCGCTGCGCAGCGTCACCCGTTTCGAAGACCCGCACATGCGCCTGCGTTCGGGCCGTCTGTCGCGCCTGAACAACGAGTTCATGGTCCTCACTACCCGCTACCACGCGCTGCACCAGTTGCTCTCGCGCCTGCGTGCGCAGGAAGCGGAAGCCGTGCTGCGCGCCCTGCAGCCGTGCCTGGATGAGCTGACCCAGGTGCTCGCGCCGTGGCGCGGCCAGTCGGTCACCGACCGCGACGCCGAGCGCCTTGCCGCGCAACTGGAAAGCCACCGCACGCGGATGATGCAACGCATCCGTTCCGGCCGCGCGCAACTGCTCGCGGAGCAGGACGAACCCGCCGCATTGCTGGACTACAACACCGCCGGCGAGCTGCTCTACCGCCTGGCCGATGACCTCTACAACTACGCCCTGACCCACGCTTCCCTGGCCGCGCACAAGCACGAGCGGGAGAACTGGAAGCACGGCTTCTCGCCCAAGGCCAACCTGGTCGCCTCGCTCGTGGCGGGCGGGCGCACCGCGCTGATGGTGCTGGTCTTCGGCCTCTTCTGGATCGAGACCGCCTGGCCCAGCGGCAGCACCTTCGTGCTCAACGCCGCCGCCGTCGCCGCCCTGGTATCGGCCGCGCCAGACCCGGCGAAGATGGCCATGCAGATGGCCGTGGGCACTTTCTTCGCGGCGATCCTCGGCTTCTCCGAAACCTTCTTCGTGTTCCCGCACCTGGACGGCTTTGCCCTGCTGGCCTTCGCCCTGGCGCCGGTATTCGCGGTGGGCGCGTTCTTCTCGATCAAGCCCAAGTACGCCGGGTACGGTCTGGGCCTGCTGGTGTTCTTCAGCTTCGGCGCGATCCCGGCGAACCTTACCGTCTACGATCCGGGCCGCATGCTCAACGAGTACATCGCCCTGGTGCTGTCGCAGAGCCTGGCCGCGGTGGTCGCCGCGGTGATCATGCCGCCGACCAGCGCCTGGCTGTGGCGCCGCCTGGAGAAGGACCTGCGCCTGCGCGTGGTGGAAGCCATCAGCGGCAAGCTCGACGGCCTCGTTTCCTCCTTCGAGAGCGGCACTCGCGATCTGCTAAACCAGGCCTACGGTGTTGCCGCGCGCAGCCCGCAGATGCAACGCCGCCTGCTGCGCTGGACCTTCGTGGTGCTGGAGATCGGCCACTCGATCATCGAGTTGCGCGTCGAGCAGGAGAACCTGCCGGCCGAGCCCTGCTACGCCGAATCCACGCCCTGGCGGCAGTCGATCCGCAGCATGGGCCGCGCGCTGATCCGCCTGTTCGTCAAACCCTGCGAGGCCAACCGCGAGCGTGCCCTGGTCGCCGTGGAGCTGGCCATCGACTGCGTGAAGACCACCGACGAGCCGCGCGCGCCGGACTTCGAAAGTTCGCCGCTGCGCCGCGTGCTCAGCTACCTGCACTTCATCCGCAGCAGCCTGCTCGACCCGCAGTCGCCGCTGCGCGATGGCGAAACCTCTTCTGGAAGATCGACCCATGTTGCCTGACCTGCCCCGCGAGATCGCGTTCCACGGGGTCTACATGCCGACCCTGACCCTGATGTTCCTGGTTGCCGCGCTGCTGTGCTGGGGCATCGACCGCATCCTCGCCTCCGTCGGCCTCTACCGCTACACCTGGCACCCGGCGCTGTTCCGCGTGTGCCTGTTCGCCTGCCTGTTTGGCGGGCTGTCCCTCACTATCTATAAGTAACGAGCGTGCACCCATGACTCTCAAATCCATCATCAGCCTGCTGGCGACCCTGATCATCCTGGCGGTCGCCGCGTTGATCGGCCGCGCCCTCTGGGTGAACTACATGGATACGCCCTGGACCCGCGACGGCCGGGTGCGCGCCGACATCATCAACGTCGCCGCCGACGTCTCCGGCGTGGTGGTGGACGTGCCGGTGCGCGACAACCAGCAAGTGAAGAAAGGCGACCTGCTGATGCAGATCGACCCCGACCACTACCAGATCGCCGTGAAGCAGGCTGAAGCGCTGGTTGCCTCGCGCAAGGCCACCCTGCAGATGCGCCAGCTCAACGCCAAGCGCCGCCGCGCCATGGATGAGGAAGTGGTTTCCCGCGAGAGCCTGGACGACGCCAGCAACACCGCCGCCGCCTCCGAGGCCGACTACCAGCAGGCCCTGGCCGCGCTGGATGCCGCCAAGCTGAACCTGGAGCGCACCCAGGTGCGCGCCTCGGTGGACGGCTACGTGACCAACCTCAACGTGCACCGTGGCGACTATGCCCGCGTCGGTGAGGCGAAGATGGCGGTGGTCGACGAGAACTCCTACTGGATCTACGGCTACTTCGAAGAGACCAAGCTGCCGCACATCCGCGTTGGCGACCCCGCCGAGCTGCAACTGATGAGTGGCGAGCGCCTTAAGGGCCATGTCGAGAGCATCGCCCGCGCCATCTACGACCGCGACAACCCCGAAAGCCGCGAGCTGGTGGCCGACGTCAACCCGACCTTCAACTGGGTGCGCCTGGCCCAGCGCGTGCCGGTGCGCATCCATATCGACGACGTGCCGGACGGCGTGCTGCTGGCCGCTGGCATCACGGCCACCGTGATCGTCAACCCGCAGAGCCGCAACGCGGAGCATTCCGATGCAGCCGCTGCGCCTGCGCAGTAAGTTGATCGGGTGAATGAAAACGGGAGCTTGGGCTCCCGTTTTCATTTCCATGTACACCACAAGACGCAACCTGGCCGCGTAGGGCTCAGCCCCGGGGGCTCTTCGTAGGAGCGAGCTTGCTCGCGAATAGCCCAGCTCCAGTGCCTTGCGGTTCGCGAGCAAGCTCGCTCCTACAAAAGAGGTTCAGCCTTCGGCGTGCTCGCGTTTGCGGTTCTTGTAGCTGCCGCGGATGTTCATTGCCGCCAGGCACAGTTGCAGCAGCACCAGCGCATAGGCCTTGGCCGGAATACCCCAGGCGATCCACAGCGCGTTGCTGGCGAGGAATACCCAGAAGCCGACCTTGCGCCGCTTGCGCTCGCGGGAGCCGACCAGCCAGGCGGCGAGGACGGTGACCAGCATGGCTGGCCATTGCAGCAGGTCGATCAGCTCGTTCATGGGCGGTCCGGTTCAGGTGGGTGTCCTGAACTCAGACCAGCCCTGGTGCGGCAAAGTGCGGACGAACTGGGTAGCCATCGAGCAGTGCGTTGGTTTTCTCCGCGTCCAGTTCGCCATTGAATGGCACGCCCAGCGCCTGGCGGTGGATCCCGGTAGCCGCCAGCCACAGGGTGTCGATGCGCGCCGCCAGTGCACCGGGAACGTCGGTCACCAGGGAGTCGCCGACGAAGAGGATGTGCTTTGCGCCGCGCGCTTCCAACTGGCGCTGGGCGACGCGGAACGCGGAAGGGTCGGGCTTGCCGTACCAGTGAACCTTGCCACCCTCCTCGGCGAAGGCTTCGGCCAGGCGGCCAGCGCCGAATACCGTCTGGCCGCCGGAGACCACCACGCGGTCCGGGTTGGCGCAGAGGAAGGGTTTGTCGGTGGCGCCGCGTAGCGGGGCGAAGCGCTCTTCCAGCTCGTCCTGCGGGAAGCTGCCGACGCCCAGGATCAGCGAAGCGGCGTGAATGTCGTCGCAGAAACGCTCGCGAATATCCGCCGGCCAGGTGGTCAGCGCATCGCCTACGCCGACGGTGTAGATGCCACCGCGCTGGAACTCGCGCTCGTGGGTGAAGGCGTCAATGGCCAACTGGCCAGAGGTGGTAATGCCGGCGAACAGCTCGCGGGCGACGCCCAGGCGCACCAGAGTGTCGGCCATTTCCGGGACGCTGCGCGAGGCGTTGCTCAGGAACCACACCGGCTTGCCCTCGGCCGCGCGGCGCGCGAGCCAGTCCAGGGCGCCAGGGAAGACGTCGACGCCATCGATCAGCACGCCCCAGAGATCGAGCAGGAAGCCGTCGTAATCGGCGCAGAAGGCATCCAGGCCGGCGTGGTCGATGTAGCGGGTGTGGGTGACGGCGCTGAAGCGGGAAGAAGTCATGGCGTGCCTGTGCAACGGTGGGAGTGCGCCCACGTTAGCGCACTCTCGCCCGTTCGGTGTGACAGACGCGCCGATCAGTGTGTCGGGTGCAGCGGGCGCTCGTCGCCGAAGGTGTCCGCCAGCCAGCCCTTGAGCTGGCAGCCGGCAAAGGCCGAGGTGCTGCATTCGCCGCTGGCCAGGGCCTGCTGCAGTTGGCCGATGTCGGCCTTCTGCACGTACGCGATGGCGTCGGTCATGTCGTCTTCGGTGCCATAACCGCCCTGGGTCATCTCCTTGAGCGCATCTTCCTTGCTCCAGCCCTGGATCACCGTGCGGTACATGGCGGCGAACAGGCCGGTGCGGTCACGCCCGTGCTTGCAGTGCATCAGTACCGGGCCGTTCTGCTCGGCGCCCTGCAGAATGCGCAGGACTTTCAGCACATCGGCGTCGTCGACGCGGTCGGCGTGGGTCGGGAAGCTCACGGCCTCGATATCGTGCTGGCCGATCCACTCGCGGTCGTCGTCCTTGATGAAGCTCACCACGGTCTTCACCTGCAGGCGCTGCAGCTCGGGCAGGTCGGCGCTGTCGGGCAGCGCGCTGCGGTAGAGGGTTGGCGACATCTGGTAGAGGTTGAACGACTTGTCCACAGGCCTGGCCCAGTCGGCCGGTGTCTCGCCAGCGGCCAGGGCGAGCGGGCTGATGCTCTGCAGTGCAGCGCTCAGCAGGGCGGCGGCGATGGCGCCACGGAGAATCTGGGGCAGGGACATGGGGACTCCTCTAAGGTCCGCGTCACCTTAGAGGGAGGCCGGTTGTGCCCGGATGAAAAGCAGGTGAAGAAAGCGTGAAGGCCGCTCAGCGACTGTCGGCGGGGAGAAAGCGCACGAGCACGCCGGGGCGGAAGAACCACCAGACGCATAGCGGATAGCACAGATAGTTGAGTGCGTAGATCAGCAGGGCCGCCGGGCTCGGCGTGTTCTTCCACGCCGCCACCCCGACCAGGATCGCGTAGAGGATTGCCAGGCCGCCGCCGTACAGCGCGGTCAGCCGCCAACGCTCGCCGGCTTCCGCCAGGCGCTTGTGCCGGCGAGCGAACCAGAAGGCCATGGCGGCGGCGATCACGGCTGCTACCAGCAAGGTCGCCGGCACACCGCCGACCCGCAGCAGTCCACGGGCCACCACGTTGAGGAAGAAAGCGGCGAGGATGCCGGCGAGGGCGAGGTAGCGAACGCGATAACTCATCAGAGTTGTCCGTCGAGGCCAAAGCGCTTCTTCAGCACCTTGTCCAGCAGGCCAGTGGGCAGCCAGCGCGAGAGCAGCGGCAGGGCACGGCTGCCATTGCCGATGCGCACCAGGCGCGGACGCGGGGATTTCTGCGTGGCAGCCAGCAGCTCGCGGGCGAAGTCGCCGGCGGGTGTGGGTTTGTCCTGGGACGCGGCGGCGCGCGCCTGGATGAATTGACGCAGCGGCCACCAGGCGGAGTCCTCGCTGAACACCGCGGCCATTTCGCGGCTGGCGTTGGCGCCGAAGTTGGAGGCGATGGCGCCGGGTTGGACTTCCATCACCTCGATACCGAAGGGCGCCAGCTCCAGGCGCAGCGCATCGTTCAACGCATGCACCGCGGCCTTGGAAGCGCAGTAGGCGCCGGCGAAGGGCGTGACCAGCACGCCGGACACGCTGCCGATGTTCACCACCAGCCCACGCCGTGCGCGCAGCGCCGGGAACAGCGCGCGGGTGATGCCGACCACGGCGAACACGTTGGTTTCGAACTGCCGGCGGATCGCCTGGCTGCCGCCATCGAGCAATGGGCCCATGGCGCCGTATCCGGCGTTGTTGATCAGCACATCGAGGCCACCGGTTTCGCGCTGCAGCAGCTCGGCGAGGCGCTCGACGGCGGGTTCGTCGTTGACATCCAGCAGCACGCCCCGGAAACCCGCCTGGCCGAGGGCGGCGACGTCTTCATCGCGGCGGGCGGTGGCCCAGACCTGGTAACCGGCGGTCTGGAAGGCATCGGCGAGGGCGCGGCCGATGCCACTGGAGCAACCGGTGATGAGGGCGACGGGTTGGGGCATGGTGGGGCAGTCCTTGGGCTGTGGGCGGGACTACCGTACCGGATTGTGCGGGGCAGGTGAATCAGTTGCCGAAGCGGCCGTTCACGCGCTCGGCGCGGAATTCCAGAGTGCTGGCGCGATAGCCGGGGCGCAGGGGCGGCAGCGGCAGGCAGTCGCTCCAGCTGTCGCCGGCGAGCAGGGCGCCAGGGCCTCGGTAGCGTGGGGCTTCGTAGAGGTTTTCGGCAAGGTCGGTGGTGTCGCCGGGGCGGTAGGCGGCGACCTTCCAGCGCAGCTCCAGCAGCGGGCGGTTGGCGCCGTTCTTCAGGCTGACGGCGAGCGGACGGCCGGGTTGGCACTGGTCGGGCTGATAGGCGATGCGCAGTTCCAGGTGCTGGAGCTGGCGGGCGTCACTGTTGTCCTGCCAGATGGCAATGGCGATCACGCAGGCCAGCCCGACCAGGCCGGCGCCGGAGATCGGAAGGGCGCGGGAGGGGTAGCGGATCAGCAGGATGACCCAGGTGACGATCAGCAGGATGCCGTACAGCATGGAGCGCTCCGCGCAGGGTATCGAGCATTACCTTAGCAGGCCGCGGCGTGGCGCGGGTTGATGTGGCGGGGGTGTTCCCTGTGGGAGCGAGCTTGCTCGCGAACCTGCCTGGGTGCGGTTCGCGAGCAAGCTCGCTCCTACAAAAAACGTCAGGTGTGGGGCGGGGGCGCTATGCCTGACTGTCTGCGCGCGATTGCAGCACGTACTCAAACCGGCGAGCGAGGTGGTGGCAGCAGCCCGTTGTTGAGCAGGTGAGCAGCCAGCCAGAGCAGGGTGCAAAGGCAGATGGCGAGGGCGACCCACATGAGGATTTTCATGGCCAGGGTGGACTCGGTGCTGCCCGCTGACGGGAGAGGAGCCTCGACAGCGGCGGCAACCACTTCCGCAGGCGGTGCGCTATCGCTGATAGGTGCTACGGCAAGCGCCGGCTGGGCGGTTTCGGCGCTCTGCAGCAGGGCTTCGCCGAAACGCTCCAGGACGCTTTCCACCCGCGACGGTGCGGTTATGGGTGGTGGTGCCAGGTCCTTGCGCCGACTGCGGATAATTCGGCTTTCAAGCAGGATGAAGGCTGCGCAGCACAGCGGCACGGCCACCAACAGCGCGGGCGCCTGTTGTTCGATCCAGCCCGCCACCAGCGGGTCGCTACAGGCGAGCCGCCCACCGATCCAGGCCAGTACCACGCTGCCGAGGGAAACCAGCCAGGGATTGCGCTCCAGGGTTCGGGCGAGGAACAGGCTGCCGTACATCAGCAGCGGAATGCTCAGTAGCAGGCCCAGCAACAGGGGCAGGATCGCCCCCTCGGTGGCGCCGGCGAGGCCCATCACATTGTCCAGGCTCATCGCCACGTCGGCACTCACCACTGTCAGAACTGCTGCACCCAGACGGGTAGCGCTGGACTGCACAGGTGGGTGGTTGTCGTCTTCGCCGAGCAACAGGCGCAGGGCTATCAGCAGCAGGACGCCGGCACCGATGATCTTCAGCAATGGGATATACAGCAGCAGGCTGATCAGCGCCGTGAGGACCAGCCGCAGGCCGATGGCGAGCCCGGTCGCCAGGAAGATCGCGCGCTTGCGCAGTTCCACTGGCAGGGTGTTGCAGACCAGGGCGATCACCAGGGCATTGTCGCCACTGAGCAGCAGGTCGAGCAGGACGACCTGCAGCAGCATCCCCAGTGACTGATTGAAGTGCTCCATCTCCATCACCCCAGCGCTCCCATGCAGCCGGCATACAGGCCGATGCTGGCAGTGAGCAGAAATACCAGACCGACGCAGGCGGCATAACCGCCTTTGAGCCGGTGTGGCTCGGGCAGTTCACGGCGTGCCAGAACGAACAGCAGGCCCAGGACGATGGGCAGCAACAGCGCATTGATCACCCCGGTGGCGATGGACAGGCGCAACAGATCGATGCCCGATGCGACCAGCAGCCCGCCAGCCGCGAGCACTGCGCCGAAGGCCGCATAGAACCAGGGCGCCTCCGAGGGTTTGCGGGCCAGCGAGTGGCGCTTGCCGAGCAGCTCGCCGAAGGCCCAGGCGGCCGACAGGCAGATCACGATGGTGGCGACCAGGGCCCCGCCACTCAGCGCCAGGGCGAACAGCAGCTTGCCGCTGCGCTCGCCGAGGACCTGGGTGAAGGCCTCGGCGATCTGCGGAATGCTTTCCAGGGCGATGCCACTGTCGTGCCCGGAGAAGGCGGCGGCTGCGGCGATGAGCACGGCGGCCGTGATGATCTGGCAGAGGATCGCGCCGCTCAGCGTATCGATACGGGCTGCGCGCAGGTGCGAGGTGTCCAGGCCTTTGTCGACCAGGGCGGACTGCTGATAGAAGATCGTCCAGGGCATGATGCTGGTTCCCAGGTTGGCGGCGAGGAGGTACAGGTAGTCGCGGTTGGCGAACGGCACGTGGGCAAGTTGCGCGGCAATCTGTCGGTAGTCCGGATGGGCCCGCCAGGCCACGGCAAAGAATGCCAGTTCGAACAGGCCCAGGCCGATGGCCAGCCGCTCCACGGAGCGGTAGCTGTTGGTGCAGACCATGCCGAACAGGCCGCCGCACACCACCAGCACCACCAGCCAGACCGGCACGCCGAATAACTCGCCCACGCCGGCCAGCCCGCTCAGCTGGGTGACCAGTGCGCCAAGGCAACTGATCGCCAGGGTGAGCATGGCCAGTGTTGCCAGGCCGTGCCCGAAGCGCTGCAGCACCAGTTCGCCGTAGCCTTTGCCGGTGCAGAGGGCGAGGCGCACCGTCAGTTCCTGCGCCACGAACAGCAGCGGCACGATCAATGCCTGCAGGAGCAGCAGCCGATAGCCCCACTGCGCGCCGCTCTGGGCGGCGGTAATGATGCTGCCGGCGTCGGTATCCGCCAGCATCACCACCAGGCCCGGCCCGAGCAGTGCGAAGGTGCGCCGGACGTCCAGCAGCGCCGGTTTCATGGTGCAGCCTTGGTGGGCGGACCATTCTTCAGCGCCCGCAGCATGGCGGAGTCGGGCGACAGCAGCAGCGTGGGGGCGGCGCCCGCCAGCGATTGCGAGTAGCTTTGCAGCGCGCGGTAGTAGGCGTAGAACTGCGGGTCCCTGGCATAGGCCGCGGAGAGGATACGGTTGGCCTCGGCGTCCGCCTCGCCACGTGTTACCGCGCTCTGGCTCTGCGCCTGGGAGAGGATCACGGTGCGCTCGCTGTCCGCGGCCGCCTGGATCTGCTGGGCCCATTCCTCTCCCTGGGCGCGCAGTTGTTTGGCTTCCTGCTGGCGCGCTGACTTCATCCTGGCAAAGATGGCCTGGCCGGTTTCGATGGGCAGGTCGCCACGGTGCAGGCGCACTTCCTCCACTTCGATACCCAGTGGGATCGCCCGTTGCGCCACTTCCGCGCGTACCCGTTCGAGGGCCTGGCTGCGGTCATCGGAAAGCAATTGCTGGATTTTCACCCGACCCAGTTCGCGGCGCAGCGAGGTGCTGACCAATTGCGCCAGTTGTTCGCGCGCCTGTGTCTCGTCGCGTACCGCCTGGTAGAAGCGCAGCGGGTCGGCGATCCGGTAGCGGGTGTAGGTTTCCACCTCCAGGCGCTTTTCGTCGCCGAGGATTACTTCCTCGGGAGGCGAGGCGAGCATCTGCAGGCGAGCGTCGTAGTACTGCAGGCTGTCGATGAAGGGCAGTTTGAACTTTGGCCCCGGCGTCTGATCGATGTCTGCCAACGGTGCGCCCATGCGGATCACCAGGGCTTTCTGGCCTTCCGACAAGGTGTAGAAGGACGAGCTGGACAGCCAGAGTGCCGCGATCAGCCCACAGGTGCCGATAACCGGCCAACGCGCGCGCATCAGTGCACCTCCCGCGCAGGTGTGTCCTGCAAGGGCAGGTAGGGCAGTACGCCGGTGGCGGATTTGCCGGAGCCATCGACGATCACCTTGCCCGCCTTCTTCAACAGGGCATCCATGCTTTCCATGTACAGGCGCCAGGCTGTGACCTCGCGGGCCTGGGCGTAGCTCTGGTACAGCGCATCGAAGCGGCTGGCTTCGCCCTTGGCCAGCGCCAGTGTCTGGGTCTTGTAGGCGTTGGCTTCCTGGACGGTGCGGTCGGCGTCACCGCGGGCTTTGGGAATGATGTCGTTGGCGTAGGCTTGCGCTTCGTTGCGGGCGCGCTCCTGGTCGGCGCGGGCGCGTTGCACGTCGTTGAAGGCATCGATCACCGCCGCCGGAGGGTCGACTCGCTGCAGTTGTACCTGGGTGATCTGGATGCCGGCCTGCTCCTCGTCCAGCCACTTCTGCAGCAGTTCGCTGGTCTGCTCGGCGACTTGCTGGCGCCCATGGGACATCGCTGCCTGGATCGGCGTGCGTGCCAGAACGTCGCGCAGGGCGCTTTCCGCGGCGACCTGCAGCGCTGCCTGCGGGTCCTTGATCTGGAACAGGAACTTGCCGGCATCCTTGATTCGCCAGAACACCGTGCATTCCGCCTCGATGATGTTTTCATCGCCGGTGAGCATCTGCTTGTCGCGGATATCGCTTTCGTAGCTGGGTTTGTTGTCGTACTGGTTGCTCAGTTGCAGCTGGTTGATCTGCGTGACCCTGGGCAGCAGCAGCGTTTCCACTGGCCACGGCAACCGGTAATGCAGCCCTGGCGCGCTGCTGCGCACCCATTGGCCGAGGCGCAGCACCACGCCCTGCTCATCGGGCTGGACCTTGTAGATGCCACTGGCCAGCCACAGCAGTACCAGCAGCCCGCCGATCAGCAGTGAACCCTTGCCGTTCAAACCGTAGAGCTGGGTGCGATAGGCCAGGATATGGCCCCAGGCAAAGAGCGGCCGCTCTCGTGCCGCCGCAGGAGTGGGTACCTCGGTGATGCTGGACTGCATGATGTTCTCGCGCTGGGGAGGGGCGCCCTGAGCAGGCGGGTGTTACAGAATGTGTCGGGTATTCAAGGCGTCATCCTCGGTGAAAGGAATGACCCCGATCAACAATCGGCGGGCGGCTTTTTCCCTATCGCACAGTTGTTCAGTCGCCGTTCAGGCAGCCCGGCGCGCGGGCATAAAAAAGCCCCCGCACCGGAGGTGCGGGGGCATTGGCGCTGATGGGGGGAAGCGCCGGGTTCTCGCGTGGAATCAGCGCACCACGGCGCGTAGCTCCACGTTCTCGGTAGTACGGCCGTAGACGTCTTCCAGACGCTCGATGTCGTCTTCGCCGAGGTAGCTGCCCGATTGCACTTCGATGATTTCCAGCGGGATCTTGCCCGGGTTGGCCAGGCGGTGGACCGAGGCGATCGGGATGTAGGTGGACTGGTTCTCGGTGAGCAGGAAGGTCTTGTCGTCACAGGTCACCTGGGCGGTGCCGGAAACGACGATCCAGTGCTCGGCGCGGTGGTGGTGCATCTGCAGCGACAGGCGCGCGCCCGGCTTGACCGAGATGTGCTTGACCTGGAAGCGGCCGCCCATGTCCACCGAGTCGTAGGAGCCCCACGGACGGTAGACCTGGCAGTGGTTCTGGGTCTCGCTGCGGCCGGCGGCGTCGAGCTGGTTGACCACCTTCTTGACGTCCTGCACGCGGTCCTTGTGGGCGATCATCATGGCGTCCTTGGTTTCGACGACCACGATATCTTCCAGGCCGATCACCGAGACCAGCTTGCCGTTGCCGTGCACCAGGCAGTTGTGGCTGTCGTGGACCATCACGTCGCCCATGGTGACGTTGCCGTCGCCGTCCTTGTCATGGACTTCCCAGATCGACGACCAGCTGCCGACGTCGTTCCAGCCGGCGGACAGCGGGACCACGCAGGCGCGGCGGGTCTTTTCCATCACGGCGTAGTCGATGGAGTTGTCCGGGCAGCACTCGAAGGTGGCGGCGTCGATGCTGATCAGGTCGCCGTCGTGCTGGCTGCGCTCCAGGGCGAGCAGGCAGGTGTCGTAGATGTCGGCGTCGTGTTTCTTCAGCTCTTCGAGGAAGCGGCTGGCGCGGAACAGGAACATGCCGCTGTTCCAGAAGTAGCCGCCCTCATCGACGAACTGCTGGGCACGCGCCTCGTCGGGTTTCTCGATGAAGCGCTCGACGCGGATCACGCCATCCGGCAGGCCGCGCTCGTCGCCGGACTTGATGTAGCCGTAGCCGGTTTCCGGGCGATTGGCCGGCACGCCGAATAGCACCATCTCGCCTTTTTCGGCGGCGTTGGTGGCCAGTGCCAGGGCGCGCTGGAAGGCACGCTGATCGTCGATCACGTGGTCGGCGGGGAGGATCAGCAGCAGCTCGTCACGGCCTTCGGCGAGCAGCTTCATGGCGGCGATGGCGACCGCTGGAGCGGTGTTGCGGCCGAAGGGCTCGAGGAGGATTGACTGGGTCTTCAGGTCCAGCGCTTCGAGTTGCTCCTGGACGATGAAACGGTGTTCCTGGTTGCTCACCACCACCGGCGGCTCCATGCCTTCGAACACCAGGCGTTCCAGGGTCTGCTGGAACAGGGTGTGGTCGCCGGTCAGGGCCAGGAACTGCTTGGGATACTGTTTGCGCGAAAGAGGCCAGAGTCGCGAGCCGCTACCACCGGAAAGGATTACTGGGATCATCGGGTTTCTCCTAAAGCGTTTGCGTTCTGTCGGCCGGCCCACGTCATGCGGGCCAGCGTGCGGTTTGGGTGACCTCTCCTGTGCATGCCGTCGCTGCGGCGCACTGGTTCTTCTGCCGGCGTGGGGCCGGTCTTGTTGTTTGGCTTGGGAGCGGTTGCACAGCGCCCTCTCCCTAGCCCTCTCCCTGAAGGGAGAGGGGACTGTTCGGAGCGAAGCGGGGCTTCCCCGCTAGCCGGGTAGTACTGAACTTTTCGTTCGCACGGATGGCTCCCTCTCCCTTCAGGGAGAGGGCGGGGGAGAGGGGCGGAACTCTCCAACGGCACGCTGCTCACCATCCGCTTCAAGGCCTCAGTCCGCCTTGACCGGACGCTTGACCCATACCGGGTTCAGCTTGCCGGCGTCACCGGTGACGTACAGGCAGACCACTTCGCCGCGCTCGAGGGTGACGGGCTTGAGGTCGCTGACTTTCTTGGCGCCGTCGAACAGGGCGAGGTTGACCTTCACCGGGTTGATCTCGCGGTCACCGTGGCTTTGTGGGGCGACGTTGGCGACGACATCCGTCTTGCCGTCGGCAGTCTTCAGGGTGAGGGCCTTGCCGCTGAGGTTCTGTACGCGGACGAGGGCCTTCTGCTTGTTCTTGAACGGCGGCTCGGGCACCAGGCGCGGTTGGCCGCCGGGTTGGCTGACGAGGGTGTAGTAGGCGTCCGGGTCGAGCTTGACCGGCAGGCTCTGGCTACCGACCTTAGCGGTGTAGTTGCCCGGCGGGAGGAACTTGAAGTCGCTGGAGCCCAGCGGGGAAATGTCGTTGAGGGTGGCGTTGCCGACGCTGACGGACAGTTCGCCGCTGCCGGCGTTGTAGGCCCGTACGAAGGTGGAGCCCTTGGGAGCCTGTGGGCCGTAGAGCGCGCCTTCACCACCGGCGAAGGCTCCGAAGGAGGCCGCGCCCAGGGCGAGGGCCAGGGCAGAGGACTTCAGGGTGCGAATGCTCAGTCGGTTAATGCTCAGTCGGTTCATGGGGTGTACCTCCGTCTATCTCTCGTGTGGGCACGGGAGGTGCCCTGTTCCAGCGCTCGGTGCGCCGTGGGTTTTCGGGTCAGTGAGCGGCCTGGTTGGAGGCCAGGCGTTCGTCGCGGTTACCGTCCGCACGCAGTTGCGCCAGCCAGTCCTGGTTGAACTGGCTGAGGTCGCTGTGCATCGGCAGGTAGCGTTCGGGGAATTCCCAGACCAGCAGTTGCGCCGGCTTCTGCTTGAAGCCTTCGTCCTGCAGGAGTTCGAGCATCGGTTCCAGGGGGCCCTTGCCCTCCTTGGCGTAGTTGATGACATCCGCCGAGAGCGCCTGCTTGAGGGCGCCGGCGAAGTTCCAGCGCGCATTGGCGCTGTAGCTGGTGCCGACCAGGGCGACCTGCGGCTGGGCGCTGTCGCCGAAGAGGTCGCCGCTGCTGCCGTCGGTGGAGCCAGCGGAGCCGGTGGCGTCCTCTGCCGGATGGGTCTGGCGCTGCTGCAGCTGGTCTTCTTCAGGCAGCAGGTTGGTGAACAGCGGGTCCAGGGGCAGGAAGGTCAGCAGGTCGCCCTTGTGTGCGCCGCTCTTGCCGACCTCGGTGACGAAGCTCTGGGTCGGCAGGCCGGAGCCAACGCCCGCGCGGATGCTTTCGCCCAGTCGCTGGGCCACGGCTTCGGCGCCCAGCGGGGTCCAGTGGGTATCGGTGCGCAGGAAGACCTGGCCGTTGTCCTTGGCTTTTTCCATCGTCTCCAGCAGCTCGGGCGCGGCCATGCCGGCCTGGCGGGCGCGCTGCAGGAAGTCGGTGTAGAGCGAGGCGTGCAGGGCCGCCGGTTGTTCCTTGCCGATGTATTCGGGGTAGAGGCGGGTCTTGGCCGGGATGATCGCCAGGACCAGCTTCACGCCACGCCGCTCCAGTTCCTGCTGCACGCCGCGCACCAGCGCCCAGTTGTCGTCGAGCTGCTGCTGGGTGGGAGCTGGCTTGAACTCTTCATCGGTGAACAGCCAACCGTCCTTGCCGATCACCACGCCCGGGCGGCCTTCGTCGAAGACGGTGTAGTCCAGCGCGGCCCAGAGGTTGGTGCCCAGGCGCTTGATGGGGAATTCGTCGTCGTAGTGGCCTTCGAAGGCGTGGGCCAGCTTGCCGTTGAGCACGGTGGTGCCCTCGGCGGCGGAGAAGCTGGGGAATGCCTTCAGCGACCAGCCGGCAAGGCCCAGCAGCATCCCGCCGAAGGCGGCGATGTAGGCGTACTGGAGGGGTTTGCTGATCTTGGGTTGAGTGGTCGATTGCATGATCCGGCCTCGCTCAGAACTGGAAGTAGAGGAACGGCGAGTAGCTCTGCGCGGAGAGCTTGAGCACCGAGGCGGCGAACAGCAGGAGCAGGGCAACGCGGGTGGCCAGCACCGGCAGCTGGGTCATCCAGTGCGGCTGGTAGACGGCGGCGCCGTTGGGCGAATAGGCGATGGCTGCCGGGTCCTGCTGGGCCATGGCCGGGGTGCGCGGCTGGGCGCTGGCCGGGCCGTCAGCGTCGACCTGTTCGGTCTTGGCGGCGGCCTTGGGTGCCTTGCTCTGCATCGGCTGGTTGTAGAACTGGCGCAGGCCGAAGAAGGCAAGCACGAGGTAGGCGATCACCAGGGTGCCGACCTGCAGGCCGGTGAGGCTGGCGCGGTTGAGCTCGGAGAGCTTCCAGTCGCTGAAGCTGAACATGGCTTCGTACATGCGCCAGGCCACGTGCAGGTTCTCGGCGCGGAAGATCACCCAGCCGACGATCACCAGCAGGAAGGTGAACACCCACTTCAGCGGATTGAGCACGCGCGGAGCGGCGTTCACGCCCAGGGCGCGCTCGATGGCCAGCCACACGCCGTGCCAGGCGCCCCAGATGATGTAGGTGACGTTGGCGCCATGCCACAGGCCGCCCAGCAGCATGGTGAGGATCAGGTTGCGGTAGGTCTGGAAGGTGGTGCCGCGGTTGCCGCCCAGGCTGATGTACAGGTAGTCGCGCAGCCAGGTGGAGAGGCTGATGTGCCAGCGCCGCCAGAACTCGGTGATGGACTGGCTGATGTAGGGCTGGTTGAAGTTCTCCATGAAGCGGAAGCCCATCATCAGGCCCAGGCCGATGGCCATGTCGCTGTAGCCGGAGAAGTCGAAGTACAGCTGCGCGGTGTAGGCCAGCGCGCCGAGCCAGGCGTCGCCCGTGGTCGGGTCCTGCAGGGCGAAGCAATGGTCGGCGACCGCTGCCAGGGTGTCGGCGATGAACACCTTCTTGACGAAGCCCTGCATGAAGCGGGTGCAGCCTTCGGCGAACTTGTCGACGGTATGGGTGCGGTGGTTGAACTGGTCGACCAGGTCCTTGAAGCGCAGCACGGGGCCGGCGATCAGGTGCGGGAAGATCGCCACGAACGCCGCGAAGTCGATCAGGTTGTGCGTGGCCGGGGTATCGCCGCGGTACACGTCGATGATGTAGCTGATCGATTCGAAGGTGTAGAAGCTGATGCCGATGGGCAGCAGGATGTGGGTCAGCACGAAGGGCTGCATGCCGAACGAGGTGATGATCTCGTTGAGGCTGTCCACACCGAAGTTGGCGTACTTGAAGTAGCCCAGCACGCAGAGGTCGACCACCACGCCGAGCAGCAGCCAGCGCTGCGCAGGTTTGGTACGCACGCCGGCGGCGCCGATGCGCAGGCCGATCCAGTAGTTGAACAGCGTGACGCCGGCGAACAGCAGGAGGAAGTCCACCCGCCACCAGGCGTAGAAGATGTAGCTGGCGACCAGCAGCAGGAGGTTCCGGTAGCGGTTCCCACTCAGGTAGTACAGGCCGAGGAAGACCGGCAGGAACAGGAACAGGAACACGTTGGAAGAAAAGACCATTCCGCGTCTCTCTCTGGAGCTTCAAATCAAAGGCCGCTCCAGCCCTTCTTCCGGCGCCGCGTTGGGCGCCCAAGGAAAGGCCGGATCAACCCGCCAATTCCTCCCCTGGTGGTGCTTAATCTGTTGCGCCCGCCCGCGTCTTTATTGCGTGGGTCGGGTGTGTTGCCGTGTCCCGCGTGTGCGGGATGGGTAGCTCTTCGTAGGAGCGAGCTCGCTCGCGATTCGGCCGGCGCCGGAGCTCCCGCAGACACTGTTCTCGAGCAAGCTCGCTCCTACAGGTCCCGGCCGGATGACGCGGAGCGTTATCCGCTGTGGTTTCTTGCCAGGCCCTACGTCTACGTCGTTGACTCAGTGCTTCCCGAACACTCGCAAAGCTCCCTCTCCCTTCAGGGAGAGGGTGGGGGAGAGGGGCTCTTGCCTTTCGGCCTCAGCTCCCCGCCCCCTGACGGTTGAAAACCTTGGTCACTTCACCCCCCAGGCGGAAGCTGTTGAACGGCTCCATCTTCTTCTTCCAGTCCTGGGTCTTGGGCGCGCAGCTATAGAGCGCGCAGTAGGGTTCCAGCCAGGCGAACTTGCTGTTCTCCTTCAGGTCACCCATGTCCTGGTCGTTGCCGGCCTTCTCGTCGAATGCGTCCTGGTCGTCCACGCCTTGCATCACGCGGTTGGCCAGGCGCTGCAGGGCGCCGTTGTTTTCCTGGCGCAGGTCGACGCCGTTCACCTGGGCGAAGGCGGCGATCATGGTCAGCGGCGGCAGCGAGTAGTTGTGGTACGACAGCGCGCGCTGGCGGCGCTTGAGTTCGTTGGGCAGGTAGCCGTCGTTGTCCACCTGGTTGGCGGCGACCTTGAACTCCTGCACCGACCAGTCGAACAGGTCGCGGCGGTTGGTCACCACGGCGGTGGACATCACCGACCAGGCGGCCCAGTAGGAGTGGTTGTTGATCTTCTTCAGCGGCAGATCGCTCCAGTCGCGCACTACCTGGCTGCCCAGGGTACTGAACCAGTTCTCGATCTCCTTCGACTGCTCGGAGTAGGCGGCCAGCGGGCGGCTGCTGGAGAACTTCAGGCGCATGTAGGAGGACGACAGGCTGCCCAGCGCCCATTTGCGCATGGACTTGCCGGTGTGGTTGTAGTCGCTGCTCTCCAGGGCGCCGGCTTTTGCCCATGAATCCAGCCAGTTCATCGCGCAGTCCAGGTCACCCTTGTTGCCGCTGCGCATGTACTGGGTGATGAGCTTGGTGGCGCCGCGCTCCATGTCGGTGATGTCCTTGATCTGGCTGCGGAACTCTTTCTCCGCATCCGCGTTCAGGGTTGAGCGCGCCGAGTCCGACCCCTTGTACTTGCTGGTGAACTGCAGGCTGCCGGTGTACGGCGTCGGCGCGGTGGGGCAGCTGTCCGAATCCTTCTTGCTGCCCTTGTCGCCGACGGCGGAGAAGTAACCTGGCGGTGGCATCAGATCAGCGGCGTAGGTGGCGCTCTCGCCACCGAACAGGGCGCCGAGCACGGCGATGGTCAGGCCGATGCGGGCGACAACGGGCGTCTTGATCTTGTGGAGGCTGGGCATGGTGCTTGTCCCTCGCTTCAGTTGGCGGCCACGTCGGCCGACTTGGCTTTGGGCGTCTGACAGAGCTTGGCCTCGACTTCCAGACCCGCCGGCATGTCTTCCGGCGCCTCGATCTCCAGGGAGAGGAACTGCTGGTTCGACCAGTCTTCGTCGTTGCGCAGTTCGAAGACGTAGCGTCCGCCGGTATCCACGGCCTTGGACTGCTCGATCTTCAGCTGCTCGCGACGACCGTTCATGTACCAGATGGTGTTCTTGAGTTCGTGCACGCCGGGGTCGGAGTAAGTGACGTCGGCGGTGTAGCTGCCCGAGCGGATCGGCAGGGCGCCGCTGTTGAGCAGCACCTCGTTGCTGCCCGCGTGCAGCTTGACCTTGCGGCTGATGGCCGGCTTGCCGTCGGCGCAGCCGTTGTCCACCAGCGGCATGGCCTGGCGGTAGAAGCTCTTCTGCGCCATGTCGTAGTGGGTGGCGAATTCCCAGATGAGGATCTTCGGCGGCTTGTCGTGGAATTCCTTGCTGGTCATGTAGGCCAGCAGGGAGCTGTCGAAGCCGCCGCCGGACACGGCGTTGTTGAGGATGTCGACCTTGCCGTACTGCTCCAGGAAACCGGCGAAGTTGTACGCCGGGCCACTGTTGGAGGTACCCACCAGCGCGACCTGGGCATCGCCGCCTTCACCGAACAGATCGCCGCCGCCGGAGTCGCCCACCGGTTCGGTCTCGAAGCGGTCGACGTACTGCGGTGCGTAGCTGCTGCCGCACAGCTGCGCGGCGGCCTTGTGGAAAGTGCCGAGCTTGGACAGCAGGCCCACGCGCTTGCTTTCGAATTCCTTCTTGGGAATGTCGTTGTAGGCGGGGATTTCCTTCAGCGTCTCGGCCACGATTTTCGCGCTGCGCATGGCGCCGTACGGAGTCCAGTGGTGGTCACCCTTGAAGTAGAACGGGTGCTCTTCCTTCTCGTCGAACAGCGGTGAGAAGTCCGGGGTATAGATGCCCGCCTTGCGGAACTGGGCGATGGTCGCCTGGTAGTTCTGCTTGGCCAGGTCGTAGTTGAAGCTGGCCTTCTCCTGCGGGTTGAGCTTCTCGCGGTTCACCAGGCCACGGGTGGGCTGGTAGACGACCACCAGGTCGATGCCCTTGCGCTTGAGTTCATCGCGCAGCTGCTTGAGCTCGCGCCAGCCTTCGGCGCTGGTGCCGAAGTCGGTTCGCAGGTCGTAGGTGGTACGGAACAGCCAGTCTTCCTGGGCCGGTACCAGGTGGGTGAAGAAGCCCAGGTACTTGGTGTTGTATGCCGCTTCATTGGAAGCGGTGGGGCACAGCCCGGCGGCCGGCTGCGCGGAGTAGCTCGGTGCGTCGGCGGCGTTGGCCTGGTGGGCGAGCAGCAGGGCGGCAGAGAGGCCCGACAGGCGCAGCAGGTTGATGGTCAGTCGTTTCATGTGTCGGGTCCTCAATTTTGCAGTTCGGCCTGGCTTTCGACGGGGTCGATCAGCACCGCGCGTTGCTGGCGCACCAGCAGGTCCAGGATCTGGTCCTGCTTCTCGCCGAGCACGCCGTTGAAGGAGATGCCGGAGGATTTGGTCGGGCCGAGCATGGCCACCTTGTAGAGCTCCAGCGACAGCGGCGAATCCACCGACAGCGGGCCCGAGCCATTGCCGGCCAGCTTGCCGCCCACCACGATCAGCGAGACCTTGGTATCGAAGGGGTCGAGGTCGATGTTGCGGTCGGTGTCGGACAGGTCCTTGATGTGGCCGTAGACGCCGATCAGCTTGTTGCCGGCCGCGAGGTTCTCGTACAGGCGGATGTTCACGCTGTTACGGATGCGGATGCCGTGGCGCAGATTGGCCAGCACCTGGTTGCCGTAGATGAGGTTGTCGCCCGACTCGTAGAGCGTGATGCCGTCGGAGTGGTTGCGGTACACCTCGTTGTAGGCCACCAGATTGCGCTCGGAATTACGGTCGAGGACGATCCCGGAGAGGTGGTTGTCGTAGGTCTTGTTGTGGATGATCCAGCTGTCATTCACCTCACGGGAGACGATGATGCCGTGCTTCTTCTTCGTCCCGTAGACGGTGTTCTCGGCGATGATCAGGCGGTGCGAGCGGTCATGCGGGTCGATGCCGTAGACGATGTTGTTCTTGTAGGTGTTGCCGCGCACCACCAGGTCGTCCGCCTCGTAGCAGTAGAAGCCGTACCAGGCGTCCTCGAAGGTCGAATTAAGCACCCAGCCCAGGGGGCGCGGGCGCTTCATGGTCTTGTCCATGCCCGGGCTGTACTGCGAGATGGAGATGCCGTAGGCCTTGGAAGCGTTGTAGCCGAAGCTGGTGAAGTGGCTGTTCACCAGGTAGGCCTCGGCGCCGCCCCAGGAGATCAGGAAGGGGCGGAATTCGTTGGGCGTCTTGTACCAGGCCGGCTCTTTCTTCGCTTCGTTCCAGGCAGTGACCTTGGTGTCCCGCACGAACAGCTTGCCGTCGTTGACCAGGAACGAGCCGCGGTCCTGGGACAGGCGCAGTTCCTTGACCTTGCCGTCGATCTCCAGGGTCGCGCCCTGGCTGACGACGATGGGCAGGCGGGCGATATAGACACCCGGCTCGACCTGTTCCAGCGCGGTCTTGGGCAGCTTGCCGACCAGCTCTGCGAGGTTGACGTAGCCGCCGTCGATGAAGATCGCCTGGGGCATCTGCCGCTGGCGCTTCACCCACTCGGCCAGGCGGTTCTTGCCGCCGGTGAATTCCTTCAGCGGTTGCTGCTGGACCATGCGTTCGACGTGGGCCTGGCCACGCTTGTTGCGCTCGATCTTCTTCTCTACCGCCTCGGCGGTGTAGCCGGTGAGGTCGGGCAGCTTGGGCGGCTCCAGGTGAAGCGGCTCGCTGGGAGCGGCGGTGACGGTGTAGTTGCCGGACTCCTTCAGCGTCTGGGTCTTGCCCGGCTCGCTGCCCGGTTGTTCTGCCGGGGCCTTTTCGTCTGTGGTGGTCTTGCCGGCTTCGGCTTTCGCGGCGTCGGTCTTCTTCGCATGCGCGCTGCTGGCTTCGGCCTTGGCCGCGGGCTGCGCCGCCCAGGCTGGAGTGGTGGCCAGCAGTACGCTGCCCAGCAGCAGGGTGGACCACTGCACGGCGCTGGACTTGCGCTGGCCTTGCGGCCCCCTCACCCCAACCCTCTCCCGGAAGGAGAGGGAGCTGTTCGGAGCGATCGGCTGGCACGGCACGCAACCCAACGCCAGAGCGCCCCCTCTCCCCCTGGGAGAGGGCTGGGGTGAGGGTGTTGGAGCGGGGAAGGGTGCTCGGATAGTCATCGCTACAATCCTCAGAAGTGCCAGATCACGTCGACGAAGGCGTGGTGCATGGTCGAGTCGACGTGGCTGCCGTAGGCATCGCCGGGCTTGAAGACGCCGCCGCGGAAGCGGATCAGCGCCGACGGCTCGTCGATCGCCTGGCTCATGGAAGCCGGCAGCAGGCCCTGCTTGAAGTACTTGGTGACGACCAGATCGACTTCCTGGCCGATGTCCTTGGAGTCATTGACCAGCGGTGCGGTGATGCCGCTGTTGCCGATGTCCGAGTCGCTGTCCACGCGGCGGAACTTGTTGTAGATGACGCTGGCGTCATAGTCGTCGCGCAGCTGCCAGGAACCGAACAGCGTGGCGGCCTCAAGGTTCGACAGCTCACCGCGGAAGGCTTCGCCGAAGCGGTGCGCGCGGGCGCGGGTGCCGGTGAAGTTGGAGCGGTTGCTCTCAAGGCCCGTCTGTTCGAACTGGTCTTCGCCGTTCTTGCCGCCGCCGCTGCCACGGGCGTAGGCGCCACCGACGCGCCACTGCTCGTCGATGTTCCAGCGCAGGCCCAGGTCAGCGCCGTAGGCATCCACATCGCCGCTCTGCTTGCCGGCGGCGACACGCTCGCCGTTCACCGGGACGGTGGTCAGGCGGTCGCGGTTACCGGTGAGCCAGGTGGCGCTGGCCCAGTAGTTGATGGGCATCTGCGAGCGCCAGTTGTAGCCGTCGCCGTTGGCCTCGATGCCAACCCAGGTGAGGTCGCCGGTGGAGCGCTTGTCCAGCGAGTCGACGGTTTCACCCGGGTCCGGCAGGCTGCCGCTGTCGTCGGCGTGGTGGACGCGCAGGCCGACCCAGTGCTGGGGCATCCACTGCGTGGAGATGTCGCCGAAGACGTGGGTGCGGTCCTTGTCGTCCGGTGCCAGGTCGGTGATGTCGGTACGGTAGTCGGAGAAGCGCTGGGCGGCGCCGACATGGGCACGCAGCAGGGTGGTGTCGAAGGTCCAGTTGAGGGCCTCGATGTTGGTGTCCTGCCACATGCCGCTGTCTTCGCGCAGGCGCTGGCGCCCGAAGCGCAGGTGCTCGCCGGGGTACTGGGTGAGGCCGGCGTAGTCCACCCAGAATTCGCGCAGGGCGAGGTAGGCGTCGTCGGGCTCGCGCTTGTTGTCGCTGCTACCGCTGCTGTCGTTGTTGACGTCGTCGTTCTGCAGGGTGTCGGTCTGAATGGTGTCAGTGGCGGCAACCGCCTGGCCCATCACATAGGCGCTCCAGTCGCCCCACTGGCCGAAGGCCCAGGGCCGCACATCCAGGCCGAGGCCGTTGAGGTCGCCGCCGTGGGCGGTGCCCAGGTCGCGATCGTCCTCGGATTCGGCGGTCACCTTGATGTCGATGCCGAAGTTCTTCGGTGGCTCTTCCGCCGCGTGGGCGAGGCTGCCGAACAGAGTGCCTGCGAGGCTCAGGCCGACGCCGAGCATGGCGGGGAACAGGCGGGCGCGGCGAATAGCGGTAGCCAGAGCACGCGGCTGAACTCCATCAACGAGAGCAAACAGCGGGGTGGTCATCGGGTCGGTGCGCTTCATAGATTTTCTTGTTCCTGGTTGTTCTGCAGAAGGCTGACGGTGGCTTGCCAGTTGGCGCCGCGAGCCTGTTCTTCACGCTTGAGCAACTGCTGGGCCGCACTGCGGTCGGCCGGCTGGATCTGCGGTTCGATCTGTGCCATCAGGTCGCTCGCGGTGGGGACCTGCTGGCGCTGGGCGAGCTCGCCGAAGACGTAGGCGTTGACCAGGTTCGGGCGGATGCCGCGACCCTGCGAATAGAGCTGGGCGAGGGCCATGTCGGCGCTGGCCTGGCCGGCGCGCGCGGCGATCAGCAGGTGATCCACGGCCTTCTGCGGGTAGACCTGGCCGAGGAAGCCGCGGCGGTAGATCTGGCCCAGGTAGTAGTGCGCCTGGGGCTCGGTGGCGGCGGCCTTGAGCAGGTGCTGTTCAGCCTTCTGCGGTTCCTGCGGGGCCCACTTGCCGTCGTAGTAGAGGCGGCCCAGCAGCAGTTCGGCGCGCGGCTGGGCGGCGTCCTGGGCTTTCTTCAGGTAGTCGAGCATCTGGTCGAGGTCGCCCAGGTCGGGGTTGTCGTACTGCAGCTTGGCCAGGCTGACCCAGGCGGCCGGGTAGGTCGGCGCGATCTCTGTGAGCAGCGCCTGCGCGGCCTGCGGGTCGGCGGTGCCGATGTTCGGATCGGCCAGCACGCCGGCCACCGATTCGACACGCTCGGACGGCACGCGCCCGGCCTTCCAGCCTGCCTTGAGCGCTTCGATGTGGGCCTTCTGCTTATCCGCGTTGCCCTGCTTCTGGTACACGGTGGCCAGTTCCATCCAGCACACGTCCATGCGGTTCAGCCAGCGCTGGCAGACCTGCTCGACTTCGCCCAGGTGCTGGTCGTAGGTGCCCTGGGTGCGGTACAGGATGATCTGCGCCAGGTCGGCTTGTGGCAGGCCCTGGGCGCGCCACTGGTCGATGCGCTGCTGTGGGTTCACGTTCGGCCAGGCCTGCGGGTACTGCAGATAGAGGACGATCAGCGGCACCAGCGCGCTGTCCTCGCCTTCGTTGAAGGCGCGGCTCAGCAGTTGCTCGGCTTCGCGGTGCTCGGCGTCGGTGCCGCCGGGCTTGGCTGCCAGCCACTTGCCCAGGCGGGCGCGGGCACGTGGCGAGCTCTCGGCCGCTTCGCGGTAGAGCTTCTCGGCGCGGGCCTGTTCGTCGGGGGCGCCGGTGGCGGCCTGCATATCGGCCAGTCCGACCTGTGCGTCGGCGTAGCCCATGGTGGCCAGGGCCTGGAAGTTGGCCTGGGCGGTGGCGATGTCGCCGCGCTCCAGGGCTTCCTGGGCCAGTCGCTGGTCGGGCAGGCCGGCGCAACCGGCGGCTGCGGCGATGGCCAGCGCCAAGGCTAGGTTCGGGGCAAGTCGTGAGACAGGTCGATTCATGGCAGGCGTCCTCTTAGCGGGCGGTGGCCAGGGCCATCGCCTTGTTCAGCAGGGTGCGGCCCGGCAGGCCGCCGATGCTGACTTCAGTCGGGCGGCCAGCCATCTGGCTGTCGAGCGGCTGGTCGGGGGTAATCTGCACGCGGATTTCCGAGGACAGGTCACCGTCCACCGGTGCGGTGCGCAGGATGCGGCCGCCGCGTACTTCGCTGTCGCCGGCGACCTGGAAGTTCACGTGGGTGCCGGGCGAAAGCTCGGCGGCGTTGCGGTAGGGGAAACGGGCTTCGACGGTGGCCAGGCTGTCGCGCGGGGTCAGGGTGAAGATCACGTCGCCCTTGTTGGCGAACTGGCCGTTGGCGACGCGCTGCTCGACCACGCGGCAATCGCACGGGCTGGTCAGGGTGCCCTTCATCTGGTGGCCGAAGAGCTTCTCGATGTTGCTCGGGTTGAGCTGCTCTTCGGTCAGGTTGCCCTTGAGCAGGTCCAGCAGGTTGGCGGAGAAGGAGGCGATCGGCGCGCCCTTGGCAACTTCGGCGCCGGGCTCCACCAGGCTTTCCACGGTGCCTTCGCGGGGCATGGTGATCTGCTGGTTGGCCACGCTGACCACGCCCGAGTCGGCATGGGTGACGAAGTACAGGTTGTAGATCTGGTTGAGGATCACCGCGAAGGCGCCGACACCGACCACGAAGATCGCGGTGCTCACGGTGACCGCGCGGAAGCGGCCGAAGAAGCCCATGCCGCCGGAGCCGGCGCCGTGCTTGCGGGCCTTGGTGAAGTTCTCGCGCTGCAGGGTGTTGAGCATGTCGCCCACGCTCACCACTTCACCGGCCAGGTAGGAGGTGATCAGGTAGCGCAGGGCGGCGATCTCGCGCGGCTTCAGGTGCTGGAATTCGCAACCGACGCGGCTGGTTTCGCGGTCGTAGGAGCGCACCTGGAATTCCACTTCCAGGGAGAAGCTGATGCTGTCGATCTGGAACAGCAGCTTGCCCTTGTGCAGGTCGCCGACCTGCACCGGAGTGTTGTTCGCGGAAGTGAACGCGAAGCCACCGGCGGACAGGTCCAGCAGGCGGGCGTCGACGCCCTCGCGGTGGGATCCGATGTAGCGGATACGGGCGGGCAGCTTGACCCGTGCGTGCTGGCGCTGTGCTTCGGATTCATGCACGACATTGACGTTGACGGCGGTATTCATGAGGTCGAGTCCTGTTCGTAGCTAATTGGGGAGGGCTTTGCCAAAAAGAGTCAGACGATGGTCAGCAGTACGGCGACGAAAACGCTGGCCGCGGAAAAAGTCATGGCGCGCGAGGACCAGGTGTTGAACCACTGCTGGAAACTGGCCAGGCCGCGGTCGAGCTTGGTGTTCTGGCGGGTCCACGACTGCTGGTCGAGGCGGAAGAACACGTAGATCTTCACCAGGGCACCGACGATCTGGTTGTAATAAAGAATCGCGGGATAGGCCGGCCCGATGTGGTGCCCCGACAGCGACAGCAGCAGGGTCAGCACGAAGCGGGTGATGCCGATCCACAGCAGGTAGATGAGCAGGAACGCGATGCTGTACTTGATGCTGGCGATGATCGCGGCGACCAGGCCGAGCAGGCAGGTCCACATCGACAGGCGCTGGTCGAACAGCACCACGCTGGTGAACCAGCCCAGGCGTTGCGGGCCCAGGGCCAGGGCGCGGGAGTTCTGCCGCAGGTTGTTGCCGTACCAGCGGAACATCAGCTTGCGGCTGGCCTTGATGAAGCTCTTCTCCGGCGGGTGCTCGACCGTGTTGATCGCCGCGTCCGGCACGTAGAAGGTGTCGTAGCCCAGGCGCATCAGGCTGTACCAGCTGGACTTGTCGTCACCGGTGAGGAACTGGAAGCGGCCCAGGCGCCAGTGGTCCAGGTGGTCGCTTTCCACGTCGGTGATGAAGTCCGGGTCGGTGACCACGGCGGCGCGGAACACCGACATGCGCCCTGTCATGGTCAGCACGCGCTTGGACAGGGCCATGGAGCACATGTTGATGTGGCGCTGGGCGAAGCGCAGCTTGTGCCACTCGCTCATCACGTAGCTGCCCTGCACTTCGCAGAATTCGTTGGTGGTCAGGCCGCCGACGTTGGGGAAGAGCTTGAACCAGGGCACGGTCTTTCTCACCACGCCGGGTTCGAGCACGGTGTCGCCATCGATCACTGCGACCACTGCATCTTCGTCGGGCAGGTGGCGGGAGATGGCGCGGAAACCGTGGGCCAGCCCGTCGCGCTTGCCGGTGCCGGGGATGCGCACGAAGTCGAGTTCGACATGCTCCGGCGGGTTGAGCTTCTGCCACTGCTGCTTGATCAGCACCTCGTCGGACATCTCGACGATGGAGCACACCACGGTGGTGGGGTAGCCGCAGCCGATGGCTTCTTCGATGACCGAGCGATAGACCATGGAGGTGGTCAGCGCGTCGATACGGAAACTGGTGACCATCAGGTACACATGGGACGGGGCGGCCGCGTCGCCGAGCTTGCGCATCTTGCGGCGGTAGTGCGGGTAGACCACGTAGAGGAACAGCATGCCGCGCAGGAAGTGCAGGCCGCCCATGGAATAGCGCCAGATACCGACTGCGCCGATCAGCAACAGGAAGTCCTTGGATTCGGCGTCGAATACGGTTGGCGGCACCAGTAGCGCCAGCAGCATCAGCAGGCTGAGGAAGACCAGCCAGCCCGTGGCTTCACCGATCACTCGTTTGTAGGTTTCCATCGTCGAAATCCGTCTGTCGCTTGGTGGGCGGGGGGCTCTTGTAGGAGCGAGCTTGCTCGCGAACCCGCCTGGCACACTTGTGCCGTCGGAAAGTTCATTCGCGAGCAAGCTCGCTCCTACGAAGAGCAGGTGGCGCTTACCAGCAGATGCCTTCGGCGCGGTCATCCGTGACGCTGGGCATGAAGCCGATCAGGTCGACGACCTTCGTGCCTTCGGGCGCCTGCTTCACGACATCGACGAACAGCTCGTCACCGTTGCCCAGCACCAGTACGTCCGAGGACTTCACGACGGCGTCCAGGTCCGAGACCAGCAGCGAGGAGACGTGCGGGATCTTCGATTCGATGTACTCCTTGTTCGCGCCATGGACACGGGCGTACTCGACGTTGCGGTCGAAGATCTGCAGCTCGTAGCCCTTGCCGATGAGCATCTCGGCCAGTTCCACCAGCGGGCTTTCGCGCAGGTCGTCGGTGCCGGACTTGAACGACAGGCCGAGCAGGCCGACCTTGCGGCTGCCGTGGGCGGCGATGATGTCGAAGGCCTTCTGCACCTGGTGCTGGTTGCTGCGCATGATCGAGCCGAGCATCGGGTGTTCGATGTCCAGCTGGCTGGCGCGGTAGGTGAGGGCGCGTACGTCCTTGGGCAGGCAGGAACCGCCGAAGGCGAAGCCGGGCTTCATGTAGTAGCGCGAGAGGTTCAGCTTGCGATCCTGGCAGATCACGTCCATCACCTCGCGGCCATCGACGCCGACGGCCTTGGCGATGTTGCCGATTTCGTTGGCGAAGGTGACCTTGGCGGCGTGCCAGACGTTGCAGGTGTACTTGATCATCTCGGCGACCTCGATGGTCTTGCGGATGATCGGCGCGTCCAGCTCGCGGTAGATTTCTTCCAGCAGGTCGCCGGTCTGGGCGTCCAGCTCACCGATGACGGTCATCGGCGGGAAGTCGTAGTCCTTGATCGCGGTGGATTCGCGCAGGAACTCCGGGTTGGTGCCTACGCCGAAGTCGGCGCCGGCCTTCTTGCCCGAGCAGTCCTCGATGATCGGGATCACCACGTTGTTCACGGTGCCCGGCAGCACGGTGCTGCGCACGACCACGGTGTGGCGCTCTTTCTTCTCGCGGATGGCGTAGCCGATCTCACGGCACACGGACTCGATGTAGCCCAGGTCCAGGTCGCCGTTCTTCTTGCTCGGGGTGCCGACGCAGATGAACGACACGTCGGTGTCCAGTACGGCCTTCTTGAAGTCGGTGGTGCCCGACAGGCGACCGGTGCGGATGCCCTGTTGCAGCAGTGGCTCCAGGCCCGGCTCGACGATGGGCGACTTTCCGTTGTTGATCAGATCGATCTTGGTGGTGGAAACATCCACCCCAACGACTTCATGGCCTCGCGCGGACAGGCAGCCGGCACATACTGCGCCAACATACCCAAGACCAAAGATGCTGATACGCATCGCATTCACCTCTTCAATGGTCGAACTGTTTAAAGTTGCCCGGTAGGGCGATTTTCAAAGGGTGCAAGAACCCCCGGAAGAACCATTAAAAGTTTCTTCCGTACTTCCTTTCAGGCAGGCATGGGAATCGAGTGCTAAACTTTAGAGCACAGTCTTGGCGCAAACTTTGGATGTTTGCCCTGTTATGTTTCAGGCAGATTGCAAAGTTGGTGCAGTCTCTGCCTGGCGTGCTCCAGTTTGGTTAGATGATTGCCTCGTCATCTGAAAAGTTAATTTATTTCATTGGGTTACGGTCCACGGTCGGAATCGGAAAGAGCTGATCGAAATAACCTTGGAACTAAAACTCCAATTTCCATCGGGGCACTTTTGCGTCGTCATCGATGGACGTTGCGCAAATAGGATTTATCTCAAATGCGGTTAGTTCCTTCCGCCCATCCCGTCTCTGAAATCATTTGAAATATCCAATTGACATCACTTGATGCTGCGCTAATGGCAAAACGCATGTCGTTTTCGTCAGTGCAAAGTGCAATGCCTGGGAAAGTTCCATTGAATTTTTCGTTAAAAACGACCGTGTATCGTCGTTAAGACATTCGTTCAGCTGCCGTTCAGCTTCATCTCTTGCAAAGTGCAATCGTGAAATGCATGTCATGGCCAAAGGCTGTTAATGGCCAATGGATTACAACGCAGGGAGCGAATCAGGACGATTTCCATCCTTCCGACCGGTTCGGACGGTCGAAAAAATTTCTCACGATTAATCCTGAAGCAGACGAACGGTCAATTTGACCATTTCAGGTGTGTGGTCTTCAGGGGGTGTTTTGGGCATTAAACGTACAGAACCGCCACCCATGATTGGTCAGTTCCATGGCCGATGGCTTACAGGCCAGTTGGCATCAACCGCCCCCACCGCGCCTTTCTTGTAGGAGCGAGCTAGCTCGCGAACCGCATTCGCTTCATCGATCGAAGGAGATTCGCGAGCCAGCTCGCTCCTGCATAAAGCAGGCGGCTGCGAAGGAAGGAGGGGGGCGAAACGAAAACGGGAGCCTTTCCACAACTGGAAAGGCTCCCGTTTGGTGCAGCAGGGGGAAGATCAGTCTTCGCTGTGGTCGCGCAGGAACACCAGCTGATCGGGCTTGGAGTGCTCGGAACTGTAGGCGTAGCCCGCGTAGTTGAAGTCCTTCAGGCCTTCGGGGTTGGCCAGGCGTTCCTTGATCACGTAGCGCGCCATCATCCCGCGGGCCTTCTTGGCGTAGAAGCTGATGATCTTGTACTGGCCGTTCTTCAGGTCCTTGAACTCGGTGTCGACCACCCGTGCGTTCAGGGCCTTGCGCTTTACAGCGCCGAAGTACTCGTTGGAGGCCAGGTTCAGCAGCACGTCGTCGCCCTGCTCGGCCAGGGATTCGTTCAGCCAGCCGCTGATGCGTTCGCCCCAGAAGGCATAAAGGTCCTTGCCGCGGGCGTTGGCCAGCTTGGTGCCCATTTCCAGGCGATAGGGTTGCATCAGGTCCAGCGGGCGCAGCACGCCGTAGAGGCCGGAGAGCATACGCAGGTGGCGCTGGGCGAAATCGAAGTCGCCCTCGCTGAAGTCCTCGGCCTGCATCCCGGTATAGACGTCACCCTTGAAGGCCAGCAGTGCCTGCTTGGCGTTGGCCTGGGTGAACTGCGGGTGCCAGCTGCCGAAGCGCGCGGCGTTCAGGCCGGCCAGCTTGTCCGACAGGTGCATCAGTTCGGCGATCTGCGCCGGGGTCAGTTCCCGCAGGATGCCGATGAGCTCCTGGGCGTCGTCCAGGTGCTCGGGCAGGGTGTAGCGCTGCGTCACCGGCGCGGTGTCGTAGTCCAGGGTCTTGGCGGGGGAAATCACCATCAGCATCGTGCGGTCTCCTACAAGCGAGCAGCGATTGTAGGGATTCGCGGCCGCCGGCTCCACCTATGGGGACGATAGGAGTCGCTGCTCCACCGGGACCTGTTCCATGCGCTTGAGCAACTCGCCGAGGAAACAGCGCTCGGCCTGCGTGTGTTTCTGTTCGCGGTTCCACAGCAGATGGATATCCACATCGTCCACGCCTTCCTCGGGCGGCAGCGCCCACAGGCGCCCCTGGGCCAGGTCGTCAGCGACTATGTGGCGCGGCAGGCAGCCGATGCCGAAGCCGCAGCAGACCAGGCGGCGGACTTCCTCAAGACTGGGGGAGGAGGCCACCAGCTTGCCGGTGAAGCCTTGTTGGTCACGGAAGATGGTCAGCGGCGAGAGCACTTCGCCGATCTGGTCGCTGGTGAAGGTGACGTAGTCCTCGCCCTGCAGGTCGGCCAGGCGCAGCTCGCGACGGCCATAGAGCCTGTGGTGGCGGCCGCAGAGGAACACATAGCGCTGGCGCAGGAAGGCGCGCTGCTCCAGGCGTGGCGAGGGTTGTCGGCACAAGGCCAGGCCAAGGGTGGCGGTCTTCTGTTGCAGGGAGCTGAGCACGTCGGCGCTGCGCATGACCTCTACATCCAGTTCCACGCCGGGGTGCGCGCGGTGGAAGTCGGTGAGGAAGTCGTCGTAGAAATCCGACTGGATGCGGCTGATGCTGAGCAGACGAACCTTGCCGACCACCTGGTCGGCAGGTTGCTCCAGGGCGGCGGCCAGGCGCGAGACATTACCGTTGACGTCGCCAGCGATGCGCAGGATTTCCTCGCCCAAGGCGGTGATCTCGAAGCGTGGTCCACGCCGCTGCACCAGGTCTGCTCCCAGTTGTTCCTCCAGCCGGCGCAAGGCCTGGCTGACCGCCGGCTGCGTCAGGTGCAGGCGTGCGGCGGCGCGGCTGATGCTGCGTTCCTGGCCGATCACCAGCCAGGTGCGCAGCAGGTTCCAGTCCAGGCGGTCATTGAGAAAGCGGCCAAGCTCCATCGCAGGGCTCCAGCGGGGGAATTCCTCGATTATAAGCTGTAATTATTCTTTGAATAACGATTAGAAAATTGACTGATTATCCGGCCGGGGGCGATAACGTCCTCAGGCGCCGGAGAGCGCCGAGACCTTGCATACGCTGCCCAAAACAATCGACAAGATCCGGGAGCCTGAGATGTCCCAGCCCGCACCGCAGCCGGTCCGCGCCGCCACGGCCGCTTTCATCGGTACCATGATCGAGTGGTACGACTTCTATATCTACGCCACCGCCGCCGCCCTGGTGTTCGGCACGCTGTTCTTTCCCTCCGACAGCCAGTTCCTCAGCACCATGGCGGCCTTCGGGACCTTTGCCGTGGGCTTCTTCGCCCGACCGCTGGGCGGCCTGATTTTCGGCCATCTGGGCGACCGCATCGGCCGCAAGAAGGCACTCCTGGTCACCCTGGTGATGATGGGCGTCGCCACCGTCTGCATCGGCCTGTTGCCGACCTATGGACAGATCGGCCTGCTCGCCCCGGCGTTGCTGGTGCTGCTGCGCATTGTCCAGGGCATCGCCGTTGGCGGCGAGTGGGGCGGCGCGGTGCTGATGGCCGGCGAACACGCGCCCAGTGGCCGACGCACCTTCTTTGCCTCGTTCGCGCAACTGGGCAGCCCTGCGGGCTGATCCTTTCGTTGCTGGCGTTCAAGGCGGTGACCAGCATGGACAACGCAGCGTTCCTCGACTGGGGCTGGCGTCTGCCGTTCCTCGCCAGCGCGCTGATGCTGGTGGTCGGGCTGGCGATTCGCCTGGGCGTCAACGAGTCCCCGGAATTCGCGCGGGTGAAGGAGCAGGCCCGACAGCACAAGCTGCCGGCGCTGGAAGTCGTGCGTACGGCCTGGCGGCCGTTGCTGTTGTGCATCGGCGCCAACACCATCGGCATCGCCGGGGTCTATTTCACCAATACCTTCATGATCTCCTACACCACCCAGAACCTGGCCATCGACCGCAAGCTGATCCTCGATTGCCTGTTCTACGTGGCGCTCATCCAGTTCTGCGTGCAGCCATTGGCCGCACGCCTGGCCGAGTCCATCGGCTCGGCGCGCTTCCTCAAGCTGGCGGCGCTGCTGGCGGTGGCATCTCCCTACCCGATGTTCGTGCTGGTCAGCCAGGGCCACACGCTGGCCATTGTGCTCGGCATCGCCACGGCCGTGGTCTGCATGTCCAGCTTCTATTCAGTGATTGCCGGCTACGTCAGCGAGGTGTTCGACACCCGGGTGCGCTACTCGGCAATTTCCATCGCCTACCAGGTCTGCGGCGCCATCGCCGGCGGCCTGACTCCGCTGATCGGCACTTGGCTGGCGCACCGTTTCGAGGGCCAGTGGTTGCCGCTGGCGCTCTTCTATTCGCTGCTGGCCGGCCTTTCGCTGTTGTGCATCGTCGGTCTCGACCGTCGTTTGCGCGTGCGCACAGCGTCTGCCGCGGCGTGATTTCCAGGAGACTGCAATGCTGAAGATCGATGGAGCCCGCCTGTGGGCAAGCCTGATGGACATGGCCAAGGTCGGCGCCACCGCCCGTGGCGGCTCGCGGCGGCTGGCGCTGAGCGAAGAGGATCGGGCCGGCCGTGAGCTGTTCGAAGGCTGGTGCCGCGATGCCGGCCTGAGCCTGCGCCGCGACCCAGTGGGCAACCTCTTCGCCCGCCGCACGGGTGAAGACGACAGCCTCGAGCCGGTGGTGATGGGCAGCCACCTCGACACCCAGCCGGAAGGCGGCCGTTTCGACGGTGTGTATGGGGTGCTGGCGGGGCTGGAAGTCCTGCGCCGTTTGAATGATCACGGCATCCGCACTCGCCGTCCGCTTGAGGTGGCGGTCTGGACCAACGAGGAGGGCGCGCGCTTCACCCCGGCCATGCTCGGCTCGGCCACCTTCACCGGCACCATGCCGCTGGATGCCGCGCTGGCCTCTCGGGATGCCGAGGGCGTGAGCGTCGGCGAAGCGCTGCAGAAGCTTGGCTGGCAGGGCGACCTGCCGCTAGGCCTGCGCCTGGATTCTTATTTTGAGGCGCACATCGAGCAGGGGCCGATCCTCGAGGACAATGGCGTCGACGTCGGCGTGGTCACCGGCGGCCAGTCGATTCGCTGGCTGGACGTTCGCGTCAGCGGCCAGGCCGCCCACGCCGGCACCACGCCGATGCCGCTGCGCCATGACGCTCTGTTCGGCGCTGCCGAGATGATCCAGGCGCTCGAGGCGTTGGCCCAGCGCTTTGCGCCCCACGGGCTGGTGACCGTCGGCCAGTTGGAAATTGCCAAGTCCTCGCGCAACACCATTGCCGGTCTGCTGGACTTCACCATCGACCTGCGCCACCACCGTGACGACGTGATCGCCGCCATGGAGCAGGAGGTTCGCGCGCTGCTTCACGCCATCGCCGTGCGCCGCGGACTGGCGCTGGAGATTGGCCTGCACTGGATCAGCCCGGCCACCCCCTTCGACGCTGACTGCGTGGGGCATGTGCGCGAGGCCGTTCGGACGCTGGGCTACTCGCACCAGGATATCGTCAGCGGCGCCGGTCACGACGCCATTCACCTGGCGCGTATGTGCCCGACCGCCATGGTGTTCATCCCCTGCGTCGGCGGCCTGAGCCACAACGAGGCCGAGGACGTGATTCCCGAACAGGCGACCCAGGGCGCCGACGTACTGCTCAACGCCGTGCTGGCCCGTGCCGGCCGGATCGACTGAAGGAGACACCGATGCAGACCTTCTTCCATCCCGACCAGTTGCTTCACATCCCGCGCAGCTACTTCTCCCGCGGCCAGATGCGCACCCCACAGGAGGTGCCGCAGCGCGCCGAGCACCTGCTGGCCGCCGTGCGCGCGCTGGGCTTTCCGCTCGCCGCACCGCAGGATTCTGGTCGCGAGCCGCTGTTGGGCGCACACAGCGCGGCGTACCTGGAGTTTCTCGAACACGCCTACGAGCGCTGGCACGAGGTGCCGGAGGACTGGGGCGACGAGGTGATGTCCAACGTATTCATCCGCGAGGGTAATCCGCTGCGTGGAATACTCGCCCAGGCGGCGCGTTACCTCGCCGACGGCAGTTGCCCGGTGGGCGAGCACACCTGGCGCGCGGCCTACTGGTCGGCGCAGAGCGCGGTGGCGGCAGCACGGGCGGTGCGTGATGGCGCCCCGGCGGCCTATGCCCTGTGCCGCCCTCCGGGACACCATGCGCGGGAGGAGGGCGCCGGCGGCTTCTGCTACCTGAACAACGCCGCTATCGCCGCCTCCGAGCTACGCGCGCGTTTCGGCAAGGTCGCCATCCTTGATACTGATATGCACCACGGCCAGGGCATCCAGGAAATCTTCTACGGCCGCGACGATGTTCTCTATGTCTCGGTACACGGCGATCCGACCAACTTCTACCCCGTGGTTGCCGGCTTCGACGACGAGCGCGGCGAAGGCAGCGGCGAAGGGTTCAATCTCAACCTTCCGATGGCCCATGGCGCCAGCGAGCAGGACTTTTTCGTCCAGGTCGGCAAGGCGCTGCGGGCTGTGCGTGAGTTCGGCGCACAGGCGCTGGTGTTGTCCCTGGGTTTCGACATCTATAAGGAGGACCCGCAGTCCAAGGTGGCGGTGACGACCGAAGGCTTCGCCCGGCTCGGGCGCGAGGTGGCAGCCCTGGGATTACCGCAGGTCATCGTGCAGGAAGGCGGTTATCACCTGGCGACGCTGGAGCGCAACGCACAGGCCTTCTTCGGTGGGCTGAGGGACTGATTCGCGGAAAAAAGGAGATGCTGCAGCGGTAGGTGGGACCCCTAAAACTAGCGCTGTCCGAAGCGCCCGCCAAGGTATTTCGTCGTACGACGAAAAAAACCTTCTTAGGAAGGAAAAAGACTTTTTATCGTCATGTTTTTTCCTGTATTTCTGGAGACGTAGACCGCCGAACCCTGCAGACAGGTGGCGGCCCCGGCCCGGCCCGTCCCCTTCTTGCAGTGCTCTCGAGCCCACATCTCGAGAGCCGGTGGCTCACCGCACGGCGGAGCGCTGTTACGGCATTCCGTCGAACGCCCCCACAAGAGGTGACCCGCGTATGGATGACCACGGACGCTCCCGCCCCACCCAGCCCACCCTGTACGTCCTCGACACCAACGTCCTGATCCACGATCCCAACGCCCTGCTGAACTTCCAGGAGCACCACGTCGCGATCCCGATGACGGTGCTGGAGGAACTGGACAAGCTCAAGACCGGAAAACATACCGTGGCCGCGGAATGCCGTCAGGCGATCCGTCTGATCGATTCGGTGCTGGGCGAGGCCTCGCCGGAGCAAGTAGAGGATGGAGTGCCCATCCAGCGCGGCAAGAGCGGCCCCTGCGGCAGCCTGTCGATCCTCATGAGCAAGCGCGCGGAGCCGATCACCTGGCTGCCCGAACACCTCAACGACAACAAGATCATCAACCAGCTGGTGGAGCTGAAGAGTCGCCATAGCAGCAAGCGCGTGGTGCTGGTGACAAAAGACATCAACATGCGCCTGAAGGCGCGTGCCTGTGGGGTATTCGCGGAGGATTACCACACCGACCAACTGGTCGATGACATCAACCTGCTGTCGCGTGGCTATCACTCGCTCAGCGGGTCGTTCTGGGATCGCGTCAGCAAGGTGGAGACTCGCCAGGACCGCGGACGCACCTGGCACCGCGTGCAACTCACCGACAACCTGCCGGCCGTGCACATCAACGAATTCATCGTCGATGAGCAAGGTTTCGTCGGCTGGATCAAGGGCATCGACCAGGACGAGCTGACCATTCTCGACCTGCACCAGGAACCGCTGTTGCACCAGGAGGCCTGGGGCCTGCGTCCGCGCGATGTGTACCAGTCGCTGGCGCTGTACGCGCTGCTGGACCCGGACATCCACCTGGTCAACCTGTCCGGTGCCGCCGGTTCGGGCAAGACCATCCTGGCGCTGGCCGCCGCCATCGAGCAGACCATGGTCACCAAGCGCTACAAGCGCATCATCGCGACGCGCAGCGTGCAGGGCCTGGACGAGGATATCGGCTTCCTGCCCGGCACCGAGGCCGAGAAGATGGAGCCCTGGCTCGGCGCGATCACCGACAACCTCGAAGCGCTGCATTCGGATGATGAGTGCACCCATGGCAGCGTCGACTACATCCTCAGCAAGGTGCCGCTGCAGTTCAAATCGCTGAACTACATCCGCGGTCGCAGTTTCCAGCAGAGCCTGATCCTGATCGACGAGTGCCAGAACCTCACCCCGCACCAGATGAAGACCATCATCACCCGCGCGGGCAACGGTTCGAAGGTGATCTGCCTGGGCAACCTGGCGCAGATCGACACCCCCTACCTGTCGGCCACCAGCTCCGGCCTGACCTACCTGACCGAACGCTTCAAGGACTTCCCGCACGGCGTGCACGTGACCCTGCAAGGGGTGCCGCGCTCGGTGCTGGCGGAGTTCGCTGAAGCGCATATGTAACCGAAATGGGGCAATCGGCTTCTGCCGATTTCCCCCCTCGCTCCAGACAACCCCTCTCCCTTCAGGGAGAGGGCAGGGGAGAGGGCGGCGGGGTTCGGCCATACCCGGCGTTGGGGCCGATTCCGTTCCCCCTCCCTAACCCTCCCCCGCAGGCGGTGGAGGGGACTGTTGGGCAGAGCCTGCAGCCGAGTCGTCAGCCGACTGTGCTTTGTTCGCGAGCAAGCTCGCTCCTACAAGAGCATGTCGTTCCTACAGGTTCTGCGTCCGAGGTGCTGGCTGGCTTTTCGTAGGAGCGAGCTGCTCGCGAACCCGTCCGGGCTCCCGGCCATCCCGCTTCTACCTCTTCTTGTATACAATCCTCCCCCCAACGCGCCGCTCGCCGGTCTGCCAGCCCCGCGTGTCGGGGTTAAACTGTTCCCCTGATTCTCCGGAGAGTTCCCACCCGTGCTGACCCATCTCGATTCCCAGGGCCGCGCCAACATGGTCGATGTCACCGAAAAAGCCGTGACGTCCCGCGAGGCGGTGGCCGAAGCCCGGGTGCGTATGCTCCCGTCCACCCTGCAACTGATCCAGGACGGCGGCCATCCCAAGGGCGACGTATTCGCCGTGGCGCGCATCGCCGGTATCCAGGCGGCGAAGAAAACCCATGAACTGATCCCGTTGTGCCACCCGTTGCTGCTCACCAGCGTGAAGGTCGAACTGGCCGCCGAGGGTGAAGACACCGTGCACATCGTCGCCCGCTGCAAGCTGGCCGGGCAGACCGGCGTGGAGATGGAAGCGCTGACCGCCGCCAGCGTCGCCGCGCTGACCATCTACGACATGTGCAAGGCGGTGGACCGCGGCATGACCATCGACAGCGTACGCGTGCTGGAGAAGCTCGGTGGCAAGAGCGGGCACTATCTGGTCAACGATGGCGTAGCAGGAGACACCCCATGATCCGCGTGCAGTACTTCGCCCGCTACCGTGAAGCCCTCGGGCTGGATGGCGAGCAACTGAACTGGAGCTCATCCCTGGCCAGCCTCGACGACCTGCGCCGGCTGCTGCTGGAGCGCGGTGGTGCCTGGGACGTGCTTGGCGAGCAGAACCTGATGTGCGCGCGTAACCAGGAACTGTGCTCCCTGGACGAGCCCCTCGCCGATGGCGACGAGGTGGCGTTCTTCCCCACCGTTACCGGAGGCTGAAGCCATGGCGATCCGCGTCCAGCCGGCGGCGTTCGACCCGGGCGCCGAACTCAACGCGATGCACGCCGCCAACGTCGGCGTCGGCGCGGTGGTCGGCTTTGTCGGCTACGTGCGCGACTTCAACGACGGCCGCGAAGTCGGCGGCATGTTCCTCGAGCACTACGCCGGCATGACCGAGAAGGCGCTGGAAAAGATCGAGGTGGAAGCCAACCAGCGCTGGCCGCTGTTGCGCCTGGAAATCCTGCACCGCATCGGCCGCCTGGAACCGGGCGAGCCCATCGTCTTCGTCGGCGCCGCCAGCGCTCACCGCCAGGCGGCGTTCGATGCCTGCAACTTCGTCATGGATTACCTGAAGACCCGCGCGCCGTTCTGGAAGAAGGAAGACACCAGCGACGGCCCGCGCTGGGTCGAAGGCCGCTGCAGCGACCAGGCTGCCGCCGAGCGCTGGAAAGGCTGAGCCGCCTGGCTGCGGCTTTCGAGGCGCTGCGGGCCAATCGCGGACGGAGTCCGCTCCTACCCCCTTGCTCAGCTCCGAGGCGCCATTGCAGCAGCGGGCTTCCGGCGTTTCCATCTGCGTAGGCGCGTTGCTGGTCAATCGCGAAGGTATCTGCTCCTTCTGCCCCGCACGCGCCGGGGCAGTACCTACTCCGAGGAATGGGCGGTAACAGGGAAGGGGCGCAGGCTGGCGCCAGCCCTTTTTGCTCCGAATCGGAGAGCCCCTCATGAGCCATCTCAGCACCCCGGACTTCCAGCCGCTGGAGATCGCTGTCCTCACCGTCAGCGATACCCGCAGCCTGCACAATGACACCTCCGGCCAGGCCCTGGTGACCTCGCTGCAACGCGCCGGCCACGCCCTTGCCGAGCGCCAACTGGTCATCGATGACATCTACCAGATCCGCGCCGTGGTCTCGGCCTGGATCGCCGACCCCAAGGTCCAGGTCGGCCTGATCACCGGCGGCACCGGCTTCACTGCCCGCGACAACACTCCCCAGGCCGTCGCCCCTCTGCTCGAGCGCACCGTGGATGGCTTCGGCGAGCTGTTCCGGCAGATTTCCCGCGAGGAAATCGGCACCTCCACCATCCAGTCCCGTGCCATTGCCGGTATCACCAACGGCACCCTGATCTGCTGCCTGCCCGGCTCCACCGGCGCCTGCCTGACGGCCTGGGAAAAGATCCTCGTGCAGCAACTGGACAGCCGCACCAGGCCGTGCAATTTCGTCCCCCATCTCAAGCGCCTGCCCGAGCGCCCGCTGCTGGCCTGTGGGACACGTTCATGAGCGCCTGCGGCTGTTCCGGCTCCGGCCTGCGCCCGGTGGACGAAGCCATTGCCGCGCTGATGGACTTCGTCCCTGTGGCGCCGCCGACCGTGCGCGTCGACCTGGAAAACGCCCTGGGCCGCATCCTCGCCGAGGACATTCACTCGCCCATCGACCTGCCGCTGTGGGACAACAGCGCCATGGACGGCTACGCCTTGCGCAGCGCCGACATGGGCCTATCGGGCGCGCGGCTGAAGATCGCCGGCTACATCGCCGCCGGCGATGCCGCCCAGGTTGAACTGCAACCCGGCCAGGCCATGCGCATCTTCACCGGCGCGCCACTGCCGCCGGGAGCGGACAGCGTGATCGCCCAGGAAGACTGCGAGGTCGATGGCGACTGGCTGCAGGTGCCCGTGGTCGAGCACGGTAGCCACGTGCGCCGCCGCGGTGAAGAGCTCCGCAACGGCGATGCCTTGCTGAGCGCCGGGAAGAAACTGCGTGCCCAGGACCTCGGCCTGTTGGCCAGCGTCGGGCTGGATCGCGTCAGTGTCTATCGCCCGTTGCGCGTCTGCCTGCTGAGCAGCGGTGACGAGTTGCGCGAACCGGGTGAGCCGCTCGCTCCAGGGCAGATCTACAACGCCAACCGCTTCAGCATCAGCGCGCTGCTGCGCGGCTGGGGTGTCGAGGTGCACGACTACGGCGTGCTCGCCGATACCCTGGCGGCCAGCCGCGATGCGCTGAGCCTCGCCGCGTCCGAATGGGATGTGCTGATCACCAGCGGCGGGGTGTCGGTCGGCGACCGCGACTACCTCAAGCAGGCGATCCGCGAACTGGGCGAACTGCACCTGTGGAAGCTGAAGATGCAACCGGGCAAGCCGCTGGCGTTCGGCAGCATCGCCGGCAAGCCATGGATCGGCCTGCCGGGCAATCCGGCTGCCGCGCTGGTGACTGCACTGGTGGTAGCACGGCCGTTCCTCTGGCGTGCCCAGGGGCGCAGTACGGCCGATACCTTGCCGGTGACGCTGCCGGCGGGCTTCGATTGGCCCACGGCCAACTCGCGGCGCCAGTACCTGCGCGCGCGCCTGGAACTGGACAACACCGGCGTGGCGCGCATCTGTCTGCATCCGCAGCAGGGCTCGGCCATGCTGCGCGCGGCGAGCTGGGCCGATGGCCTGGCAGTGGTGGAGGCCGGGCGCACATTGCACACCGGCGAGCCGCTGCCCTTCCTGTCTTTCAGCGAACTCGGCGCCTGACGCCGTTCCCGGCTGCCGGCGGGGGCCGGCGGCCTCCGCACTGTCCGGGGGAAGCATGCAACTGGTCTGCCCGGCGGGAAGTCTGCCCGCCTTGAAATCTGCGTTACGCGAAGGCGCCGACGCTATCTACGTCGGCTTTCGCGATGACACCAATGCCCGGCACTTCGCCGGCCTGAACCTCGATGACCGTCAATTGCGCCAGGGCGTGGAACTTATCCACAGCGCCGGCAAGCAGATGTACGTGGCGGTCAATACTTATCCCGGCGCGGCCGGCTGGGCACGCTGGCAACGTGCCGTGGACCACGCCGCCGATCTGGGCGTGGACGCGCTGATTGCCGCCGATTGCGCGGTGCTCGGCTACGCCGCCAAGCGCCACCCGAACCTGTCGCTGCACCTCTCGGTACAGGGTTCGGCCACCAATGTGGCGGCGCTGGCGTTCTACCACGAGCGCTACGGCATCCGCCGCGCCGTGCTGCCGCGCGTGCTGTCGCTGGCGCAGGTGCGCCAGGTGGCGGCGAACAGCCCGGTGCCCATCGAAGTCTTCGCCTTCGGCAGCCTGTGCATCATGGCCGAGGGACGCTGTCACCTGTCCTCCTATGTCACCGGCGAGTCGCCCAACCTCTGCGGCGTCTGCTCGCCGGCCAAGGCGGTGCGCTGGAGCGAGGAGCCCGAAGGCCTGACCTCGCGCCTCAACGACGTGCTGATCGACCGTTACGCGCCCGACGAGCCGGCGGGCTACCCGACCCTGTGCAAGGGCCGCTTCGTGGTCAACGGTGAGCGCTTCCATGCGCTGGAAGAACCCACCAGCCTGAACACCATCGACCTGATCCCGCAGCTGGCGGAAATCGGCGTCGCGGCGGTGAAGATCGAGGGTCGGCAACGTAGCCCGGCCTATGTCGAACAGGTAACCCGCGTCTGGCGCCAGGCGCTGGATGCGTGGCAGCGCGCACCGGCGAACTACCGCGCGCTGACGCAATGGCAGGACGCCCTGGACAAGCTTTCCGAAGGCCACCAGACGACTCTGGGCGCCTACCATCGCTCCTGGCAGTGAGGACATCGTGATGCAACTCAGCCTGGGCCCCGTGCTGTTCTACTGGGACCGCCGGACACTCCTGGATTTCTACGCGCAGATGGCGGAGCAGCCGCTGGACGCCATCACTATCGGTGAGACCGTCTGCTCCAAACGCCGCGCGCTGTCGCTGGACGATTGGCTCGGCCTTGGGCGCGAACTTCAGCAGCAGAGCGGGGCGCAGATTTTCATCGCGGGGCTGGCGCTGATCGAGGCGGCTTCGGAGCTGTCCGCGCTGCGTCGCCTGTGCGCCAACGGCGAGCTGCAGGTCGAGGCCAACGACATGGGCGCGGTGCAGATGCTCAGCACCCTGGGCGTCGAATTCGTCGGCGGGCCCGCGCTCAATGTCTACAACGGCCACACGCTGGCCGAGTTGCACGCCGCCGGTTTGCGCCGCTGGGTGCCGCCGGTGGAATGCTCCGGCGAGCAGATCCATGCTGTGATCGAGCAGGCTCGCGAGCTGGGCATCACCGAGGTGGAGACCGAAGTGTTCGCCTACGGCCATCTGCCGCTGGCGTACTCGGCGCGCTGCTTCACTGCGCGGGCGGAGAACCGGCCCAAGGACGACTGCCAGTTCTGTTGCCTGAACTACCCGGAGGGCATGTCCATGCTCAGTCAGGAGGGCTTTCCGCTGTTCACCCTCAACGGCATCCAGACGATGTCCGGTGAGGCCAGCAACCTGCTGGCGGACTATGCCTCGCTGCGTGATTGCGGCGCCGATCTGCTGCGTCTGAGCCCGCGTGCGGAAGGCATGGTGGACGTCGTGCAGGCCTTCGACCAAGTGCGCAAGGGCGCCGCTCCGCCGCTGGCGGTGGCCGGCTGCAACGGATACTGGCATGGCCGACCGGGCATGCTGCGCAGCGATGAGGTGAACCTGTGCTGACACTCGAAACCAGTGCCCTGCGCGCCGCCGATCGTCTGCTGCCGCTGGCCGCGCGCGTCCCTTCGGGGCTGCAGCGTGCAATCCTGCAGCGCGCCGCCAACCGCTTGTTCGCCGAGCCTCTGGCGGACGGTGCCTTCGACATCCTCGACGGCCACTGGCTGCGTCTGGAAGTGAATGATCTCGGCCTGGGTTGGAGCCTCACGCGCGGTCGCGATGGCCTGCGTTTCGCCGACGCCTGCACCCCCAGCGTGACCATCCGTGGCAGCTGGCGCGACTTCCTGCTGCTGGCGGGCCGGCAGGAGGACCCGGACACGCTGTTCTTCCGCCGTCGTCTGGTGATCGAGGGCGATACCGAACTGGGGCTGGCGGTGAAGAACCTGATCGACAGCCTCGATCCGGACAGCCTGCCGTCCTGGCTGTGGAGCGCCATGCGCCGCGCCAGCCAGGTAGTGCAGGAGAACGCCTGAGCCGCTCCCGTAGGATGGGTGGAGCGCAGCGATACCCATCGATTGGCGTGCCAGGACAGCATGGGTATCGCAAGCGCCACCCATCCTGCGTCGGCGTCTGTTCTTGCGTTCTGTGCGGTGGCGGTTCAGGCCGGGGCGCGGATGAGGAACTGCAGTTCCTCGTAGAGCATCTCGAAATCCTGCACCGGCGCGTCCTGGCCGTAGCGTTTCTTCAGGCCATATTCGGTGAGGGTGATCTCATGCCTGGCCTTCACTCCGTGGCGTGCCAGGCAGTTCTGCACGCAGTGCAGGTGGCAGCCGTCGAGGGCAATGATCCGTCGGCCGGAGCAGGCTTTCTTCACCAGCGCCGGCACATCACCGCCGACTCCCGCGATGCAGGACATCTCCGCCAGTCCGTCACGGTCCAGGCGCAGGGCAAGGTCGTTGGCCAACTGCGCGAGATTGGAGCAGCCGGAGCAGGAATACACGAGGGGCAGGTGCGGCGAGGGCGGCATGGGGACCTCCTGGGTGAGTTCCGCAGTGTCCTGCCGCCGTGGGCTGGCGCGACATGATCTGAATCAAGTCGGCGAGGGGACTACTACCAGTGAGGTAGAGGCTTCCCTGTAGGACCGAGGGGGACGCCCAGTCCTTGCTCGCGAACAGACTCTGCTGCGGGGCTGGTTCGCGAGCAAGCTCGCTCCTACAGGTACGGTCGCGGTCGGGGCGGGCGATCAGACCAGGTGGTTCTCCACCGCCCACACCGCCGCTTCCACGCGCGAGCGCATGCCCAGCTTGTGCAGTACGCGCTTGACGTGGACCTTCACGGTGCCTTCGGTGATGTCGAGTTTGCGCGCGATCATCTTGTTGCTGTAGCCGTGGGCGAGCTGGCGGAGAATCTGCCGTTCGCGGTCGGTGAGTTCCTCGATGCCCTTGGGGCGGTCATCGCCGCGCAGGGCCTGGGCCAGTACCTGGGTCAGCTGCGGGCTGATGGTGAGCTGGCCGGTGGCGGCCTGGCGGATGTGTTCCAGCAGGCGCTCGGGCTCCATGTCCTTGAGCAGGTAGCCGTCGGCGCCGGCCCGCAGCACGTTGATCACGTCGTTGCGGTCATCGGAGACGGTGAACACCACGATGCGCGCATCCTCGCCGTTCTCGCGCATGGCGCGCAGGGTGTCGAGGCCGGTCATGCCCTTCATGTTGAGGTCGAGCAGGATCATGTCCGGTTCCAGCTCCGCGGCCATGCGCAGCGCTTCCTCGCCACTGCCGGCTTCGCCCACCACTTCCAGGTCGTCCTCGAATTCCAGCAGCTGGACCACGCCCTTGCGCATCATCGGGTGGTCGTCGACGAGCAGGATGCGCGCGCGGTCATCGGTGGGGGCGGCCGTCATGGGTGGGTCTCCGGATACTGCGACAGGGGTTTGTGGGTGAAGCGCACGCTGACCCGTGTGCCTTTGGGCTCGAGCGGGGCAATGTGGAAGTTCGCCTCCAGGGTCTGGCTGCGCTCCCGCATGATGCTAAGCCCATAGTGCCCATTGCGGCTCTGCGCTGGGTCAAAGCCCACGCCGTCATCTTCCACGGTGACGCACACCTGGTCTTCGGAATCCTCGAACAGAGCGACTTTCGCGTGCTGCGCCTGAGCGTGGCGCACCACGTTGGACAGCGCTTCGCGGACGATCTGAAGGATGTGGATTTCCTCGTTGGGGTTGAGCGGGATGTGCGCCAGGTGATTGTCCAGCTCAACGGCAAGGCCACCGCGTTCGCCGAACTCTTCCACAGTCTTCACCAGGGCCGCTTCCAGGCTCGATTGCTCCAGGCTCAGGCGGAAGGTGGTGAGCAATTCGCGCAGCTGGCGGTAGGCGCTGTTGAGGCCCTCGCGCAGTTCGTCGAGGGTCTCGTCGATCTTCTCCACCGGGACGTCGCGCTTGAGCAGGGTGGCCAGGCGGCTGACCTGGATCTTCAGGTAGGACAGCGACTGCGCCAGCGAATCGTGCAGCTCGCGGGCGATGGTGCTGCGCTCGGCGAACAGCGCCAGGCGGTTCTCCTGTTCCTGCTGCAGGGACAGGGCGAAGGTGCGCGCGATGTTGTCGCAGAAGCCCTCGACGAACTGCTGCTGCCAGTCCTCCAGATGGCCGTCGGGGGTCTCGATGAACAGCTCGCCAAAGCGGTGCTCGCCGATGGACAGCGGCTGCATCAGCAGTGGGTTGATACCACGGATCGGATTGTTGCAGTGGTCGGCCTGGGCACGGCAATCGCCGCAGTTGCCTTGCAGGCAGAAGCTGCCGGTGATGCCGTCGGTGGTCAGCGAGGAGTAGGCGCGCTCGACGCCGTCCTTGTTCAGGCACAGCGTTACCTTGCCGGCCTGCAGCACGCGCTCCAGTTGGTTCAGTAACGGTTGCAGGGAGCGCTCGTCGTAGGGGTCCTGGCCCAGCCGGCGGGCACTGTCGTAGAGCAGTTCCAGGCGCTGGTGGCTGTTGGAGAGGGCGCGGGTCTTCTCTTCCACCCGTGCTTCCAGTTCGCGGTAGCTGGTTTGCAGCTCCTCGGCCATCTGGTTGAAGCGCTCGCCGAGCTGGCTCAACTCGTCCTCGCCGCTGCTGCTGACTCGCGCGTCGAGGTCTCCTTGACCCAGCCGGCGCGCGGTGGTGGTGAGTTCGCGCAGCGGGCCGACCACGTGATAGCTCAGGTCGTAGAGGCTGATGAACACCACCAGCAGGCTGAGGAACAGGCACAGGCCCTGCACCGTGCTGAGCATCTGCGAGCGGTATTCGGCATTGCGCTGCAGGGTGCCGACGAAGCCGTCGATGTGCCCGACAAAGGTGTCCAGCGTGGCCAGCGCCGGGGCTTGGGAAAGGTCGAGTTTCTGCAACTCCTCGCGCAGCTGCTTGTGCTGCTGGCGGATCGGTGCGTCGGCATCGGCACGGCGCAGCAGGCGGGTGATCTCGTCGTTGTCCAGGCGTGCGGCCAGGGTCGCTTGCAGTGCCTGGCGGTTGATCGGCGACGGGTCCAGCGCCAGGCGGTAGGTGAGCATGCGCAGCGAGCCGGCCTGGTTGATCACCGCCGCATCCTGGTGCGAATAGTCGGCGAACAGCAGGGCGCTGAACATGCCGGCCAGGGCCAGCGACACCAGCAGGGTGAGGTAGCAGCCAAAGCGCACGACGATGGATTTGCGCAGGGAGGTGCGTCCGGCGGGAGGGCTACCTACAAAGAATCGGTCGCTGGCGGTGGTCTCGGATCGAGAGCTGATGCTCATGATAAATGCCTTTAAAAACAATAGGTTGAGCATTCATTTTGGTGATACCCACTAAGGAGTAGCGGCGCGCATCTGCTCATGAATCGCCCTTTCGCTCATTGATGACGATCAAGAGAAGGCGACTAGTCCTTACCTAACGTGCGGGCAAAGGCTGTCAGGAAGTGAGCTTAGCCATGCTGTCCCATCGTCAGAAACAGTACTCCGTGCTCGGCATGAGCACACTGGCGTTCGCCGTGAACTTCGCGGTCTGGACGATGTTTTCGATCATCGGTATCCGCATCAAGGAGGAGCTGGGGCTGAGCGAAGCCCAGTTCGGCCTGATGGTGGCGCTGCCGATCCTTACCGGTTCGCTGGTGCGCTTGCCGCTGGGGTTGATCACCGACCGCTTCGGCGGGCGCATCGTGTTCTTCATCCACATGCTGCTGGTGGCCATCCCGATCTACGGCCTGGCCTTCGCCACGCTCTACTGGCACTACCTGGTGCTCGGGCTGTTCGTCGGCCTGGCCGGCGGCTCCTTCGCGGTAGGCATCGCCTACACCTCCTCGTGGTTCGAGAAGGAACGCCAGGGCACCGCCATGGGCATCTTCGGTGCAGGCAACGCCGGTGCGGCGATCACCAACCTGGTGGCGCCGATGATCGTGGTCGCCTTCGGCTGGCGCATGGTCCCGCAGATCTACTCGGTGGCCATGCTGGTCACCGCGCTGCTGTTCTGGTTCTGCACCTGGACCGACCCGGCCCACACCAAGGGCGGCGACGCCGACCCGAGCCGTCCGCGGCCGACCCTGGCCAAGCAGCTGGCGCCGCTGGGCGAACTGCGCGTGTGGCGCTTCGGCCTGTACTACTTCTTCGTCTTCGGTGGCTTCGTCGCCCTGGCCCTGTGGCTGCCCAAGTACTACATCGCCGAGTACGGCCTGGACCTGCGCACCGCGTCCTTCATCACCATGCTGTTCACCCTGCCGTCGGGCCTGATCCGTGCCCTGGGCGGCTGGTTCAGCGATCACTACGGCGCCCGTTCGGTGAACTGGGGCGTGTTCTGGATCTGCCTGGTCTGCCTGTTCTTCCTGTCCTATCCGCCGACCACCATGACCATCCACGGCATCAAGGGTGACGTCAGCCTCGGCATCGGCCTGAACGTCTGGCTGTTCACCTTCCTGGTGTTCGTCGTCGGCATCGCCCAGGGCTTCGGCAAGGCCAGCGTGTACCGGATCATCCACGACTACTACCCGCAGAACATGGGTACCGTCGGCGGCATGGTCGGGGTCATCGGCGGCCTCGGCGGTTTCTGCCTGCCGATCCTGTTCGGCTTCGCCGCCGACCGCATCGGCGTGCGTTCCTCCTGCTTCATGTTGCTGTTCGGCCTGACCGTGATCTGCATGGTCTGGATGCACTACGCGATCAAGCAGCAACAGCGTCTCGATGGCCAGGCCCGCGCGGGCGACGTCGACGCCTCTCCCATTCCTTCCAGTCATTCCTGAGGTAATGCCGTCATGGGCATGATCGCCAATTCCCAATTTAAAGCCGCCAAAGGACCGCTGCTGGTCGACTGGCGCCCGGAGGACCCGGAGTTCTGGGCCCGGACCGGCAAGCGCATCGCCGCACGCAACCTGTGGATTTCCATTCCGGCGCTGCTGCTGGCCTTCGCCGTGTGGATGATTTGGAGCACCGTCACCGTGCGCCTGAACGCCGCCGGTTTCAGCTTCAGCAATGAGCAGCTGTTCCTGCTCGCCGCGCTGCCGTCGATTTCCGGCGCCACGCTGCGAATCTTCTACTCCTTCATGGTGCCGATCTTCGGCGGCCGCCGCTGGACGGCGCTGTCCACCGCTTCGCTGCTGATCCCCTGCCTGTGGCTGGGCTTCGCGGTGCAAGACCCGACCACCCCTTACTGGGTGTTCGCGACCATCGCGCTGCTGTGCGGCTTCGGCGGCGGCAACTTCGCCTCGAGCATGTCCAACATCAGCTTCTTCTACCCGAAGAACCAGCAGGGCACCGCCCTGGGCCTGAACGCCGGCCTGGGTAACCTGGGCGTCTCGGTGATGCAGTTCGCCGTGCCGCTGGCCGTGGCCGGTGGCCTGTTCGGTGCCTTCGGTGGCGAACCGGAAACTCTTTCCGACGGCACCCGTCTGTGGCTGCAGAACGCTGGCTGGATCTGGGTGCCGTTCATTGCCGTGGTCTCCGTGGCCGCCTGGTTCGGCATGAACGACATCGCCGACGCCAAGGCCTCGTTCCGCGAGCAATCGGTGATCTTCAAGCGCAAGCACAACTGGCTGATGTGCTGGCTGTACGTGGCCACCTTCGGCTCGTTCATCGGCTTCTCCGCCGGCTTCGCCATGCTCAGCAAGACCCAGTTCCCGGATATCAACCCGCTGCAGTACGCCTTCCTCGGCCCGCTGGTGGGCGCTCTGAGCCGGCCGCTGGGCGGTTGGCTGGCGGACAAGTTCGGCGGCGCGCGCATCACCCTGTGGAACTACGCGGCAATGATCGCCGGCGTGTTCGCGGTGATCAGCTTCCTGCCGGACGCGAACGGCGCTGGCAGCTTCTTCGGCTTCCTCGGTTCGTTCATCGCGCTGTTCTTCTTTGCCGGCATCGGCAACGGCAGCACCTTCCGCATGATCCCGGTGATCTTCCGCAACGAGTGGGCCGCACGCCTGAAGAAAGGCGGCTTCAGCGAGGCCCAGGCCGCCAAGGGCGCGAGCATGGAGTCGGCCGCGGTGATCGGCTTCTCCGCCGCCATCGGCGCCTTCGGCGGCTTCTTCATTCCCAAGGCGTTCGGCACTTCGCTGGCCATGACCGGCAGCGCCGAGGGCGCCCTGTACCTGTTCGTCGCCTACTACCTGAGCTGCATCGTCGCCACCTGGTGGTGGTACGCGCGCAAGGGCGCGGAAAGCCCCTGCTGATTTCCCTGCGCGGTCGGCCCCGCCGGCCGCGCCACGAACCGTTTCGCGAGCTTGATTAGCGTTTGAACGCCCGGCGCAGACCGGGTGAGGAGATACCGATGAGTTACCTGCTCGACCGCCTGCAGTTCTTCAAGAAGAAGCAGGGTGAATTCGCCGATGGTCACGGCGAGGTCACCAACGAAAGCCGTGCCTGGGAAAACAGCTACCGGCAGCGCTGGCAGCACGACAAGATCGTTCGCTCTACCCATGGGGTGAACTGCACCGGCTCGTGCTCCTGGAAGATCTACGTGAAGAACGGCCTGATCACCTGGGAAACCCAGCAGACCGACTACCCGCGCACCCGCCCGGACCTGCCCAACCACGAACCGCGCGGCTGCCCCCGTGGCGCCAGCTACTCCTGGTACATGTACAGCGCCAACCGCCTGAAATACCCCAAGGTGCGCAAGCCGCTGCTCAAGCTCTGGCGTGAGGCCCGCGCCACCCACAACGACCCGGTGGATGCCTGGGCCAGCATCGTCGAGGACTCCGCCAAGGCGAAAAGCTACAAGAGCGAGCGCGGCCTGGGTGGCTTCATTCGTTCGAGCTGGAGCGAAGTCACCGAGATCATCGCCGCCGCCAACGTCTACACCGCCAAGACCTACGGCCCGGACCGCGTTATCGGCTTCTCGCCGATCCCGGCCATGTCCATGGTCAGCTACGCCGCTGGCGCCCGTTACCTGTCACTGATCGGCGGCGTGTGCCTGAGCTTCTACGACTGGTACTGCGACCTGCCGCCGGCCAGCCCGCAAATCTGGGGCGAGCAGACCGACGTGCCGGAGTCGGCCGACTGGTACAACTCCAGCTACATCATCGCCTGGGGTTCCAACGTCCCGCAGACCCGTACCCCCGATGCGCACTTCTTCACCGAAGTCCGCTACAAGGGCACCAAGACCGTGGCCGTCACCCCGGACTACTCCGAAGTGGCCAAGCTCACCGACCTCTGGCTCAACCCCAAGCAAGGCACCGACGCCGCGCTGGGCATGGCCTTCGGTCATGTCATCCTCAAGGAATTCCACCTCGAGAAGCCCAGCGCCTACTTCGTCGACTACTGCCGCCAGTACACCGACATGCCGATGCTGGTGCTGCTTGAGCCGCACACCGAGGGCGTACTCAAGCCGACCCGCTACCTGCGCGCGGCAGACCTGGCGAACAACCTCGGGCAGGACAACAACCCCGAGTGGAAGACCATCGGCCTGGACGAAATCTCTGGCGAGCTGGTCTCGCCCACTGGCGCCATCGGCTACCGCTGGGGCGAGTCGGGCAAGTGGAACATCGAGGAAACCGAAGGCGGCGAGAAGCGTGAAACCCGCCTGGCGCTGACTCTGATCGACGGTCCGGAAAAGGCCTGCGACGTCGGCTTCCCGTACTTCGCCGGCCAGGAACATCCGCACTTCAAGGGGGTGGACAACGACGAGGTGCTGGTGCGCCGCGTGCCCTTCCGTGAAATCACCGGCGCCGATGGCCAGACCCTGCGCGTCGCCACCGTGTACGACCTGCAGATGGCCAACTACAGCGTCGACCGTGGCCTGGGTGGCCGCAACGTCGCCGCCTCCTATACCGACGCCGACGTGCCCTACACCCCGGCCTGGCAGGCGCGCATCACCGGTGTGCCGGCGGCGCGCGCCATCCAGGTGGCCCGTGAGTTCGCCGACAGCGCCGACAAGACCCACGGCAAGGCCATGGTCATCATCGGCGCGGCGATGAACCACTGGTACCACATGGACATGAACTACCGCGCGGTCATCAACATGCTGATGATGTGCGGCTGCATCGGCCAGAGCGGCGGTGGCTGGGCGCACTACGTCGGCCAGGAAAAACTCCGCCCGCAGACCGGCTGGGTCCCGCTGGCGTTCGGCACCGACTGGAGCCGTCCGCCACGGCAGATGAACGGCACCAGCTTCTTCTACCTGCACAGCTCGCAGTGGCGCCACGAGAAGATCTCGATGCACGAGGTGCTCTCGCCGCTGGCCGATACCAAACAGTTCCCCGAACACGCGCTGGACTACAACATCCGCGCCGAGCGCATGGGCTGGCTGCCGTCCGCCCCGCAGCTCAACCGCAACCCGCTGCACATCGCCGCCGACGCCGAGCGCGCTGGCATCCCGGTGCAGGACTACGTGGTGCGCGAGCTCAAGGCCGGCAACCTGCGCGTGGCCAGCGAGCAGCCGGACGACCCGCAGAACTTCCCGCGCAACATGTTCATCTGGCGCTCCAACCTGCTCGGCTCCTCGGGCAAGGGCCACGAGTACATGCTCAAGTACCTGCTGGGCGCGAAGAACGGCGTGATGAACGACGACCTCGGCAAGGCCGGCGGGCCGTGCCCGGGCGAAGTCGACTGGGTCGACGAAGGCGCCGAAGGCAAGCTGGACCTGGTCACCACCCTGGACTTCCGCATGTCCTCCACCTGCATGTACTCGGACATCGTCCTGCCGACCGCGACCTGGTACGAGAAGGACGACCTCAACACTTCCGACATGCACCCCTTCATCCACCCGCTGTCCGCCGCCACCGATCCGGCGTGGGAAGCGAAAAGCGACTGGGAAATCTACAAGGCCATCGCCAGGAAGTTCTCCGAGGTTTCCGTCGGCCACCTGGGTGTGGAGAAGGACCTGGTTACCGTGCCGCTGCTGCACGACACCGCCAACGAACTCGCGCAGCCGTTCGGCGGCAGCGACTGGAAGAAGGGCGAGTGCGAACCGGTTCCCGGCCGGACCATGCCGACCCTGCATGTGGTCGAGCGGGACTACCCGAACACCTACAAGAAGTTCACCTCCCTCGGCCCGCTGCTGGACAAGCTTGGCAATGGCGGCAAGGGCATCGGCTGGAACACCGATAAGGAGATCAAGCTGCTCGGCGAGCTGAATCACAAGGTCACCGAGACCGGCATCAGCCAAGGCCGTCCGCGCATCGAGAGCGCCATCGACGCCGCCGAGGTGATCCTTGCCCTGGCGCCGGAAACCAACGGCCAGGTCGCCGTGAAGGCCTGGGAAGCACTGTCGAAGTTCACCGGCCGTGACCACACTCACCTGGCGCTGCCCAAGGAAGAAGAGAAGATCCGCTTCCGCGACGTCCAGGCGCAGCCGCGCAAGATCATCTCCAGCCCGACCTGGTCGGGTCTGGAAGACGAACACGTGAGCTACAACGCCGGCTACACCAACGTCCACGAGATGATCCCGTGGCGCACCCTCACCGGTCGCCAGCAGTTCTACCAGGATCACCCCTGGATGCAGGCATTCGGCGAAGGCTTCGTCAGCTATCGGCCGCCGGTCAACACCCGCAGCACCGACAAGCTGTTCAACAAGAAGCCCAACGGTCACACCGAGATCACCCTGAACTGGATCACCCCGCACCAGAAGTGGGGCATCCACTCCACCTACAGCGACAACCTGCTGATGCTCACCCTGTCGCGCGGTGGCCCGATCATCTGGATGAGCGAGCACGACGCGAAGCGCGCCGGCATCGAGGACAACGACTGGGTTGAAGTCTTCAACGCCAACGGCGCCGCGACCTGCCGCGCAGTGGTCAGCCAGCGCGTGAAGGACGGCATGGTGATGATGTACCACGCCCAGGAGCGCATCGTGAACCTGCCGGGCAGCGAGACCACCGGCACCCGCGGCGGCCACCACAACTCGGTGACCCGTGTGGTCCTCAAACCCACCCACATGATCGGCGGCTACGCCCAGCAGGCGTGGGGCTTCAACTACTACGGCACCGTCGGCTGCAACCGCGACGAATTCGTCGTGGTGCGCAAGATGAACAAGGTCGACTGGCTCGACGAGCCGGAGCAGGGCGGACTGGGCGGTGACTCCCTGCCGCAACCGCTGCCCCAGGACATTTGAGGATTACTGCCATGAAAATTCGTTCGCAAGTCGGCATGGTGCTGAACCTCGACAAATGCATCGGTTGCCACACCTGCTCCATCACCTGCAAGAACGTCTGGACCAGCCGCGAAGGCGTCGAGTACGCCTGGTTCAACAACGTCGAAACCAAGCCTGGCATCGGTTACCCGAAAGAGTGGGAGAACCAGGAGAAGTGGAAGGGCGGCTGGAAGCGTAACGCCGATGGCTCCATCGTCCCGCGCATCGGCGGCAAGTTCCGCGTGCTGGCGAACATCTTCGCCAACCCGGACCTGCCGGAAATCGATGACTACTACGAGCCCTTCGACTTCGACTACCAGCACCTGCACACCGCGCCCAAGGCCCAGCACCAGCCGGTCGCCCGTCCACGCTCGCTGGTCTCCGGCCAGCGCATGCAGAAGATCGAGTGGGGCCCCAACTGGGAGGAAATCCTCGGCACCGAATTCGCCAAGCGGCGCAAGGACAAGAACTTCGATCAGGTCCAGGCGGACATCTACGGCGAGTACGAAAACACCTTCATGATGTACCTGCCGCGCTTGTGCGAGCACTGCCTGAACCCGGCGTGCGTGGCTTCGTGCCCGAGTGGCGCGATCTACAAGCGCGAAGAGGACGGCATCGTCCTCATCGACCAGGACAAGTGCCGCGGCTGGCGCATGTGCATCAGCGGTTGCCCGTACAAGAAGATCTACTTCAACTGGAAGAGCGGCAAATCCGAGAAGTGCATCTTCTGCTACCCGCGCATTGAGGCCGGCCAGCCGACCGTCTGCTCGGAAACCTGCGTGGGCCGCATCCGCTACCTCGGTGTACTGCTGTATGACGCCGACCGCATCCACGAAGTGGCCACCTGCGAGAACGAGCGCGACCTGTACCAGAAGCAGCTGGAGATCTTCCTCGATCCGTTCGACCCGAAAGTGATCGAGCAGGCGCGCAAGGACGGTGTACCGGACAGCGTCATCGAGTCCGCGCAGAAGTCACCGGTCTACAAGCTGGCCATGGACTGGAAGCTGGCGCTGCCGCTGCACCCGGAATACCGCACGCTGCCGATGGTCTGGTACGTGCCGCCGCTGTCGCCGATCCAGAACGCCGCCGCCGAAGGCCATATCGGTAGCGACGGGGTGATCCCGGATGTCGAATCCCTGCGCATCCCCGTGCAGTACCTGGCCAACCTGCTGACTGCCGGCGACACCGCTCCGGTGCTGCTAGCCCTCAAGCGCCTGCTGGCCATGCGTGCCTACAAACGCTCCGAGCACGTGGAAGGCAAGCAGGACCTGGACGTGCTTAAGAAGGTCGGCCTGACCGTGAACCAGGTGGAAGAGATGTACCGCTACCTGGCGATTGCCAACTACGAAGACCGCTTCGTCATCCCCACTGCGCACCGTGAAGAGGCGCTGTCGGATGCCTTCGCCGAGCGTTCGGGTTGTGGTTTCAGCTTCGGCAACGGTTGCTCCAGCAGCTCTGGCAGCAACTCCGGCGTCAACCTGTTCGGCGGCAAGGCCGTGGACAAGCGCAACGTCATCCAGACCGTGCAGATACAGGAGTGATGCTAATGGACACTCATAGCAAACTGCTCAAGCTCAGCGCGCTGATGCTGGATTACCCGCGCGTCGAACTGCGCGAGGAAAGCCTGGCGCTGCATGCCCTGATCCGCACCTGCGACCTGCCGGAGCAGCAGCGCGACGGCCTCGCCGCGCTGCTCAACGAGCTCTGCAAGGGCGACATCCTCGACGTGCAGGCCCGCTACGACGGCCTGTTCGAGCGCGGTCGCTCGGTCTCGCTGCTGCTGTTCGAACACGTGCACGGCGAAAGCCGTGACCGTGGCCAGGCGATGGTCGACCTGATGGACCGCTACACCCAGGCGGGCCTGGTCATCGACGTCAACGAGCTGCCGGACTACCTGCCGCTGTACCTGGAGTTCCTCGCCCTGCAGGACGCCGAGTCGGCCCGCGCCGGCCTGGCCGAAGTGGCCCACATCCTCGCGCTGATCGCCCTGCGCCTGGAAGAGCGTGGCAGCGCCTATGCGGCGGTCTTCAACAGCCTGCTGGAGCTGTCCGGCGAGCAACCCGACCTCGGCGCGCTCAAGCGCGACCGCGAGCAGGAGGTGCGCGACGACAGCCTGGAAGCCATCGACAAGGCCTGGGAGGAAACCCCGGTGAGCTTTACCGAGCCCGCCGCCGGTTGCCCGTCCACCAGCGCCCGGCGGATTTCCTCCGCCGCCGAACAACCCATGCAGTGGGTCGCCCAGCCGGTGCCGCAGATGCAGTACCGGGCGGCCAGAGAAGGAGTCTGAACATGTCCCTCGATCTTCTAGCGTTCGGGATCTACCCCTACGTCGCGCTCGCCATCTGCCTGATCGGCAGCTGGGCGCGCTTCGACCTCTCGCAATACACCTGGAAAGCCGGCTCCAGCCAGATGCTGAGCAAGAAGGGCATGCGCGTTTACAGCAACCTGTTCCATGTCGGTGTGCTGTTCATTCTTGCCGGCCACTTCGTCGGTCTGCTGACCCCGCACTCGGTCTATGAGCACCTGATCAGCACCGAGCAGAAGCAACTGCTGGCAATGGTTTCCGGCGGCTTCTTCGGCATCCTCTGCTTCATCGGCCTGACCGGCCTGATCCTGCGCCGCCTGACCAACGAGCGCGTACGCGCCACCGGCAACGCGTCGGACCTGATGATCCTGCTGGTGCTCTACGTCCAGCTGATCCTCGGCCTGTCCACCATCGTCGCCTCCACCCATCACCTGGATGGTTCGGTGATGGTCATGCTCGCCAACTGGGCGCAGTCCATCGTCACCTTCCAGCCGCTGGCCGCCGCCGAAGCGATCGCGCCGGTCTCGCTGGTCTACAAGCTGCACGTGACCCTTGGCCTGACCCTGTTCGTGCTGTTCCCCTTCACCCGCCTGGTACACATCGTCAGCGCTCCGGTGTGGTACTTCGGCCGCCGCTACCAGGTGGTCCGCACCAAGCGTCGCGCAGTGTGAAGCGGCGGCGGATAACGCTGGCGCGTTATTCGCCCTCCCTGAAGCTCTTCCCCCTCTCCCTTCAGGGAGGGGGGGAAGAGGGTTACCAGAGGTGATCGAAAATGAGTTGCTCCCACTATGAAGCCAAGGTCGAACACGTCGACCTGCCGAAAATCGCCGTCAACGGCATTGTCATCGACGAAGACGAACTGGCCCGCGAGCTGCAATACCATCCCGCTTCCAGCCACGCCGAGGCGCTGTACTCCGCCTGCCGTGCGCTGGTGGTGCGGCAACTGCTGCTGCAACGCGCCCAAGCGCTGGGCGTGACTGGCGAGGCAGAGGAGGGCGAGGCCGCCGAAGAGGCGAACATCCGCGCCTTGATCGACCTTGAAGTCGGTGTCCCCGAAGCCGACGAAGCCAGCTGCCGGCAATGGTACGAAGCCAACCCGACCCGCCTGACCTCGCCCTGGCGCATGCGTCTGCGTCATGTGCTGCTGGGCTGCGCGCCGGACGATCTGGAAGGCCGCGCCAAGGCCCGCGAACAGGCCGGGGAACTGCTCGCCGAACTGCGCGAGCATCCCGAACGCTTTGCCGAAAAAGCCATGCGCTTCTCCGATTGCCCGTCCAAGGACGACGGCGGTGACCTGGGCTGGATCGAACCGGGGCAGACCGTCCCCGAGTTCGAGAAACGCCTGCTGCAACAACACCCCGGCCTGCTCGGCCATCCGCTGGAAAGCCGCTACGGCCTGCACGTGGTCGAGCTGATCGAGCGTGAAGGCGGCGATCCACTGGGCTTCGCCGAGGCACGTCCGCGCATCGCCGGCTACCTGCGTGCCCAGGTGCTGCAGCGTGCGGTCAGCCAGTACATCAGCGTGCTGGCCGGTGAAGCGCGGATCGACGGCTTCGTCTTCGACGGAGCGGAGTCGCCGCTGGTGCAGTAGAGCCGAACCCCTCTCCCTAACCCCGGCTACGCGCACCGCTCCGAAGGGAGAGGGGACCGTCCGGTGCAGGATGAGATATTGGTGTCAGCCGGCACGGATAGCTCCCTCTCCCTTCATGGGGGGACGCCTAGTCAGAGGGCGGGGGAGAGGGATCGCCCAACTCTGATCTGCCATGGAGCAATGTCAGATGTCCGAATGGATCGACGGCCAGGGCCGCAGGATCGACTACCTGCGCCTGTCCGTAACCGACCGCTGCGACTTTCGCTGCGTCTACTGCATGTCGGAGAACATGCGCTTCCTGCCGCGCCAGCAGGTGCTCACCCTGGAAGAGATCGAGCGGGTAGCACGCCTGTTCGTCGAGCGTGGCGTGAAGAAACTGCGCCTCACCGGCGGCGAACCGCTGGTGCGCCCCGGCATTGTCCACCTCTGCGAACGTCTTGCTGCGCTGCCGGAGTTGCGCGAGTTGTGCATGACCAGCAACGGTTCGCAGCTCACCCGATTGGCTGGCGATCTAAAGGCCGCTGGCCTGACCCGCCTGAACATCAGCCTCGACACCCTGGATGCGCAACGCTTCGCCGCCATCACTCGTACTGGGCGCCTGGATCAGGTGCTGCGTGGCATCGACGCCGCCCAGCAAGCCGGTTTCGAGCACATCAAGCTGAATTGCGTGGTGATGAAGGGGCGCAACGCCGACGAAGTGCCGGCGCTGGTGGATTACGCCATCGCCCACGGGCTTGATATCAGCTTCATCGAGGAAATGCCTCTGGGCCAGGTGGGCCGTGAGCGCGAGGAGAGCTTCTGCTCCAGCGATGAAGTTCGCGGGCTGATCGCCGAGCACCACGAACTGCTGGACAGCGCCGAGCACAGCGGTGGCCCGGCGCGCTACGCTCGCCTGGCACAGCACCCGGGCACACGCATCGGCTTCATCTCGCCGCATTCGCACAATTTCTGCGCCACCTGCAATCGCCTGCGCCTGACCGCCGAAGGTCGCCTGCTGCTGTGCCTGGGCCACGAGAATTCCCTGGACCTGCGCGGCCTGCTGCGTCGCCATCCGCTACACGACGAACCCATCCTCGACGCGCTTCGCGGCGCCCTGCAGCGCAAGCCGGCGCGCCACGAATTCAGCGTCGGCGATGTTCAGGTTCTGCGCTTCATGAACCTCAGTGGCGGCTGAAACAGACCTCCCTTGGCGGGCATCATGCCCGTCGCGTGCCTTGCGTCCCTGACTAAACCCGTAGGGCGAATAACGCGCAGCGTTATCCGCCACTTCGGTGCGTGCACAGCGAATCCCTGCGCTCCATGAAACGTCGCGGATGCCCGCTTTTCGTAGGAGCGAGCTTGCTCGCGAACAACCCCCGACTTCGGAGTCAGGCGGTTCGCGAGCAAGCTCGCTCCTACAAGCCCCTGCGTTCTTCCCTGGAAACAGGCACAAAAAAGCCCCTGCGACATGAGCGTATCGCGGGGGCTTCGGGCATCTGCCAAAGGTAAAACCGTGGAAGCTACGGTAAATCATGCGAAAGAATCGTTTCGAGTCCTCCTCGGATCGCTTCTGAACGCATCCAGACTAAGGCGCCAGCCCGGTGCGCAACATTCCTCCGAAGGAGTAGCGCAGGCGTCGCAAAGGGGAGTGCGCCGCGCGGTCGCAGGGCGATTGACGTTGTGTACTTTTTAGTCCAGATTGGATTTTAAGTTTACGCGCGCCCGCGCGTGGATGGACCAGAACAAGAAGCCGTTCGCCTGGGTGAGGGCAAGGCAATGCCGCTGCGACCTACTGCGTCGCGCCCCTGGACGAATCAAGAAATGCCGTACTCACTGCCACGACGTATCGGCCGGCGCTCGCCCCGGCGACCACACAACGGAGTTCATCGATGAATCGCAAAGCCCTGCTGGGCGGCCTGATGCTGGCTGCCTTCGCCACCTTCTCCCACGCCGACGACAAGCCCCTGCGCATCGGCATCGAGGCAGCCTACCCGCCTTTCGCCTACAAGACCCCGGAAGGCGGCATCGCCGGCTTCGACTACGACATCGGCAACGCGCTGTGCGCAGAGATGAAGCGCAAGTGCCAGTGGGTCGAGCAGGAGTACGACGGCCTGATCCCCTCGCTGAAGGTGCGCAAGATCGACGCCGCGCTGTCTTCCATCACCATCACCGAAGAGCGCAAGCACTCGGTGGACTTCACCCACAAGTACTACTTCACTCCGGGCCGCCTGGTGATGAAGGAAGGCTCGCAGCTGGACGAGCAGTTCAGCCAGCTCAAGGGCAAGAACATCGGAGTGCAGCGCGGCTCCACCGCGGACCGCTTTGCCACTGAAGTGCTGGGCAAGGCCGGCGCCAACGTGGTGCGCTATACCAGCCAGGACGAGATCTACCTGGACCTGCTGGCGGGTCGCCTGGACGGCACCTTCGCCGACTCCATCCCGCTGGAGATCGGCTTCCTGGAAACCCCGCGTGGCAAGGGCTTCGCCTTTATCGGGCCGGAATTCAAGGACCCGAAATACTTCGGCGAGGGCGCCGGCATCGCGGTGCGCAAGGGCAATACCGAGCTGGTCGGCCAGCTCAATGCCGCCATCGACGCGCTGCGCGCCAATGGCAAGTACAAGGAAATCGAAGGCAAGTACTTCAAGAGCGATATCTACGGGGACTGATGTTTCCGACGCGTTGCAACAAAGGCCGCCTTCGGGCGGCCTTTGCTTTTCGTAGGACCGAGGGGGACGCCTAGTCCTTGCTCGCGAACTGCACTCTGCCGTCCCTGTCGATGAGTGCATTCGTAGGATGGGTCGGGCGGCGTTTCGCGAGCTTGCGATACCCATGCTGGCTATGCGCTGGTTGGCTTGGGCATTTTTGCGCCGCTTTGGCGTGTTCGGTTACTTCTTGTTTCGCCCCCTCGGGCGAGTCACTTTCTCAAACGCCAGAAAGTAACCAAAGGGCTTGCCCCGGACATCCGGTTTTTCGCTTGGGGCGAAAAATACCCTCGTTGAATCGAAGTTTCAGGGGCCCGCCGCGAAGGGCCATCCCTGGCCCGTCGCGGCTCTCGCGACATCCATGTCGCTCAACCCCTGAAACTCCGCTTCAACGAGGCCTCCTGAACGGGGCAGTCCGGAGTACGCGGATATTTCTCTGGAAGACTTTTAAAAGCCAAAGCCAAAGCCAATGCCAAAGCCAAAGTTGGATTGGAAGCAGGCTCTCGCGGGAGCGGAATCCTTCCACGATCGATGTCGCGCCGTGCCGTTCGGTTCGCGAGCAAGCTCGCTCCTACAAAAAGCGCGCTGCACGTTCCGGCTACCTGTAGGAGCGAGCTTGCTCGCGAACCGGAGCAAAAAGCGCGGGAAGAAGTCGGCTCAAACCTCCTCCTTCAACTCCTTCAGGTGCTTGTACACCGTCGCCCGCCCCATGTTCAGCACGTTGGCCACATAGTTCGCCGCGCTCTTGCCCTTGAATGCGCCCTCCGCATGCAGCGCCAGGACCAGCTCGCGCTTGTGGTCGCGGCTGAGGGTGGACAGGCTCAGCTGGCGCTGCCGCAACCAGGCATGGAGGAAGGTATTGATGCGCTCCTGCCAATCATCGCGGAACAGCGCATCGGGTTGCGGCACGATCTTGCTCGAGGACAGGAACAGGTCCAGCGCCGCCTTGGCGGTCTCGAACAGGGTGATGTTGAGGTTGATGCACAGCACCGCCAGCGGCTCGCCCTTGGCGTCGCGCAGCACGGTGCTGATGGAGCGGATCTTCTGGCCGTCCCAGTTGAGCTTCTCGTAGGGGCCGATGTTGCGCTCGTCATGGCCGCCTTCGAGCATGTCCTCCAGCGCCGAGTCGTCGCCGATCTCGCGCTTGGAGATGTTGTTCGCCAGATAGGCCACGCGCTGGTTGCGCAGGTCGTGAATGACCACTTCGGCGTGGGGGAAGAACAGCGCGGCGATGGCGTCGGCGATGGCCTTGTAGTTGTCCAGCGGATCAGCGGTGGTCATGGGCAAGGCTCTCGAGGGCGATGAGGCGGGCGATGGAGCGGGCGCTGGCGAGTGTGCCGCAAGCGCCCGCAGGCTGTCACGACTGGCGGCTCACTTGGTCAGCAGCCGCGCCGGGGACAGCATCTCGGCGCTCAGGCCGTGGCGGGTCAGGTGCTCGGGCAGCGCTTCATGGCGGATCAGCGCGGCGCTGGCTTCCCCCATCGCCGCCGAGGTCTGGATGCCATAGCCGCCCTGGCCGGCGACCCAGTACAGGCCGGGCGTGGTCGGGTCGTAGCCGGACACCAGGTCGCCGTCGGCGAAGAACGAGCGCAGGCCGGCCCAGGTGTGGCTCGGGCGGCGGATGCTCAGCGTGGTGTGTTCCTCGATCTGGTAGATGCCCATCGCGATGTCCAGCTCTTCGGGCTGCACGTCGTGAGGTTCCACCGGGTCGGCGTTGGCCGGCGAGCCGAGCAGCATGCCGGCGTCAGGCTTGAAGTAGAAGGATTCGTCCAGGCTGACCAGCACCGGCCAGGCGTGGCTGTCCACACCCTCGGGCGGGCTGAACAGGAAAGCAGCGCGGCGCTTGGGCGTGAGGCCCAGGGGCGTGGCACCGGCAAGTTCGGCAATCTTGTCGGACCAGCTGCCGGCGGCGTTGACCAGCACCGGCGCGCGGTAGGTCTGCTGCGCGCAGCGTACTTCCCATACGTCGTCGATACGGCTGATTTCCAGGGCTTCGCTATCGAGTTGAACGCTGCCGCCGTTGCGACGGACGCCGCGGAGATAGCCTTGCAGCAGGCCATCGGTGTCGATGTCGGCGGCGCTGGGGTCGAGCATCGCGCCGTGGACTTTCTCGCGGCGCAGCACCGGCACGATGGCGCAGGCTTCATCGGCATCCAGCAGGCGTATTTCCGGCACGCTGGCGAGGGCGCTGTCGTACTGGCGCCGGAGCTCTTCCGGGTTGCCTTCGAAATCCACGGTCATCTCGCCGCGCGGGGTGAGGATCGGGTGTTCGACGAAGCCTTCGGGCGGGGTGTCGAAGAAGGCGCGGCTGGCAGCGGTCAGCGCACGCACCTGCGGCGTGCCATAGGCGACGGTGTAGAGCGCGGCCGAGCGGCCGGTGGAGTGGTAGCCGGCGTGGGACTCGCGCTCCAGCACGGCGACCTTGCCGTGGCGGGAGAGGAAGTAACCGGTGGAGGCGCCGGCAATGCCGCCGCCGATGATGAGGAAGTCGACTTCGATCATGTTCGTCCCCGGCTCAGGCTTTGGTGGTCTGGAGATGGTAGAGCGCATTGGCCAGGGCGACGTCTTCCAGGCCCAGGCCGATGGAGCGGAAGAAGGCGTGGCGCTGGTAGTCCGGTTTCGCGGCCTGGCCGCTGACCAGTTCCGGCAGGTCGCCGTGGATGGCGCCGTCCCAGCCGTGCTCGTCGCGGGCCAGGCGCATCTCGCCGGCGGAGGCCGGGGTGGTGGCGCGGTAGTCGCAGTAGACATCCATCTGCGCCAGCGATTGCGGCGGCACTTCATGGGCGCGGGCGACGTTGGTGCTGATGGAGGTGATCAGCGCCGGTTTGCCGAGGATCGCCGGGTCGAGCACCGGGGTACCGGAAGAGGTGCACAGCAGCACGACGTCGGCATCGGCCACGGCGGACTCGACACTGGTGGCCGGTTCGGCGCGGGAATCGATAGCGCCGAACTGGGCCAGCACGCCGGCGTTCAGGTTCGGCGAATAGACGCGGATGCTCTGCCAGTCGCGCAGGCATGCTACATAGCGCAGGTGCGCACGAGCGACCGGGCCGCTGCCAACGATGGCCAGGCGCTTGGCGTCCGGGCGGGCCAGTTCCTGTACCGCCAGGGCGGTGGTGGCGGCGGTGCGCGCCGTAGTCAGGCTGCCGGCGTCGCACAGCAGCAGCGGCTGGCCGCTTTCCATGGACATCAGCAGGCTCCAGGCGGTGACCAGCGACTTGGGCTGGCGCACGATGTACGGCGAAGTCTTCACGCCGTAGACCTTCTGCGAGGCCAGCACGCCCAGGTAGTTGATGAAATCGCCGCCGCCATTGGGGAACTCCACCAGTTGCTGCGCGGGTTGCACGGCGCTGCCGCCAGCCAGTTCGACGAACATGTCACGCATCGCCTGGAGCACGTCGACCTGTTCCAGCAGGCGTTCGGCGTCAGCCTGGTTGAGGGTGAAAGGTGTGGCGGCGGACATGGCGAAACTCCAGATATGGATTTATTTTTCCATTCTGGACTCTGTTGTCTTGATCAGCAAGGGCGAGTGGTCGGATGAGCGCCGTGTAGGAGCGAGCTTGCTCGCGAGCGCATTTTGCCGGAGGTTCCGGTGCCGCGCGGTTCGCGAGCAAGCTCGCTCCTACAGGGGGCGTTACAGCTTGAACTGCGCCACCAACTCCTCCTGGCTGCCGGCCACGCGGCGCAGATGCTCGCCGCAATCACGGGTGTGCGCAGCGGTCTTGCGGTTTTCCACGGTCATGTCGCTCAGGCGGTGCATGTGCTGATTCACTTCCTGGGTCGTCGCGGCCTGCTGTTCGGCAGCGGCGGCGATCTGGAAGGCCATGGCGTGCACGCCCTGCAGCGAGTCGTCCAGCGCGCCGAGGGCTTCGATCACGGCCTGGGTGTCCTGTTCCAGGGTGTGGGCCTGCTCGCTGGCGCCGCTCATGCTCGACTGCGCCTGGATGGATGAGTCGCCCAGGCTGCCGACGATGGCGACGATCTCGTCGGTGGCGCTGCGGGTGCGCTGGGCGAGGCTGCGCACCTCGTCGGCGACCACGGCGAATCCACGACCCGCTTCGCCGGCGCGGGCGGCTTCGATGGCGGCGTTGAGCGCGAGCAGGTTGGTCTGTTCGGCGATCGAGCGGATCACGTCCAGCACCGAGCCGATCTGCTGGCTCTCGCCGGCCAGGGTCTGTACCACGCCGTCGGCCTGGCGCAGGCCGACCAGCAACTGGTCCTGGCGGCCGATCATGTGCTGCAGGGTGCCCTGCATGGCGACGAAGGCCTGCCGCGCGGCGGCGCTGCCATCCGCGCTGCGGCTGGCGCTGCCAGCGATCTCCTGCACGGTGGCGGCCATCTGGTCGACGGCGCTGACCACCATTTCCAACGCTTCCTGTTGCTGGTCGAGGTGATTGCTGGTGCGTCCGGCGGCGTCGAGGATGTCGCCACTGGCATCGCCCACGGCCTCGCTGGCCTGGCGCAGGCGCTCGACGACCTGGCGCCAGGCCACGGTCATCTCGCGCAGGGCCTGCATCAGGCCGCTGCTGGCGCTGGCGTCGTCGCTCAGTTTGAGTTCGCCGCTGGCCAGGCGCTGGGCGAGGGCCGCCATGCTGGCCGGCTCGCCGCCCAGAGGGCGCATCACGCTGCGGCTGACCAGCCAGGTGCCGGCTGCCACGCCTACCAGGGTCAGCAGGCCGAGCACGAGAATCTGCCACATCAGTTTGCGTACCGGAGCGAAAGCCTGGGCCTGGTCCATCTCCGCCACCAGTGCCCAGTGCAGGCCGTCCAGGTTCAGCGGGACGAAGGACTTGAGTGCCGGCTCGTCGCTCAGGCCCGCTTCGGTAAGACGCCCCTGTTCACCGGCCAGGGCTTTCTCGATGGCCTGTCCGGGCAGCGCGGTGGGGCTTTCCTTGTCGCGGCGTACGTGGTGGTCGGCGAAGCGCACCGAGTCCGAGCGCAGGCTGCCGTCGCCGCCTACCAGGTAGGTCTCGCCGTCGTCGCCCAGGCCCTGGCGGTTCTGCATCACTTCGTTGATTGCCGCCAGCGGCAGTTCCAGCACCAGCAGCAGTTGCAGCTTGCCGTTGTCCTTGATCGGCGCGGCCAGCCATTGCACTGGCTGCTGGTCGTTGGGCGCCTGCTCCAGGTCGCTGATGCTGGCCTTGCCGCTGTCCAGTGCCTTGCGGATGAACAGGCCGAACGGCGTGTCGCGCCACTGCGGATCACCGATGTTCTGCTGGTAATCGACGCCGCGGCCGAGGCTGAACACCACCTTGCCGTCGCCGGCCACCAGCCGCAGCTCGCGGTAGCCGAAGGTCTTGATGAAGTTCTCGAACACCGGGCGGTCGTAGTTGGCGGTAGTCACCAGGGAGTCGCTGTCCAGGCCTGCGTAGTTGCTGCCCAGGTTGGTGGCGAGGCTGCTGAGCTGGTCGTTACGGGCCTTCCACGCGTCCATCAGCTGCCGCTGCTTGATGCTGGCGACCGCCTCCAGGGCGTTCAGGCTTTGTTCTTCGAGGGCTCGGCTGGCCTGGAGATAGACCACGATGGCCATCACCAGCACGGGGATCAGGCCGACCGAGAGGAAACTCAGAGCAAGTTTGGCGCGCAAGGGCATGGGAGGATTCCGACGAGTTCTTGGAATTGTTCTCGCGTGCTTTGCAAGAAGCGTGCGAATTTTTTTACGTCTGTAAATAAAACTGATCAGAAATGGCCGGGGCGGGGCTGATTTCCTGGCTGAAGATGGCGCGGTGCCATTGTTTGCGCGGATTCCCGTACGGTCGTCCCAGCGGGTCCGGCGGGAAAAACCCGAGGCTCTGGTGCGTGGATAGGCTTGGGGGTGAGCGGGGGAGAGGAGGTGGCGTCACCGGACGTAACGTCGATGGAAACAAAAAAGGCGAAGCCCAGGGGCTTCGCCTTCTTGTGGTGCAGTACTCGATCAGTGCTTGCGCGGTACCGGCTTGAGCAGCTCGGTGGGCGGCATTTCGCAGGTGATCTTGCGGCCCAGCAGTTCCTCGATCGGCGGCAGGGCGAAGGCATCGTCCTCGCCGGCGAAGCTGATCGAAGTACCGGTGCTGCCGGCGCGGCCGGTACGGCCGATGCGGTGTACGTAGTCGTCCGGATCTTCGGGCAGGGTGAAGTTGATCACGTGGCTGATGCCGTCGACGTGGATGCCGCGGCCGGCAACGTCGGTGGCGACCAGGACGCGGATCTTGCCTTCTCGGAAACCTTCCAGGACCTTGATGCGCTTGTGCTGCGGCACGTCGCCAGACATCTGGGCGGCGCTGATGCCGTCCTTGGTCAGGCGTTCTTCGATGCGGCGCACCTCGTCCTTGCGGTTGGCGAAGACCATCACGCGGGTCCAGTCGTTCTGCGCGATCAGGTTGTACAGCAGCTTGTACTTGTCGCTGCCGGCAACGGCGTAGACGTGCTGCTCGACGGTATCGCTGGCGACGTTCTCCGGCTCGATCTCGACGATGGCCGGGTCGACGGTCCACTGCTTGGCCAGGTTCATCACGTCGTCGGTGAAGGTGGCGGAGAACAGCAGGGTCTGGCGTTCGCCCTTGTACGGGGTCTGGCGGATGATCTGGCGGACCTGCGGGATGAAGCCCATGTCGAGCATGCGGTCGGCCTCGTCCAGCACCATCACCTCGACCATGTCCAGGTGCACCTCGCCGCGCTGGTTGAAGTCCAGCAGGCGGCCGGGGGTGGCGACCAGGATGTCGCAGAAACGCGATTCCAGGGTGCGCAGCTGCTTGTCGAAGTCCATGCCGCCGACGAAGCTCATGACGTTCAGGCCGGTGTACTTGGCCAGGCCGATGGCGTCGTTGGCGATCTGCACCACCAGTTCGCGGGTCGGCGCGATGATCAGCGCACGCGGCTCGCCCATGTAGCGCTCTTTCGGCGGCGGGGTCTGCAGCAGCTGGGTGATGATCGAGATGAGGAACGCGGCGGTCTTGCCGGTGCCGGTCTGGGCGCGGCCGATGGCGTCCTGGCCACGCAGGGTGAAGCCCAGTACCTGCGCCTGGATCGGCGTGCAGTAGGGGAAGCCCAGGTCATGGATGGCGTGCATCAGGCGCGGGTCGAGGTTGAAGTCGTGGAAACGCGTCTTGCCTTCGGCCGGCTCGACCACGAAGTCTTCCAGCTTCCAGTTGTCCACCACCGGCGGGCGCGGCTTGCGCTCGCGGCGCGGTTTCGGCTCGCGGGGTTTGTCGGTGCCTTCGGCCTTGGCATGCTCGTGCTTCGGAGCGTGCTCGCGTTTCTCGCCGCGTTCACCTTTGTCGGAACGCTCGGCGCGGGGTTTGTCGCTCTTCGGGCCGCGGGCCGACTTCTCGGCTGCATCGGCTGTATCGGCCGCTTCGCGGGGCGGGCGCGGGCTACGCGGTTTGCGCGGACGTTTCTCACCGCTCTGGGCGGGCTTTTCTGCGGCGGGAGCGGGGGCCGCTGGCGTGGCTACGGGTTGCTCGCCGTCGCCCTTGCTGAAGATTTTCTTGAGTGCTTTGAGCACGGCTGTCTCGTGTTGGTTAAGGAATGAACGGCCGCCAGTGTAATGCAAGATGCCCGCAGGGCGAAGTGCCGCGGGCATCCTGCCCATTGACTTGGGCTACGGAAGGTTCTCCAGCAGCAGGCGGCGCACGTTGCCACCCATGATCGCAGCGATGTCCTGGTCGCTGAAACCGGCCTTCGCCAGGCCCTGGGTCAGTTGCGCCAGTCCTGTGGTGTCGAAGGGGGCATTCACTGCACCGTCGAAGTCCGAACCCAGCGCGATGTGTTCGACGCCCACCTTGTCGGCGGCGTAGCGCATGGCCTTGACGATGGCGCTCACCGACGTTTCGCAGACTGCGCCGTCCCAGTAACCGATGCCGATTACACCGCCGGTATTGGCGATGCCGCGCAGATGGGCGTCAGTCAGGTTGCGCGGGCCGGGGCAGGTGCCGGCGACGCCGGTATGGGAAACGATCACCGGGCGCCTGGCGATGGCCAGCACGTCGTCGATCAGCGGGCGCGAGGCGTGGGCCAGGTCGATCAGCATCTTCTTGTCTTCCAGGCGCGGGATGACCTGGCGGCCGAACTCGGTCAGGCCACCCTTCTTCAGGCCATGGGCGGAGCCGCCGACCTCGTTATCGAAGAAGTGGGTCAGGCCCATGATGCGGAAGCCCGCGTCGTACATGCGGTCGATGTTTTCCAGCTTGCCTTCGAGCGGGTGCAGGCCTTCGGTGGCCAGCACGCCGGCGAGTTGTTTCGGGTCTTTCTGCCAGGCGGCGAGGTAGCGGGTGAGGTCCTCGCGGCTGCGGATCAGGGTGAGCTTGCCCTGGCTGTCGGCGGCGGCCTTGTCCAGCAACTCGCCTTGATAGAGGGCGCGCTCCAGCAGGCTGTTCCAGGTCCGCGCCGGCCAGCGCTGGGCGATGATCAGCGGGGTGATGTTGTCGCTGTCGGCGCTGTTGCTCTCGTAGTTCAGGCCGCGCGGGGTCTTGGTGACGGTGGAGAACACCTGCAGGCCGACATTGCCCTCGATCAGGCGCGGCAGGTCGGTGTGGCCGTGGTTGTGGCGGTCAAGCAGGTTGCGATCCCAGAGCAGGGCGTCGTCATGCAGGTCGGCGACGAACAGGCTCTGGTGCAGCGCCTGGGCCTCGGGGGAGGCAGGGTAGGGCGGCGGGCTGGCCACGGTATTCATCTTCCGGTCCATGTAGCCCGGCAGGTTGAAGAAGATTCCCAGGCCAACGGCCAGCAGGACGAGCAGAACGATCAGCAGCTTGCGCATGTCAGCTTCCCAGCTTTGTTGTTATTCGAGTTTTGCCGGGATGGAATCTAACAGACGGGAAAGTGCAGCGGGAGGTCAGCCGCAGAGGCAGTTGCGGCCCTTCTGCTTGGCCTGGTAGAGAGCACCGTCGGCGCGCAGGATCAGGCTCGGCAGGTTTTCCTGGATGTCCATCTCGGCCAGGCCGAGGGAGACGGTAACGCCGGGCAACACGCCCACCGGCGAATAGAAGGAGGCGATCTGCTCCAGGCTCTGGCGCAGGCGATTGCCAATGCGCCGGGCTTCGTCGATGGCGATCTCCGGCAGGAGGATGACGAACTCCTCTCCACCGTAGCGTGCCATGCTGTCCTTGGGCCGCAGCTGGCTGCGCAGGGTGTGGGCAACCAGGCACAGCGCATAGTCGCCGGCCAGGTGGCCGTGTTCGTCGTTGTAGTTCTTGAAGTGGTCGACATCGAGCATGAGCATGCACATGGGCTGTTCATTGAACGCGCAGCGCGTGCTTTCGCGATCGTAGATGTGCTCCAGCCAACGTCGGTTGAACAGCCCGGTGAGGGTGTCGATGTTGGCGTTCTGCTCGGTGTCGAGAATGATCCGGTTACCCTCGCGCACCCGCTCGCACAGGACCGTGAGGAGATTCTGCATGACTTGCGGGGAGTGCTCGAACAGGCCGATCAGCGCCTCGCGGTGCAGGCGCAGCACGGTGGTCGGTTCGCTGGCGACGACGTATGCCGAAGGGTGGTCGCTGTCGATGAAGCTGATCTCGCCGGCGCAGTCCCCCGGATGCAGGGTACTCACCGGCTGGTTGTCCAGCGAACCCAGGTACACCGTCAGGTGCCCGGAGAGAACCATATAAAGGAAGTGATTGCGGTTGAACGGCGACAGCAGGATTTCCCCGCGCTCCAGTTCGCAGGCGCAGAAATCCTTGAGCAACTGCTGCAGGTGAGCCGCGGCCACGTTCTGGAACAGGCGCAGATGCTGGAGCTGGCGAATGTCCTCGTTCCACTGCGCGGCTTTCATGACGCAGCGGAGGACGGGTGATGGCTGGTGATGTGCACGACTGACTCTCCCTGTAGTCCTCTTCGCACATTGAGACATCAGTATTAGTCAGATTTGATTACTGGCAATTCGCAGCCACACCCGGCCGACCGGCGGTCGGCCGGGTGTTTCATCAGCTTTCCAGCAGCTCCACATGCACTGCATAGCCGCCCAGACGGTCGGCCAGTGCAGCGCGCGAGTCCAGATCGAGGCCGCCGACGAACAGGCGGGCTTTCTGGCCAAAGCGGTCATCGGCGATCACTTCGATGCGTGGCGCCGGGGACAGGTGCCGGGTCTCGTCCTCGAGCACGCGACGAATGGCATCCAGGCGCAGCGCCGGCTTGAAGGTCTTGCCCACTGCGGTGACCGGGATGGCGTCCAGCAGCCAGACGTCCTTGGGCACCGCCGCGCGCTCGGGGACATGGCGGGCGGCGTGCTCCAGCAGCTCCGCCTCGCTCGCCTGCATGCCGGGCTTGAGCTGGATGTACACCACCGGCAGCTCGCCGGCCTTCAGGCACGGCTTGCCCACGGCGGCGGCCATGGCCACGGCAGGGTGGCGATGCAGGGCTTCCTCGATCATCTGCGGATCGATGTTGTGGCCGCCGCGGATGATCAGGTCCTTGCTGCGGCCGGTGAGCCAGATGTAGCCGTCGGCGTCGATGCGACCCAGGTCGCCAGTGTTGAACCAGTCGCCGTCGACCCAGATGTCCTTGTTCTTGCTGGCCTGCAGGTAACCCTTGAACACGGTGGGACCGCGCAGGCAGATGTTGCCGATCTCGTCCACGGCAGCATCGCGCAGGTACCGGCCTTCACCGTCGAGGATCACCGATTTCAGTTCGCAGTAGGGCAGGCGCAGGCCGATGGAACCGGGCCGCCGCTCACCGCCGCGCGGGTTGCAGCTGGTGCCGCAGGTGCCTTCGGTCATGCCATAGCCTTCGATGATCGCAAGGCCCGTCTTCGCCTCGAACTGGCGGATCAGCTCCACCGGCATCGGCGCCGCGCCGCACAGGGCGAAGCGCAGGCTGGAGAGGTCGCGGCCTTCGCTGGGCACCTGCAGGAGGGCGGCGTAGATGGTCGGCACGCCGCTGAAGCTGGTGACCTTGTAGCGCTCCACCAGTTTCCAGAAGTCCTGGATCAATGTCGGGTTGCGGTAGCCCTGGGGGCCGGCCAGCAGTACTTCACCGCCACGCATGAAAGGTGCGAGGCCGGTAACCATCACACCGTTGACGTGGAACAGCGGCAGGCCGCAGAGCAGCACGTCGTGGCCGTCGTAGTCGGCGTTCAGGCCCATGATCTCGGCCATCGCCACTTCGTTGAAATGGCTGTGCGGTGCGAGCTTGGGCGTGCCGGTGGTGCCGCCGGTGTGGAAGTAGGAGGCGACTTCGTCCGGACCGATCACCCGGCCGCTTTCCAGGTGGTCGTCCGGGCACTGGGCGAGCAGTTCGTCGAAGTCCAGCACGCCCTCGGGCAGCGCGCCGCGGGCGGTCTTGATCGCCGAGCGCTGCGGTTCGGGTAGCAGGTTGGCGATGTCGACGGTGACGATGGCGTTGAGGTCGGGCAAGTGGTCGCGCAGGCCGGCGACCTTTTCCCACAGGTCTGTGCCGGGGAACGGCGCCAGTGTCACCAGCACGCGGGAGTCGGCGGCGCGCACCAGCTCGGCGATGTGCTCGGGATCGAGCAGCGGGTTGATCGCATTGACGATCCCCGCTGCTTCGCCGCCCCAGATCACGTAATGGGTCTGCGGCAGGTTGGGAAGCAGGAACGACACCGAATTGCCAGGCCGCACGCCGAGACGGTGGAAGGCGTTGGCCGCCTGGGTGAGGCGGGCAAACAGCTCGGCGTAGCTCACCCGGATCGGCTCCTCGGCCGCCGAGCCCTGCAGCAGGAAGCTCAGGGCGGTGGACGTGCCGAACTGCTGCGCCGAGCGGCGCAGCAGTTCATAGGTGTTGGGCGGCAGGTCGCGGTCTTGCAGCGGAACCTGTTCCAGGGCTTCGACGTCACGCAGGCTGCTGATCGGGGCGTTCATGCTTCTTCTTGTTCTCCGCAGGGTCAGGGGATCACAGGCGCTCCCGCAGCCAGGCGCCGATATCGCCAAGCTCCTCGTTGCTCACTTCGTGGCTCATCGGGTAGGTGCGCCACTGGGCGGGCACCTCGTTGGCCTGCAGGAAGTCGTACGCGGCGCGGCCCATGGCAGGCAGCACCACGTCATCGAAAGTGCCATGCAGGCAGAGTGCGGACAGTTGTCTTTTTGTAGCCGGCAGGCTTATGCCTTCGCTGAATGTCGGGCCATAGGTGGAGAGCGCCATGACGCCGCCCAGTTCGCCGTCCCAGCGCAGGTAGCCGGTGTGCAGCACTACTGCGCCGCCCTGGGAGAAGCCGGCGAGGATGATGCGCTTGGCCGCGACGCCCTGGTCGATCTGCCCCTGGATCAGTGCGATCACGCTGTCGGCCGAGGCTTCCAGCTGCGCTTCGTCGATGGCGCGTGCCGGGGCCATGGCGAGGATGTCGTACCAGCTCGGCGCGGGCATGCCGTTGAACACGGTAACCGGGCGGGTCGGCGCCTGGGGCAGGATGAAGCGCGTCGAGGTGAAGCTGCGTTGCAGCATCTGTGCTACCGGCTCGAAGTCGTAACGGTCGGCGCCCAGGCCGTGCAACCAAATGACGCAGGAATCGGCAGGTTGGGACGGATCGAGGATCAGCGGCTGGGTCATGGAGGCTCCAGGATGGGGCAGGCGCTCTAGGAAGGGGCGCTGCGTGCGAGAAAGGGCGGAGGGGCGATGCAAGAAGATGTCGCATGGCCATAACTTGTGGGACTTGACTGAACGAAATTGCACGAACGTTCCTCGGCTGGTACGCCCCTTGCTATCGCTACTGGCAGGCTGTGCGGCCCCACTTCCGGTAACACTCTACCGACCCCATCCGGAAAGCTGTACCGGAAGTGGCGCCGCGAAAGCCTTGGGCTGCTTCAGGGCCTGTCGCGCCGGCTGCGGTCAACAGCCGGCGCGGCGGGCCTTCGCCTTCACGCAATGATCCCTTGATGACCCGTTCCAGCGCGCAAGACCTGCGCGCTCGAAGGTGTGTTCGCGGCTCGGCGAAGGATTTTTCGCAGGCCGTCTAGACTCACTTTCAGGTCTCCATCCCGTTTGTTGTCTTGCTGGTGCCTCACAAGGGTACGGCGGTGGAACCGGGACTCCAAAACACTAAAAAAGCAACGGAGAAGATCGATGAAGATGGTGAAATCCACCCTGGCAGTGCTGACCACCGCCGCCGTGTTCGGTATCAGCGGCCTGGCGCATGCTGGCGCCACCCTGGATGCTGTGAAGAAGAAAGGCTACGTGCAGTGCGGTATCAGTGACGGTCTTCCCGGCTTCTCCTATGCCGACGCCAAGGGCCAGTACAAGGGCATCGACGTGGACGTCTGCCGCGCCGTGGCGGCGGCCGTGTTCGGCGACGCCAGCAAGGTCAAGTACAGCCCGCTGACCGCCAAGGAACGCTTCACCGCGCTGCAGTCCGGCGAGATCGACATCCTCTCGCGCAATACCACCTGGACCAGTTCCCGCGACAGCGCCATGGGCCTGAACTTCGTCGGCGTGACCTACTACGACGGCCAGGGCTTCCTGGTGAACAAGAAGCTCGGCGTTTCCAGCGCCAAGGAACTCGACGGCGCCACCGTGTGCATCCAGGCCGGCACCACCACCGAGCTCAACCTGTCCGACTACTTCCGCTCCAACAACCTCAAGTACACCCCCATCACCTACGACACCTCCGACGAGAGCGCCAAGTCACTGGAGTCCGGCCGTTGCGACGTGCTGACCTCCGACCAGTCGCAGCTCTACGCCCAGCGCATCAAGCTGGCCGCGCCGGACGACTATGTGGTGCTGCCCGAGGTGATCTCCAAGGAACCCCTCGGCCCGGCCGTGCGCCAGGGTGACGAGGAGTGGTTCGACATCGCCCGCTGGACGCTCTTCGCGATGCTCAACGCCGAGGAGCTGGGCATCAACTCGAAGAACGTCGAGGAACAGGCCAAGAGCACGAAGAACCCCGACGTCGCGCGCCTGCTCGGCGCCGAGGGCGACTATGGCAAGGACCTCAAGCTGCCCAAGGACTGGGCGGTACAGATCGTCAAGCAAGTGGGTAACTACGGCGAGATCTTCGACCGCAACGTCGGCGACGGTAGCGAGCTGAAGATCAAGCGTGGCCTCAACGCCCAGTGGAACAAGGGAGGTCTGCAGTACGCACCGCCGGTGCGCTGACCTGACCCGTTCCGGCGCCCGGAGTGTGGGCGCCGGACTGTTTCGAACGACGTGAAGCCTTCCGGGCGGCCACGGGCGTAGCCCCGTGGTCGCCCGGCGGCCTTCCGAGAGGGCTTACATGCAGAATTCCGTCAAGGCCCAGCGCCCGCGGGGGGTATCGCTCAACGATCCCGTCGTGCGCGGCTGGGCATTCCAGGTCATCGCCGTCATCTTCGTCGTGGCGGTCGGCTGGTTTCTCTTCGACAACACCCAGACCAACCTCGCCCATCGCGGCATCCAGTCCGGTTTTGGTTTCCTTGACCACAGTGCCGGCTTCGGCATCTCCCAGCACCTGATCGACTACAGCGAAAGCGACACCTACGGACGGGTGTTCATGGTCGGCTTGCTGAACACGCTGCTGGTCACAGTGGTGGGGATCTTCTTCGCCACCATCCTGGGATTCATCCTCGGTGTGGCGCGGCTGTCGCCCAACTGGCTGATCCGCAAGCTGGCGACCCTGTACATCGAGACCTTCCGCAATATCCCGCCGCTGCTGCAGATCTTCTTCTGGTACTTCGCGGTACTCGGCCCGCTGCCGGGCCCGCGGCAGAGCATCAGCTTCGGCGACCTGTTCTTCGTCAACAACCGCGGCCTGCAGATGCCCGCGCCGATCGCCGCCGACGGCCTCGGCCCGTTCATCGTCGCGGTGATCCTGGCGCTGGTTGGCTGGGTAGTGATCTGGAAGTGGGCCAAGGCCCGCCGACATGCCACCGGCAAGGCCTTCCCGGTGTTCCTCAGCGGCCTGGCGCTGCTGATCGTGCTGCCGGGGCTGGTGTCGCTGGTCGCTGGCGCGCCGTTCCACTGGGACGTGCCGGTGCTGCAGGGCTTCAACTTCCGTGGCGGCTGGGTGGTGATTCCGGAGCTGGTGTCCATCGTGCTCGCCCTGTCGGTCTATACCGCCGCCTTCATCGGCGAGACGGTGCGCGCCGGCATCCAGGCGGTCAGCCATGGGCAGACCGAGGCCGCTGGATCGCTGGGCCTGCGCCCGGGGCAAACGTTGCGCCTGGTGATCATCCCGCAGGCACTGCGAGTGATCATTCCACCGCTGACCAGCCAATACCTGAACCTGGCGAAGAACTCCTCGCTGGCCGCCGCCATCGGCTACCCGGACATGGTCTCGCTGTTCGCCGGCACGGTACTCAACCAGACCGGCCAGGCCATCGAAACCATGGCCATCACCATGAGCGTGTACCTGGCCATCAGCATCAGCATTTCGCTGCTGATGAACTGGTACAACAAGCACATCGCGCTGGTCGAGCGGTAGGGGAAGCAGACTATGACAACGCATACCTTCAAGCCCGACCTGCCGCCACCGGCGATGAGCGTGGGCGTGCTCGCCTGGCTGCGCGCCAACCTGTTCTCCAGCTGGTTCAACACCCTGCTGACGCTGGTCGGCATCTACCTGGTCTACCTGATCGTGCCGCCGCTGCTGGAGTGGGCGATCATCAAGGCCGACTGGACCGGCACCACCCGCGCCGACTGCTCCCGCGAGGGCGCCTGCTGGGTGTTCATCGGCTCGCGTTTCGGCCAGTTCATGTACGGCTTCTACCCCGAGGAACTGCGCTGGCGCGTGGACCTCACCGTGCTGTTCGTTGTGTTCGGTGCCGCGCCGCTGTTCCTCAAGCGCTTTGCGTACAAGGTGAAGTACGGCCTGGGCTTCCTCGTGGCGCTGCCGATCGTGGCCTACTGGCTGCTGCACGGCGGCTTCCTCGGCCTGGAAACCGTGCCGACCAGTTCCTGGGGCGGGTTGATGCTCACCGTGGTGATTGCTGCGGTCGGCATCTGCGGGGCGATGCCGCTGGGCATCCTGTTGGCGCTCGGGCGGCGTTCGAAGATGCCGGCGATCAAGGTCATCTGCGTCACCACCATCGAGTTCTGGCGTGGCGTGCCCCTGATCACCGTGCTGTTCATGTCCTCGGTGATGCTGCCGCTGTTCCTTCCCGAGGGCATGAACCTCGACAAGCTGCTGCGGGCCATGGTGATGGTGGTGCTGTTCGAGGCCGCCTATATCGCCGAGGTGGTGCGCGGTGGCATGCAGGCCATCCCCAAGGGGCAGTACGAAGCCGCGGCGGCCATGGGCCTGGGCTACTGGCGGACCATGGGCCTGGTGATCCTGCCGCAGGCGCTCAAGCTGGTGATCCCCGGCATCGTCAACACCTTTATCGCGCTGTTCAAGGACACCAGCCTGGTGATCATCATCGGCCTGTTCGACTTCCTCAACAGCATCAAGCGCGCCACCGCGGACCCAGCCTGGCTGGGCATGGCCACCGAAGGCTACGTGTTCGCTGCGGTCGTCTACTGGATTTTCTGTTTCGGCATGTCCCGCTACTCCATGCACCTGGAGCACAAGCTGGACACCGGCCACAAGCGTTAGGAGCGATTCGTCATGTCTGAAGCCACCCAAAAGACCGCACAGCCGGCCGTCGGCGATCACGTGATGATCACCATGAAGGGCGTGAACAAGTGGTACGGCCAGTTCCACGTGCTCAAGGACATCAACCTGGAGGTCAAGCAGGGCGAGCGCATCGTGCTCTGCGGGCCGTCCGGCTCGGGCAAGTCCACCACCATCCGCTGCATCAACCGCCTGGAAGAGCACCAGCAGGGCAGCATCGTGGTCGACGGCACCGAGCTGACCAACGACCTCAAGCAGATCGAGGCGATCCGCAGCGAAGTCGGCATGGTGTTCCAGCACTTCAATCTGTTCCCGCACCTGACCGTGCTGCAGAACTGCATCCTGGCGCCCATGTGGGTGCGCAAGATGCCCAAGCGCCAGGCCGAGGAAGTCGCCATGCATTACCTGGAGCGCGTGCGCATCCCGGAGCAGGCGCACAAGTTCCCCGGCCAGCTCTCCGGCGGCCAGCAGCAGCGCGTGGCGATTGCCCGCGCGCTGTGCATGAAGCCGAAGATCATGCTGTTCGACGAGCCCACCTCGGCACTCGACCCGGAAATGGTCAAGGAAGTGCTCGATACCATGATCGGCCTGGCGCAGAGCGGCATGACCATGCTCTGCGTGACCCACGAGATGGGCTTCGCCCGCACCGTGGCGAACCGGGTGATCTTCATGGACAAGGGGGAGATCGTCGAACAGGCGCCGCCGGACCAGTTCTTCGACAACCCGCAGTCGGATCGGACCAAGTTGTTCCTCAGCCAGATCCTGCATTGATATAGCTCTTCGTAGGAGCGAGCTTGCTCGCGAACGGGTTTCCGGCCGCGACAGCGTTGGGCGGGCTCGCGAGCACGCTCGCCCCTGCAAGGGCATCACGCCATCTTTCACGTGACGGGGCTGACCTCGTCACGCTCGTCCCCCCCGATAGCAAGCCCACGCCGCAACGGCGTATGCTGCCAACTCCACCGCACACACCGGCGGCATCGCGACAAACCGGCTGAACTCGGCCGTCGGATCGGTGTTCCCATGTGCAGTGGTTCGTCAGGGATGGGCTACCGTTTGAAGTAGCTCCCCTGCACCCGCCGTCCAAAGGAAGAGAGCCGACGTGAACCTGATCCTATCGCCAATGAACCTCAGCAAAGCCAAGGCCTGGGGCGCCCATGCGGTGACCTCCAGCGGTGTCATCCTCGCGCTGCTTGCGCTCCTCGCGCTGGTCGACAACAGGCCCCAGGCCTGCCTGCTGTGGCTGGGCGTGGCGCTGCTGGTGGACGGCCTGGACGGCACCCTGGCGCGCAAGTTCGATGTCAAGGCGGTGCTGCCGCACTTCGATGGCTCGACGCTCGACCTGGTGATCGACTACCTCACCTACGTCTTCATCCCCGCGATCTTCATCTACCGCTACGTGCCGCTGCCGGTGCATACCGAGCTGCTTGCCGTGGGGGTGATCCTGGTGTCCTCGCTGTTCTGCTTCTGCAACGTCAACATGAAGAGCAAGGACAACTACTTCGTTGGCTTCCCGGCGGCCTGGAACGTGGTGGCGGTTTACTTCTTCGTGCTCGACCTGCACCCCTGGGTGAGCTTCGTCACCGTGCTGGTGCTGGCCGCGCTGACCCTGACGCGCATGAAGTTCCTGCACCCTTTCCGCGTGCGTCAGTTCATGCCGCTGAACATCGCCGTGACCTTCGTCTGGATGCTCAGCAGCGCGCTGCTGATCCTCCAGCAGCCGATCGACCAGCCGTGGCTGCTCGGCCTGTGGTTTGCGGCTTCGGCCTACTTCGTCGGCGTGTGCGTATGGCGCACGGCAATGGAGTGGTTCCACTGATCGCGGAATCTCCATTCCCTCCATCCATCCTGCGATGCTGATCCTCACCCTGTAGGAGCGAGCTTGCTCGCGAACCGCCCAGCGCTGGAGTGGCCGGGAAATGGTTCGCGAGCAAGCACGCTCCTACAGGTTCACCTTAAGCCTGCCGCCCCAGCAAGCGCTGGCGGAAAGCCCCCGGTGTCTCCCCGCAAACCTGCTTGAACAACCGCGCGAAGCTCGCCCGATCGGCGTAGCCCACGTCGCTTGCGATGCGCTCCAGCGAGCGCGCCGGATCACCCAGCGCCTCCTGCGCCGAGGCGATGCGCAGGCGCTGCACATAATCGTTCGGCGACATTCCCACCTGCTCGCGAAAGCGCCGCAACAGCGTGCGCGTGGAACAGTGCACGCGTTGCGCAAGCGTGGCGAGATCGAAGGGTTGCGCGTAGTTATCCTCCAGCCACGCCAGCAGCGGCTCCAGTGGCGAGCCAGCGGGCAGCGGCTCGGGCAGCAGCGGAGTAAAGCGCCGCTGGCGGCCGCGCCCATGCTCGAACACCAGGGTTGCCGCCGCGCGCCGCGCCAGCGCCGCCCCGGCGTGCCGCTCGATCAGGTACAGGCACAGGTCCAGCCCGGCCTGGGCGCCACCGGAGCAGAGCCGGCCCTTGTCGTCGGTGCACAGGGCATCGATGTCCAGCCGGACCTGGGGATAACGCTCGCGGAATGCTGCTTCCAGCGCCCAGTGCGTAGTCGCGCGGCGGTCGTCCAGCACGCCGGCTTCGGCCAGCAGAAAGGCACTGCTGCACAGGCTGCCCAGCTGGACGGTGTCAGGTGCGCGGCGCAGCCAGTCGAGCAGCGGTTGGTTGGCGGCGAAGGTGGCGTCGATGTCCGCGCCGGTGGCGGGGATCAGCAACAGGTCGCAGCGCGCAGCAAGATCGAGCCCGCCTTCCACTTCCACCAGCCCGAAGGGCAACGTCACGGGCGTACCGTCTGCACTGACCCGCAGCACCTCGAAGCGTCGCTCGCCGGCCAGACGGTTGGCGAGGTGGAAACTGTCCATGGCCAGCCCAAGGCTGGAGCACAGGGTTTGCGGGCAGACGAACAGGGCTATCCTGAACATGGCGTCTCGCTTTGCGCTGGCGGTAGGTGTGGCGCTTTCGATCATAATGTTGTCGATATTGCCAATCGTGTCCAGTCGCTGCAATCCCGATACTGCACACATTCCTCCTGACTCGAGCCCAACCATGGCCCACGCCAACGCACAACTGATCGAACGTTTCTACCAGGCCTTTCAGCGCCGCGACGGCGAGGCCATGGCTGCCTGCTACAGCGCCGACGTGCTGTTCAGCGACCCGGTCTTCACCGACCTGCGCGGCGCCGAAGCCGGCGATATGTGGCGCATGCTCACGGCTCGCGCTAAGGATTTCGCGTTGACCTACGAAGGCGTCGAGGCCGATGAGACGCGAGGTTCCGCACGCTGGGTGGCGTCCTACACCTTCACCCAGACCGGTCGGAAAGTGACTAATCACATCCAGGCACATTTCCACTTTCGCGACGGATTGATCTGTCAGCATGAGGACAGATTCGACCTGTGGAAATGGTCGCGCCAGGCCCTCGGCACCAAGGGAGCGCTGCTGGGCTGGGCACCGCCGGTGCAAAGGGCAATTCGTGCGCAGGCCGCCAAAGGCCTCGCAGCGTATCGCGCACAACGGGCGGCGGCGGCCTGATCGCGGGCTTTCGGGCTCGCCCGCGGCGGCTGGATAGGCTTAAATGACAGGCGACTGAGAGCCGGACGCCGCCATGATCACACTTTTCCAGTTCCCGCCCGCCTTCAACGTACCCAACGTCAGCCCCTTCTGCCTGAAGCTGGAGACCTTCCTCCGCCTGGCCGGGCTGGAGTACCAGGTCAAGCATGTGATGGACCCGCGTAAGGGGCCCAAGGGCAAGCTGCCGTTCATTACCCTGGACGGCAAACCCGTCGCCGACACGGCGCTCATCATGCGCACCCTGCAGCAGTACTACGAATTCGACCTGGACGCCGGCCTCGACGCCCGCGGCCGTGGCTGGGCGGTTTCGATCACGCGGCTGTGCGACGAGCACCTGGTACCTCTGCTGGTGTATTTCCGCTGGCTCGACGAGCAGGGCTTCCGACAGGTGAAGGACGTGATGTTCCGCAGCATTCCCGCACCGCTGCGCCCGGCGGCGGGTATGTTCATGCAGCGCAAGATCCGTGGCGACCTCAAGGGCCGTGGCCTGATGCGCCACAGCCGTGAAGAACTGCTGAGCTTCGCCCGCGACGACCTCGAAGCCCTCGACGGTATGCTCGGCGACCTGCCGTACTTCGGCGGGGCCCAGCCGTGCAGCGCCGACGCCGCCACCTACGGCGTGCTGGCCAACCTGATCCTCAGCACCCTGGAAACCCCGCTCAACGACATGGCGCGCAGCTACGAGCGCCTGGTTGCCTATTGTGACCGCATGCAGGCGCGGGTCTGGGCGTCGTGACGGCCGCCGAGCCCAAGCCCTGGTTCGTCTACCTGGTGCGCGCCGAGAACGGCGCGCTCTACTGCGGTATCAGCGACGACGCGCAACGCCGGTTCGAAACCCATCGCACCGGCAAGGGCGCGCGCTTCTTCCATTCCAGCCCGGCCCAGGCGCTGGTCTACGTCGAAGCCTGCCCCGGCAAGGGTGATGCCCTGCGCCGCGAGCGTGCGATCAAGGCGCTGACCAAGAAGGCCAAGGAGCGCCTGGTGCTGGCCAGCCCCTTCACCATCAGCGCCGTGGATGTCGTGCCATCCGAGGGATGAGGTAGGACTCGCGCGAAGCACGGGTTAAGCTGCCGGACCACTTTACGGCCGCTGGAGCGACCCATGTCCGAGCTGATCCTGCACCATTACCCGACTTCGCCCTTCGCCGAAAAGGCGCGTCTGATGCTGGGCTTCAAGCAGCTGTCCTGGCGCTCGGTGATGATTCCGCCGCTGATGCCCAAGCCGGACCTGATGCCTCTCACCGGCGGCTACCGCAAGACCCCAGTGCTCCAGGTCGGCGCCGACATCTACTGCGACACCGCACTGATCGCCCGCCGCCTGGATCAGGAAAAGGCCGTGCCGGCACTGTTTCCCGAAGGCCACGAGTTCACCGTCGCCAGCTTCTCCTCGTGGATCGACTCGGTGATCTTCCAGCATGCGGTCAGCCTGGTATTCCAGCCCGAATCCATCGCCATGCGTTTTGGCAAGTTGCCGCCGGAGTTCCTCAAGGCCTTCGTCGCCGACCGCAGCCAGCTGTTCAGCGGCGGCACCGCCAGCAAGCTCTCCGCCGAGCAGGCCAAGCACCAGTGGCCGGCGTTCATGGCCCGTGTCGAGGAACAACTGGCCCGCGAGGAAGGCGACTTCCTGTTCGGCGAGCCCTCGGTGGCCGACCTGTCTCTGGCCCATTGCCTGTGGTTCGTCAAGGCTACGCCGGTCACCTCGCCGCTGGTGGATGCCTACCCGGCCGTCAGCGCCTGGCTCGGCCGCGTGCTGGGCTTCGGCCACGGTGCGCCCAGCGAAATGAGCGCCGAGGAGGCCATCGCCGTGGCCCGCGACAGCCAACCGGCGGCGCTGCCGCAGGCAGACTTCGTCGACCCCAACGGCTTCAAGCCTGGCCAGCGCGTGGTGATCGCCGCCACCGACTACGGCTGCGATCCGGTAGAAGGCGAGCTGGTCCATACCGGACTGGAAAGCCTGATCCTGCGTCGCGAGGACCCGCGCGCCGGCACCGTTCACGTGCACTTCCCGCGCGTCGGCTTCAGCATCCGCCCGGCCTGAGTCCGGCCGGGCCAGGGCATTGCCGCGTCACCGGCGTACGCAGGCGCGGCAGGTTCTCGGCCATCTCGCGGAAGTGTTGCAGGCGCTCGTAGCAGAGCGCCATTTCCCCGCTGTTGCTGTTGTACCAGGCGTCTGGAGCGCCGCAGCTGACCAATCGCAGATTCAGCGGGCGTGGCGGGCGAAACAGGCGAAACACCTCGTTGACCATCAATTGCAGGTGATCGCCGTCGCGTAGCAGCGCGATCAGCGGCTCGGTCTCGTCACGGTTCACCGACGGTGTATCCCAGGTCAGGCGCCACGCCGCGTGGTGCTGGATCGACGCGGTGCGCCGCGAATGCCGGATCCATTCCAGCGCCTTGCTCGCCTGGCGGAACTCCTGGTCGCAGTAGACGGCCCGCTCGTAGGGCAGGCCGGTAAGCGGCGGCAGCCAATCCAGCCGCGCCATGTCGCTGCCGTAGAGCAGGCAGGCGATGTTGTAGTAGCGCTGCTCGTCCAGCGGGTGGCTGTCCCAGGCCAGCACCTGATCCGGCGGCGGCTTGGGCGTCTGCCATTCCAGCCGCCAGTAGTCGGCGATGTCCAGCAGGCGGGCATCCACCTCGTCGCGCGGCAGCCTGGCGTAGAGGTGAAACAGCAGGATGAAGCCGAGTTGGTCCGCCGCGTCCTCCTCGCGGCCCAGCACCGGGAGATCGTACTCGGCGATCAGCACATGCCCCATCTCGTGCATCACGCTGAACTCGGCGTTGGCCAGCACGAAGCGCGCGACATTGGGAGTCAGCGCCTGGGGTGCCGGGGCGGCGAAAAGGAGTTGGGTGCAGAGCAGCAACAGCAGCGCCAGGTACGAGCGATCCACCCGGGGATGCCCGGAGAGCGGCGACGCAGCGACAGTGAAAGCGTGCAAGGCGGACATGGCGGCCACCGCGAGCGAGAGGCGCCTGATTTGACTGTAGCACCCGCACCACGCGGGCTGCGGAGTGCTTGTCGGAAGTTGGCAGGTTCGCGAGCAAGCTCGCTCCTACAACGAGCGCGCCGTGCTGACCGACTGCCTGTAGGAGCGAGCTTGCTCGCGAACCGCCCAGCGCTCAATCGTCACGCACAAAAAAGCCCATCACGAGACGGGCTTTTTTGTCAGCGCACGGACCTCAGTCCTTGCGCCGCTTGAGCTGGTCCTGCAACTGGGTTGGCAGGCCACGGATGATCAGCATGTCGCGGGCCTCGTCGTACTCCACCTTGCTGCCCAGCAGGTGCGCCTCGAAGCTGATCGACAGCCCCTCGGCGCGGCCGGTGAAGCGGCGGAACTGGTTGAGGGTGCGCTTGTCGGCCGGGATCTCCGGCGACAGGCCATAGTCCTTGTTGCGGATGTAGTCGTAGAAGGCGCGCGGCGCCTGGTCGTCCATCAGCTCGGAGAGCGCGTCCAGGGCCATCGGCTCGCCGATCTTGGCCTGGCTGGTGGCATAGTCCACCAGCACGTCGGTCTTCTCGCGGGCCTGTTCTTCGGGCAGGTCTTCGCTTTCCACGAAGTCGCTGAAGGCCTTGAGCAGGGTGCGGGTCTCGCTCGGGCCATCGACGCCCTCGGTGCAGCCGATGAAGTCGCGGAAGTAGTCGGAGACCTTCTTGCCGCCCTTGCCCTTGATGAACGAGATGTACTGCTTGGACGTCTTGTTGTTCTGCCACTCGGAGATGTTGATCCGCGCGGCCATGTGCAGCTGGCCGAGGTCCAGGTGGCGCGACGGGGTCACTTCCAGCGCGTCGGTCACCGCCACGCCTTCGCTGTGGTGCAGCAGGGCGATGGACAGGTAGTCGGTCATGCCCTGCTGGTAATGGCAGAACAGCACGTGGCCGCCAGTGGAGAGGTTGGACTCTTCCATCAGCGTCTTCAGGTGCTCCACCGCCTGCTTGGAGAAGGCGACGAAGTCCTTGCCGCTGTCCAGGTACTCGCTCAGCCAGCCGCTGAAGGGGTACGCGCCGGACTCGCCCTGGAACAGGCCCCAGGCCTTGTTCGGCTTGGCGTTGTAGCTCTCGTTGAGATCGGCCATCAGGTTTTCGATGGCCTGGGAGTCGCCCAGCTCGGCGTCGCGCGCGTGCAGCGTCGCGGGGTTGCCGTCGGGCTTCTTGTCGATCAGGTGGACGATGGCGTGGCGAATCGGCATGGCGGACCCGGATGTTCAGTGCCGGCGACGCCGCGCGCATCGAAGCGGCGGCGGGGCGGGCGGATTGGAAAACGCCAGAGTTTACCCGACCCGGCGGCGGGATGCGCGACGCCGATCAGTCCGCTGCCGGCACCAGCCCCTCGTCGCGCTCGCGCCGGTTGCGTCGCAGCTGGCGCAGGCGACGGATCACGTAGTTCAGGTGCAGGTGCAGCTCGTACAGCTCGTTGTAGTAGGACAGCGGCACTTCGACCTTGGCCAGCTCGGCCTCCAGCTGTTCCAGGCGCTCGATCTCGGTGCTCAGCTCGGCGCTGCCGGTGCGCTCGTCCAGGCGCCGGTCGATCTCGCGCAGGTAGCGATACCAGCGGTAGATGCGCGCGCGGATGCGCCAGCGGTACAGCGGACCGATGGATTTCATCAGCGGGATGAGGATGGCGATAAAGGGAATCAGCAGGATGATGTAGCGGTCCGCCAGGGAGGCGATACGGAACGGCAGGAAGCGCTGCAGCAGCGGCGGCCCGCTCTTGTAGTAGCGCTCGGCGTCTTCCTGCAGGGCCAGGGTGCGCGGCTCGGCGCTGGGGAAGGCGCCAGCGGCGTCGAGCAGGGTGCCGCTCTTCATGACCGTGCGCGCGGCTTCGAGAATCAGCGGGGTAAGCGCCGGGTGAAAGTCGCCGTTGACCACCAGGGTGGCGACCGGCGCCAGGGTGGCCAGGTCCTGATCCGGCACGTTCTGCGACAGGTTCAGCAGACCTTCGCTGACGTCCACGCGCTTGAGGAAAGGAATCCGCGCCTCGTAGGCGTGGGCGCGACGGAAGCCGGCAAGCTTCAGGTCAGGGCTGGCTGCCAGGCGCTGCACCAGCGGATTTTCTGCCGGGCCGACGAAGAAGGCGGCATCCAGCTCGCCGGCCAGCAGTTCATTGGCCACCGCGTTACCGCCACGCGCCTGCCAGCCGGCAGGCAGCGGATCGGTGGGAATCTCGTTGGCCTTGAGGATGGCCTCGGTCACGGCCTCGGTGCCGCTGCCGGAGCCACCGATGGCCACACGCAGGGCGAGCAGGTCCGCGAGGCGGTCGATCTTCGCCTCGCGGCGCTGGAACAGCCACAGCGGCTCCTGGAATACCGCGCCAAGGGTCTGCAGCTGGGCGCGCTGCTTGGGTTCCAGTTGCTGCTCCTGGCCGCTCTGCACCAGTGCGACATCCACGCCGCTCTTGCCATCCAGCAGTTTGCCCAGGTTCTCCCGCGAGCCAGAGGTGCGCACCAGTTGCAGGTCGAATCCCTGCTTGGCCAACTCTTCCTTCAGTCGCTGGCCAAATACCGCGTAGCCGCCACCCGGTGCGCCGGTGGCCAGGGTGGCACTCATCGGTGGAGGCGGAGCGACGAAGTAGAAGACCGCGGCGACCAGCGCGGCCAGCACCGGCACCAGCCAGAGGTTGGCGCGAACAAGAATGGCGAGGTCCTTGAGCATGTTCAGAAGGCGTTGCATGGGGAGTCCTTGTGACGACGTGCTGTCCTGAAAAGATAGCCAGCCTGCGCGGGGGCGGCCGGCGAATCCGCCCCCGATGGAGCTTGAACCGCTATCATCCGAGGCTTCGAAATACGGCTGCGGACATCACGGCATGCGCATTCTCCACACCTCCGACTGGCACCTGGGCCAGCATTTCATGGGCAAGAGCCGCGAGGCCGAGCACCAGGCGTTCTGCGCCTGGCTGGTCGAACAGGTGCGCGAGCAGGCCGTGGATGCGGTGATCATCGCCGGTGACATATTCGATACCGGTGCGCCGCCCAGTTACGCCCGCGAACAGTACAACCGCTTCATCGTCGAGCTGCGCGATACCGGCGCTCGCCTGGTGGTATTGGGTGGAAACCACGACTCGGTGGCGATGCTGGAGGAATCCCGCGACCTGCTGGCTTGCCTGGATACTCAGGTGATCGCCGCCGTCGGCACCGATCTCGAGCGCCAGTTGCTGGTGCTGCCGCAACGTGACGGCCAGCCCGGCGCCATCCTCTGCGCGATCCCCTTCATCCGCCCACGGGACGTGCTCACCAGTCAGGCCGGGCAGAGTGCGCAGGACAAGCAGCTGGCCTTGCAGCAGGCGATCCAGGCGCACTACCGCGAGCTGTTCCAGCGCGCCGAGGCGCAGCGCGAAACGCTCGGCCGACACTTGCCGATCATCGCCACGGGACATCTCACCACCGTGGGCGCCAGCGCCAGCGAATCGGTGCGGGAAATCTACGTCGGCACCCTGGAGGCCTTCCCCACCAGCGCCTTCCCGGCAGCGGACTACATCGCCCTGGGCCATATCCACCGGCCGCAGAAGGTCGGCGGCCTGGAACACATCCGCTACTGCGGCTCGCCCATTGCGCTGAGCTTCGACGAAGCGACCCAGGGCAAGGAAGTGCTGCTGGTGGACCTGGATGACAGCGGTCTGCGCAGCGTCACCGCGCTGCCGGTGCCGCGCTTCCAGCCGCTGAAGTCGGTATCCGGCAGCCTCGCCGAACTGCCCGCCGAACTGGCCCGCGTCGCTCGCGAAGGCAACGTGGAACAACCGGTGTGGCTGGAAGTCCTGGTGCACACCGACGACTACTTGACCGACATCCAGCTGCGCGTCGAAAAGCTCTGCGAAGACCTGCCGGTGATCGTCCTGCGCACCCGCCGCGAACGCGGCACCGCGCAGGCGGCGTTGTTCAGCGAGGCGAAGGAAACCCTCGACGAACTCAGCCCGGAGGACGTGTTTCGCCAACGCCTCGATGCCGAGGACCTGGAGGCGCCGCTGCGCGAGCGCCTGACCGGGCTCTACCGCCAGGTCGTTGCTGACCTCCAGGAGGAGCGCCCGTGAGAATCCTCAGCCTGCGCCTGAAGAACCTCAACTCGCTCAAGGGCGAATGGAAGATCGACTTCACTGCCGAGCCCTTCGCCGGTAACGGCCTGTTCGCCATCACCGGCCCGACCGGGGCGGGCAAGACCACGCTGCTCGATGCCATCTGCCTGGCGCTGTATCACCGCACGCCGCGCATGAGCGTGCTGTCGCAGAGCGGCAACGAGCTGATGACCCGGCATACCGCCGATTGCCTCGCCGAGGTGGAATTCGAGGTGAAGGGCCAGCCTTACCGAGCCTTCTGGAGCCAGCGCCGCGCCCGTGACAAGGCCGACGGTGCGTTGCAGGCGCCGAAGGTGGAGCTGGTGCGCATCGACCGCGCCACCGGCGAGGGGCAGATCCTCACCGACAAGATCAACGACAAGCTCAAGCAGACCGAGACGCTTACCGGCCTGGACTTCGAGCGCTTCACCAAATCCATGCTGCTGGCCCAGGGTGGCTTTGCCGCCTTCCTCGAAGCCAACGCCAACCAGCGCGCGGAACTGCTGGAGGAACTCACCGGCACGGAAATCTACGGACTGATTTCCCAGCGCGTATTCGAGCGAACCCGTGAAGTGCGTGGCGTGCTGGACCAGTTGCGCGCCCGTGCCGATGGCTTCGAACTACTCAGCACTGAACAGCGCGGCGAACTGGAACAGCAAGGCCGCGATGCCGCCGTGCAGGAAACCGCTCTGCAATCACAGCACGCGGCCGTTCAGGCGCAGCGTCGCTGGCGCGAAGACCTGACCCGTGCGCAGCAGCAGGTCGAGCAGGCTGCTGTGAAAGAGTCTGACGCACGACAGGGGCTGGAACAGGCACAACCTGACCTCAAACGCCTGGCGGACAGTGAGCCCGCCGCTCGCCTGCAGCCGTTGTACCAGCCCTGGCGCGGCAGTCACGAGAGCGTCGAACAGGTCCGCGCGGCGCTGGGGGACAACCGCACACAGCAGGCGTCCAGCCGTGATGAGGTCGCCCAGGCTCTGTGGGCGGCCAGCCAATATGCTCAACAGGCGCAAGAGGCGCGCGCGAGTGAGCACAAGGCTGTCAGCGAGCAGCGGCAGGCGTTGCAGGCGCGCCTGGCGCAGCATCCGCAGCGAGCGAGGCTGGGTGAACTGCTCGGTGGTTGGCGCGCGCAGTTTGCCCAGCGCTCGCGGCTTGCCCAGGCTATCGCCGACCTGCAGCGGCAGGCGCAGGCGACCGATCAGGCGCTGCAGGCCGCGACGGCGCAGCGGCAGACCCTGCAGGGCAACGTCGCCTTCATGCAGCAGCAATTCGATTCGGCTGGCACGCAGGAGAAACAGCACCAGCAACAGCTCGATGCGTTGCTGGGCGGCGCCACCGAAACTGCCCTGCGTGAACGTCTGCAACAGGCGCAACTGCACAGCCGTGGGCTCGACCGTCTGGAACAACTGGCCCAGACCCGCGCCCAGACCGCCGCACAGTTGGAGCGCTGGCAGCCGGAGCTGAACTCGTTGCGCCAGCGCAGGGCCGAGCGCGACACGGCCATCGTCGCGCTGCGCGAGCGCTATCAGGCGACCAAGCAGCAGGTCGCCGACAAGGAAAAGCTCCTGCAGCAGGAGCAGCGGATTCACCAGTTGGAGCATCTGCGCGCGCAGTTGCAGCCCGGTGAGGCCTGCCCGCTGTGCGGCTCGCCGGAACACCCGGCTATTGCGGCTTACCAGGCACTGGACGTGTCTTCCACGCAGACGGCGCTGGAGCGGGCGCGCCAGCAATTGGCCGAGCTGGAAAGCCAGGGCATTGCCCTGCGTGGTGAGTTGGCCGAGATCGATGCGCAACTGCAACAGGGGCAGCGCCAGCTGGACGAAGCCCTGGCCGCACAGGTGCAGCATCAGCAGGCGTGGCGGCAGCAGTGTGAAGCTCAGGGCGTTGCGCTGGAGAATGACCAGCAGCTCGCCGCCGAGCGCGAACGCCATGAGACGTCGCTGGCCGCCTTGCAGCAGCAACTCAAGGCACTGGACGAACACCGGGCCCAGCTCGAGCAGGCGCAACAGCAACGCCAGCGCGCCGAACGCGACCATGCCGAGGCCGCTCAGCAACTGGCGCTGTTCGATCAGCAGCAGACCCACGAACGCCAGCGCCAGGCAGAGCGTGCGCAACAACTCGCCACTCAGCGGGCAGAGCTGCAACAGCAGGATCAGGCGCTGGCCGCCGCACTGGGCGAGCTGGATTACGATATGCCGGAAGACGGCGAGCAATGGCTGGCCGAGCGCACCGCAGAGTGGCAGCAATGGCAGCAGGACCAACAGCGCAGCCAGGAACTGGCAGCAGCCGAGCGTGATGCCGAACAGGCCGCTCGTGCGGCGCAGCAGATCGCCGCGCAATGGCAGCAGCGCTGGCAGGTTGCCGGTTTTGATACGCGTCAGGCGCTGCTCATTCATGCGGCGCCGCAACAGGCGTTGGCGCAGGCCGAGGAACAACTGGCTGCCGCCCAACGCCAAGCCGATGCCTTGCAGGGCCGCGAGCAATCGCTGGTGGAGCGCCTGGAGCAGGAGCAGGCACGTCTTTCGGAGCATCTGGCGAGCTGGCAGCAGGCGCTGGCGGCGAGCCCCTTCGCCGATGAGGCGACCTACCTCGCTGCGCTATTGGACGATGCCCAGCGCACCGAACTCAGTCAGCTGCGCCAGCGTCTGGAAACGGCCATCACCGAAGCCGTTACCTTGCGCGCGGCTGCGACCCGGGATGTCGAGCGCTTGCAGGCCGAGCCTCACGGCGAGCATGCGTTGGAAGAACTCGACCAGCAGTTGCAGGCGCTCGCCACGCAGCTGCGCGAGCTTGGCCAGCGCCAGGGCGAGATTCGCGCCCAGTTGCAGGGCGACGACAATCGCCGCGCGAGCCAGCAGAGCCTATTCGCGGAAATCGCCCGGCAAGAGGAAGAGCACGACCTCTGGCAGCGTCTCAACAGCCTGATCGGTGCCTCCGATGGCGCGCGCTACCGACGCTTCGCCCAGGGCCTGACTCTCGATCACCTGGTGCACCTTGCCAACCGTCAGCTACAGCGGCTGCATGGTCGCTACCAGCTGGCGCGGCGCAGCGACGGCGAGCTGGAACTGGAAGTGGTGGATACCTGGCAGGGCGACACCGCGCGTGACTGCAAGACGCTGTCGGGCGGCGAGAGCTTCCTGGTCAGCCTGGCGCTGGCGCTGGCGCTGTCCGATCTGGTCAGCCACAAGACCAGCATCGATTCGCTGTTCCTCGACGAAGGTTTCGGCACCCTCGATGGCGAGACCCTGGAGGTCGCGCTGGATGCTCTCGACAGTCTCAACGCCACTGGCAAGACCATCGGCGTGATCAGCCACGTAGAGGCGCTGAAGGAGCGCATCCCGGTGCAGCTCAAGGTGCACAAGGGCGTTGGCATGGGTTACAGCCAGCTCGATGCGCGCTTCCGTTTCAACCCTGAGCGCTTCGAGCCGGAGAAAGCCTGATGGACATGTCGGTACTGCATTGCGTCGCGAGCGATCTGGCCGACTGGGTCGACCTGCGCCTGCAACTCTGGCCAGGCGATCATGCGGAAGAGTTCTTCGAGGAGGCGCGCGACATTCTCGCGCAGCCGCAACGCTTCGGTGCGTGGTTGGCCCGAGATGAAAAGGGCAGGGCGCTGGGCCTCGCGGAAGCCGCGGTGCGCAGCGACTACGTGAATGGCACGCAAGGGACGCCCGTGCTGTTTCTCGAAGGCATCTATGTGCGTGAGGACGCCCGCCGGCGAGGCATGGCGCGGGCTCTGGTGCGCGCGGTACAGGCCTGGGGCAGTGCACGCGGCTGTGTGGATTTCGCCTCCGATGCGGCGCTGGACAACACTGTCAGCCACGCCTTGCATCGCGCCCTGGGCTTCGTCGAAACCGAGCGTGTCGTGTTCTTCCGCAAGCCCCTCGACGATTGATCCACATCAGTCGGAACGTGAGTACGGTACTGCGGTCAACTTGCAATCGACGTCAGGCGAGATAGGCTCAAGACCGCGTAAGTCAGCCGCTCCCGCCTGGGTCGGCATCCACAGGTATCGTGATCTTTCGTAGAGGTGATTTGTGATGAAGCAATCCGCATCGGCTCCGAAGAAACCCGCAGCGGCCAAACCCGCCGCGAAGCCGGCTGCGAAAGCGGCCAGCAAACCTGCCGCAAAACCTGCCGCTGCCAAGCCGGCAGCCAAGCCCGCTGCCAGCAAACCCGCAGCTGCCAAGACCGCAGCCGCCAAGCCCGCTGCCGCAAAACCGGCGGCCAAACCTGCCGCAGCCAAGTCCGCGCCGCGCCGCGCCCCCGCACTGGCCACGCCGTCGGACCTGAGCAAGAACGCCACCCGCGATCTGTCGGCTGCGCTCAATCGCCTGCTGGCGGATGTCTTCGCGCTGTACCTGAAGACCAAGAACTTCCACTGGCACGTAAGTGGTCCGCACTTCCGTGACTACCACCTACTGCTGGACGACCATGCCACCGAAATCTTCGCGATGACCGATGCGATTGCCGAGCGCAACCGCAAGATCGGCGGCAACACCATCCGCTCCATCGGCCATATCTCGCGCCTGAAGCGCATCCTCGACAACGATGCCGAGTTCGTCCAGCCGCTGGACATGCTGGCCGAACTGCAGGAGGACAACAAATCGCTGACCTCCTACATGCGCGAAGTCCATGACCTATGCGACGAGTACCACGACATCGCCACCGCCAGCCTGATCGAGAACTGGATCGACGAGACCGAGCAGCGCACCTGGTTCCTGTTCGAGACCAGCCGCCGTGGGGACAGTACCGGCCACTGATTGCAACGACAAGAAAGACAAGGCCGCCTCCGGGCGGCCTTGTCTTTTGTAGGAGCGAGCTTGCTCGCGAACCGGGTCATATCGGGCTCACCGGCTGGATCGTTCGCGAGCACGCTCGCTCCTACGGCTGTGGCTGGCTCTGCCAGAAGGTGGAGAACTCCTCGAATGGATAGCGCGTACCGTCGTAGCTGACGGTGGTGCGTACGGTCTTCGGCGTACCGACATCGTCACCTTCATGCTCGCGCTGGACCTTCGACGTCACGATCAGGTCGGCATAGCCGTGATGGCTTTCCTTGCCCATGGCCAGGGTGAGTTGCGAGCGTTCGATGACTAGCTTGTCAGTGCCGCCGCAGACCACGCCTTCCAGCGTCGTCCATTGCCGCAGGTAGGTGCGGAACACTTCCTTGAGCTTGTCGCCCTGCGGCGCGTACAGGCTGAAGTCGTCATAGGACCAGGCGTCCGGACAGCTTGCGCCGCGTGCCACGCTGCCGATGATCAGGCCGAAGCCGCGCACCTCCGGTGCCAGGCGATAGCGCGCGGTGTCGAGCCACAGGCTGGAGCTGTCGATTTCCACCATGGCGTCCTCGCCGATGCTGTCGTCGCTGCGCGTCACCAGCTTGCCGCTGCTGGTATCGAGCTGGCCGACCAGCAGGTTCAGGTTGCGCTCGCCCGGCTCGGCCTTGTCGCCGGCCGCGCTGTAGGCGACGGCGACTACCTGCAGCGTCGGATCGTCCGGCCAGGGCTTGCAGGCAGCGGCCACCACGGGCGTCGTCGCTCCGGACTGCGGTGCCTGCCAGCCCTGCTGGCCGAGCAGCCCGGCCAGGGTCTGCAGGGTGGCAGCGTCGCAGGGTTGCGCGGTGCGCTCCGCCGCGCCGGCGCTGCCGGCAAGTACCAGCAGCGCGGCGCAGGTCCATTTCCCTATGGGGTACATCGGGTGCTCCTTGGGTTCATCGAGGAGGATCAGCGGCCTTCGCTGTCCTTCCACTTGTTCATCAGGGTGTTCGATTCCAGGCCCTCGTCGAGCAGCTTCTTCGCTGTCTCCACACCGGCCACCGGCAGCCCGGCGGGGTCGAGCAGGCCGATCTGCACCAGTACGCTGGCCTGGTCCCAGTAGATATGTTCGTGGCACAGCTTGTCACCACGGAAGCGGATCACGCCGAGCATGGGGATCTCCACGTACTTGCCAGTGGGCGGCACGCCGGGGAGCATCCAGTCGATCTCGCTGGTGTGGGTGAAGCACATGACGAACTCGTCCACCACCTGCAGCGCGCCGACGGTGCGGGAGATCGGCACCAGCTTCATGTCCGGCGGATTGCCGTGGACGAAGTGGTTGCGGTAGAAGCGCGCCAGTTCGTCCTGGCCGACGCCGCCGGTCATGGTGGGGATGTGGTTGACGTAGGGCTGGGCCACCATCGTCGCCATGGTGGCGGGCACGTCGCGGGCGGCGAATTCGTGGTGGATGTGGTCTTCCCACAGCTGCGACAGGTCGAAGTCCGGGCCGATCTCGCGTTTGAGCGCACCGATGCTGCGCTCGTGGGCCATCAGCGCGGCGGGCTTGTCGAAGTGCATGCCGTTGGGGCGGGCGAAGGCATGGTCGACGCCGGGGTAGCTGTAGATTTCCGCCTTCGGCAGCTTGCCGAGGACTTCGCCGATGGCCGCGCGGGCGTTGGCGTCGCAGTACACGTCCTGCTCGGCGAAGTGCAGCACCAGGCGGCCCTTGATGTTCGCTGCCTCGTCGAGCATCTGTTCGATGCCCATGCCGTAGTAGCCCACGGAGCATGCAGCGTCGGTGCGCGCGGCGGTGAGGTAGGCGAGCTTGCCGCCCAGGCAGAAGCCGACGTAGCCGAGGCCGCGATCCTCGACTTCCGGGAGGGCGCGCAGGGCATCCATGGCAGCGGCAATGTCGTCTACGCCCTTGTCCACGTCGAAGCGTTGGAACAGGCCGATGGCCTGGCCGAATTCGGCCTCGCTGTAGCCCAGTTCGAGGTTGGGTTGCAGGCGCCAGAACAGGTCGGGCACCAGGGCGACGTAGCCTTCCTCGGCATAGCTGTCGGCGATGCTGCGCATGTTGGCGTTGACGCCGAAGATCTCCTGGCCGATCACCACGCCGGGGCCGTGCCCGCTGGCCGGTACCGCGAGATAACCGCTGAAGCTGCCGCTGCCGTCACGTGCGGCGATGCTGATGCTCTTGCCCATGTTCCCTTCTCTCCCAGGCTCGTTGTTGTGTTGTTCTGGCGGCATAGGGTGCGTGCTTGAGCGGCGCCTGCCAAGAGGGCCTGCAGCTTGTGAGGGAAAGTGGCGCAGCGCTACCATCGCGCCCCTCATGAAAATGGAGCTTCAGGATTGGATCGCATGGAGAAAGCAAAGGGTATCGCGCGCATCGGTCTGCTGCTGGCGCTGGCAGTATTGGCGGCATGCAGCAGCACAAAGAAGGACGACGCGCCACGGCTCGTTGCACGTTACATGGCTCCTCCGGAGTATCCTCAGGAGTTCCGGCCCCTTGGGATCGATGGTTCGGTGAAGACCACGTTCGATATCGAGCCCAGCGGCGAGGTTTCCAATGTGCAGATCGTCGAATCGACCCATCCCGCGCTGGCCGATGCCGTACGCGAGCGCGTGGCCCAGTGGCGGTTCGATCCCTGGACGCCGACTGCCACCCATCCGGCGCCGCAGGAGGTGATCAAGACCTTCAACTTCAAGCAGGTCGAAGCCGGCACGCCCATTCTGGGCGCGGACAAATCCGCGGACGAAAACGAAGCGAACCCTGGCGTGGGGCTGGCGAACACGATTCGCGACCTGCTCGCCCAGCCGTGCAGTGCGATCAGCAGCCAGTACGCCGATTTCCACAAGGCCTACCCGGATCGTCCACTGGATCAACTGCCGAGCTTCCGCATGACCAGTGGTGCGCTGTTCCTCGTTCAGCTCAGCGGCAAGCTGGATGTCGAGAAGAACCTCCAGGTCGGCAAGCTCTTCGATGCTGCTTTGCCCGGTGTACTGGAGCGCTGCCAGCAGCAGCCGCAGGCCGTCTACTCGGACGTCCTTTTTGATGAGATGCGTCGCGCGCGTGTTGACAGCGCACGCTCCTGAGCCCAAAAAACAGGGCTGGACCTGCGAGGAATTTCTCCATGCTGATGCGCGCCCAAACCTCCTGCCTGCTGATCATCGACATCCAGGAGCGCCTGTTCCCGGCCATCCACGACAACGAGGCGGTGCTGGAACACAGCGCCTGGCTGCTGGCCATCGCACGGCGGCTGGGCGTTTCGGTGCTGGCCACCGAGCAGTATCCGAAGGGCCTCGGGCCGACGCTGCCGACGCTGCGTGACGAACTGGCGGAAGGCGAGGTGCTGGAGAAGATCGCCTTCTCCGCCGTCGCCGATCCGGGGCTGTTGCAGATGCCCGGCGGCGATAGTCGGCAGTTCGTGGTGTGCGGCACCGAAGCACACGTCTGTGTGTTGCAGACGGTGCTCGGGCTGCTCGCCGAGGATCGCCAGGTCTATGTGGTGGACGAGGCCGTCGGTTCGCGTCGTCCGCAGGACAAGGCGCTGGCGCTGGAGCGCATGCGTCAGGCCGGGGCGGTGATTATCTCGCGGGAGATGGTCGCCTTCGAATGGATGGAGCGCGCCGGCACGGAAGTCTTCCGCGAGATCAGCAAGCAGTTCATCCGCTGATCGGTCTGTGAGTCCACCCTCAACGGGTGACGAACAGGCGGTCGTCGAGAAAGTCGAGGAACACCCGTAGCTTCAGCGGCATGCGCCGACCCGCTGGCCACAGGGCGTGGAAACTGCCCTGGTGCGTGGTGTGTTCGCTCAGCACCTGCACCAGGCGGCCATCGCTCAGCGCGCTGCGCACCGCAAAGTCGGGCAGGCATGCGATGCCCATGCCCTGGCTGGCGACGTTGATCAGCATGTCGGCGGTATTGCAGATCAGCCCGCCGTCGAGGCGCGGTTCCGTTTCGCCCGGTGCGAGGTTCAACGGCCAGCGCTGTACCAGCCCGCTGCTGGGGTAGCGGTAGTGCAGGCACAGATGCTGGTTGAGGTCCGCCGGGCGCCGGGGCGTACCGTACTGGCGCAGGTAGGTCGGGGCGGCCACCAGCAGCAGGCTGAAGTCGCCCAGCTTGCGCGCCTTGAGACGCGAGTCGCGCAGCTCGCCGCCGCGCACCACGAGATCGAAGCCCTCGTCGATGACGTCCACCAGGCGGTCGGTGAAATCGATGTCCAGCTGGATGCGCGGATAGCAGCGGAGGAACTCCGGCAGCACCTGGGGCAGCAGCCCGGCCACCAGCGGCATGCTGACCTTCAGTCGGCCGCGAGCCTGCTGGGTGGACAGCGCCAGTTCCTGCTCCGCTGCTTCCAGCTCGTCGAGGATGCGCCGGCAACGCTCGAGAAACAGTTGGCCTTCGTTGGAGAGGCTGAGGCTGCGTGTGCTGCGATGGAACAGGCGCACGCCCAGGCGTTCCTCCAGGCGGGCGATGCTCTTGCCCACCGCCGAGGCGGAAAGGCCGAGCAGGCGCGCGGCCTGGGCGAAGCTCAGAGTCTCGGCGACCTGGAGGAATACGCGAAGGCCGTTGAGGCTGTCCATGTACATGCGTCCGTTTGGGCGGGCGGCCATTGTGCCGCGCCGCGAACCTTCGATTGCGGACAGTGATGTCCGTTTTGTTCGGAATCCTAGCCTGTTTTTCCGCAATGCCGGGTTGGGTAGCGTTCGGCGGGTCTTCTTCGGATCATTGCGGACCCACCATGAACCCTTCCCACGACACTTCCGAAAACCAGCCCGCCACGTCGCGCTGGCTGCTGTTGCTGGCGGCCAGCCTGACGGCGGTGCTGATTCCTCTCTGCTTCACCGGCCCTGCCGTGGTGTTGCCAGCCATCGCCCTTGAACTGGGCGGCTCGGCCGTGGCGCTGAACTGGATCGTCAACGGTTACGTGCTGGCCTACGGCGCGGCGATGATGGCGGCCGGCAGCCTGGCGGACGTGTATGGGCGCAAGCGTGTCTGGCTGGTCGGCCTGGCGCTGTTCTGCGTCACTACGCTGGCGATTCCTCTGGCCGGTTCGGTGGCGACCATCGATGTGCTGCGCCTGTTGCAGGGCGCCGGTGGTTCGGCGGCCTTCGCCGCCGCCATGGCGGCGCTGGCACAGGAGTTCGACGGACCGATCCGCACGCGGGTGTTCAGCCTGCTGGGCACTACCTTCGGCGTCGGCCTTGCATTCGGCCCGTTACTCGCCGGCTGGCTCACCGATGGGCCGGGCTGGCGCTGGGTGTTCCTGGTGCCAGCGGTTTGCGCGCTGGCTTCGGTGCCGGTGGTGGTGCGCCATTGCCGCGAGACACGAGACCCGCAGGCGCGCGGTCTCGACTGGCCGGGAGCGCTGAGCTTTACCGCTGCGCTCAGCCTGTTTACCTACGGTCTGTTGCTGGCACCGGAACAGGGCTGGAGTAGCCTTGTGGTCATTGTCACCCTGGTGGCGAGCGCCCTGCTGCTGGCGGCGTTCATCGTCATCGAGCAGCGTGTGGAGCGCCCATTGCTGGACCTGTCGCTGTTCAGCCAATGGCGCTTCGTCGGCGTGCAGTTGCTGGGTGCGTCGCCGGCGTTCGCCTACGTGGTCTTGATCGTGCTGCTGCCGGGGCGCTTCATCGGTATCGAGGGGCAGGGCGCGCTCCAGGCAGGCTGGACCATGCTGGCGTTGTCGGCGCCGCTGCTGGTGGTGCCCTTTGTTGCGGCGTTATTGGCGAAGCATTTCAGTGCGGGCAGCCTGTCGGCGATCGGGCTGTTGATCGTGGCGGGCGGGCTGCTCTGGCTGGCGCGCAGCCTGGAGGCGGGCATAGCGCCGGATGCGCCGTTGCTGGTAATCGGCATCGGTATCGGCTTGCCCTGGGGGTTGATGGACGGGCTGGCGGTGAGCGTGGTGGAGCGCGAACGCGCGGGCATGGCCACCGGTATCTTCAACACGGTGCGGGTGTCCGCCGATGCGGTGGCCATCGCGGTGGTCGGTGCCTTGTTGGCGACCTTGATCGCGGCGCAGCTGGAGCCGCTGGGGTTGCCCACGGTGGATCGGCTGATGAGCGCCAACCAGCTGGCCATCGGCAACCTGGCGGCGGTGGTCGAGCAACTGCCGCAGCTGGCGCCTGAGCAATTGCGCCGTGATTACGTGGCGGTGTTCAGCCGAGTGCTGCAACTGCTCGCGGGCGTGACCTTCCTCGTTGCCGGGCTGGTGTTCCTGCTGCTGGGCCGGGAGCGCATACCGGCCATGGCAGCCGAAGTCTGATAGCGGCGCTTATCCGCCCAGCTCTCGACGACGGCGCATAACGCGTGCCGCGTTATGCGCCCTACGGTTGGGCTCGGCGGTGTTCCGGCTCGAGGAAGGTCCAGGCGACGAAGCGGCTCTGTTTCTGCCCCTGGGCCATGTCCACGGTGCGAATGGAAATGGCGCCGGCCTTTTTCAGCGCACGGCGGAAGTCGTCGAGGTTACCGGCCTTGGACACCAGCGAGCTGAACCAGCGCACCTGCTGGCCGACCTCGGCGCTCTCCGCCGCCAGCTTGCGCAGGAAGGCGATCTCGCCGCCTTCGCACCACAGCTCGTTGCTCTGCCCGCCGAAGTTCAGCTTGGGCAGTTGGCGCGACGGGTCGAGCTTGCCGAGGTTCTTCCATTTGCGCCGGCTGCCGCTGCTGGCTTCCTCGGGCGAGGCATGGAAGGGCGGGTTGCACAGGGTTGCGTCGAAGCGCTCAGCGGCACCGAGCAGGCCGCGGAAGATGTGCTTCGGATCGTGCTGCTGGCGCAGTTCGATGGCATCGGCCAGGCCCGGATTGCCGTTGACGATGGCGTGGGCGGAGGCGAGGGCGGCCGGCTCGATGTCCGAACCGAGGAAGCGCCAGCCATAGTCGCGGTGGCCGATCAGCGGGTAGATGCAGTTGGCGCCGACGCCGATGTCCAGCACGCGCACATCCGGCCCGCGCGGCACGCTGCCGCCGTTTTCCTCGGCGAGCAGGTCGGCGAGGTAGTGCACGTAATCCGCACGACCGGGGATCGGTGGGCAGAGGAAGCCGGCGGGAATGTCCCACTGGCCGATAGCGTATTGCGCCTTGAGCAGCGCGCGGTTGAACACACGCACTGCTTCGGGGTTGGCGAAGTCGATGCTTGGTTTGCCGTAGGGGTTGGTGATGACGAAACGGCCCAGCTCCGGGCAGCCCTCGATCAGCGCCGGGAAATCGTAGTGGCCCTGGTGGCGGTTGCGCGGGTGCAGCAGGTTCGGTCGCTTGGCAGCGGGATCGCGCAGCGCCTGGGCAGGTTTCGCGGGCGCGGCGGGACGTTTTGACGGTTTTGGCGGTTTCGACATGGGGGCGCGCAGGGCAGGGAAGCGGTGGACGATTTTCCCACAGATGGGCGCTTCAGCCGAGCAGCACGTTGCTCAGTCGGTCGAACAGCAGGCAGCAGAGCAGCAGCGGTATCGGCAGGCCGAGCAGGGTGCCGAGCATGTAGGGCCAGAAACCGATGCCCGAGAGCGCCAGGCTGTAGTTCAGCGTCGGTGAAGTGATGAAGGCGTGACGCAGCAGGAACACGCTGCTGGCGGGGCGCTGGTCGAGATGGCTGAACACTGCGCGGGTCAGCTTGTTGTTCAGCAGGCGCAGGCCGTTGCCACCGACAGCACGCACGACCAGGAAGGTGAAGCCGCAGGAGAACACTGCCGCGCAATAGGTGATCAGCCCGCCCCAGAGTTTGCCCATGGCCAGCACGGCGGCGGCGAGGAACAGCAGGCCGGGGATGTGCAGCAGGTTGCCCAGGGCGAACAGCCCGACGAACAGCAGCAGGCCGTGCAGGCGGTTGTCGGTCAGCTCGCTGCGCAGGTAGTCGAGGCTGAACTCTTCGTGCAGGCCGCTGGCGCGGTAGAGCAGAACCAGCACCACGGCGAAGGCCAGCAGCAGGATCAGTCGACGAATGCGCCAGAGGGCGGGTGGGACGGCAAGCATGCGGGCGGGCTCAGGGGTACTGCAGGATGTCCTTGATCTTCGGCAGGTGCGCGGCGATCCAGCGCGGATCGATGGCGCCCCAATCGCGGATGCGGTAGTGACCTGCGTTGTTGCGCTCGCCGTCGTGCTGTTCGAAGACGCAGTCGATATCCAGGTCGGCCAGCGCGGCCAGGGTGTCCTGGGCAGTGCGGCGGGGCATGCCGGTGGCCTCCATCAGCGCCGGGACGCTGGTCGCGGTGCCGCTGTCGATCAGCCAGGCGACGTACAGGCGACGGTAGAAACTGCTTTTGGTCTTGCTGACTTCCATCGGGACATTCCTTTGTGGACTGCTACAGCGGCAGCAGCCAGGGTACCAGCACAACGCTGACGATCATCACCAGAATCGTGAAGGGTACGCCAACCTTGACGAAATCGGCGAAGCGATAGCGCCCCGGCCCCAGCACCAGGGTGTTCACCGGCGAGGAGATCGGCGTCATGAACGCGGCCGACGCGGCCAGCGCGACGATCATCGCGAAGGCTTCCGGGGATGCCCCCAGGGCCTTGGCCGTGGCGATGGCGACCGGAGCCATGAGCACGGCGGTAGCGGTGTTGGAGATGAACAGGCCGATCACCGCCGTCAGCACGAACAGGCTGGCAAGGATGGCATAGGTTCCCGCGCCGCCGAGGGCGCCGACCAGGCCATTGACCGCCAGGGTGATGCCGCCGGTCTTCTGCAGGGCGAGAGCGAAGGGCAGCATGCCGACGATCAGCAGTAGGCTCTGCCAGTGGATGGCGCGGTAGGCACTGTCCATGTCGATGCAGCGGAACGCGCCCATCAGCAGGCAGGCGATCAGTGCGGCCATGACGTTGGGCACCAGCCCGCTGACCATCAGGATCACCATCACCGCCAGGCTGAACAGCGCGTGTGGCGCCTGGCTGGCGGCAGGGGCGGCCTCATCGACCTCGGCGGGCAGGCTGAGCACCAGGAAGTCGCGGGCGCGCGCCTGCAACTGGCGGATCTCCTTCCAGCCGCCGATCACCAGCAGCGTGTCGCCGACCTTCAGCTTGGCGTCCAGCAGGCCTTCCACCAGCGCTTCGCGGTTGCGCCGCAGGCCGACCACGTTGAGGCCGAACTGGCTGCGGAACTCCAGGTCCAGCACGCTCTTGCCCTGCAGCGCGGATTCCGGCGGCAGGGTGACTTCGGCCATGCCGACCTCGTGGGCGCGCTCGGTGAAGTAGTCGCCCTGCAGGCTCAGTGGCTCCAGGCCGAATTCGTGGTACATGCCCAGTAGGTCGCTGCGGTCGCCGTAGATATCCACCAGCAGCACGTCGCCGGCATGCAGCACGATGTTGGCGCTGGGGCTGAGGATCTTCAGGCGGAAGTGCACCATGCGCTCGATGGCGACCACGTTGGTGCCGGCGCGGGCGCGCAGTTCGATGTCGCCCAGGCTCATGCCCACCAGTTGCGAGTCGGCACGGATGCGCAGGCGGCGCTCGCGGCCGGCGAGCTGGTAGTCGCGGATCAGGTCGCTGAGGGTGCGGCGCTTGACGCTCTGTTTGTCGTCGTCGCTGTCATCACCCAGCCAGCGCCGCGCCACCAGCATGTAGCCGACGCCGAGCACCAGCACCACCAGGCCGAACGGCGTGAAGCTGAAGAAGCCGAAGCCCTTCGAACCTTCGCGCACCAGCTCGCTGTGGATAACCACGTTGGGTGCAGTGGCGACCAGGGTGAGCATGCCGCTGATCAGCCCGGCGAAGCTCAGCGGCATCATCAGCCGGCGCGGCGACACGTGCAGGCGCGCGGCGATGCTCAGCACCACGGGGATGAAGATGGCGACCACGCCGGTGGAGCTCATCACCGAGCCCAGGCCGGCCACGGCGAGCATCAGCAGCACCAGCAGGCGCGTCTCGCTGGCGCCGGCCCGGCGGGTCAGCCATTCGCCGATGCGGTAGGCCACGCCGGTGCGCACCAGGCCTTCGCCGATGACGAACAGCGCGGCGATCAGGATGACGTTGGGATCGGCGAAGCCGGCCAGCGATTCCTGCACGCTGAGGATGCCGGACAGTGGCAGGGCGACCATCACCAGCAGGGCGACCACGTCCATCCGCGGACGGTTGATGACGAACAGCCCGACGGCGGTGGCGAGCAGGGCGAGGACCCAGATCAGTTGCAGACTCATGCGCTTCCCTAGCGGATTTTCGGCGCCATTGTGCCCGCTGGCGCGGGCGCAATGCCTTGACCCGGTGCAGCTTAGCGAAGCCTGCGCTGCTGCGTGTGAAGCGAAAAGTCCTCAGGGCAGCCGTGCGACCGGGGTGATCTGCCGAGGATCGGTACGCAGCTCGATCAGTGCCGGCTTGCCGCTGGCCTGGGCGCGCTGGAAGGCGTCGGCGAAATCCTCGGTGCGTTCGACCAGTTCACCATGGGCGCCGAAGGCGCGGGCGAGGGCGACGAAGTCGGGGTTGCGCAGTTGCGTGGCACTGATGCGGCCAGGGTACTCGCGCTCCTGGTGCATGCGGATGGTGCCGAGCATGCCGTTGTTGACCACGATGACGGTCAGCGCGGCGCCATATTGCACGGCGGTGGCCAGTTCCTGCGGGTACATCATGAAACAGCCGTCGCCGGCGAAGCACACCACGCTGCGCTGCGGATCGCGCAGCTTGGCGGCGATGGCGGCGGGGAAGCCGTAGCCCATGGCGCCGTTGGTGGGCGCGAGCTGGCTGCGCGGCGAGCGATAGCGGTAGAAACGGTGCACCCAGACGGCGTAGTTGCCGGCCCCGTTACTGATCACGGCGTCGTCCGGCAACGTCTCGTTCAGGTACTGGACGACATGCGTCAGGTCCACGCCCTGCGGCGGTTCTGCGTTTTGCGGCGCGGTGATGTAGCTGAGGTAATCGGCGCGGGCAGCGGCGGTCCATTCGACCCACGGTGTTTCGGCGAGGGGCGCGAGATCGGCCAGGGCGGCGGCGATCTCCGGCATGCCGGCTTCGATGGTCTGGTCAGCCTGGTAGACGCGGCCCAGTTCGCTGGCGTCGGCGTAGACGTGGATCATCGACTGCAATGGGCGCGGGCTCTGGATGAGGGTGTAGCCGGCGCTGGGCGTTTCACTCAGGCGCGAGCCGAGCACCAGCAACAGGTCGGCTTCCTGGACGCGCGCGCTGAGCTTGGGCGAGGCGCCGAAGCCGAGTTGGCCGGCGTACTGCTCGTCGCGGTTGTCGATCAGGTCCTGACGGCGGAACGAGGCCACCAGCGGCAGATGGTTGGCGCGGGCGAAGGCTCGTACCTGTTGGCAGGCTTCGGTGGTCCAGCCGGTGCCGCCAACGATCAGCAGCGGGCGCTTTGCCCGGGCGAGGCGCTCGCGCAGTTCGGCCAGTGCGTCGGCGCTCGGAGCGGCACGGGTAATCGGCGTCGGCTGCACATCAGCGACTTGTGCCGCGCCGAACAGCACTTCCTCCGGCAGCCCGATGACCACCGGGCCGGGCCGCCCGGACTGGGCGACGCGGAAGGCGCGGGCGACGATTTCGGGGATGCGGCGGATGTCATCGATCTCGGTGGCCCACTTGGCCAGGCCGCCGAACATCTGCCGGTAGTCCACCTCCTGGAAGGCCTCGCGGCCCTTGAAGGCGCTTTCCACCTGGCCGATGAAAAGGATCATCGGCGTCGAGTCCTGCATCGCCGTGTGCACGCCGTTGGCCGCGTGGGTCGCGCCCGGCCCACGGGTAACGAAGCAGACGCCGGGCCTGCCGGTGAGCTTGCCGTAGGCATCGGCCATGTTCGAGGCGGCGCCTTCGTGGCGGGTGACGATGGTCTGGATATCGGCGGCGTCGTGCAGGGCATCGAGAACCGGGAGGTAGCTTTCGCCGGGGATGCAGTAGACGGTGTCCGTGGCGTGGTGCAGCAGGGCATCGACGAGGATCTGGCCGCCGTTGCGGGCTGGAGAGTCTGGCATGGCTGTTCGCTTGAGGGGGGACGGGTGCCGGTGATCTTCAGCCAAGCAGCGGCGCCTTCCAAGCGACGATTCTTCCGGAGGTCATTCCGGCAAGGAATGGCGCCACAGCGGGCCGAACCTGGCTGTCGGCAAAAAGACACTGGTCGATCTTTCGAGGGCACGGCACTATCTTCCTGCCATCTGGGAGGGCGTAGTCAATGAACGGATTCGATCTGGAACCCTGCGTCGCGGCGGGCAGCGTCGCGGACATCGCGCACATCGAGCGGCTGTGCGACATCGGCAGATTTCAGGATGCCTACGAGCAGGCCTTGAGGCTGGGGCCGCTGGAGGAGTGGCGGGGGCCGCAGGCCCTGGCGCTGGCCTCGCGACTGCTGCGGCACCTGGGGGCGCAGCGGCTGGCACGGGTTTTCGCCTGGCGCGCCTGGCGTGCCGACCGACGCAGCTATGCCGGTTGTCTGGTGCATGGGCGAGAGCTGTTGTCGCGGCGCGGACACTATTTCGTCTGGCGCTGGATCCATCAGCTGGCTCCGCTCCACGGCACCGCCGATGAAGAGGCGGAGTGGCTGTCTTTCATCGCGCTGCAGGCTGCACATCTGCGCGACTTCACTCGCTCCCGCGAGACCATGGAGCGCGCCCTGGAGCTGAGCCCGGGGCAAGCCTGGTTGCACGTCGAGCAGGCTTACTGCCTGGAACAGGAGGACCGCTTCGCCGAGGCGTTGCAGGCCTGCGAGCGGGTGCTGGAAACCTGGCCCGATTACCGGGCGGCCCGGCAACAGGCCGCGTCGATGGAGATGCTGCTGGGCCGCGACGCCGAGGCTATGGCGCGCTTGCAGGTCGCGGCCCGGGAAACCCAGAGCGCGGCATTGCTCTCGCAGCTTGGCGGGTGGCTGATCGAGCATCAGCGCCTCGACGAGGCCGAGCAGACCCTGCGGCGGGCCGAGGCCTGCGCCATCCTCAACGACGCAGGGCTCAAGCGCTGGTATGCGGCGCGCTACTGCGATATCGCCTGCCTGCGCGGCGACTACGAAAACGGCCGGCACTATGCCGAACAGGCCGGCCCTGGCTTCTACCAGGGGATCGCTGAAAAACTGCGGGCGCCCCAGGGGCAGCGTCGCCTGCTGCCGGTATCTTTCGTTCGGCAGCACCACGTCACCTGCGGCCCCGCGACATTGACCGCAATCGCCCGGTTCTGGGGGCGAGGTGTCGAACATCTGCAGGTCGCGGAGGAGATTTGCTACGACGGCACACCACATTTCGCGGAGCGCAACTGGGCCGAGCGCAATGCCTGGCTGGCGCGTGAGTTCACTGTCGACTGGGGTAGTTGTGTCGCGCTCATAGACCGCGGCATCCCGTTCACTCTCACCACGCAGACCACCGGCAGCGGACACCTGCAGGCTGTCATCGGTTACGACGCCCCCCGTGGCACCTTGTTGCTGCGCGATCCATCTCAACGCGATTACAACGAACTGCTCGCCGAATCCTTCTTTGCCGAACGCAAGGCTTTCGGTCCGCGCGGCATGCTGATGCTGCCGGCTGACGAGGCAGCGCGGCTGGAGGGCTTGGAGCTTCCCGACGCGGCGCAGTGGGATGCCTATTACGCCGTGATCGGCGCCCTGGAAGTGCATCATCGGGAACAGGCGCGGGAAGGACTCGCCAGGATGCTGCAGCACTGGCCCGATGACCGCCTGACGGCACAGGCCGAACGAGCCCTGGCCGGGTACGACGGCAGCGAGGCGGGCCGCCTGGCGGCCACCGAAAAATTGCTGAGGATGTTCCCCGAGGACGCCAACCTGAGGTTGTCCAAGGCGTCGTCGCTGGAGCAGCTGGCGACCCGCGCGGAACAGCAGGAGTGGTATTCGCAGATCGCGGAGCACAGCGCGGACGTCTGGGTGCTGGTGCGCTACGCGCATTTCCTCGCCGAGGACGGTAGCCGCCAGGCGCAGGCACAGGCGCTTTTCCAGCGCGCCCTGTATGGTCATCCGACGCTGGCGACGGCCTGGCAGGGCCTTGCTTCGCTGCTCTGGGGCGAGGGCCGGCAGGAGGAGGCCACCGAGTTGTATCGGGTTGCCGCCTGCCTCGATGAGTTCAATGAAGGCCACGCGCTGGCCTTCTTCCGCTCCAGCCGCTGGTTGCGCCAGGGCGAAGTGGCGCTGGAATTCCTCCGGCAACGGGCTGAACGCCTGGGAAATCGCAACAGCGGGCCGGTGATCAGTCTGTGCCAACTGCTCGATGAACTGGAGCGCGTGCAGGAGATGTTCACGTTGCTGGAGCGGGGGCTCGCACGACTGCCCGAGGACCCTGAACTGCTGCTGTACGCCTCGGACGCCTATGGGCGCTACGGCCGGCTCGAGGAAGCCGAGGCCTGCCTGCGCCGGGCCGAGTCGCGCTGCCAGCGCGGGCGCTGGGTGCGCGCCCACGCCTGGCACCTGCAGCGCAGTGGCGCCGACCATGATCTGGCCTTGCAGGAGGTGGGCGAGGCGCTCGAGCAGGAGCCGCTCAACCTGGGCCTGCAACGCCTGTACGCCGATCTGCTGCAGAAGCGCCAGGGACGGGCGGCGGCACTTGCGCACCTGGCTGACCTCGTGGCCCGTTACCCCCATCACTGCGGGGTAGCGGAGATGCACTACGGATGGCTTTCGAGCGAGCCCCTGGTCGACAAGGAGCGCGCATTGCGCCATCTGCTGGCGATCAACCCGGCCTATCCCTGGGCGCTGCGTGAACTGGCGGTCAACCTGGCCAACCAGGCGCGCGGCGATGAGGCGCTGGAGCAGGCCGAGGTCGCGCTTGGATTGGAACCGCGTTCGTCCAACGGTGCCTCGACCATGGCCTTCGTGCGCCTGCGGCGCGGCGAGCGCGAGATGGCGCGGGAATACCTGCGACTGGCGCTGGAGTGCTCGGTAGACAACGACTACGCCATCGAGACACTAGTGGAACTGGCCGCCAGCCGGGAAGAAAGCCTGCAGGCGCTGACCCTGGTGGCCGACCAGCTCAGGCGGCAGGTGACCTTTGGTGACGGCCTGCTGGGCTACCAGCGCGTCGCGCAGCCACTGCTCGAAGCGGAGGCGGTTCTGCAGACGCTGCAGGAGGCGCTGGCGCAGCGCCCCGACCTGTGGCAAGCCTGGCTGGCGGTCGCGATCCAGCAACGCGCGTGCGGCCAGCAGGAGGCCGCCAGCACCCTGCTGAGCAGCGCCATCGAGCGCTTCCCTCTGCTGCCGCGCCTTTACCTGGAGCTGGCCCAGCTGCACCTTGTCGCGAAGGACTTTGCCGCGTGTCGCGAGGTGCTGGAGAAGAGCTTCGCCATCAACCTCGTCTGGGTTCCGGCCATTCGCACCTACCTGGAATCGCTGCTGGAGGAAGATGCCGAGCTGGCGCCGGGGCTGGCGCTGCTGAAGCGTGCGCTGCTGCGCGAGCCGGAGAATACTGCTTTGCGGGTCTGGCAGGCATATCTGCTGGGGCGCGTCGAGCGCTTCGTCAAGCAGCGCGAGGCGCTGGAAAGGGCCCTGAAGGAAGAACCGGATAACCAGTGGGCGTGGAATCAGCTGCGAGAGCTGGACGAGCGCGAGCGCACGCCGGAAGCGGCCGTCACGCTGGCCAGGCAACTGGTGGAACTGCGCGCCGGCGATCCGGCCGCCTGGCAGGCCTTGGCCGAACTCAGCCAGGGTGACGAGCGTGGCGCGGCCCTGCGTGAAGCGTTGCGCCTGGCGCCTTTCGGCTGGGCGGCGGGAGAGGGCTATCTGAAATGGCTGATCGAGCAGCGCCGCTTCGAGGAGGTGGGCCAGTGGCTCGATGGGCCGCCCTGGCAGGGCAACGCGCCGGTGGAGTTCGAGTTGTACCGCGCTCGCGCCCAGCGCGCCGCGGGGCGGAACCGGGAGGCGGTTGGCGCGCTGCGGCAACTGTTGGCGCGGGCGGAAAACTTCTTCGAAGGCTGGCGCCAACTGGCCGACTATCACGACGAGGATGGCGAGGCCGCGCCTTATGTCGAAGCCGCCCGGCAGATGGTCGCACTGCGCCCGCAACTGGCGATGGCCCATGGCTTCCTGGGGCATGCGCTGGTCGCCGCCGCGCAGCCTGCCCAGGCGGAGGCCTCCTTCGAGCGCGCCCTGGAACTGGACGCCAACTACCCGTTCGCCTGGTTCCAGCTGTTCGACCTGCGCCTGGATCGCCAGGCGACTGTCGCCTGCGAGGAAATGCTGCACGCCATGGCCGTCCACACGACGGGGCCGGCCCTCGATCTGCGGATGGTGCGCCTCGGTGTGGCCGAGGACCGTTTCGCCGCGCACCTTCGCGACGGCCTGAAACGCCTCGCGCAGAGTGACGAGGACGTCGGGGAAGTCTGGAGCCGGGCCGAAGACGCCGTGATGGGGGCCGCGCGCGAGCATGTTCTGGTGCAGGAGGTTGAGCAAAGCCTGCAGCAGGGCAGCGCCAATACGGTCGCCGCTCGCGCCTGGCTGCGCCGCCAGGCTGGGGCGCTGGTGCCGGGGGGCCTGCTGAGGGCGTTCAAGCGCATGCTGCCCAAGGACCGCCAGGGGAATCTCGCCGTGGCGATGTTGGGCCTGCTGGCCGACCGCCCCGCTGATAGTGCGGTGCTGCGCAGCACCTGTTACCTGCTGCGCGAAACGATGAAAAGAGACATGCGGATCTGGTCCCATGCCAGCTACGCGCTCTCCAACCATGGCGAGTGGTACACCCTGACCAGCATGCTGGGCGACTGGCGCGAGCGCAACGACGCACCGGCCTGGGCGCTGGACAACCTTTCCCTGGGCCTGCGCGAGCTGGGCAGGGACGAGGAGGCGGGCGAAGTCTCCCGACGCGCCCTGGCCCTGGATGACGGCAACCTGGAGGCCCGGTTGTGGCTGACTGTCGATCACGCGATCAGCGATGACCTGGGCGCGTTGGCCAGCGGCCTGGCGGCGATTCCCGTGGAGTCGCTGCGGCCTTACTACGCCTGCCTGTGGCACCTGGCGGAGGGCTATCGCGAGGCGCGCGAAAGTGGGCATGCGCGTCATGCGCAGGGGCAATTCGAACTGGCGCGCCGGCAGGCGGCGGGCAGTCGCAGCCACGGGGTCTATCGTCGGCTGCGCCGCAGACTGGCCGCGGCGCTGGCAAGGCGTCAGCGCTCCTGGCTGGAACGCCTATGGTGGCGGATCCAGCTGCACTGAGTCGCTGTTGCCGACATCAACAGGCGGCGCCGGTGGCCATTCAGGGCAGCCGGGCCGCTCGGCGACGCAGGGCGCGACGACGAACCGCGCTGGTATTTGCCCAGGGTTGACTATGGTTGATGCACGGACGCACCTGCGTCCGCAGGACGTTTTGCTGCAGAAGGAGACCCTCCCATGTACCCCCTTTCGTCCCGAGCGCTACTCGCCGGCCTGTTCGCCACCTCCAGCCTGCCCCTATACGCCGCCCTGCCTTCGGCGCCGGGGTATGTCGATGACAGCGGCTACAGCGCCGCGGCCAAGACCCGAATCCTCCCGGCGATGTTCGAGCAGAAGCTCACCAGCACGAAGTACATCGCCAAGTCCGACAATCCTTTGATCACCCTGGCCGAATCCAGCGGCTTCAAGGAAACCTCCGATTACCACCAGACCCGCGCCTGGTTGCAGAAGCTGGCGGATGCCTCCGGCGGCGCCATTACCTTGAGCGATTTGCCGGAGAACAGCGCGACCGGCGAGCCGATGCTATTGGTCACCGCCAGCCGCGAGGCGGACAAGTCCGCGGCGGGGCTGAACAAATCCGGCAAGCCGACCGTTTTCGTCGAAGCGGAAATCCACCCCGGCGAAGCCAACGGCAAGGATGCGATGTTCATGCTGCTGCGCGACATGACCACCGGCGACAAGCCGCTGGCAGGGTTGCTGGACAAGATCAACATCGTCTTCATCCCCACCGTGAACATCGACGGCGACCTGCGCCGCAGCCCCTACGGGCGGATCAACCAGAATGGCCCGGAGGTCACCGGCTGGCGGGTCAACGGTCTGAACTACAACCTCAACCGTGACTTCACCAAGCTCGACAGCGCGGAAATCCGCAACGTCGCCTCAGTGTTCAACCAGTACGACCTGAGCTTCTTCGTCGATACCCATTCCACCGACGGCGCCATGTACCCCTACGACAGCTCCTATTGCCACAACGGCAACGGCTGGTCGCCGGCCTCCAGCGAGTGGATGGACAAGGTCATGCGGCCGCCGGTGTACAAGGAGCTGGAAAGCGACGGCCATGTGGTCCACGAGTGCATCAGCTTCAACGACAACCAGGACCCGACCAAAGGCTATTACCCCTATCGCACGGACCTGGCGCGTTTCTCCAACCAATACGGCGACATCCGCAACGTGCCGTCGATCCTCATCGAGCAGCACGCGCTGCATCCTTATGAAACCCAGGTGCTGGGCAACTATGTGATGCTCAAGGCGATGTTCCAGGTGATCGGCGACAACGCCGAATCGCTCAAGCAGGCCATCGCCAAGGACCGCGAGCGCCTGGCCGCGCAGAAGGAGGTGATCCTCACCTGGAAGCCTGGCAAGGAGCAGCACACGCCGTTCACCGTCGGCGACTACCGCTACGAGGAATCACCGATCACCGGCAAGAAGACCATCGTCTGGAGCAACAAGCCCAAGCAACTCAACGTGCCGATCAGCGACAACTCGGTGCCGGACCTGGTGGTGAAGCGGCCGAAGCAGTTCGTGGTGCCGGTGCAATGGAGCGAGGTGATCGCTCGGCTGAAGTCCCATGGAATCCAGATGAAGACCCTGGACAAGGCCACGCCCATCGAGGTGACCCTGAACCGCATGGACGACATCAAGCTGGCGGGCGGCTTCGAGCCTGACCGCGCCGCCACCAACGAGATTCCCGGCTACGAGGGGCACCTGCTGGTCAGCGGCGTGGGCAAGCCGTTCCAGAGATTGCAGACCTACCCGGCGGGCTCGGTGGTGATCGATACCGACCAGCCGCTGGGCGTGCTGGCGATTAACCTGCTGACGGCGGAAAGCCCGGACTCGTTCTGGTCCTGGGGCTTCTTCAACTCGACCCTGGTGGTGGCCGAGGAGCCGGAGGAGTACGTGATGGAGCCGATGGCGCGCAAGATGCTCGCCGAGGATCCGAAGCTCAAGGCCGAGTTCGAGAAGAAGCTCAAGGACGACAAGGCCTTCGCCAAGGACGCCCAGGCGCGCCTGCAGTGGTTCTACCAGCGCACGCCGTTCTATGACGTGAATGCCTACGTGTATCCGGTGGGGGCGGTGTACTAGAAGCTGACTCTAGGAGCGAGCTTGCTCGCGAACAGGCCTGGAGCTGGGCGGTTCGCGAGCAAGCTCGCTCCTACAGAGGGCTGCGGAAAGCACAAGGCCCGCATTGGCGGGCCTTGTGGTGGCACTTACAGGCTGGCGATCTTCTCGCGCTGCTGGATCAGGTTGGTCACCGCCTGCTCGGCTTCAGCCAGCTTGGCGCGTTCCTTCTCGATCACTTCCGGCGGGGCCTTGGCGACGAAGCCTTCGTTGGACAGCTTGCCGCCCACGCGTTTGACTTCGCCTTCCAGGCGCTGGATTTCCTTGTCCAGGCGCGCCATCTCGGCAGCCTTGTCGATCAGGCCGGCCATCGGTACCAGTACCTGCAGATCACCGACCAGCGCGGTGGCGGACATCGGCGGTTCTTCGCCTTCGTCCAGCACACGGATGGTCTCGAGCTTGGCCAGCTTCATCAGCAGCGGCTCGTTGTCGGCGAGGCGACGGTGGTCTTCGGGCGATGCGTTGTTCAGTACCAGGTCGATGCGCTTGGCCATGGAGATGTTCATCTCGCCGCGGATCTGGCGGATGCCCAGCATCAGGGCCTTGACCCACTCGATGTCGCCTTCGGCGGCCGCGTCGATCTTCGCCTCGTCGGCAATCGGCCAGGGTTGCAGCATCAGGGTGTCACCGGACTTGCCAGCGGCGGTCTTGATGCGCTGCCAGATTTCCTCGGTGATGAACGGCATGAACGGGTGCGCCAGGCGCAGTGCGGTTTCCAGCACGCGCGCCAGGGTGCGACGGGTGCCGCGCTGACGTTCGATCGGCGCGTTTTCGTCCCACAGCACCGGCTTGACCAGTTCCAGGTACCAGGCGCAGTACTCGTCCCAGATGAACTCGTAGAGGGCCTGGGTGGCGAGGTCGAAGCGGAAGGCGTCGAGCTGACGGGCGACTTCGATCTCGGTGCGCTGCAGAGCGGAGATGATCCAGCGGTCCACCGAGGACAGCTCGACCGGCTCGCCATTCACGCCGGTGTCCTTGCCATCGGTGTTCTCGATGACGAAGTTGGCAGCGTTCCACAGCTTGTTGCAGAAGTTGCGATAGCCCTCGACGCGGCCCATGTCGAACTTGATGTCACGACCGGTGGAAGCCAGCGAGCAGAAGGTGAAGCGCAGGGCGTCGGTGCCGTAGCTGGCGATGCCTTCGGGGAACTCGGCCTTGGTCTGCTTGGCGATCTTCTCGGCGAGCTTGGGCTGCATCATGCCGCTGGTGCGTTTCTCCAGCAGCTCGTCCAAGGTAATGCCATCGACAATGTCCAGCGGGTCGAGCACGTTGCCCTTGGACTTGGACATCTTCTGGCCCTGGCCATCGCGCACCAGACCGTGGACGTAGACGGTCTTGAACGGGATCTGCGCGGTGCCATCGCCATTCTTGATCAGGTGCATGGTCAGCATGATCATGCGCGCAACCCAGAAGAAGATGATGTCGAAGCCGGTCACCAGCACGTCGGTGGGGTGGAAGGTCTTCAGGTACTCGGTCTGTTCCGGCCAGCCGAGGGTGGAGAAGGTCCACAGGCCCGAGCTGAACCAGGTATCGAGGACGTCTTCGTCCTGACGCAGGTTGGCGTCGCCCAGGTTGTGCTTGGCGCGCACCTCGGCTTCGTTGCGGCCGACGTAGACGTTGCCGGCGTCGTCGTACCAGGCCGGGATGCGGTGGCCCCACCAAAGCTGGCGGCTGATGCACCAGTCCTGGATGTCGCGCATCCAGCTGAAGTACATGTTCTCGTACTGCTTGGGCACGAACTGGATGCGGCCATCTTCCACGGCGGCGATGGCGGGTTCGGCCAGCGGCTTGGTGGAGACGTACCACTGGTCGGTCAGCCAGGGTTCGATGACGGTGCCGGAGCGGTCGCCCTTGGGCACTTTCAGTGCGTGGTCGTCGATCTTCTCGAGCAGGCCGGCGGCCTCGAAGTCGGCGACGATCTGCTTGCGCGCGACGAAGCGGTCGAGGCCGGCGTAGGCGGCCGGCAGGCTGGAGTCGAACTCGGCGTTGACGCTGCCGTCGAGCTGGAACACCTGGGCGGTCCCGAGCACGGCGGCGTTCTTGTCGAAGATGTTGATCAGCGGCAGGTTGTGGCGCTTGCCGACTTCATAGTCGTTGAAGTCGTGGGCCGGGGTGATCTTCACGCAGCCGGTGCCGAACTCGCGGTCGACGTAGTCGTCGGCGATGATCGGGATGCGCCGGCCCACCAGCGGCAGGTCGATGAAGGTGCCGATCAGGGCGGCGTAACGCTCGTCTTCCGGGTGCACGGCGACGGCGCTGTCACCCAGCATGGTTTCCGGACGGGTAGTAGCGACGATCAGGTGATCCTTGCCGTCGGCGGTCTTGTTGCCGTCGGCCAGCGGGTAGCGCAGGTGCCAGAGGTGGCCCTTCTCGTCGTGGTTCTCCACTTCCAGGTCGGAAATGGCGGTGTGGAACTTGGTGTCCCAGTTGACCAGGCGCTTGCCGCGATAGATCAGGCCGTCCTCGTGCAGGCGCACGAAGGCTTCCTTGACCGCTTCGGACAGGCCGTCGTCCATGGTAAAGCGCTCGCGCGACCAGTCCACGGAGGAACCCAGGCGACGAATCTGGCGGGTGATGGTGCCGCCGGACTGGTCCTTCCACTCCCAGACCTTCTCCAGGAACTTCTCGCGGCCCAGGTCATGACGGGCGATGCCCTGCGCGGCCAGTTGGCGTTCCACCACCATCTGGGTGGCGATGCCGGCGTGGTCGGTGCCCGGTTGCCACAGGGTGTTGCGGCCCTGCATGCGGCGGTAGCGGATCAGCGCGTCCATGATGGCGTTGTTGAAGCCGTGACCCATGTGCAGGCTGCCGGTGACGTTCGGCGGCGGGATCATGATGGTGTACGGCTCGCCGGAACCTTGCGGGGCGAAGTAGTTCTCTTTCTCCCACAGGGGGTACCAGTGGGATTCGATGGCGTGGGGCTGGTAGGTCTTGTCCATGAGCGCGGCGGGACCCTGATAAGGCTAGACGGAAAACCGCTGAGTATAACGGGAGGCGGGGCGCTCAGGCCACCGGCGCGGATGGCCATGCGCCCAAAGGGGCTGTAGGAGCGAGCTTGCTCGCGAACCCGCCTGATGCCTGATGGTTCGGGCATGAAGCTTCGCGAGCAAGGCCTTGGCGCTCCCTCGTTCCTACAGAGAGGGATCGGGTTTGGCAGTCAGGGCTTGCGCTGCGCCAGCAGGCGCTGCATGCGCGCTTCGAGGCGGCGCTGCAGTTCGGCTTCGATCTGCGGGGCGAAGTCGTCGAGGACGTCCTGCAGGATCAGTTGGGCCGCGGCGCGCAGCTCCAGGTCCAGGCGGTTCAGCTCGCTGGCTGCAGGCGATGCCTGCGGCGCGGCGGGTTGCGCAACGGCCGGCTCCGGCGCCTGCGGCGCGGGCGTGACGACGTCGGAGAGCAGCGGAATGTTATCCGGCTCGAAGGATTCGGTGAGCAGGGGCGGCTCGGCGCCCGACTCGTCCAGCAGGTCCTGGATCTTCTTCAGGTCTTCCAGCAGGTGGTCGGGGTCGTGCGGGGGCTTGCGGTTGTCCATGGTCTTGGCAGAGACGCTCTCAAGGGCGCGGCAGGCGGTGATCCTGCAAAGGATAGCCCTGCTCGCGGTAGCGGCGGAAATTCTCCCGCGCGGCCTGACGAATCGCTGGTTCCTCGATCACCAGTTCGGCGACCCGGTTGAAGCGGTCGACGAAGGAGGGGATGGCCAGGGTCAGGTTGATCAGCAGGTCCCGGTGGCTCTCCGGCGGCTCGCCGAGGGCGAGTACGATCGGCGAGTCGGCGTCTTCTTCCACCGCATTGTGTGGGATGAAGGTTTCGCCCCGGAAGTTCCACAGCCGGGCATCCAGCGCTTCGCGCTGGGCCTCGTCGCTGCACAGCACGAAGATGCGCATGCCTTGCCGCCAGGCCTTTTCGGCGAGGCGGCAGGCGATGGTCAGGCGTGCGTCGGGATCGGCGCTGGGTATGACGTAGAAATCCACACGCGTCATTTTTTGGCCCCAAAGCTGCTGCGTTTGCTCATGCTGCGTTGAAAACCTGCGCAAATTGCTCATTTACAAAACGTAAACTGCGCATTTGCGCAGGATTTCGCCTTGCCTGAGCGGCACTCGCGACGCTTTGGGTTCCAAAAAACATTTCTGTCTACTCCGTTACTTGGCGCGGTCCAGCAGGTACTGGGTCAGCAGCGGAACCGGGCGGCCAGTGGCGCCTTTGTCCTTGCCGCCGCTGATCCACGCGGTGCCGGCGATGTCCAGGTGCGCCCAGTGGAACTTCTTGGCGAAGCGCGACAGGAAGCAGCCGGCGGTGATGGTGCCGGCCTTCGGCCCGCCGATGTTGGCGATGTCGGCGAACGGGCTGTCCAGCTGCTCCTGGTACTCGTCGAACAGCGGCAGTTGCCAGGCGCGGTCGTCGGCGACTTCACCGGCCTTGAGCAGTTGCTTGACCAGCGCGTCGTTGTTGCCCATCAGGCCCGAGGTGTTGGAACCCAGGGCGACGATGCAGGCGCCGGTGAGGGTGGCAATGTCCACCACGGACTGCGGCTTGAAGCGCTCGACATAGGTCAGCGCGTCGCACAGCACCAGGCGGCCTTCGGCGTCGGTGTTGAGGATTTCGACGGTCTGGCCGCTCATGGTGGTGACGATGTCGCCCGGACGGGTGGCGCCGCCGCTGGGCATGTTCTCGGCGCAGGCCATGACACCCACCAGGTTGATCGGCAGTTGCAGCTCCAGCACGGCGCGGAAGGTGCCGAACACGGAGGCGGCGCCGCACATGTCGAACTTCATCTCGTCCATGCCCAGGCCTGGCTTGAGGCTGATGCCGCCGGTGTCGAAGGTGATGCCCTTGCCGACCAGGACGTGCGGGGCCTCGTCCTTCTTCTTCGCGCCGTTGTATTGCAGCACGATCAGGCGTGGCGGCTGGTCGCTGCCCTGGGCGACAGCGAGGAAGGAGCCCATGCCCAGTTCGCGCAGTTTCTTCTCGTCGAGCACTTCGACCTTCAGGCCCTTGTATTCCTTGCCCAGCGCCTTGGCCTGCTCGCCGAGGAAGGTCGGGTGGCAGAGGTTTGGCGGCAGATTGCCCAGGTCGCGGGTCAGGGCCATGCCGTTGGCGATGGCCTGGGCTTCCTTGGCGCCCTGCTCGACGGCGGCGGCATCGGCCTTGTCGGTGAGCAGGGTGATTTTCTTCAGCTTCGGCGCTTCGGCCTTCTGGCTCTTGAATCGGTCGAAGACGTAGGTGCCGTCGGCCAGGGTTTCCACCTGCAGGCGGGCCTTGCCATGGGCATTACGGCCTTTCACGGCCAGGTCGCCCAGGGCCAGGACGGCGTCGCCGCCGCCCAGGTTCTTCAGGTTGCCGAGGACGGCGGAAACCAGTTTGCGGTAGGCGCGGTCGGAGAGTTCGCGCTCTTTGCCGGCGCCGACCAGCAGGACGCGCTCGGCCTTAAGGTTGGGTAAATCCTGCAGTAGTAGAGTCTGGCCCACCTTGCCTGCCAGATCGCCACGCTTGAGCAGGTTGGCGATGGCTCCGCCGGTGGCTTCGTCGACGGCCTTGGCGGTGGCGCCAAGCTTGCGGCCTTCGCCCACGGCGATGACCAGGGTGGCGGTCTTGAGAGTTTCCGGACGTACGCTTTTTACAAGGAATTCCATGGCTGAGTGTCCCCGGGACAAAGAGCAGAATGGTCTGCGAATGAAGATGGACTGCGCAGTGACAGGCCTGGCGAATCGCAGGATAATGCCGGCTATTTGCGCTGGGTCGCGTCCGCGCGCACCCGGCAATGCTTCACGGCGGCTAGTTTGAGCGTAGCCGCCTGAGCGTGACAACCCTGGAGTGTCCGGTTTGATTGTCTTCCGTTACCTGTCCCGTGAAGTGTTGATCACCATGAGCGCGGTCAGCGCCGTGCTGCTGGTCATCATCATGAGCGGCCGTTTCATCAAGTACCTGGCGCAGGCGGCCCAAGGCCTGCTCGATCCGGGTTCGCTGTTCATGATCATGGGCGTGCGCCTGCCGGGCTTCCTGCAGCTGATCCTGCCGCTGGGGCTGTTCCTCGGCATCCTGCTGGCCTATGGCCGCCTGTACCTGGACAGCGAGATGACCGTGCTCACCGCCACCGGCATGAGCCAGCAGCGCCTGCTGGCCATCACCTTGGCGCCGGCGCTGTTCATCGCCCTGCTGGTGGCGTGGCTGAGCCTGTGGCTGGCGCCCCAGGGCATCACCCAGATGCAGCTGCTGCTGAACAAGCAGGACGCGATGACCGAGTTCGACACCTTGGCGCCGGGGCGCTTCCAGTCGATGCGCGACGGCACGCGGGTGACCTATACCGAAACCCTGGCCAACGAACGGACGGAGCTGGGCGGGGTGTTCATCTCCGACAAGAACCGCCCGCGCAACGGCAAGGACGGCGGCACTTCGGTACTGGTCGGCACCACCGGCGTGCAGGAAATCCACGCGGACGGCAGTCGCTACCTGATCCTCAAGGATGGCTACCGCTACGACGGTACGCCTGGCCAGGCCGATTACCGCGAGATCAAGTACGACACCTACGCCGCGCTTCTGCCCAAGCCGGAAGTGAGCAGCGAGATCGACGACCGCGACGCCATCCCCACCTCCGAACTGCTGGGCAGCGATGACCCGCGCATGCAGTCCGAGCTGCAGTGGCGCCTGTCCATCCCGCTGTTGGTGTTCGTGGTGACTGTGCTGGCGGTGCCGCTGTCGCGTGTCAACCCGCGTCAGGGCCGCTTCCTCAAGCTGCTGCCGGCGGTGCTGCTGTACATGGCCTACCTGGCCCTGCTGATCGCCGGGCGCGGCATGCTCGACAAGGGCAAGATCCCCATGGCTCTCGGCCTGTGGTGGATCCACGGGATATTCCTGGCCATTGGCCTGTTGTTGCTGTACTGGGAGCCGCTGCGTCTGAAGCTGGCCGCCAAGCGAGCGAAGTCGGGCGGGGAGCTGAAGCATGCGTAAGCTGGATCGTTACATCGGCACGACCGTCTTCGTTTCCATTCTCGCGGTGCTCGGGGTGATCCTCGGGCTGGCCGAGCTGTTCGCCTTCGTCGACCAGTTGGGGCAGATCAGCGACACCTACACCCTCGGCGAGGCGCTCAAGTTCGTCCTGCTGACCGCGCCCAGCCGCGCCTACGACATGCTGCCGATGGCCGCGCTGATCGGCTGCCTGGTGGGCCTGGGTACCCTGGCCAGCAACAGCGAGCTGACCATCATGCGCGCCGCCGGTGTATCGCTGCAGCGCATCGTCTGGGCGGTGATGAAGCCGATGCTGGTGCTGATGTTTGCCGGCATCCTGATCGGCGAGTACGTGATTCCCTACACCGAAACCGCCGCCCAGAGCGGCCGCGCCCTGGCCCAGAGCGGCAACGGCTCGCAAAGCTCCAAGTCGGGACTGTGGCACCGCCAGGGCCACGAGTTCATCCACATCAACGTGGTGCGCCCGGACGGTGTGCTGCTGGGTGTGACCCGCTACAACTTCGACGACAACCGCCGCCTGCAGTCCGCGAGCTTCGCCCGCCAGGCCGTGTTCGAGAACAACCAGTGGCAACTGCAGGACGTGACCACCAGCGTGCTGCACGCCGCGGAAAAACGCAGTGAAGTGGTGAGCGCGGCGAGCGAGACCTGGAACATCCAGCTCAGCCCGCAGTTGCTCAACACCGTGGTGATGGAGCCCGAAGCGCTGTCGATCACCGGCCTGTGGGGCTACATCCATTACCTGCAGGACCAGGGCCTGAGCTCGAACCGCTACTGGCTGGCGTTCTGGACCAAGATCCTGCAACCGCTGGTAACGGCCGCCCTGGTGCTGATGGCGATCTCGTTCATTTTCGGCCCGCTGCGCAGCGTGACTCTCGGTCAGCGCGTGTTCACCGGCGTGCTCGTGGGCTTCACCTTCCGCATCGCCCAGGACCTGCTCGGCCCGTCCAGCCAGGTGTTCAACTTCCCGCCGCTGCTGGCGGTGCTGGTGCCGGCGGCGATCTGTGCCTTCCTCGGCACCCTGTTGTTGAAGCGAGCCGGATAAGCCCTGTAGGAGCGAGCTTGCTCGCGAACCTCTCGCCACCGAGTGGGGATGTATCGCGAGCAAGCTCGCTCCTACAGAGAGCAAAAGCAAAAAGCCGGCAATCGCCGGCTTTTTTGTGCCCCCGAGGATCAGCCCCGGCCCTGTGTGGCCTTGCGCACAGCCTTGGGAATCTGGATCACCACGCTTTCCGAGTAGCGGTCCTGCCAGGTGCGCTTGTCCTTGTCCCAGAGCATCCAGAGGAAGCCGAGGCCGGCGCAGGCCCACGAACCGATGGCGATGACGAAGCGCAGCAGCGCCTGCATCAGGCTGATGCGCGTGCCGTCGGCGTTCTGTACGCGCACGCCCCAGACCTGCATGCCCAGGGTCTGGCCGCTGTGGGTCCAGAACTTCGCGAAGAAGGCGAACACGCTGATGAACAGCACGCTGGAGAGCAGCGGGTCGCCGGTCAGCGCGCCCTGGTCGGCCAGCATCCGGAGCTTCTCGCTTCCATAGATCAGGCGCAGGAAGCCTTGCTGGTAGATCAGTGTCACGACCATCAGCAGGGCCACGCAGAGCAGGAAGTCGTAGAACATCGCGGCAAGGCGACGGAGGAGCGTGGCGGGCGGGAAGTTTCCCACGGGCTGGAGCTGCTGCGGCTTGGGCATGAGCGTCTTCTGTGGCGATCAGGGTGGATGGGGCCGGGATTATACGGATTCCGCCGCGCAGCGCCCGACGGCGGAGGCTGTTCTAAGCTCAAACCACGCCGCTGCCCACGGGGGAGTGGCAATGCGTCGCAGGTCGCGGCGCCGTCAAGCAAGGAACAAGGATGCCGCTACGCACCTACACCCGGCGCAGGCTCTTGCCCCGTCTGGTCTTTTCCCTTTCCATGGCGCTGCTGCCGCTGTTGCTGGGCAGCGTGATCATCTACTGGCAGACCTTGCGTGCCCTGTCTAGCGAGGCTCGCACCGCCTCGAACGAGGCGGTGCGCCTGTTCGACGTGATGCTCAGCAATGCCACGGCGGCGGCGCGGGTAGCGTTGCTGCATGACGATGAGGCTTGCGACGATGCCACCCAGGTGCTCAGGGAGCAGGTCGCTGTCGTGCCATTCGTCCGTTCGCTCAACCTGACCCGCGACGACGACATCTATTGCACCTCGCTCTTCGGTGAGTTCGACGAACGCATCGATCCTACTCTTTATGTGGACGGCACCCTGCGCATGATGGCCGGCAACCGGGTGACGCCGCACTACGCCCTGCTGATCCTGCGCCGCGCGGAAGGGCCTCATGCGGCCCTGGCGACCGTGGACGGGCGTTACCTGAGCAATACACTGCAACTGGTCGACCAGCGCAGCGACCTGCAACTGCACGTCGGCAGGCAATGGATGGACGAGGCGGGCATCGTTCGCGACGGCTCGCCCAACCCCCTGCCGCTGGGGCAGGTCGTCCAGCACTCGGAGCGATTTCCCTACTCGGTGATCGGTGGCTTCCCTGCCGGCGCGCAGTGGCAGCACATCCGCGAGGATTCGCTGCCCCTGGTGACACTGATGTTCATGTTGGGCGGGATTTCCGGATTCGTCTGTTTCTGGCTCTGGGGGCGTTCGGCCACGCCGAGCCTGGAGCTGGAGAGGGCCCTGCTGGCTGGCGAATTCGTGCCCTACCTGCAACCGCTGGTGGATGCCCGGGATGGGCGCTGGGTGGGCGCGGAAGTGCTGATGCGCTGGATTCACCCGCGCGAGGGCATGGTCGGCCCTGATCTGTTCATTCCCATGGCGGAGCGGTCAGGGCTGATCGTGGCGATGACCCGTGAACTGATGCACCAGGTTGCAGATGGGCTGGCGCCGCACGGGCAACTGCTGGGTCAGGGCTTCCACCTGGGCTTCAACATCAGCGCTCGGCACTGCACCGAGTCGGGGCTGTCCGACGATTGCCGGGACTTCCAGGCGCGTTTCCTGCCCCATCGCCCCGAGCTCACCCTGGAGCTGACCGAGCGTGAGCTGATCGTGTCCAGCGAAGTGACTGACGAGCTTTTCGACAACCTCCATGGGCTGGGCGTCAAGCTGGCCATCGACGACTTCGGCACCGGCAACTCGAGCCTGGCCTACCTGCATCGCTTCAAGGTGGATGCGCTGAAGATCGACAAGAGCTTCGTGGCGATGATCGGCGTGGATGCGCTGTCCTCGCACGTCCTCGACAGCATCGTCGAACTCTGCGGCAAGCTCGACCTGATGATCATCGCCGAGGGCGTGGAAACCGAGGAGCAGCGGGCCTATCTCGCCCTGCGCGGCGTTGAGGTGCTCCAGGGGTATCTGTTCGACCGGCCAATGCCATTGGCGGCGTTCGTCCAGGCGCTGCAGGAGCGACAAGGAACGAGCTGAGGTCACTTGCTGCCCCTTCACCCTGCTGGCCGATTGAGCTTGAGCGGATTTTCCTCACCCTGAGGAGCAGCGGGGGCGCTGGCTATTGCCATCGCGAGAATAATTGACTCGGTAGTTTGCTTATGAATAGCCGGATAAATATAGGCTGAAGATGTAATAATTTCTCGTCTGTTGTTGGATGGCTGCTTCTTTGAATAAGTTATCAGCAGGCTTTGTTGTTAATTTTAAAAGCGATATAGGTAGCGGTTTTTACTTTTTCTTCACACTTTTTTTATGTGAATTTAATGATTGGTACTGTTGTTCTTGAAGTTTGCCTGGGAATACTTTGAGCGCTCCTTTTCTAATTCCTGTCTGGACGGTTTTCGGCACTTGTCGTTGAGGCTGTGTTTGGCTCTAATGCGCGTGGTTGTTGGGGTGTTGGCTTTTTGGCGCTAAAGATTCGTTCAACTTTTTCGCTAGCTATTTGTATATATAGCGTCGTGTCTGCGACGACTGGTATTGAATTACCGCGTCGGCGGGGTGGCGATTCGCCATTTAACTAATAGAGTCTTTGAAAAGGACCCGAAAAGAGAGTCTTGATAATGTCTGTTAGTTCCCGTGGTTTTACCCTGATCGAGTTGATGGTGGTGGCGGCGATAGTGGCGATCCTGGCCGCAATTGCTTATCCCAGCTATCAGCAGTACGTCATCCGGGGCAAGCGATCCGCGGCCCAGGCACAGATGATGGATATCGCCAATCGCCAGCAGCAGTTCCTGTTGGCCAATCGCGCCTATGCCAGCAAATCCGCACTGGAAGGTGGCGGCTACGTGCTGCCCAGCGAGGTGTCCGCCAACTACGGTTACGACATCACCGTGGGCAGCGGCACTCCGCCCACCTTCACGATCACCTTCACCCCCAGTGGCGCGCAGGCCAGCGACGGCAACCTGACCCTCAGCAGCGACGGCACCAGGACGCCGTCCGCCAAGTGGTGATCGTCATGATGACCTCCCGCCAGAACGGTGTGACCTTGATCGAGCTGCTGATCAGCATCCTGATCATTTCCCTTGGCTTGCTTGGCCTGGCCAAGCTGCAGATGCGCATGCAGTTGTCGGACATGGAGTCCTACCAGCGCGCGCAGGCGCTGCTGTTGCTCAATGACATTTCCAGTCGGATGGCGGCCAATTCCAACAATGCGTCCAGCTACGTCACTGGCGCCTCTTCGCCGGTCGGCTCCGGCATGACCTGTTCGACCACTACCGGCACCCGTCAGCAGGCGGATATCGCCGACTGGTGCAACAGCCTGCAGGGTGCAGCGGAGGTCGGTGGCGGCAACGTCAAGGCCGGCGCCATGCTGGGCGGGCGCGGCTGCATCCAGTCGCTGGGTAGCAATCAGTACATGATCACGGTTGCCTGGCAGGGAATGAGCCCCATTTCGGCGCCGCCCTCGAGCGTGGCGTGCGGTACGGGCAGCTATGACGGCAGCTCCGGTTGCAGCAACGATCTGTGCCGGCGCGTGGTGACCACCGTCGTGCGGGTGGCCACCCTATGAGCCGCGCTACTGCGCAGCGCGGATTCACGCTGGTGGAGCTGATGGTTGCCGTGACCATCGGCTTGATCATCATGGCGGGAGTCCTGTCGCTCTACCTGAACCTGAGTCGTACCAACGACGACATGGCCAAGACCAACGCCCTGATCGAAAACGGTCGGTTCGCGGTGGGGCTGATGCAGGAAGACTTCGCCCATGCCGGCTTCTGGAACGGATACATTCCCCAGTTCGATGACCTGACGGTGACCGGTATTCCCGGCGACGTGCCGACGGCCCTGGCGCCAGTGTGCTCGGACTTCTCCACCTGGACCGCTGCCGACAAGGTCAATGCCGTCGGTATCGTGGTACAGACCTACTCGGCGGTGCCCAGCGGCTGTTCGGGAATCATCTCTGACCTGGCGGCGAACTCCGACGTGGTGGTGATTCGCCATGCGGAGAACTGCGTGCCCGGCGTTGGCAACTGCGAGGCACTGACGGCCGGCAAGGTGTATTTCCAGGCCTCCTTCTGCGACACCGATGCCGGCCCTACGACCCCCAATCCGTTTGTGCTCGCGACCACCGGTTTTACCCTGCGCAAGCGCGACTGCACGACCCTGGGCGAGCGCCGCAAGTTCATCACCAACGTCTATTACGTGCGCACCTATGCCGTGACGGCCGGGGATGGCATTCCCACCCTGATGCGCGCGCAGTTCGATACCTCCGGGGGGGCCACGCCGACTAATGGCCTGCAGGCGGCCGTGCCGCTGATCGAGGGCATCGAGTCCTTCCGGGTCGAGCTGGGACTCGACAACGTCAGTGACTCCGGCGCAGCGGTGAACTACGCCCAGGGCGTGTCCTGGGCTGACAGCAGTACCAAGACCTCGCCCACCAATCGGGGGGACGGTTCCCCAGACGGCAGCTTCATTCACTGCGGTTCGGCTTCCTGCACCGCAGATCAACTGGTCAATGTCGTCGAGGCGCGTCTCTACGTCGTCGCGCGCACCCGCTCCCCGACACCAGGCTACAGCTCCGACAAGACCTATGCCCTCGGCTCGACCACCCTCGGCCCCTACACCGATGGCTACAAACGGCACCTGTTCACTTCCAGCGCCACGCTGGTGAACGTATCCCGGCGGAGGCAGACGCCATGAAGACGCACCGCAGTATGAGAAGCCAGCAGGGCGCGACCCTGGTGGTCACCTTGGTGATGTTGCTGATGCTGATGCTGATGGTGGGCAGTTCCTACACCCTCAGCGGCACCAATCTCAAGGCCGTGGGCAACATGCAGTTCCGCAACGAGGCGATCGCCTCCGCCAACATCGGCATCGAGCGGGTGCTGGGGTCAGCCTTTACCTCTGCACCGACGGCGGAACAGCTCAACGTCGACATCAACAATGACGGCACCACCGACTACCAGGTGTCGATGGCAACCCCGATCTGCCTGAGCGCGAAACAGGGAGCCGGGTCTTCGCTCTGCGGCAAGCAGACCCAGAGCATGTGCAGCCAGGACTGGAACACCGTCTGGGAATTGAACGCGACCGTGACCGATGCCGTGACCGGGACGGCGGTGAAGGTTCGCTCGGGCGTGCGCGTGCAGCTCACCGATACGCAGAAGCAGACCGTGTGTGGAGCATGAAGATGAAAACTCAGGGCAGTCTCATGATCTTCCGGCGCGCGCTCGCCTGTTGTGTACTGTGCTTCACCTCGGTGGCGGCCTGGGCGGAGGATATCGACCTGTTTGTCGGTACGCCGCCCAATTCGACGGATGCGCCGAACGTGTTGATCATTCTCGACAACACCGCCAACTGGAACACGCCATTCGATAATGAAAAGGCGGCGCTGGTATCGGTGATCAACGGCCTGACCGCGAACAAGTTTCGTGTCGGCCTGATGATGTTCACCGAGACAGGTGGTGGCGACAAGGGCGATGACGGCGCCTATGTGCGGGCTGCCATCCGCTTGTTCGATACGGCGAACAAGCCCAAGTACCAGGCTCTGGTAAACAGCCTGGACGTTGGGGGGGACAAGTCCAACGGGGGCAAGATCAGCAAGGCGATGGAGGAGGCCTGGCTCTATTACTCGGCCAGCGCGCCCAATTCGGGCAACAAGAAGGTGAAGACCGACTACGTCGGCAACGTCTCGGGCACCGCGTCCTCCAAGGCCATCTACGCCCTGGCTGGCAACGCTTTGCCATCGAAGGATGGCTCACCCTACGTCAGCCCCATCGTCGCCGGCTGCGCGAAGAATTTCATCATCTACATCAGTAACGGTGCGGCGCAGGACAACACCAACGATATCAAGCAGGCAACGGATGCACTGACCGCGGCCGGCGGCAATGCCACCGCGATTCCGATTTCCCCCAGCGGCTCCCAGGACAACGTGGCCGACGAGTGGGCGCGCTTCATGAAGAAGAGCAGTCTCGCCATTACCACCTACACCGTAGACATCAACAAGGATACCCAAGGGCAGGGGCCTGGCTGGACCGCGCTGCTCAAGAGCATGGCCAACGTCAGTAGCGGCAAGTACTTCGACGTGACTTCCAGCGGCACTCAGATCGCTGACGCGCTGAACGCGATCTTCTCCGAGATCCAGGCCACCAACAGCGTGTTCGCCTCGGTGACGCTGCCGGTCAGCGTCAATACCCAGAGCACTTACCTGAACCAGGTGTTCGTCGGCATGTTCCGGCCTGACACCGATTCCTTCCCGCGCTGGCCCGGCAACCTCAAGCAGTACAAGCTGGGCATGGTCGGCGGCGCGCTGAAAACAGTGGATGCCGACGACAGAAGCGCCATCAACAGCAGTACCGGATTCATCACCGAATGCGCGCGCAGCTTCTGGACGCCCAGCACCACCGACAACTACTGGGCGTTCAAGCCGCAGGGCGGCTGCCTCACAGTCACCGGGGCCGACGCTTCCAACTATCCGGATGGCAACATCGTCGAGAAGGGCGCCCAGGCCTATCGCCTGCGCCAAGGCGGCACGCGGACGGTGAAAACCTGCGCCGCCAGCGCCTGCACCACCCTGACCAACTTCAACACCGCCAACGGTACCGCCATCGGGCTGCTGGGCACGGCGAACACCACTGAACGCGACACCCTGATCAACTGGGCGCGGGGCGATGACAGCCAGGACGAGAACACCAACGCCAACCTGACCGAAGTACGCTCGTCGGTGCATGGCGACGTGGTGCATTCGCGTCCGGCGGCGGTCAATTACGGGACGGCGGCTTCGCCACAGGTGGTGGTCTACTACGGCGGCAACGATGGCCTGCTGCGGGCAGTCAACGGCAACCGTACCGCCGCCATCGGGTCGGTGCCGGCCGGTAGCGAAATCTGGTCGTTCATGCCGCCGGAGTTCTACCCCAACATCAAGCGGCTGCGTGACAACACCGTCACCATCGCCTTCCCCGGTCACACGACCGGGTCGCCGACACCGCTGCCCAAGGCCTACGGCATGGATGGCTCGGTGACCACGGTCCGGCAGGGCACCAGCACCTGGATCTACGCGGCCATGCGCCGTGGTGGTCGGGCGCTGTATGCCTTCGATGTCAGCACGCTGGCCAGCCCCAGCCTGAAATGGAAGATAGGCTGCCCGAACCTGACCAACGATACCGGCTGCTCCACCGACTACAGCGGCATCGGGCAGACCTGGGCCACACCGACCACCTTCACGGCAGCCGGCTACGGCAGCGGTGTCTCGACCATCCTGGCGATGGGCGGTGGCTATGACGCCTGTGAGGACGGCGACCCGAACACCTGCACCTCGTCCTCCAAGGGCAACCGGATCTACATGATCGATGCCGACACCGGGGCTGCGCTGAAGACCTTCACGACTGATCGTGGTGTCGTCGGTGACGTAACCATGGTGACCAACAGCAGCGGCCTGGCGGTCTACGGCTATGCTGCCGACCTGGGCGGCAACGTCTACCGGATTTCCGGGGTGGACGCCGTTTCGCCCATCGGAACGACCGCGCCGGCGAACTGGACCATCACCAAGATTGCCGCGCTGGGTTGCAATTCCGCTTCCAGCTGCACGGCAAACCGCAAGTTCCTCTATGGCCCTGAGGTCGCCGTCAGCAATGGGCAGTACGTCATCCTGCTCGGCTCCGGCGACCGCGAGAAGCCGCTGCTCAGCTACACCTCGGCCGCCAGCGTGGCGAACCGCTTCTACACCCTGCGCGACAACCCCACCGAGTCGACCTGGCTGACGTCCGAGAACGCCACCTGCGGCGCCAATGTGATCTGCAATGCGTCGCTGCTGGCCATCACCAGCACCGCCAACCCCAGCGACGCAGACCTCGCTGCGCACCCGAAGGGCTGGTACCTGGGCCTGGCATCGACCGAACAGGTGGTGACTTCGGCGTTGCTGCTGTTCGATACCATCATCTTCAGTACCCACACCCCGCAGGTCGCGACCACGACCAGTTGCGTCGGCCTCGGCACTGCGCGCAATTACAACATCAACTACCTGAACGCCTCGGCAACCGGCGATCGCTTCCAGGTGATTGCCGGCGGCGGCTTGCCGCCCTCGCCGGTGGCCGGTGTCGTGGTGCTCGATGACGGCACGCAGAAGCCCTTCATCATCGGCGGTGGTACGTGTGCCACCGACTCCTCGCTGCAGGGCTGTGAAGCGGTGCCGCCGACGTCCGGAACCCGGCCGAAGTCCTGGGTGTTCTGGGATATCGAGCGATAGGAGGGCGGCATCATGAAAGCAGTTTCCCGGCATGTGGACAGCGGTTTTACCCTGCTTGAACTGATGGTCAGCCTGGCGGTGCTGGCAATCCTGATCGGTATCGCCGTACCTTCGATGAGTGACGCGACGCTGGCCAGCAAGCTCAAATCCAGCGCCAACGATCTTGTGGCCGGCGTGGCGATGGGGCGCAGCGAGGCGATCAAGCGCAATGCGGTGACCAGCCTATGCGTGTCGAGCAACGGCACCAGTTGCGGCTCGGGCGGGTGGGAGCAGGGCTGGATCGTCATTTCCGGCTCGACGGTGATCCAGAAGCACGCCGCGGCCCCGACGGGGTTCAAGGTCACTTCCAACGTCGCCAAGGTCGACTTCCAGCCGACCGGCGTGGGCAATACCCAGGCGAGCATCACCGTCTGCCGCTCCGCTCCCAGCGCCGGGGCGCAGGAGCGGGTGGTGAGCGTCAGTGCCACCGGACGCGCCTACGTCAGCAAGACCACGACCGGGACCTGTTCCTGAGGCGATCAAAAATCGCAGGCAACAAAAAACCGGCCAGAAGGCCGGCTTTTTTGTGGGTTTCGACAGTTCAGCGGAACTGCCGAAACCATGTGGTGGTGCCCCGGGAGGGACTCTCAAGGCATCCTGAAAGGATCATAGGCTTCTATAAATTGTCATCAAGGCCGCGCCATTGCTGGCTTTGGCTATTTCATCCCGCATAGCCTTCCAGCGTCTTGGCGTAATTTCGTGCTACCGTTTACGCCAAATTTACGCCAAGGCGGGTGAGCGGTGGCAACGTATAGGAAGCGGAGCGGCGGGTGGCGTGTCGAGGTGGCCAAGAAGGGAGTGCGGGACTCTGGCACCTTCTCCACGAAGGCCGAGGCGGTTGCCTGGGCTACTCAGCGAGAGGCTGAGATTCTGGCAGGAGTGGGGAGCCCCAAAGGGGCATCGAACTCGACTCTGAAGGAGGCGCTGGAGAAATACAAGCTCGAGGTATCACCCAGCAAGGTTGGTCAGCGCTGGGAGGAGATCCGACTGGACAAGCTGATCAATGAACTGGAGTTCGTTGGTGAGCGCATGGTGGATGTTGGTGCCGAGCAGGTCGCGGCCTGGCGCGATATGCGGCTGAAGTCGGTGGCCACCTCAACTGTTCGGCGCGAGATGACGCTGCTGTCCAGCGTTTTCGAGCAGGCGCGGCGAGAATGGCGGTGGATCAAGTCAAACCCCGTGCGCGAGGTGAAGCGGCCGAAGAACCGACCGCCCAGGGACAGGCGAATTTCTGCTGCTGAGGAAAAGAAAATCCTCGACGGTCTTGGGTATGCAGAGGGTGAAGCTCCAGGCAGCAAGCTGCAGGAACTGGCCTATGCGTTCCTGATCGCACTGGAGACCGCCATGCGGCAAGGCGAGATTCTCGGCCTGTCCAGCGGCCGGGTAAACTTGCGGGGCCGATATGTGGAGCTGATCCATACCAAGAATGGCGACGCCCGCAAGGTTCCGCTGAGTTCGCGGGCCGTTGATCTGCTGAAAGTGATGGTCGATGCCGCTGGCGATCGCCAGGAGCTGTTCACTCTTTCATCCAAGTCGGCGGATGTCATGTTCCGGCGTGTCCGTGATCGAGTGAAGATTGAGGGCCTGACGTTCCATGACACCCGTCATGAGGCAACAACCAGGCTTGCCCGTAAGCTTGATGTGCTGGATCTGGCGCGGATGACCGGGCATCGTGATCCGCGCTCGCTGATGATCTACTACAACGCAACAGCCACCGAAGTGGCTAGCCGCCTGGATTAACTCCGGCGGCCTTTCGGCAGCTTGCTGCTGTTCTGCCGCGCCCACTTCTTTACGTCTACCGCGAACCAGCGTTTCATCGCCTTGACGGTGCCGCAGGGCTGAAGCGGTTCCGGGAAGTCAGGCCGTGTTGCGACCCGCTGCTCCACCGTAATCGGCGACAGCTTTAGGTATTCGCCAATCTCCTTGCTGGTCCACAGCTCATCCTCGGGTGCAATTTTCGGCCCGCTCAAGTACGCCACCAGGTCAACGATTGCCTTGGCCAGGTCTTGGTCCTGCTGTTTTTCCTCGATCATCCCCTGTTCCTCATCTCTTCGCATAGCGCCGGCCCAGGTAGTGCCAGCGCTTCGTCTTGTGTTCTGCTCGTTCCTGGCTGGTTGGCCAGCGTTGCCCTATTGCTCCGCAGGCTGTGCAGAGGATGTGCATCGGGCTAGTGAATACCCACTGATGCTCGTCTCTCCTGCACATCTCGGTAATTCGTTACGGCAGGGCGGCCAGTGCCGCCTTGAACTTGCGGACGGCTTCCAGATCGCCGGCCAGGCGCTCCCGGCTTTGCTCGGCTGCCAGTGCTGCATCCTCGAGACGGCGTGCCAGGTTTTTCATCTGCACCGCGAACTGGTCAGCCAGTTCCGCGAGCTCGCCGGCCAGTTCACCGAACATTTCGATGGAGTCGCCGACGGTAGGCGCGGTGGCTTGAGTGCTGGTCGGTGCCATTGTTTTCTCCTGGAGTGCGGATTGCGGCTGGCGGGTATCGACGCGACGAAACTGCCCGGGATTGGTCTCCTTGACCAAGCCTGCCTCTTTCAGCGCCTTCAGACAGCCGCGGAGCACGTGCATGTCGATGGTGCTGCGTGTCTGAGCGCGAAGCTGGGTAAGTATCTGGATCGGCTCCCAGTCATCCTGGATGGGCACGACCTCGAAGACTTTGCGCGCCACCGCTGAGGTGCCCTGCAGAAGCTGCTGTTGTTTGGCTGGAGTCATGTTGCCCCCTTGAAGGTCTTGCGCAGGTTGGCGGAGACAGCTCGCCCGCGCTTCTGTACGACCCTGGCCAGCTTGCGGCGGGAGTTATGGCTGTGGCTGGCCTGGCCAAGGAGGCCGAAGTAGCTGTTGGCCGTCTCGCGCAGCTGTTCTGCCGGCACGGTGCTGACCTGGCGCAGGGCGACTTCTACCGTGCGCGGCCGGGTGACACGCCGGTGCGGAAGTATCACTTGGCCCACGAAATCGATCCCGCGGGCGATGGTCTGGAGCACGGTCTTCGACGGGTTGAGCCGGGCATGCAGCTTGTCGGCCAGGAAGGCCTCGATCCGGTCGTGCCAGGTATTCAGCTGTTGGGGCGACTCGGCCAGCAGCACGAAGTCGTCGACGTAACGGATGTAATGCTTAACGCGTAACTGGTGCTTCACGAACTGGTCCAGCGCGTCGAGGTGCACGTTGGCGAAGAACTGCGACGAAAGGTTTCCGATGGGCAGACCCAGGTGCGCCGGCTGCGCGGTGAGCCGCTTGTGCTGTGGAACCCGGTTCAGCAGGCGGGTGGGGCTGCGGGTTTCGTAGTTGGTGCGCGGGTCGTGCCAGAGGATCTGCAGGGCAAGTGCCCGCCAAGCTGGCTCGGGGATGTGCGCGGTCAGCTGCTGCTCCAGCACCCGCTTGTCGAGGCTGACGAAGAAATTGGCCAGGTCGCACTTCAGGTAGTAGGCGCGGCGTTGCCAATTGCGGGTGATGCTGCGCACCTTCTTCTCCAGACGCTGGGCGCCGTAGAGGGTGCCGCGGCCCTTGATGCAGGCGCAGCTATCGGAAATGAACGAGCGCTCGATGCGCGGGCCGATGTGGTTGTACAGAAGATGGTGGACGATCCGGTCGCGGAAGTCAGCGGCCCACACCTCGCGGTGTTTCGGGTGCGTCACCACGAAGCAGATGGAGGCGCCTGGTTGGTAGACGCCGGTGTTCAGTTCGTTGAGGAGTTGCATGATGTTGCGCTCCAGGTTGAACTCGAATGCAAGGGCTGACTGGCTGTTGCGCTTGCTGCGCCGGCAGTCGTAATAGGCCTGCATGAGTGCCTCGATAGAAAAACCAGCATGGCCGCTTGTGTTGCCGTTCGATGCTGCGGACGGCGAAAGCGGGCCGGGCGTTGTCCTTGTCGTCGTTGTTCTGGTTGCCATCGTCGAAGTTCTGGATCCACGCGTTGTTCGGGCCGTTCTGCGCCAGGTCGTGCTATCTACGTCGCGCTGCCGAAGGCTAAGGCCGATCAGCGGCGAGACTGCGCGGGGCCTGCCGGGACGATGCCCGGCGGTTCCCCTGATGCGCATGACGGTGGCCTTGTGAGCCAGCGGCACGACCAGAATCAAAATCGCGCTGGTATGAGGGCCGTGGCGCTCATACGGCTGGCGATGCGGCGGCATTTCGTTTCCACCCAGTGGCCTGCCGGCCTATGTCGTCGGTGATCTGAATGGCCCGGCCGTGTTGGGCGCTACTGAGTAGCCCAAGGTCGACCGAGAGGCGCAGCATCAGCTCGACGACCTGGATGCGCTCCAGGATCTGCTGGATGTGTGCGACTCGTTCCTGGCTGCCGGCCGTGTTGGCGCGGAAGACCAGGATCGACACGTCGATGCACTCGTTGAGCACCTTCTCGCCAAGGGTGCGCTTGAAGTCGCGGCGCCATCCTTTGGAGAGGTCGGCCACAAGCCGCGCCAGTTCTCCGGAGCGCTTGTAGATCGGCAGGTGTTGGGCGATGGCCATGCTGGAAAACTCGCTTAGCTCGCGCTGCGCGCGAGGTTGGTTAGAGCGTTAAGTGGTGAAGGGATAACGATTCTGCGGACGGCGAAAGCGGGCCGGGCGCTGACCTTGTCGCCGTGGTACTGGTAGCCATCGACGAAGAGCTGGATCCACGCGTAGCCCGGGCCGCCCTGCGTGCTGGTAATCCACCAGCCCTTGCCCTCGAACTGCTCGGGGATGTTCGACCAGCACAGGTATGCCTCGGCTCGCGACGGCAGGTAGAGGTCGGCGTGGCCATCGGCCTGCTGCTCGGATGCCCACTTCGCGGCGGGATGGTCGGTGTCATCGGCGAGCAAGGCGCGGGTGTTGGCCAGGCCGTCGCGGATATGATCGGCGCCGGGGGTGCGCTGTCCGTACCCGCCGTAGATGATCGAATCGATCTGCGCGTGTTTCGGGGCGATCAAATGGTAGTCCGGCTCGCCGTTCTCGCCGCGGATCACGCCAACGTAGGTGCCGCCCTCGCCAGGCCACCATTGGCCAATGGCAGGCGGGGACGCGAAATCGTCGCTGGTGATCAACTCACCCGAGATGGCGGTGAACGATACCAGGCCGGTTTCCTGCTCCAGTACGTGGCGAGCGAGCTGGGCGTTGGTGGTGTTGAGCTTGGTGCTACCGATGGTCAGGGTGATTTCGTTCTGCATGGTCTGAACCTCAAAAATTTGAGCCGCCCGCGCGCTGCGCGCGCGGATGGGGAGCGAAGGGGTCAAGGGGTGACTTTGATTCTGCGGACGGCGAAAGCGGGCCGGGCGTTGCCCTTGCCGTCGCCGAGCTGGCCGCCACCGTCGAAGCGCTGGATCCACGCGCCGTACGGGCCGTGCTGCGTACTGGTCCAGTAGCTGCAGGCCTCCAGCGCTTCCTCGCCGCCTTCCTGGAAGATGGCGATGGGGCTCTGCCCGGGCGCCTGGTCGGTGTAGGGGTAGCCTGGCGGCAAGCTGCTGGGGTTTTCGCCGTCGCGGAAGCTGCACCAGTTCTCTTGGGCGGTGGGCTTGCAGGCGCGATAGACCAGTTCGTTTTCATCGCGGGCGCCCAGGTACCAGTCGTTGTGGCCGCCAATCAACAGGTCCAGCGCCCAGGCGGCCAGCTCCGAGCCGGCCTCGGCCATGGCGCGGGTGTTGGCCAGGCCATCGACGAAGCTGGTGGCGCCGGGGATCAGCAGGCCGCGCTTGCCCCAGTGGATCGGATCATGGAAGCCCAGTGCCTTGGGGGCGCGGATGAGGGCGAACCGCTCACCGTCAATCTGGAATTGACCTACATAGAAGCCGCCTTCGAACGGAGTGCCGATGACAGTGGGGATGGCGTTATTGGTCAGTGCATTCATGGGGTAGTCCTCAGATGTGGGCTGCGCGGTGGGTGCTGGAAAGCAGCCCCATCAGGCGGTCATGGAAGTGCCAGCGGGAAACGTGCGGGGACCAAAGGGTGATCCGGCCGGCGATGGGCTCGATGCCCTCAAGGCAACGCCAGGGCGCGGGATGTTCCGGCATCAGGTCGCGGCGCTCAGTGGCAAGTGCCACCAGGTCTGCCTGCTTGACGCAGGCAGGCAGCTCTTCGTCGATATCGAAGCGAGCGCAGATGGCCGACCAGATGCGCTTCTCCACCTCGCAGAACGCCGGCATGTGCTCCTTGAGGGGGCGGACCATGTCGCCGATATAGGCCTCGGTTGCGTCATGCAGTAGTGCGGCGAGCTGATGCTCGGGCGGTACAAGGTTGGCCACAATGACGCTGTGCTGAGCGACGGTGTAGTGCTCTTTGGTGTGCCCGTTGAAGCGCGCGATAGTGCCCAGGGCCTGCGCGATATCGCGCGGGTCGATCATTTCCGGGGTGGGTTCGAACAGGTCGAAGCGCTTTCCGCTCCAGGTGAGAATCCAGGTCATGCCGCGTTCTCCTGTGCTTCGGAGGCCTCGGCCGCGGCGATAGCGTCATGTACGCGGAGCGACAGACGCATGGCCATCGCGGCTGCGTCATTTGCCCAGGCAGCCTTATCGGTCGCGTTGAACTGGCGGAACAGATTGGCCGCGTACTGCAGCTGTCCGCTGATCTTCATGAGCTCGCCGGCGTGCTCCAGCGTCAGCGGGTTCGAGCGGCGCGAGTAGTGCGCGATGCGGTTGTCGCAGTCGAGCAGGAGCGCTTCCCGGTCTGCCTGGTGCTGGGTTTCCATGGCCTTGATCTTGTCGGCCTTGGCGGTGATGTCTTCGTGTAGGGCATCGATGTGAGTGCGGTAGCCGCGCTGCGCGTCTCCATACCCGAGGTCGTAGCCGTTGGACTGGGCGCGTAGGACGCCGATCCAGGCGACGATGAGGATCACCAGCATGGCGATCGCCATGGCTCCGATGATCATGTACTGAGTAGTCGTTTGCATGTGCTGTGTCCTCCATAGGGCCCGCCACCGGGAATGGATGTCAGAGTCCGGTGGCGGGGTATTGCAGGTGGTTAGGCGCTCGCCTCGTAGAGCGGAACCTCGCCGATGCCCTCGGCGATCTGCTTGCGCACGGCGCCGTAGGCTTCTTCGAGGACCTTGTCCGGGCGCACCAGCTCGAACCACATCACCAGGCGCTGATCGGCGATGCGGTAGCGGAAGCGGGCGGCGATCAGGAAGGCTTCACCGCCCAGGAACGGGCGAACGCCGATGTAGAACTGCTCGGGAATGTTCAGCTGGCCGGTGGCGCCGGCGCGGCCGTCGATCTCCTCGTTGTAGGTGAGCTGGATCTGACCGTTGTCCAGGCGCGTGCCCTGGCGGAAGCTGATGTTCTTCTTCGCTTCCAGGGTGCGGCTGATCTCCAGCATGTCAGCGGCGGACGGTGCCGTGGGCTGGTCGTTGGGCTGAACGATGTCGCGGACGTTGTCCTCGATGAATTCAGCGAAGCTGGCCTGGTCGAGCTTCTTGCGGTCGAAGGCCTTCCAGTTGCCCCACTCGACAGTGGTCGGGCATTTGTAGCGCGCGACATGGCTGCCCCAGGCCGGCTGATCCGGCAGGTGGTAGTCGATGACAGCGGTGAAGGTCAAGCCGGTGGGGCCGTTGCAGAAGACGGCGGTAGAGGGCTTGGCGAAGCGCTTCACGTAGTCGATGAAAGTCATCGCATCGAGCACGTTCAGGTTTTCACGGACGCGCGACGGTGCCGGGAGCAGGTGTTCCAGGTCGGTCAGTTCTACCGAACTGGGAACCAGGGCGACCGGCGTGGCCAGCGAGGGATGGTCGATCGGCTTGCCCAGGGACTGGGACAGGGCGACCAGTTGGTTCAGAAACTCTTGCATGTGCAGTGCTCCTTCTAGCGTTGGGTGTGGAGGGTTTACTCGCTGACTTGGCGCAGCTCAGGAGCGGGTTCAGAGTCCACGGTGCGAAGGCTGAGCTCCTGCTGGCGAGGGTCGCGGCGGGAAAGGTTGCCCTCGGGGGTGAGGAAGAACAGCGAGGTGCCGCGCGCGAGCACGGGCTCCTTGGATTTCACGTCGGCCTTGATGGTCATCTGGCCAGCGCCTTCGGGCTTGTAGGTCAGCTTGATCGTCAGCTCGCCGGCCTTGCCGGTGGCGCGGATCGCGTCGACCAGGCTGTGCTGGGTGTCGGTCAGCTCGTCCAGCAAGCCGCCGGTCTCCACGTCGCGGAGCGTGTCGATGAAAGGGCGTTTCGTCATGTGCTGTGTCTCTTCTATGGTGGTGGCGCGGTTATGCCGCCTTCTCGTTGAGGAACTCGGCGAGGTCCTCGAGGAAGACGACGGGTTTTTCACGGCGCGAGGCCGTCAGCTTGTGAGTGGCCAGGGCCACGTCGCCGCGGCTGATCAACTTGCGCAGGTGCTTCTCGGTCTGGATGTGGGAGAAGTACGCCTTGTGGACTTGGTCCAGCGTCAGGGTCGCGGTTCCCCACTGTTTGAACAGTTGCTCGAAGGTGGTCATTACTTCACCTGGAGCCATGGATGGGGTGCGTTGGGATCGGCTTTCAGTTCCCTGCTGCGCACCCGAATCGCATTGCTGATCAGGTCGAAGTAGCGCATCGACTGCTGCTCATCGAGGGCGCCGAGCGCGAGGGCCATACGCTGGGCTGCGTCGGCGATCATGGCGGCGGCGAAGACAGAGTCGGCGTGAGCGGCGCAACGAGCCCCGACCGCGTGAGCAGTCAGCAGGCGGTAGCCTTTGGGGGTCATGGTCAGACTCCTCGGCTCGCCGGCAGGCGAGCCTTCACGATATGCACCAGGCCTTCGATCGTTTTGCCGGTGGCCCGGAAGGCCACGTTCTCAGCCTCGTCGGTGATCACCGTGCCGAACGGCCGTACCGGGTCGGTCGTCAGCGTGACGTGCGGCAGCCAGCCGCGCGGGGTGACGGCGAGGAGTTCGGCATAGAGATTCGCCAGCTGGATGGCCTGCTCCGGGATGGCATGCAGGCGGCCGATGCACTCTTCCGCTGCATCCCGCACTGCTTCAGCCGGGTAAGCGGTCGGTGCCACCAGGTGCATGCCAACCAACTTCAGAGTGCCGACAGCGTCGGCGATGGGATTGGATTCGTTCATGCCACGTTGTCCTTGTGCAGGGTGACGGTGATCGCGATGCCCAGGCGCTTGGCCAGCCATGCGATGCCGTCCTCTGTCACCATCAGCACGCTGTAGTGGGCGTATTTGCCGATCTTCGGGTTCCAGCGGGAGCGAGGGTCCATGAACAGATGGCCGCGGCCGATGTGCTTGGCGGCGAGCGTGCCGTCTCGATTCATGTCCTGGTGCTGTCGGAGGTGATCGCGCAGGGCGTGTTCACCGATGCCCAGAACTGCGGCTGCTTGGCGGATATCCCGGTTCATGGCGAAGGCCTCAGGCTACGAGCTGGCTTTCGATGTGCTCGGTGAGGGCGGTGCGCAGGTCATTGGGCGAGCCGCTGACGATGTGCGTGCCGGCATCCGAGACGATGATCCCGGTGATGCGCTTGGTCCCTCGATGCACTGTGACCATGTGGCCGGTCGACAGTCGCTGGAACCCGCCGGCGTCGATCAACGTTTCCAGGTCTTCCGCATCGCAGACAGGAATAATGGGCGCGGCCAGCGAGGAAATGCTCGGCTCACGGAGGCGCCCCGATTCGATTCGGCCGTTGGCCATGTCTTCGATGAAGTTGCGCAGGCGGAGGTGGTTCGACAGGAGTGCGCTGTTCAGCAGGATTTCACCGGAGTAATCGCCGACGACCACCCGCGCGCGAGTATTGCGGCCCTCGTCGGTGACATTGAGCGAGGCGGTAATACGCTGATCCAGGCGCTGCAGCGGGCAATCCATCTTGCCGCCGTAGTTGACCAGCTGATGGATCAAGTCGTGCTCAGGAAAGGGGATGCGGAAGTCGGTCATGCGGCACCTCCCCAGGGGCCGCCGTCCGTTTCATCGGAGCGGTTCGGCTTGGCCAGGCGGGCGCAACGGGATGTGGTAACGATCACCAGCAGCCCGGTCTTGGCCTGGATGGCTTCGACTGCTGCTCGGCTGGTGGCCGCTGCCGGGTGCAGGAGCACCAGGCAGGGGGCTTTATTGGCGTGCTGTGCCGTTTGCATTGCTCGTACTCCAGGGGTCAGAGATGGGTACGAAGCAAACGATACGACTATGAATTGGTTGTAGTCAATCCATTTATGAATTATTCGATGGCGATCGTTCGCCGCCGCCTTCTATTCATCCAGGAGCCGGTCACAACACCGCAGATTTCAGTCCCCTCTGGAACGTGGATGATCCTATTTGGGAACTCGGGGTTAAGGGCGAGAAGGAAGGTGCCGTCTTCACTGACCTGCAGGCGTTTGAACGTGGCTTGTCCGTCAGGGGTTCTTGCAACGATGTCATCATCATGTAGAGCCTCCAGTTGGGGCTCAACCAGAATCAATTCACCTGGCCGGTATTCTGGGAACATGCTGTTCCCGCGAACCTCAAGACAGAATGCGTTGCTGCTGTGAGGAAATGGGCAGTCCAGCCACTCCTCGGCATAGCCCGGTTCAAACAAGTCAATCGCCTCGCTCAGGGTCCCTGCTTGGACCCAGGAAATCCGAGGGACGCGGCCTTTAATGGCGGGTCCTTCCGTCACATTGTTGTCGAATTCTGCGTTCAGCTTTCCCGCAAGTAGATCCGCCCCGTCAAGACCCATAGCCTTTGCGAGCTTCATTACGTTGTCGATGCGCGGGCTCTTGGCATCGCCAGCCAGTATCCGGTGGGCTGTGGGCTGCGGTACGCCTGAGCGTCGGCCTAACTCGCCCTCTGACCACTCAAGTTCCTTGAGCTTCTCGGATAACAATCGACCAATCAGTTGCCCTGATACGGCCATTTGGAGGTCCTTATACCTAAATGAATAATTCAGGATTGTATTGCCCTTGGTCATTCACCCGCGTATGATCGCGTGTAATTCATTTGTGAATTGATTGGGCCCTGAGATGACTATCCGCGACATGATCGAGGCGCTGGTTAAAGGCGGGATGAAGCAAGGTGCAATCGCCGAGGCTGTTGGCGTGAGCCAGCCGACTATCCACCGCGCTCTGCACGGCGCCGACGTCCTGTACGCCACTGGCAAGAAGATCGAAAGCCTCTACGAGGCTCGGTGTGGGCAGCCCAAGGCTGCCTGAAGGAACCCTTTTTCCAAAGGGGCCGGCGCGGGACTCTGACCTCCCGCGCCGGCGGGTTGCTAGACAAGGGCTCTGACCCCCTTGGCTGGCTTACGACGACACAGCACATGCATCGGTCGTGGTCATAGAGTAGGGCGTGCCCAGCTCGATGGCTACACCGTAAAGGGAGCATTTACGGTTATGAGCCGCAAAGACCTATTGCCGAACGCCGGTCCGGTGTTCAGCCTCCGTGAAGCACTCTATCGCGCAGGCCGCGATTACAAGGGCGGTCTCACCTCCCTTGCCCATGGCATGGTCCTGTCCTACGAGGATCTCCAGAAGAAGCTCAAGCTCGATGAGGAACGGCGCTGGCTGAACCCCGACGAGCTCGAGGACCTCATCCGCCTCACCAATGACGATCGTCTTCTGGATGCCCTGATGCGTCCGGTAGGTGCTGTCTGGTACCGGCCGGTTCCGGTCGAGGCCACCGGTGAGGCTCTGAAAGCTGTTGGTGATCTGCTCCAGCGTGAAGGCAAGTTCGTGGGCAGCTTGCACAACGGCGCCTCCGACAGCGTATGGGAGCCGCACGAAGTCGCGGACCTGGAATATCACGGCGCGAACGTCATTCGCGCGATCCTCGGCATCATGGCCGGTGCTCGTCAGGCGATGGAAAAACGCCTGGAGGAGAAGGGCCATGACTGACCTGCTGGATATGGCCAACGAGCAGGAGGAGAACCGACTGCAGGGCATCTTGGCCGCCCGGAAGCGTCCGGCGCCGGCATACACCGTCAGCGCAACTCATTGCGACGACTGCGGCGCCGAGATTCCTTCGGCGCGACGTCTGGCGGTGCCCGGGTGTGAACTCTGCATCGATTGCCAGACCCTGCTGGAGAAGCGCCGTGGCTGACAAGCTGGAGCTGAGTGTCAGCGATCTCTGGACGCTGTTGCAGTACCTCTCCGCTGATAGCCGGGAAGCCTGGGTAGCGGTGGGGATGGGCGTAAAGGCCGAGTTCGGTGAAGAGGGCTTCGATGCCTGGGACCACTGGAGTCAATCCGGTACCGGCTACAAGGCCGCCGATGCTAGGACGGTCTGGCGTTCCTTCCGTAAGTCGGGAACCGGCTTCGGTACCGTGGTCAAGATGGCGCGGGACAATGGATGGGAGCCGGAGAAGAAGGAGCTGTCGCGCGAGGACAAGCGTCGGTTTGCCCAGCAGCAGGAAGAGCGCCGGCAGCGGCGGCAGGCCGAGCTGGAAGCGGACGAGGCGCGGCTGCTGGTGATGCGACAACAGGTGGCCGCAGCTTGCGGGTGCATTCTGATGGAGCACTGCCAGCCGGCCGGCAACAGCCCGTATCTGCAGCGCAAGAAGGTCGGGGCATACGGCGTTGCCTTCCTGCGGCACACGGTGGTGCTGGAGATCGACGACCAGGCTGAGCGCTGCCAGCTCTGGGTTGGCGCAGATGCGCAGCATTACCTGACGAACCTGCCGAAGCCGCGGCCCGACCATCTCTCGATGTTGGTGATGCGGCGCGGTGATCTGGTCATTCCATTGCGTGATGCCGATTTCACGCTGCATTCGCTGCAACTGATCAACGACCAGGGCAAGAAGCTGTTCCCGAAGTACGGCCGCAAGGCTGGGCTGTTCCATCTGCTGGGAGACTTGGCCGGTGCGAAGTGCGTGGCTGAGGCGGAAGGCTACGCGACGGCGGCCAGCGTGCATGAAGCCACCGGTTGGCCGGTGGCAATGGCTATCGACTCCGGGAACTTGCCCGGCGTCGCGGCGGCGCTACGACAGTTGGCTCCGGATGCCTGCCTGGTGATCGCCGGGGATGATGACCCCACCGTTACGGGAAACCCGGGAAGGGTCAAGGCGGAGACCGCGGCGAAGAGTTGCCGCGGCGTTGCTGTCTTCCCGGCCGGAGAGCCTGGTGCCGACTGGAATGATCTACATGTTGCCCAGGGCCTGGAGCTGGTTCGCGAGCAGCTGGCGGCAGCGGCGGACTCGGCCGTTGTACCCCATGTTCCGCCTGCGGCTGGCGATGAAATTGACTACGAGGCGGGGCGCGAGCCGGAGCATGGGGTAGAGGAGGGTTGGACCCAGCTGCTGCGCCGAAACGACAACGGCGGCCTGCTGCCGGAGTTGGCGAACGCCTTCCTGATCCTCGCCAACGCGCCCGAGTGGAAAGGGGTGCTGGCGTACAACGAATTCGCGGATCGCATCGAGAAGGTGAAGCCGCCGCCGGTGCCGGATGGTGCGCGAGGCCCATGGCAGGACGTAGATGCGAGCAAGACGCTGGTCTGGTTGCAGATGGTCTGGGGGCTGCGGCTGCGCAGCAGTTCCATCGCGGACGAGGCGGTGCGCATGGTGGCGTGGGACAACCGCTATCACCCGGTGAAGGAGTTCCTCAACGTGCTGCAGCCATGGGACGGCGAAGCGCGGTTGCCGGCGCTGATGCAGACGGTCTTCGGGGCGGATGCAAACGCCTATACCGAACACATCGGGCAGTCGCTGCTGGTGTCGGCGATCGCGCGGGTTCTGCGGCCCGGCTGCAAGGTTGATGAGATGGTGGTGCTGGAAGGCGGCCAGGGCCTTGGCAAGTCGACGTGCGTAGCCGAGCTGTTCGGCAGTGAGTGGTACCTGGAAACCAGCGAGCCACCAGTAAACAAGGACTTCTATGTCACGATGCAGGGCAACTGGGTGGTGGAGATCGGCGAGATGCAGTCTTTCTCCAAGGCCGATATCAACCAGGTGAAGATGGCCATTACCCGGCGCGACGACAAGTACCGGGCGCCCTATGACCGCCACGGCAGCAGCCACCCCCGGCAGTGCATCTTCATTGGTACGACGAACGCTGATGCCTACTTGGGCGACCCCACCGGGGCGCGACGATTCCTTCCGGTGCTCTGCCGCCAGGCAGACGTGGGGTATGTGCGCCATTGGCGCCCGCAGCTGTGGGCGGAAGCGCTGCACCTCTATCAGACGGGATTCCAGTGGTGGGCCTACCCGAAGGACCTGGCCAAGGAGGAGCAGGATGCGCGCTATATGGAAGACGCCTGGGAGGAGGTGGTGCTCGAGTACCTGGAAGGCAAGGCGCCGCACTTGCACTACCCGAGCGGCCACCAGGGTCGGATCAACGAGGTCACGGTGATGGAGTTGCTCCGGCATGCTCTGCGCATCGAGATCGGCAAGATGAACAAGCCAGAGCAGAACCGCGTGGCGGCCATCCTCTGCCGGCTGGGCTGGACAAAGCTCAATCAGAAGAGGGTGAACGGGATCCGCATTCGCCCCTACATGCGCCCGGCGGCCGACGAGTCGAGGGCTGCCGCATGAGCGTCACTGCCGTCACATCTCACCGTCACAGCCAGGCTCAAGAAAATTCCTTTGAAATCAGGAGTGTCACAACCGTCACAACCGTCACAACGGGATTCCTCACGCATATACGCGCGCTCCTGTGCGCGCACGCGCATCCTGTGTTCATTCTTTACGTTGTGACGGTTGTGACAGTAGTGACAGCCACGACAGGAGCGGGTTTCAACGTCACCACCATCAGTCACCACGTGTCACAACGGGTTTTCATCGTGCAGAGCGGAGTTCAGCCATGATCGATGCAGTTGAGGAAGTGATGCGCCATTGGGGGGAGCAGGTGCGCAAGGCGGGGAGTGCGGGTGGCCTGCCCAGTACGATGGCCACGATCATGGAGTACGGCGGCTGTGCGCCGCGAGGCGGTGTGTATGGCGCGCGGGTGCTGATGGCCGGTGCCGGGCCGGATTTCCTCGCCAGCGAAGTTGAGGCTGCATTGGGTTGCGTGGAGCGTTCCGAGGGTGGATCAGCGCTGATTGCGCTGGCGTCGATTCGCTATCTCCATGCGAGCGATCTGACTCTCGATGCGCAGGTGCGCCACCTCGGCCTTGGATATGGCTCTGCCGGGCGCTCTGCCTACTACCGGAGTCTTGATCGACTGCACCACCTGGTGGGTGCTGAACTGCGCGCCAGGCAGCGGAGAGGAAAGGCGCGGGCGAAGGAGTCGATGCGTGGTGGTGATCGCCTGCGGAAGACCTCTCTGGAGCAAGCCAAGAGTGCCCATAGGGCGCGCGGCGTTGAGTTGATCGGCAAGAATGTTAATGACCGCTCGTCGGGGCATATGGCGCCGATGGGCGCCGGTCAGGTGCCGAACGGCGCCGAAGCGAACTAACCGAAAACCAGGGCTTTTCGTTACGCAAATCGGGGGGTAAAAAGTCGTCACGATGTTAAGAGTCCGTTAACGGGACTCACCCACCGAGCACGTGCTGTGCGCCCCGCCTTGGAGCTCTGCCCAGGCACCGAAAGCCCCTCGCATGAGGGGCTTTCCTTTTTGCAGGAGTTCGGCCCGGCTCAGGGCCTAAGTCGGTAGTGGCGTGTCGCATACCCGTGCGGTCACTGCGGCGCAACGCGATGAGAGGCGGAGGTACGCGACTCAGCGAGCCCGCCCGAACAGCCCGAGATGAGCACGGGTCTCCTGCTCCACTTCTTGAGGACTGGGCCGCAGAGCCTGGCCTTCTCATATCTGCGCTTGCGATTGCAGGCCCTAAGGGGAGAACACCATGGCCGAGCCGAGTAGTGGGGCTGCGGTGGGGACTGCCGTGATCGGACTTGGCGCTGCCTCGCTGCTTCCCGGAGTTGATCTGAATGCCGTGATAGGCGCCTTCGCCGGAGCGCTGTTCTTCGTGCTTTGGGCGCGGGACGTCACTGCGATTGCCCGGGTGGGCTATCTGCTTGTCTCCTGGATCGGCGGCTATTACGTCGCCGCGGAGGCCGTAGGCCGGGCATGGACTGCTTACTCAGGGTTGCCTGCGCTTGTTGCTGCGGCCCTGATCGTGACGGTACTGATCGGTGCGTTGGAGTGGATGAAGGGTGGCCAGGCGCCGGTCTGGCTGCGTATCGCATACCTCCGAATGCTCCGAATGTTCGGAGGCCCGAAAGATGGCAGTTGATCTGGTTACCCTGGTGGCGGCGCTGGTGTGCGGTGCGATCTGCGTACGGATCGTGACGTATCGCCGCGGCGGTGCAAGCTACCGACTCGGCGTTTCCTTCTGCGCCTATGTGCTGGCGGCCGGAACCGGAGCCCAGGCGATGCAGATCGCCTTCGGGGCCCTTCTGGCCCGGCCGGTGCCTTCTGTTACTCCCTGGATGCTGGTGGTGCTGCTGGTGGTGCTGGTCCTGATAGTCAGGTCTCGCGGCAATGTGGCGCGCATCTGGGAACTGACCTGATGGCCTGCAGACGCTGCGAAGAGACCAGGGCCTACATCCTGGCAAATCTGAGGATGATGTATGAGCGAGCAACCCTGCGAAAACGAAAAGCCTCTGCTGGTGGTGAAGCTGGACCGGTTCCTGACCAAGGAGCAAACCGAGGCGTTCACAAAGGCAGTTGACCGCGAGGCTGGGCGCTTGGGCATGAATTCCCTGCTGCTGACCTGCGGAGCGGATGCACACATCGAGCAAGACCTGCGCCCGGTGCTAAGCGATCTGCTCGCCGAGCAGCGCAACACCAACCGGCTGTTGGTCGCTCTGGTCGAGGCGATGGCGTATGAGCCGGAACATGAGCTGAGCACTGACGTGGTGGTGCAGCGTGATCTGTCCGGTAAGCCGATCAGGTTGCCGCCACCACCTGGTGCCAGGAATGGCTAAGGTCCAGACCCTGAAGCCCAAGCTGCAGCAGGTCGGTTCAAAGCTGAAGGCCACGGCCAACACCAGCGAGCGCCGCATGACGGGCAGCAGGTTGCAGCGTCGGCGCCATCGCTTGTGGTTGGCCTCTCCTCACTGCGCTGAGTGCGGCGCGATGGTGGCCTACCCGAGTGGCTTCGAACTGGACCACAAGGTCCCGCTCTACTTGGGCGGGGCGGACACGGAGGAGAACTGCCAGATCCTCTGTTGCGGGCCAGGCAGCTGCCACGAACGCAAGACCAGGGCTGACGTCAGCTTGGCCTGACCGCGCGGAATATTCCTCGCGCGGCGGAAATTCACGGGAATGGGGAGGGGTGGGGCAAAACTTCGAAAACTCGGAGCACAGGAAACCTCGCCCCCTCTCACGCGCAGAAAATTCCCCCTTTAACGGATTCTGTTAAGCCATGGCGTTAACTGAACAGCAACGCAAATTCGCTGAGGCACGGATGGAGGGCCTGTCGATCAGAGAATCGGCAATCTCCGCCGGCTGCCCGGAGAAGAGCGCGTCTCAAGCTGGTTCGCGCCTGGAGAAGCACCCGAACGTGCTGGCCCACCTGGCCAGGCTGAAGAGCATCGAATCCGAGACTGTTCCAGGAAGTGGCCGCGATGCTCCGCCGGCCGGTGTCAGCCTGGGCGATGAGTTCTACGACGACCCGAAGGACCTGCTCAAGCAGGCGATGAACGATCGGCGCCTCGATGCGAAGACCCGTATTCAGGCGGCTGTCGCCCTGCTGCCGTTCGAGCACCAGAAGCTCGGCGAGGGCGGCAAGAAGGATCAGAAACAGCAGGAAGCTGGTCATGTGGTGAAAGGGCGTTTTGCTCCGGCTGCGCCTCCATCGCCCCAAATGAAGCTGGTGAAGTGAAATGGACTGGAGCACTGCGTGCCCTGATTGGGCAGACCGGCTGCTGTCCGGGAAAAGCCTGATTCCTCCACCAATCTTCGAAGACCAGGCCGAGCAGGCACTGACGATATTCAAGCAGCTGTGCGTGGTGGACATCCCGAAGGTCTGGGATGAGGCCCTCGAGCGCGAGCGTTACCAGACCTTCGGCGAGTGCTGCGAAGAGTGGGTCTTTGACTTCGTCGCCGCGATCTTCGGTGCCTACGATGCCGAGACGGGTCGCCAACTGATTCGCCAGTTCTTTCTGCTGATCAGCAAGAAAAACGCGAAGTCGACGATTGCTGCGGGGATCATGCTGACGGCCGTCATCCTGTGCTGGCGGGAAAACGAAGAGCACCTGATCCTCGCTCCCACCAAGGAAGTAGCTGATAACTCGTTCAACCCTGCCGCCGGCATGGTGCGCGCGGATACTGAGCTGACCGCGCTGTTTCATGTGCAGGAGCACACTCGCACTATCACCCACCGCATATCCCGGGCGAGCCTGAAGGTCGTCGCGGCAGATACCGACACGGTGTCCGGAAAGAAGTCGGGCAAGATCCTGGTGGACGAGCTCTGGGTCTTTGGCAAGCGTTCCAGCGCAGACGCTATGCTCATGGAAGCCACCGGCGGCCAGATTTCGCGGCCGGAAGGTTTCGTGATCTACCTCTCGACGCAGAGCGACGAGCCGCCGGCGGGTGTATTCGCGAGCAAGCTGCAGTATTTCCGGTCGGTACGCGACGGCGAGGTGAAGGACCAGAAGTCGCTGGGGATCATCTACGAATTCCCAGCGCCGATGATTCAGGCCAAGGCCTACCTGAAGCCTGAGAACTTCCACATCACCAACCCCAATGTGGGGCGTTCGGTAAGCCGCGAATGGCTCGAGGACAACCTGGCGCAGCGCCTTCGCGGCGAAGAGGGTGAGCTGCGGAAGTTCCTGGCCAAGCACCTCAACATCCAGATCGGGATGAACCTGCGCGAAAACCGATGGGCAGGTGCGGACCATTGGGATGCTGGGGCAGACAGAACGCTGACGTTGGAAGAGTTGATTCGTCGATCAGAAGTTGTCGTCGCCGGTATCGACGGCGGTGGCCTGGATGACCTCCTGGGGTTGTCGCTGGTGGGCCGCGAGAAGGGCACGCGACGCTGGCTGCACTGGGCCCATGCCTGGGCACACAGGATCGTGCTGGAGCGCCGCAAGGAGATCGCCACCCAGCTCCTTGAGTTTCAGGCTGACGGCGACCTGACCATTGTCGATTTGCCGGGGGACGACGTATTCGACCTGGCCGACATTCTCTGCCGTGTGAAGGACGCTGGCCTCTTCCCTGAAAAGAGCTCGATTGGCGTGGACAACGCCGGTATCGGCGACATCGTCGACGAGCTGACCACCGAGCAGCGTGGGTTCACCCTCGATGACATCGTGGGCATCAGCCAGGGGTGGAAGCTCAACGGCGCGATCAAGACCACGGAACGAAAGGTCGCTGGCGGCGAGTTCATTCATGGTGGCCAGCGCCTGATGGCCTGGTGCGTAGGCAACGCTAGGACCGTGCCGGTAGGCAACGCCATTGCGATCAACAAGCAAGTCAGCGGCACCGCCAAGATCGACCCGCTGATGGCGACCTTCGACGCGACCACGCTCATGGCGCTCAACCCCTCGGCTTGCGATGAGGGCGATTTCAACGACTTCCTGAAGGCACCGATCATCGTATGAAGCCCAAGACGAAGAAGCCGAGCCGGATCAAGGCTGCCGTGCTGGGCTGGCTGGGTGTCCCGGTCGGCCTGACGGACGAGACCTTCTGGAACCAGTTCGGCACCAACGTAGCCGGCCAGCAGGTCAACGAGTGTTCCGTCCTCAAGCTGTCAGCGGTCTGGTCGTGCACTCGGCTGATTGCCGAAACAATCTCGACCCTGCCGCTGGGCCTTTACGAGAAGACGAGCACCGGTCGCAATCCGCTGCCAAATCACCCGCTGTACAGCATCATCCACTCCAGCCCGAACGCAGACTCAACGGCATCGGTGTTCTGGGAGGCGATGGTCGTCTCCATGCTGCTACGCGGAAACGGATTCGCGGAGAAGAAGTTCCTCGGGGGGCGCCTTGTCGCCCTGGTGTTCCTGCCGCCATCCCGTCTGGCGATCACGAGGGACTCTTCGGGCAATCGCATCTATCGATTCACAGAGAAGAACGGCAAGCAGCGCGTCATTCCTGAGTCATCCATCTTCCGCATCCCAGGCTTCACCACTGATGGTGACTGGGGGCTGTCTGCAATTGAGTACGGGAGCCAGGTGTTTGGCTCTGCTCTGGCCGCCAGCAATGCCGCCAATAGCACCTTCGAGAAGGGCCTGGCGCCGACCGTTGCCTTCACCATGCAGCGCGTCCTCAACAAGGAGCAGCGCGCCGAGTTTCGCGAGAGCTTGGCCGAGGTCAGTGGCGCCATCAACGCCGGGAAGTCTCCTCTGCTCGAGGGGGGCATGGATGCCAAGACGATCGGCATCAACCCCAAGGACGCCCAGCTGCTGGAATCCCGCGCGTTCAGTGTGGAGGAGGTCTGCAGGTGGTTCCGCGTTCAGCCCTTCATGGTTGGCCAGTCAGAGAAGTCCACTACCTGGGGGACGGGCCTCGAGCAACAGATGATCGGCTTCATGACCTTCACGATCCTGCCCTGGCTCACCCGGATTGCACAGTCCATCTGCAAGGACCTGCTGTCGCCGGCCGATCAGAGAACGGTCTACGCCGAGCACAGCATCGAAGGAGTGCTGCGCGCTGACAGCGCTGGCCGCGCTTCCTTCCTGTCGACCATGGTGAACAACGGGATGATGACTCGCGATGAAGCTCGCGCGAAGGAGAACCTACCGCTGAAGGGCGGGAACGCTGACGTGCTCACCGTACAGACCGCGCTGATCCCCATTGACCAGCTTGGCAAGACCACCGCCGGCAACTGATCCAGAGGAAATCCCATGTCCATTCGAGCACTGCCCGCCGCGCGCGTGGGCGCGCCGGCGGCTGGCCTGCGTTTCGACCTATCGGCCCGCGCCATGGAGCGCTGGAACCCGGCGGTGCAGGCTGCCACCGAGCAAGACAACACCATCAGCATCCTCGACATCATCGGCCAGGACTTCTGGAGCGGCGAGGGCGTCACCGCCAAGCGGATCGCCGGTGCACTGCGCGCCATCGGTGAAAACGACGTGGTGGTGAACATCAACAGCCCAGGCGGCGACATGTTCGAAGGGCTGGCGATCTACAACCTCCTCCGCGAACACCCCGGCAACGTAACCATCAAGGTGCTCGGCATGGCGGCCTCGGCAGCCTCCATCATCGCGATGGCCGGCGACGAGGTGCAGGTGGCCCGCGCCGGCTTCCTGATGATCCACAACGCCTGGACCTGGGCCGCCGGGAACCGGCACGACTTCCGCGAATTCGCCGACTACCTGGAGCCCTTCGACGCCGCGATGGCGGATGTCTACGTGGCCCGCACCGGCCTCGATGCCAAGACCGTCGCCACGATGATGGACGGCGAGACCTGGATTGGCGGCAGCAAGGCGGTGGAGCAGGGCTTCGCCGATTCGTTGCTCGACTCCGACGAGGTCGCCGCCGGCAATGAGAAGCCCACCGCCAAGGCCGTGCGGCGCGTCGAGAACGCACTGCGCGCCTCCGGTATGCCCCGATCCGAGGCCATGCGCCTGATCTCCGAATTCAAAGCCAGCCTGAGCGACTCGGCTGGTAGCGGTGAGCGTGACGCCACCGACCCCGGCCGCAAGGCCACCCGGCTGCAGGTTGAACCCCTGTCGCGACTCGCTTACAAACCGCTCTCTTGAGGAAATACTCATGAAACGATTCAAACTCTCCGCACCGCTGGTCCTGGCGGTGATCGCTGTTGCGATGCTGATCCCTCTGGCGGTCGGCCTCGTCACTCCGATGACCAATGCGGTCATGGCTGGCAGCGCCCTCGCCAGCCTCACCGTCGTCGCCTTCAGCTCCCTGTTCATCGAGCCGGCGACCTACCCGCTCCGCGCCGCTCACGCGCAGTTCGGTCGAGCCGGCGAAGACACCGACATCGAGCGCGAGTATCGCCAGGTTCAGGCTGACCTGAAGACCGTCGGCGATGATCTGCGCAAGCATGCCGAGGCTGCCGAGAAGAACATCAACGCCCACGTCGCGCTTTCCGAAGAGACCAAGGCTTCGGTCGACAAGCTGCTCACCACCCAGGGTGAACTGAACGCCCGCCTGCAAGCGGCCGAGCAGCAGATCGTGAAGCTCGATGGCGGCAGCCGCGGCGATGACCGACAGGAGTCCGCTGGCGAGACCTTCACCAATGACGAGCGCTACAGCGCATTCGCCGCCCAAGCCCAGGCCAGCGGCAACTACAGCCTGACCGTCCCGGTCCGCGCTGCCATCACCAGCCTGCCCGGGTCCGCCGGCGATCTGATCCAGCCGCAGCGCGTCGGCATGGTGCAGCCGCTCCAGCAGCGCCTGTTCCTGCGTGACCTGCTGAACTGGGGCCGAACCACGTCGTCCTCGATCGAGTTCGTGCGTGAGACCGGCTTCACCAACAACGCCGCCCCGGTCTCGGAAAACCCGCAGAACCCGAAGCCGGAGTCGAACATCATCTTCGAGCTGGACTCGGCGCCGGTGGCAACCATCGCCCACTGGATTCGCGCATCCAAGCAGGTGCTGGCTGACGTGGCGATGCTGCAGAGCTACATCGACGGCCGCCTGTTCTATGGCCTGAAGCTGAAGGAAGAGCAGCAGCTGCTCAAGGGGTCCGGCGTTGGCCTGAACCTGAACGGCATCTACACCCAGGCCACCACCTACGCGAACCCTGGCGTGACCGTGGAAGGTGAAACTGCGATCGACCGTCTGCGCATCGCGCTGCTGCAGGTCACTCTGGCCGAGCTGGAAGCGGACGGCATCGTGCTCAATCCGGTCGACTGGACCAGCATCGAGCTGACCAAGGACCGCAACTATGGCTATGTCTTCGCAACCCCGACCGGCATGGCTGTTCCGGGTCTGTGGTCGCGGCCGGTAGTGGCGACCCAGTCCATGGACATCGGTGACTTCCTGGTGGGCTCCTTCCAGCAGGGCGCCCAAGGCTGGGATCGTGAAGACGCGAACATCACGGTCTCCACGTCCGACCGCGACAACTTCGTGAAGAACATGGTCACCATCCTCTGCGAAGAGCGCGTTGGCCTTACCGTCTACCGCGACGAAGCCTTCGTGAAGGGCGACTTCGACGGCCTGCCGGTGTCCTGATCAACTGGCGGGGCTTCGGCCCCGCCTTCCTTCGAGGAAAAGTCATGGTCTTGGTAACAGCTACCTCAGGGTTTGATCACGGAGGGCAGCGCCGCCGCGGCGAAGTGTTCGACGTGAGCCCGCAGCACGCCGTTGCGCTCAAGAAGAAAGGCCTCGTCACGTACGACGAGAACCAGGTGGACCCCGCCAAAGCCGCTGGCGAGACGTCGTCTGCATCGCAAGTGGCCCCAGCCTCACCGCAGACGACTGCGAACGAGTTAGGCGCTGGCGTTACGGATCAGGTGAACGAGAATCCCTCGGAACCGGAACCGGAACCGGAACCGGAACCGGAACCGGAACCGGAACCGGAACCGGAACCGGAACCGGAACCGGAACCGGAACCGGAACCGGAACCGGAAGCCCAGCCGGCCGCCCCGCGTCGTCGGAAATCAGCCGCGGAGTAATTGTCACCAACACCACTTTCCGGCTCTGCCCCTGGGCTGACGTCCTGTACGCGATGGATGCGGCCTGGTGGCAGGTCCACGGCGAGGAAGCCGCTGCCGCTTTCGGCGGCGATCGCTGCGCGCCGTTGACCTTCAAGGATGTGAAGAAAGTGCGCTTCCAGCAGTTCCAGAACAGCGGCGCCGGAGCGGCTTCGCTGGCTGCCTTCTGGGGGGCGCGGCGGATCATCCTGCTGGGCTACGACTGCCAGAAGACTGGTGGGCGCGCGCACTGGCACGGCGACCACCCGGCCGCCCTGGGCAATGCCGGCAGCGTGGACAAGTGGCCGGCGCAGTTCCGGCAACTGGCCGCGCATCTCGCAGGCCTCGAAGTCATCAATTGCAGTCGAGAGACGGCCCTGCAGGCCTTCCCGCGGCGCACCCTCGAAGAGGTTCTCTCGTGAGCGTCATCAACCTTCAGGACGTGAAGCAGGCCCTGCGCGTTATCCACAGCGCCGACGATGCCCTGATCCAGCAGCTGATCGACAGCGCCGAGGATGAGGCCGTGCGCTTCTGCGGTCGCACGCAGTTGCCGACCTTGCCGCTGGACAACCCCTGCTCACCGAGCAGCGAGGATATCCCGTCCAGCGAGGATCCAGTGGCGCCCAGCGTCTTCACCGCGGTGGTGGCGCTGGTAAAGGCCGACTACGAGGCGACGGTCGATGAGGCGAAGAAGCTGCGCGAGCTGGCCGAGGTCAAGCTGATGCCCTATCGCGTCGGCCTGGGGGTGTGAGGTGCTGACCAATCGCTTGCGGCACCGCATCACCTTCCAGGCGCAGGAGCAGCGGCAGGACTCGGAGTCGGGTGACGTGCTGTTGGTCTGGGTGGACGCCTCGCAGTCCGACGGCACGCTGCTGGTGGACGTTCCGGCCGAGGTGCTCACCGGCGCCGGCCGGGAGTTCATGGCCGCCAACACCAAGCAGAACGAGACCGACGCACGGATCAACCTGCGTTGGTTCCCGGATCTGGACATGTCCTGGCGGGTCATCTGGCAGGGCCAGCAATTCACCATAACCGGCGCCGACACGGATGCCACTGGGTGCAAGGAATGGCGCCTGCGCTGCGCGACAGGAGTCACCGACGGTCGATGATGATCATCAACGGCATGAAGGGGCTGGGCGACAACATCTACCAGCGGGCATTCATCAAGCAGCTACCGCGAGGCGTGTGGCTGGAGACTCCCTGGCCCGAGCTCTACCAGGACATTCCCGACATCAACCTGATCCTGCCGGTGACCAGGCTCCGCACGCAGATGAAGAACATCTGCCGGCAGCCGAAGGGAACCTGGCAGCGGCGCCCGCGCGGCACCGTGGTTCAGGTCGGCTACGGCCGGGAGGGCATCTTCCCGGGAATGATGCGCAGCTTCGCCCGCCGCCCAGGGGAGATGGACCTGCCCGACTTCGGACCATCGCCGGTCGATGGCCGCTACGTGGTGGTCCGACCGGCGACGGTCCGCTCTGAGTGGCGCGCTGACACCCGCAACCCGCTGCCCGAGTACATCGCCCAGGCGGCGGATGAGATGCGTCGACGCGGTTTCAAGGTGGTCTCGGTTGCTGACCTGGTCGAAGGCCGGGAATGGGCGCTCGACCCACTGCCAGCCGCTGACCTGCGGTTCCACCGCGGCGAGCTACCGGTCGACCAACTGCTGGCCCTCATCCAGGGAGCTGCGGCAGTGATCGGCGGAATCGGATGGCTTCTGCCGGCGGCGATCGCGGCCAAGGTGCCAGCCCTGATCATCTGCGGCGGCCAGGGCGGCTACAACGCGCCGGAGCTCATCACCGCCAAGGTGATGGACACCTCGCGAATTGAATTCGCGGTGCCCGACAAGTTCTGTCGCTGCACCCAGAAAGAACACAACTGTGACAAGAGGATCTCGGACTATGACGCACGCCTTGCCGCCTGGGCTGACCGACTGCCTGCTGTGGTCGGATGAGCTGGGCATGGGGTACCACCCGCGCAAGCCGATGGACTACTCCGGCCCCTACTTCGAGAAGTACCAGGCGATGGATGCGACCCCGATGGGGGAGGCGCTGACCAAGGCCCGTGTGAGCATGGTTCGCCGCCACCACGTCGGCGACCTGGTCGACATCGGCATCGGTGGCGGCCGCTTCCTCGAGGAGTCCGGCGCCTTCGGCTACGACGTGAACACCGATGCAGTGCGCTGGCTCAGGGAGAGCGGCAACTACCTGGATCCCTACGCCAGCAGAATCCCGGCGATCACCTGCTGGGACAGCCTCGAGCATATCCCGAATCCGGAGGAGCTCCTGGCCCAGGTGGTTGACTGGGTGTTCGTCTCGATGCCGATCTACCAGGACCAGGCCGACTGCCTGGCGAGCAAGCACTTCAAGCCAGGTGAGCACCTCTGGTACTGGACGCAGAACGGCCTCATCAGCTGGTTCGCGCGTCTCGGCTTCGGCTGTGTCGAGATCAACCAGGACGAGTCGGACATCGGCCGGGAGGGCATCACCAGCTTCGCTTTCCGGAGGTTCCATGGCTGACCACATCCACACCCCAGGCGACGGCCGAGGCCGTCGCGACGTGTTGGTGAATGGCAATCGAATCGACCACGTTGTATGGGCTGATACCCGACGCGGGGTGGTCTGGTTCTGCCCAGCGCCCGTGCGTCTGGCGAAGGGAAAGGACGCCCCCTACGCCCGCCGTCTGCGCGGCGCCGTAGAGGTGGTCTCCCGTGGCTGATGGCACGGAATTCAGCATCACTGGCTTGGAGTCCCTGCTGGGTAAGCTGGATGGTCTGAGCTTCGACATTCGCCGCAAGGGCGGGCGTGCAGCATTGCGCAAGGCCGCCATGGTGGCGCTCAATGCCGCGAAGGCCGGCGCCGAGAAGATCGATGATCCAGGCACCGGCCGAAGCATCTCCGACAACATCGCGCTGCGGTGGAACGGGCGACTCTTCAAGCAGTCCGGAGACCTTGGCTTCCGCATTGGCGTGCTCCACGGGGCTGTGTTGCCGGCGAGGGGCGACAGCGTCGATAGGCAGAAGAACGCTCCAACCCCGCACTGGCGTCTCTGGGAATTTGGGACCTCGAAGATGAAGGCCTCGCCGTTCATGCGCAGCGCTCTGGCCGACAACATCGCCGAGATGACCAGCACCTTCGTCACCGAATACGAGAAGGCTATCGACCGCGCTATCAAGCGCGCCCAGAAGAAGGCAGCCAGGAGCAGCTGATGTACGCACCGATTTTCAAGGTCTGCTCGCAGGACGCCGGCGTTGTCGCCTTGCTCGGCGCGAAGCCAACCAGGCTTTACCTATTCGCTGAGGCGCCCGACAAACCGCCGCGCCCCTACGCGACTTGGCAAGCCTACGGCGGGGCGCCCGAGAACTACCTGGCCAACCGCCCCGACATCGACTCTTTCAGCCTGCAGGTGGATGTCTTCGCGGAGACGGCCGCTCAGGCCCGCTCCGTCGCGACAGCGATCCGCAACGCGATCGAGCTGCGCGCCACGATCACCCGCTGGGGTGGTGACGACAGGGACGAGCCAACTGGCCTGTATCGCATCAGCTTTGACGTTGACTGGTGGGTGAACCGCTAGCCCGCCGACCTCAGTAACGACCCGCATCTCGCGGGTTTTTTTGTGCCTCAAGAAACCCGCGACAGGAGACTCCAATGTCCATTTTGGCCCAAGGAACGCAGTACTTCGTGCTCGATCCGAACCTCGACAGCAATGGCCCCGGCGTGCTGGAGATCGATTGCATCACCGCGTTCAACCCTGGCGGAAACCCGTCCGACCAGATCGATGACACCTGCCTGAAGGCACGCTCGCGCACCTTCAAAAAGGGTCTGCGCACCCCAGGGCAAGCCACTGGCACCCTGAACGCCGATCCGCAGAACGATAGCCACTATCGGTTCTGGCAGTTCGCCGAAGACCCCGAATTCGACCAGGTTGAGATGGACATGGTCATCGGCTGGTCTGACGGCCCGCTCGACGCGAGCGGTGAGCCGACCTCCCTGCCGACAATCGCCAGCGATGGCGGATTCAACCTGCCCGACGACCGTACCTGGTACCGCTTCCGCGGCTATGTGTCGGACTTCCCCTTCGACTTCCAGAGCAATGCGGTGGTGGCCACCAACTTCACCGTCCAGCGCTCCGGTCGTGGCTACTGGATTCGGAAGGTCTAACTCATGCAGCTCAGCCTCTCCAGCCTCACGAAAATGGGCGCCTTCACCGGCGCCCCGGTAGAGAAGGAAATCACCTGGAAGCAGAAGGGCTCTGCGGAAGAGCTCAAGGCCACGGTCTTCGTGCGCCCGCTCGGCTACCGCACCGCCGTCTCCGACGTCCTGGCCCACACCGGCAAGGTCGACGGGGTTGCCGGACGGATCGCTGCCAGCATCTGCGACCAGGACGGCAACCCGATCTTCTCGGTTCTGGACATCACCCATGGCCCGCTCGACCCGGAAGCGCTGGCGAAGGACCCCGAGTCCACCAAGCGCCTCGGTGCTCTTGACGGGAACCTCACGGTGGCGCTGCTGGTGGCCATCCAGGAGGTGAACGCTCCGGGAAAGAGCCAAGCCTCGGAGAGCTAGACGAGGTCTGGCACGAGCTCGTGCTCAACGGAGTGGGTGGCAGGACGATCGCAGAGGCGCAGGAGCGCATGAGCCTGCAGGAGTTCTCACAGTGGGTGGCCTTCCGAAAAAAGCGGGGAGGCCTCCACCCAGGGCGCCGCATGGATCGCGGCTTTGCCCTGCTGGCCAGCATGTACGCGAACACCCACACCAAGAACGGCGGGTTCAAGATCTCCGACTTCCAGCCATTCGAGGCTGATGACAAGCCGATCTCGCTGGTTACGGCGATGGAGAATTGGGACTGACTGAGGGAACGGCTGGGTGCTAGAGTTCGCTGATTCTATGGAGAGGAACACGCATGAAAGCACCTTTTTTCGTAGCTTTAGCCCTGATGAGCACCCAGGCTTTTTCTGCCGATACAGCGGAGTCGAACGATCCATGCGGATGGGTCAACACGATTTCTGAAGCGATCATGAAGGCGCGCCAGGATGAGAAGCCCATGGCAAAAGTCATGGCTGTTTTCGACGGCGGTGACGCCTCGCCTGAGATGAAGAAGGCCATGAAGCAAATGGTCATCGCGGCCTATGAAGAACCGGCAATGTCCGTTCCGGAAAACAAGGCCAGGGCAGTCGCGCGATTCCAGAACGAGATGTATTTGAGTTGTGTGAAGGGCACATAAGCCCTTTCGGCTCCCACAAGCCCGCTTCGGCGGGTTTTTTATTGCCCGGAGTTTTTCATGGCAGCACGAAGCCTCGGTACTCTAACCCTCGATGTCATCGCCAAGGTTGGCGGCTTCGTGTCAGGAATGGATGCCTCTGAGCGCAGCGCTGAAAAATGGCGCAAGTCGGTAGAGAAATCAGCCAAGGCGGTCGGTGTGGCTATCGGCGGCGCAATAGCTACGGGCGCTACGGCGCTGACCGCCATGACTGTGGGCGCTGTTCGGTCCGCCGGCGAGATCACGAACCTTGCCAGTGTCGCCAACGCCGGCACCACCGAGTTTCAGAAGTACGCCGCCGGTGCGAAAACCGTAGGCGTTGAACAGGACAAGCTCGCAGACATCTTCAAGGACACGAACGACAAGGTAGGTGACTTCCTCAACACTGGTGGTGGCGCCCTGCAGGACTTCTTCACGCAAATCGCTCCGAAGGTCGGCGTCACCGCAGAGGATTTCCGAAACCTCTCTGGGCCGCAGGCCTTGGGCTTGTATGTCAGCAGCCTGGAGAAGGCCAACGTCAGTCAGGCCGACATGACCTTCTACATGGAGGCGATCGCCAGTGACGCGACTTCTCTGTTGCCGTTGCTCCGGAACAATGCAGAAGGTTTCACCATGCTCGGTGATGCGGCCGAGGCCGCAGGCGCGATCATGGACGAGAAAACCATCAAGTCGGCGAATGAGCTGAAGGCCGCCACTTGGCTGATCGAGCAGAGCACAACGGGCCTGAAGAACCAGCTGGTTTCCCAGTTGCTTCCAGTGCTCAGCGATTTTGCAGATGACCTCTTTGGCGTGGCCAAACAGGGAACCATCATGGTTACCGTCGGTGAGGCCGCGGTGACAACCATCAAGTGGATGGCCAAGGCAGCAATCGGCGCTGTCGGTGCATTCGACTTGATGGGGAAGGCGATAGGAGGTGCTGCAGCAACCGCCGCTGCCGGATTTAAGGACGCGGATTGGATGGACTTCGCCGTTGGCCCTGTGGGGTTGGCGAATCTCCTCTACAAGAACCGGAAAAACATCCAGCAGACCGCTGCTGGGGTGGGCGAAGACCTTGATGAGGTTGCCCAGAAATACGCCGGATTCCTAAAGGATGTCGATCAGGCTGGAACTGGTGGTACTAACGGATTTGTAAAGCAGCTCGCTGGAGTCATGGATGAGCTGGATAAGCTCGGTAGGAAGCCTGGATCTTTCCGCGCGGTAACCAAGGAAGAGCAGGCCGCCGCGAAGGCCGCCGAGCAGGCCGCAAAAGCCCTGCAGAAGCGCTTCGACGATGCCGAGACCGGCTACGAGCGGCAGATCGCCCTGATCAACACCGAGGTCGATAAGCGCAAGGATGCCACCGAGGTCGCCAAGCTTCAGTTCGAGATCGAGTCGGGCAAGCTGAAGGGCATCAACGCCCAGCAGCAGGAGCGCCTCAACGGCCTGGCCACCGAGCTCGACCGTCTTCAGAAGCTGAAGCAGGCGAACGAGGATGCCGCGAAGGCTGCCGCGTACCGGTCGTCGCTGGGGCAGGAGAACTCGACCGCTGCGGCCGGCTTCGACCTGGAGCTGGCCGGCGCCGGCGCGGGCGACAAGTACCGCGCACGCCTGCAGGGCCTGCTGGAAATCCGCCAGCGCTTCAACGAGAAGCTGTCGGACCTGACCACGCAGCTGAACTCCGGCGACATCAGCCAGTCGCTGTACGACAAGGAAACCGCGATCCTTCAGCAGGCCCTGAACGATCGCCTGAAGATTCAGGAGGACTATTACGATCGCGTAGATGAGGTCCAGGCCGACTGGATGGCGGGCGTCGATGAGGCCTTCCAGAACTACGTCGACAGCGCCCAGGACCATTACCAGATCGCAGCTGACGCGGTCACCAACATCCTCGGCGGCGCCACTGATGCGCTCAGCGACAGCATCTACGACGTCTTCACGGGGACCGAGTCGCTGGGTGACGCCCTGGGCAACCTCGCTACCACCATCGGGCAAACCATCGTCAAGGCGATTGCCGACATGGCGGCTCAATGGCTGGTGGCTCAGGCCGTCCAGTTGCTGGTCGGACGTACCACCCAGGCGAGCGCGGCGACAACTCTGGCGGCCAACGCCCAGGCTACGGCTTTGCAGGCTGGTCTTGCCGCTTTCGCCTCCACCGCTGCAATCCCTATTGTTGGCCCGGTCGCGGCTCCGGCGGCGATGGCTGCGGCTCTGGCCGTGGCCGAACCGATGGCCGCCGCGGTTGGCGTTGCAGCTCTGTCAGGCATGGCCCACGACGGCATCGACAAAGTACCTGCCGACGGCACCTGGTACCTGCAGAAGGGGGAGCGGGTAACGACTGCTGAGACCAGCGCGAAGCTGGACAGCACCCTCGACCGGGTTCGCTCCGATATGTCGCGCAGCTCGCGCTCTGGCGGCGGCATTGGGACAGTCAACTTCTACCAGACCACGACCGACGCCAAGAGCCAGAACGAAGCCAACGCCCGCGCGCTCCGGCGCATGCGCAGGCTGGTCGACGGCTCCTTGAGGTATGAGTAATGGGTGAGTTCATTGAAGAGCGCCTCGACACCTGCATTCGTCTTGGCGCCGAGTCGGAAGATGGATTCTTCCTGGATGTCTCGCGGACATCGAGCGGGGCCAGGTATGCCGCGCTGAAGAACGGCAAGCCCTACCGGACCTTCGACATCGAATACGTCAAGGACCTGCCGGAGCTGGCCGAGGAGATCCGCAGCCTGTTCTATCGCACCTGGGGCGGGTTCGCTGGATTCCGGGTGCAGGCTTGGGACGACTTCACCACGGCCCTGGATGGGACTTCCGCGTACACGTCGCTCGATTGCCGGCTGGATGTGGTTTCGCCTGGCATCTATCAACTGGTGAAGGAGTACGGCCGGGACAAGCCAGGCCTTGCCAGCATCGGCCGCCCACGCAGGACGATCTTCAAGCCGGTAACTGGGAAGGCAGTGATTGCGGTTGCGGGCCTGGCGTACCCCAACGGGGTAACGATCGACTACACGACAGGTCGCGTGACCCTGGCGGCCAACAAGACCTCGACCATAACCGGCATCACGAAGGGCGCCACGACGGTATTCACAGGGTCCAACAGCTTCGTCATCGGCGAGTCGGTCGCCCTGAAGGACATCGTCGGGATTGCCGCTCTCAACGGCCTGCGCGCGCTGGTCACCGCCCGCACCGCTGGGACGTTCACGCTGGCCATCAACTCCTCGTCGATGGTGGGCGACTACGTCAGCGGCGGCACGGCGCAGACCCAACCGCTCAACACCGGCTCGGACGTTGTGACTGGCGGGTGCGAGTTTGATTACCCCGTCGTCTTCAGCTCGAAGTTCAACGTCCAGGCCCTGGGCATGGATGTCGGCCAAGCCTCTGGCCTGACCCTCGAAGAAATCCTCAACCCGTAAGCCATCACGCACAGCCATTGCGCTGGGCGCTTTCATTGGGGAATCCTATGAAACCACACGTTGCCGCCTGGTCGACGAAAGTTCGCTGCGCCCGGGTTGTGTCGCAAGACGGAACCACTGTGCGGATCACCGAGCATCCAGTTGACCTGGTCATGAGCAATGGCCAGGTATACCGGTGCGACACAGGTTACGAATTCACCGGGCAGGATGATCAGGCCGATGTGGCGCCCGGCAGCTTCGATCTGACCGGCATCCTTGATCATGGCATCACTCGCGATCAACTCGGCAGCGGGGTGTTCGATAACGCTCGCATCTACTCATTCGCCACAAGCTGGGCCAGCCCCGTAGAGGACGAGGAACCGAGTCCATTGGCCTTCCTTGGAAGGACAACTCTGAGCGACAGCACCTATTCGACAGAGGTCATGTCAGCAAAGGATGTTCTCAGCCAAGAGATGGGGCGCATCTATGCACCTTCATGCCCCTGGACGCTGTTCGATCAGCATCTCAGCGGTGGGCTCATTGCATCAACACGAAGCCGCTGCATTGGCTCTCGATCCAATCCCGACGGGCCGAGTATCGATACCTATCGAGTAACTGGCGTAATCACTAGTGTTACCAGCCAATCCCAGTTCCAAGATACCGGCAGAGCAGAGCCTGACGACTGGTTTACGGCCGGCGAGGTGCTGTTCACCAGCGGTCCAAATGCTGGGCTGCAGCCGCTTAAGATCAAGCGCAGCACATCTGGCGGCCAGTTCTACCTGCATGGTGGAACCTATTCCTTGCCGCGGGTAGGCGATGCCTACGTGATGATCCCAGGCTGCAGGAAACGCCTGGAGGACTGCCGAGACAAATTCGGTAATGTCGTCAACTTCGGCGGCCAGCCCTACGTTCCAACGACCTCCGAATACACCCAGGTGGGGCGCGGCTCATGAAGCGAGAGGATATCGTCGCCGCCGCGCTATCGGTGGAGCGCACGCCGTTCAGACATCAGGGTAGGGTGCCAGGCGTAGGCCTGGACTGCGTTGGCCTCTACATCCATATCTGCCAGGCTCTGGGTTTCGAGTGCATCGACACCACAGGCTATGCCAGAGACCCCTATGACGGGACGCTAGAGCGTGAGTTGGATCGCCAGCCCTGCCTGGTTCCGATAAACCTCTCTGATGCAACAACGGGCGATCTTCTCGCGATGCGCATCAGCCGGGCCCCGCAGCACATTGCAATTCACGCCGGGTTCATCGATGGCCACCCCTACATCATCCATTCCAGCGAGGAGGCTGGTCACGTCTGCCACCATCGCGTGGACGCGACCTGGCGCCACCGCATCCTTTCGGCCTACCGATTCAGGGGTGTTGAAGAATGAGTCTCAGCGCGCAACTCTTCGGCCGTGACAGCACGATCTTCAAGATCAACAATTTCATGCTGGGCGGCGGCCCCGGGCTGATTGATAGCGCCTACCGCAAGCTGTTTCCAGAGGCGAAGACTCCCTCTCCAACAATCCCCACTGTTCAGGATAGTGCCTACGGTAATCCAATCCCGCACTTCTATGCAATGTATGGAACTTCAGGGAACGTCATCTGGCTGAAGGGCGGGAAGCTCGACTACACCGTCAAGAAGAAGAAGTCCGGCGGAAAGGGTGGCGGCTCAAGTTCTGCTCAACCTGTGTACAGCTACTTCGCCACCTTCGCCTTGGCGCTTGGGGAAGGTGAAATTTCCGGCATTCGCCGTATCTGGTGCTCTGACAAGCTGATCTACAACGCCGGTAGTGATGACCTTGAAACCATCGTCGCGAGTAACCAGTCCGCCAAGGGCTGGGTTCTCTATCGCGGAACTGACGACCAGCTACCAGACCCAGATATGCAGGCTGACAAGGGAGTTGAGAATACTCCGGCTTACCGTGGCCTCGCCTACATCAAGTTCAAGCGATTCGCGCTGAAGAACTATGGCGATTCGCTCGCCGGCAGCCAGTTCAAGGTTGAGGTTGTTCGGGCAAACAGCTTTGAGGTGATAGCAAGTGAGGGGCCTTCCCTGAACTTTGCAACATGGCGTGATGTTGCGGTCAGTGCATCTGCGTTTTGCGCCATCGCAACGTCAGTTGCTTACGTTGGCATCAGCTATGACGGGAAAAGCTGGCGGCAAGTAGCACTGCCGGAAACTTCAACCTGGCGCTCCATTGGATATGGAGCTCCGGGCTTTGTGATTCTCTCGCAAAGTGGGAGAGGGGCGTTTTCCAGCACGGGAGAGGCATGGGTTTCGTTCGCGCTACCCGTGAGTGCAGAGTTTGTGCGCGTAGCCTGGAGTGGTGTTTCGTATGCAACTGTAGCTGCGAATACTGCTGTTGCGATGGTATCCCCTGACGGCAGAACCTGGGTTTCGAAATCTTTGCCTGCTTCGAGAAACTGGTCCGGCATCGCCTACGGAGCAGGGAAGTACATAGCTGTAGCGTTGCTCACCAATAAGTATGCGGTCTCGTATGACGAGGGTGAAACTTGGGTTGAGAAAACACTGCCAATTACCGGAAGTTTCAGCGGAGTCGCCTATAACGACGAAGTCTTCTGCATCATCACGAGTGGCAACAGTAATTTTCTGGTGTCGGAGGATGGAGAGACGTGGACTGCAGTACCTGCTCCTGGTGGCGCCACTCTGAGAGACTGGCTGGATATCTCTGCGGATAGTGGAGTGTTCGCCCTAGCCGATGGCACTTCAAGCCAGCCGACGAACTATGTTGGCTTCTCTGGCGACGGGGTGAATTGGGATCTTGACGTTGTCCAGCATGAGACTTGGCAGGGAGTCGCGAATATTGGCAACAGCATGGTTGCCGTCGCTCCTGGTTTGAGGAGTGTCTGTGCAGTTCGTCGCGTCTCTCCTGACTCCGAGACTTTGGCCGATGTGATCTCAGCGGAGGTCAGCCTAACCAATCTCCTTGGGCCGGCTGATATCGATGTTTCAATGCTCACCCAGAGTGTTCGGGGATACAAGGTAGTCGGCGGTTCACCGCGCTCAGTCATTGAGGAACTGCAGTCCGCCTATCGATTCGACGTTCGCATGCATGGGTATTCGATTCAGTTCGTGCCTCGAGGGCAGGCGTCTGCGGTTTCTATCCCGTGGGGCGATCTCGCCGCCACCGATGGCGACGAGATCGGTGATTCGCTTCCCTATACCCGGGAAATGGACTCCCAGCTCCCACAGAAGATAACTGTCTCTGGCGTCAGTGCTGACCGTGAGTATGCTTCGTCGTCGCAGTACTACGAGCGCATTGGCACAAATGCCGTCAACTCTGAATCTGTCGACCTGGGTCTGGTCCTGACTGATGACGAAGAGGCGCAGATCGCGGAGGTTCTCTGCGAGTTGCGCTGGCTGGAGCGCGATGAGTTCTCGTTTGATCTGCCACCAACCTACCAGGCGCTTGAGCCAGCTGACGTTGTAACGGTCAGCGCGAAGTTTGGAACCTTCGATCTGCGCCTGACCGAGGTTAGCAGTCAGGCAAATGGGATAGTTTCCTGCAAGGCCTTCCCAAACAGCATTGGGCTCTATACCAGCGTGGCAGTTGGTGCGCCGGCGCCTGGGCCAGATGGCACCATCGGTGTGGAAGGCCCAACCTTCATGGCGCTGGTAGACGGCCCGATGATCTATGAGGACGTGCAGAACGCTCCCGGATTCTCCACTGCGGCGGCCGGCTATACCGGCGGTTGGCCAGGCGCTGTCTTGGTTCGATCGAACGACCAAGGGCAGACCTGGATAGATCTTCAGGGATACGACGCCCCGGGCACTGTCGGGACCTGCCGGGATTCGCTCGCCGTCAACTCTGGCGCCTTGTTTGATCTTGGAGGAAGTCTGCGCGTCGACATGATCGCCGGCGAGCTTGAGAGCATCACGGAAAGCCAGATGCTCGAAGGCGGGAACATGGCGCTTTACGGCGCTGATGGTCGGTGGGAGGTGATTCGCTTCCAGAACGCCGCTCTGCAGACTGACGGCTCCTACATCCTGACCAAGTTCGTGCGAGGCGACAAAGGAACGGAGTGGGCGACTGGTTTGCACCTGGCCGGCGATGTTCTTGTGATGGCAGCTGACCCTGACAATGCCTTTGTTGGCTCTCCAGTAGAGTCGATTGGCCTGCAGCGCACTTATCGAGCGGTTACATCCGGCGCCTCGATTGATTCCGCAGCTGACCTGTCATTCACCTACCGCGGCGTAAACCTGAAGCCGCTCTCTCCGGCCTATCCATTTGGCAGCAGGAACTCGTCCAGCGATCTCGCCGTGAGCTTCACTCGCCGCAGCCGGTTCTCGTCGAGCTGGTGGATTACCGGTGTACCTGCACCAGTTGGTGAGGCGAGCGAGGCCTACCAGGTGGATGTCATGTCCGGATCAACGGTGAAGCGGACAATCAGCATCACCAGCCCTTCATTCACCTACACCGCCGCTGATCAGACGACCGACTTCGGCTCGCCACAAGCCTCTATCACCCTTCGCATCTGCCAGGTGTCGGCGACCGTAGGTCGCGGATACCCCCTGGAGGTCATCCTGTGAGCAATACCCCAAAGCTGAAGATCCAGGAACTGGCCAACAGCGCCAATCAGAATCTGGTGGTCAACAGCAGTGCCTTCTCCATTCTCGACGTACTGGTCGACAAGACAGTAAAGAGCCGAGGCGTCAACACGCCTCCAGGAAGTCCCATTGATGGGGACGCCTACATTGTCGGCAGTAGCCCAACAGGGCTGTGGAGTGGGAAGGCGGCACAGATCGCCTACTGGCGCACCTCCGCTGGTGTATGGCAGTTCATCGTTCCGCTCGAGGGTTGGGCTGTCCGCGTTCAAGATGACGACGATGCCAACGGGGCCCCCAAGGAGTACATCTACACGGGCTCAGCCTGGACTCTGCCTGACCTGACTGGCGGCGCCACGGGAATGACGATCAGCTCAAAGAGCACCGCGTACACGCTGGTTCTGGGGGACGCCAACACTGGCATTCTCCACCCGAGCGCCGACACCACTGCACGCACGTTCACGATTCCGGCCAACGCATCGGTGGCTTTCCCTGTCGGAACCATGATCTCGTTCTTCAACCAGAACGCTGCTGGCGTTGTGACTATCGCGATCACCACGGACACTATGCGTCTTGCAGGCGCCGGGACTACCGGCAGCAGAACCCTCGCGGCAAACGGCGTAGCTACAGCGATCAAGCTCACCAGCACCGAGTGGATGATCAGCGGGGTCAACCTGACATGAACCCGCATCAGGCTCTGTTGATGAGCTACCCGGGGGCTGGCAATGCGATGTCAGTGGTTGCTGGGTCGACGGTATACCAGCCCGCATCGGCAACCTCTGTAAGCCCAGCGGTGCCGGCCGGCGCCTCTGTGGGCGATCTGTTACTCGCGTTCGTGGTGACGTTCTACCCGATAACGTCGGTGCCATCGGGATGGACTCTGGTTGATTCACAGGCCAACCCGTTCTCAGGGGGAGGCCTGAACACAACGCTGAGCATCTATTCGAAGACTGCTGTTTCAGGTGATATCGGCGCCGCGATTACTTTCGGATATGGAACCGCCGAACAGTCCGGCGCCTGCGTGTTGGCTATTCACAAGGCAAACTCGACGACCGCTACGGTATCCAGCACTACGAAGAGCACCCAAGACCTTTCGGGCGTGACGTTTGCCGCCTCTGCAATTACAGCGACGGCTGGGCAGATGATTATCGCCTCACAGTGTGCGATCTACACCATAACTGGCTCAGCAACCATCTACACCGTCCCATCAGGGCTGACTCAGCAGACGCCTTCATCTGTCAACCAGAACAGGCTTTGTGTCGGCACCAAGGTCAGCGCCACCGGGGAGTCGTTCAGTGGGAACTTCAGCAACAACGGCTATGGCGGCACCGTCACCCAAGAGGTTTCATCCATCTCCCTGGTAATCAGCCCATGACGCCAATCACCGAGGCGCAGCTCCTGCGCATCTATCCCAACGCCAGCCAGAGAGCTGGCGTTTTTGTTCCTGCGCTCAACCGGGCGATGGAGCGCTACCAGATCAATACGCCGGCGCGCCAGGCTGCATTCCTTGCCCAGATCGGGCATGAGTCGATGCAGCTAAAGCGCACGAGGGAGATTTGGGGGCCTACGCCGGCGCAGTCGCGCTATGAGGGCCGGAAGGATCTGGGCAACACGCAGCCAGGCGACGGGAAGCGCTTCATGGGGCGAGGCTTGATCCAGATCACCGGTCGAGAAAACTACCGCAGGGCGGGCGCAGCCCTGGGCGTGCCGCTGCTGGACAAGCCGGAACTGCTCGAACAGGTCGAGTGGGCCGCTGCGTCTGCCGCCTGGTGGTGGAGCAACCGGGGTCTGAACGAACTGGCCGATACCGGCGAGTTCGAGCAGATCACCCGCCGCATCAATGGCGGCCTGAATGGCCAGCGAGAGCGCCTGGAACTGTGGGCGCGCGCCAAGGAAGTGCTGGCGTGACCTTCTTCAAGGCTGTTCCGATCTGGTCCTGGGTGATCCTCGTGCTGGTGATTGGCCTTGGCGCCCAGGAAGTCCGTGTTCGCGCCGGGCAGGCCGAGACGGCGACGGCCCGGAAAGAGCTGAGCGATTACCGCGCCGCGGTGGCGGAAGCGTCCAGAAAGGCGGAAGCCGCTGCCCGAGAAGAGGAAAGGCGCCGGCAAGCGGAAGTCGACCAGGTGGAAATCAAAGCGAAGGAGAAGATCAATGCGGCAAATGCTGATGCTGATGACGCTCGTAATGCTGCTGATGGGCTGCAGCGCGAAGTCAATCGACTGCGGGCTGGCCGTTCAGCCACCTGCAGTGCCATCGCTGCCGGAGAACGCAAGGCAAGGGGAGACGCCTTCTCTGTGCTTGCCGACGTGTTCCAAGAATCTGTCGACCGCAATCGAGGCCTGGCAGACGCGCTTGAGCGAAGCCGAGTAGCCGGGAAGGCCTGCGAGGCGGCTTACGACGGCATCCGATAGGGTAGACTGCCGGCCTCGATCAACAGGAGGTTGGCATGCTCAGAATTCGATCCAATGGCGGGACGCGCCTGAACCTGGAGCGCCTTGTCACCAAGGCCGGGCAGTACGGTGTCTGGGAGTTCCACGTCGCCGCCAACTCCGAGATGTTCAAGGGGCTGCAGGCTGGCCGTCATGCCGCGCTGCTGCCGGCTGAACCGAAGGAGGGGCAGGAGGTGGAGCTCTTCGCCATGCTATCGCCGCACTCGCCACAGGAAGAGTGGAAAGCAATCGGGAAGGGCACGGCCCATTACCTCTAGATCGGTTCGATCAACTGCGCGCCCTGGTTCCTGACGCTCCCGACGTCCGTCGAGATGCGGTAGGCCTCGAAGTCCTGCCGCGCCAGGGCGATGGTGTCATAGGCCAGCTCCAGCGAGGTCTCAGGCGATAGCCAGGTTTTCCACTGCTCCGGCGCCAAGATGACCGGCATCCGGTGGTGGATGGCTGAGACCAGTCCCTCGGCCTCCTTGGTCAGCAGCGCGCAGGAGGTGATCGGCTCACCCTCTGGCGGTGACCAGGTCGACCAGATCCCGGCGATGGCCAGCACGTCGCCGTCTATCGCGTGGTGGTAGTAGGGCTGGTTCACGGCGCGGCCGGCGGTGTTCTTCACCGGCTCCTTCTCGTTCCATTCATACCAGCCCGCCGCTGGCATCAAGCAGCGCTTATGCCGGATGGCGTCCCGCCACATTGGCTTCGTCGCTGCTTCCTCGCTCCGCGCGTTGAAGGTCAGCGGCGGCAGTTTCTCCTGCTTCCACCAGAACGGGATCAGTCCCCAGCGGGCCGCGACCACTTCCTGTTCTCCTGCCTCGTTCAGGAACACCATGGGTACCTGACTGGTCGGCGCGACGTTGTACGCGCGGTCGATCCAGCGCCCGGAGTTTCCCCGCCCAATATGCCAATACCGCTCCATGGCGGCCTCCTCTGGCGTTACATACCGTCCACACATCGTTCAGCCTCCCGAGTACGGCCAGCGCTTGTCGCCGGCGCCGGCCGGAATCACTTCCCTCAGTTCGAACAGCTCCTGGCCATCGCACATTATCCGCAGGCCCTCGACGTCGCCCGCGAACTCACGGTCGAAGCGGCCTACGCGCAGGTGTAGCCCCGGCGGCCGTCCGATGATGTTACCGAGCAGCTTCCCCTGCAGGTCCTGGTAATGGCCTTCGGTTCCGATCGTGCCAACCACCTCGCCATCGACCAAGACATGGTAGTAGCAGCCCAGGCACCAGTGGGTTTCCCTGGTAATGTTGTGCTCGACATTCCAGGAGTAGGCGCCGAGCGCGCGGGTGACCATCTCCTGACGCTCCGATAGGCAGATCAGGCCGAGCTGGTAGGCCTCGTCGGCCTGAGCCAACAGATAGTGGTAGTGATCGTCGGTGCGGTAGAGGAAGGCGACGCGGTCGCACAGCGCAGCCTCCCAGCGATATATCAGTAGCCGGCGGTCGTTTTCGTGGTTGGTGTACAGCATGGTCCGCCTCCCGAGTCAGGGGAGGGAAAGAATACTGTATGTATATACAGTTTCAAGCGGCGGGCAGAAACGGAAGTTCTGGCATTACGCCAAAATTACGCCAACAGAAAAGAAAAAGCCCGTAAGAACAATGTCTTACGGGCTTTATTTGGTGCCCCGGGAGAGACTCGAACTCTCACTCTGTCGCCAGAAACGGATTTTGAATCCGCCGCGTCTACCATTCCGCCACCGAGGCAATGGGCGCGCAGTATAGGGAGGCGCTCTGCGCCGGTCAATCGGCTCGAATGGTCAGAATTTGGCATTTCCAGTAAGATACGCGCCCCTTCGAGATAGCTCTTCCCATGCGTGTCGCTGACTTTCATTTCGACCTGCCCGAGGCGCTGATCGCCCGCCATCCGCTTCCTGAGCGCCGTTCCAGCCGCCTGCTGGTGCTGGACGGTCCGAGCGGCGAGCTCAGCCATCGGCAATTCGCTGACATCCTCGGCTTCCTCAAGCCGGGTGACCTGATGGTGTTCAACAACACCCGGGTAATTCCTGCCCGCCTGTTCGGCCAGAAAGCTTCTGGCGGCAAGCTGGAAATCCTCGTGGAGCGCGTGCTGGACAGCCATCGCGTGCTGGCCCACGTGCGTTCCAGCAAGTCGCCCAAGCCGGGTTCGAAGATCCTCATCGACGGCGGTGGCGAGGCGGAAATGCTGCAGCGCCACGATGCGCTGTTCGAGTTGGGCTTCAGCGAGGAGGTGCTGCCGCTGCTGGAGCGCGTCGGCCACATGCCGCTGCCGCCTTATATAGACCGCCCGGACGAAGATGCCGACCGGGAGCGCTACCAGACTGTCTATGCCGAGCGCGCCGGTGCCGTTGCGGCGCCGACCGCCGGCCTGCATTTCGACGAGGCGCTGCTCGAGTCGATCCGCGCCAAGGGCGTGGATACCGCGTTCGTCACCCTGCACGTCGGCGCCGGCACCTTCCAGCCGGTGCGCGTGGAGCGCATCGAAGACCACCACATGCACAACGAATGGCTGGAAGTCAGCCAGGACGTGGTCGACGCCGTGGCCGCCTGCAAGGCGCGCGGTGGCCGTGTGGTTGCTGTCGGTACCACCAGCGTGCGTTCGCTGGAGAGTGCCGCCCGTGATGGTGTTCTCAAACCCTTCAGCGGCGACACGGACATTTTCATTTTCCCCGGGCGGCCGTTCCACGTGGTCGACGCCCTGGTCACCAACTTCCACCTGCCGGAATCCACCCTGCTGATGCTGGTCTCCGCCTTTGCCGGCTACCCCGAGACCATGGCCGCCTACGCGGCGGCAGTGGAGCAGGGCTATCGCTTCTTCAGCTACGGCGATGCCATGTTCATTACCCGCAACCCGGCACCGCGCGGCCCCGAGGACTGATCCATGAGCTTCATGAAATTCGAACTGCTGGCCACCGAGGGCAAGGCCCGTCGCGGCCGCCTGAGCTTCCCCCGCGGCGTGGTGGAAACCCCGGCGTTCATGCCGGTGGGCACCTACGGCACCGTGAAGGGCATGCTCCCGCACGACATCGAGGGCATCGGCGCGCAGATCATCCTCGGCAACACCTTCCACCTGTGGCTGCGTCCGGGCACCGAAGTGATCCAGAAGCACGGCGACCTGCATGACTTCATGCAGTGGAAGGGGCCGATCCTCACTGACTCGGGCGGCTTCCAGGTGTTCAGCCTGGGCGCGCTGCGCAAGATCAAGGAGGAGGGCGTGTACTTCGCCTCGCCGGTGGACGGCGCCAAGGTCTTCATGGGCCCGGAAGAGTCCATGGCCGTGCAGCGCGCGCTGGGCTCGGACATCGTGATGATCTTCGACGAGTGCACCCCGTATCCGGCCGAGTTCGACGTCGCCAAGCGCTCAATGGAGCTGTCGTTGCGCTGGGCCAAGCGTTCGAAAGTCGCCCACGGTGATAGCCCGTCTGCGCTGTTCGGCATTGTCCAGGGCGGCATGCACGAAGAGCTGCGCATGCGCTCGCTCGAGGGGCTGCAGGAAATCGGTTTCGACGGCCTGGCCATCGGCGGCCTGTCGGTGGGCGAGCCCAAGGAGGAGATGATCCGCGTGCTGGACTTCCTGCCCAAGCACATGCCGGCTGACAAACCTCGTTACCTGATGGGTGTGGGCAAACCCGAAGACCTCGTGGAAGGTGTGCGCCGGGGCGTCGACATGTTCGACTGCGTCATGCCCACCCGCAATGCGCGCAATGGCCACCTTTTCGTTGACACCGGGGTGATCAAGATCCGCAACGCGGTTCACAAACATGACGAATCGCCGCTGGACCCGACCTGCGATTGCTACACCTGCAAACACTTCTCCCGCGCCTACCTCTACCACCTGGACAAGTGCGGCGAAATGCTCGGCAGCATGCTCAATACCATCCACAACTTGCGGCATTATCAGCGGCTTATGGCTGGTTTGCGCGAGGCAATCCAACAGGGTACATTGGCGAACTTTGTCGACGCCTTCTACGCCAAGCGCGGCCTTCCCGTGCCGCCGCTGGCGGACTGACCTTATTCATCGAAAAAGCTTTGAGACAGGAGTTTCCAATGAGTTTTCTGATTCCCGCTGCCTACGCTGACGCCGCAGCCCCCGCCGCTGCTGCAGGCCCGGCCGGCACTGGCTTCGAGTGGATTTTCCTGGTCGGTTTCCTGGTCATCTTCTACCTGATGATCTGGCGTCCCCAGGCCAAGCGCTCCAAGGAGCACAAGAACCTGCTGTCCGGCCTGCAGAAGGGCGATGAAGTCGTCACTTCCGCCGGTATCGCCGGCAAGGTCACCAAGGTCGCCGAGGACTTCGTCGTCGTCGAGGTTTCCGACAACGTCGAGCTGAAGTTCCAGAAGGCCGCGATCGCCGCCACCCTGCCGAAAGGCACCCTCAAGGCGATCTGATCCACCTCTTAGAAACCCAACCGACGGGGCGCAAGATGCGCCCCGCGTCATAACGGGCGGTGTCATGCTCAACAAGTATCCCCTGTGGAAGTATCTGCTGATCCTGGCGGTTCTGGCCGTCGGTTTCATCTACTCCGCACCCAACCTCTATCCTGACGATCCGGCCGTGCAGATCAGCGGCGCGAGCACTGCGCTGCAGATTTCCCAGGCTGACCTGGACAAGGCCAGCAAGGCGCTCGCCGACGCTGGCATCGCCGTCAAGGCGGGTTCGCTGGGCAAGAACAGCGGCCTGATCCGCCTGGTCAAGCAGGAAGACCAGCTGCCGGCCAAGGACATCGTTCGCCGCGCACTGGGTGACGACTACGTGGTCGCCCTGAACCTGGCTCAGACCACGCCGAACTGGCTGCGCAATATCGCTGCCCACCCGATGAAGCTGGGTCTCGACCTGTCCGGTGGTGTGCACTTCCTGCTGGAAGTGGACATGGACAAGGCCGTCGATGCCCGCATGAAGGTGTACGAGAACGAGGTCAAGAGCGCCCTGCGTAAAGAACGCGTGCGCTATCGCAGCCTGCCTGTGCAGGACGGCGGCATCCAGCTGGGCTTCACCGAAGAAGCCGACCTGGACAAGGCCAAGTCGATCATCGCCAAGGATTTCCGCGATTTCGAAACCGCCCAGAGCGAGCGCAATGGCATGCAGGTCCTGCGCCTGGCCATGACCGCCACCAAGCTGGCCGAAATCCGCGAATACTCGATCAAGCAGAACCTCACCACCGTCCGCAATCGCGTGAACGAGCTGGGCGTGTCCGAGCCGCTGGTACAGCGCCAGGGCGCCAACCGCATCGTCGTCGAGCTGCCGGGCGTGCAGGACACCGCTGAAGCCAAGCGTATCCTGGGCAAGACTGCCAACCTGGAGTTCCGCCTGGCCGCCGAGCCGGATGCGATCAAGTCCTCCACCGAAACCTTCGAGTTCCGCGAGCCGCGTCGTCCGCCGGCGAGCCTGGAGCGTGGTGTGATCATCACCGGTGACCAGGTCACCGACGCCAGCGCCAGCTTCGACGAGAACGGCCGTCCGCAGGTGAACATCCGTCTGGATGGCCACGGCGGCGAGCTGATGAACCGCGCGACCCGCAACAACGTCGGCCGCAGCATGGCGGTGGTGTTCATCGAGCAGAAGCCGATTACCCGCTACACCAAGCAGGTCGTCGACGGCGTCGAGCAGGACGTTGCTGTCCCGGCGTTCAAGGAAGAGAAACAGATCATCAGCCTGGCGACCATCCAGTCGCCGCTGGGTAACCAGTTCCGCATCACCGGCCTGGACGCTCCGGGCGAGTCCTCGGAACTGGCCCTGCTGCTGCGCGCTGGTGGCCTGGCGGCGCCGATGTACTTCGCCGAAGAGCGCACCATCGGCCCGAGCCTGGGTGCGGACAACATCGCCAAGGGTATCGACGCATCCCTGTGGGGCATGGTCTTCGTTTCCCTGTTCATCATCGTCATCTACCGCTTCTTCGGCGTGATCGCCACCGTCGCCCTGGCCTTCAACATGGTCATGCTGGTGGCATTGATGTCGATCCTCGGCGCAACCCTGACCCTGCCGGGCATCGCGGGTATCGTGCTGACCATGGGCATGGCGGTGGACGCCAACGTGCTGATCTTCTCGCGGATACGCGAGGAACTGGCGGCGGGCATGTCGACGCAGCGGGCGATCCATGAGGGCTTCAACCGTGCCTTCACCGCGATCATCGACGCCAACCTGACCTCGCTGCTGGTCGGCGGCATCCTCTACGCCATGGGCACCGGCCCGGTGAAGGGCTTCGCCGTGACCATGTCCCTGGGTATTCTCACCTCGATGTTCACTGCCATTCTGGTCACCCGCGCAATGGTGAACCTGATCTACGGCGGCCGCGACGTTAAGAAGCTGTGGATCTAAGGGGCCAGAGATGAATATCAAGATCGGTACTATCAACTTCATGGGCGTTCGCAACATTGCGTTCGCCGCAACCCTGATCCTCACCCTGATCGCCCTCGGCAGCTGGGTCTTCAAGGGCATCAACTTCGGCCTGGATTTCACCGGCGGTACGTCGATCAAGCTGACCTACGAGCAGCCTGCCGACCTTTCCAAGGTGCGTGAGCAACTGGTCGCCGCGGGTTACAGCGAGGCCGTGGTGCAGAGCTTCGGTGATACCCGCGACGTACTGGTACGCATGCCCAGCGAAGATCCGGAACTCGGCAAGAAGGTCGCCACTGCGCTGCAGAAGGCTGACGCTTCGAACCCGGCCAAGGTGAACGGCGTCGAGTACGTCGGCCCGCAGGTGGGTGAAGAGCTGCGCGACCAGGGCGGCCTCGGCATGCTCCTGGCGCTGGGCGGCATCCTGCTGTACGTGGGCTTCCGCTTCCAGTGGAAGTTCGCCCTGGGGGCGATCCTCTCGCTGATCCACGACGCCATCATCGTGATGGGCGTGCTGTCGTTCTTCCAGATCACCTTCGACCTGACCGTGCTCGCCGCGGTGCTGGCGGTGGTGGGCTACTCGCTGAACGACACCATCGTGATCTTCGACCGGGTGCGCGAGAACTTCCGCGTACTGCGCAAGGCCAGCCTGATCGAGAACATCAACATCTCGACCAGCCAGACCCTGCTGCGGACCATCGCTACCTCGGTATCGACCCTGCTGGCCATCGCCGCTCTGCTGTTCTTCGGCGGCGACAACCTGTTCGGCTTCTCCATCGCCCTGTTCGTCGGGGTAATGGCGGGTACCTACTCGTCGATCTACATCGCCAACGTGGTGCTGATCTGGCTGAATCTGTCCAGCGAGGACCTGATTCCTCCGCCGAGCAAGGAAGTCGACGAACGCCCGTAATAGAGCGCTTCCGGCCCTCCACAGAAAACTCCCGCTTCGGCGGGAGTTTTCGTTTGTAGGGGGTGTGTCACGTATTTGCCGGAACTTTCTTACAAAAGAGCTGCTCCAAGGCAAGGTAAAGGGCGAGGCCCGAATGAGAAGAAAGACCAGGAGAACCCTATGAACAAGTCGTTGCTAATCGGTACCGTGCTGGGCGCTGTAGGCGTGACTGCCGGTGGCGCCGTGGCTACCTACAGTCTGGTGGACCGCGCACCGCAATACGCCGAGGTGCTCGCCGTTCAGCCGGTCAAGGAAACCATCAAGAATCCGCGCCAGGTCTGCAAGGACGTGGCAGTGACCCACCAGCGCCCGGTCAAGGACCAGCATCAGATTGCCGGTACGGCAATTGGCGCCATCGCTGGCGGCCTGCTGGGCAACCAGATCGGTGGCGGCAATGGCAAGAAGATCGCCACCGTGGCAGGCGCCATCGGCGGCGGTTATGCGGGCAACAAGGTGCAGGAAGGCATGCAGGAGCGTGATACCTACACCACCACAGAAACCCGCTGCAGCACCGTCAATGACACCAGCGAGAAGGTCGTCGGTTATGACGTGAAGTACCTGCTCGACGGCAAGGCCGGCCAGGTCCGCATGGATCGTGATCCGGGCTCGCAGATTCCGGTCGACAAGAGCGGTCGGCTGGTCCTGGGGCAGCAATAAGCAGTCGCCAGGTGAAAGTGAAAAAGGCGCCCATTGGGCGCCTTTTTCTTTTCTGCTTTCTGTAGGAGCGAGCTTGCTCGCGAACCGCCTCAAGCCCTGGTGGCAGGATAAAAAACTTCGCGAGCAAGCTCGCTCCTACAGGGAGTGCGTTCTTGCAGGCACAAAAAAGCCCGGCATCGCCGGGCTTTTCTTGCGTCGCTCAGGCTCAGCGCTTGAGCGAGGCTGGCAGGTGCGGCTGGATGCTGGTCAGCAGGGCCTTGAAGCACTTGGTGTTGCCGGCAACGATCTGGCCCTTCTCAAGGAATTCGTGACCGCCGGTGAAGTCGCTCACCAGGCCGCCCGCTTCCTGGATCAGCAGGGCGCCAGCAGCCATGTCCCACTCGGACAGACCGAATTCCCAGAAGGCGTCGTAACGGCCGGCGGCGACGTAAGCCAGGTCCAGGCTCGCGGCGCCGGCGCGGCGGATGCCGGCGGTCTGGCCGACCAGGCTGCGGAACATGCCCAGGTAGGCGTCCAGGTTGTCCATCTGGCTGTCGCGGAATGGGAAGCCGGTGCCGAGCAGGGCGCCTTCCAGGCTCTTGCGATTGCTGACGCGCAGGCGACGGCCGTTCAGTGCGGCGCCACGGCCGCGGCTGGCAGTGAATTCTTCCTGGCGGACCGGGTCGAGGACTACGGCGTGCTCGAGGCGGCCGCGGTATTTGCAGGCGATGCTGACGGCGTAGTGCGGAACGCCGTGGATGAAGTTGGTGGTGCCATCCAGCGGGTCGATGATCCACAGGTAGTCGGCGCCTTCGCCGCTGCCTTCGAGCATGCCGCCTTCTTCGCCCATGATCCCGTGGTTCGGGTAGGCCTTGCGCAGGGCGGTGACGATGGAGAGTTCGGCCGCGCGATCGACTTCGGTGACGTAGTCGTTGGCTTCTTTCTCGTTGACCGACAGGGTATCCAGGCGTTCGATGGAGCGGAAGATCAGTTCACCGGCGCTGCGAGCGGCGCGCAGGGCGATATTCAGCATAGGCTGCATGGAGAGGTCACCTGGGTCGTTAAAGAAAGCCGAACATTCTAGCAGAAAGCCATGGAGTTCATAGAGCGACCTGTCGCCTGCGTGGCGCAAGACCCACTGCTGCGGTAGGATTCCCTCCCTTTTTCGCTTTTGTGTGGAGTCGCGCGTTGCTCGACAAAATTCGCGTGGTGCTGGTCAACACCAGCCATCCCGGCAATATCGGCGGTACGGCCCGTGCGATGAAGAACATGGGCCTGTCGCGCCTGGTGCTGGTCGATCCGATGGATTTCCCCAGCAGCGAGGCGCGCGCCCGCGCGTCCGGCGCCGATGACATTCTCGATGCGGCCGTGATCGTGCCGACCCTGGAAGATGCCCTGGTCGGCTGCAGTCTGGTGCTCGGTACCAGCGCGCGCGATCGCCGCATTCCCTGGCCGCTGCTCGACCCCCGCGAGTGCGCCACCACCAGCCTGGAGCATGTCCAGCAGGGTGGCGAGGTCGCGTTGGTCTTCGGTCGCGAGTACGCCGGCCTGACCAACGAAGAGCTGCAGCGATGTCAATTCCACGTGCACATCCCGGCCAATCCCGAGTTCAGCTCGCTGAACCTGGCGACGGCGGTGCAGGTGCTGGTCTATGAGGTGCGCATGGCCTGGCTGGCTGCTCAGGGGCAGCCGACCAAGCAGGAGAAGGTGGAGTCCACCGCGATGCTCAACAGCGTTCCGGTGACGTCGGATGAGCTGGAGCGCTTCTATGCGCACCTGGAATCGACGCTGGTGGATATCCAGTTCCTCGACCCGCAGAAGCCGCGCCACCTGATGTCGCGCCTGCGTCGCCTGTACGGCCGCAGCGGCGTCAGCAAGCTGGAGATGAATATCCTGCGGGGTATTCTCACCGAGACACAGAAGGCTGCCCGTGGGGAGCTTTCCAAGCGGAGTGATGAAGATGTTTGAGCGTGTACGCGAAGATATTCAAAGCGTATTCCATCGTGACCCGGCGGCGCGCAACGCCTTCGAGGTGCTCACCTGCTACCCGGGCCTGCATGCCGTCTGGCTGCATCGCCTGGCCCATGGCCTGTGGACGTCCGGCTGGAAGTGGCTGGCGCGCATGGTGTCGAACTTCGGTCGCTGGATGACCGGCATCGAGATCCATCCGGGTGCGAAGATCGGTCGCCGCTTCTTCATCGACCATGGTTTGGGAATCGTCATCGGCGAAACCGCCGAGATCGGCGACGACGTGACTATCTATCAGGGTGTGACCCTGGGTGGCACCAGCTGGAACAAGGGCAAGCGTCACCCAACGCTGGCCGATGGCGTGGTGGTTGGGGCGGGCGCCAAGGTGCTGGGTCCGTTCACCGTTGGTGCCGGCGCCAAGGTCGGTTCCAATGCCGTGGTGACCAAAGAGGTACCGCCGGGTGCCACCGTTGTGGGTATTCCGGGCCGCATCATCGTCAAGGATGATGCCGATCAGGCTGCCAAGCGCCAGGCCATGGCGGAAAAGCTCGGGTTCGATGCCTACGGTGTCAGCCAGGACATGCCCGACCCGGTGGCGCGCGCCATCGGCCAACTGCTCGATCATCTGCAGGCAGTCGATGGCCGGCTGGAGGGCATGTGCAAGGCTCTGACAGCGCTGGGCAGTGACTACTGTGCGAAAGATCTTCCGATTCTGCGGGAAGAGGACTTCGCCGGAGTGAAGGATCAGGAGAGCAGCAAGTCGGCGCAGTGATGCGCCGGCTCTTGCATTGCTGCTACAATATGCCGCCGTTCGCTGGCTAATTCCGACTAAAGTAATAGGTCTTATAGTTGACTTAAATAGTCGGAAAAGAGCATACTCCCGCCATACCAGCGATTCTTCCGGATTTCCCCATGCGATTGACCACCAAAGGCCGCTATGCCGTCACCGCCATGCTCGATCTGGCGTTGCACGCCCAGCGTGGCCCGGTTTCTCTCGCCGATATCTCCGAGCGCCAGGGTATCTCCCTGTCCTACCTGGAACAGCTGTTCGCCAAGTTGCGCCGTGGCAACCTGGTGGTCAGCGTGCGCGGTCCGGGCGGCGGCTATCAGCTGTCCCGCGACATGACGGGCATCCACGTCGCCCAGGTGATCGATGCAGTCAACGAGTCGGTCGACGCCACCCGCTGTCAGGGGCAGGGCGACTGCCACTCCGGCGATACCTGCCTGACCCACCACTTGTGGTGCGACCTCAGCCAGCAGATTCACGAGTTCCTCAGTGGCATCAGCCTGGCCGACCTGGTCGAGCGCCGCGAAGTTCAAGAGGTCGCCCAGCGCCAGGACGAGCGTCGCTGCTCGGGCAGTAAGCCGCTGCGCCTCGACAAGATTGAAGCGTCCGCCATCGATTGAGCGAACGCCCGCCTGTAGGAGTTACCTGATGAGATTGCCGATTTACCTCGACTACTCCGCCACCACCCCGGTGGATCCGCGTGTCGCTCAGAAAATGGCCGACTGCCTGCTGGTTGACGGCAACTTTGGCAACCCGGCTTCGCGTTCCCACCTCTTCGGCTGGAAGGCCGAGGAAGCGGCTGAGAACGCCCGTCGCCAGGTCGCTGAGCTGGTCAATGCCGACCCTCGCGAGATCGTCTGGACGTCCGGTGCTACCGAGTCCGACAACCTCGCCGTCAAGGGCGTCGCGCACTTCTACGCGACCAAGGGCAAGCACATCATCACCTCGAAGATCGAGCACAAGGCGGTCCTGGATACCTGCCGCCAGCTGGAGCGCGAAGGCTTCGAAGTGACCTACCTGGAGCCGACCCCCGAGGGCATCATCACCCCGGCGATGGTCGAGGCCGCCCTGCGTGACGACACCATCCTGGTCTCGGTCATGCACGTGAACAACGAAGTCGGCAGCATCAACGACATCGCCGCCATCGGCGAGCTGACCCGCTCGCGCGGCATCCTGCTGCACGTCGACGCCGCCCAGTCCGCCGGTAAAGTCGACATCGACCTGGAGAAACTCAAGGTCGACCTGATGTCCTTCTCCGCCCACAAGGTCTACGGCCCCAAAGGCATGGGCGCGCTGTACGTGCGCCGCAAGCCGCGCGTTCGTCTGGAAGCCCAGATGCACGGTGGCGGCCATGAGCGCGGCATGCGTTCGGGCACCCTGGCGACTCACCAGATCGTCGGCATGGGCGAAGCCTTCCGCATCGCCAAGGAAGAAATGCACCAGGAAATGGCTCGCATCGAAGGCCTGCGCAAGCGCTTCTTCGATCAGGTGCAGGACCTGGAAGAGCTGTACCTCAATGGCAGCCCCACTTCCTACGCGCCGAACATCCTCAACGTCAGCTTCAACTACGTCGAAGGCGAGTCGCTGATGATGTCGCTCAAGGACCTGGCCGTTTCGTCCGGTTCCGCCTGCACCTCGGCTTCGCTGGAGCCGTCCTACGTGCTCCGCGCCCTGGGTCGCAACGACGAACTGGCGCACAGCTCCATCCGTTTCAGCTTCGGCCGCTTCACCACTGAAGAAGAGGTCGATTACGCCGCCAAGAAGGTGGTGGAAGCCGTTTCCAAGCTGCGTGAACTCTCGCCGCTGTGGGATATGTTCAAAGAGGGTGTCGACCTGTCCAAGGTCGAATGGCAGGCCCACTGACCCGCCCCGTAGAAGTGAGGATTAGCCATGGCTTACAGTGACAAGGTCATCGACCACTACGAAAACCCGCGCAACGTCGGCAAGCTCAACGCCGAAGATCCGGACGTCGGCACCGGCATGGTCGGCGCGCCGGCCTGCGGCGACGTAATGCGCCTGCAGATCAAGGTCAACGAGCAGGGTGTCATCGAAGACGCCAAGTTCAAGACCTACGGTTGCGGCTCGGCCATCGCCTCCAGTTCCCTCGCCACCGAGTGGATGAAGGGCAAGACCCTGGACGAAGCCGAATCCATCAAGAACACCACCATCGCCGAAGAACTGGCCCTGCCGCCGGTGAAGATCCACTGCTCGGTACTCGCCGAGGACGCCATCAAGGCGGCCGTACGCGACTACAAGCAGAAGAAAGGTCTGCTCTGAAGCGATCCGTTGAGTAAGGAGTTCCCATGGCCATCAGCATGACCGAAGCCGCCGCCAATCACGTTCGCCGCTCCCTCGAAGGGCGCGGCAAGGGCGAAGGTATTCGTCTTGGCGTGCGTACCACCGGTTGTTCGGGCCTTGCCTACGTGCTGGAGTTCGTCGACGAACTGGCGGCCGAGGACGAGGTCTTCGAGAGCCACGGTGTGAAGGTCATCATCGACCCGAAAAGCCTGGTTTACCTCGACGGCACGGAGTTGGACTTCACCAAGGAAGGCCTCAACGAGGGCTTCAAGTTCAACAACCCGAACGTACGCGGTGAGTGTGGCTGCGGCGAAAGCTTCAACGTCTGAGGCTGGGTGTGGGTAGTCCCTGTCACTTCGCGCTGTTCGACCTGCAGCCGGGCTTCCGGATCGATCTGGAAGCCCTCGGCAATCGCTACCGTGAGCTGGTGCGAACCGTCCATCCGGACCGTTTCGCCGATGCTTCCGAGCGCGAGCAGAGACTGGCGCAGGCCAAGGCCGCTGAACTCAACGATGCCTACCAGACGCTGAAGAGCGTTCCGCGTCGTGCCCTGTACCTGCTGGCCCTGCGCGGCGATGCTCTGCCGCTGGAAGCCACGGTGCAGGACCCGGAGTTTCTTCTGCAGCAGATGCAGCTGCGGGAGGACCTGGAAGACCTGCAGGACAGTGCTGATCTCGACGGCGTGGCGCAGTTCAAGCGTCAGCTGAAGTCCGCCCAGCAGCAGCTCGAGGCGGATTTCGCCGAGTGCTGGGATGACGCCGCCCGCCGCGATCTGGCCGAGCGCCTTGTGCGTCGCATGCAGTTCCTCGACAAGCTGGCGCAGGAAGTGCGGCAGCTGGAAGAGCGACTCGACGATTAATCCGCGCGGCCCACGCCGCGCCCGATAGCCTGATTAGATACCGCATGGCCTTACTGCAGATCGCCGAGCCCGGACAAAGCCCCCAGCCACACCAGCGTCGTCTGGCCGTGGGGATCGACCTGGGCACCACGAATTCCCTCGTCGCTGCCGTGCGCAGCGGCGTCGCGGCTCCGCTGCCGGACGATCGCGGCGAAGTGATCCTGCCGTCGGCGGTGCGTTATCTCGCTGATCGCATCGAAGTGGGGGAGAGCGTTCGCGCTACTGCCGCGCAGGATCCACTCAACTCCATCATCTCGGTCAAGCGCTTCATGGGCCGCGGCCTGGAAGACGTGAAGCAACTGGGCGGCCAACTGCCGTACCGCTTCACTCAGGGCGAGTCGCACATGCCCTTCATCGAGACCGTCCAGGGCGCCAAGAGCCCGGTGGAAGTCTCGGCTGAAATCCTCCGTGTCCTGCGTCAGCGCGCCGAATCCACCTTGGGTGGCGAGCTCGTCGGTGCGGTGATCACCGTCCCTGCCTATTTTGACGACGCCCAGCGCCAAGCCACCAAGGACGCCGCGCGTCTGGCTGGCCTGCATGTGCTGCGCCTGCTCAACGAGCCGACTGCCGCCGCTGTCGCCTATGGTCTGGACAAGAATGCCGAGGGCCTGGTCGCCATCTATGACCTGGGTGGCGGCACTTTCGATATCTCGATCCTGCGCCTGACCCGCGGTGTCTTCGAAGTCCTGGCCACTGGTGGCGATACCGCCCTGGGCGGCGACGACTTCGATCATGCCATCGCCGGCTGGATCATCGAGCAGGCGGGTATCTCGGTCGACCTCGACCCGGGTACCCAGCGCCGCCTGTTGCAGACTGCCTGCGCGGCGAAAGAGGCTCTGACCGATAGCGACGTCGTTTCCGTTGCTCATGACGGGTGGACTGGCGAGCTTTCCCGTGCCCAGCTCGAGGCCCTGATCGATCCGCTGATCCAGCGCAGCCTCAAGTCCTGCCGTCGCGCCGTGCGTGATTCCGGTGTCGAGCTGGAAGAAGTCAGCGCTGTGGTCATGGTCGGTGGCTCCACTCGCGTGCCGCGCGTTCGTGAGCTGGTAGGTGAGCTGTTCGGTCGCGAGCCGCTGACTGATATCGACCCGGATCAGGTGGTCGCCATCGGCGCCGCCATCCAGGCTGATGCCCTGGCCGGCAACAAGCGCGGCGAAGAGCTGCTGCTGCTGGATGTGATTCCCCTGTCGCTCGGCCTGGAAACAATGGGCGGGCTGATGGAGAAGGTGATTCCGCGCAATACCACCATCCCGGTGGCGCGCGCCCAGGAGTTCACCACCTACAAGGATGGCCAGACGGCCATGATGATTCATGTGCTGCAAGGCGAACGTGAGCTGGTCAAGGACTGCCGGTCCCTGGCGCGCTTCGAGCTGCGGGGCATTCCGCCGATGGTGGCGGGCGCGGCGAAGATCCGCGTCAGCTTCCAGGTCGATGCTGATGGCCTGCTGGGCGTGTCCGCCCGCGAGCTGTCCTCTGGTGTCGAGGCGAGCATCCAGGTCAAGCCGTCCTACGGCCTGACTGACGGCGAAATCGCCCGCATGCTGCAGGACTCCTTCCAGTACGCCGGCGACGACATGGCCGCCCGCGCTCTGCGCGAGCAGCAGGTCGAGGCCCAGCGCCTGCTGGAGGCCGTGCAGTCCGCGTTGGACGCCGATGGCGAGCGCCTGCTGGATGCCGACGAGCGCCTGGTCATCGATGCCGGGATGGATTCGCTGCGCGAGCTGGCTACCGGCAGCGATGCCACTGCCATCGAACTACAGATCAAGCGTCTGTCCCAGCTGACCGACGCCTTTGCCGCGCGCCGTATGGACGCCACCGTCAAAGCCGCACTGGCCGGTCGCCGGCTCAACGAAATCGAGGAATAAGCGAAGATGCCGCAGATTGTCTTTCTGCCCCACGCCGAGCACTGCCCTGAAGGCGCGGTGATCGAAGCCCAGCCGGGCGAAACCATCATGAAGGCGGCGCTGCGCAACGGCATCGAGATCGAGCACGCTTGCGAGATGTCGTGTGCCTGCACCACCTGCCACGTGATCGTGCGCGAAGGCTTCAACTCGATGGAGGCCTCCGACGAGCTGGAAGACGACATGCTGGACAAGGCCTGGGGCCTCGAGCCGGATTCGCGCCTGTCCTGCCAGGCGGTGGTCGGCGAGACGGACCTGGTAGTGGAAATTCCGAAGTACACCATCAACCAGGTGTCCGAAGGTCACTGAAGCGGAGCGTCCACATGAGTCTGAAATGGGTTGATGTGCTCGAAATCGCCATCCAACTGGCCGAATCCAAGCCGGACGTCGATCCGCGTTACGTGAACTTCGTCGATCTGCACCGCTGGGTGCTGGCATTGCCGGAGTTCAGCGACGATCCTTCCCGCGGCGGGGAAAAGGTCCTGGAGGCCATTCAGGCTGCCTGGATCGAAGAAGCCGACTGAGGGCGCGGCTCACCAGAGCCGCGTACCCATTTGTCATGAACCCGCGTATAATTCGCGGGTTTTATCTTTAGGTGAGCTGTCGAAAATTCCCTCGGGGAGATTTTCCAGCCGCCGGCCCTGTCGCAGTCGGGCCGGCTTCGCGGTCGCCACCCATCGGGCGCGGCGCGCGGCAAACCCTAGAATCGCAGGAGCTCCTGGCCACGCCAGGGGCTTCTTGGCATTACCAACCTTGCTTTTCGGAGTTATTTCCATGGCCCTGCAACGTACCTTCTCCATCATCAAGCCCGACGCTGTTTCCAAGAACGTCATCGGCGAAATCCTGACCCGCTTCGAGAAAGCCGGCCTGCGCGTTGTCGCTTCCAAGATGGTTCAGCTGTCCGAGCGCGAAGCTGGCGGTTTCTACGCCGAGCACAAAGAGCGTCCCTTCTTCAAGGACCTGGTTTCCTTCATGACCTCCGGTCCGGTCGTTGTTCAGGTTCTGGAAGGCGAAGATGCCATCCTGCGCAACCGTGAACTGATGGGCGCTACCGATCCGAAGAAAGCCGACGCCGGCACCATCCGCGCCGACTTCGCCGTTTCCATCGACGAGAACGCCGTACACGGTTCCGACTCGGAAGCTTCGGCTGCCCGCGAAATCGCTTACTTCTTCTCCAGCACCGAGGTGTGCGAGCGCATTCGCTAATCCAGGCGAATGAGCGAGGGTGAATCCATGACTGATACCGCTGTAAAGGCCAACCTGCTGGGCATGACCAAGCCCCAGCTCGAGGAATTCTTCGAGTCCATCGGTGAAAAGCGCTTCCGCGCCGGCCAGGTGATGCAATGGATTCACCACTTTGGCGCTGTCGAATTCAGCGCCATGACGAACGTCGGCAAGGCCTTGCGCGAAAAGCTCGAGGCCGTTGCCGAAATTCGTCCGCCGGAGATCGTCAGCCAGGATATTTCCGCTGACGGTACCCGCAAGTGGGTGGTGCGCGTGGCCTCGGGCAGTTGCGTCGAGACCGTGTACATCCCGCAGGGCGGCCGCGGCACCCTGTGCGTGTCGTCCCAGGCCGGTTGCGCGCTGGACTGCAGTTTCTGCTCCACCGGCAAGCAAGGCTTCAACAGCGACCTGACCTCCGCCGAGATCATCGGCCAGGTGTGGATCGCCAACCAATCGTTCGGGACCATCCCGGGCAAGATCGACCGTGCCATCACCAACGTGGTGATGATGGGCATGGGCGAGCCGCTGCTGAACTTCGACAACGTCGTGACCGCCATGAGCATCATGATGGAAGACCTCGGCTACGGCATTTCCAAGCGCAAGGTGACCCTGTCCACCTCAGGCGTGGTGCCGATGATCGACAAGCTCGCCGAGGTGACCGACGTGTCCCTGGCCCTGTCGCTGCACGCACCCAACGACGAACTGCGCAACAAGCTGGTACCGATCAACAAGAAGTACCCGCTCGAGATGCTGCTCGACTCCTGCTACCGCTACATCACGCGCCTGGGCAAGGAGCGCGTGCTGACGATCGAGTACACCCTGCTGGCCGGCGTCAACGACCAGCCCGAGCATGCTGAGCAATTGATCGCACTGCTCAAGGATTTCCCTTGCAAGATCAACCTGATTCCGTTTAATCCGTTCCCGCATTCCGGCTACGAGCGGCCAAGCAACAATGCCATTCGCCGTTTCCAGGACATGCTGCACAAGAGCGGCTTCAACGTGACCGTTCGTACCACACGCGGCGACGATATCGATGCTGCCTGTGGTCAGCTGGTGGGGCAGGTGATGGACCGCACCCGCCGCAGCGAACGCTATATCGCCGTACGACAGCTGGCCGCGGATGCCGAACAGGCTCCGACCAACGCCAATCGAAACTGAACTAGGGAGGAATCCGATGACCCTGCGCGCCGCGCTGTGCTTACTGTTGGCAACCGTGCTGACGGGTTGCGTGACGACTGGTAAACAGGATCCTCTGAAAACCGAAAAGGGCCGGGATGAGGCACGCGATGCCTTCATCCAGCTCGGTATCGGTTACCTGCAGATGGGCAACACCGAACAGGCCAAGGTGCCGCTGCGCCAGGCCCTGGACATCGATTCCTCCAGTGCCGACGCCCACGCCGCTCTGGCGGTGGTCTATCAGGTGGAAAAGGAGCCCAAGCTCGCCGAGAGCGAGTTCCGCAAGGCGCTGTCTTCGCGCTCCGGTGATGCGCGCATCCTGAACAACTATGCGGGCTTCCTGTTCGAGCAGAAGCGCTACCAGGAAGCCTACGACACCTACATGAAGGCCACCGAAGACGGACTCTATTCCGAGCGCTCGCGCATCTTCGAGAACCTCGGCCTGGTCAGCATGAAGCTGAACAAGCGTGCCGAGGCCAAGGAGTTCTTCGAGAAGGCCATTCGCCTGAATCGCAACTCGACGGGCGCTCTGATCGAATTGGCCGACCTGAACTACCAGGATCGCGAGTACGTACCCGCTCGCGCGTTCTACGAGGAATACCTCAAGCGGGGCCCGCAGACTGCGCGCAGCCTGCTGCTGGGGATTCGACTGGCAAAGATCTACGACGACCGGGATACCGCTGCCAGCTACGGGCTGCAACTCAAGCGCCTGTATCCCGCTTCTCCTGAATACCAGGCATACCAGGCGGATAAATGATGAATACGTCGCAGCCCGATGTCATCGGCACGACCCGCGCCAACCCTGGCGAAACCCTGCGCCAGGCGCGTGAGAACAAGGGCTGGAGCACCGCTCAGGTCGCCGGCCAGTTGAACCTGACCGAGAACGCCCTGCGTTCGCTGGAGCAAGGTTCCTTCGATCAGTTGCCCGGTCATACCTTCGCCCGTGGCTACATCCGCGCCTACGCCAAGCTGCTGGGCATGGACCAGGCCCAGATGGTCACCGCCTTCGACCAGTACACCGGCACCGACGCCACCGGCAGCAACGTCCAGGCGCTCGGCCGCGTGGTCGAGCCCGTTCGCCTGTCGCGCAACCTGCTGCGCCTGTTCAGCCTGGCGCTGCTGGCCGTGCTGATCGGCTTCGGCTACTTCTGGTGGCAGGAGCGCTCCGCGCGCCCGGCCGAGACCGGTAGCCTGAACATGGAGCACGTCGAGGTCGAGAGCGCCGACGGCACCACCGAGATCCACACCCTCGACGAGCCGGAAGACCAGGCTGTCGCCGAGGATCAGGCCAATACTCCGGCGGTTCCGAACGAACCGGTCGGCGATAACGGCAGCGCCGAGGCACCCGCCGAAGCCGCTCCGTCGACCGCGCCGGCTCCGGCCGCTCCGGGCGTGCCGGCTGCTGCCGAAACCGCTCCGGTTCAGGTTCCGGCGATCCCGGGCCAGCCACCGGCTGCACAGCCGCCCGCCGCTGCGGCCAGCGCGGCCGCTCCGGTTGACCCGGTGACTCCGACCGAGGCGCCCGCCGCTCCGGTGGTTGCCGCCGCGGGGCAGGGCGTGGTCAAGGTTCAGTTCAGCGCCGATTGCTGGACCCAGGTGACCGATGCCGATGGCAAGGTCGTCCTCGAGGGCCTCAAGCGCAAGGGTGACTCGCTGGAAGTCGCTGCCAAGGCGCCGGTGCAGTTGCGCCTGGGTTACGCCCAGGGCGCCCAGGTCAGCTACAACGGCCAGCCGGTCGAAGTCACGCCGGCGCGCGGTGGCACCGCGCGCCTGAAGTTGGGTGGACAGTAAGATGCATTGCGAGTCTCCGATCAAACGTCGCCTTTCCCGCAAGATCTGGGTAGGTAACGTGCCGGTGGGTGGGGATGCTCCCATCGCCGTGCAGAGCATGACCAACACCGACACCCTGGATGTGGCCGCCACCGTGGCCCAGATCCGTCGTCTGGAAGACGCCGGCGCCGACATCGTCCGCGTCTCCGTGCCGGACATGGACGCCGCCGAGGCGTTCGGCAAGATCAAGCAGCAGGTGAAAGTCCCGCTGGTGGCCGATATCCACTTCGACTACAAGATCGCCCTGCGCGTGGCCGAACTGGGCGTCGACTGCCTGCGTATCAACCCCGGCAACATCGGTCGCGAAGACCGGGTGAAGGCCGTGGTGGACGCGGCGCGTGACAGGAACATCCCGATCCGTATCGGCGTCAATGCCGGTTCCCTGGAGAAGGACCTGCAGAAGAAGTACGGTGAGCCCACCCCCGAGGCCCTGCTGGAATCGGCCATGCGCCACGTCGACCACCTGCAGCGCCTGGACTTCCAGAACTTCAAGGTCAGCGTGAAGGCTTCCGACGTGTTCATGGCCGTCGCCGCCTACCGTCTGCTGGCCAAGGAGATCGAACAACCCCTGCACCTGGGCATCACCGAAGCCGGTGGCCTGCGTTCGGGGACCGTGAAGTCTGCCGTGGGCCTGGGCATGCTGCTCGCCGAAGGCATTGGCGACACCATCCGCATTTCTCTCGCTGCCGATCCGGTGGAAGAGATCAAGGTCGGCTTCGATATCCTTAAGTCGCTGCGCCTGCGCTCCCGTGGCATCAACTTCATCGCCTGCCCGAGTTGTTCGCGGCAGAACTTCGATGTGGTGAAAACCATGAACGAGCTGGAAGGCCGCCTCGAGGACCTGCTGGTGCCGCTGGACGTCGCCGTGATCGGTTGCGTGGTCAACGGTCCGGGCGAGGCCAAGGAAGCTCACATCGGTCTGACCGGCGGTACACCGAGCAACCTGATCTACATCGACGGCAAACCGGCGCAGAAGCTGCAGAACGATAACCTGGTGGATGAGCTGGAACGGCTGATCCGCGAAAAAGCGGCCGAGAAGGCCGAGGCCGACGCCGCACTGATCGTGCGCGGCTGACCGCAACAAGGATCCTAAGTGAGCAAGTCCCTGCAAGCCATCCGTGGCATGAACGACATCCTGCCGGACCAGACCCCGGCCTGGCGCTACCTGGAGCGCACCTTCGCCGATCTGCTGGACGCCTATGGCTACAGCGAGATCCGCATGCCGATCCTGGAATTCACCGAACTCTTCGCCCGCGGCATCGGTGAAGGCACCGACGTGGTCGACAAGGAGATGTACACCTTCCTCGACCGCAACGGCGAATCCCTGACCATGCGTCCGGAAGGTACTGCCGGTTGCGTGCGCGCCGTGCTCGAACACGGTCTTTCCGGTGGCGGCCAGGTGCAGAAGCTCTGGTACACCGGCCCGATGTTCCGCTACGAGAAGCCGCAGAAAGGCCGCTATCGCCAGTTTCACCAGATTGGCGTGGAAGTCTTCAACCTGCCCGGCCCGGACATCGACGCCGAGCTGATCATCCTCACCTGGCGCCTGTGGCAGAAGCTGGGCATGGCCGACGCCGTGACCCTGCAGCTGAACACCCTGGGTTCCAGCGAAGCGCGCGCGCGTTTCCGCGAGGACCTGGTGGCCTACCTGCAGGAGCGCTTCGATCAGCTAGACGAAGACAGCCAGCGTCGCATGACCACCAACCCGCTGCGCATCCTCGACAGCAAGGTGGAGAGCACCCAGGCCCTGCTGGTCGGTGCGCCGAGCCTGCATGACTACCTGGATGAAGAGTCGATCGCCCACTTCGAGGGCCTGAAGGCTCGCCTGGACGCGGTCGGCCTGCGCTATGAAATCAACCAGAAGCTGGTGCGCGGCCTGGATTACTACTGCCGCACCGCTTTCGAATGGGTCACCGACAAGCTCGGTGCCCAGGGCACCGTCTGCGGCGGGGGCCGCTACGATGGCCTGGTCAGCCAGTTCGGCGGCAAGCCGACTCCTGGCGTGGGCTTCGCCATGGGCGTGGAGCGCCTGGTGCTGCTGCTGGAGACCCTGGGCTTAGTCCCGGCTGCGCTGAGCCGCCCGGCCGATCTCTACGTCTGCGCCTTCGGCGAGCCGGCGGAGCTGGCCGCGCTGACCCTGGCGGAAAAGCTGCGTGAAGCCATTCCGGGCCTGCGCCTGCTGGTCAATGCCGGCGCTGGCAGCTTCAAGAGTCAGTTCAAAAAGGCCGACAAGAGCGGCGCACAGTTCGCAATGATTCTGGGTGACGACGAACTGGCCAACCGCGTGGTAGGTTTCAAGCCCCTGCGTGGCGAGGGCGAACAACAGAATATCGCCTGGGATGCTCTGCCCGAGCACCTGGCTGCCTGCCTCAAGCAGGCCTGAATCGAGCGGATAGGAGTATTGGGGTGAGTAACCGTACCGAAGAAGAACAGATCGCTGACATCAAGGACTGGTGGCAGCGTAACGGCATGCCCCTGCTGACCGGCGCCGCTCTGGCGCTGATCGTGGTGTTCGGCTGGCAGGCCTGGAAAAAGTACCAGAACAACCAGTCCCAGGGCGCCTCCATCATTTACCAGGCCCTGCTGGAAACCGCGCTGAACCCGACCGGCAAGCCTGACACCGCCAAGGTCGCCGAGCTCGCTGGCAAGCTGAATACCGACTTCGCCGGCACTCCGTACGCCCAGTACGGCCGCCTGTTCGTCGCCAAGGTCGCGGTGGACAGCGGCAAGCTGGATGACGCGGTCCTTGAGCTGAAGGCCGTGGTCGACAAGCCGGTTGACGCCACCCTGGGCGAGCTGGCCCGTCAGCGCCTGGCCCGTGTCCTGGCTGCCCAGGGCAAGGCCGAGGACGGCCTGAAGCTGCTCGACGGCAACGTCGACAAAGCCTACGTTGCCACCCGCGAAGAACTGCGCGGCGACCTGCTGCTGCAGCTCAAGCGCAATGACGACGCCCGCGTTGCCTACGAAAAGGCCAAGGCAGCCCTGCCCGAAGACGCCGCTGTCGGCGCCCTGCAGATGAAACTCGACGACCTGGCCAAGGGAGACGCCTGAGATGTTGCGTTGGAAACACGTTGCACTGCTGGCACTGACCCTGATGGCTGTGGGTTGCAGCAGCAATAGCAAGAAAGAACTGCCGCCGGCCGAACTGACCGATTTCAAGGAAGAGGTTCGCCTGGAGAAACAGTGGAGCCGTTCGGTCGGTGATGGCCAGGGCGACCTGTACAACCTGCTCGAACCCGCCGTGGATGGCCAGACCATCTACGCCGCGTCTGCCGAAGGCCGCGTCATGGCCATGCAGCGCGAAACCGGCGAAGTGCTCTGGAAGAAAGACCTCGATCTGCCGATTTCCGGCGCCGTCGGCGTGGGCAACGGCATGGTCCTGCTGGGCACCCTGCGTGGTGACGTGATCGCCCTGGATTCCGGTTCGGGCGAGCAGAAATGGCGCGCCAAGGTCACCAGCGAAGTGCTGGCTGCCCCGGCCACCAACGGTGACGTGGTGGTGGTGCAGACCCAGGACGACAAGCTGATCGGCTTTGACGCCTCCACCGGCAACCAGCGCTGGATCTACGAAGGCACCGTACCGGTGCTGACCCTGCGTGGCACCGGCGCTCCGTTGATCGCCGGCCGCCTGGCCCTGGCGGGTCTGGCCAGCGGCAAGGTCGTCGCCGTGGATGTGGAGCGTGGCCTGCCGGTCTGGGAGCAGCGCGTTGCCGTCCCGCAAGGCCGTTCCGAGCTGGACCGCGTGGTCGATATCGACGGTGGCCTGCTGCTGGTCGACAACGTTCTCTATGTCGCCAGCTACCAGGGCCGTACCGCGGCGCTGGACCTGGGTACCGGCCGCGTACTCTGGCAGCGTGAGGCTTCCAGCTACGTCGGCGTCGCCGAAGGCACTGGCAGCGTGTTCATCAGCCAGGCCAGCGGCACCGTGGAAAGCCTCGACTCCCGTGGTTCGTCCTCGCTGTGGAGCAACGACGCACTGGCTCGCCGCCAGCTGTCCGCTCCCGCCGTGCTGTCGAGCAACGTGGTGGTCGGTGACCTGGAAGGTTATGTGCACCTGCTCAGCCAGGTGGACGGTCGTTTCGTTGGCCGCGAGAAGGTCGACGGTGACGGCGTGCGGGTTCGCCCGCTGGTAGTCGGCAGCTGGATGTACGTGTTCGGCAACAGCGGCAAGCTGGTCGCCTACACGCTCCGCTAAGCTGAGTGTTACTGCCGGCCGCTGCCGTGAAAAACGGCAGCGGCCGTCGTGTTTTCTGAAATTCAAATTCCTGGAGAGCCGCATGGTTCCCGTAATAGCCCTGGTGGGCCGCCCGAACGTCGGCAAGTCCACCCTGTTCAACCGCCTGACCCGCACCCGTGACGCCATCGTCGCCGAGTACGCAGGTCTGACCCGAGACCGCCAGTACGGCGAGGCCAAGTGGCAGGGCAAGAAATTCATCGTCATCGATACCGGTGGTATCTCCGGTGACGAAGAGGGTATCGACGCCAAGATGGCCGAGCAGTCGCTGCAGGCCATCGAAGAGGCCGACGCCGTCCTGTTCATGGTCGATTCCCGCGCCGGCCTCACCGCCGCCGACGAGATGATCGGCGAGCACCTGCGCAAGAAGAACAAGCGCACCTACCTGGTGGCGAACAAGGTCGACACCGTCGATCCGGACATCGCCCGCGCCGAGTTCAGCCCGTTGGCCCTGGGGCATGCGATCCCGATCGCCGCCGCCCATGGCCGTGGTATCACCCAGATGCTCCAGGAAGCCCTGGGCGAGATGTTCGCCCCCGAGCCGGAAGCGCCGGAAGACAACGACCTGCCCAGCGAGCTGGAAGAAGTCGCCGAGGGCGAGGAAGCCAAGCGCATCCCCGGCCCGAGCGAGAAGGATGGCATCAAGATCGCCATCATCGGCCGCCCGAACGTTGGCAAGTCCACCCTGGTCAACCGCATGCTCGGTGAAGAACGGGTGATCGTGTACGACCAGGCGGGCACCACCCGCGACAGTATCTACATCCCCTTCGAGCGCAACGAAGAGAAGTACACCCTGATCGACACTGCCGGCGTGCGCCGCCGCGGCAAGATCTTCGAAGCGGTGGAAAAGTTCTCCGTGGTGAAGACCCTGCAGGCGATCCAGGACGCCAACGTGGTCATCTTCGTCATGGACGCCCGCGAAGGCGTGGTCGAACACGACCTCAACCTGCTTGGCTTCGTGCTGGAGACCGGCCGTGCGCTGGTCATCGCGCTGAACAAGTGGGACGGCATGGAATCGGCCGAGCGCGACTACGTGAAGACCGAGCTCGAGCGCCGGCTGATGTTCGCCGACTTCGCCGACATCCACTTCATCTCCGCGCTGCACGGCACCGGCGTTGGCCACCTGTACAAGTCGGTACAGGATTCCTTCCGTTCCGCCGTGACCCGCTGGCCCACCAGCAAGCTCACGCAGATCCTCGAGGACGCCATCCAGGTCCACCAGCCGCCGATGGTCAACGGCCGCCGTATCAAGCTGCGCTATGCGCACCTGGGCGGTGCCAACCCGCCGCTGATCGTGATCCACGGCAACCAGGTGGACGCGGTGCCCAAGGCCTATACCCGCTACCTGGAGAAGACCTTCCGCCGCGTGCTGAAGCTGGTCGGCACGCCGATCCGCATCGAGTACAAGGGCGGTGACAACCCGTTCGAGGGCAAGAAGACCCAGCTCACCGATCGCCAGGTCAACAAGAAGCGCCGTCTGATGTCGCACCACAAGAAGGCGGAGAAGAAGAAGAAGGACAAACGTAAATAACGTCTGTCAGGCTTTAGACCGCAAGCCGCAGGCGATAGAGTAGAGACTTCCCTCTCATCGCCTGCAGCCTGTAGTCACGCCATGCTTACCAGCAAACTGCCGAATGTCGGCACCACTATCTTCACCCGCATGTCCCAGCTCGCCGCCGAAAGCGGGGCGCTGAATCTCTCCCAGGGCTTCCCGGACTTCCCCGGCCCCGCGCCGCTGCTCGAAGCGGTCGCCCGCCACGTCATGGCCGGGCACAACCAGTACAGCCCGATGACCGGCCTGCCGGCGCTGCGCGAACAGGTAGCGCTAAAGGTCGCCAGCCTGTATGGGCGTAGCGTCAGCGCCGACACCGAGGTGACCATCGTTCCCGGAGCGACGGAAGGGATCTTCTGTGCCGTACAGGCGCTGATCCGCGCCGGCGATGAAGCCATCGTCCTCGATCCCTGCTACGACAGCTACGAGCCTTCGGTGGAACTGGCCGGTGGCCGCTGTGTGCACGTCGCACTGAGCCAGGCGGACTTCCGCATCGACTGGCAACGCCTGGCCGATGCCATCACCCCGCGCACCCGCCTGATCTTCCTCAACAGTCCGCACAACCCCAGCGGCGCACTGATCGACCGTGCCGACCTGGATCGCCTGGCCGAGCTGATCCGCGACCGCGAGATCTACGTGATCAGCGATGAGGTCTACGAGCACCTGATCTATGACGGCGTGCAGCATGCCAGCGTGCTGGCCCATGACGAGCTGTACCCGCGCGCCTTTGTCATCAGTTCCTTCGGCAAGACCTACCACGTCACTGGCTGGAAGACCGGCTACGTGGTGGCACCGCCGGCGCTGTCGGCGGAAATGCGCAAGATCCACCAGTACGTGAACTTCTGCGGCGTGACCCCGCTGCAGTGGGCGCTGGCTGACTTCATGGCCGCGCATCCCGAGCACCTGCGCGAGCTGCCGGGTTTCTACCAGGCCAAACGCGACCTGTTCTGCGACCTGCTGGACGGCTCGCGCTTCACCTTCCAGCGCGCCGCCGGCACCTACTTCCAGGTGGTCGATTACTCGGCGATACGCCCGGACCTCGATGACGTCGCCATGTCCGAATGGCTGACCCGCGAGCACGGCGTGGCTGCCATTCCGGTCTCGGTGTTCTACCAGCAGGCACCGGCGGACATGCGCCTGGTGCGCTTCTGCTTCGCCAAGAAAGAGGAGACGCTGCGCCAGGCAGCGGAACGACTATGCGCGATCTGAGCCAACTGCCAGACCTCAAGCTTGCTCTCGTGCAGACCACCCTGGTCTGGCACGACGCCAAGGCCAACCGTGAGCGCTTCGACGCGCTGCTGGAAAGCGCCCGTGGCGCAGACTTGGTGATCCTGCCGGAGATGTTCACCACCGGCTTCTCCATGGACTCCGAAGCGCTGGCCGAAGCGGAGGAGGGCGAGACCTACGTCTGGCTGCGCGAACAGGCGGCGAAGCTGGACGCCGTAGTCTGCGGCAGCGTGATCATCCGCGCCGCTGACGGCAGCCATCGCAACCGCCTGCTCTGGGCGCGCCCGGATGGCGAAGTGCAGCACTACGACAAGCGCCATCTGTTCCGCATGGCCGGCGAGCACAAGCACTACACGCCAGGGGAGCAGCAGGTGCTGCTGGATTGGAAGGGCTGGCGGATTCGCCCGCTGGTCTGCTACGACCTGCGCTTCCCGGTGTGGAGCCGAGATGCCCAGGACACTGACCTGCTGCTCTACACCGCCAACTGGCCGGCCGCGCGCCGCCAACACTGGAATCGGCTGTTGCCGGCGCGGGCTATCGAGAACCTGTGCTACGTCGCGGCAGTCAACCGGGTCGGTGAAGACGGCAAGGGCCACGCCTATTCCGGCGACAGCCAGGTGCTGGATTTCCAGGGAGACAATCTGCTGGCCGCCGGGAATGCCGATGGCGTCTTCCAGATAGCCTTGAGCGCGGCGGAGCTGACGGCTTACCGGGAACGCTTCCCGGCGAACCTGGATGCAGATCGGTTCGATATCCAGTTTTAATTGGATGCCAATCGCGGACGGAGTCCGCTCCTACGAAAGGCTGATGCTTTTGTAGGAGCGAGCTTGCTCGCGAACCGCCCAGATCAAGCGTTGAAGCGTTCGCGAGCAAGCTCGCTCCTACAGGTCGGCCCGTCCTTCAATACGCGCTGGCGGTATTCAACCGCTGGATCGCCTCGTCACTGAGCTTCAGGTCGACCGCCGCGATCAGGTCCGGCAACTGCTCCAGCTTCGATGCGCTGGCTATCGGCGCGGTGACGCTCGGGCGGGCCATCAGCCAGGCGAGTGCGACCTGGGTCGGCGTAGCGTTCAGTTCGCCGGCCACTTCCTCCAGTGCATCGAGGATGGCGAAGCCGCGCTCGTTCATGAAGTTCTTCACCTTGTAGCCGCGCACGCTGCTCTTGCCCAGGTCCGCTTCGCTGCGGTACTTGCCGGTGAGGAAGCCCGCCGCCAGCGAATAGAAGCTGATGACGCCCAACCCCAGCTGCTGCACCGTGGGCTCAAGGTTGGTTTCGTAGTTGGCGCGGTCATACAGGTTGTAGTTGGGCTGCAGGCTCTGGTAGTTCGGCAGCTTCAGACGCTCGCACACCTCGCGCGCTTCGCGCAGGCGCTTGGCCTCCAGGTTCGAGGCGCCGATCACCCGCACCTTGCCGATCTCGATCGCTTCGGCAAAGGCGCCCATGGTCTCCTCCATCGAGGTGTGCGGGTCATCGCAATGGGACTGGTAGAGGTCGATGTAGTCGGTCTGCAGGCGCTTGAGCGAACGCCCCAGCGCCTGCTCGATGTACACCGCCGACAGGCCCTTGTGGCCGTTGCCCATGTCCATGCCGACCTTGGTGGCGATCTGCACCTGGTTGCGCTTGCCGGTCTTCTTCAGCCATTTGCCGATCAGGATTTCCGACTCGCCGCCCTCGTGGCCGGGCACCCAGCGCGAATAGACGTCGGCGGTGTCGATGCAGTTGAGCCCGGCGTCCACAAGCGCATCCAATAGACGGAACGAGGTCGCCTCGTCGGCGGCCCAGCCAAACACGTTGCCGCCAAATACCAGGGCGGGAATCTTCAGGCCCGATTGGCCGAGTTCGCGTGTACGCATCTGTTTTGGCTCCTGTGGCTGCGCGGGAACCCTCAGTGTAGACGCCGCCCATCCCTTCGCCGGGGCGAATGACCGGCAGCCAGAGGCCAGCTGGTCTATCATGGCGGCCAGCCCATTTGCCGAGTGCCGAACATGACCACGACTCCCTACCTGCTGGATCAGCTGGAAACCGCCGACATGCTGTTGATCGACGGTCTGCATGCCTGGCAGTTCGAGCTCAACGAGGCATTGCTGGACCAGGCCGACGCTGCCGCCCATGCGGACAAGCCCTTCGCCAGCGAGGACGTGGTGCTGCAGATCGAATCCCTCGACGGCCGCGACCGCCGCGAATGGCGCTTCAGCTACAACCAGGTTATGGAAGCCAGCTACCAGGCCGAAGACGAGACCTGGCTGCTGCAGGCAGGGGACAAGCAACATCGCCTCTGCTGTCTGGGCGCCGTCACCGCCAGTGGCGACGACGAATAGAAACGAAGGCCCCGAGAGGGGCCTTCTTCATTTCCGGGTTCAGAAAGCCAGCGGATAGCTGGTGATGAAGCGCACCTCGTCGTAGTCGCTGGCATAGCTGCTGCGGACCGTGGAAGTGCGCATGAGGAACGACAGCGTCTTCAGCGGCCCGTTCTGGATGGTGTAGCCCACGTCGGTATCGCGCTCGTACTCATGGCCATCGCTCTTGCCCGGTCGCGAGATATCGGTGCCCTTGGTGTAGCGCGTCATCAGGGTCAGGCCCGGCAGGCCGAGGCTGGCGAAGTCGTAGTCGTAACGCAGCTGGTAGGAGCGCTCCTGCGCCCAGAAGAAGCCGCCGTTGGTGACCCAGTTGACCAGGTAGGGTTGTGGCGTGTTGCCCAACAGCATGGGAAACATGTCTTCGCCCAACATCCGCTGATAGGTGGCCGAAAGCGTGTGGCTGCCGTGCTTCACACCGAGCCGTGCGCCATAGGCGCGGTTGTCGATGCGCCCGGACAGCGCCTGCCCGGACTCCTCGTTGTGGAAGTAGCTCAGGGTGCCGAGCAGAGCGGTGTTCTCGCCCAGCGGCTGCTTGAAGTTGGCGCCGACGTAGTGCTGGTCGTAGATATCCTCGAGCTGGGCGAAGTAGTAGCTGGTGGACAAGCCAGGCGTCCACTGCGCATCGACACCGCCCAGGTTCAGCTTGTTGCTGTCCTGGCTGGCGGGACGGGTGGCTAGGTAGAACGCTTCGCGGTCACTGGAGGCGCGGGTGCTGGTATTCCACAGCTGTGCGGCAGTGAACTTGAAGCGATCCGACTCCTTCGACTCGAGCATCACGCCCTGGAAAGTCTGCGGCAGCACGCGCACGTCATCCTGGAAGATCACCGGCAGGCGTGGCTCCAGCAGGCCGACTTTCAGCGTGGTCTTTGAATAACGCAGCTTGAGCGTGGCGCCGCCACGGCTGAAGTCATCCACCGGCTCGCCGGTCGTGCGGTCATAGGGCAGGTTGCTGTCGTTGCTGGTGCCGGCGCCGCCGTCGAGCTTCAGGGCGTAGAAGCCGGTGAAGTCCACGCCGACGCCAATGGTGCCTTCGCTGAAGCCGGAGCTGAAGCGCGCCAGCACCGCCTGGGACCAGCTGCCGGCCTGGGATTGCGGGGCGTTGTCCTGGCGGTAGTCGCGCAGCATGTAGAAGTTGCGCAGGGTGGTGTCCAGGCGGCTGTCGTCGATCAGGTCGGCCTGGGCGCAGAGGGGCATCAGCGCGCTGGACAGCAGCGCACCGACAAAGCGAATACGGAACATCGTCATCTCCTGGGGGCCGTTCGCCGGGGGGCGGATCGTCACGCCGGCGAACAGATGTGCGTCTTGTCGAGGCGGGCGCGGTCAGTTCGCGGTGGCGGCGCTGTCCAGCGGTGCGGCTTCAGGCTGGGCTGTCTGCTCCTGGCCCAGGCTGCGGCGGAAGTGCTTGCGCCCGTTGCCCAGCAGCCACAGGCAGAGCAGCCCGGCGAGGGTGACGATGATGCCGATAGAGGAGCCGACGGCCTTCGGGTCCTTGAAGTACTGGTCGGTGAGCAGCGCCACCAGGGTGGTGCCGACGCCCAGGCCGATCAGGTTGGAGACCAGCAGGAACAGCGCCGACACCTGCGCGCGCAGGCGATTGGGCGTGAGCACCTGCATGGCGGCTGCCGAGGTGGAGATGCAGAAGGCGCAGAAGAACATCGCCGGGCCCATCAGCAGCACCGACAACTGCAGGCTGCCGGCTGTCACCGCACCGATGACGAAGGGGATGGTGCAGGCCGCGCCGAGCATGCCGCTGATCATCGCGGCATCGCTGCGCCCGCGCTTCTGCAGCACGTCCACCAGCCAGCCGGCGCAGAACACCCCGGCGGTGTTGAGCACCAGCAGGATGCCGCCGAGGATGTAGCCGACCTCCAGTGGCGTCAGGCCGTACTGGCGGATATACATGGCCGGCGCCCAGCCCATCAGCGCGTACTGGCACATGGCGAAGAAGGAGAAGCCCAGGTAGTGGCAGGTGAAGGTGGCGCGGTGGCGGCGCAGGAAGCGCAGGCCGTCGCCGATGGTCGCCTTGTGCTGCGGGTTCGCCTCCTTGCGCGCCGGGTCGCGGATGGTCAGTGCGATCAGCAGCGCCACCAGCACGCCGGGTAGGCCGACGATGAAGAACGCGATCTGCCAGGAGCGCACCTGGCCCAGCCAGCCCATGTCGATGGCCGGCACGTCGCGCAGCGCCTCGATCACATAGCCGCCAACGAGGAAGGCCAGGCCGCCGCCGAGAAACGCGCCCATGGAGTACAGCCCCAGCGCGCGGCCGAGTTTTTCCTTGGGGAACAGGTCGGCGAGCATCGAGTAGGTCGCCGGCGTCAGCGCTGCCTCGCCGACGCCCACGCTCATGCGTGCAAGGAACATCTGCAGGAAGTTCTTCGACAGCCCGCACGCGGCGGTGGCGATGCTCCAGAACGCTACGCCGATGGCGATGATCCTGACCCGCGAGGAGCGGTCGGCGAGATAGGCGATGGGCAGACCCATGAAAGCGTAGAACAGCGAGAAGGCCAGCCCGCTGAGCAGGCTGAACTGGGTATCGGTGATCTGCAGGTCGGCCTTGATCGGCTCGATCATCAGCGAAAGGATCTGCCGGTCAACGAAGGAAAAGATGTACGCCACCATGCACAGCACGACGACATACCAGGAATAACGCGGAGTGAAGACGGATTTCGAGTGGGATTGCGGGTTCACGGTTACTGGCTCCTGAAGCGGGTGAAGGCAGATGGCCAAGCACGTCGAGCTCGTTGTTGTTGTAGGTAACCGGGCGCCTCTGTACGCAAGGCAGGGGCGGCCGTAGGTGTCTGATTGCGTGACACGGTTTTTTGATTGCCTGCCGCTTTACGGCAGTGCACGCAAGACTAGGGAAGGGGGCAGGCGGGGGTAATCGGGGCGAGTACCAGCATTGCGGAGACTGCCCCCTAGGGAACTAGGGGGAATCTTTAGAGGTCGTCGCGGGGCGGATCAGATCAAACCGAGCAGGGAAAGGATGACAGCACCGACAAAAATCACCGCCAGGACGCCGATCAGGAACAAAAGGCTGACGCCGAAGGCGCGCCAGTTCGACGCGAACTTGCCAGCGGCAGCGGCATGCTCCCTGAGTGCGGGTTCGTAGCGCTGCCTGGCAAGCCCGACCATAACGAACAGCGTGGCTATTGCCATTGGCATGCCGGATATGTTGTCGGGTAGAAGTTGGCCGATGACGAATATGGCCACGGTCAGCCCGATGCCGGTAAGCCAGATATTTCTCGCTTCCTGCGGCCGGCCGAGTTGCTTGAGGTTCTGCGTGATGACCCAGGCTCCGGCAACGGGCAGGCCAAAGAAGGTTGCAATACCGACTGCACTGATCTTGTAGAGAGAGGCGCCTGTGACGACAGAGGGCAGGTCGTGAAGGGGTGACGCGGGCGTCTGGAAGGGATTTTTCTGCTGGGTGTCAGTCATGTTCTCACTCCATGAAAACAGCCCCGGACGCACGAAGCGTCCGGGGCAAAGGGACTTCCTTTTTGACCAGCGTAGACCAGGCTTACGCGGCTTTCGCGTGGCCCAGCGTCACCGCACGGTTCAGCGCACTGAACAGCGCACGGAAGCTCGCGGTGGTGATGTTTTCATCGATGCCGATACCGTGCAGCGAACGACCACCCTCGACACGCAGCTCGATGTAGGCGGCCGCGCGGGCGTTGGTGCCGGCGCCGATGGCGTGCTCGTTGTAGTCCATGATCTCGACGTCCACCGGCAGCGAAGCGACCAGGGCTTCCAGGGTGCCCTTGCCCTTGCCGTGCCAGCGGTGCTGCTCGCCCTTGTGGGTCACGTCGATGTCGATGGCGCAGACGCCGTTTTCTTCCTGCAGGCGGTAGTTCTTCAGGCCGAACGGGGAAACGGCCTGCAGGTACTCGGTCTGCAGCAGGGTGTAGATCTGCTCGGCGGTCATTTCCAGGCCAAGACGGTCGGTCTCGTTCTGTACCACCTGGCTGAATTCGATCTGCATGCGGCGCGGCAGGCTGATGCCGTATTCCTGTTCGAGCAGGAAGGTGATGCCGCCCTTGCCGGACTGGCTGTTCACACGGATCACCGCCTCGTAGCTGCGGCCGATGTCCGCCGGGTCGATCGGCAGGTACGGGACTTCCCACACGGCGTCTTCCTTCTGCTGGGCGAAGCCCTTGCGGATGGCGTCCTGGTGGGAGCCGGAGAACGCGGTGTGGACCAGGTCGCCGACGTACGGGTGACGCGGGTGCACCGGAATCTGGTTGCACTCTTCCACCACCTTGCGCACGGCGTCGATGTCGGAGAAGTCCAGCTCAGGGTCGATGCCCTGGGTGTACATGTTCAACGCCATGGTCACCAGGCACAGGTTGCCGGTGCGCTCGCCATTGCCGAACAGGCAGCCTTCGACGCGGTCGGCGCCGGCCATCAGGGCCAGTTCCGAAGCGGCCACGCCGGTGCCACGGTCGTTGTGGGTGTGCAGACTGAGCAGCACACTGTCGCGCTTGTTGATCTGGCGGCCGAACCACTCGATCTGGTCGGCATAGTTGTTCGGGGTGGCGCACTCGACAGTGGCGGGCAGGTTGAGGATCAGGCGGTTGGCCGGGGTCGGCTGGAACACGTCGATCACCGCATTGCACACCTCGACGGCGAAATCGGTCTCGGTGGAGCTGAACACTTCCGGCGAGTACTCGAAGCCCCACTGGGTTTCCGGCGCGGCTTCAGCCAGGCGCTTGATGGTCTGGCCAGCGGCCACGGCGATGGCCTTCACGCCAGCCTTGTCCTGGTTGAAGACAATCTTGCGGAAGCTCGGCGCGCAGGCGTTGTAGTAGTGGACGATGGCCTTCTTCGCGCCCTTGAGGGACTCGAAGGTGCGCTCGATGAGGTCGTCGCGGGCCTGGGTCAGCACCTGGATGGTGACGTCATCGGGAATGTGGCCGCCCTCGATCAGCTCGCGAACGAAGTCGAAGTCAGTCTGCGAGGCGGACGGGAAGCCCACTTCGATTTCCTTCAGGCCGACCTGAACCAGGCACTTGAAGAAGCGCATCTTCTTCTCCGCGTCCATCGGCTCGATCAGGGACTGGTTACCGTCGCGCAGGTCGGTGGACAGCCAGATCGGCGCCTTGTCGATGATCTTGTCCGGCCAGGTGCGGTCGGGCAGGGTGATCTGGGTGAAGGCGCGGTATTTCTTCGACGGGTCTTTCAACATGCTCATGAGCGGAATCCTTGTTCTCTGCGGCCTGCGGGCCTGCGCAAATAAAACGAAATGAGGCGAAACCGGGGGAGGGGGGGCTCAGCTACGCAGTCGCGGGCTGACCAGACGCAGGCAGGCGTGTTGGCGAAGCAGGATGAGGGTGTGTGCGGTTTTCATGAGTGCCAAGCTAATGGCCTGAGAGAGCTATGGCAAGCATTTGGGGAAATTTGGTAGAAAAAGTCTCTGCTGGGTATTTCATGATGATTAATTGTTGTGATGAGTGGTTTTTAGCAATTTTTCCTAGTGCTTAACGCTGTGCTTAACTGATTCTGCGTCTACTTGCCGCAGCGGAGCTTTGTAACTCCATGCGATCATTGCGCACCCGTCTGAGGCGGGTACCTTCCATCCGCAAGGACATTTCGTGATCCGTCGTACTCGACAAGGCGTAGGCACCTGGCTGGCGTTGTTCGCCATGCTGATGATCTATGTCGGCCCGCTGGTTTCCCAGTCGATGCCGATGGATCACGCCATGCCCATGGATCACGTCATGCCGATGGAGCATGGCAAGGCGCCGGCCCATGAAATGTCCCACGACATGGCCGGCATGGACGACATGGCCTGCTCCGACGGCCAACGCGCCGCAGGCCATCACGCCGCACCGGATTCCCATGGCGAGCAACCGCTCACCGCCGACGCCTTCATGGAGAAGTGCGGCTACTGCAGCCTGCTGATCCACAGCCCGCCGCTGACGCCGCCGCCGGTAGTGCTCGACCACGGTGTCCCCGCCGTCGGCGCACCGGTTGCACTGTTCACTGCCTCCCGCATTCCTGCCTCGCCGGTCTTCCCCGGCGCCCGCTCCCGCGCTCCTCCGTTCCTGATCGGCTGACCCGCAATCCCGACTCCCCGACCCCGGCGCGGATGCCTGCATTCGCTTGCGCGCCGTGCGAGTACGCGTGGAGCGGGCGTCATCACCGATCATGGAATTCATGGAATGACCCGCATGCCCCTGCGCCGTCGGCACACTGCCGTCGGCCTGCGCGCCCTGTGCGCGCTGACCGCCCTTGGCGGTTTCACTGCCGTCCCTGTGCTGGCCGAGGAAGAAGATCGCTCGGCGCACGCCACCAATGCGTCGGTTACCGAACTGTCGCCCAGCGTCATCACCGCCGTGGCGCAGAGTTCGCCGCTGACCATCGTCACCGACCCCAAGCAGCCGCGCCAGCCGATCCCCGCCAGCGATGGTGCTGACTACCTAAAGACCATTCCCGGTTTCTCCGCCATCCGCAACGGCGGCACCAATGGCGATCCCGTACTGCGCGGCATGTTCGGCTCGCGCCTGAACATCCTCACCAACGGCACTACCATGCTCGGCGCCTGCCCGGCGCGGATGGACGCGCCCACCTCTTATATATCGCCGGAAACCTTCGACAAGCTCACTGTGGTCAAGGGCCCGGAGACCGTGATCTGGGGCCCCGGTGCATCGGCCGGGACCATCCGCTTCGACCGTGAACCCGAGCGCTTCGGCGAGCTGGGAACCCGCGTCAATGGCAGCATCGTCGCCGGCTCCAACGGCCGCTTCGACCGCGTGCTGGATGCCGCTGCTGGCGGGCCGCTGGGGTATGTGCGGGTCACCGGCAACAAGTCGCAGTCCGATGACTACGAAGACGGCAGCGGCAATACCGTGCCCTCGCGCTGGAACAAGTGGAACGGCGACGTGGCCGTGGGCTGGACGCCGGACGCCGACACCTTCGTCGAACTCACCGCCGGCAAGGGCGACGGCGAAGCGCGTTATGCCGGGCGCGGCATGGACGGCTCGCAGTTCAAGCGTGAAAGCCTCGGCCTGCGCTTCGAGAAGTCCAACATCGGCGAGGTGCTCGACAAGCTGGAGGCGCAGGTCTACTACAACTACGCCGACCACGTGATGGACAACTACAGCCTGCGCACGCCCTCGGGTACCGGCATGATGGCCGGCCCCATGGCCTCCAACGTTGATCGGCGCACCCTCGGTGGACGCCTGGCCGCCACCTGGCGCTGGGACGACTTCAAGCTCATCACCGGGGTCGATGCGCAGACCAATGAACACCGCGAACGCTCCGGCATGGGGATCAACACCTATGACGAGCAGCCGTGGGACAAGGACGCCGTGTTCCACAACTACGGCGCCTTCGGCGAGCTGACCTGGTACGCCGCCGACCGCGACCGCGTGATCACCGGCGCGCGCCTGGACCGCGCTTCGGTCAAGGATTACCGGCAAAGCACCGGCTCGGGGATGATGGCGATGCCCAACCCCACCGCCGATGACACCCGCGCCGACACCCTGCCCAGTGGCTTTGCGCGCTACGAGCACGATCTGGCCGATACGCCGACCACGCTCTATGTCGGCCTCGGACACGTGCAGCGCTTCCCCGACTACTGGGAGCTGTTCTCCCCGGACAAGGGCCCGAGCGGCTCGGTCAACGCCTTCGACAGCATCAAGCCGGAGAAGACCACCCAGTTGGACTTCGGTGCGCAGTACGAGGACGAGAAGCTCAAGGCCTGGGCGTCGGGCTACGTCGGCGTGATCCGCGACTACATCCTGTTCGATTACATGCCCGGCGGCATGATGGGCCGTACCTCCCAGGCTCGGAACGTCGATGCCCGCATCATGGGCGGTGAGCTGGGCGCGGCCTACGCACTGACCGGCAACTGGACCGCCGACGGCACCCTGGCCTACGCCTGGGGCAAGAACACCACCGACGACACCGCGCTGCCGCAGATGCCGCCGCTGGAGGCGCGTTTCGGCCTGAGCTACGAGGACGGTGACTGGAGCGCCGGCGGACTCTGGCGCGTGGTTGCGCACCAGGGCCGGATCGCTGAGAACCAGGGCAACGTGGTTGGTTACGACTTCGACGAAAGCCCCGGCTTCGCCGTGTTCTCGCTCAACGGCGCGTACAAGCTGAGCAAGAACCTCAAGGTCAGCACCGGCGTCGACAACCTGTTCGACAAGGACTACGCCGAGCACCTGAACCTGGCGGGCAACGCCGGCTTCGGCTACCCGGCCAACGACCCCGAATCGATCCACGAGCCGGGACGTACGTTCTGGACCAAAGTGGACTTCAGCTTTTAAGCCCGACCGGCCCCCGTCGGTTGGGGGCCTCCTTGCGTGAGGAGACCAACGAATGCAGCACAAGACATTCGATTTCTACAACCTGGCCTGGCGCTGGCACTTCTATGCCGGGCTGTTCGTCGCGCCGTTCATGATCCTGCTGTCGCTCACCGGGATCATCTACCTGTTCAAACCTCAGCTCGACCCGCTGATGTACAGCGACCTGCTGACGGTGAAGCCAGGCGAGGTACGGCTGTCCGCCGATGAGCAACTGATGCACCTGCATCACCAGAACCCGCAGTTGCAGGTCAGCCAGTACCTGCCGGCGCCGGCTGCCGACCGCAGCGCGCAGTTCGTTGCCCAGCTCGACGGGCGCGAGGTGAACGCCTTCATCGATCCGTACAGCGGCAAGCTGCTGGGTGTGCAGGACGCCAAGTCCAACCTGCAGGCGATGGCCCGTGCGCTGCACGGCGAGCTGATGATCGGCACCATCGGCGACCGGCTGATCGAGCTGGCTGCGGGCTGGGGCATCGTGCTCGTCGTCTCCGGCCTTTACCTGTGGTGGCCGCGCAAGCGCTCGCTGCGGGTGCTGCTGTGGCCGGACCTGTCGCGCCGCGGCCGTGCGCTTTGGCGTGAGGTGCACATGGTGGTCGGCTTCTGGGGCTCGTTGCTGATGCTGTTCATGCTGCTCACCGGCATGACCTGGACCGGCTTCTGGGGAAAGTCCTTCGCCGACGTGTGGAACCGCTTCCCGGCTGCCATGTGGAATGAGGTGCCCAAGTCGGACCTGGAGGCGCGCACGCTCAACGAGGCGCACCGCCAGACCATTCCCTGGGCGATGGAAAACACCCCGATGCCGATGTCCGGCGGCGCCCATGCCGAGCACATGGCCCATGGTTCCGGCGGCATGGCGATGCCGCAGATCAGCCTGCACCAGGTGGTCGACACCGCCGACCAGGCTGGTGTGACGCCGGGCTACGCCATCGCGCTGCCCAAGGGCGAGCAAGGCGTGTTCACCGTCTCGGTGTTTGCTGACGACTCGCGCAACGACGCCACCCTGCACATCGACCAGTACACCGGCAAAGTGCTCGCCGACGTGCGCTGGAAGGACTACGGCCTGGTGGCCAAGGGCGTCGAATCCGGGGTGATGCTGCACGAAGGCAAGATGTTCGGCCTGTTCAACCAGCTGCTCATGCTGGGCGTCTGCCTGATGATCCTGCTCAGCGCCGTCAGCGGCCTGTGGATCTGGTGGAAGCGCCGCCCGCAAGGCCGCCTCGGTGTACCGCCGATGCCTCACGCGCTGCCGGTGTGGAAGGGCGGCGTGGTGATCATGATCATCCTTGGCGTTGCCTTCCCGCTGGTGGGCGCGTCGCTGCTGCTGGTGTGGGCGCTGGACTGGGCCGTACTGTCGCGCATCAAACCGCGCAGTCCGGCGCTGGGCTGATGCCGGCGCTGTTCCAACCTGACGCCTGCCGTGAGGCAGGCTATGCTGCGGCGCGATCGTTGCGCCCGCGGCGCCAAGCTCTTCCGCCGCTCCGGCGGACTCGATCACAAGCCAACTGGAGTCTCGAACATGCGTAAAACCCTGCTCGCTTTCGCTGTCCTGCTGGGCTTCTCCGGTGCCGCCATGGCCCACGAATACGAGGCTGGCAACCTGCATATCGACCACCCGTGGTCGCTGCTGCTGCCGGCCAACTCGGTGAACGGCGCCGCTTACTTCATCGTGCAGAACCACGGCCAGTCGGCAGACCGCCTGCTCGGCGCCGACACCGACCGCGCCGCCAGCGCCGAGGTTCACCAGCACGTGGAGAAGGACGGCATGATGAAAATGCAGAAGGTCGAAGGCGTGGACATCCCCGCCGGCGGCAAGATCGTCTTCGCGCCTGGCCAGTATCACCTGATGCTGTTCGGCCTGAAGAAGCCGCTCACCGATGGCGAGCGCTTCCCGCTGACCTTGCACTTCCAGAAGGCCGGCGACGTGAAGGTGGAGGTCGCGGTGCAGAAGGACGCACCGAAGGGCACTGACATGGGCCACGACATGCACGGCATGAAGATGAACTGATGAGCGACCGGCTCCTGCGCCCGCTGGTGTGGGCGCAAGACGGCGAGTGGCTGCTGGGTTTCGACGGCAGCTACTCGAGTGACTCGATCCTGCGCATCGAGAGCGCCGCCGATGGTTTCATCCTGCGCGAGGAACGACTGGCCGAGACGCAGACCAAGCGCTACCCCTTCGCCGACCTGAAGGACGACGTCACGGCGGCCGACTGGACTGCCGTGGTTGTCGACGAGGAAGGCGAACGCCTGGGCTTCGCCATCGCCCGCTACGAAATCTGGAATCGCCGCGCGGTGCTGGACGACCTGTTCGTCCTCGCCAGCGCGCGCGGCCAGGGTGTCGGCCGGCAACTGCTGGAAGGCTGCCTGGAATGGGCGCGCGGCACCGAGGCGCGCCATCTGTGGCTGGAAACCCAGAACCTCAATCTGCCGGCGGTGGGCTTCTATCGCTCCCGTGGCTTCGCCCTCAGCGGGTTGTCCACCGACCTCTACGACCCGGCACAGGTGCTGCCCGGCGAAATGGCGCTGTTCTTCAGCTACCCGCTGGCCTGAGCGCTACGCGCGCTTGCCGCGCGGAGAGGATCAGTATGAAGCCGATGCAGTAGGCCAGCACATCCAGCCAGTCCGGCGTGGCGCCCAGCACGATGCGCAGTGCGCGGTTGCCGATCTGCCAGTGGAAGGTCGCGGCGAGGTACTGGCCGAACTCGATCAGCAGCCCGCAGCCCAGCGCCGCAGCGGCCTGCCAATGCGCTGGTGCATCCTGCACGGCGCGCAGCAGGCAATACAGCCAGATGACTGCCAGCACGTCGCCGCCGAAGCCGCGCAGCCAGCCGAGATTCGCTCCAGCCGTGGCCAGCCAGACGAGGACGGCGAACCAGAGCAGCGCAAAGATTGCACTGCGCCCCTCGAAACGAAGGCGCATCAGGGTTTGAAGGCGCCGATGAAGATCGCCGGATCGACGCGGGCATCGTTCAGGCTGACGTTCCAGTGCATGTGCGGCCCGGTGGCGCGGCCGGTAGCGCCAACGCGGCCGACCACCCCGCCACGCGCGACCTGGTCACCGAGCTTCACGTCGATCTTCGACATGTGACAGAACATGCTGATGAAGCCCTGGCCGTGGTCGACGAACACGGTGTTGCCGTTGAAGAAGTAGTTGCCGATCAGGATCACCTTGCCGGCGGCCGGGGATTTGATCGGCGTGCCGGCGGGCACGGCGAAGTCCAGCCCGGAGTGCGGGTTGCGCTCCTCGCCGTTGAAGAAGCGGCGCAGGCCGAAGGGGCTGGAGAGCGGGCCGCTGACCGGCTTGTCCAACACCAGGTTGCTCGGCGTGCCGGGGCTGAAGCTGCGGTAGGCGGCGGTCTGCTCGGCCAGTTCGCGGTTGATGCGCTTGAGGTCTTCGGGCAGCGGGTTCACCTGGCGGGTGTTCTTCAGGGTGATGCGCTGCTCTTTATAGTGCTTGCTGCCCACGCTGAAACCGAGGTTGCGGCTGGCGCCGGCCTGCTTCACGACGATCTGCTGACTGCCGGTCCTGGCGGTCAGCGGGATACCGACGATGGCGATCCAGTCGCGACTTTCCTCGCGCACCACCAGCACCGGTTTGCCCTGGTAGGTAGCGGTGGGTACGGCGGCATCCTGGCCCAGTTGCACCACGGCGACGCCGCCGGGAACCGGCTTGTTCAGGGTGCGGCTGATGAAGCCTTCAGCGTGGGCGGACAGGGTGACGAGGGAGGCGATGAGCAGGCAGGAGAGTCGGAACATGGCGCAATCCGTGGACGTGTCGGCGGATGAAGCGGGCAGTCTACACGGGGCTATTCGGCGAGCGGGGCGATTTCGTCGAAAGCGGAACGTTGTGGCACGGCGCTTTTTGTAGGACCGAGGGGTGCGCCCAGCCCTTGCTCGCGAACCCACCCCGCAGCGAAACCGTTCGCGAGCAAGCTCGCTCCTACAGGTTGTGCAGGCCCTCGAGCTGCTGGCGCCACAGCTGCTCCAGCGGCAGCACCTGCGCTGGGCCGTAGATGGCGTGGGGCTTGCCCAGGTGCGCGGCCCACAACTGGTCGCCGTAGTCGTAGTGCCACCACTCGCTGGAGAGGTTGCTGAAACCCGCTGCTTTCATGGCATTGAACAGAATTCGGCGGTTGCCGCGGATGCGCTGCTGTAGTTCGTCCGGCGCGTCGATCTCTTCGTAATGTCGGGTATAGGAACGTGGTGTGGCCTCGTCGAACAGGCTGCCCATGTCCAGCCAGCGGCCTTCGCCGTCGCACAGGGTCAGGTCGATGGCGCCGCCGGTCAGGTGCGGGCTGGGCGATTCGGCGCGGGTGCTGGGCGGCGCCACAAACTCGCGGGTGCGCCGGGTCAGCTCGGCCGGATCGGCGTCCGGATCATGCTGACGGAGGATGTCGTAGAGCGTGTCGTACAGGTGCTGCTGCACTGCAAAGGGCCGCCAGGCGTCGAGGATGACCAGGCGCAGGCCGTCGGGCAGCAGGCTGGCGGCCCGCAGCAGGCGCTCGAAGACTTCCGTGCGGGCATAACATTCCGGCTGGGCGTTGGGCACGCCGAGACGGTGATAGGCCGGCCATACCGCGAAACCCGTAGCAATGCCCATGGCCTGCAACGGTTGCTCGCACTCGACGATGGGCACACGGAAGGCCTCGGCCCAGTCCGGATCGGGTTGCGGCAGGATTGGCGCTAGCAGGTCGGTCATCGGTTCTCAGTCCAGCAGCGACAGGGTGACGGGCGCCTGGTGATTGTCCTCAACGCGTACCTCCAGCTCACCGTCGCCCAGCTTGGCCTTGAGGCGCTGGCCGTTCTTCGTCTGCGTGGCGCTGCGGATGGCCTGGCCCTTGTCGTCCAGCAGGATGCTGTAGCCACGGCCGAGGGTCGCCAGCGGGCTGACGATGTGCAACGTCTGCATCAGGCCATCCAGGCGCTGGCGCTGTTCGCGCAGGATCGTCTGGGTGGCTCGGGGTAGGCGGGCGCTGAGGTTCTCCAGGCGCTGCCGAAGCAAGGCCAGGTTACGGCCGGGATGTTGCGCGGCGAGGCGCGTATCCAGCCGCGCGACACGCTCCTGACGGATGTGCAGTTGGCGCTCGAAGGCGCGGCGCAGGCGCATGTCCAGATCGTCCAGGCGTTGGGACTGCTGGCGCAGGCGCTCGCCGGGGTGACGCAGGCGTCGGGCGGTGCCTTCCAGGCGCAGACGTTCGCGGGTCAGACGGTCCTGGATGCGCAGGATCAGCCGGCGACGCAGGCTGTCCAGGCGTTGTTGCAGGTCGCCGCTGTGCGGCGCCAGCAATTCGGCGGCGGCCGAGGGAGTGGGCGCGCGCACGTCGGCGACGAAGTCGCTGATGGAGACGTCGGTCTCATGGCCCACGGCGCTGACGATGGGGGTCACGCAGGCGGCGATGGCACGGGCCACCGGTTCCTCGTTGAAGCACCAGAGGTCCTCCAGCGAGCCGCCGCCACGGGCCAGGATCAGTGCGTCGAAGCCCTGGGCGTCGGCCAGCTTCAGCGCGCGGACGATCTGCCCGATGGCCTCGCGGCCCTGTACGGCGGTGGGGATCAGGGTCAGCTCGACCTGCGGCGCGCGGCGGCGGAACACGCTGATGATGTCGCGGATCACCGCGCCGGTGGGCGAGCTGATGATGCCGATGCGCCGTGGATGGGCGGGCAAATCCTGCTTGCGCTCGGCGGCGAACAGGCCCTCGGCGGCGAGCTTTTCCTTCAATGCCTCGAAGGCCAGGCGCAGTGCGCCGTCACCGGCCGGTTCGACGGTATCGGCGATCAGTTGATAGTCGCCACGTCCCTCGAACAGCGAGACCTTGCCTCGCACCCGCACGGCCAGGCCATCACGCAGGGCCTGGCGCACGCGCAGGGCGTTCTGCCGGAACAGCGCGCAGCGCACCTGGGCGTTGCTGTCCTTGAGGGTGAAATACATGTGGCCGGACGCGGGGCGGGCGAGGTTGGAGATTTCGCCCTCCACCCAGACCTGCGGGAACACGTCCTCCAGCAGGTGGCGGGCGCGCTGGTTGAGCTGGCTGACGGTCAGAACCTCACGGTCGAGGCCCAGCCGTTGGAAGGGATCTTTCTGCATGGCGAAGGATGATAAGCGCGCCCGTGGACAGGGGCCAGCGCGCAAGATGGAGAAAGGCTTTATTCAGATCGTCTGGTCACGTTGAGCCGCAGCCCCCAGCTGGGATATAATGCCGCGCTTCCATTTTTCCCGATCGGGAGCCCCCGCCATGCTGCGCATCAGCCAAGAAGCCCTCACTTTCGACGACGTCCTCCTGATTCCGGGTTATTCGGAAGTCCTACCCAAGGACGTGAGCCTGAAAACTCGCCTGACCCGAGGCATCGAGCTGAACATCCCGCTGGTGTCCGCCGCGATGGATACCGTGACCGAAGCCCGCCTGGCCATCGCCATGGCGCAGGAAGGCGGCATCGGCATCATCCACAAGAACATGAGCATCGAGCAGCAGGCCGCCGAGGTCCGCAAGGTCAAGAAGCACGAGACCGCGATTGTTCGCGACCCGGTCACCGTGACCCCGTCGACCAAGATCATCGAGCTGCTGCAGATTGCCCGCGAGTACGGCTTCTCCGGCTTCCCGGTGGTGGAAGAGGGTGAGCTGGTCGGTATCGTCACCGGTCGCGACCTGCGCGTGAAGCCGAACATCGGCGACAGCGTCGCCGCGATCATGACCCCGAAGGACAAGCTGGTCACCGCCCGCGAAAACACCCCGCTGGAAGAGATCAAGGCCGCGCTCTACGAGAACCGCATCGAGAAGATGCTGATCGTCGACGAGAACTTCTACCTCACTGGCCTTGTGACCTTCCGCGACATCGAGAAGGCCAAGACCTACCCGCTGGCGTCCAAGGATGACCTGGGTCGCCTGCGCGTCGGCGCAGCCGTCGGTACCGGTGCAGACACTGGCGAGCGTGTTTCCGCCCTTGTTGCCGCTGGCGTTGATGTGGTAGTCGTCGATACCGCCCACGGCCACTCCAAAGGCGTGATCGACCGCGTGCGCTGGGTGAAGGAAACCTTCCCGCAGGTACAGGTCATCGGCGGCAATATCGCCACCGGCGAAGCCGCGAAAGCCCTGGCAGACGCCGGCGCCGACGCTGTGAAAGTCGGCATCGGCCCGGGTTCCATCTGCACCACCCGTATCGTTGCTGGCGTTGGCGTGCCGCAGATTTCCGCCATTGCCAACGTCGCCGCTGCCCTGGAAGGCACCGGTGTACCGCTGATCGCCGACGGTGGCATCCGCTTCTCCGGCGACCTGGCCAAGGCCATGGTGGCTGGCGCTTACTGCGTGATGATGGGTTCGATGTTCGCCGGTACCGAAGAAGCACCGGGCGAGATCGAGCTGTTCCAGGGCCGCTCCTACAAGTCCTACCGTGGCATGGGCTCCCTGGGCGCCATGGCCGGTTCCACCGGCTCTTCCGACCGCTACTTCCAGGACGCCTCCGCCGGCGCCGAGAAGCTGGTGCCCGAAGGCATCGAAGGTCGCGTGCCGTACAAGGGCCAGTTGACCGCCATCGTCCACCAGTTGATGGGTGGCCTGCGTGCCGCCATGGGCTACACCGGCAGCGCCGATATCCAGGACATGCGCACCAAGCCGCAGTTCGTGCGCATCACTGGCGCCGGCATGGCCGAGTCCCACGTCCACGATGTACAGATCACCAAGGAAGCGCCGAATTACCGCGTAGGTTAAAAATGGCTTTGACGCTGCTGCGCTTGAACATGCTGCGTTGGAAAAACAGTCGAAATGCTCATTTGCTTCAGCAAACTCCGCTTTCTCCTGTTTTCCCGCCTTGCCTGTCCTGCGCTCGCGACGCGGCAATGCCATTTTTAAAAGTTGCAGGACACGGGGCTGCTTGATACAGCCCCGTGTCGTTTAAGAATTTCGCTACGAGAGATGGCCATGGCCCAAGACATTCACGCTCACCGGATCCTGATCCTCGACTTCGGCTCCCAGTACACCCAGCTGATCGCCCGCCGCGTCCGCGAGATCGGTGTGTACTGCGAAATCCATCCGTTCGACATGAGCGACGACGAAGTTCGTGCCTTCGCCCCGCGCGGCATCATCCTGGCCGGTGGCCCGGAGTCGGTGCACGAAGCCAACAGCCCGCGCGCGCCGCAGGCGGTGTTCGATCTGAAGGTGCCGCTGTTCGGCATCTGCTATGGCATGCAGACCATGGCCGAGCAGATGGGCGGCAAGGTGCTGGGCTCTGACCTGCGCGAATTCGGCTACGCCCGCGTCGACGTGGTCGGCAAGGCCCGCCTGCTGGACGGCATCGAAGATTGCGTCAGCGAAGACGGCGTGTTCGGTCTCGACGTCTGGATGAGCCACGGCGACAAGGTCACCGAGATCCCGGCCGGCTTCCACATCCTCGCCAGCACCCCGAGCTGCCCGATCGCCGCCATGGCTGACGACGCGCGCGGCTACTACGGCGTGCAGTTCCACCCGGAAGTGACCCACACCAAGCAGGGCGGTCGCATCCTCTCCCGCTTCGTGCTGGACATCTGCGGCTGCGAAGCCCTGTGGACCCCGTCCAACATCGTCAACGACGCCATCGCCACCGTGCGTGCCCAGGTCGGCAACTCCAAAGTGCTGCTGGGCCTGTCCGGCGGCGTCGACTCCTCGGTGGTCGCAGCCCTGCTGCACAAGGCCATCGGCGACCAGCTGACCTGCGTCTTCGTCGACAACGGCCTGCTGCGCCTGCACGAGGGTGACCAGGTGATGGCCATGTTCGCCGAGAACATGGGCGTCAAGGTGATCCGTGCCAACGCCGAAGAGAAGTTCCTCAGCCGCCTCGCCGGTGTCAGTGACCCGGAGCAGAAGCGCAAGATCATCGGCGGCAGCTTCATCGAAGTTTTCGATGAGGAAGCCACCAAGCTGAAGGACGTGAAGTTCCTCGCCCAGGGCACCATCTACCCGGACGTGATCGAGTCGGCCGGCGCCAAGACCGGCAAGGCCCACGTGATCAAGTCGCACCACAACGTCGGCGGCCTGCCCGAAGACATGCAGTTCGAGCTGGTCGAGCCGCTGCGCGAGCTGTTCAAGGACGAAGTCCGCAAGATCGGCCTGGAGCTGGGCCTGCCCTACGACATGGTCTACCGCCACCCGTTCCCGGGCCCGGGCCTGGGCGTGCGCATCCTTGGCGAAGTGAAGAAGGAGTACGCCGATCTGCTGCGTCGCGCGGACCACATCTTCATCGAAGAGCTGCGCAACTTCGACTGGTACCACAAGACCAGCCAGGCCTTCGTGGTGTTCCAGCCGGTGAAATCCGTCGGCGTGGTCGGCGATGGCCGTCGCTACGCCTGGGTCGTGGCCCTGCGCGCCGTGGAAACCATCGACTTCATGACCGCTCGCTGGGCGCACCTGCCGTACGAGCTGCTGGAGAAGGTCTCGAACCGTATCATCAACGAGATCGAAGGCATCTCCCGCGTCACCTACGACGTGTCGAGCAAGCCGCCGGCAACCATCGAGTGGGAATGACAAGGGCGATTTAACATCCCCTTAACGAAGAGGGCGGCATGCTCGCCGCCTTCTTCGACAGGCGAGGGCGGGATGCCCGTCCTTGACCTGGCGCATGAGAGGCGTTAGCGCCTTCATGCACAGTTGCTTCTGCTTTCGTATCAAAAAAGCAGGACAGTGCAGCCGGCCGCAAGAGCCTGGCGCCGGGCGCGAACGCGCCAATCTCCGTGAAAGCCGATGGGGTCGCAAGTCCCTTGTTTGAGGAGTCTGGACCCATGTCGTTTACCCGTAGACAAGTACTCGGTGGCCTTGCTGGCCTGGCCGTCGTCGGCCTGGGCGCCGGTGGCGCGCGCATCTGGCTGGCACGTCCGCAGGTCGCCGCCGAGCATGATTACGAACTGATCGCCGCGCCGCTGGACCTGGAGCTGGTGCCTGGCCACAAGACCCCCGGCCTGGGCTATGGCGGCCAGGCTCCCGGCGTGGAAATCCGCGCGCGCCAGGGCGACTGGCTGCGGGTGCGCTTCACCAACAAGCTGGACGAGCCGACCACCATCCATTGGCACGGCATCCGCCTGCCCATTGAGATGGATGGCGTGCCTTATATCTCGCAGCCGCCGGTGCAGCCGGGCGAGAGCTTCGTCTACCAGTTCAAGACGCCGGACGCCGGCAGCTACTGGTATCACCCGCACCTGATGAGCAGCGAGCAGCTGGGCCGTGGCCTGGTCGGGCCGCTGATCATCGACGAGCGCGAGCCGAGCGAGTTCACCAGCGAGAAGATCCTCAACCTGAAGACCTGGCATGTAGACGAGGAGGGCAACTTCACGCCCTTCAGCGTACCGCGCGAAGCTGCACGCGAAGGTACTCGCGGGCGCCTGTCGACCATCAACGGCGAACGCACGCCGGTGATCGAACTGCCGGCCGGCGAGATCATCCGGGTGCGCATTCTCAACGTCGACAACACCGTGACTTACCGCCTCAACCTGCCGGACGCCGAGGCGAAGATCTACGCCATCGACGGCCACCCGGTGGAGCCGCGCGACTTCGGCAAGGGCCCGAGCGACCAGTACTGGATCGGCCCAGGCATGCGCCTGGAACTGGGCATCCGTGGCCCGGCGCAAGGCACCGAGCTTTCGCTGCGCAACGGCCCGGTGCGCCTGGCGACCATCCGTGGCGTGGCCAACCCCAAGGCGCCGACGGCCCGGTGGCCGGCGCCGCTGCCGCGCAACCCGGTCGCCGAGCCGGACCTGAAGAACGCCGAGACCATCAACTTCAAGTTCGAGTGGGTCGGCGCCATGTCCGACTATTCCAAGGGCCAGTCGGCGCCTTCGCTGTGGCAGATCAATGGCGTGGCCTGGCAGGGCGGTGAAGAGCACAAGCACAACTCGCCGCCGCTGGCGAAGCTCAAGGAAGGCAACAGCTACATTTTCGTACTGCGCAACATGACCCAGTACCAGCACCCGATCCACCTGCACGGCATGGCCTTCAAGGTGCTGGATTCGGATCGCCGGGACATCATTCCGTACTTCACCGACACCTACCTGCTGGGCAAGAATGAGACGGCACGCGTGGCGCTGGTGGCGGATAACCCCGGCCTGTGGATGTTCCACTGCCACGTGATCGATCACATGGAGACCGGCCTGATGGGAACCATCGCGGTGGGCGAGGCATGGTGCGGCTGACCAACAGCAAGGGGCATCCGACGGTGAAGGGGCTGGTGCCGGTCATCGACCGCAGCCAGGACATCCCCTTCATGCGCGAAGCCATGGCGCTGGCCGAGCAGGGCGCGGCGCTGGGCGAAGTGCCGGTGGGCGCCGTGCTGGTGCTGGACGGGAAGATCGTCGGCCGAGGCTTCAACCGGCCGATCACCTCCCACGATCCCAGTGCCCACGCAGAAATGGTCGCCATCCGCGAGGCCGCTGCCGCCGCGCAGAACTACCGACTGCCCGGCAGCACCCTCTACGTCACCCTCGAGCCGTGCAGCATGTGCGCCGGCCTGCTGGTGCACTCGCGCATCCAGCGCGTGGTGTTCGGCGCCACCGAGCCCAAGTCGGGGGTGGTGGTCAGCCGGGGCAACTTTTTCGAACAGGACTTCCTCAACCACCGGGTGCTGGTGGAAGGCGGGGTCCTGGGGGAGGAGTGCAGCGCGATGCTCTCGGCCTTCTTCAAGGCGCGGCGCAAGGGCTGAGTTCGGCCTTTTTGTAGGAGCGAGCTTGCTCGCGAACGGCGCAACGCCAAGCCTATCGCGGACGGAGTCCGCTCCTACCCAATGCTCGACATCCGCGTAGGAGCGGACTCCGTCCGCGATCGATTCGACGTGGCACGTCGGCGACGTCAGTGGGTTTGAACCTCAGAGCTTCTGATCCCGCCCGTCATCGTCGTCAGGCTTGGTCTTGTTCACGCCGGGCAGGTGCAGGCCACTCTCGGCGAGCTGGCCGCCTTCCATCTGCGGCTGGGTTACCCAGGTCAGGATGTCGTAGTAGCGGCGCACGTTCTGCACGAAGTGAACGGTTTCGCCGCCGCGCGCATAGCCGTAGCGCGTCTTGCGGTAGTACTGCTTCTGCGCCAGGCGCGGCAGCATCTTCTTTACATCGAGCCACTTGTTCGGGTTCAGGCCTTCCTGCTCAGCCATCTTGCGCGCGTCGTCCAGGTGCGCGCCGCCGATGTTGTACGCGGCCAGGGCGAACCACATGCGGTCCGGGTCCTTGATGCTGTCGGGCAACTCGTCCTTGATCTGCACGTAATACTTGCTGCCGCCCTGGATGCTCTGCTTCGGGTCCAGGCGGTTGGCCACGCCCATGGCCTGGGCGGTGCGGTTGGTCAGCATCATCAGGCCGCGCACGCCGGTCTTGGAGGTCGCGTCGGGCTGCCACATGGATTCCTGGTAGCCGATGGCGGCCAGCAGGCGCCAGTCGGCCTCCAGCTTGGTGCCGCTCTGGCGGAAGTGCGGTTCGTACTTGGGCAGGCGCTGTTGCAGGTGCTGGGCGAAGGTATAGGCGCCGACGTAGCCCAGGACGTCCACATGGCCGTAATAGCGGTCCTTCAGGCGTTGCAGCAGGCCGTCCTGCTTGGCCTTGTCGAGGAAGGCGTTGACCTTCTCCAGCAGGCTGGTGTCATCGCCGGCCGGCAGCGCCCAGGCCAGCCCCTTGGCATCGCCGAGATCGAACGCGACGCGCACGTTGGGGAAGTAGACCTGGTTCATCGCCAGTTCGTTGGAGTCCACCAGGGTCAGGTCGATCTCACCGACGTCCACCATGCGCAGCAGGTCGACCATTTCGTCGGCGTCGGATTCGCGGTATTCCAGCTTGGGGAACTGCTTCTTCAGCTCTGCCAGCTGCGCGGCGTGGCTGCTGCCTTTCAATACGACGATGCGCTTGCCGACCAGGTCTTCCGGGCGGGTAGGGCGCTGGGCGCCGTTGCGGTAGACGACCTGCGGGGTCACGTCGAGGTAGGAGTGCGAGTAGCGCACCTGGGAATCGCGATCGCCGCCCGGGGTCAGACCGGCAGCCGCAAGGTTCGGCCCGCCGTCGCGGCCGATCCGGTCATAGAGGTCATCGATGTTGTCGGCGGTTTCGATCTGCAGCTGTACACCCAGGCTGTCTGCAAAGCGCTTGGCCAGCTCGTACTCGAAACCGGTGTCGCCATTGCGGTCCTGGAAGTAGGTGGCCGGACTGTTGCGGGTGATCACGCGCAGCACGCCGTCCTTCTGCACGCGCTCGAGGGCCGTCGGGGCTTTCGCCTCGCTACAGCCGGAAAGCAGCAGAAAGATACAGGTCGCCAAGATCCAGGCGGTGCAGCGCACACGGGACACAGTCAGGGCAAGCATCAGGGCAGTATACGCAAAGGCTGTTGTGCGCCATATCTCGACAGCTCGAAGCTTCTCTGCTAGCTGGGACACCGTTCGTCGGCATTTTTCGTGGCGAACCCCGCTGGCGCGGGATTTTCCCCAGGCGGCTCGAAGGCGTTCGAAGATGAATGGCGATTTCCGCCGGAGTAGCGGCAAGGAAGGTGCTTGAAAGGTGCCGCCACGGTGCGCTTTACGGTAGAATGCACGGCCTCTGTGGGCCGGCCCGACCGGCCCCACATACTTCCCCGTCTCCAGAGGCTGTTCCGACAATGCTGATCCTGCGCGGTGCTCCCGCCCTTTCCGCTTTCCGCCACGGCAAACTGCTCGACCTGCTGACCCAGCATGTGCCCGCCGTCACCGGGCTGTATGCCGAGTTTGCGCACTTCGCCGAGGTCACCGGAGCCCTCAACGCCGAGGAAGAACAGGTCCTGGCGCGCCTGCTGAAGTACGGTCCGAGCGTACCGGTGCAGGAGCCCGCCGGTCGTCTGTTCCTGGTGCTGCCGCGCTTCGGCACCATTTCGCCGTGGTCGAGCAAGGCCTCTGATATCGCCCGCAACTGTGGTCTGGCGAAGATCGAGCGCATCGAGCGTGGTATCGCCTACTACGTCACCGGCGAGCTGAGCGAGGCCGACGCGCAAACCGTCGCCGCCCGCCTGCACGACCGCATGACCCAGCTTGTACTGAATGAGCTCGAAGAAGCTTCCGCCCTGTTCAGCCACGCCCAGCCCAAGCCGCTGACCGTGGTAGACATCCTGGCCGGCGGTCGTGCCGCGCTGGAGAAGGCCAACCTCGAACTGGGCCTGGCGCTGGCCGAAGACGAGATCGACTACCTGGTGAAGAGCTTCGTCGAGATGGGCCGCAACCCGCACGACGTCGAGCTGATGATGTTCGCCCAGGCCAACTCCGAACACTGCCGCCACAAGATCTTCAACGCCAGTTGGGACATCGACGGCCAGGCTCAGGACAAGAGCCTGTTCGGCATGATCAAGAACACCTATGAAATGCACCGCGAAGGCGTGTTGTCCGCGTACAAGGACAACGCTGCGGTGATGAAAGGCTACGTCGCCGGTCGTTTCTACCCGAACGCCGAGACCCGCCAGTACAGCGCCAGCGAAGAGCCGGTGCACATCCTGATGAAGGTGGAAACCCACAACCACCCGACCGCCATCGCTCCCTTCCCCGGCGCCTCCACTGGCTCCGGCGGCGAAATCCGTGACGAAGGCGCAACCGGTCGTGGCGCGAAGCCGAAAGCCGGCCTGGTGGGCTTCACCGTTTCCAACCTGAACATCCCCGGTTTCGAACAGCCCTGGGAAGTGCCCTACGGCAAGCCCGAGCGCATCGTTACCCCGCTGGACATCATGATCGAAGGCCCGCTGGGCGGCGCCGCGTTCAACAACGAATTCGGTCGCCCGAACCTCGCCGGCTACTTCCGCACCTTCGAGCAGGCCATCGCCACTCCGCGCGGTGAGGAAGTCCGTGGCTACCACAAGCCGATCATGATCGCCGGCGGCATGGGCAACATCCGCGAAGACCACGTGCAGAAGGGCGAGATTTCGGTCGGCGCCAAGCTGATCGTACTCGGCGGCCCAGCCATGCTGATCGGCCTGGGCGGCGGCGCGGCTTCCTCGATGGCCACCGGCGCCTCCGCCGCTGACCTGGACTTCGCCTCGGTGCAGCGCGAGAACCCGGAAATGGAACGCCGTTGCCAGGAGGTCATCGACCGCTGCTGGCAGATGGGCGAGAACAACCCGATCAAGTTCATCCATGACGTGGGCGCGGGCGGCATCTCCAACGCCCTGCCGGAACTGATCAACGACGGCGGCCGCGGCGGTCGCTTCCAACTGCGCAACGTGCCCAACGACGAGCCGGGCATGAGCCCGCTGGAAATCTGGTGCAACGAGTCGCAGGAACGCTACGTGATGTCGGTGGATGCCGCCGACTTCGAGACCTTCAAGGCCATCTGCGAGCGCGAGCGCTGCCCGTTCGCCGTGGTTGGCGAAGCCACTGAAGAGAAGCAACTGACCGTTGCCGACAGCCACTTCGGTAACAACCCGGTGGACATGCCGCTCGAAGTGCTGCTGGGCAAGCCGCCGCGCATGCACCGTTCGGTCACCCGCGAAGCTGAGCTGGGCGATGACTTCGCCGCCGCCGGCCTGGACCTGACCGAGTCCACCGAGCGTGTGCTGCGTCACCCGGCCGTTGCCAGCAAGAACTTCCTGATCACCATCGGCGACCGCACCATCACCGGCCTGGTTGCCCGCGACCAACTGGTCGGCCCGTGGCAGGTTCCGGTGGCCGACTGCGCCGTCACCGCCACCAGCTTCGACGTCTACACCGGTGAAGCCATGGCCATGGGCGAGCGCACTCCGCTGGCCGTGATCGACGCCCCGGCCTCCGGCCGCATGGCGATCGGCGAGACCATCACCAACCTGGCCGCCGCCAGCATCGACAAGATTTCCGAGATCAAGCTCTCCGCCAACTGGATGGCCGCTGCCGGCCACCCGGGCGAGGACGCGCGCCTTTACGACACCGTCAAGGCTGTCGGCATGGAGCTGTGCCCGGCGCTGGGCATCACCATCCCGGTGGGCAAGGACTCCATGTCCATGAAGACCCGCTGGCAGGATGGCGACGCCGAGAAGAGCGTGACCTCGCCGATGTCGCTGATCATCTCCGGTTTCGCTCCGGTCAACGACGTACGCAAGACCCTGACCCCGCAGCTGCGCCTGGACAAGGGCGAAACCGACCTGATCGTCATCGACCTCGGTCGTGGCAAGAACCGCATGGGCGGCTCCATCCTCGCCCAGGTCAACGGCCAGATCGGCCGCGCCGCGCCGGACGTCGATGATGCCGAAGACATGAAAGCCTTCTTCGCCGTGATCCAGGGCCTGAACGCCGACGGCCACCTGCTGGCCTACCATGACCGTTCCGACGGCGGCCTGATGGCCACCGTGGTGGAAATGGCCTTCGCCGGCAAATGTGGCCTCGATCTGAACCTCGATGCGCTGGCCGATAGCCGTGACGAGCTGACTGCCGCCCTGTTCAACGAAGAACTGGGTGCGGTGATTCAGGTTCGCTGCGCCGCCACCCCGGAAGTACTGGCCCAGTTCAGCGCCGCCGGCCTGGAAGACTGCGTCGCGGTCATCGGCCAGCCGGCCAGTAGCGCCGACATCGTGCTCTCCTTCAACGGCGAGCGCGTCTACAGTGCCCAGCGTCGCAACCTGCAGCGCATCTGGAGCGAGACCAGCTACCGCATCCAGCGCATGCGCGACAACGCCGATTGCGCCGACCAGGAATACGATGGCCTGCTGGAAGACAACCCCGGCCTGTCGGTGAAGCTGAGCTTCGACGTCAACGACAACATCGCCGCGCCCTACATCAAGAAAGGCGTGCGCCCGCAGATCGCCATCCTGCGCGAGCAGGGCGTCAACGGCCAGGTGGAAATGGCCGCGGCCTTCGACCGCGCCGGCTTCGCCGCCGTCGACGTGCACATGAGCGACATCCTCTCCGGCCGCATCAGCCTGGAGCAGTTCAAGGGCCTGGTGGCCTGCGGCGGCTTCTCCTACGGCGACGTACTGGGCGCCGGCGAAGGCTGGGCCAAGTCGATCCTGTTCAACGCCCGTGCCCGCGACGGCTTCCAGGCCTTCTTCGAGCGCAAGGACAGCTTCGCCCTCGGCGTGTGCAACGGTTGCCAGATGATGTCCAACCTGCACGAGCTGATCCCCGGCACCGAGTTCTGGCCGCACTTCGTGCGCAACCGCTCCGAGCAGTTCGAAGCGCGCGTAGCGATGGTCCAGGTCCAGGAGTCGCAGTCGATCTTCCTGCAGGGCATGGCCGGTTCGCGTATGCCGATCGCCATCGCCCACGGCGAAGGTCATGCGGAGTTCGAAAGCGAGGAAGCGCTGCTGGAAGCTGACCTGTCCGGCACCGTGGCCCTGCGTTTCGTCGACAACCTGGGCAAGGTTACCGAGAGCTACCCGGCCAACCCGAACGGCTCGCCGCGTGGCATCACCGGCCTGACCAGCCGCGACGGCCGCGTCACCATCATGATGCCGCACCCGGAGCGCGTGTTCCGCGCCGTGCAGAACTCCTGGCGTCCGGACGAGTGGGAAGAGGACGGCGGCTGGATGCGCATGTTCCGCAATGCCCGCGTCTGGGTGGGTTGAGCCCGGTCTGATGCGATACGAAAAAGGGGAAAGCTTCGGCTTTCCCCTTTTTCTTTACGGGCCCTTGCAGGGACCATGGCTCTGGTGGGAGCGCGCTTGCTCGCGAATCGCGCCATAGCCGAACCCTGCGGGCGGGGCCTATTCCGACCCTGTTGCCGACGGTGGATCGCCAGATGGATGACTTGCAGAAACTTCCCGAAGTTCGCACGGTTGAGCCGGGGCAGGTTCTGCGCCTGTGCCGCTGCGGGCGGTGCGCCTGCCTGCCGGATGCCGACGCCGATTGTGCCGACGCCCTGAAGTTGACCGTCGGGCGCGAACGCCATCTGTTGCTATGCCGCTGCGGGCTGTCGGCGGGCCTGCCGTTCTGCGACGGTTCCCACGCGCCGGCAGCACCTGGCCTGAAGGAACGTTGGCGCCGCTTCACTGGAAGGTGAGGTCGAAGTCCGTCACAGATTTCATACAAAGTCGTTCACAGACGAACAAGCCCGGAACCGGACGGTCGAACTTCCACGACGACCTGCAAGTCAGAAGAGGCAAAGTGCCACTATTTGTGGCAGCATTTGTCACCCGTGGCGTTCTTTGTCACGGCAGTGTCCCTGTTTCGATCGGAGTCTCCGATGTACAAACTGTGTTTCTACGTTCCGGAAAGCCATCTGGAACCGGTCAAGAAAGCGGTGTTCGCCGCCGGTGCAGGACGCATCGGCGCCTATGACAGCTGTTGCTGGCAGGCGCTCGGACAGGGACAGTTCCGCCCATTGCAAGGCAGCAATCCGTTTATCGGCCAGGCTGGCAGCGTCGAGCAGGTCGCCGAGTGGAAGGTTGAGATGGTGGTGGCCGACGAGTTGATCCATGACTCGGTGAAAGCGCTGAAGGCGGCGCATCCTTACGAGACGCCAGCCTTCGAGGTCTGGCGGCTATCGGACATGGTGTTCTGACCCAAGAAAAGGCGCCCGCAGGCGCCTTTTTTCATGCCCCGCGATCAGCCGCGCAGGCTGCCGAAGGACTGCCCCAGCGCCCCCGCGCGCGGCCCGACCAGCAGGTGATAGACGCCTTCAGCCACCTGGCTGACACCCAGGCAACCCAGCTCGGCGAGACGGCCTCGCTGCAACTGCTCACCGTTCTTCACGGCCACCCGCAAGCGTGTCAGCGCGACGGTCTCGACGCTGCACAAATTGCCCTTGCCGCCCAGCGCCTGCAGCCATTCACCGGTTTCCTGCGACGAGACGACTTCCACCGGTTGCGAGGCTGAATCCTCGTTGACGGGTTGGGCTGCACTCTCCTGCAGAATGCCTGCCGGTAGTGCGTGGCGGATCTCGTCGGCAATGCTGTCGGCTTCCGGGCCGACCACTACCTGCAGGCTGCCGGCCTTGCCGGGGCGGACCACGGCCATCGCGCCCAGCGCTTTGAGCTGCGTGTCCGAGGCTTTGCTGCGGTCCGTCAGCTTCAGGCGCAGGCGGGTTGTGCAGGCGTCCACCACCTCAAGGTTGGCGGCGCCGCCCAGCGCCTTGATGAATGCCGGTGCGCGCTGCTCGGAGGAGCTGTGGGTCGTTTCGTCGTCGCTGTTTTCGTCGAATTCCTCGCGGCCGGGTGTCTTCAGCTGGAAGCGGCGGATGCAGAAATCGAACACGAAGTAGTAGGCGGCGGCATAGCACAGGCCCAGCGGCCAGAGCATCCAGCCGTTGGTGGACCTGCCCCAGCCCAGCGCCAGGTCGATGGCGCCGCCGGAGAAGGTGAAGCCCAGGCGGATGTTCAGCAGGTCAGTGATGGCCATCGACAGTCCGGTCAGCAGCGCGTGAAGCAGGTACAGCAGCGGCGCCAGGAACATGAAGGCAAATTCGATGGGTTCGGTCACGCCGGTGAGGAAAGCGGTCAGTGCCATCGATAGCAGCAGGCCGCCGACGAGCTTGCGCCGCTCCGGGCGGGCGTTGCGGTACATCGCCAGGCACGCGGCAGGCAGGCCGAACATCATCACCGGGAACATGCCGGCCATGAACTGGCCGCCCTTCGGGTCGCCGGCGAAGTAGCGGGCGAGGTCGCCGGTGATCTGCCGGCCGGTCTCCGGATCGGTGAAGGCGCCGAAGACGAACCACATCAGGTTGTTGAGGATGTGGTGCAGGCCGGTGACGATCAGCAGGCGATTGAGTACGCCGAAGGCGAAGGCGCCAAAGCTGCCGCTGCCCACCAGCAGGTTGCCCAGGTCATCGATCACATGCTGGACAGGCGGCCAGATCAGCCCGAACAGCACACCCAGGCCCAGCGCGGCGAGGCCGGTGGCGATGGGCACGAAGCGCCGGCCACCGAAGAACGCCAGGTACTGCGGCAGGGCGATGTCCTTGAAGCGGTTGTACAGAGCGCCGGCGACCAGGCCGCTGATGATCCCCGAGAGCACGCCCATGTTGATGCTGGGGTCGATGGCCTTGAGCGTCGACATCATCACCAGATAACCCACGGCGCCTGCCAGGCCGGCGGTGCCGTTGTTGTCGCGGGCGAAGCCGACGGAGATGCCGATGGCGAAGATCAGTGCCAGGTTGGCGAAGATTGCATTGCCGGCATCGTGGATCAGCAGAATGTTCAGCAGATCCTTGTCGCCCAAACGTAGCAGCAGACCGGCGATCGGCAAGATGGCGATCGGCAGCATCAGGGCGCGCCCCAGGCGCTGCAGGGTTTCGATGAAGGCGCCGTACAACCGCGCGAGCAGCTGGCGCGGGCCTTGTGCGGTCTGGATCAGCTCAGTGGTCATGGTGTGGCTCCGATTCTTGTTCTGGGGCTTCAGGCCTGCGGCCACAGGCGTGCGCAGGCTTCCCGCACGGCGCGGGCGGAGCCCAGGGCCAGCAGTTCCTGGCTATGCCGGCGGCAGTGCTCGGCATCGAGTTCGCGCACCCGCGCCTTGATCTCGCCGACCAGGCCGGGGCTGACCGAGAGCTCCTGCACGCCCAGGCCGATCAGCACCGGCGTGGCCAGCGCTTCGCAAGCCAGGGCGCCGCAGACGCCGACCCAGCGGCCATGACGGGCGGCGCCGGTGCAGGTCTGGGCGATCAGCCGCAGCAACGCCGGGTGCAGCGCGTCGATGCGCGCGGCGAGCCCGGCATGGCAGCGGTCCATGGCCAGGGTGTATTGCGAAAGGTCGTTGGTGCCGATGGAGAAGAAATCGGCGTGCTCGGCCAATTGATCGGCCAACAGGGCCGCGGAGGGCACCTCGATCATCACGCCCAGTTCGGGGCGTTGCTCGATGCCCAGTTCCTGCGCCAACTGGTCCAGGCGCTGGCGGATGGCGATCAGCTCGTCCACCTCGCTGACCATGGGCAGCAGCACGCGGCAGCGTTGCAGCCCGGAGACCTGCAGCAGTGCGCGCAATTGCTGGTCGAGCAGATGCGGCAGCGCCTGGCCGAGGCGGATGCCGCGCAGGCCCAGCGCCGGGTTTTCCTCGGCGGGCAGTGGCAGGTAGGCGAGGTGTTTGTCGCCGCCGACATCGATGGTGCGGATGATCACCCGGCGCTCGCCCATGGCGTCCAGCACGTCCTGGTAGGCGCGTTGCTGCTCCTGCTCGTTCGGTGCCTGCTGGCGGTCGAGGAAGAGGAATTCGGTGCGCAGCAGGCCGACGCCATCGGCTCCGGCGGCAAAGGCTTCGGCTGCTTCTTCCGGGTTGGCGACGTTGGCGCCGACCTCGATGGACTTGCTGTCGCGGGTCTGAGCCGGTTGCTGGGCCTGCGCACGCTGGCGTTCGCGGGCTTGCTCGCGTTGTTCGAGCTGAACAGCGACCTGGGCGATCCGTTCGGCGCTGGGGCTGTATTCCAGTCGGCCGTGATCGGCATCCAGCACCAGCACTCGGCCTTCTTCCAACTCCAGCACCTGCGGGCCGAGAGCCACCAGGCAGGGCAGGCCCCTGGCGCGGGCAAGGATGGCGACGTGGGAAGTGGCGCCGCCTTCGGCCATGCACAGGCCGGCGACGCCAGCGCGGACCAGCGGGCCGAGGTCGGACGGGGTGATTTCATGGGCGGCCACCAGGCTGCCTGCCGGGACCGGCTGTTCGCCCTCGTTGTCGAGCAGGACGCGCAGCACGCGCTTTTCCAGGTCTCGCAGGTCATTGGCGCGCTCGGCCAGCAGTGGGTTGCCCAGCGCCTGCAGAATGCCGCATTGCGCCTGCACGGCACGGTGCCAGGCGTGGGCGGCGCTGACGCGCTGGTTGATCAGCAGGTCGGCGGCATCCAACAGACCGGGGTCTTCCAGCAGAGCGAGGTGGGCGGAGAAGATCGCTTCCTCGTCCGCGTGACCTTGTTTCCCGGCCTGTTGCAGCGTGGCGCGAACGTCATCGCGAACTCGTTTCAGCGCCTGATCCAGTTCGCGGTGCTGTTCGTCCGGCCGCGAATCTGCGCCGTCCTGCGGAAGCTGGATGGCGCCCAGGCGCACCAGCGGGCCGCTGGCCACGCCAGGGGCGGCGCAGACGCCACCCAGTACGCCGGTTTCCTCCGTGCCTCGCGGCGCCGCTACCGGGACGGCGGCGACGGGAAGCGGATGGGGCTCGCCATCGGCGGTGCCCAGGGTTTTCAAGAGGGCGTGGAGCGCTGCTTCGCTGTCCTGGCCGCGGCAGATCACTTCCACTTCGTCCTGCTCGGCGACGCCCAGGCCCATGATGCCGACCAGGCTGTCGACGCTGGCGCTGCGCCCGCCGAAACGCAATTCGGCGCGGCTGGAGAATTCCTGGGCGGTCCTTCGCAGAAGTGCAGCGGGGCGGGCGTGGAGACCGCCGTGCAGCGCCACGCGGACGCTGCCACGGCTTTCACTGCCGCTACTGTGTGGTTCGTTGGATGCCGGCGCCGCACCGGTCCGGCTGAGTTGCAGCAGCGGCGCGCCGATGTCTACCGACGTGGTGGTCAGTGGGCGTAACTGGAAGCCGTCGCCATTGGTGACGATCAGTACCGTGATCAGGCTCTTGCTGCCGCGCGCCACCTTGTCCAGGTCGAAGCGCAGCAGCGGCTGGCCTTCACTGACCCGCATACCTTCCTGCACCAGCGCTTCGAAGCCCTCTCCCTGCAGCTGAACGGTGTCCAGGCCCAGGTGCAGCAGCAGTTCGGCGCCGTTGTCGGCCTTCAGGGTCACGGCATGGCGAGTGCGCGCGACGTGCATGACCACGCCGGCGCAGGGCGCATGCAGGCAGTCGTTAAGCGGGTCGATGGCGATGCCATCGCCCATGGCGCCACTGGAGAACACCGGGTCGGGGACCCGGCTGAGCGGCATCACGGGCCCGCTCAAGGGGGCTTTGAGGGCCAGATTGTTGTTGTTCATGGTGGCTGCGCTCAGTGGGTGCGGGTGACCTTGCTCAGGTGCCGCGGCTGGTCCGGGTTCATGCCGCGTGCTTCGGACAAGCCGGCGGCCATGACGTAGAAACTCTGGATCGCCAGGATCGGGTCCAGCGCCGGGTGGGCGGCGCTGGCGAGCGGCAGGTCACGCCCGGCGACATCGCCCGGGGCGGCCAGCAGGACCCGCGCGCCACGCTGGCGCATGTCCTCGGCCAGGGCCAGCAGGCTGGCCTGTTCGGGGCCTCGGGGGGCGAGGATGAGCAGCGGATAGTGCTCGTCCACCAGGGCCATCGGGCCGTGGCGGACTTCAGCGCTGCTGAAGGCCTCGGCCTGGATCGCCGAGGTTTCCTTGAATTTCAGCGCGGCCTCCTGGGCCATGGCGAAGCCAGTGCCGCGGCCGATCACCATCAACCGCTCGCAGTCGCGCAGGGCCTGCACGGCTGGCGTCCAGTCCAGGGCCGCGGCCCGCCGGAGGTCGTCGGCAAGGCCGGCTCCCGCTTCGAGCAGTGACTGGTCGCGTTGCCAATGCGCCAGCAGGCGGGTGGCGGCGCTGAGGGTGGCGATGAAGCTCTTGGTGGCAGCGACGCTGCGTTCGGGGCCGGCACACAGCGGTACGGTGAATTCGGCGGCAGCCTGCAGCGGAGAGTTCTCGGCATTCACCAGAGCGACGCTGAGGGCGCCGCGCTCGCGCAGGCGGCTCAGTGTGTCGACCAGGTCCGGGCTCTGGCCGGACTGGGAGAAGGCGAAGGCGACCTGCCCGTCCACCTGCAGCGGCGCCTGGCGCAGGGTCACCACCGACATCGGCAGCGAGGCCACCGGTAGGCCCGCGTGCTGCATGGTCAGGTAGGCGAAGTAGCTGGCGGCGTGGTCGGAGCTGCCACGGGCGACGGTCATTGCCAGCTTCGGCGCGGCGGCGCGCAGGCGCTCGCCAAGCGCCGGCAGGCTGCTGTCCAGTACGCTGAGCTGGTGTGCGACCACGTCGGCGGCGGACAGCGCTTCTTCAAGCATCAGTGAGGTCAAACTGGTCTCCTTCGACCCAGACGGTCTCGAGGGTCAGGGAACGGTCCAGGCGCACGATGTCGGCCCAGGCACCGGGGGTGAGGCGTCCGCGCTCGGCGATGCCCAGGTAGTCGGCGGGGAACTGCGAGAGGCGCTGGGAGGCTTCGGCGATGGGCAGGCCGATCTTCACCAGGTTGCGCAGCGCCTGGTCCATGGTCAGCGTGCTGCCGGCCAGGGTGCCGTCAGGCAGGCGTACGCCGCCCAGGCACTTGGTGACGGTGTGGCTACCCAGCTTGTATTCGCCGTCGGGCATGCCGGCGGCGGCGGTGGAGTCGGTCACGCAGTACAGGCACGGGATCGAGCGCAGGGCGACCTTGATCGCGCCGGGGTGCACGTGCAGCAGGTCGGGGATCAGCTCGGCGAACTGCGCGTGGGCCAATGCGGCACCGACCATGCCGGGTTCGCGGTGGTGCAGCCCGCTCATCGCGTTGTACAGGTGAGTGAAGCTGGTGGCGCCGGCTGCCATGGCTGCCACACCGTCCTCGTAACTGCCCAGTGTGTGGCCGATCTGCAGGCGCACGCCGCGCTCGGCCAATGCGCTGATCAGCGGCAGGTGGCCGGCGATTTCCGGGGCGATAGTGATGACCCTGATCGGTGCCAGGCGCAGGAACTCGTCCACTTCGTCGAGCACCGCGGCGTGGGCGAAGTTGGGTTGCGCACCGAGCTTGCCGGAATTGATGAACGGGCCTTCCAGGTGCACGCCCAGCACGCGCGCCGCCTGGCCGCGCGGCGCCTGGCAGTAGTCGCCCAGCGCACCGAGCACGCCGGCGATCTCGTCGCGCGGTGCCGTCATGGTAGTGGCGAGCAGCGAGGTGGTGCCGAAGCGCAGGTGCGTGCGCGCAATGGCGGCAAAGGCGCCGGCGCCTTCCATGATGTCGTGGCCGCCGCCGCCGTGAACGTGCAGGTCGATGAAGCCGGGCAGCAGGTAGGGCAGGTCGTTGTGCGACGGGTCACCGAGGGAGCCGTCAATGCGCTGGATGCGGCCTTCCTGCAGGTGCAGGTGGCCCACGATCCAGCCCCGAGGGGTGAGGATGTTGCCTTTGAGCATGGGAGTCGTCCCGGATCAGCGCCGCAGTTCGGCGACGAAGTCGTAGTAGTCGTTGCGGCAGTAGGTGTCGGTCAGCTCGATGGCAGTGTTGTCTTCGAGGTAACCGATACGGGTCATCAGCAGCATGGCGGTGCCGGGCCGGATGCCCACCAGCGCGGCTTCCTCGACCGAGGCGTTGACCGCCTGCACGTGTTGCAGGGCGCGGACCACCGGACGGCCGATGGCATCCAGGTGGGCATAGAGCGAGTCACCGACTGCCGACGGGTCGCCGAGCAGGCGCGCCGGCAAGCTGCTCTGCTCGATGGCCATGACGACGCCGTCGGCCTTGCGCAGGCGTTTCATGCGTACGACCTTCTCGGTGGGCGACAGGCCCAGGCGGATCACCTCTTCATGGGTCGGCAGGCTGATCTCGCGTTCCAGCCAGGCAGAACTGGGGGTGAAGCCCTTGAGACGGAGCATTTCGCTGAAGCTGGAGAGGCGCGACAGCGGCTGCTCCAGGCGCGGGGTGATAAAGGTGCCGGAACCCTGGATGCGATGCACCAGCCCTTGCTCGAGCAGGACCTCCAGCGCCTTGCGTGCGGTGACCCGGGACAGGCCGAGGTATTCGCTGAGATAGCGCTCGGAAGGCAGGGCTTCCTCGGCGCGCCAGTGCCCGGCGTGAATGGCGCTCTCCAGGCTGCGGGCCAGTTGCAGATAGAGCGGGGTGGACAGGCTCTCGTCCGGCCGCAGGGCCTGCAGGCGTTGCTCGGCGCTGATCAGGGTGGGCTGGTGGGTCATGGTCGGCTCGTTGGCGAGGTAGTGGAATTTACGCTAATACCACTTGGATACCACGTCAATGCCAGCTGGCCGGTCACCGGGGCGCTGGCCGACGAACTGCAGCCTGCGTCGCAATCGGCGAAAAGTGTGAGGAGTTGACGGTGAAAGGCTTGCGGAGGTTGGAGGTTGTGCCTGGCGCGCAACGAAAAACGCCGCCAGGGCAGGGCCGTGGCGGCGTTTCAGACGGACACTGGTATCAGTGTGGTCGCGTCAGGGGCGGATCTCGATCAGCGTGCCGTCCTTGACCAGGCTCCAGACCTCGCGCATGTCGGCGTTGGTCATGGCGATGCAGCCGTTGGTCCAGTCCAGGGTCGAGAAGTACCATTCGGGGTAGTCGTCATCCATCGGCGTGCCGTGGATCATGATCATGCCGCCGGGCGACAGGCTCTTCTCCCGTGCCTTGGCCACGTCGCGGGCGTTGGGGTAGGAGATGTGAATGGAGAGGTTGTACTTGTCGCTGGTCTTGCGCCAGTCGATCCAGTAGAAGCCTTCTGGCGTGCGATTGTCGCCCTCGGCCAGCTTCGGGCCCTGCGGGCGTTTGCCCAGGGACACGCGGTAGCTCTTGAGAACCTTGCCGTTGCTCATGAGGTGCAGTTTGCGCTCGGACTTGAGCACGAGAATCTTGTCGATGTGACCGTCGAGCGTGGGCGTCGCGTTGGCATGCGAGAACGCTGCGAAGGTCAGACAAAGTACGGCAATCAACCAGCGCATCGAGTGGTGTTCCCCGGTAGTTCCTAAAGCCTTAGAGGCGGTAAATGAGTCTATTAGTTCTTTTTCTGTACAAGCATTGGGAGAATCCCTTCGTTGCGTATCGGGTATTTCTGAAGCACTCGATCCGCTAGGAAATATTCTAAGGTACGACCCACAGTGGGGAAAGCCAGCTCACCCCACGGAATGTCGGATTCTTCGAAGAGTTGCACTTCCAGGCTTTCCTCGCCGGCGGAGAAGTCCAGATCGGCGAGTTCCGCGCGGAAGAAGATATAAACCTGGCTGATATGCGGCAGATCAAAGACCGTATAAAGCTGCAGGCCGTGAACGCGGGCATTGGCCTCCTCCAGGGTCTCGCGAGCGGCGGCTTGTTCCAGGGTTTCGCCGTTCTCCATGAAGCCCGCCGGCAGCGTCCAGAACCCCTGGCGCGGTTGAATGGCGCGGCGACAGAGGAGAATGCGCCCCTCCCAGACCGGCAGACAGCCGGCGACGATGCGCGGGTTCTGGTAATGCACCGTCTGGCACTGGTCGCAGACGAAGCGCGGGCGGCTGTCGCCGCTGGGGACGCGCAGGCTGACGTTGGCGCCGCACTGGCTGCAGAATTTCATGCCGCTTCCTTGTTATTCAATGGAACAATCTTGCGCGTTGCGCGGGGCGCCCAGCAAGGGGCGGGGGTTGGGCAGGGGCGTCTTTCGTGCCATGATCCTTCAATTAGAAGAATCGGCCCCCGCAGGATGTTCGGCATGCTGGACCAGCTGCGCCAACGCATACAGACGCACACGCCAAGCGACCTTGAAACGGACCACAGCTTCCCGGAAGCGGCGGTCCTGCTCCCCATCACTCCCCAGGAAGAGCTCGTGCTCACCCTGCGCGCGACCGGGCTTTCGACCCACAGCGGCGAAGTTGCCTTCCCTGGTGGGCGGCGCGACCCGGAGGACGTGGACCTGATCCACACCGCCCTGCGCGAGGCCCAGGAGGAAATCGCCCTGCCGCCGGGCCTGGTGGAAGTAGTCGGGCCCCTGAGCACCCTGGTGTCCCGGCACGGCATCCTGGTCAAGCCATTCGTCGGTTTCGTCCCCGATTTCGTGGAGTACCGCCCTAATGACGGCGAGATCGACGCCGTGTTCAAGGTGCCGCTGGAGTTCTTCCGTGGCGACCCGCGGGAAACCACCCACCGTATCGATTATTTCGGCCGCAGCTGGTACGTCCCGAGCTACCTGTTCGAGGGCTACAAGATCTGGGGCCTGTCCGCGATCATGCTGGTCGAGTTGCTGAACCTGCTGTATGACGCCCGTATCGACCTGCACCAGCCGCCGTCGAAGTTCATCAAGTTGAGCTGAGACCCGAGAAGCGAGAGCGGCCCCCGCCTGAGGAGAAACCATGAAGTACCGCCTGGGCTCGTCCCGAGTCGAAACCCATCCGGAGAGCTGGATTGCCCCCAACGCCACGGTGGTCGGCAAGGTGCGCCTCGACGCCGGCGCCAGCGTGTGGTTCAACGCCGTACTGCGCGGCGACAACGAGCTGATCCACATCGGCGAGCACAGCAACGTGCAGGACGGCACCGTCATGCACACCGACATGGGCTTCCCGCTGACCCTGGGCAAGGGCGTGACCATCGGCCACAACGCCATGCTGCATGGCTGCCAGGTGGGCGACTACAGCCTCGTCGGCATCAACGCGGTGATCCTCAACGGCGCGAAGATCGGCAAGTACTGCATCATCGGCGCCAACGCACTGATCCCCGAGGGCAAGGAAATCCCTGACGGCTCTCTGGTCATGGGCTCCCCCGGCAAAGTGGTACGCGAGCTGACCGAGCCGCAGAAGAAGATGCTCGAAGCCAGCGCCGCCCATTACGTCCATAACGCCCAGCGGTACGCCCGCGATCTGGTCGAGCAGGAAGATGACTGAAGAACGTCCCGTCGCCTCGCCCTGCGTGCATGTCTGCGCGCTGGACGATGCCGACATCTGCCTGGGCTGCCAGCGCAGCGCCGCCGAAATCACCCGTTGGGGCCTGATGGACAACGCCGAGCGCCGCGCGGTGCTCCAGCGTTGCGAGCAGCGCGCCCGTGAGCAGGGCGTGCTGGCCTAGCGCATCACGAGCTACCCCGTTTCGAACTTTCCCTTCCCGAGGTTTCCCGCAATGCCCCGTATTGGAACTCCCCTGTCGCCGAGCGCGACCCGCGTACTGCTCTGTGGCTCCGGCGAGCTGGGCAAGGAAGTGGCGATCGAGCTGCAGCGCCTGGGCTGCGAAGTCATCGCCGTGGACCGCTACGCGAACGCGCCGGCCATGCAGGTTGCGCATCGCAGCCACGTGATCAGCATGCTCGATGGCGTCGCCCTGCGCGCAGTGATTGAGCAGGAGAAACCGCACTACATCGTGCCGGAGATCGAAGCCATCGCCACCGCGACCCTGGTCGAGCTGGAGAGCGAAGGCTACACCGTCATCCCCACCGCCCGTGCCGCGCAGTTGACCATGAATCGCGAGGGCATCCGTCGCCTGGCCGCCGAAGAGCTGGGCCTGCCGACCTCGCCCTACTACTTCGCCGACACCTACGAGGACTACGCCGCTGGCGTTGCAGCCGTGGGCTACCCCTGCGTGGTGAAGCCGATCATGAGTTCTTCCGGCAAGGGCCAGAGCGTGCTCAAGTCCGACGCCGACCTGAAGACCGCGTGGGATTACGCCCAGGAAGGCGGCCGCGCCGGCAAGGGCCGGGTTATTGTCGAAGGCTTCATTGACTTCGACTACGAGATCACCCTGCTCACCGTGCGCCACATTGGCGGCACCACCTTCTGCGCGCCCATCGGCCACCGCCAGGTGAAGGGCGACTACCACGAATCCTGGCAGCCCCAGGCCATGAGCCCTAAGGCGCTGGCCGAGTCCGAGCGCGTGGCCAGGGCGGTCACCGAGGCGCTGGGCGGCCGCGGCCTGTTCGGCGTGGAGCTGTTCGTCAAAGGTGACGAGGTGTGGTTCAGTGAGGTTTCGCCACGCCCGCACGACACCGGCCTGGTGACCCTGATTTCCCAGGATCTCTCCGAGTTCGCCCTGCATGCCCGCGCGATCCTGGGCTTGCCGATTCCGGTGATCCGCCAGTTGGGCGACTCCGCCTCGGCGGTGATCCTGGTGGAAGGCAAGTCGCAGCAGGTCTCCTTCGGCAATCTCGGTGCCGCCCTGAGCGAGCCGGACACGGCGCTGCGCCTGTTCGGCAAGCCGGAGGTGGACGGCCAGCGCCGCATGGGCGTGGCCCTCGCGCGCGACGAGTCGATCGACGCCGCCCGCGCCAAGGCCACCCGTTCGGCCCAGTCGGTCAAAGTCGAGCTGTGAGCCGCTGGGCGGGGCTGATGTGGTGGGCGGCGGCATTGCCGCTGCTGCCGCTGGCTCTGCCCATGGCCGTGCGTACCAAGCGCACGGCCTTGCGCCTGGCTCCCGCCGCGGGCGCCTGCGAAGGCGTTGCGGGTGCAGAGTTTCCTGGTGAACCCTTTCGTCTTCTCCTGCTGGGTGAATCCACGGTCGCGGGAGTTGGCGCGTCCTGCCTGGACTTTGCGCTGGCCGGCCGGCTGGCGCTGGCGCTATCGATCCGCCTGGAGCGCCCCGTTGCCTGGCGCGCGATCGGGGAGAACGGCATTACCGCTGCAGAGGCCTGTGAGCGGCTGCTACCGGTGGCGACTGATCAGGAGTACGAGCTGGTGGCGCTGGTCTTCGGCGTCAACGACACCACGCATTTCAGCTCCGGCCAGCGTTGGCTGGGGGCTCTTGAGCATCTGATCGCGCATTTCCGTGGTCGCGGCGCACGGGTCGTCTGCACGGCCGTGCCGCCATTGCAGCATTTCACGGCCCTACCCTGGTTGTTGCGCCGGCTGCTCGGCTGGCGCGCAGCGCTGCTGGATCGCCAGCTCAGCCGCCTGGCGCTGGCGCAGGGGGTAGGGTATTGCGGCGTCAGCCTGGAGATGCAGCCGCAGTTCCTCGCCATCGATGGCTATCACCCGTCGGCACTGGGTTATCAGGTCTGGGGCGAACACCTGGCCGACTGGCTGGTTACCCAGCGCTGACCCTCTTTTGTAGGAGCGAGCTTGCTCGCGAACCCGCGTCACGCTGGGGCTGACGGTGCAATGCGTTCGCGAGCAAGCGCTCCTACAAGAATGGGTGTCAGCGAATGGCGTTCAGGTCATCGTGACGAGTTTCGCGCAGGCACAGCACCGCCAGCAGGCTCAGCCCCGCCGCAACCGATACGTAACCGCCCACCCAGCTCAGGCCGCCCATGCCCACCAGCTTCTGCGCGATGTACGGCGCCACCGAGGCGCCAAGGATGCCGCCCAGGTTGTAGGCGGCCGACGCGCCGGTGTAGCGCACATGGGTGGGGAAGAGTTCCGGCAGCAGCGCGCCCATGGGGGCGAAGGTCACGCCCATGAGGAACAGTTCCAGCGACAGGAACACCGCCACTTCCACCGACGAGCCCTGGCTGAGCAGCGGCTCCATGGCGAAGCCCGAGGCGATGGCAGCGATGGTGCCGACGATCAGCACCGGCTTGCGCCCGAAGCGGTCACTCAGCCAGGCCGAAACCGGCGTGGCGGCGGCCATGAAGAGCACCGCGATGCATAGCAAGCCAAGGAAGTCTTCGCGGCTGTAGCCCAGGGTGCTGACGCCGTAGCTCAACGAAAACACCGTGGAGATATAGAAGAGGGCGTAGCACACCACCATTGCCAGGGCGCCCAGCAGGGTCGGCCTCCAGTGTTTCGAGAACAGCTCGGCGATCGGCAGGCTGGAACGCTCGTGGCGCTCCATGGCCTTGGCGAACACCGGGGTTTCCACCAGTTTGAGGCGGACGTACAGGCCGACGATGACCAGCACCGCGCTGAGCACGAACGGGATGCGCCAGCCCCAGGCGCGGAACTGTTCTTCGCTGAGCAGCATCGCGAGGCAAAGGAACAGACCGTTGGCGGCGAGGAAGCCGATCGACGGGCCCATTTGCGGGAACATGCCGAACCAGGCGCGGCGGCCCTTGGGCGCGTTCTCCGTGGCCAGCAGCGCCGCGCCGCCCCATTCGCCACCCAGCCCAAGGCCCTGGCCGAAGCGCAGCACGCAGAGCAGGATCGGCGCCCAGGCACCAATGCTGTCGTAGCCCGGCAACAGGCCGATCAGGGTGGTGGAAATGCCCATCAGTAGCAGCGAGGCCACCAGGGTCGACTTACGCCCGATGCGGTCGCCGAAGTGGCCGAACAGCGCCGAGCCCAGCGGGCGGGCGAGGAAGGCGATGCCGAAGGTGATGAAGGCGCTGAGCGCCTGGGCGGTGCCGGAGGTCTGCGGGAAGAACACCGGGCCGATCACCAGCGCAGCGGCGGTGGCGTAGACATAGAAATCGTAGAACTCGATGGCGGTGCCGATGAAACTGGCCACCGCGACGCGGGTGGTGGAGTTGGTCTGTTCGGCCGGTGGTGCGGCTTCGAGGGTGGCGCTGGTCATGCGGGTCGGTCCCTGGCAGTCCTGCTCGGCGACGAATCTGCGGTCGTGTCCGGCATCATGAAGAGGCATCGCCGTAGCGCGAAAAGGAAGCGCGGCCCGTGTCGGGGCAGGGTGGGCGCGGCTCGCGGTGGGTCGGGGCGGGGCCGGCTGCTTCGCAAGGCAACGACGCGGGGTCGAGGCTCGGCGGGGCGTGCGATTGACTGGCCGGCGCAGCGTCGCGGGTAACGACGGGCGCAGGCGGGAGGCTGGGTAAGCCGCCTGGATTATAGGGGCGGGCGGGGCGGCTCAGGCAAGCTCGTCGGCGTAAGGCTCTCTTGGCGGAGCGCCAGGCAGCCACGCGCGCACACTTTTCACCCGGTTTTCGCCCGACTGGAGGATTTCCAGACGGTAGCGGCCGATCTTCAGGCACACCGCGCAGTCGGGAATCTGCTCCAGTGCTTCGGTAACCAGGCCGTTGAGGGTCTTGGGCCCGTCACTGGGCAGTTGCCAGCCCAGCGCGCGGTTGACGTCCCGCAGGTTGGCCGAGCCGTCGATGACATAGGTGCCGTCGGCCTGGGGGTGGATGTCCGGGTTGCGCAGGGTGTTCTGGTTGCTGAACTCGCCGACGATCTCTTCGAGGATGTCTTCCAGGGTGATGATGCCGATCACCTCGCCGTACTCGTCGACGACGATACCGATGCGGCGCTTCTGCTTCTGGAAGTTCACCAGCTGGGTCGACAGCGGCGTGCTCTCGGGCACGAAGTAGGGTTCCAGGCAGGCGGCCTTGAGGCTGTCCTTGGTCAGCTGGTTATGGGTCAGCAGACGGGCAATCTGGCGCATGTGCACCACGCCCTCGACCTGGTTGATGTCGTTGCGGAACACCGGCAGGCGGGTGTGGGTGGTGTTGCGCAGCTGGCCGATGATGGTTTCCAGCTCGTCGTCCAGGTCGATGCCCTGGACCTCGTTGCGCGGGACCATCAGGTCGTTCACCGTGATCTTTTCCAGGTCGAGGATGCTCAGCAGCATGTCCTGGCGGTTATTGGTGAGCTTCTCGCTGGAGTCGGTAACCACGCTGCGCAACTCGTCGTTGCTCAGTGGCTTGCTGCCGCGCTGGGTCGGGTCGAGACCGCCCATGCGCAGCAGGGCGTTACTAATGCCGGTCATCAGCCAGAGCAGTGGGCTGAACAACTTCTGCATCCACAGCAGTGGCAGGCTGGCGGGGAAGGCCACGCGTTCGGGACGCAGGGCGGCGTAGGTCTTGGGCGTGATTTCGCCGAAGATCAGCAGGATCAGCGTCAGCGCCACGGTGGCGATGGCAACGCCGGCTTCGCCCCACAGTCGCAGTGCCAGCAGGGTCGCCAGGGACGAGGCGACGATGTTGACGAAGTTGTTGCCGATCAGGATGGTGCCGAGCAGGCGGTCGGTGCGCAGCAGCAGCCAACTGGTGCGCCGCGCCCCGCGGTTGCCCTGCTTGGACAGATGGCGCAGGCGGTAGCGGTCGAGGCTGAGCATGCCGGTCTCGACGCTGGAGAAGAATGCCGAGCAGAGGATCAGGAAGACCAGCAGGCCGATCAGGTAGCCGGGGTGGATCTCTTCCATGCGCGCAGGTCCTTCAGCGGCGCCCGAGCGCCACCGTTAGCGTCAGATGTGCAGGATGAATTCCTTGACCAGCTTGCTGCCGAAGTAGGCCAGCATCAGCAGGCAGAAACCCGCGAGGGTCCAGCGGATTGCCTTGTGGCCGCGCCAGCCGAGCTGGTGGCGGCCCCACAGGAGGACGCCGAAGACGATCCAGGCGAAGCAGGAGAGGATGGTCTTGTGCGCCAGGTGCTGGGCGAACAGGTTGTCGACGAACAGCCAGCCGGAGATCAGCGACAGCGAGAGCAGCGACCAGCCGCCCCAGAGGAAGCCGAACAGCAGGCTTTCCATGGTCTGCAGCGGCGGGAAGTTGCGGATCAGGCCCGACGGGTGCTTGTGCTTGAGCTGATGGTCCTGCACCAGCAGGAGCAGCGCCTGGACCACTGCGATGGTCAGCAGGCCGTACGCCAAGATCGACAGCAGGATGTGGGCGAGGATGCCGGGCTGCTCGTTGATCGGCTCGATGGTGCCGTGGGGCATCAGCGCGGCCAGCAGGGTGGTCAGCGCACCGAGCGGATAAAGGAAGATCAGCAGGTTGTGCACCGGGATGCGCAGGCACGCCAGCAGAGTCAGGGCGGTGACCGCGGCGGAAATCAGGCTGGCGGCATTGAAGAAGTCCAGCGTCAGACCCGCGGGCGTGAGCAGCTCCTGGCTCAGGGCGTAGGCCTGGCAGAGCAGGGCGACCAGGCCCAGCAGGAGGAGCAGCGGTTTCTGCGGCGGGGTGCGGCGGGCCAGGCTTGCGCCCTGGTAGGCGGTGGTGCCGATATAAAGGACGGCGGCGATCAGGCTGGGCAGCAGAGGTTGCATAAGTCCTTGGAACAGTCCTTCGACGGGGGACCCGAAAGGTTGTGAGTTTGGCACAGATCGCACGCGCCTAGAAAGCGGCTGAGAACAGTTCGCTTCTGGCCTGCGAAGCAGTCGGTCACATCGGGATCATCGGCGGTGTTGGCGTTGGCCGCACTTGGTTATAATCGCCCGCTTGCTGACAAGCCAAACCCTGGCCCGTCCGGGCCTGATTAGGAACGCGCATGTTCGAAAACCTTACAGATCGCCTCTCGCAAACGCTGCGCCACGTCACCGGCAAGGCCAAGCTGACCGAGGACAACATCAAGGACACGCTCCGCGAAGTGCGGATGGCCCTGCTGGAAGCCGACGTGGCCCTGCCGGTGGTCAAGGACTTCGTCGCCAAGATCAAGGATCGCGCGGTCGGCACCGAAGTTTCCAAGAGCCTGACCCCGGGTCAGGCCTTCGTGAAGATCGTCCAGGCCGAACTGGTCGAGCTGATGGGCGCGGCCAACGAGGACCTCGACCTCAACACAGCCCCGCCGGCGGTCATCCTGATGGCCGGCCTGCAGGGCGCGGGCAAGACCACCACCGCCGGCAAGCTGGCGCGCTTCCTTAAAGAGCGCAAGAAGAAGTCCGTGCTGCTGGTATCTGCCGACGTCTACCGCCCGGCAGCGATCAAGCAGCTGGAAACCCTGGCCAACGACCTGGACGTGACGTTCTTCCCGTCCGACACCAGCCAGAAGCCGGTCGCCATCGCCGAAGCGGCGATCCGCGAGGCCAAGCTGAAGTTCATCGACGTCGTAATCGTCGACACCGCCGGCCGTCTGCACATCGACGCCGACATGATGGACGAGATCAAACAGGTCCACGCGGCGATCAAGCCGGTGGAAACCCTGTTCGTGGTCGACGCCATGACCGGCCAGGACGCCGCCAACACCGCCAAGGCCTTCAATGACGCGCTGCCGCTGACCGGCGTGGTGCTGACCAAGGTCGACGGCGACGCACGTGGCGGTGCCGCGCTGTCCGTACGCGCCATCACCGGCAAGCCGATCAAGTTCCTCGGCATGGGCGAGAAGAGCGAAGCGCTCGATCCGTTCCACCCCGACCGCGTGGCCTCGCGCATTCTCGGCATGGGTGACGTGCTCAGCCTGATCGAGCAGGCCGAGCAGAGCATGGACCGCGAGAAGGCCGAGAAGCTCGCGAAGAAGATCAAGAAGGGCAAGGGTTTCGACCTGGAAGACTTCCGCGATCAGCTGCAACAGATGAAGAACATGGGCGGCCTGGGCAGCCTCATGGACAAGCTGCCGATGCTGGGCGGCGTCAACCTGTCGCAGATGGGCAACGCGCAGAACGCGGCGGAGAAGCAGTTCAAGCAGATGGAGGCGATCATCAACTCCATGACCCCCGCCGAGCGCCGCGATCCGGAAGTGATCAGTGGTTCGCGCAAGCGCCGCATCGCCATGGGTTCGGGTACCCAGGTGCAGGACGTTGGTCGCCTCATCAAGCAGCACAAGCAGATGCAGAAGATGATGAAGAAGGTCACCGCCAAGGGCGGCATGGCCAAGATGATGCGCGGCATGGGGAGCATGTTCCCCGGCGGCATGCCCAAGATGTAAGCCCGGACGGCTCGCCGCCCGGCGGGCAGGACGCGCTGCGGCTTGCGGCGCGGGGCTTTAGCTCATAGAATATGCGGCCTTTCGGGCTATGTGCCCGAGGGCTGCATTTATTTTTTGCAAGCAAACCATAGGAACAACGTACGCATGGTAACCATTCGTCTGGCTCGTGGCGGCTCCAAGAAGCGCCCGTTCTATCACCTGACCGTGACCAACAGCCGCAACGCTCGTGACGGCCGTTTCGTCGAGCGCGTCGGCTTCTTCAACCCTGTCGCCACTGGCGCCGAAGTCAAGTTCTCGGTCAACCAGGAGCGTCTGAACTACTGGCTGAGCCAAGGCGCTCAACCGTCTGAGCGTGTTGCTCAGCTGATCAAGGAAGCCGCCAAGGCTGCCTGAGATCGATGAACACGAATCCTGCTCCCGCCGAGGAGATGGTTGTTCTCGGCAAGATCGTATCGGTGCACGGTATTCGTGGTGAGGTGAGGGTGTATTCCTTTACTGATCCGTTGGACAACCTGCTGGACTATCGCCGCTGGACGCTCAAGCGTGGCAACGAAGTTCGACAGGCTGAACTGGTCCAAGGTCGCGTGCAGGGCAATGTCCTGGTCGCGAAGCTGAAGGGACTGGATGATCGCGAGATCGCCCGCACCTTCGCTGAATTCGAAATCCTGGTCCCGCGCAGCGAGCTGCCGGTGCTGGACGATGGCGAGTTCTACTGGAGCCAGTTGGAAGGTCTCAAGGTGATCGACCAGAACGGGCAACTGTTCGGGATTCTCGACCACATGCTGGAGACCGGCGCCAACGATGTGATGGTAGTCAAGCCCTGCGCAGGCAGCCTGGACGACCGTGAACGCCTGCTCCCGTATACGGATCAGTGCGTGCAAGCGGTGGACCTGGAAGCCGGCGAGATGCGGGTGGACTGGGACGCGGACTTCTAAGCCATGTGGATGAGAGCCCTCAGCCGATGTGGATAGGAGTCATCAGCATCTTTCCGGAGATGTTTCGCGCCATCAGCGACTATGGCATCACGAGTCGCGCGGTCAAGCAGGAGCTGATTCAGCTTCAGTGCTTCAACCCGCGAAGCAACACCGAGGACCGTCACCAGACGGTGGACGACCGGCCTTTCGGCGGTGGTCCCGGCATGGTGATGAAAATCAAGCCGCTCGAAGGCGCCCTGGGCGATGCCCGGCAAGCCGCAGGCGGACCGGTGAAGGTGATCTACCTTTCGCCGCAAGGTCGCAAGCTCACGCAGGCGGCTGTGAAAGAACTGGCGAACGAGGAACGACTGATCCTGATCGCCGGGCGTTACGAAGGCATCGACGAGCGCTTCATTGAAGAGCATGTCGATGAGGAATGGTCAGTTGGCGATTATGTCCTGTCCGGGGGTGAGCTTCCGGCCATGGTGCTGATTGACGCGGTCACGCGGTTGTTGCCCGGTGCATTGGGCCACGTGGACTCCGCCGAGGAGGACTCCTTCACGGATGGCCTGCTCGACTGTCCGCACTACACCCGACCTGAGGTGTACGCAGACAAACGTGTTCCTGAGGTGCTGCTCAGCGGCAACCACGAACACATCCGGCGCTGGCGTTTGCAGCAGTCCTTAGGCAGGACCTGGGAACGACGTGCCGATCTTCTGGATTGCCGCTCGCTTTCTGGAGAAGAGAAAAAGCTGCTGGAGGAATACATCCGCCAGCGGAACGATAGTTAACGTATCGATGGCGAGCGCCGAGCGCTTGTCTTAGGAGCACGAAATGACCAACAAGATCATTCAGCAGATCGAAGCTGAACAGATGAGCAAAGAGATTCCGGCGTTCGCCCCCGGCGACACCGTAATCGTCCAGGTTAAAGTGAAGGAAGGCGACCGTCAGCGTCTGCAGGCCTTCGAAGGCGTCGTGATCGGCAAGCGTAACCGCGGCCTGAACAGCGCTTTCACCGTTCGCAAGATCTCCAACGGCGTAGGCGTTGAGCGTACCTTCCAGACCTACAGCCCGCTGGTTGACAGCATCTCCGTCAAGCGTCGCGGCGACGTGCGCAAGGCCAAGCTGTACTACCTCCGCGAACTGTCCGGCAAGGCAGCTCGTATCAAGGAAAAACTGGCCTAATTCGCCGGTTGTTCCCGAAAAAAGCAGCCCACGGGCTGCTTTTTTCTTGCCTGGCGTTTTTGACCTTTGGTCCGGCGCCTTCATCTGCCCCGGCAGCGCATTAGAAGTACAACACCCGCAGCACCGGCAGCCACACTCTTTGCACCAGGTAGCAGTGGCATGAGCCCCAGAGAGCAAGAAGTCCTCCGTCGCACGGAGCTGTCCGAAACCCGCGTGACCAAGGCGATTTTCCCGCCCACCACCAACCACCACAACACCCTGTTCGGCGGCACAGCGCTGGCCTGGATGGACGAGGTGTCGTTCATCGCCGCGACGCGCTTCTGTCGTCTGCCGCTGGTGACGGTGTCCACCGACCGAATCGACTTCAAGCACCCGATTCCTGCCGGTTCCATCGTCGAGCTGATCGGTCGCGTGGTGAAAGTCGGCAATACCAGCCTCAAGGTCGAGGTGGAAGTGTTCGTCGAGAGCATGGCAGCCGATGGCCGTGAGAAGGCCATCCACGGTCTGTTCAGCTTCGTCGCCATCGACGACGAGAAGCGCCCGGTGCCGGTCCTGCCCGGATTCGAGGCCTGAAATGCAAGAAGGCGCCCAAGGGCGCCTTCTTTCGTTTGAATTGTAGGAGCGAGCTTGCTCGCGAACAGTTTTGCCGGTCACATCGGTGTTGGGCGGTTCGCGAGCAAGCTCGCTCCTACAGATATCCATCCATCGATTTAGTGGCGCAGGCTGATTTTCAGCGAGGCCTGGGACAGATCGATGTTCTGCAGGCTCAGACTGCCCATGCTCTGGGTCTTCGGCGCGCCGGCGACGCGGATGTTGTCGAAGCGCACCTCGCCGATGGAGCTGGGCAGGCGCACGTTGATCGAGCCGTCCGGGTTCAGTGACGAGGAGGCATGCTGGGTGTCGTATTGCACGTCACGCAGCGAGGTCTCGGCATCCAGGCTGTCGACCACCGGCATCACCAGCCGAGACAGTTGTTTGATGGCACCGACGCCATCGCCACTTTCGGCACTGACCAGCAGGCTCTGCAGGGTATCGTCGAAGCCCTGGGCGCTGACATCGCTCATCTCGCGGTCGCTCAGTGGCTTCAGCCCCTTGGGCGCTTCGTGGCGGGTGATGCTGGTGGGGGCCTGGCGCTGTACATCGGCGCTGGCCAGTTGGAACGGGCTGAGCAGGGCGGCGACCAGCGTCGCGGCGAGGCGCAGGTTGTTCTGCTTCTTCAGCGCGCGGCCGAGCTGACGCTCGCTGATCCAGCCTTGCTGGATGAGGGTTTCACCCAGGCGCAGTCCGTTGGTGAGCTGGAGCTGGATGGCCTTATCCAGCTGTTGGGAGGTGATCAGACCCTTGCTGACAAGGATCTGACCGAGACGGGAGTTCTGTTGACTGGGCATGGCGTGAGCTTCGTGGGGCGCTATGATGGCGTGGTGCAATCATCGTCCTTCAGAAATTTCCTGTCACCAGCCTAAAGATAGGCAGACACCGCCGATCGTCAGGTTGTTTCGGCCCGCCCCGTTTCGTTTGCCCCCGCAGGGTTTCCGCTCGCTTCCTCGATCAGCGAAATCACCGTCCAGCCAGTGTCTGGTGCCAGCGGGCGCTCCGGGCTGGCAATGTGCAGTCGGCCATTCGGGTTCTTGGCGAACAGCAGCAGCGCGCGCTTATCGTGCTGGGTCTGGTAATCCTCCCAGCCGAAATTCTCGCTGAGCAAGGTCGAACGAATCTCCGCTCCGCGTGCGATCAGGCCGGCGATCTGTGGGTAGGTGATCGCCGATTGTCCCAGCGGGCGGCCGCGGTGGCGGTCGCTGACGCGGTGCTTCTCGCTGCGTCGGCTGTCCTGGCTGCTGGGCAGGATGAAGCGCTGGCGCGGGTTGAACTCGTGGCGGAAGCTCATGCACATCAGTGCATTCAGTTCAGCGTTGGGCGACAGGGCCAGCAGGTGCCCCAGGCCGATCAGGTCCAGGTGCGCCTCAGCGTGCTGCGAGGCCGGGTTGCCGAAGTAGGTGGGCAGGTTGTCCATGCGCGCCGCGCGGGTGTTCTCCCAGCTCGAGTCGGTGAGCAGCACCTTCACCCCTGCGTGCTGCAGGCCGGCGCCAATGGCGCGGGCCACTGGGTTCGCACCGATGATCAGGAAGCCGGTGGGTACCGGCTCGGCGACTTTCAGCAGGCGAGCCAGGGGGCGTGCGGTGGCGCTCTGCAGGATCACCGTGCCGATGATCACCAGGAAGGTCAGCGGCACCAGCACGCCAGCCTGGGCGTGGCCTGCTTCCTGCAGACGAATGGCGAAGATTGCCGAGACTGCTGCGGCGACGATGCCGCGCGGGGCGATCCAGCTCAGTAGCGCTCGCTCGCGCCAGTTCAGCGACGAGCCGACAGTCGCAATCAGCACGTTCAAGGGGCGGGCGACGAACTGGATCAGCGCCAGCACCAGCAGCGCGATCGGCCCCAGCCCCAGCAGAGCCGGCAGATCCAGCCGAGCGGCGAGCAGCACGAACAGACCGGAAATCAGCAGGACGCTGAGGTTCTCCTTGAAGTGCAGGATGTGCCTCACGTCGACGCCTTTCATGTTGGCCAGGCGCAGGCCCATTACTGTCACCGCCAGCAGCCCCGATTCGGACATCACCGAATTGGACAGGACGAAGACGCCCAGCACCACGGAGAGCGATGCGAGGTTGTGCAGGTAATCCGGCAGCCAGTGGCGGCGCAGCGCCACGCCCAGGGCCTGTCCGCCAATCAGCCCGGCGACGATGCCGGTGCCGATAACGCTGATGAAGGTCAGCAGGCTGTCCACCCAGCCTGAGCCGATGTCGCTGGCGGCGATGAAGGTGTACACCACCACGGCGAGGATGGCGCCGATGGGGTCGATGACGATGCCTTCCCAGCGCAGGATGTTGGCGATGGTCGCGTTGGGGCGAACCACACGTAGCATCGGCACTATCACCGTGGGGCCGGTGACTAGCGTCAGGGTGCCGAACAGCAGCGCCATTTCCCAGGTGAAGTCCAGCAGGTAGTGCGTAGCCAGGGCGATCACGCCCCAGGTGATCAGTGCGCCGATGGTGACCATCCGCCGGACCACGGTGCCGATTTCCTTCCATTCGTCCAGGTGCAGCGTGAGGCTGCCTTCGAACAGCACCAGCGCCACCGCCAGTGACACCAGGGGAAACAGCAGCGGGCCGAACAGTGCCTCGGGTGTCAGTACGTGGAGGATCGGCCCCATCAGGATGCCGCTCAGCAGCAGGAACAGGATCGCCGGCAGGCGCAGGCGCCAGGCCAGCCACTGGCTGGCTAGGGAGGCGGCGCCAATGCCGGCGAGAGCGTAATAGGTGCTGTGTTCATCCATGGAGCGGCGAAGTCCTTCGACAGAGTGGAGAGGGGAGTGGCGGATATGAAAGACTATCTCCGCCACATTGTCCTTCGCCATGGCCCCCATGACCCCGGTTCCACATTTTCTAATCGATCGCTTCCTCGATGCCCTCTGGCTGGAAAAAGGCCTGTCCGACAACACTCGCAGTGCCTATGGCAGCGATCTCGCGCTGTTCAACGGATGGCTGGGCGAGCGCGGCGTTGCGCTGGAGTCCGCCGGGCGCGACGTGATTCTCGACCACCTGGCCTGGCGCCTGGGCGAGGGCTACAAAGCTCGCTCGACGGCGCGCTTCCTCTCCGGGCTGCGTGGTTTTTACCGCTACTGCCTGCGCGAGGGACTGATTGCCGAAGACCCGACGCTGCTGGTGGATTTGCCTCAATTGGGTAAGCCGCTGCCCAAATCCCTCTCAGAAGCGGACGTTGAGGCCTTGTTGGCGGCGCCGGAGACCGACGATCCGCTGGGGCTGCGCGACCGCACCATGCTGGAGGTCCTCTATGCCTGCGGACTGCGCGTGAGCGAACTGGTCGGGTTGACCCTGGAGCAGGTGAACCTGCGCCAGGGCGTGGTGCGCGTGCTCGGCAAGGGCAGCAAGGAGCGCCTGGTGCCGCTAGGCGAGGAGGCGATCCGCTGGATCGAGCGCTACGTGCGCGAGGCGCGCGGTGACCTGTTGGCTGGCCGACCCAGCGACGTGCTGTTCCCCAGCCTGCGTGGCGAGCAGATGACCCGCCAGACCTTCTGGCACCGCATCAAACTGCACGCGAAGGTGGCCGGCATTGGCAAGAGCCTGTCGCCGCACACCCTGCGCCATGCCTTTGCCACCCATCTGCTCAACCACGGCGCCGATCTGCGCGTGGTACAGATGCTGCTGGGGCATAGCGATCTCTCTACCACGCAGATCTACACGCATATCGCCCGTGCGCGGCTGCAGGACCTGCATGCGCAGCATCACCCCCGCGGGTGAGCTTCGCTGCGCCGCTAGACATCCTTCGAATTGTGCGGCTTCACGCCAGTGTTCAGCGTGAACTTGTAGGCGCGAGCTTGCTCGCGAACCGGCCAGGGCGACGAGGCATCAAGCGCTTCGCGAGCAAGCTCGCTCCTACAGAAAAGCCACGGAAGCAGGAAAATACCTGGAAGCTTCCGGCTACAGCCTTTGGCTCGGTCTTGCCGCCCCGGTGTGGTAGTCTTCGCCGACCGACATCAGGAGTTTTCCATGCGTTTGTCTCGACTTCTGGCTGCCGCGGCCCTTGGCCTCGTCAGCACCCTTGCCCTGGCCGCCGAGCCGGACCAGGCAATCCGCACCACCCTGCAGTCCCTGCAGCCTGACCTGCCCATCGAGAACATCTCCAAGGGTCCCCTGGAAGGCATCTACCAGGTGCAGCTCAAGGGCGGTCGCATCCTTTATGCCAGCGCCGATGGCCAGTTCGTCGTACAGGGCAATATCTACCAGGTGAAGGACGGCAAGCCGACCAACCTGACCGAGAAGGCCGAGAGCGCCGGCGTGGCCAAGACCATCAACGCCATTCCCGCCAAGGACATGGTGGTGTTCCCCGCCAAGGGCGAGACCAAGGCGCACATTACCGTCTTCACCGACACCACCTGTCCGTATTGCCAGAAGATGCACGCCGAGGTGCCGGAGCTGCAGAAGCGCGGCATCGAAGTACGCTACCTGGCCTTCCCGCGCCAGGGCCCGAACTCGCCGGGTGACCAGCAGCTGCAGGCTGTATGGTGCTCCAAGGACCGCCAGGCCGCGATGACCGACATGTTCCATGAGAAGGAAGTGAAGGCCGCCAAGTGCGAAAATCCGGTGGATGCGCAGTTCGCCCTGGGCCAGATGGTCGGCGTGCAAGGCACCCCGGCAGTGATCCTCGCCGACGGCACCATGCTGCCGGGCTACCAGCCGGCCGGCCAGATCGCCAAGCTGGCCCTGGAAGCCAAGTAAGCCGCGGCTTGCGCTCTGATTGACTAATACGGAACCGCTTCGTAATGTTCGGTTCCTTTTGACTAGGGAACAGGCACCTGGCCTGTTCTGACTTGGTGCCTGCTGCCGTGCCCGCCTCGTTGCGGGCATCGGCGCGTCAGGTGCCCCGATGCTGTAATCATGGGGAGTTTCAGCGTGAATCCGGTGAAAGTGGGAATCTGTGGGTTGGGGACCGTCGGTGGCGGTACCTTCAATGTACTCAAACGCAACGCCGAGGAGATTGCCCGCCGTGCCGGGCGTGGTATCGAGGTTGCGCAGATTGCCGCCCGTCGCCCCAATCCGAAGTGTGAAACCGGCAGTACCCCCATTACTGCCGACATCTTCGACGTGGCGAACAACCCGGAAATCGACGTCGTCATCGAACTGATCGGTGGTTACACCCTGGCCCACGAACTGGTGCTCAAGGCCATCGAGAATGGCAAGCACGTGGTCACCGCCAACAAGGCGCTGATCGCCGTGCATGGCAACGAAATCTTCGCCAAGGCCCGCGAGAAGGGCGTCATCGTTGCCTTCGAAGCCGCCGTGGCTGGTGGCATCCCGGTGATCAAGGCGATCCGCGAGGGGCTGGCCGCCAACCGCATCAACTGGCTGGCCGGCATCATCAACGGCACCGGCAACTTCATCCTCACCGAAATGCGTGAGAAGGGCCGCGCCTTCGCCGACGTGCTGAAGGAAGCCCAGGCGCTTGGCTACGCCGAAGCCGATCCGACCTTCGACGTCGAAGGCATCGATGCTGCGCACAAGCTGACCATCCTGGCGTCCATCGCCTTCGGCATCCCGCTGCAATTCGACAAGGCGTACACCGAAGGCATCACCCAGCTGACCACCGCCGACGTGAACTACGCCGAGGCGCTGGGCTACCGCATCAAGCACCTGGGCGTCGCCCGCCGTACCGACAAGGGTATCGAGCTGCGCGTTCACCCGACCCTGATCCCGGCCGACCGCCTGATCGCCAACGTGAACGGCGTGATGAATGCGGTCATGGTCAACGGCGATGCCGCCGGCTCCACGCTGTTCTATGGCGCGGGCGCCGGTATGGAGCCCACCGCTTCCTCGGTGGTCGCCGACCTGGTGGACGTGGTTCGCGCCATGACCGCCGACCCGGAGAACCGCGTGCCGCACCTGGCCTTCCAGCCGGACTCGCTCTCCGACCACCCGATCCTGCCGATCGACGCCTGTGAAAGCGCCTACTACCTGCGCATCCAGGCCAAGGACCATCCGGGCGTACTGGCCCAGGTGGCGACCATCCTCTCCGAGCGCGGCATCAACATCGAATCGATCATGCAGATGGAAGTCGAAGAGCATGACGGTCTGGTGCCGATGATCCTGGTTACCCACCGCGTGCTCGAATCCCGCATCATCGAAGCCATCGCCGCGCTGGAAGCGCTGGATGACGTCGTCGGCAATGTCGTACGCATCCGCGTCGAACAACTGAACTGAATCGACTGCGGCGGCGCCTGCGCGCTGCCGCCAACCCGAAGGTTTCACTCCATGCGTTACATCAGTACCCGCGGCCAGGCGCCCGCGCTGAACTTCGAAGACGTGCTGCTGGCTGGCCTGGCCAGCGACGGCGGCCTCTACGTGCCGGAAAACCTGCCGCGCTTCACCGTCGAGGAGATCGCCTCCTGGGCCGGCCTGCCGTACCACGAGCTGGCCTTCCGCGTGATGCGCCCGTTCGTTGCCGGCAGCATCGCCGACGCCGATTTCAAGAAGATCCTCGAAGAGACCTACGGTGTCTTCGCTCACAACGCCGTGGCGCCGCTGCGCCAGCTCAATGGCAATGAGTGGGTGCTCGAGCTGTTCCACGGCCCGACCCTGGCCTTCAAGGACTTCGCCCTGCAACTGCTCGGCCGCCTACTCGACCACGTGCTGACCAAGCGCGGCGAGCGCGTGGTGATCATGGGCGCCACCTCCGGCGACACCGGTTCGGCCGCCATCGAAGGCTGCAAGGCCTGCGAGAACGTCGACATCTTCATCATGCACCCGCACAACCGTGTGTCCGAGGTGCAGCGCCGGCAGATGACCACCATCCTGGGCGAAAACATCCACAACATCGCCATCGAAGGCAACTTCGACGACTGCCAGGAAATGGTCAAGGCCAGCTTTGCTGACCAGGGTTTCCTCAAAGGCACCCGTCTGGTGGCGGTGAACTCGATCAACTGGGCGCGGATCATGGCCCAGATCGTCTACTACTTCCACGCTGCCCTGCAGCTCGGCGCACCGGCCCGGTCCGTGGCCTTCTCGGTGCCCACCGGCAACTTCGGCGACATCTTCGCCGGCTACCTGGCGCGCAACATGGGCCTGCCGGTCAGCCAGCTGATCGTCGCGACCAACCGCAACGACATCCTGCATCGCTTCATGTCCGGCAACCGCTACGACAAGGACACCCTGCACGCGTCGCTGTCGCCGTCCATGGACATCATGGTCTCGTCCAACTTCGAGCGCCTGCTGTTCGACCTGCACGGCCGCAACGGCAAGGCCGTCGCCGAGCTGATGGACAACTTCAAGGCCACCGGCAAGCTGGCCGTCGAGGATGACCGCTGGACCGAAGCCCGCCGTCTGTTCGATTCGCTGGCGGTAAGCGACGAGGAAACCTGCGAGACCATCGCCCAGGTCTTCGCCGAGTCCGGCGAACTGCTGGACCCGCACACCGCCATCGGCGTACGCGCCGCTCGCGAGTGCCGTCGCAGCCTGGCGGTGCCCATGGTCACCCTGGGCACCGCGCATCCGGTCAAATTCCCGGAAGCGGTGGAGAAGGCCGGCATCGAGGTTGTTCCGGCACTGCCGGCGCACCTGACCGACCTGTTCCAGCGCGAAGAGCGTTGCACCGTTCTGCCGAACGAACTGGCCAAGGTCCAGGCCTTCGTCAGCGCCCACGGCAACCGCGGCAAGCCGCTCTAAAACGCGGCTCGCTGTTTGAAAAAGCCCGCCAATCGGCGGGCTTTTTCATGCCCGCATGAATGGGCCGTGAAACATGCCGTCATGACCAACGGTACTGAAACTCACGAACTTTATCGCCGAACGTGCGGTCTTCTTCCTGTGTTTTTTCATTTCGCAACAAGGAGATACGACATGGACCGGCTAAGCGCCCTGCTGACCGAGACCTTCGCTCCCTACGCTCCCTCCCTGGGCCCGGCACGCCCCGACGGCGGCCGAATTCTGACCCTCACCAACGACGAAGGAGACGTGGTACTGCGGCGAGTCATCGAGGGCCAGCATCTGGCCGACCATGACCAGAGTGCAGAAGCGGTGCAGACCATTCGCCGCGACCTGCTGATCTCCGAAGGTCGAATGGAGGACGACGTGGTCTCCCAATTGCGCCAGCGAGCGCAGGTGCTGAGCTACGGCACCTGAGCGCGAGTAAACGAAAACGCCGCCCACTGGGCGGCGTTTTGGTTTCTGCATTTCAGAGCTTGCCCAGGTATTTGAGTCGGGAACGGATGGCGCCGCCGGAGCGCCCGTGCTCGCGGGTAATGGCTGCCAATGTCTCGCCAGCCTCGAAGCGCTCCAGCAAGGCATCTCTTCTGCTTGCTGCCAGGGGCTGCCGCCCTGTTGCGGCAATATGCGCGGCTTGGTCGGCAGGACCTCAATCGCACGGATGGCGTGGAAAAGGGCGCGGATCAGTTCCGATGTGTGGCAGGGATTCGGTGTGCTAGTCGGCATTCATGGCGGCTCTCCTGGTTTGGTCTGCAGATGCTTGGCGCGCGCTATGTGCTGTCTGTCGGCAGAGTCGGGAGAGGCGTAAGAAGCGGCGGAGGAGGGTGGGCTGACTGTAGGAGCGAGCTTGCTCGCGAATGGATTTATCGTCAGCGCCGCCGTTGGGGAGTGGTTCGCTAGCAAGCTCGCTCCTACAAAGGGCGTGCTCGTCCGTGCACAAGAAAAACGGCCCCGAAGGGCCGTTTTTCATCGCGCGAAAGGATCAGCCGCCGAGGTACGCGTCGCGCACCTTGGGGTTCACCAGCAGGTTGGCGCCGGTGTCCTGCATGACGATGCGACCGTTCTCCAGCACATAGCCGCGGTCGGCGAGCTTCAGCGCCTGGTTGGCGTTCTGCTCGACGAGGAAGACGGTCACGCCTTCCTGGCGCAGCTGTTCGACGATGTCGAAAATCTGCTGGATGATGATCGGCGCCAGGCCCAGCGACGGCTCGTCGAGCAGCAGCAGCTTGGGCTTGCTCATCAGCGCACGGCCGATGGCGAGCATCTGCTGTTCGCCGCCGGACATGGTGCCGCCGCGCTGGTTGAAGCGCTCCTTCAGGCGTGGGAAGAGCCCCAGGACCTTGTCCATCTGCTCCTGGTAGTCACCCTTGCTGGTGAAGAAGCCACCCATGGCGAGGTTCTCCTCCACGGTCAGGCGGGCGAACACGCGACGGCCTTCCGGCACGACGGCGATGCTCTTGCGCATGATCACCGAGGATTCCTTGCCGACCAGCTCTTCGCCCATATAGGTGATGCTGCCGGAGGAGGCGCGCGGGGAGCCGCACAGGGTCATCAGCAGGGTCGACTTGCCGGCGCCGTTGGCGCCGATCAGGGTGACGATCTCACCCTGCTGGACTTCCATGCTGACGTCGTGCAGCGCCTGGATCTTGCCGTAGAAGGTGGAAACCTTGTCGAACTTCAGCATGACTCAGGACTCCCCCAGATAGGCTTTGATCACATCCGGGTTGCCGCGGATTTCCTCCGGGGTGCCGTCCGCGAGCGGGGTACCCTGGTTGATCACGTAGATGTGGTCGGAAATGCTCATCACCAGCTTCATGTCGTGCTCGATGAGCAGGACGGTGACGCCGTGCTCGGAGCGCAGCATGGCGATCAGCGCCTTGAGGTCCTCGGTTTCCCGCGGGTTCAGGCCGGCCGCCGGCTCGTCCAGCATCAGCAGTTGCGGACGGGTCATCATGCAGCGGGCGATCTCCAGGCGGCGCTGCTGGCCGTAGGCGAGGGTGCCCGCCGGGCGGTTGGCGATGTCCTTGAGGTTGACGATTTCCAGCCAGTGCGAGGCGTAGTCCAGGGCCTCGGCTTCCGCGCGGCGGAAGGACGGGGTCTTGAGCAGCCCGGCGAGGAAGTTGGTGTTGATGTGCCGGTGTTGCGCCACCAGCAGGTTCTCCACCGCGGTCATCTCCTTGAACAGACGCACGTTCTGGAAGGTCCGCACCACGCCCTTGTGGGCGATCTTGTGACCCGGCAGGCCCTGGATGGGCTCGCCGCGCAGCAGGATCTCGCCACCGGTGGGCGCGTAGAAGCCGGTCAGGCAGTTGAACACGGTGGTCTTGCCGGCGCCGTTGGGGCCGATCATCGAGATCACCTGTTTTTCCTGGACCTTCAGGGCCACGTTGTTGACGGCCAGCAACCCGCCGAAGCGCATGGTGAGGCCGGCTACTTCAAGAATCGGTCGGCTCATTTGCGCAACTCCAGGTGCGGGCGCTGCATGGGCAGCAGCCCCTGCGGACGCCAGATCATCATCAGCACCATGAGGGCGCCGAACATCAGCATGCGGTACTCGCTGAACTCACGCATCAGTTCGGGCAGCAGGATCATCACCACGGCCGCCAGGATGACGCCGAGCTGGGAACCCATGCCACCCAGCACCACGATGGCGAGGATGATGGCCGATTCGATGAAGGTGAAAGACTCCGGAGTGACCAGGCCCTGGCGCGCGGCGAAGAAGCTGCCGGCGAAACCGGCGAAGCAGGCGCCGAGAGTGAACGCAGAGAGCTTGATCAGCGTCGGGTTCAGACCCAGTGCGCGGCAGGCGATCTCGTCTTCGCGCAGGGCTTCCCAGGCGCGGCCCAGGGGCATGCGCAGCAGACGGTTGATCACGAACAGCACCAGCAGCACCAGCAGCAGCGCAACCAGGTAGAGGAACACGACCTTGTAGTTCGAGTTGTAGGCGATGCCGAAGAACTCGTGGAAGGTCTGCATGCCCTCAGGAGCGCGGCGCTCGAAGGTCAGGCCGAACAGGGTCGGTTTCTCGATGTTGCTGATGCCGTTGGGGCCGCCGGTCAGCTCGGTCATGTTGCGCAGCAGGATGCGGATGATCTCGCCGAAGCCCAGGGTCACGATGGCGAGGTAGTCACCGCGCAATCGGAGCACCGGGAAGCCGAGGATGAAGCCGAAGAACGCGGCCATCAGACCGGCGATCGGCAGGCATACCCAGAAGCCCAGGCCGTAGTAGTGCGACAGCAGCGCGTAGCTGTAGGCGCCCACGGCGTAGAAGCCGACGTAGCCGAGGTCGAGCAGGCCAGCCAGGCCCACCACGATGTTCAGGCCCAGGCCCAGCAGGACGTAGATCAGGATCAGGGTGGCGATGTCCACCGCGCCGCGCGAGCCGAAGAACGGCCAGGCGAGGGCGACGAGAATCAGCACCATGATGATCTTGCGTTGCACGGAGGCGTGGGTCAGGCGTTCGGCCAGACGGGTATGCGGGTGCGACAAGGCTTGCTTCACGCTGCCGCCGAAGGCGAAGCGATCGCGCACCAGTTGCCAGACGAACATCAGCACGGCGCAGGCGGCGATGGTCCACAGGCGCGCGGGGCTGACGTTTTCCAGTTGCAGGCCGATGCCGATCACACTGAGCTTCACGCCCAGCACCGGGTAGGCCACGGCCATCACCAGCAGGGCGCTGAAGAAGGCGGTCTTGAGTTTCTGGCTCATACCTTTTCCACCTCCGGGCGACCGAGCAGGCCAGTGGGGCGGAAGAGCAGCACGAGCACCAGCAGGGTGAAGGCCACCACGTCCTTGTACTGGTCACCGAACACGTCGGCGCCGAAGGCTTCGGCAACACCCAGCACCAGCCCGCCGAGCATGGCGCCCGGAATGCTGCCGATGCCGCCCAGTACCGCGGCGGTGAACGCCTTGATGCCGGCGAGGAAGCCGATGTGCGGGTTGATCACGCCGTATTGCAGGCCCAGCAGCACCGCGGCCACGGCGGCCAGGGTGGCGCCGATGACGAAGGTCAGGGCGATGATGTTGTTGGTGTTGATGCCCAGCAGGTTGGCCATCTTCAGGTCCTCGGCGCAGGCGCGGCAGGCGCGGCCCAGGCGGGAACGGGAGATGAACATGGACAGGCCGTACATGGTCAGCAGGGTGACGATGAAGATCAGCACCTGCATGTACGAGATGGTCACGCCGGTCATTTCGTCGGCGCCGATCACGAAGTTGCCCGGCAGCAGGCTGGGAATTGCCTTGTCCTTGGAGTCCTGGGCGAGCAATACCTCGTTCTGGAGGAAGATCGACATGCCGATCGCAGAGATCAGCGGGATCAGCCGGTTGCTTCCGCGCAAGGGCCGATAGGCGATCCGTTCGATGCTGTAGCCGTACGCACTGGTGACGATGATGGCGGCGGCGAAGGTGCAGATGATGACGACAGGAAGACTCACGATTCCCATCATCGCCAGCCCCGTGATCACGATGAAGGCCACGTACGAGCCAATCATGTACACCTCGCCATGGGCGAAGTTGATCATGCCGATGATGCCGTAGACCATGGTGTAGCCGATGGCGATCAGGGCATAGGTGCTGCCGACGGTGAGGCCGTTGATCAGCTGTTGCAGGTAGTGATAGAGCTCAGGCATTACCTAACTCCTCGGGCGTCGCGTGAAGCGGCGCTTGTGGCGCGACGGACCCCCGGAATACTCGGATAAACAAAGCCCACTGCGGATGCAGTGGGCTTTGTGTGGCGGCGGGTGGCTTACTTGGCTTCGGTCTTGGTGCCGTCCTTGTGCCACTGGTAGACCACGAAGTTGAAGTTCTTCAGGTCGCCCTTCTCGTCGAAGGCCAGGTCACCGGTCGGGGTCGCGAAGGTGTTGGAGCGCAGAGCGGCGGCTACCTTGTCGGTGTCCTCGCTGCCGGCTTTCTTGATGCCTTCGGCGATGACCTGTACCGCGGCGTAGGCCGGGAACACGAACGGACCGCTCGGGTCTTCGTTCTTGGCCTTGAAGGCATCAACCAGCGCCTGGTTCTTCGGATCCTGGTCGAAGGATTTGGGCAGGGTCACGTACAGGCCTTCGGAAGCCGGGCCGGCGATGGCGGAGATTTCTTTGTTACCCACGCCTTCCGGGCCCATGAAGCCGACTTTCAGACCTTTCTCGGAAGCCTGGCGCAGGATCAGACCCAGCTCCGGGTGGTAACCGCCGTAGTAGACGAAGTCCACTTTCGCTTGCTTGAGCTTGGCGATCATCGCGGAGAAGTCCTTGTCGCCGGCGTTGATGCCTTCGAACAGGGCGACCTTGATGCCAGCGTCTTCCAGGGTCTTCTTCACGGCAGTGGCGATGCCTTCGCCGTACTGCTGCTTGTCGTGGATCACGGCCACGGTCTTGGGCTTGATGTGCTCGGCAATGAACTTGCCGGCGGTCGGGCCCTGCAGGCTGTCCAGACCGATGGTGCGGAAGATCAGCTTGTAGCCGCGGGAAGTGATGTCCGGGCTGGTGGAAGCGGCGGTGATCATCATCACGCCTTCGTCTTCGTAGATGTCCGAAGCCGGTTGAGTGGAGCTGGAGCACAGGTGGCCAACGACGAACTTGACGCCATCGTTGACGATCTTGTTGGCAACGGCCACGGCTTGTTTGGGATCGCAAGCGTCGTCGTAGACCACGCCTTCGAGTTGCTTGCCGTCGACGCCGCCAGCCTTGTTGATCTGCTCAATGGCCATCTTCGCGCCAATGAACTGCATCTCCCCATACTGGGCGACTGCGCCGGTCACCGGGCCGGCCAGAGCGATCTTGATGGTGTCCGCGGCCATGGAGAAGCTGGCAACGCCGGCCAGGGCCATGGCGGTGAACAGCTGGGAAAGACGCTGAGTACCCTTTTTCATAGTGCTCCACTCTTCTTGTGTTTTCGTTTTTGTAGTCCTGGTGGCCGAGGGGCTACCGGACCGGGATTGCCCCGGACAGGCCCACCGGCAACTGTACCGGTACAGTGTAGAGTGCCGCCTGACCGCTTGAAAAGCGGGGGGCGGCAGCCCATCCCTGGGCATGTCGCAAGATTGACACAAACGTACAGAAAAACGGCGCCTTCCGACTTTTCGCCGTGGGTTTTCCGCCACCATGGAAAACGCCGTCCGAACCTTGCCTGGCGCGGTCTCGGCGCTATCATGGCGCCGTTCGTTTACCAGGTGAGATTCATGACTGAACAAGCTAGCACCCTCTATGCCAAGTTGCTTGGCGAAACCGCGAAGATTTCCTGGCAGGAGCTCGCGCCCTTCTTCGCCCGTGGCAACCTGCTCAAGGTCGCGGGTTCTGCCGATCTGGTGGAGGTCGCAATGGGCGTGGCCGAGGACGACAGGGCGAAGGTGTCCGCCTGGCTGGCCAGTGGTGATCTGAGCAAGGTCGACGAGAAGCTGGCGCAGGACTTCCACGACCGCGACCCGGAGCTGTGGGCGGTGGTGATTGCCCCCTGGGTGCTGGTACAGGAAAGAGTTCGAAAAGAGTCCGTGCACTGACACAGGGCGATTTCCAATTCGCAAAGGCCGGCTAGACTGTCGGGATTCCATAGAAGGAGATTCGCCATGTTCGAACCGGGCCATCTGCATCTCCAGTCCCTACCGGGTCTGGGGCAGCAGGAGATCGACGCTCACATCAACTATGAAGTCCGCAAGGATGTGGAAAAAGGCACCATCGTTCACTTCGTCATGAAGGGCGAGATCGACGGCAATGCCTTCACCGAAGAATGGGACATGCCCAAGGAGCAGGCCTTCAACTTTGCCAGCGATGCCACTCGCATTGCGCAAAAGCATGGCCTGCATCCTCGGTTCGGCTCGATGGTGCGTAACCACAAGGAATACGACGCGATGTTCGAGGACATCCGCCAGAAGCTCGGCACCCAGCCTGGCGACCCGATCGACCTGGACAAGGTGATCCACGGCGATTCGTAAGGTCTGAATCCAATAAAGAGCCCGGCCAAGTGCCGGGCTTTTTATTGCCTGTGACGTCAACGCCGCCCTATGCAGGAGCGAGCTTGCTCGCGAACCCGCCTGACGCTTGTGCCACCGGTGAACGATTCGCGAGCAAGCTCGCTCCTACCGAGGGCTGGCGGTTAGTGACTCACCCAGCGCTGCCGCGCCCAGGCGCTCAGGCTGTCGACGCACAGCACCAGGAGCAGCATGGCGATGATCACCGTGGCGGCCTGGGCCTGTTGGAACAGGCTGAGGCTGAAATACAGCATCTGCCCCAGGCCGCCTGCGCCGACGAAGCCCAGCACGCTGGCCATGCGGATGTTGTTCTCCCAGCGATAGAGCATGTAGGCCACCAACTGCGGCCAGACCGCCGGGAGGGTGCCGTAGGCGAAAGCGGCAATGCGCCCGCCGCCAGCCAGGCGCACCGCCTCTGCCGGCGCGGTCGGGGTATTTTCCAGCGCCTCGGCGAACAATCGGCCGAGCACGCCGCCGGTATGCAGCGCCAGCGCGAGCGTGCCAGCGTTCGGGCCGAGCCCGGCGGCCAGCACCATCAGTGCGCCCCAGACCAGCTCCGGCACTGCGCGCAAGGCATTGAGCAGCAGTCGCGACAGGCTTTGCGCGATTCGCCCGAAGCGCCCGGCCGCCAGCAGCGCCAGTAGCATGCCCAATAGCGCCGCGAGCAGGGTGCCGATGGCGGACATCGCCAGCGTTTCCAGCGCGCCGTGGCCGACCGCGGTGAGATGCGTTGCGCTCAGGTCGGGTGAGAGGAAGTCGCGGCCGTAGTCGAGCATCTGGCCGAGGCCACGGGCGTCGAACAGCCCGCCGCTGTCCATGTCCAGATAGACGAACGACGCGCCGACGGCGAGCAGGATCAGCAGCAGCCAGCCCAGGCTGCGCAGCAGGCCGGTCATTCCAGCCTCCCGCGCAGGAAGCGGCTGAGCAGGTCGGCGCCGAGCACCAGCACCAGGAAGGTCAGCAGGATGCTCGCTACCTCGCCGCCGGCGAACATGCGCAGCGACAGGTCGATCTGCTGTCCGAGGCCGCCGGCGCCGACAAAGCCCATTACCACCGAGGCGCGGATCGCACACTCCCAGCGGTAGACGGTGTAGGAGATCAGTTCCGCGGCCGCCGAGGGCAGCACGCCGTAGGCGAAGGCCTGCAGCCGCGAGCTGCCGCCCAGCAGCAGGGCGCGGGTCGGACGCGGGTCCACCGATTCGAAGATTTCCGCGTAGACCTTGCCAAGCATGCCGCCATAGGTGATGGCGATGGCCAGCACACCGGCAGTGGGGCCCAGGCCCACGGCGCGGACGAAAAGCAGCGCCCAGACGATCTCCGGCACGCTGCGCAGCACGATCAGCAAGCCGCGTACCGGCCAGCGCAGTGCTCGCGCCCACCAGGCCGGCAGGCCGCCGCGGGGCAGGGCGGAGATCGACAGTGCACGGGTCGCCAGTAAAGCCGCCGGGAAGGCGATCAGCCACGCCAGGGCCATGCCGGCGGTGGCGATGGCCAGGGTTTCCAGGGTGGCGCGGCCGAGCAGGGCGAGGAATTCCTCGTCATGGGCCGGCGGCCAGAAGCCACCGAGGAAGTTGGCCATGGTTCGCGCGTTGTCACCGCTGAACAGGCCGACGATATCCAGCTCGGATAGGCGTAGCCCCGGCCACAGCAGGGCGAGGGCGAGCAGGGTGAGTAGCAGGCGTGGCAGCGCCGCCGGGTCGCGGGGCGGGGCCTTCGTGAGCGCGGGGTTCAGCATCGCGGAATCTGTACCACCAGCGGCTGGCCGACCGGCGCGGAGGCAGGCGCCTGGCCCAGCTGCTCATTGGCATACAGTGCGCGCAGGTCCTCGGGGCTGACGCTCTCCGTGGCCTTGTCAAAGGCGATGCGTCCATCGCGGATGCCGACAATGCGCGGGAAATGCTCCAGCGCCAGGTCCACGGCGTGCAGGCTGGCCAGCAGCGTTACGTTGCGGCTCTGCGCCTCGCGGGTGAGCACGCCGAGGGTATGGCCGGCCAGTACCGGGTCCATGGCCGAAACGGGTTCATCCGCCAGCAGCACTTCGGCTTGCTGGTACAAGGCACGGGCGATGCCGACGCGCTGCAGTTGGCCGCCGGAAAGCTGGTCGCAGCGCTCGAAGAGTTTGTCGCCCAGGTCCAGGCGTTGCAGCTCACTGCGGGCGCCAGCGCTGTCCAGCGGGTAGATCAGGCTCGCCAGGCTTTTGAGTAGCGGCCACTGGCCGAGGCGGCCGGCGAGTACGGCGGTGACTACGCGCTGGCGCGGCGGGAGAGGCGGCGCCTGGTGAATCAGCGCGATGCGGGCGCGCAGGTGCTGGCGCGCGCCGGCACTCAGAGCCCAGGGCTGGGCGTCGAGCAACTCGTAGCGCCCCGCCGAGGGTTGCAGGGAAGTTGCCAGGATGCGCAGCAGGGTCGTCTTGCCGGCGCCCGAAGGTCCGATGATCGCCACCCGCTCGCCGGCAGCGACGCTGAGGTCGATGCCGGCGAGCGAGCGCTGGCCGTTGGCGTGGATGTGCTCCACGCCGGTCAGTTTCAGGGTCACTTCAGCAGGCCGGCGGCGCGCGCCGATTCCTCGATGCCCTTGTAGTTCTCAGGCTGGGTTTCGATGAAGCGGCTGGCCGCCTGCAGGTCGAGGATTTCCTTGTCGTGCGGCTTGCTCGGGTCGAGGGCGAGGAAGGCTTTCTTGATCTTCTCGGCCAGGGCCGGATCGAGGTTGCCGCGCACGGTCCAGTTGTAGTCGTAGTAGGTCGGGGTGGTGGCGAAGACCTTCACCTTGTTGGTGTCGACCTTGCCGCTGTCCACCAGCTTCTGCCAGACGGAGGCGTTCAGCACACCGGCGTCGACCTTGCCGGCCTGGACCCAGGCCACAGTGGCGTCGTGGGCGCCGGAATAAGCGACGCGGGAGAAGAACTGCTCGGGCACCACGCCGTCCTTCTGCATGAAGTAGCGCGGCATCAGGCTGCCGGAAGTGGACGATACCGAACCGAAGGCGAAGGTCTTGCCCTTGAGGTCCTGGATCGATTTCACGTTCGGGTCGGCGGTGATGAATTTGCTGGTGAACTGCTGGTCCTGCTCGCGCTGTACCAGCGGGATGGCGTTGCCGGTCTTCAGGCGTGCCTGGACGAAGGTGAAGCCGCCCAGCCAGGCCATGTCCAGGCGATCCGAAGCCAGGGCTTCGACCACGCCCGCATAGTCGGAGACCGGGATGAACTTCACCGGCATGCCCAGTTGCTCTTCGAGGTAGGCGCCCAGGGGCTTGAACTTGCGCAGCAGCTCGGTCGGGGCTTCGTCGGGAATGGCGGAGACCTTGAGTTCCTTCGGTGTATCGGCGTGGGCGAAAACGGCGGACAGGGACAGAGCGAAACCGGCGGCGAGCGCCAGGGTGCGTTTGAGCATGGGGAGAGTTCTCCGGGTCAATGGCGGAAAAAACTCCGGGAGTATAGTGGCGTCGCGCCTGTTTGGCTGCCTTCCACTTCGTCGCGCCCGGTTCGGCAGGCAGGCGACGGCGCCTGTTAGAATGCCGGTCCCCGTACTTTCCCGCCCTTGTACCGGAGATCATCCATGTCGTCCGCCAGTCCCTCCCTTGCCTTTGCCGGCCTCGGCCTGATGGGTGTACCCATGTCCCGCCGCCTGCTCGCCGCCGGTTTTCCGCTGACCGTCTGGAACCGTTCCGCCGGCAAGCGCGAGCTGCTCGCCGCCGAGGGTGCGAAGGCCGTGGAGACGCCGGCCCAGCTATGCGCCGAGGCCGAGGTGGTGATGCTCTGTCTGGCTGATACGGCCGCCGTGCGCGAAGTGGTGTTCGGCGCCGGTGGCATCGTCGAGGGCGCCCGCGCTGGGCAGTTGCTGGTGGACTTCTCCAGCCTGGAGCCGGCCGCAACCCGCGAAATGGCCGCCGAGCTTGAAGCGCGTACCGGCATGCGTTGGGTCGATGCCCCTGTTTCCGGCGGTACGCCGGGCGCCGAGGCCGGCACCCTGGCGATCATGGCCGGCGGCCGCGTCGAGGATGTCGAGCGCGTGCGGCCGATCCTCGCCCACCTCGGCCAGCGCCTGACGCGTATGGGGGATGTTGGCGCGGGGCAGGTGACCAAGGTGTGCAACCAGATGATCGTCGCCTGCAATGCTCTGGTGATCGCCGAAGTGGTGGCGTTGGCGGAGAAATCTGGCGTTGACGCGAGCCTGATCGCCCCGGCCCTGGCCGGCGGTTTCGCCGACTCCAAACCCCTGCAGATCCTGGCCCCGCAGATGGCCGAGAGCCGCTTCGAACCCGTGAAGTGGCACGTGCGCACGCTGCTCAAGGATCTGGACACCGCCGTGAAGCTTTCCCGCGAGGAGGGCTCGGCCACGCCCATGAGCGGCCTCGCCGCGCAACTGATGCGCCTGCATGGCAGCCAGGGCAATCTCGAACGCGACCCGGCTACGCTGGTCGAGCAATACCGTCTTTCGAAGGAATTCCCGCAATGAAACTCTGCGCCAACCTGTCCCTGCTGTTCACCGAAGTTCCGCTGCTGCAGCGCATCGACGCCGCCGCCAAGGCCGGCTTCGAGGGCGTGGAAATCCAGTTCCCCTACGACGTCCCCGCACAGGACCTGAAGGCCGCGCTGGACGAGGCCGGCCTGCCGCTGGTGCTGATCAACCTGCCGGCCGGTGACCTGATGCAGGGCGGGCCGGGCATTGCCGCCGTGCCGGAGCGCGCGGCGGAGTTCGAGGCGGCGCTGGCCAAGGCGCTGGACTACGCGCGCATCGTCAAGCCGCAGCACATCAACGTGCTGGCTGGCCGACTGGTCGAGGGGCTGGAGCGCGAGGTTGCCCTGCAGACCCTCGCCGAGCGTCTGCGCGCCACCTGCGATGCCTTTGCCGGCAGTGGCACCGATGTGCTGATGGAAGCCATCAACTGCCACGACATGAAGGACTTCCTGCTCAACACGCCCGAGCACCTGCAGGACATGCTCGAGCGCGTGGCGCGGGAAAACCTGCGTGCGCAGCTTGACCTCTACCACATGGCGCGCATGGGCCTGGAACTGGTGGATTGTATCTACGCGCTGATGGGCCAGATCGGCCACGTGCAGTTCGCCGACTACCCCGAGCGCGGCGAGCCGGGCTCGGGCGAGATGGAGTTCGAAGTACCCCTGCAGGTGCTCGACGATGTGGGCTACGACGGCTGGCTGGGCGCCGAGTACCGTCCCACCGGCACTACCGCCGATTCCCTGCGCTGGCTGCCGCGCTGGCGCGCTGGCAAGTTCGATTTCTGAGGCGGACCCGGCTCAGGCCTGGTTGCGCAGCAGCGCCGAGTCGCTGTCCTCGTGGTAGGCCTCAAGGAATTCCACCAGCGCGGATAAGGGCAGGGGCCGGCTGAACAGGTAGCCCTGCGCCAGCTCGCAATGGTTGTCGCGCAGGAACGCCAGTTGCTGCGCATGCTCCACCCCCTCGGCGATCACCTTCAGGTGAAGCTTCTGCGCCATGGCGATGATCGCTTGGGCGATCTCGCTGTCGCGGCGCGATTGCGGTACGTCGCGGATGAAGGAGCGGTCCACCTTCAGCGCATCCAGCGGCAACTGGCGCAGGTAGGACAGGGAGGAATAGCCGGTGCCGAAATCATCGATGGACAGGCTCACACCCAGATCGCGCAGACGATTGAGCAGCGGGATGGCCTGGCTGATGTTGGCCATCACGGCGTTCTCGGTGACTTCCATTTCCAGGTAGCGCGCAGCCAGACCGGTGTCGGCGAGGGTCTGCTTCACCTCGTCCACCAGGCTTTCGCGGCCCAGGTTGCTGGCGCAGCAGTTCACCGCGACCCGCAGGCCGCTGTAGCCCAGGTCGTGCAGGCGGCGTAGGTCCTCGCAGGCGCGGCGCAGCACCCAGGCATCCAGCGCGCCGATCAGGCCGTTGGCGGTCGCCAGGCCGATGAAGCGGTCCGGCGCCAGCAGGCCGTGGGTCGGATGTTTCCAGCGCACCAGCGCTTCGAGTTGCTCCACCTCGCCATGGTCGATGCGCAAGATCGGTTGGTAGTAGAGCACCAGTTCGTCGTCCCACAGCGCCTTGCGCAGTTCCTCTTCCAGTTGCAGTTCCTGGGTCGCCTTGGTCTTCAGGTGCGGGCTGAAGAAGTGCGTGGCGTTGCGGCCGTTGCCCTTGGACTGGTAGAGCGCGAGGTCGGCGTGCTTGAGCAGTTCCTCGGGCTGTTCGCCGTCGTTGGGAAACAGGCTGATGCCCAGGCTCATGGTCATCACCAGGCTGCGCCCGGCAGTGCTGATCGGCTCCTTCATGCGCTGCATGAGGCGCTGGGCGAGGATGCGCGCCTCGTGGTCCTCGCCCAGGTCGGCGAGGATGCAGAACTCGTCGCCGCCCAAGCGCGCCAGCAGGTCCGTACTGCGCAGCGCGCTGCGGATGCGCTCGGAAACGATGCACAGCAACTCGTCTCCGGCGGCATGGCCGAGGGAGTCGTTGACCCGCTTGAAGTGGTCCAGGTCCAGCATAATCACCGCCATGCCCTGGGCCTTCTGCCGGTTGCGTTGCAGGCGGGCCTCGAACTCGTCGTTGAGTGCGTTGCGGTTATGCAGGCCGGTAAGGCCATCGAAGCGCGCCAGTTTCTGCAGTGAGGCGTTGGCATTGTCCAACTGGTTGAGCAGGGCGTTGACCCGGCTCAGCTCGCTTTCCTTGCTTTCCAGGCTGTCCTCGATCCAGGCCGCCCAGAGTCCGGCCAGCACCACGGCCAGGGCCAGCAGGCCGACCATCAGCCCTAGCTGGATGGCGTTGTTGCGCCCCATGTCCGCCACCGGCGCTACCCAGCTGGGCAGGGTCAGCGTCAGCGCAGCCATGCCGGTGAAGTGCATGCTGGAAATGGCGCCGCCCAGCAGCAGGCTGGCGAGAATCTGGTAGATCCACTGGCGGCCCGCCGGCTGGCGGTTGAGCACCGGCGCGAGCACCAGCGCGACGAAGGCCACCAGCACGGCCATCAGTACCGAGAGGGTGACCAGTAGCGGGTCGTAGTGCTGCGTCGGTGGCGACTCGATGGCGGCCATGCCGGTGTAGTGCATGCCGGCGATGCTGGCGCCGATGCAGCAGGCGGCGAGCAGGTATTGCAGCGGGCTCAGCCCGGCGTGGGCGAGCAGGCGCATGGCAACCACGCAGATGGCGATGGCGATGAGCAGCGACAGCAGCGTCAGCCCGCCGGAAAAATGCAGCGGCACCGAGGCGTGGAAGGCCAGCATGGCGACGAAGTGCATCGACCAGATGCCACTGCCCAGGCAGATGCCGCCAACCCACTGCCAGCGGTGGGCGTGTTGCGGCGCGCGGGCCATTCGCGCAGTGATGTTCAGGGCTACGAAGCTGGCGACACAGGCGATCAGGATGGCCAGCAGGACCAGCCCGGGGTTATGGGAACACTCCAGCAGCACTGCATCGGGTACGGCGTCCTGGTGCCAATCCATGGGCGGGATACTCCGGATGTCGGGGAATGCGCAGGCAGATTGATATCACTTTGCTTTGAGTCTAGGAAGCCAACTTGACGCTGCAAGCAACGCACTGACTTTTCGGCGCAAAGCCTGGCGGCACGCGACGCACGGTAGTGTCGAGTGCCCAGCTGATCGCAGATCCGACCACTGGCCGAAAGCTTGTAGCCAACTTGACACTTTTTTGACTAACTGCCCGCTAGAGTTGCGCCGCCGGCCGGCAGGGTCGGCGATCCCTTTTCCTATCCGACTATCGATGTAAGGAGTGCGCTCGATGTCCGAGGGCAAGCGCCGCCTCTTCCCCCAGGTCAGCTCCGCGCGGCTGGTCCTGCTGTTCTCGCTGGCACTGGTGCTGTTCTACAACTTCGCCACCTGGCGGGCGCTGAACAGCCTGGTCCCCATGGAAGGCGCATGGGGCGTGGCGTTCTTCGCATCGTTCGCCTTCTTCCTCTGGGCGGCTTTCACGCTGCTGCTGACCCTGGTGTCGTTTCGCCCGTTGCTCAAGCCGGCGCTGACCCTGGTGGCGCTGGTGTCGGCGGCGGCGGCATATTTCATGAACTCCTACGGTGTCGTGATCGATACCGTGATGGTGCAGAACATCATCGAGACCAATCCCGGTGAGGCCGCCGCGCTGTTCAGCGCGCGCATGGTCGGCTACCTGTTGGTGCTGGGCGTGCTGCCGGCGGTGATCATCTGGCTGACGCCGGTGCGCTACAGCCCGTTCTTCCGAGGCTTGCTGAACAAGGTGTTAGTGATCGTCGGTTGCCTGGTGGTGGTTGCCGTCTGCGTGGGGGCGTTCTATTCCACCTACGCTCCGGTGTTCCGCCAGGAAGAGAAGCTGACCCACTTCATCAACCCGACCAACTACATCTACGCGGTGAGCAAGTTCACCAAGCAGCGCCTGGGCATCAAGGAAAACCTGGTGGTGCAGCCCATCGGCGAGGATGCGGTGATGCCACGCAAGGTGAGCGCCGATGGCCGCAAGTCGCTGATGATCCTGGTGGTTGGCGAAACCGCCCGTGCGGACCACTTCTCCCTTAATGGATACGCACGCGACACCAACCCGGAACTGAAGAAGCTCGACATCCTCAACTTCACCAACGTCAGCTCCTGCGGCACGTCCACCGCGGTGTCGGTGCCCTGCATGTTCTCCAAGTTCCCTCGCGAGGACTACAGCGACAAGAAGGGCAAGACCAACCAGGGCCTGCTGGACATCCTCCAGCGCGTCGGTGTGTCGGTGCTCTGGCTGGACAACAACAGCGACTGCAAGGGTACCTGCCTGCGCGTGCCCAACCGCGATATCCCGAAGGACCAGCCGGGGCCGTTCTGCGACGGCAAGAACTGCCTGGACGAAGCCCTGCTGCAGAACCTTCAGGCCTACATCGACGGCCTGAAGGACAACGCCATCATCGTCCTGCACGCCGACGGCAGCCACGGCCCGGAATACTACGACCGCTATCCCAAGTCGCTGGAGCGCTTCACCCCGGTGTGCCGCACCAACCAGTTGGGCAGCTGCAGCAGCGAGGAGCTGGTGAACGTCTACGACAACACCATCCTCTACACCGACTTCTTCCTGTCCAAGGTCGTCGAGCTGCTCAAGCAGAACCAGGAGCGCTTCGATACCTCGATGCTCTACGTCTCCGACCACGGTGAATCGCTGGGTGAGAATGGCGTCTATCTGCACGCCGCGCCCTATGCCATTGCGCCGAAAGCGCAGACCCACGTGCCGATGGTGATGTGGTTCGGCAATGGCGCCCTGGGCGGCATGGGCGTGGATCGCGGTTGCCTGGAGAAGAAAGCCTATGGCGCCGAGCTCAGCCACGACAACCTGTTCCACTCGGTGCTTGGCCTCTACGGCGTACACACCAGCCTGTACCAGCCGGACCTGGATATCTTCCACTCCTGCAAACGCGACATGACTGCCGCCCAGTAAGCCAGCGGCGAGTGACATGCGGCCATGAAAAAGGCCCTGCGGTGCAAACCGCAGGGCCTTTTGTCTTTCCGGGGACTGTTACTTCTCGCGAACCAGCAGCACCGGGCGGTTGCTGACGCGCAGCAGGCCTTCGGCCACGCTGCCCAGCATCAGGCGGCGCACGCCACGGCGACCGTGGGTGCCCATGACGATGACGTCGGCCTTGGAGGCTTCGGCCTCGATCTCGATGCGCTCGGCGATCTCTTCGCTGGCGCGTTCCTGGCAGACCCGCTCGAAGCTGGCCTTCACCGGGAACTCGGCAATCTTCTCCTTCGCCTTGCCGAGGATGTCATCGGCGGCCTTCAGCGCGGCCTCGCGCAGTGGTTCGGGGTTGTAGTACACGGCGTAGTCGGGCAGATGGCGCAGCGGGCTGTCGACGATAGTGACGACACGCAGCTCACCGCCGCTCAGTTGGGCCAGCTTGGCCGCTTCGACCAGGGCGCGGTCGGAAACCGGGCTGCCGTCCACCGCTACCAGAATGCGCTCGTACATGATGTGTTCCCTCAATGAGTGGCTTGGTAAGGAAACTCTATCCCCCCATGGGCGAGAATCCCTTGCGCAGCGTCAATGGTAGTCGGTGTGTCCGACTATGCCGGGAATAGAGCGGCGTAACCGTGGATGGACCGTTGCCGGGGCGGGTTCGCGAGCAAGCTCGCTCCTACAGGTTGCGGGAGTGCCTGCTTTTTGTAGGAGCGAGCTTGCTCGCGAACAACGCCCGCCCATGAAAAAAGCCGCCACCGGTTGCCCGGTGGCGGCTTCTTCATTTCAGCCTTGTTGCGATCAGCCGGCGACCAGCACGCGGATCGCCTCCAGGCGCAGGGAGGCCTTGTCCAGCATTGCCAGGCTGTCGTCACGCTGCTTGCGCAGGGCGTCCAGCTCGCTGTCGCGCACGCTGGGGTTGACGGCCTTGAGCGCGGTCAGGCGCGCCAGTTCCTCGTCCAGGGTTGCGGTCAGATGCTGGCGGGCGGCTTCGACACGTTCGGCATGGCGCGGGGTGATCTTGGTCTCGGCCACGGCGAATTGCTTGGCCAGGACGTCGCGCTGGGCCTGCACGAACTTGTTGGCGCTGGCGCGCGGTACGCTTTCCAGCTGGTCGTTCAGGGTGTCGAAGGACACGCGCGAGGACAGATCGTTGCCGTTGGCGTCCATCAGGCAGCGCAGCGCCACCGGCGGCAGGAAGCGGCCCAGCTGCAGCTTGCGCGGCGCAACGGCTTCGCTGACGAACAGCAGCTCCAGCAGCACGGTGCCGGGCTTGAGCGCCTTGTTCTTGATCAGTGCCACCGAGGTGTTGCCCAGCGAGCCGGACAGCACCAGGTCCATGCCACCCTGCACCATGGGGTGTTCCCAGGTGAGGAACTGCATGTCTTCGCGGGCCAGGGCCTGGGCGCGGTCGTAGGTGACGGTCACGCCTTCGTCGTCGCCCAGCGGGAAGCTGGCGTCGAGCATCTTCTCGCTCGGGCGCAGGATCAGGGCGTTCTCGGAGTGGTCTTCGCTGTCGATCCCGTAGGTATCGAACAGGCGCTCCATGTAGATCGGCAGGGCGAACTGGTCGTCCTGTTCCTCGATCTCGGCCACCAGCGCCTCGCCTTCGCCAGCGCCACCGGAGTTCAGCTCCAGCAGGCGGTCGCGGCCGTTGTGCATCTCGGCTTCCAGCGCCTCGCGGGCGGCGGTGCCTTCGGCCAGCAGGGCTTCGAAGGCGTCGTCGTCGCCACCGTCCAGCAGCTCCACCAGGCGCGGGCCGAAGCGGTGCTGCAGGGCGTTGCCGGTGGGGCAGGTGTTGAGGAAGGCGTTCAGCGCCTGGTGGTACCACTGGAACAGGCGTTCCTGCGGGCTGTTCTCCAGGTGCGGCACATGGATCTGGATGGTGTGCTTCTGGCCGATCCGGTCAAGGCGGCCAATGCGCTGTTCCAACTGGTCCGGGTGGGCCGGCAGGTCGAACAGCACCAGGTGATGGGCGAACTGGAAGTTGCGGCCTTCGCTGCCGATTTCCGAGCAGATCAGCACCTGGGCACCGAATTCTTCATCGGCGAAGTAGGCGGCGGCACGGTCGCGCTCGAGGATGCTCATGCCCTCGTGGAACACGGTGGCCGGGATACCGGACTTCAGGCGCAGGGCATCGCCCAGGTCCATGGCGGTCTCGGCGTGGGCGCAGATCACCAGCACCTTGTACTGCTTGAGCATCTTCAGGGTGTCGATCAGCCACTCGACGCGCGGATCGAAGCGCCACCAGCGGTTGTTTTCGTCGCCATCGTCAGCCTGGGCCTGGAAGCTGACCTCCGGGTAGAGGTCCGGGTGCTCGCCCAGCGGCAGCTCCATGTACTCGATCGGGTTGGTCAGCACGTAGGGGTGCAACTGGCGCTCCGGGAAGCCCTGCACGGCGGCACGGGTGTTGCGGAACAGCACGCGGCCGGTGCCGTGGCGGTCCAGCAGCTCGCGTACCAGGCGGGCGCGGGCATCTTCATTGCCGGCCTCGACGCTGGCCAGCAGATCGTCGCCATCGCTGCCGAGGAAGCCGTGGATGGCCTGGCGGGCGGCGGGGGAGAGGCTGCCCTGGTCAACCAGCTCCTGCACCGCCTCGGCTACCGGGCGGTACTGACTGCTTTCGGTGCGGAAGGCTTCCAGGTCGTGGAAGCGGTCCGGGTCGAGCAGGCGCAGACGGGCGAAGTGGCTGTCCAGACCGAGCTGTTCCGGGGTCGCGGTGAGCAGCAGTACGCCGGGGATGACCTGGGAGAGTTGCTCGACCAAACGGTACTCGGGGCTTGCCTGTTCCGGGTGCCACACGAGGTGGTGGGCTTCGTCGACCACCAGCATGTCCCACTCGGCGGCGAACAGCGCGTCCTGGGCTTTTTCGTCTTCGCGCAGCCACTCCAGCGCCACCAGGGCCAGCTGGGTGTCTTCGAAGGGGTTGCTGGCATCGCTCTCGACGAAGCGCTCGCGGTCGAACAGGGCGACTTCCAGGTTGAAGCGCCGGCGCATTTCCACCAGCCACTGATGCTGGAGGTTTTCCGGTACCAGGATCAGCACGCGGCTGGCGCGGCCGGAGAGCAACTGGCGGTGGATCACCAGGCCCGCTTCGATGGTCTTGCCCAGGCCCACTTCGTCGGCCAGCAGGACGCGCGGCGCCATGCGGTCGGCGACTTCACGGGCGATGTGCAGCTGGTGCGCAATGGGTTGTGCGCGGGCGCCGCCCAGGCCCCAGAGCGAGGACTGCAGCAGGCGGGTGCGGTGTTCCAGGGTGTGGTAGCGCAGGCCGAACCAGGACATCGGGTCGATCTGCCCGGCGAACAGGCGATCGCTGGCCAGGCGGAACTGGATGAAGTTCGACAGCTGGGTTTCCGGGACGGTGTGCTGCTCGTTCTGCGCGGTGATGCCGTGGTAGATCAGCAGGCCGTCGACCTCGTCCACTTCGCGGACGGTCATCTTCCAGCCTTCGAAGTGGGTGATCTGATCGCCCGGCGCGAAGCGCACGCGGGTCAGCGGCGCATTGCGCTCGGCGTACTGGCGGGTATCACCGGTGGCCGGATAGAGCACCGTGAGCATGCGGCCATCCAGCGCCAGGATGGTCCCCAGGCCGAGTTCCGCTTCACTGTCACTGATCCAGCGTTGACCGGGTTGATACTGCGCCATGGACACCTCCCAAAAAAAGCCGGCTATGGTACCGGAACGCGCAGCGTTCAGCGATGGCCGTCGGCGCCTCCGGTCGTCCGAATCATCGGGAATGCCGGTTATTTGCGTGCACTCATCGCGAATCGTGGAAAGTGTAGCGAGGCGCTCTCAAGTCTGTAGCCGCTGCGCCGATAGCCTGACCAGAGGACTTGTCAGCGCCATTCCACAGGGTTTGCCCCAGGACCAGCCTATGCTGCCGCCGATTCCCCATAGTCTGGCACCCGTCACTGCTCAGCAGGACGTGCCCAAGCCGCGACCGGATGTCACCCCGGTGACTCCGCCTGCGCCCAGCGCGGGCAATGCCGGCGTGGAGCTGGAGCGCCGCCCGGACGAGCAGGCGCTGCGCGAGGAGTACCAGCGTCGGCGCAAGCGCCGTCAACTCGCCGACGGCACGCCCGAGGGCGAGGCGCTGGAAGAGCTGGAGGAAGTGGAGGAGTTGGGCGACGAAGTGCAGGCCGCGCCGCGCAAGGGGCTGTGGATCGATGTCGAGGTCTGACTTGCCAGGGGAGTAGACTGTGCCCCTCGCTGATTCCCCGAGCTGTCCATGCTGTTCGACGACGCCCCCATCCTGCTACCCGATGCCGAGCTGCGCCTGTTTCCCGACTGGTGTGCGCCGGAGCGCGCCGCCCGCTGGATGGAGCAACTGCTCGCGGAAACGCCCTGGGAGCAGCCGCAAGTGCACCTGCATGGCCGCGACTACCCGGTGCCGCGCCTGGTCAACTGGTACGGCGATCCCGAAGCCTTCTATACCTATTCCGGCCTGACCCATGCGCCGCTGCCCTGGACGCCGCTGTTGGCGGAGATCCGTGCCGCGGTAGAGGAGGCCGCCGGTCAATCCTTCAATGGCGTGCTGCTCAACTACTATCGCGACGGCCAGGACTCGATGGGCTGGCACAGCGATGACGAACCGGAGCTGGGGCGCAACCCGCTGGTCGCCTCGTTGAACCTGGGCGGCACGCGGCGTTTCGACTTGCGGCGAAAAGGGCGAAACACAATCGAACATTCCATCGAACTGTCTGGCGGTTCACTGCTGGTCATGTCCGGCGCGACACAGCATTATTGGCAACATCAGGTTGCCAAGACGCGCCGTCCGGTCGCACCGCGCCTGAATCTGACCTTCCGCCTGGTGCATGCCTTGCCATGAGCAACGACGACAAGCTGATCGACTTTAACGCCGAGCGCGACAAGCGCATCCACGACGTACACGAAAAGCGCCTGCAGGACGTGCGCAAGGCCTTCGAGCAGGCGCTGCCGCTGGGCAAGCCGCGCAAGAAGAACAAGAGCAAGCCGAAGAAACGCTGAGACTTACCCGCAGAATTCCCGCTTTTTTGCCGCCAGGGCCCGCCCTGCGCGGCTTCCCGCCGCACCATACCTCACCTGAAACTTGACCTGAGTCAGTGCTCCGGCCCTCCCCGGAAAGCGCCTTGTCGTCCATTGATCCAGGTCAATTTGCCCCGCCCGGCCGCCGGTAATCTGCACACATCCCCAGACGATGTAGGCAACAGGAGGCCAGCATCATGTTCATCGACGAAGTGGTTCTCGCAGGCATCCTTACCGTCGGACTGATGGTTGTTTTCTTCGGCGGGGTCGGAATTTTCATCTGGAAGGACAGCCACAAGAAGAGCTGATCCTTACAGAGTCACAGAGCACGCAAGGCACTTCGGGCGACTTAGGTCGCCCGTTTTTTTTTTGCCTCTACGAAAGTCGGGATGACATATTGTTAGCCTGCTAATAATATGATTGGTAACGATTCATCCATCCGGTTTGCCGGCTATCGTTAAGCGATAGACCCGGACCCTTTCGAGAGACCGCGTGCGACCTACGCTACAGGCATTCCTCGCGCCGGATACGCTGGCGCTGAAATTCGCGATCAAGACCCTCCTGGCCGGCGGCCTGGCACTTTGGTGTGCCTTTCGCTTCGACCTCGAGCAGCCGCAGTGGGCGTTGATGACGGTGTTCATCGTCTCCCAGCCGATGTCGGGCATGGTGGTGGCCAAAGGGTTGTTCCGCCTGATCGGTACCCTCGTCGGCACCGCCATGTCGGTGGTGATGATGGCATTGTTCGCCCAGACGCCCTGGCTGTTCCTGCTGGCCATCTCGCTCTGGCTCGGGCTCTGCACTGCCGCCTCGACTAGCCTGCGCAACCATGTTTCCTATGCCTTCGTGCTTTCGGGCTACACCGTGGCGATCATCTGCCTGCCGGCGATCAGTCATCCCCTGGAAGTGTTCGACCAGGCGGTGGCGCGCAGTACGGAAATCTGCCTGGGGATTCTCTGTGCCTCGGCGGTCAGCGCCATCCTCTGGCCGCGCCGCGTCGAGGCCAACCTGGACAAACAGGCCCATGCCACCTGGCTCACCGGCATGCAGGCCGCGCGCAGCGAGATCGATGCCGACGCGCGGCAGATCAAGGGGCTGCTACAGGCGCTGGGCAAGATCGTCGAAGTCGATGTGCAGCGTGACCACGCCTGGTTCGAGGGCTATCGCGGACGCATGCGTTCGCGGGCGTTGCGGATTCTTTCCCGCGACCTGCTCAGCCTGCTGCGCACCGCGCGTGGCGTGGCTCGACAACGCAGCGTGCTGGATGCCGACGACCGCGCGCGCCTGCAGCCCTGGTTCGAGGAACTGCGCGCCACCCTGGAGGATCCGCAGGTCGACGCCATGCGCTCGTTGCAGGAGCGCCTGCAGGAGGCCGGGCTGGATGAAAAGCACTCCAACGACCTGCGCTACTGCCTGACTCGCTGCTCCTTGCTGTTGCTCAAGGCGCTGAACTCGGAGAAGACCATGCGCGCCGTGGCGGACGGACGGGTGGACGACGTCGCCACCGGCACGCTTTCCTGGCACCGCGACGGGCTGATGGCGCTGTTCTACGGCCTGCGCAGCGCGTTGGCGCTGCTGGGCATGTCAGCGTTCTGGATGGCCACTGCCTGGCCGGCGGCCACCGGCGGCATGCTGTTGGCGGCGGTGATCTGCAGTCTGTTTGCCAACCGTGACAACGCCGTCACCATCGGCCTGGGTTTCCTGCGCGGTATTCTCTATGCGATTCCGTCGGCGGCCATCGTCAGCCAATGGCTGCTACCGCAGTGGAACGGCTTCCCGTTGCTGTGCCTGGCGCTGGGGGTGCCGCTGTTCTTCGCCCTGCTGGGCATGGCGACACCGGCATTGGCGGGCACTGCGACGTCCTTTTCGATCCATTTCATTACCCTGGTGGCGCCGAGCAACGTCATGAAGTACGACCTGGCCAACCTGCTCAATTCGGCCCAGGGCATCGTTATCGGCGTGGGCTTCGCGGTGCTGGTGTTCCGCTTGCTCACCTTGCCGGCGGATTGGCTCAACCGCCGGTTGATCCAGGCCACGTGCGAAGACCTCGGGCGCCTGACCCGGCGGCCGCTGGGCGAAGCCGAGAACTGGTTCGGCGGGCGCATGGCCGATCGCCTGATCCGCCTGGCGCGGCACTACACCCTGCTGCCCAGGGAAGAACAGAAACGCTGGCAAGATGGCTTGCTGGCGCTGGACCTAGGCAACGAATTGATCCATCTGCGCTCCTGCCTCAGCGGAGCGCAAGGGCAACTGCGCAAGCGTCGCGACCAGTTCCTCGGCGCCCTGGGCAGTGTGCTGGAAAAGGGCCCCGGCGCAGGGCGCGAGCAGCGCCTGGAAAGCCTGTGCCCGCCCCTCGAGGAAGCGCTCGCGCACGACCTGCAGGGTGACAACGAACCCAACCGCCTGGCTCGCGCGGCGCTGGCGCAGTTGCGTCATACCTGGCGCCAATGGTGCCGCCTGGAGGACGCCAATGGGACTGCATGAGTACGGCTGGGGCGGCGTTTTCCTGAGCCCGCTGTTCATCTACGCGGTGTTGGCCCTGGGCCTGACCGTGGTTTTGCGCCTGCTGCTGCAGGCCACTCGCTTCGGCCGGTGGATCTGGCACGAAGCCCTTTTCGATTGCTCGCTGTTCGTGCTGATTCTCTGCGCCATCACCTGGGCGTTGAGCGGAGCACCCTGAGAGGAGAAGCTGTATGCGCGGTTACCTTCGCGTAGCGGTCACTATCATTCTGGTCATCGCCGCGGTCATGGCCGGCACCTGGCTGTGGCGCTACTACATGCTGTCGCCCTGGACCCGCGACGCGCGCGTGCGCGCCGACGTGGTGGTGATAGCGCCGGATGTTTCCGGCTGGGTCACCGACCTTGCCGTGCAGGACAACCAGCAGGTCAAGGCCGGCGACCTGATCATGCGTATCGACCACGAGCGCTACGCGGCGAACCTGGAGCAGGCCAAGGCCCTGGCCGAGACCCGGCACCAGCAATACCTGTTGCGTGTGAGCGAGGCGTCGCGGCGCAGTAAGCTCGGTATCGCCGCGATCAGTGCCGAGGACAAGGAAACCGCGCAGATCAACGCCGCCATCGCCAAGAGCGAATACGACGAGGCGCAGGCCCAGGTGCGCCTGGCGCAACTGAATCTGACCCGCAGCGAAATGCGCGCCCCGCGCGACGGCCAGGTCACCAACCTGCGCCTGGCCCAGGGCAACTACGCCCAGGCCGGCCAGGCGATGATGGCGCTGGTGGACCAGAAGTCCTTCTACGTCACGGCCTATTTCGAGGAAACCAAACTGCCGGGCATCCGCGTCGGCCAGCCGGCCCAGGTGGTGCTGATGAGCGGCGACATCGCCATCGATGGCACTGTGGAAAGCATCAGCAGCGGCATCACCGACCGCAATGCGATCCCCGACAGCCAGTTGCTGGCCAACGTCGAGCCGACCTTCAACTGGGTGCGCCTGGCCCAGCGCATCCCGGTGCGCATCCACTTGGACAAGGTGCCCGAGGGCGTACACCTGAGTGCCGGGATGACCGCCAGTGTCACCGTAAAGGAGCGCTGATTCCCTCCGCCTGGGGTTCGCGCCCGAACCAGCAGGACAGCGCTGCGCACAGCACCGACGCCGCTACCAGGCTGATACCGACCCAGGGTGTCCAGGCGATGCCGGCGAGGCTGATCACCGCGCCTCCCAGTGCCGCGCCGAGGGCCACGCCCAGGTGCATCGCCGATGTATTCAGCGCCACCCCTGCGCTGCCGCTGGCCGGGTCGCTGGCCAGCAGGTAGCTCTGCACGGCCGGCGAGATCATCCAGCTGATGGTGCTCCAGACCATCAGCGCACCGAGCAGCAGCCACGGATGACCGAGGCTCAGTGGAATCGCCAGCATCGCCAGGCCGAACAGCACCGGGACCACGACCAGCGCACGGCGATGGCCGAGGTGGTCGCTCAGCCAGCCACCCAGGTAGCCGCCGCCTATGGCCGCCAGGCCGATCAGCAGCAGGGTCAGGGCGATGCCCTGGCTGTCGGTGATCCCGGCGACCTGCTGGAACCACGGCGTGATGTAGGCGAACAGGGTGAAGTGCCCGCCCAGCAGGAGGATCGACACCAGTTGCGCCAGGTTCAGCGCCGGGCTGCGCAGTTGGCGTTTGTAGGCTGCGCCATTGGCCGGACTATCCAGCGCCCGACGGGGCAGGGCGATCTGCAGCAGGACAGCCAGGGGCAGCGAGTAGAGGGCGATGGCGGCGAAGATCCAGCGCCAGCCGAACCATTCGTTGACCAGCACACCGGCCGGCACGCCAAATACCAGCGAGCCGCTGATGCCCATGAAGATCAGCCCGAGGGCGCGGCCGCGTTGCGCCGGCTGCGCCAGCTCCACGGCCAGCAGGCTGGCCTGCATGATCAACAGTCCACAGCAGGCAGCCATGCCGATGCGCATCAGCAGCAGCGACCCATAGCCGGGGCTCAGCGCGGCGCCGGCATTGAAGGCGGCGAATACGAGCAGGGTGATCACCAGCAGCCGGCGACAGTCGGCACCACGGGTCAGCCAGCCGAGCGAGGGCGCGGCGATGGCGAAACTCAGGGAAAACAGGCTGGTGAGCTGCCCGGCGAGGCTGAGGGAAACCTGCAGGTCAGCCGCGAGCGAGGGCAGGATGCCGGTGAGGATGGCCTCGGCGAGGCCCGCGGCAAAGGTGCAGAGGGATAGCAAAAGCAGTCGAAGGTCCATGGCGGCTCCGATTCCCGGTGAGGGGTTTCGGGCACGTAGCCTTCGGTTATCCCGGATGGATGTGAGGTGACGGGGGCAGGGTAGTCGAGCGAAAAACGGTATACAAGTTTCCGGGGCCGGATGGCCGGCCCCGGAACATACGTCAGCCGACGGTGATCGGCGGCAGGGCAGGCAATTCGATGTTGAGCTTCTCTGCGGGGGCCAGCACTTCGGCCTCGCCTTTCACCACGGCTTTGCCGTCCTGGTTGAGCACCACGGTGCCGATGCGCACCCGGTTCTTCGGCAGTTTCTCCAGCACTTCCAATTCCACGGTCAGCTGGTCACCGAGCTTCACCGGGCGGGTGAACGCCAGGTTCTGGCCGAGGTAGATGGTGCCCGGGCCGGGCAGGGTGGTAGCGATCGCCGCGCTGATCAGCGCACCAGTCAGCATGCCGTGGGCGATGCGCTCCTTGAACTGGGTGGTAGCGGCATAGTCGGCGTCCAGGTGTACCGGGTTGCGGTCGCCGGAGACCTCGGCGAACAACTGGATGTCGCGCTCGGTCACGTTGCGCTGGAAGTTGGCCTTCTGGCCGACTTCGAGTTCTTCGTAAGGGACGTTCTGTACGGAAGTCATAAGGGCTCCTCGGATTTCTCGACCTGCGGGACCGGGCACTGCACGCCCAGCCAGTCGATCAGGTTGGCGGTGACCTCGTCGCGGTTGCTCTCGTTGAACAACTCATGGCGAGCGTCGGGATAAATCTTCAGTTGGACGTCACGAACCCCGGCACGAGTCATCGCCTGGGCAAGATCGCGCAAACGCCTGCCCTGGCTGACAGGGTCGCGTTCGCCGCCGATCACCAGTACGGGCAGGTCGTTGCGGATGGCTGCCAGATGTTCGATCGGCGTGATGTCTGCCAGTCCGCCGAGCAGGTCCAGCCATAGCTGGTTGCTGCAGCGGAAGCCGCACAGCGGATCGGCGACGTACTTGTCGACTTCGGCCGGGTCGCGGCTGAGCCAGTCGAAAGCGCTGCGATTGGGCTTGAAGGCCTTGTTGAACGAGCCGAAGGACAGGAAGTCGATCAGCGCGCTGCGCCCCAGCGGGCCTTGGCGCCAGTGCTCGAAGCGGGCGATGGCCCGTGCGCTCTTGTACAGCGCCACCGGCTGGTAATTGGAGCCGGACAGTACTGCTGCCTTCACGTTGGCGCTGTGTTGCATGAGGTAGGCGCTGCCGATGTAGCTGCCCATGCTGTGGCCGAGCAGGATGATCGGCAGGTCCGGGTGCTCCTCGCGCACATGCTGGTTGAGCGTGTGCAGATCGCCGATCACCTTGCCCCAGCCACCACGGTCGGCGTAGTGGCCCAGCTCGCCGTTCTCGGCGGTGCGGCCGTGGCCGCGCTGGTCGATGGCATAGAGGTGGTAGCCGGCGGCATTCAGGGCCAGCCCCAGGCGTTCGTAGCGGCCGGCGTGCTCAGCCATGCCGTGGGACAGCATCAGGGCGCCGCGGGACGGGCCTTCCGGCGCCCAGTGGCGGGTATAGAGCGGTGTCTCGTCGCTGGCGGGGAGCCAGTAGGCGGCGTAGGGCATGGGGTCCATCCTGTTTCTTGTTCGTCGATTCTTATTGGAATGGGGCCATGGAGCGGGCCGGACGGGGCGATTCTGCCACGCCGGGACATCTTCTGTATGGATTGCTGACAGCACCTGGCCGATGTCGTGTAAGGCCCGTCCTAGGCGGTCGTCGGCTCTATCCCGCGCCACGCCGGGATGGTGGCGCAAGATTCACGCAGTCTATGACGCCGCCTGGAGTCTTTGCGATGACCAAAGGAACTGCTAGCTTCCGTCGAATGACCGCAATGACGGTTCGGTTTCGCTCAGGTATGAGGACAAGAATAAATGCAACCTGATTTCTGGAACGACAAACGCCCGGCCGGCGTGCCCAGCGACATTGACCTGACCGCCTACAAATCGGTGGTGGAAGTCTTCGAGCGCTCCTGCAAGAAATTCGCCGACCGTCCGGCCTTCAGCAACATGGGCGTGGCCCTGACCTACGCCGAGCTGGATCGCCTGTCCGCCGCCTTCGGCGCCTACCTGCAGAAGCACACCGACCTGAAGCCCGGCGACCGCATCGCCGTGCAGATGCCGAACATCCTGCAATACCCCATCGCCGTGTTCGGCGCCCTGCGCGCCGGCCTCATCGTGGTCAACACCAACCCGCTCTACACCGCTCGCGAAATGCGCCACCAGTTCAAGGATTCCGGCGCCCGCGCGCTGGTCTACGTGAACCTGTTCGGCAAGCTGGTGCAGGAAGTGCTGCCCGATACCGGCATCGAATACCTGATCGAGGCGCAGATGGGCGACCTGCAGCCCGCGCTCAAGGGCCTGCTGGTCAACACCGTGGTCAAGCACGTGAAGAAGATGGTGCCGGAGTACAACCTGCCCCAGGCCGTCTCCTTCAAATCGGCCCTGCGCCAGGGGCGCGGCCATGGCCTGCAGCCGGTCAAGGTCGGCCTGGAAGACATCGCGGTGCTGCAGTACACCGGCGGCACCACCGGCGTGGCCAAGGGCGCCATGCTCACCCACGGCAACCTGGTCGCCAACATGCAGCAGGTGCACGCCTGCCTGCAGCAGCACGGCCCGGACGGCAAGCCGCTGATGCAGGTCGGCAACGAGGTCATGATCGCGCCGCTGCCGCTGTACCACATCTATGCCTTCACCGCGAATTGCATGTGCATGATGGTGAACGGCAACCACAACGTGCTGATCAGCAACCCGCGTGACATCCCCGGCTTCATCAAGGAGTTGAAGAAGTGGCGCTTCTCCGCGCTGCTGGGCCTGAATACCCTGTTCGTCGCCCTGATGGATCGCCCGGAATTCAAGGAACTGGACTTCTCCAACCTGAAGGTCACCAACTCCGGCGGCACTGCGCTGGTCACCGCCACCGCCGAGCGCTGGAAGGCGATGACCGGCTGTACTGTGGTGGAAGGTTACGGCCTGACTGAAACGTCCCCGGTGGTCAGCACCAACCCCTACGGTGATGCGGCGCGTCTGGGCACTGTCGGCCTGCCGGTGCCGGGCACCGCGCTGAAAGTCATCGACGACGACGGCAACGACGTCGGCCTGGGCGAGCGTGGCGAGCTGTGCGTGAAGGGCCCGCAGGTGATGAAAGGCTATTGGCAGCGCCCGGACGCCACCGCCGAGGTGCTGGACGCCGAAGGTTGGCTGCGCACCGGTGATATCGCGGTGATCGACCCGGACGGTTTCACCCGCATCGTCGACCGCAAGAAGGACCTGATCATCGTCTCCGGCTTCAACGTCTACCCCAACGAGATCGAGGACGTGGTCATGGCCCACCCGAAAGTCGCCAACTGCGCGGCGGTCGGCGTGCCGGACGAGAAATCCGGCGAGGCGGTGAAGCTGTTCGTCGTCGCCCGCGAAGGCGGCGTGACCGTCGAAGAGCTCAAGGCCTACTGCAAGGAAAACTTCACCGGCTACAAGGTGCCCAAGCACATCGTGCTCAAGGACGCCCTGCCGATGACTCCGGTAGGCAAGATCCTGCGCCGGGAGTTGCGCGAAACCGCCTGACGCCAGCGTGAATGAAAAAGGGGCTGATCCAGGATCAGCCCCTTTTTATTTTTGGCGGGTAGACGGCCAGGGCCGATCAACCACCACAGCCGCCGCAGCAGCCGTCCTTTTTGCGCAGGATCTCGTAGAGATCGTCCTTGAGCTGCAGCTTCTGCTTCTTCAGTGTTTCGATGGTGTCGTGCGAGGCGGGAGTGATGCCGGCTTCCATGTTCTTGATCTCCTGGTCGAGATCGTTGTGGCTATGGAAGAGCTTGGCGAAATGCGGGTCTTCGGCTTTGAGGCGGGTAATCTTTTCACGGAATTCAGGAAACATGAGGGTTCTCCAGGAGAGTGCAGAAGCACTTTGCGGTATCCGCAACCGGCTTATGTTGAGGTAGATCACTGAAGGCTTCGCAACGATGGACCTCCCCGAAACCGCCCAATCGAACGCGGACGAATCTTCCCAGTAACGGGACAGATCTGACCCAGAGCCCCCATCCTTTTTCCGGTTTCATTTCCCTGAAATCTACTTTGTCAGACAATCCAACAAGGCTGCGAGCCTTCTGGGACGGGCCTTTCCGACGAAAGGAAGGTTAGTGACCGAAAAGCCTGTCTCTGGTCATTTTTCTTACGGACGAGGCTGTGTTTGGTGCTGGTCGCTGTTTCCCAAAGCTGATAATCTCGGCCCGCTTTTCGCTCCCCGAGCAGGGGAAAGCGACATAAACACAACAAAGAACCGCGAACGCGGTAAAGATGAGCTGTTGCTTAGGAGTGGGCTTCCATGACCGACAATTTCTGGAAGGACAAATACCCAGTGGGGATCGCTGCCGAGATCAACGCTGACCAGTACCCGAACATCCTCGCGGTACTCAAAGAATCCTGCCAACGTTTTGCAGACAAGCCTGCCTTCAGCAACCTGGGCAAGACCCTGACCTACGGCGAGATGTACAAGCTCTCCGGGGACTTCGCCGCCTACCTGCAACAGAACACTGATCTCAAGCCCGGCGACCGCATTGCCGTGCAGCTGCCCAACGTGCTCCAGTACCCGGTCGTGGTCTTCGGCGCCATGCGCGCCGGCCTGGTCGTGGTCAACACCAACCCGCTGTACACCGCGCGGGAAATGGAGCACCAGTTCAATGACTCCGGCGCCAAGGCGCTGGTGTGCCTGGCGAACATGGCGCACCTGGCCGAGGAAGTGCTGCCCAAGACCGGTATCCGCAACGTCATCGTCACCGAAGTGGGTGACATGCTGCCGCCGCTCAAGCGCTTCATCGTCAATTTCGTGGTCAAGAACATCAAGAAGATGGTCCCGGCCTACACCATCCCCAATGCGCAGAAGCTCACCGACGTCCTGGCCAAGGGCCGTGGCAAGGCGGTGAAGGAAGTCTCGCCGCACAACGACGACGTTGCCGTGCTGCAATACACCGGCGGCACCACCGGCGTGGCCAAGGGCGCGATGCTGACCCACCGCAACCTGGTCGCCAATATGCTGCAGTGCAAGGCGCTGATGGGTGCCAACCTCAATGAAGGTTGCGAGATCCTCATCACCCCGCTGCCGCTGTACCACATCTACGCCTTCACCTTCCATTGCATGGCGATGATGCTCACCGGCAACCACAACATCCTGGTGACCAACCCGCGCGACCTGGCCAGCATGGTCAAGGAACTGTCGCAGTGGAAGTTCACCGGCTTCGTCGGCCTGAACACCCTGTTCGTCGGCCTGTGCAACAACGAAGGCTTCCGCAAGCTGGACTTCTCCGCGCTGAAGCTGACCCTCTCCGGCGGCATGGCGCTGCAACAGGCTGCTGCCGAGCGCTGGAAGGACGTCACCGGCTGCGCCATCTGCGAAGGTTACGGCATGACCGAAACCAGCCCGGTGGTGTCGGTGAACCCGTTCCAGAACATTCAGATCGGCACCATCGGCATCCCGGTTCCGTCGACCCAGTGCAAGGTCATCAGCGATGACGGCCAGGACCTGCCGCTGGGCGAGCGTGGCGAGCTGTGCGTCAAGGGCCCGCAGGTGATGAAGGGCTACTGGCAGCGCCAGGAAGCCACCGACGAGATCCTCGACAAGGACGGCTGGCTGCGTACCGGCGACATCGCGATCATCCAGGAAGACGGCTACATGCGTATCGTCGACCGCAAGAAGGACATGATCCTGGTGTCGGGCTTCAACGTGTACCCCAACGAGCTGGAAGACGTGCTCGCCACCTTGCCGGGCGTGCTGCAGTGCGCCGCCATCGGCATCCCGGACGAGAAGTCCGGCGAGGCGATCAAGGTCTTCGTGGTGTCCAAGCCGGGCGTCACCCTGACCAAGGAGCAAGTCATGCAGCACATGCACGACAACCTCACCGGCTACAAGCGTCCCAAGTCCGTGGAGTTCCGCGACAGCCTGCCGACCACCAACGTCGGCAAGATCCTGCGCCGCGAATTGCGCGACGAAGAGCTCAAGAAGATCAGGGCTTAAGCCGATATACAAGAAACCCGCCGCAAGGCGGGTTTTTTGATGGGGCAAGGAAGCCATGTCCCTTATCCGCTTGAGGTGAACGCCTTGAACACTGCCCTCCGTTTGCGCGCCAAGGTCCTGCTCCTGGCCATCGTGCCGATCCTGCTCCTCACTCTGCTGCTGTGCGCTATTTCCACCATCGCCTTGAAGCAACTGGCGAGCCAGCAGGAAGCGCAGATCCGCGAGAACCTCACCCAGGACCGTGAAGCTCAGCTGAAGAATTTCGTCGATGTGGCGCTGGCTGCCGTCGGCCCGGTCTATCAGGCCGCGACGCAGGGCGATGCCCAGGCGCGCGAGCAGGGCATCGCGATCCTCAAGCGCCTCGAATACGGCAAGGGCGGCTACTTCTGGGGCTATGACACTCGCTCCGTGCGCGTCTTCCAGGGCACCAGCGACGAGCGTCTGGGCGAGGAATTCAGCGGCTATCGCGACCCCAATGGTGTCTATGCCATCCGCGAACTGGTGGCGGCGGGGCAGAGCGGTCAGCACTACGTGCGCTACAGCTTCACCCTGCCCGGCGGCAACGCCATCGTGCCGAAGATCGGCTACGCCCACTTCCTGCCCAAGTGGAACCTGGTGTTCGGCACCTCGCTGAACCTCGATGATGTCGAGCGCGAAGTGAAGGAAGCCGGCGCCGCTTTCGATGCCAAGATCGACAACCTGCTGCTGCTCATGGGCGGCTCCGCGCTGGCGCTGGTGGTGGTGATCGGCCTGCTTGCCGGGCTGTTCAGCCGCACCATCGTCCAGCCCATCGTGCAGGTACGCGACAATCTCGACGACATGGCCGCCGGTGACGGCAACCTGACTCATCGCCTGAACTTGGGCCGCCATGACGAGTTGGGCGAACTGGCGGGTTCGTTCAATCGTTTCGTCGAGAAGATCCATGTACTGGTGCAGCAGGTCGCCGGCACCACGAACCAGTTGTCGGGTCTGGTGGGCGACGTGGCCCAGCAGGCGCAGCGCTCCGAGCGCGCAATGGACGGGCAGCGCCACGAGACCGACCAGGTTGCCACCGCCATCAACGAGATGACCGCCGCCGCCCAGGAGGTCGCGCGCAGTGCACAGCAGGCGGCCGATGCCGCCCAGCAGACCGACCGCGAAGGCCAGGCAGCCAAGCGCGAAGTGGACCTGTGCGTCTCGCAGATCAACGACCTGGTGGGCGAGGTGCGCAGCAGCAGCGACTCCCTCGACACCCTGCGTCAGGACGTGCAGGGCATCGTCGGCGTACTGGAAGTGATTCGCTCCATCGCCGAGCAGACCAACCTGCTGGCGCTCAACGCCGCCATTGAAGCGGCCCGTGCCGGCGAGGCCGGGCGTGGTTTCGCCGTGGTCGCCGACGAAGTCCGCGCCTTGGCCAGCCGCACCCAGCAGAGCACCGGGGAAATCCAGCAGATGATCGATCGCCTGCGCGGCACCACGGAAGGCTCGGTAAGCGCCATGCAGCGTGCCAGCGACATGGCGGAACGCACCCGTGGCCAGGCCAACCAGGCTGGTCAGTCGCTGGACGCCATCGCCCAACTGATCGGCACCATCAATTCGATGAACGCCCAGATCGCCAGTGCCGCCGAAGAACAGACCGCTGTGGCCGAAGAGATCAATCGCAGCGTGCACCAGATCGCTGGTGGCGTGGACAGCGTGGCGGACGACGCCGCCAAGGGCGCGCGCACCGCGACCGAGTTGAACGGCCTGGGCGAGCGCCTGCGGCAACTGGTGGGCCAGTTCCGCATCTGAGCTGACAGCGCCGCAGCGTGGACGGATCGGGAGCGCTCAGCGGGGCGCTCCGATTCGGCTACAGGCGCAATCGCCAGTCCGCATCCTTTCAAGATCATCCACCGGCGCCACGGCGCTGGTGATAGTAACCATTCCCCGTCGCGCTTTTCGGAAATCACCGATATCTCCGCACCTGTGCCGCTCGTAGTCTCGGCCGCGCTTTTCCACTCTTGCGGAGATTTAGCGTCATGCACCTTATCTGGACGATCTGTATCGGCTTCGTTGCAGGGCTTGTTGCGCGGTGGCTGGCCCCCGGGAGCAACTCCCTGGGCTTCTTCATTACCGCAGCCCTGGGGACTGCCGGCGCGTTGCTGGCGACCTTCGCGGGCCAGGCCTTGCACATCTACCAACCCGGCGAGTCCACGGGCTTCATTGGCGCGGTCATTGGCGCAATAGTCCTGCTCGTCTTCTACCACGTGCTGTTCGTCAAAAAGAACTGAGAGAAGTCGCCATGAGCTTGATGGATTCGTTGTTGCAGCAGGTAGTGGGTGCCGTTTCCGAAGAGCACCTTGATAACGCGCCGGCCAGCGTATTGGGGCAAAGCCTCGCCGCCATGTTCCATTCCGATCAGACGCCGCCTTTCGCCAACACGGTGAGCCAGCTGTTCGGGCAGTCCAACGATGTACAGCGCGCGGGTATGCTGAACCAGCTACTGGCTGCTGCCGGTCCCGCGTTACTCAGCCAGATGATGAGCGGCGGGCTGGGCAGGGTGCTGCAACCTGGCGCCACGCAAGTGACCCCGGAGCAGGCCAGCCAGTTGAGTCCGTCGGATGTGGAAGCCATGGCCGCCCAGGCGGAAAAGGCCAATCCCGGTGTGGTGGAAAGCATCGGTCACTTCTACGCCCAGCACCCCACGCTGATCAAAACCCTGGGTGGCGCCGCCCTGGCCATCGCCCTGGCCAAGCTGCGCGAGCACCAGCAGGGCTGAGCCGAGCCGGGGCGCAATGCCCCGCCAATCCGGGCCGCCATGTAATCGGCGTGGCGGCCCGTGCCGGTCTTTTGCGACAATTCCCCCATTGTCGCCATGACAGCCCACTTCAGGGACCGGCCCCGCACCTGCTCGCGCCGCTCCCGCCTGATGCCCGCGAAGCCGATGACTACAGACAGCACGCCGACTCCCGAACAGCTCCTGCAGCGCATGGATCACGCGATGATCCGCGACCGCCATCGCCTGCGCCGGCAGCTCCACGAACTGCGTAAGCAGCCTGATGAAGCCAAGCTCGCCCAGTGGGCCGAGCGTTTCCAGGCCTCCTGCGCCAAGGTCGAGGCGCGCCGCGCGAGCATCCCGAAGATCCGCTACGACGACAGCCTGCCGATCGCCGCCAAGCGCGACGAGATCAAGGCGGCGCTGGAAAAGAGCCAGGTGGTGGTGATCGCCGGCGAGACCGGCTCGGGCAAGACCACCCAGCTGCCGAAGATCTGTCTGGAGCTGGGCCGTGGCACCCACGGTCTGATCGGCCACACCCAGCCGCGCCGGCTGGCTGCGCGCAGCGTGGCGACCCGCGTTGCCGAGGAAATCGGCACGCCACTGGGTTCGCTGGTCGGCTACCAGGTGCGCTTCGAGGACCAGAGCGACGAAAACACGCTGATCAAGCTGATGACCGACGGCATCCTGCTGGCCGAGACCCAGCATGACCGCTACCTCGAACGCTACGACACGATCATCGTCGACGAAGCCCACGAGCGCAGCCTGAACATCGACTTCCTGCTCGGCTTCCTCAAGACGCTGCTGCCGCGCCGGCCCGACCTCAAGCTGATCATCACCTCGGCGACCATCGACCTGGAGCGTTTCTCCAAGCATTTCGGCGACGCACCGATCGTCGAGGTCTCGGGCCGCACCTATCCGGTGGAAACCTGGTACCGCCCGCTGGCGGCGGAAGTGGACGAGGACGGCGAGGCGCTGTTCGACGACCTCTCCGTGGACCAGGGCATCCTTCGCGCGCTGGACGAGATCGCCGCCCATGAGCGCGAAGTCGGCAAGCGCCCCGGCGACGTGCTGGTATTCCTCCCCGGCGAGCGCGAGATTCGCGATGCCGCCGACATGCTGCGCAAGGCCAACCTGCGCCACACCGAAGTGTTGCCGCTGTATGCGCGCCTGACGCCGGCCGAGCAGCAGAAGATCTTCGCGCCCATGCCGGGACGCAAGATCGTGCTCGCCACCAACGTCGCCGAGACCTCGCTGACCGTGCCGGGCATCCGCTACGTGATCGATAGCGGCACAGCGCGTATCAGCCGCTACAGCTATCGCGCCAAGGTCCAGCGCCTGCCCATCGAAGCCGTCTCGCAAGCCAGCGCCAACCAGCGCAAGGGCCGTTGCGGCCGGGTCGAACCGGGCATCTGCGTGCGCCTGTACAGCGAAGAAGATTTCAACGGTCGCCCGGCCTTCACCGATCCGGAGATTCTGCGTACCAACCTGGCGGCGGTGATCCTGCAGATGCTCCACCTGCGCCTGGGCGACATCGAGGCCTTCCCCTTCATCGAGCCGCCGGATGGCAAGGCGATCAACGACGGCTTCACCCTGCTGCAGGAACTCTCGGCAGTGAACCGCGAGGGCCAGCTGACGCCGCTGGGCCGCCAACTGGCGCGCCTGCCTATCGACCCACGCCTGGGCCGCATGCTGCTGGAGGCGGCGCAACTGGGCAGCCTGCCGGAAGTGCTCACGGTGGCCAGCGCGCTGTCCGTGCAGGACCCGCGTGAGCGGCCGATGGATCGCCAACAGGCCGCTGACCAGGCCCACGCGCAGTGGAAGGACCCTGACTCGGACTTTGCTGCGCTGATCAACCTCTGGCGCGGCTTCGAAGAACAGCGCCAGGCGCTGGGTTCGAACCCGCTGCGCAACTGGTGCCGGAAGAATTTCCTGAATTACCTGCGCCTGCGCGAATGGCGCGATGCGCACCGTCAACTGACGCTGATCTGCCGTGAGCTGCAGCTGCCCTTCACGAAGCCGGACCGTGGCACCGGTAGGAGCGAGCTTGCTCGCGAACAGCCCAACGCTGCGAAGTCCCAGGACAACAAGGGCGTCGGTAAAGACTCGAAGAGCGTTCGCGAGCAAGCTCGCTCCAACAAGGGAACTGAACCGGAGGCGAAGCAGCGCGACATCGACTACGCCGCCGTACACAAGGCGATCCTCTCCGGCCTGCTCAGCCAGATCGGCCAGAAGGCGGAGGAGGGCGACTACCTCGGCGCGCGTCAGCGGCGCTTCTGGATTCATCCCTCCAGCGTGATCGGCCGCAAGAAGCCGCAGTGGATCATGGCCGCCGAACTGGTGGAGACCACCAAGCTGTTCGCCCGCATGGTCGCGAAGATCGAGCCGGACTGGCTGGAGCCGCTGGCCGGTCACCTGGTGAAGAAGAACTACCTGGAACCGCACTGGGAAAAACGCCGTGGCCAGGTGGTGGCCTACGAGCAGGTCACCCTGTATGGCCTGATCATCATTGGCCGCCGCGCCGTGCATTACGGCCCGATCGATGCGCCGGTATCCCGCGAGATGTTCATCCGCGAGGCGCTGGTGCGCGGCGCGATCAACAGCCGTGCCAAGTGCCTGTCGGCCAACCGCCAGTTGCTGGAGAAGCTCGACGAGCTGGAAGCCAAGGCGCGCCGGCGCGACATCCTCGCCGACGAGGAAACCCTGTTCGCCTACTACGACGAGCGCCTACCGGCGGATATCTACCAGTCCGCCAGCTTCGAGAAATGGTACGAGCGCGAGCACAAGGCGAAGCCGGACCTGCTGATCATGCGCGAGGAGGATGTCCTCGCCCGTGACGCCAGCGAAGTCACCGCCGGCCTCTACCCGGACCGCCTGCAACTGGGCGAGCTGCAATTGCCGCTCACCTATCACTTCGAGCCGGGCCACGTGCGTGACGGTGTCACCGTGCGCGTACCGGCGCCGCTGCTGCCACAGTTGGCCGCCGAACGCCTGGAATGGCTGGTGCCGGGGCTGTTGGAAGCCAAATGCATCGAATTGGTACGCAGCCTGCCCAAGGCGATCCGCAAGAACTTTGTGCCGGTGCCGGACTTCGTCCGCGCCGCGCTGGGCAAGATGGTCTTCGCCGAGGGCGCGCTCCCAGAATCCCTCGGTCGCGAGCTGCAGCGCATGACGGGCAGCCGCGTGTCGGAAGAGGCTTGGGCGGAAGCTGAAACCCAGGTGGAAAGCCACCTGCGGATGAACATCGAAGTGGTCGACGCCCGGGGCAAGTTCCTCGGCGAAGGCCGCGATCTTGCCGAGCTAACCGCGCGCTTCGCCGAGGCCAGCCAGGCCGCGTTGGCGATTCCGCAGGCGGACAAGCAGCAGAAGCCGGTGGAGGCCAAGGGCTTTGGCGAAGTGGCGCAGAAGGTCCAGCAGAAGGTCGCCGGGCTGTCGATGACGGTCTATCCGGCGCTGGTGGAAGAAGCCGGCGTGGTCAAGGAGAACCGCTTCCCGACCCAGGCCGAGGCTGAATACCAGCATCGTCGCGCCCTGCAGCGTCTGCTCCTGCAACAGCTGGCCGAGCCGGCAAAGTTCCTGCGCAGCAAGCTGCCGGGGCAGACCGACATGGGCCTGCTCTACCGCGAGCTGGGCCGCGTCGAATCGCTGGTGGAAGACATCCTGCTGGCCAGCCTGGACAGTGCCATTCTCGAAGGTGAAAGCAATCTGCCGCGCGACGGCGCCGGGCTTGCGTCACTGGCCGAGAAGAAGCGCGGCGCCTGGACCGAGCACGCCGAGTGCATCGCCCGCCTGACCCTGGAAATTCTCAAGCTCTGGCACGGCCTGCAGAAGCGCTTCAAGGGCAAAGTCGACCTGGCCATGACTGTGCCGCTGAATGACGTGAAGGGGCAGTTGGCCAAGCTGGTCTACCCCGGCTTCGTGCGCGACACGCCGCTGGAATGGCTGAAGGAATACCCGCGCTACCTGAAGGCGATCGAACAGCGCCTGGACAAGGTTGCCGGACAGGTGCAGCGCGACCGCGTGTGGAGCGGCGAGATGGCCGGCTACTGGGAACAGTATTCGGCGCGCCTGGCCAAGCATGCCCAGGAAGGCAAGCGCGACCCGGAACTGGTGGCGTACCGCTGGATGCTGGAGGAGTACCGCGTCTCGCTGTTCGCCCAGCAGTTGGGGACGAAGCTACCGGTGTCGGACAAGCGCCTGTCGAAGCAGTGGAGCCAGGTCGAGGCCTGACGCTGGATTCCCTGTAGGAGCGAGCTTGCTCGCGGACCGTTTCCCGGCGGATCTGAAGCTGGGCGGGTTCGCGAGCAAGCTCGCTCCTACGCAACAGATTCAATCGCGCTTCGGGATATTCAGCCCACGCTGCACCGCCGGTCGCGCGAGGAAACGCTCCAGTACGCGCTTCACATTCTGGAAGTTCTCGAAGCCCACCAGTTCTCCCGCCTCGTAGAAACCAACCAGGTTGCGAATCCACGGGAAGGTGGCGATGTCGGCAATGGTGTAGCGCTCGCCCATGATCCAGTCGCGTCCTTCCAGGTGGCCGTCGAGTACGGCCAGCAGGCGCTTCGCCTCGTCCACGTAACGTTGCAGCGGGCGCTTGTCCTCGTAGTCCTTGCCGGCGAATTTGTTGAAGAAGCCGATCTGGCCGAACATCGGGCCGATCCCACCCATCTGGAACATCAGCCACTGCAGGGTTTCATAGCGGCCGCTGGCGCCGGGGGCGAGCAGCGAGTCGGTCTTGTCGGCGAGGTAGACCAGAATCGCGCCGGACTCGAACAGCGCCAGCGGTTTGCCGTCCGGACCGTTGGGGTCGAGGATCGCCGGGATCTTGTTGTTCGGGTTCAGCGAAAGGAATTCCGGGCTCATCTGGTCGTTGCGCTCGAAGCTGACCAGGTGCGGCTCGTAAGGCAGGCCGAGCTCTTCGAGCATGATCGAGACCTTCACGCCGTTGGGCGTGGGCAGCGAATACAGCTGCAGGCGGTCAGGGTGTTCGGCGGGCCATTTGCGGGTGATGGGGAACGCGGAAAGGTCTGACATGCATACTCCGGTCAGGTGACTGAGGAAAAGCAGCGAAAGGCCTCAGGATAGACCTCCGCGCGTCGACGGTCATGACCCGCGCGCGACAAACCGGTATGGTGCGGGCCCAGAGTCACGCCACCGGACCCGTCGCGGTCGATAGACAAGGAGCCCACCATGAGCCTGCAAGGCAGCTACGATCCGCAGAACATCTTCGCCCAGATCATTCGTGGCGAGGCACCCTGCTACAAGCTCTACGAGGACGACGACGTGCTCGCCTTCCTCGATCTGTTCCCGCAATCCTACGGCCATGCCCTGGTGATCCCGAAGAATTCCCCGGCGCGCAACATTCTCGAAGTCGACCCCGATGCACTGGCCAAGGTGATGCGCGTGGTGCAGCGGCTGACCGGCGTGATCGTCGAAGAACTCAACCCCGATGGTGTGCAGGTCGCCCAGTTCAACGGTGCGCCGGCCGGTCAGACGGTGTTCCACATCCACGTGCACATCGTTCCGCGCTATGCCGGCGAGGGCCTGGGCATCCATGCGGCGAACAAGGCCGACGCAGGAGAGCTGGAGAAGCTGCAGGCGCGCCTCGTCGCCCGACTGAACGGCTGAGGCGCACCTGCGCGGTCGGGCTTACTCGACAGCCGGCTTGATGTCGAAACCGGTACGGTTGTCGCTGACGATGCGGAAGGTGTTGTCGCCACCGGGGATCAGCGGCACGAGCAGTTCGCGGCGCAGCATGGCCTTGCTGCACAGGCCTTCGCCGTCCTTGTCGCCGATGATGCCGACCACGTGCTTGCCCGCCGGCACGTGGAAGCTGGCCGACTCGCCCTTGCCGATCCGCGCCGCGATTTCATGGTCGATGGTGAGGGCGACATAGCAGCCGCCGCCGATGTAGCCCACGTCACGGGTGACGTCGACCTTGACGCTGTCCTTGCCCGGCTGCTGGTAGGCCAGCAGGCGGTCGGTGGGGACGGGGTGGACTTCATCGCTCTGGTACGAGGCACAGCCGGACAACACCCCTGTGGAAATGGCGAGCACGGACAGGACGGCAAGGATCGAACGCATAGACTTCCTCCATGGACAATGCAGCCTAGGCTAGCCCATCCGACCGGTTTCCGTCGGCTTGGCTACGCGTTGTGGGAAATTGGAGTAGTCTTCAGAAAACCTGAGTCGGGCTGGAGTGCCCGGATGCCGCCATTTCGGCCGAACCGCCGGGCGGTCGAGCCAAGGAGCAGGGCGATGCACCGCAACAGCGATCCCGACCACCTGTTCGAGTCCAGCGCCGGACCGACCGGCCTGGAGGAAGCAGACCATCGTCTGCTGATGCGGCTGATCTTCACCTGTACCGGCGCGACTCTGGGGTTGTTTTCGATTCTCCAGTTCTTCGCCGGTAACTACTGGCTGGCCGGGGCCGAGTTGATCACCTGTGGCCTGCTGCTGTGGGCCACCCAGCGGCTCAAGCGGGTCACGCGCCTGGTGCCGTGGATCATCGCCTACCTGCTGCCGACCTTCTGCTTCATCCTCTACATCATCGTCATGCCCAACGCTTCGGCGACGGCCTTCGTCTGGGTCTACCTGATGCCGGTGATGGCCTATCTGCTCCTGGGAAAAGTGCGCGGCTTCCTGCTCGCCGTGCCCTTCATGCTGATCGCCACGGTGATGTACCTGCACGCCAACCAGGTCCGGCTGGACGCGCCGGGGTTGATCGACATCGGCAACGGGGTCTTCTGCGGCGTGCTGGTGATCGCCTTCATGCACGTCTACGAAGAGCGCCGCGCCGCCGCCTACAAGCAACTGCGGCACTTGGCGCTGACCGACGCGCTGACCGGCGTGGCCAGCCGCGAGAGCTTTCAGCGCACCTTGCGCCGTTGCATCCAGGAGGCGGCGCGCTACGAGACGCGGCTGGTGCTGGTGGTACTGGATGTCGATCACTTCAAGAGCATCAACGACCAATGGGGCCACGATGCCGGGGACAAGGCACTGCAGCATCTGTGCAACCGCCTGCGCCACCGCCTGCGCGCCACTGACTTGATCGGCCGGCTGGGCGGCGAGGAGTTCGGCCTGCTGCTGCCCTTCACCGACCGCTTCGACGCCAAGCCGCTGGTGGAGTCCCTGCGCCGAGAGATCGACGAGGGACCGTTGATGTACCACGGCCAACGCATCCCGATTTCCGCCACATTCGGCCTTGCCGAATGGCCCGGCGATGGCCTGGATGCGGACGAGCTCTACCGCTGCACCGACCGCCGCCTGTATCGCGGCAAGGCCGAGGGGCGCAATCGGCTGGTCTACAGCGACCCGGTCTGAGCACGCCTGGCCGCCAGCGGCTCGGCGATGCGCGCATAAGCCGTGCGCAGCTGGCGGGCCATCTTGCGTTCCACCCATTCATAGCTCAGCCAGGAGAGCAGCAGGATAGCCGGCACGCTGAAGATCAGCGTCTGGTACGGCGTCAGGCCCAGTCGCTCATGCAGCCAGTAGGCGGCGAGCCAGAGCACGATCACGTGCAGCAGATACACCGAGTAGGACCAGTCGCCCAGCGCGTGCAACACCCGGTTGCGCTCGAACAGCGGCTCCAGCGCCACGCACGCGGCCAGCAGCGCGGCGGCAGGCAGGCCCCAGGTCAGCAGTCGCCATGGATGGTCGGCCGGGAACAGCAAGAGGGTCGTCACTGCTCCGGCGGCCATCAGCAGTGCCAGCGGGCGCGGCCAGTTCAGCCAGCCGCGCCGGTACAGCGCCGCGAGTGCAAGGCCGAGCAGGAACTCGAAGATGATCGGGTTGCGGTAGAAGTTGCTGAGCCACGGCTCGCGCGCCAGCACCTGCGCCACCAGCAGCACCAATGCGGTCACCAGCCAGGGCCGCCAGCGTTCGGCCACCAGGAAGGAGAGCGCGAACAGACCGTAGAAGAGCATCTCGAAGTTCAGCGTCCAGCCTACCGGCAGCACCGGATACAGCCCGAAGCCGCCGGGGTTTTCGCTGGGGATGAACAGCAGCGAGAGCAGCAGTGATTTGCCGCCGACACCGTAGATCGGCATCACGTCGGCAAAGGCGTAGATGATCAGTGCGGTGATTGCCGTGTACAGCCAATAGGCAGGGGCGACGCGGGCCAGGCGTTGGACCAGGAAGGTCACGGGTGAAATCGGCCTGCCGGCGCTGGAAAGATGAATCACGAAGCCGCTGAGGACGAAGAAGATATCCACCCCGACCTGGCCGCGGGTGGAGAGCAGTTTGCCGCCGAGGCTGTCGGCGCGGAAATCGAAGAACACCTGCATGAAGTGATGGAACACCACCAGCCAGGCGGCCAGTGCCCGCAGTGCCTGAAGCGAAACCAGCATGGGTGGGCGAGCCCTCCGTCTGTGGATAAAAGAAAAGGGGCGCGACAGTGCGCGCCCCTATCCTCGACAGTACGGTTTCGCCGATCGTTCACCGGGCCTGCTGGACGGTTGCCGCCGGCATTGCCGGTTCGCGTTCCAGGCGCAGGCAGATCAGCGCTGTGGCGATGGCTGCCGCAGGCAGCAGCGCACCGACCCAGGGCAGCGCGGCGAGGCCGGGGCCGTGGTCGATGGTTATGCCGCCCAGCCAGGCACCCAGCGCATTACCCAGGTTGAACGCGGCGATGTTGAAGCTTGCCGCCACGCTCTGGCCGGCGCCGTGGGCCTTCTCCAGCACCCACATCTGCAGCGGTGGCACGGTGGCGAAACCGGCGGCGCCGAGCAGGGCGATGAAAATGACAACCGCAACCTGATTCTCCAGTGCGAAGCTCATCAGCCCCATGACCACCGCCAGTGCCACCAGGCTGCCGAGTAGAGCGGGCAGCAGCCGACGGTCTGCCAGTTTGCCGCCCAACAGGTTGCCCAGCACCAGGCCGCCGCCGAACACCAGCAGCACCGGCGACACCGCGCTTTCGGAGAAACCGGCGAGGCGAGTCAGCAGCGGCGAGACATAGCTGAACACGGTGAACACGCCGCCGAAGCCGAGCACGGTGGTCAGCAGGCCGAGCAGTACGGCCGGGCGCTTCAGCACGCGGAAGTCGTCGCGCAGGTTGCCGGCGGCCGGTGGTGCGCCGTTGCGCGGCAGGTAGATCGCCAGGATCGCCAGGGCTAACAGACCGATGCCGGTCACCACCCAGAAGGCCGCACGCCAGCCATAGAGTTGGCCGAGCCAGGTGCCCAGCGGCACACCAAGAATGGTGGCGACGGTGAGGCCGGTGAACATCAGGGCGATGGCCGAGGCGCGGCGTTCGGCCGGCACCAGGCTGGTGGCGACCACCGAGCCGACGCCGAAGAAGGTGCCGTGAGCGAACGAGGTCAGCACCCGCGCCGCCATCAGCGTGGCGTAGTCCGGTGCCAGGGCACAGGCCAGGTTGCCGAGGGTGAAGATCACCATCAGCCCGAGCAGCGTACGCCGTTGCGGCCAGCGCGCGGTGAGGGCGGTGAGCAGCGGCGCGCCGAGCACCACGCCCAGGGCGTAGCCGGAGATCAGCAGGCCGGCGGCGGAGATGGACACACCGAAGTCATGGCCGACCTCCAGCAACAATCCCATGATCACGAATTCGGTAACGCCGATGCCAAAGGCACCGGCGGTCAAGGCGTACAAGGCAATGGGCACGGTGGCTCTCCCAGGCTGATTTGCATAAAGAGTGAAGAATGGCGCCACCTTATCCCCGTGCGTATTGCTGATATAGACTGCTCATAAGCAAATCACCTGTGAATTGAATTCAACATGGCGCGACCTGACGTCAACCGCTTCGGCGAAATGGAAGTCTTCATCCGCGTGGTGGAAACCGGTGGTTTCACCGCTGCCGCGCAGCAGTGCGGGATGACGCCTTCGGCAATCAGCAAGCTGGTGGCACGCCTGGAGGATCGCCTCGGCGCGCGGCTGTTCAACCGCTCCACCCGGCGCCAGCAGCTCACGGCGGAAGGCGCGGCGTTTTACGAACGCAGCCTGCGCATCCTCTCCGATCTCGACGAAGCCGAACGCGAAGCCTCGGCCAGCGCCGAGCCGCAGGGCAGAGTACGGATCAGCTGCAACCTGCCCGTCGGCCGGCAGTTCCTGATTCCGGCGCTGCCGCTGTTCTTCGAGCGCTTCCCCGGCGTCAACCTCGACCTGCAACTGACCGATGAGGTGGTGGACCTGCTGGAGGTGCGCGCCGACGTCGCCTTGCGCAGCGGCCCGCTGCGGGACTCGCGGCTGGTGGCGCGTTCGCTGGGGGAATCCGGGCACAAGATAGTCGCCGCTCCCGAGTATCTCGGGCGGCACGGCACGCCGCAGCATCCGCGTGAGCTGGGCGGGCACAACTGCGTGGGGTTCAGCTACCGGCGCATCGAGCCGGACTGGCCGTTCCTTGGCAAGCCGCTGCAGGAAGCCGAGCCGAGCGGTAATGTGCAGGCCAGTGATGGCGACAGCGTGCGCCATCTGGCATTGGCAGGCCTGGGGTTGGCGCGGCTGGCGGAATTCCAGGTGCGCGAGGACATCGCCGCCGGGCGGCTGGTGGAGGTGCTAGGGGACTTCAATCCCGGCGACCGCAAGCCGATGCATGCGCTTTACCTCGGCAAGCCCGGGCATCTTCCGGCGCGGGTGCGGGCGGTGCTCGACTTCCTCGCCGAGCACGTGCGCATCGACTGACTCAGGCCGCTTCGAGCAGCGCCAGGGTATCGGCCGCTCCCATCATCTTCGCCGCGGCCAGCGGGGTCAGGCCGCTGGCGTCACGCGCATCGCGGTTGGCGCCGTGTTCCAGCAGGCAGCGGACGATCTCCGGGCGATTGAACATCGCCGCCATCATCAGCGCAGTCTTGCCATCCGGCGAGGCGCCTTCCACCTGGGCGCCATGGCTGAGCAGCAGGCGCACCATCTCCAGATCACCCTTGAAGGCGGCGCCGGCCAGTGGCGTTTGCCCGGCGTTGTTGCGTAGGTCCGGGTCGGCACCGTGATCGAGCAGCACGCCGACGGTGTCGTGATGACCGTAGTAGCTGGCCAGCATCAGCAGGCTGTCGCCCTTGTGGTTGCGCAGGTTGGCCGGCAGGCCCTGGCTCAGCAGGTTGGCCAGGCGCTCGGTATCACCCTGGCGTGCGAGGTCGATTACCTGGTTGGCGAACTCCAGGGTCTGTTCATCCATTTCCGGTCGGTTTTCGGCGCTCATCCTGAAGTCTCCTTGGCAAAGTCGGGAATGCACTGAAGGATAAGGAGTAGCGCGCTACAGCGCGCCAACACTGTGCCTATGGTGCCGGTGAAAAATTTCAATCCGTTGCTTCAGGGCAGGTGTGGCGTGATTCGCGTCCGTAAACTTGCGCAAATGCCGCCTTCGTACGGCGGCTTTTCGGCGAAAATTGCAGCATAATCGGCGGTCAGTGGTTGCACCTGCGGTGTTACCGCGAGCCGCCGGGCGGCCAGATGTGCCGCTCGCCGCGCGGGATGGCAAACTGCCCGGTTGCAGGGGACGCCACCCCGCAGCCTTCGCGCCCAGCGCGAAAGCCCAAGAATATTCAGTGCCGGCCAGTGTGCGGGCACCTTGATGCCTAACCCAGCCGCCCGGCCCGGCGGCTTTGAGAATTGAAGAGGATTGACCGTGCATAAAGTCGTGATCAGCGGAACCGGCCTGTATACCCCGCCGTTCAGCATCTCCAACGATGAACTGGTGGAATCCTTCAACGCCTACGTCCGCAGCTACAACGACCAGCACGCTGACGCTATCGCCAAGGGCGAAGTGGAAGCTCTCTCCGAGTCCAGCTCGGCGTTCATCGAGAAGGCTTCCGGCATCAAGAGCCGCTTCGTGGTGAACAAGGAAGGCATCCTCGATCCGCAGCGCATGGCGCCACGCATTCCGGAGCGCTCCAACGACGACTGGGGCATCCTCTGCGAGATGGCTTCCGCCGCTGCCAAACAGGCCCTGGAGCGCGCCGGTCGCAAGCCCGAGGACATCGACGGGGTGATCGTCGCCTGCTCCAACCTGCAGCGCGCCTACCCGGCGGTGGCCATCGAAGTGCAGGCCGCCCTCGGTATTCAGGGCTTCGGCTACGACATGAACGTCGCCTGCTCCTCGGCTACCTTTGGCATCCAGGCCGCAGTCAACAGCGTGCAACTGGGCCAGGCCCGCGCCATCCTGATGGTCAACCCGGAAATCTGCACCGGCCACCTGAATTTCCGCGATCGCGACAGCCACTTCATCTTTGGCGACGCCGCTACCGCCGTGGTCATCGAGCGCGCCGACCAGGCGACCTCCAAGCACCAGTTCGACGTGGTGAGCACCAAGCTGCTGACCCAGTTCTCCAACAACATCCGCAACAACTTCGGCTTCCTCAACCGCGCGGCGGAAGAGGGCATCGGCAACCGCGACAAACTGTTCGTGCAGGAAGGCCGCAAGGTGTTCAAGGACGTCTGCCCGATGGTGGCCGAGCTGATCGGCGAACATCTGGCGCAAAACGACATCCCGGTCAGCGACGTGAAGCGCTTCTGGCTGCACCAGGCCAACCTGAACATGAACCTGCTGATCACCCGCAAGCTGCTCGGCCGCGACGCCGAGGCGCACGAAGCGCCGGTGATTCTCGACACCTACGCCAACACCAGCTCGGCCGGTTCGGTCATCGCCCTGCACAAGTACCAGGACGACCTGCCCGCCGGCTCCATCGGCGTGCTGAGCTCCTTCGGCGCCGGCTACTCCATCGGCAGCGTGATCCTGCGCAAGCGCTGATCGTGCCCGTCGACGACAGCGAGCTGTTGTCGCGCCTGCTGGCCGGCGACCAGCAGGCCTTCCGCACCCTGGTAGCCACCTACCAGGGTGCGATGCGCGCCGTGGCCATCGCCATCGTCGGTGCAGCCCATGCCGACGAAGTGGTGCAGGACGCCTGGCTCGCCGCCGTGCGCAACCTGGATGGCTTCCAGGGGCGTTCCAGCCTCAAGACCTGGCTGCTGACCATCACCGCCAATACCGCCAAATCCCTCCTGCGCAAGGTCCGTCGGGACGTATCGCTGGACGATCTGCCCGCCCCCCACGGCAGCATCGACGAAACCCGCTTCGCCGCCGACGGCCACTGGAGCCCGGCGCCGCTGGCCTGGCACGAGGACTCGCCAGAGGCCCTGCTGGCCGAGGACGAACTGCGCCAGTGTCTGGAAAAGACCTTGCTCAGCCTCTCCGAACTGCAGCGCAGCGTGTTGCTGCTGCGCGAACGCCAAGGGCTGGAGTTGGAAGAGATCTGTAATCTGCTGGAAGTTTCGCTCTCCAATGTCAGGGTGCTGCTGCATCGCGCGCGGCTGAAGGTGTTCGCCACCGTGGAGCACTTCGAGGAGACCGGGGAATGCTGACCTGCAAGGAACTGGTGGCGCGCTCGAGCGACCTGCTGGACGAGCAACTGGGCTGGCGGGAAAAGCTGGCACTGCGCCGGCACCTGCTGCTGTGCCGCCACTGCCGGCGCTATCTGCGGCAGATGCGTCTGACCCAGGCGACCCTGCGCCTGCTACCAGAACCGCCTCGCCCGGACTCGGAGCGCCTGGCTGACCATCTCGCCGAGCTTCGCCGGGACAGCGCGCGGCGCTGAACGTTGGCTCACTCCTATGCTGGCGATTGGCGTAGGAGCGGATTTATCCGCGATTTCTTCACGACGGATGCCCATCGCGGACGGAGTCCGCTCCTACGCCAGGTTTCAGACCTACGTCGGAATCTGTGCCCGCCAAGCATCCAATCCGCCCGACAGCGCCCACGTACGCGGGTGTCCGAAGGCCTGCAGCCGCTCCGCCAGCATCGCTGCGGAAAGCTCGTGGGGGCAGGCGCAATAGATCACCACGTCCTTGTCCTCCAGGCTGCCGCGCAGCTCGTCCAGCGCACCGTCCAGGCTGAAGGCGATGGAGCCGGGGATCGCCTCGTCATCGAACTGCGCGCGTACGTCGAGAATCAGCGGCGGCTCGCCGGCGTCCAGCCGTGCACGCAATTCGTCGACGCTGATGCGTGGAATCCGCGCAGTGCGCTTGAGCAAGCTGAAGCGCTGCCAGAGCTTCCAGGCGATGAACAGCGCGAAGGCGCCCAGTAGCGCTGCGACACCAACGCTCGCGTATTCGGTGAGCAAGCCGAGGATGCGGTCCACGGCACTGCTGAAGATGCTCCCGAGCATCAGCGCCGAACCGGCCCATAGCGCCGCTCCTGCGCAGTCATAGGCGAGAAAGCGCGGCAGTGGCGTGCGGGTCATGCCGGCCATGGTGGTGGTCAGCGCGCTGGCACCGGGGAGGAAGCGCGAGATCAGCAGCGCCCGCGGACCGATGCGCAGGTACAGGCTCTGGCTCTGGCGGATGCAACTGTCAGGCGACAGCGAAACCTTGCACACGCTGCGCAGCATGAATCCGCCGTAGCGCCGGCCGGCGCAGAACCAGATCAGGTCGGCGATCAGGCAGGCGCATACGGCCACTGCCAGTGCCTGGCCCAAGGGAACGCCGCTGCCTTGCAGGGCCAGTGCGCCGGCGACGATCAGCGCCGGGTAGGCCGGAATCGGCAGGCCCAACTGCTCCAGCAGTACGTTGAAGAACAGCAGGGTGAGGCCGTGCTGCTGAATCAGGGGTTGCAGTTCGTGCATGGGAAAGCCTGAGCGGAGAAGGTCTTTCGGCGGAAGACGACAGCATACCGGCAAAGCGGACTTCAGAAAGTGCCTGCAAGCCTAGGAAGCCGTGGCTTGGCACCTTTATGCCATAAGGAAATCAAAAGTTCCTTTGTAATAAAAGTTTTATCTACGAGCAACCGATCTGAAATAACCCCTCGCCAAGATTCCCAGCAACACAAACGGGGGCCGCCAGAACGGCCTGTGCGAGTCCTTGGGGGGCGCGCAGCAGCCAGGCACTCGGCGTGTTCAACGCAAATACCATTAAGGGGAATCTTCGATGATCCGTAAGCACTTCGCCGGTTACGCCGCCACTGCCCTGGCACTGGCCGTTTCCGCCCAGGCTTTCGCAGGCACAGTCACCACCGATGGCGCCGATATCGTAATCAAGACCAAGGGCGGTCTTGAGGTCGGCACCACTGACAAAGAATTCAGCTTCAAGCTTGGTGGCCGTCTGCAAGCGGATTACAGCCGCTTCGATGGTTTTTACACCAAGAACGGCAACAACGGTGACGGCGCCTACTTCCGCCGTGCGTACCTGGAACTGGGCGGCACTGTCTACAAAGACTGGAAATACCAGATCAACTACGACATGTCCCACAACTCCGGTAACGCTGACAACGGTTACTTCGATGAGGCTTCCTTCAGCTACACCGGCTTCAGCCCGGTAACCCTGAAATTCGGCCGCTTCGATCCGGACTTCGGTCTGGAAAAAGCCACCAGCTCCAAGTGGGTGACCGCCACCGAGCGTACCAGCGCCTACGAACTGGCTGACTGGATCAACACCCATCAGGACGGCATGGGTGCCCAGGTTGGCGGCGTCGTCGCCAACATGGCTTACCTGGACGCCGGCGTATACGCCAAGGACGCCGACGACACCGACGGCGACAGCGTCAAGCAGTTCAACTTCCGTGGTGTGTTCGCTCCGCTGAACACCGACGGCAACGTCCTGCACGTTGGCGTGGATTACGCCTACCGTGACCTGGATGACACCGCCTTCGACTCCCGCATCCGTCCGCGTCTGGGCATGCGTGGTATCGCCACCAACGGCGGTAACGACGCTGGCGACAACGGCAACCGTGCCACCTTCGGCGGCGCCACCCTGAGCCCGGCCGGCTCCTACAAGGACGACTCCACCTGGGGTGCTGAATTCGCCTACGCCTTCGGCCCGTTCTCCGCTCAGGCCGAGTACCTGAAGCGCAAGCTGAAGGCTGATGCCGACGCTTACGAAGATATCAAGGCGGACGGCTACTACGGTCAACTGGCCTACACCATCACCGGTGAATCCCGCGTGTACAAGCTCGATGGCGCCAAGTTCGACACCATCAAGCCGTCCAACAAGGAAATCGGTGCCTGGGAAGTCTTCTACCGTTACGACCACATCAAGGTTGATGACCCGAACGTGGTCGTGGCCACCGCCACCCGCGACGTGGGTGACACCAAGGCCAGCACCAACACCATCGGTGTGAACTGGTACGCCAACGAAGCCGTGAAAGTGTCCCTGGACTACGTTCACGTCAGCACCGACGGCATCCGCAACGCCAATGGCGACGACGACGGCAACGGTGTCGTAACCCGCCTGCAGTACGTGTTCTAAGAACTACAGTTCTACCGTTTGACTCCTTTGTGTGAACCCCCGCCTCGGCGGGGGTTTTTTATACGCGTCTGCAAAGGAACGGACGTTCTTTGTAGGAGCGAGCTTGCTCGCGAATCTGCTGCACTGGGAATTCGCAGGAAACTTCGTTCGCGAGCAAGCTCGCTCCTACACGGTTTGCCTCAGCGAAAACTGGGGCCCGCTGGCCGTCGGCGGAATTCGAACTCGAGCAGCTCATCGAACGGGTTGCCCATTTCCAGTCGCGTCCAGCCCAGCTTGATGAGGAAGGCCAGCGCCCCCAGGTTGTCCGGCCTCACGCTGGCGCGCCACAAGGGGCTGCTCTGCAGTTCCGCTCGGCTCATCACCAGCCTCATCACCGCGCGCCCGATTCCCGAGCCGCGCAACTCCGGGCGCACGGCGAGGTCGGTGACGAAGTAGTACGGATGCGCCGGGGTGGGCAGGCAAACTCCCACCACTGCGATCAGCAGGCCGCCCCGGAGAATGCTGTATTGGGCCTTGTCCGCATCCTTCAGCACATGTTCCAGCCAGTAGCGATCCATCGGGCCCAGTTGCGCGTAGAGCAGCGGATCGTCGAACCAGCTTTCGTACGGCGGGATGTCCTCCGCCTGGAAAGGTCGAATCTGCATGCGGGCGCTCTCCGGTGCAGCTTTGGGATGTTTCACACTCGCATCTGCTGGGCGATTGCGTCAATCGACCCTGAGCGCTCGCGTCATTGAGGCCGCGCGCGGCCAGCACCTACCCTGCGGGCACTCAACCCACCGGGAGTCGACCATGCTGCGCAATCACTTCGAGACTGAGCACAACCTGTTCCGCGATGCGTTCCGATCCTTCCTCAACAAGGAAGTGGTGCCTCACCAGGAGGAATGGGAGGAAGCCGGCGTGGTGGACCGCAGTGTCTGGCGCAAGGCGGGGGAGATGGGCTTCCTGCTGCCCTGGGCGGAAGAGGAATACGGTGGAACTGCTCTGAAGGATTTCCGCTACGAACAGATCATGTGTGAGGAATTGGCTGCCATCAACGAGCCGGGTTTCATGATCCCGCTGCATTCGGCGCTGTGCGGCCCCTACATCGCCGAGTACGGCAATGCCGAGCAGAAGGCCCGCTGGTTACCGGGGATCATTCGTGGCGAAAGCATCCTGGCGGTGGCGATGACGGAGCCGTCGGCCGGCTCGGACCTGGCTGGCATGCGCACCACGGCGGTGGACAAGGGCGACCATTTCGTTCTCAACGGCTCCAAGGTATTCATCTCCAACGGCCTGCTGGCGGACCTGGTGATAGTCGCGGCGAAGACTGATCCTTCGAACAAGCACGCCATGGGGCTGTTCGTGGTTGAACGCGGCATGGAAGGCTTCGAGCGCGGGCGCAATCTGAAGAAACTGGGCATGAAGAGCCAGGACACCGCCGAGCTGTTCTTCAACAACGTGAAAGTGCCGAAGGAAAATCTCCTGGGCGACGCCAAGGGCGGCTTCTTCTACTTGATGAACATGCTGGCCCAGGAACGCCTGACCAACGCCTGTGGCGCGGTGGCCGGCGCCGAGGCCGCGCTGAACGCGACCGTCGACTACGTGAAGGAGCGCAAGGCGTTCGATCGCCCGATCGCGCACTTCCAGAACACTCGCTTCAAGCTCGCCGAGATGCGCACGCAGATCGACGTGGCGCAGGTCTTCACCGATCGTTGCGTAATGGACCACAACCAGAAGAAGCTCACTCCCGAAGTGGCCGCCGAGGCCAAGCTGTTCACCACCGAACTGCTCTGCAAGGTGGTGGATGAAGGCGTGCAACTGCACGGTGGCTGGGGTTACATGTGGGAGTATCCGATCTGCAAGATGTACGCGAACGCGCGCATCCAACGCATCTTCGCCGGTACTTCGGAGATCATGAAAGAGATCATCAGCCGCGGCATGAAGCTCTGAGGCGCGGTGCCCACGTATCGATTGAGCGAAACAGGAGTGCACATGAACGGCCCGCTCGCCTCACTGAAGATCCTCGATTTCTCCACCCTGCTGCCGGGGCCGTTCGCTTCGCTGCTGCTGGCCGACATGGGTGCCCAGGTGCTGCGCGTGGAGTCGCCTACGCGCATGGACCTGGTGCGGGTCCTGCCACCGCACGTGGACGGCACGTCCGCCAGCCATGCCTACCTCAACCGCAACAAGCGCTGCATTGCACTGGATCTAAAGCAGGCCGAGGCGGTGGAGGTGGTGAAGCAACTGGTGCAGGAGTACGACATCGTGCTGGAGCAGTTCCGCCCTGGCGTGATGGACAAGCTGGGCGTGGGCTACGAGGCGCTCAAGACGATCAACCCGAAGCTGATCTACGTGTCGATCACCGGCTACGGCCAGACCGGGCCCCTGCGCGACCGCGCCGGGCATGACATCAACTACCTGGCCCTGGCCGGCGTCGCCAGCTACACCGGCCGCCGCGAGAGCGGCCCGCTGCCACTGGGCGTGCAACTGGCGGACATCGGAGGTGGTTCGCTGCATGGCGTGATGGGCCTGCTGGCGGCGGTCATCCACCGGCAGCAGACGGGGGAAGGGCAGCAGGTCGACGTGAGCATGACCGACTGCGCCTTCAGCCTGCATGGCATGGCCGGCGCGGGCTATCTCGCGGCGGGCGTGGAGCCGGAGATGGAAGGTCTCGCGCTCAACGGCGGCAGCTTCTATGACTATTACCGCACCCGCGATGGTCGCTGGTTCTCGGTGGGTAGCCTGGAACCGCAGTTCATGCAGCAGTTTTGCGCTGCCATCGGCCGTCCGGAACTGGCTGCGCGCGGGCTGTCAGCCAAGCCGGATGAACAGCAGGCGCTCAAGCGCGAGATCGCCATCGAGTTCGAGAAGCAGGATTTTGGCCACTGGCAGGAGCGTTTCGCCGCACTGGACGCCTGCGTCGAACCAATGCTGTCACTGGGCGAGGCGGTGGAGCATCCGCAACTGGTCGCGCGCGGAGTGGTTACCCAGGTGCCCAACGGGAAGGGCGGCGAGCAACGGCAGATGGCCTGCCCGATCCGCTTCTCCGCAGGCCTGCCCGAGCCGCGCCATATCGGCGCTGCGCTGGGCGCGCACACGGCTGAGGTGATGGTGGAGCTGGGGTATAGCGACGAGCAGGTCGCAGCGCTCAAGGCGGCGAAGGTCATCGCCTGAGCGACTTCACTCGCGGCGGGTTTCGCCGGTGAATATCAGCGTCGCGCGACAGCGCCGGCAATAGTAGCGGCGGCCCTGTGCAACCAGGTTGTGACGCTGGGAGGAGAAGGGGAACTCGTTCCCCTCGCCGCAGTGACAGCGATACAGGTAGCGGGTGGTGCGGCGGCGCTTGATCTCGTAGGTGTGGCAGCGGTCCGGCGGCAAGCCGTAGATGCCGCGCATGATCAACTGCCATTCCTCGCCGTGCGGGCGGATGCGCGGGCCGAACATCTGGTGGGCGATCAGGTGCGCCACTTCATGGGCCACGGTCTGCTGCAGGAAGTGTTCGTGGTTTTCCCGGTACAGCTGCGGATTGAAGCGCAGCAGGTTTTCATCCAGGTGGGCGACGCCGGCCTTCTGGCCGCGTAGCCGGAAGCTCACTTCCGGGCGGGGAAAGCGCCGCTGGAAGAAGGCTTCAGCCTGCTGGTAGCAGGCTTCGACGCGAGCGTTGAGCTGTTCAGGCATACAGTGGTTCTCCGACGGGGGCAGATTATGCCGCAGTCGGAGCGCGGGTGGAGGATTTCTCGCGGCCGCTCGTCCGGGGTGCAGGTTCAGGCAAGCCGGGCGAGTTTCAGGCAAGCATTGTCCTGTAGGAGCGAGCTTGCTCGCGAACCACCCAGCGATGGGGCCATCGGCGAGCCTGTTCGGTAAGAGCCAAAAACAAACCGGGCCAAAAGGGCCCGGTTTCTTTTACAGAGAGTTCTTGCAGAGAGTGGAATCAGGTGTATTCCGGGCCGACGCCGCTGCCCCAGAGGATGACCGACAGGGCCATCATCGCCACCAGCACCACCAGTCCTACCGCCAGCACCGAGCTGGAGAACAGGAAACCTTCATCCTTGGGAATATTCATGAAGGTCGGGATGCCGACGTAGAGCAGGTAGACGGTGTAGCAGATCGCGGCGGTGCCGATGATCATGCCCAGCCAAAGATGCGGATAGAGCGCCGCCAGGCCACCGATGAACAGCGGAGTCGCGGTATAAGCAGCAAACACGATGCATTGGGTCAGCGATGGCGACGCATCGTACGTACGAGCCATCCAGTGGATGAAGGCGCCCATCACGGCGACGCCGGCGAGCATGGCGATGTAAGTCATGATGGTCAGCTGGATCGCGCTGGCGGCCGTCAACTTGACTGGTCCCGCATTGCCCAATACCCAGCCGACCTGCGTGGTGCCGATGTAGGCGGAAATGACCGGGATGGCAGCGAGGATCAGGACGTGGGTGAGGTACATGTGGCTGATGGATTCTTCCTCGCCACGGATGTCCTGCCATTCCTGATCGGGATGGGTGAAGAGCCCCCACACATGATGGATCATGTCAGCATTCTCCTCTTCTTATAGAAGGTCGCCCCCCAGCAAGGCGCCTGATTCGCGTAGCCAGCGACATCCGGTGCCCGGCCGACCTATGCGACCTTACGTCGCAGTATAGGAATGGCTGCAAGCCACGTCGTCCGTGGAGTTAGAGCAAATGGGAGTTTCACGGGCGGCTGTAATAGCGCTCCAGAATTTCCATGGCCTTGTTGATCGACTGCAGGCGCGTGGTGCTGCCGCCCCGATCCGGGTGGTGCTGGCTGACCAGCTGGCGGTAGCGCAGCTTGATCAGCGCGTAGTCCACCGGGCCGTCTTCCAATTCGAAGAGGGCCAGCGCCGCGGCTTTTTCCTCGTTGCCCTGCATGCGCGTCCAGAAGCTTTCCAGCAGCTTCTCCACGTCGCGCTCGGTGGTTTCCTTCAGATGCTTCTCGTCGAGGTAGTAGGCGCGCAGTGCGTCCAGCTCGCCGAGCGCCTGCACGCCATTCCTGTAAGGAGAGAGGCGGATCTGCAGCGGGCCGATCTCCAGATGCGCCGAGTTCTCCTCCCAGAGCCGATCGCGCAGGCGATACAGCGCGTTGAACACCATGAAATGGGTACGGAACAGCACCAGCTTGTCAGTCAGCGGCAGGTTGGGCACATGGGTGGAATGCCGTGCCTTCAACTGCTGAATCAACTGGAATTCGGAGATACCTTCAGGCGCCTCCCGTAAGAGCTGCAGGAGATGGTCCGTCAGGTCGTGGGAGGGATCGAGATCGGGCGTCATGCTGTCAGATTAGCAGTAGCCCGATAGAGGGGCTGGGGTACGCGTCGCTTTGCGCGTAAAATGACCGGCTTTTCGTCTTGCCCTTCGGATTTCAGAGCACCATGGCCAGCACCCTTTCGGTCAACCAGAACAAACTGCAGAAACGCCTGCGCCGCCAGGTTGGCGAAGCGGTCACCGACTTCAACATGATCGAGGACGGCGACAAGGTCATGGTCTGCCTGTCCGGCGGCAAGGATAGCTATACCCTGCTGGACATCCTGCTGTACCTGCAGAAGGTCGCGCCAATCCAGTTCGAGATCGTCGCGGTGAACATGGACCAGAAGCAGCCCGGCTTCCCTGAGCACGTGCTGCCGGCCTACCTGGAATCCATCGGCGTGCAGTACCACATCATCGAGAAGGACACCTACTCGGTGGTGAAGGAGAAGATCCCGGAGGGCAAGACCACCTGCTCGCTGTGCTCGCGCCTGCGCCGTGGCACCCTCTACACCTACGCCGACGAGATCGGCGCGACCAAGATGGCGCTGGGGCACCACCGCGACGACATCCTGGAAACCTTCTTCCTTAATATGTTCTACGGCGGCACCCTCAAGGCCATGCCGCCCAAGCTGCTGTCCGACGACGGCCGCAACGTCGTGATTCGCCCGCTGGCGTACTGCAACGAGAAAGATATCGAGGCCTACTCGGTGCTCAAGGAGTTCCCGATTATCCCGTGCAACCTGTGCGGTTCGCAGGAAAACCTGCAGCGCCAAGTGGTCAAGGAGATGCTGCTGGACTGGGAGCGCAAGTCGCCGGGCCGCACCGAGATCATGTTCCGTGCCCTGCAGAACGTGGTGCCGTCGCAACTGGCCGACCGCAACCTGTTCGACTTCAACAGTCTGCGCATCGACGAGACCGCCACCCCGCGTTTCCTCGACGTGATGAACCTGTAATTCCTTCCGCAAGGACGTTCGATGCGCGATTACCAGTGGCTGTACGAGTTCTGCCTGAACCGCTTCGGCTCGGTCGAAGCGCTGGAAGCCCGCCTGCCACACTGCAAGTCGCCGGCAGAGCTGGCGGCGGTCGGCGATGATCGCTACCTGTCGCTGATCAGCCTGCGCATCTTCCGCGCCGGGCTCAAGCACAGCCTGGTAGATGCCAAGTGGCCGGCCTTCGAGGAAGTCTTCTTCGGCTTCGATCCGGAGAAGGTCGTGTTGATGGGCGGCGAGCGTCTGGAAAACCTGATGCAGGATGCCCGGCTGATCCGCCACCTGGGCAAGCTCAAGAGCGTGCCGCGCAACGCCCAGTTCGTCCTGGATATCGCCCGGGAGTACGGCAGCTTCGGCAAGTTGCTGGCAGACTGGCCGTCCAGCGACATTGTTGGCTTATGGAAGCTGGTGGCCAAGCGTGGCAGCCAGTTGGGCGGAATGTCCGCGCCACGTTTCCTGCGCATGGCTGGGAAGGACACCTTTGTTCTCAGTGATGACGTAGTCGCCGCGCTCAAGGCCCAGGAAATCGTCGACAAGACGCCGACCAGTCTGAAGGACCTGGCCCTGGTGCAGGCCGCATTCAACACCTGGCAGGAACAAAGCGGTCGTCCGCTGTGCCATATCTCGATGATGCTGTCGTACACGGTCAACCACTGACGCGCAGCTCGGCTGCGGAGGAGGGCGCTTGGATTCGGCCATCGAACGTACCGGCGCGGCACTGGCCCGCGCCGAACGCATCCTGGTGATCACCGGCGCCGGACTCTCTGCCGATTCCGGCATGCCCACCTATCGTGGCCTGGGCGGCCTGTACAACGGCCGCACGGCGGAAGGGATACCCATAGAGGTAGCCATCTCTGGACCGATGCTGCAGAAGGACCCGGCGCTGTGCTGGAAGTACCTGGCCGAACTGGGCAAGGCCTGCCTGAATGCGCGGCCTAACGCAGGCCATGAGGCCATCGCCGAACTGCAACGGCTCAAGCCGGAGTGCTGGGTGCTGACGCAAAACATCGATGGCTTTCATCGTCGCGCCGGGTCGCCGCCGGAGCGGCTGATCGAGATCCATGGTGAGCTGGCGCCGTTGTATTGCCAGTCTTGCGGACTGGAGAGCGCTGAATTGGACGGGCATCTGGATGGGCCGCTGCCGCCGAAATGCGCGCGCTGCGCAGGAGTGCTGCGCCCACCGGTGGTACTGTTCGAGGAGATGTTGCCAGAGGAGGCGATCGACACACTCTATGCGCAATTGCGCAGGGGATTCGATGCCGTTCTGCTGGTGGGGACCACCGCGAGCTTCCCCTACATCATCGAGCCGGTGCTGCGCACGCGGGACGCGGGAGGCTTTACCGCAGAAGTGAATCCGGGGCTGACCGACCTGAGTTCGGTGGTCGAAGAAAGAATGGTTGGTCGAGCCTTAGACATTATGCCGCGCCTGCTGAGTCACATTCCGCGATAAAAAACTTGCATTGCCCCCATTGAGCGGGCAAATTAGCCCGCTAATAAATGGAGCTAATGAGACACGGTCGTGCCCATGCTTAAACGCTTAGCACCCCTCGTGCCCATGAGTTTCGTTCTGCTGCTGGCAGCTTGCGCCAGCCATTCGCCGGAATCGCAGCCGAACCAGGTCGCTTCAGTGCCTGCCACTCGAGCAGCGTTCCAGGTAAATCAGCACAACATAGCGCTGATGAATGAGTCGCAGGACGAGGGGGCCAAAAACGATAACGGCAGTTCGACTGCCCATGTATCCGACATTCTGGACCGCGCGTTCTCGCTGATCGGTACTCCGTACCGCTTTGGTGGGAAATCGGAGCGGACCGGCTTCGATTGCAGCGGCTTCGTGGGCTATCTGTTCCGCGAAGAAGCGGGCATCAGCCTGCCGCGCTCCACGCGTGAGATGATCAATATGGATGTCCCGCTGGTCTCGAAAGAAGACCTGCAGCCGGGCGACCTGATCTTCTTCAACAACCGTGGTCGCGGTCGTGTCAGCCACGCCGGTATCTATATCGGTGACGGCCAGTTCATCCATTCCGCCAGCCGCCGTGGCGGTGGTGTGCGGGTGGACAGCCTGGACGAGAGCTACTGGCGCCTGAGCTACATGGAAGCCAAGCGTGTGCTCGAGCCCGGCTACGAGCCGAAGACGGTGACCCGCTAAACTTAAAGTTTTACTTTAAGTATTGCGCTCAACTCACTGTTGGTACAAAGTGATGGCACTCCTTGACGGGATGCCATCACATGCTCGTTCCTCAGCGCATCATTTCCCTCGCTCTCATCGCTTCGCTGGCCGCCTGCGCCAGTCGTACTCCGCCGTCACCGCCTCCCGTGGTGAACGCGCCCGCTGCTCCCGTCTACAACACCCAGGCTGCTGACGATGTCCTGATCCGTGCCATTGGCCTGGTCGGTACGCCTTATCGCTGGGGCGGCAACACGCCTGATAGCGGTTTCGATTGCAGCGGCCTGATCGGCTACGTATACCGCGATGCCACTGGCCTGATGCTGCCGCGCTCCACCCGCGAGATGATCTCCCTGCGTGCGCCCACCGTCGGTCGCGAGTCCCTGCAGAGTGGCGACCTGGTGTTCTTCGCTACCAGCGGTGGACGTGGCGTCAGCCATGCGGGTATCTATGTCGGGGAAGGGCGCTTCGTTCATGCGCCCAGAACGGGCGGGACCGTACGCCTGGACAGCCTCGACAGCGCCTATTGGCAGAAAGCCTTCCTGGAAGCCAAGCGTGTCCTCGCCGTGCAGAGTCTCGCCCTCCACCCCTGATGCTCAGGAGGGCCAATGACCACCCGTACGCTCAACCTTGACGACTCGCTTTACCAGTACCTTCTCGACGTTTCCCTGCGCGACTCGCCCGTCAAGGCACGGCTGCGCGCCGAGACTGCCAGCCTGCCGATGTCCCGCTGGCAGGTCGCCCCGGAACAGGGCCAGTTCCTTGCGTTGCTGGTCAAGCTGACTGGCGCCAAGCGCATTCTCGAAATCGGCACCTTCACCGGCTACAGCGCCTTGTGCATGGCGGAGGCTTTGCCCGAGGGCGGCCATGTCCTTTGTTGCGATCTTCCCGGTGAGTACAACGATATCGCTCGAGGCTACTGGCGCGAGGCCGGCGTCGATTCTCGCATCGAACTGCGCCTCGGGCCGGCTCTGGCCACGCTGCAAGCCCTGGTGGCCGGCGACCAACAAGACAGCTTCGACCTGGTCTTCATCGATGCCGATAAGGCCAACTATCCCATTTATCTGGAGCATGCCCTGACCTTGCTGCGTTCGGGCGGCCTGGTGGTCTTCGACAACGTACTGTGGAGCGGGCGAGTGTTGGAGGCGAATCCGGAAAGCGCGGACACACTAGCGATCCAGCAGCTCAACCTGGCGCTGAAGACGGATGAGCGCGTGGACTACTCGCTGGTGCCGATCGGTGATGGCATGAGCCTTTGCCGCAAGCGTTGAGGCAGGAATCGATAGAAAAAAGGCACGCCAATCGGCGTGCCTTTTTCGTTACCAGCGCCTGAGTCAGGCGACATCCACCAGAATCACTTCGCTGTCCTCCAGCGCTGTGACCTTCACCACCACCTCATCGGCAATGGCAGCGCCGTCGCGGGCCAGCAGTTCGACGCCGTTGACCTCGACCTTGCCAGTTGCCGGCACCAGGTAGGCGCGGTGGCCGTTGCCCAGTTCGTACTCGGCGGTTTGACCAGCCTTCAGCGTGGCGGCGACCAGGCGGCCTTCGGCGCGGATGCGCAGGGCGTCGGCGTCGTTTTCATAGCCGCTGGCCAAGGTCACGAAGCGCCCGGCGCGGTCGCCCTTCGGGAAGGGTTTGGCGCCCCAGGACGGCGTGCCGCCGCGTACTGAGGGGATGATCCAGATCTGGAAGATCTTGGTGACATCCTTCTCCAGGTTGTACTCGGAGTGCACGATGCCCGAGCCCGCGCTCATCACCTGCACGTCGCCCGCTTCGGTACGGCCTTTGTTGCCCAGGCTGTCCTGGTGGGTGATCGCACCCTGGCGTACGTAGGTGATGATTTCCATCTCGCGATGCGGATGCGGTGGGAAGCCGGTGCCGGCGGCGATTTCGTCATCGTTCCAGACGCGGAGGTTGCCCCAGTCCATACGCTCGGCGTCGTAGTACTCGGCGAAGGAGAAGTGGTGCTTGGCGTTGAGCCAGCCGTGGTTGGCGCCGCCGAGTTGCTGGAAGGGTCTGCGTTCGATCATGACTTAGTCCTCGTGGGGCGCGGCTGGTCAGTGGGCCAGGCCGCGCGGTTCATGGGACTATCTTCTCGCGCAGATGATCGATAAAAAAGCGCAAATATCGGCAGATATAGATCGAATTATTCGATCCTATTCCGCTGTGCGCTTTTCGCCCTGATCGAGGAATTTGCTGAGGAACTGGCGGGTGCGCTCTTCCTTCGGGTGAGCGAACAGCGCCTTGGCGTCGCCCTGCTCGACGATCACTCCCTTGTCGATAAAGATCGCCCGGTTCGCGACGTCGCGGGCGAAGCTCATCTCATGGGTGACGATGACCATGGTGCGTTTTTCCTGGGCCAGGCCGCGGATGGTCGCCAGGACCTCGCCGACCAGCTCCGGGTCCAGCGCCGAGGTGGGTTCGTCGAAGAGGATCACGTCCGGCTGCATGGCCAGGGCGCGGGCGATGGCGACACGTTGCTGCTGGCCGCCGGAGAGGCGCTTGGGGTACGAGTCCTCCTTGCCGGCCAGCCCAACCTTCGCCAGCAGTTGGCGCGCACGCTCGATGGCCTGGGCGCGCGGCTCCTTCTTCACGATGATCGGGCCCTCCACCACGTTCTCCAGCGCGGTGCGGTGGGGGAACAGGTTGAAGTTCTGGAAGACGAAGCCCACGTGCTGGCGCAGCTTGCGGATCAGCCCTTGCTGGCCGCTGAGTGGCCGGGAGGCGTCGATAAGAATGTCGCCGACCTGGATGGTTCCGCCGTTAGGTACTTCCAGCAGGTTCAGGCAGCGCAGCAGGGTGGTCTTGCCCGAGCCGCTGGGGCCGATGATCGCGACCACTTCGCCAGGCGCGACGGTCAGGTCGATGCCCTTGAGCACCTCCTGGCCGCGGAACTGCTTGGTCAGCTGGCGTACTTCGATCATGCGTCGTGCTCCTGGTCATGACGGTTGACCCGGTCTTCCAGGCGATTCTGCAGGTGCGACAGGATGCTCGCGAGGATCCAGTAGATCAGCGCGGCAGCCAGGTACATGGTGAAGACCTCGAAGGTCCGCGCGGTAATCAGTTGGGCCTGGCGGAACAATTCCGGGACCTGGATGGTGGCGGCCAGGGCGGTGTCCTTGACCAGCGAAATGAAGCTGTTGCCCAGCGGCGGCAGGGCGGTGCGCGCGGCCTGCGGCAGGATCACCCGGCGCAGGGTCTCGGCGCGGGTCATGCCGATGCTGGCAGCGGCCTCCCATTGGCCCTTGTCGATGGAGCCGATGGCGGCGCGGAGGATTTCGCAGACATAGGCGGCCATGTTCAGCGAGAAGCCGATCAGTGCCGCCGGCAGCGGGTCGAGTTCGATGCCGGCCTGGGGCAGCCCGTAATAGATCATGAAGAGCTGGACCAGCAACGGCGTGCCGCGGAAGAACGACACGTAGATGCGCGCGATCCAGCGCACGGGGGTGAAGCCGTACAGGCGCATCAGCGCCAGCACGAAGCCCAGCAGCAGTCCGAAGAACATGCCGCCTACGCTGAGGACTACTGTGAAGACCGCGCCCTTCAACAGGAAGGGCGCGGAATCCAGCGCAAGCTGCAGGCTTTCCTCGATCATTGGGTGACGTCAGCCTGGAACCATTTCTCCGAGAGTTTCTTCAGCGTGCCGTCGGCGCGGAATTTCTCGATGGCCTTGTTCAGCGCCGCGAGCAGTTCCGGATTGCCTTTGCGCAGGGCGATGCCGGCTTCCTGGCGGGCGAAGGGCGCGCCAGTCAGCGCCATGGCGCCCTTGGTCTTGTTGACCATGTCGAAGGCGGCCAGGCGGTCCACCAGGATCACGTCGATGCGGCCACTGCGCAGGTCCTGGAACTTGGTTGGATCGTCTTCGTAGGTGCGCACGTCAGCCTGCGGCACGTGTTCGCGCAGCCACTGCTCGTAGTTGGTGCCCAGGCCCACGCCGACTTTCACGCCTGCCAGTTTTTCCGGCGCGTCGTACTTGCCTTCGTCACCCTTGCGCACCAGCGCCTGGATGCCGGAAACGGTGTAGGCGTCGGAGAAGTCGTACTTCTTCTTGCGCTCTTCGGAAATGGTCACCTGGTTGATCACCAGGTCCAGGCGCTTGGATTCCAGCGCGGCGAGGATACCGTCCCACTTGGTCGGCTGGAGCTTGGCGGTGACGCCCAGTTCCTTGGCGATCAGGTTGGAGAAGTCCACTTCGAAACCGGCCAGCTTGCCGTTCTCGTCCTGGAAGCTGAAAGGCGGGTAGGTGCCCTCGAGACCGACGCGGACTTCGCCCTTGGACTTGATCTGGGCGAGCAGGTCGTCGGCGGCCTGGGCCTGGCCGAAGAAGCTGGCGCCGAGGGTGAGGGTCAGGCTGGCAAGCAGGAAATGACGTCGCAGTGCGGAGAAGGTCATGGTGGTCCCCGTTTTTGGTGTTTTAAGCAGGTTAGTCAACGCGTGGCGACTATATGGGCAGAATCGTTATGCAATAAAATAATAAAAAATTACATGCCTAGTTCTGAATGGTATGTAACTCAAGTGGCCGAATGATAGGCGAACAGCGCTGGTGAACCGCCGGTGTGCAGGAACAGGATAGGCCCTGGTTTTACGAAGCGATCACGGCGGACGCCATCGAGCAATCCGGCCATGGCCTTGCCGGTGTACACCGGGTCGAGCAGCAGGCCTTCGTGGCTCGCCAGCAAGCGCACTGCTTCCAGCGTGCCGGCGTTGGGTTCGCCGTAGCGCGGGCCGAAATACTCGTCCCACAGTTGGATGATCGGCCGGGTCGCTGAGTCGTGGCCGAGCAGTTCCAGCGTGCGCGCAGCCAGCCCTTCGACTTTCGGCCGTTGCGCTGCGTCGGTCCGCGAAACGGTTACCCCGATGACGTCCAGCTCCGGCAAGGCCTCGGCCAGCGCGATCGCCAGGCCCGCATGGGTGCCGGCGCTGCCGGAGGCGAGCACCACGGCGGAGAACGCCTGGCCGCTGCTGTGAATCTGCTCCGCCAGTTCCAGCCCGGCGCGCACGTAACCCAGGGCTCCCAGCGCATTGGAGCCGCCGATGGGCACGATGTAGGGCTTACGGCCCTCACGGCGCAGGCGTTCGCCAGCCTGTGCCAGCAGTTCGTCGGCGGTATCGAGATTGGGGACGAGTTCGACCTCGGTGCCGAACAGGTCCAGCAGCAGGCGATTGCCGTTGCTCAGGTAATTGCGGTCATTGGTGCCGATGGGGTTTTCCAGCAGTGCTACGCAGTGCAGACCGAGCTTCGCCGCGACGGCCGCGGTCTGGCGCACATGGTTGGACTGGATCGCGCCGGCGGTGACCAGTGTGTCGGCGCCGGCCTTCAGCGCATCGGCAGCGAGGAATTCCAGCTTGCGCACCTTGTTGCCGCCCAGGGCGAAGGGCGTTGTGTCGTCGCGCTTCACATACAACTCGCGGCCCAGGTGTGCGGAGAGCCGCTCCAGCTTTTCCAGGGGCGTCGGGCCACCGGCGAGGTCGAGGCGGGAAAAGCGGGCAAGGGCTTCGCGCAGGGCACTCATGGGGGATTCTCGGTGTGGCGGCGGGATGCGTCACGATAGAGCGCGCGAGGGGCGCCTGCAATGTGGTCGGCGGCGCGTGACGCCGCCTTGCACGGGAATGTCGCACGTTGTTGTGCCATCGCACCGTGGAAACTCCGGAGGCTGTGAATCAATGTGCGGACAGCGGCGCGGCGAACCGCTACGCTCCACCTTCAGATCCGGAATCTATAACCGGGCGATAATGAAAACAGGAAAACCAGGGCGGGAAAATCCGATGACATCTGCAGTACCTTCGCGCGCTTCGCTGCAACGCTGGACGCTTCAGCTGCTTGGTGCACTGGCCCTGATGTTGGGGCTGAGCAGCCCGGCGCTGGCCGACCGGGTGATTCCCTCGGGGATGATGGTGGGCTTCGTCGACAGTGCGGTGTATCCGGTGATCACCCTGAAACGACCGAAGCCGAGCCTGCTACGCCAGGTCATCACCATTGGTCTGTATGAAAAGACCATCAGCTATCCGCTGTCGGTCTCCATCCGCATCCGCGACGAGAACAACCGTTTCATGGTCTACGGCATGCTGCCGAAAATCAGCGGCAAGTTCGTCGGCATCAAGATGGGCCTGGATAGTCGCATCAGCCAGATATGGGTGATGACCGAAGCCGAAGCGACCGAGTACGTGACCCGCCCGGACACCCTGTTCCCGCCAAGCTGATGGCGATTGCCGTTCAACCGACAGCCTGCTGATGGCTCTGCCCGCACCACTCGTGCGGGCGGGCAGCCGGAAGCGACCGGGATCGGCTATCATGTACGCCGTTTCGAACCTTTCAGAACCGGTCTCCCCATGACGTCCTCTCAACAGCCGCCCCGCGACGACAGCGCCGACAACGCGCAGGAACAACCCAAACTCTCCCTGGCCGAGCTGGCCAAGGCCGCACTTGCCGCGCAGCAGCAGGCGAAAACCGCCTACCAGCATCGCAAGCCTCACGACCAGGCCGAGTACCGTCCGCCGCACCCGCGCGGCTCGCGTCGCTCCATGGGCAAGCGCTGATACAACCTCTCGTCCGAAACACTGTCAGCCAGCGCTCTTGCGGGTGCGCTGGCTGAACTGCGGCGGCCGGCATCGGTCGTATCCGCATCGGCCTTGCCACGCTGGCTGGCCATTTCCCGCTCTCGCGAACCCGTCACGGAATGACACCTGCACCGCCCTGCGCTTTGGCAGGAGCGCGCCTCGCGTCCAAGGAGAATCCATGAAAGTCCTCGTTCCTGTCCTTTCCCTGCTGGCGCTTGCCGGCTGCATCACCATGACCGGCAATTACGAAGTCAGTGCCCATGACGAGTCCGGCAAAGCCCTGAGCAATGGCAAGTTCCTTGCCCATGGCAGCGGTATCTACACCGTGCGCAACTCGCTCTGCTCGGTCTACCCGAAGGCCATCGTCACCATCAAGGACGTGGAGACGGATCAGGAGCTGGAGGGCGAAAGCCCCTACCACTGCCGCTGAGCAGACTTACTGGGCGGGCGGCGTGAACTTCTGCTGCTGCCCTTGCTGCAACGTCCACTCCACTACCTGCGCGGACAATTGATCGGCGGCCTTGCCGAAGGCGCTGACCACTTCGGGCACCTGCTTGCCATCCACCGGCTGGCTGACCTCGAAGGTGCGCGAGGCGACGATGCGCTGGCCGAGGGTGCGCACCAGGCGAGCGTCGTAGCGGATGTGGATCACCGGCCTGCCGTTCTGGTACTCGCTCTGGAAGGCGCGCAGCTCGCCGGTCAGGTCGAGGTCGGCCTGCAGGCTGGCTTCGTCGCTGCTCAGGGCGCGGATGCTGCCGTTGGCGGTGAAGGCGTCGAGCAGGCGATCCCGCAGCAGGCCCGGTGCGCGGTTGCTCCAGCGTGCACCCTGGTAACTGCTCAGTTGGTTGCTCTGCGGGACCACGGCGATGCGGTTGCTGTCCAGCGCCAGGCTGGCGGTAGGCGCACTGATGCGCAGCGACCAGTTCACCGCCGCGCTGCTGCGCGCAGGTTGCTGGGTGGCCGGCAGCAGATAGAAGTCCGGGCTCTCCGCTTGCGGGAGGATCGAGCAGGCGCCCAGCAGGCTGACCAGGGCGGCGGCGCCGAGCAGGCGGGGAAGGGCAGTCATGGCTGGAACTCCTTGTTGCGCTCGCGGCCGAGCAGGTAGCCGGTGGGGTTTTCCTGCAGGCGGCGGGTGACGCCGCGCAGGTCTTCCAGGGTGGAGCGCAGTTCGCGGATTGCCGGGCCGATCTCACCCAGGCCGTTGAGGCCGCCGTTCACCGAGTCGTAGTTGCTGTTCAGCAGTTGATCCACACGCTCGCTGCTGCTGCGCAGAGAGGCGAGGGTCTTCTGTGCGTCGTCCATGATGATCTGGCCCTTGCCGCCCAGGGTCTGGTTGGCGCGTTCCAGCAACTGGCTGGCGTTGGCCAGGGTGATACGTGCCTGCTCGCTGGCGGCGGCCAGTTCCTGCACGGTACGGCGAATGTCCCCGCGCTGCTCGGCGACCACGCCGGTGGCCTGGTCGATGTGGTCCAGGGTGCGGCTGATGCGGTCGACGTTCTCCTGGGAGAACATGCGGTTCACGTTGTTGATCAGGTTGTTGATGTTGGTGGCGATGTCCTCGCCGTTGGCCAGCAGCTTGGCGAAGGGTGAAGGAATGGTCTTGATCACCGGCACTTCACCGTCCTTGCTGGCCAGCGGCGGGCTGTCCTGGGCGGCGCTGGAGAGCTGGATGATGGCCTGGCCGGTGACGCCGGTGAGGGCCAGCTTGGCGCGCGTGTCTTCGCGGATCGGCGTGCTGTCGAAGACGCGGATGCGCGCGCGGACCTTGCGCGGGTCGTTCGGGTCCAGGCGCAGGGATACCACGTCACCCACGCGGATACCGCTGTACTGCACGGTGCCGCCTTCGGACAGGCCGGTCACTGCCTCGTTGAAGATCACGTCGTAGACCTTGTACTTCTGGTCGTTGCTCGACTGCGCCAGCCACAGGGCGAAGAGCAGCGCGCCGATCGACACGACGAGGGTGAACAGGCCGATCAGCACGTGATGGGCACGGGTTTCCATTTTAGTTTTCCTCCCGCAGGTGTTCGGTGGCCTGCAGCGCGGCACGGCCACGCGGGCCGTGGAAATAGTCCTGAACCCAGGCGTCGTCGGTCTGGGCGACCTGGTCCAGCGGGCCGACCACCAGCACGCGCTTCTGCGAGAGCACGGCGACGCGGTCGCAGATGGTGTAGAGGGTGTCCAGGTCGTGTGTGACCAGGAACACGGTGAGGCCGAAGGCGTCGCGCAGGGTCAGGATGAGTTGGTCGAAGGCGGCCGCGCCGATGGGGTCGAGGCCGGCGGTGGGTTCGTCGAGGAACAGGATGTCCGGGTCCAGCGCCAGGGCGCGGGCCAGGGCGGCGCGCTTGACCATGCCGCCAGACAGTTCCGAGGGATATTTGGCCCCCGCGTCCGGCGGCAGGCCGGCGAGGGAGATTTTAACCTTGGCGATGAACTCGGCATCGCTGCGCGACAGCCTGGCGTGTTCAATCAGCGGCAGGCAGATGTTCTCGCTCACCGTCAGCGAGGAGAACAGCGCGCCATTCTGGAACAGTACGCCGAAGCGTCTTTCCAGTTTCGAGCGCTCCAGCGGCGGCAGTGCCGGCAGGTTCTGCCCGAAGACATGCACGCTGCCTTCGCTGGGCTGGCGCAGGCCGATGATGCTGCGCAGCAGCACCGATTTGCCGGTGCCCGAGCCGCCGACCACGCCGAGGATTTCGCCCTTCATCACGTCGAGGTCCAGGTGCTCGTGCACCGCGTGGGTGCCGAAGCGGTTGGCCAGGTCGCGGACGACGATGATCGGTTCGCTCACCAGCCCATCTCCATGAAGAACAGCGCGAACATCGCATCCAGCAGGATCACCACGAAGATCGACTGGACCACGCTGGAGGTCGTGTGTTCGCCCACCGACTGCGCGCTGCCGCTGACTCGGAAGCCTTCCAGGCAGCCGATCACAGCGATGATGAAGGCGAACACCGGGGCTTTGACGATGCCCACCAGGAAGTGCTGCACGGCGATATCGTTCTGCAGCATGTAGAGGAACATGCGTGGCGAGATGTCCAGGCTCAGGGCGCAGACCACGCCGCCGCCGAAGATGCCGGAGATCATCGCCAGGAAGGTCAGCATCGGCAGGGTCAGCAGCAGCGCCAGCACCCGTGGCAGCACCAGCAGTTCCACCGGGTCGAGGCCCAGGGCCTGGATGGCGTCGATCTCCTGGTTGGCCTTCATCGAGCCGATCTGTGCGGTGAAGGCGCTGGCGGTGCGACCGGCGAGCAGGATCGCGGTGAGCAGCACGCCGAATTCGCGCAGGAAGGAGAAGCCCACCAGGTCGACCGTGTAGATCTGCGCGCCGAACTTCTGCAGCACGGTGGCGCCGAGGAAGGCCACCACCGCGCCGACCATGAAGGTCAGCAGGGCGACGATGGGCACGGCATCCAGCCCGGTCTCCTCCATGTGCGCGGCCAGCGAGGTCATGCGCCAGCGGCGTGGGCGCAGCAGGTTGCGCACCAGCGTCTGCAGGGTCAGACCGATGAAGCCGAGCAGGCCGATCAGGTGGTCCTTGAAGGTGACCGAGGCGATGCCGATGCGCTCCAGTACATCGACCAGTGCGTTGCCCGGAGGGGGCGCCTTTTCGTCGAGGCGGCACTGGGTGATCGCGCTGCCCACGGTGCGCAGCAGCGCCTGGCGTTCGGCGGGCAGATTGCGGGCGATCTGCTCCAGCTGGCTCATGCGGGCGCCGCCGATGATCTCGGCGAGCAGGGCGGCACCGGCGGTATCCAGCGCGCCGAGGCCGGCGAAATCCAGCTGGGCGGGCGATTCGGCGCTGCGCTGGGCAGCCACCTGGGCTTCCAGCGTAGAGAAATGCGCGAGCGTCCAGTCTCCGCTGACGTGCATCAGCGGTGGGCTGGCGGTGGTGTCGAGCTGAAGCTGGCCGGGCTGGGCAGTCGTCATCATGACTCGCATTCTAGCGAAGTTACGCGTCGCGACCACTTGACTTGTGTGACGCTTTGTAGAGCCTTTGCGGCGGATACGGCGGGCCTCGGCGACATCCTGTTCAATTGACGCCCCAGCTCGCCAGCCACTAAGCTGCGCGCCTGCTTCAGGTGCTCTCGGCGCGAGCCGCGAGTGAAACAGGGAAGCCGGTGAAGTCGATGCGCAATCGACCATTCCGGCGCTGCCCCCGCAACGGTAAGCGAGCTTCGAGCCGCAAACAGCCACTGTGCCACCGGCATGGGAAGGCGCGGTTCCTTCGGAAACCCAGATGTTTCCACTCGCAAGCCCGGAGACCGGCCTGCTGCATCGCATGGCATCGCGGGAGGCGCTGCCGACGTCGGCGCCATGCGCCGCGCGTTGCCGTCCTCCGTCTGCCCCGACTGGTTAGTGCCGCGCGGGTGAGAGCGGCGGAGAATCCTTCAGGTGAACCCCCTATTCCCTAGGTCGACAGCCTTCGTGCTGGCCGGCCTCTGCCGCATGGCGCCCGCGCGCGCCAGCGGCGAATCCCTGCCCATTCCATCCCTGGTTGGCTGCCACCTGGCCGGCAGCCTCACGCCCGTGCAAATCCTTTCAGGAGCAACCTGCCATGACTGAATCCGTCGAAAAGGACGAGCGCCATCGCTCGCGCATGCAGCGCAAGAAGGCGGTGATCGACGAGAAGATCGCCCAGGCCCAGGGCGAACGCGGCGTATTCCTGGTCAACAGCGGCAACGGCAAGGGCAAGAGCAGCTCGGCTTTCGGCATGGTCGCTCGCGCGCTCGGTCACGGTATGAAGGTGGGCGTCGTGCAGTTCATCAAGGGGGCTGCGACCACCGGCGAAGAGGCATTCTTCCGTCGTTTCCCCGAGGAAGTCAGCTTCCATGTGATGGGCGAAGGCTTCACCTGGGAAACCCAGGACCGCCAGCGCGACATCGCCAAGGCACAGGCCGCCTGGAACGTGGCGCGGCAACTGCTGAACGACCCGCAAGTCGGCCTGGTGGTGCTGGACGAAGTGAACATTGCCCTCAAGCACGGCTACCTGGAACTGGACGCTGTGCTGGCCGACATCGCCGCGCGCCCGCCGATGCAGCATGTGGTCGCCACTGGGCGCGGCGTGCAGCCGGAGATGGTCGAGGCCGCCGATACCGTGACCGAAATGGGCCTGGTGAAACATGCCTTCAAGGCAGGGATCAAGGCGCAGAAAGGGGTGGAGTTCTGATGGTCTGGGGCTTCCCTCACCCTAACCCTCTCCCGGGGGAAGAGGGGACCGTTCGGTGTTTGGAAAAGCGTTGGCGCTCGCCGGCAGGCTCTGCTGCCTCGGCTGACCGCGGCGCGACTGTTGATCGACGAAAAGCCATCCCACAGGACACACCCAACTGCTCCCTCTTCCTCTGGGAGAGGGCTGGGGTAAGGGGCTCTCTGCCCGTGCCGGGGAGTGCGACTGATGCGTGATGCGCGCCAATGCCCCGCGCTGCTGATCGCTGCGCCCGCTTCTGGCCAAGGCAAGACCACCGTGACCGCCGCCCTGGCGCGCCTGCACACGCGCCTCGGGCGCAAGGTGCGGGTGTTCAAGTGCGGCCCGGATTTCCTCGACCCGATGATCCTCGCCCGTGCCAGTGACGCGCCGGTCTACCAGCTGGACCTGTGGATGGTCGGCGAGGGCGAAAGCCGCCGCCTGCTCTGGGAAGCGGCCGGCGAGGCTGACCTGATCCTCATCGAGGGCGTGATGGGCCTGTTCGACGGCTCGCCCTCGGCCGCTGATCTCGCACGGCGATTCAACGTGCCGGTGATGGCGGTGATCAATGGCCAGTCCATGGCCCAGACCTTCGGCGCCATGGCCGTCGGCATGGCTACTTATCAGAGCGACTTGCCGTTCTCCGGCGTGCTCGCCAACCGCATCGGCAGCCAGCGCCACCGTGACCTGGTGCGTGACAGCCTGCCAGAATGGATTCGCTGGTACGGCGCGTTGCCGCGCGATACCGAAGTGGAGCTGCCCAGCCGACACCTCGGCCTGGTGCAGGCTGGCGAGCTGGCTGACCTCGATGCCCGCCTGGACGCCGCCGCTGATGCCCTGGCGGCCAGCGCCAGTACCGAGCTGCCGCTGCCGGTGAGCTTTGCTGCGCCCGAACCGCGCAGCGAGTCTTCCCGCCTCGACGGCGTGCGCATCGGCGTGGCGCGGGACAACGCCTTCGCCTTCCTTTATCAGGCCAACCTCGACCTGCTGCGCGAGCTGGGCGCCGAGCTGGTGTTCTTCTCGCCGTTGCGTGACGGAGCGCTGCCGGAAGTGGACAGCCTCTACCTGCCCGGCGGCTATCCGGAACTGCACCTGCAGGCGCTGGCGGAGAACCGCGCCATGGCCCTGGCCATCCACGCGCACCACGAGATGGGCAAGCCGATCCTCGCCGAGTGCGGCGGCATGCTCTATCTGCTCGATGCGCTGACCGACGCAGCCGGCGAGCGCGCAGAACTGCTCGGTCTGCTGCCGGGTGAAGCGCGCATGCAGAAGCGCCTCGCCGCGCTGGCGCTGCAGGCCGTGACGCTGCCCGAAGGCATTCTGCGCGGGCACACCTTCCATCATTCGTTGCTGGACAGCAGCGCGGAGCCGCTGGCCCGTGGCGTCTGCCCCAACGACAAGCCGGTGGCCGAAGCGGTGTTCCGCCGCGGCCGGCTCACCGCGTCCTATATCCACTTCTACCTGCCGTCCGATCCGGACGCCGCGGCCGCACTCTTCAGACCATGACCGAGCATGCCTACAGCCCAGAAGAGCGCGCCGCGCTCTACCGCGCCATTGCCGAGCGCCGCGACATGCGCCACTTCAGCGCTGGAGAGGTGTCGCCTGAGTTGCTCGCGCGCCTGCTGGAAGCGGCGCACCAGGCACCCAGCGTCGGGTTGATGCAGCCGTGGCGCTTCGTCCGCGTGACCGCGCGGGAGCTGCGCCAGTCGATCCATGCTCTGGTGGAGGAGGAACGCGTGCGTACCGCCGAGGCGCTGGGCGAGCGTTCCGACGAGTTCATGCGGCTGAAGGTCGAGGGCGTGCTCGACTGCGCCGAAGTGCTGGTGGCCGCCTTGATGGATGGCCGCGAGGCGCATGTGTTCGGCCGTCGTACCTTGCCGAACATGGACCTCGCCTCGCTGTCCTGCGCGATCCAGAACCTCTGGCTCGCCTCCCGCGCCGAAGGCCTCGGCATGGGCTGGGTATCCCTGTTCGATCCTGCCGCGTTGGGCGAGCTGTTGGGCTTGCCGGCAGGAGCCGAGGCCGTGGCGGTGATCTGCCTTGGTCCGGTCAGCGAGTTCTATCCCGCGCCGATGCTGGCGCTCGAAGGCTGGCGTCAACCGCGCGCGCTCAGCGAGCTGTTGTACGAGAACCACTGGGGAGAACAGCCATGAGCCTGGCCCTGCTGAGCGTCCTCGGCGTAGCGCTGGATTCCCTGCTGGGCGAGCCGAAACGCTGGCACCCGCTGGTGGCTTTCGGGCGCCTGGCGGACCGGCTGGAGCGGCGCTTCAATCGTTCCCGAGTTCCGGAGCGCCCTCTCCCTTACCCTCTCCCTGAAGGGAGAGGGGACTGTTCAGTTTCAGGCGAAACGACGAGCAGGTCGGCAACTCCAATTTGCTCCCTCTCCCTTCAGGGAGAGGGCTGGGGAGAGGGTGTATCTGCGAGCGCCATTAGTCCCAGGAATGACACCCCCGGCCTCGCCTGGCGCAGCCATGGCGTCACCGCCTGGATCATCGCAGTCATCCCGCTGACCCTGGTCGCGCTGCTACTCAGCTTGCTGCCCTATGTCGGATGGATGGTGCAGGCGCTCGCGTTGTACTCCGCGCTGGGCCTGCGCAGCCTGGGCGAACACGCCGAACCGGTGGCGCTGGCCTTGCGCGCCGGTGACCTCAACGAAGCCCGGCTGCGCGTGGGCTACATGGTCAGCCGCGAAACCGCCGAGCTGGACGAGACCGCTGTGGCTCGCGCCGCCACCGAATCGGTGCTGGAGAACGGCAGCGATGCGGTGTACGCCGCGCTGTTCTGGTTCGCCGTGGCCGGCGCGCCGGGCGTGGTGCTCTATCGCCTGAGCAACACCCTCGACGCCATGTGGGGCTACCGCAACGCGCGCTTCGAGCGCTTCGGCTGGGCGGCGGCGAAGATCGACGACGTGCTCAACTACATTCCGGCGCGGCTGGTGGCCTTCACCTACGCGCTGCTCGGCCATACCCGGCTTGCCTTGCGTTGCTGGCGCACGCAGGCGCCGCAGTGGGACAGTCCCAACGCCGGCCCCGTGATGGCCGCCGGCGCGGGTGCGCTGGGCGTGTCGCTCGGTGGCTGCGCCCGCTACCACGGCGAACTGCACGAACGCCCGCAGCTGGGCGAAGGCCCAGCGCCCACCGCCGTGGACATCTGGCGCGCGCTGGCCCTGGTGCGCCAGGGGGTGTTGTTATGGTTGGTGATCATCCTGATTCTGGGAGTGCTCTGATGCTCGAACATGGCGGCCGGTTGCGCAAAGCGGCGCAGCAGTACGGTATTCCGCTCGCCGAATGGCTGGACCTGTCCACCGGTATATCGCCCTGGTCCTGGGCTCTGCCCAGCGTGCCGGCGACGGCCTGGATGCGCTTGCCGGAGGACGGCGACGGCCTGGAAGCTGCCGCACGCCGCTACTACGGCGCCGAGAAGCTGCTGGCGCTGCCCGGCAGCCAGGCGGCGATCCAGTTGCTGCCGCGCTTGCGCAGGCCGGGCAAGGTCGGTGTGATCTCGCCTTGCTATGCCGAGCATGCGGAATCCTGGCGCGCTGCCGGGCACATCCTGCGCGAGGTCAGTGACCAGGAGGTGCCCCATCACCTGGAGCGCTTCGACGTGCTGGTGGTGGTCAACCCGAACAACCCCACCGGCCGGCGCATCGAGGCCGGCGTTTTGCTGGAATGGCATGCGCGCCTGCAGGAACGCGGCGGCTGGCTGGTGGTGGATGAAGCCTTCATGGACTGCACACCCGAGCACAGCCTGGCGCCCAGTTGCGCTAGCCGGCCGGGGCTGATCGTGCTGCGCTCCTTCGGCAAGTTCTTCGGCCTGGCCGGCGCGCGCCTGGGCTTCGCCTTCGCCGAACCGCGCCTGCTGGAAAGCCTGGCGAAACTGCTCGGCCCCTGGGCGGTGAGCGGCCCGACGCGCTGGGTCGCGCAGGCGGTCCTGGGCGAGTTCCAGGAGCAGATTCAGCGGCGACGCGATCTTCACGAGGCCAGCCGGCATCTGGCCGGGCTGCTGGGTGAACACGGTTTCGCCCCGCAGGGCGGCACAGCATTGTTCCAGTGGGTGGTTTCCATGCGCGCCCACGCGCTGCGCGATCACCTGGCGCGGCAGGGAATCCTCGTGCGCCTGTTCGAGACGCCCAACAGCCTGCGTTTCGGCCTGCCGCCGGATGAAAAGGGCTGGGAACGCCTGGAGCATGGCCTGCGCACCTTCAACCAGATGGAGAGCCTGCGTTGAGCACGTTGATGGTGCAGGGCACCACCTCGGATGCCGGCAAAAGTACGCTGGTGACCGCGCTGTGTCGCTGGCTGCGCCGACAGGGCGTGGCGGTGGCGCCGTTCAAGCCGCAGAACATGGCGCTCAACAGTGCGGTCACCGCCGACGGCGGCGAGATCGGCCGCGCCCAGGCGGTACAGGCGCAAGCCTGCCACCTGGCGCCGCACACCGACATGAACCCGGTGCTGCTCAAGCCCAACAGCGACACCGGCGCCCAGGTAATCATCCACGGCCGTGCGGTGACCAGCATGAATGCCGTGGCCTACCACGACTACAAACGCGTTGCGATGCAGGCGGTGCTCGAATCCCACCAGCGTCTTTGCGCGCAGTACCCGGTGGTGATGGTGGAAGGCGCGGGGTCGCCGGCGGAGATCAATCTGCGCGCCAACGACATCGCCAACATGGGCTTCGCCGAGGCGGTGGATTGCCCGGTGATCCTGATTGCCGACATCGATCGCGGCGGCGTATTCGCCCACCTTGTCGGTACCCTGGAGCTGCTCTCCGAAAGTGAGCGGGCGCGGGTGAAGGGCTTCGTGATCAATCGATTCCGCGGTGACATTGCGCTGCTGCAGAACGGCCTCGACTGGCTGGAAGAACGCACCGGCGTGCCGGTGCTCGGCGTGCTGCCATACCTGATGGACTTCCACCTGGAAGCCGAGGACGCCATCGACACCCGCCAGGCCGCCAAGACCGGCGAGCGCCTGCGCGTGGTGGTGCCGGTGCTACCACGTATCAGCAACCACACCGACTTCGATCCGTTGCGCCTGCACCCGCAGGTGGAACTGACCTTCGTCGGCCCCGGCCAACCTATCCCGCCGGCGGACCTGATTATCCTGCCTGGCTCCAAGAGCGTGCGACCGGACCTGGCCTTCCTCCGCGCCCAGGGCTGGGAGGAAGCGATCCGCCGTCACCTGCGCTATGGCGGCAAGCTGCTCGGCATCTGCGGCGGCTTGCAGATGCTCGGCCGCAGCCTGGCCGACCCGCACGGCCTGGAAGGTGCGGCGGGGGAGAGCGCCGGTCTCGGCCTGCTGGATTTTTGCACGGTGCTGGAGCCGGAGAAGCAGTTGCGCAATGTCAGCGGCCAGTTGGCGCTGGAAGAGGCCCCGGTGAGTGGCTACGAAATTCATGCCGGCGTCACCGAAGGCGTAGCGCTGGCTAACCCGGCCGTACGCCTGAGCGATGGGCGCACTGACGGCGCAGTGAGTGACGACGGTCAGGTGATGGGCACCTACTTGCACGGGCTGTTCGAGTCCGCCGCGTCCAGCTCGGCGCTGCTGCGCTGGGCCGGCCTGCGTGAGGTGCAGAGCATCGATTACCACGCCCTGCGCGAACGCGATATCGAGCGCCTGGCCGATCAGATCGAGGCGCATCTGGATACCGAAAAATTGAGAGCACTGTGCGGGCTGCAGGGTGCATGACTCCTCCATCCTGCCGCACCTGGCTTTTTTGTAGGAGCGAGCTTGCTCGCGAACCGCACGACACCAATGTGGCCGGCAAAGATGTTCGCGAGCAAGCTCGCTCCTACAGGTCCCGATTTTCAGGGAGACACCATGCTTGAACTGATCCTCGGCGGCGCCCGTTCGGGCAAGAGCCGCCTGGCCGAACGCCTTGCGCAGGACAGCGACCTGCCGGTCACCTACGTCGCCACGGCCCAGGCTGGCGATGGCGAGATGTCCTCGCGCATCCTCCAGCACCGTGAGCGCCGCCCCGAACACTGGGGCCTGGTGGAGGAGCCGCTGGCCCTGGCCGACGCCCTGGAGCGCCTGGCCAAGCCGCAGCACTGCGTACTGGTGGACTGCCTGACCCTGTGGGTCACCAACCTGTTGATCCATGAAGACGGCTGGCGCCTGCGCGGCGAGATCGATGCGCTGCTGGAAACGCTGCCGCAACTGCCCGGGCGAATCATCCTGGTCAGCAACGAAACCGGGCTGGGGGTGGTGCCGATGGGCGAGCTCAGCCGCCGATATGTCGATGAGGCCGGCTGGCTGCACCAGTCCCTGGCCGAGGTCAGCGAGCGCGTGGTGTTCACCGTCGCCGGCCTGCCCATGGTGTTGAAGGGGGAAGCGTTATGAGTCTGCAATGGTGGCTGCAAGGTACCCAGCCGATTGACCGTGTGGCGCAGGACAAGGCCGCTGCGCGCCAGGACCAACTGACCAAGCCGCGCGGCGCGCTGGGTCGGCTGGAAGAGGAAACCATCCGCCTGGCCGGCCTGCAGGGCCGCGAGCGGCCGACGCTGGAGCACATCTGGATCGCCCTGTTCGCCGGTGACCACGGCGTGGTCGCAGAAGGCGTGTCGGCCTATCCCCAGGCGGTGACGGTGGAGATGCTGCGCAATTTCGTGCGCGGTGGCGCGGCGATCAGCGTGCTGGCCCGCGATCTCGATGCGCGCCTGGAAGTGATCGACCTGGGCACCGCTACGCCGCTGGAGCCGCTTCCGGGAGTGCTGCACGTGATGGTCGGCGCGGGCACCGCGAACTTCACCAGGGAACCGGCGATGACCGCCGCGCAGTGCCTGATCGCGCTGGAGGCCGGCCGCGAATCCGTGCGCCGCGCGCAGCAGGCCGGTGCGGAGTTGTTCATCGGCGGCGAAATGGGTATCGGCAATACCAGCTCGGCGGCGGCCCTTGCCTGCGCCCTGCTGGACGAGCCGGCGCAGGCACTGGTCGGCCCCGGTACCGGACTGGACTCGCAGGGCGTCGCGCACAAGGTCGAGGTGATCGACCGCGCGCTGGCACTGCACCGCGCCCACTGCGACGAGCCCTTCGAGGCCTTGTGCCGTCTGGGTGGCTTCGAGATCGCCGCGCTGGTGGGGGCCTATCTCGCCTGTGCGCAGAAGGGTATCCCGGTGCTGGTGGACGGTTTCATCTGCACCACTGCCGCGCTGTGCGCCACGCACCTCAATCCCGGTTGCAGGGACTGGCTGCTGTTCGCCCATGCCGGTGCCGAGCCGGGGCATAACCGTGTGCTGGCAGCGCTGAACGCGCAGCCGCTGCTCGACCTCGGCCTGCGGCTGGGCGAAGGCAGCGGCGCGGCGCTGGCGGTGCCGCTGCTGCGCCAGGCCTGCCGGCTGCACAGCGAGATGGCGACCTTCGCCGAGGCGGCGGTGTCGGACCGTCCGGCATGACGCTGCGTATTGAACTGTTGCGCCACGGCGAGACCGAGCGTGGCGGCGGCTTTCGCGGGCGCCTGGACGATGCACTGACCGAAACCGGTTGGGCGCAGATGCGTGGCGCACTGGGTGATGAATGCCGCTGGTCGGCGCTGGTCAGTTCGCCTTTGCAGCGCTGCGCTGCGTTTGCCGAGGAACTGTCGGCGCGCCACGGTCTGCCGCTGGTCTTCGAGCCGGGCTTGCAGGAGCTGGACTTCGGCGAGTGGGAAGGCATTTCGCCAGCTACGCTGATGGAAAGCGATGCTGCGGCGCTGGAGCGCTTCTGGAGCGACCCCTACGCTTTCCCTCCGCCCGGTGGAGAGGCCATGGGAAACTTCGAATCCCGCGTCTTCGCCGCTTTGGAGCGCCTCTACCAGACCCATGCCGGATCCTCCGTGCTGCTCATCACCCATGGTGGCGTGATGCGCCTGCTCGGCGCGCTGGCCAGCGGCCTGCCGGCGAAGCGCCTGCTGGAAGTGGTGGTGAGCCACGGCGAATGCATGGCGCTGGACGTGACCCGTGAGGGTGACGGCTGGCGCATCCACAAGGCGCAACCCTGAGTCGAGCCTTTGATGAACAACCCTCACCCGGATCGTGAGCAAGAGGCAGCCGAGCCCGCCGACCAGGCCGCCGAAGGCGCGCGCGGCCAGCTCAGTGACTGGTGCCTGCCGCTGGTGGCATTGCAGTTCCTCACCCGCCTGCCCGTGCCTCTGAGGCACATGCCGACGCCAGGGCAGTTCGGCCGCGCCACGTTGTATTACCCCCTGGTGGGGTTGCTGATAGGTGCCGTGCTGTTCGCCATGGGCGAGTTACTCAGTGGCGTGCACCTGCTGCTGCAGGCGGCGCTGATCCTGCTGGTGTGGGTGGTTTTCACCGGCGCGTTGCACCTCGACGGACTGGCTGACACGGCAGACGCATGGATCGGCGGATTGGGCGATCGCGAACGCACCCTGGCGTTCATGAAGGACCCACGCTGCGGCCCGGCGGCAGTCGTTGCGCTGGTGCTGTTGCTACTGCTGAAGTTCGCCGCGATCACCGCCATCCTCGGCAATCACCAGCACTGGGGCTTGTTGCTGGCGCCCTGGCTGGGGCGCTGCGCGTTGCCGCTGCTGTTCTTCACCACTGACTATGCGCGCAAGGGCGGCCTCGGCCAGGCGCTGGCCGACCACATGCCGCGCGGCGCGATGCCGTGGATGCTGGCGGCCAATGCGGCACTGATGGTGCTCGCGGGCCTGACCGGCATGCTGGCTCTGGCGGTTGCGTTGGTGGTGTTCGTCTGGCTGCGCAGCCGCTTCATCGCCCGCCTGGGCGGCACCACCGGGGATACCGCCGGGGCGATGCTGGAGATGATCGAGTGCGCGGTGCTGGTGGCGCTGGCGCTCTGAGAGCTGCGAGTTTCGGCTGAGCCTGTAGGAGCGAGCTTGCTCGCGAACGGGGTTCCCGGCCGCGCCAGTGCTGTGCGGTTCGCGAGCAAGCTCGCTCCTACAAAAAGCGCTTACCACCTCGTTCAGTCGGAAGGGGCGGAGGGCTGCGCAGGGCGATCAATCAAACGCGAAATGCTCCGTCTTCAACCCCATGATCGACCGCACCGGCTTGGCCATCGCTGCCGCGTGCCCCTTGGCGCGCGGCAGCAGGCGGGCGAAGTAGAAGTCACTGGTGGCGATCTTGGCCTTGTAGAAGTCGCTCGATTCGCTGCCGCCCTGGCGCAGGCGCTTGCGTGCGGCGGCTTCCTGCAGTGCCCAGGAATAGGCCAGCGCGGCGTAGCCGGAGAACATCAGGTAGTCGTGGCTGGCGGTGCTCACCAGGTCGCGCTGTTTACGGGCGGTGAGGGCGATGCGCATCGTGAGGATATTCCACTGTGCGCAGAGCTTGAGCAGCGTGAGCGCGCGACCGCGCATGGCGGGTTCCTGCTTGAGCAGCTCCAGCGCGAACTTCGCCACTTGCCGGGTGAAGTCGCGCACGGCCTTGCCCTGGGTCATCAGCAGCACTTTGCGGCCGAGCAGGTCCAGCGCCTGGATGCCCGTGGTGCCTTCGTAGAGCGTGGCGATCCGCGCGTCGCGGACGATCTGCTCCATGCCGTGCTCCTTGATGTAGCCGTGGCCGCCGAACACCTGCATGCCGAGATTGGCGCTCTCCAGGCCCAGTTCGGTCAGGCAGCCCTTGAGGATCGGCGTAAGGAAGCCGAGCTTGTCGTCCCAGCGGTCGTACTCGGCATTGGAGTGGGTCAGCAGGCCCTGGATCATCTTGTCGGCGTATTGGGTGGCGAGGTAGATCAGCGCGCGACCACCCTCTGCCACCGCCTTCTGGGTCAGCAGCATGCGGCGCACGTCGCCATGGTGCATCAGGGTGTCGGCGATTTCGCCCGGCTCCTTGGTGCCGGAGAGGGCGCGCATCGAACGGCGCTCACGGGCATAGGCCAGCGCGCCCTGGTAGGCCAGTTCGGCCGTGGCGACGCCCTGGATGGCGGTGCCGATGCGCGCGCTGTTCATGAAGGTGAACATGCACTCCAGGCCCTTGTTCGGTTCGCCGATCAGGTAGCCGGTGGCGCCGTCGAAGTTCATCACGCAGGTGGCGGAAGCCTTGATGCCCATCTTCTTTTCCAGCGCGCCGCAGCTCACGCCGTTGCGCGGGCCGAGCGCGCCGCCTTCACCCGGAAGGAATTTCGGCACGATGAACAGCGAGATGCCGCGCGTGCCCTTGGGCGCATCAGGCAGGCGCGCGAGGACGATGTGCACGATGTTCTCGGTGAGGTCGTGCTCGCCGGAGGAGATGAAGATCTTGGTGCCGGTGATCGCGTAACTGCCGTCGGCGTTGGTTTCCGCGCGGGTCTTCACCTGGCCCAGGTCGGTGCCGCACTGCGGCTCGGTCAGGCACATGGTGCCGCCCCAGCGGCCTTCGGTGAGCGGAGTGAGGTAGGTCTGCTTCTGTTCTTCGGTGCCGTGCTGCATCACGGTGTTCATCGCGCCCAGCGATAGCCCCGGGTACATCGAGAACGGCCAGTTGGCGGTGCCCATCATCTCCTGCTTGAGTGCACCCAGGCTCATCGGCAGGCCCTGGCCACCGTATTCGACCGGGTGCGACAGGCCCTGCCAGCCGCCGGCGACGTAGGCGTCGTAGGCTTCCTTGAAGCCCTTGGGCGTACGCACTTCCCCGTTCTCCAGGTGGCAGCCTTCCTCGTCGCCGCTGTGGTAGAGCGGGGCGATCACTTCCTCGCAGAGCTTGGCGCACTCGCCGAGGATAGCGTCCACCATGTCCGGCGTGGCTTCGCCGCCGTTGACCAGGTTCTGGTAGTGGCTGGGGAAATCGAAGACTTCGTTGAGCAGGAAACGGGTGTCGCGCAGCGGAGCTTTGTAGACGGGCATCGGGGACCTCGGACCGTGATGCGCCCCGTCGAAAGCGCGGGGCTGGCTGGCCGCAGTTATACGGCCGAGGCGCGGTGGTGCCCTTGGCTGCGCCAACGCCTGGCGTTGGCAGATGGGACAATTGGTCACGCCGGCCATTGTGTTTCGTCAGTTGCGGGTATATACACGTATCCCATGCTGACTACCCAATGCCTCTGTACCAAATTGCGTCGCTCGGCCCGCGCCGTGACCCGCGTTTACGACGATGCCCTGAAGGGCGTCGGGCTGACGACTGCGCAGTTTTCCCTGCTGCGGCATCTGTCGCGGCTGGAGCAGCCGAGCATCTCGGACCTGGCTGAGGCCATGGGGCTGGACCGCAGTACCCTGGGGCGCAACCTCAAGCCGCTGGAAGCCGACGGCTTGGTGAAGCTGGAAGAGGGCGAGGACCTGCGCAACCGCATCGTGGCGCTGACTCCAACAGGGTTGGAGCGCATCGTTCGTGGTGGCGAGGCCTGGGATGCTGCCCAGCGGGACGTGGCGTCTCATCTGGGGGATGCCAAACGTCGTCAGCTGGAAGCCTTGCTGGATGAACTGGCCGCGCTGGAGAGCTAGCGCGGGCCTGCGTGCAACGGATACGAACGATTAGAAGCGGGTATATACCCGTGTAGGAGCAAGTGATGTCGAAGCTGTCGCGTACGGGGTTCTGGATACTGCTATCCGGCGCCCTGATCCTCGCCCTGTCCCTGGGCACCCGCCACGGCTTCGGCCTGTTCCTGGCGCCGATGAGCGCCGAATTCGGCTGGGGGCGCGAGACCTTTGCCTTTGCCATCGCCCTGCAGAACCTGATCTGGGGCATAGCCCAGCCGTTCACCGGCGCCATTGCCGACCGCTTCGGCGCGATGCGCACGGTGGTGGTGGGCGGGATCCTCTACGCAATCGGCCTGGTACTGATGGGCTACTCCGATTCGGCCTTCAGCCTGTCCATGAGCGCCGGCCTGCTGATCGGCATCGGCCTGTCGGGCACCTCGTTCTCGGTGATTCTCGGTGCGGTGGGGCGCGCGGTGCCGCTGGAGCAGCGCAGCATGGCGATGGGTATCTCGGCGGCGGCGGGCTCGTTCGGCCAGTTCGCCATGCTGCCCGGTACGCTTGGGCTGATCAGTTGGCTTGGCTGGTCTGCCGCGCTGCTCGCCCTCGGCCTGATGGTGGCGCTGATCGTGCCGCTGGCCGCGCTGATGAAGGACAAGCCGCTGCCGATGCAGGGCCATGAGCAGACCCTCGGCGAGGCGCTGCGCGAGGCGGCCGGGCATTCCGGGTTCTGGCTGCTGTCGCTGGGCTTCTTCGTCTGCGGTTTCCAGGTGGTGTTCATCGGTGTGCACCTGCCGGCCTACCTGGTGGACCGCCACCTGCCGGCAACCGTCGGCACCACGGTGCTGGCGCTGGTGGGCCTGTTCAACGTGTTCGGCACCTATTTCGCCGGCTGGCTCGGCGGGCGGATGAGCAAGCCCAGGCTGCTCACCGGCCTGTACCTGCTGCGCGCGGTGGTGATCGTCGCCTTCATCTGGGCGCCGCTGAGCGTCTGGACGGCCTACGCCTTCGGCATCGTCATGGGCCTGCTGTGGCTGTCCACCGTGCCGCTCACCAACGGCACGGTCGCTACGTTGTTCGGCGTGCGCAACCTGTCGATGCTCGGTGGCATCACCTTTCTGTTCCACCAGATCGGCGCCTTCCTCGGCGGCTGGCTGGGTGGCTACGTGTATGACCACACCGGCAACTACGATCTGGTCTGGCAGATTTCCATCCTCCTCAGCCTGCTCGCTGGCCTGCTCAACTGGCCGGTGCGCGAGCGCCCGGTCGAGCGCCCGGCGCTGGGGGCGGCGTGAAGCGCCCACTGTTGCTCGCGCTGGTGCTGGGCCTTGGCCTGGCACTGGCCGGGTTCGCCTGGTGGGGCTGGCAGCGCGGCGGGCTGGCGTTGATGCAACTGGGTATGGGCAGTTGCTGAGCTCCGGCGCGCGGGGTAGCGTGGCGGGATAACTCGAGGATCACTGCCATGCGTCTTTCCCTGCTCGCGTTGTCCCTTCTCTTGCCGCTGGCGGCCCAGGCCGCCGATTGCCCTGCGTTGCTCAAGAGCCAGGGCGAACTGCCCAAGCTGCGCTCCAAGGACGTGCTCGACCTGTGCGAGCTGTACGCCGGCAAGCCGCTGGTGATTGTGAATACCGCCAGCCATTGTGGCTTCACCCCGCAATTCAAGGGGCTCGAAGCCGTCTACCAGAAGTACAAGGGCCAGGGCCTGGAAGTGCTTGGTGTGCCCTCCGATGACTTCAAGCAGGAAGACGCCGACGCCGCCGAGACCGCGAAGATCTGCTACGGCAACTACGGCGTGACCTTCAACATGACCTCGGTGCAGCCTGTCAGCGGCGATGAGGCGATCCCGCTGTTCAAGAACCTCGCCCAACAGGCCGACCAGGTGCCGCGTTGGAACTTCTTCAAATACGTAGTGGACCGGCAGGGCAAGGTGGTGGCGGAGTTTTCCAGCCTGACCAAGCCGGACGACCCCGAGCTGCAGGCCGCCATCGAAAAGGCCATCGCCAGCCAGCCGTGAGGGTGCGGACGAGCTCTTCGTAGGAGCGAGCTTGCTCGCGAACCACTTGGCACAGGCGCTTCCGGCTGATTTGTTCGCGAACAAGCTCGCTCTGCATAAAACTCGCTTGCGTGCAGATCGAAGTCGGACAGATGTCCGGCTTTTTTGTGCATACGCTCGAAGGCTGCAGAAATTTTCTGTTACAGACCGGGCGGGTCAGTGAGACAATCCGTGCCCGGCGCCACCATGAGTGGCCGCTGATGTCATGGATTCGATTCAGGAGATTCACCCCTATGGATGGCAAAGCCCTCTTCCTCGTTGCCTTGCTCGCCCAGGCCGTTGCCGCCCCGGCGATCGCTGCCCCCGCCACTTCCAACCAGAGCGAAGCCCCTGCGGCTGCCGCTGCTCCCGCCGCCGAGTCGGACGAGGACATGTCACCCGAGACCTTCGTCGCCAGCCTGCACTTCCAGAAGGGCAAGGTGGTGGTCGGCGACAACCTCGCCACTTTCGACCTACCGGACAATTTCGTCTTCCTCGACGGCAAGGACGCCGAGCGCGTACTGGAAGCCTGGGGCAACCCGCCTTCCGATCCGCCGCTGGGCATGCTGATGCCAGCTGGCGTTTCGCCCTTTGATACCGAGTCCTGGGCAGTGACCGTGCAATACGAGGAGAGTGGCTACGTCTCCGACGAGGATGCGGCGAAGATCGACTATGCCGAGATGCTCAAGGAGATGCAGGACGACCTCAAGGAAGCCAATCCGCAGCGCGAGCAGCAAGGCTTCGAGGCGATCCAGTTGATCGGCTGGGCCGCGCCGCCACGCTATGACGCCGCGGAGAAGAAGCTGTACTGGGCCAAGGAGCTGCAGTTCGGTGACGCCAAGGAGCACACCCTGAACTACAACATCCGCGCGTTGGGCCGCAAAGGCGTGCTGGTGCTGAACTTCGTCGCGGGTATGGAGCAGTTGCCGGAGATCGAGAAAAACGTCGGCAAGGTGCTGGCGATGACCGAGTTCAACCCGGGCAGCCGTTATGTCGACTTCAACCCCAGCGTCGACAAGGTCGCCGCCTATGGCCTGGGCGCGCTGATTGCCGGCAAGGTTGCCGCCAAGGTCGGCTTGTTTGCCACCCTGCTGGTCCTGCTGAAAAAACTGTGGATCGTCCCGGCCCTGGCCATCGGCTGGATTGCCCGGCGCTTCAAGCGCAAGCCGTCGAACGAAGGCTGATACGCCGCCCTTGTTCTCCAGGCAAAGAAAAGCCGGGCAATGCCCGGCTTTTTCATCTCTGCGCTATGCGCAGGACGAGCTTTGTAGGAGCGAGCTTGCTCGCGAACCGCTTGATACCGCAGCGCCAGGCGAGGTTCGCGAGCAAGCTCGCTCCTACCCAAAGCAAAAAGCCGGGCATATGCCCGGCTTTTCAGTTCGCTGAAGGATCAGCCTTTCTCGCCCTGAACAACCTTGCCGTTCACGGTGCCTTCCTTGAGCATGATCTGGTATTCCTTGCCGTCGGACTCCTGCTGGTACAGGCGCACGAGGAGGAAGTCCCAATCCTTGGCGAACCAGAGGATGGTCTTGCGGTTGCTCTTGGTGGGGTCGCGCACGCGCTCCACCTTGATCGCGGTGATCAGGCCCGCCTGGGTGCGAACCTTCTCCTCGCCGAGCACGCGGAAGTCGTAGGTATCGGTGTCGGTACCCTCGATCACCTGGTAGCTCATGGCCTTCTTGCCAACGGCCACGTCATGCTGCAGCGCGAGCTGGTAGGTGGACTTGTCCAGCTGGCCCTTGTTCAGCGGCTGGCGCACCTGGTCGCCACGGTCGCTGCCCAGTACCTGCTTCTCGGCCCAGTCGAAATCGAGCTCGGTCTGCTTGTTCTTGCCCAGGCCTTCGCGGGCCCAGCGGTAGGTCAGCGGCAGGTAAGTGTCGTTCTCGACCTTGAACGTGCTGTTTTCGGTCAGGCTGGCAAGCAGCATGGAAGCCTTGAAGTTCAGCTCCCAGCGGCCACCATCGCCTTGCTTGAGGCTGCGGGAGGCGGTACCGCTGATGGGCATCTGTTTCCAGTCGGCGGTGTAGCTGGCGTCGAATGGTTCCAGCTCATAAGCCTGGGCCGGCAAGGTCAGAACGGCCATCAGGAATAACAGAGCTCTACGCATCGCGAATCTCCTAGGTTCGGTACGAATGGCCGGAAGCGGGCAGAAGCTCCCCATCCAGCATGGCGCCTTGTTCACCCAGCCTGACTCGGCCTTCGGCGAACCAGCGCATGGCCAGCGGATAGATCACATGTTCCTGCACGTGAACGCGCTGCGCCAGCGTTTCCGGCGTGTCGTCAGACTCTACCGGGATTGCCGCCTGTACGACCAGCGGACCGCCGTCAAGTTCCTCGGTGACGAAGTGCACGCTGCAGCCGTGCTCGGCATCCCCGGCCTCCAGCGCGCGCTGGTGGGTGTGCAGGCCCTTGTACTTGGGCAGCAGAGACGGGTGGATGTTCAGCAGGCGGCCCTGGTAGTGGCGCACGAAGTCCGCGCTGAGGATGCGCATGAAACCGGCGAGCAGCACCAGATCGGCGTCGAAGCCGTCAATGGCCTGGATCAGCGCGGCGTCGAAGCTTTCGCGGTCCGCGTAGGACTTGTGGTCGAGGAAGCGAGTCTCGATGCCGGCCCGGCGTGCACGCTCCAGGCCGTAAGCGTCCGCGCGGTTGGAAATCACCGCGCGGATCACTGCCGGCGTGTCAGCGCCGGCGAGACTGTCGATCAGGGCTTGCAGGTTGCTGCCGGAGCCGGAAATCAGCACCACGACATTGCAAGATTTGGACATCAGTGGCCTTTCAGGTTGTTCAGGACCACGCGCTCGGCGTCTGCGGCGCACGCATCGATGCGGCCGATGACCCACGGCTGCTCGCCGGCGTCACGCAGGGCTTTCAGGGAAGCCTCGACCTGATCCTGGGCGACGCAGATGACCATGCCCACGCCGCAGTTCAGTACGCGGTGCATCTCGGTCTCGTCGACGTTGCCTTTCTCCTGCAGCCAGTCGAAGACTGCCGGGCGTTGCCAGCTGGCCACGTCAACCACGGCCTGGGCGTTGTCCGGCAGCACGCGCGGGATGTTGTCCAGCAGGCCGCCGCCGGTGATGTGGGCCATGGCCTTGACCGCGCCGGTTTCTTTGATCAGCTGCAGCAGCGGCTTCACGTAGATGCGGGTCGGGGCCATCAGCAGGTCGGCCAGGGGCTTGCCGTTCAGCTGGGTGGATTCGATGTCGGCGCCGGAGACTTCGATGATCTTGCGGATCAGCGAGTAGCCGTTGGAGTGCGGGCCGGAGGAGGGCAGGGCGATCAGGGCGTCGCCGGCGACTACTTTCGAGCCGTCGATGATTTCCGATTTCTCCACGACGCCGACGCAGAAGCCGGCCAGGTCGTAGTCTTCGCCTTCGTACATGCCCGGCATCTCGGCGGTCTCGCCACCGACCAGGGAGCAGCCAGCCAGTTCGCAGCCGGCGCCGATGCCGGTGACCACGGTGGCGGCAACGTCGACGTTCAGCTTGCCGGTGGCGTAGTAGTCGAGGAAGAACAGTGGCTCGGCGCCGCACACGACCAGGTCGTTCACGCACATGGCGACCAGGTCCTGGCCGATGCTGTCGTGCTTGTTCAGGTTCAGCGCCAGGCGCAGCTTGGTGCCGACGCCGTCGGTGCCGGAGACCAGTACGGGTTGCTTGTAGCCGGCCGGGATTTCGCACAGAGCGCCAAAGCCACCCAGGCCGCCCATGACTTCCGGACGCGCGGTGCGCTTGGCCACGCCTTTGATGCGTTCGACCAGGGCTTCGCCGGCGTCGATGTCCACACCGGCGTCCTTGTAGCTCAACGAGGGTTGCTTGTTGCTCATAAATCCAGGCCTATAGAAGGGATGATTCGTCTTGCCGCCGGGCGCGCCGTTCGCGCTTCCCGGCCTGCGCGGGAGGCGCGGGATTTTATCAGGCTTGCCCGGCAGCGGCCATCTCGCGCTGTTGCCGCTGGCCGGACGGCTGTTTAAGGTATAGGCCTTCCTTGCCAGCTCGTTGAGCGCTGGCATCTTCGTTTTCGCCGCGAGAGCCCGCCATGCGCCTGACCGCCCGCCTGTTGATCCTCTGCCTGACGCTGTTCAGCCTGCCGTCCTTCGCTGAAACGCTGGGCAACCTCTACCAGGTGCACGAACCGGTCGCCTCCCAGCAGCCGGACGAGCGCAATGCCGGCCTGACCCGCGCCCTGCAGACCCTGGTACTGCGCCTGACCGGCAACGCCAGCGCCGCACAGAGCCCGGCACTGGCCGGCTACTTCAAGGACCCGCAGCAACTGATCAGCCAGTACGGCTTCGAGAACGGCCCGCCCATGGCGCTGGTGGTGGACTTCGACCCGACTGCTACCGACAACGCCTTGCGCCAGGCCGGCCTGCCGGTCTGGGGCGCCAGCCGGCCGAGTGTGCTGGCCTGGTGGCTGAACGAAAGCGCCAACGGCAGCAGCCTGGTGGGCGACAGCCAGGAAGCTTCCGCCCCGCTGAACCGCGCGGCCCAGCGCCGCGGCCTGCCGCTGCGTCTGCCGATGGCCGACCTCAGCGAGCAGCAGGTCGGTACCCCCGAAAATCTCAACGCCGCCCAGCCCGACGTGCTGAAAACCGCCTCCGAGCGCTACGGCGCCGATGCCCTGCTGGCGGTGGACGCGAAGGAGGCCGACGGCAAGTGGACCGCCACCTGGCGCGTGTGGATGGGCGACAGCCGGGAGCAGGGCCAGGCCCAGGGCGATACCCCGGATGCGCTGGCCGATGCGGTGATGCTGGGCGTATCCCAGCGCCTGTCGCAGCGCTTCGTCGGTTCGGCCGGCTCGGCTTCGGCCCAGGTCCTGCAGATCGAGGGCGCTGATCTGGCGCGCTACGCCGAAGTTTCGCGCCTGCTGGAGCCGATGGGCGCCAAGCTGGTGGAAGTCCAGGGCAAGAATCTGGTCTACCGCGTAACCGCCAGCTCCGAGCAACTGCGTGCGCAGCTGGCTTTGGCCCGCCTGCAGGAAGCCCCGGCCGAGCCGGCGCAACCGGCGGTCGACGCCAATGGCCAGCCGGTGCCGAACGCGGCCGTGCCGGCCCAGAACACCCTGCGCTTCCACTGGTGACGAGCGCTCCGGGGGCGGGCAAATCCCCGCTTCCCGGCGCCGGTGGCTCTGAGTCGCACGTGGTAGCTGCGTTATCCTTCTGATTTGGATAAACTTTCAGGCACCAAGGCCCACCCCAAGCGATTGAAGAAACGCCCGGCCCGGCATGACTCCTATGCAGCTCCCACTCAGCGTACGTCTGCGCGATGATGCAACGTTCGCCAACTACTACCCCGGTGCCAACGCCGCGGCGCTCGGCTATGTCGAGCGTCTGTGCGAGCCCGAGGCGGGGTGGACGGAAAGCCTGATCTATCTCTGGGGCGCCGAGGGCGTGGGCCGCAGCCACCTGCTGCAGGCGGCCTGCATTCGTTCCGAGCAACTGGGTGAGCCCTCTGTCTACCTGCCAATGGCTGACCTGGTGGCCTATGGCCCGGAAATCTTCGACAACCTCGAGCAGCGCGAGCTGGTATGCCTGGACGATCTCGACGCCCTGGCTGGCAAGCGTGAATGGGAAGAGGCGCTGTTCCACCTGTTCAACCGCCTGCGCGACTCCGGCCGCAAGCTGCTGCTGTCGGCCTCGGTGTCGCCGCGCGAGCTGGGGGTAAAGCTGCCGGACCTCAAATCGCGCCTGACCCTCTCGCTGATCTTCCAGCTGCACCCGCTGACCGACGACGAGAAGCTGCGCGCCCTCCAGCTGCGCGCCTCGCGTCGCGGCCTGCACCTGACCGATGAAGTGGGGCGTTTCATCCTCACCCGCGGCGCGCGCAGCATGCAGTTCCTCTTCGACCTGCTGGACGAACTGGACAAGGCCTCGCTGCAGGCCCAGCGCAAGCTGACCATCCCCTTCCTCAAGGAAACCATGGGCTGGTAAACAGCCTCGGTTTCAGCTCAGCTCATTCATAAACGCCGCGATGGCGGCCCCGCAGGGTTCAGGTCTGCTTTGCAGCAGAAAGTGCGGGCCGGCGATTTTCTTCGTCCTGATGTTTTCGCAGCCGGGGGCAATGCTGGCTCGTGCGCGCATGCTCACCAGTCGGTCGTTCAGTGGCACCAGGCTCAGGCAGGGAATTGTCAGCGGCGAGGTCGGTTCGCGCAGTCGGGCCAGAGTTTTCAGGCGCGCGTGAACCTGTGCTGTTGGCAGTCGGCGGACTTCTTCAGCGATCAAGTTCACCAGCGCGTCCGAAGCATTTCGCCCCACACAGAACTGACGAATCAATCTGCGCTGAGCGAGCAGAGCGGTCGGCGGCAGGGGAAGGAACTGGAGCAGGCTAAGCAGCGGGTTCGGCGGTACGGCGAACGTGGCGGCGAAAACGACTCCTCGCAACCCCGTCGGAGAGCGTTGGGCGAGCACCCTGACCAGAGGACCGGAGAACGATTCGCCCAGCAGCACGAAGGGAGTGCTTCCCAACTTGGGGTGTAGTGCGTCCGCCAGGCTTAGGTAGTCCTGGGCTCCCTCTTCAGGCAGCTCAAGACATTCCACAGTCAGGTTGCCTGGCAGATGAGGCAGTAGAGGGGTGAATAGGCGATTGCTGCCGTTAAGCCCAGGTAGAAGCAGCAACCGCACCGGTCAAGTCTCGCCGGCCAGCTTGCGGTCGTACTGGAAGCGCCAGCGCGTGTACATCAGCGCCGAGCAGAACAGCGACACGCTGAGGATGATCTCCGCCCAGCCGAAGATGGCATGGTTGGGATCGAAGGCGTTGAGCACGCCGAGGATGAAGTACAGGTTGATCACGTAGCACGCCCAGGCGTGCCCGCGGGCGCTGCCGATCAGGATGCCCGGCGCCACCACCAGCAGCGGCAGCAGCTTGAAGCCGAGGAACGCCCACGGCACCCAGCGCGCACCGCCGTGGGCGTCGGCGAACAGCAGGTCCCAGATGACGATGAGCAGGATCAGCCCGATGAAGCTGCCGAGGGCGACCGCGCGGCTGGCGGCCAGCCGAGGTTTGAGCCACTCCAGGGACGGCAGCGGTTTATTCTTGCGGGCCATTCAACTCTCCAGTTTGCGGGCGACTTCGGCCAGGCGCTTGCCGAGCGCGCGGCACAGGGTGATTTCGTGTTCGTCCAGGCTGCGCTTGCCGTCGGCAGTGGCGAAGTGGCTGGCGCCATAGGGCGTGCCACCACCGCGGGTTTCCAGCAGGGCGGGCTCGCTGTAGGGGATGCCGGAGATGAGCATGCCGTGGTGCAGCAGCGGCAGCATCATCGACAGCTGGGTGGTCTCCTGGCCGCCGTGCAGGCTGGCGGTAGAGGTGAAGACTGCCGCCGGCTTGCCTACCAGACCTCCGGTCAGCCACAGGCTGCTGGTGCCGTCGAGGAAGTACTTGAGCGGCGCGGCCATGTTGCCGAAACGGGTCGGGCTGCCGAGAACGAGGCCGGAGCAGTCCTTCAGGTCATCCAGGGTGGCGTAGAGCGCGCCTTCGGCCGGGATGTCCGGGGCGACGGCTTCACATTCGGTGGAAATCGCCGGCACCGTCCGCACGCGCGCTTCCAGTCCGCCCTGCTCGACGCCACGGGCGATCTGCCGCGCCATTTCGGCGGTGGCGCCGTGACGGCTGTAGTACAGGACCAGGATATAGGGAGCGCTCAAGGCAGGATCTCCAGGACTTTCTCCGGCGGACGGCCGATCACCGCCTTGTTGCCGACGATGACGATCGGCCGTTCGATCAGCTTGGGATGCTGCGCCATCGCGTCGATCAGTTGGTCATCGCTCAGTGCCGGGTTGGCGAGGTCCAGGTTCTTGTATTCGTCTTCGCCGGTGCGCAGCAACTGGCGTGCACCGATACCCAGCTTGCTGAGCAGGGCCTTGAGTTCGGTGGCGCTGGGCGGGGTTTCCAGGTAGCGAATGACATTCGGCTGGATGCCGCGCTCTTCGAGCAGTTCGAGGGCTCCACGGGATTTGGAGCAGCGCGGATTGTGGAAAATTGAAATCTGGCTCATATGCCGGGACTCGCAAGGCCGATGAAGTGGCGGCTATTCTAACCGCCTCCTCGGACTGGACTGAACCGCTGTCGTTCGCCGCGATCTACGAGGACGGTTTTTTCAGTGCAGCCAAAGGACACTTCATGCACGAACGCTTGCAGGGCCTGGTCGAATTCGGCCGCTATCTGGTCCAGCGCTTCCTGGCCGACAAGGCGCCTAACAGCGCCGCGGCCCTGACCTACACCACGCTGTTCGCGGTCGTCCCGATGATGACCGTGACTTTTGCCATGCTCTCGGCCGTGCCCGCCTTCGAAGGCATGGGCGAGCGCATCCAGCTGTTCATCTTCCGCAACTTCGTGCCGTCCACCGGCGAGGCGGTCGAGGCCTACCTGCGCAACTTCACCATGCAGGCGCGCCATTTGACCTGGCTGGGCGTGGCTTTCCTGGCGGTCACCGCCTTCACCATGCTGGTGACCATCGAGAAGGCCTTCAATGCCATCTGGCGCGTACGCCAGCCGCGCCGGGGCGTGACTCGCTTCCTGCTGTACTGGGCGATCCTCAGCCTTGGGCCGCTGTTGCTGGGGACGGGGTTTGCCGTGTCCACGTACGTCACTTCGCTGTCGCTACTCTCCGGCCCCCATGCACTGCCGGGGGCAGCGATGCTGCTGAAGTTCATGCCGCTGCTGGCCAGCGTGGCGGCCTTCACCCTGATCTATGCGGCGGTACCCAATGCGCGGGTGCCGGTGCTGCACGCGCTGGCTGGCGGGGTGTTCACCGCGATCCTGTTCGAGGCGGCCAAGTCGCTGTTCGGCTTCTATGTGAGCTTCTTCCCTGGCTACAAGCTGATCTACGGCGCCTTCGCCACGGTGCCGCTGTTCCTGCTGTGGATCTGGTTGTCGTGGCTGATCGTGCTGTTCGGCGCAGAGCTGGTCTGCAACCTGTCATCGACCCGCCTGTGGCGACGCCGGGCGATGCCGCGGCTGCTGGTGATCCTTGGTGTGCTGCGGGTGTTCTTCGACCGTCAGCGGCACGGCCTGCCGACGCGTCTGGCGCATCTGCACCGGGCCGGCTGGCTGCTGCCGGAAGATGAGTGGGAGGAGGTGCTGGATTTCCTCGAGGGCGAGCAACTGGTCTGCCGCGCCGGCTCGACCACTGCCGCCTGGGTGCTGTGCCGTGATCTGGGCAGCTACAGCCTGCATCACCTGCTCAATCGCAGTCCCTGGCCGCTGCCGTGCCTGGAGGCTTTGCCGACGGAGCTGGATGAGCCCTGGTACCCCGAATTGCGGGAAGCGCTGGCGCGCTATCAGGCGGATCGTCAGGAGCTTTTTGGTGACAGCCTGGCGAAATGGTTGAAGCCGTCACATTACGAGTGACGCAAAACGTCAGTTTGCGGCGAATCTGATTCTGTCGCGGTTTTGTATCACTTCAGAAATGCGCCAATTCTGGCTATTTCAGAATTGGCACAGTTCTGGCTTTGGAGGTTGCAGGACACAGGAGTCCTTTAGAAGTTCCTCCAAGGCCATCGAATCCATGAAAAAAGACCAGAACAACGTAGTGCACCTGCATCAGCGCGATCTGACGAGCGCCTTGGAGCGGTTGAATAGAATCACTGGTCTGCAGTTCAGCAGCTGGCCTGAATCGCTCTTGCCGTCCGTCCCGCAGGAAACCGCCGAGCCTGTGGCGGCCGAGCCGTCGGACGACACCCTGGTGCGTCAGCTGGGCTGATCAATCATAGGCTGGTGGCCACCGGGCGCGCAGCGCCTGCCTGCTGTTCCACCGCCTGCATGAAGACTTCTTCGGCAATCACCCGTGACAGGGGAATGGCCGCGCGCAGCTTGATCTGCGCATCCTCGATCCGTTGGGAAAACAACAGGCGCGCAATGCCCGAGAGCAGGATGCGGCTCTGCTTGTTGACCGTTCCATGGTCGATCACCACTTCCCGGCTGCGCTCGCCATCGCGGTAGTTGAGCAGCAGTGTCACCGGCAGGTCCGCTACGCCGGGCAGGTGCAGCCAGACCGCGACATTGAAGTCGGCCAGCCGTCCTCCATTGGCCGCATTGGCCGGCCGTGCGCTGGCGACAACATGGCTGGGAACCTTGCTGACAAGCTGGTCTGTAGGCTGCATCTGGCTGTCCTGTCGCTGAAGGGGTGGCGTGCGTGGCGCCAGCCGCGTTCTGAAGGCCGCCATTGTACCGGCGAGCGAGAGTCGTCCCGGGTGTCGGAACGAACGTTCGAATTATAGGGAGGCATGCGTCTGGCATATCGGGCCTACTGCCGATCTTGCCTGTGACATCTCTCCCAAATTCGACAATCAGGCCAGGCGAAGCGGGTGTCGGGCTACCAGCGGCGTGCTGAGGTTGGCAATGGGCAGCGGCAGGATGGTCTGGTTATCGAAGCTGGCCAGCTGCAGCCAGAGATTCTCGTCTTCGACGAACTGCCCCTGGGACACCCAGAGCCCGTGGTACCAGCCGTTTCCCGGTTCCGGTGTGCTCTGCAGGACGCCAGGGTGACGCTGCGCGTCAGGCGCGCGGCGGAGCCAGACCGGGCGGGGAAGCCCTTTCAGATAGCGCAGCCCGAGGTGCAGCCCGTCGCTGTTGAGGTGACGCCAGCGCACCACCGCGAGGGTAGGGGTGCCGCCATTGCCGGGGATCAGCAGCAATTGGCCAACGGGCAGTTGCCCTGCCAGTTGACCGGGGCAGAGGATGCGCGCGCCGCCGGCGCTGGCATCCATCAAGGCTGCTTCCCGGCTGGGGCTGGTGGAGCTGTCCAGCAAATGCTGCTGGATGGCGGGAAGCCCGACCACCACGCGGCAGGTGCCGCTCTGTTCTGCGCGTTCGTGGCGGCGCGCCTGGTGCCCGAGCCAATGGTGGCGGACGCGCTCCAGCAGCGCCCCCTGATCCAGGCGGCGCAGCGGAGCAGGGTCATGCAGGGCGATCAGCAGCGCGCCCAACTCCAGGCGGCGCAACTGTTCGGTCGGGGCATCGGCGGCTTGCTCAGCGGCGAGGCAGGGTTGGTCCGACCCTAAGTCGACGACGAAGCCTTCCTGCTCCTCATCGTCCCAGGGTAACAACCGCCCCAGCGCGGCCAGTGGCGCCAGCGCGCTGAACAGTTGCGGCGCTTCCCCTTCGGTCAGGTGGAATGGGTTGCTCAGGGCCAGCAGCAGTATCTGCTGGTACAGCCCGCGCAAGGTGCCGGCCGGAACCGGATCGAAAGCGGCTGCCACCGGCTCGTCCAGGCACTCCTGGTGCTCGCCGATCCAGTACAGCAGGTGACTGTCGCGCCACAGGCTGCCCGGCGGCTGCTGGTATTGCTGGTAATGACGCAGCAGAGCCTGGGCAAGGAAATGCTGGGCCATGTACAGGCACCAGGCCATGTGCGGCCGCGACGGTTTGCGGCCGTGCAGGATCTGCAGCAACAGGCGCTTGAAGCCGGCTGCCAGTTCGCTGCAGAAGTGCACGAAGAGTGCCGGCGGCGTCTTTTCCTGGCGGATCAGCCGTTCGTAATGCCGGTATTCTTCGCTGAGGCTTTGCAGGGCGCGTTGCCTTTCCAGTAAGGTCAGCGCGCATCGGTTGAGGCGGAACAGCGTGCCCAGGGCCTTCTGCAAACCTTCCTGCAGGGGCTGCTGCCGCGATTCCTGGAGCCTGACCGCCAGGTTGCTCATTGCCTCGGCATCTTCTTCGAGGATGTCCGGCACCTCCAGGCGCAGGGCATCGAGCATCATGACCACCCCGCATACACGAGGATTGAAGGCATGGGAGTGCGGCTCCGTATTGTGATGGGCTTGATGGCCGGCCTGATCCTGGCCGGCTGCTCGGCGGACTATGGCACCGATCAGCATGGACAGAAAGTACCCGCTGCGAGTGTAGATGGCCAGTGGCTAGTTATTAATTACTGGGCCGAATGGTGCGCGCCTTGCCGCAAGGAAATTCCTGAGCTGAATAATCTGGCTGAACAGGGTACGGCAAACGGCTTCCGGGTGCTGGGGGTGAACTTCGACGGGCTGCGTGACGCGGACCTGGCGAAGGCTTCCCAGGCCCTGGGCGTACAGTACACCGTACTGGCCGACGATCCCGCGCCGCGCTACAGCCTGCCGCGCAGCGAAGCGCTGCCTGTAACCTACATCGTCGACCCTGAGGGCAAGATGCGTGAGCAGTTGCTCGGCGAACAGACCGCCGCCGGCCTGCAGGCGCGCCTGAGCGCATTGCGCGAGGAGAAACAGTAGAGATGGCCAGAATCTGTCTGCACGGCTACATCAGCGGCAAGGTGCAGGGCGTCTATTATCGCCAGAGCACCCAGGAACAGGCCGAACGCCTGGAGGTCGACGGCTGGGTGCGCAACCTCGAAGACGGGCGTGTGGAGCTGTTGGTCGAGGGAGAGGAGGGGGCGGTGCGCGAACTGGAGAAGTGGCTGGCGCGCGGCCCGGTAAAGGCCAAGGTGGCGGCGGTGGAGTTGCAGCCGATGACACCCCAGGGCATCACCGGCTTCATCGTTCGCCGCTAGGCGTCAGTTGCTGACGCCGGGGTCCGCCGCCAGGCGACCGGCGTCGGTCATCAGGCTGTGGAGGAACTCCTTCTGCAGCTCCGGATCGTTGCGCGTCAGCTCGATCAGGCTCTGTTCCAGTTCGCTGGCTTCCTCTTCCAGGCCCAGGTCAGACAGACGTTTTACCCGGTGTACCCAATGGTGCACGTCGTCGCCTTCCAGGTCGTCATAGATCAGCGCGTGGGCTTCCTGCAGCTTGCCGCGCAGGGAGCGGCTGACCAGCAGGCTGGCGTCGGCGCGGGTGTCGTCCGAAGGGTCCTGGACGCTGAACTGCAGGCGGCCGATGCGGCTGACTTCGTCGTCGCTGAAGGGGCCTTCCAGCAGGTTCAGGCGCAGCACGCCGTGGCGGTCGGTGAGCAGCTCCTGGGAGTTCTTGCCAGCGGTGACGGTCACCGGGCGCTCCGACCAGGGCAGGCTGGAGTACTCGGTGCGCTTGTCGCGCTGTTGCTCGTCGATCAATGCCAGGTTCTGCTCGGCGCGGCCGTTGGACTCGACGTTCATGAACGGATTCATGCCGTCGATGCCGTAGCGAATCCAGCCGCGGGTGACGCTTTCCGGCAAATTGCCGAGTGCGAAGACGTTCACCACGTTGGCGCCGATACCGCCGACAAAGGCCACGACGCCCAGCGGCATCTCGTACACCTTGCGCCAGCCCTGGTAGGGCGTATAGCGATCATAGCGGCGGGTGACCTCGAACTCGGTGACTTCGAAGGTCTTCTGCTCCTGCACGCGAATGCGACGCTGCGGCAGTTCCAGGGTGCCCGGGGTGCCCACGTCGATCTGCAGGCTGTGGTCGAGCAGTTTGCGCTCGACACGCTCTTCATGCTCGCTGCGTTGCGGCAGCTGGTTGGCGCAGCCGCTCAGCAGAAGGCTGCCGCACAGGGCGGCAGCCACGAGGCTTGAGGTACTTCGGGTGGACATCGCTCTGCTCAGTTGCCGATCTTGGCCGTGATGAAAGCTTGCAGGTCGGACAGGGCGACAGGCTGCGACTCGGCGTCACGGCGGCCCTTGTACTCCAGGGTGCCTTCGTCCAGGCCGCGCTCGCTGACCACGATGCGGTGGGGGATGCCGATCAGTTCCATGTCGGCGAACTTCACGCCGGGGCTGGTCTTCTTGTCACGGTCGTCCAGCAGTACTTCGAAGCCGGCGGCGGTGAGGTCCGCGTAGAGCTTGTCAGTGGCAGCGCGCACGGCTTCGTTCTCGTACTTCATCGGCACGATGGCGATCTGGAACGGCGCCAGGGCGGCCGGCCAGAGGATGCCGCGGTCGTCGTAGTTCTGCTCGATGGCGGCGGCGACCACGCGGGATACGCCGATGCCGTAGCAGCCCATGATCAGGGTGACCGGCTTGCCGTTCTCGCCCAGTACGGAGAGCTTCATGGCTTCGCTGTACTTGGTGCCGAGCTGGAAGATGTGGCCGACTTCGATACCGCGACGGATGATCAGGGTGCCCTTGCCGTCCGGGCTCGGGTCGCCTTCGACGACGTTACGCAGGTCGGCGACTTCCGGTACCGGCAGATCGCGTTCCCAGTTCACGCCGAAGTAGTGCTTGTCGTCGACGTTGGCGCCGGCGGCGAAGTCGCTCATCAGGGCGACGGAGCGGTCGATGATGCAGGGCAGCGGCAGGTTCAGCGGGCCGAGGGAGCCGGGCGCGGCACCGATCGCAACCTTGATGTCCGCTTCGCTGGCCATCTGCAGGGGGCTGGCGACCAGGGGGTGGTTGCCGGCCTTGATCTCGTTGAGTTCGTGGTCGCCGCGGACGATCAGGGCGATCAGCTTGCCTTCTTCGGCAGCATGCACCACCAGGGTCTTGATGGTCTTCTCGATCGGCAGGCCGAACTTTTCCACCAGGGCGGCAATGGTCTTGGTCTCGGGCGTGTCGACCAGGCGCAGCTCTTCAGTGGCGGCGCCGCGAGCGGTCTCGCGGGGCAGGGCCTCGGCCTTCTCGATGTTGGCGGCGTAATCGGTGGATTCGCCGAAGACGATGTCGTCCTCACCGGAGCCGGCCAGCACGTGGAATTCATGGGAGCCGCTGCCGCCGATGGAACCGTTGTCCGCCTGCACGGCGCGGAAGTCCAGGCCCAGGCGGGTGAAGATCTTGCTGTACGCGCCGTACATGACGTCGTAGGTCGCCTGCAGCGAGTCCTGGCTGGCGTGGAAGGAGTAGGCGTCCTTCATGATGAACTCGCGGCCACGCATCAGGCCGAAGCGCGGACGGATCTCGTCACGGAACTTGGTCTGGATCTGGTACATGTTGATCGGCAGCTGCTTGTAGCTGTTCAGCTCGTTGCGCGCGAGGTCGGTGATTACTTCCTCGTGGGTCGGGCCGACGCAGAAGTCGCGGTCATGGCGATCCTTCAGGCGCAGCAACTCGGGGCCATACTGCTGCCAGCGGCCGGACTCCTGCCACAGTTCGGCGGGCTGGATGGCCGGCATCAGCACTTCCAGGGCACCGGCGGCGTTCATCTCTTCGCGAACGATGGTCTCCACCTTGCGCAGTACCCGCAGACCCATGGGCAGCCAGGTGTAGAGACCGGACGCCAGCTTGCGGATCATGCCGGCGCGCAGCATCAGCTGATGGCTGATGACGACCGCATCGGAAGGGGTTTCTTTCAGGGTGGACAGCAGGTACTGACTGGTACGCATCTTTGGCCGTTTTGTCGGTTGCGAAGGGAAATATAGGCTGGGCATTGTACGGTGCAGGTCTGGCTGCGTACAGGGCGCGGCGGGCGGAGACGGAGGAGTGGCGTGAGTCGTTTGAATGCAGCCCAGGTACAGGCGTTCATCCGCGCGGGATTACCCATGGCGGACGACATGGATTTGCGAATCGATGCACTGGAAGGGCGCAGCGCCTTCGTGCGGGTTCCTTTCCACGGCAAGATGGTTCGCCCGGGCGGAACGGTGTCCGGCCCCACCATCATGTCGCTGGCGGATGCGGCGATGTATGCGGTGATCCTGGCGCAGCTGGATAACGTCGAGATGGCCGTTACTTCCAATCTCAATATCAACTTTCTCAGCAAACCCAAGCCGGAAGACCTGTTGGCGGAAGCCAAGATATTGAAGCTGGGGCGGCGACAGGTGGTTTGCGAAGTTTCTGTCTACTCGGTCAGTAATCCGCAGGAGTTGGTTGCCCACGTAACGGGAACTTATGTATTGCCGATGTAACAGATACGTTCGAAGTTGTAGGTAAGTTGCAATAAAAAAGCCCGGCAGAAGCCGGGCTTTTTAGTTACCTGCAGTTCGTTCCGGATTACAGAACGGACAGCGGATAGTCGATGATCAGGCGGAACTCATCGACGTTGCCTTCGGCCTGGTCGGCGTTGGCGCGGTGCCAAGCCTGACGAGCGCGGAAGGACAGGTCTTTTGCCGGGCCGCTCTGGATAACGTATTTGGCTTCCAGGTTGGTCTCGCGGTGTTTGCCGTCCGGGCCATAGCCATAGTTGGCGTAGGGGCTGGTCGGATCGATCTTGTCGCCGTCGATGTCCTTACCGTAGATGTAACGGCCCATGAAGGTCAGGCCCGGAACACCGTACTCGGCCATGTTCAGGTCGTAACGACCTTGGATGGATTTCTCACCCGGGCCGTTGAAGTCGGAGTACTGAACGGAGTTGGCGAGGAAGATCGAGTCGCCGCCGGCGTTGTTGTCGCCGATACCGATGTAGTCGAACGGAGTGTTGCCGTTCACTTTCTGGAAGGCCAGGGTCAGGGTGTGCGCGCTGATGGTGTAGGCAGCGGCCAGCGAGAAGGTGTTGTTGCTGATGTCACCCAGTTTGGCGGAGCCGGCATCGGTGGTGCGATAGTAGTTGAAGTCCAGGCCGAGGGACTGATTGTCAGCGATCGGCAGGGTGTAGTTCAGGTTGACGTAGTACTGGTTCCACAGGTCTTCGACCTTGGCGCCGTACAGCGAAGCGGAGAGCTGGTCGTTGATGGCGTACTTGCCACCCAGGAAGTCAGCGCTGTTGGCGGTGACGCCACCGTACTGGGACCAGATCTCACCGTCACGGTTGGTGGTGTCCTGGCCGGTACCGGAATAGAAGTGACCGCCTTCCAGATCCAGGCCGTCGATTTCGCTGCTCATCAGGCTGAAGCCGCTGGCGGTTTGCGGCAGCAGGCGGGTGCCGCCTACAGCGAACACCGGAGCGGTGGGCTGCATGTCGCCGAATTTCAGCTCGGTCTTGGAGATGCGGACCTTGACAGCTGCGCCGGCTTTGCCGAAGTCGTCAGCCTTGTCGCCGTCATCGTGAACCGGCAGGTTGCCGGTGCCGCCGTAGCCGCTGCCACCGTCGAGTTTCAGGCCCAGGTAGCCGAAGGCGTCAACGCCGAAACCGACGGTGCCTTGGGTGAAGCCAGAGTTGTAGTTGGCCCAGAAGCCTTGGGTCCAGTCACGGGCGTCGGTGGCGCCGTCTTTCTTGTTGCGATTGAAGTAGTAGTTGCGAACCAGGAAGTTCAGGCTGCTGTCTTCGACAAAGCCTTTAGCGTCAGCCTGATTACCTACGAAGGGTTCGGCCATTGCCAGTTGTGTGCTGCCTGCAGAAACCGCCAGGGCGATGGCGCTCCACTTCATCACTTTCATTGTGATTGCTCCTTTGGTTTTGAAATTATCTGCCATCACAGTGCCGCGGTGACGGCTCATTCTTTTTGTCGGCGCTAACTTATAGCACGCGTGTTCAGTTGGCGATAGTTGCCCAAATAAACACGCAAAAACTTTACGGGGTTGTCGCAAACCTGCATGAACTGTGTCGCATCCAAGCAGTTTCGATGTTGCAAAAAGAGATTGCCCCCTGATTGCTTCATTGATGCTTCAGCCCCTGTGGTTCTCTATTCCATTGACCACTTCTTATGTTCTCTCGCCTCCGCGTCCACTTCTCCAAATGGGGTGGCCGTCGGTGCGCTGTCCTTGCCTCTAGCAACAACCGTGCACAAATGCCCAGGGTTGCCTTCACAGTGCTCGTCTTGCGACGCGTTGACGCATTTCACGGCTTCCGTAGAGGATTTGCAACATGGGCGCGCACGGATGTCGTTTTCCGACATCCCGCAGTTGTAGCTGTTTAATCGTTTTTTCGCCGCTGATTGCCGTGATTGCCGTGCAGATTCCTGCACGCGCCTGTGGTCGGGATATGCCAATCCGCGCCATGCGCGATCCTGGTGCGGACCGCTGATGAGCATGCTCCAGCAGGAGGCGTCGGCTGGGCATGTTCGTCGGGGAGGCTCTCTAGTATTCTTCGCGCCCTTCGGCTCCCTCGTGGAGCTAGGCTCAAACAAGGTCCGTCGAACAGGAGAGGTCTTATGTTCGCCCTCGATTCCCGCCTCCAGCAGGACACAGTTGCGGTGGGTGATCTCCCGCTGAGCAGCCTGCTTTTGATGAACGACTCGCAATATCCGTGGTTCATCCTCGTTCCGCGCCGCGAAGATGTCAGTGAGATCTTCCAGCTCGACTCCGCCGATCAACAGCAACTTTGGCGTGAGGCCACCCAGTTGGCCGAAGTACTCAAGGACACTTTCGATGCGGACAAGATGAACGTGGCCAACCTCGGCAACGTCGTCAGTCAGTTGCACGTGCATGTGATCGTGCGCAAGAAGGATGATATCGCCTGGCCGGGGCCGGTCTGGGGCAAACATCCCGCCGTTCCTTATAAAGAAGAAGAGTTGGCGCGGGTGCGCGAGAAACTGCGCATGGTGCTGGGCGATGGTTTTCGCTTCAGCCAGGAGTGAGTGATGGATCTGGAAAACCGGGTGACCGACCTGGAGAGCCGGCTGGCCTTCCAGGATGACGCGCTGCAGACCCTCAGCGATGTGGTCTACGAGCAGGAGCGTGTGATCGAGCGCCTGCGTCTGCAGATGCAGGCGTTGCTCAAGCGTCTGGAGGATCTACAGGGGCAGGTTGGTATCGCGGAGGATGAGGCGCCTCCTCCTCATTATTGAGCGAAGAGTCTGTTAGCTTGCCGAAGCCACACTTCAGCATCTCATGCGATAGGCAGTGTCCTGTCCATGTGTCCAGATCAAATTCCCGCCACTTGGCGAGAGGGAGTGGATGAGCCGTTGAAAGCGCCTGCGACCACCATTCGCTTATTGGATTTTCGCCTGAACTTCTTCGCGTCTCTCCACTGATTTCCTACGTTTCCCGCCGAGCGAGCAGCCGAAATCACCTGTTTCGTGGATAGGTGGTTTTCCCTGCGGCGGACAGCCTTTAGCTGCTACCCGCTCAGATAAAAGCCGCTCAGTAACCCGCTCCAGGCCTCAAACCATTCCACCCGCTTTGGTTAAGGATCAATACCAGTTCAGACTCCCAGCAGTGTTCGTCCTTTCAGGTTCTGATGTGGCTGAGCGACGTTGTACCAGGCAAAAAGATCGCCAGCGCCGTTTGCAGTTGTTCGCCATTCGCTACGCCCCAACTGCTGCTGAATTTGGATGCGGAAGTATGTTTCTTTTCTAGCGGGAATGAAGTTCTCTTGTTGTGTGCTGTCCGCTGAAAAAAAGCCCGCCAATCGGCAGGCTTTTTCATGGGTGTAACGCTCAGCGCCGATTAGGCAGCGCAGCAATCACATCCTCTGCCTGCAACCCCTTGTCACGCTGGACAACGGAGAACTCCACCCGCTGCCCTTCGATCAGGATGCGGTGGCCTTCGCCGCGGATGGCGCGGAAGTGGACGAAGATGTCTTCGCCCGAGTCGCGGGAAATGAAGCCGAAGCCCTTGGAGGTGTTGAACCACTTAACGGTGCCGGTTTCGCGATCTACACCGGCGAAGGTTTCGATGGTGGCGCTGGCGCTCGGTTTGTTGAGGCCGGCAATCCATTGCAAGACGACGGCGCCGGCCAGGCTCAGCAGCGGCAGCACGATGGCCGGTTGTTCGCCGATGAAGGGCAGGGGGGCGAGCAGGATCAGGATCTGCAGGACCACGGCCAGCACGACCAGGGCGGTGGCGAGGCTCTGCAGGGCGGAGGGGTGTTTCAGTTGGCTGCTCGGGGCGAGCAGGAGGCTGGTCAGACCGAGCAGGGCCAGGTAGATGGCATCGCTCTGTTGCAGGTAGGGCAGGGCATCACTACGCAGACTCGGGATAAGGGACAGCACGAGTGCGGCGACGCCCGTCACGAGATGGACGATCTTCAACATGGCTACGGATTCACCTTGAGCGGGTAACGAAATAAAGAAGCAGCCAGCCCCAGGTGCGACGCCAGAAAGGGAAAATGAAAGCGTGCCGGGCGGCCTATGCGAGAAACGCACGGCGGGTATTTAACCGCAATCCAGTTGCCTTCTCAAATCAACCGCTTAGGCCATTCGTAGGGGTAGGCAGCCGGCTTTCTGGCCGGCTGCTTATAAAGGGAAGGGGTTATTCGGCGAGCAGGCTGCGCAGCATCCAGGCAGTCTTTTCGTGCACCTGCATGCGCTGGGTCAGCAGGTCGGCGGTGGGCTCGTCCGCCACCTTGTCGGCCAGCGGGAAGATGCTGCGGGCGGTGCGTACCACGGCTTCCTGGCCCTGCACCAGCAGGCGGATCATTTCCTGGGCGTCCGGTACGCCTTCTTCTTCCTTGATCGAGGACAGGCGGGCGTAGGCGGCGTAGGTGCCAGGCGCCGGGAAGCCCAGGGCGCGGATGCGTTCGGCGATGCTGTCCACGGCCAGCGCCAGTTCGTTGTACTGCCCTTCGAACATCAGGTGCAGGGTGTTGAACATCGGCCCGGTGACATTCCAGTGGAAGTTGTGGGTCTTCAGGTACAGCGTGTAGGTGTCGGCCAGCAGGCGGGACAGGCCGTCGGCGATGGCGGCGCGATCTTCTTTGGCGATTCCGATATCGATGTCCATGGCGATCTCCTCATCGGGCATGAATGATTTAAAACGCTGGATTCGAGGCTATCACCGGGGCAGGTGCGAAGCTCTTGGTCTATATCAAGGCAATCGATTGAGTTTTTCTATTAAAAGGCTGTGCGCCCGGCAGGCTTTTCCGCCACCGGAGCCCGGCTGCAACCTGCGGATTTTTCAGGCTATAATCGGCCTCTTTGCCGCGGGACGCGGACCCGTGGCGTTACACAGCCAAGGTGTTCCATGCCGATTTACGAGTACCAGTGCCAGTCCTGCGCGCATCAGCTGGAATCGCTGCAGAAGATCAGCGATGCGCCGTTGGTCGATTGTCCGGCCTGCAAGGCTCCCGAATTGAAGAAGATGTTGTCGGCTCCGGGCTTCCGCCTGGGCGGCAGCGGTTGGTACGAGACCGACTTCAAGACCGGAGCGAAGAAGAACCTGGCCTCCGGCGATGCCCCAGCGGCCTGTCCGGCCACCGGTTGCGGTGCCGGCGCCTGCTCCGCCAGCGAATGAGCGGTTCCCTAGAATTCAAGACTTTCGAGAAGCGAAACACACCATGATGCGCAGCCACTATTGCGGCCAGTTGAACGAGAGCCTGGACGGCCAGGTAGTCACTCTTTGCGGTTGGGTACACCGTCGCCGCGACCACGGCGGGGTGATCTTCCTCGACGTGCGTGATCGTGAAGGTCTGGCCCAGGTGGTGTTCGACCCGGATCGCGTCGAGACCTTCGCCAAGGCCGACCGCGTGCGCAGCGAGTACGTGGTGAAGATCACCGGCAAGGTGCGTCTGCGCCCCGAAGGCGCGCGCAACTCGAACATGGCCTCGGGCGCCATCGAAGTGCTGGGTCACGAGCTGGAAGTGCTGAACCAGGCGGAAACCCCGCCGTTCCCGCTGGACGAATACTCCGACGTGGGCGAGGAAACCCGCCTGCGCTACCGCTTCATCGACCTGCGTCGTCCGGAGATGGCCGCCAAGCTGAAGCTGCGCGCTCGCATCACCAGCAGCATCCGCCGCTACCTGGACGAGAACGGCTTCCTCGACGTGGAAACCCCGATCCTCGGTCGTCCGACGCCGGAAGGCGCGCGTGACTACCTGGTGCCGAGCCGCACCTATCCGGGCCACTTCTTCGCCCTGCCGCAGTCGCCCCAGCTGTTCAAGCAGCTGCTGATGGTGGCCGGCTTCGACCGTTACTACCAGATCGCCAAGTGCTTCCGCGACGAAGACCTGCGTGCCGACCGCCAGCCGGAATTCACCCAGATCGACATCGAGACCAGCTTCCTCGAAGAAAGCGACATCATCGAGATCACCGAGAAGATGGTGCGCCAGCTGTTCAAGGAAGTGCTGAACGTCGAGTTCGACGAGTTCCCGCACATGCCGTTCGAAGAGGCCATGCGTCGCTACGGTTCGGACAAGCCTGACCTGCGTATCCCGCTGGAACTGGTCGACGTGGCCGATCAACTGAAGGACGTCGAGTTCAAGGTCTTCTCCGGCCCGGCCAACGATCCGAAGGGCCGTGTTGCCGCCCTGCGCGTGCCCGGCGGTGCGAGCATGCCGCGCAAGCAGATCGACGACTACACCAAGTTCGTCGGCATCTACGGCGCCAAGGGCCTGGCCTACATCAAGGTCAACGAGCGCGCCAAGGGCGTGGAAGGCCTGCAGTCGCCGATCGTGAAGAACATCGCCGAGCCGAACCTGAACGAGATCCTCGATCGCGTCGGTGCGGTCGATGGCGACATCGTGTTCTTCGGCGCCGACAAGGCCAAGATCGTCTGCGACGCCCTGGGCGCGCTGCGCATCAAGGTCGGCCATGACCTCAACCTGCTCACCAAGGAGTGGGCGCCGATGTGGGTCGTGGACTTCCCGATGTTCGAAGAGAACGACGACGGCAGCCTGACCTCGCTGCACCACCCGTTCACCGCGCCCAAGTGCACCCCGGAAGAGCTGGAGGCCAACCCGGCCGGCAAGCTGTCCCGTGCCTACGACATGGTGCTCAACGGCACCGAGCTGGGCGGCGGTTCCATCCGTATCCACGACAAGGCCATGCAGCAGGCGGTGTTCCGCGTGCTGGGCATCGACGATGCGGAGCAGGAAGAGAAGTTCGGCTTCCTGTTGGACGCTCTGAAGTACGGCGCGCCGCCGCACGGTGGCCTGGCCTTCGGCCTGGACCGTCTGGTGATGCTGATGACCGGCGCGGCCTCGATCCGCGAAGTCATTGCCTTCCCGAAAACCCAGAGCGCTGGCGACGTCATGACCCAGGCTCCGGGCACCGTGGATGCCAAGGCTCTGCGCGAGCTGAACATCCGCCTGCGCGAGCAGCAGAAGGCCGCCGAGTAAGTCGATTCGAATAGCTGGCGGCGCCCGCACTGCGGGCGCCACCTGCGAAGCAAACAAGCGATACGGAGTGAGTTATGGCTGGTCATTCCAAATGGGCCAACATCAAGCACCGCAAGGAACGTCAGGACGCCAAGAAGGGCAAGATCTTCACCAAGCTCATTCGTGAGCTGACCGTCGCTGCCAAGCAGGGCGGCGGGGTGCCGGCGGACAACCCGCGTCTGCGCCTGGCGGTGGACAAGGCGCTGACCGCCAACATGACCCGCGACACCATCGACCGCGCCATCCAGCGCGGCGTGGGCTCCAGCGAAGCCGACAATATGGCCGAGCTGACCTACGAAGGTTACGCACCCAGCGGCGTGGCGATCATCGTCGAAGCGATGACCGACAACCGCAACCGCACCGCAGCCGAAGTGCGTCATGCCTTCAGCAAGTGCGGCGGCAACCTGGGGACCGATGGTTCGGTGGCCTACATGTTCGAGCGCAAGGGGCAGATCAGCTATGCGCCGGGCGTGAACGAAGAAGCCTTGATGGATGCCGCGCTGGAAGCCGGCGCCGACGATGTAGTGGTCAACGACGACGGTTCCATCGACGTATTCACCACCTTCGCCGACTTCATCTCGGTCAACGAAGCACTGACCGAAGCCGGTTTCAAGGGTGAGGACGCGGAGATCACCATGATCCCGTCGACCGTGGCGACCCTGGACCTGGACACCGCGCAGAAGGTCCTCAAGCTGATCGACATGCTCGAAGACCTGGACGACGTGCAGAACGTCTACTCCAATGCGGACATCCCGGACGAGGTGATGGCCCAGCTGGGCTGATCCCACCACCGGCGATGTGCTGAAGCCGGAAGCGGGAGTGGTCGTCAGCGGCGCCTCCCGCTTCCGGTTTTTGTTATCTGAAATGCGCGTTGCAGACTAGGTGTGATCGAACGGACATGACCCTGATTCTCGGTATCGACCCAGGTTCACGGATTACCGGCTTCGGCGTGGTGCGCGACACCGGCCGTGGCTGCGAGTACGTGGCTTCGGGCTGTATCCGTACCGGCAATGGCGAGCTGTTCGAGCGCCTGCAGATCGTCTTCCGTGGCGTGCGTGAGGTCATCCAGACCTACCAGCCGACCATGATGGGCATTGAGCAGGTGTTCATGGCGCGCAACGCCGATTCGGCGCTGAAGCTGGGGCAGGCGCGCGGCGCGGCGATAGTCGCGGCGGCGGAAGAAGGGTTGCAGATTGCCGAGTACACCGCCAGCCAGGTCAAGCAGGCGATTGCCGGCACCGGCGGCGCGGACAAGCAGCAGGTGCAGATGATGGTCATGCACCTGCTCAAGCTGGTGCAGAAGCCACAGATCGACGCCTCCGACGCCCTGGCCATCGCCCTGTGCCATGCGCATACCCGGCAAAGCCTGGTACCGCATGGTCTGATGGGCGCCCGCCGTCGCGGCGGACGCCTGCGCCTGTGATATCCGGAAAAACATTGAGCAAGGACAAACACCCGTGATTGGACGCCTGCGTGGCACCCTGGCGGAAAAGCAGCCGCCGCACCTGATCGTCGACGTGAACGGCGTGGGCTATGAGCTGGAAGTGCCGATGACCACCCTGTACCGCCTGCCGAGCCTGGGCGAGCCGGTGACCCTGCACACCCATCTGGTGGTGCGCGAGGATGCCCACCTGCTCTACGGTTTTGCCGAGAAGCGTGAGCGCGAGCTGTTCCGCGAGCTGATCCGCCTCAATGGCGTGGGGCCGAAGCTGGCGCTGGCGCTGATGTCGGGCCTGGAAGTGGATGAGCTGGTACGTTGCATACAGGCGCAGGATACTTCCACCCTGGTGAAGATTCCCGGTGTCGGCAAGAAGACCGCCGAGCGCCTGCTGGTGGAGCTGAAGGATCGCTTCAAGGCGTGGGAGAATATTCCTTCCATCGCGCCGCTGGTGGTGGAACCCATGCGGGTAGCCGCAGTCTCAAGCGCCGAGTCCGATGCGGTCAGCGCGCTGATCGCCCTGGGCTTCAAACCCCAGGAGGCGAGCCGCGCCGTGGCCGCCGTGCAGGAGGAAGGTTTGTCCAGCGAAGAACTCATCCGCCGTTCCCTCAAGGGCATGGTCTAGGTAGACACTGATGATCGAAGCCGATCGCCTGATTTCCTCAGCTTCCAGTCGCGACCGCGAAGAGCAGTTCGACCGCGCCATCCGCCCGCTCAAGCTGGCGGACTACGTCGGTCAGCCGGTGGTGCGCGAGCAGATGGAGCTGTTCATCCAGGCGGCCCGCGGGCGTCAGGAAGCGCTGGATCACACGCTGATCTTCGGCCCGCCCGGCCTGGGCAAGACCACCCTGGCGAACATCATCGCCCAGGAGATGGGGGTTTCGATCAAGAGTACCTCCGGCCCTGTGCTGGAGCGTCCCGGTGACCTGGCGGCGATCCTGACCAACCTCGAGCCTAACGACGTGCTGTTCGTGGACGAGATCCATCGCCTGTCGCCCATCGTCGAGGAAGTGCTGTACCCGGCCATGGAAGACTTCCAGCTGGACATCATGATCGGCGAAGGCCCGGCAGCGCGCTCGATCAAGCTCGACCTGCCGCCCTTTACCCTGGTCGGTGCGACGACCCGCGCCGGCATGCTGACCAATCCGCTGCGTGACCGCTTCGGTATCGTCCAGCGTCTTGAGTTCTACGGTGTGGACGACCTCTCCAGCATCGTCGCCCGCTCGGCGGGGATTCTTGGCCTGGAGATCGAGCCGGCGGGCGCCTTCGAGATCGCACGACGTGCCCGTGGCACGCCGCGGATCGCCAACCGACTGCTGCGCCGGGTGCGGGATTTCGCCGAGGTGCGCGGCACCGGGCACATCAGCCGCGACATCGCCGACAAGGCGCTGAACCTGCTGGACGTTGACGAAAGAGGGTTCGATCACCAGGATCGCCGCCTGTTGCTGACCATGATCGACAAGTTCGACGGTGGGCCGGTGGGTGTCGATAACCTGGCAGCGGCCATCAGCGAAGAAAGACACACGATTGAAGACGTGCTGGAGCCCTATCTGATCCAGCAAGGCTATATCATGCGCACACCGCGCGGCCGTGTCGTGACTCGGCACGCGTACCTGCATTTCGGCCTGAATGTGCCGAAGCGGATGGGGGAGGGGGCGACGCCGGATCTGTTCGTCCCTGAAGATGGTAATTAATTGCATTTGTAGGCGATTGCCGATTGGCAAAGTCTCTACTTGGTTCTAGAGTATGCGCGCGCAACACGGGGGTCAGCCGTTCCAGCAGCGGTATCGGGTCTATTACGAGGACACCGATGCCGGCGGCATCGTCTACTACGTCAACTACCTCAAGTTCATGGAGCGGGCTCGTACCGAGCGGCTGCGTGATCTGGGCTTTGCCCAGTCACAGCTGGCGGGGGAGAACCTGCTTTTCGTCGTTCACTCGGCCGAAGCGCGCTATCACGCGCCGGCCCGCCTGGACGATGAGCTGCTTGTCAGCGCCGAGGTGGAGGAGTTGAACCGTGCGAGCCTGAAGTTTCGTCAACAGGTTCGACGGGCGTCGGATTCGACCTTGCTCTGCGAGGGGCGATTCCTGGTGGCGTGCGTGCGGGCGGACAACCTGAAACCCCGCGCTATCCCAGATGTGTTGCGTGCGGCATTTGCCGGCAGTCCGGACACCCTTTCAGCAGGAGATTAACGTGGAACCGAACGTCGTCGACCATACTTCCATGTGGAGCTTGATCAGTAACGCCAGCGTCGTGGTACAGCTGGTGATGCTGACCCTGGTGGCCGCATCGGTCACTTCCTGGATCATGATTTTCCAGCGCAGCAACATGATGCGCTCGGCGAAGAAGGCCCTGGAAACTTTCGAAGAGCGCTTCTGGTCGGGCATCGACCTGTCCAAGCTCTATCGTCAGGCGGGCAGCAATCCCGATCCGGATTCGGGGGTCGAGCAGATCTTCCGTGCCGGCTTCAAGGAATTCTCCCGTCTGCGCCAGCAGGCCGGCGTTGACCCGGATGCAGTGATGGAAGGCGTTTCTCGCGCCATGCGCGTCGCCATTTCCCGCGAGGAAGAGAAGCTGGAAACCAGCCTGCCGTTCCTCGCCACCGTCGGCTCCACCAGCCCGTACATCGGACTGTTCGGTACCGTATGGGGCATCATGAACTCCTTCCGTGGCCTGGCCACCGTGCAGCAGGCCACCCTTGCCACCGTGGCGCCGGGTATTGCCGAAGCGCTGATCGCCACCGCCATCGGCCTGTTCGCGGCCATCCCCGCGGTCATCGCCTACAACCGCTTCGCCGCTCGCTCGGAGATGCTCATCGGCCGTTACTACACCTTCGCCGACGAGTTCCAGGCCATCCTGCACCGCAAAGTGCACACCAGCGACGATTGAAGACGACCAAGAGGTAAGCCGTCATGGCAAGAGTTCGTCACAAGCGCAAGCCGGTCGCGGAAATGAACGTGGTGCCTTACATCGACGTGATGTTGGTGTTGCTGGTCATTTTCATGGTGACCGCGCCCATGCTCAACCAGGGCGTCAAGGTCGACCTGCCCAAGGTTTCCAGCGAAGCGCTGCCGCAGGATAACGATTCCCGCGTGCTCACCATCTCCATCAAGGCCGACAAGACCTACTACTGGAACATGGGCTCGGAAGTGGACCCGGATCAGGGCAAGGGCAGCCAGACTGCCGTGGACCTCGATCAACTGGTCAACGCTGCCACCGGCATCATGGCCGAGAACAGCCGCCAGGGTAAGAAAGTCCAGGTCTTCGTCCGCGGGGACAAGGCAGTCGACTATGGCTCGGTCATGGCCGTCATGGGCGGCCTGCAGAAAGCCGGGGTCGGCAACGTCGGTCTGATTACCGAGGCACCAGGTAGTTGATGCACCAGCTCGAGCGCTCTCAATCGGAAGGCTACTTCTGGCCCACGGTCCTGGCCGTGGCCCTGCACGTCCTGATCTTCGCCATGCTGTTCGTCAGTTGGGCCAGTACGCCTGAACTGCCGCCTTCGCGGCCGATCGTCCAGGCCACCCTGTACCAGCTCAAATCCAAGAGCCAGGCGACCCAGCAGACCAACCAGAAGATAGCCGGCGAGTCGAAGAAGACTTCGGCCAAGCAATACGAGCAGGAGCAGCTCGAGCAGAAAAAGGCTGAGCAGCAGGCATTGGCTGCTGCGAAAGCCGAGGAACAAAAGAAGGCGGATGCGGCTCAAAAGGCTGCAGATGCAGCCGAGAAAGCGGCCGAGGCCAAGAAGGCAGACGACGCCAAGAAGGCGGCCGATGCCGCTGCAGCCGCCAAGAAAGCGGCCGAGGCCAAGGCTGCCGAACAGAAACAGCAGGCGGATATCGCCAAGAAAAAAGCCGAGGAAGAGGCCAAGAAAGAGGCCGCTGACGAGGCGAAGAAGAAAGCTGCCGAGGAGGCCAAGAAGAAGGCCGCCGAGGACGCGAAGAAGAAAGCCGCCGCGGACGAAGCCAAGAAGAAGGCTGCCGCGGTCGAGGCTGCGAAGAAGAAGGCTGCCGCTGCAGCCGCCGCAGCAGCCCGCAAGGCGACGGAAGACAAGAAGGCCCAGGCCCTGGCCGAGCTGCTGTCGGATGACACGCAACGGCAACAGGCCCTGGCCGATGAGCAAGGTAACGAGGTGGCGGGCAACTTTGACGATCTGATCGTCAGCCTGGTGAGCCAGCAGTGGAGCCGTCCTCCTTCAGCTCGTAACGGAATGAGCGTAGAAGTGCTGATTCAGATGCTGCCGAGCGGCGCCATCACCAATGTGAGCGTGACCCGCTCCAGCGGTGACAAGCCGTTCGACGATTCGGCGGTGGCCGCGGTCAAAAACGTGGGCCGTATTCCCGAACTGCAAAAACTGGATCGCGCCACTTTCGATAGCCTGTATCGTCAGCGCCGAATGGTCTTCAAACCGGAGGATTTAGATCTGTGAGTACCCTGATTCGCTTCGCGCTCTTCGCCCTGGCCCTGGTGGCCGGCGCAGCGCAGGCCGCCGACCCGCTGGTGATCTCCAGTGGTCGCGACTCGGCCGTCCCGATCGCCGTGGTTCCGTTTGGCTGGCAGGGCGGCAATGTCCTGCCCGAAGACATGTCGAACATCATCGGCAACGACCTGCGCAACTCCGGTTACTTCGAACCGATTCCGCGCCAGAACATGATCAGCCAGCCGGCCCAGGCCAGCGAAGTGATCTACCGCGACTGGCAGGCCCTCGGCGCGCAGTACGTCCTGGTCGGCAGCATCGTGCCCAGCGGTGGCCGCCTGCAGATCCAGTACGCCCTGCTCAACGTGGCAACCCAGGAGCAGGTGCTGACCGGCAGCGTGGGCGGCACCACCGACCAACTGCGCGACATGTCGCACTACATTGCCGACCAGTCGTTCGAGAAGCTCACCGGCATCAAAGGTGCGTTCTCCACCAAGCTGCTCTACGTGACTGCTGAGCGTTTCTCGGTGGACAACACCCGCTACACCCTGCAGCGCTCCGACTATGACGGCGCCCGCCCGGTGACCCTGCTGCAATCGCGCGAGCCGATCCTCTCGCCGCGCTTCTCGCCCGATGGCCGTCGTATCGCCTACGTGTCCTTCGAGCAGAAGCGTCCGCGCATCTTCATGCAGTACGTCGACACCGGTCGCCGCGAGCAGATCTCCAACTTCGAAGGCCTCAACGGCGCCCCGGCCTTCTCGCCGGACGGCAACCGCCTGGCCTTCGTGCTGTCGCGCGACGGCAACCCTGAGATCTATGTGATGGACCTGGGCAGCCGCCAGCTGCGTCGCCTGACCAACAACTCGGCGATCGACACCGAACCCTTCTGGGGCGCGGACGGTTCTACCCTGTACTTCACCTCGGATCGTGGCGGCAAACCGCAGATCTACAAGATGAACGTGAACTCGGGCGCTACCGACCGCGTGACCTTCATCGGCAACTACAACGCCAACCCGAAACTGTCGGCGGATGAGAAGACCCTGGTCATGGTTCACCGCCAGGACGGTTTCACCAACTTCCAGATCGCGGCGCAGGACCTTCAGCGCGGTAATCTCCGGGTACTTTCCAACACCAATCTGGACGATTCGCCCACTGTTGCGCCAAATGGCACGATGCTAATATACGCCACCCGCCAGCAGGACCGGGGCGTGTTGATGCTCGTGAGCATCAACGGACGTGTTCGGTTACCGCTACCCACCGCTCAAGGCGACGTGCGCGAGCCTTCCTGGTCCCCTTACCTGAACTGACGGTTGCCAACTGTTTCAAATTTATACACTGGGGTTCATTAGGAGTTACATGATGGAAATGCTGAAATTCGGCAAATTTGCCGTTATCGCCCTCGCCATGGCCGTAGCCGTTGGTTGCTCGTCCAAGAAAGGCGATGCAACTGGTGAAGGCGCCAATGGCGGCGTTGACCCGAACGCTGGCTACGGCGCCAACAGCGGTGCCGTTGACGGCTCCCTGAGCGACGAAGCCGCTCTGCGCGCTATCACCACCTTCTACTTCGAGTACGACAGCTCCGACCTGAAGCCGGAAGCCATGCGTGCCCTGGACGTACACGCCAAGGACCTGAAAGGTTCCGGCCAGCGCGTAGTCCTGGAAGGTCACACTGACGAGCGCGGCACCCGCGAGTACAACATGGCTCTGGGCGAGCGTCGTGCCAAGGCCGTTCAGCGCTACCTGGTACTGCAGGGCGTTTCCCCGGCTCAGCTGGAACTGGTTTCCTACGGCAAAGAGCGTCCGGTTGCCACTGGCCATGACGAGCAGTCCTGGGCCCAGAACCGTCGCGTTGAGCTGAAGAAGTAAGACCTGATGCCGATGCGCCTGCGTTTTCTGACCTTGATCGCATGCGGACTGCCCCTTATGGCGGCAGCCGCGGTTCCGGTACAGGACGGTAATGGTGGCTATGCCAGCACACCGCCCTCGGGTTATGGCACCGCAGGCGCTGATGGCGCCTACGCCGGAGGCGGGATGACAACTCCCGTCTCCGGTCAGGCTCAGCTGTTCATGCAGCTGCAGCAGATGCAGGACGAAATGTCCCGTCTGCGCGGCATGCTCGAAGAACAGCAGAACCAGATTCAACAGATGAAGCAGGAAAACCAGGAACGCTTCCAGGACATCGATAGCCGCCTTTCCAGCGGTGCAGGTGCAGGAGCGGCCGGTGCTGCTGTTCAACCCAATTCCCCCGCTGCCGGCGCCAGTGCCGGAGCTGCCGCTGGCGCAGGCGTCGCCGCCGCCCAGCAACAACAGCCCGCCGCCAGCAGCGAGCCGGGTGACCCGGCAAAAGAGAAGCTCTACTACGACGCCGCCTTCGACCTGATCAAGGCCAAGGACTTCGACAAGGCCAGTCAGGCCTTCGGCGCCTTCCTGCGCAAGTACCCGAGCAGCCAGTACGCTGGCAACGCGCAGTACTGGCTGGGTGAGGTGAACCTCGCCAAGGGCGACCTGCAGGGCGCTGGTCAGGCTTTCGCCCGTGTCAGCCAGGCCTACCCGAGCAGTGCCAAGGTGCCGGATTCGCTGTACAAGCTCGCCGATGTCGAGCGCCGCCTGGGCAATACCGACAAGGCCCGTGGCATCCTGCAGCAGGTCGTGGCCCAGTATCCGGGCACTTCCGCTGCCCAGCTGTCCCAGCGTGACCTGAAGAACCTCAAGTAAGGCTCCGCACCGTCTGAAAACCCGCGCCCGTCGCGGGTTTTTTCGTTAGAATTCCCGCCCCCGGAAAGCGCCAGTGGTTTCAGCTCGGCTGATGTCTGCTGTGTTCCGGGTCTTCCGGGCGCCCCATGAGCGCGCCCACGACTCCAACGCAACGGAGGCGGATGGCCTGTGTAGCCGTCACGCCCGTGGCTGATATGCAACAGACCCTGCGCATTACCGAGATTTTCTACTCGTTGCAGGGGGAAACGCGCACCGCCGGCTTGCCGACCGTGTTCGTACGCCTGACTGGCTGTCCCCTGCGCTGCAATTACTGCGATACCGCCTATGCCTTCAGTGGCGGCGAGATCCAGACCCTCGATGCCATCTTCGAGCAGATTGCCGCCTATCGCCCACGCTACGTCTGCGTGACTGGCGGCGAGCCGTTGGCCCAGCCCAATTGCATCCCGCTGCTCGAGCGCCTCTGCGATGCCGGCTACGAAGTGTCGCTGGAAACCAGCGGAGCGCTGGATATCTCAGCCACCGACCGCCGCGTCAGCCGTATCCTCGACTTGAAGACTCCTGGCTCCGGAGAAGCGGCGCGCAATCGCTACGAGAATATTGGCGAGCTGACCTCCAACGATCAGGTGAAGTTTGTCATCTGCTCCCGCGAGGACTACGACTGGGCTGTATCCAAGCTGATCGAGTACCGCCTGGAGCAACGCGCTGGCGAGGTGCTGTTCTCGCCCAGCCACCGCCAGGTGGATGCACGTGCACTGGCCGACTGGATCGTCAGCGACAACCTGCCCGTGCGCCTGCAACTGCAGCTGCACAAGATTCTCTGGAACGACGAGCCGGGCCATTGAGCGCGGAGGAGACCCTGTTTATGTCCGATAAGAAAGTCATGAATGACAAGAAGGCGGTGATCCTGCTCTCTGGCGGTTTGGACTCCGCGACCGTGGTTGCCATGGCCAGGGCAGAAGGCTACGACTGCTACACCATGAGCTTCGACTACGGCCAGCGTCACCGCGCCGAACTGCAGGCAGCCGAGCGTGTCGCGCGTCAGCAGGGCGTGATCGAGCACAAGGTGATCGGTCTCGATCTGAACGGCATTGGCGGCTCGGCGCTGACCGACAGCAGCATCGATGTGCCCGAGGCTCCCAGCGAAGGCATCCCGGTAACCTACGTGCCGGCGCGCAACACCGTGTTTCTATCGTTGGCCCTGGGGTGGGCGGAGGTGCTGGGCGCGCGGGATATCTTCATCGGCGTAAATGCCGTGGATTATTCCGGCTACCCGGATTGCCGTCCGGAGTTCGTCGAGGCTTTCGAGCGCATGGCGAATCTGGCGACCAAGGCCGGTGTGGAGGGCGATGGCTTCCGTATCCAGGCGCCGCTGCAGTTCCTTTCCAAGGCGCAAATCATCGAAGCGGGAGTCGCCCAGGGTGTGGATTACAGCCTGACTGTTTCCTGCTACCAGGCTGATGATGACGGGCGTGCGTGCGGGAAATGCGACAGCTGTCGCCTGCGTTCTGATGGCTTTGTCGCGGCCGGAATTTCCGACCCGACGCGATATTTCTGAAAAAAGTTTTCTCGGGGTGTTGTTTTTACGTTAGAAATCAGTATTATACGCACCACGTCGGGTCGTTAGCTCAGTCGGTAGAGCAGTTGGCTTTTAACCAATTGGTCGTAGGTTCGAATCCTACACGACCCACCATCAAATCCTGTGAAAGCCCCGTGATCGAAAGGTCACGGGGCTTTTGCCATGTGCCGGAAAAAGTCCGCTGTACGGCCATCGAGGCCGCATCGCACGAAGGACGGTGGTGATAAAATCGCCGGCATAATCAGACCGTGCCTGTTGAGGTTTCCACACGATGTCCCAGATTTCCGAACGCCTGCTGGTCCAGGCCCATCTGGCGGCGAAGCAGCCGCGGGTGCTGAGCGCGCAGGAAGAGGCCGATTACCGTGCGGCCATCGCCGCTGAGCTGAAGGCGCAGAACGCTGTGCTCGTGGCGCACTACTACTGCGACCCGGTCATCCAGGCGCTCGCTGAGGAGACCGGTGGCTGCGTTTCCGACTCGCTGGAAATGGCCCGCTTCGGCAACCAGCATTCGGCGCAGACCGTAGTGGTCGCCGGTGTTCGTTTCATGGGCGAGACCGCGAAGATCCTCAACCCGGAAAAGCGCGTGCTGATGCCGACCCTGGAAGCGACCTGCTCGCTTGACCTGGGTTGCCCGGTGGAAGAGTTCTCCGCCTTCTGCGACAAGCATCCCGAGCGCACGGTAGTGGTCTATGCCAATACGTCGGCGGCGGTAAAGGCGCGCGCTGACTGGGTGGTGACCTCCAGCTGCGCCGTGGAGATCGTCGAGCACCTGATGGACAACGGTGAGCCGATCCTCTGGGCGCCCGACCAGCACCTGGGCCGCTATATCCAGCGCGAGACCGGCGCCGACATGCTGCTCTGGGATGGTGCCTGCATCGTTCACGAGGAGTTCAAGGCCAAGCAGTTGGAAGACCTCAAGGCGGTCTACCCGGACGCTGCGATCCTGGTACACCCGGAGTCGCCGGAAGCGGTGGTGGACCTGGCCGATGCGGTGGGTTCCACCAGCCAACTGATCAAGGCTGCGCAGACGATGCCGAACAAACGCTTCATCGTCGCCACCGACCGCGGCATCTTCTACAAGATGCAGCAGCTTTGTCCGGACAAGGAATTCATCGAGGCGCCCACCGCCGGCAACGGCGCGGCCTGCCGCAGCTGTGCGCACTGCCCATGGATGGCCATGAACACCTTGGAGCGCACCCTGGCGTGCCTGAAGGAAGGTTCGGGTGAAATCTTCGTCGACCCGGCGCTGATTCCCAAGGCGATCAATCCGCTCAAGCGCATGCTCGATTTCACCCAGGCGGCGAAGCTGAAGTTGGCAGGCAATGCCTGACTCACTCGGCACCATGAAAAAAGCCCGGCAGATGCCGGGCTTTTTCTTTGCGTCTTTTGTGGGAGCGAGCTTGCTCGCGAACCGCTTGATGCCACCAATTCCCGTGATGTGATCGCGAGCAAGCTCGCTCCTACAGGAAAGGGCTTTAGCGCCCCATCATTTCCTTGAGGATGCGTTCCTGGTCGCGGAACTCCTGCTGGCGTGCGTCCAGTCGAGCCGCCAGGGTGAAGTTGCCCCCGGCGCGACGCTTGGCAAAGTCCAACTGCTCGATGGCCTGCTTGTAGTCACCGGTGAGTGCGTAGTACTCCGCGCGGGCCTGATACACACCGATGGCGTTGCCGCTCAGGGTGCAGGCGTCGGCCAGGCGGTTCCACACGTCCGGGTCCAGAGGGCGGCGTTGGGAGAGCTTGAACAGCGTCTTCTCGGCGTCGGCCGCGCGGTTGGTCTTCATCATCAGGTCGGCGTTGGCCTGGATCAGCGGATAGCTGTCCGGGTACTGGCCGAGCATCTTCTGCACACGGGCCTGGGCGTCGGGCAGCTTGTTGGCGGTGATGTCGAGATCGGACATGGCCAGGTTGTAGCTGATGTCGTTGGGCGCCTTGGCCAGTAGCTGCTGGAGATTGCTGCGGGCGTCGTTGAGCTGGCCGATCTTGGTCTGCGACAGCGCAAGGCCGTAGCGCGCGGCATCGTTCTTCGGGTCCTCATCGAGTTGCGCGCGGAACTGTTTGCTGGCCATGCCCGGGGTATCCTCGAACATCTGCTGGACGCGGGCGCGCATGAGTTCATAGCGCAGCGAATCTTCCTTGCCGCCTTTGGGATATTGCTCGGCGCGGTTGCGGGTGTCGGCAATACGCGATTCGGTCACCGGGTGAGTCAGCAGGAATTCCGGCGGCTTGCCCTCGTAGCGGTACTGGCGGGCCAGTCGCTCGAACATGTTGGGCATCGAGCGCGGGTCATAGCCGGCGCGGACCATGGTAGCGACGCCGACACGGTCGGCCTCCTGCTCATTCTGCCGGGAGAAGCGCAGCTGGTTCTGGATCGCCGCGGCCTGGGTGCCGGCGATCGCGGCGATACCGGCGTCCCCGGCGCCGGCTGCGGCGGCGATGATGCCGGCCAGCATGGCGGCCATCACCGGTACCTGCATGCGTTGCTGCGCTTCGATGCCGCGGGCGAAGTGGCGTTGGCTCAGGTGGCCAAGTTCGTGCGCCAGTACGGCGATGTACTCGCCCTCGGTCTGGGCATAGATGAACAGGCCGCCGTTCACGCCAACCACGCCGCCGGGGGCGGCGAAGGCGTTGATCTGCTTGTCGCGGATCAGGATGAAGGCCAGGCGGTGGTCCTGCAGTTCGCTGGATTCGGCCAGGCGGTAGACGCTGGACTCGACATAGTCCTTGAGTTGCGGATCGTTGAGCGTGTCGACCTGGTTGCGCAGCATGCTCAGCCAGGCGCGGCCGAGCTGGAATTCCTGCTCCGGGGAGACGATGGAAGAGCTGGCATCGCCCAGGGACGGCAGGTCGTCCGCCAGGGCCGGCGTGGCGAGGGCGACAGCGAGCGACAGCAGGGCAGGGCGGAGTACTTTCATGTACACGAGGCTCGTTCCGAGAAAGGCTCTACTTTAGCTGCACGCTAACGCCTATGCCTAGTTTGCAGGACAGAAGTGCGGGGCAATTCGAAATGGGTATTTCCGCTGCGCTGCCGTTTTAACCCCCGACGCTGACGGCTGGATTAATGATCAGTGTCGCAGTCGGGCCTGGTTACTTTTCCAACGCTTTCGGTATTCTTGGGCGCCCTGACCGGAGTTCGTTTCGATGTCCGATTCCACGCCGTCCGTCCCCGCCTGTGACGCGGAGCTGGACGCCAGCGGTCTCAATTGTCCGCTGCCGCTGCTCAAGGCAAAACTTGAGCTGAACCGCCTGCCCAGCGGTGCGGTGCTCAAGGTGATTGCCACCGACGCTGGCTCCCAGCGTGACTTCCGTGTTTTTGCCGACCTTGCAGGGCACTCGCTGCTGCATGAGGAGGTCGAAGCTGGCGTTTATCGCTACTGGCTACGCAAGAAGTAGCTCCTGATCCTGGGTAACTGTGACGTTGCCCCTTTTGTTTCGCAGGTTTCGTTGATGCTCAAGGTTTTGCAGGACTGGATGCAGCGCTATTTCTCCGATGAGGAGGCGATAGTGCTGGCGGTCATTCTCGGGCTGGGATTCACCGTAATCCTGGCCTTTGGTGGGATGCTCGCGCCGGTACTGGCGGCGATGGTCATCGCCTTCCTGATCCAGGGTATGGTCGGTGTACTGGAGCGCCTGCGCGTACCTCACCTGTTTGCGGTGTGGCTGGTGTATTCGCTGTTCCTCGGGCTACTCGCAGTGTTCCTGCTGGTACTGGTGCCGCTGCTGTGGAAGCAACTGTTCACCTTGTTCAACGAGCTGCCCGGCATGCTCGGCGAGTGGCAGGCCACCTTGCTGATGCTGCCCGAGCGCTACCCGGACATGGTCACCGAGGAGCAGGTGCTGCGTACCGTTGAGGCGGCCCGCAACGAGCTGGGGCAGCTTGGCCAGTGGGCGCTGACCTTCTCGCTGTCCGGCCTGCCGGTGGTGGTCAACATCATGATCTACCTGGTGCTGGTGCCGATCCTGGTGTTCTTCTTCCTCAAGGACCGCCGTCGCTTCTATCACTGGTTCCGTCGCTACCTGCCCCGCGAGCGCGGGCTGATGAAGCAGGTGTGGAACGAGATGAACCAGCAGATCGCCAACTACATCCGCGGCAAGGTCATCGAGATATTCATCACCGGTGTGGCGACCTACATCGCCTTTGCGGTGCTGGGGCTGAACTATGCCGCGCTGCTTGCCCTTCTGGTCGGCCTGTCGGTAGTGGTGCCTTATATCGGCGCGGTAGTGGTCACTGTGCCGGTGGCAATGATCGCGCTGTTCCAGTGGGGCTGGAGTGACCAGTTCATCTACCTGATGGCTGCGCACGCGATCATCCAGGCGCTGGATGGCAACGTGCTGGTGCCGCTGCTGTTCTCCGAAGCGGTGAACCTGCACCCGGTGGCGATCATCTGTGCGGTACTGCTGTTCGGCGGGCTGTGGGGCTTCTGGGGCGTGTTCTTCGCGATTCCGCTGGCGACCCTGGTGAAGGCCGTGCTGGATGCCTGGCCGCGGCAGCCGCCATTGGAGCCGCAAGTCAGTCCGATGATGTAAAAGAAAAAGGCCGCTGATCAGCGGCCTTTTCATGGGGCTGGCTCCGCGGCTTACGGGTTCAGCTCTTGAGCGGCCGCGAGCACGGCGTCCACATGCCCGGGCACTTTCACGCCGCGCCATTCCTTGCGCAGCACGCCCTTGGCGTCGATCAGGAAGGTGCTGCGATCGACCCCCATGTATTCCTTGCCGTAAAGCTTCTTCAGCTTGATCACGTCGAACAGCTGGCAGACGGCTTCGTCCTTGTCGCTGATCAGTTCAAAGGGGAAGCACTGCTTGGCCTTGAAGTTCTCGTGGGACTTGATGCCGTCGCGGGAGACGCCGAACACCAGGGTGTTGGCCTTGGCGAAGTCCTCGATCTTGTCGCGGAAGCCCTGGCCTTCAGTGGTGCAGCCGGGGGTGCTGTCCTTGGGGTAGAAGTACAGGACGACCTGCTTGCCCTTGAGTTCGGACAGGCGGAATTCGACGCCGCTGGTGGCCGGGGCGTGGAAATCGGCGACGGCTTTGTTCAGTTCGACTGCCATTGGGATTTTCTCCTTGAGAGCATCCTTACGGATGCTGCGGACGCCAGGGTTCGATCAGCGCGTCCAGGTTCAGGGCGTCGGCGAAGTCCAGGAACTGGTCGCGCAGCCAGCTGATCTGGGTGCCGGCCGGCAGCGTCACGGTGAGGGTGGCATTGAGCATGCTGGTGTTGGTGTGCGGCGCCTGGTAGGTGTCGCAGGTGAGGTTCTCCAGCTCGATGTTGTGATCGATGAAGAACTGGCACAGCTCGTTGAGGATGTCCGGACGATAGACGGCGCTGACATAGGCCACATAGGGCAGGGCCTGGGCGCGGGTAACGTGGACGTTGCTGCGCGTGACGCTGAGGGTGAAGCCGTGGCGCTTGGCCAGGGGCGACAGGCCGCCTTCCAGGCGGGCCAGGGCATCCCAACTGCCGGAGACCTGCAGGATCAGCGCGCTGAATTCGCCATGGCGGGTCAGGCGGCTGCTGACCACCGAGCAACGGTTGTCGACGCAGGTGCGGCACAGCACGCTGGTCAACTCCATCGGGTTCGGGCCCAGAGCGCTGATCAGAAGGAATTGTTCACGAGGGTGAGAGGCGGACATGCAGCTTTCCTGGAGTGGCGGCCAAGCGGGCCGCATCGACAAAGGAGAAAGGGTAGCGAAAAGCGCCGGTGAGGGGAATGTCTGGTCGCTCGTGGGTCGCTGCGTCACCTTGTGCGTGGCCGGTGGCGACAGTACCATTACGGCTTTATTTTTCCGGCAGGAGCGGTTGCATGATTGCGGGCAGTATGGTGGCGCTGGTCACCCCCTTCGATGCTCAGGGTCGACTGGATTGGGACAGCCTCGCGAAGCTGGTGGACTTCCACCTGCAGGAAGGCACCAACGCCATCGTAGCGGTCGGCACCACTGGTGAATCGGCCACTCTGGACGTGAATGAACACCTGGAAGTGATCCGTCGCGTGGTCGACCAGGTCAAAGGCCGCATCCCGGTCATCGCCGGCACCGGCGCCAACTCCACCCGCGAAGCCGTCGAGCTGACCGAGGCTGCCAAGTCCGGCGGCGCCGATGCCTGCCTGCTGGTGACTCCGTACTACAACAAGCCGACCCAGGAAGGCCTGTACCAGCACTTCCGCCACATCGCCGAAGCCGTGGCCATCCCGCAGATCCTCTACAACGTGCCGGGCCGTACTGCCTGCGACATGCTGCCCGAGACTGTCGAGCGCCTGTCCAAGGTGCCGAACATCGTCGGCATCAAGGAAGCCACCGGCGACCTGCAGCGTGGCAAGGAAGTACTCGACCGCGTCGGCAAGGACTTCCTCGTCTACTCCGGTGACGACGCCACCGCCGTCGAGCTGATGCTGATGGGCGGCAAGGGCAACATCTCGGTGACCGCCAACGTCGCCCCGCGCGCCATGAGTGACCTGTGTGCCGCCGCCATGCGTGGCGATGCCGCCGCTGCCCGCGCCATCAACGACCGCCTGATGCCGCTGCACAAATCGCTGTTCATCGAATCCAACCCCATCCCGGTCAAGTTTGCCCTGCACGAAATGGGGCTGATTCCAGAGGGCATCCGCCTGCCCCTGACCTGGCTCAGCCCGCGCTGCCACGAACCGCTGCGTCAGGCCATGCGCCAGACCGGCGTCCTGGCTTAAGGAGCTCCCTCGCATGAAGCGACTGGCAGGACTGACTGCGCTCGCCCTGGTTATCGGCAACACATCCGGCTGCGGCTGGCTATGGGGCCCGGAAGGTTACTTCCGTGACCGTGGCGACGATTACCTGAACGCCCGTGAAACCGCACCGATGAAGGTGCCCGAAGGTCTGCAGAGCAAGCCGCTCGACCCGCTGCTGCCGATTCCGATGAACGTTGCCACCAGCACCGAGAAGGAAGGCGAGTTCGAAGTGCCGCGCCCGCAGCCGCTGTCCGGCGCCGGCGAAGTCAGCGACTTCAGCCTGCAGAAGAGCGGCGACTCGCGCTGGCTGGTAGCCCAGCGTCCGCCGGCCGAAGTCTGGCCGGTCGCGCACCAGTTCTTCCAGGACAACGGCTTCTCCATCGCCAACGAGCGTCCGCAGACTGGTGAATTCAGCACCAACTGGCAGCCGCTGTCGCAACTCTCCGCACCCCTGGCGCGTCGCCTGAGTAGCCGCGTGTCGGGCGTCGAGCCGGACAGCGAGGCGCGTGTTCGCGTGCGCATCGAGCCGGGCGTGCAGACCAACACCAGCGAGGTCTATGTACTGAGCGAAACCCGCCCGGCCGGTAGTACCGCCAACGGCGACTGGCCGACCAAACCGGCTGTGCCGAGTCTGGACGCCGCACTGCTCGACGAGATGATCGCCAGCATGGCTACCAGCGCCGAGAAGGGCGGTTCGGTCTCCCTGCTCGCTGCGCACTCGGACTACGACACCCCCGGCTCCGTCCAGTTGAACAAGGACGGCAGCGGCAACCCGGTACTGACCGTGGATTCCGACTTCGACCGTGCCTGGGTCAGCGTGGGCCGTGCCCTGGATCGTGCCGACATCCGTGTCGACGACCTCAACCGCAGCCTGGGCGTGTACTACGTCAACATCGCCGAAGGCGCGAAGAAGAAGGATGAAGACAAGCCTGGCTTCTTCAGCCGCATGTTCGGTGGTGGCGAGAAGACCAAGGAAGAAGAGGACGCCAAGGCCCAGCGCTACCAGGTTCGCCTGACCAGCGTGAGCAACACCGTCCAGATCACCGTCGACAAAGACATCAACACCTCCGCGCCGGCTGACGTGGCGCAGGGTGTATTGGAAAAACTCCAGGAGAGTATGCGGAATGCACTTCGCGGTCCTGGGGAGCGGAAGCCGGGGCAATTCGGCCTTGGTGAGCAGTTCTGACACCCGGATACTGATCGATTGCGGTTTTCCGCTGCGTGAAACCATCCGCCGTCTGGCGCGCCTGGGCGTAGAGCCCGGGCAGCTGGATGCGGTGCTGGTCACGCACGAGCACTCCGATCACATCAACGGCGTCGAACTGTTGGCCCGGCACCATCGAATACCCGTGTACCTCAGCGCCGGCACCCTGCAGGGAATGCGCAAACCGGTGACACCAGCGGCGCTGCTCAAGTGCGGCGACCGCCTGGTACTGAAAGACCTGGAAGTCACTGCGGTGAGCGTCTCCCACGATGCGCGGGAGCCCCTGCAGTACGTGTTTTCCGATGGCCGGAAGCGCTTTGGCCAGCTCACCGATCTGGGAGCCGCCACGGCGCAGGTGCTGGAATGCTATCGTGGCCTCGATGCCTTGATCATCGAGGCGAATCACGATACCGACATGCTGGCCCGCGGTCCGTATCCCTACCCACTCAAGGTCCGTGTAGGCGGCCAGTGGGGACATTTGAACAACCGGCAGGCCGCCGAACTGGTGGCCCAGCTGGGCTGGGAAAGCCTGCAGCACCTGGTGCTGGCGCATCTCAGCGAAAAGAACAACTCGCCGCAGTTGGCCCGGCAAAGCTTCGTCGACACCCTAGGGTGCGACCCGGACTGGCTGCAGGTAGCCGATCAGCATTCTGGACTCGACTGGCGCACCATCGCCTGAGCCCACCCCCTAAGCAAGCGGAGCCCATCATGGAAAAACGCGAAGAACTCTATCGCGGCAAGGCCAAGTCGGTTTACACCACCGATGACGCCGACCGCCTCGTCCTGCTGTTCCGCAACGACACCTCGGCGTTCGACGGCAAGCGCATCGAGCAGCTCGATCGCAAAGGCATGGTGAACAACAAGTTCAATGCCTTCATCATGCAGAAGCTCGAAGCCGCCGGCATCCCGACCCAGTTCGACGCCCTGCTGTCGGACAACGAAGTACTGGTCAAGAAGCTCGCCATGATCCCGGTCGAGTGCGTTGTGCGTAACTACGCCGCCGGCAGCCTGGTGCGCCGCCTGGGCGTGGAAGAGGGCCTGCAGCTCACCCCGCCGACCTTCGAACTGTTCCTGAAGAACGACGCCCTGGGCGACCCGTTCATCAACGAATCCCACGTCCAGGCCTTCGGCTGGGCGACCCTGGAGCAGTTGGCCGAAATGAAGGCCTACTCCTTCAAGGTCAACGAAGTGCTGAACAAACTCTTCGACGACGCCGGCCTGCTGCTGGTGGACTTCAAGCTCGAGTTCGGCCTGTTCCACGGCAAGATCGTCCTGGGTGACGAATTCAGCCCGGACGGCTGCCGTCTGTGGGACAAAGAGACTCGCAAGAAGATGGACAAGGACCGCTTCCGTCAGGGCCTGGGCGACGTCATCGAAGCCTACGAAGAAGTGGCTCACCGCCTCGGCGTGCCACTCTGATCCGACGAGTGCACGCAAGCGCCTGATACCACGCAAAAAAATCCTGAAACAGGGCTTCGCCTTCAGGCTTCAAGCTGGTATCATGCGCGCCGCACGGAGAGATGCCGGAGTGGCCGAACGGGACGGATTCGAAATCCGTTGAACTGGCAACAGTTCCTAGGGTTCAAATCCCTATCTCTCCGCCATTACATATGGCCGAAACCCCTGAAATGCTTAGCGTTTCAGGGGTTTTGTCTTTTCTGCGCTCTGCAATTCCTGAACAGCGCTCCATCATCCGCAATATCCATCCATCTTCTGCCGATTCCCCTCCGTGGGATTCGCCTGGTACTGCTGTCGCCAGAACTGGCACGGCGCGCTGTTGAAGCGCCTTTCCTGTTCGGATTTCTCTATCTGACGATTCTGCTGTTCCTGCGCTGTCTGCTGGCGTTGCAGGTATTGCTGGAACATTTCCTCGTTGTTCAGCGGTGGAGGCGGGGCTGCGGGATTTGTCGCGTGTGGCGGGGCGAGGCGGGTGGCGACGGTGGTAGGCAGTTCGGGCCAGATCAGCCAGGCGGTAGCGGCGACGGCGAGGCAGCCGAGCCACAGGCCAGTGGCGATGGCGAAGGTGAGTTTCCAGAAACCGAGGGCGGGCTGTGACATGGGGGCTGACTTTGGTGGGCTAAGACCCACTGATACCCCATCGAAGCACTGGAAGGAAAGGGGCAGGCCCGCGGCGCCGAAGCGTCGCGGGCGAGGGCTCATTTCGGTGCGGCGGCGGACTCGTAGGCTTCGAGGGCGCGCAGGGAGTAGATGTAGGCGGCACCCGCATTGAGCGAGATGGCGGTGGCCAGGGTCTGGGCGATCTCGGCCTCGGTGGCGCCGGCCTTGCGCGCGGCTTCGGCGTGGACGCCGATGCAGCCGTCGCAGCGGGTGGTGATGGCTACGGCGATGGCGATCAGCTCGCGGGTTTTGGCATCCAGGGCGTCGCCGTCAGCAGCGGCGGCCTCCAGGGCCTGATAGGCGGCGATCATCTTCGGGTGTTTCTTGCCGAGCGCGCCGAAGGCTTTTTTCACGGCGGGAACGTATTCGGACCAGTTGAACAGCATGATGCTTCTCCTTGAGGCCGGGAGGGATTGGGTGTGGCCTTGAAGCTTAGTCTGTGTCAGTGGGCGCGCCGGGTATTGTCTGTTCCGCTCAGATTTTTCATCGATGCGCTCGAGCGTCGTTGATCAGTTGGGCGGCTGACCCGTCAACAGACATCGAGGATTTCGTAGCGCTGGCGGGCGCTGCCAGCGCCCACCTCGACTTCGTCGCCGGGGTGTCGATGGAGGAGGGCGCTGCCCAGCGGGGCGCGCGTGGTAATGACGAGTATCTCGCAGCCTTCGTACTGCACCTTGAGGCCAGCGCCATCCGGGCCGAGGAACACCCAGCGCTGCTGGCCTTGTTCGTTGATCAGTTGCACCAGGGCGCTGGTCTGTATGCCCTGTTCTTCGTCGAAATCGCGCAGTTGCAGGTTCTCGAACAGCGACAGCGCCTGGCGGATTTCTTCCACGCGGCGCGATTGGCCGGCGGCGAGGTAGGCGGCTTCCAGCCCGAGGGTGTCGTACTTGTTCTCGGCGATGTTTTCCTCGTGGGTCGCGGTCTCGTGGGCCGTCCGGGCGGCGCGCACGGCGACGTCGAGGTCTTCGGCGAGGCGGGCAAGGATCAGTTGGTAGGCGCGTTTCTTGTCCATGGCGGCGGGCTGGAAAATAAAGGCGCCTATCCTAGGGCCTTTGTCTGGCCCTGCGAAGGCGCTTTCAATATTTCCCGCCGCCTGAATTCCCGGAACAAAGGACATCCGGCATATCAATCCAGCGATCCAGACCGTTGTCGCCCAGTTGCGCGCGGTGGGCGACGCCAGCGCCTGAGATGAATCAGTAACCGGCGAGGATGTTGACGATCACGCCGCTGGCGATGGCTATCAGGACGTAGTCGCCGTTGACATACAGCCAGCGATGATCGCGCGGCGGTGCGTACAGGTGGCGGGCATTCCAGTCGGTGACCCAGTAGCGGTCGCCGCGATACGCCGGTGCTACAACCACACCGTGGCGCCACTCGCGATGGGGCACGGGCATGCCAGCCTGCGGGCGGTAGTTCGGGTTCTTGTAGTAACGCGGATCGGCGTGGCCATTGCGTCCCTGATTGTAGTGATCGTGGGGCTGTTGATACTGCGGTGATGGGGTTGGCCGTTGCTGTTGGGGCTGGTGCGGCCGCTGCTGTTGCTGTTGCGGCGGTCGATTATCCGGACGGTTCTGGCCATTGTCCGGGCCGCCCCCCGGCTGGGCGAAACTCGCCAGCGGGCTGCCGAGCATCAGGGCGGCACAGAGTAGGGCGACAGACTTCTTCATGGTATTTCTCCTGACGCAGCCGACTTCGCCGGTGCGTGATCCTGCATTGATCTCCCGGACAATCCGGGTATTTCATGAGACCGCATGGCGGAGTCAATGAACGCCAAGCCTAAGTAAATGTTCGGTAAAGAGAATCTCGGCTTTGTCAGCGCATTGATACACGGCTGTCAGGCGGGAAATCCGGCGGATCTGCTTTGTGCGGTTGCAGCATTTGATGGTATGTTTGGAACAAATGCACTGGATGGAGTTTCGCCATGAGCGCTCTGCTGAAGGAAAAACCGGCCGCCGATGCCGTCCTGGCGAAGGCAGTACTGACCGCTCGCGAGCACTTGGCGATGACCCAGCAGGAACTGGCCGCCATTGTCGGTGTGGACCGTAGCGCGGTGAGCCGCTGGAAGCAGAACGGCCTGCGGGTGGACAGCAAGACCGGCGAGTTGGCCTTGCTGCTGGTGCGCATCTACCGCGCGCTGTTCGCCCTGTTCGGCGGCAACCATGAGGACATGCGCCATTTCCTGCGTACCGAGAACCGTCATCTGGGTGGTGTGCCGCTGCAACTGATGGAGCAGGTGCAGGGGCTGGTCGCCGTGGTCGAGTATCTGGACGCCATCCGGGGCAAGGTCTGAATGTCCTTCGAAGCCGGCGCCCGTCTTTGGGCTGAATATGAAAGTTCGGTCGTCGCCCCCATTCGCGGGCGACTGGTACGAATGGTGGAGAGCCAGGGCCAGGTAGCGACGCTGCAACTGGTGGACACCCTGGAGGAGCAGGCGCTACTGGAGGAGTTGCTGGAAACCAGTAAGCCGCGCATGCCACCGCCCGCCGAGCCGCTGCACTACCTGTTGAAGACGCCGTTTCGCTATCCGCCGCTGCGCTGGGGTTCGCGCTTCGGTCGGCGTCATGAGCCGAGCCTGTTCTACGGCGCGCTCATGCTGGAAACGGCGATGGCGGAGTCGGCTTTCTACCGTTTCGTGCTCTGGGAGGGGATGGCGACACCGCCGCCCAGCGGGCGAATCCTGTCCGAGCATGCATCGTTCGAGGCCCGTTTCCAGGTGCAGAAGGGCGTGCGCCTGCATCTGCCGCCGTTCCGCGAGCACGAGGCGCTGCTCGATCCGCAGGATTACAGCGTCACCCAGGGCCTGGGCAGTGCGATGCGCGACGCAGGGGTGGAGGCGTTCGAGTATCGTTCGGCGCGGTGCCCGCGGGGCGGCGTCAATGTGGCCCTGTTCGCTCCTTCGGCGTTCACCGAGAAGCGTCCGCGCAACCTCACGCCCTGGTTGTGCGAGACCACATCGGAGTACGTAGCCTTCAAGCACGCCCAGGTGCCCGACAGCCCGCGTATCCATCGGCGCGAGCACTATCTGGTGGATGGCAGACTGCCGCATCCGGCCTGACCGCTCATCGTTTTGCCACTGTCGTGTCACGGTGAGCGGTGTATGTTGCGGGATGGCCAAGCAGGGAGTGCCAGACCATGGATATACGGATAACCATCCATCCCAGTGACGATCGTCGCTGGCGCGTGTACCTCAATCAGTTCTTCTATGACTGCAACAGCCGCAGTGCAGCTGAGCGCATTTATGCGCGGGTCTGCGCCGCCGAGCAGTTGGCGATTCAGCTTCCCGAACCACCCCGCGTCCTCCGGCCGCAGCGAGCGCTGCGCCGGGAAGTTCAGATCGCATGAAATTCGCCGGGTATCGGCGTCGGAAGACGGAGCTTCTGGCGCGCATGTCACCCGGTTGAGTGCACTGTCTGCCTAGGAATACTGCTTATCCGCTGCCCTGAAAGGGGGCGGCCGGCTGCTGCGTGGCGCGCACTTGTGCACAATGCCGACGCACTCTGTCAAGTCCTCGAAACATTGCATTTAGCCAGCTCTCGAATTTCCTTGCGTTTTTTAACCTATTGAAAAATAAAGGAAATTTCGATTGGTGAAAAAATCACCAATCTGTCACACGGCCCCAGTTCACTGGGGGTATGGCCTGTTTTCAGCAAGTTCTCCACTGAGTTATCCACAGCTTCTGTGGATTGTCCCGAGCGCTTGCTCAGGAGCCTTGTTCCAGGGCCTTTACAGGGGACGAAGCCGGTTCGGGTGGCCGACTGTTAGACTGGCGCGATCCATTGCCACACCTCGGAGTCTTGCATGCCCCTCGATCTGTCCGCCTTGTTGCTCGGCGCGCTCGCCGGATTGCTGCCCATGGCTGCGCTCGCCTGGCGCCTGCAGGCGCGCAAGGTGGAGGTGGAACAGGAGGCAAGCCTGCTGCGTGAGCGTCTGGCGACGGCGCAGCTGGCGCAGGACGGGCTCTCCGCCCAGGCCGAGGCGGACCGCGAAGCTTTCCAGCGCTTGAGCAGTCGGCATGGCGAGCTGTCTGCCGAAGCGGCGGCGCTGCGCCGCGAAGTCGAACTGGGCAAGGACGAGCGCGCGCGCCTGGGCAATGCCGAGCAGGACTGGCAGGCCGAGCGCGCCGACAAGGAAGTGGAACTGCGTCGCCTCTCCGCCGAGCATGCGGCGCTCTCGGCCGAGTTGCGCGAGCAGCAGGAGAATCACCAGCAGCGCCTGGGCGATCTGCAGGCCGCGAAGGACGACCTGCGTGCCCAGTTCGCCGAGCTGGCCGGGAAGATCTTCGACGAGCGCGAACAGCGCTTTGCCGAGTCCAGTCAGCAGCGCCTCGGGCAGTTGCTCGACCCGCTGAAGGAGCGCATCCAGTCGTTCGAGAAACGCGTGGAGGAAAGCTACCAGGCCGAGGCCCGCGAGCGCTTCTCGCTGACCAAGGAACTGGAGCGCCTGCAGCAGCTGAATCTGCGCCTGGGCGAGGAAGCCACCAACCTGACTCGCGCGCTCAAGGGCCAGAAAACCCAGGGCAACTGGGGGGAACTGGTGCTCGAGCGCGTTCTGGAACATGCCGGCCTGGAGAAGGGCCGCGAGTATGAAACCCAGGTCAGCCTGCGCGCGCCGGACGGCGAGCGCTTCCAGCCCGACGTGCTGATCCGCCTGCCCGGCGACAAGCAAGTGGTGGTGGACGCCAAGGTCAGCCTGACGGCTTACCAGCAATTCATCGCCGCCGAGGATGAGGTGATCCGCCAGCAGGCGCTCAAGGCTCACGTGCTGTCGTTGCGCAACCATGTGAAGGGGCTTTCCGGAAAGGATTATCGGCGCCTCGAAGGCCTGCACAGCCTCGACTTCGTGCTGCTGTTCATGCCGATCGAGGCGGCTTTTTCGGCGGCGCTGCAGGCCGAGCCGAACCTGTTCCAGGAGGCCTTCGAGCGCAACATCGTGATTGTCAGTCCGACCACCCTGCTGGCGACGCTGCGGGTGATCGACAGCCTGTGGCGCCAGGAGCGGCAGAACCAGAATGCCCGGGAGATCGCCGAGCGCGCCGGGGCGCTGTACGACAAGTTCGTGCTCTTCGTGCAGGACCTGGACGAGATGGGCACCCGCCTGCAGCAGTTGGACAAGACTTACGCGGCGGCGCGCAACAAGCTCTGCGAAGGGCGCGGCAACCTGATCAGCCGTGCCGAGCAGGTGAAGCTGCTGGGCGCGCGGGCCAGCAAGAACCTGCCGACGGATTGGCTGGAGCGGGCGTTGAGCGATGATTCGCCGATGGTGGAAGAGGGCGAATAGCTGTTCCTGTAGGAGCGAGCTTGCTCGCGAATCGTATTCCCCGGATGCATCCATGCAGCCGGTGGGCTCTGTTCGCGAGCAAGCTCGCTCCTACAAAAAATCAGAATAGCGAGTAAGGCTTGCCCGCCGTCCCATCGGCGAAGCGCCGCAGCCTGAAGGCATGCAGGTCCATTCCTGGCTCTCCCTTGTGAATCCACTGGCTCATCAGTTGGCCAACGATAGGCCCCATGGCGAAGCCGTGGCCGCAGAAGCCCGTGGCGATCAGCAGGCCGGGCACTTGCGCTGGTGCATCGAGCACTGGAATGCCGTCCGGTAGCACGTCGATCAAACCGGCCCAGCTTTCCACGACTTTCACATCGCGTAGTGCCGGGAAGGCCTTCGCCAGATTCTGCTGTGCAGTGAAGACACGCGAAGTGTTCACCTTCACCTGCGGATCACGCTCGCCCAGTACCGCGCCGTTCACGCCCCTTTCCGAACCCGGCAGGCGCTGGCGCAGATCGTGGAAGAGTGCGCCGTTCAGCTTGAAGGAGAAGCCCGCGCGGTGCTCCGGCAGATGCGGCAGGTAGTGCCTGGCGCCGCGCAGGTAATCGAGATTGAGGTCAATGTCGGCCTGGGTTTCGTCGGCGAGGTTGATGCTGCCGTCGGCGCGTTGGCGGAAACCGATGCCGTGGCCGATGAAGCTCTGCGCGCCGACGTCCGGACCGGGGCTGGTGCGCGAGACGGTGCAGCGCACGGCCTGTTGCGGCAGCTCCAGCCCGAGGCTCTGCACCAGGCGCCAACTGCTGGCTCCGGCGCAGACCAGCAACTGCCGGGTCTTCACATAGCCACGTTCGGTCTGCACGCCGCAGACGGCACCGGCCGCGCGGTCAATGCCGGTGACGCCGCAGCCTTCGACGAACAAGGCACCTCGCTCGATGGCGCGCAGTGCATAACCTGGAGCAACGCGGCGCGGTTCCGCCTGGCCGTCGTTGGCAGTGTAGAGGGCGCCGAGCGCGGGATCGCTCAGCGCCGGCATCAATTGTGCGACTTCCGCACGGCCCAGCAGCCGGGTGCCGAGGCCGAAGTTGGCGGCGACCTTCAGCCAGTCCTCGTACTTGTGCTGCTGCTCCGGGGTTTCAGCCAGGTACAGGCAGCCGCCCTGGCGCCATTCCAGCGTCAGTTGCAGCTCCTTTTCCAACTGCTCCCAGAGCGGGATCGCCGCCATCATCAGCGGCACTTCCGCCGGGTCGCGCGCCTGCTGGCGGACGAAGCCCCAGGCGCGGGTGGATTGCTGGCTGGCGAGGCCGGCCTTGTCCAGCACCAGCACGCTCAGGCCAAGGCCCGCAAGCTGCCAGGCGGTGGCGCAACCCATGATGCCGCTGCCGGCGATGACCACGTCCACCTGCTCCGGCAGGCGCTCCACGCGGGAGGAAAGGGCGGGGTGAAGCGGATAGGTTCCCATCGGCATACGGCGGCATCCCTGAATCGAATAACGGATGTCGCAGTATGCGATTGCCGCGCGCCCTGCATCCACTGCGCGGGCGCGCCGACAGGCCTTACGAGGCGCGCGCGGCCCGGCTGGCGGCCGGTGAGCGGGCCAGGTAGTCCAGCGCTTCCTGGGTGTTGGCCTCGTGGTCGGGGTGGTACCAGGGCTTGAAGTAGCGCAGGAAGCTGGTGGCCAGGGAGCTGATCTTCGGCAGCACGCCGGCCTTCGAACCATCGCGCCAGATCGCCGCGAAGGAGCGTGGCCGGGCGATAGTCGGGTCCTGGCGCGACAGCGTGCGCGTACCGAAGGCGAACAGGTAGATGATCAGCGGCCAGACCACGAACATCCACAACTGCCGGCTGATGAAGGTGCCGCCCAGGTGCACGTGCAGGTCGTGGGCGACGTTGCGGTGCTCCACTTCCTCGGCGCCGTGCCAGCGGAACAGGTCGAGCAGCACCGGGTCGGCCTTGGCGCGGTCCAGCGCATCGGCTTCGAGAATCCATTTGCCCAGAATGCAGGTGAAGTGCTCCACCGCGGCGACGATGGCGCAGCGCTGGCCGATCCACCAGCGCTTGAGCCAGGGTGTGCGGTTGAACAGTTCGATGCCCAGCGGCGTGTCGCTGAGCAGCTGCTCGAACAGGTAGTCCATGACCTTCAGGTAGCGCGTGGAGTCGATGCCGTGGTGGCTCAGGTAGCGCTCCAAAGCTCCCGAGTGGGCGCGGGCGTGCATCGCTTCCTGGCGGATGAAGCCCTGTACGTCCTCGCGCAGCCGGCCTTCTTTCACAAAGGGCAGGGCCTTGTTGTACAGCCGGCAGAACCACAGTTCGCCCGCCGGCAGCATCATATGGATGACGTTGATCGCGTGGGACGCCTCGGGCTCGCCGGGAATCCAGTGCAGTGGCGAGTCGCTGTAGTCGAACTGCACCTTGCGTTGCACGAGCTTGTGATGATGATCGTTCATGGCAGTTCTCAGGCAGTGAGATTGAGGCGGGCGAACAGGCGCGACAGCCAGGGCATGAAGCGCCATTGCAGGGCGCCCAGGTGCACTTCGCTGCCGACCTTCACCACCGGCTGGTCGCGCTCTACGGCGCGGGTGATGCGCTCACCGACGGTATCCGGGCTGAGCCGGCGCCGACGATAGAAGCGCTGCACCTTGGCGCGATGTCTGGCTTGTTGTTCGTCATTCATGCCGGCAAAGCGCGTGGCCTGGACGATGCCGGTATCGACGAAGCCCGGGCACGCCGCGCTGACGCCAATGCCGTGGCCGGCCAGTTCGGCGCGCAGGCATTCGCTGAGCATCAGCACTGCGGCCTTGCTGGTGGCGTAGGCCGGGTAGTTGCGCGAAGGCGCGAAGGCCACGCCGGAGGCGACGTTGACCAAGTGGCCCGGCTTGCCGGCCTCGACCATCTGCTGGCCGAACAGCCGGCAGCCGTCGATCACGCTCCACAGATTGATGCGCAGCAGGCGCTCCCATTCCGGCGGGGTGGTCTTGAGCATCGGCCCGGCCATGCCGATGCCGGCGTTGCTCACCACCACGTCGGGCACGCCAAGGCTGCTTTTCACCCACTGGGCGAAGCGCTCCATGGCGGCGCTGTCGCCTACGTCCACACAATAGCTGTGGGCGCTGGCGCCGACCGCGCGGGCCAGTTCGGCGCTGCGCTCGGCGGCGGCCGGGTCGATGTCTGCAGCCAGCACGCTTGCGCCGCGCTCGGCGAAGCTCAGCAGAGTCGAACGGCCGATACCGCCGCCCGCGCCGGTTACCACCACGAGCTTGCCGGCGAAGGGGCCGGCGCCGGGTTTCAGTGCGGCGCGCTGCAGTTCTGGCGTCGCTTCGCCGCCCTCGATGTGGCTCACGAACTCGTCGATCCAGTTGCCCAGTTGAGCCGGCTCGGCGAGCAGTTGCCAGTGCCCGGCGGTGACGTCGCGGCGCCACAGGCGCGGGGCCCACAGCGAGAGTTGCTGGAACAGCTGCTGGCCTACGTAGCGGTCGCGGGTCGGCACGATGAGTTGCACCGGCACCTCGGTATGCCGTTTGCGCGGCTTGAAGATCGAGGTGATGAAGTTGGCCCGGTAAAGCTTCACGCCGTGTTCGCCGTCGCTGGCCTGGTGCGGGTTGCGCACCGGGTTGCGGATGCCTTCGACCTTGCGCAGGTATTGCGGCCACGCTTTCGCCGCGCCGAAGCGCCAGGACAGCGATGGCAGCAGCGGCAGGTGGAAGTAGTAGATGTACCAGGAGTGCAGCAGCTGGCTGGCCATCTGCAGCAGCGCTCGTGGCGTCTTGCGACGCAGACGGTCACGCATCCAGAAGCCGACGTGGTCCAGGCAGGGGCCGGAGACGCTGGTGTAGGAAGCGATGCGCGCGCGCAGCTGCGGATCGGTGACGCTCTCCCAGGTCTGGATCGAACCCCAGTCGTGGGCCACCAAATGCACCGCGCGTTGCGGGCTGACGGCGTCGAGCACTGCCTTGAGGTCCTGGCTGAGCAGTTCCAGGCCGTAGTCGCGGGTCTTGCGCGGCTTATCCGATTCGCCAGCGCCGCGGACGTCATAGGCGACCAGTTGATAGCGGCCTGACAGGTGGCGGATCAACGGCAACCAGGTTTCATGGTTGTCCGGGTAGCCGTGGACGAACAGCACCATCGGCAGGTGCGCCTCACCCCAGCGCCAGACCGCCAGGCGCACGTTGCCGGACTGCACATCCAGCCGTTCCGGTGCCGGCAGGGCTTTCTCCAGCATGGCGTTCATGCCACCTCCCGCCGCGCCGGTGCGCTGATCAGGCCGCGCGCGGTCCAGCGGCGCACGTGGGGCAGGTCGTCGTCGAGCCAATAGGCATCGTCCTCGGTGACCACCAGCAGTTCCTCGAACTTGGCGCCCACGCCGCGCAGGCCCAGGTGCGGCTCGACGGCCCAGAGGCCCGGCGTTGGCGCGTGTTGCGAACGGTCGTTGCTCGACCACAGCGGCGACCAGCCTTCGCGGCGGCCGGTGACCAGGGCGTTCTTCATCAGCGTGGCAATATTGCGCACGCCGAAGCGCGCCACTGAGGGCCCGGTATTACGCGCGCCGAGTTTTTCCACGCGGTGCGCCAGCACTTCGAAGGGGTAGGCCTTGTGTCGGGGCAGGGTGCCCTGGCGATGGCAGAGACGGTCCACCGACTGGCTGACTTCCGCCAGCGGCAGGCGTTGGCGCACCTGCTCGACGATCAGGTTGCGGTGTGCCAGCAGGTCGTCCATCAGCCGTTCCACCAGCAGGTTGTGGCCCAATGCTCCGGAGTAGCCGACGTCGGCGGTGAAGGCGCCCAGGGTTGGCGCGCAGTCGAGGATGAAGGGCATGCCTTCTTCCAGGCGCTGCTTGCCGGGATAGAAGGCCAGGTTGAAACCGCCCAGGTGGCGCAGGCCGTCGAAACCCTTGAACGAAGTGCGGGCGCCGAACCAGGCGAAGGGCTGGTGGAACCAGTCGCGCACGCCGTGATCGAGCAGCCAGGTCTTCATCAGGGCGGCGGTCTCGCGCTCGCTGATGCCCGGGCGCAGTTCGCCGGCAATGGTTTCGCAGCAGCGGTAGGCCAGTTGCTGAATCTCGCGGAAGTGCCGCAGGTCTTCGGGGGTGGGCACCCAGGCGCCTTGGGACATGACTTTCTCCAGGCTGGTTGTTGTTATCGTTACATCGGTCGATGTCATGATCGATGCTGACCCATCGTTGAACGTTGCGCCATGCGTGCGCGCCGGGCCTGGAGTGTTACCGGAACGGAGAACCGCTGACGGCGCGGCTTGTGGGCGGAAACGGGATAAACGGCGGGTGCAGTTCCCGTCTTTGGTTGGGCCTCGGGGATGAGAAAGGGATCACCGAAGGATTAATCCTTCCGATTGTTCCGGGGGCATGTCGCTGGCTATCATCCGGCCATGAGCACACCTCTGAACCTCTTGCAGCGCCTGCTGCAGCGCCCGGACGACGCGCCTTCCGAACTGGAAGAGGAGCGCGAGTATTCCGTGGATGAGCTGGCCCGCGAGGGCGGCACCACGGTGCGCAACCTGCGTGCCTACCAGGACCGAGGCCTGCTGCCGCCACCCGAGCGCCGGGGCCGTGCCGGGGTGTATTTCGCCAGCCATCTGCGCCGCCTGCGGTTGATCAACCGTTTGCTGGAGCGTGGCTACAACATCGCCAATATCAAGGAGCTGCTGGAGAGCTGGGAGCGCGGCCAGGATCTGGACCACGTGCTCGGCCTCGACGAGGCTATCGTCGGCCCCTGGAACCTGGAGTCGCCCGGCAGCATCGAGTTCAGCGACCTGCAGGCGTTGTTTGGCGAGGAGCTCAACGACGCAGTGATCGACCAGGCACTGGCGCAGGGCCTGTTGGCCTTCGATGGCGAGCGCATCAGCATTCCAAGCCCGCGCCTGTTCAATGCCGGTGTCGAGCTGTACCGCGCGGGTATTCCATTGGCGTCGCTGCTGGATCATCTGGCGGTGCTGCGCAGTGATACCGAGCACCTCGCCGCCGGCATCGTGCGCCTGGTGGTAACTCATCTGGTGGACAAGCCCGGCGCCGACCTGCTGCCCGGAGCTGCCGATCTGGAGCGACTTGCCGAAGTCTTTCAGCGCCTGCGGCCGGTGGCCGAGCAGGTGGTGCTGGTGGAGTTGGCACGCGGCCTGAAACGCTCGGCCAACGAGATGCTCGGCGAGCGCGTCGGGGAAATCCTCCGGCGGCTGGAAACGCCGGAGTAACGCCTCAGGTCCTGCTGGTCACCACGGCCAGCTTGCCGCGCAACCAGCGCCGCGCCGGGTCATCCTCGCTGGTGTCTGACCAGATCTGCACGAAATCGAACGGCGCCAGCTTCAAGGGCGGTTCGAAGCTGGCTAGGCCATGGCTGGCGAGATCAGCCGGGAGCATTCGCGCGGCAATCGTCAGGACCATATCAGTGCCCGCCAACAGGCTGGGCGCCACGCTGAAGTGCGGCACGGTGGCGGCGACCTTGCGGCGGCGACCGAGCTTTTCCAGATGGCTGTCGATCTCTTCCGCTGGGCTCTGCTGCAGGGCAACCCGCAAGTGTGGGGCGGCGAGGTAGTCGTCCAATTCCAGGCGCTTTCTTGCGCCCAGGGTTTCGCGCGAACACAGGCAGACGAAGCGCTCCTCGAACAGCCGCTGTACGCGCAGCCCTTCGGGCAGCATCGGGAAGACGCCCAGTGCGCCATCGAGCTCGCCGCTCGCCACCTGTTCCGCCATGCCCACCCGCGAAGCCTGGCGTACGTCCAGGTGAATACCCGGCGCTTCGCGGCGCAGGATCGGCAGCAAAGCCGGCAACACCACCCAGGCGCCGTAGTCGGACATACCCAAGCGCAGCTCCAGCTCGGCGCTGGCCGGTTCGAAGTCGTCGCCCAGCACCAGCCGACGCACGCCACCGAGAATGTCCCTCAGCGGGCCGGCCAGCTCGAAGGCGCGGCGGGTCAGCTGCATCTGGTTGCCGGCGCGCAGCAGCAGCGGGTCATCCAGCAAGTCGCGCAGGCGATTCAGCGCATGGCTTACCGCCGGCTGGGTCATGGCCAACCGCTCGGCTGCACGGGAGACGTGGCGCTCTTCCAGCAGGGCGTCGAGGATCACCAGCAGGTTGAGGTCGATGCGGCGCAAGTCATGAATTGAGTGCATTCAGGTTGTACCATTCATTCATTTCCATGCGTTGGATGGATAGCAGAAGCTGAGCCTCATCGACAAGCCATGGAGAATTTTCGATGTCGAAACTGCTTCTGCTCTTGCCCGCCATTGGTGTGGGCGCTCTGGTTGCCTTGCAGGCTGGGAGCAACTCGCTGCTGGGGCGCCAGTTGGGACACCCGTTGAGTGCCAGCCTGACGTCGCTGGGGGTGAGCCTGGCGGCGGTGATCATTGCGCTGCTGGCGTTCAGGGTGCCGCTTCCAGCGGCTGCCGGCATTGCCACCACGCCTTGGTGGGGCTGGCTCGGCGGGCTGTTCGGGGCGGCCTATCTGACGGTGGCGGTGATGCTGGCGCCGCAGCTGGGCGCGGCAACGTTCCTCGCATGCGTGGTGGCGGGGCAGATGCTCATGTCGGCGTTGTGTGATCAGTTCGGTTGGGCGGGGTTTTCGGTGCGAAAATTATCGCCCGAGGGCTATCTGGCCATTGGGCTGATCATTGCCGGGGTGGTGTTGTTGCAGTGGCGCGGGAGGGTGGCGTGAAGTATCGCTGGCAGCTGGTAGTGGGTGGGTTCGCGAGCAAGAACTGGGCGTCCCCCTCGATCCTACAAGAGCCACTCAGAGGCTCGGTGTGGCTGTAGGAGCGAGCTTGCTCGCGAACCGCCGCGGCTGCCAAGGCACGGCTGGACAATCTATTTCAGGCTCAAATGCCGACTCAACAACGCGCGTAACGCCGCCGGCTTCACCGGCTTGGGCAGGAAGTCCAGCCCGGCCGCGTGGATTTGCGCCACCAGTTCGGGGCGGGCGTCCGCGCTGATCACCACGCCCGGCACCGGTTCACCCAGGCGGGTGCGCAGCCAGGCCATGAGGTCCGTCCCCAGTTCGCCGTCATCCAGGTGGTAGTCGATCAGCGCCAGTTGCGGGCGAGCGTCGCCGTCGAGCAGGGCCTGGCATTCCTCGCGGCTGCGTGCGGTGAGCACGCGGCAGCCCCAGCGAGTGAGCAGGCTGTTCATGCCGGTGAGGATGCTGTCCTCGTTATCGACGCAGAGCACCTGCGCGCCGTTGAGTTGTTCCGGGGTTTCCACTTTGTGCCCGTTGAGCGGCGCCGGGGCCGGCTGGCGCGCCAGCGGTACGCTGACGCTGAACACGCTGCCTTTGCCCGGCCACGAGCGCACTTCCAGGCGGTGGTCGAGCACCTTGCACAGCCTGTCGGCAATGGCCAGGCCGAGGCCCAGGCCCTTTTCGGCGCGGGTCTGGTGGCTGTCCAGGCGTTTGAATTCCTCGAAGATCACCTGCAGCTTGTCTGGCGGGATGCCCGGGCCGTGGTCCCAGACCTCCAGGCGCAAGTGCCCGGCTTCGCGACGCACGCCGAGCAGTACGTGGCCCTTGGCGTAGCGGAAGGCGTTGGTGAGGAAGTTCTGCAGCACGCGGCGCAGCAGCTTGATATCACTTTCCACGCGCAGCTTGCTGCCGCGCACGTGGAAGTCGATGCCGTGCTCCTGGGCCAGCACGCGGAACTCCACGCCGAGGGTGTCGTACAGGTTGCTCAGCGGGAAGGCCGCGATGTCGGCACTGACGCGGCCGCCTTCCAGGCGCGAGATGTCCAGCAGGTCGGTGATCAGGTCTTCCGCCGAGCGCAACGAGGAGTCCAGGTGGCGTACCAGCTCGGTGGCCTCTTCGGGCAGTTTTTCCTGGTGGGCGAGGGCGGCGGAGAACAGCCGCGCGGCGTTCAGTGGCTGCATCAGGTCATGGCTGACGGCGGCGAGGAAGCGCGACTTCGACTGGTTGGCGGCTTCCGCGGTGCCCTTGGCTTCGGTCAGCGCCTGGTTGAGTTGCGACAGCTCGAAGGTGCGCTCCTGCACGCGTTGCTCCAGGCTCTCGTTGGCGTCCTTGAGGCCCTGTTCGGCATCGCGGTAGTTGGTGATGTCGGTGAAGCTCATGACGAAGCCGCCGCCCGGCATCGGGTTGCCGATCAGTTCGATCACCCGGCCATTGGGGAACAGTCGCTCGGAGGTATGCGGCGTGCCCTGGCGCATCCAGTACAGGCGCTTGGCGACGTGCAGGTCCGGGTCGCCCGGCCCGCAGAGGTTACGCTCGGCGTTGTAGCGGATGATGTCAGCGATCGGGCGGCCGACGTAGATCAGCCCGTCCGGGTACTCGAACAGTTCGATGTAGCGGTGGTTCCAGGCCACCAGGCGCAGCGACTGGTCGACCACGCTGATGCCCTGGGTGATGTTCTCGATGGCGCCCTGCAGCAGCGCGCGGTTGAACTGCAGCACCTCGGAGGCTTCGTCGGCGATCTTCACCACGTCCTCCACCTGCATCTCGCGGCCTTCGATGGCGGCCTTCACCACGGCGCGCGCGGAGGAGGCGCCGAGCACGCCGGCGAGCAGGCGTTCGGTGTGGGCGATCCATTCGTCGTTGGCGTTCTGGCTTGGGGTGAAGCCCTTGCCCTGGCGGTAGGCGAAACGGATGAAACTCTGCCGCGCGCGTTCCTCGCCGACGAAACGCGCGGCGAGCATCAGCAGGTCTTCCAGCTGCACAGCGAGCATCGAGCGCGAGCTGAGCTTCTGGGAGATTTCCTGGCCGATGAAGCGGCTGGCCTGCCAGTGCTCGGAAACACGGGTACGGGAGAACACCGAGACCAGCCCGAACAGCGCGAAATTGCCGATCAGCGAGAGCAGCACGCCGAGGGTCAGCGGTTCGATGGACAGGCCGAACGGCCGGCCAGCGAGCCAGGCCAGGCCGGGGAAGGTTTCCAGCGGCCAACCCAGGCCCTTGGCAACGACCGGCAACACCAGGGTGTAGGCCCAGAGGAAGGAGCCAGCGGCCAGGCCGGCAAACACGCCGCGGCGGTTGGCCTGCTTCCAGTACAGCGCGCCGATCATCGCCGGGCCCAGCTGAGCGATGGCGGCGAAGGCGATCTGGCCGATGGTGGCGAGGCTCGCGGTGGAGCCCAGCAGTCGATAGCTGACATAGGCCAGCAGGAGGATCAGCGCGATGCTCACCCGGCGCACGGTCAGCAGCCAGTGGCGGAACACCTCGAAGGGCTGCTCGGCCTCGCCCTTGCGGCGCAGCAGCCAGGGCAGCAGCATGTCGTTGGAGACCATGGTGGACAGCGCCACGCTGGCGACGATGACCATGCCGGTGGCCGCCGAGGCGCCGCCGATGAAGGCCAGCAGGGCCAGGGCGGGATGGGCCTCGGCCAGCGGCAGGCTGATCACGAAGGAGTCGGGCATCACGCCAGCCGGCAGGTGCATCTGCCCGGCGAGGGCAATCGGCACCACGAACAACGCAGCCAGCACCAGGTAGATCGGGAACACCCAGCGCGCCAGGTTCAGGTCGCGCGGCTCGATGTTCTCCACCACCAGTACGTGGAACTGGCGCGGCAGGCACATGATGGCAGTCATCGCCACACCGGTCTGCAGTAGCATGGCCGGCCAGTGCACCGTCTCCTTCCAGTACTCGTTGAGCTGCGGGGCGACGCGGGCCTTGTCCACCAGGTCGCCGAAGCCGTCGTAGAGGCCGTAGGTGACGAAGATGCCGACGGCGAGGAAGGCGGTGAGCTTGACCAGCGATTCGAAGGCGATCGCCAGCACCATGCCGCGGTGGTGTTCGGTGACGTCCAGGTTGCGGGTGCCGAAGACGATGGTGAACAGCGCGAGGATCAGCGACACGATCAGCGCCGTGTCCTGGGCGCGGATGCCGGTGGAGTCGGGCCCGGCGCCGATCAGCAGGTTCACCCCGAGGACGATGCCCTTGAGCTGCAGGGCGATGTAGGGCAGCACGCACACCACGCAGATCAGTGCCACCACCACAGCCAGCGCCTGCGACTTGCCGTAGCGCGCGGCGATGAAGTCGGCGATGGAGGTGATGTTCTCCTGCTTGCTGATCATGATCATCTTCTGCAGCACCCAGGGCGCGAAGAGCATCAGCAGCACGGGGCCGACGTAGATCGGCAGGAATGACCAGAGTTGGTCGGCGGCCTGGCCGACGGCGCCGAAGAAGGTCCAGCTGGTGCAGTATACGGCCAGCGAGAGACTGTAGACCCAGGCGCGGACACGCGGCGAAAGAGGGGCGCGACGGCGGTCGCCATAGAACGCGATGGCGAACAGGACCGCCATGTAGAGCAGGGCGACCGTTGCGATCAACCCACTGGACAACGACATGCTGACTCCGGAAGTGAACTGGCTCCCCCGCAGGAGCACTGGCAGCAGTTTCGCACCAAAGTCCGGAACTGTCAGACGCCTGCTACCAATGTCTCAGTGGCGCTGTGTCGCGCCTCACACTTGAGGACGCGGCGCCAGGCTGGTAGCTTGCCGGCCTTTTCGCGGTCCGTCTGTCGTGCGCCTGCCGGCAGGCGGCACTTCATCGGGCCGCTACGCTCTGATGTGAGCGATGATTTCGCGTCGAGTTTCGAGGAGGGCGCCATGTTCAGACCGTTACCCATCACCTTGCAGCGCGGGGCCCTGCGCCTGGAGCCGATGGTGGAGGCCGACGTGCCGGACCTGGTGACGCTGGCGGAGCAGAACCGTGACGTCCTGCAGTTCATGAGTGCGCCGGGGCGCCCGGACTGGTACCGCCAGGGCCTGGCCGACCAGCGCGAGGGCCGCTCCCTGCCGCTGGTAGTGCGCCTGGGCAACCAGATCGTCGGCACCACGCGCTTCATGGACTTCCTTCCGGCGCTGCCGGCCTGCGAGATCGGCGCCACCTGGCTGGACCAGGCCCAGCACGGCAGCGGCCTCAACGCCACGATGAAGTACCTGATGCTGCGCCATGCCTTCGACAGCTGGAAGATGGTCCGCGTGCAGTTCAAGACTGCCGCCAGCAACGAGCGCTCCCAACGCGCAATCGAGAAACTCGGCGCAGTGCGCGAAGGCGTGCTGCGCAACCACCGTCGCCTGGCTGGTGGCCGGCTGGACGACACCATCCTGTACAGCATCACCGACCAGGAATGGCCCCAGGTGAAGGCCACGCTGGAAGCCGGTTTCGTCGGCTGAGTGGTACTCTGGTCTCGGCTTCAGAACCCCTCACCCTCTCCCCAGGGGAGCGAGGACTGATCGGCGCAGGCTGAAGCCATCGTGCCAGCCGGCACGGACGGCCCCTTCTCCCTCTGAGCGGGGCGCGTAGCCAGGGCTGGGGTGAGGGGAAAGTCCTGGCACCGTAGTAGCTTCCGAATGGCGCGGTGCTCAGAGAATCGATTGACGGGATGACCCATGGCAGAACACGACGCGAGCGGCGAACGCACCCGCTTCTGGCGCGCCCAGGAGTTGGGCGGCGTCGAGTTGCTGCACGCGCGTTATATCGAGCAGGTGTTCTCGCCCCACGTCCATGAAGGCTTCGCCTTCGTCATGATCGAGCAGGGCGCACAACGTTTCCACCACCGTGGCGCCGAGCACTTCGCCCCGGCCGGCAGCGTGGTGCTGATCAACCCCGACGAGGTCCATACCGGCTCCAAGGCCGATGAGGCCGGCTGGCGCTATCGCGGCTTCTACCCAGAGCTGGCGCAGGTCTCGGGCGTGCTGGAGGAGTTGGAACTGGGCGGAGGCGGCACACCGTCCTTCGATGCCAGCGTGGTGTTCGACCCGGAACTGGTGCAGGCGCTGTTCGCCGCGCACCACCTGCTGGATTCCGATGCCACCGTGCTGCAACGCCAGACTTGCTGGCGCGAGGCCTTGCTGATGCTGTTCCAGCGTCATGCGCGGATTCCCGAGGCGCCGCCGGCCGGTAGCGAGCCGGTGGCTGTGGCCCGAGCCCGTGAGCTGCTGGGTTCGCGTCTGATGGAGCCACCGTCACTGGAAGAACTGGCCACCGCCGTTGGGCTGTCGCCGTTCCACTTCGCCCGGGTGTTCCGCAAGGCCACTGGCCTGCCGCCGCATGCCTGGCTCAAGCAGCGTCGGCTGGAGCAGGCGAGGGCACTGCTCAAGCAGGGCTGCATGCCGGTGAACGTCGCCATGCAACTGGGCTTCGCCGATCAGAGCCACCTCAGCCGTCAGTTCAAGCAGGCTTATGGCGTCGGTCCCGGTGAGTACCGTCAGGCCTGTGCTCGGTCGTTCCGTTCGGCCTGATTGTCTTCATCGATTCTCGGAACTCCCATCGCACAGGGGCTGGTGGCCTATTGCCGTGCCTGATGAACAGTTGTTCGAGATGCCGAAAAGAGAATCTGAGTCAACCGGAATATTTTTTCATTTGCGATACATTTGCATTTACAAAATTTACAATCAGTTCTAATTTCCCGCCCCTTCACGAAGTACCCGGGGAGGGGGATGCATGTCGCACGTTCGTTCATGGTCGCGCCTGGCGATCGCCGTAGCCCTGGCCACGCCGCTGCTGCCAGCGCAGGCCGAGGAAGAGACCAAGGAGTTGGAGACTGTCACCGTCGTCGGTGACTGGCTCGGCGAGGCCGACCAGCAGGTGGTGCAGAACCACCCCGGCGCCCGCACCGTGGTGCGGCGCGAACAGATGATCGAAGAGGGCGCGCAGAACGTGCGCGACGTGCTGCGCGGCATTCCCGGCGTGCAGGTGCAGGACAACAACGGCACCGGCGGCAGCGATGTTTCCCTCAACGTCGGCGTGCGCGGTTTGACCTCGCGCTTGTCGCCGCGCTCGACCGTGCTCATCGACGGCGTCCCGGCTGCCGTGGCGCCCTACGGTCAGCCGCAGCTGTCGATGTTCCCGCTGTCGGTCGGCAACCTCGACAGCGTCGACGTCGTGCGTGGCGCAGGTTCCGTGCGCTATGGCCCGCAGAACGTCGGCGGGGTGATCAACTTCGTCACCCGCGCGATTCCCAAGGAATTCTCCGGCGATGTTGGCAGCACCGTGGAAACTGCTTCCCACGGCGGCTGGAAGAAGCTCTACAACGCCTTCCTGGGTGGCACCGCCGACAACGGCATGGGTGCTGCGCTGTTGTATTCGGGCGTGAAGGGCGCGGGCTACCGCGACAGCAACGATTCCACCGACATCGACGACGTGATGTTCAAGACCCACTGGGCGCCCACCGACGTCGATGAGTTTTCTGCCAACTTCCACTACTACGACGGCAGCGCCGACATGCCCGGCGGCCTGACCCAGGCGCAGTTCGACAAGGACCCGTACCAGTCGGTACGCGACTACGACAACTTCACCGGCCGCCGCAAGGACGTCTCGCTCAAGTACAAGCGGCAGATCGACGACCTCACGCAAGTGGAAGTGCTGACCTACTACAGCGACAGCTTCCGCGGCAGCACCATCGCCAACCGCGACCTCAAGACCCTGGCGTCCTACCCGCGCGACTACCACACCTTCGGCATCGAGCCGCGCGTGTCGAAGATATTCATGGTCGGCCCGACCACCCAGGAAGCCAGCATCGGCTATCGCTACCTGAAGGAAGCGATGCACGAACGCGCCAGCCAGGTCGGCCTGGTGAACAACATTCCCACCGTGCAGCCGGGCGCTGACGGCCACATCTATCAGGACCGCACCGGCGGCACCGAGGCGAACTCCATCTACCTCGACGACAAGATCGACGTGGGCAACTGGACCGTTACCCCGGGCATCCGCTTTGAGCGCATCTCCACCGACTGGCACGAGCGCCCGGTAATCGACAACAAGGGCAAGCCGGTCCAGGAAAAGAACCGCAGCAGGGACTACAACGAGCCGCTACCGGCACTGGCGGTGATGTATCACCTGTCGGACGAGTGGAAGCTGTTCGCCAACTACGAGACTTCCTTCGGCAGCCTGCAGTACTTCCAGCTTGGCCAGGGTGGCAGCGGCAACGACACCGCCAGCGGCCTGCAGCCGGAAAAGGCGAAGACCTACGAAGTAGGCACCCGCTACGACAACGGCACCTGGGGTGGCGAAGTCACGCTGTTCTACATCGACTTCGACGACGAGTTGCAATACATCAGCAACGACGTGGGCTGGACCAACCTGGGCGCTACCAAGCACCAGGGCATCGAGACCTCGGCGCACTACGACATGGCCGCGCTCGATCCGGTTCTCGCCGGCCTGACCGCCTACGGCACCTTCACCTACACCCGCGCCACCTATGAAGGCGAGATCCCGTCGTTCAAGGGCCGCGACCTGCCGCTTTACTCGCGCCAGGTGGCCACCATCGGCCTGCGCTACGAGCACGACCGCTGGACCTACAACTTCGACGGCTTCGCGCAGTCGGGGCAGCGCGCGCCCGGCCCGACCACCAACTCCAACGGCAGCTTCACCGGCAACTACATTACCGAGCCGAGCGCCGATGGCCAGTACGGCGACATCCCCGGCTATGTGCTGTGGAACGCCCGTGTGGGCTACGACTTCGGGCCGCAGGCGTCGAATCTGAAGGTTGCCGCCGGGGTGAAGAACATCTTCGATCAGATGAACTACACCCGCTCCAGCGACAACAACGCCGGTATCTACCTGGGTGAGCCCCGCACCTTCTACGTGCAGGGCAGCGTCGGCTTCTGACCGCCTCCCCTCCAGCGAAAAAGCCCGTCCCGCGTGACGGGCTTTTTTCTGTCCGGGATTTCATCACCGGAATGGATTTGTGCGGAAAATGTGGCTTTTCTTCACGCTGTTGCCGTCATATCCGTGCTGTCATTCCGGCTCAAGGCCGCCACGCAGGTATACAAGGACGATGTCTCAACACTCGCAATTCGCCCTGCTGGGCACCAAGCGATTCCTGCCCTTCTTCATCACCCAACTGCTGGGTGCGTTCAACGACAACATCTTCAAGCAGTCGCTGATCCTGGCGATCCTCTACCACCTCACCATCGGTGGTGACCGCAACCTGCTGGTCAACCTCTGCGCGCTGCTGTTCATCCTGCCGTTCTTCCTGTTCTCCGCCCTGGGCGGCCAGTTCGGCGAGAAGTTCAACAAGGACGCGCTGATGCGCGCGCTGAAGCTGGCCGAGATCGTGATCATGGCGGTGGGCGCAGCGGGCTTCGTGTTCGGCAGCCTGCCGCTGCTGTTCCTCGCGCTGTTTGCCATGGGCACCCACTCGGCGCTGTTCGGCCCGGTGAAGTACTCCATCCTGCCGCAGCACTTGCGTGAGGACGAATTGGTCGGTGGCAATGCCCTGGTGGAAATGGGCACCTTCCTGGCCATTCTGTGCGGCACCATCGGTGCGGGCGTGCTGATGTCGCGGCAGGACTACGCTGCTGGCGTTGGCATTGCCGTGGTGATGGTGGCCGTCTGTGGCTTCCTTGCCAGCCGCAACATTCCTCGCGCGGCCGCCGCGCTGCCGGAGCTGAAGGTTGACTGGAATATCTTCCGCCAGTCCTGGAGCATCCTCCTGCTCGGCCTGCGCCAGCGCCCGGCGGTGTCGCGCTCGCTGGTGGGCAACTCCTGGTTCTGGTTCCTCGGCGCGGTCTACCTGACGCAGATCCCGACCTACGCCAAGGAACTGCTGCATGGCGACGAGAGCGTGGTGACGCTGATTCTCACCGTGTTCTCGGTGGGTATCGCGCTGGGTTCGATGCTTTGCGAAAAGCTCTCCGGCAAGAAGGTGGAAATCGGTCTGGTGCCCTTCGGCTCCATCGGCCTGAGCCTGTTCGGCATCCTGCTGTGGTGGCACTCGGGCGGCTTCCCGCAGGGCGAACAGCCTTACAACTGGCTGGCCGTGCTGGAGCATTCGCAGTCCTGGGCGGTGCTGGCGGATATCCTTGGCATCGGCATCTTCGGCGGTTTCTACATCGTGCCGCTGTATGCGTTGATCCAGGCGCGCACCGAGGAGGACAAGCGTGCGCGGGTGATCGCGGCGAACAACATCCTCAACGCGCTGTTCATGGTGGTGGCGGCGGTCGTCTCGATCCTGCTGCTGTCGGTGGCGAAGCTGAGCATCCCCGAACTGTTCCTCGTGCTCTCGCTGATGAACGTCGCGGTGAACGTGTACATCTTCAAGATCGTGCCCGAGTTCACCATGCGCTTCCTGGTCTGGCTGCTGACCCACTCGATGTACCGGGTCGATCACCGCAACCTCGAAGCCATTCCCGACGAGGGCCCGGCGGTGCTGGTGTGCAATCACGTGTCCTTCGTCGACGCGCTGCTGATTGCCGGGTCCGTGCGCCGTCCGGTGCGCTTTGTCATGTACTACAAGATCTTCCGCATCCCGGTGCTCAACTTCATCTTCCGTACTGCGGGCGCCGTGCCCATCGCCGGGCGCAACGAGGATGCCGAGACTTATGAGAAGGCGTTCGCCAGAGTCGCCGAGTACCTGCGTGAAGGGGAACTGGTGTGCATCTTCCCCGAGGGCATGCTGACCCTGGACGGCGAGATGAATGAGTTCCGCGGCGGTGTGGAGCGGATCATCGAAGAGACCCCGGTACCGGTTATCCCGATGGCGCTGCAGGGGCTATGGGGGAGCTTCTTCAGCCGTGATCCGCAAAAGGGTTTCCTGCGTCGGCTGTGGTCGCGGGTCTGCCTGGTGGCCGGCCAGCCCGTTGCGCCGGAAGAGGCCAAGCGCCTGCTGCTGCAGGAGCAGGTAGCCGAACTGCGTGGCGTGGCTCGCTGAGGGCCGGGTGACGGAAAAGAAAAAGCCCCGGCATTGCCGGGGCTTTTTCATGGTGCAGGACGAGGATCAGATAACCTGAACTTCGTCAGCCTGCAGGCCTTTCTGGCCTTCAACAACGATGAAGGAGACCTTCTGGCCTTCCTGCAGCGACTTGAAGCCATTGCCCTGGATGGAGCGGAAGTGAACGAACACGTCGTTGCCGCTTTCCGGGGTGATGAAACCGAAGCCTTTAGCGTCGTTGAACCACTTGACGGTGCCGGTCTGACGATTGGACATGGAATTACACCTTGAACTATTGAAGATTGTTTTGCGGAAAAGGTCCGCGCTCGTCCTGAGTTGCAAGGTGCAGTCGAAGCCGGGTGGTGGGGAATGGCCCCTCCAGGTCACGAGCCACAGTGACCCAAGCAAACACAGTGGCCCGCAGCATACCGACAAATTTTCGGGAAAGCGACAGCCCGCCGGTATCGAAAACCGATACAGCGTCAGTGGCTCATTTTCAGTCCGACCAGTCCGCACAGAATCAGCGCAACACTGAGCAGGCGTACCGGCGCCATGGACTCGCCGAACAGCACGATCCCGACGATGACGGTGCCGACGGCGCCGACACCGGTCCAGATGGCATAGGCAGTGCCCAGCGGCAGGTTCCTCATGGCCAGGCCAAGCAGGCCCATGCTGGTGATGATCGCCAGCACGGTGAGGACGGTTGGTATCGGCCGGGTAAAGCCTTCGGTGTATTTCAGGCCGACAGCCCAACCCACTTCGAACAGGCCGGCGACGAACAGAATGATCCAGGACATGGAGCTCTCCAGACGGTGGATGGATTGGAGGGCCGTCCCCGCTGGAGCACCGGAAGGTGGTGAGGTCGTCCTCACAATGTGCAGTATTTTGCACAAAACCGGTGCGCCGGGCAACCCGGCGCCGGATTCCTGCCCTATTGCGGGGCCTGTTTCTGGGCGGATGGCTCTTCGGTCATGCGGCGGAACCAGGTGGAAAGCGTTGCGCCGGAGATGTTGTGCCACACGCTGAACAGTGCGCTGGGCACTGCCGCCAGTGGCGAGAAGTGCGCGCTGGCGAGGGCGGCGCCGAGGCCGGAGTTCTGCATGCCCACCTCCAGCGCCAGTGACTTGCGCTGCGCCAGCGGCAGGCCGAAGACCTTGGCGGTGAAGTAGCCAAGCAGGAAACCGAAGCCGTTGTGCAGGATCACGACGGCCATGATCAGCAGGCCGGATTCGGCGATCTTTGCCTGGCTGGCGGCAACCACCGCGGCGACGATGATGACGATAGACACCACCGAGATCAGTGGCAGCACGTCCACCACGTGGCGCACCCGCGCGCCGAGCAGGCGCTGGGCAACGATGCCGAGGACGATCGGCACTACCACCACCTGCAGGATCGACCAGAACAGCGCACCGAAGGATACCGGCAGCCACGCGGAAGCCAGCAGCCAGATCAGCGCCGGGGTGAGCAGCGGAGCAAGGAGGGTGGTTACGCCAGCGATGGCCACCGACAGCGCCAGGTCACCGCGCGACAGCCAGGTCATCACGTTGGAGGCGGTGCCGCTGGGGCAGCAGCCGACCAGGATGACGCCCACGGCAATCTCCGCTGGCAGGTGCATCAACTGGCAAAGCAGCCAGGCCATGCCGGGCATGATGACGAAGTGGGCGATCACGCCGAGGGTGACGCGCCAGGGATGTCGGGCGACTTCGGCAAAGTCCTCGACCTTGAGCGTAAGGCCCATGCCGAACATGACCACGCCGAGCATGGGCACGATGGCGACAGCGAGCGGCGTGAAGAGGGAGGGAACGAAGAGCGCCAGGATGGCGAAGAGCAGCACCCAGAGGGCGAAGGTGTTGCCCATGAAGCGGCTGAGCAGGATGAGAGCACGCATGGGCCCTCCTTCTTGTGAGTGGGCCTTTTATGGTGTCAGGCGCCGCGCGGGCGCGGCGCCTGAAGGGGCGTCAGATGCCTTCGGGCATCGCCTCGCCACCGAGAGCCTCGATCAGCGCCGGGATGAACTCGGCGAAGGTCAGCATCATCAGCGTGAAGCTGGCGTCGAGTTGGCCGAGGGCATCTTCGCCGCCGTCCTGCTCCGCCTTTTCCTGCAACATGTCTTCGAAGCGCAGGCGCTTGATCGCCACCTTGTCGTCGAGGACGAAGGACAGCTTGTCCGACCAGGCCAGCGACAGCTGGGTGACCAGCTTGCCGGAGGTCAGGTGCAGCTGGATTTCCTCGCTGGTCAGGTCCTGGCGCTTGCAGCGCACCACGCCGCCGTCTTCGTGGGTGTCACGCAGCTCGCACTCGTCGAGGACGAAGAAGTCGCCGGCGGCTTCCTGGGTCTTCACCCAGTCGGTCAGGGTGGCGGTCGGCGCGGTCTTCACGGTCAGCGGGCGAACCGGCAGCGAGCCCAGGGCCTCGCGCAGGGTGGAGAGCAGGTCTTCAGCCTTCTTCGCGCTGGAGGTGTCGACCAGGATCAGGCCGAGGCTCGGTGCGATGGCAGCGAAGGTCACCGAGCGGCGAATGAAAGCGCGCGGCAGCAGGGTCTGGACGATTTCGTCCTTGAGCTGGTCGCGTTCCTTCTTATAGACCTTGCGCATCTGCGCGGCTTCGATCTCGTCGACCTTTTCCTTGAGCGCGTCACGCACGACGCTGCCGGGGAGAATGCGCTCTTCCTTGCGGGCGCTGACCAGGAAGAAGCCTTCGCTGGCATGCACCAGCGGAGCGTCCGGGCCCTTGCCGAAAGGCGCGGAGAAACCGTAGGTAGTCAGTTCCTGGCTGGCGCAGGAGCGCGCCGGCTTGCTGGCCAGGGCCTTCTCCAGGGCATCGGCGTCGATCTGCAGATCCTGGGTGAGGCGATATACGAGCAGATTGCGGAACCACATGAGGGTCTAACTCCTGGACACAAAGGACGCATTATTCCGTTCGGCGCGGTTCAGGCCAACCCCGTTTCGTCATTCACCCTCTTCATCTAAGCCTTTGGAACATCTGAAAATTTTTTTCATTCGGGGGCTTGCCAGGTTCAAATGTCCTCCGTAGAATGCGCCCCACTTCGAGACGAAGGGTGATTAGCTCAGCCGGGAGAGCATCTGCCTTACAAGCAGAGGGTCGGCGGTTCGATCCCGTCATCACCCACCACTCGAGGTCCGACGCAGCGGTAGTTCAGTCGGTTAGAATACCGGCCTGTCACGCCGGGGGTCGCGGGTTCGAGTCCCGTCCGCTGCGCCACAATTCGAAAAGCCCTCAGGTAGCAATACCTGAGGGCTTTTTCTTTGCCTGCCTTTTTTATCTGCGAACCTCGTTCCTGCAAAAGCTTCCCGTCGAAAATTGCCCCGCCGAGTCACAGTGATTCCGTGCTGGCCGTCTGACTTATCCTGTTAATTTTCTTATAAGTTTGCTGTGGGAACTTCTCCCTCGGCAGTGGTTCCTATTGCCCATAGCCACTGGCCACGAGCGCCTGATAAGCTCGCGGCTTCATTACTTCAGCCATGACGGCGCATAGACAAGGATTCAGCATGAAACAACATCGGTTGGCGGCAGCGATCGCGCTGGTCGGCCTGGTTCTCGCGGGCTGCGACAAACAGGCCGCCGAAGTGGAACTCAAGACTCCTGCGCAGAAAGCCTCCTACGGCATCGGCCTGAACATGGGCAAGAGCCTCGCCCAGGAAGGCATGAATGACCTGGATTCCAAAGCCGTCGCCCTGGGCATCGAAGACGCCGTTGGCAAGCAGAAGCAGAAGCTGACCGATGAAGAGCTGACCGAAGCCTTCACCGCCCTGCAGAAGCGCGCTGAAGAGCAGGTCGCCAAGAAGAACTCCGAGGCTCTGGAAGCCGGCAAGAAGTTCCTCGAGGAAAACGGCAAGCGTGAGGGCGTGGTCACCACCAAGTCCGGCCTGCAGTATGAAGTCGTGAAGAAAGCCGACGGTGCACAGCCCAAGGCCACCGACGTCGTCACCGTTCACTACGAAGGCAAGCTGGTCGATGGTACGGTCTTCGACAGCTCCATCCAGCGTGGCAGCCCGATCGATCTGCCGGTTGGCGGCGTGATCCCGGGTTGGGTCGAAGCCCTGCAACTGATGCACGTTGGCGAGAAGATCAAGCTCTTCATCCCGAGCGAACTGGCCTACGGCGCCCAGAGCCCGAGCCCGACCATCCCGGCCAACTCCGTGCTGGTGTTCGACCTGGAACTGCTGGCCATCAAGGACCCGAACCAGCCTGACGCGGCTGAGGCTCCGGCAGAGCAGCCGAAGAAGTAACTGAGTACCTTCGTACCAGTGAAAACGCCCCGTAACCCACGGGGCGTTTTCGTTTGTGCGGGAAGCGCTCTGGAACGGTACGCTGACCGTCGGGTCTGAAAGGGAGTAACCTTGGACCCGGTGTTACCCTTATGCACATATTTGACGCAGTTGAAACAATGTCCTCCCCTTGACATTGATCAGCCCATCGCTTAGCCGCAACTGCATGATTTTTAACGCATTTACAGGGGTGAACAAAAAATCGCCGATCTGTCTGCAGCCCTCATGGCTCGGGCGTTTGGGCGATATCAAGGGTGGCTTTCAACAGAGTTATCCACAGGAAAGGTGGATAACCTGAACCCGCCCTGTACGAATCTTCCTATCGAGGTGAGTCGATGAAAAAGCCTCCGGGATTTGACCGTTTTCTCAATCTCGCCAGCCGCTTTATCGCGGGTGGGCGGGTGCCTGCGCTGCTGTTCGCCGTGGCGCGCAAGAGTGGCCGGGTCAAGTTGGCAAAGACCGATCTGAAGCTACTGCAGGAACTGCTGGTGGCCTGGGTGCGCGGCGACTACCGGGGTATCAGTTCCCAGGCGCTGGTTTCCGTCGTGGCGGCGCTGCTGTATTTCCTCTCGCCGGTGGATCTGGTGCCCGACTGGTTGCTGGGCGTCGGTTTCCTCGATGACCTGGCGGTGCTGGCGTGGGTGGTTCGTCGCTGGCAGTCGGAGATCGATGCGTTCAAGGTCTGGCGCGACGCGCAGGGTGTGGAAACCCGCGAGGCCCTGAAGCAGCTGCCGCCGCCGGAAGCGATTCAGCGTCTCTGATGCATCCGTGCAGTCTGTTCGCCGAGCAGGCGCTGTATGGAGCCGTCGCTCACCATCGCCTGCAGCACGGCATCCAGGCGCTCGGCGGGGAGCGGTAGCGCGGGGCCGTACGAGCAATAGATCGAGTAGCGCTGCACAGTGTTACGGCTGATCGCGACCGGCAGTTGGCGGTGTTCCGCGAGGAGAAACTCCAGCGGTCGGCGCATGTCTATCAACGCGTCCAGACGGCCGGCCTCAAGCATGTGCAGACGGGTATCCAGGTCGCGCACATCGGCGCGTTTCACCCGGCCTTCGGCGAAAGCCTGCATCAGTGGCGCGGGGTAGACGTAGCCCAGACTGGTGCCAACGCGTATGCCGCGCAACTGCGCGAGATTTTCCACCGGCGGCGCATCCGCACGCTGGGCCATGGAATCTTCTTCCTCGAACAGACTGGGCGACCAGCGCAGCTTCTCCGGCGCCTTCATCCACTGCGGATTGTTGATGCACAGCAGGTGGATTGCGCCTTGGGCGAGAGCCGGTTCGGCGCGCTTGTCCGGGGTTTCCACGAAGCGAACCTCCAGTCCCAGACGCTGTCCGACGGTTTCGCCCAGATCGCGGATGAAGCCAGGCGCCAATTCATGGTCGATACTTTCTGCGTAGGGCATGCCGTTGCTTGGCGAATAGCCCCAGCGCAGTTCCTCGGCGCCGCACAGGGCGCTCGCCAGGCATAGGCACAATGGAAGGAAGCGCTGCAAGTCGGACCCCATGTCTGGTGGCGAGAAGCGCTGCGCAGTATAGCCGGCACAGGCGCGCATCAGACTGTTAAGATGGCCGCCTGCAAGGAGTGTTGTCATGAACGTTCAAGTCATCATGCGTGACGGCGAAGCGGAGTACGCCGTGGTTCCCTGGGCCGAGTACCAGGCCCTGCTGGCAGCCGCCGGCCGGGGGGCCGCCCAGGTCGTCAAGCCGGCTGCCGCTCCGGCACTCGATGAGAAGCCGGACTGGAAGGCACTGCGCGAAGCCCGGGGCTTCTCCATCGAAGCGCTGGCGCGTTCGGTGGGCATCAGCCCGTCCTACCTGGAACTGATCGAGAACGGCGAACGCGAAGCCAGCGACGCCATCCAGCATGGCCTGCGTCGTGCCCTGGGCACTGGGGAGTCTGCTTCTTGAGCGTGCAGATCAGTCGCAAGCATTGGGAAGGCCTGCTCGGCGAGCTGGAAGACGCCCGCCGCCAGCGCCATCTGCTGACCTACCGAGCGCTGATCGAGCGCCTGCAACTGCCAACTCCGGCCATGACCGTGCTGACAGCCGCGCTGGAGCACCTGGCCGCGCTGGACGCCCGTGCGGGGCGCCCGATACGCAGCTCGCTGGTGATCAGCCAGGGTGCCAGCCGCCTGCCGCGCACCGGTTTCTTCGAGCACGTCGAGCGCCTCGGCCGCTTCTCCGGTGCGCCGGATGGCCCCGCCGCCGCCGGTTGGCACGCCGCAGAAGTGGTGCGCGTCTTCGAGTTCGAGTACCCCGAGGAGCTCTGACGTGGCGACACCCCGCGAGCTGTTCTGGCGCCTGCGTGCGCGGCTGAGTTACGCCGTGGCGCGACGCCTGATGGGCTGGCCGTGGATGGTTCGCCAACCGCGCGCCTGGGCCTGGATGCAAGGCCAGTTCGCACGCATGGCAGCTCTCGGCGACGTAGGGGCGCAGAGTTTCTACGGCCACCTGCTGCTGTTTCGCGGACAGGGTTTCGGCGCTCGCGAGGAAGGTCTGCGTCTGTTGCGTCTCGCCGCTGCGGCAGGCGATCACAAGGCCGCGTATCAGGTGGGCGTGCAATCGCTCAAGGGCGATACCCGGCAGGCCGGTGACGCGCAGGAGGCTGCACGATACTGGGCGCAGGCTGCCGAGGCAGGCCATCCGCTGGCGGCGCGCAAGCTCGGTGAGTTGTACCGCAGCGGTGGCCCTGGTCTTGAGCCCGATGAAGCCCAGGCCGAGCGCTACGAGACGCGCGCGCGCCAGTTGGGCCTCTGAATCATTCCGCCGTGAGGATGTGCAGGCTGTAGCCGGGCATGTTCTTCGCGTGGCGCTTGGCCTCCGAAGCGAGCCCGGCCAGTTGACTGGCATCCAGGCGCTGCCCGGCGCCACTCTTCACGTGCACCACGCCGATCGACAGGGATAGCAGCGGATATTCCTCGCGTCGCCCCTGGCGGTTGTACGCGACGAAACAGCCCGCGTCCAGATGCTCGCGGCTGTAGAAGCGCCGGCACTGGCCCTGGAAATCCTCCAGCAAGTGGTTGAGCCGCTCGCGCCAGTCCTGCGTCCCCAGCACCAGCATGAAATCGTCGCCGCCGATATGGCCGACGAAGTCCCGCGTCGGGTCCACGCGCTCGCCCAGGCACTGCGCCAGGCACAGCAGAACTTCATCGCCACGGGCATAGCCGTAGAGATCGTTGAAGGGTTTGAAGCTGTCGATGTCGACGTAGCACACCACGGCTTCGCGACCTTGCTGCAGCAGGCGCGACAGGCACTGCTGGATGGGTACGTTGCCCGGCAGCAGGGTAAGCGGGTTGGCGTGGCGCGCCTGGCGGATCTTCAGCTCGGTGATCAGCTTGAGCACATCGATCACCCGGCCCAGGCCCAGGTAGCGGCCGTTCAGGGTGATGATGAAGTCTTCCTCGATGCGTTGCCGCGCGCGGCTGGTGAGCAGGCGGCTGACCTGCTGCAACGACTGGCTGCGTTCTACCGCGAGGAAGTCATCGCTCATCAGCCGGCTGATCGGTTTGCGTGCATACAACTCCGGTGCGAATGGCTTGAGCAGCGCGTCGGACAGTGCGTGGCGGTGGACGATGCCGACGGGGTGGTCATGACTGTCGAGCACTGCCAGCGAGTTGAGGTTGGCCTGCGCGCGGAAGGCCTCCAGCACGTCGCCAATGGGTGTGCTGTCGCGTACCGCCGGTTGGTCCAGCAGCAGCGGTTCGAGGTCGGACTGATCTTCGGCAAGCAGCGCGCCAGCGCTGTCGACTTCCGGTAGCAGGGCGCGGGCGTCGCGCGGTGGCGTTTCGTTCGGGCGGCCAAGCAGGTAGCCCTGTACCAGGTCGACGCCCATCTCTGAAAGCACCGCCAGTTCTTCCGCAATCTCGATGCCCTCGGCAATCACCTGGGCACGGGAGGCGTGGGCCATCTTCAGGATCGAGCCGACGAATTCGCGCTTCACCGCATCCAGGTGGATGCCTTCGATGAAGTGGCGGTCGATCTTCACGTAGTCGGGGCGCAGTTCGGACCACAGGCGCAGGCTGGAATAGCCTGCGCCCAGGTCGTCCAGGGCGATGGAAAAGCCCATGGCGCGGTAGTGGTGCAGTGCGGTGTCGAGGAGGGTGAAATCCTCGATGGGCGTCTGCTCGGTCAGTTCGATCACCACGTCACTGGGCGATATGCCGAAGGTCTGCAGCAATTGCAGCGTGCGGCCGGGCTGGTGGGTCGGTTCCAGCAGGGATTCGGGGGACACGTTGAGGAACAGCTTGCCCTCGAGCTTCAGGTCGCGAAAGCGTGCGCAGGCCTTGCGTCGGCAGAGCAGTTCCAGCTGGCTCAGGCGGCCGCTGCTGCGGGCGATGCTGAACAGCGGCAGGGGCGAGTGCAGGGGGCCGTTGGACGGGCCGCGCGTAAGGGCTTCGTAGCCCACCAGGCGCCTTTCCGAAAGCGACAGGATGGGCTGGAACAGGCAGTGCAGGTCGCCGTGAGCGAGGATCTGGTCCAGCGCGCTCAACTGCTCGGTGACGGTCATGACGGTTCTCGGTGGCTGTAAAAAGCAAAAGGGCCGGTTTCCCGGCCCTGTGCATTTCACGACAGCGTCATGACTGTTTGATTACATCCGATCAGTGTTTGGCGACCTGGGAGTCCAGATTCAGGTAATCGATCAGGATGTGCCCGGACTCGGTGAGGTAGGCGTCGTCCTGCGGCTTGGTCTTGTCCTCTTCCGGCAGGGCGTTCTCGTCTTCCTTCTTCAGCTCCTTGAGCGGCTCCTGGCCCTTGGATTTGCGCAGGGCGTTCTCCATGGCCAGCTGGCGGTTCTCGATGCTGGTCTGCTGGGCGCGACGCTTGGCTTCGTTGAGGCTGACGGTCTTCTCCTTCATCAGCTCCTGGGCCAGGGCGAGACGCTCGCGGGCATAGACGAAGTCCGCGTTGTGCTCGGTGCGCGCGTCGTGGCGGGTACGCAGCTGGTCGAGGAACGGCTTGAACGGGTCGGCCTGGGCCTTCAGCACGGGCTTGATGGTGTCCCACGGCATCGAGTCGGGCAGGGCGCTCTCGCCGATTTCCTTATCGTCGACGATGGACGGGTAGCCGATGTCCGGAATCACGCCCTGGTGCTGGGTGCTCTGGCCGGAGACGCGGTAGAACTTGGCCAGGGTCAGCTTCAGCTCGCCATGGTTGAGCGGCTGGATGGTCTGCACGGTGCCCTTGCCGAAGGTCTGGCCACCAACGATGAGTGCACGGTGGTAGTCCTGCATGGCGCCGGCGAAGATCTCCGAAGCCGAGGCGGACAGGCGATTGACCAGGACGGTCATCGGGCCGGTGTAGAAGGCCTTGCCTTCGTCATCATTGAGCACGTCGACGCGGCCATCGCTGTTGCGCACCAGTACGGTCGGGCCCTGGTCGATGAACAGGCCGGTCAGCTCGGTGGCTTCCTGCAGGGAGCCGCCGCCGTTGTTGCGCAGGTCGATGACGATACCGTCGACCTTGTCCTTCTGCAGTTCGGCGATCAGCTTCTTCACGTCGCGGGTGGTGGACTTGTAGTCCGGGTCGCCAGCGCGATAGGCCTTGAAGTCGAGGTAGAACGCGGGCACGTCGATGATGCCCAGCTTGTAGTTCTTGCCTTCGTGGTCGATGGTGATTTCCGACTTCTTCGCCGCCTGGTCTTCCAGCTTCACCGCCTCGCGGGTGATGGTGACGATCTTGCTGGTCTGGTCGTTCGGCGCGTTGGTCGACGGAATCACTTCCAGGCGGACCTGCGAGCCTTTCGGGCCACGGATCAGCTTGACCACTTCATCCAGACGCCAGCCGACCACATCGACCATCTCGCCCTTGCCCTGGGCGACGCCGATGATCTTGTCGGAGGTGGCGATCTGCTTGCTCTTCTCGGCGGGGCCGGCCGGTACCAGGCGCACGACCTTCACGTAGTCGTTGTCGCTCTGCAGTACGGCGCCGATGCCTTCCAGCGAGAGGCTCATGTTGATGTCGAAGTTTTCCGCGCTGTCCGGCGACAGGTACTGGGTGTGCGGATCGTAGGTCTGGGCGAAGGCGTTGATGTAAGCCTGGAAGATGTCTTCGCTGCGGGTCTGCTCCAGGCGCATCAGCTGGTTCTTGTAGCGCTTGGTCAGCTGTTCCTGGATGGCCTTGTTGTCCTTGCCGGCGATCTTCAGGCGCAGGACCTCGTCCTTCACCTTCTTGCGCCACAGGTCGTCGAGCGCAGCGCTGTCCTTCGCCCAGGGCGATTTCTCGCGGTCGATTTCCAGCGACTCGTCCTTGGTGAAGTCCATCTTGTCGACACCCTTGTTCAGGGTGGCCAGGGCAAAGTCCAGGCGCTCCTTCAGGCGGTCGAGATGACGCTTGTAGATGGTGAAGCCGGGCTCCAGTTCACCGCTCTTCAGGAAGTCGTCGAACTGGGTGCGCCAGGGTGCGAACTGGTCGATATCGGCCTGGGTGAAATACATCCGCGCCGGATCGAGAGTCTTCAGGTAGCTGTCATAGATCTTCGCCGAGCGCTCGTCGTTCAGCGGCGGCTTGTTGTAGTGATGGCGCTTGAGCAGCTCAACGATGTTGAGGCTGGCGATCACTTGATCCCGGTCGGGCTGCAGGCCGTCCCAGACGTTCGGGCTGGTGGTTGCCGCGAACGAGGAAAAGGCGGTTGCGCCGAGGATGAACAACAGGGCGGTACGGGGCAAAAATCGCTTCATGCTGATTCGACTGATCGCGGAGTTATGACGCATATTAGGCCTTAATTGGCGGCGCCGGGTTCAATCGCAGATTAATTCGGCGCGAAGAAAGGGCCCGACCTTACGGATCGGGCCCTGCAAGGTCACTATGGAGGCAGCGTGAACGCATTGCAAGGCATCGAAGGGCGAGTGGAGTGGGCCGAACGCCCCAACCCGACTTGTGCACAGGGGCAGATCCGGATCCAGGTCGCCGCCGCGGGACTCAACCGTGCCGACCTGCTGCAGGTGGCCGGTCTTTACCCGCCGCCGCCGGGGGCGAGCGACATCATCGGGCTGGAATGTTCCGGCGTGGTGACCGAGGTCGGCGCCGGCAGTACCTGGCAGGTGGGTGACCGCGTCTGCGCGCTGCTGGCTGGTGGCGGCATGGCCGAGGAAGTGGTGGTGGACGAGCGCCATGCACTGCCGGTGCCCGCGGGCCTGAGCCTGGCCGAAGCCGCTGCGCTGCCCGAGGTTTACGCCACTGCCTGGCTGAACCTGTTCATGCTCGGCGCGCTGCAGCCGGGCGAGAAGGTGTTGCTGCACGCGGGTGCCAGCGGCGTCGGCTCGGCCGGTATCCAGCTGTGCAAGGCCTTCGGCAGCCCTTGCTGGGTCAGCGTCGGTTCGGCCGATCGACTGGCCTACTGCGAAAGCCTGGGGGCCGAGGGTGGTGCGTTGCGCGGCGAGAGTCTCGAATCGCTTCGGGATTTCGCACCCTTCGATGTGATCCTCGATCCGGTGGGCGCTAACTACGCCAAGCTGGACCTGGAAATCCTCGGCCGTGACGGGCGATGGGTGGTCATCGGCCTGATGGGTGGTCGCAAGGCCGAACTGGACCTGGCCCTGCTGCTGGGCAAGCGTATCCAGCTGATCGGCTCGACCCTGCGTTCGCGGGATGCCGACTTCAAGGCGCAGCTGATCGCCGAACTGGGGATGAAGGTCTGGCCGTTGTTCGAAACCGGCAAGCTGAGCCCACAACTGGAACGCACCTTTCCGGTCCGCGAGGCGCAGAGCGCGTTCGATGCCCTGGCGAGCAATCAGGTGCAGGGCAAGGTCGTGGTGCTGATCGACGAAAGCCTGAGCTGATCAGGCGCAGGACGCAGGGAGCGGCCATGAGCGAGACAGGGATGTCGCAAAGCAGAGCCGGCAATGCTGCCGGCCTCTGGTCACTGCCTGAGTGGCTCAACACGCCACTACGAATGCTGACGATCGTCCTCGGCGGCGCGACGGGCGCGCTGGGTATGGCCCTGAGCATGCTCTCGATGCCAGCCGAGCCGGTGTGGATCGTCCCTGGTCTGCTACTTGGCTTCGTGGCCATTTACCAGTCCATTGTCGTGCATGAGTTCGGACATCTCCTGGGGGCGCGCCTGGGAGGCATGACGGTGATGCGCCTGCGTGTTGGCCGCTGGGATTTCCGCATGCGGCGCCGAGGCTGGACTTTCAGTCGGCAACCGAAGCACCCGCAGAAGCTCGCTGGCTATGTGATGGCTTTCGCCGACCCGCGTGGTCCCTGGCGGCGCCAGCATGTCTGGTTCAATGCCGGCGGGCCGCTGGCGAACCTGCTCGTGGCTGGGCTCACCGGACTGGTTTCGCTGGCGCTGGAGGACGGGCCCGGGCAGGGGCTCCTGCTCGCGGTGGCTGCGACCAATGCCTGCACGGGCGTTGCCAATCTGTTGCCGGTACAGGGCAAGCTCAAGCAGGTCAGTGATGGCTTGTGGATGATGCGCTGGTGGCGAGGGCTGGATGCGGCGCATCCGCAATTGGCATTCGCTCGTCTGATGGGGCTTTCGTGCGCGGGGCTGTGCGCGGACCAGGTGCCGGAAGCGGATCTGCAACTTCTGGAATCCCAGGAGTCGCCGATGCCGCTGGTGGCGCTGTATATCCGTCTGCGCGCGCTGCAGATACAGGGGCGCTGGCAGGAGGCTGCCGCGCTTGACGCTTCATTCCAGGCGCAACGCAACGCCCTTCCCGAAGCCCTGCAAAAGGTGCTGTACGACATGCTCAGACTGATCGGCGCCGAGCTGGCGTTCGCCCAGGCCGTTGCGTCGCGCAGTGCCGTGGGTTTGTTCGATGAGTTGCTGCCGCAGCGCCTGCAACGCGAGTATGCAAGCATATGGGCGCGTTGCCTGGCGATGCGTGCCGCAGCGGCGGGGGATCAACAGGAGTTTCGCCATCAGCTCGATCGAGCGGTGGCCTTTGCCCGACTGTCACCGGACCTTTCCCAGGAGACGGAAGAGCTGCGCATGCAGAAGCATTTGCTGGAGGTTCTGCCGGCCTGACGGTTCAGGCCGGCACGCCAGGATCATTTCCAGTCGAGGATGTCCCAGCCCATCTTCTGCGCATGTTCCAGCAGCACCGGGTCGGCATTCACCACGTGCGGCTTGCCCACCAGCTTGAGTAGCGGCAGGTCATTGCGCGAGTCGGAGTAGAAGTGCGCGTCGGCCAGTTGGCTGTCGTCGCCTTCGAGCAGGTCGAGCAGGCGCAGCACCTTGCCTTCGCGGTAGGTCAGGGTGCCGACGGTGCGGCCGGTGTAGTGCCCGTTCACCACTTCCAGGTCGATGGCCAGCACTTCGTCGATGCCGATGCGTTCGGCGATGGGTTTGACCAGGTGCACGCCAGAGGCGGAGATCACCAGCGGACGGTCGCCGGCCTCGCGGTGGCGGGCGAGGGCGGCGCAGGCGTCGCTGTGGATCAGCGGTTCGATCACGTCCTCGACGAAGGCTTCCACGTCACGCTCGATTTCTTCCACGCTGCGCCCGGCCATCGGCTCCAGGGCGAAGGCCATGTAGTCCTCCATGGGCAGCTTGCCCTGCGCGTACAGCGCCATCAGTTCGGCGTCGCGCTTGAGGAACGACTCCGCGTCGACCCAGCCGAGATCGGCCATGCGCTTGCTCCACAGGCTCGCGCAGTCGCCGTCGATCAGGGTGTCGTCGAGGTCGAATATCACCAGGGCCATCAGGCCACCTCCCGAATACTTTCAATGTCGATTTGCAGGCTGAGCTCGGTGCCGGCCGGGTACAGGCGCTCGGCGCTGCGGTTGAGGACGTCCACGGTCAGCTCGACGCCACTGGCGTCGACCCGATAGCGGATCACGTTGCCCAGCAGGCTGTGGGAGAGTACCCGAACCGGGATGCCTTCGCCCGGCTCGACGCTCAGACGCAGGGATTCGGGGCGGATCGCCACCTGCTGGCGGAAAGGGCGGTCCAGCAGCCTGGTCGCCTGGGCCGCGTCGAGCAGGTTGTAGTTGCCGATGAAGCCGGCGGCGAAGGCGTTTTCCGGGGCGGTGTAGAGGGTTTCGGCGTCGCCGCTCTGGACGATGCGCCCGGCGTTCATCAGCACGATGCGGTCGGACAGCGTCAGCGCTTCCTCCTGGTCGTGGGTGACGAACACTGTGGTCAGTTTCAGTTCCTGCTGGATGCGCCGGATCTGTTCGCGCAGGTGCTTGCGGATGCGCGCGTCCAGCGCTGACAGCGGCTCGTCGAGCAGCAGCAGGCGCGGGCGGGTGACCAGCGAGCGGGCCAGGGCGACGCGCTGGCACTGGCCGCCGGACAACTGGTGCGGATAGCGCGCCGCCAGCGGGCCGAGCTCGACCATCTCCAGCGCCTCGCGCACGCGCTGGGCCGATTCTGCCGCTGGCACTTTCTGCATGCGCAAGCCGAAGGCGACGTTCTGTTCGACGGTCATGTTGGGGAACAGTGCGTAGCTCTGGAACACCATGGCGATGCCGCGCTTCTGCGGGCTCTTGGGCACGATGTCCTCGCCGTCCAGCAGGATGCGCCCGCTGTCCACGGCGGTGAGGCCGGCGATGCAGCGCAACAGGGTGGACTTGCCGCAGCCGCTGGGGCCGAGCAGGGTGACGAACTCACCGCTCTCGGCGGCGAAATCGATGTCCTGGAACACCGTGGTGGTGCCGTAGCTCTTGTTCAGTGTCTCGACGCTGAGGAAGCTCATGCCTTGTCCTTGCTTAAACGATTCGCCGCCCAGGTGAGCAGCAGGACGAAGAGGAAATACGAGACCACCACCGCGCTGGTGTAGTGGCCGCTGCTGTTGCGCATGTTGTTGAGGAACACCTGCAGCGTTTCGTAGCGGGTGCCCACCAGCAGGTTGGCGAAGACGAACTCGCCGATGAGGAAGCTGAAGGACAGGAACAACGCCACCATCAGGCCCTTGCGCAGGTTCGGCAGCACCACCAGCAGGGCGGCCTGCCAGGTGCTGGCGCCGAGCAGGTGGGCGGCGTCCATCAGGTCGTGCAGGTTGATCGCCTGCAGGTTGTTGCTGATCGCCCGGTACATGAAGGGCAGGGCGATGGTGAAGTAGCAACCGATCAGGATCCACGGCGTACCGACGATGGGCACCGGGCCCGAGGCGTAGAGTTGCAGCAGGCCGACCGACGACACCACCGGCGGCACCGCGAAGGGCAGCAGGATCAGCACGTTCATCAGCGCATCCAGGCGCGGGAAGTAGTAGTGGATGACGAACATCAGCGGCAGCACCAGCGCAACGCTGAGGATCAGTGAGCCGAAGCACACCAGCAGCGACTGGCCGAAGGCAACGAGGAAGCGCGGGTCGCTCCACAGGGTCATGAACCACTTCAGGGTCAGGCCGTCGGGCAGCACGCTGGCGCTCCACGAGGTGGCCAGCGAGTAGAGCAGGGTGGCGGCCAGCGGCACCAGCAGGATCAGGAACAGCGCATGGACCACCACGCGGTGGTACAGCGCGTTAGCGTTTCTGGACATGGTAGCTCCGGCGTAGCAGCCACTGGTGGGCCAGGGTAATGATGCTCATCAGGCCGACCAGCACCATCGCCAGCGCGCTGGCCATGTTCGGGTCGAGGAACACGTCGCCCGAGACCAGCCCGGCGATGCGGATCGGCACCACGTTGAAGTTGCCGGTGGTCAGCGAGTAGACCGTGGCGTAGGCGCCCAGGGCGTTGGCCAGCAGGATGACGAAGGTCCCCAGCAGCGCCGGCGTCAGCACCGGGATGCCGATGTGCCGCCAGAATGCCCAGTGGCTGGCGCCCAGCAGTGCCGCGGATTCGCGCCAGTCCTCGCGCAGGGCGTCGAAGGCCGGGTAGAGCAGCATCACGCCCAGCGGAATCTGGAAGTAGGTGTAGAGGATGATCAGGCCGGTCTTCGAGTACAGGTTGAAGTCCTCGATGATCCCCGCCTGCTTCAGCAACAGCGTGATGGCGCCGTTGAAGCCCAGGATGATGATGAAGGCGAAGGCCAGCGGCACCCCGGCGAAGTTGCTGGTCATGTTGGCGAAGGCCATCACGAAGTCACGCAGCTTGCTGTCCACCTGGCGCAGCGAGTAGCTGCCGAGGATGGCGATGAACAGGCCGATCAGGCTCGACCACAGCGAGATTTCCAGGCTGTAGCGGATCGCCTGCAGGTAGAACGGTGAGCCGAAGATTTCGCTGAAGTTGCCCAGGCCCCAGCCGTCGCCGGTGCGCACGCTGTTGATCATCACCCACAGCAGCGGTGCGAGCTGGAAGGCGAAGAAGAACAGCGCGAAGGGCAGCAGGCAGAGCAGGGCGACGAGTTTTCCGGTGTTCGATCTCATGCCTTGAGCAACTCCCGGCAGACCGGTTTGTCGTGCGGCGCGCCGAGGATCTCGCACAGCGTGCCGCAGAGTTCGACCTGGCGCGGGCGCGCCTGGCCATCGAGGCTGAACACCTCGCCGAAGGCGAACAGCGGCACTTCGCGCTCCTCGGGGAGGATGCCGCCGTGGCTGCGGTCGTCGTTCATGCCGTGGTCGGCGGTGACCATCACCTGGTAGCCGGCGGCCAGCCACTGGTGCAGGTATTCGGAAAGGATGATGTCGACGTGCCGCGCGCTGTTGCGGTACTGCGGCGTGCCCAGGCCGTGCTTGTGGCCGGCGTCGTCGATGTTCATCGGGTGCACCAGCAGGCAGTTCGGCGCATGCCGGCGGCGCAGCGACTCGGCGTCGGTGAACAGGTGCGAGTCGGGGTAGTGGTCGGTCCAGTAGAAGTGGCCGTGCTGGATCGGCAGGGATTCGTCGTCGGTATGACGATCGCGCGCCGGGTCGAAGGGCGTGCGGTTGTACAGCTCGCTGACCCAGTTGTAGGCCGCCGCGGCGGTGGTCAGGCCGGCGTCACGGGCATAGTGGAACAGGCTGCGCTGGTTGGACAGGCGCGACACATCGTTATGCAGGATGCCGCTGTCGATGGGGCGCACACCCGTGAGGATGCATTCGTAGAGCGGGCGCGACAGTGAGGGCAGCTCGCATTCGAGCCGGTAGAGCTGGCCGCGGCCGGCGTTGCACAGCGCTTGCAGGTGGCCCATGCAGTCGTGGGCGACGCTGTAGTTGAGGCCGTCGAGGACGACCAGGATGACGTCGTGGCGCATGGGCGGGAGCCTTCGTCGAAACGCAGCCGCCCCGGTGCTAACCGGGGCGGCTGGGCGTTATTGCATGTTGATGATCACGCTTTCCTGCCACTGGCGCGGCAGACGCTTGGAGGTCTCTTCCCAGGCCTTGGGGTCTTTGATCGGCTGGGCCTTGGCGTACTGCTCGTTGGGCAGCAGCTTGGCCTTCACCTCGGCCGGCAGGGTCAGGTGCTCGGCGCGGATCGGCCGCGCGTTGCCCTTGGCCAGGTTGATCTGGCCGGCGTCGCTGAAGATGTACTCGCGAGCCAGCTTGGCGGCGTTCGGGTTCTTCGCGTACTTGTTGATGATGGTGGTGTAGCCGGAGATCACCGAGCCGTCGGAGGGGATCAGCACCTCGAAGCGCGACGGGTCGATCTGGTCGCGGTAGCTCAGGCCGTTGAAGTCCCAGACGATGCCGACTTCCACTTCACCCTTCTCCAGGGTGTTGATCACCGGGTTGGTCAGCGACAGGCGACCCTGCTTGGCGAGTTGGGCGAAGAACTCCAGGCCCGGCTTGATGTTCTTCTCGTCGCCGCCGTTGGCGATGCTCGCGGCGAGCACGCCGTTGACCGCCTGGGCGGCAGCGCTGACGTCACCGATGGTGACCTTGTACTTGCCCTTGAGCAGGTCGGCCCAACTGTGCGGGACGTCCTTCACCAGCTGCTTGTTGACGATGAAGGCGATGGTGCCGGTGTAGGCGAGCGCCCAATGGCCGTCCTTGTCCTTGGCCCAATCCGGGACCTGGTCCCAGGTACTGGGCTTGTAGGGCTGGCTGACGTCCATCTGCATGGCGATGGGGCCGAAGGCTGCGCCGACGTCGCCGATGTCGGCGCTGGCGTTTTCCTTCTCGGCCTTGAACTTGGCCAGCTCCTGGGCCGAGCTCATGTCGGTGTCCATGTGCTTGAGGCCGTACTTGCTCTCCAGGTCCTTCCAGGTGTCCTTCCAGTTCGCCCAGCTGTCGGGCATGCCCACGCTGTTGACCTGGCCTTCCTTGCGGGCGGCGGCTTCCAGCGATTGCAGATCGGCGTTGGCTGCCATGGCGAGGCCGCTGCCAATGGCAATGGCTGATCCCAGCAGTGAAGCAAGCAAGCGTTTCATTCGGTGCTCCTTCGGATGAAGTTCAGTGTTTTCAAGCGTGGTCTAGATCAGCAAGACGCAGGCCAATCTAAGCGGGGCGGATGACAGTTTGATGTAAGCCCCAGGTGCGCCGGCCCGGCCTTGAGCGCCCTGTGGGTCGTCGGAGAAAAGCGTAGACCATGGCCAACGCCTTGATCCGCCTGGTCTACGCTGGTGTCGTTAACTGGCATGGGCGCTGCTTGCAAAGACTCTGTCACGGGACGGTCATCGGGCTTTCCTAGGATGACGGCACCCCGTTGGGGGAAAGAAATGCCCTGTTCTGGGGCTGGACTAGTCCAAAAGAGGGAATCGAATGCGCGATTCGGCGCTACCCACGGTCACGGCGATCTGCCGCGCACTCATCGAGCAGATCGACAGCGGCCTGCTCAGCGCCGGCGGCAAGCTGCCGGCCGAACGCAAGCTGAGCGAGCTGTTCGACACCACGCGGATCACTTTGCGCGAGGCGTTGGGGCAACTGGAGGCACAGGGCCTGATCTACCGCGAGGAGCGCCGCGGCTGGTTCGTCTCGCCGCCGCGCCTGCTGTACAACCCGCTGGTGCGCAGCCACTACCATGCCATGGTGGAAGGGCAGGGGCGGGTGCCGGCGACCGAAGTCCTGTCCGCGCGGCAGGTGCCTGCCAGCGCAGCGATCTGCGAGCTGCTGGAGCTGCCGGCGCTCTCCAGCGTCTACCAGATCCGCCGGGTGCGGCGGGTGGACGGGCGGCTGGTGTTGTACGTCGAGCACTACCTCAACCCGGCCTACTTCCCCGGTATCCTCGACAGCGACCTGACCTGCTCGCTGACCGAGCTATATGCCAGCCGCTACGACATTCGCTACGGCCGCGTGCGCTTCGACATGGTGCCCACCGCCTTGCACGGCGAGGCCGCCAGTGTGCTGCGCGTCGCCGAAGGCAGCCCGGCGCTGCGCATCACCCGCATCAATGGCGACCAGCATGGGCGCATCATCGATTGCGACCTGGAGTTCTGGCGGCACGATGCTATCCACGTGAGTGTGGAAGTGCCGGATTGAGGTCGGATCTGTAGGAGCGAGCGTGCTCGCGAACGGAGTCAGCCAATGGCACTGGGACTGGGTGGTTCGCGAGCAAGCTCGCTCCTACTAGGAAGTTGTGCCTTGGTAGTTGCGGCCTGAATGAAAAACGCCCGGCGGGTGCCGGGCGTTGGGGGTCAGGGCAGGTCTGCGCTGTCGTAGAAGGCGCTGAGGACCTTGGCCAGGTAGTGCAGGTCCTGGCTGCCGGCCAGTTCGCGGATGGAGTGCATGGCGAACGTTGGCAGGCCGATGTCCACGGTGCGCACGCCGATCTGGCTGGCAGTGATCGGGCCGATGGTGGAGCCGCAACCCATGTCGCTGCGGGTCACGAAGCTCTGCACCGGCACTTCGTTTTCCAGGCACAGGTGGCGGAAGAAGCCGGCGGTTTCGCTGTTGGTGGCGTAGCGCTGGTTGCTGTTGATCTTGATCACCGGGCCGCCGTTGAGCTTCGGGCCGTGGTTGCCGTCGTGCTTGTCGGCGTAGTTCGGGTGCACGCCGTGGGCGTTGTCGGCGGAAACCAGCAGCGAGCGCTGTACCGTACGGGTGAAGGCGTCGCCCTCGGGCAGCAGTCTGCGCAGCACCTGCTCCAGGAACGGACCGTCGGCGCCGCAGGCGGAGCAGGAGCCGACTTCTTCATGATCGGTGCAGACCAGCACGCCGCTCTGCTCGTCACTGCTGCCCAGCAGCGCCTGCAGGCCGGCGTAGCAGGACAGCAGGTTGTCCAGACGGGCACCGGCGATGAAGGCCTGGTCAAGGCCGATCACGGCCGCGCGCTGGGTATCGTAGAAGCTCAGCTCGTAGTCGAGGATGGCGTCGGCGGTGATGCCATGCTCCAGCTGCAGCTGCTCGCCGAGCAGGTCGCGGAAGTCGCGGGTCTCGCCAGCGGCGACCTGGGCGAGGATCGGCGGCAGTTCCGTCTGCGCGTTGATCGACCAGCCCATGTTTGCTTCGCGGTTGAGGTGGATCGCCAGGTTGGGGATCACCGCGATGGGCGCCCTGAAGTCGATCAGCTTGCTCTCGACCTTGCCGGCCAGGCGGAAGGTGACGCGGCCGGCCAGGGACAGGTCGCGGTCGAACCAGGGGGCGAACAGCGCGCCGCCATAGACTTCCACGCCCAATTGCCAATAGCCATTACGCACCAGTTCGGGGTTCGGCTTGACGCGCAGGCAGGGGCTGTCAGTGTGCGCGCCGACCAGGCGCAGGCCATTTTCCAGCAGCGGCACTGTGCCGAGCTTGAAGGCGATCAGGGAGGAGTCGTTGCGGGTGACGTAATAGCGGCCACCGGCTTCGGCGCGCCAGGCATCGCGCTCGTCCAGGCGCTGGTAGCCGGCCTCTTCGAGGCGGAGGGCGAGGGCCTGGGTGGCGTGGAAGGGGGTGGGGGAGGCCGCGAGGAAATCGATCAGGCCCTGGTTGAGTTCTGTACGCATGGGTAACTCCGAACAGCGAATGGCCGGAAGTTTAACGTAAATGTGCAAATCTGCGGCCTGGGAGGAGCGGTGTAGGAGCGAGCTTGCTCGCGAATGGATTCAGCCGGGTGATTGGAGCTGGGCGGTTCGCGAGCAAGCTCGCTCCTACAACCGCCGAAACCGTCAGAACGGCGCGGGCGATTCGAAGCGCAGGCGCTCGCCCGTCTGCGGGTGGGTCAGGGCCAGCATGCTGGCGTGCAGGCACAGGCGGTCGCGCAGTTCCAGGGCTTCGCCTTCGGCGTACAGGCGGTCGCCCAGCAACGGATGGCCGATGCTCAGCATGTGCACGCGCAGTTGGTGCGAACGGCCGGTGATCGGCGTGAGTTCGACACGGCTCCAGTTGCCGTGGCGCTCCATCACGCGCCAGAAGGTCAGCGCATGGCGGCCCTGCTCGAAGTCCACCACGTGGCGAGGTTTGGTCGGCGGGTCGTAGCGCAGCGGCGCCTCGATGCGGCCGCTGTCCAGTTCCGGCTCACCCCAGCACAGGGCGGTGTAGGCCTTCTCGGTTTCGCGGTCGTGGAACTGGCGGGACAGCTCGCGGTGGCTGTCGGCATCACGGGCCAGCACGATCAGCCCGGAGGTCTCCCAATCCAGGCGGTGGACGATGCGCGCTTCCGGATAGCCGTTCTCCTGCAGGCGGGTGATCAGGCAGTCCTTGTTGTCATCCGCGCGACCGGGCACGGAGAGCAGCAGGGTGGGCTTGTTCACCACCAGCAGGGCGGCGTCCTCATGGACGAATTCGATCTGGGAAAGCGGCATGGAAGCTCTTGCGCGAATAAGAATGACGAAAACGACTGCGGCGGCCGAAGCCGCCGCAGGTTCACCAAAGCCGGATCAACGTTCCGGCAGGGTGATGTTGAGTTCCAGGATCGAACAGCTGCCCTGGTTGGCCAGCTCGACCTGGACTTGTTCCTGGTCGATGGGCACGTATTTGCGGATCACTTCCAGCAGGTCTTTCTGCAGCTGCGGGAGGTAGTCCGGTTGCGAACGGTTGCCGCGCTCGTGGGCGACGATGATCTGGAGTCTTTCTTTCGCGATGGATGCGCTGTTTTGCGCCTTCCGGCTGCGGAAGAAATCTAAAAGGCTCATTCACGTCCTCCGAACAGTCGTTGCAGGAATCCTTTCTTCTGCACATCGAGGAACCGATGGGGCATGTCCTTGCCCAGCAGTCGCTCGACGGCGTCGCTGTACGCCTGGCCGGCATCGCTTTCTTCATCGAGGATGACCGGTACGCCCTGGTTGGATGCTTTCAGCACGGCCTGGGATTCCGGGATCACGCCGAGCAGACGGATGGCCAGGATTTCCTCGACGTCCTCGACGCCGAGCATTTCGCCCTTGGTGACGCGCTCGGGGTTGTAGCGGGTCAGCAGCAGGTGTTCCTTGATCGCGTCCTCGCCTTTCTCGGCGCGGGCGGACTTGCTGGCCAGCAGGCCGAGCATGCGGTCGGAGTCGCGGACCGAGGACACTTCCGGGTTGGTCACGACGATCGCCTCGTCGGCGTAGTACATGGCCAGGTGGGCACCTTTCTCGATGCCGGCCGGGGAGTCGCAGATCACGTAGTCGAAGGACTGCTTGAGTTCTTCGATGACCTTGCCGACGCCTTCCTGGGTGAGGGCGTCCTTGTCGCGGGTCTGGCTGGCGGCCAGCACGAACAGGTTCTCGAGGCGCTTGTCCTTGATCAGGGCCTGGGTCAGGGTCGCTTCGCCGTTGATGACGTTGACGAAGTCGTAAACCACGCGGCGTTCGCAGCCCATGATCAGGTCGAGGTTACGCAGGCCTACGTCGAAGTCGACGATGACGGTCTTGTGGCCGCGCAGGGCCAGGCCGGTGCCGATGGCTGCGCTGGTGGTGGTTTTACCGACGCCACCCTTACCGGAAGTGACTACGAGGATCTTGGCCAAGGTGATTCACCCCAAAGAAAAAACGAAGAATTCTGGTCCCTGAAAGTCGCGGCAGTATCCGTTAAAGGCGGGTGATGTTCAACACGTCACCCGACAGGCTGACGTGCACTGCCTGCCCCCATTGCGGACTGCGTCGAAGGTCTTCGGCGACCTTGTAATTACCGGCGATGGACACGAGTTCCGCGGCCAGCTGCTGGCAGAAAATGCGGGCACTGGTATCGCCCTTGACGCCGGCCAGGGCGCGACCGCGCATCGGACCGTACACATGGATATTTCCGTCGGCGAGAAGTTCCGCACCGGGACTGACGGGGGCGAGCACGATCAGGTCGCCGCCGGCGGCATAGATCTGCACGCCGCCGCGTACCGGAGTGGTGACCAGCTTGGTCGGACGGACGACCGGTGCCGGCGGCTCGACAGGCTTTTCCGCAGCGGCTTGCGGAGCCGCTTCCGGGGTGGCTTGCTTGTCCCCTTCCGGAGATTCGGCGGTTGCCTCGGCAGCTTCGGTCGGTTTTTCCGGTTTGGCCTCGGCGGGCTGCTCGGTCGATTTTTCGGCCTGCACACCAGCGCCGGCGGCCTGCTCGACCACCTTCTCGGAGAGTTTCTCGCCACGCGGACGGCGCACTGGCGTGGCGCCGGTCACCTGTGGGACGGCGTCCTTGGGCTCGACCGCGCGTTCACGGGAGGAGCCGGACGGCGGCAGCACGGGGATGTCGAACATGGTGGCCAGGCGAATGTCTTCCTCGCGGCTGGCGCGAATGGCCAGGGTGCGCAGGCCGTGGCGGCGACAGATGTCCAGCACGCCTTGCAGGTCGAGCTGGCCTTCGCCGTCGGGCAGTTTGTCCAGCGCCAGTACCAGCGGGGTATCGCGGAAGAAGTTGGGCGCCTGGGCGACCTTGTCGGCGAGCTGGCGGTCCAGGCGCGGCAGGTCATTGTGGGCCAGTTCCAGAACGGTGACGGCCAGCATGCTGCCCTTGAGCTGGAATACGGGATCGTGGTCGAGAAGGTCGGCTTGGCTCATGGTCAGGCTGCATCACTAAATGGTGTGGACTTATAACGGAGCGCCCCGGTAGCCGCAAGCGTGGCTGAACGCCAGGGCGCGAAGGCGGGCACGGCATGCGCCGGCAAGGTAGAATGTCGGGCTTTGACCCAGCCGGAAAGTTCCATGGACCGCCCCACCTTTCGCCGTGAGTTCCTCCATCCCCGCCACTGGCCGCTCTGGCTGGGCCTCGGCGTGCTCTGGCTGGTGGTGCAACTGCCGTACCCGGCGCTGCTGGGCCTGGGGCGTGCGCTCGGCGCGCTGATGTACCGCGTAGTGGGAAGCCGCCGCGCCATCGCCCAGCGCAACCTGGAACTGTGCTTCCCGGAACTCTCCGCTGCCGAGCGCAAGCGCCTGCTCAAGGAAAACTTCGCTTCCACCGGCATCGCTTTCTTCGAGATGGCCATGAGCTGGTGGTGGCCCAAGGCCCGCCTGGCGAAGCTCGCCCACATCGAAGGCATCGAGCACCTGAAGAAGGCCGAGGCCGAAGGCAAGGGCGTGATCCTCATGGCCATGCACTTCACCACCCTGGAGATCGGCGCGGCGCTGCTGGGCCAGGTGCAGACCATCGACGGCATGTACCGCGAGCACGACAACCCGGTGTTCGATTACGTCCAGCGTACCGGCCGCGAACGGCACAACGCCGACGCCACCGCCATCGAGCGCGAGGACGTGCGCGCCATGCTCAAGGTGCTGCGCGCCGGCCGCGCCATCTGGTACGCGCCGGACCAGGACTACGGCGCCAAGCAGAGCCTGTTCGTGCCGCTGTTTGGCATCCAGGCGGCTACCGTCACCGCCACCACCAAGTTCGCCCGTCTGGGCCGGGCGCTGGTGCTGCCCTTTACCCAGTCGCGCCTGGCCGACGGTTCCGGCTACCGCCTGACCATTCACCCACCGCTGGACGATTTTCCCGGCGAGAGCGAAGAGGCCGACTGCATCCGCATCAACCAGTGGGTGGAAAGCGAGATTCGCCGCCAGCCCGAGCAGTACCTCTGGGCGCACCGCCGCTTCAAGAGCCGCCCCGAGGGCGAACCGAAGCTCTACGACAAGAAGAAGTAGCGCTTCGGCGGACTACGCTGGTACGACGAGACAAGGACTTCTGCCGTGACCGACTCCGCCACTCCCCAGCAAACTCCGGCCGTTACCGGCCTGATCCTCTCCGGCGGCGGGGCGAGAGCGGCCTATCAGGTCGGCGTGCTGGCCGCCATCGCGGAGCTGCTGCCCGAGGGGGCCGAGAATCCTTTCCCGGTCATCGTCGGCACTTCCGCTGGTGCGATCAACGCGGTCGGGCTGGCGTGCGGTGCGTTGTCCTTCACCGGTGCGGTGGAGCGCCTGACCCAGGTCTGGAAGGGCTTTCGCACCGGACAGGTCTACCGTTCCGACTGGCCGGGTGTGTTCAGCCAGGCCTTCAAGTTCCTCGGTCACAGCCTGCTCGGGCTGGGCAAGCGCGAGCCGGTGGCGCTGCTGGACAGCACGCCGCTGCGCTATCTCCTGGAACGTGAACTGGATCTATCCGGCATCGCCGCTGCCGTGCGCCGCCGCAACCTGCGCGCGGTGGCGGTAACCGCCTTCGGTTACGAATCCGGGCAGGCGGTGACTTTCTACCAGGGCCGCGCCACCATCGATCCCTGGTTGCGCCACCGGCGCATTGGTGTGCCGACACGGCTGGATATCGAGCATCTGTTGGCCAGCTCGGCGATTCCGTTGCTGTTCCGCCCGGTGAAGATACTTCGCGAGTTCTTCGGCGACGGTGCGGTGCGCCAGCAGGCGCCGATCAGCCCGGCGCTGCACCTGGGCGCCACTCGCGTGCTGGTGATTGGCGTCAGCGGTAACCCCACGGTCGGCAGCGCCAACGAGCAGGTGGCCAACTACCGTACGGGCCAACCGCCGAGCCTGGCGCAGGTAGGCATCCATCTGCTCAACAGCACCTTCATCGACAGTCTGGAGGGTGATATCGAGCTGCTGCACCGCATCAACTTCCTCAGCTCGCTGGTCCCGGAAGAGGCGCGCCGCAAGACGTTGGGCCTGGCGCCGGTGGATGTACTGCTGATTTCGCCGAGTCGACCGCTGGACGAGATTGCCGCGCAATATCGCCATGAGCTGCCCAAGGCGCTGCGCCTGTTCCTGCGCGGGCCGGGCGCGACCAAGGCGAGTGGTGCGGGCGTGCTCAGTTACCTGCTGTTCGAACCGGGTTACTGCAATGCGCTGATCGAATTGGGCTATCGCGACGCCATGGAAAAGCGCGCGGAGATCGCGCGCTTTCTGGGGATGGAAGATTGGTCGCTGTAGGCTCGCGGCGGTGTTTCCATGAGCGTAGGAGCGGACTCCGTCCGCGATTGGCATCCGGCACGTGGGGAAACCATCGCGGACAGAGTCCGCTCCTACGTGTAGCCAGCCCTGTGCGTCTCGGTCAGACCGCGAAAACGCCATCGCGGTAATCGCGCAGGGCCTGCTCGATTTCCTCACGGCTGTTCATCACGAAGGGGCCGTACTGCACGATGGGTTCGCCCAGCGGCTTGCCGGCCAGCAGCAGGACGCGAGCGCCTTTGTCGCTGGACAGCTGGATTTCGTCGCCCTGACCCAGACGCACAAGTCGGTTGGTGGCGACGGTCTCATCCGCGCGCTCGCCCGGCACCTGCAGCGCACCCTCGTAGACGTACAGCATCACTCGATGGCCCGCCGGAATCCGCGGAGCCACGGAGGCGCCCGCCGGCAGCACCAGGTCGTAGTAGTGCGGCTCGGTGCCGGGGCGCTGCACGGCGCCATCGATGGCGGTCTGGCCGTCGTCGAAGCGCCCGGCGATCACGGTGACACCCACGCCTTGCGCGGTGGTCACGCGAGGCACGTCTTCGGGTTCGATGTCGCGGTAGCCGGCCGGGGACAGCTTGTCCTTGGCTGGCAGGTTCAACCACAGCTGGAAGCCGCGCATGGCGCCTTCCACCTGCTCGGGCATCTCGCTGTGGATGATGCCGTGGGCGGCCGTCATCCACTGCACGCCGCCGGGCTTGAGCAGGCCGGTATTACCCAGGTGATCCTCGTGGCGCATGCGCCCTTCGAGCATGTAGGTAACGGTCTCGAAGCCGCGGTGCGGGTGCGCGGGGAAGCCAGCGATGTAGTCGTCGGGGTTCTGCGTGTCGAATTGGTCGAGCATCAGGAACGGATCGAAGCGTTCGATGCCCGCGCCGCCAATGACGCGGGTCAGGCGCACGCCGGCGCCGTCGGAGGCCGGGTGGCCGATGTGCTGGTCGATCACGGTACGTAAGCGGGTCATGGGGACCTCCTTGATCTGTGAATGGAGATCATCCTAGTCCCAAATGGTGGATCAATGGTTGCGAGTTTTTCAGCTTAACAATCGATAAAATAGATGTGTCAATGGAAAGAAAACCGCCGCCCAAGGGCGACGGTTCCGATTCACTCCTGGATCTGCAGGCGCCGGGCTTCGGTATAGAAGTAGCGCAGCTTCTCGTACTCGAAGGGCGTGTTCATCTGCCCGTAGCGGAAGCCGTTGCTGTAGCGCTTGTCGATGATCTCCAGCACCGGCAGTTCCCAGTACTCGTGGCTGAGCTCGGAGTAGTTCAGGTAGTTCACCTCGCGGGCGGCGACGAAGTCGGTGACCAGCCCGCCGGTGTCGCGCAGGTTGGACGGGCCGAGGATCGGCAGCATCAGGTAGGGACCATCGGGGACGCCCCAGTAGCCCAGGGTCTGGCCGAAGTCCTCGCTGAGCTTGGGCAGGCCCATGGCGGTGGCCGGGTCCCACAGGCCGCCGATGCCGAAGATGGTGTTGAACAGCAGCCGCGCGGTGCTGTTCGCCGCGCGCTGGGGCTTGAGCTGGGCAACGCTGTTGAGCAGCGTCGGCACTTCGCCCAGGTTGCTGAAGAAGTTGCTCACGCCAGTACGCACGAAGTGCGGGGTGACGTACTCGTAGCCGTGCACCACGGGCAGGAACACCCATTCGTCGAAGCGGTAGTTGAAGTGGTAGACCCGGCGGTTCCACGACTCCCAGGGATCGTAGACGTTGAGGGCGTCGAAGGTGGCGCGCTCGAATTCCCGCTGGTCCAGGCCGGGGTTGAACTTCAGCGCATCCAGCGGGTGCTTGAAGCCGTCCTCGTCCGGGACCATGTCGAATTTGGTGGTGGTCGGCGTCTGCACCGGTTGTGGCGTTTGGGCCTGGGCGAAGCCGCAGGCCAGCAGCAGGGCGAGAGTCCAGGAATGGCGGAATGGCATGGAGTCAGTTCCCTGTCTGCGCGGTGGCCAGGCCGTCGGCCGGGGCACCCTGTCCCTTGAAGAAGCCCAGCATGTCCTGGGCGTTCACGCGGTAATTGAGGTTGCCGCAGTGGCCGCCGCGGGGGTAGAGCGTCAGGCGATCGCCAAAGGTGCGGCGCAGGAAGCCGATATCTCCCGGGCCGAGGATGACGTCGTCGGCGTTGTGCATGACGGCGATCTTCGGGCTCTGCTTCAGGTAGTCCTGGACGCCATACAGGCTGACCTGGTCGATCAGCTGCGGGAGGCTGCCGCCGTCGTACTTGGCGCGCCAGAGCGGCATCAACTGGTCGGTCATGTAGCACTCGAAGTCGCATTGCATGGCGCGCTTGAAGAACGGCGTCAGGCTGGTGCCTTCGGTGATCGGGTACTTGGGCGGGGTGATCAGGCCGCGGCGGTTGATCAGGTCGGAGGTGAAGGCGATGTCGGCGGAGGAGAAGCGGAATACCGCGCCGATCAGCATGGCCATCTCTTCATTGGAAAGGTGTTGCTTGGACTGCTGCAGGTCGAAGAGGAAGGCGTCGTTGAGGTCGACATAGCCCTTCTGGTTGAAGTAACGGGTCAGCTTGGCCAGGATCACCTGGTAGAAGGTGTTGGTGTCGTTGATGCCCTTGACCTGGGTCTGCACCAGCTTGTCGAGGTTGCTCACCGAGGTGTAGAGGTTCACCGGCGGGTTGAGCAGCAACACACGCTTGAAGTTGAAGCTGCGGCGGGTTTCGTCGAGCTTGCTGACGAAGGCTGCGTGCAGCGCGCCCAGGCTGTAGCCGGTCAGGTAGTAGTCGCTGACAGGCAGGTCCGGATGCTGCGCGCGCACCGCCTGCATGACTCTGTACAGGTCGTCGGCATCGTCGGGCGTGTAGCCAGGAGTGGCGACGTGGGAAGCGCCAACCATGAAGTCCCAGCTGGTGGGAGAGGACAGTTGCACCACGTGGTAGCCGGCGCCGTAGAAGAGGCGCTTGAGGTATTCCGGGGTGCTGCTGGCGTAATGCGCGCCGGTACCGGCGATGATGAACACCAGTGGCGCAGCATGGTCCTGCCAGGCCAGGCGGTAGTGCAGCTTCTTCACTGGCCAGAAGTTGCTCGGCAGCTCGTACTCGCGCTCCGGGCGTAGTTTGAGCGCGTAGTCCGACTGGCGGATGTCATCGTCCGTCGGCAGTTGCGGGCGCAGCTCCGGCGGAGTGGTGGCAATGGTCGCCTCGAACGGGTTGACCAACGGATAGCCGTAGCTGGCTTGATCCACGTCGCGGGCCGATGCCGGCCCGGCCAGTCCCATTGCGAGGCAACCGATCAGGGCGGCCACGCGGTAAAGAAATGTCATGGTTCGGAGTCCTTTCAAGAGGAGGCCAACTCTAGGGTGACCGGGCATTAAGACCAGCACATTTCCTACAAGTGCAATGCGCGTCTCAGTCCTTGCGCGCGAGGTCACGCAAGGCATCGCCGGTTAGACGATAGACGGTCCATTCGTCCTGCGGGCGCGCGCCCAGGCTGCGGTAGAAGCCGATGGCGGGTTCGTTCCAGTCCAGCACCGACCATTCCAGGCGCCCACAGTCGCGCTCCACCGCCAGCCGTGCCAGCTCGGTGAGCAACGCCTTGCCCAGGCCGGCGCCACGGGCGGCGGGGCGTACGTAGAGGTCTTCGAGGTAGATGCCGGGCTGGCTCAACCAGGTGGAGTAGTTGTGGAAGAACAGTGCGAAGCCCTGGGGTTCGCCGTCCACTTCGCCGATCAGCACCTCGGCATAGGGGCGCGGGCCGAACAGGTGATCGTGCATGCGCTGGGCGTCGGCCCTCACTTCGTGGACCAGCTTCTCGTAGTCGGCCAGTTCGCGGATGAGATCGAGGATCAGCGGGATGTCTTCGGGTGTGGCGGGACGCAAGGTGACACGGGGCATGGGGGAAATTCCTCGTGGAGCGAATTGCGCCGAGCATGCCCAAAGCCCCGCGCCGCTGGCAACCGGTTGCTTCAGTAGCGTTCCAGGCGCTCCACCCAGACCAGTTCGCAAGCGCCGGCGCCGGTGTCCTCGCGGGTCAGTGAACTGACCCAGCGCCAGCCGTCGTCGCCTTCCACGCGCACCAGCTTGCCGGAAAGGCGCACGTGTTCCCCGGCGCTGACCTGGGCCAAAGCGCGCGCCACCTCATCGTTGGCCGGGATCATGTGCATGTTGGCGGCGTGGGTTTCCAGCTCGCGGCGGGGAATCGGCAGCTTGTCCGCGTGCCAGTAGAACCAGCGGTTGCCCTGGGTGATGCGGATATCGGCCAGCACCTTGGGGTCGTCCATCGGGCCCCAGCCAAGGGCGAGATCGGTGGGCGACAGCTCGGCCTCGCGGCCCAGGCGGTAGTCCTCGCGGCCCAGTACGCGCGCTTCGATGCTGAAGTCCTGCAAGGGATAGATGGAGTACCGCTCGACGCGCATGCCACCATCGGACAAGGACTGGCTGTGCTGCTGCGGGGCCTGGGGACGGTCGGTCGGCCACAGCCACCAGAAGCTGGTGGCCAGGCAGGCCAGCAGGAACAGGGACGATCGCTTCATCGAGGGCTCCGTTGATGGGCAAAGTCTAGGCTGCAAGCGGCTCCCCTTGCATCAGCCCTTGCGCTGGTTATGCTGGGCTCCGGTTTTCCGCCTGCCCGGAGTAGTGGCGCCATGTCCCGTCGTTTTTTGCCCGTGATCCTTCTGCTGCTCGCCCTGGCGCTCTGGCTGGCCGCCAGCTATGGCGTGCGTTTCGGGTTGATGGAAGACGGCCGCTGGGTTGGAGTCTGCGCCGACGAGGCCGCGCGCTGGCAGTGCGGCGTGCGCTCACAGCTGGGCTGGGCGATCCATTTCGGTGTGTTCGGCAAGCTGGCGCTGGGGCTGGCGCTGCTGGCCTTCTTCGTGCCGCGTCAGGCGGGTTGGTGGCTGGCTGTGCTGGCAATGCTCGTTACGCTGCCGGCGCTGGTGCTGTACAACGCCGGGCTCGCGGTGTTCGCGGTGGTACTGGCCGGGCTGCGTCTGGTGCGCGCCTCGGCCCGCTGAATCAGGTCTTTCGCTCTGTCTGGCGCAGTCCGCGTAACAGCGCGCCGAGCAGGAGCAGGCTCACCGCCGCCCAACCCAATGCCTGAAGATTGCTCAACCCTTCCTGCGCCAGCTGTGCCGGAATCCCGACGGCGATGATCAGCGAGAGCAACAGTGCCTCCCTGCGTGGTGCCGACACTGGCCGGCACAGGTAGGCCAGCGCGGGGAACAGCAAGGCCGCGCTGGGAAAGCTGCGATAGCGCGCATCGAAGACCATCCCGAGCATCAGCACCGCGCCGGCGAAACCGGCGGCGGCCAGCCACAGGCCGGCGCGCTGCTCCATCCAGTCGAAAGCCCTGGCGCGCCAGTCCTCGCGGGCCGACAGCGCCAGGCTGATGTGCAGCAGTACCAGCAGGTTGAGAGCGGTAAGCGCTGCCGCCCAGAGCCACTCGCCCCAGAAGCGGCTGGTGATCACCGACAGCTCCAGCCACAGGCCGATGCAGCCTGCGCCCATCGCGCCGGCCAGGGGCAGCAGGAAGGCACTGCGGACAGACGTGGGGCGGCCGCCGACAAGCAGCCCGACAAGCAGGATCACGCCGGAAAGCCCGAGCCACAGCGGCCAGCCGGGCAGGTTGCTGACCGGCCCGGCGAGCACGCCTTTTTCTTCGCGGTCCGCGCTGAACAAGCCCCAGTAGCCACCCACCGCGCCTTCGCTCTGGCGTTTCCAGGGTTGGTCGAAGGCCTCGATCAGGTTGTAGCGCCAGCCTTTCTCCTCGGCCATGTGCACGAAGCCGCGGATGAAGCGCGCCTCGTTGACGCGGCTGGGCAGGGCCGTCTCGCGCTGACGTCCCTCGCTGGGCCACCCAGTCTCGCCGATGAGGATGTCCTTGGGCGCGAACTCGTGGCCGAAGTCCTCGCGAATCTTCGCCACATGGGCGAGGGCATCGTCGATGCCGCGTGGATTGTCTTCCCAGTAGGGCAGCAGGTGGATGGTGACAAAGTCCACCGCCGGGGCGATTTCCGGGTGCTGATGCCAGAACTCCCAAACGTCGGCGTAGGTCACCGGCTGGCGCACCTGGGCCTTCACCTTGTGGATAAGTCCGGCCAGGTAGCGCCCGGTGACTTCCTTGCGCAGCAGCGTCTCGTTGCCGACGATCACCGCCTGGACCACGTCCGGGTATTGGTTGGCGGCCTTGATCAATGCCTCGACCTCACGCTCGGTATCCACCGGATTGGCGTTCACCCAGGCGCCGAGCATCAGCTTCAGGCCGTGCTTGCGCGCCAGCGCCGGGATGCCTTCCAGGCCGGTCATGGAATAGGTGCGCACGCACTCGAAACGCGTCGCCAGCAGCGCCAGGTCGGCGTCCATCTGCTCTGGGCGCAGGACGAAGGGCTGGTCGAACGGCGACTGATCCTTGGCGAACGGACTGTAGGACGCGCACTGCAGCTTATGCGTAGGCGTGGCCGCGTCAGGCAGGGTTACCGGTTTGCCCAGGCCGTACCAGAGCCCGGCAAGGGCGATGAAGGCGAGCAGCAGAGCGAGGCAGTAGGGGAGGAGCGGAAAGCGCGAGGACTGTGGCATGGGGACACGCGAACCGTGGCGAGGCGCGCATCTTAGCAACGCTGCTCGCCGCCGTCAGTGCCCGCGCGGGGACTCAGGCGTGGCGATGAATCCAATTGTGCGTCGGCTGCGCCGTGTTGCCCTCGATGCGCTTCCAGAACTTCTCGTGGAAGTGGAAGCCCACCGCGTTGCACAGCGGTTCGACGATGGCCACCAGCCCGCCCACGGTGATGCTGCCGGTCAGCGCGTAGGCGACGCTGAAGGCGATGGCGAAGTGCATCAGGGTGAAGGTGACGGTCTTGAGCATGGCGGCGGTCCTCAAGGTGAGAATGATTCTCCGTTGTTGAAAGACTACTGCGGAGGAACATCGCTGGGTAATCGAGCCTCTGTATGGAGGCGATAGGCCGGCCACCTTGGTCGCGGATGGAATCGCGTGGTCGTGGATGGGTGGATTCTGTCGTGGATCGGACCGTTTGGCGTCGCTCTCAGAGCAGTTCGCCAGCAGCGTGCGCCGATCATGAAAGGGCGGCCAAGACCGCGAATGGCGCCGGGTCCGCCCGGACGCTGCAACGAAAAATCACGGGGAGAAAACCATGACAATGATGCGACGCCTGTTGGGCCTGGGCGCAGGGCTGGTGTTATCGGCCGCGGCCGGGCTGGCCGGTGCGGCGGCCAAGCCGGAAATCACCATTGGTTACGTGGATGGCTGGTCGGACAGCGTGGCGACCACCCACGTCGCCGCCGAGATCATGCGCGAGAAGCTCGGCTACCAGGTCAAGCTGATGCCGGTTGCCGCCGGGATCATGTGGCAGGGCGTGGCGCGCGGCAAGCTCGACGCCATGCTTTCGGCCTGGCTGCCGGTCACCCACGGCGCCTACTACGAGAAAATGAAGGACAAGGTCACCAACCTGGGCGTGAACTACCCGGGCGCGAAGATCGGCCTGATCGTGCCCGAGTACGTGAAAGCCAACAGCATCGAGGACCTCAAGGCGCAGAAGGATGATTTCGGCGGTCGCATCGTCGGTATCGATGCCGGTGCCGGGGTGATGCTCAAGACCGACCAGGCGATCAAGGACTACGGCCTGGACTACAAGCTGGTGGCCAGTTCCGGCAGCGGCATGATCGCCGAGCTGACTCGTGCGGAGAACGACAAGAAGGCCATCGCCGTCACCGGCTGGATTCCGCACTGGATGTTCGCCAAGTGGAAGCTGAAGTTCCTTGAAGACCCGAAAAAGGTCTACGGCGACGAGGAGCACGTCGACAGCGTCGCCAACCCGGCGCTGGAGAAGAAAGCGCCGGAAGTCTGGGCCTTCCTGAAGAAGTTCCAGTGGAAGGACGGCCAGGAAATCGGCGAAGTGATGCTCGCGGTGCAGAATGGCGAGAAGCCGGACGTGGCCGCCAAGAAGTGGGTCGAAGCGCACCCGGACCGTGTGAAGGAATGGCTGTGATCGCCAGCATCGCACCCTAGCCAGAGATAGAAAAATCCCCCGCGAACCTTATCGTTCGCGGGGGATTTTTTTATGCCGAAGCGTCTATTCCGGGCTTGTTCGCACATCGTGGCGCAACGCTACGACTAAAGTCGTCTGGAGCCCTTGCAGCGCTCAAATAAATTAGGGATCGACGACATCCGCGTCATCCCCGCTGTGAGGACAAGAACAAAATGAACGACAGCATCTACCAGCGGATTGATACCAATCCGCGCTTCAAGGAATTGGTGGCCAAGCGCGAGCGATTCGCCTGGCTGCTCTCTTCGGTCATGTTGGGCCTGTACGTGGTCTTCATCCTGCTCATCGCCTTCCAGCCGCAGTTGCTGGGTACGAAGATCAGTGCCGATTCGTCCGTCACCTGGGGCATCCCCATGGGCGTCGGGCTGATCCTCTCGGCCTTCGTGCTCACCGGCATCTACGTGCGCCGGGCGAACGGTGAATTCGACCGCCTCAACCAGGAAATCCTCAAGGAGGCCCAGCAATGAAAGGCCGAATTTCTGCGGCGCTCGCGTTGGCCGCGTTCGCTCCCGCACTCTGGGCTGACGCCCTTACCGGAGAAGTGCAGCGCCAGCCGCTGAACGTCTCCGCCATCGTCATGTTCGTCGCCTTCGTCGGCCTGACCCTGTGCATCACTTACTGGGCCTCCAAGCGCAGCAAATCCGCCGCTGACTTCTACACCGCCGGTGGCAGCATCACCGGGTTCCAGAACGGCCTGGCGATCGCCGGCGACTACATGTCCGCCGCGTCCTTCCTGGGTATTTCCGCGCTGGTTTTCACGTCGGGCTACGACGGCCTGATCTACTCCATCGGCTTCCTTGTCGGCTGGCCGATCATCCTCTTCCTGATCGCCGAGCGCCTGCGCAACCTGGGCAAGTACACCTTCGCTGACGTGGCGTCCTACCGCCTGAAGCAGAAGGATATCCGTACCTTGTCCGCCTGCGGTTCGCTGGTAGTCGTGGCCTTCTACCTGATCGCGCAGATGGTCGGCGCTGGCAAGCTGATCGAGCTGCTGTTCGGCCTGAACTACCACGTCGCGGTTGTGCTGGTCGGTATCCTGATGGTGCTCTACGTGCTGTTCGGCGGCATGCTCGCCACCACCTGGGTGCAGATCATCAAGGCTGTGCTGCTGCTCTCGGGCGCCACCTTCATGGCGATCATGGTGCTCAAGCACGTCAACTTCGACATCAGCACCCTGTTCTCCGAAGCCATCAAGGTTCACCCGAAGGGCGAGTCGATCATGAGCCCCGGCGGCCTGGTGAAGGACCCGATCTCCGCGTTCTCCCTGGGCTTCGCGCTGATGTTCGGTACCGCTGGCCTGCCGCACATCCTGATGCGCTTCTTCACCGTCAGTGACGCCAAGGAAGCCCGCAAGTCGGTGTTCTTCGCTACCGGCTTCATCGGCTACTTCTACATCCTGACCTTCATCATCGGCTTCGGCGCGATCCTGCTGGTCAGCACCAATCCTGACTTCAAGGACGCCACCGGCGCGCTGCTGGGCGGCAACAACATGGCCGCCGTGCACCTGGCCGACGCCGTAGGCGGCAGCCTGTTCCTGGGCTTCATCTCTGCCGTGGCCTTCGCCACCATCCTCGCGGTGGTTGCGGGCCTGACCCTGGCCGGCGCTTCGGCCGTTTCCCACGACCTGTACGCCAGCGTGCTGAAGGGCGGCAAGGCCAACGAGAAGGATGAGCTGCGCGTCTCGAAGATCACCACCGTATGCCTGGGCGTGGTCGCGATCGTGCTCGGCATCCTGTTCGAGAAGCAGAACATCGCCTTCATGGTCGGCCTGGCCTTCTCCATTGCCGCCAGCTGCAACTTCCCGGTGCTGCTGCTCTCCATGTACTGGAAGAAGCTGACCACCCGTGGCGCGAAGATCGGTGGCTGGATGGGCCTGATCACCGCCGTCGTGCTGATGATCCTCGGCCCGACCATCTGGGTGCAGATCCTCGGCCACGAGAAGCCCATCTATCCGTTCGAATACCCGGCGCTGTTCTCCATGGCCGTGGCCTTCATCGGTATCTGGTTCTTCTCCATCACCGACAAGTCCACCGCTGCCGACGAAGAGCGCGCACGCTTCTTCCCGCAGTTCATCCGTTCGCAGACCGGCCTGGGGGCCAGTGGCGCTGCTGCCCACTGATAGCCTGAGCTAACCTGCCGGGGCCGGGGGTGGAAACACCTCCGGCCCTGCTTTTTTCGAAAGGGATGGATAACGGATGTCCGACGATTTCAACTTCGCCTCGCCACCCTTCGACCAGCTTCGCCCGCTGGAGCGCGAACAGCTGCGCGACGCGCTGAGTGTGGGCTATTACACGGTCGACGAAGTGCTGCTCGAAGCCGGCGCGCCGGTGCCCTGCCTGTTCGTGCTGATGAAGGGCGTGATCGAAGAGCGTGGCGAGGACGGCAAGCTGTTCGCCCACTACGGCGCCGAAGACCTGTTTGACGTGCGCGGGCTGTTCTCCGGCAGTAGCAAGCACCGCTACCAGGCGGTGGAAGAGAGCATCGTCTACGAACTGCCAGCGGCGGTGTTCCACCAGCTCTGCGCCGACAACCCGCAGTTCGCCCGCTTTTTCCGCGCGGACCTCGCCAGCAAGCGCCAATTGGAACGCCGCGACGGGCAGAACCTGGCCGAATTCATCCTCACCCGCATCGCCGCCGAACATTTGTTGCCAGCGATCGAGGTGGAACCCACGCTGCCGCTGGGCGACGCTGCCCGCCTGCAACTCAGCCGTGGCGCGGACGCCTTGCTGGTACGCGAGGACGGCGCCCTGGGTATCGTCACGCGCACCGACCTGATGACCGCGCACTTCCGCGATGGCTTCAGCGAGGCGCAACCCATCGGCCCGCTGGCGCACCGCCCGCTGAGCCACGTCGAGTTGGGCGACTTTCTCTTCGACGCGATGATCCTCATGACCCGACAGCGCATCGAGCGCGTGGCGGTGTGCGAGGAGGGCAGGGTAGTCGGCCTGCTGCACCTGACCCAGGTGCTCAGTCTGTTCTCCACTCATTCCCATGTGCTGGCGCTGCGTATCGCCCGCGCCGAAAGCGAGGCGGAACTGCGCGCGGCGGCAGAGACGCTGCACACCCTGATCGCGACCCTGGCGGGCAATGGCATTCGCCTGCGCTTCATCATGCAACTGGTCAGCGCACTCAATGAGCAGTTGCTCGAGCGCCTGTTCGAACTGCAGGTGCCGCCGGTATTGCGCGGCCGCTGCTGCCTGCTGGTAATGGGCAGCGAAGGCCGCGCGGAACAATTGCTGAAAACCGATCAGGACAACGCCCTGATCCTCGACGACGGCCTGCCGGTGGAGCAAGGCCTTTTGCTGATGCAACGCTTCTCAGCCGCGCTGCTGGAGTTCGGCTACCCGCCATGCCCTGGTGGCGTAATGGCCAGCCGGCCGGAATGGTGCAAGCCGTTGTCGGAGTGGCAGCGCGAATTGCGCGAGCTGCCCTTGCTGGGCCGGCCGGAGCAACTGATGCGCCTGTCGATACTCGCTGATGCCTGGCCGGTGGCGGGCAGCCGTCACCTGTTCGACGGCCTGCGCGAATGTCTCGCAGGGCTGGCAGGTGACAGCAGTCGCTGGATGAGCGATCTCGCCCTGCCGGCGCTGCAATTCGACACGCCGCTGACCTTCCTCGGCCAACTGAAGACCCATGACGCGCACCTGGATGTGAAGCGCGGTGGCCTCTTCCCTATCGTCCACGGCGCCCGCGTGCTGGCCGTGCGTGAAGGGCTGGAGGAGCGTGGCACCCTCGGCCGCCTCGCCGCCCTGAAGGCGCTCGGCGTGCTGGATGAGTCGCTGGTCGACAACCTGGTCGAATCCTTCGAGCTGTTCCTCCAACTGCGACTGCGCCAGCAGTTGGACGGCCAGCGTGACGGCCGCGTGCAGGGTCTCGACGTGTCGCGCCTGAGCCGCCACGAGCGCGATCTGCTGCGCTTCGGGCTGCACACGGTGAAGAAGTTCAAGCAGAGCCTGACCCGCCAATTCCACCTGGAGACCCGATGAACGCCTGCGTCGTTGCTCCCGATCAGCACTGGTCTGCCTGGCGTCGCCGCCTCTACTGGTGGCGACACGATCCGGCGGAAGCGGAAGAGTTGGTCTCGCTGGACCTGGAAACTACCAGCCTCGACCCGCGCAAGGCCGATATCCTCAGCATCGGCGCGGTGGTGATCCGGCGCGGCAAGCTGATCCTCGGCGAGCGCCTGGAGCTGCTGGTGGAACCGCCGCCGTCGCTGGACGGCGAATCCATCCGCATCCACAAGCTGCGCCGTGCTGATCTGGAAGGCCAACTGCCGTTGGCGGAGGCGCTGCGCCAGGTGCAGGCATTCATCGCGGATCGTCCGCTGTTGGGCTACTACCTGTCGTTCGACGTTGCCGTGCTGCGCCGGCATTTGCGCGAGCAGTTGGGAGCGCGGCTGGACAACCCCCGCGTGGAAGTCTCGGAGATCTACCATCGAAAGATGAGCCGGCGCTTCCCCGACCTGCACCTGGACCTGCGCTTCGACACCCTGGCGCGCAACCTGGAAATCCCCATTGAAGGCCGCCACACCGCCATCGGCGACGCACGCACTGCCGCGCTGATGTTTCTGCGTTTGCGCAAGGGCTCGCTGCCCCGCGACCTCAGCTGATTACAGGCGCGTGCAGATTCTTTGAATCTTCCATGCGCGGGCCCGGTCGGAATTTACAAGCGCTGGCCCATCGCACTACCGCGAGCCATCGCCCCTCGTCGACTGAAAGAGGAGAGACGATATGGGACTCGGGACCATCCTGTTGATCATCCTGATCTTGATGCTGATCGGCGGCCTGCCGGTCTTCCCCCACTCGCGCAACTGGGGTTACGGCCCCTCCGGCATCATCGGTGTGGTGCTGGTCGTGCTGCTGGTGTTGTTGTTGCTCGGGCGGATCTGACGCAAGTTGCGTCAGGGCCATCGCGGATGAGCTCGCTCCTGCGCAAGCTCCAGGCATTCGGCCTGCGTAGGAGCGACTGTCTTCTTCTGCGAGTTCGTGCCTTCGGCGTTTCCGCTGCCCAGCCAGGGCCCGCAGAGCGGCTCTGGATCTTGTAGGAGCGAGCTTGCTCGCGAGCAGATTCCTCGACGGCTCCGGCGTTGGGTGGGTTCGCGAGCAAGCTCGCTCCTACAGGCGCTGCTCCGCCGAGCAGGGGTCTCTGTCGGTAAGTGTTCGACGCTCGCTCCGGCGATGCCCCTCTTCGTCACAGCGCCGATACGCCACAGGGTGATTCGTCGCACACCCCGTCGCAGATGCCTGTAATAACATACTGGGCCTTTGCCATCAGGGAGTCTTGGGGATGCTGGGCGTTGTACTGGTTGTGCTGGGCGTGGTGTGGTTGCTCGTCCAGTGCGGGCTGGGCCTGCCGCCGCTGGCCGAAGCCATGACCCTGGACCCGGTGGTCAACTCTGACCGCTATTGGCAGTTCGCCTTCCTCGGCCCGGCCCTTCCCGTTGCGCTGGGCATCTTCATGCTGCGCTACCGCATCAGCGGCTTCGCCCAGTTCAAACGCGAACGCATCAACTGCGCTGCTCATCTGCTCGTCTCCGCCGGTATCGCCCTGGTGCTGGGCAAGCTCTGCGTGCTCCTCCAGGCCTGAGCGCGCAGCCCGCGAAGCGCTAGTGCGCCGGCGGTTTGCCAGGGGCATTCAGCGCCCTGATTTCGCCGCTGGAAGCGGAAAGCCTTGGTTACACTTCGGGCCACAGTCGTCGACAAAGCGTTGTCGATCCTCCGTCCCGAACAAGACAAGAAAAGGCAGACCTCCCCTATGCAAAATCGCATCATGATCACCGGCGCCGGTTCCGGCCTCGGACGCGAAATCGCCCTGCGCTGGGCCCGCGAGGGCTGGAAGCTGGCGCTGGCCGATGTCAACGAAGCAGGCCTGCAGGAAACTCTGAAGCTGGTGCGCGAGGCCGGCGGTGACGGCTTCACCCAGCGCTGCGACGTGCGCGACTACAGTCAGCTGACCCAACTGGCGCAGTCCTGCGAAGAGAAATTCGGCGGCATCGACATCATCGTCAACAACGCCGGCGTCGCTTCCGGCGGTTTCTTCAGCGAACTGTCGCTGGAAGACTGGGACTGGCAGATCTCGATCAACCTGATGGGCGTGGTCAAGGGCTGCAAGGCCTTCCTGCCGCTACTGGAAAAGAGCAAAGGGCGCATCATCAACATCGCCTCCATGGCCGCTCTGATGCAGGGCCCGGCGATGAGCAACTACAACGTGGCCAAGGCCGGCGTGGTAGCGCTGTCGGAAAGCCTGCTGGCCGACCTCAGCCTGGTGGACGTGAAGGTCCACGTGGTCTGCCCGTCGTTCTTCCAGACCAACCTGCTGGACTCCTTCCGCGGCCCGAGCCCGGAAATGAAGACCCAGGTCGGGAAACTGCTGGAAAGCTCGCCGATCAGCGCCGCCGACATTGCCGACTACATCCACCAGGAAGTGGCCCGCGACGTCTTCATGATTCTGCCCCACGAGCAGGGCCGCATGGCCTGGCAGATCAAGCAGCAGAACCCGCAGGCGATCTACGACGAGATGGCGAAGATGGCGGAGAAGATGCAGGCCAAGCGCCGCAGCCTGACCTGAGAACCTGATTACGATCTGCTGCGCGTCGGCATAACGGCGTTGAGTGCCGCTGAGAAATGTTCATGGACTGCGTGTCCACTCCGCTTTCTCAGCTGCCCTCGCCTTGTTCCGCTCTTCTGGCTCGCAAGATCGTAAAGCAGGTTCTGAACCAGGAATTTGCCCCCTTTCAGTGCACTGAAAGACAGGGCTTGCCCAGGCCGGTGCAAAGGGTTAGTTTTAGTCACCGGCCTGCCTGGCTGATGTACGTTGGACCCCGGTGAAAGCCCCGCTTATTTCGCGGGGCTTTTGCTTTTTCGGGCTACCGCCCAACGCTTGGGATTCGTGCTTTGCGCATCGTCAGGCCTGTGTTAGAAGGCTCCGGTGCCATTGAAGGAAGAACCCGCTTGCACTCTGAATCCATCGTCTATGGTTGCATCCGCGACTGGCCCGGCGACTCGATGGAGCGCCGCCTGCGCCGCGCCGCCAACCGCAAGGTGCTCGACAGTCTGCCCATGGGCGAGGCCTGGCCGTTCCTTGGCCGCGAGATGTTCAGCCGCTGCGAGACCGAAGGCGCGGGCCTGTACCAGTCGCAGGTGATCCATTTCGGCGCCAGCTACCAGACCATCGAGTACGAGTGGAAACTCTGGGTCGAACAGTTCGAAGCCCTGCTGCGCCGTCTGTACTGGGCCAGCGCGGTGGTGCACCTGGAAACTGAAGTCAACGGCAGCCATACCTTCCGCTGGGAATCCGAGAACGGCTTCCACAGCCCGCGCGAAGGCGAACTGAAAGTGCGCTGCGCCTGGGAACGCGAGGGCGGCCTGCGCGGCTGACCAGCGCACTGCCCGTTACGGAAAGAACCCCATGATCAATTACCTCTGGTTCGTCCTCGCCGCGTTCTGCGAGATCGCCGGCTGCTACGCCTTTTACCTCTGGCTGCGGCTGGACAAGAGCGCCCTGTGGATCATTCCCGGCCTGCTCAGCCTGACGGTCTTCGCCCTGCTGCTCACCCGCGTCGAGGCGAACTATGCCGGGCGCGCCTATGCTGCGTACGGCGGTATCTACGTCGCTGCGTCGCTGTTCTGGCTGGCCTTCGTCGAGAAGAGTCGCCCGCTGTGGAGCGACTGGGTCGGCGTGGCACTCTGCGTGATTGGCGCCAGCGTGGTGCTGCTGGGGCCCAGGCTCGCGCCTTGATGTTTCGCCGGTGGGTCGAGTTCGGCGGATAACGCCTGTGGCGTTATGCCTTCTGCTCTACTGATCCGCTTGGCATCGGCGTTGCGCCGCAATCTGTAGGAGCGAGCTAGCTCGCGAACCGGATTACCAGGCGATGCGGGAGCAATCGACTGGCGCAGAGTTCGCGAGCAAGCTCGCTCCTACGAAAAGCCGTCACTCAGTCCTCCAGCCACTCTTTGGGCACTTCGCTTTTCAGCATCAGTTGGCACTGCTGGCTTTCCGGATCGAAGACGATCACCGCTTCGCCGCGCTTGAGCGCATGGCGCGCGCGCTCCACGCGTACGTCCAGCGGCGTGTCATCGCCGTTGTCGGTGCCTTCGCGGGTGACGAAATCTTCCAGCAGGTTGTTGAGGGTGTCGGCTTCGATGAGCTCGAAGGGAATCAGCATGGCTGGCTACTCGTGAATCGTACTCGAAATCGCAGCGCGGGATTGTAGTCCCGCGCTGCGCTGAGTGCAGCTTCACTTCTTGCGCTTGTCGGCGTCCTTGCCCTTGTCAGCTCCGTCGCCACTGTCGATCAGGTCGTCCACTGGCGGCACATGGGTGGTGCTTTCCATGTGCACGGGATGCTCCAACTGTTTGCTGAAGCGCTCCAGCGCACCTTCGCTGGGCTCAGCATCGCTGTCGAACACTGGCGGGCTGAGCATGTAGGCGGTCAGCAGTTTGGCCAGGGCGGCCAGGCTGTCGATATGGGTGCGCTCATAGCCGTGGGTGGCGTCGCAACCGAAGGCCAGCAGGGCGGTGCGGATGTCATGGCCGGCGGTGATCGCTGACTGCGCATCGCTGTGGTAGTAGCGGAACAGGTCCCGCCGCACGGCAACCTCGTGGCGTTCGGCCAGGCGCAGCAGGTGGCGCGAAAGATGGAAATCGTAAGGCCCGCCGGAGTCCTGCAACGCCACGCTCACCGCATGCTCGCTGGAGTTCTGTCCCTCGGCCACTGGGGCGATGTCGATACCAACGAATTCGCTCACGTCCCAGGGCAGTGCGCCGGCCGCGCCCGAGCCGATCTCCTCGGTGATGGTAAACAGCGGATGGCAGTCGATGGGCGGCACCTGGCCGGCTTCGACGATAGCCTTGAGCGAAGCCAGCAGCGCAGCGACGCCGGCCTTGTCATCCAGATGGCGGGCGCTGATGTGGCCGCTCTCGGTGAACTCCGGCAGAGGGTCGAAGGCGACGAAATCGCCGATGGCCACGCCGATGGATTCGCTGTCGGCGCGGCTGGCGGTGTAGGTGTCCAGGCGCAACTCGACGTGGTCCCAACTGATCGGCAGGGTATCCACCGCAGTGTTGAAGGCGTGCCCGGATGCCATCAATGGCAGCACGCTGCCGCGGAACACGCCGTTCTCGCAGAACACCGTGACTCGGCTGCCCTCGGCGAAACGGCTCGACCAGCAGCCCACCGGCGCCAGTGCCAGACGGCCATTGGGCTTGATCTCGCGGACGATCGCGCCAATGGTGTCCAGGTGCGCCGAGACCGCGCGGTCCGGGCTCTTGCGCCGGCCCAGGAGGGTCGCGCGGATGGTCCCGCGGCGGGTCATCTCGAACGGCACGCCGATTTCTTCCAGCCGCTCCGCAACGTAGCGCACGATGGTATCGGTGAAACCGGTGGGGCTGGGGATGGCGAGCATTTCCAGCAACACGCGTTGCAGATAATTCAGGTCGGGTTGTGGCAGTTGGGTCATGCCGGGGCCTCCACGTTGGGGTGTGGCTGGTCACGATTATCGCGGTGCAGCAATTCGCGGCTGAGCGGGAAGAGCAGGTCGACGAAGCGCTCGGCGACAGGCTGCGGCTCGTGATTGGCCAGGCCCGGCCGCTCGTTGGCTTCGATGATCACGTAGTCCGCCTGGTCGGCCTCGGTGACCAGCAAGTCGAGGCCGGTGACCGGAATCTCCAGCGCCCGCGCTGCTCGGATGGCAGCGTCGGCCAGCGCCGGGTGCAGGCGCTCGGTGACGTCTTCCAGGGTGCCGCCGGTGTGCAGGTTCGCGGTGCGGCGTACGGCCAGGCGCTGGCCACTGGGCAGCACGTCGTCGTAACCGAAGCCGGCTGCGCTCAGCGTGCGTTCGGTCTCGCCATCCAGCGGAATGCGGCTCTCGCCGTCGGTAGCGGCCTGGCGTCGACGGCTCTGGGCCTCGATCAGCTTGCGGATGCTGTGCCGGCCATCGCCGATCACCTCGGCAGGCCGGCGAATGGCGGCGGCCACCACTTCGTAGCCGATCACCACGATGCGCAGGTCCTGGCCGGGATGGTAGCTCTCGAGAATGACGCGGGTGTCGAACTGCTGCGCGTGGACGATCGCGTTCTCCACCTCCTCCGGCGTGCGCAGGTCCACGGCGACGCCCTGGCCCTGTTCGCCGTCCACTGGCTTGACCACCAGCGCGCGGTGTTCAGCGAGGAAGGCGGCGTTGTCCTCCGCGCTGCCCGCCAGGCGCTGCTGCGGTTGACGCAGGCCGGCCCGTTCGAGGGCGCGGTGGGTGAGGGTCTTGTCCTGGCACAGGCTCATGCTCACCGCGCTGGTGAGGTCGCACAGCGACTCCCGGCAGCGGATGCGCCGGCCGCCCTGGGTGAGGGTGAAGAGGCCGGCGTCGGCGTCCTGTACCTGCACCTCGATGCCACGCCGATGGGATTCGTCGACGATGATCTTGGCGTACGGGTTGAGGCCTTCCTCCGGGCCGGGACCGAGGAACAGCGACTGGTTGATGCCGTTCTTGCACTTCACCGCAAAGGTCGGCAGCTCGCGGAAGCGCAGCTTGCGATACAGCGACTTGGCCTGCTGGTTGCCGTGCAGCACCGACAGGTCCAGATACGCCAGGCCGCGACTCATGAAGTGCTCGATCAGGTGGCGCACCAGCGCCTCGCCGACGCCGGGGCGGCTGGACTGCGGGTCCACCGCCAGGCACCAGAGGCTGGAGCCGCCTTCCGGGTCGCGGAAGGCCTTGGCGTGATTGATGCCCATGACGGTGCCGATCACCGTGCCGGTCTCGGCGTCTTCGGCGAGCCAGTAGGCCGGGCCGCCCTGGTGGCGCGGGGTGACGTTGGACGGATCGACCGGCAGCATGCCACGCGAGAGGTACAGGCGATTGATCGCCGCCCAGTCGTCATCGCTGTGTACGCGGCGGATGCGGAAGCCACGGAAGGGCCGGCGTGCCGGACGGTAGTCGGTGAACCACAGGCGCAGTGCGTCGGACGGATCGAGAAAGAGCTGCTGCGGGGCATGGGCCAACACCTGCTGCGGCGCGGCGACGTAGAGGGCGATGTCGCGTTCGCCGGGCTGTTCGTTGAGCAACTCGGCAGCGAGCTTGTCGGGGCTGGAGAAGGTGTGGCCGATCAGCAGGCGCCCCCAGCCGCATTGCAGGATCAGGGGGCCGTGGCTCTCTGTGTGATCACCGGCAAAGCGCGCCTGCAGCCGTTCGTAGGTCGGGGTCTGGCCGCGCAGCAGCCGCTGGTTGTGCGGATGGGGCAGGTTGGAATGGGGTTTCATCTTGCGCTCCCTGATAAGGCATCTGTCCTGGGCTGAAGGGAAAGGCGGCGTCGTACCCGACGCCGCCGGGCTCTAGAGGCCTTGTTCCGTCAGCCAGAGGTTGAGGGCCGCCAACTGCCACAACTTGGAACCACGCAGCGGGGTGAGGTCGGTCGCCGGGTCGCTGAGCAGGCGGTCGAACATTGCCGTCTCGAACAGCCCCCGGTCCTGGCTCGGGTCCAGCAGCAGTTCGCTGACCCAGGCGCGGGTATTGCCTTGCAAGTGCTTGAGGCCCGGCACCGGGAAATAACCCTTGGGCCGGTCGATCACTTCGCTGGGGATGACCTTGCGCGCGGCCGCCTTGAGCACCTGCTTGCCGCCGTCGCCAAGCTTGAAGCGCGACGGAATGCGTGCCGACAGTTCCGCCACGCGGTAGTCGAGGAACGGCACGCGGGCCTCCAGGCCCCAGGCCATGGTCATGTTGTCCACGCGCTTGACCGGGTCGTCCACCAGCATGATGGTGCTGTCCAGGCGCAGCGCCTTGTCCACCGGGTCCTGGGCGCCGGGCTGGGCGAAGTGCTCGCGGACGAACTCGCTGGCCACGTCTTCTACCCGCAGGGCTTCGCGCACGGTGTCCAGGTACTCGCCGTGAGTGCGGTCGAAGAAGGCGGCGCGATAGGCCTGCAATGGGTCCTTCGCGCCGGCCACTTTCGGGTACCAGTGGTAGCCGGCGAAGAGCTCGTCGGCACCCTGGCCGCTCTGCACCACCTTGCAGTGTTTCGATACTTCCCGCGAAAGCAGGTAGAAGGCGATGCAGTCATGGCTGACCATCGGTTCGCTCATGGCGCGGAAGGCCGCCGGCAGTTGCGAGATGACTTCGTTCTCGTCGATGCGCAACTGGTGGTGGCGGGTGCCGTAGCGCTTGGCAATCAGGTCCGAGTACTGGAATTCATCGCCGCGCTCGCCGCCAGCGTCCTCGAAGCCGATGGAGAAGGTCAGCAGGTCCTCGACGCCGGCCTCGTGCAGCAGACCGACCAGCAGACTGGAGTCGACGCCGCCGGAAAGCAGCACGCCGACCTCGCGGGCGGCGCGCTGGCGCACGCTTACGGCATCGCGCAGGCTGGTCAGCAGGCGGTCTTCCCAATCGTCCAGGGTCAGCTCGCGCTCGTCCGGCAGCGGGCCGTAGTCCAGGGTCCACCAGCGCTGGCGCTCGGCGTGGCCTTCGGCGTCGATGGTCATCCAGGTGGCCGGTGGCAGCTTCTGCACCTCCGCCAGCAGGGTGCGCGGCGCGGGCACCACGGCGTGGAAGTTCAGGTAGTGATTGAGCGCCACCGGATCCAGCGCCGGGTTGATGTCACCGCCCTTGAGCAGGGCCGGCAGGCTGGAGGCGAAGCGCAGGCGCTTGCCGGTCTGCGACAGGTACAGCGGCTTGATGCCGAGGCGGTCGCGGGCGATGAACAGGCGCCGTTTGTCGCGTTCCCAGATGGCAAAGGCGAACATGCCATTGAGGCGTGGCAATAGTTGTTCACCCCAGGCGTGGTATCCCTTGAGGAGTACTTCGGTATCGCCTCCGGAAAAGAAGCGGTACCCAAGGGCTTCCAGCTCGCCGCGCAGTTCGGGGTAGTTGTAGATTGCCCCGTTGAACACCAGCGACAGGCCCAGCGCAGTGTCGATCATCGGCTGACCGGAGGCTTCGGCCAGGTCCATGATCTTCAGTCGCCGGTGCCCCAGGGCCACCGGCCCTTCGCTGTGGAAGCCCCAGGCATCGGGGCCTCGTGGGGCCAGGTGATGGGTGATGCGTTCGACTGCGGCAAGGTCCGCAGCCTGTTTATCGAAACGTAACTCTCCTGCTATTCCGCACATGTCCTTACCGGATCTCCGTTGGGGATGAAGTGGGTGGCGCCTCACGGACGCCTTAGGGGATGACCCATCGATCCGGCGAGAGTTCTATTTGATTTCATTGAGGAAAAATGACGGAGCAGCAGGTGGACTGAGATGACCGACAGCAAGGCTTCGATGAGCAACGCCCACGCACTCTCCATGCTGCAGGCCCTGAGGCGCCTGCAGCAGGCAGCGGAAGTGCACTCCAAGAGCTTGGGCCGCGATGGCGAACTGACGCCGCTGCAGTTGTTGATCCTGCAGGTGGTGGAATTGGAGGGGGAAATGACCGCCGGTCAGTTGGCGCGGCAGGTGGCGCTATCGCAGTCGTCCATCTCCAGTGCGCTGACCCGCCTGGAAAGCAAGGGCTTGCTCAGCCGGCGGCGCGACGAGGATGACCGGCGCAAGCAGTGGCTGAGCCTGGACGCAGACGGCCGCACGGCGCTCAAGCATGGCCCGGCGTTGCTGCCCGAGCACGCCCTGGAGCGCTTTGCCGGGCTGCCGGAGTGGGAACAGCACGCCATTCTCGCCGGGCTGTTGCGCGCCGCCGAGCTGTTCGAGACGCCGGGTAGCGGCACCGAGGAAGAAGAGGAGTTCTGAGGCTCAACTCATGAGCTTCTGCGCAGCCAGCGACAGGCTGACTGCCACCAGCATCAGCGCGAACAGGCGCTGTAATGTCGCGCCGCCCAGGCGCACGGCCAGGCGATTGCCGAACAGCACGCCGAGCGCGCCACCCGCCGCCAGGCAGGCCAGCAACGGCAGCGGCGGCTGTGCGTGGGTGAGGTAGAGCAGGAAGCCGCCACCTGACACCAGCGCGATCACCGCCATCGAGGTCGCGGTTGCCGCCAGCATCGACAGCGGCGTGAACCACAGCAGCCCCGGCACGATCAGGAAGCCGCCGCCCACACCCATCAGGCCGGACAGCATTCCCACCGCGAGCCCGACCCCCAGCAGCGGCCCATTGCGCGTCGGCAGGTCGGACACACGTGCCTGGCTGGAGCCTTGCCACATGCGCCACGCCGACCACAGCACCAGCAGGCAGAAACCGATGATCAGCCAGGCGTCGGGCACGAACTTGCCCAGCCACTGGCCGATGGCATTGCCCGGCCAGCCGGTGATCACCAGCCAGAACAGCGGCTTCCAGGCCACCTGGCCCTGCCGGGCGCGCGGCACTGCGCCAATGGCGGCGGAGAGGGCGACGGCGCCGAGGCTGACGCCGATGGCATCGTGCAATGGCAGGTGCAGGCTGAGCAGCAGCGGCAGGGCCACCAGCGAACCGCCGGCGCCGGTCAGGCCCAGCAGCAGCCCGAGGATCAGGCCGATGGCGGAGGATTCAAGCAGCAGTGCATCCATGTCGGTGGTCCGCTCTGGAGGCTGGTCGCGGTCCTGTCGATGGACCGTGAGGTAATCAGGAGTTCTTCTGGCCGCGCACGACGTCGCGCAGGAAGAAACGGTTCGGGTGGCAGGCCTCGGCCACGGCGCGCGGCACGGGCAGCGGTTCGTCGTCGATCCAGGCTGCCAGCAGTTCGCCGGCCAGCGGTGCGGTGACCAGCCCGCGTGAGCCGTGGGCGCTGTTCAGGTACAGGCCGTCGAGCCAGGGGCAGGGCGTTTCCGGCACCTGGCGCGCATCCTTGCCGAGTACCGCGTAAGCCTGAGCAAAGGAATCGCGATCCGCCAGCGGGCCCACCAGTGGCAGGTAGTCCGGGGTAGTGCAGCGGAAGGCAGCGCGGCCCTGGAGGGTTGCCGGGTCGAGTTGGGCGATGTGCAGGCGCTCGGTCAGGTCTGTGGATATCTCCGCGAGCAGGTCGAGGTTGCCCAGGTGTTCTTCCAATGATGGCTCAGTGTCGTCTCGTTTGAATTCGAAACTGGCGCCCAGGGTGTGCTCGCCGTGACGCGGCGGGGCGACATAGCCTTCGGCGCAGACCACGGTACTCAGCGCCGCGCTGTCGGCGGTCACGGGGATGCGCGTGATCTGCCCGCGGATGCGCTTCATCGGCAGCGTCTGGGCTCCTGCAAATCGGCGCACTTCAGCCGCGGTGGCGAGGATGGCGATGGGCGCGCTGGCGAGCTTTTCATCACCGTTCCAGGCACTCCAGCCATCGGTTTCGCGCTGCAGGCGGACTTCCTCGCCAGTCAGTACACGGATGTTCGGATGCCGGGCGAGGTGCCGGCACAGCGCCGGTGGGTGCACCCAACCGCCCTCGGGGTAGAACAGTCCGCCGGCGGGCAGGCCGACGCCCGCGATGGATTCGGCTTCGGCCTTGTCCAGCAGGCGCAGCAACGTGGCCGGGAAGGCTTCGGCCAGTTTGGCCTGGCGTTGGCTTTCGGCGTCATCGAAACCCAGTTGCAGCACGCCGCAATCGGACCATTCCTCGCCCTTCTGCAAACGCTGGATCAGCCGGCGCGTATGGCCGAAACCGCTGACGATCAACCGCGACAGCGCGGTGCCGTGGGCGGACAGCTTGAGATAGAGCACGCCCTGGGGATTGCCCGAGGCCTCTTCGGCAAGCCCCGCGTGGCGTTCGATCAGTGTCACCTGCCAGCCGCGCGCGGCGAGACTGGCGGCGCTGGCACAACCGGCCATGCCTCCGCCGATCACCAGCGCCTCTCGCGCAGCGGCGTGACGGGCAGGGCGCGCATACCACGGTTTGCTGGCGGGCTGTTCGGTCCCGATGAATTCGCCCTGGGACATCTCCCATTTCTTGCCGAAGCCCAGGGTGCGACGAATCTTGAAGCCGGCGGCGCCCAGCCCACGACGGACGAATCCGGCGCTGGTGAAGGTGGCCAACGTCGTGCCCGGTGCGGACAGGCGCGCGAGTTGGGCATAGAGCGCGTCGTTCCACATCTGCGGGTTCTTCGCCGGGGAAAAGCCGTCGAGGAACCAGGCATCGATGCGCGCGTCCAGCTCGGGCAGGGTTTCCAGCACGTCGCCCACCAGCAGGGTCAGGACCACGCGGCCCCCGGCGAAGACGAAGCGCTGGAAGCCGGGGTTGATCGCCACGTACTGCTCCAGCAGCGGTGCCGACAGGTGCGCCAGTTCCGGCCAGAGGGCGAGGGCGCGGCGCAGGTCGTCCAGCGCCACTGGGTACTTCTCGGTGCTGACGAAGTGCAGCCGTGCGTCGAGCGGGGCCTGCGCCTCGAACAGTTGCCAGGCGCAGAGGAAGTTCAGCCCGGTACCAAAGCCGGTCTCGCCGATACACAGGCGCCCGCCAGCGGGCAGCGCGGCGAAGCGTTCGGTCAGGCGGTTGCCGTTGATGAACACGTGCCGCGTCTCCTCGATGCCGGAGACGGGGGAAAAATACACGTCGTCATAGAGGCGGGACGTGGGCTGGCCGTTTTCGTCCCAGTCGATCTGGGCGCTGCTGATGTCTGGCATGTGAAGGCAGGGCAGGGATACGAAGGCGGCAGTTTAGCCGATCCGCCGCGCAGACAGCCTGCGTCACATCCGCTACCTTTTATTCACTTCGAATCAAGGAGAGCTGCATGTTCGAATCCGCCGAGATCGGTCATTCCATCGACAAGGAAACCTACGAGAAGGAAGTCGCGGTACTGCGCGAGGCCCTGCTTGAGGCGCAGTACGAGCTCAAGCAGCAGGCGCGCTTCCCGGTGATCATCCTGATCAACGGCATCGAGGGCGCCGGCAAGGGCGAGACGGTCAAGCTGCTCAATGAGTGGATGGACCCGCGGCTGATCCGGGTGGAAAGCTTCCTGCTGCCCACCGACGAGGAACTCTCGCGGCCGCCGCAGTGGCGCTTCTGGCGCCGCCTGCCGCCCAAGGGTACGACCGGCATCTTCTTCGGCAACTGGTACAGCCAGATGCTCTACGCGCGGGTCACCGGCGAGATCAAGGACAGCCAGCTCGATGGCCTGATCAACGATGCCGAGCGCTTCGAGCGGATGTACTCCGACGAGGGGGCGCTGATCTTCAAATTCTGGTTCCACCTCTCCAAGAAGCAGCTCAAGGAGCGCCTCAAGGCACTGGAAAATGACCCGACGCGCAGCTGGCAGTTGAGCGAGATCGACTGGAAGCAGAGCGAGGTCTACGACAAGTTCGTGCGCTATGGCGAGCGCGTGCTGCGCCGCACCAGCCGGGACTATGCGCCCTGGTACATCGTTGAAGGCTCCGACGAGCGCTACCGCAGCCTGACGGTTGGCCGCACCATCCTCGAAAGCCTGCAGGCCGCGCTCAAGCGCAAGGACCGCCCGACTCCGCAGCCCCACGCGGCGCCGCTGGTCTCCAGCCTGGACAACAAGGGCCTGCTGGATGCGCTGGACCTTGGCCTGAAGCTGGACAAGGACCAGTACAAGGAACAACTGGCGAAGGAGCAGGCGCGGCTGGCGACGCTGATGCGCGACAAGCGTTTCCGTAGCCACTCGCTGATTGCCGTGTTCGAAGGCAACGACGCCGCCGGCAAGGGCGGCGCGATCCGCCGCGTCACCGACGCGCTGGACCCGCGGCAATACCGCATCGTGCCGATCGCCGCGCCTACCGAGGAGGAGCGTGCGCAGCCCTACCTGTGGCGCTTCTGGCGGCACATCCCGGCGCGCCGGCAGTTCACTATCTTCGACCGTTCCTGGTATGGGCGTGTGCTGGTGGAGCGGGTCGAGGGCTTCGCCAGTGACGCCGACTGGCTGCGCGCTTATGCGGAGATCAATGACTTCGAAGAGCAACTGACGAACTACGGTATCGTGCTGGTGAAGTTCTGGTTGTCCATCGACCAGGAGACCCAGCTGGAGCGCTTCAAGGAGCGCGAGTCGATTCCCTTCAAGCGCTTCAAGATCACCGAGGAAGACTGGCGCAACCGCGACAAGTGGGATCAGTACGTGGACGCGGTGGGGGACATGGTCGATCGCACCAGCACCGAGATCGCGCCCTGGACCCTGATCGAGGCCAACGACAAGCGCTATGCGCGGGTGAAGGTGCTCAAGACCATCAACGATGCACTGGAGGCGGCTTACGGGAGTTCGAAGAAGAGCAAGAAGGACTGAAACGTCGGTCCGTTTTTGTAGGAGCGAGCCATGCTCGCGAACCAGGCCTGGCGCCGGCCTTGCCGGCGGATCGCGGGCGTGGCTCGTTGCTACAGGTTGGCGGCTACCGCGGGTGAATCCCTGTCAGCGCGGATTTCTCCGCGAGGGATTTCGCGGTAAGGGGAAGGCGCCCCTGCCTTTCCTTTGAAAGCGTGCGCACCGCATCACTGTGGCTCTGGATTCAACGACTTCCAGAGAAACCTCCGCGCTCACCGGAGCGCCCCTCCAGGAGGCCGAGTGGAATCGGAGTTTCAGGGGTTGAGCGGCATGGATGCCGCGAGAGCCGCGATGGGCCATGGATGGCCCTTCGCGGCGTGCCCCTGACACTCCGATGGAGCGAGGGAACCCCGGCGAAGCCGGGGCCGGATGATGGGGCAGAGACCTTTGCCTACTTTGCGTCGTTTGGCAAAGTAGGTCGCCCGAGGGGGCGAAACACAAACCTTCAGCACACGCCGAAGCGGCGCAGAAACGCCTAACCCCAAGCCTCGCGGACGAAGTCCGCTCCTACGCAAACCGATACGCCGGAGCGGGTCTGAAGTCGCGGGCCTTGCCTGAAATCTGTCGGCAAGGCCGGCGTCCTACCCCCCATTTCGCTGTGACGGTTTCGGCGGCCCGACCAGCCGTCCCATCGCCCCGGCAATCCCCATCTCCCGCAATACCTGCAGCTCACCCTCGGTTTCCACCATCTCTGCAATCAGCGGCAGGTCGATACTGTTGGAGGCGCGGTACATGGCTTCGATGAACAGGCGCTTGTCGTTGTCCTGGTCGATGGCGCGGATGTAGCTGCCGTCGATCTTCAGGTACGCCAGGCCCAGGCGGGTCAGGTTGCCGATCAGGCTGAAGCGCCCGCCGAAGTGCTGCAAGCCGAGCTTGGCGCCGACTTCCTGCACCGATTGGGCGAGCTTCTCCAGCTCAGCCGGTGGCGGCAGGTAGCGCTCGTCCACTTCCAGGGTCATCAGCTGCGCTTCCTGCGGGTGGGCGCGCAGGATTTCGAAGAGCTGGCGCAGCGGCTCGGCGCTGCGCACGGTTTCCGCCGAGAGCGACAGGGCCAGCGGTGCCGGTTGCTGGGCGAGGTGGGCAAGGGCGTGTTCGAGCATCGCCAGGTCGAAGCGCGCGGACCAGCCGAAGCGTTCGATCCAGGGCAGGAACTGCCCGGCCGCGATGGCCTCGCCCTTTGGATCGAGCAGCCGCGCGAGGACCTTCTGGTGCAGCACCTCGCCACCTTCGGCGCAGGCACGCACGGGCTGGAACCACAGCTGCAGCTTGCCCTTCTGCAGGGCGTCATCGAGCCATTCGCGCCAGGCGCGAGAGTCCTGCGCGGGCTGGCCGCCGGAGCTGTCCAGGCGTTGCCAGGGGCGATCGGGTGAGGATTGCGATTGCGCCAGGGCCTGGTCCGCGCGGGACAGCACGCTGGCGGCGGATTCGCCAGGACGGAAGGCCGCGAGGCCAAGGTGGGCGACCGGTTTGCAGTCGCTGGCGCCAGTGCCGCGCAGGTTTTCCAGGGCGGCGCTGAGCTGGTCGGCCAGCAGTTCGGCGCTGGCGCTGTCGACGCCTGGAGCGAGCAGGGTGAATTCGCCGCCGCGGCTGCGCGCGGCCAGCCAGTCCGGAGTGCCGTGGGTCTCCCGCTCACGCTCCAGTAGCTCAGCGACGTCGCGGATCAGCGCGTCGGTGCGCTGCCCGCCCAGGCGCTGGTTGAGCCCGGCGAGGTCGTTCAGGCGCAGCAGCAGCAGATAACCGGCGGCGTTCTGTTCGCTGGGCGAGAGTTGCGCGTCCAGTCGTGCATCGAACAGCCGGCGGTTGGCCAGGCCCGAGAGGCTGTCCTGGTAGGCCTCTTCGCGCAGCTTCTCGCTGCGGGTGGCTTCCTCGGCGAACAGCGCCTTGAGCTTGTCGACCATCTGGTTCATCGCCTGCACCACGCGCTTGAGTTCGGGCGTGCGCGGCTCCTTGGGCAGGGTGAGGAATTCGCGGCGGGTGATGGCGTGGGCCTGCTGCACCATCTGATCCAGCGGCTTGAGCTGGGTGCGCAACAGCCAGCCGCCGAGGATGGCGCTGACCAGCCCGCAGGCCAGCAGCCAGGCGAGGCTGCCCAGCGCGCCGTCCCACAGCTTGGCCAGGGCGAACTGCGGATGGCTGACCACCTCGACCCGCGCGGCCTGTTCCCAGCCGCGCATGATCAGCGCGTCGCCGCCCTGAGCCTTGAGGTTGACCAGTTTGGCGAACCAGGCCGGTACTTGCTGGTTCTGCGTATCGCTGTCGCGTTCGACGATGACCTTGCCTTCGGGAATGCTGACTACGCGGATGGTGGCGAAGTAGCCGGAATCGAAGATGGAGCTGACCATCAGCTCGATCATTGCCGGGTCGTCCACATGTGGGGTGAGCGACAGCCCCAGCGCGGTGGCGGCGTCCTGGGCGTGGGAGCGCAACTGGCTGATCATCTGCTCGCGGGAGCTTTCCAGGCTGGCGGCGAAGCTGCCGGCGAAGGCCACCACGAGGAACAGGCAGATCGCCAGGAACAGTTGCTTGAGCAATGACATGCCGGGGTTCTCCTATCGCGTCTCGTCGAGGTCCAGGCCCTCGGCGCGCATCTTGGTCAACAGGTCCTGCCAGCGCGACAGCTTCTTGCTGTCGCCGGTGCGCTTGCCGCCGCCGGGGCCGGGCAGCCACAGCCCCTCGGCGTTGAAGGCGTAGACGGGCAGGAGGTCCTTGCGCTGGGAAGCGGGTTTGATCTGCGGGATCAGGTTGTCCAGCACCAGCGGCTCGGCAGTGGGGGAGGCGTAGTAGGTGAGCACCATGTGCGCCTGGTTCTGTTGCAGCGCCTTGACGTAGGTGATGCGCAGCTTGTCGCTGGCGACCCCGAGGCGGCGCAGGGTGACGAACTTGGCGATGGAGTAGTCCTCGCAGTCGCCGGCGCCCTTGTAGAGGGATTCCACCGGTGTCGCCCAGTAGTCCTCCTGGTGCCAGACGGTGCGGTCGTCGGTGAACACCAGGGCGCCGTTGAAGAAGGCGTTGACCGCCTTGAGCTTGGCGTTTTCGTCGAGGTTCTCGCTGTCCTGGATGAGCCGGCCCCAGGACTCGATGCGGGTCTTGGCGGTGCCGAGGTTGCCGTAGCGCTGTTCGGCATTCTTCAGGATGGTGTCGAAGTTCCAGGCGGCGCCGGCGGTCAGTGCGAGGAGCGCGAGCAGCAGCACACCGGCCCGCAGACGCAGCGGGCTGGCGAACAGCCTAAGGGCTCCTCGGGGTGGCTGCATCGCCAGCGCTCCATGTGGGATGTGTGGAGTCTAGGCGCTCTTCGTAAACTTGCGCTGGCGTATCGCCACTGGGCGCAAGGCCGCGTCGTACGGGCCTTGCCGGTGAAACTGACAGGATTGTCATTTAAGGGTCAGCATCCGGTCCCGACGGTGGGCTTATAACCCCAGGATGCGGCCGCTGTGGCCGAACCAGACGCAGGAGAGCGGGATGCAGGGGCAACGGCGGGTTTGGCTGGCAGCAGGGTTGCTGGGGGTGACGGCGCTGGGAGCGGGCATCTGGGGTTTTGCCGGCCGCCACGAGGCGCCGCAGGCCGCAGCCCAGGCAGCCGGAGTGCCGGTGACCCTGGCGCGCGTTGCCCGCGAAGACCTGACGCAGAACATCGATGGCGTCGGCACCGTCACTTCGCTGGCCAGCGTGCTGGTGCGCCCGCAGGTGGAAGGCCAGCTCACCGCCCTGCTGGTCGAGGAGGGGCAGATGGTGGAGAAGGGGCAACTGCTGGCGACCATCGATGACCGTGCCATCAAGGCCGCGCTGGAGCAGGCCGAAGCCACCAAGCAGAGCAACCAGGCGCAATTGCGCATCGTCGAGCAGGACCTGGCGCGCTACCAGACGCTGATCCAGCGCGGCTCGATATCCCGGCAGACGGTCGAGCAGAGCGAGGCAGAAGCCGCCCGCCTGCGCGCGACCTTGCGCGGCAACGACGCCACCATCGACGCCGAGCGGGTGCGCCTGTCCTATACCCGTATCACCTCACCCGTCGCCGGCCGCGTCGGTATCCGCAACGTGGACGTTGGCAACCTGCTGCGCACCAACGACAGCAACGGCCTGTTCAGCGTGACCCAGATGTCGCCGATCTCGGTGGTCTTTGCCCTGCCGCAGGAAAACCTGCCGCAGCTGCAACCGCTGATGAAGGGTGATTCTCCGGTGGTTGCGCGCAGCCGCGACGGCGGCCAAGTGCTCGGCGAGGGCCACCTGCGCAGCATCGACAACCAGGTCGCCAGCAGCACCGGCACCATCCGCGTGCGCGCTGTGTTCGACAACAAGGACGGCCAGCTCTGGCCGGGGCAGTTCGTCGCCATCGACCTGCAATCCGGCGTGCTGCGCAACGGCCTGGTGCTGGACAGCCGCGCGGTGCGCCGTGGCCTGGACGGCGCCTTCGTGTTCCGCATCGAGGACGGCAAGGCGCAGAAGGTGCCGGTGCGTATCGTCGAGGAAGTGGACGGTCGCACCATCGTCGAAGGTCTGGCGGCAGACGATGAAGTGGTGCTCGACGGCCACTCGCGCCTGACCCCCGGCGCCCGCGTGGACGTGCAGGGCGACGTGCAGGCCCTGGCCCGCCGGAGCGAACCATGAGCGTGCGCGCCGGCATGTCCGGCTGGTGCGTGCGCCACCCTATCGCCACTTGCCTGCTGACCATCGCCTCGTTGCTGCTTGGCCTGCTGGCATTCTTCCGCCTCGGCGTGGCGCCGCTGCCGCAGGTGGATTTCCCCACCATCCAGGTGCAGGCGCTACTGCCCGGTGGCAGCCCGGAGACCATGGCATCTTCGGTGGCGACTCCGCTGGAGGTGCAGTTCAGCGCCATTCCCGGCATCACCCAGATGCTCTCCACCAGTGCACTGGGCTCCACTACCCTGACCCTGCAGTTCGGCCTGGAAAAGAACATCGACGTCGCCGCCCAGGAAGTCACCGCTGCGATCAACGCTGCCGCCGGACGACTGCCGGCAGACATGCCGAACCTGCCCACCTGGCGCAAGATCAACCCGGCGGACAGCCCGATCATGATCGTGCGGGTGAACTCCGAGCTGATGCCGCTGATCGAGCTCAGTGACCTGTCTGAAACGCTGCTGGCGCGTCAGCTCAGCCAGATCAGCGGAGTGGGACAGATCTTCGTGGTCGGCCAGCAGCGCCCGGCGATCCGCATCCAGGCGCAGCCGGAGAAGCTCGCCGCCTACCGTCTGACCCTGGCCGACCTGCGCCAGTCGCTGCAATCGGCCAGCATCAACCTGGCCAAGGGTGCGCTGTTCGGCGATGGCCGCGTGTCCACCCTGGCCGCCAACGACCAGTTGTTCAGCCCTGAAGAATACGGCGATCTGGTGGTGGCCTACCGTGCCGGCGCGCCGGTGTTCCTGCGCGACCTGGCGAAGGTGGTGAAGGCGCCGGAAGACGATTACGTACAGGCCTGGCCGGATGGCCGGCCGGGCGTTGCGCTGGTGATCCTGCGCCAGCCCGGCGCGAACATCGTCGAGACGTCCGATGCCATTCAGGCCGAGTTGCCGCGCCTGCGTGACATGCTGCCGGCGGGCGTCGAGGTGGAAGTGCTCAACGACCGCACCCGGACCATCCGCGCCTCGCTGCACGAGGTGGAACTGACCCTGCTGCTGACCATGGGCCTGGTGGTGCTGGTGATGGGCCTGTTCCTGCGCCAGCTGTCGGCGACCCTGATCGTCGCCACGGTGCTGGCGGTGTCGCTCAGCGCCAGCTTCGCGGCCATGTACCTGCTGGGCTTCACGTTGAACAACCTGACGCTGGTGGCACTGATCATCGCCGTGGGCTTCATCGTCGATGACGCCATCGTGGTGGTGGAGAACATCCACCGACATCTGGAGCAGGGCAAGAATCGGGTCGAGGCGGCGCTGACCGGAGCCTCGGAGATCAGCTTCACGGTGGTCTCCATCAGCTTCTCGCTGATCGCCGCGTTCATCCCGCTGCTGTTCATGGGCGGCATCGTCGGACGGCTGTTCCGCGAGTTCGCGGTGAGTGTCACGGCGGCCATCCTGATTTCCGTGCTGGCCTCGCTGACCGTGGCGCCGATGCTCGCTTCGCGCTTCATGGGCGCGCCAAAGCATGGGAGCGAGGATGGCGGTATCGCTGGCTGGCTCCTGGCGCGCTACGCCAAGGGGCTGGACTGGTCGTTGCATCACCAGCGCACCGTACTCGCCGGCTTCGTGATCTGCGTGGCCATCGCAGTGGGCGGCTACGTCGGCATTCCCAAGGGCTTCTTCCCGTCCCAGGACACCGCCTTCGTCTTCGGCACCACCCAGGCCGCCGAGGACATCTCCTATGCCGACATGGCCCAGAAGCACAAGCAGCTGGCCGACATCATCGCCGCCGATCCGGCGGTGCAGAGCTACAACCACGCCATCGGCATTACCGGCGGTAGCCAGAGCCTGTCCAACGGGCGCTTCTGGATCGTGCTCAAGGACCGCGGCGACCGCGATGTGTCGGTGGACGAGTTCATCAACCGCATCCGGCCCAAGCTGGCCAAGGTGCCGGGCATCGTCCTCTACCTGCGCTCTGCGCAGGACATCAACCTCGCCACCGGCCCGGTGCGCACCCAATACCAGTATGCCCTGCGCAGCAATGACAGTGCGGCGCTGGCGCTGTGGGCGGACCGCCTGACCCAGCGGCTGAAGGAGGAGGGCGGCCTGCAGGACGTCTCCAACGACCTGCAGATGGGCGCCAGCGTGACCTCGCTGCAGATCGACCGGGTGGCGGCGGCGCGCTTCGGGCTGTCCGCCGAGGACGTCAGCCAGACGCTGTATGACGCCTTCGGCCAGCGCCAGGTCGGTGAATTCCAGACCGAGGTCAACCAGTACAAGGTCATCCTCGAGCTGGATGCGCGGCAGCGCGGCCGCGCCGAGAGCCTGGCGTGGTTCCACCTGCGCTCGCCACTGACCGGCGAGATGGTCCCGCTGGCGGCATTGGCGCGGGTCGTGCCGGACAAGTCCGGGCCGTTGCAGATCAACCACAACGGCATGTTCCCGGCGGTGACCCTGTCCTTCAACCTGTCGCCGGGCGTGGCCCTGGGCGATGCGGTGGGCCTGGTGCAGCGCGCGCAGGAGGAGATCGGCATGCCGTCCAGCATCAGCGGCGAATTCCAGGGCGCTGCGGCGGCCTTCCAGAGTTCGCTGGCGAGCCAGCCGCTGTTGATCCTCGCCGCGCTGTTCGCGGTCTACGTGATCCTTGGCGTGCTCTACGAAAGTTTCGTGCACCCGCTGACCATCCTGTCCACCTTGCCCTCGGCGGGCATCGGTGCGGTGTTCCTGCTCTGGGGCTGGGGGCTGGAGTTCTCGGTGATGGCGCTGATCGGCCTGGTGCTGTTGATCGGCATCGTCAAGAAGAACGGCATCCTGATGGTCGACTTCGCCTTGGCCGCGCAACGCCAGCGCGGGCTGTCACCCTATGACGCGATCCGCGAGGCGTGCCTGGCGCGCTTCCGGCCGATCATGATGACTACGCTGGCCGCGCTGCTGGGCGCCATTCCGCTGATGATCGGCTTCGGCACCGGCTCGGAGCTGCGTCAGCCGCTGGGCGTGGCGGTGGTCGGCGGGTTGATCGTCAGCCAGGCGCTGACCCTGTTCAGCACCCCGGTGGTGTACCTGGCGCTGGACCGGCTGTTCCACCGCCAGGCCGCGCCGGCGCTGATCGAAGGTGCGGCGTGAGGCGGGGCTGGGTAGCATGGATGATGGGCGTGGCGAACGAGGAACGGGCATGCGCGTACTGATTGTCGAAGACGAGAGCAAGACCGCCGACTACCTGCAGCGCGGGCTGAGCGAGCAGGGTTTCACCGTGGATGTCGCGAGCAATGGCATCGACGGCCGGCACCTGGCGCTCAACGGCGAATACGACGTCATCGTCCTCGACGTGATGCTGCCCGGCATCGATGGCTACGGTGTGCTGCGCGCCTTGCGCGAACAACGGCAGACGCCGGTGATCATGCTCACCGCCCGCGAGCGTGTGGAAGATCGCGTGCGCGGCTTGCGTGAAGGCGCCGATGACTATCTGATCAAGCCGTTCTCCTTCCTCGAACTGGTGGCGCGCCTGCAGGCTCTGACCCGTCGTGGCGCCCACCTGGAGAGCGCGACGCAGATGCGCATCGCCGACCTTGCCATCGATCTGGTCAGCCGCCGCGTCCAGCGTGGCGGCACGCGCCTGGAGCTGACCGCCAAGGAGTATTCGCTGCTCTGCGTGCTGGCCCAGCGCAGTGGGGAAATTCTCTCCAAGACAGCCATCGCCGAGCTGGTCTTGGACATCAATTTCGACACTGACACCAACGTCGTCGAGGTCGCCATCAAGCGTCTTCGCGCCAAGCTGGACGGGCCTTTCGACACCAAGTTGCTGCATACCATCCGCGGCATGGGCTACGTGCTGGAGAGTCGCGCGGCCCAGGAGCGCGAAGCGTGAGAGGCCTGTCGCTGTCGACCCGCCTGGCTGGCATGTTCGCTGCCGCCGCGCTGGGCATCTTCCTGCTCATCGGCTCGGCCCTGTATTGCGTGCTGGATGGGCAGATCGAGCGGTTGCAGCGATCGGAGCTCGACACCCGCTTCAACATGGTCGCGCGCATGCTCGACAAGCCGGACCTCGCCGAACGCTGGCCGCACATGCAGCTCAAGCTCAACACCCTGAGCCAGGAGTACCAGCTGATCCGCTTCTGGATCGACAGCGACGATTCTCGCTTCCGCTACGGCCAGCCCAACGATGCGGTGCTGCGGATGCTCGGCAGCGGCAACGGTTACGCCGAACTGGAACTGCCCGAGCATGACTCGCCGCTCAGCGCCCGTGTCGGCGTGCTGCCGGCCAGTGGCGGTCGCCCGGCGCTGGTACTGCTCGCGGCGATCGACAGCGTGGCCTTCCAGCATGCCCGCCACGCCACCTTGATCACCCTCTTCGTACTGTCCGCGCTGGGCATTGCCCTGGCGACGCTATGCGGGCACTGGATCGCACGGGTCGGCCTGCGACCGGTGCATGAGCTTTCCGCCGAAGCGCGGCAGATCAGTCCGAAGCAGCTCTCCCAGCGCCTGCGCCTGGAAGGGTTGCCGGCGGAGTTGTCGGCGCTGGCTGGCGCCTTCAACGAAGCGCTGGACCGACTGGAGCAGGCCTACCTGCGCCTGGAGTCGTTCAACGCTGATGTCGCTCATGAGTTGCGTACGCCGCTGGCCAACCTGATCGGCCAGAGCCAGGTCGCGCTGTCCCGCGAGCGCAGCGCGCAGGATTACGAAGAGGTGCTGCAATCCAACCTGGAAGAGCTGGAGCGTCTGCGCGCCATCGTCAACGACATGCTGTTCCTCGCCCGCGTCGACCAGGGCGGGTTGGCCGCCGAGCGGGTGGAAACTTCGCTGGCGACCGAGGTGGCGACCACCCTGGACTTCCTCGAGGTGATCTTCGATGAGCAGGGTGTGCAGGTGAACCTGCGCGGTGACGCGCGGGCTTGTGTCGAGCGCGCGTTGTTCCAGCGCGCGGTGACCAACCTGCTGTACAACGCCGCCCAGCACACCGCGCCGGGCGGCCGTATCGAGGTGCGCCTGAGTGGCGAGCGCGGCGCCGCGCTGGTGGAGGTCAGCAATCCCGGCGAGCCGATCACTGCCGAACAGCGCGCGCGCCTGTTCGAGCGCTTCTACCGCGCGGACATGGCCCGCGCCAACAGCCAGAGCAACCATGGGCTGGGGCTGTCCATCGTCAAGGCGGTGGCGAGCATGCACGGCGGCTCGGTGTTCGTGCGCAGCGAGGGTGGGGTGAATACCTTTGGCTTCACCGTAGATGCAGTGGGGCCGGTGGTCAGGCGGCCGGATGATGATGGGCTGGTCGGGGCGGTAGTGCCAGTCTGAGCGTTTCGGCGCTTGGGCGTTTGCCCTCTCCCTAACCCTCTCCCTGAAGGGAGAGGGGACAGTCTTCTGCGCTTTGGAAGCTCGGCGCGATTGCACCCATGCACACCAAATGGCTCCCGCTCCCTTCAGAGAGAGGGGACAGTCTTCTGCGCTTTGGAAGCTCGGCGCGATTGTACCCATGCCCACCAAACGGCTCCCTCTCCCTTCGGAGCGGGGCGCGCAGTCAGGGCTAGGGAGAGGGTCTTCGAGCCTGCAGAGGACTCAGTCCAGCCGCCGGGTCTTGGTACGGATCAGGTAGATGCTCACCAGCGTCGCACTGGTCAGCATGAACGCCCAGGCCCAGGGCCGCTGCACGATGAAGCCGGAAACCAGGATGCTGCACCACATCAGGCCGATGGCGTAGACCTTGCCCTTGAGCGGAATGCCTTCGCCGTCGAGATAGTCGCGAATCCACGGGCCGAGTCTGGGGTGGTTCACCAGCCAGTCGTAGAAGCGCTGGGAGCTGCGCATGAAGCAGGCGGCGGCGAGCAGGAGGAAGGGCGTGGTAGGCAGGACCGGCAGGAAGATGCCGATCACGCCCAGTGCCACGCTGAGCCAGCCCACGCCGAGCAGGCAGTAGCGAACCCAGGCGTGGCGGCTCTGGCGGATTTCCCGCGAAGGCATCGAACGCTTAGTGAGTGCGCGGCTTCAGGAGCGCAGGTTTCTCTTCCGGCGCCTGGCACAGCAGGAACAGGTTGGTCAGCAGTTCGGGGATCTGCGCGACCATGTCGTCCACCAGCCCGCGGTCGCTGGCGATCTCGTCGAACTCGGGCTGTTCGTCGAACAGGCCGGAACCGACCATGATCGGCAGCAGCAGCTCGCTGACTTCTTCCTCGGCCTGTTCGAACCAGATGGCCTCACGCAGGAACACGCCTTCCATGAAGCCGATGCACCAGCCGCGAATGTCGGAGTCGTCCGGCTCGTCGCCCAGGTAAGGCTCGCAGGGCAGTTCCAGTTCCTCGTCACCGGCCATCTGGCGGATGATGTGCGCCTTGAGCTGGACCAGGGTGGACTCGATCTCGTTGCGCTCTTCCTCGCTGCGGTAGTGCGGCGGCTCGGCGAACAGGGCGTCGATCCACTCGCGCTCCGGCACTTCCTCCGGGCAGATCGCCAGGGCGGTCAGGTAGCCGTGTGCCGCCACGTAGTCCAAGGCTTCCTCGTGCAGGTCATCGGCATCGAGAAAGGCTTGCAGGCGGGACAATTGGTCGGCGAAGGACATCGGGTACTACCTCGGAGGTGATCGGTCCCGAATTGTAGTCTTTCCGCGGGCCCGCGGCAAAAGCCAAATGCCCGTGCAGCCCGCGCCGACGCAGGGCTCCGACGCAGAGCTCGGACGCAGTGGGATCGCTTGCGTATAATGCGCGGCTTCATTCGGAGTCCCCCATGCTCGATCAGGCCCTGCGCATCCTCAAAGACGTTTTCGGTTACGACGCCTTCCGCGGCAATCAGGCGCGGATCATCGAGCGCGTGGCCAGCGGCGGCGATGCCCTGGTGCTGATGCCCACCGGCGGCGGCAAGTCGCTGTGCTTCCAGGTCCCGGCGCTGCTGCGCGAAGGCCTGACGGTGGTGGTCTCGCCGCTGATCGCGTTGATGGAAGACCAGGTCGCCACGCTGGACGAACTGGGCGTGCCGGTGGCGGCGCTGAACTCCTCGCTGAGCCCCGAGGCCCAGCGCGACATCGCCGACCGCCTGCAGCGCGGTGAGATCAAACTGCTCTACCTGGCCCCGGAACGCCTGGTGCAGCCGCGCATGCTGGCTTTCCTGCAGCGCCTGGAGATCGGCCTGTTCGCCATCGACGAAGCGCACTGCGTGTCGCAATGGGGCCACGACTTCCGTCCCGAATACCTGCAACTGGGCCAGCTTGCCGAGCTGTTCCCGCATGTGCCGCGCATCGCCCTGACCGCCACGGCGGACATGCGCACCCGCGAGGAGATGATCCAGCGCCTGCACCTGCAGGATGCCGAGCAGTTCCTTTCCAGCTTCGACCGGCCGAACATCTTCTACCGCATCGTGCCCAAGGAGCAGCCGCGCAAGCAGCTGCTGGGCTTCCTCGCCGAACGGCGCGGCGACGCGGGCATCGTCTACTGCATGTCGCGCAAGAAGGTCGAGGAGGTCGCCGAGTTCCTCTCCAACCAGGGCTTCCCGGCGCTGCCTTACCACGCCGGGTTGTCCAATGACCTGCGCGCCTATCACCAGAAGCGCTTCCTCAACGAGGAAGGGCTGATCATGGTCGCCACCATCGCCTTCGGCATGGGCATCGACAAACCCAACGTGCGCTTCGTCGCGCACCTGGACCTGCCCAAGAGCCTGGAGGCGTACTACCAGGAAACCGGCCGCGCCGGCCGTGACAGCCTGCCCGCCGACGCCTGGATGGCCTACGGCCTGCAGGATGTGTTGCTGCTGCGGCAGATGATGCAGAACTCCGAGGGCGACGAGCGCCACAAGCGCGTCGAGCGGCACAAGCTCGAAGCCATGCTGGCGCTGTGCGAGGAAACCCGCTGCCGCCGCCAGGCATTGCTGGCCTACTTCGACGAGGTGATGCCCAACCCCTGCGGCCATTGCGATATCTGTGTCGACGGCGTGGAAACCTGGGACGCCACCGAGCCCGCGCGCCAGGCCCTCTCGGCCATCTACCGCAGCGGCCAGCGCTACGGTGTCGGCCACCTGGTGGACGTGCTGCTGGGCAAGGACACCGAAAAGGTGCGCAGCGTCGGGCACCAGCACCTGGCGGTGTTCGGCATCGGCAAATCCCGTGGTGAAGACGAATGGCGCACGCTGTTCCGCCAACTGGTCGCCCGAGGCTTCGCCGACGTGGACGTCGATGGCTTCAACGGCCTGCGCCTGACCGAGGCCTGCCGCCCGCTGCTGCGTGGCGAAGAGACGCTGGCCCTGCGCCGCGATCCCAAGCCGCAGCGCAGCAAGTCCTCCTCCTCCGGCGGCGCCAGCCCGGCCAGCCAACTGGTGCGCCAGGAAGAACGCGAGATGTGGGAAGCCCTGCGTACCCTGCGGCGCAAGCTGGCCGAAGAGCATTCGGTACCGCCCTACGTCATCTTCCCCGACGCCACTCTGCTGGAAATGCTCCGCAGCCAGCCCACCACGCTGTCCGCCATGGCCCAGGTCAGCGGCGTCGGCGCGCGCAAGCTGGAGCGCTACGGCCAGGCCTTCCTCGATGTGCTCACCGAGTCCGCGGCGGCACCCGAAGCGCCTGCACCGGTCACTGACCTGCGCCACGAACTGGTGACGCTGGCCCGCGCCGGCATGACCCCCGCGCAGATCGCCCGCCAGCTCGATTGCAGCGAGAAGAACGTCTACAGCCTGCTGGCCGAAGCCATCGGCAAGCAGCAACTGACTCTGGAGCAAGCGCTGGACCTGCCCGAGGAGCTGCTTGGCGAAGTCCAGGATGCCTTCCTCGACGAAGACGGCGAGCTGCCGCCGGTGAGCGCCATCGCCGAGCTGTTCGAAGGCCGCGTACCGCTGGGCGTGCTGCACTGCGTGCGCGCCGCCCTGCAGGCCGAACTGGAAGTCTGACCGCAACACCCGTGTAGGAGCGGACTTTGTCCGCGATCGGTTCACCGTTCGCTCCTGTCCACCAGGGAGCTGGGCCAGTCGATCGCGGACGGAGGCCGCTCCTGCGGCAAGGTCTTTTTCGTCGGGCCATTGCTCCGTCATTTTCGTGACGGGGCAAACTGACAAACTTGTGACGCACGTCCCGAACGGCTATGGTGGCACTTAGACCTCCACGAGAAGAGGTGAGCGTGCCACAACAACAAAGCTGGCTGGACGACGTCCGCTCCAATGCCTATGCCGAACAGCTCTCCCGGGGCTTTCGCCGCCTGCGTTTCGAACCCGACCTCGAGACCCAGTACCGCCATTACCTGCTGGAAGACAGCTTCGATCTCAAGCGCACCGCGCTGACCATCGGCGTGCTGATCTGGCTGGCGCTGGCGGCCATCGATTTCCTCCTCATCCGTGGTCCCGAACACTGGCAGATGCTTGCCGTGCGTATCGGCGTGCTGGTGCTGCTGAGCGTTTGCGGCGGGTTGATCCTGCAGCGTCGGCATATTCACTTGCTGGTGCCGCTGAGCCTGGCCTGCATCCTCAGCGTCGGCATCGGTGCGGCGGCGGTGGCGGGTATCGCCCATACCGTGGACCAGAGCTATCCCTACGAGGGGCTGCTGCTGGTCAGCATGGCGGCGTATTTCCTGATCGGCCTGCGCTTTACCGAGGCGGTGGGCTGCGCCTCCGTGATCCTGCTGGCCTATGTGGGTTTTGAGCTGTACGCCGGGTTACCGTTGCCCAAGCTGATCAGCAACGTGGTGTTCCTGTTGTTCGGCAACCTGGTCGGCGCCGTGGGCTGCTACCTGCTCGACTACAAGTCCCGCCAGCATTTCCTGATCAGCCGCCTGCTGAAGGTCATGGCCGAGCACGACGCCTTGACCGGACTGCACAATCGCCGCAGCTTCAATCGCCAGTTGGAGCGCCTGTGGCGCCAGGCCCAGCGCGAAAGCGTGGGGCTGGCGTTGCTGCTCTGCGATGTCGACCACTTCAAGGCCTACAACGACCGCTATGGCCACCAGGCCGGCGACGGCGTGCTGCAGCGAATCGGCGAGGTGCTGACGGCCAGCGCACGACGCCCGCTGGACATGGCTGTGCGCCTGGGCGGCGAGGAGTTCGCCGTGTTGCTCTACGGCGCCAGTGAGCGCGAAGCCAAGGAGCGCGCTGAAGTGCTGCGCGAGTCGGTGCAAGCCCTGGGCATCGCCCACGAGGGGTCGCTGACGGCGGATGAGGTGACGCTGTCCATCGGCGTCTCCTGCCTGTGGCCGGAGACCGGCCACCCGTTGCGCAGCATCTACGAACATGCCGATCGCGCGCTTTACGAGGCCAAGGCATTCGGGCGCAACCAGGTCGTCGCCTGATGGCCCATTCGGTCCCCCGAGCTGGCGCCGTGCGTGACTGCGGCACGCGCAGGCCCGGTGCTAGCATGCGCCGGACCTTGCCACCGAGCCCGCGCCCATGCAGCAGCTGATCCAGCCCAACGGCCAACCGCACTACGGCATCTTTCCCGGCACCCCGGCGACCATCAATTACCGCGACTTCGACTTCCGCTCACCCATGGGCCGCCGCCTCGGCGCGTTGAGCAAATGGCGCAGCTTCCATCAGTTCCAATACTTCGGCCTGATCAGCCCGACGCTGATCGGCGGCTGTGCGCTGGCGGATGTCAGCCTGCTCACCATCGGTTTCGTCTACCTCTATCACCCCGAAAGCGGGCGGATGATCGAGCGCCAGTTCAAGTGCCCGCTGGGCATGGGCTCGAATTTTTCGCAGACGCCCAACGACGGAGTCTGTGAACTGCGCCAGGGGCGCAACCTGCTGCGCCTGGAGAACAGCGCCTCGCCCTTCGAGAAGCGTCTACTGGTCGAGCTGGACGACGGCACGCGTATCGACGCGCGCTTCAGCGAAGAGCAGCCGACGTTCGAGCCCATGAGTATCTGTACGCCGACCGCGGTGAACGGCTGGGTCTACGCGCGCAAGGTGGCCGGCGTGCACTGCCACGGTGAGGTGCGCAGCGCGCTGGGCAATTACGACCTGCGTGCGCTGGATGCCTACGCGCACCACGATTGGTCCGCCGGCTACATGCGCCGAGAGACCTTCTGGAACTGGGCGTGCCTGTCCGGCGAGACGGAAGGGCGGCGCATCGGGCTGAACCTGTCGTGCGGGGTCAACGAGACCAGCTTCACCGAGAACTGCTACTGGCTCGACGGCCAACTGGTCAAGGTTGACACGGTGCGCTTCGAGTTCGACCGCGATCACCCGCTGCAACCCTGGACCATTCGTTCCCACGACGGCCAGGTCGAGCTGCATTTCGAAGCCCACGGCCTGCACCAGGAGCGGCTGAACCTTGGCGTGCTGGCGAGCAACTTCAAGCAGATATTCGGACGCTTCAGCGGCGTGCTGCGACCGGCGGGGCAGGCCGAGGTGCGCATCGAGAACCTGTGGGGATTCGTCGAGGACCAGTACGCGAAATGGTGAAGTAGCGATTTACACCCTGCGACAATCTGTCATTGTACGGTCTTGATTAGCTGGCTAATAATTAGTCAAATCAACTTAGCCGATTCACTCCCGAAATTTGCGGAACAATGTCAGATAACGATAAGCACTACTTCGGTACCCAACTGGCCCAGGCTTCGCGTGCATGGCGGGCCGAACTCGACCGCCGTCTCAGCCATCTTGGTCTGTCCCAGGCGCGCTGGCTGGTGCTGCTGCACCTGGCGCGCCACTCCGCCGCTCCGACTCAGCGCGAGCTGGCCCAATCTGTCGGTGTCGAAGGGCCGACCCTGGCCCGCCTGCTCGACGGCCTCGAAGCGCAGGGCCTGGTTCGCCGCCAGGCTGTCGCCGAGGATCGCCGCGCCAAGCGCATCGCCCTGACCCCCAAGGCAGACGTCCTGATCACCGACATCGAGAATATCGCCGCCGCCGTTCGCAACGAAGTGCTGGCGGGGATCACCGAGGAAGAAATCGCGCTGTGCCAGAAAACGCTCAGTCGGATTCTCGGCAATCTCGAGCGAAACTGAGCAATTCATCACGTTATTCGGGTAAAGTAGCCATTTTTCTGGCGGTCCTTCGCGGGGCCGCTGGCCATTCGCTAGCCACCCCTTAACCATTCGCCGGTTTTTCGACGAATTATCTTGACCAAACCCAGTGCACCACCTAATCCGTGATATCAGACGGCCTGTACCCTGCAAGGTACAGAGGAGTGGTGCGTGACGGTCTGCAGTCCGGCATGGTTCAAGCGTGTGGACAGGTTCAGCCTGCCGCTTTCGAGTGGTCAGGGAATGGCGTGCAGACCCGGACAATGGGATGGGGTTATGGCTCGAATAAATAAAATTCCGCTGACGCTTGCCGCACTTTCGGTTTTTGTCTCCGCTCACGCGAATGCCCTCGGTCTTGGGGATATTACGTTGCATTCAGGGCTGAACCAGCCGCTGGATGCCGAGATTGCCCTGCTCGAGACTGGCGACATGACGTCCGACGAGCTGATCGCCAAGCTTGCGAGTCCCACCGACTACGAGAACGCCGGTGTCGACCGTTTCGTGTTCCTGCAGAACCTGCGTTTCACCCCGGTGATCCGCAACGGGCGTGGCTACATCAAGGTGGTGTCCACGCAGCCGGTCCACGAGCCCTACCTGAATTTCCTGATCGCCGTGGAGCGCCCCAACGGCCGCATGCTGCGCGAGTACACCCTGCTGATCGATCCGCCGGAGTACAACAGCGCCAACCGCAGCGTGGCCGCCAATGTCGGAGCGAGCGACAGGGCGCCAGCGCGGTCTTCCGGCTACCAGCCGGACAGCTACCGTTCCGAGCCCGTGCGCCGTGCACCGGCGCAACCGCCCCTGCCGGCGGGCGATGGTCGCTACACCACGGTGCGCAACGACACCCTGTGGAAGATTACGTCGCACCTGAGTGGCGCCGGTGCCTCGCGCGCGCAATTGATGGACAGCATCGTCGCGCTGAACCCGCAGGCCTTCGTCAATGGCGACCCGCATCGGCTGAAGGTCGGCCAGACGCTGACCCTGCCGCAGGGCCAGCAGTACGCCGGCGCCGGCAACGTCGCATCGGTAGCGCAGCCGGCAGCCACCGCGCCTGCCGCGGTCGCTGAACAGCCCACTGGTGCACCGCAGGCCCCTGTCTCGGCCGCAGCCGCTGCACAACCGCAAGGCAATGCCGCCGCAGCGGTGGCGCCTGCCGGTGACACCAATATCGCCAAGGTCGAAGCCGACCTGCTGGTGGCCAATGCCCAGCGCGACCAGATGAACCAGCGCATGGACGACCTGCAGAAGCAGCTGCAGACGCTCCAGCAGGCGCTACAGAGCCGCGACCAGCAGGTGCAGTCGCTGCAGGCGGAGCTGGATCGCCGCCAGGGCGCCGAGGCCTCGGGCAATGCTCCGGTAGCCAACGCTCCGGCTGTCGATGCCGCAACCGCCAATGCTGCGACAAATGCCGCTCCCGCTGCCCCTGGTGCCGTGGCACCGGCGCAGCAGGACGCTCCAGCCCCGAGCGTTGCCCAGCCGGCAACCCCGGCGCAGGATGTGCAAGGCTCCGGCTTCAACTACTGGCCCTGGTTGGGCGCAGGCGCCCTTGGCGCTCTGCTGGTCGGCCTGCTGTTCGCCCGTCGCAAGCGCGAGGAAAAGCCGGTCGAGATGCCGCCGCTGAGAGCGGCTGCCCCCGAGCCGGTCAAACCGCTTCCGGCAGTCAAACCCTTGGCTGCTGCGGTGGTGGCTCCGGTCCCGGTGCCGCATCCGGTGGTGGTCGCCACCCCGGAGCCCGGCGTCGCCCGTCTGCCAGCCGCAAGCTCGGACAGCCTGGAAGGCGCGGATATCTACATTGCCTACGGCCGCTTCACCCAGGCCCGAGACATGCTGCGCAAGGCCGTCAATGCCGAGCCGAATCGCCGTGAGCTGCGCATGAAGTTGCTGCTGGTGCTCGCCGAACTGGGCGACGTGGCCGGTTTCCACGACGAAGAGCACGCCCTGGTGGCCGTTGGCGGCGATCAGAAACAGATCGATCAGCTCAAGTCGCGCTATCCGGCGATGCTGATCCGCCCGGAAGACAGCTTGCAGCCGCCTACCGGCGAGACGCTCACCGACTGGGACGACCTGGAGCTGGGCGAGCCGGTTGTCTCCCCCCTGGAGCAGCCCAGGGCTGCGCAGGACCAGCCGGACTTCGCCATGAACCTCAGTGACCTGTCGCTGGATCTGGACTGGGACAAGCTCGACAACCCCTTCGATTCGCCCAAGCAGGGCAAGCCGGCTCCCAAGGCTGCTCAGGAAGTGCCGTCGGACTTCCGCAGCAACCTGCACGAGCTGCCGGAAATCACCGAACTGGACCTGGGTGAGCATGGCGAGATGTTCGGCCATGGCAGCAAGATTCAGGGCGCGGACGAGGACCTGATCTTCGACCTGCCGGATGATGTCGGCCATGAGCACGACGAACTGCTTGCCAGCCTCGACCGCGCCCGTCGCTGCATCGACCAGGGCAATCTGGAAGAAGCCTACGGCATCCTCAAGCAGGTGATCGCCAGCGGTGACTCCAAGGCCAAGGCCGAAGCGCGCGAGCTGTTGGCGCTGATTGCCTGATCTGCTGTCTGAATGAAAAAGCCCGGCACATGCCGGGCTTTTTCATTGGCGAGAGGCCGATATTGCTCACCTCCCGAGGATGGGGCTGTGAAGGCTATTGTAGGAGCGAGCTTGCTCGCGAACCGCCTGGCGCCGGAGCTGTCGGAGGGATCGTTCGCGAGCAAGCTCGCTCCTACAGGTTTCCTGCACCTTCTGCGTGAGGCCTTAGAAATTGCGGCCCAGGTTGATATACACCGCGTGCTCGCTCGCATCGTTCAGGCCGTAGCTGAAGGACAGCGGCCCCAGCGGCGTCTCGAAGCCCATCAGGATGCTGCCGGCGTTGACGTAGCCGGTGTCGTAGCTGTTGTCGTTGTTCCACACCCGTCCGCGCTCCAGGCTGCCGCCCAGGTAGAAGGGGAAGTCCAGCGGCAGGAAGGAGCGCTCGGTCATGCGCCGGTAGTAGATGACCCGGCCGAGGCTGTAGTTCTGCCCGGCCAGTGCGTCCTGGCGATAGCCGGAGAGCTGCCGCGCGCCGCCGAGCAGGAAGCTCGATACCACCACCTCGGCATCGTCGATGGTGCGTCCGTAGCCGCCGCCCAGCACCCAGGTATTCGGGCCGCTGCTCAGCGCCTTGTCCAGGCGAAAATCCCATTGCCGGTAGCGGTCGTCGTCGCCCAGGGATGGCGTGTGTTCGCGGAACGAGGTCTGGATGTTCTCGCCTTCGCGGGGGAAGTCGACGTTGTCCATGGTGTCGAAGGAGTACTGCAGCTGCGCATAGCCTTCGGTGAAGTGGAAGTCCGGCAGGTCCTGTTCCCCGACCCGCACGTCGGCCTTGCCGAAGGCCTGGGCGACGCCGAGGCGAATCTCGCCGTTGTTGGCGATCTGCCGGCCGAGATTCAGCCCGTAGCCGTAGCGCTCCAGGCGGTATTCGGCGATCGGGTCGTCATTGTCGGTGGCCTCGACGTTCTGCGCCTGGTTGAATACATAGGGTGCGACGAAGTAGCGCGAGCCCACGTCCAGCGGCTGGTAGAACTCGCTGTAGAGCTCCTGCTGGTCGCCGATCTGCACGCGTGACAGCCATTCCGCGCCGAGGCGATTGATGCCGTTCATGCGATAGCTGCCGCCGACGTTGAAGGTACTGTCGCCGCGCAGGTCGTCGGAGAGGCTCAGGCCCAGGCGCAGGTAGTCGGTGCCGCCGCGCTTGCCGTAGGCGTGGATCACCAGCGCGTTGCCCTCCTTGCGGTGCACGACGCGGTACTGCACCTGGTCGAAGTAATCCAGGCCATAGAGGGTGCTCATGTCGCGCTGCAGGCGCTCCAGGTCCAGGTGCTCGCCCAGCGGCTGGCGGATGTAGTGGCGGATGACGTCGTCGCTGACCTTGGAGTTGTTCTCCACCTCGATGCTGTTGATTACCGGCTGGCGCTCGCCGGGCTCGCGCGCTTCATTGAGCGCAACGGCCTCGGCGTCGGCCGGCTTGCGCAGGGCGGCCAGGCGGGGGGCGAGGATGCTGGTGGCGCGGTAGCCGGCGTCGATCAGCTGCGGCACGCGGCCGAAGTCGGTGGAGCTGTAGCCGCTGAGCGGCGGCTGCACGAGGATGTCGCTGGACTTCAGGGTGGCCAGCTGTGCCTCGGAGTTCTTGCGGGTCATCAGGGTGACCGACTGGTTGAGCATGTCCACCACCGTGGTCAGCTGCTTGCGGTCCAGCAGCGGGTTGCCGATGTCGACCACGATGACCACGTCGACGCCCATCTGCCGCGCCACGTCCACCGGGATGTTATCGACCATGCCGCCGTCCACCAGCAGCTTGCCGTTGACGTCCACCGGCGCGAATACCGCCGGGATCGACATGCTGGCGCGGATCGCCTGGGGCAGGTGGCCCTTGCTGAACACCACTTTCTCGCCTGTGGATATGTCGGTAGCCACGGCGCGGAACGGGATCGCCAACTGGTCGAAGTTACGGGTGTCGCTGGTGTGCACCAGCAGGCTTTCCAGCAGCATCGACAGGTTCTGCCCCTGGATCGCGCCCAGCGGCAGGCCGAGGGTGCCGTCGTCGCGGAAGCTGAGCTTCTGCTTTACCAGAAAGTCGCGGTCGTCCTGCTTGCGGCGGAAGGGTACGTCGACCCGCGGCGGCGAGTCGGACAGCGCTTCTTTCCAGTCCAGCCCAAGGGCCAGCTGCTCCAGTTCCTTGGGCGTGTAGCCGGCCGCGTACAGGCCGCCAATCACAGCGCCCATGCTGGTGCCGGCGATGGCGTCGACGTGGATGCCCTGTTCGTCCAGCGCTTTCAGTACGCCGATATGTGCCAGGCCGCGCGCCGCTCCGCCGGAGAGAACCAGGCCGATCTTCGGCGGAGTGTTCGCCGCCAGGGCGCCGAGGGGAAGGAACAGGAGAAGGGCGAACAGCAGTCGGCGCATGAAGAGAAGAGTCCGGTAGGGCATTTCAGAGCGGTATTATAGGTTCGCGTCCTACTGCAGAGTCTGATTCATGTCCGAAGCCAAAGCCGAAATCGTCATCACCTATTGCACCCAGTGCCAGTGGCTGCTGCGCGCCGCCTGGCTGGCCCAGGAACTGCTGAGCACCTTCGGCGATGACCTGGGCAAGGTCAGCCTGGTGCCGGGTACCGGCGGGGTCTTCCACATTACCTGCGATGGCGAGCAGCTCTGGGAGCGCAAGGCCGACGGCGGTTTCCCCGAGGCCAAGGTGCTCAAGCAGCGAGTACGCGACCGCATCGATCCGCAGCGCGACCTGGGCCATAACGACCGTTCCTGAATCGGCGCTGTACCGGCCGGCGGAACCATTCGATAGCTGGCTAACTTCCTTGCTTCATGTCAACGGGGTACGCCGGTTCCACTTTTAGTCTGAGAGCACCCATTCTCCACAGGAGGTGCCCTCATGAGCATCATCGTCACAGGCGCCGCCGGCTTCATCGGCAGCAACCTCGTCAAGGCGCTGAACCAGCGCGGCGAGACCGACATCATCGCGGTCGACGATCTGACTGAAGGTGACAAGTTCGCCAACCTCGCCGATTGCGACATCAGCGACTACCTCGACAAGCGCGACTTCATCGAGCGCTACGCCCGCGGTGACTTCGGCGTGGTGCGCGCACTGCTGCACCAGGGCGCCTGCTCCAGCACCATGGAGCGCGACGGGCGCTACATGATGGACAACAACTACCGCTACAGCTGCGAGCTGCTGGACGCCAGCCTGTCGCTGGGCGTGCCATTCCTCTACGCCTCGTCGGCGGCGGTGTACGGCGGTGGCCACGAGTTTCGCGAGATACGTTCCTGCGAGAAGCCGCTGAACGTCTACGGCTATTCGAAGTTTCTCTTCGACCAGCGCGTGCGCAAGGTGCTGCCTACCGCGCGCACCCAGGTGGCCGGCTTCCGCTACTTCAACGTCTACGGCCCGCGCGAGCAGCACAAGGGGCGCATGGCGTCGGTGGCCTTCCACTGCTTCAACCAATTCCGTGAGACCGGCAAGGTGAAGCTGTTCGGCGAGTACGGCGACTATCCGGCCGGCGGCCACCTGCGCGATTTCGTTTCGGTGGAGGACGTGGCGAAGGTCAACCTGCACTTCCTCGACAACCCCGAACGCAGTGGCATCTTCAACCTCGGCAGCGGCCGTGCCCAACCGTTCAACGACGTGGCCCTGGCGGTCATCAATACCCTGCGCGAACAGCAGGACCTGCAACCGCTGACCCTGGATGCGGCGATCCGCGCCGGATTGCTGGAGTACACCGAGTTCCCCGATGAGCTGCGCGGCAAGTACCAGTGCTACACCTGCGCCGACATCGCCTTCCTGCGCGAGGCGGGCTACCGCGCGCCGATGATGGGCGTGGAAGAGGGCGTACAGGGCTATTGCCGGTGGCTCCTGCAACAGGACTGATACCGCGTGTATCGGGCTTTTTACCCAGTCTTTACCCAGTGCTGACACTCGGCGCAGGGGCGGCGCGAGACAATGCTCACCATGAACGGCGGGCGCTGGATCGCCCGTGACCGGAGGTGAAATGAAGCTGTCCCCGCGCATCGCGCACCAATCCATCGCCACGCTGCTGGCCCTGAGCCTGGCGGCTGCAGCGGTGGCCGGACCCCATAGTGGCCCGGGCGGGCCGGGACCTGGCCCGTACCATGGCTGGGGCCCCGGACATGGCTATGGCCTGCCGGATTACGCGCGGGAAGTCTGGATCGGCAGCATGCTCTATTTCGTCGCCGCCGGAACTTACTACCTGTGGAACGCCGACCGCCGCCAGTACGTCGCGGTGGAGACACCGCCAGCCGTACAGGCCGCGCCGACCACCAGCTACGAGGTGATCGCCTATCCCGCCAACGGCCAGTCGCCGGAGCAGCAAAGCCGCGACCGCTATGAGTGCCACACCTGGGCTGTCGGCCAGAGCGGCTTCGACCCGGCCGTCGCCACCCAGGCGCCGCCGCCCGGCCAGGCCGACACCTACCGCCGCGCGCTGGGCGCCTGCCTGAGCGGGCGCGGTTACAGCATCAACTGATTTCCCGGCGTCTTATCCACAGGCGCCAAACCGAACAGGCCGCCTCGCAGGCTGTCGTGCGATGAATCCTTGGCATTCCCTCCCCGGGGCAAGGTTCGAGATACGCACGCTGCGGGGCGGCCTTCTTTTTGTCTCACGCACCGCTTGAGGCTCTTGTAGGAGCGAGCTTGCTCGCGAACCGCTTGGCAGCGGAGCAAGGCTTGTTCGCGAGCAAGCTCGCTCCTACAGGTCGCTAATGCGAGCCGCGTGCGCTGAGGAAGGTCGCGAAGATAATCAGCGCGCCACCTGCCAGCATCCGTGCACTCGGCTCTTCGCCGAACAGCATGGCGGCGAAGGCGATGCCGTAGACAGGCTCCAGGGCGAAGATCACCGCCGCCGTACGGGCCTTGATCAGCCGCAGGCTGGCGACGAACAGGCTGTGGGCGACACCGGTACAGAGCACGCCCAGCGCGACCAGCCAGAGCCAGTCCATGCCGCGGACCGAGGGCAGGTCGAACAGCACCAGTGGCAGCAGGCAGGCGATGATCGTCAGGTTCTGGCACAGCGCTGCCTGGATCGGGTCGATGCCGCGCACGCTCACCCGGTTGGCCAGCGACAGCAGCGCGAACAGCAGTCCGGAGAGGGTGCCCCAGAGCAGGCCGGCGGTGGCTCCGTCGCGCAGGTCCAGGGTCGGCGTGACCATTACCAGGCCGATGCACACCAGCGCCACCACCAGGTACTCGCCCTTGCGGATGCGTTCGCGGAACAGCAGCCCCTCCAGCAACACGGTAAAGGCCGGGAAGCTGGCGAAGCCGAGGGTGGCGACGGCGACGTTGCCCACCTTCACCGCGAGGAAGAAGGTCAGCCAATGCGTACACAGCAGCACGCCGCCGCCCAGCAGCATGGCGGCCTGCTTCAGCGTGGGTCGCTTCTGTTGGCGCAGGTGCCCGGCGAACACCGCCGCCAGCGACAGCGAGCCGAACAGTGCGCGGCCGAAGACGATGATCAACGGGCCGGCGAGGATGAGTTTGCCGAAGATGCCTGACAGCCCGAACATCAGGGCGCCGATGTGCAGGCCGATCAGAGCGCCGCGGGGAGTGAGCTGGGTAATGCGATTCATGCCGGACCCCCCGCCGACTGCGCTGGCGGGGCCTTGACTGGAAGTGGAAAGGCGCGCCGGATCAGCCGGCGCGCGGTGAAACGAACGTCAGGCCAGCCGCGCGCCATTGGGCAGCGGCTTGTCGAAGCCTGCCAGCACCACCTTCTCGTCGCTGTCGTAGGCGCCAGTGATCAGCACTTCCGAGCGCACGCCGGCGATGGACTTGGGCTCGAAGTTGCACACGCACAGCACCTGGCGGCCGATCAGTTCGTTGGCTTCATAGTGGGCGGTGATTTGCGCGCTGGAGGTCTTGATGCCCAGCGGGCCGAGGTCGACCTGGAGGATGTAGGCGGGCTTGCGCGCCTTCACGTTGGGTTCGGCCTGGACGATGGTGCCCACGCGCAGTTCGACGCGTTCGAAATCCTTCCATTCGATGGTGTCTGCCGACATTGCTGCTCCCGTTGGGGTTGCTCGGTTCGATGGCCGGCAGTCTAGGCCCTGGGCGCGCGGCTGTCTGTCGCGCGGCTAGCGGGAATTGTCGCGTGCCTGCTGGCGCAGTTGCCGTGGCGTGGTGCCGAACTGGCGGACGAGGGCGGCGGTGAAGGCGCTCTGTGAGGCGTAACCGACCTGTGCGGCGATTTCGCCGACCGATTGATGCGAACCGCGCAGCAGATCGCGGCCCAGTTGCAGGCGGCGCTGGCGTACATAGTCCATGGGTGTCTGCCCGGTTTCGGCGAGGAAGCGGGCATGGAAGCGTGCGGCGGACAGCCCGGCGAGCCGAGCCAGGTCGGCCACCTGCAATGGGTGCGCGGCGTGGCGGTCGATGTAACTGTCGAGGCTGGCCAGTGGCAGCTGCACCGGTTCCTCGATGCGCTGTTGGCCGGCGGCGAGGCTGGCCAGCAGCAGGATCGCGCCCTGGCGGGCCAGCACCGGGTCGTGCAGCGGGCTGCCGGCAAGCCAGTGCACCAACTGCGCCTGGTCATTGCTGAGCAGGCGTTGGCCGGGGGTTTCCAGCAGGCGGCGGCCGGCGTCTGAATGCAGGCCCAGGCCGCCGAGCAGGTCTTCTTCATCCTCCAGATCCACGACCAGGCAGCGGCTGCCGTCGGGGCTGGCGCAGGCGTGGTGTTCTTCGCGCGGGACCACGGCGAACGTCTGCCGGGTCACCAGGCTGCCGCGGCCACCGACTTCGAAATCCAGGCTGCCGGACAGCCCCAGCACCAGCTGCGCATGGCTGTGGCTATGGGCGAGGTGGTCGTGGCTGTAATGGCGCAGGGAAAGAATCCGGCTCATGCAAGGTGGCTTTCAAGCTGGCGGGCAGGTTGCCAGTCTAGCGCGCCGCGGGCTGTAACGGGACTGTCGCCAGTCGGTCATGTGGACTTCACCGCGAGCGCCGACACTCGGAGAAACCCCACTGGAGGTCGCCGACGATGAGCAGCGCACAACGCATGACGCCGACGAAGAAACAACGGGTACGGACCCTGTGGATATCCGACGTCCACCTCGGTACCCGCGACTGCCAGGCCGAGCACCTGGCCGGCTTCCTCAAGCGCTACCACGCCGACCGCATCTACCTGGTGGGCGACATCATCGACGGCTGGAAGCTGCGCGGCGGCATCTACTGGCCGCAGGCGCACACCAACGTGATTCGCCGCCTGCTGACCATGAGCAAGCGCGGCACCGAGGTGATCTACGTCACCGGCAACCACGATGAGTTCCTGCGCCGCTATTCCTCGCTGCTGCTGGGCAACATCCGTCTGGTCGACGAAATCGTCCACACCACCGCAGACGGCCGCCAGTTGCTGGTGATCCACGGCGACCAGTTCGACGTCATCACCCGCTACCACCGCTGGCTGGCTTTCCTCGGTGACTCTGCCTACGAATTCACCCTGACCCTGAACCGCTGGCTCAACCACTGGCGCAGCCGCTATGGCTACGGGTACTGGTCGCTGTCGGCGTACCTCAAGCACAAGGTGAAGACAGCGGTGAACTTCATCAGCGACTTCGAGGAAGCCATCGCCCACGAAGTGCACAAGCGCGGCCTCAACGGCGTGGTCTGTGGGCACATTCACCATGCGGAAATCCGCCAGATCGGCGAGGTGGAATACCTCAACTGCGGCGACTGGGTGGAATCCTGCTCGGCGCTGATCGAGCATTGGGACGGCAGCATCCAGCTCTACCGACTGGCCGAGGAGCAGGCCCGCGCCGAAGAGCCAGTGGTGGTCGAGTCGGCGGCATGAGGCTGCTGATCGTCACCGATGCCTGGCTGCCGCAGGTCAACGGCGTGGTCACCAGCCTGAAGGCGCTGGTGGCCGAGCTGGAAACACTGGGTCACGCGGTCGGCCTGATGACCCCGCAGGATTTTCGTCACCGCCCGTGCCCGAGCTATCCGGAGATCCCGCTGGCGTGGGACTTATGGACGCTGGGTGAGAAGATCACCCACTTCGCTCCCGACTGCGTTCACCTCGCCACCGAAGGTCCGCTGGGCTGGGCCGCGCGGCGCTGGCTGATGCGCCGGGGGCTGAAGTTCACCAGCGCAATCCACACGCGCTTTCCCGAATATGTGAACACCCGCTGGCCCTGGCTCCCGCTGGGCTGGGGCTATGCCTTCCTGCGGCGTTTCCACGCACCGAGCCAAGCCGTGCTGGTGAGCAGCGAGCGCATGCGGGGCGCTTTCGCCGATCACGCTTTCGACCACCTCGTGCTGTGGCGCAAGGGCGTGGATATCCAGTGCTTCCAGCCGGGGGAGGGCGTGCCGAGTGATGATCCCGTATTCCTCTATGTCGGTCGCCTGGCGCGGGAGAAGAACCTCGAGGCCTTTCTCGCCCTGGACCTGCCGGGACACAAGCGCGTGGTGGGCGACGGCCCGCAGCGCGCCGAGTTGGAGGCGTCTTATCCACAGGTGCAATTCCTCGGCTATCGCCATGGCGATGAGCTGGCCAATACCTACCGTAGCGCCAGCGTGCTGGTGTTCCCGTCGCTGACCGACACCCTTGGCCTGGTGATGTATGAGGCGCTGGCATGCGGCACGCCAGTGGCGGCGTTCCCGGTGGCGGGACCGTTGGATGTACTGGAACAGGACGTGACCGGGGTGATGGACGCCGATCTGCGCAGCGCCTGCCTGCAGGCACTGAAGTTGGACCGCCAGGCCTGCGCGCAATGGGCTCGCGGGCAGACCTGGCTGGCATCGGCACATGAATTCCTGGCGCTTCAGGTGCGCCTGTCGCAGATACCGGTCAGTGAAGAGCCGGGCTACGTGAACGGCTGATCAGAACAGTTGGCGGTCGTGGTCCAGGCTCTGGTCCACCAGCCATTTACCGTGGGCGATGGAGGCGTGCTGGGCTTTCTGCAGGTCCGACATGAAGGCGAATTCAACCGGCAGTGTCTTGCGCTTGGTGGTCTGTCCGTCCGGTGCGGTGATGTGGCAGCCGGCGGCCCAGGGAGTGGGGATGCCGGGGTGTTCGACGACATCGGCAGTGATGGTGTACTTGCGGTACTCGCATTGCATCAGGCTCATGGGGCGTCCTCCTGGCGGTTCGCCAAAGGCCCGGAACGGGCGGATGGCGAGCGGAACGGTGCTGGCGTCATGCGCCGGCAAGCCTTCTCAGCCCCCAACATAGACCACCCCACCAGGCCTTTCCGCCGGATACCGACGAACGTGAATGTCAGCTTCGCCGGAGATTTCCCGCGCGAATCTTCCCAACACCCGCGCGGCGCGCCAGACTGTCGGCCATGCCAATTCAGACCCTTTCCCGTCTTGCCGAAGTCGACGCCCGCCAGTGGGACGCCCTGTTGCTGGACGATCAGCCGTTCCTGCGTCACGTCTTTCTCTGCGCCCTGGAAGAGAGCGGCAGCGTCGGTGGGCGTACTGGCTGGAAGCCGTCCCATCGTGTGCTGCTGGGCGATGATGGCCGCCTGCTCGCCGCCGCACCGGCCTATCTGAAAAGCCATTCCTACGGCGAGTACGTATTCGACTGGAGCTGGGCGGATGCCTGCCTGCGCGCTGGTATTCCCTACTACCCCAAGTTGCTGGTGGGCATTCCCTTCACGCCGGTGGGCGGCGCACGGTTGCTGGGAACGCCGGAAGCGGCGCTGAGCCTGGTCGGCGCCCTGGCAGGGGAGGTGGACGAAGGGCATTGCTCCGGCGTGCACGTGAACTTCACCGATCCTGCCGCCGATGCGCTGCTGCGTGACGCCGATGGTTGGCTGGAACGCCTGGGCTGCCAGTACCACTGGAGCAACCGCGGCTATCGCGACTTCCAGGACTACCTCGACGCGCTCAGCTCGCGCAAGCGCAAGCAGTTGCGCAAGGAGCGCGAGCAGGTCGCCGGGCTCGGGCTGGATTTCATCTGGATGGAAGGGCGCGAGCTCTCCGAGGCGCATTGGGACTTCGTCTACGCCTGCTACAGCAGTACCTATGAGGTGCGCGGGCAGGCGCCTTACCTGAGTCGCGAATTCTTCAGCCTGATCGGTGAGCGTATGCCCGAGGCGATACGCGTGGTTTTCGCTCACCAGAATGGCCGGCCGGTGGCCATGGGCTTCAGCCTGCTGGGCGGCGACACGCTGTATGGCCGCTACTGGGGTTGCCTGGCGGAATTCGACCGCCTGCACTTCGAGACCTGTTTCTACCAGGGCCTGGATTTTGCCATTAGCCACGGCCTGAAACGCTTCGACGCCGGGGCGCAGGGCGAGCACAAGCTTATCCGTGGCTTCGAGCCGGTGATCACGCGCTCCTGGCACCGCCTGGGGCATCCGGGGCTGCGTGACGCGGTGGCGGAGTTCCTGGTGGGGGAGCGGGCGGGCATCCTGGCCTACGCCGAAGAGGCCCGCACCGCACTGCCATACCGGCAGGGGGATTCCGTGTAGGAGAGGACTTTGTCCGCGATCGTTTTGCGGCCGCTCAGGCCAATCCGGAAGCGCGGCCAGCCGATCGCGGACGGAGTCCGCTCCTACGGGGAGCTGGCAGCATGGGCCTTGCGCGGGCCGTCACTCCGGCTTCGCCTCACCCTTGCCCGGCAGCATCCGCACCAGGGTGTTGTCGCGGCTGATGTAGTGGTGGAACAGCGCCGCCAGGGCGTGGATGCCGATCAGCCAGTAGCCGAGCACGGCAATGGTCTCGTGCCAGTACTTCACTTGCTTGGCCAGGTCCGGGTTCTTGTCCACCAGGTGCGGCAGCTCCATGCCCCAGAACGGCACCGGCTTGTCGGCGGCGCTGAGGATGATCCAGCCGGCCAGCGGCAGGCCGATCATCAGGCCGTAGAGCGCCAGGTGCGCAAGCTTGGCCAGCGCCATCTGCCAGACCGGTGGTGCCGGGACGATCGGCGGGGTGGGGTAGATGAAGCGGCCGATGATGCGCAGCCAGACCAGTACGAAGACGCTCAGGCCGAGCATGAAGTGCCATTGGGAGAACAGCGCGCGGGTGTCGCTGCCTTTGGGGAAGTTGGTGCGGTACTCCATGCAGAAGTACGTGGCGGCGATCAGCACCAGCATTATCCAGTGCATGGCTATGGACAGGCTGCCATAGCGGGACGGGGTCTTGGACAGGCTCATGACGGTTCCTTGTTTGGCTCGGAGTCGTGACGCTCCGTTCTGGCGACGGGGCTGTCAGTCTCAGCATAGAGCCTTAACCCTGCCTGAAAAACCGTGAAGGCAAAGTGAAAGGGCCGCAATGTGCGGCCCTTTTGACGTCGGTCAGCCTTCGTCGTCGGCTGACTGGCGGGAGCGGATGGCGTTCACCAGTCGTTTGGCCAGCGCCGGGTAGTCCTCGTCGAAGTGGTGCCCGCCGGGCAGCTGCAGGTTTTCACCCACGGCCTGGGGCTGTGTGCAGCCGCTCTCGTCCTTCTCCTCGATGCCGTACACGCAGAGCACCTTGGGCCCGGGCAGACGGGCCATTTCCGGGCCTGTGGAGGCTTCCTGGCCGGCCTTGCCGAGCCAGCCCTGCACCTCGATCTCGAAGCTGCCGCTGCGGGCGAAGGCCAGCAGGATTACCGAGCTGACGTCCTTCTTGGCGTCCGCCGGCAGGCGGTTGTAGATCGCCGGCAGCACGTCGGCGCCAAAGGAATAGCCGGCCAGCACGAAGTGCTTGGCGCCCCATTTCTCGCGATAGTGCTGCATCAGCACGGCGAGATCGGCGGCGCTCTGTTCCGGGGTCTTGTGCTCCCAGAAGTAGCGCAGGGCATCCACGCCCACCACCGGGTAGCCCAGCTCGGCCATCTGCGCGGCAACGTCGCGGTCCAGGTCGCGCCAGCCGCCATCGCCCGAATAGAACAGGGTGACGGTTTCCGAGGGCTTGGCGGCCGGGACTTCCACCACCGGCACGTTGTCGCCGCCGCCTTGCAGCTGCTGGCGCAGTTGATCGGCGAGGACCTTGGGCAGCGGGGTGTCGTAATCGCTGATCACCGTCTCGGCGTTCTTCAGACCGCGGGCAAAGCGCGCGCTGGCGTCGTCCGGGTTGTCATTCCAGGCGGCCAGCCAGTGGCCGTGGGCGGCAGTCGTCGGCAGCGGGGTGGCGGCGCAGTCGGGCTTCTCCAGGGAGAACCCGACCGACAGGGCCTTGGCCTTGTCGTCGGTCTGCCCGGCGAGCCAGCGGAACGCCCAGGCGCTGCCAGGACCAATGCCGGCAACCAGGGTCGGCTGGCCGTCGAGCAGCTCGCTGGCAGCCTTGATACGGGCCTGCTGGGTGGCGCAGTCCTTGTCCGGGAAGACGAACTGCACCACGCGGGCCCCGCTGTCGTGAGCCAGGGCCAACAACTGGCCGTCGTCGAGTTTCTGGTCGGCCTGCACGGCCAGCAGTACACGGGCGTTCGGTTGCTTGCCGGGGATGGCCAGTGCGACGGCGCTGCCGTCGGCGAGCTGGCGGTGTTCGAGGGAAGCCTGGGAAGCCGGGCGGCTCCACAGCAGCAGACCCACGGCGATGATGATCAGCAGGAGGAGGGCGAGCAGGTGTCGCCAGCGTCGTTTCAACATATCAGCGTTTTACCAATCCACTCAGGCCGCCTGCGATGAGGGCGGCCGTATCGGCCAGGGCCACCAGCGGATCCAGTCCGGCGGGCACGGCCAGGTAACGGGGTTCCCAGTCGGGCTGGAACTTGTCCTTGAAGCGCCGCAGCCCCTGGAAATTGTAGAACTGCTCACCCCGGCGAAAAACCAGCGCGCCGAGACGTTGGGTCAGCGGGGCGCCACGGCGCGGCTGCAAGCCGGCCAGGGGCACCATGCCGAGGCTGAAGCGGGTGTGCCCGCTCTCCTTGTAATGCAGGATCAGGCCGAGCATGAGGAACTCCATGGTCAGCTTGGGTGCGTCGGGGGCCACGCGCATCAGGTCGATGCTCGCCAGTTCCTTGCCGGAGGTTTCCAGCAGGTTGGCAAAGGCCACGGCGCGGCCCTGGAAGCGGACCACGACGATGCGGAAATAATGCAGGTATTCGGGCGTGAAGCGGCCGAGGGAGAAGCCCTTCTCGCGGACGTTCTTGCCGGCCAGCCAGGCATCGGAGATCGCGCGCAGCTCATCCATCGGCGCGTGGCCGGCGTCATGGAACTCCAGGCTCAGGCCGTCGCGCTGGCCGCGGTTCCAGGTGTAGCGCAGGTCTTTCATCTCCTTGCCCTTGCTCTCCAGGTCGAAGCGGCGCAGATCGACGCGCGCCTCCTCGCCGAGCTTGAGCGCGGTCAGACCGATGTCCATGTACAGCGGCAGGTTCTCCGCACGCACCTGGTAGAACACCGGGCGCGCGTGGTGCAGGTCGCACAGGTCGCGGAATTGCCAGATCAGTTCGGCGCGGGCCTGGGCCGGGCCAACCGGATCGAACAGCGCCACCAGGCTGCGGCCACGGCGGGCGTACATCAGGAAGGCGTCGTTGCCCTCATGGAAGAGCAGCGCCTTGTCGCCGGACAGGGCCAGGCCGCCGTCGGGTTGCGCGGAATTGGCCAGGATGCCGGCGGCAGTATCCAGCTCCTCGCGAGTGGGCGCATGGATTGCCGGCGGCGCGGTGCGCAGCAGCCAGTACAGCGCCAGGGCGGCCAGCAGCAGGCAGCTGCCCAGGGCTGCACGCAGGCCGCGGGGGGCATCGGCGTCCAGGGCGAACTGCCACCAGAGTTCGTGACTGTAGGGCACGTCCTGGTAGGCGAACAGCAACAGCCAGATCGACGCGGCGATAACGCAGGCCGCCGCGCCCAGGTAGATCGGCGAGAACGGCAGGTCCATCAGGCGGCTGCGGCGGTAGAAGGCGCTGCGGAAGATCACCAGCAGGCCGGCGGTGAAGCTGAGGATCAGCGCTTCCTCCCAGTCGAAGCCCTTGAGCAGCGACAGCGCCGCGCCGGCGATCAGCAGGCCGATCGTCAGCGCCCAGGCGGCAGACAGGCGGCGACGCAGCCCGTAGGCGAGCAGCAGGCAGAGCACGCCGATCAGACTGGCGGCCAGATGCGAGGCATCGATCAGGCGGTGCGGCACGAGGAAGCCGACTTCGTCCAGGCGGGTATCGATGGAGGGCGTGGCGCCGGAGAACAGCAGCACGATGCCGGAGATGAATACCAGCAGCGAAAGGATCTGCGCGGCGAAGCCTGAGGTGATGCGTACCGCCTGCTTGGCCACCAGGATGCGCCGTGCTTCGAGGAACAGCAGCAGCAGGCAGGCGGCAATCAGTGGCAGCACCACATAGATCAGGCGGTACAGCAGCAGCGCGGCGGCCAGCGGGGCGGCGCCCAGTTGGTTGGCGAATGCCGCGAGCAACACCGCTTCGAACACGCCGACGCCACCCGGTACGTGGCTGAGCACGCCAGCGGCCAGGGCGATCAGGTACACCAGCAGGAAGGCGCCGAAGGGCGGCGCCTCCGGCAGCAGCAGATAGAGCACGGTGGCGGCGGCGGCGACGTCCAGCGCGGTGATCACCAGTTGCAGCAGCGAAAGGCGCAGGCCCGGCAGGCGCAGTGTGCGGCGGCCGAAACGGACCAGGTGGCTGTCGGGTGAAGGCTGCTCCGGCAGGCGGCGGCGTTCGATGGCCACGACCAGCAGCAGGCAGAAGCCGATGATGCCCAGCGCCAGCACGGCGACCAGCCACTGTGGCAGGTGCAGGGCCAGGGAGGCGTCGGAGAGATCGCTCAGCGCGGCGAGCGCCGCCAGCACTGGCAGGGCGCAGCCCAGCGACAGGCTGGCGAACAGCGTCATCAGCGCGACGTCGCCTGCGCCCAGGCCCTGGCGGGCATACAGGCGATAGCGCACCGAACCGCCCGAGAGCATCGACAGGCCCACGGCATTGCCGATGGCGAACGCCGCGAAGCCCCCGGTCAGCAGTGCTGGCACGGGCAGCTTCACGCCGGCGAAGCGGCTGGCCGACCATTCGTAGCCGAGCAGGAATATGAAGCCGACCACGGTGGCGGCAAAGGCACCGAACAGTGCGGTGCTGGGCACGTCGAGCAACGCGTCGTGCAGGGAATAGGCGTCGATGTCGCGCAGCAGGTGATAGCAGGCGATCAGCGCCAGGCTGAACAGAACCAGGGTTACGCCCAGGCCGAGTGCCTGGCGATTGCTGTTGATCCAGTCGAGCCAGGCCGCTCGTGGCGCGACGTCTTCGGCGGCAGGTGCAGCGGGTGTATCAGGTGTGGCGGGGTTGGCGCTCATCGGGCACCTCAATCGATTTAGCGCGACAGAGTAGGGGCACTGACGCGAATTCCCAAGTCCCCGGAAGAGTATTTTCCCGATCCGTGAGACGCCACCCGTGGGCGATCAATTTTTCCGGCACAACGAAAAAAGCCACTCCTAAGAGTGGCTTTCTTCTTGGTGTCTGGTTGCGGGAGCAGGATTTGAACCTACGACCTTCGGGTTATGAGCCCGACGAGCTACCAGACTGCTCCATCCCGCGGCGGCAATTCTACGGATATGAAGCGTGGTGTCAAACGATATTTTCGTTTTCGATCAAAGATTTAAATGCGCGCAAGCGAAAAAGGGCCACTCCGAAGAGTGACCCTTTTTCTGTGTCTGGTTGCGGGAGCAGGATTTGAACCTACGACCTTCGGGTTATGAGCCCGACGAGCTACCAGACTGCTCCATCCCGCGGCGGCAATTCTACGGAAATGAAAGCCTCTGTCAATCGATATTTCTGCTTCGATCAATAATTTAAATCGCGCGCAAACGAAAAAGGCCACTCCGAAGAGTGGCCTTTTCACGGTATCTGGTTGCGGGAGCAGGATTTGAACCTACGACCTTCGGGTTATGAGCCCGACGAGCTACCAGACTGCTCCATCCCGCGGCAGCCATTCTACGCCGGTGGGCTTTGGTGTCAATGAAAAAAGAGAAAAAGTGATTTTCTTTCAGATATTTAGCTGAGTGGAAGGGCGACAGGGCAGGTGGCGGCGCGGGGGATTTTCCTGGCTGTGGATAACCGAAGCTGCAGCTTTTTGCATTACCATGGGCGGGATTTCCGCCGCCTGCCCAGGCGGCTTCCGATGGTGATGCAGGCGCCTTCTTCGTGACTCGGCAGAGAAAGATCATCCACATCGATTGCGACTGCTTCTACGCCGCCATCGAGATGCGCGACGACCCGAGCCTTGCGGGCAAACCGCTGGCTGTGGGGGGCTCGCCGGACAAGCGTGGCGTGGTCGCGACCTGCAACTACGAAGCCCGTGCCTACGGCTTGCATTCGGCCATGGCCATGCGCACTGCCGTGAAACTCTGCCCGGACCTCACCATCGTGCGTCCGCGCATGGACGTCTATCGCGAGACCTCGCGGGACATCCACGCGATCTTCCGCGACTACACCGACCAGATCGAGCCGCTATCCCTGGACGAGGCCTATCTCGATGTCAGTGACAGCGAGCGCTGCGGCGGCAGCGCTACGCGTATCGCCCAGGAAATTCGCCAGCGTGTCTGGGAGACTCTGCACATCACGGTGTCTGCCGGGGTGGCGCCGAACAAGTTCATCGCCAAGATCGCCAGCGACTGGCGCAAGCCCAATGGCCTGTTCGTGGTCACGCCCGATGAGGTGGACGGCTTTGTCGCCGAACTGCCGGTGAAGAAGCTGCATGGCGTGGGCAAGGTTACCGCCGAGAAGCTGGCGCGCCTGGGGATTCGCACCTGCGCGGACCTGCGCGATTGGTCGCGGATCCAGCTGGCCAAGGAGTTCGGCAGTTTCGGCGAGCGGCTCTGGGGCTTGTCGCGGGGCGTCGATGACCGGCCGGTGCAGGTGGACAGCCGTCGTCAGTCGATCAGCGTGGAGAACACCTTCGATCAGGACCTGCCGGACCTGGCAGCGTGCCAGGAGGAATTGCCGTCACTGCTGGGCGAACTGGAGCGGCGCATGACGCGCCTGGACACCAGCTACCGGCCGGGCAAGCCATTCATCAAGCTGAAGTTCCACGACTTCACCCAGACCACTCTGGAGCAGGCGGGCGCGGCGCGAGACCTGGAAAGCTACCGGTTACTGCTGGGGCAGGCCTTCCAGCGCGGCAACAAGGCGGTGCGGCTGATCGGCGTGGGCGTGCGCCTGGTCGATCTGCGCGGCGCCCACGAGCAGCTCACGCTCTTCTAGCTCTGGCTAAAAGAGCCTCAGCCTTCGGGCCACATGCGCATGGCGCGGCCGGAGACCGGCCACAGGCGCAGCTCGCCTTCGTCGGTGATGTCCCAGCGTTGCACTTCGCCGAGCATCTTGAGGAACTGCTGTTCCTGCTCCATCACCAGGTCGGCGCACAGCTTGCGGGTGGCGCCGGGCTGGCCGAAGGTCAGTTGCTCGCCCTCGAGCTTGTAGCTGGCGAACCAGTGGTTGCAGCCGGCGCTGCCGTAGGCGCGGCCGTTGCCGTCCAGGGTCAGGCTGATGTGGGTGTAATCGATCAGCGGGCGTTCACCGATCCACTCCACGCGGTAGGCCTGCTCCGCTTCGGGAACCGGCTTGCTTGCACAGCCGGCCACGGCCAGCGCGGCACAGGCGCCGGCGATCAGGGCTTTCATGCGGTCTCCTTGCTCTGGCAATCCGGGCAGAGGTGGCGGTTGCCGACCTTCGTCCATCCGAGTTCGGCGATGCGCAGCTCGGCGGCGGGTTGCTGGGCGGCCTTGCCGAGGGTGGCATCGACGGCGAATTCGAAGTCCAGTGTAGCTTCGCAGCCGTCGCAGTTGACCTTCCATTCATGGATGCCCAGTTCCCGGAAAACCGGGCCCTTGGCCACGGCCATCCACTGCCCCGGCGGGTTGATCAGGTGGCGGACTTTTTCCACTTCCAGGGTCATGCTCAGGCTCTTGCTGCCCTTGAGGCTGACCAGCAGGGTGTCGCCAGCCTTGATCGAGCCACCGATGCCGGTGACCTGGTAACGGCCCGGAGTCAGTGCGCGGCACTCGTTGAGGGTGAATTGCGGGTTGAGCAGGGTGTAGCGGAAATCGTGCTGAGCCATGGGTCCTCCGGGAAAGCGCGGCATTCTAGGGCGCGTGGCGTGCGGATGCGAGTGCCTTCTGCTCAGTTTTTCACCAGGTTGACCGGATTGCCGGCCCGCCAGGCGGCAATGTTGGCCAGGGTGGTCTGGGCGATCCCGGCCAGCGCCTCGCGGGTGAGGAAGGCCTGGTGCGCGGTGATGATCACGTTGGGGAAGGTCAGCAGGCGTGCCAGGACGTCGTCCTGCAGCGGCTGGTCGGAGCGGTCGGCGAAGAATATCTCGGCTTCTTCTTCATAGACGTCCAGGCCCAGGTAGCCCAACTGGCCGCTTTTCAGCGCCTCGATCAGCGCCGGGGTATCCACCAGCGCGCCGCGGCCGGTGTTGATCAGCATGGCGCCGCGCTTCATGCGCGCAAGGCTCTGGGCGTTGATCAGGTGTTTCGTGGCCTCGTTGAGCGGGCAGTGCAGGCTGATGATGTCGGACTGCGCGAGCAGTTCGTCCAGCTCGACGAAGCGCCCGCCCAGGGCCTCGATGGCGTGGTTGGGGTAAGGGTCGTAGGCCAGGATGTGGCAGCCGAAGCCGCTCATGATGCGGGCGAAGACCTCGCCGATCTGGCCGCTGCCGATCACCCCGACGGTACGTCCGTGCAGGTCGAAGCCAGTCAGGCCATGCAGGGAGAAGTCGCCTTCGCGGGTGCGGTTGTAGGCACGGTGAAGGTGCCGGCATAGCGCCAGGACCAATCCCACGCCATGTTCGGCCACGGCGTGGGGCGAATAGGCCGGTACGCGCACCACGGCCAGCCCCAGCGCGTGGGCGGCGGCCAGGTCGACATGGTTGTAGCCAGCCGAGCGCAGGGCGATCAGTTTCGTCCCGCCGGCTGCCAGGTGCTCCAGCACCGGACGCGACAGGTCGTCGTTGACGAAGGGGCAGACCACCTCGAAGCCCATGGCCAGGGCGACGGTGTCCTCGCGCAGCTGCGCCTGCTGGAAATGCAGCTCGAAGCCGAGTCCATGGTTGGCGGCCAGGAAGCTGTCACGGTCGTAGGTCTGATTGCTGAACAGGATGATGCGCATCGCAGGGTCGTCCGTCTTCAATGAGGCTGGCCGGCTTCGGCTTCCAGGTGGCCCTCGGTCGCCAGGGCCAGCTCGACCATGGCCTTGTCCAGTTCGTCCAGGGCGGTGGCCGCGTCCGGGTCGCTCTGCTTGAGCAGCGTTTCGGCGCGCTGGCAGGCGGCGCGCAGCATCGGCACGCCACAGTAGCGGGTGGCGCCGTGCAGGCGGTGGATGCGTTCGAGCATGGTGTTGCGGTCGTTGCGCTCGCGGGCCTGGCGAATGACTTGGCGGTCCGCGGAGAGCGAGGCGAGCAGCATGCCGAGCATGTCTGCGGCCAGCTCTGGCTTGCCGGCGGCCAGGCGCAGGCCTTCCTCCGGGTCGAGCACGCTGAGGCCGTCGATGGAGGATTCTGCTTGGCGCGGACGCTCGTCGCGCGGCTCACCCAGTGCGAGGCCGGTCCACTTGAGGATTACCTGGACCAGTTGGCGCTCGTCGATGGGTTTGGTCAGGTAGTCGTCCATGCCGCCCTGCAGCAGGGCGCGCTTCTCGTTGGCCAGGGCGTGGGCGGTGAGGGCGATGATCGGCACCGGGCTGACCTCGCGGTCGCCTTCCCACTGGCGGATCGCCTCGGTAGCCTGGCGGCCGTCCATGATCGGCATCTGCACGTCCATGAAGACCAGGTCGAAACGCTCGCGCTGCACCGCTTCGACGGCGGCCAGGCCGCTGTCCACGGCGATCACCTCGGCGCCCATGTCGGTCAGCAGGGTCTTCACCAGCAGCAGGTTGGCCGGGTTGTCGTCGACGCAGAGCAGGCGTGGCGTGCGTTCGAGCTTGCCGTTGACGTTCTTGTCCTTGCGCAACGGGCGCAGGTGCAGCAGTTCGTTCATCGCCTGCTGCAGCTTGCGGGTGCAGGCGGGTTTGCTCTGCACCTGGGCGTCGGGCAGCACGTCGTTGTAGTGCGCCTGTTCGATGGTCGGGCAGAGCACCAGGCTCTTGCAGCCGTGCTGCTCCAGTTCGCGGATGGACTGGCGCAGCGCCTCGGGCGGGTGTTCGGCGGCAGTCACGCCGAGCAGCGCCAGGGTGATCGGCGCCTTGTCGGACGGCCCGGCCAACAGGGCCTTCTCCAGGGCGGCGAGGTCGGGGAATTCGGTGACTTCCAGGCCGCAGTCTTCCAGTTGGTGGTGCAGGGCAGTGCGGGTCAGTTCGTGGGGTTCGTAAAGCGCCACACGCAGGCCGCCGGCCAGGGCGTGCGGGAGGTCGTCGCCATCGTCGCGGGCCTTGGGCAGGTTGAGGCTGATCCAGAATTCCGAGCCGTCTCCGGCGCTGCTTTCCACGCCGATCTCGCCGCCCATCTGTTCGATCAGGCGCTTGGAGATCACCAGCCCGAGACCGGTGCCGCCGGCTTGGCGCGAGAGGGAGTTGTCGGCCTGGCTGAACGCCTGGAACAGCGCACGCAGGTCGGCGTCGGTCAGGCCAACGCCGGTGTCCTGCACGCTGATGCGCAGCTGTGCGCGGTCGTCGCTCTCGTCTTCGAGCATGGCGCGCACGGCGATGCTGCCGTCGTGGGTGAACTTGATGGCGTTGCTCACCAGGTTGGTCAGTACCTGCTTCAGCCGCTGCGGGTCGCCCACCAGCTGCAGCGGGGTGTCGCGGTAGATCAGGCTGACCAGTTCCAGATGCTTCTCGTGGGCGGCGGGGGCGAGGATGGTCAGGGTGTCCTGGATCAGTTCGCGCAGGTTGAACGGGATGTTCTCCAGCACCAGTTTGCCGGCCTCGATCTTCGAGAAGTCGAGAATCTCGTTGATGATTCCCAGCAGGCTCTCGGCGGACTTGTGGATGGTGGAGAGGTAGTCCTGCTGGCGGCTGGTCATCTCGCTCTTCTGCAGCAGGTTGGTGAAGCCGAGGATGCCGTTGAGCGGAGTGCGGATCTCGTGGCTCATGTTGGCGAGGAACTCGGACTTGATCCGGCTCGCCTCCAGGGCCTCCTTGCGCGCGAGGTCGAGCTCGATGTTCTGGATCTCGATGGTCTCCAGGTTCTGCCGCACGTCGTCGGTGGCCTGGTCGATGTTGTGCTGCATCTCTTCCTGGGCGCTTTGCAGCGCCTCGGCCATGCGGTTGATACCGCCGGCCAGTTCATCCAGTTCGTGGCTGCCGAGGGCGGGCAGGCGAGTTTCCAGGCGGCCTTCCTTGAGCTGGGCGACGCCCTGGGCGATCTGCCCAAGGGGCGCATTGATCGCGCGGCTCATGCGCAGGGCGAGGAGGGCGGTGACGGCCAGCCCCGCGCCGATCAGCAACAGGCTGGTGAACAGGCTGCGATAGCCGCGCAGCAGGGTGCCGTGGTGCGACAATTCCAGCTCGACCCAGCCCAGCAGCTTCTCGGCGTCATCGTCCGGGTCGCCGGACAGGCTGCGGTGCTTGCCCAGCACCGGCAGGAGGAAGTGGGTGGTATCCAGATTGCTCGCCATGCTCAGATGCGAACCGTCGCCCGAAGGCATGGGGGTGAGGATGCTGGGGCCGGCGTGGACGAGTTTTTCCCGGTCCGGGTCAAGGAAGGTCACGGCGCGTACGTCGGGTTGGTCCAGCGCTTCGTTGGCGATGCGCTCGAGCAGCTCGTTGTTGTGGTTGGCCATGGCCGGGGCGGACAGCGGTGCGAGTTGTTCGGCGATCAGTTGCCCGCGCTCGATCAACTGGGCGTGCATGTCCGACAGCTGCACCCAGGTGAAATAGCCGCCCAGCACCAGCGCCAGCAGACTGGTGGGCAGCAGGGTGAGCAGCAGTACCCGTCCCTTGATGCCGAGATCCTTGAACACGCGCTTCCTCCGATGCGTTTATCCCCGGCAGTGTAGCGGTTCAGACCCTCATCGGAAGCCCTTTGCCTTGCCGAGATCGCGTGGAATCGTGAATACTTCACGCAATTGCTAATCACTCTTATTTGATATGAATGCCATTGCTTCCTCCGGTCTGCGGCTGCTGACCATCGAGGACGACCCGACCCTGGGCGCCCACCTCTCTTCCCATTTGAGCGAACGCGGCTTCGAGGTCACCTGGTGCCAGGACGGCGACGAGGGCCTGGCCCAGGCGCGCGGCGGCGACTACGATCTGGTGCTGATGGACATCATGCTGCCCGGCACCGGCGGCCTGGATATCCTCCGCACCTTGCGCCGCGAGCGTGCGGTGCCGGTTATCCTGATGTCCGCCCTGGGCGCTGAGCAGGATCGTATCGCTGGCTTTTCACAGGGCGCTGACGACTATCTGCCCAAGCCTTTCAGTCTCGCCGAGCTGAGCGTGCGTGTGGATGCGGTGCTGCGCCGTGTGGCGCTGGAGCGCGGCAGCCAGGCGCTGGCCAGCGCGCCCACCGGCTTGCAGATGGACCCGCAGAAGGACGACGTTGGCCTCGACGGCCAATGGGCGGGCCTCACCGGCACCGAGTACCGTCTGCTGGAAACCTTCCTCGGCAGCCAGGGCGAGACCCTGAGCAAACCCTTCCTCTACCAGCACGTGCTGCACCGCGCCTTCACCGCCCACGACCGCAGCCTGGACATGCATGTCAGCCACCTGCGCCGCAAGCTGCAGGCTATCGGCTATGTTCGCCACCAACTGCACACCGTCTGGGGCAAGGGCTACGTGTTCGCTGAGGCCGAGGACTGACATGCCCGGTCGCCACTCGCTGTTCTGGAAACTCGCCGTCGCCCTGGTGATGCTGTGCCTGTCGGTGATCTGGCTGTCCTGGAGCTGGGGCAAGCAGATGGAGCGCGACAGTTACTTCCTCTCCGAAGCCGCGCGGCAGGTGCTCGCGGGGTACGCCGACGAGGCCCAGCAGGCCTGGCGTGCCGGCGGCCCGGCGGGCGTCGACGCCTGGCTGGCGCAGATGAAGCAGCGCGAGCCGGTGTGGATGGTCGTGGTCGATGCGCGCTTGCAGTCGCTGGGCACGCGGCCATTGCCGATAGAGGATGTGGCGCACCTGACGTTCCAGCGCGGGCTGGATTGGCCGGTAAGCTCGCGTTCGGTGAATCTCCCGTTCATCGGCATTCCCTTCCCCGACGAGCCGAATGCCGGCCGCTTGGTCGTGCAGCTGCCGCAGCGCTTCCTGCCCGGCGGCCTGACTTTCCTGCGCCAGTCCATCAGCCATGCGCTGGTGCCGGGGATCCTCGCGCTGCTGCTCTGCGGGCTGATCTACCGCCGCTTGGTGCGCCCGCTGAAGCGCCTGCGCGAACACGCCAACGCCCTGCAGGCAGATAACCTCGGCTCGGTCGCCGGCCCGGAATTGATTGCCCGCCGCGACGAACTGGGCGAGTTGGGCCGCGCGCTGGACCACATGGCCGAGCGCCTGAGCGGCCATGTCGGCCTGCAGCGCCAGTTGCTGCGCGACCTGTCCCACGAACTGCGCACACCGCTCAGCCGCCTGCGGGTGGCGGGGGATAGCCCGATCAGCGAAGCCGCACTGCGCCAGCGCGTGGAGCGCGAGGTGGAAGTGATGCAGCGCCTGGTCGCCGACACCCTTGAACTGGCCTGGCTGGACACCGAGCGCCCGCGCCTGGAACTGGAAGAGATCGACCTGCGTTCGCTGTGGGACCTGCTGGTGGACGATGCGCGCTTCGAGGCGGGCTGGAGCGCCGAACGCTTCCTTTATCAGGTCCCGGCGGGTTGCCGCGTGCGCGGCCATCTCAACGGTCTGGCCCAGGCGCTGGAAAACCTGCTGCGCAATGCCATCCGCCATTCCCCGGAAAACGGCCGCATCCGCCTGAGCGGTCGGCGCGAGTCCGCTGGCTGGCACCTGTGGCTGGAGGACGATGGCCCGGGTGTGGCGGAAAGTGACCTGGAGCGCATCTTCCTGCCGTTCACCCGGCTCTCCGACGCGCGCACCGGCGAAGGCTTCGGCCTGGGCCTGAGCATTGCCCGCAGCTCGCTGCGCATGCAGGGCGGCGAACTCTGGGCCGATTGCGCCGAGGCCGGGCTGCGCGTGCACCTGCGCCTGCCGGATGCGGCAGCGGCCTGAGCCGGGCCGCGGACGCCGAACACGGCTTGTTAGGAAGTTTCGTATGGCGAGGCGTCGTTTGCCGGTATCATAGGGGGTCTTCCCCCTCTGCGATTCGGAACCGAGTGCCTCCATGACCGTGCAGTACCCGACTATCGCCGATTGCGTCGGCAATACCCCGCTGGTGCGCCTGCAGCGCCTGGCCGGGGAAACCTCCAACACCCTGCTGGTGAAACTCGAGGGCAACAACCCCGCGGGTTCGGTGAAGGATCGCCCGGCGCTGTCGATGATCACCCGTGCCGAACTGCGCGGCGACATCAAGCCTGGTGACACGCTGATCGAAGCCACTTCCGGCAACACCGGCATCGCCCTGGCGATGGCGGCGGCGATCAAGGGCTACCGCATGATCCTGATCATGCCCGACAATTCCACCGCCGAGCGCAAAGCCGCCATGACTGCCTACGGCGCCGAGCTGATCCTGGTGACCAAGGAACAGGGCATGGAAGGCGCCCGCGACCTCGCCGACCAGATGGCCCGCGAAGGCCAGGGCAAGGTGCTCGACCAGTTCGCCAACGGCGACAACCCGATCGCCCACTACCATTCCACCGGCCCGGAAATCTGGCAGCAGACCGGCGGCGAGATCACCCATTTCGTCAGTTCCATGGGCACCACCGGCACCATCATGGGTGTATCGCGCTACCTCAAGGAGCAGAACCCCAACGTGCAGATCGTCGGCCTGCAGCCGATGGAAGGCTCGGCCATCCCCGGCATCCGCCGCTGGCCGCAGGAATACCTGCCGAAGATCTTCGACGCCACCCGCGTGGACCGCGTCGTCGACATGCAGCAAACCGAAGCCGAGGACGTGATGCGCCGCCTGGCCCGCGAAGAGGGCATCTTCTGCGGCGTATCCTCCGGTGGTGCGGTAGCGGCCATGCTGCGACTGTCCCGCGAGCTGGAAAACGCGACCCTGGTGGCAATCATCTGCGACCGTGGCGACCGTTACCTGTCCTCGGGCGTGTTCGACGCCAACTGACATGGCCAAGCAGAGATCCGGCCTGCGCTTCCAGCCCAGCGGCGGAGCGCGCAGCCCTGCGGTACCGGTGGGCAAGAAGCAGCGCCTGAACATCGAGCGCCTGGCCCACGACGGCCGCGGTATTGCCCATGTCGACGGGCGCACCTGGTTCGTCGACAACGCCCTGCCGGGCGAGTCGGTGGAAGCCCGCGTGCTTTCTGCTCGCGCGCAGATCGTCGACGCCCGTAGCGAAAGAATCTTCACCGCTGCTGCCAACCGCCGCGCCGCGCCGTGCCCCGTGGCCGGCACCTGTGGCGGCTGCAGCCTGCAGCACCTGTCCCACGCCGATCAACTGGCACTCAAGCAGCGCACCCTGGCAGAGCAGCTGGAGCGCTTCTCCGGCCTGGTCCCGCAGGAGTGGGCAGCACCGCTGGTCGGGCCGGAATTCGGCTACCGCCGGCGCGCGCGCCTCGCCGTGCGCTGGGACGTGAAGGCCAAGCGCCTGGACGTCGGCTTCCGCGCCGCCGCCAGCCAGGCCATCGTCGCTTTCGACGACTGCCTGGTGCTGGTGCCTGAGCTGCAACTCCTCGCCCGCGAGTTGCCAGAGCTACTGCGCGGCTTTGCCAAGCCGCAGTCCCTGGGGCACGTCGAGCTGTTCCACGGCACTTCCAGCGCGTTGCTGCTGCGGCATATCGAACCTTTGTCCGATAGCGACCGCGCGCGACTGCTGGAATTCTGTTCGGCACGGGATGTGCAGCTGTGGTTGCAGGGTGACGGCGAACCGACGCTTTGTTCCGATGGCGCAGAAAACAGCGGGAACCGGGAGCTCGGCTTCCGGCTCGAAGCCTGGAATCTGACCCTGGCCTACCGCCCCGGCGACTTCGTTCAGGTGAACGAGCCGGTGAACGAGGCGATGGTCGCCCAGGCGCTGGACTGGCTCAAGCCAGGCAGCGACGAGCGCGTGCTGGACCTGTTCTGCGGCCTGGGCAACTTCGCCCTGCCGCTGGCGCGCCAGGTGCGTGAGGTGGTGGGCGTGGAAGGTGTGCAGACCATGGTCGAGCGCGCCGCCGCCAATGCCCGGACCAACGGCCTGGCCAATACGCGGTTCCATCAGGCTGACCTGACAAAACCGCTTGCCGACGCCCCCTGGGCGGCGGAGGATTTCACCGCCGTGCTACTCGACCCTCCGCGTGACGGAGCCTTCGAGCCGGCGCGGCAGATGCGTTCACTGGGCGCGGAGCGGGTACTCTATGTGTCCTGCAATCCGGCGACCCTGGCGCGCGACGCTGGCGAGCTGGCCCGACAGGGCTATCGTCTGAAGCGCGCCGGCATTCTCGACATGTTCCCGCAGACGGCTCATGTCGAGGCCATGGCTTTGTTCGAGGCAGGCTAGGACGGCCTGCGCAATCCGACCGGCTCAAGCAAGAAAGGCCGGCGCAGTGAGCGGTGTGTTGTGGCGCACCGTGGGGAAGGGTAGACACGATGGTACAGGTGAGAGCGCACCAGCCGGTCAACACCGACGGCAGCATCAATCTCGAGGCCTGGCTGGACCATGTCCAGACCTTGGTCCCGGGCCTGGATCGCAAGGTCCTGCTGGAAGCCTGCGAGTTCGCTCGCGAGGTGGAAGACAGGGCTGTCAGCACGGCTGACAATTCCTGGGCGGATGGCACCTCCAGCTTCCAGACGGGGCTCGAGATCGCCGAAATCCTGGCGGACCTCAAGCTCGACCAGGAATCGCTGGTCGCCGCGGTGGTCTACCGTGGCGTGCGCGAGGGCAAGGTCAAACTCGAGGACGTGGCGCAGCGTTTCGGCCCTGTCGTCGCCAAGCTGATCGAAGGCGTGCTGCGCATGGCGGCGATCAGCACCAGCCTCAGCCCGCGACAATCCCTGGTGCTCGGCACCCAGGCGCAGATCGAGAACCTGCGCAAGATGCTGGTGGCCATGGTCGACGACGTGCGCGTCGCGCTGATCAAGCTGGCCGAGCGCACCTGCGCGATCCGCGCGGTGAAGAACGGCGACGAAGAAAAGCGCATGCGTGTCGCCCGCGAGGTGTTCGACATCTACGCGCCGCTGGCCCACCGCCTGGGCATCGGCCACATCAAGTGGGAGCTGGAAGACCTTTCCTTCCGCTACCTCGAGCCCGACCAGTACAAGCAGATCGCCAAGCTGCTGCATGAGCGCCGGCTGGACCGCGAGCAGTACATCGCCACCGTGATGCAGCAACTCAAGGACGCTCTGGCTGCCACCGGTATCAAGGCAGACCTGTCCGGCCGCGCCAAGCACATCTATTCCATCTGGCGGAAGATGCAGCGCAAGGGCCTGGACTTCAGTCAGATCTACGACGTGCGCGCCGTGCGCGTGCTGGTGCCGGAAATGCGCGACTGCTACACCGCGCTGGGCATCGTCCATACCCTGTGGCGACACATCCCCAAGGAATTCGACGACTACATCGCCAACCCCAAGGAAAACGGCTACCGCTCGCTGCACACCGCGGTGATCGGTCCCGAGGGCAAGGTGCTGGAAGTGCAGATCCGCACCCACGCCATGCACGAGGAAGCCGAGCTGGGCGTCTGCGCCCACTGGCGCTACAAGGGCACCGACGTCAAGGCCAGCTCCAACCACTACGAAGAAAAGATTTCCTGGCTGCGCCAGGTGCTCGAGTGGCACGAGGAACTGGGCGACATCGGCGGCCTGGCCGAGCAACTGCGGGTGGATATCGAACCCGATCGGGTCTACGTCTTCACCCCCGACGGCCACGCCATCGACCTGCCCAAGGGCTCCACGCCGCTGGACTTCGCCTACCGGGTACACACCGAGGTCGGCCACAACTGCCGTGGCGCCAAGATCAACGGCCGCATCGTGCCGCTGAACTACAGCCTGCAGACTGGCGAGCAGGTGGAAATCATCACCGGCAAGCAGAGCGGCCCGAGCCGTGACTGGCTGAACCAGAACCTGGGCTACGTCACTACCTCGCGGGCGCGGGCGAAGATCGTCCACTGGTTCAAGCTGCAGGCGCGCGACCAGAACGTTGCCGCCGGCAAGGCCATGCTCGAACGTGATCTGGGCCGCCTGGCGCTGCCGCCGGTGGACTTCGAGAAGCTTGCCGAGAAGGCCAACTACAAGACCGGCGAAGACCTGTTCGCCGCCCTGGGTGCCGGCGACCTGCGCCTGGCCCATGTGGTCAACTACGCGCAGCAGCTGGTGGAGCCTGAACGCGGCACCGAGCAGCTCGAGCTCATCCCGCGCAAGCCGAGCAAGATCGGCCATGGCAAGCGCGGCGACATCCAGATCCAGGGCGTCGGCAACCTGCTCACGCAGATGGCCGGCTGCTGCCAGCCGCTGCCGGGCGACCCGATCGTTGGCTACATCACCCTTGGCCGCGGCGTGACCATCCACCGCCAGGACTGCGCCACCGCGCTGCAACTGGCCGGCCGCGAGCCGGAGCGGATCATCCAGGTCAGCTGGGGGCCGGTGCCGGTCAGCACCTATCCGGTGGATATCGTCATCCGCGCCTACGACCGTTCCGGCCTGTTGCGCGACGTCTCGCAGATGCTGCTCAACGAGCGCATCAACGTGCTGGCGGTGAATACCCGTTCGGACAAGGAAGACAACACCGCGATCATGCGTCTGACCATCGAGATCCCCGGTCTGGATTCGCTGGGACGCTTGCTGGCGCGCATCTCGCAGCTGCCGAACATCATCGAGGCGCGGCGCGACCGCGCGGGTGCCAAGGATGCATAAGCTCGAAGACCTGCTGTACCTCATGGCCCGGCTGCGCGACCCGCAGCACGGTTGCCCCTGGGACCTGAAGCAGAGCTACGCGACTATCGTCCCGTACACCCTCGAGGAAGCCTACGAAGTCGCCGATGCCATCGAGCGCGGTGATTTCGACCACCTGCGCGAGGAGCTGGGCGACCTGCTTTTCCAGGTTGTCTACTACGCGCAGCTGGCGCGGGAGGAGGGGCGCTTCGAGTTCGACGCGGTGGTTGATGGCATCACCAGCAAGCTGATCCGCCGCCATCCCCATGTGTTCCCCGACGGCGATCTCTACGGCGAGTCCGACCCGGCGAAGCTGGCGGAAGCGGCGGTGAAACAGCGTTGGGAAGAACTGAAAGCCGAGGAACGCGCTGCCAAGGCCGCCGAACCCGTGCAGCTCTCCCTGCTGGACGATGTGCCCAACGCTCTGCCGGCGCTGAGCCGCGCGGCCAAGCTGCAGAAGCGCGCCTCCCAGGTCGGCTTTGACTGGGCCGACGCGTTGCCGGTGGTGGACAAGGTCCGCGAGGAACTGGACGAGGTACTGGAGGCCATGGCCGGCGGCGACACCGAAGCCCAGGCCGAGGAAGTCGGCGACCTGCTGTTCGTGGTGGTCAACCTGGCGCGCAAGCTCAAGGTCGACCCGGAGACCGCCCTGCGCGCCGCGAATGCCAAGTTCGAACGACGCTTCCGTTACATCGAGACTGCCTTGCGTGACCAGGGCCGCACGCTGGAAGACAGCAACCTGGAAGAGATGGACGAGCTGTGGGGCGCTGCCAAGCGTGACGAGAAGAACCCGCTTAGCTGTGGATAAGTTCATGTCTTGCTGAAACGTCGCCCATGAAAAAGCCCCGCAATGCGGGGCTTTTTATTGCTCTTCGCAGGAGCGAGCTTGCTCGCGAACCCCTTGATGCCGTAGCTGCCGGGAAATCTGTTCGCGAGCAAGCTCGTTCCTACAGAAATATCGATCAGCCGAACAACCAGCGCAGGATCAGCACCAGCAGCGCCACCGCCAGAATCGGCCGGCCGATGCGATAGGCCTTGGGATAGGCACGCTTGAACACCTTGACCTTGCTGCCCACGGCGTCACCGAGGCGAATCAATACCGAGTAGGCCTGGTTGATTCCGCCCACGCGCTCACCCTCAACGTTCTGCGGCGCCGTGGCGCGGCCGAGGAAGGCGCTGACGCGGCGGTTGATGCGGGTCAGCAGCGGCGACTTGAGCGGACGTTCGATGTCACAGAAGAGGATCAGGCGCGATTCGTCCGTCTCGTTCTTCACCCAGTGAACGAAGGTCTCGTCGAACATCACGTCCTGGCCGTCGCGCCAGGCGTAAGGCTGGCCGTCGACGAAGATGCGGCACTCGTCGGAGTTCGGCGTGGCCAGGCCCAGGTGGTAGCGCAGCGAGCCGCCGTAGGGGTCGCGGTGCTTGTTCAGGTGGCTGCGCGGTGGCAGGCGAGTGAACATCGCGCCCTTGACGTTGGGGATGCTGCTCACCAGCTCCACGGTCTTGGGGCACAGCTGCTGTGCCGAGGGCAGGGGGCCGTCGTACCAGGTCAGGTAGAAGCGGGTCCAGCCCTTCTTGAAGAAGGAGCCGAAGCCGGCTTCGTTGTTGTTCAGGGCATCGCGGATGTAGCCCTCGTCGAACAGCTGCTCGGCTTCCTCGCGGATCATCTGCCAGTTGTCGCGCAGCTTGTCGAGTTCGGGGAAGCGCTCGCGGTCCAGGTAGGGCTTGGACGGCACGCTGGAGTTCAGGTACATCAGCGAGTTGTACGGGGCGAACCAGGCGGAGTGGTTCACCACCTGGCGCAGGAAGGGCAGTCGAACCTTGCCGCGCAGGTGCACGTAGAGGATGGCGACGAGGAAGATGGCCAGTATCGCGAGAACGATGAGCTTCAGCATCGAGGTTACGAGTCCGCTCCAGATGAGTGAATTCGAGCCAGGCACTTGCGCTGCGCTGGCACAGGCCCGAGGATTATACCCCCTGAGGACAGTCCCGCTGCACCTATGCGTTGGTCTGGGATTTGTCTGGCATCAATTGGGCTGTTGGAGAGCCTTGATTCATGAGCATGTCATTGCGTGATCAGTTGCTGAAAGCCGGGCTGGTCAACGAGAAGCAGGCCAAGCAGGCCGGCAAGCAGAAACAGAAGCAGCAACGCCTGGAGCACAAGAACCAGGTAGCCAAGGACGACAGTCAGCGTCAGGCAGCCCTGCAGGCCCAGGCCGAGAAGCAGGCTCGCGACGCCGAACTGAATCGCCAGCAGCAGGAGAAGTCCGAGAAGAAGGCCAAGGCCGCGCAGATCAAGCAATTGATCGAGGGCACGCGCCTGCCGAAGCTGGAGTCGGACGACTACTACAACTTCGTCGACAACAAGAAGGTCAAGCGCATCGCGGTCAACGACCTGATCCGCGACAAGCTCAGCCGTGGCAGCCTGGCCATCGTCAGCTATGACGGTCGCTACGAGATTGTCCCGCGTGATGCCGCGCTGCGTATCCAGGAGCGCGACGAGCGTCGCATCATCGTCCTCAGCGAGCCCAGCGGCGAGCCGGACGAGAACGATCCGTACAAGGATTATGTGGTGCCCGACGACCTCATGTGGTGAGGTCGTTGCGGCGGTTCAGCCTGCCGCATCCAGCACCACTCTTGCGAACAGCGCCTGCGCCGACAACGGTGTGATGGCGCGCAGACGGTCCAGCCGGAGTTCCCGGCTGGCGTCGTCCACTCGCACTTCCAGAAATTCCTCCAGCGATCCGTCAATGTTTCGCCGCGAGTGCGTGGTGAAGGCCTGGGCGTCGAACGCCAGGCCGTCACGCAACTCAATACGCAGCCAGTAACGGTAGAGGCAGGCGATCTCCAGGTAATCATGGAGATCGCACTGCAGCGGCTGGTAGTCGCCCATGTCGCCGGCCCTATTTGAGGTCGGCCAGTGCGGCGCCGAAGTTCAGGTGCAGCACCTGCCCATCGACCACCAGCGCCGGCACCGATTGCACTCCGGCCGCCTCGGCTTCGGCGACGCGCGGCGACTGCTCGCCCAGGTGCACCACTTCAACCTCTCGATTCAGCAGCGGCAACAGTGCACGCTCGGCTTCGACGCAGACGGGGCAACCGGCATGGTAGTAAACGGCTTTGCTCATGATCGTTCTCCTGATTAGTTATGTATCGATTCGATACCATTTCAGTCTGCGAGCGGAACAGGTCTTCTGTCAAACTGGTTTTTGATCGATACTATCTATCGGGAGGATTAGCCCATGACCGATACGACCCTGTACGACTACCTCGAACGCATCGCCAGTCTGATGCGCGCCTGGGCTCGCGAGCAGCCGCTGATGGCCGATCTGCAGCCAATCCAGCTGAGTGCGCTGAACTACCTGGCGCGCTGCAACCGCTATTCGAATACACCGCTGGGGGTGACGGATTTCCTCGGGCTGACCAAGGGAACGGTGTCGCAGTCGCTCAAGGCACTGGAGGCAAAGGGGCTGATCGAGAAGCGTCCGGACGCCCAGGACCGCCGCAGCGTGCATCTGGAACTGACACGGGAGGGCTGGGGGCTGATCGATGCCCTGGTGCCGCCGGCCTTCCTGCGCCGCGCCGAGGAGGCGCTGGGGGAGCGCAGCGAGTTGCTGGTCGAACTGCTGCGGGAGTTGCTGGCGACCGTGCAGCGCCAGGAGAACGTGCCGGGCTTTGGCCTGTGCCGCACCTGTCGCTTCCATCAGAAGCTGGATGATGGCGCCCTCTGCGGGCTGACGGGAGAACGCTTGGACGCGCGCGAAGGCGAGCTGATCTGCCGCGAGCATGCCGCGCCTGACGAAGCGGCCTGAGTCGATAGTTGTAGGAGCGAGCTCGCTCGCGAACTGAATTGACTCCGAAGTCGCCGGGAGCGCTGTTCGCGAGCAAGCTCGCTCCTACAAGATGCGGTAAGGCACAAATGAAAAAGCCGGGCATGAGCCCGGCTTTTTCATGACGCGGAAGCTATCAGAAGCGATAGGTCATCTGCGCGGTCAGGCCGTGGGCGCTGTTGTCGTACTTGGCGCTGTAGGCCGGCTGCAGTTGCAGGCCTGCCAGTTCCTGGCCGTCGGGCTGGTTCACACCGGCGGTGGATTCCCACAGGTAGGCGTATGCCACGTCGATGGTCATGTCGGCGTTGGGCGAGTAGCCGGCGCCCAGGGTGAAGATCTTGCGATCGCCCACCGGGATGCGCACGGTACGGTGCTCGTTGGTGGTCGGCGACGGATCGTAGGCGAAGCCGGTACGCAGCACCCACTGGTCGTTCCACTGATAGGAGGTGCCGATGGCCGCGGACCAGGTATCGTGCCAGCTCAGGTCTTCGCCGATGGTGTCGAAGGCTGCAATCGGAGCGCCGGTGTTCTGCACTTCGATGGACTTCAGACGGCTCCAGCGCGTCCAGGTGGTGCCACCGTAGACGGTCCAGCGGTCATCCAGTTTCTGGGTGATCGACAGGTCCAGGGATTCGGGCAGGGTGATGTCCAGGCTGGCGTCCATGCGCGAGTCGAACAGGCCGGCCGGCGAGTTGGACACGGTGGTGTGGCCCTTGAGTTCGTACTTCACCTTGGAGTGGTAGGTGGCGCCGATCGAAGTGCTTTCGGTCGGGGTGATCAGCAGGCCGACGTTGAAACCGGCGGCGGTGTCATCACCCTTGATGCTGATCTCGGTGTCATTCGGCGCGCCGAACAGGCCTTTGGTGGCCAGGTCGTTTTCCAGCTTGCCGTCGATGCGGTTGATGGTCGGACCGAAGCCGACTGCCACCACGTCGTTGAACTTGTAGCTGATGGTCGGCTGGACGGTGATCACCTGGACCTTGCTGTAGGAGCCATGGGAACGGCCCTGGAAGCTGCTTTCGTAGTCGTTGATGATGCCGTACGGCACGTAGATGCCCAGGCCGACGCTGACCTTGTCATCCAGCGGGGTGACGAAGTAGCCGAACGGAACGGCGGCCAGCGGAACGGAATCGCCCTTGTTGGAGCCGGTGGCAGTGCTGTTCGCGTCGCTGATATCGTCCTTGGCAGAGACAACGGCCAGACCGCCGCTGACTTCAGTACGCTTGAGCTTGGACATGCCGGCAGGGTTGCCGTAGATGGTGCTGGCGTCCAATGCCGAGGAAGCGCGGCCCGCGTAGGCGGTACCGGCGCCGCTGGCGCTCTGCTCGTTGATGGCGATGCCGTTGGCAAGCACCTGGGCAGAGGCAGCGCTGATGGTCAGTGCGAGGGTGGTCTTGAGCCATGTTGTTTTCATTGTAAGAGCAACTCCTGTGTTTATCGGCGCGCAAGCTACCAAGATTCCCGGGTCTTGGGTAGTGGTTGGCAGGCGCTCTACCTTGGGCTTCAGGGCTCAAACGAGCGTTCCATCTGAATGATGTCCGTTCGTCGCTGTATGTAAATATTTTCTGACCGGTTGGTCAGTATTTGGGTGTGTGATGTTCAGGCGACGCGGCTGAAATTTCCGACGTAGCTGTGCCAGGCGTCGACGAAGTCATGGAGGCGTCCGTGAGGGTGGAACACTTGGCGCCAGATGCGGGCCAGTTCCATGGGGTCATCTGTCAGCGGCAGGGGCAGGCGTTCCGCTTCCACCAGCATCCAGGCGATGGCGGTGCTGTAGCGCAGGTTGACCGTGAGTTCCAGGTGCGGCGCGTCGAGGAAGGCATGCTGGCTGGCCAGCCCTCGGACGCGGCTGGCCAGCTCGGGGTCCAGCGCCAGGAATCCGTCCCAGAGCGTCTGGTGTCGCTGCTCACCAATGCGATACAGCCCGTGGCCATGGCTGTCATCGAGGGCGCTCCCCAGCGCCGACTGACAGGCCGCTGCCCCCAGCAGCAGCGATTCGGCCGCGACACTGTGACGCCCCAGGTAGTGCAGGGTAGGGCGGATCACATACTGGCAGAGATCGTTCGCGGCGATTCCCATGACATCCTCGTCATCAATGACCGGCGGGGCTGGGCGTCTTGGCAGCTTCTGATGATTATCCTCGGCCCCGCCGGAAGCGGACTTAGCCGCTCGATTTGAAGTGTAGTGCGATGAAGATGATGTAAAGGACTGTTTTTAAATTGTTTCGTCGGCGCGGCTTTCCTTCATATTCCTTCTGGCGATTAGATGCTCGGCGCTAACTCCGGCATCGTAGAGAGCTTTTCCTCGGCCTCTTCATGGCCCTGGTCTGCCGCCTTCTGGTACCAGGCGCGGGCCTGCGCCGGGTTCTTTGCCACGCCACGACCCTTGGCGTAGCTCTCGGCGACCTGGAACTCGGCGTCCACATCACCCTGTTCGGCCGACAGCAGGTAGAGGGCGAAGGCCTTCTTGTAGCTGCGGGTCACGCCGGTGCCGTTCTCGTACATGATCGCCAGGTTGAACTGGGCGTCCTTGTCACCCTGGTCGACGGCCTTCTGGTACCAGTACACCGCCTTGGCCGAGTCCTGCTCGACTCCATCGCCATTGTCGTAGGCATTGCCGAGGTTGTACTGGGCGCAGGCATGGCCCTGCTGCGCGGCCTTTTCGTACCAATAGGCGGCCTTCTCGTAGTCCTGGTCGTACTCGTCGCTGCCCGAGTCGTATTCCAGGCCGAGCGTGTACTGGGCGGAGGCGTGGCCGGCCTTGGCGGCTTTCACCAGGTCCTCGCCATAAAGATCGGACCACTGGTCCTGGATGGCGCAGGGGGTGGCTTCGAGCTCTGCGGCGTGGGCGGGGATGGCGCTGCACAGGCCCAGCAGCAGGCTGGCCAGAAGGGTTTGGCGGATGCGCGAAGGCATGTGTTCACTCCTTTGAAGAATGGGCACGAGTCTGACCGATGCCCTGACACCTATCCATAGGAACGGAGGGCGCCGGTGTGAAGCGCCTTCCGTTTTTTCCGCCGGAGCGGGGTGATCAGTCGCCCTTGGCCACCGGGCGCCGGGCATCGGTGATCCATTCGCTCCATGAGCCCGCGTACAGGCGCCCCAGCGGATAGCCCGCCAGGCTCAGGGCGAACAGGTTGTGGCAGGCGGTGACGCCGGAACCGCAGTAGGCCACCAGGTCCTCGGCCGGGCGTCCGCGCAGCAGGCCGGCGAAGCGCTGGTGCAGGTGTTCCGGGCGCAGGAAGCGGCCGTCGTTGCCGAGGTTGTTGGTGAAGGCGGCGCATTGGGCGCCGGGGATGTGCCCGGCGACCGGGTCGATGGGCTCGACCTCGCCACGGAAGCGTGGCAGGCCGCGGGCATCGATCAGCGGCAGTTCAGCCTCGCCGAGTTTAGCGGCCAGTTCGCTGGCGCTGATCAGCAGGCTGTTGTCCGGCTCGCCCCTGAAGTCGCCAGGGCGCAGCGGTGTTTCGGCGGTGGTCAGGCGCAGGCCGGCGTTGCGCCAGGCGGTCAGGCCGCCGTCGAGCAGGTAAACGCCCTCGCTCTTGCCCAGCCATAGCAGCAACCACCAGGCGCGCGCGGCAAAGGCGCCGGGGCCGTCGTCGTACAGCACCACTTCGCTGTCGGCGTTCAGGCCCCAGGCGCGCAGGTGTTCCTGCAGGTGCTGCGGATCGGGCAGCGGATGACGGCCGGTGGTGCCAGGAATCACCGGCGAGGAAAGATCCCGGTTGAGATCGGCGAAATGCGCGCCGGGGATATGGTTCTCCCGGTAGCTGCGTGCGCCGTAGGCCGGGTCTTCGAGGGCGAAGCGGCAGTCGAGCAGGACGAGATTCGGGTCATCGAGGCGGGCGGCCAGTTGCTCGGGAGTTAGCAGGCGGGCTTGGGTCATGGGCGCATTCCTGTGTCGTGACGGGGCCGAAACGCATCATAAGGCTTGTACGATGAAAAGTTGGTGGGAGTTGGCGAACATGCACAACCAGCAATCGGCGCCGCGCAAGGCCGGCCCGCTGCGCGTGGCCCTGGTGGGGCTGGCGACCGTTCTGATCACTCTGGGCTACAGCGTCCGGGTCCTGGCGCTGGGCGCCATCGGCCGGCTGCGCCGCAGCAAGGTCGACGGTTTTACCCGCGATTGGTCGGGCAGTCTGCTGCGTCTGACCGGAGCGCGAATGAGCCGCCATGGCGAGGTGCCGGACTTCGGCGACGGCCGCCGCTACATGATCCTCTGCACCCACTCGAGCTTCTACGATATTCCAGCGATCTTCGTGAGCATGCCCGGGTCGATCCGCATGCTGGCGAAGAAGGAGCTGTTCGCGGTGCCGGTTTGGGGCGCGGCCATGCGCGCGGCGGAGTTCCCCTCCATTGACCGGCACAACCGTCACCAGGCCATGGCCGACCTGGCCAAGGCGCGGGAAATGATGGAAAGCGGCATCGTGCTCTGGGCCGCGCCCGAGGGCACGCGCTCCAAGGACGGCAAGCTGCAGCCGTTCAAGAAGGGCTGCTTCCGCCTGGCCCAGCAGACCGACGCGATCATCGTCCCGGTGGCGATTCGTGGTATCCAGCAACTGCTGCCGGCCGGCGGCCTGAAGCTGAATCTGGGCATGCCGGTGGAAGTGCATGTCGGTGCGCCGATCGATTCCACCCAGTTCACCGAGCACGGCATCGACGCGCTGATGAGCAAGGTGCGCGAGCGCATGCTGGAGTTGCTGGAGCCTTCCGCCGCGCCGGTGCCGGCGCCGGCCCTGAAAGAGCAGGCGCCGGCCTGAAGCGTCAATGGATGGGCAGCCGGCCGATGCGGTCGTTCTCCAGGCTGCCCAGGTAGAGCACGCCGTTCACCGGCTTGGCCGAGGTCACCATGCGCAGGTGCTGGCCGCTGGTGTCATGCAGGCTGCGCACGATCTCGCCTTTCTCGTTCACCTGGATCACCAGGCCGTAGGGCACCGGCTTGGGAAGCACGGCGCGCGGCAGCTTGGTGAGCTGGCGTTTCAGCCAGGGCATCTGCTGGATCATGTCAGCGTCGGCCTTTCGCGGCGAGGGCAGCGCGACCCAGAAGGTGCCGCTGCGATCACTGGCGAGGTTGTCCGGTAGGCCCGGCAGGTTGTCGATGAACACCTCATGCTGCCCGGCCTTCTCGCCCTTGAGCCAGTAGCGGGTGATGCGGTAGCGATAGGTCTCGTTGACCAGCACGAAGTCCTCGTTCTGTGACAGTGCCACACCATTGGCGAAGTACAGGTCCTTGAGCAGCGTTTCGGTCTTGCCGGTAGCCGGGTCGTAGCGCAGCAGGCGGCCGTGGGGGCGGGCTTCGAGAAGGTCGAGTATGTAGTCAGGCTGGTGGAAGCGGCTTGAGGCGTCGCTGAAATAGATGCGGCCATCGCTGGCGATGTCCAGGTCGTCGGTGAAGGCGAAGGGAACGCCGTCCGCTGAATCGGTCAGCACGCGGATCTTGCCCTGCGGATCGATCTCCAGCAGTCCCTTCCAGGCGTCGGCGACGATCAGGTTGCCGCTCTTGTCGAAGGCCAGGCCGAGCGGGCGGCCGCCGGTCTCGACAAAGGTTTCGGCCTTGCCGTCGGCGCCGATGCGCACGATGCGCCCGTCATCCAGCCCGGCGAAAACCCGGCCCTGGCTGTCCACGGCGGTGTCTTCGGGGCCGACGATCTGGCCCTGGGCGAGGAGTTCGGCCTTCATCAGTGTGTCATTGGGTTCCATCACGCCGGTCATCGCCGGCGCCATGGGCGGCGTCCAGGCCAGCGGGTCGATGGGGCTGGGCGTGAGCGCCAGGTAGACCGCCAGGGCGGCCACCAGCAGGACAACCAGTCCGAGAAGCTTTTTCATGCGCAAGCTGCCTTCTTGTTGTTGTGGGCGGGGCAAAGCGTAGAAGTTGCCATGCAGTCGTCACAGACCGATGGCCGAGTGGAATGCTCGCACATCATGCATCTCTATATAATGCGCGCACCGAAACGAAGGAGATGTTCGTGACCGTCCTCGACATTCAGTGGATTCGCGACGATGCCACCCTGGAGCGCAAGTGCCAGGACTGGAAAGAACTGCCGTACCTCGCGCTCGATACCGAGTTCATGCGTGTCGATACCTTCTACCCGGAAGCCGGGCTGGTGCAGGTGGGCGACGGCAGCGGCGTGTGGCTGATCGACCCGCTGCTGATCCGCGACTGGTCGCCTTTTGCCGCACTGTTGGAGTCGCCGCTGGTGGTCAAGGTGTTCCATGCCTGCGGCGAGGACCTGGAAGTCTTCCAGCGCCTGACCGGTAGCCTGCCGCAGCCGCTGTTCGATACCCAGCTGGCAGCTGCCTACCTGGGCATGCCGCATTCCATGGGCTACTCCAAGCTGGTGCTGGAAATCCTCGGCCTCGACCTGCCCAAGGACGAGACCCGCTCCGACTGGCTGCAGCGGCCGCTGACCGACATGCAGGTGCGCTACGCCGCCGAAGACGTGCAGCACTTGGCCGAGGTCTACGTGAAGCTCGCGCCGCGCCTGAGCGATGAGAAGCTGCAGTGGCTGCTGGCCGACGGCACCGACCTGACCCTCAACCAGAGCCGCGTGAGTGACCCGCAGCAGGCCTACCTCGACGTCAAGCTAGCGTGGAAGCTGGGTCGCCAGCAACTGGCGGTGCTGCGCGAGCTGTGCGTGTGGCGCGAGGAGCAGGCGCGGTTGCGCAACAAGCCGCGCAACCATGTACTGCGCGAGCACACCCTGTGGCCGCTGGCGCGCTTTCAGCCCAGCGACAAGGTCGCGCTGGCGCGCATTGACGACATGCACCCGCGCACCGTGCGGCAGGACGGCGACACCCTGATCGCACTGATGGCCCATGCGGCGAAGCTGCCCGAGGCGGTCTGGCCGCAAACCCTGCCCGAGCCATTGCCGCGCGAAATCACCCCGGTCCTGAAGAAGCTGCGCGAAGTCGGCCAGAAGGAAGCCGAGCGCCTGGAGATGGCGCCCGAGCTGATGCTGCGCAAGAAGATTCTCGAGGCCCTGCTCAAGACTGGCTGGCCCAACGGCCCCTACCAACTGCCCGATTCGCTGCAAGGCTGGCGCCGCGAGCTGATGGGGCAGGCCCTGCTGGACAGCCTGGCTGCCCAGGCTCCCGAATAACGCGGCCCACTGCATAACGTGGCCCACTCAATTACGCGGAAAGCACCGACATGAAACGCATCTGCTCCATCTACAAAAGTCCGCGCAAGAACGAGATGTACCTGTACGTCGACAAGCGCGAAGCCCTCAGCCGCGTACCCGAGGCGCTGCTCGCGGCCTTTGGCGCGCCCAGGCACACCTTCGACCTGGTCCTGAGCCCCGAGCGTCAGCTGGCTCGCGAAGATATCAATGTCGTGCTGGAAAACATCGAGAAACAAGGTTTCCACCTGCAGATGCCGCCGGCCGAAGACGAGTACATCGAACACCTGCCCGAGGAGTTGCTGCGCAGAAACGACCCGGTCTGATCGCGACTGGCTCGTCACTCCGCTCAGGCCGCGTATTTGCCCAGTGCTGGCACTGTGCAAGTTCGCGGCTTGAGCGCATTATGCGCGGAGAAATAGGGTTCAACGGAGCGGAACGCTTGGTCTCTGGCTGTGTCTATAGCCGCCTGACTTCCCTAGAACTGACCACGGTTTACCCCAGGGAAGCTCCCTTGAAGCGAGTCCAGATGCGCCAGCCGGAAATGCTCCACCGTTCGAAGCGAAAGGCCTGACCATGCGCCTGCTCGTACTCGATCGCGAACACGCCCTCTACGCCGCCCTGCTGATGGCGGCCGAACCCCGATTGACGGTGATCTCCGGCAATAATCCGGAGAACCTGCTGGAAGCGGCTGCAGAATGCCCGGTGTGGCTCGGCGAGCCGACTTTGGCGGCGCAACTGCTGCGCCGGGGCGTGCATCCGGTGTGGATTCAGTCGAGCTGGGCGGGCATCACCCCGCTACTGGCCGACGACCTGCCCAAGGACTATGCCCTGACCCGCGCCGTCGGCATCTTCGGCCAGGTCATGACCGAATACCTGCTCACCTACATGCTCGCCCACGAACGGCAGTTCCTCGGCCGCCTGGCCAGCCAGGTCGGCGTGCAGTGGGACGACCGTGTGCCGGGCAGCCTGAGTGGCCGGCAGATCCTCATTGTCGGCACCGGCGAGATCGGCCAGGCTGTGGCGCACATGCTGGCGCCCTTCGGCGTGGAACTGGTCGGCGTGGCGAAGAACCCGCGCGCTCTGGTGCCCTTCGGTCGCATGGGTGGGCTGGATGACCTGCCGCGCCTGGCCGAGACTGCCGACTACGTGGTCAACCTGCTGCCCGATACGCCGGAAACCGCCGATATCTACAACCTCGCGCTGTTCCATCGGATGAAGCCCACCGCGCTGTTCCTCAATGCCGGGCGCGGCACATCGGTCGTGGACGAAGACCTGGTCGCGGCGCTGGAAGGCAACCAGTTGGCCGGTGCGGTGATCGATGTCTGTCGCCAGGAGCCACTGCCGACGTCGCACCCGTTCTGGCACACACCGCGCCTGTTGCTGACCGGGCATACGGCTGCGCCGACGCTGCCGAGCCTGTTGATCGACCTGTTCCGCGACAACCTGACCCGCTTCTGGGCGGGACAGGCCATGCGTGGCGAGGTGGATTTCTCCCGCGGTTACTAATCGCCGTCACACCCATGAAAAAGGCCCCAATCGGGGCCTTTTCTTTTGGCTTTTCGCAGGAGCGAGCTTGCTCGCGAACCGATGGGCAGCGTGCCTTGCGGGTTCGCGAGCAAGGACTAGGCGTCCCCCTCGCTCCTACAGGTAGCATCAGAGCGAGAAATCGCCCTCGGCCACGATCTCCGCCAGTGGGCGGCGCGCATTGGGCACTTCGCGAGCCTGCAGGCTTTCGGAGAGGATCGACTTGTCGCCCAGTTTGCCAATGGCGATCACGGCGTGGATCTCATGGTCGGCCGGAACCTTCAGCTCGGTGCGCGCCAGTTCGCGATCGAAGCCGGCCATGCCGTGGGTGTGCCAGCCGGCCAGGCTCGCCTGCAGGGCGAGGAAGCCCCAGGCGGAGCCGGTGTCGAAGCTATGCCACAGGGCCGGTTTCTCCTCGCTGGAGCCGGGTGGGGCGAAGGTGGTCTTGGACAGCACGACGACCAGCGCCGACGCATGCTGCGCCCAGCCGCGGTTGAACTCGCCCAGCAGGTTCAGGTAACGCTGCCAGTTCGGCGTGTCGCGCAGGGCGAAGAGGAAACGCCAGGGCTGCGAGTTGAAGGAGGACGGCGCCCAGCGCGCGGCCTCGATGAAGCTCAGCAGGGTCTCCTGGGGAATGGCTTCGCCGTTGAAGGCGCGGGGCGACCAGCGATTGATGAACTGCGGGTCGATGGGGTGCTCGGAAACGCGAGGGTTGGCGCTCATGATGGCTCCTTGAAGGGCTTGGAATCTGCCGATGGTGCCGTGGTCGGCCGGGCATCGCGGTGGGGGCGGGCGGCTGGCGGGTCTCGCGGCACTGGTAGAAGGCAGGCGGACCGGGCCCGTGGGGCGATCAAACTAACCAGCGCGGCCCGCTCTGGCAAGCATTGCGCGGTCAATGGTCGCCTGCACTTGGCCTTGCTGCTCGTGGGGCTTAGACTTTGCGCCCCGTGAAATTGCCCCTGTACAAAAAATGGCCGCCAAAGTCGAACCCTTCTGGAAACGCAAAACCCTCGACCAGCTCGATCAGGAAGAGTGGGAGTCGCTGTGCGACGGCTGCGGCCTGTGCTGCCTGCAGAAGCTGGAGGACGAAGACGACGGCACCGTCTACTACACGCGTATCGCCTGCAAGCTGCTGGACCTGAAGACCTGCCGCTGCACCGACTACGCCAATCGCCGTGCCAGCGTGCCCGACTGCATTCAGCTCACTCCGGCCCAGGCCGACGAGTTCCAGTGGCTTCCGCCGACCTGCGGCTATCGCCTGGTATCCGAAGGCAAGGACCTGCCGCTGTGGCACCACCTGGTCTGCGGTGATCCGGACGCGGTGCACCATGAGCGAATCTCCCAGTCGGGGCGCATGCTCGCCGAAGGCTCGGTGCCCGAAGACGACTGGGAAGAGCACCTGATCTTCCGCGCCGGCTGATCCTTCCGCCGCTCAGGTCGCCCATGGCATGCTGCGCGTCTTCCGCCCCGGAGCCGCGCCATGCCCAGTCTCGAAAGCCTCAGCCTGTTCTTCATCGCCACCCTCGCGCTCAACCTCACGCCCGGCCCGGACATGCTCTACGTCGCCTTGCGTTCGGCCGCCCAGGGTACGGCGGCTGGTCTGATGTCGACGCTCGGGATCGGCGCTGGTTGCGTGGTGCACATGCTGGCGGCGGCCTTCGGGCTGTCGGCGTTGTTGATGATGTCCAGTGTGGCCTTCGGCGTGCTCAAGTGGCTGGGCGCGCTTTACCTGATCTGGCTCGGCGTGCAGTTGATCCGTGGCGCCTGGCGCGAGCAGCAGCACACCAGGCTTGAGCCCGCGCGGTTGGGCCGGGTGTTCTTGCAGGGCATGCTGGTCAACGTGTTCAACCCCAAGGTGGCGCTGTTCTTCCTCGCCTTCCTGCCGCAGTTCGTGCCTGCTGGCAGCCCGAACTTCGTGCTGCAGATTCTCTGCCTCGGCTTGCTGTTCAACCTCGGCGGCTGCCTGGTGAACGCGGTAGTTTCGGTGGTTGCCGGGCGCGTCGGCAACCGCGTGGGCAGCAACCCGACCTGGCGGCGCTGGCAGCAGACTGCCTCGGGTGGGCTGATCGTTGCCATGGGCCTCGGCCTGGCTGTCAGCAGCCGACGCTGACGGGCGTTCAGGCCGGTGTACGCAGCCAGTAGCAAGCTTCCTCGCCGGTCAGCGGCGCCTCGTTGTCCGGCAGTTCCACGCGTTTCTCCCACAGCGGGAACCAGCGCTCGTCCTTCTCGTCGTCAATGGTTGCCGGTCGCACTTTCGCGCGTAAGCGCCGTTCGCAGGCACCCCATTGCACGAAGTTGACCTGCGCTTCGATCGGGCTGACGGCGTTTGCGCCGCCGCGCGCGTCGGGAAAGCAGAGCTGCAGGTGATCGTCTTCCCAGAAGCAGATCTCGCAGATGACAGGGTCGGCTGGCGTTTCGACATGGCCGCGACGGAGCCGCATTTTGCGCAGGGCAAGGCGCGAGGAGAGAGATTTGGTATTCCAAATGAACGACGAGTAACGCGGCGCTGCGCAAAATGCGGCCCGTCCCTTCGGGCTGCGCGCCAAATCACGCCATGCGTCGTTGCGGGACTAGACAAGGGAATGCCATTGTCGTCGTCCCTCGCCTAGCCTGGCGTGATTTGGCGCGGCAGCGCGACTCATGTCGAAACGCCAGCCGACCCTGACGACCCCGGAGGGTCGCCGAAACTGAAATAGCCGCAGCAGGGACAGGTATAGAGCATCAGGCGTTGCCTTCGATGCCCAGCACCTTGAACAGGAAGGCGTATTCCAGCGCCACATCCTTCAGGCCCTGATAGCGGCCACTCATGCCGCCGTGGCCGGCTCCCAGGTCGGTCTTGAGCAGCAGCAGGCGGTCGTCGGTCTTGCTGACGCGCAGCTTGGCGACCCACTTGGCGGCTTCCCAGTACTGCACGCGGCTGTCGTTGTAGCCGGCCACCACCAGCAGGGCGGGATAGTCCTGGGCGCTTACGTTCTCGTAGGGTGCGTACGCCTTGATCCGCGCGTAGACCTCGGGCTCCTGCGGGTTGCCCCACTCGTCGTATTCGGTGACGGTCAGCGGCAGGTCAGGGTTGAGCATGCTGTTGAGGACGTCGACGAAGGGCACCTCGGCGATGGCGGCGGCGAACAGCTGCGGGCGCTGGTTGAGCACCGCGCCGATCAGCAGGCCGCCGGCGCTGCCGCCACTGATGGCCAGTTGCGCCGGGGTGCTGTAGCCGTGGTTGAGCAGGTGCTCGGCGCAGGCGATGAAGTCGCTGAAGGTATTCTGCTTGTGTTCCAGCTTGCCGGCGCGGTACCAGGCTTCGCCCAGCTCGCCGCCGCCGCGAACATGGGCAATGGCGAAGACGAAGCCGCGCTCCAGCAGACTCAGGCGGGCGTGGGAGAACCAGGGGTCGAGGCTTTCGCCATAGGCGCCATAGCCGTAGAGATAGAGCGGGGCGGGCTTGCCGCGGGCGATGTCTTCCAGCACATCGCGGCGGCCGACCAGGCTGATCGGCACCTGCACGCCATCGGCGGCTTCGGCCCAGAGGCGGCGGCTGTCGTAGGCGTCTGCGTCGAACGGGCCTTCCACCGGAGTTTGCTTGAGAACCTTCTGTTCGCCGCTGGCGAGGTCCAGCTGGCGGATCTGTGCCGGGCGGTTGAGCGCCTCGTAGCGCAGGCGGATGACCGGGCTGTCGAACTCCAGGCTGTCCTGCACGTAGAGGTTGTAGGCAGCGTCCGGCAGGTCGACGCGGTGTGCCCGCTGGCCGTGCGGGTGGACCTCGACGATGGGCAGGCCGCCTTCGCGCAGACTCAGGGTCAGGGCGCTGGCGTTGAGGGTGAGGCCTTCGAGCATCACGTCGTCGCGGTGTGCCACCAGTTCCTGCCAGTGGGCGCGGGTGGGTTGCACTTCACTGGCCTGGTACAGCGCGAAGTTGATGCCGGTCTGGTTGCTGCGGATCAGCCAGGCCCAGTCGCCGCCATGGCGGCCGTGGTCGGGATAGTACTCGTGGCCCTCCTCGCGCGACGCCAGGCAGACGAATTCGCCTTCCGGCGTATTGGCGTCCAGCACCCAGGCTTCGCTGGTGGTCTTGCTGTTGAGCAGCAGGATCAATTGGCGCTCGGAACTGGCGCGGTAGCAGTTGAGGAAGAAGCGTCCGTCAGGCTCTTCGAAAATCAGCTGCGCGCCGCTTTCGCCCAGGCGGTGGCGATACAGCTTGTGCGGGCGGTGGGTATCGTCCAGTTCGCCGAAGAACAGGGTGCGGTTGTCGTTGGCCCAGGTCAGGCTGCCGTCGCAGTCGTCGAAGGGCAGGGTGGTGATGCTGCCGTCAGACAGTTCCTTCACGTACAGGGTGTAGATCTCGTCGCCGCTGGTATCCAGGCTGTAGGCCAGCTTCGAATGATCCGGGCTGATGCTGAATGCACCGACCGACAGGAAGCCGTCACCGGCCAGCTCGTTCGGGTCCAGCAGCAGCTCTTCGGCGCTCTCCTCGACGGTCAGCGAACCATCGGCGGGGCGAGGGCTGCGATAGTGCCGCGGGTACTCGTCGCCGGCGGTGGTGCGCTGGTAGTAGAGCCAGGGTCCCCAGGGCGTGGGCAGCGACAGGTCGGTTTCGCGGATGCGGCCCTTGATCTCCTGGAACAGGGTTTCGCGCAATTGCGTCTGAGGCAGAAGTCGATCTTCCAGGTAGGCATTTTCTGCTTTCAGGTAGTCGAGGACGTCCTCTGCGTCGCGATTTTCCAGCCAGGCATACGGATCGGCGGCGGCTTCGCGGCGGGCGATGGGGGGCTGACGGTCTGTCATGGCGGCTCCTCGGGGCGGCGTGGATGACGCTCGGCTGCGCACCCATGGGGAAAAGCAGCTATCATACGCACCCCTCTGTCGACACCGCACGTACGCACGCGCATGAACGAACACGATTACACGCTTGCCTGGGGCGCCTACATTGCCGCCGGCCTTGGCCTGACCCTGGTCTGGTTCCTGATGACCGGCTGGATGTGGCGCTGGCTGCGCGAACCCCTGCGGGTGATCGTCATCGTCCTGCTGTTCACCCCCACCCCGGTGGACCCGGCGAACAACATGTATGCCCCGGCCATCGCCATCACCGCGCTGGACGTGGTGTTCAAGGTCGGCAACAACGCCTGGCGCGCCGTCTCCGACCTGGCCCTGGTGCTGCTCGCCGCGTTCGGCCTGTACCTGCTGTTCGTGCTGATCCGCTGGCCGCTGGAGCGTTCGCTGAAGAAGCGCCGCCAGGAAAAGATCGACGAAGACGAGCCGACCCTGCGCCAGCTGATGCAGCCTGAACTGGTCGAGGGCGTGGACTCCCACCCGAGCGAGCGGCACGACAACCGCGCGCGGATCGAACCGCGCCTGTAGTCCGGCCTTGCGTCCTGCCCCGCACGCGTCCAGCATGAACTGAACGGCCTTTCGAGGAGTTCCCATGGACTGCGTGTTCTGCGCCATTGCGGCCGGTCGCGTGCCGGCCCGTACCCTCTACGAAGACGACCATTTCATCGTGCTGCTGGACATCTACCCGCTGCGCCCCGCGCACCTGCTGCTGGTAGCTCGCGAGCACGCGACCTTCCTGCACCAGCTTTCGGAAAGCGCCCAGCAGGACCTGATCCCGCTGGCCGAGCGCATGGAGCGCGTATTGCGCCGCGCCGGCTATGGACGGGTCGGTATCAACCTGCTGGTCAACGACGGTCCCGCGGCCAACCAGCACGTCCCACATTTTCATCTGCACCTTATCCCGCGTGAATTGAGCGACCTGCCGGCACTGCTGCTGCGCGCGCTCACGCGGTTCCTGCCGTTGGGGCGGAAAAGGATGCAGAATCGCCTGGAACGCGAGCTGCATCAGCTGCGCGAGGCACTGATGGAGGAGAACTGATTCATGTGCGAGTTGCTCGGCATGAGCGCCAACGTCCCGACGGACATCGTCTTCAGCTTCACCGGACTGATGCAGCGCGGCGGCGGAACCGGCCCGCACCGCGATGGCTGGGGCATCGCCTTTTATGAAGGACGTGGCGTTCGGCTGTTCCAGGACCCGTCCGCCAGCGTCGAATCGGAAGTCGCGCGGCTGGTGCAGCGCTACCCGATCAAGAGCGAGGCGGTGATCGGCCACATCCGCCAGGCCAACGTCGGCAAGGTCTGCCTGGCCAACACGCACCCCTTCGTGCGCGAGATGGGCGGGCGCTACTGGACCTTTGCCCACAATGGCCAGCTCGCCGACTTCCATCCCGAGCCCGGCCTCTACCGCGCGGTGGGCGACACCGACAGCGAGGCGGCCTTCTGCGACCTGCTCAACCGCGTGCGCCGTGCCTTCCCTGAGCCCGTGCCGGTGGAGGTGCTGCTGCCCACCCTGGTCACCGCCTGTACCTCGTACCGCGAGAAGGGTGTGTTCAACTGCCTGCTCAGCGATGGCGACTGGCTGTTCACCTTCTGCTCGACCAAGCTGGCGTGGATCACCCGCCGTGCACCATTCGGGCCTGCGCGCCTGAAGGATGCCGATGTCACTGTGGACTTCCAGTCGGAAACCACACCCAACGACGTGGTGACGGTGATTGCTACCGAACCCTTGACCGACAATGAGAACTGGACCCTGATGCAGGGCGGCGAATGGATGCTCTGGTGGCGTGGCGAGATCGTCACCCAGGGCCGCATCTGAGCGGGACGTGAAGCAATCCCGGAACGCTGGCGCGACAACCGGGAGAATCTGCCGGCGCCTTGCACACCATAAGAACGAAAGGGGGAGAGAATGCTGCGCAGCTACGTACGCATGGTGTTATTCGCACTGGGGCTGATGGTCGCGGTCCAGGTGCCGGGGTTCATCAAGGATTACGCGCAACGTGTCGATGCCCATCGCATCGAGGCGGCGCAGGCGCTGCAGGGTTTCAAGGACACCTCCGGGCAGTTCTTCAAGGGTGATCTCAATGCCCTGGTGGCGCATTACCGTGGCAGCGCCGACCCGGTATTCCAGCGTGACGCTGACAACATCGAGCGGCTGATGCGCCGTGCTCAACTGTTCGAGAACGAATGGCAGGCGCTGCAGGGCAACTGGTACCAGCGCGCCCTGCACATGGTGACGGCGCCGAACCACGAGTTGCTGCAGGAGACCTACGCGAACTACCGCTACCAGGTGGTGCTGGAGCCTGAGGCCATCGGCTGGGCGCTGGCCGGCGGCCTGCTGCTGGCGTGGATCGCCGAGGTGTTGATGGCTTCGGTGGCCGCCCTGGTCGGCCTGGGAGACAACCGTCGCGCTTCGCGGCGCCACTGGAACTGAACCTCGACGGCTCTTCGTAGGAGCGAGCCGGTATCAGCCCGACGTGTCGATGTCAGGTGGGATGTCGTTGTTCGCGAGCAAGCTCGCTCCTACAGGTTGGCCTGACGCCCCAAGGCTTCCTCCGGCGATTCGTGGCGGCGGTAAGGGAATACATCGATGACCTTCCCCGCTCGGATCTGCTCCTGCAGCCCCTTCCAGTAGTCCGCATCGAACAGGTTGCCGTGCAGTTTGGCGAACTGCCGCCGCAGCTTCAGGTCGACGAACAGAAAACGCGGGAATTCCTCGGGGAACACGTCCATCGGCCCCACCGAATACCAGGGCTCGGAGGACATCTCGTCTTCCTCGTAGCGCGCCGGCGGGATGTGGCGGAAGTTCACCTCGGTCAGGTAGCTGATCTCGTCGTAGTCGTAGAACACCACGCGGCCGTGGCGGGTAACGCCGAAGTTTTTCAACAGCATGTCGCCGGGAAAGATGTTTGCCGCCGCCAGTTGCTTGATCGCCAGGCCGTAGTCGTACAACGCCTCGTGCACCTGGGCTTCGGTGGCGTGTTCCAGGTAAAGGTTCAGCGGGGTCATGCGGCGCTCGGTCCAGCAGTGACGGATCAGCACCACGTCGCCTTCCAGCACTACGGTTGACGGTGCTACGTCCAGCAGTTCGGCAAGACACTCGGGGTCGAACTTGCTCACCGGGAAGCGGAAGTCGGCGAACTGCTGGGTATCGGCCAGGCGACCCACGCGGTCGTGGTTCTTCACCAACTGGTACTTCTGGATCACCGTGGCGTGGTCCACGGTCTTGGCCGGGTTGAAGTTGTCCTTGATGATCTTGAACACGGTGTTGAAGCCCGGCAGGGTGAACACGCTCATCACCATGCCGCGCACGCCGGGGGCCATGACGAAGCGGTCGTCGGTGGTCGCCAGGTGGTTGATCAGCGCGCGATAGAACTCGCTCTTGCCCTGCTTGTAGAAGCCGATGGAAGTGTACAGCTCGGCGATGTGCTTGCCCGGCAGCAGGCGCTTGAGGAAGGCCACCATCTCTGCTGGCACCGGCGCATCGACCATGAAGTAGGAGCGGGTGAAGGAGAAGATGATCGAGACTTCCGCCTCATCGGTGATCACCGTGTCGAACTGGATGCCGCGCCCCTCGTGGTGTACCAGCGGGAACACCAGTGGCCACTGTTCCTCCGGAGTGAACAGGCGGCCCACCAGGTAGGCGCCCTTGTTGCGGTAGAACACCGAGCCGATCAGTTCGATGGTCAGGGTCGGGTCCTTGCACACCCAGTCCGGCAGGTTCGCGTGGAGCAGGCTGTCCATGCGCTCCAGGTCGCGCTCGCGGTCGTCGTAGTCCACGGCGAAACGATAGTCTTCGAAGATGCTTTCCAGCGCCTGGCGCAACTTGCCGCCGGGGCGGTAGATGCGCGTGTGCGGGTCGCGCGAATGGGCGCGCAGCGAAGGGCGGGTGGTGTGCACGAACATCGTGCCGTCGCTGATGTTGTCGTGGCTGAACAGGCCGCAGAAGATCGAGTTGAACCAGGTTTCCGCCAGCTCATCGTCGGCGCGCGGATCGATCAGCGTGATGTAGGCGCTCTTGGCGATGGGCCAACGCTCCACGTCCACCAGGTCGATGTCGACCATGGTGCGGGTCAGGCGGCCCACGGTCTCGGCGACCATTTCCTCATACAGGTCGATGCGTTCGGCGGAGGCGCGCTGGGCTTCCTGCCAGAGCGCCTGCTCGAAGCGCGCCGGCGCCCCGGCGGTGATCTGGTGGAACCTCGCACGGTAGTCGTCGAAGCCTTCGAGGATCAGGGTCGCGATCTCGGTCGCTGGCCAGTGCTGAGCCATGGGAGCGCCTCTGCAGTGTTCTTGTGCAGCGAGCTTAGCCATGGTGAACGGTGAGGGAAAGGGTGAATTCGCCGGAGGATCATGGCGCTTTCCCGTGAAATTAGCGCGTATGCTGGCCGGCCACGCTCTTGGATAAAGAGCCCTGGAAAAAGCCCTTTCGGCAAGGAGCCGGCACGCAATGGAAGACTTCCGCATCGAGCGCTGCACCGAGCATCACATCAATGGCCTCGCCGCCCTCTACAACGATCCGGCGGTGGCCCGCCAGGTGCTGCAGATGCCGTACCAGGCGCCGGAGCTGTGGCGCAAGCGACTGGTGCTGGACGACGAGCGCCGCGTCACGCTGATGGCAATGCACCAGGATCAGGTGATCGGCAGCGCCAGCCTTGAGCAGTACCCGCGCGTGCGCCGTAGCCAATGCGGCAGCATCGGCATGGGTGTAGCCGTGGCCTGGCAGGGACGTGGAGTCGGCACGCAGCTGCTGGCTGAGCTGATGGAGGTGGCCGATAACTGGATGGGCCTGCGTCGCGTCGAGCTGACCGTCTACACCGACAATGCGCCGGCCATCGCGCTGTACCGCAAGTTCGGGTTCGAGGTGGAAGGAACGCTGCGTGAGTTCGCCCTGCGCGACGGTGTTTATGCTGATGTGCTGAGCATGGCCCGCTTGCGCCGCATCTGACGGTGGACTTTGAAAGTCAGCTATGGATGGATGGTGTTCGCCACCAGCGTAGGCTGGTGGCTTACCTGCCCTGGAGCCTTCCGCGATGAATCCCGCTGCTCTGCTGAATATGTTCGGGCTGGCCGCCATCTGGGGCGCCAGCTTCCTGTTCATGCGCCAACTGGTACCGGCCATCGGCGTGATGCCGACGGCCTTCTTCCGAGTTGTGCTGTCGGCGCTGGGGCTAGTGGTGATCATGCTGGTCCTGCGCACGCGCTGGGACTTTCGCGGCAAGCTCGCGCGTATCCTGCTGATCGGGGTTATCGCCTCCGGCATCCCGGTACTGATGTACAGCCTGGCGGCGCAGTTTCTGCCAGCCGGATACTCGGCCATCTTCAACGCCACCACGCCGCTGATGGGCGTGCTGATCGGATCGCTGTTTTTCGGTGAGGCGCTCACCGGCGGCAAGGCTCTGGGCGTGCTGCTGGGGCTGGCAGGCGTTGCGGTGCTGACCCGTGCCGGCCCCGTGCCCTTCGATGCTCAGGTGCTCTGGGGTGCCGCTGCCTGCCTGGTGGCGACGACCTGCTACGGCTTTGCCGGCTTTTTCACCAAGCGCTGGATCAACGACCAGGGCGGGCTCGACTTCGCCGTCTCGGCCCTGGGCAGCCAGACCGGCGCAACCCTGTGTCTGCTGCCGTTCTTCCTCGGCACCAGCCTGGACATGCCGCTGGCGCCGCTGGCGCCGCTGGCCGAGCCGAAGATCCTGCTGGCGCTGGCCGGGCTGGGCTTCCTCTGCACGTCCTTCGCCTACGTCCTGTACTTCCGCCTGCTGGCCAGCATCGGCCCGCTGAAGACCATGACGGTGACCTTCCTGATTCCGCCCTTCGGCGTGTTCTGGGGCGTGCTGCTGCTGGACGAGTCGTTGTCCTGGGCACACCTGCAGGGCGGCGTGCTGATCGCCCTGGCGCTTTGGCTGGTGCTGCGGCCGGCGCCGGTGGCGAAGGTGGAGGCGGCGGGGTGAGGGCTACGGAGATTCCCTGATAGTTTGTGCCGACGGGTTTCCCTCTCCCCAGCCCTCTCCCTGAAGGGAGAGGGAGCAGTCTTCTGCGAGCTGTAACGCCCGAGTTCTTCTGGTGTTTGCAGGACTGCTCGGACCTTCCAGGCGGCACAGAATAGTCCCCTCTCCCTTCAGGGAGAGGGTTAGGGAGAGGGAGCAGGCCCCACGGTGGACTACCCGTTCCCCACCTCTTGGGCGTTTCCAGCGCCTCGTGCCGGAGCCGCCTGGCGAAACACCAGCATCAACCCCACCACGATCAGCCCCATGCCCAGCAGGCCGAGAGCAGACAGGCGATTACCGAATACCAGGTAATCCATCAGCGCCGTAACCGCCGGTACCAGATAGAACAGGCTGGTGACGTTGACCAGGTTGCCCGCTGCGATCATCCGGTACAGCAGCACAGTAGCCAGCACCGAGACCATCAGTCCCATCCACAGCGCACTGAGGATGAACGCGGCATTCCATTCCACGTGCAGCGGCTGGAAGGGCGCTACGGCGAGGCACAGCAACAGCCCGGCGATGTATTGCAGGGGCAGGGTGCCCAGCGGGTTCTCGCGGATGTTCTTCTGCAGGATCGACCCACCCGTGATCGACAGCAGCGCCAGCAGGCAACAGGCCAGTCCGGCGAAGGTCAGGCCCGAGAGCCCGATGCTCTGGTAAACCACCATGACCAGCCCGATCAGCCCGAGCGCCAGGCCGCCCAGACGCGCTGGCGAATGCCGGCGTTCCAGCAGGAAGCTGGTCAGCATCGGCTGCACGCCCAGCACGGTGGCGATCACGCCCGGGGTGACGTGCAGGTCCAGCGCCATCAGGTAGAAGATCGGATAGATGCCCAGCATCACCAGGCCGGTGAGCACGGCATGGCGCACCTGCCTGCGTTCGCGCGGCCAGCGCAGGCCGATCAGTGGCGAGAGGATCAGCAGCGCCACCAGCGCGGTGCCGAAGCGGGCGATGAGAAATACCATCGGTGAGGCATGGGCCAGGCCCCACTTGCTGATAATGGCAGCGCTGCTCCACAGCAGCACGAACAGGGAAGTACTGGCCAGGGCGGCCAGGGAAGAACGATTGAGCGAAATCATGCAATGCACCTGTCGTCAGGCAGATCACGACCGGCCTTCGGGGGCCGGACACATACCGGGAGCCGCGTCAGTGAGGCGCGGAAAACCAGGCGATGGAAAACGCGGTTGGCGTCAGAAGCTCACGCCGGGTGGCGGGTAGGCCGCACCGGGAGGCGGAGGCGACGCGACAGCGACGACAGGAGGGGGAGGGCAGGCCGCGCCCGCACCCGCGCCGCATGCCGGGGAGGCTGCAACGTTGATTGCCGGATCGGGCAATGGGTATCGGGACATGGAAGGCGAACCTGTTCAGTGGGGCAGCAACGGTGCTGCGTAGGCTGACTATAGCGGCCGCAAACGCGGCTGGCGAGCCCTGTGCGAGTCGCGCGGCAATGTGCGATTCCTGCGATAGAAACGACAAAGCGCACAGGCCGCATGTGTGCTGGCGCTTTTCGTAGGAGCGAGCTTGCTCGCGAACCGATTCCGTCGCGGGGCCCGTTCGCGAGCAAGCTCGCTCCTACAGGGCGTTTTCCTCCTGCGTCACCCATGGGGGCAAGCTCTGTCCGCGAGATTTGGAGCGGTCCAATCGTCAGAAACGACAACGCGCGCGTGCTGGCGTTTTTCGTAGGAGCGAGCTTGCTCGCGAACCGATTCCGTCGCGGGGCCCGTTCGCGAGCAAGCTCGCTCCTACAGGGGGTTTGCCTCCAGCAGCTTTCATGGGAGCGGGCTCAGTCCGCGAGACCCGGTCCGGTCCAATCGTCAGAAACGACAACGCGCGCGTGCTGGCGCTTTTCGTAGGAGCGAGCTTGCTCGCGAACCGATTTCGTCGCGGGGCTCGTTCGCGAGCAAGCTCGCTCCTACGGGGCGTTTGCTTCCTGCAGCTTTCATGGGAGCGGGCTCAGTCCGCGAGATCCGGCCCGTCCAATCGTCAGAAGCGACAACGCACGTGTGCTGGCGTTTTTCGTAGGAGCGAGCTTGCTCGCGAACCGATTCCGTCATGGGGCTCGTTCGCGAGCAAGCTCGCTCCTACAGGGGGGGGCCTCCTGCATCACCCATGGGGGCAAGCTCTGTCCGCGAGATTTGGAGCGGTGCAATCGTCAGAAACGACAACGCGCGCGTGCTGGCGCTTTTTGTAGGAGCGAGCTTGCTCGCGAACCGATTTCGTCGCGGGGCCCGTTCGCGAGCAAGCTCGCTCCTACAGGGTGTTTGCTTCCCGCAGCTTTCATGGGAGCGGGCTCAGTTTGCGAGATTCGGCCGGTCCTATCGTCAGAAACGACAACGCGCGGCCGGGGCCGCGCGTTGTCAGGCAAGGGCGACGCTTACTTGCCGGTCTTGATGGTGTTCCAGGTGCGGGTACGTACGCGGTCGATCTTCATCGGCATGGATTCGAGGGCGAACAGCTTGGCCATCTTGTCCTGCGGCGGGTAGATCGCCGGGTCCGCCTTGATCGCCTTGTCCACCAGCGGGTCGGCGGCCAGGTTGGCATTGGCGTAGTGCACGTAGTTGCTGACGTTGGCCATCACTTCCGGGCGCAGCAGGTAGTTCATGAAGGCGTAGGCGGCCTTCTCGTCCGGCGCGTCGTTGGGCATGGCGACCATGTCGAACCACAGCGGCGAGCCTTCCTTCGGGGTGGAGTACTGGATTTCCACGCCGTTCTTGGCTTCCTTGGCGCGGGTGGCGGCCTGCAGGATGTCGCCGGAGAAGCCGACGGCTACGCAGATCTCGCCGTTGGCCAGGTCGCTGACGTACTTGGAAGAGTGGAAGTAGCGGATATACGGACGCACCTTGAGCAGCGCTTCCTCGGCCTTCTTGTAGTCATCCAGCTTCTGGCTGTGATGCGGCAGGCCCAGGTAGTTCAGGGTGATCGGCAGCAGCTCCGGGCCGTTGTCCAGCACGGCGACGCCGCACTTGGCCAGTTTCTCCATGTATTCGGGCTTGAAGAAGATGTCCCAGGAATCGATCGGCGCGTTGTCGCCGAGGACTTCCTTGATCTTCGCCGGGTTGTAGCCGATGCCGGTGGTGCCCCACAGGTAGGGGAAGCCGTGCTCGTTGCCCGGGTCGTTCACTTCCAGCGCCTTCATCAGCACCGGGTTGAGGTTCTTCCAGTTCGGCAGCTGGCTCTTGTCCAGCTTCTTCAGCGCGCCGGCCTGGATCTGCTTGGCCATGAAGTGGTTCGACGGCACCACGATGTCGTAACCGGATTTGCCGGTCATCAGCTTGCCATCGAGGGTTTCGTTGCTGTCGTAGACGTCGTAGGTCGCCTGGATGCCGGTTTCCTTGGTGAAGGTCGGCACGGTGTCCGGGGCGATGTAGTCGGACCAGTTGTAGATCTTCACGCTGTCGGCCTGGGCGGCGCCGGCGGCCATGGTGAGCGAGAGTGCGAGGGTGGAGAGCAACGGGGCGGAAATTTTCATTCTTGTGTTCCTGACAACGGTGCGGAAAACCCGGCCATCCCCTAGAGATGGGCGACGCTGTGTCGCGGGGCTGGGCAAGAATTAACCATTTTGCCGGAACATGGCGAGGGGCCATGGCTGCCTGCGGGTCCGCAGACAGCGCACATGACCCGAGCCGCTGCCGATCGGAGCGGCGGGCGGGAATCCGCCCCGAAGAGGGGCGAAGTAGAGCTTACTGGACCAGTTCCTGGTCCTCGAACAGGCCGTCGAAGAGCATGGTGGAGAGATAGCGCTCGCCCGAATCCGGCAGTACCACCACGATGGTCTTGCCCTGCATGTTGGGCTCTTCGGCGAGTTTCACCGCGGCGGCCATGGCGGCACCGCTGGAGATGCCGCAGAGGATGCCTTCTTCCTGCATCAGGCGCAGGGCCATGTTCTTGGCATCCTCGTCGGCGATGGTGGCAACGCGGTCGACCAGGGACAGGTCGAGGTTCTTCGGCACGAAGCCGGCGCCGATGCCCTGGATCTTGTGCGGGCTGGGCTTGACCTCTTCGCCGGCCAGGGTCTGGCTGATCACCGGCGAGCTGACCGGCTCCACGGCCACCGACAGGATCGGCTTGCCCTTGGTGTTCTTGATGAAGCGCGACACGCCAGTGATGGTGCCGCCAGTGCCGACGCCTGCGACCAGCACGTCCACTGCGCCGTCGGTGTCGTTCCAGATTTCCGGGCCGGTGGTCTTCTCGTGGATCGCCGGGTTGGCCGGGTTGTCGAACTGCGCCGGCATGAAGTACTTGGCGGGGTCGCTGGCGAGGATTTCCTCGGCCTTGGCGATGGCACCCTTCATGCCCTTGGCCGGCTCGGTCAGGACGATCTCTGCGCCGAGGGCCTTGAGCACCTTGCGGCGCTCCAGGCTCATGGAGGAGGGCATGGTGAGGATCAGCTTGTAGCCACGGGCCGCAGCGACGAAGGCCAGGCCGATACCGGTGTTGCCGGAGGTCGGCTCGACCAGGGTCATGCCCGACTTCAGGCGGCCGCTGGATTCGGCATCCCAGATCATGTTGGCGCCGATCCGGCACTTCACCGAGTAGCCCGGGTTGCGCCCTTCGATCTTGGCCAGGATGGTGACGCCGCGCGGGGCGATGCGGTTGATCTGGACCAGCGGCGTGTTGCCGATGGACTGCGCGTTGTCGGCGAAAATGCGGCTCATGATGCGTTCCTTAGGTTCGGAGCTGTGCAGACCCAGCAGCCTATGCCCGGCGGGCGTTCGCGTCCAGTCGGGGCGCCGGCCTCAGTCTGCCGGCGCGTCGCTGAAGATGGCCTCGATGGGCAGGCCGAAGGCCCGCGCTATACGAAAGGCCAGCGGCAGGCTGGGATCGAACTTGCCACTCTCGATGGCGATGACGCTCTGCCGCGAAACCCCCAGTTGCAGGGCCAGGTCCTGCTGGCTCCAGCCGCGCCCGGCGCGCAGTTCCTTGAGGCGATTGTGCACGTCAAGTCCTCACACGAAGCGCCGGCGCAGTAGCACCACGGCGACGCCATAGGCCGCCCAGAACAACGGGAAGGCGAGGATCACCGGGAAGCGCGGCCACTCGGCGTACTGCTCCAGGAAGCCCCAGGCGCTGAACAGCCCGACCACCACGCCGCCGGCCAGCATGGCGGCGCGGGACAGCAGGAAACGCAGGAATTCGTCCGGCTCGCTGCGCAAGTAGCGGTCGAACACGTAGAGCATCGCCAGCAGCGGCAGCGCCGGAGAGGCGGCGGCCAGGACGCGCAGGGCATAAGGCAGCCGCTGCAGGTCCAGGCCCCAGCTGATCAGCGCGACCAGGGCTGAGTAGATGAACATGAGGGCGGCGCAGGAAAGGGTGTAGCGGCGCAGGGCGGGATTCATCGCGGTCTCCTTGTGATGTAAAGCAAACTTAACATCGGTCTTTTTCGGATGTAAAGTAAACTTGTCATCGGCAGGCCAATTGCGATCAGTCACCGCCTGACCCGCCATTCAATGACTGAATGCCGCGTCTGCGTTCACACTCGCCTTGGGTGCGCGGTATAGTCGCAGCTTGTCCGACCATTCGCCCGGCCCGGCAGATCGCCCGGCCCGCTATCGTTCGAGGATTCACCGATGAAGTTCGAAGGCACCCAGTCCTACGTCGCCACCGACGACCTCAAGCTGGCGGTCAACGCCGCCATCACCCTGCAGCGCCCGCTGCTGGTGAAAGGTGAGCCGGGCACCGGCAAGACCATGCTCGCCGAGCAGTTGGCGGAGTCCTTCGGCGCCAAGCTGATCACCTGGCACATCAAGTCCACCACCAAGGCCCACCAGGGGCTCTACGAGTACGACGCGGTCAGCCGCCTGCGCGACTCGCAGCTGGGCGTGGACAAGGTCCACGACGTGCGCAACTACATCAAGAAGGGCAAGCTCTGGGAGGCCTTCGAGGCCGAGGAGCGCGTGATCCTGCTGATCGACGAGATCGACAAGGCCGACATCGAGTTCCCCAACGACCTGTTGCAGGAACTCGACAAGATGGAGTTCTTCGTTTACGAGACCAACGAGACCATCAAGGCCAAGCAGCGCCCGATCATCATCATCACCTCCAACAACGAGAAGGAACTGCCGGACGCCTTCCTGCGCCGCTGCTTCTTCCACTACATCGCCTTCCCCGACCGCGAGACCCTGCAGAAGATCGTCGACGTGCACTACCCGAAGATCAGCGGCACGCTGGTCAGCGAGGCGCTGGACATCTTCTTCGACGTTCGCAAGGTGCCGGGCCTGAAGAAGAAGCCCTCCACCTCCGAGCTGGTGGACTGGCTGAAGCTGCTGATGGCCGACAACATCGGCGAAGCAGTGTTGCGCGAGCGCGATCCCACCAAGGCCATCCCGCCGCTGGCTGGCGCCCTGGTGAAGAACGAGCAGGATGTACAACTGCTTGAACGCCTCGCCTTCATGAGCCGCCGCGCCAGTCGCTGATTACCGGATTTGCTCTCGTAGGAGCGAGCTTGCTCGCGAACAGAACACCGTAGCGGGGCTCGTTCGCGAGCAAGTTCGCTCCTACAGGGCACATGCTCCACGAGAGGATGCAGCCATGCTGCTCAACCTGTTCAACGAAATGCGCGCGGCCAAGGTGCCGGTGTCGGTGCGCGAGCTGCTCGACCTGATCGATGCGCTCAAGCACCGCGTCGTGTTCGCCGACATGGACGAGTTCTACTACCTCGCCCGCACCATCATGGTGAAGGACGAGCGCCATTTCGATAAGTTCGACCGGGCCTTCGGCGCCTATTTCAAGGGCCTGGAAAAGCTCGACGACCATCTCAAGGCACTGATCCCCGAGGAGTGGCTGCGCAAGGAATTCGAGCGCCTGCTGACCGACGAGGAGCGTGCGCAGATCCAGTCCCTTGGCGGCCTGGACAAGCTCATCGAGGAGTTCAAAAAGCGCCTGGAAGAGCAGAAGGAACGCCACGCCGGCGGCAACAAGTGGATCGGCACCGGTGGCTCCAGCCCGTTCGGCTCCGGTGGCTTCAACCCCGAGGGCATCCGCGTCGGCGACGCCGGCAAGCGCCAGGGCAAGGCTGCCAAGGTCTGGGACCAGCGCGAGTACAAGAACCTCGACGACCAGGTCGAGCTGGGCACGCGCAACATCAAGATCGCCCTGCGCCGCCTGCGCAAGTTCGCCCGCGAGGGCGCGGCGGAAGAGCTGGACATCGACGGCACCATCGACCACACGGCCAAGGATGCCGGCCTGCTCAACATCCAGATGCGCCCGGAACGCCGCAACACCGTGAAGCTCCTGTTGCTGCTGGATATCGGCGGCTCCATGGATGCCCACGTGAAGGTCTGCGAGGAGCTGTTCTCGGCCTGCAAGACCGAGTTCAAGCACCTGGAGTACTTCTACTTCCACAACTTCATCTACGAATCGGTGTGGAAGAACAACCTGCGCCGCTCCAGCGAACGCACCGCCACTTTCGACCTGCTGCACAAGTACGGGCCGGACTACAAGGTGGTGTTCGTCGGCGATGCCGCCATGGCGCCCTACGAGATCACTCAGGCCGGCGGCAGCGTCGAGCACTGGAACGAAGAGGCCGGGTACGTCTGGATGCAGCGCTTCATGGAGAAGTACAAGAAGCTCATCTGGATCAACCCGTACCCGAAGGACACCTGGAACTACACCGCCTCCACGGGCCTCGTGCGCGAGCTGGTAAAGGAGCAGATGTTCCCGCTGACCCTGAGCGGCCTGGAAGAGGGCATGCGCTTCCTCTCCCGAGGTTGATCGTTCCCACTATTGAGCACCGGGACGGTGCGCGTGCACCGTCCCGATGTCCGCAAAGGTAACCCGTCAGCCGGAGGGGAAATATCTCGCCTGGCGTCGAAAGCCCCGCCCCGTGGGGATCGATACGGCCACGCCGGGTGGCCGGCACGCAACTTGCCTCACCCTGACCTGCGCCTGCCGCGGTAACATCGGGCGGCGCGCCGTAGCGTCTACGATGGGCATCGAATGAATCCTCTGACCTTCTCCCGCTCCACCTGGCTCAACTCCCTGCACATGACCTCGCTGACCGTCGCGCTGATGGAGTCCGAGGGGCACAGCCGCGAGTCCATCCTCGAGGGTAGTGGCATCACCGGTGACGACCTGCTCGACCTGCGCCGGCTGGTCAGCCCCTGGCAGGAGCAGCAGGTCTTCGGCAACGTGCAGAACCTCGCGGGCGAACCGGCCCTCGGCTTGCGCCTTGGCGTGCGCACGCGGATCACCGCCTATGGCCTGCTGGGCTATGCGCTGATCTCCGCGCCGACCCTGGGCGAGGCGCTGCGCATTGGCCTGAGCTACCCGGTATTGCTGGGCACCTACTTCCACCTCGCGCTGGAAGTGGACGGCGACATGGCCTGGCTGGTTGCCACCGGTTACGGCGAAGAGGAAGAACTGCGCCCATTCAACACCGAGCTGTGCCTGGGCTCGCTGAAGGTGGCCTGCGCTGACCTGCTCGGCCAACCGCTGCCGCTGGTGCGCGCGGAGTTCGATTATGAGGGGCCGGTGGATCGCCGTGCCGCTTACGCCACGCTCTTCGGCTGCCAGTTGAGCTTCAACTGTTCGCGCAGCGCCATCGGCTTCCCCGCGAGCTGGCTGGACATGCGCCTACCGCTGGCCGACGCCGTGACCCACCGGGAAATGCTCGAACAGTGCCGCCGACAGAACATCGACCTGGCCGCCCGCCGCGCCTGGCTGGACAAGGTCCGCGCGATCCTCGGCGAGCGCCTGCAGGAGCCGCCGGGCCTGGAAGAACTGGCGCGCCGCCTCAATTGCTCCTCGCGCAGCCTGCGCCGCCACCTGCAGCAACAGCAGACCAGCTACCAGCAATTGCTTGACGAACTGCGCTTCGCCCGTGCCAAGGAACTGCTGCAGGACGGCGACATGCCGATCTACCGCATCGCCGAAGAACTCGGTTTCAGCGAGACGGCCAGCCTGCGCCATGCCTTCCAGCGCTGGAGCGGCCAGCCGCCCAGTCACTTCCGTGCATAAACGCCGCGCGTGAAATTTCCCTGGGCTTGTCGTGGATCAAGGAGCCCTTGGATGTCCTGGGCATAGCCTTGAGGAATCCCACAAGGAAACCTCCGAGGGCCTGATCATGGCCAAGAAATTCCCGCTCAACCCGCCGCACCCCGAGCGTATCTGCTGGGGCTGCGACCGCTATTGCCCGGCCACCAACCTGGCCTGCGGCAATGGCGCGGATCGCACCATGCATCCAGCCGAGATGCTCGGTGATGACTGGTACCTGTTCGGTGACTGGGGTATCGAGGCGCCGAAGACGATTCCTGCGGTGCAGCTGGAGCCCTCCAGCTAGCGTATACCCGCGCCGTTGCGGCGCCGGTCAAGGCAAAAGCGCGCACTCCCTCCCCGGAGTGCGCGCTTTTTCGTCATCAGCCCTTGGCGGGGGTGATGCCGTAGATCTTCTGGAAGCGGGCGATCAGGCCGACCGGTTTCTTCTCTTCCTTCTGCATCAGGTAGACCACGCGTTCGCCGTTGGGACCGCTGGCGATTTCGGTGTGGCGGAAGATCGGTTCGCCCAGGCCGTTCATGTCGACCATGTCGCCGTAGCGCTGGGCCACATAGATCACGCCTTCCTGGCGGATTTCGCCGTAGAAGCCGGCGGCCGGCGGCAGGCTCTGCTTGTAGAACTGGTAGGAGGCGATCTTCTTCGCGTCCTTGTCCTTGTCCTCGGCGCGTACGACCAGCACGACGTTCTGGCCGAACTTGTCCTTCTCGCCCACTTCCTTGGTGTAGGTGGTCTTGCCGGTGACGATGTAGTCACGGTAGACAGCGGCGTCATCGAACAGGTAGAGGGTCTCGTCAGTACGCACCAGGTACCAGTCGTCGTTGTTGGGGGTGGCTTCCTTGCTGGCTACCGGAGCCTGCGCGGCGCAGCCGGCGAGGGCGGCAACGAGCAGGGCGAGAGATGCAGCTTTGTTGGCAGTCTTTTTATTGAACATCTTGGGGGCTTCCCTGGGTTGAAAGCCTGCGAGTTTCAGGGCGCCACGTAACGGATTGATGACGGCCAGATGACGAATTGTTTCCACGCCGCAGCGCCCGGAATCCGGGGCTGCGGCGGATATCGGGTCAATCAGGGGCGTGCTTCGAGGATCAGGTTGAACGGCGTTTCGGCGGCGCGGCGGAAGCGGCTGAAACCGGCTTCCTCGAATACCTTGCGCAGACGCGACTCGCCCGCCTGGGCACCAAGCCCCAGGCCGACTTCCTGGGACAGCGAGTTGGGTGTGCAGATGAAGGTGGAGGCGGCGTAGAACAGCCGGCCGACCGGGTTCTGGTTGTCGTCCAGATGATCATTGGCGAAGGGCTCCACCAGCAGTACGGTGCCGTCCGCCTTGAGTGCCTGGCGTGCGTGCTGCGCGGCACCCACCGGGTCGCCCATGTCATGCAGGCAATCGAAGAAGCAGATCAGGTCGTAGTCGTTGCCGGGGTAGTCCTTGGCGCTGGCGCGCTGGAAGTTGGCGCGACTGGCCACCTCGGCCTGATCCGCGCGCTGGTTGGCCACTTCGATGGACGGCTGGTGGTAGTCGAAGCCGACGAAGTTGGACGCCGGGAAGGATTGCGCCATGACGATGGTGGAGGCGCCGTGGCCGCAGCCGACGTCGGCGACCCGTGCGCCACGCTGGAGCTTGTCGACCACATCGTCCAGGGCCGGCAGCCATTCGGCCACCAGGTGCGCGCGGTAGCCAGGGCGGAAGAACTTCTCGGTGCCGGAGAACATGCAGGGGTGGTGATCGCCCCAGGCCAGGCCGCCGTCTCCGCGCATGGCGGCGACCAGCTTGTCCTTGTCGTGGTACAGCGCGGCGACCACGGAGGCGCCGCCGGCGACGTAGACCGGCGAGTCCTCGATGGCCAGCGCCATGGCCTGTTCTTCGGGCAGGCGGAAGTTGCCGTCCTGATGCTCCATGTAGCCGGAGGCGGCATGGGCGCTCAGCCACTCGCGCAGCAGGCGCGCATTGCAGCCGCTGCGCTCGGCCAGTTGCGCCGGGCTCAGCCATTGGCCATCGGCCATGGCTTTGTAGAGGCCCAGTTCTTCACCCAGGATGATGTTGGCGAGCATCGCCGCGCCACCCATGTCGGTGACCAGCTTGCCCATGAATTCGTTGAGTCTGGCTTCGTCCATCGCGCGAACTCCCGTACGAGGCCGCAGGGAGGCCCGGCGGCAACCGAGGAAGGAAGGCGGCAAGCGGCAATGCCGGGTGCCGCGACGGGCGCCGGCCAACGGCGGGCACGGGACGCTGCGGGCGCAACGGCGACTCCCGTGCGGGACTGTTGCGCGAAGGCCGGCGAAGCGACCGCCTCGCCGGCGTAACCACTTCATTCTACGGCGGCGGGTTCGCTCCGGTGTCGTCGCCGATTTGCGGTGCTGCCGTCTCGCCGGCGCTCTGCTCACGAACCACCTGCGGCCGCTGCAGAATCAGGTTCTGCGCCACGGTCAGGCTGATGCCGGCCTCGCGCAGGCCACTGAAGATGGTGAACAGCAGGTCGCTCTTGGTGCCATACACCGCGCGCGGGCTGCTCACGTTGCCCGAGGCGGCCAGCGTCAGGCCGGTGGCGCTCAGGTCCTTGAAGGTCACCGAAGGGGCTGGCGTTTCGACGATGTTCTGGTGCTCGGTATAGGCCTTGAGCATCAGTTCGCGGACCTTCTGCACGTCGGTATCCAGCGGCAGGGTGAGGTTGATGCCGACCACGCCCAGTGCGCTGCCCATGGTCACGTTGCGCACGTTCTGCGAGATGAACTGGGAGTTGGGCACGATTACCGTGGACTGGTCGGACATCTGGATTTCCGTGGCGCGCACGTTGATGCGGCGGATGTCGCCCTCCACGCCGCCGGTGAGGCTGACCCAGTCGCCCACCTTCACCGGGCGCTCGGTGAGCAGGATCAGGCCGGATATGAAGTTCTGCACGATGGCCTGCAGGCCGAAGCCGATACCCACCGACAGGGCGCTGACCACCCAGGTCAGGCTGGTGAGGTTGATACGCAGTGCCGATAGCACGAGCAGCACCAGGATGACCATGCCGATGTAACCCACCAGGGTCACCAGCGAGGCACGCATGCCTACGTCCATGCTGGTTTCCGGCAGCAGTTCCTCGGCCAGCCAGCGTTTGAGCAGGCGCAGGCCGAACAGCCCGGCGGCGAGGGTGCCCAGCGCCAGCAGGATGTCCTGCGGGACGATGTTCAGCCGGCCCAGGGATTGCCCGCTTTCCACCAGCCGTACCAGGCCCTGGAGCAATTCGCCGGGGCTGGTGCCGGTGGTGGAAAAGGCGATCAGCACCGTGGACAGCACCAGCAGGGTGCGCCCGGCGCCGGTCAGCAGGGTGGCGAACTGCGCCTGGTGGCGCGGGTCGACGCCCAGGTTCTCAGCCAGCCGCGCGCCGAGCTTCTGCCGGGGGGAGAGCAGCGCTTCGCACAGGTCGACGAACAGGGTCGTGAGCAGGTAGCCGGTAGCGCAGACAACGCTCGCCCAGAGCAGCTTGCCGGCAAGGAAATACGCCAGCGACAGGTAGCCGCTGACCAGTGCCAGGACGATGAGCAAGACGGTGATCATCATCGCCAGCACAATGATCCCGGCCAACGCCGACGTCTCGTGGCCCTCGCTCTCACGCCGCGCGCGCCGGTAACGGTAGAGCGCGATGGAGAACAGCACGGCGGTAGCGATGGCGGTGATGGCGTTCACCGCGACGGTCAACGCCAGGCTGGCGCCGCTGACGCTGTTCAGGCGCTCCTGGGTGCCGAGTACCAGCAACAGCCAGGCCATCAGCCACGGGAAGGGGGAGAGGGCGTCGGCCACCGGGTCGGGGAGGTCAGGCAGGCGCCAGGACGGTCGCTGCACTGCGAGCAGGGCGCGGCCCAGGCCGGCGGTGAAGGTGCAGAAGATCACCAGGGTCAGTAACTGATCGCCCAGGCTGGTCATGCTGTTATTGAGCTGATTGTGCCAGTCCAGCCCCTCGCGGATCAGCGCGGCGCCGCCGCCCAGGGTGAGAATGGTGGCGAGGCTGACCGCCACGGCGAGGGCGCTGCGACGCAGTCGGCCCACCGGAATCCAGCGGATCATCGCCTTGGTCAGCATCTGTTCCAGCAGGCGCCGGCCGGGAATCCACAGGAGCGCGCCAGCGATCAGGCAGGCGATGAAGGGCCAACGGTGTTCCGGCTGCCAGGTCAGTGCGAAGGCATCGCCGATCTGCCCGCGAATCGCCTGCAGGCGGGACAGGTCGTCGTCGGTCGGGCGGATCAGGCTGGACCAGAAGCGCGGGCTCAGTGGCGGCGGGTAGCGCGTGGCGATCTGCGAGTTGAACTGGCTGCGGCGCAGGTTGACGATCTGCGCGGCGAGGTCCTGGGCATTCTTGTCCAGCTGGTTGGCGCGGTCCTGCTGCTTCTGCTGCTGCTTCTGGTCGGCGAGCAGGTCGTTGCGCTGGTTGGTGAGGCTCGCCGCCTCGTTGGGCGTCATTGGGCCGAGGACCTTCAACTGGTCTTCGGTGCGCGCCAGTTGCGTGGTGATGTCCGCAGCGCTCTGTTCGGCGCGGGCCTGTACGCCCAGTGCTGCCTGGCGCAGATTGGACAGCAGGCCATCGTCGCTGTCGGCCGATACCCGCTGGCGGATCAATTCGAGACGGTCGCTCAACTGGTCAAGGCTGGCATCGTCAGGCAGGTCGGGCAGCTCGATCCCGGCGCCGGCCTGTACGTCGGTGGGCTCGCCCGCCAGCGCCAGTTCCGCTCCGGTGAACGACAAGCTCAGCATTAGCAGCACGCTATAGCAGGCGCGCAAGAAGGTTTCCCGCATGATCCCCCATCCTGTGGTCAAAACGCTTATCGGGTATTGACCCAGCAGCGCCGTGGCAATTCCCTGGAGCATAGCGCGGCTGCGCCTGGGCGAATTCGCCCAATCCGCGGATGCAGATGGTTAAGGGTCATAAATTCTGGCCACATCGATCCCCTTTTGGCCGCTCCCGCTGTTTTGCGAAGCGCAGGCGCTGGGCAGAATTCCGCCACCGGACAACAAGAATCCTTCAGAGGGTACTCCCATGCTTACCGTGTACAGCGACGATCACCGCCTGCATTTCGGCCAGTCCGAACTGGTCGACGGCAAACTCCAGCCCTGCTTCGAGATGCCCAGCCGCGCGGACACCGTGCTGGCTCGCGTGAAGTCGCAAAACCTGGGCGAGATCATCGAGCCCAAGGACTTCGGCATGGAGCCGATCCTGCGCGCGCACAACGCCCGTTACGTCGAATTCCTCAAGGGCGCCTGGGCGCGCTGGGCGGCCGAAGGCCACACCGGCGACCTGGTCTCCACCACCTTCCCGGGCCGCCGCCTGCTGCGTGACGGCCCGATCCCGACTGCGCTGATGGGCGAAGTGGGCCACTACAGCTTCGACACCGAGGCGCCGATCACCGCCGGCACCTGGCAGGCCGTGTACAGCTCGGCCCAGGTCGCACTGACTGCCCAGGACCACATGCGCCAGGGCGCCAGCACTGCCTTCGCGCTGTGCCGTCCGCCGGGCCACCACGCCGGCAGCGATTTCATGGGCGGCTACTGCTTCCTGAACAACGCCGCCATCGTCAGCCAGGCCTTCCTCGACCAGGGTGCCAAGCGCGTGGCCATCCTCGACGTGGACTACCACCACGGCAACGGCACCCAGGACATCTTCTATCGCCGCAACGACGTGCTGTTCGCCTCGATCCACGGCGACCCGCTGGTGGAGTACCCGTACTTCCTCGGCCACGCCAACGAGCATGGCGAAGGCGCCGGCGAAGGCTACAACCACAACTACCCGCTGCCGCACGGCACTGGCTGGGACGGCTGGTTCGCCGCGCTGGACGACGCTTGCCGGAAGATCGCTGACTATGCGCCGGACGCGGTGGTTGTATCGCTGGGCGTGGATACGTATAAGGACGACCCGATTTCCGAGTTCAAGCTGGACAGCCCGGACTACCTGAAGATGGGCGAGCGCATCGCTGCCCTGGGTATCCCGACCCTGTTCATCATGGAAGGGGGGTACGCGGTCGAGGCCATTGGCGTCAACGCGGTGAACGTGCTGCAGGGCTACGAAAGCGCTGCACGCTGATCGACAAGGTGGGGCGGACATTGATCCGCCCCACTGCATTTATTGGCTCGCGACCCGCTGTTTGTAGTGGTCAGAGTGCGAGCGCATCCAACTGGGGAAGGACATGAACAAGAATACCGCGCTGCGCGGCCTGCTCGCCGCCGCCACCCTCGTCACGGCCAGCGCCGCCAGCGCTGCGCCGGAAGTGCGCATCTACAACTGGTTCGACTACATCGGTCCGGACACCCTCAAGGGCTTCCAGAGCGAAACCGGCATCAAGCCGCAGTACGACGTCTACGACAGCAACGAAGTGCTGGAAGCCAAGCTGCTGTCCGGTCATTCGGGCTATGACGTGGTCGTGCCCAGCGACAGTTTCCTCCCCAACTACCTCAAGGCCGGCGTGTTCCAGCCGCTGGACAAGAGCAAGCTGCCGAACTGGAAGAATCTCAACCCTGCACTGCTGAAAGTGCTGGAGAGCAAGGACCCGGGCAACCAGTACGTGATGCCCTACATGTGGGGCACCAACGGCATCGCCTACAACGTCGACAAGGTCAAGGCCGTGCTTGGCGACAACGCGCCGGTGGACTCCTGGGACCTGGTGTTCAAGCCGGAGAACCTGGCCAAGCTGAAGTCCTGTGGCGTGGCCTTCCTCGATTCGCCCACCGAGGTGATTCCGCAGGTCCTGCACTACCTGGGCCTGTCGCCCAACAGTCACAATCCGGACGACTACAAGAAGGCCGAGGCTCTGCTGGCCAAGCTGCGTCCGAATATCACCTACTTCAGTTCCTCGAAGTTCGTCACCGACCTCGCCAACGGCGATGTCTGCGTGGCCCTGGCCTGGTCCGGCGGCGCGATGCAGGCGGCCAACCGCGCCAAGGAAGCGGGCAACGGCATCCATATCGAGTACCGCATTCCCAAGGAAGGCGCCGCGGCCTGGTTTGACGTGCTGGCGATTCCGAAGGACTCCAAGAACGTCGAGCAGGCCCACGCCTTCCTCAACTACCTGCTGCGCCCGGAAGTGGTCGCGCCGATCTCCGACTACGTCGCCTACGCCAACCCGAACCAGGCGGCGGACGGGCTGATCTCCAAGGAGCTGCACGACAACCCCAACGTCTACCCGCCGGCGGACGTGCAGGCCAAGCTGTTCTCGGTGGAAATGCTGCCGCCGAAGCTGGAGCGCATCCGTACCCGCACCTGGACCCAGGTGAAATCCGGGAAATAATGTCGCTGGCGGTGCTCTGAACAGCGGATTTCCGTTGGCGGGCAGCTGCTGCGAACTGGCATGATCGGCGGACTTTCTTTGAGGAAGTCCGCCGATTGTTCTTTCGGCTTCCCGCTTTTCTTTGATTGCTGAGCCCATTACTGCCGAGCCTTGTCATGAATACCCAAGCCACCATCGTCGAGCGCAAGGGCGCCGATGCCTTTGCCATCCAGGTCATGACCGGCCTGTGCATCATCTGGGGTATCCAGGCGGTGATGGTGAAACTGGCCGCGCACGACATCGCGCCGATCATGCAGGCCTTCGGGCGCAACCTGGTGGCTGCCGTGGTGGTGGGGTTGCTGATGTGCTGGCGCGGCGGCTGGGAAGGCTTCCTGCGCCATGGCACCGTCAAGGGCGGGCTGCTGGCCGGCGTGCTGTTCGCCGCGGAGTTCTTCTTCATCGCCCAGGGGCTGGTCTACACGTCGGCCTCGCACATGGCGGTGTTCATCTATACGGCGCCGATCTTCTCGGCGCTGGCGCTGCACTTCCTGCTGCCCAGCGAACGGCTTCGGCCGCTGCAATGGTTGGGCATCGGCGTGTGCTTCGCGGGGATCGCAATGTGCTTCGGTGGCGGGTTCGACCTGGCGAACATGGATAGCCGCATGTTGCTGGGCGATGCCTTCGGCGTGCTGGCGGGCTTCTCCTGGGGCATGACCACGGTGGCGGTGCGCACCACGCGGTTGTCCGAGGCGAAACCGATCCTGACGTTGTTCTACCAGTTGCTGATCGCCGCGCTGCTCCTGCCCTTCGCCGCGCTGGCGCTGGGCAAGACCCAGGACGTGAGCTTCACCGCCATCGGCGTGGGCAGTGTGTTGTTCCAGGGGTTGGTGGTGTCGTTCTTCAGTTACTTCACCTGGTTCTGGTTGCTGCGCCGCTACCTGGCGTCGAACCTGGCGGTGTTTTCCTTCATGACGCCGATGTTCGGCATCGCCTTCGGCGTGCTGATCCTCGGCGAGCCGCTGACCCTGAACTTCGTCGCCGGCGCCGTGCTGGTGCTGGCGGGTATCACCCTGGTGAGCAGTGAGCAGTGGATTCGCCGGATGCTTCGCCGCTGATGCGGGAATTGTCGCGCTCTTGATTCAGGTCAGGCGCTGCGACGAGGTAAGGCGATAGTCTTTGTTTCAAGGAGTGAGTGGCACGGGCGGAGAGTGGGACGCCGGGCTATTCTTCCTAGGGCGGCCCATGGTGGTAACGGGCCGCCCGACCTGAATTCGCACGAGGAGGTATCCATGAAAGTCTGGCTGCAAAGCATTGCGTGGAAACTCGGTGTCACGCTCGGCCTGATCGAGCCTCCACGTCTGCAACCCATCCCGATCCGCAGCGACGAGCAACGTCGCCTGATGGAGCAGCGCCGGCGCTACTGATCGCGCCCGCTACCGCAAAAGGAAAACCCGCCAGTCGGCGGGTTTTTTCTTGTCCGTCATTCGTGGGTCTTGAACCAGTCGTCGATCATTCCCTTCAACCGTTCCCCGGAGAAGCTGTCGAAGTGCCCGCCGTGCACGGTGCGCACCGGCAGTTCGCGCAGGCGCGCCAGGCTGGCGGCGTAGTCGTCGAGGTTGGAGTGGTAGGCGTCCTCGATGAGCGGGCCGTCGTAGATGATGTCGCCGGAGAACAGTGTCTGCGTCTTTTCTTCCCACAGGCTGATGCCGCCCGGCGAGTGGCCGGGAGTGTGCAGTACCTGCAGGGTGCGGTCGCCGAGGTCGAGCACGTCGCCTTCATCGATGGTGCGGGTCGCCGGTGCGGCCTTGACGCGGTATTCGGCATAGCACAGCGGGCAATCCGGGTGCGCGTCGAACATCTCGTCGTCGACGAAGGCCGTGGCCAGGGTGCGTTCGCCATCGGGGCTGGCGAGGATGTCGGCTTCGGCCGGGTGTACCAGGCGCTCGTCGAACTCGTGGTGGCCGGCGATGTGGTCGAAGTGAGTGTGGCTGGCCACGGCCAGCAGCGGGCGGTCGGTGAGCCAGGGCAGTTGCTCGCGCAGGCTGACCAGGCCGGAACCGCTGTCCACCAGCACGTCGCGGTCGCGGCCCTGGATATGCCACATGTTGCAGCGGTAGAAGGGGCGGACGTAGGGCTCGTGGATCAGGCTGACGCCGTCGTAGCAGTGGCGGACCTCGAACCAGCGGTCGCGGGTGACGATTTTCATGGCGGTGCGCCTTGTTGTGCTGAACGTAGGGCGTACAACCGTTCGCGGTTGTACGCCGATACACCGTGCCATTGATTGATAGCAGGGCCAAGCTCGGAGCGTTTGGGGCTCTCGTAGGAGCGAGCTTGCTCGCGAACAGTTCCGAGCTGGGTGGTTCGCGAGCAAGCTCGCTCCTACAGGAGAGGTGGCGGATCGGGGTGTGGATAACCCGCCTCGGTCCGGATCAGGGCGCGAAGGGCGCCGCTTCCATCACTTCCACGATCAGCGGACGATCGCTCGGCGCGTTACGCAGCAGCTCCTGCAGGTGCGCATGGTCGCGGGCGCGCTCGGCGGCGCAGCCGAAGCCCTTGGCGATGGCGAGGAAGTCCGGGGTGTAGATGTCCACGCCCAGCGGGGTGATGTCGCGGCGTTCCATGTAGCGCTTGATCTCGCCGTAGCCGTGGTTGTTCCACAGCAGGACGATGATGCCCACCTTGGCTTCCACGGCGCTGGCCAGTTCGGTCATGGTGAATTGCAGGCCACCATCGCCCATCAGGCTGATCACCGGTCGGCCCGGCTCGCCGAGCTTGGCGCCGATGGCCGCCGGCAGGCCGTAGCCGAGGGTGCCGTAGCCGGTGGAGGCGTTGAACCAGCGGCGGCCGCCGTCCAGTTCCACCAGGTGGTTGCCGCTGTAGACGGTCTGCGTCGAGTCGCCGACGAAGCGCGCATCGGGCAGCACTTCGAGGATCTTGCCGAACAGCTCGCGGTAGTGCGCCCAGCCGCTGAAGTCCTCGGCCAGTTGCGCGCGCACCTTGGCTGCACGTTGTGCGCCAGGGCTGTTGGCGTCGGCTTCGCGGGCCGGCAGCAATTCGAGCAGGGCGCGCATGGCGGTGCGCGCATCGCTGTGGATGGCGATGCTCGGCGCGTAGTTGCGCATCAGTTGCTGCGGGTCGATGTCGATGCGGATCAGCTCGCCGCCGATCTTGAAGTTGCCATCGAACACCACGTCGTAGTCGGTCTCGCCCAGCTCTGTGCCGATGGCCAGCACCACGTCGGCCTGCTCGGCCAGTTCGCGCACCGGCACCAGCGACTGGTTGCTGCCGATCAGCAGCGGGTGTTCGGGCTGCAGCAGGCCCTTGGCGTTGATGGTCTGCGCGGTCGGCGCGTCCAGGGCGATGGCCAGGGCGCGGGCTTCGGCCTGGGCCTCGACGCAGCCGCCGCCGAGCAGCAGCAGCGGGTTCTTGGCCTTGGCCAGTTTGGCGGCGGCTTCATGCAGCGGCGAGCGGGCCGGGGCAGGGCGCGCCAGTTGCACGCGCGGGCGCACCTGCATGTGGTCGGCCGGGGCGGTGATGATGTCCAGCGGCAGTTCGATGTGCACCGGGCGCGGGCGCTCGCTGTCGAACACGGCGAAGGCGCGGGCCAGCACGGCGGGCAGTTCCTCGACGCTCATCAGGGTGTGGCTGAAGGCGCTGACGCCGGCGACCATGGCGCGCTGGTTCGGCAGCTCGTGCAGGTAGCCGTTGCCGTGGGCGAGACGCGAGCGCTCGTTGACGCTGCTGATCACCAGCATGGGGATGGAGTCGGCGTAGGCCTGGCCCATTGCGGTGAGGATGTTAGTCATGCCCGGGCCGGTGATGATGAAGCACACGCCCGGCTTGCCGGTGACGCGTGCGTAGCCGTCGGACATGAAGCCGGCGCCCTGTTCGTGGCGCGGGGTGATGTGGCGGATGCTGCTGTGGGGCAGGCCGCGGTACAGCTCGACGGTGTGCACGCCGGGGATGCCGAAGACGGTGTCGACGCCCCAGGCTTCGAGTTGCTTGACGAGGAATTCGCCGCAGGTGGTCATGGCAGTTCCTTAGAGTTCGTGAGTGAGGTCGTGTCTGGTGTGAAGTCGTGGCCATCAAGCAAAGAGGGCGCGGAGATCATCTCGCCGCGCCCTCTTGCCTTGCGCAAGCGTTGGATCAGGCCGCGTCGGCGACCGCTGCCGGACGAGGCGACAGCAGGCTGACGACGATGAAGCTGATCAGGCCGATGGACAGGCTGTAGTAGATCGGGGTGTTGGCGTCGAAGCCATCCTTGAGCATGAACACCAGGGCGGTGATGAAGCCCAGGGCCATGCTGGTGATGGCGCCGGCGGTGGTGGCGCGCTTCCAGTAGATGGCGCCGATCAGCGGGATCAGCATGCCGCCGACCAGCAGGTTGTACGCCAGGGTCAGCGCGCTGAGCACGTCGTTCACCACCAGGGCGATGCCCAGGACCACGACACCGGTAACCAGGGTGCAGATGCGGTTCAGGCTCAGGCGGGTGGAGCGCTGGCCGGTGACGATCGGCAGCAGGTCCTCGGTGATGGTGGTGGAAGCGGCGAGCAGGCCGGCGCTGGCGGTGGACATCATCGCGGCCAGGGCAGCGGCGATCACCAGGCCACGAATGCCGTCCGGCAGGGCGGCGCTGACGATGGCGGCGAAGGCGTTGTTGACGTTGTCCAGGTCAGGCAGCAGCACCTTGGCGCACATGCCGATCAGCGCGCCGACCAGGCCGTAGATCACGCAGTACACGCCCGCGGCGGTGCCGGCGTACTTGGTGACCTTCTCGTCGCGGGCGGTGAATACGCGCTGCCAGATGTCCTGGCCGATCAGGATGCCGAAGAAGTAGATCAGGAAGTAGGTGATGATGGTGTCGTAGCCAATGGTGTGGAAGCTGAAGGCGGTAGCCGGAAGCTTCGCCACCAGTTCGTCCCAGCCGCCCACGCGGTACAGGCAGATCGGCAGCAGGATGAACATCAGGCCAACGGTCTTGATGATGAACTGCACGATATCGGTCAGAGTCAGCGACCACATGCCACCGATGGTGGAGTAGATCACCACGACGCCGCCGCCCAGCAGCACGGACACCCAGAAGGGCAGGCCGAACAGCACTTGCATGACGGTGCCGATGGCCAGGGTGGACACCACGCCGATCATCAGTGCGTAGGCGAACATGATCACCGCGGAAGCCTGGCGGGCCATCGGGTTGTAGCGACGCTCCAGCACCTGGGTCACGGTGAAGATGCGCAGCTTGAGCAGCGGTTTGGCCAGGAACAGGTTCAGCGCGATGATGCCGGCGCCCAGGGCGGCGCACAGCCAGAAGCCGGAGATGCCATGGACGTAGCCCAGGCGCACGGTGCCCACGGTGGAGGCGCCACCCAGGACGGTGGCGGCCATGGTGCCCATGTAGAACGACGGGCCGAGGTTGCGACCGGCCACGAGGTAGTCTTCGTGGGTCTTGGCGCGGCGCATGCCGTAATAACCCAGCCACAACATGCCAGCGGCATATATCAGTACGACGATCAGATCTAACGCCATGGTCGGCTCCTCACACTTGCATTGTCATTGTTGCCGCGCGCTTGTGGCGTGCGGTAGGCCATCGGACCGGCGGCAACCGGTCCGATGGAGGCTTTGGGGTGGTGCGGTCCGTGTCAGGTCACGGACGGTGAATCAGGCTGCTGGCTCGCTGATGCTGCGCACCGGGCGGTCATGGCTGGCAACCCAGCGCGGGCCCTTGGGGCCATACACGCCAGCGGGTTCCGGGAAGGTGCGCAGCAGGGCGACGTAGAGCAGGGCGGCCATGCCGAGGGTGACCGGCAGGCTGATGTCGATGCCGCCGGCCAAGTCGCCCAGGGGGCCTACGAACTGCCCCGGCAGGTTGACGAAGCACAGGCCCAGGGCCGCGCTCGGAATCCACGCGCCCATGCCGCGCCAGTTCCAGCCGTTGTGGAACCAGTAGGCGCCGCCTTCCTGACCACGGGTGAACACCTGCAGGTCATCGGCGTGGTAGAAGCCACGACGGATGATCAGGCCGAGGATCATGATCACCATCCAGGGACTGGTGCAGGTGATGATCAGCACGGCGAAGGTGGACACGCTCTGCACCAGGTTCGCGGCGAAGCGACCGATGAAGATGAAGGCGATGGACAGCAGGCCGATCAGCAGGGTGGCCTGCACGCGGTTGAGCAGACGCGGGAACACGCTGGACATGTCCAGGCCGGTGCCGTACAGCGAGGTGGTGCCGGTGGACATGCCGCCGATCACCGCGATCAGGCACACCGGCAGGAAGAACCAGCTCGGCGAAACTGCCAGCAGGCCGCCCACGTAGTTGTTCTGCGCGATGTAGTCCGGGGCGTTGACGGCCACGATGGTCGCGGTGGCCAGGCCGAACAGGAACGGGATCAGGGTCGCCAGCTGGGCGCAGATCACCGCCAGCATGATGCGCTTCTGCGAGGTCTGGCGCGGAATGTAGCGCGCCCAGTCACCGAGGAAGGCGCCGAACGATACCGGGTTGCTCATGGCCAGCAGGGCGGCGCCGATGAAGGCGGCCCAGAAACCTTCGCTGCCCATCTGCACGGTACCGGCGTAGCCTGCATCGAAGGGGCCTGCGAAGGCGAACAGGCCGAGCAGGAACAGCAGGCTCGCGGCCCATACGGCGATCTTGTTGACCATCAGCATGAAGCGGAAGCCGTAGATGCAGACGATCAGCACCAGCACGGCGAACAGACCATAGGCCAGGCCCAGGGTCAGGTCGGTTTCCGGCAGGTCGAACAGGCGCTTGGCGCCACCGATCAGTGCATCGCCCGAGCTCCACACGGAGAGGGAGAAGAAGGCGACGGCGGTGAGCAGCGACAGGAACGAGCCGACGATCCGCCCGTGCACGCCGAAGTGGGCGCCCGAGGAGACCGCGTTGTTGGTGCCATTGAGCGGGCCGAACAGGCCCATCGGTGCGAGGATGATCGAGCCGACCAGCACGCCGAGGACGATGGCCCAGACGCCGGCCTGGAACGACAGCCCGAACAGGACCGGGAAGCTGCCGAGCACGGCGGTGGCGAAGGTGTTGGCGCCACCGAAGATCATGCGGAACAGGTCGGTGGGCGTGGCGTTGCGTTCATTGTCCGGGATCTGTTCGACCCCGAATGTCTCGATCGTTGTGATTGCGTGTGCGTTGTTCTTGTTATCCATGACTTCCTCCCGGGGAGCCCTGTCTTTATGGCGTCGGCGACGGTGACAGGTGCTCGTGTGTGGCCAGCCAGCGGCCCTGTTTCGGATCACGGCGGAAGACGATGGTCTCCCGTTCGTGGTTCAGGCTTTCCTCTCCCTGGATGCGCAGCCGCGTGGCGACGTCGTGGCAGAACACGGCCACGTCTTCGCCCTGCAGGCTCACAAAGGTGTTGCTCGAAAGGCAGTCAAGGACTTCGAAGCCATCGTCACGCAGCCAGCCTTCCCACACCTCGCGGTAGGCCGCGCGCGAGAGCAGCGGCACCGGCCAGGTGTGGAAAATGAAGGAGGCGTCTTCGCTGAACGCGGCGAAGTAGGCTTCGGTGTCGGTGCGCGCGAAGGCTGCCACGAGATCGCGGGCAGCCTCCAGCACCTGTGCTACGCAGGCGTCGTTATTCATTGTTGTGCTCGTGCGCTCAGCGGCGCTCTACGCCCGGGAGGATGCAGAGCATTTCGTACAGCAGGTTGGCGCCGAGCAACGAGGTGTTGCCGGTGGTGTCGTAGGGCGGGGAGACCTCGACCAGATCGCAGCCGATGATGTCCAGGCCCTGGCAGCCACGGACGATCTCGATCGCCTGGATGGTGGTCAGGCCGCCGATTTCCGGGGTGCCGGTGCCGGGCGCCCAGGCCGGGTCGATGCCGTCGATGTCGAAGGACAGGTAGACCGGGCCGCCGCCGACTTTCTCGCGAACTTCGGCCATCAGCGGTTCCAGCGACTTGTGCCAGCACTCTTCGGCCTGCACCACGCGGAAGCCCTGCTTGCGGCTCCAGTTGAAGTCTTCAGCGGTATAGCCCTGCGCACGCAGGCCGATCTGCACCACGCGGTCGCAGTCCAGCAGGCCTTCTTCCACCGCGCGGCGGAAGGTGGTGCCGTGGGCGATCTTCTCGCCGAACATGTGGTCGTTCACATCGGCGTGGGCGTCGATGTGGACCAGGCCGACCTTGCCGTGCTTCTTGTGGATGGCACGCAGGATCGGCAGGGTGATGGTGTGGTCGCCGCCCAGGGTCAGCGGGAGGATGCCGTGGTCGAGGATCTTGTCGTACGCCTCTTCGATGATGCGTACGGCTTCCATCAGGTTGAAGGTGTTGATCGCCACGTCACCGATGTCGGCGATGTTCAGCGAGTCGAACGGCGCAGCGCCGGTGGCCATGTTGTACGGACGGATCATCACCGACTCGGCGCGGATTTCGCGCGGCCCGAAACGAGTGCCGGAGCGCAGGGAGGTGCCGATGTCCAGGGGCACGCCGACGAAGGCGGCATCGAGCTGGTTGAGCTCTTCGGGGGACTGGATATGCGGCAGGCGCATCATGGTGGCGATGCCGCCGAAACGCGGCATTTCGTTACCGCCCAGGGGCTGGTGAAGTTTCTTGTCCATGGGGAGGGCCTCAGGCTGATCGCTGTCTTCGTGGAAACAGGCTTGTTGAATACTGAGACCGGATTCTCATCACACCGGGTAGTGGAAAAAATCGCTGGCTACAAATAATCACTTCAGAGTTTTCTAAACTAATAACGGTCGCTAGACTGCGCTACCTTGCCGCAGCAGACGGCCCGCCGGGCTTGTGGCCTGCGGTTCCTGAATAGATAGCTGGCTTGCTATCATCCTTTTTTCAGGTACAGAAAGTACTGAACTAGAGCGGCCCGGCCGCGGTTTTGCGGAGTCTTCATGAGCGCCAGCGCATTGCCCGACGTCAAACTGCTGCGGATTTTCGCCTGTGTGGTGCGTAGCCAGGGCTTCGCCGCGGCCCAGCAGGAACTCAACCTGTCGACCTCGGCGATCAGCACCTACATGAGCCAGCTGGAGAACCAGCTGGGCATCGTGCTCTGCCACCGTGGCCGTGGCGGTTTCGGGCTGACCAGCAAGGGCGAGCTGTTCCATCAGGAAACCCTGCGCATCCTCGGCGAGCTGGAAGGTTTCGAGCGCTACGCAGCGACCTTGAAAGGCGAGCTGCGCGGCACCCTGAACCTCGGCGTGCTGGACTCCACCGTGAGCGACCCGGCGCTGCCACTGGCGGATGTGATCGGTTCCTTCAGCAGCCTGCATCCGGCGGTACACCTGCACCTGCAGGTGCAGAGCCCCTACGAGCTGCAACTGGCGGTGCTGGACAACCGTCTGGACCTGGCCATCGGCTCCTTCTTCAGTCGGATGAACGGCCTGGTCTACCAGCCTCTTTATAGAGAGCAGCACTGGTTGTACTGCAGCGACCGCCATCCGCTGTTCGACGGCCGGCGGATTCCCGCCGAGCTGATCACCCAGCAGCGCATGGTCGGCCGTGGTTACTGGAGCCAGGCCGAGTTGGCGCGGCACGGCTTCAAGCACAGCGCCGGCACTGTGGAGAGTATGGAGGCGCAGCTGATCCTGATCCTTTCTGGCGGTTACATCGGTTATCTGCCCGAGCACTACGCCCACCCCTGGGTGGAGCAGGGCCGACTGCGGGCACTGTTGCCGGCGACCTTCGGTTACCAGGCGCCGTTCTCGTTGATCCTGCGCCGTGGCCGTTCCCGCGAGCCGCTGATCCAGAACTTCCGCGACCTGCTGCGCACCCAGCCGAGCCAGTCATGAGCCGCGCCCGTTGCCCGCGCTGCGAGCGCCCGCTGAACCACTGCCTGTGCGCGCTGATTCCCCGTGTGGATAACCGTACCCGCGTTCTGCTGTTACAGCATCCAAGTGAGGTCGGACATGCGCTGAACACCGCACGGCTGGCGGCGCTTGGGCTGGCCAATGCGGAGCTGATGGTCGGTGAGGATTTCACTGACCTCGATCTGTCCGCCTGGGACGCCTGGCTGCTGTTCCCCGGCGAATCCGCCGTGGCGCTGGTCGAACTGGCCGCCCGTCCTGTGGATAAACCACGCCTGCTGGTCGTCCCCGACGGCACCTGGCGCAAGGCGCGCAAGCTGCTGCACCTCAACCCCAATCTCGGGACATTGCCGCGCGTGGTGCTGCCGGGCGGGTTGAGCTCGCGCTACCGTCTGCGCAAGGCGCCGGCGGAAGGCGCGCTGTCCACCATCGAAGCGATAGTGCATGCGCTCGATGTGCTGGATGCGCCGCAATCCCATGCCGACCTGCTGCGCCCGTTCGATGCGCTGATCGATGGGCAGATCGCCGCGATGGGCGAGGAGACCTTCCAGCGCAACCACGGGCCGCGCCGCTGACCCGCTTTTCGTAGGAGCGAGCTTGCTCGCGAACCGATTGTCCGGCGACTGCGGAGTGGGGCGGGTTCGCGAGCAAGCTCGCTCCTACAAGAGCACGGTGCGGCTGGTTTCGTTATACTGCGCCCCTCATTCCCCTTCGCGAGGTGTTCGTCCGATGCGCAATTGATGCCGCCGTGGTTTCACGGCCCGTTTCCTTCCCTGGCCCGTTTCCGGGGGAATTCCGGCATCAATCTGGTACTGCGCATGACGAGCCCGTTCACCCTGGCGCTGCAAGGCGTCTCTTTCCAATTGCCCAGCGGCGAGCTGCTGCTGAGCGACCTCAACGAAACCTTCGACGACCGCCGCACCGCGCTGGTCGGGCGCAATGGCGCGGGCAAGTCCTTGCTGGCACGGATCATGGCGGGTGAGTTGGCCGCCAGCACTGGTCGCTGTCTGGCGTCCGGGCCGGCGCATTACCTGCCGCAACATATCGAGCCGCAAGCGTTCCGCAGCGTCGCGGAGTTGGCCGGCGTACAACCGCTGCTGGATGCGCTGGCCCGGGTCGAAGCCGGTGAAGTCGAACCGGCAGACTTCGAGCAACTCGACGGCCACTGGGATATCCGCGCCCGCCTGCAAGCCGAGCTGGCAGCCGCCGGGCTCGCCCATCTGCTGCCGGATACGCCTGCCTCGCGCCTCAGTGGCGGTGAGTGCACGCGGGTAGCGTTGCTCGGCGCCTGGCTCAGCGACGCGGACTGGCTGATTCTCGACGAGCCGAGCAACCATCTGGACCGCGCCGGGCGCGAGGCCTTGCGTGAGCAACTGCAGCGCTGGCGCGGCGGGCTGATCCTGATCAGCCATGACCGTCTGCTGCTGGACGGTATGCAGCGGATCGTCGAGCTGTCGTCCTCTGGTTTGCGCAGCTACTCCGGCGGCTATGCCTTCTACCGTGAGACTCGCCAGCAGGAGCAGGACACTGCCCAGCGCGAGTTGCAGCGGCGCAAGCTGGAGCGCGATCGCCAGCAGCACGCCATGCAGGAGCAGCGCGAGCGCCAGGAGCATCGGCAGGCGAAGGGGCGCAAGGATGCCAGGGAGGCGAACCAGGCGAAGATCCTTGTCGATCGGCAGAAGGAACGCAGCCAAGGCAGCATTGCGCGCCTGGCCACGCAGCACGATGAGCGCCGCGAGCGGCTGGCGCAGGAGGTGCAGGAGGCTTTTGAGCAGTTGCGCGAAGACGTTGCGGTGGTACTGCACGCGGCGGACTGCGAGTTGCCCGAGTCACGAGGGGTGTTAATGCTGGAGGCGCTGCGCCTGCCGTATGGCAATGCTGCGCCGCTGGACCTGCAACTGAGCGGGCCGCGCCGCGTGGCGATCACCGGGCGCAACGGCAGCGGCAAGTCGACGCTGCTCAAGGTGGTTGCAGGCGTGCTCGACCCAGCGGCCGGTTCTTGCCAGGTGAGGGTGCGCAGTGCCTACCTGGATCAGCATCTCGCCGCGCTATTGCCCGAGCGCTCGGTGCTGGAACTGCTGCAGGAGCGTAATCGAGCGGCGGAGCCGTCGCTGTTGCGGACGCGGCTGGCGCAGCTGGGATTGCCGGCGGCCCGGGTCGAGTTGCCCTGTGCGCTGCTCAGCGGCGGCGAGCGACTGAAGGCGGCGCTGGCGTGCGAGCTTTACGCCGAGCATCCAGCCCAGTTGCTGCTGCTGGACGAGCCGGATAACCACCTCGACCTGCCGTCTCGCGAGGCGCTGGAAAACCTCTTGCGGCAGTACCGCGGCGCGCTGCTGGTGGTGTCCCATGACGAGGCGTTTCTCGGCCGGCTGCAACTGGAGGCGCGGCTGGAGTGCGGGGCGGGCGGCTGGCGTTGGTTGGCTGAGTGAGGCTTTACCGGCCGGGAAGGGCTGGGTAGGATCGACCTCCCTCTCTTTCCGGCTGCCTCTGCCGTGCTCCGCCCAGGCGTTGATTCGCGAAGCGGGCATTCATGCTGCCGACGCTCCTGCGGCCGTCACCTTGCGTGGCGTGCTATCCCTTTGTGATCTGCTGAATCAGGATGGATTCATGCTCATTCGCCAACGCATCACCGCGGACAACCCGCGCCTGCTCGATATCTGGCTGGGCGCCGTGCGCGCGACCCACCACTTCCTGCAACCCGCCGACATCGAGGCGCTTTTGCCTCAGGTTCGCGACCTCTATCTGCCCGCCGTCGAGGTCTGGGTGGCGGTGGACAGCGAAGACCGCCCGCAGGGCTTCATCGGCCTCAACGAATCCCATGTGGAGATGCTCTTCATCGATCCGGATAGCCGGGGACGGGGCCTGGGCCGCGCGCTGCTGGATTTCGTGCGCGAATCGCGCGGGATCTTGAGTGTCGACGTCAACGAACAGAATCCTCAGGCGGTGGGTTTTTATCTGCACTATGGCTTCGCTCAGACCGGGCGATCGCCGCTGGATGGCGAGGGGCGGCCGTTCCCGCTGCTGCACATGAGCCTGCCGGGCGGTCAATAAGCACAGGCAGAACTTGTAGGAGCGAGGGGGACGCCTAGTTCTTGCTCGCGAACGGACGCCACCGATGGGTTTGTTCGCGAGCAAGCTCGCTCCTACAAAAAGCCGGGGGTTACGTTGTGCGCTCGGTCTCTCCGCTGCCGAAGCGGATGCTCCGCGCGCCAAGCTTGAGCAGGCTGTCGGCGAACAGGTCGCTGGCGGTGTGGCGGCAGTCCCAGGCAGCTTCCCAGTCTTCCTGGCGGCGCCAGTGCAGGCGGCCTACCAGGCGCGGCGGTTCGCCTTCGGCATGCAGCTCGCTGGCGAGGTAGCCGGGGCGCAGGTAGAACAGCTCCTGCAGGTGCGACAGGTAATCGCACAGCCGCGCGGCAATGTGCGGGCGTTGCTGCGGCGTTACGTCGATCTCGATCTGCAGCACGAAGTGAGGGTTGTCCACGCAGGCATGGGCGGTGATCGGGGCGGGTTGCGTCATGTTCCTTGGCTCCCTGGCTTGAACCGAATGCCTGGCGAGGGTAAAACCTCAACTTAAGTTGAGGTCAATAGTCCATGAAAGAATCTTCTTCCTGTTCGATGCACCGCGAGTTGAGTGTCGGCGAGCTGGCCAGGCGCGCTGGCGTTGCCGTTTCCGCGCTGCACTTCTACGAGGCCAAGGGCCTGATCAGCAGCGCGCGCAATGCCGGCAACCAGCGCCGCTATTCGCGGGACACGCTACGCCGGGTAGCGGTGATCAAAGTTGCGCAACGGGTCGGCATTCCCCTGGGCGAGATCGCCGAGGCGCTGGGCTCGCTGCCGAAAGGGCACAACCCGTCGGCAGCGGACTGGGCGCGCTTGTCGGCACGCTGGCGGGATGACCTGAACGAGCGGATCGAGAAGTTGCTGCTGCTGCGCGACCAGCTCGATGGCTGCATCGGCTGTGGCTGCCTGTCGATGGAGGCCTGCCCGCTGCGCAATCCGGGGGACAAGCTGGCGGAGGAGGGGCCGGGGGCGCATTGGCGGGGGGATGAGTGATGGAGGGTTCGCGAGCAAGCTCGTTCCTGCATGGCGCACCCGGCACCTGTAGGAGCGAGCTTGCTCGCGAATGCTCGGCTCAGCGCTCCCGCAAGGCTTCCCAACGCGCCTTGAGCACCGGCTTCAAGATGTAATCCAGCACGCTCTTCTCGCCGGTGATGATGTCCACCGTCGCCACCATGCCGGGGATGATCAGCAGGGGCTTGGCGTCTGTGCCCAGGTGGTTCTTGTCGGTGCGCACCTGGATCATGTAGAAGCTGTTGCCCTTGTCATCGGTGATGGTGTCGGCGCTGATCACTTCCAGCTTGGCCTTGAGCCCGCCGTAGATGGTGTAGTCGTAGGCGGTGAACTTCACCGTGGCCGGCTGGCCGGGGTGGAGGAAGGCGATGTCCTGTGGGCGCACCCGCGCTTCCACCAGCAGGTTGTCCTCCAGCGGGACGATTTCCACCATGTCGTTGCCTGGCTGCACCACGCCGCCGATGGTGTTGACCTTGAGCTGCTTGACGATGCCGCGCAGGGGCGCGACTACCAGTGTGCGATTGACCTTGTCGTCGATGGCGCGGCTGGTGGCGGTGAGCTTGTTGAGGTCGGTACGGACGTCGTTGAGCTCCTTCAGCGCGTCACTGCGAAAGCCCAGTTTCGATTCCTCGATCTTGCGCTGGATCTCGTTCACCGCCGCTTCGGCGCGGGGGATGGCGAGGTTGGTGGCATTCAGGTCGCCGCTGATTTCCACCGCGCTGCGGCGCAGGCGTAGCAGTTCCACCGGGGACACCGCACCGGCCTTCACCAGCGGCTCGGACATGTTGATCTCCTGCTGCACCAGCCCGAGGCTCGAACGGTACTGCTGGGTCTTGGCGCGGAATTCCTGCAGCTCCTGGCCTTTCTGCCGCAGTTGTTCCTGAAGAATGCTCAGTTCGCTGTTCTGCCGCTGCATACGGGTCTGGTAGAGCGCCAACTGGTCTTCCACCACCTGCGGCGCGGCTTTCTTCAGGTCGTCGGTGAACACCGGCTCGCGCCCTTCGGCTTCCGCGCTCAAACGTTCGACGCGGGCTTCCAGGGAGTTGCGGTCGGCCTCGGTCTCGCCCTTGTTGGAGGAGAAGCGGGTGTCGTCCAGGCGCAGCAGCGGCTGCCCCTTGTTCACCACCTGGCCCTCGCGGACGAAGATTTCCGAAACGATGCCGCCCTCCAGGTTCTGGATGGTCTGCACCTTGGAGGAGGGGATGGCCTTGCCTTCGCCCTTGGTCACTTCTTCGATGTCGGCGAAGTAGGCCCAGGTGATGGCCGCCACCAGCAGGCCGAGCGCCGCCCAGAGGGTGATACGGGTGGCGTTTGGCGAGTCTTCCAGCAGGGTGCCCTGGACCTCGGGCATGAATTCGGTGTCGCGGGCGCCGTTGCCGCCCAGGTAACCGCGGATCGATTGAGAAAAATGCATGGCCATTACCCCGCTGCCGGGCCGACGTGGCCCTTGCGCAATGCTTCGATGACCGCTTCTTTCGGGCCGTCGGCGACGATGCGGCCGCTGTCGAGCACCAGCAGGCGGTCGACCAGGCTGAGCATCGAGGTGCGGTGGGTGACCAGCAGCAGGGTCTTGTCGCGGCAGGCCTCGTGCAGGCGCTTGCGGAGGATTTCCTCGCTGCTGTTGTCCATCGCGCTGGTGGGTTCGTCGAGCAGCAGGATCGGCGGATCGAGCAACAGTGCGCGGGCCATCAGCACGGCCTGGCGCTGGCCGCCGGAGAGCAGCTGGCCGCGCTCGCCCACCGGGCGGTCGAAGCCGGCCGGGTGTTGCCGGGCCAGTTCGCTGACGCCGGTCAGCTCGGCCACTTCGAGCATCCGCGCATCGCTGACGTAGCGCGCGCCGAGGGTCAGGTTGTCGCGCAGGCTACCGGCCAGCAGCGGCAGGTCATGGGCCACGTAGCCGATCTGCTGGCGCAGGTCGGAGACGTCGAGTTGGCGCAGGTCGAGGCCGTCGAGCAGGATCTGCCCTTCGTCCGGGTGATAGAAGCCCATCAGCAGGCGGCCGAAGGTGCTCTTGCCCGAACCGCTCTTGCCGATGATGCCGATCTTCTCGCCGGGAGCCATGCGCAGGCTGACGTGGTTCAGCGCTGGGGTGGTCTGCTCCGGGTAGCTGAAGCTGAGCTGGCGAACCTCCAGCGCGCCGTGCAGCTGGGTGCGCTCCAGCGGGCGTTGCCGGGCCTGGCGCTCCTGCGGCAGTTCCATCAGCGCGTCGGTGCTTTTCATGGTCAGGCGCGCCTGCTGGTAACGGGTAATCAACCCGGCGATCTGTCCCAGCGGGGCGAGTACGCGGCTGTTGAGCATGTAGCTGGCGACCAGCGCGCCGACGCTGAGGTTGCCGTCGAGGATGCTGTAGACCCCGGCGCAGATCATCGCCAGGCCGGCGAACTGCTGGAGGAACAGCGTGCCGTTGGTGGCCAGGGCGGAGAGGAAGCGCGCGTGGTTGTCCAGCCGCGCCAGGGCTCCGTGGGTGGACTCCCAGCGATACTGGCGCTCGCTTTCGGCGCCGCAGGCCTTGAGGGTTTCCAGGCCGCCGAGGGTCTCGATCAACAGGGCCTGGCGCTCGGCGCCCAGGGTCAGGCTCTTCTGCACGGTGTCGCGCAGGCGGCTCTGGATGATCAGGGCGAACACGATGGTGATGGGGAAAGCCAGCAGCGGCACGGCCACCAGCCAGCCGCCGAGCAGGCCGATGACCAGGATCATCAGGAGCGAGAAGGGCAGGTCGATCAGGCTGGTCAGGGTCAGCGCGGTGAGGAATTCGCGCAAGCCCTGGAAGTCGTGGATGCTCTGGGCGAAGCCGCCGACGGTCTCCGGCTTGGCCTTGAGCGACATGCCGGTGATGCGTTCGAACAGGGTGGCGGAGAGCACCACGTCAGTCTTCTTGCCGGCCATGTCCAGCAGGTTGGAGCGCAGTACCCGCAGCAGCAGCTCGAACAACGTACCGATCAGCAGGCCGGCGGCGAGCACCCAGAGGGTCGACAGCGCCTGGTTGGGCACCACGCGGTCGTAGGTCTGCATGACGAACAGCGGCACCAGCATGCCCAGCAGGTTGATCAGCAGGCTGGCCACCAGGGCATCGGTGTAGAGCCAGCGCGACAGCCGCAGGGTGTCGCGGAACCAGGCTTCAACGCGCGGCACCAGGGGTTTGCGCGCGGCTTCCAGTTCGTGGCGCGGGCGCGCGAAGAGAGCCTGGCCGCTGTACTGGGCGGCCAGTTCATCGGCGCTGACGGCCTGTTCGCCGCCTTCGGTCTCGCAGGGCAGGATCAGCGCCTGGCCATCGTCGCGCCACTGGCGCAGCACCGCGCTGCGGCCGTCGTTGAGCAGCAGCAGGACCGGCAGGTTGAGGTTGGAAATGCTCTTCAGATCGCGGCGTAGCAGTCGCCCTTGGAGCCCGGCACGGGCGGCGGCGCGCGGCAGCAGCGCGGCAGACAGGCGCTGGTTGGGCAACGGCAAACCGGCGGCGAGGCTGTTGCGGCTCACCGCGCAGCCGTGCAGTCGGCAGAGGATCAGCAGTCCGTCGAGCAGGGGGTCGTCATGGCTCAGGCGCGGATCGCCCGGCGCGGGTGCGCCGCGCTCCTGGATGATCATGGTCACGCTACTTCCTCCCGGGCCGGGCCGACCCGCGCCGGCGGCATCCGGCGAACACTTGCAGGTGCTCGCCGGGCCACGCCGGTCGTCGGGTTTTCCGTGCCCTGTCGTATCGCTTCACGGCCGTCGCCCCGACACCGGGCGGCGCGGGGCTGAATGACGGAGGCGAGCGACTTTCTTATTTCAGGTCAGGCAGGCGTGCCTCGTTCTTCACATCCGACAGCGCCACGGCTTCGTGCGGCGCCACCACATGCTGCGATTTCAGCAGGTAACCCATGCTGCCCAGCACGCGGTACATCGAGTATTCCTCGGTGTAGCGCACTTCGGTGTAGCGACGGTTGGCGGTGAACAGTTCGTTCTCGCTGTCCAGCAGGTCGAGCAGGGTGCGCTGGCCGAGGGTGAACTGCTGCTGGTACGCCTCACGCACCTTGCGGGTGTAGTCGGCGTATTCGCGGGCCGGCTGGGTCTGCTTCTTGGCGTTTTCCATCGCGTCCCAGGCCAGCGAGAGGTTTTCGTTGAGCAGCCGCAGCGCGTTGTTGCGGATGTCCTGGGCCTCGTTGATCTGGTGCGAGGTGGCGTTGAGGTGGGCCTTGTCGCGCATCCCGTTGAACAGGTTGTAGCGCATCACTACCTGGGCTTCCCAGCTGTTGTAGTGGCCTTCGTCGCCATCGACGTTGTTGTTGGCCGCCTTGGCCAGCTCGGCGTCGAAGCGCGGGTAGAAGGGCGCCTTGGCAGCCTCATACTGGGCTTCGGCGGCGTTGACGTCGGCCTGCGCCGATTTCAGCAGCGGATTGTCGCTGAGCATGTTCTGCCGGGCGACCAGCAGGTCCGGCGGTACTTCGGCCTTGACCGTGGAGGGCGCCTCCAGTTGGTCCGGCATGCGCCCGGTTGCGCTATAGAAGCTGGCCTCGGCATCGGCCAGGTTCACTTCCTCGGTGTAGAGGTTGTTCTGCGCCAGGGCCAGACGGGCGATCGCCTGGTCGTTGTCGGCGGTGCTGCCGACACCGCGCTCACTGCGCAGACGGATCTGGTCGCCGATGCGCTCGTGGGCCTGCAGGTTGTTCTTGGCCAGCGTCACCATCTCGCGGCGCTTGAGCACATCGAGGTAGACCTCGACGGTGCGCAGGGCGGCGGTTTCCGAAGTACCGAGGATACGGAATGCCTTGGAGTTGACGTTGGATTCGTTGCGCTTGACCTCGTTGGGGGTGCCGAAGCCGTCGAACAGCATCTGCCGCAGACGGATCTCCGCATCACCACGGGTCAGGGTTTCATCGTTGTGGTTACCCGCCGCTCGCGTGGTCGGGCTGTCGGTGTTCTCCCGGCCGTAACCGGCCACGAGGTCGACGGTTGGCAGATAGCCTCCCCTTGCAAACTTGAGTTCTTCATCCGCAGTCAGGCGGCTGTTTACGCTCTGACTGATTTCCGGGTGGTACTGCAGCGTGCTTTGTATAGCTTCAGTCAGGGTCATTGCCTGCCCATGGGCCCCTGACACCGCCAAAAATACACCGCTCCATAGTGCCGCGTTACGACTGCGCATGGCTTTGCTCCTGGTGTTCTTGTACTTCGATGCTCTTTGATCGCCAATTTATTGGCTTTTTTCTCTTATCAAGCGTTTCACGCCTGTAACATCAGAGCTAAGAACAACTTTTCGAAAAGCTCAGAAGAATTTTTCACAAGGGTTATTCGGAAAAAATCTTATGAGCCCTGTGAAAAGCAGCACATTGTTTGAACGTGCAAGCCCTCGTGTTTCCTGGGTATGGGCCGGATAAGGCGCTTGCAGAAGAAGCCAGGTACGGTTTGTAGCAGTTAGGGCGGGGACCACCGCAGAAGGACAAGAAAACGCGTGGCCAGCATGACAGAAAATTGTCGCTGGCTTTTTGATGCAAAAACGCTAGCAGTCCTTTTTGCCCCCTTCGCAACTTTCTTCGCAGCATCCCGATACAAGCGTGCCATGGCCTGTTTCGGTCAATCGTGCGTCGGTGGAACCGGCCGCGGGATGTGCAGCGGAGGAAGGACTCATGGCTACTTTGATGGGTGTCGTCAGCAAGGTAATCGGCGAAGTGTTTGCGGTAGCCGCCGATGGATCGCGTCGTCCTTTGGAACAGGGAGACAAGGTTTTTGTCGGTGAGCAGCTGGTCACCGGCGCCAATGGCGCGGTAGCGCTGAAGGTTGCAGGAGGAGGCGAGATCACGCTGGGGCGTGACAGCTCACTGCCGCTGACCTCGCAGATGCTTTCCGCCGCGCACCAGGCGGAGCAGGGTGACCAGGCGGTTGCCCAGCAGCAGCCGGCCACACCGACCAAGCAGGACGTCACTGACGTCAAGGCCCTGCAGGCTGCCATCGCCGCGGGCGTCGACCCGACCCAGGCCGCCGAAGCCACCGCCGCTGGCCCGAGTGCCGCTGGCGCCGCCAACGGCAAACCCGGTGGCGGGCACTCCTTCGTCCTGCTGACCGAGGTCGGCGGGCATATCGATCCCACCATTGGCTTCCCTACCGGGCCGATCGGCTCCGGGCCGCTGCCCCTGCGTGAGTTCGACGGCACCCCGGATGTACGCCCCGAGGCTGAACCGCCCGTGGTTCCGCCGGATGGCCAGCCGACCGCCGGCCCCAGCGGCCCTGGCACCGCCAATGTGTTCGAGGCTGGCCTGCCTGGTGGCCTGCCCGATGGCGCAGGAGAAGGAGCAACCATCACCGGCAGCCTGGGCTACAACTTCGGCCCCGATGGCGTCGGCAGTTTCTCCTGGGGGACTGCGGGGCTGCCCAGCCTGACCTCTGGAGGTGTCGCCATCACCTACAGCGTCAGCCCTGACGGCCATGTGCTCACCGGTAGCGCCAATGGCACGCCGGTCTTCACCGTGACCCTCACCGATATCAACACCGGCGCCTTCGAAGTCACCCTGCTGCAGCCGGTGGACCATCCGGTGAAGGGCTCCGAAGACAGCCTGAATTTCGATATTCCCTACACCATCACCGACGGCAATGGCACTTCGGCCAACGGTTCCCTGACCGTGGGCATCGTCGACGATGCGCCGCAGGCCAGCCTGTCCGCCAACAGCGGCGTGGACGTGCTGCTGCAGACCCACGACGCCAACACCGCGGGCGCGGCCTTCGACACGTCCACTGCCGACTACAGCTCGGCCTTCCAGGTGACCGCCAACTACGGTGGCGACGGCGCTGGCAGCACCCAGCTGAGCTACAGCCTGAACCTGGTCGGCGGCAACGGCGCTGACTCGGGTCTTACCAGCGGCGGGGCGACTATCTACCTGTACAGCGTGGGCGGCGCCATCGTCGCTTCCACTTCCGCCAGCGCCGCCGGCATCACCGGCGAGAACACCATCTTCAGCCTGTCGGTGAACGGCAGCACCGGCGTTGTCACCCTGACCCAGTTCAGTGCCGTCGACCACGCGCTGCCAGGCAGCGAGGGCAACTACGCCAGCCAGAACTCCGTGCTCGATTCCGGCCTGGTGCAACTGCAGGGCAATCTCACGGTAACCGATCGCGATGGCGACAGCGTCTCTTCCAGCAGCTCCATCGACCTGGGCGGCCGCGTCAGCTTCACTGATGACGGCCCGAGCATTGCCGTGGGCAACACCGAAGGCCTGCACCTGACGGTGGACGAGTCCAACCTCAGCCAGGACGCCACCAGCAGCGTGTCTGCCAGCGACCTGTTCAACGCCCAGTTCGGCGCTGACGGCGCCGGCTCGATCACCTACAAGATTCAGACCCAGGACAACACCGACAGCGGCCTGAAGGACACCGCCACCGGCAACTCGATTTTCCTGTTCAACACCGCCAATGGCGTGGAAGGCCGCGTGGGCGGCGTGAACGGCGAAGTCGCGTTTCGCGTGAGCCTGGGCCAGGACGGCAAGATCACCCTCGACCAGGTCCGCGCGCTGGTTCATCCGGACAACACCGATGCCAACGAACCGCTGAGCCTGGCCGAGGGCAAGATCAGCCTGACCGCCACCGTGACCGACGCTGACGGCGACCATCAGAGCGCCGGTCTCGATCTGGGCAGCAAGCTCACCTTCCTCGACGACGGCCCGAGCATTTCCGTCGGCAGCAGCGAGGGCCTGCACCTGACGGTGGACGAGTCCGACCTCAGCCAGAACGCTACCAGCAACGGCTCGGTGGCCGATCTGTTCAATGCCCAGTTCGGCGCTGACGGTGAGGGTTCGATCAGCTACAAGATCGAAACCCAGGACAACACCGACAGTGGTCTGAAGGACACCGCCACCGGCAACTCGATCTTCCTGTTCAACACCGCCACCGGTGTGGAAGGCCGCGTGGGCGGCGTGAACGGTGAGGTCGCGTTCCGCGTGACCCTCGGCCAGGACGGCAAGATCACCCTCGACCAGGTCCGCGCACTGGTGCATCCGGACGACACCAGCAACAACGAACCGCTGAGTCTTGGCGAAGGCAAGATCAGCCTGACCGCCACCGTGACCGACGCCGACGGCGATCACCAGAGCGCCGGTCTGGACCTGGGCAGCAAGCTCACCTTCCTCGATGACGGCCCGCGCATCGCGCCCATCGAAGGCGGCGACCTGCACCTGAGCGTGGACGAAACCACCCTCGGCCAGCCGGCGACCAGCACCGGCTCCGTGGCCGACCTGTTCAGCGGCCAGTTCGGCGCCGACGGCGAGGGCTCGATCACCTACAAGCTTGAAGCCGCGAACAACTCCGACAGCGGCCTGACCGACACCTCCAGCGGTCAGCGGGTGTTCCTCTTCAACACCGCCAATGGCGTCGAAGGGCGCCTGGAAATCAGCGGCGAAACCGCGTTCCGCGTGACCATCGGCCAGGATGGCAAGGTCACCCTGGAGCAGCTGCGCGCGCTGGTGCATACCGATACCAGTGATCCCAATGACTCGCTGAGCCTGGCCGGCAAGATCGCCCTCAGCGCGACCATCACCGACAAGGACGGCGACAGCGCGACCACCTCGATCGACCTGGGCGGCAAGCTGAGCTTCCTCGACGATGGTCCGAGCATCACGCCAAACACGGGGCACGACATCCAGCTGACGGTGGATGAAACCAACCTGAATCTGGATGCCACCAGCACGGCCAGTGTCTCCGACTTGTTCACTGCGCACTTTGGCGCCGATGGTCCGGGGCAGATCACCTACAGGATCGAGACCGAAGACAAGACCGATAGCGGCCTGAAAGACACGGCCACCGGTGACCATATCTTCCTGTTCAACACCGCCAGCGGTGTGGAAGGCCGGGTCGGTGGCGAGAACGGCGCGGTCGCCTTCCGCGTGACCCTGGGCCAGGACGGCAAGATCACCCTCGACCAAGTGCGCGCTGTCGTGCATCCGAATCCGGGTGATAACAACGAAGGTGTCAGCCTCGACCAGAACACCCTGACCCTGACCGCCACCATCACCGACAAGGACGGCGACAGCTCCTCGGCGCACATCGACCTGGGCAGCAAGCTGACCTTCCTCGACGACGGCCCGAGCATCGCGCCGTGCGAGGACGTGGACATCAAGCTGACGGTGGATGAGACCCACCTGAACGTGGATGCCACCAGTTCGGTCACGGTCTCCGACCTGTTCACCGCCCACTTCGGCAACGATGGTGCGGGCGGGATCACCTACAAGGTCGAGACCAACGACAACACCGACAGCGGCCTGAAGGACACTGCCACCGGCAGCAAGATCTTCCTGTTCAACACTGCCACCGGTGTGGAAGGTCGCGTAGGGGGTGAAGACGGCACCGTCGCCTTCCGCGTGACCCTGGGCCAGGACGGCAAGATCACCCTCGATCAGGTGCGCGCCGTCGTGCATCCGGATGCCACCCAGGCCAATGAAGGCGTCAGCCTCGCCCCGGACAGCGTGACCCTTACGGCCACCATCACCGACAAGGACGGCGACAGCGCCCAGGCCCACATCGACCTGAGCGGCAAGCTGAACTTCCTCGATGACGGCCCGAGCATCACGCCGTGCGACGACGCGGATATCAAGCTGACCGTGGACGAAACACACCTCGGCGTGCCGGACACCAGCAGCGCTTCGGTGGCCGACCTGTTCACCACCCACTTCGGTGCGGACGGCGCCGGTACGATCACCTACAAGCTGGCCGGAGCCGACAACACCGACTCCGGGCTGAAAGATACCCAGAGCGGTGAGAAGGTCTACCTCTACAACACCGACAACGGCATCGAAGGTCGCCTGCAGGGCACCGACACCGTCGCCTTCCGCGTCTACGTCGATGGCGATGGCAAGGTCACCCTGGAGCAGCTGCGCGCCCTGGTGCATTCGGACACCAGCAACCCCGATGATTCCCTGAGCCTCAGCGGCCAGGTCACCCTCACCGCGACCATCACCGACAAGGACGGCGACAGCGCCAGCGCACACATCGACCTGGGCAGCAAGCTGACCTTCCTCGACGATGGCCCGAGTATCGTTCCGTGCCTGGACGCCGACATCAGCCTGGAGGTGGACGAGTCCGACCTGTCGAACAACGCCCGCGTCGAAGTCAGCCTGGTGTCCCAGCTGTTCACTCCGAACTTCGGTGCTGACGGCGCAGGATCCATCACCTACAAGGTGACCACGGTCGACGGGACCGATAGTGGAGTGCAAACCACCAAGGGTGAGTCCATCCTGCTGTACAACGTGGATGGCACCGTGGTCGGCAAGGTCGCCGGCACCGGCGCTATCGCCTTCGTGGTCAGCGAGGACCAGGGCGCGCTCATACTCGACCAGCGCCTGGCGCTCAAGCACCCGGATGCGACCAACCCGGATGAGGCGCTGCGCCTGCCCGACGGCAAGATCACCCTCACCGCCACCATCACCGATGGCGACGGCGACAAGGCTTCGGCCCACGTCGACCTCGGCACCAAGATGGTGTTCTACGACGATGCCCCGACCATCACCGCGAATACCCAGGGCGCTCCCAGCCTGGTGGTGGACGAGACCAACCTGGCCAACAATGCCAGCGCGGACTTCTCCGGCCAGTTCAACGGCAACTACGGTGCGGACGGCCAGGGCTCGCTGACCTACAAGGTCGAAGCCGTCGCCAACGGCAGTGACAGTGGCCTGCAGACCAGCCAGGGCCAGACCATCCTGCTGTTCAACGAAGGCGCCAGCGTAGTCGGTCGCGTAGGCGGCCCGGCCGGCGCCATCGCCTTCAAGGTGACGGTGGCCGACGGTGTGGTGACCCTCGACCAGCAGATGGCGCTCAAGCATTCGGACGCCAGCAACCCCAATGATTCGGTGAGCATCGCCGGCGGCAAGATCAACCTGGTCGCCACCATCACCGACGGCGATGGTGACTCCAGCCGCGCCCAGCTCGACCTCGGCGACCGCCTCACCTTCAAGGATGACGGCCCGAGCATCAGCGCCAACAGCCAGGGAGCGCCGGCACTGACGGTGGACGAAACCAACCTGGCCAGCAATGCCAGCGCGGACTTCTCCGGGCAGTTCACCAGCAGCTTCGGCGCCGACGGCGCCGGCAGCCTGACCTACCAGCTCAGCGCTGTTTCAAACGGCATGGACAGCGGCCTGAAGACCACCGATGGCCAGACCATCCAACTGTTCAACGAAGGCGGCAATGTCGTCGGCCGCGTCGGCGGAGACCAGGGCGCTGTCGCCTTCAAGGTCACCATTGCCGGTGGCGTGGTCACCCTCGACCAGCAAATGGCGCTGCAGCACCCGAACGCCAGCAACCCCGATGATTCGGTCAGTCTGCTGAGCAACAAGATCAACCTGGTCGCCACTATCACCGATGCCGACGGCGACTCGCTCTCCGCCAGCCTCGACCTCGGCGGCCGGCTGACCTTCAAGGATGACGGCCCGAGCATCACCGCCAACGCCGGCCAGGCGCCGGTCCTCACGGTGGACGAAACCGTGCTGACCACTGACGCCACCGCCAACTTCAGCGGCGCCTTCACCTCCAACGGTGGTGCCGACGGCGGCACCGTCAGCTACAGCCTGTCGGCGACCGACGGCACGGCGAGCGGTCTGCAGACCACCAGCGGGCAGAGCATCGTGCTGGTCAAGGTCAGCGATACGGTGGTCGAGGGCCGTGTGGGCAACACCGGCGGTGCGGTCGCCTTCAGCCTGACTCTCAACAGCACCACCGGTGACCTGACGCTCGATCAGAAACTGGCGTTCAAGCACGCTGACGCCAGCAACCCCAACGACTCGGTGAGCCTGCTGGGCAGCAAGATATCCCTGGTGGCGACCATCACCGACGGCGATGGCGACCAGCAATCCGCGAGCGTCGACCTGGGCGGCAAGCTAGTCTTCAAGGACGACGGCCCCGCGCTCATCGCCGGTGGCAACGTGAGCGGCCAGGTGATGGAGGATGCGCTGCCCGGTGGCAACCCCGATGGCGCCAGCGACACCACGACAGCCAAGGGTTCGCTTGCCAGCCTGGTGAACTTCGGTGCGGACGGCCCCGGCGCCTTCTCGCTGACCGGCGACTACTCCTCGCTGACCTCGCAGCACCTGACCTCTGGTGGCGTGGCACTGGCCTACAGTGTGGTTGGCAACCTGCTGACCGCCATGGCCGGCGCCAAGACCATCTTCACCCTGTCGGTGGATGCAGCGGGCAACTATGAGTTCAAACTCGTCGGCCCGCTGGATCATCCGCTGCACAACGGCAGTGATGCGGAGCAGCTGGCGCTCAACCTCGGCGGCGTGATCAAGGCCACCGACGGCGATGGCGACCCGGTCAGCCTGGGCTCGGGCTCGCTGGTGATCAACGTGCAGGACGACCTGCCGGTGGTACACAGCGAACCACCGTGCCAGGACGTTTCCGAGGTCCCCGGCTTCGTGCTCAATGGCACGCTCGACGTGAGCTTCGGCGGTGATGGCCGCGGCGCCTTCGACCTCAGCGGCAACACCGCGCCGGACGGCCTGACCTACGTGGTTACCCAATTGGCCGGTGGCGGGTCGCAACTGATCGCCTATGACGGCAACAACGAGGCCTTCTTCGCCCTCAAGGTCAATGCCGACGGTACCTACAGTTTCGAGGTACTCAACTCGCGGCCGATCACCCAGGTGGAATACGACCTGACACAGGTTTCCGCCGGTGGCCCGCGGCCTTCCGTCACCCTGTCCTCGGATGGTCTTTCGGTGGTCTTCACCAGCCCCAACGGCAACGTGAACCCCTCCGACAATGGCATGGGCGTGGGCGGCAACAACCTCATCACCCCCGGTGAGAACCTCAACATCGCCTTCAGCGAGAAGATCTACGACGTCAGCTTCGACGTGCAGAAACTCTCCACCAGCGATGTGCTGAGCTGGAAGGTGCTCGGTGACGGCGGGGTAGTGCTGGCGACCGGGACCTTCTCGCCGCCGGCAGGCTATGGCGAGAACAGCTCGGTGTCCTTCAACTTGCTCACCGATGGCCACTTCACCACGGGCTCGGCCTTCCAGCTCCAGGAAGGCGGCTTCAACTCCGTGGTGTTGAGCAGCAACAGCGGCGACTACCGCCTGGTCACCGTCTCCGCCGGACAGTCAGTCCTGCCGGAGAATATCGACCTCAACTTCCACGTCGGCATTACCGACGGCGATGGCGACAGCACCGGGCTGAACCTGTGCGTGGACCTGAGCGCTCCTCAGCCGCTGCTGGTTGTCGGCAGCAACAGCAGCGACATTGATGGCTCCAGCACCCAGCACACCCTGCCCAACCCGCAGGATGCGGACAAGGCCGGTACCATCAGCGGCGGCGCCGGCAGCGACGTGCTGATCGGCGACCCAGGCGGCGTGTCGGTCTATACCCAGCCGGGCAAGAACTACAACATCTCGCTGATCGTCGATACATCCGGCAGCATGGCCGACGGGTCGGGCACCGTGGGCCAGGATCGCATGACCCTGGCGAAGAACGCGCTAATCAACCTGGTGAACACCATCAAGGGGCATGACGGGGTCATCAACGTCAACCTGGTGTCCTTCGCCGACAATGCCAAGAGCGTCAGCTACAACGGGCTCACCGCGGCCAACGTGACGCTGCTGATCGCGGCGATCAACGCGCTCAGCGCGGGGGGAGCGACCAACTACGACGATGCCATGCAGAAGGCTTCGACCTGGTTCAACACCCAGGTCAGCACCAACCACGCCGATGCGGCCCACGGCTACGTCAACCTGGCGTTCTTCCTCACCGACGGCAACCCCACCGTGTGGAACGGCTACAACGGCAGCGGGGACACCACCAACTACAACGACATCAACGTCGCGCTGACCTCCGGGAATGACATGCTGCATGGCGTGGGCGCGCTCAGCGGAGCCAACGCGGTGGACGTCAATGCCATCGGAATCGGCAACGGCATCAACAGCAACTACCTGAAGTTCTTCGACAACACCGATACCACCGGGACCGGGTCGGTGACAGTCGACAACCAGACCATCACCAATACCGTCGGCCAGCCGCAGATCATCAATACCGCCGAGCAGTTGCAGGCGGCGCTGCAGGAAGGCTTCAGCACCAGCACACCGGTGACCGTGGGCAACGACCACCTGGTCGGCGGCGCGGGCAACGACATCATGTTCGGTGATGTCATCAACACCGACCAACTGGCCTGGGCCGGGCATGCTGCCGGCACGCACAACGGCCAGGGCTTCCAGGCGCTGGTGGATTATCTGACCGCCACCAACGGCACCGCGCCGACGGCGGCCACGATCAGCAACTACATCATCCAGCACGCGGATCAGCTCAACGTCGCCGGTGACACCCGCGGTGGCGACGACATCCTCGAAGGCGGCGCCGGCAATGACCTGATGTTTGGCCAGGGCGGCAACGACAAGCTGATCGGCGGGCCCGGCGACGACATCATGTACGGCGGCACCGGTGCGGATGAGTTCATCTGGAAGTCCGGCGATACCGGCCACGATGTGATCAAGGACTTCAACATCGCCGAGCACGACGTGCTGAACTTCGCCGACCTGCTGCAAGGGGAAGCCGCCACGGCTTCGTCGCTGGCGCACTACCTGACCTTCTCGGTCAACGCTGGCACCACCACCATCGGCGCCAGCCCCACCAGCGGTGGGGCCGTTACCCAGACCGTCGACCTGGCCAACGTCGACCTCGCCGCCAAGTACGCAGGCCATGCCGGCAATGGCGTGCTCTCGGCGGGGGATACCCAGACCGTGCTCAACGGCCTGCTGGGGGACCACGCGATCAAGACCGACACTGTCTGACCCTGTGTGAAACCAGTCGAAACCGCCGCCTCTGGGCGGCGGTTTCGTTTTCCCTGCGCACAACGAGGATGGGGGCAGGGCTATACGGCTGGTGAATGATCGTCGCGGTGCGTCCTCAGCGCCGCTTATGCTCGGACCACACCTTCCCTCAGTCCAACAACAAGCAACGAGGTTTCCCATGCGCGAAGTGGTGATCGTCGACAGCGTCCGTACCGGCCTGGCCAAGTCCTTCCGTGGCAAATTCAACATGACCCGTCCGGACGACATGGTCGCCCAATGCATCGACGCGCTGCTGGCGCGCAACAACCTCGATCCGCTGCTGGTGGACGACTGCGTGGTCGGCGCCGGCTCCAACGAAGGCGCCCAGGGCCACAATATCGGCCGTAACGCAGCGGTGCTGTCGCGCCTGGGCACCCACGTTGCCGGCATGACCCTGAACCGCTACTGCTCCTCGGGCCTGCAGGCCATCGCCATCGCTGCCAACCAGGTGGCTTCGGGCTGCAGCGACATCCTGGTGGCCGGCGGCGTCGAGTCCATCACCCTGACCATGGGCAAGCAGAACCTCGACAATTTCGTGAACCCGCGTCTGAAGGACGAGTTCCCCGGCATCTACTACCCCATGGGCCAGACCGCCGAGATCGTCGCCCGCCGCTACAACGTCACCCGCGAGCAGCAGGACCTGTATTCCCTGCAGAGCCAGCAGCGCACCGCGCGCGCCCAGGCCGAAGGTCTGTTCGACGATGAAATCGTGCCGATGAGCGTGAAGTACCTGGTGGAAGACAAGGCCACCGGCGAGAAGAAAGTCCTCGACGGCGTGGTCGACCGCGACGACTGCAACCGCCCGGAAACCACCCTTGAAGGCCTCAACTCCCTCAAGCCGGTGTTCGCCGAAGACGGTTCGGTCACCGCCGGCAACGCCTCGCAGCTCTCCGACGGCGCCTCGATGACCCTGATCATGAGCCTGGACAAGGCTCTGGAGCTGGGTCTCAAGCCTAAGGCCTTCTTCCGCGGCTTCACCGTCGCCGGCTGCGAGCCGGACGAGATGGGCATCGGCCCGGTGTTCTCGGTACCCAAGCTGCTCAAGGCCAAGGGCCTGCAGGTCGCCGACATCGACCTCTGGGAGCTCAACGAAGCCTTCGCTTCCCAGTGCCTGTACGCCCGTGACCGTCTGGGCATCGACAACGAGAAGTACAACGTCAACGGCGGCTCCATCTCCATCGGCCACCCCTTCGGCATGACCGGCTCGCGCCAGGTCGGCCACCTGGTGCGCGAACTGCAGCGGCGCAACCTGCGCTACGGCATCGTCACCATGTGTGTGGGCGGCGGCATGGGCGCGACCGGCCTGTTCGAAGCCGTTCGCTGAGCACGGCGGGCGAGGGCGCAACCCTCACCCGAGTCGCGCTGGTCGCTCCACGCAAGCGGCCGGTGCCTGGGAAAGCCCCTGGCGGAAACGCCAGGGGCTTTTTCATTGCGGTTGCCCGCCACCCGGCTCTTTGCAGGAGCGAGCTTGCTACCGATGGCGGAGGTGAGTTCACCGCGCCGCAATCGCGAGGTCCTGGAGACACAAAAACAAAACCCCGGCCAGCAGGCCGGGGTTTCTGCGTATCACCCCGTGGGGCTCAGCGTCCGACGCGGGCAAACAGGTTGGATGCCTGCTGCATGCGGGTGATGTACAGCATCACCTCGCGCTCGGCATCGAAGCGGGTGAAGTAGGGGCCTTCGAGCGTCCCCTCGCGGGTAGAGAAGAAGTACTGGCCATTGACCGCACTGATCCGATCGCTGCGGTAATGGGTGGCCGCCTGATTGTCGCCGACACGTTGCTCCAACATACGCTGACCTCCCATACAAAAGGATTAATTGAATCGAGTGTATGCCGCAAACCCCCGCCGTGCCTGGGCTGCGAAGGAATGGCGACGAACGGCAGGCAATCGTCTCAGCGGTGAAACACTCGGCCGCCCGGCCGTCACGTTCCCTTGTCTATGCTCAGTGTCCGGCGGCGGTCGCCGCCGCGCAGGGTCGAGGAAAGATTGATTATTTTGGTTATAAGAAAATCAAAATATATTCTTTTTAATGCGGAAAGACCTTGTGCATAGTGGTTACCAACACGAACAAGGAGAGACCCATGAGCTTGCGACTTGGCGACATCGCCCCCGACTTCGAACAGGAATCCAGCGAAGGCCGCATCCGTTTCCATGAATGGCTGGGCAACAGCTGGGGCGTTCTGTTCTCCCACCCGGCCGACTTCACCCCGGTGTGCACCACCGAGCTGGGCCTGACCGCCAAGCTCAAGGACCAGTTCGCCGCCAAAGGCGTGAAGGTGATCGCCCTGTCCGTCGACCCGGTGGACTCCCACGTGAAGTGGATCGACGACATCAACGAGACCCAGAACACCGTGGTCAACTTCCCGATCATTGCCGACGCCGACCGCAAGGTGTCCGAGCTGTATGACCTGATCCACCCGAACGCCAACGACACGCTCACCGTGCGTTCGCTGTTCGTCATCGATCCGAACAAGAAGGTGCGCCTGACCATCACCTACCCGGCGAGCACCGGGCGCAACTTCAACGAAATTCTGCGCGTCATCGACTCGCTGCAGCTCACCGATAACCACAAGGTCGCCACCCCCGGTAACTGGCAGGACGGCGACGACGTGGTGATCGTGCCCTCGCTCAAGGACGAGGAAGAGATCAAGCAGCGTTTCCCCAAGGGCTACCGTGCGATCAAGCCCTACCTGCGCCTGACCCCGCAACCGAACAAGTGACCCGAAGCGGCTGCGCGTCGGCCAGGCTGCGTTGCCAGCGACAGCGAGATGCTCATGTGCTGTAGCACACTCCGCTCTCACTGCCGCTGGCGCCTTGCCTGGCTCTAGCTCACACGCTTCGGGGCAGAAGTTTCAACCTCGAGCGGTAAATCGGGCCGGTCCGCCGGCCCATTTTTTAACCTTCATGCGCGGACCACGCCGCGCTTTTTTATTCGCTCCACCTCAATGATCTGACTTGCCCGCCAGACGGGAAGAAGACGCAAGCCCACGCCAAGGAGAACGACCATGGGTCATTCCACCTGGCGCCGCAGCCTGGCCGTCGCTCTTCTCGCGAGCCTGCCGATCGGCGCCTACAACAGCCCCGCCCAAGCCGCCGACGCCCCGAAAGAGGTGCGCCTGGACTACGCCTATTACGCGCCCACCAGCCTGGTGCTCAAGCACTTCGGCTGGCTGGAGAAATCCCTCAAGCCACAGGGCACCGAAGTGCGCTGGGTGTTCAGCCAGGGCAGCAACCGTTCGCTGGAATACCTCAACGCCGGCAGCACCGACTTCGCCTCCACGGCGGGATTGGCCGCGGTGCTCAGCCGTGCCAATGGCAGCCCGCTGAAGACCGTCTACATCGCCAGCCGCCCGGAGTGGACTGCACTGGTGGTGCCCAAGGATTCGCCGCTCAAGTCTGTCGCTGACCTCAAGGGCAAGAAGATCGCCGCCACCAAGGGCACCGATCCGTACCTGTTCCTGTTGCGCAGCCTGCAGCAGGCCGGTCTGGACAAGAACGACGTGGAAATCGTCCACCTGCAGCATCCGGACGGCCGCGCCGCGCTGGAGCAGGGCAGGGTGGACGCCTGGGCCGGCCTTGACCCGCACATGGCCGCCAGCGAGCTGCAGGCTGGTTCGCGCCTGCTGTACCGCAACGTCGATTTCAACAGCTACGGCGTGCTCAGCGTCACCGAGAAGTTCGAGAAGCAGCAGCCGGAGCTGATCAAGCAGGTCATCGCTGCCTATGAAGAGGCGCGTCAGTGGGCCGTGGCGCATCCGGAAGAGACCGCGAAACTGCTCGCCGAGGAAGCCAAGCTGCCGCTGGAAGTGGCCAAGCGGCAACTCTCCCGAACCGATTTCAGCAAGCCGCTGCCTGGCGCCGAACAGGTCGCTGCGTTGAAGGCGGCCGCGCCGATCCTGGTGGATGAACAATTGGTTCGTCCGGGGACTGACGTCACCGCCGTGGTCGATCAACTGATCGCTCCGCAACTGGCCGGCGAAGTGATCGGCAAGGCTGGCGCCGTCGCCAAGGCGGAGCAGTAATCCATGCCACCCCAGAGCCTGCCGACCCAGAGCCTGCGCCTGGCCCGCCAGCGTCGCGCATTGAAACTGCGCTGGCCGCGACTGAGCTGGCGCGCCTGGCTGGTGCCGCTGCTGCTGTGCGGCGCTCTGGAGCTGTCAGTGCGTGTCGGCTGGCTCGCCGAGCACCAGATGCCGGCACCCAGCAGTGTTGCGCTGACCCTCTGGCAATTGGCCCAGGGCGAGCTCTGGAAACATGTTGCGGCGAGCCTCGCGCGGGTCGCCGCCGGATTCTTCATCGGTGCGGCCGCCGCCGTACTGATCGGCACCTGGGTGGGACTCAGCCAGCGTGCCGAGGCCTATCTGGAACCGACCTTCCAGGCGCTGCGGGCGATTCCCAGCCTCGCCTGGGTGCCGCTTCTGCTGCTCTGGCTGGGCATCGATGAGACGCCGAAAATCGTGCTGATCGCCCTCGGCGCATTCTTCCCCGTCTATCTCTCCCTGGTGGCTGGCGTGCGCAACGTCGATCGCAAATGGGTGGAGCTGGGCCGCTTGTATCACCTGTCACCCTTCGCCCTGGTGCGGCGCATCCTCCTGCCGGCGGCACTGCCGAGCCTGTTCACCGGCCTGCGCGGCGCATTGAGCCTGAGCTGGATGTTCCTCGTCGCCGCCGAACTGATCGCCGCCACTCGCGGCCTGGGCTATCTGCTCAGCGACGGCCGGGAAACCTCGCGGCCGGATATCGTCATCGCCGCCATCCTGGTACTGGCGGTGCTGGGCAAGCTCAGCGACGGCCTGCTCAAGGCGCTGGAGCAGCGCGCGCTGGCCTGGCGCGATACCTTCCTGGGCAATGGAGAGAGTCAATGAGCGCCCTGCTGGAACTGCGTGAAATCCGCAAGAGCTTCTCCGGCGTGCGCGTACTGGACGACGTCAGCCTGAACCTGGCGCCGGGCGAAGTGGTCAGCCTGCTGGGCCCCAGCGGTTGTGGAAAAAGTACCTTGCTGCGCATCGCCGCCGGGCTGGACGACGAGTTCGCCGGCTCGCTGGAGCGCAATCCGCTGCTGGGCTTCGGCCCGGACGGCGATACCGGCCGTGGCGGCGGTGGCGTCGGCGTGGTGTTCCAGGAGCCGCGCCTGCTGCCCTGGCTCACCGTCGCGCAGAACATTGGCTTTGCCGATGGCTGGCTGGCAGACGACCACCGCATTGAGCACCTGCTGCGCGACGTGGGGCTGGAGGGCAAGGGCGACCTGCTGCCCAAGCAGCTCTCCGGTGGTATGGCCCAGCGCGCGGCCATCGCCCGTGGCCTCTACGGGCGGCCCCAGGTGCTGCTGCTGGACGAACCCTTCAGTGCGGTGGACGCCTTCACCCGCATCCGCCTGCAGGACCTGATCCAGCAACTGGCGCTGGAGTACGACATCAGCATCCTGCTGGTCACCCATGACCTCGACGAGGCCTTCTACCTCAGCGATCGCGTACTGCTGCTGGGCGGTACGCCCAGCCGCCTGCGCCGCGAATTCCCCGTGCCGCTGCCGCGCCCGCGCGACCGTCGCGCCGTGGAACTGGCCTTCCTGCGCGGCGAAGCGCTGACCGAGCTGCACCAGTCCCACGTCATCTGACTCATCACTGTTCTGTAGGAGCGAGCTTGCTCGCGAACCGCTTGATGCCGGAGCTGCCCGGAAAGCGTTCGCGAGCAAGCTCGCTTCTACATATAAATTAAAATCGAATAACCAAATGAAAAAATAACATTTATTGGAATATGAGGTTGCCTGTTAAGGTCTATGCACATTGGTTAGCAGGACGGCATTTGTATCGTCCTGATCGTTATAAGGAAACGTGCAGATGTATGTAGTCACCCTTGCCGGCAGCCCCAGCCAGCGTTCCCGCTCCGGCGTCCTCCTGGACGTCGCACGGAACTGGCTGCACGCCCACGGCGCCGAGGTGCGCTCCTACTCCGTGCACGACTTTCCCGCGGAAGACCTGCTGCATGCACGCTTCGACAGCCCGCGGGTGGTCGAGCTGATCGAGCAGATCCTGCGCGCCGACGGCCTGGTGATTTCCACACCGGTGTACAAGGCGTCCATCGCCGGAGCGCTGAAGGTCATCCTCGACCTGCTGCCGGAGCGGGCGCTGGCGCACAAGGTGGTGCTGCCCCTGGCCACCGGCGGCAGCAACGCCCACATGCTGGCGGTGGACTACGCGCTCAAGCCGGTCCTCGCTGCGTTGAAGGCCCAGGAAACCCTGCACGGCGTGTTCGCCGAGGAGAGCCAGGTGCAATACCCCGAGGGCAATACCCCGGCGCGCCTGGAGTCGACCCTCGAACACCGACTGCTGGAATCCCTGGAACAGTTCCACGGCGCCCTCGCGCGCCGACCGAAACCCATCGACCCCAACCTGCTCAACGAACGGCTGATCAACGCCCGCTGGAGCATCTGACAGACAACTCCACGCAGGAGAGCGCCAAGCCCCAACCCGGCAGGCGGCGACTGCGTCACCCACAAGAAAAGGCCCTCACCGTCCCGTCAACGGGACCGCAGGTCCGGCAATCACACTCGACGAAGGATCACTCCCATGCGGACTCTCACTTTGCGTAGTGGACTGGCGGCCCTGCTGATCGCGGCCCTGTCCTACAACGCGCAGGCGGACGAACAGCCCGGCACCCTGCGTATCGGTTATCAGAAGTACGGCACCTTGGTGCTGCTCAAGGCCCGTGGCACGCTGGAGAAGCGCCTGGCCGAGCAAGGCGTCAAGGTGCAATGGACCGAATTCCCCGGCGGCCCGCAGCTGCTCGAAGGCCTGAACGTCGGCAGCATCGACTTCGGCGTGACCGGCGAAACCCCGCCGGTGTTCGCCCAGGCCGCTGGCGCCGATCTGGTGTACGTCGCCCACGAACCGCCAGCGCCGACCAGCGAAGCAATCCTGCTGCCCAAGGATTCGCCGATCAAATCCGTCGCCGAGCTCAAGGGCAAGAAGGTCGCCCTGAACAAAGGCTCCAACGTGCACTACCTGCTGGTGCGCGCTCTGGAAAAAGCCGGCCTGAAGTACAGCGATATCCAGCCCGTGTACCTGCCGCCGGCCGACGCCCGCGCCGCCTTCGAACGCGGCAGCGTGGATGCCTGGGTGATCTGGGACCCGTACCAGGCCGCCGCCGAGAAGCAGCTCTCCGCCCGCACCCTGGTGGACGGCACCGGCCTTGTGGATAACCACCAGTTCTACCTGGCGACCCGGCCCTACGCGAACAACCACCCGCAGGTGATCACCACCCTGATCGACGAAGTGCGCTCGGTGGGCGAGTGGTCGCAGCAGAACCCGCAGCAGGTGACCGACCAGGTTGCACCGCTGCTCGGCCTGCCGGCGGACATCACCTTCACCGCGGTGAAACGCCAGGGCTACGGCGCCCAGCCGATCACCCCGCAGGTCACCGCCGCGCAGCAGAAGATCGCCGACACCTTCACCGACCTGAAGCTCATCCCCAAGAAGCTGAGCATCAAGGACGTGGTGTGGACGGCTCCGGCCAAGGTCGCCGCCCAATGATTCCTGCGTAGGAGCGGACTTTGTCCGCGATGTTCTCCGGCGCGATGCGGACCCATCGCGGACGGAGTCCGCTCCTACGAAAACCGCTAGACGTGCACCAATCCCATCATCGCGCGGCTACGCCACGCCGGCGCGCTTATCTGGAGTTACTGCGATGAGTCTCAACATCTTCTGGTTCCTGCCGACCCACGGCGACGGCCACTACCTGGGCACCGCTGAAGGCGCCCGCGCCGTGGACCACGGTTATCTGCAACAGGTTGCCCAGGCTGCCGACCGCCTTGGTTTCGGTGGCGTGCTGATCCCCACCGGCCGCTCCTGCGAGGACTCCTGGCTGGTCGCCGCCTCACTGATCCCGGTGACCCAGCGCCTGAAGTTTCTGGTCGCCCTGCGCCCGGGCATCATTTCCCCGACCGTGGCCGCCCGCCAGGCCGCAACCCTCGACCGGCTCTCCGGTGGGCGCGCGCTGTTCAACCTGGTGACCGGCGGCGACCCGGACGAGCTGGCCGGTGACGGCCTGCACCTGAGCCACGCCGAGCGCTACGAAGCGTCGGTCGAATTCACCCGCATCTGGCGCCGCGTGCTGGAAGGCGAAACCGTCGACTACGACGGCAAGCACCTGCAAGTGAAGGGCGCCAAGCTGCTCTACCCGCCGATCCAGCAGCCGCGTCCGCCGCTGTACTTCGGTGGCTCCTCCGACGCAGCGCAAGACCTCGCCGCCGAACAGGTCGAGCTGTACCTGACCTGGGGCGAACCGCCGGCCGCCGTCGCCGAGAAGATTGCCCAGGTGCGCGAGAAGGCCGCCAAGCAGGGCCGCAGCGTGCGCTTCGGCATTCGTCTGCATGTGATCGTCCGCGAGACCAACGAGGAAGCCTGGCAGGCCGCCGACCGCCTGATCTCGCACCTCGACCAGGACACCATCGACCGCGCCCAGGCGTCCCTGGCGCGCTTCGATTCCGTCGGCCAGCAACGCATGGCGGCCCTGCACGGCGGCAACAAGGACAAGCTGGAAGTCAGCCCCAACCTCTGGGCCGGCGTCGGCCTGGTTCGCGGTGGCGCTGGCACTGCACTGGTGGGCGATGGACCGACTGTGGCGGCGCGCGTGAAGGAGTACGCGGACCTCGGTATCGATACCTTCATCTTCTCCGGCTACCCGCACCTGGAAGAGTCTTATCGGGTTGCTGAACTGCTCTTCCCGCATCTGGAACTGGCTCAGGCGCAGGCACCGCAAGCGCGCGGCTATGTCAGCCCGTTCGGCGAGATGGTCGCCAACGACATCCTGCCCAAGGCGGCATCGGCGAGCTGATAAGGCGGTCGGGCGGAAAACGCGCCGCGTGATCCGCCCGACGAAGAATCCGGAGAGACGAAATGAGCAATTCCAATCAACTCGCCCAGCGCCTCGCGCCCTGGGCCCTGCCGGTGGGCCTGGTGGTGATCTGGCAACTGGCGGTGGAATTCGGCTGGCTGTCCAGCCGTATCCTGCCGGCGCCCAGCGCAGTGGCCGAGGCCGGCTACCACCTGGTGGTCAGCGGCGAACTGTGGCAACACCTGGCGATCAGCACCTGGCGCGCCGCCGTAGGCTTCCTCATCGGTGGCAGCATCGGCCTGGTGCTGGGCCTGATCACCGGCCTGTCGAAGTGGGGCGAGCGCTTCCTCGACAGCTCGGTACAGATGATCCGCAACGTGCCGCACCTGGCGCTGATCCCGTTGGTGATCCTGTGGTTCGGCATCGATGAGTCGGCAAAGATCTTCCTGGTCGCCCTCGGCACGCTGTTCCCGATCTACCTCAACACCTACCACGGCATCCGCAACATCGATCCGGGCCTGCTGGAAATGTCGCGCAGCTACGGGCTGTCCGGCTTCGCCCTGTTCCGCCAGGTGATCCTGCCCGGCGCGCTGCCCTCGATCCTGGTCGGCGTGCGCTTCGCCCTGGGTTTCATGTGGCTGACCCTGATCGTCGCCGAAACCATTTCCGCCAACTCCGGCATCGGCTACCTGGCGATGAATGCCCGCGAATTCCTGCAGACCGATGTAGTGGTGCTGGCGATCCTGCTCTACGCCGTACTCGGCAAGCTCGCTGACCTCGCCGCCCGCGGCCTGGAACGCGTCTGGCTGCGCTGGCACCCGGCTTATCAGGTGAAAGGAGGTGCGGCATGAACGCAGTGAATCAGTTGCCGCAACAACTCAAGAAAGGCATCCCGCTGGCGCTGGAAAACGTGCGCAAGCGCTTCGGTGAGCGTGAAGTCCTCAAGGGCATCGACCTGCGGATTCCCGCCGGCCAGTTCGTCGCCATCGTCGGCCGCAGCGGCTGCGGCAAGAGCACCCTGCTGCGCCTGCTGGCCGGGCTCGACGAGGCCAGCGACGGCCAGTTGCTGGCCGGCTCAGCGCCGCTGGAAAGCGCCCGCGAAGAGACTCGGCTGATGTTCCAGGATTCGCGCCTGCTGCCCTGGAAACGGGTGATCGACAACGTCGGCCTCGGCCTGAAAGGCGACTGGCGTGCCAAGGCGCTGGAAGCCCTGGAAGCCGTGGGTCTGTCCGACCGCGCCAACGAGTGGCCGGCCAGTCTGTCGGGTGGCCAGAAGCAGCGTGTGGCCCTGGCCCGCGCCCTGATCCACCAACCGCGCCTGCTGCTGCTCGATGAGCCGCTCGGTGCACTGGACGCCCTGACCCGCATCGAGATGCAGCAACTGATCGAGGGCCTCTGGCAGCAGCATGGCTTCACCGTGCTGCTGGTCACCCACGACGTCGCCGAAGCCGTGGCCATCGCTGACCGGGTGATCCTCATCGAAGACGGCGAGATCGGCCTGGACCTCAATGTCGACCTGCACCGCCCGCGCGCCCGCGGTTCGGCACGCCTGGCCGCGCTGGAAGCCGAAGTGCTCGAGCGTGTGCTGTCGCTGCCAGCCCAACCGCCCGAGCCGGAACCCGTATCCCCACTGCCCACGCAACTGCGTTGGGCGCTCTGATCCAACGTTCATCCGAAGACCCCATTCTCCCAAGGAGCTACGCCATGACCATCAAAGCCATCAACGTCCGCAACCAGTTCAAAGGCACCATCAAGGAAATCGTCGAAGGTGATGTGCTGTCGGAAATCGACGTGCAGACCGCCGCTGGCATCGTCACCTCGGTGATCACTACCCGTTCCGTGAAGGAACTGGAACTGGCCATCGGCAGCGAAGTGATCGCCTTCGTGAAGTCCACCGAGGTGTCCATCGCCAAGCTGTGAATGCGGCGCTGGAAAACAACGGGCAGTCCGGAAACGGGCTGCCCGTTTTCTTTTCAGGTCGCATGCGGTGTCCCATTGGGTGTAGGAGCGGACTCCGTCCGCGATGTGCCACCGGCCAGCGCCGAGCGACCGGAAATCGATCGCGGACGGCGTCCGCTCCTACGATATCCCCACCTTTACGCCGGTGATTGCTGGCTAGAGCAATTACTCTACTTCCCTTAGACTCCGCTCAAACCAACAAGAGAAAGGAGTCCCGCATGTCCCTGAGTCCCTCTGCCTTCGTGCTGCTCGGCCTGGTCGCCTGGACCGTGCTGCTGGTCCTGCTGCTGGTCAACCAGCGCGGCCTGCTGGTGATGTCCGGCCGCATGAAGGTCAACGTCTTCGCCGCCGACGGCAGCAACACCCCCGGCGCCTTCGGCCAACGCCTGGTGCGCGCCCACGCCAACTGCGTGGAGAACGTGCCGCTGTTCTGCGCCGTGCTGCTCTTTGCAATGGTCACCCAGCAGACGGTGATCACCGACCCGCTGGCGCCGACCCTGCTGGTGGCGCGCATCGTCCAGTCGGTGGTACACCTGCTCAGCGCTTCGGCGCTGGCGGTCTGGGTGCGCTTCGCCGCCTTCTTCGTCCAACTGATCATCCTGATCTGGTGGTTGCTGCGTCTCTCCACGCTGATCTGACCGGCGACCGGAACAGTTGCACCACGCAACTGTTCCTATGGGGCGATACCGCCATGACTTAGCATGGCGGACCGCATACGCGTCGAGGCACTCATGCACGTTTCATCCGGCCGCTGGCAATTCGGCCTGTTCCTGGCCCTGGTCACCGCCGTCCTCTGGGGCATCCTGCCGATCAAGCTCAAGGAAGTCCTGAAGGTCATGGACCCGATCACCGTCACCTGGTTTCGCCTGGTGGTGTCCGGTGGCCTGCTGCTCATCTACCTGGGCTTTACCCGCCAGTTGCCACGCTTCTCGCCATTGGGCAAGCGCGGCAAGGGGCTGGTGCTTATCGCCATCCTCGGCCTGACCGGCAACTACGTGTGCTACCTGATCGGCTTGCGCATGCTCACGCCGGGCACCACCCAGTTGGTGATCCAGATCGCGCCGATCCTCCTGCTGCTGGGCAGCCTGTTTGTCTTCAAGGAAAGCTTCAGCATTGGCCAGGCTCTGGGGCTCGCGGTGCTGATTGCAGGTTTCGGGCTGTTCTTCAACCAGCGCCTGGCCGAGCTGTTCGGCTCGCTCGGCGAGTACACCACCGGCGTGCTGATCGTGGTATTCGCCGCCTTCATCTGGACCTTCTATGGTCTTGCGCAAAAGCAGTTGCTGACCCAGTGGACCTCGGTACAGGTGATGATGGTGATCTACCTGGGCTGCGGCGCGTTGCTCACGCCCTGGGCGCATCCGCTTGAAGCGCTGGACCTCTCGCCGCTGCAGGGCTGGCTGCTGCTGGCCTGCTGCCTGAACACCCTGGTGGCCTACGGCGCCTTCGCCGAGGCGCTGGCGCACTGGGAAGCCTCACGGGTCAGCGCGACCCTGGCGATTACGCCGCTGGTGACCTTCGCGTCGGTGGCGCTGGCCGCGTCCCTTTGGCCCGAATTCGTGCTGCCCGAAGACCTCAACGGCCTCGCCTATGTCGGTGCACTGCTGGTGGTCACCGGTTCGGCGCTCACCGCACTGGCGCCGTCGCTGTTGCGCAGCTACCGGGCGCGAAGGACGCGCATCGCCAACGTCTGAGTCCCCCAAGGCCGCCGCAAGGCGGCCTTTTGCTGGCCGTCTCGCTCATCCGACTTCAATTTCGCAAATGATATGTATTATCATTTGTGTAATTCGATAGTTGTCGAGGCCCCAACGCCTCGGTTCTGGGGGCGACGTGGTAGTGGGCAAGCGTGGGGCAGGGCGGCGACGCCGGGAGGCGTGCGTCGATGGATGAGCGCTTTTCCCGTTCAGTGTCCCAGGCCTATCGCTCCTTCCACGGCGAGCTCCTGCGCTTCCTGCGCAAGCAACTGGGCAGCTCGGCGGACGCCGCCGACCTCGCCCAGGACGCCTTTGCCCAATGGCTCAAGTCTTCCTCGCGGCATGAAGTCGAGCAGCCGCGCGCCTTCCTGTTCCAGGTCGCGCGCAACCTGCTGCGCGATCACTGGCAGCGCTCCCGGCGCTTCACCAGCGAGGCGGAAACGGCCAGCGACACCGACCAGCAACCGGCCGCCGAAGGGGGCGAACCCGTGGTGCAGTTCGAGCGACAACGTTACCTTCGGCAGCTTTCCCAGGCGCTGGACAGCCTCCCGCCACGTCGCCGCGAGGCCTTCATCCTGCACAAGTTCGACGGCCTGTCGCAGCCCGAGGTGGCGCGGCGCATGGGGATTTCACTGAGCATGGTGGAGAAGCACGTCGCCAGTGCGCTATTGCATTGCAAGCGGCACGTTCAGGGTGAGGGCGAAGCATGACGCCGCAAGAGGAACGCCAGCGGGTGATCGACGAACTGGCCGCCAAGTGGTTCAGCCGCCAGCGCTCGGGCGCCTGCGATGCCCGTGAGCGCCGAGCGTTCGCCGACTGGCTGGCGGAAGATCCGGCCCATGATTCGGCCTACCGCGAGATCGAGCAGTTGTGGAGCGATCTCGACCTAGTGCGTCGCCCAGCCACCGCGCCGCGTCGTCGCTCCGGTCTGCCCTGGCGCGGGCTCGCCGCTGCCAGTGTGTTCTGCGCGGCATTGTTGCTGGCCAACGACTTCAGCGGCGGCCGCCTGGCTGATCCGCAGCAGGTGCAATCCACCGCGCCGGGCGAGCAGCGCGAGGTGACGCTGAACGACGGCACTCGAGTATTCCTGGCGGCGGATTCGGCACTGCGGGTGGATTACTCGGACGGCTTGCGCGATGTGCAACTGTTGCGCGGCGAGGCTTATTTCGAAGTGACCCGCGACACCGATCGACCTTTCCGCGTGACCGCCGGCGATAGTCGGGTGCGGGTGCTCGGCACCGGTTTCGATGTACGCCGCGAGGACGACGGGCTGACCGTCGCCGTGCGTCACGGCAAGGTAGCGTTGCAGGCGCAGCTCGCTGCGCCGGGCGAGCAGACGCTGACGGCGGGCGACCGTGCCCGGTTGCCCGGCGGGGCAGGGGAGGCGCAGGTCGATCGCATACCGGTTGCCTCCATCGCCGCGTGGCGCGACGGCATGCTCGCCTTCCGCAACCAGCCTCTGGGCGCGCTGGTGGATGAGTTGTCGCAATACCGCGCTGCACCCATTCGCCTGGGTGACGAGCGGCTGGCGCGCAAACCCATCTCCGGCAACGTGCGCCTGGCCCGCCCGGACGACTTCCTCGCCGCCTTGCCGGTGCTGCTGGATGTGCGTGTGCAGCGCAAGGCCGACGGCAGCGTCGTCATCCTCCCCCGCTGATTCCTATGCCCTTGTAGGAGCGAGCTTGCTCGCGAACGGATTTGCCCGCAGCGCCGGAGCCGGGCTGGTTCGCGAGCGAGCTCCTACAGGGGGCTTCGGTACCGCCATGAGCTCAGGCGCGTGGGGCCTGATGCCAATTGTTCGGCCCGAGTGGGGGCAAGCCCATCGCGGACGGAGTCCGCTCCTACCCAACCGGATCACACGTGCTGCAAATCTTTCTTGAGAAATATTTTTATTTGCAGGTGTGGGTTTTTCTCGAATGAGGGTCTTCCCCGTCATTCGCTGCGAAACGCGCAGCGCTTTTCGACCCTGGGGAGGGCTTTGCATGCAGTCTCGTTTCAACTTCCCGTTCGCGCGCCCGCTGGGCTGTGCCGTGCTGCTCGGCAGCCTGATGATGGCCGAGTACAGCCGCGCCGCCGACTGGCAGGTCGACCTGCCGGCACAATCGCTGAGCGAATCCATCGGCAGCCTGTCGCAGCAGGCCGGTGTGCAGGTGCTCTATGACGCCGCCCAACTGGACGGTCTCAAGGCGCCAGCGGTGAGCGGCCGCTACAGCGTGCGGGAAGCGCTGGAGCATCTGCTCAAGGGCTCTTCGCTGGAGCTGGTGGAGGCGGGCGACGGTTTCGTCGTGCGGCGTTCGGGCAAGGTCGACAAGTTCAGCGACAACGCCATCGAACTGGATTCGCAGACCATCGTCGGTAGCGGCCTGTCGGTGGACTCGAGCAACGTCGGCCGTTCGACCCTGACCCGCAAGGACATCGAGCGCATCCAGGCCGACAACATTCCCACCCTGCTGCAGACCCTGCCCGGCGTGACCATGGGCGGCTCGCCCAAGCCGGGGGGGCAGACTGTGAATATCTGGGGCCTGGGCGATGCCGAGGACGTGCCCTTCACCCTCGATGGCGCGCCCAAGAGCGGCTTCGAGCGTTACCAGCAGGGCACCGTGTTCATCGAGCCGGAGCTGATCAAGCGCATCGAGGTGGAGAAGGGGCCGCACTCGGTCTACAACGGCAACGGCGGCTTCGGCGGTACCGTGCACATGGAGACCAAGGACGCTCCGGACATGCTGCGCGATGACCAGAACGTTGGCGCCATGCTCAAGTACGGCTACCACTCCAACGACCAGCAGAAGATCTACAGCGGCGCTGTCTACGGCCGCACCGAGGACCGCAAGGTCGACGCGCTGGCCTACCTGACCGCCCGCGATGGCCGCGACATCAAGCTCGCCGGGCACATTCCCGACCCGAACAACAACTACCCGATCAACCCCAGTCGCCTGCCCAACAGCGCCCAGGACCTGGACGCCGGGCTGTTCAAGCTGAACCTGCACCCCAACCTCGACAACGACATCAGCCTGGCCTACAGCCGCTCCCACAGCACGCGCTGGACGCCGTTCTCCTCGGCCTCCTACCCGACGCCGCCGACCCAGTCGAGCATCGACCGCTATGGCTACGAGGCCGCGCTCAAGCGTCTGCTGGCGCATCGCGACACCACGGACACCACCTGGTCCGGCAAGTACGAATACCACCCCATCGACAACCCGCTGATCGACCTGATGGTGCAGTACTCCGAGTCGCACATCGACCAGACCGACGAGCGCAATCCGGACGCCTTCTTCCAGGTCTCCACCGGTGGCCGCAAGATGGACACCGACTACAAGGACAAGGTACTCGAGCTGCGCAACACCAGCCTGTTCGCCACCGGCCCGGTGCAGCACGCGCTCACCGTGGGCACGCAGTTCCACCGCCACACCCGCACCACGGACATGTATATCCCCGGTTCGACGTACAACACCGCGCGCTACAACTACGGGCACTTCCAGCCGACCTTCATGCCCAGCGGCAAGCAGAACACCAACAGCGCCTACATCCAGGACGCGCTGACCCTGGGCAGCGTGACCATCACCCCGTCGCTGCGCTTCGACCACGTGCGCAACCAGGGCAAGGACAACGACGCGCCGATCTACAACAACGCAGCGCAAGGCCACGATTACAGCTCGCAGACCTACAGCGGCTGGTCGCCGCGCCTGTCGCTGTTCTGGACCGCCACCGAGCGGCTGGGCTTCTTCGCCGACTACAGCCGCACCTGGCGCGCGCCGGTGATCGACGAGATGTACGAGGTGCAGAACAGCAGCACGGTCAGCGCTACCAGCCGCGACCTCGACCCCGAGCGCATTCATGCGCTGCGCTTCGGCTCACTGGTCAACCTGCCGGACCTGTTCATCAACGGCGACAACCTGCAGGTGCGGACCACGCTGTTCCAGAACAAGATCAAGGACGAGATCTTTCGCACCCGCAGCGTCGGTTGCGAACAGCAGGCCATCGACAACGGCACCATCTCCAGCAGCTGCGGCGACTACCTGCCGCTCTCCAACTACCGCAACCTGCCGGGCGTGACCTACAAGGGCTTCGAGATCGAGAGCTTCTACGACAGCCCGTGGCTGTTCGGCGGGCTGTCCTATTCGTGGGTGACCGGCAAGCACGACGGCGCCTACAGCAACCCATGGGGCCCGAACGTGTGGGCGCGCGACGTGCCGCCGGCCAAGTGGGTTGCGACCCTGGGCACCAAGATTCCGGCGTGGGATGCGCAGATCGGCTGGCAGGGCGAGTTCGTGCGCCAGACCGACCGCCTGCCCAGCGACAAGTATTCCGGCGGCATGGGCACCAGCGTCGGCGACATCTTCTGGGACCAGACGGTCAACGACAGCTACGACACCCAGCGTGTGTTCGCCAGCTGGAAGCCGCGTCGCCTGGGCCTGGAAAACACCGAGCTGAACTTCACCGTGGACAACCTGTTCAACCGTGACTATCACCCGGCGCTGGCCGGCGACAGCGTCTACAGCCAGGGCCGCAACGCCAAGTTCAGCCTCACCCAGTACTTCTGAGACGCTCCCCGTCGACTGTAGGAGCGAGCTTGCTCACGAACCCGCCCAGCTTCGGTGCCGCTGGGAAAACCGTTCGCGAGCAAGCTCGCTCCTACAGGCTGCCTTGGCAGGTTCAACACCAACGAAAACGGGCGCCCGAAGGCGCCCGTTCTTATCACCGCAAAGGATCAGGCCGAAGCCGGACGCACCACGCGGTAAACCAGAGCACCGATCACGCCGCCCACCAGCGGGCCGACCCAGAACAGCCACAGCTGCTTCATGAACAGCGGGTCGGCAAAGATCGCTACGCCCAGGCTGCGCGCCGGGTTCACCGAGGTGTTGTCGATTGGAATGCTGATCAGGTGGATCAGCGTCAGGGTCAGGCCGATGGCGATCGGCGCGAAGCCTGCCGGGGCCAGCTTGGCATCGGTGGCGCCCATGATCACGAAGAGGAAGAACGCGGTCAGCAGCACCTCGGTGACCAGCGCCGAGATCATGCTGTAGTGGTCCGGCGAGCCTTCACCGAAGCCGTTGGCGGCGAAGCCGGCCAGTGCATCGAAGCCCGGCTTGCCGGACGCGATGTAGAACAGCACGGCACCGGCGAGCACGCCGCCGATGACCTGGGCAATGATGTAGGGAATCAGTTCAGCGGTACGGAAGCGGCCGCCAGCCCACAGGCCAAGGCTGACCGCGGGGTTGAGGTGGCAGCCGGAGATCGGGCCGATGGCGTAGGCCATGGTCACGACCGTCAGGCCGAAGGCCAGGGCGACACCCAGCACGCCAATGGCGTGGGCCGCGAAGATGGCGCTGCCGCAACCACCGAACACCAGCCAGAACGTGCCGATCATTTCGGCGGATAGTTTGCGAAGCATGCTGCCTCCAGAGGCAAGAGGAACCCCGGATTGGGGCGAACGCATGCTAGGGAAGTCGCAGGTTGGCGCGGTGTAGGCGGTTTCCCAATGTGTTGGGAAAGCCTTCTGAACGCGCAGGATTGTAGGTCGACGGCGAGGCGGACAACGCCTCGCGCGTCATCCGCCGTCGTCTCAGACCTGCGTACCCAACTGTTCCGCCCGGCGCAGCCAGCCCTGCCGTTGCTCCTCGCCGGAGCCGCGCACCGGGCTGAATTCCTCCAGGTGGTGCAGGGCGATGCCGCAGGGTGCAAGGATTCAGCGGGTCATCTGCCGGTGAGCCGGGGCGCCCTGGCGCAGGCGGTAATGCCAGTGGGTCTGGTCGTGGCTCACCAGCAGGTCGGCGCTGCGCCCGCCCAGCAGTGGCTCGAACTCGCGGGACTCCATCGAGCGGTAGCGGAAGGCGAAGCCCGGCTGCAGTACGCGGTCGAAGAAGCCCTGCAACAGTGCGGGCAGGCCGCCCCACCAGATCGGATAGACGAAGGCGATGTGCTGCGCCCAGTGGATCTGCCGCTGGGCTTCAAGCACGTCCGGCTCCAGGTTCTGGCTCTGTTCGTAGCCGCCGCGCAGCACCGGGTCGAAGTTCATCTCGCCGAGCTTGAGCATATGCACCACGTGGCCCTTGGCGCGCGCGCCGTGGGCGTAGGCATCGGCCACCGCATGGCAGAAACCGCCGGGTTTGGGCGAGCCCAGCACCAGCAGCACGCGCTTGCCGTCGCCTTCCAACGGGGTGGCGCCGGAGCGCGTCGGCTCAGCCATTCTGCCCGGCCTCCAGCATGGTCTCCGGACGCACCCACTGGTCGAACTCGGCGTCGGTCAGGTAGCCCAGCTCCAGCGAGGCTTCGCGCAGGGTCTTGCCTTCGGCGTAGGCCTTCTTGGCGATCTCGGCGGCTTTGTCGTAGCCGATGTGCGGGTTCAGCGCGGTCACCAGCATCAGGCCGCGGTCCAGGTGCTCGCGCATCTTTGCCGCGTCCGGCTCCATACCGGCGATGCAGTGGGTGTTGAAGTTGCGGCAGCCGTCGGCCAGCAGGCGAGCGGATTCCAGCAGGTTGTGGATGATCACCGGTTTGTAGACGTTGAGCTGCAGGTGGCCCTGGCTGGCGGCGAAGGTGATCGCGGCATCGTTGCCGAAGACCTGGCAGGCGAGCATCGACAGCGCCTCGCATTGGGTCGGGTTGACCTTGCCGGGCATGATCGAGGAGCCCGGTTCGTTGGCCGGCAGCTTTACTTCGGCAAAACCCGCGCGCGGGCCGGAGCCGAGCAGGCGCAGGTCGTTGGCGATTTTCATCAGCGCCACGGCAAGGGTCTTCATGGCCCCGGCCAGGGTTACCAGCGGTTCATGGCCGGCGAGGGCGGCGAACTTGTTCGGCGCGGAGACGAAGGGCAGGCCGGAGAGGTCGGCCAGCTCGGCGGCGATGGCGTCGGCAAACTCCTTGGGTGCGTTCAGCCCGGTGCCGACGGCGGTGCCGCCCTGGGCCAGCTCGTACACCGCCGGCAGTGCCGCGCGCAGGGCGCGCTCGGCGTAGTCCAGCTGCGCGACGAAAGCGGAAAGCTCCTGGCCGAAGGTGACGGGGGTTGCGTCCATCAGGTGGGTGCGCCCGGTCTTCACCAGGTTGGCGTGGCGCGCGGCCTGCTGGGCGAGGCCACCGCTGAGCTCGGCGATGGCCGGCAGCAGGTCGTTCTGTACCGCTTGCACGGCGGCGATGTGCATGGCGGTGGGGAAGCTGTCGTTGGAACTCTGCGCGCGGTTCACGTGGTCGTTGGGGTGCACCGGTTTCTTGCCGCCGCGGCCGTTGCCGGCAATCTCGTTGGCGCGCCCGGCGATCACCTCGTTGACGTTCATGTTGCTCTGGGTGCCGCTGCCGGTCTGCCAGACGACGAGGGGGAATTGCTCGTCGTGCTCGCCCGCCAGCACTTCGTCGGCGGCTTCCTCGATCAGGCTGGTGATGTTCTCGGGCAGCTCGCCCAACTGCGCATTGACCCGCGCGGCGGCCTTCTTGATCAGCGCCAGGGCATGCACCACGGCCAGCGGCATGCGCTGCCCGCCGATGGCGAAGTTCTCCAGCGAGCGCTGGGTCTGCGCGCCCCAGTAAGCATCGTCGGGGACTTCGATGGGGCCCAGGCTGTCGGTTTCGGTGCGGCTCATGGTGCTTCTCCGGAATAGGGTCTCGGCCAGTTTAGGCCGCTACGGGGCTTCCGGGTTCCACTCTGGCTCAATGGCCGTGATAGAGCGGTTTCAGTGGCGAGTACGGTTACCAGCGTGCGTGGGTGGCGCCGATCCAGCCGAGTGCGCCGTTGACCGGTACCAGTTCGCCGCCGGCTTCGCGCAGGGCCCCGTCGAAGCGGCCGAACCATTGGCTGGTCTCGGCGAACAGCGGGCCCAGGCGTGGGCAGGCGCGGTGCAGCTTGCGCGGGGTGAAGGTGAGGTCGACGCGCTTGTCGGCTCCGCGCAGTTGCCAGGGCGACAGTGGGTCGTGCGGCACCTGGCGGATATCCACGACGCCAGCCAGTGGCTGCAGCTCGCCGCCGAACCACAGGGCGTTCTCGCTCAGGTGGCTGTTTTCCGTCCATCCGGCGCCGAAATTGCCGGCGATGCCGCCGGGCGCGGCAAAGGCGGCGCGGGTCCATTGGGTATTGAACGGCCAGACGCCCCGGCCGAAATCCAGCGCGGCGAAGCTCTGGCCCTCGCTGCAGCGGTAGGTCCGGTGGCCGAGGGTCAGGCTGCCGCTGATCGGCAGGCCCATCTGCCGGCTGCAGGCGTGGAAGCACTTGCCGCTCATGGGCACCACCAGGTTGACCGATTCCAGGTGCGCCGGGCGCTGTACTTCCAGGGAGAGGTTCAGCGGCTGGCCGCCCAGGTTCGGCGCGCAGGCGGTGATGCGCAATTGGCCCGGCTGCTCGTCGAAGCCCAGGCTCAGCTGGCCATGCTCGAAGCGATGGCTCTGGTTCGGCGTATCTGGCAGATGGCAGCCCAGGCCGAAGGGGCTGAACTGGGTGCGGTGCACCGACTGACCGGTTTCCAGGTCGAGGAAATACACGGCGCCGTAGCCCAGGTAGTCGAGGTCGGCGATGGTGATCGAGAGCATCCAGCCCGGCGCGTTGATGCACCAGTGGTTCCAGCGTTTGCGCCGGCCGACGTTGCCTGAGAGCTGGCAGAGCGTCTGCGGCCGCGACGACCAGCCCACGGCCGCGCTGTTCAGGCGGCCGCGCGCATCGCACAGGGGCGGCGCGGCGGCGAGCGTCGGCGGGTGGGTGAGGGTGTTCATCGGTCACATCCATGTGGCAACGCGCCGCAGCATGACGTTTCATGAACTGTCCTACAAGAGAAGCCGATCACTTCCCGGCCATTTGGCGGTCTCTTGAGCGCATTCCGAACTTAGGCGCAGAATGGCGGGTCCCACCCGGACACCCTTCAGACTCACAGGACTGCCCCATGACCGTTCTTCGTTCCCTCTGCACCGCAGCACTTCTGGTTGGCTTCAGTTCCGTGGCACTGGCTGACGCCAACGCCGAGGCGGAGAAATTCCTCAAGCAGGTCCATGCCGACAAGCTGACCGTGCCGGTCTACGCGCAAGTCCAGCAGATGCTCGCCCAGCGCTTCGCCCAGGCCAAGGCGCCGGACAGCAAGAAGGCCGTGCTCGACCGCTACCAGGCCAAGGCCAACGCCGAACTGGACCGCGCGGTGGGTTGGGACAAGCTCAAGCCCGATCTGGTCAAGCTCTACACCAGCAACTTCAGCGAATCCGAGCTCAAGCAGCTGAACGATTTCTACGCATCCCCCCTGGGCCGCAAGGTGCTGGAGAAGATGCCGCGCCTGACCGCCGAATCCGCCCAGCTGACCCAGGCCAAACTGCAGACCGCCGTGGAGCCGGTGAACAAGCTGATGGCCGACATGGACAAGGAACTGGGCGTGAAGGCCCCGGCCGCTCCGGCCAAGAAGCCCTGATCCAGACCCTGTATCATTGCCTGAATCGTACTGACTGCCTGATTGCCAGCGAGACCCGACATGAGCATGCGTGACCGTATCCAGACCGCCCTGAGCGCCCTCGAACCCCAGCACCTCGACGTACTGGACGAGAGCCACATGCACAGCCGCGGACAGGAAACACACTACAAGGCCGTGATCGTCAGCCCGGTGTTCGCCGGGCTGAACGCGGTGAAACGGCATCAGAAGGTCTACGCCACGCTCGGCGATCTGATGAGCCAGTTCCACGCCCTGGCCATGCACACCTACACCCCCGAGGAGTGGGCGCAGCAGGGCGCGGCGCCGGATTCGCCGACTTGCCGCGGCGGCAGCAAGCACGATCTTCCGCATTGATCGGCTGCCGGATGCGGGCTGCGTCCCGCTCCGGTAGAATGCGACACCCAGCGCCGGCTTCTGCCGGCGCTGTCATTTTCAGCTGTCGATCAGCTTTTGTTTCCAAACTGTCTGTTCCAAAGAAACCCGGTCCGCCCTTTACGCGGGCGACCACTGGAGTGATGCATGACCACCGAAAGAATCGTCGTCGCGGCGTTGTACAAGTTCGTCTCCCTGCCCGACTACGTCGCTCTGCGCGAACCCCTGCTGCAGGCCCTGCTGGATAATGGCGTGAAGGGCACCCTGCTGCTCGCCGAGGAAGGTATCAACGGCACCGTCTCCGGCACCCGCGCCGGCATCGACGGCCTGCTCGCCTGGCTGCGCAACGACCCGCGCCTGGCCGATGTCGACCACAAGGAGTCCTACTGCGACGAGCAACCCTTCTACCGCACCAAGGTCAAGCTGAAGAAGGAAATCGTCACTCTCGGCGTGCCGGGTGTGGACCCGAACGCCAAGGTCGGCACCTACGTCGAGCCCAAGGACTGGAACGCGCTGATCTCCGATCCGGAAGTGCTGCTGATCGACACCCGCAACGACTACGAAGTGGCCATTGGTACCTTCGAAGGCGCCATTGACCCGCAGACCAAGTCGTTCCGCGAGTTCCCCGACTACATCCGCGAGCATTACGACCCGGCGAAACACAAGAAGGTCGCCATGTTCTGCACCGGCGGCATCCGCTGCGAGAAGGCCTCGAGCTACATGCTCAGCGAAGGTTTCGAAGAGGTCTTCCACCTCAAGGGCGGCATCCTCAAGTACCTGGAGGAAGTGCCCGAGGCCGAGACCCTCTGGCGCGGCGACTGCTTCGTGTTCGACAACCGCGTGACCGTGCGCCATGACCTGACCGAAGGCGATTACGATCAGTGCCATGCCTGCCGCAACCCGATTTCGGCAGAGGATCGCGCCTCTGAACATTACGCACCGGGCGTCAGTTGCCCGCACTGCTGGGACACGTTGTCGGAGAAGACCCGCGCCAGCGCGCGTGAGCGGCAGAAGCAGATCGAACTGGCGCGCCAGCGCAACCAGCCGCACCCCATTGGCCGTGATCCCCGCGCGGAGAACTGATCCATGACCAGCCGCCTGCTCTACGTGATGGACCCGATGTGCTCCTGGTGCTGGGGTTTTGCCCCGGTGGCCGGGAAGCTGGTGGAGCAGGCGCGCGCCTCAGGTACGCCGCTGGCGCTGGTAATGGGCGGGCTGCGCACGGGGCAGGGCGCGGCGCTGGAGCCGACCACCAAGCGCTACATCCTCGAACACTGGCATGCGGTTCATGACGCCACCGGCCAGCCGTTCCGCTTTGAGAACGCCTTGCCCGACGGCTTCGTCTACGACACCGAGCCGGCTTGCCGCGCGGTGGTCACCGCGCGTCGCCTGGACGAAGACTGCGCCTGGGCGCTGGTAGGTGAGATCCAGCGCGCCTTCTACGCCGAGGGTCGCGACGTTACCCAGGCCGGCGTGCTCACCGAGCTGGCTGAACAGGTCGGCCTGCCGCGTATCGAGTTTGCCGAAGCCTTCGACAGCCAGGACAACCACCTGGCGACCCTCGCCGACTTCTCCTGGGCCCGCGATCTGGGCATCGCTGGGTTCCCCACGCTGTTGGCCGAGCGCGATGGCCAACTGGCCCTGCTGACCAACGGCTACCAGCCACTGGGCGAACTGGCCCCGTTGCTCGAGCGCTGGCTGGAGCGCGGGCGGCATGCCTGAGCTGTCCGCTGACCGCCTGAGCTGGGCGGAAATTCGCCGGCTCGCTTTCCGCCATCGCAAGGCCCTGCTCCTCGCCAACCTGGTTGCCGTGCTGGCGACCGCCTGCAGCGTGCCGATCCCGCTGTTGCTGCCGCTGCTGGTGGACGAAGTGCTGCTGGGCAAGGGTGACGCCGCCCTGCAGGTGATGAACCACTGGCTGCCCGAAGGCTGGCACAAGCCCGCCGGCTACATCGGCCTGATGCTGCTGGTCACCCTGGTGCTGCGCAGCAGCGCGCTGGTGTTCAACGTGCTGCAGGCCAAGCTGTTCGCCCGGCTGTCCAAGGACGTGGTGTACCGCATCCGCCTGCGCCTGATCGAACGGCTGAAACGCATCGCCCTGGGCGAATACGAGACCCTCGGCGGCGGCTCGGTCAGCGCGCACCTGGTGACCGATCTCGACACCCTCGACAAGTTCGTCGGCGACACCCTGAGCCGCTTCCTGGTGGCGCTGCTGACCCTCTGCGGCACCGCCGGCATCCTGATCTGGATGCACTGGAAGCTGGCGCTGCTGATCCTGCTGTTCAACCCGCTGGTGATCTTCGCCACGGTGCAGTTGGGCAAGCGCGTGAAGCACCTGAAGAAGCTGGAGAACGACAGCACTTCGCGCTTTACCCAGGCGCTGACCGAAACCCTCGAAGCCATTCAGGAAGTGCGCGCCGGCAACCGCCAGGGCTTCTTCCTCGGCCGCCTCGGCGTGCGCGCCCGTGAAGTGCGCGACTACGCCGTCGCCTCGCAGTGGAAAAGCGATGCCGCCGGGCGTGCCAGCGGATTGCTGTTCCAGTTTGGCATTGACCTGTTCCGCGCCGCCGCGATGGTTACCGTGCTGTTTTCCGACCTGTCCATCGGCCAGATGCTGGCGGTGTTCAGCTACCTCTGGTTCATGATCGGCCCGGTGGAGCAATTGCTCAGCCTGCAGTACGCCTATTACGCCGCCGGCGGCGCGCTGACCCGTATCAATGAACTGCTGGCCCGCGCTGACGAGCCGCAGTACGAGCACCGCCGCGATCCCTTCGTCGGCCAGACCAGCGTCGGCATCCAGGTGCGCGACCTGAGTTTCGCCTACCGCGACGAACTCGTGCTTGATGGGGTCGACCTGGACATCGCCCCCGGCGAGAAGGTCGCCATCGTCGGCGCCAGCGGCGGCGGCAAGAGCACCCTGGTGCAGTTGCTGCTGGGCCTCTACCAGCCGCAATCGGGGACCATCCGCTATGGCGGCGCGGCACTGGAGGAGATTGGCCTGGACTGCGTGCGCGAGCATGTCGCCGTGGTCCTGCAACATCCGGCGCTGTTCAACGACACGGTGCGCGCCAACCTGACCATGGGCCGCGAGCGTGGCGATGAAGCCTGCTGGCGCGCGCTGGAAGTGGCGCAGCTGGCGGACACCATCCGTGCTCTGCCGCAGGGGCTGGACAGCGTGGTCGGGCGCTCCGGCGTACGCCTCTCCGGCGGCCAGCGGCAGCGCCTGGCGATTGCCCGCATGGTGCTCGCCGAACCCAGGGTGGTGATCCTCGACGAGGCTACCTCGGCACTGGATGCCGCCACCGAGTATGCCTTGCACCAGGCCCTCGAGCGCTTCCTCGAAGGCCGCACCACGCTGATCATCGCCCACCGCCTGTCTGCGGTGAAACAGGCCGACCGCGTGCTGGTGTTCGACGGCGGGCGCATCGCAGAGGACGGCGATCACCAGCAGTTGATCGCCGAAGGCGGGCTCTACGCCCGCCTGTACGGCCACCTGCAGCAGAGTTGATCAGCCGTAGCGGGTGACTTCGAGGAAGGCCACGCAATTGCCCAGGTCGTGGAAGACCCGCGCGCTGCCGATGTCGTTGTAGGGAATACCCAGCAGCAGGTCGAGCAGGGTGGCGTCGCTGCGATAGTGCGGACGCCAGTCCAGCAGGCCTTCGAGGTAGGCGATATCTGGCACGCCGGGCAGGAAGTTGCCCATCAGCAGGCGTCCACCGGGCAGCAGGCGGGCGAACAGGTTGCGGGTCAGGTCGCGGGCGTCGTGGTCGTCCAGTATCTCGTACAGGCCCGCCGAATAGATCAGGTCGAAATGGAGCAGGTCCTGGCGCCCGTAGAACAGGTCATCCAGGGTGCACTGCTGGGTCTGGATGCCCAATGCGGCGTAGCTGGCTTCCACCGTCTGCAGGGACAGCGCCTGCGCATCCACGGCGGTGAATTCGAGGAAGCGGCCGTGGCGCAGCGAACGCGCCAGTTCGACTTCACGCAGGTGCCCGCAGCCCACGCAGAGGATGCGCGCCTGGCCGTTGAGCTGGTCGCAGCAGCGGTCGATCTCCCGCGCCAGCAACTGGCGGCGCGAGCGCAGCGCGCGGGAGGCAGGGGCGGAGCTGGCGTAGCGGAACAGCTCCTCCGTAGGGCCGTCGGGCAGCAGCGAGCGCAAGGTGCTGTCGATGCCATAGAGGTAGTCCATCAGCACGGCGTTGCCGGCGCCTTCACCCATAGGCCGTTCACGCCGTCGGGCAAAGGGCACCACGCGCGGGGATTGCGCGGGCGGCGCGCTGCCCGCGGCGAGGGCCAGCAGGTCGGTCTCGTCATCCCGGAGGTGACGCAGCTGCTGTTCGAGTTGCTCGATGGCTTCGGTTAGCGAGTTCGGATTCTGCTGAGTGCCCTTGTCCATTGCCGTCCACCTGGGATGCCCGCTCAGTGAAGAAGAAAGCGCCACCGGCCGCCCTGGCCGGTGATCCGTCCAACACCTTAGGAGCCGCTTGGCCCCAGGCCATCATCTGAATGAATGACGGCCATGAAATTTCAGCGCTGCCCGAGCCGTACCAGCAGGCTGACCAGTTCGGCCTGGCGACTGGTGTGGGTCTTGCGGAACAGCCCGCGCAGTTGGCTGCGCACTGTGTTGATCGAGGTGCCGAGCTGGTCGGAGCATTGCTCCGGCGTCAGCCCGCGCACCAGCAGGTCGCCCAGGCGTTGCTCGGCCGGGGTGAGGCCGAATAGTTCGCCCAGCAGCCGGCTTTGGCGGTGCGCGTCAAGCAGCGCCAGCAGCACCAGCGGGCGCTGGAAGGGCTGGTTGAAGCTCGCCTCGGCGGGCACCGGGGTGACCAGCAGTTCCTGCCCTGTGCCATCGCCCAGCGGCAGCCACCCGGCCTTGCCCTTGCCGGTGCGGGGCGCAGCCTGGCGCACCAGGGCCTGGAGTCTGGCGTCGTGCTGGCGCAAGTGCAGGCGGCCGAAGACTTCATGGAACAACCCGGCGCGCAGCCCGAGCCGCTGCTGTGCGGCCTGGTTGGCGTAGAGCACGCGGGTGTTGCCTTCCAGCAGCCAAAGCGGCGTGGGGTGCTGGTCGAGCAGCAGATCGCGGTGGGCCAGTTGCTGGCGCATCTCGTCGATGCGTCCGAACATCCGAGCGGCGCGGATCAGGTGCTCGCTCAGGCGGGTCAGCAGGGCCTGTTCCCGGGCGTCGGGGTAGCGAGCACCGAGGCTGGTCAGCACCGACAGGTAGACGCCGGAGTTGGCTTGTTCGTTGAGCTTCAGGCAGGACACGTTGTGCATGCCATTGGGGCGCTGGAATTCCTGGTAGTACGGGTCGCGGGCCATACGCTGCGGGCCGTATTCCTCGCGGTCGTGGTACCAGCGGCCGACAGGGCGGTGGAGCATGAAACCCTTGGATGGGTCGATGGTGCAGAACTCGCGGTTGTAGGTCTCGATGGCGCCGGGATCACAGAGGTTGATCTCGCTGGCCAGTGCGCCGCTCTCGGTCTGGTCCCAGAACAACAGGGCGCCCTGCTGGCGGCCGCTGGCGGAAATCAGCTCGGTGAGCAGCGGCAGCCAGTTCGCCTCGTCGAGCACGCACTCGTAGGTCAGGCCCACCAGACGGTCATAGCGAATGTTCAGATCGCGCCGTGGCATGGCTGCTCCGTCCCTTGCTTGCGGATTGCATTTTCCACCGTGGGCTTTTCACCTTGCAGAATGCACTTTGCAGATTGCACGATCGTCTGAGGTATGGCACATCGCCTTCGCTGTCGCAAGGCCACTAATCGGCTCTTTCCGAGGGGGACTTCGGCAGGCGACGGAAGGTGTTTTAAGGGGGGGCGCATCACTTTTCCGCCGGGCGGCGGGCCATCAGCCGACCAAGCGTCATGGCTCATGGTTTGTGGATTTCCCGCGATCGGCTAGAAGTTAAGGAAGGGGCGGCCTGGCAGAGAAGTCCCCGAGGCGGAGTGGAAGCTCCTCCCCTGTGGCCTGGCAGGAATCAGAAGAAGGAAGTCGAAACTGGTTATGGATGCAATGGGACTGTTGCCGACCCGGCGTACGACGCGTCTGCTCAAGCTGGTCTGGCCGTTCATGGTCGTGGTCCTGCTGCAGACGCTGATCGGCAGCGGCAGCTTCTTTATTCTCTCCGGCGTGCGCGCCTATGTGGGCGGCGAGAGCCTCTGGTCCAAGGGCCAGAAGGACGCCATCCATTACCTGCAACTCTATGGCCAGAGCCGCGACACGGCGGATTACGAGCGCTACCGCACCGCCATCGCCATTCCCCAGGGCGACCGTACCTTCCGCGTCGCCCTCGACCTCAGCCAACCCGATCTGGAACTGGCCCGCGCCGGCGCCCTGCAGGGCGGCATCCATCCCGACGATGTCGGTGCACTGATCTGGCTGTACCGCTATTTCCACGAGTACAGCTACTTCGACCAGGCCGTGAAGATGTGGGTTATTGGCGACGCCTATCTCGACCAGTTGGAACTGCTGTCCGATGAGATGAACGCGAAGATCCGCGCCAACGACGTCCGCCCTGGCGACCTGAGCTACTGGAACAGCCGCATCCAGGCCATCAACGATGGTGTCACACCGGCCGCCATGGCCTTCTCTGCCGCGCTCGGGCAGGGCTCGCGGATGATCATGTGGGTGCTGCTGATCACCAACGGCGTCACCGGCCTTGCGCTGATCCTCCTGGCCGTCTGGCGCACGCGCATCCTGCTGCATCAGCAGCGCGCCTTCGAAAGCGCGCTGGACACCGAGAAGGAGCGCGCGCAGACCACCCTGGCAGCCATCGGGGACGGTGTGGTCACCCTCGACGAATACGAATGCATCGCCTATTTCAACCCGGCGGCGGAACGTCTGATCGGTTGGGACAACTCCATGGCCGTCGGCCTGCCGCTGCGTTCGCTACTGCGGGTACTCGACGAGAACTCCCAGGCCGAGGGGCTGCCGCTGGTGGGGCAGATTCTGCGTGGCGAGGTGGACGGCGGCAGCGAGACCAGCAAGCTGATCCAGCGCCTGGACGGCACCAGCGTGGCGGTGACCCTGGTGGCTACGCCCATCCACGCCGATGGCCGGGTGGTCGGCGTGGTGCTGGTGCTGCACGACATGACCCGCGAGCGCCAGTACATGGCCAGCCTGTCCTGGCAGGCGACCCACGACGCGCTGACCGGCCTGACCAACCGCCGCGAATTCGAATTCCGCCTCAAGCAGGCCCTGGAAAGCTCGGCCGATGCCCACGACCAGCATTCGCTGATGTACCTGGACCTGGACCAGTTCAAGTTGGTCAACGACACCTGCGGCCACGCCGCCGGCGACGAACTGCTGCGCCAGGTCTGCTCTGTACTGCAGCAGTGCCTGCGCGATGGCGACACACTGGCGCGCCTGGGCGGCGACGAGTTCGGCATCCTCCTGGAACATTGCCCGCCGGACATGGCGGTGCAGATCGCTGAGCGCATCCGCCTCACCGTGCAAGCATTGCACTTCATGTGGGAAGGCCGTGGCTTCAACATCACCGTGAGCATCGGCGTGGTGCATATCTCCGCCATGCTGGTATCGGTGGAGGAAGCCCTGCGCTGCGCCGACATGGCCTGCTACATGGCCAAGGAAAAGGGCCGTAACCGCGCCCAGGTGTTCCGTCCGGACGATACCGAGCTGTCCAACCGCGTCGGCGAGATGGCCTGGGTGCAGCGCATCCGCCTGGCCCTGGAGGAGGAACGTTTCTGCCTCTTCGCCCAGGCGATATTCCCGGTCGACGAGCGAGTGACGGAGGGCGCGCACGTCGAACTGCTGCTGCGCCTGAACGACGAGTGCGGCCGGCTGGTCGCGCCGATCAACTTCATCCCCGCCGCCGAACGCTACGGCTTGATGCCGGACATCGATCGCTGGGTGGTCGAGAACGCCTTCCGGACCCTGGCCGAGCGCATCGCCGAGGGCGGTTACGAACCGATCCACACCTGCGCCATCAACCTTTCCGGCGCTACCATCGGTGACGACACCTTCCTCGACTTCCTCCGCGAGGTGCAGCCGCGCTACCGCATCGAACCGTCGAGCGTGTGCTTCGAGATCACCGAGACCAGCGCCATTGCCAACCTGGTCAACGCCACGCGGTTCATCCAGGAGCTCAAGGCTCTGGGTTACCGCTTCTCCCTGGACGACTTCTGCGCCGGGATGTCCTCCTTCGTCTATCTCAAGCACCTGCCGGTGGACTACCTGAAGATCGATGGCAGTTTCATCAAGGACATGCTCGAAGACCCCATCGATCGCGCCATGGTCCAGGTGATCAACCAGATCGGCCATGTGATGGGCAAACGCACCGTGGCGGAGTTCGTCGAGACGCAGGAAATCCTCGAAGTCCTGCGCGAAATAGGCATCGATTACGCCCAGGGCTACGGCCTGGCGCGGCCGCAACCCTTCAATCGGAGCTTCCTGCGTGAGACGCACGTCGCAGCCGTAGCATCGGACACAACCTCCGGACGGTGACGTGAAGCCAGGACAGGACTAACCTGAGGCCTGAATTACCGGTGCTTGCATGGATCGACCAGCAACGGAGCCTTGGATGAACGACACCTTTGTTCGCAGTGGGCCGCTCAAGGAGCTTTCCAGCTATCCGCACTGGGCCCAGCGCCTGGTGCAGGAGTGCGAAACCAGCCGTCTGTCGGTGGTCGAGCATCCTCTCTATGCGCGCATGCGCGATGGTCAGCTGAGCCGACAGACCATGCGCGCCTTCCTCATCGGTGGCTGGCAGGTGGTGGAGCAGTTCCCCCTGTACATGTCCCACAACCTGCTCAAGACCCGCTTCGGCCGCAGCCCCGGCGAAGACATGGCGCGGCGCTGGCTGATGCGCAACATCCGAGTCGAGCTCAATCATGCCGACTACTGGGTGCGCTGGGCGGAGGCCTACGGCGTGACGCTGGCTGAACTCAAGGCCCAGTTGGTTCCCGCCGAACTCCACGCCCTCGGCCATTGGTGCTGGCACAGCTGCGCCACCGAAGAGCTGGCCCTGGCCATGGCGGCCACCAACTACGCCATCGAAGGCGCGACTGGTGACTGGTCGGCGCTGGTGTGCTCCACCGATACCTACGAACGTACCCTGCCGGCCGGCACCCGCAAGGACGCCATGCGCTGGCTGAAAATGCACGCCCGCTATGACGACGATCATCCCTGGGAAGCCCTGGAGATCATCTGCACCCTCTGCGGCCCGCAGCTCGCCATGCCGCGTTGCCTGGCGCTGCGCGAGGCGATCTGCAAGAGCTACGGCTACATGCGCATCTTCCTCGACCAGTGCCTGGCGCTGGAGCAGGCGCAGGCCGGAACGCGCCGGGCGGCTTCGATGAAGGCGGCGGGGTAGGTTTTTCCCAGGTTTGGCCTGACGGTTTGGCGTGGGACTTGCCCCCTCCCTTCAGGGAGAGAGGCTGATTGGCGCAATGGATGAGCTTTGACTCTCGTCAGAGAGTCGGTCCAGCGATCCCAGGATCGCGATGCTATTACCGGCCTGCTCGGGCGGCTCCCTCTCCCTTCTGGGAGAGAGGCTGGTTGGCACGATGGGTGGGCTTTGACTCTCGTCAGAGAGTCGGTCCAGTGATCCCAGGATCGCGACGCTATTACCGGCCTGCTCGGGCGGCTCCCTCTCCCTTCAGGGAGAGGGCTGGGGAGAGGGGCTCTCCGGCGACCTCAAGTTCAGTCTCAGGGCACGAGAATGATCTTCTCGCTGCTGCCCTCGTTGATCTCGTGATAGCGCTGCACACCCTCGCTCAGCGGCACTTCGCGCAGGCCGCTGGGCAGCGGCAGCCTGCCGTCGTCGAACCACTGGCCGAACTGGCGCAGCATCGCGGCGCAGGCGACCGTGTCGTACAGCAGCGAATTCACTCCCACCACCGAACCGCCACGGCGATACAGCGCCAGGGCTGGCAGTTGCACGTGACCGTCCACCGGCGCGGCGATGATGGCGATGCGGCCGAAAGTGGCCAGGGCGGAAACCGCTGCCGGCAGCCAGAAGCCGGTGGTGTCGAAGATCACCTCGGCGCCCCCGGTGAAGTGTTCCTCTACCTGGGCAGCCAGCGTCTCGGCGCTGCCCAGCAGGATGCTCGGCACGCCCTGCGCCTGCAGCTCCACTTGTGACTCGGCGCGGCGCACCGCGCCCAGCACCTGCGCGCCACGAGCCTTGGCCAGCGAGATGGCCGCCGCGCCGACCGCGCCGGAGCCGATCACCAGCAGGCGAGTACCGGCACCGACCTGGCTGCGCTCCAGGGCGTCCCAGGCCGTGGTGAAGGGCACGCCACAGCTGGCGGCCTGGGCGAAGCTCATGCGCTCGGGCATCAGCGCCACACCGCCGACCGGCACGCTCATCAGCTGGGCGTGGCTGCCGTTGCGGGTGAAACCCAGGCCTTTGCCGGTGCCCCAGACGGATTTGCCCAGCAGCTCGGCCGGGCCTTTCACTACGGTGCCGGCAAAGTCGCGGCCCGGTACGCGGGGCAGGGTGGTGTAGGGGAAGCGGCCGAGTACGTTCTTCACGTCACTGGGGTTCAGGCCGGCGGCGTGGACTTCCACCAGCACCTCGTCGGCGGCGGGAACCGGGTCGGCAATCTCGGTGAAGCTCAGGGCGGCGAGGTCGCCGGTGCGGTCGAATTGCAGGGCTTTCATGGCACGGGTCCTTGGCAATCAGTGGGAGAGGGGGATCAGTGGAGCCAGCGGGTCAGCAGCGGCAGGGCGTTCTCGCCGATCTGCATGCCCAACAGGCCGATCAGCGCCACTAGCGGCGGCGCTGGCGAACGGAAGTCGAGGAAGTGGTAGGCCAGGCCGACGGCAATGCCGATGGCCAGGGAGATCAGGTAACTCATGGTGTCCTCCGAGGATCGCTCCGGCGGCTGGGTGGGTTGGAGGCAGTCTAGGGGCTGCTGGAGGGCGTCGCCGGACAGGGACTTCGGAATATCGGACAGATGTCGGTGGGGAGTATTGGATGGACGTGCACCCGCGTAGGAGCGGACTTCGTCCGCGATGTGCTTGCGTTGCGCTGAAGTCGCATCGTAGGGCGCATAACGCGCCAGGGTTATCCGCCCTACGGTCCTGCGTGGGCTTGAGGTTTTCAGCGTCGCGACGGCGTGCGCGCAAACTCTGTGTTTCGCCCCCTCGGGCGACCTTCTTTGGCAAACGCCCCAAAGAAGGCAAAGGTCTTGCCCCGGACATCCGGTTTTTCGCTTAGGTGAAAAATTCCCTCGTTGAATTGAAGTTTCAGGGGCACGCGCTGACGGGCCATCCTTGGCCCGACAGCGCTCTCGCGACATCCATGTCGCTCAACCCCTGAAACTCCAATTCAACGAGGGCTCCTGAACGGGGCCGCCCGGAGTGCGCGGATATTTCTCTGCAAGTCTTCAAGAGCCAGAGCCAGAGCGGCGGCGTGATGGGCTTTTGTAGGAGCGAGCTTGCTCGCGAACGCAAGGCACCGTGCGGTTCCGTTCGCGAGCAAGCTCGCTCCTACGAAAGGCCCGGCCTACCGGGCGCAGTATTCCGACGGCGCCACGCCCAGCTCGCGGCGGAACATCTCGCTGAAGCTCCCCGGTTGATATCCCAAGCCATGGGCGATCTGGCTCACCGCGATGCCCTCATTGAGCTGCGCCACCGCCGTGGCCAGCTGCACCTGCCGCCGCCATTGGGCGAAGCCCATGCCCAGGCTGCGCTGGAACAGGCGGGCGAGGGTGCGCACGCTGGCGCCCGCGTCGGCGGCGTGCTGCTCGAAGGAAATCTCCTGGGTTGGCTCGGCCATCACCGCCAGGCACAGGTTCAGCAGGCGGCGGTCGGAGTCATCCGGCAACGGGACGCGCAACAGCAGGCTGCGAGCGCGTTGCAGCTCCAGCACGGCCAGCTGCGACAGCGCCTGGTAATACGCGGAGTCGGGCTCGCTCTCGTGCTGCACCAGGGTGACGATCAGTTCACGCAGCAACCCGCCCACTTCGAACGCCTGCACCTGCTCGCCCAGGGCATCTGCCGTCCCCGGCCGCAGGTAGATGTTGCGCATCTGCAGCTCGCTGACCACACGGATGCCATGGGGTACCTGCGGGGGCAGCCAGACGGCGCGATTGGGCGGCACCAGCAGGGCCTCGGAAGGCGTCTCCAGCCACATCACTCCGGACATCGCATAGAGCACCTGCCCCCAGTCATGGGAGTGCGGCTCGATGTGCAAGCCGCGCGGGTAGCTGCGGGCGAGGGCGCGCAGGGAGGCCGGGGTGGCGTCGAAATCAGGAGGAGCGGCGCGGGCCATGGGCGGATTCGGGCAGGGGAGATGGGCGCATGGTAGCCGCCGCACTGCGTACTGACGAGCGCGCCGCATTCGCACTGGCAGGCTGGCGCACCACCTTGTCACGAATTCTTTACGGTGCGGCGGCATGCCGCACGGGGCTTTGGGCGGCGTAAGGATTTCTTTCCGGGCCATCAGCCCCGGCACGCCGCAAACCCTCGGCGGCCAGCTTGTTCCAAAGCCCCGCGACGGTTGTGATGAAGGCATTCCAAACGCCTGGACGGCCTGTGCGCCGCCCCAGCCGATAACGACAACGAGGAGGCCGGATGAACGCCGTGACCAAGATCGAGCAACACAACCCCATCGGCACCGACGGCTTCGAGTTCGTCGAATTCACCGCCCCCGACGCGAAGGGCATCGAGCAACTGCGCCAGCTGTTCACCGGCATGGGCTTCACCGAGACCGCCAAGCACCGTTCCAAGGAAGTCTTCCTGTTCCAGCAGAACGACATCAACATCGTGCTCAACGGCAGCCCCACCGGCCACGTCCACGAGTTCGCCAAGAAGCACGGCCCGAGCGCCTGTGCCATGGCCTTCCGGGTGAAGAATGCAGCGCAAGCCGCCGCCTACGTCGAATCCCAGGGCGCCAAGCTGGTGGGCAGCCACGCCAATTTCGGCGAACTGAACATTCCCTGCGTCGAAGGCATCGGCGGTTCGCTGCTGTATCTCGTCGACCGTTATGGCGACAAGAGCATCTATGACGTCGACTTCGAGTTCATCGAAGGCCGCTCGGCCTCCGACAACGCCGTCGGCCTGCTGTGCATCGACCACCTGACCCACAACGTCAAGCGCGGCCAGATGGACGTCTGGTCCGGCTTCTACGAGCGCATCGCCAACTTCCGCGAGATCCGCTACTTCGATATCGAAGGCAAGCTCACCGGCCTGCTGTCCCGCGCGATGACCGCGCCTTGCGGGAAGATCCGCATCCCGATCAACGAGTCGGCGGACGACAAGTCGCAGATCGAGGAATTCATCCGCGAATACCACGGCGAGGGCATCCAGCACATTGCCCTGACCACCGAAGACATCTACGCCACCGTGCGCCAGTTGCGCGCCAACGGCGTGGACTTCATGAGCACCCCGGACACCTACTACGCCAAGGTCGACACCCGCGTCGCCGGCCACGGCGAGCCGCTGGAGCAACTGCGCGATCTGAACATCCTGATCGACGGCGCGCCGGGCGACGACGGCATCCTGCTGCAGATATTCACCAACACGGTGATTGGCCCGATCTTCTTCGAGATCATCCAGCGCAAGGGCAACCAGGGCTTCGGCGAGGGCAACTTCAAGGCCCTGTTCGAATCCATCGAGGAAGACCAGATTCGCCGTGGCGTGATCTCCGAGCAGTAACCTGATCGAGGGCGGTCGCCTGACCTGTGCGGCCGCCCCGGAGAACCGCCATGCTCACCCTGTATTCCTACTGGCGCTCCAGCGCCGCCTACCGCGTGCGCATCGCCCTCGGCCTCAAGGGGCTGGCCTACCGCCAGGTGCCGGTGCACCTGGTGAAGGATGGCGGGCAGCAGCACTCCGCCGAGTACAAGTCGCTCAATCCGCAGGAGCTGGTGCCGTTGCTGGTGGATGGCGACGCGCGCATTGCCCAGTCCCTGGCGATCCTCGAATACCTCGAGGAAACCCACCCGCAACCCGGCCTGCTGCCGCGCGATCCGCTGCAACGTGCGCAGGTGCGTTCGCTTTCGCTGCACATCGCCTGCGACATCCATCCGCTGAACAACCTGCGCGTGCTGCAATACCTCAGCGGCCCGCTGGGTGTGGCGGACGAGGCGAAGAATGCGTGGATTCGCCACTGGGTCGAAACCGGCCTGCACGCGGTGGAAGAGGGCATCTCCAGCTGGAGCGGTCCGCTATCGCTCGGTGAGCGCCCCGGCTATTTCGAGGCCTGTCTGATTCCCCAGCTGTACAACGCTCGGCGCTTTGACTGCGACCTGTCCGGTTGCCCGCGCCTGCTCGCCATCGCGGCTCGTTGCGAATCCCTCGAAGCCTTCCTGCAGGCTGCTCCGGAGGTGCAGCCGGACGCCCAATAAATTCATCCGCTCCACCGCTCTTTAGCCTTGCCTTGCCCGCACCGCCCGGCCACAAGCCGGGCGGCCGATTCCCGTCACAGATAAAAACAACAGGTGACGCATGACGCGTGAAACTCAACACGCAGGCCAGCTCCAGCGCGGCCTGAAGAATCGCCATATCCAGCTGATCGCCCTCGGCGGCGCCATCGGTACCGGGCTGTTCCTCGGCTCGGCCGGGGTGCTCAAGTCCGCCGGCCCGTCGATGATTCTCGGTTACGCCATCGCCGGCTTCATCGCCTTCCTGATCATGCGCCAGCTCGGCGAGATGATCGTCGAGGAACCCGTCGCCGGTTCCTTCAGCCACTTCGCGCACAAGTACTGGGGCGGCTTCGCCGGCTTCCTTTCGGGCTGGAACTGCTGGGTGCTGTACATCCTCGTGGGCATGTCGGAGCTTACCGCGGTGGGCAAGTACATCCACTACTGGTGGCCGGATGTACCGACCTGGGCAACGGCGGCGATCTTCTTCGTGGTGGTCAACGCGATCAACCTGTTCAACGTGAAGGCCTTCGGCGAGGCGGAGTTCTGGTTCGCCATCATCAAGGTCGCCGCCATCGTCGGCATGATCGCCCTGGGCTGCTACCTGCTGGCCAGCGGCACCGGTGGCGAGCAGGCGGCCGTGAGCAACCTGTGGGCCCATGGCGGCTTCTTCCCCAATGGCATCAGCGGGTTGGTGATGGCCATGGCGATCATCATGTTCTCCTTCGGCGGGCTGGAAATGCTCGGCTTCACCGCTGCCGAGGCCGACCAGCCGAAAAAGGTGATCCCCAAGGCGATCAACCAGGTGATCTACCGCATCCTGATCTTCTACATCGGCGCGCTCACCGTGCTGCTTTCGCTGACCCCGTGGGACGCCTTGCTGCAGACCCTGAATGCCAGCGGCGACTCCTACAGCGGCAGCCCCTTCGTGCAGATCTTCTCGATGATCGGCAGCAGTACCGCGGCCCACGTCCTCAACTTCGTCGTGCTCACCGCCGCGCTGTCGGTCTACAACAGCGGCACCTACTGCAACGGCCGCATGCTGGTGGGCCTGGCGGAGCAGGGCGATGCCCCGCGCGCCCTGGCCAAGGTGGACAGCCGTGGCGTGCCGGTGCGCTCGCTGATGGTTTCGGCGGCGGTAACCTTCCTCGCTGTGCTGGTGAACTACCTGGTGCCCGCCCGTGCGCTGGAGCTGTTGATGTCCCTGGTGGTCGCCGCACTGGTGATCAACTGGGCGATGATCAGCCTGGCGCACCTGAAGTTTCGCGCACGCATGGATGCCGACGGCAAGCGCACCGCCTTCCGCGCCGTGGCTTACCCGGCGGCCAACTGGCTGTGCCTGGGCTTCGTGGTGTTCATCCTCGGCGTCATGCTGCTCACGCCGGGTATCCAGGTCTCGGTCTATGCGATCCCGGTGTGGCTGCTGGTGATGTACGGCTGCTATCGCCTCAAGCGCCAGCCGGCGCGGCATGGCTCGGCGGGCGTGGCACTGGCCGACTGACCTGCCAGACTTTGTGCCGGGCCGCGCGTGATTGACCGCGCGGCCTGTCCTTTCCTAGAGTGACCAGGCCATTTTCGTCAGAGGGATACTCATGAAAAAAGCACTTTGGCTGCTCGCGGCGGCTGTGCCGGTCATCCTTGTCGCCTGCGGCGGCGAAGAGAAGAAAGCGCCCCAGGTCGACGCGCTGGTTCTACCCGGCGATGCCAAGCTGGATTCGCGCAGCGTCTCGTACAAGTGCGAGGACGGCCGCAAGATCAGCGTGCAGTACCTGAACAAGGGCGACAACAGCCTGGCCGTGGTGCCGGTGACGGACGCCTCCAGCCTGGTCTTTGCCAACGTCATCTCCGCCTCCGGCGCGCGCTATGCGGCCGGGCAGTACGTATGGTGGACCAAGGGCGAAGACGCGACCCTGTACAAGGACTGGAAAGGCGGTGAACCCGCGGACGGCGTGGCCTGCAAGGAGAGCTGATTCTTCTTGTGGTACCCGAACGAAAAAGCCCGGCAGATGCCGGGCTTTTTCATGCCAGCGCCGCTGTGCGGAACGCTTTTGTAGGGCAATAGCGCGCCGGCGTTATCCGCCCTGCGACATTGGGGACGGTGCCAGGCGGGTTCGCGAGCAAGCTCGCTCCTACAAGAGCCGGTCCGCGCTGGGCTAGCTTTTCGTAGGAGCGAGCTTGCTCGCGAACCGTCCAGCGCTCCGAAGCTAGAAGGTGAACTCCAGGTTCACCGTCGGCGTCGAGGTGCGCGTGCCGCGCCCGCCGTCCACGCCGAACTTGTTGTGCCAGTACTCGTAGCCCACGCCCAGCCACAGGTTCGGCTGGCGCTTGGTGCCCGGCAGGGTGGCGAACATCAGCGAGGTACGGATCAGCGTCTCCGGCGCGGTGTCGTTGTCGTTGTAGTCCTCGCCCTTTTCACCGGTGTAGTTCAGGAAACCCTGGAACTTCGCCCCGTGGTCGCCCAGCTGGAACGGCCGCAGCCAGGTCAGGTTGAGCATGTAGGTCGGGTCGAAGGTGTGGTCCGGGTGTTTCACGTTGGGAATACCCGAGTGGTTCTTCTCGCGGTAGTAGAACAGCGACAGGTCCAGCACGCCGGGGCCGTTGAACTTGATGGTGGGGCCGAACACCAGCGCGCGCTTCTTCGCCGAACCGAGGTTGTTGTTGCGGCTGGCGTCGAAGCCGAAGGTGAAGGCGTGGTCCTTCACCAGCCCCTTGCCCTGCGGCAGGTCGAACACCCGCGAAGCGTACAGCTGGCTACGGAACACGCCGTAGACCTCGCTGCTGCCGTGGTCGGTGCCCTTGCGCGGATCATCGCTGTCGGACTGCAACACATCGAGGTGGAAGAAGTTGCTGCCGTAGCGGTAACCGTCCGCGTGGCTGAAGCTGAAGATGCGCTTGCTGATGTCGTGCGGGTTGTTCGGGTTGGTGAAGCCCTTGCCGTAGCGGAAGCCCAGCGTGTTGCTGGTCCATTCGAAGAAGCGATCCTCCTCGGCCTGTGCGAGCCCCAGCGGGGCCAGCACCAGAGCGGTACCGAGAGCGAACCGGCGGCCGTTGCTCAGGCGGCGGCTGGAACGCGGTTGGGGGCGGGCGGCGCCAAGGGCCGTCATCGCGGAAGAAACCATGCTGCACCTCTGTGTTGTTCTTATTTTTTGTGGCTTCGGGGCCGGCGTCCCGCAGGGTGAACTGCGGTCGGTGACAGGCTGGGTTCTAATAGTGAATTGATGACATTGCAAGTAAAACTTGTACACAAATACGTATACAAAAAATTGACGCAAAAGTCAGGAACGGTTGCTGCGGGCCGAACCAGATGGCTTCGGGACAGGCGCGGCGCTGCGCGGTATCCTGACGATAATTTCCTCGCTGAATCCTCCCCATGCTGCAGATTTCCAACACCGTGCAGATTCCTGACGCCGAGATCGAGCTCAACGCTATCCGCGCCCAGGGCGCCGGCGGGCAGAACGTCAACAAGGTGTCCAGCGCCGTGCACCTTCGTTTCGATGTGCGTGCCTCGTCGCTGCCGGAGTTCTACAAGGAGCGTTTGCTGGCACTGAGCGACCAGCGCCTCACCAGCGAGGGCGTGGTGGTGATCAAGGCGCAGCAGTTCCGCACCCAGGAGCAGAATCGCGAGGATGCGCTCAACCGCCTGGCGGAGTTGATCCGCAGCGTGGCGAAGGTGGAGAAGAAGCGCCGCCCGACCAAGCCGACGCTGGGCTCGAAGACGCGCCGGCTGGAAGGCAAGAGCAAGCGCGGAACAATCAAGGCGGGGCGGGGGAAGGTGGATTACTGAGGGGGAGCGCTTTGGTTGGATATCGGCGCTGGGGTGAGGGGCTCTTGGCCTTCGTAGGAGCGAGCTTGCTCGCGAACCAGGCCCCGCAGCGGAATCGGTTCGCGAGCAAGCTCGCTCCTACAGGTTTACCTTCAGCGCCAGCGGGATCGTCAGTGCACCAGCATCCCCGTGAACACATAGGCCTGCGCCAGCGTGATCAGGCCGATGAACGCCGCGAAGATCAGGCTGTGCTTGACCGTGAAGCGGAACAGGTCCGACTCCCGCCCGACCATCCCGGTAGCCGCGCAGGCCACGGCGATGGATTGCGGCGAGATCATCTTGCCGGTCACCCCGCCGGTGGTGTTGGCTGCCACCAGCAGCGTGTCACTGACCCCGAGCTGGTGCGCGGTGGTCGCCTGCAATGAGCCGAACAGGGCGTTGGACGAAGTGTCCGACCCCGTCAGGAACACCCCCAGCCAGCCCAGGAAGGGCGAGAAGAACGGGAAGGCCGCGCCGGTTCCGGCGAGCACCAGCGCCAGGGTCGTGGACATCCCCGAGTAGTTGGTGACGAAGGCGAAGGCCAGCACCATGCCGATGGTCAGTACCGGCCACTTCAACTCCTTCAGCGTCTCGCCGAAGGTCGCCGCGCCGCTCTTCACGCCGATGCGCAGGATGGCCATGGAGATCAGCGCCGCGAAGAAGATTGCCGTGCCGCTGGCCGACACCAGGTCGAACTTGTAGATCGCCGGCATCGGGGTCGGGTTGGCGACAATGGGCGCTGCCTTGAGCACCAACTGGTCGAGGTAGGGCACGTTGATCACCGCCACCCAGCTCTCCAGCGCGCCGCCGGGCAGGAACATCGCCTTGAATGGTTTCATGGTCCAGATCGTCACCAGCACCGTGAGGATCAGGAACGGCGACCACGCCTTGAAGATCTGTCCGAAGTTGTATTCGGATTCACGCTGGGCGCTGCCGCTTCCGCCCCCCAGTCCACCGAGTGTCGCGGTGCCGTCGGCGTTGATGCTGGAGAACTCCGTCTCGCGCAGATTCACCGGCTGCCACACGCGCAGGAACAGCGTCAGGCAGACCATGCTCAGCAGCGCCGAAGTGATGTCCGGCAGCTCCGGGCCGATGAAGTTGGAGGTGAGGAACTGGCTGACCGCGAAAGTACCGCCGGCCACCAGCAGTGCTGGCCAGGTTTCGCGCAGCCCGCGCCAGCCATCCATCATCGCCACCAGCCAGAAGGGCACGATCACCGACAGGATCGGCAACTGCCGGCCGGCCATGGCGCCGATCTTGAAGGCATCCACGCCTGACACCTGCCCGGCGACGATGATCGGGATGCCCAATGCACCGAAGGCCACCGGCGCGGTGTTTGCGATCAGGCACAGGCCGGCGGCGTACAGCGGATTGAAGCCCAGGCCGACCAGCAGCGCCGCGGTGATTGCCACCGGTGCGCCGAAGCCTGCCGCGCCTTCGAGGAAGGCGCCGAATGAGAAGCCGATCAGCACCACCTGCAGGCGCTGGTCGGTGGTGATCGACAGTACCGAACTGCGGATGATCTCGAACTGCCCGCTCTTCACCGTCAGCTTGTAGAGGAACACTGCCGCCACGATGATCCAGGCGATCGGCCAGAGCCCGTAGAAGAAACCGTAGACCGCCGAGGCCAGCGCCTTGTCCACCGGCATGTGGTAGACGAACACGGCGATCAGCAGCGACAACAGCAGGGTGATCGCCCCGGCGACGTGGCCCTTGAGGCGGAACACCGCCAGGGCGAGGAAGAAGAAGATGATCGGCACGAGGGCCGCCAGTGCCGACAGCCCGAGGCTGCCAAGCGGTGTGTAGAGCTGCTGCCAGGTTTGCATGGGGGATTGTCCCTTGTTGTTGTCGGAGGCAAAGCGTCAGCGGTGGATAACTCTTTCAGGTGGCACATGCCTGGGCGGCGCACGCGCCGGCAGGTATTGAAAAAGCCCCGCAACGCGGCGCGTAGCGGGGCTTCTGCAAGCTGATTCGGGCAAGCTTTTCGGGGTGCCGCCGCCGGCTCGCTTGTGACCGGCGGCGACCCTGACTCGGCCTGTGGCCACCTGTCGCCAGGGGCGCAAGAGGGCTTTCAAAGCGCTGCCACTCCGACGCTGGCGACCTGGGCATCCTCGCCGGCCTTCACCCCGGAGACGCCCACTGCGCCGATCACCTGTCCATCGACGATCAGCGGAATGCCGCCTTCGAGCGAGGTAATCAGTGGCGCGGTGACGAAGGCAGTGCGGCCGCCGTTGACCATGTCTTCGTAGCCTTTGGTTTCGCGCCGCCCCAGTGCTGCGCTGCGGGCTTTTTCCGTGGCGATATAGGCGCTGGCCGGGGCACTGCCGTCGAGGCGCTCCAGCGCCAGTGGATGGCCGCCGTCGTCGACCACCGCGATGGACACCGCCCAGCGGTTGCGCAGCGCTTCCTCCCGCGCGGCGGTGAGGATGCGGCTGACTTCCTGCTGGCTTAGAACGGCTTTGTTGAGCATGTGTCCACCTCGTCATGCGGGCGCGATTGCGGCGCGTCGGCCAGGGTTTCTTCCACCAGTTCGATCCAGTGCCTTACCGGCGTGCGGCCGGCGCCGCCCAGGTGGGTCTGGCAGCCGATGTTGGCAGTGACGATGACTTCCGGGCTGCCGCTTTCCAGCGCCTGCAGACGGTTGTCGCGCAGCCGCTTCGACAGCTCCGGCTGGGTCAGCGAGTAGGTCCCGGCGGAGCCGCAGCACAGGTGGCTGTCAGGCACGGCAGTGAGGCTGAAGCCCAGGCGCGTGAGCACGCCTTCCACCGCGCCACCCAGTTTCAGCGCGTGCTGCAGCGTGCACGGGCAGTGGAAGGCCAGGCGGCGCTCGCCCCGCAGGTGCAGTTCCTCCAGCGGCTCGTCGCGCAGCACTTCGGACAGGTCGCGGGACAGTTCGCTGACCCGCCGGGCCTTCGCCGCGTACTGCACGTCGCGCTCCAGCAGATGGCCGTAGTCGCGAACGAAGGCGCCGCAACCGCTGGCCGTCTGCACGATGGCCTCGGCGCCGGCTTCGATGGATGGCCACCAGGCGTCGATGTTGCGCCGGGCGCGGTCCAGCCCATCGGCCTGGGCATTGAGGTGATAGTCCACCGCGCCACAGCAGCCAGCATCCGCCGCCGGGATCACACTGATGCCCAGGCGATCCAGCACCCGCGCGGCGGCGGCATTGGTGTTGGGCGACAGCGCGGGCTGCACGCAACCTTCGAGCATCAGCATGCGCCGCGTGTGGCGCGGCTTCGGGCGTTCAACCGGCGGATGTGGGTAGCGCGGCAGCTTGCTTTGCAGGCTCTGCGGCAGGAGCGGATGGAAGGTCCGCCCGGCCTTGGCCAGTGCGCTGAACAGCGCCGCATTCGGCACCACAACGCGCAGGCTGCGACGCATCACGCGCTCGCTGAACGTGCGCGGCACCTGCTGTTCGACCACCGCGCGGCCGATGTCCAGCAGGTTGTGGTAATCCACACCGGAAGGGCAGGTGGTCTCGCAGTTGCGGCAGCTCAGACAGCGGTCCAGGTGCTCACGGGTGCTGGTGCTGGGCTCGGCACCTTCGAGCACTTGCTTGATCAGGTAGATGCGCCCGCGCGGGCCGTCCAGCTCGTCGCCCAGCAACTGGTAGGTCGGGCAGGTGGCTGTGCAGAAGCCGCAGTGCACGCAGGAGCGCAGGATGCGCTCGGCTTCCTCGGCGCGTGGCAGGCGCTTGGCCTGTTCGCTCAGGTTGGTTTGCATCAGAGTTCCCTGTACATCCGGCCGGGGTTGAAGATGCCTTGCGGGTCGAGCTGTTGCTTGAGGCTCCGGTGATAACGCAGCAGCGCGGCGGGCAGTGGGTGGAAGCTGTCGTCGCCCGGCGTGCAGCGCATGGCATGGCCGCCGACTTCGGCGACGCTGTGGCGGATCAGCTCGGCGTCCGCGTCGGACTTCAGCCAGCGCTGTGCGCCGCCCCAGTCGATCAGCTGTTCGCCCGGCAACGAAAGTGCCGGCGTGGCGTTGGGCAGCGACAGCCGCCAGAGCGTGCCGGGGCTGGCAAAGAAGCCCAGGCGCTGTTCGCGCAGGTTCTGCCAGTAGCTGCTGTCGATTTCCTCGCCACCCAGGCGCAGCCGTGCAGAACACACCGAGCCTTCGCCACCCTCCAGGCGCAGGTGCAGCGCGCTGCCGTCATGGCAGGCGGCGGTGATCGGAATCGGTTGTGCGCCCCATTCGGCGAGTTCGCCCAGCGCCTGGTGGATGTCCATTTCCAGGCGCAGGCTGGCGCACATCCGTGGCTTGGGCAGGACCTTCATCGACACTTCGGTGATGACGCCAAGGCAACCGAAACTGCCGGCGAGCAAACGGGACAGGTCGTAGCCGGCGACGTTCTTCATCACCTCTCCACCGAAGCGCAGCAGCTTGCCGTGGCCCGTGATCAGCCGCGTGCCCAACACGTAGTCGCGCACCGAGCCGGACCAGGGCCGGCGCGGGCCGGAAAGCCCGGCCGCAACCATGCCGCCGAACGTGGCGCCGCTGAATCTCGGCGGCTCGCAGGGCAGCAATTGCCCGGCCTCGTCCAGCGCCGCTTCGATCTCCGCCAGCGGCGTGCCCGCGCGGGCGGTCAGCACCAGTTCGGTCGGGTCGTAGCTGACGATGCCGCTGTGGGCGCGAGTATCCAGTTCCACGCCGCTGACCGGGCGGCCGAGGAAGGCTTTGCTGTCGCCGCCACGAATGCGCAACGGCGTTCGCGCGCTGAGTGCCTGGTTCACCTGTTCGAGCAGGTCCGCGCTGGCGTCGGCCATCAGAAGCGCTCCAGGTCGGGGAAGGGCAACTGTCCGTGATGCACGTGCATTGCGCCGAACTCGGCGCAGCGGTGCAGGGTCGGGATGTTCTTGCCGGGGTTGAGCAGGCGGTCCGGGTCGAACGCCGCCTTTACTGCATGGAACAGGGTCAGCTCGTCACTGTTGAACTGCGCGCACATCTGGTTGATCTTCTCGCGCCCTACGCCGTGCTCGCCGGTGATGCTGCCGCCCACTGCCACGCAGAGTTCGAGGATCTTGCCGCCGATGGCCTCGGCGCGCTCCAGCTCGCCGGGCACATTGGCATCGAAGAGGATCAGCGGGTGCATGTTGCCGTCGCCGGCGTGGAACACGTTGGCCACGCGCAGGCCGAATTCCTCCGACAGCTCGGCGATGCCGTGCAGCACGCGCGGCAGCTCGCGACGCGGGATGGTGCCGTCCATGCAGTAGTAGTCCGGCGAGATGCGCCCGACCGCCGGGAAGGCGTTCTTGCGCCCAGCCCAGAAGCGCACGCGCTCGGCTTCGTCGCAGGCCAGCCGCACGTCGGTGGCGCCGGCCGCGCGCAGCACGCCATCGACGCACGCGCAGTCGTCCTGCACGTCCGCCTCCACGCCGTCCAGTTCGCACAGCAGGATGGCGGCGGCGTCCACCGGGTAGCCGGCGTGGATGAAGTCCTCGGCGGCGCGGATCGACAGGTTGTCCATCATCTCCAGCCCGCCGGGGATGATGCCGGCGGCGATGATGTCGGCCACCGCGCGGCCGGCCTTTTCCACTGAATCGAAACTGGCCAGCAGGACCCGCGCCACCTGCGGGCGTGGCAGCAGTTTGACGGTGACTTCAGTGACGATGCCGAGCATGCCCTCGGAGCCGGTGAACAGTGCCAGCAGGTCGAAACCGGGGCTGTCGAGGGCATCGCTGCCCAGCGTCAGTTGCTCGCCTTCGACGGTGAGGATGTCCACCTTGAGCAGGTTATGCACGGTCAGGCCGTACTTCAGGCAATGCACGCCGCCGGCATTCTCGGCGACGTTGCCGCCGATGGAACAGGCGATCTGCGAGGACGGGTCGGGCGCGTAGTACAGGCCATGCGGGGCAGCGGCCTGGGAGATCGCCAGGTTGCGCACGCCGGGCTGCACACGGGCGAAGCGGCCCTGCGGGTTTACCTCAAGGATGCGGTTGAAGCGCGCCATCACCAGCAGGATGCCTTTCTCCAGCGGCAGCGCGCCTCCGGAGAGCCCGGTGCCCGCGCCGCGCGCCACCACCGGCACCTTGCGCGCATGGCAGAGCCTGAGCAGCGCCTGCACCTGCTCGATGCGTTCGGGCAGCGCCACCAGCATCGGCACGGTGCGATAGGCAGAGAGTCCGTCGCATTCGTAGGGCTTGAGGTCTTCGGCGGTGTGCAGGAGTTCGAGGTCGGGCAGTGCCGTTCGCAGTTCGGCCAGCAGGGCGGATTTGTCGACGGTGGGCAGCGCGCCGTCGACGCGCTCGTCAAAGAGGATATTCATGGGCCACGGTGCTCTGATCTTGTTATTGGATGAGCCCGTCAGGCGGGCTTCTTGAGCCACAGCGCCGTGAACATGCGGCCGCCGCTTCGCAGGCGTCCATCGGATTTCACACTGGTCCGACCAGTTATTGAGTGCCGGTACGCTGGAAAGGCCCTGTCCTCGCAGCTAGGGTTCTTGGCGACAGGACGGGCGAAGAGGCACTGGTCCTACCAGTTGTGGAGAGCTGTGATGACGACTTACCCGCAGGGCAAGCAGCGCGTCGCCGATCAGGTGGCGGAAAAGATCGAGCGCCTGATCGTCGATGGCGTGCTCAAGGTCGGCCAGGCGCTACCGTCGGAACGGCGCCTGGTGGAGAAGCTCGGCTGTTCGCGCTCGGCATTGCGTGAGGGGCTGCGTGCGTTGCGCGGGCGCGGCATCGTCGATACCGAGCAGGGGCGGGGTTCATTCGTTGCAGACCTGACCGGCGCCGACGACGTCTCACCGCTGATGCACCTGTTCCGCTCGCAGCCGCGCACGCTCTATGACTTGCTGGAGGTGCGCGCGCTGCTGGAAGGGGAGTCTGCCCGGCTGGCCGCCTTGCGCGCCACGGATGTCGACCTGTTGCTGATCGGCCGGCGGTTCGAGGAGATGCACTCGGCTTTCGACGAGCCGCAACCGCTGGACCCACGCGAGCATGCCCGGCGCGACCACGCCTTCCACCAGGCGATCAGCGAGGCCTCGCACAACCCGGTGCTGGTGCACACGCTGCAGTCGCTCAATGAACTGATGCTCAGCACCGTGTTCGCCTCGGTGAACAACCTCTACAACCGGCCACCACAGAAGCGCCAGATCGACCGCCAGCACGCGCGGCTGTATCGCGCCATCTGCGAACGCCAGCCGGAGCAGGCGCAGCGTGCCGCCCGCGAACATATCCACGGCGTCAGGGACAACCTGCGGGAGATCGAACAGGAGGAGCAGCGCCTGGTGCGCGCGACCTTGCGCCTAGAGGGTTGGAAGTGATGTAGGAGCGGACTCTGTCCGCGATGTCCAACCGGCCAGCTCAGCGTTGCCGGGAATCGATCGCGGACGGAGTCCGCTCCTACGCGAGCCGAAAGAAGCAATCGGCTGCCAGCGGCTTTTCGTAGGAGCGAGCTTGCTCGCGAACCGCTTCGCGCCGGAGTGGCCTGGGAGTACCGTTCGCGAGCAAGCTCGCTCCTACAGGTTCTGTATCAGCGCCGCGCCTTGCGTTCGCGAATTTCCGCCAGCATGCGCTCGGCATTCGCTGCACAGCCCATGCCCTCGGGCTTGTTCTCGATCCCGTCGATCACCGCCAGCAAGCGCTCGCGGTTCTGCCGCAACTGCTGCTCCATCGCTTCGATTTCCGCAACCTTGCGGCGCAGGCCAGCGACCAGTTCGCCGTGGCCGTTCTCGATGGGATTGGAGTGCGGCAGCAGGTTGCGGATTTCCTCCAGGCTGAAGCCGGTCTGCTGGGCGCTGCGGATGATCTCCAGCAGGTCGAGGGTCTCCGGCGGGTAGGCGCGGTAGCCGTTGGCCAGGCGCCGCGCCGGGGCGATCAGCCCGCTGGCTTCGTAGAAGCGGATGCGCGAGGGAGCGAGGCCGCTGAGGTTGGCCAGTTCACCGATTTTCATGCTGGGCTCCGAAAGGGGCTTGACCTTGAAGTGAACTTTAAACTTAGCCTTGCTGGCACCACAACCTCGGAGTCGCCTCATGTCGCCTTTCCAGCCCCTGCGCCTGCCCAACGGCGGCGAAGTCCCCAATCGTATCGCCAAGGCCGCCATGGAAGAGAATATGGCCGACGCCGACCAGGCGCCCTCGGCCGAGCTGCTGCGCCTTTACCAGGCCTGGGCGGATGGCGGCGTCGGCCTGATCCTCAGCGGCAACGTGATGATCGACGGCCGCGCCATGACCGGCCCCGGCGGCGTGGTGCTGGAAAACGACCGCCATCTGGAGCGCTTCCGCGAATGGGCGCGCATCGGTCGTTCCCGCGGCGCGCAGTTCTGGTTGCAGTTGAACCATCCCGGTCGCCAGGTGCAGACCAACCTCGGCCAGGGGGCCATTGCGCCCTCGGTTGTGCCGCTGGAGATGGGCAAGTTCTCCAAGCTGTTTGCTGTTGCCCGCGAGATGACCGAGGACGATATCGCCGAGGTGATTCGGCGCTTCGTCCGCGCTGCAAAGCTTTCTGAACAGGCCGGTTTCACCGGCGTGCAGATCCATGCAGCGCACGGCTACCTGCTCAGCCAGTTCCTCTCGCCGCTGGCCAACAAGCGCCAGGACCGCTGGGGAGGCTCGCTGGAAAATCGCGCGCGCCTGTTGCTGGAGGTCGTTCGCGCTGTCCGTGCCGAGGTGTCGCCGGCGTTTTGCGTGGGGGTGAAGATCAACTCCGCCGATTTCCAGCGCGGCGGCTTCGACGCCAGTGATGCGTGCCAGGTGATCGAGTGGTTGAACGACGAACAGGTCGACCTGGTCGAGCTCTCCGGCGGCAGCTACGAGGCGCCGGCCATGCAGGGCGATGCCCGCGATGGCCGCACCCTGGCGCGGGAGGCTTACTTCCTCGAGTTCGCCCGCGAGATGCGCAAAGCGGCGCGCATGCCGCTGATGGTGACTGGCGGCATCCGTCGTCTGCCGGTGGCGGAGCAGGTGCTGGATAGCGGGCTGGAGATGGTCGGTATCGGCACCGCCCTGGCGCTGGAGCCGCAGCTGGTTCTGCACTGGCAGCGCGGCAGCCAGACCCAACCACAGCTACCGGCGATCCGCTGGCGCTCCAAGCCGTTGGCGGCGCTGGCCTACATGGCGCTGGTCAAGCTGCAGCTGCACCGCATCGGCGCCCGCCGCGCGCCCAACCCGCAGGCCTCGCCGTGGCGCACCTTGGTGATGGAGCAATGGCGCACGTTGCGCCGGGCCAAGCAGTACCGCCGCTGGGCAGCGCGCCAGATCGGTTGATTGGTGCGTAGGAGTGGACTCAGTCCGCGATGTGTAATCGCCGCTCTGCGGATGATCCTGGCGATGGGATCAGCCGATCGCGAACGGAGTCCGCTCCTGCAAATGCCTGGGCCCCTCCCTCAAGGGGAGGGCTGGGCGGGCCTGGCGCCGATCACGCCTGCTGCCGCGTCGCCGCCAGCACGATCTCGCGAATGCACACGCCCTGTGGCTGGTTGTAGGCGTAGCCGATGGCGTTGGCCACGTCCTCGGCGCTGAGCACCTTGCCGCCCATCTCGCGCTTCCAGTCCTGGTAGCCGCTCTTGATCGCCTCGTCGGTGGTGTGGCTGAGCAGTTCGGTCTCCACCGCGCCGGGGGCGATGGTGACGACGCGGACGTTATGCGCCGCGACTTCCTCTCGCAGGTTTTCGGAGATCGCGTGCACCGCGAACTTGGTACCAACGTAGGCGACATGGTTGGGGAAAGTCTTGCGCCCAGCCACCGAGCTGACATTGATCACGGTGCCCTGGTTGCGCTCGACCATGCCCTTGAGCACGGCGTGCACACCGTTGAGCAGGCCCTTCACGTTGACGTCGAGCATGCGCTCCCACTCGGCCGGGTCCTGCTCGACCATATTGCCCAGCAGCATCACGCCGGCATTGTTCACCAGCGCGTCGGCTGGCCCGAAGCGCTTCTCGGCATCCGCCACGGCAGCCAGCAGCGCCTCGCGGTCGGTCACGTCCACTGCTCGGCACAGCGCGTTGGGCAGCTTCAGCGCTTCCAGTCGGTCAATGCGCCGGGCCAGCAACAGCAGGGGGTGGCCCTGCTCGGCGAAGAGGCGGGCGGTGGCTTCGCCGATACCGGAACTGGCGCCGGTGACGATGATCAGGGGCTTGCTCATGGTGGTTCTCCTGCAATCGAAAATCTGGATGCCTAAACGATGCAGTGAAGTATATTTAGCAATAATTCGCCTGAAAAATGGCTTATTCCTGTGTCTGGCATCGGGATTTCCTATGGATATTCGACAGCTCGCCGCCTTCGTCGCGGTCTTCGAGGAGCGCAACATCACCGCCGCTGCGCAGCGCCTGTTCGTCAGCCAGCCCACGCTGTCCGCTACCGTGCGCCAGTTGGAGGAGAGCCTGGGCACCGAGCTGTTCGTGCGCCAGCCACGCGGCGTGGATGTCAGCGAAGCGGCACGTACCCTGTACCCGCGCGCCCGTGCCTTGCTCGCCGAGGCGGACGGGTTGCGCAACCTGTTCCGCCAGTCGTCGGAGCGACAGCCACTGCACCTGGGCGTGGAAGGGGACATCAGCGCCGGGCAGGTGGAGAGTTTCGTCGGCCTGGTGCAGCAGGCGATCCCGAACCTGCAGCTGCATCTGGAAGAAGGTTGTGTGGGGGATGCTCGGCTGGCAGCGGAGGAGTTCTGTTGCGAAGACGAGCTTTTCGTCCCGGTCTGGGACGACCCCTACGTGCTGGCGCTGCCGCCAGGTGACGGACGTGCACAGGTCGACGCATGGATCACCTGCCCGTCGCACCCGTCCCACCAGCGACTGATGACGGCCTATGGCAGCGCACCCGTGGTAGCGCAGGCCAGCACGCTGAATCTTGCCCTTCGGCTGACCAACGCCGGTCTGGGCGCAGCCATCCTGCCCGCCTCGCTGCTGAGCGGCGCTCCGGCAGTTCGGAGTGGGAGCCTGAATCTTCCCCTACCCGTACGCCGCATTGGCCTCTGCCATTCCGCCCAGGCGCTGGAGCAGCCGGCGGTGCGCGGGCTCTACGACTTCCTGCGAGCCCGCGAGGCGGCCTGACTCAGGCCTGCGCCTTCTGTGCGGCGGGCGTGCGCAAGGACAGCAGCAGGACCAGCGAGGCCGCGAGAATCTGCAGGCTCGCATAGCCGTTGGTGGTGGCGATCAGGCCGTAGCGCTGGATCGCCAGCCCGGCAAGAATCGCCGGCACGCTGAAGGCCAGGTAGCTCAGCACATAGAAGCTTGCCATCAGCGCACCACGTTCATGGAAGTTGCCGCAGGTCGACCGCATCGTCGATCGTCTGATGGCGCCGCTGGTGTACCGCATCCTGTTTTCCGGCGAGGAGCTGGAGGTGGCGTATGTCGAGCGGTTGGTCGACCTGACGCTGGAGGGGTTGTAACCGCTGCCGTGGGCTCGCTCTTTGCCGGCCGGTGCTGGTTTGCAAATCTCAACTGCTTCTGGCGGGCGACGCCCGGCACGTACCTGTAGGAGCGAGCTTGCTCGCGAACCGCCAAGCACTGTCACTTCGAGGGATGCTGTTCGCGAGCAAGCTCGCTCCTACAATCTCCGTAGGGCGTCTGCCCATGCCTGCAAAGCTTCACAGGCCACGAGCGCAATCTCCTCGTCGCTGCGCCCGGCAAACACCCGCTCCAGTGCATCCGCCGCGATCAGCCCGGCAACGGTCGGTGTACCTACGGCGTCGGTGAGGTCCAGCCACTCACCGAAGCTGGCCGGCGTGTCGTACCAGCGCAGGTAACCCGACGGCGAAACCGGCCACCAGCGCTCGTCGAATTGCAGCACGACTTTCTCAAGTTGCCCCATGCCCAGGTGGTCGAGCGCATTCTGCTGCGCGGGTGGCAAAGGCGGATTGAAGTGAATATCGCGCAGTACGCCGATGGGCACGGTGCAGATGCAGAAGTCGGCGCTTTCATCCGCCACTCGCACCTGATCGCCAGACCAGTCGATGGCGGTCGCCGGCCGGTTGAGGCGGATATCCAGCCCTTCGGCAAGATGCGCGACCAGCTGTGAATACCCCTGCGGCAGGAAGCGGTCGCCGGCGCCGACACCTTCTTCGTCGAGTGCATCGACCGACAACGATTCCAGCGGCAGGCAGGCCTCCAGGATCAGGTTGGCGTCCAGGGCGAAGCGAGTGGCGCGGCGGACAGCTTCATCACGTGATTCGAGATAGCGCGCCACGCCATCGGCCAGCGGCAGGCTGCGGTCGATCCCCGCGCGCAGGGCCTCCCAGGCAGCATCGATGTCGGGCAGCGTGCCATCCGCTGCCGCGGCCAGGGGTTGGCCGAAATCGGTTTCCCGCAACGGCAGGCCAAGCTGCCGGGCATGGATGGCCAGGGGGTTGTCGTTGAACTGTTGCAGCCAGGCGGCGCCTTCGTCCACCCAAACCGGGCCCAGGGCAATGCTGTGGACGCGCCCACCGAGGCGGTCGCGGGCTTCCAGCACCACGCACTCGATGCCGGCCTCCCGCAGGTGCCGCGCCGCGGCCAGGCCGGCGAATCCCGCGCCGATCACCAGCACGCGGCGGGCGCCGGCTTCGATGGCGATTCGGGCGGCGCGCAGGCCGTCGTTCCAGGCGCCATGGGTCATGGCCGGAGCGACGGGATTGCAGGCCTCGCCGGCCAGCACCAGCTTGCCGTCCAGCACTTCGCCGAGGCTGCGCCGATGTTCCGGTGTGCCGCCGGGCAGCAGGCTGCTGTAGGCGCCACGGCTGAACGGGTCGTCGCTCCAGTGGGTGACGTGGAAGCGGATGGGGTGGTGGCGAAGGCTATCCATGACGGGCTCGCTCGATAACGAGCGACGACCTTAGCGGGGGTGGGTTCGCCGGCACAAGATCCCGGATGGGCGCACTTTGTAGGAGCGAGCTTGCTCGCGAATGGCGTCAGCCGGCAGCTACAAGGTTGGGCGGTTCGCGAGCAAGCTCGCTCCTACAGGTCAGACGTGGCTCAGGCGTACGACTTGGCGCGCCACCCACACCCCGGTGAACAACACCACGAACAGCCGCAGTGTCTGCATCGCGAGCACCAGGCCGACGTCGGAGTGGGTATCCACCGCGATGATCGCCATGGCGTCCAGGCCGCCGGGGCTGGTGGCGAGGTAAAGGGAAAGGAAGTCCATCCCGGTGATGGCCGCAAGCGCCCAGGCGAACAGCGCACAACTGACGATCAGCCCGACTGCGCTGACGATCATGGCCGGCAGGTGGCGGCCGACATAGGCCAGGCTTTCGCGGTCGAAGCGCAGGCCGATGTAGCAGCCGATCACGCCGTAGGCGGTGGCCAGCAACCAGTGCGGCAGGGTGATGTGCAGTACGCCGGTGAGCTGCAGCACGGCACCGGCCACCAGCGGCACCAGCAGCGGCCCGGCCGGTAACTTTGCGCCAGCGGTGGTGCAGACGAAGATCAGCAGCAGGCAGTTGATCAGATCGGGCAACGTTGCGGTATCGATGATCGGCGTGCTGTGCGCTACCGAGCCGCCGCCTTCGATGCCCAGGAGCCGCCCGGCCAGGGCACCGGCCATGACCACGCAGACCACCCGCACGTACTGCATGGTGGCGACCACGCGCGGATCGGCGCCGTTGGCTTCGGCCATCGACACCATCGCCGCGGCGCCACCCGGTGCGGTACCCCAGGCAGCGGTGCTGCCGGGGATACCGCCGAAGCGCACCATGGCGTAGCTGACGGCGGCGGAGAGCAGCACGGTGAGCACCGTGGCGCTGAGCATCAGCGGCCAGGAAGCGACCATCGCCTGCAGCACCGACCAGCTCATCGCATGGGCAACCAGCAGGCCGATGCAGCCCTGGCTGAGACGGAAGGCGCTGCGTGGCAGACGGATTTCCGCGCCGCTGACACCAAAGGCGATGGCCACCAGCATGGGGCCGAGGAACAGCGCGGCGGGGATGCCGAGCCAGCCTAGCAACTGCCCGGCGCCTCCAGCCCCGAGCGCCAGGGCCAGCCATTGCAGACTGACGGGGATGCGGGCGGTGGAGAGGGCTGGGCGGCTGGACACGGACGGCTCCGGGCGGGGGAAGACGGAAAAATTATCGGTAGCCGGATCGATCAAGTCTATTTTCTAATAGTCATGAATCCATTCCTGAAATTTATCGGTTGGCCACCATGGACCTGCGCGATCTCGCCTATTTCGAAACCATCGCCGAGCTCGGCCACCTGGGCCGCGCCGCCGAGCGCCTGGGACGTAGCCAACCGGCACTGACCAAGAGTATCCAGCGCCTGGAGGAATCCCTGGGTGCGCGGTTGTTCCAGCGCGATGGCCGACGGATTCGACTGACACCGGCCGGCGAATTGATGCTGCAACGTGCCAGGCAATTGCGTCAGGACATCGAGGAAACCCGCCGCGAGGTGCGCGATTTCGCTAGTGGGGTGGTGGGCAATATCCGACTCGGCTGCGCGGCGACCATGGCCGAGTACCTTTTGCCGCGCTTGACCGAAGACCTGCTGGCCCGCGCGCCGGATGTCACCATGAGTCTGGTGCTGGGGCAGGACGATGTGTTGCGCGAGGCGTTGCGCAGCGGGCGGTTGGACATGGCGATCTGCTCGCGAATCGTCGACGACCCGCAACTGAGCAGCGAGCCGCTGCTGCAGGACCAGGTAGTGGTGGTTGCCAGTCGTGACCATCCGATCTTCGACGCACCCGTAGCCATGGCCGACCTCTGCCGTTATCGCTGGGTGCTGCCGGCCACCGGGGTGTCGTCGCGGCGCTGGATGGATGCCACCTTCCAGGCTCACCAGTTGCCCATGCCGCAGGTGCAGATCGAGACCAATGCGATCCCCATGCTGCCCAACCTGATCGCCCGCACCCGCCTGCTCAGCTTCATCGCGCGCGAGGCGCTGGCCGGCGGGCACGGCATGGACCAGCTGCGCGAGGTACAGTTGGCCGAGACGACGCTGACGCGGACGATTGGCCTGGCGGTGCGGGAAGGGGCTTATCTCTCACCTGCTGCACAGTTGCTGCGGGGGATGTTGCGCGAGCAGGCTGGGCGGTTCGGGGCGGAGTGGTAGCGGCGACGATTTCCGTAGGGCGGATAACCTGTCCCAGGTTATCCGCCCCGACGCAGTCACGAGACTGTAGGAGCGAGCTTGCTCGCGAACCGCTTCGCTTCGGAGTCGCCGGGAAGCACCGTTCGCGAGCAAGCCCGCTCCTACGAAAAGCGAAGCGCCGTACGTCAGCGGCTGGGGATTTCGCCCACCACGGTGGTGCGATACATCTCCCGCCGCATGCCGTGGTAGTCCGACACCGGGTAGTGCCAGGTGCTGCGGTTGTCCCAGATCGCCAGGGTGCCGGCGCTCCAGCGCATGCGGCAGGTGAAGGCCGGCTGGGTGGCGATGCCGAACAGGTAGTCCAGCAGCGGCTGCGACTCGGCCGGGCGCATGCCCTTGATGCCGCTGGTGTAGGCCGGGTTGATGTAGAGGACTTTCTTGCCGGTCTCCGGGTGTTTGGTTACCAGCGGGTGCGAGCGCACTTCGCCGTCGTGGCTGCCATAGCGCACCGCCATGTTTTCCATCAGGTCGTTGTGCTTGGCCTCGGCGCCGTAGGCGCGTTCGGGGCTGTGGATGGCGTCGAGGGTTTCCAGTTGCGCGCGCAGTTTCGGTGACAGCCATTCGTACGCCAGCGCCAGGTTGGCGTAGAGGGTGTCGCCGCCGAACGGCGGGATGTCATGGCCGTAGAGCAGGGTGAAGGCCGGCGGGCGCTCCTGGAACGACCAGTCGCTGTGCCAGGCGCCGCCGAACACCACCGGGGTCTTCTCGTTGGCTTCCTTCACCACCCGCACCACATGCGGGTGGTCCTCCATGCCGACCACATAGGGTTCGCGGCCAAATTCGCCAAAGCGCAGGGTGACGGCTTCGAGGCTCTCCACGCTGAGATTCTGCCCGCGGATGAACAGCACCTTGTGCGCCAGCAGCGCCTGGCGCAGCTCGGCGTAGCCGGCTTCGTCCAGCGTGGTCAGGTCGACGTCGCTGACGTCCGCACCGATCGCGCCGGTGGCCGGGACGATGCGGAAGTGCTTGTACTCGGCGGCGCGGTTCTGGCTCGGCAGCGCGTAGAAGAACTCGAACATGGGGAAGCCTCTTGTGAGTGTTATTGGCACCTGAAGCATGGTCAGCGCCGTCACTTTCTTCCATGATCAAGCCCGCCAAAAATTGACTTTCTCCGCCATGCAACGGTCAGCGAGGCATTCTTGATGGACTGGCGCCAGACCCGCGAAATCACCGGAGTGCAGTACCTGCTCGACAGCGCCCGGGACGAAGGCATCGCTGCGGACGATTGCCTGGTGGGCAGCGCCATCGCCCTGGCCGACCTGCAGGCGCGCGCCGGGCGCATCCAGGCCTGGCAGGAACTGGCGGTGATTCGCAATCTGCTGCAGCGGGTCAGCCGTCCCGGTCTTGGGTTGGCGACGGGACGGCGCTATCACCTCACCTCGTTGGGGCTGCTGGGATTCACCATGCTTGCCAGCCGCACCTTGGAGGAAGCCTTCGAGACCTTCGGCCGCTTCCAGAGCCTGGCGCTGACGCTCTGCCCGGTGAGCAGCGAGACGGAGGCTCGCGGGCTTTGGCTGGTGTACGACGACCGCGTGTTGCCCGAGGATGCCCGCGCCTTCGTGGTGGAGCGGGGCATTGCCGGGTGCTGGCAACTTTCCGGCGAGCTACTCCAGCGATCCTTGCAGCCGCTGGCCATTGAGTTGCGCAGCGCGGCACCCGCGGACATCTCGCCGTTCCTCGACACTTTCGGCATCGAGCCGGTGTTCGATGCGCCGCGCAACGCCATGCTCTTTGCCCTGGAAGACTTGCAGGCGCCGCTGCCGCAAGCGCAGATCAGCGCCCGCGACAGCGGTGAGCAACTCTGCGAACGCCTCTGTGGAGAACTGGCATTGACCCTGGCCAGCACACCGACTGCGCGGCAGGTCCAGCAATTGCTGTTGGGCGATTCCGCCAGCCTGCTCGGTGCGGCGGCGGTGGCCGCACGCATGGGGCTTTCCGAGCGCACGCTGCAACGGCGTCTCGCAGAGGAGGGGCAAAGCCTGCAGGTGCTCAATGACGGCATCAAACAGCGCTTGGCCGAGCGGCTTCTGCGCGAATCGCGCATGGATCTGCACGGCATAGCCCAGTGCCTGGGGTACGCCGAGGCGGCGAGTTTTTCCCGGGCCTTCCAGCGCTGGACGGGGCAGTCGCCCGGTCGTTGGAAACGTCAGTCCGGAACCCTCCCGGCGCCCTGAAGTCGAACCGCCCGCGACGCCTCTGCAATGGGCGAAAGCCGCGAGATAGAGCCTCCTGGTGTGGCCGATTGCCATCGGTTGCGGGTTAATTTCGCGCGCTTCCCATCCGTTGCCCTCAAGAGGCGCATCGCCATTTTTCGTGAGGCGCCCAACAAGAAAAGGAGAATCCATGTCCTCAGCAACCTGCCTGCACGCGTGCCTCGGAAGGCGCGGCGCGATGACCTTCAGCGCACTGCATTGGCCGGCGTGAGCCGCCATCCAACCCTTGCACCGGCACCGCGCAAGCGGCGCGGCCGAGTGCCCCTGGCCGGGCATCCGGCCGTCATCCGAGCATTGAGGGAATCAATGAGCAAGACCTTCCGACTGGCCGCCGTGGCCGGCAGCCTGCTGGCTACCGGACTGCCCGCGCTGGCCTATGGCGCCGAACTCGAGGCGCAGATCCGCTGGACCCGTTACGGCATTCCGCACATCCAGGCCAGGGACGAACTGGGCCTGGGCTATGGCATCGGCTACGCCTACGCCCGCGACAACGCCTGCCTGCTGGCCGAGGAAGTCCTCACTGCGCGCGGAGAGCGTTCGCGTTACTTCGGCGTGGAGGGCAAATCCTCCGCCGGCATCGGCAACCTGCCTTCGGACTTCTTCTACACCTGGCTCAACGACAACGAATCGCTGCGCCGCCTGCGCAGTGCGCAGCCGCAGCCGATCCGCGACCTTCTCGATGGCTACGCGGCCGGCTACAACCGCTGGCTGTGGGACACCCAGGCCGCCGGCACGCAGTGCGCGGGCAAGGCCTGGCTGCGCCCGCTGGAGGCCGACGACCTGCTGCGCCTGACCCGTCGCTTGCTGGTGCAAGCCGGCGCCGGACAGTTCGCCGAGGCCATGATGGCGGCCACGCCGCCGGGGCAGGCGAGCACATCGGTGGTCAGTGACGGCGAGGTGCTGGCGGCGATGCAGCGTCGCGAAAACTTCCACCGCGACCACGGCAGTAACGCCGTCGCCGTGGGTAGCGAGCGCTCGGCGGACGGCAACGGCCTGCTGTTGGCCAACCCGCACTTTCCCTGGTTCGGGGCGTTGCGCTTCTACCAGATGCACCTGACCATTCCCGGCCAGCTCGACGTGATGGGCGCGTCGCTGCCCGGCATGCCGCTGGTGAATATCGGTTTCAGCAAGGACGTGGCCTGGAGCCACACGGTGGATACCTCCAGCCACTTCACCCTGTACCGCCTCGACCTCGATCCGCAGGACCCGCACAGCTATCGCGTCGATGGCCAGTCGCGGCCGCTGAAGGAAATCACCCTGCGCGTTCGCGTGCTGGAACCCAACGGCCGCGTGGGCGTGCGCAGCCATACGCTGTACGAGTCCGAGTACGGCCCGCTGCTCAGCGTGCCGGGAAAATTCCCCTGGAACGCCAGCGAAGCCTTCGCAGTGCGCGACGCCAACCTGGGCAACGACCGCGTGCTGCAGCAGTGGTACGCCATCGATCACGCGCGCAGCCTGGATGAGTTGCGTGACAGCATCGAGCATGTGCAGGGCATTCCCTGGGTCAACACCCTGGCCACCAACGCCGAGGGCAACGTGCTCTACCTCAACCAGTCGGTGGTGCCGTACCTGAGCCAGCAGCAACTGGCCGACTGCGCCATTACCGAGTTCCAGGGCTTGCCGGTGCTGCAGGGCGGGCGCCGCGCGTGCAACTGGTCGAGCGCGCCGGGGAGCCGTCACGCCGGGCTGACGCCGCCGGAGCAGATGCCGGCGCTTGCGCGCGAGGACTTCGTGCAGAACTCCAACGACAGTGCCTGGATGAGCAACCCGGCGCAGCCGCTGACCGGCTTCTCGCCACTGGTGAGTCGCGATTCGGTTCCGGTCAGCGCCCGTGCGCGCTTCGCCCTGGAGCGGTTGAAGGGAGATGGCAAGATCGGTCCGGACGATCTGCAGAAGATGGTCACCGACAACCGCGTCTACGTTGCCGACATGCTTCTCGACGACCTGCTGCAACTGTGCAAGCCGGCCACCGCGGGCACCGAGGCGGCCTGCGCAGCGCTGGGTTCGTGGGACCGTCACGTCAACCTCGACAGCAATCCGGGCTTCGCCTACTTCCAGGCCTTTGTCGCGCGCTTCCTGACGATCGACGGTGGTTGGCGCCTGCCCTTCGATCCCAAGCTGCCGCTGGCCACGCCTTCGGGTATCGCCCTGGACAAGCCGGAGGTACGCCAGCAGGCGCAGCAGGCGCTGGTAGCGGCCGCGCAGGAGATCGACGGCCGCCGCATCCGCGCGGACGAGAAGTGGGGCGAGCTGCAACTGACCGGCGATGTCGCCAACCCGCTGGGCATCCCTGGCGGCACCGGCAACGAGGGCGTGTACAACGCCATCACCTCGGAGTGGCAGGGCGACCATTACCGTGTGCTCAGTGGCAGCAGCTATATCCAGTTGGTGGACTTCACCGCCGACGGGCCGAAGGCGCGTGGGTTGCTGGCGTTCTCGCAGTCCAGCGAGCCGAGCTCGCCGCATCATCGGGACCAGACGGAGCTTTTCGCCCGGCAGCAATGGCCTGAGTTGCCGTTTACCGACGAGCAGATCAAGGCTGATCCGGAGTTGAAGGTGATGGAGTTGCGCGAGCAGTAGAGGAACATCGGTAGCCGGAGTGCTTTTGTAGGAGCGAGCTTGCTCGCGAACAGTGTTCTCCGGCCCCCACCCCGGAGTTGTGCGGTTCGCGAGCAAGCTCGCTCCTACAGGGCGACCGCTGTCACCAGCCTGACACCGAGCGCCCCTAGTCTGGCGGCAAAGCCCCGACGCGTAGGCCGCCGCCATGCCCCTGACCAATGAATCCGTGATCCGCCGCATCCACCGTGAACTGCTCGACCACAGCGATGAAGAGCTGGAACTGGAACTGCTGGAAGATGTGCGCAACCTCGACGAACTGTTCGACGAGCACGCCGACGTCGACGAGGAAAAGCTCGCCCGCCGTCGTTACTTCAGCGAGCTGTTCCGCCTGCAGGGCGAGCTGGTGAAGCTGCAGAGCTGGGTGGTGAAGACCGGCCACAAGGTGGTGATCCTCTTTGAAGGCCGCGATGCGGCAGGCAAGGGCGGCGTGATCAAGCGCATTACCCAACGCCTGAATCCGCGCGTGTGCCGGGTCGCCGCGCTGCCCGCGCCGAATGACCGCGAGCAGACCCAGTGGTACTTCCAGCGCTACGTCTCGCACCTGCCGGCGGCGGGGGAGATCGTCCTGTTCGACCGCAGCTGGTACAACCGCGCCGGGGTGGAACGGGTGATGGGGTTCTGCAACGACGAGCAGTACGAGGAGTTCTTCCGCAGCGTGCCGGAGTTCGAACGCATGCTGGCGCGCTCGGGCATCCAGTTGATCAAGTACTGGTTCTCCATCTCCGACGACGAGCAGCACCTGCGCTTTCTCAGCCGCATCCACGACCCGCTCAAGCAGTGGAAGCTCAGCCCCATGGACCTGGAGTCGCGCCGCCGCTGGGAGGCTTACACCAAGGCCAAGGAAATCATGCTGGATCGCACCCACATTGCCGAGGCGCCCTGGTGGGTGGTGCAGGCCGACGACAAGAAGCGCGCGCGGCTCAATTGCATCAGCCATCTGCTGAAACTGATCCCCTACGAGGACGTCGAGCACCCGGCGGTGATCCTGCCTGCGCGGCAGCGCCACGAGGATTATTCGCGTACGCCGACGCCACGGGAAATCGTGGTGCCGGAGGTTTACTGAGGCCAGGTGGGCAGCGCTTTTCGTAGGAGCGAGCTTGCTCGCGAACCTGGCCGATTGCCGCGGCGTCAGGCACTTCGCGAGCAAGCTCGCTCCTACAGCGTTCGATGCCGGGACTGAGACACAACTTGTAACATTCCCCGCCGATCATGACCGGGACACCCCTCCACGCGGACTCCCAGCATGACCACCGATACCCTGGCCGCCGGCGATCTTCCCGTCGTCGAAGAACGGCCCCATCTGGAACACAAGCCCGGCCGCATCACCGCCTTTATCTTCTTCGCCGTGCTCGCCGTCGGCCTGCTGTTCTCGGCCTGGAGCCTGGTGCGCGACGTCGACGACGTCACCACCGCGGTCACCACCTGGACGCCATTCCTACTGCTCGGGGTCGCCTTGTTCATCGCCCTGGGCTTCGAGTTCGTCAACGGCTTCCACGACACCGCCAACGCGGTGGCCACGGTCATCTATACCCACTCGCTGCCGCCGCACTTCGCGGTGGTCTGGTCGGGCTGCTTCAACTTCCTCGGCGTGCTGCTCTCCAGCGGCGCAGTGGCCTTCGGCATCATCGCCCTGCTGCCGGTTGAGCTGATCCTGCAGGTCGGTTCCTCGGCCGGCTTCGCCATGGTCTTCGCCCTGCTGATCGCCGCCATCCTGTGGAACCTCGGCACCTGGTGGCTGGGCCTGCCGGCATCGTCCTCGCACACGTTGATCGGCTCGATCATCGGCGTCGGTATTGCCAATGCGCTGATGCACGGCCGCGACGGCACCAGCGGCGTCGACTGGGCGCAGGCGACCAAGGTCGGCTACTCGCTGTTGCTCTCGCCGCTGATCGGCTTCGTCTGCGCCGCGCTCCTGCTGCTGGCGCTGCGCCTGCTGGTGAAGAACCGCGCGCTGTACAAGGCGCCCAAGGGCAAGACGCCGCCGCCGTGGTGGATTCGCGGCCTGCTGATCCTCACCTGCACCGGTGTGTCGTTCGCCCACGGCTCCAACGACGGGCAGAAGGGCATGGGCCTGATCATGCTGATCCTGGTCGGCACCTTGCCGATGGCCTACGCGCTGAACCGCACCATGCCGGCGGACCAGACCGTGCAGTTCGTGGCCGTTGCCGAAGTTACCCAGCAGGCGTTGGTCCGCGCCGCGCCGCAGCCGGCGCCGGCCGACCCGCGTGCGGTGCTGTCGGAATACGTACGCACCAAGGAAGCCAAGCCGGAGCTGATCCCGTCCCTGGCGGCGCTGACCGGCGCCATCGGCGCGGAAGTGAAGGGCTACGGCAGCCTGGCCCGCGTGCCGGCCGAAGCCATGGGCAACGTGCGTAACGACATGTACCTGACCAGCGAGGCGATCCGCCTGATGGACAAGGACAAGGTCGGCAACTTCGACGCGGACACCACCAGCAAGCTGGCCGCGTTCAAGGGTAAGATCGACGAGTCGACCCGCTTCATCCCGCTCTGGGTGAAGGTCGCCGTGGCCATCGCCCTCGGCCTGGGCACCATGGTCGGCTGGAAGCGCATCGTGGTCACCGTCGGCGAGAAGATCGGCAAGACCCACCTGACGTACGCCCAGGGCGCCTCGGCGGAACTGGTGGCGATGATGACCATCGGCGCGGCGGACATGTACGGGTTGCCGGTGTCGACGACCCACGTGTTGTCCTCGGGTGTGGCCGGCACCATGGCGGCCAACGGCTCTGGCCTGCAGATGCGCACCATCCGCAACCTGCTGATGGCCTGGGTGCTGACCCTGCCGGCGGCCATCGTGCTCTCCGCTTCGCTCTACTGGCTGTTCACCCATCTGTTCTGATTGGCGTGTACTCACCTTGTAGGAGCGAGCTTGCTCGCGAACAGACCATCCGCCGACTCGGAAGCCGGGCGGGTTCGCGAGCAAGCTCGCTCCTACACGTGTCCTGCCTGCGATCCGGCAAGGTATATCCGATCTTCGGCCCGCTTGAAATATCGAACGCGTGGTGCGTATTTTGTACGGGCTCGCGCACCTCGCGCGGCGTCCTGTGACAAGGACAAGAAGAACAAGGATAAGAAGTCATGAGTAGCGATCTAGCGAACCCACTCGCCGAACGCCTGGCTGGAGTGGAAGAGATCGAGTGCGTCACCCCCGACCTCAACGGGGTGCCGCGTGGCAAGGTGATGACCGGCGAGGGCTTCCTCACCGGGCGCCGGCTGCAACTGGCGCGCGGCGTTCTGCTGCAATGCATCATGGGCGGTTATCCGCCGGCCAAGTACTACGGCAGCGACGATGGCGACCTCGCCCTGATCGCCGAGCCGACCCAGATTCACCGTCTGCCCTGGAGCGACGAACCCCGCGCCTTCGCCATCTGCGATGCGGTGGAACTCGACGGCAAGCCTTCCGGCCTGTCCACCCGCGGCCTGCTCAAGCAGGTGGTCGCGCGCTACGCCGAGCGCGGCTGGAGCCCGGTGGTAGCGACCGAACTGGAGTTCTTCGTCTTCGCCCCCAACCCCGACGCCAACGAAGCCTTCCAGGCGCCGGTCGGCCTCGATGGGCGCCGCGAGATCGGCCACTCGGCCTTCAGCGTGTCCTCCAACAATGGCCTGCGTCCCTTCTTCCAGGACGTCTACCGCTGCATGGAAGCGGTCGGTCTGGAGCGCGACACCTTCATGCACGAGATGGGCACCACCCAGTTCGAGATCAACTTCCTGCATGGCGATCCGGTGCTGCTGGCCGACCAGACCTTCCTGTTCAAGCATCTGCTCAAGGAAGTGGCGCTCAAGCACGGCCTGATCGTGGTGTGCATGGCCAAGCCATTGGCGCATACGCCGGGCAGTTCGATGCATATCCACCAGAGCGTCGTCGATGGCGACGGCCGCAACATCTTCACCGATGCAGGCGGCGAGGCCACGCCGGCGTTCCGGTATTTCATCGGCGGCCAGCAGGCTTGTCTGGCGGACTTCACCCTGCTGTTCGCGCCGAACGTGAACTCCTTCCAGCGCCTGTGTCACCCGTACGCCTCGCCGAACAATGCCTGCTGGTCCCACGACAACCGCGCCGCCGGACTGCGCATTCCGGCCAGTGCGCCGGTGGCCCGGCGGGTGGAGAACCGCCTGGCCGGCGCCGACGCCAACCCCTACCTGGCCATTGCCGCGAGCCTGGCCGCCGGCCTGCACGGCATCGAGCAGACGCTCGAACCCACCGCGCCGATCCAGGGTGAGTTCGAGGTGCCGGATGAGTTGCTGCTGCCCTGCACGATGTACGACGCGATGCAGCGTCTCAAACGCAGCGAACTGGCCCGCGAGGTGTTCGGCAACGAGTTCATCGATGGCTACTGCGCGACCAAGTCCATGGAGCTGACCAGCTTCTTCGACGAGATCAGCCCGTGGGAGCGTCGCGTCCTCGCCGCCCAGGCCTGATGTTGAAAGCCTGATGCGCGGGCCCGCCGACACAGCTGCGGCGAAAGTCTGATGCAGCTGTGATCGGCGGCCATTTCCAGGGGATCTTCAAGCCATCCTCGTGCATCCCGCCGACATCCTTCGAATTGCCTCGCATCACCGTGCGCGACGCTCGCCATTCCGGGCCCGGCAGGCCCCTCGACGCGCCGATTGGCAGCCTCTAATGTGTCAGCGCAAGTCCCGCTTTCCGCTGCCCGGACATTGTGCCGGGGTTGTCCTGGACCAGGAGGTCCAATGCTTCGGATCGTCACCGCGTTTCGTGCTCTGTACTTCGCTGCCGTCATGCTCCTGACCGGTTCCGGTCTGCTCAGTACCTACCTCGCGTTGCGCCTGGGCGCGGAGAAGGTCGATGGGCTGTGGATCGGCGCCATGATGGCCGCCTACTACCTCGGCCTCGTCCTCGGCGGCAAGATCGGCCATCGGCTGATCGCCCGCGTCGGTCACATCCGCGCCTACGTCGCCTGTGGCGGGCTGGTCACGGCGGCGGTGCTGGGCATCGGTCTGTTGCCGTGGATCGGCTTCTGGCTGGTGCTGCGGGTCGCCATCGGCCTGGGGATGATGTGCCAGTACATGGTCATTGAGAGCTGGCTCAACGAACAGGCCGAGGCGCGCCAGCGCGGGCTGGTGTTCGCCGGCTACATGGTCGCCTCGTACCTGGGGCTGGTGCTCGGCCAATTGGTGCTGGTGGTGCATCCGGGGCTGGGCCCGGAGCTGCCGATGCTGATCGCACTATGTTTCGCGATGTCGCTGATCCCGGTGGCGATCACGCACAAGGTCCACCCCGCGCCGTTGCGCCCGGCGCCGCTGGAGCCGCGCTTCTTCATCAAGCGGGTGCCGCAGTCGCTGACCACGGTACTGGTGTCCGGGTTGGTGATCGGCTCCTTCTACGGTTTGGCGCCGCTCTACGCGGTGCGCCAGGGGTTGAGTACGGAGGAGATCGGCCTGTTCATGGGCGGCTGCATCTTCGCTGGGCTGGTGGTGCAATGGCCTCTGGGCTGGCTGTCGGACCGCTACGACCGTGCGGCGCTGATCCGTAATGCTGCGATTCTCTTGCTGGTGGTCGCATTGCCGCTGGCCCTGCTGCCGATGTTGCCGCTGCCGCCAATGACGCTGGCCTGGTTGCTGCCGCTGGGCTTCGTGGTCTGCCTGGTGCAGTTCACGCTGTACCCGCTGGCGGTGGCGTTTTCCAACGACCACGTCGAAGGCGAGCACCGCGTCTCCCTCACTGCCATGTTGCTGGTGACCTTCGGTGTCGGCGCCTGTATCGGCCCGCTGGCGGCCGGCGCGCTGATGAAAGCTTTCGGCGCCAACATGCTCTACGCGTTCGTCTGCGCCTGTTCGCTGATCCTGATCTGGCGCGTGCACCCGGAGAAAGTCAGCGGCGTGCACCGGGTCGACGAAGCACCGGTCAAGCACGTTGCCACGCCCGATAGCCTGGCCTCTTCGCCGCTGTCCGCCGCGCTCGACCCGCGGGTAGCCGAAGCCGCCGTGGAGGAGCAGATGAAAGGCAACGACAGCAGTGCGCCTGCACCTGATGCGGCAGCGGAAGCAGAGGAAGAAAGCCGGCCTGCGTGAGGCCGCAGGGGAAGGGCGGCAAGCGTTTGCCGCCCGGGACGAACTAGAACAGCTCGTCTTTCTCGAATCGCCGGGCTTCGCGTTGCAGCTGGTAGACGAAGCGCTCGATGTTGCGCTGCGCCAGGCCGCTCATTTGATGAAAGCGTACGCCGGCAAAGCTGTAGCCGACCTTTTCCTCGAAATGCACGTGGCGCAGTTCGACTTCCATGGTCAGGGCGCCGAAGGGCAGGCGCGCGGTGAATTCCTCATAGACCTGGCCGGGCTGCAGGCGCTCGACTGCGTTGCCTTCCAGGCGAATCTTGCAGCCAGTGGCGGAGATGTCGATCAGGTTGCCCTTGAGCGGCGATTTCAGCTTGCTGCCACCGATCTCCACGGCCACCGGCTGGCCTTGGCCGACAGGGGCGCGGAAGGCATTGCGGCGCTGGTGGTAAAGCATCTCGGCCGGTACGGGAAGCCAGTAGCAGCGGGCGCCGTCGATTTCGGAGAAGAAAGCGTTCTGGGTGCATTCCCAGGCGATGCGCACGCCTTCGTGGAAGGCTTCGATGCGGAACTGTTCGCCGTTCTGCAGGTAGCGTTCGCCGTCGTTGGGAATGAGTTCGTCGAGGGCGACGATATTGCGGTCGCGGTTGATCTCGACGACGAAGCTCTGGAAGCGCTGGCTGCGCCCTTCGAAGGTGACAACCAGGGGATCGTGACTGTCCATCAGCATTTTCAGGCTGGAGTGGATCTCCACCGGAGCTTTCAACACCTTCGGTGGTTGAGGGCCATTTTCCTCGACGAACAGATTGGACACGGTCCGCGGGTCTCCATTGTGTTTGTTATGAGTCTTGCACGGGGCAGGGCGTGTGATGGCATTTTGCCCGAGGGCGGGCAGTCAGACCAGTGCTGATCGCTGCGATCAGCCTGAGGCTCAGGCCTGGCTGAGCGGGCGCTGGCGACTGCTCTGGGTCGAGCCGCCATGGCGATCGTAGAGACTGGGAGTGTCCTGGCCGCGCAGGATATCGAGCAGGCGCCCGGTGCTGGCCTGGCCGGCGCGGATGACCTTGCCGTTGCGCTGGTTGGCTTCCTGGCACTGGTCGAGGAGGGCGGCGAGCTCGTCGCCACGCGCCAGCAATTCGTTGTTGCCGCTGGCCTGGGCGAGCTGGGCGAGACCCTCGCGGTCGATGCTCACGCCGGCCTGCTGCAGCGCCAGGCTGCGTTCGCGACCATTGCGCTCGAGCTGCTGGAGCAGCGGCAGCTTGCGATCGAGCAGCTTCTGCAGCTGGGCCAGGTCGCGCACCTGCAGCGCCTGGAACTCGTCTTCGATCAGCTGCAGCAGCGCGGTGGCTGCTTCGATGTCGCCATGGATCAGGGAAAGCAGGGCGTCAGACATCTTGGGCTCGGCGTTCTACGAGGGTGGTCCAGCGCGAGTCGGCTCAGCGCTGGGATTCGAAATCGAGCAGCTTGCTGGCGACTTTCTGGCTGTCGACCTGATAGCTGCCGTCAGCGATGGCCGCCTTGATGCGAGCCACTTTTTCATTGTCGACCACGGGCTGATCCTTCAGTTGATCGCTCACTTTCTGCAGCTGCTGCGCGGTATCGCTGAGCTGCACCGATTCGCCGCTCTTGGCCGGGGCGTTGACGGGGGGCTCGGCGGCGGCTTCGCTGCGACCGCTCTGGGCGGCACCGCTACGGCCAGTGCTGACTGGCGTAGTGGCCGGGTTCAGCCGGTTGAAGTCGATAACCATGTTGGAAACCTCTGGAGGTATTGGACGCTTGCCAAGCTTTTCGGCCGTCTTGAGAGAAACTTTAGGCCGAATTTTCGTGCGCCCGAACACATTTCGCGCACCACAGAGACCATCATGCCAGAAACGGCCTCGAACCGCAGGGCTACAGGGTGACCTCGACCGTGCCTGGCTCGATCACCCGAGCCTTGACGATACGCTGCGAGCGCAGGTTGCGCACGCGGATCTGCTCGCCGGGCACGCCGTCGGACAGCGCCTCGCCGGGCATCAGCACATTGATGGCGCTGGTGCGGGCGCGGATCACCACCTGCTCGCCCTTGCGCACGGCGGCGGCCTGCTCGAGAAAGATCGGGGCCAGCACCTGATCGTTCACCGTGGAGCGCTTGAGCTTCTGGCCCAGGGCGCGTTCGGGGTCGGTCAGGTAGCCCTGGGTCAATGCGCCGACGTCGCGCTCGACGACGCTGATGTCGGCGGCTTCGATGACGTGGTCGCGCTTGAGTGGCTGAGTGGTGACGACCACTGGGCGGAAAAGCTTGACCGTGGCCGGCACGAAGACGGTCCAGGGCGAGCTGCCGTCGCAGCGCACGCGCACGGTGACCCGACCAACGGGCTGCGCCGGGCTTTCCAACGCCTGCGTCAGGTCCTTGTCGCACTGTGCCAGGCGCAGGCGGGGGTCGATGCGTGCGACTTCGATGTCGTAGCGCGCGTCTATGCCGGAAGTCTGCAGATAATCTTCCACCTTGAACTCAAGAAAGCCCTGGGTGGAGCCGATAAGGATTTCAGGCGCGGTGAAGCCTTCCGCCCCAGCCGGGGAGAGGGTCAGCGCACCCGTCATGCCGAGCAGCGCAGCCACCAGGGCGCGCGCGGGTCTCAGCTGTCGGAAAAATGTCGTTGCTTGCTTCATGCAACGATCCAAGCAATGGTCATGCCGTCTTCGTGAGTCGGGGCGGCGTTGCGTGCACAGGAGGCTCAATGGCCGGAGTCATGGATTCGGTCAACCAGCGTACGCAGCTGGTTGGCCAGAATCGTCTCGAACTGCTGCTGTTCCGCTTGAACGGCAGCCAGCTGTACGGGATCAACGTGTTCAAGGTGAAGGAGGTGCTGCAATGCCCCCGCCTGACCGTGATGCCCAAGTCCAGCCAGGTGGTGCGCGGGGTGGCGAATATCCGCGGGGGCACCATCCCGATCCTTGATCTGGCGCTGGCGACGGGGCGTCATGCCCTGCGGGATGTCGCCAACAGCTTCGTGATCATCACCGAGTACAACACCAAGGTGCAGGGTTTCCTCGTGCACTCGGTGGAGCGCATCGTCAACATGAACTGGGAGTCGATCCATCCGCCACCCAAGGGGACCGGCCGTGATCACTACCTGACGGCGGTGACGCGGGTGGACAATCAGTTGGTGGAAATCATCGACGTGGAGAAGATCCTCGCCGAAGTGGCCCCGACCTCGGAGGACATCTCCGAAGGCGTGCTGGATGCCGACACCCAGGCCCGAGCGGTCAGCAAGCGCGTGCTGGTGGTGGACGATTCCTCGGTGGCGCGCAAGCAACTGGTGCGTTGCCTGGAGACGGTCGGCGTGGAAGTGCTGGCGCTCAACGATGGCCGCCAGGCGCTGGATTACCTGCACCAGATGGTGGAGGCCGGCGGGCATCCTGGCAGCGATCTGCTGATGGTGATCTCGGATATCGAGATGCCGGAAATGGACGGCTACACGCTCACGGCGGAAATCCGGCACGACCCGCGCATGCAGGATCTGCACATTCTCCTGCATACTTCGTTGTCCGGGGTGTTCAACCAGGCCATGGTGAAGAAGGTCGGCGCTGACGACTTCCTCGCCAAGTTCCGTCCCGATGACCTGGCGGCCCGCGTGTCGGACCGCATCAAGGCAGTGGATGGCGCGACGGCCTGATCCGTTGTGATGAAGTGCGGGTGGCGCCGGTGCCGCCCGCATCGTCTATGGTTTTTTGAGCACCGGTCAGGCAGTTGTCGCCGTAGTCGCGTCGGCAGCCGCCCACGAGCAAAGAGGTTTATCTGTGACATCCACCAATTCTGAATTCGAGCTGTTCCGGGATTTCCTGGAGAAGACCTGCGGCATCCTCCTGGGCGCCAACAAGCAGTACCTGGTCTCCAGCCGCTTGAACAAGTTGATGGAGCAGCAGGGCATCAAGTCCCTGGGCGAACTGGTACAGAAGATTCAGATGCGCAGTCAGCTGCGCGAACAGGTGGTCGACGCGATGACCACCAACGAGACCCTCTGGTTTCGCGATACCTATCCGTTTGAAGTCCTGAAGAACCGCGTGCTGCCGGAGATGATCAAGGCTGCACCCGGCCAGCGCCTGCGCATCTGGTCCGCGGCCTGTTCCTCGGGACAGGAGCCGTACTCGCTGTCGATGTCGATCGACGAGTTCGAACGCACCAACCTCGGCCAGTTGAAGGCAGGCGTGCAGATCGTCGCCACCGACCTCTCTGGCTCCATGCTCACCGCCTGCAAGGCCGGCGAGTACGACAGCCTGGCCATCGGCCGCGGCCTGTCGCAGGAGCGTCTGGCCCGCTACTTCGATCAGAAGACGCCGGGGCGCTGGACGGTGAAGCCGGCGATCAAGAGCCGCGTGGAGTTCCGCGCGCTGAACCTGCTGGACAGCTACGCGACCCTGGGCAAGTTCGACATGGTGTTCTGCCGCAACGTGCTGATCTATTTCTCGGCCGAGGTGAAGCGCGACATCCTCCTGCGCATCCATGCCACGCTCAAGCCCGGCGGCTACCTGTTCCTCGGTGCTTCCGAAGCGCTCAACGCGCTGCCGGACCATTACCAGATGGTTCAGTGCAGCCCAGGGATCATCTACAAGGCCAAGTAACCGGCCGCAGCCCCGCCTGTTCGGGCGGGGTTCCTGCTTCCGCATTCGCATTCATTCGATTGCCGATCATTCGATTGCCGACGGAGTCGGCACCTGCGAGATACGCTTGCGCTCTGGCGTGCTCTAACCCTCTCCCTTTGGAGCGGGGCGCGCAGCCAGGGGGGGGAAGGAATGGGCACCGAGTTACCGGAAGAAAGCCCGTTGCTTCCTCGTATGGTTCCGCTGCCATAGAAGCGGGCTCCGTCTGCAATTTGCCGTGTATCCGCTTCGCATGTTCTTTCTGTAGGAGCGAGCTTGCTCGCGAACGAACTCCGTCGAGTGGCCAGGTTCGCGAGCAAGCTCGCTCCTGCAAATAAGCTCCAGGCAAGCGCGGCAAGCTTGCCGCCTTGCCCGAAGCGGCAAGGAAAGCGCTTGCCGCTTTGCCGCTGTTTGCCGCCCCTTGCCGCTCTTCTGTTTCCTTCAAGCCATTGAAATTAAAGGGTATGCGGTTTTGGCACGCGCCTTGCTGAAGTGTTGGCAAGCCCACACCGGCAAACAGGTTCGCGACCATGAGCATCAGCTTCGACAAAGCCCTCGGCATCCACCAGCAAGCACTGAGCTTCCGCTCCCAGCGCGCGGAAGTCCTGGCCAATAACCTGGCCAACGCCGACACGCCCAACTACAAGGCCCGCGATCTGGATTTCGCCTCGGTACTGGCGGCCCAGTCGGACAAGATGAAGAACGGCACCTTCAGCACCACGCTGACCAATGCCCATCACATCGAGGCCGACGGTTTCGGCATCGGTGACGAATCGCTCAAGTATCGCAACCCGACCCAACCGTCGATCGATCAGAACACCGTCGATGAACAGATCGAACAGTCCAACTACGCGGAAAACTCCGTGCAGTTCCAGGCCTCGTTCACCTTCCTCAACAGCAAGTTCAAAGGGCTGATGAACGCCCTGCGCGGGGAGTAATCGCCATGTCGCTCGCCAGTGTCTTCAACATCGCCGGTACCGGCATGAGTGCCCAGACCACCCGTCTGAACACCACCGCGTCGAACATCGCCAACGCCGAGACCGTTTCCTCCAGCGTGGACCAGACCTACCGCGCCCGCCATCCGGTGTTCGCCACCATGTTCCAGCAGGCTCAGGGCGGCGGCGACCAGGGCTCGCTGTTCGGCGAGACCGACCAGGCCGGCTCCGGCGTACAGGTGCTGGGCGTGGTAGAGGACAAGAGCTCGCTGGTACCGCGCTACGAGCCGAACCACCCGGCTGCCGACAAGGACGGCTACGTCTATTACCCGAACGTCAACGTGGTGGAGGAAATGGCCGACATGATCTCCGCCAGCCGCTCGTTCCAGACCAACGCGGAAATGATGAATACCGCCAAGCAGATGATGCAGAAGGTCCTGACCCTGGGTCAGTAAGCGCTGAGGAAAGAGCACGATGAGCATCGACAACAGTGGCATCAATGGCTCCAGTTCGGTTCTGGACCAGTATGCGATCAACAAGGACAGCGGCAGCGCCACGGCCGGCAAGAGCAATCTTGGCAAGGACGAATTCCTCAAGCTGCTGGTGGCGCAGATGAACAACCAGGACCCGATGTCGCCCCAGGAAAACGGCGAGTTCATCGCCCAGCTGGCCCAGTTCAGCACCGTGGAAGGCATCCAGTCGCTGAACACCAGCATGGACAGCGTGCTTTCCAACTACCAGTCGTCCCAGGCCCTGCAGGCTTCTTCGCTGGTGGGCCGCAAGGTGATCGTGCCGACCGAGAAATCGATGGTGGACACCTCCGAGACCTTCAAGGGCACCTACACCCTGCCGGTGTCCACGGCCAACAGCTGGGTCAACATCTACGACGACAAGGGCACCCTGGTGAACCGCGTCGAGATGGGCCAGCAGACCGCCGGCAACGTCAGCTTCATGTGGGACGGCAAGGATTCCAGCGGCAATCTCGCGCCGCCCGGCCGCTACAAGTTCGAAGCGCAGACCAACTACGAGGGCAAGACCTACGGCCTGACCACCTTCCTGCCGGCCAACGTCGACAGCGTGACCCTCGGGCAGAACGGCGGCGAGCTGACCCTCAACCTCGCCGGACTGGGCAGCATCGGCCTGTCCAAAGTCCAGATCATTGGCCAGTAAGTCGGCGATACCGACCAGGAGCTAAGCATGTCTTTCAATATCGGGCTCAGTGGTATCAAGGCCGCTTCCAGTGACCTCAACACCACCGGCAACAACATCGCCAACGCCAGTACCGTGGGCTTCAAACAGTCCCGCGCGGAGTTCTCCGATGTGTACGCGGCCTCCGTGCTGGGCAGCGGCAGCAACCCGGTGGGCAGCGGCGTGCTGCTGTCCAACGTCTCGCAGCTGTTCAACCAGGGCACCATCGATTCGACCCAGAATGCCTTGGACATGGCCATCAACGGCAACGGCTTCTTCGTCACCAGCAACAACGGCGCGGTGAGCTACACCCGCGCCGGCTACTTCGGCACCGACAAGAACGGTTACGTGGTGGATAACAATGGCTACCGCCTGCAGGGCTACCCGGTGAACGACCAGGGCCAGCTGCAGAGCGGCGTGGTCGGCGACCTGCGCATCGAGACCTCGAACCAGGCGCCCAAGGCGACCACCCAGGTCAGCCAGACCTTCAACCTGAACTCCACCAACACCGTGCCGACGGTTTCCCCGTTCAACTCCAGCGACCCGACCAGCTACAACTCGTCGACCTCGGTGAACATCTATGACAGCCAGGGTAACTCCCATGTCATGACCCAATACTTCACCAAGACCGGCGCGAACACCTGGACCATGAACGTGCTGGTGGACGGCCGCAACCCGGCCAACCCGACCGACGACACCACCGCCATCACCTCGGCCACCACCGCTGCCGCAGCGACCGGCGCGACCCCGGCCAGCGTGGCCGCTGCGGTGGCTGGCTCTGGCGCCACGCCAGCCGCGATTGCCGCCGCCAACGCCGCCGCCGCGGCCACTGGCGCCACGCCAGCCTCCGTGCTGGCGGCCGTCAGCGGCATGGGCACCAGCCCTTACCAGGTCAACCTGACCTTCAGCCCGGCGGGCCAGCTTCTGACCCAGACCCCGGTGAACAATGGCACCGGCGACGCCTTCACGGTCAACCCCACCGACGGCACCCTGGTGATGGGCGACTGGGTTCCGGCGATTTCCGACGGCAAGACCCCGGCGACCTGGAGCGCCAACGGCGCCACCCCGAACGCCGGCGGCATCACCCTGGACATCCGCAAGTCGACCCAGTACGCCACCGCCTTCGCGGTCAACAGCGTCAACCAGGACGGCTACACCACCGGCCAGCTCTCTGGCCTGGAGATCGATGACGAGGGCAACATCTTCGCCCGCTACACCAATGGCCAGTCCAAGGTGCAGGGCCAGGTGGTGCTGGCGAACTTCGCCAACGTCCAGGGCCTGACGCCGATCGGCAAGACTTCCTGGGTGCAGTCATCGGAATCCGGCGAGCCGGTGGTCGGCACGCCGCGCTCGGGCACCCTGGGCGCCCTGCAGTCCGGTTCGCTGGAAGCGTCTAACGTCGATCTGTCCAACGAACTGGTGGACCTGATCGTCGCTCAGCGCAACTACCAGGCGAACGCCAAGACCATCCAGACCGAAGACGCGGTCACGCAGACCATCATCAACCTGCGCTGATCCTGCTCGCCGTCCGTGACTTCCCTTAAAAGGAAGAGGGCGGTGACTCCGCGCCGGTATCACGGCGCGAGCGGCAAATCTCCTCTTGCCGGTGGCGGCAGATCGTCGCCGCCAACGGCTTCCAAGGGCCCCTTTTGGGGCTCTGTCTTTTTATAAGTCCTTATATATTAGTAGCTTGAGAGTTTCTTTCGACTCTGGCACGGCACTTGCTCTATTGCTTCCAAGACAACCCGTACGCGGGTCTGGAGGATTCGATGGACAAGATGCTTTACGTCTCCATGAGCGGCGCCAGCCAGAACACCCTGGCCATGCGCGCCCACGCCAACAACCTGGCGAACATCTCCACCAACGGCTTCCGCCGTGACTTCGAGCAGGCGCGTTCGATGCAGGTGTTCGGCGACAGTTTTCCGTCGCGGGTCTACGCCATGAGCGAACGTCCGGCCACCGACTTTTCCGCCGGCAGCCTGCAGGAAACAGGGCGCGACCTGGACGTGGCCGCCAAGGGCGATTCCTGGATCGCCGTGCAGGCCCCCGATGGCAGCGAAGCGTATGTGCGCACCGGCAGCCTGGAAATCGACGCCCTCGGCCAGCTGCGCACCGGCGATGGTTTGCCGGTGATCGGCAATGGCGGGCCGATTGCCGTGCCGCCGCAGGAAAAGATCGACATCGGCGAGGACGGCACCATCAGCATCCGCGGCCTGGGCGACAACCCCAGCGTGGTGGCCGAGGTGGACCGCATCAAGCTGGTTACCCCGGACCCCAAGCAACTGGAGAAGGGCGCCGGCGGCCTCGTGCGCATCAAGCAACAGCCCGGCCAGCCGGCGGTGCAGGCCGACGCCAACGCGAAGATCGAATCGGGCTTCCTCGAAGCGAGCAACGTCAATGCGGTGGAAGAGATGACCTCGATCCTCTCGCTGTCCCGCCAGTTCGAGCTCCACGTGAAGATGATGCGCACCGCCGAGGATGACTCGGCGGCCATGGCGCGTGTTTTGCAGTTCAGCTGATTAGAACCTGATTAACCGTTCGAGGCGCCACGAATCCGGCGCCCGAGGAGAACGACATGCTTCCGGCACTTTGGGTCAGCAAGACCGGTCTGTCCGCCCAGGACATGAACCTGACCACCATTTCCAACAACCTGGCGAACGTCTCGACCACCGGCTTCAAGCGTGATCGCGCCGAGTTCCAGGACCTGCTGTACCAGATCAAGCGTCAGCCGGGTGCCAACTCTACACAGGACAGCCAGCTCCCTTCGGGCCTGCAGCTGGGGACCGGTGTACGCATCGTCGGCACGCAGAAGAACTTCACCGAAGGCAGCCTGCAGACCACCGACCAGCCGCTCGACATGGCGGTCAACGGTCGAGGCTTCTTCCAGGTGCTCATGCCCGACGGCACCGTCGGCTACACCCGTGACGGCAGCTTCCACCTGAACTCCGACGGCCAGATCGTCACCGCCAACGGCTACGCGCTGGAACCGGCCATCGTCGTGCCGAATGAGACCCAGACCTTCACTGTCGGCCAGGACGGCACCGTCTCGGTGACCACCACCGCCAACCCGCAGCCGCAGATCATCGGCAACCTGCAGACCGCCGACTTCATCAACCCGGCCGGCCTGCAGGCCATCGGCAACAACCTGTTCCTGGAAACCGGTTCCAGCGGCGCGCCACAGGTCGGCACGCCGGGCCTGAACGGCTTGGGCACGGTGCAGCAGAACACCCTGGAAAACTCCAACGTCAACGTGGTCGAGGAACTGGTGAACATGATCACCACCCAGCGCGCCTACGAGATGAACTCAAAGGTGATCTCCACCGCTGACCAGATGCTCTCGTTCGTCACCCAGAACCTGTAAGTCCTGATCCCGTAGTCGCTCTCCCCGAGAGGTAGCTGTAGATGAACCGTTCCCACCTCCTTCCGCTGCTGGCCATCGCCGCGTTGGCAGGGTGCGTGAGCCCGCCGCCCAAGCCGGACGATCCCTATTACGCTCCGGTGCTGCCGCGTACCCCGATGCCGGCCGCGCAGAACAACGGTTCGATCTACCAGTCGGGTTTCGACAACAACCTTTACGGCGACCGCAAGGCCTTCCGCGTGGGTGACATCATCACCATTACCCTTAACGAGAAGACCCAGGCGAGCAAGAAGGCCAGCTCCGACATCTCCAAGGACAGCAAGACCAAGATGGGCCTGACCGGCATGCTCGGCAGTAGCCTGACCACCGACAATCCCATCGGCGGCGGCGACCTCAGCCTCTCCGCCGAATACGGCGGCTCGCGCGATGCCAAGGGCGACAGCCAGGCTGGGCAGAGCAACAGCCTGACCGGCTCGATCACCGTCACCGTGGCCGACGTCATGCCCAACGGCATCCTCGCCGTGCGCGGCGAGAAGTGGATGACCCTGAACACCGGCAACGAGCTGGTGCGCATCGCCGGCCTGATTCGCGCCGACGACATCGCCACCGACAACACCGTCGCTTCCAACCGGGTAGCCGATGCGCGCATCACCTACTCGGGCACCGGCGCGTTCGCCGATGCGAGCCAGCCGGGTTGGTTCGACCGCTTCTTCCTCAGCCCGCTGTTCCCGTTCTGAGCAGGGTGAATGTGATGATCACTCTAGGAGCGAGCTTGCTCGCGAAGATTTCGATCCGCCCGGTTCGCGAGCAAGCTCGCTCCTACAGCCTGGTGCTGCTCGGTGCGCTGCTCCTGGCGCCGCTGGCGCAGGCTGAGCGGTTGAAAGACATCGCCACCATCCAGGGCGTGCGCAACAACCAACTGATCGGCTACGGCCTGGTCGTCGGCCTCAATGGCACCGGCGACCAGACGACCCAGACGCCGTTCACCCTGCAGACCTTCAACAACATGCTGGCGCAGTTCGGCATCAAGGTGCCGGCCAACGTCGGCAACGTGCAGCTGAAGAACGTCGCGGCGGTATCCATCCATGCCGACCTGCCGCCGTTCGCCAAGCCGGGCCAGGTCATCGATATCACCGTGTCGTCCATTGGCAACGCCAAGAGCCTGCGCGGCGGCAGCCTGCTGATGACTCAGCTCAAGGGTATCGACGGCCAGACCTACGCCGTGGCCCAGGGCAACCTGGTGGTCGGTGGCTTCGACGCCGAGGGCCGCGATGGCTCCAAGATCACCGTCAACGTTCCGTCGGCGGGCCGTGTGCCCGGCGGCGCCACCGTCGAACGCGCAGTGCCGAGCGGCTTCGATCAGGGCAACACGCTGACGCTGAACCTCAACCGCCCGGACTTCACCACCGCCAAACACATCGTCGACCGCATCAACGAACTGCTCGGCCCGGGCGTCGCCCAGGCCGTGGACGGTGGCTCGGTGCGCGTCAGCGCGCCGCTGGATCCGAACCAGCGCGTGGACTACATGTCCGTGCTGGAAAATCTCGACGTGCAGTCTGGCGAGGCCGTGGCCAAGGTCATCATCAACTCGCGCACCGGCACCATCGTGATCGGCCAGAATGTGCGCGTGTCGCCGGCCGCCGTGACCCACGGCAGCCTGACCGTGACCATCACCGAAGACCCCATCGTCAGCCAGCCCGGCCCGTTCTCCAACGGTCAGACCGCCGTGGTCCCGCGTTCGCGGGTGAATGCCGAGCAGGAAGCCAAGCCGATGTTCAAGTTCGGCCCCGGCACTACGCTGGATGAAATCGTACGCGCCGTTAACCAGGTGGGCGCCGCGCCCAGCGACCTGATGGCGATCCTCGAAGCTTTGAAACAGGCCGGCGCGCTGCAAGCCGACCTGATCGTGATCTGAGGACGCCGACGTGGATGCCAAACTGCTTTCCGCAGGCTCGTCCGGGACCAGCTCCGGGGCCTACACCGATCTCAATCGCCTGGCGCAGCTCAAGAACGGCGCCGGCCGCGACAGCGAGGGCAACATCCGCAAGGTGGCCCAGGAATTCGAATCGCTGTTCATGAACGAGATGCTCAAGTCGATGCGTTCGGCCAACGACGTGCTCGCCGAAGGCAACTTCATGAACACCTCGACCACCAAGCAGTACCAGGAAATGTACGACCAGCAGCTGTCCGTCAGCCTGTCCACCAAGGGCCGCGGCATCGGCCTGTCGGACGTGCTCACCCGGCAGCTGTCGAAGATGAACGGCGGCCAGCACAGCGGCGCCGCGAACCCCTTCGCCAAGGTCGGCGAGACCTCCAGCTGGCCGTCCACCACCGGGGTGAATGCCAGCGGCAAGGCCTTGCCGCAACCCGAGCAGGGCCGTGACGATTCCAAGCTGCTCAATGCCCGTCGCCTGGCGCTGCCGGGCAAGCTCGCCGATCGTGTGATGGCCGGCATCGTGCCGGGCGCGGCGACGTCGCAAGAGCAGGGCAAGCCGCTGGCTGGCAACGACTGGCAGACGTCGAAATCCTTCGCCAACGCCGTGCAGGAAGTGGACGCCGCCGCTGCCGCCATTGCCGCCGCCTCCAGCGATGACGCCAGCGGCCGCCGCTCCGTCCAATCGCCGCAGGGCAAGGGCACGTCGACCTTCGCCTCGGCGGACGAGTTCGTCGCCACCCTGCTGCCCATGGCGCAGAGGGCCGCCGCGCGCATCGGCGTCGACGCCCGCTACCTGGTGGCCCAGGCCGCCCTGGAAACCGGCTGGGGCAAATCCATCATTCGCGACCAGGACGGCACCAGCAGCCACAACCTGTTCGGCATCAAGACTGGTTCGCGCTGGGGAGGCGACTCCGCCAAGGCGCTGACTACCGAATACGAGAACGGCAAGAAAGTGAAGGAGGTCGCGGCGTTCCGCTCCTACGACTCCTTCGAGCAGAGCTTCAACGACTACGTGAGCTTCCTGCAGAACAACGACCGCTATTCGGACGCCCTGGATTCGACCCAGCGTCCCGAGCAGTTCATGAAGGAACTGCAGCAGGCCGGCTATGCCACCGATCCGAACTACGCCCGCAAGGTGTCGCAGATCGCCCGGCAGATGCAGGTCTACCAGGCGGTCGCCGCGGCGGACACCCCGCCCCTGGGATAAGGACCAAGAGCGATGAGCGATCTACTTTCCATTGGCCTGTCTGGCCTGCGTACCAGCCAGACGTCGTTGACGGTGACCGGCCACAACATCACCAACGTCAATACCCCCGGCTATTCCCGCCAGCAATCGGTGCAGCAGACCGGCATCCCGCAGTACAGCGGCGCCGGCTACATCGGTTCGGGCAGCCAGGTCGTGGACGTGCGCCGGCTCGCCAGCGACTTCCTGTTCTCCCAGGTGCGCACTGCCACCAGCCAGGCCAATGAACTGAGCGCCTTCCAGGGCCAGATCGAACAGCTCGATTCGCTGCTCTCCGACACCACTACCGGCATCAGCCCGGCGCTGCAGAAGTTCTTCGCCGCACTGCAGACCGCCGCCGCCAACCCTTCCGCCAGCGAAGGCCGCGAGGCATTGCTGGCCGAGGCGCAGGGCCTGTCGAAATCGTTCAATACCCTGTATGACCAGCTGGACAAGCAGAACAGCCTGATCAATCAGCAGCTCGGTTCGCTGGCCAGCCAGGTCAATTCCCTGGCCTCCAGCGTTGCCAGCTACAACGACGCCATCGCCAAGGCCAAGGCCGCCGGTGGGCAGCCCAACGACCTGATGGACGCCCGCGAGGAGACCATCCGCAAGCTCTCCGAGCTGATCGGCGTGCAGGCCGTGCCCCAGGACGACAGCTCGATCAACCTGTTCATCGGCACTGGCCAGCCGCTGGTGGTGGGCACTACCACGTCTTCCTTGCAGGTCGTGCCGGGCACCAATGACCCGAGCCGCTTCGAGGTGCAGCTGGTCAGCGGCAGCGCCACCCAGACCATCACCTCGCAGGTTTCCGGCGGGCAGATGGGCGGCTTGATCGCCTACCGTGACACCGCCCTGGACGCCTCGTACAACAAGCTGGGGCAGATCGCCCTGACCTTCGCGGACACCGTCAACAAACAGCTCGGCCAGGGCCTGGACCTTTCCGGCAACGCCGGCTCCAACCTGTTCGGCAACATCAACGACCCGAGCATCGCGCGCCTGCGAGTGCTGGCGCAGTCGACCAACACCGGCACGGTGGACGCCCAGCTGCAGATCACCGACACCAGCAAGCTGGGCGCCAGTGACTACCGCCTGGAGTACGACGGCAACAACTTCACCGCACGGCGGCTTTCGGATAACGCGCAGGTCAACGTCACGGTCAGCGGCACCGGGCCATACACCCTGAGCTTCGCCGACGGCAGCGGCGCGGACCAGGGCTTCACCGTGACCATGCCCACGCTGCCGCCGGCCGGCGATGGCTTCACCCTGCAACCGACCCGTCGCGGCGCTGCCGACATCAGCACCGTGCTGACCAAGGCCGACCAGCTCGCCTTCGCCGGCACCGCGCGCAGCGAAGCCACCACCAACAACCGTGGCACCGGCGCCATCGGCCAGCCCAAGCTCACCAGCGGCCCGTCGCCGATCAACACCGCCGACCTGCAGAACCTGTTCGGCGCCAATGGCCTGAAGCTGAGCTTCGATGCGACGACCAACAGCCTCACCGGCACCTTGCCGGCGGGCGCGACGCTGAGTTACGTGTCGCCCTCGACCACCGGCCTGACCTCCGGGCAGACCAACACCGTGCGTCTGGACTACACCGACCCGGGCACCGGCAACAGCTACCGTTACGAATTCACCCTGAGCGGCGCACCCCAGGCCGGCGACAGTTTCACCGTCGGCATGAACACCAAGGGTATCTCCGACAACAGCAACGCCCTGGCGCTGTCCGGCCTGCAGAGCAAGGCCACCGTAGGCGGCACCGGCAGCGCCGGTTCCACCTACAACGACGCCTACGGCGGTCTGGTGGAACGCATCGGCACCCTGACTGCGCAGGTGCGCAACAACGCCGACGCCAGCGCCACCGTACTCAAGCAGGCCCAGGACAACCGCGACTCGCTGTCGGGGGTGAACCTGGACGAAGAGGCCGCCAACCTCATCCAGTTCCAGCAGTACTACAGCGCTTCGGCCCAGGTCATCCAGGTCGCCCGCTCGCTGTTCGACACCCTGATCGGCGCGTTCCGCTGATAGCTGAGGAAGGAATCGACCATGCGCATCTCCACCATCCAGGCCTACAACAACTCCGTCGGCGGGCTGCAGAAGAACTACGGTAGCGTCACCCGCACCCAGGAGCAGATCAGCACCGGCAAGCGCATCCTCACCCCGGCGGACGACCCGGTGGCCTCGGTGCGTCTGCTGCAACTGAGCCAGGAGCAGTCGCTCAACGACCAGTACAAGAGCAACATCACGGCGGCGAAGAACAGCCTGACGTCCGAGGAATCGATCCTGCAGTCGGTGGGCAACGTCATCCAGCGCATCCGCGAGATTGCCGTGGAAGCCGGCAACGGCGCCCAGGACCCCAGTGACAAGAACGCCCTCGCCACCGAGCTGTCGCAGCGCGAAGACGAACTGCTCAACCTGCTCAACAGCAAGGACGCCAGCGGCAAGTACCTGTTCTCCGGCAGCCAGGGCGACACCCAGCCCTTCGTGCGCAACCCCGACGGCAGCTACAGCTACCAGGGCGATGAAAGCCAGCGCCAGGTGCAGATCGCCAGCAGCACCTTGCTGGGTATCAGCGACAGCGGCAAGGCACTGTTCGACGACGTCAACAACATCAACCGCGTGACTACCGGCGCTGCTGCCGCGAACACCGGCACCGGGCGCATCTCCCTCGGCCTGGTCAACGACAAACAGGCCTACGACGGCACCTTCCCGTCCAGCGTGCCGCCGGCCGCCACCGACGGCATCGGCATCCGCTTCATCGATGACAAGAACTACGAGGTCTACGACCTCAACGATCCGGCGCTGCCGGGCAGCTATACCCCGCTGAAATCCGGCGCCATCGACGACAACAGCCAGACCAACGACTTCATCGAGTATGCTGGGGTGAAGGTGCAGATCGACGGCAAGCCCGCGGCAGGGGATACCTTCAGCATCAACCGCGATCCCTCTACCGAGAAGAAGGGCCTGCTCAACGTCGTGGCCGACCTGCGCAAGGCGCTGTCCAGCGCGACCTCGGACCAGGAAGGCAACTACGCTATCCGTGACGCGACCGCCGTGGCCATCTCTAACCTCGACTCGGTGAACACCCAGGTCCTCTCCGGCCAGGGCAAGATCGGCGCGCGCCTGAACGTGATCGACTCCACCGAGACCTTCATCGACGACGTGAAGCTGGTAAACACCGGCGTCATCTCCGACCTGCAGGACCTCGACTACGCCGAAGCGCTGTCGCGGCTGTCGATGCAGTCCACTATCCTGCAGGCGGCGCAGCAGAGCTACGTGAAGATCAGCGGGCTGAGCCTGTTCAATTACCTCAACTGACGGATCGCCCATGGGTCAGGATCGCTTTGCCGGGTATCGCCAACTGGGCTTCGAGGACTTTCGCGAGCTGGCGGCGCGAGACGATCTGAGCCCGCATCAGAAGATCGGCTTCCCGGACGAGTACCGCGCCGGATTCGCCGACGCCATCCTGGAGGATGTACGGGCAAAGTTGCCCGCACTTCAGCGCGAGGGGGCGCGTATTCTCGACATCGGCGCCGGCTGCGGCGAGCTGGCTGAGCAGATGCAGCTGCAGGCCCGGCACCTCGGCCAGCAACTGTTGCTCAATGATTCCGCCGAAGTGCTGGCGGCGCTGCAGGACGTGCCCGGCAGCGAGAAGCAGCCGGGGCGTTTCCCTGATGAGCTGGGCGACAGGCTGCAGCAATGGCAGGGGAGCTTCGATGCGGTGCTCTGCTACAGCGTGTTCCAGTATGTGTTCGCTGAGGGGAGTCCTTTCGGCTTTCTCGACAGTGCACTGGCGCTGCTGGCCCCCGGCGGGCGTCTGCTGATTGGGGACCTGCCCAGTTCGGGCATGCTCCAGCGCTTTCTGGCTTCTGCGGCAGGCAGGCTCTACCACCGTCAGTACAGCGGGTGTGACGAGGACCCCGAAGTCCAGTTCAATCGCCTGCAGCCTGGCAAGATCGACGACGCCGTGTTGCTGGGATTGATGGCACGGGCGCGGGCGGCCGGGTTCGACGCCTGGCTGGTGCCGCAACCTGCTGCGTTGCCGATGGCCAATCGGCGCGAAGACCTGCTGTTCCAGCGTCCCTAAGCCAGGAGAGCGAGCGTGAGTCAGAAACTCGTCATCGCCGGCGATAGCGCCTTCGCCGAGATCGCCTACGAATACTTTACCCATGACTCGGACTACGAGGTCGTCGGCTTCACCGTCGAGCACGATTATCTGCGCAAGCGAGAGCTATGCGGCCTGCCGGTCGTGCCCTTCGAGGAGCTGGAAGCGCATTTCGCTCCGGCCGAGCACGCCTTCTTCGCAGCAGCGACCTACACCCAGCTCAATCGACTGCGCACCCGCCTGTACCTGGATGCCAAGTCCCGTGGCTATGCGCCTGCCAGCTATATCAGCTCGCGCGCCTTTGTCTGGCACAACGTCAAACTGGGCGAGCATTGCTTCATCTTCGAGAACAACACGCTTCAGCCCTTCGTCAGCCTGGGTGACAATGTCGTGCTTTGGAGTGGCAACCATATTGGCCACCACAGCGTCGTCGGCGACAACTGTTTCATCGCTTCCCATGCCGTAGTGTCGGGGTTCTGCGAGATTGGCGCGAACTGCTTCCTCGGTGTCAATGTCACGCTGGTGAACAACATCCGCATCGGTAACGACTGCCTGGTCGGCGCGGGTGCATTGGTGGCTAAGGATGTCCAGGAGGACAGCCTGGTGAAGACCACCCCCGGCAGCGCGGGTCCCAGCGCACGCCGCTATTTCAAGGTCAGGGAATGATGCGTTGGCGCAAGTTGGGATTGATCGCAGCGCCGCGCGTTGGCGACTGGGCCATGAGCCACGCGATGATCCCGACGCCGGTGCTGCTGGCGGACTGTATCCGTCTCTACCTGTCCTGCCTGGACGGGCAGGGTGTCGGCCGGCCTGGCTACGTCGAAGTGGCGCTCGACGATCCCACGCGGGTCCTGCATGTCTGCGCCGAGCCCCTGCTGGACGCTGGCCGGCCGGGCACCTTCGATGAGAACGGCGCAGTGGTGTGCTCGGTGGTTCCCGGCTCCGTGCCAGGCCGGTGGCTGATGTACTACGTTGGCTTCGAACTGGGTACGCAGATTCGTTATCGACTGCTCACCGGTATCGCCCTGAGCGACGATGACGGCCAGACCTGGCGCCGCTGGCGCGAGACGCCAGCGCTGGAGCGCAGCCCGCAGGAGCTGTTCTTCCGCTGTGGGCCATTCGTACAGCGCGAAGCTGGTGGCTACCGCATGTGGTACATCGCCGGCAGCCAGTGGACCCAGGTGCAGGGCAAGCCGATGCCGGTGTACGAGCTGCGCTACCTGGAGTCGCCCGATGGGCTTGCCTGGGGGGACACCGGCCAGCTATGCATGGCGCTCGATCCCCAGCGCGACGAGCATGGTTTCGGACGTCCCTGGGTCATGCACGAAGAGGGCCTCTATCAGTTGTACTATTCGATTCGTCGCGCATCGCTTGGAGCGTACCGACTGGGTTTCGCCACTTCCGTGAATGGCCTGGACTGGCAGCGTGACGATGCCGCGATGGGCCTGGACGTGTCCGCCGAGGGCTGGGACAGCCAGGCGATCATGTATGCCGCCGCGTTGCGCGTAGGCGAGCGTACCTACTGCTTCTACAACGGCAACGACTTCGGCCGCGACGGCATCGGCGTCGCCGTGCGAGACGACGCATGAAAGCCGTCCGCTACGACGCCAGCCGCCATCGCGGCCTGTGGGATGACGCTGTGCGCGCTGCACGCAATGGCGTGTTCCTGTTCCAGCGCGACTACATGGATTACCACGCCGACCGTTTCGAGGACTGTTCTCTGCTGTTCGTCGATGCTGACGAGCGCATCCGCGCCATCCTGCCGGCCAACCGTCAGGATGGAGTGTTGCACAGTCATGCCGGCCTCACCTTCGGTGGATTGCTGCTGGCGCCGGCAACCGGGCAGCAACAGGTGCTGGATATCTTCGAGTGCCTGCTGGACAGTCTGCCGCTGCTGGAGGTCAGTGAGTTGCGCTACAAGTGCATTCCGGCCATCTACCATGCGCGTCCCTGCGAAGAGGATCGCTATGCCTTGTTCCGCTTCGGCGCAGAGCGCTATCGGTGCGATCCGAGCAGTTGCCTGGCACCCGCCGGCCTGGACCTGTCGAGCCGTCGTCGGCGCGGTCTGGGCAAGGCTCGCAAGCAGGACTTGGAGGTGCGCGAAAGCGCCGATTGGCACGGCTTCTGGTCCGTATTGCGGGAGAACCTGGCCAGTCGTCACGAGACGGCGCCGGTGCACAGCGAGTCGGAAATCGAGCTGCTGGCTTCTCGATTCCCGCAAGCCATCCGTCTGTTCGGCTGTTTCTCCGGCGAGCGCTGGCTGGCTGGCAGCGTGGTCTACGACAGCGGTCAGGTGGCGCATGCGCAATACATCGCGTCCACTGCGCAGGGGCGCGAGAGCGGAGCCCTCGACCTGCTGTTCGCCACGCTGATCTCGGACGTCTTCGTTCGCAGACCTTGGTTCGACTTCGGCATTTCCAGTGAAGCCCAGGGACTTCGGCTCAACGGGGGGCTGATCGGCTTCAAGGAAGGCTTCGGCGCCCATACCATCGTTCATGAACTCCATTGCCTGAGGCGGGGCTGAGCATGTCCTTGCAACACGTACGCATCATCGACCTGCCGCGCATCCTCGATCCGCGGGGTAACCTGACCTTCATTGAGGGCGGCAACCATGTGCCCTTCGACATCCAACGCGTCTACTACCTCTACGACGTACCGGGCGGCGCCCACCGCGGCGGCCATGCCCATCGAGAGCTGCATCAGCTGATCATCGCGATGTCCGGCAGCTTCGATATCCTCCTCGACGACGGCAAGACCCGCTTCAAGTACCACCTCAACCGCTCCTACTACGGCCTGTACATTCCACCGATGATGTGGCGCGAGATCGACAACTTTTCCTCCGGCTCGGTGTGCATGGTGCTGGCCTCCGCAAAGTTCGAGGAAGCCGATTACTACCGCGACTACGCCGAGTTCCAGCACGACGTGCTCAGGAAATCGGCATGAAGGTACCGTTCCTTGACCTGCACGCCATCAACGCCCGCCACGAGTCGCGGATCAAGACGGCGATGGAGCGCTGTTTCGACAGTGGCTGGTACGTGCTCGGACGTGAGGTCCAGGCCTTCGAATCCGCGTTCGGCGACTACTGCGGTGGACGCAGGGCGGTGGGGGTCGGCAATGGCCTGGATGCACTGACGTTGGCACTGCGCGCCCTGGACATTGGGCCGGGCGACGAGGTCATCGTGCCCGGCCACACCTTCATCGCCACCTGGCTCGCGGTCACCGCCGTAGGGGCGGATCCGGTGCCGGTGGATGTCTGCGAACGCTCGGCGAACCTCGACCCGATGCTTATCGAGCGCGCGATCACGCCGCGCACCCGAGCGATCCTGCCGGTTCATCTCTACGGCCATCCCGCGGATATGCCGGAGATCCTGCGTGTTGCCCGCGCCCATGGGCTGGCGGTGCTGGAAGATGCGGCCCAGGCTCACGGAGCGCGGCTGCATGGCCACGTGTGCGGCAGCTTTGGCGACATGGCCGGCTTCAGTTTCTACCCCGGCAAGAATCTTGGCGCGCTGGGTGACGGCGGCGCGGTGGTCTGCGCCAACGATGCCCTCGCCGAGCGGGTCGAGCGCTTGCGCAACTATGGCTCGCGGGTGCGCTATGCCCACGAGGAACTGGGCTGCAACTCGCGCCTGGATGAGCTGCAGGCAGCCATTCTCAACGTCAAGCTCGATGCGCTCGATGCCGAGAACCAGCGCCGCCGGCAAATCGCCGCGCGTTACTCGAATGGGCTAGCCGATCTGACCGAGCTCGGGCTGCCGTGCACTGGCGAAGGCGCGGAGCCCGTGTGGCACCTGTACGTCGTGCGCAGCACAGAGCGCGATGCGCTGCAGGCGCACCTGGCTGCCCGGGACGTGCAGACCCTGATCCATTACCCCACGACTCCACACCATCAACCCGCCTACCAGGGGACTGCTGCGGCTGCCTGTGAGTTGCCGGTCAGCGAACGACTGGCCGCCAGCGTGCTGAGCCTGCCGATGGGTCCCCACCTCGATGACCTCCAGGTCGACCGGGTCGTCGATGTCATCCACCAGTTCTACGAGCGGCGTAGCGCATGAGTCAGCCCAAGGTCAGTGTCTTCATCCCATCCTACAACTACGAGCGCTACATCGCCGAAACCATTGACTCGATCCTTGCCCAGACCTGGCAGGACTGGGAGCTGGTGATCGTCGACGATGCTTCCACCGACGGCAGCCGGGCGTTGATCGAGCGCTACGTCCAGCGCTATCCACAGAAGATCCGCGCGCATTTCCTCGAACAGAATGGTGGTCAGGCGCGTTCGGCGCGGCTGGGGCTGCAGTTGTGTCGGGGGCGCTACATCTCCTTCCTTGCCGCCGATGACGTGGCGACACCGCAGCGTCTGGAGCAGGGCGTGGCCCTGCTGGACAGCAGGCCCGATGTCGCGGCCGCCTTCTCGAAGGTCGGCGCCATCGATGCGCAGGGCACGGAGCTCCCGGTGGAGACGGTGTTCAACAAGGAATTCAGTTCCATGCGGCAGGAGTTGCTCACGGGCAACTTCCTTTGCGCGACTTCCACCATCGCCCGCCGCGACGTGCTGCTGGCCGAGGGGGCCTGGAACTCCGAGCTGCGCGCGGTGGAAGACTACGACCTCTGGGTTCGCCTGCTGGCGCGGCATGAGCTGGTACGTGTCGATGATGTCTGGGTCAAGTACCGTCTGCACGACAGCAACCTGAGCAGCATCACCAACCTCGATGGCGTTCGTGCCAATGCGTGCTACGAAACGCTGATGGTGGCGCTTAGCGCCATCGATCTGTGGCCCATCGAGAAGATATTCGCCTTCGAGCATGCGCCAGGCACTGCCGGCCATGAGCTCGAAGTGGGGGCCGCCCGGTTGAGCCTGGCCCGGCATTGCCTGCGACTCGATCAGCAATACTGTGGCCGCCCGCTGCTGGGCACCGGCAAGGCTTATGCGTTGGCGCTGCAGGTTTCCCTGGCTACGCCAGACCACCCGGAGTTGCCGGATGTCTTTGCGGCCATCTATGCGGCACTCGGCGATCAGCCGCGTGCCGAGGGCGAGCGCTCGATGCTCGCTCGCGATTGGCTGGCGCAGGTCCGCCCCGAGACACCGCGCTTCAGTTATGACCGCTGGATCGCGGAGCGCGTGCTGGACGAAGCCGCGCCTGCGGTGGAGGCGCTGGTGCAGCGCCTGGTGCCGACCTTCGATTTCCGTATCGAGATTCTCTGCGTCGATGGCGCGGTGGAGGCAGTGGAGCGCACGCTCGCCAGCCTCACCCGGCAGCAGGGAAGCTTCAGGCTCGCGGTGCGCGTGCATGGCCTGGCGGAAGTGCCGCGGCGGGGCGGCGGGCTGTCCATCGAGTGCTGCCCGCGGAGCGAGGAGTGGATCGAGCGGATCAACGCAGGTCTTCAGGGTGCGCCTTCGGGCTGGCTGGTACTGCTGGAGAGCGGTGATCAACTGGCGGACCACGCATTGTTGCTGCTGGCCGAGCGCGCTCAGGCGGAGCCGGGCATGGCCTGCTGCTACTTCGACCAGGACCAGCTCGTGGACGGCGTACCGAGTGCGCCAGTGTTCAAGCCCGACTTCAACCTGGATCTGCTGCGCAGCTATCCCTACGTCGGCGCCTGCGTGGCGATCGATGCCAGGGCGCTGGCGGAACTGGGCGGCTTGAACCCGCAGCACGCTCACCTGGCTGCGGTGGACGTGTTCCTGCGCGCGGCAGAGGCCAAGGGCCTGGACAGTGTCGGCCACATCGCCGAAGTGCTGGTCCACGGCGCTCGCTCCCTGGGGCAATGGCTGACCGGCGAAGGCCTGGTCGCCGAAGTACCGAGTGTCGTGTCTGCACACCTCCAGCGCCTGGGTGTGCCGCATCGCATCGAGCCGGGCGTGCTGCCAATGATCAACCGGGTCACCTATGACTATCCGGAGCAGCCGCTGGTCTCCATCCTCGTGCCCACCCGCGATCAGTTGCCGCTGCTGCGGCGCTGCGTGGAGAGCTTGCTGGAGACGACCCGCTACCGGAACTACGAGCTGCTCATCATCGACAATGACAGCCAGGACGCGGATGCCGTGCAGTGGCTGGCCGGCATCGATGCCTTGGATAGCGAACAGGTACGTGTGCTGCGTTATCCACAGCCGTTCAACTTCTCCGCGATGAACAATTTCGCCTCGCGGCGGGCACGGGGCGAGTACCTGGTGCTGCTGAACAACGACACCGCAATCATCGACGGCGGCTGGCTCGACGCACTGCTCAATCATGCGCGGCGGCCGGAAGTCGGCATAGTTGGCGCTAAGCTCTACTATCCCGACGGGCGCATCCAGCATGGCGGCGTGGTGCTGGGTCTGAACGGCCCGGCGGATCATCCCTTCATTGGTGCGGAGCACGCTGCGCCCGGCTACATGCACCGCCTGCTGGTGGACCAGAACTACAGTGCGGTCACGGCGGCCTGCCTGATGATTCGCCGCAGCCTCTACGAGGAGGTGCAGGGGATGGACGAGATCGACTTCAAGGTCTCGTACAACGATGTCGATCTCTGCCTGAAAGTGCGCGAGGCCGGCTATCTAGCCGTGTGGACACCCTACGCGGAGGTCCTGCACGAGGGCAGCGTCAGTCAGAAGCACATAGATCCGGCGAGCCAGGCGCAAAAGGTCCAGCGCTTCCAGGGCGAACAGCAGACGATGTACCGCAAGTGGTTGCCGCTGCTCGCGCGCGACCCGGCCTACAACCGCAACCTGAGCCTGGGTCGCGCAGGCTTCGAGGTGGAGCTGACCCGCAACCTGGCCTGGCAACCATTCAGCCAGCCGCTGCGCCCGCGCGTGCTGTGCTATCCCGCCGATCAATTCGGCTGCGGACATTACCGCGTGCGCCAGCCTTTCCAGAGCCTGCTGCGGGAGGACATGATCGAGGGGGCGCTGAGCGAGAACCTGCTCGATGCGGTGGAACTGGCCCGGTTCGAGGCTGATGTCGTGGTGTATCAGCGGCAGACCTCGGATACTCAGCTGGCGTCGATCGAGCGGATGCGCGGCCTGACCGGTGCCTTCTGCGTCTACGAACTGGACGACTACCTGCCCAACCTGCCGATGAAGAACCTGCACCGCGACGAGATGCCCAAGGATGTTCTGCGCTCGTTGCGTCGCGCGGTATCGATGATGGATCGCTTCGTGGTATCCACCGTGCCACTGGCGGAAGCTTTCGCTGATCTACATGCGGATATCCGCGTGGTGCCTAACCGTTTGCCGGTGGACTGGTGGAGCGGACTTTCCAGCCAGCGCCGGGTCGGTCGCAAGCCCCGTGTCGGCTGGGCCGGTGGGGTAGGGCATACCGGCGATCTGGAACTGCTCGCCGATGTGGTCCGCGACCTGTCTGGTGAGGTGGAGTGGGTGTTCTTCGGCCATTGTCCCGACAAGCTGCGGCCTTACATCCACGAGTGGCATCCGGGTGTGGCCATCTCGGACTACCCGGCGCGGCTGGCAGCATTGAATCTGGACCTCGCCCTGGCGCCGCTGGAGCAGAACCGGTTCAACGACTGCAAGAGCAACCTGCGCCTGCTTGAGTATGGCGTCCTCGGTTTACCGGTGATCTGCAGCGACATCCTGCCGTACCGTGGTGACCTTCCGGTTACCCGGGTGAAGAATCGCTACCGCGACTGGGTGGATGCAATCCGCATGCATATTGCCGATCTGGATGCCACGGCCCATGCGGGCGATGAGCTGCAGGCCGTCGTGCGGCGCAACTGGATGCTCGACGGCCAGAATCTGACGGCCTGGGCGAAGGCCTGGCTGCCGGACTGACTCACGCCACGGCGAAGCTGCAAGGCCCAAGGGAAACCCTGGGCCTTTTTTCATTTCAGCCGCGGAAGCGCCTCGGGTGCAGAGGACCGTCTAAAGGAATGCCCGCGGCGGTCGATCCATTGGGGGCGACGCTGCAGCAAGCCGGATTCTGTCTCGGTCGACGGGAGACGCTTTTCCCCAGGCACCGGGAAACTACCGGCAAATGCATGCAAGAAGCTGAAAATAAACAGGAAAAAAAACTTCCTGTTTTTTTCCTAAAGCTCTCCGCGACAACGCCGATAAACAGTACGAATGCGAATTCTTGGTGTCCCTGAGCAAGCAGGCCGAGATCTCGCAAGCTCAGGAACTAACAGGACCTCTGAAGGAGACCATCATGGCCCTTACCGTCAATACCAACATTGCTTCCCTGAACACCCAGCGCAACCTGAACGGTTCGTCGAACGCGCTGAGCACCTCGCTGCAGCGTCTGTCCACCGGCAACCGCATCAACAGCGCCAAAGACGACGCTGCCGGCCTGCAGATCTCCAACCGTCTGTCCAACCAGATCAGCGGCCTGGGCGTTGCCACCCGTAACGCCAACGATGGTATCTCCCTGGCGCAGACCGCTGAAGGCGCCCTGCAGCAGTCCACCAACATCCTGTCGCGTATCCGTGACCTCTCCCTGCAGTCCGCCAACGGCTCCAACAGCGACACCGACCGTGCCGCCCTGCAGAAGGAAGTATCCGCCCAGCAGGCCGAACTGACCCGTATCTCCGATACCACCACCTTCGGTGGCCGTAAGCTGCTCGATGGCTCCTTCGGTACCTCCAGCTTCCAGGTCGGTTCCAACGCCTACGAAACCATCGACATCAGCCTGCAGAACGCCTCCGCCAGCGCCATCGGTTCCTACCAGATCGGTAGCCAGGGTGCGGGTACTGTCGCTACCGTCGCCGGCACCGCCACTGCCAGTGGTGCCGCATCGGGTACCGTCAACGTGGTCGGCGGCGGCCAGACCAAGGCTGTATCGATTGCCGCTGGCGACAGCGCTAAGGCCATCGCCGACAAGATGGATGGTTCGATCCCGAACCTGACCGCCCGTGCCCGTACCGTGTTCACCGCGGACGTCGCCGGTGTCACCGGCGGTTCGATGGACTTCACCGTCAAGGTGGGCAGCAACACCGTCAACCTGGCTGGCGTTACCTCCACCCAGGACCTGGCTGATCAACTGAACTCCAACGCCTCCAAGCTGGGCATCACCGCCAGCATGAACGACAAGGGCGTGCTGACCATCACCTCCGCCACGGGTGAGAACGTCACCTTCGGCGCCGAGACTGGCTCCGCCACCGCCGGCACCGTGAAGGTCGCGGTACAGGGCGCTGACGGCAAGTTCGAGTCCACTGCCAAGAGCGTCGTCGACGCCGGCACCGCTGCCACCACCACTATCGTCACCGGCTATGTGCAGCTGAACTCTCCGACCGCCTACTCCATCAGCGGCACCGGCACCGACGCTTCGCAGATCTTCGGCAACGCCACCGCTGCGCAGAAGAGCACTGTCGCCAACATCGACATCTCCACTGCCGATGGCGCGCAGAATGCGATCGCTGTGATCGACAGCGCCCTGGCCGCGATCGACGCCCAGCGTGCCGACCTCGGTGCGGTGCAGAACCGCTTCGACAACACCATCTCCAACCTGACCAACATCTCCGAGAACGTCGACGCTGCCCGTAGCCGCATCAAGGACACCGACTTCGCCTCGGAAACCGCCACCCTGTCGAAGAACCAGGTTCTGCAACAGGCCGGCACCGCGATCCTGGCTCAGGCCAACCAGCTGCCGCAGTCTGTACTCAGCCTGCTCCGCTAACGGTTGGCGGGTCTTCGATCCGACCGCAGGAGGAAGGGGCAACCCTTCCTCCTTTTTGCCTTTTCGAAGGAGTGAACGATGGACGTTGGAAACATAGCCGGACTTCCGGCGTTCAAGGGGACGAATCGCACCGACGCCGCGGTTCCCGCCACCAGCACCACTGCGCCGCAGGATGGTGAGGCGCGCCCGGAGGGGCAGCAGGATTCGCGCGCACGCCTGGACGAGGCCGTGTCGGACATCCAGAAGCATGTGCAGAGCGTGCGTCGCAACCTGAACTTCAGCATCGACGACACGACCGGCGATGTGGTGGTGAAGGTCATCGACGGCGATTCCGGCAAGGTGGTGCGGCAAATTCCTTCCGAGGAAGTGCTGAAACTTGCCGCTCGACTCGACGATATACGCAGCCTGATGTTCGAAGCCCAGGCGTGACGGGCTGTTCACAGAGCTGGTACGGCAATTGCTCTAATCTGGTGATTGGATAGCGCTGAACAGATTTTTGACGGAGGTGGAAGATGGCTGGTATCACGGGACTGGGTTCGGGCCTCAATATCGACAATATCGTCACCGCACTGGTGAATGCCGAGAAGACTCCCAAGCAGAACCAGATCGATGCCCTCGAGAAGAAGACCACCACGCAGATCACCGCGATCGGTGGGCTCAAGGGTGCCATCAGCACCTTCCAGACCGCCCTGGGGAAACTCAACACCCTGACGCAGTTCCAGGCACGCAGTTTCACCTCGTCCAACACCGATGTGCTCAAGGGCAGCGCGACCGAGAAGGCTGCCGCGGGCACCTACCAGATCCAGGTCGAGCAACTGGCCGCCAGCAGCAAGGTCGCCCTGGGCGCTGTTCCGGCAAATTCGACGTCGACCTTCAACAGCGGCACTCTGAAAATCTCCGTGGGTGACGTCAATCTAGATGACATCACCATCGACAGCAGCAACAACAGCCTGGCCGGCGTTCGGGATGCGATCAACAAGGCCGGCAAGGACCAGGGCGTCACCGCGACCATCGTCAACGATGCGCAGGGTTCGCGCCTGGTGGTGTCCAGCAACAAGACCGGTGAAGGCAAGGACATCAAGATTCAGGCCGTCGACAGCGGCGCGGGTGGTACCCAGGCTCTGAGCAAGCTGGCCTTCGACCCAGCCAGCGCGCCCGATCTGTCCAAGCTGACCGACGCGCAGAAGGCCAACGGCGACGGCGGTTTCATCACCCATGCGCAGAGCGCCCTGCTGACGGTTGACGGCCTGGAGATCAAGAGCGACTCCAACAGCGTGTCCACCGCCATCGAAGGCGTGACCATCGACCTGAAGACCAAGACCGAAGCCGACAAGCCCGTGACGCTGACGGTCGACCTGGACCGGACGACCGTCACGAACAACATCAAGTCCTTCGTCGACGCCTACAACACCCTGGTCAGCTTCGTGAACACCCAGACCAAGGTGACCAAGGTCGGCGAGGACAAGACGCCAGTGACCGGTGCGCTGGTGGGAGACGCCACTGCGCGTTCGCTGCTCAGCACCGTACGCAACGAACTGGTCGCCACCCAGAGCGATAGCGACAGTAAAATGCGCGTCCTGGCCGACCTGGGCATTACCACCAAGGCCGACGGCACCCTGGAAATCAACAACGACAAGTTGGACAAGGCAGTCGCCAACAACTTCCAGGACGTCGCTAATCTGTTCACCGGCGACAAGGGCCTGGCCACCCGCCTGGACTCCAAGCTCAAGGCGTACACCGATACCAACGGCATCCTCGACCAGCGCAACAGCATCCTGCAGAAGACCCTGAACAGCGTCGACGATCAGCAGGCTGCCCTGGACCGCCGCATCACCTCACTGCAGGAACGTCTGTACAAGCAGTACAACACCATGGACTCCCTGGTCAGCCAGCTCACCCAGACCACCACCAGCCTGACCAGCCAGCTCGCCAGCCTGCCGTTCGCCAAGAGCTGATCCCATCCACCGGAGCCGCTGACCGGCGGCCCCGGTGAAAAAATCGGAAACTAGCCTTCAAGCTCCCGCTTCACTGGCCGATACCTTGGTCAGTAAGAGAATTTGCAGCAGGAGCCTGCCATGTACGCCATGAAAGCCATGAAGCAATACCAGCAAGTAGGCCTGGAAGCGCGAGTCGCCGAGGCCTCGCCGCATGGCCTGATCCAACTGCTCATGCAGGGCGGTCTGGAGCGTCTGGCCCAGGCCCGTGGCGCCATCGAGCGCGGCCACTTGGCCGAGCGCGGCGAGCTGATCAGTAAGGCCATCGGCATCGTTGGTGGCTTGCGCGAGGCGCTGAATCAGGAAGCGGGCGGCGAGCTGGCCTTGAACCTCGACCGCCTCTACGCTTACATGACCGAGCGCCTGCTGGAGGCGAACCGCAATGGCGACGCCGCGATCCTCGAAGAGGTCTCGGGTCTGCTGCGTGAAGTAAAATCGGGCTGGGACGCCATTGCCGCCTGAAGGAAGGAACACTCATGAGCCAGGCCATGCTTCAACTCAACGAGACCCGCGCCGCCCTGAGCGAGGCGATGCATAACCAGGACTGGGAAGCCATCGGCAACCTGGATCAGGAATGCCGCGCGCAGGTCGAGGTGGCCATGCAGGACGCCGAGCGCGACGAGCAGGCACTGCGCGACACCATGGAACAACTGCTCGCGCTGTATGCTGAGCTGGTCCAGGTCTGCACCGCCCAGCGCAGCGCCATTGGCGAGGAGCTGACCGCCGTGCATCGCTCCAGCCAAGGCGCCAAGGTTTACCAGATGTTCGGCTGATCCGTCCGGATCAGCTCTCGTTCGGCGGTGATCGGTCAGGTGCCGGTGGCCGCCTTCTGCGCTTCGAACTACCCTCCAGTTCGATTGCCATGACGAGGATCAACACCCTTCGTCGGGCTGCATCAAAAAAAACACGCCATAAATTTGACTCGAGCCACAATTTTGACTTAACTAGTGGCCAAATGCTGGCTAGCACGAGGAATTTGTGCTGTGGCCGGATCGTGTCAGCCGCCGTAGTACGGCCTTCAAGCCCGGGATGACAAGCTAAGATGTGGCGCGAAACCAAGATTCTCGTGATCGATGACAACCAGGACCGTTGCCGGGACCTCTCGGTGATCATCAGCTTCCTGGGTGAAGACCAACTGTCCTGCAGCAGCCGTGACTGGCGCCAGGTGGTCGACCCGCTGCCCAACGGCAGCCGCGACGTGCTCTGTGTGCTGGTCGGCGCGGTGGAGAGCAAGGGCGGTGCACTGGAGCTGCTCAAGCAGCTTGCGGCCTGGGACGAATACCTGCCCGTGTTGCTGATGGGCGAACCGGTACCCAACGAATGGCCCGAGGAGTTGCGCCGCCGCGTGCTGGCCAGCCTTGAGATGCCGCCCAGCTACAACAAGCTGCTCGACTCCCTGCACCGCGCCCAGGTCTACCGCGAGATGTACGACCAGGCCCGCGAGCGTGGTCGCCAGCGCGAACCCAACCTGTTCCGCAGCCTGGTGGGCACCAGCCGTGCCATCCAGCAGGTGCGGCAGATGATGCAGCAGGTCGCCGACACCGACGCCAGCGTGCTGATCCTCGGCGAGTCCGGCACCGGCAAGGAAGTGGTCGCCCGCAACCTGCACTATCACTCCAAGCGCCGCGACGCGCCCTTCGTGCCGGTCAACTGCGGCGCGATCCCGGCGGAGCTGCTGGAAAGCGAACTGTTCGGCCACGAGAAGGGCGCCTTCACCGGCGCCATCACCACTCGGGCTGGGCGCTTCGAGCTGGCCAACGGCGGCACCCTGTTCCTTGACGAGATCGGCGACATGCCGCTGCCAATGCAGGTCAAGCTGCTGCGTGTGCTGCAGGAGCGCACCTTCGAGCGTGTGGGCAGCAACAAGACGCAGAACGTCGACGTGCGCATCATCGCCGCGACCCACAAGAACCTCGAGAAGATGATCGAGGACGGCAGCTTCCGCGAAGACCTGTACTACCGCCTCAACGTCTTCCCCATCGAGATGGCCCCGTTGCGCGAGCGCGTGGAGGACATCCCGCTGCTGATGAACGAACTCATCTCGCGCATGGAGCACGAGAAGCGCGGCTCGATCCGCTTCAACTCCGCTGCCATCATGTCGCTCTGCCGTCACGACTGGCCGGGCAACGTGCGCGAACTGGCCAACCTCGTCGAGCGCCTGGCGATCATGCATCCCTACGGCGTGATCGGCGTGGGCGAGCTGCCGAAGAAATTCCGTCACGTCGACGACGAAGACGAGCAACTGGCGACCAGCCTACGCGAGGAGCTGGAAGAGCGCGCGGCGATCACCGCCGGTCTGCCGGGCCTCGACTCGCCAGCCATGCTGCCGGCTGAGGGCATCGACCTGAAGGATTACCTGGCCAACCTGGAACAGGGCCTGATCCAACAGGCGCTGGACGACGCCAGCGGCGTGGTCGCCCGCGCTGCCGAACGTCTGCGCATCCGCCGCACCACCCTGGTGGAAAAAATGCGCAAGTACGGCATGAGCCGTCGCGAAGAGGAAATGGCGGAGGATTGACGCCTTCGCCTGACTCGTTTTTTCAAGTCATTGAAATATAACGAGTAAATTTTAGGCACGGGGTTTGCTAAGACTCATCCGACCGACAGATTCACGCCGTCGGACGGATGAGGAAAACCCGCATGATGCCTGCCACCAATCGCCAGACTGAACTCGTTTCCCAGTTGCCCGCAGAGCCCCTGCAGGTGCCGGCGGAGCAGCAGAGTCGTGCCCATCTGGAGCAGACCTTCGCGCTGTTCAGCCAGATGTCCAGCCAGCTCAACCAGTCCTACAGCCTGCTGGAAGCCCGCGTTACCGAGCTCAAGGGTGAACTCGCCCTGGTCAGTGCGCAGCGCATGCAGGAGCTGGCGGAGAAGGAGCGGCAGGCCAACCGTCTGCAGAGCCTGCTCGATGTGCTGCCTGGCGGCGTCATCATGATCGACGGCCAGGGCGTGGTGCGCGATGCCAACCCAGTGGCGGTGGCCCTGTTGGGCAAGCCGCTGGTGGGCATGCTCTGGCGCGAAGTCATCTCCCGCAGCTTCGATCCCCGCGCCGACGACGGTCACGAAGTTTCCCTGCGCGACGGACGCCGCGTGTCCATCGCCATCCGCCCGCTGAACGGCGAGCCCGGCCAGCTCATCCTGCTCAACGACCTGACGGAAACCCGTCGCCTGCAGGACCAGCTCGCTCGCCACGAACGCCTGTCCGCCCTGGGCCGCATGGTCGCCTCCCTGGCTCATCAGATCCGTACCCCGTTGTCCGCGGCCATGCTTTACGCCGGCCACCTGAGCGAGGGCGAGCTGCCGGTCGAGCAGCAGCAGCGTTTCGCCGGACGCATCAAGGAGCGCCTGCACGAGTTGGAAAGCCAGGTGCGCGACATGCTGGTGTTCGCCCGTGGCGAGCTGCCGCTGCCGGATCGCCTCGCGCCCAACCAGCTGTTTGCCAGCGTGCGTGCCGCCGCCGAGTCCCATGTCGCTGGCCTCAACCTGCGCTGGCAGTGCGATGCCCGCGTCGGAGAATTGCTGTGCAACCGCGACACCCTGGTGGGCACCGTGCTCAACCTGGTGGAAAACGCCATTCAGGCCGCCGGCCGCGACGTGCGCCTGAAAGTGCACCTGTACCAGCGTGGCAACAGCCTGCGCCTGTCTGTGAGCGACAACGGTCCTGGCATGAGTGCCGAGACCCTGGCGCGACTGGGCGAACCCTTCTTCACCACCAAGACCACCGGTACCGGCCTCGGCCTCGCTGTGGTGAAGGCCGTCGCCAAGGCGCATCAGGGCGAGCTGCGCCTGCGTTCGCGCCCCGGTGTAGGCACCAGCGCCACCTTGATCCTGCCGCTGATCCTGGCTCAACCCGTCGTCCACGAGGAGTGATTTCCATGGCCGCCAAAGTCCTGCTGGTCGAAGACGACCGCGCCCTTCGTGAAGCCCTCTCCGACACCCTGTCGCTCGGCGGGCACGACTTCGTTGCCGTCGATTGCGCCGAGGCCGCGCTGCCGGCGCTGGAGAAGGACGCCTTCAGCCTGGTGATCAGCGACGTCAACATGCCGGGCATGGACGGACACCAACTGCTCGGTCTGATTCGCAAGCGCTACCCGCAATTGCCGGTGCTGCTGATGACCGCCTATGGTGCCGTCGATCGTGCCGTGGACGCGATGCGCCAGGGCGCCGCCGATTATCTGGTCAAGCCTTTCGAGCCGCGCGCGCTGCTGGAACTGGTGGCGCGTCATGCGCTGGGGGCTGTATCTGCCAGCGCCGGCGAAGGCCCTGTGGCCCTGGAGCCGGCCAGCCAGCAGCTGCTGGAGCTGGCCGCCCGTGTGGCGCGCAGCGACTCCACCGTGCTGATCTCCGGCGAGTCCGGTACCGGCAAGGAAGTCCTGGCGCAGTACATTCACCAGCAGTCGCCCCGTGTTGGCAAACCCTTCGTCGCGATCAACTGCGCGGCCATCCCGGACAACATGCTCGAGGCCACCCTGTTCGGCCACGAAAAGGGTGCCTTCACCGGCGCCATCGCCGCGCAGCCGGGCAAATTCGAACTGGCCGACGGCGGCACCATTCTGCTCGATGAAATCTCCGAAATGCCGCTGGCCCTGCAGGCCAAGCTGCTGCGCGTGCTGCAGGAGCGGGAAGTGGAGCGCGTCGGTGCGCGCAAGCCGATCAGCCTCGATATCCGCGTACTCGCCACCACCAACCGCGACCTGCTGGGAGAAGTGGGCGCCGGGCGTTTTCGCGAGGACCTCTACTATCGCCTGTCGGTCTTCCCGCTGGCCTGGCGTCCGCTGCGCGAGCGCCCAGCCGATATCCTGCCGCTGGCCGAACGCCTGCTGGCCAAGTACGCGCGCAAGATGAACCATGCGCCGGTAACCCTGGCCGACGACGCCCGCGCCGCTTTGCTGGCGCATCCCTGGCCGGGCAACGTGCGCGAACTGGACAACGCCATCCAGCGTTCGCTCATCCTGCAGCAGGGTGGTCGGGTCCAGGCGGCTGACCTTTGCCTGACTTCCCCCATTGGCCTGGCGCCGCGCCCGATGCTGGCGGCCGTGCCGAGCTCGTCTCCCGGCGCTCCGGCTCCCACGAGCGTCGAGATTCCGTCACCGGCCTCGGCGGAAGCGGGGCAATTGGGCGAAGACCTCAAACGCCGCGAGTTCCAGATGATCATCGACACCCTGCGCAGCGAGCGCGGCCGCCGCAAGGAAGCCGCCGAGCGCCTGGGCATCAGCCCGCGCACCCTGCGCTACAAGCTCGCGCAGATGCGCGACGCCGGCATGGATGTGGAGGCTTATCTCTACGCCAGCTGATCGGTGACAGAACAACCCCTCTTGGCCCGCATTCGTGCGGGCCTTTTCTTGGCGGCGTCCTCAGGTCAGTTGTAGGAGCGAGCTTGCTCGCGAACCGGTCTCGCAGCGGGGCCGTTCGCGAGCAAGCTCGCTCCTACAGTAAAAATGTTCGGATTCGGCAAGCCAAACATCTCGAAGATGCGCGATGCAGGGCGCCAGTTGACCGACGATCCGACAACCCTCTTGGCCTGGATTCATGCGAGCTTTTCTCGCTGGTGTGGGTGCAAAAGTGGAAATGCTTTTGTAGGAGCGAGCTTGCTCGCGAACCGGTCTTGCGGTGGGGCCGTTCGCGAGCAAGCTCGCTCCTACAGTAATAACGTTCGGATTCGGCAAGCCAAACATCTCGAAGATGCGCGATGCAGGGCGCCAGTTGACCGACGATCCGACAACCCTCTTGGCCTGGATTCATGCGAGCTTTTCTCGCTGGTGTGGATGCAAAAGTGGAAATGCTTTTGTAGGAGCGAGCTTGCTCGCGAGCCGGTCTTGCGGCGGGGCCGTTCGAGAGCAAGCTCGCTCCTACAGAAAAAGCATTCTTCCGCCGTCGGATTCGTCAGGGGATGGGGCTATCGCTTTTTTCTCTGAAAGGTGCATTCCAGAGCTGTCTTCCGTATTTTTCCTACACCCTGAAAACCTGGCACCCAAGTTGCAATCACCTCTGCAAAGCGCCGCGCAGTGTCAAAAAACCGCGGCCAGTCGGAGGGGTAAGTGATGAGTCAGGGTATCGAGTTCAATCGTCTGCTGCTGGAAATGCGCTCCATGCAAATGGAGGCCATGGCCAAGGCGAAGACGCAGGCTGCTCCGGTAGAACCGGGTGCGCCGAGCTTCTCGCAGATGCTCGGCCAGGCCGTGGACAAGGTGAACGGTACCCAGCAGGCCGCCTCCGACATGGCGACCGCTTTCGAGATGGGGCAGGGCGGTGTCGATCTCACCGACGTGATGATCGCGTCCCAGAAGGCCAGTGTTTCTTTCCAGGCGATGACCCAGGTACGCAACAAGCTCGTGCAGGCGTACCAGGACATCATGCAGATGCCGGTTTGAGCGTCGAGGATCGTAGGTAATGTCCCAAGCCTCCGTTGTTGACAGTCAGGTCCCGGCCAAGGTCGGTGCTGACGCGCCGAAAAAGCCGCTGCTCGGCCTGACTTTCCTCGAGAACCTCGCGGACATGCCGGTGCTGCGCCAGGTCGGCCTGCTGGTCGGTCTCGCTGCGAGCATCGCCATCGGTTTCGGCATGGTCCTGTGGTCCCAGCAGCCGGACTACAAACCACTCTACGGCAGCCTCAACGGCGTCGACGCCAACAAGGTCGTCGAGGCGTTGTCCGCCGCCGACATCGGCTACAAGATCGAGCCCAACTCCGGCGCGCTGCTGGTGAAGGCCGACGACCTGGGCCGTGCGCGCATGAAAGTTGCCGGTGCCGGTCTCGCCCCGACCGACAGCAACGTCGGCTTCGAGATTCTCGACAAGGAACAGGCGCTGGGCACCAGCCAGTTCATGGAAGCGACCAATTACCGTCGCGGCCTGGAAGGCGAACTGGCGCGCACCGTCTCCAGCCTGAACAACGTCAAGGGCGCCCGCGTGCACCTGGCGATCCCCAAGAGCTCGGTGTTCGTCCGCGACGACCGCAAGCCCAGCGCCTCGGTGCTGGTCGAGCTGTATCCGGGGCGCACCCTGGAGCCGAGCCAGGTGCTGGCCATCGTCAACCTGGTCGCCACCAGTGTGCCGGAACTGGATAAATCCCAGGTCACCGTGGTCGACCAGAAAGGCAACCTGCTCTCCGACCAGCAGGAGCTCTCCGAGCTGACCATGGCCGGCAAGCAGTTCGACTTCACCCGTCGCATGGAAACCAACTTCACTCAGCGCGTGCACAGCATCCTTGCGCCGGTACTGGGCAATGGCCGCTACAAGGCCGAGGTGTCCGCCGACGTCGACTTCAGCGCGGTGGAATCCACTTCCGAGTCGTTCAACCCGGACCAGCCAGCCCTGCGCAGCGAGCAGGTGAACAATGAGGAGCGCCAGAACAGCAACGGTCCGCAGGGCGTGCCGGGTGCGCTGTCGAATCAGCCGCCGGGCCCGGCCAGCGCGCCGCAGTCCACCGCTCAGAACGCCAGCGCGGATTTCGTCGCTCCGGGTCAGCCGCTGAAGGACGCCAACGGTCAGACGATCATCGATCCGAAGACCGGCAAGCCGGAACTGGCGCCGTACCCGACCGACAAGCGTCAGCAGAACACCCGCAACTACGAGCTGGATCGCTCGGTGAGCTACACCAAGCAGCAGCAGGGTCGCCTGCGCCGGCTTTCCGTCGCGGTGGTGCTGGATGACCGTGTGGTCGCCGACCCGAAGACCGGCGAAGTCAGCCACCAGCCCTGGACTGCCGACGAGCTGGGTCGCTTCACCCGCCTGGTACAGGACGCGGTAGGCTATGACGCCAGCCGTGGCGACAGCGTCAGCGTAATCAACGCGCCCTTCGCCCCGGAACTGGGTGATGAAATTGCATCGCCGCCGTTCTACTCGCAGCCCTGGTTCTGGGACGTGGTCAAGCAGGTGCTGGGCATCGTCTTCATCCTGGTGCTGGTGCTGGGTGTACTGCGCCCGGTGCTGAACAACCTGTCGGGCAACAAGAGCAAGGCCCTGGTGGGCGGTGGCGCTGCAGGCGAAGGCGGCCTGGGCGAGTTGGGCGGTCTGGAGGGCGAGCTGTCCGAAGACCGCGTGAGCCTCGGTGGCCCGGCCAGCATCCTGCTGCCCAGCCCGTCCGAGGGGTACGATGCACAATTGAATGCGATCAAGAGTCTGGTCGCCCAGGACCCGGGGCGCGTTGCCCAGGTAGTGAAGGACTGGATCAATTCCGATGAGTGAAGCCCGCATGAGCGCCAAACTGAACAAGGTCGACAAGGCCGCCATCCTCCTGCTCTCCCTGGGTGAGACCGATGCCGCGCAGGTGCTGCGCCACATGGGCCCGAAGGAAGTGCAGAAGGTCGGCGTGGCCATGGCGCAGATGCGCAATGTGCACCGCGAGCAGGTCGAGCAGGTGATGGGCGAGTTCGTCGAGATCGTCGGCGACCAGACCAGCCTGGGCGTGGGCGCTGACAGCTACATTCGCAAGATGCTCACCCAGGCCCTGGGCGAGGACAAGGCGAACAACCTCATCGACCGCATCCTGCTGGGCGGCAACACCAGCGGCCTGGACAGCCTGAAGTGGATGGAGCCGCGCGCCGTGGCCGACGTGATCCGCTACGAGCACCCGCAGATCCAGGCCATCGTGGTGGCCTACCTCGACCCGGACCAGGCCGGCGAAGTGCTCAGCCACTTCGACCACAAGGTGCGCCTGGACATCATCCTGCGCGTGTCCTCGCTGAACACCGTGCAGCCGTCCGCGCTCAAGGAACTGAACCTGATTCTGGAGAAACAGTTCGCCGGCAACGCCAACTCCACTCGCACCACCATGGGCGGCGTGAAGCGCGCGGCGGACATCATGAACTACCTCGACAGCTCGGTCGAAGGCGCGCTGATGGACGCCATCCGCGAAGTCGACGAGGACCTGTCGGGCCAGATCGAAGATCTGATGTTCGTCTTCGACAACCTCGCCGATGTCGACGACCGCGGCATCCAGGCGCTGCTGCGCGAAGTGTCCTCGGACGTGCTGGTGCTGGCCCTCAAGGGCTCGGACGAGGCGATCCGCGAGAAGATCTTCCGCAACATGTCCAAGCGTGCTGCCGAACTGCTGCGCGACGACCTCGAGGCCAAGGGCCCGGTGCGCGTCAGCGAAGTGGAAGGCGCACAGAAGGAAATCCTCACCATCGCCCGCCGTATGGCCGAGTCCGGCGAAATCGTGCTGGGTGGCAAGGGCGGCGAGGAGATGATCTGACGTGGTACCGCCGGCGAAGGATGAAGACAAACTCAGCGAGCTGATCCGCGCGCGCGACGTGGCGGGCTTCGACCGCTGGTCGCTGCCCAGCTTCGACCCGGCACGGCCGGCTCCCGAGCCGGAGCCGGAACCCGAGCCGGAGGTTGCGGAGCAGCCGCAGATCGAGGAGGTGCCGGAGGAAGAGGTCAAGCCGCTGACGCTCGACGAACTCGAGGCGATCCGTCAGGAGGCCTACAACGAAGGGTTCTCCACCGGCGAGAAGGACGGCTTCCACGCCGGCCAGTTGAAGGCGCGCCAGGAAGCCGACGCGGCGCTGCAGCCCCGTCTGCAGAACCTGGAAACCCTGATGTCGCACCTGCTCGACCCTATCGCCGAGCAGGACCAGATGCTCGAACAGGGCATGCTCAACCTGGTGACCCACGTGGTGCGCCAGGTGGTACAGCGCGAGCTGGCCACCGACTCCAGCCAGATCCGCCTGGTGCTGCGCGAAGCGCTCAAGCTGCTGCCCATGGGCGCCAGCAACATCCGCATCCAGGTCAACCCGCAGGACTTCGAACTGGTGAAGGCGCTGCGCGACCGTCACGAGGAAAGCTGGAAGATCATCGAGGACGACGGCCTGCTGCCCGGCGGCTGCCGCATCGAAACCGAACATTCGCGCATCGACGCCACTGTCGAGACGCGCCTGGCCCAGGCTGTGAAGCAGCTTTTCGAGCAGCAGCGCGACCAGGCGACCCATGCCCTGGAGCCCGATCTGCACGTGAACCTCGAAGCCGACCAGGGCGGCTCCGATGCGTCTTGATCGCGTCAGCTTCGCCCGCCGTCTACAGGGCTACAGCGACGCTGTCAGCCTGCCGACCCAGCCGGTGGTGGAAGGCCGCCTGCTGCGCATGGTCGGTCTGACACTGGAGGCCGAGGGCCTGCAGGCCGCCGTTGGCAGCCGCTGCCAGGTGATCAACGACGGCGGCTATCACCCGGTGCAGGTGGAAGCCGAAGTCATGGGCTTCGCCGGCAGCAAGATCTACCTGATGCCGGTGGGCAGCCTCGTCGGCATCGCCCCCGGCGCCCGCGTGGTGCCGCTGCCGGATTCCGGCCGCCTGCCCATGGGCATGTCCATGCTCGGCCGCGTGCTCGATGGCGTCGGCCGCGCGCTGGACGGCAAGGGTGGCATGCGCGCCGAGGACTGGGTGCCGATGGATGGCCCGATCATCAACCCGCTGGCGCGCGACCCGATCCATGAACCGATGGACGTTGGTATCCGTTCGATCAACTCGTTGCTCACCGTCGGCCGCGGCCAGCGCCTGGGCCTGTTCGCCGGTACCGGCGTCGGTAAGTCCGTGTTGCTGGGCATGATGACCAAGTTCACCAAGGCCGACATCATCGTGGTCGGGCTGATCGGCGAACGGGGCCGCGAGGTGAAGGAATTCATCGAGCACATTCTCGGCGAGGAAGGCCTGAAGCGTTCCGTGGTCGTTGCTTCGCCGGCGGATGACGCACCGCTGATGCGCCTGCGCGCCGCGCAGTACTGCACGCGGATCGCCGAATACTTCCGTGACAAGGGCAAGAACGTCCTGTTGCTGATGGATTCCCTGACCCGTTACGCCCAGGCCCAGCGCGAGATCGCCCTGGCCATCGGCGAGCCGCCGGCGACCAAGGGTTATCCGCCGTCGGTGTTTGCCAAGCTGCCGCGCCTCGTTGAGCGCGCCGGCAACGGCGAGAAGGGCGGCGGCTCGATCACTGCGTTCTACACCGTGCTCAGCGAAGGCGACGACCAGCAGGACCCGATCGCCGACGCCGCGCGGGGTGTGCTCGACGGCCACTTCGTGCTGTCGCGCCGGCTGGCTGAGGAAGGCCATTACCCGGCCATCGACATCGAAGCCTCCATCAGCCGGGTGATGCCCCAGGTCACCACGCCTGAACACCTGCGCGATGCCCAGCGCTTCAAGCAACTGTGGTCACGCTACCAGCAGAGCCGCGACCTGATCAGCGTCGGCGCCTATGTAGCTGGCGGCGATCCGGAAACCGACCTGGCCATCCAGCGCTTCCCGATCATGCGCCAGTACCTGCGCCAGGCCCTGGACGAAAGCCAGAACCTCGAAGACAGCCGCCTGCTGCTGGACGCGGTCGTCAGCGGCAAGGCCGGGTGATGGACTTCATCCTGCGCGCCGAGTGCTTTGCCCCCTCTCCCTTTAGGGCGAGGGCTGGGGAGAGGGCCGCACGGCAGAGGACTATGTCGTGAATCGTCGCGCCGAACGCCTTGCCCCGGTGGTGGACATGGCGCTCAAGGCCGAGCGCGAAGCCGCGCGCCAGCTCGGTCAGATGCAGGGCCAGTTGCAGCAGGCACAGCGCAAGCTCGCCGAGCTCGAACGCTACCGCTTCGACTACCAGCAGCAGTGGATCACCAACGGCCAGCAGGGCGTCAGTGGCCAGTGGCTGATCAACTATCAGCGCTTCCTGTCCCAGCTCGAAGGCGCCGTCGAGCAGCAGAACCGCTCGGTGGCCTTCCACGAGAACAACGTGGGCAAGGCGCGGGTCATCTGGCAGGAGAAGTACGCGCGTCTGGAAGGTCTGCGCAAGCTGGTGGAGCGCTATCGCGAGGAGGCGCGCCTGGCCGCCGACAAGTACGAGCAGAAGCAGCTGGACGAGTTCGCCCAGCGCCTCAGACCCTCGCCTGATTGACAGCCGGTCCGGCTCAGATAGCGATCTGGTACTCGGCCAGCTTCGCGCGGTGCTGGGCCTCCAGGTACTCCTTGTTCACCCGTCTGGCGAATTGCTGGAAGTCTGCGCGCGCATCATCGGGCTGCTCCAGCGCTTCATAGGCGCGGCCGCGCTCCCAGTAGGCCCAGGCGTAGTCCTTCTGCATCCTCAGGCCGGCGCTCAGGGCCTCGGCGGACTCGCGGTAGCGTCCCAGGTCGTACAGCGCCTGCCCAAGATGATAGTAAGTCGGCATATGGAAGCCGGAGCCCTTGCCGCCTTCGCCGAGCCCGTTGTCGATATTGCCCTGGACCAGTTGCAGGGCCTTCTCGTGTTCGCCGTTCAGGCGGTAGTAGCGGCTGAGCGTCAGGGTGTCGCGCGGGTTGGTGGTGGGTGCCACGCGAATGGCGTTCTCCATGGCGGTGATGGCCTTGGGGTAGTCGCGCATTTTCTCGCCGGCAGCGTCCGCCTGGAGCGAGTACATCAGCGATTGGAACTTGGGCGCGAGCTGATTCTGTGCCATGCACTGGTCGGCCTGGTCGAAGAGCTGGCGCCCGAGCGACAGGGTATGGACGTTTTCGTTCTTCAGGTAGAGGTCCAGAGTTTCGTAGCACAGCGCCAGTTTCGGATCGACAGGCTTCTGCGTGGCGCACCCGGTGAGCGCGAGCACCAGGGCAAGAATGGAAAGAGCCAGGTTCGAGGATTTCATCGGGACGTCCTTGTCAGTCGAGCAGGTGGGCATTGAGGTCGGGGCGGTAGACCTGCAGCAGCGGCGGTGTGACGGTGCCCTGCAACGAGCAGAAGACTTTCACCTTGCCGTTGAACGGCGGTTCCGCTGCGCCGGGCTCGATCAGCAACACGCGCTCAACCTGGCCGAATGGGGTCGGCATGCCCGCGCCGGGCAGCGAATCGGTACGCCATTCGCGGATGGGATCACCCACCTTGCGCAATTCCGCTCGCGCCCAGCTGTCCCGCTGCCGGCTCAGCCGCGCGGAGTCGGCGATCAGCGGGCGCAGTTTCTCCTGCACCGAATCCGCTGTGCCCTCGGCAACGAATCCCCAGTAGAAGAAGTCCCCCAGTTTGCTCAGGGACGCAGCGTCGTCGTAATAGCCCACCAGCTTTACGCCGTTCACTTCCAACGGTTGCTGGAACGATTGGAAGCGTCCGCCTTCGAGCAGGCGGTTGGCGACCTTCGGCGAGGCTACGCCGTTGTGGCTGTCCAGGGACAGGTAAGGGGCCAGTGCGCTGGCGTCGGCGGGCAGGGCGCGGAAGAAGGTGTCGTCGCACTGGGCGAAGCGCTGGAAGATCTGCTCGGGTGTATCGGCCAGGGCAGGTGCGCTGATAAGGGCGAGGCTTATCAGCCAGGCGCGCGGAAACAGGGGGGTTGGCATCGGTCGGTCCTTGACTGAGGGGGCTGAAGCGCCAAGAGCCTACTGGATGACAGGGAGGAGCGCCAAGTGAACGATTGTCGCGATGGGCCGTGCTAGGCTGTTTCCGTGCCTTTGCGGAACCCCTGTCCATGCCTCGCCCGTCCCAGTTGCCCATGGAGTTCGACCGATACCTGCGCTTATGGGGGCTTGCCCGCGATGGCGAGCCGATCATCACACACAGCAGCCATTTGCTGCCGGTGCGCTGGCTGGGCCGCGCGGCGATGATCAAGGTCGCGCTCGACGTGGACGAGCAGGGCGGCGGTCAAGTCATGCGCTGGTGGGGCGGCGAGGGCGCTGCGCAGGTTTTCGCCCACGCCGGCGACGCGATCCTGATGGAGCGCGCTGAAGGTCCGCGGTCGCTGATGCGCATGGCATTGCACGGTGAGGATGATGAGGCCAGCCGCATCGTCTGTGACGTGGTGCAGCGCCTGCATCTGCCGCGCGACGGGCAACCGCCGGAGCTGCTCGGCCTGCGCCAGTGGTTCCGTGATCTCGCTCCCGCTGCCACACGGTACGCTGGCCTGTTCCCGCGCTGCCTGGAAACTGCCGAAGCGCTGCTGGCCAGCGAGCACGACCGCGCGGTGCTGCACGGCGACGTGCACCACGACAACATCCTCGACTTCGGCCATCGCGGCTGGCTGGCCATCGACCCCAAGCGACTCCACGGCGAGCGTCTGTTCGACTACGCCAACCTGCTGTGCAACCCGGACCTGCCAACCTCGCGCGAGCGCACACGCTTCCTGCGCCAGCTGGACGTGATCGTCGAGCACGCGCGCGTCGATCGGCGCCGGCTGCTGGAGTGGGTGCTGGCGTTCGCTGGGCTGTCCGCCGCCTGGTTCCTCGACGACGGCATGCTCGCCGACAGCGACTTGAGCGTGGCCCACCTGGCCGCTGCCGAATTGGACCGCACGGCATGCTGCGCCTGAACCGTGCCTTCCTGCAGGCCCATCCGCGGCTGATCAGCGCCGCCGTGGTCGGCGTGCTGGTGGCGCTTGCCTGCTACAAATTCTCGCCCATGACCCGGGTGCTGCTGGGCTGGAACTGCCTGGCCTGGCTCTACGTGCTGCTGATCGGCTGGCTGGCCCTGCGCGCCGACCCGGCGGAGGTGCGACGCATCGCCGGCATCGAGGACGAGAACGCCGAGGCGGTGCTGGTGCTGATCAGCATCGCGGCGCTGGCCAGCCTCGGCGCCATCGTGGTCGAACTGGCCAGCGCCGGGCATGCCGACGACAGCGAAAAGCTCGCCCGCTACGCCTTCACCGCCAGCACCGTGCTTGGCTCCTGGTTCCTCATCGGCACCATGTTCGCCATGCACTATGCGCGGATGTTCTACGCGGCAACTGAAGGCGACCCGGTGCTGCGTTTCCCCGAAGGCGAGCAGAGCCCGGACTTCTGGGACTTCTTCTACTTCTCCTTCACGCTCAGCGTGGCGGTGCAGACCTCCGACGTGGAAATCGCCTCGCGGGCGATGCGCAAGGTGGTGCTGGCGCATTCGGTGATCGGCTTCCTGTTCAATACCGCGATCCTGGGGTTGGCGATCAACATGGGCGCGGGGCTGGTTGGCTAGGCAGACGGCAGCGTCTCGGCGGCCAGGCGCAGCGCGAGCACCACGAAGGCCAGCGAGAAGCCCCAGCGAATTCCTTTCATCACGACGGGGCGGCCGATCACATGGTCGCGCACCCAGGCGGCCAGCAGTCCGTAGCCGATGAACACGACGAAGGTCATCAGCGCGAACGCCAGGCCCAACATCAGGAACAGCCCCCGGACGTCCTCGCTGCCGGTCGGGACGAACTGCGGCAGAAAGGCCAGGAAGAACAACCCGAGCTTGGGATTGAGCAGGTTCAGCCAGAGCCCGGTGCCCACCAGTTGCGGGGTACTGCGCGGGCTGCTGGCCGAATCCAGCGCCAGGGCGCCGCTGCCGCGAAACACCTGCCAGGCGATGAACAGCAGATAGGTGGTGCCCAGTACCCGGATGATCTGGAAGCTGGTCGCGCTGGCCTGCAGGATCACTGACAGGCCGAACGTGGCGAGCAGCAGTTGCGGCAGCATGCCCAGCGTGCAGCCCAGTGCCGCAAGGGTTGCCGCGCGGGCGCCAAGACCGAGACCAACGGCCAGGGTATAGAGCACGCCGGTGCCGGGCAGCAAGATGACGACGAACGCCGTCAGCAGGAATTCTGAGTTCATTCCCGTGGGTTTCCTGTGTGGAAGAGGCGAGGCCCTGAGGCCTGGGTTTTCAGGGAGCTGGCGGTTGCCTGAGCGATGAGCGCCATTGCCCCGGCGTCAGCCCGAACTGGCGAGCGAAGGCGCGGGTCATATGCGACTGGTCGGCGAAGCCGGCGAGCAGGGCGGCGTCGGCCAGCGTGCGGCCCTCGCCGATGGCCTTGTGGGCCTGTCGCACACGGTACTGCAGGAGGTAGGCGTGGGGTGTGGTGCCCAGTTCGCGGCGGAAGCGACGTAGCGCCGCGTAGGGTGTCAGCCCGGCGATACCGGCCAGCTCCGCCAGCGCGGGAGCGTTGCGCGGGTCGTCGTGAATCCGTTCGAGCATGCGCGCCACGCCGCGGCTGGGCGGGGCCGCCACGCTGGTGTCGGTGCGCTCGTCGAGCAGCTCGCCGAACAGGTCGAGCACGCCTTCGCCGGCGTCATCTGCGCAAGCGCCCGGCAGCTGTTGCAGCAAGCGGGCAATGCGCTGGGCGAGTTGCGGGTCGGCGAGGGCGGGGAGGGTGAACTCGCGACGGGCCATTTCCCCGCCAGCCAGTTCTGCCAGTAGTGTCGGTTCGACGTAGAGCATCCACCAGCGTCGTGGTGCACCGCCCAGGGGAATGCCGTCGTGCAGTTCATTGGGGCTCACGGTGATGATGTCGCGCGGTCCGGCCTCGACCTGGCCGCGGCCGCTCCAGGAGCGGTGCCCGCCCTCGAGCATCACGCCGATGCCGTACTCGTCGTGGGCATGGCGCGGAAAGCTGCGCTGCGTGAGTATCTCGACGATGCGCAGGCCGGGCAGGGCGGCAGAGGTGCAGTTCACTCGGTGCAGCATTGGAGGGGCCTGCGTAAACGGTGAGTTGACTGGCAGAGTAGACCCTGCGCCCACGGCCATCTTGAATGAAATTGACTATTTCAGGACTGCCGGGCGTTGCCCATCATGCATCGGGCAGGAACATGGCTCTGGCGCCGTTGTGTAGGAGCGAACTTGCTCGCGAACATGCGCAGCTCCGCCGTCGAGAGGCTCGCGAGCAAGCTCGCTCCTACAGGTTGGACTCTGTTGCGCCGGGCCGGGGCGTGCGCACAAAGCCTGACATCAGAAGAACGGTCGTGAGGCCTTGAACATGAACGCCGAATCGCAATAGGCGTTGTGCCCGGAATAGGCGCTGCAGTCGCCGCCGGTGAGGCTGCTGCCGCTGTAGGAGAAGTTCAGGTCGATGCCGTTCCAGGGGCGACTGAAGTTCAGCGACCAGTCGCCGAACTCGCTGACGTTGCCGCCGCTGCTCAGGCTTACAGGGGAGGCGAGGCTGTAGGTGGAGTATTTGAAGGTCACGTCGAAGCCAAGGTCCTGCTGCACGCCCAGGTCGGTGAACAGCGTGGCTGTGCTGCGCCCGGCCTGGGCGCTGTAGGCTGCGCCGAGACGGCTGCCGAATACCGAGAGGCCGCCGTACAGCGCCTGACTGTCGTAATCGGGCTGTTCCGGACGGCTGTAGCGCAGGGTGCCTACTTCATAGCCCAGCTTGCCGTCGGCCAACGGGTGCTTGAAGCCGGCGTAGCTGTCGATCTCCAGGGGCTTTTCCTGCTCCAGGTTCGAGGTCCAGCTGCCGACGTACCAGCCGCTGTCGTGGGTGATGTCGAGGCCGCCCTGGGCGCTGTTGGCCTGCCCCGGCTGCACCAGCCCCTGTGCCATGCTGCGTGTCGGCGAGTTGGCGAACTTGAGCTCGAAATCGCCCACCTCGCGCTGCATCACCTGGGCACCTGCGTACGGAGCCGCGCACAACACGCAGGCCGCGATGAGAATGGACTTGTACATGCTGCCCCCTTCTTGCCGGGTGCGACCCTTCCAAGGCCTCTTCCGAGCCTTCGCCCTACGTCGCACACGTAAAAGGGTAAAGGCATTCGCCGTGGCTGTGTCGACCGGTGGTCCATTAATCGACCTGGGCGGTGTCCGTTCGACCGGTCTGGCGAGGCGGTTTCCCATCGCTCGCCGAGGTTGCCGCTGTCACCGCTAACTGCTACATCTTCAAGCTCGTGCGCGACCATTGATCGATAAGGAGAATCCCATGGCCATCACTTCCGTTCCCTCCGCTGACGGGCAGGAGCTCACCATCGTGGTCCAGGGACGCTTCGATTTCGGCGCACACCAGGAATTCCGCAACGCCTACGAGCGCGTCGAGACCACGCCCAAGCGCTACGTGGTGGACCTGAAGGGCGCCACCTACCTCGACAGTTCGGCCCTGGGCATGCTCCTGCTGCTGCGTGACCACGCCGGCGGCGAGAACGCGCAGATCAGCCTGGCGCACTGTAATCCGGACGTGCGCAAGGTGCTGGCGATCTCCAACTTCGAGCAGTTGTTCAAGATCAGCTGACGCGCCGCACAGTGGCAACGGCCATGTCTGAACTGCTCACCGTCCTGATCGCCGACGACAACGCGGCCGATCGCCTGTTGCTCTCGACCATCGTCAGCCGCCAGGGTCATCGCGTACTCACCGCCGCCAACGGCCTGGAGGCGCTCGCGCTGTTCGCCCAGGAGCGCCCGCAGCTGGTGCTGATGGATGCGCTGATGCCGGTGATGGACGGCTTCGAGGCGGCGCGGCGGATTCGCCGGCAGGCCGGCGAGGAACTGGTGCCGATCATCTTCCTCACGTCGCTGAGCGAGCCCGAGGCGCTGGTGCAGAGCCTGGAGGCGGGCGGCGATGACTTCCTCTCCAAGCCCTACAATCGCGTCATCCTCGAAGCCAAGATCCGCGCCATGGGGCGGCTGCATCACCTGCAGCGGATGGTGCTGGAACAGCGCGACCTGATCTCACGGCACAATGAGCACCTGCTCAACGAGCAGCGGGTGGCCAAGGCGGTGTTCGACAAGGTGGCGCACTCGGGCTGCCTCAACGCGGCGAACATCCGCTACTTGCAATCGCCCTTCGCGCTGTTCAACGGCGACCTGCTGCTGGCGGCGTTCAAGCCTTCGGGCGGCATGCACGTGCTGCTCGGTGACTTCACCGGCCACGGCTTGCCGGCGGCCATCGGCGCCATGCCGCTGGCCGAGGTGTTCTATGGCATGACCGCCAAGGGCTACCCGATGGCGGACATCCTTCGCGAGATGAACGCCAAGCTCAAACGCATTCTTCCGGTAGGCGTGTTCTGCTGCGCCGCGGTGCTCAATCTGAGTTTTCAGCGCGGCCTGGTGGAGGTGTGGAACGGGGGCCTGCCCAACGGCTACCTGCACCGCCACGACAGCGGCGAACTGCAGCCGCTGGTGTCGCGGCACCTGCCGCTGGGCATTCTCGATCCCTCGGCCTTCAGCGACCATTTCGAGGTCTACGCGATGGAGGAGGGCGACCGGGTGTTCCTCTTCTCCGATGGCGTGCTGGAGGCGCGCAATGCCGCGGGCGAAGCCTTCGGTGAAGAGCGCCTGCAGCAGGTGTTCAGCGAGGGCCACGCGCCGTCGCGCCTGTTCGACGGCATCCAGGCGGCGGTGGCGCGGTTTCGCGGCGAGGCCCAGGACGACGTCAGCATGCTGGAGATCGCGCTGGTCCCGGAGGATTCGCTGCAGCGCCCGCCGCTGGCGTTCTCCGATAACGGCCTGAGCAGCCCGCTGGACTGGTCCGCCAGCTTCGAATTCCGCGCGCCGACCTTGCGCAACTTCAATCCGCTGCCCTTCCTGTTGCAGCTGCTGATGGAAGTGCAGGACCTGCGCCCGCGCGGCGGTGCGCTCTATACCGTGCTCGCCGAGTTGTACTCCAACGCACTGGAGCACGGCGTGATGGGCCTGGACTCCTCGCTCAAGTGCGACGCCGCCGGCTTCGCCCGTTATTACCAGGAGCGCAGCAAGCGCCTGGTCAACCTGCGCGACGGCTTCGTGCGCTTCCACCTCGACCTCGCGCCCCACGGTGATGGCGGGCGGCTGCTGGTGCGGGTGGAAGACAGCGGCGACGGTTTCGACGTGGGCGCGGTGCTGGCTTCCCAGCAGGCCGCCGGCAGTCTCTGCGGGCGCGGTTTGACGCTGGTTCGGCAGTTGTCTGACCGCTGCCAGTGGTCGGCCGATGGCAAGGCGGTGTCCGTGGAGTTCTTCTGGCCGGCTCAGGCATAATCGGGGCCTTCTTGTCTCCCTGCAGGGTGGCGAGCCGTCCTTCAGGGAGTGCCCCATGTCCGAGCCGCATCTCGATGGCGCCGTGCTGAGCAATTTGCTGTCGATCATGGAAGACGAATACCCGCTCCTGGTGGAAACCTTCCTCAGCGACTCCGAGGAGCGCCTGCGCAGCATCAGCGAAGCCTTCGCCGCCAGTGATGCGCCGGCCCTGCGACACGCTGCGCACAGCTTCAAGGGCAGCTGCGGCAACATGGGCGCCTCGGTGCTGAGCAGCCTGTGCAAGCGCCTAGAAGAGGCCGCGCGGCACAACGACATGGCTGGCGCGCAGAGCTTGATTGGCAAGGTCGAACACGAATTCACCATCGTTCGCACCCTGCTGCTGCCTGGTCGCCCCTGACCTTTTTCGAGTTGGCCCGCGCCTTGCTATCTCCGTGTTGGATATTCACATCAACGGAGAACTCCGATGGCTGTCGCCCCGGATATTTTATTGACGTCGACGCCTGACACCCGGCCCAAGGCGGCGCTCTCCAGGTCTGCCCAGAATTCGTCGAACAGCAACAGCGACAAGGGTTCCAGCTTCGCCGACGTGTATGCCAAGGAGCAGCGTCCGGCGGCCAGCGAGCGGGCCGATAAACCGGCCAAGGCGAAGACCGACAAGCCTCGGGACGCTGCCGACAAGGACACCGCGAGCAAGGATTCCTCCGCGCCGGCTGCCGCCGACCAGCCAAAGGTTGCCGAGGACGGCAAGGCCTTGCCGGCTGATGCTGCCGGTAAGGCGGACGAGAAGGTGGCGGAGGCCGAGAGCGACCCCGACGCGACCCTCGACCCGCTGCTGATGCTGGGCATGACTGGCCAGCTTCCGGAGCCCGAGGCGCCGCCGCTGGTGGTCAGCACCGGCACCAGCCAGCTCACCGATGCCAGCAGCGATGGCGATCTGCAGAAGCTCAACGAGATTCCGGGGGTGAACCTGACGCTCGCCGTAGGTGCTGACGACCAGGCGCAGTCGGTGCAGCAGCCCCAGCTCACTGGCCAGCCTGGCGCCAAGGCGGGAGACAAGTCACTGGATGCCGGCGGCAAGCATGATCTGAGTGCCGCACTCTCTGCGCTGACTGCGGATTCGACGGCCAAGGGCGCCGAAGGCAAGCTGGCGGAGGGCGCGCGGAAGGATGGCGTCGACCTGACCCAGCAACTGGCGGACGTGCAGACTGACGCCAAGCCGGAGATGCCGCGCAACGAGGCCTTCGCTGCGCGTCTGGAGTCGCTGACACAGGCGCTGAACACGCCGCAGGCCATGACCAGCCGGCCGGTGAATCCGCTGGTGCCTGGCCAGGCGGTGTCGGTGCAGCAGAATGGCTGGACCGATCAGGTGGTGGACCGGGTGATGTGGATGTCCTCGCAGAACCTCAAGTCCGCCGAGATCCAGATGGACCCGGCCAACCTTGGCCGCCTGGAAGTGCGTATCCACATGACCGGGGACCAGACCCAGGTGAATTTCGTCAGCGCCAACGCCAACGTCCGCGAAGCGCTGGACAGCCAGCAGCACCGCCTGCGCGAGATGTTCAACCAGCAGGGCATGCAGCTGGACGTGAACGTCTCCGACCAGTCTGCCCGTGGCTGGCAGCAACAGCAGCAGGGCGACGGCCGGGGCAGCTCGCGGAGCGTGGCGGGGTCCGGCAGCGGTGACGACGAGCCGATGATCAGTGGTGTGTCCGAGATCCGCCCGCAGACGGCGGCGCAGGACAGGGGATTGGTGGATTACTACGCGTGATCGGGAGTTGAGGGGCTTGAAAGAACCCTCTCCCCAGCCCTCTCCCCTCAGGGAGAGGGTATAAGCCCGAGCGCCACGTTCTGCCCCAGTTCGCGAGCAAGCTCGCTCCTACAATCTGGGGCGGACGCCAAGCCGGCTTTTCGTAGGAGCGAGCTTGCTCGCGAACCGCCTCAACACCAATCCCAGCTATCGCCAAGGAAAATTCTTACACCTCCCCGTGACATCCTCCGTCTAGCCTGTAATATCCGCGGCGTCGCCAGCAGGCTCTTCCAAACTGGCACAGCCCTTGCTGCTACCCCTGGTATCAGCGCTTTGCGCCGCAAATGTGACGGATTATTGGCATGGCCAAGAAAGAACAGACGCCTTCTCTCCCCGATGGCCAGGCGCCCGGCAAGGGCAAGCTGAAGCTCATCATCATCATCGTGCTGGCCTTTCTGCTGGCGGTGGGCGCGTCGGTGGGCGGTACCTGGTTCTTCCTGCACAAGAGCGCCAAGCCCGCGGAAGCCGAAGCCAAGTCCACGGAACACGCCGAGCCGACCAAGAAGCAGGCGATCTACGAGATTCTCGCGCCGTCCTTCGTGGTCAACTTCAATCAGAACGGCCGCCAGCGCTATCTTCAGGTCGCCGTCGCGCTGATGGGCCGCGACCAGGCGCAGATGGACGCGCTGCGCGAGCAGATGCCGCTGGTGCGCAATCAACTGGTGATGCTGTTCTCCAGTCAGAATTTCGACACGCTGGTAACGCCGGTGGGCAAGGAAATGCTGCGTCAGCAGGCGACTTCCAGTCTTCAGGAACTGGCGAAGAAGGCGACCGGTCAGTTGACCGTGGAGCAAGTGCTTTTCACCAATTTCGTATTGCAGTAGGTACCCGCCATGGCCATGCAGGATCTACTTTCCCAGGACGAGATCGACGCGCTGTTGCACGGCGTCGACGACGGCCTGGTGGAAACCGAGTCCGACGTCGAGCCGGGGGCGATCAAGTCCTACGACCTGACCAGTCAGGACCGTATCGTCCGGGGCCGCATGCCGACCCTGGAGATGATCAACGAGCGTTTCGCCCGTTATACCCGCATCAGCATGTTCAACCTGCTGCGCCGCTCGGCGGATGTCGCCGTGGGCGGCGTGCAGGTGATGAAGTTCGGCGAATACGTGCATTCGCTGTACGTGCCCACCAGCCTCAACCTGGTGAAGATGAAGCCGCTGCGCGGCACCGCACTGTTCATCCTCGACGCCAAGCTGGTGTTCAAGCTGGTGGACAACTTCTTCGGCGGTGACGGTCGTCACGCCAAGATCGAGGGCCGCGAGTTCACCCCCACCGAGCTGCGCGTGGTGCGCATGGTCATCGAACAGGCCTTCGTCGACCTCGCCGAGGCCTGGCACGCGGTAATGCCGATCACCTTCGAGTACGTGAACTCCGAAGTGAACCCGGCGATGGCCAACATCGTCAGCCCCAGCGAAGTGGTGGTGGTCTCCACCTTCCACATCGAACTGGACGGCGGCGGCGGCGACCTGCACATCACCCTGCCGTACGCGATGATCGAGCCCATCCGCGAGATGCTCGACGCCGGTTTCCAGTCCGACGTGGACGACCAGGACGAGCGCTGGATCAACGCCCTGCGCGAGGACATCCTCGATGTCAACGTGCCGGTAGGCGCCACCGTCGTGCGTCGCCAGCTCAAGCTGCGGGACATCCTGCACATGCAGCCGGGCGACGTGATCCCGGTGGAGCTGCCCGAGCACATGATCATGCGCGCCAACGGCGTGCCTTCCTTCAAGGTCAAGCTGGGTTCGCACAAGGGCAACCTGGCCTTGCAGATTCTCGATCCGCTCGTGCGCCCGCGCTGAGCGAATCCCAAGAGGACCCACCATGTCAGACGAAGAAAACGTGACTCCCGAAGAACAGGCACTGGCCGACGAGTGGGCCGCGGCGCTCTCCGAATCGGGTGACGCCAACCAGGACGACATCGACGCGATGATGGCCGGCGCCGCGGCTCCGGCTGTCCCCGCCGCGCCGCGCGCACCGATGGAAGAGTTCGGCATGGCGCCCAAGGCGCCGACCATCGCCGGCCTCGAAGGCCCGAACCTGGACGTGATCCTGGACATTCCGGTGACCATCTCCATGGAGGTCGGCCATACCGACATCAGCATTCGCAACCTGCTGCAACTCAACCAGGGCTCGGTGATCGAACTCGATCGGCTGGCCGGCGAACCGCTGGACGTGCTGGTCAACGGCACCCTGATCGCCCACGGCGAAGTGGTGGTGGTGAACGAGAAGTTCGGCATCCGCCTCACCGACGTGATCAGCCCCAGCGAACGCATCAAGAAGCTGCGCTGACATGGCCCGCCTGCTCGCGAAGCTGTCCGTCCTGCCGCTGGCAGGGCTGTCCCTCCTGGCCATGGCCGAAGAAGCCGCCAAGGCACCGGCGTCCAATCCGGCCATCGTCCATGCCAGCTCCACGCCGAGCCTCATCACCGGCAGCGCCGGCGCGCAGCTGATGCAGCTGCTGTTGGGCCTGGTGCTGGTAGTTGGCCTGATCTTCCTGCTGGCCTGGCTGGTGCGCCGCGTGCAACAGGTCGTGCCGCGTGGCAACCAGGCGATCCGCCTGATCTCCAGCCTGGCGCTCGGCCCGCGTGATCGGCTGGTGCTGGTGCAGGTGGGCGAGGAACAGGTGCTGCTGGGCCTGACACCTGGTCGCATCACCCCGCTGCACGTCATGCGCCAGCCGGTGCATGCCGCCGAGTCGGAGCCGGCGCAGCCGGAATTCGCCCAGCGCCTGCTGGAATTGCTGAACAAGGACAAGGGCCGCCCGCAGTGACCCGTTCGCCGAACCTCTCCGCTCTGATCGGTGCGCTCAAGGCAGTCGCGCCGCTGCTCCTGGGCCTGCTGGCGCTGATGGCGCCACAGGCATTCGCCGCCGATCCGACGCAGCTGACGGCGATCACCGTGACCACTAATCCGCAGGGTCAGCAGGAGTATTCGGTCAGCCTGCAGATTCTGCTGATCATGACCGCGCTGAGCTTCATTCCGGCGTTCGTCATGCTGATGACCAGCTTCACCCGGATCATCATCGTCTTCTCCATCCTGCGCCAGGCGTTGGGCCTGCAGAGCACGCCGTCGAACCAGGTGCTGATCGGCCTGGCCATGTTCCTGACGCTGTTCGTGATGGCGCCGGTGTTCGACAAGATCAACAGCACCGCGCTGCAGCCTTACCTGAGCGAACAGATCCCCGCGCAGGAAGCGATCACCCGCGCCGAGGTGCCGCTCAAGGCCTTCATGCTGGCGCAAACCCGGCAATCGGACCTGGAGCTGTTCGTGCGGCTGTCCAAGCGCACCGACATCGCCAGCGCCGACGCCACGCCCCTGACCATCCTGGTGCCGGCGTTCGTCACCTCGGAGTTGAAGACCGCGTTCCAGATCGGTTTCATGATCTTCATTCCGTTCCTGATCATCGACCTGGTGGTGTCCAGCGTACTGATGGCGATGGGCATGATGATGCTCTCGCCGTTGATCATCTCGTTGCCGTTCAAGATCATGCTGTTCGTCCTGGTGGACGGCTGGGCCTTGATCATCGGCACGCTCGCCGGCAGTTTCGGGACGGTCTAGCGATGCTCTCTGCTCTTGTAGGAGCGAGCTTGCTCGCGAACCGGAATGGCACAAAAGCTTCGCGAGCAAGCTCGCTCCTGCAGGCTGCTGCGAAAGAGGACCGACCATGACCCCCGAAGTCGCCGTAGACCTGTTTCGCGAAGCGCTCTGGCTGACGGCGATGATCGTCGGCATCCTGGTGCTGCCCAGTCTGCTGGTGGGCCTGATCGTCGCGATGTTCCAGGCCGCCACGCAGATCAACGAACAGACCCTGAGCTTCCTGCCGCGCCTGCTGGTGGTGCTGCTTACCCTCATCGTGCTGGGCCCCTGGCTGCTGCGGCAGCTGATGGAATACACCCAGTCGCTGATCACCAGCATCCCGACGCTGATCGGCTGATGCTCGAGCTCAGCAACGCGCAGATCGGCGGCTGGATCGGGGCATTCCTGTTCCCGCTGTTCCGCATTGCCGCGATGTTGATGGTGATGCCGATCATCGGTACCCAGTTGGTGCCGACACGTGTCCGCCTCTACCTGTCGGTTGCCATCGCCGTGGCGCTGGTGCCGAACCTGCCGCCGATGCCGCAGGTGGATGCGCTCAGCCTCAAGGCGATGGTCTACATCGCCCAGGAAATCCTCGTCGGCGCCATGCTCGGCTTCGTCCTGCAGCTGATGTTCCACGCCTTCGTCATTTCCGGGCAGATCATCTCCATGCAGATGGGCCTGGGCTTCGCCTCCATGGTCGATCCCACCAACGGCATCTCGGTACCGGTGCTGGGGCAGTTCTTCACCATGCTGGTGACTCTGCTGTTCCTCTCCATGAACGGCCACCTGGTGGTGTTCGAGGTGCTCGCGGAAAGCTTCAACACCTTGCCGGTGGGCGAGGGGCTGTCGAGCAACCATTTCATCACCGTCGCCGGCAAGCTCGGCTGGGTCCTGGGCGCCGGCCTGATGATCGCCTTGCCGGCGATCACCGCCTTGTTGGTGGTCAACCTGGCGTTTGGCGCCATGACCCGCGCCGCGCCGCAGCTGAACATCTTCTCGATCGGCTTCCCGCTGACCCTGGTGATGGGCTTCGTCATCGTCTGGATCGGCAGTGCCGACATTCTGACCCAGTACCAGTCCCTGGCCAGTGAGGGCCTGCGACTGTTGCGCGAACTCGTGGGGGCCCGCTGATGGCCGAGAACGACAGTAGCGAAGACAAGACAGAGGAACCTACAGAGAAACGGCGCCGCGACGCGCGCGAGAAAGGGCAGCTACCCAGGTCCAAGGAGCTCAATACCCTCGCCGTGCTGCTGGCCGGCGCCGGAGCCCTGCTGATGTTCGGCGCGAGCCTGGCCGATGCGCTGATGCGCCTGATGCGCGGCAGCTTCGAGCTGGACCGCGCGACGGTGATGAACAGCGAGAGCATGCTCAACCTGCTGATTGCCGGTGGCAAGATCGGCGCCGATGCGGTCTGGCCGATCCTCGCGGTGCTGCTCGTCGCGGCGTTGGTCGGTCCGGTTGCGCTCGGTGGCTGGCTGTTCTCCGCCGAGGCGCTGGCGCCCAAGTTCAGCCGGCTCAACCCGCTGGCAGGCATCAAGCGCATGTTCTCGGTGCGCTCGGTGACTGAGTTGCTCAAGGCCCTGGCGAAGTTCGTACTGGTTCTGATCGTGGCGATCCTGGTGCTCAAGTCCGACCAGGACGACCTTCTGGGCATGGGGCGCGAGCCGCTCGAACAGGCCATGGTGCACAGCGCCAAGGTCGTGGGCTGGAGTGCCTTCTGGCTGGCCTGCAGCATCATCTTCATCGCCGCGGCGGACGTCCCCTTCCAGCTCTGGGACAACCGCAAGAAGCTGATGATGACCAAGCAGGAAGTGAAGGACGAGTACAAGGACTCCGAGGGCAAGCCGGAGGTCAAGGCCAAGGTCCGCCAGATGCAGCGCGAGATGGCCAACCGGCGGATGATGCAGGCCGTACCCCAGGCCGACGTGGTGATCACCAACCCGACGCACTTCGCCGTGGCCCTGCAATACGACGCGGAGAAGGGCGGGGCGCCGAAGTTGCTGGCCAAGGGCAACGACTTCATGGCGCTGAAGATCCGCGAGATCGCCCAGGAGCACAAGGTCACGGTGCTCGAGTCGCCGGCGCTGGCGCGGGCGGTGTACTACTCCACCGAACTCGACCACGAGATTCCCGCGGGCCTTTATCTCGCCGTGGCCCAGGTGCTGGCCTACGTCTATCAGCTCAAGCAGTACCGCGCCGGCAAGGGCAAGCGCCCGGGGCCGATGCCGGATCTGCCAATTCCGCCGGATTTACGCCGCGACGAGTGATTCCGGACCGCGTCTGCTGTATCTCGCCCTTCCCAGCGCAGTAGCATGGGCGGTTCATGGCCGGGCAGCATGCTCCGGCTGCAAGGATCGCGAAGGGACACTTCGATGCTTCATGGATTCTCCGCCGGCTGGCGCTCGACGCTCTGGTTTCTGCTCTGCCTGTTCTGTTCCCAGCACGCCTGGGCGGCTGCGGGTGCCGAGGGCGAAGTCCTGCTGCCGTTGGGCGAACGCGTGGTCGATGTCACCGGCACTCTCGACTCCTCCGCCAAGGCGCACCTGATCGACAAGCTCAAGGCCCTGGAAGACCGGCGCGGCGCACAGATTGCCGTGGTGATGCTACCCACGGTCGGCAAGATGGGCATCGAGGCCTTCGCCAACAAACTGTTCAACGTGTGGAAGCTCGGCCGCAAGGGCATCGACGATGGCGTGCTGGTGGTCGTAGCGAAGGACGACCATCTGATGCGCATCGAGGTCGGCTATGGCCTGGAAGGCGCGATCCCCGACGTGCTGGCCGGGCGCATCATCCGCGAGCGCATGGCGCCGGCTTTCCGTGAAGGCGATTACGCGGGTGGTATCGACGAGGCAGTGGATGCGCTGATCGGGCTGGTCGACGGCGATACGCTGCCTGAGCCAGCGTCCGAGCCGTTGCACATTCCGCTGGAAGCCTGGCTGCTGCTGGCGTCCTTCGTTGTTGGCGGCGTGGGCGGCGCGCTGCTGGCGGCGCGCCGTATCGGCTGGCGTGGCGCGCTGGTGATCTGTGCGGCAGTCGTCGCGCTGGTGACAGTGGTGGCGGGCGGCAATGACTGGCTGGCGACCGTGGCAACGACGCCGATCTGTCTGCTGGTCGGCGGTGCCACCTTCGGCGCGCTATGGACGGTGCGGGCGGCGTTCTACACCGTGCTCGGGCTGATCGCCTACTGCATCCTGCTCGGCTTCCTGACGCCGCGTTTCGGCGGCGTCCTGTGGGTCTACGCACTCGCCGCTCCCATCATGGCGCTGTTCGTATTGGGGCTCTGGTGGCTGCTGATCTCGATGATGCGCGATGCATGGCGCGGCGGGATCAAGGCCGGCAAGAGCCGCAAGGCGGTCAGCGCGCCGGGCAGTCGCAAAGGCTTCTACAAGCGCCTGGCGGTCCTCATCGGCCTGTACCTGCTGTTTGGTTTGGCTATCGGCGCGCCATCGGCTCCGCTGAACTGGCTGGTGGTGCTGCCCTTCATGGGGCTGCCGGGGATATGGGTGTTCGGCACCGGGCGGGGTGGCGCTGGAGGTCGCTCCGGCTCGGGCGGCGGTTCGTCCGGCGGCTCCTCCAGTGGCAGTTCCGGCGGCGGTTCCAGCGGTGGCGGGGGCGCGTCCGGCAGTTGGTGAGGGTGTGATTCGCGCTCCCTGCGGCGATTTTCAAGGAATGAAGGTATGAACATCTGGATTCGCTGTGCTCTGTTGCTCTCCATCCTGCTCGGTACGGCTGGCGCCCAGGCACAGGTGCCGACCGACGTCGCCCGTCCCGCGCAGGACGAGCTCGTTGCCGCGCCCGGCAAGGCGGAAGCTGAAGATGAGCTTCCCCTCGCCATCAAGGTGCCTGAGCTGCAAAGCCCCGTCACCGACCTCACCGGCACCCTCGATGACGACTGGATCGCTGCGATGACACAGCGGCTGATGGCGCTGCAGCAGCGCAAGGGGTCACAGATCGCCATTCTGATGCTGCCCAGCACCGGCGAGGAGAGCATCGAACAGTTTGCCACCCGCGTTTTCGAGCAATGGCGTCTGGGGCGCCAGGGCGTGGACGACGGGGTGCTGGTGCTGGTGGCCAAGGATGATCGGACCATGCGCATCGAGGTCGGCTACGGCCTGGAAGGGGCGATTCCCGACGTGGTCGCCGGGCGCATCATCCGGGAAGAGATGGTTCCGGCGTTCCGCAATGGCGATTTCGCCGGCGGTATCGAGAAGGCGGTGGGAGTGCTGGAGCGCCTGATCGACGGCGAAACTCTCCCGGAAGAAAGTCGCGACTTCCATCTGACGACTGAGGGCTGGGCGCTGTTGATCGGCCTGGGTGTCGGCGCATTGGCGGGAGCTGCACTGCGCCGCCGCTGGCTTGGCGTGAAGATAGTCATCCCGGGCGCTGTGGGCGTGGCCATGGTGCTGGCGCTCGGTTGTGGCCTGCAGAGCGCTCCGGCGATGCTGTTCGCCTTGTCGTTCTGCCTGCTGATGGGTGGGGGCGTCGGCGCCTTGGCGGCGTCATCGGGCAAGGCGGCGATGATAGTGGGCGGTATCGTCCTTTACCTGACTGCTATTGCGCTAGGCGCGGCGCAGTTCGGTAGCGACGTGCCGCTCTTTGGCCTGGCGTTGCCCTTTGCCGCGGGTATCGGATTGGTGTTTCTGTGCCTGCCGTTCTTCCTCGCCTTCGGTGCCTGGAAGCGCAGTCGCGTAGAGTTCGCCGTCCGCCTGGCGTTTGCCATGGTGATCGCCGGATTCGTCATCCATACGGTAGGCGTCCTGCAGCGGCCCTGGGTGTTTCCCGACTCTCTGGTGCTGATTCCCATGCTGTATTTCCCCTTCCTGGTCGCCTTCATGACTGGCGGCAGTTCGAGGTCAGGGTCGGGGTCTTCGGGGGGAGGATCGTCCTCCGGTGGGGGCAGCAGCTATTCCGGCGGTGGTGGTTCCAGCGGCGGTGGCGGCGCTTCAGGAAGTTGGTGATCCGGCCGCTCTGAATCAGCTATTTCCAGCCCTTCGAGAAAGTTGGAACGCTTCCTGCAAAACCCTGTGCGGATGCCCGGTTGGGCGTCAAAAGTTTGATCCGGCGGCCACCTCGGCCGCCAACGCGCAGGGGAATCACGGGTGGATCGTACGCAACTGATCGGCACTGTTCGCAGCAATCTGGTAGGGCTCAGCCGGGGCAACCTCGGCGTGCCGCTGCTGCTGCTGGCGATGCTGGCGATGATGACCCTGCCCATCCCGCCGTTCCTGCTGGATGTGCTGTTCACCTTCAACATCGCGCTGTCCATCGTCGTCCTGCTGGTCAGCGTGTATGCCCTGCGCCCGCTGGATTTCGCCGTATTCCCGACCATCCTGCTGGTCGCCACCCTGTTGCGCCTGGCGCTGAACGTCGCGTCCACCCGCGTCGTGCTGCTGCACGGCCATGACGGCCACGCCGCCGCGGGCAAGGTGATCCAGGCCTTCGGTGAGGTGGTGATCGGCGGCAACTACGTCGTCGGTATCGTGGTCTTCGCGATCCTCATGATCATCAACTTCGTGGTGGTCACCAAGGGTGCCGGGCGTATCTCCGAGGTGAGCGCGCGTTTCACCCTCGACGCCATGCCCGGCAAGCAGATGGCCATCGATGCCGACCTCAACGCCGGCCTGATCGAGCAGGCGGAAGCCAAGAAGCGTCGCGCCGAAGTGGCCCAGGAAGCCGACTTCTATGGCTCCATGGACGGTGCCAGCAAGTTCGTCCGCGGTGACGCCGTCGCCGGCCTGCTGATTCTCTTCATCAACCTCATCGGTGGCGTGGCCATCGGCATGATCCAGCACTCGATGAGCTTCGGCGACGCCGGCAAGGTCTACGCCCTGCTGACCATCGGTGACGGCCTGGTGGCGCAGTTGCCGTCGCTGCTGCTGTCCACCGCCGCCGCGATCATGGTGACCCGCGTCTCCAGCTCCGAGGACATGGGCCAGCAGGTCAACCGCCAGATGTTCGCCTCGCCCAAGGCGCTGGCGATCTCCGCCGCCATCCTGATCGCCATGGGCCTGGTCCCGGGCATGCCGCACGTGTCCTTTGTCGGCCTGGGCGGCTTGGCTGCCGCTGGCGCCTACCTGATCTGGCACCGCCAGCGCCAGGCCAGCCAGAAGGCCGAGCAGGAAGCCCAGACCCAGCAGGAGCTGCTGCCGGCGCAACGTGCCGAGCAGACCAAGGAGCTGGGCTGGGACGACGTGACCCCGGTTGACATGGTCGGTCTGGAGGTGGGCTACCGCCTGATTCCGCTGGTGGACCGCAACCAGGGCGGCCAACTGCTGGCGCGGATCAAGGGCGTGCGCAAGAAGCTGTCCCAGGACCTGGGCTTCCTGATGCCGTCAGTGCATATCCGCGACAATCTCGACCTGCTGCCCAACGCCTACCGTTTGACGCTCATGGGCGTCAGTGTGGCGGAAGCCGAGATCTATCCGGACCGCGACCTGGCGATCAACCCCGGCCAGGTGTTCGGCACCCTCAATGGCATCGCTGGCAAGGACCCGGCCTTCGGCCTGGAAGCGGTATGGATCGAGGCTTCGCAGCGCGACCAGGCGCAGTCCCTGGGCTACACCGTGGTGGATGCCAGTACCGTGGTTGCTACCCACCTGAACCAGGTGCTGCACAAGCATGCCCACGAGTTGCTCGGCCACGAGGAAGTCCAGCAACTGATGCAGCTGCTGGCCAAGACCTCGCCCAAGCTCGCCGAAGAGCTGGTGCCGGGGCTGATTTCCCTGTCGACCCTGCTCAAGGTGCTTCAGGCGCTGCTGCAGGAGCAGGTGCCGGTACGCGACATTCGTACCATCGCCGAAGCCATCGCCAACGTGGCAGCGAAGAGTCAAGATCCCGCCGCGATGGTGGCGGCGGTTCGCGTCGCGCTGTCCCGCGCAATCGTGCAAACCATTGTGGGACTAGAGCCGGAGCTGCCTGTGATCACTCTGGAACCCAGGTTGGAACAGATATTGCTCAACAGTCTTCAGAAGGCCGGACAGGGCTCCGAAGACGGCATGTTGCTGGAACCCGGAATGGCCGAAAAGCTGCAGCGCTCGATGGTTGAGGCGGCGCAGCGTCAGGAGATGCTTGGCAAGCCGGCGATTCTGCTGGTGGCAGGTCCCATCCGCGCGATGATGTCGCGATTCGCCCGGATGGCGGTTCCCACCATGAACGTGCTGGCCTACCAGGAAATCCCGGACAACAAACAAGTCACGATTGTTGCCACCGTTGGGCAGAATTGAGGTCCAAGACCATGCAGGTAAAACGCTTCTTCGCCGCTGATATGCGTCAGGCCATGAAACTGGTCCGTGACGAACTGGGCCCGGATGCCTCGATCATCGGCAATCGCCGTGTCGCCGGCGGCGTGGAGCTGACCGCGGCGCTGGATTACCAGGCCCCGGTGGCTGCCAGCAAGCCGAACCCGGCGCTGGAAGCCGAACTGCGCAAGACCCAGGCGAAGATCGCCCAGGCCAAGGCGGACCTGTCGGCCCCTGCCCGCGCAAGCGATGGTGTGCGCAAGGACCGTCAAATGTACGGCACCCAGGCGCCGCGTCGCAGCGCTGCCGAGACCCTCGCCGAAGCCATGGACGCTCCGGTCGCCCCGGCGCCCGCCGCTGCCGGCCAGCAGGCGCTGGAAGCCATGCGCTTCGAGCTCAACGGCCTGCGCGAACTGATTGAAGTGCAGCTGGGCTCGATTGCCTGGAACCAGTTGCAGAACCAGCGTCCGAAACAAGCCAACCTGTGGCGTCGCCTGCAACGCATGGGGCTGCCGGCCGATCTGTCGCGCAACCTGCTGGAGCGCGTGGCGTCCATCGCCGACCCGAAGCAGGCCTGGCGCATGCTGCTGGCGCACCTGGCGCGCTCGATCAATACCGCGGAAATCGACCTGCTGGAGCAGGGTGGCGTGATCGCCCTGGTCGGCCCGGCCGGCATGGGCAAGACCACCACCCTGGCCAAGCTGGCTGCCCGCTACGTGCTGAAATATGGCGCGCAGAGCATTGCCCTGGTGTCCATGGACAGCTTCCGCATCGGCGCCCAGGAGCAGATCAAGACTCTCGGCCGTATCCTCAATGTGCCGGTGACCCTGGTCGATCCGGGCCAGTCGCTGATCCAGGCCATGGCGCCGCTGGCGCGCAAGCGCCTGGTGCTGATCGACACCGCCGGCCTGCCGGCCAACGACCCGGCGCTGCGCATGCAGCTCGAAGCGCTGTCGTCGCTGAGCCTGAACGTGAAGAATTACCTCGTGCTGGCCGCGACCAGCCAGAGCCAGGTGCTCAAGTCCGCCTGGCAGAACTATCGTTCCTGTGGGCTGGCCGGGTGCATCCTGACCAAACTGGACGAAGCGGGAAGCCTCGGCGAAGCTCTGGCTCTGGCTATCAGCCAGCATCTCCCGGTAGCCTATCTGGCTGACGGGCCGAAGATCCCGGATGACCTGCATGTGGCACGCGCGCACCAGTTGGTGAGTCGTGCGGTGAGCCTGCAGTCGCCCGAAGAGCCCTGCGAAGACGCCATGGCGGACATGTTCGCCGGTCTTTACCAACAGCCGGTGCGTCGCGCCAGCTGAAGATTGTGAGCCCCGTGTGGGGCGTGGGGTGGCCGCTTGGGCCGCCCAAGCGATGCGGATGCTCTGTTAGACGATCCGCGAGCGCCGGAGGCGGTAGAGCACTGCAACCGGATTAGCCGAAACGCCAGAAGCGTGACGGTCGAACGACGAGACAAGGTATTGATATGGGTATGCATCCCGTTCAGGTAATCGCGGTCACTGGTGGCAAGGGTGGCGTAGGCAAGACCAACGTGTCAGTGAACCTGTCGCTGGCGCTGGCCGATCTCGGCCGCCGCGTCATGCTGCTGGACGCCGACCTGGGCCTGGCCAACGTTGACGTGCTGCTGGGCCTGTCGCCCAAGCGGACGCTGGCCGACGTGATCGAAGGCGAATGCGACCTGCGCGACGTGATCCTCCAGGGGCCCGGCGGCATCCGCATCGTCCCGGCGGCCTCGGGCACCCAGAGCATGGTGCACCTCACGCCGATGCAGCACGCCGGCCTGATCCAGGCCTTCAGTGATATCAGCGACAACATCGATGTGCTGGTGGTGGATACCGCTGCCGGCATCGGCGATTCGGTGGTGAGCTTCGTCCGTGCCGCCCAGGAAGTGCTGCTGGTCGTTTGTGATGAACCCACGTCCATCACCGATGCCTACGCTTTGATCAAGCTGCTCAATCGCGACTACGGCATGACCCGATTCCGCGTGCTGGCGAACATGGCCCACAGCCCTCAGGAAGGCCGCAATCTGTTCGCCAAGCTGACCAAGGTCACCGACCGCTTCCTGGACGTGGCGCTGCAGTACGTCGGCGCCATCCCCTACGACGAGTCGGTGCGTAAGGCCGTGCAGAAGCAGCGTTCGGTGTATGAGGCGTTTCCGCGCAGCAAGGCTTCCCTGGCCTTCCGTGCGGTGGCGCAGAAGGTCGACAGCTGGCCGCTGCCGGCCAACCCACGAGGGCACCTGGAGTTCTTCGTCGAGCGCCTGGTGCAACATCCCACGGGTTCGGCCGTATGACCGCGGCCTCCGGAGCGCGTATGTACAGCAAGGCACAGGCGCACAACTCCCAGGAACTGCTGATCCAGAAACACGCCCCTCTGGTGAAGCGCATCGCCTACCACCTGCTCGGCCGCCTGCCGGCCAGCGTGCAGGTGGAGGACCTGATGCAGGCCGGCATGATCGGCCTGCTGGAGGCAGCGAAGAAGTACGATCAGGGCAAGGGCGCGAGTTTCGAAACCTACGCCGGCATCCGCATCCGTGGCGCCATGCTCGATGAGGTGCGCAAGGGCGACTGGGCGCCGCGTTCGGTCCACCGCAACACCCGCATGGTCAGTGACGCCATCCGCGCCGTCGAGGCGCGCACCGGACGTGACGCTAAAGATCAGGAGGTTGCTGCCGAACTCAATATGAGCCTCGAAGATTATTACGGCATCCTCAGCGACACCCAGGGCAGCCGTCTGTATAGCTTCGATGACATGTTGCAGGACGGCGACCAGGGTAGCGGCTTTGCCGAAGACGCATCGCACCACGACAACGAGCCGTCCCACGGGCTGGAGGATGAACGCTTCCAGGCGGCCCTGGCCGACGCCATCACCAAGCTGCCCGAGCGTGAGCGACTGGTGCTGGCCCTGTACTACGACGAGGAACTCAACCTCAAGGAGATCGGCGAAGTACTGGGCGTCAGCGAGTCCCGCGTCAGCCAGTTGCACAGCCAGTGCGCCGCGCGCCTGCGTTCGCGTCTGGCGGAGTGGCGCGCTCGCTGAGCATCGGGTAGTTTCGCGTCGACTGCTTCTGAGAGGCAGTGCTGAAGGGATTTTCCTTAGGCAAGTTATAGGCTTACGAATTTTTGGGTGACGTTCCTTTGACGCGCCCACAGCAAAGAGCGCACGGCGCTCAATGAATTGACGGCACGCCCGCCAGGGCGCGTTTGGTATCGATGGAGGCAGGTTTGGACAAGAACATGAAAATTCTCATCGTGGACGACTTTTCCACGATGAGGCGCATCATCAAGAACCTCCTGCGGGACCTGGGGTTCACCAACACCGCAGAGGCCGACGACGGCACCACTGCGCTGCCGATGCTGCACAGCGGCAACTTCGACTTCCTCGTTACCGACTGGAACATGCCCGGCATGACCGGCATCGACCTGCTCCGTGCAGTCCGCGCCGACGAGCGTCTGAAGCACCTGCCGGTGCTGATGGTCACCGCCGAAGCCAAGCGCGACCAGATCATCGAAGCGGCTCAGGCCGGGGTCAACGGCTATGTGGTCAAGCCTTTCACCGCTCAGGTGCTGAAAGAAAAGATCGAGAAGATTTTCGAGCGGGTCGGCAGCTGAGGCTGACCAAGAGGGCGTCATGGATTTCAACGAATCCGCGGGTGACTTCGAGTCGACCCTGAAAAAACACGCGCGCGAATTGGTCGACTGCCTCGAACGCGGCGAAGTCCAGACTGCCGTGCAGCTGATCTCCGAGCTCAACCAGGCGCGCGATCGCGGTCTTTACCAGGAAGTGGGCAAGCTCACCCGTGAGCTGCACAACGCCATCGTCAACTTCCAGATCGACCCCAGCTCGCCACGCGCCCAGGAAGTCTCGCAGATCGCCGACGCCACTGACCGCCTGTCCTACGTGGTGACGATGACCGAGAAAGCGGCCAATCGCACCATGGACCTGGTGGAAGAGTGCACCCCGGTGGTCATGCACATCGAGACCCAGGCCAAGGAACTGCAGGAAGACTGGTCGCGCTTCATGCGCCGCGAGCTGGGTCCCGAAGCCTTCCGCGACCTCGCCAAGCGTGTCGAGCAGTTCCTCTACATCAGCGCCCAGGACAGCCGAAAGCTCTCCGCGCACCTGAACGACATCCTGCTGGCGCAGGACTTCCAGGACCTTACCGGGCAAGTGATCAAACGCGTCACCAAGCTGGTGACCGAGGTCGAATCGAACCTGGTGAAGCTGGTCTGGATGGCAGGGCAGGTCGATCGCTACGCCGGCATCGAGCATGACCACGAGAGCATGCGCGACGCGGTGGAAAAAGAAAGATCGTCCAAGGGTGAAGGTCCGCAGATTGCTGCCGATACAAGAAAGGACGTCGTGTCCGGTCAGGACGATGTCGACGATCTGTTGTCCAGCCTTGGTTTTTAAGCGTCCGCTGACGCTGTAGAGGGAGCACCCGAATGAGCTTCGACGCCGATGACGAAATCCTCCAGGACTTCCTGGTGGAGGCCGGCGAGATCCTCGAGCTACTGTCCGAACAACTGGTCGAGCTGGAAAGCCGTCCGGAAGACATGGACCTGCTCAATGCCATCTTCCGTGGGTTCCACACCGTCAAGGGTGGGGCGGGCTTCCTCCAGCTGAACGCGCTGGTCGAGTGCTGCCACATCGCCGAGAACGTCTTCGACATGCTGCGCAAAGGCGAACGCCGCGTGGATGCCGAACTGATGGACGTGATGCTGCAGGCGCTGGATACCGTCAACGTCATGTTCCAGCAGGTCCGTGACGCTGAGGAACCGACGCCGGCTACTCCCGAGCTGCTCGCTGCGCTGTCACGTCTGGCTGATCCGAACGCTGCTCCGGCCGAAGCGCCGGTTGCCGCTCCGGTGGCCGCCGAGCCGGTTGTAGAGGAAGCTCCTGCTGCTCCTGCTGCCTATGGCGACATCACCGATGCCGAGTTCGAGCAACTGATGGATGCCCTCGAGCCCACCGCTGATGCGCCGGCCGCGCCGGTAGGCGCGGGTGGCGACGACATCACCGATGACGAGTTCGAAGCGCTGCTCGACCAACTGCACGGCAAGGGCCAGTTCAGCGCTGGCGCCAAGGAGCCCGCCAAGCCGGCGCCGGCCCCCGCTGCCGAGACCCCGGCCGGCGGCGACGAGATCAGCGACGACGAGTTCGAAGCACTGCTGGACCAGTTGCATGGCAAGGGCCAGTTCACTGGCGCGAAGGAAGAAGCCAGCGCTCCCGTCGAGGCTGCTGCACAGACGAAGCCTGAGGAAGCTCCGGCCGCCAGCGGCGATGACAACATCACCGACGACGAATTCGAGAAGCTGCTCGATGAACTGCATGGCAAAGGCCAGTTCACCGGTGCGAAAGAAGAACCGGCCGCGGCTGCCAAGCCGGCTGCCGCAACGCCTGCGCCCAAACCCGCTGCCGCTCCGGCGCCAGCTCCGGCCGCTGCCGCCAAACCCGCTGCTGCCGCCAAGCCTGCCGCTGCTGCGGCTGACAAGCCGGCCAACGAGGCGGAAACCACCGTCCGTGTGGACACCGCGCGTCTGGACGAGATCATGAACATGGTCGGCGAACTGGTGCTGGTGCGTAACCGCCTGGTGCGCCTGGGCCTGAACAGCGGCGACGAGGCGATGGCCAAAGCCGTCTCCAACCTCGATGTGGTCACCGCCGACCTGCAGTCGTCGGTCATGAAGACCCGCATGCAGCCGATCAAGAAGGTCTTCGGCCGCTTCCCGCGCCAGGTCCGCGATCTGGCGCGCAATCTGAAGAAAGAGATCAACCTCGAGCTGATCGGCGAAGAGACCGACCTGGACAAGAACCTGGTCGAGGCCCTCGCCGACCCGCTGGTGCACCTGGTGCGCAACGCGGTGGACCATGGCATCGAAGGCCCTGACGAGCGCGAGGCCGCCGGCAAGTCGCGTTCGGGCAAGGTGGTGCTGTCCGCCGAGCAGGAAGGCGACCACATCCTGCTGTCGATCTCCGACGACGGCAAAGGCATGGACCCGGACGTGCTGCGCGCCAAGGCGGTGGAGAAGGGCCTGCTGGACAAGGACGCGGCCGATCGCCTGTCCGAATCCGACTGCTACAACCTGATCTTCGCCCCGGGCTTCTCGACCAAGACCGAGATTTCCGACGTCTCCGGCCGCGGTGTCGGCATGGACGTGGTGAAGACCAAGATTTCCCAGCTCAACGGGATCATCAACATCTACTCGACCAAGGGCCAGGGCTCGAAGATCGTCATCAAGGTCCCGCTGACCCTGGCGATCATGCCGACCCTGATGGTGATGCTGGGCAACCAGGCCTTCGCCTTCCCGCTGGTCAACGTCAACGAGATCTTCCACCTCGACCTGTCGAACACCAACGTGGTCGACGGCCAGGAAGTGGTGATCGTCCGCGACAAGGCCCTGCCGTTGTTCTACCTCAAGCGCTGGCTGGTGCCGGGCGCGCAGTATGACGAGCCGGGCGAAGGTCACGTGGTGATCCTCTCCGTGGGCACCCAGCGCATCGGCTTCGTGGTCGACCAACTGGTGGGCCAGGAAGAGGTGGTGATCAAGCCGCTGGGCAAGATGCTGCAGGGCACGCCGGGCATGGCGGGGGCGACGATTACCGGGGACGGGCGCATCGCGCTGATCCTCGACGTGCCGAGCATGCTCAAGCGCTACGCCCGTCGTATCTGACCGCCGTGGGCGAGCGCAGTCAATAAAACAAGCTGCGCTGGCCCATGTGATGGAAGAAGTTTTTTTCAGGAGTGTCTATGGCTGTCAAAGTCCTGGTGGTGGACGATTCGGGGTTCTTCCGCCGCCGCGTCTCGGAGATTCTTTCGGCTGATCCGCAGATCCAGGTGGTCGGTACGGCTACCAATGGCCGCGAGGCAATCGATCAGGCGCTGGCACTCAAGCCCGACGTGATCACCATGGACTACGAGATGCCGCTGATGGACGGCATCACTGCCGTACGGACCATCATGCAGCGCTGCCCGACGCCGGTCCTGATGTTCTCCTCGCTGACCCACGAGGGCGCGCGGGTGACCCTGGACGCGCTCGACGCTGGCGCCGTCGATTACCTGCCGAAGAATTTCGAGGACATCTCGCGCAACCCGGACAAGGTCCGCCAGCTGCTGTGCGAGAAGGTCCACACCATTGCCAAGAGCAACCGTCGCTTCGCTGCGTACTCTTCGTATTCCTCGAGCCCTTCGGCACCGGCTTCGACTCCGGCCGCCAGCGCTGCGCGTCAGGCTGCGCCCGCTTCGTCGGCCGGCAGCCATGCGCCGGCCGCTCCGGCGTCGGCGACCTCTGCCGCCCCAAAGCGTAAGCCCTACCGGCTGGTAGCCATCGGCACTTCGACCGGTGGGCCGGTGGCGCTGCAGCGGGTCCTGACCCAGCTGCCTGCCAACTTCCCCGCGCCGCTGGTGCTGATCCAGCACATGCCGGCGGCCTTCACCAAGGCATTCGCCGAGCGCCTGGACAAGCTGTGCAAGATCACCGTCAAGGAAGCCGAGGACGGCGACATCCTCCGTCCCGGCGTGGCCCTGCTGGCCCCCGGCGGCAAGCAGATGATGGTCGACGCCCGTGGCGCGATCCGCATTCTTCCCGGTGACGAGCGCCTGAACTACAAGCCCTGCGTGGATGTGACCTTCGGTTCCGCGTCCAAGGCCTATGGCGACAAGGTCCTGGCGGTGGTTCTCACCGGCATGGGCGCCGATGGCCGCGAGGGCGCGCGCATGCTCAAGCAGGGCGGTGCCCAGGTGTGGGCGCAGGATGAAGCCAGCTGCGTGATCTATGGCATGCCCATGGCGATCGCCAAGGCGGGCCTGGCCGATGCGGTGTACAGCCTGGATGACATCGGTCGCCACCTGACCGAGGCCTGCGGCTGATGGATGTCCTCAGTCTGGTCGGCCTGATCCTCGCGCTGGTTGCCATCATCGGCGGCAACTTCCTCGAGGGCGGGCACGTCGGTGCCCTGGCCAACGGCCCGGCGGCACTGATCGTGGTCGGCGGTACGCTGGCCGCGGCCCTGCTGCAAACTCCCGTCGTGGTGCTCAAGCGCGCCGTGACCATGCTGCGCTGGATGGTCCTGCCGCCCAAGGTGGACCTGGTCGGCGGCATCAACCATGTGGTCGGCTGGAGCATGACGGCGCGCAAGGAAGGCCTGCTGGGCCTGGAAACCGTCGCCGACGCCGAGCGCGACCCCTACGCGCGCAAGGGCCTGCAACTGCTGGTGGATGGCACCGAGCCGGAGACCATCCGCAGCATCCTCGAAGTCGACCTGTTCAACCAGGAAAGCCGTGACCTCGCCGCCGCCAAGGTGTTCGAGGCGATGGGCGGTTACTCGCCGACCATCGGCATCATTGGCGCGGTAATGGGCCTGATCCATGTGATGGGCAATCTTGCCGACCCCAGCCAGCTGGGCAATGGCATCGCCGTCGCGTTCGTCGCCACCATCTATGGCGTCGGCCTGGCCAACCTCCTGCTGCTGCCCATCGGCAACAAGCTGAAAAGCATCGTGCTGCGTCAGTCCTGCTACCGCGAAATGCTCATGGAGGGTCTGCTGTCCATCGCCGAGGGTGAGAACCCGCGCTCCATCGAGCTGAAGCTGCAAGGCTTCGTCGGCTAAGGGGGAGGGATGCGTATGCCTCGCCGCCGGCGCCATGAGGAACACGAGAATCACGAACGCTGGCTGGTGTCCTACGCGGACTTCATCACCCTGCTGTTCGCCTTCTTCGTGGTGATGTACTCGATCTCCTCGATCAACGAGGGCAAGTACAAGATCCTCTCGGAGACCCTGACCGGCGTGTTCAACCAGCCGGACCGCTCGATCCGCCCGATCCCCGTCGGCGAGGAGCGCCCGCGCACCCAGCAGCCGGACCAGTCGCTCAACGAACCGCAGGATGACGGCCAGACCCAGGGCAACCCCGATACCCTGCAGCAGATCACCGACAGCGTGCGCCAGGCTTTCGGCGACCTGATCTCCACCGACCAGTTGTCGGTGCGCGGCAACGAGTTCTGGATCGAGATCACCCTCAATTCCAGCCTGCTGTTCCCCAGTGGCGACGCGATACCCAACGACGCCGCCTTCGCCATCATCGAGAAGGTCGCCAGGATTCTGGCGCCCTACCGCAACCCGGTGCACGTCGAGGGCTTCACCGACAATGTGCCGATCCATAATTCGCAGTACCCGACCAACTGGGAACTGTCGGCGGCACGCGCCGCCAGCATCGTTCGCATGCTTGCCCAGGACGGCCTCGACGCCGGTCGGCTGGCGGCGGTGGGCTATGGCGAATTCCAGCCAGTGGCGGACAATGCCACGGCGGATGGCCGCGCACGCAACCGCCGGGTGGTGCTGGTGATCTCCCGCAACCTGGAGGTGCGCCGCAGCATCAGCGGGGTGGGCAGCGGCAAGGCGCAGCCGGACCCGGCGTTGCGGCATGCTGGCACGCAATCTGCACCAGTGATTGCCAGCGAGGCGCCCGGCAGTGGCGCCGTCAATTCTTCGTCATCGGCAGGGGACTAGGGTCTGATGATGCTTTTGGCGCGGCCGCGACGGAGCCGCATTTTGCGCAGTGTTAGGCGCGAGGAGTGTGGTTTGGTCATTCCAAATGAACGACGAGTAACGCAGCACTGCGCAAAATGCGGCCCGTCCCTTCGGGTTGCGCGGCAAATCACGCCATGCGTCGTTGCGGGACTTGAAAAGGGAATGACCATTTCCTGCGCCCCGCGTCTAGCCTGGCGTGATTTGTCGCGGCAACGCGGCTCGTGCCAAAAGCATCATCAGACCCTTCACATGATGACCCTGATCCGATCCTGTGCATGCGGGGAGCCAGCACTATGAAAGTCTGGGCGGTAGCCAACCAGAAAGGTGGCGTGGGCAAGACCACATCCTCCATCGCATTGGCCGGCCTGCTGGCGGACGCCGGCAAGCGCGTGCTGATCGTCGACCTGGACCCCCACGGCTCGATGACCAGTTACTTCGGCCACGACCCGGACACCCTGGAGCACAGCGTATTCGACCTGTTCCTGCACCAGGGCAACGTGCCCGAGGGCCTGCCGCAATCGCTGTTGCTTCCCACCAGCCACGAGAACATCCGCCTGCTGCCCTCCAGCACCGCGCTGGCCACCCTGGAGCGCCAGTCGCCCGGGCAGAACGGCCTGGGCCTGGTGATCGCCAAGAGCCTGGCGCAGCTGTGGAACGAATTCGACCACGCCATCATCGACAGCCCGCCACTGCTGGGCGTGCTGATGGTCAACGCCATGGCGGCCAGCCAGCACCTGGTGATCCCGGTGCAGACTGAATTCCTCGCCCTCAAGGGCCTGGAACGCATGGTCAACACGCTGAAAATGGTCAATCGCTCGCGCAAGCAGGCGCTGCCGTTCACCATCGTGCCGACCCTGTTCGACCGTCGTACCCAGGCATCGCTGGGCACGCTTCGGGTGTTGCGCGATACCTATCCGGACACCCTCTGGCAGGCGTTCATCCCGGTGGACACCAAGCTGCGTGATGCCAGCCGGCTGGGCACAGTGCCCTCGCGCAACGACGGCAACAGCCGCGGCGTGATCGCCTACCGCGCGCTGCTCAAGCATCTGCTGGCCCATGTGCCGGCGAGCCAGGTAGCCTGAAGATGGCAGGCACGATTAAAAGAATCCGACGGATGCGCTCAAGAGCGGCGCGTCTGCTGCCGATAGGCTGGACAGTCACCTTGCGCGGTTATCCATCATGAGTCGTTCCGCTACCGCCACACGCCCCCAGCTCGCGCTGCAGTCCTACCTGGACGCGCTGCTGCAGGAGGCCACTTTCGAAGACTTCGTCGCGGAACCGGTGGCGCAGCCTGTTGCTGCGCCTGTCGTTCTCGCTCCGGTTGCCTCGGTGGCACTGGTCGTCAGCGAGCCGGTCGCGCCCTTGCTCGCCGAGCCTCAGGCTGCCGTCGTACAGGCGCCGGAAACCAGCGTCAGCCTCGACGAATTTGAAGCAGCGGTGCTGGAAGAACAGGTCCGCGATGCGCGTTTGAACGCGGCTGCCCGTGAGCCGGTGGTCCAGGCTCCGGCGGCTGAAGTGCGCCTGCCCGAGCCGGTCGCGGAAGCCTTTGTCGCCGATGAGCCACCGGCACAGCTGGCCCAGGTCATCGACCTGCACCAGCCCGGCAGCGCCGAGATGCCCGCCGCGCCGCTCAAGCTGCTCGATGACGGTCGCCCGGTGTGGGCCGCCGAGCCCTTCGAGTGCCTGCTGTTCGACGTCGCCGGGCTGACCCTGGCGGTGCCGCTGGTGTGCCTGGGCTCCATTTATCCACTGGCGGGGCACGACCTGACCCCGCTGTTCGGCCAGCCCGACTGGTTCCTCGGCATCCTGCCGGGGCAGAACGGCAACCTGAAGGTACTCGACACCGCGCGCTGGGTGATGCCCGAGCGTTACCGCGACGATTACCGCGAGGGGCTGCAATACGTGATTTCCGTGCAGGGCTACGAGTGGGGGCTGGCCGTGCACCAGGTCAGCCGCTCGGTGCGCCTGGACCCGTCCGAGGTGAAGTGGCGCAGCCAGCGCCAGCAACGCCCGTGGCTGGCCGGCACGGTGATCGACCAGATGTGCGCGCTGCTCGATGTCTCGGCCCTGGCCGAATTGATCGCCAGCGGCGCGGCCAAGCGCCTGCAGCCCTGAGGCCGGGTGCAATCCTGATTTGACAGACAACCTCCGCGCCGCAGGCGGCGTGGAACCAGAAGAGGCGAGGGGATATGAAGAAAACGTCAGCGCAAGGTGCCGAAGATCCGATTCTGCAGTGGGTCACCTTCCGCCTGGACAACGAGACCTACGGCATCAACGTGATGCAGGTCCAGGAAGTGCTGCGCTACACCGAGATCGCGCCGGTCCCTGGGGCCCCGAGCTACGTGCTGGGCATCATCAACCTGCGCGGCAACGTGGTCACCGTGATCGACACCCGCCAGCGCTTCGGCCTGGACCCGGCTCCGGTCTCGGACAACACCCGCATCGTCATCATCGAAGCTGACAAGCAAGTCGTCGGCATCCTGGTCGATAGCGTTGCCGAGGTCGTCTACCTGCGCCAGTCCGAGATCGAGACCGCGCCGAACGTCGGTAACGAGGAATCGGCCAAGTTCATCCAGGGCGTCTGCAACAAGAACGGCGAGCTGCTGATCCTGGTCGAGCTGGACAAGATGATGACCGAGGAAGAGTGGTCGGAGCTGGAGAGCATCTGAGGTGCTGATCGCTCTGGTGGTGCTCGGTATCGCCTGCGCGGGGCTCGCGCTGGCCTGTGTGTGGCTGTCCGGCCGGCAGCGCGCCCAGGAAGCCCGGGCGGCGCAGCTGGAGAAGCAGTTGGCGGTGTTCGAGCAGCGTCTGAAGGAGCAGAGCAAGCGCATCGAGTCGTACCAGCAGGTCAACATCCGCATGGGCGAAGAGCTGCGCGAGCTGAACAAGCAGGTCGCGCCGTTGCCTGAGCGCCTGGTGCGCATGGAGCAGCGCGACCCCTCCAGCCTGTCCTTCAGCCAGGCCGCGCGGCTGGTCGGCATGGGCGCCAGCCCTGAGGACCTGACCCAGAGCTGCGGCCTTTCCCAGGCTGAAGCCGAGCTGGTTGCCCGCCTGCATCAGGGCAAGGCGCGGGACTGAGCCCGGGCCGGCCCTTGCCAGCACGATGTTTTCCGCGCTGTCCACCGCCTGTCGGGATTTCTGATTTGTAGGATTCGCACTACGAGCAATTAGGACTCGTCTGATAAGAATGGCGGCAAATCGTCGCTAAATTGGCCTCGTCAAAATTCTTTCCGAGGCCATCGATATGGCAACCATTTCCCGACGCGCCATGGTGCTGTGTTCGCATCCCGGCCGGCTGCTGAACTACAGCGTGCTGCTCAATCGTCTGGAGTTCTACCACTTGAGCCTGTGCCTGAACCTCGACGAGGTGCGCAAGGCGCTCGCCACCCGCCAGCGTTACAGCCTGTTCATTCATGACGACTTCCGTCCCGGCCCCGGCGAGCTACTGAGCCTGAAGGCGCTGAGCCAGAGCAACACCTTCCGCCAGTTCCTGCTGGTCGGGCACTACAGCGCGGAAGAGAAACGCGGCCTGATGCAGTGGGCCTGGTCCAACCGCGTGCCCTTGCTGGACGTGCTGGACAAGCCGATTTCGCTGGCGCACCTGCGTGAAGTGACCAGCAGCATGGTGCTCTACCACAGCGAGGACGAGCAGCCGATTCACCAGGCGGTTCGCGAGATCCGCGACTTCGCCCCGGCAGGTGACCATCCGCCGCTGCGCACGGGCTGCGACTTCCGCTCCTGAGCGGTCTACCGGCGCCGGGAGGCAGGGCCTTCCAGCAGCAGGGGCGTGGCGTCCGGCGGTGACTCCGGCGTGTCGTGCAGCGGGCTCTTGCCCTTGAGGTACCAGGCAAAGGCGATGATCTCGGCGATGGTGCGGTAGAGCGCCTCGGGAATAGCGTCGCCCAGCTCCAGGCGCGCCAGCAGGCGCACCAGGTCGCCGTTTTCGTAGATCGGCACTTCGTGGTGTCTGGCGATGGCGAGGATGGTTTCCGCCAATTCGTCGTCGCCCTTGGCGGTGAGCGTCGGCGCGCTCTGGCCGTCGTAGTTGAGCGCGATGGCCTGACGCGGCGCTTTTCTGGCTTTCTTCATGCGGTTTCATCCACCCAGCGTTGTTCCACCGCCGTGCGCGCGCCCTGGGGCGGCTTGCCCTGGCGGCAACTCAGCTCGCCCACGGTCAGGCCGGCGTCGTTCAGACGTTGGCGCAGGGTGCCCAGTTCGCCATCGATCAAGCTGGCAGTGGTGGCGCGTTCGGCCCACAACTGCGTGCCGATGCTGCCATGGGCCAGGGTCGCCTGGACCTGGAGCGGTCCGAGGCCATCCAGGTCGAAGGCCAGGTCGACGCGCCAGAGCATTTCGCGCGTCTGCTGCTCGCGCTCGCTCGCCGGACTGTCCTTTTCTTCCTGCTGGATACGCACCTGGATCGGCACCATCTGCTGCTGATGGCGCAGGGGGATTTCCAGCTGCCAGGTATTCACCAGCGTGCCGTCGGGCAGTACGTCGCTTTGCGCCAGGCTGCCCAACTGATGCGTCTGCAGGCGCGAAACCGCTGCGGCGGCAAGCTTGAGCAGCGCCTGGAGATCGCCCTCCTGCTCCAGTTCACGGGCCAGCCGGCTGGGCAGCGGAAAGCTGATCGCTGGCGGCGTGCGGCCGCTGGTCTGGCCGATCACGCCCAGGGCATTGCGCACGAAGGAGGGCATGGCCTGCGCCAGATTGTTGGCTCCGGCGAGGGCATTTCCCGGCAGGTTGCTCAGGACCGCGGCTGCGGTTCCGCCCTGGACGGCTGGCAGGAGCTGGGCGATCAATCTCAGCAGATTGGCCTTGAGGTCCTGGGGCAGGCCCTCCACCCCGCGCAGCAACTGCGCCTCAAGGAATACGCCGCTCTGCTGGAAGGCTTGGGCCACGCCCTTGGCGTCGCTGAGCTGGCGCACGTCCGGGAGTGCGCCGAGCAGTTTGTCCATCGCCTGGCGCAGCTCGGGGCTCAGGTCCGGGCTCGTGTTCGGATTGGTTCCAGCGCCCTGCAGCGCCCTGAACAGGCCGTCCAGCGAGCCCTGGCGACTTTGTTGGGCGCCGAGTTGCAGGCTCAGGTCGAGCTGGTCCAGGCGTGCGTTCATCGGCAGGAACTGCAAGGCCTGCTGGTCCTGCACACGGGCGCTGAGCAGACTGTTGAGCGGTAGCGGGTTGGGTGATTCGAGGCTCAGCTGGCGCCCGGCCAGCGGAGTGTTGAGCAGCGTCACCAGGACCTTGTAGACCACCTGTTCGGCCTTGCCCTGGGCGATCAGCTGGCTGGCGTCCACCTTGCCCTGGATCAGCGTTCCGACCGGCAGCACGTCGAGGTCGAGGCTGCCCAGTGGCGATTGGCTGGCACCGCCCAGGCCGAGCGGGCCGAGGCTCGGTTGCGTCAGCAAAGTAGCGGCGAGGCTGGTCTGGTTCAGCGTCGAGAGTTGCAGGGTGCTGCCCTTGGGCAGCGGCTGGGAGCTTTCCGCGACGACCAATGCTTGCTGGCCGCTGGCCATGGTCAGGCGCAGCAGCAATTGGAAGTTCACTTGCCCATCGCGTACGGCCAGCACCTCCGCGTGGGCCTTCTCTCCCGGCGGCAACAGGTCGCCCAGGCTCTGCGCGAGCTTGAGCGTCAGCTCGGCCGAGCTCTGCGCGCTGCGCAGCGACGGTGTAGGCGGTAGCGGACGGGAAGCGCCAATTTCACTCGGCATCGGGGACCTGTAGGCGGCGTGGCGGGGTTACGCCCAGTATATCGGCGGCGACCGTGGGCACTTTAGACCGCCTGGCGGCAGCGGAGGAGGGCGGTGCACACAGGCAAGGTGCGCTGATTTGACGTTACACCCTGTCGAAAAACCTGACGTCGAGCGTAGGAACGCCTGTGTATAATGCGCCGCCCGAGGCCGTGCTTGGCGGCCCGGGCGGTATGGCCGCTTTTTTGCACCACTGACTGTTTTCTGCCCGACGGTTGCCGATGCCCTTGACCCATCCACTCCTCGAAACCGTGGCGCTCGCCTGCGAGCGGGACTGGCGCATGCTGTTCGAGCGTCTCGATTTGCGACTGGGCGCGGGCGAGATGCTACAGATCGTCGGCCCCAACGGCAGCGGCAAGACCAGCCTGCTGCGCCTGCTCAGCGGTCTGATGCAGCCCACCGCCGGTGACGTGCTGCTCAACGGCAAGCCGCTCACCGAGCAGCGTCACGAACTGGCCCGGCTGCTGCTGTGGATCGGCCACGCCGCCGGCATCAAGGGCCTGCTCACCGCCGAGGAAAACCTCGCCTGGCTCTGCGCCCTGCACCAGCCGGCCAACCGCGATGCCATCTGGCAGGCGCTGGATGCGGTGGGCCTGCGCGGCTTCGAGGATGTTCCCTGCCATACGCTGTCCGCCGGCCAGCAGCGCCGCGTGGCCCTGGCGCGCCTGTACCTGGACGCGCCGCCGCTGTGGATCCTCGACGAACCCTTCACCGCCCTGGACAAGCAGGGCGTGGCTCAGCTCGAAGAACACCTGGCCGGCCATTGCGAGCGTGGCGGTCTGGTCGTGCTGACCACCCACCACACGCTGGAGCGCATGCCGCAGGGCTACCGTGCCCTTGACCTGGGCCAGCATGCACGGGAGGTCGCGGCGCGATGAGCAACGTTTTCACCCTGTTGCTCGCCCGCGAAGCGCGCCTGCTGTTCCGCCGTCCGGCGGAGCTGGCTAATCCTTTGGTGTTCTTTGCCATCGTCATCGCATTGTTCCCGCTGGCGGTCGGCCCCGAATCGGAAATGCTCAAGAATCTCTCGCCGGGGCTGGTCTGGGTTGCGGCTTTGCTGGCAGTGCTGCTGTCGCTGGACGGCCTGTTCCGCAGCGATTTCGAAGATGGCTCCTTGGAACAGTGGGTCCTTTCGCCGCACCCCCTGCCACTACTGGTCCTGGCTAAAGTGCTGGCACACTGGCTGGTTTCAGGGCTGGCGCTGGTGCTGCTGTCGCCGCTGTTCGCCCTGATGCTGGGCCTGCCGGCGCGCTGCCTGCCCGACCTGTTGCTGTCGTTGCTGCTGGGCACGCCGATCCTGAGCCTGCTGGGCGCGGTTGGCGCGGCCCTTACCGTGGGCTTGAAGCGAGGCGGCCTGCTGCTGGCCTTGCTGATTCTGCCGCTCTACATTCCGGTGCTGATCCTGGGCAGCGGAGCGCTGCAGGCGTCGCTGCAGGGGCTGCCCACCGCCGGGCACCTGTTGTGGCTGGCCAGCCTGACGGCGTTAGCATTGACGCTGACGCCCTTTGCCATCGCCGCCGGGCTGAAGATCAGCGTCGGCGAGTGAACGAACGATCGCCGGGCTGGGAAGCGGCACCGGCGGCAGACTAGAGCTTTGAATTACAGAGCCTGATGATGAACTGGACTTGGTTTCACAAGCTTGGCTCGCCCAAGTGGTTCTACGAGATCAGCGGACGCTGGATGCCCTGGTTCGCGGTCGCCGCGATCCTGCTGATGGTTGCCGGCACTGTCTGGGGCCTGGCCTTCGCGCCGCCGGACTACCAGCAGGGCAACAGCTTCCGGATCATCTACATCCACGTGCCGGCCGCGTTCCTCGCCCAGTCCTGCTACGTGATGCTGGCGGTGGCCGGCGCGGTCGGGCTGATCTGGAAAATGAAGATCGCCGACGTCGCCGTACAGTGCGCCGCGCCCATCGGTGCCTGGATGACCTTCGTCGCGCTGGTCACCGGCGCCATCTGGGGCAAGCCGACCTGGGGCGCCTGGTGGGTCTGGGACGCGCGCCTGACCTCGATGCTGATCCTGCTGTTCCTGTATTTCGGCATCATCGCTCTCGGCCAGGCCATCACCAACCGCGACAGCGCCGCGAAGGCCTGCGCCGTGCTGGCCATCGTCGGCGTAGTGAACATCCCGATCATCAAGTACTCGGTGGACTGGTGGAGCACCCTGCACCAGCCGGCCACCTTCACCCTCACCGAGAAGCCGCCAATGCCGCCGGAGATGTGGATCCCGCTGCTGATGATGGTCGCCGGTTTCTACTGCTTCTTCGCCGTGGTGCTGATGATGCGCATGCGCCTTGAAGTGCTCAAGCGCGAAGCCCGCGCGAGCTGGGTCAAGGCCGAGGTGGAGCGCGCGCTATGAGTTTCGAGTCCTTCTCCGATTTCCTCGCCATGGGACACCATGGTCCGTATGTGTGGTCCGCCTACGCCATCTGCGCGGTGGTCCTGGCGATCAACGTCGTCTCGCCGATCGTGGCGCGGCGGCGTTACCTGCAAGAAGAGGCGCGTCGTCTGCGCCGGGAGGCCAGCAAGTGAATCCGGTCCGCAAGAAGCGTCTGTACATCGTTCTCGCCATCGTCGCCGGCGTTGGCGTCGCCGTCAGCCTGGCGCTGTCGGCCCTGCAGGAAAACATCAACCTGTTCTATACCCCGACCCAGATCGCCAACGGCGAGGCGCCGCACGACACGCGCATCCGCGCCGGCGGCATGGTGGAGAAGGGTTCGCTCAAGCGTTCGGCGGATTCGCTGGACGTGGAGTTCGTGGTCACCGACTTCGCCAAGGAAGTCACGGTGAAGTACCGCGGCATCCTCCCGGACCTGTTCCGCGAAGGGCAGGGCATCGTCGCCCTGGGCAAGATCAACGAAGCCGGCGTGCTGACCGCCGATGAAGTGCTGGCCAAGCACGACGAGAAATACATGCCGCCGGAAGTCACCAAGGCGCTCAAGGACAGCGGCAAGCTGGAACACTACGAGGCCAGCCAGAGCGGCAATGCCGCGCCACAGCAGGGGAGCAACTGACATGGTCCCCGAACTCGGCCACCTTTCGCTGATCCTCGCGCTGTGCATGGCGCTGGTGATGTCCTTTTTCCCACTGATCGGCGCCTGGCGCGGCGATCGCCAGTGGATGAGCCTGGCGCGCCCGGCAGCCTGGGGGCAGTTCGCCTTCCTGCTGTTCTCCTTCGGCTGCCTGACCTGGGCCTTCCTCCACGATGACTTCTCGGTGGCCTATGTCGCCAGCAACTCCAACAGCGCGCTGCCCTGGTTCTACAAGTTCAGCGCGGTGTGGGGCGCCCACGAAGGCTCGCTGCTGCTCTGGGCGCTGATTCTTGGCGGCTGGACTTTCGCCGTATCGGTGTTCTCCCGCCAGTTGCCGGAAGTGATGCTGGCCCGCGTGCTGGCCGTGATGGGCATGATCAGCACCGGCTTCCTACTGTTCCTGATCATCACCTCGAACCCCTTCAGCCGCCTGCTGCCGCAGGTGCCGGCCGACGGCAACGACCTGAACCCGCTGTTGCAGGACCCGGGCCTGATCTTCCACCCGCCGATGCTCTACATGGGCTACGTGGGCTTCTCGGTGGCCTTCGCCTTTGCCATCGCCGCGCTGCTCGGTGGCCGCCTCGACGCGGCCTGGGCGCGTTGGTCGCGCCCGTGGACCCTGGTGGCCTGGACCTTCCTCGGCGTGGGCATCGTGCTCGGCTCCTGGTGGGCCTACTACGAACTGGGTTGGGGCGGCTGGTGGTTCTGGGACCCGGTGGAAAACGCGTCCTTCATGCCCTGGCTGGTGGGCACCGCACTGATCCACTCGCTGGCGGTGACCGAGAAACGCGGCGTGTTCAAGAGCTGGACCGTGCTGCTGGCCATCGCGGCCTTCTCGCTGAGCCTGCTGGGTACCTTCCTGGTCCGCTCGGGCGTACTGACCTCGGTGCACGCCTTCGCCTCGGACCCTGAGCGCGGCGTGTTCATCCTCGCCTTCCTGCTGGTGGTGGTCGGTGGCTCACTGACGCTGTTCGCCCTGCGCGCGCCGGTGGTCAAGAGCCAGGTCGGCTTCGCCCTGTGGTCCCGCGAGACCCTGCTGTTGCTGAACAACCTGATCCTGGTGGTCACCGCTTCGATGATCCTGCTGGGCACCCTCTACCCGCTGGTGCTAGATGCCATCAGCGGCGCCAAGCTGTCGGTCGGCCCGCCGTACTTCAACGCGCTGTTCGTGCCGCTGATCGCCATCCTCATGCTGGCCCTGGCGGTCGGTGTGCTGGTGCGCTGGAAGGACACCCCGACGCGCTGGCTGCGCAACATGCTCACCCCGGTGCTGATCGGCACCGTGGTGCTGGGCGGCCTCGGCAGCTTCCTGTACGGCGAGTTGCACTGGGAAGTGCTGACCGTCTTCATGCTGGCGGCCTGGGTGGTGCTGGCCGGTGTGCGTGACTTCTTTGACAAGGTCCGCCACAAGGGCGTGATCGCCGGTGCCGCGGGTCTGAACCGCAGCTACTGGGGCATGCAGCTGGCGCACTTCGGTATCGCCATCTGCGCCATCGGCGTGGTCCTCACCAGCCAGTTCAGCGCCCAGCGCGACCTGCGCATGGCGCCGGGCGAGTCGGTGGAGCTGGCCGGTTACCAGTTCCGCTTCGAGGGTACCCATCACTTCGAAGGGCCGAACTTCACCTCCGACAAGGGCACCATCCTGGTGACCCGCAACGGTTCCGAAGTCGCCACGCTGCACCCGGAGAAGCGCCTGTACAGCGTGCAGAACTCGATGATGACCGAGGCCGGCATCCACGGCAGCCTGACCCGCGACCTCTACGTCGCCCTGGGTGAGCCGCTGGACAACGGCGCCTGGGCCGTGCGCGTGCACATCAAGCCCTTCGTGCGCTTCATCTGGCTCGGCGGTCTGCTGATGGCCCTGGGCGGCGTGCTGGCGGCGCTGGATCGTCGCTATCGCCTGAAAGTGAAAACGCGTGTACGCGAGGCCCTCGGCCTCGCCGGACAGGGAGCCTGAGTGTGAAGCGTGCGATCCTGCTGTTGCCCCTGGCGATCTTCCTGGTCGTCGCGGTATTCCTCTTCCGTGGCCTGTGGCTGGACCCCAGCGAGCTGCCGTCGGCGCTGATCGGCAAGCCGTTCCCGGCGTTCTCCCTGCCCAGCGTCACCGAGCCGGGCAAGACCTACACCGAGGCCGATATCAAGGGCAAGCCGGCGCTGGTCAACGTCTGGGGCACCTGGTGCCCGACCTGCCGCTTCGAGCACCCGGTGCTCACCGATCTCGCCGCCAAGGGCGTGGTGATCTACGGCATCAACTACAAGGATGATGGCGCCGCCGCGCAGAAGTGGCTCAAGGAGCTGCACAACCCCTACCTGCTGAACATCGCCGATGCGCAGGGCACCCTGGGCCTGGACCTGGGCGTCTACGGCGCGCCGGAGACCTACATCATCGACAAGGACGGCATCATCCGCCACAAGCTGGTCGGCGCCGTCGACGAGAAGGTCTGGCGTGAACAGCTGGCACCGATCTACCAGGGCCTGGTCGACGAAGCGGAGGGCAAATGAAGCGTCTGCTAGCTGCCGCAGCGCTAGGTCTTGCCCTCACCGGCATCGCCCACGCCGCCATCGACACCTACGAGTTCGCCAATGACGCCGAGCGCGCGCGCTTCCGCGACCTGACCACCGAGCTGCGCTGTCCCAAGTGCCAGAACCAGGACATCGCCGACTCCAACGCGCCGATCGCCGCCGACCTGCGCAAGCAGATCTACACCCAGATGGCGGCCGGCAAGAGCAACCAGCAGATCGTCGACTATATGGTCGACCGCTACGGCGAGTTCGTGCGCTACAAGCCCGAAGTCAGCGAGCGCACCTGGCTGCTCTGGTTCGGCCCCGCCGCGTTGCTGGGTCTGGGCGTGATCGTCATTGGCGCCATCGTCGTGCGCCGCCGTCGCCCTGCCGCTGCCACCTCCACCACGCTGTCCGCCGAGGAGCAGGCGCGTCTCGACCAATTGCTGGATAACCAAGACAAATGATCGATTTCTGGCTCGCTGCCGGCCTGCTGTTGCTGGTGGCCCTGGCATTCCTCCTTGTCCCTCTGCTGCGCGGCCGCAAGGCCCAGGCCGAGGAAGACCGTACCGCCCTCAACGTCGCCCTGTACCAGGAGCGCCTGGCCGAACTGACCACCCAGCGTGACGCCGGGACCCTCGACGATGCCCAGCTCGAAGCCGGCCGCGCCGAAGCGGCCCGCGAGCTCCTCTCCGACACCGAAGGTGCCAGCGAGGATCGCCGTTCACGTCTTGGTCGTGCTGCGCCGATGATCGTGGCGCTGGTCCTGCCGTTCCTTGCCCTGGGTCTGTACCTGCACTGGGGCGCCAGCGACAAGGTCGCCCTGGCCCGCGAGTTCGCCACGGCGCCGCATTCCATGGAAGAGATGACCACGCGCCTGGAGCGCGCCGTGCAGGCCCAGCCGGATTCCGCCGAAGGCTGGTACTTCCTCGGTCGCACCTACATGACGCAGAACCGCGCCGCCGATGCCGCCAAGGCCTTCGAGCAGGCCGCGCGCCTGTCCGGTCGCCAGCCGGAAGTGCTCGGTCAGTGGGCCCAGGCGTTGTATTTCGCCGGTGACAAGGCGCTGACCCCCGAGGTACGTGCCCTGGCCGATGAAGCCCTGAAGAAGGACCCACAGGAAGTCACCACCCTCGGCCTGCTCGGCATTGCTGCGTTCGAGGATGAGAAGTACGCCGACGCCATCGACTACTGGGGCCGCCTGGTCGCTGTGCTGCCGCAGGATGACCCGTCCCGCGAAGCCATTGCCGGTGGTGTCGAGCGTGCCCGCCAGCGCATGATCGAGAAGGGCCAGACCCCGCCGGAGGCGCCGGTTGCCGCCGCCACCGCTGGCGTGACCCTGAAGGTGAAGGTCGACCTGACCGCCGCGGTGAAGGGTCAGGTCAAGCCGGACGACAGCGTGTTCGTCTTCGCCCGCGCCGTGAGCGGCCCGCCGATGCCGCTGGCGGTGAAGCGCCTGAAGGTCTCCGACCTGCCCAGCGAAGTTTCGTTGAGCGACGCCGATGCAATGATGCCGCAGCTCAAGCTGTCGCAGCATCCGCAGGTGCAGCTCGTCGCCCGGATCTCCCGCGCCGGCAATGCCACCGCTGGGGAATGGATCGGACGAAGCGCTTCGTTGTCTACTTCCCAGGCGGGCGAACAGAGCGTGACAATCGACAGCCCGGATCAGAAGTAATCACGACAAGAGAGGGTTGAGCGATGAAGGGCAGAGTGTTGGCGCTGGGCGCCATGCTGGTACTGAGTGGTTGCGTGGTGCAGCCACAACAGCCGGAGCAACCGCCCGAGCATACGCCGCCGCCTTCGCAGCCGAGCAAGCCGATCCCGCCGGCGAAGACCTCCAGCTCGCCCATCACCCCGCAACCCAGCGCTGCGCCGGCCGCCAAGCGCCCGACCCAGTTCGCCCCGCCGCCTGGCGGCAAGGGCCGCTGGGACGCCAGTCTCGGCGTCTATGTGATCCAGGGGCAGAAGGACCTGTACTACCGCCAGCGCACCTACTACCACTGGGAAAACGGCTGGTACTGGGGCGTCGGCCCGCAAGGTCCCTGGACTGAAACCGACAGCAGCGGCGTTCCGCCGGGGCTTACCCGCAAGTACGCGCAGTAACGCGCCGATATCGCTATTCGCGAGCTGTTTGCCAGCTTTCTAGGAGCGAGCTTGCTCGCGAACGGGCTCTCCGGTGGTGCCAGCGTCAAGCGGTTCGCGAGCAAGCTCGTTCCTACAGGGACTCTCTGGCTGCGTTCAATCGAACGTCCCCATCTCCGTTCCCAGCTCAATCACTTCCACCCGATTGCGCCCGCTCGCCTTGGCCCTGTACAGCGCCTTGTCCGCCGCTGCGTAGAGCCCCTCGTAGGTGCCCGGCACGCCAGCCTCCAGGCAGGCGATGCCGAAGCTTGCGGTGAGGTAGAGCAGGCCATCCTTCATCGGCAGTGGGGTTTCCTCCAGTAGCCGACGCACCTTCTCGGCAATCACCCGTGCCTGGGGCTGGGAGGTATCGGGCAACAGCAGCAGGAATTCCTCGCCGCCCAGGCGCGCCACGCTATCGCCGGTGCGGGTGTAGTTGCGCAGCAGGGTGGCGGTGTGGCGGATGACTTCGTCGCCCAGCGGGTGGCCGTAGCGGTCGTTGATGAACTTGAAATGATCCAGGTCCACCATGAGCAGGCTGATCGGGGCAGGCTGGCGGGCGGCGCGCGAAAGCTCCATACCCACCAGCTGGTCGAACTGGCGGCGATTGAACAAACCTGTCAGGGGATCGTGGCCGGCGAGGTATTCCAGCTGGCGGTTCTTTTCCTCCAGCTCCAGCCGTTGCTGGCGGAGGAACTCGCGTTGGCGCAGGTTGCGCACATGGCCATGCCAGAGGATGAATGACAGCACCAGGCCGATGCCGCAGATGGTCAACCCGCCCATCTGGTTCGACAGGCGCAATTGCGGGCTGGCCTGGGTCAGCGCCATGGTCAGCTCGAAGGCGGCCAGGGCGAGGATATAGAGGATGACGGCGAGGCTCGGGCGCAGCAGGATGAGCAGGGCGGTGGCCACCGAGGCCATGAGGAAGGGCGTGATGCTGCTGGTTACCTGCTGGTCGGCGCCGGTGATGGCGATGCCGAACCCCAGGACCAGGGCGCTGCCCAGCATTGTGAGTAGTTGCATGTACCACAATGGCATGCTGCGGCGCGGCGGCGAGGCCAGCCATGCGAGGAGACCGAGAAGGCTGAATAGCACCGCGACCACGGCGTGGACTCGGATGATGTCCAGCCGCCAGCCGTCGTATTCGGGGCTGGAGCCCTGCAGGTTGAGGCGGAAGACCAGGATGTGAATCAGGTCGAAGGGCACCGCCAGCAAGGCGGAAAAGTACAGGCGTCGCAGGTTTTCCCGGGCAATGGGCAGCGCCAGCGCGTCGTTGACGGCAATGGCGTGGTACAGACGCTGGAGCAACGTCCTGGACACGGTCTCTGGCCTCCTGCGCAAAGTGCCGGGCATTTGCAGAATAGTCAGCCACCGCCTTGCTGTCGTGGCGATCAGACGCGACGTGACCCGGCTGCACGCGCGGGCTGTCACAGGTCGCTACGCTGAAATTTCTGATCCAGGCAGTAAATTGGCCTGGAACATTGTCGGATAAGCCCTCGGCGGGCATAGTCCGCAACCCCGTTCTTCCAAGGACGCTGTCATGAATCCCAGGACGCCTTCATGAATAAAGTGCAACGACTGTCGGCGCAGCAGGGCCTGGACGCCGAGCGCGCGCTGCTCGATGCCACCTTCGCCGGTGAACGCGACAGCGGCCTGCTGTTCTGGAGCCCGCTGGAGCAGTCGCTGGTGATGCCCCGGCGACTGAGCCGCCTGGACGGCTTCCCTGCTGCCGAAGCGGCCTGCGCCGGGCTCGGCTGGCCGATTGCCCTGCGCGATACTGGCGGTGAGCCGGTGCCGCAGTCCGCCGGGGTGCTCAACGTCGCGCTGGTCTATGCCATCCCACCGGGCGACAACGAGCAGACGCGCATCGAGACCGCCTACCTTCGCCTGTGCCAGCCGCTCTGCGACTGGCTGGCCGCCCTCGGCCTCGATCCGGGCCTGGGAGAAGTGGAGGGTGCCTTCTGTGATGGCCGCTACAACGTCAACCTGGGCGGTCGCAAGCTGGTGGGCACCGCCCAGCGCTGGCGCCGCCGGCCCAGCGACGGGCGCTACGTGGTGCTGGCCCACGGCGCCATCCTGATGGAGAACCAGCGCGAGCCGATGGTTGCCGCGGTGAATGCGTTCTACGAGAACTGCGGGCTCGACGCTCGCGTGCGTGCCAGTAGCCATGTGGCGCTGGAAGAGCGCTACGAGCAGCCCTGGAACCAGGTGGACGCCCTGGCCGGGCAGTTCCAGCGGCACCTGCTGGCCGAGGGCGTGGCGCTGGACGTGTGAGATGAACGACGTGGGTGGATCTTTGCTTCGCCCCAACCCTTCCAAGGAGTCTTGATAGATGGAACATGGGACGAATTACCTGCAGTCGGCAGTGGTCTTCCTGCTCGCGGCGGTATTCATGGTGCCGCTGGCCAAGCGCCTGCAGCTGGGCGCGGTGCTCGGCTACCTGCTCGCCGGGGTGTTCATCGGCCCGTCGCTGCTGGGGCTGATCGACAATCCCGAAAGCGTCGCCAGCCTGTCCGAGCTGGGGGTGGTGCTGCTGCTCTTCATCATTGGCCTGGAGCTCTCGCCCAAGCGCCTGTGGGTCATGCGCAAGCAGGTGTTCGGCGTCGGCCTGGCGCAGGTGCTGCTCACCGCGCTGGCCATTGGCAGCGTCGCGGTGCTGGCCTTCGATATGCCGGTGAACACCTCGGTCGTGCTGGGCGGCGGCCTGGCGCTGTCGTCCACCGCCTTCGGCCTGCAGATTCTCGCCGAGCGCAAGGAGCTGAACAGCCCATACGGCCGCCTGGGTTTCGCCATCCTGCTGTTCCAGGACATCGCCGCAATCCCGCTGATCGCCATGATTCCCTTGCTGGGCGCGCGCGCCGACTCGGCCGCGCCCGGTGGCGATCTGGCCCACGTCATGGAAGTGGTCGGCAGCATCGCCGTCGTGGTCATCGGCGGGCGCTTCCTGCTGCGCCCGGTGTTCCGCTCGGTGGCCCGCACTGGCCAGGCTGACCTGTCCACCGCCACAGCGCTGCTGGTGGTGGTGGGCACTGCCTGGCTGATGGAGTGGGCCGGTGTGTCCATGGGCCTGGGCGCCTTCCTCGCCGGCCTGCTGCTGGCGGACTCGGAATACCGCCACGAGCTGGAAGCGCAGATCGAACCCTTCAAGGGCCTGCTGCTCGGCCTGTTCTTCATCAGCGTGGGCATGAGCGCCGACCTCGGCCTGCTCAAGAGCGAGCCGTTCGTGGTACTCGGCCTGACCCTGCTGCTGGTGGGTATCAAGCTGCCGTTACTGTTCCTCATCGGCCGTCTGGCCGGCGGCCTGGACAAGGTCTCGGCGATCCGCCTGGGTGTGCTGCTGGGGGCCGGCGGCGAGTTCGCCTTCGTGGTGTTCAAGCTCGCCCTGGCCCAGGGGCTGATGGACGGCAAGCTGCACTCGCTGCTGGTGCTGTGCATCACTCTGTCCATGGCGATGACGCCGCTGCTGGTGCTGGCCCTGGCGCGCAGCATCAAGCCCAAGCCTGCTGTACTGCGTGAGCCGCCGCCGGAATACCGCCAGCTCCCGGACGACGCACCGCGCGTGGTGATCGCCGGCATGGGCCGGATGGGCCAGGTGGTTGCCCGTATCATGCGCGCCCAGGGCGTGCCCTTCGTTGCGCTGGATACCTCGGTGGACACCATCGAACTGACCCGCAGCTACGGCAATATCCCGATCTTCTATGGCGACCCGCTGCGCCCGGAAATCCTCCGTGCCGCCCAGGTGGAAAAGGCCGAGTTCTTCGTCGTCGCCACGGACGATCCGCAGACCAACATCGAGACCGCGCGCCTGGTGCGCAAGCTCTACCCGCACCTGAAGGTCATCGGCCGGGCGCGAAACCGCCAGCACGTCTACCACCTGCTGGACGCTGACGCGACGCCGGTGCGCGAGACCTTCCACTCGAGCCTGGAGATGAGCCGCCTGCTGCTCACCGGCCTGGGCCTCAACGAGGAGCAGGTCGCCGCGCGCATCCGCCGCTTCAAGCGCCACGACGAAGCGGTGCTGATGGCCCAGTACCGTGTCTACGACGACGAGACCGCAGTGATCCAGACCGCCCGCGAGGCCCGCAAGGAGCTGGAGACCCTGTTCGAGGCGGACCATCTGGAAGACCAGGGCATCGGCCACCACTGACGGGCCATTCCGCGCATCGATAGTGCTGGGGCGCAGCTCGCGCCCCGGCGCATCCTCGGGCCTTCGCAACGGAGGCCCCAGTGATGAGCGACTACCGCACTTTCACCCGTGAAGACCGCGACGGCGTTGCCGTGGTGAGCTTCGCTCACCCGCCGATCAACCTGGTCGACCGCGCCATGGTCATTGACCTGCTGCACCTGGCCGATGAACTGGAGCGCGACAGCGATACCCGTGTGGTGCTGTTCCGCAGCGCCAACCCGGACTTCTTCCTCGCCCATTACGACCTTGGTAGCCAGCTGGACGCGCCGCCGATGAAGCTGCCCGCCGGCATGGCCAGCCCGCTCAGCGCGCTGTTCAGTCGCTTCAGCCGGCTACCGCAGGTGACCATCGGCGAGCTGCGCGGCCGTGCGCGGGGCGCCGGCAGCGAATTCCTCCTCGCGCTGGATATGCGCTTCGCCTCACGCGAGCGCGCACTGCTCGGCCAGCCGGAAGTGGCAGTCGGCCTGTTACCCGGTGCGGGCGGCACGGTGCGTCTGGCCCAAATGCTGGGGCGGGGCAGGGCGCTGGAAGTCTGCCTGGGCGGCGAGGATTTCGATGCGGATACGGCGGAGCGCTACGGCTGGATCAATCGCGCGCTGGCGGATGCGGAGCTTGAAGGGTTTTGCGAGACACTGGCGCGACGCATGGCGGCCTTCCCGGCGGCGGGCATCGCCCATGTCAAGGTGGTGGTGGAGCAGGTGACGGCAGCGGATCAGGCAGCGCTGGTGGAGGAATCGCAACGCTTCGTCGGTGACATGTCGGCGCCGGAAACGCTGGAGCGGGTGCGCTGGATGATGGACAACGGTGGGCAGCAGGACGCAGAGCTTGAGCGCGACCTGGGGGCCGCGCTCGGGCACTATTCCAAGCGGATCGAGGACTGATTCACGCGGTCTTCGCCAGGATCGGTTCGTTCGCTACGGCGACCAGTACCGGCCGTGCCAGTTGGTGTTTCACCGCCGGGCGCGGCTGGCGGCTGACCGAGGGGCGACGGTCGGGGATCACCACGGCGGAGCCTGGCGAGCGCAGGGTCAGTACGGCGATGCCACCTGCAAGCAGCGTGGTGGCGAGCACGACGCTGGCCAGCGCGACGTACAGCAGCAGCTCTACCAGGGAGCCAACGAGCAGCAGGAAATCGAGAATGACTTGCATGGTGGTGTCCTCTTGACGATCCGTTGGGGGCGTCTCGCGAGTAGCTTGTTCGCCCCTGCGGCCCGACTGCGGGGCCGGCGAATCTCCTGCCAGCGAGTTGATGGGGCAAAGATGCCGCGCGCGGACTATCAAGAGAACTGAATGCGTCGACTGGTGACTATCGACGTTATCGATAACGGCGGGAAGCCGCGTGGCAGAGCGGTTGGGCTTTTCGTAGGATCGAGGGGGACGCCTGGTCCTTGCTCGCGAACTGGCATCGGAGCAGGGGCTTGTTCGCGAGCAAGCTCGCTCCTACATGAATTTCTGCGCGGGGCCGGCCCTCTTCCTGAACCTGGCTGCGGGACCCGCTTCGAAGGGAAAGAGGACTAAGCGGCGTCGGGCGGAACACCGGGTGGGCCGGCAACTTCGAACGGCCCCCTTTCCCTTCAGGGAGAGGGGAGCCCAGGCACGGACTATCGGAGAAGGGCTGCAATAACCCCTGCTACCGAACCCAGGTCAGAACTTCTCACCGGGCTGCAGGAAGCGCCATTGGCCGACGGGCAACTTGCCCATGGCCACGCCGCCCAGGCGCAGGCGACGGATCGACACGGCGTGCAGGCCGACTGCACGGCACATGGCGGCTATCTGGCCGGGGCGGAACTGCTTGCCGGCAAAGCGCAGGCGGTTCTCACTCTGCCAGCTGACCTTCAGCGGCGGCAGCTCGCGGCCGTCGATGACCATGCCACGGCACAGGCGTTTCAAACCGTTGTCGGCTATTTGCCCGCTGACCTCGACCACGTATTCGTGCTCGATGTTGTCCGCCTCGTCCACCAGCCGGCGCTGCACGCCGCGGCTCTGGGTGTAGACCAGCAGGCCGCTGGCATCGGTTTCCAGTACGGTGGTGTTGAACTGGTGGCCGAAGTGCTTGCGCAGCAGGCGCTGCTGCAGGTTGTCCTCGCTCCAGCGCTTGTCCGGCGTCAGCAGTTGCTGGGCGGAGTTGGCGCCGTTGCCGCTGCCCAGGCCGACAGGTTTGTGCACGAGGATGGTCACCGGCGGGATCGGGTCGGGAGAGGCGCCCGGCAGCAGTTCGATGCGCTGGGTGTCGACCTTGAACTGCGGTTCCTCCACGCGCTGGCCGTCCACCGTGACCCAGCCACCTTCGATGTACAGCTCGGCGTCGCGGCGCGAACAGGGCAGCAGCTCGGCGAGGCGCTTGGACAGACGGATGGCTTCGGACATTTCGGGTAACCAGGCAGGGGAAAACGTCCATTGTAACTGCAAGCCGGCGGAATGATCCGCGCGGTGTCCGGTCACAACCTCAGACCAAGCAACGAGGAAGAGCGATGCGGATCACCCTGATCGACGGCCTGGGCTGGGACCTGGACGAGCGCGGCACCGGTGGCCTGATCAATCGGCGCGGCGAGAAGGTGCACCTGCGCCAGGGCGACATGGACGGTGCCTGCGGGCCCTACTGCCTGGTGATGGCCATGCTCGCCCGCAACCAGTTGGCGCGGCGCCAGGCCAAGGGGCTGGCGCCGGTGGATTCGCGGACCCGCTACGGGCGGTTGATGGAGGCGCTGAACGAGCACGAGACTCTGGTGCGCGTCGGCACCACGGGCGCCGACCTGCTGGAACTGCTGAAGGTCATCAGCGACAAGGAATACCGCGTCGAGCGCGGCAACGGTACACGGATGGTGGAACTGACCCGGCGCCATCTGGACGAGAACATCCCGGTGGTGCTGGGCTTCCACGGCCGCAAGGACAGCGATATCCGCCACTGGTGCCTGGCGGTGGGCATGAGCGACGACGCCTTTTTCCTCCTTGATCCGGCTCACGACCTGCAGCGCGGACTGGCGTGGAACGCGGTGCTCACCACCCTGGCCAACGGCTCGCGCTTCGGCTATCGCTACCTCAATGCGAAGGGCACCTGGGCGGTGACGCTCAAGGAGATGGTGGCGCTGCTTTGAGCGCTTGCCTCAGCGGGTGAAGCGGAACAGGTTGTAGCCTCCCAGCTGTTCCGGCACCAGCAGCACGAAGCCGTCGTACGAATTGCGTACCACGCCGACCACGTCGGTCTCGCGCGCCGCTGCCTGCTCCAGGCCGCTGTAGCCGACCTGCGGATCGTCGTTCACCGAGGCACCGCCGACAAAGACCAACTGCTTGTCGTCCAGGCGCTGCAGATAGCCGCTGATTCGCTGCGAGCCACTGGTCTTCTCCAGGAACAGGCCCTTGGGCGTTTGCCGCACCGAGCACTTGAAGTTCGGGTAACCGTACAGCGCTTCCGTTTCGATCTGCACCGAGCGGCATTTCCAGTCGCCGGTCAGGGCCGTGTCGGCCAGTGGTTCGGGATCTTCCAGCACGATGCGGTAGAGGTTCAGCGCTTCGTTGCGGGTGGTCTCGTCTTCGCTCTGCTGGAGCTGGTCGAGCAGGCGCTTGACCTCGCCGTCGAGGGTCGTCAGGCGCTGCTGGTCGGCGGCGTTGACCGCGGCTGGCCAGACGATGGCAGCGTCTTCGGCGAAGGCCAGCGGGGAGAGCAGCAGGCCGGCGGTGAGCAGGGCGGCAGTGAGGGAGCAGCGTTTGGACATCGTATGCATTCCGTTGCGGGGTGAATGTCCGCGGACCGCGCCGCGGGCGGGAGACCAGGCTAGGGAGTCGGTTCGACCGGCGGCGCCACGGGCGCCTCGCGTTCGTGCACCCAGGACATGAACAGTTCGTAACCCAAGGCCAGCACCACCGGGCCGACGAACAGGCCGATGATGCCGTTGCTGAGCATGCCGCCGAGGGCGCCGATCAGGATCACCGCCATCGGCACCTTGCTGCCGCGGCCGAACATCAGCGGCTTGAGCACGTTGTCGGAGAGGCCACCGGCGACGGTCCAGACAGTGAACAGGATGGACACCAGCAGCGAGTCGTTGGTCATGAACACGTAGGCGATCGCCGGCAAGGTGATCAGTACCACCGGCAGTTGGGTGATGCCCAGCAGCAGTACGCCCAGGGCCAGCAGGCCGGCGCCGGGAATGCCCATGACGATGAAGCCCAGGCCGAGGATCAACGTCTGGATGAAGGCAACGCCCACCACGCCTTGGGCGACCGCACGGATGGTGCCGGTGCACAGCTGGGCCAGGCCCGGACCACGGTCCGGCCCGGAGATGCGGATGGCAATGTCGCAGGCGGTGCGGCTGCCAAGCTTGCCGTAGGCCATGATGATTCCGGCGATGATGAAGGCGGCGAGGAACTGCATCAGCCCCATGCCCACGCCTGCCGCCTGCCCTGCGACTTTCTTCGCCACGCCCTGCAGGTGTGGCGCCAGTTGGTGTGCCACGCCCATGAAGTCAGTGGCCACGCGCTGCCAGAAGGGATAGACGTACTGCCCGATCACCGGCCAGTTCTGCACCGAGTCCGGTGGCAGCGGGATCTGCAGGGTACGGTTCTGAATGGCGTGCACCAGGTCGCGTACCGAATCGGCCATGGACAACCCGATCACTACCACCGGCACCAGCAGGATCACCAGGCCCAGCACCACGATCAGGCTGGCGGCGCTGTTCGGGCGCTCGCCCAGCCAGCCGCTGAGCAATTGGTGCATCGGGTAGAGGGTGATGGCGAGGATCACCGACCAGAGCATCAGGTCGAGGAAGGGATGGAAGATGCGGAAGCAGAATACGGCCAGCAACAGGATCAGACCGGCGCGGATCAGTACATCGAGCAGGTTGCGCGACAGTAGCTTTTCCGGAGAGGGCAGCATGGGGTGCTCCTTGCGAGTGGCTGGGATTGGCCAAGTCCTAACTATCGGCGGACTCTGCCCGAGTGCAAGGTGGGCGGCAACACAGGAACAGCGGATTTGCGGAGGTTTTGGTGTAAAGCGGGGGCGGGAGCAGTGCGGGACAGGTGGTGCGGAGGAGGCGGGCAGCCTGCCGGGAGCCGGCAGGCTTGCCTGCGAGATATTACTTCTTGCCGAGGCTGATATGGCGGCTCGGTGCGCCGTAGTTCTGACCAGTCACGCCCTTGGCGATCTGCTGGATCTCACCGCCGGAGTTCAGGAAGGCGGCGATCTGGGCTTCCAGAGCTTCGCTGGTCGCGGTCGCGGCGGGAGCTTTGGGGGCGGCTTTCTGGCGGGTGGAGGGCTTGGTAGTCATATCTGCCATACCTGTCTGCGCAAATTGGCCGCCCATTGTACATCAAACGAGCACCTTTCGGGGCGGTTATGGAACGAACGGTCCCATTCGGCTGCCTGAATCGTCCTTGGCGTGGCGTCCTGCGGCGGTGCTACCCTCTGCCCATTTCGGCCGTTCAGAGCCCGCCATGTCCCTGTTGTCGTCCCGCCAGCGCAATGCCCTGCGCCTGGCCCGCTCGTTCCTCGCACCGTACCGCTGGCGTGCCCTTGGCGCCTTGCTGGCGCTGCTGTTCACCGCTGCCATCACCCTGTCACTGGGGCAGGGCATCCGCCTGCTGGTGGACCAGGGCTTCATCACCCAGTCCGAACAGCTGCTCACCCGTGCCATCGGCATCTTCTTCGCCCTGGTGCTGTGCCTGGCGGTGGGGACCTTCGTGCGCTTCTACCTGGTGTCGTGGATCGGCGAACGCTTCGTCGCTGACATCCGCCAGCGCGTGTTCGACCACCTGATCGAGCTGCACCCTGGTTTCTACGAGAACAACCGCGCCTCGGAAATCCAGTCGCGGCTGACCGCCGACACCACGCTGCTACAGTCGGTGATCGGCTCTTCGCTGTCCATGGCGCTGCGCAACGTGCTGATGCTGCTGGGTGGAGTGATTCTGATGTTCTTCACCAACGCCAAGCTGACCAGCATCGTGGTCGCCTCGCTGCCATTGGTGATCGCACCGATCCTGCTGTTCGGCCGCCGCGTGCGCAGCCTGTCGCGGCTCAGCCAGGACCGCGTGGCGGACGTCGGCAGCTACGTCGGCGAATCCCTCGGGCAGATCAAGACGGTGCAGGCCTACAACCACCAGGCGCAGGATCGAGCGCGATTTGGCCGCACGGTGGAAGACGCCTTCGATACCGCGCGCAAGCGCATCATGCAGCGCTCCTGGCTGGTCAGCGTGGTGATCCTGCTGGTGCTCGGCGCCGTCGGCGTGATGCTCTGGGTCGGCGGCATGGACGTGATCGCCGGACGCATCAGCCCCGGCGACCTGGCGGCTTTCGTGTTCTACAGCCTGATTGTCGGCATGGCCTTCGGCACCCTCAGTGAAGTGATCGGCGAATTGCAGCGCGCGGCCGGTGCCGCCGAGCGCATCGCCGAGCTGTTGCGCGCGCGCAGTGAAATCCACGCGCCGGCCAGCGACTTGCTGCGCCTGCCCGAACGTATCGTCGGCAGCATCGACCTGCAGGGCGTGCGATTTGCCTACCCCTCGCGCCCGGAGCAGTGGGCCATCGACGGTATCGACCTGCGCGTGGAGCCGGGCGAGACCCTGGCGCTGGTCGGCCCGTCGGGCGCCGGCAAGTCCACCCTGTTCGACCTGTTGCTGCGCTTCTACGACCCGCAGCAGGGGCGCATCCTGATCGACGGCCAGCCCATCGCCCAACTCGATCCGGCGGACCTGCGCCGCAGCTTCGCGCTGGTGTCGCAGAACCCGGCGCTGTTCTTCGGCACGGTGGAGGAGAACATCCGCTACGGCCGCCCCGGCGCCAGCGATGCGGAAGTCGAGGCCGCCGCGCGCGCCGCCCATGCCCACGAGTTCATCCTGCGCCTGCCGCAGGGCTACCAGACGCACCTGGGCGAGAGCGGCATGGGGTTGTCCGGTGGCCAGCGCCAACGACTGGCGATCGCCCGTGCGCTGCTGGTGGATGCGCCTATCCTGTTGCTCGACGAAGCTACCAGCGCGCTGGATGCCGAGAGCGAACACTTGATCCAGCAGGCGCTACCGGGGCTGATGCGTGATCGCACCACCCTGGTGATCGCCCATCGCCTGGCCACGGTACTCAATGCCGACCGCATCGCGGTGATCGAGCATGGTCGCCTGGTGGCGCTGGGGCGGCACGCCGAACTGGTGGTCAGCAGTCCCTTGTATGCACGCCTGGCCGAGCTCCAGTTCGGCCAGGCGGAACAGAACCTGTAGGAGCGAGCTTGCTCGCGAACCGTTTGATACCGGAGCCGACGGTGTGAGTTCGCGAGCAAGCTCGCTCCTACAATCCTGCGGCGTTCGGCGGCTGAAGGCGCATCCTGGCGCCAATGCGCGTAGAATGCCCGCCCCGTTCACGAGGTAAGCGTCATGGCAGTCATAGGTCGGTTCAATTCGTTGCAGGTGGCCAAGCACACCGATTTCGGTCTCTACCTGGATGGCGAGAGCCACGGCGAAATCCTGCTGCCCAAGCGCTACGTGCCGAAGAACGAACCCACCGAAGTGGGTGACTGGCTCAACGTGTTCATCTACCTGGACAGCGAAGACCGCCTGATCGCCACCACCCAGAAGCCCAAGGTGCAGGTCGGCGGCTTCGCCAGCCTGAAGGTGGTGGAGGTCAACCGCATCGGTCTGTTCCTCGACTGGGGGCTGCCCAAGGACCTGCTGCTGCCGCACTCGGAAGAGAAACGCCCGCTGCAGGTCGGCGATTACTGCGTGGTCTACGTCTACCTCGACGAGCGCAGCCGCCGCATCACCGCCACCGCGCGTCTGGACCGCTACCTGGACAACACCCCGGCGAATTACAAGGCCGGCCAGGAAGTCGACCTGCTGGTCGTCGAACGCACCGACCTGGGCTACAAGGCGATCATCGAAGGCAAGCACTGGGGGCTGATCCACAAGAACGAAGCGTTCAAGTTCCTGCGTGGCGGCCTGCGTGAGAAGGGCTACATCAAGGAAATGCGCGCCGACGGCAAGATCAGCCTGAGCCTGCAACCGGCCGGCGCGGGGCTCTCTGATGCCCTGAGCGAGAAGATCCTCCAGGCTCTGCGCGATGCCGGCGGCACGCTGGCGATCAGCGACAAGAGTCCGCCGGAGCTGATCGCGCAGCAGTTCGGCGTCAGCAAGGGCAACTTCAAGAAGGCCATCGGCGGCCTGTTCAAGCAGGGCCTGATCGTCATTCACGACGACCGTATCGAACTGGCCTGAGGCTAGCCGCGACCGCGGACGATGGACTCGGCCACCGCGCAACGAGGCTCGGCCGGGGCCAGTGAACCCATGCGTTGCAGGTCCACCGGTGTGCCTGGCTCGGCCTTCAGCTGGCGACGCAGGTCGTCGAATACCCGGTCATGTTCCTTGCGAAAGCGCAGTACCGGCCCGCGGCACGCCCGCAGGCCGTGGCGCCGCAGGATGCGCGTGGCGCTGCCGGCGAAATTGAAGGCGAGATCGCCGGGCAGGTCGAAGCCGTCCTTGAATGGTTGGCCGTCGATTTCCCCCTCCAGTTCGAACTTCACCAGCGCATCGCGGCTAGCGGCGTTCTCCACGCTGTAGCTCAGGCGGATGCGGTATTGCTGGCGGTCGAGGCCGGCAGTCGAGTGGACGGTGACCTGAGCCGGGGTAGCCATTGCTCCTCCTCGAGGCAAGTAGCTTGAAGGGTAGATGGACCGTAGCGGGCGGCAGGAGATACAGCCAGGTGATACGGGGAAAGTCCGCGCATCGATCTGCCGATGCAGGTCGCAGAACGGCTCGTTGAGCGTTCAGTAGGAAGTTTCAGACGCTCGCGCGGGGTGATGCATGACATGAGTCAACGCCCGGCGCGCCGCTGGCGGGGCGAGTGACAGGCACGCAACGCACCTGCCGCTGACTGGAGTCACGGATGGGAGAGCTGGCGGCGCTGATCGTGCAGAGGCGCCGCTACATCATGTGGCGGAAGCGATTCCAGGCCTGCTCGATGGACAGCCACCAGGCCGGCATGGCGCTGCCGAAGCCGGCGATTTCCAGGCGCGGGTGATGGCGCACCACCATGTCCAGCACCGGTTCCTGCTCGGGCTTCACGTCGACGAAGAACACGTGGCGGCCTTCCTGCAGGTTGTCCTGGAAGCGGCGCACGTCGCCGCTGGGGCGCTGCAGACCGAAGAAGCTGCTTTCCCATAGACTGAAGCCCAGCAGTACCGCGGCAAGGAACACCACGGGAATCCAGCCGGCCGCCGTTTGCGTCCAGCCGCTCAGGTAGCCGACCACCAGTACCAGCACCGCCAGCGCGGCGCCGATCATCAGGCCGATCTTGCCCCAGTGCACCACGTCCTTCTTCATCATCGAGGGCACTTCGTGGAGGCGGTGTTCTTCCAGCTCCGCATCGCTGTCGCTGAGCACGTGCATCTGTTCGATGCCGATGCCGCTTTCGGAAAGCTCCTGCTCGACCTGTTCCAGGTCGTCCAGGTTGTCGCTGATGTAGTAATGCCTGTTCATGACGAACCTCCCGCCCCCGGAATGAAAGCGCCCCCAGGGTTCGACCGCCATCTACCGTGAAATTCGGCAAATATCCGTCGTTCGATGGTTGTCGTCGTCGATCAGTCTATCACTGCGGTGCTGCGGCTTCCGGGGCGCTGCCCGGCGGTCGCGGGCTTGCCAGACCGGTTGCAGGGGCCGAGGATGCAGCTCTCATTGGAAGCATGCCGCTTTCACACAACGGCGAACGAGGCCGAGATGATCCGCGAGATTCTCAAGATGGGCGACGAGCGCCTGCTGCGCATTGCCCCGCCAGTGCCCGAGTCGATGATCGGCAGCAACGAGTTGCAGGAGCTGATCGACGACATGTTCGAGACCATGCACCACGTTGGCGGCGTCGGCCTGGCTGCGCCGCAGATCGGCGTCGACCTGCAACTGGTGATATTCGGCTTCGAGCGTAGCGAGCGCTACCCGGATGCGCCGGCGGTTCCGCCGACCATCCTGCTCAACCCGGTGATCACGCCCATAGGTGACGAGTTGGAGGAGGGCTGGGAAGGCTGCCTGTCGGTGCCGGGCCTGCGCGGCGCGGTGAATCGTTACCAGCGCATCCGCTACCAGGGCGTCGATCCGCAGGGGCAGCCTATCGACCGTACCGTGGAAGGCTTCCATGCGCGGGTGGTGCAGCACGAGTGCGACCACCTGATCGGCCGCCTGTACCCGTCGCGCATCACTGATTTCAGCAAGTTCGGTTTTACCGAAGTGCTGTTCCCAGGGCTCGATCCGAGCGCGGACGACTGACAGCAACCCGAGCCGTTCTCTGTAGGAGCGAGCTTGCTCGCGAACCCGCCGGGCTGTGGAACTGCCGGCGAACTTATTCGCGAGCAAGCTCGCTCCTACAGCAGGTGATGGTGCCGTGCGCGTTTGCAGGAGCGGGCTTCTTCCTGAGAAGAGGGCGGCGTCGCCGTTAATCTTCCTGGTCGAGTTGGTAGCGCGTCGGCACCAGGCTCTCCTTGATCTTGCGCAGGTGTGGCTGGAAGTCCACGCCACGGCGCAGGGTCACGCCGGTGGCGAGCACGTCGAGTACGGTGAGCTGAATGATCCGCGAGGTCATCGGCATGTAGATGTCGGTGTCTTCGGGCAGCGGTATGTCCAGGCTCAGCGTGCTGGCGCGGGCCAGCGGCGAGTCGGCGGCAGTCAGGCCGAGCACCGAGGCGCCGTTCTGCCGCGCCAGGTGCGCCACGTCCACCAGCTCGCGGGTGCGCCCGGTATAGGAAATCACCACGAACAGGTCGCCGGTGTGCGCCACCGAGGCGATCATCCGCTGCATCAGTACGTCGCTTTGCGCCGACACGGCGAGATTGAAGCGGAAGAACTTGTGCTGCGCGTCGAGCGCTACCGAGCTGGAGGCGCCGAGGCCGAAAAAGTGGATTTGCCGGGCCTGGATCAGCAGGTCGACGGCACGGTCGATCACCTTCGGGTCGAGCTGCTTGTGGGCGCTGTCCAGCGAGGCGATGGTGCTGCTGAAAATTTTCCGGGTGTAGGCCTCGGGGCCGTCGTCGGCGGCCACCGCCTGGGTCACGAAGGCCGCACCGCTGGCCAGGCTCTGCGCCAGCTGAATCTTCAGTTCCGGATAGCCGCTCATGCCGAAGGAGCGGCAGAAACGGTTCACCGTCGGCTCGCTGACGCTGGATGCCTGGGCCAGCGCGGCGATGCTGAAGCGCGTGGCCTGCTGCGGATCGCGCAGGATCACCTCGGCGACCTTGCGCTCGGCCTTGTTCAGCTCTTCCAGACGGCTCTGGATCTGCTCCAGCAGGTTTTTCATCCGTGCTCCTTGGGCAATCGACGGTTGACCGGTTGGTTACGGTCAGCGGCGCTATCCTAACGTCAGGCCGGCAGGCGACCAACAGCGGCGCGAAACGGCAAAAATATGTTGTTTAATTACTACATATTTGCCTTAATGTTGGCGTGGAAGGCTAACTATCGTTCAAAATTTGGTTGGTAACAACAAATGCCTGAAGTCCGCGTTCTGCCCTGCACCCTCGCGCTGTTCGGCGCCCTGGGTGATCTCGCCCTGCGCAAGCTGCTGCCGGCGCTCTATCAGCTCGACCGTGAAGACCTGCTGCACCGCGATACCCGCATTCTCGCCCTGGCACGCGATGACGGCGCCACCGAGGCTCCGCTGGCGACCATCGAGCGCCGCCTGCGTCAGGCCGTACCGGCGAAGGAGTGGGACGAGGCAGTGTGGTCCCGCTTCCAGGCGCGCCTGCATCACCTGAGCATGGATTTCCTCGACGCCGGCTCCTACCAGGTGCTGGCCGAACTGGTGGGTGACGAGAAAACCCTGGTCGCCTACTTCGCCACCGCCGCCTCGGTATTCGGCGGCATCTGCGAGAACCTTGCTGCTGCCGGCCTCGCCGAGCGCACGCGGGTGGTCCTGGAGAAACCCATCGGCCACGACCTCGAATCATCCCGCGCGGTGAACGATGCGGTGGCGCGCTTCTTCCCGGAAAACCGCATCTACCGGATCGACCATTACCTGGGCAAGGAGACGGTGCAGAACCTCATCGCGCTGCGCTTCGCCAATAGCCTGTTCGAGACCCAGTGGAACCAGAATCACATCTCCCACGTGGAGATCACCGTGGCCGAGAAGGTCGGCATCGAAGGCCGCTGGGGTTACTTCGACAAGGCCGGCCAACTGCGCGACATGGTGCAGAACCACCTGTTGCAACTGCTCTGCCTGATCGCCATGGACCCGCCGGCGGACCTTACCGCCGACAGCATCCGCGACGAGAAGGTGAAGGTGTTGCGCGCGCTGGAACCCATCGCCCCCGAGCAGCTGGCGACCCGCGTAGTGCGTGGCCAGTACACCGCCGGCTACATCGATGGCAAGGCCGTGCCGGGCTACCTCGCCGAGGAAAACGCCAACCCCAACAGCGATGCCGAGACCTTTGTCGCCCTGCGCGTGGATATCCGCAACTGGCGCTGGTCCGGGGTGCCGTTCTACCTGCGTACCGGCAAGCGCATGCCGCAGAAGCATTCGCAGATCGTCATCCACTTCAAGGAACCGCCGCACTACATCTTTGCTCCGGAGCAGCGCTCGCTGATCAGCAACCGGCTGATCATCCGCCTGCAACCGGATGAGGGTATTTCCCTGCAGGTGATGACCAAGGACCAGGGTCTGGGCAAGGGCATGCAACTGCGCACCGGCCCGCTGCAGCTGAATTTCTCCGAAACCTTCCAGACCGCCCGGACGCCGGATGCCTACGAGCGACTGTTGCTGGAAGTCACGCAAGGCAACCAGAACCTGTTCGTCCGCAAGGATGAGATCGAGGCCGCCTGGAAGTGGTGTGACGGCCTGATCGACGGCTGGGGGCGCCTGGGCGAGGAGCCCAAGCCCTATCCGGCCGGAAGCTGGGGTCCGCAGGCCTCGGTTGCCCTGATCGCACGCGACGGGAGGGACTGGTATGGCGATCTTTGAACCGACTCTGAAAGAAGGCATGGCCTGGAAGACCTGGAACAACGCCGCCGAGCAGTCTCGCGGCCTGGCCGAAGCGGTAGCCGATAGCCTGCGCGAGGCATTGATCGAGCGTGGGCGCGCGTTGCTGGTGGTGTCCGGTGGACGCAGCCCGGTGGCCTTCCTCGAGGCCCTGAGCGGTGCGGTGCTGGATTGGTCGAAAATGGTCGTCAGTCTCGCCGACGAACGCTGGGTGCCCGAGTCCCACCCGGACAGCAATGCCGGCCTCCTGCGTCGCCACCTGTTCAAGGGGGCAGCGGCCAAGGCGCAGTTCATTGGCATCTACCAACCGGCAGCCAGCCTGGAAGAGGCGGCCGACAAGGCCGACCGCTACCTGCACGAGCTGATGCTGCCAATCGACGTACTGGTGCTGGGCATGGGCGATGACGGCCACACGGCCTCTCTGTTCCCCGGAAGCACCAACCTGGTCGAGGCGCTCGACCCTGACGGCACGCGCCGTTGCCTGCCGATGTGGGCGCCGACCGTGCCGCATCAACGCCTGACCCTGACCCGCGCGGTGCTGCAGGGCGCGCGGGTGCAGATCCTGGCCATCCAGGGCGAGTCCAAGTTGGCCACTCTGAGCCAGGCGCTGAGCGACAACGATGACCAGCGCATGCCGATCAATGCATTCCTGCGTTCACCACTTTCGATCCATTGGTGCCCCTGAGGCACGGAGTTACCGCAATGTCTGAACAACACATCCAGCAGATCGATGCCCTGGCGCAGCGTGCACGCATCCTGCCGGTGATCACCATCGACCGCGAGGCGGACATCCTGCCCATGGCGGATGCTCTGGCAGCCGGTGGCATCACCGTTCTGGAAGTGACCTTGCGGACCTCGCTGGGCCTCACCGCCATTCGCCAGTTGAGCGAGCAGCGCCCGGAGCTGATCGTTGGCGCCGGTACCGTGCTCGATTCTGAGACCTTCCGCCAGGCGGAAGAGGCGGGTGCCAAGTTCATCGTCACGCCCGGCTGCACCGAGGAACTGCTGCAGCATGCCGTGACGCGCCCTGTACCGCTGCTGCCGGGCGTGGCCACCGCGTCGGAAATCATGGCCGCTTATCGCCATGGCCTGCGTCGCTTCAAGCTGTTCCCGGCGAAGGTCGCCGGCGGCGTGGAAGCGCTCAAGGCTTTCGGCGGGCCGTTCCCGGACATCCGTTTCTGCCCCACCGGCGGCGTCGGCCCGGACAACCTCAACGACTACTACCGGCTGGCCAACGTGATGTGCGTGGGCGGCAGCTGGATGCTGCCCAAGGCTGCCATCGACAGCAGCGACTGGGCTGCCGTCGAGCGCCTGAGCCGCGAGGCGCTGGCGCTTCTGGATACACACTGAGCTGTCCTGGATTTGGACGTGCCCGGCCTTGAGCCGGGCTTTTTTATGGGATGACTTTTCGTAGGAGCGGACTTCGTCCGCGATTGCTTCGCCCCCGCTCCAGCTATCTGAAGGAGCGAGGCCTACCCATCGCGGACGAAGTCCGCTCCTACGAGAGCCAATTTCTCAGCCCTTGAATGGGTCAATCCACTCCGACGAACCCGCCTGTCTGGTGCCGCCACAACCGCGCATAGAGCCCTCCATGGGCCAGCAACTCCGCATGGCTACCGCTCTCGACCACGCGGCCATGCTCCAGTACCACCAGGCGATCCATGCGCGCGATGGTGGAAAGGCGGTGAGCGATGGCGATCACTGTCTTGCCCTGCATCAGGGTTTCCAGGCTTTCCTGGATCGCCGCTTCCACTTCCGAGTCCAGCGCCGAAGTGGCTTCGTCGAGGATAAGGATCGGCGCATCCTTGAGTAGCACGCGGGTAATCGCAATGCGCTGGCGCTGGCCGCCGGAGAGTTTCACGCCGCGCTCACCGACGTGGGCGTCGAGGCCGAAGCGGCCCTCGGCGTCGCTCAACTGCGGAATGAACTCCGAGGCGCGCGCCTTCTGGATTGCATCCTGCAACTCCGCCTCGCTGGCGTCCGGGCGGCCGTAGAGCAGGTTGTCGCGGATCGAACGGTGCAGCAGGGAGGTGTCCTGGGTGACCATGCCGATCTGCGCGCGCAGGCTTTCCTGGGTCACGTGGGCAATGTCCTGGTTGTCGATCAGGATGCGCCCGCCCTCCAGGTCGTACAGGCGCAGCAGCAGGTTCACCAGCGTGGACTTGCCGGCGCCGGAGGGCCCGACCAGGCCGATCTTCTCACCGGGGCGCACGGTCAGGTCCAGCCCGCTGATCAGGCCGCCGCCCTTGCCGTAGCTGAAGTCCACCTGGTCGAAGCGCACTTCGCCACGGCTCACCAGCAGCGGTTTGGCGTCAGGGGCATCGACGACCTGGCGGGGTAGGGCGATGGTCTGCATGCCGTCCTGTACCTGGCCGACGTTCTCGAAGATGCCGCCGACCACCCACATGATCCAGCCGGACATGTTGTTGATGCGGATGACCAGGCCGGTAGCCAGGGCGATGGCGCCGACCGAGATCAGCGACTGGGTCCACAGCCACAGGGCAAGACCGGTGGTGCCGGCGATCAGCAGGCCGTTGAAGACGGTAATGGTAACGTCCATCGAGGTCACCACGCGGCCGGCGCTTTGGGCCTTGCGAGTCTGGTCGTCGATGGCTTCGCGGGCGTAGTCCTCTTCCTGCCGCGTGTGGGCGAACAGCTTGAGGGTCGTGATGTTGGTGTAGCCGTCGACGATGCGGCCCATGAGCTTGGAGCGCGAGTCGGAGGCGACAACGGAACGGTGCTTCACCTGCGGGATGAAGTAGCCCAGCGCGCCAACGTAGCCGATCACCCAGAGGATCAGCGGGATCATCAGGCGCCAGTCGGCTTCGGCGAACAGCACCAGGGCGCTGACGGTGTAGATCACCACGTGCCAGATGGCGTCTACCACCTGCACGGCGGAGTCGCGCAGGGAGTTGCCGGTCTGCATGATGCGCTGGGCGATGCGCCCGGCGAAGTCGTTCTGGAAGAAGCCCAGGCTCTGCTTGAGCACGTAGCGATGGTTCTGCCAGCGGATCAGGTTGGTCATGCTGGGGTTGATGCTCTGGTGCACCAGCATGTCGTGCAGGCCGTTGAACACCGGGCGCAGGATCAGCGCGACGGCGGCCATCCAGATCAGCTCGCGGCCGTGCACGCTGAAGAAGTCGGCGGGGGCGGTGCCCTGGGCGAGGTCGACGATGCGCCCCAGGTAGCTGAACAGCGCGACTTCGATCAGCGCGACGATCAGCCCGACGAACAGCAGGGCGAGGAATACCGGCCAGACCTGGCGCAGGTAGTAGACGTAGAAGCGAACGACGTCGGAGGGCGGCATGCGCTCGGGGACGTCGCGGAAGGGATCAATCAGACGCTCGAAACGACGGTAAAGCATGATGGGTCTCGGGTTGTGTCGGCGAGCCCGTCCTGGGCCCGCCTTGAATGGCCTCCGTCAGCCGTGGTTGCGCGCAATCACAGACGCTTGGCGGAGAGGATGACCACCGGGGTGGTCGGTACGTCCTGGAACATGCCGCGGTTGCCGGTCTTCACGCCGGCGATCTGGTCGACCACGCCCATGCCGCGCACGACCTTGCCGAACACCGCGTAGCCGAAGTCACGGGCGCCGTGGTTGAGGAAGTCGTTGCCGGTCAGGTTGATGAAGAACTGGCTGGTGGCGGAGTTCACGTCACTGGTGCGTGCCATGGCCAAGGTGCCGCGCTCGTTGAGCAGGCCGTTGTCGGCCTCGTTCTTGATCGGCGCCTGGGTGTCCTTCTCTTTCATGGCTTCGGTGAAGCCGCCGCCCTGGATCATGAAGTTGGGAATGACGCGGTGGAAGATGGTTCCGTTGTAGAAGCCGCTATCGACGTAGGACAGGTAGTTCTTCACGGAAATCGGCGCCTTGTCGGCGTACAGCTCGATTTCGATTTCGCCCGAGGTGGTGGACAGCAGTACATGCGGGTTCTTGCTGTCGGCGGCGAGCGCCGAACCGGCCAGGACCAGGGAGCAGGCAGCGAGCAGGAAGCGTTTGAACAGGGTCATTTGGCGGATGTTTCCTGAAGGTTCTAGGGATGGTCGACCTGCTCGAGGAAGCCGAGCAGGGTGGTATTGAATCTTTCCGGCTGGTCCAGCGGCGTGGCGTGGCGCGAATCCTCGATCACCACCAGGCGCGCGTTGGGCATGCGCCCGACGTAGGCTTGCTTGAGCGAAACCGGGGTGTAGTCGCGGTCGGCGCTGATCACCAGGGTTGGACAGGTTATGCGCGCGAGGCGTTCCTGCACACCCCAGCCGATGATGGCGTGCAGGCTGGAAAGATAGGCGCGTTTGTCGTTCTGCGGCCAGCGCTGCTGGATCTTGCGGCGCAGGTCGCTCTGCTCGGGCTTGGGAAAGAGCATCTTGCCCAGCGCCTTGCCCACTGTATCCAGGCCCAGTACATGGGCGAGAAACAGCCGGCGCGCGACTTCGAGATGCTCGCGCAGGCTGCGCGGTTTCACTTCCGGGGCGCTGTTGACGATGGTCAGGCTGTTCAGCCGTTCCGGCCAGCGCGTGGCCAGTTCGAAGCCGATCATGCCGCCCATGCTGATGCCTACCAGGTGCACGCGGCCCAGGCTCAGGTGGTCGAGCAGGGCGACCACGTCCTCGGCAAAGGCAGCGATGCTGTAGCGCTGGCGGGGTTTGTCCGACTGGCCGTGGCCGCGTACATCGAGGGCGATTACCCGATGGTGCTTCTCCAGCTCCGGCACCTGATACTCCCAGTCGCGGGTGCTGGAGCCGAGCCCGTGCACCAGCAAAACCGGTGTGCCGAATCCGCTTTCCTCATAGTGCAGGCGATGACCGGCGTGGTCGAAGAACGGCATGACGGGCTCCTTTTCCGTACGGCCTTTATTCAGGCCGGGCTTTCCGGGGCGGCGAAATGGGCGTCGAGGGGCACGTTGGCAAAGGTGGTCAGCAACTCCACGAGGATCTGCGTGGCCGGGCCCAGGGGCTTTTCCTTGTTCGGGTAAAGATAGAAGCGGCTCTCGCGCACGCCGCCCTGTTTCATCGGCAGCGGCTTGAGCTGCCCGTCGCGCAATTCGCGCTCGATCATGTGCCGCGGCAGCCAGGCGAAGCCCAGGCCATTGCTGACGAAGGTGGCGGCGGTGGCCAGGCTGCCCACTGTCCAGCGCTGCTCGGCACCGAGCCAGCCGACATCGCGCGGCTGCAGGCGGCCGGAGTCGCGGATCACTACCTGCATCTGGGTTTCCAGATCCTGGTGGGTGACCTCACGCTGCAAGCGATGCAGCGGATGATCGGGATGGGCGACCGCGACGAAGTCGACGATGGAGAGATCGGCGCCGAGGTGGCCGGGGATGTTCAGGCCGCTGATGGCAAGATCGGCATGACCTTGCACTAGGGCTTCCTCCACGCCCGACAGCACCTCTTCGCGCAGCAGTACGCGGCAACCACGGCTCTGCGGCATGAAGGCGGAGAGGGCACGGACCAGGCGCACGGTCGGGTAAGCGGCATCGACCACCAGGCGCACTTCCGGCTCCCAGCCCTGCTCCATGTGATGGGCCAGTTCTTCGAGCTGGCCGGCGGATTTCACCAGTTGCCGCGAGCGCCGCAGCAGCACTTCGCCGGCCTCTGTGAGCACGGCCTTGCGCCCGTCGATGCGCAGCAGCGGCACGCCGAGCTGCTCTTGCATGCGCGCCACGGTATAGCTGATCGACGACTGCGAACGGTGCAGGGCTTCCGCCGCCTGGGCGAAGCCACCGTGATCGACCACGGCCTGCAGGGTTCTCCACTGATCCAGGGTAACGCGGGGCGCTTTCATCCTCGCTTCCTCTTGTCTAATCTGGCGGTCCGCAGAAGACCAACAAGAGACCGCCATGAAAAAAATCTGTTGTGCCGTTCTGGCACTGTTGCCGCTGACCGCCCTGGCCTATCCCATCGAAGTGCAGAAGAGCCTCAATGGTGCCGAGCTGGATGTCGAGACCCAGGACATAGGCGACCAGATGGGCGCGATCATCCTGCGCAACGTCGGGCAGCAGTCGGTGACCTGCACTGCAGTCTTCGTCAACGGGCCCGAGACGCCCCATGTACGCAAGGCCAGCATCGCGCCGGGCAAGGAAGCCAACCTGACTTCCAGCTTCAGCCGTGCGGTGATCAAGCTGCGGATCAAATTGACCTGTAACCCGTCCTGACACTTCTGCCGGACAAGATTAGAAGCTGCTCCGGAAGAAATCAATTTATTCGATAATTAGAAGCGAGTATTTACGCTTTTTTATCGATTTGTTCATATTTAGGATGGCCTCCATCGACACATTCAACGACCGATGGAGGTCCAGTCCATGTCCCGCGTTCTGGTTATCGAGAGCAGTGCCCGTCAGGATGGTTCCGTTTCCCGCCAGCTGACCCGCGATTTCATCGCCCAGTGGCAGGCCGCTCACCCGGCTGACGATATCCAGGTCCGTGATCTGGCCCTCGAGCAGGTGCCACACCTGGACGCCAATCTGCTGGGCGGCTGGATGAAGCCGGCGCAGGAGCACAGCGAAGTCGAACGTGTCGCGCTGGAACGCTCCAATCAACTGACTGCCGAGCTGCAAGCCGCCGATGTGTTGGTGCTGGCCGCGCCGATGTACAACTTCGCCATCCCCAGCACCCTGAAATCCTGGCTGGACCACGTGCTGCGCGCCGGTGTCACCTTCAAGTACACCGAGACCGGCCCCCAGGGCCTGCTTACCGGCAAACGCGCCTTCGTCCTGACCAGCCGCGGTGGCATCTATGCCGGCGGTGCGCTGGATCACCAGGAACCCTACCTGCGCCAGGCGCTGGGCTTCATCGGCATTCACGACGTGACCTTCATCCACGCCGAGGGCCTGAACATGGGCGGTGAGTTCGCCGAGAAGGGCCTGGCCAAGGCCAAGGCGCAGCTCGCCACCATCGCCTGATCCGTTTCCTGTTTGCGCGTCCTCCCGCTCCTGGACGCGACCGTGGCCGATCTCCTCTGCCGGAGATCGGCCATTTTTTATTTGCCAACTACTTGACCGGATGAAAACACATCCTTCCCGTTCGGGCTGTTCAAAGCATGACCAGCATGCTAAAAGAACCTAGAGCTGATCTAGCCGCTTGAAAAAGAAGGGAAAACCATGACCAAGTCGGAGTTGATCGAGAGAATCGTCACCCATCAGGGGCAGCTTTCCGCAAAGGATGTGGAGCTGGCGATCAAGACCATGCTTGAGCAAATGTCCCAGGCTCTGGCCACTGGGGATCGCATCGAAATCCGGGGTTTCGGTAGCTTCTCGCTGCATTACCGTGCGCCGCGCACCGGCCGCAATCCGAAGACCGGCGAGTCCGTGCGCCTGGACGGCAAGTTCGTCCCGCACTTCAAGCCCGGCAAGGAGCTGCGCGACCGCGTCAATGAACCCGAGTGACCCCGGGGTATCCGTCTTCAAGAAGGAGTGTCCATGCTTCGGGCAAAGCGTTTCCTGCTGATTCTGGCGTTGGTCGTTCTGGCCGCCGTCGTCGTGGTTTTCGTCCTGGAGAACCTGCAATCGACCCAACTGACTTTCCTTGGCTGGCAGTCGCCGCAGTGGCCGCTGGTGGTCTTCATTTCCCTTGCCTTCATCCTGGGGGGCGTGATCGGCCTGCTGCTGAGCATTCCGTTCCGCGCTAAGGCGCACGTCCGCATGACCGGGCTGCGCTCCGAAGTCACTCGTTTCCGTAAGGAGAATGACGCGCTGCGTGAAAAGTCGCTGACGGACCATGCCTAGCGTCATCGCCACGCTGTTCTTCTTCTGCGCCCTGGCCATCGGCTGGTGGATGGGGCGTCGCTCCCTTTCCCGAAACCAGCCCGCGTCCGACTCGAACCTCCGGACCCGTGTCCACAGCATGCACAACTTGCTGGAGCGGCATTCTGACGACGCGCTGGAGAGCCTTTCCCAGGGCCTGGTCGTCAGCCCGGAGACTCTTGAAAGCCACCTGCACGTCGGCAATCTGTTCCGCCGACGCGGCGATATCGAAAAAGCCATCCATATCCACCAGGACCTGCTGGGCCGCGCTGGCGAGGATGGTTCGCTGGTTGCACAGGTGCGTCTGGAGCTGGCGCGCGATTACATCGCTGGCGGCCTGCTCGGCAGCGCCGAAGAGTTGCTGGACGAGTTGACGCAGCAGCGCGACGAGCCTATCTCCCTCGAGGCGCTGGATGAGCAGCGGCTGATCTGCGAGCGCGAGAAGAACTGGTCGCGAGCCATCGAGCTGGCGGCCCGGCTGGTGCCGAGCCGCCCGGAATTGAGCGCCGCCTGGGCCAACTATTACTGCGAGCTGGCCCAGGAAAAAGGCAAGGCCGGGGATCGCAGCGCCATGCAGGAGCTGCTGCGTGAGGCCCGTCGTGTCGACAGGCGTTGCGTGCGTGCGCTGCTGATGCGGCTGGACTGCGAGCTGTGGCGCAAGGATCAGGCTGCGGCGGTCGCCACCATTGGCGAACTGGCCAGCGATGCCAAGGCTTTCCTGGGCGAGATCGTGCCGCTGCTGCGACGTCATGATGGCCTCGCCCGGCCGGAGCTACTGGCCTGCTTGCGTGAGTTGGCCATGGGCGAAGAGGTGCCTCCGGCGATCCTCGCGCTGCTGGCCGAGAGCGAGCCGGTGGAAGGGGCGACCACCTGGCGGCACAGCCTGCTGGAGCGGGTGGAGCGCCATCCTTCCTGGCAGGGTGTCAGCGAGTACCTTGAGGTGGTCGGCAGCGATCGCGAAAAAGACTCGGCTGCCGGAAAAATCGCTCCAATAATCATCGGTTTGTATAAGACAATGCCGCGCTATCGATGCGGCAAGTGTGGATTCGCCGGCCGCGAGCTTCATTGGCAATGTCCCAGTTGCCACGCTTGGAATGCCCTGCGGCCGGTCATCTCGCCGCTCTGACACGTTCGCTCAAACATGGAAGACGCCGTAGGCGTCAGGTTCGGCAGGTACTGGATTGAAGGTTCTACTCACGGGCGCGACTGGATTTGTCGGCCGAGGCGTGCTGGCGCGCTTGCGTCAGGAAGACGATGTGCAGGTGCGTGTCTCCCAGCGCGGCATCGCGGCGCAATGGCCCGATGGCGTCGAAGTGGCGCAGATCGATGGGCTGAGCGTGGCGCAATCCTGGGCGCAGGCCTTGCGCGGAGTCGATGTGGTGATCCATTGCGCTGGGCGCGTCCACGTCATGGATGAGCGGGCGGCCGATCCGCTCGCCGAGTTTCGCTCCGTCAATGTCGAGGCGACCCGGCATCTGGCGCAGGAAGCGGCCGCCGCTGGAGTGAAACGTTTCGTTTTCGTCAGCTCGATCAAGGTCAATGGCGAGGAAACCGCGCCGGGCCTTCCCTTCACTGCCGATGCGGCTCCGCAACCGCAGGACCCTTACGGGCAGTCCAAGCTCGAAGCTGAGCAAGCCCTGTTCGCGGTTGCCGCGCAGACCGGATTGGAAGTGGTCGTGGTACGCCCGCCGCTGGTCTATGGACCGGGCGTGAAGGCCAACTTCGCCAGCCTGATGCGTGCCTTGCAGCGTCGCCTGCCGTTGCCCTTCGGGGCCATCGATAATCGTCGCAGCCTGGTGGCTCGGGACAATCTGGTCGACTTGCTGCTGCTTTGTGCCCAGCATCCCGCGGCGGCAGGGCAGGTATTCCTGGTGAGTGATGGCGAGGATCTGTCCACGGCGCAGTTGTGTCGCGGCCTGAGCAAGGCGCTGGGGGTTCGCCCGCGCCTGCTGCCGGTTCCGTCAGGGCTGTTGCATCTGCTGGGGCTGCTGACCGGGCGGAGCCAACAGGTCCAGCGCCTTTTGGGATCGCTGCAGGTGGATATTTCCGCGACGCGCCGTCAGTTGGGCTGGATTCCGCCGGTCAGCGTCGAGCAGGCGCTGCAGGAAGCGGCCAAGGAATTCAGTCAGGAGCAGAACCGATGAGCATGGTATTGCTGCTGGTTGCGGTGTTCGTCGCGTCCTGGACCATGACTGCCGGTGTGCGCCGCTATGCACTGGCGCGCAGCATCATGGACATTCCGAACGCCCGCAGTTCGCACCAGATTCCCACGCCGCGCGGCGGCGGTGTCGCGATTGTCCTGGGATTCCTCGGCTGCCTGCCGTTGGCTGGCCTGCTCGGCGCAGTGGATGGGCGCAGTCTGTTGGCCCTGCTGCCAGCAGGTGTCCTGGTCGCGGCCATTGGCTTCCTTGATGATCATCGCCATATTCCCGCACGCTGGCGTCTGCTCGGGCATTTTGTCGCCGCGCTCTGGCTGCTGTGCTGGCTGGGTGGAGTACCTCCGCTCCCGATGCCCTGGGGGATGCTGGATCTGGGCCTGCTGGGGGATTTCCTGGGGCTGGTGTTCCTGGTCTGGCTCCTCAACCTCTATAACTTCATGGACGGTATCGACGGGATCGCCGGTCTGGAAGCCATCAGCGTCTGCCTGGGTGGCGCCCTTTGCGGATGGGCGGTCGGAACATCGCAATTGGCCTGGCTGCCTTTGATCCTGGGCCTGGCGGCGGCAGGATTCCTGGTCTGGAATTTCCCTCCAGCGCGCATTTTCATGGGTGATGCGGGCAGCGGTTTCCTCGGGCTGATCCTTGGGGGGCTGGCATTGCAGGCGGGGTCGGTGGCGTCGCCACTGATCTGGAGCTGGCTGATCCTGCTCGGCGTGTTCATCGTCGACGCCACCTTCACCCTGATTCGTCGCCTGATACGCGGCGAGCGCGTCTACGAGGCGCATCGCAGCCATGCCTACCAGCGCGCGTCACGGCGTTACGGCAGCCACCTGCGGGTATCGCTGGCGGTGACCGCCATCAATGTGCTGTGGCTCATGCCGCTGGCATTGCTGGTGGCGCTGGGGCAAGTTTCGGGTTTGCTGGCGCTCATTGTGGCCTATGCTCCTTTGGTGCTTGTCGTAGCTCATCAGGGCGCAGGTCGTCCGGATGAACAGGATGTGAGCTGAACTCCGCCGGATTTGGTGGTCAATGTAGCGGGTGGACGATTTCCTCCGCTCGGGATTAAGGACAAGCGCTGATGCTCCGAGAACGCCTGCTGAGGCTTCCGAGACGACATAAACGGTTACTGCAGGTCACCACCGATATCTTCCTCGTGTGGTTCGCGCTGTGGTTGGCGTTCATCGTGCGGTTAGGCACGGACGATCTGGAGTATCCGTTCCGCGTGCACGGCTGGCTGTTCGTGGCAGCACCGGCTGTGGCCATTCCGCTGTTCATTCGCTTCGGCATGTACCGAGCGGTCATGCGTTATCTCGGCAATGACGCGCTGATTGCCATCTGGAAAGCGGTGACGATCTCGGCTTTGCTGCTTTCGCTGGTGGTCTACTGGAACCGCTCGGTGACTGAGGCGGTACCGCGCTCGCTGGTGCTGAACTACTGGTGGTTGAGCCTGCTGATGATTGGCGGCCTGCGCTTGGCCATGCGGCAGTTCTTCATGGGTGACTGGTACAGCACGGTACAAGCCGTTCCTTTTCTCAAGCAGCAGGATGGTCTGCCGAAAGTCGCCGTCTACGGTGCGGGTTCTGCCGGCAACCAACTGGTTGCCGCCTTGCGCCTCGGTCGCGCGATGCGCCCGGTGGCTTTCATCGACGACGACGACGAGATCGCCAACCGCGTCATTGCGGGGCTGCGCGTCTACAAGCCCAAACATATCCAGCAGATGATCGACGAGACCGGCGTGCAGGAAGTGCTGCTGGCTGTCCCTTCTGCAACGCGCGCCCGCCGCCGCGAAATTCTCGGTCTCCTCGAGCCTTATCCGGTCCACGTGCGAAGTGTTCCGGGGTTCATCGAACTGGCCAACGGCCGGGTGCGGGTGGATGACATCCAGGAAGTGGATATCGCCGATCTGCTCGGACGCGACCCGGTTGAGCCGCGCAAGGAGCTGTTCGAGCACTGCATTCGTGGCGAAGTGGTGATGGTCACTGGCGCTGGCGGCTCTATCGGTTCGGAGCTCTGCCGGCAGATCCTCGGCTCGGGGCCGACCGTGCTGGTGCTGTTCGAACACAGCGAATACAACCTCTATCGCGTGCACCAGGAGTTGGAGAATCGCATCAAGCGTGAGTCCCTCGCGGTGCAATTGGTGCCGATTCTGGGCTCGGTGCGCAGTGCCGAGCGCCTTCTCGACGTCATGCGCACCTGGAAGGTTGCCACCGTCTACCACGCTGCGGCTTACAAGCATGTGCCCATCGTCGAGCACAATATTTCCGAAGGCGTGCTGAACAATGTGATGGGCACCCTGCATACCGCCCAGGTGGCGGTGCGGGCGGGGGTGGAGCACTTCGTGCTGATTTCCACCGACAAGGCGGTGCGGCCGACCAATGTCATGGGCAGCACCAAGCGTCTGGCCGAAATGATTCTGCAGGCTTTGAGCCAGGAGTCGGCGCCGGTGCTGTTCGGCGACAAGTCTGGCGTGCACCAGGTCAACAAGACCCGTTTCACCATGGTTCGCTTCGGCAATGTGCTCGGCTCATCCGGCTCGGTGATCCCGCTGTTCCGTGAGCAGATCAAGCGTGGCGGTCCGGTTACCGTGACCCATCCGGGGATCACCCGCTATTTCATGACTATCCCTGAGGCGGCCCAGTTGGTGATTCAGGCCGGTTCCATGGGGCGCGGTGGCGACGTCTTCGTGCTGGACATGGGGCAGCCGGTGAAGATTCTCGAGCTCGCCGAGCGGATGATTCACCTGTCCGGCCTGAGCGTTCGCTCCGAGCGTACCCCGCACGGTGACATCTCCATCGAGTTCAGTGGTCTGCGGCCCGGCGAGAAGCTCTACGAAGAGCTGCTGATTGGCGACAACGTCAGCGCCACCGAGCATCCGATGATCATGAAGGCCAATGAGGAGCTGATGCACTGGGAGGGCTTCAAGCTGGTGCTGGCCGACCTGCTAATGGCGGTGGACCAGGGAAATTATGCGCGGGTCCGGCAACTGTTGCGGGAAACCGTCAGCGGCTATTGCCCCGAGGGCGAGATCGTCGACCTGATCCACCAGCAGCGACGGATGGAGCCCTGAATCAGGGTTCGTAGCAGACGGCGCTGTATTCGTATCTGCGAGCGTTGTCAGTCCTTTCTTTCCGATCTGTCAGCGGCGCCGGAAACTGCCGCTGACTCTCTAAACCAGCGTTTTCAAGGGTATTCCTGGCGATATGTTCTTTCAGGCGGCGCGGCCGCGCCTGCCTAAAAGTCATTCATAAGGAAACAACCCATGAGTAAGAAACTGCTTTCCATCGCCAGCGTGTTCCTGATTGCCGGCCTTTCCTTTGCCGGCCTGACTCAGGCAGCCACAAGCGCCCAGCCCGCCGCCAAGCCGGCGGCCGAAGCGCCGGCTCCCGCCGCCAAGGCGCCTGTTTCCCAGGTGGAGTCGGTGAATATCAACACGGCGTCCATCGAAGAATTGCAGAAGTCCCTGAAGGGCATCGGCAAGGTGAAGGCCCAGGCTATCGTCGACTATCGAACCAGTAATGGGCCGTTCACCAGCGTCGATCAGTTGCTGGAAGTGAAGGGAATAGGCAAGGGCACCCTGGATAAGAATCGCGACAGGATTTCGCTCTGAGCCTTCCTTATGAAATGGAAAAGCCGGTCGTTGGCCGGCTTTTCCATTCAGGACTTTCATGCGTCCAATAAAAAGCCCCCGGCGTGTGCCGAGGGCTTTGAATTTGGCTCCGCGACCTGGACTCGACGGCGTCAGCCGAACGCGCTTCAGCGCGGCCCCGAAGGGGGAATCACCTGGGACGCAGTCCCTGGAGAGAGTCCAGCGGCACAAAGAAAAAGCCCCCGGCATGTGCCGAGGGCTTTGAATTTTGGCTCCGCGACCTGGACTCGACGGCGTCAGCCGAACGCGCTTCAGCGCGGCCCCGAAGGGGGAATCACCTGGGACGCAGTCCCTGGAGAGAGTCCAGCGGCACAAAGAAAAAGCCCCCGGCATATGCCGAGGGCTTTGAATTTGGCTCCGCGACCTGGACTCGAACCAGGGACCCAATGATTAACAGTCATTTGCTCTACCGACTGAGCTATCGCGGAACAACGGTGCGTATCTTACTGATTAAAAAGGGGAAGTCAACAATGTTCCGATGACTTCCCCTTAATTTTTTACAGCAGCTGGACGATGGCGCGGGTGACGGTATCCAGGTTGCCGTTGTTCAGCGCGGCAACGCAGATGCGGCCGGTGCCGACGGCGTAGATACCGAATTCGTTCTTCAGGCGCTCGACCTGCTCGGCGGTCAGGCCGGAGTAGGAGAACATGCCGCGCTGCTGGGCAACGAAGCTGAAGTCGCGCTTGGCGCCCAGGGCGGCCAGTTGCTCGACCATGGCCACGCGCATGGCGCGGATGCGGGTGCGCATTTCGCCCAGCTCTTCTTCCCAGACCGCACGCAGCTCCGGGCTGTTCAGCACGGCGGCGACGACGCTGGCGCCATGGGTCGGCGGGTTGGAGTAGTTGGTGCGGATCACGCGCTTGACCTGAGACAGGACGCGGGTGGCTTCCTCGCGGCTGTCAGTCACGACCGACAGGGCGCCAACGCGCTCGCCGTACAGCGAGAACGACTTGGAGAAGGAGCTGGACACGAAGAAGTTCAGGCCCGACTTGGCGAACAGACGTACAGCGGAGGCGTCTTCGTCGATGCCGTCGCCGAAGCCCTGGTAGGCGATGTCGAGGAACGGCACGTGGCCCTTGGCCTTGAGCACGTCCAGGACCTGCTTCCAGTCGTCCATGGTCAGGTCGACGCCGGTCGGATTATGGCAACAGGCGTGCAGAACGACGATCGACTGAGAAGGCAGCGCGTTCAGGTCTTCCAGCAGACCCACGCGGTTCACGCCGTTGGTGGCGGCGTCGTAGTAGCGGTAGTTCTGAACCGGGAAGCCGGCGGCTTCGAACAGTGCGCGGTGGTTTTCCCAGCTCGGGTCGCTGATGGCGACGGTGGCGTTGGGCAGCAGGCGCTTGAGGAAGTCGGCGCCGGTTTTCAGTGCTCCGGTGCCGCCCACAGCCTGGGTGGTGACCACGCGGCCTTCGGCCAGCAGCTCGGAATCAGCGCCGAAGAGCAGCTTCTGCACGCCCGAATCGTAGGCAGCGATGCCTTCGATCGGCAGGTAGCCGCGCGGAGCGTGGGCCTCGATACGGGCTTTCTCCGCGGCCTGCACGGCGCGCAGCAGCGGGAGACGGCCTTCCTCGTTGTAGTAAACGCCTACGCCCAGGTTGATCTTGCCCGGACGGGTATCGGCGTTGAAAGCTTCGTTCAGGCCCAGGATCGGGTCGCGGGGGGCCATTTCGACAGCGGAGAACAGACTCATTTTGGCAGCAGCTCTAAGGCGGGAGTGAAGTGCAATTGCAACCCGCCCGCTCACGGCGCTGGGGGTTGCGTCGACGGGCCGGTATTATATAGGCCTCTATGGCAGGCGGCGAGTTGTCGCGCATGCTTTTCGACTGGTATGACGCTTTGGCGACCGAAGCGTCACACGTCAAAGCGAGGTTCCCATGTCGTTATTCCAGCTGGATTCGCGGTTCGAGCCGGCCGGCGATCAGCCCGAAGCCATCCGACAGATGGTGGAAGGGCTGGAAGCCGGGCTGTCGCACCAGACGCTGTTGGGGGTGACTGGCTCCGGCAAGACCTTCAGCATCGCCAACGTCATCTCCCAGGTGCAGCGCCCGACAATGGTGCTGGCGCCTAACAAGACGCTGGCCGCGCAGCTCTACGGCGAGTTCAAGACCTTCTTCCCGAACAACGCCGTCGAATACTTCGTCTCCTATTACGATTACTACCAGCCCGAGGCCTATGTGCCGTCCTCGGACACCTACATCGAGAAAGACTCCTCGATCAACGACCACATCGAGCAGATGCGGCTGTCGGCGACCAAGGCGCTGCTGGAGCGCAAGGACGCCATCATCGTCTGCACCGTGTCGTCGATCTACGGCCTGGGTGATCCGGCGTCTTACCTGAAGATGGTTCTGCACCTGGATCGCGGCGACAAGATGGACCAGCGCGAACTGCTGCGCCGCCTCACCAGCCTGCAGTACACCCGCAATGACATGGATTTCGCCCGCGCGACCTTCCGGGTGCGTGGCGATGTGATCGATATCTTCCCGGCGGAATCGGACCTGGAGGCCATCCGCGTCGAGCTGTTCGACGACGAAGTGGAGAATATCGCCGCTTTCGATCCGCTCACCGGCGAGGTGCTGACCAAGCTGCCGCGCTTCACCTTCTACCCCAAGAGTCACTACGTCACCCCGCGGGAGACGCTGCTGGAGGCGGTGGAGCACATCAAGGCCGAACTCAAGCAGCGCCTGGACTACCTGCGCACCAACAACAAGCTGGTGGAGGCCCAGCGCCTGGAGCAGCGCACCCGCTTCGACCTGGAGATGATCCTCGAGCTGGGTTACTGCAATGGCATCGAGAACTACTCGCGCTATCTCTCGGGACGCGGTCCCGGCGAGCCGCCGCCAACCCTCTACGACTACCTGCCGGCCGATTCGCTGCTGGTGATCGACGAATCCCACGTCAGCGTTCCCCAGGTAGGCGCCATGTACAAGGGCGACCGGTCGCGCAAGGAAACCCTGGTGGAGTACGGCTTCCGCCTGCCCTCGGCATTGGATAACCGCCCGCTGCGCTTCGAGGAGTGGGAGGCGATCAGCCCGCAGACCATCTTCGTTTCGGCGACGCCTGGCCCCTATGAGGATCAGCATGCTGGAAGGGTGGTTGAGCAGGTGGTGCGTCCCACCGGCCTGGTCGACCCGGAAGTGGAAATCCGCCCTGCGACCACTCAGGTGGATGACCTGCTCTCGGAAATCGGTAAACGCGTGGCGCTGGACCAGCGAGTGCTGGTCACCACCCTGACCAAGCGCATGGCTGAGGACCTTACTGACTACCTGGGCGACCACGACGTGCGCGTGCGCTACCTGCACTCGGATATCGATACCGTGGAGCGGGTGGAAATCATCCGCGACCTGCGCCTGGGCAAGTTCGACGTGCTGGTCGGCATCAACCTGCTGCGCGAGGGCCTGGACATGCCGGAAGTGGCGCTGGTTGCGATCCTCGATGCGGACAAGGAGGGCTTCCTGCGCTCCGAGCGCTCGCTGATCCAGACCATCGGCCGCGCCGCGCGGAACCTGCACGGCAAGGCGATCCTCTACGCCGATAACATGACCGGCTCGATGCAGCGTGCGATCAACGAGACCGAGCGTCGCCGCACCAAGCAGCTGGAGTTCAACGCCAAGCACGGCATCGTGCCCAAGGGCGTGAAGAAGGACATCAAGGACATCCTCGAAGGAGCCGTGGTGCCGGGGGCCAAGGGTAAGCGCCGCAGCCTGGCGAAAGTGGCGGAGGAGAGCGGGCGCTACGAGAACGAGCTGCGCACACCCGACGAGATCGGCAAGCGCATCAAGCAGCTGGAAGAGCGCATGTACCAGTTGGCCCGCGACCTGGAGTTCGAGGCTGCGGCCGGCGTGCGCGACGAGATCGGCAAGTTGCGCGACCGCATTGTGTCCATGGGCTGATCAACTTGGCGATTCTTGTAGGGGCGAGCTTGCTCGCGAACCGCCCGATGCCGGTGTGGCCGGCTGACAAAGCGTTCGCGAGCAAGCTCGCTCCTACAGTGCCCTGGCGGGCAGGGCTCAATGCGCGCCGGCTGCTGCGCCCGAGCCTACTCCTGCCGGTAGCGGGCGCGTCAGCAGCACCGCAACCATGCTGACTGCCAGCACGATGCCGATGGCGTGGAAGGCGTCGTTGTAGGCCATGATTGCTGCCTGCTGGTGGACAATCTCACTGATCTTGCCCAGGGCGGCCTGTTGCGTGCCCAGTTGTGAAGTCAGCTGCGCCAGTCGCTCGTCCACCGCACCGTTCACCGGCACTACCGCTTCGCGCAGATAGTCGTAATAGACCTTGGCGCGGCTATCCAGCAGGGTAGCCAGCAAGGCGATGCCGATGGCGCCGCCGAGGTTGCGCAGGATGTTGAACAGGCTCGAAGCCGACCCCGCGTCCTGTGGTTGCAGATAGACGGTGGCGATCAGCGAGATGGTGACCATCACCATCGGCTGACCGAGGGCGCGCAGCAACTGGATCTGGTTGAACTGCGGGCCGGCGAAGTCCGGGTTGAGCACGCCGGAAAAGAAGCTCGCCATGCCGAACAGGCCGAAGCCCACGGCGCACAGCAGGCGCGGCTCGATGATCTTCATCAGCTTGGGGATCAGCGGGATGAGGAACAACTGCGGCACGCCCATCCACATGATCACCTCGCCGATCTGCATGGCGTTGTAGCCCTGGATCTGTGCCAGGTAGAGCGGCAGCACGTAGATTGAGCCGTACAGTCCCATCCCCAGTCCGATGCTGGAAATGCTCGACAGGCCGAAGTTGCGATTGCGCAGGATGCCCAGGTTGATCAGCGGATTCGGCCGCGAGGTCTGCAGGATCACGAAGAGAATCAGGCTGACCAGGGCAATGCTGCCGAGGCTGACTATCAAGCTGGATTCCAGCCAGTCCTTGCGGTGGCCTTCCTCGAGGAACACCTGCAGGCAGCCCAGGCCAATAGCCATGGTGACGATACCTGCGTAGTCAGTGCTCTTCAGCAGCTCCCAGTGCGGCGGCTTCTTCTCCAGGCCGTAGAGCAGCCCGGCAATCATCAGCAGGCCCGGCGGGATGTTGATATAGAAGATGTACTCCCAGCCGAAGTTTTCCGTCAGCCAGCCGCCCAGGGTCGGGCCGATGGAGGGCGCGAAGGTGGCGGTGATGGCGAACAGCGCCATGCCCTTGGGGCGGTGGTGCTCCGGCAACTTGATCAGAGCCAGGGTGAACGCCAGCGGAATCAGCGCGCCGCCGGTGAAGCCCTGCATGGCGCGGAACACGATCATGCTCTCCAGGTTCCAGGCAAACGAGCAGAGCAGTGAGGAGAACAGGAAGCCGACCGAGATCATCCAGGCCAACCGGCGCGCCGAGAGCAACTGCACCAGCCAGGCGGTGAGCGGGATCATGATGATTTCCGCCACCAGGTAGGAGGTGGAAATCCACGAACCTTCTTCCAGGGTGGCGGCCAGCGCGCCCTGGATGTCCTTCAGCGAGGAGTTGGTGATCTGGATGTCGAGGACCGCCATGAACGCGCCGAGCATGGCGCTGAACACGGCGATCCAGTCGCGGCGGGTCGGTTCCCCGACCGGCCGCACCAGGGCATCAGCGGACACGCAGCTCGACCTCGGCCTCGACGGACATGCCGGGGCGGATCAGCCCCTTGAGCGGGTTCTCGTCGGCGAAGGTGATCTTGACCGGAATACGCTGCACCACCTTGGTGAAGTTGCCGGTGGCGTTGTCCGGCGGCAGCAGGCTGAACTGCGCGCCGGAGGCGGCGAACAGGCTCTGTACCTGGCCGTCGATGGGCTGGTCAGGGAAGGAATCGAACACCAGTCTGGCGGTCTGGCCTGGGCGCATCTTGCCGATCTGGGTTTCCTTGAAGTTGGCCTGGATCCAGATGCCATCATCCGGCACCAGCGACAGCAGCTGGCTGCCGACCTGCACGTACTGGCCGACGCGGGCGCCGCGCTGGCCGACCAGGCCGCTGACCGGTGCGTGGATTTCAGTGCGGGCGAGGTTGATCTCGGCCTGGGTGATGTCGGCGCGAGCGCTTTCGATCTGCGCCTGCAGACGCTGGACGTCGGTGCCCAGGGTTTCGCGCTGTACGCGCTGGGCCTGCAGATCGGCCTGGGCCTTGGCCACTTGCGAGCGGGCGACGTTGGAGTCGGCCGCCAGGGTGGTCACGCGCTCTTCCGACACGTAGCCGGGCTTGCGCAGCGCCTGGGCGCGGCCGAGGTCGACTTCGGTGCGGCCGAGGGTGGCCTGGCTGGCATTCACGTCCGCCGCACTGGCAGCAATCATGCTGGTCTGGCCCTTGAGCTTGCTGCGCGCCTGCTCCAGTTCTGCCTCACGGGTGGCCAGGGTGGCCTTGGCGCGGTCCAGCGCGAGCTGGAAGTCTGCGGCTTCGAGCTTCACCAGCAACTGGCCTTTCTCGACGTGCTGGTTGTCCTGCACCAGCACCTCGTCGACGCGGGCGCCGAGCTGGCTGGCAATGCGGGTGATCTCGCCCTGCACGTAAGCGTTGTCGGTGGTCTCGACGAAGCGGCCGATGAAGTACCAGCGCGCGAGGAAGGCGAGGGCAACCACGGCGAGGATGACGAAGAACACGGTCAGGCGGCGTTGTAATTGTGCGGGCATAGGTAAACGAGCGTTTGGTTGGCCAAAAAATGTTTGCCAATGTAACAGTGTTCCGTGGCGGCACGTAGCCGCTACACTTCGGAAACTTTGTTGCTTATAGGGAACAATCATGGGGCTGGATGATGCGCTGATCTTCACCCGCGTCGTGGAGCTGCACAGTTTCACCCAGGCGGCGCAGAGCCTTGGCATGCAGAAATCGACCGTGAGCCGGCGTATCGCGCTGCTGGAGGAACGCCTAGGCGTGCGCCTGATCAATCGCACCACGCGCAAGCTGCGCCTGACCGAAGTGGGGCAGGCCTACTACGACCGCTGTCGGCAGATCATGCATGACTTCGCCGAGGCCGAGCAGGCGGTGATGCAACTGCAGCAGGCGCCTTCGGGATTGTTGCGGATCACTGCGCCCATCGAGTTCGGCCAGATGTACCTGGCCAAGGTGCTCGGCGATTTCATGAATCTTTATCCACAGATTACAGCCGAGGTCGAGTTGACCTCGCGTAATGTCGATCCGCTGGAGGAGGGCGTAGATATCGTCATCATGGTCGGTCAGCCGGAAGACTCGACCCTGATCGCCCGGCGCATGCTCACCACCAATCGCTGCCTGTGCGCCAGCCCCGAATACCTGAAATTGCACGGCTGGCCGGAAACCGTCGAGGAACTGGCCGGGCACCGCGCCGTGCTGCTGCAGGCCGATTCCCAGCGCTATTGGCCGTTGCGCGGGGAAACCGTGCCGTGTCACCGCGTGCTGTCGTGCAACAACATCACCTTCGCCCGCGAAACCGTGCTGGCGGGCGCGGGTATCGCCTCGCTGCCGGAGTTGATCGTCGACGAGGAACTGGCCAGCGGCCGCCTGGTACGCGTGTTGCCGCAGGTTCAGCTGCCGGTGGGCGAACTGTATGCCGTCTACCCATCGCGGCGCTTCCAGGCGATGAAGGTGAAGGCGTTCCTCGACTTCCTGATCAACAACCTGCCCATCGATCCCGGTCGTTGGCTGGAGCCGAAGGCGGCCCGCCTGATACCATCGCACCCATGAGCGCGCGCGCCGTCGCGCGCTGTCGCCGCTTCACACGAAGAATTGCTTCACACGAGAGCCTTCATGACCACAGTCCGCACCCGTATCGCGCCGTCTCCCACCGGTGACCCGCACGTCGGCACCGCGTATATCGCGCTGTTCAACCTCTGCTTCGCCCGCCAGCACGGCGGTCAGTTCATCCTGCGTATCGAGGACACCGACCAGGTGCGCTCGACCCGCGAGTCGGAACAGCAGATCTTCGACGCACTGCGCTGGTTGGGTATCGAGTGGGACGAGGGCCCGGACGTCGGCGGCCCGCACGGCCCGTATCGCCAGAGCGAGCGCGGCGCCATCTATAAGCAGTACAGCGATGAGCTGGTCGACAAGGGCCACGCCTTCCCCTGCTTCTGCTCCTCCGAGCGCCTCGACGCGCTGCGTGCCGAGCAGCAGGCGCGCAAGGAAACCCCGCGCTATGACGGCCACTGCATGCACATCCCGAAAGAGGAGTCGGCCCAGCGCATCGCCGCCGGCGAATCCCACGTCGTGCGCATGAAGGTGCCGACCGAGGGCGTCTGCGTGGTGCCGGACATGCTCCGTGGCGATGTGGAAATCCCGTGGGACCGCATGGACATGCAGGTGCTGATGAAGGCCGACGGCCTGCCCACCTACTTCCTCGCCAACGTGGTCGACGATCACCTGATGGGCATCACCCACGTTCTGCGCGGCGAAGAGTGGCTGCCCTCGGCGCCCAAGCTGATCAAGCTGTACGAGTACTTCGGCTGGGAGCAGCCGGTGCTCTGCTACATGCCGCTGCTGCGTAATCCGGACAAGAGCAAGCTGTCCAAGCGCAAGAACCCCACATCCATTACCTTCTACGAGCGCATGGGCCTGCTGCCCCAAGCGCTGCTGAATTACCTCGGGCGCATGGGCTGGTCCATGCCTGACGAGCGCGAGAAGTTCAGCCTGGCGGAGATGATCGAGCACTTCGACCTGTCCCGCGTCTCGCTGGGCGGCCCGATCTTCGACATCGAGAAGCTCTCCTGGCTGAACGGTCAGTGGATTCGCGAGCTATCGGTGGAGGACTTCGCCAAGGAAGTGCAGAAGTGGGCGCTCAACCCCGAGTACCTGATGAAGATCGCCCCGCACGTGCAAGGCCGAGTGGAGAACTTCAGCCAGATCGCCCCGCTGGCCGGTTTCTTCTTCAGCGGCGGCGTGCAACTGGACGCCAAGCTGTTCGAGCACAAGAAGCTCGATGCCACCCAGGTTCGCCAGGTGCTGCAACTGGTGCTGTGGAAGCTCGAAGCGTTGCGCCAGTGGGAAAAGGATCGCATCACCGCGACCATCCAGGCCGTCGCCGAGCACCTGGGTCTCAAGCTGCGTGACGTGATGCCGCTGATGTTCCCGGCCATCACCGGCCAGGCCAGCTCGGTATCGGTGCTCGACGCCATGGAAATCCTCGGCGCCGACCTGTCGCGCTATCGCCTGCGCCAGGCCCTGGAGTTGCTGGGCGGTGCGTCGAAGAAAGAAGCCAAGGAGTGGGAAAAGATTCGCGACGCAATCGGCTCGTGAGTTCTTTCCTACACTGAAAAAGGCCGGGCGCTGCGAAGCGTCCGGCCTTTTTCATGCTGGCGGCGTGGGTTGCGGACGAGCCGGGGGAGGACAGGCGGGCCGCGGATTTCGCCGGCCGGAAACCGGGGCGGTCACATAAGTGATTGTTCTATGGGAGAAAAAATAAGATTTCTGAAAAAATGTTGTTGACAGGGGTTCGCCTCACCCCTAAGATGCGCCCCGTTCCAGCGACGAACTGAACTGATAGGGCGAAGCGGAACGGTAGATCCAGCGGTACTTTGGGGCTATAGCTCAGCTGGGAGAGCGCTTGCATGGCATGCAAGAGGTCGACGGTTCGATCCCGTCTAGCTCCACCAAATTACCAGTAGGTCTTGTCTGGTCCGGACAAGGCTGAAATCGAAGGTTTTGCGTCCCCTTCGTCTAGTGGCCTAGGACACCGCCCTTTCACGGCGGTAACAGGGGTTCGAGTCCCCTAGGGGACGCCACTTATCCAGCGACGATGCGTTCGCGTCGTCAGCCAGAGTCATCTGGGGCTATAGCTCAGCTGGGAGAGCGCTTGCATGGCATGCAAGAGGTCGACGGTTCGATCCCGTCTAGCTCCACCAAATTCCCATACGGGATGAAGCCAGAATCCACCACCTGGTGGGTTTCTTCGAAGGATATGTCCCCTTCGTCTAGTGGCCTAGGACACCGCCCTTTCACGGCGGTAACAGGGGTTCGAGTCCCCTAGGGGACGCCATTTTTATCGCTCTGCGATGCCTATAGGGCCACTGAGACTTTCAGTGGCCCTTTTGTTTTTTTACGCTCAAAAAATTTTCCTCCGACCAGTGGTCGCGCTTTGCGCTTGCCGATTTTTATTATGAGAATAATATTCTCTCCATAATATTTCTCGAGCCGAGGTCCGCCATGAGCGACAAGAAAGCCCAGACCCGCGAACGCATCCTTTCCGCCGCCACCAGTGCGTTGCTGCAGCGCGGGCCGGTCGGGCCCAGCGTGGGCGAGGTCATGTCGGCGGCGGGACTGACGGTGGGCGGCTTCTACGCACACTTCGAGAGCAAGGACGCGCTGATGCTGGAAGCCTTCCGCCAGTTGCTCGCCAAGCGCCGCGAAGGGCTCAAGCGCTTCGATCCGCAATTGAGTTTCGCTGAGCGCCGGGCGCTGACGGCGCAGTTCTATTTGTCGCGCAAACATCGCGATACCGAGGAAGAAGGCTGCCCGATCCCCAGTTCGCTGAACGAGGTGGCCAATCTGCCGGAAGCGTTTCGCCAGACCCTGGAAGAGCACGTGGAGCTGATGGTGGCGGCGCTGGCCGGCCGCCCCGAGGAAATCGACACCGTGCTCAGCGACATGGCCCTGATGATTGGCGGATTGGCGCTGGCCCGTGCCCTGGGGACGGGGGACCTGTCCGATCGTGTCCTGCGTGCCGCGAAGAAGGCGGTGAACTGAGGAGGTGTGGAAAATGAGCAGTCTGAGCTGGGTTCGAGGAATCAACGCCACCCTGGGCCGCGTCGCGCCGCAATGGGCGGCTGGACGTATGCAGCAACTGTTCGTGACGCCCAACGCGCATGCGCCGCGGGAGTGGGAGCTGCCGCTGCTGGCCAGTTCCGAACGTGTCACCCTGCGTTTCGGTCTGTCGGCGCTGCGTTGGGGGGAAGGTCCGGCCGTACTGTTGATGCATGGCTGGGAAGGGCGGCCCACCCAGTTCGCCACGCTGATTGAGCATCTGGTAGGCGCCGGTTATGGCGTCATCGCACTCGATGGCCCTGGGCACGGCCGCTCGCCCGGCCAGGAGGCGGACATCGTGCTGTTCGCCCGCGCCCTGCTGGAAGCGGCCGGGGAATTACCGCCGCTGCGCGCCGTGATTGGCCATTCCATGGGCGGCGCCAGCGCATTGCTGGCCACCCAGATGGGGTTGCGCACCGAAACACTGGTGTCCATCGGTGCGCCCAGCAACGTGCTCGGCGTCCTGCGGGGCTTCTCCAAGGTGGTCGGCTTGCCGCCGGTGGCGCGGTCGCGCTTCATCCGGATGATCGAAAGCCGTTCGGGGATCGCGGCCAAACAGCTGGATGTGGCGCGTTATGAGTTGGACTTCCCCGGCCTGGTGGTACACGCCGAAGATGATCGGTACGTGAAGGTCAGCGAGGCGGCGGCCATTCACGAGGCCTGGTCGCAGAGCCGGTTGCTGCGCCTGGCCAATGGCGGGCATCACCGGGTGCTGGCGGACCCGGTCGTCATCGATGCGATTCTGGAACTCCTGGAAGAGGCCGAGGAGCCGCTGCCCCTGGCATTGGTTTCCTGAGTCATTCACCCGCTTGATAACGGCGGCTACGGGCCGCCGTTTTCGTTCCATGATGGCCCGTTGCAGGTCGTCACATCTGGCGCGCTGGCGTAGACTTTCGGGTATTTCCGGCCGCCCCGGCCTGGGCGCGAGGTCTTGCGCACGCGGGTGGCCGACTGGGGGAATGCATGAATCTGTCGCTGGATTGGGTGCTGCAGCAGGCGCGCCCGGTCATGCCGGTGTTGGTGATCGACGATGTGGCGCTGGCCGGTGATCTGTCCCGCGCGCTATATGACGGTGGCGTGCGGGTACTCGAGGTGACGCTGCGCACTCCGCAGGCGCTGGATGCCGTCGCGCAGATCCGCCGCGAGCTGCCGGAGATGATTGTCGGCGCGGGTACGCTGATCCACACCGAGCAGTTCCAGGAAGCGCGCGATGCCGGCGCGCAGTTCGCTGTCAGCCCTGGCTGTACGCCGCGACTGGTGGCGGCTGCCGACGATGCCAAGCTGCCGTTTTTGCCGGGTGTGATGACGCCTTCGGAGGTGCTGGTGGCGCTGGAATACGGTTACCGCTCGCTGAAGCTCTTCCCGGCCGACGGCAATGCCGCGATCAAGATGCTCAAGAGCCTGAAAGCACCTTTTGCCGGCATCCGTTTCTGCCCGACCGGCGGTATTACCCAGGAAAACCTGCTCAACGTGCTGCGCCTGCCCAATGTCGCCTGCGTAGGCGGCACCTGGATCGCGCCGCCCAGCCTGGTGCGCGCCCGCGCCTGGGATCAGATCACCCAATTGGCCGCCGAAGCCCGCGCGTTGGCCGCAAGCCTGGAGCATTCCGCATGAGTTGGCAGTTGCCCGACCCCTTCGTCATCGACATCGAGGTCAAGTCCGAGGACATCGATGGACTCGGCCATGCCAACAACGCCGTCTATGTCAGTTGGCTGGAGCGCTGCGCCTGGCGTCATTCGCAAAAGCTGGGGCTGGACCTGGCCGAGTATCGGCGGCTGGATCGCGCCATGGCCGTGGTGCGCCATGAAGTGGATTACCTGGCTGCTGCCTACGAGGGCGAGCAGTTGCAGCTGGCGACCTGGATCGTCGAATCCGACCAGCGTTTGAAGATGACCCGTCACTTTCAGCTGGTGCGGCCGGCAGATGCCGTGACCTTGCTGCGCGCGCAGACCACCTTCGTCTGCATCGAATTGTCCACTGGTAAACCCAAGCGCATGCCGGTGGAGTTCATCGAGGGATATGGCCGGGCATTGCTCTCTGCGGAAACCGTGGCCGCCGGCGCGTGATCCGTCGTGCCGCGCTTTTCCCGGCGCGGCGCATTCCCTACAATCCGCGGCCTTCGTTATTGCCCGAGATTCTCCCGTGCAGATCGCCCTGGCCCCGATGGAGGGGCTGGTAGATGACATCCTTCGCGATGTGCTGACTCGCGTCGGCGGCATCGACTGGTGCGTCACCGAATTCATCCGCATCAACGACCGGCTGTTGCCGCCGTCGTCCTTCCTGGCGCTCGCCCCGGAACTGGCGCATGGCAGCCGCACTCGTGCAGGCGTGCCGATGCGCGTGCAACTGCTCGGTTCCGACCCGCAACTGTTGGCGGAGAACGCCGTGCAGGCCTGCGAGCTGGGTGCGCCGGTGATCGATCTGAACTTCGGCTGCCCGGCAAAGACCGTGAACCGTTCCCGTGGCGGCGCCGTGCTGCTGAAAGAGCCTGAGCTGATGTTCAGCATCATCGAGGCGGTGCGCCGCGCCGTACCCGCGCACATTCCGGTGACCTCGAAGATGCGCCTGGGCTACGACAGTCCGGATGGGGCTATCGATTGCGCCCGTGCGTTGGCTGACGCCGGCTCCGCCCATGTGGTGGTGCATGCGCGGACCAAGGCCGATGGCTACAAGCCGCCGGCACATTGGGAGTGGGTGGCGAAAGTAGCAGACGCAGTGAAGGTGCCGGTATTCGCCAATGGCGAAGTCTGGACGCTCGAGGATTACCACCGCTGCCGCTCTATCAGCGGCGTGGCGGACATCATGCTCGGGCGCGGGCTGGTTTCCCGCCCGGATCTTGCTCGGCAGATCGCTGCGTGGCGCGACGGTCGCGAAGTAGTGCCGATGCCCTGGTCGGAAGTGCGCATGTTGCTCGATGACTTCTGGCGCCAGGCGCGTCGCAAGCTGGCGCCGCGCTATGCACCGGGGCGTCTGAAGCAGTGGTTGGGCATGCTCACCCGCAGTTATCCAGAAGCTGTGGAGCTGTTCGCCCAGGTGCGGCGCGAGAGCGATTGCGAGGTGCTGGATCGGATGCTGCAGGTCGAGGTCGACGTCGCGGCCTGAATCCCGGCTGCTCTTCGTAGGAGCGAGCTTGCTCGCGAATGCGGTTCGTCCCGATGCGCTGGCGTTGGGTGGTTCGCGAGCAAGCTCGCTCCTACAACAGCGTTCAGCACGGCAACGCCGGATCAGCGCCCGCCGCTGACGTCGACGAAGCTGCCGGTGGAATAACTGGACTCGTCCGAGGCGAGGAACAGGATCGCCCGCGCCACTTCTTCCGCCTCGCCGCCCCGGCCCAGGGGGATCGCCGATTGCAGGCGCTCCACACGCCCGGGTTCGCCGCCGCTGGCGTGAATCTCGGTCCTGATCAGCCCAGGTCGCACGGCATTCACGCGGATGCCTTCGCTTGCCACTTCCTTGGCCAGGCCGATGGTCAGGCTGTCCACCGCGCCCTTGGCGGCGGCGTAGTCGATGTACTCGTTGGGCGAGCCCAGTCGTGACGCCATGGACGAGACGTTGACGATGCTTCCGCCGTCGCCGCCGTGCTTTTGCGCCATGCGCTTCACCGCCTCGCGGCAGCAAAGGAAGGTGCCGGTGACGTTCACCGCGAACACCCGCTGCAGGCGCGCGACGTCCATGTCTTCCAGGCGCATCTGGCGCTCGAGGATGCCGGCGTTGTTCACCAGTACGTCGAGACGGCCGAAGGCATCGTCGACTTCGCCGAACAGGCGCAGCACGTCGTCTTCATTCGCCACATCGGCGGCAAAGGCGCGCGCAGTGCCGCCGGCGGCGGTGATCTTCGCTACCAGTGCCGCGGCCGCTTCACGTTCGCGACGATAGTTGAGCGCTACGGCATAGCCGCGTTTGGCGGCGAGCAGCGCAGTGGCGGCGCCGATCCCGCGGCTGGCGCCGGTGATGAGCATGACGGGTTGCATGGGCGAATCCTTTTTGCGTGACGGGGCTTGAAACGGGGTTTGCCATCCCTATCTATGTCCCTGCGGGAGGCCGAAGACGGGTCCCGCACCGGAGTTCTGACGACAGGCTCCCGATCATACCTTGCTGAAAATTTCAGGAGATTCGCAATGAGCAACGTCCTTTCCCTCGCCCCGCTGTTCCGCCAGTCCGTCGGCTTCGATCGTTTCAACGATCTGTTCGAATCCGCCCTGCGCAGTGAAAGCGGCAGTTCCTACCCGCCCTACAACGTCGAGAAGCATGGTGACGACCAGTACCGCATCGTCATCGCCGCTGCCGGCCTGCAGGAGGAAGACCTGGAACTGCAAGTGGAGCGCGGCGTGCTGACCGTCAATGGCAGCAAGCGCGAAAAGGCTTCCGAGAGCGTCACCTACCTGCACCAGGGCATCGCCCAGCGCGCCTTCAAGCTGTCGTTCCGCCTCGCCGACCACATCGAGGTCCAGGGCGCGTCGCTGAAGAACGGCCTGCTGAGTGTCGAACTGGTGCGTATCGTTCCGGAAGAAGCCAAGCCCAAGCGGATCGCCATCAACGGCCAGCGCCCGGCCATCGAAGGCTGAGCAGTGTCCCGGCGCCAGCCGGGGCGTAGCCGCAAACAAGAACGCCCGCCTCGAAAGAGGCGGGCGTTCTCTTTTTCAGAGGGCCTGGATCAGGCGTTCTGGCCCAGCGGTGCCGAGCGGTTGCGCCACCAGGCGATGACGATCGCCGCCATCAGCACGAAGCCCAGGTAGCCCATGGCCGGGTAGACCAGGCCCACCAGCTTGACGAAGCCGACCTGGCTGGCGATGAAGGCGAGTATTACTGCAGCGACGGTTGCCACGCGGAAGGGCACGCCGTAGGCAGCGCAGCGTGCGGCCAGGGTGTAGGCGAAGCCGCTGGTGGTGCAGTACAGCTTCACCAGCAGCAGGGCGAGCATCACATCGCCGAACCAGGGCGCGATGTTGTTGCTCAGCAGCAGGGTGGGAATGGCGCTGTCGCCGATCACGTCGACCTGTACCAGCATCACCAGGGCCATGGCGAGGATCAGCACGCCGACGCCGATGCCGCCGAACACACCGCCCAATGCCGCGGTGCGCAGATTGGACACGCTGCCGCCCATCACCACCACGGCAGCCGCGGTGGCGGCGACGTTGTAGGAGACATAGAGCAGCGCGCCGAGCAGCCAGTTGGGCGCCGGGTGCGGCACGGCCAGGGCGATCTGCTCCAGCTCCGCCAGCGGCTTGTGAATATGCGTCAGCGCGTAGATGGCGATGATCGCCACGATGACCATGAGTACCGGAGTGATCAGGCTCATCAGGGTGATCACCCGCTTCAGGCCCAGGCACACGGTGATGATGGTCATCACGCCGAGAACGATGCCGCCGATGGAATGGCCGATGCCCAGCTGCTGCTCAAAGGAGGAGTTGGCGCCGGCGAACATCACCACCATGGTGCCGAACAGGAAGAAGGTCAGCATCAGGTCGACGACGCGGCCCAGCGGTTTGCCACAGATGTACTCCATGGCCTCCTTGTGCGACTGGGTCTGCAGGCGGCTGCCGATCTGGTAGAGGTTCATCAGCAGGAAGGCAAACAGTGCCAGCGCCACCATCGCGCCGGCCAGGCCCATGATGCCGAAACCGCCGAAGAACTGGAGGATCTCCTGGCCCGAGGCGAAGCCGACGCCCACCACCAGGCCGATATACGCACCGCCGAGCTTGAGACTGGTTTTCATGATCGAGACTCTGTTGTTGTTATGAGAGCGGCCCCGCTCGTGGCGGGGCCGGAAAGGTCACGCCTGGCCGACGTAGGCCTGGACTTCCACCTCGACGTCCACGCCCAGCGCCAGTGCCGACGCCACGCAGGAGCGCACCGGCAGCCCTTGCTCGAAGTAGCGCTTGTACACCTCGTTGAAGCCGGCGAAGTGGGACATGTCCGACAGCCACACAGTGGCTTTCACCACCTGGGAGTAGTCGGCGCCGCAGGCTTCCAGGCTCTCGGCAATGCGGGTCATCACCGCCTCGGTCTGGGTCTGAATGTCGCCCTTGACCACCTGGCCGTCAGCGGTCATCGGGATCTGTCCGGAGAGGAGCAGGAAGCCGCCGGCCTTCACCGCGCGGGAGAAGGGGAAGGGCAGGGTGCTGGGATAACGCTGGATATCGTTCATTCTAAAGTCTCCGGGGAAATTCAACGCAGGCGCGCCGGGCTCAGGCGCTGGGGATCGACGCCTTCCTGACGCAGGGATTCGGGGAGCGGCTGGCCGAGCAGCAGCGACTGGGCCAGGCGCGACACGCCGTCGGCGGACTGAATGCCGTAGCCGCCCTGGGCGGCCAGCCAGAAAAACGCCGGGTTCTGCGCATCCGCGCCGATCACCAGGTCGCCGTCGGCGACGAAGGAGCGCAGGCCGGCCCAGCTTTGGTTCGGTCGGCGGATCGCCAGGGTGGTGTGCTCCTCGATGTGGTACACGCCCAGGGCGATGTCGAGTTCCTCGGGCTGCACATCCTGGGCTTCCACCGGATCGGCGTTAGCGGGCGAGCCGAGCAGTTGGCCGGCGTCCGGCTTGAAGTAGAAGCTCTCGTCGATGCCGATCACTGTTGGCCAGCGGCTGATGTCCAGGCCGTCGGGCACCGGGAAGGTGAAGGCGGTTCGGCGACAGGGTTGCAGGCCGACCGGGCGGATGCCGCAGCGCTCGGCCACGTGATCGGCCCAGGCGCCGGCGGCGTTGATCAGTTGCGCGGCTTGAACGGTTTCGCTCTGGCTGAGTTCGAGCGTCCACTCACCCTGCGCATATTCAGCCGACTGCAGCTCGCGGTTGCAGCGCAGTTCGCCGCCGCGCTGGCGCAGCGCTCGCAGGTAGCCCTGGTGCAGGGCGTGCACGTCGAGATCACGGGCGTCCGGCTCGTAGAGCGCGCCAATGATGGCGTCGGCGCGCAGGACAGGGAGGAATTCCAGCGCCTGCACGGTGCTGATGCGTTCGACGCCGGGCGTGGCCTCGGCTTGCTTGAGCAGTTCGACGTGTTCCGGACCGCCGACGTACAGGCAGCCGCGCGGGGTGAGGATCGGGTACTCGCTGAAGCCGGCCGGCGGATTCTCGTAGAAGGCACGGCTGGCGCGGGTCAGCGCCTGGATCTGCGGTGTGCCGTAGGCCTCCATGAACATGGCGGCGGAGCGCCCGGTGGAGTGGTAGCCGGGCTGCTCTTCGCGCTCCAGGACCAGCACTTTGTGAGTCTCGCTCAGACGGTAGGCGAGGGAGGCGCCGGCAATACCGGCGCCGATGATGACGAAATCGAAATGGCTCACTGCAAGGGCCTTCTGCAGATTTTCTCGTATGTGAGAAATCTAAGATATGAGAATTTTTGCGCCAAAGGCAAGGCCCGGTAAACTTTCGTTGGCCCCCTCACGAGATGTCCCATGAGCGAAACCGCCCAAGTACTACCCAAGCCCCAGCAACTGGATCGAGATGAAGTCGGTGCGCGCCTGCGGGCTGTTCGCAAGCAGCAGAAGCTGACCCTGAAACAGCTCTCGGACCTGTCTGGCGTGGCGGTTTCCACCCTGTCGAAGATGGAGCTGGCGCAGGTTGCGGTGAGCTACGACAAGCTGGCCGCTGCCGCCCGCGCCCTGCAGGTGGACATCGCCCAGTTGTTCCGTCCGCTGCCGCCCGTCGGGGCGCTCGCGGGGCTGAAGACTTTCGTGAAAACCCAGGTGGACGACACCGCGGGTTACGACACCGGCGGCTATGAGTACTACCCCATTGCCGGTGATTTCCCACAACGCAGCATGACGCCGCTGTACGCGCGCATTTTCGCCCGCGAGGTCGGTGAGTTCGATGATTTCGTCCGTCATCCCGGCCAGGAGTTCGCCATGGTGGTGTCCGGCCGGGTGCGTATCCAGTTCGAGACGGGCGAGTCAGTGAGCATCGGCACGCGTGAGACGGCCTATTTCGACAGCAGCGTCGGCCATCTGTACCTCAATGACGGCGAGGACGACGAGGCGCAGGTGATGGTGGTGATGTCAGAGCTGCGGCCCGCCGAATAGCGGGCCTCAGGTTGCCTGCTGGGTATCGCGGCGCGGCAGCAGTGCGATGAAGTCGTCCAGCGGCACCGGGCGGCTGAACAGGTAGCCCTGGTACAGGTGGCAACCCTGCTCGGCCAGCAGCGCCAACTGCTCTGGGGTTTCCACCCCTTCGGCCACCAGTTCCAGCCCCAGGCTGTGCCCCATGGCGACGATGGCGCGGACGATTTCCGCATCGTTGCTGTCGTTGGGCGCATCGCGCACGAAGCTTTGGTCGATCTTCAGGCTGTCCACCGGCAGGCGCTTGAGGTAGGTCAGCGATGAATAGCCGGTGCCGAAGTCGTCCATGGCGAACTGCACACCGGCTTCACGCAGGCGCTCCATGCGCGCGATGGTGTCGTCCAGTTGCTGGATCACAATGCCCTCGGTGATCTCCAGTTTCAGCAGGCTGGGAGGCAATCTGGTCTTGTGCAGCAGCGCCAGCAGGCGCTCGACGAAGTCGCTCTGGCGGAACTGCCGAGGGCTGATGTTCACGCTCAGGCTGAAATTCTCGATGTCGATGCGACCCTCGGCGAGGAGTTGCGCGCCGGTGCGGCAGGCTTCCTCGATGACCCATTGGCCGACTTCGACGATCAGACCGCTGTCCTCCAGCACGCGGATGAAACTGGCCGGTGATTGTGGGCCACGGGTCGGATGGCGCCATCGCAGCAACGCCTCGGCGCCGACGATGCGCGAATCGCGGGCGTCCACCTGCGGCTGGTAGTGCAGGTTGAATTCGCGGCGGGCGAGGGCCATGCGCAGGCCGTTCTCCAGGCGCAGGCGCTCGCTGGCGGCCTGCTGCATGGATTCGTGGAACAACTGCACGGTGTTCCGCCCGGCGTCCTTGGCGCGGTACATGGCGATGTCGGCGCGCTTGAGCAGGTCGTCCGGGGTCGCGCCGTCATCGGGGATCAGCGCGATGCCGATGCTCGGGGTGATCTGCAGGCGGTGGCCGTCCAGCAACATCGGTTCGGCCAGCAGGTCGCGCAGTTTTTCCGCCAGTTGGCGCACCTGCTGGGCGGTTTCCAGGCGGCTACCCTCGATGCCGGTGATCAGCACCACGAACTCGTCGCCGCCCAGGCGCGCCACGGTATCTTCCTGGCGCACGCTGGCCTCCAGGCGCGCGGTGACCATCTGCAGGATGGAATCGCCGACCGAGTGACCGAGCGAATCGTTGATGTGCTTGAAGTGGTCGAGGTCGAGGAACAGCAGGGCGCCGCGCAGGCTGTGGCGCTGCAGCAGGGCGATCTGCTGCTTGAGGCGGTCCATCAGCAGCGCGCGGTTGGGCAGGTCGGTCAGGGCATCGTGGTATGCGAGGTGCTGGATGCGCGCCTCGGCCTCACGCAGCTCGCTGGTGTCGCGGGCGGTGAGCAGCAGACAGTCCACGCCACCCAGTTCGATCGGCTCCACCGACACGTCCACCGTCTTGATCGTGCCGTCGCGGTGGCGGCCGCGCATTTCCAGGTGGTGCACGAAGCCGTCGCGGTTCAGCGCGGCGATCATGTTCAGCCGCTCGTCCGGGTCGGCCCAGATGTTCATCTCCAGTGAGGTTTGCCCCAGCACCTCCTCGGGGCGGAAACCTGTGAGGCGGTGGAAGCCCTCGTTGACCTCGATGTAGCGGCCCGACTCGCGCTCGGTAATGGTGATGGCGTCGGGGCTGGAGTGGAACGCCTTGGCGAACTTCTCCTGGCTGGCCTTGAGCGCTTCCTCGGCCTGCAGGCGCCGGGTGACATCGCGGAAGCTGGAGAGGATGCACAACTGGCGGTCGACCCAGATCAGTCGGCTGGCCACCATGCAGGTGATGGTCCGCCCATCGCGGGTGAGGAACTGCACTTCGACGTTCTGCAGCGAGTGGTCACGCATCAGTTGCTCGAACAGCCGCGAGCGTTGGTGATGGTCGGCCCAGAAGGTCACCTGGTGGGACGAACGGCCGATGATGTCCTCGGCGAGCCAGCCAAAGGTGCTGCAGAAGCTGGGGTTGACCTCGACGAACTCGCCGTCGCGTACTCGTGACACGCAGATCGGGTCCGGGCTGCCCTGGAACAGGCTGGCGAACTTTTCCTCCGAGGCCTGCAGGCTGCGTTCGCGGAGCACGCGTTCGGTGATATCGAGCAGGGTGCCCGCCATGCGCAGGGGCTTGCTGCGAGCATCGCGGTAGAGACGCGCGCGGCTTTCCAGGTAGCGCACTTCACCGGAGTCCAGCTGCGCGCGGTAGGTGAACTGGTAGTCGTTCTCCGGCCCACGGGCCAGTCGGGCGTAGGCCTGGCGCATGCGCTGGCGATCGGTCTTGTCGACGCAGGCGAAGAATTCACCGAAAGGCCCGTGGAAATCTCGGTCAGGCAATTCGTGCAGAACGGCGGCGCGGGCCGAACCGTAGAGCAGGCCGCTGGGAATGTGCCAGTCCCAGATGCCCAGTTGTGCCGAATCCAGCGCCAGGTCCAGACGCTCCTGGCTGTCGCGCAGGGCCTGCTCCTGGGCTCGGACGTGGGTGATGTCGCGTACCGTCAGCACCAGGCAGGGCTGTTCGTCCAGTTCAATCTGGCAGCCATAGACGCGAGCGCTGCGGATTTCACCGGTGCGGGTCAGCAAGGTGACTTCGAAGCCGTCGAGTTGCTGCTCGGCGGCGATCCTGTCGAGCATTCGCTGGCGCTCGTCGAGGCTGCGCCAGAGGCCGAGTTGCACCGATGTACGGCCAAGCGCTTCCTCGCGGCTCCAGCCGAAGCGGTCGACGAAACTGGCATTCAATTCGAGGAATTTTCCGCTGTCCCGGTCGGTGATGACCATGGCATCAGGCGCGGTATGAAAGGCTTTGGCGAACTGGTCCTGGCCGTCGGTAGCGAACGGAGGCGTGCGCGGGGCGCGGCTCATGCGGCGCTTCCCCGATGGCTGGCGGCGCCGACCAAGTGAGGCCGGCTAACGCGAAGTGGCGTGCGGACGGGCATTCGGGCCCCTTCTTCTAGTTCTGTCAGAACAATAGAGGTTAGGCCGCGACAGGCGCAAGCCCGGCTGCCTGGGCGTCGAGCAGGCGCATGAAGGCCCGGGCGGCGTTGGACAGCGTGCGCTCGGTATGCAGGATGTAGCCCAGCTGGCGGCTGAGCTGGATGTCCTGCAGCGGCAGGCGTACGACGCTGTCATCCAGCATCGTACGAGGCAGTACGCTCCAGGCCAGGCCGATGGAGACCATCATCTTGATGGTCTCCATGTAGTTGGTACTCATGCCGATGTTCGGTGTCAGGCCTTCAGCCTCGAACATGCGCCGCACGATGTGGTGGGTGAAGGTATTGCCGCCGGGGAATACCGCCGGGTGCCGCGCCACGTCGGCGAGGAATACCGGGCCCTGCACCGACAGCGGGTGCTCGGGGGCGGCAACGAAGTCCAGCGGGTCGTCCCACACCGGCACGGCGCGCACGGGTTCGGCAGTCTCAGGGGCAAGAGTGATGACGGCCAGCTCGGCGCGGCCGTGGAGAATTTCTTCGTAGGCCACTTCCGAGTCGCAGAACTGGATATCCAGCGCCACCTGCGGGTGGGCCTTGGTGAAGGCGCGCAGCAGCGGCGGCAGGCGGTGCAGGCCGATGTGGTGACTGGTGGCCAGGACCAGCCGGCCGCTCACTTCGCCGTTGAGGTTGGTCAGGGCGCGACGGGTGTCATCCAGTACGCTGAGGATCTGATAGGCGCGCGGCAGCAAGGCGCGACCGGACTCGGTCAGGGTAACTTCGCGGCCGACGCGGTCGAACAGACGTACGCCCAGCTGGTTCTCCAGGGCGGCAATGCGCTTGCTCACCGCCGGCTGGGTCAGGTGCAGGCGCTCGCCGGCCTCGGAGAAGCTGCCGGATTCGGCAATGGCGAGGAAGGTGTTGAGGCTGGTCAGATCCATGTCGACTCCCTGCGCTCTGGAAGCGGCGCCCGACTTTTATAACGCACCGTATTCCTCGTGGGAATCCTTTGGATAAAAAATATGAATTTGAGTTATTCAGTGCCTTTCCATAGGATCATCCCCACAAGCCCAAGGGGCATAGAAAGACGCTGATGAGGACTCTCTGATGGCCGGCAAGACGCTCTACGACAAACTCTGGGAAATGCACGAGGTGAAGCGCCGTGACGATGGTTCGTCGCTCATCTACATCGACCGCCACATCCTCCACGAAGTGACCTCGCCGCAGGCCTTCGAAGGTCTGCGCCTGGCTGGCCGCAAACCCTGGCGCATCGATGCGAACATCGCGACCCCGGACCACAACGTGCCGACCACCCAGGCCGAGCGCAAGGGCGGCCTGCAGGCTATTGCTGACGAAGTGTCGCGCATCCAGGTCCAGACCCTGGACGAAAACTGCGACGACTTCGGCATCCTCGAATTCAAGATGAACGACGTCCGCCAGGGCATCGTCCACGTGGTCGGCCCGGAGCAGGGCGCGACCCTGCCGGGCATGACCGTGGTCTGCGGCGACTCGCACACCTCGACCCACGGCGCCTTCGGTGCGCTGGCCCACGGTATCGGCACCTCCGAGGTGGAGCACGTGCTCGCCACCCAGTGCCTGGTTGCCAAGAAGATGAAGAACATGCAGGTCCGCGTGGAAGGCAAATTGCCCTTCGGCGTGACTGCCAAGGACATCGTCCTCGCGGTGATCGGCAAGATCGGCACCGCGGGCGGCAACGGCCATGCCCTGGAGTTCGCCGGCAGCGCCATACGTGACCTGTCCATGGAAGGCCGCATGACCATCTGCAACATGTCCATCGAGGCGGGCGCCCGCGTCGGCATGGTGGCGTGCGACGAGAAGACTGTCGAATACGTGAAGGGTCGTCCGTTCTCGCCGCAAGGCAGCGACTGGGCCAAGGCCGTGGAAGCCTGGAGCGATCTGGTTTCCGACGCCGATGCGCACTTCGACACCATCGTCGAGCTGCGTGCCGAGGACATCAAGCCGCAGGTCAGCTGGGGCACTTCGCCCGAGATGGTCCTCGCGGTGGACCAGAACGTGCCGGACCCGGCGGCCGAAGCCGATGCGGTCAAGCGCGATTCCATCGTCCGCGCCCTGAAGTACATGGGCCTGAACGCCAACCAGGCGATCACCGATATCCAGCTGGACCGCGTGTTCATCGGCTCCTGCACCAACTCGCGCATCGAAGACCTGCGCGCCGCAGCCGCCGTGGCCAAGGGCCGCAAGGTCGCTGCCACCGTCAAGCAGGCGCTGGTTGTGCCGGGCTCGGGCCTGGTGAAAGCCCAGGCCGAACAGGAAGGCCTGGACAAGATATTCATCGAAGCCGGTTTCGAATGGCGCGAACCGGGCTGCTCCATGTGCCTGGCGATGAACCCGGACCGCCTGGAAAGTGGCGAGCATTGCGCTTCCACCTCCAACCGCAACTTCGAAGGCCGCCAGGGCGCCGGTGGTCGTACCCATCTGGTGAGCCCGGCAATGGCCGCCGCGGCTGCCGTGACCGGTCGTTTCATCGACGTACGTGAATTGATGCAGGCCTGAGGAGACCGAACATGAAAGCCTTTACCCAGCACACCGGCCTCGTCGCGCCGCTCGACCGCGCCAACGTCGACACCGACCAGATCATCCCCAAGCAATTCCTCAAGTCGATCAAGCGCACCGGCTTCGGCCCGAACCTGTTCGACGAGTGGCGCTACCTCGACGTGGGTCAGCCGAACCAGGACAACTCCAAGCGCCCGGTGAACAAGGACTTCGTCCTCAACTTCCCGCGCTTCCAGGGTGCCAGCGTGTTGCTGGCCCGTGAGAACTTCGGCTGCGGCTCCTCCCGCGAGCACGCGCCGTGGGCGCTGGACGAGTACGGTTTCCGCACGGTGATCGCGCCGAGCTTCGCCGACATCTTCTTCAACAACAGCTTCAAGAACGGCCTGCTGCCGATCATCCTGAAGGACGAAGAAGTGGACGAGCTGTTCGCCCAGTGCGAAGCGACCGAGGGTTACCAGCTGACCGTCGACCTCGCCGCGCAGACCGTGACCCGCCCGGACGGCAAGCAGTACAGCTTCGAAGTGGACGCGTTCCGCAAGCACTGCCTGCTCAACGGCCTGGACGACATCGGCCTGACCTTGCAGGACGCCGAGGCCATCCGCAGTTTCGAAGGTGGCTATAAACAGCAGCAACCCTGGTTGTTCCGCGACGCCTGATGGCCGTTGCACCACTCAGTAAGGAGAGCAGCATGACCGAGAGTCGTCACGAGCAAGTGGTCCAGCGCCAGTTCGGCGCCCAGGCCAACGCTTACCTGACCAGCGCCGTACACGCCCAGGGTGAAGAATTCGCCCAGCTGCGTGAGCGACTGTCGACGACTACCGGTGCGCGCGTGCTCGACCTGGGGTGCGGGGCAGGGCACGTGAGCTTCAACGTCGCGCCGCTGGCCGGCGAAGTGGTGGCTTACGACCTGTCCCAGCAGATGCTCGATGTGGTGGCCTCGGCCGCCGCCGAGCGCGGCCTGGGCAACATCGCCACGCGCTGTGGTGCTGCCGAGCAACTGCCGTTCGAGGATGGCGAGTTCGATTTCGTCTTCAGCCGCTATTCTGCGCACCACTGGCGGGATGTCGGTCAGGCGCTGCGCGAAGTGCGCCGGGTGCTCAAGCCGGGCGGCGCGGTCTGCTTCATCGATGTCGCGGCGCCGGGCTTGCCTCTGCTGGACACCTATCTGCAGACTGTCGAGGTCCTGCGCGACACCAGCCACGTGCGTGATTACTCGCCTTCGGAGTGGGCGCGCCTGGTCGGCGAGGCCGGCCTTGCGGTGACCGCCGCCAAGCGCCAGCGGCTGCGTCTGGAGTTCACTTCCTGGGTCGAGCGCATGCGCACTCCCGAGGTGATGCGCCAGGCCATTCGTGCCTTGCAGCTTTCGATGGGCGATGAGGTGCGCGAGTATTTCGAGATCGACGCCGAGGGCTCCTTCAGCACCGACGTGCTGGTGCTCTGGGCGGAGCGCTGAGTTCAGTTTTTGACCGCTCCGGGTGGCTTGCGCCGCCCGGAGCGTTACGTTTTTTGCCAAGCGACTTTTTAAAGTGAGCAGAGAGATGAGCAAACAGATTCTGGTTCTCCCCGGCGACGGTATCGGCCCGGAAATCATGGCCGAAGCGGTCAAGGTGCTGGAACTGGCCAACGACAAGTTCGGCCTGGGCTTCGAACTGACCGAAGACGTGATCGGCGGCGCGGCCATCGACAAGCACGGCGTACCGCTGGCCGACGAGACCCTGGAACGCGCGCGTAACTCCGACGCGGTTCTGCTGGGCGCCGTGGGCGGCCCGAAGTGGGACAAGATCGAGCGTGACATCCGCCCCGAGCGCGGCCTGCTGAAGATCCGCTCGCAACTGGGCCTGTTCGGCAACCTGCGTCCGGCCATCCTCTACCCGCAACTGGCCGATGCCTCCAGCCTGAAGCCCGAAGTGGTCGCCGGCCTGGACATCCTCATCGTTCGCGAGCTGACCGGCGGCATCTACTTCGGCCAACCGCGTGAACAGCGCGTGCTGGAGAACGGCGAGCGCCAGGCGTACGACACCCTGCCGTACAGCGAGAGCGAAATCCGCCGCATCGCCCGCGTCGGCTTCGACATGGCCCGCGTGCGCGGCAAGAAGCTGTGCTCGGTGGACAAGGCCAACGTCCTGGCCTCCAGCCAGCTGTGGCGCGAAGTGGTCGAGGAAGTCGCCAAGGACTACCCGGACATCGAGCTGTCGCACATGTACGTCGACAACGCCGCCATGCAGTTGGTCCGCGCACCCAAGCAATTCGACGTGATGGTGACCGACAACATGTTCGGCGACATCCTGTCGGATGAGGCTTCCATGCTCACCGGCTCCATCGGCATGCTGCCGTCCGCCTCCCTGGATTCGAATAACAAGGGCATGTACGAGCCTTGCCACGGTTCCGCACCGGACATCGCCGGCAAGGGTATCGCCAACCCGCTGGCGACCATCCTCTCGGTCTCGATGATGCTGCGTTACACCTTCAACGAAGGCGCCGCTGCCGACGCCATCGAGAAGGCCGTGAGCCTGGTGCTTGACCAGGGCCTGCGTACCGGTGACATCTGGTCCGAAGGCTGCACCAAGGTCGGTACTCGCGAAATGGGTGATGCGGTAGTCGCGGCTCTGCGGAATCTGTAATCTGTCCGGCTCGCTCGTTCCCGCGCTCTTGTAGGAAAGCGGGAACGACGGCCCTCTAAATATTTGAAGGTGTAGTAGCGATGAAGCGTGTAGGTCTGATCGGTTGGCGTGGCATGGTGGGTTCGGTGCTCATGCAGCGGATGCTGGAAGAGCGGGACTTCGACCTGATCGAGCCGGTGTTCTTCACCACCTCCAACGTGGGTGGCGAAGGTCCGTCCATTGGCAAGGACATTGCCCCCCTCAAAGACGCCTACAGCATCGAGGAGCTGAAAACCCTCGACGTCATCCTGACCTGCCAGGGCGGCGACTACACCAGCGAAGTCTTCCCCAAACTGCGTGAAGCCGGCTGGCAGGGCTACTGGATCGACGCCGCCTCCAGCCTGCGCATGCAGGATGACGCGGTCATCGTCCTCGACCCGGTGAACCGCAAGGTCATCGACAACTCGCTGGACGCCGGCACCAAGAACTACATCGGCGGCAACTGCACCGTCAGCCTGATGCTGATGGCTCTGGGCGGCCTGTTCGAAGCCGGCCTGGTCGAGTGGATGAGCGCCATGACCTATCAGGCGGCCTCGGGCGCCGGCGCGCAGAACATGCGCGAGCTGATCAAGCAGATGGGCGCCATCAATGCTTCCGTCGCCGATGACCTGGCCAACCCGTCCAGCGCCATCCTCGACATCGATCGCAAGGTCGCCGAAGCCATCCGCAGCGACGCCATGCCCACCGAGAACTTCGGCGCGCCGCTGGCCGGCAGCCTGATCCCGTGGATCGACAAGGAACTGCCCAACGGCCAGAGCCGCGAAGAGTGGAAAGGCCAGGCGGAGACCAACAAGATCCTCGGCCGCTTCAAGAACCCGATCCCGGTGGATGGCATCTGCGTGCGCATCGGCGCCATGCGTTGCCACAGCCAGGCGCTGACCATCAAGCTGAACAAGGATGTGCCCATCGCGGACATCGAAGGCCTGATCAGCCAGCACAATCCCTGGGTCAAGCTGATCCCGAACCAGCGCGAGATCAGCATGCGCGAACTGACTCCGGCAGCCGTTACCGGCACGCTGAGCGTTCCGGTGGGTCGTCTGCGCAAGCTCAACATGGGCACTCAGTACCTGGGCGCCTTCACCGTTGGCGACCAACTGCTGTGGGGCGCTGCTGAGCCGCTGCGCCGCATGCTGCGCATCCTGCTCGAGCGTTGATTCGCTCCTGAGTGCGGACTCCACGACGCCGGCCTTGAGCCGGCGTCGTGCTTTGTGGAGCACGAGAAGTTCCCGGCGTGTAGGTGAACCGCCGCACAAAAATGCCAGTCCGTTGGGTTGTCGGCTCTTTGGCGCCAGTTTCTGTGACGCACCCGGAAAAGCCACCGGGAACCAGTCGCTATCCTCGCAGCCCGTCCATGGGGACAGGTTTCGGCGCGCCTTTTCGCGCCGGCCGATGGCAAGCAGCGGGGGAGAAAATGGTTCGGTTGCACAGATTGTGGTTGGCGACGGCAGTCGCCGCGGCGTTCATGCCGGGCATGGCCGGCGCCCTGGAACTGGGCGACATTTCCTCGCGGGCGGCGTTGGGACAGAACCTCTCGGCCAATATCGACCTGCGCGGCGCGGCTGACCTGAGCTCCGAGGAGGTCTTGGTGACCCTCGCCTCGGCAGAGGACTTCGAGCGCCTGGGCGTGGATCGCAACGTCGTCACCAGCGGTTTGAAGTTCACCCCCGATCTTGGCAAGAACGGCCGTGGTGTCATCCACGTCAGCTCGTCCAAGCCAATTCGCGAGCCCTACGTGAACTTCGTCCTCCAGGTCGTCTGGCCGCAGGGTCGCCTGGTGCGTGAATTCACCTTGCTGCTGGACCCGCCAACCTATGTGGCCAGCCCGGTGACGCCGCCGTCGGTCGCACCGGTGGTTGCTGCGGTTCGTGCGCCGCAGATGCAAGCGCTGGCGCCGGCTGTGGCCAATGTGCCGGCAGACAGCTATCGCATCCAGCGCAATGATGCGCTGTGGGACATCGCTTCGCGCAATCGCCCGTCCAGCGGCGTCTCGGTCATGCAGACCATGGCGGCGATCCAGCGGATGAACCCCGACGCCTTCGTCGACGGCAACATCAATCGCCTGAAGGTCGGCCAGGTGCTGCGCCTGCCCGACGAGCAGCAGGTTCGCGAGCAGAGCCATGCCCAGGCAGTGGCGCACGTGGAAACCCAGAATTCCGAGTGGAAGGCCAAGCGCAATCCGCAGCTGGCCCAGCAGGGACGCCAGCTGGACGCAACCCACAAGGCCGAAGCGGGCAGCGCGCCGGCGAAGGCTGAGGAGCGCGACAACCTGCGCCTGGTCTCCGGTCAGCCGGGTAAAGACAAGGGCAAGGTCGAGACGGAACAGTTGGCCGTCGCCCAGGAGGGCCTGGACAGCGCGCGTCGCGAAGGCGACGAACTGCGTAGCCGGATTTCCGATCTGGAAAGCCAGACGCAAAAGCTGAACAAGCTGATCGAACTGAAGGACTCGCAGATTGCCGGCCTGATCGCGCGCCTGGCCGAGCAGGATCGCGTCAAGGCTCAGGCTGCCCCGGCGGCGGGCAATCCCCAGGCCGCGGCAGGGGAGGTCGCCCAGGTGTCCGCGCCGCTGACCGCCCAGGCTACCGGGGGTGAGCCGCGGCCCTGACCTGCGGCGATAGGCGGCGGAGCCCTCGATTGCTTCGTCGCCGGTGGGGGCAGTAAAGTGCTGCGCTACTTTTCCCACCGATTTGAGACACTTCGATGCCTGAAACACTCGACATCGCCGTAGTTGGCGCCACTGGACTCGTTGGCGAGGCTTTGGTCGAACTGCTGGAAGAGCGTGACTTCCCTGTCGCCAACCTGTACCTGCTGGCCAGTGGCGAATCCGCCGGCAAGTCGGTGGCCTTCCGCGGACGCAACATCCGGGTTGGCAAGCTCGATGATTTCGATTTCGCCAAGGTGCGTCTGGCCTTCCTCTCGGTAGGCGCCGACGCCGCTGCCGATTGCGCCGCTCGCGCCGGCCAGGCTGGCTGCAGCGTGATCGATCTGAGTGGTGCGTCGTTGACCAATACTGCTGCGCTGTTGGCTCAAGCCTGCGTGAATGGCGATGCCGTCGAATCCTTGCAGGTTCCTGCTCTGATTGCCGCTCCGGCAGCGCCTGCCGCCGAGGTTGCCGAGGTGCTTGCGGCATTGCGCGGTGTGCTGGAGCTTCGCCAGGTCACGGTGAGTGCCTGCCTGTCCGCCTCCGCGCTGGGGCGCGAAGGTGTGCAGGAGTTGGCGCGACAGACTGCCGAGCTGCTCAATGCCCGCCCGCTGGAGCCACGCCTGGTGGACCGCCAGTTCGCCTTCAACATGCTGGCGCAGGTGGGTGGCGTCGACGAGCAGGGCTATTCGGTGGTTGAGCGCCGCATCGCGGCCGAGCTCACTGTCCTGTTCCCTGAGCTGAAGGACGGCCTGAGCGTGACCTGTAGTCTGGCGCCGGTGTTCTTCGGCGATACGCTGATGCTATCTATCAAGGCGGCGGCGCCGGTTTCCCTGTCCGCTGTCACCGCGGCGCTGGAGGCGGCGGAGGGCATCGAGCTGGTGGAAGACGATTACCCGACTGTCATCGGCGATGCGCAGGGGCAGGATAGTGTTTATGTCGGCCGCCTTCGGAACGGTCTGACAGATTCGTGCGAACTGAATTTGTGGATTGCGTCAGATAATGTGAGAAAAGGCGCAGCCCTAAATGCTGTGAACTTGGGCGAATTGTTGATAAAACACTATCTGTAAAAGATACTTACCGAATATTTGAAGAAGTATTCTAGCTTGGCAATACTGGCCGGGAACGTCGCTGACAGGGGAGAGCACCGCCGTGAAAACGGAGGGTGTAGTGGGCAGCGGCGCCCGATAGACGTTGTTCTAATCCAGAAAAAAGCTATTAAAACAAGGGATTACTATATGGTCCGGCTTCGCAAACTGGTGCAGGCAATCGCAGCTGCTTCGGCACTGACCTCGGGCATGGCACATGCGCTGGGGTTGGGGGATATCCACCTGCGTTCGGCGCTGAACCAGCCGCTGGATGCCGAGATCGACCTGGTCGAAGTTCGCGATCTGTCCGCGGCCGAGGTAATCCCGAAGCTGGCATCGCCGGAAGACTTCAACAAGGCGGGCGTCGACCGTCAGTACTTCCTGACCGGGCTCAAGTTCACGCCTATCGTCAAGCCCAATGGCAAGAGCGTCATTCGCGTCACCTCCGACCGGCCGGTGCAGGAACCCTACCTGAACTTCCTCGTGGAAGTGATGTGGCCTAACGGCCGGCTGCTGCGCGAGTACACCGTGCTGCTCGACCCGCCACTGTATTCCCCGCAGACCGCCGCCGCCGTGCCGCGCGCGCCGATGGCCGTCCCTGCGCCGGTGGCGCGTCCGTCCGCCACTGCCGCGCCGCGCCCGGTTGCCGCTCCGGCGCCTGCCCGCAGCGCCGCCCCGGCTGCAGCCGCTCCGAGCTCGCGCCGCATCGACGGCAACGAGTACCGCACCGGCAAGAATGACACCCTCTGGGAAATCGCCGCCCGTGCGCGCCCGGATGGCAGCGTTTCCGTCCAGCAGACCATGCTGGCGATCCAGGACCTCAATCCGGATGCTTTCCTCGGCGGCAACATCAACCGTCTGAAGAGTGGCCAGGTGCTGCGTCTGCCCGATGCCGAGCAGATCAAGGCGCGCACCCAGCCGACCGCCGAAACCGAAGTCAAACAGCAATACACCGCCTGGCGCGAAGGCCGCAGCCTGCCTGCCGGTGGCGCACGTCAACTGGATGCCACGCCTCGCGCCAACGCCGGTAATGCTCCGGCCCAGGCTGAAACCAAGGACAGCCTGCGTCTGCTCTCCGGCGAGAACGGCAAGGCCAAGGGCGGTGACAAGGGCAGCAAGGACGGCCAGGCCGTCGCTGACAAGCTGGCCGTCACCAAGGAAAGCCTCGACAGCACCCGTCGCGAGAACGACGAGCTGACCGGCCGCATGACCGACCTGCAGAGCCAGATGGACAAGCTGCAGAAGCTCATCGCACTCAAGGATGCGCAACTGGCGAAGCTGCAGAGCGAACTGGGCAGCGACAAGGGCGCCGCGGCCAATGGTGCCGCCGTGCCGGTGCCGGGCACCGATTCGGCCGCCCAGCCGGTGACGCCGCCTGCGCCTGCCGCAGAGCAGCCGGTCGCGCCGGCTCCCGCTGGCGATGCAGGCACTCCGCCGGCTCCTGCCGCCGAGGCGCAACCGCAACCCGCTCCTGCTCCGGTCGCGCCGGCCCCTGCGGCCGAGGCGAAGAAACCCGAGCCCGCTCCGGCGCCGGTGGCAGCGCCGGCCGTGCAGTCCGAGACCAGCTTCATCGATGAGGTCCTGGCCAACCCGATCTGGCTGGGCGCCATCGCCGGCAGTGCACTGCTGGCGCTGCTGGTCCTGCTGATGATCATTTCCCGCCGTCGCGCCGCCAAGGAGCAGGAAAGCCTCGCTGCCTATGCCGGTGATGATGAGCCGCATCTCGATGACGACCTGACTCTTGCCGGCAGCGAGCTGGACACCCTGGACGTACCGCAGGCGGCCGAAGTTGCCGCCCCGGCACAGGCTGCTCCGGAGCGCGTTGCTGCTCAAACCAGTGATGCGCTGGGCGAGGCAGACATCTACATCGCCTATGGTCGCTTCAATCAGGCTGCCGAGCTGCTGCAGGGCGCCATCTACGACGAGCCGCAGCGCACCGATCTGCGTCTGAAACTGATGGAGGTCTACGCCGAGATCGGTGACCGTGAAGGCTTTGCCCGTCAGGAAAACGAGCTGCGTGAGATCGGCGGCGCCGAGCCGCAGGTAGAACAACTGAAATCCCGCTACCCGGGCATGGTCGTCCTGGCGGCTGTGGGTGGCGGTCTGGCCGCGGCCGCAGCGACTTCCGACGACGATCTCGACGGGTTCAGCCTGGACGATTTCGCCATCGATAGCCCGTCTGCCAATAGCCCGGCCGCCGCAGTCGAACCTGCCGTGCAGCCCCATGGCGACCTGGACGATGCTTTCGACCTGGCGCTGGACGATCTGGAGCTGGGCGACGACAAGCCTGCCGCTCCGGCCGCCGCGCAGGGCGATGAGCTGTCCTTCGGCAGCTTCGACCTGGATGATGACCTGACCCTGGGCGGCTCGCCGGCCGCAGCGCCGAGTACCAAGGTCGAGGACGATTTCGCCTTCGACCTGGACCTGCCGGAGGCGCCTGCCGCCAAGGTTGAGGCTCCGTCGCTGGTCGACGACCTGAGCGACTTCTCCCTGGATCTGGACAAGGACCTGGAGAAGGACGGCCCCTCCACCCTGGCATCGGCGGAAGATGATTTCCTGCTGGGCCTGGACGACGACACCGCATCGCTGTCCGGCGTGAGCCCCGAGGAGTTCAGCCTGGATATCGAGAGCAAGGCGCCGCAGGCCGACGACCTGCCGGACGACTTCGACCTGTCCCTGGCGGATGACGAGCAGGCACCGGCCAAGGCCGACGACAGCTTCGCTGCCCAGTTGGATGAGGTCAGCGCCGAGCTGGACCGTCTCTCCGCGCAGAACGACGAGCCGCAGGCTCCGGTCGAGTCGCTGGCAGAAGAAAGCTTCGCTGCAAGCGATCTGGACCTGTCGGGCGAGAGTGCCGACGACGAAGACGATTTCGACTTCCTCTCCGGCGCTGACGAAGCGGCCACCAAACTCGACCTGGCGCGTGCCTACATTGACATGGGTGACACTGAAGGCGCCCGCGACATCCTCGATGAAGTACTCACCGAGGGTAACGACAACCAGCAGCAGGAAGCGCGCGAATTGCTCGGGCGTATCGCCTGAGCCGGAAGGCTCCAGATAGATGATTGAAGCAGTACCCTCAGCGGCGGCCGAATCGGCCGCCGTTGGCGTTTCCAGGATTGCCCTGGGCGTCGAATTCAAAGGTTCGCGTTATCGCGGTTGGCAGCGCCAGGAAAATGGTGTGCCGACCGTGCAGGGCGCGCTGGAAAAAGCTCTGTCCCGGGTGGCTGATCACCCGGTTTCGCTGATGTGTGCGGGTCGCACTGATGCGCTGGTGCACGCAAGCGGGCAGGTGGTGCATTTCGACACCACCGCCGAGCGTTCGCTCATCGCCTGGGTCATGGGCACCAATGCCAACCTGCCCGGCGACATCAGCGTGACCTGGGCCAAGGTGATGCCGGCGCATTTCCATGCGCGCTTCACCGCCATGGCGCGGCGCTATCGCTACGTGATCTACAACGACCAGATACGCCCGGCGCATATGGCCGAAGAGGTCACCTGGAACCACCGTCCGCTGGATGTCTCGCGCATGCGCGAAGCGGCCCGCGCGCTGGTCGGTACCCACGACTTCACCTCGTTCCGCGCGGTGCAGTGCCAGGCCAAGTCGGCGGTGAAAACGGTGCATCATCTGGAGGTGATCGAGCACGGGCGCTTTATTGTGCTGGATGTCCGTGCCAACGCGTTCCTGCACCACATGGTGCGCAACTTTGCCGGGATGCTGATGACCATCGGCGCCGGTGAACGCCCGGTGGAATGGGCGGCCGAAGCGCTGGCCGCGCGCGATCGGCGTGCCAGCGGCATTACCGCGCATCCGTACGGGCTGTACCTGGTGAGCGTGGAATACCCCGAGGAATTCGTCTTGCCCGAGCGCTACCTGGGGCCACATTTCCTTTCAAGTTTGCCGGATATCGTCGGCTGACGATGCCGGGGTCATTTGCTACCATCGATCGATCACTTGCCTGAAGGTTGCTGCATCTTGTCAGCCGTTCGCATCAAAATCTGCGGTATTACCCGAGTCGAGGATGCCCTGGCCGCCGCCGAGGCGGGTGCCGACGCCATTGGTCTGGTGTTCTACGCCAAGAGCCCGCGCGCGGTGAGCATCCAGCAGGCGCGGGCCATCGTTGCCGCGCTGCCGCCGTTCGTCAGCACTGTTGGGCTGTTCGTTGATGCCAGTCGCTGCGAGCTGGGCGAAATTCTCGATGCGGTGCCGCTGGACATCCTGCAGTTCCATGGCGACGAGACGCCCGAGGCCTGCTCCGGCTGGCACAAGCGCTACATGAAGGCCCTGCGGGTGAAGCCCGGTGATGATGTGGCGGCGCAGATCGCGAAGTATCCGCAGGCCAGTGGGTTCCTCCTGGATACCTACGTTGAAGGCGTTCCCGGTGGAACCGGGCTGGCTTTCGACTGGTCCCTGGTGCCGAAGGATGTGCAGCGTCCGCTGATCCTGGCTGGCGGGCTCACGGTCGGCAACGTGGCCGATGCAATCGCCCAGGTGCGTCCGTACGCCGTGGATGTGAGCGGCGGAGTGGAGGCGAGCAAGGGCATCAAGGATGCGCAGAAGATCCGCGATTTCATCGCGCAATGTCGTTCGGTGGCGTGACGCGGAATCTTCATGTGACGACGAGCGGCCTGCCGCCGTCCACTACCCAGTCGCTGCCTGCGGGTAGCGCTGGGAGTCGCAGCAGGAAGACCTGCCCACCGACGCCCCGCATCGAGTGCTGTATCCGTGGTGACGCCCCAGGCGGCGCCTTTGTTTGCGAGGGGTTCCATCCTTGAGGTCGGAACCGCGACGATGAATTTGCTCAGGAGCCTGCGCAGCCCACCGCGCTGAGCCCCTGCACTGGAGACGAGAGCATGAGCAACTGGCTGGTAGACAAGCTGATCCCTTCCATCATGCGTTCCGAGGCAAAGAAGAGCTCGGTACCGGAAGGCCTGTGGCACAAGTGCCCGTCCTGCGAGGCGGTGCTGTACCGCCCGGAGCTGGAAAAGACCCTCGACGTCTGCCCCAAGTGCGATCACCACATGCGTATCGGCGCCCGCGCGCGTATCGATATCTTCCTTGATGAAGAAGGTCGCGAGGAACTGGGTGCCGAGCTGGAGCCGGTGGACCGCCTGAAGTTCCGTGACAGCAAGAAGTACAAGGATCGCCTGACCGCCGCGCAGAAAGACACCGGCGAGAAGGATGCGCTGATCTCCATGAGCGGCAAGCTGATGGGCATGCCGGTCGTGGTCAGTGCCTTCGAGTTCTCCTTCATGGGCGGCTCCATGGGTTCCATCGTTGGCGAGCGCTTCGTGCGTGCGGCCAACTACGCCCTTGAAAACCGTTGCCCGATGATCTGCTTCTCCGCCTCGGGTGGCGCGCGCATGCAGGAAGCGCTGATCTCCCTGATGCAGATGGCCAAGACCTCCGCCGCGCTGGCTCGCCTGCGTGAAGAAGGTATCCCGTTCATCTCCGTGTTGACTGACCCGGTCTACGGCGGTGTGTCCGCGAGTCTGGCGATGCTTGGCGATGTGATCGTCGGTGAGCCGCGCGCCCTGATCGGCTTCGCCGGCCCACGGGTGATCGAGCAGACCGTGCGCGAGAAGCTGCCGGAAGGCTTCCAGCGCAGCGAGTTCCTGCTGGAGCACGGCGCCATCGACATGATCGTCCACCGTGCAGAAATGCGTCAGCGGCTCGCCAGCCTGCTGGCCAAATTCACCCACACTCCAAGTACCGCGCTCGCAGGATGACCCAACGTACCCTTGCCGACTGGCTCAGCTATCTCGAACAACTCCACCCCACGGCAATCGACATGGGGCTGGATCGCTCCCGTGAAGTAGCTGGCCGGCTTGGCCTGGGGCGCCCCGCGCCCCGCGTGGTGACCGTCACCGGCACCAACGGCAAGGGTTCCACCTGCGCCTTCCTCGCTGCCATGCTCGGTGAGCAGGGGCAGCGCGTCGGTGTCTACAGCTCGCCGCACCTGCTGCGCTACAACGAGCGCGTGCTCATCGATGGCATCGAGGCCAGCGATGAGGCGCTCTGCGAAGCCTTCGCCGCCGTCGAGGCGGCCCGTGGCGAAATCTCCCTGACGTACTTCGAGATGGGCACGCTCGCGGCCTTCTGGCTGTTCGAGCGCGCCAACCTTGATGCCGTGGTGCTGGAAGTCGGCCTGGGCGGCCGCCTGGATGCGGTCAACCTGGTCGACTCGGACGTCGCTGTGGTCACCAGCATCGGCATCGATCACGCCGACTGGCTGGGGGATACCCGCGAAAGCGTGGCCTTCGAGAAGGCCGGTATCTTCCGCGCCACAAAGCCTGCCGTGTGTGGCGACCTGGAGCCGCCGGCGCCGATCATGGAGCAGGCGCGCAAGCTCGGTTCACCGCTGGTTCTGCGCGGTCGCGATTTCGATCTGGCGATGGGCGAGGGCGATTGGCACTGGCGCGGCCGTTCCGCCACGGGCGAGGCGCTGAGCCTGCACAACCTGCCGCTGCTCGATCTGCCGATGGAGAACGCTGCGCTGGCTTTACAGGTCTACGCCTTGTTGGACCTGCCGTGGCAGCCTGAGCAGTTGATCGCTGCGCTGCTGCGCACCCGCGTTACCGGGCGCCTGGATCGCCGCACCGTGCAATGGCACGGCGAAGAGCGCCACTTGCTGCTCGACGTCGGGCATAATCCACACGCATCGCAATACCTGGCCAGTCGCCTGCGTGCGGCGCCACCCAAGGGTGTGCGCCATGCAGTGTTCGGTTTGCTGGCGGACAAGGATCTCGACGGCGTACTGGAACCCGTGCTCGGCTTGGTGCAGGATTGGGCCGTCGCGCCACTGCCCACCGGCCGCAGCCGTCCCGCTGGAGAGCTGGAGGCGGCATTGCAGGCTCGCGGGGCGCAGGTCAGTTGCCATGGCGATATCGCCGCGGCGTTGGTAGCGCAATGCGATGCAGCGAGCACCGATGACGAGATTCTGGTGTTCGGATCGTTCTACAGCGTGGCGGATGCCCTGGAGTGGCTCGCCAAGGCTGCTCAATAAGGTAGACCTAAGGGGAGTTGTTGCATGGCGTTGCTCGATAAGGGGCTCAAGCAGCGGGTAGTCGGAGCGCTGGTGCTGCTGGCGCTGGCGGTGATCTTCCTGCCGATGCTGTTCTCCCGCGAGGATGATGTACGCCAGGTGGTGGTCGAGGCGCCGGTGATGCCCAAGCCGCCGGCCATGCCCACCGTCGAAGTGCAACCCACCGAAGTCCCCGAGCCGCAGGCCGAGGATGTCGACAATGGTGCGCCGCCTGCCGAGACGGCGGCTGCGCAGGCGCCTTCCGCGCCGATCGCCAGCTTGCCAGCCCAGCAGTCCCAGCCCGCTCAGCCCAAGGCTCCGGCCCCGCAGCCAGCTGCGCCCAAGCCTGCTGCGCCCGCTCAGCAGCCTGCTCAGGCCAGTGCCGCTCCGGCCGCGCCGGCGCAACAGCCGGCCCAGCGCCTGGACAGCAATAACCTGCCGGTGAGCTGGTCGGTGCAATTGGCCAGCCTGTCCAACCGTGCCCGCGCTGATGAACTGCAGAAGTCCCTGCGCAGCCAGGGCTACAACGCTTATGTGCGCAGTTTCGACGGCATGAATCGGGTGTTCGTCGGCCCGGTGGTCGAGCGCGCGGAAGCGGATCGCCTGCGTGACCAGCTCGGCAAGCAGCAAAAGCTCAATGGTTTCGTGGTGCGATTCCAGCCTGAGCGCGGCTGAGTTCGTTCGTTAGCTTCTCTCAATCGGCCCCATGTCAAACTGGGGCTCTTCTAAATCGAAGGCCTCTGCTAAAATGCGGGGCCTTTCCGTTTCTGGGCCGCAACGTGGCATTTACCTGGGTCGATTGGACGATGATCGGCATCATCGTCATTTCCAGCCTGATCAGCTTGAGCCGTGGTTTCGTCAAGGAAGCCCTGTCGCTGGTCACCTGGATCGTAGCCGGTGCGGTCGCCTGGATGTTCGGCGGCGCCCTGGCTGAGCATCTCGCACCCTACATTCAGCTGCCCTCGGGGCGTGTCATCGCCGCTTGCGCTCTTCTTTTCGTCGTCACGCTGCTGCTGGGCGCACTCGTCAATTTCCTCATCAGCGAGTTGGTCCGAGTGACCGGCATGTCCGGCACCGACCGTGTGCTGGGTATGGTGTTCGGCGGCGCCCGTGGCGTGCTGCTGGTGGTTTTGCTGGTCGGCCTGCTGAGCCTGGCTCCGGTGCAACAGGATCCGTGGTGGCAGCAATCGGTGCTGATGCCGCATTTCCTGATGGTTGCTGACTGGTCGAAGAATTTCATCCTGACTTTTGCCGGGCATTGGATGTCCGGCGTGACCATCACTCCGCCATCCGGAGTGGGGTCTTTGCTGCCGGCCCAGTGACGGGCAGGCACAGGCGACGGGAAGCCGTCGCCGCAACGGCAGGTCCGGTGGATACTGCCGAATATGGAATTGTTTTAGCCTGAACACCAACTAGGGGTTGCGTCGCATGTGTGGCATCGTCGGTATCGTGGGCAAGTCGAACGTCAATCAGGCGCTCTATGACGCGCTCACCGTTCTCCAGCATCGTGGCCAGGACGCTGCGGGGATTGTCACCTGTCAGGACGACCGTCTGTACCTGCGCAAGGACAACGGCCTGGTCCGTGACGTCTTCCAGCAGCGCCACATGCAGCGCCTGGTCGGCAAGATCGGCATCGGTCACGTGCGCTACCCGACTGCGGGCAGCTCCAGCTCCGCCGAGGCGCAGCCGTTCTACGTCAACTCGCCGTACGGCATCACCCTGGCGCACAACGGCAACCTGACCAACGTCGAGCAACTGGCCAAGGAAATCTACGAATCCGACCTGCGCCACGTGAACACCAATTCCGACTCGGAAGTGCTGCTCAACGTGTTCGCCCATGAGCTGGCAGTGCGCAACAAGCTGCAGCCCACCGAGGAAGACGTGTTCGCCGCCGTGGCCGGCGTGCATGCCCGTTGCGTGGGCGGCTACGCCGTGGTGGCGATGATCACCGGCTACGGTATCGTCGGCTTCCGCGATCCCCATGCGATCCGCCCGATCGTCTTCGGTCAGCGTCACACCGAAAATGGCGTGGAGTACATGATTGCTTCGGAAAGCGTTGCCCTGGACGTCCTCGGCTTCACCCTGATCCGCGACCTGGCTCCGGGCGAAGCGGTGTACATCACCGAAGACGGCAAGCTCTACACCCGTCAGTGCGCAGCCAATCCGCAGTACTCGCCGTGCATTTTCGAGCACGTCTACCTCGCCCGCCCGGACTCCATCATCGACGGCATCTCGGTCTACAAGGCGCGTCTGCGCATGGGCGAGAAGCTGGCTGACAAGATCCTGCGCGAGCGTCCGGATCACGACATCGACGTGGTTATCCCGATCCCGGACACCAGCCGTACCGCGGCCCTGGAACTGGCCAACCGCCTGGGCGTTAAATTCCGAGAAGGTTTCGTGAAGAACCGCTACATTGGCCGTACCTTCATCATGCCCGGCCAGGCCGCGCGCAAGAAATCGGTACGCCAGAAGCTCAACGCCATCGAGCTGGAATTCCGCGGCAAGAACGTGATGCTGGTGGACGACTCCATCGTTCGCGGCACCACCTGCAAGCAGATCATCCAGATGGCCCGCGAGGCCGGCGCGAAGAACGTCTACTTCTGCTCCGCCGCCCCGGCGGTGCGCTACCCCAACGTCTACGGCATCGACATGCCGAGCGCCCATGAGCTTATCGCGCACAACCGCAGCACCGAGGAAGTCGGCGAGCTGATCGGTGCCGACTGGCTGGTGTATCAGGACCTGCAGGACCTGATCGAATCCACCGAGGGCGGCAAGATCAAGATCGAACACTTCGACTGCGCCGTGTTCAACGGTGAATACGTCACCGGCGACGTCGATGAAGCCTATCTGAACAAGATCGAGCAGGCGCGCAACGACGCGACCAAGACCAAGGGCGCCGCCGTCAGCGCCATCATCGATCTCTACAACGACTGATTTAGAAACGAATAGGGAGAGCAGGGCATGGCTCAGGATTGGGAAGCCGGCCGGCTGGACAGCGACCTGGAGGGCGTCGGTTTCGACACCCTCGCGGTACGCGCCGGGCAACGCCGCACCCCGGAGGGCGAACACGGCGAGGGCCTGTTCACCACCTCCAGCTATGTGTTCCGCAGTGCCGCCGACGCAGCCGCGCGCTTCGCCGGTGAAGTGCCGGGCAACGTCTACTCGCGCTACACCAACCCCACGGTGCGCACTTTCGAGGAGCGCATCGCCGCGCTGGAAGGCGCCGAGCAGGCAGTGGCCACGTCCACTGGCATGTCGGCGATCCTCTCCCTGGTAATGAGCCTGTGCAGCGCCGGTGACCACGTACTGGTCTCGCGCAGCGTATTCGGCTCGACCATCAGCCTGTTCGAGAAGTACTTCAAGCGCTTCGGCATCGAGGTGGACTACCCACCGCTGAGTGACCTGAAAGCCTGGGAAGCGGCCTGCAAGCCGAACACCAAGCTGTTCTTCGTCGAATCGCCGTCCAATCCGCTGGCCGAGCTGGTCGATATCGCCGCACTGGCGGAGATCGCCCATGCCAAGGGTGCGCTGCTGGCGGTGGATAACTGCTTCTGCACCCCCGCGCTGCAGCAGCCGCTGAAGCTCGGCGCTGACGTGGTGATCCACTCCGCGACCAAGTACATCGACGGCCAGGGCCGTACCATGGGGGGCGTGGTTGCCGGTCGCCGCGCGCAGATGGAGCCCGTTGTCGGCTTCCTGCGTACCGCCGGCCCGACGCTCAGCCCGTTCAACGCCTGGATATTCATCAAAGGCCTGGAAACCCTGCGCGTGCGCATGCAGGCCCACAGCGCCTCGGCCCAGCAGGTTGCGCAGTGGCTGGAGCAGCAGCCGGGTGTGGAGCGCGTGTACTACGCGGGCCTTGCCAGCCACCCGCAGCACGAGCTGGCCAAGCGTCAGCAGAAGGGCTTCGGCGCGGTGGTGAGCTTCGAGGTGAAGGGCGGAAAGGACGCGGCGTGGCGCTGCATCGACGCCACCCGGATGATCTCCATCACCACCAACCTGGGTGACACCAAGACCACCATCGCCCATCCGGCCACTACCTCCCACGGTCGACTGTCGCCGGCCGAGCGCGAGAACGCCGGTATCCGTGACAACCTGATCCGTGTCGCCGTGGGCCTGGAAGATGTCGACGACATCAAGGCCGACCTGGCGCGGGGCCTGGCGGCACTGTGAGCGTGATGGACGCCCTGGGCAACGGCCGGGTAGTGCTGGTCACCGGTGCAGCACATGGCATCGGCCTGGGTGTCGCTGCCTGGCTGGTGGCCGAGGGCTGGCAGGTGGTGCTGGCGGACATCGATCGTGAGCGCGGCCCGAAGGTGGCGGCGGCGTTGGGCGAGCGTGCCAGCTTTATCGCGGTGGACGTGGCTAGCGAAGGGCAGGTCGCTGCGGCTGTGGCCGAGCTGATCGGTCAGTTCGGCCGCCTGGATGCGTTGGTGAGCAATGCCGCCATCGCCCGGCCGCACAACACCGCGCTGGAAAGCCTGGGTCTGAACGAGTGGAACCGCACCCTGGCGGTGAACCTCACCGGTCCGATGCTGCTGGCCAAGCACTGTGCGCCGTACCTGCGCGCGCACGGCGGTGCCATCGTCAACATCGCCTCCACCCGGGCGCATCAGTCCGAGCCGAACTCCGAAGCCTACGCGGCGAGCAAGGGCGGGCTGCTGTCGCTGACCCACGCCCTGGCCAGCAGCCTGGGTCCGGATATTCGCGTCAATGCGATTTCCCCTGGCTGGATCGACGCCCGCGACCTGCGCGAGCGCGAGGCCGAACCGCTGACCGAACTGGACCATGACCAGCATCTGGTCGGCCGCGTCGGCACGGTGGAGGACGTCGCTTCAGCGGTGGCCTGGCTGGTTGGTGAGAGTACCGGCTTCGTCACCGGGCAGGAGCTGGTGATCGATGGCGGCATGACGCGCAAGATGATCTACCTCGACTGAGAGTCGGGTGTGGCAGAGGAGGGCGGCCCGAGGGTCGCCCTTTTCTTTTTGGGGTTCTGCACTTGGGCTGTTCGCGAGCAAGCTCGCTCCTACAAGAGCGGGCATAGGCTGACCCTGTAGGAGCGAGCTCGCTCGCGAACCCGGGTCCGCACCCTGGTCGATACCGGCGCGCCGAACTTTTTTCGCGCCAAATAAAAAAAAGTTCAATCAGGGCATTGACTTAGGTTCTGCCGGCTGTAGAATGCGCCCCACTTCGAGACGAAGGGTGATTAGCTCAGCTGGGAGAGCATCTGCCTTACAAGCAGAGGGTCGGCGGTTCGATCCCGTCATCACCCACCACTCTCGCAAGTTACGCGCAGCGGTAGTTCAGTCGGTTAGAATACCGGCCTGTCACGCCGGGGGTCGCGGGTTCGAGTCCCGTCCGCTGCGCCATTTTCCCCCTCCTTGGTTCCTACCCCGAACCAGCTTGTTGAGTGATTCACTCCAGGCGCAAGGAGGTTGCTTTACCGGACGAAAGTCCAACCGACACGCAGCGGTAGTTCAGTCGGTTAGAATACCGGCCTGTCACGCCGGGGGTCGCGGGTTCGAGTCCCGTCCGCTGCGCCATATTCGAAAGCCCTCAGGTAGCAATACCTGAGGGCTTTTTCGTTTCCGTCCGAAAACTCCTGTCGTCGCTCTGAAAGACGCTGTCACAGGTCGTTCACCTTTGCCGTCTAGCTTTTTTCCCGTGGTCTTTGCTAAAACCGGATCGAACGGTCAGGAGAAAAGCCAATGGATGACTATCAGGAAGAACTGCTGGAGCTGCATGCCGTGGAACAGGATCTGCCGGAGCCGGCCGACGACGCCACGGAGATGTGATCAGGCGCTGTGGCGCTGGGCGCGGCGGAATTCCCCCGGTGTCTGCCCGCTCCAGCGCTTGAAGGCGCGCTGGAAGGCTTCCGCCGAGGCGAAACCAAGCAGGTAGGCGATTTCGCCGAAGGCCAGGTCGGTGTCGCGGATGTAGATCATCGCCAGGTCGCGGCGGGTGTCGTTGAGGATGCTGCGGAACTGCGTGCCTTCCTCGGCCAACTTGCGACGTAACGTCCAGGTTGGCAGCTTGAGCCGTGCGGCCACTTCCTCCAGGTCCGGTTCGCGACCGTTGAGCATCGGGCCCAGCAGCTGGGCGACGCGCTCGCGCAGGCTGCGGGTGCGGGTCAACTGCTCCAGTTCCTTCTCGCAGATATCAAGCAGTTGCCGCCAGGTGCTCGGGCAGTGGTCCGGGTTGCCGCGAGCCAGGGTCGACTGGTCCAGGCGCAACTGGTTGTGCGCCGCACCGAACTCCACCGGGCAACCCAGCATCTCTTCGAAGCGCGATGCCCAGGCCGGCGCCGGATACTCGATCTCGATCTTCTCCGGGCGCAGCGGCTGCGCGCCGATGCTGCCGAGCATGCTCACCCAGCCAGCCAGCACCGAATCCACCACGAAGCGGTTGTAGGTGTTGTACGGGCTGATGGAGTAGAAGCGCAGCCAGGCGCCGCTGGCGTCCTCGATGAAGCTGCTCTGGCCGCGATAGTTCTGCGCATAGAGCGGTTCGAAGCGAATCAGCGCGCGGGCGGCGGCGCGCAGGTTGGGTGCCTGGGCTGCCGTGACGCCGGCCAGGCCACTCTGGCTCGGTCGGCTCAACTGACCCATGCGCAGGCCCAGGGCGGGGTCGCCGCTCTGCTGGATGGCCGCGTGGCCCAAACGCATGTAGCGGGGGATCGACAACCGTGCGCCGGGCTCGCCCAGGCGCGCCGCGTCCAGACCGTATTGCTGGAGCAGGGGTTGGGGGGCGACGCCGCTTTCTGCCAGGGCGTCGGCGAGACTGTGGACGAAGCCCACCGAAAGGTCGCCGAGGCGCATGCTCGGGCGGGTCATAGCCAGAGGTTGATCAGGCGTGCGCCGGGTCCTTCGGGCGCCAGGGTATGGTTGCTACCGCTGACGACCAGGCTGCGGCCATCGCTGCCCAGATCCCAGAGATGGCCACGGAGGAACACGGTGATGCCAGCATGGGCGCCGCTTTCGCCGAGGCGGCCGGCCAGGGCCAGGCGCTCCCAGGCTTCGCCTTCCGTGAGTTCACCGGGTTTGAGGGTCACGTCGTTGGGCGTCGCGCTGCCGTTGTAGCCCTTCCACGGCTTGCTCCAGTTGCCGTTGCCGGTGAGGAAAGCCGGCACGGCAATGATGTCAGGCTTGTTCGCGGCCAGCGCGCTGTAACTCGCTGGGTACCAACTGTCGGCGCAGACCAGCACGCCCAGACGTCCGGCCGGGGTCTGCAGCACCTGCAGGTCGTCGGCGTCGCCGCCGCGGGTGAAGCCTTTCTCGTCGTCGATGGGGAACAGCTTGCGCTGCGGCTTGCCCAGCGGCAGGCCGTCGCTGCCGAAGACCTGGCTGACGTTGTAGAGGCGGCCGTTGCCGGTGCGAATCTGGCCTTCAACGATGCGCGGATTGGGCAACACGATGGAGCCGGCGACGATGGTCACGCCAAATTCCTTTGCCAGTCCGCCGAACAGCGTCTGGTAGTCGTGGGCCATGTCCACCGCCTTCATGCGGAACAGGGCGTCGGCCATGCGGTCCTCGCCCTTGGCGCCGAGCCAGCCGCGCGCCAGTTTCAGCGGGTTGCTGGCAGCCATCCACTCCATGGCCTCGGCCATGTGCTCGGTCTGGTAGACCTCGGGCTTCTCACCGGCGGCCACCAGCCAGGTGCCGACGTGCTCGGGAAAGACCACCACGGTGCGCGGGTTGATCAGCCCTTCGTCGCGGGCTTTGGCCAGGTAAGCATGGAACTTCAGGTGCAGGCGCTCGACGCTCTGGTAGTCCTGGGTGAACAGCTCCGGCTGTACACCCAGCAGGTTGCCGCGCTCGGACGGCTGGCCCTGGTTGAGCGCCACCTGGCTACGCAGGTCGGACAGGTAATGGCCCACCGGGCGACGCTCCGCCCAGCCGGCATAACCGGCGAAGAGAATCACCAGGACGAGGAAGATCAGCTTGCGCATAAAAGACGGGTACTCATGGGATGCACCACAGGGTAGGGGTTGGGCCGGGCGTTGCCAAGACGGGGTGTCATCTTTGGTCAGTAACTTGTCATTTTCGATCATTGAGCGACCGGTGTGCGCTCCTTAGAGTCTGCCCCATACCGACCGTGCTCCATGCCTTGCCGTTCCGCAGGCTGAGGGCGCGGCATCACCGTGAATGCCGGAGGAATCATGACCGCCACTTATCCGCACCTGCTTGCGCCGCTGGACCTGGGTTTCACCACCCTGCGCAACCGCACCCTGATGGGCTCCATGCACACCGGCCTGGAAGAGAAGCCCCAGGGCTTCGAGCGCATGGCGGCGTACTTTGCCGAGCGCGCCCGTGGCGGCGTCGGCCTGATGGTCACCGGCGGCATCGGCCCGAACGAGGAGGGTGGCGTTTATTCCGGCGCGGCCAAGCTGAGCACCGCCGAAGAAGCCGAGAAGCACAAGATCGTCACCCAGGCGGTGCACGAGGCGGGCGGCAAGATCTGCATGCAGATTCTCCACGCCGGCCGTTACGCCTATAGCCCCAAGTCCGTCGCGCCCAGCGCTATCCAGGCGCCGATCAACCCGTTCAAGCCACGCGAACTGGATGAAGAGGGCATCGAGAAGCAGATCGCCGATTTCGTCAATTGCTCGAGCCTGGCCCAGGTGGCCGGCTACGACGGCGTCGAGATCATGGGTTCTGAAGGCTACTTCATCAACCAGTTCCTCGCCGCCCACACCAACCACCGCACCGATCGCTGGGGTGGCAGCTACGAGAACCGCATGCGCCTGCCGGTGGAAATCGTCCGCCGCGTACGCGAGGCCGTGGGCCCGAACTTCATCATCATCTATCGCCTGTCGATGCTCGACCTGGTGGAAGGCGGCAGCACCTGGGACGAGATCGTCCTGCTGGCCAAGGCCATCGAAAAGGCCGGCGCCACCATCATCAACACCGGCATCGGCTGGCACGAGGCGCGTATCCCGACCATCGCCACCAAGGTGCCGCGCGCGGCCTTCACCAAGGTCACCGCGAAGCTGCGTGGCGAGATCGGCATCCCGCTGGTCACCACCAACCGCATCAATACTCCGGAAGTGGCCGAGCAGGTGCTGGCCGAAGGCGACGCCGATATGGTCTCCATGGCCCGCCCGTTCCTTGCCGACCCGGACTTCGTCAACAAGGCTGCCGAAGGCCGCGCGGACGAGATCAACACCTGCATCGGCTGCAACCAGGCCTGCCTGGACCACACCTTCGGCGGCAAGCTGACCAGCTGCCTGGTGAACCCGCGCGCCTGCCATGAGACTGAGCTGAATTACATCCCGACCACCCACGTGAAGAAGATCGCCGTGGTTGGCGCCGGCCCCGCCGGGCTGTCCGCTGCCACCGTGGCGGCCGAGCGCGGCCATGAAGTGACGCTGTTTGACGCCGCCAGCGAGATCGGTGGGCAGTTCAACGTTGCCAAGCGCGTGCCGGGCAAGGAAGAGTTCTACGAGACCCTGCGCTACTTCAAGCGCAAGGTGGAAACCACCGGCGTCGCCCTGCGCCTGAACACCCGCGTCAGTGTCGATGACCTGGTCAAGGGCGGCTTCGACGAGATCATCCTGGCGACCGGCATCGTGCCGCGCACTCCAGCGATCCCGGGTATCGAGAACGCCAAGGTGATCAGCTACCTGGACGCCATCCTCGAGCGCAAGCCGGTCGGCAAGTCTGCCGCCGTGATCGGCGCCGGCGGGATTGGCTTCGACGTTTCCGAATACATCACCCATGCCGGCGAATCCACCAGCCTGGACCGCCATGCCTTCTGGCAGGAGTGGGGCATCGACGAGAACCTGGAAGCCCGTGGTGGCATCGCTGGCATCCAGGCTCATCCGCACGCCGCGGCGCGCCAGGTATTCCTGCTGCAGCGCAAGAAGTCCAAGGTCGGCGACGGCCTGGGCAAGACCACCGGCTGGATCCACCGCACCGGCCTGAAGAACAAGCAGGTTCAGATGCTCAACAGCGTCGAATACCTCAAGGTCGACAACGACGGCCTGCACATCAGCATCGCCGGCGGCGAGCCGCAGGTGCTGCCGGTGGATACCGTGGTCGTCTGCGCCGGCCAGGACCCGCTGCGCGAGCTGCATGACGGCCTGGTCGCTGCCGGCCAGAGTGTGCACCTGATCGGTGGCGCCGACGTGGCTGCCGAGCTGGACGCCAAGCGCGCCATCAACCAGGGCTCGCGCCTCGCTGCCGAAATCTGAAGTGCTTGAGACCTGAGCCGGCTCAGATTCAGGTCTCAAAACCGGGCCCGGAAAAGTTCCCTTCCGGGCCCGGATATCCTTTCGAAAATCCAACCGCGTCACAGAATTATCCAGCCAGTTAACCGCCCGGCCTGACCGCCGGGGCGGGTGCCAACCGAGTCACATTGCCTGCGACATTAATTCCCCTAGACTTGCTCGGATGTCGGGATTTTCCCGCCATCTGGGTGCTGCAATTCTGACAGACCCTTTTTCCAGACTTCCTCCCGCACGAGCCCAGAGGTCAATCGATGAGCATGCAGAAGAAGCCTCAAATGGTGGAAGCCGTGGTCTTCTTCAATGACCGTGGCGTCTGCAGGGAAATGCTCTACCCCGAATTCGAGGCGCTGCTCGACAACGTCGTGCAGATGCCGGAATACGCCGATCAGCAGATGCAGCTCGCCTATGTGCTGATCAACCCGCGCCTGCTGGTCAAGGCGGTGGTGTTCTTCTACCTGGACTTCGACGAGAAGGGCGAGGCTGACCGCGGCTGGAACCTGCCACTGCGCAACCTGGCCGATCGCGCCGGCCGCGGGCCTGATATGGGCGCCGGTCCCATTCGCCTCGCTTGCCGCAGCCAGTGCCCGGTGTCCTGGCATCAGATGCATTTGTGGGACCCGACCCTGGACGCCAGCCAGAACCATCTGGTGCAACTGCGGGAATCGATCAAGCGCAACAACCTTGGCGTGCTGGTGGAGGAAGAACCGGCCGCCGTGGAGCTGGCGCGCCTGCAGATGGCTGACGAGCACCAGTGGTATGCGCCCGCTGAAGAGTCCCGCGAAGAGGCCGAGAAGCTGGCCCGCGCGATGCTCGAGGAGCACCAGCAGAAGACTGCTGAGTTGCTCGGTCAGCATGACGCCCGCCTGTCGCAGGTCAGCCAGCAGCACGAGCAGGAGCTCAGCCGCCTGAAGCTCGGTGCGCAGGAGCAGGTCAAGGTGCTGCAGGCCGAACTGGCCGCGCTGCGCGAAGGCATCAAGCGCGAGGAAGAAATCAATGCCGGCCTGCGCCGTGAACTGGATGGTCAGGCCAATGGCTTCCAGCGCGGGCGCGAGGAACTGACCGCGCAACTGCGCCATATCGAACAGAGCGGCCGCGACGAGCTGGAGCAGTTGCGCCAACAGATCGAGGAAGAGTCACGCACCCGTATGGCCAGCCTGGAGGCTCGCTACAAGGAGCAGATTTCCGTCCGCGATGTCGAGCTGGGTTATCGCAACGAGCTGGATCAGCAACTGCAGCTGGAGAATCAGCAACTGCGCAAGGAAGCTGAGCAACTGCGCGAGGAAACCACTCAGTTGCGCGAAGTCGCCGCGCAACTTCAGCAGGGTGCCGAGGGGCTGCGCCTGGAGCTGGATGCGCTGTCGACCAAGGCGGCCGATGGCTCGGTGCTGGAGCGTCTGGCTGGCCTGGGGGTGATCTTCGTGGTGTACCATCCCGGCGCCGGTCATCTGACCCTGTCGCTGCAGGATGTCGCCCGTTACCAGGAAAACCCCATGGCTTATGCTGCGGCCAAGTGCTTCGTTGCCGAAGACCAGTACCGCAGCTGGCTCGCCCATTACCAGCAACCCGCCTGTGAAGGACGACTGTCCAACGGCGAGCGCTGCGCCATGCCCATCGATCGCGTGGAAACCCCCGGCCGCTTTGTCGAAGGCGACAGCAACTGCTGCTCCCGACACAAGACCGCCGGCCGACTGCGCAGCGTCACCACAGGCTGACCGGGGCGCCTTGCGGTTTCCCGACTGGCGCCCCGAAGCTCCCCTGCAACGCGTCCACCTGCATTGGCTCGACCGCGCCGGCGTCGAGCTGGCGTTGTTGCGCCTGGACCTGGTGGATTCGCTGGTCTCCGGCAACAAGTGGTTCAAGCTCGCGCCCTACCTCCAGCAGGCCGCCGACCTCGGTTTGGGCGGTGTGATGACCTTGGGCGGCGCCCATTCCAATCATCTGCATGCGGTAGCGGCGGCCGGCGCGCGGTTCGGCTTCGAGACCGTCGGGTTGTTGCGCGGGGACGAGCAGGACAATCCCACGGTGGCTGATCTGCGCCAGCTCGGCATGCGGCTCCACTGGCTCGGCTACGGCGGCTATCGTCGGCGTCACGATGCGGATTTCTGGGCGCCGTGGCGCCAGCGCTATTCCCAGTTGCTGGCGGTCGGCGAGGGCGGCGGCGGACTCCTTGGCGCGCAAGGTTGCTCGCCACTGGTCGAGCTGGTTCGCCAACAGCTCGGCGCCCTTGGCTGGGAGGAGTATCAGCAGCTCTGGGTGGCTTGCGGCACCGGCACGACCCTGGCCGGTCTGGTGCTCGGCGAGGACGGTGCGCATCCGGTGGTTGGCGCCATGGCGGTGCCGCCGGGACATGGCGTCGAAACACAGGTGCGCGAGTTGCTGGGCGAGGCGGGTGTGAGCGATAGCGGATACCGCCTGATCGACGCCAGCCGTGGCGGCTTCGCGCGGATCGACCCGACGCTGGCACGCTTCATTCTCGCGGCCGAAGCCGAATGCGGCGTGCCGCTGGAGCCGTTGTATACCGGCAAGTTGCTGCTGGCGCTACGTGAGGAGATCGCCGCCGGACGTATCGCGCGGCGCACTCGTATTGTTGCGATCCACACCGGGGGCCTGCAGGGGCGCCGGGCTCTGGCCGAGAAACTGAAGGCGCTGGCCGCTCAGCGGGAATAGCCGCTGTGCACCCGCGGCCAGCGGTCACCCACCAGGAACAGGCGCTCCTGTTCCCGCCAGCGCCCCTGGCGGAACTCCATGCGCACCAGCATTTGCGGGAAGCCGTCTTCCGGCAGTTCCGCCAGCCAAGTGGCGAAGCGCTCCGTACTCCAGCATTCATCCTCGGCGGCTGGGGATAGCCAGCCCTTGCGCGACAGCGCCTGCCAGCCATGCGGATGCTGTGCCTGGTAGGCCGGCCAGGCGCGTCGGTGCAGCCAGCGGCCGCGTTGGTGGTTGTCGCTGGCGCCGGCGGGCGGCGGGCAGGGCGTGGGCCAGGAGTAGAACAGGTAGCCGCCCAGCCAGAGGCTGGCGGAGGGCGCGGCATCGCTGTGCTCCCGGACCACGGCCAGCCCTTCGGCGGTGGAGGAGAGCGGCAACTGGTGCTGGTAGAAGTGCTCGATCTTGCGCAGCAGATGGTCTTCGGCGCCTGGACCGAGCCAGGAGTCGGGGCCGTCGTCACTGGGGCCTAGGTAGAGCTTGATGGCCAGCTCCAGGTGGTGCAGTCCGTCGTCGTCTTCCAGCAGCAGGTCCAGCTCGCCGAGGGTCTGGCCGTTGTCGCGCACCGGCAGGTTCGCCGCCAGCAGGCGCAGGTCAGGGGCACGCTCCAGAGCGTATTGCCAGAGGCGCTCGTAGTAGCGCCCCAGACGCTGGTGCGGCGCGGATTCCAGCTGCGCCACCAGTTCGCCTGGCGACCGTTCCTGGTCGCGCAGCCAGTCGGCCAGCAGTGCGGGCCGTGAGTACCAGCGACTGGCATTCAGCGGGTGGCGCAGTGCGGGGCTGCCAGGCTGCAGCAGGGGCGGGGAGAGCAGCGTCCAGGCGAGGTCGCGGACCTGCGGCTGGCGCAGGTCGATCAGCAGCTCGTCGAGCAGGGCGGTGGAGTCGGTCATGCCCCAAGCCTAGCCGCTACAGACTCGTTCCGGCCACGCTGCGGTTTGCCGCTGCTTCCGCCTTTCGCCCATAATTCCGATATTCGAGCACCGCAAAGCCGTCCGGAGTCCCATGGAACCCTTTCGCAATATCGGCATTATCGGCCGCCTGGGCAGCACCCAGGTTCTGGAAACCATCCGTCGGCTGAAGAAATTCCTCACCGAGCGCCACCTGCACGTGATCCTCGAGGACACCATTGCCGAGGTGCTGCCGGGCCACGGCCTGCAGACCTGCTCGCGAAAGATCATGGGCGAGATCTGCGACCTTGTGATCGTGGTTGGCGGCGACGGCAGCATGCTCGGCGCCGCGCGCGCCCTGGCGCGGCACAAGGTGCCGGTACTGGGGATCAACCGCGGCAGCCTGGGCTTCCTCACCGATATCCGCCCCGACGAGCTGGAGACCAAGGTCGCCGAAGTGCTCGGCGGCCAGTACATCGTCGAGAGCCGCTTCCTGCTCGACGCCCTGGTGCGCCGCCATGGCGAATCCATCGGCCAGGGTGATGCGCTGAACGACGTGGTGCTGCACCCCGGCAAGTCCACGCGGATGATCGAGTTCGAGCTGTATATCGACGGTCAGTTCGTCTGCAGCCAGAAGGCCGACGGCCTGATCGTCGCCACGCCGACCGGCTCGACTGCCTACGCGCTCTCCGCCGGCGGGCCGATCATGCATCCCAAGCTGGATGCCATCGTGGTCGTGCCGATGTACCCGCACATGCTCTCCAGTCGGCCCATTGTGGTGGACGGCAACAGTGAGCTGAAGATCGTCGTCTCGCCCAACATGCAGATCTACCCGCAGGTTTCCTGTGACGGCCAGAACCACTTCACCTGTGCGCCGGGCGACACCGTCACGGTGAGCAAGAAGCCGCAGAAGCTGCGCCTGATCCACCCCATCGACCACAACTACTACGAGGTCTGCCGGACCAAGCTGGGCTGGGGCAGCCGCCTCGGGAGCAGCGAGTGATGGAACTCGACCCCGCTCGCGGCTATGACCTGATCGGCGATATCCACGGCTGCGCGCACACCCTCGACCACCTGCTGGAGCGCCTCGGTTATCGATCGCAGGGTGGCGTGTGGCGACATGCACGGCGCCAGGCGCTGTTCCTCGGCGACATCATCGACCGCGGCCCGCGGATCCGCGAGGCGCTGCATCGGGTGCACGACATGGTCGCCGCTGGCGAGGCGCTGTGCATCATGGGCAACCACGAGTTCAATGCCCTGGGCTGGTCTACCCCCGCCGCGCCAGGCAGCGGCCGCCAGTACGTGCGCGAGCACACGCCGCGCCATGCCCGGCTGATCCGCGAGACGCTGGAGCAGTTCGAAGGCCACCCGGCGGACTGGCGCGACTTTCTCGGCTGGTTCCAGGAGATGCCGCTGTTCCTCGATGCCGGGCGCTTCCGCATGGTCCACGCCTGCTGGGATCACGACGTGATCGAGGCGCTGCGCCAGCAGTTCCCGGACGGACGCATCGACGAAACCTTCCTCATGGCCACCGCCGAGCCGGGCAGCTTCGCCCAGCAGGCCTGCGACCGCCTGCTGCGCGGCACGGATATGCGCCTGCCCAACGGCCTGACCCTGACCGGCAGCGACGGCTTTACCCGCGCCTTCTTTCGCACCAAGTTCTGGGCAGAGGACCGCGCGCCGGAGACCTACGGCGACATCGTGTTCCAGCCCGACGCGTTGCCCGACGAAGTGGCCAGCGAGCGCCTGAGCGAAGACCAGAAATCCCGCCTGCTGACCTACGGCGCCGACGAACCACTGTTGTTCGTCGGCCACTACTGGCGGCGTGGCACCCCGGCACCTATCCGCCCGAACCTTGCCTGCCTGGACTACAGCGCGGTGATGTACGGCAAGCTCGCGGCCTATCGGCTGGACGAGGAAACGCGGCTGGACCGCAACAAGTTCGTTTGGGTGGATGTGAAGCGTGCGGAGGGCGATGAGTGAGTGCCATTGAAGCGATGCGGTTGCCGGCGGCAGTCGATCTGGGTGAATTCGTTGGCTTGCTGCGACGGCTGAACGTGCCGTTTCGGGTCAGCGAAGAGGCCGGTGAACAGGTGCTCTGGGTGCCCAACTCTCAACTGGCCGAGCAGGTTCGCAGCCTTTACCAGCGCTATCCGCAGGGCGACCCGGAGTTCGCCGTGCAGGCCGAACCCCAGCGCCGCGGGCCGGGTTTTGTCCAGCAACTGCGGATGAGCCGGATGACTGCGGTGGTGCTGTTGGTGACCTTTGTGGTGGCGGCCATCACCCTGCTGGGGACTTCGCCGGAGACGCTGCGCTGGTTCACCTTCCAGAATTTCCAGATGGTCGGCGAGGACCGCGCGCTGTTCTATCCGCTGTCCGACTCGCTGGCGCAGGGCCAGTGGTGGCGTCTGTTCACGCCCATGCTGATCCACTTCGGCTGGCTGCACCTGGCGATGAATGCCATGTGGTACTGGGAGCTGGGCCGGCGCATCGAGTATCGCCAGGGCCCATGGTTGCTGCTGGGGTTGAGCCTGGGCTTTGGCCTGGTGTCGAACCTGGTGCAGTACGCTGTGAGCGGGCCAAGCCTGTTCGGCGGGTTGTCCGGTGTGCTCTATGGTCTGCTCGGCCACTGCTGGATCTTCCAGCGCGTGGCGCCAACGCCGGCCTACCACCTGCCCAAGGGCGTGGTGGCGATGATGCTGATCTGGCTGCTGGTATGCCTGTCGGGGGTGATTGATCTGCTCGGTTTTGGCTCTATCGCCAACGGCGCACATGTGGGTGGGCTGGTGGCGGGATGCCTGAGTGGCCTGATCGGTGGGCTGCTGGCACGGCGCCGCGCGGCCTGACTCTGGCTATGTAGGAGCGAGTTCGCTCGCGAACCGTCTAGCTCCGCAGCATCCCAGGGGCCTGTTCGCGAGCAAGCTCGCTCCTACACAAGAGCAATCACCACAAGAGCAATCACCGACCGCCTGACCTCTGTTCGTGCGTCAAAGCCATCGGGCCGGTAGAATGCCGGCTTCGTTTTTCCCCTGCAGGAGCCGGCCCATGTCGTCCTTCGCCGAAATGATCGAGAACATCACCCCCGAAATCTACGAGAGCCTCAAGCTGGCCGTGGAAATCGGCAAGTGGCCAGACGGCCGCAAGCTGTCCCAGGAACAGAAGGAGCTGTCGCTGCAGGCCATGATTGCCTGGGAGATGGACAACCTGCCCGAGGACCAGCGTACCGGCTACATGGGCCCGCAGGAATGCGCTTCCCACGCCGAGCCGATCCCGAACATGATCTTCTCCTCCAACTCCCTGCACTGATGCAAGAGATCGGACGCGGCGCCCTGGACAAGATGTCGGCGCGCCTGGAAAGCCCCGTGCAGTATGCCTTCCGCCTGGGCGATGCGCAGATTCCGGTGAACCCGCTGATTGGCGAGACCGTGCGCCTGGAATACCTGGGCGAAATCTTCTGCAGCCACTGCGGGCGCAAGACCAAGAAGAGCTTCGCCCAGGGTTACTGCTACCCGTGCTTCACCAAGCTGGCGCAATGCGACAGCTGTATCATGAGCCCGGAGAAGTGCCACTTCGAGGACGGTTCCTGCCGCGAGCCGGAGTGGGGCGAGCGCTTCTGCATGACCGATCATGTGGTCTACCTGGCCAACTCCTCGGGAGCCAAGGTGGGCATCACCCGCGCCACCCAGGTGCCGACCCGCTGGATCGACCAGGGCGCGCGCCAGGCGCTGCCGATCATGCGCGTGGCAACCCGCCAGCAGTCGGGCTTCGTCGAGGACCTGCTGCGCAGCCAGGTCACCGACCGCACCAACTGGCGCGCCCTGCTCAAGGGCGAAGCCGAGCCGCTGGACCTGGTGGCCATCCGCGAGCAGATCTTCGACGCCTGCGCCGAGGGCATCGTCGCCCTGCAGCAGCGCTTCGGCCTGCAGGCGATCCAGCCGGTGATCGACATGGCGCCCATCGAGATCAGCTATCCGGTGGAGGCCTACCTGGCCAAGATCACCAGTTTCGATCTGGACAAGACGCCGGTGGTCGAGGGTACCCTGCAGGGTATCAAGGGTCAGTACCTGATCTTCGATACCGGCGTGATCAACGTGCGCAAGTTCACCGCGTACCAGTTGGCCATCAGCGCCTGATCGGACCTGCATTGAATTTTCGGCGCGAGGAACGCATCTAGGGATAGATGCGTTCCCGACTCGCCCGCGCCGTTCCCAATCGCTAGAGTCAGTATTCCTCCGGCCGGCCCATTCGCCTGCCGCCTTCCAAGGGGCCAAAAGCCATGCGTACCGAGCAACCGAAAGTCATCTACCTCAAGGATTATCAGGCGCCCGAGTACCTGATCGACGAGACCAACCTGACCTTCGAGCTGTACGAGGACCACACCCTGGTCCACGCCCAGCTGGTGATGCGCCGCAACCCCGAGCGTGGCGACGGCCTGCCGCCGCTGGTGCTCGACGGCCAGCAGCTGGAGCTGCTGTCAGTGGCGCTGGATGACCAGCCGCTCGCGGCGGGCCAGTACCAGCTCGACGAAAACCACCTGACCCTGCAGCCGACGGCGAAGACTTTCACCGTCGACAGCACCGTGCGCATCCACCCGGAAAGCAACACCGCGCTCGAAGGCCTGTACAAGTCCGGCAAGATGTTCTGCACCCAGTGCGAGGCTGAAGGCTTCCGCAAGATCACCTACTACCTCGATCGCCCGGACGTGATGAGCAGCTTCACCACCACGCTCTCGGCCGAGCAGCACAAGTACCCGGTGCTCCTGTCCAACGGCAACCCGGTGGCCAGCGGTTCGGAAGAGGGCGGCCGTCACTGGGCGACCTGGCAGGACCCGTTCAAGAAGCCGGCCTACCTGTTCGCCCTGGTCGCCGGCGACCTCTGGTGCGTGGAAGACCAGTTCACCACCATGAGCGAGCGCGAAGTCACCCTGCGCATCTATGTCGAGCCGGAGAACATCGACAAGTGCCAGCACGCCATGGACAGCCTGAAGAACTCGATGCGCTGGGACGAGAAGGTCTACGGCCGCGAGTACGACCTGGACATCTTCATGATCGTCGCGGTCAACGACTTCAACATGGGCGCGATGGAGAACAAGGGCCTCAACATCTTCAACTCCAGCTGCGTGCTGGCCAAGGCCGAGACCGCGACCGACGCCGCGCACCAGCGTGTCGAAGGCGTAGTGGCGCATGAGTACTTCCACAACTGGTCGGGCAACCGCGTGACCTGCCGCGACTGGTTCCAGCTGTCGCTCAAGGAAGGCTTCACCGTGTTCCGCGACAGCGAGTTCTCCGCCGACATGAACTCGCGCACCGTCAAGCGCGTCGAGGACGTAGCCTTCCTGCGCACCAACCAGTTCGCCGAGGACGCCGGCCCCATGGCGCACCCGGTGCGCCCTGATTCCTTCATCGAGATTTCCAACTTCTACACCCTGACCGTCTACGAGAAGGGTTCGGAAGTGGTGCGGATGATCCACACCCTGTTGGGCGCCGACGGCTTCCGCAAGGGCACCGACCTGTATTTCGAACGCCATGATGGCCAGGCAGTGACCTGTGACGACTTCGTCAAGGCCATGGAGGACGCCAACGGCGTCGACCTCACCCAGTTCAAGCGCTGGTACAGCCAGTCCGGCACCCCGCGTCTGGCGGTCGAGGAGAGCTACGACGCTGCCGCGCAGAGCTACACCCTGACCTTCCGCCAGAGCTGCCCGGCCACGCCGGGGCAGAGCGAGAAGCAGCCCTTCGTCATTCCCGTGCAGATGGGCCTGATCGACAAGCTCGGCAACGCCCTGTCGCTGCGCCTGCAGGGTGAAGAGCATGCCCACGGCAGCGACCGTGTGCTGCAGGTGACCGAGGCCGAGCAGTCCTTCACTTTCGTCGGTCTCGCCGAGAAGCCGCTGCCGTCGCTGCTGCGTGGATTCTCCGCGCCGGTGAAGCTGAGCTTCCCGTACAACCGCGACCAGCTGATGTTCCTCATGCAACATGACGAGGATGGTTTCAACCGCTGGGAAGCTGGCCAGCAGCTGTCCGTGCAGGTGCTGCAGGAACTGATCGGCCAGCACCAGCGTGGCGAGACGCTGGTGCTCGATGAGCGCCTGATCACCGCCTTCCGTACCCTGCTGCTGGACACCGGCCTGGATCAGGCCATGGTCGCCGAGATGCTTTCGCTGCCCAGCGAGGCCTACCTCACCGAGATCAGCGAAGTGGCCGATGTCGAAGCGATCCACGCCGCGCGCGAGTTTGCCCGCCAGCAGATCGGCGCGGCGCTGCACGAGCAGCTGTGGGAGCGCTACCAGGCCAACCGCAAGCAATCCCGCGAGACCGCCTACGTTGCCGAGGCCTCGCACATTGCCCGCCGCAGCCTGCAGAACATCGCGCTGTCCTACCTCATTCAGAGCGGCAAGGCCGAAGTGCTCGCCGCCTGCCAGGAGCAGTACAAGGATTGCGACAACATGACCGAGCGCCTGACCGCGCTCGCGGTGCTGGTCAACTCCTCCTTCGAGAGTGAAAAGGCCGAAGCACTGACGATGTTCGCCGACTACTTCAAGGACGACCCGCTGGTGATGGACCAGTGGTTCAGCGTCCAGGCCGGCTGCACCCTGCCGGGCGGGCTGGAGCGTGTACAGGCGCTGATGAGCCATCCGGCCTTCACCCTGAAGAACCCGAACAAGATCCGCGCGCTGATCGGCGCCTTCGCCAACCAGAACGCGGTGAACTTCCATCGCGCGGACGGCGCCGGCTACCGCTTCCTGGCCGACCAGATCATCACCCTCAACGCGCTCAACCCGCAGATCGCTTCGCGCCTGCTGACGCCGCTGACCCGCTGGCGCAAGTACGCGGCGGCGCGCCAGGCGCTGATGAAGGCTGAACTGGAGCGCATCCTGGCGTCCGGCGAGCTGTCCAGCGATGTATACGAAGTGGTCAGCAAAAGCCTCGCGTAACACACCCGCCGCGCCCCGTTCCAGGGGCGCATGCCATGTTCGAAAAGGTGTTACCAACTTATGTTGGTAACACCTTTTTGTTACCTATCGAAATTAATCGACGTCTGGCTTATCGCTGCCCGCTATTGAGCGAAAAACGCCGATGTGTCTGCGTCGCGCCTTCAGGGGCCGATTGCGCCATCTGGCGTGCTGAATGGCGCAATCGGCCACCTGATTTGATCAGTGAATGACCAGTCACAAAAAGTAGCGCGCTGTTTCTTTATTTTTTGTAAGCAGAATCGTATGCATCGGTGCTCTTGGCACTGGGGTTGCACCGGCGGACCCCGCTTAGCCTTTGCCCGTCCATTGGGACGGGAGGCGTGTCGAGCACCTTGGGGGAGTTTCCTTCAGATCGACGACAACAAGGCCGTGGAATAACGGCTGACAAGGCGTACCGCGCACTGGCGGCGCCGCCAAAGAATGATCAGTCCATGGAGTGAGTCCTAATGGAAATCCCAGTTCGCAAGCCCGTCTTGCGTTATGCGCCTGCCCGTGCGGGCTTTGCCCTGGCAGGTATCCTGCCGCTGCTGATGTCTGCCCAGGCAACGGCGGTCGAGTTCAGCTTCCTCGATAACGAAGTCACCGGTTCGCTGGACAGCACCGTGTCCTACGGCGCCCTGTGGCGCGTGCAGGGTCAGGACAAGACCAACAACGACATCAACGGCAACGACGGCAACCGCAACTTCGACACTGGCCTGGTTTCCGAGGTGTACAAGATCACTTCCGACCTGGAAGCGACCTACAAGAACTACGGTCTGTTCGTACGTGGCTCGGCTTTCTATGACACCCAGATCATGGACAAGCGCAACGACTACTACGACAACAACCATCCGGCGCAGCCGAGCCAGACCTACCCCAACAGCGATCGCTTCACCAGCGAGACCCGCGACGCCGCCGGCAACCGCGCCGAGATCCTCGACGCCTACGTCTACGGCAACTGGGACGTGGCCGATCATCCGCTGACCGCGCGCCTGGGCCGCCAGGTATTCAACTGGGGCGAGGGCATCTTCTACCGTGGTGGCGTGAACACCACCAACCCGGTGGACGCCGCCAAGTTCCGCCTGCCGGGCTCGGAGCTGAAGGAAGTGCTGATGCCGGTTGAAGCCGCGAGCTTCAATATCGGCCTGACCGACAATCTGTCGATGGATGCCTTCTACCAGTGGAACTGGAAAGAGACCCGCATCGACCCGGTTGGCACCTTCTTCTCCGAGACCGACCTGTTCGCCGATGGTGGCAATACCGCTTACACCACCGTGGGCGCGCTCTCCAACCCGCTGTTCCAGAGCCTCTACCCGCAGCTTTCCGCCGCCCATGTGGGCGGCCTGCAGGGTACCCAGTACCTGGACTCCAATGGCGTGTTCAAGGTCGCCAACGTTGGCAAGGACATCAACGCCAAGAACGACGGTCAGTTCGGCGTGGCCTTCCACTATGTGGCTGAAGAGCTGAACTCCACCGAGTTCGGCTTCTACTTCGTCAACTATCACTCCAAAGAGCCGACCATCTACGCCGACCTCAACAGCGATTATGCTGGCGTAGACCTCGACCAATTGGCTGGCGTTGGCGGCTTCACCTCCTACGACCAGCTCGTCAGCGCTGCCGGCAGCGGCAATGCCCTGGCCGGCCAGGTGCTGAGCCTGGTCAACGGCGCGACCTCCGTGGACGTGGCCAACCAGGTCAACGCTCGTCGTGAGTACGTCGAGAACATCCGCATGTACGGCTTCAGCTTCAACACCACCGTGGGCGACGCCTCGGTGTTCGGCGAGCTGGCCTACCGCCCGAATCTGCCGATCGGCATCGCCACCACCAACGACCTGCTCGGCGACCTGCTGGTCCAGGCTCCGGCGCTGGCCAGCGGCAAGACCGTGAACATCGGTGGTGGCGACGTTTCGATTCGCGACCAGATCCACAACTACGAACGCGTCGAGGCCTTCAACACCTCGTTGGGCACCATCTACAACTTCGGCCCGTCGCTGTCCTTCGACTCGCTGATGGGTGTGGCGGAACTGGCCTCCGAGCACCTGCGCGGCAGCGACCTGCAGTACACCGCCTATGACGGCAGCACCCGCTACTACTCCGGCCGTGGCAACGGCGCCTACATCTCCGGCTACGACCGCGACGATCAGGTGAACAAGAACGCCTACGGCTACACCCTGCTGCTGTCGGGTACCTGGAACGATGTCTTCGCCGGCGTGAACATCTCGCCCTACGCCGTCTACAAGGACGACTTCGAAGGCAACTCCTACCAGACCGGCAACTTCATCGAAGGCCGCAAGGCCTACACCCTGGGCGTCAAGGCTACCTACCTGAACGCCCTGGAAGCCGAGCTGCAATACACCGAGTTCTACGGCGCCGGGCAGAACAACGCCGCACGCGACCGCGACAACGTGGGCTTCAACGTCAAGTACTCGTTCTAACGACCATTAGATCCAAAGCCGCGCGGCAAGCTCTCCGAGCTGTCGCGCGCCCCTCACGGAGAAGCAACATGCGCAACATGCGTACCCTGGTCGGCGCCGCCGTGGCTCTGGCCCTGTCCGCCGGCAGCGCTCTGGCGGCGGTTTCCCCGCAGGATGCGGCCAAGCTGCAGTCGTCCCTGACCCCGCTGGGCGCGGAAAAGGCCGGCAACGCTGCCGGCACCATCCCGGCCTGGACTGGTGGCATCACCCAGGCGCCGGCCGGCTACAAACCAGGCCAGCACCACATTGATCCGTTCGCCAGCGACAAGCCGCTGTACACCATCACCAAGGCGAACCTGGACCAGTACAAGGCCAATCTGACCCCAGGCACCCTGGCGCTGTTCGCCACCTACCCGGACACCTTCCAGATGCCGGTGTACCCGAGCCGCCGCAGTGGTTCGGCGCCGCAGTGGGTGTATGACAACACCCAGAAGAACGCCACCAGCGCCAAGCTGGCCGAGGGCGGCAACGGTTTCGTCGACGCCTTCGGCGGCATTCCGTTCCCGATCCCGCAGAACGGCGTGGAAGCGGTGTGGAACCACATCGCCCGCTACCGCGGCACCTACGTCGTGCGTCGCGCGTCCGAAGTGGCCGTGCAGCGCAACGGTGACTACTCGCTGGTGACCTCGCAGCAGGAAGCGCTGTTCAAGTACTACATCCAGGGCAAGAGCTTCTCGGACCTGAACAACCTGCTGTTCTACTACCTGTCGTTCACCAAGAGCCCGGCGCGCCTGGCCGGTGGTGCCGCACTGGTACACGAGACTCTGGACCAGGTGAAGGAGCCGCGCCAGGCCTGGGGCTACAACGCCGGCCAGCGCCGCGTGCGCCGTGCGCCGAACCTGGCCTACGACACCCCGATCGCTGCCGCCGACGGCCTGCGTACCGCCGACGACACCGACATGTTCAACGGCTCGCCGGACCGCTACGACTGGAAGCTGATCGGCAAGAAGGAAATGTACATCCCGTACAACAACTACAAGGTTTCCAGCCCTGAGGTTAAGTACAAGGATCTGCTGACCCCGAACCACCTGAACCCGAAATACACCCGCTACGAACTGCACCGCGTGTGGGTCGTCGAAGGCACCCTGAAGCCGGGCTCGCGCCACATCTACTCCAAGCGCGTGCTGTTCCTGGACGAAGACAGCTGGGGCGCCGCCGAAGTCGACCAGTACGACGGTCGCGGCGAGCTGTGGCGTGTTTCGCTGGCTTACCTGAAGAACTACTACGAGCTGCCCACCACCTGGACCGCTCTGGATACCTTCCACGATCTGCAGGCCCGTCGCTACCACGTACAGAACCTGGACAACGAAGAGCCGAGCACCATCGACTTCGGTCAGGCCGTACCGGACGACTCCTACTTCAGCCCGTCCGCACTGCGTCGCCGCGGCACCCGCTGAGTTCGTGTCATGCCTGAAAAAGCCCGCCCCTTGGCGGGCTTTTTCATGTACGCAGGAAAACCGGGACAGGCAGGAGCAACAGTCTTCTGGATAAGCCTTGCCTGTGCTTTCCCTCGCCCAACCCTGTTCCGCCGGGAGAGGCGAGGGTGAGGGCTCTCGACTTTGTAGGAGCGAGCTTGCTCGCGAACCCGCCAAGCTCCTAAGCGGCGTCATGACGCCGTTCGCGAGCCAGCTCGCTCCTACAAAAAGAGGTTCCCCGGCAAGGCTGCACGAGGGCTGGGCGAACAGCTGGAATCGGAAAAGTGTTACCGCTCCACCCGCTGCAAGCCCCCAGCTGCGCGCCTTTCGGGCGAGATGGCAAAATGCACTCATCCTTTCGAGTGAGGCGCCCAGGGCTTAACAAAAGATAACGTGCCGTTAATTGTCAGCCCCGGAAAAGGCTGGCTATATAGCTCCAAACTACATACCGCCTGCATAAGAAAAAGAGGTAAAGGCATATGCGTGAGCCCCTGTGGCGCACTTCGAGCGAGCAGCCCGTATCGGGAGTGCGAAGCTCCTTCCCGATGTCGCGCAAGACGGTTTCCCTGCTCGGCGCGTTTTCCTTCCTGATGATGTCCCTGGCACCGCTGCATGCCGTTGCCGCAACGGACGCCGCCAGCGACTCCAACTCGATCATTTCCGCCAAGGCGTCCAGCAGCCTGCTGCTGAGCATCGCCCATGCCGGCAAGCGTCTGGTCGCGGTGGGTGATCACGGGCACATCCTCTATTCCGACGACGCAGGCAAGAGCTGGACCCAGGCCACCGTGCCGACCCGCCAACTCCTGACCTCGGTGTTCTTCATCAACGACAAGAAGGGCTGGGCCGTCGGCCATGACGCCCAGGTCCTGGCTACCACCGATGGCGGCACCACCTGGACTCGTCAGTTCGAAGACCTGAAGCGCGAAGCGCCACTGCTGGACATCTGGTTCCAGGACGAGAACCACGGCATGGCCGTGGGCGCCTACGGCGCGCTGCTGGAAACCACCGACGGCGGCAAGAGCTGGGAAGATGTCAGCGACCGCCTGGACAACGAAGACCAGTTCCACCTCAACGCCATTACGGCGGTGAAGGATTCCGGCCTGTTCGTGGTCGGCGAGGCGGGCAGCATGTTCCGCTCCAAGGACTGGGGCGAGACCTGGGAAAAACTCCAGGGCCCTTATGAAGGCTCGCTGTTCGGCGCCACCGGCACTACCCACGCCGGCACCGTCCTGGCCTATGGCCTGCGCGGCCACCTGTTCCGCTCCACCGATTTCGGCGACACCTGGCAGCAGGTCAGCCTGCCCACCGCCAATGGCGGCGAGCTGGAGTTCGGTCTCTCCGAAGGCAGCCTGCTGGATGACGGCACCATCGTCGTCGTCGGCCATGGCGGCAGCGTACTGGAGAGCAAGGACGACGGCGTGAGCTTCAGTGTCGTCAACCGTCCGGACCGCCTGTCCCTCGCGGGCGTGAGCGCGGCCGGCAATGGCAACCTGGTCCTGGTCGGCCAGGGCGGTATCCACCTGGCTACGGCGACCGGCGCCGAGCTGACAGAACAACAATAAGCCGGGGAGCCGCAATGAACGCTCTGAACAAGCATCAACAGGACAAGGCGACTTTCCTGGAACGCATCATCTTCACCCACCGGCCGTTCGTGATCATCGCGTGCCTGCTGGTGACTGTCTTCCTCGCCTGGTCGGCCACGCAAGTGCGCCCGTCCACCAGCTTCGAGAAGATGATTCCGCTGCAGCACCCGTTCATCCAGAACATGCTGGAGCACCGCAACGACCTGGCCAACCTCGGCAACACCGTGCGCATTTCGGTGGAAGCGGTGAACGGCGACATCTTCACCAAGGAATACATGGAGACGCTGCGGCAGATCCATGACGAGGTCTTCTACATCCCCGGCGTCGACCGCTCCGGCATGAAGTCGCTGTGGAGCCCGAGCGTGCGCTGGACCGAAGTGACCGAGGAAGGCTTCGCCGGTGGTGAAGTGATCCCGCAGACCTACGACGGTTCCGCCAAGGCCCTGGACCTGCTGCGCAACAACGTGCTCAAGTCCGGCCAGATCGGCCGCCTGGTGGCCAACAACTTCAAGTCGAGCATCGTCGATGTGCCGCTGCTGGAGGTCTATCCGGACCCGAAGGACCAGGGCAAGCTGATGAAGCTGGACTACCGCCAGTTCTCCCATGAGCTGGAAGAGAAGATCCGCGACAAGTACCAGCTGCAGAACCCCAACGTGAAGATCCACATCACCGGCTTCGCCAAGAAGGTCGGTGACCTGATCGACGGCCTGCTGATGGTGGTCGGCTTCTTCGGCATCTGCTTCGTCATCACTCTGGTGCTGCTGCTGTGGTTCACCAAGTGCGTGCGCTCCACCATCGCCGTGCTGTCCACCACCCTGGTGGCGGTGATCTGGCAGCTGGGTCTGCTGCATATCATCGGCTTCGGGCTGGACCCGTACTCGATGCTGGTGCCATTCCTGATCTTCGCCATCGGTATTTCCCACGGCGTGCAGAAGATCAACGGTATCGCCCTGCAGTCCAGTGACGCGGAAACCCCGCTGCTGGCTGCTCGCCGTACCTTCCGCCAGCTGTTCCTGCCGGGCATGATCGCCATCCTCGCGGACGCCGTCGGCTTCATCACCCTGCTGGTGATCGACATCGGCGTGATCCGCGAGCTGGCCATCGGCGCCTCCATCGGCGTGGCGGTGATCGTGTTCACCAACCTGATCCTGCTGCCGGTCGCCATCTCCTACATCGGCATCAGCAAGAAGGCGGTGCAGCGCAGCAAGGAAGACGCCGTGCGCGACCATCCCTTCTGGCGCGCGCTGTCCAACTTCGCCAGCCCGTCCGTGGCGCCGATCTCCGTGGTCATCGCCCTGGCGATGTTCGCCGGCGGCATGTGGCAGGGGCATCACCTGAAGATCGGTGACCTCGACCAGGGCGCGCCGGAGCTGCGTCCGGACTCGCGCTACAACCTGGACAACGACTTCATCATCCGCAACTATTCGACCAGCTCCGACGTGCTGGTGGTGATGGTGGCGTCCGAAGCCGAAGGTTGCTCCACCCACAAGACCCTGTCTGCCATCGACGAGCTGGCCTGGCGCCTGGAGAACACCCAGGGCGTGCAGTCGGCCATTTCCCTGGTCACCGTCTCCAAGCAGATGATCAAGGGCATGAACGAAGGCAACCTGAAGTGGGAGTCGCTGTCGCGCAACCAGGACGTGCTGAACAACTCCATCAGCCGCGCCGAAGGCCTGTTCAACAGCAACTGCTCGCTGGCGCCCCTGCTGGTGTTCCTCAACGACCACAAGGCCGAGACCCTCGACCGTGCCGTGGCCGTCGTGCAGGACTTCGCCAAGGCCAACGAGAAGGACGACCTGAAGTTCAAGCTCGCCGCCGGTAACGCCGGTATCGAGGCCGCCACCAACGACGTGATCAAGCACTCGGAACTGACCATCCTGATCCTGGTGTACATCTGCGTGGCGGTGATGTGCCTGATCACCTTCCGCTCCTTCGCCGCTACCCTGTGCATCGTGCTGCCGCTGATCCTCACCTCGGTGCTGGGCAACGCGCTGATGGCCACCCTGGGCATCGGCGTGAAGGTGGCGACCCTGCCGGTGATCGCGCTGGGCGTGGGTATCGGCGTGGACTACGGCATCTACATCTACACCCGCCTGGAGTCCTTCCTGCGCCAGGGGCTGTCCCTGCAGGAGGCCTACTACGAGACCCTGAAGTCCACCGGTAAAGCCGTGCTGTTCACTGGCCTGTGCCTGGCCATCGGCGTTGCAACCTGGATCTTCTCGGCGATCAAGTTCCAGGCAGACATGGGCCTGATGCTGACCTTCATGCTCCTGTGGAACATGTTCGGTGCCCTCTGGTTGCTGCCGGCGCTGGCGCGCTTCCTGATCAACCCGGAGAAGGTGCGTCAGAAGAAGGCTTCGATCCTGGTCCACTGATCGATGCTTCAGCGGTAAACAAAAAACCGCGGCCCCAGGGCCGCGGTTTTTTATTGCGCCGGATAAGGAGCTCGGCGCGCCCGGGAATTCATCTGGAGCCATGCCCGCGATCGCAGTGCCCCATTGCTAGACGCCCGTCCCACACCGTATAAGGTCGCTTTCGCCCGCATGAAAGGAAGCTTCCGATGTTCAGTCTGAGCGAGCTCTACCGCTACCCGGTCAAATCCACCGCCTATGAGCCCCTGGAAGCCGTCCGACTGGACGCCCTCGGTCTGGAAGGGGATCGACGCTGGATGGTGGTAGATGCCGCCAATGGACGCTTCCTCACTCAGCGGCTGCTGCCGCAGATGGGTCGCATCGAGGCACGCTGGCAGGACGGCTTCGCCGCCTTGCGCTTGCGCGCCCCCGGCATGGATGACCTGCTGGTGGACGTGCCGGGCAGCGACGATAACCTGCGCGGCGTGCTGATCTGGCGCGACATGCTGCAGGTGCCCGATGCGGGCGATGCCGCCGCCCAGTGGCTGAGCGCTTTCCTCGGTCGGGACGTGCGTTTGGTGCAGATGCCGGAGCAGCGTGCGCGTCAGGTGGATACGGCCTACGCCGAGCCCGGCGAGCATGTGCACTTCGCGGATGGTTTCCCACTGCTGCTGATCGGCCAGGGGTCGCTGGACGACCTGTCTGCCAAAGTTGGCCGCCCGCTGGAAATGCTGCGCTTCCGCCCGAACCTGGTGGTCACTGGCGCTGAACCCTTTGCCGAAGATGGCTGGAAGCGCATTCGCATTGGCGAGGTTACCTTCAAGGTGGCCAAGCCCTGCTCGCGCTGCATCCTCACCACCATCGACCCGCATACCGGAGAGCGCGACCCGGAGCGTCAGCCGCTGGCGACGCTGCTCCAGTACCGTAACGTCAACGGCGATGCGCTGTTCGGCCAGAACCTGATTGCCCTGAACAGCGGCGAGCTGCGCGTGGGCATGGACGTGGAAGTCCTGGAGTAGGGCATGGCCAAGGCCCGGCGGCGCATAACGTGGAGCGTTGTGCGCCCTTGCTTCCAACGCTTGGATGAACATCTTTTGTAGGAGCGAGCTTGCTCGCGAACAGACTCGCCGGCAGCTCTGGCGTTGGGGCGGTTCGCGAGCAAGCTCGCTCCTACAGATAGCCGCAGGGCGTACAACCGTCGGCGGTTGTACGCCGTTACACCGAGCCCATCGCCAATGCCTTGCTCAGTCGGGCCCTGGGGCTGGTCTTACAGCTTGGCCTCGACGCAACCGGTGCTCTGGCACTCGCGCTCACGCTCGCGCAGCACGGCCAGGCGCTCGTTGGTCTTGTCCACCGCGCACTGCAGATTGACGAAGTAGCCGCCGTCGCGCTCGTAGCTGCACTGGGCGTCGCGGTCCTTGATCCAGGCGATCTGGCTCTTCTTCAGCGCAGCCTTCTGCCCGTCGTTGAGCATCTTGCGCAGGGTGCCGAATTCATTGTTCAGCTCGCGGTCGACCTGGGCGTATTCGGTACTCAGGCAGTACACGCTGTCGAAGGCGTTGCGCGGCTTCTCGCAGGCGGCCAGGGCGAGGTTGGCACTGAGCAGGCCGGCGGCGAGCATGGTCAGGGAGAGAACGGTCTTGCGCATGGAAATTTCCTTTTTCCTTAGGAAATGAAAACCGCCCGGCGGATGCCGGGCGGGGGAGGGATCAGAGTTCGTCAAAGAAGCGTTCGTGCCAGTCGACAATGGGTTGCGGCGCGTTGAGCTTCTGCCCGTAGATCACCGCGTAGGACAGCACGTTCTGCACGTAGGCGCGGGTCTCATCGAACGGAATGGTCTCGACCCAGACGTCGAAGGCCAGGTGACGTGCATCCTTCAGCCACTGGCGCACGCGGCCGGGGCCGGCGTTGTAGGCGGCGGTGGCGAGCACGCGGTTGCCGTTGAACTGACCGTGCACCTGGCTCAGGTAGGCGGCGCCGAGCTGGATGTTCACATCCGGCACGATCAGCTGCTGCGGCGAGGCCAACGGGATGCCGAACTTGCGTGAAGTCTCCTTGGCGGTGGCCGGCATCAGTTGCATCAGGCCGGTGGCGCCGACGCCGGAACGCGCATCGGACATGAAGGCGCTTTCCTGGCGGGTGATGGCGAATACCCAGCTGGAGTGCAGGCCGCGGTTGCGCGCCTCGCGCACCAGGGTGTTGCGGTAGGCCATGGGGAAGCGGATATCGAGGTCGTCCCAGTACTTGGCCTGGCTGATCGCGCGGATGGCCGGGAAGTACCACTGCATGTCGTAGGCGATCTTCGCCTGGGCCAGCAGCTCGTCGTGGCTCAAGTGGCGGGCAGCGTGGTACCACTCGCGGCGGGCATTGATGATCTCGCCACGGGCGTAGAACTCCAGGGCGCGGCGGGTGCTCGGCGCGTTGCGCACGCGCTGCATCGTCGCCGCGTCCAGCGATACCGGGCGGTTGTTCAACTGGTAGGGAGCGTTGATCCGGTCAGCGGCCAGGAAGCCGTAGAAGTCACGCTCGCTGGCCACCGGCTGGTACAGGCTGACGGCCTGCTTGTTCTGCGGCTGCGCCAGTTGCAGCGAGCGCGCCTGCCAGTATTTCCAGCGATTGGTCTCGGCCAGCGACGGCGGCAGGGCGCGGGTCAGCTCGTAGGCTTCTTCCCAGCGGCCCAGGCGCAGCAGCAGGCGCAGGCGCCACTCGGTGACGGTGTCGTCGCGCAGTTGCGGGTCGTACTTGACCATCATCGGCAGCGCGCGCGGGTCATAGCGACGCGCCAGGCTCAGGCCGATCTCGCGGGCGATGGAGACTTTCTCGTCGCTGGAGAAGGGCAGCACCGAGCTGTAGTAGTCGAGCAGGCTGATGGCCTTTTCCGGATCCTGCTTGGCCAGGCGGCGCAGGCCGAGGCCGACCACGTCGGCGGTAGCGTGGTCGCGGGCGCCGAAGCGGGTGGTCTGGCTCAGCTGCGATGGATTCTGTGCCACGTTGACCATCAGCGCGCCCTGGCTGCCGAGGGTTGGCAGGCGCTTGGAGAGCACGCTGGCGAGGCTGTAGTTGCCCTTCTCGGCGGCCAGCTTCAGGCGCTTCCAGACCTTCTCTTCGGTGAGCTGGCCATCGGCCTGCCACATGGCAAAGGTAGTATCGCAGGCGTCCGGCTGCGGCTTGCCCACCAGCCAGAGTTTCTCGGCGGTGGCATAGCCCTCGGCCTTGTTGCCGTGGCCCAGCTGGTACTGGCCGTAGAGGCAGTCCAGCTCGGTGAAATTCATCTTCGGGTCGTAATAACGGACAAAGGTGTTCCAGTCGCCGCGGTCGGCCAGCTGGCGCATCCAGCGCAGTTTCAGCCAGTTGATCTGCGGCAGGTCGCCGTGCTGCTCGATGAAGCGCTCGATCTCAGCGTTGCTGGCGCTTTTCAGGCGGTTGGTCAGCTCGTCGTAGGCCAGGTACGGCTGCAGCGGATAATCGGCCAGTGCCGACTGGTAGCTGAAGTACGGACCGCTGTCGCCGCGCGCCAGTGCCTTCTGCGCCTCGTCGTACATCTGGCGCTGTTGGGGCAGGGACGCTGCGTTGGCTGTCGAAGCAGACAGGCTGAGGATCAGGCAGGAAAACAGTGAGAAAAGGCGACCGCGCATGGCTCTTCCGGGAAGATGATCGGTGGGCGCTGGATGGCGCGCGCCCGCTGCCGGGTAGCTTAGCCTGTTGCGCGCGGGGGGTGAAAGCGCCACCAGGGCTGCCTGACTCAAAGGCGGACGAATATCTCGCCCCTGCACTTTGTCCGCACCCCTCTGACTTTTCTGCGCTTTCCCTTAAACTGCGCGCCCTGTTTTACGGAAGATGCCCTCATGACCCTGCTCAAGTTAACCGACGTGTCCCTCGCCTTCGGCACCACTCCGCTGCTGGATAAGGTGTCCTGGCAGATCGCTCGCGGTGAGCGGGTCTGCATCATCGGCCGCAACGGCACCGGCAAGTCGAGCATGCTCAAGCTGGTCAAGGGCGAGCAGAAGCCCGATGACGGTGATATCTGGCGCGCTCCGTCGCTGAAGATCGGTGAGCTGCCGCAGGAATTGCCGCGCGCCGATGACCGCACCGTCTACGACGTGGTCGCCGAAGGCCTGGCCGAAGTCGGTGAGTTGCTGGCGCAGTACCACCACCTGAGCATGCACATCGAAAGCGAAGAGGATCTGAACAAGCTGGCACGCGTCCAGCAGGACCTCGAAGCCCGCGATGGCTGGCGTCTGGGGCAACTGGTGGATACCACCCTGAGCCGCCTGCAACTGCCGGCCGACAAGACCCTCGCCGAACTCTCCGGCGGCTGGCGTCGCCGCGTGCTGCTGGCCCAGGCGCTGGTGGCCGAGCCTGACCTGCTGCTGCTCGACGAGCCGACAAACCACCTGGACATTGGCGCCATCGCCTGGCTGGAAAACGCCCTGGCGGACTTCCCCGGTGCGGTGCTGTTCATCACCCACGACCGCTCCTTCCTGCAGGCCGTGGCCACCCGCATCCTCGAGCTGGACCGCGGCCACCTGATCGACTGGAACGGCGACTACGCCAGCTTCCTGGTGCATAAAGAGCAGGAGCTGGCGGCGGAAGAGGCAGCCAACGCGCTGTTCGACAAGCGCCTGGCCCAGGAAGAAGTGTGGATTCGCCAGGGCATCAAGGCCCGTCGTACCCGTAACGAAGGCCGTGTGCGCGCGCTCAAGGCGATGCGCAACGAGCGCGCCGAACGCCGTGAGCGCCAGGGCAAGGCCAGTTTCCAGATGGAGACAGCCGAGAAGTCCGGCAAGCAGGTGATCGTCGTCGAGAAAGCCGGCTTCGCCCATCCGGGTGGCCCGGCGCTGATCCGTGATTTCTCTCTGGTGTTGCAGCGCGGTGACCGTATCGGCCTGCTCGGCGCCAACGGCACCGGCAAGACCACGCTGCTCAAGCTGCTGCTGGGCGATCTGCAGCCGACTTCCGGCAGCGTCAAGGAAGGCACCCGACTGGAAGTGGCTTATTTCGACCAGCTGCGTCACCAGCTGGAGCCGGAAAAGACCGTCATCGATAACATTTCCGAAGGTCGCGAATTCATCACCATCAACGGGCAGAATCGCCACGTCCTCAGCTACCTGGGCGACTTCCTGTTCTCCCCCCAGCGCGCCCGTACCCCGGTGAAGGCGCTCTCCGGTGGCGAGCGGGCACGCCTGTTGCTGGCGAAGTTGTTCAGCAAGCCGGCCAACCTGTTGGTGCTGGACGAACCGACCAACGACCTGGACGTGGAAACCCTGGAGTTGCTGGAAGAAGTGCTGCTGACCTTCGACGGCACCGTACTGATGGTCAGCCACGACCGGGCCTTCCTCGACAACGTGGTGACCAGCACCCTCGTGTTCGAAGGCGAAGGGCGCGTGCGCGAATTCGTCGGTGGCTACCAGGACTGGCTGCGTCAGGGCGGCTCGCCCAAGCTGCTCGGCGTGGGCGAGGAGAAGGGTGACAAGCCTGCTGCTGCTCCTGCTGCCGAGCAGCCGGCGGTTGTGAGTGCGCCGGTGGAAGCCGCGCCGAAGAAGAAACTGAGCTACAAGCTGCAGCGCGAACTGGAAGCCATTCCCGGGCAGATCGAGGCCCTGGAAGCGGAAATGGCCGCGCTGCAGGAAGAAACCGCGTCACCGGACTTCTACCAGCGTCCGCAGGACGAAGCCCAGGCCGCGCTCGCGCGCCTCGGTACCCTGCAGGAGGATCTGGACCGGCTGATCGAGCGCTGGGCCGAACTGGAAGAGTGATCCGTTCGGTCCGGTGATGTGCCCGTGCGTATCGCTGATCAAAGACTGTTAGGGATGGCCGAATGGCAATCGAGTACCGCATCACCCTGGATGATGAGCACGAGTTCAGTTACCGCATCGAGCTGGAGCGCCAGTACGACCCACATATAGCCGCCCAGACGCCACGCTGGACGCGCCTGGAGAACAACCGTTGCAGCAACTGCCCGCTGAGTCCGGCGCAGTACAGCCACTGCCCGGCGGCGGTGGACCTGCACCGGGTGATCGAGGACTTTCGTGGTTTGCCGGCCTTCAAGAAGGTCTCGGTGCAGGTACGCACGCCGGAGCGTGAGTACATCAAGCACGCGGGGCTGGAGGAGGGCCTGCGCGCGCTGCTCGGCGTGATCATGGCCACCAGCGCCTGTCCGCTGCTGGGCAAGCTCAAGCCGATGGCGCAGCAGCACTTGCCGTTCGCCAGCAACCAGGAGTTCATCCTGCGCGCGGTGTCGCTGTACCTGATGCGTCAGTACTTCAACTTCCGTGAAGGACGGCATGCGGATTGGGAGCTGAAGGGGCTGGTGAAGCAGTTCCAGCAACTGCAACTGGTCAACCAGGCGTTCTGGCAGCGTATTCACGAAACCTGCGACGGCGACTCGAACCTGAAGGCTTTCCTCAGCTTCTTCTCCATGGCGTCGAGCATGAGCTATTCGCTGGAGGCGCAGTTGCAGAAGGTGCGGCCGCTGCTGATGAGCGGGGACATGCTCGGGGCCTGAAACGAAGCGGGCCCCGTAGGGCCCGCTGTCTACTCAGGTTGGCTCAGCTGGTTTTCTGCAGACGCACGGCGAGGACATCGCAGGGCGCACCGTGCAGGACGTCGTTGGCGGTGGAGCCCAGCAACAGGGCGAGGCCGTGGCGGCCGTGGCTGCCGACGACGATCAGGTCGCAATCCTGTTCATCGGCGAGGCGGTGGATTTCCTGGCGCGGTTGGCCATAGACCAGATGGCACTGGGAGCTGGTGATCTCGGCGTAGGTGAGGGTGAACTGGTGCAGGCGCTCCTTGGCCTGGTCGAACTGCTGTTGTTGCAGCATCGACAGGTCCATCGGCACATCGCCTCCGAAGGCCATGGCCATGGGCTCGACCACATGCACCGCCGAGAGCCGGGCGTCGTTGGCCTTGGCCAGTGCGACCGCTCGCTTCATCACCGGATCGCATTCTTCGGTAAGGTCGACGGCGACCAGAATGTGTTGGTAGGGCATGAGCGTCTCCTCCGGGGGACTCGTTATTAATCAGTATGGCCCCAATGGCCGTGCTTGACCTGTTTGACCGGTATAACCGATATGACCACGTGGATGGTAATTCTTCTCATCGCATTGGTGCTCAGCCCGCTGACCTGGCTGATCCCTTCGCGCGGTCAGCGTGGGCAGATGGACCTGCGCCTGCAGGCGCGGCGCCTGGGGCTGGCCATGCAGATGGCGCAGCAGGAGTGGCCGCACTGGCTGGAACGGCAGCCGCCGCGCCAGTGCGCGCAATATCACCGCGCCCGTGGAAAGAACCGCGATGCGTGGTGCTACTGGCAGAGCGAGCCGGGCGTCTGGCTGGATCGCTGGCGTGAGGCGAGCGCCCCTGCCGAGCTGGCCCAGGCGCTGGCCAGCCTGCCGAAAGACGTCTACATGGTCGAGGCGACACCCCAGTTCCTCGCGCTGTACTGGGGCGAGCGGGGCGACAGCAGCGACCTCGAGCGGGTCGCCACTTTTCTCAAACAGCATGCCTGAGGCGATCAGCTCTGCTGCGCGGCATAGAGACCGGAGACTTTCTCCAGGTCTTCGATGATGCGGTCGGAGTACTTGTTGATCAGGAAGGGCACACTGTTCTGGTTGTAGTTCTGCAGCGATTTCTCGATGTAGCGCCACTTGATCGCCACGCCGCGCAGTTCCTGGCCAATCTCCGGGGTTGTCTGCGGCGCCTGTTGCAGCTTCACCAGGTTGATCGCGAAGCGGTTGGCCAGGTCATCCAGCGGGCGCTCCTCGCCGCCACCGAAGAAGCTGGCGCCCACCGAGGCGTTGCGCGAGGCGTAGTCCACCGCGATATCCTGCATCAGCAGGCTCTGCTCGCGGGTTTGCTGGGTCAGCGGTGGGACCTTGCTGCCGCTTTCGTCCTGGATCTTCGCGTAGAGCTGCTCGGCGGTATCCAGTAGCTTGCGGTTCTGCGCGGCGAGGTCGGCCACCGGTTGCAGGTCGGTGTAGCCGCTCTTGTCCAGTGCACCGGTGAGGGAATGCAGTTGGGCCGCATAGGCCTTCCACTCATCCTGCAGCTCGGTCTTGAGCTTCTTCGATTCGTTGCCGGGCATTTCCCCGAGCTTGCCCAGGGCGTCTGTGGCGCTCTGCGACGAGGCCTCGACCATCTTGGCGTACTTCTGGTCGCCCTCCATCGCGTTGAACATGAAGAAGTCGCCGAGGCTGCGTTGGGCGGCGAGGCGCGTCTGGTGGACGTTGAGCAGGTCGCTGGCGGCGTCGGCGACAGCGATGAGGGGCAGGGCGGTGAGCGCGAGCGCAGACAGCAGACGCACGAGCGGACGGCTGGGCATCGTTCCAACTCCTTGGAGCCATGGGCTTCTTGTTGTTTTGTATTGCACAGGTTCCAGGCGTCCGCCGGCGTTGGCAGAAGGCAGATCGCCATTGCGCCCGACTCTAGCGCGGGCCATGGGGTTTGAACAGTGGCTGTCGGGACGTCGGTGCCAGGTAGCAATTGTCACGATAGGCGTGGTGAATAGCTTGTCAGGGTTGCGCTGAATGCTCCGGCCCAGACGCCCTGGCCGCTTTGCGACTGTTACGTCTCGCCGATTGACAAGCATTGGCTTTTGCTAGAAGGTGGGCGCACCCAAATCAAACGGGCGTATGAATCGAGCGTTTGCCACGTGCAACGACTCGGACAGAACGCCCCGGCTATCGCGTCGGCGGGTGTGCCGCAAGCTTTGGGACTAACCTCGGCACTGCCGAACGGTCCCGATACACGGTGTCCGACGTGTGATTTCAAGCTTCCCTAGCGTGGAGATCAGTTGATGATTTACCAAGGTAAAGCCATCACGGTTAAGGCTCTTGAGAGCGGCATCGTCGAACTGAATTTCGACCTCAAGGGCGAGTCCGTCAACAAGTTCAATCGACTCACCCTGAATGAACTGCGCCAAGCAGTGGATACCATCAAGGCCGATGCGTCCGTCAAGGGCGTGATCGTGACCAGCGGCAAGGGCGTGTTCATCGTCGGCGCCGACATCACCGAGTTCGTCGACAACTTCAAGCTGCCTGACGAAGAGCTGCTGGCCGGCAACCTCGAAGCCAACAAGATCTTCAGCGACTTCGAAGACCTCAACGTCCCGACCGTAGCCGCGATCAACGGCATCGCCCTAGGCGGCGGTCTGGAAATGTGCCTGGCTGCCGACTTCCGTGTCATGAGCGCCACCGCCAAGGTCGGCCTGCCGGAAGTGAAACTGGGCATCTACCCGGGCTTTGGCGGCACCGTTCGCCTGCCGCGCATCATCGGTTGCGACAACGCAGTCGAGTGGATCGCCTCGGGCAAGGAAAACCGTGCCGAAGACGCGCTGAAAGTCGGCGCCGTCGACGCCGTCGTGGCCCCGGAGCAACTGCAAGCTGCTGCCCTGGACCTGGTCAAGCGCGCCATTGCCGGCGAGCTGGATCACAAGGCCCGCCGTCAGCCGAAGCTGGAAAAGCTCAAGCTGAATGCCATCGAGCAGATGATGGCCTTCGAAACCGCCAAGGGCTTCGTTGCTGGCCAGGCCGGCCCGAACTACCCGGCTCCGGTCGAGGCGATCAAGTCGATCCAGAAAGCCGCCAACTTCGGTCGTGACAAAGCGCTGGAAATCGAAGCCCAGGGCTTCGTGAAACTGGCCAAGACCTCGGTTGCGCAGAGCCTGATCGGCCTGTTCCTGAACGACCAGGACCTGAAGAAGAAGGCCAAGCAGTACGACGAGATCGCCAAGGACGTGAAACTGGCTGCCGTACTGGGCGCCGGCATCATGGGTGGCGGCATCGCCTACCAGTCCGCCTCCAAGGGCACTCCGATCCTGATGAAGGATATCCGCGAAGAGGGTATCCAGATGGGCCTGAACGAGGCCTCGAAGCTGCTGGGCAAGCGCGTCGAAAAAGGCCGCATGACCCCGGCCAAGATGGCCGAGGCCCTGAACGCCATTCGCCCGACCATGTCCTACGGCGACTTCGGCAACGTCGACATTGTCGTCGAAGCTGTGGTCGAGAACCCGAAGGTCAAGCAGATCGTTCTGGCCGAAGTTGAAGGCGTCGTGAAGGAAGATGCGGTTCTCGCGTCCAACACCTCCACCATCTCCATCAACCTGCTGGCCAAGGCGCTCAAGCGTCCGGAAAACTTCGTCGGCATGCACTTCTTCAACCCGGTGCACATGATGCCCCTGGTCGAAGTCATCCGTGGCGAGAAGTCCAGCGACGTTGCCGTCGCCACCACCGTGGCCTATGCCAAGAAGATGGGCAAGAACCCCATCGTGGTGAATGACTGCCCCGGCTTCCTGGTCAACCGCGTGCTGTTCCCGTACTTCGGCGGCTTCTCCAAGCTGCTGGGCTTCGGCGTGGACTTCGTGCGCATCGACAAGATCATGGAGAAGTTCGGCTGGCCCATGGGCCCGGCCTATCTGTCCGACGTGGTCGGCATCGACACCGGCCACCACGGCCGCGACGTGATGGCTGAAGGCTTCCCGGACCGCATGGCCGTGGAAGGCAAGACTGCCGTCGACGTGATGTACGACGCCAATCGCCTGGGCCAGAAGAACGGCAAGGGCTTCTACGCCTACGAGACCGACAAGCGCGGCAAGCCGAAGAAAGTCACCGATCCGCAGGCTTATGAGCTGCTGAAGTCCATCGTCACCGAGCAGCGTGAGCTGAGCGACGAGGACATCATCAACTTCATGATGATCCCGCTGTGCCTGGAAACCGTGCGCTGCCTGGAAGACGGCATCGTCGAGACCGCTGCCGAGGCCGACATGGGCCTGATCTACGGCATCGGCTTCCCTCCTTTCCGTGGCGGTGCCCTGCGTTACATCGACTCCATCGGTGTGGCCGAATTCGTCGCACTGGCCGACAAGTACGCCGACCTGGGTGCGCTGTACCACCCGACCGCGAAGCTGCGTGAAATGGCCAAGAACGGCCAGAAGTTCTTCGGTTGAGTGCGCAACGAATAGAGCGAGAGTGAATTTATGAGCCTGAATCCGAGAGATGCCGTCATTGTCGACTTCGGCCGCACCCCGATGGGCCGTTCGAAGGGTGGCATGCACCGCAACACCCGCGCGGAGAACATGTCCGCGCACCTGATCAGCAAGCTCCTGGAGCGCAACCCGAAGATCGACCCGGCGGAAGTCGAGGACGTGATCTGGGGCTGCGTGAACCAGACCCTGGAGCAGGGCTGGAACATCGCGCGCATGGCGTCGCTGATGACCCAGATCCCGCACACCAGCGCCGGCCAGACCGTCAGCCGCCTGTGCGGTTCGTCCATGAGCGCCCTGCACACTGCCGTGCAGGCGATCCAGACCGGCAACGGTGACGTCTTCGTCATCGGCGGTGTGGAGCACATGGGCCACGTCGGCATGATGCACGGCGTCGACCCGAACCCGCACATGTCCCTGTACGCTGCCAAGGCGTCGGGCATGATGGGCCTGACCGCAGAGATGCTGGGCAAGATGCACGGCATCACCCGCGAGGCGCAGGACAAGTTCGGCGTGCGTTCGCACCAGCTGGCCTGGAAAGCGACCCAGGAAGGCAAGTTCAAAGACGAAATCATCCCGATGGAAGGCTACGACGAGAACGGCTTCCTGAAGGTCTTCGACTTCGACGAAACCATCCGTCCGGAAACCACCCTGGAAAGCCTGGCGGCCCTGAAGCCGGCGTTCAACCCGAAAGGTGGCACCGTGACCGCGGGTACTTCCTCGCAGATCACCGACGGCGCTTCCTGCATGATCGTCATGAGCGCCCAGCGCGCCCAGGACCTCGGCGTGCAGCCGATGGCCGTGGTTCGCGCCATGGCCGTGGCAGGCGTTGATCCGGCGATCATGGGCTACGGTCCGGTTCCGTCGACCAACAAGGCGCTCAAGCGCGCTGGCCTGACCATCAACGACATCGACTTCTTCGAGCTCAACGAAGCCTTCGCCGCACAGGCCCTGCCGGTGCTGAAGGACCTCAAGATCCTCGACAAGATGGAAGAGAAGGTCAACCTGCACGGCGGCGCCATCGCCCTGGGTCACCCGTTCGGCTGCTCCGGTGCGCGTATCTCCGGCACCCTGCTGAACGTGATGAAGCAGAACAGTGGCACCCTGGGCGTGTCCACCATGTGCGTGGGCCTCGGTCAGGGCATCACCACCGTCTTCGAACGCGTCTAAGCTTTTGTCGATGGGAGAGCCGGGGCCTTGTGCCCCGGCTTTCGTTTTTGTCAGGTGGGGATTGCCCGGCGACCGCGCAATCAGCACAATCGCCGCCTTTTGGCCGGCCGAGGGAGAACCGACATGCACTTGCAGCCCGGACTGTATCGACATTACAAGGGACAGCAGTACCGCGTGCTCGGTGTCGCCCGGCATTCGGAGACCGAGGAAGAGCTGGTGATCTACCAGGCGCTGTACGGTGAATTCGGTCTCTGGGTGCGCCCGCTGAGCATGTTTACCGAAGCGGTGGAAGTGAACGGAGAACGGCTTCCGCGCTTTGCTCTGGTGAGCGCCGAGAACGATCCGTTGGGTCTTTCGACTGGTCCGTCCGGCGAAACCCAAGCTTGACCTTGGCGCGACCGCCACTATATATAGCGGTGCCGCTCCTAGCTCCTCCCTCCTTATAAATTCATCTTTTCGACGCAGGAATCTTCCGATCCATGGGTAAATCGCTGGTCATCGTGGAATCACCGGCCAAGGCCAAGACCATCAACAAGTACCTGGGCAACCAGTACGTGGTGAAGTCGAGCATCGGCCACATCCGCGACCTGCCCACCAGTGGCTCGTCTGCGTCGAAGGAGCCTGCGGCGAAAGCGCGCAAGACCGCTTCGGAAGCGCCGGCCCTGTCGCCCAAGGAAAAGGCCAAGCGCCAGCTCGTCACCCGCATGGGTGTCGACCCGGAGCACGGCTGGAAGGCCAAGTACGAGATCCTGCCCGGCAAGGAAAAGGTGATCGAGGAACTGCGCCGTCTGGCCAAGGATGCCGACACCATTTATCTCGCAACCGACTTGGACCGCGAAGGGGAGGCCATTGCCTGGCACCTGCGCGAGGCCATCGGCGGCGACGACTCGCGCTACAAGCGCGTGGTCTTCAACGAAATTACCAAGAAGGCCATCCAGGAGGCCTTCTCCCAGCCCGGCGAGCTGGATATCAACCGCGTGAATGCCCAACAGGCGCGTCGCTTCCTCGATCGCGTGGTGGGCTACATGGTCTCGCCGCTGCTGTGGGCCAAGATCGCCCGCGGCCTGTCCGCTGGCCGCGTGCAATCCGTTGCCGTGAAACTGGTGGTCGAGCGTGAGCGCGAGATCCGCGCCTTCGTCCCGGAAGAGTACTGGGAAGTGCACGCCGACCTCGGCACGCCGAAAAACGACAAGGTCCGCTTCGAAGTCGTGCGCGAGAAGGGCGAAGCCTTCAAGCCGCTGAACGAAGCCCAGGCCACTGCTGCCCTGGAGAAGCTCAAGGCGTCCAGCTACAGCATCGCCAAGCGCGAAGACAAGCCGACTTCCAGCAAGCCCTCGGCGCCGTTCATCACCTCCACCCTGCAGCAGGCTGCGAGCAACCGCCTGGGCTTCGGGGTGAAGAAGACCATGATGATGGCCCAGCGTCTCTACGAAGCTGGCTACATCACCTATATGCGTACCGACTCGACCAACCTGTCGGCCGACGCCATCGACATGGTGCGCGGCTTCATCGACAGCGAGTTCGGCAAGAAATACCTGCCGGCCAAGCCTAACTTCTACTCCAGCAAGGAAGGCGCCCAGGAAGCGCACGAGGCGATTCGTCCTTCCGACGTCAACCTGCGTCCGACCCAGCTGTCGGGCATGGAGCGCGACGCCGAGCGCCTGTACGACCTGATCTGGCGCCAGTTCGTGGCCTGCCAGATGCCGCCGGCCGAGTACCTGTCCACCACCGTCAGCGCCGCTGCCGGTGACTTCGAGCTGCGCGCCAAGGGCCGTATCCTCAAGTTCGACGGTTACACCAAGGTGCTGCCGCAGCAGAGCAAGCCGGGCGAGGACGATGTCCTGCCGGAAATGAACCAGGGCGATGCCATGAAGCTGCTCAAGCTCGATCCGAGCCAGCACTTCACCAAGCCGCCGGCGCGCTTCTCCGAAGCCAGCCTGGTCAAGGAACTGGAAAAGCGCGGTATCGGCCGTCCGTCCACCTACGCGGCGATCATCTCCACCATCCAGGAGCGCGGCTACGTCACCACCCACAACCGCCGCTTCTACGCGGAGAAAATGGGCGACATCGTCACTGACCGCCTCAACGAGAGCTTCTCCAACCTCATGGACTACGGCTTCACCGCCGGCATGGAAGAGAACCTCGATGACGTGGCTCAGGGTGAGCGCGACTGGAAAAACGTGCTGGACGAGTTCTACGGCGACTTCCGCAAGAAGCTCGACCTGGCCGAAGCCTCCAACGATGGCATGCGCGCCAACCAGCCGACCCTGACCGACATCCCCTGCCGCGAGTGCGGCCGGCCGATGATGATCCGTACCGCGTCCACCGGCGTGTTCCTCGGCTGCTCGGGCTACAGCCTGCCACCCAAAGAGCGCTGCAAGGCGACCGTGAACCTGATTCCGGGCGACGAAATCGCCGCGGATGACGAGGGCGAGTCCGAATCCCGCGTATTGCGCGGCAAGCATCGTTGCCCGATCTGCAGCACCGCCATGGATGCGTATCTGGTCGACGAAAAACGCAAGCTGCACATCTGCGGCAACAACCCCGATTGCGCCGGCTACGAGATCGAGGAAGGCCAGTACCGCATCAAGGGCTACGAAGGCCCGAGCCTGGAATGCGACAAGTGCGGCAGCGAGATGCAGCTCAAGACCGGCCGCTTCGGCAAGTTCTTCGGTTGCACCAACCCGACCTGCAAGAACACCCGCAAGCTGCTGAAGAGCGGCGAGCCCGCGCCGCCGAAGATGGACGCCATCCGCATGCCGGAACTCAAGTGCGAGAAGGTGGACGATATCTACGTACTGCGTGACGGTGCTTCCGGCCTGTTCCTGGCCGCCAGCCAGTTCCCGAAGAACCGCGAGACCCGTGCTCCGCTGGTTGCCGAGCTGGTGCCGCACAAGGAAGAACTGGATCCGAAGTACCACTTCCTGCTCTCCGCTCCGGCGAAAGACCCGGATGGCCGCCCGGCGGTGATCCGCTTCAGCCGCAAGACCAAGGAGCAGTACGTGCAGTCCGAGGTCGACGGCAAGCCTACTGGCTGGCGTGCGTTCTTCGACGGCGGCAAGTGGAAGGTCGAAGACAAGCGCTGATGGAAGGCGCGCCCCGCTGAGGCGGGGCGTGCTTATACTGCCGAAGTCGACTGCAGAGGGCCTGGTCATGGCGAACGAACTCTATACCCGCACCAACCAGAAGCTGTTCTTCGCCGGCCTGGCCCTGGAAGCCTGGCGCAGCGCCGAAGCCGCGCGCGCGATGAACGCCCAGGCGCGTATCCAGGCCGAGCGCGAAGCGGCGCTGTTCCATCTCTACGGAGCGGTGCTGGGCGTGGCCCATGAAATCGCCGGCTACTACCGCCTGCCCCAGGCCGGTGCGCCGCGCGTCGATATCCTGCTGAACGCCCAGGTGCTGGCTGCCGCTCCGAGCCCGGAGCTGGCGGAAATGGTCGAACTGGCGCAATCGCCGGAAGCCTGGCTGGGCCGCCTGTTGGCTGCCTATGCCGAGCTGTTCCAGCCGCCGAGCGAGCCGAAGAAAGCCAAGGTCGATCCCACTCAGCCGCTGATCCAGGCGATCAATGTCGACGATGAAGCGCCTACCGCGTTGGGCAATGACGAGCTGGAGGCCTGGCGCAAATCCATCAAGGAGTTGGTGCTGCGCTTCCGCGCATCGCTCACCGAGCTCTGATCCCTGCCTCACGGCGTGCCGGCCTTCCGGTCGGTCCGCGCAAGCTTTGGCTAGGGTGTAGCGAATGTGGCTGTTACACTACGCGTTCTGCTGTGGAGAACGTCGCTATGCCAACCTCATTTCTGGAAATTGTCGAGCTGCCTGACGGGCGCATTGTGCTGCGTCGTGCGGACGAGGAGGAGGCGCTGGTGACCCTGGAGTTCTCTGCCGATGCCAAGGGCTTCCTGCAGGGCCAACACATCGAGATCGCCAAGGCGATGTTCAATGTCGGTGTACAGATGGCTGGTCGTCTCGCCGAAGGTGGCGACATGAGCATGGACGACGAAGGCCCTCGCGTCCTGCACTGAGTTCTTCCGCTTCGCCGCGTTCGCGGCGAAGCTTCTCGCTCCAATCAACCCAGACGAATATTCAGGCTCTGCGCCTGGCCGGCGACGGCAGCGCGGGACAGTTGCGTGCGCGCTTTCGCGCTGAGGTTCAGCCAGCTCACTACGGTGTGGCTGTTGCCCAGACGCAGCGCTTCGCAGGCCAGCGCATGCGCTGCGGCCTGATCGCGGGCCGGCAGCAGCAGGATGCCCTGGCGGTTCAGGCCGGCCTTGCGCAGCCAGTCCGGCGTCAGGCTGGACGGCGGGGCGATCAGGGTCAGCCAGCGCGAGTCACTTTCCTCGCTCAGTTCGCGGAGCATCGGCGCCAGTAACATCAGGCATTGGCCGGGGAGGCCGCGCAGAGCAATTTCGCTGAAGGCGCTTTCATCGGCGATGGGCTCTTCTTCCATCAGCTCCGGGAGCAGGGGAGCAGTACCGCTTGCCCAGAGTGCTTCCTGGAACAGCGGGAGTTGCGGCAGGTTCTGCGGCTGCGGGTACTGCATGGATGTCTCCTGTTAGCGACGGATCACGCCGACGCTCAAGCCTTCGATGACCAGTTCCTGTTCCTTGAGATCGACCTCGATGGGGGCGAACTCCGGGTTCTCGGCAAGCAGCCAGACCTTGCTGCCTTCGCGCTTGAAGCGCTTCACCGTTACCTCTTCACCCAGGCGGGCAACCACGATCTGGCCGTTACGCGCCTCGCGGGTGACATGCACGGCGAGCAGGTCGCCATCCATGATGCCGACGTCCTTCATGCTCTGGCCGCGCACACGCAGCAGATAGTCGGCCGGCGGGTTGAAGAAGGTGGGGTTGATCCGACAGGTGTCGTCGACGTTCTGCTCGGCGAGGATCGGCGCGCCAGCGGCGACGCGGCCGATGATCGGCAATTCGTCGTCGTTGGCGGCAGTCTTGGGCTCGAAGCCGGGGATGCGAATGCCACGGGAGGCGCCCGGGGTCATTTCGATGGCGCCTTTGCGGGCGAGGGCCTTCAGGTGCTCCTCGGCAGCATTGGGCGACTTGAAGCCGAGCTCCTGGGCGATTTCCGCGCGGGTGGGCGGGTAGCCGTTGGCTTCCAGGCAGCGTTTGATGAAGGCGAGGATCTCGGCTTGGCGCGGCGTGAGCTTCAGCATGTCCATACTCTGGCTTTTTATACAGTGCCTGGGATTATATACAGTGATGGCGGGCTGGCAATGCTTTTATTGGTCGCGGCTGTCGGTGGAACGTTCGTGCATGTAACCTTTGGTCTTTGGCAAGCGTCTTGCTGTCTTCTTATTTAGGATAAGTACGGTGTCTCGTCGCATTGCCATGATATTGGTAACAATCCATCGCACTTTGCTTGACAATACAAGACGCTGAAACGTATGTTTCAAACAAGTGTTTGTCAGGCGGAGTAGCCATGGCCCAGTCGGAAACCGTCGAACGCATCCTGGATGCTGCGGAACAGTTGTTCGCGGAGAAAGGCTTCGCCGAAACTTCTTTGCGTCTGATCACCAGCAAGGCGGGGGTGAACCTCGCGGCGGTGAACTATCACTTCGGCTCGAAGAAGGCGTTGATCCAGGCAGTCTTCTCGCGCTTCCTCGGCCCGTTCTGCGCCAGCCTTGAAAAGGAACTGGATCGCCGCCAGGCCAAGCCCGATGCGCCGCGCGCCACCCTGGAAGAGCTGCTGGAGCTGCTCGTGGTCCAGGCCATGGCGGTGAAGCCTCGTAGCGGCAACGACCTGTCGATCTTCATGCGCCTGCTGGGTCTGGCCTTCAGCCAGAGCCAGGGCCATCTGCGCAAGTACCTCGAAGAGGTCTACGGCAAGGTGTTCCGCCGCTACATGCTGCTGGTGCATGAATCCGCGCCGCGCCTGCCGCCGCTGGAGCTGTTCTGGCGCGTGCACTTCATGCTGGGTACCGCCGTGTTCAGCATGTCCGGCATCAAGGCACTGCGCGCCATGGCCGAGAACGATTTCGGCGTGAACACTTCCATCGAGCAGGTGATGCGCCTGATGGTGCCGTTCCTTGCTGCCGGCATGCGTGCCGATAGCGGTGTGAGCGATCCGTCGCTGGCCGGTGCCCAGCTCAAGCCGCGCACCAAGTCGAGCGCCGCACAGGCTCCCGCCAAGGTCTGATCCGGGCCCGGCTTCGCGCTGGGCTGCGTCGGTCCGATCGGCTACAGTAGCCGGCCATGGCTGATCTTGATCTTCTCCATATCTCCCTTGCTGACCAGATGCTCTACGGCTTTGCCGCGGGGCGTCTTGTCTTGCGTGTTCCGGTATCCAGCGCCGCCAACGGCGCGGGGGAGCGCAACGGCTCCGGCTGCACACCGCGCGGCTTGCACCAGGTCCGTGCGCGTATTGGCGAGGGCTTGCCCAAAGGTGCGGTCCTGAAGGGGCGACGCTGGACCGGCGAGACCTGGACGGCCGAGCTTCACGAGGCCTTTCCCGGTCGCGACTGGATACTTACGCGCATCTTGTGGCTCAGTGGCTGCGAACCGGGGCGCAATCGGATGGGGGAGGTCGATACTTTCCGTCGCTACATCTACCTGCACGGCACGCCCGACTGCGAGCCCATGGGCATGCCGCTGTCCCACGGCTGTATCCGCCTGCGCAATGACGACCTGCTGGAACTCTTCCCGCGGGTGCCGCTCCATTGCCGGGTCAGAATCGAAGAGGCCGCCTGTCCCGACTGGCAGGCGGCGCAACTGAATTGAAAGGAATGCACATGCAAGGCTCCCTGATGCTCGACATCGGCGGCACCTGGCTGACCGCCGAGGACCGTCAGATCCTGCGCCACCCGGAAGTCGGTGGCCTGATCATCTTTGCCCGCAACATCGAGTCGCCGCGCCAGGTGCGCGAGCTGATGGCGGCTATTCGCGCAGTACGCCCCGACCTGCTTCTGGCCGTAGACCAGGAGGGGGGGCGCGTGCAGCGTCTGCGCCAGGGCTTCCTGCGCCTGCCGGCGATGCGCGCCATTGCCGATAATGCCAACGCCGAACGACTGGCCGAGCAGTGCGGCTGGCTGATGGCAACCGAAGTGCTGGCGGTTGGGCTCGATCTGAGCTTCGCCCCGGTACTGGACCTGGATCACCAGCGCAGCGCCGTGGTCGGCAGCCGCGCTTTCGAAGGCAACCCGGAGCGCGCCGTTACGTTGGCGGGTGCGTTCATTCGTGGCATGCGCGCCGCCGGCATGGCTTCCACCGGCAAACACTTCCCCGGCCACGGTTGGGCGGAGGTGGATTCCCACGTGGGGATTCCCGAGGACGAGCGCACGCTGGAGCAGATTCGGGCTGTGGATCTGGTCCCATTCCAGCGCCTGTCCGGCGAACTGGATGCGTTGATGCCGGCCCATGTGATCTACCCGCGGGTCGACCCGAACCCAGCAGGCTTCTCGCGCCGCTGGCTGCAGGACATCCTGCGCGGAGAATTGGGCTTCGGCGGGGTGATCTTCAGTGACGATCTGTCCATGGCCGGCGCCCACGTGGTCGGCGATGCCGCCAATCGCATCGAGGCCGCGCTGAGCGCTGGCTGCGACATGGGCCTGGTGTGCAACAACCGCGCCTCCGCCGAACTGGCCCTGAGCGCCCTGCAGCGCCTCAAGGTCACTGCGCCACAGCGCCTGCAACGTATGCGCGCCAAAGCCTGGCCGGGCATCGAATACAAGCAGCTGCCGCGCTGGCAACAAGCCGTCGGCGAGTTGCGCGCCGCACAACTGATCGATTAATTGCAATCTGCCGCGCGTCGGCATGACGGCGTTGGAAGGCTGGCTCGGGCTGCACATTGATGTGTGGTCCGATCCAGCCTTCCGCCTTGTTCTGCGCTAGCTCGCGAGATTGCAGGAATAAATTGAGGATAGAAGCATGACTGTCTACGCCATCATCGGCGGCACTGGCCTGACCCAGCTGGAAGGGTTGACCCTGAAGGACGCCATCGAACTGGACACGCCTTACGGCGCGCCTTCGGCGGCCATCCAGCGTGGCGAGTTTGCCGGCCGCGAGGTGCTGTTCCTCGCCCGTCACGGCCATCCGCATCGCTTCCCGCCGCACCAGGTGAACTACCGCGCCAACCTCTGGGCACTGAAGCAGGCCGGCGCCGAAGCCATTCTGGCGGTGAACGCTGTGGGTGGTATCCACGCGGCCATGGGGAGCGGCCATCTCTGCGTGCCGCACCAGATCGTCGATTACACCTGGGGCCGCGAGCACACCTATTTTGCCGGTGACATCGAGCATGTCACCCACATTGACTTCAGCCATCCCTATGACGAGGCGCTTCGGCTCAAGTTGATCGCCGCCCTGCAGGCGCTGGGCTTTGCGTACAGCAGCCATGGCGTGTATGCCGCGACTCAGGGCCCACGTCTGGAAACCGTGGCGGAAGTCGCCAAGCTGGAGCGCGATGGTTGCGACATCATCGGCATGACCGGCATGCCCGAAGCCGCGTTGGCTCGTGAGCTGGACCTGCCTTATGCCTGTCTGTCGCTGGTGGTGAACCCGGCAGCTGGCAAGTCCAGCGGCATCATCACCATGGCCGAGATCGAGCAGGCGCTGCACGAAGGCATCGGCAAGGTGCGCGAGGTATTGGGGCGCGTGCTGGTGAGCTGATGGAGGACTTGTAGGAGCGAGCTTGCTCGCGAACCGCCTGGCACCGTGCCTTGCAGGTTCGCGAGCAAGCTCGCTCCTACAAAAAACAAAAGCCCGGCGAGTGCCGGGCTTTTTTCATTATTGCGCGGGCTGTGCCGGCGGCGGGGCGTCGAAGCCGCCGTCTGCCGGAGCGGCCGGCGCCGGCTGCTGTGGCGCGTCCGGGCCGGTCGGCGCCTCGTCTTCCACGCCGGGTGGTGGGGCGGAGGCGGGCTTGGCGTTGAGCGGGGTCACCTTGATCAGCATGCCCAGGCTCGGATGGTCGAGGTAGGTCAGCACGCTGTTCTTCAGGCTGGCTTCCTGGACCATGTGCTGGCTGGCGGCGAGCAGACCGTCCTGGCCGAACTGGTTGATCCAGAAGTCGGTCTGGGTGTTCACGAAGCGCTGCTGGCTGAGGGTGACGGTGCCTTCCACCGGGAAGTGGCCGTCATGCTTCTCGCCTTCGCTCAGGGAAATCTTCACCGGGTTGGCATCGATCTCCTGGCGCCAGGCCTTGTGCATCAGGACCTGGAAGCCTTCGTTCTGCTTGAGTTTGGCCACCTGGGCGTCCATCGCGGTGGGGCGCGAGCTGTCCGGGCCCGGCGGTTGTGCTCCCTTGGCCCAGTCGTCGGGCGCCGGGCGGCTGGCGAACACGGCGTCGCCGGACTGCTGGAAGAGGATCAGCTCCACCTGGTAAGGCTCGGCGAAGGCGGCTGGCGACAGCAGTGCCAGCGACAGCAGCAAGGGTTGGAACAGGCGCATGCACAGGGTCCTTAGTGAGTCTGTGGCGTGAGGCGCTCAAGCAGCGCCTCCAGCGTGTTGAACCGTTCTTCCGGGCGCTCCATGGGCACCTGGAACTTGAAGAGGGTGGCCCCTTCGAATTTGTACCGATTGGGCTGGCTCTGGATCATCTTGATCAGTACCAGTGGGTCGACGCAGGTATCGGCGGCGAATTCTACCCGGCCTCCCTGCGGGCCGGCATCTACCTTCACGATCCCGAGTTTTTCCGCCTGCAGTTTGAGAAGCGTCAGGCGGATCAGATTTTTCGCCGGGTCCGGCAGCAGGCCGAAGCGGTCGATCATTTCCACCTGCAGTTCGCGCAGGCCGTCTTCGTCGGCGGCGTTGGCGATGCGCTTGTAGAGGATCAGGCGGGCGTGCACGTCCGGCAGGTAATCCTCGGGGATCAGCGCCGGCACGCGCAGGTTGATGTCCGGGCCGCCGCCCAGCGGTTGCTCCAGGTTCGGTTGCTCGCCCTTGCGGATGGCCTTCACCGCGCGTTCGAGCATTTCCATGTAGAGGGTAAAGCCCACCGCCTGGATCTGCCCGCTCTGGCCGTCACCGAGCAGCTCGCCGGCGCCGCGGATTTCCAGGTCGTGGGTGGCCAGCACGAAGCCGGCACCGAGGTCCTGGGCGTTGGCGATGGCTTCCAGGCGCTTCTCGGCGTCCGGCGTCATCTGCTTGCGCGGCGGCGTGAGCAGGTAGGCGTAGGCCTGGTGGTGGCTGCGGCCGACGCGTCCGCGCAGCTGGTGCAGCTGGGCCAGGCCGAACTTGTCGGCGCGCTCGATGAGGATGGTGTTGGCGCTGGGCACGTCGATGCCGGTCTCGATGATGGTCGAGGCCACCAGCACGTTGAAGCGCTTGTGGTAGAAGTCGCTCATCACCCGTTCCAGATCGCGCTCGTTCATCTGCCCGTGGCCGATGCCGATGCGCGCTTCCGGGACCAGTTCGGCCAGGTCGCGGGCGCACTTCTCGATGGTCTTCACTTCGTTATGCAGGAAGTAAACCTGGCCGCCGCGCAGCAGTTCGCGCAGCAGGGCTTCCTTGATCACCGACTTCTGCTCTTCCATGACGAAGGTGCGCACGGAGAGACGTCTCGCCGGCGGCGTGGCGATGATCGACAGGTCGCGCATACCGGCCACGGCCATGTTGAGCGTGCGTGGAATCGGCGTGGCGGTGAGGGTGAGGATGTCCACCTCACTGCGCAGGGCCTTGAGCTGCTCCTTCTGGCGCACGCCGAAGCGGTGCTCTTCGTCGATGATGACCAGGCCAAGGTTCTTGAACTTGACGTCGTCCTGCAGCAGCTTGTGGGTGCCGATGACGATGTCCACCTTGCCCTCGGCAAGCTGCCCCGCGGCGCCTTCGACTTCCTTGGCGGACTTGAAGCGGCTCATCACCTCGACCGTCACCGGCCAATCGGCGAAGCGGTCGCGGAAGCTGTTGTAGTGCTGCTGGGCGAGTAGGGTGGTCGGTACCAGTACGGCGACCTGCTTGCCGCTGTGCACCGCGACGAAGGCCGCGCGCATGGCCACTTCGGTCTTGCCGAAGCCCACGTCGCCGCAGACCAGGCGGTCCATCGGCTTTTCCGAGAGCATGTCGGCGACCACCGCTTCGATGGCGGTCTGCTGGTCGGGGGTTTCCTCGAAGGGGAAGCCGGCGGAGAAGGTGGCGTAGTCGACCTGCGGGTCCTTGAACGCGTAACCCTTGCGCGCGGCGCGGCGGGCGTAGATGTCGAGCAGCTCGGCAGCGACGTCGCGGACCTGTTCGGCGGCCTTGCGCTTGGCCTTCTGCCAGGTTTCCGAGCCCAGCTTGTGCAGCGGTGCCAGGGCATCGTCGCTGCCGGTGTAGCGCGCGATCAGGTGCAGGTTGGCCACTGGCACGTAGAGCTTGGCTTCGTCGGCGTATTCCAGGGCGAGGAATTCTGCATTCTGGCCGTCGATTTCCAGGGTGATCAGGCCCATGTAGCGGCCGACACCGTGGTCGATGTGCACCACCGGTGCGCCTTCGCGCAACTCGGTGAGGTTCTTGATGACGTTTTCGCCACCGTCGCGGGTCTTCTCGCGGCGCCGGCGCTGCATGACGCGCTGGCCGAACAGCGGGCTTTCCGCTACCAGGGCGATGCCCGGCTGGCCCTTGTCGGCGTCCAGCAGCAGGCCTTCGTCCATCGGTGCGATGGTGATCGCCAGGCGGTCCTTGTGCGCCAGGAAGCCCGGCCAGCCCTCGACCTCGACCGGGCGCAGCTTAAGCCGCGCCAGCAGTTCCAGCAGCACTTCGCGGCGACCGGCGGATTCGGCGGTGAAGAGAATGCGCCCGTCGAACTGCTCGATGAACTGGCGCAGGCGCGCCAGCGGCTCGCTGGCCTTGGCCTCGATGGCCAGCTCGGGCAGCGCTTCGGCGGGGAAGCGCTCGCGGCCGACGCCGGTCTCGATCGGTTCGGGACTGACCACCACGCGCGGCCAGTTCTTCAGGCGGGCGAAGCAGTCCTCCACCGGCAGGAACACTTCACCTGGCGGCAATAGCGGGCGTTCCGGGTCGTAGCGACGGTCTTCGTAACGGTTGCGCACGTCGGTCCAGAACTGCTCGGCGGCGCTCTCGATACCTGGCAGGGAGAACACCTGGGTGTCCTGCGGCAGGTAGTCGAACAGCGTCGAAGTCTCGCCATCTTCGAAGAACAGCGGGATGTAGTACTCGATGCCGGCGGGTGTCAGGCCGCTGGCCAGGTCCTGGTAGATCGGGCAACGGCGGTAGTCGACGTCGAAGCGCTCGCGGAAGCGGCCACGGAAGCCGGTCACTGCTTCCTTGCGTAGCGGGAACTCGCGCGCCGGTAGCAGGCGGATGCTGTCGACCTTGTCGATGGAGCGCTGGGTTTCCGGATCGAAGGTGCGAAGTGTCTCGATTTCGTCGTCGAACAGGTCGATCCGGTAGGGCAATTCGCTGCCCATGGGGAACAGGTCGATCAACGCGCCGCGCACGGCAAATTCGCCGTGTTCGTAGACGGTATCCACGCAACGGTAGCCGGCGGCCTCGAAGCGGCTGCGCATCTGCTCGACGTCGAGCTTCTGGCCGACATCCAGCACCAGGCTGCTGCCGAGCAGGAACTTGGCCGGAGCCAGGCGGTGCAGGGCGGTGGTGATAGGCACTACCAGCACGCCACGGCGCAGTTCGGGTAATTGATAAAGGGTAGCGACGCGCTGGGAGATGATGTCCTGGTGCGGCGAGAAGACGTCGTAGGGCAGGGTTTCCCAATCCGGCAACTGCAGCACGGGCAGGTCCGGCGCGAAGAAACGCAGCTCCTGCTCCAGGCGCTCGGCGCTCTGGCTGTCGGCGGTCAGCAACAGGGTGAAACGCTTTGCCGGTCCGGCGGCTTCGGCGATGGCCAGGCTGAGGGCGGCCCCGGGGAGGTTGCCCCAGGATTGTTTGCCGGCTGCGGTCGGCAATGAAGGTATGCGCAATACGGACACGGGCGTTCGTGGCTCCGGTCGAGGAATTTGACCGGTCGGATTGTAACTATCCCGATTGACGGATGTCAGTCATACGACCGCTGCGGATTGCCGGCGATTGTTCGCGCCGTCATAATGTAGCCCCTTTTTTCTTCTCCTACATGTGGAAGGTATTGCCCGTGACCCAGAAGCCCGACCAGTGTCTCGGTGAGTGGATCGATCGTGAAGCCCTCGCGGAAGCCATGATTCCGCTGATCGGTCAGCTGTACCGTAACAACAACGTGGTGACCTCGATCTACGGCCGTGGCCTGATCAACCGTTCGGTGATCGCGATCCTCAAAGCGCACCGTTTCGCCCGTCACCGCCTGGCCGAAGAAGGCGGGCTGTCGGTTCACGACACTTTCCCGATCCTCAAGGCGATGAGCGAGCTCAAGCTGGGCGCCGCCTCGGTGGACCTGGGCAAGATGGTTGCCAAGTTCAAGACCGAAGGTAACGGTCGCAGCATCGAACAGTTCACCAAGGACGAGCTGGCCGACGTAGTCGGCAAGCAGAACGGCGGCGCCCGCGAAGGCACCGACGTGGTCCTGTACGGTTTCGGTCGTATCGGCCGCCTGCTGGCCCGCATCCTCATCGAGAAGACCGGTGGTGGCGACGGCCTGCGCCTGCGTGCCATCGTCGTCCGCAAGGGCGCCGAGAACGACCTGGTCAAGCGCGCCAGCCTGCTGCGTCGTGACTCCGTGCATGGTCCGTTCGATGGCACCATCACCATCGACGAAGAACACAACACCATCACCGCCAACGGCAACCTGATCCAGGTGATCTACTCCAACGACCCGGCGTCGATCGACTACACCCAGTACGGCATCAAGAAGGCCCTGCTGGTCGACAACACCGGCAAGTGGCGTGATGCCGAAGGCCTGGGCCAGCACCTGAAGTGCCCGGGTATCGACCGCGTGATCCTGACCGCTCCGGGCAAGGGCGCGCTGAAGAACGTCGTACATGGCATCAACCATGGCGACATCACCGCTGACGACAAGATCGTCTCGGCCGCTTCCTGCACCACCAACGCCATCGTGCCGGTGCTGAAGGCTGTCAACGACCAGTACGGCATCGTCAACGGCCACGTCGAAACCGTTCACTCGTTCACCAACGACCAGAACCTGATCGACAACTTCCACAAGGGCAGCCGTCGTGGCCGCGCCGCGCCGCTGAACATGGTGATCACCGAGACTGGCGCCGCTACTGCTGCCGCCAAGGCTCTGCCGGTTCTCAAGGGCAAGCTGACCGGCAACGCGATCCGCGTTCCGACGCCGAACGTTTCCATGGCCATCCTGAACCTGAACCTGGAAAAGGCCACCAACCGCGAAGAGATCAACGAGTACCTGCGCCAGATGGCCATGCACTCGGACCTGCAGAAGCAGATCGACTTCGTGTCGTCCCAGGAAGTGGTTTCCACCGACTTCGTCGGTTCCCGCCATGCGGGCGTCGTCGATGCGGAAGCGACCATCGCCAACGACAACCGCGTCGTCCTCTACGTGTGGTACGACAACGAGTTCGGCTACAGCTGCCAGGTCGTCCGCGTGATGGAAGACATGGCTGGCGTGAATCCGCCGGCTTTCCCGCGCTGATCCAGGCGGTCTAGATAAACGGGAGCTCTCGGGCTCCCGTTTTTCGTTACTGGCTCCACCATAATCATCAATAAAATCTGCCAATTCCTGAACCTGGAAAGACTTCAAATGGATGGACAACATCTGCATGAAGGCGAGCTGAAGCGTGGTCTGAAGAACCGCCACATCCAGCTGATCGCCCTCGGCGGCGCCATCGGTACCGGCCTGTTCCTGGGCTCTGCCGGCGTCCTGCAATCCGCCGGCCCGTCGATGATCCTCGGCTACGCCATCGGCGGCTTCATCGCCTTCCTGATCATGCGCCAGCTCGGCGAGATGATCGTCGAGGAGCCCGTCGCCGGTTCCTTCAGCCACTTCGCGCACAAGTACTGGGGTGGTTTCGCCGGCTTCATGTCCGGCTGGAACTACTGGGTGCTGTACATCCTGGTGGGCATGTCGGAGCTGACCGCAGTCGGCAAGTACATCCAGTTCTGGTGGCCGGACTTCCCGACCTGGGCGACGGCAGCGGTGTTCTTCGTCCTGATCAACGCCATCAACCTGTTCAACGTGAAGGCCTTTGGCGAGACCGAATTCTGGTTCGCGATCATCAAGGTCGTCGCCATCATCGGCATGATCCTGCTCGGTGTCTGGCTGCTGGTCAGCGGCACCGGCGGCCCGCAGGCCTCGGTGAGCAACCTCTGGGCCCACGGCGGCTTCTTCCCCAATGGGTGGAAGGGGCTGATCATGGTCCTGGCGATCATCATGTTCTCTTTCGGTGGCCTGGAACTGGTCGGTATCACTGCCGCCGAAGCTTCCGAGCCGAAGAAGGTGATCCCCAAGGCGATCAACCAGGTCATCTACCGGATCCTGATCTTCTACATCGGCGCCCTGGCCGTGCTGCTCTCGCTGTACCCCTGGGATGCCCTGCTGCAGAGCATCAACAGCGCTGGCGACCCCTACAGCGGCAGCCCGTTCGTGAAGGTCTTCTCGCTGCTGGGTAGCGAGTACGCAGCCAATATCCTGAACTTCGTGGTGCTCACCGCCGCGCTGTCGGTCTACAACAGCTGCGTGTACTGCAACAGCCGCATGCTCTATGGCCTCGCCGAGCAGGGCGACGCCCCGCGCGCCTTCGCCAAGGTGGATGACCGTGGTGTGCCGCTGCTGGCCATCGGTGTGTCTGCCTTCATCACCCTGGCCTGCGTGGTGGTCAACTATGTGATCCCGCACCAGGCGCTGGAGCTGCTGATGTCCCTGGTGGTCGCCGCGCTGGTGATCAACTGGGCGATGATCAGCCTGGCCCACATGAAGTTCCGCAAGGCCATGGTCGCCAAGGGCGTGCGGCCGTTCTTCCGTGCGCTGTGGTACCCCTACGGCAACTGGCTGTGCCTGGCCTTCGTGGTGTTCATCCTCGGCATCATGCTGCAGATCCCGGGCATCGACGTGTCGGTGTACGCGATCCCGGTGTGGGTTGTGCTGATGGGTGTGTGCTACCTGTTCAAGCGCAAGACTCCGGTCAAGGCCAACGCCTGAGCCGATTGAGAAACGGGAGCTTCGGCTCCCGTTTTCTTTTGGTAATGCACCTTTGCCAGAGCGGAAACAGTGGCGGCGGGTGCTTGCGGTAGAATGCCCGGCGCCGCGCACCTGGCGGCTGATGGAGAGACCCGTGTCCCGTGCAGGCCTGTTGATCGTGCTGGTTCTGGCAGCCCTGAGCGGCTGCGGGCAATCCGTCGAGCGCTTCGGCGGGCCGACCATGGGCAGCAGCTACACGGTGCAGTTCGTGCCGACCGGCAAGTCGCCTGACGCAGCAAAGCTCAAGGCCGAGGTCGACACGATCCTGGCTGGCCTGGACGATCAGTTCTCCACTTACCGCGATGATTCCGTGGTTTCCCGCTTCAACGCCCTGCCGGCTGACGGCTGCATGGCGTTGCCGGCGGACATGCTCGAGCTCTGGCGCTATGGCGAGCAGTTGTCGCAGCAGAGCGACGGTGCCTTCGACCTCACCGTCGAGCCGCTGATGAACCTCTGGGGCTTCGGTCCGCAGTCGCGCACTGAAAAGGTGCCGGACGCTGCCGCGCTGGTGCGCGAACGCGCCCGAGTCGGCCATCAGCATCTGCATCTGGACGGCGATCAGCTGTGCAAGGACGTCGACGCGCAGCTGGACTTCGACAGCATCGTCGCCGGTTACGCGGTGGATCAGGTCAGCACGCGCCTGGCCGAATTGGGCCTGACGGACTACCTGGTGGAGATCACCGGGGAGCTCAAAGCAGTGGGCCGCAAGCCCGATGGCACACCCTGGCGCATCGCTCTGGAGGTGCCCAGCGGCGAGCGCGAGCGGCAGATAGAGCGCTCAGTGGCGCTGGACGGAATCGGCTTGTCCACCTCCGGCGACTACCGCAACTATTTCGAGGAGGGTGGGCAGCGCTATTCGCACACCTTCGATCCGCGCACGGGCGCGCCAGTGCGGCATGAGCTGGCGGCTGTCACCGTGGCGGAGGCGCAGGCCTTGCGTGCTGACGGCCTGTCGACCGTGCTGATGGTGCTGGGACCGGAGGAGGGCTATACCTTTGCCGAGCGCAATGGGCTGGCGGCATTCTTCATCGTGCGCCAGGGCGGTGGCTTCGTGACCCGCGCGACGACGCGCTTCGAGGCGCTGTTCCCGTCGCCTGAATGAAAGCTTCGGCGGGCATTATGGCGGCCCGCAGGTTGGTCAATGCATGTAGTGGCGGCAAAATTCGCCTACCTGCCGACCAACCGCTAATGTGCAGCCTTTTGCCGCAGGGCTAAGCTGCGCCAATGATTTCGATCCGCCTCGGCGCATGTGGTGCCGGGGCTTCGCCGGGAGCGCCACGCGGGCGCCCCGGCCTGTTCTGAAGGAGTACGCATGGCTGTCTACAACTACGACGTGGTGATTCTCGGCACGGGCCCGGCAGGCGAGGGGGCGGCGATGAACGCCTCCAAGTACGGGCGCAAGCTGGCGGTGGTGGACAGCCGTCGCGTGGTCGGCGGCAACTGCACGCACCTGGGCACCATCCCGTCCAAGGCGCTGCGTCACTCGGTGAAGCAGATCATCGAGTTCAACACCAACCCGATGTTCCGCCAGATCGGCGAGCCGCGCTGGTTCTCCTTCCCGGACGTGCTGAAAAGCGCCGAGCGGGTGATCTCCAAGCAGGTCTCCTCGCGCACCGGCTACTACGCGCGCAATCGCATCGACATGTTCAACGGCACCGCCAGCTTCGTCGATGAGCGCACCGTCGAAGTCGTCACCCCCAGCGGCGCGGTAGAGCGCCTGGTGGCCGACCAGTTCGTCATCGCCACCGGCTCGCGTCCGTATCGCCCCTCGGACATCAACTTCAACCACCCGCGCGTCTACGACAGCGACACCATCCTGTCCCTGAGCCACACCCCGCGCCGCCTGATCATCTACGGAGCTGGCGTGATCGGCTGCGAGTACGCCTCGATCTTCAGTGGCCTGGGCGTGCTGGTAGACCTGATCGACACCCGCGACCAACTGCTGAGCTTCCTCGACGACGAAATCTCCGACGCGCTGAGCTACCACCTGCGCAACAACAACGTGCTGATCCGTCACAACGAGGATTACGAGCGCGTCGAGGGCCTGGATAACGGGGTGATCCTGCACCTGAAATCGGGCAAGAAGATCAAGGCAGACGCCCTGCTGTGGTGCAACGGCCGTACCGGCAACACCGACCGCCTGGGCCTGGAGAACATCGGCATCAAGGTCAACAGCCGTGGTCAGATCGAGACGGATGAGAACTACCGCACCTCGGTCTCGAACATCTACGCCGCGGGCGACGTGATCGGCTGGCCAAGCCTGGCCAGCGCTGCCTACGACCAGGGCCGTTCGGCCGCCGGCAACATCGTCGAGCACGACGGCTGGCGCTTCGTGAATGACGTGCCGACCGGCATCTACACCATCCCGGAGATCAGCTCGATCGGCAAGAACGAGCAGGAGCTGACCGTAGCGAAGATCCCCTACGAAGTGGGCAAGGCCTTCTTCAAGGGCATGGCTCGTGCGCAGATCTCCAACGAGCCGGTGGGCATGCTGAAGATCCTGTTCCACCGCGACACCCTGGAAATCCTCGGTGTGCACTGCTTCGGCGACCAGGCCTCGGAGATCGTCCACATCGGCCAGGCGATCATGAATCAGCCGGGCGAGTTGAACACCCTGAAGTACTTCGTCAACACCACCTTCAACTATCCGACCATGGCCGAAGCCTACCGCGTAGCGGCGTTCGACGGCCTGAACCGGATTTTTTGAAATACCCCGACCGGCGGCCTGAGCCGGTCGGGGGGAACCTGCTCAGCGATTCCCGATCGTGGCAGTGGCCAAACCGGGAAAGTCTGTGATCAGGCTATCCACGCCAAAATCGGCGAGCCGGCGCATCAGCGCCGGCTCGTTGACCGTCCACACCGACACATGCAGCCCCTGTTTCTGCGCTTTCAGCAGGCGCTCCGGGGTGCACAGCATCCAGTTTAGCGCCAGCAGATCACAGCCGTAGTGCGCGGCGACCTTCAGCGGGTCGAGCCAGGCGTATTCGGCCACCAGCCCGCGAGACAGGTCCGGCGCAAGTTCTTCCAGTGCGCGCAGCACCGTGCGTGAGCTCGAGGTCACGGTGATCCGGTCGCGCAGGCCGAAACGGCCTACCAACTGGTGGATCGCCTGCACCGTGCGGCTGGCACGATCCTTCGATGCGCTTTTCACTTCCAACTGCCAGTGCTCGAACTCGCAGCGCTCGAACAACTCCGCCAGGCGCGGGATAGGGCAGGGGCGCACCCAGCCCGGGCCGCCGTCACGGGCGTCCATGGTGACCAGGTCGTCCGCCAGTTGCTCGGAGACCTTGCCGCGCCGCCCGGTAGTGCGCTTGAGCGTCGGGTCGTGGATGACCATCAGCTCGCCGTCGCGGGACAGGTGCAGGTCCAGTTCGCAACGCTTCACGCCATGTTCCAGGCAGCGCAGGAAGCTGTTCAGGGTGTTTTCCGGTGCTTCGCCTTTGGCGCCGCGATGGCCATAGATCAGAGTCACTGAGGCTCCTTGGGAGTCTGGGGTGAAAGGTCCTTGAGATATTGCGAGCGGTGCTGGCGGACGGCATCGACCACCACCCCGCTCTCGAAATAGACGCTGAATTCGCGGTAGTCCCAGCGCGAGATGGGCGGCTTGCCCACCGCCGGGTGTTCCTCGTCCGGCAGGCCGAAGCGCTCCAGCACGGCCTTCTGGCTCTCGCCACGGGCCGGCAGCACGATGTGTGGGTCACCCTGGCTGCCCACGGGTATCTCGATGGTATCCGCCAGCAGTGGCAGCGGGGTGACAAGGCTCAACAGGAGCAGCAGATGGCGCATGGATTTTCCTGGGTTCATTCTTCGCGGGCCTTGGCCTGCCGGCGTTCCAATGCCTGGCGCTGGAGGATGTGGCGGGCCAGCAGTTGCCGCTGGGTATCGCCCAGGATGTCGAATTCGGTACCGATCTCGTAGTCGCCTTCGTTCTGTTGCTGGCAATGGGTGACCTTGGCGCGCAGCAGCAGGCCCAGGCCGTGGGGCAGCAGGACGATCTTCAGCGCCAGTGGTTGGCCTACGGGAAGCGCGCGAGCATCGCGGAAGTTGATGCCGCCCTCGGACAGGGTGACCTTGCGCGCCGGGCCGATCTCGCTGAGCAGGCTCTGGGTCAGGGCCTGGGCGATCAGGTCGATGCGCTTGTTCATCACCTTCAGGTAGCTGGCCAGTGGGCGGTCGCGCTCGTGGATATGGCGCAGCAGGTGCTGCGACTCGAAGTCGGTCAGGTGCAGGTCGCTGAGCAGATTGAACAGCGCCGAATCATCCTGAAGCACTTCTTGCGACTGGATTTCGTCCTCGCGCAGCGGGCGAAATTCCAATGCGAGCGTGTCTTCAATACGATAGTATTCGCGGCGGTCATCCGCGTCTGGAGTGGACATGGCGAACCCACGGCGGCAGTGATGGTCTGAGTGTAAAGCCGCCTGCCGAGCCTCGCCACACGGAAGTCGCACGCCAGATGGAACTGACGCTCGACGCACTCTTCATCTTCTCAATCGGCCCCACATGTTCAGACCTCTTTCCGTCTATATCGGAACGCGCTACACACGCGCCAAACGTCGCAGCCATTTCGTTTCCTTCATTTCGCTCACTTCCATGATCGGCCTCGCGCTGGGCGTGGTGGTGATGATCGTGGTGCTCTCGGTCATGAACGGCTTCGACCACGAGATGCGGACCCGCGTACTGGGCATGGTGCCCCACGCTACGGTTGAGTCGTACCAGCCCATCTCCGGCTGGCAGGGCATCGCCGGGCAGATCAAGACCCAGCACCCGAACGTGCTGGAGGTCGCGCCCTTCATCCAGATGCAGGGCCTGCTCAGTGCCGGTGGCACGGTGCAGAAGGTGCTGATCAACGCCGTGGACCCGAACGAGGAGAGCAAGGTCTCGATCATCGACCAGTTCTTCCAGGAAGGTTCGCTCTCGAGCCTCAAGCCCGGCGAGTTTGGCATCATCATCGGTGACAAGGCGGCGAAGAACCTCGGCGTGAAGCTGGGCGACAAGGTCACCTTCATCGCCCCGGAAGTCTCGGTCACCCCGGCCGGCATGTTCCCGCGCATGAAGCGCTTCACCGTGGTCGGCACGTTCCACGTCGGCGCCGGCGAGTTGGACGGTTACGTCGCCATGGTCCACATCGACGACGCCGCGCGCATGCGCCGCCTCAAGGAAGGTCAGGTCGAAGGCCTGCGCCTGAAGCTCGACGACCTGTTCCAGGCGCCGCGCACCGCCTGGGAAATCGCTCGCACCCTGAAGGGCAATGACTACTTCGCCCGCGACTGGACCCGCAGCCACGGCAACCTGTACCAGGCCATCCGCATGGAGAAGTCGATGATCGGCCTCTTGTTATTGCTGATCGTCGCGGTCGCCGCGTTCAACATCATTTCCACCCTGGTCATGGTCGTCACCGACAAGAAGGCCGACATCGCCATCCTGCGCACCTTGGGCGCCACGCCGGGGCAGATCATGGCGACCTTCATGGTCCAGGGCACGGTGATCGGTGTGATCGGCACCTTCATCGGCGGCGTGCTGGGCGTCCTCGCGGCGCTCAACGTCAGCTCCGCCATCGCCCTGCTGGAGCGCCTGCTGGGCCATAAATTCCTCAATGCGGACGTCTACTTCATCGATTACCTGCCCTCGCAACTGATGAGCGAGGACGTGATCCTGGTGTGCAGCGCCGCGCTGATCCTGAGTTTCTTCGCCACCCTGTATCCGGCCTGGCGTGCGGCCCGCACCCAGCCCGCGGAGGCCCTGCGTTATGAGTAAGCCGACCCCCAACGACCAGGCCGTCCTGAGCTGCCGCGATCTGGGCAAGCGCTACGAGGAAGGCCCGCAGTCGGTCGAGGTGCTCTCTGGTGTGCAGTTGGAGCTGCTGCCCGGTGAGCGCGTCGCCATCGTCGGCAGCTCCGGCTCGGGCAAGAGTACCCTGCTGAACATGCTCGGCGGCCTCGACACACCCAGCACCGGTAGCGTCTGGCTGGCCGGCGAGCAGCTGTCGGCGTTGAACGAAAAGCAGCGCGGCCTGCTGCGCAACCGCGCGCTGGGCTTCGTTTACCAGTTCCACCACCTGTTGCCGGAGTTCACCGCCCTGGAGAACGTCTGCATGCCGTTGCTGATCGGCAAGACGCCGATCCCTGAGGCGCGCCAGCGTGCCACCGCGCTGCTGGAGCGTGTGGGCCTGGGCCATCGCCTGAGCCACAAGCCGTCCGAGCTGTCTGGTGGTGAGCGCCAGCGCGTGGCCATTGCCCGCGCCCTGGTGAATACGCCGAAACTGGTGCTGCTCGACGAACCCACCGGCAACCTCGACCAGCACACCGCCCACGGTATCCAGGAGCTGATGCTGGAGCTGTCGCAATCCCTGCGCACCGCCTTCCTGGTAGTGACCCACGACACTCACCTCGCCCAGCAGATGGACCGTGTGCTGCGCCTGGAGGAGGGCCGGCTGGTCGCCGCCTGAGGGATAACGGAATGTTCAGACCCCTGTCCGTCTTCATCGGCACCCGCTACACCCGTGCCAAGCGACGCAACCACTACATCTCGTTCATCTCCCTGACCTCGATGATCGGCCTCGCCCTGGGCGTGCTGGCCATGATCGTGGTGCTGTCGGTGATGAACGGCTTCCAGAAGGAAATGCGCTCGCGCATCCTCGGTATGGTGCCGCATGCCGTGCTGCAGCAGACCAGCGGCCCGCTGGACGACTGGCAGCGCGTGGCCGAGGTAGCGAAGCAGAACCCGAAGATCGTCGGCGCGGTGCCCTACACCGAAGTCGACGGCATGCTCTCCTACAAGGGCATGATGCAGCCCATCGAGGTGGATGGCGTCGATCCGGCGCTGGAAACCCAGGTATCGATCATCGGCCAGCACATGGTCCGCGGCAGCCTCGATGACCTCAAGGCCACCGAGTTCGGTGTGGTTGTCGGTGAGATCACGGCGCGACGCTTCCATGTCAACGTCGGCGACAGCCTGCTGTTGATCGTTCCTGAGCCGAGCACCGCGCCCGGCGGCATCACTCCGCGTATGCAGCGCCTGAACGTGGTCGGCATCTTCAAGGTCGGCGCCGAGTTGGACAGCACCCTGGCGCTGATCCACGTGGACGACGCAGCCAGCCTGATGCGTTGGCAGCCCGGCCAGGTGCAGAGCGTGCGTATCGCCCTGAAGGACCTGTTCCAGGCGCCGGAAGTCGGTGCAGCCATCGCCAAACAGCTGGGAGACGGCTACCGCTCGGTCGACTGGACCCACACCCAGGGCAGCCTGTTCAGTGCGATGAAGATGGAAAAGACCATGATCGGCCTGCTGCTTCTGCTGATCGTCGCGGTCGCCGCCTTCAATATCATCGCCACGCTGATCATGGTCGTCGCCGACAAGCGTGCGGACATCGCCATCCTGCGCACCCTGGGCGCCACGCCGAAGCAGATCATGGCGATCTTCATGGTGCAGGGCACGGTGATCGGCCTGATCGGCACCGTCATCGGTTGCGTGCTGGGTGTGCTGGCGGCGTACAACGTCACCGCCATCGTCTCGACCCTGGAGCGCGTGGCCGGCACCCATGTGTTCAATTCGGACATCTACTTCATCAACTACCTGCCGTCCGACCCGCAGATCAGCGACATCGTGCTGATCTGTGTCGCGGCGCTGTCGATGAGCTTCCTCGCCACGCTGTACCCGGCCTGGCGCGCGGCATCGACCCAGCCGGCAGAATCACTGCGTTACGAGTAATTCACCGGCCCATGAAAAAGCCGCCCCGAAGGGCGGCTTTTTCATACCTGTAGGAGCGAGCTTGCTCGCGAATCGCCCCAACGCCGGCCCAGCCGGTCAGAATGTTCGCGAGCAAGCTCGCTCCTACAAAAAGCTCATAGGCCGTTTTGCAGATTGCGCAGCGCCTGGCGACGTCGCCAGCTGCGGCCGATCCACCAGCGCCAGTAACCTTCGGTGACCAGGTAGCCAAGGATGCCTACCAGAATGCCGCAGATCACCGAGCCCAGCAGGAATGGCTGCCAGAGCAGCGCCAGTTCGCCGCTGATCCATTCCCAGGTCAGATGGTCGGGCAGGGCGCGCGCCGGGATACCCATCACCCAGGCGCCCATCTTGTAGGTGCAGTAGAACACCGGCGGCATGGTGATCGGATTGGTCAGCCAGACAAGGCCCACCGAAATCGGCAGGTTGGCCCGCACCCAGACCGCCAGCGAGGCGGCCAGCAGCATCTGCAGCGGGATCGGGATGAAGGCGGCAAAGAGCCCCATGCCCATGGCGCGGGACACGGAACGGCGATTCAGGTGCCAGAGGTTGGGCGACTGGATCAGCGGTCCGAGAAAGCGCAGGCCCTTGTGGTTCCTGATGCTCTCCGGATCCGGCATGTAGCGCTTGAAGATTCGGCGCGGCATGGAGGAAATCTCTGGCAGACGGACGACGCACCATTATGCCTAGCTAGGTGACAGTCATTCGTTGCCAACTATGTCCGTGTGTAACCGCCGCCGATTCATCGGATCAGCGGTTGCACGGGGCTCCAGGGAGGAGTCCTTTGCCTCGTACCGGGATGTTCGCGCTGGCCTGCGGGCTACTGCTCCTGCGCTGGATGCCGGCGCTCCCGCCGGGCTGGGTGCTCCTGCTTCTGCCCTTGGTCGCGCTGCCTCTGTTGTTCACTCGCTGCTATTTCGTCGGTCTGTTCCTGCTGGGTTTTGCCTGGGCTTGCCAATCCGCGCAATGGGCGCTGGATGACCGCCTGGCGCCGGCGTTGGATGGTCGCACGCTGTGGCTGGAGGGCAGGGTAGAGGGCTTGCCGGACCGCTCCGGGCCTTCGGTACGTTTTCTGTTGTCCGACGTTTCCAGTCCCCGCGCGAAGGTGCCTGCAACGCTGCGCCTGTCCTGGTTCGGCGGTCCGCCGGTGGAAGGCGGTGAGCGCTGGCGGCTGGCCGTGAAACTCAAGCGTCCCCATGGCATGGCCAATGGCGCGGGGTTCGATTACGAGGCCTGGCTCACCGCCCAGCGCATCGGCGCCACCGGCAGCGTGAAGGATGGCCAGCGCCTGGAGGCTTCCAGCGGCCCGCGCGCCTGGCGCGAGGCCTGGAGGCAGCGGCTGTTGGCGGTGGATGCCCATGGCCGCTCCGGTGCACTCGCAGCCCTGGTGCTGGGCGACGCTTCCGGGCTGACCACGGCGGACTGGCAGGTCCTGCAGGACACCGGAACTCTGCACCTGATGGTCATCTCCGGCTCGCATATTTCCCTGCTGGCCGGCTTGCTCTATGCCGTCGTCGCAGGCTTGGCGCGCTTGGGCTACTGGCCGCCGCGCGTTCCGTGGTTGCCTTGTGCCTGTCTGCTGGCCGGCGGCGGAGCCTGGGCCTACAGCCTGATGGCCGGGTTCGAGGTGCCGTTGCAGCGCGCCTGCGTCATGGTCTCCATCGCACTGCTCTGGCGTCTGCGTTATCGCCATCGCGGCTTGTGGACGCCGCTGCTGGGTGCCTTGCTGGCGGTGCTGCTGGTCGAGCCGCTAGTGGTGCTGTTACCGGGCTTCTGGCTGTCCTATGCGGCAGTGGCGCTGTTGATCTTTGGCTTCTCCGGGCGTCTCGGGCACTGGACCGCTTGGCGTACCTGGCTACGCGCGCAGTGGCTGATGGCGGTCGGGCTACTGCCCGCATCCATCGCCCTGGGCCTGCCGCTGAGTATTTCCGGCGTTGTGGCCAACCTGGTAGCGGTGCCCTGGGTGGAGTTGGTCGTCGTGCCGCTGGCCTTGCTGGGCAGCCTGGCGCTGGGAATTCCAAGGTTGGGCGAGGCATTGCTGTGGGTGTCCGGGGGGCTGCTGGAGTTGCTGTTCCGCCTGCTGGGCTGGATGGCCGGGCTGGCGCCCGCCTGGCAGCCGGTGGCAGCGCCGAACTGGGCGCTGGTGCTGGCGTTGCTTGGCGCGCTCCTGTTGCTGGCACCTGCGGGCGTTCCGATGCGCGCGCTGGGGCTGGTGATGTTCCTGCCGGTGTTCTGGCCGACAGTCCCGTCGCCCGTGCCGGGCACGGCCGAGATTCGCGTGCTGGATGTAGGGCAGGGGTTGTCGGTGCTGATCCGCACACGCAGCCAGGCCTGGCTCTACGACACTGGGGCGCGCAACGGTGATTTCGATATCGGCGAGCGAGTAGTGGTACCGACGCTGCGCAGCCTGGGCATCGGTCGCCTGGACATGTTGATGCTCAGCCATGCGGACAACGACCATGCCGGCGGCGCCGTGGCGGTGAAGCGCTCGTTGCGGCCGGCGCAGATTGTCAGCGGAGAGCCGGAGCGCCTGGCGGCTGAGCTGCAGGCCAAGCCCTGCCAGGTGGCGGAATGGCACGTCGATGGTGTCCGGCTCTCCAGTTGGGCGTGGCAGGGGGCGAGGGAAAGCAATGACCGCTCCTGCGCGCTGGAAATAGAAGCCAACGGTGAGCGCATCCTGCTCACTGGCGATCTGCCGCAAGCCGCTGAACTGGCATGGCTGGCCGCGCATCCGGGGAAGCATATCGACTGGCTGCTGGCCGGCCACCACGGCAGCCGCAGTTCCTCCGGGCCGAGATTCCTGCAGGCCATCCGGCCGACGACGGCGATCATTTCCCGCGGCGCCAACAACCCTTATGGACATCCGCATCCGTCGGTCGTCGAGCGCTTCCGCGCGCTGGGCATCCGGATTCAGGATACGGCGGAGCAGGGCGCGCTGACCCTGACGCTCGGTACCCATGGCGAGGTCCGGGGAGTGCGGGAAGGCGCACATTTCTGGCAGGAAAATTGAGCCTGGGGCGGTCGGCTCGCCACGGCCCCTGTGCTAGAGTGGCGCCACTTTTTTTCAGGGGATTCACCACTGTGTGGGAACTGGTCAAAGCTGGCGGCTGGATGATGCTGCCGATCTTGCTGAGCTCCGTCGCTGCCATGGCGATCGTCGCCGAACGTCTCTGGACCCTGCGCTTGAGCCGTGTGGCCCCGCCGCAGCTGCTCGGCCAGGTGTGGAAGCAGATCAAGGACAAGAAGATGAACAGCCAGGCTCTCAAGGACCTGCGCGCGTCTTCCCCGCTGGGTGAAATCCTCGCCGCCGGCCTGGCCAACTCCAAGCACGGTCGCGAGATCATGAAGGAGTGCATCGAGGAAGCTGCCTCCCGCGTCATTCATGAGCTGGAGCGCTACCTCAATGCCCTGGGCACTATCGCCGCCATGGCGCCGCTGCTCGGCCTGCTGGGTACCGTGTTCGGCATGATCCAGATCTTCAGCGCCTTCATGGGTGATGGCATGGCCAACGCGCCGATGCTCGCCGGCGGTATCTCCAAGGCCCTGATCACCACCGCGGCCGGCCTGATCGTGGCGATCCCGGCGGTGTTCTTCCACCGTTATCTGCTGCGCCGTGTCGATGAACTGGTCATCGCCATGGAGCAGGAAGCCATCAAGCTGGTGGAAGTGACCCAGGGCGATCGCGAAGTCGATTTCGTCGAGGAAGGCAAAGCGTGAAATTCCGCCGCAGAGCGGGCGGAGCGGCCCGCGAGGACGTCTTCATCAACCTGGCGTCGCTGATCGACGTGATCTTCGTATTGCTGTTGTTCTTCGTGGTCGCCACCTCGTTCACCAAGCCCTCGCAGCTCAAGGTGGAACTGCCTGAGGCGGTCAGCGGCACGCCGCCTGAAGCCACCGAGATCAAGCAGCTGGAAATCTCCATCAGCCTCGAAGGTCACTACGCCCTCAACGGCCAGAGCCTGGCCCGTGACGACCTGGAAAACCTGATGAGCGCCATGCAGCGCGAGTCCGCTGGCGACAACAGCCTGCCGGTGGTAATCACCGCCGACGGCAAGGTGGACTACCAGTCCGTGGTCACCGCGATGGATGCTGCCGGCAAGTTGGGCTTCACCCACCTGCGCATCACCACCATCGAGTCCCGGTCGGACAAGAAGACCCCCTGATGGCGCTCTCCGACCGCCTGCTCGACGCCTGGTACAAGGGTCACCCGGCCCTTGCCTTGCTCAGGCCGCTCGAACTGCTCTACCGGCGCGTCGCCCAAGGCCGCCGGCAGGACTTCCTCTCCGGCGCCAAGCCGGCCTACCGCGCTCCCGTACCGATCATCGTGGTCGGTAACATCACCGTGGGCGGTACCGGCAAGACGCCGATGATCCTCTGGCTGATCGAACACTGCCGCACCCGTGGACTGAAGGTCGGTGTGGTCAGCCGTGGCTACGGTGCAAAACCACCGCAGACGCCCTGGCGCGTGCGTGCGGATCAATCCGCAGCGGAGGCGGGCGACGAACCGCTGATGATCGTGCGCCGCAGCGGCGTTCCGCTGGTAATCGACCCGGACCGTTCCAGCGCCGTGCGCGCGCTGCTGGCTGAAGAGCCGCTGGACCTGATTCTCTGCGATGACGGTCTGCAGCATTACCGTCTGGACCGCGATCTGGAACTGGTGCTGATCGATGCTGCGCGCGGCCTGGGCAATGGCCGTTGTCTGCCCGCCGGGCCGCTGCGCGAGCCCGTCGAGCGCCTGCAGGACGTGGACGCCGTACTGCACAACGGCGCGCCTTCCGATCCGCCGGGCGCCTTCTCCTTCGTCCTGCGACCTTCTGCCCTGGTCAATCTGGCCTGCGGCGAACGCCGCGGCGTCGAGCATTTCCCTGCCGGACAAGAGGTTCACGCCTTGGCCGGGATCGGCAACCCCCAGCGTTTCTTCAAGACGCTTGAGGCGCTAAACTGGCGGCCGATTCCGCATCCCTTCCCCGACCATGCGGCCTACACCGCCGAGCAGCTGCGCTTCACGCCGGAACTGCCGTTGGTCATGACCGAGAAGGATGCGGTGAAATGCCGGTCCTTCGCCGCGCCCGACTGGTGGTATCTCGCCGTCGAAGCGCAGCCGTCGCCGGCCTTCGTCGCCTGGTTCGACGCCCAGCTCGAGCGCCTGCTCGCCCGCTGATCCGGCGCCGCAACCCTGCGCCGCCTGCTTAATTCATGTTCAAGGAACGCACCATGGACCCGAAACTCCTCGATATCCTCGCCTGTCCGCTGTGCAAGGGCCCGCTCAAGCTCACCGACGACAAGTCCGAGCTGATCTGCAAGGCCGACGGCCTGGCCTACCCGGTACGCGACGGCATCCCGGTGATGCTCGAAGGCGAGGCGCGTACCCTGAACGTCGATGAGCGTCTGGATAAGTAATCCCATGAGCCAGGCCTACACCGTCGTCATCCCCGCCCGCTACGCCTCCACCCGTCTGCCCGGCAAGCCGCTGCAGGACATCGCCGGCAAGCCGATGATCCAGCACGTCTGGGCCCAGGCTGGCAAAAGCTCGGCCGCCCAGGTGGTGGTCGCCACCGACGATCAGCGTATCTTCGAAGCCTGCCAGGGCTTCGGCGCCCAGGTGGTGCTGACCCGCGCCGAGCACAATTCCGGTACCGACCGCCTGGCGGAAGTGGCCGATGCGCTGGGCCTGGCCGACGACGCCATCGTGGTCAACGTGCAGGGCGACGAACCGCTGGTGCCGCCGTCGATCATCGATCAGGTGGCCGCCAACCTCGCGGCGCACCCGGAGGCGGGCATCGCCACCCTGTGCGAGGAAATCCACGACCCGGCCGCGTTGTTCAACCCGAACATCGTCAAGGTGGTCAGCGACAAGAACGGCCTGGCCCTGACCTTCAGCCGTGCCACATTGCCCTGGGCGCGCGACGCCTTCGCAGTGGATCGCGAAAGCCTGCCGGCCAATGTGCCGTACCGCCGGCATATCGGCATCTACGCCTACCGCGCACGCTTCCTGCGCGATTTCGTGGCCTGGGGCCCGTGCTGGCTGGAAGACACCGAGTGCCTGGAGCAACTTCGGGCGCTCTGGCATGGCGTGCGCATCCACGTGGCTGACGCCCTGGAAGCGCCGCAAGCTGGCGTCGACACCCCGGAAGACCTGGAGCGCGTCCGGCGCATCCTGGGGGCCTGATGAAGGTCCTGTTCGTCTGCCTGGGCAACATCTGCCGCTCGCCCACCGCCGAAGGCGTGTTCCGCCACAAGGTACGCGAAGCCGGACTTGAGGATCACATTGAGATCGACTCGGCCGGCACCGGCGACTGGCATGTCGGCAAGTCGCCGGACGCGCGCACCCGCGCCGCCGCGCTACGCCGCGGCTATGACCTGTCGAGCCTGCGAGCGCGGCAGGTCAGCGTCGCCGATTTTTCCCGCTACGACCTGGTCCTGGCTATGGACGACGCCAACCTGCGCGATCTCAAGCGCCTGCGTGGCAGCAATGGCAAGGCGGAGCTGGACCTGTTCCTGCGCCGCTACGAGCTGGAAATCGACGAAGTCCCCGATCCGTACTACGGCGGCGAGGACGGCTTCGAGCAGGTGCTTGACCTGGTGGAAAGGGCCTGTGACGGCCTGCTGACGGAAGTGAAGGGGCGCCTGTGACGCTGCAACTGCAAGAACGCATTTCCCTCAAGCCCTACAACACCTTCGGTGTGGAGGTCTCGGCGCGCTGGTTTGCCCAGGCCCACGACGACGCCGAGGTGCGCGCGGGTATCGCTGCCGCTGTTGAAAAGGGCCTGCCGCTGATGGTCATTGGCGGTGGCAGCAACCTGCTGCTGACCCGTGACGTCGAGGCGCTGGTACTGCGCATGGCGTCCCGTGGTGTGCGTGTCGTCAGTGATGACGGCGAGCGCGTGGTGGTCGAGGCGGAAGCTGGCGAAGTGTGGGACGACGTCGTGCGCTGGACCTTGGGTCAGGGCTTTGGCGGGCTGGAAAACCTCAGCCTTATCCCCGGCACCGTGGGCGCCGCGCCGATGCAGAACATTGGCGCCTATGGCGTCGAGATCAAGGATGTGTTCGCTGGTTTGACCGCGTTGGATCGCCAGAGTGGCGAGTTGCGCGAGTTCAGCCTGGAAGACTGCGCCTTCGCCTACCGCGAAAGTCGCTTCAAGCGCGAGCCCGGTCGCTGGCTGATCCTGCGTGTGCGCTTCGCCCTGAGTCGTGCGGCAAAACTGCATCTGGACTACGGCCCGGTGCGCCAGCGTCTGACGGAGGAGGGCGTTACTGCGCCGACGGCAGCCGATGTTTCGCGGGTGATCTGCGCGATTCGTCGCGAAAAGCTCCCGGACCCGGCCGTGCTGGGCAATGCCGGCAGCTTCTTCAAGAATCCAGTGGTGTCCGCGGATCAGGCAGCGGCCCTGCGTCAGCGCTACAGCGATCTGGTAGCCTACCCGCAGGGTGACGACCAGAGCAAGCTGGCCGCTGGCTGGCTGATCGACAAGGCTGGCTGGAAAGGCTTCCGTGACGGCGCCGCCGGCGTGCATGCGCAGCAGGCGCTGGTGCTGGTCAACTACGGTGGAGCCACAGGTGCGCAGTTGCATGCCTTGGCGCAGCGTATTCGCGACGATATCCAGCAGCGCTTCGGCGTGGAGCTGGAGATGGAGCCGAATCTCTACTGAGGTCGCTGTAGTCGTGAAGAAGGGATGCCTCGGCATCCCTTTTTTGTGCCGACCGTTCACGTTCTTCCTGTAGGAGCGAGCTTGCTCGCGAACAGGTGCCAGCGACGGACCCGAACTGGGCGTAGGAGCGGACTCCGCCTGCAATAGGTTCACATCGCGCCGGAAGCCTATCGCGGACGGAGTCCGCTCCTACGAAAACCGGCGGGCGCCGCAGTTCGAGGGCAATAAAAAAGGGGATGCCGATGCATCCCCTTTTTCAGATCAGGAAGCTATCAGTTGTGGTGCTTTTCCACCACGGAACCTTCTTCTTCCTCGGCCTTCTCGCCTTCAACCTGCTCGGCAGTCGCTTCGTGGGCTTGGGCTTCGTTCACCACTTCGGCCACAACGGTCTCGGCAGTGACATCAGCGGTCGGCTCGACCACGACTTCGGCTTCCACGGCAGCGGCCTCTTCAACCACGGCTTCGACGACCGGAGCCTGCTCCACCTGCGGAGCGGCAGCTGCAGCGGCGGCGGCTTCGCGGGCAGCGCGTTCCTGGCGACGACGCTCGCGCGGGTCGTTGGAAGCGCGGCCGGTGGCGTTTGCCGGAACGGCCGGGGCCGCTTCTTCGGTTGCAGTCGGGGCAGTAGCCGGAGCTTCCTCGGCAACTACCGGGGCTTCTTCGACCAGTTGGGCGACAGCTTCGATCACGGTTTCAGCAGCCGGAGTGGATGCTTCTTCCGCAATGGTCGGCTCGGTCGCAGCCACTTCAATGGTTTCGTTGGCAACTTCTACCGATTCTGCAGCCTGTTCGCTGGGCTTGGCCAGGAACTCGATGGTCTGCTCCAGGGCGCTTTCGGTGCGAACCGCTTCGACGATGCCGGATTCGACTTCAACAGTTTCAACCTGGGCTTGAGCAACAGGTTGCTCCTGCTCGGCGGCGGCTTCGGCAACGACTACAGCGGTAGCGGCAGCAGCAACCATGGCAGCGGGCGACGGAGTGTCGGAGCCAGCTTGCTCGGCAGTGCCTTCGGCGCTGCTTACTTCGCCTTCTGCACCTTCAGCACCATCCACGCCGGCTTCACGCTGACGCTCGCGGCGGTTGCTGCGGCGACGCTGGCCACGGGAACGGCGACGCGGACGCTCGTCATCCGAGCCTTCGTCGTCCTGTTGCTCCAGCAGCTCCTCGTTCGGCAGCTCTTCGGCTTCCAGGGCGGCAGCATCGCGGGCCTGACGGTCTTCGCGCGGCTGGCGCTCTTCACGGGGCTGACGTTCGGCGCGCTCGCCACGCTCACCGCGGGGTTGACGCTCTTCGCGCGGCTGGCGTTCTTCACGCGGTTGACGCTCGGTACGCTCACCACGCTCTTCGCGGGGCTGACGCTCCTCGCGCGGTTGGCGTTCGGCGCGTTCTTCACGCGGCTGGCGCTCTTCACGCGGTTGACGATCGGCGCGCTCTTCACGCGGCTGGCGTTCCTCGCGCGGTTGGCGCTCGGCACGCTCTTCACGCGGTTGGCGCTCCTCGCGAGGCTGACGCTCGGCGCGTTCTTCACGCGGCTGACGCTCTTCGCGAGCCGGACGTTCGGCTCGCTCGCCGCGTTCGTCGCGACGACCGCGCTCTTTACGCTCGTCATCACGGCGGCCACCGTCGCGACCATCACGGCGACGATTCTGCTGGCGGCCATTGCGACGCTCGCCCTGGCTTTCGCTGCGCTCGGTAGCCGGTTTGGTAGCGGCGGCAGCTGGAGCCTGCTCGGGCTTGCTGCCGGCGAACAGGCCTACCAGCGACTTCACCAGGCCCTGGAACAGGCTCGGCTCGGGCATGGGTTTGGTGGCTTCGACGACTGGAGCTTCAGCGGCGGTCTGCTGTGGGGCGGGAGTCTGCGGGGAAACGGTCTTCACCGCGGCTTCCTGACGAACCAGGGTGCGGGTGGCGCTGACCGGCTGGATTTCCTCGTGCTCTTCCGGGGCCATCTCATAGCTGGCGTGGCCGGCAAGCAGCTCGGGGTTGTCGTCACGCAGGCGCTGCACTTCGAAGTGCGGAGTTTCCAGGTGGTCGTCCGGCAGGATGAAGATGCGCGCGCGGGTGCGCAGCTCGATCTTGGTAATGGCGTTGCGCTTCTCGTTAAGCAGGAAGGCAGCGACATGGAACGGCACGCGCGCACGAACCTCGGCGGTGCGGTCCTTCAGGGCTTCTTCCTCGATCAGGCGCAGGATGGCCAGCGAGAGGGATTCGACGTCGCGGATGATGCCTTGGCCGTTGCAGCGCGGGCAGACGATGCCGCTGGTCTCGCCCAGGGACGGACGCAGGCGCTGACGGGACATTTCCAGCAGGCCGAAGCGCGAAATGCGGCCAACCTGGACGCGGGCGCGGTCAGCTTCCAGCGCTTCGCGGACGCGTTCTTCCACGGCGCGCTGGTTCTTCGCCGGAGTCATGTCGATGAAGTCGATGACGATCAGGCCGCCGATGTCACGCAGACGCAGCTGGCGGGCGATTTCCTCGGCCGCTTCCAGGTTGGTCTGCAGGGCGGTTTCCTCGATGTCGCCGCCTTTGGTGGCGCGCGCCGAGTTGATGTCGATGGACACCAGGGCTTCGGTCGGATCGATGACGATGGAGCCGCCCGACGGCAGCTTCACTTCGCGCTGGAAGGCAGTTTCGATCTGGCTCTCGATCTGGAAGCGGTTGAACAGCGGAACGCTGTCCTGGTACAGCTTCACCTTGCTCGCGTACTGCGGCATGACCTGCTGGATGAAGTTAAGGGCTTCTTCCTGGGCGTCGAGGCTGTCGATCAGCACTTCGCCGATGTCCTGGCGCAGGTAGTCGCGGATGGCGCGGATGATGACGTTGCTTTCCTGGTAGATCAGGAACGGACCGCTGCGCTCGCCGGAGGCTTCCTTGATGGCGCCCCACAGTTGCAGCAGGTAGTCCAGGTCCCATTGCAGCTCTTCGGAGCTGCGGCCCAGGCCCGCGGTGCGGACGATCAGGCCCATGTCGCCGGGAACGGTCAGGCCGTTCAGGGCTTCACGCAGTTCGTTGCGCTCTTCACCCTCGATGCGGCGGGAGATGCCACCGGCGCGCGGGTTGTTGGGCATGAGCACCAGGTAACGGCCGGCGAGGCTGATGAAGGTGGTCAGGGCGGCGCCCTTGTTGCCACGTTCTTCTTTTTCGACCTGGACGATGACTTCCTGGCCTTCGCTCAGGACGTCCTTGATGTTGATGCGGCCTTCAGGATTCTTCTTGAAGTATTCGCGGGAGATTTCTTTGAGGGGGAGGAAGCCGTGGCGTTCGGCGCCGAAGTCGACGAAAGCGGCTTCGAGGCTCGGCTCGATGCGGGTGATGCGGCCTTTGTAGATGTTGGCCTTCTTCTGTTCGCGCGCGCCGGACTCGATGTCCAGGTCGAACAGGCGTTGGCCGTCTACCAGCGCTACACGCAACTCTTCGGGTTGAGTCGCGTTGATCAGCATTCTTTTCATGTAGTACCAATGGTTTCCGGGGCCACCGGAAACGGCGATCGGCACACACGACTCTCACGGTCGGTGCTAAGGCACGTACTCAGGAATGGCGGACCATTCCCGTGTCCAGCGGCAGCAGGAGAAATCTGCTGTGCCGCGACTACGTTTCCTGCTTGTCGAGTAAGAACAAGCACTCATCAGGAGGAGGAATTAGCTGTCAGATGCGGACGATAAGTGCGTCTACGTTCAAGGCATGCGTTCAAGGCATGAACGCAACGCAATCCGACAGTTGTGCATCTCCGCCCTGCACATTTCCTTAAGAGCCGGGTGCCACTCGCTGAATCCGGGAGCGGGGTTGGCTTTTATCACGGCTACCTTGGTGGCCGTGGTCATGTCTCAAGGCCTGGGTTTCGAGGCGCTGTCGGCGGGAGAATCGCTCGAGCCGTTGCAACGCTTCAGGGGACTGCCTGGTGTCCTTTTAATGTGTTTGCAGGCGGTTGGGGATGGCGATTACGCGATCATCCGCAGGCCTGGCCACTTTTGGCGGCCTCCCGAATATAGCAGCAATGATTAAGTGCTTCAATTGAATGAAAAATTGTTATTATATCCGGATGACGAATCCCGCCCCTCCGACTTCCGGCGTTCAGCTGCTTGAAGTCGCGCCGGAGTATGCCGGCCAACGAATCGACAATTTCCTTCGCACCCAGCTCAAGGGCGTACCCAAGACCCTGATCTATCGCATCCTTCGCAAGGGTGAGGTGCGGGTCAACAAGGGACGCATCAAGCCTGAGTACAAGCTGCAGGCTGGCGACGTGATACGCGTTCCGCCTCTGCGCCTGGCTGAGCGCGACGAGCCGGTGCCGCTGGCCCAGGGCCTGCTGGAGCGCCTGGAGGCAGCCATTGTCTTCGAAGACAAGGCGCTGATCGTGGTGAACAAGCCCACCGGCATCGCCGTGCACGGCGGCAGCGGCCTGAACTACGGGGTCATCGAGGCCTTCCGTCAGCTGCGCCCGGAGTGCAAGGATCTGGAGTTGGTCCACCGCCTGGATCGCGATACCTCCGGCCTGCTGATGATCGCCAAGAAGCGCAGCATGCTGCGCCATCTGCACGACGCTCTGCGCGGCGAGCGCATCGTCGACAAGCGTTACCACGCTCTGGTGCGCGGTAACTGGCCGGCGGCGAAGAAGCAGATTGCCGTGCCATTGCTGAAGAACAACCTGCGTTCCGGCGAGCGCGTGGTGGAAGTGAATCCCGAAGGCAAGGAGGCGCTGACCGAGTTCAAGGTGCTGCGCCGCTTTGGTGATTTCGCCACCCTGGTGGAGGCGCGCCCGATCACCGGTCGTACCCATCAGATCCGTGTTCATGCCAAGCACGCCGGTCATTCCATTGCGGGCGATCCCAAATACGGCGACGAAGATTTCTCCCGCGAGATCCGCGAGTTGGGTGGCAAGCGCCTGTTCCTGCATTCCGCGTTCCTGCGCGTACCGATGCCGGATGGCTCGGTGCTGGAGTTGGAGGCGCCGGTGGACGAGGTCTGGCAGCGCACGGTGGAGCGCCTGGATGCGTGAGTATTCCCTGCTGATCTTCGACTGGGATGGCACATTGGTGGATTCCATCGGTCGTATCGTCGAGGCGATGCGGGTCGCGGCAGTCGGCTCCGGCCTTCCTGAGCGCAGCGAAGCGGCCATCAAGGGCATCATTGGGCTGGGCCTGCCGGAAGCCATTCAGACGCTGTATCCGGAAGTGGAAGAGGGCGAGCCGCTGGAACGCTTTCGTCTTGACTACGGTAATCACTATCTGAGCCTGGAAGTGCAGCCTTCGCCTTTGTTCCCGGGTGTTGCCGAGGCGATGGCGGAGTTTCGTGGTGCGGGCTATCAGTTGGCCGTCGCCACCGGTAAGAATCGCCGCGGGCTGGATCGCGTACTGGCGGGGCAGGGCTGGACCGATTTCTTCGATATCACCCGCGCCGCCGACGAGTCGGCGAGCAAGCCGGATCCGCGCATGCTGCACGAGATTCTCGAGCATTGCCGGGTCGATGCTCGCGATGCGCTGATGGTGGGTGATTCGCCGTTCGATCTGGAAATGGCGCGCCGCGCTGGCATGGATTCGGTGGCAGTGGGCTATGGTGCTCAGTCGCTGGAGATCCTTCGGGAGTATGCTCCGGCGCTGGAAGTGAATCATTTCAATGAATTGCGCGCCTGGCTTGCCGGGCGTTCGGTCAAACCAGTGCTCGAGGTAGGCAACTGATGTCGGATGAATGGAAGGCGGACGATAGCAAGGCTGCGCAAACCACGGCAGGTGATGACAAGAGCTGGAAGTTGCTGGAGAAGGCCGTTCTGGCGGGTGTCCAGGAGCAGCGTCGGTCGCGTCGCTGGGGTATTTTCTTCAAGTTGCTGACTTTCGTATATCTGTTCGGCGCGCTGGCGTTGTTCAGTCCGTTCAGCGGTCTGTCCAAGTCCGCGTCGCGCAGCGCCAGTCACACGGCGCTGATCGAAGTTAAAGGCATGATTGCCGACAATGAGCCGGCCAGCGCTGACAACATCGTTGGTGCGCTGCGTTCGGCATTCGAGGATGCTGGCACCAAGGGTATCGTCCTGCGCATCAATAGTCCGGGCGGCAGTCCGGTGCAATCCGGCTATGTCTACGATGAGATCAAGCGTCTGCGCGGTGAGTACCCGGATATCAAGGTCTACGCGGTCATCAGTGATCTGGGTGCTTCCGGCGCCTATTACATCGCCAGCGCTGCCGACGAGATTTACGCGGACAAGGCCAGTCTGGTGGGTTCCATCGGTGTGACGGCAGCGACGTTCGGCTTCGTCGGCACCATGGAAAAGCTGGGTGTGGATCGCCGCATCTATACCTCGGGCGAGCACAAGGCCTTCCTTGATCCGTTCCAGCCGCCGAAAGCGGATGAAACCGCCTTCTGGCAGCAGGTGCTGGATACCACGCACAAGCAGTTCATCGATGTGGTGAAAAAAGGCCGTGGCGACCGCCTGAAGGACAAGGATCATCCGGAGCTGTTCTCTGGCTTGATCTGGTCCGGCGAGCAGGCGTTGCAGTTGGGTTTGATTGATGGCCTGGGCAGCACCAGTTATGTGGCGCGCGAGATCATCAAGGAGAAGGAAGTGGTGGACTACACCGTGCAGGAAACTGCCTTCGACCGCTTCACCAAAAAGCTGGGTGCGAGTGTCGCCGAGCGTTTGGCATTGTGGATGGGTTTTCAGGGGCCGGCTCTGCGCTGAAGTCCTTCCTTATATAAGGAAAGGCCCGGCGATCGCCGGGCCTTTGTGTTTCCGGCGTTGCGGGGCGGCTTTCTGTTTCAGGCTTTAATTTCAGGGCACTGGCACCTGCTCGGCGAGCAGCATGTCCACCAGGCGGATCAGCGGTAGGCCGACCAGGCTGGTGGCGTCTTCGCCCTCGGTGGAGCGGAAGAGGCTGACGCCCAGGCCCTCGGCCTTGAAGCTGCCGGCGCAGTCGAAGGGTTGTTCGGTCTCCAGGTAGCGGCGAATGCGTGCTTCGTCGAGATCGCGGAAGTGCACGGTAAACGGCACGCAATCCACTTGGGCTTCGCCGCTCTGGCTGTTCAGCAGGCAGAGCCCGGTGAGGAAGCTGACGCTCTTGCCGCTGGCACTCTTCAGTTGTTCGGTCGCGCGCTCGAGATTGTGCGGTTTGCCGAGAATCCGACCTCCATTCACCGCAGCCTGGTCCGAACCGATGATCAAATGGGCGGGGTAGCGCTGGGCCAGGGCGCGAGCTTTGCTTTCCGCCAGTCGGCGCACCAGCTCTTCGGCGCTCTCGTCGGGCAGCGGGGTTTCGTCGATGTCGGGGCTGGCGCATTCGAACGGCAGGCGCAGGCGTTGCAATAATTCACGGCGGTAGGGCGAGCTGGAAGCAAGGATCAGAGGTAGCATGGAGAATTCCTTTGGCGCGTCACGGCGATTCTAGCGAAAAGGGCTGTCCATACAGCGGTTTATGGCTAATTTCCTTTGACAGCTTCGGGTGCATCCCTATAATGGCGCGCTTATGTTGAATGGACCGATACCACCTCACGTTGATCCGCGCAAATTGGTAGAGCGCGCCGCCACCCTCGAGGGTGTGCTGCCGATCGCCAAGATGGCACGTCTCAGCGAGCAACTGACCAGCAGTGATGGCGATGTTCACGCGAAGTTTTCCTTCTTCCGTGATCAGCAGAAGCTGGCGGTCATGCACGTCGAGCTCAATGGCGAGGTGAGCATGGTATGCCAGCGCTGTCTCGAGCCGGCCAAATTCCATGTGGGTGGTGAGTACGATTACGTCATCATCCCGGAAGGCAAGTCGATCGATGATCTGCCCAGTGGCTACGATGCGCTGGAGGTGGGGGATGACCCCATCGACCTGACCTCGCTGGCTGAGGACGAGTTGCTGCTCGCCTTGCCCATCGTGCCGGTCCATGACCCTGAGGATTGCCAGCAGCCGGTGGGATACGCTACAGCGCCCGAACCGAGCGAGAACGTCGAAGAGCGGCCCAATCCGTTCAGCGTACTGGCGCAGTTGAAGCGTGACCCAAACGTTTAGGAGTTAATCAATCATGGCTGTTCAGCAGAACAAAAAATCCCGTTCCGCTCGTGACATGCGTCGTTCGCACGATGCCCTGGACGCGAACGCTCTGTCCGTGGAAAAGAGCACTGGTGAAGTTCACCTGCGCCACCACGTCTCCCCGGACGGTTTCTATCGCGGCCGCAAGGTCGTAGACAAAGGCTCTGACGAGTAATCTTTGTCCGCACCAATCATCGCGATTGATGCAATGGGTGGGGACTACGGTCCCCACTGCATTGTTCCGGCCTGTATTTCCTTTCTGGCCGAATATGCCTCCCTCCAGCTGGTCCTCGTCGGCCAAGCTCCTCTGATAGAAGAACACCTGCGCAGCCTTTCTCCGGCCGAGCGTCAGCGTCTTCATGTTCATCACGCCAGCGAAATCGTCACGATGGACGAGCGTCCGTCCCAGGCGTTGCGTGGCAAGCCCGACTCCTCGATGCGTGTTGCCCTTGAACTGGTTCGAGACGGCAAGGCCCATGCCTGCGTGAGCGCTGGCAATACCGGTGCGTTGATGGCGCTGTCCCGATATCTGCTCAAGACGCTGCCTGGCATCGATCGACCGGCCATGGTCACTGCCGTGCCGACGCAGAATGGTCACTGCCATCTGCTGGATCTGGGTGCCAATGTCGACTGTAGCGCCGAGCACCTCTACCAGTTCGCCGTCATGGGCGCCGTGGCGGCGGAAGCGTTGGGCAAGAGTAATCCCAGGGTCGCGCTGCTCAATGTCGGTACCGAAGACATCAAGGGCAACCAGCAGGTGAAGCTCGCGGCCAGCCTCCTGCAGCAGGCGCGCGGCGTGAACTATATCGGCTACATCGAGGGTGACGGCCTGTATCGGGGGTTGGCCGATGTGGTGGTCTGCGACGGTTTCGTCGGCAACATCCTGCTCAAGTCCAGCGAAGGTCTCGCGGCCATGGTGGCGGCGCGTCTGGAAGAACTGTTCAATTCCAGCCTGGCGGCCAAGGCGGTCGGGCTGATGGCTATGCCTTTCCTGCGTCGCCTGCGCGGCGAGCTCACGCCGTCGCAGCACAATGGCGCGAGTTTCCTCGGTTTGCAGGGCATCGTGGTGAAGAGCCACGGCAGTGCGAAAGAGGAGGGCATCCAGAGCGCCTTGCGTCGCGCGCTGCTGGAAGTTCGCGAGAATCTGCCCCAGCGGCTGCATGGCCGTCTGGAACATCTGCTCTAATGTGTGACCGCAGTCGTCAGACCGTCATCCAACTGTCAGTTCAATGCGCCAGGCTCTCGCCGGCGTTATCCATTTGACGACACAGACAAAAGGGACCTGTTGCAATGTCCGCATCCCTCGCCTTCGTATTCCCCGGCCAAGGTTCGCAGTCGCTCGGCATGCTCGCCGAGCTGGGTGCTCAACATGCCATCGTGCGCGATACCTTCGCCGAAGCTTCCGCCGCCCTGGGTTATGACCTCTGGGCCCTGGTACAGGAAGGTCCGGAAGAGCGCCTGAACCAGACCGACAAAACCCAGCCCGCCATCCTCACCGCCTCCATCGCCCTGTGGCGCCTGTGGCAGTCCGAAGGTGGTGTGCAGCCGGCTTATGTCGCCGGCCACAGCCTGGGTGAGTACTCCGCACTGGTCGCCGCTGGCAGCCTGGCTTTCGCCGATGCAGTGAAGCTGGTCGAGCGCCGTGGCCAACTGATGCAGGAAGCTGTGCCGGCTGGTACCGGTGGCATGGCTGCCATTCTCGGTCTGGAAGACGCCGACGTGCTCGCCGCCTGCGCCGAAGCCGCTCAGGGCGAAGTGGTCAGCGCCGTGAACTTCAACACCCCCGGCCAGGTGGTAATTGCGGGTGCGGCGAAGGCCGTAGAGCGCGCCATCGAAGGTTGCAAGGCCCGTGGCGCTAAGCGCGCCGTGGCTCTGCCGGTCAGCGTGCCGTCGCACTGCGAACTGATGCGTCCGGCCGCTGAGCGTTTCGCTGAAGCTGTCGAAGCGGTGCAGTGGCAGATGCCGCAGATCGCTCTGGTGCAGAACGTCAGCGCCCAGGTTCCCGCCGATCTGGTTGCCCTCAAGCGCGACCTGTTGGCGCAGTTGTATAGCCCGGTCCGCTGGGTCGAGACCGTGCAGTTGCTGGCCGAGAAAGGCGTCACTGACCTGATCGAATGCGGTCCGGGCAAGGTGCTGGCTGGTTTGAACAAGCGTTGCGCCAAGGGCGTGACCACCCACAACCTGGATTCCGCGGACGCCTTCGGTGCGGCTCGCGCGGCTCTGGCTTGAACAGGAGATAAGGCATGAGTCTGCAAGGTAAGGTTGCTCTGGTTACCGGCGCGAGCCGTGGTATTGGCCAGGCCATCGCACTGGAGCTGGGGCGCATGGGTGCCACCGTGATCGGCACCGCCACCAGCGAATCCGGCGCTCAGAAGATTTCCGAATATCTCAAGGATAACGGTATCCAGGGTTCGGGAATGGTTCTGGACGTGTCCAACGACGAGTCTGTGACGGCCGTTGTCGAAGCCATCCAGAAAGAGTCCGGCGCACCGGCTATCGTCGTCAATAACGCAGGCATCACCCGCGATAACCTGCTGATGCGCATGAAAGACGATGAATGGTTTGATGTGGTCAATACCAACCTCAACAGCCTCTACCGTCTGTCGAAAGCTGTGCTGCGCGGCATGACCAAGGCACGCTGGGGTCGCATTATCAATATCGGCTCCGTTGTCGGTGCCATGGGCAATGCCGGGCAGACCAACTATGCGGCGGCCAAGGCTGGCCTTGAAGGCTTCACCCGCGCCCTGGCGCGCGAAGTCGGTTCCCGTGCTATCACTGTCAACGCGGTTGCTCCGGGCTTCATCGACACCGACATGACTCGCGAACTGCCCGAAGCCCAGCGTGAAGCGCTGCTCGGCCAGATTCCGCTGGGTCGACTGGGACAAGCCGAAGAGATCGCCAAAGTGGTAGCATTCCTCGCTTCCGAGGGCGCAGCTTATGTAACGGGTGCCACGGTACCGGTGAATGGCGGAATGTACATGAGCTGATGTGACGAGTTCCTTACTGGCGATGTCATATGCGCTGTCTAAAAATCTCCAGGCGTTTTTACGCTGGAATAGACAGAGCATCTGGATTGCCGGGAAGGGGGCGTCAGCGTTCAGCTTGAAATGCAGAAAACCCTTTCTATACACTTACCCGCAGCCCAGCTGTACGGATTGTCCATAGGAGTGAAAACAAGGTATGAGCACCATCGAAGAACGCGTCAAGAAGATCGTTGCTGAGCAACTCGGCGTTAAGGAAGAAGAAGTCACCAACAGCGCTTCCTTCGTTGAAGACCTGGGCGCCGACTCCCTTGACACCGTTGAGCTGGTGATGGCTCTGGAAGAGGAATTCGAGACCGAAATCCCCGACGAGCAAGCCGAAAAGATCACCACCGTTCAGGAAGCCATCGACTACATCGTTGCCCACCAGGCATAAGACGTAGTCGTCGGTTCCCCGACGAAAGAAGCCGCACGGCCTGCAAAGGCGTGCGGCTTTTCTTTAACGCCGGCATCAGCCGGCGTTATTGCCGTGAAACACATGAGAGGAAGTCACAGTGTCGCGTAGACGCGTAGTCATCACTGGCATGGGTATGTTGTCGCCCCTGGGTGTGGATGTGCCGAGCAGTTGGGAAGGCATTCTCGCCGGGCGCAGCGGTATCGCCCCGATCGAACACATGGATCTGTCCGCCTTTGCCACCCGTTTCGGCGGCTCGGTGAAAGGGTTCGACGTCGAGCAATACATGTCCGCCAAGGAAGCTCGCAAACTCGACCTGTTCATCCAGTACGGCCTGGCTGCCAGCTACCAGGCGGTGCGTGACTCTGGTCTGGAAGTCACTGACGCCAACCGGGAGCGCATCGGCGTTGCCATCGGTTCGGGCATCGGCGGTCTGACCAACATCGAAAACACCTGTCGTTCGCTGTTCGAGCAGGGCCCGCGGCGCATTTCGCCGTTCTTCGTGCCCGGCTCGGTCATCAACATGGTCTCCGGATTCCTGTCGATCAACCTCGGTCTGCAGGGCCCCAATTACGCCATCACCACCGCCTGCACCACCGGCACCCACAATATCGGCATGGCCGCACGCAACATTGCCTACGGCGACGCTGACGTGATGGTGGCCGGCGGCTCCGAAATGGCAGCCTGTGGCCTTGGCCTGGGTGGCTTTGGCGCTGCGCGCGCGCTGTCCACCCGCAACGACGAGCCGACCAAGGCGAGCCGTCCGTGGGACCAGGATCGCGACGGCTTCGTGCTCTCCGACGGCGCTGGTGCGCTGGTGCTTGAGGAGCTGGAGCACGCCAAGGCCCGTGGGGCGCGTATCTATGCTGAAGTCGTCGGCTTCGGCATGAGTGGCGACGCCTTCCACATGACCGCTCCGCCGGAAGATGGCGCCGGTGCCGCGCGCTGCATGAAGGCCGCGCTGCGTGATGCCGGGCTGAACCCCGAGCAGGTCGACTACATCAACGCCCACGGTACTTCGACGCCGGCCGGCGATATCGCGGAGATTTCCGCGGTGAAATCGATCTTCGGCGAGCATGCCTACAAGCTGTCGATGAGCTCCACCAAGTCCATGACTGGCCACCTGCTGGGCGCTGCCGGTGCAGTCGAGGCGATCTTCTGCGTACTCGCCCTGCGTGATCAGGTCGCGCCGCCGACCATCAACCTGGACAACCCCAGCGAAGGCTGCGACCTCGACCTGGTCGCGCATCAGGCCAAGGAGCGTCCGATCGACGTTGCCCTGTCCAACTCCTTCGGTTTCGGTGGCACCAACGGCTCCCTGGTGTTCCGCCGGTTCCACGGCTGATGCTGAGCTGGATCGACGGCCACAACGCCGAAGTCCTGTCCGCGCGTGATCGCGGGCTGGCCTACGGCGACGGGCTGTTCGAGACCATCCGCGTGTCCGCGGGCCGTCCGCGTCTGCTGGCACGCCATCGGGCGAGGCTGGAGGAGGGCGTTCGCCGCCTCTCCCTGCCGGTCTCCCTTGGTCTCGTCGAAGATGAACTCCTGCGCTTCTCCGTCCTGCTCGGCGATGGTGTCGTCAAGCTGATGCTGACCCGTGGCGAAGGAGCGCGCGGTTATGCGCCGCCGGCTGATGCACAGGTGCGCCGCCTGTTGCTGGCCTCGCCTGCACCGGCCTACCCGACGAAGAACAGCGAGGAGGGCGTCACACTCTTCCCTTGCATCACACGCCTGGCCGAGCAACCGCTGCTCGCCGGTCTCAAACACCTCAATCGCCTGGAGCAGGTCCTGGCTCGTGGCGAGTGGAGCGATCCGGCCTTCGCAGAAGGTTTGATGCGCGATGTTTCCGGGCGCATCGTCGAAGGCGTGTTCAGCAACCTGTTCCTGGTGAAGCAGGGTGCGCTGATTACCGCCGACCTTAGCCGCTGCGGTGTTGCCGGCGTCATGCGCGCCGAGATCATCGAGCGCGCCCGCGACCTGGGTGTGCCGGTCATCATTCGCGATATCGAGCACAGCGAACTGGCGCGGGCCGATGAGGTCTTTCTCTGCAACAGTCTCTACGGTATCTGGCCGGTGCGTGGCGTGGCCGAGTTCGCTTGGCCGGTCGGGCCGCTGACCCGTAAACTGCAGGGCCAACTCCGCGAACTTCTGGATTTCTGATACGTGATGCGCAAATTGCTGGTGCTGCTGGAAGGCGGCCTGCTGCTGGTCGGGCTCTTGCTGGGCCTGGCGGCCTGGGAGCAGCACCGTGCGCTGCAGCAACCGCTCCAGCTCACCGAAGAGCGTCTGCTCGACGCTCCGAGTGGCGCCACCCCTGGCCGCCTGTTGACCCGACTGGAGGACGAGGATGTCCTGCATGGTGGGTTCTGGCTGCGCCTGTACTGGCGCTTCAACCTGTCCGGGGAGGCGTTGCACAGTGGTGAATATCGCCTGACGCCCGGCATGACCGCTGCCCAGCTGCTCGATCTGTGGCGCGAAGGCGACGTGGTGCAGTACGGCCTGACGTTGGTGGAAGGCTGGAACTTCCACCAGGTACGCGAACTGCTCGCCCGCCAGCCCAAGCTGGACCAGACCCTGAACGGCCTCAGCGATGCTGACGTCATGGCGAAGCTGGGCAAGCCTGGCGTCTTCCCGGAAGGACGCTTCTTCCCCGACACCTACCGCTTCGTTCGTGGCACCAAGGATGTCGACATTCTCAAGCACGCCTACCAGCGCATGGACAGCATCCTCGCCGAGGAGTGGGACAAGCGCGCGCAGGACCTGCCCTACAAGGATTCCTACCAGGCGCTGATCATGGCGTCGCTGGTGGAGAAGGAAACCGGCGTGCCCCAGGAGCGCGGCCAGATCGCCGGCGTTTTCGTCCGTCGCCTGCAGAAGAATATGCTGCTGCAGACGGACCCGACCGTCATCTACGGCATGGGTGAGCGCTACTCCGGCAAGATTACCCGCGCCGACCTGCGTACACCGACGCCCTACAACACCTACGTGGTTGCCGGCCTGCCGCCGACGCCCATCGCGCTGCCCGGCCGCGAGGCAATCCACGCCGCGCTCAACCCGGTCGCCGGGCAGAGCTTGTATTTCGTGGCCCGCGGCGACGGCAGCCATACCTTCTCCGACAACCTGGACGACCACAACAAGGCCGTCCAGGAGTTCCAGATCAAGCGCCGCGCCGACTACCGTTCCAGCCCGGCGCCCATTCCGCTACCGGCGCCGATGCCCGCGCCAGATGCCCCCGCCGCCGATGCACCGGCGGCGCCGCAAGACAAGGAGAGTGCCGAGTGACCGGCCTGTTCATCACCCTGGAAGGCCCCGAAGGCGCGGGCAAGAGCACCAACCGCGAGTACCTGGCCGAGCGCCTGCGCGAGCGCGGCATCGAGGTCCAGCTGACCCGTGAGCCCGGCGGCACCCCGCTGGCGGAGCGCATCCGTGAACTGCTGCTGGACCCGAGCGATGAAAAGATGGCGGTGGATACCGAGTTGCTGCTGGTTTTCGCGGCTCGCGCCCAGCACATCGCCCAGGTGATCCGGCCGGCCCTGGAGCGCGGCGCCGTCGTACTCTGCGATCGCTTCACTGACGCCACCTACGCCTACCAGGGCGGCGGCCGCGGCCTGCCGGTGGAGCGCATCGCCCAGCTGGAAAGCTTCGTCCAGGGCGGCTTGCGTCCGGACCTGACCCTGGTCTTCGACCTTCCGGTGGAAATCGGCCTCTCCCGCGCGGCTGCTCGTGGTCGCCTGGATCGTTTCGAACAGGAAGGGCGCAGCTTCTTCGAGGCCGTCCGCAATACTTACCTGGATCGCGCCCGCGCCGAGCCGGCGCGCTATCACATCCTCGATGCCGCGCAGTCGCTGGCCGAGGTGCAGCGCGACCTGGACAAGCTTCTGCCGGCCTTGCTGGAGCGCCTCAATGGCTGACATCTACCCCTGGCAGCAGGGCCTCTGGCAGCAGCTCAGCAGCCGCTCGCAGCATGCTCATGCCTATCTGCTGCACGGCCCGGCCGGTATCGGCAAGCGCGCCCTGGCAGAGAACCTGGTGCACCTGCTGCTCTGCCAGCGCCCCGAGGGCGGCAAGGCGTGTGGTCAGTGCAAGGCCTGCCAACTGCTTGCCGCCGGCACGCACCCGGACTATTTCCTGCTGGAACAAGAAGAGCCGGAGAAACCGATCCGTGTCGATCAGGTCCGTGAACTGGTGGGCTTCGTGGTGCAGACCGCGCAATTGGGCGGGCGTAAGGTGCTGCTGCTGGAACCGGCTGAGGCAATGAACCTCAATGCCGCCAACGCACTGCTGAAGAGCCTGGAAGAGCCTTCCGGCGATACCGTGCTGCTGCTGATCAGTCACCAGCCCAGCCGGCTGCTGCCGACCATCAAGAGTCGTTGCGTGCAGCAGGCCTGCCCGCAGCCTAACGCCGAGCAGGCACGTGCCTGGCTGGCGCGCTCCCTGCCGGACGAGTCGGTGGAGGCGTTGGACGAGTTGCTGGTACTGTCCGGCGGCTCACCGCTGACCGCGTTGCGCCTGCAGGGCCAGGGCGTGCGGGAGCAGCGCGCGCAGGTGGTGGAGGGCGTGAAGAAGCTGCTCAAGCAGCAGGTTGCCCCAGGTCAGCTGGCCGAAAGCTGGAATGCTGTACCTTTGCCATTACTGTTCGACTGGTTCTGCGACTGGGCGCTGCTGATCCTGCGCTACCAGTTGGCCCGCGATGAAGAGGGACTGGGCCTCGCCGATATGCGCAAGGTCGTGCAGTATCTCGCCGAGAAGTCGACACAGCCCAAGGTGCTGGCGATGCAGGACTGGTTGCTGTTGCAACGGCAGAAAGTCCTCAATAAAGCCAACCTCAACCGTGCCTTGCTTCTCGAAGCCTTGCTCGTACAGTGGGCAAGTCTCCCCGGGCCGGGCTAGAATCCGGCCATCGGAAAAATCTGCCAGGACAGCTGAATGAGCTTGCCACCAAATCTGGGTCCGCGTAACGGAATCCTGTCCCTGACCATCAAGGACAAATCCGTGCTGTATGCCGCCTACATGCCGTTCATCCGCAACGGTGGGCTGTTCATTCCGACAAACAAGACCTACAAGCTGGGCGATGAGGTCTTCATGCTGCTCAACCTGATGGACGAGCCGGAAAAGATCCCGGTCGCCGGCAAGGTGGTCTGGATCACCCCGAAAGGTGCTCAGGGCAACCGCGCGGCCGGTATCGGCGTGCAGTTCAACGATGGCGACAACACTGCGCGCAACAAGATCGAGACCTACCTTGCCGGCGCGCTGAAGTCGGACCGCCCGACCCATACCATGTAGCTCATACCCTGTAGCTCATGCCATGCGAGAATGGCAGGCTATACAGGCTGCAAACACGAAGCGCCCTCAGGGGCGCTTCGTCATTTTCCGGAGAACGTTTTCATGTTGGTCGATTCCCACTGCCATCTCGATCGCCTCGATCTCGCCGCCCACGACGGGTCGCTGGATGCCGCGCTGGACGCTGCGCGCGCGCGTGGCGTCAGCCAGTTCCTGTGCATCGGCGTGAGTGCGGACAACGCCAAGGCGGTGAAGGACCTGGCCGAGCGTTATGCAGACGTGCACTGCTCGGTGGGCGTTCACCCGCTGGACCTGGAGCCCGGCGCCGCACCTGCTCTGGACTGGCTGTTGGGCGAGCTGAACCATCCGCGCGTAGTGGCCATCGGCGAGACTGGCCTGGACTATCACTACGAGCCCGAAGCGGCCGAGTTGCAGCAGGAAGCCTTCCGCCTGCATCTGGAGGCTGCCAAGGTCACCGGCAAGCCGGTCATCGTGCATACCCGTGAAGCCCGCGCGGATACCCTGGCTCTGCTACGTGAGGCGGCGCTGCCACAGGCTGGTGTGCTGCACTGCTTCACCGAAGACTGGGAGATGGCCAAGGCGGCGCTGGATATCGGCTTCTACATTTCTCTGTCGGGCATTGTCACGTTCCGCAATGCCGAGCAGCTGCGCGAAGTGGCGCGCCAGGTGCCAGTGGATCGCTTGCTGGTGGAGACCGATTCGCCCTATCTCGCGCCCGTGCCCCATCGTGGCAAGCCGAATCTGCCCGAGTATGTGCGCGAGGTCGCCGAGTACCTGGCTGTGCTGCGCGGGGTGAGTTTCGAGACCCTGGCCGAGCAGACCACCGCCAACTTCCGCCGGTTGTTCCCACTGGCGAGCTGATTGCGTCGGCGCTGATACTTTTATTACGCGCAAAAAAAACCCGGGTTCTGGGGGATGAATCCGGGTCAAGACCATTAGGAGTGTAACAATAAGGTACGCGATCCTCGGTACCTTCACCGGCGGGGCACTTGGGGGGAGATGCCGCGCACCGGTATCTTCAAGTATTGGTCAAGATGCCGCGCTTGCCACAGGGCCCCCGGTGTTTTTTAAACGGATTTGGAATACATCACACCGGGCTGAGCAGCTTTCTCGGTCGTGCCTGCGTTATTTCCCCGCCAGAGCCCCGATCAGTTCCAGGGTTTCCTCGATCACCGCCTCGCTGGTGTAGAAGTGCGGCGAGAAGCGGATGCCGGCGCCACGCTGGATGCACACCACCTGTTCGGCGCGCAGGCGTTCCAGCAGGCGGGTGTTGTCCCAGCCGGCGAGGCTGAAGGTCAGGATGCCCGCGCGGCGGGCCGGGTCCTGCGGGCTGTGCAGTGAGGCTGCGCCGATGCGGCCAAGGCCGTCATGCAGTTGCTGTACGCGTGTCTGCACCAGTTCGCCCACCGTTGCCATGCCGACTTCTTCGAGCAGACTCAGGCTCGCCTCCAGCGCCACGGCGCCGAGCATGTTCGGGCTGCCGCACTCGAAGCGCCGGGCGCTGCGGGCCGGCTGCCAGTCGGCGAGGTCGTAGTTGCCGGCGTTTTCCAGCATGTGCCAGCCGTATTCCTGCAGCGCCAGTTGCTCGCGCTCGGCGGCACGGCAATAGAACACGCCCAGGCCTTCCGGGCCGAGCATCCACTTGTGGCCGTCGGCCATGGCGAAGGCGCAGTCATAGGCCTGCACATCGAAGGGCAGGGCGCCCAGTTGCTGGATGGCATCGATGCAATACAGCACGCCACGCTGGCGGCAGCCGGCGCCGAGGCGCTCCAGGTCCATGCGCAGGCCGCTGGCGTACTGCACGGCGCTGATCGATAGCAGGCGCGTGCGCGGGGTGCAGGCGGCCAGCAGGTCGCCTTCCGGGTCATCGCCGTTCAGGCTTACCTGGATGACTTCCACGCCACGCGGTTTCAGAGCTTCCCAGACGATGCGGTTGGAGGGGAACTCCTGGTCGCTGATCACCACCTGATCGCCCGCGCGCCAGTCCAGGCCGAAGGCGACAAAGGACAGCGCCTCGGAAGTGTTCTTCACCAGGGCGATATCGCCGGTGGTCTGGGCATTGACCAGGCGCATCAGACGCTCGCGCAGGCGTTTCTCGATGGTCAACCACCGCGGGTAGTCACGGGCGCCCTGCAGGATGTTCTCCTGGGCAAACGCTGCGACCGCGTCTGCCGCGCGCTTGGGCCATGGAGCCACGGCCGCGTGGTTCAGGTAGCGCAGGCCGGGATGGTGCGGGAATTCTGAAGAAAAGCTAATCATGTCGGATGATCCGTGCAATTTGGCGCTGAATAGGCATAATACGCGGCTTCGAATTTTGACTATTTTTGACCGAACAGTCTTTTTATGCAGAAAGAGCCGCGCAAGGTTCGCGAATTCCGTCGTCGCGAACAGGAAATCCTCGACACCGCCCTCAAGCTGTTCCTCGAACAGGGCGAAGACAGTGTCACGGTCGAAATGATCGCCGATGCCGTGGGTATCGGCAAAGGCACCATCTACAAGCACTTCAAGTCCAAGGCGGAGATCTACCTGCGCCTGATGCTGGACTATGAGCGCGATCTGGCCGACCTGTTCCACTCCGAAGACGTCGCCCGCGACAAGGAGCGCCTGTCGCGAGCCTACTTCGAGTTCCGCATGCGCGACCCGCAGCGCTATCGCCTGTTCGACCGCCTGGAAGAGAAGGTGGTGAAGACCAGCCAGGTTCCGGAGATGGTCGAGGAGTTGCACAAGATCCGCGAATCCAACTTCGAGCGCCTGAGCCAGCTGATCAAGGAACGCATCGCGGCGGGCAAGCTGGAAGACGTGCCGGCCTATTTCCACTACTGCGCGGCCTGGGCGCTGGTGCATGGCGCCGTCGCGCTGTACCACTCGCCGTTCTGGCGCGACGTGCTGGAGGACCAGGAAGGTTTCTTCCAGTTCCTCATGGACATCGGTGTGCGCATGGGCAACAAGCGCAAGCGCGACGGCGATACGCCAGCCGTCTGAGTCGTCATTCGCGTTGCCCATCGTCGCGGTTGCGACAGGGCTAGTGGCACCGGTGGGGATATACTTGTGTGAGTGATCTCCACCGGAGCCGAGCATGATCGTCGACCGCCAGGGCAGGCGCTTTCGCAATCTCCGCGTGAGCCTGACCGCCGCCTGCAACTATGCCTGCACCTACTGCGTGCCGGACGGCAAGCGTCTGGTCGCCGCGCAGGACGAACTCTCCGCCGATTCGCTGGTGCGCGGCGTCGCCTACCTGATCGAGGCCGCTGGCATCGAGCGGCTGCGGGTCACCGGCGGTGAGCCACTGGTCAGTCCCAAGCTGGATGCCTTCCTGCACGGCGTCAGCCGCCTTGGCCTGCAGGACATTGCCATCACTACCAACGGCCAACTGCTCTCGAAAAAGCTGCCGTTGCTGCTGGACTGCGGCATCCGCCGCCTCAACGTTTCCCTCGATACCCTGGATGCCGACGCTTTCCGCCGTATCGCTCGTGGCGGCGATCTGGCGACTGTGCTCAAGGGGCTCGACGAGGCTCGTGCGGCGGGCCTGAAGATCAAGCTGAACATGGTGCCCCTGCGCGGCCAGAACCTCGACCAGGTGGTTCCGCTGCTGGACTACTGCCTGGAGCATGGCTTTGAACTGCGCTTCATCGAACTGATGCGCATGGGCCACCTGGCTCACGATCCGAACGGCTTCCACCAGCAGTTCGTCAGCCTGCAGGAGCTGCTGGAGCTGATCGGTTCACACCACTCCTATGTCCAGGCCAACGCGCCGGTGGATGCCACGGCCATTCGCTATGAAGTGCCGGGCCAGGGCTTCTTCGGCGTGATCGCCAACGAGAGCGTACCGTTCTGCCGGACCTGTTCGCGCCTGCGCCTGTCCTCCACCGGCTGGCTGCACGGCTGCCTGTCGTCGAGCAATCGCCATTTCGTCGGCGATCTGTTGGACAAGCCACGTCACCAGGCGCTGCCAGCCCTGCAACGGTTGCTGGTGCAAGCCCTGGGTGACAAGCAGGAAGTCGCCTTCTCCGGCGGCGTTACCATCATGAAGATCATCGGCGGCTGAGACCGCCCCCAGACCTGATTAACCCATGCCCAACGAATTCCCCATTTCCTATATCGAGCCGGTGTTCCGGCCGCCGAGCGAGGCGAACTCGCTCATTCTTCCGGTCACCAACGGTTGTTCGTGGAACCAGTGCGGCTTCTGCGAGATGTACACCCAGCCGCAGAAGAAATTCCGTGCCCGTGATGAGGCCGAAGTGCTGGAAGAAATTCGTCGTTGTGGCGAGCGCCTGATCGTCCAGCGGGTGTTCCTTGCCGACGGCGATGCGCTGGTGCTGCCGACGCGGCGCCTGCTCAATATCCTCCGCGCGATCCGTGAGCACATGCCCGAGGTGAACCGCGTTTCCAGCTACTGCCTGCCGCGCAACCTACGCAAGAAGTCCGTGGACGAACTGAAGGAGCTGGCCGATGCCGGCCTGTGCATGGCGTATGTGGGCGCCGAGTCCGGCGATGACGACGTGCTGGCGCGGGTGAACAAGGGCGAGACCTATGCCTCCACGCTGGATGCCCTGCAGAAGTTGGGCGAGGCGGGGATCACGCGCTCGGTGATGATTCTCAACGGTCTGGGCGGCAGCACGCTGAGCGCCCAGCATGCCGACAATTCGGCACGCCTGATGAACGAAGCGCAGCCGGAGTTCCTCTCCACCCTGGTGGTGAGTTTCCCCACCGGCGAGGAGCGCTATCGCGCTGGCTTCCCGGACTTCCAGCCGCTGTCCCAGGCCGAGCTGTTCGTCGAGGTCGAGCGCCTGCTGAATGCGCTGGAACTGCGCGACACGGTGTTCCGCAGCGACCATGCATCCAATTACCTGGTGCTCAAGGGCACACTGGGGGCGGACAAGGCAAAATTGCTCGCCCAGGTGCGCCAGGCCATCGAGCAACCTCAGCGTGCGCATCTGCGCCAGGAATGGCAGCGCGGCCTGTGATGGCGCGGAAGCTGCATTGCCTGTCCGAATGCCGGTTTTTCGTCGCCGGCTCCGGAGACATTGCATGCGCCAACTGATACTGATCCTTGCCTTCGCTGCCCTCGGCGGTTGCATGAGCCCCAACGACCTGGCTGACGGCACCGATTATTACCTGCGCGACGCGGGCTTCCTCGATCACAGCCAGACCCGCCGGACGACCAACTGGCGTCTGCAGCAGGACTCTTTCATCTATATCGCCCAGGGCCCGTTCGTCCCGCCAGGCCATCCTTACGCGCGGCCCAACGTGGTGGCGGAGGAGGCATTCAAAGGCTTCGTCCAGTACTTCCCGCTGGTGCGCCGAGCCAAGAGTCCGCTGGGCCTGGAAGGTGCGATGCAGGAAGCGCGCGCGGCGGGCGCCAATTATCTGCTGTATACGCGCTTTGCCCGTGGGGAGGACAATGTCGGCACTTACGAGCAGTACGAAGACACCGATAACGCCGTGGGCCGTGACCGCAGCGTGATCCAGGTGATGCTGATCGAAACCGACAACCGCTATCTGGTGGACAGTGCGACCATCCGCAGCCGCGGCGGTTTTCTGACATTCTATGACGCCAGCCCCGAGGATCTGATCGGGCGGCCGCTGGAAGACTATGCCCGCAGCCTGCTGGGGGTGAAGACGCGAGAGGAGTACCAATGACTGATCCACAGACTCAATCGGACCGGGCCGGCAATCTGCTGGCGCAGATTCCCGCCAGCAAGGACAAGGGGCTGCCGCCGGTGCATCTGTGGAACCCTGATTGCTGTGGCGATATCGACATGCGCATCGCCCGCGACGGCACCTGGTATTACCTGGGCACGCCGATTGGCCGCAAGCCGATGGTGCGACTGTTCTCCACCATCATCCGCCGCGATGGCGACGACTATTTCCTGGTCACTCCGGTGGAGAAGTGCGGAATCACCGTCGATGACGCGCCTTTCGTCGCTGTCACCCTCGCGGTCGAAGGGGAGGGCGAGCAGCAGGTGCTGCGCTTCACCACCAACGTCGAGGACGAGGTGGTGGCCGACGCCGCACATCCGATCCGCGTCGACCTGGACCCGCAGACCCAGGAGCCGTCGCCCTACGTGCTGGTGCGGGTGAACCTGGAAGCGCTGATCCACCGCAATGTGTTCTACCAACTGGTGGAACTGGCGGTTCCCCGCGAGATCGACGGCGTTGACTGGCTGGGTGTCTGGAGTTCGGGGGAGTTCTTTCCCATCGCTCCGCAGCCTTGACCTGCTGGTCTTGATGTGGCCGGTAGTTCGACTCCGGCCTCGCTACAACTTTTTCGAACCTGCAAAAAAGGCTCCCGAGGGAGCCTTTTTCGTTACCGCCAACGGATTACATGTTGGGGTAGTTCGGACCGCCGGTGCCCTCGGGGGCAACCCAGGTGATGTTCTGGGCAGGGTCCTTGATGTCGCAGGTCTTGCAGTGCACGCAGTTCTGCGCGTTGATCTGGAAGCGCTTGCTGCCGTCGTCGTTGCTCACCACTTCGTACACGCCGGCCGGGCAGTAACGCTGCGCAGGCTCGTCGTAGAGCGGCAGGTTCTTCGCGATCGGGGTGTTCGGGTCGGTCAGCTTCAGGTGGATCGGCTGGTCTTCCTCGTGGTTGGTGTTGGACAGGAACACCGAGGAGAGCTTGTCGAAGCTGATTTTGCCGTCCGGCTTCGGATAGTCGATCTTCGGCGCTTCGCTGGCCTTCTTCAGGGTCGCGTAGTCCGGAGTCGTATCGTGCAGGGTGAACGGAAGCTTGCCGCCGAAGATGTTCTGGTCGATGAAGTTGAACGCACCGCCACCGATGGCGCCGAACTTGTGCATGGCCGGGCCGAAGTTACGGCTGCTGAACAGTTCGTCGTACAACCAGCTGGACTTGAATGCCTCGACATAACCGGTCAGTTCGTCACCGCCTTCACGGCCAGCGAACAGTGCTTCGGCAACCGAGTCGGCGGCCAGCATGCCGGACTTCATGGCGGTGTGGCTGCCCTTGATCTTGGCGAAGTTCAGGGTGCCCAGGTCGCAGCCAATCAGTGCGCCGCCAGCGAAGACCATCTTCGGCAGCGAGTTCAGGCCGCCCTTGCAGATGGCGCGAGCGCCGTAGGCCACGCGCTTGCCGCCTTCCAGGTACTGCTTGATCACCGGGTGGTGCTTGTAGCGCTGGAATTCGTCGAACGGCGACAGGTGCGGGTTGGTGTAGGACAGGTCGATGATCAGGCCCACTACGACCTGGTTGTTCTCCAGGTGATAGAGGAAGGAACCGCCCGGGTTGTCATCGTTCAGCGGCCAGCCGGCGGTGTGCACCACCAGGCCTTGCTCGTGCTTGGACGGATCGATGTCCCAGATTTCCTTGATGCCGATGCCGTAGTGCTGGGCGTCGGCTTCGTTGTCGAGTTTGTACTTCTTGATCAGTTGTTTACCGATGTGGCCACGGCAGCCTTCGGCGAACAGGGTGTACTTGGCGCGCAGTTCCATGCCCGGGGTGTAGTAACCCTCTTTCGGATTGCCTTCGCGGTCGACGCCCAGGTCACCGGTGACAATGCCGCGTACCACGCCATTCTCGTCGATCAGCGCTTCCTGGGCGGCGAAGCCCGGGTAGATCTCGACGCCCAGGCCTTCGGCCTGCTGGGCCAGCCAGCGGCACAGGTTGCCCAGGGAGATGATGTAGTTGCCTTCGTTGTGCATGGTCTTGGGCACGAAGAAGTTCGGCACCTTGGCCGCCGCTTCCGGGCTCTTGAGCACATAGATGTCGTCGCGCTTGACGGGGGTGTTGAGCGGCGCTTCGAGTTCCTTCCAGTTGGGGAACAGCTCGTTCAGCGCGCGGGGCTCGAACACGGCGCCCGAGAGGATGTGGGCGCCCACTTCGGAACCCTTCTCGACCACACAGACGCTGATTTCCTGACCGGCGTCGGCGGCCTTCTGTTTCAGTCGGCATGCGGCGGACAGACCGGCAGGGCCGGCGCCGACGATGACGACGTCGAATTCCATAAATTCGCGTTCCACTATCGATCTCTCCTGAATCAAGGCTCTGGGCATTTTGTAGGTATTGGGATGGGCGTGCCCCCACCCAGTAAGAGCGGGGCGCATTATAGCTAGACCTGTTGCTATATCTAAACCCTTTATCCAACACAATACAAACGTTTGTTTGAATCGCCCGTAACCCTGATAGAATCGGGGTCCGCGGCTTATGAAGGGGTATTTTCGTGTATTGACCCGCCCGGTCGATGCGGTCAAGATACCTGCGGTTTTGCGGTCGCGTTGCGCTGGATGTAGTCGCAGATGGCGTGCACTACCGGCCAGGCCTGTCTGGCGACATTCCTATTCACCGGAGAAAAACGAGGAATCCATGAAGGTTCTTGTAGCTGTCAAACGAGTGGTTGACTATAACGTCAAGGTCCGCGTCAAGGCGGACAACTCCGGCGTCGATCTCGCCAACGTCAAAATGTCCATGAACCCCTTCTGCGAAATCGCCGTGGAAGAGGCCGTGCGCCTGAAAGAGAAAGGCGTCGTCACCGAGATCGTTGCGGTCTCCGTCGGCCCGACTGCCGCCCAGGAGCAACTGCGTACCGCGCTGGCTCTGGGTGCTGATCGCGCCATCCTCGTTGAAACCAACGAAGAACTGAGCTCCCTGGCTATCGCCAAGTCGCTGAAAGCCCTGGTCGACAAAGAGCAGCCGCAGCTGGTCATCCTCGGCAAGCAGGCCATCGACAGCGACAACAACCAGACCGGCCAGATGCTGGCTGCGCTGACCGGCTACGCGCAAGGCACCTTCGCCTCCAAGGTCGAAGTCGCTGGCGACAAGGTCAACGTTACCCGTGAAATCGACGGCGGCCTGCAGACCGTTGCCCTGAACCTGCCGGCAATCGTCACCACTGACCTGCGCCTGAACGAGCCGCGCTACGCGTCGCTGCCCAACATCATGAAGGCGAAGAAGAAGCCGCTGGACGTGGTGACCCCGGACGCCCTGGGCGTTTCCACCGCTTCCACCGTGAAGACCGTGAAAGTCGAAGCTCCGGCCGCCCGTAGCGCCGGCATCAAGGTCAAGTCCGTTGCCGAACTGGTCGAGAAACTGAAGAACGAGGCGAAAGTAATCTGATGGCTATCCTGGTAATCGCTGAGCACAACAACGGCGCACTGGGCGCTGCCACTCTGAACACTGTTGCTGCTGCGCAGAAGATCGGTGGTGACATCGCCGTGCTGGTCGCTGGCCAGAACGTCGGTGGCGTGGCTGAAGCCGCTGCCAAGATCGCCGGTGTTTCCAAGGTGCTGGTCGCCGACAACGCCGCCTATGCTCACCAACTGCCGGAGAACATTGCTCCGCTGGTCGCTGAGCTCGGCAAGGGCTACAGCCACGTGCTGGCCGCCGCCACCACCAACGGCAAGAACTTCCTGCCGCGCGTTGCCGCCCTGCTGGACGTCGACCAGATCTCCGAGATCATCGAAGTGGTCAGCGCCGACACCTTCAAGCGCCCGATCTACGCCGGTAACGCCATCGCTACCGTGCAGTCCTCGGCTGCCGTGAAAGTGATCACCGTGCGTGGCACCGGCTTCGACGCCGTCGCTGCCGAAGGTGGTTCCGCCGCTGTTGAAGCCGTTTCCGGCCCGGCCGATGCCGGCAAGTCCGCCTTCGTGGGCGAAGAACTGGCCAAGTCCGACCGTCCGGAACTGACCGCTGCCAAGATCGTCGTTTCCGGCGGCCGTGGCATGGGCAATGGCGACAACTTCAGCATCCTCTACTCCCTGGCTGACAAGCTGGGCGCTGCCGTCGGCGCTTCCCGCGCTGCCGTTGACGCCGGCTTCGTGCCCAACGATATGCAGGTCGGCCAGACCGGCAAGATCGTCGCTCCGCAGCTGTACGTGGCTGTCGGTATCTCCGGCGCCATCCAGCACCTGGCGGGCATGAAGGATTCGAAAGTGATCGTTGCGATCAACAAGGACGAAGAGGCGCCGATCTTCCAGGTCGCCGACTACGGCCTGGTCGCCGATCTGTTCGAAGCTGTACCGGAGCTGGAAAAGGCCATCTGAGCCCGATCCGCTTACTGAAGGAACCCGCCCTAAGTGGCGGGTTCTTTCATTTCAGGTTCCTGATTTTTATCGGGAAATAACTTTTTTGTTGCGCCGGTGACCCATTGGTCACGATTCTTTGCCGAGAAGTCCACTGGCGAAGGTGTCTCATCTACAATGCGCGACGTCTCCAGTTCCTGAATGTGTTCAATCGACACCTGGCTACCGAGGTTTTCATGATCATCAAACCGCGCGTGCGTGGCTTCATCTGCGTCACTACCCACCCGACCGGCTGTGAAGCCAACGTCAAGGAACAGATCGAGTACGTCGAGGCGCACGGTGCCATCGCCAATGGCCCGAAGAAGGTCCTGGTCATTGGTTCCTCCACCGGCTACGGCCTGGCCGCGCGCATCAGCGCTGCCTTTGGTGCCGGTGCCGACACCCTGGGCGTGTTCTTCGAGCGTCCGGGCAGCGAAACCAAGGCAGGCACCGCCGGCTGGTACAACTCCGCTGCCTTCGAGAAGTTTGCCAAGGCCAAGGGCCTGTATGCGCGCAGCATCAACGGCGACGCTTTCTCCGATGAAGTGAAGAAAGTCACCATCGACACCATCAAGCAGGACCTGGGCAAGGTCGACCTGGTCGTCTACAGCCTGGCCGCACCGCGCCGCACCCATCCGAAGACCGGCGAGGTCTTCAACTCCGTGCTCAAGCCAGTGGGCAAGGCCGTCAACTTCCGTGGTCTGGATACCGACAAGGAAGTGATCAAGGAAAGCGTGATGGAGCCGGCTACGGCCGAGGAAATCGCCAACACCGTAGCGGTAATGGGCGGTGAAGACTGGCAGATGTGGATCGATGCCCTGCAGGAAGCCGGTGTGCTGGCCGATGGCGCGAAGACCACCGCCTTCACCTACCTGGGTGAAGAGATCACCCACGACCTGTACTGGAACGGCTCCATCGGCGCCGCCAAGAAGGACCTGGACCAGAAAGTCCTGGGCATTCGCGAGAAGCTGGCCGCCACCGGTGGCGACGCTCGTGTTTCCGTGCTGAAGGCCGTGGTCACCCAGGCCAGCTCGGCCATCCCGATGATGCCGCTGTACCTGTCGCTGCTGTTCAAGGTGATGAAGGAAAAGGGCACCCACGAAGGTTGCATCGAGCAGGTCGACGGCCTGTTCCGCGAGAGCCTGTACGGTGCCGAGCCGCACCTGGACGCCGACGGCCGACTGCGCGCCGACTACAAGGAGCTGCAGCCGGATGTGCAGGACACCGTGAAGGACCTGTGGAACAAGGTCACCAACGAGAACCTGTACCAGCTGACCGACTTCACCGGCTACAAGTCCGAGTTCCTGCGCCTCTTCGGTTTCGAGATCGCTGGCGTGGACTACGAGCAGGACGTCAATCCGGACGTGCAGATTCCGAATCTGATCCAGCTCTGAGTTCGACTCTTTGCAAAAACAGAAACGGCGCCCCAAGGCGCCGTTTCTGTTCTCCAGCTGGGCTCAGTTTGCTGCCGTCACGGGCGCGTGATTCTGCTGGAGGAAGTCGAGGTAGAGGCGGGCGGTTTCCTCCGGGCGCTCGATCATGGGTACATGACCGCAGTCGCGCAGGATCGCCACGCTGGGCTTCTTCAGCAGCGGCTTCATCACGTCGATGCTCGATACATCCAGCACGCGGTCGCGGTCGCCCCATAGCAACAGGGTTGGCGCGGTGATCTTCGGTAGCTCCGGCTCCAGCGGGATGTAGCGTTCACGTAGCTGCTGGAAGACCATGCCGTTGAAAGCGCTGCGTTCCAGCGAGCGTTCGGCCAGGTAATCCTGCAGACGCGACGGCAGCGGCGGCTTCTGTACGAAGACGAAATCGAGCAGGGCCGGGAAGTCGTCCACCGAGCGCAGTACCAGCGGATTGTCGCCACCCTTGAGCAGGCGCTCGAACAGCTCGCTCTGATGCGGCGCCATGACGCCAGCGTTGTCGAACAGACCGACCGACAGCACCTCCTGCGGATGTCGCGCGGCCAGCAGCGCAGCGATGTGACCGCCCATGGAGTTGCCGACCACGTGGAAGCGGCCGATGCCCAGTTCGCGCATGAAGTCCGCCAGGCGCTCGGCCTGAGTGCCGACGTCGTAGCTGATGTTCTCGGGCTTGCTGCTGTCGCCGAAGCCCGGCAGGTCGACAGCGATGACGTGATAGTCCTTAGTCAGGAAGCGCGCGAAGCGCGGCCAGTTGCTCTTGTCGGCGCCGAAGCCGTGGATCAGCAGGACGGTCTGGGCCTTGTCCGGCCCGCCTTCGTAGTAGGTGATGTTCAGGTCATCGACCTGCAGGCTGTTGGTCGACAGCCGGGCGCGGGTGCTTTCGACGTACTGCGCAGTTGCCAGCAGGGTGGAGGGGAAGGCGTACAGCACGCCAGCAGCGACGGCTATCAACAGCAGAAGGGCCAGAAGGGCTTTCTTCATGAGAAGTCCTTATTACCAAATCGGGTCGGTGTGCTTTACGCTAGCATTTTGCGGCTCTAAGCATGGCCGTTCTTTCTTCTGGTGAGCGAGACTACCGATGCCTGATTGCTCCACGATGATCCGTGCGGCGCTGTTGCTGGTGACTTTCTCTATTCCCCTGGCCGGTTTTGCTGCCGGCAAGTGCGAGCGCCTGGTGGCCACTGGCAACCCGGAATACCCACCCTACCTGTGGCGCGATCCGGCGCAGCCGGAGCGCCTGATCGGCGCCAATGCCGACCTGCTGGAGCAGATCGGAAAGGCCGTCGGGGTGAATATCCGGATCATCTACAGCGGCTCCTGGGCGCGTGCGCAGGAAGAGGCGCGACTGGGTCGGGTCGACCTGATTGCCGGCGCCTTCCTCACGCCGCCGCGGCTGGAAACCATGGACTACATTCATCCGGCCTTCCTCACCACTGATAACGTGGTGTGGATGCGCAAGGACGCCACCACGCCCTACACCGGTCGAGACGACCTGCGCGGCTTGAAGGGCGGCACCCTGGTGAACAACAGCTTCGGCCCCGACTTCGACACCTTCGCCAAACAGGAACTGACCCTGGAAGAGGTGCCAAGCCTGACCCAGGCGTTCCAGAAATTGCTGCTCAAACGTTCGGATTACGTGATCTACGAGCACTATCCGGGCCTGGCGGTCGCCGATACCCTTGGCATGGCCGACGACCTGCAGCCGCTGGAACCGCCGATCTCCAGCGAAGGTCTGTACCTGACCGTGGCGCACAACTCGGCCTGCAACGACCCGTGGCTGCGCGGACAACTGGCGAAAAAAATGACAGAATTGACGGCCGCCGGAGTCCCGCAGCGCCTGCTGCAGGACAACATGGCCCGCTGGAAGGCCCAGCAGCTGCAGCCTGCCAGCACTCCCACCGAGTAGGACAATAGATTTCGTGATCAAGCGACGGATGATGGTCGCCGGCCTGGCTTTGTTTGCATTGGCCGGCTGTGCGACGAACGACCCGGCACCCAACGAGCAGATGCGCCTCACCGAGCAGGCGCTGGAGCAGGCCAAGGCCGTGGGTGCGACCGATGACGTGGCCGAGTTCAAGCTCGCCGAGGACAAGTACCAGGCCGCCAAGGGCGCCCTGGCGGTCGGCTCGAACAAGAAGGCCCGGCAACTGGCCGAACAGGCCGAACTCGATGCCCGCTTGGCCGAAGCCAAGGAGCTGACGCGCAAGAGCGCCGAGCAACTGGCCGAGCAGGGCAAGAGCATCAACCGCCTGCGCAAACAGTTGGGAGAAGTGCAATGACTTCCGCACAACTGTTGCGTTTGAGTGCGCTCGCCGCGGCCGCGTTGCTGGCCGGTTGCGCCAACAGCCAGCTCAGCGAAAAGTCGCTGGAGCAGGCTCGCACCCAGTTCCAGGCGGTGAAGGAAGATTCCGCCGTGCTGCGAAGCGCGCCCAAGGACGTGATCCGTGCCGGCGAGTCGCTGGCACGCGCCGAGCGCCTGTCCAACTACTGGGGCAGCAGCGATGACGTGCTGCAGTACTCCTACCTCAGCCAGCGCTACAGCGAGATCGCCCGCGAGCACAGCAATCTGGCGCTGAACCAGGAGCGCCTTGGCAAGCAGCAGATGGAGCGTGAGCGCCTGCAACTGGCGATGCGCGAAGCGCGCCTGCTCAACGTGCAGGAACAGAGCAGGTGGCTGGAGCAGCAGATGGTCAGCCTGGCCACCAACGAAACCGAGCGCGGTTTGGTGCTGACTCTTGGTGACGTGCTGTTCGACAGCGGCGAAGCGGACCTGAAGCCCGCCGCCAACCGCACCGTGCTCAAGGTGGTGCAGTTCCTCCAACTCAACCCGCGCCGGGTGATTCGCATCGAGGGTTACACCGATGCCGAAGGCGATCGCGAGCAGAACCTGCAGCTGTCCAGGGACCGTGCGCAGGCCGTGGCGGACGCCCTGACCGACCTGGGCGTGGACGAGAAGCGCGTCAAGGTGCAGGGCTACGGTGAGACCTATCCGGTCTCGGACAACGCCTCGTCGCTGGGGCGTGCGCAGAACCGCCGGGTGGAGATCGTCTTCTCCGACGAGAAGGGGCAACTCGGCGCCGAACGCTGATTGCCTCGCAATATCTCGACACAGGAAAACCCCGGCTGCCTCGGCTCCGGGGTTTTTCGTTGAGGGTATCTCGAAATCTTTCGAGTGGCAGCTTGGCGAAAATGGCCGGGTGCGACTAATCCCCTCAGGGGGAGCTGTAAACGAGAGAATGTGATGCCATCGGAAAAGAAGCTTTTCAATGTAATCGTGGCGGACCCGCAGCCGATGATCGGTTGGGGTCTGGAACGCTATCTGCTTGAGCGCGAACTGGCGCAGGTGAAAGCCTTTGTCAGCGACACCGACAGCCTGCTGGATGTCCTCACTGCCCATCCCGAGGTCGACCTGGCCATCGTCGAGCTGGCGCTGCCCGGTGCCCGTGGGCGTGACGGCGTGCACTTGATCGAATGGCTGCAGCGTCACCATCCGGACGTACCTGTACTGGTCTACTCGGTCATGGGGGCGCCGTTGCTGGCCACCGCGGCGGTGAAGTGCGGGGCGGTAGGCTACGTCTGCAAGCGCAACCCGCTGAACCTGCTGGATGACGCCTTCGCCCGCATTCGCAAGGGCGAGACCTACATCGACCCGATGCTCCGGCCGCCGCGCCACACCGGCAAGCCGCTGAGCCCGACCGAGATCGATATCATCCGGCGGCTGGCCCATGGTGCCACGGTGGGTGAAATCGCCGAGCGGACCAATCGCAGCGTCTCCACCATCAGCACCCATAAACGCAATGCCATGCAGAAGCTCGGCCTGACCACTGACGCGCAGTTGGTGGTGGCGGGCCTGCTGGACTGGCTCGGGGAGATCTGAGCGGGCGGGGCGGCGTAACTGTATCGGACGGAATACCTCCGACTGTTCTGGAACAGTTTGCACTTTTTGGCTACTGTTTCGGTTCAATGACCGAGGGATGGCCGTCATGTCCAATCTGCTGCTGTACCAGCGCATCGCCCAGCAACTGGCGGAAGACATCCGTCGTGGTGTCTACCAGCCGGGCGAGCGCGTGCCGTCCGTGCGCAAGCTGAGCACCCAGCTCAATGTCAGCCATGCCACGGTGCTCCAGGCCTACGCCACCCTCGAAGACCAGGGACTGATCCGCGCTCGTCCGCAATCGGGCTTCTACGTGCATCGCACGCCGGCGCTGACTGCCTCGACGCCGGACATCGCTCGCGTCGAACGGCCCGGTCTGGTCACCCGCAGCAGCATCATCAACCAGGTGCTCGCCGAGGCGCGCCGCGAGGGCGTGTTCCCGCTCGGCGCCGCCGTGCCGCACGTGGATTACCTCCCGGTCCGCGCGCTGCACCAACAGTTGGCCAAGGTCACGCGCTTCTCCAGCCCGCGCGCCTTCAGCTACATGTTCAGCCCCGGCTACGAGCCGCTGCGCCGCCAGGTGGCGATCCGCATGCGTGACGCCGGCGTGGTGGTCGACCCGACCCAGGTAACCATTACCCACGGCTGCGTCGACGCCATCCATATGGCCTTGCGCGTGATGACCCGCCCAGGCGACCTGATCGCCACCGAGTCGCCGAGCTACTACGGCCTGCTGCAGTTGGCCGACATCCTCGGCCTGAAGGTCATCGAGATCCCCAGCGACCCTCTCACCGGTATCAGCCTGGAGGCCCTGCAACTGGCCGCCAACCAGTGGCCGATCAAGGCCCTGGTACTGACCGCGCGCCTGAGCAATCCGATGGGCGGTACCATTCCGGAGGACCGCCAGAAGGCGCTGCTCAAGCTCACTGCCGAACACAACATCGGAGTGATCGAGGACGACATCTACGGCGAGCTGATGTTCGACCAGGGCCAGACCAAGGCGCTCAAGGCTCACGACCGCGATGGCCGCGTGGTGTACTGCTCGAGCTTCTCCAAGACCATTTCCCCCGGCGTGCGCATCGGCTGGATCATTACCGAGCGCTACCAGGAAGAAATCCGTCGCCTGCAGACCTTCACCACGCATTCGGCGTGCACTGTCACCCAGATGGGCGTGGCGGCGTACCTGGAGAACGGTGGCTACGACCGGCACCTGCGCTACATCCGTCAGGAGTACCGCAAGAACATGACGGCGTATCAGTTGGCGGTGCAGCAGTACTTCCCCGAAGGCACGCAGATGACGAGGCCCAAGGGCGGTTTCATCCTCTGGGTCAGCCTGCCGGCCAAGGTGAACACCAAGGAGCTGCACGTACGTGCGCTGGAGCAGGGGATCAGCATCGCGCCGGGGCTGATCTTCAGTAATACCGAGCAGTTCAACAACTGCCTGCGCCTGACCTGCGGCATTCCATGGGACCGTGAGGCGGAGCGGGCGATCATGACCCTCGGCATGCTGGCCTGCCAGCTGTGCCAGGAAGAGCTGATCGCTGCTTGATTGCCCTGCATGCGTAGGAGCGGACTCTGTCCGCGATAGGTCCGCCGCGCGCCGGATGCCATCGCGGACGTAGTCCGCTCCTACGTAAATGTTTATCGACGGTTAACCCGTTTTCCCACATCGTCTCGTCCAAGCAAGTTGCAACCCTCGACGAGACCGCCGCCGTGCCGCTTGCCACACCCGAGCCTCTGCCTGCCAGTCACGGCGCTACACCTGCGCCAGCGACATCGGCGATACTCGGTCGCTGGCGAGAAGCCAGCCGACACCCGCACCGCTACGGATCGAGAGAGTTGAAGAAATCCCTCACGGATGAAAACGACGTCGCATTGCTGCGACGCTACCGACAAGGCGACGCCGATGCTTTCGGTGAGCTCTACGCTCGCCATCGCCTCGGCCTGTTCCGCTTCCTCTGCGGCCTCTGTGGCGACCACGCGCAGGCCGAGGAAGTGTTCCAGGAAACCTGGCTGAGCCTGATCCGCAGCGATAGCCAGCCGTTGGGCGCAGCCAGCTTCAAGACCTGGTTGTACCAGATCGGCCGCAATCGCCTGATCGACCACTGGCGCAAGCTGGGCCGTCATCAGGGGCGCCAGGAGAGCTTCGACGAGCAACTGCATGGCGATGCGCTGAGCGGTGAAAGCGTTGATCCCGAGCGCGAGCTGAGCCTGAGCCGTGACCAGCAGCGCCTGCAGGAAGCTCTGGAGTCGCTGCCGGAGGAGCAGCGCGAAGTGTTCCTGCTGCGTGCCCACGGTGACCTGGAACTGCACGAGATTGCCGAGCTGACGAAGGCCCCGGCTGAAACGGTTAAGAGCCGGCTTCGCTATGCGATGCAGAAATTGCGTCGGTTGTTGTCCGATCCGTCGGTGACCGAGGAGGTGAGCCCATGAATCGCGATCCGCACGAGCAGGAACTGCTCGAGCATTACCGCCGGCACAGCGACGAGCAGCCGTCGGCGCAGTTGGACGCGCGCATTCTGGCCGCCGCCCGTGCCGCGGTGCAGGAGCCGAAGCCGAGTTTCGCCCGGCGCCTGCATCACTGGCTGCTGGGTGCTGGCAGCCGTCAGCGCTGGGGCGTTGCCGTGGCTGGCCTGGCAACCCTGGGCATCGGCCTGAGCCTGACCCTGCGGACCTTTGAAGAGGCGCCAGAGCGCTTTGACGCGCCGGTATCCCCGGCAATGATGCGCGCGCCAGCGCCCGCTCCGGCCATGGCGCCGCCAGCGGCTCCGGCTGCTGCGCCCTATGCAGCGGAGCCGCGCATGGCCGCGCCGCAGATGGATAGCGCCGCTGCCGGAGCGGCAGTGGAAGAGCTCGCCAAACCGGCGCCGATGAGCAAGAAAATGGCGGCGCAGGCGGAGGAGGCCAAGGTCCGCGAGTCCTTTGACGCCAAGGCGCCGTCTGATGTGCAGGTGCAAGGGAAGCTGCAATCGTTCACGGAAGCGATCGACGAGCCGCATGCCAGCCTGCTGCATCTGCGCGACTTGCAGGGCAAAGGACAGAAGGAGGAGGCTGAACGTGTGCGCGAGAGCCTCCGGCAGCGCTTCCCGGGCCTGGATATCGACAAGGCTCTGAAGGAATTGCCTGACAATCCTTGATCAATGACAGGCCGGGTTCAGCCCGTGTCTGTCAGACTAATCGCAGTAACGGTTTGTCATGGCAAGGCTATTGCTCTGCAACGCATCTCGCGCCAGCATTGCGCGGTTTTTCTGACGGTCCGCCCCATGAAGAAATCCCGAATTCTCGTTGTTGCCGGTCTGTCCCTGCTGCTCGCCGCCTGCGGTGACGAGCACAAGGACAAGGCTGTGGCGCCGGCTGCTGCTCCGGCCGTGACTGCGCCCGCCAGCACGCCTGCGCCCAAGCCGGCCGCTGAACAGCCGCGGGAGGACGAGGCCAAGCCGGCCGCCGCCAAGGCTGTGGCGTCGCCCAAGGCGCCCGCCGTCGAGGCAGCCATCAAACCCGAGGCCAAGGCGCCTTCGAAGACCCCGGCGCAGGTGAGGAAGCCGGTCGATCCGGTCGTCAAGGAACCGCTGCCGCCAGTGAAGCTGGACCTGCGCCTGCCCAAGGATCTGGTCCGCCAGATGGACCCGGACGATCCGATCACCGTGATCGAGGAAAAACCGATCCTGCCGCCGATGTTCGGTGAAAAGGCCGGGCAGAGCCCCTTCGAGGTCGGTGGCCGGCTGATCCAGCGCGAGCCCAACGAGCGCGAGGCCAACGACGACAGCTGGCACTCGGACATCCGTGGCGCCGAGTTGCAGTTCAAATTCCGCAACTGACTCTTTAGCGAGCGGGCCCAGGTAGGGTGTACAACTGCGAACGTTTGTACGCCCTACGGTTCTGGCTCAGAACCGGTGCACGCCACCGCGAATCGCCTCGAACAGAGCCCCGTCCAGCGCCCGGTAGTCCGCTTCGCCGGGTAGGCGCACGTACAACGCCTCGGTCACGGACGATGGGTCGTACGCGTTGCGCTTGAGATCGGTCTTCTTGTACTTGAAGGTACCGGTGGTCTCCACCTGGGCCAGCAGGCGCAGGAATAGCGGCACGGCGTAGGCCGGCAGCTCGCGGTCGAGGTGCGCCGCCAGCAGCGCGGCGTCGAGGCTGGCGCCGTCGGCCAGGCGCAGCGCGGCCATGCCGCAGCGGCCGTTGGTTCCGGGGATCTCCACGCCATAGACCACAGCATCCTCCACACCGGGGAAGGCGCCCAGGGCGTTTTCCACTTCGGTGGTGGAGACGTTCTCACCCTTCCAGCGGAAGGTGTCGCCCAGGCGGTCGACGAACTGCGTGTGCTTGAAGCCGATGTCGCGCATCAGGTCGCCGGTGTTGAACCAGGTGTCGCCTTCCTTGAACACGTTGCGGTAGATCACCGCCTCGCTCTTGGCCGGGTCGGTGTAGCCGTCGAACGGCCACTTGTCGCTGATCTCGCTGACCAGCAGGCCGGCTTCGCCTTTGTCGACCTTTTCCATGAAGCCCCTGGCGTTGCGCACCGGCTGGTCATTTTCCAGGTCGTAGCGGACGATCGCGTAGGTTGCCGGCGAGAAGCCCACCGTATTGTCGAAGTTGAACACGTTGGTGAAGCCGATGTTGCCCTCGCTGGAGGCATAGAACTCGGTGATCCGCTCGATGCCGAAGCGCTCCTTGAACTCCTGCCAGATTGACGGGCGCAGGCCGTTGCCGATCATGCAGGTCAGGGTATTGCCACGTTCTTCCGCGCATTCGGGCTGGTTGAGCAGATAGCGGCAGAGTTCGCCGATGTAGCCGAAGCAGGTGGCCTGGTAGGTCTGGACGTCTTTCCAGAACGAACTGGCGGAGAACTTGCGGCGCAGGGCGATGGCTGCGCCGCCGGCCAGTGCGGCGCTCCAGCACACGGTCACCGCATTGTTGTGGTAGCAGGGCAGGGTCAGGTAAAGCACGTCGCTGTTGGTCAGCGCCAGGCCCGAATGGCCGAAGCCGCCGTAGGCCTTGATCCATTTGCCATGGCTCATGATCGAGGCTTTCGGCAGGCCGGTGGTGCCCGAGGTGTAGATGTAGAAACAAGCGTCCTTCAGGCGGACCTTGGCGGTTTCGGCAAGGTTGTTCGAGTCCTGCTCCTGGGCCAGGCGCATGAGGTTCTGCCAACCCGCTGGCGCTTGGTTCTGCTCGTCGCCATCGGCAATCCAGTAGCAGCGGCCACCACTGTTTTCCAGGGCTGGGCGAACGTCCTCGAAAGCCTCGCGCAGTTCTTCGCCGACCACGAAATGGCTGGGCTTGACCAGGTTGAGGCTGTGGCTGAGCACCTGGCCGCGCTGGGTAGTGTTCACTAGCGCGCCGATGGCGCCGAGCTTGGCCAGGGCGGCGAGCACGACCATGAGTTCGGCGCGGTTCTCCAGCATCACCGCGACCACGCTGGCGTGGCCCACGCCCTCGGCCTGGAAGGCCCGCGCCAGGCGGTTGGCCCAGCCGTTGAAGAGGGCATAGGACAGGCGCCGGCGTTCGTCGATCAGCGCGGGGCTGTCCGGGTAGAGGCGCGCAGCGCGCTCCAGCGCCCAGCCCAGGGAAAGGTTCTTTTCGCGGTTGCGGATGCCGGTGTAGTACAGCCCGCGCAGCATGCGTGGCACGCGACCGAGGGTGGCGGGCAGATGGGCGAGGAAGCGGGTCGGGGTGATGATGTCGGCGTGGCTCATTGACGCGTGCCCTTATTGTCATTGTTGTCTGGCGTGCAGACGCTTGCGAGCGACTCTAGGTCGTCGTCCGGCGTGCGCCTATGGCTGTTGCGCGCGTGGCGCAGGGCAGATCGGCAAACGCATCGGGCAAGCGTTCATCGCAGTCTAGAAAGCGATGGCCGGACGGCCAGGGCGGGATTGTGTCGATTGGTAAACGCCGCGAACGATGCCAGGGGAGAGCGCCGTAGGGCGAATAACCGTTTGCGATTAACCGCCGCCAGTCCGTGGGGAGTGAACGGCGCATAACGCGTTCCGCGTCATGCGCCTCACGAAGAGGTCCGCGAGTGGGCTCAGTCGAGGAACAGGTCGGGCACCAGGCTGCCGCCGTTCGGATCGAAGCGGTATTGCTCGAAGTCGGTCTGGCCCTGTTCGCGCAGGATGTCCTCGTCGATCAGCAGGCGCCCGCTGATGGCGCGCTCGCTGCTGGAGAGAATGGCGTAGGCGGCATCGGCCATGATCGCCGGGGTGCGTGCGCGCTTGAAGGCATCGCGGCTGCCCAGTTCGAACTCGATGGCGGCGGTGGCGATCATGGTCTTCGGCCAGAGGGCGTTGACGCTGATGCCGTACTTCTTGAACTCCTCGTGCATCCCCAGGGTGAGCATGCTCATGCCGTACTTGGTGACGGTGTAGGGGCCGTGCTGGGCGAACCACTTGCCGGCCAGGTTGATCGGCGGCGACAGGCTGAGGATGTGGCCCTTGCTCTGCTTCAGGTAGGGCAGCGCGGCCTGGCTGCAGACCATCACGGCGCGGGTGTTGATCTGGTACATCAGGTCGAAGCGCTTGGGCTCCAGGCGCTCCACGCCGACCAGCTTGATGGCGCCGGCGTTGTTGACCACGGCGTCGATCCCGCCGAAGTGCTCGGCAGCCTTGGCCATGGCCTCGCGCACGGCGATCTCGTCGCGCACGTCGAGTTGCAGGGCCAGTGCCTTGCCACCGGCGGCTTCGACTTCCGTGGCGACGCTGAAGATGGTGCCTTCGAGTTTCGGGTGGGGTTCGGCGCTCTTGGCGGCGATGACGATGTTGGCGCCATCGCGCGCGGCGCGCAGGGCGATCTCGCGGCCGATGCCGCGGCTGGCGCCGGTGATGAAGAGGGTTTTGCCGTTGAGGGACATGGTTGGGGCTCCGTGTTCTTGTTATGAGTCGTCAGCTGACCTGTAGGAGCGAGCTTGCTCGCGAACCTGGGCCCCGCAGCGGGGATTGTTCGCGAGCAAGCTCGCTCCTACGAAAAGCCAAAATCCAAAATCCAAAAGCCGAAAAGCGGTTCAGGCGGGCTCCAGCGCCTCGACCTCCACCAGCAATTGCCGCGATTTCACCTGTTCGCCCTTGCTCACCTGCACCCGGCGGATCACGCCGTCGACGCCGGCCTTGAGCGGGTGCTCCATCTTCATCGCTTCAAGCACCAGCAGCAGCTGGCCCTTGCTGACCCGCGTGCCTTCGCTCACCAGTACGTCGACGATGGCGCCATCCATCGGTGCCTTCACCGTGCCGGAGCCCGCGCCAGCGGCGGCGCCAGCCGGTTCGTGGGTGACGTCGAGCAGTTCCAGGTTGCCGTCTGCGCCATACAGCCACAGGCGCGCACCATCGCGGTGGAAGGGCAGGCGACGGCGAATGCCGTCGGCTTCGAGGATGGCGTCGCCGTTGTCCTCGCCGAGTAGGCGCAGGTTGATCTCGCTGTCACCGATGCGGGCCAGCAGCGTCGGTTGGGTACCGTGCTTGCGGACGTCCAGTTCAACGACGAACTTCTCTTCGCCATGCTTGAGCGCGAAGCGCCACGGCGCGCTGCCCGCGCTGCGCCAGCCGGAAAGCCCCGGCTGGTGCGCACGATCACTGGCGGAAGCCTGGTAGAGCAGGGCGGCGGCGCAGGCCAGTTCCAGCGCTTGCGGCTGGCGCGGGGCCAGGCTGGGGTCACCGGCGAACTGTTCGCCGATGAACGCCGTGGTGGCCTTGCCAGCGGCGAATTCCGGGTGCTTGAGCAGGTTGGCGAGGAAGCGCTGGTTGCCGGTCACGCCCAGCAGCACGCTATCCTCGACGGCGCGCACCAGCTTGCGCCGCGCCTCGTCGCGGGTGGCGCCGTAGGCGATGACCTTGGCCAGCATCGGGTCGTAGAAGGGCGTCACCGGCTGGCCTTCGCACAGGCCGTGGTCGACGCGGATGCCGTCCAGCTGTGGCGGTGTCCAACGCAGAACCTGGCCGGTCTGCGGGAGGAAGCCGTTGCCGGCGTCCTCAGCGTACAGACGTACCTCGATGGCATGACCCTTGAGCTGGATCTGCTCCTGGGTCAGCGGCAGCGGGTCGCCTTCGGCGACGCGGATCTGCCAGGCCACCAGGTCCTGGCCGGTGACCAGTTCGGTGACCGGGTGCTCCACCTGCAGGCGGGTGTTCATTTCCAGGAAGTAGAAGGCGCCGCTGGCGTCCAGCAGGAACTCCACGGTGCCGGCGCCCAGGTAGTTCACCGACGCGGCGGCCTTCACGGCAGCGCTGCCCATGGCAGCGCGCAGCTCCTCGGTCAGCACCGGGCAGGGCGCTTCTTCGATGACCTTCTGGTGACGGCGCTGCACTGAGCAGTCGCGTTCGCCGAGATAGACGATATTGCCGTGGCTGTCGCCAAACACCTGGATTTCCACATGGCGCGGTTGCACCACGGCTTTCTCCAGGATCAGCTCGCCGCTGCCGAAGGCGTTCTGTGCTTCCGAGCGCGCGGTGCGCAGCTGTTCGGCGAGGTCTTCGCTGCGGGTTACCAGGCGCATGCCGCGCCCGCCGCCACCGGCGCTGGCCTTGATCATCAGCGGGTAGCCGATGCGCTGTGCTTCGCGGGTGAGCGTGGCGTCATCCTGTTCTGCGCCCTCGTAGCCGGGAATGCAGGGCACGCCGGCTTCGAGCATGGCGATCTTCGACAGGCGCTTGCTGCCCATCAGGTGGATGGCTTCCACACCGGGACCGATGAAGACGATGCCGGCGGCCTCGCAGGCGCGAGCGAAATCGGCGTTTTCCGAGAGGAAGCCGTAGCCGGGGTGGACTGCGCCAGCGCCGGTACGCCTGGCGGCGTCGAGGATGGCCTCGGGTTTCAGGTAGGACTGGCCCACGGGCGCCGGGCCGATGCACACGGCTTCGTCGGCCAGTTGCACATGGCGGGCATCGGCATCGGCCTCGCTGTACACCGCCACGGTGCGGTAGCCCAGGTCATGGGCGGTTCGGATCACCCGGCAGGCGATCTCGCCACGGTTGGCGATCAGGATTTTGTCGAAGCTGGGCATGGTGGCTGTTTCCCTCTCCCCAGTCCTCTCCTTGAAAGGAGAGGGGGTTGTTCGGTGCGCGCGTTGAGTCACTGCGCCCAGTTCGGTTTGCGTTTCTGCACGAAGGCCATGGTGCCTTCGGCGCCTTCCGCTCCGGTTACCGCGGCAGCGAACTGGCGGGCGGCATCGTCCAGCAGCGGGCCGAGGGCTTGCACCTCAGTGGCCAGCAGCAGCGCCTTGGTGGCGGCATTGGCGCCGGGGGCGCAGCGGCGAACCTGGTCGAGCGCCTGGGCCAGTTGCTCGCCAAGGCTCTCGGCGTTATCCGCGCAGAGATGCACCAGGCCCAGGCGCAGCGCCTCGCGGCCGTCGAAGCGCGCGGCGGTGAGGGCCAGGCGACGCGCCTGGGTCAGGCCGATGCGTTTCACCACAAAGGGTGCGATCTGCGCCGGCAAAATGCCGAGGCTGGTTTCCGGCAGGCCGAACTGCGCGTCGGCCGCCGCGATGGCGATATCCGAGACGCAGGCCAGGCCGAAGCCGCCGCCCAGCACTGCGCCTTCCAATACGGCGACCAGCACCTGCGGCTGTGCCTGGGCTTCTTCCAGCAGGCCGCCGAAGGCGCGGTTCAGCGCGGCGTAGGCGTCGGGACCGGCGGCGCGGGCGCCGGCCATGTCCTTGATGTCGCCGCCGGCGCAGAAGTGTCCGCCAGCGCCGCGCAGGACGATGGCGCGTACGCTGCGATCGTCGCGCACGGCCGCTAGCACCGCGCGCAGTTCGCTGACCATCGCCAGGCTCATGGCGTTGCGGCTGTCCGGGCGGTTGAGGGTGACGTGCAGCACGCCGCCTTCAGGTTCCAGCAGCAGGGTTTCGCAGTTCGGCAACTTATTCATGCCGGGGTCCTCATGGAGTCGGATATTCCCTGTAGGAGCGAGCTTGCTCGCGAACGGATTTTCACTGGGCGCCGAGGCGCCATGCGGTTCGCGAGCAAGCTCGCTCCTACAAAGGGCCCAGGCCCTTAGCCTTTCTTCTTGCCCGGCAGGGTGCCCATCATTTTGCAGATGATGCCCAGCATGATTTCGTCTGCGCCGCCGCCGATGGAGACCAGGCGGGTATCGCGGTAGGCGCGGGAGACCGGGTTTTCCCACATGAAGCCCTGGCCGCCCCAGTACTGCAGGCAGGCATCGGTGACTTCGCGGGCCAGGCGGCCGACCTTCAGCTTGGCCATGGAGGCCAGGCGGGTCACGTCCTTGCCGCGGATGTACTGCTCGGTGGCCTGGTAGGTGAGGGCGCGCAGACACTCGATCTCGGTCATCAGCTCGGCCATGCGGAAGTGGATGACCTGGTTGTCGATCAGCGCCTGGCCGAAGGTCTTGCGCTCCTTGCAGTAGTCAATGGTGGCGTTGACGCAGTACTCCAGGCCCTTGATCCCGCTGGCGGCGCCGAACAGGCGTTCTTCCTGGAACTGCAGCATCTGCATCATGAAGCCCGCGCCCTCGGCGCCGATGCGGTTGCGCTGCGGGACGCGCACATCGTCGAAGAACACCTGGGCGGTCTCCGAGCTGCGCATGCCGAGCTTGTCCAGGTGCGGGCTGACGCTGATGCCCTTGGACTTCATCGGCACCATGATCAGCGACTTGTTGACGTGGGGCTTGTCGTCGGAAGTGTTGGCCAGCAGGCAGATGAAGTCGGCAGAGGGCGAGTTGGTGATCCACATCTTGCTGCCGTTGATGACGTAGTCGTCGCCATCCTTGCGCGCGGTGGTCTTCAGCCCGGCAACGTCGGAGCCGGCGCCGACTTCCGAGACGCCGATGCAGCCGACCATTTCGCCGGCGATGGCCGGGCGGAGGAATTCCTCGCGCAGCTCATCGGAGCCGAAGCGCGCCAGGGCCGGGGTGCACATGTCGGTCTGCACACCCAGGGCCATCGGCACGCCGCCGCAATGGATGGTGCCAAACTCTTCGGCGGCGACCACCGAGTAGCTGTAGTCCAGGCCCATGCCGCCGAATTTCTCCGGCTTGGAGATACCCAGCAGGCCCAGGTCGCCGGCTTTCTTGAAGACTTCATGGATCGGGAAGCGGCCGGCCTTTTCCCATTCGTCGACGTAGGGGTTGATCTCCTTCTCGACGAAGTTGCGGACGGTGCGGCGGAGTTCTTCGTGTTCCTGGGTGAAGATCATTGTTGTTGTTCTCCTGATGCTTGGTCTGGTTTCCCGCCTCTTGCCCTCCTCCCAACCCTCTCCCTGAAGGGAGAGGGGGCTGTGCGGAGTGGCTGGACGGTTCGCATTACGCCGGGTCGCTTTGGCCCCCTCTCCCGCTTGCGGGAGAGGGCGGGGGAGAGGGGCTTTTGCCCGCTCCCATCAGAACCTGGCTACCCCAAAACTATTACCCTTCAGCGGCCGCACGGCCGCCTCCGCGCAGATGTCCAGCAGGTAGCCGAGCAACTGGCGCGTGTCGCGGGGGTCGATCAGCCCGTCGTCCCACAGGCTCGCCGTGCCATAGAGCGCGGTGGATTGGGCGTCGAGCTTCTGCGCGGTCATCTGTTCGAGCATGTCGAGCATCTTCGGGTCGGCTTCCTTGCCCTCCTTGGCGTGTTTTTCCTCGGTGACGATGCGCAGCACCTTGCCGGCCTGGGCGCCGCCCATCACGGCGGTACGGCTGTTGGGCCAGGCGAAGATGAAGCGCGGGTCCAGCCCGCGGCCGCACATGGCGTAGTTGCCGGCGCCATACGAACCGCCGACGACCAGGGTGAGCTTGGGCACAGTCGCGTTGGCCACCGCCTGGATCATCTTCGAGCCGTGCTTGATCACGCCCAGGCGCTCGGACTCGGTGCCGACCATGAAGCCGGTGGTGTTGTGCAGGAACAGGATCGGCGTGTTGCTCTGCTCGCACAGCTGGATGAACTGCGCCGCCTTGGCCGCACCCTGCGGGGTGATCGGGCCGTTGTTGCCGATCAGGCCGCAGGCGTGGCCCTCGATGTGCAGGTGGCCGCAGACGGTCTGGCTGTCGAACTCGTTCTTGAAGTCGAGGAAGCGCGAGCCGTCGGCGATGCGCGCGACGATCTCGCGCACGTCGTAGGGCTTCTTCGCGTCCGCCGGGACCACGCCGAGCAGTTCCTGCGCCGGGTACAGCGGCTCGTCCCACGCCTGTTTCGGGCGAGCCGGAAGCTGCGAATTCCACGGCAACGATGCAAGGATTTCGCGGGCCAGGCGCACGCCGTCGGCGTCGTTCTCCGCCAGGTATTCTGCGGTGCCGGCGACCTGGGCGTGCAGCTCGGCGCCGCCGAGGTCTTCATCGGTGGCGATCTCGCCGGTGGCGGCTTTCAGCAGCGGCGGGCCGGCGAGGAACATCTTGGCCTTGCCGCGCACCACCACCACGTAGTCCGACAGCCCCGGCTGGTACGCGCCACCCGCGGTGGACGATCCGTGCACCACGGTGACCTGGGGAATGCCTGCTGCCGACATGCGCGCCTGGTTGGCGAAGCCGCGTGCGCCCTCGACGAAGATATCTGCCGCATAGTTCAGGTTGGCGCCGCCGCTCTCGGTCAGCGCCACCACCGGCAGCTTGTTCTCGAAGGCGATCTGCTGCAGGCGCAGGGTCTTCTTCAGGCCGGTGGGGGAGATGGTGCCGCCCTTGATCGCGCTGTTGCTGGCCGTCACCAGGCAGCGCACCCCGGCGATGTAGCCGATGCCGGAGATGATGCCGCCGCCGGCCTGGGTGCCGTCCTTGTCGTCATGCAGCTTGTAGCCGGCCAGCGAGGAAATCTCGAGGAACGGCGCACCCGCGTCCAGCAGCAGGTTCAGGCGCTCACGCGGCAGCAACTGGCCGCGCTTGTCGAACTTGGGCTTGGCCTCGGCGGCCTTGTCCAGCACCTTCCGCTCGACCTCGCGGAAGCTCGCCACGGCGGCCAGCATGGCCTCGCGGTTGCGGGCGAAGTCTTCGCCCTGGGGATCGAGTTCGGATTGAATGACCGGCATCGCTTACTCCTGATCCTTCAGTACATCGGGCAGGTAGGCGCGGTGAAAACCGTTGTAGGAGCGGCTCTGCCCCGGCTTCACCTTCGACAGCGGGAAGGCGCGGCTGCCCTGGCTGGCGGCGCCGTCGATGCGAATGGTATTGCCGCTGATGAAGGCGGCGCCGGGGGAGAGCAGGAAGACAATGGCGGCGGCGACTTCCGACTCGGTGCCGATGCGCTTGAGTGGCACGTGCTCGCGCAGGGTTGGAATCACTGCCTTGAACGCGCCTTCGTAGGTGTCCATGCCGCTGGAAGCGACCCAGCCCGGGGCCACGGCGTTGACCCGCACCCCGGCGTGGCCCCACTCGATGGCGGCAGTCTTGGTGAAGTTCTCCATCCCCGCACGCGCTGCGCCGGAATGGCCCATGCCGGGCATGCCGCCCCACATATCGGCGAGCATGTTGACGATGCTGCCGCCGGTCTTGCTCAGGCTCTGGTTGAACACTTCGCGGGCCATCAGGAAGCCACCCACCAGGTTGGTGCGCACTACGGCTTCGAAGCCCTTCAGGTTGATCGACGCCAGCGGCGCGGGGTACTGGCCGCCAGCGTTGTTGACCAGGTGATGGATCGGTCCGCGCTCGGCGATGACCTGCGCCACCAGCGCCTTCACCGCTTCCTCATCGCGGATGTCGCAGCTGTGCCAGCTGGCGCTGCCGCCGTCCTCGATGATTTCGCCGGCGGTCTTCTCCAGCTTCTCCGCCTTGCGCCCGACCAGCACCACGTGGGCGCCGAGGGCGGCCAGCTCATGGGCGGTGCAACGACCGATACCGCTGCCGCCGCCAGTGACGATGATGGTCTGGCCGTTGAACAGGCCGGGTTTGAAGATCGAGTCGTAGCTCATTGTTGTTTTCGTCCTGCCGGGTTTGGACCCCACCCTGTCAAGGTGGTGCTCTGACGCTGTTCTTTTGTAGGAGCGAGCTTGCTCGCGAACCGCCTGACGTTAGTGTTTCCGGCGAAAAGCGTTCGCGAGCAAGGGCTAGGCGCCCCCCTCGGTCCTACATGTTCAGTTCATCGGCGATGGCTTGCGGCACCGCCACCGGGAATTCCAGCAACTGCTGGGCGAAGGCCTTGCCCTGCGGGTCGATGCGCAGGCTCGCCACGCCGCCGCCGCCCAGGGCGTTCTCCAGCAGGAAGTTCAGGCTGTGGCTGCCCGGCAGGTGCCAGCGGCTGACGCGGCCCGTCTGCGGGTCGAGCACGTGCTGCATCCACTCGGCCACGGCGCCTTCGCTCAGTGCCTCGGCGATCCACGGCAGGTATTCGGGCCGGCGCGCCATGACGCCGATGTTGCTGTGGTTGCCCTTGTCGCCGGAGCGCGCCACGGCCAGCTTCACCAGCGGCACGCTGGCCTGGGCCGGGCCTTTGGCGGCCGGAACGGCAATATCGTCGGCCAGCGCGGCCGGATCGAAGGCGTCGAGTGCAGGGAGGGCGGCGCTCTGGCGCTGGCCGTCGATCTCCACGGCCAACTCGCAGTTGTCCTTGTCGATCAGGAAGGAGAACAGGCGGATCACCGGGTACACGGTCGGGCGGCCGCCGACGATACCGGTCAGGCCCGGCGCCATGCCGGTGGCGGCCTGGGCGATCTCGCGGGAGAACAGCACAAGGGCTTCCTTGCGGCTGTGGCGCACGGCGAGCTTCACCACGATTTCGCGGTTGTCCGAACGGCGACCGTGGGGGCCGTAGGTGGCCTCGCTGCCGAGCAGTTCCACACTCACCTCACGGTACGGGCCCCAGCCGCGCTCCATGAGGATTTCTTCGGTCTTGGCGATGATCGCCTGGCTGACCCGCTCGGCCTTCTTCACCGCGTCGATGCCGGCGATCAGGCAGCTGGCGGTGCAGCGGAAACCGTCCGGGTAGGTGGCGCTGACCTTGTATTGGCCGGTCGGCGGCAGGCCACGTGCGCCACTGACGGCGACGCGGTTCTCGCCGACCTGGGCGAGTTGGACCTGGGTGAAATCGCAGATCACATCGGGCAGCAGGTAGGCGCGCGGGTCGCCGATCTCGTAGAGCATCTGCTCGCCCACCGACAGCGGCGAGACCAGCCCGCCAGTGCCCTGCGGCTTGGTCACGACAAATGCGCCGTCAGCCTGCACTTCGACGATAGGGAAACCGATGTGCTCGTAGTCCGGCACGCTTTCCCAGTCGGTGAAGTTGCCGCCGGTGCACTGCGCGCCACATTCGATGATGTGCCCGGCCAGGGCGGCCTGGGCCAGTCTGTCGTAGTCGTTCCAGGCCCAGCCGAACTCGTGCACGAGGGCAGCGCTGACCACTGCGCTATCCACCACGCGACCGGTGATGACGATATCGGCGCCGGCCTTCAGCGCCTGGACGATGCCGGGCGCGCCCAGGTAGGCGTTGACCGAGACGCACATGGGTGGCATGGGCGCATCGCTGAACATTTCGCGGATGCCGGCCTTGGCCAGTTCACCCAGGCGCGGTTGCAGGTTGTCGCCGTGCACCACGGCGATCTTCAGCGCCACACCGGCCTTCTCGCAGGCAGCGGCCAGGGCGCTGGCGCAGGCCTGCGGGTTCACTCCGCCGGCGTTACTGATCACGCGGACCTGCTTCGAGGCGATGTCGCCCAGCAGGGGTGTCATCACGTCGATGAAATCGGTGGCGTAGCCTGCCTCGGGGTTCTTCAGGCGGGCGCCGGCCATGATCGACATGGTGATTTCGGCGAGATAGTCGAACACCAGGTAATCCATTTCCGCGCCGCGCACCAACTGTGCGGCGGCGGTGGAGGTGTCGCCCCAGAAGGCAGAGGCGCAGCCGATACGTACGGTTCTAGTCATTGTTCTGCCCGTGACGCTGAGTGATGGATCGACATTACCAAGCAAGCGCTTGGTTGAAAAGCCCCCGATCGATGACAACCCCAACCATTGGATGGCCAAGCGCTTGCTTGGTTGGTGCTCGCGGGCTTACATTTCGTCAGACAACACAAGCACTTGCAGGGCGTTTCGATGAATCGCCCTGAGCAGATCGGCCGATGCGGCCAATGGGGAGAGAACAGCGTGGATGACCGCAAAGCCCGCGAAGTAATGCTGGAGCTGGTCGGGACCGGGCAGATCACCGACCCGGAGAGCGCTCGTGGCAAGCTGCTGCATACCGCCGCGCACCTGTTCCGCAGCAAGGGTTACGAGCGCACCACGGTGCGCGACCTGGCCGGCGCGGTGGGCATCCAGTCCGGCAGTATCTTCCATCACTTCAAGAGCAAGGATGAGATTCTGCGCTCGGTGATGGAGGAAACCATCCTCTACAACACCGCCCTGATGCGCGCCGCCCTGGCCGATGCGACGACTCTGCGCGAACGCTTGCTGGCGCTGATCCGCTGCGAATTGCAGTCGATCACCGGCGGCACCGGCGAAGCGATGGCGGTACTGGTCTATGAATGGCGCTCGCTGTCGGAAGAAGGCCAGGCGTACATCCTCAGCCTGCGCGACATCTACGAGCAGATGTGGCTGGAAGTGCTGGAAGAGGCGCGTTTGGCCGGCTACAGCCAGGGCGATCCGTTCATCCTGCGGCGCTTCCTCACCGGGGCGCTGTCCTGGTCGATCACCTGGTTCCGCCCCGAGGGCAGCCTGACGCTGGACGAATTGGCTGAGCAGGCATTGCTGCTGGTTATTCGCGATTGAGGCTCTTGTAGGAGCGAGCTTGCTCGCGAATGGCCCCGCAGCGGAGTCGGTTCGCGAGCAAGCTCGCTCCTACAAGGTCAAAAGCAGATCGTGCAGGCTCAGCACGTAGGGCGAATAACGCGCCAGCGTGATCCGCCCAACAGGGATATGTCCGTGTCGTTCAGATAATCCGCAACGGATAACTGAATAGCAGCAAGTGCAGGCAGTTCACCGCCGCGTGCAGCAATACGGGGACCGCAAGGCGGCCGCTGAAGTGGAAGGCCAGGCCGTAGCCCAGGCCCGCCACGCCGGCCACCACGGCGAACAGCGGGTTGATCGGCCAGTGCACCATGCCGAACAGCACGCTGGCGACCGCCACTCCGCCGAATGCGCCGAAGCGACGCACCAGCTCACTCTGCAGGAGGCCGCGGAAGAACGCCTCCTCGGTCAAGGAGATCACGCAGACGTTGACCAGCATCCACAGCCAGAAACCGGGTGGCCATTTCGGGTTCCACACCACCAGGCCGCCGGCGACGGCCACCAGGGGCACGGCGAACAGCGTGGTGACGATGACGATGGCGGCGAAGTCCGGCGAGCGCTTTTCCTCCGGCACCGGCTCACGCCGCAGCCACCAGGCGAGCAGCGTCGCTCCGACCAGGGCCTTGTCCCAGGACAGGTGCAGGGCGTAGACGGGAGCGTCGGGGCTGAGCTGGCGCACTGGCCAGAGCGTCCATGACGTGGTGCCCGGCAGCAGGTGCGCGGCCAGGGCGATACTGAGCACGAGGCACACCAGCCACCAGAGCAGCCGGGGCATGCGTTGCTCGCCGTAGAGGGTCCAGGCGACGTAAGCGGCGCCGATCAGCAACCCCACTGGCTGGACGAATCCCAGCCCGAAACCGCAGAGCAACAACACGGCTGGCAGCAGCGGCAGGAGTTTCCTGAGCATTCTTTCCTCCATCCAGGGAGGCGCAGTCTAGGCAATTTCGACTGCCGCTGGCCATCGCTGTGGCCAGTTTTTGACTGAAACGTCAGTCAGTTAGGTGAGTATCACCGTTTATCGTCGGCTTCCTTGGCATCCATCTCGGCGTTTCGCTCATGGATGCGCTTGAGCTGCTCCTCGGTGAGCGGGAGTTTCTTCGCGGTATCGCGCAGCATCATCAGCGCGCCGACGATTGAGCCCAGGGCTAGGGCAATGATCAACCAGGCATACCAGGGCATGGTCCCGTCTCCGACAGTGGCAGTGAAACATCACGATACGCTGTGATTCAGACCTTGTCAGGCGAGCGCCGGTTCAGACTGATCGCTTCGGGCAGGTCACTGTCGTCCTTGAGCCTGACACCGCTGACTCGCAGGCGCAGCGACTGCTGCAGCAGGTGAGCGAGCTTGTGCGCTGCCAGCGTGTAGGGCAAACCCTGCGGGCGGACGTTGGAGATGCAGTTGCGCTCGCTGTCCATGCGGCCCACGCGCGGCTGCCAGGTGAGGTAGAGGCCAAGGCTGTCGGGCGAGCTGAGGCCGGGGCGCTCTCCGATCAGTACCAGCACGAGCTTCGCCCCCAGCGCTGCACCGATGCCGTCGCCGATGGCCACGCGGCCCTGTTCGGCGAGCACCACGGGGATGTTCTGCCAATCGGCGGCGAAGCATTCTCGCAGCGCATTGAGCAGCGGCAGCGCGTGTTGCTGGACGGCGAAGGAGGATAGGCCGTCGGCGATCACGATCGCCAGTTCCGCCGCTGCGTTCTCGCCCTTGAGCCGCCATTGGCTGTCGGGATGCAGTGCGCGGCCGAGGTCAGGGCGCAGCAGGTAGGTCTGGCGGTCCGGCGCTTCGCTGCGCGCGCGCAGGACACGGAAGTCCTCGTGGGCCAGCGATTGCTGCAGTGCCTCGAAGTCCAGCGGATGGTGTACCGCATCGCGGGCCTGGGCGTGCGCCAGGCCGAACTTCAGCACCTCGCGCGTCGGCAGGCTGGAGCCGACGCGGCCCAGCGCGATGCGTGCGGAAGTGTGCGCACGCAGTTCGTCCCACGGGTCGTTCTGGATCAGGTCCATGCCGGCAGTTCCTCAGAAGGCCCGTAGCAGATCGTGGCCACGGCCGATTGGGCGCAACTGGCCCGAGGCTTCGGTGATCGCCATCTTCGCCAGCCAGGCGTCGAATTCCGGCGCGCGCTTCAGCCCCAGGGTGCTGCGCAGGTAGAGGGCGTCGTGGAAGGAGGTGCTCTGGTAGTTGAGCATGATGTCATCGGCGCCGGGGATGCCCATGATGAAAGTGATGCCCGCCGCGCCCAGCAGGGTCAGCAGGTTGTCCATGTCGTCCTGGTCGGCCTCGGCGTGGTTGGTGTAGCAGACATCGCAACCCATGGGTACACCGAGCAGCTTGGCGCAGAAGTGATCCTCCAGCCCGGCGCGGATGATCTGCTTGCCGTCGTAAAGATATTCCGGACCGATGAAGCCGACCACGGTGTTGGTCAGCAGCGGGCGGAACTCTCGGGCCACGGCATAGGCGCGGGCCTCGCAGGTCTGCTGGTCGACGCCATGGTGGCCGCCGGCAGATAGTGCGCTGCCCTGGCCGGTCTCGAAGTACATGACGTTGTCGCCCAGCGTGCCGCGCTTGAGTGATAGCGCCGCCGCGTGTGCCTCGCGCAGCAGGGAGAGGTCGATGCCGAAGCTCTCGTTGGTTTTCTGCGTGCCGGCGATGGACTGGAACACCAGGTCGATCGGCGCGCCGGCCTCGATGGCCTGTATCTGCGAGGTGACGTGGGTGAGCACGCAGCTCTGCATGGGGATATCGAAGCGCTGGCGCAGCTCGTCCATCATCCGCCACAGCTGCATCAGCGTGGCTTGCGAATCGCTCGCCGGGTTGATGCCCACCACCGCATCGCCCGAACCATAGAGCAGGCCGTCGAGCATGCTGGCGGCGATGCCGCGTACGTCGTCGGTGGGATGGTTGGGTTGCAGGCGCACCGATAGGTGGCCGGGCAAGCCGATGGTGTTGCGAAAGCGCGTGACCACGCGGCACTTCTTCGCTGTCAGGATCAGGTCCTGGTTACGCATCAGCTTGCTCACCGCGGCAGCCATTTCCGGCGTGATGCCCTTGGCAGCGGCAGCGAGCGTCCTGCTGTCGGTACTGTCCAGCAGCAGCCAGTCGCGGAAGTCGCCGACGGTGAGATGGCTGATCGGCGCGAAGGCAGCGGCGTCGTGGCTGTCGATGATCAGCCGGGTGACTTCGTCTGCTTCGTACGGAATCAGCGCCTCGTCGAGGAAGCGCCTGAGCGGCACATCGGCGAGGGCGATCTTCGCCGCCATGCGTTCTTCGTAGCTGCCAGCGGCAAGACCCGCCAGCGAATCGCCGGAGCGTGCCGGGCTGGCCTTGGCGAGCAGCGTCTTCAGGTCGGCAAAGCGGTAGGTGAGGCTACCGACGGTGGTCTGGTAGGTCATGCGAACGTCCCGGTTATCCCGCGCCCCGCTGCAAGGGCAGGGCGCGGATGGCGATCAGGCTCCCGTCAGCATAGCGTCCGCCGGGGCGCTGGCGCGATGGGCGGCGGTGAGTTGGAAGTAGATGAAGCCCGCCGCCATGAAGGCCAGGAAGATGCCGGCAATCTGCAGGTTGAACCAGACCATCGCCGCCAGGCACAGCACCGCCAGCGCAAGGGCGATGCCCGGCACGATGGGGAAGCCCGGCGCGCGGAAGCTGCGTTCAAGATCCGGCTCGCTGCGGCGCAGCTTGAACAGGCTGAGCATGCTCATGATGTACATGACGATGGCGCCGAATACGCTCATGGTGATCATTGCGGCAGTCAGGCTCATGCCCTGCAGGGCGATCAGGCCGTCGCTGTAGATCGCCGCGATGCCCACCAGGCCGCCGGCGATGATCGCCCGGTGCGGCGTCTGGAAGCGCGACAGCTTGGCCAGGCCACGCGGCAGGTAACCCGCACGGGCCAGGGCGAAGAACTGCCGCGAGTAGCCCAGGATGATGCCGTGGAAGCTCGCCACCAGGCCGAACAGGCCGATCCATACCAGCATGTGCAGCCAGCCGGAGTTCTCGCCGACCACCATTTTCATCGCCTGTGGCAGCGGGTCGTTGATCCCCGACAGCGCCTTCCAGTCACCCGCGCCGCCGGCGAACAGCATAACGCCGAGGGCCAGCACTACGAGGGTGAGGATGCCGCTGACGTAGGCCTTGGGAATGGTGCGTTTCGGGTCCTTGGCTTCCTCGGCGGCCATGGCCGCGCCCTCGATGGCGAGGAAGAACCAGATGGCGAAAGGAATTGCCGCGAAGATGCCACTGATCGCCGCGCCGCCGAAGCTGTCGGAGCCGGCCCAGCCATTGAGCACGAAGTTGCTGAAGCTGAAGCCCGGCGCCACCACGCCCATGAACACCAGCAACTCGCCCACCGCAAGGATGGTGACGATCAGCTCGAAGGTGGCGGCGATACTCACGCCGAGGATGTTCAGGGTCATGAAGATCAGGTACGCGCCGACTGCCGCGTGCTTGGGATCGAGCGAGGGGAACTGCACGTTGAGGTAGGCACCGATGGCCATGGCGATGGCCGGCGGGGCGAAGACGAACTCGATCAGCGTGGCGAGGCCCGCCACCAGCCCGCCTTTCTCGCCGAAGGCGCGGCGGCTGTAAGCGAAAGGACCGCCGGCGTGGGGAATGGCAGTGGTCAGCTCGGTGAAGCTGAAGATGAAGCAGGTGTACATGGTCGCCACCAGCAGCGTGGTGACCAGGAAACCGAGGGTGCCGGCCACGCCCCAGCCATAGCTCCAGCCGAAGTATTCACCGGAAATCACCAGGCCCACGGCGATGCCCCACAGGTGCAGGGTGCCGAGGGTGGGTTTGAGTTGCGTGCTCATGCGAGGTCTCCAGGACAGAGGATGAAAGACACGACCCGTGCATTCGTGCAGTGGCCGTGCCATTCCCCTCACGTCGGTCGCAAAGTGCCTGATCGCGTCGTTTCGTGAACATTCGCCACCTGTTCGCCTGCTTCGAAGCGGTGCGATGGTGTTTCGCGCGTCCTGTTCGGGTGCGCCGCCGCGACGCTTGTTGCAGTGCGATGACCGCGCCGTGAAGCTTCCCGGCCACGCGACGGCTGTCACAGGATGGCAATCTGCCGCTGCTCTACTGGCGCCCATCCCAGTGACCGGAGTTCCGCCGATGACCACCCGCGCCCTGCACGAGCTGTTGCGCCAGGTTGCGCCCTTGGCCCCGGAATTGAGCATCAGCGACGTGGCTGAACGCTTCCTCGACGCCGAGCATCGTTCCTTCCTTTCGCTGCCGGTGGTGGATGGAGCCGGAATGCCGCTTGGGCTGGTCAGCCGCAACGGTCTGCAGGACATTTTCATGCAGCGCTTCGGCCGCGACCTCTGGGGGCGCCGTCCGGCGAGCGACGTGATGAATGCGCAGCCGTTGAAAGTGCGCGGCGACCTGAGCCTCGAAGAAGCCTCGCAACAGGTCACCGCCCAGCTGAGTTACCCGATCACCGAGGACTTCGTTCTGGTGGACGAGCAGGGACGCTACCTCGGCCTGGGCACGGTGCTCGACCTGCTCAAGGCCATGGAGCAGCGTGTCGCCCAGCGCAATCAGGTGCTCAACAAGACCCTGCAGGACTTGCGCGAATCCCAGGCACAACTGGTGCAGTCGGAGAAAATGGCGTCCCTCGGGCAGATGGTCGCCGGGGTTGCCCATGAGCTGAACACTCCGCTGGGCTATGTGAAGAACAATGTCGCCCTGCTGCGCGAACTGCTGATTCCGCTGCTGGGCCTGACCGAAGCGCAGACCCTGCTCAACGAGTGCCTGGACGATCCGGCCTGCGCTCCCGAGCAACTGGCCCGCGCCCGCGCCGCTTTCGAGCAGGCCCGCGACGAGGCCGCGCTGGAGCAGTTGGTGGGCGATCTCGACCAACTGTTCGGCGACACCGATTTCGGCCTGGCGCAGATCGGCGAGCTGGTCGGTGGATTGAAGGATTTCGCCCGCCTGGACCGAGCCCGCAGCGAAGAGGTCGATCTCAACGACTGCGTGCGCAGCGCGCTGCTGATCGCCCGCAACAGCATCAAGGAAAAGGCCGAGGTCGCCACCCTGCTGGGTGCGCTGCCCAAGGTCGCCTGCGCCGCCAGCCAGATCAACCAGGTGCTGCTCAACCTGCTGACCAACGCCGCCCAGGCCATGGAGAAGTTCGGCCTGATCCAGCTGAAATCCTGGGCGGACGAAACCCATGTGCACCTCTCGGTACAGGACAACGGCAAGGGCATGAGCGAGGAGGTGCGCGCGCGCATCTTCGACCCCTTCTTCACCACCAAGCCGGTGGGGCAGGGCACGGGCCTGGGCCTGTCGATCAGCTACAAGATCGTCCAGGACCACGGCGGTCGCATCCGCGTGGCGTCCGAGCCCGGACGCGGCACGCGATTCCTCATCAGCCTGCCGATCCAGCAGGCCAGCGAACTGAAACGGAGCGCCTGAACATGAGCCAGCAGTCTGTCCGCATCCTCTTCGTCGACGACGAGGAACGCATCCTGCGCAGCCTCGCGATGCAGTTCCGCCGTCACTACGACGTGCTGGTGGAGACCGATCCGCACAAGGCCCTGCAGCGCCTGCGCGAAGAGCGCATCGACATCCTCGTCAGCGACCAGCGCATGCCGCAGATGAGCGGCGCCGAGCTGCTGGCGCAGGCGCAGGAAATTGCCCCGGACACCCTGCGTATCCTGCTGACCGGCTATTCGGACCTCGACGCCGCGGTGGATGCGCTCAACAGCGGCGGCATCTTCCGCTACCTGACCAAGCCCTGGGATCCGCAGGAAATGGCCTTCACCCTGCGTCAGGCGGCCGAGATCGCCCAGCGCCAGGCTCCGGCCGAGCCCATCGATACCAAGGCGATCAGCCGCGTCGTTGCGCCGCTCAACGTGCTGCTGCTGGACGAGGACCCCGAGACGCTGGCCTGCGTCGGCGAGTTCTGCAGCGCCGGCACCCACCAGCTACACCGCGCGCGCAACCTGGCCGAGGCCATCGTGCGGCTGAACAGCGAGCCCATCGATATCCTCGTCAGCGACCTGAAGCTCGCCGGCGAGGACACCGCGCCGCTGCTCAAATCCCTGGCCCAGGCTCATCCGCGCCTGCTCAGCATCGTCGTCACGCCGTTCCGCGACACCCAGGACCTGCTGGCGCTGATCAACCAGGCGCAGATCTTCCGCTACCTGCCCAAGCCGATCCGCCGCGGGCTGTTCGAGAAGGGCCTGAAGGCCGCCGCCGAACAGGCGCTGCTCTGGCGCGCACAGCCGGAGCAGAAAGTCGCGCGCATCGCCGAGGTGCCGCGCGAGGATCGTGAGCGGGAAAAAGTGGGCAGCCTGCTGGGCATGCTCGGCCGCCTGCGCGAGCGGCTGAGTGCCTGATCGCCGTCGGCGACGCAGCATTCCTGCCGGGCGGGCTACGGAAGTCGGCGCGTTTCTGCGACAATGCGCGCCGATTTTTTCGATACCCGCGAGAGAGCCCATGTCCGCCTGCCAGACCCCGATCATCGTCGCCCTGGATTTCCCCACCCGCGAAGCCGCGCTGGCGCTGGCTGACCAGCTCGATCCGAAGCTGTGCCGGGTGAAGGTGGGCAAGGAACTGTTCACCAGCTGCGCCGCCGGTATCGTCGAGACGCTGAACAGCCGCGGCTTCGAAGTCTTCCTCGACCTGAAATTCCACGACATCCCCAACACCACCGCGATGGCCGTGCGCGCTGCCGCCGAGATGGGTGTGTGGATGGTCAATGTGCACTGCTCCGGCGGCCTGCGCATGATGAGTGCCTGCCGCGACACCCTGGACGCCTTCAATGGCCCGTCGCCGCTGCTGATCGGCGTGACCGTGCTGACCAGCATGGAGCGCGAGGACCTGGCCGGCATCGGCCTGGACGTCGAGCCGCAGGAGCAGGTGCTGCGCCTGGCGGCGTTGGCGCAGAAGGCCGGCATGGACGGTCTGGTCTGTTCCGCCCAGGAGGCGCCGGCGCTGAAAGCCGCGCACCCTGCCCTGCAACTGGTGACCCCCGGCATCCGTCCGGCCGGCAGTGCCCAGGACGACCAGCGGCGCATCCTCACTCCGCGCCAGGCGCTGGACAACGGCTCGGACTACCTGGTGATCGGTCGCCCGATCAGCCAGGCCGCCGACCCGGCCAAGGCCCTGGCCGAGATTGCTGCCAGCCTGGCCTGAGCCTTTCTCCAGGCATGAAAAAAGCCCGCAGCGATGCGGGCTTTTTGCTTTTTGTAGGACCGAGGGGGACGTCCAGTCCTTGCTCGCGAACCGTCCGGCTCATTCGCTGCCGGGAAATTCGTTCGCGAGCAAGCTCGCTCCTACAGGTTTCAGCCGTGGGCTTGAGCGGTTGAAGTCGTCCGGCCGATCCAGCGCTCGCGCACAACGTCATAGACCCAGTTGAACACCAGCGCGTAGGGCAGGAAGAACAGCACCAGGCCGATGTCGAGGATGAAGGCTTCCAGCAGGCTCACCGACAGCCACCAGGCGGCCAGCGGCACCAGCAGGATGATCAGGCCCAGTTCGAACAGCGAGGCGTGCAGCACGCGCACCGACAGGGTGCGGGAAAAGCCCATGCGGTTCTGTGCGCGGTCGAAGGCGGCGTTGAACAGCATGTTCCACACGGTGGCGATGGCCGAGAACATCAGGGTCATGGCGCCCATGTGGCCCAGGGGTTTGTCCATCAGCCAGGCCAGGGTCGGTGCGCAGATGACGACCGCCAGCAGTTCGAAAAGTCCGGCGTGGAACATCCGTTCTTTCAAGGTTTTAGTCGGGCTCATGGTGCTTCTCCAGATATAACGGTGGTAGGCCGACTCCGTCGGTCCGCTGCCATTATCATCGGTCGACCGGCTGGATCTAAGTTGGATACCATCGGGATAACCGATGGAAGAGGTGCCGCCCGTGCAATATTCCCCCGAATCCCTGCAGGCCTTCGCCGAGGCTGCCTGCCTGGGTTCCTTCAGCGCCGCCGCGCGCAAACTCGGCAAGAGCCAGTCCACCGTCAGCGAGGCCATCGCGCGGCTGGAGATCGATCTGGGGTTGACCTTGTTCGACCGCAGCAGCCGCCAACCGCAATTGACCGAGGCCGGCCATGCGCTACTCGGGCGGGTCGAGGAAGTGCTGATGGCCAACGACCGGCTAGGCCAACTGGCGCATCAGCTGGTCGGAGGATTGGAGTCGCGCGTCACCCTGGCGATGTCGGATACCTATCAGTCCGCCGAATTCGAGGCGCGGCTGGCAGAAATCGATGCGCGCTACCCGGACCTGGAGTTCGAGTGGCTGATCGCCGAGGACAGCGATGTGCTCGACCTGGTCGTCCAGGGACGCGCCAGCCTGGGGCTGCTTGCGGCACAGCGGGATTACCCGCCGGACATCAGTTCGGCGACCTTGAGCGAACAGGCCGAGTTCGGCCTGTTCGTCAGCCGCGATCATCCGCTGGCGGGCCGTGCTCAGGTAGAGCGCGAAGATCTGCTGGCCTACAGGGCGCTGCGCCTGAACACCTATCTGGACGACGCCGCGCCGATGCCGGGTGGCCGCTGCTGGAGTGCACCGAACTACCTGCTGCTGCTGGACATGGCGGTATTGGGCTTCGGCTGGATCGAATTGCCCAGCTGGATGGTAGGACGCTTCGCCAGTGGGCGTATGCAGGAACTGAAGGTCGCGGGCTGGCCGCGTCGGGTGGCGGTGGACGTGATCTGGTCGCGACAGCGCCCGCTGGGGCCGGCGTCGAGCTGGCTGATGGAGCGCCTGTTGGGGCGCTAGGCGCTCTGGATCACAGCTCTACATCACAGATTGCGGACTAAATGTGTCGAGGTCTTTGATGCTCTGTCCGGGACCAGTAGGATCGGAGTTTTCCGGGGAAGAGAGGGACAGGATGCACGCCAAGCTGGAGAATTGTCTGAAGGCAGTTGATCAGGTACTGCTCGGCAAGGAAGTGCAGGTGAGGTTGGCGCTGACCTGCCTTCTGGCTCGGGGGCACCTGCTCATCGAAGACCTGCCCGGCATGGGCAAGACCACCTTGAGCCACGCCCTGGCGCGGGTGCTGGGCCTGAGCTTCCAGCGCATCCAGTTCACCTCCGACCTGCTGCCCGGCGACGTGCTGGGCACCTCGGTGTTCGACAAGGACACCGGCCAGTTCGTCTTCCACCCCGGGCCGATCTTCTCCGAGCTGGTGCTGGCCGACGAAATCAACCGCGCCACGCCCAAGAGCCAGAGCGCGCTGCTCGAAGCCATGGAGGAGGGACAGGTGACCATCGAGGGCGCGACTCGCCCGCTGCCGGACCCTTTCTTCGTCATCGCCACGCAGAACCCGGTGACCCAGGGCGGCACCTTTGCGCTGCCCGAATCCCAGCTCGACCGTTTCCTCATGCGCCTGTCGCTGGGCTATCCCGGCCGCGCGGCGGAGAAGGCGCTGCTGCTGGGCGAGGCGCGCCGCGACCTGCTGCCGCGTCTGGAGCCGATGCTCGACCCACAGGAATTGCAGGCGCTGCAGGGCGAGGTGCTGGAGGTGCGCGCCAGTGACGCCCTGGTGGATTACGTGCTGCGCCTGGTGGAGGCTACGCGCACCCAGCCGGCCTTTGCCCTTGGCCTGTCGCCGCGCGGCAGCCTGGCGCTGCTGGCGGCGGCCCGCGCCTGGGCTTTGCTGGCCGGGCGCGATTATGTAATCCCCGAGGATGTGCAGGCCGTGCTGCCCTCGGTGGCCGGCCACCGCCTGCGCGACCAGGCCGACCCGGCCGGGCATGGCGGTGGTGCGCTGGTGCAGTGGCTGTTGCGCGAAGTTCCGGCTCTCTGAGGGGCACGCCATGCTCGTCAGGGTCAGACCGCTGTGGCAGAGCTGGATAGCCCGTCGCATACCGCCGTCGCCGTCGTTGCAGCTCAACCAGCGGCGCATCTTCATCATTCCCACCCGGCAGGGGATGGCGTTCGGTGTCGCCCTGCTGTTGATGCTGCTCACCGCCATCAACTACCAGAACAGCCTCGCCTACGGCCTGACCTTCCTGCTGCTGTCGCTGTTCATCGTTGCCATCCTGCACACCTACCGTAACCTCGGTGGTCTGCGGCTGAGCTCTCTCGGCGCACAGCCGGTGTTCGTCGGAGAGCAGGCCGCGTTCCGTGTACGCCTGGAAGCCGAAGGGCGCGCGCGGCAGGCCATCGGCCTGGGGTGGGAAGCCCAGCGCATGCAGTTCTCCGATGTCGCGGTAGAGCATGCCCAAGAGGTGCTGCTCAGCCTGCCGGCGGAGCGCCGTGGCTGGTTGCGCCCTGGCCGCCTGCGAGTGGAAAGCCGCTTCCCGCTGGGCTTGCTGGTGGCCTGGAGCTGGGTCGACCTCGATCAGTCGGTGCTGGTCTACCCGCATCCACAGCCCGGCGACCTGCCGCTGGAAGGCGGCCCGGCGGAGAACGACGAGGAGGGCGTACGCCCCAGTGGTCGCGGTGTCGACGATTACCAGGGGCTGCGGCCCTACCAGCCGGGCGACTCGCGCCGGCGCTTGCACTGGAAGGCCTATTCCCGTGGCCAGGGATTGCTGGTGAAGGATTTCTCTGCCCTGGCCGGGCGCAATGTCTGGCTGGAATTCGACAGCCTCGGCGGTGACACGGAGGGGCGCCTGTCACGCCTGTGCTTCTGGGTCCTGCAATTGTCGCTGCGCCAGCAACCCTTCGGTTTGCGCCTGCCGGATGCGCAGCTGGCGGTTGGCCTGGATGACGCGCATCGCGATGCCTGCCTGCGCGCCCTGGCACTGCACGGGATGAAACGATGAGCAGCGCGACCGCCACATCCGCCCAGCCGATCCCCCGGGTGGCGCTGACCTGGCTACTGGTGGCCCAGGCCGTGGTGATCATTCCGCACCTGCAGCATTTGCCGCTGTGGATCGTCGCGGTCTGGCTGGGGTGCGCGGCGTGGCGCATCCAGGTGTTCCGCATGCGCGCCAACTACCCCAGCGGCGTCGCCAAGCTGGCGCTGGTGGCGGCGGCCGGTTTGGGGGTGTGGTTTTCCCGCGGTTCGCTGATCGGCCTGGATGCCGGCGTGGTGCTGCTGATTTCGGCCTTCGTGATCAAGCTGGTGGAACTCAAGACCCGTCGCGACGCCTGGGTGCTGATCCTCCTGGGCTTCTTCGCGGTGACCACCAGTTACCTTTTCCAGGACGACATCATCGCCGCTGCTTTCAGCCTGCTGCCGGTGCTGGCCCTGCTGGCGGCGGCCATCGGCCTGCAGCAGAGCAGTTTCGCCGCGCGCCCGATGCCTACCCTGCGCCTGGCGGGCGGCCTGCTGCTACAGGCCTTGCCGCTGATGCTGCTGCTGTTCCTGCTGTTTCCGCGCATGGGGCCGCTGTGGTCCTTGCCCATGCCGGGCGACAAGTCCATGACCGGGCTGAGCGACAGCATGGCACCGGGTGACATGGTGGAGCTGAGCCAGTCCCCGGCGCTGGCCTTCCGTGTGAGTTTCGACGGCAGCCCGCCACCGCGATCGCAGCTGTACTGGCGCGCCTTGACGCTGGAGCGTTTTGACGGCGTGCGCTGGAGCACCGCGTTCCAGCGTGGCGATCGCCCACCGCAATGGCGGCAGCAGGGGCAGCCTCTGCAGTACCAGGTGATCATGGAACCCAATGGCCGCCCCTGGCTGTTTGCCCTGGATGTGGCACAGGCCAGCCTGGACGATGCGCGAATGATGAGCGACTTCCACCTAGAACGGCGCCTGCCGGTGCGCCAGGGGCTGCTCTATCGCGCCACATCCTGGCCGCAGGCGCTGCTCGAACCGGACGATGCCGCCCGCGCGCAACGGATCAACCTTGCCTTGCCGCAAGGCAGCAATCCCCAGGCCCGCGCCTGGGCGCAGCAGCTGCGCGAGCGCTACCCGCAGCCGGCCGAACTGGTACAGGCGATGCTCCGGCACTTCCGCGAGCAGCCGTTCCGCTACACGCTGCGGCCGCCGGATGCCGGCCCGGAACGTATCGACGGCTTCCTGTTCGGCACTCGCGCCGGCTTTTGCGAGCACTATGCCGGCGCCATGACCTTCGTCTTGCGCGCGGCTGGCATTCCGGCGCGCGTGGTCACCGGTTACCAGGGCGGCGAGGCCAGTTCCTCGGGCAATTACCTGACGATCCGCCAGTTCGATGCCCACGCCTGGGTGGAGTACTGGCAGCCTGGCCGGGGCTGGACGCGGGTCGACCCGACGGGAGCGGTATCGCCCGAGCGGATCGAGCAGGGCCTGGAGGCGGCCATGAGCCAGGAAGGCAGCTTCCTCGAGGCCGATCCGTTTTCGCCCCTGCGCTACCGGAACTTCGCGCTCCTCAATGAGCTGCGCATGGCCTGGGACAACGTCAACTACGGCTGGCAGCGCTGGGTGCTGGGCTACCAGGCCGAGCAGCAGGGCGACATGCTGAAAAACTGGTTCGGCGGGCTCGACCGGCAATGGATAGGCGCGCTGCTGGTGGGTGGCGGCGGGCTGCTGCTCGGCGTGCTGGCGCTGGTGCTGTTCAAGCCCTGGCGGCGCTCTGCCGATCTCCAGTTGCGCAGTTTCCAGCGCTTCGAAAGGATGCTCGCTCCACTGGGCGTACGCCGCGAACCGGGGGAGGGTGCGCGGGACTTCTGCCATCGTGCCATCAAGGTCCTGCCGGCTCATGCACAGGCGATCCGCGCTTACCTCGAGGCGTTCGAAGCGCAGCGCTATGGCGGCGTAGCCACTGCGCCGGGCGAGCTGCGCGCGCACCTGGCGCGCTTGCGCCGCGAGCTGCCCTGGCGCTTGCGCACTGCGGGCAGAAACGCAACGTGACATGGTGTCCCTTGCCGCTGCGTCGGTGGGGGCTAACCTGATATCTCACCCTCTGGCGTGGAGCCTGCCGTGACCTCCTTCTCCGATTACCTGGTAAGCCATCTGATCGAGCAGGAGGTCGCGTTGTTCTCCGCGTCTTCCCGCCTGAAGGCCGAATCCGATCCCGAGGCGCTGCATGACCTGCGCATCGCTGTACGCCGGCTGCGCAGCCTGCTGCACCCGGTGCGGGGCATGCCCGGCATCGATGAACTGGAGCAGGCATTGGGTGACATGGGCCGGCTCAGTGGCCCGCTGCGTGATCTTGAAGTGCTGCTGCCGGTGCTGGAGGCCGAAGGCTACGAACGTGCAGTCGCACTGCGTCGGCCGGCGCTGATGTCCGGCTACGCCACGCTGCTCGCCAGCCCGCAGTGGGAACGCCTGATGATGCGCCTGGATGGCTGGCCGCAGCTGTGGCGCACCGCCGAACGCCACGGCGTGCTCAAGGGACTGCATGGCAAGGTGGAGAAGCGCCTGGCCAGGGAGTGGCAGAAGCTGCGCGACGCGCTGAAAGACCCGGCCCACGACCGCCATCGCCTGCGCCTGCTGATCAAGCGGGTGCGCTATTCGCTGGAGGCCTATCCGAAAGAGTCGGCCGTTCCCCAGCGCCTGCTGGTGCCATTGAAGGATGCGCAATCGGCCCTCGGTGACTGGCATGACTACGAGCAGTGGCTGATTCGCAGTGAGCGCGAACTGGACCTGATGCCGCTGCAACCCCACTGGAACGCCCGCCACGACCTTGCCGAGCGCCTCGCCGACGAGAGCCTGGACGCCCTGCAGAAGGCATTGCATAGAGGCCATTGATGGCAGGGCATTTCCTGCAGGGGACAAGGCTTTGGATGGTTTGCCGGTGCGGCGCGATGCCCTAGGATCGCCGGCAGTCCCTTATGGAAGTATCGACATGTCCTTCAGCGAAATGCTCCGGGCGGTGCGTGCCGCGCCGCTGTCCATCGTCATCCCCGCCACCTGGGCACAGGGCCGCGCAAGCTTCGGCGGCCTTGTGGCGGCCCTGGCCTACGAGGCGATGGCGGCGGTTGCCGAGGCCGGTCGGCCGGCGCGCTCCCTGGCGATCACCTTCGTCGGGCCCATCGAAGTGGAAGTGCCGGTGAGCTTCGAGGCCGAAGTGCTGCGTGAGGGCAAGTCGGTCAGCCAGGTGTTCTGTCGCGCTGTGCAGAACGGGCAGGTGGTGCTGCTGGCGCAGGGCAGCTTCGGCGTATCGCGCGAATCCACCGTGCAGATGGACGGCCTGCCGCCGCCGGCCTTCAAGGCCGTGGAGGACTGCCAGGAGCTGCCCTACATCCGCAAGCTGATGCCGGCCTTCACCCAGAACATCGCCATGCGCTGGGCAGTCGGGCACATGCCGTTCTCGGCCAGCCGCGAGCGTGCAATGGGCGGCTGGATGCGCTTTCGCGGCGATGACGTAGGCGATGAGCCGATGGAGATCAGCCACCTGCTGGCGCTGATCGACGCCTGGCCGCCGGCCAACCTGCCGCACCTGAAGTCACCGGCGCCTTCCAGCTCGCTGACCTGGACGGTGGAGTTCGTCCAGCCGTTGCCGGCGATGCCGGCCAATGGCTGGTGCCAGTACCTGGCGACCATCGAACATGCCCGCGATGGCTATGGCCATATTGCAGCGCAGACCTGGTCGGCCGATGGCCAGCTCCTGGCGATCGGCCGGCAGACAGTCACCATCTTCGGCTAACGGCGTTTCAACTAGATACCGGGCGCGGTTTCCGTACGATTGCGCCCGCCGGCCTTGGCCCGGTAAAGCGCGCGGTCGGCACGGGCGAGCAGGTCTTCCAGACGCAGTTCGCCTTCGCGGCGTGCGGCCACGCCGATGCTCAGGGTCAGGCGCACGCGGCTGCCGTCCTCACTGGTGAAGGACAGCGCCTGCACGCTGTTGCGCACCCGCTCGGCGACCAGCAGCGCCTGCTGCAGGTCGGTTTCCGGAAGGATCGCGGCGAACTCCTCGCCACCCAGACGGCCGAGCAGGTCCACTTCGCGCAACCCCTGTGTCAGTTCCTTCGCCACGGCTTGCAGCACGGCATCGCCGAAAGCATGGCCGTGGGTGTCGTTGATCGGCTTGAAGAAATCGATGTCCAGCATCAGCGCTGCGCACTGGCGCTCGTAGCGCTGCGCGCTCTTGAGCAGGGCGACGCCGCGTTTGACGAAGGCATGGCGGTTCTGCAGACCGGTCAGCGGATCGGTAGTGGCCAGCAGGCGCAGTTCCTGCTCCATGGCTTTGCGCTGGTTGATGTCGAAACTCCACACCAGCGAGGCGGGGTGACCGTCCACTTCCATCTTGCGCGCCCAGACGATCGCCCAGTAGGCGGGGTTGCCCGCCAGGCGGGTTTCCCAGCTGTCCAACTGGCCGCGTTCGGCCAGGGACTGGCGGAAGCGCGCTTCCTCGTCGGGGTCGTCAAATAGCCGGTGCAGGGTGAAGGGCTCGTCCGGATGGATGCCGGTACGTTGCAGCAGGCGCGGGCTGACGTAGTGCGCGCGGGAATCCTCATCGCTGAGCAGCGCCACGTCGCTGGGGCTGGTATCGAGGATGTAGCGCAGCAGTGCCTTGCGCTCGCTCAACTCCTGGGTACGCTGCTCGACGCGTTGTTCCAGGGATTGGTTGAGATCATGCAGTCGCTGCGTGAGCAGCAGCTTGCGCCGCGAGTTGGCGATGACCCGCAGAGCCAGCAGCACGCTGCACAGGCCGAGGCCGAAAAGCACCCAGGCCAGCAGGTTGAAGGCACGCTGCAGGTCCAGGCGCTCGGCATCCATGTAATTGGTCAGGGCGATATTGGTGACGACCACCAGTTCGTGCGTCGGTTCGAGCAGGGGCGGTAGTTCACGCAGCATCTCGCCGGCCAGGAGCCTTGCGGCTTGCGGCTGACCCCACGGGGCGCGCTTGAGCCAGGCGTCGCTCAGGCGCTGGATTCGCTCCAGGGTCGCCTGCACTTCCGGGCGTGGCACGACCAGGTAGCTGTAGACAGGCGTATTGCGCAGCGGCGGCAGGAGGCTGGCGAGCACTTCGACGCGGGTCGCCAGGGCATCGCTGTCGCTCTTTCCGGCGAGCACCTTTTGCGCGGTGCTCAGTGAGCGCTCCAGCTCGGCGCGCAGCTGGTAGGCCTGCCACAGCTCGCTGTGGGCGTCGGGATGGGCCAGTTGGCGGACATGCTGGTGCACCATCAGCAGCGCCGCGCCGGCGCCGGCAGTCAGCGCCGCGATCAGGCTGCTGAGGATGATGATGGTCAGGCGGCGATGGCGCCGCCTGGGAGCTTGCGGGGGCACGGCGATCACTCCAGGGTAATGCGGCTTACCTGCCAGACGGTGCGGTTGAAATAGACCTGGGTCCGCAACTCCGGGTGATCGAGCATCGGGTAGATGACGAACAGCGGGCCGCGCTCGGCGATGCCGATGGCTTGGCCGTCGCGGCGGTAGGCGAGAATCGGGTCGAAGGCGTCGAGGTCACTCAACGGAATCAGGGCGGAATAGTCGTTCAGCGCCTCGACCCGCAGGCGCTGGGCGGCGCCGCGGTCGAAGCCGGCGAGCAGGGTACTCAGGCGTACGCCCTGCCAGCCGTAGACCTGGGATTCGTCGGGGAGCATGGAGCGCCGCTCGGTCTGCGGCAGTGCTTCCAGGTCGCGCAGGGTGTATTGGCGCTGGAGCTGCGGCTGGTCTTTCACCGCCAGGATCAGCACGGTGCGCTCGGCCGCCGGTTCCGGGGCTGAGTGAGCAAGCGTGACAATAAACAGGCAGACAAAAATGCCAATAAAATGACGAAAAGCCGACATCTCAACAGCTCGTGACGAAATCTCGACGATTATATCGGCGAACCTGCCCGGTACTTGAATGGCCGAAATGCCACGCCTTTCTGTTAGGGCCGGCTCAGCGCCGGCGACTACGCCAGGCGCGCCACCAGGCGCCGCTCAGCACGAAGCGCGGGAAAGTGATGAATTGCTCGGTCAGGAGGCGGCCCACGGCGTCCTTGCGGTCGCTGAAGGGTTCGGGCGCCTCTTCTTCCAGCTTGTGCCCTCGGCCCTGGATGGCCAGCGAGGCGATCATGCCGATCACGCCCAGCAGAATCGTTGTCAGGCTCAGGCCGAACAGCCCGCTGAGCAGCGTCAGGGCGCCAAGGATGAACAGCGGCACGGCGATGATGTGCAGCGCCAGGTTGGTCGGGTTGCGGTGATTGGCGGCGTAGCCCTGCCACTGCCAGGCGACGAGGTTGGGGTGACGTTTGCCCATGGCGAAGCTCCTGAGACTGAAAGGCCCGCCTGAGCGCAGGCGGGCGGAATGTCAGCAGTCTAGGTGCTGCCGCGAAACCCGTGCCAATGGGCACAGGCTATGCGGGCGATAGGGATTACAGGCGCAGTTGGCGGATGGCGCGGCTCAGCTCACCGGCGAGGTCCGCCAGCTGGTGGCTGGTGCCGGCGGAGTCCACGGTCTGCTGCACGGTGTGCTCGGTGACGTCACGGATACCGACCACCGAGCGGGTCATTTCCTCGGCCACCTGGCTCTGTTGCTCGGCGGCCACGGCGATCTGTGTATTGCTCTCGCGCATCAGCGCCACGGCCGAGGCGATCGCCGCCAGGGCCTCGCCGGCTTCGCGGGCTTCCTCGACGCAGCCGTCGGCCTTGATCGAGCTTTCCTGCATGAACTCCACGGCGTCGCGGGTGCCGGACTGCAGTGCGTTGATCATCTGGGTGATCTCGTCGGTGGAGTCCTGCACGCGCTTGGCGAGGTTGCGTACTTCATCGGCGACCACCGCGAAACCGCGGCCCATCTCGCCGGCGCGGGCGGCCTCGATGGCGGCGTTGAGGGCGAGCAGGTTGGTCTGTTCGGCGATGCCGTGGATCACGCTGACCACGCTACTGATCTTGTGGCTGTCCTGGGCCAGTTGCTGGATCATCTCGGCGGTCTGCTGCACGCCCTGGGACAAGCCGGCGATGGACTGGCCGACGCGGCCGACGACCTGTTGCCCGTTGCCGGCGAGACGGTCGGCTTCCTGCGACTGGTCGCGGGTGTCGGCGGCGTGTTGGGCGATGTGGTGGACGGTGGTGGACATCTCGTTGATGGCGGTGGCGGCCTGGTCGGTCTCGCTCTGCTGGCCGAGCATGCCCTGGCGCACCTGGCCCATGCTGTTGGCGAGGCTGCGCGCGCCTTCGTCGAGGCGCCCGGCAGCCTGGGCGACGGTGCCGACCACGCGCTGGTAGCCGGCCTGCATGGCGTTGAAGGCGGTAGCCATCTGGCCGACCTCGTCGCGGCTCTCCAGCGGCACGCGGGCGGCCAGGTCGCCGCTCTTCTCCACATGAAGCATCACGTCGCGCAGGGTCAGCAGGTGGGTGAGGATGAACCGGATCAGCAACTGCGAGGCGGCCAGCAGGGCCAGCATCAGCACCAGTACGGCGCCGGCGAAGGGCACTGCGCGCTCCTCGAAGACGCTCCAGAAGTCCGCGCCGGGGGCGAGGACAGCGACGCGCTGGCCGCTGCCGATGTCCTGTACATAGGCGCCGGCCAGTGCACCGGCGCGGGTCTGCACGCCCTGCAGATCAACCCAGCCGTTGGCGCGGGCGAGGGCGGAGCCGTCGACACCGGCGATTTGCGGCGAACTGCCGCTGGCGAAGCTGACAAGGTTCGGCGAGTTCGGCAGCGCCAAACCTGCCGGCCAGTTCTTGAGCAGCTGGGCCTGGGCTTCGGCAGCCTGGCGTGCCTGCTGGTTGCGCCCGTCGAGCTCCTGGTGCATGGCGAACAGCACCAGCAGCAAGGTGGTGACGAAGGCGACCGCGTTGACGGCCCAGAACTTGTACTTGAGGGAAATATCGCGGATCCAGGCGGCCATATATCTCTTCTTGTCGGTCGAATAGTGGCGAGGCGCCATTATTGTCGTGAAAAGGATGAAGGTGGCAATTGATGGGAATCAAGCCACCTTCTGCTCCCGACTTATCGGCCGACGAAGGGCTATCTTGAGAGCCGGTTCAAATTTCCGGCAGGCCAAAGAAGCGTCGCGCGCAGTCGCTGGTGTGGGCGGCGACACGCTCTGCGCTCTCGCCTCGGTGCTGGGCCACGCAGGCCAGCACTTCGGGCAGGTAGGCCGGTTGGTTGCGGCCGTTCTTGGGTTTCGGACGCAGGGTTCGCGGCAATAGATAAGGAGCGTCGCTTTCCAGCATCAGCCGGCCTTCGGGAATTTCCCGCACCAGTTCCTGCAGGTGGGTGCCTCGGCGTTCGTCGCAGATCCAGCCGGTGATGCCGATGTGCAGGTCGAGGTCGAGGTACGAATAAAGCGTACGGCGCTCGCCGGTAAAGCAATGCACAACGGCGGCCGGCAGCTTGTCGCGGAAGTCCTTGAGGATCGCCAGCAGGCGTTCGCCGGCATCGCGCTCGTGGATGAACACCGGCAATTGCAGCTCCACGGCGAGGCTCAGCTGTTCCTCGAAAGCCTTCTCCTGCTGCGGACGCGGCGAAAAGTCGCGGTTGAAGTCCAGCCCGCATTCGCCCACGGCCTTGACCCGGTCCTCGGCCAGCAGGCCGCGCAGTGCTTTCGCGGTGCCGCTGTCCCAGTGGCTGGCTTCGTGCGGATGGACGCCCGCGGTGCAGTAAAGACGCTGTTCTTCGTCCAGTTGCCGGCACAGTCCCAGGGCCTGTTCGCTGTCATCCAGGCTGGTACCGGTCAGCACCATCTGCACGACGCCGGCCTCGATCGCGCGAGCGAGGACAGCTTCACGTTCCGGGGCGAAGCTCGGATGGGTGAGGTTGACGCCAATGTCGATCAGTTGCATCGTTCATCCCTTGGTTCGGGCGAGCAGCATAGCAGAACCTCTGTTTTTCAATAAAAACCCTTTTAAAACAGATAGTTGAAGCCACTTCTGAAAGTGCTTCCGGAATTTCGGGTTGGCATTCGGCCCGTGCTGTGAGAGTCTCGCGCGCCCTCGGCGGCTGGGAACTTGCGGCCAAAACCGCGCTCTGATCGGGCCGGTGCCGTGTGCAACCCCCTGGAGAGCTGGATGACGCGACTGTTGCTGCTACTGCTGTGCCTTGTGGCTTTGACGCCACTGCCGGCGGCCGCGCGCCTGACGGCCCAGCCGGAAAACTGGGAACAGGAAAGCAGCGGTGCCCGTGACCTGGCCACCATCCGCTCCGGTGGCACCCTCCGGGTCCTGGTCAACCAGAGCCGCAACAGTTCTGGCGAAATCAAGGGCGAGCCCATCGGCGTAGAGTACCGCCGCCTGCGAGCCTTCGAGCAGTACCTCAACGACAGCGCCCCGGGGCGCAAGCCGCTCACCGTCAAATTCATTCCCAAGGCCAAGGATCAATTGCTCGGCGCGTTGCAGCGCGGTGAAGGCGATCTGGTTGCGCCTGGGGAAGTCCTGCTGGCCCGCGATGGCCAGAATCTCAGCCCCAGCCTGCCGTGGAAGGCCGAGGTGCCACTGGTGCTGGTGACCAAGCAGGGCAACCGCAAGTTCGTCCGCCTGGAGCAACTTGCCGGCCGCACCATCACCCTGCCGGCCGGCAGCGCCGCTGGCGAGGCCGTGCGCAAGGTCAACGAGCGTCTGGCGCAGAAGCGACTGGCGCCGCTGGTGCTGGAGTGGACCGATTCCTCGCTCGCCGTGGAAGACGTGCTGGAGATGGTCCAGGCCGGCATCTTCAACTACACCGTGGTCGAGCAGCCCATCGCCGAGCGTTGGAGCAAGGTCTTCACCAAGTTGCGCGTCGACCGGCATCTGGTGCTGGACAACAGTGAGCCGATGGCCTGGTACGTGCGCCGCGACGCACCGATGCTGCGCGCCAGCGTCAACCGCTTCCTCAAGGACTACCGCGCGCCGGCGGACCAGGACGCGGCTTTCCAGCGTCTGTACCGCCGCGCCTATCAGGTGCGCAACCCGCTTCAGGTGCCTGACCGCAAGCGCCTGGAAGCCGTGCGCCCGACCTTGCAGCGCTATGCCGAGCAGAGCAAGGTGGACTGGCTCGCCCTGGCTGCGGTGGGCTTCAAGGAATCCAATCTCGATGCCAGTGCGCGCGGCGCTGGTGGCGCCACCGGGCTGATGCAGATCACCCCGGCGGCGGCCCGCGCCGTCGGCGTGGATACCGTGCACCAGAAGGAGAACAACGTGCAGGCCGCCAGCCGTTACATGGCGATGCTGCGCAAGCGCTTCTTCTCCAGCCCGCGCATCAATGAACGGGACCGCATGGCCTTCGTTCTTGCTGCCTACAATGCCGGTCCCGAGCGGGTGCAAAGCCTGCGTGCGGAGGCCAAGCGCCAGGGCCTGAACCCCAACCAGTGGTTCTTCCAGGTCGAGCGCGTGGCGGCCGAGCAACTGGGCATGGGCGTGGTGAACTACGTCAGCAGCGTCAACAAGTACTATCTTGCATATCAGCGGGAACGTGATGGCCTCGAGCCACGTGAAAGCGTGGCGGCAATCAAGAAGTAATCGGTTTATTCGATAGTTATTAGTGCGATTTTGCGCTTTTGATATCGTAAAAACTGGTTATATTGGTCGCCAAGCAACCACGGTTGTCACCAACTTCCTACGCCACCCTTCGCTCCCACTAGAGCTTCCATAAGGACGCACCATGAACTCGCTGATCAAATCCATCCTGACCACCAACGCTGGCGCCGGCATCGCTGTACTGCGTATCACCACCGGCCTGACCTTCATGGCTCACGGCTCGCAGAAGCTCTTCGGCGCCTTCGGCGGCCCGGGCCTGCAAGGCATGGCGGGCTGGCTGGAATCCCTCGGCGTGACCCCTGGCTACCTGATGGCTGCTCTGGCCGGTAGCGCCGAATTCTTCGGCGGCCTGGCCCTGGTCCTCGGCCTGCTGGTGCGCTTGGCGAGCATCCCGCTGATCGTCGCCATGCTGGTCGCGGTGTTCAGCGTTCACCTGGCTAACGGCTTCTTCATCACCGCCAATGGCTTCGAATACGCCTTCACCCTGATCATGATCAGCGTCGCACTGCTGATCAGCGGCGCCGGCCCGTTCTCCCTGGACCGCAAGCTGTCCAGCTGATCGCCAGTGAAGTAATAGAACGCCTGTAACGAAAAAGGGCGGACACCCAAGGTGTCCGCCCTTTTTGTTTTCTCTCCGAAATCAGTGGAACAGGTACTGCACGCCGCCATTGATCAGGCCGCCGCCCACCAGCAGGAAGACGAACAGCCCGGCGCCCAGCAGCAGCGGTTTGGGGCCTTCCTTGCGCAGGTCGCCAAGGCGGGTGGCCAGCCCCAGGGCGGCCATGGCCATGCCGAGCATCACGTCGTCCAGTTGCTGCAACGGGGCCAGCCAGCTTTCCGGAACCCAGCCCAGCGAGCGCAGGCCGGTCACCAGCAGGAAGAACACGGCGAAACCGGGGATGTGCAGCTTGCGACGGGTACCCGGCTCGGCAGCTTCGGCGCAGCCAACACGACCGAGGATCAGCAGCGCCGGAGCCAGTAGCAGGACGCGCAGCATCTTGCTGATCAGCGCGGCATCGGCGGCGGCCGGGTCCATGGCGCGGCCGGCGGCGACCACCTGGGCGACTTCGTGGATGGTCGAGCCGGTGAATATGCCGAAGGCTTGCTCGCTGCCGAACAGGTTGGGCAGCGCAGCGTAGATCAACGGATGCAGCAGCATCGCCAGGGTGCCGAACAGTACAACGGTGGCCACCGCGACGGCGGTATGCTCGGCGCGCGCCTTGAGCACCGGGCTGCTCGCCATCACTGCCGCGGCGCCGCAGATGGCGCTGCCGGCGCCGATCAGCAGGGCGCTTTCGCGCGGCAGCTTGAGCCAGCGTTCGCCGATCCACCAGGCGACAGTCAGGGTACTGGCGACCATCAGCACGTCGATGATCAGCGCGGCCGGGCCGAGGGCGGCGATGTCCTGGAAGGTCAGGCGCAGGCCATAGAGCACCACGCCCAGGCGCAGCAGCTGCTGGCGCGACAGGTCGATGCCGGGGCGGATGCTGCCGAAGCGGGCCAGGCCGAGGTTGCCGGCCAGCAGGCCGATGAGGATCGCCAGGGTCAGGCTGCCGAGCCCCAGGTGCTGCAGCGCAGGGATTTCCATGAGCTGGCGGGAGCCGAAGGCGATGCCCAGGCAGAGCAGGGCGCCGGGGACGTAGTAGGGCAGGCGGCGAAGGGCGTTCATTACGGGCTCCTTTTGTAAGGTGAAGCCATGGTGCCGCCACTCCACTTAGTGTAAAAACGGATTGTTCTTATTAGGTTGACCGGTTTTATCGATATGGGGCCGCGCATCACCCTTCGCCAATTGGCGACCTTCACCGCCATCGCCGAACTGGGCAACGTGACCCAGGCCGCATCACGCATAGCGCTGTCGCAGTCCGCTGCCAGCCAGGCGTTGCAGGAGCTGGAGCGTACGCTCGGCACGCGCCTGTTCGACCGCAGTGGCAAGCGCCTGGCGCTCAACGACAACGGCCGTGCCTTCTACCCCAAGGCCAGCGCATTGCTGGCGCAGAGCGCAGAGCTGGAGAGCCTGTTCGAGTCGGCGCCGGTGCAGTTGAGCCTGGGTGCCAGCCGCAGCATCGGCGGCTACCTGCTGCCGCAGGTGATGTCCGGCTTTCTCCACACATTGCCTGAAAGCCGCCTGGAGCTGCAGGTCGCCAACAGTGGCGGGGTGATCGAGGCATTGGCCGAATTCAGGCTGGATGTGGCCTTCATCGAGGCACCGATCCAGCATCCGCAGATCCAGCTCACACCCTGGATGGACGATGAACTGTTGCTGGTAGTGGCGCCGGATCATCCCCTGGCGCTGGCTGAGCGCATCAGCCTGCAGGACCTGGCGGCGGCGCGCTGGGTGCTGCGCGAGGCAGGTTCGGGTACCCGAGTGACATTCGAGCAGCAGGTGTTGCCGCGCCTGGGCAGCGTTAACGCGCCGCTGGAGGTGAGCAACGCCGAAGCGATCAAGCAACTCGTCGGCAGCGGATTCGGCATCGGCTGCCTGTCGCAGCGCGTAGTGCAGGCAGAGCTGGTGCGCGGCGAGCTGGTGCGCCTGGACAACCCGCTAGGGCCGTTGCGGCGCACGTTCTTCCGTGCGCTGCATATCGACAAGTACCCCACCGCCGGCCTGCGTCGTTTCCTCGATTACGCCGAGGAATGGGCGGTGCGTTCAGCAGCAGCGCTCTAGCGGCCACTCGCCGATGGCGCGATAACGCACGCCGGTGGGGCTGTTTTCCGAGCTGAACAGCGTCACGGCCTGCGCTGGCAAGCGGAATGACGCCGTGGCCGCCGGCGTGTGGTGCGCGTGGCGTGCGAGGGTGATGTGAGGGTGGAAGGGGCGGTGTTCGACCTCGAATCCTCCTGCCTTCAATTCCTCGCGCAGCGCATGGACCAGCTCGTGCAGCGCGGTCGGCACTTCGCTGGGCGCGAGGTGAAGGATGCCGTTGGACCAGCGCGCAATGTGGTCCAGTTCCAGGTTGAAACCCTGGCGCGGCAAGCGTTCGCCGATGGCTCGGAGTTCCGCCTTGCGGCCGCGGGGCACTGAGCCGAGGAAGGCGAGTGTCAGGTGCAGGTTGGCCTGGGCAACGGGCTGGCCGTCGAGGTGCATGCCGTCGCGCCAGGCGCAGATCCGCACCGCCAGTTCCGGCGGGCAGGGCAGGGCGAAGAACAGCCGCAGGGGTGGGGTGGTCATCGACTGAAGTCTCCTTGACAGCTTTGCCGGGGCTTCTCTAGGATGCCGCACAGCGCCGATTTAAGTAGCAACTTGCGGGGCGCGGATGCAGCGATGGCTGACATCGAAATACCGCTAAAGCGCTGGTTCGGTGTGCCTCTCGCCGCGTCCAGCAGGACCCCTGAGGCGGAGACGTGACACCATGACCTGTCCCAACCCGCATGTGCGCCTGGCCCCGATCACCACCGGCCTGGTTCGCCGCAACCCGAAGATTCTCCTGGGCGGTAATCACCAGCCCACTCTCGTCCGTTACCTCGATGGCTGGCCCAAGCGCTGGAACGGCTCGCGTACCTTCCTGATCCAGTTCGCCGAAACCTTTGCCGATCTCGCGCGTTTCCCTTCTGACAGCTTCGATTTTGCCGTGGTCCAGTCGCCAGTGGCCGAGCAGTTGGAGTCGGCCATCCACGAGCTGACCCGTGTTGCTCGGCAAGGCCTGATTACCCGGCGTCCGCAGCCGCTTTGACGTTGTAGGAGCGAGCTTGCTCGCGAACGGATTCACCGACAGCTCCGGAGTTGGGCGGGTTCGCGAGCAAGCTCGCTCCTACACCGATATGTGCTCAGGGGTACTCGATTTCCACCACGAACCAGAGCTTCTCGCCTGACGGGCTGCGTACCATCACCTCGGCGTCCAGCTCTTTGCCCACCAGCGCGCGGGCCAGTGGCGAGTCGATGCTGATGTGGTTGTTGCGCAGGTCCAGTTCGTCCGGGCCGACGATGCGGTAGCGGGCCTGTTCACCGTCCTCGTCTTCCAGGGTGACCCAGGCGCCGAAGTAGACCTTGTTCGGATCGGCCGGGCGCTCGCTGACCACCTTGCAGTTTTCCAGGCGCTTGCGCAGGAAGCGCACGCGGCTGTCGATCTCCCGCAGCATCTTCTTGCCGTAGGTGTACTCGGCGTTCTCGGAGCGATCACCTTGCGCGGCAGCCTCGCTGACCGACTGGGTCACCTGGGGCCGGCGCACGTTCCACAGTTCATGCAGTTCGGCGCGCAGGCGCGCTTCGCCTTCGGGAGTGATCAGCGGGGTACCAGCGGGGCGGGGCGGACGATAACGGCTCATGGCTTCCAGTGCGGCGAGGGTGATCGGGCCAGTCTACCCGATCAGCTCTCGCGCAGCAGGCGCAGTGGGCTCACGTTGAGCGCACGGCGGGTGCCCAGCAAGCCGGCGCCGCCCACCAGTAGGGCCCCCAGCACCGGTAGTACCAGCAACCAGGGATGCGGGCTCCACGGCAGGTCGAACACCAGCCGGTAGAGCAGGTAGCTGATCAGCTCGCAGCCCAGCGCCGCGAGCAGGCCGCTGACGGCGCCGAGCAGGGCAAACTCGCTGCGCCGCGTGCGCATCAGCAGGCTGCGTTCAGCGCCCAGGGCACGCAGCAGCGCGCCTTGGCGCAGGCGTTCATCGAGGGTGGCCTGCAGGCCGGCGAACAGCACCACGAAGCCGGCGGCGAGGACGAATACCAGCACGTACTCCACGGCCAGGGTCACCTGGTCGAGGATGCTGCGCAGTTGCGCGAGCAGCGCGTCAACGGGAAGCAGGGTGACGGTGGGATAGGCGCGTGCCAGTTCGATCAGTTGGCGCTCCTGGCTGATGGGCAGATAGAAGCTGGTCAGGTAGGTCACCGGCAGGTCGGTCAGGGTGCCCGGCTCGAAGACCATGAAGAAGTTGGGCTGGAAGTTGTCCCATTTCACCGAGCGCAGGCTGCGGATCTGCGCTTCGCGGGTCTGCCCGGCGACGGTGAAGCTGAGGTGGTCGCCAACCTTCAGGCCGAGGTTGCCAGCGAGCTTTTCTTCCACCGACACGCCCGGTAGATCGCTCTTTTCCCCAGTCTTCCACCAGTCGCCCGCGACTATCTGGTTTCCCGCAGGCAGGCGCGCGGACCAGGTCAGGCCCAGGTCGCGTTGCAGTGCTCGCTCGCTGCGGATGTCCTCGTTCATGGCATGAACCGGCTTGCCGTTCACCGCCACCAGGCGGCCGGGGACCATCGGGTAGAGGTCTTCGGCATTGGGCGACAGCGCCTTTACCCGCTGCTCGAAGCCATCTTTCTCGGCGGGGAGGATATTCAGCGCGAAGTGGTTCGGTGCGTCGGGCGGCAGCTGGGAGTGCCAGGTGTCCAGCAGCTCGCCGCGCAGCAGGGCGATGAGCGCCATGGCCAGCAGGATCAAGCCGAAGGCGAGGCTCTGTCCGGCGGCGGCCAGCGGGTAGCGCAGTAGTTGGCCGAGGCCCAGTCGCCAGGGCAGGCTGGCGCCTTGCAGCGCCCTGCGCAGGCCGCGCAGGGCGAGCAGCAGGATGAAGCCGAGGATTACCGCAGCGATGGCGCCGCCGCCTAGCAGGGCGAGGGTGAGTTTCAGGTCCAGGCTCAGCCGCCACATGATCAGGCCGAGGGCGAGCAGGGCGCAGCCATAGGCGGCCCAGGTGCGCATCGGCACTGGCAGCAGGTCGCTGCGCAACACCCGCAGAGGCGGTACACGCCCGAGCGCGGCGAGTGGCGGCAGGGCGAAGCCGGCGAGGGCGACCAGTCCGGTGGCCATGCCGGCAAGCGCGGGCACGATGCCAGCGTCGGGGATTTCCGGCGGCAGCAAGTTGCCCAGTAAATGCATCAGGCCGAGCTGCGCGAGCCAACCGAGGAAGGCGCCACACATACTGGCGACCAGGCCCAGGACGAACAGTTGGCTGCCATACAACAACAGGGCTTCGCGACGCGACAGGCCGAGGCAGCGCAGCAGCGCGCTGGCGTCGAAGCGGCGGGTGGCGAAGCGGTTCGCCGAGAGCGCCACCGCCACGCCGGCGAGCAGCACGGCAGCAAGGCTGGCGAGGTTCAGGTAGCGCTCGGCGCGGCCCAGGGCATCGCCGATCTGGCGGTTGCCATGGTGGGCGTCCTGCAGTTCCTGGTTGGCGGCAAGGTTGCCCTGGGTAGCTTGCCGGTAAGTTTGCAGCGCATCGTGCGCGCCGCCCCAGAGGTCGCGATAGCGTACCCGGCTGCCGGGCTGCACCACGCCGGTAGCGGCGAGGTCCTGCAGGCTCATCATCACGCGCGGGGTAAGGCTGTAGAAGTCACCGGCGCGGTCCGGTTCATAGGTCAGTACGCGGGCGATGCGCAGGGACTTGCGACCGATGTCGACGCTGTCGCCGATCTTCAGGTCGAGGCTGGCCAGCAGGCGCGATTCGACCCAGATTTCGCCCGTCGCCGGACGGCCGCCCTCGACTTCCGGTTGCAAGGGCGCTGGCGCGCTTTTCAGTTCGCCGCGCAAGGGATAGCTGTCGCCAACGGCCTTGACGCTGCTTAGCTGGATGCCGTTGTCGGTGGCTACCACGCTGGAGAACTCGACGCTCTGCGCGTGCTTCAGGCCGAGCTTGAGGCCGCTGTCGATCTGCTGCTGTTGGGCCGGCTGGGTGCCGGTGAGTACCAGGTCCGCACCGAGGAATTCGGCAGCGCGGACCAGCATGGCGCCGTTCAGGCGAGCGCTGAAGTAGCCGATCGCGGAGCTGGCTGCCACCGCCACCAGCAGGGCGAAGAACAGCACGCGCAGCTCGCCGCTGCGGCCCTCGCGCCACAGTTGGCGCAGGGACAGGCGGAACAGGTTGGGCAGCGAGAGTGGCTTCATCGGCTCTCGTCCGTCAGGGTTCGACGTGGTCGATCAGGTGGCCGCTTTCCAGGCGGATATGGCGCTGGCAGCGGTGGGCGAGGCGTTCGTCGTGGGTCACCAGGACCAGGGTGGTGCCGCGCTCGCGGTTCAGCTCGAAGAGCAGGTCGCTGATGCGCTCTCCGGTGTGGGTATCGAGGTTGCCGGTGGGTTCGTCGGCGAACAGGACGTCCGGCTCGGCCGCGAAGGCGCGGGCGATGGCGACCCGCTGCTGTTCGCCACCGGAGAGCTGGCGCGGGTAGTGGCTCAGGCGCTGGCCGAGGCCAACCCGTTCGAGCAGTTCGCGGGCGCGCTGCTCGGCGTCTTTGCGGCCATCCAGTTCCAGCGGCAGCATGACGTTCTCCAGCGCATTGAGACTGTCGAGCAACTGGAAGGACTGGAAGACGAAGCCGACGTGCGCCGCGCGTACCCGTGCACGCTGGTCTTCATCGAGGCTGCCGAGCGTGTGCCCGAGCAGGACGATCTCGCCGCCGCTCGGCAGGTCGAGCCCGGCGAGCAGGCCGAGGAGGGTGGATTTGCCCGAGCCGGAACTGCCGACAATGGCGAGGCTGTCGCCGCGGGCGAGGTCGAGGGAGAGATCGTGGAGGATGGTCAGCTTGCCTTCCGCGCTGGAAACAACCTTGCTAAGGTTCCGCGCGGTGAGAATGCGTTCGCTCATGGAGAATCCGATGCGTGCATGGCTAATGGGCGGCTGCCTGGCGTTGCTTCTGATCACGCAGCAGGCCGCGGCGCAGACGCTGTTGGTCGTCGGCGATAGTATCAGCGCCGGTTTGGGGCTGGATACCAGCCTGGGGTGGGTCAGCCTGCTGGACAAGCGGCTGAAGGAGCAGGGTTTCGACTACCAGGTGGTGAATGCGTCGATCTCCGGCGACACCACGGCGGGAGGCCTCGCGCGGCTGCCGGCGCTGCTTTCGGAGCAGAAGCCGAAGCTGGTGGTGATCGAGTTGGGCGGCAATGACGGCCTGCGTGGAATGGCGCCGGCGCAATTGCAACAGAATCTTAATGCGATGGTTCAGCAGTCGCAGAAGTCGGGTGCCAAGGTAATGCTCCTCGGCATGCGCCTGCCGCCCAACTACGGGCAGCGCTATACCGATGCGTTCGCCAAAGTCTTCGACAGCGTGGCGAGCGAGCAGAAGATTGCCCTGGTGCCGTTCTTCCTCGAAGGGGTAGGGGGCGTGCAGGACATGATGCAGGCCGACGGCATCCATCCGGCGGTGGCGGCGCAGCCTAAACTGCTCGACAACGTGTGGCCGACGCTCAAACCTCTGCTTTGATGAATAGCGGCACGGATAAACCACGGAATCGAGGCTTCCCCGCGCCCGGCCTTTCGGCTATGTTTGCGCACCCTTCTGGAACCCCCTATGTCGCGCCCCGCCTGGACCCTCTTCGCCTACCAGTTGATCGAGCCCGATGAGCAGCTGGATCTGTTCGCCTGCCGCGAGATCCGGGTGCATCTTGTTGCGCGCCAACTGGAGCTGGGAACCTCGGCCGACCGTACGCTTTGCGGCAGCCTGTTGCCGGCGCAGCCCTTGTGGCGCGGGGTGGAGAAGCCATTGCTGCGCGATCGGCGCATCTGCGCGGCCTGCCTGAAACAACTGGAAGAGGAAAAGCGCGGCGCGCGCAGTTCCTGGCTCGTCTGATATCTCCCGTTGACGGGGCTTGCGGTGGTAAACTGATCATCTTTGCTCATTGCCCACGTCAAGGATCCTCGGATGTTGTCGCGCGTCATTGCCGCCTGCTCGCTGTCCCTCGCCGCGCTGCTCTCGGCCGGCCCCGTTTCCGCCATTGAATTGCCGCTGCCGGCGCCGGGTGACGATATCGTCGGCCAGGTCCAGGTGATCAAGGCCAAGTACGAAGACACTTTCGCCGACCTCGGCGAGAAGTACGGCCTCGGCTATTCCGAGATGATCGCCGCCAACCCAGGTGTTGATGCCTGGCTGCCGGGCGTGGGCACCGAGGTCATCATTCCGACCCGCTTCGTCCTGCCGGCCGGTCCGCGTGAAGGTGTGGTGATCAACCTCGCCGAATACCGCCTCTACTACTTCCCCAAGGACAAGAACGTCGTCTACACCTACGCCCTGGGCATCGGTCGTGAAGGCTGGGGTTCGCCGGTGGGCAGCACCAGCGTGATCGCCAAGACCAAGGACCCGGCCTGGTATCCGCCGGCGTCGATCCGCGCCGAGCACGCCGCCGATGGCGACCCGCTGCCGTCCGTGGTGCCGCCGGGTCCGGACAACCCGCTGGGTCCCTACAAGATGAGCCTGGGCTTTCACGGTTATCTCATCCATGGTTCGAACAAGAAGTTCGGTATCGGTACCCGCACCAGCCACGGTTGCTTCCGTATGTACAACTGGGACGTGACCCAGTTGTTCTCGATGATCCCGGTGGGCACCAAGGTGCGCATCATCAACGAGCCGTACAAGTTCGGTCGCAGCGAAGGCAAGATCTACCTCGAGGCCCATGCGCCGATCGACGACAACGGTGATCCGTCGGTGGTCGACAAACACACTGCAGTGATCAACGCCCTGCTCAAGCGCGAAGACATCGCCAGTCAGATGCAGATGGACTGGAACGTGGTGCGTGAAGTGGTGGCTGCCGAAGATGGCCTGCCAGTTGCCATTGCCCAGCCGCAGCAAGTGCAGCAGGGCGGTTCGGTTGCCGCAACTGTCGACCAGGATGCCATGCCGCTGCAGTAACTCGCCGCGTGCAATCAAAGAGCCCGCCGACCCTCACCGGTCGAGCGGGCTTTTTGTTGCCTGCCTGGCTCGGGCAACAAAACTGCGGACATAAAAAAACCGACCCCGGAGGGTCGGTTTTCTAACAGATCCGAAGATCTATTACTTGCGGCTGGCTTTGTCCAGCATACGCAGGGCGCGCTCGTTAGCCTCGTCAGCGGTCTGCTGGGCTTTCTGAGCGGCGGCCAGAGCTTCGTCAGCCTTGCGATAGGCTTCATCGGCACGGGCTTGAGCGCGAGCAGCGGCGTCTTCAGTAGCGGTCAGACGTGCTTCGGTTTCTTTCGAGTGGCTGCTGCAACCGGTGGCCAGAACAGCAGCCAGAGCCAGAGCAGAGAATTTCAGAACGTTGTTCATCGTGTTCCCCTTAAGGTGGACATTTCCATTAAAAGCAATCTCCCATGACTGGGAAATTAGCCGGACTACATAGTACCCATTACTTGTAGTAAGTAAACTGACCAAGCGCAAGTACGGCACTTTTTTTTCATGTTACGGGTGCTGTTAGCAGTTATCCGAGGCCGATTTGGGCAAAAACTGTCCAATCTGGCAAAGGAGTGTTTCCAACAGGTGTCAGGCGCGGGTTGAGGCTGGTTTCCAGTGGGCGGAACCAAGCTGTCAGATGACTGTCGACAATGATCGAACAACTGTTTAATCGCCGTTGTGCATTTGTCCAACTGACAACTTGCAACTAGGCCGCAACAGGTGAAGAAAGTGTGAAGGGGAAAACGAAAAAGCCCGGCTAATTGCTTAGCCGGGCTTTTTCATGAATCTGGCGGTGAGGGAGGGATTCGAACCCTCGATACGATTTCTCGTATACACACTTTCCAGGCGTGCTCCTTCAACCGCTCGGACACCTCACCAGATTTCTCGACAGCGCTGTGTCTGTCGAGGCGCGCACTTTACTCAAAGGTTTTCTCCTTGGCAAATCTTTTTTGAAAATTTTTTCCAAGGGATTCATCGGCTTAAGGAGCGCGGCCAGGATCACGGGTACACTGGCGCCTTCTGATCCGCGGGGAAGCGCATGGCCAGCTGGGATATCTTCTGCAGCGTAGTCGACAACTATGGCGATATCGGCGTCACCTGGCGGCTGGCGCGCCAACTGGCGGGCGAGCATCGGCAGCAGGTACGGCTGTGGGTCGACGACGTCTCGGCCTTCGCTCGCATTTGTCCAGCGGCTGATAGTGGGGCCGCATCGCAGTGGCAGGCGGGCGTGGAAGTTCGCCTGTGGCCGAAGCCCTGGCAGAGCGCTGCGGCGGCGGACGTGGTGATCGAGGCCTTCGCCTGTGAGATGCCAGCTGCCTATATAGAGGCGATGAGTCGGCGCCAGACGCCGCCTCTGTGGCTGAACCTGGAATACCTCAGCGCCGAGTCCTGGGTGGAGTCCTGCCACGGCTTGCCGTCCTTGCAGCCCAGCGGCTTGCAGAAGTACTTCTATTTTCCCGGATTCACTCCGGCCACGGGTGGGCTGCTGCGCGAGGGCGACCTGATCGCCCGGCGCGATGCCTTCCAGGCCGATCCTTCTGCGAGCCTTCGTTTCCTTGGGGAGCTCGGTGTACACCCGCGTGCACAGGAGCGGTGCATTTCCCTGTTCGCCTATGAGAATGCTGCATTGGGCGACTGGCTGGATGCCTTGGCCGTGGGCACTGTCGCCACCTTGTTGCTGGTGCCGGAGGGTAGGGTGCTCGCCGATGTCGAGCGCTGGGCGGGGCAGACGCTGGGAGTGGGGCAGCAGTACCAGAAGAATGCCCTGCGCCTGCAAGTGCTGCCGTTCGTGCGCCAGGAAGACTACGACCCGCTGCTGTGGAGTTGCGATTTCAACGCGGTGCGTGGCGAGGATTCGTTCGTGCGGGCGCAATGGGCGGGGCGGCCATTCGTCTGGCACATCTATCAACAGGATGAGGACATCCACCTGGAGAAGCTGGAAGCCTTCCTGGCCCTGTTCGGCGAGGGGATGGATGAGGCGCTGCGGGTGGAGTTGCAGTCCTTCTGGATGGCCTGGAATGGCCAGGGTGATATCGGCGATGCCTGGCAAAAGCTGGAAAGCCGGCTGCCGGAGTGGGCTGCGTGGATTGGCAATTGGCAGCGGCGGCTGAGCGAACAAACCGATCTTGCCGCGGGGCTGGTGCGTTTTTATACAAATTGGCTATGATATGGCCCCTGATTTTTGTCTCCAATCCAATCGGATAATCGTATGAAAACCGCACAAGAGTTCCGCGCTGGCCAGGTTGCCAACATCAATGGCGCCCCCTGGGTCATCCAGAAGGCCGAGTTCAACAAGTCCGGCCGTAACTCCGCGGTCGTCAAGATGAAGCTGAAGAACCTGCTGACCGGTGCCGGCACCGAGACCGTGTTCAAGGCCGACGACAAGCTGGAGCCGATCATCCTCGATCGCAAGGAAGTAACCTACTCCTACTTCGCGGACCCGCTGTATGTCTTCATGGACACCGAGTTCAACCAGTACGAGATCGAGAAAGACGATCTGGAAGGCGTGCTGACCTTCATCGAAGACGGCATGACCGACGTCTGCGAAGCCGTCTTCTACAACGAGAAAGTCATCTCCGTTGAACTGCCGACCACCATCGTTCGCGAAATCGTCTACACCGAGCCGGCTGTCCGTGGCGACACCTCCGGTAAAGTGATGAAGACCGCTCGCCTGAAGAACGGTGCTGAAGTCCAGGTTTCCGCCTTCTGCGAAATCGGCGACTCGATCGAAATCGATACCCGCACTGGCGAGTACAAGTCCCGCGTCAAGGCCTGAGCCTGATCCGAGACACAAAAAAGCCCGGCTGATGCCGGGCTTTTTCGTTTCTGCGGCTAGGGGTGCGAGCTGAATCAGACGCTGACGTTCAGGCGCACGTCGATGTTGCCGCGGGTGGCGTTGGAGTAGGGGCAGACCTGGTGGGCCTTGGCGACCAACTCTTCGGCCTCGGCCTGGTCCAGGCCCGGCAGGTTGATGTTCAGTTCCACTTCCAGGCCGAAACCGCCGGGGATCTGGCCGATGCCGACCTTGCCGGTGATCGAGGCGTCCGCGGGGATCTGCTTCTTGCTCTGGCTGGCGACGAACTTGATGGCGCCGATGAAGCAGGCCGAGTAGCCGGCGGCGAACAGTTGTTCCGGGTTGGTCGCTTCGCCGCCCGCACCGCCCAGTTCGCGCGGGGTGGACAGTTTCACGTCGAGGATGCCGTCCGAGGAAACGGCACGGCCGTCACGGCCTCCGGTGGCGGTAGCGGTGGCGGTGTAGAGGGCTTTGATGGTTTGCATGGTGGTCTCCGATTCGCTGTCAGGTAGGTCTGGTTGAGAATGCCTTGCTGCTTAATGTTTTGTGCGCTAAGCAGTTCGTGAGATGAAATTTAGTTCTATTTAATTTAGTGCGCAAGATAATTATTGGAAGATTTCTGACTAAGGAACCTGCAGCTTTGGCATAAGCGCCGGATTACGGGCCTTGCAGGTGCCCGCGCAGGTCCACGAGCTCCTCCTGGAGACGCTTCAGACTGTCCAACGTTAGACCGCTGCTGGCCAGGATGCAGGCCGGAATGCTCTCCGCCTGTCGGCGCAGCTCTCGCCCCTTGTCGGTCAGGCGCAGTTGCACCACGCGTTCGTCCGCCTGGCTGCGGGTGCGGGTGATCAGGCCCTCGGCCTCCAGGCGCTTGAGCAGGGGCGTAAGAGAGCCAGGGTCGGTGAGCATGCGTGAGCTGATCTCGCCCACGGTGATGCCGTCTTCTTCCCACAGCACCAGCATGGCGATGTACTGCGGGTAGGTAAGTCCCAGCTCCTGCAACAGCGGCTTGTAGACCTTGGTCATTTGCAGGGAGGTGGAGTAGAGGGCAAAGCACAGCTGGTTATCCAGCTTGAGGGCTTCGCAGGTCGGGTCTGGCTTGGTCATGGCGTGCTCCTGGCTGGGCACTCGAAGCGAAGAGGTGATTGCGCATTAATTTAGCGCGGCGGTTAATTCTTGAACAGCGCTTCTTCCAGGGCGGCATCCCAGGGCGGCGGAAAGCCGAAGCGCTTCAGCAGGAAGGCCAGCAAGCGTTCGCTACGCGGGTGGGTGCCGCGCTCCAGGCGCAATGCATGGATGACGCCGGGCTCCGGTTCAGGAAGGCCGTTCTCGCAGAACAATGGCCGCAGCTGGCCGCTGATCAGGTATTCACTGCACAGCCAGGTGGGCAGGTGAGCCAGTCCGATTCCCTGCAGTGCGCCCTCCACCAGGGTTTCGGCATTGTTGGCGGTCATCCGCAATCGGCGCGGCCGCAGATGTTGCAGCTTGCCGCCGAGGAGGAAGCGCCAGGCCAGCGGCGGCGCCAGGCCTTCCCAGTCGAGGCCGATGTGTTCGGGCAGCTCCAGAGGTGAAGCCGGCCTGCCGTGTTGCCGCAGGTAGGCGGGGCTGGCGCAGACGATCCGGCGCATGGGCGCCAGTCGCGTGGCGACCAGGCGGCTGTCGGGCAGGGTGCCGATACGCAGGACCAGATCGACCTGGCCGAGGTTCTCCCCGCGGGTGTCGGTGAAGCTGTCGATCAGCCGAAGCTGCACGTCCAGGCCGGGATTGGCGGTGAGAAAGTCCGCCAGTGCCGGCGCCAGGTGGCGGCGGCCGAAGGGCACCGGGGCGTCGATGCGGATCAGGCCTTCCGGGGCGGTGCTCAGCGATACCGCTTCCGCTCGCGCCTGGCGCAGCTCGCTGACGATCCGCCGTGCCCGTTCTGCGAACGCCAGGCCTGCCGGCGTGGCACGTACGTTGTGGGTGCTGCGGACCAGCAGGGTCGAGCCCAGCCCGTGCTCCAGGGCATCCATGCGCCGCGCCACGGCTGAGGGGGTGAGCTGGCGCAGGCGGGCGGCAGCGGAGAAGCTGCCGTTGTCGAGCACGTCCAGGTAAAGGTCGAGTTGGTCTTCGAGGCTGGAAGGGTTCATGGCGGTTGTTCCTTGCGCTGCGGGGGCGCTTTCTCTTTGCAAATAACGCAAAGCCATTGTGCTGCGCTTTGCGTTTCCCATCCAGCCGGGGTTTTCTAGGATGGTCGCACTGTTGTGGAGGTGCGTGATGTGGGACCTGGTTCTGGACTTTCTGCTAGGCGTCGTCCTGGGCAGCCTGGGTGGGCTGTTCGGTATCGGCGGCGGGCTGCTGGCGATTCCTGCGCTGGGGGTGCTGTTCGGGCTGGACCAGCAACTGGCACAGGGCACTGCGCTGGTGATGGTGGTGCCAAACGTGCTGCTGGCGATCTGGCGATACCACCAGCGCAATCGCATCGACTTCGCCCAGGCCGGCGTATTGGCGCTGACCGGCCTGGTCTGCGCGTTCTTTGCTTCGAGCATTGCGGTGAATCTGGACGCCCGCAGCATGCGCACTGCCTTTGTGGTCTTCCTCGTGCTGCTGGCGCTCTATCTGCTGGTGCGCCTGTTCCAGCATGTGCCCCAGGGCGGCAGCACGCCGCGCTACGGCCTGCCGTGGATGGGTGTGCTGGGGCTGGGCGCGGGTTCGCTAGGCGGGCTATTCGGTGTGGGGGGCGGAGTGCTGGCGACGCCGGTGCTGACCTCGGTATTCGGCCTGACCCAGGTGATCGCACAAGGGCTGGCACTGGCTCTGGCGGCGCCCAGTACGGGCGTGGCGCTGGCAACCTATGCGGTGCACGGCCATGTGGACTGGCGCATGGGCACCGCGTTGGCGCTGGGCGGGCTGGTGAGCATTTCCTGGGGCGTGCGCCTGGCCCACGCGCTGCCCGAGCGTCAGTTGCGCATGGCCTTCAGTGCGTTCCTGATCGTCTGTGCGGTGCTGCTGGCAGTGCGTTGAACCGCCTTATGAGCGGAAGCCCTCGACAATGTACTCGGCCAGCTTGTCGGTCACCGGGGTCATCTTCTGCCCGCGCAGCAGCACGATGCTGGCGTTGGGCAGCACAGGCAGGCCTTCGTCCTCGCCGATGATGCGCAGGTTGCCGGTGAGCAGGCTGCGCAATTGCGCGGTCACTGCCAGGCCGGCGTTGGCCACGGCGAAGAGGGCGGACAGACTCGGGCTGCTGTAGGCGATGCGGTAGTCCACCTCCATCGCCTCCAGCGCATTGCAGGCCCAGGCGCGGCAGAAGCAGGCGGTGTTGAACATCGCCAGCGGCAGCGGGCGCTGGTCCTGCGGGCAGAAGCTTTCGGCGGCCATCCAGACAAAGTCTTCCTGGCGCAGCAACTGGCCGATCTCGGTGCCCGGCTCGCGGGTTACGATCGACAGGTCCAAGTCGTTACGCATCAGCAATTGTGCGGAGGAATCGCAGTGCACTTCCACTTGCACCAGCGGGTAGGCCTCGGCGAAGCGCGAAAGTATGGTCGGCAGGAATCGCATGACGTAGTCATCCGGCGTGCCGATCTTCACCGAGCCGACCATGTGCGGCTGGCGGAAGGTGTTGAACACCTCGCCCTGCAATCGCAGGATGCGCCGCGCGTAGCCCAGCAGGATCTGCCCCTCAGGTGTCAGCCGCACCTGGCGGCCGTCGCGCTCGAACAGGCTGCGCTCCAGCACGTCTTCTTCCAGGCGTTTCATCTGCATGCTCACCGCGGACTGGGTGCGGTTGACCATCTCGGCCGCGCGGGTGAAGCCGCCGTGGTCGGCGATGGCGACGAAGGTGCGCAGCAGTTCGCTGTCGATGCTGGGGAAGCTGCTCATTCATCAATCTCCGAGATGGGTCGCATAAGAATGATTCGTTGGATTGATCTTAGCGCGAGCGTGAAACTGCATCCAACCCCACTGGGAGGGAAGCATGATGAAAGGTCAACTTGGTTTCGTAGCAGCGTCCTACCATGTCCAAAGAACTTCTGTTCGCAAAACCGCAGCCGCGCCGCTGTGGAAGCGCGCCTTGCAGCGTGTCCTGCACTGGCATGAACTGGCCCGCCAGCGCCGTGAACTGGCGACCATGAGTGATGAGGCGCTCAAGGACATCGGCTTGACCCGCGCCGATATCCAGCAGGAAGTCGAGCGCCCGTTCTGGATGGATTATGTCCGCCGCTGAGTTCTTCCACATTGAACAGGCCGGGCGGCACGGACCCTCGCCGTGTCGCCCGTGCTCATGATTGAAGAAGCATGACAAGGAAGCCCATGTCCACGTCCTACCATCTCGCCCAGGTCAACATTGCCAAGGCTCGCGCCCCGCTGGATCACCCCCTGATGAAGGGTTTCGTCGACCAGCTTGACCACATCAATGCCCTTGCCGAGCGCAGCCCCGGTTTCATCTGGCGCCTGCAGACGGAGGAGGGCGATGCCACCTCCATCCGCGTCTTCGACGATCCGCTGATCATCGTCAACCTTTCCGTCTGGGAGTCGGTCGAGACGCTCAAGGACTACGTCTATGGTGGCGAGCACCTGCAGGTGTTGCGCAACAAGCGCGACTGGATGGAACGCCTGTCCGCCCCCAGTCTGGCGCTCTGGTGGCTGCCCGAAGGCGAACTGCCCGATGTGCAGATGGCTCGCGACCGCCTGGAGCGTCTGCGAACAGAAGGCCCCTCAGCGGATGTCTTCACCTTCGCCCGTCCGTTTCTCGTACCCGAGCGGCTCGGCGAACCCGCCTGATGCAGCCAGGCATTGCGATTGGAGTTAGGCTCTAGGGCTTGTCCAGCCTTGGAGTTCACGATGCCGACCGTCGAATCCTTGTCCCTCAAGCAGGCCCGCCGACTGGCCCTGGCCGCCCAGGGCTTTACCCTGCGCAAGCCCGGCGCAGAGGTGCAGCGCCGCCACGTGCGCAGCCTGCTGGAGCGCCTGGGCGTGCTGCAGATCGACTCGGTGAACGCGCTGGTGCGCTCGCATTACCTGCCGCTGTTCTCGCGCCTGGGCAACTATTCGCCGAGCTTGCTGGAGGAGGCAGCCTGGAGCGGCGGGCGGCATCGCCGGCTGTTCGAATACTGGGGGCATGAAGCTTCGTTGCTGCCGCTGGCACTCTACCCACTGATGCGCTGGCGCATGCGCCGCGCGGCCGAGGGGCGTGGCATCTACCAGCAGCTGGCGCGCTTCGGGCGCGAACAGCAACCGGTGATCCAGCGGGTACTCGGCGCCGTGCGCGAGCAAGGTGCGTTGGGGGCCGGCAGCCTGACCACTCGCGAAGAGCGCGCCGGCCCCTGGTGGGACTGGAGCGACGAGAAGCACGCGCTGGAGTGGCTGTTCGCCGCTGGCGAGGTGACGGTTGCCGGGCGGCGCGGGTTCGAGCGTCTGTACGATTTGCCGGAGCGCGTCCTGCCTGCCGATCTGCTGCAGCAGCCCGAACTGGACGAAGCCGCGGCGCAGCGCCAATTGCTGCTGCATTCGGCACAGGCGTTGGGGGTGTCTACCGAGAAGGACCTGCGCGATTACTTCCGCCTGGACCCCGCTGACAGCAAGGCACGCCTGGCCGAATTGGTGGAGGCAGGCGAGCTATTGCCGGTGCAGGTCCAGGGCTGGCAGGCGCCGGCGTACTGCCTGGCGGATTCCGTTATTCCTCGCCGGGTGCGCGCCAGTGCCTTGCTCTCGCCATTCGATTCGCTGGTCTGGGAGCGCGCCCGCACCGAGCGCCTGTTCGACTTCCGCTACCGCCTGGAGATCTACACGCCGCAGCACAAGCGCGTTTATGGCTACTACGTGCTGCCCTTCCTGTTCGACGAGCGCCTCGCCGCGCGGGTCGATCTGCGCTCCGATCGCGCCTCCGGAAAGCTGGTCGTGCATGCTGTCCATGAAGAGGAAAAGGGGCTGGGCGATGAAGGGCATGCCGCACTGGCGCAGCAACTGGGCGAGATGGCGAACTGGCTCGGGCTGGAGCGGGTGGCAGTGAATTGCCGGCGGCCGTCCGGCGAGCGGCTGCAAGGGCTGCTGGCGCAGGCTTGAAAGGAAACGGGCCTCCGAAGAGGCCCGTTGGGATCACTTCCCGCTGGCGATGCGCTTGCGGATGTGGTCCGCGCGTTGCTGCGAGCCGGGGTGCGAGTCGAACATGCTGCTCTCTTCGCCGCCACTCAGCTTGGCCAGCTTGTCGAAGGCGCTGGCCAGGCCGTTGAGGTCGATGCCGCGCTTCTTCAGCAGATCGAAGGAGTAGTCGTCGGCCGCCGACTCCTGGGACTGGGAGAACTGCGCATTGACCAGCGCTTCGCCGATCTCGCCCAACTGCGACTGTGACAGCGCGGCCACGGTGGCATTGCCCGAGGCAGCAGCGGCGTTGCGCGCGGCAGCGGCTGCGTAGGCGGTCTGGGTGGCTTTCTTGATATGGCCCAGGGCGACGTGGCCGATCTCGTGGCCGAGCACGCCTTCCACTTCGTTGTCGTTCATCAGGTCCATCAGGCCGGAGTAAACGCGCACGCAGCCGTTGGCCATGGCGAAGGCGTTGACGTCGTCGGTGAGGTAGACCTTGTAGTTGACTGCGGTGCCGGTCAGCGGATTGCCCAGGGCGGCGGCGATCTTGTCCAGGCGCTGCGTGTAGGGGCTGGAGGCGGGCGCGATCTGTGCTTCGGCGTCCTGCTTGGCGCAGGCTTCGTCGGCGACCTGCTTGATCTCGGCGTCGCTCAGGGTGGCGGCCTTCATCGCCATCATGCCCGACTGCACGAGGCTGTCGGTGTTCATGTTCTGACAGCCGGAGAGCGCGGCGCTGGCGCCGATCAGCAGGGCGAGCAGGGAGCGGTGCAGTTGCATCGGAATCTTCCTTGGTTGACGGTTTCCATGGTGCGGCGGCTGCCGCGCGGGGCGCCACTCTAGGTAGGCGCCCCGATACCGTCAATTGCGGGAAGTGGTTTTAGGACTGCTCTGAGACCCGTGTCGGATTCAGCGACGAACCTGTTTCAGGGTTTCGGCGATCAGGAAGGCCAGCTCCAGCGATTGGTCCGCGTTCAGGCGCGGGTCGCAGTGGGTGTGGTAACGGTCGCTCAGGCCGTCCTCGGTAATCGGCCGTGCTCCGCCGATGCACTCGGTGACGTTCTGCCCGGTCATCTCGATGTGGATGCCGCCTGCGTAGCTGCCCTCGGCCTGGTGCACCTCGAAGAACTGCCGGACCTCGGCGAGGATGCGCGCGAAGTCTCGGGTCTTGTAGCCGCTGGAGGCCTTGATGGTGTTGCCGTGCATGGGGTCGGAGCTCCATAGCACCTGCTTGCCCTCGCGCTGCACCGTCTGGATCAGCCGCGGCAGGCCGTCGCCGACCTTGTCCGCGCCCATGCGCACGATAAGGTTGAGGCGGCCGGGCTCGTTGTCCGGATTGAGGATATCGATCAAGCGGATCAGCTCTTCGCTGTCCATGCTCGGGCCGACCTTCACGCCGATGGGGTTGCCGACGCCACGGAGCATTTCCACGTGGGCGCCATCGAGCTGGCGGGTGCGGTCGCCGATCCACAGCATGTGCGCCGAGCAGTCGTACCAGCCGCCGGTGAGGCTGTCGCGGCGGATGAAGGCTTCCTCGTAGTTGAGCAGCAGCGCTTCGTGGGCGGTGAAGAAGCTGGTCTCGCGCAACTGCGGCGCGGTATCCAGGCCGCAGGCACGCATGAAGGCGAGGGTTTCGTCGATGCGGTCGGCCAACTGCTGGTAGCGCTCGGACAGCGCCGAGTTGGCGATGAAGTCGAGGTTCCACTGGTGCACCTGGTGCAGGTCGGCGAAGCCGCCATTGGCGAAAGCGCGCAACAGGTTCAGCGAGGCGGTGGACTGGTGGTAGGCCTGCAGCAGGCGCTCCGGGTCCGGCACGCGGCTCTTCTCGTCAAAGCCGATGCCGTTGACGATATCGCCGCGGTAGGCGGGCAGGGTCACGCCGCCGATGGTTTCGTCGCCGGAGGAGCGCGGCTTGGCGAACTGCCCGGCCATGCGCCCGACCTTCACCACCGGGCAGCCGGCCGCGAAGGTCATCACCACCGCCATCTGCAGCAGCACCTTGAAGGTGTCGCGGATCTTCGCCGCGGAGAACTCGGCGAAGCTCTCGGCGCAGTCGCCGCCCTGCAGCAGGAAGGCGCGCCCCGCAGTGACTTCGGCGAACTGCCGGCGCAGCTCGCGGGCCTCGCCGGCGAACACCAGCGGCGGGTAGCTGGCGAGGGTGCGCTCGACTTCGCTCACGCGGTTGGCGTCAGGGTAGGCGGGCTGTTGCTGGATCGGCTTGCTTCTCCAGCTATCGGGGCTCCAGGGCAGGCTCATCGGCGGGGTCTTCGCGGCTGTGGACGGTATCCGCCCATGGTATCAGCTCGGCTTTTACCCCGCGCGTGGTGGCTGGGGTGCAATCAGGGGGGACATCCTTGTCCAGGGGAACTCTTTGCTTGGCGCTCTGGCGCGATCAGCCGTCCGCGCAGCACGCGGGCGCGCACTGAAGCTGGGGATTCGGCGGGAGAGGGGGACGTTGGGCGGAATCGCGAAGGGCGTTGCGCTGGCGCATGCTCGGTTGTGCCTCTTGGGCTGTTATTCTTGCGGCTTTGCCGACCGGGTGGTGGTGGTTGGCCGTCTTGATGCGAAGGATTATTGCGTGCGCGAGCCCCTGTATTTCAATGGCAATCCGTGCCGTTCGCCACAGCTGGCGGACCGCATTGTCATGGCTGTTCCTGCCCGGAGCCGGACATGACCGAGGAGCTGCTGAGCGAAGAGCTTTTGATCGTCGAGGAGCGCGATGACTTCGGCGTGATTCGCGTCGTGGAGAGTGGTGCCTTCCGCTATCTGGAGTTCGGCGACGAGGTCGAGCAGAGCTGCGTGCTGATGGGCGATCCAAGCTGGCTGGAGTACGACTACTCGCGCGCCATGCTGGTCGGTGCGCTGTGTCATTCGCGTCCGCGCCGTGCGTTGTTCCTCGGCTTCGGCGCTGGCAGCCTGACCCAGGCCTGCCTGAAGTACCTGCCGCTGGAAGACGTGGAGGCCATCGAACTGCGCCCATCCATTCCGCGCCTGGCTCGCGAGCATCTCGGCCTGGTGGAGGATGAACGCCTGAACCTGCGCATTGGCGATGCAGTACAGGAGCTGGCCGAGTGCGAGCCGGCGGACCTGATCTTCCTCGACCTCTACACCGATACCGGGCCGGCGCCGGCTCATATTGGCTGGGATTTCCTCGGTGCCTGCCGCGAGCGGCTGCGGCCAGGTGGTTGGCTGGTGATCAACCAGTGGAGCACCGATGATGGCCGGCCGCTGGGCGCCGCGCTGCTGCGCGGGCGCTTCAACCGGCATTACTGGGAGTGCCCGGTGCCCGAAGGCAACGTGATCGTCTTCGTCCCTGCCGAGCTGGATCAGGAGCTGAACCTGCGCGGTCTGAAGAAGCGCGTCGGCCAGCTCGAGCCGAAGCTGGGCTACTCGTTGCGCACCTACGTCGAGTCACTGCGCCCGGCGCAGTGACTCTCTGCAAGGTTCTCAGGGAATCTGGTAGCTGAAGGCGAAATTCAGCCGCGGGCTGCGCTCGTTGTTGTCCAGCGCGCGGTCGCCGAATGGCTTGGCCACCTCCATCGACACCAGGTAGTGCTTGCGGTTGGAGAAGCGTACGCCGAGCGCTGCCGAGCCGAGCTTGCCTTCGCTCAGACCGTCCTGGTTGTAGCGGGTGCGCGCGGTGTCGACGACGAAGTAGGGCTGGATCTGGTTGAGCACCATGCCCTGCCGCAGGAAGGAATAGTTCACCTCGTACGAAGCGCCCCAGCCCTTGTCGCCGCTGGCCTGGTCGTCCGGGTAGCCGCGGCCGAAGTTGCCGCCGCCGTAGGTGACCTGCTCGGAATCGGGCAGCACGTCGTCGCTCCACTGGAAGGCGGCGGTCACCACGCCCTGCCAGTTGGAGCCGAACTGGTCCTGCTGTGCGCCGTAGCCGAGCAGGCGGGTGAAGTTCTTCTTGATCGGCTCCGGCGCTTCCGCGCCCATGCCATTGAGCCCCTGATAAACCGCCATGCTGCCGGCGCGCACGCGCTTCTCGGCGAATTGCTGGACGACGGTTTCAATGCCCACTACGCGCAGCTTGCTCTTCTGTTCGATGCGGAAGGGGATGGCCGGGTAGACCAGGTCGTAGGTGCTGGTGTCGTTGACCGTGTAGCCGCGCAGGTTGAGGTCCCAGGTCAGGTCGCGGCGCAGCACCAGCGGAATGCCCAGGCCGGCGCTGACCCGCTCGTTCTGCCGCTTGCGCTCGAATTCCAGGCCGCTGGCCAGGCGCAGGTTCTCGCCGGGGCGCGAGTTGTACTTGCTGTAGCCGGCCAGCAGTTGCAGGCCGTTGTCGCCCAGCAGCTGGCTGTAGTTCCAGGCGCGGTAGTACTCGTGGTCGTCGCCCGGCGGGTAGAGGTAACTGAACTGCAGTTGCTCGCCCCAGCCGAGCATCGACATCACCTCGGCATTGAACAGCCCGCGCTGCTCGCCGCGGCGCGAGTCGAGGTTCATCCCGGTATCGAAGCGCTTCTGCTTGCCGGCCAGCTCCAGCACGGCGCCGCCGTCGCTGGTGGTTGGCGGGTTGAGCGCCATGGCCATCTGCATGCCAGGCACCCGGCTCATCAGCACGCTGAAGCGTTCGAAGCTCTCGCGGGTCAGGGGCTTTTCCGCCTTCAGCTTCTCGATCCAGCGGTCCACGCGCATCTGGTGCACGCCCAGGTCGCCCGCGGCGCGGACCTGGCTGATATGGCCTTCGACCAGCACGATCCGCGCGACGCCGCTGCGGAAGTCCTGGTTGGGCACGTAGGCAAAGGAGATGAAGTAGCCGTCGTCCTGGTAGCGCTGGGTGATGGCCTTGGCCGCCGCCACCAGTTCGCTGACCTGGATGGTGCGCTTGGTCAGCGGCTCCAGCAGCGGTTTCCAGGTCTCGACGGGGTAGTGCTTGCCGCCGGCCAGCTCGATGCGCTTGATGCGGATGCGTTGCTGGAGAATCTGTCCGGGCTGGGTGGCGGAGGGTTCTGGCGCGGTGACCTTGGGGGCCTTGGGGCGGATGTCGCCGCCAGGAAGGTTGGGGCGGGGGAGAGTCTGTTCGATATCGGAGCCGGGAAGCTGGATCGGGCGCTCGGCCCAGGCGAAGGGTGCAGCCAACAACAGGGGAAGGACAGCGAGTCTGCGCATCTGGCTCCTCCATGAGACCGATCTTCTTATTAAAAGACCAGGAGCCGTGGGCGGCTCCTGGCTACTACAGTATGGGCGTAATTCGGATTATTGCTTGGGCGTACCGATCGCCAATCCACCGCCCAGTCCGCCGGTTACACCACCCAGCGCGCCACCCACGGCGCCCAGCGTATTGCCCAGCAGGCCTCCCTGACCGCTGGTACCGCCAGTCGTACCGGCACCGGCGCCGACTGCCACACCCGAGCCCTGGGTATTGCTGCCGATACCCACGCCCGCCCCGGCGACCAGGCCACCGCCACCGGTGAGGCTGCTGGTCACGCCACCGAGGGTGCCTGCCACGCCGTTGACCAGGCCGCCCACCGGATTGCTGCCGCCAGTGGCGCCGCCAAGCGAACCGGTGATACCGCCCACTGCGCCGGTCACACCGTTGACCAGGCCGCCCACCGGATTGCTGCCGCCGGTTGCGCCGCCAAGCGAACCGGTGATACCGCCCACTGCGCCGGTCACACCGTTGACCAGGCCGCCCACCGGATTGCTGCCGCCGGTTGCGCCGCCCAGGGAACCGGTGATGCCGCCAACCGCGCCGGTCACGCCGCTGACCACGCCGCCCACCGGGTTGCTGCCGCCAGCAGCGCCACCCAGCGCGCCGGTGACACTGCCGAGCAGACCGCCGCCCGGGTTGCTGCCATTGACCAAGCCGCCGGTGGCGCTGACTGCCTGACCCGCATTGCTGACGATTCCGCCGACCGGCGCCAGCGCCGGATTCGCACTGGCTACCTGGTTGCCTGTCTGGGTCACAACGCCGCCGACGGTGGTCAACAGGTTGTTCACCGGCGTTCCCAGTCCGGTGGCGGCGCCAAGGCCGCGAGTGGTTCCTTCGACCTTGCCGACCAGGCCCGCGGTGGTGCCGCTGAGCTGGGTGGTCAGCTGGCTCAGCGGGCCAGTGGTAACCGCGCCGCTGAGAGAGTCGCCGAGCATGGTGATCTTGCCGCCGACGCCGTCCACTAGCCCGCCGACCTGCCCGGTCAGGCCGTTGAGCGGAGTGTTGGCCAGGACCGGGGCATCGCCGATGGCGGCCACGGTGTCGCCCAGGCTGCTGACTGCGCCGCCGGTATGGCTGACCAGACCGGTAGCGCCGGCCACTGTGGTGCCGAGAGCGTTGGGGTTGTTGCCGAGCTGGCCGAGGCCATTGGTGACGCCGCTGCCGACGCTATCCACACCGGCACCGACTTCCTGGATCAGGGTGCCGGCATTCTGCGTGACGCCATTGCCCAGCACCGGCAGGTCGACGGTTTTCACCACGGCGCCCACGGTGTTTACCGTGTCGCCGACGTTGGATACCGCTTCGCCGGTATTGGTCAGAATATTGCCAGTGGTGCTGGCCGGCGGAGGAGTGGTGCCGCCGCCGTCGGTACCGCCGTTGTCGCCGCCACCGGTACCGCCTGTACCACCGGTGCCGCCAGTCCCGCCAGTTCCTCCGGTGCCGTCAGTCCCACCGGTCCCGCCTGTTCCGCCAGTGCCTCCGGTGCCGCCAGTGCCATCGGTGCCACCCGTACCACCGGAGCCGTCACCACCGGTGCCACCACTGCCGCCGCTGCCATCACCACCGGAGCCGGAACCGTCGTCGGTGGTACTGCTGTCGGAAGCGCGGTGGTGGCTGCTGCCGCCGTGGCTGCTGCAACCTTGCAGCGACAGGGCGACGACGAGAAGGGAAAGTGCGAAAACGCGGATCGGGCCAGACATGAGAAGTTCCTCCATGAGAACGTCAGTCAGCGGGCTGTCCGGTCGGTATCCGGCGAGTCGCTGAGCTGCTCTGGAGTCAGTTCTAGAGGTTTGTTTTCAGGCGCGAAATTGGAACTTGTATATAGTCGTTTTGTGGCTGGCAAGTATCTGATAGTTAAGGGGAAACTAAAGGATTATGGCGACTTGCCAGGCGTTTTTAATACCTTGGATATAGCGCTTTTCGCACGATGGTTCCGGTTTGCATTTTTCCGCTGCGCTCATTTGCCCTGGAAGCGGCCTTCACGGCGCTCCAGCATGGCGCTCAAACCCTCCTGTGCATCCTCGGTGGACAGCAGTTCGCTGGCCATCTCGGGAAGCAGTCGCGCCGCTGCTTCCTCACCCTCATCGAGGCTGCGGCGCGCCGACGCCAGGGTGGCGCGGATGCCCAGCGGCGCCTGGGCGGCGACCCGCTGGGCCAGCCACAAGGCGCGGGGCATCAGCTCTTCGGGGGCGGTGACTTCCTGCACCAGGCCGATGCGGTAAGCCTCGTGGGCGTCGAAGGGATCGCCAGTGAGCAGCCAGCGCATCGCGTTGCCCCAGCCTGCCACCTGATGCATTCGCAGCGTGGCGCCGCCGAAAGGGAAGATACCGCGCTGTACTTCGAGTTGGGCGAAGCGCGCGTTGCTGGCGCACAGGTTGATGTCCGCCGCCAGCATGAGCTCGATGCCGAGGGTGAAGCAGTAGCCCTGCACGGCCACCAGCAGTGGCTTGGTCAAACGGCGGCCGCCGAAGGTGCCCCAGGGATCGGCCGAACCTTCGGGCATCGTCCAGCCGGTGCGGAAGGTCTCGCCGATGTTGGCCAGGTCCAGGCCGGCGGTGAAATGTTCGCCGTGGGCGAATACCAGGGCGCAGCGCAGTTCATCGTCGCGCTCGTATTCGCCGAAGGCCAGCACCAATTGGGTGAGCATCTCCAGGTCGAAGGCGTTACGCTTGTCGACCCGATTCAGGCCGAGCAGCAGGATGTGGTCATGGCGTTCGACTGTGATGCGCGGTTCGCTGCTGGCGGTCATCGGCGGGCTCCCATCAGGTGGCTTGCACGGTATAGCCGGCACGGACGGGGTTGTCCACGGAATGACCGTTCGCCGGGCATGTTCCGAAAAGAAACACATTGGTCAGGAATTTCCGGTATGATACGCGCCGGCCAAACGCTGGCCTCGTTTCGGATCCCGCATTTTTCCGTAGCTTCAGGCTCGGTCTGTGTGTCCGCAGTGCGGACTTCCTTGACGCATTCTTCCAATCTTCATTTCGCAAATCCCCGCTTCCAGCTGCCTGGGTGACTTCACTGTCGTACAGGGCATGCGCAGCTCGGCTATTGGGTCTTTGCGGATGTACTTAGAGGCAAAACCCATGACCCAGGAAACCGCCGGCTTCGCCGCGCTCGGTCTTCACCCCAATGTTCTCGCTGCCATTGCCGCTGTCGGTTACGAAGAGCCGTCGCCGATCCAGGCTCAGTCGATCCCGGTGATCCTCGAAGGCCACGACATGATCGGCCAGGCCCAGACCGGTACCGGCAAGACCGCTGCCTTTGCGCTGCCGATGCTGTCGCAGATCGAGCCGAGCCGCCGTGTACCGCAGGTACTGGTGCTGGTGCCGACCCGCGAGCTGGCCCTGCAGGTTGCTACCGCTTTCGAAACCTACTCCAAGCAGATGCCGGGCGTCGGCGTCATTGCCGTCTACGGTGGCGCGCCCATGGGCCCGCAGCTGAAGGCTCTGCGCCAGGGCGCTCAGGTCGTGGTCGCCACGCCGGGCCGCCTGTGCGACCACCTGCGTCGCGACGAAAACCTGCTGTCCACCGTCAAGAGCCTGGTGCTCGACGAAGCGGACGAGATGCTCAAACTCGGCTTCATGGATGACCTCGAAGTGATCTTCGAAGCCATGCCGTCCAGCCGCCAGAGTGTGCTGTTCTCCGCGACCCTGCCGGCCTCGATCCGCAGCATCGCCGAACGCCACCTGAAAGAACCCAAGCACGTCCGCATCGCTGCCAAGACCCAGACTGTCGCCCGCATCGAGCAGGCGCACCTGATGGTTCACGCCGACCAGAAGCCGGCCTCGATCCTGCGTCTGCTGGAAGTCGAGCAGTTCGACGCGCTGATCGGCTTCGTCCGCACCAAGCAGGCCACCCTGGACATCGCCGAGCTGCTCGAGCGCCAGGGCTACCGTGCCGCCGCGCTGAACGGCGACATGCCGCAGGCCCAGCGTGAGCGCGTGATCGAGTCGCTGAAAGACGGCTCGCTGGATATCGTCATTGCCACCGACGTTGCCGCCCGCGGCCTCGACGTGGCGCGCATCACCCACGTACTGAACGTGGACATGCCCTACGATCCGGAATCCTACGTACACCGTATCGGCCGTACCGGCCGTGCCGGTCGTGAAGGCCGCGCCCTGCTGCTGGTGACTCCGCGTGAGCGCCGCATGCTGCAGGTGATCGAGCGTGTAACCGGTCAGAAGGTCGGCGAAGTTCGCCTGCCGGACGCCGAAACCGTCCTCGAAGCGCGTCTGAACCGCCTTGCCACCGGCCTGCAACCGCTGCTGGCCAACGCCGTTGCCAGCCGTGGCGCCGTGCGTGACGAGCTGTGCCGTCGCCTGGGTACCGATATGGATACCCTGGCCGCCGTCCTGCTGGCCAAGCTGACCGAAGGCAAGGCGCTGGACCTGGAATCGGTCCGTCGCGAACAGCCGCTGACCCCGGCCGCCCCGCGTGAGCGCAGCGGTGACCGTTACGAGCGCAGCGAACGTGGCGATCGCCCCGAGCGTGGCGACCGTCCGGAACGCAGCGGCGCGCCCCGCACCATGGCTCCGCCGTCGGAAGGCAAGGCTCGTTGCCGTACCGCCCTGGGCGCCCGTGATGGCGTGCAGGCGAAAAACCTGCTGGGCGCCATCCTCAATGAGGGTGGCCTGTCCCGCGAGGCCATCGGCCGCATCCAGATCCGCGAGACCTTCAGCCTGATCGAGCTGCCGGAAGAGAACCTCGAGCGCCTGCTGACCAAGCTCAAGGACACCCGCGTTGCCGGCAAGGCCCTGCGTCTGCGTCGTTACCGCGAAGACTGATCCGTCAGTCCTGCGCGTATGAAAAAGCCCCGCCATTGGCGGGGCTTTTTCGTTTCCGGTGTCGATCGATGCCTGACCTGTAGGAGCGAGCTCGCTCGCGAACTTCTCGCAGCAGCGTCGAAGTCGGGCGATTCGCGAGCCAGCTCGCGCCTGCAGAGGGCTGTCAGTCGAAGCGATAGATATCCATCCCCAGCGCGCCGAGGGTGAAGCCCGCGTGCTCCACCGTCATCGCCGAGCCGCCCGCGCCACGGGCGAAGTACAGCGGCAGCAGGTGCTCGTCACGCGGATGGTTGCGCACCGCATGGGGTGCCTGCTGACGGTAGTCGAGCAGGGCGGCTTCGTCATTGGCTTCCAGGCGCTCCACCATCCAGTCGCGGAAGGCCTTGGCCCAGGGGGTGATCACGTCAGGCCCGGCGTGCCAGTCCAGCTCGCCCAGGTTGTGGGTGATGCTGCCCGAACCGATCAGCAGGATGCCTTCCCCGCGCAATGTGCGCAGGGCGTGACCGATGCGTTGCTGCATGGGGGCGCCAAGTCGGCTGGGCAGCGACAGTTGCACGACGGGAATACCGGCCTCCGGGTACATCAGGCTCAGCGGCACCCAGGCGCCATGGTCCAGCGGACGCTCCGCATCGAGGGTGGCAGGCAGGCCGTCCGCGGCCAGCAGCTGGACGACCCGCTGGGCCAGTTCCGGCGATCCGGCGGCGGGGTACTGCACGGCATAGAGCTCCGGCGGGAAGCCGTAGAAGTCATGCCAGGTGTCCGGCTTGGGCGATGCGGTGACGCGCAGGTCCGGGGTTTCCCAGTGGGCGGAGACCACCAGGATGGCTTTCGGGCCTGGCAGCTCGCGGGCCAGGCGCTTCAGGGGGGCGTCACTGGCGCCGGGGTCCAGGGCCAGCATGGGCGAGCCGTGGGAGATGAACAGGGCAGGGAGCATGGCGAACCTCGCTACTTGAATGCCCTTATGTTCACTCGCATAAATATCGAAATCCAGTATAGGTTTTTGAAGTTAATGATCTTGTTTGTCGATTTGTTGTAAGGCAATTCCCTGGCTGTTCGAGATTGTCTGGAATTGCCAACTGGATTGCAGACTGATTCATGCGCCCTGTCGGCAGCCGTTTCGCGGGATGTCATTCGCTCGATACGGTAGAGTTTGCGGAAATTTCCTAGTCGAACATCGGATTCAGTCATGCAGCAAAACCAACAGGTTCTTGTGCTTGAGCCAGGGGAGTGTCTCCGCCTCGAGGACGGCACCGAAATCTGCGTGCAGCGGGTTCGCGGCGACCAGGTGCGGCTGAAGATTCTCGAAGCCGGGGATAGTGAGCGCGAGCGACGTGGCGCCTGGTGGCGCTGGCTGTTGCCCCGCGCGTTGCGCAGTGTATGAGCAGGTGATGTATGCAGCATGAGTTCTGGCAGTCGCGCTGGGCGCGCAATGAAATAGGCTTCCATCAGCAATCGGTGAACCCCGGCTTGCAGCGGCACTGGCCGACCCTGGGCTTGCCCGAGGAGTCGCAGGTGCTGGTGCCGTTGTGTGGCAAGAGCCTGGACATGCTCTGGCTGGCGCAGTGGGGATATCGCGTGCTGGGTATCGAGCTGGCCGAGCGTGCCGCCGTCGATTTCTTCGCCGAGCTTGGCGTTGCGCCACGGATCACCGAAGAGGGCGCACTGCGGCGCTACAGCTATGAGCGCCTGGAGATTCTTCAGGGCGATTTCTTCGATGTTACGGCCGAACAGGTGGCCGGATGCAGCGCACTGTACGACCGTGCAGCGCTGATCGCGCTACCGCCAGACTTGCGCGCCGACTACGCCGTGCACCTGCAAGGCATCCTGCCAGATCAGGTACGCGGGCTGCTGGTGACCCTGGAGTACCCGCAGGCCGAGATGGATGGTCCACCCTTCGCCGTGCTCGCGGATGAAGTGCACGAGTTGTTTGCCGGCCACTGGGACGTGAAGGAGGTAGAGCGCCTCGATGTGCTGGCGGACAATCCGAAGTTCCTCAAGCGTGGCGTCAGCCATCTGGACGAAGTGGTGTTCGCGCTGCGCCGTGACTGAATCGCAGGCATGAAAAAGGGCGACCCGAGGGCCGCCCTTTTTTATCGCTTGAAGCTTAGCGGCCGGCAGCGCGCAGGGCTTCGATGCGGTCTTCCAGCGGCGGGTGGCTCATGAACAGGCCGGCGAGGCCATGCTTGAGGTTGCCGTTGATGCCGAAGGCCTGCAGCGAGTCGGGCATCTGCACCGGCACGCCCTGTTCGGCGCGCAGGCGTTGCAGAGCGGCGATCATCGCGCCGGTGCTGGCCAGGCGGGCACCGGCTTCGTCCGCACGGTATTCGCGTTTGCGCGAGAACCACATGACGATGATGCTGGCGAGGATGCCCAGGACCAGTTCGGCGAAGATGGTCGCGACGAAGTAGCCGATGCCAGGACCGTCTTCGTTCTTCAGGATCGCCTTGTCGACGAAGTTGCCGAAGATGCGTGCGAAGAACATCACGAAGGTGTTCACCACGCCCTGGATCAGTGCCAGGGTGACCATGTCGCCATTGGCCACGTGACCGATCTCGTGGGCCAGCACGGCTTTGACTTCTTCAGGCGAGAAACGCTCCAGCAGGCCCTGGCTGACCGCAACCAGTGCGTCGTTCTTGTTCCAGCCAGTGGCGAAGGCGTTGGCCTCGTAGGCGGGGAAGATACCCACTTCCGGCATCTTGATGCCGGCCTCGCGGGACAGCTCCTCCACGGTCTGCAGCAGCCACTGTTCGTGGCGGGTGCGCGGCTGGCTGATGATCTCGGTGCCGGTGCTCATCTTCGCCATCCACTTGGAGATGAACAGCGAAACGAGGGACCCGGCGAAGCCGAAGACGGCACAGAAAATCAGAAGGCTACCGTAATTCTGGCCGGTGAAACGGTCCACGCCGAGCAGTTTCAGGGTGATGCTGGCGATCACCAGAACTGCCAGGTTGGTGGCCAGGAACAACAGGATGCGCATCATGGCGTAAAGCTTCTCCTCACGGTGACATTGGGGAAAACCGCCTTGGAACGCGGCTTTCCGGATCGCCGGGCACAGTAGCGCACGGGATCGCTGAATAGTATGCGGGGTATATACGGTTGGGCCCCAGGCGATTCAACTCGGGGACTATTTCAACTTGTGTCGCCTGCCGGAATTACGGGCGCCCCAGGTCGCTCTCGAAGAGTAGACGGGTCAGCCGCGCGATGCGTTCCCCGTGCTGGCTCGCCAGTGCTTCGCGCAGCTGGTTGGCCAGCGTGGCCTGGTCGCGGCGCACGCTGGGCGGCAATTCATCGCTGTCTCGCACGGCGTGGGGGATGACTCGGGTCAGGCGCATGAAGGCCTTTTCGCTGAGCACCGCCTGGTCAAGCGCTTCGTAACGAATGGTTGCGTCAAAGCGCAGATAACCTTCATCGGCTAGCCACAGCAAAGCACCCAGGCAACTCTGGTGGCGTGTGCTGGGCAGGCCGAATTCGTCGGGCTCTTCCCGGCCGATCAGGTCCTCGATGTAGAGGGCGATCTTGCGCGGGAAGGCCTGGTAGAGCGTCAGCAGGCCGGAAGCGGCATCCTTGTAGAAGTCGTCGATCTGCAGGTCCATTTATGCGCTGGGATTCACTGGCGATGATTTATTGGCGATAGGTTTTCAGGAAGTTACCGATGCGTCCGATGGCCTGTTCCAGGTCATCGACACGGGGCAGGGTAACCACCCTGAAGTGATCCGGCCAGGGCCAGTTGAAGGCGGTGCCCTGAACAATGAGCAACTTCTCGGAAAGCAGCAGATCAAGGACGAATTTCTCGTCGTTGTGGATCGGGCAGACCTTCGGATCGATGCGCGGGAACGCGTAAAGCGCACCCATGGGTTTGACGCAGCTGACGCCGGGAATGTCGTTGAGCAGTTCCCACGCACGGTTGCGCTGTTCAAGCAGGCGCCCGCCCGGCAGTACCAGGTCGTTGATGCTCTGGTAGCCGCCCAGCGCGGTCTGGATTGCGTGCTGGCTCGGTACGTTGGCGCACAGGCGCATGTTCGCCAGGATATCCAGGCCTTCTATGTAGCTCTGTGCCTTGTGCTTGGGGCCGGAAATGGCGATCCAGCCGGAGCGGAAGCCGGCTACGCGGTAGGACTTGGACAGGCCGTTGAAAGTCAGGCAGAGCACGTCCGGCGCCAGTGACGCGGTGGAGATGTGCTGGGCTTCGTCGTAGAGGATCTTGTCGTAGATCTCGTCGGAGAAGATCACCAGGTTGTGCTGGCGCGCCAGTTCGACGATGTCCAGCAGGACTTCCTTCGAGTAGACCGCGCCGGTGGGGTTGTTCGGGTTGATCAGCACCAGGGCCTTGGTGTTGCTGGTGATCTTCGCCTTCATGTCGGCGACGTCGGGGAACCAGCCGGCCTGCTCGTCGCACAGGTAGTGCACCGGCTTGCCGCCGGAGAGGGCGACCGAGGCGGTCCACAGTGGGTAGTCGGGCGCCGGGATCAGCACTTCGTCACCGTTGTTGAGCAGCGCTTGCAGGGCCATGACGATCAGCTCGGACACACCATTGCCCAGGTAGATGTCCTCGATGCCGACGCCTTCCACTTGCTTCTGCTGGTAGTACTGCATCACTGCCTTGCGCGCGCTGAACAGGCCCTTGGAGTCGCTGTAGCCCTGGGCGGTCGGCAGGTTGCGGATGACGTCCTGGAGGATTTCGTCCGGTGCCTCGAAACCGAACGGCGCCGGGTTGCCGATGTTCAGCTTGAGGATGCGATGGCCTTCCTCTTCCAGGCGTTTGGCGTGCTTGAGCACGGGCCCGCGAATGTCGTAGCAGACGTTGGCGAGCTTGTTCGATTTGGTGACCTGCATGATCTGGGATTCCGAAATAGTCCGCGGCCGGCGACTTGGCAGGCTGTAACGCGGGTGACAGACTGGCGTCAAATGAGCGGTTCGGAAGTGCTTTTCCCTGGCGTCGACCCTGAAAATCGACAGGAAAACAGTGGAATTCTCGAAAAAATAGAGCTTTTAAGGCTTTTCTATCGCGAGAATGTCTCTGTGCGGCAGATTCTGAACCTGACGTTAACCACGTGCATCATACGTGCGGCCCGATTCCCGGAAAAGGAGGCATCGGGCATTTTTTCCATTAATGGAGGCAGATCAATGGAAAAGCTGGAAAAGCCCCTGGAATCCTGGCGTGACGAACTCACCGACGAGCAGTTCCATGTCTGCCGTCTGGGCGGCACCGAGCGTGCCTTCACCGGCGAATACCACGACACCAAGACGCCCGGCATCTACCACTGCGTGTGCTGCGCAACTGCGCTGTTCGACTCCGACGCCAAGTACGATTCGGGCAGCGGTTGGCCGAGCTACTTCCAGCCGGTGAATGGCGAGGTGGTCAAGGAGCTGGAAGACTTCAGCCACGGCATGCACCGCATCGAAGTGCGCTGCGGCAAGTGCGATGCGCATCTGGGCCATGTCTTCCCGGACGGCCCGCGGCCGACCGGGCTGCGTTACTGCATCAACTCGGCGTCGTTGAAACTGGTGCCGAAAGAGTGACCCCAAGGCCCGCCATCCGGCGGGCTTTTCTTTTTTGGGGCTCTTCGTAGGAGTGAGCTTGCTCGCGAACCCGCCCAGCACCATTGCCGCCAGAAAGGCCGTTCGCGAGCAAGCTCGCTCCTACAGGGGAGTCCTGATAACGGGGCATTCAGTGGGTGATTTGTGACCAATTGAATTGCATGCAATTTGATTGATCACTATTCTTTTATTTCCCACTATCCCCGGAGCCATGTCCGATGAGCGACGCACTGCTGAACATTCCCGTGACCACCATCAAGGGCGAACAGAAGACCCTCGCCGACTTCGGCGGCAAGGCCCTGCTGGTGGTGAACACCGCCAGCCAGTGCGGCTTCACCCCGCAGTACAAGGGGCTGGAAAAACTCTGGCGGCAGTACAAGGACAAGGGCCTGGTGGTGCTGGGCTTTCCCTGCAATCAGTTCGGCAAGCAGGAGCCGGGCAATGAAGGGGAGATCACGCAGTTCTGCGAGCTGAACTTCGGCGTGAGCTTCCCGCTGTTCAAGAAGATCGACGTCAATGGCGCCGAGGCTCACCCGCTCTACGTGCAACTGAAGAAGCGCGCCCCCGGTCTGCTGGGCAGCCAGGGCATCAAGTGGAACTTCACCAAGTTCCTGATCGGCCAGGATGGCAAGGTCATCAAGCGTTTCGCCCCGACCACCAAGCCTGAGCAACTCTCCGCTGAGATCGAAGCGCTGCTGTGATGAAAGAAGCTGTCTCCCTGCCGGCCGAACTGCAGCTGGACAATCAGCTGTGCTTTCGCCTGTACGCCGTGTCCCGCGCGGTCATCCGAGGCTACCGGCCGATGCTCGAGGCGCTCGGCCTGACCTACCCGCAGTACCTGGCCATGCTGGTGCTATGGGAGTGGCAGGCCGAGGCGCCGCAGCAGCCTTCGGTGAAGGCGCTGGGTGAGCGCCTGATGCTCGATTCCGGCACCCTCACGCCGCTGCTCAAGCGCCTGGAGCAACTGGGACTGGTGCAGCGCCGCCGGGCGCAGCATGACGAGCGCGAAGTGCACCTGGGGCTGACGTCGGAGGGGATGGCATTGCGCGAGAAAGTGTTGCCGCTGCGCGAGGAGCTGCTGTGCCGCAGCGGCATCGACCTGAGTGTCACCGACGGCCTGCGCGAGCAGCTCGACAGTTTGCTGCTGCAACTGGTGAGGCTGGACGCCTGATTCAGGCGCGGGCGCGTTGCCCGGCCCAGCGCTCGAGAATGGCCGCCAACTCGTCGCGATGGAAGGGCTTGGCCAGGTAGTCGTCCATGCCGGCAGCGCGGCAGCGCTCGCGCTCCTCCGGCAGGGCGTTGGCGGTCAGGGCGACCACCGGCAGCTCTGGCCAGCGGCCGCTCTCGCGGATCGCGCGGGTGGCCTGGTAGCCGTCCATCACCGGCATGTTGCAGTCCATCAACACCAGGTCGAATTCGGCGACGTCGAGCTGCTTCAGCGCCTCTTCGCCGTTGATGGCGATGCCCACCTGGCAACCCAGTTTCTGTAGCAGGCCGCGGGCGACCAGTTGGTTGACGGGGTTGTCTTCCACCAGCAGTACGCGGGCGGAGAACTGCTCCTGGAGAGCGGCGCCCGGCGCATTCGCAGAAGGCTGTGGCTGGTGCTCGAAGGCCTGTTTCAGCGCCTGGTAGAGCACAGCTCGGGACAACGGCCGGGCCAGTTGCCGCAGCGGCGCGAGGCGTTGGGTGAGTTCGGGTTCGAGGAAGTTGCCGTAAGCCGTCACCAGCAGTACCGGTTTGCTGACGTTGCGACGCAGGCCTATCAGGCAGTCCGGGCAGTCCGAGAGCAGCGCGTCCAGCTCCACGCCGGCCAGGCTCGCATCGATGTCCAGACGCTGGTAATCCACACCCCATTCCGGCAGCCAGTTCTGCAGCAGCGCCGCGAGTCCGCTACTGGCGGCGCACTGCACGATGAGCTTGCCGTGCAGTTTTGCCAGCGCTTGTGCCGGCTGCTGGGGCTGCAGCGGCAGGGTGACGATGAATTCGCTGCCCAGGCCCGGCTCGGAGGTGACGCTCAATTCACCCTGCATCGCCTCGCAGAGCTTGCGCGTCAGTGCCAGGCCCAGCCCGGTCCCGCCGTACTGGCGGGCGATGCCGGCGTCGGCCTGGGTAAAGGGCTGGAAGATCTTCTGCAGCGCTTCGGGCGCCACGCCGATACCGGTATCGCGCACGCTGATGCGCACACCTTGATCCCGGGCTTCGGCACTCAGCGGCTCGACGTGCACATCCACACGGCCCAGGCGAGTGAACTTGAGGGCGTTGGACAGCAGGTTGCTGACCACCTGGCGCACTCGCGTCGGGTCGCCGGAAAACTGTGCCGGCAGTTGCGGGCTGATCAGGCAGGTGAGTTCCACGGCGGGGCCGGCGTTCTGCGATAGCAGGCTGGCAGTGTCTTCCACCAGGGTGCCGAGGTCGAAAGGGATCTGTTCCAGCTCCAGTTGGCCAGCCTCGAACTTGGAGAGGTCGAGTACGTCGTTGAGCAGATCCACCAGCACCTTGCCCGAGTCGTGGGCGATGGATAGCTGCTGGCGTTGTTCGGCGGTGAGTGGGCCGTCGAGCGCCAGGCCGAGCATGCCCAGCAGCCCGTTGAGCGGGGTGCGGATTTCGTGGCTCATGTTGGCCAGGAAGCTGCCGCGTGCCTGGGCCATGGCCAGGGCGTTCTGGCGTGCCTGCTCCAGCTCCTGGTTGGACAGGGTCAGGCGCGCGTTGGCTGCCTTCAGTTCGGCAGTGCGCGCGGCAACGATGCTTTCCAGTTCTTCCAGGTACTGGGTCAGGCGGTCTTCGGCCTCACGGCGCTGTTCCATTTCCACCGAGATGCGATTGAGCTGGCGGTTGGTGACCTCCACCAATACGCCGATCTCGTCGCGCTCATGGCCGCGGGGGCAGGGCAGGCGCAGGCGCGAGGGCGAGCGCGGGTCATGGCGGGAGAGGGCATCGATCAGGCTCACCAGCGGCTTGGTCAGCAGCGCATAGAAAAGCACCAGCAGGATCAGCGAGAGCATCAGGCTGCGGACGAAGCCGGAGATGAGGGTCACACCGGCGCGGCGCAGGAAGTCGTTGCCGAAGACGAAGGTGTCGATTTCCAGGCGCAGCACGCCGAGGGACTCGGCCGGGGCGTGTTCGACGAACAGTGGCTCCTCGTAGGTGCGCTGCTGGCCGAAGAGGAAATCACTCAGGCCGCGCAGGTGGCTTTCCGCCGGCGGCCGGTCGGCGCTGGCCAGCGGTACGCCTGCGTTGTCGATGATCTCGGCGCGGATCACGGCGGGCGAGCGCAGCAGGCCCACGACCAGTTCCTGGGCGAGTTCGGCGTCGATGTTGTAGGCGATACGTGCGGCGGGGTTGTGGCTGACGTCCAGCAGGGCGCGCACTTCGCGGTTGATGGAGGCGTCCTGGCTGGCATAATCGACGCCTACCTGGATGAGGCTGAGCAAGGTGCCCAGGATGAACGCCACCAGCACCGTCAGGCTGGCCTGCTTGAACGAGAGGCGATGTGTGAGCGCAATATCCATGGTTGCGGAGCGTCGCCTCGCAGAAGCTTTCCTGCGGCGTAGCATAGCCCATCGGAACCGTCTGTCGGGATAGTCCGAAGATGAAGAAATTCCCGGTTCTGAACCCGAAGAACCGAGCCGGAGAATATGGAGACTCGCGTGGATTCCCGTCTTAACGATTTTCTCGCCCGCGCCGAAGCGCTGATGGCGCGTCTGGAGCCTTTGCTGCCAGCCGTTCGCGAAACGGTGGACTGGCAGCACAGCCTGGCGGCGCGCTGGCACCGCGACGGCCGCGGCGGTTACCTGCAGCCGCTGAAGGTCAGCCTCGACCTGCGCCTGGACGACCTGCTGGGCGTCGACAAGCAGCGCGAGCAGCTGGAGCGCAATACCCGGCAGTTCGTGGCCGGCCAGCCGGCCAACCACGCGTTGCTGTGGGGCGCCCGTGGCACCGGCAAATCCTCGCTGGTGCGCGCCTTGCTGGCGGAGATGGCGAGCGAAGGGCTGCGCCTGATCGAGATTGAGCGCGACCATCTGGCTGACCTGCCGCGCGTGGTCGAGCAGATCCAGGGTTTGCCGCAGCGCTTCGTGCTGTTCTGCGATGACCTGTCGTTCGATGCCGGCGAAGGCGATTTTCGCGTCCTCAAGAGCGTGCTCGACGGCTCGCTGGAGCAGGCGCCGGACAACGTGCTGCTTTATGCCACCTCCAACCGCCGTCATCTGGTCTCGGAGAAGCAGAGCGACAACGAGAACTGGAAGATGGTCGACGGCGAGCTGCACCCCAATGAAGCCGTTGAAGACAAGATCGCCCTGTCCGACCGTTTCGGCCTGTGGCTGTCCTTCTATCCCTTCACCCAGGAGCACTTCCTCAGCGTAGTGCGCCACTGGGTCGAGTTGCTCGCGCAGAAGTCCGGGCTCGCTGCCTGGAGCTGGGACGAGGCGCTGGAGAAGGAAGCCATCCGCTGGGCGCTCGGACGCGGCAACCGTAATGGCCGCTGTGCCTATCAATTCGCCCGCTACTGGGTGGGCCGACAATTGCTGGAAGGAGACACCCCATGATCGATCTGCAACAGGCCGGCGCCGGCCTTGGCGGCTACGCGCTGCTGGCCGCCCAGGCGGAGTCGCTGTTCGCCGACGAGCGCGACTTCATTGCCAACGCCTCGCAGTTTTCCGCGTTCCTGTTCAACGAGCTGCCGGACCTGAACTGGGCCGGTTTCTACCTGAACCGCAACGAAGAGCTGGTGCTCGGCCCGTTCCAGGGCAAGGTGGCCTGCGTGCGTATTCCCTTCAGCAAGGGCGTATGCGGCGCCGCGGCACGTACCCGTGAAACCCAGCGCGTCGAGGACGTGCACGCGTTCCCCGGCCATATCGCCTGTGACAGCGCGTCGAACAGTGAACTGGTGGTACCGCTGGTGAAAGATGGCCGCCTGATCGGCGTGCTGGATCTGGACAGCCCGAAGGTCGGCCGCTTCAGTGAAGAGGACCAGGCTGGCATCGAGCGTCTGGCGGAGATTTTCCTGCGCCTCTCCGACTGCTGACCCGTAGCCATGAAAAAGCCCCGCCTAGGCGGGGCTTTTTCGTTTCCGACGCCGATCAGCGCTTGGCCATGATCTTGGCGATGATCTGCAGCTCGCCTTCGAGAATCGTGGCGAGGGCCGGGCGGGCCAGGGTGCGCTGGAAATGCGCGGCCAGCTTCGGCCAGCGCTGGGCATCCAGTTCTTCGTCGCCGTGGCGCAGGTTCACCAACTGGCAGGCAATGGCGATGTCAGCGAGGCTGAAGCGGTCATCGACGAACCACTGCTGCTCACCCAGGTACTTCTCCAGGTAGTCGAAGTGCTCAGGGAGTTTCTCCTGCATGGCGCCTTTCACCGCCACTTCATCGCAGACCTTGCCCATCAGCGGCTTGAGCAGTCGGTTGCGGAACACGGTGAAGGTGGTCAGCGGGGCCAGCTCGTAGTCGGCGTATTTTTCCAGCCAGTTGATGCGTGCACGCGACTGGGCGCCTTCGCCGCACAGCGGGGCGCGCTGAGGGTCGCGCTCGTCCAGGTAATGGCAGATGACGCTGGAGTCGGCGAGGGTGAGGTCACCGTCGCGGATGGCCGGCACGCGGCGCAGCGGGTTGAGCTCGCGATACCAGTCCGGCTGGTTGAACGGGTTGACGTTCTCCAACTGGTAGTCGATGCCTTTCTCGGCCGCGAACAGGCGGACTTTGCGAACGAAGGGGGACAGCGGTGCGCCGAAGACGACGAGGCTCATGCAAGGCTCCTGGGGCGAAGGTTGCCGGGGGTGATGGTTCGACGACGGATCAGTCGTAAAGGTTCTTCTTCTTCCAGATATCGTCTTCGTCCAGCGCTTTCAGGCCATCGCCCAGTTCGCTCTGTTCATCCGCAGCGGGCTGGGAGGTTTCCAGCACCAGGGCGTTGGCGTGGGCCAGCTGGGCTTCCATCTGCTTGAGCTGCGCCTGGTAGCGGCCGATCTCCGGTTGCTTCTGCAGGTACTGCACGCCGCGCTCGAAGGCCAGGCGCGCCTGGCGCGGTTGGCCTTGCTGCAGCGCCTGCTGGCCGAGGTTGCCGAAGAACTCTATATGAAGAAGGGCGAGCAGGTGGCGGATCTCCTTGACCCACTTCTGCGCCTCGACCCGCGGCAGCATGTTGTCCTGGGCGCAGCGGGTGAGCTGGGCGTGCAGTGCTTCGAAGAGGAAGCGCACGTCCTTGGCCTTGGCCTCGGTGAGAATTGGTTGCGGCGGGTTCTTGACCGGGATGGACTCGCCCTTGGCGACCAGGGCGCGCAGCTCTTCCATGCGCTGCTTCAGCGCGGCGTTCTGCTTGTCCACGGCCAGCAGTCGCTCGCTGAGGCTCAGCTCGAAGCCGCTGAGCAGCAGCTTCAGTGCCGGCGACATGAACTGGCCGGGCAGGGATTCGGAAACATCGGCGCAGCGCCGGCAGCGGTCGGACAGATCGGCCTTCAGGCGCGCCTGCTCCAGCTTGCGGTTTTCCACCAGATAATTGATGTAGCCGATGGCGACCAGCAGGGCGATACCGACGAGAACCAGGACCGTAATGACGATTGGCGACACCGTGGAGTGCTCCGGATGTTTTTCCGCGAGTGTAATGTCTTAGTGATACTGCTGATAGCGGCAGCTCAGTTTTTACTCAGAAGTCTTTGATTTAAAAAATATTTCTTTCAAGGGTTGACGACCTAACAAAGCCTCCCTAGAATGCGCGCCACTTCGACGCGAAACGCAGAACTTGCCGGAACGACGAAGTCGGAAAGATGTTAAGTTCCGGGCCGCGTCCCCTTCGTCTAGTGGCCTAGGACACCGCCCTTTCACGGCGGTAACAGGGGTTCGAGTCCCCTAGGGGACGCCATTGCGGGAATAGCTCAGTTGGTAGAGCACGACCTTGCCAAGGTCGGGGTCGCGAGTTCGAGTCTCGTTTCCCGCTCCAGATTCTCGATCATCGCCGAGGCGGTGAACGAAAGATGAAATGGCGTTACCCTTCGGCGAAAGCTGAAGGTTGCAACAAGTTGATGCGGGAATAGCTCAGTTGGTAGAGCACGACCTTGCCAAGGTCGGGGTCGCGAGTTCGAGTCTCGTTTCCCGCTCCAAAATCGAAACGCCGCCCATCAGGGCGGCGTTTTCGTTAACCTCCGGCGAAAGCCGAGGTTACAGCAAGTTGATGCGGGAATAGCTCAGTTGGTAGAGCACGACCTTGCCAAGGTCGGGGTCGCGAGTTCGAGTCTCGTTTCCCGCTCCAGAATCGAAACGCCGTCCATCAGGACGGCGTTTTCGTTTGTGCGGTGAAAATTTCGGCCGCCTTACCCGCCTTTCCCGATGCCGCTCCAGCGCGAGTGGCGGGCGATGGCTGCAGCGTGCGGCCGGAGTCTGTCTCCTGTTGGTTTTCGACTTCGACGACACCCTGACCCGGCACGTTCGGCTGTTCGCGCCGCCTGCCAGCCAAGGTGGTGCCAGCCCTGGGGTTTGTCGGGGGCTTCCGAGCGCTGATCGAGCAGCAACGCCAGCTTGAAAAGCCCGCCTCGCTGCGGGCTTTTTTCATGGCTGGGATTCGATGCCGTTAGCCGGTGATCGGATTTTTCCCGGAGGCGCCTGAGCGAAGGCTTCGGTGCTTCAGGGGCACGTCCTAGAGCCTTTGGCGGAGGGTTCTTCATCAGTCGTAAAACATCGGTTCGACGAATTCTTCACGAGTTCTTCACGGGCGTAGCGCGGCGCGGAAAGTGGCATGGCCATTGGCCGCACATCGCCATTTTCGTTGATCTAAGCTCCTCTCAGGTTGGCCTCTCGAGCAGAGGTTTCCATGCGAAATACCTCCGAAGAAAGCCTTCGAAGCGCGCTGCAGGCTTGCCGTGAGAGCTTCCTGTTCGTGGGTTTCTTCAGCCTGTTCATCAATGCGCTGATGCTGGTGCCGACCTTCTACATGCTTCAGGTGTACGGACGGGTGATCACCAGCGGCAGCCTGACCACCTTGACCATGCTGACGCTGATCATGACCCTGCTGGTGATCACGCTCGGCTCCCTGGAATGGGTCCGCTCGCGGATTCTGGTGCGGGTCAGCACGCGGTTGGATGTGCTGCTCAGCCGCCAGGTCTACAAGGCCAGTTTCAAGCGCGCGCTGCACAGCGGCGGGATGGACGCCTCGGCGCAGCCGCTCAACGACCTGACCGGCCTGCGCCAGTTTCTCGCCGGCAGCGGGCTGTTCGCATTCTTCGATGCGCCCTGGCTGCCCATCTATATCGCGGTGATGTTCCTCTTCCACCCGTGGCTGGGCTGGGTGGCGGTGGGCAGCGCCATCCTGCTGCTGGTGCTCGCGCTCATCAACGAGAAGCTGACCGCGCCGGCCCTGGCGCAGGCCAACAAGGAGCACATCTCGGCGACGCTCTACACCACCAAGAACCTGCGCAACGCCGAAGTCATCGAGTCCATGGGCATGCTGGAAACCCTGATGGACCGCTGGGGCGCGCGGCAGCGTGGCGTGTTGCTGCTGCAGTCACTGGCCAGCGACAAGGGCGCGGTGATCAGCACGCTTTCGCGCACCTTCCGCCTGCTGGTGCAGTCGCTGGTACTGGGGTTGGGCGCGTATCTGGCGGTGGATCACCAGGTGGGGCCGGGCATGGTGTTTGCCGGCGCCGTGCTGTTGGGTCGGGCGCTGGCGCCACTGGACCTGATCATCGGCAGCTGGAAGGGCTTCATCTCGGCCCGCTCCCAGTACAACCGGCTCAACGACATCCTCGACAAGCTGCAGGCGCAACCCGAGCGCATGCCGTTGCCGGCGCCCCAGGGACATATCCAGGTAGAAAACCTGGTGGTCACGGCGCCGGGCTCGATGACGCCGATCATCAAGAACATCAGCTTCAGCGTGCCCGCCGGTTGCGTGGTGGGCATCATCGGGCCGAGCGCGGCGGGCAAGTCGACCCTGGTGCGGGCGCTGATGGGCGTCTGGCCGCCACTGCACGGAGTGGTCCGGCTGGATGGCGCGGACATCAGCACCTGGAACAAGCATGACCTCGGCCCGCACATTGGTTACCTGCCCCAGGACATTGAGCTGTTCGAGGGCACCGTCGGCGAGAACATTGCCCGATTCAACGAAGTGGATTCGGAGAAGGTCATCCAGGCGGCGAAAATTGCCGGCGTCCACGAAATGATCCTGCTGCTGCCCGATGGCTACGACACCGTCATCGGTAGTGAAGGGCTGATGCTCTCCGGCGGGCAGCGCCAACGCATCGGCCTGGCCCGAGCGTTGTACGGCAGCCCGCGGCTGATCGTATTGGACGAGCCCAACTCCAATCTCGACGACGTCGGTGATCGAGCCCTGGCAGCGGCCATCCACCAGCTCAAGCAGACCGGCGCGACTGTCTTCGTCATCACCCACCGCACCAACCTGGTTGCGCAGCTCGACCGGTTGATGCTGATGAACGATGGCACCGTCACGCTCTACGGTTCCCGCGACCAGGTTCTGGCCGAACTCACCGCCAAACAGCAGCAACAGGTGCAGCAGCGGCCAATGCCGGCCGGCGCCAGCATCGCTCCTGTGGATACCCGCAAGGGTGACGTCGATGCCCAGTCATCCAATTGAAAGCTTCGCCGATTTGCCGGTTTCGGACGTCAAGGTCCGCCGCCTGGGGTTGGTCATCGTCACGGTGACTTTCGGCCTGTTCGGCACCTGGGCAGCGTTGGCACCGCTGGATGGTGCCGTCTACGCGCCGGGGGTAGTGACGGTGCAGGCCTACCGCAAGACCGTGCAGCATCCCGAAGGCGGCATCGTCAAGGAAGTGCTGGTGCATGACGGCGATATCGTCAGGCGCGACGATCCGCTGATCGTGCTCGACGATGCCCAGCTGCGCTTTGAGTTCGAGATGACTCGCAGTCAACTGATCGCGGCTGAAGCCATGGAGGCGCGGTTGAAGGCCGAGCGCGACGCCCAGGCGACGATTGACTTCGACGGTGTCGGCGATCTGGCCAGCCCGCGCGGCGAAGAGGCGCGGCAGAGCGAGACCCAGGTGTTCAACGCCCGCCAGGGTTCGCGGCAGGGACAGATATCGGTGCTGCGCGAGCGCATTGGCCAGTTGAACCAGCAGATCGACGGGCTGCAATCGATGATCGGCGCGAAGGTCCAGTTGGCGAACTCCTACAGCGGCGAGATCGGCGAGCTGTCCGACCTGCTCAAGCAAGGGTACGTCGACAAGCAGCGCCTGCTGGAGCAGCAGCGCAAGCTGGGGATGATCCGCGCGGAAGTCGCCGATCACCGCTCCAGCATCAATCGCACACGCCTGCAGATCAACGAAACGCAGCTGCAGATCCTGCAGATCGACAAGGACTTCAGTTCAGAGGTCGCCAAGCAACTGGCCGAGGTGCAGACGCGCATCTACGACCTGCGGGAAAAGAGCTCGTCGCTGCAGGATCGCCTCGGTCGCATCGTCATCCGCGCGCCCGACGCGGGCATGGTGATCGGCATGACGGTACATACCGTCGGAGGCGTCGTGCGGCCGGCGACGCCGCTGCTGGATATCGTGCCCTCGGTGTCCGAGCTGGTCATCGAGGCCCAGGTGCCGCCGGTGGATATCGACCGCGTGGCCATCGGCAAGCGCGCCGATATCCGCTTCAGCGCCTTCAACAGTGCGACCACGCCGGTGATCGAGGGCGAGGTCATCAATGTCTCGGCGGACCGCCTGGTCAGTGAAAAGACCAATGCCGCCTATTACCTCACGCGGGTCCGGGTCACGGAAAAAGGGGCCCGCACGCTGGGCGAGCGCAAGCTGCTGCCGGGCATGCCGGCGGACGTGCTGATCATCACTGGGCAACGCACGTTGTTGCAGTACCTGATGCAGCCGGCGCGCAACGCCCTTTCCCAATCGATGATCGAGGAATGACCATGGACGCATCTTCCATCTGGCTGGCGGGTGCGCTCATGCTGGCGGCGGGAACGGCAGCGGCGCAGGCATCCAGCGGGGTCGGTGTTGCCGACGATGCCACCGACCTGCTGCACCTGTACCACGAGGCGCGGCTGGAGGACCCACAGATACTGGCCTCCTATGCCCACGCGCAGGCGGGCAAGGAGTACCAGCGCGAGGCCATGGGTGTGTTGCTGCCGCAGTTGTCGCTCAACGCCGGAACCAACCAGATCCACCAGCGTAACGACTTCATCGACGAGAGCTACGACAGCGAGAACTACAGCCTGGTGCTGCGCCAGTACCTCTACAACAAGGCGGCCTGGGAGAACTACCAGAAGTTCAAGAGCATGGCCGCGCAATCGGAGAATGAGGCGCTGGATGCTCAGGCGGAAGCCACGGTCGAGCTGGCGCGGCGTTACTTCACCGCGCTGGCGGCCGAAGACGAACTGGAGCTGGTGATCGCCGAGCGCCGTACCACCCAGGAGAGTCTGGACCGGGTCAATGCCCTGTACGCCAAGCAGTTGGCCCTGGTGACCGACCAGCTCGACCTGCAGGCGCGGGTGGACCTGCTCGCGGCGCAGGAGCTGGAGGCGCGCAACCAGGCCATCATCAGCCGCGAAGCGTTGGCGGAGATCGTCGGGCGGCCGGTGAAGGAACGGCTCAGCCGGGTCCGTGATGATGTGCGCCTGCAGGTCATGGAGCGGAGCCTGGAGAACTGGGTGCGCGACGGCATCGCACTCAACCCGGCGCTCAAGGCGCGGCAGAGTGGCGTCGAGGCGGCGGAGGCGGCACTGCGCAGCGGCAAGGGCGGACACTACCCCACGCTGAGCCTGAACCTCAGCGCACAGCAGACCAACGAGGGCTACAACAACTCCCTGGCGCCGCGCACCGACAGCTACGTCGCCGGGGTCGGTCTGCAGGTACCGATCTACAGTGGCGGCTCCACCTCGGCGCGGGTACGCGGCCTGTATCAGGACCAGTTGGTGGCCGAGGAGCAGCTAGAGGAAATCCGCCGGCGGGTGGTCAAGGAGATCACCAGCGCCTACCTCACGGCCAACTCCAACGGCGAGAAGATCCAGGCCAACCGCCTGGCCCTGGTTTCCGCGCACAAGTCGCGGGAATCGGCGGAGAAGGCGCTGGGCTACGGCATGGTCAACGCGGTGGATGTGCTTGCCGCGGTGCGCAATGAGTTCCGCGCGCGGCGGGACCTGCTGAAGACGCAGTACGAGTTTCTCAGCAATGTCTTCACCCTCAATCGCTGGGCGGGCAAGCCGCCGATCGAGAGTGTGCAGAGCGTCAATGGCTGGCTGAGCCCCGGCAGTTCCAGTACGGACTTCTCGCGCCCCTGATTTCCCCAGGAGGGGTGCGGCGCGCCCTGCGGCCCCTGCCTCCCTGTTCGATTACTGTCGGCCGGAACACGGAGACCGTGCTGCCGGCCGTCGTCTTTGCACGCCTTTACGGGTTGTCAGGTGTCAGTTTTGACGAGATTTTGACGAGATTTTGCCTAGGGTGATTCTCCCCAAGCCATTCGTCGTTTAATTGACGATTCCGGTTGCGGCCGGATGATGGCTCAGGCGTGCCGTAGACGCATCCAACTCATTGATTTGACGAGGTTTGTCGCGCGGGGAAGGGAAGGGCGGGCGCTACCGTCTGCCGCCAAATCGAACCGCTGGTCGACGGATGGCCAGGCGGGTAGCGGACCGGGCTGACCTAGACTCAGGTGACCGGTCCAGGGAGCACAGCGCCATGTGCAACTTGTTGATAGATGTTCGTACTCATGCCGTCGCGATGGCTCTTCCCGGCCCGGGGAATCCTATCTTGACCGAGTGGGTGGAGGCCTCGCCCGCGCCAAAGAAGTCCCCATTCGCCAGCTCCGGGGCTGGTACTGCCACAACCTGTCGGCGCTTTCGCCTTTCTTCCAATCGCTGTGGCCCGGTGAGAAAAACGCCGATGGAAAGGAGCGCGCGAGTCCATTTGCAGAGGGGGTCAGAAAGCCATGTCTGACCACGGAAAAACGATACGGGTGATGCTGATCGACTGCCGCCCGCTGGTCCTGATCGGCTTGCACGACCTGATCAACGCCAGGAAGCCGCACATGGAGGTCAGTGGCCAGGCCACGACCTACACCTACGCGCTCGACCTGGCTGACCAGCAGAGCCCCGACGTGATCTTCTTCAGCTTCTTTCCCGATGCCCTCGACCCGCTGGAAGTGATGGGTGAATTGACCCGCAGCGCAGAGATGAAGGTGCTGGTGCTCAAGGGGTTGTACGAGGCTGTCCCGGTTGCCCAGGCGATAGAGGCGGGCGCGCGCGGCATCGTCCTGGCGGAAGACCCGACCGAGTCGATCATCCAGGCCATCGTCAATGTTCACCACCGTGATATCGGCCTGGACCGCGCCTGGGCGGGTGGGCTTTCCGGCTATGCCGCCAGCGGGCATGTGCCGCTCCGGTGCAATCACGAGCAGGCCAAACAGGCCAGGCTGACGCTGCGCGAACGGGAGTTGATCAGCGCCATCGTCGAGGACCCGTCGGCGAAGTACATGAGCATCGCCGAGCGCCTGGGCATCAGTGAGCACACGGTGCACAACCACCTGAGCAACATCTACCAGAAGCTCAACCTGATCAACCGCATGGACCTGCTGATGTATGCGCTCAAGCACGGGCTCGGCGGCAGCGAAGAGCCGCCGGAATCCGCCTGGGTGGAGCTCGACCGCACGCAGCAGGGCAACGGGTCGTCGCTGCGCAATAACTGACGTATCGCCCCGCGATGACGGCGGTCTGTTTCCCCTGCTCTAAAAGCGATGAGGAGGTGGTTTCCACACCACCCCCTCATCTTTCCCGCGTGCGAACTAAGTGGCGCTGCCGTGCACGATGTCGGTGTTGAGGATATCGACGCCGACCAGGGTGATGGTCGTCAGTTGCCCGCCGGTCTCGTGAATCGTCACGATGCTGTCGGCGCCGCTGTTGTCGATGTTCTGCACGGTGGAGCTGGCGTCGCCGTTGAGGACCAGCTTGTCACGCTGGCCGGCGGTGTCGAAGCCGGTGACCTGGTACTTGTTCTCGGTGCGGGCCAGGTCGACGTTGAAGGCCTCACGGGTGCCGGTCACGCCCGCCAGCACGTAATCGAAGGTCCCGCCCGCGGCCTTGTTGGCGAACAGGTTGGTGGTGAAGGAGCTGGTGGCGGTGTCTCCGTCCCCGTCGGTCACCGTGGCGTTGAACGACAGCTTGACGTCGCTGGCCAGGTTCTCGACCTGCCGGATGAACTGGATGGTCGGGACCTTGATCATGCCTTCGGCCATGGTCAGCTGGATGGCGTCGATCATCTTGCCGGCGACTGTCTGCACGGTGAAGGACTTCTGCCCGCCGGACTCGTTCTGCAGGTTGGCCGCCAGCACTTTGATCGGCGCGCCGGACGTCGTGCCGTCGTCGTAGTAGGCGACGTAATACAGGGACTCCGTCGCCGGGTCGTAGCCACCCACCGAGTTGTCGATGAAGACCTTCACCGAGGTCAGCAGGGTCTGCGGGTTGGCGACGAAGCTGTCGTCACCGGCGGTAATGCCGGCACCGCTGCCCTGGAGGACGTTGTTCTTCACGCCGATGCCGGAAGTGCTGACATTGAGGGCCTTCTGGTCGTCGATGTATGACGGCAGCGGGTTGGTCTGCAGTTGCACTTCGGTGGGGTCGGTCGCGCCCTGTCCGATACCGGTCAGGATGCTGTTTGCCCCCGTCTGCGGGGCCAGCGCCTTGGCGGCGAAGAAGACCACGGCGTCAGTGCCGATGGTCAGCGTCTGCACCGGGTCCGGGCCGCCGGCGCCGAGCTGGCCGTTGGCGGTGCTCAGCACCAGTGTCGAGCTGAAGCCCTGCACCAGGTCGAGGGTGTAGGTGCCATCCGCCAGGGCCGTCAGGGTGTAGTCCACGCTGGTGTTGGCGGTGCTGGCATTGTTGTCGAAGTCGCCGGTGAGGGTGCCCGCGAAGTGGTAGGCGCCATTGGCGTCCGGCGATGGCGATTGCTCGGTGAGCGTGCCGGTCCCGGTGGTGGTGGTGCCGTTGGGCCGTACCAGGGTGAACTGCCCGTTCGCCAGGACGATATCCAGCCCCGCAGCACCACTGCCGTCGGCGCCGAAGGCATGGTCCCAGTAGCCGGTCTGCGCCAGGGTGCTGCCGGTGCCGACGATGTTGCCGAAGGCCAGCGACGGTCCGTCGTCCTTGAAGATCAGGTTCTGGCCGATGTTCAGCGTGGCCTGGGCGCTGTCGCCATCCTTGTCGGTGATGGTCCCGGTGAGCTTCACCAGGTTGTCCGCGCTGAGGGTCCTGCTGTCGTCAGGGTTGCTGGTATTGGCATGCACCACGGCGCGCAACTGGTCGAGGGTGACGTCACCGTTGCTGGCTGCGCTGACGGTAAACACCAGTGCATTGCTGACTGCGGTGCGACCCTCCACCACGCCGTTGTTGACGGACAGGTTCACCGCCTGGCCGGTCGCCGTGTCGACCAGGCCGGAAGGCCCGGCGACCACGCTCAGGGTGTAGGTCAGGGTGCCGGCTCCGTCGGCGCCGTACGCTGAGGTGAAGTTGGCGGCGAAGTTCGCCGTGGCGTTGGTGGCGAGCACGGTTTCGTCCACCGTCAGGGTCGGTTCGACGCCGGTGGTGCTGATGCTCGGCCCGTCATCCTTGAAGATCAGGTTCTGGCCGATGTTCAGCGTCGTCTGGGCGCTGTCGCCGTCCCTGTCGGTCTTGGTCGCGGTCAGGGTTACCAGGCTGTCCGAGCTCAGGGTCCTGGAGTCATCGGGATCGCTGGTGTTGTCGTGGACGATGGCGCGCAACTGATCGAGGGTGACGTCACCGTTGGCATTGACACTGACGGTGAAGACCAGGTCGCCGCTGACGGCGCAACGGCCTTCGACCACCGTGCCGTTGAGGGAGAGCAGCACCGACTGGCCGGTGGCGGTGTCGGTCAGCCCGGAGGCCCCCGAGACGCAGCCCAGGGTGTAGGTCAGGGTGCCGGCTCCGTCGGCGCCGAACGAGGAGTTGAAGTTGGCGGAGAAGGCCTTCAGCGAGTTGGTGCTGAGGTCGGAATCATCCACGGTCATCACCGGTTCCGTGCCGGCGGGGCTGACGCTCGGGCCGTCGTCCTTGAACACCAGGTTCTGGCCGATGTTCAGCGTGGCCTGGGCACTGTCGCCCTCCTTGTCGGTCTTGGTCGCGGTAAGTTTCACCAGGTCGTCGGAGGTCAGCGTGCGGGAGTCATCCGGGTTGCTGGCGTCGGCATGCACGATGGCGCGTATCTGGTCCAGCGTCACGGTGCCGTTGGCGGCGACGCTGACGGTGAACACCAGGTCGTTGCTGGAAGCCGTGCGGCCTTCGACGACGCCGTTGTTGACCGAGAGGTTCACGGCCTGCCCGGTGGCGGTGTCGGTCAGCCCGGAGGCACCGGCAATCACGCTCAGCGCATAGGTCAGGGTGCCCGCGCCATCGGCGCCGAAGGCCGAGCTGAAGTTGGCAGCGAAGCTCTGGCTGGCATCGGTGCCGAGTGCCGATTCGTCCACCGTCAGCGTGGGCTCGGTGCCGGTGGTGCTGATGCTCGGGCCGTCGTCCTTGAAGTTCAGGTTCTGGCCGATGTTCAGCGTGGCCTGGACACTGTCGCCGTCCTTGTCGGTCTTGGTCGCGGTGAGTTTCACCAGGTCATCGGAGGTCAGCGTGCGGGAGTCATCCGGATTGCTGGTGTCGGCGTGCACGATGGCGCGTATCTGGTCCAGCGTCACGGTGCCGTTGGCGGCGACGCTGACGGTGAACACCAGGTCGTTGCTGGAAGCCGTGCGGCCTTCGACGACGCCGTTGTTGACCGAGAGGTTCACGGCCTGCCCGGTGGCGGTGTCGGTCAGCCCGGAGGCTCCGGCGATTACGCTCAGCGCGTAGGTCAGGGTGCCCGCGCCGTCGGCGCCAAAGGCCGAGGTGAAGTTGGCGGCGAAGCTCTGGCTGGCATCGGTTGCCAGGGCGGATTCGTCCACTGTCAGCGTGGGTTCTGTGCCTGTGGTGCTGATGCTCGGGCCGTCATCCTTGAAGTTCAGGTTCTGGCCGATGTTCAGCGTGGCCTGGACACTGTCGCCGTCCTTGTCGGTCTTGGTTGCGGTGAGTTTCACCAGGTCGTCGGAGGTGAGGGTCTTCGAGTCATCCGGATCGCTGGTGTTGGGGTGGACCACGGCGCGGATCTGGTCGAGGGTGACGTTACCGGTGGTGTCGACGCTCACCGTGAACACCAGGTCGTTGCTGACCGCCGTGTGGCCTTCGACTACGCCGTTGTTGACCGAGAGGTTCACCGCCTGCCCGGTGGTGGTGTCGGTCAGCCCGGAGGCGCCGGCGATCACGCTCAGCGCATAGGTCAGGGTGCCTGCGCCGTCAGCGCCGAAGGCCGAGGTGAAATTGGCGGCGAAGCCCTGGGTATCGTTGGTGGCTAGGGCCGATTCGTCCACGGTCAGGGTCGGCTCGGTGCCCGTGGTGCTGATGCTCGGCCCATCGTCCTTGAAGACGAGGTTCTGGCCGATGTTCAGTGTGGCCTGGGCGCTGTCGCCGTCCTTGTCGGTCTTGGTCGCGGTGAGTTTCACCAGGTCGTCGGAGGTCAGCGTGCGGGAGTCATCCGGATTGCTGGTGTCGGCGTGCACGATGGCGCGGATCTGATCCAGCGTCACGGTACCGTTGGCGGCCACGCTGACGGTGAATACCAGGTCGTTGCTGACCGCCGTGCGGCCTTCGACCACGCCGGCATTGACCGACAGATTCACCGCCTGCCCGGTGGCGGTGTCGGTCAGCCCGGAGGCGCCGGCGATCACGCTCAGCGCATAGGTCAGGGTACCGGCATTGTCGGCGCCGAAGGCGGAGGTGAAGTTGGCGGCAAAGCTCTGGCTGGCGTCGCTGGCCAGGGCGGATTCGTCCACGGTCAGCGTCGGCTCGGTGCCGGTGGTGCTGATGCTCGGGCCGTCATCCTTGAACACCAGATTCTGGCCGATGTTCAGGGTGGCTTGGGCGCTGTCGCCGTCGCCGTCGGTCTTGGTCGCGGTGAGCTTCACCAGGTCGTCGGAGGCGAGGGTTTTCGAGTCATCCGGATCGTTGGTGTCGGGGTGGACCACGGCGCGGATCTGGTCGAGCGTGACGGTGCCGTTGGCGGCCACGCTGACGGTGAACACCAGGTCGTTGCTGACCGCCGTGCGGCCTTCGACCACGGCGCCGTTCATGGACAGGTTCACCGCTTCGCCGGTGGCTGTGTCCACCAGTCCCGAGGCGCCGGCAATCACGCTCAGCGCGTAGGTCAGGGTGCCCGCGCCGTCGGCCCCGAAGGCCGAGGTGAAGTTGGCGGCGAAGCTCTGGCTGGCATCAGTGGCGAGGACGGTTTCGTCCACCGTCAGCGTGGGTTCGGTGCCGGTGGTGCTGATGCTCGGGCCGTCGTCCTCGAAGATCATCTTCGAGCCGATTTCCGCCGTCGCCGTGGACACCTGCAGCAACTTGAAGCCGCCGATGTCGAAGTCGGCGTGGTCATTGCCCTTGGCGTCGACCGCCGCGCCGTTCTCGACCAGCACGCGGTTGTGGTCCGCCGTGGTGGTGTATTCGATCTTGTAGCCGGCCAGCACGCCAGTGATGGTCGCCACGCCGCCGTTGAAGGTGATGGCGATGGTCGGATCGTTCACCGTGCCGTTGGAGTTTTCCACCACCGCGTTGGTGGCGATATTGATGACCCGGACGTTGGTGATGGCAATGGCGGTGTCGCCGGCATAGCCGTCGATGAAGTTCGTACCTGATTCGGCGGCGGTGCTGAAGGCGCTGATCTTGACGATGGCGCTCTTGCCGCTCTGCAACTGCACCACATCGAAGCTGGCGGTCTTGGCGTTGAACATCTGGGTGAAGTCGATGTTCGCCTCGATGTCCGCTTCATTCTGGTCCAGGTTGGGAATGGTCACGTTCTGCCGGGCACCGGTGACGAAGGTGAAGCGGATGCCTTCCTGCTCGACGATCATCTGGTTGTTGGTGCCGAAGGTGGTCGGGCCGCCAGCCTGGCTGGTGTTGATGGTATCGCCGGTGGTGATGTTGGCGCCGGTGGACTGGTTGGCCGGGTCCTTGCCGGTGGCGATGATGGTCGGGTCGGTGATGCGCACCACTCCGTTTTCAGTGACCGTGGTCGGGTTCGCCGTGGTGAACATCAGGAACAGGTTCTGCCCGGATGGGGCGTCGGCCAGGCTGAAGGTCAGGTCCTGGCTGGTGCCGATGTAGACCTTGTTCAGCAGGTCGAGGGCATCGTCCGGGTTGCTGCCGTTGGGGTGCTTGAGGGGCTGGTATTCCACCGTCCAGATCTTGCCGCCGCTGACCGGCGAGCCGGTTTCCTCGATGTAGGCGGCGAACACGATGGCGCCTGAAGCGCTGCCGGCACGCCCGACGAGCACGTTGTTGTTGGTGCTGTCGGTGTAGAGCAGGATGTCGACGCCGGCGAGGGTGTCCAGGCCGCTGTCCAGGCCATTGAGCGGCGCGCCATTGCTGCCGGTGAAGAGGATGTCAGTGATGGCGCCACCGGGTGCCGCGCTGATGGTGAAGGCATTGCTGCCAGTGTTGCCGGCCGCGCCGGTGTAGCCGCTCAGGGCGGCACCCGAGGCGGTGCCGGCGCCGAGGGCGGTGAGACGGGCGGTGAACGCGGCCGGCAGGGAGGTCAGGAGGATGTCGTTGTCATTCGCGTCGCCTGCCGGGCTGGGGCTTGCCGTGGCGTTCTGCAGGCCGGCAGTTTCGTCGACCGTAACGGTCACGCCGGTCGCCACGACGGTGGGGCCGGCGTCAGTGAAGGTGGCGGTTGCCGTAGCGCCGCCGCTGGAGGCGGAGAGCAGGAATCGCGCCCCGGCCGAGTCGTCCGGGTCCACGTACCAGGAAGTGGTGACGCTGCCGTTGACCTGGCCGTCCAGGTCGCCGGCGCCGCCGTCGGTCACGTACCAGGGATCGTGGCCGGCACCGGCGTTGGTGTTGAGTACGTCGTCCGCGGTGCCCCATATGCCGTCGGCGCCGGGGCTGGTGGCGTGGTCCACCTCGATCTTCACGGTGCTGCCGGCAGCAAAGCCGCTGGCGGTGATGGTGGCAGTGCTGCCGGGGGCGTAATCGTTCTGGTCGGTGGTGACGGATGGGGCGCTGGTGTCATCTGCGGTGGGGCGCGTTGGCGGCGCAATTTTCTTATGGATGGTCATGATGTTCTCCCGTGCATGTCCATGCGTGGTGGCCAGACCTCGACTGCTGGCCTTTTACTGCTACATGCCACGACTATGGGGACGGCCCCCGGAATGCGCATCGGCCGATACTCCCAGGCGGCCTGGGAGTTTTGGACTAGTCCGGAAGGCAAGGGCAGGCGGCGCGCGGGCTGCAACGCAGCGCTTGCCGACGGGAGGTAGACAGATCGGCATTTGCCGGGAGAAGAAGCAAATCGCCGGGGAACGCCCATGAAAAAGCCCGCATCATGCGGGCTTCTTTCATTCTGGCGGTTTGTATCAGTGCTTCGGCGCGTCGTCCGGCAGGGCTAGGACCTGCTTCTCGCGGTTCCAGTCGAAGGGCTCGCCGTTCTCCTCGGCCTCGAAGCGACGCTCGTCCAACTGCTGGTACATCTGCAGCTCTTCGTCGGGCATGTAGTGCAGGCAGTCACCGCCGAAAAACCACAGCAGGTCGCGCGGGATCAGGTGGGCGATCTGCGGGTAGCGGTGGAAGATCTGGCTGATCAGGTCCTGGCCCAGGTACTGAGCGCCTTCCGGGTCGCGCGGCAGTTCCGCCAGCAGTTCGTCGAAGCGCTCGAGGAACAGGCCGTGGTTGTCCTCGGGTACCTGCTCGGCTTCACCCAGGGCGCCAAGAATCATGCGCAGGTGGTTGAGCAGGGCGATATGGTGGTCGAGATAGGCACTGGCCATGGGAGTTCCTCTGGAGCTGGATTAAAACGGCCGGGGAGTATATCGGGTTTCGCCGCTGCTGCCGCCGGGTCGATCAGCGGAGCGGGCGCATCTGGATCTGCCGGCGCTGGTTGTCGATCTGCTGGCGCTGCTGGTCGATGATGCGCTGCTGCTGTTGCAACTGCTGTTGCTGCAGGTCGCTCTTCTGCCGCTGGATCATCTGGTCGCTCTGCCGCCGCTGCTCGTTCCAGCGCCGCTGGTTGTCCTGCTGGCGCTGCAGGTCCTGCTGCTGCATCTGCAGGCGCTGGTCCTCGTAGTTGAGGCGCTGGCTGTCCAGCTGGTTTTGCCGCAGCTGCTGCTGGCGGCGCAGGCTGTCCTGCTGTTGCTGGATTGGGTCGATGACCGGGCTGGGTGGCGGCGCCGGGCGTTGCCGGCTGGGGTAGAGCCAGGGGTCGGCCTGGGCGCTGCCAACCAGCACCATTGCCAGGACGAGAAGCAGGGATCGACGCATGGTGCGGTTCTCCATTGCGGTGATTGCTGCAGTGTGCACCCGATAGCCCGAACCGGCATTGCTTTGCGTCGGACAAAAGAAGGGCGCCCGAAGGCGCCCCGTGCGTGAAGCGTGACAGTTACTCCGCCGAGGTGGTCGGCTTGCGGGCCGGTTTCTCCGTGCGTGCCTCTTCGTGGACGGGGTGTTTCCCAGTCAGTTCTTCCTTGGAAAAGTCGTCCACGTCGATCACCGCGCGGCGTGCGCGTTCGGCGGCGTGCAGGGTTTGCGCTTCGGCCGCTTCCAGCATGCCAGCCTCGAGGGCTGCGTCGATGGGCGACTGCCCCGGCTTGGGCGCCACGCCATGCTCCTTGAGGGCCTTGTGCAGCTTCTTCTGCAAGGGTGCAGCGACGGCAAGCTGGTCGTAGGCGGTGGTGAGCTTGGCCACCGGATCATCCGCGCCCGTGGGCAGGTGGGCGCCGGCAAGGATTGCCTGCAATGCCGGGTCGCTCAGCGGGCGGCCGAGGATGTGGGCAATCTCGGCGTCCAGCGCGTCGCTCGGGCCACGGTGGCGACGACCCAGTGGCAGCACCAGCACACGCAGCAGGCAGGCGAAGGCGCGGTTGGGGAAGTTGTCGATCAGGTCGGCCAGCGCCGCTTCGGCCTTCTCCAGGTTCTCCTCCATGGCCCAGTGCAGCAGCGGGTGCAGGTAGTCCGGGTTGTCCAGGTCGTGATAGCGCTTGAGTGCGGCGGAGCCGAGGTACAGGTGGCTGAGCGCATCGCCCAGCCGCGCGGACAGGCGTTCGCGGCGCTTCAGCTCGCCGCCGAGCATCATCATGCTGAAGTCGGCGAGGAGGGCGAAGGATGCGGCGAGGCGGTTCAGCGCACGGTAGTACGGACGGCTGATACGGTCCCCCGGCACCTGGTCGAAGCTGCCGAAGCCCAGGCCCAGCAACAGGCTGCTGGCGGCGTTGCTGACGGCGAAGCCGATGTGGTTGAGCAGCAGTTCGTCGAACTCGCGCTCGGCCTGGTCCTGATCCTCGCGGCGGGCCAGCTCCATTTCCTTGAGTACGTACGGATGGCAGCGGATGGCGCCCTGGCCGAAGATCATCAGATTGCGCGAGAGGATGTTGGCGCCCTCGACGGTGATGAAGATCGGCGCAGCCTGCCAGGAGCGGCCCAGGTAGTTGTTCGGGCCGAGGATGATGCCCTTGCCGCCATGGATATCCATCGCGTGGGCGATGCACTCGCGGCCGCGTTCGGTGAGGTGGTACTTGAGGATGGCCGAGAGCACCGAGGGCTTCTCGCCCAGGTCCACTGCGTTGGCGGTGAGGATGCGTGCGCTGTCCATCATCCAGGCATTGCCGCCGATGCGGGCGAGGGCTTCCTGGATGCCTTCGAAGGCCGACAGCGGCACGTTGAACTGCTCGCGCACCTGGGCGTAGCGGCCGCTGACGTAGCTGCCAGCCTTGGCGGCGCTGGTGCCGACTGCCGGCAGGGAGATGGAGCGGCCCACCGACAGGCAGTTCATCAGCATCATCCAGCCTTTGCCGATCATCTCCTGGCCGCCGATGATGTAGTCCAGCGGCACGAACACATCCTTGCCGGAGTTGGGGCCGTTCATGAAGGCGGCGCCCAGCGGCACGTGGCGGCGGCCGATCTGCACGCCGTCGGTATCGGTGGGGATCAGCGCCAGGGTGATGCCGAGGTCTTCCTCCTCGCCCAGCAGGTGGTCCGGGTCATGGCACTTGAAGGCCAGACCGAGGAGGGTGGCCACCGGGCCTAGGGTGATGTAGCGCTTCTCCCAGGTGAGGCGCAGGCCGATGACTTCCTGGCCTTCCCACTGGCCCTTGCAGACCACGCCGACGTCGGTCATGCCGCCAGCATCGGAACCGGCCTGCGGGCTGGTCAGGGCGAAGCAGGGGATCTCGTCGCCAGTGGCCAGGCGCGGCAGGTAGCGCTGGCGCTGGGCGTCGGTGCCGTAGTGCAGCAGCAGTTCGGCCGGGCCGAGGGAGTTGGGCACCATCACCGTAGAGGCAAGGTCGCCGCTGCGGGTGGCGAGCTTCATCACCACCTGGGAGTGGGCGAAGGCGGAGAAGCCCTTGCCGCCATATTCCTTGGGAATGATCAGGCCGAAGAAGCCCTGGCTCTTGATGTAAGCCCAGGCTTCGGGCGGCAGGTCCATGTCCTTGCCGACCTGGTAATCGTTGATCATCGCGCAGAGCTGCTCGGTGGGACCGTCGACGAACGCCTGCTCCTCCTCAGTCAGTTGCGCACGGGGGTAGGCCAGCAGGGTGTGCCAGTCCGGGCGGCCGCTGAACAGCTGGCCATCCCACCAGACGGTACCGGCCTCGATGGCCTCGCGTTCGGTCTCGGACATCGGCGGCAGGGTCTTCTTGAACCAGGCGAACAGCCGCGAGGTGAACAGGCTGCGGCGCAGGTCGGTGGCGAGAATGGTCACCGCGACTACCGCCCAGAGCAGCCACAACGGCACCATCCAGCCGTGGGCGTGGCTGAACAGGCTCATCAATGCAAGGTACACGGCGACGATGCCAAGTGCCTTCAGGGGCGCGGCGCGGCGGTGCGCGAGCCAGGCAACGCCGAGGATCAGGACGAGTAACCAGACGAGTAGCATGCGGATTCCTCCATGACAGCCAGCTCCGGCAACCGCAGGCCGTGGCGGGCTTGGTGACGAGAGTGCGCGAACATGGCGGCAGGTGTTCCCGGTCGGGGCCCCTCCACCTTGCAACGGAAGCTTAGCTGGGCGAATCGGACCGATGGCCGCATGGCCGGACAGCTTGGCCGGATCGCCTTGTCGGGTAGCCGATCCGGCTGGTTAGACTGGTGGCGACATCAAGGACGACCAGCCCGGAGACAGCGCCATGCAGCAATACCTCAAGCCCAGCCGCTTCGTGGATAGTGACCACCCGGGGGTGATCGAGTTCGCTCTAAATCACCGTGGCGACGGCGGCACCCCGCTGGAGCAGGCGGTGGCGCTGTATTACGCGGTGCGCGACAAGGTTCGCTACAACCCGTACGTGTTCAGCCGCGACCCGCAGACGCTCAAGGCCAGCCATGCGCTGGAAACCGGGCAGTCCTACTGCGTGCCCAAGGCCACGCTGCTGGCGGCCTGCGCCCGCTATTGCGGTATCCCCGCGCGCATCGGACTGGCCGACGTGAAGAACCACCTGGCCACGCCGCGCCTGCTGGAACTGCTGCGCAGCGAAGTGTTCGCGATGCACGGCTACACCGAGCTGTTCCTCGAGGGGCGCTGGGTCAAGGCTACGCCGGCCTTCGACATCGGCCTGTGCGAGGCCTTCGGCGTGCTGCCGCTGGAGTTCGACGGGCGCACCGACAGCGTCTTCCACCCGTTCAACCGCGACGGTGAGCGGCACATGGAGTACCTGCGCGACCACGGCCAGTTCCCCGACGTACCCGAGGAATTCTTCTTCGGCTACCTCAAGCAATGCTACCCGCACCTGTTCATGGGCGAGGACGCGCCGCTGCAGGGCGACATGCGCAGCGAAGCCGCTAAAGCATGAACGCAATCGATAGTGACCATCAGTAGCTGTGTCTTTTTTCCTCGCGCCGTTGCCGGTAGGGTGCCGTCATCCGAAGTCACGTCTTCAAGCCGTGGCTTCATCCGATGACGACAACAAGAGAGGCGCAGCATGCTCAAGATCTGGGGCCGGAAGAATTCCTCCAACGTGCGCAAGGCGCTCTGGTGCGCGGAAGAGGCCGGTCTGGCCTATGAACGGATCGACGCCGGCGGCGCTTTCGGCCTGGTCAACGACGAGCCCTACCGCTCGCTGAACCCCAACGGTGTGGTGCCGACCCTGGACGACGACGGCTTCGTGCTCTGGGAGTCCAACACCATCGTCCGCTACCTTGCCGCGCGCTACGCCCCGGACCTGTATCCGCAGGACCTGCAGCAGCGCGCCAGCGCCGAGAAATGGATGGACTGGACCACCTCGTCCCTCGCCACGCCGTTCCGCACCGTGTTCTGGGGAACCGTGCGCACGCCGCCGGAGCAGCGCGACGTGGCCGCCATCCAGGCCGCCATCGACATCTGCGCCAACCTGCTGGCCATTCCCGAAGCGACCCTGGCGAAACAGCCGTACCTCACCGGCGAACAATTCGGCATCGGTGACATTCCGCTGGGCTGCTTCATCTATGCTTGGTTCGAAATGCCCATCGAGCGCCCGGCACAGCCGCATCTCGCGGCCTGGTACGAGCGCCTGAAGGCGCGCCCGGCCTACCGTGACGCAGTGATGACCGATCTGACCTGAATGCCTGCGCGTGCCGCAGAGGTTGCAATCCTCGCGGCGTACCCTTATCAAGCAGGCCTTTTTCCAAAGACATGCGTCTTTCCACCGACTTTCAACGGGAAAACCCATGAGTTCCGCGCTGTCCATCCGTCAACTGACGAAGACCTACGGCAACGGCTTCCAGGCCCTCAAGGGCATCGATCTGGACGTCGCCGAGGGCGATTTCTTTGCCTTGCTGGGCCCCAACGGCGCCGGCAAATCTACCACCATCGGCATCCTTTCCACCCTGGTGAACAAGACCAGCGGCACAGTGAACGTGTTCGGCCATGACCTGGACAAGGACCCGTACGGTTTGAAGCGCTGCCTGGGCGTAGTGCCCCAGGAGTTCAACTTCAACCAGTTCGAGAAGGTGTTCGACATCGTCGTCACCCAGGCCGGCTACTACGGCATCCCGATGAGCGTGGCCAAGGGCCGCGCCGAGAAATACCTGACCCAGCTGGGCCTGTGGGACAAGCGCAACTCCGCTTCCCGCGAACTCTCCGGCGGCATGAAGCGCCGTCTGATGATCGCCCGCGCACTGGTACACGAGCCGCGCCTGTTGATCCTCGACGAACCCACCGCCGGCGTGGACATCGAACTGCGCCGCTCGATGTGGAACTTCCTCACCGAGCTCAATGGCGAAGGCATCAGCATCATCCTCACCACGCACTATCTGGAGGAAGCCGAGCAGTTGTGCCGCAACATCGCGATCATCGACCACGGCACCATCGTGGAGAACACCAGCATGCGCAAGCTGCTGAGCAAACTGCACGTGGAGACCTTCTACCTCGACCTGCAAGGCACCCTGAGCGAGGCGCCGAAGCTCGATGGCTATCCGGTGCGCCTGGTGGATGACCACACCCTGGAAGTGCAGGTGGACAAGTCGCTGGGCATCAACGGCCTGTTCGTCCAGCTCAATGCCCAGGGCCATCAGGTGCTGAGCCTGCGCAACAAGAGCAACCGCCTGGAGGAACTGTTCGTGTCGCTGGTGGAGAAGAATCTGTCGAAGGTGGCGGTATGAGTCACGAACTGCGCGCCAACTGGGTCGCCCTCAACACCATCGTCTACCGCGAAGTCCGCCGCTTCCTGCGCATCTGGCCGCAGACCCTGCTGCCGCCAGCGATCACCATGGTTCTGTACTTTGTCATCTTCGGCAACCTGATCGGCCGGCAGATCGGCGACATGGGCGGCTTCACCTACATGCAGTACATCGTGCCGGGGCTGATCATGATGTCGGTGATCACCAACTCCTACGGCAACGTGGTGTCGAGCTTCTTCGGCAGCAAGTTCCAGCGCAACATCGAGGAGCTGCTGGTCTCGCCGGTATCGCCGCACACTATCCTCCTGGGCTTCGTCTGCGGCGGCGTGCTGCGCGGCCTGGCGGTGGGCGTGATCGTCACCATCCTGTCGCTGTTCTTCACCGACCTGCAGATCCACCACCTGGGCATCACCGTGCTGGTGGTGGTGCTGACAGCGGCGATCTTCTCCATGGGCGGCTTCGTCAATGCGGTGTTCGCACGCAACTTCGACGACATCTCGATCATCCCGACCTTCGTGCTGACGCCGCTGACCTACCTGGGCGGGGTGTTCTACTCGATCACGCTGCTGCCGCCGTTCTGGCAGACGGTGTCGCTGGCCAATCCGATCCTGCACATGGTCAACGCTTTCCGCTACGGCATCCTCGGCGTGTCCGACATCCGCATCGGCACGGCGGTGATCTTCATGCTGGTGGCGACCGTGCTGCTGTACGTCTTCTGCGTGCGCCTGCTGGTGAGTGGGCGCGGCATGCGCCAGTGAGCGGCTCGTTGCGCTGATGAAAAAGGCCCCGGTTGGGGCCTTTTTTTTCTTTTTGAGGTAGGCAAATCTGATTCCCCAGCGGGACCCGGCTCTTGCAGGAGCGAGCTTGCTCGCGAACCGCCCAGCGCGAGAGCTGCCGGTGAATCAGTTCGCGAGCAAGCTCGCTCCTACAGGGAGTGGCTTTTCGGAAACTCGATAACGAACCGCGTCCACCCGTCGGCCGACTCACAGCGAATCTCCCCGCCATGGGCCCGCACGATGGACCGGCAGATAGCCAACCCCAATCCGGCATGTTCGCCCTGGCCTTCGCGGCGAGCAGGGTCGGCGCGGTAGAAGCGATCGAACAGGCGCGGCAGGCGCTCGGCGGGAATTTCCCGGCCAGGGTTCTCCACGCTCAGGCGGTCCGGTTCCAGGCGCACGCGAATCTGCCCGCCGTCCGGGGTGAAGCGCAGCGCGTTGTCCAGCAGGTTGGCCAGCACCCGGCGCAGCAAGGCACGGTCGCCCTGTACGGACAGCTCGCCATCACGCTCCAGGCGAATCGACTTCTCCTCCGCCAATGGCCCGTAGAACTCCAGCAACTCGTCCACCTCGCCGGCTAGCGCCAGCGGCTGGCTATTGGGCGTGAGCAGGCCGTGGTCGGCCTTGGCCAGAAACAGCATGTCGTTGACCATCGCGGTGAGCCGCTCCAGCTCCTCCAGGTTGCCGTGCAGCGCCTCGCGGTATTCCTCCAGGCTGCGCGTGCGCGACAGCACCACCTGTGTCTGGGTCAGCAGCCCGGTGAGCGGCGTGCGCAGCTCGTGGGCGATGTCGGCGGAGAAGGCTGACAGGCGCTGGAAGGCTTCTTCCAACCGCGCCAGCATGGCGTTCAGCTCGCCGGCCAGACCGCGCAGTTCCTGCGGCATCTGCCCGGCATCCAGGCGAGTGGTCAGCGAGTGCGCGCTGACCTGTGCCGCCACTTCACTCATGCGCCGCAGAGGCTTCAGGCTGGCGCGGGCGGCCCAGGCGCCCAGCAGCGCGGTGGCCAGGGCGGAGAAGCCCATGGTCATCCAGATCAGCCGCTGCATGCGCTGCAGGAAATGCTGGTGGTGGGTGATGTCGAGGATCAGCGTCAGTTGCGGGCCGTCGGATCGCTCGGCATTCAATGGCGCTTGCAGTTCGCGGTAGGCAGGGGGTTCGTCGCTGGCCATGTTCATCGTCGGCAGTTGCCAGAACCAGCGTTGCCCGTCAGCGCCTTGCAGGCGCAGGCCGAGGTCGGGATGGCGTTCCAGTTCGCGGCGCAGTTCGGCGTTATGCGGGGCAAGTTCGTCGGCGCTGCCGACATCCTTCAGGACATCGCGGAAGATCGCCAGTTTGCCGCTCAGCAGTTGCTGATCCAGTTCGATGAAATGCGCCTCGCTGGCGCGGCTGAAAACAATGCCCGCCATCAGCGACACGGCGGCGGTGCAGCCGGCGAACAGCAGGCTCAAGCGCAGGCCGAGGGACAGGCGGGCGCTCATGCTTCACGCTCTTCCAGCACGTAGCCCATGCCGCGCACGGTGTGGATCAGGCGCTGCGGGAAGTCGTCGTCGACCTTGGCGCGCAGGCGGCGGATGGCGACTTCGATGACGTTGGTATCGCTGTCGAAATTCATGTCCCACACCTGGGAGGCGATCAGCGACTTGGGCAGCACCTCGCCGCGGCGCCTCAGCAGCAGTTCCAGCAGGGCGAACTCCTTGGCGGTCAGGTCGATGCGCTTGCCGGCGCGCTGCACGCGGCGGCGCAGCAGGTCCAGTTCGAGGTCGGCCAGTTGCAGGGTGGTTTCCTGCAACTGCTGGCCGCCGCGGCGCAGCAGAGTACGCACGCGGGCGAGCAGTTCGACGAAGGCGAAGGGCTTCACCAGGTAATCGTCAGCACCCAGCTCCAGGCCGCGCACGCGGTCCTCCACGGCATCACGGGCGGTGAGGAACAGCACGGGCACGGCGCTGCCGGTCTGGCGAACTGCCTGGAGGATCTGCCAGCCATCGCGGCCGGGCAGCATCACATCGAGGATCAGCAGGTCATGTTCACCGGCCAGGGCCAGTTGCAGGCCTTCGTCACCGTCCGCGCTCAGGTCGACGGCGAAGCCGGCCTCGCTGAGGCCCTGGCGCAGGTATTGGCCGATGCGGGGTTCGTCTTCGACGATGAGGAGTTTCATCCGGATATCCATTCAGGTGCTTTGGGGCGCGGCTGTCATCAGGGTAATGGGACGGTCAGCGAACTGACAGGGTCGGCATTGCACACTGGCGATGTGTTCATTCTCCAGCGCCATCGAGGAGCCCACCATGCACCTGATCATCTCCACGCTGTTTGCCGTGCTGTTCTTCCCCGCTACGCCGGTCCTGGCCGACGGAGGAGGGGACATCACCTTCCAGCGCATGCAGGAACAGGCCGCCACGGCGCGCCAGGCCTGCTGAATCCGATTCATCGTGCTGCCCCTTGCCCGCCCTTCGGCGGGCTTTTTTTCGCCCTCTTTATACCCCGTGCCGGGCGGGTGAGCGCCAAGCTGACAGAGTTGTAATCTTCCCGACAGGTAACCCTCAGCCGCCGACAGCGACCATGGCCAACATTCCAGAAAGGAGATTCGCCATGTCCCTGCGCCATCTGCTCCAAGTTTCCGCCCTCGGCCTTGCCGCCGCCATCAGCCTGCCGGCCCTGGCCGATGCCGGGCACGGCTATGACTTCGGCAAGCCGGCCAAGGCTACCCAGGCCACCCGCACCGTGGAGATCAAGCTGGGCGAGATGTTCTTCGAGCCGGAAAGCATCGACGTGAAGCCGGGCGAGACCGTGCGTTTCGTCATCCACAACACCGGCAGCCTGCTGCACGAGTTCAACCTGGGCAGCGCCGCCATGCACGCCGGTCACCAGAAGGAAATGCAGCAGATGATGGACTCGGGGATGCTCACCCCCACCGGCATGCACGACATGAGCAAGATGGACCCCGGCTCCATGGGCCATAGCAAGATGGACCATAGCAAGATGGGCCATGGCGATATGCCGATGATGAAGCACGACGACCCCAACAGCGTGCTGGTCGAGCCCGGCAAGACCGCCGAGCTGACCTGGACCTTCAGCAAGGCCACCAGCCTGGAGTTCGCCTGCAACATCCCGGGGCACTACCAGGCCGGCATGGTCGGCAAACTGACCGTCAAGCCCTGAGCGGGAGCGCTGCGATGATCCGCGCAAGGGAATGGGCTCTGGGGGCGCTGCTGCTGGCACCGTTGATGGTGCAGGCGGGCGTGTATGACCTGACGATTGGCGAGGGCGAGCTGAAGCTGTCCGACGGCGCTCGCAAGGCGCTCACGGTAAACGGGCAGACGCCCGCGCCCGAACTGCGCTTCAAGGAGGGCGAGGACGTCGAGCTGCGCGTGACCAACACCCTCGACCGCGATACCTCGCTGCACTGGCACGGGCTGATTCTGCCCTACACCCAGGACGGCGTGCCGGGGATCAGCTTCCCCGGCATCAAGCCCGGCGAAACCTTCACCTATCGCTTCACCGTGAAACAGTCCGGCACCTACTGGTACCACGCCCACAGCGACTTCCAGGAGATCGAGGGGCTGTACGGCCCGCTGGTGATCGAGCCAAAAGCGCGCGAGCCATACCGCTACGACCGCGAGTACACCCTGCTGCTGGCCGACTGGCACGACACCCGGCCGGAAACCGTGTTCGCCAACCTGAAGAAACAGAGCGACTACTACAACCGCAACCAGCGCACGCTGGGTGATTTCATCGCCGACTCCAGCGCCAATGGCTTCATGGCGACCCTGCGCGACCGCCTGGACTGGGGCGGCATGCGCATGACGCCAACGGACATCGCCGACATCACCGGCTTCCGTTTCCTGGTCAATGGCCAGGACTCCGAGCAGAACTGGAGCGGCCTGTTCAAGCCCGGCGAGCGCGTGCGCCTGCGCATCATCAACGGCTCGGGCATGAGCTACTTCGACCTGCGCGTTCCCGGCCTGAAAATGACCGTAGTGCAGGCCGACGGCAACGATGTGCAGCCGGTTAGCGTGGACGAACTGCGTATCGCCGTGGCGGAGACCTATGACGTGATAGTCCAGCCGAAGGAGGACCGCGCCTACACCTTCTTCGCCGAGGCGATGGACCGCAGCGGATACGCTCGCGCCACCCTCACACCCCGCGAAGGTCTGGTGGCCGCGGTGCCCGCGCTGCGCGAACGACCGCTGCTGAGCATGGCCGACATGGGTATGAACCATGAAGGAATGGACCACAGCGGCATGGCGATGGCTGAGTCGAAAGGCACGGACATGGCGGCAATGGATCATTCCAGCATGGCTGGTATGGATCATTCGCAGATGGCCGGCATGGATCACTCGAGCATGGCCGCGCCGAAATCCGACTACGCACCGGGCAGTGGCCTGACGCCGCAACCGGCCGAGCCGGGCAATCGCCTGCTGGTCTACGCGGACCTCAAGGCCATGCGCCCCTATGCCGACTACCGCGCGCCGGACCGCACCATCGAGTTCCGCCTGACCGGCAACATGGAACGCTACTTCTGGTCCATCGACGGCAGGAAGTACTCCGAGGCTGAACCTGTCCGCCTGACCTACGGCGAGCGCGTACGCATCCGCTTCGTCAACGACACCATGATGACCCACCCCATGCACCTGCATGGCATGTGGATGCAGCTGGACAAGGGTAACGGCCGCTTCAACCCGCTCAAGCATGTGGTCAGCGTGACGCCGGGCAGCACCCTGGACGTCGACGTGCCCGCCGATGCCCTGGGCGAATGGGCCTTCCACTGCCATCTGATCTACCACATGGCCGCCGGCATGATGCGCAAGGTCATAGTCGAGCCGGCTCCCGCCAGCGCCAGCCTCTGAGGAACCGCCATGAAACGCATAGCAACGGTGGCCTGCGCGGCGACCCTGGGCCTGGCCTTGCCCGCCGAAAGTGCCGAGATGGACGACATGCCCATGGGCTCGCTGCTGATCCAGCGCCTGGAAAGCCGCTTCCACGGCAACGACCAGGCGCTGGGTTGGGAAGCCCAGGGCTGGTACGGCAGCGATTATCAGAAGCTGCGCCTCAAGCTGGAAGGCGAGCGCGACGCCGGCGGCCCGACCACCGACAACGAGGTGCAACTGCTCTATCAGCGCATGGTCGCGGACTTCTGGGACTGGCAGGTGGGTGTGCGCCATGACGACCAGCCGGGGCCGTCGCGCACGTATGCGGTATTGGGCATCCAGGGGCTGGCGCCGCAGTGGTTCGAGGTGGACGCCAACCTGTTCCTCAGCGAACGCGGCGATCCGTCACTGCGCCTCGAAACCGAGTACGAACTGCTGCTGACCCAGCGCCTGATCCTGGAACCCTCGCTGGAATACAACCTGGCGCTGGCCGATGATCGCGACATTGGCGTGGGCGCCGGCGGTAGCGAATTGGAGGCCGGGTTGCGCCTGCGCTACGAGGTGCGCCGGGAATTCGCGCCGTACTTCGGCTACGTCTGGAGCAAGACCTACGGCCGCAGCGGCGATATTGCCCGCGCCGAGGGCGAGGATGACGAGGAGGGCTACTGGGTCGCGGGTGTGCGGATGTGGTTCTGACGCTTTTCGTAGGAGCGAGCTTGCTCGCGAATGAACGTCCCGGTGGGCTCGGTGCCTGGGCGGTTCGCGAGCAAGCTCGCTCCTACGGGGTACGCCGTCTCGGCATTCGGCTCGTCCGCCGGCTGCTGAAAGACGAGGCGGATTTGTATACACTCGCCGCCTCGCGCCACCATCCGCATCGCCGATCCAGCAGGTCTTTCCATGCAGCATCCCGCCGAACACTCGCCCCTGGGCAAATCCAGCGAATACGTCTCCACCTACGCGCCGGAATTGCTGTTCCCGATCTCCCGCACCACCAAGTGGGCGGAGCTGGGCCTGACCGCCGAAACGCTGCCCTACCAGGGCGTGGACCTGTGGAACTGCTACGAGCTGTCCTGGCTGACCGCCTCGGGCAAGCCGGTGGTGGCCATCGGCGAATTCGCCATTCCCGCGCAGTCGCCGAATATCATCGAGTCCAAGTCCTTCAAGCTCTACCTCAACTCGCTGAACCAGACCGCCTTCGACAGCTTCGAGGCCGTGCGCGCGGTGATGGAGCGCGACCTGTCCGCCGCCGCCGGGGCGCCGGTCGGTGTGCGCGTGCGTAGCCTGGACGACGTGGCGAGCGAGGGCGTGGCCGTGGTCGAGGGTACCTGCATCGACGACCTGGACCTTGCCGTGGACAGCTACGACCACCCGCGCCCGGAACTGCTGCGCTGCGACGACACCCGTCGCGTCGACGAAGTGCTCTACAGCCATCTGCTCAAATCCAACTGCCCGGTCACCGGCCAGCCGGACTGGGGCACGCTGGTCGTCGAGTACACCGGCCCGGCGCTGGATGCCGCGAGCCTGCTGGCCTACGTGGTTTCGTTCCGCCAGCACCAGGACTTCCACGAGCAGTGCGTCGAGCGCATCTACCTCGACCTGCAGCGCCTGCTGCAGCCGACCCGCCTGACCGTCTACGCACGCTATGTGCGCCGCGGCGGGCTGGACATCAACCCCTACCGCAGCAGCGACGCCGTGCAGCCGGATAATCGCCGCCTGGTGCGTCAGTAAGGCGGCAGTAAAACGCAGATACGAAAAACCCGGCCGAAGCCGGGTTTTTCATGTCTGCTGGGCGCAAAAGCCGGGCTCAGATCCCCATGTTCGCCAGGCTTTGCACGATGGAGCGGAGCGTGCCGGCCAGTGTCGGATGGCTTGCCTCGAAGCGCTCCACAGCCAGGTTGACGTTGTCCATCAGGGTCTCGTCGGCCAGCGCCTCTTCGTTGGCCAGCTGCAGTTCGATGTCCTTGATCAGGGCTTGCAGCGATTCGCGCTCTTCCGCGTTCAGCGGCGGCTGACGTTCCAGCTGGTCGCGCAGGGCCTGGAGTTCTTCCTGGAGGCGTTGTGTCGGCATGGTGGTGTCCTTCTGCGGTACGTACCCAAAGATGGACCTCGCCCCACAGGGAAAAGGTCCATCGCCATGCCTTTGAGCTTAACTCGCCGCGCGCACCCTTGCCTGATGCCGATCAACTCGCAGGAGGCGTTCGAGCAGCGGGAAGAAGTGTTCCAGCTCCGGCGTGCGCATGGCCGGGTCCTTGCCCAGGTCGTCCAGGCGGCGCAAGGTCAGTGCGTCCTGGGAGAAGGGCGCGTTGAGGAAGGCGCTGGCGCCGCGCTCGTCGAACGGCCCGCCCTGCAGCGCCAGGCTCTGCCGCGAGGCCCAGGACAGGCCGGCGTGGTACGCCGGATCGACCGCGCAGAGGTAGCGCTTGGCGGCAACGTGCAGGCGGATCGGCTGCCAGACGGATTCGGGCAGCAGCTCGCGCAGCAGGCTGGCGCCGAACTCTTCATGGCGCAGGTCCTGTTCCTCGATCAGTTCCGGGTCCTCGTAGAGGTGGCCGATGTCGTGGAGCAGGGCGGCGATCACCAGGCTGTCGGAACAGCCTGCGCGTTCGGCCAGGGTGGCGCACTGCAGCGCATGCTCGGCCTGGCTGACGGCCTCGCCGTAAGGCTCGGCGCCGTGGCTGGCGAAGCGCTCGGCCAGTTCGTCGAGGAAGCGATGGCGCTCGTGCTTCATGGTTTTTCTCCTTTCAGGCGGCGGCCGGCGATGTCCTGCAGGCAGGAGTCCAGCTCGCCCAGATGATCGATGACCGAGTGCACGCCGAGGCGGTACAGGCCCAGCGTCGCCTGGGCGCGCAGGCGGTCGCGGTCCAGGTTGCCAAGGGCATCCCAGTCTCCCGGTGCATGGCCGCACAGCGGGCCGCTGGCGCCCAGTCCAATGGTCCACAGGCCGGCATTGAGGCCCGCCTGGAGCAGGCGCGGCTGGCCGCTGACCAGCACGCAGCCGTCCAGGTGCGGACTGTCCAGTTGCATCAGCGCCTGCCAGCAGGAGTCCGGCGCGGGCCATTGGCGGCCGGCTACCTCCAGTCCGGTGGCGAGGTGGTCGTGCAGTGCGGCAGCCAGATGTTGAGCCGTGGCAGTGGGCAGCTCATCGAGCCAGGCGCAGGGCACGCCGCGCTGGTGCAGCGCCTGCAGGGCGTCCAGGGCGCCGGGTGTGGCCTCGGCGTGAACCTGCGCTGCGTCGTCCAGCGCAGCCTGGAAGCGGCTGCGTTCCTGGGGCTCGGCGCGGCGGCCCAGGGCTAGCTCCAGGGCCTCCTGCGGGGGCAGGGCGAGAGCGCTGGCCAAGCGTTCCGGCGGACAATCGGGGCACGTGCGTTGCAGGGCTACCGGCAGCGTCCTTGCGCCGAAGTCCACCAGATCGCCCGTGAGTCCGAACAGCAGGGTCGTGAAGCGCGGAAGGTCGGCGGTCGCAGGCATGGTGGGCTTTTCTGATAATTGGTCTAGGCCAGACTAGCGGGGCAATGTGACGGTCCGATGAAGTCCGCCGCCGTCTCGCTATAATCGCCGCGCCTTTCTGCGGAAGATGCCCATGCCGGTCGACCTCATGCCTCATTACCTGCGCATTCGCGACCAGCTCGCGCAGGACATCGCCAGCGCCGCCCTGACTGGACGCCTGCCCGCGGAGCGCGAGCTGGCCGAGCGCTTCAGCTGCACCCGCGTAACCCTGCGCGAGGCCTTGCAGCAGTTGGAGACCGAAGGTGTGCTGTACCGCGAGAACCGCCGTGGCTGGTTCGTCTCCCCACCGCGTATCCGTTACAACCCGACCCGCACGACGGGCTTCATGGACTACGTCCAGGCCCAGGGGCGTGTGCCGCGCACCGAGGTGCTTACCGCCGAGCGTCGGATGGCAGGGCCAGTCCTGGCGCGCCGCATGCGCTTGGACGAAGAGGCCGAGGTGATCCACATCCTGCGCCGTCGCTGGGTCGACGAGCGCCCGGTAATGCTGGAGGAAATCAGCCTGGATGCGAGTTGGTGCCCGGGCTTGCTCGACCATGGCCTGGATACCTCGCTCACCCGCGTCATGCGCGAACAACTGGGCCTGAGCCTGTCGCGGTCCGAGCTGGCCATGCATTCCACGGCGCTGGTGGAAGCGCGCGCGACGCCGCTGCAACTGACGCCGGGCTCGCCAGGCCTGTACGTCGAGCGCGCCAGCTATATCGAGGACGGCCGGCTGGTGGAGTGGGATCAGGAGTTCTGGCGTTCCGATGCATTGGAAATTGTCATCGACGCACGGTATCCGGACTGAACTGGCACTATGCTTTCAACTGGGACCAAGCGAAACGGCAGGTCGTGATCTCGAATCGAAATCCTGCGAGATCGCGCCGGGTCTGCAAAACCGTTGCGCCTCTATATACTCTGCCCGCATAGCGGGGCCGCCATGGCTGGCCCGAACGACATTCACTGGAGAATTCCCGATGCGCCCACTAGGCGTCCAATGGACGAAACGCTGCTTCAGCCTGCTCGCCGCCGCCGGCCTTGCCACGATCCCGTTCCTGGCCCAGGCCGCCAGCGAAGACGACCCGTGGGAAAGCGTCAACCGCCCGATCTTCACCTTCAACGACACCCTGGACACATACGCACTGAAGCCGCTGGCCCAGGGTTACCAGTACGTCACCCCGAATGTCGTGCAGGATGGCGTGCACAACTTCTTCGGCAACATCGGTGACGTGAAGAACCTGGTCAACGACCTGCTGCAGCTGAAATTCCGCGACGCCGGCGTCGACACCAGCCGCCTGCTGTTCAACACCACCTTTGGCCTGGCTGGCTTCATCGACGTCGCCACCCACATGGGCCTGCGCCGCAACGACGAAGATTTCGGCCAGACCCTCGGCCATTACGGCGTGGGCAGCGGCCCCTATGTGATGCTGCCGCTGCTGGGCCCGAGCACCCTGCGCGATGCCCCTTCGCTGATCCCGGACGCCTACACCGGCCCGTACCCCTACATCGATAATGTATCGGTGCGTAACAGCCTGCGCGGCGTCAACGTGGTCGATACCCGTGCCGACCTGCTCAAGTCCGAGAAGCTGATCAGCGGCGACAAATACACCTTCATCCGCAACGCCTACCTGCAGAACCGCGAGTTCAAGGTCAAGGATGGCGAGGTCGAAGACGACTTCTGATCCGCCTTGCGCGCAGGCCATTCCTGTCCTCCAGCCCGCGCCATTCGTGGCGCGGGCGGCGCCTGCTTGAACCCTTGAGCGGATGGGAGTAGTGTCTGCGCCTTGTCGCGACCGACCCGCGCCGCTGTTCCCTAGAATGAGCGCCAAACCACAACCCCGGCGCCGTTTGCCTGGATGACCCATGCACAAAGCCAGTGCCTCGCTGCTGATTATCGATGACGACGACGTCGTCCGCGAAAGCCTCGCCGCCTACCTGGAAGACAGCGGATTCAAGGTCACACAGGCCACCAACGGCCTGGAAGGCCTGAAAGTCTTCGAGCACGAACTCCCCGACCTGGTGATCTGCGATCTGCGCATGCCGCAGATGGACGGCCTCGAGCTGATCCGTCGCGTCAGCGAGATGGCGGTGGAAACCCCGGTGATCGTGCTGTCCGGTGCCGGCGTCATGAGCGATGCCGTCGAGGCCTTGCGCCTGGGCGCCGCCGACTACCTGATCAAGCCGCTGGAAGACCTCGCCGTCCTGGAGCATTCGGTCCGCCGGGCCCTGGATCGTGCCTTCCTGCGCTCGGAAAACCGCCGCTACCGCGAGAAGCTGGAAACCGCCAACCGCGAGTTGCAGGCCAGCCTGAACCTGCTCCAGGAAGACCAGAATGCCGGTCGCCAGGTGCAGATGAACATGCTGCCGGAAACCCCGTGGGAGTCAGAGGGGCTGGTGTTTTCTCACCAGATCATCCCGTCGCTGTACCTCTCCGGTGATTTCGTTGACTACTTCCGCGTGGATGCCCGGCGCATCGGCTTCTACCTGGCCGACGTCTCCGGCCACGGCGCTTCGTCCGCCTTCGTGACCGTGCTGCTGAAGTTCATGACCACCCGGCTGCTCTACGAATCCAAGCGCAACGACATGTTGCCGGAATTCAAGCCGTCGGACGTCCTCGGTCACATCAACCGCGGGTTGATCAACTGCAACCTGGGCAAGCACGTGACCATGCTCGGCGGCGTGATCGACCTGGAGACCGATCGTCTGACCTACAGTATCGGCGGTCACCTGCCGTTGCCGGTGCTCTACGTCGATGGCGAAGCCCGTTACCTGGATGGCCGCGGCCTGCCAGTGGGGCTGTTTGACGAAGCGACTTACGAGGATCATGTCCTCGATCTACCCAAGTCCTTCAGCCTTTCCCTGTTCTCGGACGGAATTCTCGACGTCCTTCCGGGGGCTACGCTGAAGGAAAAGGAGACGGCCCTGCCCGAGCAGGTCGTCGCCGCCGGCGGAACTCTGGATGGCCTGCGTCAAGTCTTCGGACTGGCCAAGTTGTCCGAGATGCCGGATGATATTGCCTTGCTGGTGTTGAGCAGGAACCTTGCATGAGTACCGGTAAAATCCAGTTCGCCGAGCAGGATGGCTCATTTGTCCTGAAGTTCGTGGGCGAAGTCCGACTGACCCTGTGTTCGGCGCTGGATGCCACCATTGAAAAAATCTTCGCCGCGTTGAATTTCTCGGCGATCATCATCGATCTCACGGAAACCCAAAGCATCGACAGCACCACGCTGGGCCTCCTGGCGAAGTTGTCGATTCTCTCGCGGCAGAAGGTCGGTCTGTTGCCCACGCTGGTCACCACCAACGCGGACATCACCCGGCTGCTGCAGTCGATGGGCTTCGATCAGGTGTTCAACATCGTCGATCGCCCGATTCCGTGCTCGGATTGCCTGACCGATCTGCCTCCCCAGGACCAGTCCGAGGAGGTGGTGCGCGGCAAGGTGCTTGAAGCCCACCGTATCCTGATGGGCCTGAACGAGACCAACCGCGAGGCCTTCCACGACCTGGTGAGCGCGCTAGAGCGCCACTGATTCGATGAGCCCCAATGCAAACCGGCGCCCTGGGGCGCCGGTTTGCATTTGCTCGTCCGCAGTTTTCAACGGTCGGCGAGCAGTGCCTCGAGCTTTTCCTGGTCGCGGGCAAACAGGCGGATGCCTTCGGCCAGCTTCTCGGTGCCCATGGCGTCTTCGTTCATCTGCCAGCGGAAGGCGCTCTCGTCCAGCACCTGGCGCGCTTCGCCTCCGCCGGGTTGCAGCGCGCGCGGCAGTTCGCCCTGGGCATCGGCCAGCTGTTGCAGCAGGTCCGGACTGATGGTCAGGCGGTCGCAGCCGGCGAGTTGTTCGATCTGGCCGAGATTGCGGAAGCTGGCGCCCATCACCACCGTCTCGTAGCCGTTGGCCTTGTAGTAGCGGTAGATGCGCGAGACGGACTGTACGCCCGGGTCTTCCGCGCCTACGTAATCGCGGTTGTTGGCCTTCTTGTACCAGTCGTAGATGCGCCCGACGAAGGGCGAGATCAGGAATACGCCGGCATCGGCACAGGCTGCCGCCTGGGCGAAGGAGAACAGCAGGGTCAGGTTGGTCTGGATGCCTTCGCGCTCCAGTTGCTCGGCGGCGCGGATGCCTTCCCAGGTGGAAGCGATCTTGATCAGCACGCGGTCGAGGCCGATGCCCTGCTGGTCATACAGGTCGATCAGGCGGTGGGCGCGCTGCAGAGTGGCTTCGGTATCGAAGGACAGGCGGGCGTCCACTTCGGTGGAGATGCGCCCCGGAATCACACCCAGGATGTCCTTGCCTACGGCGACGGCGAAGCGGTCGCAGGCGAGGCCTGCGTCACCCTGCGCGCCTTCTGTGGCGCGGGCCAGGTGCTCGGTGTAGCGGGGCAGGGCGGCGGCCTTCAGCAGCAGCGACGGATTGGTGGTGGCATCCACCGGCTTCAGGCGGGCAATGGCGTCGAAATCGCCGGTATCGGCGACAACCGTGGTGTACTGCTTGAGTTGTTCCAGCTTGGAGGTCATGGCGCGTCTTCCGTAGAGAGTGCATCGACCTTACCCGAGGCCGATGCGCCACTCAACGGGACTCAGTGACCGGCGAGAAGTTCTCCGGCCTGATCGAGCAGTCCGAGAGAATCCTTGGTCTTGTGAACGTCCACCGAAAGCAGCTGGCGGAAGCGCCGCGCGCCCGGGAAACCCTGGGCCAGGCCGAGGACATGGCGGGTCACGTGGTGCATCGCGCCGCCCTCGGCGATGTGCCGCTCGATGTACGGACGCATTCGCGCCAGGGCTTCGGCGCGGGTAATGGCCGGCTCCTGCGAGCCATACAACGCGGCGTCCACCTGGGCGAGCAGGTAGGGGTTGTGGTACGCCTCGCGGCCGAGCATCACGCCATCGAACACCTGCAGGTGCTCGCGGCATTCCTCCAGGGTCTTGATACCGCCATTGAGGACGATCTCGAGTTCCGAGAAGTCGCGCTTGAGTTGCGCGGCGATGTCGTAGCGCAACGGCGGAATTTCGCGGTTTTCCTTGGGCGACAGGCCTTCGAGGATGGCAATGCGTGCGTGCACGGTGAAGCTGCGGCAGCCGGCATCGCGGACCTGGCCGACGAAGTCGCACAACTCTTCGTAGCTGTCGCGGCCGTTGATGCCAATGCGGTGCTTGACCGTCACCGGGATCGACACGGCGTCGCGCATGGCCTTCACGCAGTCCGCCACCAGCGCCGGATGGCCCATCAGGCAGGCACCAATCATATTGTTCTGCACGCGGTCACTGGGGCAGCCGACGTTCAGGTTCACCTCGTCGTAGCCGGCTGCCTCGGCCATCTTCGCCGCGGCAGCCAGTTCTGCCGGATTGCTACCGCCCAGTTGCAGCGCCAGCGGATGCTCGCTCTCGTCGTGGCGCAGGAAGCGCGCAGCATCGCCGTGCAGGATGGCACCGGTGGTGACCATCTCCGTGTAGAGCAGTGCGTGGCTGGAAAGCTGGCGTAGGAAATACCGACAATGTCTGTCAGTCCAATCCATCATCGGCGCCACGCTGAAGCGGCGGGAGGGCTCGGGGCGGTTGGCGGCGGTTGGTGCGGCAATGGTCATCGGTACGTCGTATCTGGCTTCGCAAGGAGCGCGAAATCGCTCGCGCCGGCGGAAAGGGCGGAGATTTTACCGGGGTTGCCCGCCCAGCGCACGGAAACCGGCAGGCGGTCGAGGTCGGGATTGATCTGACAGGGCGGTCAGTGCCAGCTCAGCTGCTACCCTCTGGGTTCCTGACAGAAGGATCTCACCCGATGAAACCCCTATTGCTGACGCTTCCGTTGATCCTGCTGGCCGCCTGTACCTCGCCGGGCAAGCTGAAGGAGGAGGCGCCGGCATTGCGGCTGGAGAGCGGAAAGTCGCCTTCGGTCTATATGACCTGCCTGCTGCCGAAGTGGCAGACAATTCGCGCCTCGGCGACGGTGAAGGAAATCCGTTTCGGCTATCGGCTGTTGGTGCCGGCCACCGCGGGCGATACCGCTGAGGTGCTGTTGGAGACGACAGCGGCAGACAAAGGCAGCGACGTGGCGCTGTATCGCCGCAACGCGCCGAGCCCGGACGATGCGATTACGCAGGCGGCTCGCAGCTGTCTGTAGCGACTCAAGCAGCGTCGTATCTACCACTAAGGAACGATAGCCGTCGCGAGAAGCAGGCGGCCTAATGGCTCTGACAAGAATAATCGGGCTCCCCGGCAGCATGCCTGCTGCTCTGCGGTCGGGCCCGCCAGAAGAGAGCTGCCGCCATGGATATCGCGCGTCCGCGTATCGTCCTCATCCTTACCCTGCAGACTTGCGGCCTGGTGCTGCTGTTCATTGCCCAGGCGCTGGGCGGCTGGCCGCTGTCGTTGTGCCTGCTGCTCGCGGCGGGGCTGCTCTGGGGGCCCTGGTTCATTCGCGAAAAGAACGCGGCCGCCGGTGCGCTGGCGGTGTTGCCGGATGTCGCCGAGCTGACCCGCGAGCTGTCCCAGGGGACCAGCCGCAACGCGCTGTCCGCCGCCGGTGTTTCCTACTCGGTGCAGCGCCTGGTGGAGAAGCTGGAGTCCCAGGTGTTGGCCGCCGAGCAGATCGTCGGCAGCGCCGAGGTGATGATTCACACCGAGCGCGCCACGTCGAACCTGGCGCGCCAGGCGAAAGAGGCCGCAACCCTGGCGCGCGCCGGCAGCGATGCCGGGCGTGGAGAGCTGCAGGCGGCCATCCAGCGCATGCACCAGTTGAGCCAGCGTGCCAGCGCCAGTCGCGCGCTGATCGAGACGCTGAATGCCCGCAGCGAGGAGATCCAGCGCGTCACCCAGGTGATCCAGTCCATTGCCAGCCAGACCAACCTGCTGGCGCTCAACGCGGCCATCGAGGCGGCGCGGGCGGGCGAGCATGGCCGTGGTTTTGCCGTGGTGGCCGAGGAGGTCCGCGGGCTGGCTGGGCGCACTGCCGAGGCCACCGACGAGGTCGGGCAGATGGTCGAGGATATCCAGCGCCAGACTGGCGAGGTGGTGGAGCAGATCCGCCAGCTCACCGATGACCTGGGCCTGGGTGTCAGCCAGGTGGAGAGCACGGGGCGCCAGTTGCAGGACATCGCCGGGCTGGCCGCTACCGTGGAAACCCAGATCACCGAGATTGCCGAAGGCGCGGAGATCAATCGCAACCAGTTGGACAGCCTGTTTGCCGCCGTCGAGCAGGTGCGCGGTGACCTGCGCGCCAGCGACGAGCAGACGCACCGGCTGGCGGACGCGGCGGTGCAGTTGGAAACCCAGGCGGAGATGATCAGCGAGCGGCTGGCCGAAGTCGCGCTGGATGATTATCACCAGCGCATCTATGACCTCGCCCGCGCGGGTGCGCAGGCTATCGGCGCGCGTTTCGAGACGGATATCGACACCGGGCGGATCGGCTCCGAGGACCTGTTCGACCGCGATTACCAGCCGCTGCCCGGCACCCGCCCGCAGAAGTTCCGCACACGCTTCGACCGCTACACCGACGAGGTGCTGCCGCGTATCCAGGAAGACCTGCTGCAACGCCATGAAGGGCTGGTGTTCGCCATCGCCTGCACCGCTGAAGGTTACGTGCCAACGCACAACCAGGCGTTCAGCCATCCGCCTTGCGGCGATCTGCAGGTGGACATGCTCAAGAGTCGCAGCAAGCGCCTGTTCAACGACCGTACTGGCGTGCGCTGTGGCAGCCATAACCAGCCGATGCTGTTGCAGACCTACTGCCGTGATACCGGCGAGCTGATGCACGACCTTTCGGTGCCGATCTACGTGCGTGGGCGCCAATGGGGCGGCTTGCGCCTGGGCTACCGTCCGGAAGCCTGAGTGCTCGGATGCATGCCATCCTGAAGGAGCGAGCTTGCTCGCGAACAGCCTCGCCGTGGAGTTTGGTTGGCGAGCAAGCTTGCTCCTACTTTGAGCCGCCGAAATAAAAAAGCCGCGAAGGAGTAGGACGCGGCTTGGTACGGGCGTCCGGGAGACGCCCGCGAAAGGGTTTCAGTGATGCCCGCAGAGGGCGTCGCGGCCTTGCTCGCCGAGGATGTTGAACAGAATGTTCAGCACCACGGCCCAGATCGCAGTCATCGCAATGCCGCTGTGGGTGATCGGCTCCATCCATTGGGGCAGGGCGGCGAAGAAGTCCGGACGCACTACCGGCACCATCCCCATACCGATGCTCACCGCCACCAGCAACTGGTTGCGGCGGTCGACGATGTCCGCTTCGTGGAGGATGCGGATGCCGCTGGCGGCGACCATGCCGAACATGGCGATGCCGGCACCGCCGAGCACCGCCGGCGGAATCGAGGCGACCAGGAAGGCGGCCTTGGGCAGCAGCGACAGGGCGATCAGGAACAGCGCGGCAGCGGCGGTGACGTAGCGGCTGCGCACGCCGGTCATCTGCACCAGGCCGATGTTCTGGGCGAAGGAGGAGTGGGTGAAGGTGTTCATGAAACCGGCGATGAAGGACGCGCTGGCATCGCACAGCAGGCCGCGGCGCAGACGGTTGGGGCAGATTTCGGTCTCGGTGATCTTGCCCAGGGCGAGGAACATGCCGGTGGACTCGACGAAGATGATCACCACCACCAGGCACATGGACAGCACCGGCGCGAGGTGGAATTCCGGGGCGCCGAAGTGCAGCGGGGTGACCACGTCGAACCAGGGGCGCTGCTCGATGCCGTCGAGGCTGACCATGCCCATGCTGGCGCCGATGATGTAGCCCAGCAGCATGCCGATCAGCACCGAGACGTTGACCCAGAAACCTTTCAGGAAGCGGTTGATCAGCAGGATCACCGCCAGCACGAAGGATGACAGGGCGAGGTATTCGATGGCGCCAAAGTTGGCTGCCGCCTTGCCGCCGCCGGCCCAGTTGATGGCCACCGGGAATAGGCACATGCCGATGGAGGTGATGACGGTACCGGTCACCAGTGGCGGGAAGAAGCGCACGATGCGGCTCATGAACGGCGCAATGACCATGCCGAAGAAGCCGGCAGCGATGGTGGCGCCGAAGATGCCGGTCATGCCCACGCCCGGCATCCCGGCCATGGCGACCATGCTGCCGACGGCGGCAAAACTGGCGCCCATCATCACCGGCATGCGGATGCCCACCGGGCCGATGCCGAGCGATTGCACGAGCGTGGCGATGCCGGCGACCAGCAGGTCGGCGTTGATCAGGAAGGCGATTTCCTCGCGGGACAGACCGGCGGCCTGGCCGACGATCAGCGGGACGGCGACGGCGCCGCCATACATCAGGAGAACGTGCTGGAAGCCGACCAGCAGCAGCTGCAGCAAGGGCAAACGCTGGTCGACAGGCGAGCCGGTATGGGAGCGCTCAGTTACCACGGACATGCAACACCTCGGTTTTTATTGTTGTCAGTCGCTGGTTGCCGGACGGGCACGACAACCGGGAAGTACTGGCCGATCTCACCCCCGGGGCCGAGCGGGTGAAGCGGTGCGGGACTTTATAAACGCGATGTGTATTACGTTCAATCGATTTTTGTATACAACTCGCTGGTCACGTTTCGTCTCTATGGTACTGCAGGGCTCTAGGGCGCGTGTTCTCTGGCTTTGGTGTTTTTGTAGCCATTGGTCGAGTGGACTACATTTTTTGTTTCAGGGGGCGCTTTTCGTAGGAGCGAGCTTGCTCGCGAATGGATGTGCTTCCTGTCGTTCCGGTGCGTCGGGATGTTGTGTTCGCGAGCAAGCTCGCTCAGACAGGAGGTGCGTGTCGGGCATTTCGTGGGCATAAAAAAACCGCACCCGAAGGTGCGGTTTTCCTGGCCGTGCCGCAGGCTCAATTAACCTGGGCGCCCTTGGAGATCCAGTCTCCGACGAGCTTGCGCTCTTCCGGGGTCATCTGGGTGATGTTGCCCAGCGGCATTACCTGCGAGGCTACGGCCTGCGCCTGGATGCGCGGGGCGAGCTGCTGGATCTGCTGCGGGGTGTCGAACATCACGCCGGCCGGCGCGGTGCTGAACAGGTTGCTGGTCGGCTTGGCCGAGTGGCACACGGCGCAGCGTTCCTGGATGACGTGATGGACCTTGTCGAAGCCTTCGGTCGAACCTGCAGTGGATGCCTGGGCCGGGGCGGCCTGAGCCTGCTGGGCAGCGGCGGCCTTGGCGGTTTCCTCGTCCTTGGCGCGTTCGGCTGGGGTCTTGCCGCCGATGGCGGTTTCCGGCAGCGGCTGGTACTCGACCTTCGGCGCCTGAGCGGTGCTGGAAGAAGCATCGCTGCTCGGCCAGTTCGGGCCGGTGACGAAGGCCAGGGCGATCATGCCGACGGCGCCGGCAGGCAGGGCCCAGGCCATGCCGTTGCCTTCGTGGCGGGTGTTGAAGTAGTGACGCACGATCACCGCCAACGCCGCGATGCAGGTCAGGATCAGCCAGTTGTAGTGGCTGCCGTAGGTGCTCGGGAAGTGGTTGCTGATCATGATGAACAGCACCGGCAGGGTGAAGTAGTTGTTGTGGCGCGAACGCAGCAGGCCTTTGGCCGGCAGTACCGGGTCGGGCTCGCGGCCTTCCTCGATGGCCTTAACCAGCGCGCGCTGGGCCGGCATGATCACGCGGAACACGTTACCCACCATGATGGTGCCGATGATGGCGCCCACGTGCAGGTAAGCACCGCGGCCGCTGAACACCTGGCTGAGCAGGTAGGCGGCGAGCACCAGCAGGCCGAACAGGATGGCGCCGAGCAGGGCGGGCTTCTTGCCCAGCGGCGAGTCGCACAGGGTGCTGTAGACGAACCAGCCGGCGATCAGCGAGCCGATGCCGATAGCGACGGCGGCGGCCGGAGCCAGGTCGCTGCCTGGGGCGATCAGGTACAGGGTCGGGTTCAGGTAGAACACGATGGTCAGCAGGCAGACACCCGACATCCAGGTGGAGTAGGCCTCCCATTTGAACCAGTGCAGGTTGTCCGGCATTTTCGGCGGGGCGAGCTTGTACTTCTCCAGGTGGTAGATGCCGCCACCGTGGATCGCCCAGAGGTCACCGGAAAGTCCCTCGCGCGGGTTGGCGCGGTTGAGGTTGTTCTCCAGCCAGACGAAGTAGAACGAGGCGCCGATCCAGGCGATGCCCACAATCATGTGGACCCAGCGGACCAGCAGGTTCAGCCATTCGATGAGATGTGCTTCCACAGTTTTTTACCTCTTGCCCGGATACCGCCGTCGCGGTGTGCGGGCCTCTCTTATTAGTTTGCTTGGGGGTCGAGGAGGAGCTGTTCGTCCTCGGTGAAGAAATGCTCGTCGCAGTTGTTGCCAGAACCGCTGCGATCGACCACCAGGAAGTCATCCCGCTTTTCGATCGTCAGCACCGGGTGGTGCCAGACGCCGCGGTGGTAATTGACGCCCTGCTTGCCGTTGGACAGGAAAGCGCGGGCGAGACCCGATACAGGTACATCGCCAACTGGCGCGACCACGATCAGAAATTGATTGCCGAGCAGCGGGATGAACGCCTGGCTGCCCTGCGGATGACGCTCCAGCATGCGGATGCGCAAGGGCATCTCCAGGGATTCGGCGCTGAAGATGCTGATGATTGCCTTGTCATCGGGCTGCGCCGTTTCGACGGTGGCGAGCTTGTGATAACGGCGGGTGGAGCCGTTGTTGATCATGAAGAAATCACTGCCTTCGGTCTCGATGACATCACCGAACTGGGCGAAGGCTTCCTTGGTCAACGGCTCGATCTTCAGGGTACGCATGGCTGGTCTTCTTATTTCGTTGTTCGCATGGACCCCTTCCAGAGAGAAGGGGAGTGAAGGTCCGCTCGCTCAGAGCTGCTGCAGGCGGAACATCGCGATCTTGTTGATTTCCGCCAGGGCGGTCTGGAACTCCTGCTCCGGCGTGTTGTGGATGCGCTCTTCGAACGCGGCCAGGATCTGATGGCGGTTGCTGCCCTTCACCGCCTTGATGAAGGGGAAGCCGAACTTGGCCTTGTAGGCGTCATTGAGTTCGGTGAAGCGGGCGAACTCCTCGGCGGTGCAATCCTGGATGCCGGCGCCGGCCTGTTCGGCGGTGCTGGAGGCGGTCAGCTCGCCACGCACGGCGGCTTTGCCGGCGAGGTCCGGGTGCGCGTTGATCAGCGCCAGTTGCGCGTCGTGGCTGGCGGACAGAAGGATGTCGGCCATGCGCTGCTGTAGCAGTTCGATGTCGTTCAGGCTGTCATCGACGCCCAGGTCATAGGCTTTCTCGGCGACCCACGGGGAGTGCTCGTAGATGTCGGCGAAGGCGTTGATGAAGGCGGCGCGGTCGAGGCTGGCCGGGGTCAGTGTCTGGAAGCGGCTCATGCCTGGTTCTCCTGCGCTTTGAACGGGTGTTTCTCGTGCCAGTGCTTGGCGATCTCTACGCGACGGGCGATCCACACCTTTTCGTGACCTTTAACATACTGGATGAAGCGCTCCAGCGAGGCCATGCGCGCCGGACGGCCCAGCAGGCGGCAGTGCATGCCGATGGAGAGCATCTTCGGTGCGCCCTCGGCGCCCTCGGCGTAGAGCACGTCGAAGGCATCCTTGAGGTATTCGAAGAAGTCGTCGCCCTTGTTGAAACCCTGCACCTGGGTGAAACGCATGTCGTTGGTGTCCAGGGTGTAGGGGATCACCAGGTGCGGTTTCTCGGCGGTGCTCGCCGGGTCCCAATAGGGCAGGTCGTCGTCGTAGGTGTCGGAGTCGTAGAGGAAGTTGCCGTCTTCGCGGACGATGCGGCGGGTGTTCGGGCCCAGGCGGCCGGTGTACCAGCCCTGCGGGCGTTGGCCGGTCAGCTCGGTGAGGATGCGCACGGCCTCGAACATGTGCTCGCGTTCCTGCGCCTCATCCATGTACTGGTAGTCGATCCAGCGGTAGCCGTGGCTGCAGATTTCGTGGCCGTCGGCGACCATTTGACGGATCGCCTCGGGATGGCGCTGGGCGGCCATGGCCACGGCGAACACGGTCAGCGGCAGGTCGTACTTCTTGAAGAGCTTGAGCAGGCGCCACACGCCGGCACGGCTGCCATATTCGTACAGCGATTCCATGCACATGTTGCGCTCGCCCTTGAGCGGCTGGGCGGCGACCATTTCGGAGAGGAAGGCTTCGGATTCGGCGTCACCGTGCAGGATGTTGCGTTCGCCGCCTTCCTCGTAGTTGAGGACGAAGGACAGGGCGATGCGCGCATCGTTCGGCCAGTGCGGGTGGGGGATGTTGTTGCCGTAACCGATCAGGTCGCGTGGGTAGTCAGCGCTCACTGCAGTGTTCCTTCTTGTGGTTGGCGGTCGGCGCCGGGTCGGTGGACTGTGCGCTGCCGTTGATGGCTGCATTGTATACAAAATGTTAGGCGGTCTGTAAATACAATCTGCGCAACGGTCGTTTCATTCCGTTCGTCAGCGTTCGATGGGCTCCGGACGCGCGGTGTGCTGGGTTCGGAAGCGCCTGGGCAGTGGTTTCGGCCTTTGGAGGCCAGGGTTCCAAAGGGGGTGGTAGGGCCTTTTTGCAGAGTTTAATCACTTTTTTGTATACAATTAATCGTGCTGCTGGGTATATTCGCTGCAACCAAACACCGCGCGGGCTGCCATCCAGGTGACCCGCCGATCCGCATCAACAAGACAGAGGAGGAAGGTGTCGGACGGCTGCGCCGCAGGACACCGATAAGCCCATGGGACGCCTGACCACCCACGTACTGGATTCCGCCCACGGTTGCCCCGGCCACGGCATCAAGATCGAGCTGTATCGCGTCGAAGGCCAGCAGCTGGAGCTGATCGCCACCCGTGTGACCAACGATGACGGTCGCTGCGACGAGCCGCTTCTGCAGGGCGACGCCTTCCGCGCCGGCGTCTACCAGCTGTTGTTCAATGCCGGTGATTACTACCGTGCCCGTGGTGTCGAGCTGCCCCAGCCGGCGTTTCTCGACCAGGTCGTGCTGCGCTTCGGCATTGCCTCGGAAAGCGACCACTACCACGTGCCGCTGCTGATCTCCCCCTACAGCTATTCGACTTACCGGGGCAGCTAGTCCCCGCCCCGGTCTTCCCCCGGACTCTTCGTGGAGTCTTCCTCAGCCCGCCCACACTGCGGGCTTTTTTTTGCGCGCAACTCTGCTTTACCAGCGCGCAGGCAGGCGCGACTCGAGGATTTGAACTAGAAATCAGGGAGTTATTATTTCGAGGGATGTCATGAGCAGGATTCTGATCGTCGACGAGCAGCCGGTAACACGCCATGCCTTGCGGCTGATGATGGAGGCTGATCGGCATGAGGTCGTGGGTGAGGCCGACAATGGGCCTGAAGCATTGCAGCAGGTGCGTGCCTGTCGTCCCGACCTGATGATTCTGGAGCTGTCGATTCCCCGGCTCGGTGGTCTGGAGGTCATCCAGCGCTTGGTGGCGCAAGGTGCGACAGTGAAGGTCCTGGTGCTGACCTCGCGTGACTCGGAGTATTTCGCCGGTCGTTGCCTGGCGGCGGGTGCGGCTGGCTTCGTCAGCAAGCAGGAGAACCCCCAGGCAGTGCGCGAGGCAGTGCGGGCGATCGCCCAGGGGCACAGCTATTTCCCCAGTCATGCGCTGGGAAGTGTCGCTATGGCGGAGGAGGTAGGCCATGGCGATTTGCTCAAGGAGCTATCGGTCCGCGAGTTGACTGTGCTGCAGTTGCTGGCGGGTGGGCTGAGCAACGTGGCCATTGCCGATCAGTTGTCGATCAGCGACAAGACGGTGAGCACCTACAAAGTGCGCCTGATGCAGAAGCTGCATGCCAAGTCGTTGGTCGAGCTGGTGGATATCGGGCGCCGACATGGGTTGGTGGAGGGCGATGCGTCCGACGCAATGGCGGAGCCGGCTCCCATGTCGGCGGCGCAGGCGAAGGAGCTGGCGCTGCTGCGCACTATGCTCGATGCACAGCCCCATCCCATGACTGTCCGGGGGCTCGATGGCCGTATCCTGTTCTGCAACCGCCATACGCTGGAGCTGCTCGGGCTGCAGTTGGAGGATGTGGTGGGCAAGATGGTGGGTGACCTGGGATTGTTTGCCAGCCCTCACGAGGCAGAACTGCTGGGCCGGCAACTGAGGGACGCGATCAGTCGTGGCGAGCCCTTTGACGCGGATGTGGAGTTTCGCTCGCAGAACGGGCGCGAGGTCTACCAGCATTGGGTCCGGCCTTACCGCGACAGCGAGGGAAATCTGGTGGGCGCGCTGTGCGGCTCGATCAATGTCACCGGGCGCGACGAACTGGTGCGCGAACTGCGCAGCGCGAACGCGCGGGTCGATGCAATCAGCCGCGGCAAGAGCCAGTTCCTGGCTGGCATGGGCAGCGAATTGCAGGGGCCTTTGCAGAATGTCCTGGCGATGCTGGAACTGGCGCGAAACCAGAGTGATTCTGCACGGCGTGACGAACCCCTGGCGGTAGCGCTGAAGCTGACCGGCAACCTGTTGTCGCTGCTGGATGACCTGCAGTTGCTCAGTCGCGCCAAGTCCCGGCGCTTGCCGCTGGCGCCCGAGGACATCGATGTACGTACATTGCTCGAACGACAACTGGAGCTCATCGGAGATTCTGCCCGGGCCAAGGGAATCCGCCTGGAGACCGATTTTGGCCTGGCCTTGCAGACGCGCGTCTGGGGCGATCCGCAGCGACTGCGCCGGGTGATGTTCAACCTGCTGGATAACGCCGTGAAGCACACCGAGGTCGGGACGGTGCTGGTGCGGTTGCGCGCGCGGGGGCAGGGAGCGGCGATGGTCAACGTCGAGATCGATGTCGTCGATACCGGGTCGGGAATCTCGGTTGAGGATCAGCAGCACCTGTTCGAGCCGTTTTCCTTCCCATTGGAGGACGAGCGTGTACGCAGCGGAGGTACCGGCCTGGGCCTGGCATTGTGCCGCAGCCTGGTGGAATTGATGGGCGGGCAGATTGATGTGAAGAGCCAGCCTGGCGTCGGTTCGGAATTCAATGTGCAGATCTCGTTGCCTGCTTCCGCGCACTAGCGACGATCGCTGCCCCATGAAAATCCCTGCCCCATGAAAAAGGCCCCTTGATCGGGGCCTTCTTCATGGGGCAGGGGCGGGTCTTACAGGAAGATGAACTTCGCCACGAAGATCGCGCACAGCGCATAGAGGCTGATGGTCACATCCTTGTGGCGGCCGGTGAAGACCTTCATCGCCACGTAGGTCACGAAGCCCAGGGCAATGCCGTCGGCGACCGAGAAGGTCAGCGGCATCATGATCACGGTGACGATGGCCGGGATGGTTTCGGTGTGCTCGTTCCAGTCGATGTGGGCCATGCCGCCCATCATCAGCATGGCGACGTAGATCAGCGCGCCGGCGGTGGCGTAGGCGGGGATCATACCGGCCAGCGGGGCGAAGAACATCGCCGCGACGAACAGAACGCCCACCACTACGGCAGTCAGGCCGGTGCGGCCACCCGCGGCGACACCCGCGGCACTTTCCACGTAGCTGGTTACCGGCGGAACGCCCAGCACCGCGCCGAAAGCGCTGGAGGTGCTGTCGGCCTTCATCGCCTTCGACAGGTTCTCGATGCGGCCGTCTTCACGGACCAGGTGAGCACGTTGCGCGACGCCCATCAGGGTGCCGGCGGTGTCGAACATGTGCACGAAGAGGAAGGCCAGGATCACGCTGATCATGGTCACGTTGAACGCGCCGGAAATATCCATCGCCAGGAAGGTCGGCGCCAGGCTCGGCGGCATGGAGAACACGCCGCCGAACTGGACGATACCCAGGGCGATGCCGGCCACGGTGACGGTGAGGATGCTGATCAGGATGCCGCCGAACACACGACGGTATTCCAGCACCGCGATCATCAGGAAGCAGATCGCGGCAAGCAGCGGGCCGGGGCTGGTCAGGTCACCCAGGTGGACCAGGGTGGCGGGGCTGGCGACCACGATGCCGGCGGTCTTCAGGCCGATCAGCCCGAGGAATAGGCCGACGCCGGCGCCCATGGCGAAGCGCAGGCTGACCGGGATGCTGTTGAGCAGCCATTCGCGAATGCGCGAGAAGGTCAGGATCATGAAGGCGATGCCGGAGATGAACACCGCGCCCAGCGCGATCTCCCAGCTGTAGTTCATGGTCTTGACCACGGTGTAGGTGAAGAAGGCGTTGAGGCCCATGCCCGGCGCCAGGCCCACCGGCCAGTTCGCATACAGGCCCATCAGGAAGCAGCCGAGCGCCGCGGCCAGGCACGTCGCGACGAAGGCGGCGCCATGGTCGATACCGGCGTCGGCCATGATGTTGGGGTTGACGAAGATGATGTACGCCATGGTGATGAAGGTCGTGAGACCCGCGGCGAGTTCGGTCTTCACGGTGGTGCCATGCTGGCTGAGCTTGAACAGGCGTTCGAGCAGGCCGGTGGCGGGGGGACTGGATGCAAAGGCTTGTTGTTCTTGTTTGGTGCTTTCCACAGCGGTACTCCTCAACGCTCTTGTTGTTGGTCCCTTGCCGTCGGCTGGTTCACCTGCGTCCCTTGCGCTAACGGAAAGAGTTGTGAGGGTGTGAATGTTGACCTTTGGGTCAGGAAGTCACGCCGCGATTATGCAGTTGTGTACAAAAAGTTCAAATAATGTTTAGTGCCTGGATGAAAGATTTTTACAAGAAAAGGCTCGGAATGGTCGCAGGATGGAAACGATTCATCCCACGCATGGCGCGGCATTGGCAGCGATCGAGAGTCGTTCGTGACGGCTGCACGATAGTGGCCACTTTGTGTACACTGTGCCCCATGCCTGGCCCGCGGCCAGTTTCACTTCAGCCCCCCACGGATTTCGTGCCGGTTCGCACCGGCTGAGCAGGGTTCGACTCCGATGACCGACCAGTTGCAACAGATCAGGAAGCAGCCGCGCAATGGCAAGGCCCGCAGCGGCACGCAGGACGAGATCGTCTACGCGCACATCTTCGACGCCATCCTCGAGCAGCGCCTGGCGCCCGGTACCAAGCTGAGCGAAGAAGCCCTCGGCGAAATCTTCGGCGTCAGCCGCACCATCATCCGCCGCGCCCTGTCGCGCCTGGCCCACGAGCAGGTCGTCCTGCTGCGTCCCAATCGTGGCGCCGTGGTGGCCAGCCCGAGCATCGACGAAGCTCGGCAGATTCTCTTCGCCCGCCGCACCGTCGAGCGCGCGATCACCGAGCTGGCGGTGGACAACGCCAGCAGCGATACCCTCGCCGAACTGCGCGACATGGTGAAGCAGGAGCAATCCAGCTTCGCCCGTGGCGACCGTGGCGCGGGCATCCGCCTCTCCGGCGAGTTCCACCTGAAGCTTGCCGAGATGGCGAAGAACGCACCGCTGGTGGTATTCCAGCGCAGCCTGGTCTCGCAGACCTCGCTGATCATCGCCCAGTACGAAAGCGGCGGTCGCTCGCACTGCTCGTTCGACGAGCACAACGAGATCCTCGACGCCATCGAGAAGGGTGACAAGGAAAAGGCCGTGACCTTGATGATGCACCACATGGCGCACATCGACGATAAGCTGAACCTGGACGTGGACGGCGCCTCCGGCGACCTGCACGCGGTGTTCTCGCATCTGCTGGCCGGCAAGAAGAAGCCGCGCCGTAGCAAGGCAGACGCCGACTCGGCGGCCTGATCGCCGAGCCAGAAAAAAGCCCCGAATCTGCGGGGCTTTTTCGTTTCAGCACCGACGGCCTTTTGTAGGAGCGAGGGGGACGTCCAGTCCTTGCTCGCGAACGCTTTATACCTTGAGGCTCCGGCGTGATGCGGGTTCGCGAGCAAGCTCGCTCCTACAGGGAGGCTGTGGAATTCGGGGTTTGCTGCCAGCCTCCGCCCAGCGATTTGTAGAGCAGCACCAGCGTCGTCCCCACGGCTTCCCGGCCGCGCACCTGTTGCTCCTCGGTAGCCAGCAGTTCGCGTTGGGCACTGAGCACGTTGAGGAAGTCCACGGCACCGGCCTTGTACTGCTCGCGGGCGTTGGCCAGGGCGGTGCGGCCATGCTCGGCGGCGGTGTCGAGGCTGGCCAGGCGGCGCTGGTCGGCGGCGTAGTCGGTGAGTGCATCGTCCACCTCGCGCCAGGCGTTGAGCACCGTGCGGCGGTAGGCGATGGCCGATTCCTGTTGCTGCGCTTCGCGCAGGGCGAGCATGCCTTTCAGGCGGCCACCCTCGAAGATCGGCAGCGACACGCTCGGACCGATACCGAAGGTACGGCTGTTCCAGTCGCCAAAGTTGGACAGTTGCAGCGCCTGGAAGCCGAAGCTGCCGTTGAGGCTGATGCGCGGGTAGAAGTCTGCCGTGGCCACGCCGATGCTGGCGGTGGCAGCGTGCAGCGTGGCTTCGGCACGACGGATATCCGGGCGGCGCTGGGCCAGCTCCGAAGGCAGTCCGATCGGCACGCCACGGGGCGGCTGCGGCACGGGCCTGGCCTGGGCGAGTTCGGCCTGCAGCGCGCCGGGAGCCTCGCCAAGCAGATAGCCCAGGGCGTTGATCAGCCGTGCCTGGCGCTTCTGGCTGTCGGGCAGGCGCGCTTCGATGCTGGCGACCTGGGTCAGGGCTTCGGCGACATCCAGCTCGGTGGCGACACCATCGGCGCGGCGCAGGCGGGTCAGCTCCAAGCTGCGCCGGGCGATCTCCAGGTTGCTGCGGATGATGGCTTCCAGGTCCTGTTCGGCGCGCAGCTGCAGGTAGTTGCGCGCGGTCTCGGCGAGCACCGAGACGAGCACGTCGCGGCGGCTTTCCTCGGTGGCCTGGACGTTCGCATCGGCAGCCTCCAGTTCACGGCGTACGCGGCCCCAGAAGTCCAGCTCCCAGGACAGGTCGAAGCCGCCGTCGAGCTGGTTGAAGCTGTCCTTGCCGGCTTTGCCCGAGGGGTCGTTCAGGCCCACTTCGCTGTTGCGCTTGCGCTGGTAGCCTAGGTCTGCGCCGACATTGGGCACGGCATCTCCGCCCAGCGCCTGGCGGATCGCCCGGCTCTGCTGCAGGCGTGCGTCGGCTTCGCGCAGGTCGAGGTTGGCGGCGGCCACGCGGCGTTGCAGGTCATCCAGCCGTGGGTCGCCGAGCAGCTTCCACCATTGCGCTTCCATGGGCGCGTTGAGCGCCTGGCTAGGCGCCTGGCCGCGCTGGGTGGACCAGTTCACCGCGTCTGCATCGCCAGGGCGTTGGAAATCCGGGCCGACACTGCAGGCGCCGAGCGCGAGCAGGGCAAGGCCCGCCAGTAGGAACGGGGGCGTGCGGGCGGCGATCATTGCACGGCCACCTTCTGCTCATTGCTGGCGTGCTTGCCGGTGTCGATCCGCGCGATCACCGACATGCCCACGCGCAGTTTGTCGCGCAGCGGCTGGTCGGCGTCGAGGACGATCTTCACCGGGATGCGCTGGACGATCTTGGTGAAGTTGCCGGTGGCGTTGTCCGGGGCGATGGGCGCGAAGCTCAGGCCGGTGGCCGGGGCGATGCTGTCGACGTGGCCGCGCAGTTTTTCGCCGGGGAAGGTGTCGATGCTGATCTCCACGGCCTGGCCAGGTTGTACGTCGGTCAGCTGGGTTTCCTGGAAGTTGCCGACCACGTAGGCATTCTGCAGCGGCACCACCGCGAGGAGCGCATTGCCCGGCGTGGTGTAGGCACCGACACGCACGGCGCGGCGGCCGACCATGCCGTCGAAGGGCGCGCGGATCTCGGTGTACGACAGGTTCAGTTGCGCCTGCTGCAACTGCGCCTGACCGCGCTTCAGTGCGCCGAGAGCCTCGGCCTGCTGGGCCAGCAACACGTCGAGCTGCTTGCGGGCGGCCAGCGCGGCGGCCTTGTTCTTCTCCAGAACGGCTTTCGCCGAATCGACGCGCGAGCGCGCCTGCTGGGCGTTCTGCAGGGTGCCAGCGCCCTGGGTAGCCAGGTGCTGGTAGCGGTTGAGCTCCTGCGCGGCAAAGGTCAGCGCGGCTTGGTCGGCCTGCACCTGGGCGGCGCTCTGGGCAATCACCGCCTGCTGGCGTTCGAGGTCGGCGGCGACATGGTGGTGACGCGCCTCGGCGGCCAGCACGTCGGCTTCGGCGGCTTCCAGCGCTGCGCGGTAGTCGCGGGCATCGATGCGCGCGAGAACCTGCCCGGCCTTCACCGACTGGTTGTCTTCCACCAGCACTTCCTCGATGAAGCCGGCGATCTTCGGCGCCACCAGGGTGAAGTCGGCATGGATATAGGCGTCGTCGGTGCTCTGCTCGCGGGCGGGGCCCAACAGGCGCAGCAGCAGGTAGATGACTAGGGCGAGCAGCAGCACGGCAACCAGGGCCAGACTGCCGCGACGGGAGCTTAGTTTCGACATGGGCAGACCTTTCAATCAGGAGAAGTTCAGTTAGCAGGAACCACGGGGCGCGGCGGATAGACCCGCAGCGGCATCAGGGGAATCAGCACGAGCAGGGCGGCGGCCAGCCAGGCCATCGCCAGCAGCGTGTCGGAGGCGGCGAGCACGCTGGCCTGGCCGCGTACCTGTCCGGCGAGGCGCCCAATGCTCTCGGCGCCGCCCAGTTGTTCCAGGCGCAAGCCGAGGGCTTGCGAGGCGTTGCCCAGGTGATCGACCAGGCGGTTGGAGTGGTAGTGCTCGCGCCAGGTCATCAAGAACGAGACGATGGCGCTGCCCATCACCGCCGAGAACGCACGCACGCTGTTGAACCAGGCCGAGGCGAACGGCCCTTCGATGGGGGCGACCACGCTGGTGGCGGACATCAGCAGCGGCACGATGGCCATTGGCTGGCCGATGATCTGCAACGCCAGCAGCCAGTAGAAGTTCTCCCGCGTCCATTCGCTGGTCAGCTGGCTCATGCCGAAGGCCGACAGGCCGCACAGGCTGATGCCGATGGCCAGCACCCAGCGGCAATCCACGCGGGGGATGTTGCACAGCGCGGCAATCAGCGGCAGGGAGATCAATTGGGGCAGCGCCACCAGCAGCGCCATGGGGGCCGATTGCAGCGGGCGATAGCCGTGGGCCGAGGCGAGGTAGGACGCTGGCACGCCGGAGCAGGCGCCGAGCACTACCAGCACGCCTGCCAGGGTGATCAGCGAGTGGGTGAAGTTGCGCCGCTTGAGGATGTCCAGGCGGAAGAAGGGCAGCGGGTGCGTCCACTCGTTGATAAAGAACGCCACCAGCAGCCCGGCACCACCGACCACCAGCAGGGTGACCAGGTCGGATTCGAACCAGTCCAGGCGCTCGCCCTGCAGCAGGCCCATCACCAGCATCAGGACGCCTGGGAGGCCGAGTGTGATGCCCAGGTAATCGAACTGGCGCAGACGCTCCAGGCGCAGCGGGTCCTGCGGGATGCCCCAGGCCACGGCAGCCAGCGCCACCGCGCACAGCGGAATGACCTGCCAGAACACCCATTGCCAGCCGACGAATTCGGTCCACAGCGCCGCCAGCGGCATGCCCAGGTTAGGCGCGAAGGTAGCGGTCAGCGCATAGGCGCCCAGGCCGTAGAGCTTGATGCCCGGCGGCAGGAAGCGCAGCGCCACGGTCATCAGCATCGGCGGCATGCAGCCACCGGCGAAACCCTGCAGCAGGCGCAGCAGGTAAAGCGTTTCGACATTCGGCGCGAACGGGCAGAGAAGTGCCAGCAAGGCGAACATGGCGATGGCGCCGAGGGTAAAGCGGCGCAGTGACACGGTGACCGAGAACCAGGGCGCGAAGGCCATGGCGGCGACCTGCGCCGCCGAGTACAGGGCGATCAGCCAGGTGCCTTCGTCGTGACCGATGGACAGTGCGCCGCGCACATCGGTCATGGCCAGGTCAGTGACCTTCTCATTGAGGCCGGCGCTGAGTGACGCGATCAGTACGCCAATCATGCCGACCACGATGCGCAGGCCGAACGGCTGCGCCACGGGCTTGGCAGGCTGTGCGGCCGATTGCAGGCTGGCGGCGGAAATCGGGGCGAGCGCGGTCATGGCCGGCCTCCATGGGGATGGCCGATGCCGCCGCCGGAGGGCGGTATTGTGCAAGGCATAGGAATCAACTCGGGTATTTGCGACCGAGTCTAGGGAAGGGCGTTAATTGTGGAAATTGAAATGATTGCAGCTAATCAGTGTGTCTGGTGCACTGATTATGCAGTCAGCTCAGCAGGCCGGAGCTCTCGCGCAGTTCAGTGCACACACGCTTCACCGTCTGTCGCAGCCAGCTGTGCGCCGGGTCGTTGTCGAAGCGCGGGTGCCAGGCCTGGATGATCACCACCGACTTGAGCGGCAGGGGAATATCGAACTGGCGCAGGGCGAAGCCCAGGCGATCGAGACGCCACAGCGAATGCTCGGGAATGGGCAGCACAAGGTCGGACTCCAGCAGGGCGAAGATCGAGGAGTGGAAGGTCGGCGCGGTAAGGCGGATTTCCCTGTGCAGCCCCAGGTTCGCCAGTTCTTCGTCGATCGGTCCGCGCGACTTGCCGCGCCGCGACACGCTGATCTGGGGGAAGCAGGCGAACCGCTCGGCGGTGATCTCGTCATCGAAGATGGGATGATCGCGTCGCGCCAGGCCGACGAAATTGGTGGTGAACAGCGTCTGCGTGCGGATTTCCGGCTCCAGCGTCGAAGCGCCGCCGATGTACAGGTCGATGCGGTTCTGCCGCAGGGCTTCGTCGTCGAAGTCGGCTTCCGGGGCAATACGCAGGCTGCAGCGCGGCGCTTCTTCCTTCATCACCGCCAGCATGCGCGAGGCGAAGCCGCCCACCAGCACGTTGTTGGAACGCAGCACGAAGCAGCGCTCGAGCTGGTCCATGCGCAGGTTTTCCTTGGCATTGAACAGGCGCGTGGCGTGCTCCACCAGGTCGCTGACTTCCTCGCGCAGTTGCAATGCACGAGGTGTGGGCACCAGGTTGCGCCCGGCGCGGACCATGATCGGGTCGCCCACTGCTTCGCGAATGCGCGACAGGGTGCGGCTCATGGCGGGTGCACTGAGGTGCATGCGTCGCGCCGCACCGACCACGCTGCCTTCTTCGAGCAGGATGTTGAGGGCGACCAGCAGGTTGAGATCGGGCAGGGCCATGGCGACTCCGGAGGGTTGGCACGATGCTATTCATGTTCCATTGCGACGGGCCCGATGAGCAAGCATGCGTTTGACGCAATGGTTCTTTACGTTCGGCGTGCCTTTACGGGGCATGGCGCTACCCGAAGAATGACGCTGATTTCGTTCTTCGAGGGAGAAGGCATGTTCAAACGGATTCTGCTGGCCATCGATGGTGCGGCGCAGTCGCCACGGATCATCGCCAGCGCCGCAGAGCTGGCGCGTTGCAGCGAAGCGGCAGTGCATGTTGTCTGCGCAGTGGATCGTGCCTTTGCCATGCCGCGCCAGGATGCCCTGGAGTACCCGCCGGCTGAACAGGAGCAGCACGAAGCCCAGGCGCTGGTGGATGATGCGCTGGCGCAGCTCCAGCCATGCGTGGCGTCCGGGGCTGTGGTAGCGGGCGATCCAGCCCGCGCGATTTTGCGCGAGGCGCAGCGCCTGGAGTGCGACCTGATCGTGATCGGCCACCGGCACCTGGGGCGTATCGAGCGGTTGCTGGACCCGTCGGTAGGGCAGCGGGTGATCGAGCGGGCGCCGTGTCCGGTGTTGGTCGAGGTGCGGGAGTAGGGGCGTTGTTGGCTCGGTGCCGTGCGGTTCGCGAGCAAGCTCGCTCCTACAGGCCCGCACCGGCGCGATCTTCGTAGGAGCGAGCTTGCTCGCGAACCCAGGTTGGCACCGTCGCGTTGCCGGGAATCGATCGCGGACGGAGTCCGCTCCTATGTACGTCGGGAAGCCTGGCGCCGAAATAGAGGCGACACGCATCTGGAAAGAAAAGCGGCCCCGGCGCCGGGTTGGTCCTGAGCGAGGACCCGGCGCCGAAGCCGTAAGGGGTCAACCGCGGCGATGCACGTTGCGGCCGTGCGCGAAGGTTTCCTTCACGGTACGGTCGTCGCCGAGGATGACCAGTGCGAAGAGTTTCTCCTCCAGGGTCTTGGCCTGCTGCAGGCGATAATCCAGCAGCGGGGTGGCCTTGTAGTCGAGGACCACGAAGTCGGCCTCGTTGCCCTGGGCGAAGCTGCCAACCTTGTCTTCCAGTTCCAGCGCGCGGGCGCCGCCGAGGGTGGCCAGGTACAGCGACTTGAACGGGTCCAGCTTGATGCCCTGCAGCTGCATCACCTTGTAGGCCTCGTTCAGCGATTGCAGCTGGGAGAAGCTGGTGCCGGCGCCGACGTCGGTGCCCAGGCCGACTTTCACCTTGTGTTTCTCGAGTTTCGCCAGGTCGAACAGGCCGCTGCCCAGGAACAGGTTGGAGGTCGGGCAGAAGGCCACGGCAGAACCGGTTTCCGCCAGGCGCTGGCACTCGCCGTCGCACAGGTGCACGCCGTGGGCGAACACCGAGCGCGGGCCGAGCAGGCCGTGGTGGTCGTAGACGTCCAGGTAGCCCTTGCGCTCCGGGAACAGCTCCTTGACCCACTCGATTTCCTTGAGGTTTTCCGACAGGTGCGTGTGCATGTACACGCCCGGATGCTCCTTGAGCAGGCGGCCGGCGGCGTCGAGCTGCTCCGGCGTGCTGGTCGGGGCGAAGCGCGGAGTCACTGCGTAGAGCAGGCGACCCTTGCCGTGCCAGCGTTCGATCAGCGCCTTGCTGTCGGTGTAGCTGCTCTCGGCGGTGTCGGTCAGGTAGTCCGGCGCGTTGCGGTCCATCATCACCTTGCCGGCGATCAGGCGCAGGTCGAGCTTTTCAGCAGCGCCGAACAGCGCATCCACCGACTGTGGGTGCACGGTGCCGAATACCAGCGCGGTGGTGGTGCCGGCGCGCAGCAGTTCCTTGAGGAAGATGCCGGCGACATCGGCGGCGTGGGCCGGGTCGGCGAACTGCTTCTCGGTGGGGAAGGTGTAGGTGTTCAGCCAGTCCAGCAGTTGCTCGCCGTAGGAGGCGATCATGCCGGTCTGCGGGTAGTGGATGTGGGTGTCGATGAAGCCGGGGGTGATCAGCGCGTCGCGGTACTCGACCACTTCCACGCCGCCCAGTTGTGGCAGCAGCTCGGTGGCGTGGCCGAGGCGGGCGACCTTGCCGTCTTCCACCAGCAGGATGCCGTCCTCGAAGTACTGGTAGGAATTCTCCACACCGACTTCGGCGGGGTCGGCGACGCTGTGCAGGATGCTCGCGCGGTAGGCTTTGGCTTGAGTGCTCATCGATCTCTCTTCAGTCGTGTTTCGGGGCCGGGGCGCGCGCTGGCGCCGGGGCGGGATGGGCGCAATAGACATGTGCCCATGCTATGGAAATCTCAGGCGCCGCTCTCTGCGGTGCGCGCGCGGCGGCTCGTGGGTAACAGTTTGGCCACAGTGTTCTCGCCTTTGCTGGTCTGCTGACCGAAGGTGGCGTTGTAGGTGGCGATCACTTCGCCGGCGATGGACACGGCGATCTCCACCGGCAGCTTGCCCTTTACCTCGCTGATGCCCATGGGGCAGCGCATGCGCTGCACGGTGTCGGCGGCGAAGCCGCGGTCGCGCAGGCGGTGTTCGAACTTGGCGCGCTTGGTGTCGGAACCGATCAGGCCGAAATAGGCGAAGTCATTACGCTCGAGGATTTTCGCCGTCAGCTCCAGGTCCAGCGCGTGGTTGTGGGTCATGACGATGAAGTAGCTGCCGGCGGGCATTTCGTCGATCTCGTCGATCACATCCTCGTTGATTGCGCGGCTCACGCCCTCAGGGATGTAATCGGGAAACTCGGCTTCCCGCGAGTCGATCCAGCGCACCTTGCACGGCAGGCTGGCGAGCAACGGCACCAGCGCACGGCCGACGTGGCCAGCGCCGAACACGGCGATGTGCGCCTGGGGCTGGCCCATGGGTTCGAACAGCAGCACCGTGGCGCCGCCGCAGCACTGCCCGAGGCTGGCGCCGAGGCTGAAACGCTCCAGCTTCGGTTCGCGCTCGCGGTTCTGCAGCATCTCACGGGCGATGGCCATGGCCTTGAACTCGAGGTGACCGCCGCCGATGGTGTCGTAGAGCTTGTCGGCGCTGACGACCATCTTCGAGCCGGCATTGCGCGGGGTCGAGCCGCGTTCTTCGATGATGGTCACCAGCACGCTGGCTTCGGCGCGCTGTTGCAGGTCGGCGAGGGCACTGATCCAGTTCATCGTTTCGAACCTCAAGGGTAGCCTTCTCGTAGGAGCGGACTCTGTCCGCGATGGCATCCGGCGCGATGCGGACCTATCGCGGACGGAGTCCGCTCCTACGCATGTCTGTCAGTTCGTGGGGCGCGTTCGGCGTTCCACGGTACTTGAAAGGGTGGGGCGCCGCTGGCGGGGTGGAGGACGGAAGTGGGGACGTCTCTCCCTGCCAGCGGTGCCCCATGGTCACATCACGCCGGCTCGACCTGAGCCGGTGCTTTCTCGGCCTGGGCCAGCTTCAGCTTGCGCATCTGCTCCACGCCCCAGAGCACGCGCTCGGGAGTGGCGGGGGCGTCGATCTGCGGCTGGGCGCGGTAGTCGGCCAGGCTGGCCACGGCGTCCTTGATCGCGCAGAACACCGAGATGCCCAGCATGAACGGCGGCTCGCCGACGGCCTTGGAGTGGAACACCGTCTGCTCCGGGTTCTTGCGGTTTTCCACCAGCTTCACCCGCAGGTCGATCGGCATGTCGGCGATGGCCGGAATCTTGTAGCTCGCCGGGCCGTTGGTCATCAGCTTGCCCTTGGCGTTCCACACCAGTTCTTCCATGGTCAGCCAGCCCATGCCCTGGACGAAACCGCCTTCCACCTGGCCAATGTCGATGGCTGGGTTCAGCGAGGCGCCGACGTCGTGGAGGATGTCGCTGCGCAGCATCTTGTACTCGCCGGTGAGGGTGTCGACGATCACTTCCGAGCAGGACACGCCATAGGCGAAGTAGTAGAACGGCCGGCCGCGCGCCTGGCTGCGGTCGTAGAAGATCTTCGGTGTGCGGTAGAAGCCGGTGGAGGAGAGTGACACCTGGCCGAAGTACGCCTGCTGCACGAGCTCCTCGAAAGGCAGGATAAGGTCGCGCACGCGCACCTGATTGTTGCGGAACTCGACGTCTTCCTCGGTCACCTTCCAGTGCTTGGCGGCGAACTCCACCAGGCGCTGCTTGAGGATTTCGGCGGCGTTCTGCGCGGCCTTGCCGTTCAGGTCGGCGCCCGAGGACGCGGCGGTCGGCGAGGTGTTGGGCACCTTGTCGGTGTTGGTGGCGGTGATCTGCACGCGGTCGATGTCGACCTGGAACACCTCGGCCACCACCTGGGCAACCTTGGTGTTCAGGCCCTGGCCCATCTCGGTGCCGCCGTGGCTCAGGTGGATGCTGCCGTCGGTGTAGATGTGGATCAGCGCGCCGGCCTGGTTGAGGAAGGTGGCGGTGAAGCTGATGCCGAATTTTACCGGGGTCAGCGACAGGCCCTTCTTCAGTACTGGGCTGCTGGCGTTGAAGGCGCGGATCTCGGCGCGGCGCTTGGCGTACTCGGCGCTGGCTTCCAGTTCCTCGGTCATTTCCTCCAGCAGGTTGTGTTCCACCTGCTGGTAGTAGTGGGTGACGTTGCGCTCGTCCTTGCCGTAGTAGTTGCGCTTGCGCACTTCCAGCGGGTCCTTGCCCAGATGGCGCGCGACGGCGTCCATGATCTCCTCGATGGCGACCATGCCCTGCGGGCCGCCGAAGCCGCGGTAGGCGGTGTTCGACGCGGTGTTGGTCTTGCAACGGTGACCGTTCACCGTGGCGTTGCCGAGGAAGTAGGCGTTGTCGGAGTGGAACATCGCGCGGTCGACGATGGAGCCGGAGAGGTCCGGGGAGTAACCACAGTTGCCGGCCAGCTCGATATTGATGCCGTGCAGCAGGCCGTCATCCTCGAAGCCCACGTCGTACTCGACGTAGAAGGGGTGGCGCTTGCCGGTCATCTGCATGTCTTCGACACGCGGCAGGCGCATCTTCGCCGGGCGGCCGGTGAGACGCGCGACGACCGCACACAGGCAGGCAGGCGCAGCGGCCTGGGTTTCCTTGCCGCCGAAGCCGCCACCCATGCGGCGCATGTCGATGACCACCTTGTTGAAGGAGATACCCAGCACTTCGGCCACCAGCTTCTGCACTTCGGTGGGGTTCTGCGTGGAGGTGTAGACGATCACACCGCCATCTTCGGTGGGCATCACCGAGGAAATCTGCGTCTCCAGGTAGAAGTGTTCCTGGCCGCCGATGTGCAGGGTGCCCTGGATGCGGTTCGGCGCAGTGGCGAGCTTCGCCTCGGAGTCGCCGATCTTGTGCTGGTGGCTATCGAGCACGAAGTGCTTCTTGCGCAGTGCGTCGACCACGTCGAGCACCGGTTCCAGGTCCTCGTACTCGATGATCGCGGCCATGGCCGCCTTGCGCGCGGTTTCCAGGCTGTCGGCGGCCACGGCGATGACCATCTGGCCGACGTACTCGACCTTGCCGTCCGCCAGCAGCGGGTCACCGGCGACCACCGGGCCGATGTCCAGCTGGCCGGGCACGTCATCCTTGGTGATGGCGATGGCGACGCCGGGGAACTGGTAGCAGGGGCTGACGTCCAGCTTGGTGATGCGCGCATGGGCGCGGTCGCTCACGCGGGCATAGACGTGCAACTGGTTGGGGAATTCCAGGCGGTCGTCGATGTACTGCGCTTCGCCGCTGACGTGCTTGGGCGCGCTCTCGTGCTTGACGCTGCGGCCAACGCCGGTGGTCAGGTCGGCGCGGAACAGTGCGGCGAGTTCTTCCTGGCTTTTCTGGGGCTTATGCATAGTGGGTCACCCGGGTTACGGCCTGAGGGGCTTCCAGCTCCAGGAAGCACTTGCGCAGCAGGTTCTGCGCGGTGAGCAGGCGGTATTCCTTGCTCGCACGGAAGTCGGTGAGCGGCGCGAAGTCCTCGCTCAGTGCCAGCGCGGCGCGTTCGAAGGTGGCGCTGTTGAAGGTCTGGCCGAGCAGGGCGGCTTCACAGGCCTTGGCACGTTTCGGGATGGCGGCCATGCCACCAAAGCCGGTGCGTACGGCGGTGATCTTGCAGTTCTCGACCGTCAGGTTGAAGGCGGCGCAGACAGCGGAGATGTCGTCGTCCAGGCGCTTGGAGACCTTGTAGGCGCGGAACGCCTGGCTGGCCTGCGGGCGCGGGATGATCACCTGTTCGATGAACTCGCCTTCCTGGCGCGCGGTGACCTTGTAGTCGATGAAGTACTCGTCGATCGGCATCTCGCGACGTTCGTTGCCCTTGCGCAGCACCAGGCGCGCGCCCAGGGCAATCAGCAGTGGCGGCGAGTCGCCAATGGGGGATGCGTTGCCGATGTTGCCGCCCAGGGTGCCCTGGTTGCGGATCTGCAGCGAAGCGAAGCGGTGCAGCAGTTCGCCGAAGTCCGGGTAGTCGCGGGAAAGGGCTTCGTAGCAGTCGGTCAGCGGAGTCGCCGCGCCGATCTCGATGCGGTCGTCGAAGACCTCGACGCGCTTCATTTCCTCGACGTGGCCGACGTAGATCATCACCGGCAGTTCACGGTGGAACTGGGTGACTTCCAGGGCCAGGTCGGTGCCGCCGGCGAGCAGGCGTGCCTGCGGATTGGCGGTGTAGATATCGGCCAGGTCGGCGATGGTCAGCGGCAGCAGGCAGCGCTTGTCGCCGCTGTTCAGCTCGGCGGTTTCGCGCGGGGCGATGGCCTTGAGCTGGGCGATGATCTCGGGCTGGGCGACGTCGAACTGGTCCGGCTGCTTCTGGCAGCAGGATTGCTCGGCGGCATCGAGAATCGGGCGGTAGCCGGTGCAGCGGCACAGGTTGCCGGCCAGCGCTTCATGGGCTTCGGCCTTGCGCTCGTCGGCGGTTTCGCCCGCGGTGTTCTTCTGCAGGGCGAACAGCGACATGACAAAGCCAGGGGTGCAGAAACCGCACTGCGAGCCGTGGCAATCGACCATGGCTTGCTGCACACCGTGCAGTTCGCCGCGGTGCTTGAGGTCGTCGACGCTGATCAGCTGCTTGCCGTGCAGCGAGGAAACGAAGGTGAGACAGGAGTTGAGGGTGCGGTAGCGGACGCGCTCGGCACCTTCTTCGCCGACCAGTTCGCCTACGACCACCGTGCAGGCGCCGCAGTCACCGGAGGCGCAACCCTCCTTGGTGCCGGTCTTGCCCAGGGTCTGGCGCAGGTAGTTGAGCACGGTGAGATTGGGATCGAGGCGGTCTTCGACGCGCAGCTCGCGATTGAGCAGGAACCTGATCAAGGCTTGCCTCCAGGCTGATTCTTGTTTTTGGTAGGGCACTGGAGGCGAATTTATGGAAAGCTGACTTTTGAGTCAATAAAATTTCTGTCCGAATGGTCAGAAAGTTTTTCCGCGGGTGATGAGTGACGCTTTTGCAGGAGCGAGCAGCCGTGATTGCGGGTGAGCGCGGTGGGTGCATACCGGATCAGCGTTATCTGGCCGACGTCCAGCAACTGCGCGCTTTTGTAGGAGCGAGCTTGCTCGCGAACAGCCGTGATTGCCGGTGAGCGCGATACTGGTCGGGCATGCCGATGCGCTCCCTCTCTTTGGGGGAGAGTTGGGGGGAGGGCAGTCCCAGGGAGAAGAGCTTCGCGAGCAAGCTCGCTCCTACCTAAAGCCAAAGCCAAAGCCCAAAGCCCAAAGCCCAAGCCCAAGCCCAAAGCCCAAAGCCCAAAGCCCAAAGCCCAAAGCCCAAAGCCCAAAGCCCAAAGCCCAAAAGCAAAAAGCCCAAAAAGCAAAAAAGGCGGCAAGCCGGGGTGGGGCTTGCCGCCAAGGCGTGGATCTGGTTGATCAGGCTTGCTGGGTGGCGCTCAGCTGGTATTCCTCGCCTGCGTAGTAGGCGCGTACCCGACGGTCCATCACTGCGCGCCAGAGCGGCGGGAACAGCGCCAGGACGATCATTCCGGCGTAACCATTGGGCAGTTGCGGGCTCTCGTCGAAGTGGCGGAGCACCTGGTAACGGCGCTTGGCGTTGGCGTGGTGGTCGGAATGACGCTGCAGATGGAAGAGGAACAGGTTGGTCAACAGGAAGTTGCTGTTCCAGGAGTGCTCGTGGGTAGTCCGCTCGTAGCGCCCGCTGTCCAGGCGGCGGCGATGCAGGCCGTAGTGTTCCACGTAGTTGACGATCTCCAGCAGGGTGAAGGCCATCACCGACTGGCCGATGAAATACACCGCGCCGATCCAGCCGAAAGCGACGCTGAAGCCGACCAGGAACAGCGCACTGATCACGTACCACCAGATCAGCTCGTTGCGCCAGTGCAGCGCCGGCAGGCCCTTGCGCTTGAGGCGCTCGGTCTCCAGCTTCCAGGCATTGAGGAAGTTGTGTTTGTAGGCGTGGGGCAGGAAGGCGTAGAGGCTCTGGCCGTAGCGCGAAGACGAAGCGTCCTCGGGCGTGGAGACATGCACATGGTGGCCGCGCACGTGTTCCACCTTGAAGCCTGCGTAGCACACCGCGGCCAGCAGCAGGCCGCCGGCGTTCTGCTCCAGTTCCGGATCCTTGTGGATCAGCTCGTGGGAGACGGTGATACCGATGGCGCCCATGACGGTGCCCACGGAAAGGATCCAGCCGAGCTGGCCGACCCAGTTCCAGGCGTCATAAGTAGCCAGCACCCAGCCGCCGTAGACCAGCATGCCCAGCAGCAGCGGCACGGTCATCAGGCTGAGGAAGCGGTAATAGCCTTCGCGCTCCATGGGCGGCACTTCATCGATCTCATCGGGGTTGGCCGGGTCGCGGCCGACCACGAAGTCCAGCAATGGAATCACCCCGAACACCACGGTGATCACCAGCCAGGCCCAGGCATTGGGGTATTGGCTACCGTAAGACCACCAGTAGCTGACGGGAATCCCGAAGACAGGGACCAGCCAGATCCAGTAACCGGCTTTCTTGAGACGCAACATCCAGGCAGGGGAAAGGAAAAAGGCGAACATGGACGACTCCCGATACGTCTCTTGTGTAGGATTGTCAGACAATCCTGCGCCTGATCCTTCTGATGGACGCACCAACCTTTGTTCTGTCGTCCACCCTGGGCGGGGGATGGCGCGGTAACACCCTGTGTTACACTTCGCGTCCGCAACACCCCTTCGAAAGCGCCCCGATTCTTAAGGACAACCATGACGTTCAAGGCCCCGGACAGCCTGGCTGAGCAGATCGCGCATCACCTTGCCGAACGCATCATCCGGGGCGAACTCAAGGAGCGCGAGCGCATCCAGGAGCAGAAGGTCACCCAGACCCTCAACGTCAGTCGCGGTTCGGTCCGCGAAGCGTTGCTGATCCTCGAACGTCGCCATCTGGTCGTGATCCTGCCGCGTCGGGGTGCGCAGGTGTCCGAGCTTTCTGCCGCGCACGTGGAAAGCCTCTATTCGCTGGTGATGGAGCTCTACATCATGCTCGCCAGCGCCGTGGCCCGGACCTGGCGCGAAGAAGCCGACCTGGCGCCCTTCATGGCGATCCAGCAACGCCTGTTGGATAACCTCGAGCGCGGCGACATCAATGCATTCGTCGAATCCAGCTTCGACATCATGCGCGCCGCCTTTCCATTCGCTGCCAACCCCTACCTGCAGGAAACCGTGGAAAATCTCCTGCCGGCCATCAGTCGCACCTATCATCTGGCCCTGGAACGCCGCAAAGGCGAGATGAGTCAGTTCATCGGCAGCTTCGAAGACCTGCTGCGCGCGGTGGTGGGCCGCGACGAGGCGGGCATCCGCGAGGTGCTGCTCGACTACGGTCGACACAACAGCCAATTGGTCCTGGCCGCGCTGGCTGAACGATAAGCTCTCTATTAAGAGACGGAGGGGGAAGGGCTCATGCGGCTCAAGTGCATCAAGCTGGCGGGCTTCAAGTCCTTCGTCGACCCGACGACGGTGAATTTCCCGAGCAACATGGCGGCAGTGGTCGGCCCCAACGGTTGCGGAAAGTCCAACATCATCGACGCCGTTCGCTGGGTGATGGGCGAGAGTTCGGCGAAGAACCTCCGTGGCGAGTCGATGACAGACGTCATCTTCAACGGCTCCAACACGCGCAAGCCGGTGACCCAGGCGTCCATCGAGCTGATCTTCGACAACTCCGACCAGACCCTGCTGGGCGAATACGCCAGCTACGCCGAGATTTCCATTCGCCGCCGCGTCACCCGTGACGGCCAGAACACTTATTTCCTCAATGGCACCAAGTGCCGGCGTCGTGATATCACCGATATCTTCCTCGGAACCGGCCTGGGCCCGCGCAGCTACTCGATCATCGAGCAGGGCATGATCTCCAAGCTGATCGAGGCCAAGCCCGAAGACCTGCGCAACTTCATCGAGGAAGCTGCCGGCATCTCCAAGTACAAGGAGCGTCGCCGCGAGACCGAGAACCGCATTCGCCGTACCCAGGAAAACCTCGCGCGCCTGACCGACCTGCGCGAAGAGCTGGAGCGCCAGCTGGAACGCCTGCACCGCCAGGCCCAGTCGGCGGAGAAGTACCAGGAATTCAAGGCCGAGGAGCGCACCCTCAAGGCCCAGCTCGGCGCCCTGCGCTGGCGCGACCTGAACGAGCAGGTCGGGCAGAAGGAGAAGGTGATCGGCGATCAGGAAGTGGCCTTCGAGGCCCTTGTCGCCGAGCAGCGCAGCGCCGACGCCAGCATCGAGCGCCTGCGTGACGGCCACCATGAGCTGTCGGAAACCTTCAACCAGGTGCAGGGTCGCTTCTATTCCGTGGGTGGCGACATCGCCCGCGTCGAGCAGAGCATCCAGCATGGCCAGCAGCGCCTGCGCCAGTTGCAGGACGACCTGCGCGAGGCTGAAAAGACCCGCCAGGAAACCGAATCCCACCTGGGGCACGACCGTACCTTGCTCGCCACCCTGGGCGAGGAACTTGAGCGCCTGGCCCCGGAACAGGAAATCAGTGCCGCCGCCGCCGAAGAGGCTACCGTCGGGCTGGAGGACGCCGAGCAGCGCATGCACGACTGGCAGCAGCGCTGGGATGCGTTCAACCAGCAGAGCGCTGAACCGCGCCGCGAAGCCGAAGTGCAGCAGTCGCGCATCCAGCACCTGGAGCAGAGTCTGGAGCGCCAGGGCGAGCGTCAGCGCCGCCTGAGCGACGAGCGCACGCAACTGGCCGCTGATCCGGAAGACGCCGCGATCCTCGAACTGGGCGAGCAGGTCGCCGCTATCGAGTTGCTGCTGGAAGAGTCGCAGATTCAGGAGCAGGAACTGGCCGAGCGCCTAGAGCGCGTGCGCCAGTCCCTGCAGGAAAGCACCGCCGCGCAGCACCAGGCGCAGGGCGAGCTGCAGCGCCTGAATGGCCGCATTGCGTCGCTGGAGGCATTGCAACAGGCAGCGCTCGATCCGGGGGACGGCACCGCGCAATGGCTGCGTCAGCAAGGGCTGGAGCAGCGCCCGCGGCTTGCCGAAGGCCTGCGTGTGCAGTCGGGCTGGGAGCTGGCGGTGGAAACCGTGCTCGGCGCCGACCTGCACGGCGTGTTGCTGGATGACGTGAAGGGGTTGCCGTTCGAGGCCCTGGAAAAGGGCGAGCTGCGCCTGCTCGATCTGGCCGCCGGTGCGGTCTCCCGTCCCGGCAGCCTGCTGGACAAGGTCGAAACCAATGTCGACCTGAGCTACTGGCTGGGCCGCGTGCGCCCGGTCGAAACCCTGGAGCAGGCGCTGAACCAGCGCGCATCGCTGGGGGAGGGCGAAAGCCTGATCAGCCGCGACGGCTACTGGGTGGGCCGCCACTTCCTGCGCGTGCGTCGGGGCGAGTCGGCTGACGGCGGTGTACTGGCGCGTGGCCAGGAACTGGAGCGCCTGTACGTCGAGCGCGAGACGCTGGAACAGCGCCTCGCCGAGATCGACGAACAGCTGGCGCGCCTGCGTGACGAGCAGCGGCAGGCCGAAGAGGGGCGCGATCAGGTGCGCCGTCGCCTGCAGGATGAAGGTCGCCGTCAGGGTGAACTGAAGGCGCAGCTGTCCGCGCAGCAGGCCAAGGTCGAACAGCTGACCCTGCGCCGCCGGCGTCTGGACGAAGAACTGGCCGAGCTCGCCGAGCAGCACGCCATCGAGCAGGAGCAACTGGGCGAGGCGCGCCTGAGCCTGCAGGAAGCGCTGGACGCCATGGCCGTGGACACCGAGCGCCGTGAGTCGCTGCTGGCCGAGCGCGACGGCATGCGCGAGAAGCTCGACCGCATCCGCCAGGAATCCCGCCAGCACAAGGATCACGCTCATCAGTTGGCTGTGCGCGTGGGCTCCCTGCGCGCCCAGCACGAATCCACCCGCCAGGCGCTGGAGCGCCTGGACAGCCAGGCCGTGCGCCTGGTCGAGCGCTGCGAGCAGCTCAATCTCAACCTGGAGGAGGGCGCCGCGCCGCTGGAAGAGCTGCGCATGCGCCTGGAAGAGCTGCTCGACCGGCGCATGGCGGTGGAGGACGAGCTCAAGCACGCACGCCTGGCCCTCGAAGATGCCGACCGCCAGTTGCGCGACGCCGAGAAACGCCGCACCCAGGCCGAGCAGCAGTCACAACTGCTGCGTGGCCAGCTGGAACACCAGCGTATGGAGTGGCAAGCCCTCAGCGTGCGACGCAAGTCGCTGCAGGAACAGCTCCACGAGGACGGCTACGACCTGCATGGCGTGCTGAGTACGCTGCCACACGATGCTGCGGAAAAAGTCTGGGAAACCCGCCTGGAAGAACTGGCCGCGCGCATCGGTCGCCTCGGCCCGATCAACCTCGCGGCCATCGAGGAGTACCAGCAGCAATCCGAGCGTAAACGCTACCTGGATGACCAGAACGACGACCTCGTGGAAGCGCTGGATACCCTGGAAAACGTCATCCGCAAGATCGACAAGGAAACCCGCAACCGCTTCAAGGAAACCTTCGACCAGATCAATGCTGGCCTTCAGGCATTGTTCCCCAAGGTTTTCGGCGGCGGTCACGCCTATCTGGAACTTACCGGCGAGGATCTACTCGATACCGGGGTGGCGATCATGGCGAGGCCGCCGGGCAAGAAGAACAGCACCATCCATCTTCTGTCCGGTGGCGAGAAGGCCCTGACCGCTCTGGCGCTGGTATTTGCGATCTTCCAGCTGAACCCGGCACCGTTCTGTATGCTCGACGAAGTCGACGCGCCGCTGGACGATGCCAACGTCGGCCGTTATGCGCGGCTGGTGAAGGAGATGTCGGAGAAAGTGCAGTTCATCTATATCACCCACAACAAGATCGCCATGGAGATGGCAGATCAATTGATGGGCGTGACCATGCACGAACCGGGTTGTTCGCGTCTGGTGGCGGTGGATGTGGAAGAGGCAGTTGCGCTCGCCGAAGCGTGATCGTCCAGGCGAACTTGGGCTATGCTGGCAAGATGCTTTGTTTCAAGCCTAAGGCATTGATTTGATTGGGGTAGGATTTGCTTCAGGTGCGCCAGCGGCAACCGCTATGAAAAGTTGCAAAGAGTGCGGCGGAGTGTCGCCTCAGACAGTGTAAAGTTATGTGAGAGCGTGTTAGCTTAACGCCCACTTTTGTATCGCGTGGAAAACATCAGTCAGAACATGAAGTTGGCTCCACGTTTTCAAGGGATAGGATGTCCTTTTTTTCATTATCATTTTTTGTTCAGGGGCTACGGGATTAGATGGATATCGGTCTGCGCGAATGGCTGATCGTCATTGGGCTTATCGTCATCGCCGGCATTCTGTTCGACGGCTGGCGTCGTATGCGGGGTGGCAAGGGCAAGCTGCGTTTCAAGCTGGATCGCCAATTTGCCAACCAGCCTGATGACGGAGATGAAGGCAACCCGGAACTGCTCGGGCCGTCCCGAGTGGTCGAGCACCGCGAGCCGGAACTGGACGAGGAAGACCTGCCCAAGGTCAGCGCCAAGGAGTCGCGCGGCAAGCGCCGCGGCGAGCCACGCCAGGGCGACCTGAACCTCGACGACCCGGCGCCGAACCTGCTCGGCCCGCTGGACGAGGAAGACTTCCCCAATCCGCTGGACGAAGCCTCCCAGGAAAAGCCGAAGAAAGAGCGCAAGAAAGACAAGGAGCGTACTGCTCCCGCGGCCCCTGCGGCTGCTCCTTCGGCATCCCAGGCCCCGGTCGAGGAAGTGCTGATCATCAATGTCATCAGCCGCGACGAGAATGGCTTCAAGGGCCCGGCGCTGCTGCAGAACATCCTGGAAAGCGGCCTGCGCTACGGCGAGATGGATATCTTCCACCGCCACGAGAGCATGGCCGGCAACGGCGAAGTGCTGTTCTCCATGGCCAACGCGGTCAAGCCGGGCACCTTCGATCTGGATAACATTGACCAGTTCAGCACCCGCGCCGTGAGCTTCTTCCTTGGCCTGCCGGGCCCGCGTCATCCCAAGCAGGCGTTCGACGTAATGATCGCCGCCGCTCGCAAGCTGGCCCAGGAGCTCAATGGTGAGCTGAAGGACGAGCAGCGCAGCGTGATGACTGCGCAGACCATCGAGCACTACCGTCAGCGCATCATCGACTTCGAGCGACGCGCCCTGACCCAGAAGCGCTAAGCTTTCCGCACGCTGCACAGAAGCCCCAAGCGACCCTTGGGGCTTCGCATTTTTACCCCAAGCAGAAACAGCCGCCCGAGATTCCCGCATGACCGACTCCCAGACCGCAGCAGAACGCATTGCCCAGCTGCGCAGCGAACTCGACGACCACAACTACCGCTACTACGTGCTCGACGAGCCGAGCGTGCCGGACGCCGAGTACGACCGCCTGTTCCGCGAACTGAAGGCGCTGGAGGCCGAGCATCCCGAACTGATCACTCCCGAGTCGCCGACCCAGCGCGTGGGCGGTGCGGCTGCCTCGGCTTTCGGCGAAGTGCGCCACGAAGTGCCAATGCTCAGCCTGGGCAACGCCTTCGAGGAGCAGGACCTGAACGACTTCGACCGCCGCGTGCGCGAAGGCCTCGCCGATCAGTTGCCGTCTTCCGACCTGTTCGGTGGCGGTGCCGAGGTGGAGTACAGCTGCGAGCCCAAACTCGATGGCCTGGCAGTCAGCCTGTTGTATGAGAACGGCGTGCTGACCCGCGGCGCCACCCGTGGCGACGGCACTACTGGGGAAGATATCAGCGTCAACGTGCGCACCATCCGCAACGTGCCGCTGCGCCTGAAGGGCGAGGGCTGGCCGGCGGTGCTGGAAGTACGTGGCGAAGTGTTCATGTCCAAGGCCGGTTTCGATGCGCTCAACGAGCGGCAGATGGAGGCCGGCGGCAAGACCTTCGCCAACCCGCGCAACGCCGCGGCCGGCAGCCTGCGCCAGCTGGATTCGAAAATCACCGCCAGCCGCCCGCTGGAGTTCTGCTGCTACGGCTTCGGCCGTGTCGAAGGCGGCGTACTGCCGGGGACCCAGGTCGATATCCTCGAGGCCCTGAAGGGCTGGGGTATTCCGATCAGCCGCGAGCTGAAACTGGCCAGGGGCGTCGAAGGTTGTCGCGCCTATTACGAAGACATCGGTGCACGCCGCGACAGTCTCGCCTACGAGATCGACGGCGTGGTGTTCAAGGTCAACCGCATCGACTTCCAGCGTGAGCTGGGCTTCCGCGCCCGCGAGCCGCGCTGGGCGATTGCCCACAAGTTCCCGGCACGGGAAGAACTCACCGAGCTGCTCGACGTGGAATTCCAGGTCGGCCGCACTGGTGCCGTGACGCCGGTGGCGCGCCTGAAGCCGGTACAGGTGGCCGGCGTGACCGTGTCCAACGCCACCCTGCACAACATGGATGAAGTCGCCCGCCTGGGCCTGATGATCGGCGACACCGTGATCATTCGCCGCGCCGGCGATGTGATCCCGCAGGTGATGCAGGTCGTCTCCGAGCGCCGCCCGGCAGACGCGCGCCCGGTAGAAATCCCCACCCTGTGCCCGGTATGCGGCTCGCAGGTCGAGCGCACCCAGTTAGTCAAGCGCAGCAAGGGCAAGGAGTCGGTCAGCGAGGGCGCCATCTACCGTTGTGTTGGCCGGCTGTTCTGCCAGGCGCAACTCAAGCAGGCGATCATCCACTTCGTCTCGCGCCGTGCCATGGACATCGACGGCCTCGGCGACAAGATCGTCGAGCAGCTGGTGGACAAGGGGTTGGTGAAATCGCCTGCCGATCTCTACACCCTGACCTTCGAGCAGGTCATTGAGCTGGAAGGCTTCGCCGAAGTCTCAACGCGCAACCTGCTCGCTGCCATTGCCGAAAGCCGTAAGCCCGCGCTGGCGCGTTTCGTCTTCGCCCTGGGTATCCCGGACGTGGGCGAGGAAACCGCCAAGCTGCTCGCACGCTCCCTGGGTTCGCTGGCGCGTATCCAGAAGGCGTTGCCGGAAGTGCTGACCTACCTGCCGGATGTTGGCGGCGAAGTGGCCTACGAAATTCACAATTTCTTCGATGATGAGCACAACCGCAGCGTCATCCAGCAATTGCTGGAGCGCGGCATCGAACTGCAGGACGAGGGCGATGTATCTGCCGAGTTCGCCGCCGTCGCCACGCTGGCGGGCTTCATCGATAAGCTGAACATTCCCTTCATCGCCGCCACCGGCGCGGAAAAACTGGCCGACCGCACGGGTAGTCTCGATGCGCTCATCACCCTCAGCCAGGACTGGCTGGACCTCAGCACCCTCAAGGGGGTGAACGAGAAGGCCAAGCAGTCGGTGCGCGAGTATTTCGCGGATGCAGCCCGTGTCGAGCGTGCCAAGGCCGTCGAGGCACAACTGGCGGAGTTCGGCATGCACTGGCGCAGCGAGCGCAAGGTGGTCGAAGGCCTGCCGTTGGCGGGCCAGACCTGGGTGCTGACCGGCACGCTGGAGGCCATGAGCCGCGACATTGCCAAGGAAAAACTCGAAAGCCTGGGCGCCAAGGTGGCCGGTTCGGTGTCGGCTAAGACACATTGCGTCGTTGCCGGGCCGGGAGCGGGGTCAAAATTGGCCAAGGCCCAGGAACTTGGCGTCGCTGTGATGGACGAAGAGCAGCTGGTCAAGCTGCTGGCCGACCATGGCATCGGCGCCTGACACGCCTTTCTTCCGATCAAAGAATCAAGATCAACGCATCAAGGAGTCACTCCATGCCCATGACCAAGGACCAACTGGTTCGCGATATCGCCGAATCCCTCGACCTGACCCAGACCGCCGTACGCGGTGTATTCGACCAGTTGGCGCAGATCGCCCAGGACGCCCTGGAGAACGACGGCGAACTGACCCTGCCGGGTATCGGCAAGCTCAAGGTCAGCGAGCGCGCTGCGCGCACCGGCCGCAACCCGCAGACCGGCAAGACCATCGAGATCGCCGCGAAAAAGGCGGTACGCCTGGTGCCCGCCAAGGCTCTGGTCGACAGCCTGAACTGACCGGCAGGCTCGTCCCGGCCCATGCATGGCGCAGGACGGGGCGAGCCATCCGCTGACGGAGAGCGAGATGGACAAGGCAAGAAAGCAGCGCCTGCTCGGCGTTGGGGCGCTGGTGCTGCTGTTCGGGGCCTACGTGGCCTGGACCGAGCGTCCGCAGATCGTCCTTCACTACGAAGGAGTGGGCGGGCCGGCGGTGAGTTATAGCTTCAAGGAAAACGGCGAGGAAACCCTCGCGGGCGAGATCAAGCCGGGCGAGGCGCGTGCCTTCCCGCTGCGCCTGCTGCGTTCGGATGAGTACCGCGTGGCCTTCCAGTTCCATCAGGGCGCGGAGCGCTATTCCACCTTCAGCACCCGTCCGGGCTACAGCAAGATGGACCTGTTCATCGGGCCGAACCTGGAAGTCTCCACCCAGCCTCGGCCCGAGGGGCTGCTGCAGGGGCAGTAACGCCCCTTACAGGTATTCGGCCACCAGCACCACATTGCGCTTGTCCGCGGCGACGCCACCCTTGGCGATGTCGTGGATGATGCTGTCGACGCCACCATTGGCGGCGATTGCCTGCCCCAGCGATTTTCCCTGCACATCGGTCAGGCGGTAGCTCACGCTCGGCAGTGAGCCGCGCGGCTCGTTCAGCATCATCGTCATCGCCTGGTTGCAGTCACTCAGATTCACCCGCGCGCTACGGGCGGTGATGTCGCTCAGGCCTACCTGGCACGTCGGCTCGACTACGGCGCCGCTGAAGCGAATGATGCCGTCATAGGCCATTAGCGGGGCGGAGAAGAACAGGGCAATGAGGGTGGTGGATCGCAGGGCAATTGGCATGTCGGCATTCCTCGCTCGGTCGTGGTCCGCCATTGATCGGCGGGCTCTTCCCTAAGCGTCGGCGCAACTCGAATTTTCTTAATCATTTGTAGGGCGATTCCTTTAATGGTTTCTCCAATTCGTGATGGAGGTCAGGAATTGCCTGAAGGGCTGCGCTAAGTGCTTGAAGTACTTGTAACTTGCGCGCAAGCCGCTACAATGGCGCGGCTCGCCGATCTGGCGAGTCTCGCGATGGTGGCCCTGTCGGTCCCCCCGCAACGATTACTCGCTTACCTGGTCAGGTCCGGAAGGAAGCAGCCAAGGCGGGGACATTGTGTGCCGGGGTGTGGCTGGCGGGGCCGCCTCCATTTCCTAAGTCCTTAATTCTAAAGGACTTTCCCTTCTGAAAATCTCTGGGTGTGACAGCGCTTTGGTACACCTCTGTGGTGCACCGCGCTGGGATTCTATTCATCCCTTCGTAGCATCGCCATGTCTCCGTGTCTGAGACTGGATGGCGGTGATTGATGGCAAATGGCTCAATTCTTTATACTGGTGCAAATCCCCGCATTCGGTACAAGGATTTACCGGCCCATGCTGCTCTCTCTCCTCAAAAGCATTCTCCCATCCATCAACCCTGCGACTGCAAAGGTCTATTTAGCTCAGCACAACGGCATTGATCACCCTATGGATGTCTATCTGGCGGGGCGGTTTGATGAGTGGCAGTCATGGCAGGCCCGAAGAAATTTCGACTGTGACCACGTGATCGGCTTGGTTGAGATGCCGGAAACGAAGAAATGGCTCTTTACGGGGTATACGACTCGCTGCGGATCATCAGGACAGTGCCCACTAAGCGAGGTGCTGAATACGTCTAAGACTACCGAAAGCTTCCTGAGTTTTCAGAGCTAGAGGGGCGTTTGACCCTTGAGTACAAGAAGCCCACCTAAATCGTGCTCGGTCTTGATCTGCCTGGTCACTTAATCAATTAGCTTCGGGTCGATGTTGAGAAATAATTCGTTTGCCATGCCTGTTCTCCAAAGCCTGTCATGCATAGAAAAGTGCCGGTAGTTACACGGTTTTATTTATAGCTCAGATTCGATTTGGGTAACATCTGTCTTTTCGTTCAATCAATATCTCGCGTGAGCCATTCTGTATCCATATGAGCCATTCTGCTGCAGCACAATCCGACAAACATAACGCCCATCCCGTCTATCGTCCCGATATAGACGGCTTACGTGCTGTGGCGATCCTCTCGGTTGTTATCTTTCATGCATTTCCGTTTAGGTTGCCGGGCGGATTCGTTGGCGTCGATATCTTTTTTGTCATTTCCGGCTTTCTGATCTCCACCATTATTTTCAGAGGCTTGCAGCGCGGCGATTTTGATTTTGCTGGGTTCTATGCCCATCGGATTAAACGTATTTTCCCGGCTCTAATCATTGTGCTGTTGACATGTTATGCCTTTGGTTGGTTTTCCTTGTTGCCCGATGAATTCAAGCAACTGGGCAAACACATGGCCGCAGGTGCGGGCTTTATCCAGAACCTCATCCTCTGGCAAGAGGTGGGGTATTTTGATACAGCGGCCGAACTGAAGCCGTTACTACACCTGTGGTCGCTGGCTGTCGAGGAGCAGTTCTACCTGATCTTTCCGGTATTGATCTTTGTCGTGTGGCGTATCGGTCTCAATGTCCTGACAGTGGTTCTTTTGTTAGGTCTGATTTCCTTCGGATTGAATATTGCCGGTGTCACGGAGAGCCCGACAAAGGCCTTCTTTATGCCGCAAACGCGCGGCTGGGAGTTGCTGGCAGGGTCAGTCTTGGCCTACCTGCAATTTTTCAAGAGAGCGAATTTTTCAGCGTGGGTGCAGCGCTGGACGTTTCATCCCGTCCTGTTTCGTCACCCCCCCGAATCAGCTCGGCGTGGGGAGGTGCTCAACAGCACTCTTTCGGTTGTGGGCCTACTACTCCTTGTTGCCGCAGTGTTTTTCATCAACAAGAGCGAACCGTTTCCGGGATGGTGGGCGCTACTGCCTGTGTCGGGAACGTTTCTCCTGATACTTGCCGGCCCAGAGGCGTGGGGCAATAGGGTCATTCTGGCCAACAAGCTGATGGTATCTGTTGGTTTGATCAGCTATCCGCTTTACCTTTGGCACTGGCCGCTCCTCTCATTTGCCCGAATAATCGAATCTGAGATTCCATCGCGCGAAATTCGGATAGGTGCGGTGGCGCTAAGTTTTGTGTTGGCGTGGTTGACTTATCGTTTGATCGAAAAGCCGATCCGATTTGGCAAAAAAACTTGGATCAAAACCGCTGCTTTGACCGTGGCCTTGGTGGTGGTGGGCTACGTTGGCTACAACACTCATCAGAGAGGTGGCCTTGAGTTTAGAGCAAAGGAATTTATTAAGATTACAAAAGCAGCTGGCGAATGGGAGTTTCCTGGAAAACTCGTTCCTATTGCCCGTAATGGCGAATTGGATTATTATTTTATTCAGTCGGGCCGACAGAAAGTTACGCTCTTTGTCGGTGACTCGAATATTGAGCAATATTTCCCTCGCACAGAAGTCTTGGTCGAAAACGACCCGAAAAATACCAATGGGATTATTTTTAAGACTGCACATGGATGCCTCACCATTCCGGAACAGCCTTATGAAAATAAGTACTGCTCGACGGTGACGCAAGATGCCCTAAGAATTGCAAAGGAAAAGCCAGAAGTTGATACCGTTGTTATTGGATCGCTTTGGCATCACTATCTTGGGCATGGCGCCGGCATGACAAAGAAATACGGGGTTGGTAGCGCAGAGTACGCTGATGCCATGGTTAAATTAGGAAATTACATTGGGGAGTTTCGAGCATTGAACAAGCGTGTATTTCTTGTGCTTAACATCCCGACAGGTAATGCACTTGACCCCAAGTACATGGCTAAGCGTGATATAAAAGAATTTCCAAGAGTTTTGTCCATCCGGAGCGGAGGAATACCTAGAGTTGAGCTGGAAAATACGTATGGGAAAATCCGCACTGATCTTACACAAGTGGCTGTGAATGCTGGAGCTACTGTCATCAGTCCAATGGACTCTTTGTGCGGAGTTATTTGTTTTGCAGTCGACGCCGAAGGCGAACCAATATACAAAGATGGCGCTCACTTAAGGCCGACATATGTGCGGCGGAAAGCGGACTTCATAGATGTAACAGTGCAGTAGAGAATGTAGGTGCTCCTTTGGCGAGAGAAAACTGATGTTAAAAAGCACTTTTTGTTGGCGATTGATCGGATGTGGCTGGCTGAGGTAGCAACCTGAAGGGCGGAGATGGCATTCGGCTAGTATGTCTGGGCTACGACAACTGACCTGCTCATTGCGCTTATTCGCGGCGACGCACCCCATGGTCGTTGTGGCCGATGAGTCGGAATCGCTGTTCCGGCAGCTTTCAGAATGGAGTGGCTCTTTGGATGACTGCAACCTGAAGAGGCTGACAGTCCGGTTGTTCCCACTTCCTGCCGGTCATGACGGACCGATATTGGCCAGAGGTCGAAGCTCAAAGAAGCTCTGCTGTGGGCGAAGCTTATCGCCCTATCGGAGTGCCTAGAATCATTAGGCTACTTCAGTCATGAGTGGTACAGCAGAGTGGAATACTGCTAGCCACACCTCAGATTTTTGGTCGTGCTACAAGCGCGGATATCGCCTGAAACAAGATGGAAGGAAATCCCGTTGAAACCCGATTACCCCAGACGCAGCGAGGCTTTCAGCCGAACTGCGAGCACGCTTGAGTGCACCCTGGTCAGGTCCGGAAGGAGGCAGCCAAGGCGGGGACATCGTGTGCCGGGGTGTGGCTGGCGGGGCCGCCTCCATTTCGGGGGCAGGAAAATCTGCCGCCCCTCCTGTCGATACGCGTATCGCCTCAGCGATAGTGATCCAGGATCTGCTCGATCTTTCCCGACGCCTTGATTTTCGCCAGCACCGAGAGCACCTCGTCGGCGCGGACGTCTGGCGCATCCAGCACCATGCACGACAGCGGTGTCTCCTCGATCACGCTGGCGATTCTCAGACGCTCCGCCTCCGGCAAATCACGGTTGAACCAGTTCAGCGCGAACTCGCTGCTGATCGCGTACTGATAGCGGCCGATGCGCAGTTTCTTCAGCACCAGTTCCTGATTGCGTGCGTCGTCGCGGGTCAGCCAGTGGCTGTCCAGTAGCGGCTGCAGACGTGGGTAGTGATAACCCAGCACGGTACCGACGGACTGGCTGGGCAGGGTTTCCAGCCTGTCGGCCGGAGCGTCGCGGACTACCAGCAGGTCGCGCTGCACCATCAGTGGCGCGGTCCAGCGGTAGTCGTTGAATTCGTGCTCGATCCAGGTGCGCGACACGTAGCAGCGCACGTCCACGCTGTGGCTGAGCAGGGCCTGTTCGATGCGCGCACGTGGCACGATGTGGAAGGCAGCAGGGCGGCCCAACTCGCGCGCCGCCTCGTTGAACAGCTCGAACATGATGCCGCCGGTCAGTTCGCCATTCTCGATCTGCGCCAGGGGCATCGCCCAGCTGTCGACCACTGAGAAGCGCAGGGGACGGTCGTCGGCCTGGGCGAAGGTGGCGGTCAGCAGCAGGGCGGTGGCAAGGAAGCGCATCAAGGCTCCGTTGATGGCAGAACGACAACACAATGCCGTGTAGCCCGGCCCTTGCCAAGATGCGACAACGACCGGTGCGGACATCGGGTGCAATTTACGGTCCGCTTCGCTAGGATTAGCGCACTTCTGCTCACCTGTCGCGATGGATTTCAATGAGTTATCAGGTTCTTGCCCGCAAATGGCGTCCGCGCTCGTTCCGCGAAATGGTCGGCCAGACCCATGTGCTCAAGGCCCTGATCAACGCGCTGGACAACCAGCGCCTGCACCACGCCTACCTGTTCACCGGTACCCGTGGCGTGGGCAAGACCACCATTGCGCGCATCCTGGCCAAGTGCCTGAACTGCGAGACCGGCGTCAGCTCGACTCCCTGCGGTCAGTGCTCGGTGTGCCGCGAGATCGATGAAGGCCGCTTTGTCGACCTCATCGAAGTGGACGCCGCCAGCCGCACCAAGGTCGAGGACACCCGAGAGCTGCTCGACAACGTGCAGTACTCGCCGACCCGCGGGCGCTACAAGGTCTACCTGATCGACGAAGTGCACATGCTCTCCAGCCACAGCTTCAACGCCCTGTTGAAGACCCTGGAGGAGCCACCGCCCCACGTGAAGTTCCTGCTGGCGACTACCGATCCGCAGAAGCTGCCGGTGACCATTCTCTCGCGCTGCCTGCAGTTCTCCCTGAAGAACATGCCGCCGGAGCGCGTGGTGGAGCACCTGACCCACGTCCTGGGCGCCGAGAACGTGCCATTCGAGGGTGATGCGCTGTGGCTGCTCGGCCGAGCGGCCGATGGCTCCATGCGTGACGCCATGAGTCTCACCGACCAGGCCATTGCCTTCGGCGAAGGCAAGGTGCTGGCCGCCGACGTGCGTGCCATGCTCGGTACCCTGGATCACGGTCAGGTCTACGGCGTGCTCCATGCACTGCTCGAAGGCGATGCCCGGGCACTGCTGGAAGCCGTCCGCCACCTGGCCGAGCAAGGCCCGGACTGGGGTGGCGTGCTGGCCGAAATGCTCAATGTGCTGCACCGCGTGGCCATTGCCCAGGCGCTGCCCGAGGCGGTGGACAACGGCCAGGGTGACCGCGACCGCGTGCTGGCATTGGCCCAGGCGCTGCCGGCCGAAGACGTGCAGTTCTACTACCAGATGGGCCTGATCGGCCGTCGCGACCTGCCGCTGGCGCCCGATCCCCGTGGCGGCTTCGAGATGGTGCTGCTGCGCATGCTGGCATTTCGTCCTGCCGATGCCGACGGCGCGCCCAGGTCACCACTAAAGGACCTGGGGATCAGCAAGGCCACGGCTGATTCCAACCCGAACCCAGTGGCCGGCGCTGCCGTTGCAGCGCCGGTTGCATCCATTGCTCCATCGCCCAGTGCGCCTGCGCCGGTCGCTCCTGTAGCTCCGGCCGCCGAGGTTGCGCCGGCCGCTGTTGCGCCGCAGCCTCAGGTGGCCCCAGCCCCAGCCCCAGCCCCAGCTCCCGCTCCCGCTCCGGTCGTGGAGGCTGTGCCTGTCGTGGCTCCTGCGCCGGTGGTCGAGGCCGCTCCCGCGCCGGTTGAGGTGCAGCCGGAAGTGGTCGTCGCCGCAGAGCCTGTCGCGCCGGCCGTCGAGCCGCAGCCGCCGGTTGCCGAAGCGCCTGTGGATCTGCCATGGGACGAACCCTCTGCACCGGCTGCCGCCACTCCCGCACCGGTCGCGCCTGCTGCACCTGCAGCGGTAGAGGCCGTTCCTGCGCAAGCTGCTGCCCCGGCACCGGTGGAAGTACCGGCCCCGGTCGTGGCCGCAACCCTGGCCGAGGACGACGATCGCGACGACGAGCCGCCGCCGGCCGAGGACTACTACGAAGTCGACATGGAGTCCTACGGCTATCTCGAGAACGAGGCGCCGCAGGAGCAGGCCGAACCGGAACCCGAGCCCGCTGCCATGCCCGCGACCGGCCTTGCCGCCGAGTGGCTCGACCTGTTCCCGCGCCTGGGCCTGGCCGGCCTGACTGCCAGCATCGGTGCCAACTGCACGCTGGTGGCGGTGGATGGCGACAACTGGCACCTGCACCTGGACCCGGGCCAGAGCGCGCTATTCAACGCGACCCAGCAGCGTCGCCTGAACGATGCGCTGAACCAGTTCCATGGGCGCACCCTGACCCTGCAGGTCACCCAGCAGAAGCCCGAGCAGGAAACCCCGGCCCAGGCCGCCGCACGCAAGCGCGCCGAGCGTCAGCGTCAGGCCGAGGCATCGATTGCCGCCGACCCCTATGTGCTACAGATGAAGCAACAGTTCGCCGCGGTTGTCCGCGACGGTACCATTGAACCCCTGGAGGCGAAGGCCTGAGAGCCAGCCCGCGACCTGCTGCGCGTCGGCAGAACGTCGTTGAAAGCAAGCGAGGGATGCTCATTTACTGGGTGTAAACTCCGCTCCCTCGCTCGCTTTCGCCTAGTTCTGTTCTAGCTCGCGAGGCCGCGAACAGGCTCTGACTTTCTCCACGACTGAACGAATCGAGGAACTCGACATGATGAAAGGTGGCATGGCCGGCCTGATGAAGCAGGCCCAGCAGATGCAGGAAAAGATGCAGAAGATGCAGGAAGAGCTGGCCAACGCCGAAGTGACCGGTCAATCCGGCGCCGGCCTGGTGAGCGTGGTGATGACCGGTCGCCACGACGTCAAGCGCGTCTCCCTGGATGACAGCCTGATGCAGGAAGACAAGGAAATCCTCGAAGACCTGATCGCTGCCGCGGTGAACGACGCCGTGCGCAAGATCGAGCAGAACAACCAGGAGAAGATGTCCGGCATGACCGCCGGCATGCAGCTTCCGCCCGGCTTCAAGATGCCGTTCTGATCCAGGCTCTTCCCCTGTAGGAGCGAGCTTGCTCGCGAACGCTCTACCGGCCCTCGCGGCTGGGCAGGGTTCGCGAGCACGCTCGCTCCTACAGTCGTTCTGACCCTCCCAAAACTTGAGACCGCCCCATGAGCTTCACGCCGCTGATCCGCCAATTGATCGATGCCCTGCGCACCCTGCCCGGAGTAGGGCAGAAGAGTGCCCAGCGTATGGCGCTGCAGCTGTTGGAGCGGGACCGCAGCGGCGGCTTGCGCCTGGCCCAGGCGCTGACCCAGGCGATGGAGGGCGTCGGTCATTGCAAGCAGTGCCGCACCCTGTCCGAGGACGAGTACTGCCCGCAGTGCACCGACCCGCGCCGTGACGACAGCCTGTTGTGCGTGGTGGAGGGCCCGCTGGACGTGTTCGCCGTCGAGCAGACCGGCTACCGCGGCCGCTACTTCGTGCTCAAGGGGCACCTGTCGCCGTTGGATGGCCTCGGCCCGGAAGCTATTGGTATTCCCGAGCTGGAAGCACGGATCAAGGCCGGCAACTTCAGCGAGATCATCCTCGCCACCAACCCCACGGTGGAGGGTGAGGCGACTGCCCACTACATCGCCCAACTGCTCGGCGGCGGCGATCTGGTGCTGTCGCGCATCGCCCACGGCGTACCGCTGGGTGGCGAGCTGGAACTGGTCGACGGCGGTACGCTGGCTCACGCCCTGGCGGGGCGTCGACCGATCAGCAGCTAACCGCCGGCAAGGCGCAGCAGCTCGCGATCATCCATCCGGTAGGCAATCCACTGGCTTTCTCGCCGGCCGCCCAGGTTCGAATAAAAGCGTTCTGCCGCGTCATTGCCGGCCAACACATCCCAAAGCACGCGGCCCGCGCCTTGTTCCAGCGCCCATTGGGCAATGCGCCGCATCAATTGCCCGCCTACGCCCCCGCCGCGCTGTCCCTGGACGACATATAGCTCCTTGAGTCGAACGCTCGGGCGTAGATCGAAGGTGAAGGCAAGGCTCTGGACGACGGCGTAACCGCAGATCGCGTCGGTCTCGGCGACGAACACCTGGCACTGCGCCGCCGGCCCGAAGGCGCGTGTGAGCAGGGCGTCGGCGTCCACCACGAAGTCGTCGAGATAACCTTCGAATTCCGCCAGCGCGCGCATCAACTCGAGCACGGCTGGAACATCGTCCGGCCGTGCCTCGCGAATGCTCAGCAGGCGCACGAGACGCCTTCTGTCTGGCTGCGTTGCTCGTGGCCCTCGGCACTGACCAGCGCCAGGCCCTCATCCAGCCAGCCGGTCACCCCGCCGATCATCTCCTTCACCGGCAAACCCAGCGCCGCGAGCTTCGCGGCTGCGCGGTGCACGCCGTTGCAGTGCGGGCCGGCGCAGTAGACGACGAACAGGGTGCCCGGTGCGAACTGCGCCATGCGCCGCGCGTCGATCTCCCGTGTCGGCAGGTTCAGCGCGCCGGGCACGTGGCTGCGGGCGAAGGCGGCTGCGTTTCGCACATCAAGCAGGACGAAATCCTGTTCGCCGTTCTGCAGGGCGTCGTTCACGTCCGAACAGTCGGTCTCGAAAGCCAGGCGATGGCTGAAGTGCGCGAGGGCGTCGGCGGGCAGGGCGGCGGGGAACTGGCTGACGAGGCTGGGCATGGTGGGGCTCCTGTGGAAGACAGGGCCACTTTAAGGCGAGGCGAAAGCCGGCTACAGTGGCGGCCTGGACAGTGATCGGAAGTTTTCCGCCAAATGCCGCGCAATCCCCTGGAAGTTGCCGTTCTCGCCTACGACGGCCTGTGCACCTTCGAATTCGGCATCGCCGTGGAGATCTTCGGCCTGCCGCGTCCGGAGTTCGAATTCCCCTGGTACAGCCACCGGGTCGTTGCCGTGGACGACGGACCGATGCGGGCACTGGGTGGCATCCGTGTGCTGGCCGACGGTGGGCTGGAGTCACTCGACACGGCGGGTACTCTCATCGTGCCGGGCTGGCGTGATCGTGCCGAGGCGCCCTCCGCCGAGCTGGTGCAGGCGCTGCGCAAGGCCCACGACGAAGGAGCGCGGCTGCTGTCGATCTGCTCCGGGGTGTTCGTCCTCGCCGCCACGGGATTGCTGGATGGCCAGCGCGCGACCACGCACTGGCGCTACGCCGAGGAGCTGGCAACGCGCTTCCCGGCCATCGAAGTCGATGCCCAGGTGCTGTACGTGGATGCCGGGCAGGTGATCACTTCGGCCGGCAGCGCCGCGGGTATCGACGCCTGCCTGCACCTGGTGACGCGTGACTTCGGCGCGCAGGTGGCCAATACCGTGGCGCGGCGCCTGGTGATGTCGCCGCAGCGCGGCGGTGGCCAGGCGCAGTTCATCCCCGCGCCGGTGGCGCAGGCGCCCAGGCATGATCTCGCGGGGCTGCTGGACTGGGCCCGGCAACGGCTGCACCGGTCGATTGCCGTCGGTGAACTGGCGAGCCGCGTGGCCATGAGCGAGCGCACCTTCCTGCGCCGTTTCAGCGAGGCGACGGGGATGACGCCCAAGGCCTGGTTGCAGCACGAGCGCATGCTGCGCGCCCGCGAATTACTGGAAAGCAGCGCCGATAGCGTCGAGCGGATAGCTGAGCAATGCGGCTTTGGTACCGTTGAAAGCTTTCGTAATGCCTTCCGAGGGGCGGCGGGTGTGGCGCCTTCGGCCTACCGCGAGCGGTTCGGCGCGGCGCATCTGTCCTAGTCGATGGCGGGTGTCTCGCCTTGAAAACCAAGCAAGCGCTCGGTAAGTTTCAGGCAAACCGTCTGGAGCCTTGCCATGTCCGTGTTCAGCGAATACTTCGATGACAGCCACCGCCTGGTCCGCGACAGCGTGCGGCGCTTCGTCGAACGGGAAATCCTGCCCCACGTCGCCGACTGGGAAGAGGCCGAGGAGTTTCCCCGCGAGCTTTACCGCAAGGCGGGCGAGGCCGGCATCCTCGGTATCGGCTATCCGGAAGCGCTCGGTGGCAGCCACGAGGGCGACCTGTTCGCCAAGGTGGCGGCCAGCGAAGAACTGATGCGCTGCGGTTCCGGCGGTCTTGTGGCGGGCCTGGGCTCGCTGGATATCGGCCTGCCGCCGCTGATCAAGTGGGGCCGCCCGGAACTGCGCGAGCGTATCGCGCCGCAGGTGCTGGCCGGCGAGAAGATCATGGCGCTGGCGGTCACCGAGCCGTCCGGCGGCTCCGATGTCGCCAGCCTGAAGACCCGCGCCGTGCGCGACGGTGACCACTACCGTGTAAGCGGCAGCAAGACCTTCATCACCAGCGGCGTGCGTGCCGACTACTACACCGTGGCCGTGCGCACTGGCGGCGATGGCTTTGGCGGCGTCAGCCTGTTGCTGGTGGAGAAGGGTACGCCCGGCTTCACGGTCAGCCGCAAGCTGAAGAAGATGGGCTGGTGGGCATCGGATACCGCCGAACTGTTCTTCGACGACTGCAAGGTGCCGGTGGAGAATCTCATTGGCGCAGAGAACATGGGGTTCGCCTGCATCATGGCGAACTTCCAGAGCGAGCGCCTGGCGCTGGCGATCATGGCCAACATGACCGCGCAGCTGGCGCTGGACGAGGCGCTGGCCTGGAGCCGCGAGCGCGAGGCGTTCGGCAAGCCGGTCGGCAAGTTCCAGGTGCTCAAGCACCGGCTGGCGGAGATGGCCACGCAAGTCGAAGTGTCCCGCGAGTTCACCTACCGTCAGGCGGCGAAGATGGCTGCCGGCAAAAGCGTGATCAAGGAAATCTCCATGGCCAAGAACTTCGCCACGGACGTGGCCGACCGGGTGACCTACGACGCGGTGCAGGTGCTGGGCGGCATGGGCTACATGCGCGAGAGCCTGGTGGAGCGGCTGTACCGCGACAACCGCATCCTCTCCATCGGCGGCGGTACGCGGGAGATCATGAACGAGATCATCGCCAAGCAGATGGGGTTGTAGGAGCGCTGTCCGGAGGGCTTTTCTGTAGGAGCGAGCTTGCTCGCGAACCCGTCTGGCGTTGGTTTGCCGGAAAACCGTTCGCGAGCACGCTCGCGCCTACAAGGAAGGGCGTGCGACGGTGGATTGGCTGCGACGCCACGCCGCCGGTGGGCAGCCGTATTCACGACGAAAGGCGCGGCTGAAGGCGGTGTCTGTCTGGTAGCCGACGTCTTCGGCAATCCGCGCCAGTGGGGCATTGCTGCCGCGCAGCAGGTTGGCCGCCAGCAGCATGCGCCATTGGGTGAGGTACTGCATGGGCGGGCAGCCCACCAGGCCCTGGAAGCGCTCGGCCAGTACCGAGCGCGAAGTCCCCGCGCTACGGGCCAGCTCCTCCAGGCTCCAGGGGTGCGCCGGCGCCTTGTGCAGGGCGCCCAGCGCGCTGCCGACGATGCGGTCATGCAGCCCGGCCAGCCAGCCGCTGTGACCTTCACCCTGTTCCTCCATGTACAGGCGCAGCACTTCGATGAACAGCACTTCCGCCAGCTTGGCCAGCACGCCGGCGCCGCCCGGGCGAGGGGAGCGTGCCTCGGCCAGTGCATAGCGCACCGAGGATTCCAGCCAGGCGCCCGCCGCTGATCCGCGTACGTTGACCTTCACCAGCGCTGGCAGCCCCGCGAGCAGCAGCCTTGCCAGTCGTGCGTCGCAGGCGAGGTAGCCACACACCAGCCTTGTCGTCGCACCTCCGCCGCCATAGGCCAATTGGCGGGGCCGCCGGGCCAGCACCGCGTCCAGTCGCGCCCCTGTGGCCGGCGGGACGCCCGGTTGCGAGGCCATGCGATGGGCGTGGCCCTGGGGGAATATCACCGCGTCACCTGCCACCAGCCGCACCGGCTCCGCCTTGCCCATCTCGACGAAGCACTCGCCCTCGGTGATCAGATGGAAGATCACCACCTGTTCGGCGCCGGGCTCCAGCAGGTTGACCACCGAATCCGCACGCGGCGACTGATAGCACCAAGGCGCGGTGAAGCGCGCGTTGATGAAGATCGCGCCGACCAGCCGCACGACCCGCAGGGTTTCGGAAAGCGCGTCCATCAGGCCGACCCGGTATCGATGTCCAGCCGGACCGGTACGGCGTCGCGGAAGGCTGCGACCATTGGCGACAGCCGGGTGGCCTCGGCGACCAGTTCGCGCAGGTGTTCTGGCGGCACACCTGCCGCCGCAATGCGTACTTGCAGATGGGCCTGCGCCGGACCGGGCGAGGCGGCCTGGCCGTCTTCCCGGCTGAGCCCCAGCAGCCCATGCACGTCGGTGACGGAGTCCACCTCGGCCTCCAGATTCTGCAGCGCGATGCCTCTCTCGTTGGCCAGCATGGCGATGCGCGTGACCGCGCAAGAGGCCATGGCGGCGCGCAGCAGCCAGCCGGGGCTGACCCGCTCGCCATCGCCTCCGAGCTCTCGGGGCAGGTCGGTGTGGATGACATTGCCGTCCGGGTGCCGGGTATTGGTCTTGCCCGCGCCTTCCCACTGCGCGATGGCGGGCGTCTCCTGCACCAGCGCCACGCCAGGCCGCTGGCGTACCAGACGTTCCAGACGCTGCTGGGCGGCGAGGATGTTCTCCGAACTCATGGGAAGGTCCCTCCGGGCGAGGTTCTTCTCGAAGTCTGGGCGCGAAAGCGCAGCCGTGACGGGCCGCCGGACGATCGGACAGGGAAGGCCGACGCTGGAGCAGGACGCCACTGCGACGGCGGCGCAGCATGAAGGTGCGGGATGTCGCGGTACCCGCTCTATCCCACCTTATGGAGAGTGTCATGCCGAAGTTCGTTATCGAGCGCGAGATCCCTGGCGCCGGAGCCCTGACTGCCCGCGATTTCCAGGCCATCGCGCAGAGGTCCTGCAACGTCCTGAGCCAGCTGGGGCCCCAGGTGCAGTGGTTGCACAGCTACGTGGTCGCGGATCGTATCTACTGCCTGTACATCGCCCCCGACGAAGCTGCCGTGCGAGAGCACGCGCGACTGGGCGGCTTCCCGGCCAATCGGATATCGCAGGTCGTCACCACCCTCGATCCGACTACCGCCGAATGAACGCGCCTTGCTCGTCAGGAGACCGACAAATGAATACCGCTGTAGACCTCAATGCCCTGAAGCAACGCCAGATGGCCACCTGGGCCAGCGGCGACTACGCCGTGATCGGCACCACCCTGCAGATAGTCGGCGAACGCCTGGCCGAAGCCTGCGACCTGCTCTGCGATGAGCACGTACTGGACGTCGCCGCCGGCAACGGCAACGTCACCCTGGCCGCCGCGCGGCGTGGGTGTCGGGTGATGTCCACCGATTATGTTCCGCGGCTACTGGAGTTGGGTGCCGAGCGCGCCCGCGCCGAGCACCTGGCTGTGGAGTTCCGTGAGGCCGATGCCGAAGCATTGCCTTTCGAGGCAGGCAGCTTCGATGCCGTGGTTTCCACCTTCGGCGTGATGTTCACCCCGGACCAACCCCAGGCTGCCGCCGAGCTCGTGCGTGTCTGCCGTTCCGGCGGGCGCATTGGCCTCGCCAACTGGACGCCCGAAGGTTTCATCGGCCAGGTGTTCAAGGTGTTGTCGGGTTACATCCCGCCTGCGCCGGGCGTGCGTCCGCCATCGGGCTGGGGGCGTGAGGAGTACCTGCACGAACTGTTCGGTGATTCGATCAGCGAACTGAGTGCCACGCGGCAGACCTTCAACTTCCGCTATCGCTCGGCGGCGCACTTCCTGGAAGTGTTCCGGACCTGGTACGGGCCCGTGCACAAGGCATTTGCCGCGCTGCCCGAAGCCGATGCTGCGTTGCTGGAGCGTGACCTCACCCAGTTGCTGGAGCGCTGCAACCGCGCCGGTCCGGAATCGTTGGTGATTCCCAGTGAATACCTGGAGGTGGTGGCGACCCGTCGCTGATCCAGTAACGACCAGCAAAAAACGGCGCCCATCCGGGGGTAAGGGGGATGGGCGCCGGCCCGAGAGGGAAAAAGGGACTCTGTGCGCGGACGCGTTACTTGGCCTCGTACCCTTCGGCGGCCGATTTGCGCTTGGGCTTGGGCGCGAAGCGCTTGGCCAGCTTCATGCTGCCGGTGACCACTTTCTGGTACCAGACCGGCAATAGCCGCAGCATCACGTCGATGGCGTGGGCGTCCGGGCCGATGAGGATGCGCCGCGAATCGCGCTCGACGCCGCGGATGATCACCTGGGCGGCCTTCTGCGGGGTGGTGCGCAGCAGCTGGTCGTTGAACTGCGTGCGGGCCTGCTCGGCGTTCTGCCCGGTGACCTTGACCATGCTGTCGTTCATCCGTGCAGTCTTGGCGATGTTGGTCTTGATCCCGCCGGGGTGCACACAGCTGGCGGAGACTCCGCCGCGCTCCATGTCCAGCTCCTGGCGCAGCGACTCAGTGAAACCGCGCACGGCGAACTTGGTGGCGTTGTAGGCGCTCATGCCCGGCTGGGAGAACAGGCCGAACACGCTGGAGACGTTAACAATGTGGCCGTCACCGGAGGCCTTGAGGTGCGGCAGGAAGGCCTTGGTACCGTACACCACGCCCCAGAAGTTGATGTTGGTGATCCACTCGTACTCTTCGTAGTCACTGGCTTCCACGGTGCCGGCGTGGGCGACGCCGGCGTTGTTGAACACCAGGTTGACCTTGCCGTGTTCGCGGGCGGCCTTGTCGGCCCAGGCGTGCACCTGCTCGCGGTCGGCCACGTTCACCGTGTCGATGGACACGCGCACGCCGGAAGAGGAGAGCAACTGGCGGGTTTCCTCGAGGCCGGCGGCGTTGACGTCCGCCAGGGCCAGGTGGCAGCCACGGGAGGCCAGTTCGACGGCGAGGGCGCGGCCGATGCCGGAGCCTGCGCCGGTGATGGCGGCGACCTTGTTCTCAAAGTTCTTCATGCCGGCACCTCTTCTGCGTGGCGTTGGGGTTGGACGACAGGGCTGGACAGCGGCTTGGACTTCAGATGATAGGCGCTGGGGTCGAATTGGCTGGTCAGCGCACGAAAGCGCCAGGTGAAGCCCGGCCACAGGGTGCAGTTGCGCCCGCTCACGGGGTGCAGGTACCAGCTCTTGCAGCCGCCGGTATTCCACACGCTGTGGTTGAGGCCGCGCTGCAGCTTCTCGTTCCAGCGCTCCTGCACCTCCTGCTTCACTTCGACGCTCTGCAGCTCGCGGCGATCCATCAGCTTGATGGCGCCCAGCACGTAGGCGATCTGCGACTCGATCATGTAGACCATCGAATTGTGGCCCAGGCCGGTGTTCGGGCCCATGAGGAAGAACAGGTTGGGGAAGCCGCGGGTCATGGTGCCCTTGTAGGCTTCGGGGCCGTTCTTCCAGGTGTCGAGCAGGTCCATGCCGCCCTTGCCGAATACCACGCCGCGCGGGATCGGGTCGTTGGCGGTGAAGCCGGTGCCGAAGATGATGGCGTCCACCTGCCGCTCGCGGCCATCGGCGGTGATGATGCTGCTCGCCTTGATCTCGCGGATGCCGTCGACGATCACCGAGGAATTGGAAGCTGCCAGCGCCGGGTAGTAGTTGTGCGACATCAGCACGCGCTTGCAGCCGATGGTGTAGTCCGGGGTCAGCTTGCGGCGCAGGTCCGGGTCCTTGATCTGCTGGCGGATGAAGCGCTCGGCCAGCTTGCCCACCAGTTTCATCGCCCAGGGCGCGAAGGTGAAGCCCAGCACGCGGCCTTCGAGCATGCTGTAGAGGGCCCCGCGCCAGAGTTTCTGCACCGCCGGGAAGTGGCGGAAGCGCGCGCGTTCCTTCGCGCTGATGGCGCGGTCTGGCTTGGGCAGGATCCACGGCGCGGTGCGCTGGTAGAGGTCGAGCTTGGCCACCAGCGGTTGGATTTCCGGGACGAACTGGATGGCCGAGGCACCGGTGCCGATCACTGCGACGCGCTTGCCCTTGAGGTCGTAGTCATGGTCCCACTGCTGGGAGTGGAAAGCCTTGCCCTGGAAGTTCTCCAGGCCCTTGAGCGCCGGGATGGAAGGGATCGACAGGGCGCCCATGCCGGAGACCACGGCCTTGGCGGTGTAGTGGTTACCGGCGGCGTCGAACAGGTGCCAGAGCTGCTGTTCCTCGTTCCACTCGAAACGCGCCATCTCGGTGTTGAGCAGCGTCTTGTCTTCCAGGCGGTACTTCTTCCAGCAGTTCTCCAGGTAGGCGCGGATTTCCGGCTGGCGGGCGAACATGCGCGTCCAGTCCGGGTTCGGCTCGAAGGAGAACGAATAGACGTGGGACTGCACGTCGCAGGCGCAGCCGGGGTAGTTGTTGACCCGCCAGGTGCCGCCGACGCCGGCGTCCTTCTCGAACAGCAGGAAGTCGTTCTCGCCTTCCTGCTTCAGGCGGATCGCCATGCCGAGGCCGGAGAACCCGGTACCGATGATGGCGACCTTGCAGTGTCTGGGGGCAGTCTTTGGTTGGGTACTTACAACCGTACTCATGGCCACGCTCCTGTTATGATTATTGCTGGCGTATACAACTGTCTACGAGATGGAATGTAGACATCTGTATACTTCGGCGACAACCAACCTTAGGTGGGGCCGGGTACCAGACTCATGCAAATCGGACAGGAAGAACGGCCAACGGAGGCCGCCGGAAAACGCGCGCTGATCGACGCCGCGCTGCGCCTGGCGGCCACCCGGCGCAGCCTGAGCAGCCTCGGGCTGCGGGAGCTGGCGCGGGAGGCAGGGCTGAACCCGAACACCTTCTATCGACACTTCGGTGATGTGGATGACCTGGGCCTGGCGATCATTCGGGATATTGCCACGCAGCTGCGTCAGCCGCTGCGCGACCTGCGCCGTGAGGCCGCCGAGCGTGCGCGGCCGGGGGAGGGTGCCGCCACTGTGCCTTTTGGTCTGGACCTTGCGCGCGGACAGCGCGTGACCCGCGAGACGGTGCGACTGTTCTTCGATTTCGTCGAGCGCAACCCACAGGCCTTCATCATCGGCGTGCGCGAGTTGCACGGACCGTCGCCGTTGCTGCGTGCGGCGCTGGCACGGGTGATGGACGAGTTCGGTGAGGACATGGCCGAGGACATCCGCCAGTTCCACCTGCTGCCGGATGTCGATGCGAGCGAACTGGATTCGCTCTCGCGGCTGATCAGCCGGCAGTTGTTCCAGCAGTCACTGGATTTTCTTGAGCGCCCGCCGGAGCAGCGCGAGGAAGTCTGCGCGTTGGCCGAGCGACAAATCCTGTTGCTCTTCACCGGCGTGGCGGTGCTGCAGACCTTCGGCATGCTGGCTAGGCTCTGAGGTTTTCCGGACTCGTTCAGGAGACTGCCATGTTGCCCTTGCCCCTGTTCGGCGGCTGCGCCTGCGGCGCGGTGCGCTACCGGGTGGATGCCGAGCCGGAAGAAGCCGGCTACTGTCATTGCCGCATCTGCCAGAAATCCAACGCCGCGCCAGCGGTGCCGTGGGCGGTGATTCCACTGACGGGCTTTGCCTATACAGCCGGTGAGCTGGGCATGTGGCGCTCCAGTGAGGACGGCGAGCGGCGCTTTTGCCTGAAGTGCGGCACGCCAATGGAGTTCCGCGTGCGCGACGGCGAGACGGTAGGACTCAACATCGTCACGCTGGACGAGCCAGAGCTGATCAAGCCGCAGTGCCATGTGTGGTGTTCTTCGCAGCTGTCTTGGTTCGATACCGTGGATGACCTGCCGCGGCGGACCGAGGGTTAGCCGGCTTTTGTAGGAGCGCTGCACGGGCGCCTGCCCTCTCCCTAACCCTGGCTACGCGCCCCGCTCCGAAGGGAAAGGGGGCCATTCGGTACAGGAGGAAGCTCTGGCGTCAGCCGGCACGGATAGCACCCTCTCCCTTCAGGGCGGGGGAGAGGGACGAACGGCACCGAGGATTCGGGAAAAGACCGTTGCTCCTACGGGGTACCACAGCGCTTGAGGGAGATGCATCGGTGCGGACTTCCAGACGAAGACCGTTGCGCTTACAGGGAAACGCCTCGCCACCAATCGGTGTTCAGGGCGCCGACAGGCGCTGGATAGTCTTTACGGGCGTCCCATCACTCCAGCGCCCCATGGACAGTTGCGCCGGTCCGCCGCCCAGGGCGTAGTCGCGATCCTGGCTATGGAAGGCTGCATCGCACAGGGCATCGAACAGCTTCCAGTACCCGAACCAGTCCATTGCATCGGTGGCAAGCGCGTTATGCGCCGATGGCAGGCCTTGCTTCAGACGCTGCTTCACGCGTTCCTGCACACGGTTGAGCAGCCAACTGGATGAGTCGCTGGGCGGGTAGCGTGGGTCGAAGCGTGGTGCGGTCGGGGCTGCGTGGTTGGCCAGCAGCGGCGGGCTGCCATGGCGGTCGCTGCGCAGCAGGAGCAGGTCCTTGTCACGCGGTGCGACCTGGGAGCTTTCCGAGTAGATGCGCCGGGCGTCATCGCAGGCGACGCGCTCGTCCTCATCGCCGCACAGCGCCAGCAGCAGGGTGCCGGCGGGAATGCCGGCCAGTGGCTCCAGCGGCACCTGCCGCCAGCGTTGGCCGCTGCTCTTGCCGGGTTCCACCGCCATCAGCGCGCGCGGTTTCGGTAGGCCCAGACGTTGCCAGGATGCCGCCAACCCGCTGGCGATCAATCCGCCTGCCGAGTGGCCGATATAGGCGGCGTGTTCGAGCTCCGGCTGCACCTCCAGTTTGCCAGCCTGCAGGTCGGCGATGGCGCGGCGTACGGCGTTGGCGGCGTTGGGCAGGAACTCCGCCGCGGGTGTCTTCAGCGTTGCCTGGTAGCGCGGGTAGATAAGGATGGCGCCGCGCCGGACGATGTGCTCGATCCAGGCGCGGTAGAGGTCGGGTTGCATCACGCTCCAACCGTGGGTGAAGACCACGACGGGCGCGCTGGAAGGGACGGGGCGGTCCGGGGTGAAGACCCAGTACTCGTTGCCCTCGGCGGTGAAGTGCCATTGGCGGACGTCGGCATGGGCGTAGTGCGATCCGCCTGGGCCCTGCAGCGGTTGGGTTGGCGGCAGGATGTCACCGGCATTAACGATGCCGCTGCTCAGCAGGGAGCTCAGCAGCAGGCCAGCGAGGAACGCCGGAATCAACCGGTTGCGACGCATGGAGGCACCTTTGGCGGAGACGCCTACAGCATAGCCGTCAGCGTGGGTAGAGCGGCGGCAGGCTGCTGGCTTCCGGCGCCGACGGTGCATCCGGATCGGCGCCAGGGAGTGTGCGAATGGCGCGCCAGAGATCGTCGCCCTGCCAGTTGCGGCCGCCTTCGCTGTCGCTGTAGAGCGCGCCGTTGAGGCCGTCCAGCGCATCGGACAGCGGCACGAAACGCGCCGCCATGTCGGCCAGGGTTTCCGGCTGCTGGCGAGCCCAGGCGTCCAGGGCCTGGCGGGTGGCGTGCGAATCGTTGGCCTGGCAGGCGCGGCGCAGTTCGTCGAGCAGGGTGCGAGTGCTCGGGCCTGCCTGCGCCACGCGGATGACTGCCGGTTGGCTGCGGGCACGCCACCAGAGGGCGAAGCCGAGCAGGGTGGTCAGGCTGAGCAGGGCGCAGGCGAGTTGCCAGGGCCACAGCAATGCGTCGCTGAAGACCGTTTCGCTGGGCGCGGCGGGTGTCTCGGTGTGCTCTTCCAGTTGTGAGTTGGCGGCGACCTGCAGGGTGCGTGCCGGCAGGCTGGTGCGCTCGACGCGGCGCCCCTGGGTGTTCCACCAGACCAGCTCCACCGCTGGCAGCTCCACCGGGCCGGCCTTGTCGGCGATCAGCGCCTCGCGCTCCTCGCGGCTGCCGATCATGCCCTGGTCGCTGCTTTCGTTGGCCAGTTGCGGCTGGTCCGGGTAGTGGCGCAGGCCCTCGGGCAGGGTGATCGGCAGCGGCGGCAACTGGGCGCCGGAAAGGCCCTCCACGCGCAGCATGATGTTGCGGGTGAGCGCCTCACCGGCCTTGGCTTGCTCCGGCTGCGGGCTCCAGGTCTCGGTCAGGCTGAGTGAGCGGGCCGGCAGCCAGGGCGCGTCCTTCGGGTAGTCGGCGGGCTTGGGGTCGATCTGCAGCGGGATGCTCGGCGAGGTGACCAGCACCTGCTTGCCCGGCTGCGGGCCGAACGGATTGAGATCATCGCTGTTGCGGCGCTGGGCGACCTGAGTGGCCTTGAAGGTCTGGCCAGGGATTTCCAGGGTGCCGCTCTTCTGCGGGAAGATGGCGTAGCGCACTTCGATCACGCCGTGACGGACGCCGTTGATGTCCTTCTCGTAGGTGCGCGGTTCGCCCAGTTGCTCGACGCGGGCATCGTTCATGCGCAGCGGGCTGAGGCTGCTGTCGTCGTACAGCGACACCGAGTGGTAAATGCGCAGGGTGAGGATCACCTGGGCTTGCACCCAGCTTTCCTCGCGGTCGACGCTGGCGTCGATGAACACTGGCGCAAGCTTCTGCCCCTCGGCACTGTCCTCGGCCTTGAGCACGTCGAGGCTGATCGGCTCGCTGGCGTTGCCGCCCAGATGGATCGGCGGGATTTCCACCTTGCCTTCATTGCGCGGCTGCAGGGTGATGATCCAGCGCGTGGTGGCCTGGGCTTTGCCGTTGAGGGCGGTCAGGCGGTTGACCTGACGGGTGCCGAGTACCACGAACTGCTCGTCCAGCGGCTTGAGGTCGGGTTTGCCGAACAGCGTCGGGTCGTCGGACTCCAGCGTCAGTTCGACGCTCTCGCCCGCGGTCAGGCGTGCGCGGTCAACGCTGGCGGTGAAGCTGGCCTCGGCGCGGAAAGCGGCGAGACAGAGCAGGGTCAGGCAGATCAGCCTTTTCATGGGTTGGGTTCCTGGCGCTGCTGCTGTTGCTGGTACCAGAACTTGCGGCGCAACAGCTCGGACGGATCGTCGGGAATCTGCCGCAGCCACTGTTCCAGGGCCTGACGGCGCTCGTCCCCCAGTGGACCGGCATCTTCCGGGTTGGTTTCCTGTTCTTCGCGGACGTCCTCGCCAGGCTTGTCGCTCTGGCTGGCGGAGGGCCGGTCGGCGTCCTGCGAAGGGTTCTTCGCCGCCGGAGCCGGCTGCGAGTCGCGTTCGCTGGAGTGTTCATCCTCTTGCTGCTGGTCCTGCGGCGTGGCGGCCTGGGGATCGCTGCTCTGGGCCGGGTCCTGGTTCTGCTGGGGCTGCTGGTCCGTGCCATCGCCGGCAGGGTTTTCCTTGCGCTGGCGCAGCAGGTCTTCGAGCAGAGCCTTGTTGCGCTTGGCGACTTCCAGTTCGGGATCGCGCTCCAGCGCCTGGTCGTAGGCGTCGATGGCAGCTTCCAGCTCGTTCTGTTTCGCCAGGGCATTGCCGCGGTTGTAGTGGTCCGCCGCCTCGTCGCCCTGGGAAAAGGCCTGCGCGGCATCCACGTAATCGCCGGCGCGGTACAACGCCAGGCCTTTCCAGCGGAAGTCGTCGAAGCGTTCGGCGGCCTCGGCGGGGCGCCCGGCGTCAAGCAGGCGCTGGCCCTGCTGGTCGAGGCGCAGCCAGAGATCCTTGAACTCGAAGGCGTTGGCATCCTTCGGCGGCGCCCACAGCAGCGGCAGCAACAGCGGCAGGCTGAACAACCACCCGCGACGGCCGGCACAGGCGGCGAGCAGGAGCAGCGGCAACAGCAACCAGTAGCCCTGGTCGGCCCAGCGTTGCAGGCGCAGCAGGGCGTCCTCCTCGCTGACCTGCAGGCCCTGGGTGCTGTCCAGCAGGCCGAGGGAACGCAGGTCGCTGCTGCTGGCGCGCAGGCGCTGGAAGCGTCCACCCATGTCGATGGCGAAGGCGCGCAGCGAGCTCTCGTCCAGGCGCGGCACGAGAATGTTGCCCTGGTCGTCCTTGAGGAAGGTGCCGTCTTCCTGGGCGATGGGCGCGCCACCGGGCGTACCCACAGCGAGCAGCAGCAGGTCTTTGCCCTTGCCTTTGAGCGCCTGGCGGATGCCCTGGCGTTCGCGGGCGTCCAGCGTGCTGGTGATCAGCAGGATGCGGCCGTTGCCCTCGGCGCCGTTATCCAGCAGGCGGCGTGCCTGGGCCACGGCGAGGTCGGCGCGCTGGCCGGGTTCGGGCATGATCGACGGCTTGAGGGCGTCGAGCAGGTTGCGCGCGGTGCCCAGGTCATTGGACAGCGGCACCAGCGTATGGGCACTGCCGGCGTAGACGACGATGGCGGTCTGCGCGTCGCTGCGGCTCTGCAGCAGGTCGAGCAGCTTGTGCCGGGCCTGTTCCAGGCGGGTCGGCTTGAGGTCGGTGGCGAGCATCTGCGGAGTGAGTTCCAGCACCACCACCAGCGGGTCGCTGCGCTCCATGGTCGGTTGCTCGACCTGTTCCCAACTCGGGCCGAGGAGGGCGAGCACGGCCAGCAACCAGGCGATGCCGAGGTAGATCCACGGACGACGCTCGTGCCGGCCACTGCCACCGGACAGCAGCCAGGGATGGAAGGCCTGGGGCAGCAGCAATTGCCAGCGGCCGGCGCGGCGCTCGCGGTGCCAGAGCCTCCACAGCAGCCAGCCGAGCGGCGGCAGCAGGATCAGCCAGAGCGGATGCAGCAGGTGCGGCCAGATGCCGTTCATGGCCGGCGCTCCTTCAGCAGGCGCGCCACCCAGGCTGGCCAGCGCCAGTCCTCGGGCGGCCACAGGGTGCCGACCACCAGCGCCGCGCTGATCAGCAGGGCCAGCAGCAGCGGCCAGCGGTACAGGGCGAGGGCCGGGCGTGCCTGGGTCGGTTTCTGTTCCACTGGCTCAAGCTGATCGAGGCTGTCGGAGATGCGCCGCAATTCTTCGCCGTTGCGTGCACGGAAGTACTCGCCGCCGGTGGTTTCGGCAATCGCTCTGAGCGCCGGTTCATCCAGGTCCAGCCCCGGATTGAGGCCGAACAGGCCGGCCACGCCGCCCTGCTTGGGATCGGCGCCGATGCCGATGGTGTAGACCTTAACGTGCTCTTCGGCGGCCAGCTTGGCGGCGGTCTGCGGAGAAATCTCGCCAGCGGTGTTGGCGCCATCGGTGATCAGCACCAGCACGCGGCTCTCGGCTGGGCGCTGGCGCAGGCGCTTGACCGCCAGGCCAATGGCGTCGCCCAGGGCGGTGTCCTTGCCGGCGATGCCGATCAGCGCCTCGTCCAGCCAGACGCGCACGGTGTGGCGGTCGAAGGTCAGCGGCGCCTGCAGGTAGGCGCGGGTACCGAACAGGATCAACCCGACGCGATCACCCCGGCGGCCTTCGATGAAATCGCCAAAGAGCTTCTGCACGGCGTGCAGGCGGCTGACTTCCGCGCCGTCCCAGGTCATGTCGGCGTAGTCCATGGAGCCGGAGACATCGACGGCCACCAGCAGGTCGCGGCCTGTCGCCGGGATCGGCAGCGGCTCGCCCACCCACTGCGGGCGCGCGGCGGCCAGCAGCAGGCACAGCCAGAGCAGGGCGAAGGGCGCTTGCTGGCGCCAGGCCGGCAAGCGTGCGCGGGCGCGGCGGCCGGCGAGGCCTTCGAGTTCCTTGAGGAAGCTGACCTTGATCGCTGCTTCGCCGTTGTCGGCCGGCGGCAGGATGAAGCGCATCACCCAGGGCAGCGGGGCGAGCAGGAATATCCAGGGCCAGGCAAACTCAAACATGCTTGCGCACCCAGGTTTCCACGGAGGCGGCGAGGCCGTCGATGGCCTTGTCGTCCAGCTTGCACTCGGCGCGGTAGCCGCCTTCCACCAGAATCATCCAGCGCGTCAGGCCGGCGGCCGGGCAGCGGGTGTCGAGGAAGGCCAGCCAGGCGCGGCCGCTCAGGGTATGGCTGTGGCTTTCCGGCCAACGGGCGCGCGACAGGCGCTTGAGCAGGCCGTTGAGCGATTGCAGCCAGGGCCCGGCCGGCGCGCGGTCGTAGGGGCGCGGCAGGCGCTTGAGTTCTTCCAGTGCGGCTTCGCGCAGCGGATCCAACGGCACCTCGGTGATGACCTTGGCCTTGCGCCTGGGCAGCCAGCGTTGGCGGTTGCGCCACAGCAGCCAGAGCAGCGGCGGCACCAGCGCGGCAAGCAGCCACCAGCCCGGCGCCGGAGGCCACCAGGGCACCGCGGTGGGTTCGATCAGCGGTTGCAGCTGGTCGAGGGGATTCATTTGGCGTACCCCGGCTGGTGCTGTTCCAGCAGGTTGCGCAGCTGTTCCACCAGTTCTTCCTGGGTGGTCAGCGGCAGCAGCGGCACGCCCAGGCGCAGGGCGAGGCGTTGCCAGCGTTCGCGGCGAGCCTCGCCGAGGGCGCGGTAGGCCAGGCGCTGTTCGTCGATGTGGGTGTCCAGCTCCAGCTGCGCCTGGCCTTCGGCGAATCTCAACAGCCCGGCGGCGGGCAGCGCGTGGTCGAGCGGGTCGGAGACCGGCAGCATCACCAGGTCGGTGTGCCGGGCCAGCAGCGAAAGCTGTTGTTCGGCCACATCCGTGAGCGCGCGCTCGTCGCACATCACCATGATCAGGCTGCCGGGGCGCAACACCTCGCGGGCGCGGCGCAGGGCCATGCCGAAGCCGTCGCCGTTGTGGCTGAGGTTGGAGCCGGCGAGCAGGGCGTTGTTGGCGCGCACGATCAGGTTGAACAGTTGCAGCAGGCTCTGTTTGCTGCGCCGGGGCTTGATCTCGTGGCATTCGCTGTCGGTGAACACCAGCCCGCCGATGCGATCGTTGTGTGCCAGCGCAGCCCAGCCAACGAAGGCGGCGGCGCGGGCAGCGAGTACGGATTTGAACGATTGGCCGGAGCCGAAGAACATTCGTGCGCTTTGCTCCACCAGCACGTAGACCGGGCGCTCGCGTTCTTCATGGAACAGCTTGGTGTGTGGCTCCTGGCTACGGGCGGTGACGCGCCAGTCGATAGTGCGGACGTCGTCGCCGGCCTGGTACACGCGCACCTGGTCGAAGTCCACGCCACGGCCGCGCAGGCGCGAGTGGTGCAGGCCGATCAACGGGCTGCGCCGCGAGGGCGTGGAGAACAGCTGGACTTCGCGCAGGCGGTGACGAATCTCGATCAGCTCGCCGAGCGAGACGGCCACGCCGGGCGCCAGGACATTGTGCATGTCAGGCGACGGCGACCACGTCGAGGATGCGCTGGACCACGCGGTCCTGGTCGATCCCGGCGGCTTCCGCCTCGAAGGTGAGGATCAGGCGATGGCGCAGCACGTCGAAGAGCATCGCCTGGATGTCCTCGGGGCTGACGAAATCACGCCCGGCCAGCCAGGCGTGGGCGCGCGCGCAACGATCCAGGGCGATGGAGCCGCGCGGGCTGGCGCCGTACGACAGCCATTCGGCCAGCTCGGCGTCGTACTTGGCCGGCGTACGCGTGGCCATGATCAGTTGCACCAGGTACTCCTCCACGGCGTCGGCCATGTACAGGCCGAGGATTTCCTGGCGGGCGGCGAAGATGGCCTCCTGGGTGACCCGGCGCTCCGGCTTGGTCTCTCCGTGCAGCGCTTCACCACGGGCCTGCTGGAGGATGCGGCGCTCGACGGAGGCCTCCGGGTAGCCGATCTTCACGTGCATGAGGAAGCGGTCGAGCTGGGCCTCGGGCAGCGGATAGGTGCCTTCCTGCTCGATGGGGTTCTGCGTCGCCATCACCAGGAACAGCGGCGGCAGGTCGTAGGTGCTGCGCCCCACGCTGACCTGGCGCTCAGCCATGGCTTCAAGCAGGGCGGACTGCACCTTGGCCGGCGCGCGGTTGATTTCGTCGGCCAGCACCAGGTGGTGGAAGATCGGCCCCTGCTGGAACACGAAGCTGCCGTTTTCCGGGCGATAGATCTCGGTGCCGGTGATGTCCGCCGGGAGCAGGTCGGGGGTGAACTGGATGCGGTGGAACTCGGCTTCCAGGCCTTCGGCCAGGTCCTTGATCGCCTTGGTCTTGGCCAGGCCGGGTGCGCCTTCCACCAGCAGGTGGCCGTCGGCGATCAGGGCGATGAGCAGCCGCTCGATGAGCTTTTCCTGGCCGAGGATCTGGCTGGAGAGATACTGGCGCAGTGCAAGGAGCGACTCACGATGTTCCATCGCGTGGATTTCCTGGACGAAGGGTGGGGCTGTCGGGCCGCCTACTTTACTGCATCGGCCATCACTCTTGCAGCGCTGTGCTTCGAGCCTTGTGCTGCGCTACCGGTTCCGGAAGCGTCTCGACACCCGGCAAGGGCGTCAGGCAGCGCAGCGAGGTATTGGGGTTTCTCTGGTGGCGCATGTCACGGGCGCCGCCGTGAACTACGGCGAAGCGATAGACCCAGGCGACGATTCGTGGCATGCCGGCAGCCAGCAGCATGCGGTGGAACAGGTCGTCCGCGTCGGCCTTGGTGACCGGAGCCACGTTGAGGAACTGGTACAGGGCGTCGTGCACCAGGCTCGCGTGGTGCGCCACCGGCCAGAACATCACGCGCTCTTTCTGCTTGCCGTGGCGCAGGCACTGCACGCTTTCCAGGTGCTCCCACCAATCCGGCGTGCCAAGGGTGGCGATCCAGAAGAACGGCACTTTCGGTGAGCAGCCGTCCCAGGCGTAGGTGCGGGTACAGCCGAAGTCGTAGCCTACGGTGCCGGCGGCGAGGTCCACGCTGGCCGGGCCGGGGTTGATGATGATGCGCCCGTCGTGCACCACCAGCCATTCGCTATAGAAGTAGCGGCCCTCGAACACCGGGTCTTCGCAGACCAGCGGGAAGTCGATGTAGTTGATCCACGGGCCGTTGCGGTCGCGGCTGCAGAAGCCCCATTCGCGCACTGAGCGTTCCCGCGCGGCTTCGACACGGCGCAGGCGCTCGCCGCGGCCGACGATGCGCGGTAGCAACACGCCCAGATAAACCGGGACCGCGCCGACCAGCAGCGGTCGCACGGCTTCGTCGAGGAACAGCCAGGCCAGCACCAGCAGCGCCACGCCCAGCAGAGTGACCAGCAAGTTGTCGAGATGGCGCAGCAGCGGGCGGTGCAGGGGTGGGTGGCGTTGCATGGCGTCCGTTCCAGGGCAGGAAAGGCCATGATAGCGCTTTGATATTTCCTGCGGCAGATGCGGAACGATCGTGCGGCGCAATTTGTCGTTTTCCAGTAAGCGCGGAGCCTGCATGCCGTTGAACGAATATGTCGCAGCCCCGTAAGCCAGCGCCTGCCGACTCCCGATAAGCTCCGTGGAATCGGTGACCGCCCGGTCGGGGCTGTCAATCGAGGGTCGCACTGCCCGGCTATACCTGTGGCCCGACACAAGACGATATGCGTTCTACGCTCAATCCAAATAAAACGAGCCCAGCGGAGTACCAACATGGCGTTCTTCACCGCAGCCAGCAAAGCCGACTTCCAGCAACAACTGAAAGCGGCCCTGGCGCAGCACGTCGACGACAAGGGTCTGCCACAAGTGGCCCTGTTCGCCGAGCAGTTCTTCGGCTTCATTTCCCTCGACGAATTGACCCAGCGCAGGTTGTCCGACCTGGTCGGCTGCACCTTGTCTTCCTGGCGCCTGTTGGAACGCTTCGACCCCGCTCAGCCTGACGTGGCGGTGTACAACCCCGATTACGAAAAGCACGGCTGGCAGTCCACCCACACTGCCGTGCAGGTGCTGCACCCGGACCAGCCATTCCTGGTCGACTCGGTGCGTATGGAACTGAACCGCCGCGGTTACAGCATCCACACCCTGCAGACCAACGTGCTCAGCGTGCGCCGCAACGCCAAGGGCGAACTGCTGGAAATCCTGCCCAAGAACAGCACTGGCAAGGATGTGCGCCAGGAATCGCTGATGTACCTGGAGATCGACCGCGTCTCCCAGGCCGGTGAACTGCGCACCCTGGAAAAGGCCCTGCTGGAAGTGCTCGGCGAGGTCCGCCTGGCGGTCGCCGACTTCCCGGCCATGCGCAGCAAGGCTGAAGAACTGCTCGCCTGGCTGGGCAAATCCAAGGTCAAGGCCCGTGCGGAAGAAACCGCCGAGGTGCGCGCCTTCCTCGAGTGGCTGCTGGACAACCATTTCACCTTCCTCGGCTATGAAGAATTCACCGTGCAGGAGGAGGCCGATGGCGGCCACCTGGTGTATGACGAGAAGGCTTTCCTCGGCCTGACCCGCACCTTGCGCGCCGGCCTGAACAAGGATGATCTGCACATCGAGGACTACGCGGTCGCCTACCTGCGCGAGCCGGTGCTGCTGTCCTTTGCCAAGGCCTCGCAGCCTAGCCGCGTACACCGCCCGGCCTACCCGGACTACGTGTCGATCCGCGAGATCGACGCCAAGGGCAAGGTCGTCCGCGAGTTCCGCTTCCTCGGCCTGTACACCTCGGCTGTCTACGCCGAGAGCGTGTTCGACATCCCGTTCATTCGCGGCAAGGTCGCCGCCGTCCTGAAGAATTCCGGCTTCGACAGCAAGGCGCACCTGGGCAAGGAGCTGGCGCAGATTCTCGAAGTGCTGCCGCGCGACGACCTGTTCCAGACTCCGGTGGACGAGTTGTATGCCACCGCCATGTCCATCGTGCAGATCCAGGAACGCAACAAGATCCGCCTGTTCCTGCGCAAGGACCCCTACGGCCGCTTCGCCTACTGCCTGGCCTACGTGCCGCGCGACATCTATTCCACCGAAACGCGGATGAAGATCCAGCAGGTGCTGATGGAGCGCCTGAAGGCCAGCGACTGCGAGTTCTGGACCTTCTTCTCCGAATCCACCCTGGCCCGCGTGCAGTTCATCCTGCGCGTCGACCCGAAGAACCGCATCGATGTCGACGCCGCCCAGTTGGAGCAGGAAGCCATCCAGGCCTGCCGTTCCTGGCAGGACGATTACGCCGCACTGGTGCTGGAGAACTTCGGCGAAGGGCAGGGCAACAACCTGCTGGAAGACTTCCCCAAAGGCTTTCCGGCCGGCTACCGCGAGCGTTTCGCCCCGCACTTCGCAGTGGTGGACCTGCAGCACCTGTCCAGCCTGTCCGACAGCCGCCCGCTGGTGATGAGCTTCTACCAGCCGCTGGCTCAAGGTGAACAGCAGCTGCACTGCAAGCTGTACCACGCCGACACGCCGCTGGCGCTGTCCGACGTCCTGCCGATCCTGGAGAACCTCGGCCTGCGCGTGCTTGGCGAATTCCCCTATCGCCTGCGCCACATCAATGGCCGCGAATACTGGATTCATGACTTCGCCTTCACCTATGCCGAAGGCCTGGACGTCAACATCCAGGAGCTCAACGAGACCCTGCAGGATGCCTTCGTCCACATCGTCAACGGCGATGCCGAGAACGACGCCTTCAACCGCCTGGTGCTGACTGCCGGCCTGCCGTGGCGCGATGTGGCGCTGCTGCGCGCCTACGCCCGCTACCTGAAGCAGATTCGCCTGGGCTTCGACCTGGGCTATATCGCCAGTGCGCTGAACGCCCATGTGGATATCGCTCGCGAGCTGGTACGCCTGTTCAAGACCCGGTTCTACCTGGCGCGCAAGCTCACCTCCGAGGACCTGGAGGACAAGCAGCAGAAACTGGAACAGGCCATTCTCGCGGCGCTGGACAACGTCCAGGTGCTCAACGAAGACCGCATCCTGCGTCGCTACCTCGACCTGATCAAGGCGACCCTGCGCACCAACTTCTACCAGCCGGATGCCGCCGGACAGAACAAGAGCTACTTCAGCTTCAAGTTCAACCCGAAAGCCATTCCGGAAATCCCGCGACCGACGCCGAAGTTCGAAATCTTCGTCTACTGCCCGCGCGTGGAAGGCGTCCACCTGCGCTTCGGCGACGTGGCCCGTGGCGGCCTGCGCTGGTCCGACCGCGAGGAGGACTACCGCACCGAAGTGCTGGGCCTGGTGAAGGCGCAGCAGGTGAAGAACGCGGTGATCGTTCCCACTGGCGCCAAGGGCGGCTTCATCCCTCGGCGCCTGCCGGTTGGCGGCAGCCGCGATGAGATCCAGGCCGAAGCCATCGCCTGCTACCGCATCTTCATCTCCGGCCTGCTGGACATCACTGACAACCTCAAGGAAGGCCAGGTCCTGCCGCCAGCCAACGTGGTACGCCACGACGCGGACGATCCCTACCTGGTGGTGGCGGCGGACAAGGGCACTGCGACCTTCTCCGACATCGCCAACGGCATCTCTGCCGACTACAACTTCTGGCTGGGTGACGCCTTCGCCTCCGGCGGCTCCGCCGGCTACGACCACAAGGGCATGGGCATTACCGCCCGCGGCGGCTGGGTCTCGGTGCAGCGCCACTTCCGCGAGCGCGGCATCGACGTGCAGAAGGACAGTGTGACCGTCATCGGCATCGGCGACATGGCCGGCGACGTGTTCGGCAACGGCCTGCTGATGTCGGACAAGCTGCAGATGGTCGCGGCCTTCAACCATATGCACATCTTCCTTGACCCCAACCCGGACGCGGCGGCGAGCTTCGCCGAGCGCCAGCGCCTGTTCAATCTGCCGCGCTCCAGCTGGGCCGACTACGACGCCTCGCTGATCTCCGCCGGCGGCGGCATCTTCCTGCGCAGCGCCAAGAGCATCACCCTGACCCCGGAAGTGCGCGCGCGCTTCGACATCGACGCCGAGCGCCTGACCCCGACCGAGCTGATCCACGCGCTGCTCAAGGCACCGGTGGACCTGCTGTGGAACGGCGGCATCGGCACCTACGTGAAATCCAGCGATGAAACCCATGCCGACGTCGGCGACAAGGCCAACGATGGCCTGCGCGTGGACGGCTGCGACCTGCGGGTGAAAGTGGTGGGCGAGGGCGGCAACCTCGGCATGACGCAGCTGGCACGGGTCGAGTTCGGCCTCAACGGCGGCGCGTGCAACACCGACTTCATCGATAACGCCGGTGGCGTGGACTGCTCCGACCACGAGGTGAACATCAAGATCCTGCTCAACGAGGTAGTGACCGCCGGCGACATGACCAGCAAGCAGCGCAACAAGCTGCTGGCGGAAATGACCGACCAGGTGTCCGACCTGGTGCTGGGCAACAACTACAAGCAGACCCAGGCGTTGTCCCTGGCCGAGCGTCGCGCCCGCGAACGCATCGCCGAGTACAAGCGCCTGATGAGCGACCTGGAGGGCCGTGGCAAGCTGGATCGCGCGCTGGAATTCCTGCCTACCGACGAGGGGATTGCCGAGCGCATCGCCGCCGGCCAGGGCCTGACCCGCGCCGAGCTGGCCGTGCTGATTTCCTATAGCAAGATCGACCTGAAGGAGCAGTTGCTGGGCTCGCTGGTACCGGATGATGACTACCTGACCCGCGATATGGAAACGGCGTTCCCGCAGACCCTGGTCGATACCTTTGGCCCGGCCATGCGCAAGCACCGCCTCAAGCGTGAAATCGTCAGCACGCAGATCGCCAATGACCTGATCAACCACATGGGCATCACCTTCGTGCAGCGCCTGAAGGAGTCCACCGGCATGACGCCGGCGAACGTGGCGGGTGCCTACGTGATCGTGCGGGATGTCTTCCACCTGCCGCACTGGTTCCGCCAGATCGAGGCACTGGACTACCAGGTGCCGGCGGAAGTGCAGCTGACCCTGATGGACGAACTGATGCGCCTGGGGCGTCGGGCTACCCGCTGGTTCCTGCGCAGCCGTCGCAACGAGCAGGATGCCGCCCGTGACGTCGCCCACTTCGGCCCGCGTATCGCCGCCCTCGGCCTCAAGCTCAACGAGCTGCTCGAAGGCCCGACCCGCGAGCTGTGGCAGGCGCGCTACCAGGCCTATGTCGACGCTGGCGTACCAGAACTGCTGGCGCGCATGGTCGCCGGCACCAGTCACCTCTACACCCTGCTGCCGATCGTCGAAGCGGCGGACGTCACCGGCCGCGACCCGGCCGATGTGGCGCGCGCCTACTTCGCCCTGGGCAGTGAGCTGGAATTGACCTGGTACCTGCAGCAGCTCAGCTCCCTGCCGGTGGAGAACAACTGGCAGGCGCTGGCTCGCGAAGCTTTCCGCGACGACCTGGACTGGCAGCAGCGGGCGATCACCGTTTCCGTGCTGCAGATGCAGGACGGCCCGGCGGAAATCGATGCGCGCGTGGCGCTCTGGCTGGAGCAGCACGCCCCCATGGTTGCCCGCTGGCGCGCCATGCTCACCGAGCTGCGTGCTTCTACCAGTACCGACTACGCCATGTACGCCGTGGCCAATCGCGAGCTGCTTGATCTGGCGCAGAGTAACCAGCAGGGCGTCTGCCCGGCCTGATGTTCTGATCCGTTTGACCTTTTGATGCTCCAGCCCCGCCTAGTGCGGGGCTTTTTTTCGCTCTGATTCCTGATCTGGAACAGGCGGCCTGGGCAGGTCCGATGGCGGCGAATTCGCGAGCAAGCGCGCTTCTGCAAAAAATGGCGCTACGAAAATTGGGCGGGTCTGTAGGAGCGAGCTTGCTCGCGAATCGCTTTATCTCTCAAGGTCTTCGCGTTGCTCTACAGGAGCACCCCGGAGCGCTGGAATCGCAACCCCGAACAGGTCCAGCGAGACTCAGCTCCCGCTGCGCCCATCCTCGCGCGGCTCGGTCAGTGCCCGGCGGTACTTGGCGTACAGCTCATCGGACATGTTGCTGGCCCCCAGCATCTTCAGCGCGAAGGTCTTCACTTGCTCGTCGCTGTAGGGCTCTTGCTGCGGCGCCGGCTGGCTGGCGCAGCCCACCAGCCACAGGGGCAGGGTCAGGGAGAGTAGGGCGAGGGCACGGTTCATGGTTTTCACACGCAGGCTGGTTCGGGATGGTTGTCAGGCTATCAACCGCTCGAAGCGAGCAGAAATCATCCCGTTCAATAGTGGGTATCGTTTCTGGCGACTTCGGACGCCTTTATCTGACAGAAAGTTCCGCGCCTGCAGTGTTTTAACGCGAATGCGGATATGCTTCCCGGCTGTTCATCTCTCCCCCAGGATTACCCCATGAAAGCGCAACTCGTCGAACTTCTAACGCTGATCAGCTCTGGCTGCCTGGGTGAGGAAGAGATCCAGCAGATCGCCGACGAGGCGTCCCAGGCCTATGCCGATCCGGCAGCCTTCCTCGCCGCCAATGCGGATATCAACTATGACGATGAATTTCCCATCCCGCTGGGTGAATGGGTCGTGGTGGGCAGCCTGCCGGAAATCGTGCTGTTCATGGGCGACAGCTATGAAGAACTGTTCGGCGAGATCCGCGCATCCTTCGACCCGAGCGTGAGCTTCGTGCTTCAGGCCAAACAACTGCGCAAGGCCGAGCCGTTGGCTGCGCTGAACCGTATCCAGACCCAGCTCGGCGCGCTGTACCCGGAGAAGGGTGGCTACGTGCTGGTGGACTTCAGTGAGCCGCTGGATTCCGAGCTACAGTGCGTGCTGGTCTACCGCAATGACCTGGAGCGCGTCATGGCGCTCTGCGTGGAAATCGGCATTCCCGCTGTGCCGGCGCTGCAGGCCGCACAGGAATCGGGTCAGGACTGACCCAGCTGACTCCTTCGGAGCAGGGCGCCCAGGTCCACCAGGAGCTGGCCGCCAATGCAGCGGGAGGGTAGGTCGCCCTGGTCGATCCAGCGTTGCACAATGCCTGGGCGATCGCTCAGGCCGATCAACTGCGCAAAACGTTCGGGCGTCACGTAATAGCCACCTCCGAGCAAGTCCGGGGTGAATCCTCTTCCTTCTTTCATGCCTCGTCCCGCACCATCCAGCCCCTCGGTCTATGCCTTGGCCGTGGGGGATGAATCTATCCTAATTGTCAGGGTGTTTTTCCGGGCTTTGGACGTCTCGGAGATGGATGACGCATGATGAAGAAACGTTTCCTGTTCACCGCAGGAGAAAGACTACGAGCGTTGCGCTCGCTGACCGGCCTGTCACGTCGCGCCTTCGCTGAAACGGTGGGGATGAAGCCCAAGGATGTGGAGAACATCGAGTACGGCAATCAGCGCATGCGTGACCTCGATTTTCAGAAGGTCTGCAGCGTTTACCCGGATTTCAGCCGCTGGATTACCTACGAAGGGCCGATCGACCCGGCGGAGGTCGGCTGGAAAGTGGAGGACTCCGCCCAGCGTGCGGCGGTTTACCTGGTGAAGCACAATCCGCAGCTGCTGGCGACGCTCGGCCTGAGCCTGGAGGAATGGCAGGCCCGATACCATGAGGTGCTGGCGAGTCTCGATGATGAAGAGCGCCGGCTGCGCGAAGATGCCTCAGAGAACTGACGCCTGGGCTCAGGCTGTCTTGCCGGTACGGCGCAGGTAGGCGATCACGTCCGGCGCGCCGGCTAGACGCAGCCCTTGGCCGAAGGCATCCGACTGCAAATGATCCCTTGGCAGCAGCAGGCTTTCCGGGGTTTCCGAGTTGAACAGGCCGAAGCGCGCGTAGGGCATGCCGGTTTCCAGCAGCAGCTCCATGAAGGCCGCATCACTCCACGCCCTGGCAGGCATCGCCAGCATGTGGAAGCCTCGCTCCAGCTCATCCAGCACTGAGGCTTGCAGCTCGAAGCGCTGGATGCTCGCCGGCAGGGTGATCTCCAGCCCGCGGCGACGGGCATAGACCACCGCATTGGCCAGTTCGCAGGGATGGTTGTCGTCGTCCCAGAACAGGCGCGTGCCATGCCAGCCAGCGCTGCGCAACTGCAGCTGTGCCTTGCGCTCGAAGCCGGGCAAGGCCACGCCTAGCACCTTGGTGAAGTCGTTGTAGCTGATGATTCGCACCTTGCGGCACTGCTCGCAGTTGGAGAGCTCTTCGAGCCCTGCCAATGGGCTGTCGAGCCGGCTGCGGCAGCAGAGACCGTCGATGCTTCGCAGGTCTACGGCTGGATGGTCTTCGCGGTGGCTGGCCACCAGCCGCTTGAGCACGGCGTGGATACGCGCCTTGTCTTCCTGTACGGGGCCGGAGAGCGCTCCGCGAGGCAGGTCGATCAGCCGGTACAGCGGTGGGCCGGAATGCCAGCCGATGCCGGCGGGCCAGTCGGGCAGTGGCGAGAAGGGCAGGGACAGGCTCCGGCTGCGTTCGGCGACATTGCGCCCATCGGCACTGCCGATGCCCAGGCGCTGGGCAAGGGCGGCCAGCCGACTGGTCACGCTGCGGGGGCGAGGTGGTTGACTCATGGACGACGCAAGACTCCCGATGGCCAGCAGGTCAGTGCAGGAAGCGCCGGGCCCGATGCGCGGCGAATTGCCCTAAGCATAGAAAACCCTGGCGCCGTTGGGCGCATGCGTTGTGGCAAAATTCTTTCCTTAACTTGCAAGGAGGCCTCCATGGCTTGCGTGGTGCTGGATATTTCCCTGTCCGCCGACCGGCTGCAGGCGCTCTACAGCGGGCAGGCGAACCGGGTCCAGGTGCGTAGCCGCGATGGTCGGCAGGTCAACTTGCCGGCACATCATCTGCGTCCATTCGTCACTCACTCTGGAGTTCACGGCAGCTTCGAGCTGGAATTCGACGATTCCGGGCGGCTGCTGGCGCTGCGTCGCCTCGCCTGAGCGAGGGCAGGCTGGCTATAATAGCGCCCCATTTTGCCGACCGATGCCCGACCATGTACAGCCTGGCCCGCGAGCTCCTGTTCAAGCTCTCCCCGGAAACCTCCCATGAATTGTCCATCGACCTGATCGGCGCTGGTGGCCGCCTGGGCCTTAATGGCCTGCTGACCCAAGCGCCGAAAAGCCTCCCGGTGAAGGTGATGGGCCTGGAGTTCGCCAACCCCGTGGGCCTGGCCGCCGGCCTGGACAAGAACGGTGATGCCATCGACGGCTTCGCCCAACTGGGTTTCGGTTTTGTCGAGATCGGCACCGTCACCCCGCGTCCGCAACCGGGCAACCCCAAGCCGCGTCTCTTCCGCCTGCCGCAAGCCACCGCGATCATCAACCGCATGGGCTTCAACAACCACGGCGTCGATCACCTGATCGAGCGGGTCAAAGCGGCGAAGTACAAGGGCGTACTGGGCATCAACATCGGCAAGAACTTCGACACACCGGTCGAGCGCGCAGTGGATGACTACCTGATCTGCCTGGACAAGGTCTACGCCCATGCCAGCTACGTCACGGTCAACGTCAGCTCGCCGAACACTCCCGGCCTGCGTAGCCTGCAGTTTGGTGATTCGCTCAAGCAACTGCTCGAAGCGCTGCGCCTGCGGCAGGAAGACCTGGCCGTGCGGCACGGCCGCCGTGTGCCGCTGGCGATCAAGATCGCCCCGGACATGAGCGACGAAGAAACCGCGATGGTTGCCGCCGCGCTGATCGAGTCGGGCATGGATGCGGTAATCGCGACCAACACCACTTTGGGTCGCGAAGGCGTCGAGCACCTGCCGTTCGGCAACGAAGCGGGCGGCCTGTCGGGCGCTCCGGTGCGGGAGAAGAGTACCCATATCGTCAAGGTGCTGGCTGGCGAGCTGGGTGGCCGCCTGCCGATCATCGCCGCTGGCGGCATCACCGAAGGCGCGCATGCGGCGGAGAAGATCGCCGCGGGTGCGAGCCTGGTTCAGATCTATTCGGGGTTCATCTACAAGGGCCCGGCGCTGATCCGCGAAGCGGTGGACGCCATTGCGGCGGCCAAGCGGGCATAAGTACCGATAGCAGAAATAAGTAGGGCTCCTTTCGGAGCCCTTGGGCTTGCGCCCTTTTCCGCCCGGATGGGGCGGCTTGGGGAAGTCGTGGGTGACCCTGGATTCAGCCTGTTGCGTGCTGCAATTGGTTCACTCGTTGAATACCGGCGGCGCCGGTCAAACCATCCCAGTTGTCGCCGCGGCCCTCACGCCAGCCGTTGAGCCAGGATTGCCGGGTAGTGGGATGGGTAAACGGACAGAGGTCGCGAGATTTTCCAGTAATGCCGTGCTGATAACCGCGCAAAAAGGCTCTTTCCAACGGATCACGCTTAAGTCTTCTCATAGGGTGTTGCCCTCACTTGTTGACTGTTATGTCCCGTTGGCCCCCCAGGGAGGCCGGGCGGAATGTTCCGCCAAATGGGGCGCATTGCCGGCGTGACGCGCCCCGCCCGACACCATTGCGGTGAAGGATTACCCCGAGTTCTATCGAAAGGTTCCGGGGCTGTGAATGACCAATTTGTCATAAGGACGTAACTCTTATGGGTTTGGGCCATAAGGTTCGCCCGGTTTGCAAAATGCCAGTACGGCATAACCCGCCAGGGGCGGGAGCTTGCCAAGGATCAAGAGGAATATGTGTCTAATTGAGACCACCTCTCGTTCCGACGAGTGGGATGACTTTCTGCGACGCGAGGCCGCAGGCCGGTTGCCGGGCCATCCCTGAAAATGAATACATGGGTCGCCCTTGAGTTCGCGCGAGTGAACAAAAGGTGGCCGACAAGGCCGTAAGCGGCTTTGCTGAAAGGGCTGCGGCCCAGGAATTATTTGCATGGCGGATTTGCACGATCTCTTCCTCACTTGCCCGAAAGGGCTCGATGGGCTGTTGCTGGAGGAAGCCCAGGCGCTCGGGCTGACCGAGGCGCGCGCCCAGGTTTCGGCCATTCGCGGCAAGGGCGACCTGGAGACGGCCTACCGTCTGTGCCTCTGGTCGCGCCTGGCCAACCGCGTGCTGCTGGTGCTGTCTCGCTTCTCGGTTAACAACGCTGAAGACCTTTACCTGGGCGTCAATGCCGTGCCCTGGAGCGACCATCTGGAAGCCGACGGCAGCCTGGCCGTGGAGTTCAGCGGTAAGGGCTCGGGCATCGACAACACGCATTTCGGCGCGCTGAAGGTCAAGGACGCCATCGTCGATAACCTGCGCGCCGAGTTCGGCAAGCGGCCGACCGTTGACAAGGTCAACCCGGACATCCGCGTGCACCTGCACCTGGATCGCGGCCAGGCGGTGCTGTCGCTGGACCTTTCCGGCCACAGCCTGCACCAGCGCGGCTACCGTCTGCAGCAGGGCGCTGCCCCGTTGAAGGAAAACCTTGCGGCTGCCGTACTGATTCGCGCCGGTTGGCCGAAGATCGCTGCTGAAGGCGGCGCACTGTCCGACCCGATGTGTGGTGTGGGCACTTTCCTGATCGAGGCCGGCCTGATGGCCGCCGATATCGCGCCGAACCTCAAGCGCGAGCGCTGGGGCTTCAGCAATTGGCTGGGCCACGTGCCGGCGATCTGGAAGAAGCTGATCGAAGAAGCCCAGCAGCGTGCCGAAGTCGGTCTGGCCAAGACTCCGCTGTGGATTCGCGGCTACGAAGCCGACCCTCGCCTGATCCAGCCGGCGCGCAACAACATCGAGCGCTCCGGTCTGGCCGAGTGGGTGAAGATCTACCAGGGCGAGTTGGCTACTTTCGAGCCACGACCGGACAAGGGCCAGAAGGGCCTGATCATCTGCAATCCGCCCTACGGCGAGCGCCTGGGCGATGAAGCCAGCCTGCTGTACCTCTACCAGCACCTGGGCGAGCGTCTTCGCCAGAGTTGCCTGGGCTGGAGCGCCGGCGTGTTCACCGGTGCGCCGGAGTTGGGCAAACGCATGGGTATCCGCAGCCACAAGCAATACGCCTTCTTCAACGGAGCGCTGCCTTGCAAGCTGATCATGCTCGATGTCGAGCCGCGCCAGTTCGTGACCGGTGACCGCGGCGATCGCAGCGAATCGTCCCCGACCCAGGGCGCCGCTGTGATCGAACAGGCGCGCCTGAGTGAAGGTGGGCAGATGTTCGCCAACCGCCTGCAGAAGAACGTCAAGGCGCTGGGCAAATGGGCGCGCAAGGAAAAGATCGAGTGCTACCGGGTGTATGACGCCGACATGCCCGAGTACGCCCTGGCCGTTGATCTCTACCGTGACTGGGCGCACGTGCAGGAATACGCGGCGCCCAAGTCCATCGATCCGGAAAAGGCCCAGATCCGCCTGCTCGATGCACTGGCCGCGTTGCCGCAGGCGCTGGGCATTCCCACCGAGCGCATCGTGATCAAGCGTCGCGAGCGCCAGACCGGTAAAAAGCAGTACGAACGGCAGAACGCCGAAGGGCGCTTCATGGAAGTGGAAGAGGGCGGCGTGAAGCTGCTGGTCAACCTGACTGACTACCTCGACACCGGCCTGTTCCTTGACCACCGCCCGATCCGCATGCGAATCCAGCGCGAGGCTGCCGGCAAACGCTTCCTCAACCTGTTCTGCTACACCGCCACGGCCACCGTGCATGCAGCCAAGGGCGATGCGCGCAGCACCACCAGCGTCGATCTTTCCAAGACCTACCTGGACTGGGCGCGGCGCAACCTGTCGCTCAACGGCTTCTCCGACAAGCAGCGCCTGGTACAAAGCGACGTGATGGAGTGGCTGCGCGAGGATCGCGGCGAGTACGATCTGGTGTTCATCGATCCGCCGACCTTCTCCAACTCCAAGCGCATGGAAGGCGTATTCGATGTGCAGCGTGACCATGTCGAGCTGATCGATCTGGCCATGGCGCGCCTGGCCAAGGGAGGGGTGCTGTACTTCTCCAACAACTTCCGCAAGTTCGAGCTGGATGAGGGGTTGGCTGCGCGCTACCGGGTCGAGGAAATCAGCGCCCAGACGCTGGATCAGGATTTCGCCCGTAACAGCAAGATCCACCGCGCCTGGCGCATCACCGTACGTTGATGCCCGAGCGGCGCACGGCCTGGGCCGTGCGTCGCGCCAAGGCTGGGCAAATGGCCATCGGCTGCTATAAAAACTGAGTACCCCTGGGAACGAGAATCCACATGACTCAGTTGCCGGCCTACGAGCAGTTGCCCGCCGCTCAGGGAGTCGCCAGCCAGAAGAAGGCTCTGCGCGCCGCCGGCGTGGTGCTGGTGGCCGGCCTGCTGCTGACGGCGCTGCTGGGCTGGAATGTGTGGCGCAATGCCCGCATGGCGCTGGAACAGCAGTTCGTCCTCACCGCAAATGAGCGGATAGATCGAGTCCGCGAGCGGCTATCGACGCAACTGAGCGAGCTGGAGTCGATTCAGCGCTTCTTCGAGAACTCCGAGAAGGTGTCCCGCGAGGAGTTCGAACACTTCGTCAGCCCCCTGCTGGGCGATACCTTGGGCTATGCCTGGCTGCCGCGCGTGGAGCAGCGCCAGCGCGAGTCATTCGAAGCCAGCGCCCATGATGCCGGCATGCTCGATTACATGCTGTTCGAGCTCGACCTGCAGGGGAGGCCGATCCCGGCGCAGGTCCGCGAGCGCTATTTCCCCGTCCTCTATGGCGCCTCCGAGTACCTAGAGGAGATGCCCCTTGGCCTGGACCTCAACTCCACTTTGCCGGGCCGGGAGCTGACCCAGCGCGTGATGAAGTCTCGTTCCGTTGCCGCCTCGATGCCTGTCGTACTGCCCGGCGCACCGCCTGCGGACTCCACCGGCTTGTTGCTGGCCGCTCCGCTCTACCGTAACAGCGCGACTCCCAGCCCGACGGCGGAAACGCGCGTCGGCATCCAGGGCATCCTGCTGGCGGCGATCAGTTATCGACTGCTCATCGAGCAGGGATCGGAAGGCCATGGCGAGCAATTGGCCTTGACCCTGCGCGATGCCAGCGACCCCCGTCCGGACGTGCCTCTCTACCGCAGCCCGGTGACGGCGGACCAGACGGCGGGCTTGGTCTCGGAGCGCCACCTGCCATTCGCCGGTCGCGACTACCTGGTACGTGTCGAGCCTTCCAGTGACTTCCTACGGCGCAACCAGGGACACCCGCAGCTTTGGGTGGTGTTCGCCGGTGGGCTGACCTCCGTGTTGCTGGCCGGCTATGTGCTGGCGCTCCTCGGTCAGCGCCAGCGCGCCCTGCAACTGGTGGGCGAGCGCACTGCCGAGTTGCGCGCCAACCAGCTGGAGCTGCAGGAGAACCAGGCGCGCCTGCACTTCGCCATGGACAGTGCCGGCCATGGCGTCTGGGACTGGAGCCTGGATACCGGAAATGTCTTCTACTCCCATGCCTGGAAGGCCATGCTCGGCTACCGCGATAGCGAGGTCGGGGCGACGACCGAAGAGAGCCTGAGCCGGGTCCATCCAGAGGACAAAGATGCACGCTGCGACGCGCTGCGCCGGCATCTTCGCGGCGAATCGTCGCTGTACCAGAGCGAACACCGGCTGCGTTGCAAGAGCGGACGCTGGCTCTGGGTGCTTGATCGCGGGCAGGTAGTCGAACGCGACAGCGATGGCTCGCCAAGACGCATGATCGGCACCCAGACCGACATCAGCTCGCGCAAGGCCGCCGAACTGGAACTGGGCGAGGTGAACAGCCGGCTGCACGGCCTGCTCGATGCGGCGACCCAGGTTGCCATCGTGTCTACCGACCTGCGCGGGTTCGTGCGCAGCTTCAATGTGGGTGCCGAGCGCATGTTCGGTTACAGCGCCCAGGAGGTGATCGGGCGCCCGGTGCCGGAGAACGTCTTCCTCAAGGATGAAATCCGCCGGCGCGGACAGGACCTGTCCAGCATCCTGGGCCGGGAAATACGCGGCTTCGAAGTGGTCGGCGCGCTGGTTGGCGAGGGCCACGAGGAGCATGAATGGACTTGCATTCGGCGCGATGGGCGGCAGTTGAAGATCAACCTGATCATTACCGGCGTCCGCGATTCGGCCGGCAACACCACGGGCTATCTGGGGATCGCCACCGATATCACCCGACGCAAGGAGGCGGAGCTGGAGCTGCGGCGCCTGTCGGTCACCGATGCACTCACCGGCATCCACAACCGCCGCTATTTCAAGGAGCAACTGGACCAGGCCATGGCGCGCTGCTCGCGTAGCGGTGAAGCGCTGTCGCTGGTGATGTTCGACATTGATCACTTCAAGGACATCAACGACCGCTTCGGCCACGAGGCGGGCGATATCGTGCTGGTCACCTTGTGCCAGCGCATTGCGCAGCGCCTGCGCAAGGTGGACGTGTTCTGCCGCATTGGCGGGGAGGAATTGGTGGTGCTTTGCCCGGGGAGTACCACGGAGCAGGCCTGGCAATTGGCTGAGGCGTTGTGGCAGGCCCTGCGCGGCCAGCCGATGGAAGGCGTCGGCGTGGTCACGGCGAGCTTCGGGGTGGCGTCCTGGTGCCCTGGCGAGAGTGCGGACGACCTGATGCGCAAGGTAGACCGCGCGGTGTATCGCGCCAAGCGCTTGGGCCGGGATCGTCTGGAGCGAGTGGAGGCCTGAAACGAAAACCCCGGCCACTTGGCCGGGGTTCGTGTGGGGATCAGCCCTTGGTGCTGTTGTAGAGGTCCAGCAACACCTGGTCGAGGATCGAGGAGGCGCCCCACGGCCGGTTGCTGTTGAGGATCGCCACCACCACCCAGGTGCGGCCATTGGCATCGCGGCTGAAGCCGGCGAGGGCGCGCACGGTGTTCAGGGTGCCAGTCTTCACGTGCGCTTCGCCGGCCATGGGTGTGCCGCGCAGGCGTTTGCGCATGGTGCCATCCTTCGCCACGATCGGCAGCGAGGAAATGTACTCCGCGGCGTACGGGCTGTGCCACGCGGCCTGCAGCATGGCCGCCATCTCGCGGGCACTGACGCGCTCGTCGCGGGACAGGCCCGAACCATTTTCCATTACCAGGTGGCTCGCGGTGATGCCCTTGCGCGCCAGCCACTGGCGGATCACCCGCTGGGCGGCCTTGGCGTCGTCCGCATCGGCTCCGTTGCGGTACTGGCGACCAACCGAGAGGAACAGTTGGCGGGCCATGGTGTTGTTACTGTACTTGTTGATGTCGCGGATGATCTCCACGACATCCGGGGACATGGCGCGGGCTACCAGGGTTGCACTTTTCGGCACGGTGCCTTCGCGGTCCTTGCCGAGGATGCTGCCACCCAGTTCCTGCCAGATACCACGCACGGCGCCGGCGGTGTAGGCCGGATGCTCAAGCAGCGACATGTACGTCTGTGCGCTGCAGCCCTGGGGAATCTGCCCGGTGGCGACCAGCGAGGTGCCGTCGAACTGAGTCACCGGATTGAAGCGCAGCTTCGGCCAGGCCGGGCAGGCGGCGGGCTTGCTCACCTGGATCTGGTTGTCGATGCGTACGTTCGCCAGCGGCGGGTCCATCAGTACGGTGGCCTTGCTGCCTTCGGTGCGAATCACCAGGCGCACGCTCTTCAAGTTGACCATCAGTGAGTCGGGGCCGACCAGGAAGGGCTTGTTGTCGTCGCCTCCGTCGTCGTTGAACACTGGCAACTGCGGAATGTTGAAGTAGCTGCGGTCCAGCACCAGGTCGCCGGTGACCGTGCGCACGCCGTTGGCGCGCAGGTCGCGCATCATCAGCCAGAGCTTCTCCAGATTCAGCTTCGGATCGCCGCCACCCTTGAGGTAGAGGTTGCCATTGAGGGTGCCGTCCTTGAGCTGGCCGTCAGTGTAGAACTCGGTCTGCCACTGATAGGTCGGGCCGAGCATTTCCAGAGCGGCGTAGGTGGTGAACAGCTTCATGGTCGACGCCGGGTTCACCGAGACATCGGAGTTGAAGTAAGTGGCGTTGCCGGGGCCTTCCAGGGGAATCATCACCAGCGATAGGGCGTCATCGGTGAGCTTGCTGGCCCTCAGCGCTTTCTGGACGCGCTCGGGCAGGGCGGTGTTGATCTGGGCAACGGCCGGCAAGGCAAAAGGCAACAAAGTAGCGAGAGCGAGGACGCGCAGAGACTTGAACATAGAAAAGATGACATCCCAGTAGTCGGGCATTGACTTGAAAAAATGAAAAGATGAAGCGCAACACTACAGATGAAATACTCCCTGTTGTGTCGGGAGCTGCGGCACATTATGCCGCAAGCCGTTCCAGTATGCGCAGGCGTTCGAGTGCCAGTCGTCTCGGCGAAGCGCTGCGGGACCTGGCTGGCGCAAGTTCGGATTGGTTAGTACACACAAGTTCATCCAGTGGCGAAAGCCCCCAGTGAAGGAGAGATTCAGATGGCTCCCCATCGTTCCCGCCGTTTACGCAAGAAGTTGTGTGTCGATGAGTTCCAGGAGCTCGGATTCGAGCTGAGCTTCAAGTACAACGAAGGGCAGGGCGAGGATTCTGTCGGTGCCTTCATGGGGCGTTTCGCTGCTGACGCCGTAGAACCCAATGATCTGGTCTACAGCGGGTGCGACGAATACGGGTTCATCTGCCTGGCCCGGCGCGGCTCAGTCACTTCGCAGCAGCGCGAGCTGATCGAGGGGTGGCTGAAGCAGCAGCCTGAATTGGCGGGGTTTACCGTCAGCCCGCTAGTCGACGCGTGGTACCCGGACCAACCGGTCAATCCGCCCGTCCGCTGAGCAGGATATTCTCGTCCGACTCCAGGGCGCGCATCAGCGCCCTTTGATCGAGTGGCTTCGACAGGCAAGCCAGATTGGGCGTGCCACGCGCTCTGAGCGTCTGCTGCAGGGCTCGTAGTTCTTCTTCGTCGCGGCTACTGAGCAGGATTGTCTGGCGAACGCTACCTGCGCCGGCCAGTTCGCCGGCCAGTTCAATACCATTAGTGTCCGGAAGATTGATGTCGCAAAGCAGCAGGTCGAAAGGCTCATTGCGCCGGGCACACGCGTCTCGTGCTTCGGTGGCATCCATTGCGGGAGTCAGTCTGAAAAAGCCCAGTCGGTTCAAGTGCATCTGTACGGCAAAGAGTTGGAAGGGATGATCCTCGACAACCAGAATGCTGAGTTTGTTGTTCTGCACGGAAGTGGCTCCAGGAAGTAGCGGGCTGCGTTCGGTGTTACCAATTGACTAAGTCGTGTGTTGCGCACATTTCCGAAATTGGGCTTCTGCTTTCGCTGAGTTCAATTATGTTCAGGTGAATTGGATAGTTGTGCATGGGTTCGGATGTTCATTGCTAATGAGTTGGGGTCATATTGTTAATTGAGTCTGCCTGTTTAATTTGAAAGTGGGTGTTTTTTAACTTGCGCTTTCTGGTTTGCGTTGATTTGGCTTTTGGATGTTTTTATCGGCTGGTTGATGGGCGCATTAAAACTCCTTGGTACTCTCTAGTTGACTTTTCGGTCAGCTGGAATAGCTGGCGTGCTTTTTGAGGGCTGGCTATTGGCGAATGTGATGAAGCCAGCTTTTCGAGTGCTTGACGCTGATTTTTTGCCGCTCCGGGCAGGATGCGGCACGCGGCCGTGCAGGCGTAATGATTGTCCTAGAGCCTTTCTTTTAAAAAATCGGGATGCTCTGAAGGAGTCGTTTATCTGCAATTTGAGTGATGAGAATTTGATTGAGTGGCGGGTCCGGAAAGTGTTTTCTGTAATGAAAAGGCAGGGCGTACAGAGATGCCCCCTGGTTTTTTCAGGAATCTAAGTAAGCTTGCCTACCGTTTGACGTCGGAATCTTCGTGCTCAGTGTCTGTGAAAGTCCAGGTGCTTAGGTTTGTTTGTAGGAATTATTTAGTTGTTGCGTAGGAAAATCCTCTAATGATGAATATTGAGGGTGGGCAATCTCGACAGAATAGGCTCGACATATATCTTACCGATGACGAAGGAAATCCATTTCGACGGGTCTGAGGAAGGAAGCTGATGAGCAAGGTTCTAATTGTCGATGATCACCCAGTCATACGCATGGCGATGCGGGTGCTGTTGGAAAAGGAAGGCCACGTCATCGTTGGTGAGACCGACAACGGCGTGGATGCACTTTCGCTTGTCAAGGACCTGATTCCTGACTTGGTCGTTCTGGATATCGGCATCCCCAGGCTCGATGGCCTGGAGGTGATCAGCCGCATCTCTGCCTTCGAACTGCCGCTCAAGGTACTGGTGCTGACCGGTCAGAGCGCTTCGCTGTTCGCCATGCGCTGCATGCAGGCCGGTGCTTCCGGGTTCGTCTGCAAGCAGGGTGGCCTTGCGGAGCTGATCAGCGCGGTCAACGCCGTGGTTGCCGGTTACAACTATTTCCCCAGTACCGCCGTTCGGCAGACCCGCCGCAACAACGGCCAGATGGATGACCAGGAACTCATCCAGCGCCTGTCGGACCGTGAGATGGCCGTTCTCCAGTATCTCGCCAACGGGTATTCGAACAAGGAAATCTCCGAGCAGATGTTCATCAGCAACAAGACGGTCAGTACTTACAAGACCCGTCTTCTGCTGAAGCTCAATGCTCATTCGCTGGTCGATCTTATCGAGTTCGCCAAGCGAAACGCCTTGGTTTGAGGTGTGTGATGGGCCGCTTTCGCTGTCTCATTGGTGTGTTACTACTTATCTGTTGCCGATGGGGGATGGCGGAGCCGATTGACTGGACCTCGATGAACCTACTGGCTCGTTCGGCGGACGAGCCGGTCAAGGTGCAACTCAACGATGCCGATTGGCAGTGGCTGAGGGAACATCGCACGCTGCGGCTGGGGGTCACAGCGCCGGATTACGCGCCCTTCGACATCACTGCGAGCAGAACGGATCTGGAGGGCATCACTGCCGACTTCATTGGAATCATCGGCGATACCCTCAACGTCAGAGTGGAAGTAAGGCGCTTCGCCGATCGCGATACCGCTGTGAGGGCACTGGCTCATGGCGATATCGACCTGCTGAGCCGCGCAACGAGTTACGAGTTGGCTGAGCCTGGGGTCGTGCTTTCGCGCCCTTACTTCGTCAACCAGCCGGTGGTGATCGGGCCGGAAAGCGTCCGACTGGAAAGTCCGGAGCAACTGGCAGGCAAGCGCATCGCGGTGGTCAGTGACTACTTTTCTGCGCAGGAGCGTGAGAAGTACTTCAGTGGTGCTTCACTGCAGCCTTATCAGTCGATACGCAGGGCACTCGAAGCCGTCGCCTTCGGTCAGGCGGACCTGTACGTCGGCGATGCCTTCAGTGCGCAGTACCTCATCAGCCAGGGGTACCTGGCCAACCTCAAACTGCTCAACTTCGCGAGCTTCGATGGCGAAGGTTTCAGTTTTGCCCTCAACGCATCCGATCATGCGTTGCTGAGCATCATCGATCGCACCCTGGACGCCATTCCCCAGCAGACCGAAAACGCGATCCAGCGTCGCTGGAACCCTGGCGGTGCCTTCTCCATTGGCAGCCAGCGATTGATCCTGACGCCTCAGGAGCAGCGATGGCTCGATCGTCATCCGCGGCCTGTCGTGCTGATTGATCAGGCCTTGGCGCCGGTGTCGTTCTTCGACGCACAGGGGCAATTCCGTGGCATTACGGCCGACTTGCTCGATCTTATCCAGGCCCGCACCGGACTCGATTTCGATGTACGGCCCGCGCCCAGTGTTTCCTCGATGATGGACCGGGTGCGCGCCGGCAAGGCCGACGTCATCGGGGCATTGGCGCCCACTGTGGAGCGAGAGGAGTTCCTCGGCTTCACGCGTCCGTACATGAGCACGTCCTTCGTCGTGGTGGTATCCAGCCATACCGACTGGCTGCATTCGCTTGCTGATCTCAATGGGCGTTCGGTGGCGGTGCCGCGCGGTTCGGTCGTGGCGGAGTTCATGCGCACGCACTACCCGCAGGTGCATATCGTCGAGGTGGAAAGTAACGTCGATGATCTGCCGATGATCAGCGAAGGCAGGGTGGATGCGGGGATTCATCTATTGTCGTCCGCCAACTATCTGATCTCCCGTTATTACCCCGACCTCAAGGTTGCGCTGGCACTCGATCAGGAGCCTGGGCAGGTCTCGCTCGCCGTGTCGCAAACGGATCCCGAACTGCTGAGCATTCTGAACAAGGCCATCCTGGCCATTTCTCCCGAGGACATGAGCAACATCGTCATGCGCTGGTCTGCCAGCGTGGAGAGGCCGGATAGCGTCTGGCAGGGTTACCGTACACAGTTCGTCCGACTCGCTGGCGTCGCCGCAGCCTTGTTGCTCATCGCTCTGCTGTGGATCTGGCGGTTGTGGCTCAAGGTGCGGCGCCGTCAGGACTCCGAAAAGGAGCTCAATTACCGCCTCGAATTCAAGCGAGCGCTGATCGACGGTATTCCGCAACCGGTGGCCGTGCGTGATCGAGAGGGGCGCCTGATCACCTGCAACGTTGGCTTCCTCAGGGATACCGGGATGGCTCGTGACACAGCATCCGGGACGCGCGTGAGCGATTACTTATGGCTGTTGCCCCAGGACACGCAAGCTCTGCAGCGAATTCACCAGCAGGCCATGGACCAGGATGGCAAGGCGGAGTCGGATCTGATTCTTCAGATCCATGGCGATGTCCGCGAAATTCATTACTGGGCGACGCCCTATCATGGGCCTGGCGGTGAAGTTTCCGGTGTGGTCACCGGCTGGATCGACGTGACCGAGCGCGAACGGCTGCACCATCAGTTGGAAGCTGCCAAGGAGCAGGCCGAGGAGGCGAACCGCGCCAAGAGTACATTCCTTGCGACCATGAGCCATGAGATCCGCACCCCCATGAATGCGGTGATCGGAATGCTCGAGCTGGCCCTGACCCGGGCAGGGCAGGGGCATTGGGATCGCGAACCGGTGGAAGTGGCTTATGACTCCGCGCGGTCTCTGCTGACCCTGATCGGCGACATCCTGGACGTGGCCAAGATTGAATCCGGACGCCTGACATTGATGCCTGAGCGCGCGCACCTGCGTGAGTTGGTGGAGTCCGTGGCTCGGGTGTTCGATGGGCTGGCTAGGCAGAAGGCGCTGGAGCTCAGACTGGAAATCGAGGCGGACGCTGCCTGCGATGTACTGATCGATCCGTTGCGGTTCAAGCAGATCCTGTCGAACCTGGTGAGCAATGCCATCAAGTTCACCGATGTTGGGCTGGTACGTATCCACGTGTTTGGTGAGCGTGTCGCTGGCGACCGACTGGCTCTTGAAGTCAGCGTGAAGGACAGTGGCATCGGGGTTTCCGAAGAGGATCAGCGCCAGTTGTTCGAACCCTTCAGCCAAGTGGCCCGAAGCAGCCTCGCAAGCCGCGGCGGCACCGGATTGGGGCTGACGATCTGTAGAAAGCTGGCGGAAATGATGGGAGGCACGGTTCGCATGGAGAGCCGCGCTGGCGAAGGGACAACGGTCATTGTCCGGCTGCTGCTCCAGACGCTCGAAAGCGTCCCCGAGGATGAGTCAGCTTCGGCACCGGATATCCCGGCTTCTGCCCATGCATTGCGAGTGCTAGTGGTCGATGACCATGCGGCAAACCGCCTGCTGCTGTCGCAGCAGCTGGAACACCTGGGACACCAGGTCGAGGTTGCTGCAGATGGTTCCCAGGCATTGCAGCAGTGGCATCCGGGTGATTTCGACCTGGTCATCACCGACTGCAATATGCCGGTGCTTAACGGCTATGACTTGGCTCGGCGGATTCGCGAACTCGAGCAAGAGATGGCGGCTCAGTCTTGCGTTATCTACGGATTCACGGCCAATGCTCAGCCCGATGAAGTGGATAACTGCCGGCGGGCGGGCATGGATGATTGCCTGTTCAAACCCATCGGCCTGGATAACCTGCGCATGAGACTGGAAACCGTGCCAAAGATCACCACACCCGTTGAGTCTGAAGCAGAAGGCGAGGGTCAGAGCGCCGGTTTCGACCTCAAGGCTCTGCGCGAGATGACTGGTGGAAATCCGGGCTTGATCAGGCGTTTGCTGGAGGAACTGTACAGCAGCAATCGGATCGATATCGATCAGGTCCGCCCCCTGTGGGAGGCTGGCGACTGGAAGCAACTGGCGGACCTTGCCCACCGCATGAAAGGGGCGGCGCGTCTGGTCAACGCTGACGTTCTTCAGGATCTTTGCTGCAAACTGGAAGGCGGTTGCAAGGACGGGCTCGGCAGCAAGGAGTTGCGCGCCCGAGCGCTGGCTGTGGAGCAGGCCATGGCTGTCCTGCAGGACAGCCTGTTGCAACAGCTGCAGGAACTGGCCGCCTAGCCTGCGCGGCTGCTTCAGCTGGGGCTGGAGCGGCCGGTCATTTCGCGGGCCATCTCGGTGGCGTAGCTGTCGGTCATCCCGGCGATGAAGTCGATGACCCGCAGAAAGGCGCGATAGAGCGTCCAGTCTGGGTCCGGTGCGTTATTACCCAGCAGGTCCAGAATGCGCTGGTTCTTGAACGACGGGGTGCTCTGCCCGTATTGCTCCAAGGCGGCGCCGCAGAAAGAGTTCAGCAGAATCTCCAGGGTCGTATAGGCGCCGATCTCGTGCAGGGTCTTGCGCTTGTCCTGGAATATCTTCTCCCGCGCCATGCCCTTGGCCCGCTGCACGCAGCGCTTGGCGGGGCCATGCATGTGCTCCACCAGATCGCCTTGCAGGGTGCCGGAGAGCAGAGCCGGTTCCTGTTCGACGAAAGCTCGTGCGGCGGCGTTGGTCAGGTGCTCGATGGCCTTGCCGCGCAGGATGGCGAGCTTGCGCCGGCGTGAGTCCTTCGGGCCAAGCTGGCGGTAGGTTTCCGGTAGGTCATCTCCCACGAGGTCGAGCAGCAGTGACTCGACTTCCGCGTAATCGAGCAACTCCATTTCCAGGCCGTCTTCCAGGTCGATCAGGCCATAGCAGATATCGTCGGCTGCTTCCATCAGGTAGACCAGCGGGTGACGCGCCCAGCGTTCGTCCTCCAATTGCGGCATACCGAGCTTGTGGGTGATTTGCTCCAGCAGCGGAAGTTCGCTGCGATAGCAACCGAACTTGTGCTTCTTGTAGCCGAGGGAGTCGGCGTGGCGCGCCGTCCAGGGGTACTTCAGGTAGGTGCCGAGGGTGGCATAAGTCAGGCGAGTTCCACCGTCAAACTGGTGGTATTCGAGCTGGGTAAGGACGCGGAAGCCCTGGGCGTTGCCTTCGAAGTTCAGGAAGTCGGAGCTTTCCTCTTCGCTCATGCCATCCAGCCAGCCGCGCCCGGCGGCCTGCTGGAACCAGTGGCGGATGGCATCCTCGCCGGAATGGCCGAAGGGCGGGTTGCCGATGTCGTGGGCGAGGCATGCGGACTGCACTATGACGCCCATGTCTCCCGGGTCGCACCATTCCGGAAGGCGGTCGCGGAGGATTTCTCCGACGCGCATGCCCAGCGAGCGGCCGACGCAGGCCACTTCCAGGGAGTGGGTCAGACGGGTGTGGATATGGTCGTTGCTCGATACCGGGTGCACCTGGGTCTTGCGCCCCAGGCGGCGGAAGGCACCGGAGAAGATGATGCGGTCGTGGTCCTTGTGGAAGGCGCTGCGGCCGAGTTCGGCGCTGCTGTGCACCGGTTTGCCGAGGCGCTCCCGGGGGAGCAGGGTGTGCCAATCCATTCTTCTTTCCGCGATCAAGAGAGTTACCGGCAACGCTAGCTGTTCGCACCGGTAATCTCAATCGCGGCGCTAGAGGCCTTCGGCATCGATGTCGATGAGCAGAAGGCGTCGCCCCTGGTCGATGAACTGGCCGGCCGTCATGCAGTACTGGTTGGTAGTAGCGTCGCGGTAGGTGTTGGACAGGGTGAGGCGGCGTTCCTCCCAGCCTTCGGCGAGCAACTGGTAGAAGTACGGGCGCCAGGACCAGTTATGGCCAAGGTAGCGACGGTTCTCCTTCCAGAACAGGCCGTTCCATTCCAGGTTCGGCGAAGTCTGGGTGCCGTGACGGTCGCACTGGTAGATGCGCAGCAGGCGGCTGAAGGATTCCGGCGCCGGCGGCAGGCTGCTGAGCATGGCGCCGCCTTCGGCCCAGGGGCGCAGCATGTTCATCAGCTCGGAGAGTTGTTGCCGCAACTGGATGAGGTTGGCGCGCTCCTGCAGCTTTCGATTCACGTAGTGGTCGCGGCGCTGGGCAAAGGCATCACGGAAGGCGTCGCTGGGCGGGAATTCCAGCGCCGGTTTGGCGAACAGGAAACCCTGCACATAGCGCGCACCGCACTCCAGGGCGAAGTCCATTTCCTCTTCGGTTTCCACGCCCTCGGCGATGATCCAGCAACCGGTCTTCTCGGCCATCTGCGCCAGGGCCTTCACCACTTCGCCGCTAGGGCCGCCACGGGCAGCCTCCTGGAACAGGCGCATGTCCAGCTTGAGGATGTCCGGTTGCAGCGCCAGAACGCGGTCCAACTGCGAGTAGCCGGCACCGAAGTCATCGATGGCGATGCGCGCACCAGCATCCCGATAACGCGCCACTACCTCCGGCAGGCGCTGGTGGGCGCCGCCCAGTTCGGTGATTTCGAAGACTACGCGCTCCGGCGGTACGCCTTGCTGTTGCAGTTGCTTGAGGCTGGGCAATGGCTGGTTCGGGCGCAGGCGGCTGATCCAGCGTGGCGAGATGTTCAGGCTGAGGAACCAGTCCTTGGGCGCTTCGTGAATGCGGGCGAGGGCGGCATCGCGGATCTGCCGGTCAAGGCGGCGCAGTTCGGCCAGGCCGACTCGCGGGTTGAAGAACAGCGGGCCGACCGATTGCAGGTCGCCGTTATCCTGGCGCAGCCGTCCCAGTGCTTCGACACCGGCGATCAGGCCAGTCGCGGTGTCTATGAAGGGCTGGAAGCAGGCGATGGGTTGCCCGTCGATCAAGGGACACATCCTTAGTGGCGTGACAGGAAGCGCATTGGCGCGGATTCCTGTCACATTGCAAGAATGTGGCCAGTCTAGACGTCAGAGGTGCGTCGAGGGGGCGGGTGGGTCCTGATGCTCGGGCTTGTTGCGCATCTGCAGGACGATCGGGACCAGGGCAATGCCCAGGCGCAGCAGGCGTGCCCAGCGGCGCTTGCGACCGAACAGCAGTGCCAGGGCTGCGGCGCCGCCAGCGCCCCACAGCGGGAGATTGCCGCCCAGTCCGCCGCGTAGGCTCTGGCCGACATGGCGAGCCTGTTTCAGGGGTTGCAGCAGCAATTCACCTTCCTGGCGAATCTGCTGGCGCTGCATTTCCAGGCGCAGGCGGACGATGGCCTTGCGCAGTTCAGCCCGGCTCAGGTTGCGGGCGTCCGGCATTTCGCTCATGGCAACAGGCGCTCCCGGTCGCGGGCCAGTTCATCGAGGGTGGCACTGAAGGGCGAACCTTCGTCGGTGACCAACAAGTGCAGCCGCCAGGCGCACAACAGGCTGCCGCCGACATAGAAGAGGCACAGGCCGATGGCGGCCTGCAGTCGGTAACTGTCCCAGAAGACAATCAACACCAGCACCGACAGCGCAACCAGCAGGAGCAAGGCGAAGACCAATGCGAGTCCAGCCATCAGGAGCATCTGTACGGTCCGAGTCTTCTGCTCCTGCAGCTCGATGCCCAACAGTTCGACGTGGCCGTGCAGCAGCCCGAGGGCTGCGGCGCCGAAGCGCCGCAGGGAAGGAGAGTTGGCCGAGGACTTCGGCCCGGCGTCCATTCCGTCGCTCATGGATCAGCGCCGGCTGACCAGCAGGCCAAGGAGGAAGCCCACGCCGGCGGCTATGCCGACGGCCTGCCACGGGTGGTCACCGACATAGTCCTCGGTGGCGTCCACGGCGGCCTTGCCCTGGTCGCGCACGGAGTCCTTGGTGGAGTAGATGGCGTCGCGGGCGCGCTTGAGGCTCTCGTGGATCTGCGCGCGCATCTGGTCGGCTTCGGCGCCAGCCAAGTCGGCAGAGCTCTGCAAGAGTTTCTCGGTGTCGCTGACGAGGGCCTGGAATTCGGCCAGGAGTTCATCCTTGGCGGCGTTCACTGCAGTCTTGCGAGGCATGTGATGCTCCTTGTGCGGGTTGAGGTTCCTAGTTTTCGAGCCCCAGGGGCGGAGGAAAGTTTCTCATAAATTCACCACGGGGCCGCTCTCGCGTGCGAGTTGAAGCCTAGCCGCTGTTTGTTCCCGCGGTGGTATGCCACTTGCATTTCTCTGGTGCGCATGGAGAGCCGAGCGCCCCACGGCGGGGCGTTCCCGGTATCGGAAATGGCTGGGAATATGAGCTCAAACCACTGAAAAACATAAGGAAGTACAGGAAATTGCAACGCTGGTCGGATGGCCCGTGGGCCAATCTGGTTCAGCGCTCGGCTCCTCTGTGGTGCGCCGCTGCTTCAGCGTGGTGCGACTCGGGGTCGCCGCGAGCCGTTTTGGTGCTTTCCCCTTGACCTCCGGGGCTGCCTGTAGCGATGGAAAACCTCAATAGTGCCGTAGAGACACTGGTCCACGGCTCCAACACGCTGTTCCTCCTGATGGGCGCGGTCATGGTGCTCGCCATGCACGCTGGCTTCGCGTTCCTGGAAGTGGGTACGGTGCGCCTGAAGAACCAGGTGAACGCCCTGTCGAAGATACTCTCGGACTTCGCCATCTCCACCCTGGCCTATTTCTTTATCGGCTACTGGATCGCTTACGGCGTCACCTTCCTGCAGCCGGCGGCGACCCTGGCGAATGAAAACGGCTACGCGCTGGTGAAGTTCTTCTTCCTGCTGACCTTCGCCGCAGCGATTCCCGCGATCATCTCGGGCGGCATCGCCGAGCGGGCGAAGTTCGGGCCGCAGTTGATGGCGACCGCACTGATCGTGGCTTTTGTCTATCCGTTCTTCGAGGGCCTGATCTGGAATGGCAACTTCGGTTTCCAGGATTGGCTGAAGGCCGAATTCGGCGCGGCCTTCCATGATTTCGCCGGCTCGGTGGTGGTGCACGCGTTTGGCGGCTGGCTGGCGTTGGCGGCTGTCGTACTGCTGGGGCAGCGCAATGGCCGTTACCGCGAGGGTCGACTGGTCGCTTTTGCGCCGTCGAACATTCCGTTCCTGGCAGCGGGTTCCTGGATTCTTATCGTCGGCTGGTTCGGCTTCAACGTGATGAGCGCGCAGTCGCTCGCCGGCGCCAGCGGGTTGGTAGCGGTGAACTCGCTGCTGGCGATGGTCGGCGGTACCGTGGCGTCGCTGCTGGTCGGCCGCAATGACCCTGGTTTCCTGCACAACGGCCCGCTGGCCGGGTTGGTGGCAGTCTGCGCCGGCTCCGACCTGATGCACCCGATCGGCGCCCTGGCTACCGGGATGGTGGCAGGTGCGTTGTTCGTTTGGGCCTTCACCGCGACACAGGTCCGCTGGAAGATCGACGATGTGCTCGGCGTCTGGCCGTTGCATGGCCTGTGCGGCGCCTGGGGCGGCATCGCCTGTGGCATCTTCGGCCAGCAGACGCTTGGCGGTCTGGGTGGTGTCAGCCTGGCCAGCCAGGCGCTCGGCACGCTGCTGGGCGTAGTGGTGGCCTTTGCTGGCGGCCTGCTGGTGTACGGCCTGGTGAAGTCGGTTGTAGGCATCCGCCTGACGAAGGAAGAGGAGTACTACGGCGCCGACCTGTCGATCCACAAGATCGGGGCGCTCAGCCAAGACTGAAGGATATTGTAGGAGCGAGCTTGCTCGCGAACGCTTCGCGCCGGAGTGGTGGTAGAGAGGTTCGCGAGCAAGCTCGCTCCTACAAAAGAGCAAGAAAAAGCCCGGCGGATGCCGGGCTTTTTCGTCATGCCGTGTGGGTTACCAGAGCGGCATGGTGTAGCTGACGATCAGACGGTTCTCGTCGTAGTCGTTGGTGTAGTTGGTGCGCATGGTCGCGTTACGCCACTTCACGCCCAGGTTCTTCAGCGGGCCGTCCTGGAAGACGTAGGCAATGTCGGTGTCGCGTTCCCATTCCTTGCCTTCGCCGTCGGTGGTGATCAGGTCGATGTTGTCGCCTTTCACGTAGCGGGTCATGAAGGTCAGGCCGGGGATGCCGAGGCCGGCAAAGTTGTAGTCGTAGCGCGCCTGCCAGGATTTCTCGTCCTTGTTGGCGAAGTCGCCGATCTGGATGTAGTTCACCAGGTAGGGGTCGGTACCGTTGATGTAGGCGAAACCGGTGTCGCCGCTCATCTTCTGGTAGCCGACGCCGAAGGCGTGGTAGCCCAGGGCATAGGTGAACATGGCGTTGAGCGCCTTGTTGTCGACGTTGCTGCCGCCGTCGTCATCGGACTTGGCCCAGCGGATGTCGGACTTCAGCGATTGCTTGTCGGCGATCGGCAGTACGTGAATCAGGCCCAGGTAGTGCTGCTTGTAGATGTCTTCCAGGCCGCCGTAGTGGTAGCTGGTGCTCAGGCTGTCGGTCCACTTGTAGGTGAGGCCGCCGAACAGGAATTTGTTGCTCGTGGTGGCATCGCCCAGCTTGATGTTGCGCTTGCCGCCGCCGGTGATGGTCATGTCCTCGTAGTCCGAGGAATCGCGCTGGTTGACCTGGTAGAGGCGGCCGCCGTCGACGGTCAGGCCGTCGAGTTCCGCGGAGTTCAGGGCGAAGCCGCTGAAGGTCTGCGGCAGCAGGCGGGTGTCGTTGAATTGCACCACCGGCATCTTCGGCATCAGGGTGCCGCCCTTCAGGGTGGTCTTGGACGCACGCAGCTTGGCAGTAACGCCCAGGTCGCCGTAGCTGTCCTCGGCGCGGCCGTCGCTGCGCGAGCGCTGCAGCAGGCCTGTGCCGCTGCGGTCAGGCGAGGAATCGAGTTTCAGGCCCAGGGTGCCCAGGGCGTCGACGCCGACGCCAATGGTGCCGTCGGTGTAGCCCGATTCGTATTTGAGGATGAAGCCCTGGGCCCATTCCTCTGCCTTGTTCTGGGCAGGGGCCGGGCTGTCCTGGCGGAAGTCGCGGTTGAAGTAGAAGTTGCGCAGTTCGACGGTGGCCTTGCTGTCCTTGATGAAGTCAGCGTGGGCGAGTGTCGGAAGGATAAAGCTGGTACCCAGCGTGGACAAAGCCACGGCACGGGCGATCGGGGTCTTGCTCATTGTTATTGTCTCCTCGAGCGCTTGGGGCAGTTTGATGATGCCGACTGGATCAGGGTCGGCATGTCAATCTGTTACAGCCTATCTACTAAATCATTACCGAATGTTGACGACTCTTAGACCTTAGTCGCTGATTAGTAAGCTGGCTATTGAAGCGCCGAGCGGCGGCTGGCGTGGCTTTCACTGTACCCAGTGGGGGAAGTAGCCGAGTTTGTCCTGCACCTGGGCGTCATGGGCGGGCACCACAGTCAGTTTTGGATAGGCAAGCATCAGTTCGTGCACGCGGGCCACTTCGGCCAGGGTCTGGTCGCGGTCGGTGTCCACCAGCTTGCTACTGACCCAGAACTTTTCGCGGGGGCCGGTGAAGCCGGACAGGCGCCAGGTGGTGTCGCCGCTGAAGAAGAAGCGCCGACCGTCATCAAGGGTGATGAACAGCCCGACCGAGCCGGGGGTATGGCCGCGCATGGGGACCAGTACCAGGCTGCCGTCACCGAACAGATCGAGGCTGCGGTCGTAGCTCAGGAAGGGGCCGGAATCGAACTGGAAGGGCACCCATTTCACCGGATGGCGGAACTGGCTGGGGAATACCGCAGGCGGCTGGGCGATGTGGGCGTAGTTGATCTCGTCATAAGTTGCCCAGACCGGGACTTCAGGGAAGTCCGACAACGCCGAGGCATGGTCCCAGTGGGCGTGGGACAGGATGATCCGATCGATCCGAATGCCGCTGCCCTGCAACTGATCGCGTGCCGGTTTCAGGCCTTCGTACTGGAACAGCGGTTTGTCCCACCAGGGCATGTCCTGCTTGAACTGCGCATCCGCCTGGCTGCCGAGCCCGGTATCGAACAGCAGCGTCGCGGCGTGGTGCTGAATAAGCACGGCGGTGTGATTGAGCGGGACCTTTCGCGTCCACTCGCCGCCGGCCACGGTGAACGCATCCAGGGTGGTGACGCCGGAGGTGCGGATCAGCGAGAAGCGCAGGTCGGCAGCCTGGGCGTTCAGGCAGGCAAGGGCGAACAGCCCGACCAATAGCAGAGATGGCAGACGCATCGGAATTTCCTTTTCGTGGAGCGGAAGGGGGGCGCCGCCGCATGACTGGCGGCGCGGACTATCAGAAGGCGGGCTGCGCGACGTAGCCGGGCAGGGCGCGCACGCGGGCCAGCCAGTCCTGTACGTAGGGGTAGCCGGACGGCTCCAGGCCTCCTTCCGGCGCCAGGGTGACATAGGGGTAGATGGCAATGTCGGCGATGCTCGGCTCGGTCGTCTGCGCCAGCCAACGGTGATCGGCCAGGGTCGTATCCAGCAGCTCCAGGGCATGGCGGCCCTTGGCCTGGGCGGCGGTCAGATCTCCGGGCCGCTTGAACAGCTGGATCACCCGCGCCATCGCCAGTCCGTGCTGCACCTCGTTGGCCGAGAAGCTCAGCCAGTTGGCGATGCGCCCCTGGGTGGCGGCGTCCTGCGGGTACCAGTGCGGCTCGGCGTACTGCTGGGCGAGGTAGACGAGGATGGCGTGGGAATCACCCAGGCGCAGCTCGCCATCCTCCAGCGCGGGCACCTGCCCGCGCGGGTTGATCGCCAGGAAGGCGGGGCGTTTGTGCGCGCCTCCCTGCAGGTCTACTGGCACCAGCTCGGCCTTTTGACCGATGAGCCCGAGGAACAGGCGAACCTTGTAGCAGTTACCGGAAAGCGCGACGTCGTGGAGTTTCATGGCGAAAGCCCTGTGCATTGTTGTGGGAGCGGCGGAATAGATATTAGACAGACAGGTCTGTATAGTTCAAGAAAAAAAACCACCCGCCATTCGGTATCCGCGCGTGCGCCTCCAGCAACGTTCAGGCTCCCCATGGGCGCCGAGGCTCGCGCATAATGTTCGGTCAGGAGGTAATGCCATGGCATCCAGCAAACGCGAGCTGTTGCTCACCACCGCCCAGGACCTGTTCTACCGCGAGGGCTATCACGCCACCGGTATCGACCGAATCCTTGCCGAGTCGGGCGTCGCGAAGATGACGCTGTACAAGCACTTCAAGTCCAAGGACGAGCTGATCATGGCGGCGTTGGAAGAGCGCCATGCCCGCATGGTCGAGCGCATGGAAGTAGCCGAGCGCATCCTCGCACCGCGCGAGGCGATCCTGGCGGTCTTCGATGGCCTTCAGGAAGTACTCAACGGCCCGGACTTCTGCGGTTGCGCCTTTATCCACGCCGCCGGCGAGTTCCACGACCGCGAACATCCCATCCACCAACAGGCCGCCGAGCACAAGGCCTTTCTCGGCCGCTTCTTCGCTGCCCAGCTGTCACGATTGGGGGCAGCGGAGCCCGAAGCCCTGGCCCGCCAGCTGCAATACCTGCTCGAGGGTGTACTGGTGATGGCGCACATGCAGGGCCCGGCCCAGCAGGGGCGAGAAGCCCGCGCCGTGGCCGACACGCTGCTCAAGCATGCCGGAGTCTGAATCCATGTCGCCAACCCTGGAGTCCTCCATGCCCCCGGAATGCCAACTCTTCGGCACCCTCGGCTGCCACCTCTGCGAAGTGGCCGAAGCGGTGCTGATGCCCTTCGTCGAGCACGGCCTGCTGGTCGAGCTGGTGGACATTGCTGTCCGCGAGGATTGGGTCGAGCAGTACGGCCTGACCATCCCCGTGCTGCGCCGCTGCGATTCTGGCGCCGAGCTCAACTGGCCCTTCGACGCGCAGCAGGTCGCCGCCTTCCTCAGCCGCTGATGTCTTCGGCGGCTTTCCCCTCCTCAATCAACCGATGCGAGGCGCATTGCAATGAAGATCGGATTTCTCGGATTGGGCGGCATGGGTGCCGCCATGGCTGCCAACCTCATCAAGGCCGGCCACCAGGTCGTCGTGTGGAATCGCTCACCCGGCGCCGCGGAGCCGCTGGTGGAACTGGGCGCCACCGCCGCCGCCACGCCCGTGCAGGCTTTCGACGTCGAACTGGTGATCTCCATGCTGGCCGACGACGCGTCTACCCGCACGGTGCTGCTGGATAGCGGCGCCCTGGCTTCGGCCAAGGCGGGGCTGGTGCACCTGAGCATGGCCACGCTGTCCACCGCCTTCGTCGGCGAGCTGATCGAGCTGCACCGCGAGCAGGGCGTCGAATTCGTCGCCGCGCCGGTATTCGGCCGTACCGACGTTGCCGCCGCCGGCAAGCTGAACATCCTGGTGGCTGGCCCCGAAGCGGCCATCGCCAAGGCGCAGCCGATTCTTGAAGTGCTGGGGCAGAAGACCTGGCCGCTGGGCGACGACCCACTGCGCGCCGTCGCCGTGAAGATCGCGGGCAACTTCATGATCGCCAGCGCCATCGAGGCGATGGGGGAGAGCGCCGCCCTGGTGAAGACCTACGGCGTGGCGCCGGGTGAATTCATGGAGATCATGGGCAGCACCCTGTTCAACGCGCCGGTGTACCGCAACTACGGCGCGCAGATCGCTGAGCAGCGCTTCGATCCGGCTGGCTTCCGCCTGGTACTGGGGCTCAAGGATGTCGGCCTGGCGCTGTCGGCTGGGCATGAGCAGCGGGTGCCGCTGCCGCTGGCCAGTCTCCTGCGGGACAACCTGCTGGAGGCCATTGCCCACGGTGATGGCGAACTGGACTGGAGCGCCCTCTCGCAGGTGGCGCTACGCAAGTCCGGGCAGCTCTGATTCGCCCATGAAAAAGCCCGTCCTGATGGACGGGCTTTTTTGTGTCCGCGAATTCTTCCTCTGAGGAAAATCGCAGGCAATAAAAAACCCGCCGTTAGGCGGGTTTTTCGGGATTTGGTCGGAGCGACTGGATTCGAACCAGCGACCTTCTCGTCCCGAACGAGACGCGCTACCAAGCTGCGCTACGCTCCGTTTGATGGCGCGCATTCTACCGAAAAACTTTTGATGCACAAGGGGTTAGCGAAAAAATTTTGAAAAATTTTTCGGCCCCCCCATGAAAACACAAACGCCCCGCAGACCGATCAAGGCCTGCGGGGCGTTTTCACCACCGGGAGAATCAGAGGTCCTTCACGGTCCGTACCTGATCCTTGTTCACGCGGGCGGTTTTGCCATCCAGCTGTTCGAACTCATAGAAGCCGGATTCTTCGTCGTACTTGGGTTTGTCGACCGACTGAATCTCGCGTCCATCGTTCAGGGTGATGACGGACGGGGTGGAGCAACCAGCGAGCACGCTAAAGCCCAGGGCGAGCAGGAAGGCGGGAAGCATCCGTTTGTTCATGGGTGAATCTCCTGATGAGCGAACATAAAAGTACGAAAAGTCTGACCGGGAGCTTTGCAGCATAGTTCCCGGAAAATTTTCGAATGCGTCGCTATCGCGCGCGATAGAGCAGCTCCGGGGTGTTCAGATTGGCCAGGCGCGGGTCATCGGCCGGGCAGTCCACCGCCTGCAGGCCCAGGTTCGAGAACACATGGCGCGGGCTGCGGTCGCCTTGCTGCCAGGCTTCTTCTATCTGCGCGCGCATCGCCACCGGGATGACACTGAACAGCGGCTCCCACTGCGTGCCGCAGCGCAGCATGTGCACGACGCCCGGCATTGCAGCCGATGCGCGCAGCAGGCGCTCCAGCAGGTCCGCATCCAGGCGCGGGGCATCGCAGGGCAGTACCAGCAGGTGACTGTGGCGCGCGGCGGCGAGGCCCGCGCGGATGCCGGCCAGCGGGCCGGGGAAGTCCGTGCTGTCGTCCTGCACCAGGCGGTCAGCGAAGCCGGCGTAGACGTCCGCGTTGCGGTTGCAGGAAATGATCAGATCGTCGCTGAACGGGCGGGCGAGGGCGGCGGCGTAGCTCACCAGCGGGCGGCCCTGCCACTCCAGCAGGCCCTTGTCCTGGCCGCCCATGCGCTGGCCGCGTCCTCCGGCGAGAATCAGGACGGAACAGGGGAGCAGCGGGGCTTGTGGCATGTCAGGGTCTCCGGGGCGGGCCTGTGATATAACACCGCGCATTCCAACCTCACAAGCAAGGGCCCTCATCATGAGCCACAAGGCCGAGCAGCCATTCGTCCCACTGAACATCGCCGTCCTCACCGTCAGCGACACCCGCACCCTGGAAACCGACACCTCCGGCCAGCTGTTCGTCGACCGCCTGAAGGCCGCCGGCCACAACCTGGCCGCCCGCGTCCTGCTCAAGGATGACCTCTACCGCATCCGCGCCCAGGTCGCGACCTGGATCGCCGAAGACGAAGTGCAGGTCGTGTTGATCACCGGCGGCACCGGCTTCACCGGCCGCGATAGCACTCCGGAAGCCGTGACTTGCCTGCTGGACAAGGTGGTGGACGGTTTTGGTGAACTGTTCCGGCAGATTTCCGTGGCCGACATCGGCACCTCCACCGTGCAGTCCCGTGCGCTGGCCGGCCTGTCAAACGGCACCCTGGTCTGCTGCCTGCCGGGCTCCACCAACGCCTGCCGCACCGCCTGGGATGGCATTCTCGGAGAGCAACTGAACGCCAGCCACCGCCCATGCAATTTTGTGCCGCACCTGAAGAAGGCGGCGCCCTGCGAGAGCCGCGGATGAGCTGCTGCGACAAGCCGGGGCTGTTGCCGGTCGAAGATGCCCTGGCGCGGCTGCTGAGCCTGGCGGAGCAGTCGCCGATCCTCGACACCGAAACCCTGCCGCTGAGCGAGGTGGATGGGCGCGTGCTGGCCGAGCCGCTGCTGGCCGGGCTGGACCTGCCGCCGTGGCCGAACAGCGCCATGGACGGCTATGCGCTGCGCCAGGCTGACTGGCAGGGCGAAGCGCTGCCGGTCAGCCAGAAGATTTTTGCCGGGCAGGCGGGCGAGCCGTTGCTGCCGGGCACCTGCGTACGAATCTTCACCGGTGCGCCGGTGCCCGAAGGCGCCGATTGCGTCGAGATGCAGGAGAACGTCGAGGTGCTGGAAGACGGCCGTGTGCGCTTCCTCGAAGCGCTCAAGGCGGGTCAGCACGTGCGCCCACAGGGCCAGGAAACCCGCAAGGGCGACTGCGTGTTGCCGGCCGGCACACGCTTGGGGCCGATCGAGATCGGGTTGGCCGCCTCGCTCGGCCACGCCGAACTGCACGTGCGCCGCCGTCCTCGTGTGGCGCTACTGTCCACCGGTGATGAACTGGTCGAACCTGGCAAGCCGCTGGCGCTCGGGCAGATCTACAACAGCAACCGTCACCTGCTGCGTACCTGGTTGCAGCGTTTCGGTTGCGAGGTGGTGGATGCCGGTATCCTGCCGGATGACCTCGATCGCACTCGCGCCGCCCTGGGCGGTTTGTCGAATGTGGACCTGATCCTCTCCACCGGCGGCGTATCCGTCGGCGAGGCGGACTTCCTCGGTGCGGCCCTGCGCGAAGCGGGCGAGCTGGCGCTGTGGAAATTGGCGATCAAGCCGGGCAAACCGCTGACCGTCGGCCATTACCAGCAGGTGCCGGTGATCGGTCTGCCGGGCAATCCCGCGTCCACCCTGGTGACTTTCGCGCTACTGGCGCGGCCCTACCTGATGCGTCGTCTCGGCATGCAGAGGGTCGAGCCGTTGCGCCTGCAGGTGCCCGCCGGTTTCAACTGGACCAAGCCGGGCAATCGCCGCGAATACCTGCGTGCGCGCCTGGAGAATGGCCGTGCGGTGCCCTATGCCAACCAGAGCTCAGGTGTGCTGCGCAGCGCGGCCTGGGCGGAAGGATTGGCGGAGGTGCGCGAGGGCACGACCGTGGCCGAAGGTGATTCGCTGGCATTCATCCCGTTCAGCGAACTCCTCGACTGACTTTGCTGTTTGTAGGAGCGAGCTTGCTCGCGAACCGCTTCTCACCGGCGCACGGGTGGAGGATTGTTCGCGAGCAAGCTCGCTCCTACAGATTCGATGGGGCGCAGGAGCGGATTCATCCGCGATCCCGCTGACAGGGCCGACCGGTTAAGGGCTGATTGCTGCTCCTGGCGGTGGGCAGTTACCGACCCATAGCGGATGTTCAATGATTGACTAATCCGAAGATGGAGCTCGCAACGAGTTGACGTCGAGATGACGAGCGGCGAGTTCCAACGTGCCTCTACCGCCGCGCCGAAGGCAGGCGACCAGGGAAAGCCAGGGAATGTCGGTCAGTGTCACGTCTGCAGCAGGCAGCGCTCGTACTTCACCAGCGGTGCCTCCGGCAGGGCCACCATCGGGCAGATAGAGCAATACCCAGTCACCCTGGGATTCGAGAACCAGCCCCAGGCGAAAGCCCCCACCTTCGTTAACCATTCCTACCCGAGCACCTTCGATCTGCTCCAGGCCAGCAAAGCGGGCCGTCGCGTCTTTAAGCAACTGATACCCCGGTAGATTGCCGAGGATGCGGTCCTCGAGCGTTTGCAGGCCTCTAGTGGCCAGCCGAGTTCTGGCAATCAGCCCGGCCAGGAAACAGATCGCCGCGAGCGCAATGATTGCCACCAACGTTACGGACGTCGCCGCCGCAACGCCGAACCCATCGAACAATGGCAGCACCTTTTGCAGAGGGCCGCTGAGCAGATGGATGGCTTTTTCGATGAGGACGACAACAAGAACCAGCGGCAGGATGAACAGCAAGCCGCCAGCGATTGTTGTCTTGATGAATTTGAGCATGGCTCCTCCTATCTGCAGCGCAGCTGCTGATCAGTGGAAGAAATCACGGGTTCTTTTGGTTTTCCTTGAGCTGTCGCCTGCGCTCTATGGGCGCTACTCCAAACCAGCGATGGTGCGCTCGACAAAAAGAGGTGGTGCGCCGATATCCCAGCTCCATGGCGATTTGCCCGATAGTCAGATCTGACTCACCAAGAAGCTCTTCGGCACGGCGGCGACGTATCTCGTCCACGTGCTCCTCGAAGTCAATCCCATCGTTAGCGAGACGTCGTTGTAGCGTTCGCGGGTGCAAGTCCAGAATCTTGGCGATCTGCTCAAGGCTGCAGGTCTGTTTCGGGAGCAGGGCTTGAATGTGCCGCTCAACTTCGAAACCCAGCTTCTCATCCGGATTTGTATGCGCCTCGAGATAAAACCGCACGATGGAATGCAGCATCGCGTCGTGGCGGGAGCATGGCTGCTGCATGTCGCGCTGGCTGATTGCTATAGCGTTGTGTTCTTGGCCGAACAGCACCTGGCAGCCGAAGTAGCGGTGATACACGTCGAGGCTGGCCTGGGGTTGATGGCGCAGTAAAACCATTGCTGGTTTCAGTGGTTTGCCTAGCAGTTCGGACATGAGCAGCCGACCGTGCAGCAGCGACTTTTCCACGATCTGCGGAATGTCTTGAATGCAGGGCAATGCATTGTCGAAGCAGAGCAGTGTGCAGCCAGGTCGGCGCTCCAGGTGAAAAAGGATCGAGGGGCTGTAGACCCGCATGTAGCGCACAACAGCAATCAAACCTTCTCCTGCCGTCGGAGCCGTCTGCGCCAGGTGTTGCAGAGGGCCAAGTAACGTCGACTTCTGGCGAGTCGCCAGTTCAAGACCTAACTCGGGCAATCCTAGCGCCTGGGCGCTGCCCTCGAATATTTGCACCAGGCTCTTGTAGGAGAACTTCTTCTCGTAGCTGCCCACTACATCCATATCGATGCGGTGAGGGGAAAGATGCGCGCGTATCGAAGCGCCGCGTTCGGCGAGCAGCTCGCCAAATTGCAGGAATGCCGTCCCGCGAACTGTGTCCATGCTGTTGGGCTCCCTTGGAAAAGCGGCAAGCCATCTGCCGTCGCTGATGGCTTGCCGTAGATACCTTCAGGTATCGGAAGGAGCGTTAGGGGGTCACGATGTTGAACCAGAAGTCGAAGTTGTCCATGTAGCTCATCAGTTCGTCGAGCTTGCCCGCATCGCCCTGCACCTTGATCTCGCCCGAGCCTTCCGCGTCCTTGAGCGTGGTCTGCTTGAGCATGAGTTTGTTCAGGGTGTCGCGGGTCAGGGTGATGCTGGCGTCGGCGTCCTTGGCCTGCGCGCCTTCGGTGTGGTTGAGCACGCCGTTGACCATCTCCAGGGTGTACTTCTGCTTCAGGTCGGTGAAGTCGAAGTTGAGGGTGATGTGCTTGTCGGCGACCTCAGGTCCTTTCAGGCGCATGGCCAGGTAGTCGAAGAACAGGTCCAGATCCATTGCCTTGACGGTGTCGGGGCTGGCGGTGTCCGGGGTTGGCAGTTTCTGCACGCCGTTGCGCAACTCCTGCGCGCCGGTCAGGTAGAAGTTGCGCCACGGGCCGCTCTCGGCCTGGTAGCCGAGCTGTTCGAGAGCGTCGGCCTGCAGGTTCTTCGCCGCCTGGTTGTTCGGGTCGGCGAAGACCACGTGGTTGACCACCTCGGCCACCCAGCGGAAGTCACCCTTGTCGTAGTACTCCTTGGCCTTCTTCAGCACGGCGTCGGCTCCGCCCATCATGTCGACGTAGCGCTTGGCTTCTTCCTCGGGCGGCAGTTCCCACAGGGTTGCGGGGTTGCCGATGAACCAGCCCAGGTAGAGCACGTAGGTGGCCTTGACGTTGTGGTTCAGCGAGCCGTAGTAGCCGCGGTTGGAGAAGCGATCGGCGATCCCCTTGGGCAGTTTCACCTGCTCGGCGATCTCGGTCATGGTCAGGCCCTTGTTGGCCAGGCGCAGGGTCTCGTCGTTGATGTAGCGGTACATGTCGCGCTGCGAGGAGAGCTGGTCGCGGACTTCCTTGTTGCCCCAGATCGGCCAGTGGTGCATGGCGTACATCACCTGCACGTCGTCGCCCCACATCTTCAGTGCCTCGTTGAGGTACTTGGACCAGGGCAGCGGCTCGCGGATCTTCGCGCCGCGCAGCGAGTAGGTGTTGTGCAGGGTGTGGGTGGAGTCCTCGGCGGTGTTCAGCGCCTTCAGCTCCTTGATGTAGTACATCATCTCGGCCGGCGCCTCGCTGCCCGGCGCGTAGAGGAACTCGTAGGTGAGGCCGTCGATGACGCGCTTCTCACCGGTCTTGGAGATGATGTCGGTGGGCGGGATCAGGGTAACGGTGCCGGCGGACGTGGTGGTGCCCAGGCCCGCGCCAAGCTGGCCGGTTTCGCTCGGGGGCAGCAGGTTGCCGTACATGTAGCTGGCGCGGCGGCTCATGGCGGTGCCGGCCATGACGTTCTCCGCCACGGCGTGCTCGAGGAAGCCCAGCGGTGCGTAGATCTTCACCTTGCCGGACTTCACGTCCTTCTCATCCACCACGCCGCGCACACCACCGTAGTGGTCAACGTGGCTGTGGGTGTAGATCACCGCTACCACCGGCTTCTTCGGTCGGTGCGCGTAGTACAGGTCGAGCGCCGCCTTGGCAGTCTCGGCGGAGATCAGCGGGTCGAAGATGGTGATGCCGGTCTTGCCTTCGACGATGGTCATGTTCGACAGGTCGTAGTTGCGTACCTGGTAGAGGCCCTTGGTGACCTCGAACAGACCGGAAATGTTGATCAGCTGCGACTGCCGCCACAGGCTCGGGTTGGTCGTGGCGGGCGCGGCTTCGCCTTCCTTGATGAAGTTGTACTTGGCCGGGTCCCAGATCAGGTTGCCTTTCTCGCCCTTGATCGGCTCGCTGGGCAGCGGCGCGATGAAGCCCTTGTGGGCCAGTTCGAACGAGGTCTTGTCGTTGAACGGCAGCTCCTTGAGCAAGGCGTCGTTGGCGGACTTGGTGGCATCGGTGGCCGGCTTGGGCGCTTCGGCGGCCCAGGCCTGGGTGGTCATGGAAATGGCCGCGGCCAGCAGGAACGACGAGCTGAATTTCCAGAGCCTGGCGGCGCCTTGGCCGTCCAGTGGGTTCGAAGATTGCGCGATCAGTTTCATTTCAAGCTCCTTCTTGCTTGATGCGCTGTACCCTTCGAGGCAACTGCCAGCGGTATTGGTTGTGATGCTTCCTGTTTTAGCTTGGAGGGCGCCAGCCCTGGCCGGCACCCTCGCTGCGAAGGCTTACTTCTTCAGTTGCTCGTAAGACTTGACCATGTCCCGTGCCCAGCCATCGAGTACGGCTTTCGCATCGTTGGCGGTCATGACTTGGGAGGAGTTCTCCAGTTCTGCGCCGGCTCCCTTGCGCACGACCTGGGCGACCACTTCACCATTGCCGCCGTCGAGGAAAGCCGCTTCGGTGGCGATGCTGGTGTCCTGGTCGCGGATGCCGGTCGCGGTGCTGACGCCGGCGGCGATCAGGGCGATGGGGATTACCTCGTAGGGCTGCAGGCCCTTGGTTGAGGCGCTCACGGCGGTGATGGCCGGACGCACCACCAGCACGTGCGGACCAGGGCCGCTGGCGAGGGGCAGGGCCTTGGAGAATTGAGTCTGGAGGACCTGGTCGTAATAGGTAGTGATGCCTTGCAGGGTCTTCTCGGGAATCTTCTCGGTCGGTTGCGGTTGCGGATACAGCTGGCTGCGCTCGACATACACACTGGTAAAGCTGCTCACGTCCACACCGGGTTTGATCCAGCGCATCACCGGTGCACCCGAGGGTGACTTCTCTTCCTTCAGCGCCTTGTAGTCCTTCAGGAAACCGGAGTAGTTCTCCGGCTCCACGTACTTGCTCGCGCATCCGGCGAGCGTCAATGTGGCAAGGCACAGCGGCAACGCCATCAGTTTCCAATTCATCGAGCTACTCCTTGTGGATGATTCTTCATTCAGTGTTGGGGTACGGTCTTCTGCCGCGTGCTATCAGAAACGCCAGGTCGCTCCCCCGCCGATGATGTGGAGGGCGGCGTTGTTGTAGGTGCCCGAAAGCGTCTCGCCGGAGCGTGATTTGGTCTGTTCGTCGTCCATATCGCCCAGCCATACCAGGGTGTAAGCCAGGTGAACGTCCAGCCCGTCATCGAGCTGGTAATTGACTCCAGTGGCGAGGCGCCAAGTCTCGGCCATGGGGTTGTCGACGGTGCGATCCTTGTCATCGACAGCCGAGCTGTCGTAGCCCACACCAAAGCTCCAACGCAGGCGAGGGTTGGCCTGATATTGAGTGCCGATGGAGGCGTGCCAGGTGTCCTTGTAGTGGCGGTCTACCGTGCGATCCACCCCACCTGCGTTCGCATCCACCTCCACGCCGATCTGGCCGAAGTCGCTCCAGTCCTGCCAGCCCAGGCTGCCCAGCAGCTTCCACTGAGCATCGACTTGGTGGGCGATGCTGAGGGTCGCGGTCTGTGGAATGTTCATGTCCAACTCAAGCGAGTCGACATCCAGCCGATTGAGCGCAGCGTTGATGATCGGGTTGCTCACCTTGCGTACGTCAGGGCTGTCTTCGAACTCCAGTTTCACCTTGCTGGTGTAAGCGAGGCCGATCTTTGTCCGTTCGCTGAGGTCGTAGAGCAAACCGATGTTCACACCCGTTCCGACGTCGGTGTCCTTGTATTCCAACTGGCCGTCGGGGTTGTCGCGCAGGCCGAGCAAGTTGTTGTTGATGGCCATTTCGGTGCGGTAGTAGCCATACACAATACGGGGGCCAATACCGACCGAAAGCTGGTCGGTGAACTTGTGCGCAATGGTCGGCTGGAACGACACACCGATCACCGCCGACTCCTGGCTGAAGTAGCGGCCGGCCCAGTCATCGTCATAGTTCACTGCCAAGCCGAAGTTGCCGTACATGCCGAAGCCGATAGCGGAGCGATCATCGATCTGGTGGCTGATGAACAGGCTTGCGCCCGGCAGCCACTCAAGGGCATTGCCACCTTCGTTGCCGTCGAATTCGTTATTGCTGTCACGTCAGAAGCGCAGATCGCCAAGGATCACTTGCGCATTGGCGCTGAGCTGAGTTCCCGCCAGTTGTGTGATGCCGGCGGGATTACTCATCAGGATGCTGGGGTCGCTAGGCAGGGCTGCGGAACCTGCGTTGGCGAGACCGTTACCCTCCTGTCCCGCCTCGTAGATCAGAATGCCTCCCGCAAATGCCGGACCGCTCAAACATGCCAGGAGTACTCCTGAAACCAGCGCCGCTTTAGTCTGGTCGGCTCGTTCAAGATTCGAGATCATTCAGCGCTCCATGCCCGCAGAGGGACCAACTGCCACGCATGGAAACGTGTGGCAGGCTAAGGCTCCGAATGCAATCTGGAGACAAGTGCCGCTCATCCAACGTGGGATCCGGCGATTGTGTGAATCAGCCTAGATAGCTAATCGCGATGTGCAAGCTGACTTTTGGTTCAAGGGGCGATTAAGACGTATTGGGCGACAGGGGCAGAGGTATAAGGAGTGGTCAAACTGGATGAGGGTTTTCAGGCAATGAGGCTTTTCGCAGGGTTCAGTGGCGAACGAACACTCCCCTCCACTCATCAGGTGTCGCGAAATGAGTTGCCAGGAGTTGAGCTCGCGATGCGAGAGCAAACCCCTGCCGTTGAGCGCTGCCATCCCCAACAACATTCGTGAGTGGCGCGCTTGTGCGACGCTCCGAATCGTCAGCCTGCCGTCACCGCGACGATGATTGGACCGCACACCGCCAGCAGCACATTGGAAATTGCGTAGCACACCGTGAAGCCAATGACCGGCGTATTGCTGCCGGACTGCTCGATGATCTTGTTCATCGACGCCGCCTCTGTCTGCGCGCCGGCAAGTGCGCCGAACAGAATCATCGGGTGCAGCCCGAGGACGTAGCGGCCGAAATACAGAGTCACCACAGGTGGGATGATGGTTACCAGTGCGCCGGCGAACACCAGCGCCGCTCCCTGGTTCTGGATCGCAGTGATGGCCGCTGGGCCGGCCAGCAGACCCACCACTGCACCGAAGGCGGTCAGTCCGAACTCGGAAAAGGCCCACTGCGCAGCTGGTGGAAGAGCGCCGTGCTCGGGATGCCGCGAGTTGTACCAGCCGATCACCAGACCGGCGAGGAGTATGCCGCCGCCAATGCCGAGCTCCACCGGAATCATGCCGACGTGGGTAGAGAGCATTCCGGCTAGCGAGCCAAGTACCAGGCCCAGGGTATGGATGGCGATGTCGCTCTTGTAGTTACTTTCGCGAACGCGTCCGATCTGTTTTGCCAGGGCCTCGACGCTGGCAGCACGCCCCACCAGGTTGATCACATCGCCACGGCGTAGGACGGTATCGGGCAGTTGTGGCAGCTCCAGGCCCTGCCGGGTGATGGTTCGGATGTAGCAGCCCATGCGTTGTGCCGCGCCCAGTTTCGCCTTGATCTGCGCGATGGTCTTGCCCGCCAGGTGCTTTGAAGTAAGCACGATGTCGGCATCGCGGGTGGCAAAGGACATACTCAGCGGATCGTCCACCTCTGTGCCTATCCACTGGCTCAACCCAGCCAGGGCTTCACGCAGGGCATACACCCCGAGCATATCGCCGTGCTCCAGGCGCAGTTGTGGGTCGCGCTCGATCACTCGGCCTTGGCGAATCACCCGTTCGACGCTGAGCTCGGCATGCAAAGCCTCCAGGTCTGCGATGCGCTGGCCAGCGACAGCCGATGCCTCGACGCGGTAGGCGCGGACGACGATGCGGGTGTAGGGGATGGTGATGCTCTGCTCGTCGCGCTCGATGCCCAGTTGCCGCTCCAGTTCGTGCGCGCTCTCGCGCAAATCTACGCCCAGCAGCCGGGGTGCGATGCTGCCGACGAAAACAATCAGGCCGATGGTGCCGAACAGATAGGTAATGGCGTAGGCCACCGCCATATGGCTGTTGAGCTGGTTGCGCGCGGCTTCGTCAACGGACAGTTGTGCGATGGCGCTGCTGGCGGTGCCCATGATCGCCGTGTCGGTCAGCGCGCCAGCGCCCAGCCCGGCGGTGAAGCCGGCATCGAAACCGAACAGTCGGTACATCGCCAGGATGGTCGCGAGTGCGGTTGCGCAGAGCACCACCGACAGCAGTACCAGCTTGAACGTGCCGCGGTTGAGGCTGCCGAAGAACTCCGGACCACTCTTGAAACCCACCGCATAGATGAACAGCGCGAAGAAAACTGACTTCAGCTCGTGGGGCACCTCCAGCCCGATCTGCCCGATCAACAGCCCCATCAGCAGTGCGCCGGCGACCGACCCTAAATGGAAGCCGCCGATTTGAATCCGGCCCAGCAGAACACCCAGGGATATCGCAAGGAACACAGCGATTTCAGGGTTGGCGCGCAAGGCATGCAGGACAAAATCGAGCATCGACATAGCTCCCTGTCGAACAGACATCGGTGAAGTATGGCTGGTGTGGGCCGTGCTGCTGTTATGCGGTGGAGTGTGGACCAGGCTTTTTCTTAGTGCGATTTCGCATTCTCGCCGGCCATGTCGAAAATCCTCGACTAGTCTCTTGCTGACTTCTTCCGGATCGCTCCAGAGCCATTAACAAGGCTCTTGTCGTGGATAGCGATTTTCCTGGTCGGCGTATGCTGGCCCGCCACGAGAGCGCCTATGGCTGTAGCCAGTGATTTGATCATCTGCGAGTACTGCGACGCGGTGTACGAGCGCCAGCCGCTGCAGCGTCATCAACGAGCCCTGTGCGTGCGTTGTGGCGGCGTACTGCATCGGCACAATGCGTTGTCGGTGCAGCAACGCTTGGCCTTGGCGCTGACTGGCGCCGTGCTGCTGGCCTTTGCCAATGCGTACCCGGTGATGACCATCAGCATGCAGGGCCTGAGCAACTCGGCGACGCTGTGGGACGCAGTGCTGATCCTCAGCAGCGGTCCCATCACCTTCATCGCCCTGGTCACCGGCCTTGCCATCATCCTCGCGCCTGCGCTGCAGGTGACGCTGCTCCTCTGGGTACTGAGCTTCGCCCTCGCCGGGAGTCGCGCTCCGGGCTTTGCCTTCTGCATGCGCTGGCTGGAAGCACTGCGTCCCTGGAGCATGCTGGAAGTCTGCCTGCTGGGCACCATGGTTGCGGTGATCAAGCTGGCCGGGCTGCTGGACGTGATCCCTGGTATCGGCCTGGTGGCCATGGCGGCACTGAGCGTGTTGATCATCGCGATCGCCGGCAAGGACATCCGCGATCTTTGGGAGCGCGTATGAGCACACCGCCACTGGCCAGCGACCTGCACCTGTGTCTGTGCCATGGCTGCGGCATGGCCTGTGATACCCGCAGTAATGCCGACCATTGCGAGCGCTGTGGCGCGCCCCTGCACAGCCGCAAGCACGACGCTATCACCCGCGGCTGGGCGTATCTGGTGGCGGCGCTGATCTTCTATGTGCCGGCCAACCTGCTGCCAGTGATGCACACCGAAATGCTCGGCCAGGGCATCGACAGCACCATCGGCGGCGGCGTCCTGGAGTTCTGGGAAAGCGGCGCGTGGGATATCGCCCTGATCATCTTCATCGCCAGCATCGGCGTGCCGGCGATCAAGTTCCTCTCCCTCGGGCTGCTGCTCTGGACCGCCCAGCACCGCAGCGCCTGGGCGCGCCGGCAGCGCTCGCAGCTGTATCGCTTCGTCGAGCTCATCGGCTACTGGTCGATGCTCGACGTGATGGTCGTGGCGCTGGTGGCGGCCCTCGTGCAGATGCGCGAACTGGGCACCATCGAGCCGCGCGCCGGCATTCTCTTCTTTGGAATGGTCGTGGTGCTCACCATGCTCTCGGCCATGAGTTTCGATCCACGGCATATCTGGGATGAGGGAGACCCTATCGATGGCGCACACTGAGCAGCACACTCCGGGACAACCGCAGGTCCGCACCCGGCGCTGGAGCGTCTCGCTGGTCTGGATCGTGCCGATCGTGGCGCTGCTGATCGGCGCCTCGCTGATCGTGCGCAGCTGGATGGAGCAGGGGCCGACCATCGAGATTTCCTTCAAGACCGGCGAGGGCCTGGTCGCCCACAAGACGCAGGTGAAGTACCGCAGCGTGGTAATCGGCGAAGTCGAGGGCGTGGAGCTGGCCAAGGACAAAAACAGCGTCACCGCCAGCGTCAAGCTGAACAAGGAAGCCGAATCCTTCGCCACTGACGGCGCGAAATTCTGGGTCGTTCGCCCGCGCATTGGCGCCGGTGGCGTGACCGGTGTCGACACGTTGCTCTCGGGCAACTTCATCGGCGCCGACGCCGGCGAATCCAGCAAGCCGCAGAAGCGCTTCACCGGCCTGGAGGCACCGCCACCGATTACCTATGGCGAGAAGGGCAAGAGTTTCGTCCTGCGCGCCGATGACCTGGGCTCACTGGATATCGGCTCCCCGATCTATTACCGCAAGATCCCGGTGGGCCAGGTGACCTCCTACGCCCTGCGCAGCGACGGCAAGGGTGTGGATCTGGGCATCTTCATCGAGGCGCCCAACGACGCCTTCGTGACCCAGAACACGCGCTTCTGGAATGCGAGTGGAGTCGATGTCGACGTCAGCGCCAATGGCCTGAGGGTGAACACCGAATCGCTGTCGGCTCTGCTGGTTGGCGGGCTGGCCTTCGGTGCGCCGGAGGGCAACGAAGAAGTGTCCGCCGCACAGGACAATCAGGCTTTCGACCTCTATGCCAATCGTGACAACGCCCTGGCGCCGCCCACCGGGCTGCCGCAGTACATGCGTCTGCGCTTTGACCAGTCGATGCGGGGGCTGAGCGTGGGCGCGCCGGTTGAGTTCATGGGCGTCGAATTCGGCAAGGTGACCAACATACAGTTGGATTACGACGAGAAGCTGCAGATATTCCCGGTGGTGGTGGATGCAGTGATCTACCCGCAGCGCCTGGGGCCGGTGCACCAGAAGATGCTGAAGGCCTTCGACAGCAGCGTGGGTGATCAGGGCGGCGTCACACGTGTGATCGGCAGCTTCGTCGAGCACGGCATGCGGGCCCAGGCTCGCAGTGGCAACCTGCTGACCGGACAGCTTTACATCTCCCTGGACTTCTATCCCGACGCCAAGCCCGTGGCCTTCGACGCCACCGCCCGGCCGCTGCGTATCCCGACGGTGCCCAGCAGCCTGGCGAAGCTACAGGAACAGTTGCAGGCAGTGGTGGACCGCATCGGCAAGCTGCCGCTGGAACGCATCGCCAACAACCTCGACGGCAACCTGCGTGAATTGCAGGGCAGCCTCAAGCAGTTCAATACCCAGACCCTGCCGGGCGTCACCAAGACGCTGGATGAAGTGCGCACGACGCTGGCCACGGCCAACTCGGCGCTGGGCGAGAACTCGCCGCAGCGCGAGAAGCTCAGCGACACGCTTGATGAACTGGACCGCATGTCACGCTCGTTGCGCGACCTCTCCGACTACCTGGGGCGTCATCCGGAATCGCTGATCCGCGGGCGACCGAAGAACGCCAACGCCGATAACCTTCAGCCCTGATCAAGGAGAGATTTCTGATGCCGAAGCTGCCCATGCTGCTCCTGGCCGGCCTGTTCCCCGTGATGTGGGGTTGCAGTAGTGCGCCCATCCATTACCACACGCTGGTACCCGCCCAGCCGGGCGGCCCGGCCAGCGGCCAGGTGAAGGTGGAACGAGTGTCCATGCCGCCGCAAGTCGATCGCTCGCAGATTGTCATTCGGCAGGGTGGCAGCGGTTTGGCAATCCTGGAAACCGAGTGGTGGGGCGCCAACCTGGTGGACGAATTCCGCAACGCCCTTGAAGACCAGCTCGGAGCGCCGGGTGCCGGCGCCGCGTTGCTGCGGGTGGATGTGCAGCGCTTCGATTCGGTGCCGGGGCAGTATGCGTTGCTCGATGCGCGCTGGCGCCTGCAGCGTCGCGGTTCGGAAACACCCCTGGTCTGCCGCAGCAGCCTGCAGACGCCGGCCGGCCCCAGCGTCGAGGCGCTGGTGGTCGCGCAGCAGGCCAACCTGCGCAAGCTCGCCGAACAGGTGGCACAGGCCAGCGCCAGCGCAAGCACCCGCTGCCCTTGATCGCCAACTGCCAGGTGCCCTCGATAAATCGGCAGCGCCGGGGTTGTCCTCGGCACGGCGTACCGCCCGGCGCTTCATGACACGTATCGCAGCACGCGAAGCGATGAAGATCACCTTCTTCCACTGTGGCCTGCGCGCGTGGGCGGTCTGCGCCATCGTCGGCCTGATTCCGGTCATAAGCCTTCGCAGCAGCCGGGAGAGGGCCCTGTCTAGACCGGGCTTGCATCAGACCAAGTAATGAGCATTTCACGGCAGACCAGTTGCCGGCAGCCATCTATTGGGAGCTCGTTCATCGGTTCCTGGCCAGTCGAGCGTCGTATTTCTGCCGGCCAACGCCAGCAAAATGGTTACGCTCATACCTAAGTATGATTTTTTGAATCGCTACTTCGTCGCTTACGTGGCGCAGACGTACTGATTAGTTTTCCCGGGCCAACATCAACCACGGGAAAGCCGCATGACAACAAAAAAAGCGCGCGCCGGATTCGTCCCAAACGCACTCGCACTTGCCGTAGCCATCGGCTGCGCCGCACAGGCTCAGGCCGCGACATTCACTATCGGTGAGATCGAGGGGACATTCGATTCATCCCTCTCCGTGGGGGCCAGTTGGGCACTGCGCGGTGGCGATCCGGACCTTATTGGCGTCAACAACGGCGGCAAAGGCCTATCGCAGACCTCCGATGACGGCCATCTGAACTTCAAGAAGGGCAAGACCTTCTCCAAGATTTTCAAGGGCATCCATGATCTGGAGTTGAAGTACGAGGACACCGGCGTGTTCCTGCGCGGCAAGTACTGGTACGACTTCGAACTCAAGGATGAGAGCCGGCCGTTCAAGGACATCGACGACAGTGGCCGGAAGGAAGGTGCCAAATCTGCCGGTGCGCAGATGCTTGATGCCTTCGTCTACCACAACTACACCATTGCCGATCAGCCCGGCTCCGTACGCCTGGGCAAGCAGGTGGTGAGCTGGGGCGAGAGCACCTTCATCCTCAACAGCATCAACTCGATCAACCCCATCGACGTTGCTGCCTTCCGCCGCCCAGGCGCAGAGATCAAGGAAGGCCTGATCCCGGTAAACATGTTCTTCGTCTCGCAGAGTCTGACCGACAGCCTCTCGGCCGAAGCCTTCTACCAGTTGGAATGGGATCAGACTGTCGTCGACAACTGCGGCACCTTCTTCTCCCAGGCTGATGTGGTGGCGGACGGCTGCAGCAATAACCTGCGCCTGCTGACCAACAACCTGGCGGCAGGTCGTGCGGTGAATGCCGCTTTGCCCGGCACGACGATGGATATCGATCAGAACGGCGAGGGCACCCTGGTGCGCCGCGCCGGCGACCGTGACGCGCGCGACAGCGGGCAGTGGGGCCTGGCGCTGCGCTACATGTTCGATCCGCTGAACACCGAGTTTGGCGCGTACTTCATGAACTACCACAGCCGTGCACCCTTCCTGAGCGTTACTTCCCCTTCGCAAGGCGTGTACAACACCGCGGCACGCACCGGCGCCGCTGCGCCGCTGGTTGTGGCGGGCAACTCCAGTTATTTCATGGAGTACCCCGAGGACATCCACCTTTATGGCCTGAGCTTCTCAACGACACTGCCCACCGGCACCGCCTGGAGCGGTGAGGTGAGCTACAGGCCCAACGCGCCGGTACAGCTCAACACCACCGACCTGTTGTTTGCTGGTGTTGGCCCCCTGGCCGCCATAAACCCGGTCGGCTTTGCGGCCTACGGCAACGCTTCGGTGCTCGATGCAACGCCGGGGCAGGATCTGCACGGCTATCGCCGCAAGGAAATCACCCAGTTCCAGACGACCCTGACGCACTTCCTCGATCAGGTGATGGGCGCCGAGCGCCTGACCCTGGTTGGCGAACTCGGTGTGGTCCATGTGGGGGGCCTGGATTCGCGGCAGGACGCGCGCTATGGCCGTGACCCCGTATATGGGCCGGGCGAGCTGCCGGCCACTGGCGCGGTCAATACCTGCCGGGCCCTGAACCAGACGACCATATCCGGTGCGGTGGGCAATAACGATTTCACCAACCTGACCACCAACTGCGATAACGACGGCTATGTGACCTCTACGGCTTGGGGTTATCGGGCCCGCGCAATCTGGGACTACAACAGCGTGTTCGCCGGCGTGAACCTGCGACCGAACATCAGTTGGTCCCATGACGTTCATGGCTATGGCCCCAACGGCCTGTTCAACGAAGGCAGCAAGGCTGTGAGCATCGGTCTGGATGCCGACTACGCGAACACCTACACCACCAGCCTTTCCTACACGGACTTCTTTGGCGGCGACTTCAACACGTCAGTCGACAGGGACTTCGTCGCTCTCAGTTTTGGCGTGAACTTCTAACGCAGAGGACATTGCAATGCACATTCAACGAACCTTGAAATCCGGCGTACTGGCTTTTTCGCTGTTGGCATCTGGCGTGATGGCTGCGGTCCCTGCAGCTGAAGTCGCCCAACTGGGTGGAACCCTCACGCCGATGGGCGCCGAAAAGGCCGGCAACGCGGACGGCAGTATCCCGGCATGGACCGGCGGCCTGGCCGCCAACGCAGGCGCCGTCGATTCCAAGGGCTTTCTTGCCGACCCGTTCGCCAATGAGAAACCGCTATTTGTCATCACCGCTGCCAATGCGGAGCAGTACAAGGACAAGCTGACTGACGGCCAGATGGCGATGTTCAAACGCTATCCGGATAGCTACAGAATCCCGGTCTATCCGACGCATCGCACCGCTGCATTACCGGACGATATCTATGCGGCGATCAAGACCAGTGCGACTCGTACGGAACTGGTGGGCGGCGGTAACGGCCTGCAGAACTTCGACAGCCACTATTACGCCTTCCCGATTCCCAAGACTGGCGTCGAGCTGGTTTGGAACCACGAAACGCGTTACCGCGGCGGTAACATCCATCGCTACATCACCCGCGTACAGCCGCAGACCGACGGTTCTTTCTCCATGGTGCACTTCGAGGATGAAGTGTCCTACCCGTCGAACCTGCCGGACTTCGACAAGGCCAAGGGTGACAACATCCTCTTCTATTTCATCCAGCGCGTGACGGCGCCGGCGCGTCTGGCGGGCAACGTCCTGCTGGTGCACGAAACCATCGATCAGGTGAAGGAGCCTCGTCAGGCATGGCTCTACAACGCCGGCCAGCGCCGCGTGCGCCGTGCGCCTCAGGTGGCTTATGACGGCCCAGCCACCGCTGCGGACGGCCTGGCGACCTCCGACAACTACGACATGTACAACGGCTCGCCCGACCGCTACGACTGGAAGCTGGTGGGCAAGAAGGAGCTGTACATTCCCTACAACAGCTACAAGCTTGATTCGCCCACGCTCAAGTACGACGACATCATCAAGCCCGGCCACATCAACCAGGACCTGACGCGCTACGAATTGCACCGCGTGTGGGAAGTGGTCGGTACGCTCAAGAGCGGTGAGCGACACATCTACGCCAAGCGCCACATGTACTTCGACGAGGATACCTGGCAGCTCGCGGAGGTCGATCATTACGATGGCCGCGGCCAGCTCTGGCGCGTTGGCGAAGGTCACGCCCAGCAGTACTACAACCACAAGGTGCCGGGTTACACCGCCGAGACGCTTTACGACGTCATCTCCGGTCGTTACTCGGTCATGGGCCTGAAGAACGAGGAGAAACAGAGCATCGTCTTCGGTGCCAAGGCGATCGCCGCTGACTACACCCCCGCTGCGCTGCGCCAGACTGGCGTGCGCTGATGGCGACCGTGTTCCACTGAGCAACTCCGTGTTGGGCGGCCCATGGGCCGCCCTTTTTTGTGCCAGATCGTCGGCAAGTCCGATACAGCCAGCGGTTCAAACCGTACGATGTGTTCCTTTTCCCACTGGAAACCAACGAGTAACGCCATGCCCACGGCGACTATCTACACGGACCCGTGCCGTGCTCCTGCGTTGCCCACCGGCTTTCTACCTCGCCCACGTCTGAGCCAGGCACTGCTTCACTCGTCATGCCGATTGCGGTTGATCTGTGCCCCTGCCGGCAGCGGGAAGAGTGTGCTGCTGCGCGAGTGCGCACTGGCGCGCCCAGAAGACACGCGCCTGCATTGGCTGGATCTGAAGGGTCTTCAGCTAGACGAAGCTTCACTACTTGAAATCCTGGCCTCCGCGCTTGGCCTTGCCGGCCATGATGTCACCAGTGTGCTCACCTACCTGGCTCAACACGATGGGCCACTCTGGATCATGCTCGATGATCTGCCGCAGATAGGTGATGAGCGCCTTGACCGGCTTCTCGATCTGTTGCTCCACACCTCGTCGGCGAATGTGTACTGGTGGCTCGCAAGCCGCCGTCGGCCTGCCTGCAAACTGGAACGGTTACTGCTCGAAGGAGAGTTGTTCGAACTCGGGGCCGATGATCTAGCCATGACGGCTACCGAATTGACTGATCTGCTGGGCAGTCTCTATGGCGAAGTCCCATCCGCCACAGTGCAGGCATTGATGGCTCAGACCGATGGCTGGTTCGCCGGCATCCGCTTGCGCCTGCACGGCCGCGACCCCGGCCAGCCGCCAGAAGCCGCGCAGGGCAATGCACTGGTTCGCCGGTACTTGGAGCAGGAAGTGCTGGCTGAGCTCCCTGACGAGTTGCGCCAGGCGCTATGCAAGCTTTCTTGCTTGCAGGATTTTGACGAGTCGCTCTGTGAGCATGTGCTCGGTGTCGGCGAAGGCAAGCTGTTGCTGCAGCAATTGCTGAACGCGGGCGTGTTCATAGAAACACTGGACAGCGATCAGGGGCTGCATCGCGTACGCCCAGCAGTGGGAAGCATTCTTGCTGCGGAAGTGGCGCAGAACCTGAAGCGGGCCCTATACCGCCACGCCTGCCAATGGGCCGCGGGGCGCGAGCAGATTCGCCAAGCCATCGACTATGCACTGCTGGCTGATCAGGCTGAGATTGCCGCCAGCCTGCTGCAGCACTTCAATCGAGACAGGTTGCTGCATGGTAGCCAGATGGCGCGAGTACTTCGCTGGCGCAACCTGCTGCCCGGAGAGCTGATTTCCAGTACGCCCCGGCTGCTGATCCTCAATTCCTGGGCACTGCTCATCAGCGGTCGACTGGACGAGGCTGAGGTCTGCGCCGCGCAGTTACAGCGCTTTCTTCCGCAGCCGACAGCGCAGCGTCAGCGAGAGCTGCTTGCTCAGTGCCAGGCACTGAGCGGCAAGCTGGAGTATCACCGCGGCAAGGTCGATGCCCCACACATGCGTGAGGCGTTGGAAAACCTGCCGGAGTCCGCCTGGGCGCAATACGTGATAGTGCTTACAGCGCTCATCGAAGTAGAGATAGTCGACGGTCGCATCGAGACCGCGCAAGTCTTCCACCGTGATGCCATCAAAGTGGCTCGCCGCCACGGCAGTCGAGTACTGGAGGCTTTGTTACTGCTCCAGAAGGTGCAGCTCCTGGAGATGCAGGGGGAGCTCAGGCAGGCGTTGCACTTGGCAGAACAACTCCACCAGGAACTGAACGCCGGGGGTAAAGGAGAAGCCAACCCGCTGAGTGGTCGTACAAGGTTGCGTCTGGGCGCCTTGCTGGCCCGAATGGGGCAATACGCTGCGGCTCGCGGGCACTTTGAAGCTGGCCTGCAGGAGTGCCTGGACTGCGAGGACCCAGCAGCCTCGTGGGGGTACATCGGGCTGGCCGAACTGGATGCGATGCAACAGTCCCTCGCTCAAGCTCATCTACGGCTCGCCGATGCCGAGCGCTTGCTGCAGTTCCGCAACATCACCGAGCCGCTGTACCAGAATCTGCTTTTGCTGGGCTACGCCAGGTTATGGATTCAGGAGGGCTACGCCGGCCGCGCTCGCGCCGCGCTGGAAGAGTGCCTGCTGCAATACTCCGGGCCAGCCCGCAAAAGGCCACCCTATGGCAACCCCGAATTGGTCCAGCACCTTCAACTGGCCCTTGTCCAGGCGCGCCTGGCAGCCGGTGAAGATGTCGCTGCAGTTCTCGAGGAGATGCTCAAGGATGCCCTTCAACAGGAGCGGCGTGCGCTGGCCGTGGAGTTATGGTTCGTCCTGGCCGAGGCACATTACTCCAAGGGCCAACAGGTAGTCGCACAGCGGGCGTTGCTCGATGCAATGGCGCTGGCCCGGCAGGTAGGTATGGTCAGCGCGGAATACGCTTGTAGTCTTCGCAACCCGGGTCTCGTGCGCTGGGGAAAGGAATCGCTGAGGGCTGACGATCAACAACCCGCCGCTGTGCTGCTCAGCCCCCGCGAGTTGTCGGTGCTGAAGATGATCGCCCAGGGGTTGTCCAACCAGGACATTGCTGAGCAGCTATTTATCTCCCTGCACACCGTCAAGAGCCACGCGCAGAAGATAAACGTAAAGCTGGGAGTGGCGCGGCGCACCCAGGCCATTCTCCGGGCCAAGGAGCTGGGGCTGGTGAGATAACCGCGCGCTGATCCGTTTCAGCCAGATGGGGCGGGGGATTGAGAGGCGTCCGCAGCGTCGAGCAACTGCCGGCGGACCCCGCGCGGAGTGTCATCGAACCAACGACGGCAGGCACGATTGAAGACGCTTTGCTCGCTGTAACCCAGCAAGCCCGCCACCTGGGAGAGTGGCATATGGCGCTCGGCCAGATAGCGCTGCGCACAGGAGCGGCGAGCCTGTTCCAGCAGCGCCTCGAATCCCGTTCCCTCGACGGCAAGGCGCCGCTGCAGCACACGTTCATGCAAACCTAGTTGCTCGGCGATCAGGCTGATGCGGCAGCGCTGGGTCGGCAGCGTGCGCAGAATCAGATTTTCCACTTGCCGCACCAGGCCAGCCGAGCCCTGCGCGTCGAAAGGGCTGAGGTAGTCCAGCAGTACCCGGTGCAGTTGGGCGTCCTGTCGCTCGACTCGCTGACAGAGCTGTTCTCGGCTCAGGACGAGAGCGTTGCAGTCCTGGCCGAAATAGATGGTCGTCCCGAAGTAGCGCCGGTATCGGCTGGATGGCAGTGCCCCGGCGCCGCTGAGCTGAAGGGAGCGGGCGCTGAACTGGCTGCCGCACAGCAGTTTCATCGTGTTGTAGCCCACACCCAGAGCGAGTTCCTGCATCTGTCGATGCCGCGTTGGGCCTGGCAGGCGAATCTCGATCACCAGCCGAGGGCTGTCAGGTTCGGCGCGGTCGAGTTGCACGTCGATGCCGGGGCTGTGGTAGCCGATGAAGCGCGATATCTCCTCCAGTGCCTGGCCGACCGTCGCCGAATTTCGCGCAATCAGCGCGACGGGCCCCAGGACATGCAGGTCCTGATACTCCGCCATGCGTAGACCCAGGTCGGGGCAGCCCAGCTCATCGGCCGCGCATTCGAGCACCCCCACCAACGATCTCAGCGGGACCCGCGCTTCGTCATCATCCAGTGCGCGAAGGTCGATCTGGAAACGATGCAGGAACTGGGCAGGATCGCCGCCCAGTTGCTCGACCAACTGCGGAAATCCAATGAACGAAGTGGTGCGGATGAGGGCTGTCACAGTCGTCAAAAATCAATTTTTAGTCGTCAAGGATCAATTAATTTGCGCCTCATCGACGAAGAATTCCAGACCCCGCACCTCCTGATCTGCCAGGTGCCCATACTCGCGAACCGAGAAGAACAATTATGGAATTCGACTACGTCATCGTTGGTGCCGGCTCGGCTGGCTGCGTTCTCGCTAACCGCCTCAGTGCTGATCCTTCCGTGCGGGTGTGTCTGCTGGAGGCTGGTTCCGAAGACACCTCCCCGCTGATCCATGCGCCGATCGGAGTGGCGGCGATCCTCCCGACACGCCATGTGAACTGGGCGTTACAAACTGTGCCGCAGCCGGGCCTGATGGGGCGTTGTGGGTACCAGCCACGCGGAAAAACCTTGGGGGGCAGCAGCTCGATCAACGGAATGATTTATATCCGTGGCCACCGCAGCGACTATGACGACTGGCAAGCCCTTGGAAATTCCGGCTGGTCCTATGAGGACGTCCTGCCGTACTTCCGAAAAAGCGAAGGGCACCATCTGGGCGACAGCCAGTTCCACGGCGGCGAAGGCGAGTTGTATGTCGGCCGTGTGCAGCCTCACTCGGTCACCAATGCGTTTCTTGATGCGGCCAGGCAAGCAGGGCATGAACGTAACGCGGACTTCAATGGTGCCGAGCAGGAGGGTATAGGGCACTACGATGTAACCATTCGCGACGGACGCCGCTGGAGCGCCGCCGCAGCCTTCCTCAAACCCATTCGCGAGCTTCGCGGCAACTTGACCGTGATTACCGGTGCGCACGCTCAGCGCATCCTGCTGCAAGGCAAACGTGCGGTGGGTATGCAGGTATCGCTGAAAGGCGAACGCATGGAAATCCGGGCGCGCCGCGAAGTCCTGCTCAGTGCGGGGGCGTTTGGCAGTCCGCAGTTGCTGATGCTTTCGGGTATCGGCGCGGAGAGCGAACTCAAGCCCCAGGGTATTGCCTTGCACCATGAACTGCCTGGGGTCGGGCAGAATCTTCAGGATCATCCCGATATCGTCGCCTGCTACAAAAGCCACGACACCTCCCTGCTGGGAATCTCTGCCAGTGGTACGGTCAAGATGGGCAAGGCCTTCGTCGAATACACCCGCCACAGGACCGGCCCCTTCGCCAGCAACTGCGCGGAGAGCGGGGGATTTCTCAAGACTTCGCGCGAGCTGTCACGCCCGGACATCCAGTTGCATGCGGTCATCGGGCCAATCGACGACCATGGCAGGAAGCTGCATTGGGGCCACGGCTTCAGCTGTCACGTTTGCGTGCTGCGGCCCAAGAGTGTCGGCAGTGTCGGATTGCACTCAGCCAATCCCTTCGCGCCGCCACGCATTGACCCGAACTTCCTCGGCCACGACGACGATGTCGGCACGTTACTCAAGGGCTATCGCATGGTGCGGGAAATCGTCGGACAGCCACCGCTGGCACGATATGGTCTGAAAGACCTCTACAGCAGCAACCTGGTCAGCGATGAGCAATTGATCGAGCTGTTGCGCAGACGAACAGACACCGTCTATCACCCTGTCGGTACCTGCAAGATGGGGAACGACGAGATGGCCGTGGTGGACCACCAGCTCCGAGTGCATGGCATCGAAGCGCTCAGGGTTGTCGATGCCTCAATCATGCCGACCCTGATCGGGGGCAACACCAATGCACCGGCCATCATGATTGCGGAGAGAGCGTCTGAGTGGATCAGGGCGACGCAATGATCCGATCGGAATCCAGGCGTCGCATGAGCCATTGAGTTGACGTCTCCCAGCCTCTTTCTGGAGTTTGCGCACGTCGTAGGGCCTGGCAGTCCAGCACGCTGGTAGATGCGCATCGCCAGTCGGAGCGTCAGGAGGAATGCGCACGTTCACTGTGCGCAAGAATGCGACGAGTTCTCCACTGCTGGCAGGGGAGTGGCGATGCGTTTGGCGGGGCTTGAACTAGTCTTGAACTGACGGCGGAGCTTCCCCAGCTCCGCCAGCGGTATTGGTTCAGGGCGCGGCGCCGGCCACGTGACCTGGGCATGTCTTGCGACCGGTCATCCAGCTAAACGGGAAGGTTCGAACCATGGGACGCCGCTGCCTCGCTTCCGTGTGCCTGTCGTTCACGCTGTTTTCATGTCTTTGCGCTTATGCCGCGCAACCCTCGTTGCCTGATGCCCGCTTGACCCAGCAGGAAGAGGCGGAGGTCCGGGCCATGGTGCTGCCGATTCCGCCGGCCTGGAAGGGGGACCTGGACGGCATGCGCGAACGCCGGTTGGTGCGCATCCTCGTGCCCTATAGCCGGACGTTCTTCGCTGTCGATCGAGGACGGCAAGCAGGCATCAGCTACGAGCTGGGCAAGGCGCTGGAAGCTTGGCTGAACAAGCAATATCCCTATACGGAGAAATCCCTGCACTGGCGCGTGCTGTTCATACCTACGCCAAGGGACCAGTTGATGCCTCAGCTGCAGGCCGGTGTGGGTGACATCGCTGCCGGCGGCCTGACGATTACCGACAGCCGCCAGCGGGTAGTGGATTTCGCCGCACCTTTCGCCACTGGCATCAAAGAAGTGCTGGTGACGGCGCCTGGCAGCAATCCGATTGCGAGCCTGGAGGCGCTGGCCGGCCAGGAGGTAACGGTGCGGCCTTCAAGCAGTTACAACGAGCACCTGCAGGCATTGAACAAATCCTTCGCGCAGAAGGGAATCGCACCGGTGCAGATCAAGTCTGCCGACGAGAACCTCGAATCCGAGGACCTGCTGGAAATGGTCAATGCTGGGCTGATCCCGGCCACGGTGGTCGACCTGTACATTGCCAAGGCCTGGAGCGCGCTCTACCGGCAGATGCAGGTGCATGAAGATATCGCCATTAACGCCCAGGGTTCGGAGTTTGCCTGGGCCATCCGCAAGGACAGTCCGCAGTTGAAGGAGAGGCTCGACGCCTTCGTGCAGGTCCACAAGGTCGGTACGACTTTCGGCAACACTCTGCGCAATAAGTACGTGAAGAACAGCAAGCGCTTGTTCGACGCGACTTCCGAGGCGGAGATGAAGCACTTCCGCGACATGGTCGGGTTGTTCCAGAAGCATGCCGGCACCTACGACTTCGATTACCTGATGCTGGTTGCCCAGGGCTTTCAGGAGTCGCAGCTGAACCAGAAAGCACGCAGCTCGGCGGGCGCCGTGGGCGTCATGCAGATGAAGCCCAGCACCGCGGCGGATCGCTCGGTGGCCATTCGCGGTATCGACAAGAGTGCGGACAAGAACATTGAGGCCGGCACGAAGTACATGCGCCTGCTGGCCGACAAATACTTGAGCGATCCGCAACTGACGCCATTGAACAAGACACTGATGACGTTCGCTGCCTACAACGCCGGACCTGGGAACCTAATGAAGTTTCGCCGCCTGGCCCAGGAGTCAGGGCTGGATCCGAACATCTGGTTCGGCAACGTCGAACACGCCGCCGCGCGAGTGGTGGGGCGGGAAACAGTCGATTATGTGGGCAATATCTACAAATACTACGTTGCGTACAAACTGGCCGAAGACAAGAGTCGGCCCCAACAGGCGGCGCAGTGATGGGCTTTGGGAAAGGAGGATTGTGACGTCCGCTTCTGGCAGGTTGCTGCCTCTGACGAGGGGCTGCTACCGACCCAAAGCGGACTTTCCTCAGACGTCTCCTGCAGGCCTTTCCTCTCGGCCTGACTAAGCGCCAAGAGGCCCTTATCCGCGACGTACTCTAGCCCGGCACCAACTCCCCTCGCAGAATCGAGATTTGCCTGGGCGCATCAATGCTCACCCGAATCTGGTTGGGGTTTGAGGTTGTGTTTATTTGGATGGTGATGCCGTTGCGTAGGAGCGCCTGCAACAGTGTATCGGTATCGATGCCTGGCTCAATGATCAACCGGATTTGCTCGCCATCGCGGCGATTTACGCTCAGGTATCCCATGCGAAAACTCCTATTCATTGAGAAAGAGCCCATATAGCTGGCGTCAGCTTAGAGCATTAGCGAGGTGGAATGAGCTTCGCATCGAGTAACAGACGAGGAGCACCAACTATGAGCGACACCTCACGGATGCCGTTTGACAGGGCATATCCCCGCTCCAAAACGCATATCCTTGAATGCACAGCAAGATAGCTCTATTCCTCCCGGCTGATCGCCAACACGCGGTCTGGCTGTACCGAGAACTGATGGCGAAACTCGGCTGGCGAGATGCCCAGCCATCGCTGATGTGCTCTACGGAAGGAGCCAATCTGCCTGTAACCAAGCGCCCTGGCGATTTCACCAGTCCCCATTTCGGTCTGCTGAAGAAGTCGAAACGCTTGCTCGCGTCGCACGCTATCTAATAGGCCCTCAAAGTCAGACTCTTCCTCGGCGAGCCGTCGCTGAAGTGTGCGAGGATTCATTCTCAAAGCCTGGGCGACGTTAACGAGTGTCGCCCGGCACTCTGGCAGGAGTTTCCGAACCTCCTCAGCCACCTGGTTTCGCAATTGCCCAGAGTGGCGGGCATGCGAGGCAAGATAGAAGCGCATGATGGAGTGCAGAGTCGGATCGGCCTCTACACACGTCTCTCTGAGTATGGAGGGGGGCAGCACCAATGAGTTGTTCTTCTGCCTAAAGAGGGCGGGGCAGCCGAATCGCTTGAGGTAATCCCTACGATCACCATGGGGGCCATGGCGAAACGCGACCTGCTCCGGATGGAAAGTTCGTCCAATCAGCGTTCCTATAAGCCCAGTTATGCGAAGCATCCAGACTTCAGCGCCCGAGCTGTCATCCCGTGAGGAGCTGGCAAAATCAAAGTGCAACAGGGCGTGTGAAGAGTGGCGCTCTAGGCGGCAATGAACCGCCGTGACACAGACGCTCATGTAGCGACCGAGTGAAACAAGAGCATCGTTAACATTTGCTGCTGACGAGACCAGATAACGCAAAACCCCAAATTGAGCGATGTCGAAATCTTCTTGAGCGGAGGTACGAAGCAGAGTTTGGCAATGCTGGTGCTGTTTCAATGATCCACGCATGAGTCAGGCCTAAAGCAGTTCCGAGGATGCGATCCTTCCGGAGTAGTTGACGGACTACCTCAAGGCTAGACCAGAGATGCCTTCAGCTACTCACCAATTCGAATCTGCTCCACTCAAAAGTCCGTTAATGGCCGATGACTGCCCCTAGCTAGAGGCAGCTACCGAACGCGTCACGCGGGGGAGGCGGTGGGCGAGCTGTGCTGACAGGCCTTAGCCACAGAAAATGATCACCCGCGCTCGTTCAATTGCGGAGCGGAGAGTCGCCCTGGCGAATACGGATGGATGGTCAAGCGCGGAGCAATACCCACTTTGCGCAGACTGCCGCTAGGGTGTGGGTGGCAAGTCAGTGATTATCTGGCGCCCAGCACTGCAAGACCTTCAGGTATTAAAACGCCAGTCTCAAACCGGCGTTTTCTTGTGCTGCTGGCGATACTCGCCGGGCGTCTGGTCGGTCCAGCCCTTGAAGCTGCGATGGAATGAGCGCGACTCGGTGAAGCCCAGGTACTGGGCGATGTCCTGGATGGGTAGGTCGCTGTGCACCAGGTAGTGCTCGGCCAGTTCCTGGCGCAGTTCGTCGAGGATCTGCTGGTAGCTGGTGCCGGCCTGCTGCAGGTGGCGCTGCAGGGTGCGCACGGTCATCTCGAAGCGTTCAGCGACCCGCTCCTTGCGTGGCAGGCCGTCCTTGAGCAACAGGCGCAGGGCGTTCTTCACCCGTAGCGGTAGCGGCTCGTCGTCGTCCAGTTCGGCCATCAGCGCCAGAGCGTGTTCTTCCAAGGTGCGCAGCAGGTTGGCGTCGGCCTGGCGCAATGGGTAGGTCAGCAGTTGCAGGGGCACCAGCAAGGCGCTGAACGACTGGTCGAAACGTACCGGGCAGCCGAACAGTTGCTCGTATTCGGCAACGTCGGTGCCTTCGGGCTGTGCGTGCTCGAACCAGACTTCCTGCGGCGAACCATTGGTGTCGGCAATCCAGCGCGCGTAGAGCAGCCAGGACGCCAGCACGTTCTCCACCATATGCCGGCGAATCTGCGCGGCCTCGTGGCGACAGTTCCAGATCAGCTTGATGTGATCCTCGCCCGGTTCCAGGCGGCTGACTCCCATGTCGCCGACCAGCTTTTCGTAGGGAATGATGCGGCCCATGGCTTCGCCCAGGTTGGCGCAGTTCATGGTGATATACCCCAGCACGCTCCAGGAGCCAGGCTGGACGAAGCGTGCCGAATGCAGCCCGAACAGCGGGTCGCCCGAGTGCGCACACAGGTGCTGCAGCAGGCGCTCGTGGGCCTCGCTGGGCAGGCGCTGGCTGTTGTCGCTCAGTTGCGAGCGCTCCAGGCCTGCGGCCTTGAGGGCAACGTCCAGCTCCATGCCGAGGGACTCGGCGTGGCGCAGGTATTTCAGCAGTGCGGGAACGGAGGTATAGCCGAGGGAATGCATGGCGTTCGTTCTTGTTCTGGTGTCTCGATCGGCAACTGCGCCTGTCTTGATCCGACAGTGACAGGGCAGGGCGGCTGGCTAGTATAGGCAGCCATCAAGCGGCACCGAAATAGCAATCTAACGGGCAAACACAGACCCTGAATAAAAGGAGCGGGCATGCGACGCTGGAATGGCTGGGGCGAGGAAACGACGGTAGTGGAACTGCCCGACAATGGGCGCGGTTTTCTTGCCGAGCTGGTGGGCCCCGGCCTGACGCTGCCCGATGCGACGCTGGAGCAGGTGCTGGCCAAGGTGCCGGCTTCGCGTCTGCCCGAGCACCCGCTGGTGGTGCGCGAAGCCCGCGACCGCCTGCTGCACGCCCGCGGCCAGAGCTTGCCGGATTGGCTGGCCATGCGCGAAGGCGAATTCGGCGTGTTCCCTGATGGCGTGGCCTACCCGCAGACCGCCGAGCAGATCCGCGAGTTGCTGAAGTTCGCCGAGCTCTGGGATTGCCTGGTCATCCCCTACGGTGGCGGCACGTCGGTGGCCGGGCACATCAATCCGCCCGAGTCGGACAAGGCGGTGCTCACCATTTCCCTGGAGCACATGAACCGCCTGCTGGAACTGGACGAGCAGAGTCTGATCGCCACCTTCGGCCCCGGCGCCAACGGCCCGCAGGTAGAGAGCCAGCTGCGTGCCCGCGGCTATACGCTCGGTCACTTCCCGCAGTCCTGGGAGCTTTCCACCCTCGGCGGCTGGGTGGCCAGCCGCTCCAGTGGTCAGCAATCGCTGCGCTACGGGCGCATCGAGCAGCTGTTCGCCGGCGGCACCCTGGAAACCTTCGCCGGCAGCCTGGACATCCCGACCTTCCCGGCATCCTCCGCCGGCCCCGACCTGCGCGAAATGGTGATGGGGTCCGAGGGGCGCTTCGGCATCCTTTCCTCGGTGAAGGTGCGGGTGACGCGCATTGCCGAGGATGAACGCTTCTATGCGGTGTTCCTGCCGTCCTGGGAGCAGGCGCTGGAAGGCATTCGCACCCTGGTGCAGGCGCGCGTGCCGCTGTCCATGCTGCGCCTGTCCAACGCCATCGAGACCACGACCCAACTGGCCCTGGCCGGCCATCCGGGGCAGATCGCCTGGCTGGAGCGCTACCTGAAGATGCGCGGCGCAGGCGAAGGCAAGTGCATGCTGACCTTCGGCGTCACCGGCGATCGCGCCCAGAATGCCACTTCTCTGCGTGCCGCGCGGCGTCTTCTCAAGGGCTTTGGCGGGGTGTTCACCGGCACCCTGCTGGGCAAGAAGTGGGCGCAGAACCGCTTCCGCTTCCCTTACCTGCGCGAGGCGCTGTGGGAGAACGGCTACGTGGTCGACACCCTGGAAACCGCCACCGACTGGTCCAACGTCGACAACCTGCTCAACCGCATCGAGGCGAGCCTGCGCGAGGGCCTGGCCGCCGAGGGGGAGCGCGTGCACGTGTTCACCCACCTGTCCCACGTCTATGGCGAAGGCTCGAGCATCTACACCACCTACGTGTTCCGCCCAGCCGCCAGTTATGCGCAGACGCACGAGCGCTGGCGCAAGCTCAAGCACGCCGCCAGCCAGACCATCGCCAACAACCGCGGCACCATCAGCCACCAACACGGCGTGGGCAAGGACCACGCGCCCTACCTGCCGGTGGAGAAGGGACCGCTGGGCATGGCGGCGATCAAGGCGCTGGCCGGGCATTTCGACCCGTCCGGCCGGCTCAACCCCGGCACCCTGCTGCAGGACTGAGCCCATGCCTGCCTGGAATGCGACCTGGCGTGCGCAGGCGCTGCCAGAACTGGCGGCGCGTGACTGGGACCTGATCGTCGTCGGTGGCGGCATCACCGGTGCCGGCATCCTGCGCGAAGCGGCGCGGCGCGGTTGGCGTTGCCTGCTGGTGGAGCAGCGTGATTTCGCCTGGGGCACCTCCAGCCGGTCCTCGAAGATGGTCCATGGCGGTCTGCGCTATATCGCCAAAGGCCAGTTCGGCCTGACCCGCGACTCGGTGCGCGAGCGCCAGCGCCTGCTGGGCGAGGCGCCGGGACTGGTCGATCCACTGAGCTTCATCATGCCGCACTACCAGGGCGGCTTCCCCGGCCCGCGTGTGTTCGGCACGCTGCTGTCGCTTTACGACGCACTGGCGGGGCGGCGCAACCATCTGTTCTATCGCCTGGAAGAACTGCGCTACCTGGCGCCGGGGTTGAAGGAAGATCGCCTGCTGGGTGGCACTCGCTTTCAGGATGCAGTGACGGACGATGCGCGTCTGGTGATGCGCGTGCTCGGCGAGGCGCGCGCAGAAGGCGGTGAAGCTCTGAATGGCCTGAAGGTGATCGAACTGGAGCGCCGCGATGGTCGTGTTCAGGGGCTGGTCGCCGAGGACAGCGAAAGCGGCCAGCGCCACACCTTCCGCGCCCGCGCCGTGGCCCTGGCTACTGGCGCCTGGGCCGATGCCTTGCGGCAGAAGCACGGCAGCGAGCACATCCGTCCGCTGCGCGGCAGCCACTTGCTGTTACCGGCCTGGCGCCTGCCGGTGGCCCACGCCTTCAGCTTCATGCATGGCCAGGACAAACGCCCGGTGTTCGTTTTCCCCTGGGAGGGCGCGACCGTGGTCGGCACTACCGACCTTGACCATCGCGACACGCTGGACGATGACGCCGCCATCAGTCGCGAGGAAGTGGATTACCTGCTGGCGGCCTGCGGTCAGCAGTTCCCCGCCGCGCAGATCAGCGCCGCGGATGTGCGCTCCACCTGGGCCGGCGTGCGCCCGGTGGTCAGCGAGGGAGCACCGTCACTCAAGCCGTCGGACGAAAAACGCGAGCACGCGCTGTGGGTCGAGCCCGGCTGCGTGACATTGGCCGGCGGCAAGCTCACCACCTTCCGCCTGCTGGCGCTGGAGGTGCTCGCGGCCTGCGCGCCGATGCTGGAGCGGCCGCTGGAAGCAGCTGGCGAGCAGGTCTTCGAGCCTGTCGAGGATATCGACCTGCCTGGGCTGACTCCGCCGCAGCGGACCCGCCTGCGCGGCCGCTATGGCCGTGCGCTGCCCGAGCTGGCGCGGGTGCTGAAAACTGTGGGTAGCGAGTGCATCGGCCATACCGATTCGCTCTGGGCCGAGCTGGCCTGGGCGGCGGAAGGCGAACTGGTGCTGCACCTGGACGACCTGCTGCTGCGCCGTACCCGCATCGGCCTGCTGCTGGCCGACGGTGGCGCCCACGAGCTGCCAAGAATCCGCGCGCTCTGCCAGCCACGCCTGGGCTGGGACGACGTGCACTGGAAACGCGAAGAACAGGACTACCTGGCGTTGTGGCGTCGCTGCTACAGCCTTCCGAATTGACTGAAGCCCCACTGACCAAGAGCCCATGGACAATAACAATTACCTGCTGGCCATCGACAACGGCACCCAGAGCGTGCGCGCGCTGCTCTTCGATCTTCAGGGCAACCTGGTGGGCAAGGGCAAGGTTGAGCTGGAAGCCTATTTCTCCTCGCAGCCCGGCTGGGCCGAGCAGCACCCGGACTATTACTGGGAACAGCTGGGCGAAGCGTGCAAGCGCCTGTGGGCCAGCGTGGACATCGATCGCAGCTGCATCCGTGGCGTGTCGCTGACGACCCAGCGCGGCACCGTGATCCATGTTGACGAAGCGGGCCAGGCGTTGCGCCCGGCGATCATCTGGCTGGACCAGCGCCGCGCGGAACTGGAAGGTTCGATCAAGGGCCCCTGGGGCTGGTTGTTCAAGCTGGTGGGTGCGCAGGGCGCGGTGGACTACTTCCGCACCCAGGCCGAGGTGAACTGGGTTGCCCAGCAGCAACCGGACATCCACCAGCGCACGCACAAGGTACTGCTGCTTTCCGGCTTCCTCACCCAGCGCCTGTGCGGGCGTTACGTGGATTCGGTGGCTTGCAGCGTTGCCTACCTGCCGTTCGACTACAAGAAGCTGCAATGGGCCGCGCCGCGCGACTGGAAGTGGCAGGCGCTGGATGTGCGCCGCGAGCAACTGCCGGAGCTGTTCAAGCCCGGTGAAAAACTGGGTGAAATCACCGCTGAAGCCAGCCGCCTGACCGGGATTCCCGAGGGCCTGCCGCTGATCGCCGCCGGTGCCGACAAGGCCTGCGAAGTGCTCGGTGCGGGCGCCATCGACCCGACCGTGGCCTGCCTGTCCTACGGTACCACTGCGACCATCAACACCACCCGCTCGCGCTACCTGGAGACCATCCCGTTGATCCCGCCGTACCCGGCGGCCATTCCCGATCACTTCAACACCGAAGTGATGATCTACCGTGGCTTCTGGATGGTCAGCTGGTTCAAGCGCGAGTTCGGCCTGCGCGAGATGCAGCGTGCGCAGGAGTTGGGCGTCGAGCCGGAGAAACTGTTCGACGAACTGGTCAACAGCGTGCCCGCCGGCTCCATGGGCCTGATGCTGCAACCCTATTGGACGCCCGGCATCCGCGAGCCGGGGTTGGAGGCCAAGGGCTCGATCATCGGCTTCGGCGACGTGCACACCCGCGCGCACATCTACCGCGCCATTCTCGAAGGCCTGGCCTACGCGCTGCGCCAGGGCAAGGAGCGCATCGAGAAGCGCTCCGGCACCCGCATCCTGCGCCTGCGCGTGGCCGGAGGCGGTTCGCAGAGCGACGCGGCGATGCAACTTACCGCCGACATCTTCGGCCTGCCGGCGGAGCGCCCGCACGTCTACGAGGCTTCCGGCCTGGGCGCGGCCATCGATTGCGCAGTGGGGCTGGGGCTCTATCCCGACTTCACCAGTGCCATCGCCGCCATGACCCATGTCGGTGACGTCTTCCACCCGCGCCCCGAGGCGCAGCGCACCTACGAACGCCTGTACAGCGAGGTCTACCAGCGCATGTACAAGCAGCTCAAGCCGCTGTACCAGAGCATCCGCGAGATCACCGGGTATCCCGCCTGATCGGCAAATTAAGTTTGAGGAAATTTCCTCCCGCTAGTCTGAGTCGATATCCAGTGGACTCACCGGGAGGAAACCCACCATGACGCAACCCAAGGCCCTGCTGATCCTGCACGGCAAGCAAGCCGCCAACGATGAGGTGCGCGCCGCCGTATTGGCGACGCGTGAAGCGGGGCGCACGCTGGATGTGAGAGTGACCTGGGAGGGTGGCGACGCCCGGCGGCTGGTGGAGGAGGGGCTGGCAGCGGGCTACACGACGCTGATCGCCGGCGGTGGCGACGGCACGGTGCGCGATGTCGCCGAAGCGTTGGCCCAGGCCGGCGGCAAGGCCAGCCTGGCGATCCTGCCGCTGGGGACCGCCAACGATTTTGCCCGCGCCGCTGGCGTGCCGCTGGAGCCGGCCGCGGCGCTGGCACTGCTGGATGTGCCGGCCCGGCCCATCGACCTGGGTGAAGTCGATGGGCAGTGCTTCCTCAACATGGCCACCGGCGGCTTCGGTTCGAAGGTCACGGCCAACACCCCTGAAGACCTGAAGAAGCTTCTGGGTGGCGCTGCCTATCTGCTCACCGGGTTGACGCGGTTTTCCGAGGTCCATGCTGCCCAGGGGCGTTTCACCGGGCCGGATTTCGAGTGGGAGGGCGAATTCCTCGCCCTGGGTATCGGCAATGGTCGTCAGGCGGGTGGTGGGCATGTGCTCTGCCCGCAGGCAGTGGCGGATGACGGCCTGCTGGATCTGAGCATCCTGCCGACCCCGCAGGACATGGTCGGCACCCTCGGCGCGCTGCTGGGCAGCGGCTTCGGTACCCAGGATGTTTTCGTCCGCGCGCGCCTGCCGTGGGTCGAGGTGGAGGCGCGCGAAGGGCTGGACGTCAATCTCGACGGCGAGCCGCTGGAAGGACGCAAGCTGCGCTTCGGGGTGCGCCCAGCGGCGCTCTCGATGCACCTTCCGGCGGATTCGCCGCTGCTCTCGTCCACCGGGCGACTAAGCGCAGCGAAGGGATGATCGGTGTGGCCCGGACCGGATAAGTCGTGCATGATGGCGCTCGGCCAGTATCTTGTCGGAGAAGATGCGGCCGATAGCTATCCCGCACGACTCATTCCGAATCTGGAGCAGGCATGGCCGGTATTCTCGACACTGTCGATCAACGCACCCAACTGGTAGGCGAGAACCGCCTGGAAATCCTGGTCTTCCGCCTGGCCGGGCGGCAGCAGTTCGCGATCAACGTGTTCAAGGTGCAGGAAGTGCTGCAACTGCCGCGCCTGACCCTGATCCCGCAGCGCCATCCGATGATTTGCGGGGTGATCAACCTGCGCGGCCAGACCTTGCCGGTAATCGACCTGTCGCGCGCCATCGGCATGCGCGCGCTGACCCCGGATGCCAACAGCACCATCATCGTCACCGAGTACAACCGCTCGGTTCAGGCGTTCCTGGTGGGCGGAGTCGAGCGCATCCTCAACCTCAACTGGGAGTCGATCCAGCCGCCACCCGGTGGCGCCGGCCGCCAGCATTACCTGACTGCGATCACCAAGGTTGAAGACCGCTTGGTGGAAATCATTGACGTGGAAAAGGTGCTCGCCGAGATCGTCCCGATGAACACCCGCGTCTCCAGCGACCGCCTGGACGACACGTTGCTCAGCAAGACCGGTGGTCGCGAAGTGCTGGTGGTGGATGACTCCAGCGTCGCCATCTCCCAGCTGCGCGATACCCTCGGCCAGCTCGGCCTGCGCCTGCACGTGGCCACCGACGGCCTGCGCGCGCTGCAACAGCTCAAGCGCTGGGCGGACGAGGGGCACGACATGGAAGAAAAGCTGCTGATGGTCTTCACCGACGCTGAGATGCCGGAGATGGACGGCTACCGCCTGACCACCGAGATCCGCAACGACCCGCGCCTGCGCGACCTCTACGTAGTGCTGCACACCTCACTTTCCGGCAGCTTCAACGACGCAATGGTGAAGAAGGTCGGTTGTGATGACTTCCTTTCCAAGTTCCAGCCGGACCAATTGGTGGAAGTAGTGCGTCGGCGCCTGCAGAAAGTCCCTGCGTAACGGGCATTTTCGGTCCGCCCAGCGGATCGCGGACCTGTAAGGGGGCTTGCAGGCCGCTCCTACGCAAATGCCGCCATCGAGCGAGCGACAAGGAAAAACGCCAGGCAATGCCTGGCGTTTTTGCCTGGGCGCGAGGGTCAGCCGGCGAAATCCAGCGTCTCCTTCCAGCGGGTTTCCAGCGCCTTGGTGTCGTGGTCGAAGGGGTGGAAGCCGGGGCGGAAATAGTCCAGCCACGGGCGGATCAGGTTGACGAAGTAACCGCGGCGCGGGTGCAGCAACACGCCCAGGCCGTGTTTCCAACTGCGCCAGTTGAACAGCTGGCCGTCGCGTCGCAGCAGGTTGATCTGGAATCCGGCGATGACGCCGAGGAAGATCACGGTGGTCAGCAGCATCACCGCAGTGCGGGTGAAGTAGCCGCCGTAGACCTGCTGGTAGACGTCGTAGGCCACCGCCTTGTGCTCGTTCTCTTCTACGGCGTGCCACATCCACAGCTTGTACATCTTGTCCGACTTCATCTGGCTGCTCAGGTCTTCACGCTTGAGCAACTGCTCGGCCATGGTCGCGGTGAAGTGCTCCAGGGCGCAGGTGATCGCCAGCTGATGCTTCTTGGTGGTGACCTTGCTGATGGATTCGAGCAGCACCTTGATGCGCAGTTCCAGGGTTTCCAGGTCGATGCCGTGCTCGTCGGCGTACTCGTTGTAGGCCGCGTGCTCCTTGGAATGCATGGCTTCCTGGCCGATGAAGGCGCTGACGTCCTTCTGCAGCTGCGGGTCCTGGATGCGTTCGCGCACCGCACGCACGCTGTCGACGAAGAACTTCTCGCCATAGGGGAACAGCGAGGACAGGTTGTTCATGAAGTGGGTCATGAAGGGCTGCCCGTCCCACCAGTACTTAGGCGTTTCACTGAAGGTGAAATCCATGCGGCGGACCGGGAAGTTGGCGCGGATTGGCGTGGTACTGGCGTTCATGACTAACTCCTTCTTGTTGTGCGGGCGTGGGTTCCGGAGCGCGACGCGGCAGGGGCGGCGACCCGGGCAAGCCCTGTCGTTAGTTCGTGATGCCACTTTCGAATGTGTCATCAGCTGATGTCATGTTCGAAGTCTTGTCGGACAATCGCCAGGTCATATCTGGCCGTGCCGGGGTCGGATCAGGCCAAAAGGGGGGCGACCAGCCATTGGATGGGGCTCTGTCGCGAACGCCGGAAACGACAACGGGCGCCGAAGCGCCCGTTGTCGTGGACAGCACGGATCAGCCTTCGTCGAGGGCGAAGGCGGTCAGGCTGTAGGTGGGGATCTGTGCGTCGTTGAGCTTGGTCGAGCCGCCGAGTTCCGGCAGGTCGATGATCGCAGCAGCCTCGAACACGCTCGCGCCCATGCGGCGCACCAGTTGTGCGGCGGCCAGCAGGGTACCGCCGGTGGCGATCAGGTCATCGAAGATCAGCACGCTGTCGCCTTCGCACAGGCTGTCCGCGTGGACTTCCAGCAGGGCTTCGCCGTATTCGGTCTCGTAGGCCTGGGCCAGTACATCAGCCGGCAGCTTGCCGCGCTTGCGGAACAGCACCAGGGGCTTGTTCAGCTCGTAGGCAATGATCGAACCGATCAGGAAGCCGCGCGCATCCATGGCGCCGATGTGGGTGAAGTCGGCCTCGACATAGCGCTGGATGAAGCTGTCGGCGACGAAGCGCAGGGCTCGTGGCGACTGAAACAGCGGGGTGATGTCGCGGAACATGACGCCGGGCTTGGGAAAGTCGGGAACGGCACGGATCACGGACTTCAGGTCGAGTTGGTTGAGGATCATGCTGGATGTGCACCTGATGCGGTTTTTGCTGAGGCCAAAGTATAACGGGCCCGCCAGTTGGCGAGCCCGTTTTCGATGACTGGAAAGTCAACCAATTGGTCAGCTTTCGTGTCTGTCAGCTGTCCAGCTGGCCGCCAGCCAGTGCGCACAGCTCGATGGAGTCGAGGATGTGCACTTCCTTGCCTTCGGCGGCGATCAGGCCGTTCTGCTGGAACCGGGTGAACACGCGGGAGACGGTTTCCACTGCCAGGCCCAGGTAATTACCGATCTCGTTGCGCGACATGGCGAGGCGGAACTGCTGGGCGGAGAAGCCACGGGCGCGGAAGCGCGCGGAGAGGTTCACCAGGAAGGTGGCAATGCGTTCGTCGGCGGTTTTCTTCGACAGCAGCATCATCATCTGTTGGTCGTCGCGGATTTCGCGGCTCATCACGCGCAACAACTGGCGACGTAGTTGCGGCAGTTGCTCGGACAGCTCGTCCAGGCGTTCGAAGGGAATCTCGCAGACCGAAGTGGTTTCCAGCGCCTGGGCCGATACCGGGTAGCTCTCGGTGTCCATGCCGGACAGGCCGACCAGTTCGCTGGGCAGGTGGAAGCCGGTGATCTGCTCTTCGCCGCCGTCGGTGATGCTGAAGGTCTTCAGCGCACCGGAGCGCACGGCGAAGACGGAGCCGAAGGCATCGCCCTGACGGAACAGGAATTCGCCTTTCTTCAGCGGTCGGCCGCGCTTGACGATCTCATCGAGGGCGTCCATGTCGTTGGTATTCAGCGACAGGGGCAGGCAGAGGGGAGCCAGGCTGCAATCCTTGCAGTGCGCCTGGGGCAGGGCGCGCACTTTGATGGTTTCGGCCATGAGTGTTCCTTGAATGGGATGGCACACAAAAACCAAGGGTACCGCAGACGGCAAGTCGCGCGCCAGTTGGCGACCTGTCTGAATCGCTGGTTTCAGCGACGGGGATGAGGGTTCACGAGGGTTGTGGCCAGGCTCGAATCCTTTCTAAAAGTGCCGGTTCAGGGCTGTTCCTACTCCTTGGGGTGATAGACATATCCTGTAGCAAAGGGTGCGACAGTTGGCCCCGTACCGCCGGTCGCGCCAAAGGGAACTCGCGGATCAGATGACCCGCGAGAAGCGTTGCAGGTTCTGCATCGGCAGGTAGCGGTCGAACAGCATGCACAGCGAGCGCACCAATAACCGACCGGAGGCGCTGACGTCGATGCCGCGAGGGCCGAGAGTGATCAGGCCATCCCGGGCGAAGCGTTCGAGGTCTTCCCAGATCTCCGCGAAGTAGCCGCGGAAGTCGATGTTGTAGAGGTCTTCGATGTCTTCGAAGTCCAGCTGGAAGTGGCAGATCAGTTGCTGGATCACCGCGCGGCGGATGAGATCGTCCTTGTTGCAGTGCAGGCCGCGCCGGGTGGCCAGCTGGCCCTGGTCGAGGGTGTTCTGGTAGTCGGCGATGTCACTGCTGTTCTGGCAGTAGAGGTCGCCGATCTGGCTGATCGAGGAAACCCCCAGGCCCACCAGGTCGCAGTGGCCGTGAGTGGTGTAGCCCTGGAAGTTGCGCTGCAGGCTGCCGTCTTCCTGGGCCATGGACAGTTCGTCGTCCGGCAGGGCGAAGTGGTCCATGCCGATGTAGCGGTAGCCAGCGGCTTCCAGTTGCTCGGTGGTGCGCTGCAGCATTTCCAGCTTCTGCGCGGGGGAGGGCAGGTCTTCGGCCCTGATCCGACGCTGCGGCGGGAAGCGCTCCGGAAGATGCGCGTAGTTGAACACGGACAAGCGATTGGGCTGCAGGGTGATGACCTGTTCGACGGTGCGGGCAAAGGTGTCCGGGGTCTGCTTGGGCAGGCCGTAGATCAGGTCGATGTTGATCGAGCGGAATTGCAGCGTGCGCGCCGCGTCGATGATGGCGCGGGTCTCGTCGAGGCTCTGCAGGCGGTTGATGGCCTGCTGCACGTCCAGGTTGAAGTCCTGCACGCCAATGCTGGCGCGGTTGAAGCCCAGCTCGCGGAGCAGGCCCATGGTCGACCAGTCGGCCTCGCGCGGGTCGATCTCGATGCCATAGTCGCCGAAGTCGCCGTCGACGAAGTGGAAGTGGGTGCGCAGTTGCGCCATCAGTTCGCGCAGCTGGCCGGGGCTCAGGAAGGTCGGGGTACCTCCGCCGAAATGCAACTGCTCGACTTGTTGCTGGCGACCCAGGTGACGGCTGACGATCTCGATTTCATGGATGAGACGGGCAAGGTAGGGAGCGCTGCGGCCACGATCCTTGGTGATGACCTTGTTGCATGCGCAGTAGTAGCAGATGTTCGCGCAGAACGGGACGTGCACGTAGAGCGAGAGCGATCTCTGAGCCTTCTGGCTATCGCGCAGCGCGTGCAGCAGGTCGAAGGGTCCGACTCCTTCGTGGAACTGCACGGCTGTGGGATAGGAGGTGTAGCGCGGGCCGGACAGATCGTATCGGCGTATCAGATCTGCATCCCAGCGAATATTGTCGAGCATGCCGATGTTCCCCGGTGGCGAGCTTTTCCTGCGCAGTCTAGGGAGAGTCCGACAGAGGCCTGTTGACCTGTATCAAGCGGCTTTATGGTGGGGATTGCTGGCGCTGGCGTGCATTTCGTGGCCCATGATCCAGGCCTGGTGTGGGCCGGGGAGGGTCCACAGGCCGAAGAGGATCACCAGGATGCCACCGGCCATGCGCACGCTGCGCTTGCGCAGCAGGGCGGTGACGCGCTCGGCGGCGAGGCCCGTGGCAAGCAGCACCGGCCAGGTGCCCAGGCCGAAGGCGAGCATCAGCAGCGCGCTGTCCACCGCTGAGCCCTGGCTGGTGGCCCAGAGCAGTGTGCTGTAGACCAGGCCACAGGGCAGCCAACCCCAGAGTGCGCCGAGCAGCAGCGCGCGCGGCACCGTGGCAACCGGCAGCAGACGGCTGGCGAAGGGCTGGATGTGCTTCCACAGGCCGCGGCCGAGGGCTTCGATGCGGGTCAGGCCGCTCCACCAGCCAGCCAGGTACAGGCCCATGGCGATCAGCAGCAGACCGGCGATCACCCGCAGCGCGGAGGCGAACGGCGTGCGTGCCACGGCCCAGCCAGCGAGGCCGAGCAGCAAGCCGGCGCAGGCGTAGCTGAAGATGCGGCCGAGGTTATAGGCCAGCAGCAGGCGCAGGCGGCGACCGCGCTGATCTGGCGGAATGGCCATGGTCAGCGCGCCCATCAATCCACCGCACATGCCCAGGCAATGACCGCCGCCGAGCAGACCGAGGATCAGCGCGGACGCCAGCAGTGGCGCCAGCTCAGGCATCGCGCTTGTCCTGCTTGGGGCTGCCGTGCGACCCCTCACCCTCGGCTTCGTCGATGCCTGCCTGGTGCTTGGGGTCTTCGTCGTCGAACAGGATGCTGTGGGCCGGCCCGTCCATATCGTCGTACTGGCCGCTGTTCACGGCCCAGAAGAAGATTGCGATGCAGATGCCGACGATGACCACGGCGACTGGGATCATGATGTAGAGAGCGGGCATTTCAACTCCGTGGCAGCGCCTGGGCCGCCTGAAGTGCGGCGGAGTGGGCGGATGTCGCTGAAGCGGCGTCGGCGCCTTTCGGCAGCCGGGTCAGGCGCAGGGCGTTGAGCACCACGGTCAGCGAGCTGATCGACATGCCTACCGCAGCCCACACGGGCGTGATCCAGCCGAGGGCGGCGAAGGGCAACATGAGCCCATTGTACAGCCCTGCCCAGAGCAGGTTCTCGATGATGACTCGACGGGTGCGGCGGGCCAGGCTGAAGGCTTGCACCACGCTGTCCAGGCGGTTGGACAGCAGCACGGCATCGGCGCTGGTTTTCGCCAGGTCGGTGGCCGTGCCCATGGCAACGCTGATGTCGGCGGCGGCCAGCACGGGTACGTCGTTCACACCGTCGCCCAGCATCAGCACGCGGTGGCCTTGCTGGTGCAGCTGGCGCAGGACTTCCAGTTTGTCGTCCGGGCGCAGGCCGCCGCGGCAGTCGTCGATGCCCAGTTCGGCGGCGACGCGGCCGACCATCGGCGAGCTGTCGCCGGACAGCAGCAGCGTGCGCCAGCCGCGCGCGCGGCAGGCATCGAGCAGGTCGGCGGCGTCTTCGCGGATGCGGTCGTCCAGCACCAGCCAGGCGAGGGCGCCGCTTTCGTCCCCCAGCAGCAACCACTGGCCGGGCTCCTGCGGGTGCTGGGGCGCTTCGCTACCGCTCAAGCCACAGACGAACGTCGGTTCGCCAATGCGCAGGCGGCGCTCGCCGACGCGGCCTTCCAGGCCCAGGCCGGGATGGCTCTCCACATTCTCGGCGGGCTGCGGCGCGCGGCCGAAGGCACGGGCGATGGGGTGTTCAGAGCGGTTCTCCAGCGCGGCGGCGAGCGCCAGGCAGGCATCGCTGTCCAGCGCGCCCAGCGGCCGGACGGCACGCAGCGTCAGCCGGCCTTCGGTGAGGGTGCCGGTCTTGTCGAAGATCACCGTGTCGATATGGTTCAGGCCTTCGAGCACGTGGCCACGGGTCACCAGCAGGCCGAGCTTGTGCAGGCTGCCGGTGGCGGCGGTGAGTGCGGTCGGCGTGGCTAGCGACAGGGCACAGGGGCAGGTTGCCACCAGCATCGCCAGGACCACCCAGAAGGCGCGGGAGGCGTCATGCTGCCACCAGAACAGGCCGACCACCGCAGCGAGCACCAGCAGGGCGATGAGGAACCACTGCGCGGCCTTGTCGGCAAGCTCGGCGAGGCGCGGTTTGTCCGATTGCGCGCGTTCCAGCAGGCGGACGATGGCCGAGAGGCGGCTGTCGCCGCCCAGTGCCTTGACCTGCACGGTCAGCGGGCCTTCGACGTTGAGGGTGCCGCCGGTGACGCTGTCGCCGCTCTGGCGCGGCTGCGGCAGGTATTCGCCGGTGAGCAGGGATTCGTCGACGCTGGACTGACCGTCGAGGATCAGGCCGTCGGCGGGTATCACCGCGCCGGGCTGCACCAGCACGCGGTCGCCAACGCTCAGTTCGCTGAGCAGCACACGGCTGCTCTGGCCGCTGTCATCCAGCCGCAGGCAGGACGCGGGCAGCAGGTTGACCAGTTGCGCGGTGGCCGCGGCGGTGCGCTCACGGGCTCGGCGCTCGAGGTAGCGACCGGCGAGCAGGAACAGGGCGAACATGCCGACCGCGTCGAAGTACAGGTCGCCATGGCCGGTGACGGCGGTCCAGATGCCGGCCAGGTAGGCGCCGCCGATTGCCAGGGAGACGGAAACGTCCATGGTCAGGTGGCGGGTGCGCAGGTCGCGCACGGCGCCGCGGAAGAATGGCTGGCAGGAGTAGAAGACGATGGGCGTGGTGAGGAACATCGCCACCCAGCGCAGGATTTCGTGCAGCTCGGGACTCAGGTCGATGTTGAATTCGGGCCAGGTGGCCATGGTTGCCATCATTGCCTGGAACCACAGCAGGCCGGCGACGCCCAACTGGCGCAAGGACTTGCGGTTCTCCTGGTGCAACTGTTCGGCGGCGCGGTCCGGCTGGAATGGGTGCGCGGCGTAACCAATGCGGCGCAGCTCGGCAAGCAGCTCGCTCAGCGGTAGCTCGCTGTCGGACCAGCGCACGTGCAGGCGGTGGTTGGACAGGTTCAGCCCAGCCTCGGCGACGGCGGGCAGGCCCTTGAGATGTTTCTCGATCAGCCAGCCGCAGGCGGCGCAGCTGATGCCTTCCATGATCAGGGTGGTCTCGGCGAGATCGCCCTGGTGCTGGACGAAAGGCTGCTGAACGTCAGGGCGGTCGAACAGCTTCAGCTCATCGGCGAGCTGTTCGGGCAGGGCGTCAGGGTTGGGCGCAGCTTCGGTGCGGTGACGGTAATAGCCTTCCAGGCCGCCGGCGACGATGGCCTCGGCCACGGCCTGGCAGCCGGGACAGCAGAATTCGCGGGTCTCACCCAGGACTGGCGCAACGAAGCGGCTGCCGGGCGGAACCGGCAGCGCGCAGTGATAACAGAGCAGCGGGGCGCTCATGGGCGCTCGGCTTCATCTCCGCTGAGGGGCTCGTCGCCGAGGTCGAAGGAGCCGCCCGGGGCGACTTTTTCTTCCTCGAACAGACGCCAGGTCCGGCCATTTTCCTCGCCGAGCAGTTCGACGAAGCGGCGACCTTTTACGGCGGCATCCAGGCTGGCGGTATAGCGACCCGGCTCGGCGGGGCTGGCGCGCATTTCCAGGTGCTTGTCCTGGGATTCCAGGGTAGGGGAGAGCAGGTTCAGGGTGAGCGTGGCCGGGCGGCTATCGCCGGTCAGGCGCAGGTCCACTTCGCCGGTCAATTCGTCGAAGCTGATTTTTGCGCGCAGCTTGAGCTGCTGAGCGAGGTGCTCACGGTCGAGGGAGCGGTTGATGCCTTTGCCGGCTTCGTAATAGTTGTCGCTGACCAGGGAGTCCTGGTTGTTCACGGCGATGTTGACCATCGTCAGGCTGAGGAAGATCGAGGTGGCCAGCATGGCGATGATGATCCACGGCCAGAGGTGCTTGTACCAGGGTTCCACGGGCGTTTTCATGGCCGATTGCATGGTCTCTTTTCTCTCGCTGGCAACGCCACGCGGGGCGCTGCCCGGTGAAGGGGCGGGCAAATTCTACGTGCTTCGGTCGGTACTGGCACCCCATGCGCAACATGGGGTGCCAATTCGTTCAGCGCAGGTTCAACGAACGCGCGGGCCGATGAAGCGACTGGTGGATTCCTTGCTGATGGACGGGTCGTCCACCGACTGGATGGTGAAGCTGATCTCGTTGGTGGTGGAGGGCAGCTTCTCCGGTTCGATGGACAGTTCCACCGGCATGGTGAAGATGTCCCCGGCGGCGACCGATATTTCCTTCTTGCCTTCCAGGATCAGTCCGTCCATGCCCTTGGCACTGAGCACGTAGGTATGGTCCTTCTGGTCCTTGTTCATGACCTTCAGGCTGTACACGTTTTCGATGCGACCTTCGGCGTTCTCGCGGTAGAGCACGCGGTCCTTGCTGACGTCGAAGCCTACCAGCGGACGCAGGACGATGGCGGTGATCAGCAGGCCGATCATGATGCACAGGGCGATGGCGTAGCCGATCAGGCGCGGACGAACCAGGTGGGTCTTCTGCCCGGACAGGTTGTGCTCGGTGGTGTAGCTGATCAGGCCGCGCGGGTAGTTCATCTTGTCCATGATGCTGTCGCAGGCGTCGATGCAGGCGGCGCAGCCGATGCACTCGATCTGCAGGCCATCACGGATGTCGATGCCGGTCGGGCAGACCTGGACGCACATGGTGCAGTCGATGCAGTCGCCCAGGCCCTGGGCCTTGTAGTCGGCGCCTTTCTTGCGCGGGCCACGGCCCTCGCCACGACGCGGGTCGTAGGAGACGATCAGGGTGTCCTTGTCGAACATTACGCTCTGGAAGCGCGCGTAGGGGCACATGTAGATGCACACCTGCTCACGCAGCCAGCCGGCGTTGCCGTAGGTGGCCAGGGTGAAGAAGCCGACCCAGAAGTAGGCCCAGCCGTCGGCCTGGCCGGTGACCAGGTCGCTGAGCAGGTCGCGGATCGGGGCGAAGTAGCCGACGAAGGTCAGGCCGGTGACCAGGCCGATCAGCAGCCACAGGCTGTGCTTGGCGAACCGGCGCAGCAGCTTGTTGCCGCTCATGGGCGCCTTGTCGAGCTTCATGCGCTGGTTGCGGTCACCCTCGGTGACTTTCTCGCACCACATGAAGATCCACGTCCATACGCTCTGCGGGCAGGTGTAGCCGCACCAGACGCGGCCGGCGAACACGGTGATGAAGAACAGGCCGAACGCGCTGATGATCAGCAGGCCGGAGAGAAGGATGAAGTCCTGCGGCCAGAAGGTCGCGCCGAAGATGTAGAACTTGCGCTCGGGCAGGTCCCAGAGAACCGCCTGGCGACCGTTCCAGGTCAGCCACACGGTGCCGAAGTAGAGGAGGAAGAGGAGGGCGCCTCCGGCCATTCGGAGATTTCGGAAGAATCCGGTGAAGGCTCGGGTGTAGATCTTTTCCCGGGAGGCATAGAGGTCGACGCTTTCACCCTTGCCCTTGGTGGGCGGAGTGACGTCCTGGACCGGAATTTGTTTGCTCATCAGTGCATTCCACGGCAGCGGGAGGGCGCCCTGTCGATACATGCCGAGAGGGTCAGAAATATGCTTGCACGCCTAACAATGATACGGCGTGGAGGGTGTTGCAACCGTGCGACAGTTGGTCGCGCAAGGAATTATGGACCCAGAAATAGAGCGGCGCCGGTGTAGAAACCGGCGCCGCTGGGTGTCGCTATGGGTGTAGGAGAGGGAGGCTTATTCGGCGCTCTTCTCACCTTCGCCATGGGACAGGCTGTACACGTAGGCAGCGAGCAGGTGAACCTGGTCTTTGCCCAGACGCTCCAGCTGAGCCGGCATCTGGCCCTGGCGGCCGTAGCGGATGGTCTGCTGCAGCTGGGCGAAGCTCGAGCCATAGATGAACGCGGCCGGGTGAGTCAGGTTCGGTGCGCCCATGGCTGCAGTGCCTTTGCCTTCAGCGCCGTGGCAAGCCACGCAGTTGGTGGCGAAGATCTTCTGGCCATTGGCGACCTGCTCGTCAGTCACGCCTTCGGGCAGCTTGCGGCCGTCCAGCTTGGTGGTGACGAAGGCAGCTACGTCGTGAACGCCGGCATCGCCGATGACTTCGCCCCAGGCCGGCATGGCCGCATGGCGACCGCCTTCGATGGTGGCGATGATGTCCTTCGGCTCGCCGCCCCAGCGCCAGTCGGCGTCGGTCAGGTTCGGGAAGCCGTGGGCGCCCTTGGCGTCGGAACCATGGCAGACGGAGCAGTTGGAAGCGAACAGGCGGTTACCCATTTTCAGGGCCTGCTCGTCCTTGGCCACGTCTTCGATCGGCATGGCGCCGAACTTGGCGTAGAGCGGGCCGTACTTCTCATCGGCCTTGGCCATTTCCTTTTCCCACTGGTGCACACCGGTCCAGCCTTTTTCGCCGTTGGCGAATTCGGCCTTGTCCTGGTAGCCCGGCAGCAGGCCTTTCCAGTTGCCCAGGCCCGGGTACAGGGCCAGGTAGGCGAGGGCGAAGATGAAGGTGGCGACGAACAGCATGAACCACCACTTCGGCAGCGGATTGTCATACTCCTCGATGCCATCGAAGGCGTGGCCTACGGTTTCATCGGTGGCTTCGTTGCGCTGACCGCGACGGGTGGCGAACAGCAGCCACGCCAGGGCGAAGATGGTGCCCAGGGTAAGTACGGTGACGTACAGACTCCAGAAGGTTGTCATTCTTTGTTGCTCCTAGAAGCTTGCTCTTGCTCGACGTGCTTTTTGGCGACCGGGTCATCCGCGAAGGGCAGCAGGGCGTCTTCGTCGAAGCGCTCCTTGCGTTTGCCACCATAGGCCCAGAGCAGGACGCCGACGAAGGCGACCATGACTACTACCGTGCCGATACCGCGAATGGTCCCGATATCCATCACTGTCACCGTTTGCTCTTGATGATGGTGCCGAGGCCTTGCAGGTAGGCGACGACAGCGTCCATCTCGGTCTTGCCTTTGACGGCGTCACGGGCACCGGCGATGTCTTCGTCGGTGTAAGGCACGCCCAGCGTACGCAGGGCTTCCATTTTCTTCGCCGTGTCCTTGCCGTCGAGCTTGTTCTCCACCAGCCAGGGGTAGGAGGGCATCTTCGATTCCGGCACTACGTTGCGCGGGTTGTACAGGTGCGCGCGGTGCCAGTCGTCGGAGTAGCGGCCGCCGACACGAGCCAGGTCCGGACCGGTACGCTTGGAGCCCCACAGGAACGGGTGGTCCCAGACGCTTTCGCCGGCGACGGAGTAGTGGCCGTAGCGCTCGGTCTCGGCGCGGAACGGACGGACCATCTGCGAGTGGCAGCCTACGCAGCCTTCGCGGATGTAGATGTCACGGCCTTCCAGTTCCAGCGCGGTGCGCGGCTTCATGCCCTCGACCGGCTTGTTGGTGACGTCCTGGAAGAACAGCGGAACGATCTGGGTCAGACCGCCGATGCTCACCGCAATGACCATGAAGAAGGCCAGAAGGCCGATGTTCTTCTCGACTACTTCGTGCTTCATCAGTGAGCTCCTACAGCGGGGATCTGGGCAGCGGCATCGGCGTCAGCCTGTTTGAAACCGCGCACAGTACGGAAGGTGTTGTAGGCCATCAGCAGCATGCCGGAGGCGAAGAAGGCGCCGCCCAGTGCACGGACGATGAAGCCCGGGTGGCTGGCCTGCAGGGCTTCCACGAAGGAGTAGGTGAGGGTGCCGTCGGCGTTGATCGCACGCCACATCAGACCCTGGGTGATGCCGTTGACCCACATCGAGGCGATGTACAGCACGGTACCGATGGTAGCCAGCCAGAAGTGGGCGTTGATCAGGCCAACGCTGTGCATCTGCTCGCGACCGAAGACCTTCGGAATCAGGTGGTACAGGGAGCCGATGGAGATCATCGCAACCCAGCCCAGAGCGCCGGCGTGTACGTGGCCGATGGTCCAGTCGGTGTAGTGCGACAGGGAGTTGACGGTCTTGATTGCCATCATCGGGCCTTCGAAGGTGGACATGCCGTAGAAGGCCAGGGAGACCACCAGGAAGCGCAGGATCGGGTCGGTGCGCAGCTTATGCCAGGCGCCGGAGAGGGTCATCATGCCGTTGATCATGCCACCCCAGCTCGGAGCCAGCAGGATCAGGGACATCACCATGCCCAGCGACTGCGCCCAGTCCGGCAGAGCGGTGTAGTGCAGGTGGTGCGGACCGGCCCAGATGTACAGGGTGATCAGCGCCCAGAAGTGCACGATGGACAGGCGATAGGAGTAGATCGGACGCTCGGCCTGCTTCGGAACGAAGTAATACATCATCCCCAGGAAGCCGGTAGTCAGGAAGAAGCCCACGGCGTTGTGGCCGTACCACCACTGGATCATCGCGTCGGTCGCGCCGGCGTAGATCGAGTACGACTTGAAGGCAGTTACCGGGATTTCCATGCTGTTGACGATGTGCAGCATGGCGGTGACCAGGATGAACGCGCCGTAGAACCAGTTGCCCACGTAGATGTGCTTGGTCTTGCGCTTCATCACGGTGCCGAAGAACACCAGTGCGTAGGTGACCCAGACGATGGCCAGCAGGATGTCGATCGGCCATTCCAGCTCGGCGTACTCCTTGGACGAGGTGTAGCCCAGCGGCAGGGTGATGCCGGCCAGCACGATTACCGCTTGCCAACCCCAGAAGGTGAAGGCCGCGAGGCTGTCAGAGACCAGGCGGGTCTGACAGGTGCGCTGTACGACATAGTAGGAAGTTGCGAAGAGAGCACAGCCGCCGAAGGCGAAGATCACCAGGTTGGTGTGCAGCGGACGCAGGCGCCCGAAACTGGTCCAGGGAAGGTCCAGGTTCAACTGGGGCCAAACCAACTGTGAGGCGATGTAAACACCAACCCCCATTCCAAGTATCCCCCAGACCACCGTCATGATGGCGAACTGGCGGACGACCTTATAGTTATAAGCAGTCGGACTGATTGCTGTGCTCATTCTAAGGTTCCACGGTTTTTGGATTTTATGGACAAAAAAACGGCGGCAAGTATGGAGAAAGCAGGAGGCCATTGCAACGCGCCGGGCCTTGGCGCGAAGCCGGTTTGACGCCTGCTCCGGAGCGCTTTGCGCCGCTGTTTGCCGCTCGTTTCGGCTCGCTCGCACCAACCTGGGAAGTGGGTCAGGTTAGTCGTATTGCAGGTTTGCGAATGGAATTCAGCTTAGACGTGAACCGGAAGGGTGTGAAGAAAGGAGATAGAGAGGGTGCGACACTTCGTCGCGATATTGCGGAGGTAAGAAACTCGCGCCCGTTTTGGCGGGCGCGAGTTGGGGGCGGGGAGTTTACTTCGCCTGGCCGGAAATGTTGTAGATGTAACCGGCGAGAATGTGCACTTTGTCTTTGCCCAGGTACTGCTCCTGCGCCGGCATCTGGCCCTGGCGGCCGTGACGGATGGTCTGCTGCAGTTGTGCGTAGCTGGAGCCGTAGATGAAGGCGCCCGGGTGGGTCAGGTCAGGCGCACCCATGATCGGGTTGCCCTTGCCTTCCGGGCCGTGGCAGGCGACGCAGGTGGTGGCGAATAGCTTGCCACCGTTGTCGACGTTCTCGGCAGTCACACCCTCGGGCAGCTTGCGGCCGTCCAGTTTGGCGGTGACGAAGGCAGCCACGTCCTGCACGCCCTTGTCGCCCAGCACTTCACCCCAGGCCGGCATGGCGGCATGACGGCCACCGAGGATGGTGGTCTGGATGTCCTGGGCGGTGCCGCCCCAGCGCCAGTCGCTGTCGGTCAGGTTCGGGAAGCCTGCTGCGCCCTTGGCATCGGAGCCATGGCAGATGGAGCAGTAGGTGGCGAAGAGGCGCTCGCCCATTTTCATCGCTTGCGGGTCCTTGGCGACTTCTTCCACCGACATGGCAGCATATTTGGCGAAGATCGGGCCGTATTTTTCCTTGGCCAGGGCTTCTTCACGCTCCCATTGCTTGTCCTGAGTCCAGCCGCCGTCGTAGCCGGGCAGAACGCCTTTCCAGTTGCCCAGGCCCGGGTAGAGCACCAGGTAGCCGGCGGCGAACACGATGGTGCCGACGAACAGCAGGAACCACCATTTCGGCAGTGGGTTGTCGTACTCCTCGATGCCGTCGAAGGCGTGGCCCATGGTTTGGTCGGTGGTGTTCGAGGACTGCCCGCTGCGGGTGGCGAATACCAGCCACAGCAGGGCGATCAGCGAGCCGACTGTTAAAACGGTGATGTACAGACTCCAGAAGGTAGTCATGCGTTGTTGCTCCTAGAAGCTTGCTCTTGCTCAGCGTGCCGCTTGGCCACCGGGTCATCCGCGAAGGGCAGTAGCGCGTCTTCGTCGAAGCGCTCCTTGCGTTTGCCGCCGTAAGCCCAGAGCAGTACGCCGACGAAGGCCACCATCACGATGACGGTGCCGAGGCCGCGAATGGTCCCGATATCCATGCTGTCACCGCTTGTTCTTGATGGAGGTGCCGAGGACCTGCAGGTACGCGACGACCGCGTCCATTTCGGTCTTCCCTTTGACTGCATCGCTGGCGCCAGCAATGTCGTCGTCCGTGTAGGGCACGCCCATGACACGCATCACTTCCAGTTTCTTCGCTGTGTCCTTGCCGTCGAGCTTGTTCTCGACCAGCCAGGGGTAGGCGGGCATCTTCGACTCCGGTACCACGTTGCGCGGGTTGTACAGGTGCGCGCGGTGCCAGTCGTCCGAGTAGCGGCCGCCGACGCGGGCCAGGTCCGGGCCGGTACGCTTGGAGCCCCACAGGAACGGGTGGTCCCAGACGCTTTCGCCGGCGACGGAGTAGTGGCCGTAGCGCTCGGTCTCGGCGCGGAACGGACGGATCATCTGCGAGTGGCAGCCCACGCAGCCTTCGCGGATATAGACGTCGCGGCCTTCCAGTTGCAGGGCGGTGTAGGGCTTCATGCCTTCCACCGGGGTATTGGTCACGTCCTGGAAGAACAGCGGGACGATCTGGGTCAGACCGCCGATGCTCACGGCGACGGCCATGCACAGGGCCAGCAGGCCGACGTTTTTCTCAAGTACTTCGTGTTTCATGTCGGACTCCTCAGGCCATCTGCGCCGCGGCTTGCATTTCGGCCGGCTTGGCGGCCGCTACGGTGCGCCAGACGTTGTAGGCCATGACCAGCATGCCCAGCAGGAAGATGGCACCACCGATCATCCGCACGATGAAGCCGGGGTGGCCGGCGGCCAGGGCTTCGACGAAGGAGTAGGTGAGGGTGCCGTCGGAGTTCACTGCGCGCCACATCAGGCCCTGGGTGATGCCGTTGACCCACATGGAGGCGATGTAGAGCACGGTGCCGATGGTGGCCAGCCAGAAGTGGGTGTTGATCAGGCCCACGCTGTGCATCTGCTCGCGGCCGAAGACCTTCGGGATCATGTGGTACAGGGAGCCGATGGAAACCATGGCAACCCAGCCCAGGGCGCCAGCGTGTACGTGGCCGATGGTCCAGTCGGTGTAGTGGGAGAGGGCGTTGACGGTCTTGATGGCCATCATCGGGCCTTCGAAGGTGGACATGCCGTAGAAGGCCAGGGACACCACCAGGAAGCGCAGGATCGGGTCGGTGCGCAGCTTATGCCAGGCGCCGGAGAGGGTCATCATGCCGTTGATCATGCCACCCCAGCTCGGAGCCAGCAGGATCAGGGACATCACCATGCCCAGCGACTGCGCCCAGTCCGGCAGAGCGGTGTAGTGCAGGTGGTGCGGGCCGGCCCAGATGTAGACGGCGATCAGCGCCCAGAAGTGCACGATGGACAGGCGATAGGAGTAGACCGGACGCTCGGCCTGCTTCGGAACGAAGTAGTACATCATCCCCAGGAAGCCGGCAGTCAGGAAGAAGCCCACGGCGTTGTGGCCGTACCACCACTGGATCATGGCGTCAGTGGCGCCCGAGTACAGGGAGTAGGACTTGGTCAGGCTGACCGGGATTTCCAGGTTGTTGACCACGTGCAGGATCGCCACGGTCAGGATGAAGCCGCCGAAGAACCAGTTGCCCACATAGATGTGCTTGGTCTTGCGCTTCATCAGCGTGCCGAAGAAGACGATGGCGTAGGAAACCCAGACGATGGTGATCAGGATGTCGATCGGCCACTCCAGCTCGGCGTACTCCTTGGAGGAGGTGTAGCCCAGCGGCAGGGTGATGGCGGCACACAGGATCACCAGCTGCCAACCCCAGAAGGTGAAGGAAGCGAGCGGGCCAGCGAACAGGCGGGTCTGGCAGGTACGCTGCACCGAGTAGTAGCTGGTGGCGAACAGTGCGCAGCCGCCGAAGGCGAAGATCACCGCGTTGGTATGCAGCGGACGCAGGCGGCCGAAGCTCGTCCACGGTAAGCCGAGGTTAAGGTCCGGCCACACCAGTTGAGCGGCGATCAGGACACCGACGGCCATGCCGACGATCCCCCACACCACTGTCATAATGGCGAACTGGCGGACCACCTTATAGTTATAAGCGGTCTGATTGGTTGTGCTCATTTATGGGCTTCCATCCACGGTTATGGGCTATGCCCATCCCGGCAGGTTTTTTACGGCTTACGGCGTATGCCGCCCCTCCCCCTTGGGATAGGTACTAATTCGGAATTAGCGGAGTGAAGGATGGATAAAGGCACCTCTCGGAATATTGATTCGGATCAATTGGCGCCTGAGACCCCTGTCGCGGGCGCCTGCGGTCCTTTGTCGCTGCTGCGGAACCCGGCACATCGCGAACTGTCGGCAACGCTGGTTCTGGCGCACGGAGCGGGGGCGCCAATGGACAGTCCGTTCATGGATGACATCGCCGCACGCCTGGCTGAAAGAGGTATCTCGGTGGTGCGCTTCGAGTTCCCCTATATGGCTATGCGCCGCGAGGATGGAAAGCGGCGCCCGCCGAATCCGCAGAAGCAGTTGCTTGAGTGCTGGCGGCAGGTTTATGCGCAGGTTCGCTCCGAGGTGCCCGGCAAGCTGGCGATTGGCGGCAAATCCATGGGGGGACGCATGGCCAGCCTGCTGGCGGACGAGTTGGGCGCGGACGCGCTGGTCTGTATCGGCTACCCGTTCTATGCAGCCGGCAAGCCGGAGAAGCCGCGTGTCGCCCACCTCGCCGAGTTGAAGACGGCGACCCTGATCGTCCAGGGCGAGCGCGATGCGCTGGGCGACCGATCCACGGTCCAGGGCTACTCGCTGTCGCCGGCGATCCAACTCCACTGGCTGGCAGCCGGCGACCATGACCTCAAGCCGCTCAAGGCCTCCGGGCTGACCCACGAGCAGCATCTGGAGAACGCGGCCGCGAAAATCGAAGCGTTTCTATTGCCCTAATCGGTCCTTAAGGCAGGCCCTCCTATCCTCGCCGGCGTCGACTCCCAGCAGTCGACACCCCGCTTCCAGAGGACAGGCCGAAAGCTGCCATGAACCCCCAATACGCTGAACGCATTGCCACCCAACCCTACCGATTCTCCCCCGGCGCCGCGCACAGCCTGCTCTTGACTGGCGCCACCGGCTTCCTCGGCGGCTCCGTCGCTGCGCACCTGATCGCTGATGGTCATACGCCGGCGCTGTTATTCCTGGTCCGTGCCGAATCCCCCGCTCAGGGCTTGGAGCGGTTGCTCGACAACCTGCGCCTGCATTGCGTATCGGAGACGGCGCTGGAGAGCCTGCAGGAAAGCCAGATCCTCTGTGGTGACCTGCTCGACACCGCCTGGATGCAGGGCGAGCGTGCCCGCCTGATGCGCGTGGAGCAGGTGATCAACTGCGCTGCCGTCGCTTCCTTCTCGAAGAACCCGAGCATCTGGCCGGTAAACGTCGAAGGCACCTTCGCCTTCGCCAAGCTGCTCAGCCAGTCGCGCAACCTCAAGCGCTTCCTGCACGTGGGCACCGCAATGTGCTGCGGTCCGCAGCGCGAGTCACCGGTGCGCGAGTCCTGGGACTTCCCGGACAGCGACGAGCAACTGGTGGACTACACCGCCTCCAAGGCCGAAATCGAACGGCGGATGCGCGAAGAGTTGCCTGGCCTGCCACTGGTGGTGGCGCGCCCCTCCATCGTGGTCGGGCATCGCGAGCTGGGTTGCCGAGCCTCGGGGAGCATCTTCTGGGTGTTTCGCATGGGCTTTGCCCTGGAGAGTTTCACCTGTGGCCTGGACGAGCAGATCGACGTGATTCCGGTCGACTACTGCGCTGAAGCGCTGGTCGCTCTGGCGCTCAAGCCGACGCTGAACCACAGCCTCTATCACATCTCCGCTGGCCACGGTTCGGCATGCACCTTCGGCGAAATCGACCAGGCTTATGCCGACGCCCGTGGCGAAGCGCCGGTGGGCCAGCGTTATAGAAAGGTCAGTTCGGAGGATTTGCGCGAGCTGGCCGGCAGTTTCGAAAGCCGCATCGGCAAGGCCAACCCGCGCCTGGTGCTGCGTGCACTGCGCCTGTACAGCGGCTTTGCTGACCTCAACTACCTGTTCGACAACCAGCGCCTGCTGGACGAAGGCATTGCCGCACCGCCGCGCTTCACCGATTACGTGGACGTGTGTGTGCAGTCCTCGCGGGATGTGAGCATCCCGGCGCAAATGCAGTGGGATTTCAAGTAGCCGGCTGAGTGCTGCGGGTGGGTATGCGCTGTAGGAGCGAGCTTGCTCGCGAACAGCTCCGCGACGGGACCGGGTTCGCGAGCAAGCTCGCTCCTACAGTTGCCGCCGCGGGCGGCAATGGCCTCAGCGGTTGAACCGCTCCACCAGCGAATACTGGCGGTGCGCAGTCTGCGTCAGCTCCTCGCTGAGCAGGGCAGTGCGCTGCGCTTCGCCGGAGGTCTGGTCGGCGAGGTTGGCGATGGTGCTGATGTTGCGGTTGATTTCTTCGGCCACGGCGCTTTGTTCCTCCGCGGCGGCGGCGATCTGCGTGGTCATCTCGGTGATATTGGCCACTGCGTCACTGATACCGACCAGCGCGCTGTCCGCCTGCAGCACACGCTCCACGCCTTCGTCGGCCTGACGGCGACCAGAGTCCATGGCGCGCACCGCTTCGGTGGCGGTGTTCTGCAGATTGGCGATGAGTTGGTGGATCTGTCCGGTCGACTCGGCAGTGCGCTGAGCCAGCGAACGAACCTCGTCGGCGACCACGGCGAAGCCGCGACCCATTTCGCCAGCACGCGCGGCTTCGATAGCGGCATTGAGGGCCAGCAGGTTGGTCTGGTCGGCGATGCCCTTGATCACATCCACCACGCCGCCGATCTGCTCGCTGTCGCGTGCCAGTTGGCTGACCGCTTCACCGGTTTCGCCCACGGAGTTGGAAAGGCGCTGCATGGCCTCGCGGGTTTCGGCAGCGATCTGCCGGCCTTCGGTGGTCAGGTCGTTTGCCTGGCGAGTGGCATCGGCGGTGCGCTGCACGTTATCGGCCACTTCCTGGGTGGTGGCGGCCATCTGGTTGACGGCGGTCGCCACCTGCTCGGTTTCCTGGCGCTGTCGGTCCAGCCCGGCGGAGCTGTGGTGGGCCAGGGAGTCGGCTTCGCGGGCCTGCTCGGTGAGGGTTTCGGCGGTGTCCTGCAGACGGGTCAGACAGGTCTTCAGCCGGGCTTCCTGGCTCAGGATGGACATTTCCAGGCGCGCCTGGGCGCCACGGCTGTCGGTATACATCTGCGCGATCAGCGGGTCCGAGGTAGTCTGCTCGGCCAGGCGCAGCAGGCGCTTGAGGCCGCGCTGCTGCCAGCCGAGGCCGGCGAGCCCCAGCGGGATCGAGAGCAGGGCGGCCAGCAGGAAGCCCCAGTGGGAGTTCAGCCAGACGCCGATGAGGAAGCCGATCTGACCGATCAGGATGAACGGCAGCCAGTCCAGCAGCAACGGCAGCCAGCGGTCGCGAGCAGGGATAGCCGACTTGCCGGCATTGATCCGCGCGTACAGCGCTTCGGCGCGGCGCACCTGTTCGGCGCTGGGTTTCACCCGCACCGATTCGTAGCCGACGATCTCGTTGCGCTCGTAGATAGGCGTGACGTAGGCGCTGACCCAGTAGTGGTCGCCGTTCTTGCACCGGTTCTTGACGATGCCCATCCATGGCCGACCTTTCTTCAGAGTCGCCCACATGTGTGCGAATACGGCGGGTGGCACGTCCGGATGGCGCACCAGGTTGTGCGCCGCGCCGACCAGTTCCTCGCGGGAAAAACCGCTGATGGTGGTGAAGGCCTCGTTGGCGTAACTGATCACGCCGCGGGCGTCGGTGGTGGAAATCAGCCGCTGTTCGGCGGGGAAGGTGCGTTCACGCTGGGTGATCGGCTGGTTGTTGCGCATCAGGCTGGGATCTCGGAAAAGGCGAAATGGTACGTCTGTCCAGCTTATCGGCCGCCGGATCGAAAATTTGATGGCAATCACAGAAATAATGACAAAAGGGTGACGCCGGTAGGCTGACGATGGCCCATAGCCATGGGTCACTCGAAGTGCTTCGAAAGTGGAAGGCGGCGGCCCGTTGCAGGCCGCCGCGTTCATTCCAGCCGAGCTAGATCAGGCTGCGCAGCACGTAGTGCAGGATGCCGCCGGCCTTGAAGTATTCGACTTCGTTCTGGGTGTCGATACGGCAGAGCACCTCGAAGTTGTCCTGGCTGCCGTCCTCGCGCTTCACCGTGACCTTGAGGTTCATGTGGGGCTTCAGTTGGCCTGACAGACCGCTGATGCTCAGCACCTCCTTGCCGGTCAGTTTCAGCGCCTTGCGGTCCTGGCCGTCCTTGAACTGCAACGGCAGTACGCCCATGCCTACCAGGTTGGAGCGGTGGATACGCTCGAAGCTTTCGGCGATCACCGCTTTTACGCCCAGCAGGTTGGTGCCCTTGGCCGCCCAGTCGCGGGATGAGCCGGTGCCATACTCCTTGCCGGCGACGATAACCAGCGGGGTGCCGTCCTTCTGATAGCGCATGGCGGCGTCGTAGATAGCCAGCTTGTCGCCAGTGGGGACGTAGAGGGTGTTGCCGCCTTCCTCGCCACCGAGCATTTCGTTCTTGATACGGATATTGGCGAAGGTGCCGCGCATCATCACCTCATGGTTCCCACGGCGCGAGCCGTAGGAGTTGAAATCGGCGTAGGCCACGCCGTGTTCACTGAGGTAGCGCCCGGCCGGGCTGTCCTTCTTGATATTGCCGGCAGGGGAGATGTGGTCGGTGGTCACCGAATCGCCCAGCACCGCGAGAATACTGGCACCCTGGATATCCTCGACCTTCGGCGGCGCCTCGGCGATGTGTTCGAAGAACGGCGGATGCTGGATGTAGGTGGAGTCGCCCTGCCAAGTGTAGGTCTTGGCATCCGGCACCTGGATCGCGCGCCATTTTTCGTCGCCCTGGAAGACTTCGGCGTACTCCTTGTGGAACATCGCCGTGTCGACTTTCTGCACGGCGTCAGCGATTTCCTGCTGGGTCGGCCAGATATCCTTCAGATAGACCGGTTGCCCGTCCTTGCCGGTACCCAGCGGGTCCTTGGTCAGATCGGTACGCACGGTGCCGGCCAAGGCGTAGGCCACCACCAGCGGAGGCGAGGCCAACCAGTTGGTTTTCACCAGCGGGTGCACACGGCCCTCGAAGTTGCGGTTGCCCGAGAGCACCGAGGCGACGGTCAGATCTGCCTGCTGCACGGCCTTCTCAATGGGGTCGAGTAGCGGGCCGGAGTTACCGATGCAGGTGGTGCAGCCGTAGCCCACCAGGTCGAAGCCCAGCTCATCCAGATAGCGGGTCAGGCCGGCGGCGCGGAAGTAATCCGTCACGACCTTGGAGCCGGGAGCCAATGAGCTCTTCACCCAGGGCTTGCGCTGCAGGCCCTTCTCCAGTGCCTTCTTCGCCAGGAGGCCGGCGGCCATCATCACGCTGGGGTTGGAGGTGTTGGTGCAGGAGGTGATGGCGGCGATCACCACGGCGCCGTTCTTCAGCCGATAGGTGTGGCCGTCGTGCTGGTAGTCGGCCTCGCCGGTCTGGGCTGCTGCGCCCACGGCAGCGCCACCGCCCCCCTCGCTGAGCAGGCGGCCCTCCTCGGTGGAGGCGGGCTTGATCTGCAGGCCGAGGAAGTCATCGAAGGCCTGGCTGACCTGGCCGAGGGCGACACGGTCCTGCGGGCGCTTGGGCCCGGCGAGGCTGGCCTCGACGTCGCCCATGTCCAGTTGCAGGGAGTCGGTAAACACCGGCTCGTGGCCTTTTTCGCGCCACAGGCCCTGGGCCTTGCTGTAGGCCTCCACCAGCTTGACGGCGTCCTCTGGGCGGCCAGACAGGCGCAGGTAGCCCAGGGTGATGTCGTCTACCGGGAAGAAGCCGCAGGTGGCGCCGTATTCCGGGGCCATGTTGGCGATGGTGGCGCGGTCGGCCAGCGGCAGATCGGCGAGCCCATCGCCATAGAACTCGACGAATTTTCCGACGACGCCTTTCTTGCGCAGCATCTGGGTGACGGTCAACACCAGGTCGGTGGCGGTGATGCCTTCCTTCAGCTTGCCGGTGAGCTTGAAGCCGATCACCTCGGGAATCAGCATCGATACCGGCTGGCCGAGCATGGCCGCTTCCGCCTCGATGCCGCCCACGCCCCAGCCGAGCACGCCAAGGCCGTTGATCATGGTGGTGTGTGAGTCGGTGCCGACCAGGGTGTCGGGGAAGGCGTAGGTGCGGCCGTCCTCGTCCTTGGTCCAGACGGTGCGCCCCAGGTATTCCAGGTTGACCTGGTGGCAGATGCCGGTGCCCGGCGGCACCACGCGGAAGTTGTCGAAGGCGTTCTGACCCCAGCGCAGGAACGCGTAGCGCTCGCCGTTGCGCTCCATCTCGATCTCGACGTTCTGCGCGAAGGCTGACTGGCTGGCGAACTTGTCGACCATCACCGAGTGGTCGATGACCAGGTCGACCGGGGACAGCGGGTTGATCTTCTGCGGGTCGCCGCCGGCCTTGGCCATGGCGTCGCGCATGGCGGCCAGGTCGACCACCGCCGGTACGCCGGTGAAGTCCTGCATCAGCACGCGGGCGGGGCGGTACTGGATCTCGCGCTCGGAGCTGCGGGTCTTCAGCCAGTTGGCCAGGGCTTTGAGATCGTCGCCGGTGACGGTGTTGTCGTCCTCCCAGCGCAACAGGTTTTCCAGCAGGACTTTCAGGGACATGGGCAGCTTGCCCAGGTCTCCGAGACTCTTCGCCGCTTCAGGCAGGCTGTAGTAGTGATAGGTCTTGCCGGCGACCTCCAGGGTGCGCAGGCTGTTCAGGCTATCCACTGCGGGCATGACATTCTCCTCAGGCTTGGATTCTGCTCGTGATCGGCAGCGCGGCCGATTCGGCGGTGCACTGGCGATACTTGGCGAAGGAGGGCGCTAACGTCCTGATCCATCGCAGGCCTGCTCCATTTGGACGGGCCGCGATCGGTGATCATCTTCGCCAGGCAGGGCAATCATCGGGCAGTCTTCTGGCGGGCTGGGCCAGACCACTCAAGCTAGACCGCCCGAAGGGGTATTGCCATCTGTTCTGGACCGTTTGTCCTGCGAGTGGGTTCAGATCAAATGACTCCGGCCATGGGATGATTCCTGCGAATCTGCATGAAACCTTCGCGGGCAGCCTCTATAGTGCGCGGCCAAGGAGACACCCCGATGAATACCCTCTTACTGCACTGCCGCCCGGGTTTCGAGAATGAGGTCTGTGCCGAGCTGTCCGAGCACGCCGCGCGCCTGGACATTCCCGGTTACGCGCGGGCCAAGCCAGCCACTGCCTACGCCGAATTCATCAGCATGGACGCCGACGGCGCCGACCGGCTGATGCGCCATCTGCGTTTCTCCGAGCTGATCTTCCCGCGCCAGTGGGCACGCGGGGCCGGTTTTACCGCGCTGCCGGAGCAGGACCGCATCGGTGCGATCCTCGAGGCACTGGCCGGCTTTCCGCAGTGCGGCAGCCTCTGGCTGGAGGTGTTCGATACCAACGATGGCAAGGAACTCTCGACCTTCTGCCGCAAGTTCGAGAAGCCCCTGCGCGCCGCCCTGGTGAAGGCCGGCAAGCTGGTGGAAGACCCGAGCCTGCCGCGCCTGCTGCTGACCTTCCGTTCCGGCCGCGAGGCTTTCATCGGCCTGGCCGAGGCGCGCAACTGCGCCATGTGGCCTATGGGCATCCCGCGCCTGAAGTTCCCCCGCGAGGCGCCGAGCCGCTCGACGCTGAAGCTGGAAGAGGCCTGGCATCACTTCATTCCCCGCGCTGACTGGGACCGCCGTCTGGCGCCGGATATGCTCGCCGTGGACCTGGGCGCATCCCCCGGTGGTTGGACCTGGCAACTGGTGAACCGCGAGATGCGCGTGGTCGCCGTGGACAACGGGCCGATGGCGGAGAACCTGATGTACTCCGGGCTGGTCGAGCACCAGCGCGTTGACGGCTACGCCTTCCGCCCGCGCCAACGCATGGACTGGATGGTTTGCGATATCGTCGAAAAGCCCGCTCGCACCGGCGCGATGATCGAAACCTGGATCGGCGAGGGGCTGTGCCGCGAGGCCATCGTCAACCTCAAGCTGCCGATGAAGCAGCGTTACACCGAGGTGCGGCGCATCCTCGACCGCCTGGAAGAGTCCTTCCGCGAGCGCGGGCTGAAGGTGCAGATCGGCTGCAAGCAGCTGTACCACGACCGCGAGGAAGTGACCTGCCACCTGCGCCGGATCGAGAAGGGCGAGCGTTGACGACTCGGAAAGGTCCCGCAGCGCCACCCGACCTTCGGTGACTTGCCGCGCCGCCCGGCATTGCCCATGCTGTGCGGCGCGAGATCTTCCGGAGACCTTCGTGAAGCGAAAGTTGCCCTCCCTGCTGGGCAGTTACAGCCGCATGTTGCTGCCACGCCGCGGCCTCGGCCGCGATGAGCGCGTGCCTTACCTGGCGATGGATAGCCGCACCCTGAAATTCGACCTTCGCCACTTGCGCGCCTACCGCGAGCACTTCGGGCTCGACCCGGCGCTGGGCGTTCCGCTGCTCTATCCGCAGGTGATCAGCCTGCCGCTGCACCTGCGCCTGCTCAGCCGCTCGCGCATGCCGCTGTCGGTCGTGGGGCTGATTCACCTGCGCAGCCATATCCAGCGCTATCGCATGCTCGACGAGAACGAGCCGCTGCAGTTCGACTGCCGCATTCTCACCAGCCGCCGCAATGAGCTGGGCCTGGAGGTGGATGTCGTCACCGAGGCCTGGCATCACGACATGCTCTACTGGCAGTCGATCACCACTTACCTGCGCCGGGGCGACTTCCTCGAGAGCGGGAGCGAGCCCGATCCTCTGCCCGAACGTGCCCAATGGCACACCCTGGAAGCGCCGGTGCATTCCGGCGTGCAGTGGCGCGTGCCGAAGATTGTCGGCTGGCGCTACGCCGGGCTGAGCGGCGACTTCAATCCGCTGCACCTGTCGAGGCTGATGGCCTCGCACTATGGCTTCGGCAAGCCATTCGCCCACGGCATGTGGGGGCTGGCGCGCAGCCTGACCGGTCGTCGCCTGGCCGAGAATGTGCGCCTGGATGCGCACTTCAAGGCGCCGCTGCCGCTGGGCAGCCAGGTGAAGCAGAGCTACCGGCGGCTGGGCAAGAAGGAGCAGTGGGCGCTGCTGCCCGCTGAGGGCGATGGTCAGCCGATGCTGCTGGCGCAACTCGATGAGGCGCCGGACGGGCCGTTGCGTTAGTCGTTTCGCTGGGAAGCATGGGGCGGTCCTGTTCGCGAGCAAGCTCGCTCCTACGAAAAGCGCTCTGATGCAAACCTGTAGGAGCGAGCTTGCTCGCGAACCGCACGGCAGAGCGGTTACGGGTGCACGGCAACGCGGGGCTGCAGCGGGAGCAGGCTGGGCAGTTGCACCTCGCCCTGCAGCTCTACCGGCGCTATCCGCCAGGAACTGTTGAACAGGTACTGGTCGCTGAAGCCGCTGAGCAGCAATCCAATCTCATCTCCCGGCGCGAGGCTGGCGCTGACGGCGTTCAGGCGTGTGCTGCCCTGGTTCGCCAAGGGTTTTACCTGTTCGTCCAGACGACGCGTGCGGCCATTGGCGCTGCGGATCGCCAGGGCGGCGAACACCTGCGCCTCGGGGCGCTCCGTCAGTGGTTCGGTGAGACGGACTACGGCGCTGCCGAGCAGAGCGCTGTGTTCGCTGACGCGCTGCAGAGGAATGAACCGTGACGGCTGCACAAGGCCACTCACTGCCGGCCGGATGGTCGTAGCCGGCAGTGCCACGCTGGGGCCGGGCGGTGGCAGGTCGTCCAGCGCCAGGCCCTGCTCGAGATCAAGGCTGATGCACAGGTCCGGCACGCTGTCGGCGGCGCCGGGGCGCTTGCGTAGCTTTTCCTCGTACCAGGCGATGATGCCGGTATAGAGATTGATCGCCCGAGAACCGCAATGAATCACCGGCTCGTTGTTGAACGGCGGCAGCCCGCTCCAGGCTTGCATGGGCGGCGGCAGGATGTGCCCCCCCTGCATGCCCAGCAGGCGCACGTCGGCCGGAGCCTGCTTCAGGCACTGGCGAATCTGCAAGCCCTGGTCCAGCGGGAACAGGGTGTCGCGCAGACCCTGGATCAGCAGGGCGTCGGCGTGGGGCAGACGGCCCTCCGCGCAATAGCTGGCAAGGCTGTTGGCGTGCAGTTCGGCCTGCACCGGCGCAGCCATGCGCCCGCCGCTGGTGTGCAGGTAGTCGGCCTGGACGAACTTGCCCAGGTCATAGCCGGTGGCCAGCCCCAGGCTCACCAGCACGCCGCCCCAGCCGATCTTCAGCTGGCCGTCCGGCGCCAGGGCGTCGGCCAGGTCGTACCAGGTGGCGATGGGAACGATGGCGTCGATGCGCGGGTCTTGGGCCGAGGCCAATAGTTGCACGGCGCCGCCGTAGCTTTCGCCGAGCATGCCGACGCGCGGATCGTTCGCGCCATCCATCGTCACGCGCGGCAGGTGGGCGGCGGCCCAGTCGATCACGGCGCTGGCATCCTGCACTTCGAACTGCGGGTTCATCATCTCGATGCGCCCGTCGCTGCCACCCCAGCCGCGCTGGTCGTAGCTGACCACCCAGAAGCCGGCCTTCCAGGCGCGCAGTGCGGCGCGCCCGGACATCATGTTCTTGCCGTAGTAGCCGTCCGGCCCGGTTACCCGCCATCCGCCCCAGCCGTGGGTGTGGACGATCACCGGCGCGGTGTCGCCGGCCTTCAGCGCGGGCTGGAATACGGTGGCGGAGAGCCGGGTGCCGTCGCGGGCGGTGATCACCGCTTCGAACCAGGTGGCGGGCAGGTCCTTGCCCTGGCTGGCGCTGAAGTCGGGAAGCTGGTCGCGGGCGGCACAGCCGGCGAGCAGGGCAAGGCACAGGCAGAGGAGGGCGCGCATCGTCAGTCCATGGAGGAGGCGGATGCGCCAGCATGCCCGGCGCCCGTAGCGCCTACCCCCAACCAAGGTTGGGTGACCCGGACGGACGCGGGGTGACCGCACGGTGCCCTTTGCGCGACAATGCGCCATTGGTTTTTCTGGAGTGACGTGATGTCCCAGCCTGTCGATGCCATTCTCGACGCCACCGGCCTGAATTGCCCCGAGCCGGTCATGATGCTGCACAACAAGGTGCGCGACCTGCCCGCCGGCGGCCTGCTCAAGGTCATCGCCACCGACCCCTCCACCCGCCGCGACATCCCCAAGTTCTGCGTCTTCCTCGGCCACGAACTGGTGGAACAGCAGGAAGAGGCGGGGACCTACCTGTACTGGATTCGCAAGAAGGCGGAGTGATCTTTGCGTTGAGATCCCAATGTGCGTAGGAGCGGACTCTCAGCCTCGGAGTCACTGGCGATAGCGCTTTTTCGTAGGAGCGAGCTTGCTCGCGAACCGCCCAGCGCCGGAGCTGCCGGGGGCGTTGTTCGCGAGCAAGCTCGCTCCTACAGGGAAAGGCTTCAGCTTCCTACCGGGCGTGCTGCAAGCTTCTGGGCAATCATCCGCCCGACCAGCGCAACGAAGGTCAGGGCGATCAGCACCACTGAAATCGCCGCCACGGCCGGGTCGATGTTGTCGCGCAGGCCGGACCAGATCTGCCGCGGCAATGTATTCACCTCGGTGCTAGTGACGAACAGAGTCACCGCGATCTCTTCCCAGCTCAGTGCGAAGCACAGCAACGCCGTGCTCGCCACGCCCAGCTTGAGGTTCGGCAGCACCACCATGAAGGTGGTCTGGCCCAGGCTCGCGCCCAGGTTGCGCGCCGCCAGTTCGATGCGCCGGTCCAGTTGGCTGAGCGCTACCAGCATGGTCACCACACCATAGGGCACCACCATTACGATGTGCGCAATGGTCAGGCCGAACAGGGTGTCGTAGCCCAGGCCGGGCGCGAACTGGCTGACCTTGGTTTCCATGAAGTACAGGACCATCGCCGAGATCATCGGCGGGATTGCCATGGGCAGCAGCACCAGGCCGATCAGCAGGGTCGCCAGGCGCGAGCGCAGGTACCAGATGCCGAGGCTGAAGCTCACCGCCAGGGCGGTGGCGATGATGCAGGTGGCGGTGGCGACGATCAGACTCTGGCCGATCGCCGCGAGCCATTCGGGGCTGTCCAGCAGCGCCTGGTAATGCCGCAGCGACCAGTTGCCGTTGGGCATCGACAGGAAACGCTTGCTGGTGAAGGACACCGGAATCACCGCCAGCAGCGGGAAGACCATGAAGATCATCGCCATGGTCGCCAGCAGGCGGCTGGGGGCTTTGGTTTCGTGTGCGTTCATCAATGAGTACCTCGTTCCTCAGCCGACCAGCTTGTCGACGCGGGTCATGCGCAGCAGCGCCCAGATCATCCCGCTGACCAGTGCCAGCAAAACCACCGAAAGCGCAGCGCCGAGGCCCCAGTTGCTGGTCTGGAACATCTGCAGATAGACGTACTCGGCCACCATCACCGTTTGCCCGCCACCGAGGATCGCCGGGGTGATGAAGAAGCCCAGGCAGAACACGAAGACGATGATGAAGGCGCCGAGGATGCCGGGAATGGTCTGCGGCACGAAGATGCTCCAGAAGGTGCGCATCTGCCCGGCGCCCAGGCCGCGCGCGGCGAGCAGCACGCGCGGGTCGAGGCGGCGCATGGTGGAGACCAGCGGGAACAGCGCGAAGGGCACCATGAAATGGACCATGCCGATCACCACGCCCAGTTCGTTACGGGTGAGCTGTAACGGCTCGTTGGTGATGCCCAGGTACTGCAGCCAGTCGTTGAGCAGGCCGTTGCTGCGCAAGGCGATCAGCCAGCCGAAGGCGCGCACCAGTACCGACAGCCAGAACGGGATGAACACGCAGATTTCCACCACGCGCTGCCAGAACGGCGGGCTGTAGACCCAGCAGTAGGCCATCAGGTAGGCGATCACCAGGGAGATCACGCTGACCGTGGTGCACAGGCGGAAGGTCCGCCAGAGCACGTCGTGGATCGCCGGGTCCGTCATGATCCGCTGGTACTGCTCGATCCCCGGCTCCGGCAGGGTCACGCTCCAACCGAGCACGCCGAGGAAGGGCAGTACGTAGAACACGAAGAGGACGATCGGTAGCGGCAGCAGCAGGGCGCCCAGCTTGAGCCGCGAGGGGGCGTTATCGGCCATGACCTGCGCTCCGCGTCACTTGGAAATGTGGGTCAGGTACTGCTCCAGGGTTGCCCCGTAGTGGTCGGTGTACCACTCGTGGCTGAGCATGATCTGCTTGGGCAGGTTCGCCGGGTCCGTGCAGTTGAGGTGCTTGCGGTCGTCGGGGATCAGCGCGGCGGCGGCAGGGTTGGCCGGGCCGTTGCCGAACATCTTGAACAGCTCGACCTGGGATTGCGGGTCCTGGGCGTAGGCGATGAACTTCATGGCGGCCTCGGTGCCGGCCGGGTTGCCCTTGAGCACTCCCCAGTTGCTGCAGCCCAGCAGGGCGTTGTCGAAGGTCCATTTGATGCGGCCTTCGCTGTCGTCGGTGATGACCTGGGCGCGGGTGTTCCAGATGGCGCCCATGGAAACTTCGCCTTCGATCAGCAACTGCTGGGTTTCCGCCCCCGAGCCCCAGAAGGACAGCACATGGGGCTTGAGCTCTTCGATCTTCTTCAGCGCGCGCGGCACGTCCAGCGGGTAGAGCTTGTCCGGGGTCACGCCGTCGGCCAGCAGCGCGGCCTCCAGCATGCCGTTCATCCACTTGTAGAGGGTGCGCTTGCCGGGGAAGGTCTTCACGTCCCAGAAGTCCGCCCAGGTCTTGGGCACCTTGTCGCCGAAACGCTCGCTGTCGTAGGCGATCACGTAGCTGAGCATGTAGTCGGCGATGCCGTATTCGTAGGCGAAGCCGGGCAGCACCTTGTCCTTGGACACGACGTTGTAGTCGATGGGCTGGACCAGGCCTTCCTTGCCGAGGATCTGCAGGACCGAGCTTTCCGCGTCGACCACGTCCCAGCTTACCCGGCCGCTGGACAACTGAGTGCGGATGGCGCCTTCGGTGGGGCCGCTGCCGTCGATCTTGGTGGGAATGCCGGTGGCCTTGGAGAAGCCCTCGGTCCAGGCCTTGCCGAAGGCCTTGATCGCGTCGCCGCCCCAGTTCACCACCACCAGCGGCTTGTCGCCGGCGGCAAAGCTCACGCCGTTGCGCAGGGCCAGCGGCAGGGCGGCCATCAGGCCCATGCCCTTGAGGAAGGTACGGCGGTCGATCTGGCCGCGACGGGTCTTTTCGATGAGGACTTCGATGCAGTCTTGCTGGTGCGGATTGAACTCTTTCGGATTGAACATGGGGGGCAGCTCCCGATCAGTGGGGATGGCGAAAGGAGGACATGCGAACGCGATGACTCAGGCCAGCAGCAGGCTTTTCTCGATGGGCCAGCTCAGCCAGACCTTGGAACCGTGCTCCAGGCGCGAGGCCTGGTGGTCAGCGTGTACGGCGAGGCTCATGGGCAACTTGCCTTCACTGCCGGCGCCCAGGCACAGCTCAGTGCTGGCGCCCTGGTAGGTCTTGGCGGTGAGCACGGCCTGCACCACGTTGTGGCCGTTCACCTGCGGCGGTGCGCTGTGCAATTGCATGTGCTCCGGGCGCACCGCCAGCAGCGGTGCTTCGGCCTGCATGGCGGAGGAGTAGCTGGCGCGCAACTCGGCCTCGCCGAAACGTCCGCAGGCCAGTTCGCCGGCGCGGCCCAGCTGGCTGAGCGGGAAGAGGTTCATCTTGCCGAGGAATTCGGCGACGAAGCGGTTGTTCGGCCGGTTGTAGATGGTTTCCGGCGCGTCGACCTGGGCCAGTTGGCCCCGGTTGAAGATAGCGATGCGGGTAGACAGGGCGAGGGCTTCGTTCTGGTCGTGGGTGACGAAGACGAAGGTGGTGCCGACCTGGCGGTGGATGCGTTGCAGTTCCGCCTGCAGTTGCTCGCGCAGGTTCTTGTCGAGGGCGGAGAGAGGTTCGTCGAGTAGCAGCATGTCCGGTTCGAACACCAGGGCGCGGGCAATGGCAACGCGTTGCTGCTGGCCGCCGGAGAGTTCGCCAGGGCGCTTGCCCAGGTGCTCGCCCAGGCCGACCACTTCGAGCATGTGGCGCACGCGACGGTTGCGCTCGTCGGCCTTCACGCCGCGGATCTTCAGCGGAAAGGCAACGTTGTCCTCGATGCTCATGTGCGGGAACAGGGCATAGCCCTGGAACACCATGCCGAAGTTGCGCTTCTCGGCGGGGCGTCGGGTGATATCGGCGCCGCCTTCTTCGAGCTTGCCGCGGGACGGGTCCTGGAAGCCGGCGAGGATCATCAGGAAGGTAGTCTTGCCGGAGCCCGAAGGCCCGAGGAGGGTGAGGAACTCGCCCTGCTGGATGTCGATGGACACGTTGTCCAGCGCGTTGAAACTTCCGTAGCTCTTGCCGATGCCGATGGCACGGAGTTGGGGCTGTCGCTCCACTGCACTTACCTCGATTTCTTGTTCTTGTTCGAGCGGCCGCCGGGTGAGGATCGGGTAAAGATCGGCGGCCTTTTTTTAATGCAGTATTGTCAAATCTCTCTCCGCTTCAATCGCGTTTTTTTGCCCTCATTGTTCGAATTCACTCACCAATCAGCGCGTTGCGGCCGCCCTGGCGGAACTGCTCGGACATCCGCAGCTCGGCCTTCATCCAGGCCTTGAAGGCACGCACGTCCGGGCGTTCGGACTTGGCCGGGTCGGTGACGAAGTAATAGCGGTTGGGCGGCTCGATGGCGACGTTGAACAGCCGCACCAACTGCCCCTTGGCCATGGCGTCGCCGCTGACCAGCGCATCGCCCATGGCCACGCCTTGCCCGGCAATGGCCGCCGACTGCACCAGGTGCGCGTCGGAGAAGACGATGCCGTTGCGCACGTTGAGGTTCTTTACCCCGGCGGCGGCGGTCCACAGCAACCAGTCGGAGTGATCGACCATATGCAGGAAAGGCAGGCTGGCGAGGTCTTCCGGCGAGTCGAGGCCGCCCACCGAGTTGATCAGCGACGGGCTGCACACCGGGAAGGTGTCCAGGGTGGCGATCAGGTCCACGTGCAGGTCGGTCCAGTCGCCCACGCCGTATGCGATGAACAGGTCGACGTCGCGGTCGCTGACGTCGTCGGGCACCCGTGGCGAGACCAGGTTCAGTTCCACCTGTGGGTGGGCGCGCTGGAATTTGCCGATCTGGTGGCACAGCCAGTAGGTGGCGAAGCCTGGCGTACAGCTCACACAGAGGCGGCCGGAGACTTCCTCGGCATTGGCGAAGCGCCGCGCTTCGTTGAGGATCGCCAGGGCGCGCTGGGTCTCGCGGGCGAAGCATTCGCCGTGGTAGGTCAGGGCAATGCCGCGGCCGACCCGCTCGGTGAGCGGGATGCCCAGGCAATCTTCCAGGCTGTGCAACTGGTGGCTGACGGCGCTGCGGGTCAGGCTCAGTTCGCTGGCCGCGCCGGACAGGCTGCCCAGGCGGGCGACGGCGTCCAGCACGCGCAGGGCGGTCATCGAGGGGAAACGCATGGCTGCTCACTCCTGGTGCGCGAAGTGGAGCCTTTATCCCTGAGCGCGGCGGTGGTGTCGAGTGGCTGCGGGTACGGGCGGAGGGGATGTTGCAACGCGTGGTTTCCCGGACCGCGCTCCGGGCCGCCGGCGTCCGAGGGGCTCAATGGCGGGCGACAGGGCCCGCCCCGTAGGAGCGGACCTTGTCTGCGAAGGCTCGCCACCGCTCCCATGCCGAAGGGTGGAGCGAGCTTGCTCGCGAACGGGGCCGCAGCGGGGCGGGTGTTCGCGAGCAAGCTCGCTCCTACAGGATATGGCGCAAGATTGCGGCGTTCACCTGCAGATGAACTTTTCCGCCGCGCGGGATTTCGCGGACAAGGTCCGCTCCTACAGGTTGAGTCCGATGTGTTTCCTGTAGGAGCGGACTCTGTCCGCGATCGATTTCCGGCCACTCCGAAGTGACCGGTTGCCCATCGCGGACGGCGCCCGCTCCTGCACAGGTCGAGTGTGAAACTGGCTGTTAGCGCAGCTTCTCCATCATCTGGTAGTACCACATGCCTGCCGCCAGCATCGGGTTGCCGAACACGTCGCCCATGGGCACGCGGATGTGCTTGCACTGGGCGAAGGTGTCGAACTTCTCCAGGTCGCCGGTCATCGCCGTGGCCATGATCTCGCCCATGATGTGGGTGGTCGCCACGCCGTGGCCGGAATAGCCCTGGCAGTACCAGACGTTCTCCGACAGCTTGCCCAGTTGCGGGATGCGATTCATCACGATGCCCATGGCGCAGCTCCACTGGAACTCGATGTCCACGCCCTTGAGCGCCGGGAAGGTACGCTCGATGCACGGGCGCAGTTCGCCGGCGATGTCGCGCGAGTCGCGGCCCGAGTAGTTGGCGCCGCCGCCGAACAGCAGGCGGCCGTCACCGGTCATGCGGTAGTAGTCGAGCACGAAGCGGCAGTCGTAGACCGCCAGGTCCTGCGGGTTGATGCGCTTGGCCAGCTCACCCAGCGGCTTGGTGGTGACGATGCCGCCCATGGCCGGGAAGATCATGCCCTTGAGCTGCTTGCGTTCGAGCTTGTGGTAGACGTCGCCGGCCAGCATCACCTGGGATGCGTTGATCCGCCCACCGGAGGTGACCACCGCCGGGCGCGGGCCGTGGATGATGTCCAGTACTTCGGAGTGTTCGAAGATCAGCGCGCCCAGGCTGGCGGCGGCCTTGGCCTCGCCGATGCACAGGTTGAGCGGGTGCAGGTGCATGTTGCGGGTGTTCTTGATGGCGCCGCAGTAGAGGTCGCTTTCCAGGTGCGCGCGCACGCCGGCAGCGTCCAGCAGGGTGATCTCATCGCCCATGCCACGGCGCTTGGCGTCATCGAAGGTGGCCTTCAGCTCGTCCATGTGCGACGGCTTCATCGCGGCGTGCAGGTGGCCGAACTTCAGGTCGCACTGGATGCCGTATTTCTCCACGCGGCTCTTGATGATCTCGTGGCCGCGCCAGCGCAGGTGCCAGATGAAATCGTCGACGTCGTCGCCCAGCCACTGGCGCATCTGCTTCTCCATGGCCGAGTCGCCCGAGAGAGAGCCGGTGACCTGTCCGCCGTTGCGCCCACTGGCGCCCCAGCCGACCTTGTTGGTCTCGACGATGGCGACCTTGTAGCCGCGCTCGGCCAACTCCACGGCAGTGGCGACGCCGGTGAAGCCGCCGCCGATGATGGCGATGTCGACGTTCACCTCGCCCTGCAGCGTGGGGTAGCTGGTCTCTTCGTTGAGGCTGGCGGAATAGTAGGACTTCGCGCGCTCCGGGGCGGGAGTGGCGGGGTTCAGTGCGGCGTTCATTTCGGTGTTCCTGTTGTTGTTCGGTTTCCCTCTCCCCAGCCCTCTCCCTGAAGGGAGAGGGAGCTGATCGGAGCGGGCTGAAAATTCGCTTTTAACCTGGGATTTCAGTGAGCGAAGAACTCGTCTCGGCACAATCGGCCCCCTCTCCCGCTTGCGGGAGAGGGTTGGGGAGAGGGGCTCTTCAGCTCATCGCACCATCTTCACGCCTGCGTCAGATACCAGCGCCAGTCCTGCTCGCCGACCTCGCCCATGAACTGGCGGTACTCGGCCTGCTTGACCTTCAGGTAGACGCCGAGGAACTCGTGGCCCAGCGCATCGCGCGCCCAGCTGGAGCGCTCCAGTGCGCGCAGCGAGGTGAGCCAGTCGGTGGGCAGCAGTTCCTTGGCCTGGGCGTAACCGTTGCCTTCCACCGGCGCACCCGGATCGATCTCCTCGCGGATACCGCGATGGATGCCGGCGAGGATCGCGGCAGCGGCCAGGTAGGGGTTGGCGTCGGCGCCGCAGATGCGGTGCTCCACGTGACGGGTGTTGGCCGGGCCGCCCGGCACGCGCAGGCTCACGGTGCGGTTGTCGCAGCCCCAGGTCGGCGCCAGCGGCGCGTAGCTGTTGGCCTGGAAGCGGCGGTAGGAGTTGGCGTTGGGGCAGAACAGCAGCAGCGAGTCGAGCAGGCTTTTCAGCATGCCGCCCACGGACTGGCGCAGCAGCGGGGTGCCGGCCGGGTCTTCGCTGGCGAAGAGGTTGTTGCCCTCGGCGTCGGCCAGGGACACATGCATGTGCATGCCGGTGCCGGCCAGGTCGTCGAACGGCTTGGCCATGAAGCACGCCTGCATGCCGTGCTTGTGCGCCACGCCCTTCACCAGGCGCTTGTAGCGCACGGCCTGGTCCATGGCGAGCAGCGCGTCGCCGTGCTCCAGGGTGATTTCCACCTGGCCCGGCGCGTATTCGGAGATGGCCGTGCGCGCCGGGATGCCCTGGGCCTTGCAGGCGGCATAGAGGTCGGCGAGGAACGGCTCGATCTGTTCCAGCTCGCGCAGGCCGTAGACCTGAGTGGCGCGCGGGCGGCCACCGTCGGCATCCAGCGCCGGCTGCGGGCGGCCATTGGCATCGCGCTTGGCGTCCAGCAGGTAGAACTCCAGCTCGCAGGCCATCACCGGGTGGTAGCCGGCGGCCTTCAGACCGTCGATCACATGGATCAGCACATGGCGCGGGTCGGCGATGTCCGCCGGCTTGCCTTGCTCGGGGTGCATGCTGACCTGCACCGCCGCCGTGGGAATCTGCCGCCAGGGCAGGCGCACCAGGCTGCCAGCCAGCGGATAGGCGCGGCAGTCGATATCGCCGACATCCCAGACCAGCCCGGAATCCTCCACGTCTTCGCCGTGCACGGTGAGGCCGAGGATGGTGCTGGGCAGCGGCCGGCCGGACTGGTACACGGCGAGCAGCTCCTCGCGGTGCAGCAGCTTGCCGCGCGGCACGCCGTTGGCGTCGAGGATGAACAGCTCGACCATCTCGATATCGGGGTTCTGGGCCAGGAAATACTGGGCTTCTTGCACGGAGGCGAAATTCATGGGGCTCTCGTTAGCATCCACGCGGATGCTCTGACGACCTGCAGGCCAGGGCCGCGCCAACGGGCGCAGGATCAAAGGCAGGCAAGCGATGCAACGGGCTACGTCTTGTTCGATGAAGGCGATGGCTGTGATGAGCCCAGCTCTTCGATGAATGTAGCTCCGTCGGGCGAATTCGGGCGGGTGCCCGATCAGCGAGAGGTGGAGTCCGGCGGGCGCGCGTGGCGGCAATGCCAGAGCGCCCAGAAGGCCAGTTCCAGAGGCAGGGTCAGCGGTTGCAGTTCGAGCCAGCGGGCATGTTTGCGCGGCAGGCGGACAGCGCTGCCGGCCTTGCGGGCGGCGACGGGTTCCAGCGGTGCGGGCGAAACGAGCAGGTGCATGTCGAAGGATTTGGCTGACGATTTCCGCAGACTCGCACGGCGTATGGGTTTGTTAAATGTGATTTTCACGACGTTTGGTTTTGTAAAATCGAAACTGAATGCGCTTGCCTGTGCACCGGGAGGGCCGATCCAGAGCCGCTCCTGTCACCACAGCGCATCCCGTCGAACCAGCCGGATGCTTCGTCGGCACTGACCTAGACTGGGGCAGTCAGTGTCAGTCCATGGCCCGAGCATGTGCCGTATCGTCTTCGCCCCTTCTATCCAGCGCCACGTTCCCATCGAGGAGCGCGAGTTGCCTGCCGCGACCCTCGCCGGCGCGCTGGAAGCGGTATTTGTCGAAGCGCCGAAACTGCGCGGCTACCTGCTCGACGATCAGGGCGGGCTTCGTCGCCACCTGACCATCTTCATCGATGGCCTGCGCTTGCGTGATCGCGCCCGCCTCAGCGATGCGCTGGCGGCGGATAGCGAGGTCTACGTGGTCCAGGCATTGAGCGGCGGTTGAGAACAAGGCGGCATGTCAGGAGAGCAAGATGGATGATCGATTGCTGGTGGCGACCCGCAAGGGGCTGTTCACCTTCCAGCGTGACGCGGACGGCTGGCGGGAAACTCGCCGTGACTTTCTCGGCGAGCCGCTGAGTACGGTGCTCGCCGACCCGCGCGATGAAACCCTCTACGCCGCCCTCAACCTTGGCCACTTCGGCTGCAAGCTCTGGCGTCAGCGCGCGGGTGAAGACTGGCAGGAGGTCGCCGTGCCGACCTACCCGCCGCAACCCGACCCGCTGCCTGAGCCCAACGACGGTGATGCGCCGTCCGCGCCCTGGGTCTTGCAGCAGATCTGGTGCCTGGAAACCGGTGGCGCCGCCGAGCCCGGTGTACTCTGGGCCGGCACCATTCCCGGCGGCCTGTTCCGCAGCGGCGATGGAGGTGACAGTTGGGAGCTGAACCGCCCGCTCTGGGACCTGCCCGAGCGCGCGCGCTGGATGGGCGGTGGCTACGACTGGCCGGGCATCCACTCGGTCAGTGTCGACCCGCGCGACAGCCAGCACCTGACGGTCGCGGTGTCTTGTGGCGGCGTCTGGCAGAGCGACGATGGCGGAGCCAACTGGCGTGTCACCACCCGCGGCATGTACGCCGACTACATGCCCGCGGAATTGCGTGAAGACGGTGCCATCCAGGACCCGCATCGGCTGGTCCACTGCCCCGCGCAGCCGCAGCGTCTGTGGGTGCAGCACCACAACGGCATCTTCACCTCCACCGACGGTGGCGCGCGGTGGAGCGACGTGCAGGTCAAGCCGTCGAGCTTCGGTTTCGCCGTCGTTGCCCACCCGACCCAGCCGGACACCGCCTGGTTCGTTCCCGCCGTGAAGGACGTCTGCCGGATTCCGGTGGACGCCCGCTTCGTTGTCACCCGTACCCGTGATGGCGGCGCCAGTTTCGAGGTGCTCGACAGCGGCTTGCCGCAGGGCGCGGCCTTCGACCTGGTGTATCGCCACGGCCTGGCGGTGGATGACGACGGCGTGTGCCTGGCGATGGGCTCCACCACTGGCGGGCTGTGGCTTTCGGAAAACGGCGGCGATCACTGGCAGTGCCTGTCGATGAACCTGCCACCGATCTACTGCGTGCGCTTCGGCTGAGCCTTGCTCCTGGCCTGTTCGCGCACTTCGCGAGGCTTCATGCGGCGGTCGAAATAGTTGATCGCGGTGCCGAACACGACAATGGCGATCAGGATGCTCAGGCCGATATGCGTGGCTTCCATGGAGTTCTCCTTTGGGGGTTGATCACAACGCCTGGCCGCGCCGCTTGAGCTCCAGGCGGCGGATGAATTCCTCCAGCACCTGGCGGTAGAGGTCGTCCTTGAGGCAGGCGTCTTCGATGCCGGCATCGAGGTTGGGGTTGTCGTTCACCTCGATCACCACTACCTCGCCATCGACCTGCTTGAGGTCCACGCCATAAAGACCGTCGCCGATCAGGCTGGCGGTCTTCAGCGCCAGTTCCACCACGGCGGGCGGCGCGCTTTCCACCGGCAGCGTGCGGCACTCGCCGATCACCTCGCCGCCGGCCTTGTGTTCGACGATCTGCCAATGCCCGCGGGACATGAAGTACTGACAGGCGAACACCGGCTGGCGGTTGAGAATGCCGATGCGCCAATCGAATTCGGTGTAGAGGTATTCCTGGGCGAGCAGCAGCACCGAGTGCTCGAACAGCTCGGCGCTGACGCTGCGCAGATGCTGGGCGTCCTGGACTCTGTAGACGCCACGGGAGAAGCAGCCGTCGGGAATTTTCAGCACCAGCGGGAAGCCCAGCCGCGCGCCGATGCGCTCGAGCTCCTGTGGCGCGTCCTTGTAGAGGATTTCCGTATCCGGCATGCCCAGGCCGTGGCTGCGCAGCAGATCGGTCAGGTAGACCTTGTTGGTGCAGCGCAGGATCGAGGCCGGGTCGTCCATTACGATCAACCCCTCTCGCTCGGCTTTCTTGGCAAAGCGGTAGGTGTGGTCGTCGACGCGGGTGGTCTCGCGGATCAGCAATGCGTCGTACTCGGCGAGACGGGAGTAGTCCTTCTTCTCGATCAGCTCGACATCGATGCCCAGTTGCCGGCCGACGCGGACGAAACTTTCCAGCGCACCGGCGTTGGAGGGCGGCAGGCTCTCGGCCGGGTTGTGCAGGATGGCCAGGTCGTAGCGCGCCAGCCGCCGCGAGTTGGGCTGACGCCAGATGCGCCGGCTAAAGCGGTCGAGGGCATCGGCGAACTGGTCTTCCTGGTTCTCCCGCAGCTTGTGCAGGGCGCCGGGGCGCACGCCGGCGATGTGCCAGGCGTCGGTACGGCGGAAGTCCACCAGCAGGATGGGGCAGGGAAAGGCCTCGAACAGTTGGCGGGCGATGGGTTGCAGCGGTTCGAGGTCGGTGCGGCCGAAATACAGGCGTAGGGTGAAGCCGTCGGTGCTGGCGCAGGGATGCTGGGCGAGGGCTTTCTCGAGGGATTTTTCCAGGCCGTCCAGGGCCAGCCCATAGAGGGATTTCTTCGCCAGTTCGCTGATGGTGCGCACGGACGGAATGACCTTGTGCCCACGTGCTTCGGCGAGCAGAGAACAGTAATAACCATGGCCGAGATATTTATAGTGACGACATAGATTGATTACCTGGAAACGTTTTCCCGCTTCTAAATGACGGGAGTTTTCCAGATACTCCCGCGCCGTCAGCATATCCTCGCTGGGGATGTACGAGGCCCAGTCTTCTTTGCGCTCGACGATGATGAGAACCTGGCTGGACCGCGCTGAGGGAGGCTCTGCGGCGGCATCGGAGATTATCTGGAGAGAACTTGCGTTCAACTTTTCATGGAAGTTAGTGTGTAGCGAAGACATTGTTCACGGACCTGTCTGAAAGTTGCCGTGTGTCTATTAAGCAGTAACTTCTGGAAATGTCCCGGTTCATTACGAAAGTTTTACGGAGAGCCCATGTCACTGTTATATCGCCTTGCCGCGCGGGACGATTTGCCGGCCCTTCTCGCGTTGGAGGAGGGCACTTTCGACGAGGATCGCCTGAGTCCGCGCAGCTTCCGCCATCTGATCGCAGCGCCGAGCGCTGAACTCATCGTGGCGAAGGAGGGCGGCGAGCTGCTTGGCTACGCCTTGCTGCTGTTCCGCCGGGGCGCCACGGTGGCGCGGTTGTATTCGCTGGCGATCTCGGCGCAGGCCCGCGGCAGGGGGCTGGGCGGTCGTCTGCTGGAGCAGGCGGAGCGCAGTGCCAAGGGCCGCGGCTGCAAGGCGCTGCGGCTTGAGGTGCGTGTCGATAACAGCGTCGCCATCGGCCTTTACGAGCGGCGTGACTATCGTCGGTTCGGCCGGATCGCCGGTTTCTACGAAGACGGCGCCGACGCCTGGCGGTACGAGAAGCCGCTGATCTGAGGAACGGACGAGGGGCTGGTCAGGGTGCGGAAAACAATCTATAAAAATATAGATTGTTTATTTGTAGATCGTTTCCATGACCGCCACCACGCTCGACCCCGCCGACGCGCTGCGTCTGCACCAGTCCGCCGAATCCGCCTGTCAGTTGCTCAAGGCGCTGGCCAATACCGACCGCCTGATGCTGCTCTGCCAACTGGCCGAGGGTGAGCTGAACGTCGGTGAGCTGGAAGCCCGTACGGGCATCGCCCAGCCGACCCTGTCCCAGCAACTGGCGGTACTGCGCCGCGAAGAGCTGGTGGAGACCCGCCGCGAGGGCAAGCAGGTCTACTACCGCATTGCCAGCCAGCAGGCGCTGGCGGTGATCGAAACGCTGTACCGGCTGTTCTGCGCGGAGCAACCGACATGATCGACTGGACCCATTTCACGCCCTGGAGCGCCTTGGCCGGTGGTGCGCTGATCGGTCTGTCGGCCGGGCTCTATGTCGTGCTCGACGGCCGTGTCGCGGGCATCAGCGGCTTGCTCGGCGGGCTGTTCAAGAGCGCCGGCTGGAAGGGCGAAGGGCTGTTCTTCCTGCTTGGAATACTGGCTGCGCCGCTGTTGTGGGCAGCGCTGCGTCCACTGCCGGAGATCCGCTTCGAGGCCGGCTGGATGACGCTGGCGGTGGCGGGACTGCTGGTCGGTGTCGGCAGCCGCTTCGGTTCCGGCTGCACCAGTGGGCATGGCGTCTGCGGGCTGTCGCGGCTGTCTGGCCGCTCGCTGGTGGCGACACTGTGCTTCATGGGTACCGGCTTCGCCACCGTGTTCGCTCTGCGTCACTGGCTGGGGATTGGAGCATGAGCAGGATCGTCGCGTTGCTGGCCGGCCTGCTGTTCGGCGTCGGCCTGTTGCTGGCGGGCATGGTCAACCCTGCCAAGGTGCTGGGCTTCCTCGATCTTGCCGGGCGCTGGGATCCTTCGCTGGCACTGGTGATGCTGGCTGCCATCGCTGTTGGGCTACCGTTCTTCACCTGGGCGCGGCGGCATGACCGTTCGCTGCTGGGTGGCCTGATGCAGTTACCGCAGCGCCGCGACCTGGATAGCCGGCTGATCGGCGGCAGCCTGCTGTTCGGCGTTGGCTGGGGCATTGCCGGCATCTGCCCGGGCCCGGCACTGGTGAGCTTCGCCGCAGGCTACTGGCAGGGTGCGTTGTTCTGCTTCGCCATGCTGGTGGGGATGGCGCTCCACGCCGCCTACGAATGGCAACGCGAGACCCAGAGGAGACCCGCATGAGCGCCACCATCCAGCACTTCTTCGACCCGGCCACCTCCACCTACAGCTACGTGGTGGCGGACCACAGCACCGGGTGCTGCGCCATCATCGATCCGGTGCTGGATTACGACGCCGCCTCCGGCCGCGTGAGCAATGTCAGCGCCCGGCGCATCCTCGACCATGTACGCGAGCAGGCGCTGACGGTGCAGTGGCTGCTGGAGACCCATCTGCACGCCGATCACCTGTCTGCGGCCGCCTGGCTCAAGGCCGAGCTCGGCGGGCGGCTGGCCATTGGCGCAAGTATCGCCCGGGTACAGCGCACCTTCGCCGGGCTGCTCAACCTCGGTGAGGACTTTCCCTGCGACGGCAGCCAGTTCGACCACCTGTTCGCGGACGGCGAGTGCTTCAGCATTGGCGAATTGCAGGCCCAGGCGCTGCACACGCCGGGCCATACGCCGGCCTGCATGACCTATCTCATCGCTGACGCAGCCTTCGTCGGCGACACCCTGTTCATGCCCGACTACGGCACCGCCCGCTGCGATTTCCCCGGCGGCGATGCGCGCCAGTTGTATCGCTCGATCCAGCGGCTGTTTGCGCTGCCGGGCGAGACGCGCCTGTTCATGTGTCACGATTACCTGGCTCCGGGGCGCGACGAGCACCAGCACGAGACCACGGTGGCGCGCGAGCGCGAGGCTAACGTCCACGTGCATGAGGGGATAACCGAGGAGGTCTTCGTCGCCATGCGCAACGAGCGCGATGCGACGCTCAATGCCCCGGCACTGATCTGGCCGTCGATCCAGGTGAACATGCGAGGCGGGGCGTTGCCGGAGGCGGAAGCCAACGGCGTGCGCTATCTGCGGATTCCGCTGGATCGGATGTAACGGCTTCGCGAGCAAGCTCGCTCCTACAGGAAGCGCATACAACCAGCTCTTCGTAGGAGCGAGCTTGCTCGCGATCAGCGCCGGGACGGGCGCTATAGCAACAAACTGCGAATATCCCCCAGCACCTCCCCGAGCCGCCGGGTGAACCGCGCCGCCGCCGCGCCGTTGATCACGCGGTGGTCATAGGATAGCGACAGCGGCAGCATCAGCCGGGGGAGGAAGGCCTTGCCGTCCCACACCGGTTGAATGGTCGCCTTGCTGACGCCGAGGATCGCCACCTCTGGCGCGTTGACGATCGGCGTGAAGCCGGTGCCGCCGATGTGCCCGAGACTGGAGATGGTGAAGCAGGCGCCCTGCATGGCGTCGGCGGAGAGCTTCTTGGTCCGCGCCTTCTCTGCCAGCTCGGCAGCCTCCAGCGCAAGCTGCAGCAAACCTTTCTTGTCGACGTCGCGGATCACCGGCACCAGCAGCCCATCCGGCGTGTCCACGGCGAAGCCGATGTGCACGTACTTCTTGCGGATCAGCGCCTTGCCGCTGGGGGCCAGCGAGCTGTTGAAGTCCGGCAGCTCGCGCAGCAGGTGGGCACAGGCCTTGAGCAGGATCGGCAGGATAGTCAGCTTGGTCCCGGCCTTTTCCGCCGTCGCCTTCTGCGCAATACGGAAGGCTTCCGCTTCGGTGATGTCAGCGGATTCGAACTGGGTCACGTGGGGCACATTCAGCCAACTGCGGTGCAGGTTGCTGGCGCCGACCTGCATCAGGCGGGTCATCGCCACTTCTTCCGTTTCGCCAAACTTGCTGAAGTCGATTTCCGGAATCGCTGGAATGCCTGCGCCGCCAGTTGCGCCCGTTGGAGCGCCGGATCTGCTGCGCTGCAGTTGCTCCTTCACGAACAGCTGCACGTCCTCCTTGAGGATGCGGCCTTTGGGCCCGGTGCCGGTGACTTGCGCCAGGTCGACACCGAATTCGCGGGCGACCATGCGCACGGCGGGGCCCGCGTGCACCTTGGTGCCGTCTCGGCTCGGCGCACCCACCGGGGCGGCTTCCGCCACCTTCGGCTGCTCGGCTTTCGTGGCGGAGGCCGAAGCGGGTTCCTCGGCCTGCCTGGCCGGCTCCGGAACAGGGGCAGGAGCCGCTGCCGCCGCCGCTGCGCCACCCTCGGTTTCCAGTTCGAGAATGTCGTCGCCTTCCTTGAGGGTGTCGCCGATCTTCACCTTGAAGGCTTTCACCACGCCGGCCTTCGGCGCGGGGATTTCCATGCTGGCCTTGTCCGATTCCAGGGTCAGCAGGCTCTGGTCGGCCTCGATGCGGTCGCCGACCTTGACCATCAGTTCGATGATCTCGCCCTGGCCGTTGCCGATATCCGGCACCTTGATAGTTTCCACACCGCCACCAGAAGGCGCAGGTTCAGGCGACGGCGCGGCATCGGGCCGGGGTTCCTCGGCGGCAGGTTTGGCCGGCTCCGCGGGTTTGGCGTCGGCGCTGCCTTCGGCCTCCATTTCGAGGATCTCATCGCCTTCCTTGAGGGTATCGCCGACCTTCACCTTGATGGCCTTCACCACGCCGGCCCTGGGCGCGGGAATTTCCATGCTGGCCTTGTCCGACTCCAGGGTGAGCAGGCTCTGGTCGGTCTCGATGCGATCACCGACCTTGACCAGCAGTTCGATCACTTCGCCCTGGCCGTTGCCGATGTCGGGTACGCGAATGGTCTCGCTCACGGTGCCTCTCCTCAGCAGTCCAGCGGGTTGGGTTTTTCCGGGTCGAGGCCGAACTTCGCGATGGCCTCGGCCACCACCTTCGGCTCGATGTCGCCGCGATCGGCCAGGGCTTCCAGCGCGGCGAGCACCACCCAGTGGCGGTCCACCTCGAAGAAGTGGCGCAGCTTGGCGCGGGTGTCGCTGCGGCCGAAACCGTCGGTGCCCAGGACCTTGTACTCCTTGGTCGGCACCCATTGGCGAATCTGCTCGGCATAGACCTTCATGTAGTCGGTCGAAGCGATCACCGGCCCCTTGCGTCCGGCGAGGCATTGCTCCACATAGCTCTGCCTGGGCTTCTGGCCCGGATGCAGGCGGTTCCAGCGTTCTACCGCCAGCCCGTCGCGGCGCAGTTCATTGAAGCTGGGCACCGACCAGACGTCCGCGCCGATACCGAAGTCCTCACGGAGGATTCTCGCTGCCGCTTCCACCTCTCGCAGAATGGTCCCCGACCCCAGCAGCTGCACATGGTGCGAAGCGGCGCGGCGGTCCTCGAAGAGCAGGTACATGCCCTTGATGATGCCTTCCTCGGCGCCCTTGGGCAGCGGTGGGTGAGGGTAGTTCTCGTTCATCACGGTGATGTAGTAGAAGACGTCCTGCTGCTCTTCCATCATCTGCCGCACGCCTTCCTGGATGATCACCGCCAGCTCGTAGGAGTAGGTCGGGTCGTAGGTGCGGCAGTTGGGGATGACCGAGGCCAGCACATGGCTGTGGCCGTCCTCGTGCTGCAGGCCTTCGCCGTTTAGCGTGGTGCGCCCGGCGGTGCCGCCGAGCAGGAAGCCGCGCGTCAGGCTGTCGCCGGCCGCCCAGGCCAGGTCGCCGATGCGCTGGAAGCCGAACATCGAGTAGAAGATGTAGAACGGCAGCATCGGCTGGCGATAGTTGCTATAGGCCGTGCCGGCGGCGATGAAGGACGACATGGCGCCGGCCTCGGTGATGCCTTCCTCGAGGATCTGGCCCTTCTTGTCCTCGCGGTAGAACATCAGCTGTTCCTTGTCGACCGGCTCATAGAGCTGGCCCACCGAGGAATAGATGCCGAGCTGGCGGAACATGCCTTCCATGCCGAAGGTGCGAGCCTCGTCCGGGATGATCGGCACGATGCGCTGGCCCAGTTCCTTGTCCTTCACCAGCTGCGAGATGATCCGTACGAAGGCCATGGTGGTGGAAATTTCGCGGTCGCCGGAGCCGTCGAGCAGCGCCTTGAGTGTCTCCAGCGGCGGCGCCGGGATGCGCTGGCTGTTGCCGTGTCGGTGGGGCATGAAACCGCCCAGGGAGGCGCGACGCTCCTTCAGGTAGCGCGCCTCGGCGCTGCCTTCGTCGGGGCGGTAGAAGGGCAGCTTGGCGAGGTCGTCGTCCTTGATCGGAATGTCGAAGCGGTCGCGGAAGGCGCGCAGGCTTTCGACGTCGATCTCATGGATGTTGTGGGCAATGTTCTTCGCCTCGCCGGTGCCAGTGCCGTAGCCCTTGATGGTCTTGGCCAGTACGACGCTGGGCTGGCCCTTGTGGTTCACTGCCGCGTGGTAGGCGGCGTAGACCTTGTAGGGGTCATGCCCGCCACGGTTGAGCTTCCAGATTTCCTCGTCGGAGAGGTCCTTGACCATCTCCAGCAGCTCCGGCCGCGCGCCGAAGAAGTGTTCGCGGACGAAGGCACCGTCCTTGGCCTTGTAATTCTGGTAGTCGCCGTCCACCGCTTCGTCCATCCGCGCCTGCAGCAGGCCAGCGTGATCCTTGGCGAACAGCGGGTCCCAGAAACGGCCCCAGATCACCTTGATCACGTTCCAGTTGGCGCCACGGAACACACCTTCGAGTTCCTGGATGATCTTGCCATTGCCGCGCACCGGGCCATCCAGGCGCTGCAGGTTGCAGTTGACCACGAAGATCAGGTTGTCGAGCTTCTCCCGTCCGGCCAGGGAAATCGCGCCGAGGGATTCCGGTTCGTCCGTCTCGCCGTCACCCAGGAAGCACCAGACCTTCTGTTTGCCGGCGGGGATGAAGCCGCGGCTTTCCAGGTACTTCATGAAGCGCGCCTGGTAGATCGCCTGGATCGGCCCCAGGCCCATGGACACGGTGGGGAACTGCCAGAACTTCGGCATCAGCCGGGGATGCGGATAGGACGATAGCCCCTTGCCGTCCACTTCCTGGCGGAAGTTCTCCAGTTGCTCGTCGCTGAGCAGGCCCTCGATGTAGGCGCGGGCGTAGAAACCCGGCGAGGCATGGCCCTGGAAGTAGATCAGGTCGCCGGCGTGTTCCTCGGTGGGGCCGTTGAAGAAGTAGTTGAAGCCGATGTCATAGAGGGTCGCCGAGGAGGCGAAGGTGGAGATGTGCCCGCCCAGCGACGGGTCCTTGTGGTTGGCGCGCATGACCATCGCCAGTGCGTTCCAGCGCACCAGCGAGCGGATGCGTCGCTCCATGAACAAGTCGCCCGGCATGCGGGCTTCATGGCCCACCGGAATCGTATTGCGATAGGGAGTCGTGGTGGCGTAGGGCAGTTGCGTGCCGGTTCGACTGGCCAGCTCGCCAAGGCGAGTCATCAGGTAATGGGCGCGTTCTTCGCCTTCTTTCTCCAGTACGGATTCCAGCGCGTCCAGCCATTCCTGGGTTTCGACGGGGTCGATGTCGTGCATGGTCAGGGGTCCTGGTTACGGGGTCGGCTCTACGCAATGCCGGCTCCGGGCCAGGTGTTCCATGGGTTTGGCGCAGTGGGCGACAACCCTCGTGAGGCTGTCGCGCTGCCGCCGGCACGCGCGTGTGGCTATAGAGCTTAGTCAGCTCTCGCGCCTACGCCTGCCCGATTGGTCGAGTCAGGACGTCGCAGCCGGCTCTATCAGGAGCTGGTGCGCACCGAATCGCGCCGCAAGTCGTCGCCTCGGCTCCACTGCGCCGTCACCAGGCGGTCGCGCCCGGCCTGCTTGGCCTGGTAGAGCAATCGATCCACCGCGGCGACGAAGTCCAGCGGGCGGTCGCTGGAAGAGGGAACGGCGGTGCCGACGCCCAGGCTGATGGTCAGCAACGACGAGACATTGGACTTCTCGTGGCTGATCTGTTGCTCGCGCAGCACAGTGCGGCAGCGCTCTGCCACCTGCCGGGCGGCCTCGCTGTCGGTTTCCGGCAGCACCAGCACGAACTCCTCGCCGCCGAAGCGCGCAATGAAGTCACGCGGGCGGTGCAGTGCGCCGGCCAGGGCCTTGCCCACGGTGCGCAGGCAGTCGTCGCCCTGGATGTGCCCGTAGTGGTCGTTGAACTGCTTGAAGTAGTCGATATCCAGCAGCACCAGGGAGATCGGCTGGCCGCTGCGCTGGGCGCTGCCCCATTCGGTGTCCAGCACCGAGTCGAACATGCGCCGGTTGGCCACGCCGGTCAGGCCGTCCTTGTACGAATATTCCTCCAGCTGGCGCTGGAGCATGATCAACTGCTCTTCGGCGCGCTTGCGCTCGCTGATGTCGAACATGAAGCCCACCAGCGAATCCACCTCGCCGTTGTCGTCGCGCACCACGTGCACCACATCGCGAATCCACACATAGTCGCCGGTGGAGGTGAGGGCTCGGTAGTCCGCTTCGTGATCGGTGCCCTCGCGGGACTGCGACACGCAGAAGTCCACAACGCGCTCGCGATCCTCGGGGTGCATGCGTTCAGCCCAGTCGTTGGCGCTGACCCAGCTGGCCTGGCTCCAGCCCAGCAGCTCTTCGATCTGCGGGCCGATATAGGCGAACGTCATGGATTTCCAGTCGATCTTCCACGGAATGGCGCGGGTGGACTCGAGGAGGGTCTGGTAGACGGGATTTTCCGGGGAGGCGTCGTACGGCATGGCGGCGGCTCTCTGATGGCACTGTGCCGTCTTTCTATCACGAAAGCGATGACGTTGATCCGACCGAATGCGTCAGCCGCATGGTCGAAAGCGGCCGGACGACGGACGGTCATTTCCGACAGAGACGGATTCTTCAGCAATTCATAACGGGTTCTTCACGATTCCGGCGATAGGGTTTGCTTGCCCGCCATCTGACAACCCCGCAGTGCGATGGACATCCCAGGGATGGGTCGGGCCTCCCTCCTTCGTGGCGGGAAACGGATGCGGACTTCTTCCCAGTAGCACGGCCGAACCCATGCCCATCCCGAAATTCCTCAGCTCATTGTCCCGCGGTTGGCTATCTCTGCTGGCAATCCTCCCAGTAATTGCGCTGCTCAGCGGCTTCCTGCCCCTGGACTTCTCCCGGCCGACGCCGCTGGTGGGGGACGCCAAGCGCCAGGCGGAACTGCGCGAACACTGGCAGCAGGGCGACCTGATCATCCTGGTGCGTCACGCCGAGCGTTGCGATCGCTCCAGCGCGCCCTGCATGGGGAGCGTCGACGGCATCACCGTGCGCGGTGGCCAGAGCGCCCACGAGATCGGCCAGGACTTCGCCGCGCTCGGCCTGGCCAACGCGGACATCCTCAGCAGCGACCAGGTCCGCGCTGTGCAGACCGCTTCCTCGATGTTCGACCGCGCGCCGGTGGAGCAGCCCTGGCTGTACAAGTGCGAAGGCTCGATGCTCAGCCAGGCGCTGCAGCACAAGGTCGCGCACCGCAACCTGATCCTGGTGACCCACAGTGAGTGCATCGAGGACCTGGAACATTCAGTGAGCGTGGATGATCCGGCGACGCCGGACTATGCCTCCACGCTGTTCGTGCTCAGCGAGGCAGACAAGAATCCGCGCCTGCTGGGTTACCTCGATGCCGACCAGTGGCCGCTGAACGTCAGCGGGCGCTGATCTGGCTGGGCGTCGCGCCCAGGCGGTAACGCTGCAATTCCTGCGGAGTCAGCACGCGCATGCGCTGCGGGTCGATGCTCTGCATGGTGTCAGCCAGTTCCAGCGGAATGTCCATGTCGCGGAAGTAGCTGCGGGCGTTGTAGCTGCCCGCCGCCTGGGACGAATCGCCAGCGGGGTAGTAGGGGCGGTGCAGGCCCACATAGCCGCGCACCGTGCGGTGCTTGCCGGCGGCCAGCAGGTAGACGCAGGAGCCCTGGCAGACGCTGTTGGTCGGCACCAGCGTCTCGAAGCCGGATTCGCGCAGCAGGCGGCCCATCTTGATCGACTCGGCGGCGCTGCCACCGATGCTGTCCAGCAGGGCCACCTTGCGCGCGAACTTGCCCGGGTTGGCCAGCAGCCCCTTGAACAGGCGCTCGTAGTCGCCCGGAGCGATGTCTTCGCTGATCCGCACCGCCAGCACCTCGCCGACCTTGGAATGCTGCACCGGCTTCACCTCGACCTTGGCGAAAGTCAGGCTGGAGCACAGCGCGGTGGCACAGAGCAGGGCGGCGCGAAGCATCGGGAGACGAATCCTGTCGAAGTTTTTGTAGGAAGGCGCAGAAGATACCTTGAAGCGCCTTCCCGCGCATCCTCCCGGCTCGTCACATACCGTTGGCGTAGGCCGGGTTCTGCAGGTCGATCCGCTCGCGGACCCCGCGCAGCGCGGCCGCATACTGGCAGAGCATGTGCAGCGCCCAGTCGGCGCGTTCGCGCAGGCGCTGGTCGTCCTCATCAGTAGGGTGACCGGCGTTGAACATGGCTTCGACGCGGCGCACCACCAGTTGCTCCGGCAGGTAGGCGATGCGGCTGTTCTTGTAGCTGGAGGCGCGCAGTTCGGCCAGTGGATAGGCGCCGCCCAGGCCGGCGGAAACCCCCACCGGCAGAGCCGGCTTATGGCCCAGTTCACGCAGTCCGGCATAAAGGAAGAAGTTCTTCAGGGCCGGGCAGGCCATGCCGTGCCATTCCGGGGCGATAACCACCAGCGCGTCGGCCTCGCGCAGCAGCTCGCGGTACTGCGGCCAACTGTCCCGGGTGTCCGGCGCCGGCCATAACGGCAGGGGATCGGCGCCAAGGTCGATTACCTGCGCCCAGCCGCACAACGCCAGGCTTTCCAGGCGCCCGGCAAGGTAGCGGGCGACCTTTGCCGACTGGCTGTCCAACTGGCTGGAGCCGGCGATCAGTACGATACTCGGGTTCATCGTGCCACCTCCGCCGCCACGTCCTTGCCACTGGCCGGCGCACGAGTGCGCACCACCGGCCAGAACACCTCTTCCTGCCAGCTCACTGGCGCCAGGTCCTCGATGCCATAGGCCTGCGGGCGGCGCCGGGTGATCTTCGCCGTACCGAACAGCACGTCCCAGAAGAACAGCAGGTTGCCGAAGTTGCCCTTGTAGTAGGTCACGCCGTCATCGGCGTTCAGGCCATGGTGGGCGGAATGGGTGGCGGGGGTGGAGATGGTCCGCTCCAGCAGCCACATCAGCGGGCGCAGCGCGCGGATGCGGTAGAGCTTGTCGTCCCAGGCGAGGTTGCTGTGGGCGCCGAAGATCACGCACATCTTCACGATCAGGTAGACGTAATAGACGTTCGCCAGCCCCATGTGGATCAGCGCGCCGGAGAACCACAGGCCCGGCATCAGCAGGTAATAGAAGCTGTTGTTGCGGTAAACGATGCGGATGCTCATGTACGGCGCGGAATGGTGGGCGCGGTGCAAGGCATAGAGGAATGGCACGCGGTGAGCCAGGCGATGCCACCAGTACTGGGTCATGTCGTCGAACAGCAGGAACAGCGCGAAACCGGCCAGCCAGGGGATGCCCGCCAGGGAGCCGGCGGCGGCGGGGAAGGCGAGGTCGAGCAGGGCGCCGCTGGCCCACATCACCAGCGGGAAGGTCACCGCCAGCAGCAGGCTGGAGCCGAATATCTCGATCAGCGCGTCGCGGCGCTGGCCGCGGGGTTGGCGAAAGGTGGCGCGGGCCATCTCCAGGGCAATGAATGCGAGGAAGATCCCCGCCACGATCACGGTCGGATTGTCGAGCAGCATTGTTGTTGTAGTCATGACACTCTCGGTTCGGGTCCAATGGGACAAGGCGTGCCCATCAGAACCCAGGACCGAGCGGCGACCCATGCGCGAAAAGGACAGAAACACCGGAGAACTGGCCAACCCTGCGGCGCAGCGCTACCACCGCGGCCCGCTCGGCCAGGTGCTGGAGCGTTACCTGAGCAGCCACCGCGCGCGTCGTCACAGTGACTACAGCCTGGTCGAGCTCGAACAGTTATGGCTGGAAGCGGCGAGCCTTGAACCCGCCATCGGGCTGCAGCTGTTCGGCCAGTTCACCCCGCAGGACTGGCACGTGATCGCCCACCTCGCGCAGTTCTGCGCCGATGTACGCCAGGCGGTGCTCTGCTGGGTGCGCTACGCCCCGTTGGCTGCGGACACCGATACCTTTCGCCTGCTGGAAGAGGGCGACACCGTCGCCGTCGAACTGATCATCGACGCCCCCGAGCCGCTGAGCCGTTATCTGCTGGAGCACTACAGCGTGATGGCCGTGACGCAATTGCGCCGTGCCACCGGCTGCTCCGTCATACCGGTGCGCGCCAGCTTCGTCCATGCCCGGCCCGAGTACCACGCGCAGTACCGGCAGTGGTTTGGTGAGCGAGTCGAGTTCGGCAGTTCCTGCAACCGGTTGTATTTCGACGCGCAGACGCTCGCCTTGCCGCTACAGGGGCGCCACGCCGGCCTGGTGGAGTTGCTCACGATGGAGCTTGATCGCCGGCTCGCCCGTATGCGCCAACTCAGCGGCTGGGCAGCCAGGGCCGCCGGGATCGTCCGGCGCATGCTCGAACATGGCGAGGTGCCGGCGCTGGAAAGCGTTGCAGACCAGTTGCACCAGAGCCCGCGGACCCTGCGCAGGCGGTTGGCGGAGCAGGGCATGGGCTTTCGCGAATTGCTCGACCAGGTGCGCAAGGAGCTGGAACAACACCTGGAACTGCAAGGTGAAAGCCGCACGCGCATTGCCGAACGCCTGGGCTACGGCGACCTGGCTGCCTACCTGAATGCACGCAAGCGCTGGATCGGCGAGGGCGGAGAAGGCTGAAAGCTCCGGCGGATGACCTGGTCCTGGTTAGCCGTCGTATTCAGTAATCCTGGCGAATGAAAAAGGCCGGCATCAGCCGGCCTCTTTGCTCAGGCACGAGCGCAGCAGGCGCCGCACCGACTTGTTGATATTGCGCTTGCTCGCTTCCTCGGGGGTGAACCAGCGGCAGTCGGCGATTTCGTTCAGCGGGGTGGGCTGCTGCGCCGGGTCGACTGGCGTCTCGAACACGTAGTGCAGCGTCTGGTACAGCTCCAGCGGCGCCACGTAGTTCATCTGCTCGATGGTCAGCCCGGTTTCCTCTATCAGCTCGCGCGTGGCGGCCTGGCCGGGGCGTTCGTCGGCCTCGATGCGGCCGCCGGGAAGATTCCATTTCGACTTGGATTTGCGCACGAAGAGAATCTTGTCGTCGAGGCGGCAGATGACCGTTGCTCGCTCTTTCAGATTTTTAGCCATACCGGCTGCTCCTCGACAATCTTCCAACAGTTTTCAGAGTAGACATTAATCAGAGATTCCCAACCAGATGAAGTGGTTACGGCATTTATGTCGACAAATGGTAAGGATTGGTCGCTGAAAAGGTATGTCAGGCTCTTCCGAAGAAAAGCTCGTCATATTCTCGACTCGTATTTCTCCTGAGTGGACCGGCGTCGAAGGTTGAAGTGCGAACTTTCACGACATGTCGCTCCTCTCGAATTCCTCGCCGAGGAAATCCAGCAAGGTTCGTACCGACGGCAGCAGTCCGCGCCGCGAAGGGAACACCGCATGGACCACACCGGTGCGTGGCGCCCAGTCGGGCAGCAGGTTCACCAGCTTGCCGTCGTTCAGGTCTTCGCACACCACCACGGCGGGTATATGCACCGCGCCGGCGCCTGCCAGCGCGGCCTGGCGCAGGGCGACCAGATCGTCCGTGACCATTCGCGGCCGGTAGCGCACCTGCGCACTGGCGCCGCCGGGGCCGTCCAGTTGCCAGTGGTATTCGCGCTGCACTACGCCCCAGTGCAGCGTCGGCAGGGCGGCGACATCGGCGGGCGTCGGCCTTGCCGGCAGGCGCTCGTGCAAAGCCGGGGCACCGACCACACGCTGCCGGCTTTCGCCCAGCACCTTCATCACCAGATCACTGCTTTCCAGCGGCGGAAAGCGCACCCGCAGAGCGATGTCGATGCCTTCCTGGATCAAGTCCACCTGGCGGTTGGTGCTCTGCACATGCAACTCCACCAGTGGGTACTGCACCATGAAGCGCGCCAGCATCGGCCCGACCCAGAAGTTCAGCAGTGCCGTGGGGCAGCTCAGGTTCACCACCCCGCGAGGTTCGGAGCGGTGCTGCTCGACGGCCTCGGTGGCGGCCGCCGCTTCCACCAGCATCGCCACGCAGTGCCGGTAGAACACCTGTCCGATCTCGGTCACCGAGAAATGCCGCGTCGAGCGCTGGATCAGCCGCACGCCCAGGCGCTCTTCCAGCGCGGCGATGCGCCGGCTCAGCTTCGACTTGGGCTCGTCCAGGGCGCGGCCGGCCGAGGTGAAACCGCCGTGTTCCACCACCTGGGCGAAGTAATAGAGGTCGTTGAGATCGTCCATTTCGGTGTTCCTCTCATGGAACACTGATAGTAATTTTTGCCGACTACCGGGGCAATTGTTCCATCCGTATTCTCGCCTCCATGCACTACAGGAGGCACCTCATGAAACAGATTCTTGGCATCTACAGCGCCGCCCGGCCGCACTGGGTCGGCGACGGCTTTCCGGTTCGTACGCTGTTTTCCTACGACAGCCTGGGTGAGCACCTCAGTCCCTTCCTGCTACTTGACCACGCCGGCCCCCATGCTTTCGGCCCCAGCACGGTGCGTCGCGGCGTCGGCCAGCATCCGCACCGCGGGTTCGAGACCGTGACCCTGGTCTACGAAGGCGAACTGGAACACCGCGACTCCAGCGGCGGTGGCGGTCGCATCGGTCCCGGCGACGTGCAGTGGATGACTGCCGGCGACGGCATCCTCCACGAGGAATACCACTCGCCGGACTTCACCCGCAGCGGCGGCAACCTGCACATGGCCCAGCTCTGGGTGAACCTGCCGGCCCGCCACAAGCGCACTGCACCGGCCTACCAGACCCTGCTGGCTGGCGATATCCCACGCATCGAACTGGCCGACGGCGCCGGCAGCCTGCGGGTTGTCGCCGGTGACTACGCCGGCCACGCCGGCCCGGCCCACACCTTCAGCCCGCTGGATGTCTGGGATCTGCGCCTGCAGCCCGGCCGTCCGCTGGAGCTGGTCGTCAAGGCCGGGCGCAACACCGCCCTGGTGGTGCTGCGCGGCAACATTCGCCTGGGCAGTGGTGAAACGCTGCGCGAAGGCCAGCTGGCGCTGTTCGACCGGCGCGGCGACAGCCTGCAGTTGGAAGCCGAGAGCGATGCCCTGGTGCTGCTGCTCAGCGGTGAGCCGCTGAACGAGCCCATCGTCGGCTACGGCCCTTTCGTGATGAACAGCGAAAGCGAAATCCAGCAGGCCATTACCGACGTCCAGAGCGGACGTTTCGGACAGATGACCCGTTGATGTCACACCCCGGACTCAGGCGTCGCCTAGTCTGGATGAACACCCGCGCAGGAGGCGCGGGCTTTATGGGCCGGATGCCCTTCATGGAGCCCTCGAAATGAGCAACTTCAACCAGATTGCCAACTTCAACGGCCAGCGCCCGGTGATCGATCCCGACGACACCGCCATGCTGCTCATCGACCACCAGAGCGGTCTGTTCCAGACGGTCAAGGACATGCCCATGACCGAGCTGCGCAACAACGCCATCACTCTCGCCAGGATCGCTACGCTGGCGAAGATCCCGGTAATCACCACCGCCTCGGTGCCGCAGGGCCCCAACGGGCCACTGATTCCCGAGATCCACGAAGCCGCGCCCCATGCGCAGTACGTGGCGCGCAAGGGGGAAATCAATGCCTGGGACAACCCCGAATTCGTCGCCGCTGTGAAAGCCACCGGCAAGAACACCCTGGTCATCGCCGGCACGATCACCAGCGTGTGCATGGCCTTCCCCGCGATTGCCGCAGTCAACGCCGGCTACAAGGTGTTCGCCGTTATCGACGCCTCCGGCACCTATTCCAAGGCCGCGCAGGAAATCACCCTGGCGCGTGTGGTCCAGGCCGGTGTGGTGCCGATGGATACCGCCGCCGTTGCCTCGGAAATCCAGCGCACCTGGAATCGCCCCGATGCCGCGCAGTGGGCTGAGGCCTACAGCCTGATCTTCCCGCACTACCGCCTGCTGATCGAAAGCTACACCAAGGCCCAGCAGGTCGTGAGCGAACACGAAGTATTGGACTCCCAACGCTGATCCCACCCTTGCCCGGCTCCGGTCGGGCTTCCATTGCCAAGAGGAAATGCCATGAGCAAGCCCTACGTCCGTCTCGACAAGACCCAGGCCGCCGTTCTGCTGGTCGATCACCAGGCCGGTCTGCTCTCGCTGGTGCGGGACATCGAACCGGACAAGTTCAAGAACAACGTCCTGGCGCTGGCCGACCTGGCCAAGTACTTCAAATTGCCGACGATTCTCACCACCAGCTTCGAGAGCGGCCCCAACGGCCCGCTGGTGCCGGAGCTGAAAGACCTGTTTCCCGACGCGCCCTACATCGCCCGGCCCGGCAATATCAACGCCTGGGACAACGAGGATTTCGTCAAGGCGGTGAAGGCCACCGGCAAGAAACAGCTGATCATCGCTGGCGTGGTCACCGAGGTCTGCGTGGCCTTCCCGGCGCTGTCAGCGCTGGAGGAGGGCTTCGACGTGTTCGTAGTGGCGGATGCCTCGGGCACCTTCAACGAAGTCACCCGTGACGCCGCCTGGCGCCGCATGGAAGCTGCCGGCGCGCAGATGATGACCTGGTTCGGCGTGGCCTGTGAGCTGCACCGCGACTGGCGCAACGACATCGAAGGCCTCGCCGCGCTGTTCTCCAACCACATTCCGGACTACCGCAACCTCATCACCAGCTACAGCACGCTGACCGCCAAGAAGTAAGACGAAGCCCGCCGGGCCGGCAATATGAAGCGGCCCGGCGGGTCATGGTCGGCGGTGGTTCATGTGGCGCTGGTGCCGAGCCAGTTCGCGAGCAAGCTCGCTCCTACACCTCATGCGCTGTTCCACAGCTGGCACGATCTGCTCCCTCTCCCTTCAGGGAGAGGGCGGGGGAGAGGGCAGTCCTGGGCACTGATTTTCAGCAGAAGACAGTTTCTCCCGCGAGATACCTCCGCGCCTGGGTTGGCCCTCACCCTCACCCTTATGTCATGGGCTAGCGAAAGCTCGGGCCTCAGAGAATCGAGAAGTTGTAGCTGGCGATCAGGCGTACTTCGTCTACGTCGCGCGCCGATTGTTCGTAGTTGGTGCGGTAGGTGGCGTTGCGCAGGCGCAGGCTGAGGTCCTTGAAGGTTCCGCTTTGGATGACGTACTTGAACTCCACGTCGCGCTCCCATTCCTTGCCTTCGTCGCCATTGGCCAGGGCGATGTGGTCGCCGTTGACGTAGCGGGTCATGAAACTCAGGCCGGGCACGCCGACGCTTTTCAGGTCGAAGTCGTAGCGCAGTTGCCAGGAGCGCTCCTGGGCGTTGGCGAAGTCGTTCACCTGCACATAGTTGGCGAGGTAGGGGTTGCTGCCGTCGAGGTAGGGCATGGAGCTGTCGCCGCTCATGCGCTGCCAGCCGGCGCTGAGGGTGTGGCCGCCCTGGGCATAGGACAGCAGCAGGCTCAGCGCGCGGTTGTCGATTTCGCCGGCGCGGGCCGAGCCGTCGTCGTCGCTGTCGAACCAGCGCAGGTCGGCGGTGACTTTGCCGGCACCCACCGCCTGTTTGCCAACCACGCCGACGTAGCGCTGGCGGTAGACGTTCTCCAGCCCGCCCTGGGCGTATTGCAGCAGCAGTTGGTCACTGATCTGGTAGTCGGCCTGGTAGGAGTCGAAGCGGTTGCCGGTGGTGTCGCAGGGGTAGCGCTTGTTCTTGCAGTTCAGGCGTACGTCCTGGGCGTCGGTGGAGTCGCGCGCGGTGTAGCGTTCCAGCCGCGTGGCGGTGAGCTTGAGGTGGGCGATTTCTTCGCTGGTCAGCTGCGCGCCGTGGAACATGTTGGGCAGCAGGCGGCCGTCGTTGTACTTGAGCAGCGGCATGTCCGGCAGCATCGCGCCGTACTTGAACTGGGTGTGGGAGACGCGCAGTTTGCCGGTGACGCCAGCCTTGGCGTACTGGTCTGCGGAGTGGCGCGGGTCATGGCCGCTGGAGGGCAGCAGGCCGCTGTTGCTGTCGGCGGGGCTGGAGTCGAGCTTGACGCCGAGCATGGCGAGGGCGTCGACGCCGAAGCCGACAGTGCCTTCGGTATAGCCCGACTGCACATTCAGGATGAAGCCCTGCGCGGTTTCCTCGCGCTTGGAGGCGCCCTGCGGGTTGGATGAGCTGCCATCGCGGAAATCGCGGTTGAAGTAGAAGGTGCGCGATTCCAGGCGCGCGCTGCTGTCCTCCAGGAAATCGGCACTGGCCGGGGCGGCGATGCCGCCTAGCAGGGCAAGGGCGCTCAGGCGAGTGAGCGGGCTGGAGGAGAGGGGCGAGGGCATGCGGTGACTCCGGGGCGCTAAAAAAGCGCGCGAAGGTGTCACAGATGAGCGGGTGGGTCTTTGCGACCATGGTCTAGATCGCGGGTTGCGCGCCTCGACGAACCCGCAGGCGGTACCGTCCGGCAATCGGCTGAAACCTTCCGCGCGGCACCGCGTCAACCGCGATGCCATTGCCCGAACCGCTGGAGGTGAGCATGAAAGGTCACGGTGAAATCAGACAACGCCCCTCGGTCGCGCCCGAGCGCTGGCCGTCGCAGTCAGGCCCCGGCGACCAGCGCGGGCTGCCCGGCTATCCCAAGCGCGAAGGCCCGCCTGGCGGGTCGCGCAAGGTGGACCCGGAGCTGGGCTTCGACCCGGATTCGCCGGACCTGGCCGATCCGCAGATTGACCCGCCGCATCCACCCCATGCACCGCAGGACGGCCCCGACCCGCAGAAGCAGCGGCGTGTGCCAGGCGACCGCTATCCGCCGTATTCGCGGCAGTAAGCCAGAGCAGACTGTTTTCCCTCAGGGAGAGAGGGGCGGGACGTCACCGCGCCGATATGCCCGAAGACAGCTTCGTTTCATTGGGCACGGCACTTCCCTGTAGGAGCGAGCTTGCTCGCGAACCGGCTTCCACGACGTGGTTGGTTCTCGAGCAAGCGGGCTCCTACGAAAAGCGCGGGTCCGCTCGTCAGCAGCTCTGCGGCATTTCTCCCCGCGCCAGTCGTGCATTGATATCGGCGATCACCGCCGGCAGTTCGGCAATGGTGTCGATCAGGTAGTGCGGACGCGAGCCTTCGAACATCTGGCCGATGCGTTGGCGTTCCTGTTCCAGCTTCTGTGCCGGCAACGCCTTGTACTGCTCATAGGTCAGGCCCAGGGCGTTGCCCGAGCAGGTCAGCGCCACGGTCCACATGCCGGCGCTGCGGCCCTCGAGGATGCCCGGCCAGGTATCGTCGACCTTCACGCAGGCCGCGACGTCGCTGATGCCCAGGGCGATGACGTTGGCCAGCGCCTGCGCCGGGTGCGGCCGACCATTGGGCACTTCATCGGTGGCGACGACATGGTCGGCGATGTAGCCGTTGGTCTTCGCCAGGGCGACGACCTTTTCCATGACCACCGCCGGGTAGCCGGAGCAGGAACCGATCTTGAGTCCCTGTTTGCGCAGCGTGTCAATCGCGTCCAGCGCGCCGGGGATCAGTGCCGAGTGCTCGGCGATCTTCTCGATCTGCAGCGGCATGAAGCGTTCGTAGATGGCGGTGACGTCGTCGTCGGTAGGCAGATGACCGAACGCCGCGCGGTAGCGCTCGCCGATGGCGGGGATGTCGCACAGGGTGCGGATGTGGTCCCACTTGCCCATGCCCATCGGGCCGCGGGCTTCTTCCAGGCTGACCTGCACGCCGAATTCGGCGAAGGCTTCGACGAAGATCTGGGTCGGCGCGAAGGAGCCGAAATCGACCACGGTGCCGGCCCAGTCGAGGATGGCGGCCTGCAGTTGCTGGGGTTGCTGGTAATGCATGGTGGTGCTCCTGTGAGGGGATTCTGGGTGAAATGCAGGGTGAGCGCGGCCCGCCCGCTTTCGTGGCGGGCTCGCGGTTTCAGGGGTTGTTCGGCGTGACGATCAGACTGTGGAGTCGAACAGCTCGGCGATGATCGGCCGCTTGCGGCGGATGCCCAGGCAGCACAGGTAGTAGTCGATGTGGAACGGGTCCTCGGCGAAGGCGATGGAGCGCGTGCCGGGCCGGTCGGCGTACTCCACCGCGGAGACGAAGCCGACCCCGATGCCGTGCACCACCGCATGGACGATGGCCTCGCGGCTGTTCAGCTGCATGGCGCAGTCCAGTTCCACACCGTGCTGCCGGCAGCCTTCCTCCACCTGCTGGCGGGTGCGCGAGGCCGGCTCGCGCAGCACCACACGTTCCTTCGCGATCTCCTGCACGCTGACCGATGCCTGCTGCGCCCACGGATGGTCGTCGCGCACCACCGCGAGGATCGGGCAGGTGCGGTACAGCTGCGTGCTCAGGCGCTGGTCGAACTCCGAGAGGGCGAGGATCGCCACGTCGATGTCGAAGTTGTACAGCCGCTCCAGGGTGCCAGCCTCGCTGGTGAAGGAAGTTTCCAGCTCGATGTCGGGGTAGCGCTGCATCAGCGAGTAGGTCAGGCTCATGGCGATCGGCGGCGACACTGCGCCGAGGCGCAACATGCCCTGCTTGCGCTGCTGGAAGCTCTGCAGCAGTTGCAAGGCTTCGTCCTCCTGGCCGAACAGGCCCTGGGTGATCGCGTAGAGCTGCTCCCCAGCCGGGCTCAGCTCGATGAAGCGCCCCCTCCGGTGGAACAGCTCCACCGAGAAGCGCTTCTCCAGGCCGCTGACCTGCTCGCTGATGGTCGGCTGGCCGACGCTCAGCAGCGTCGCCGCCTGGGTGAAGCTGCCGGTGCGGGCCACGGCATGAAAGGAGCGCAACCACTTGTGGTACTGGTACATGAGTTCTCTTTATCAGCAGGAAGTCTTTCAGGAGGGCTTGCCGCATGGCCGTGCCCTCAGCGCCGGACGAACAGGGCGACCACCGCGCTGCATACGCAGGCCGTGGTGACCACGATGAAGATCAGTGAAGTATTGCCCGTCGTGTCCAGCATGCGACCGATCAGGGGTTCGGCCAGACCCGCGAAGAGATAGGACGAGAAATTCATGATCCCCGTTGCGGTGCCAGCGCGGCGCGCGCCGACCAGGTCCGGGCAGAGCGCCCAGAAGCTCGACGCCGGGCCGTAGACGAAGAAGCCGCAGAGGAACAGCGCGAGCAGGCCGATGCCGCTGTGCGCTGGCAGGCTCCACATCCATAGGCTGGTGAGTGCGCCGAGCACCATGTAGAGCACGATGGCGCGGTAGCGCTTGCTGCCGAACAGGCGATCGGACACCCAGCCGTTGCTCAGCGCGCCCACGGCCATGCCGACCGGCAGGGCGATGGTGATCCACTTCGGGTCGATGAAGCTCTGGCCCTTCTGCCAGTCGGCGCCGAGGAAGTGCACCGGCACCCAGACGATCAGCCCGTAGCGCGCGGCGTTCTGGAAGCCCAGCGAAAGCGCCGCCACCAGCAGCCGCGGGTTCTTCAGCACGGCGAGGTAGCGCTGGGTCGAGGTTTCCTCTTCACCGTGGGCCGCTTCGCTGGAGCGGTCCTCGGCGTTCGCCACGCCGGTGTCGGCCAGTGGCTCGAAGCCCATGTCCTGCGGGCGTTCGCGGGCCACGAGGTAGAACACGATGCCGCCGGCGAGCATCAGCAATACCGGCAGGCGGAAGATCCAGCGCCATTCCAGGTGCAGGACGTCGATCACCACCACCGAGGTGACGTACGACAGCACCGAAGCGCAGCCGGCAGCGAACACATAGAAGCCGTAGACCTTGCCGCGCTCGGCGGCGCTCCACCAGTTCGACAGCAGGCGGCTGCCCGGCGCCCAGCCCAGGGCCTGGAAGTAGCCGTTGATGCCCCACGGCAGGATCAGGCTGCCGAAGCCGCCGGCGAAACTGGTGACCCAGTTGGCGCCGCAGGACAGCACCGCGCCCAGGCTCATGATGCGCCGGCCGCCGAACTTGTCGGCGAGGTTGCCGTTGATGGCCTGGCCGATGGCGTACATCCAGAGCATCGCGCTGGAGGCCCAGCCGAGGGTTTCCTTGCTCAGGCCGAACTCGGCCTGGATACCGGGGATGGCGAAGCCGAAGGTCTGGCGGCCGGTATAGAAGAACAGGTAGCAGAACATCGCGGCGAGCAGCATGCGCCACTGCGCCACGCGGAAGGGCGACACGGATGACTCAAGGCCAGGCAGGGTTTGTGCACGGTTCATGGCGGTTTTCCTTCTTGTTCGCTCGCGCCGGCGCAAGGCTCGGCGTGTCGGCACTCTTCTTCGGTGCAATAGGTTTTCGGTGCAACAGGAAAAGGCGGCAGCCAGGGCCGCCCGGTAAAGGACGACCTCAGGCGGCTTGCGAGCCGATGAAGTTGCGGCCGCGTGCGCCCTGCATGGCGAAATCGATCATCGCTTCGGCCTCGGCGGTCGTGACGCCATAGTCGCCGAACTCGGTCTTGACCCCGAGGCGATGGAGGAATTCACGCAGGCGCTGCTGGGCGCCGTTGAGGTCGCTGCCGAAGACGCGTTGCAGCACGCGGTCGCGGTCGGCGTCGCGGCCCCAGGCCAGGCCCAGCACCAGTGGCAGGGTAAAGGAGCAGGCGATGCCATGGGGTAGGCCGTGGCGCAGGGTCATCTCGTAGGAGATGGAGTGGGCCAGCGCGGTCTTGGTGTTGGAGAAGGCCATGCCGGCCTTCAGCGCGGCCAGCGCCATGCGCGAGCGCAGTTCGCGGCTGGAAAGGTCCTGCTGCAGGCGCGGCAGGCAGTCGAGGATGTCTTCGATGGCGGAGACGGCAAAGGTGTCGGAGATTGGGTTGGCGTTGTGGTTCCAGATCGATTCCAGCGCGTGGGACAGCGCGTCCAGCCCGGTGGATACGGTCACCCCGGCGGGCACGCTGAGCATCAGGTCCGGGTCGATCAGTGCCATTTTCGGCCAGGTGCAGTCCAGGTGCAGGGAGTATTTCTTCTGTTGCTGCGCGTCCCAGATGGTGGCCCAGGGCGTCACTTCGCTGCCGGTGCCGGCGGTGGTCGGCGCGGCGATCAGTGTCTTGTGCCGGGCCGGGACGAAGGGCTTGCCGGCGGCCAGCAGGTCGAGCAGCTCGTCGAAACGGCCGGACGCGGTGCCGACGATCAGCGCCTTGGCGGTGTCGATGGCGCTGCCGCCGCCGAGGGCGAAGACGGTGTTGCAATCGGCTGCTTCACGCCAGAAACGCTCATGCACATCGCGCAGCCAGGCCACGTCAGGGTTGGGTTGCACGTCGTCGATGACGTAGGCCAGGCGTTCGCCCAGCAGGTGGCGGACGCGCTCGATCAAGCCCAGTTGTGCGGCTTCGGGGAAAGTCACCAGGGCGACCTTGCCGTCGCACAGCTCGGCGATGTGGTCCAGGCTGCCGCCGCCGAAAACGGTGGCGACCGGATTATGGAATCGGGCAGGCATGGGCAGTTCCTTGTTGTTGTTTGAACGTGCGGCCATGCTCGGGGCCTCGTCGGTTTCGTTCCAATCGATTGATCGCAGGTGGGCATCGGCCAGACCGATAACGGCGGGTGCGGGCATCTTGCAGTAACTCCGGGCGTGAGCCTGCCCGGCGCGCGCCCGGAAGGCGCACGTGGCGGGAGGTTGTGGCGTGAGAAGGGGCTGGGGAGGGGCGCGCTCAGTGCCGCCCGTTACCCTGGATGGCGTGGCGCAGGCGGTTGGAGAGCAGGTCGGCGAGCACCACCATGACCGTGATGACGACGATGCAGGTGGCGGTCTCCTGGTACTTGAACAGCTTCAGGCTGCTCACCAGCTCGAAACCCAGGCCGCCGGCGCCGACCATGCCGAGCACGGTAGCCGAGCGCAGGTTGACCTCGAAGCGGTAGAGCACCACGGCGATCCAGGCGGTGATCACTTGCGGCAGCACACCGAACACGATGACCTGCAAGGGCCGCGCACCGGTGGCCTGCAGCGCCTCGATGGGGCCCTGGTCGATCTCCTCGATGCTCCCGGCGAAGAACTTGCCGAGCATGCCCACGCCGTGCAGCGCCAGGGCCAGTACACCGGGGAAGGGACCCAGGCCCACGGCGGAGACGAATACCAGGGCGAGGATCAGCTCGTTGATGCTGCGGATGACGTTGAGCAGTTGTCGCGTAGCCAGGTAGAGCCAGCGGTTGCCGTGCAGATTGCGGGCGGCGAGGAAGCCCAGCGGCACGGCGAGCACGATGCCCAGCAGCGTACCCCAGAGGGCAATCTGCAAGGTTTCCAGCGCCGGCCCCCAGAGGCTCGGCAGGATGCTCAGGTCCGGCGGCAGCGAGCGGCTGAGGAAGTCGCCGATCTGCGGCAGGCCGCTGGCCAGTTCGCTCCAGCTCAACTGGGCGCCCTCGGCGCTCCAGTGCAGCAGGTAGAGCACTGCCAGCACGGCGGCGCCGGTGGTCAGCCAGCCGCGTTTGGTGTGGGGCGTGTCGACCATCCAGTGGTGGCTGCGCAGGTTCATGCTCCGGCTCCTGTTTCGCTGGCGTAGACCGCGCGGGCGGCCGCCTGGTAAGCGGTCGCCTCGCTGCTTGGGCGTTGCTGGTAGATGCGCCGCAGGGCCGAGTCATCCAGCTGCTCGCGGGTGCCGTCGAACACCAGGCGGCCGTTGGCCAGGCCGACGATGCGGTCGCCGAATTCCCGCGCCAGGTCCACCTGGTGCAGGTTGCACACCACGGTGATGCCCAGGGTGCGGCTGGCTTCGCGCAGGTAGTGCATGACCAGCTGCGCGGTTTTCGGGTCGAGGCTGGCGACCGGCTCGTCGGCGAGGATCACCTGCGGCCGCTGGGCCAGCGCGCGGGCGATGCCCACGCGCTGCATCTGCCCGCCGGAGAGTGAATCAGTGCGTGCCTCGGCCTTGTGCTCCAGCTCCACCCGACGCAGGCATTCGCGGGCCAGGGCGACATCGTCGCGACTGAACAGTTGCAGCACCGAGGCGAGGGTGCCGACGCACCCCAGGCGCCCGGTGAGCACGTTCTTCAGCACCGACAGGCGCGGTACCACGTTGTGGTGCTGGAAGATCATCGCCACTCGCCGGCGCAGTTCGCGGGTGTCGCGGGCCTGCATGGCGTCTACGCCGGCCACCTGCAATTCGCCGCCGTCGGCCTGCGCCAGGCGGTTCATGCAGCGCAGCAGGGTGGATTTGCCGGCGCCGGACTGACCGAGGATCACCACGAACTCGCCGGCCTCGATGCGCAGGTCGATCCCGCGCAGTACCGGGTTGTCGCCGTAGCCCTTGGTCAGTTGGGCGACGCGGATCATTTCAGGCTCCGCAGGTCGAGGTCGAGCACCTGGGCGGTGTCGCGCACGACGTTGTAGGCGGCATCATTGGTCGGCTGGAAGCCATTGAGCATGCCCTGGTCGCCCCACGGCACGTCCTTGATCGAGGCGAACGCGGCAACCAGTTTCTTCTGCAGCTGCGGGTCGAGATTCTTGCGCCAGACCATGGGCGATTCGGGGATGTCGTCGGATTTCCACACGACCTGGAAGTCGTCCTGCTGCACCTGGCCCGAACTGACGGCACCGGCGAGGATGCGGTCGGCCACGGCGGCGGCATCCACCTTGCGGTTCTCCACGGCGAGGATGCTGGCGTCGTGGGAGCCGGAGAAGATCACCCGCGAGAACAGCGCCTTCGGGTCATGCCCGGACTGCTCCAGGCCCGCCTTGGGGAACAGGTGGCCGGAGGCCGAGCTGGGGTCGACGAAGGCGAAGGTGTGGCCCTTGAGGTCGTCCAGGCTGCGGATGCCGCTGTCCTTCCGGGCGATGATCAGGCTGTGGTAGGCACTTGTACCGGTCTTCTTGGTCACCGCCACGGCGAAGGCGTCGGCGCCGGCCACCTTGTTCGCCAGCACGTAGGAGAACGGCCCGAGGTAGGCGACATCCAGCTTGCCGGCGCGCAGGGCTTCGATCACGCCGTTGTAGTCGGTGGCCACGAAAGGCTTCACCGGCATGCCCAGGCGTTCCTGCAACTGGTCGAGCACCAGTTGGCTGCTCTTGATCATGGCCTGGGAATCCTCGGAGGGGATCAGGCCGACGGTAAGGACGTCCTGTGCCTGGGCGGCGGGCAGCAGGGCGGAGGCGAAGGCGAGCGGCAACACGGCGAAGCGGAACAGTCTGGTCAGCGAAGTCATGGCGTTACCCGGAGGTTATGTTCGGTAGCGCCAACGCTAGGGCTGTCATGTGACAGTCACGCCATCAAATCAATATGGGTTTGCACGCAAATCCATTGATAGGAGCTATGGATGTCCACTGCCCGCCTGCGCACCTTCCTCGCCGTGGCTCGCCACGCCAGCTTCAGTGCCGGCGCTCGGGCCATCGGCCTCAGCCAGCCGACGGCGACCACGCAGGTCCAGGGCCTGGAGCGTGAGTTCAACGTCGAGCTGTTCCACCGCCGTGGCCGTCGCATCGAGCTGACCGCCGTGGGCCGCGCCTTGCTGCCCATTGCCCAGCAGATGTCGATGCTCGAATCCGAGGCGACCAACCTGCTGCGCGACTCCGGCCAGCTCAACCGGGGGCAACTGAAGGTCGGCGCAGTAGGGCCGTTTCATGTGATCGAGATGGTCGACCTGTATCGCCGCGACTACCCGCAGATCGACGTGTCGATCCGCATCGGCAACTCCGCCTCGGTGCTCGCCGACCTGGAGAACTACGTCACCGATGTCGGCGTGCTGGCCGGGCTGCATGACGATCCGGCCTTTGTCGCGCAGCTGTACGCGCGGCACCCGGTGATCCTCTTCGCTCACGTCGACCATCCGTTCGCGCGCCACGACGAAGTCCGCCTGCAAGCCTTGCAGGGCCAGCCTCTGCTGCGTCGCGAGCAGGGCTCGACCACGCGCGTGGCGCTGGAGCAGGAGCTGGACAAGGCCGACGTCACGCCGCGTATCGCCATGGAGATCGGCAGTCGCGAAGCCCTGCGCGAGGCGGCGATCCGCGGCATCGGCATCGGCGTGGTATCCGAGGCGGAGTACATCGCCGACCCGCGCCTGAAGGTCATCCGCATCAGCGGCGACCCGGTGTGCACCGAGACCTACCTGTACTTCCTTGCCGAGCGCCGCAGCAGCCAGGTGATCGCGTCCTTCCTGCGCACACTCGCGCGATAGCACAGCTGCCGGCGCGGGCGTAAGGCTTGTCCTGCGGGGCGGGGCGCGGGTTATCCTGCGGCCCCCGTCGTTGTCACGAGGCTGTCATGTCGTCCGCTTCCGCGCCTGCCCTGCTGCGGGCCGACCGAGATTCGCGCAACTCCGCCCAGGTGCTCGGCCTGTGCCTGCCCGCCGACGTGCTGCTCTACCTGCTGCTGCCGATGTACGCGGCGGATTTTGGCGTGACCCTGGTGGAAGCGGGCATCCTGCTGGCGGCGAATCGACTGGTGCGCATCGTCGGCTATGGTTGGGTGGTGCGTTTCTACGCCCGCCATGGCGATCGAGCTGCCTGCAGCCTTGCCGCGCTGGCGACGGCGGCCTGCGCGCTGGCCTCGGCGACCCTCTCCGGGTTTGCCGTGCTGTTGGTGTTTCGCCTGGTCTGGGGCCTGTGCTTCGCCACGTTCAACCTGAGCACCCAGACCCTCGCTACCGCCGAAGCCCAAGGCGCCGCGCGGCGCGCCGGGCGTTCGCGGGCGACCCTGTCCATCGGGCCGATGCTGGCGCTGCCGCTGGGGGCTGTAATGGCGCAGTCCTTCGGACCGCGCAGCGTGTTTTTCGTGCTCTGCGTGGCAGCCCTGTGCGGCCTCTGGCGCGCCCGCGCGCTGCCCGCCAAAGGACATGAAATCCCCATCAGCAGCGGCCGCCGCCTGCGCCTGCCGGACAGCATTGCCACCTGGTCCTTCATCGAAGGCGTGACCCTGGACGGCCTGTTCGTCTTTGGCCTGTCGCTCTACGCGCAGAACCACCTGGGTGCTACCGGCGTGCTGGTGGCGGGCATCCTGATGGCGGTGCGCTACCTCAGCGAGATGCTCTTCAGCCCGTTTGGCGGGCGCCTGGCGGATCGCTTCGGCGCGTTGCGCATGCTGGTGGTGCTGTCCCTGGCTACCTCGCTGGCGTTGCTGATGTTCGGCAGCTACTGGCTGTTCATCGGAGCCTTCTTCGTGCTGGTGCTGCGCGCGCTTCAACTGCCGCTGGTGGTGACGCTGGTGGCGCAACGCAACCCGCAGGCGCGCATCCAGGCGCTGGCCGGCAATGCGGTGTGGCGCGATATCGGCGCCGGGCTGGGGCCGATCCTCGCCGGCGTGCTGCTGCCGCAGGTGCCGGCGCTCTGGGCGTACGCCGGCGCGGCACTGATTCTGGCGCTCAGCGCCCTGGGTTGTGCCTGGCGCCGATGAGCCGGTAGATGCGCAGATTGTTCAAGCGCGGCTGACGGCGCGGCGGGAACACTGGCGGCTCCCACTGCACTGGAGTTGCCCCATGCGATACCTCTACGCCCCCACGTTCTTCTTCGGCTTCATTGGCCTGGCTCTCTATCTGGTCGGTGAAGGCGTATCGCTGCTCTGCCTGCCGGCGCTGTTGCCATTGGCGATCCTGCTGGCCTTCCTCGCCGAACGGCTCTGGCCCTGTCGAACGGGTTGGAACGCGAGCCACGGTGATGGCGTTCGCGACTTCATCCATGCGCTGGTCAACGAGACGCTGAACGCTCTGGGCATTGCAGCTATTGCGTTGATGGCCCGGTGGCTGCCGCATTTCGACCTGTGGCCAATGGATTGGCCGCTGGCGCTGCAACTGTTCGCAGCGCTGTTGATCGCTGACCTGGGCATCACCCTGGTGCACTACGCCAGCCACCGTTCGCCGCTGTTGTGGCGACTGCATGCGGTGCACCACAGCGTCACGCGCATGTATGGGTTCAATGGGCTGATGAAGCACCCGCTGCACCAGATGCTTGAAGCCCTCGGCGGTACGCTGCCATTGCTGTTGCTGGGTATTCCCGTGGAGGTTGCCGCGTTGCTGGCATTCGCCATCGCCATCCAGTTGCTGCTGCAGCACAGCAACGTCGACATGCGCATCGGTGCGCTGCGCCATGTGTTTGCCTGGGCGCCGCTGCATCGCCTGCATCATCTGAAATACGGCACGGCGGGCGACGTGAATTTCGCGCTGTTCTTCAGCTTCTGGGATCGCCTGCTGGGCACTGCGTTGTATCTGCCGGACTACGAATTGGCCGAGGACGACCTGGGCATCGGTGACCGCCCCGACTACCCGGTGGCCTACATCGCGCAGCTCGCCGAGCCGTTCCACCGCGCTGCTGCTGCGCATTCGCCAGCGCCATTGCCGACGGAGCTGCGCCGCGCGCTAGTCGAGTAGATGCAACCTCAGCTGGCGCAGCGTCAGGTCGGCGCGGATGCCGAACTGGCTGCGCACGCTGCGGGAAAAATGCGCGGAATCGGCGAAGCCCGCGGCGATGGCGGCGTCGGTCAGGCTGTCGCCGGCCATGGCCAGCCGCAGTGCCTGGCGCAACCGCTGCCAGAGCACCAGGCGGCGTACCGACAGGCCGAGCGTACCGCTGAACAGCCGCTCCAGTTGGCTCAGCGAGAGCGAGGCTTCCTCGGCCAGGGCCTGGGCGGGCAGGGCGCTGTCGTCCAGCGCGCGGATGCGTTGCAGGGCCTTCTCCAGGCGTGGGTCGAGCTGTCGGCGCGGCAGTTCGTTCAGGCGTGTCGTCAGCGATTGCAGGTTCGGCCCGGCCTGTCGACAAACACTCTCCAGATCGGCCAACGCAAAGGCCAGCGGCTCGGCGAACAGGGTGACCGTGTGCTGGTCGCTGTCGAGTATCGCGTGGCGCTGGTTGGAGGCGATGACCAGCAGCGAATCCTGCTGCGGCTGGTCGTCGATCAGTGCCTTTACCTCGCCCTCGCGAGCCATCAGTACTTGATGCGCGTAGTGTGCGTGGGGTCGCGCATGGCCGGTGGTGCCGGCGACGAGGCAGAAGTCCGCGCCCAGCCAGAGCTCGCCTTGCCAGGCCTGTTCAGTCGGCTGCATGGCGTGCCAGCCACTCTTCACGGGTCATTTCCCAGGTTTCCCGAGGGAGGACACCACTGACGAAGTGGCCTTGGTCGCAGGCCACCAGGCGCATGCCTTCGCGTTCGGAGATGCGCCGCGAGCCTTGGTTGACGATGGCCTTGGGCACCTGCATCCGCGGCCGTCCCAGCGTCACGAACCAGAAGCGGCTCACTGCCTCGCAGGCCTCGCTCATGTAGCCCTGGCCCTGCCAGGCGGGTGCCAGCCAGAAGCCGCGATGGTTGCCGGGCTGGTCATAGAGCGAAATGCTGCCGATGGCGCTGTATGGCTCGCTGGCGAGGCGAATCATCCAGTGCCATTCCTCGCCACGTGCCATGGCCGGCAGTACCATGTCACGCACGTAGACCAGAGCGCCATCGGCCGGGTAGGGCCAGGGCACACGGCTGTCCAGGTAACGCACCACGTCCCAGTGCGGAAACAGGCACTGGATGATCTCGGCGTCGGCCAGCTTCACCGGCGTGAGCAGCAGGCGTTGGGTGCGCAGGGTGGGTGGGCTGTGGCTATCCATGTCGGCTCCTGATTCTTCCGGGACAGTCTGCCGTTTTCCGACAGTCGCTGGCCAGCCTTGCGCAAGGCCGGCCTGCACTGGCGCACAGCCCTAGTTCGGTCGCCCGAAAGCGGCGATGGCGAAGTCGAGGAAACTACGCAGCTTGGGCGTCAGACGCCGGTCCGGGGCATAGAGCATGTGCATGGGCGAGGTCGGCACGCTGTACTGCGGCAGCAACTGCACCAGGGTGCCACTGCGCAATGCATCGCCGACCAGCTCCTGTGGCTGCAGCACCACGCCCAATCCGGCAATGGCGGCCGCCAGCAGCGGGTCGCCCTGATTGATCGTCAAACGGCTTGTAATCGGCACCTCGATGCGTCCGTCCGGGCCGTCGAAGGTCCAGCTGGATCGGCCATCGGAAAAGGCGAAACCCAGGCACTCGTGCTGGCTCAGCTCCTCCGGTGTGCGAATCGCTGGGCGCCGTGCGAGGTACGCCGGCGCGGCGCACAGCACGAGCCGGTAGGGCATCAGCGGCACGGCCTTGAGGCGGCTGTCGGCCAACTCGCCGATGCGGAACACCACGTCATAACCGTCGTTGACCAGGTCCACCAGCTCGTTGGACAGCGTCAGGTCCACCGACACCTGCGGGTAGCGCACCATGTACTCCAGCAGGCGCGGTGACAGGGTGCGCATGCCAAAGGTGACAGGGGCATTGATCCGCAAACGTCCGCTGGGTGTGCCGCGGGTGACGGCGGCGAGATTCTCCGCGGCCTCCATGTCCGCCAGGATCAGCTTGGCGCGCTGGTAGAAGGCCCGGCCGAAGTCGGTGAGGCTCTGCCGCCGGGTGGTTCGGTTGAGCAGCGACAGGCCCAGATGCTGCTCAAGCATCTTCACCTGCTTGCCCACCAGTTGGGAGGACATCTGCAACTCCTCGGCGGCGGCGCTGAAGGAGCCCAGTTCAACCGCCTTGACGAAGACGGCCATCTGTTCGAAGCGGTCCATTGCAAACTCTGTGTTTCAAGTGTGTGGCCATCCTAGGTCTTTATCCGGTGCGGGCCAACGCCTAGATTTTCCCCCATGTCGCGGACGGTCGAGCACCGCTCCGGGGACTTTCTACACTCCCATTCCGGCCGGCGTTTCCGTCCCGGCCTCCGATCGAGAAGAGGTTTGCCATGGCTCGCATTGTCAGAATCCACCAATACGGTGACGCCAGCGTCCTTAAGCTGGAGGCGGTGGATGTACCCGCCCCGGCAGCGGACGAGGTGCAGATCGCGGTCAAGGCCATCGGCCTGAATCGCGCCGAAGTGATGTTCCGCAACCACGCCTACCTGCAGGAAGCCGAGTTCCCCAGCCGCCTGGGCTACGAGGCCGCCGGCGTGGTGAGCGCGGTGGGCAGTGCGGTGAAGGACGTCGCGGTGGGCGATGCGGTGAGCCTGATCCCGCCGCTGGACATCGCCCGCTGGGGCACCTACGGCGAGGTGGCCAACGTACCGGCGTACCTGGTGGTGAAGCACCCGCGCAACCTCAGCTTCGAGCAGGCTGCCGCGTCCTGGATGCAGTACGTCACCGCCTGGGGCGCGCTGGTGGAGCAGGCAAAGCTGTCGAAGGGCGAGTTCGTGCTGGTCACCGCCGCATCCAGCAGCGTGGGCCTCGCGGCCTTCCAGATCGCCCGCATGGTCGGTGCCACGTCCATCGCAGTGACCCGCACCCAGGCGAAGAAACAGGCATTGCTGGAGGCCGGTGCCGATCACGTGATCGTCAGCGACGATGAGGACATCGTCGAGAGAGTAATGGCACTGACCGGCGGGCAGGGCGCCCGCGTGGTGTTCGACCCCATCGGCGGCCCCGGTTTCGAGGTGTTGACCCAGGCCATGGCGCGTGGCGGCATTCTTCTCGAGTACGGTGCGCTAAGCCCCGAGCCGACGCCGTTCCCGCTGTTCACCGTGCTGGGCAAGAGCCTGACGCTGAAGGGTTACCTCTACGCCGAGATCGTTGCCGACCCGGCGGCACTGGAGCGCGCCAAGGCGTTCATCGTCAAGGGGCTGGAGTCCGGTGCGCTGAGCCCGGTGATTGCGCGGACCTTCCCGCTGGAGCAGATCCAGGACGCGCACCGCTTCCTCGAGGCCAACCAGCAGGTGGGCAAGATAGTCGTCACGGTCTGACGCGGGCGGGCAACAAGCCGGCGCCCGGCAGTTGATGCCGGGCGTCTGTTGCTGCATTCAGCGGATCAGCCTTTGCGCTGCTCCCAAGGCGCGCCGTCGGCGAACTGTTCCTCGATCCATGTCTTGAATACTTCGCTGGCGGCCGAGTTGTAGCGCGCCGATGGGCGCACGAAATAGATGCCGGCCGCGGTGTCTAGTTGCCAGCCCGGCAGCACGCGCACCAGCCGACCGGCGTCGAGGTCATGCTGCATCAGCCACTCGCCGCCAGCGAGGATGCCCACGCCCAGGCGCGCCGCGGAGAGCAGCGCTTCGTTGTCGTTGCTGTGCAGGTTGCCGCTGACACGGACTGTCTGCTGCCGGTTGCCGTTGGCCAGCTTCCAGTCCGGCCAGGAGTGCAGGCCGGTAAAACCCAGGCAGTTGTGGCTGGCCAGCTCCGCCGGGGCTTGTGGGGTACCGTGGCGTTCGAGGTAGGCGGGTGCCGCGCAGAGGATGCGCCGCAAATCGCAGAGCCGCCGCGCCAGCAGGCGGCTGTCGGCCAGTTCACCGATGCGGATGGCGGCGTCGAAGCCTTCGGCGACGATGTCGACGAAGCGCTCCGAGTATTCCACCTCCAGCGTCACCTGCGGGTGCTCGAGGACGAAGCGCGAGAGGATCGGGCTCAGCCACAGCCGACCCATGGCAGCCGGCACGGCGAGCTTCAGGCGGCCCTGGACCAGGGCTGCGCTGCGGCTGGCTTCGTCCTGGGCCTCGGCGATCAGGCTGGCGGCCCGGCGCAGGCGCTCGACCAGCCGCTGGCCTTCGTCGGTGAAGCGCAGTTGTCGGGTGGTGCGCTCCACCAGCCGCACACCCAGGCGTTGCTCCAGTGCGCCGAGGCGCTTGGACAGTACCGACGGGTGGCGCTGCAGGGCGCGGCCGGCGGCGGCGAAGGAGCCGTGCTCGGCCAGCGCCAGGAGGGTGGCGAGTTCGTCGGCCTGGCGACTATCGAACAGATCCATAAGGCTCCCAATTCGGCGAATCCGCCAGGGCGGCGGCTGGCGGTGTCGGTCATGGCGTGAGTACGAGGGCCCCTTCGGAGCGGCCTTCGTGCAGGTCGGCGTGGGCCCGGGCGACGTCCGCCAGCGGGTAACGGCGCCACACGCGAGGCTGGATGATACCGTCCGCGACGGCTTGCAGGACGTCCTCCGCGCGCTGCTGGTATTCCTCGGCCGTGGCGGTGTGCGCGGCGAGCGATGGGCGGGTGAGGAACAGCGAGCCCTTGGCGTTCAGCGTGGCGACTTCCACCGCTGGCGGTGCACCGGAAGCCATGCCGAAGCTCACCAGCAGGCCGCGCGGGCGCAGGCAGTCCAGCGAGGCTTCGAAAGTGGTGCGGCCGATGGGGTCATAGACTACGTCGACCTTCTGCCCGTCGGTAATTTCCCGCACCTGCTCCGCCAGCGTTTGCGCATCGAACACCAGCACCGCGTCGCAACCGGCGGCGCGGGCGCGCTCGATGCTCTGTGGCTTCGATACCACGCCGATGACGAAGGCGCCCAGGTGCCTGGCCCAGGGCGCCATCAGTTGTCCCAGCGCGCCGGCTGCGCCATAGATCAACACACGTGAACCGGGGCCGACCGGCCAGGTGGACTTGAGCAGATACTGCGCGGTGATGCCCTTGAACAGCACGGCGGCGGCGTCTTCGAAGCTGACGGAGTCTGGCAGCTTCACCAGGCGCTGCGCCGGGTACAGCCGAGCGCTGGCGTAAGCGCCGAGCGGGCCGGTGGCGTAGGCGACGCGATCGCCGACCTGCACATTGGTCACGCCTTCACCGATGGCCGCCACGGTGCCTGCGCCTTCCAGGCCGAGCGAGGAGGGCAGCGGCACCTTCACTGCGCCGGAGCGCTGGCTGAGGTCCAGCGGGTTGACGCCGATGGCGGCCTGTTCCAGCCACACTTCGCCGGGGCCGGGCTGCTGCGCTTGGGCCGGTACGAGCTGGAGCACGTCGGGGCCGCCGAAAGTTTCGAGGAGTACGCGGGTGATCATGGTGTTGTCCCTGGCTGGAAGGTGTTGCCCGCCAGTCTAGGGACAGGATTCTGCTGCGCCAGACGGGGATCGTGCAGGACATAGCTGCATGGCATGCAGCAATCGTACGCTCTGGATCAGGCGCCGCTCAGTTGGGCAAATGCCAGGTGGTAGCCATTGCAGTCGCGTACGCCGAATTCGCGCGAGCCATAGGGCATGTCCTGCAGCGGCCAGGCGATCTGCGCCTGGTCTTTCACTGCGGCGTAATAGCGCGCGACGTCGGCCAGTTGCAGGTAGACCGTGCCGGAGCAACCCGCTTCGCGCTCCCAGAGGTCCTGGGCAGTGAAGAGCAGGCGGCAGTCTTCCAGTTGCACGGTAAGCGTGCCTTGTGCGGAGTCGCTTACGGTGAAGCCGAGGGTGTCGCGGTAATGCTCGCGGGTGAGGTCCAGATCGTGGCAGCGCAGTAGCAGGGTGAGCGGCATGGGGACTCCAGGTGTGGGCGTGGAGTCGTGATCATGGCATGAGTGGGCGATGCCATCAGCGAAGAATCACCCGCAGCAGGGCGACCAGCGCTGCGCCGAACAGCGGCGAGATCCAGATGCCGAACGTCTGCAGGATGAATTGCCGGGCATAGGCCAGCAGCTCCATGTCAGGGGACGGCACGCCCAGGCTATGCCGGCAATAACCCAGCACGGCAACGATGAAGCAGGTGCCAGCGAGGACCCCGGTCGCTCGCCACACCGGCCCGCGTTCGCTGGCGTAGGACAGCAGGGCGCCACAGAGTGTGCCGCTGGTGGCCACCAGGATCTCGAAGCTGAATTCCGGCTCGGGGAACCAATGGTTTCCGTTCAGCCCTATGGCATTGCCGATCTGCCAGCCGGCGAGGCTGCCCAGGATCAACGCCATGGCGAGCCATGGGATATAGCGCACGACCGGACTGCTCTGCATGGGGAGGCACCCCTCAGAATTCACGATGATGGCAAAAGAGCAGTATAGCGAGCACCCTGGAATTCGCCGGCTTGCCGATGGATGGTGCAAACAGTCACTTGCGCAGGATGTAGACCCGCACGCCGTCCACGCCGGGGATGATGTTGTAGTGGCGGATCTGCGAGAAGCCCAGGCGCTGGAACTCCCGCTCCAGGGCGCGAGCGCTGGCGAAGTCCGGGCCGCCGGGATGGGGCTCGGAGCCGCAGGGGCAGGCCTGGTCCGCCGCCAGGGTGGGGCTGGAATGGTCGATGCGGGCGAACAGGATCACGCTGTCGCGGGTGATGGATATCCACTGGTTCAGCAGCCGGATGTTCTGCCGGTTGCAGGCGGTAGGGGGGATTTCCGGAAGCAGCAGGCAATCCACCGAGCCCTTGCGCAGCTCGGCGTTCTCCTGCGGCGCGGGCAGTTCGCGGATGCGCCGTTTCATCGCCTCGGGGAGCTTCTGGTGGGCTTGCTCGAGCGAATCCGGGGACGGGCAGGTCGCCACGATGATGCGGTTGTTGTGTTCCAGCAGCACCGGCCAGTTGGTGCCGGGGCACTGCGAGACCTCCAGCATCAGGATCGGCTCTTCGGCGATGCGCAGGGCCAGGCGCAGCAGGCGCTTCTGCCGCCATTGGCGAATCCGCAGGCGAAGCCCGCCGCTGAACGAGCTGCCGGAGTGGGCATCGTGGTCGTGGGGGGAGGCGAACAGGCGTTGGGGTTCGTTCATGGGCGCGGACTCGTCAGTTACCGCCATTGTCGAATCGCGCGATCAAGGTCTCGTCAAGGACATGTGAAAAAGACGTGGAGCGGAACTTTTCGTCTGCCAGTAGCCTGCGGTGAACCTGATCGATTCCGGTTCATCGGCACTTCACGAAACCCGCAGCTTAATTTGACGATTTCTTTTCCTTTCACCTTGTAGTGTCCCGCCCCGGCTGCCGGCACCGGCGCTGACTTGCGCTGCACCGTGTCGCGCATGACGGACTACTACAAGGGACACCCCATGCAACTTTTCCGCTCGGCTCCAACGCGCTTCCTGGCGCTGGTCGCCTTGCTCTGGCTGATCGTCTTCTTCCTCACCCGATCGGTCCTCCTGCTGGCCCACCTGCCCGAGGTGGGCTCGGGCCACCTGGCGGTCTTCGCCATCGGTGTCCTCTACGACCTGAGCTTCCTGGTGTACGCCCTGTTGCCGATGGGTGTGATCCTGCTGCTGATGCCCGCACGGGTCTGGCGCGCGAAATCATGGCGCTGGCTGCTGACGGCCACGCTGTTCGCCAGCGTCTACGTGATGCTCTTCACCGCGGTGGCCGAGTGGCTGTTCTGGGACGAGTTCGGCGTGCGCTTCAACTTCATCGCGGTCGACTACCTGGTGTATTCGGACGAGGTGCTCAACAACATCCTCGAGTCCTATCCCATCGGCCTGCTGCTGAGCATCCTGGCGGCTGTTTCGCTGGTGGTGACCCTTGCGCTGTTCAAGGTTCTGGGGCGGCTGGTCCAGGCCGAAGTGCCACCCTTGTCGCAGCGCCTGCTGGGCGGAGTTGGCCTGGTGGCGATGGCGCTGCTGGCCGGCGTCCTGGTGGACCAGGACGCCCCACGCGGCCAGGACGGCAACACCTACGCCCGCGAGCTGGCGAGCAACGGCCCCTACCAGTTCTTCGCCGCCTTCCGTAACAACGAGTTGGACTACCCGCAGTTCTACGCCACGCTGCCGGCGCAGCAGGTGACCCAGCAGATTCGCTCCGAACTGGCAGAGCCTGCCGCCCACTTCACCGGCAATGATCCGATGGACATTCGCCGTCGCATCGACAGCGAAGGCGCACCCAAGCGCTACAACATCGTCCTGGTGACCATCGAGAGCCTGAGCGCCAAATACCTGGGCAGCAACGGCGACGAGCGCGACCTCACCCCAAATCTGGACGAGCTGCGCCGCAACAGCCTCTACTTCAACAACTTCTATGCCACCGGCACCCGCACCGACCGAGGCCTGGAAGCCATCACCCTGTCGATCCCGCCGACGCCCGGTCGCTCCATCGTCAAGCGCGTGGGACGCGAGAGCGGCTTCGCCAGCCTCGGCCAGCAACTGAAGAGCGTCGGCTACGACGCCGTGTTCCTGTATGGCGGCCGTGGCTACTTCGACAACATGAATGCCTTCTTCGGTGGCAACGGCTACCGCATCGTCGACCAGTCCAGCGTCCAGGAGTCGGACATCCACTTCAAGAACGCCTGGGGCATGAGCGACGAAGACCTCTACGCCCAGGCCATCAAGGTGGCGGACGAAGACCATGCGCGCCAGCAGCCCTTCCTGCTGCAACTGATGACCACCTCCAATCACCGCCCCTACACCTACCCGGACGGCCGGATCGACATCCCCTCCGGCGAGGGGCGGGACGGCGCGGTGAAGTACACCGACTATGCCATCGGCCAGTTCCTCACGGAGGTGAAGAGCAAGCCCTGGTTCGACACCACCCTGTTCGTGTTCGTCGCCGACCACACCGCAGGTAGCGCCGGCAAGGAAGACCTGCCGGTGGCGAACTACCAGATCCCGCTGTTCATCTACGCGCCCAAGCTGCTGCCGGCCGGTGAGCGCGCAGAGCTGGCGAGCCAGTTGGACCTCGCCCCGAGCCTGCTGTCGATCCTCAACCTGAGCTACACCTCGACCTTCTACGGGCGCAACCTGATGGCGCCGAACACCCTGCCGCCGCGCGTGGTGATCGGCAACTACCAGCACCTGGGGCTGTTCGACGGCCAGGACCTGGCGATCCTCAGCCCGCGCGGCGAACTGCGTCGGCACAACCAGGCACTCGGCGCGAGCACCGAAGTGCCGGCGAAGCCGGATGACCCGCTGGTGGACCGCGCGATCAGCTACTACCAGTCGGCGAGCTACGGCTTTACCCATCACCTGCTGGACTGGCAGCCGACGGCGGGGCAGTGATCGCGCCGGCTCCGCGGCCCTGCGGAACGACCCTTTGTCGCCTCGCTCAGAACTGCCCGTGCCAGCGTCTTTACTGGCACAGAGGAGCTGTCGCTCAACGAGGCCGGCACCATGAACAGCGAAGAGGTAGTACCTGAAACCCGAGGCGTGACGGTGGAGCTGCTTGCCTCGGTCGACCTCGGCCCCGAGATCGAAGGCATGGCGGGCCGCCAACTGCGGATGCGCCGGGTGACCATCGAGCCCGGCGGTGTCTTCGGCCCGCTGCACGACCACGTGGACCGGCCTGGCACGGTATTCATCCTGCAGGGCACCATCACCGACCATCGCAACGGCATCGCCAGGGACTACGGGCCGGGCGTCGGCTGGCCCGAGGACCACAACACCCTTCACTGGCTGGAAAACCGCGGCAATGTCACGGCCGTGGAAGTTTCGGTCGATATCGTCCGGCTCGCATGAAGACGCGTTCGACCTGAGCTTTGCGGATCGCCACCACCCTGGAGGCATGTGATGGATAACGTCGAAAAGGGCACCTGGCAGCGGGTGCTCGATCCCGTAGACCGCATCACCGAAGTGATCTTCGGCCTGCTGATGGCGATGACCTTCATCGGCTCGTTGAGCGTGGCGACCTCCGGCCGGGAAGAAGTGCGCACCATGCTGATCGCCGCCCTGGGCTGCAACCTCGCCTGGGGCCTGGCCGATGCCGTGATCTACCTGATGCGCACCTGGACCGAACGTACCCGCAGCCGCTCGCTGATGGAGCGCCTGCAGGGCAGCGCCGATCCGCGCAACGGCCAGGGCCTCATCGCCGACCAATTGCCGCCGCGCATCGCCTCGGCGGCGGGTGTGGAGGGGCTGGAGATGCTGCGCCTTCGCCTGCTGGGTACCGCAGGAACGCCCGTCCAGGCGCGGATCGGTTGGGAGGACGTAAAGGGCGCGCTGGCGACCTTCCTGCTGGTGGTGCTGGCGACCTTCCCGCTGGTGATTCCCTTCCTGCTGATCGACCAGACCGGACCGGCAATTCGCGCGTCGAACACAGTGGCGCTGGCCATGCTGTTCCTCTCCGGCTGGATGCTCGCACGCTATTCCGGTGGCTCACCCTGGGCTGGCGGCGTGGCGCTGGCGGTGGTGGGAACGGCCCTGCTGTTCGCGATCATCGCGCTGGGCGGCTGAGCCCGGCACGCAGGCTGATTCCGGCGGGTCTGGTGTCATCGAAAGATTCAGCGCCAGTGCCATGCGAGTCTGCTCAACGACCAGCGCTAGGGTGCGACGTCCCCCGGCCCCGCCGTGAAAGCCGCGCAGCACGCGCTGGCGTCTTCCGCGCACCTCTATGGACCGCCGCCACACTGCCGGGCCCACAGCCTTTGTGCCCGGCCAGTGTCAGGCCTTCGTTGCCGCTTTCGCTGCATTGCCCTCGCCGGGAGGAATCGTCGACTAGTCTTGTGCAGACCCGATGCGGATCGCTCCAGGGCCTTGCACCAGGCTCTCGTCGTGGATGGGTTGGCGCGGGCGAACCCCAGGGTGCCACGCGTTGCCCTGAAGTTCAGGGCACTGTGCCGTGCGCCTCTCAAGCCATTACGAGTGCTGGGCGCGTTACCGTTGGACTGGTGTGCCGCCAAACATGCCGTGGCCTGGACGTCGGTGCGCGCAATGTCGTTGCACAGGAGCAAATTTCCCGATGAGCGCTTCCGGCAAGCCACGAAGCACCCTGAATCCGCCGGTTTTCTACACCAGTGCGGCCCTGATCCTGCTGCTGGTGCTCTATGCGGTGCTGTTCAAGAGCCAGGCCCAGACGCAGTTCGAGCACATCCAGCAGTGGATCTTCACCAACGCCAGCTGGTTCTACATCCTCGCGGTAGCGCTGATTCTGATCAGCGTGGTGTTCCTGGCGGTCAGTCGCTATGGCGACATCAAGCTCGGCCCCGATCACAGCGAGCCGGAGTACCGCAGCAGCAGCTGGTTCGCCATGCTGTTCTCAGCCGGCATGGGCATTGGCCTGATGTTCTTCGGCGTGGCCGAACCGGTGATGCACTTCACCAGCCCGCCGGTGGGCGAGGCGGGGACCGTCACCGCGGCACGCGAAGCGATGAAGATCACCTTCTTCCACTGGGGCCTGCACGCGTGGGCGATCTACGCCATTGTCGGCCTGATTCTGGCCTACTTCAGTTTCCGCAAGGGCTTGCCGCTGACATTGCGCTCGGCGCTCTACCCGCTGATCGGCGAGCGCATTCACGGCCCGATAGGCCATGCGGTGGACATCTTCGCGATCCTCGGCACCGTGTTCGGCGTCGCCACCTCCCTGGGCTATGGTGTGCTGCAGATCAACAGCGGATTCCATCACCTGTTCGGTCTGCCGGTGAATGCCACGGTACAGATCATTCTGATCGCCGTGACCTGCGCCCTGGCGACCTTGTCGGTGGCCAGCGGTCTGGACAAGGGCATCCGCATCCTCTCGGAGCTGAACCTGGCGCTGGCGGTGATCCTCATGCTGTTCGTGCTGCTGCTCGGACCGACCGTATTCCTGCTGCAGACGTACGTGCAGAATACCGGCGCCTATCTGTCGGACATCGTCAACAAGACCTTCAACCTCTACGCCTATGAACCCACTGACTGGATCGGCGGCTGGACGCTGCTCTACTGGGGCTGGTGGCTGTCCTGGTCGCCGTTCGTGGGGCTGTTCATCGCGCGCATCTCGCGCGGGCGGACCATCCGCGAGTTCGTCTGTGGCGTGCTCTTCGTGCCGGCCGGTTTCACCCTGCTATGGATGACGGTGTTCGGGGATTCGGCGATTCACATGATTCTCAATGAAGGCGTGCGTGACCTGGCCGCCGTCGTGGACCAGGACAGCTCCCTGGCGCTGTTTGCCTTCCTTGAGCACTTCCCGCTGTCCAGCGTGGTGTCGATGGTCGCCGTGCTGATGGTGGTGGTGTTCTTCGTCACCTCGGCTGATTCCGGCGCACTGGTCGTGGACATGCTGGCGTCCTCGGGGCATGCCCACTCACCGTTATGGCAGCGCATCTTCTGGTCAGTGAGCATCGGTGTGGTGGCTGTCGCATTGCTGCTGGCCAATGGGCTCAAGGCATTGCAGACAGCGACCATCGCCAGCGCGCTGCCATTCTCGGCGATCCTGCTGGCGTCGATCTGGGGGCTATTCCGCGCCCTGCATCTGGACGCCACACGCCGCGGGTTGCGCAACCAGGCGCTGCCGGCGCCGCGCCACGCACCGCACCATGACGGAGGTTGGCAACGTCGCCTGCGCGGCATTGCCATGCGTCCCCGGCGCGCCCATGTCACCCGTTTCATCGCTGAAGTGGTGCGCCCTGCCTGCGAGGAAGTGGCGGCAGAACTGCGCAAGCAGGGCCATGACGCCCAGGTGCTGGAGCGTGAGGATGGCCGCGTGGCGCTGGAACTGGCCCAGCCGGGGGAGGGCCATTTCCTCTACGAAGTCCGTCCTCGGGCCTTCACCAGTCCCAGCTTCGTGATGCTGGAAGAGGAGGAGGGCAGCGAGGCGCGCAAGTACTTCCGTGCCGAAGTGCATCTGCGCGAGGGCGGGCAGGATTACGACGTCATGGGCTGGGCCCGCGATGACGTGATCTCCGACATCCTCGACCAGTACGAAAGGCACCTGCATTACCTCCACGTCGTACGCTGAGGTCACGGACGGTTCGGCGCCACCTTGTCGAGAACCTGCCGGGCCAGGGCGTGATAGAGCGACACGGGCGCGATCCAGCCGGAAATCGCAGAGGCCATCAGAGTGGCCGCGAGCATGGGAATGGCCAGGTCCGGACTGTGAGAAAGCTCCAGCACGATTACCGATGCGGTCAGCGGCGAGCGGGTGACACCGGCCAGGTAGGCTCCCATGCCCAGCAGCGCGCAGGTTTGCGGATTGATCCCCGGCAGCAGGGAAAGTAATGGCGCGAAGCCCGCGCCGACGCTCAGCGATGGCGAGAACAGGCCGCCAGGAATCCCAGCCAGGTAAGACACCACATTGGCGAGGAACTTCCATAGCAGGAAGCTGGCGTCGGTCACCGGATTGCCATCCAGGAGCGCGCGGGTTTCTTCGTAGCCGGTGCCGAACACGTGATTGCCGGAAATCACCCCGAGTAGCGCCAGCGCAAGTCCACAGGCCGCGGCGAAGCGCACGGGAAATCGCTCCCGCAGGGCACACATCCGGCCAATCCAGCCATGTTGCGTCGGCAGAACCAGCTTCACGTACAGCCCCCCGAGCACACCGCCCAGCACAGCGCAGGCGGGCACCTCACTCCAGCCCCAGCCGGTGGGCAGCCTGCCGCTGATGTCGCCGAAGTAGGAGTAATGGCCCATCAGGCCCAGCGTAACCACGCCGCCGATCAGCACGGCGGTCAGCACCAGGCCACTGAAACGCTGCTCGTAGGTGCGGCTCAATTCCTCGATGGCGAAGACGATCCCCGCAAGAGGTGTATTGAATGCTGCCGCAATGCCCGCGGCGCCTCCCGCGAGGATCAGCCCCGCCACGGTGCGTCGGCCATGAAGGCCCAGGCGTGTGCCGAAGGCATAGATCACCGCGGCTCCTACGTGCACGGTAGGCCCCTCCCGGCCGACCGAGCCACCGACCAGCAGGGCGCCCAGGGTGAAGAACATCCTGACCAGCGCCACCGGAAGCGCGAGCACCTGTGCACGAAAACGGCGCGATGGCGATTCCAGCGCGGCAATCACCTGTGGGATGCCGCTGCCTTTTGAATTGACGAACCAGCGCTGGGTGACCCAGGCCAGCAGGGCAAAACCCAGTGGCGTCGCCAGCAGTGGGAGCCAGGGGGAGACCTGCAGCATTCTCTGGAACAGCCCGAAGGACCTGTCGGCCAGCCAGGCAAAGGCCAGGGCCACGAGCCCCACCAGCAATGCGCCGACCCAGAATGCGAGATGCTGTCGCCATTTCAGCCAGCGCGAGCGCAGGAGCCGCCGCTGGCGTTTGCTGGTGATCAAGGCGTCTCGCGCGGCAGGTTCAGCTTGAAGGTCAGAGTCGGACATGGGCGGGTAGGAGGTTCGCTGCACAAAGACCGAGTATGGTCGCTACCGGCTGTACTGGAAAACCTTCAGTGCTGGCGCGCCCGAGTGCCGATCCGCTGGACCTTCCGGTCGCAGGGCCTGCTGCGGATCGGCTACCGGCCAGTGGTTAACGCCGCGCGTCCGGCCGTGCAGCCGGGTTCGGCGTCGTCATCCGAAATCATCACGCCTTTCCTGGCGATGCGATCAATATTGGGCGTGGTCATGGCGCCATGTCGTCGACCATGTTCACCACGCTGGCGGGCATTTCCGCAGCATGGGCGGAGGCCCGTGCGAGCGTGAAGTGTTGACTCCACTTTGGCGCCAGGGCGGACCCAAAAGCAGCCATCAGCCTGCGTCCCCATCAGTCACGCCTGAGTGAGCCGGAACCACCCTGCGAGCATCTCGGCGCACTGCTTGTGGAGGAACGCCGAAGCCGCGCATGAAGACTTCCCGCATATGACGGCGATCCCGGAAGCCCGTCTCCCTGGCCACCACATCGAGTGAGTGGCGGCTCTGCTCGATCATCAACCTGGCAGCTTCCAGGCGAAGGCCCTCGATGGCCTTGGCTGGGGATTGTCCCGTCTCGGCGGTGAACACGCGGGTGAATTGGCGCGGGCTGAGGTGTGCAACATCAGCCAGTTCCTCGACGCCCAGCGGTTGCTTCAGGTGCTGACGGGCGTAGTTCAAGGCGCTTTGGATGCGATCGGACTTGGGGGCGAGGTCGAGCATTTCAGAATGCTGTGATTGGCCACCTGAGCGGTGCTGGTGCATCACCAGCTTGTGCGCCACTGAGCGAGCGACCTCTGCGCCAAGGTCTTTCTCCACCATGCCGACGGCCAGGTCGAGGCCGGCTGTCATGCCCGCCGATGTCCAGAAGGGGCCGTCGACGATGTAAATGCGATCTTCCTCGACCGTGATCTGCGGATGGCGTTTCTGCAAGGCCTGGGCGTAGGCCCAATGGGTTGTTGCGCGTCGCCCTGCGAGCAGTCCTGCTTCTGCGAGGATAAAGCCGCCAGTGCAGATACCGACGGTGCGGCGCGCCTGGCTGCCAGCCTTGCGCACGAAGTCGAGAAGCGCAGGATCGGTCTCGCTCTCCACCGGGTCGTTGACCCCGACCACTATCCAGGTGTCGGCCAATCGCGGTGCTTGCAGGGGGCGGGTCTCCATGGTCAGCCCCAGCGAGGAGCGAACCAGGCCTCCGGACGGCGAGAAATGCTCGACGCTGTAGACCGGCTCACCGACCACCAGATTGGCGAACTCGAAGACCGATTGGGTGGCCAGGGAGAGCACCTGGAACCCGTCAGTGAGCAGATAGCCGATGCGGTGCATGATGGATTCTCTGATGTCCTGAATCACTACCTTATACGTCATTTGAGATGCAGCCAAGTCGCTGCATCCTGATCTCCAGTTCCTCCCAACCACCGCTGGAGAATCGACATGAGTCACTCTCACCCTGGTACTGCCCTGATCACCGGCGCTTCCTCCGGTATTGGCGCCATCTATGCCGAACGCCTGGCCCGTCGTGGCTATGACCTGATCCTGGTTGCCCGTAATCGCGGGCGTCTGAATGCGCTGGCCAAGCGCCTGAGCGATGAAACCGGGCGCTCCATCGAGGTGGAGGTCGCCGACCTTGCCGACAAGGCCGATCTGGCCCGCGTCGAAGCACTGCTCCGTTCGGATGCCAGCATCCGCGTACTGGTGAACAACGCCGGTATCGGTGCCACTCGCCCCTTGCTGGAATCGAACGTCGACAAGCTGGAGGATCTGCTCACGCTCAACGTGAACGTCCTGACGCGCCTGACCTACGCGGCTGTGCCCGGCTTCGTGGCTCGCGGTGGCGGCACCTTGATCAACATCGCCTCCATAGTTGCCATTGCGCCAGAGGTGCTCAATGGCGTGTACGGCGGCTCCAAGGCATTCGTCCTCGCCTTCAGCCAATCGCTGCGTCATGAACTGGCGGACAAGAACGTTCGGGTGCAGGTGGTACTGCCCGGCGCGACCGCTACTGACTTCTGGGGCTTGGCCGGCACACCGCTGGAGCATCTGCCGGATGCCATCGTGATGAAGGCAGACGATATGGTGGATGCGGCTCTGGCCGGGCTGGACCAGGGCGAATTCGTCACCATTCCGGCGCTACCGGAAATCGCCGACCTGAATGACTATGAAACGGCGCGCCAGAAACTGCTGCCCAACTTGTCGCGCAGCGTGCCGGCAGCCAGATATCAGGGTTGAAGTAACAGAATGCCGAGCCTGCTGCTGGGCAGGCTCGGCGTAGTGTGCCCAAGCCGGCGGACTGATGTTCAGTCGGGCTTGCTAGCCTGCGTCGAACGTGACTTGGCGCACATCGCCCCATCTCTTTAAGGATTTCGCAGACAGGTGACTCACCGTCTGCCACCGACCCAAAGCAGACGATGGTGCTACCGTATCTTGCGTGGCTGCTGATTGGTTTTTCGCAAATACTCAGCCATTGCCTCGAAGCGTTTTCGGGTGGCGTGCGCGAACAAACGGTTTGCCCACGCATCTACTAGCCAGCCGAGCCATCGCGGGCGGATGCGCAGATTGAAGGTGTAGATCAACTCTGACTCCCCTTCATGCAGGTCACGGTGGCGCATTGATGCCGACCAGTATTGAAAGATGCCTGCTGGCTCCACCAACATCGCGGCAGCCACCTTTCCTGGTTGATAGTTTACGAATCGAGTTCGCATCGATAATGGGCGCAGGCATCCGCGCCCCTGGTTGTAGGTCACGGCTCCGTTGTAGGGGTGACTACCACCACCCTCTACGTGGGCTGCTGACAGCAGGGTGTCCCATTGCAGGCGCACGACATGATTATGAAATGCCTCGAAGGTATCAGCTGCCGGGGCGGGCATGATCAGCGTGATTTTGTGACGGCTCATGAGCTATGGCCAATTGAGTGAGATAAAGACAAGCCTAGATAAACTGCTTTAGCTCCGATAGGGGCTTTGACAGGGGACAGCTACCGTCCGCTTCTGGCCGATAGCTGCCCCGGAATAGAGGCAGCATCCGACCCAAAGCGGACTCTCTTTTTCACGCCTCCTGCAGGCTAGCCTCTTGGCCTGTGCAGTAGCACCTCTCCCCTAATCGAGATGTTACCTAGGGCTGAAGCAACTCCCCTCGAAGAATCGTGATCTGCTTAGGTGCATCAATGCTTACTCGAGTTTGGTTGGGGTTCGACGTTGCATTGATTTGGATAGTGATGCCGTTGCGCAGAAGCTCTTGGAATAGGATGTCGGCATTGGTGCCAGGCTCAATGATCAATCGGATTTGCTCGCCATCGCGGCGATTCAGGCCCAGAAATCCCATACGAAAATCCTTCTTGATTGAGGGAAGCCAGATAGTACTGATGCCAGCTTAGGGCATGAAGAGAAGAGGAACGACATCCGGCTGTGGAGCAGCCTAGCTTCGCGCTGCCGCTTTGCAGCATCTGTTAGCGACCCATAGCGGACGTTCAACCGTTTTATTCCGGGTAGCAGTGGCGATCTTCGGGGTAGTTGCTCGAGCACCAAGCCCCGGCGCCGACGTCCCAACGCGCTCTATTTCGCCAGCATGAAAACGGCCTGTGGAAGGGCGCAAGCCGGGCGTTTTTCATAAATTCAATAAGACTCTGTGCAGAGCCTGTCTGGTGTAACTACGCTTGAGTCGCAATCAAACGAAGTCGCTGTGCCGTGATGCCAAACAGCGCGAGTCGTCAAACCGCATAGCCCTCATGGCCGATGAGTAAGGAAACTGCGTGCTGCTGCGCTACGTGCTGATGCTGTTGCTGTTGCTGTTGTTGGGCTGTGGTTACTCTATGGCCGCCACGTCAGGGGCCAAGCCTGGGCTCGCCAAGGATCGTCAGGGATATGCCGATGCAGCCAGTTGCATGGGGTGTCACAAGGAGCAGTCCGAGCAGTGGAAGGCGTCCGATCATGCATGGGCGATGCGCGACGCGACCGCAGGCAATGTCCTGGGCAACTTCGCCAACCAGAGCTTCGAGGAGGCCGGCGTTAGCGCCCGGTTTTACGAAAACGGAGGGCGTTACTACGTCCGCACCGAAGGGCGCGACGGCAAACCCGGCGACTTCCCTATCCAGTACATCTTCGGGCATTACCCGCTACAGCAGTACCTCGTGGCCTTCCCCAATGGTCATCTGCAGGCGCTGACCATCGCCTGGGATAGCCGGCCGAAGGAAGCCGGTGGGCAGCGCTGGTTCTCGCTCTATCCCGGACAGCGCTTCGCGCCGGATGATGCATTGCACTGGACCGGCCGCTTCCAGAACTGGAACGCGATGTGCGCCGATTGCCACTCGACACGGCTGATGAAGCACTACGACGACAAGACCGATACCTTCGCCACCACCTGGCAGGAGAAGACGGTGGGCTGCCAGGGTTGCCACGGCCCCGGCCAGGCCCATGTCTATTGGGCGAAGCAAAACAAGAGCGCAATCAAGACCTATGCCTCGGCGAAGGACATCGGCCTGCCGTTCGACTTCAAGTCCCTGGGGAGCAAGGAGCTGGTGGGCCAATGCGCCTTCTGCCACAGCCGCCGCCAGACCCTTGGCGTGGGCCAGCAGCCAGGGCACCCGCAGTTGGATGCGTCGTTGCCGGCGACTCTGCGCGCGGGGTTGTACCACGCGGACGGGCAGATCGATGGAGAAGTCTACGAGTTCGGCTCCTTCAGCCAGAGCAAGATGTACGCGGCCGGAGTGGCCTGCACGGATTGCCACAATCCACACACCGGCAAGGTACGCATCGAAGGCAATGGCCTGTGTATGCAGTGCCACAACGCCAACCCGCCGGTTGCGCGTTTCCCCAGTCTGCAGGCGAAGAGTTACGACAGCCCTGAGCACCATCATCACCTGGCGGGATCGCCCGGGGCCCAGTGCGTCAACTGCCACATGGCCAGCAAGACGTACATGGTGGTCGACCCGCGTCGTGACCATGACTTCCGTCTGCCGCGTCCTGACCTGGCCGAGCAGACGGGAGCGCCCGATGCGTGCACGGCCTGCCACCGCGACCAGAAACCGGCCTGGGCGGCCAAGGCCATCGAAGGATGGTTCGCCTCGCCGAAGCGACCGAAACACTATGGCGAGTCCTTCCATGCTGCGCGCATGGGCGACCCCGCTTCTGTGAGCCTGCTGGGCGCGGTGATCGCCGATATCGGCAGCGCGCCTATCGTTCGGGCGACTGCCGCGCAGCGCCTGGTCGAACTGGGGCAGCCCGGGCTGACGACCCTGCGCTGGGCGCTCAATGATGACAGCGCCCTGGTTCGTGCCTACGCGATTCCCGGCTTCGCCCGCCTGCCGCCTGAGGCTCGTATCAGGTTGCTGCTTCCCCAGTTGGACGACAGCGCGCTGGCTGTCCGCGATGAGGCGGTCAAGGCGTTGGCCGACGTGCCGATCGAATCCATCCCCGCCGAGCGCCGCGTGGCGTTTTCCAGTCAACTGGTGGACTACGAGAAGCGTCTGCGCGGGAATACGGACCTGCCCGGTGGGCGGCTGAACCTGGCGGTCTTCCTGCAGCGTCGCGGGGAGACTGCGCAGGCCATCGAGCAATACCAGCAGGCCTTGCGCCTGGACGCGCATTTCATCCCGGCGCGGGTGAACCTGGTGACGCTCTACAGCGGCTCCGAGCAGAGCGGCAAGGCGGAGCAGCTACTGCGTGAGGGGCTCGCCCTGGAAGGGTTGCCAGCCAGTGACCACGGCAATCTCGCCTACATGCTGGCGCTGTTGCTGGTCGAGCACGGCAATCCGGAGGAGGGGGTGAAATGGATGTCCACGGCCGCCGATGAGCTGCCGGGCAATGCCCGCGTTCGCTACAACCAGGGCCTGCTGCTGGCGCAGTTGCGGCGGCCAGGCGAAGCGGCGAGCGCATTAGCCAAAGGGCTGGAAAGCTCGCCCGATGATCCGGATCTGCTCTACGCGCTGATCTACCTGCATACCTCGGCTGGCCAGCTGGAACAGGCCAGGGGCTACGTGCAGCGTTTGCAACAAGTTGCGCCGAACGACCCTCGCCTCGAACCGATCAACCGGCAATGGGGCAACCCGGCGCAATGAGGATTTAGCGGGTCGCGGATTTGAATCGAGGCTGCGATTGCAGCCGATGCTCGATAGGTGTCATGCCGAACCAGCGATGGTGGGCGCGGCAGAAGGAGGTCGCCCGTCGATACCCTAGCTCGGCGGAAATCTGCGCAACAGTCAGACCGGTTTCGCGCAGCAGCTGGGCTGCCTGCTGCCGGCGGATGCCATCGACGCGATTCTCGAAGTCCACTCCGCTGCTCGCCAGGCGCCGTTGCAGCGTCCGGGAGTTCATGCCCAGCAAGCGCGCCACTTCCTCGAGCGAACAACGACTCTTGGGCAGCAGCGCCTGGATGTGGCGCTGCAGCTGAAGGAAGAGATTGTCCTCCGGCGTGCAGTGAGCATCCAGGTAGAACCTGACGATTTCATGCAGCGTGGCATCGGCCTGGTTACAGGGGCGTCTCAGGTCCGAGGTGCGCAATACCAGGGCGTTGTGATCCTGGGCGAAGCTCACCGGGCAATTGAAATAGCGCTGGTAGGCTGCCAGATCGCCCAGTGGCTGATGCCGGAACAGGACCGCCTGCGGGCTGAACGACGCGCCGAGCAGTTCTGCGATCATCAGCCGGCCATGCAGGACGGACTTCTCGACGATCTGCGGTATTTGCGTACTGCAGGGCAGGGCGTTGTCGAAGTACAGTAGGGCGCGACCGTTGCGCTGTTCCAGCCGGTAGTGAATGGAGGGGCTGTAGAGTCCCATGTAGCGCAACACAGCGACCAGGGCTTCGCCGACAGTGGCAGCCGTGCGGGCAAGGTGCTGGAGCGGGCCCAGCAGGGTAGAGCCCTGTCGGGTGGCCAGTTCCAGTCCGAGCGCGGGCATCTGCAAGGCCCCTGAACTGGCTTCGAAGATCTGCACCAGGCTCTTGTAGGAGAGGATCTTCTCGTAGTCGCCGACCACATCCAGACTGACGTGGTGAGGGGAGAGATGGTCGCGTAACGACGCGCCACGCTCGGCGAGCAGTTCGCCGAACTGGAGGAAGGCGGTTCCGCGGATGCTGTCCATGGCTGTCTCCGCAGCTGGGTGGGGCGAAACGGGCGCCTTCTACGGCGCCCTGTTCATCACTTGTGCTTGAGCTGCTCGAAGGACTTGAGCATGTCCCGCGCCCAGCCATCGAGCACCGCCTTGGCGTCGTTGGCAGTCATGACCTGGGATGAGTTCTCCAGCTCCGTGCCGGCGCCCTTGCGCACCACTTCGGCAACCACGCTGCCGTCGCTCCCGCTGAGGAACGCGGCCTCGGTGGCGATGCTGGTGTCCTGGTCGCGAATCCCCGTGGCGGTGCTGACGCCGGCGGCGATAAGCGCGATGGGAATCACTTCATAGGGTTGCAGGCCTTTGGTCGAGGCGCTGACGGCGGTGATCGCCGGGCGCACGATCAGCACGCCTGGGCCGGGGCCGCTGGCCAGGGGCAATGCCTTGGCGAACTGGGTTTGCAGCGCCTGGTCATAGTATTTCGTGATGCCGTCAAGGGTGCTCTGGGGAATCTTCTCGGTCGGCTGCGGCCGCGGGTACAACTGGCTCGGCTCGACGTACACGCTGGTGAACTGGCTGACGTCGATCCCCGGTTTGATCCAGCGCATCACTGCGGCTCCCGAGGGCGATTTTTCTTCCTTGAGCACGCTGTAGTCCTTGAGGAAACCCGAGTACTGTTCAGGCTCCACGTACTTGCTTGCACAGCCAGACAGCATCAGGGATGCCAGGCACAGCGAGACCGCTAACGACTTCAACTGCATGGAGTTGCTCCTCGTGTTCGAGACGACTGGTAGGTTGGCTTCTGGAATTTCTGGCCCGGCGCTAGAAGCGCCAGGTGACGCCCGCACCCAGTACATGCAACGCGGCATCCTTGTAGGTACCTGACAAGGTATTTCCGGATCGTGACTTGGTCTGTTCAACATCCAGGTCGCCCAGCCACATGAGCGTGTAGGCGGCATGCACGTCCATGCCGTCACCCAAGTCGTAGTTGACACCCGTGGCCAGGCGCCAGATGGCGCCGGCCGGGTTGTCCACGGTGCGATCGCTGTCGTCGACCATGGCGCTGTCGTAGCCCACGCCCATGCTCCACCGCAGTCGAGGGGTGTACTGGTATTGCGCGCCCACGGAGGCGTGCCAGGAGTCTTTGTACTGGCGGTCCACCGTCGTACTGGTTCCGGCGTTGTCGGTGTCCACTTCGACGCCGATCTTCCCGAAGTCGCTCCAGTCCTGCCAGCCCAGGCTTCCCAGCAGCGTCCATTGGGCGTCCAGCTCGTGGGCCACGCTGAACAGCACGGTCTGCGGGATATTCATGTCCAGCTCCAACTGATCGACGCTGCTACGACGCAAGGCCGCGTTGAGCAGTGGATTGCTGATGTTCTTGAGCTGCGGGCGATCCTCGAATTCGAACTTCACCTTGCTGGTATACGCAAGCCCCAGGCGTGTCTGGGCAGTGAGGTGGTAAAGCAGGCCGATGTTGAAGCCAGCGGCCACGTCGGTGTCCTTGTAGCGCAGCTGGCCGTCCGGGCGATCCACCAGACCCAGCACGCTGTTGTTCACGGCCACCTCGGTGCGGTAGTAGCCATAGACGATGCGCGGACCAATGCCGATAGATAGGTCGTCGGTGAACTTGTGCGCGAGAGTCGGCTGGAAGGAGACGCCGATCAGCGTGGATTCCTGGGTGAAATAGCGGCCAGCCCAGTCATCGTCGTAGTCCACGGCCAAGCCGAAATTGCCGTACGTGCCGAAGCCGATGGCGCTGCGCTCATCGATCTGGTGGCTGATGAAGAAGCTTGCGCCGGGTAGGTACTCCAGCGCATTGCCGCCTTCCTTGCCGCTGAATTGGTTGTCTGCATCGCGGGAGAATTGGTAGTGGCCGAAGATCACCTGGCCATTGAGATTCACCTGGGTGCCCTTGAGCTCGGTGATGCCGGCGGGGTTGCTCATCAACACGCTCGGGTCCCTTGCCAGAGCGGCGGCGCCAGCGTTGGCCAGCCCATTACCTTCCTGACCTGCTTCATAGATCAGCAGGTCGGCGGCGCGAGCATCGGCTCCTGCTAGGGCAAGGGCAGAAAGCGTGAGGGCTGTCGCGAGGGGGCAATAGCTTGATGCAGGCTTATTGTGCATGGGCTTCCTCTGCCAAAGCGTGTGAGCGCACGCGTTGAATCGTGTTCCGCATTGGCGCTTTCCCCCGGCACCGCTGAACTCCCCGAGGCTTGCGCGGTGACCCAGACCAGCCTAGATGCTGCCTCCAGTTGTGCAAACCTGGGGGCGTAGTTCTCGCCATCGCCCTGTTCATTTCACGACAAGTGCCATCATGGCGCGGCGTTTCACAGAAGCTACAGTTACCTCGCAGGCCGAGGCACGTCAGTGTGTAGGGGCAGCTCCAGCACGCCTACGGCAGGGAAACGAATCGACGGAACAAGGAACTCGCCCGTGACCACGCGTGAACAGATTGCAGGCCTGGAAGGCGCCGTATCGGCGCAGGTACTGGGTCAGGAAGAAACCGTCCGGCATATCCTGCTGGGTCTTCTGGCCAATGGTCATGTCCTTCTGGAAAGCCTTCCGGGTCTGGCCAAGACCCGTACCGTGAAGGCCCTCTCAAAGCATCTCGATGCGCGCATGAGCCGCGTGCAGTTCACTCCCGATCTGCTGCCGTCGGACATCACCGGCGCTGAAATCCTCCAGCAGACCGAGCAGGGCAACCAGCTGAAGTTCCAACCGGGGCCGCTGTTCGGCAACGTCATCCTCGCCGACGAGATCAACCGCGCACCGGCTAAGGTGCAGGCGGCGCTGCTGGAAGCCATGGAGGAACGCCAGATCACCGTGGCCGGGCAGACCCACCGCATGCCGGGACTATTCATGGTGCTGGCGACGCAGAACCCGATCGAGCAGGAAGGCACCTACCCTCTGCCCGAAGCGCAGATGGACCGCTTCCTGATGAAGCTGCTGATTGACTATCCCAAGGTCGAGGACGAGTCCCGCGTGCTGCAACTGGTACGCGCCGAGGAGCGGAGCCAGCAGGCTGGGGCGGCGCCCGAAGCAATCACGCCGCTGGCGCAGGAAGCGGTGTTCGCCGCGCGCAAGGAAGTGGGTGACGTACATGTCTCCGAGGCCATCGACCGCTACCTGATCGACCTGATCAACGCCACGCGCCACCCGGCTGACTACGACGCCGATCTGGCCCGCTGGCTGAAGGTCGGCGCCAGTCCGCGCGGAGGCATCAGCCTGGACCGCGTTTCCCGCGCCCACGCCTGGATGGCCGGCAACGACTACGTCACGCCCGACGATGTGCGCGCCGTCGTACACCCGGTCCTGCGCCATCGCCTGCTGTTGTCCTACGACGCGGTGGCCGATGGCGTGGGCACCGATCAGGTCATCGACCGCCTGCTCGACAAAGTGGCGATTCCGGCCTGAGGAGGCATCCATGGCCGAACCGCAGCCGGTCGCCGATGGTTTCGTCTACGCGTCGCTGGATCAGCTGATGCTCCTGGAACACCGGGTGCGCGGCCTGAGCTTTGTCTCGCGGCAGCCGCTTTCCAGCGTGCTGTCCGGCAGCCACGCGGCGCGCCTTCGCGGCCGCGGGCTGAGTTTCGACGAGCTGCGCCAGTACAACCCCGGCGACGACCTGCGCCACCTCGACTGGCGCGCCTCGCTGCGCTACGGCAAGCCCTTCGTGCGCAGCTACACCGAGGAACGTGACCGGCCGACGCTGCTGCTGGTGGATCAGCGCATGAGCATGTACTTCGGCTCCAGGCGCAGCTTCAAGTCGGTGCTCGCCGCCGAGCTGGCAGCGCTTGGTGCCTGGATGGCTTTGCAGGCCGGCGACCGAGTCGGCGGCCTGGTGTTCGGCGATCAGGCCATCGAATACATCCGCCCCTTGCGCAGCCGGGCGAGGGTGGAAGCGCTGTGCGCGGCCATCGTCCGTCACAACCACGCGCTGCAGGCCACGCGAAGTGACGACGACTCGCCCGGCCAGCTCGATCGCGTCCTGCGCCAATGCTTGGGCGTGGCCGGGCACGACAGCCTGGTGGTGATCATCAGCGACTTCGCCGGCGTCACCGAGCAGACGCTGCAATTGCTGCGGCAACTGAGCGCGCATAACGATGTGCTGGCCCTGCAGGTTTTCGATCCGATTGCACTGAAACTGCCCGACAGGGGCCGGGTAACCGTTACCCAGGGCGAGCTGCAGGTCGAGCTAGAGGTCGGTCGGCGCCAGGTCCAGCGGCCGCTGGGGGAGTTTCTCTCCGGGCGCCTGAAGGATGTCGCGACGCTGCTGCGCCGCAGCCAGGTGCCGCTGATGATGTTCAGCAGCGGCCGCGATGGTCTGGAACAGCTACGCGGCGAACTGGGGCGCCTGGCGCGATGAGCATTCCAAGCATCGACCAGCTCCAGGAATTGCCGGCGCCGCCGCTGGAGATCAGCTACTGGCCGCAGACCTGGGCCTGGGTGGTACTCGCCGTGCTGGTGCTACTGACGTTGGCGGCGTGGGCGGCCTGGCGTTACCGGAAATGGCAGCGTGATCGTTATCGGCGCGAGGCGCTGCTGCTGCTGGATGATCTGAGCGCGGCGCTGGGGGACCCGGAACGAAGGCTGGCGGCACTGCGCCAATTGCCGGCGCTGGTCAAGCGCGTGGCGCTGTCGATGCCCGGCGCAGAAGCCCCGGCGCCCCTGGGCGGCGGCGCCTGGCAGGCGTACCTGCAAAGTCGTAGCATGGTGACGCTGCCGGCGGATCTGGATCAGCGCCTCGCACTGCTGGCCTACGCGCCCGATGCCCGTGTGCAGGCGCTGGGCGAGCAGGACGTGCGGGCGTTGCTGGCAGCCTGCCGGGAGTGGGTCGAGGTGCACCATGTGGCAGCTTGACTACCCCTGGCTGCTGCTCCTGTTGCCATTGCCCTGGCTCGCCTGGCGCTACCTGCCGGCCTACCGCGAAGCGCGCAGCGCCTTGCGCGTGCCGTTTTTCGCCGCCATGAGCCAGGCGGCGGGTCAGGAGCCCAGCCGCGGCGGCGCTGCCGGCGGGCGCTGGCAGTTGCCGCTCAACTTGCTGGTCTGGGCGCTGCTGCTGGTCGCCTGCGCGCGGCCGGTACTGGTGGAAAAGCCCATCGAGCGTGTGCAGCCGATCCGCGACCTGATGCTGGCCATCGACATCTCCCAGTCCATGGAGACCAATGACTACCGCGACGCCGCGGGCAACCGCGTGGACCGCCTGAGCATCGTCAAGGGCGTCGTGCGCGACTTCATCGGCCAGCGCAAGGACGACCGTATCGGCCTGATCGTCTTTGGCACCGGCGCCTTCGCGCAGTCGCCACCCACGCTGGACCACGCCAGCCTGCTGATGCTGCTGGACGAGGTGGGCATCGGCATGGCCGGGCCCAATACCGCGTTGGGCGATGCCATCGGCCTGACCATCAAGCTGCTCGAGAAGGCGCCGGAGCAGCAGAAGGTTCTGATCCTGCTCACTGACGGCAACGACACCGGCAGTGCCATCACGCCCAGCCATGCCGCTTCCATGGCCCATGAACGCGGTGTGGTGGTGCACACCATCGGCATCGGCGACCCCGCCGCCAGCGGCGAGGCGAAGGTGGACCTGCAGACCTTGCAGGATATCGCCCGCACCACCGGTGGGCGTTTCTTCCGCGCCGGCGACCGCGAGGCGCTGCAGACGGTTTACGCGACGCTGGACCAGATCACCCCGCACCAGGTGAAAACCCTGAGCCACCAGCCCAAGCGCGACCTGTTCTGGCTGCCATTGGGCGCTGCGCTGTTGTTGCTGCTGGCGGCACACGTCGTGGCGGCCATCGCCGGTCGGCTGGCAGTGCCGCGCACGACATCCATCGGCCAGGAAGCGGAGCTCTGATGGACATCGACTTCAGCGCCTTCCATTTTCTGCGGCCCTGGTGGCTGTTGCTGCTACTGCCGGGCGTACTGTTGCCGTGGCTGTGGAGCCGGCGTCACGACCTGGCGCGACGCCTTGACGGGATCATTGCGCCGCATCTGTTGCAGCATCTGGTGATCACCCCGGTCGACCAGCACCGTGTGCGCCCGGTGCAACTGCTTGGCGCGCTGGTGGTAATCGGCGCCGTGGCCGCTTCCGGGCCTACCTGGGAGCAGGACCGCCCGGCCTTCCTGGAAAACCGCGCGCCGCTGATCCTGGCGCTGGACCTGTCGCCCTCCATGGCCGCCAGCGACGTGCCGCCCTCGCGCATCGAGGCGGCCAAGCACAAGCTGCACGACCTCATCGCGCGGCGGCCGGGCAGTTCGACGGCGCTCATTGCCTACGCCGGCAGCGCGCATCTGGTGCTGCCCGCCACCCAGGACGCCGGGTTGCTCGACAGCTTCCTGCAGGCGCTGGCGCCCGGCCTGATTCAGCGCAGCGGCAAGGACGCGCTGGGTGCCATCGAGATCGCCAAACGCCTGCTGGCCGCCGAACAATCGCCGGGCACTCTGGTGCTGCTGACCGATGGCGCCGACAAGGCGCAGTTCGATGCCATCGACAAGGCACTGCGTGGCACGGACCTGCAAGTGCTGGTGCTGGCGGTCGGCAGCCAGGATGGCGGACTGCTCGCCGGCAGCCAGCAGGATGCTGCCGGCCGCCCGTTGCTCGGCACGTTCGATGCGCAAGGGCTGAAAGACCTGGCGGACGCCGCCGATGCGCCGCTGGGCAGCCTGACCCTGAACGACGATGACCTGGACTGGATCGAGCTGCACGCCCAGCAACACTTCCAGGCGGCCCAGGGAGATGAGCAGCAATTGCACTGGAAGGACGCTGGCTACTGGCTGTGCTGGCCGGTGCTGTTGCTGGCGCTGTTGAGCGTGCGTAAAGGCTGGAAGGTGCATTGGCTGAGCGCTCTGCTGCTGGCGGCGAGCCTTGGCGGACTACCGCAGCCGGCGCGTGCCGGAACGCTGGCCGATGCCTTCTTCACCGCCGATCAGCAGGGGCGCTGGGCCTTCGAACACGGGCACTACCCGCAGGCGGCGGCGCACTTCCGCGATCCCTTCTGGAAAGGCCTGGCCGCCTACCGCGCGGCGGATTACGAACTGGCCCTGGCCAGCTTTGCCCGCCTGGATTCGGCGCAGGCGTATTTCTACCTGGGCAATACCTATGTGCGCCTGTCGAAGTTCGATCAGGCCATCGGCGCCTATCAGCAGGCCCTGGCGCGTCAGCCAGCGTTCCCGCAGGCCGCCGCCAACCTGGCGCTGGCCCAGGCGCTGGAGAAGGATCGCGAGGACCAGCAGCAAGCCGGCCCGCCTGACGAGAAGCCCGACCAGGAAGTCTTCGACAACAGCGGCGGCAAGGGCAGGGACGTGCCGCGCAAGGGGCAGCAGGCCGAATCGGACGAACAATGGCTGAACAACCTGAGCACCTCGCCCGCGCAGTTCCTGCGGCGCAAGTTCCTGCTGCAGGACGCGGCGACGGGGGCGGGATCATGAGGCGCGCGCTGGCGTTTTTCATGCTGTGCCTGCCGTTGTTCGGGCTGGCGGCCGAGCCGCAGGTGAAGGTCCGTGCCGAGCTGCAACCGGGCGACTCGGTGATGGTGGGCGGCACGCTGACGCTGCAGGTCGATCTGCTGGTGGACACCTGGTTCAGCCAGCCGCCGCAACTGCCGCCGTTGAAGCTGGCCGGCGCGGTGGTCTCCGAGCCTGCCAGCGAGGCCTCGCACCTCAACGAGAAGATGGACGGCCAGGCTTTCTTCGGCCTGCGCTACCGCTACCAGATCACCCCGCAGGCGGCGCGCCGCTTTGATATTCCTCCACTGGATATCCAGGTGCAGCCGGGGCAGGGCAGTGGCCCGATGCAGGTGCGCAGCCCGGCGCTGCACTTCACCGCCCGGCAGCCGGCAGGCGCGGACGCGGCGTCGGGGCAGCGGCTGGTGGCCAGCCAGCTCGCCATCAGCCAGGAACTCAAGGCCTCCCACGAACCGCTGCGCGTCGGGGACAGTGTGACGCGCACGCTGCATGTCCGCGCTCAGGGCGCCCAGGCCATGCTGATTCCCGCCCCGGTCTTCACCGACGTGGACGGGCTGCGCCGCTATGTGCAAGCGCCGACCGTGCAGCCGCTGAGCGATGGCCGTGGTGGCGTCCTGGGCGGCGAGCGCTTCGATGCGGTGACTTACGTGGTCAATCGCGCTGGAGACTTCCAGCTGCCCGCCATCGAGTTGCACTGGTGGGCTGCGGACAGCGGTGAGCCGCGCTCGGCCTCGGTGCCGGCATTGACGTTGTCGGCCCAGGCGGCAGCGGTTTACCAGGCGCCATTTTCCATCAGCGACGACCTACGCGAGCTCGGCCGCAAGGCGCAGGTTCGCATTGCCGGCCATTGGCTGGCTCTGGCCGCTGCACTACTGGTGCTGGCAGGTGTCGGCTTGGCCATCCGCAACTGGGGCGGCGCGCTGAGCACCCAGGCGAAAAACGCTTGGCAGCGCCACTGTCAGGCTTGGCGCGAGTCCCCCGCGTACGCCTGGAGACAGGTGCGCCGGCAGCTCAGGGGCGAGCCGCCGCAAGTGGGGGCGCTTTATCTTTGGCTTCGTCGGACCAATGGTTGTCGTGAAATGAGTGCGGCAATAGCTGAGCGCTCCGTCAAATCCGGCAATCCTTTGCTAGCTTTTCTCAGGGCCCGCTACGCGCGCCCAGGCCCGGAGGCGCAGCCGGGCGCCGCGCCCGCGCAATTGATCCAGGCGCTGCCGGAAATCCACCGGGAGATTGGCCACGGCAAGCAGAAGACCTCGCCGGCCCACGCTCTCAAACCGTTGAATCCGTGATCCAGGGATGTGACATGCCTTCGAACCTCGCTCGCCCCATCGCCCGTTGGATGCTCCTGCTGCTTTGGCTACCGCTGCTGGCCCAGGCCGCCGAGGATCTGCCATCGTGGAACGACGGGCCTTCACGGCAGGCGATCACGGGATTTGTCGAAGCCGTGACCCGCGAAGGCAGCAAGGACTTCGTGCCGCCAGCCGAACGCATTGCCGTGTTCGACAACGACGGCACCCTGTGGAGCGAGCAACCGATGTACTTCCAGGTGCTCTTTGCCCTGGACGAGGTGAAGCGCCAGGCGCCGCAGCACCCGGAATGGAAGCAGAAGCAGCCATTCAAGGCGGTGCTCGAAGGCGACCAGAAGACCCTGGCGGCCAGCGGCATGAACGGCATCCTGGCGATAGTCGCGGCGACGCATTCAGGCGTGAGCACAGACGAATTCATTGCCAACGCCCGCCGCTGGCTCGCCAGCGCCAAGCACCCGCGTAGCGGCAAACCGTACACCGAGATGGTCTTCCAGCCGATGCTGGAGTTGCTGGACTACCTGCGTGCCAATGGCTTCAAGATCTACATCGTCTCCGGCGGCGAAGTGGCGTTCATGCGTGCCTTCGCCGAGGAGGTCTACGGCATTCCGCCCGAGCAGGTGATCGGCACGACGCTGGGCAGCCGCTTCGAGGATCGCGACGGCGTGCTGTCGATTCAGCGCCTGCCCAAGCTGGTACACAACGACGACGGCCCCGGCAAACCCGAAAGCATCGACAGCATCATCGGCCGGCGGCCCATCCTGGCCTTCGGTAATTCCGACGGCGACCTGCAGATGCTGCAGTGGACCATGGCGGGCAATGGCTTGCGCCTCGCCGGCCTGGTGCACCACACGGACGCGCAGCGCGAGTGGGCTTATGACCAGCAGAGCAAGGTCGGGCGCCTGGACAAGGCGCTCGATACGGCGAAAAACAAGGAATGGGTGGTAGTGGACATGGCAGAGGAGTGGAAGCGGATCTATCCGTTCGACCAATAGAACACCAGCAAGCAACACCGCAGGGACACGGGGACATCCAGCTAGGCAGTCGGCATCTCCAGTGAACGCAGTCGTGGCAAATGACCAGTAACTGGAATGGAGAAACACCAATGAAGCGCACGGGAAGATGGATATCGCAGTTCGCCCTCGCGGCGACGGCGATAGTTGGGTGCTCGGTCGCCAGCGCGGCGGACAAGCCGAACATCCTGGTGATATTCGGCGACGATATCGGCCAGACCAACATCAGTGCCTACGCGTTCGGCGTGGTCGGCTACCAGACGCCGAACATCGACCGCATCGCCAAGGAAGGCATGATGTTCACCGACTACTACGCGGAGAACAGCTGCACCGCCGGCCGCTCGACGTTCATCACCGGACAGTCGATCCTGCGCACCGGCCTCTCGAAGGTGGGTATGCCGGGGGTACCGGTGGGCCTGCAGGACCGTGACGTGACCATTGCCCAAGCTCTCAAGGCACATGGCTATGCCACCGGGCAGTTCGGCAAGAATCACCTTGGCGATCGCGACGAATACTTGCCGACCAAGCACGGCTTCGACGAGTTCTTCGGCAACCTGTATCACCTGAATGCCGAGGAAGAGCCGGAGCGCCCCTACTGGCCCAAGGATGATGAGGCCTTCACCAAGGCCGCCTCGCCCCGTGGCGTGCTGAAGGCCACGGCTGACGGCAAGATCGAGGATACCGGTGCGCTGACCAGCAAGCGCATGGAAACCATCGACGACGACACCACCCAGGCCGCGATTAACTTCATGGACAAGCAGGTGAAGGCGGACAAGCCATTCTTCGTCTGGATGAACACCACGCGCATGCACGCCTTCACCCACGTGCGCGACTCCATGCAAGGGCAGAGCGGCATGCCAGGCAACGACTATGCCGACGGTATGCTTGAGCACGACGGCGATGTTGGCAAGCTGCTCAAGGCGGTGGATGACCTGAAGATTGCCGACAACACCATCGTCGTCTACACCACCGACAACGGCCCGAACCAGTGGTCCTGGCCGGATGCCGCCACCACGCCGTTCCGCAACGAGAAGAACTCCAACTGGGAGGGTGCCTACCGGGTGCCGGCGATGATTCGCTGGCCGAACCACATCAAGCCGGGCACCGTTTCCACACAGATGTTCTCAGGGCTGGACTGGTTCCCGACCCTGCTGGCGGCCATTGGCGATACCGACATCAAGGAGCGTCTGCTTAAGGGTGCCGATATTGGCGGTAAGAACTTCAAGGTGCACCTGGACGGTTACAACCAGCTGGACTACCTGACTGGCAAGACCGACAAGAGTGCGCGCCGCGAGTTCTACTACTTCAACGATGAAGCCGAGCTGGTGGGCATGCGTTTCGACAACTGGAAAATCGTCTGGTGCGAACAACGCGCACCGGGTGGCCTGCAAGTCTGGAGCGAGCCCTTCACATGCCTGCGGGTACCCAAGCTGTTCAACCTGCGCATGGACCCGTACGAGCGGGCTGACGTGGTTTCTGATCAGTACTACGACTGGCTGACCAAGAACGACTACCTGCTGTTCCAGGGTACTCGCAAGGCGGCAGCATTCCTGCAGACCTTCGTGGATTACCCGCCGAGCCAACGCCCGGCCAGCTTCAGCATCGACCAGATCCGCAAGGACGTGGATGCGAAGATCGAAGCCAAGATGAAGCAGGGCGCCAAGTAGTGAGTGGTAGCAGGGGCGCCTGTAACGAGGCGCCTCTCCCGTCCCCCGCGATAGCCTGGCTATCGCGGGGGCTTTACTGTCAGACAAGGTTGTTTCGATGCCTTCAGCGGTCAGCTCATCCCCGATGAACACCCTTCGTGTCAAACCGACGCAGTTGCGCTCGCAGCCAGGACTCGCAGCCTGGGGGCCGGCACTCCTGCTTTTCGCTTCGGGCGGATCGGCGTTGGTCTTTCAGGTGTTGTGGGTCAAGCAGCTGTCCCTGGTGGTGGGAGTGGAGGTGTACGCCGTCACCACCGCAATCAGCGCCTTCTTTGCCGGGCTGGCCCTGGGCGGCCTGGCCTTCGGACGACTGGCGGACCGCGTGGCGCGGCCACTGCAGCTGTATGCCGGTCTTGAATTCCTAGTGGCGCTGCTGGCCGTCGCCGCAACCGTGGCGCTGGCCAACGCCGCCAGCGCCTTTGCATTCCTCGAAGAAACGTTCGACTCCCTGGCTTGGGGGCTTCCATTCGGGCTGGTTGGCGTGCCGGCGTTCTTCATGGGCGGCACCCTGCCGGTGCTAGTGCGTGTGCTGGAACCCGCCGAAGGACAGATGGGCCGCGCCGGTGGGGGCCTGTATGCGGCCAACACGGCGGGTGCCATCGCCGGCACGCTGCTGGCAGCTTTTGTGCTGTTGCCCTGGCTGGGCGTGCTGGGCAGCGCCTGCGCGGCGGCGGTGTTCAACCTGTTCGCCGCCGCCGGAGCGCTACTGATCCGTCAGCAGGCGGCACGGACCGCCGCGCCCGACGCGCCCGACGCGCCCGACGCGCCCGACGCGCCCGACGCGCCGGCCACCGGACCGCGCAGCCGCGCGGCCCGCCTGGCCATCGGGCTTTACTGCGTCGCCGGTGGCGTGGCATTGGGTTACGAGGTGGTCTGGACGCAATCCATCGTCCAGTTCATGAGCACCCGCACCTTCGCCTTCGCCGTGGTGCTGGCCACCTACCTCTGCGGCCTGGTGCTGGGCAGCGCTCTGTATGCCCGCCGCGCCGACTCCATCCGTGATCCTTGGGGTCTGTTCGGGTTGCTCATCGCCGCCGCAGGGCTGTTGGCCATTGCGCAGATCGCCGGTCTCGGCAGCTGGCTGATCGGCCTGCAGACCCGCGTCGAATGGCTGGTGATGCAAGCCGGCGGCAGCGAGCTGGCAGGCATGTGTGCGCGCTTCGCGGTGGCGGCGCTGTGCGTGGTGTTCCTGCCGACGACCCTGCTGGGCGCGGCTTTCCCCATCGCCCTGCGGCTGTCGGTGGATCGCAACCACGTTGGCCGCGATGTCGGAGTCGTGGTGGCGCTCAACACGCTGGGCGGCATTGTCGGTGTCATGCTGACCGGCTTCGTTCTCGTTCCCGGATTGGGTCTGGTGCGCACGCTGGCCGTGCTCGGGACGCTGGCTGCCGTCATTGGCCTGCTGGCGGTCTGGTACGGCGAGGGCGTGAGCAGGAAGCTGCGCGTTGGCGTCATCGCCGTGGCGGTGCTTGCCGTGGCAATCGGCGCCCTGACGCCGCCGCAGCACCTGGCCGAGCTGATGCCGGGCGCGCGCAACGGCCGGATCGGCTTCTATGCCGAGGGCCGCGGCGGTACCGTGGCAGTCATCGAGCAGGGGCGGGGCGACAACCGCTTCAACCGCCTCTACATCCAGGGTGTTTCCAACACCGGCGATGCCATGCCATCGCTGCGCTACATGCGCCTGCAGGCGCTGCTGCCCCTGTTGATCCACAATGGCGAGCCGCGCTCGGCGCTGGTGATCGGTTTCGGCACCGGCATCACTGCCGGCGCCATGCTGCGCTACCGCGATCTGCAACACCCGGTGGTGGCCGAACTGCTGCCGGAGGTGCTGGCCGCCGCGCCGAGCTTCAAGGGCAATTTCGACGCCATCCACGAGCCGCGCCTGGACATCCGCCTGCGTGACGGCCGCCGCGAGCTGCTGCGCAGCGCCGAGCGCTACGACATGATCACCCTGGAACCGCCGCCGCCTTCGGCCGCAGGGGTGGTCAACCTGTATTCGCGTGATTTCTACCAGCTCGCTGCCTTGCGCCTGGAAGAGGGGGGCGTGGTTGCCCAGTGGTTGCCGTTGCCGACGCAGAACGACGAGGAAAGCCGCTCGCTGGTGCGCAGCTTCATCGACGTCTTCCCTTACGCCACGCTGTGGACCACGGAGTTCCACGAGATGCTGCTGGTGGGTTCGCTGCAGCCACTGCACCTGGACGTGACGACCATCCGCCGGCGCTTCGAGCAACCGGAAGTCGCCGCCGCGCTGGGGGAGGTCGGGATCGACTCGGTCGAAGCGCTGCTGGCCACCTGGGTCACCGACCGGGCGGGGCTGGAGCGTTACGCGGGCGATGCACTGCCGGTGACCGACGATCACCCGCGCATCGAGTACGCGCCCTGGGTCCGTCCGAAGGAAATCGCCCGCGTGCTGCCAGCCCTGCTCGCCCTGCGCACGGCGCCCCCGCTGGAGAACGTCCTGCCTTCGGTCCAGGCTTCGGTCGACGAGGGTTGGGTGCGGCTGCGGCGCTTCTACGACCTCAGCCTGCACGCCTACCAAGGCGACCGCCAGGCCTGGGCGCGTGACGCGCGGCAGGTGGTCCTGGATGACGGCGACAACCCCTATTACCGCTGGTTCCTGGGCGCGCCCTGAGGGCCCGCCCGGGCGTGCCACCTGACTCGGATCACTGAGCCGGGTTGTCGTCCTTGAGGCGGGGCGGAAGCGGGCCGAGGAACATCTTCCTCAGGCGCTCATGGCCGATCACCCGCGCCAGTTCCGAAATGACGCAGTACATGAAAATCAGGGTGATCAGCAGTATCTGCACCGCCCAGAAGCGCGGCCAGTTCATGGACGTCCACAGCATGGAGTTTGCGTCCAGCAGGCTGGGCGCTTCCTTCCAGTACTCGTAGAGCCGCTCCAGGTAGTGCACGAACAGGGCGACAAGCGCATACATCAAGGTCTTCCAGGTCACGTTCCAGATCAGCGGTTTTTCGGGGAAGCGATTGATGAAGGGCAGCATGTCGGCCACCAGTACCGACTTGCCGAGGACTAGGGATGCGATCAGTACCGAGGCCGTCACGGGCAGCGGTACCCCTGTGCCCTTGATCATCAGTGCGCGAATGGCGGCGACAATGTGCAGGATGACGAAGAAGAAGATGGTTGGCGGCAGCGCCTTGATGAACTCGTGTTTTGCCTTCTGCAGTATCGATGCCATGGGGCCTCCTGTTGGTACCCGGTCTCTCGGACTTACGTGCGTCGGTCGAATCGCTCGGTTCAATGTCCGACGCCCGCCGGGTAGGCCTGGCTACCCAGCAACACGCCGTCGACGGATTTTCCGTAGTAGCCCTGATCGGAGCCGTGGAAGCGTTTGGCCGTACTGGCGACATTGCCGTCGAAACGCGGATCCTGTGGCCGTTCCCGGCTGTTCAGGTAGGCCGCAACGTCCCAGGCCTGCTGGACGTTCAGTTGCACCGCCTTGCCCAGCGGCATGTTCTCGTAGATGAAGGTGGCCGCTGTGTTGACGCGGTGCATGCCGGCGCCCCAGTTGTACGAGTCGCTTCCCCATAGCGCCGGAATCACCGATACGTCAGCCATCTTGCGGCCTTCGCCTTGCGCGCCGTGGCAGACGGCGCAGTGTTGCGCGTAAACCTCTTCACCCCGTTGCGGGGAATAAGCTTGCGGTGGCTCGGGCAGGGCGGCGAAGGCGCGTCCGGGCATACGTTCTCGGCCTTCCATCTTCACCTTGCCGGTCAGCGGTCCCGGCAGCTTGAAGGATTCGTCCCGACCACCACGTTGCAGCGCTTCATCGCTAAGTTCGGGTACCGGTTTGTCCTCCATGCCGTACATGTCGAGCAGGCCGCCCATGAGCAGCCAGTAGGAGTAGGCGGAGATCGCCACCAACTCGGGCGAGCCGAGCTTAGGGGCCTTGCCGTTCATGGAGTAGTTGAAGCAACCCTGCACGCGTTCGGCGAAGTTGTTCACCCGATTGTCCTTCTTGCGGAAGGCCGGGTAGGCCAGGTACGCGGCCCAGAGGGGAGCGGCATAAGCCTTCGCGCCCGCATCGAGGTGGCAATTGGTGCAGTTCAGTTGGTTGCCGACGTAGCTTCCCTTGAGCTGCTGGGTGTTGACGATCAACTGATAGCCGCGGCGGACCTTGTCGCCAAAGGCACCGTCCGGGATCCGCGAAAGATCGCGCGGATTGAAGTAGTGGGCGTCCCTGGCCTTGGGTTGTGCGCTGATTTCTTCCATGGCGGTGGACACTGCATCGGCAGCGTGGGCGGGCAGCGCGATGCATCCCGCCAGCGACAGGTAGAGCAAGGGCCTGTTCATGAGCGCTCCTCAGCGAATCGCTGCCAGATAGCTGGCCAGCGCAGTGATGTCCTTGTCGTTCAGACGCTTGGCGATGGCTGCCATCATGCCGTCGGGATCGCCGCTGCGTTCGCCTTTGCGCCAGGCTTGCAGCTGGGCTTGCAGATAGCTCGCCTGCTGCCCGGCCAGTCTCGGGAAGGGGCCGCCGCCAATGGCCGAGGGGCCGTGACAACTGAAGCAGGCCGGGATGTCGCGAGCCATGTCGCCCTGGTAATAGAGCTTCTCTGCCGGTGAGCCGGCCGGGTTCTGACCTCGCACCTGTAGCGCCGGTGTCTTGCCCTGAGCCTCGAAATAGGCTGCGGCAGGCTGCAGCAGATCGGCCGAGGCATAGGCTTCGGCGATCGGCCCCATCAGCGCGTTGCTGCGTCGTCTTGAATTGAAGTTGGCGAGCTGTGCGGTGATGTAACTGGACGAAAGGCCGGCCAGCACTGGACCCTGCGCGGTGCCTTCGCCATGCATTCCATGGCAGACCGAACAGGCTTGAACGGAATCCGGTATTTCGTCGGCGATGGCCGCTCCGGCAATACATGAAAGAAGTACGACAGAAGGCCATCTGAGCATCGAGTTTCCCGCCTCTACATGCTGCGAATGCGCTGAGTGTAGACGGCATCATCAGTCGCGAGACGGTCGGCTGCCTCGCTGCCGGTACAAGCACTGAGCGTGCAAACTGGAAGAGGCAGAATTGGACACGCCGGCGAGGCGCTACGGGCGAGCTGCTGGCTGATTCTTCGCTGGGCGTGGTGAGGACTCGCCGAAGCGACGGGCGGGAATATAACGGGCCAATTGCTTGACTCAGGTCCATGAACCGTGAAGGTTGGTTTGTCCGCATGTTTTGCATCCTACAGACTGGTTGTCTTGTGTACAGTTTCTGGAGTCAATGATGCGAAAGTCCCTCTCTGCACTTGCATTTACCATCCTGGCGTCACAAGGCGTCATGGCGGGCGAGACCACGACCACAGCTGTCGGTGGCGGTGTCGGAGGTGCCCTGGGCAGCGTGGTGGGTAATGCCGTCGGCGGCAGCACTGGGGCTGCGATCGGCGCTGGAGTCGGCGGTGCTGCAGGCGGCGCGATGTCGGCGAAGAACGGGAAAAAGACCGAGGCGGCCATTGGTGGTGGACTCGGTGCGGCGGGTGGTCAGGTCATCGGCAGCAAGGTGGGCGGATCCACCGGTGGCCTTGTGGGTGCGGGGTTGGGCGGTGCTGCGGGCAGCGCCATCGGCAACAACCTGGCCGACGATGGCCATGACCACCACGACCATCACCACAAGCACCATCATTGACCGCTGTCCCCGGCGGACTCCTATGCTCTGACAATCAGCCGCTAATGGCGTTGTCAGGGCCACGATGATGGGGCCGCAGACTGTCAGCAGCAGGTGCGAAATGGCGTAGCAGACAGTGAAACCGGCCGCGGGGGGGGCTGCCGGATTGCTTGATGATCTTGTTCATCGATGCGGCCTCCGTCTGGGCGCTGGCCAGGGTACCGAGCAGGATCATTGGGTGGGCCTCAGGACGTAGCAGCCGAAATAGAGCTTTACCAGCGGCGGAATGATCGTGACGATCGCTCCCGCTACCAGCAGGACGGCGCCTTTCTTCTGGATGGTGGTAATGGACGGGCAACTGGCATCCCGAGCAATGCTAGGGCCGAAATGCGGATGCGCAGGCCATAACCAACAGCAGCAGGAAGAGATGCTCCGCACAGGTCGCTAGGCGGCTGGTGACTTGCGGGGGCATGCCCGGCAGCATGCGGTCATTCACCCTTTGGCCCCTTGGCTAATGTCCGCTAATGGCCGATAGCAGCCTCCTGCGAGCTGCACTACGAGGCCGCGGCGCGATGCTGGCGGAACTAGTTCCAATGGTGATATCAGGTAGCGCCAAATGCGATCTTTTACTCCGGTGTACCTGGGTATAAGTCCCCCATGCGCTACCGACGTCTTGATCTCAACCTACTGGTCGCCCTGGATGTGCTGCTCGAAGAGGGCAGCGTCAGCCGGGCGGCGCAGCGTCTCAATCTCGGCCAGTCCGCCACCAGCGCTGCACTGGGCCGGCTGCGTGAACATTTCCAGGACCCGCTGCTGGTGCCCCTGGGGCGGGGGCTGGTGCTGACGGCACTGGCGCGCCAGCTGGCGCCGAAGGTGCGCGAGGTGCTGAGCTTGGCCGGAGAGGTGGTGGAGACTTCCGCCGCCTTCGACCCTGCCCGCTGTGATCGGCGGTTCGCCCTGATAGCGTCGGACTATGTGGCGGCGACCCTGCTGCCGGCTGTAAGCCGTGAACTGGCGCGCCAGGCTCCCGCTGCCTCGCTGGTGCTGCGTGACCTGCCGCTGCCGCGCGACGGTGATGTGGTAGCCGAGGCGCTGGAGTACCGGCGCAGCGACCTGGTGATAGTCCCTCAGCGGCGGATCAACCCGCGTTACCCTCACGAGGCGCTGCTCAGCGATGAGCTGTGCTGCATCGTCTGCGCGGCCCATTCTGCTCACGAGGAATCGCTGAGCCTCGCTGCCTATTGTGCGGCTGGGCATGTGGTGCGCGAGTTTACCGATGGCCAGAACCTGTCGCTGGATACCCAGCACCTGCGGGAGATCGGTATCGAGCGCCGGGCAGCGGTGGCGGTGCAGAGCTTTGCCCTGATGGCCGAGTTCGTCGTCGGCACGCCGCGAATCGCCACGCTGTTCCGCCGCCAGGCTGAGTCGCTGGCGCGGCGTTATCCGCTGCGCGTGCTGTCGGCGCCCATTGAGTTCCCGGCGGCGGCGCAGGTGCTGCAATGGCACCCGCAGCAGGCCCTCGACCCTGCACTGGCCTGGCTCCGCCAGGTGCTGGCGGAGCAGGCCGCGCTGCTCGATCAGGATTGAGCAGAGCCCGTCTCGCCGTGCAGGCCGAGCTCCTCAATGGCCAGTAAAGCGCAGCGCTCGTCGTTATCCGAGGTATCGCCGCTAACACCGATGGCGCCCAGCAGCCGGTCTTCGCCGTCGCGCAGGAGAATACCGCCGGCCGCCGGAATCACCTCGCCAGCGGTGAGGCTGTTGATCGCATCGAAGAACGCCGGCATGGCCTGGGCGCGGCGCGCCAGTTCGCGGCCGCCGAAGCCCAGGCCCAGGCAGCCGCGCGCCTTGCCGGTGGCGATCTGCGGGCGGAGGAAGCTGGCCTGCTCGTCACGCAGCACGGCCAGCGGGTGACCGGCCGCATCCAGCACGGCGGCGGCCAGCGGGCGCGCGCCCTCGGCGCGGGCGTGACGCAGGGTGGCGGCAGCCAGGCGCGCGGCCAGTTCGAAGTCGAGATCGGTCATGTTCACTGGCTCCATTTACCCAGTTGGGCGACGCGGTCGCGGGTATACAGGTCGGTCCATTTCAGCGAGTTGAAGTCAGATACCTGCTTGGGGTTACAGGCGGTGCGTTGCAGGCGTACCGGCTCGCCGGCCTTGTACACGGCCTGCAGGCGGTTACGGTCTTGAAGAATGCGGATGTCTTCCAGCGGCGAGCCGTCGAGGATCAGCAGGTCGGCCTGCTTGCCCGTCTCCAGGGTGCCGAGGGTTTCGCCGCGGGGCATCAGGCGCGAGCCGACATTGGTGGCGGCATAGAGCGCTTCGGCGGGGGTGAAGTCCAGCCGGCGCACCAGCAGTTCCAGCTCGCGGGCGTGCCATTCGCCGTAGGGTGTCACGGCGAAACCGCTGTCGCTCCCGCAGGCGAAGGGGACGCCGGCGGCCTTGGCGCGCTTGAGTACCGGCGTGCCCAGTTCCAGGGTGCGCGCACAGTAGCCGGCGTAGCCGGTGGCGATGGCCGGGTCGTGGGGCTGGCAGAAGTCCACGGTGTTCTGTGGGAAGGTCATGGTCGGCGCGAGCACGCTGCCGGCTTCGAGCAGCGCCTCGATACAGGCGTCGTCCATGTAGAAGGCGTGGAAGACCAGGTCGACGCCGGCCTTGGCCGCGTACATGACCGCTTCGCGACCGTAGGCGTGGGTCGCCACGCGGCAGCCCAGGCGATGGGCTTCCTCGACCATCTCGCGGGTTTCGTCGGCGGTGAAGGCTGCGATGATCTCGCCATTGGGCCGGCGGTGCGTGCCGTCCATGGCGATCTTGATCAGGTCGACGCCGTCCTTGGCCTGCTTGCGGATTTGGGCGATGGCCTCGGTGCGGCTGGTGACCAGTGCGGCGGTGAAGTATTCCGGTGCGCCGACGCGGCTGGGGAACCAGTCGTTGAGGCTCTGCCGGTTGGTGATCACGCGGCTGCTGGCGGCGATGCGCGGGCCCTCGAAGAGCCCGGCGTTGACCGTGTTGCGCACGGCGATGCTGAGCTGGCCGCTGTCTCCGGGACAGACCATGGAGGTGACGCCGGCGGAGAGCACGTGCTGGGCGAAGAACAACCCGCGCAGAGCGCGGAATTCATCGCTGGTCCAGATATCGATGTCTTCCTCGCTCTGGGCGTTGCCGAAGGCCAGGTGGGTATGCACGTCGACCAGCCCCGGCATGACGAAGTCGCCGTGGACTTCGCGGTCCCTCGCTGCCGGGCGCGGCGCCTCGGCCGTCGGCCCTACGTGGCGGATCACGCCGTTCTCGATGATCAGTGTCTGTTGCTGGCGCGTTTCCAGGCCGGTGCCATCGAACAGGGTGGAGCAGTGCAGGTGCAGGGCGCCCATGGTCGGATTCTCCTCGTCTTGTTGTTTGCCGGCAGGCTAGTGCGGGCGTTCCGGCCGGCACCATCAGATATGGTCGATGGGCACCCATCGATGCCGTCGATACTTGGCGCAGGCCACGTGTTTCCTGCTCTTCATAGGAGGATGGGATGCTGCAGGACGGGTATCGGGAGTGGCGATGCCTGGCATGGCGATCGGCGATTTTTCCTGCGGCCGTGGCGAGGGCGAGGATGCGCCCGCCCATCAATCACCAAGGGAAAATCCCATGAAGGCTATTCGTGATCTGTTGCTGAATCTGGAAGCCGAACGCCAGCGCGCCCTGGTCGAGGAGGACCACACGCGGCTGGACGAACTGTTCGCCGATGAGTTGCTGTATGTGCACACCACCGGGCTGGTGCAGGACAAGGCGCAGTACCTAGACTATGCCCGCCACGCCGTGCGCTACCTGGCGGTGGAGCGTGGCGAGCTGGCGGTTCGTCTGTTCGGCGATGGACTGGCGCTGATGAGCGGCCCGCAGTGCAACCTGCTGCAGAAGCGCGGCGGCGGCGAGCCGGTGCGTGCCGAGGGTTTTGCCACGCAGCTCTGGGTGAAGGGCGAGGAGGGGTGGCGCATCGCGTCGTTCCATGGCACCCGCGCGCCGGCCTGACCTGAACCTACGAAGAACACCCGTCGCCGGCGTCGTAGCGAACCTGCAGGAGCGGGCCATGCCCGCGATCGCGCCCTTGGGGTGCTCGTGCCGGGGAGCGAGCAGCAAGAAAACGGCGCCAACGGGCGCCGTGGAGCGCGGGGGCGACGCCCCGCAGGAGCAGCGCCGGTGACCGGCGCAAGGGATTTCAGGCAGTGCGGCCACCCAGGGTTTCGGCGACCCAGTCGGCGATGTAGTGGCCGGCGTTGATGCTGTTGTCGAAGCTCGAATGCTGCACGCCGCCTTCGCGCTCGGTGAAGATCTTCAGCTCGCGTTTCGGGCTGTTCACCAGTTGTTCGTAAGTGCGGTGCGCCCATTTCAGCGGAATCTGCGAGTCCTTCTCGCCGTGGGTGACCAGGAAGGGCACGCGGATGCGCTCGAGCACGCCATCCAGGTGCACGTTCTCGGCGATGGTCATGAACTCGTCCATGTCCTTCGCGCCCCAGACCCACTGCACGTGCGCCCAATAGTGCGGCACCGGGAAGTTGCCTTCCTTCTCCAGGCGGCGCTTCTGCACGTCGCGCCAGTCGTGGTTGGCGCCCCACACCACACCGCAGGCGAAGCGCGGCTCGAAGGCCACTGCGCGCGGGCAGTAGTAACCGCCCAGGGAGACGCCCTCCAGGCCGATGCGCTTCGGGTCGACTTCGGGGTGGGTTTCCAGCCAGTCCACTACGCGGCTCGCCCAGTGCTCGCTGTCGTAGCGCGCGGTCAGGCCGTGCAGGCGCAGCGCCTCGCCGGTGCCGGGCTGGTCGATGATCAGCGAGGACACGCCGCGCCGGGCCAGCCAGGCCGGCAGGCCGACGCGGTATTTCATTTCCTTGGTCGAGTCCAGGCCATTGACCTGCACCAGCAGCGGCGTCGGGCCGTCGACGCCCTCGGCGCGCACCAGCAGGCCGGAGAGGTGCTTGCCCTCATAGGGGATTTCCACCCGCTCGCAGTTCTCCTTCGACAGGTCGATACCGCGCGCGAAGGTTTCCAGGAAGCGCTGGTACAGCGCTTCGCGGCCGGGTGCACCGTGGGCCTGCAGGCGTTCGCAGGTGAGGTAGTAGGTGGCCGCGCGGTTGTATTTCTCACCGGCGGAGAGGCGGCGGCCAGCGGCCTCGTCTTCTACGGCGAGGCCGCAGAGCTTGTCGGCCATCTTTGCCCAGGTCTCGCGGAAGGCCTGGGTGCCAGCGGCATCGGGCTGCTTGGCGGCCTCCTGCAGCGGGGCGCACATCTCCTCGATCTCGCCCAGGCGGGCGCCCATCTCGATGGCCAGGTCCACCGAGAGATTCCAGACGTAATTGGTGGGGAAGTAACGGAACATTCTTCTTGTCCTTCTGCGGTCGTAGAGTCCGGCGCCCGGAAACAGCGGCAGGCACGCAGGGCGCGGTTCGAAGGCAAGGTACGCAGGCGGGGTGGCGCGGGGCCAATCGCGAGTGGGGATGCGAGGTATCGTGAAACGCGATGCCCCGGCGCCGTTGCGGCGGCCGGGGCGATAACTGGCGTCAGGCGCTGGCGCGCAGGGCGTCTGGCTGCTGGTCGACGCTCTGGATGAACGCGCGGATGCGCTCGCGCAACCAGCGGTGCATGGGGTCCCCTTCCATGCTGCGGTGCCAGAGCATGAATTCGCGCATTACCGGGATCTTCACCGGCGGCGGCAGGATGCGCAGCGGTAGGTAGCGCGCGTACAGCTCGGCCAGACGCCGATGCATGGTCGCCACGCGCTGGGTGCCGACCAGCAGTTGCGGCAGGGTGTTGAAGTCGTTGGTGATCACTTCCAGGCGACGGTTGAAGCCGTACTGGTTCATGAACCAGTCCTCGATGCTCAGGTGCCGGTTGCGCCCGAAGCCCACCGAGATGTGGCCCATCTGCATGTACTGCTCCAGGGTCAGGACGTCACCGACCTCGGGGTTGTCGCGCCAGACCACGCAGACGTGGTCCTCCTCGAACAGCAGCTGCGCCGGATGGCCGTCGATGATGTAGCGCTCGGGCACGATCATCATGTCCACCTCGCCGCGCATCAGCAGCTCGGCGCTGTTGTCGCCGGGGCTGACCATCTCGAAAGTGATGTGCGGCGCCTCCTGGTGGATTTTCTGGATCACCTGGGCGAACAGCACGCTGATCAGGTAATCCGAGGTCACCAGGCGGAAGTGGCGCTTGCTTGTGGAGGGGTCGAACACCGGTTTGGCGGTGATCGAGGAGCGGATGGTCAGCAGCACCTCGCGCACCGGGGTGGCCAGCTCCAGGGCGTATGGCGTGGGCTGCATCTTGCGCCCGACCTGCACCAGCAGTTCGTCCTCGAAGAAGGTGCGCAGGCGCCCCAGCACGCCGCTGGTGGCCGACTGGGTCATGTGCAGGCGTTCGGCGGCGCGGGTGATGTTCTGCTCTTCGAGCAGTACATCCAGCGCCACTAGCAGATTCAGGTCCAGGTGGTGAAAACGCATGGCGATGGCTCACGGTTCTTGTAGTTATTTTTGCGATACCTTCCCGCTGCATTCCCGCTACGTCAATACCACTTCGCCATCCCCGTGCGGCTAACGCCCCGCGCCATGGCCCGCCGGGCAGGTATCGCGATTGCCGATGCCTCGCATCCCCACATGCGATTGGTCAGGGCGCCGGGCGTGCCTTCAACCTGCGCTCCAGTCGAGCGGCCGACGAGCCGCGGCGACCCACGACCGGCGACCCCCTGCCCGGCGCCGAACATAATTTCAATGGAGTGGTAGCCATGAACATTCTTGGACTCGACGCGCTGGTATTCGGCGTCGACGATATCCAGGCCTGTGCCGATTGCCTGCGTGACTACGGCCTCACGGCCGCCCAACTGGATGCCGACGGGGGCCGCTTCGAGGCGCTGGACGGCACCGCGATCATCATCTGCCGGGGTGACGATCCGAGCCTGCCGCCGGCGCTCGGGCCGACCCCGTCGCTGCGCGAGACCATTTACGGCGTGGCATCGACCGCGGACCTGGAGGCCATCGCCGACGAGCTGGGGCGTGACCGTGAGGTGCGCCGAGATGAGAACGGCGCGCTGCACAGCGTCGACGATCTGGGCTTCGCCATCGCCTTCCAGGTTTCCTGGCGTCGCGTTTTCGACGCGCCGGCCGACCTGACCAACGCCCCGGGCAGCGCGCCGCAGCGTCCGCTCAACCAGCTGGGCATTACCCCGGACATGCCGGCGCAGCCGCGCACCCTGTCCCACGTCGTCTACTTCGTGCCCGACGCTGCCAAGGGCGAGGCGTTCTATCGCGACCGCCTGGGCTTCGTCACCACCGACAGCTTCGTCGGCGTCGGCCCGTTCATGCGCAGCGCCGGCATGGACGACCACCACTGCCTCTTCATGATCCAGACCCCGCCGCACATGCAGGGCTGCGAGCACTTCACCTTCCATATGGGCAGCGGCACCGAAGTGCTGCTGGCCGGTACGCGATTCCAGCAGAAGGGCTGGACCAGCTTCTGGGGGCCAGGCCGCCACCTGCTGGGCTCCAACTGGTTCTGGTACTTCAACAGCCCGCTGGGCTGCCACATCGAGTACGACGCCGACATGGACAAGCACGACGACGCCTGGGCCGCACGCCAGGCGCCGATGTCGGCGGACAACTCGCAGTTGTTCCTCTTCACCTCGCGGGAGAAATGGGCGCCCAGCGGCCCGCCGCCCAAGCAGGGCTGAGCCGTGGATTGCGTGGCGCTGTGCCGGCTCGATGAGCTGGGCGAGGGGCAGTCGCGCGGCTTCGACCCGCAGGACAGGGGAGCGGACAGCCTGTTCGCTCTCCGTCACCAGGGTCAGGTGCGCGTGTATCGCAATCGCTGCCCGCATCTGTCGGTGCCGCTGGAGTACCGCAAGGACCGCTTCCTCAGCGCCGATGGCCAGTGGGTCATCTGCTACGCCCACGGCGCGCGCTTCCGCCCGGAGGACGGTACCTGCGTGCACGGTCCCTGTCGCGGGGAAGTTTTGCCGGCGCTGCAACACCGCGAGGCGGACGGTTGGCTGCTATTGCCGCTGGCGCAACTGGACGCCTGAGGTATCGCGCCGCGCGATAGGTCGCATCCGCGGACTCGATTAGTCAAAGCCCGGCCCCGCCGGGAAGCTGTGCCCTGGGCACGCAGAACGGCCGCCGCGCAGGACGTGGCGGAAAACAAGAACAAGACGTGAGAGATGCCATGAATACTGTGAGCAATGTGCTGATCGTGGGCGGCGGGATTGGTGGGCTGTGCGCCGCCATAGCCCTGCGCCGCAAGGGAGTCGCGGTCGATCTGGTCGAGCTGAAGACGCAGTGGACGGTCTACGGCGTCGGCATCATCCAGCAGAGCAACGTGGTGCGCGAGATGCACCGCCTCGGCCTGCTCGACGCCTACCTGGACGCCGCCTACGCCTTCGAGGACGTCGCCATCTACACCACCCACGGTGAGCAGCTGGCGCGCATTCCCGGCCAGCGCCTGGCCGGCCCGCAGTATCCGGCCAACGTCGGCATCTCCCGCCGCGCCCTGCACAAGGTACTGAGCGAGACCGCCATCGAGCTGGGCACCCAGGTACGCCTGGGCACCTCGGTGGAAAGCCTCGAGCAGGACGCCAGCGGCGTCGACGTGCTGTTCAGCGATGGCAGCCAGGGCCGCTACGCGCTGGTGGTCGGCGCCGACGGCCTGTTCTCGCGGGTCCGTGGCCTGCTCTTCGGCGATAAATACCAGCCGCGTTTCACCGGCCAGTCGGTGTGGCGCCACAACTTCTCGCGCGCCGCCGGCATCGACCACCTGGCCAATTACCAGGGGCCGGCCGGCAACGCCGGGCTGGTGCCGCTGGCCGATGACCTGATGTACCTCTTCACCACTTCCCACGAACCGGGCAATCCGTGGATGGACCCGGCCAGCCTGGCTGACGGCCTGCGCGAGCGCCTGGCCGGTTTCGGCGGGCTGATCGGCGAGCTGCGCGGGCAGATCGGCGACAGCGCCGAGGTCGTCTACAAGCCGCTGGAAGCGGTGTTCGTCGACGAACCCTGGTACCGCGGCCGCGTGCTGCTGATCGGCGATGCCGCCCACGCCACCACGCCGCACCTGGGGCAGGGCGCCGGCATGGCCATCGAGGATGCCGTGGTGCTGGCCGAGGAGCTGACCGCCGGCGGCGATCTCGACGACCAGCTGCGGCGCTTCATGGGCCGTCGCTTCGAGCGCTGCAGATACATCAGCGAGATGTCCCTGCTGGCCGGCGAGAAGGAGATCCAGCGCGACCCGACCTTCGACCGCATCGGCCTGGTCAAGCAGATGCTGGAGGTCACCGCGCGCCCCATCTGATCCCGTGCCCGGCGCGCCCTGCCTTGACGGCGCGCCACGGCTCACCACCGCCAACACCGACGCACAAGAACAAGAAAGAGGAAACCCCGATGTTGACTCGCACGCGTGCAACCGCGCGGCCGCTGCCGCCGCTCAAGCCCCTCACCCTGGCACTGTTCGCCCTGGCCGCCAGCCACGCCCAGGCCTTCGAATTCGACACCGGCAACCCCGACCTGCGGGCGCGCTGGGACAACACCCTGAAGTACAGCGCCGCCTGGCGCACCCAGGACCCCAGCAGCAAGCTCACCGAAGGCTCGACCGCGCTGAACCTGGACGATGGCGACCGCAACTTCGGCAAGGGCCTGATCTCCAACCGCCTGGACCTGCTCTCCGAGCTGGACATCACCTACGGCAACGTCGGTGCGCGGGTCAGCGGCGCGGCCTGGTACGACGACGTCTACAACCGCGGCACCGACAACAACGACCCCAGCCGCGCCAACAGCTACTCGGTGGACTATGACGAGTTCACCGACGACACCCGCACTCTCCACGGGCGCAAGGGCGAGCTGCTGGATGCCTTCGTCTTCGGCAAGACCGAGATCGGCGAGATGCCGGTGTCCGGCCGCCTGGGCCGCTACGCCATGCAATGGGGCGAGAGCCTGTTCTACGGCATGAACGGCATCGCCGGCGGCATGGCACCGGTCGACGTGGTCAAGGGCCTGTCGGTGCCCAACACCCAATTCAAGGAACTGATCCGCCCAGTACAGCAGGTCTCCGGCCAGCTGCAGCTGACCCCGGACGTGTCCCTGGGCGCCTATTACCAGTTCGAGTGGGAAGCCAACCGCCTGCCCGCTGCCGGCAGTTACTTCTCCAACGACGACTTCTTCGGCGACGGCGGCGAGCGAATGTTCGTCGGCACACCGGTGATGCCCGGCGGCCAGCCGCTGGCCTTCTACCGCGGCAACGACAAGGAGGCCAAGGATTCGGGGCAGGGCGGCGTGCAATTGCGCTGGCGCAGCGAGACGGTGGACTGGGGCGTCTACGCCATCCGCTTCCACGACAAGAGCCCGCAGCTCAACGTGCGCCCGGACTTCGCCAACCTCAACCCGTTGACCGGCAAGGCCGGCGAGTACTACTGGGTCTATCCCGAAGGCATTGAGGCGCTGGGGGCGAGCTTCTCCACCACCCTGGGCAACTTCAACGTGGCGGGCGAGCTGTCCACCCGCTGGAACCAGCCGTTGGCCTCCACCAGCCAGCACGCCCTGGCGCCGGGCGAGGCAATCGACAACGATGACGACCCGGTCTACGCCACCGGCCGCACGCTGCACGCCAACTTCTCCTGGCTGGCGAGCCTGGAGCCGAACTTCGTCGCCGCCGAGTCGAGCTTCCTCGGCGAGATCGCCTGGAACCGGGTGATGAGCGTGAGCCAGAACGCCGATGCGGTCGACCCCAACGCCGACCGCGACGCCACCAGCCTGCGCCTGGTGTTCGAGCCCATGTACCGGCAGATCTACCCCGGCCTCGACCTTTCGGTGCCCATCGGTGCGAGCTACACCAACGGCGCCTCCGAGGCGCTTGGCACCGGCTTCGGCACCGACCACGGCGGCGACCTGAACATCGGCCTGAAGGGCAACTACCTCAACACCTGGAACCTGGGCCTGACCTACACGCACTACTACGGCCCGGAGAACACCTTCCTCGACGCCGACAACCACTACACCTACGAACAGTCGCTGAAAGACCGCGACTTCATCGCCTTCACCGTCAGCCGCACCTTCTGACCAAGGACTGCCCGATGAAACACAACAAGAAAGTCGTTTCCCTGCTCACCGCCCTGAGTGCCTCCCTGCTGTTTGCCCATGGCGCCTTCGGCGCGGTGTCCGCCGAGGAGGCGGGCAAGCTGAAAACCAGCTTGACCCCGCTGGGCGGCGAGCGCGCCGGCAATGCCGACGGCAGCATCCCGGCCTGGACCGGCGGCTACACCCAGGTCGACCCGGCCTACCAGGACGGCGGCAAGCGCGGCGACCCCTTCGCCAGCGAGAAGCCGCAGCTGACCATCACTGCGCAGAACATGGCGCAGTACGCCGACAAGCTGACTCCCGGCATCCAGGCGATGCTGAAGAAGTACCCCGACAGCTACCGCCTGGAGGTCTACCCGACCCACCGCAGCGCCGCCGCGCCGCAGTCGGTGTACGACGCCACCTTCGCCAACGCCACCAGCGGCAAGCTGGTGGACGGCCCCGCCGGGCCGATGCCCGAGGGCGCCGCCGGGGGCATTCCGTTCCCGATTCCGGCCAATGGCGTGGAAGCCATGTGGAACCACCTGCTGCGCTGGCGCGGCGCTTCCTGGCACGCCAGCTTCAACCAGTACCTGACCACCGCCGACGGCAAGCACGTGCTGACCAACGACTCCCGCGCCGACCTGCAGATGCCCTGGTACCTGCCGGGCGGCACCGGCGACAAGGGCGTGTTCTGGTCCATCCGCATGACCAACGACGGCCCGCCGCTGCGCGCCGGCGAAGCCATCACCGGCCTGGAAAACCTAAACGCCGACAAGGCCGCGGTGTGGACCTACCTGCCCGGTCAGCGCCGCGTGCGTCGCCTGCCCAATGCCTGCTGCGACACACCGACGCCGGCCACCGCGGGGGTCATGAGCTTCGACGAGCTGTACGTGTTCAACGGCCGCGTCGACCGCTTCGACTGGAAGCTGGTGGGCAAGAAGGAGATGTACATCCCCTACAACGTCAACAAGGTCTTCACCGCCGAAAACGGCGAGGCGCTGCTCGATGCGCACCACCTGAAGTCCGACGCCATCCGCTGGGAGCTGCACCGCGTCTGGGTGGTGGAGGCGACCCTGAAGAACGGCCAGCGCCATGTCATGCCCAGGAGCACCTACTACCTCGACGAAGACACCTGGGCCGCCGTGCTCGGCGAGCGCTACGACGCCCGCAACCAGCTGGCCAAGGTGGTCTGGACGTCGCCGGTAGTACTGCCCGACCTGCCCGGCGTGGTGACCCTCACCAACGGCTTCTACGACCTGCTCTCCGGGGCCTGGTTCGCCGGCGACCTGTTCGCCGGCAAGAGCGAGCAGTACCGCATCGTGCCGCCCTACAAGGATTCGGTGTTCACCGCCGACGCCATGGCGGGTGAGGGCGTGCGCTGATCGTCCGCGGGGCGGGCCCGACGTCTCGGGCTTCGCCCAGCTACAGGGAGCTCCCTAGCGAAACCGTTGTACCGATTACAAGAAAAAAGAAAGGTTGCGTGCGATGAAGAAGAGTCTCTCCGCCTGGCTGCTGGCAGCCTGTAGCGCGGTGCCCGCGGCGTTTGCCGGTGGCAGCGTGGATGTCCTGGCGCAGCCCGCCGTGCATGGCCCGCAGGCCCTGCGCGCGGTGCTGCAGGATGTGGCCCGCGCTGGCGAGCGTCTGGTGGCAGTGGGGGAGCGTGGCGTGGTGCTGCTCTCCGACGACAACGGCAATACCTGGCGCCAGGCCACGGCGGTGCCGGTGAGCGTCGGCCTGACTGCCGTGCAGTTCATCGATGCGCAGGCTGGCTGGGCCATCGGTCACGCCGGTGTGGTGCTGCACAGCGAAGACGGCGGCGAGCATTGGACCCTGCAACTCGACGGCCAGCGCGCCGCGGCCCTGGAGCAGCAGGCCGCAGAGGCTTCCGGCGATGCCGCGCGTGTCGCCGCCGCTCGACGCCTGGTGGCCGACGGCGCCGACAAGCCGCTGCTGGCGCTGAGCTTCAGCGATGCCCGTCGCGGCCTGGCGGTGGGCGCCTATGGCCTGGCGCTGAGCACTGCCGATGGTGGCCGCAGCTGGCAGTCCGAGATGGGCCGGCTGCCGAACCAGCGCGGTCTTCACCTGTACGCCCTGGCCCGCGCCGGCAGTGACCTGTACATCGCCGGCGAGCAAGGCCTGCTGCTGCGTTCCCGCGATGACGGCGCGCACTTCGACGCCCTGCAGAGCCCCTACGACGGCAGCTACTTCGCTGCCGCCGTGCTCCCCAGTGGGCGCCTGCTGGTCGGAGGTCTGCGCGGCACCCTGTTGGCTTCCGACGATGCCGGCGAAAGCTTCCAGCCGCTGGATAACCCGATTCCCGCATCGCTCAACGGCATCCGTGTCGCTGGCGGCCAGCTGCTGCTGGCCAACCAGGCCGGGGTGTTGCTGCGCAGCGACCTGGGCGCTTTCGCCGTGCAGCCGCTGTCGGTCTCCGACGGCCTGCCGCTGACCGCCGCCACCCGCGCCGCGGATGGCGCCATCGTCACCGTCGGCATGGCCGGTGCGCGCCGCCTGGCGCCTTCCTCCCAACCTTCTCGCGCGGACTGAGCCATGCACGCCACCACTTCCCCTGCGCCGACCAGCGGCCGCCTCGACGACTTCGACAGTGCTTCCGGCTCGCTGCTGGAACGCGCGCTGTTCAACCACCGGGCACTGGTCCTGCTGCTGTGCCTGGCGGCGACCCTGCTGCTGGGCTGGCAGGCCACCCGCCTGACGCTCAACGCCAGTTTCGAGAAGACGATCCCGCGCGAGCACCCGTTCATCCACAACTACCTGGAGCACCGCCAGGAGCTGGCCGGGCTGGGCAACGCCGTGCGCATCGCCGTCGCCAACCCGCGCGGCAGCATCTACGAAAAAAACTACCTGCACAGCCTGCAGCAGCTCAACGATGCGGTTTACCTGCTGCCCGGCGTCGACCGCGCGGCGATGAAGTCGCTGTGGACGCCCTCGACCCGCTGGACCGGCGTGACTGAGGACGGCCTGGAAGGCGGCCCGCTGATTCCCGACGGCTACGATGGCGGCGTCGGGAAACTCGAAGAGCTCAAGCGCAACGTCGAGCGCTCCAACGAGATCGGCCAGCTGGTGGCCTTCGACCAGCGTTCGAGCATCGTCTACGTACCGCTGCTGGAGAAGACGCCCGACGGCAAGGCGCTGGACTACACGGCCTTCGCCCATGAACTGGAAAACCTGCGCATGCGCTTCCAGGGGCAGGGCGTGGACATCCACATCACCGGCTTCGCCAAGGTGGTGGGCGACCTGATCGACGGGCTCAGGCAGATCCTGCTGTTCTTCGCCGCCGCCATCGCCATCACCGCCGCAGTGCTCTACTGGTACACCCGCTGCGTACGCAGCACCGCGCTGGTGGTGATCTGCTCGCTGGTGGCGGTGATCTGGCAGCTCGGCCTGCTGCCGCTGCTGGGCTACGAGCTGGACCCGTACTCGGTACTGGTGCCGTTCCTGGTGTTCGCCATCGGCATGAGCCACGGCGCGCAGAAGATGAACGGCATCATGCAGGACATCGGCCGCGGCATGCATCGCCTGGTGGCGGCGCGCTTCACCTTCCGCCGGCTGTTCCTCGCCGGGCTCACTGCGCTGCTGTGCGACGCCGTGGGTTTCGCCGTGCTGATGATCATCCGTATCCAGGTGATCCAGGACCTGGCGGTGATCGCCAGCCTGGGCGTGGCGGTGCTGATCTTCACCAACCTGATCCTGCTGCCGGTGCTGCTGTCCTACATCGGCGTCAGCGCCCGTGCGGCGCGCCGCAGCCTGCGCGCCGAAGAGGCTGAGGCGAGCGGGGCGGACAAGCACGCGCTGTGGCGCTTCCTCGACCTGTTCACCCGTCGCCGCTGGGCCGCCGCGTGCATCGCCGTGGCCGCGCTGATGGCCGCTGGCGGCTATACCGTGAGCCTGCACCTGAAGGTCGGCGACCTCGATGCCGGCGCCCCCGAGCTGCGCCCGGACTCGCGCTACAACCGCGACAACGCCTTTGTCACCCGGCACTACGGCGCCAGTAGCGACGTCTTCGCCGTGATGGTGCAGACCCCGGCCGGCGCCTGCTCGGCCTACGACACCCTCAAGCGCGTGGATGAGCTGGACTGGCAACTGCGCGGCCTGCCGGGCGTGGACTCGACCAACTCGCTGGCGCTGCTCAACCGCCGGGTGCTGGTGGGCCTCTCCGAAGGCAGCCCGAAGTGGTACGAGCTGGTGAACAACCAGGCGACGTTGAACATGGTCACCGCCAACGCGCCGCGCGGGCTGTACAACGACGACTGCAGCCTGCTGACGCTCTACGCCTACCTCACCGACCACAAGGCCGACACCCTGGCGCGGCTAGTGGACAGCGTGCAGACCTTCGCCCGTGATAACGACAGCGAGCAGGCGAAATTCCTCCTTGCGGCCGGTAGCGCGGGCATCGAAGCGGCCACCAATCAGGTGGTGAAACAGGCCAACCGCGACATGCTCTGGTGGGTCTACGGCGCTGTGATCCTGCTCTGCCTGGTGACCTTCCGATCCTGGCGCGCGGTGCTCTGCGCGGTGCTCCCGCTGGTGCTCACCTCGATCCTCTGCGAGGCGCTGATGGTGGCGCTGGGCATCGGCGTGAAGGTCGCGACCCTGCCGGTGATCGCCCTGGGCGTGGGCATCGGCGTGGACTACGCGCTCTACGTCATGAGCATCGTGCTGGCGCAGCTGCGCCAGGGCGCCAGCCTGTCCGAGGCGTATTACCGCGCGCTGCTGTTCACCGGCAAGGTGGTGATGCTCACCGGCGTGACCCTGGCCATCGGCGTGGGTACTTGGATCTTCTCGCCCATCAAGTTCCAGGCCGACATGGGCGTGCTGCTGGCCTTCATGTTCGTCTGGAACATGGTCGGCGCACTGATCCTGCTGCCGGCGCTGGCGTATTTCCTCCTGCCGCAGCGCCAGGCACGGGTGGAGGCGCAACCCACCGTGGCGGCGCACCACCTGCAGGAAGTCCACCACGACCGCGACTGCTGCCAGCAGCACGCCGCCACGCCCCTGGCTTGCAGCCAGGCGCGCTGAGTCCACACAACGAAAACAAGAGGACGACCCCATGCCCTGCCTGAAGACCCTGTGGCGCGAGCTGCGCGCCGGCCTGATCCAGTACGGCGCCACCCATTGCCTGCTGGTGGAGGTGCCCCATGAGCGCTGATCGCCGTGCTGGCAGCGCGCAAGCGCTGTTGCTGCTGTTCGGCAGCTGCCTGCCGGTGCTTGGCGCGGTGCTCATCGCGCCGGTGCTGCCACGCATGCAGGCGCACTTCGCCGAGACTCCCGGCGCCGCCGTGCTGGTGCCGGTGGCGCTGACCCTGCCGGCGCTGGTAATCGCCTTCCTCGCGCCGCTGGCCGGGGTGCTGGCCGACCGCGTGGGACGGCGCTCGCTGCTGCTCGCCAGCATGCAGCTCTACAGCCTCTGCGGCGTGCTGCCGCTGTGGCTGGATTCGCTTGGCCTGATCGTCGCCAGCCGCGCCGGCATCGGCCTGGCGGAAGCGGGGATCATGACCTGCTGCACCACGCTGATGGGCGACTACTTCGACGGCCAGCGCCGCGAGCGCCTTTTCGCCCTGCAGATGGTTGCCACCTCGCTGTCCGCCGCGCTGTTCATGGGCCTGGGCGGCGCGCTGGGGGAGAGCAACTGGCGCACCCCGTTCGTGCTCTATGCCGTGGGCGTGCTGTGCCTGCCGTTGATGGCCGCCTTGCTCTGGGAGCCGCAGGCACGCCGTGTCGAGCACGAGCCGGCCAGCGCCTCTCGCTTCCCCTGGGCGGCGCTGGCGCCGCTGTACCTGCTTACCGGGCTGGCCGGTGTCAGCCTGTTCATCGTGCCGGTGCAGGCGGGCTACCTGCTGCAGCTGCTGCATGTCGACGGCCCGCAGCAGATCGGCCTGACCATGGGCGCCAACCAGCTCGGCGTGCTGGCCGGCGCGTTGACCTTCCGACTGCTGGCGGCGCTGCCGGCGCGTCGCCTGCTGGCGCTGGGCTTTGCCACGGCGGGTCTGGGCGGCGCGCTGATGGCGCTGTCGCCCAGCCATGCGCCAGTGGTCCTCGCCGTGCTGCTGAACGGGGTCGGCGTCGGCCTGTTGTTGCCGACGCTGATCACCCAGGTGATGCAGCAGGTCGGTTTCGAGCAGCGTGGGCGCGCCACCGGTGGCTTCACCGCGGCGATCTTCGCCGGCGAGTTCGTCAGCCCGTTGCTGGTGCTGGCGCTCACCGGCGGGGTCGCCGAGCAGTTGCCCCACGCCTTGTTGCGGGTAGCGGTGGTCCAGCTGGTGCTGGCGCCGCTGTGCCTGGTGCTGCTGCGCGGTCGCCGCGTGGCATCGGTAGCGGGGGCGCTATGAACGAACTGTTTTCCCTGGCCGGCAAGACCGCGCTGATCACCGGTGCCACCCGTGGCATCGGCCTGGCCATCGCACGCGAGCACGGCCTTGCTGGCGCGCGTTTGGTGATCAGCAGCGAAAGTGCCGATGACTGTGCGCGAACGGTGGAGTCGCTGGCGGACGAGGGCATCGATGTGATCGCTGCGCCCGCCGACCTGCGTGACGCGAACGCCGTGCAGGCCCTGGCGCAGCGGGCTCTGGAACATCTAGGCCGGCTCGATGCACTGGTCTGCAATGCCGGAGTCGCGCCGCACATGGGCCTGCTCGGCACGGCCAGCGATGCCGATTGGGAGCTGACCTTCACCGTCAACCTGCGCAGTGCGCTGTGGCTGACGTCAGCACTGCTACCGGCCATGGCCGGGAGTGGTGGTGGCAGCGTGGTGCTGATGGCCAGCATTGCCGGTGTGCGCGGCAACAAGGGCCTTGGCCTGTACGGATTATCCAAGGCGGGCCTAGCGCAGCTGGCGCGCAATCTGGCGGTGGAGTGGGGGCCGGCGAACATCCGCGTCAATGCCATCAGCCCTGGTGTGATCCACACCGAATTCGCCCGCCCGCTCACCGACAACCCGGACCTCATGCAGCGCCGCCTTGCCCTCACGCCGTTGCGCCGGGTCGGCCGACCCGAGGAAGTGGCCGCCCTGGCCTTGCTGCTGGCAGCCCCGGGCGGCGCTTTCATCAGCGGACAGAACCTCATCGTCGACGGTGGCACGACCATCGGCGACGGCCATTGAAAGGAGACACCATGCAACAGCTTCCCCCCTTCAAACGTGTGGTCACCGGCCATGATGCCCAGGGCCAGGCCGTGGTCGCCAGCTGCGGCCCGACGCCGAACAACTTCCCGCTCAAGGCCGTGCCGGGCACCCTGTTCTACGAGGTATGGAACAGCCATGGCAGCCCCGCACCGCTGGACAACGGCGACGATCCCACCGCGCAGCCGCTGCAGCTCAGCCCCGGCGCATTGGGCAGCGTCATCCGCGTGGTGGACATCCCCCCGGACAGCGTGCAGAACCAGGTCAGTACCGAAGACGCCGCAGCGGTCTTCGCCGAAATGGGTGAATCCCATGCCGGCACCGGCAAGGCCGACTCCAAGCACAAGCTGATGCATCGCACCCAGACCCTGGACTACGGCATTGTTACCGAGGGCGAGGTCTGGCTGGTGCTGGACGACGGCGAGGTGCACCTCAAACGTGGCGACATCGTGGTGCAGCGCGGGACCAATCATGCATGGAGCAACCGCACCGACGCGATGGCACGGATGGTGTTCATTCTTCTCGACGGTCGCTACGCGGCCGAGCTGAAGGATCTGTTGCCATGAAGCTCGCCACCCTCGATGACGGCAGTCGCGATGGCCGGCTGCTGGTGGTCTCACGCGACCTGACGCGGGCGGTGGATGCCAACGGTATCGCCGCTACCCTGCAGGCTGCGCTGGACAACTGGACGCTGCTGGAGTCCGACCTGCAGCGGCTGTACCAGCGGCTCAACGGCAATGCCGTCGCTGGCGCTTTCGACCTCGACCCGGCGCGGCTCGCCGCGCCGCTGCCGCGCGCCTGGCAATGGCTGGACGGCTCCTGCTTCCTCAGCCATGGCGAGTTGATGCAGAAGGCCTTCAACCTCGAGCCCATCGAAGGCGTGGAGCGCATTCCGCTGATCTACCAGGGCGCTGGCGACGACTTCCTCGGCCCGCGTGCGGACATCCCGCTGCCCAGCGAAGCCCACGGGATCGACTTCGAAGGCGAGTTTGCCGTGCTGCTCGATGAAGTGCCCATGGGCTGCCCGGCGGAGCAGGCGTTGCAGCATGTTCGCCTGGTGCTGCAGCTCAACGACGTCAGCCTGCGCGCCCTGGCGCCACGGGAAATGAAAACCGGCTTCGGCTTCCTCCAGGCCAAGCCGGCGTCCAGCTTCGCCCCGGTGGCGGTGACCCCGGACGAGCTGGGCAGCGCCTGGCGCGATGGCCGCGTGCACCTGCCGCTGAAGGTGGAGTGGAACGGCGAATGGTTCGGCCATCCCCATGGTGGCGCCATGCACTTCGGCTTCCATGACCTGATCGCCCACGCCGCCCTGACCCGGCGGCTGAGCGCCGGCACGCTGATCGGCTCGGGCACCGTGTCCAACGCCGACCGCTCGGTAGGCTCGGCCTGCATCGCCGAGCGCCGCGCCATCGAAACCATCGCCCACGGCGCACCGCGCACTGCGTTCATGCATTTCGACGACCGCGTGCGCATGGAGGCTCGCGGCAGCAAAGGCGAGGTGTTGTTCGGCGCCATCGACCAGCGCGTGGTGCAAGGGGGATGGCCATGCGCGTGATGGTCAGCGGGGCCAATGGCTTCGTCGGCCGCCTGCTGGTGAATCGCCTGCTGGAAGCGGGCGAGCTGCGTGGAAAGCGGATCGACGCCTTGTTGTTGCTGGACCAGAAACTCGAAGGCCTGCCGGACGATGCGCGCCTGCGGCGGCATTACGGCAGCGTCACCGATCCGGCGCTGCTGCGCCGCGTGCTGGCCGATGGTGTGGACGTGGTGTTCCACCTGGTGAGCGTGCCCGGCGGTGCCGCCGAAGCGCAGTACGAACTGGGTTACCAGGTCAACCTGCAAGCCAGCCTGGAGCTGTTGCAGCAGTTGCGCAATGCTGCGCGGCCGCCGGTACTGGTGTATGCCAGTAGCGTGGCGGTCTATGGCGGCGAGCTGCCGGCGCGGATGGACGAAGAGCAGCCAGCGGCGCCGCAGCTGTCCTACGCAGCGCACAAGCGCATGGTGGAAATTGCCTTGCAGGACCTCGCCCGGCGCGGCGAAGTGGACGGCCGCGCCCTGCGCCTGCCCGGTATTGTCGCCCGGCCGCGCGAGCCCAACGGGTTGCGCTCGGCGTTCATGAGCGACCTGCTGCACGCCTGTGCGGCGGGGGAAAGCTACACCTGCCCGGTTTCGCCGCAGGCCAGCGCCTGGTGGATGTCGGCGCGCTGCTGCGTGGACAACCTGGTGCACGCCGCCGAACTCAGGGAACCCGGCGGCCAGCGGGTCTGGCAACTGCCGGTGCTGCAGCTGTCCATTGCCCAGGTGCTCGCCGGGCTTGCCGCCTGTTTCGGTGAGGCCAACTGCGAGCGCATCACCTTCGAACCCGATCCGCAGCTGGAGGCGCTGTTCGGCGCCTACCCGCCGCTGCGCACGCCGCAGGCCCGCGAGCTGGGCTTCTGCCACGACGGCTCGGTAGCCGGCCTGCTGCGCAATGCCCTCGACCTTCCGCCGCGCCGCAGCCGCGCGGCGACCCGCAAAGGAATTTTCGCATGAGCCTGAGCCAACGCCGCTTGCTGGACCTGTCCGTGACCCTGGACAACAACCCCTACACCGACCCGCCGCCCCTGCTGCCGAAGATCGACTACATGGATCACCAGCAGGGCTGGCCGGAGATGGCTGCGATGTTCCCTGGCTTGCGCAAGCAGGACCTGCCCGGTGATGAATCCTGGGCGGCCGAGCGTCTGCATATCACCACCCACAGCGGTACCCACATGGACGCGCCGTGGCACTACGCATCCACCACCGATGGCGGCAAACCGGCCTTTGGCATCGACGAACTGCCGCTGGAATGGTGCCTGCAACCGGGCGTGAAACTGGACTTCCGCCACCTGCCGGACGGCCACGTAGTGACCGCCGCCGAGGTCGAAGCGGAGCTGGCACGCATCGGTCATGCCTTGCAGCCGCTGGACATCGTCCTGGTGAACACCCGCGCCGGCAGCCAGTTCGGCCAGCCGGGTTATCTCGAGGCCGGTGTCGGGATGGGTCGCGAGGCAACGCTTTACCTGCTGGAGCGCGGCGTACGGGTGGTGGGCACCGATGCCTGGAGCTGGGACGCGCCCTTCAAGTACACCCGCGAGCGCTTCGCCGCCTCGGGCGATGCGTCGATCATCTGGGAAGGCCACAAGGCCGGGCGCGACATCGGCTACGGGCAGATGGAGAAGCTCGCCAACCTGGAGCAACTGCCTAACCACGGATTCCTAGTCAGCTGCTTTCCCTACAAGATCCGCCACGCCTCCGCCGGTTTCGTGCGTGCCGTGGCGATCCTTGGTTAAAAGGGCCTGCGTCGTGTTCTGAAAAATGGCTGAGGCATAGAGTCGCCAGAGAGCGGCTGATTCCATTTCAGATCGATAGCTGCCTTCGGCCAGCGGCAGCTACCGACCCATAGCGGACGTTCAGCTTCGGTGCCTTAACGCTCGATTGGCCGTTCTTCGTGAGTGGCGCGTGCAGCTTGGTCTTCGCCACGAGACAATCGACGCTGGCGAAAGGCATTCCAAACACCCCAGAGCAGTCCAACTGAAACTGCCGCATAGGAGGCGAAGAGGGCGACTTGCTTGAAGGGGGCCAGAATCTGATCTAGGTCGTTCGCGGAGGCTGTTGTCGAGCCAATCAGGATCGCTCCGATTAGCCCAACCAGAACCAGAAATACGGGGAAACCATACAGGTACAGGTTTCGCTCAAAACCTCTCATGATGGAACTATTCTCCCTTTTTCAATGCAATTCCTTCCTTGGGAGTTGCGGTAATTTCCGACGTCAAGCCTGACCGACACCACGAACCTATGGCAGAGCTTATTACTGAGGAAAGTTAGCAGTGCCCGCGAGGCCTGCAAAGTTACTCAGAATGGCGCGAGCAGTCATACTGGCATAGTGCAATTATCGGTAAATTCTTTATGCGCCTGGCAGAAAGGAAGCTGAAGGCGTAAGGCGGCATCCGCAAATGTGGCCTTTGTCCTTGCATAGTTTTTCAGGCCAAGCCGGTCGCAGAAAGCTGGCTAATCTGGACTACATTCGTCATTCGCGTCCCGTGCTACCCGGCTCGCCCGCCGAGTCGGGTAGCTTTTTTACTGACGCATAGCGGACGTCTAGCATAAGAAGCTCAGTGCTCGTCTGGTGAGCTGGCGGTGCTGCCAGCCAGTTCCATTAGTACCTTGAGCTGGCCGGCCTTTATCGGAACGGTGAGATGTTCTGCGCCGTCAAAGATGGCTGTCTGCATATCCGGAGATAAGCCGCTCAGGATCAACTCGCAGAGCTTGCGCACTTCATCGAGGGTCGCGCGGTCAGTAGCCAAAATGCGCTTGGCCGTATGGTCGTCATGCGAAGCTCTAAGGGCCAAAGGCTCCCCCACACGAAGGCCACTGGCTTCTCCCTTCTCCAACGAGTCCAACGAGTAAGCAGGTAGAGCAAAAACGATCTCGATCTGCCTGGCCAAGTCCTCATCGATCCGTCTGAAGCCTTGCTTGGACGGTGGCGATAAGCATCGTGATATCAGGGTCGGGTTTTTGCCGAGCTTTTCAGCTGCTCGGCTCTGCGCACCTGGGGCGTTTACCCCGTAGGTGCGATCCAGGAGACGACGGAAGTTGAGCCGGCGAATCTCATAGTCAACCATGCTGCGCATTACTCACATTGATGATTCTGTTGCGCATTGCTGTTGGCCAGTTGCGCTATCAACACAGATGCTCAATCCAGCACGTTGTGCAGCACCTCATAGATGACGCCGGTGGCAATGGTCACCAGAAGCAGGTCGGTACCCGCCTGCTGCCATTCATAGCCGTCGTAATGAGGCAGGCGACCGACCAGTCGGCCGTCGAGTTTCTTCGCGATACCCGGTGGTAACGGTTTGCCGCGGGCGAGGTTCTTCTGAATTCCCGGCGGTAGCGATGCCCCAGGATTCCAGTAGTTGCGGTTGTCGTTGAGGATGACCTGTACACCGCCGATGTCGATCGAAGGGCCCCCTTGCCAGTTGTTCCCGCCACCTTGCCCTTGGTTGCCATGCTGCCCACCCTGACCATGCCCTTTCCCCTTGCCTGGGTCAGCCAACAAAGCAGGGGCCGAGCTGATTAGCGCAACGCCCAGGGCGGCCGCAAGCAGCGTGTTGAGCTTGAACATGTGCACAACTCCTTGTGGTGCATACAGTAGAAGTTGAGCGTAGCCGCTCAGATGTGAAACAGGAGTGAACAAGGCTGCACCTCAGTGCCAGCATTTCGTCGGGAGGCTACGAACCACCGGGGTTGCAGCGATGTCTCAGAACCAACTCAACATCGCCCTTGGAGGCGTCTCTACTATGAAGAAATCCCTGGTTGTTGCAGCAGTCTGTGCCTTCGCACTTGGTGCCACAGCAATGCTGCCCGCCGACCTCTCTCCGATTGGTTCGGTCTATGCCAAGGGCAACGGTGGTGGCGGTGGTAATGGTGGTGGCCACGGCGGAGGAAACGGTGGTGGCCACGGCGGCGGCAATGGTAGCGGCCATGGTGGTGGTAATAGCGCCGGGCATTCGGGTGGTAAAGGTGATGGCAATTCGGGTGTGCATGGTGCCAAGAGCAATGGTGCGAACGACGGTGGCGAGCACGCTGGCAAGGCCACTCGTGATCATGGCCTGAGCGGCAACCATTACGGCAGCGCCCGCAATGACGATAGCGGCCATGGCTCGACAACTTCGGGCGTCGCGCACTCCAAGGACACTCGGGGTCTTTCCAAGGCGACAGCCATCTCTTCCACGACGCCTGGTACCCACAACAACAAAGGTCTGAGTAACGCAGTGGATTCGTCCACCAAAAACGATCACTGATTGCTTTTGTAACGGCGTCAGAAGGGCCGGTTCGAGAGACCGGCCCTTCTTTTTGGGGTGGTTAGCGCCGGGAGCGCTCGTGTTATCGCTGCGATTCGCTACTAGGCGGCGTGCGATCGGCGGAGCCGAAATACGCCTCGGATGCTGTAGCCAGTAAGCTCTGCAGCTCAGCATGCTATTCAGCGCTGCGAGGATAGCCGCCAACTCTCCGTATGAAATCCAGCAGGCGTTGTTGTTTTGCTGCCGATGCGACGCTGTGCTCGACCTTTCTGCCTGTCATTTCCAGAACCTCACAATCCTTGGTTGCTTGGCCTCGCCAAGTTCCTGATGATTGAGTTGAAGTATTTGTGATTTGGTACATCAGTACATTGTCGTCGGTGACTTTGTGATCCACTTCACAGGTTCGTTTTCACCGCTGGCCAATTGCCCCTTTCTACTGCCCGTACGTCGCCTGCCAATAAGTACAACGCTTTCGAGAAGGCAGCTAGCGGCTCTGATGGCTGCTATTGGCCGATAGCTGCCCCGGAATAGAGGCAGCATCCGACCCATAGCGGACTCTCGTTTACAGGTCTCCTGCAGACTTGCTTATGGGGTTGTGGCGGCAACAACTTGTCTCTGTTCGAGACGCAATCTGGCGCCGCACCAAGGCTCCACGGAAAATTGTGATCTGCGCGGGCGCATCAATGCTTACTCGAAGAGGGTTGGAGTTCGAGGTGGTATTGGTTTGGACGGTGACGCCAATGCGTAGGAGCTCCTGCAACAGGATCCCGATATTGATGCCAGGCTCAATGAGCAATCGGACTTGCTCGCCATCACGCGATTGACGCACAGGTACCCCTTGCGGAAATCCTTCTTGATTGAAGGGAAGCCCATATTGCTGCTGCCAGCTTCGCACATGAAAGCGCTGAAATGGGCTTTGCACCGCAGGGCCGACGCGGGATGCCTGCCACGAGCAACGGCTCAGGATGCCGATTGACAGGGGCTGTTTTCTTCCCAAGCGGACTATCGGAAGCTTTGACTTGTGGAGTACCTGACGCGATCTAGACTCCGTATTCCATGGAGCCCGGAATGTTGAGCGTGTGCGTCATCCGAACGCCACCGCAGTTCACAGGTTCGCCTCCTTAGCGCATTCACAAAGCAAGGAAGTCGACGATGCCACACCCGCTGAAACTGCTGTCCATAGCCGTCCTGAGCCTTTCCATCGGCGTACCGGTGCTTCATGCCGCCGAGCAATCACCCGTCGCAGAGATTACCCAGCCCGCCACGGGTGTGATGATGCATCCCGAGTACGCCAAGACCATTGCACGCATGGCGTACCTCTGGGGCTGGCCGATGGTGAACATGCTCAATCGTAATGACACGATCACCAAGGCTCCGCACCCGGGTCTGCTGGGCGGCATTCTGCCGGTAGCTCCCCGTGGTCAACTGGGCATGCTGCACGACTACATCACCCCGGCGGAAACGTTTGTCACCTGCCCGAACCAGGATGTGGTCTACGGGCTGGGATTCTTCTCCCTCGACGATGAGCCGGTCATCATCCAGGTGCGGATTTCGGCGACCGGTTCTGGGTCTACTCGATCTATGACCAGCGCACCGACCAGGTGGGCGAACTGGGCAAACCCTATGGCAGCAAGGCGGGCTTCTACCTGCTGGTGGGGCCGAACTGGAAGGGCGACAAGCCCGATGGCGTCGAGGCAATCATCCGCAGCCCCACGGCGCTGACCAATGCCATCCCGCGCATCTTCATGGACGACACCGCCGAGGACCGCGCGGCGATCCAGGAAAAACTCAACCAGATCGCCTTCTACCCGTTGAAAGACTTCGACGGGAAGATGAAGAGCATCGACTGGAAGAACACCCCGGATATCCCCAACCCCAACGCGGCCAAGGCGAGTGGCGGGGAAACCAAGTGGGTAATCCCGGAGAAGTTCTTCGATCAGTTCCCCAGGGTGCTGGAAATGGTGCCACCGCTGCCGGGCGAAGAGGCGCTCTACGGCCAGTTCCGCTTGCTGATGGACGCCGCCGCCAAGGACCCGGAGCTGAAGAAGGTACTGGTGCAGACGGCGGTAGAGAGCGAGAAGGAAATCATCAAGCCGTTCTTCGAGTGGAGACACAACGGACGCCCGGCGGGGAACGGATGGAACCGTTCGACCAACAACGCGAAGTTCGGCATCGATTACTTCAACCGCACCGGCACGGCGAAGTCGAACATGTTCGACAACCGCCCGACCGAGACCCAGTACTTCTATACCGACTTCGACAAGACCGGCGCTCAGCTTAACGGTGCACACAGCTACGAAGTGACCTTCGCCGCCGGCCAGGAACCCCCGGTGAACGGCTTCTGGTCGCTGACGCTGTACAACGAGAAGCACTTGTTCAGCACCAACAAGCTCAACCGCTACTCCCTGGGCACCAAGAACAAGGACCTCAAGCGCAATGCGGATGGCTCACTGACGATTCATATCGGCCCGACCTCGCCCGGCAAGGATCAGGAGAGCAATTGGCTGCCGTCGCCCAAGGAGCCGATCTCGCTGTACATCCGCTCGTACTGGGGCAAGGAACCGATCCTCGATGGCAGCTGGAAACCGCCGGTGATCAAGAAGATCAAGTAAGCGTTGAGCTGCATTTCTCTCGGCGGTGCGATATGCGCCGCCCTTTACTTTCAGGAGATTGAGCATGGGTTCCATGCATCGAGTATTCGCGCTGTCGGCATTGGCCGCTTCACTGATGTGTTTGCCAGCGGTACAGGCGGCGGATCAGGCACCCGCTTCACCGCTGATCAAACAGATCAATAACGGCAACTGGCTCGACCCCAAGGAAGCAGAAAGCCTGCGCGATGAGCTGTACTACCAGCGTGCGGTGTACGCCTACATGACCATGCTCCCGGCACTCAACACCATCGGCATGAAGGACGGCTCGGAGAAGGCCTTCGGCGCCGGCTACAACGTGCTGCCGATCTGGAAGCAGCGAATGGACGCGCGAACCATGGTGCCCACGCCCAATGCCGACGTGATCTATTCAATGAGCTACCTGGACCTGAAGCAGACCGGACCGTTGGTGGTGAAGGCGCCGGCGAACGTCATCGGCATGTTCACCGACTTCTTCCAGCGCACGCTCACCGACGTGGGCGCCGTAGGGCCGGACCGCGCCCGTGGCGGCCTTTACCTGCTGCTGCCGCCGGACTACAACGGGCCCGTGCCGGGCGGGTACTTCGCGGTCAAGTCGCGTACCTACAACGTCTTCCTGTTCTTCCGCACCGTGATGGCCAAGGGCGAGGGCAAGCCCGATCCGGCGCCAGCGGTGAAGAATGCCGAGCTGACCCGCGTCTATCCGTTGTTCACGGTGGAGAAGGACGTCAAACCCATGGAGTTCCCGGATGCCAGCGGCAAGGCGCTGAACATGATGTACCCGGTGGACAACACCTACTGGAGCAAGCTCAAGGCCTTCGTTGACTACGAGCCGGTCGAGGCCATCGACCCCGAGCTGCGCGGCGTGCTGGCCTCCATCGGCATCATCAAGGGCGAGCCGTTCAAGCCCTCGGCGAAGCAGGAGGAATTGCTGAAGAAGGCCGTGGAGACTGCGCCGAAAATGATCCTCGCCAACCGTCAGCTGGGCCGCGAGGATAAGCGCAACCTCTACTACAAGGACCGCCAGTACGAGAACACCTGGGCCGGCGGCACCAACGACTGGATGCAGGACAGCTACCTGGATGTGAGCCAGCGCGCCAACTTCTTCCAGTTCGCCTACTCCTCAGCGCCGGCCATGGTGATGCACACCACGGGTGCCGGTTCGAAGTATCCCTTCACCGGCCGCGACAAGGACGGCAAGTTCCTCGAAGGCGGCAGCACCTACAAGCTGCGCCTGCCGCCCAACCCGCCTGCCGCGCTGTTCTGGGCCGTGACGGCCTACAACATCACCGACGGCACGATGCCCGAAACCAAGCAACTGCTGCCGTCCACCAATGGCTACTACGACATTCCGAAACAGCAGGATGGCTCCATAGAAATCTGGTTCGGCCCGGAGAAACCCGCCGATGTGGCCGACGCTGCATTCATCGAGACTATCCCTGGGCGCAACTTCCTCGTCGCGCTGCGCCTGTACGGCAGTGAGGACGCCTTCTACGACCAGACGTGGAAGCCGGATGATGTGGTGAAGGTAAAGTAAGAGAGGCCGGCCACGCTGGCGGGCTTATCCGTCAGCGTGCGCTATTGGCAGGCTGGCCCCATTGGCTTGGCACTGCCTGCAGTCGAAGGTTGGGCGCACTTGTCGTGTTTACCTATGCTGATCGCACGGAGATTGTCAGATAAGGAAAGAGAACAATGGCCACGGCACTTCTCGTGGATCCGACACCGATCGTGCGCAGCGCCTTGCGGGATTTGCTGGAAAGCATGGGGCACGGCAGCATCGACGAGGCGATCGACGTTCCGACGGCATTGACGCTGGCCCGTGAGAAGCGACCGGAGCTGGTCATTCTCGAGATGGCGCTGCCCGGTGCGGGAGGCCTCGACCTGCTGCGCCGGCTACGTGCGCGTGACCCTGCTCAAAAGCTGCTGGTCTATAGCCGGCAGAATCCCGCCCATTTTGCACCCTTGTGCTTTCAGGCCGGCGCCAGTGGCTTTGTCAGCAAGGATGAGGACATCACAGGGTTGCACAAGGCAATTGTCGATGTGCTGGCCGGCCGCGCGCACTTCGCCAGGGAATACATGCAGCCGGGCAGTGGGGGCGAGCTCGGGAATCTGACGCCTCGCGAATTGGCGGTGCTGCAACTGATCGCCGAAGGGCATTCCAATCTACGCATTGCCGAGCAACTGCGGATCAGCTTCAAGACGGTCAGCACCTACAAGGGGCATCTTCTCGAGAAGCTGCACGTCGGCTCCAACGTGGAGCTGGCCGAAATCGCGCGACGCAACGGCCTGCTGGCCGGGCAGGAAAGCAGTGCCGGCGCCCTGACGACCGAGGCGTTGCCGCTGGAACTGAACATGTTGCGCGACCTGGTCGACGCTGCGCCCAATCCCATGTTCGTGCGCACCATCGAAGGCAGGTTGTTGTTCTGCAACCAGGGTTTTCTCGACTACTACCACATCACCGCGGAAGAGGCGTTGAACTCGGGGCTCGCCGATGCGCGCTGGTTTTCGGCGGCGGTGCGCGAGAGGATTTCCGAATCGTTCAAGCGACTGGTCAATGATGGCGTTCCCATTTCCATGACCAACCGCGTGGAGATATTCGGCGTGCCGCGCGTGCTGCACTTCTGGATGGTGCCATACCGCGAGTCAAGCGGGGCGCCCGCGGGAATGCTCGGCAGCTTGCAGGACATCACGTCCAGCGAGGAACACCTGATCGATCTGCGCGACCAGGCGCTTGTTGCGCAGACGCAGTTGAGGCAGCGCACCGAATTCTACATGTCATCCTTGAGTGAGCTGGCCGAACGCCTGGCGAACATGGGGTTGCACCCGTCGACTCCTGGCCTCGCCGATCTGACCGGGCGCCTGGCGCGGCTGCGGCGCATCTGTGATCTGGAGGACGGGCAGGTGCCATCGCAGCCGGTGGCTTGCGAACTGCGCGCCTTGATCGGGCGCAGCCTGGCCGGGCATCCCGCCAGCCTTTTCGGCGTCGCGAACAACGACATCAACCGCGTCTGGGTGGACGCACGGCTCTTCTCCGAATGGATGGCGAGCGCCCTGGCTTTGTTCCGAGCCGACAACGACGCTCCGCTCATTTTGCGCCTGGATATCTCCACTCGCGAGTACGGGCGCCTTGGCGCGCGTCTGGAAATCCGCGGGCGGATGGCGCCGCTAAGCATCATTGATCGCAGTCACACGGCGCGGCTGGCCGAGCACCTCAAGGGGCACTACAGCCATGAGAGCGAAGGCGATGAAGCCACCGTCACCCTCGAGCTCGAACTACTCCTGGCCAGCCGGGAGTGACTATCGAAGAAGTCTGATGGCGCTGCCTGAAGGACTCTGAGTTCGCTGCGAAGCCTCCCTCCCTAGCATGTGGGCAACCCGATCACTTCCGGACTTGCCACCATGACTTCCCTCTCTGAATCGACATTCCCGCGCCGTCTGGGCGCACTCTCCATGCTCGCCGTCGCCCTGCTCATGGCAGGCGGATCTGCCCTGGCCGCGCCTGCTGCGGCGCAGCAGAAGCCCGCACAACCGCTGGTGATGCTCGCCCATCAGCAGTTTCTCGAAGGCGACCTCGCCTCTGCACAGGCCTTGCTCCGCGAAGCCGGCGCCAAAGGGCAGGGCGGTACTCGCGCACTGGCCGAGCAGGCGTTCCTGGAAGACGCCACCGGTCGTCACATGCGCGCCCGGCAGCTCTACGACGCTCTGAAGGGCAGCGACCAGGAAGCCGTCATCGCGGTTCCCTCGGCGGTGAACCTGACTGCCCTGGCCCGTTTCGACCAGGCACGGAGCTCGTTCGCCGCTCTGCAGAAGCGCTCTCCCAGCTCTCAGGTGAAAGCCTACGCCGGGCTGTGGAGCCTCTGGCTTGGTGCGCGCGGCGCCAGCGACGCCGGACTCAAGCCGGACGCGGCCAGGGCGCGGGTACAGAAGATTGCCCGCGGCATCAGGCCGGTCACCGCTCAGCAGCGCGCGTTGGTAGCCCTCTACCAGGGCAAGACCGATAGCTCGGCGGTGTTCGCCGAGATCGACGCCCTGCAGGTCCCCGAGGCGATCAAGCGTGACTTGCGCACCGAGGCCGGATTGTTCGCAGGCGCCTACCTCGACTACGTACGCCAGGACCACCAGGGCGCACTGCGCATCTACCAGCTCGCCCTGGGGCAATCGCGCCCCGCGGCCATGGAGCGCCCGCTGCTGATCCAGTCCAGCCGCGCCCTGCAACTGTCTTCTCGCTGATTTCCCTTACCCATGCCGGGGCATGCCCCTGGAAGGAGTTCCTTCGTGAACAGAATCTATCGTCTCGTCTGGTCGAAAACCCAGCAGTGCTGGAGCGTGGCCTGTGAGTACGCCCGCAAGTCGGGCAAGGGCGGCCGCGCGCTCGCGGTCCTCGGCCTGGGGGGCCTCAGCGGTCTCTTCCTCGGTGACGCCTTTGCCGCCGGCGGCTCGACCTATGAAAAAGGAATCGCCGGAAACGCCGGCATCTACGTCAATGACAGCACCGATTCAGGCTGCATATTCGTTCACGATACCGGCGTGAGCGGTGACCAGGGCTGGAAGTACGACGGCAACAACAGCAACTGCAAGGCCGGTGACAAGTCGAGTCAGACCGGCCGAGTGCTCTTCTACGGCACCGGCACCCAGAGCGATGGCACCAACTCGCTGACTCTGGGCAACGAGCTGTACGTGAACGGCGGCCGCATTGGCCTGAACAACAAGATCGACGGAACCAATTCCCTGGCCATCGGCAATGTTGGTACTGATGCCGCGGGTGCTGCCACAGGCACTCAAGCCGTCGCCGTCGATTCGGTGGCGATCGGCAACAATGCCGTAGCCAGCAAGCAGAACGCAGTCGCCCTGGGGACCGCTGCCCAGGCGTTGGCCCAGGACGGCGTTGCCCTCGGCTCGGGTTCGGTCGCGGGAACCTCGGCCGGCGCGCCTGGTTATGTCCCCGATGGTGCCAGCCAGGTACAGGCCAATGCGATTGGCGCCACCACCAGCACGCTGGGCGCGATAGCCGTCGGCGACGCTGCCACGGGCAAGTTCCGCCAGATCACCAGCCTGGCAGCCGGCACCCAGGACAGCGATGCGGTCAACGTGGCGCAACTCAAGGGTGTGGTCGGCAGCGCAACCGCCGATGCAGTGATGTACGACAACAGCACCCATAACCACATCACCCTCGGTGGCGACACCTACGACAACAGCACGCACACCGGTGGCACGACCATAACCAACGTGGCCAACGGGGTGAACAACAGCGACGCGGTCAACGTCTCGCAACTGAGTGAGCTGGCCAATACCCCGATCACCTTCGTCGGCAACTCCGGCGCGGTCGGCAAGAAGCTGGGTGACAGCTTCATTATCGAAGGCGCGGCCACGACCGCAGGTTCCTACTCAGGCGCCAACCTGAAGACCGAAGTGGATGGCAACGGCAACCTGCAAGTGCAGATCGCCGACAACGCCGTGTTCGACTCGGTGACCGCTGGCAATACCACGATCAACAACAATGGTCTGAGCATCATCGGCGGCCCGAGCGTGACCATCGCCGGTATCGACGCCGGCAACCAGAAGATCATCAACGTGGCACCCGGCGACATCAGTTCCGGCTCCACCGAGGCGGTCAACGGTTCGCAGTTGAATGCCACCAACCAGCAGGTGGACCAGAACACTACGAACATCAGCAACGTGACCAACAACGTCAACGACCTTAACAACGGGGCGGCCGGTCCGGTGCAACGCACCGGAAGCGATGTGCTGTCACTGATCGCCGCCGGCGGCGAGGCTTACGCGCCGGGTGTGGCCCAGACACTGAACAATGTGGCGAACGGGGCGATCAACACCAGCTCTACGGATGCGGTCAATGGCTCGCAGCTCTACGGCCTGGCCAACTCCACCGCCAATGCCTTGGGCGGCGGCTCGACGGTCAACTCGGACGGCTCACTGTCGGCGCCGACCTACTTCGTCGATGGTTCGACGGTGAACAACGTCGGCGATGCCATCACCAACATCGATGGCCGGGTCACGAACAACACCGCCAATATCACCACCCTGCAGCAGGATGCACTGCAGTGGAACGACAGCCTGGGCGCCTATGACGCCAGCCACGGTACGGGCGATGCGCAGAAGATCACCAACGTGGCGCCCGGCGACATCAGCGCTGGGTCCACCGATGCGGTCAACGGCTCGCAGCTCAATGCGACCAACCAGCAGGTGGACCAGAACACCACCGCTATCAGCAACGTCACCACCAACATCAGTAACGGCACGATCGGCCCGGTGCAGCGCACGGGAGCGAATCAGTTGTCGTTGATTGCGGCGGGTGGCGATGCCGCCACGCCGGGGGCCGCCCAGGTGCTGAACAACGTAGCAGCGGGTGCAATCAACCCCACTTCGACGGACGCGATCAATGGCTCGCAACTGCACGACACCAATCAGCAGGTCGACGCCAACACCACCCAGATCACCAACCTCGATGGCCGGGTGACCAACGTAGAAGGCGACGTCACCACGCTGCAAGGCGATGTGACCAACCTGGGCGACCACGTCGACAACATCTACAACACCGGCACCAAGTACTTCCACGCCAACTCCACCGGCACTGATTCCTCCGCCACCGGTGTGGACTCGGTGGCCATCGGCATGGGCGCGGTTTCCAGTCATGACGGCAGCATCGCCCTGGGCGCCGGTTCCATTGCGGACGGCAGTACCCTGGGCCACCAGGCCTACCTGGTAGGCGGCAGCGCCAAGGGCGAGGTCAATATCGGCGAGCGCCGCATCACGGGCCTGTCGGCCGGCGCGGACGACACCGATGCGGTAAACGTCGCCCAGCTCAAGCAGGTATCGGGCGCGGCTACCGAAGGCTCGGTCAAGTACGACCTCAATGGCGACGGCAGCATCAACTACAACAGCGTGACCATGGGTGGCAGCACCTATAACAGTGTTACCAGGACCGGCGGCACGAAGATCACCAACGTCGCTCGCGGCGAAAGCGACAGCGATGCGGTGAACATGTCCCAGCTCAACGAGACCAACGCCCAGGTCACCAACATCGACGGCCGCGTCACCACCGTCGAGGGCAGCATCACCACCATCAACAACGGCGGCGGCATCAAGTACTTCCACGCCAACTCGAGCAAGGCCGACTCGGTCGCCAGCGGTACCGACTCGGTCGCCGTCGGCCCCAATGCCCAGGCCAGCGGCAAGGGTGCTGTCGCCATGGGTGACGGTGCCAGCGCCGCGGCCGATGGCAGCGTGGCCCTGGGGCAGGGCGCCAGCGACAACGGCCGTGGTGCCGAAAGCTACACCGGCAAGTACTCCAACGCGGCCAACGCGAGCGTCGGTACCGTCTCGGTGGGCAACGCCGCTACCGGCGAAACGCGCACCCTGAGCAACGTCGCCGATGGCAAGGAGGCCACGGATGCGGTCAACCTGCGTCAACTCGATGGAGCCGTGACGCAGTCCAAGCAATACACCGACGACTCCATCAGCAACGTCAACACCCAGGTTGCCAACGTCACCACCAACGTCAGCAACCTCGACAACCGCGTGACTCATGTCGAGGGCGATGTGAGCAACGTGCAGAACGGCACCGACGGCATGTTCCAAGTGAACAACAGCAGCCACCTGCCCAAGCCGAAGGCGACCGGCAATGACACGGTAGCCGGCGGCGCCGGGGCCCAAGCGATGGGCGACAGCAGCACCGCGATTGGCTCCAACGCCAGGGCCAAAGGGCGCAACTCGGTCGCCATCGGTGCCAACTCGGTGGCCGAGCGCGACAACAGTGTCTCGGTCGGCAGCGCCGGAGGCGAACGGCAGATCACCAACGTCGCCGCCGGCACCGCCGATACCGATGCGGTGAACGTCGGTCAACTGAACAAGAGCATGGGCGACATCTCCAACCAGTTCTACGACTACACCGACTCCCGCTACAACGCGCTGCGCCACGACCTGAAGAAACAGGACGACATCCTCAGCTCGGGCATCGCCGGCGCAATGGCCATGGCCACGCTTCCGCAGCCGTACTCGCCCGGAGCCAGTATGGCCACCGTCGGGCTCGGCAACTTCCGAGGCCAAGGAGCGCTGGCTGTGGGTGTGTCGAAGATTTCCGACAACGGCAAGTGGGTCACCAAGCTGCAGGGCAGCACAACCAGCCAGGGTGAGACCGGCGTTGCCGTCGGCGTCGGTTACCAGTGGTGAGTCTTTCCATCCTGGCCCGGCTTCGGCCGGGCCAGTCCCAGGAGATCAACATGAATACGTTCAAATCCGTCACTACCCGCACTCTGCTCATCACTTACGCCGGTCTGCTGCTGGCCGCCTGCGGCACCCTCAGCCAGGTGGACGACCAGGGGCACAGCACTGCGCCCAAATTCCCCGCAGCAAGCGAGTCCTATCGTCCGCAAGGCAGCTACGCGAATCTTGAAAACCTGGCGAAGATCCAGCCGGGCATGAGCAAGGCGCAGCTGTACGAGCTGATCGGGCCACCGCACTTCCACGAAGGCCTGTTCGCCATACGCGAGTGGGACTACGTCCTGCGCTTCCGTCGTGCCGGCCAGGCCGATCTGGTCTGTCAGTACAAGGTGCTGTTCGACAAGGACATGCAAGCGCAGAGCTTCCTGTATTCGCCGGCTGATTGCCTCGATCGGCTCAAGCCGGCAGCCAGCCCCGTCGTCCAGCCTGTTTCGTCGAAACAACGGGTGACTCTGTCCGCTGACGCCAGCTTCGCCTTCGACCGGGCGGACCTGAGCGCCGACGGCCGCAATAGCCTGGATCGCCTGGCCATGCGGATTCGCGACGAGCACCCGCAACACATTGTCGTGACCGGGCACTCCGACCGTCTCGGTTCGCACGCCCACAACCTCGACCTCTCGCTGCGCCGGGCCGAAGCGGTCCGTGACTACCTGGCCGCCGCGGGCGTGCCGGCGGGGTCGATGCAGGTTCGCGGTGTCGGCGCGGCCGAGCCGCTGGTGAGTTGCCCGGATGCACCGCGCGAGCAATTGATCCAGTGCCTGGCAAGCAATCGCCGGGTCGTCGTCGAGTTCACCGCCAGCGTGGCCCAGTCCATCCAGAGTGAGGAATGAATCATGAATATTTCCAGCAAATGGCTGACCGCCACCCTGTTGCCGCTGTGCCTGTTGGCCGGCTGCAATGACACCGCTCGCAACGCCAGCAGTGCCCAGGTAAAGACCGAAGCCCTCGGTACCCTCGAGTACCCAGCTCTGCCGGTGATTCGCAACGCGGTCTTCAGCATGTCGCCGCTGGTAGATGGCAAGCGCAACCCGGCGGTCATGCAGCATATCTGCGGCCTGGCACGGGGCGAGATGAAGCAGGAGGATGTCGACAGGTTTGTCAGCGCCAGTGGCGAAACCGGCGAGGCCCTGAAGAAGAAAGGCGGGGTGACCGCGCTGCTGGTCAGCGGCAATGTTCAGGGCCAGCAGATCGCCTGTGCTTCCTTCCTGGCCACGACACCGCTCGTCCAGCTCGACAGCCATGACTTCGTCGCTGCGCAGAAATCCGCCGACGGCAGGCTTCAGGTCAATCCGGCTCGTCTGGGAGAGGTCATGGCGGTTCGCATGGCCCTGGCTCGCACCGATGCCGAGTATTTCTCGTTGATCGCCGAAAAACTGCAGCAGACGCCGGGCCTGAGCTCCGCGCAGTACCAGAGCAGGGCCCGGGAGCTGTTCTCCGAACTGGCCCCGGCCTACCTGGAGCGCGTCAAGCAGCAGATGCCGCTGCCCGGCACCCAGTACTCCATCAAGCGACTGGACAATGAACGCTTTGCCTTCAGTACGTCCAACGGCGGCGAATACGAATACGGGAACGATGGAATGACCCTGCATCAGGACAACATCACCTGGTACGGCGATGGGATGCTGATGGGGCAGCGACATACGCTCAAAATCGCCTATTACCCCGATGCAGTAGTGAATCGCATCAACTAGGTGTCAAAGGCGCCGATTCCCGTGCTCGGGATGGCTCACTGACTCGATCCGCATCACGTCATTACGGGGTGCGGATTTTGTCATTCGGCCAGACAGTCGACCGGCGCTTCTGGGAGCCTTTGCTGCAGTGCCGATTTCACCCGCGCTGCCGGGTACGGGCATCTTCTTCCACGCCCTGGGGAGAGCATGCCGTGCCGACACCTGAGGTTGCTCAATGCACGGTGGGGAAACGCTCCTTCACCAGTTCCTGGGCCTGCCAGGTCATCTGGTCGAGCAGGCGGTCGCGTTTCTTCTCGGCGTCGCGCATGGCCTTGCTGCCGTTCTGCTTCACCAGGTAGGTGTGGATCTGCCGCACCTCCTTGGACTGGTAGATCGGCGCGAGGTCCTGCACCGCGACCAGGCCATCGGAACGGTGGTCACGGGTGTTCAGCAGGACGTGCGGCCCTTGCGCCGCCAGTACACGAAAGCCCAGCGCCTCGAAGACCGGCACCTTGCCGGCGGCGCAGGCCAGTTCGGCGTGGGGGCGGTGGTCGATCATCTTCTGCAGCATGGCGCGGGCGATACCGCGACGGCGATGGCTGGCCTGGACGACGAGGTAGGCGAGGGTGCAGGCCTCTTCGTCGTCCTGGCTCGGCAGGTAGAGGGCGAAGCCCAGCACGTGCGACGGGTCTTCATCGTCCAGGGCAAGGATCAGGCGCGCGCCGCTTGGCGAGGCGGCATCCATGGCCTGCAGGTACAGGTGCACCTCGAAGCCGATCACGTACTGGTACAGCTGGAACAGCGGATTGCTCGGTGTCAGCGGAACCGGGCTGATGTCGCTGAAGTGGTCCACCACCATCTGCAGCACCTGGCTCTTCAGGGATTCGGGAGGAGAGGTGTCGAGGCTGACAAGGGTGAACATCTGAATCGGGCTCCGGGGGAATCGGTGTGATCGCCATTGTAACCTCCATGGGCCTCGGGCGATTCCTCCAGGGACACAGGATCCCGCACACAGCCCGACCGGCTACCACCAAGCTACGCTGGACTGGCCGGCCGATGCCCGAGCCCCCCCAGGTTGATGTGCATCAACGGGGTTTCGCGCCGGCCGAGCACACTGGGCCCTCCAAGCAAGGAGAAAGAACGATGGCAATGATGAAAGCGGCGATCTTCGTGGAGCCGGGTCGAATCGAGCTGGCGGACAAACCCATTCCGGAGATCGGCCCCAACGACGCACTGATCCGTATTACCACGACCACCATCTGCGGCACCGACGTTCACATCCTCAAGGGCGAATACCCGGTGGCCAAAGGGCTGACCGTCGGCCACGAGCCTGTTGGCGTGATCGAGAAACTCGGCAGCGCGGTCAAAGGCTACCGCGAAGGCCAGCGAGTGATTGCCGGCGCGATCTGCCCGAACTTCAATTCCTACGCCGCACAGGATGGTGTGCCGTCCCAGGACGGCAGCTACCTGGTCGAGAGTGGCCGCTGCGCCTGCCATGGCTACAAGGCCACCGCCGGCTGGCGCTTCGGCAACCTGATCGACGGCACCCAGGCGGAGTATGTCCTGGTACCGGATGCCGAAGGCAACCTCGCGCCGATTCCGGACAGCCTCACCGACGAACAGGTGCTGATGTGCCCCGACATCATGTCGACCGGCTTCAAGGGTGCCGAGAACGCCAATATCCGCATTGGCGACACCGTGGTTGTCTTCGCCCAGGGTCCGATCGGCCTGTGCGCCACCGCCGGCGCCCGCCTGCTGGGCGCCTCGACCATCATCGCGGTGGATGGCAACCAGCATCGGCTGGACATCTCCCGCAGCATGGGCGCCGACCTCACCCTGGACTTCACCAAGTGTGACGTGGTGGAAGAGGTGATGAAGCTCACCGGCGGGCGCGGCGCCGATTCGTCGATCGAATGCCTGGGGCTGCCGAGCACGTTCGAGCAGGCGATGAAAGTGCTCAAGCCGGGCGGGACGCTGTCGAGCCTGGGGGTTTACTCCAGCGATGTGCACATCCCGCTCTCGGCCTTCGCCGCCGGCCTGGGCGATCATCGCATCAATACCGCTCTGTGCCCCGGCGGCAAGGAACGCATGCGCCGGCTGATGAGCATCATCGAGTCGAACCGAGCCGACTTCGGCTCGCTGGTCACGCACCACTATGCCCTCGACGACATCGTCAGCGCGTACGACCTGTTCGCCCATCAGCGCGACGGCGTGCTGAAGATCGCCATCAAACCCTGACGCGGGGAGGGGAATGGCCGCCTCCCGCAGGCGGTCAAACCCTGCAGCGTTCAGCTCGATTGCGCAGGACAGGGCAAATCCAGTATTGTTGAGAACGATTATCATGTTTAACAAGACCGGACGTTCATGGACAGCGAGCGGGCATTCGAACGGGATGTTGAGCGGCTCTACATTGCCCACCACGGCTGGCTGAAGGGCTGGCTGCGACGCCGCCTGGGCGAGCACGCCGATGCCGAGGACCTGGCGCAGGATACCTTCGTGCGGGTGATGCGCTCGCGCAGCGCCATCGCCGATCTGCGTCAGCCGCTGGCCTATCTCGCCACCATCGCCAACAGCCTGTTGATCAACCGCTGGCGCCGCCAGGCGGTCGAGCGCGCCTACCTGGAAGCACTGGCCGCGCGCCCTGAAGCGGTGGCACCGTCGGAGGAAGAGCGCCTGCTGCTGATCGAGGCGTTGGTGGAGATCGACGAACTCCTGCATGGGCTTGCGCCCCAGGTGCGGGAAATCTTCCTGATGTCCCAGCTCGACGGCCTGACCTACCCGCAGATCGCCCAGCGCCTGGAACTGAGCGTCAATCAGGTGCAGAAGGCGATGAGCAAGGCTTTCACCGCCTGCTATGCCTGCCGGTTCGAGTGAGCGCCATGTCCCGCGAGAGCGACTCCCAACCGATTTCCGCTGTCATCCGCGACCAGGCGATTGCCTGGTTCACCCTGGCCCAGTCGGGCTGCATGAGCGATGCCGAGCAGCGCCAGTTGCGACTCTGGCGCGAGGCCAGCAGCGAGCACGAGCGCGCCTGGCAGCGCTTGAGCAGCATCCCGCTCGGCCTGCAGCGTCACGCCGGCACGCTGGCCGATCCGCTGGCGCGGCAGCTGGCCGGGCGCCGCCACTACAACGAGATGGACCGGCGCAAGGCGCTCAAGGTGCTGGTCGGTTTCGGTCTGCTCGGCGGGGTTGCCTGGCAGGGCCGTGACACACAGTGGGTTCAGGGCGCCATGGCGGACTATCGCACCGGCACTGGTGAGCGAACGCAGCGCACGCTGCCCGATGGCACGCGCCTGTGGCTCAACACGGCTACGGCGGTCGACGTGCATTACACCAACAGCGTTCGCGAACTGCGTCTGCGTTACGGCGAAATCGAGATTCTTACCGCCCACGACAGCGCCGGGCGGCCATTCCGGGTTGTCAGCGGCGATGCAGTGCTGCAACCGCTGGGCACGCGCTTCCGCGTCCGCCGCGATGAAGACGGGCGCGCCACCCTGCTGGCCGTCACGCAGGGGCGTGTCGCTGCCAGTTCGCTGGCGGGCGGCGAGGCGAGGGTGATCGAGGCGGGTTTCCAGGCTCGCATCGACACGGCTGGCGTCAGCGCACCGCAGGCGCTGGAAGCGAATGACGGCGCCTGGGTCGATGGCTACCTGGTGGCCGAGCGCATGCGCCTGGGCGACTTCCTCGCCGAGCTGGATCGCTATCGCCCCGGCTTGCTGCGTTGCGATCCGGCAGTCGCGGGTATTCGCCTGAGCGGCTCCTACCCGCTGGGCGACACCGACCAGGTGTTGGCCATGCTGCAGGACAGCTTGCCAGTGACGGTACAGCGGCGTACCCGCTACTGGGTGACGGTGGGCCCGCGCTGAAGCGCAGCGTGCTGAAAACGGGCCAATGAAAATAATTCTCGAAAAGTCGGCAGGTTTTCGTTTCTCGCTTGGCCTAGGGAGAAATCCCTGCTCGCAACCGCGGGCCAACAACGAGAAACGGACCCTCTGCCCATGACGCTTCACCCCATCACTCGCGCCCTGCGCCAGTCGCTCGGCCTTGCCCTGCTGTCCTGCTCCACGTTCACCCTGCTGCCGGCCATGCCGGTGCAGGCCGAAACCGCGGCTACCCGCACTCAGCAGTACGCCATCCCCGCCGGCCCGCTGGATCAGGTGCTCGGCGAATTCGGCCGACGTGCCGGCATCCCGATCTCGGTGAATGCGGGCCTGACCGAAGGCAAGCGCAGTGGCGGGCTGAACGGCGAGTACGGCATCGAGGATGGCTTCGCGCGCATTCTGTCCGGCACCCGCCTGACGGTGCGCCGCCTGGAGAACGGCGGCTACGGCCTGGTGCCGACACCTTCGGATGCGGTGCTGGAGATGGATTCCACCACCGTTTCCAGCCAACTGCTGGACCCGACCACCGAAGGCACCAATTCCTACAGCGCCCGCGCGGTGACCATCGGCAAGGGCACGCACAGCCTGCGCGAGACGCCGCAGTCGGTGACCGTGCTGACCCGCCGCTACATGGACGACCAGAACATCAACACCATCGACCAGGCGATGGAGAAAACGCCCGGCATCGCTGTGTACGAGTCGCCCATGGGCGGCAAGTATTTCTACTCGCGCGGCTTCATGATGCAGGGCCAGTACCAGTACGACGGCGTGCCGCTGGATGTCGGCGGCGAGTACGTCCAGGCCAACAGCTTCTCCGGCGACATGGCCTTCTACGACCGGGTCGAGGTGCTCAAGGGGGCGGCGGGCATGCTCAAGGGCTCGGGCAGCTCCACCGGTGGCGTCAACTTCGTCCGCAAGCGGGGCCAGAGCGTACCGCAGACCAAGCTGTCGCTTTCGGCGGGTTCCTGGGATAACTACCGCGGGCAGGTGGACGTGGGCGGGCCGCTGAACGACTCCGGCACCCTGCGTGGACGCACCGTGGTGGCGCTGCAGGACCGCCAGTATTTCTATGATGTCGGCAAGCGCAACGACCAGATTCTCTATGGCGCCCTGGACTACGACGTCACCCCGGACACCACCCTGGGGCTGGGCGTGGCCTACGAAAAGCTCGACGCGACCCCCTGCTGGCACGGCCTGCCGCGCTACAGCAACGGCAAGGACCTGAAACTCAGCCGCTCGACCTGCCTGGGCGCTTCCTGGAACAACTGGGAAAGCGAGCGCACCACCTTGTTCGCCGACCTGTCCCACCAGTTGAACGAGGACTGGACCTTCAAGTTCGCCGGCGTCTGGACCCACAACGACCAGAACATGAAATACGCGCTGTCGGAGACCCCCGGCGGCGTCGCGCCAGGTGCGACCTCGGCACCTTCCTCGGTGTATTCCGGGCTGTTCGACTATGACCAGACCGACTACGGCTTCGATGCCTACCTGGACGGCAAATTCGAAGCCTTCGGCCTGCAGCACGAGCTGACCGTCGGCGCCAACGCCAGTCGCGCGAAGACCCATGATCAGTGGGCGCTGATCAACATGAGCAGCCTGCTCGGGGCTTCCCAGGATCCGTTCCATCCCGACTCGCACATTCCCGAGCCGGCGGATGATTTCTACGCGCCCAACTCCTACCGTGGCGGACCGGTGCCTACCGACTCGGATACCCGCCAGTTCGGCACCTACGCCACTCTGCGCCTGAAGCTGGCCGAGCCCTTGACCGCGGTGCTGGGGTCGCGCGTGAGCTGGTACCGCAACAGCCGCGACTCCTACACCCAGGCGTGGGACTACTGGCAGCACGACCGCAGCCAGGAGAACGGCCAGGTCACGCCGTTCGCGGCGCTGATCTATGACCTCAACGATGAGTGGTCGGTCTACACCAGCTACGCGGACATCTTCCAGCCGCAGAGCACCTATACCGACGAATCCGGCAGCCCGCTGCAGCCCAAGACCGGTGCCAGCTACGAGCTGGGCATCAAGGGCGAGTTGCTGGATGGTCGGGTCAATACGGCCTTCAACCTCTTCCGCACGGTGGAAGAGCATCGCGCCGAGGCGAACTACGACACAGTCTGTGCCGGCTCATCCGACGGCTACTGCTACACCGACGTAGGCAAGGTGCGCGCCCAGGGCTTCGAGGCGGAAATCAGTGGCGAGGTCATCGACCGCCTGCAACTGCTGGCCGGCTACACCTACACCCAGACCAAGTACCTCAAGAGCGCCGAAGAGAACCCGCAGGAACCGACGTTCACCACCACCTACTTCCCGCGCCACCTGTTCCGTGCCTGGGCGGATTATCAGCTCGCCGGCGATCTCGACCGCTGGAGCCTGGGCGCGGGCGTGACGGCGCAGAGCGATACCTCCGTGCGCAGCGGCAACGTGACCTCGGTGCAGTCCGACTACGCCATCTACAGTGGCCGCGTTGGTTATCGCCTCGACGACCACTGGACGGTCGCGCTCAACGGCAACAACCTGTTCGACAAGAAGTACTACCAGAGCGTCGGCGCCGTTTCCTGGGGCAACTTCTACGGCGAGCCGCGCAACTTCATGGTCACGTTGCAGGGCTCGTTCTGACGCAGAACTGTGTTGACCTCAACCTAGGTTGAGGTCCTAGAGTCCGGCCGGGTCTGCCTGCCGCTGCTGTTTTCGAGTGGCGGGCAGGCACCTTCGGAACATGACCGCACAAGGACCCGGTATGGACACCCACGCTTCACTGATGATTTTCCAGGCCACCTGCTTCCTCGGATTCAGCCTCTGGCTGAGCATCGCGCTGATCAACAACCTGCACGCATTCCCCAGTTCGGCCGCGGCGGTGGGCGCGACCATGGCGATGGCGCACCTGCGCCAGCCTCCGGCAATCGACTTCCCCTTGCTGGCGCGTGCACTGACTTCACCCGTTCTGCATCGCGTGGCGCTGATCGTCGTCGTGCTGCTGCAGGCACTGGCCGCGCTTGCGGCCTGGACCGGTTGCTACGAGCTGCTGCTGGGTGCCGGCCTCGACGCCGCCAGACCCTGGCTGAACCTCGCCCTGAGCGCGGCACTGGCCTTCCTCTTCGCCATGCTGCTGGGCGGGCTCTGGTTCGCGTACTGGATTCGCCAGGAAGGGCTGCAGCTGACGCACCTGGTGCTGGTCATCTGGGTGCTGCTGAACTTCCTCGTCCTCAACCTGCGCTGGAGTTAGCGGGCACGCTGCACGCTCAGGGCCTGCGGGTTCGCGACGTTCTTCGGGGTGCCCTCGAAGAACGCCACGACGTTGTCGAAGGCGTCGCCGAAATACAGCTCGTAGCCGTTCTTCTCCACGTAGCCCAGGTGCGGCGTGCAGAGTACGCGGGGATGGTTCGCCAGGGGGTTGTCAGCGGCAAGCAGCGGCTCCTGGTCGAAGACGTCGACGGCCGCGTACCCCGGCCGCCCGGCGTCCAGGGCGCGAAACAGGGCGCCGGGGGTGATCAGCTCGGCGCGGCTGATGTTCACCAGCAGGGCGCTGGGCTTCATGCCGGCCAGGTCTTCGAAACGTACCTCGTGGCGGGTGCGGTCGGAGAGACGCAGGTTGAGGCTGAGGATATCCGCCTCGGCGAAGAACGCCTCGCGGGATACGGCTGCCCGGTGACCATCGGCCGTGGCGGCCGCGCGGCTCGTCTCGCTGCCCCAGACCAGTACCGGCATCTCGAATGCCTGGGCGTAGCACGCCAGGCGCTGGCCGATCTTGCCGTAGCCCCAGATGCCCAGCGTCTGCCCGGCCAGTGCATGACCCAGGTTGACCTGCCATTGGCCTGCCTTGTACGCCTCGATGGCCGGCACGAGTTGCCGGCGCGCATTGAGGATCAGCGCCCAGGCCAGCTCGGCGGGCGCTACGGGCGAGCCACGGCCTTCGGTGACGACGATGCCGCGTTCGGTGCAGGCGTCGAGGTCGAGATGCCCCGAGACCTTGCCCGTCTGGCTGATCAGACGCAGCTTCGGCAAGCGGTCGAGCAGTGCGCCCTCGATGCGCGTGCGTTCGCGGGTGAGCACCAGGGCGTCGGCGTCGGCGAACCGCTCGGCGAGTTCGTCCTGCGTGGCGGGCCCCAGGTCGTGGTGCAGGCTGACGTCGTGCCCGGCCAGGCGCTTGAAGCAGTCGAGCGTTTGGATCGCGTGCTGGTAGTCGTCGGGGATGACGATGCGCATGTGGATTCTGCCCCTGCGGTGCGGTGAGCGATCCCCGGACGATATCCGATTTTCGCAGGCAGGTGGGCAGGGCATCGGCGGTGCTGTAGCACTACAGGATCAGGCAAGTATTCCAGCGGATTGCTCTACTGGTCCCGGCGCGCTCGCCGGGAGAATGGCCCCACGAACTGCAGGAGGGTTGTTCAATGCAAGTCAACGCTTACGGTGCCCACGCGGGCCATCAGCCTCTGGAACCGCTGCGCATCACCCGCCGCGAGCCGGGCGCCCACGATGTGCAGATCGAAATCGCGTTCTGCGGCATCTGCCACTCGGACCTGCACCAGGTGCGCTCGGAGTGGGAAGGCACACAGTATCCCTGCGTACCCGGCCACGAAATCGTTGGGCGCGTGGCGGCGGTGGGGGCGCACGTTACGTCCTTCAAGCCGGGCGATCTGGTCGGTGTCGGCTGCATCGTCGACAGCTGCCAGCACTGCGACGACTGCGAAGCCGGGCTGGAGAACTACTGCGATGGCATGATCGGCACCTACAACTTCCCGACCCCGGATGCACCGGGCTGGACGCAGGGCGGCTACTCCCAGGCGATCGTTGTGCATGAGCGCTACGTCCTGCGCATCGATCATCCCGAAGAGCAGCTGGCCGCCGTCGCGCCGCTGCTGTGCGCGGGCATTACCACCTATTCGCCGCTGCGCCTCTGGAAGGCGGGCCCCGGCAAGAAGGTCGGCGTAGTCGGTATCGGTGGCCTCGGGCACATGGGCATCAAGCTCGCCCACGCCATGGGTGCCCATGTGGTGGCCTTCACCACTTCGCAGAGCAAGCGTGAGGCGGCGCTGGAACTGGGGGCGGATGAGGTGGTGGTTTCCCGTGATGCCGACCAGATGGCCGCCCATGCGAAGAGTTTCGACTTCATCCTCAATACCGTGGCGGCGCCCCATGACCTGGACGCCTTCCTGGTGCTGCTCAAGCGCGACGGGGCGTTGACCCTGGTGGGCGCGCCGGCCACCTCGCATCCCTCGCCGAATGTCTTCAACCTGATCATGAAGCGCCGCACGCTGGCGGGCTCGATGATCGGCGGCATCCCGGAAACCCAGGAGATGCTCGACTTCTGCGCCGAGCACGGCATCGTCGCGGACATCGAACTGGTACGCGCCGAGCAGATCAACGATGCCTACGAGCGCATGCTGCGCGGCGAAGTGAAGTACCGCTTCGTGATCGATAACGCCAGCCTGGCGGGTTGAGGCAAGGTGATGTAGGCCGGTCGCATCGACCGGCCAACGAGTAGTCGGAGGCATCATGGAAAGCATCGACCTGCTGGTTCTGCGAACCACCCGCGACTGGCTTGCTGCTGGCGAGCGCGTGTTGCTGGTCACGGTGGCCCGCACCTGGGGTTCTTCGCCGCGCCCGGTGGGGTCGATGATGGCCCTGCGCAACGACGGTCGGGTGGTGGGCAGCGTCTCCGGCGGCTGCATCGAAGACGATCTCATCCATCGGTATACCACCGCCTACGGCGCGGCGGGATTGCCCGATGCCCTCCCCGAAGTGGTGCACTACGGCGTCAGCGCCGACGACGCCCACCGCTTCGGATTGCCCTGCGGTGGCACGCTGGAACTGGTGCTGGAATTCAATCCGGCGCAGGGGGCCCTGGACCAGTTGCTGGGCCTGCTCGACGAAGGACGACTGGTGCGTCGCCAGCTGGACCTGGCGAGCGGCCGGGTCAGCCTGGCCTGCGCGTCCTCGCCGGACCCGTTCGGCTTCGATGGCCAGCGCCTGATCAGCACCCTGGGGCCAGGCTACCGGATGTTGCTGATCGGCGCCGGCGCGCTGGCCGAATACGTCGCCACCATGGCGCAGTTCAATGGCTTCCAGGTCACCGTCTGCGATCCGCGGCCGCAGTATCTGGCGACCTGGAGCGTCGCCGGCGTGACCTGCATCCAGGACATGCCGGACGACGTGGTCAGGGCATTCGGCGCGGACCTGCGCAGCTGCATCATCGCCCTGAGCCACGACCCCAAGCTGGACGATCTGGCTCTGCTGGAGGCGTTGCACGGGCCGGCCTTCTACATCGGCGCCATCGGTTCGCGGCGCAACAGCCGCAGTCGGCGGGACCGGCTGATCGAGCATTTCGGCGAGACGCAAGAGTCCCTTCGGCGCCTGCGTGGGCCCATCGGAATCTACATCGGCAGCAAGACGCCGCCGGAAATCGCCGTCAGCATCATGGCCGAGGTACTGGCTGCGAAGAACGCGGTGGCGCTGCCCGACGAGATGGGTGTCTCGCGCGCCAAGCACATCGAAGACCTGCGGCGTAGCGCGTGAATACCGCTGCGGTTCTGCGCAAGAACCTGCTCTTGCCGGAGAGCCGCAGCACCGCCAACGGCGGCGCCCCGCGCAACCTCATCGCCTCGATGACGGGAAGTGCTGACCGGTGCAGATCGTCGGGCCCCGGTGCGCGGGCCCGACGATGCTGTGCGAGGTGAAGCGGTGAGGGCGTGCCAGCTGACGCAACCACTCGACAGATGCTCCCAAGGCGACTGCCGCGGCGCGGGCCTGGCGCTTCAGGTCCAAAGCCCGGCCTGCTGCAGGCGTCAGCGAATGCCCTGGTTTCTCAGGGCTGTCGGGGTGTAGTCGACGCTGCTGGCCCTGAAGCCGAACTCCACCTGGGATTTCTCCTGGTTGGTCATGCCCGACACCAGGTAGCGGCCATTGATCAGGTCGTAGATGGCTTCGACGCCCAGCCAGGGAATCTGCTTGTCGTACAGCGGCGTCATGAAGCTCTCGCCCACGCGCCAGAGGGTGCCGCGGCCATCGTAGTGGTCGGCGAGCACGGCCTGCCAGGTGTCCTCGTCGAGGAACAGCACGCGGCGAGCGTAGATGTGCCGCTCGCCGGCGCGCAGGGTGCCTTCGACTTCCCACACGCGGTGCTTCTCGTAGCGAATCAGGTCCTGGTTGAGGTGGCCGGGTTTGACCAGGTCCTCGTAGCGGTGGGCAGTGGAGTCGAGGGCGAAGCTGTTGTAGGGCACATAGATTTCCTTCTTGCCCACCAGCTTCCAGTCGTAGCGGTCCGGCGCGCCGTTGAACACGTCCAGGTTGTCCGCCACACGCAGGCCGTCGGAAGCCGGGTAGGGGCCGTCGTAGGCGATCTGCGGTGCACGCCGCACGCGGCGCTGGCCGGCATTGTAGATCCAGGCCATGCGCGGCTCGCGCACCTGGTCGAGGGTCTCGTGGACCAGCACCACGTCACCCGCCAGGCGCGCTGGCGCGGTGACCAGTTGCTTGTAGTAGAAGAGGACGTTGTTGTCCTTGTCCGGGCTGTAGTCGGTGAGCTGGTCGCGGTAGCTGAACTGCTGCTGGAAGTAAGTGGGCGTGTAAGCGCCGTTGGCAGTGGGTGTCGCCTGGACGTGCAGGCGCTGCGCGCTGCCGCCGCGATAGCGGGTGATGTGGTTCCACAGCGCTTCGACGCCGCTCTGCGGGATAGGGAAGGGGATCGCGGTCTGGAAGTCCTTCAGGCCGTTGCCGCCCTCGACCAGGCTGGCATGCCGTGCATTGGCGGCCACCGCCTGCAGCACGGCTGCCGGGTAGGTCGCCGAGCGGTGCGCGGGATACACATTGAGGTGGTAATCGGGGTAGCGCTTGAGCATCGCCTGCTGGCCGGGCGTGAGGTTGGCCGCGTACTGCGCCATGTTCTGCCCGGTGATGGTGAACAGCGGCTTGTCGGCGGCGAAGGGGTCGCTCAGGCGCCCGTCGGCGCCGCGGCTGCCGGCATCGACCGGCAGGCCGCCGTCCCAGGCGGGAATGCTGCCGTCGGCATTGCCGGCACGTTCCGCGCCCAGGGGCGTAAGGGTGTTGCCCAGTTTCGCCGCTTCCGTTTCGGGAACGGCGGCCTGGAGGCTGAAGGGCAGGGCCAGGAACAGCAGGGAAGCGCACGCAAGTTTCTTGTTCATCGGGTTCTCTCCGCTTAGAACGACACGCCAAGGCTCAGGGCAAGGAAGTCCCGGTCGGTATTCACGTTGTACTTACCGCCGAAGAAGTTGGTGTAGGAAAGGCTCATGTTGTAGGTGTTGAGGTAGGTGCCATCGACGCCGACGCTGATGGCCCGCGCGCCCTGGTTGAAACCCGGTTCCGGGGCATAGCCATGGACGTCGTGGGACCAGGCCAGGTTGGGCCGCACCGTGGCGCCGTCGATGAGGTCGGCGTACTCCCAGATGGCTCGCGTCTGGTAGCCCCAGGCGGTGCTGGTGACGAAGCCCGAGTCGTTGCAGTACTGCGGTGTGACGCTGCTGCCGGTGCACAGGCTGTTGTCGGGGTACAGCGCGCCCTGGCCGAACACCGGGCTGCGGCCATAGCGAAGATCGTCGTCGCCACCCAGGCCGCCGACATGGGTCACGCCGATCTCGCCGATCAGGGTCAGGCGGTCGGCGCCCATCACCTGGTCGAAGAAGTGCGTGGCGGTGACCTGTGCCTGGGTCACTTCCTTGCGCCGGTAGCCCTTGAGGATCGCGTCGTTGGCCGGGGCCGGCGCATCGCCGTAGACCGGTGTGAGCGCCGGTATGCCCAGGGTCGAGGTGACCAGGTCGACCGGGTTGATCTGCACCGGCATATTCGGCCGGTAGCTGATCTCGCCGGCCAGGGTGGTACCGGTGGGCAGGCTGGTGCTGAAGCTCAGGCCGTAGAGCTGGATGTCCTCGGGGTAGTCGGCAAAGTACTGGGCGCTGCCCAGGCGGTAGGCCTGGGTCAGCTGCTGCCCTGCGCTGCTGCCGATCACCGCGCCGCAGAGGGCGTCGGGGATGCCAAGGTTGCCGCACAGCTGCGGGGCGAAACCCAGGTCGGCGGCGTGCGGGCCGCTGCGTACGCTGAGGTAGGGCTGGCGGCTGTGGTAGTTGATGAAGTAGCCGGCGAACTCGCTGTCCAGCTCCGGGGCGAACCAGCGCAGCGCCGTGCCCCACTGGCCATCGTCGCGCGCTTCGCGGTCCTTTCCGCGGGGGATGACGATGCCTTCGTCGGTCAGGTTGATTCCGGCCGGCGCCAGGGCCTGCACCGCCAGCGGGTTCTGGTTGATCACCGGGCCAGCCGCCAGGCCGTTGCAGCCGTCTGCCATCACGTCGGTGGTGGAGAAGAAGGTGCCGCAGTTGTCGATCACCGTCTTCTGCCATTCCAGCTGGTAGAAGGCCTCGGCTGACAGGTGCTCGCTGAAGTTCTGCGACACGTAGAACATGTTGACCGGAATCAGCCCTTCCTTGATCTCCGAGCCGGGACGGCGGAACGCCGCGACGTCGATCGGGTTGATGGCGTTGATGCCGCCCTGGATGAAGGTGCTCTCGCCCCAGCTCACCACCTGTTTGCCCAGGCGCACGGTGCCAGGCAGGTCGGCGATGCTGTAGTTGTGGTACAGGAAGGCGTCGAGGAACTCGGCGCCGGAGGCCTTGGCGCCTTCCTCGCGGCCGTGGTCGTCGATGTCCTTGAAGTGCAGGTGTTCGTCCTTGAGCTTGAAGTCATACCAGTACTTGCCGCGGACAAAGGCGCCGGAGTCGCCGTACTTGAGCTCCAGGTCATGGATGCCCTTCAACACCTTGGAGAAGGTGTCGCCCTCGCGGAAGTTGCGCTTGCCGTCGTCGGAGCTGTGGCTGTGCAGCAGGCCGGCGTCGGCGTTGCGCATGGCCCAGCTGGCGCCAACCGACAGGCTGGAGTCGAACTGCCCCTCGATCTCGCCGAGGGAAAAGGTGAAGGCTTGCGCGCCGTCGCCGTAGAGAGCCAGGCCGATGGCGGCGGGAAGCGCGAGCAGGTGCAAGGCGGGTGATCTGCGGTTCATCTGAAACGACCTCTTGTTGTTGTTCTGTCGTCTGCCGGCCCTTTTTCCGGGCGCAGCGGGGCCCCGCCGGCCCGCGGTGTGCAGGCCGGTTGATGAAGGTGGTTGGCGGTGGCGCTATAGGCTCAGGTCGAGGGCGTCCTCCCCGAGCGTGATCTCGCCCGAATACTCATCGGCCATGCCGCTGACGAACATCCGCCGGGCGAGGAGGTTGTCCGGAGCGGGAATCAGGTGGGTGAGAACCAGATGGCGCACGTCGGCGCGCTGGGCCGTGCGTGCCAGCTCCAGGGTGTCGGCGTGGTAGTCGAGCACGCGCACGGCCTGTGCGCCGCGATCCTTCTGCCCGATGCGCTCGAGCGCGGCGGCACCTTCGCGGACGAGATGGGCGTTGATCGCCTCATGCACCACCAGGTCGGCATCGCGCATGGCTTCGAGGTAGCGCTCGCTGACGCGGGTGTCGCCGCTGATGAACAGCTTCCTGCCCTGGTAGCGCAGCACATAGCCGTAGGCCGGCTCCACCGGATGGTGGTCGACGCGGTAGGCGTCGATGGTCACGCCGCCCTGGTCATAGACGCGTACCGATTCCTGTCCCTGGGCGATTTCGACCTGGCGTGGCTCGGCGAACGCCAGCTGCCTGTTGGTAGGCGGCAGGGCATGGGCGCTGCGGTAGCTGGCGTCCTGGCCGTAGGCCATGGCCAGCCCCTCGACCACCCGTTCGACACCGGGCGGGCCATAGACCAGGAAGGGCGTCTGCCGGCCATAGATCCAGCTGTGGTTGATCAGCGCACCCAGGCCATTGAAATGGTCGGAATGCCAGTGGGTGATGAATACCTGGTTCAGCGCCTGGATCGGCACGTGGCTGGTCTCCAGGTTGCGCATGGCGTTCTCGCCGGCATCGAAGAGGAACAGCCGGCCGCCGGCCGCCACCAGGGTGCAGGCTTGACCGCGAGTGGCGTTGACCTGCGGCGTACCAGTGCCGCAGAGGATCACGCGAATGGTGTTCCCGCCCTGGATCAGGGACTGGTCGGTGTGGTCCTCGACCATGGCATTCAGAGCAGCGTGCTGGACGCGTTCGCAGCCCGGCAGGGCGAGGACGAGCAGCAGGGCAAGGGCTCGGGGAAGTCGGAGTTGCATGGCACTTCCTTCGTCTTGTTCTTGTTCTGGGTGCGAGCGTTGCAGGTGACGCGGCCTCAGCCGTGCCAGTCCACCGCGAAGCTGTAGCGGCCCAGCGCGCGGGCCAGTTCATCGCGGCCAGTGCCGGCGCGCACCTGCGCTACCAGCCCGCGACGGGCATCCTGCACCACCTCCACGGCAATGCCGGCCAGGCCCTGGTTATCCGCTTCCTGATGGATCACCCGGGCGATCTCGCGTTGCTGCAGCGCGGGCTTGAAGATCTTGCCCACCGGCGTGACCGGCAGGGCGTCGAGAATCTCGATGCGCTTGGGCACCGCGGCGCGCTCGCTGATCCGCTGGTTGGCGAAGTCGAGCAGGGTGGCGCTGTCGGCACGTTGCCCGGTGGCCAGCTGCACGTAGGCCACGGGAATCTCGCCGGCATGCGGGTCGGGGCTGCCCACCGCCGCCACCAGGGCCACTGCCGGGTGTGCCTGCAGTGCTTCCTCGATCTGTTTCGGGTCGATGTTGTGGCCGCCGCGGATGATCAGCTCCTTCTTGCGTCCGGTGAGCCAGAAGTAGCCCTGGGCGTCCTGTCGCCCGAGGTCGCCGGTGTTCAGCCAGCGCTGCCCGCCGATGTCGATCCACAGGCCCGTGTTGTGGCTGGCCTCGAGGTAGCCGAGGAAGACGTTCGGGCCATGGATGGCGATCACCCCGACTTCGTCGGCCTCGGCGTCGCGCAGGTAGTCGCCGTGGTCGTCGAGGATCACCGAGCGCATGCCCTGGTAGGCCAGGCGCAGTCCGATGGAGCCGATCGGGCGCTCGCCGTCTGGCGGATTGCTCGACGAGACGCAAGCGCCCTCGGTGAGGCCGTAGCCTTCGAGGATGCGCACACCGACTTTGCGTTCGAACTCGCGGAACAGCTCCACCGGCATCGGTGCGGCGCCACACAGCGCGTATTGCAGGCTGGACAGGTCGTGGCCGGCGACAGGTTGTTGCAGCAGCGCCGAATAGACGGTCGGCACGCCGGAAAAGAAGTTGATGCCAAAGTGCTGGACCATCGCCCAGAAGGCCGGTATCACGCCCTCGCCGCGATAACCCTGGGGCGTGCCGATGATTACCCGGTCACCGTGGGTCCAGGGCATCAGCCCGGTCACCAACTGGCCGTTGACGTGGAACAGCGGCAGCCCGCAGAAGATCACCTGGCCGGGCTGGCGTGGCTGCATGTTGGCGGCCATGGCCCAGGCATTGAAGACTTCCGAGCCATGGCTGCGCCGGGCGATCTTCGGCAGGCCGGTGGTGCCGCCGGTGCAAAAATAGGAAGAGGGTTCTTCCGCGCGGATCACGCGACCACTGCTGAGCTGCTTGCCGTTCTCGCGGCGCATCAGGCGGCGCAGGTCGTGGATGTGCAGGCGTGGGTGGCGCGCGCGTTCGCGCCGAGCCATCCAGCGCAGGGCCAGGGACGCCACGCTGCCGACGTAGGGCGCCATGCTCACCCAGAGCACCTCTTGCACGCCCGGCAGGCTGTCGATCTGGCTGGCCAGCTTGGGCCACAGGTCGCTGCCGGGCGTCGGCGCCAGGGTCACCACCAGCCGTGCATTGGCGGCGCGCAGCAGGTCGCCGATCTGCGCGGCTTCCAGCAGCGGGTTGATCGCCAGGACGATGCCCGCGGCCTCGCCACCCCAGATGACGAAGTGGGTTTCCGGCAGGTTTGGCAGGAGGAAGGCGACCACGTCCTTCGGCCCGATGCCGAGCCGGTGGAAGGCATTGGCGGCGCGGGTGATATCGGCGAACAGCTCGGCGTAGGTCCAGTCGTGGGTGCGGCGGAAGTTCTTCGCTTCGAGGAAGAAGCTCAGCGCCGTTGCCTGGCCGTGCTGTACGGCGCAGCGACGCAGGGCTTCGTAGGTGCTGGCGGGCAGTTCGCGGCGGGCCAGCGGGACGCTTTCCAGCGCCTGGATGTCCGCGAGGGTCTTCACGGCCATCAGGCTTGCTCCACCACGCGGTTGCGCTGCACACCCAGGTCGATAACGCCGTCGGCGCTGCGGATGCTCGCCTCGACCAGGTCACCCGCCTTGAGGTACTGGCTGCGCCCCGCCTGCGTCTTGAGGAAGGCCTTCCACTTGATGTGCTCGGGCAGCAACGCGGCGATGCGCTGCTTGGCTGGCGAGGGCACCGACAGTGCACAGCCGGCCGGCGTGCCGGTGGCGATCAGGTCGCCGGCGGCGAAGTCCTGCACCCCGGACAGCTCGCTCAGGGTCTGTGCCGGGCCGTGCACCAGGTTGGCGGTGCTGTCGCTCTGGCGCACTTCGCCGTTGACCGTCAGGCGCAATTGCAGCTCCTTCAGGTAGCGCATGTCGCTCTTCTGCATCAGGCACAGGTACGGGCCGACCGGGCCGAAGGTGCGGAAGCTCTTGCCCTTGTAGAACTGCATCTGCGGAATCTGGATATCCCGCGCCGAATAGTCGTTGACGATCACCACGCCGGCGATGAACTCATGCAGGTTGGCGTCGGTCACGGCGACCTTGCCGGTGATGTCGCGGCGCAGTACCAGGCCCAGTTCGATCTCGTAGTCGAGGAAGCGCACCTGGCGCGGTTTGATCAGGTCGCTGTCGGCGGCGACGATGCAGCTCTGCGCCTTGGTGAAGATCATGTTGAAGTGCTTGGCGTCCGGGTCCATGCCCGACTCGATCATGTGCTGGCGGTAGTTGGCGCCCTGGCAGACGAACTGTTGGTCGCGGGTGATCGGCGAAAGCAGCTTGACCCCTTCCAGCGCCAGTTCGTCGCCACGCAGCTTGGTGAGCTCTTCGACGTCAACCTGGCGGATCAGCTCGCCGGTGCTGGCGTAGCGGCCGGGCAGGGGGCTGATGTGACCCTGGCGCAGCACGCCCCAGCGGGTTTCGTTCTGGTGTTCGAAGCGGACAAGGTGCACGGGCATGGCAACGACTCCTGGTACTGCGATGGACCGCGTCGGGGCGGCGATTGTTGTTGTGTTGTTGGTTGTGCTGCGGGCCTAGCCGAACATCCGCGCCAGCGTGATCAGCTTGCGCAGCGTCAGGTCCGGGCTGTGCCGCAGGTTGTGCAGCAGGATGCGCAGCTTCTGCAGGTTCATCGCCGGCTTGGTGAAGCTCTTGGGCATGCGCTGGCCCCATTGCGACATGGCTTCGGGGCTGACGCCGTGCAGCCCGGTGGGGCGCTCGGCGGTGAACAGATCGCCGTCGCAGTAGTGCTCGTGCTTGTCGCCCCAGGGGTCCTGCCAGTAGTCGAAGATCTGGCTGCCGAGAATGTGCCGGCCCATGCCCCAGGCATGCTTCCAGCCACGCTCGCGCAATACCCGCTGGCCCATGCCGACGGCATCGGCATCCACCACTTCGTAGGCACTGTGGCTGTAGGCGGCCATGAAGCCCTGGGCCAGCGCCAGGGTGTGGTGGTCGGCGGGCGTGTCGCCCAGGTCCAGGCGCAGGAAGGCCACCGCCGGGGAGCCATCGGGCAGCACTTGCACGTCGCTGGGAATGAAACCGAAATGCTCGGTGTACCAGGCGCAGGTGGCCTGGTAGTCGGCCACTTCGAGCACCACGTGGCCGAGCTTGATGATGTCCGGCGGCGCCACGGGCGGGCGCTGGGTAGCGTTGATCCGCGGTGCCTCGTCGACCTGGTTCAACGGCAGCGCCGGGCGGTGCGTCAGTTCGCTGGCAGGCTGCTGGCCGTGGATCGCCTCGACGACGAAGCCGGATGGGTCACGCAGGGTCACGCTTTCACCACCGCCGGGCGTGCCCGCCTTCTGGATCGCCGATGCGCCCGGCAGGCGCGCCAGTCGTTGCAGGTCTTCCCGGGTTTCCACGGCCAGGCCGAAGCCGACGAAGCGCGCCTGCGCCGCCCGTTCCACCCGATAGCAGTAGGGCGCCGGGCCGGTGCCGCGCAGGTGCAGGCAGTCGGCATCACGACGCGCCAGGGTCAGGCCGAAGTCGCCGAGAAAGCGTTCGGCCTGCTCGAGGTCCGGGCGCTCGAAGATCAGGTGGGCCAGCGCGCGGGCCCTGACTGTCGGCTGCGGATGGCGCGCCGGTTGCGGCGTCGCCAGGGCGGCGGACTGACTTGCGGAAGGGGGCTGACGGCTCATGCTTGTTGTTCTCCGTGGCTTTCGTCAGGCAAGGCTTCGCCATCGCCCCTGAAAAGGGGCGTTGGCAGATTCGGGTGGATCAGTCCGCGGGTGGCAGCACCGGCAGCTCTCCGGTGGACAGGCTGCGCGCTTCCTCCGGCGCTACACCGAGCGCGCGCAGGGTCAGCTCCGCCGCGTCGCTACCGGCTTGGCGCCAGGTCCGGTGGCCCTCTAGGACCAGGAAGATGGAGCTGAGCACGGAGCCGGCGATCATCGAAATCACTGACGGCAGCTGCTCCTGGCGGAAGCTGTAGCGGCCGTTGGCGAGCCCGCTGAGCAGGTCGGCCGTGGGCGGGCCGAACCACATGCCGCGCAGCGATTCCTCGCTCATCGAGAAGCGGCTGATGAAGGCGCCCCAGTGCGGCTCCTCGTGGGCCCGGCGGATGAAGAAGCGGATGCCGTTGGCCAGGCGCAGGGCCGGGTCCGAGGTCTCGCCGAAGCTCTTCACCACGCGCTGGTGCATTTCTGCCGCCAGGTGGCTGGCCACGTGCTGGAAGAGGTCGTCGATGGACTGCAGGTTGTTGTAGATGGTGCCCCGCGCCACACCGGCTTCCTGCGCGAGGTCGCTGATGTTCACCTGGCTGGCGCCCTTCTCGGCGAACAGGCGCAGGGCGGCCTGGTGGATGCGGCGTTGTACGGGGTTGAGGGTTTCCATGAAAAGACGGCTCCAACGTCAAGCTTGGAGTGATTGAACACGTGCGTTCAAAATAAGTCAACAGGGTACATTGCTCGTCATTTTTCCTGTTTTCTCCTCGGTTTCTCCCGTGTTCAGGGCCTTTCCGGCACGGCGGCAGTGCTCTGGAGAAGCTCTGGACAGCGGGTTCGGTTAGGCAAATGGAATCAGAATTGATCTCCAGTTGACTGAATTGAACAGTGGTGTTCAAAATGATTCGGCGATGTCTTCCCCTGGAGCAAGCAATGCAAGAGTCCACAACAACAACGACAACCTGTGACGTGATCATCGTTGGCCTCGGCCCCACCGGTGCCGTGCTGGCCAATCTGCTGGGCCGCTACGGCTGGTCGGTGGTCGGCCTTGAGCGCGACGAGGACCTTTACTACGCCCCGCGTGCCGTGCACTTCGATGACGAGATCATGCGCATCTTCCAGTTCGCCGGCCTGGCCGACGACATCGGCCGCACCAGCGAATCCTTCACCGACATGGAGATCATCCTGCGTCCCGGGCGCAAGCCGGTGACTCGCTCGCGCATCGGCAGCCAGGACCGCCGCTATGGCCATCCCGGCGCCTGGTGGTTCCACCAGCCGACTCTGGAGCGGCATTTCCACGATGGACTCAAGCGCTACCCCAATGTCACTCCGGTGTATGGCTGTCGCGTGACCGGCGTAGAGCAGGACGCCGAAGGCGTGCGCGCCACCGCCGTGCAGCGTGACGGCAGCGAGCGGGTGTTCCAGGGGCGCTATCTGATCGGCTGCGACGGCGGCAAGAGCTTCGTCCGCCGCGAGGCCGGGCTACGCCTGGAGTCGGCCGACTTCGACGAGGCCTGGGTGGTGGTGGATACCAAGACCCGCTCCGGCGAGAAGGATGCGCTGCTGCCGGCCAATCACTCGCAGGTGTGCAACCCGGCGCAGCCGGTGACCTACGTGCCCATGGCCGGCCCTTACTACGAATGGCAGTTCATGGTCACCGGCGGCAAGTCCGAGCGCGAGGCAACCGATCCCTATTTGGTGCGCCAACAACTGCGCGACTTCGTCGACCTCGACAAGATCGAGATCACCCGCATCGCCTACTACAAGTTCCACGGCCTGTGGGCCAACGATTGGCGCAACGGCCGGATCATCCTGGCCGGCGATTCGGCGCACCAGATGCCGCCGTTCCTCGGCCAGGGCATGTGCTCGGGCGTGCGCGATGCCAGCAGTCTGTGCTGGCGCCTGGATATGGTGCTGCGTGGTGCCGCGCGGGAGAAACTGTTCGACGACTACGAGGCCGAACGCTCGGCCCATGTGCGCGAAATCATCAATGGCGCGATGTTCCTGGGCAACGTCATCCAGACCCGCCACCGCGGCGTGGCTTTCCTGCGCGACTGGTTGCTGTTCCGCATCGCCGGGATGCTGCCTTTCGCCAACAAGGCCTTCGCCGACAAGGCCAACCGCAAGAAGCCGTTGGCTGCCGGTTTCTGCGGCTGGGGGCACCGGCTGTCCGGCCACCTGGCCCTGCAACCGAAAGTGCTGCGGGACGAGGAGGGCGAGCGCGTACTGCTCGACGAGGCGCTTGGCCACGGCTTTGCCTTGCTTGTCCGGCGCGGTTGCCTCGATAGCCAGCGCGCCCAGCTGGATCGCCTGGCACAACAGGTGGACCTGCGCGTGCTGGAGTTCGCCGAAGACCCGGCCGGCCCCGTGCTGGGCGACCCCACCGGCGCGCTGCAGGACTGGTTCGACGAAGCCGACATGGACTTCGTGCTGATCCGGCCCGACCGCTATGTCTTTGATGCCGGCCGCGCCGACCAGTTGGGTCGCGTCGCCGAGCGCTTCCTCGCCGGCCTGTCGCTGGTCCGTCACAGCAATCAACCCCAAGGAGTGGCGGCATGATCAACACCCCCGTTCTCATCAGCGGCGCCGGCCCTGTCGGCCTGACCCTGGCGCTGAACCTCAGCCGCCTGGGCGTTCGCTCGGTGCTGCTCAACGACCGCCGGCAAACCACCAGCCATCCCAAGCTGGACGTGGTGAACTGCCGCTCTATGGAAATCTTTCGCCAGCTGGGCCTGACCGAACGCATCCGCGCGGCCGGCAACCCGACCGATGCCAACCAGTATTCGGCGATGGCGGCGTCGGCCAGCGGGCCGTTCTATAGCGTGATGTCCGACCGTCACCTGATCTACCAGCCGGTCAGTCAGGCCGAGCAGGCCATCCGCGCCTGTCGCGACGGCAGCCTGCCGCTGGAGTCGATGCAGCGCATCGCGCAGATGCACCTGGAGCCGGTGCTGATGGCGGAGGTGGAAGCCGACCCGAACATCGAACTGCGCATGGGCTGGCGCCTGTATGGCTTCGAGCAGAGCTCCACCGGCGTGGTGGCGATGGCCCACGAAGTGGATAGTGGCGAAGCGCAGCAGTTCTTCGCCCAGTACCTGATTGGCTGCGACGGGCCCAACAGCCGCGTGCGCAACTTCCTCAACATCGATTACGACGGCACCCGCGACCTGGTCGGCGAGCTGTTCATCATCCACCTGCGCTCCGACGAGATCGCCGGGCTGTTCCCCAACAACCAGCCCTACTGGCACACCTGGCTGACCCGGCCGGGCTTCGCCGGCCTGCTGGTGTCGCCGGACGCCAGCCGCAACGATTACGTGCTGCACCGACCCTTTGCGCCGCGCCCCGGCGAGTCGCTGGAAAGCGTGGTGGACGCCGCCCTCGGCACCCGGCTGCGCTACGAGATCGTCCAGTCCGGTCCCTGGCGTCCGCAGTTCCTGGTGGCCCGCTCGTTCGGCCGGCAGCGGGTGTTCATCGCCGGTGACGCTACCCACCAGTTCATGCCCACCGGCGGGCTGGGGATGAACACCGGAGTCGCCGAGGCGCACAACCTGGCCTGGAAGCTGGCGGCCTGCCTGGCCGGCTGGGGTGGCCCGCGCCTGCTGGAAAGCTACGAAGCGGAGCGCCTGCCCGTGGCCAAGCGCAACCGCGACCACGTGAAGAAATGTGCGGCGGCGACCTTCGAGGCGCAGATGCGCCGCGACGATTCGCTGCTTGCCCAGGGGGCGGCCGGGGAGGCGGCGCGCGAGGCCGCCGGGCGCGAGTTCGAGCGCAAGGTCTCAAGGCTCTACGAATCGCTGGGCGTGGAGATCGGCTACCGCTACCACGGCTCGCCGGCGATCGAAGCAGACACCGCCAGCGAGCCGGCCTACGAAGAGATTCGCTACACGCCCACCACCTGGTCCGGCGCGCGCCTGCCCAGCGCGTTCCGCGAGGATGGCACGGCGCTGTTCGATCAGCTCGCACTCGGCGCCTTCACCCTGCTGGCGTTCGACGCCGATGCCGAGTCCTGTGCGCCGCTGCAGGAGGCGGCGCGGGAGTGCGGCGTACCGCTGAGCGTGCTGCCGATCCACGAGAAATACCTGGCCAGCCTGTACGAGCGGCGCTTCGTGCTGGTACGGCCTGACCAGCATGTGTGCTGGCGTGGCGACAGCCTGCCGGTCGATTGCTATTCGCTGTTCAACCGTCTGCGCGGAGCCCGCTGACCATGAGCCTGTTCATCGATTCGCTGAAACTGCGCCTGCTCCTGCTCGCGTCCATCCCGTTGCTGCGCCGGGCCGAGCGCCGCTCGGCGCGCCTGCGTGAACTGCTCCACGAGGACTCTTTCGTGCTGCAGATCCGCACGGGCGATGGCGTCGGCGGCTATTACCAATTGCGTGGCGGGGTGCTCAGCCTGCACCGTGGCGAGCACCGCCGGCCGGACTTTACTCAGCACTGGCAGCGCAGCAGTGACGCGCTGCGGGTGATGCTCAGCCGCGACGAGACCGACATGCTGCGCGCCGTCGAAGGCGGGCAGTGCCAGCTGCAGGGGCGCTTCGCGGTGGCCCTGTGGTTCAACGAGGCCATGAAGATTGCCCGTGCTGCCTGAACCCTCCCGGATCACACAAGGACAACAACAATGACGATCCAACAAGGTCGAATCGACGTGCACCACCACATCATCCCGCCGGCCTTCGTCGAGACCATGGCAAAGAAGGGCCTGGACATGGTGGCCGGTGCACCGCTGCCGAAATGGTCGCCACAGAAGTCCATCGAGGTGATGGACCTCAACGGCATCCAGACCGCCATTACCTCGCTGTCGGCACCTGGCGTGCACTTCGGCGGGGGAGTGGAGCAGGCCCGCGAGCTGGCGATGCGCTGCAACGACTTTGCCGCGCAGATGCGCGTCGATCATCCGGGGCGCTTCGGCAATTTCGCCGTGCTGCCCACGCCATTCACCGAAGCCGCCTGCCGCGAGGCCGTTCGCGCGCTGGATGAACTCAAGGCCGAAGGCGTGGTGCTGCTGGGCAGTACCGATGGCGTGTTCCTGGGCGATGAGCGTTTCGACGAGCTGATGGCCGAACTGGACCGCCGCGCGGCCATTGTCTTCGTCCACCCGAACATGCACGAAAGCAGCGAGAAGCTGGGCATCGCCGCACCGGGCTTCCTGGTCGAGTTCCTCTGCGACACCACCCGCGCGGCGGTGAACCTGATCCTTACCGGTACGCTGGAGAAGTACCCGCGCATCCGCTGGATTCTCGCCCACGGCGGCGGATTCCTGCCCTACGTGGCCTGGCGCGTGTCCCTGGCCAACGCCCTGCCGCAGTTCCAGGACAAGGCTCCGCAGGGGGTGATGACCTACCTCAAGCGCTTCTACTTCGACACGGCGCTGTCGCCGTCGCGCTACTCCATGGCGGCGCTCAAGGAACTGGTGGAACCCTCGCAGATTCTCTTCGGCAGTGACTTCCCCTTCGCTCCGGCGCCGGTCACCACGTTGTCCTGCCAGACGCTGGAACAGAACACGCTGTGGTCGGACGAGCAGCGCTACGGCATCAATCGTGGCCATGCACTGAGCCTGTTCCCGCAGTACCGCGAAGCGCAGGAGCAGGTGGCCGCGGCGCCGATCTTCAGTGGCGAATCCCTCGGCAGCCGGGTGAAACGCAGCCTGACCCGGCCGCTGGGCGCCTACGTCGAACGTGTGCGCAGCCGCTGATCCGGGGAGGAACGCATGAATCGCCGAGAATTCGTGATGAGCGCCGGCGTACTCGCCAGCGCCTCGTTGCTGGCCGCTGAACTGCCCGCCCTGTCGCCGACAGGTGATCCATCCGATGCCGTTGCTCCCGTGCAGCTTCCGTCACCACCGGCGCCCGGTCGTATCGACGTGCACCACCACATCCTGCCGCCGTTCTACGCCGAAGCATTGCGTCGCCAGGGATTGGACAAGGTGGCGGGGGTCGCCTTGCCGGAGTGGTCGGCACAGCGTTCGCTGGAGCTGCTCGACGAGCAAGGCCTGCAGTGCGCAATCACCTCGATTTCGTCGCCCGGTGTCTGGTTCGGCAACGACCGTGCCGCCGCCGAACTGGCGCGCCGCTGCAACGAGTTCGCGGCGGAGCTGGGCCAGCGGCATGCAGGGCGTTTCGGCAGCTTCGCCTGCGTGCCGCTGCCGGCCACCGAAGTGGCGTGCACCGAGGCGCTGTACGCGCTGGATGTGCTCAAGGCCGATGGCCTGGTGCTGCTGGCCAGCAATGACGGCGTGTTCCTCGGCGATGCGCGTTTCGACGAGTTGATGGCCGAGCTGGATCAACGCGGGGCGACGGTTTTCCTCCACCCGAACCTGCATCCAAGCAGCCAGACGCTGGGGGTGGCCGCACCGGGCTTCCTGCTGGAGTTCGTCTGCGATACCACCCGCGCAGCAGTGAACCTGATTCTCAGCGGCACCCTGGAACGCTATCCGCGTATCCGCTGGATCCTCGCCCACGCCGGCGGCTTCCTGCCGTATGCGGCGTGGCGGGTGTCGCTGGCCAATGCGCTGCCGCAGTTCGAGGACCAGGCACCGCTGGGCGTCATGACCTACCTTCGGCGCTTCTATTTCGACACCGCGTTGGCACCGGCCGCACCGTCCATGGCGGTACTGCGCGAGCTGGTCGAGCCCGGCCAGGTGCTGTTCGGCAGCGACTTCCCGTTCGCGCCGCAAGCGCTGGTGGCCGAGCAGGTCAGCACACTCGCCGCCAGCCGCGTCTGGAGCACGGCGGACCTCGCTGGCATTGGTCGTGGGCACGCGTTGAGCCTGTTCCCGCGCTTCGCCGCGCCGGGCGAAGCGCTGGCCGTGGCATTGCCGTATGAATCCGAGTCGACCTTGCACTGGTTGGGACGCAGCGCTGGCAAGCCCTTCGCCGCCCTGGCCCAACACCTGAAGGACTGAAACCATGAGTCAATTATTCGAGCCGCTACGTCTGCCCAATGGCCAGGTGATTGGCAACCGAATTGCCAAGGCGGCGATGGAAGAGAACCTCGCCGATGCCGACCACGCCCCCGGCGATACCCTGCTGCGCCTGTATCAGCGCTGGGCCGAAGGCGGCGCCGGGCTGATCATCACCGGCAACGTGATGGTCGACCGCCGCGCGTTGACCGGCCCGGCCGGCGTGGTGCTGGAAAATGACCGCCTGCTGCCGCGTTTCAGCCGCTGGGCCGAGGCCTGTCGTAGTCACGGCGCGCAGGCCTGGATGCAGATCAACCATCCGGGCCGCCAACTGATGGCTGATCTCGGCCAGCCGGCCCTGGGACCGTCGGCCATCGCCGTGGACATTCCCGGCTTGAAGGGAGTCTTCGCCCAGCCGCGTGCATTGTCCGGCGCGGAAATCGACGGGCTGATCCAGCGTTACCTGAATGCCGCCGTACTGGCCGAGCGCGCCGGGTTCACCGGGGTACAGGTGCATGCCGCGCATGGCTACCTGTTCAGCCAGTTCCTTTCGCCGCTGAGCAACCGGCGCGAAGACGACTGGGGAGGCAGCCTGGAGAATCGGGCGCGCATCCTGGTGCGCACGGTCGAGGCGATCCGCGAGCGGGTGGCACCGGAATTCTGTGTGGCGGTGAAGCTCAATTCGGCTGATTTCCAGCGTGGCGGTTTCGAGGCGCGGGACGCCGAAGCCGTGGTGCGCCTGCTCAACGAGCGGGGCGTGGATCTGGTCGAGCTGTCGGGTGGCAGCTACGAAAGCCCGGCGATGCAGGGCCAGACCCGCGACGGCAGCACGCTGGCGCGGGAGGCCTACTTCCTCGAATTCGCCGAGCGCATCGCCGCGACGGCACGCATGCCGCTGATGGTCACCGGCGGTATTCGCCGGCGCGAGATCGCCGAACGCGCCCTGCAGGGACCAGTGGCGATGGTGGGCATGGCCACGGCCCTGGCGGTCGATCCAACGCTGCCACGGCGCTGGCAGGCCGGCGAGGGCGCGCAGGTCGAACCGATAGTCGTGGCGTGGAAGAACAAGGCCTTCGCCGCCGTGGCCACCCAGTCGGTGGTAAAGAAGCAGCTGACGCTGCTCAGCCAGGGGCGCCCGACCAACCCGCGCACGTCACCGCTGCTGGCGCTTATTGGCAATCAGTTGAAGTTGCGCAAGCAGTCGCGGCGTTATCGGCTCTGGGTGGCGCGGCCCTGAAGCGAGCTCAGTCGCCCTGTGGCAAGGGCAGGGCGGCTATCTTCCGGGCCTTGGCCGGGCTGGCGCCAAGGGCGCGCAGGAGCATTTCGCTGAGCAGAATGTCCTGGTCCTGCGGCGCGCGGCCTTCCAGCGTGGCGCGGATGGCGCCGGTGGCACCGGCGATCACCAGGTCCAGAGCGATGTCTTCGTTGGCGTAGTTGAACACGCCTTCGGCCAGACCGCCGCGCAGGTCCTCGCGCACATGGCCGGCCAGCGTCGAGTGCATGGCCTGGTCGTAATGAATGACGCGCAGCAGCGCACTGGCCCATTGGGGGGCTGACTGTGCGCGCAGAACGAACATGCGCACGCCGATGGCCAGGCGCTTCGAGCCGCTGTCGATACCTTCGCTGAGCGCCGAGATGGTTTCGGAAAAGTCGCCAGCCAGGGCAATGCCCACCGCTTCGGCGAGCTCTTCGCGGGTACGGAAATAGTTGTAGATGGTACCGGTCGAGACCTCCGCCTCCGCCGCCAGATCCTGCAGGGCGGTGGCGGCGACGTCCTGGCGGGCGAACACGCGCAGGGCTGCATCGAGCAGGCCCTGGCGCGTGCGTGCGCGCTTCTTGTGGCCACGGGTGAGCGGCACGGTGGCGTCTTCGTGGGGTTGTCGGTCGGTCATGGCAGGTATCCGTCTGCAGGGCTGCAGCGATGATACGGGATGCCCGTGGCCGACCGGTACCCGCTCATGCCCGCAGCAATGCCTGGCAGTGCCGCAGCAGCTCGCCGGCCTTCTCGGGCCTGCACTGATGCATGATGATGCGGTCCGGGCGCACCACGGCCAGTGCCGGGTCGGGCCAGGGTGCGAGCAGGGCGCCGTCGAGGCTTTCGGCGAAATCGGCGCGGCTGTCGTCGCGGGCATGGCCGATCTGCAGGAAGCTGCCGCCCAGGTCGAACCACTGCTTCTGTTGCGCCGAGTCGAGCCAGCGGCGCGGGTCGGTGCCCAGGCCGACCAGTTGCAGGCGGTCCCCCAGTAATTGGTCGCTCAGGCAGATGCGCCCCGCGCTACGAACCCAGGCTTGAGGAAACAGGCCGCCGCTGGCCACTCGGGCGCGCCGCGTGCTGCGCACGAACAGGCCACGGCGGAAGCGGTGCCTGGGCTTGATGTCCAGTTCCTCGAAGTGCCGGCGAGCCGCGGGGATGATCCGCAACGCTTTCATGAAGCCGTGGATCAGCGCGGCCGCCACTGCGTTGCTCGGCATCACCAGGCGACCCATGAGCTTGGCCAGGTCGATCATTTCCCGGGCATGGGGCTGGCGCTCCTGGTCGTAGCTGTCGAGTATCCGCGGCGTGGCTCGCCCTTGCAGCACCCAGGACAGTTTCCAGGCGAGGTTGGCCACGTCGCGCAGGCCTGCCACCAGGCCCTGGCCGACGAAGGGCGGCGTGATGTGCGCGGCATCACCGACCAGAAACACCCGGCCCTGTTGGAAGCTCTCGCAGCAGCGGGCATGGAAGCGGTAAACCGCCTTGCGTTCGATCTTCAACTGCTGTGGCTCGATCCAGGGCGCCAGGAGTCCGCGGATGCGTTCCTGATCCTCCATCTCGTCGCGCGTTTCACCGGGGCGCAGCATGAATTCCCAACGCTCGCGGCCACCGGGAGCGGGCATGTGCGGCGTCGGGCGGCGGTGGTCGCAAAGGAACTCGACATGGTCGATGGCTTTTCCCTGGCGTGATCCGGCATCGACGATCAGCCAGTCCTCCGAGTAGCTCTGGCCGTTGAACTCCTGGCCGATCAGCCCGCGTACCCGTGAACTCGCGCCGTCTGCACCGACGAGATAGCGGCAGCGCAGCGAGTGCGGCTCATCAGCTTCATCCAGCAGGACGGCGGTGACTCCGCTGGCGTCCTGGGTGAAGTCCCGCAGCTCCAGGCCGCCCCGGCAGCGCAGGGTCCCGTGCTGCTCCGCCTGGCTGCGCATGGCGCGCTCCAGGTCCGGTTGATAGAAGGTCACCAGCTTGTGATGGCCGTCGATGCGCCCGCTGGTATTGGCCTGGCCGAACTGGCCGACGATGGGGCAGTGCATCTTTACATGGGGAATGACCACGGTCTCGAAGGCGTCTTCCTCCAGTCCGGCAAGTTGGAGAATTCGCAGCGCTTCGTTGTCCAGGGCGATGGCACGCGGCAGGGGCAGGACGTCATGGGCCTTGTCGATCACCAGGCAGTCCACACCATAGCGTCCCAGCAGGGACGCCAGCGTGGCGCCGACCGGGCCATTGCCGACGACCAGGACGTCGACCGATTCGGGGAGGAACTCATTGTTGTTATGCATTGGGAGATCCGGATCCGGGAGAGGGGCCCGGATCAGTTGATCCGGGTGGAACGGAATCTATCAAAAATGACGTGTTCGTCAATATTGGTTGTTTTGTCATAATTTCCGCCGAAGTAATGAACGCCTGACGAGTGACTGGAAAGACGTACCTGGGGCTACGCGAACTCCGCGAACGTGCGCTTCTGCGACGGCAAGGGATCGGAACTGGAGGACGGTGCACGGTTCTACTTCGAGACCTTCGGTTTTCCGGTCGATGCGCAGTCCGTTGTGCGGCGATGCAGTCCTGCCGATGGGGAACTACAGTTGCCCATCGAGGGCGATACCGTCGAAGGGACTCCGGACCTCTGGTCAGAATGAAAAGTCACCCGTCGTGCATTCTTGCGAGAGCCGCCTCCACTCGTTTTTCCGGTTGGATCCTCGCCTGTGCAAGCACGTGCGAAGCGGAAGTTTCGAGCTGTCAGAGCCACTGACGTTGGAGAAAGGACATGCCCAAGAAAATCATCATTTCCTTTGACGGGACCTGGAATACGCCGGATACGAAGTCCGAGATCAAGGGCAGTAAAAGCACCAATGTATGGAAGCTGCATGCTTCCATTCTGCCTGCCGACCAGAACGGCACGACGCAGGACAAGTGGTACGACAAGGGCGTCGGCACCGCGTGGTACGACCGCCTCGCCGGTGGGGCATTCGGTGTGGGGCTTTCCGAGAATATCCTCGATGGCTATCGGCAGCTGGTCAGGACCTACGAGGCCGGTGACCAGATCTACCTCTTCGGCTTCAGCCGCGGAGCCTATACGGCCCGCAGCCTGGTCGGGCTGATCCGCAACGCAGGCCTGCTCAAGCCCGAGCACATCGACCTGACCAACGAAGCCTATGGCCTCTACCGGACCCGCGACGAGGGCGCCGACTCCGACAGCGCCAAGCTCTTCAGGGACCGTTTCTCGCGGGTGATCTCCATCCACATGCTCGGCATCTGGGACACCGTGGGCGCCCTGGGCGTGCCGCTGGAGTCCTTCGACTGGTTCAACAAGGCCTACTACGAATTCCACGACACCGAGCTCAGCTCGATCGTCCACAACGCCTTCCAGGCTCTGGCCATCGATGAGTGGCGCAAGAACTACCAGTGCACACTGTGGGACCCCAGGAACAAACCCAACCAGCGCGTGGAGCAGGTCTGGTTCTCCGGTGCGCACGCCAATGTCGGCGGCGGTTACGCAGACAACAGCCTGTCGGACATCGCCCTGGTGTGGATGATCAACAAGGCGATCGAGTGCGGCCTGGCGCTGGACACCGGCAAGACCCCGAGCCTGCCCACGACGACGCTTCCCATCACCAACTCCTACAAGGAATTCCTGGGCGGCGCTTATAGCCAGCTGACCCAGCCGTACTACCGGGATATCGGCAACACGCCCTTCGGGCAGGAAGCGATCGACCCCAGCGTGGAGGAACGCCTCAAGCACGACGCCCAGTACAAGCCGAAGAACCCGGTGGGCGGCCATCTCACCGGTAACTTCACACCGGTCGGCAAGATCAGGTGACGGCCAGCCACGCCGGGCGTTCCTATCTCCGTTCCGGCCGGCGCAGGCCCAGGTGGTCGCGCAGGGTGCTGCCGCGGTACTCGCGACGATACAGCCCGCGCTTCTGCAGCTCCGGCACCACCAGCTCGACGAAGCTGTCCAGGCCGCTGGGCAGCAGCGGCGGCATGATGTTGAAGCCGTCGGCGGCGCCGGCGCTGAACCAGGCTTCCAGGTGGTCGGCGATCTGTTTCGGGCCGCCGACCAGCGTGCAGTGTCCGCGCGCGCCGGCGACCCGCAGGTAGAGCTGGCGAAGGGTCAGGTTCTCGCGGCGGGCCAGGTCGATGAACAGTGCCTGCCGGCTTTTCATGGCGTTGCTCGGGGGCAATTCGGGCAGCGGGCCGTCCAGCGGGTAGCGAGACAGGTCGAGCCCGCCGGCCATGCCCGAGAGCAGGGCGAGGCCGAGCTGCGGTTCGATCAGCTCCTGCAACTGGGCATAGAGGTCTTCAGCCTCGTCCTGGGTGCGCCCCAGCACCGGGGAAATGCCCGGCATGATCTTCAGTTCGTCCGGCTCGCGGCCATGCTCGGCGAGGCGTCCCTTCAGGTCGACATAGAACTCGCGCGCACCTTCGAGCGTTTGCTGCGCGGTGAACACCACCTCGGCGGTGCGCGCCGCCAGCACCTTGCCCGGCTCCGACGAGCCGGCCTGCACCAGTACCGGATGGCCCTGCGGTGAACGCGGCTGGTTCAGCGGGCCGCGCACCCGGTAGTGCTCGCCGCGATGTTCGAGCGTGCGCAGCTGCTGTGGGTCGAAGTAGCGGCCGCTGACCTTGTCGCGCAGGAAGGCGTCATCCGCGAAGCTGTCCCACAGGCCACGGGCGACATCGATGAACTCTTCAGCGCGGGAGTAGCGATCGGCGTGTTCGAAGTGCTGGTCGAGGCCGAAGTTCTGCGCTTCCTGGTCGGTGGCGGAGGTCACCAGGTTCCAGCCCGCACGGCCGCCGGAAAGGTGATCAAGCGAGGCGAAGCGACGCGCCAGCAGATACGGGTCGTTGTAGCTGGTGGAGACCGTGGAGATCAGGCCGATGCGCTCGGTGGACGAGGCCAGGGTGGCGAGCAGCATCAACGGGTCGAGCACTTCGCCGTGGGTGGTGTGCGCGGCCAGTTCGTTGCTGCCGAGCAGCGCGAGGTTGTCGGCGAAGAAGATCGCGTCGAACAGGCCGCGCTCGGCGGTCTGCGCCAGGCGCCGGAAGTGCGCGAGGCCGAGTGCTCCGGAGGGTGCCTGCGGGTGGCGCCAGGCGGCCAGGTGATGGCCGCTGCCCATGAGAAAGGCGCCGAGGCTGATCTGTGCTTGGCTCATGTTCACCTCAGAAGTCGTAGCGCAGGGTCACGCCGGTGACCCGCGGCTGGCCGGGATAGCCCACATAGAGGCCGTTGGAGGAGGCGATGACCGCCTGGTAGTACTCCTTGTCGAACGCGTTCTTCACCCACAGGGAGGCGTCCAGCAGCCCCTCGCCGACCTCGCGGCGCAGGCCCACCGAGAAGTTGGCCAGGCCGTAACCGGGAATCTTCGACAGGTTCGAGTTGTCCAGCGTGCCCTCGGCTTCGGAGCGGTACGCAAAGCTGGCGGTGACGTAGGGTTCGAAACGGTTTTCCAGCTGCCACTTGTATTCGCCGTTGAGGTTGGCGATCCAGCGCGAGGCGCCCATCACGCGTTCGCCGGAGAGGTCGCAGGTGGTTGGTGCGTTGGGCTGGCTGCTGACTTCGGCCGGGCAGGGCGCGTCCTTGAACGACAGGTAGGTGACGTCGTTGAACGAGCCGTTGAAGTTCAGGGTCAGGCCGCGCAGCGGCAACGCCGTGGCCTCGAACTCCACGCCGCGCGAGCGCAGGTCGCCGGCATTGGCCAGCACCTGGTAGCCGGTGAGCGAGCCCGCCGGCTGGTAGTAGGTGGTGGCCTGGTAGCCGGTGATACCGGTCCAGAACAGGTTGGCGTTGAGTTGCAGGCGGCGGTCGAGCAGGGTGCTCTTGAACCCCAGTTCGGCGTCGTTGGCCCGCTCCGGGCCGACCAGCAGGGAGTCGGCGCCGGCGCTGGGCGCACTGCCGACGCTAAGGTTGACCCCGCCGGACTTCTCGCCGTGGGACAGCGAGGCGTAGCCGAGCAGGTTGTCGTCGAACCTGTAGCTCAGGCTGATCAGTGCGGAGGGGGCGGCGTTGTGCAGGCTGAGGTCGCCCGAGTCGTAGGCGCCGGCCTGGCTCGCACGGATGGCCGCCGGAATGCCGCTGACGGCCGCGCCGCCTTCGGGCGCGTGACGTTCGACCTGCGCCTGCTTCTCCTCGTAGGTGCCGCGCAGGCCGAGGGTGAAATCGAGCTTGTCGGTCAGGTGCCAGGTGCCCTGGGAGAACAGGGCGAAACTGTCGGTGTCGATCCAGCCCTTGCTGGTGCTGCTGACGTTGTTCAGCGCGTTGAAGTTGGCGCCGATCAGGTTCAGGTCGGCCAGCGGGCCGAGGTCGACGAAGTAGCGGTTGTTCAGGCTCTGGCGGAAGGCATAGGCGCCCACCACGTAGTCGAAGGCGCCGCCGGTAGGTGAAGCCAGGCGGATTTCCTGGGAGAACTGGCGGTCGTGGATCTCGTAGCCGAGGTCGCTGATCACCGGCACGTCCAGCTCGTCCGAGTCGTTGGCCGGGTTGAAGTGCCAGTAGCGGTAGGCGCTGATGGAGGTGAGGGTGAAGCCGCCGCCCAGTTGCCAGTTGGCTTCCAGCGAACTGGCGTTCTGGTGGACGCTGACGTTCTGCCGGCCATCGATATTGGACTTGCCCTCCACCGGATTGGCGCCAACCAGTGCGGCGCGGCGCCAGAACTGGCTGGAGGCGCCGTAGATCACGCCGCTGCCCTGGCTGGAATTCTCGCTGTTGTACTCGTTGATCCAGCGCAGGCTGAGGTCGTCGTTGGGCTGGAACAGCAGTTGCCCGCGAACGCCTTCGCGCTCGCCGCCGAGCAGGGTGCGGCCATCGGCCAGGTTGTTCAGGTAGCCGTCGTCGCGGGTGCGGTAGAGCGACAGGCGCCCGGCGAGCGTCTCGGTCAGCGGTCCGGAGAAGCTGCCCTTGCCCTGGAAGTAGCCGTTCTCGCCGCCGGAAGTTTCGATGCTGCTTTCCGGGGTGAAGGTCGGCTTGCGCGTGGTGATGTTCAGCACGCCGGCCGTGGTGTTCTTGCCGAACAGGGTGCCTTGCGGGCCGCGCAGCAGGTCGAGCTGCTCGATGTCCATGAGGTCGAACACCGCCATGCCCGGGCGGCCGAGGTAGACGTTGTCCAGGTAGATACCGGCGGAGCCCTCCAGGCCGTCGCTGGCCGGGTTGTTGCCGATGCCGCGTACGGCGATGCTCGACTGGCGCGCATGGATGTAGGCGACGTTGACGCTGGGCAGGGCCTGCTGCAGGTCCTGGACCTTGTAGATGCGTTGCTTGTCGAGGGTATCGCCGCTGAGCGTGGTGATCGGCGTCGGCACGTCCTGGGCATTTTCTTCACGGCGGCGGGCGGTCACGGTGACCGTCTGCAGGGCGTCAGCGATTGGCTGGTCCTCGGCGGGGGCGCTGGCGGGCTCTTCCGCCACGGCGGCGGCGCTGGCGAGCAGCAGTGCCAGGGTCAGTGGATGCAGCGCCAGGCCGGGGCGGCGGGCGCGCAGAGGGGTTCTTTGCATGGCTTGTCCTTGCAGCAAGGCCGTGGCACACACGGCTGGAAGTCGGCGGAGCGGGGGCTGGTCACCCCTCTGGGGGCCGATGCTAGGCAAGCGGAAGTGAAGGCGATGGGCTTTGGCGGACAATCCATGGTCCGCCGCGGACAGGGCCGCTCTACAGCGCCAGGGCGAACCCGGCACCGGGCCGGGCGGTTGCCGGCTGCTCGACCACGCCCAGCTCACGCTGGCGCCATTGGCCGGGGCTCTGGCCGGTCCAGCGGCGGAAGGCGCGATTGAAGCTGCTGGGCTCGTTGAAGCCCAGGCGATAGCACGCCTCGTTGACCGAGCAGTGCGCCTGGCGCAGGTAGCTGAAGGCGAGTTCGCGGCGGGTTTCTTCCAGCAGCTCGCTGAAGCTGGTGGCGTGGCGCAGGAGATGGCGATGCAGGTTGCGCGTGCTCATGCCCAGCTCCGCTGCCACCAGTGATTGCTGCACTTCGCCGCTGGGCAACTGGCGCATGATCGACTGCCGCACCTGCTCGGGCAGGTCGTGCCCGGACAGGCGCTTGAGGTAGTTGTTCAGGCTGCCGTCCAGGGTCTGCGCCAGTTCGCGGTTGCCGCTGCGCAAGGGCACGTCGAGCAGCGACGCGTCGTACTCCACGGCATTGTTTGGCGCGTCGAAGCTCAGGCGCTGGCCGAAGCGTCGCTCCCAGGCCGAGGCATCGGCTGGCCGCGGGCGAACCAGGTGAACGCAACGTACCACGCCCAGGCCCCAGATCGAGGTGGCGTGGTGCAGGCCCGAAGCAAGCAGCGCCTCGGTGGCCATCTGTTCGACCTGGGCGCGGGCGATACGCCGGTAGACCAGGCGGCAGAAGCCCGGGCCTCGCTCCAGGCTCACCTGGCCTGAGGTGCTGACCACCGGGGAAAACCTCACCACACGCTCCAGCGCTTCGCCCACCGTGGCGCTGCTCTGCAGGGCGAAGAGCAGGCCGTGGAAGTCCGTGGGCAGGCTGTGCGCGGCGACTTCCAGACCGAACCCCGGATCACCGGTGGTGCGCTCCACCGCTCGCCAGAGCGCACTCATGCGGTCCAGTGGAATGCGCAGGTTGGCGTCGTGCAACTGCGTCGGGTCTATGCCGGCGGTGCGCAGCAATGGCTGGGGATCGTGCCCGTGGGCGCGCAGAGCGCGGGCGATGACCTGGGCCCAGGTCGCAATGGTATCGGCATGCATGTGCGCTACTCGTTGGGCTATCTGCCGGGTGCGCGACGCGCTGGCGCCGTTGGTCGTACGGTAGCTGTCGTCGAAGTCGAGACAGCATGATCGGTATTTTTCTATAACTCCTGAAGGAATTGTTTTTGTTATTTAAATAACCATAAGAAATAAAAAAAGGGCGTGGCGCCGCCACCTCGCAGCGCTCTCTCAGCGCTTCACACAGACGAACAAGGCATTGCCGGAACTGCCGGCCCAGGGCGTGATCCGCTCGTAGTCGTGTTCGAACATCTGCACCTCGAAGAGCGGCTCCAGCAGTCGCTGCAGCTCGGCGAAGGTCAGTGCGACCATCGCGTGTTCGTCCTGCCAGGCCTGGGTCTCGCCGGCTGTGGTCTTCTCGATGCTCAGGCGCAACGCCTGCTGCTCGCCCGCGCCGCTGTAGTACCAGCCCGAGCCGAAGGTGAACTGGCTGCCTTCGTGCTGTACCGAATGACGTACGAAGGAGCTGTTGTCGATCAGGCCCTTGTCCACGCTGTTGAAGCACAACACCCCGCCCTCCGCGAGAGCCCCGTGCACGCTCGCCAGGCACGCCTGCAACTGCTCCACGCCAGGGTTGTAGTGGATCGAGTAGAGGAAGCAGCTGATCAGGTCCTGCGGCTCGTCGACGCGGAAGCTCGCCATGTCCTGCCGGCTGAAGTGCGCCTCGGGGCAGCGCTGCCGGGCGATGTCCAGCATTGGCTGGTTGATGTCCAGGCCGGCGCTGCGGTAGCCGAAGTCGAGGAAGTGGCGCACGTGCGGCCCGGTCCCGCAGGCGAGGTCCAGGTGCCGCTCCCCCTGGTTGCCGAACAGCTGGTGCAGGCGGCGCACACAGTGGCTCTGCGCCTGGTAGTCGATGTCGGCGCACATCAGGTCGTAGTAGGAGGACAGGTCGGTGTACAGCGCGTTGGAGGACATAGGCAGCCAGGCAAAGGGTTCGCCGCAGGTTTGGGCGCGGCATGGTACATCAGCTGTAGGTCAGTCCTGCGGAAATCGGACTGGCGCGCAGGGGCTGATTGCGCAATCAAACCGCCCGGTGCGAGCCGGGCGGGGTTGCCTGGCGCTGGCTGTCAGTAATCCCAGAATCCGGCGATCCAGCGGAACGCATCACCATCGATGGCTACGCGGCCAACCGAAGGGAAGGGCAGGTGGGTGGCGACGAACAGCTCGCCGCTGGCCGCCGCTTCGCGCAGCAGGCGCACCCGCACGTGAACCGACTCCTCCGGATCATGCTCGAAGCCGTTGTGCCATTCCGGATGGTCGAAGGCCACCGGGAACAGCGCGTCGCCGGCAAATGTCAGGCGCTCGCCGGCGGAATCGACGTAGACGATGCAATGACCGGGAGTGTGGCCGCCGGTGAGCTTCGCCACCACGCCCGGCGCCACCTGGTGTTCGTCCTCGAAGATGCGCAGCCGGCTTTCGTAATGCGCCATGAATTCGTTGGCAGTGCGCCGCAGGACGTCCGGCACAGGCTGCGGCATTTCGGTCAGGCTGAAGTCCGGGATCTTCCAGAAATCGACTTCGGTGGCCGTGACGTGGATGCGCACCTCAGGGCTCAGGCCGTTCTTCACGGTGTCGGTCAGCAGCCCGCCGATGTGGTCCATGTGCATATGGGTGATTACGATATCGGTGATCGATGACAGCTCGATGCCGGCATCCTTCAGGCGCTTGGGGAACTGCCCGGCGCGAGGGAAGCCGGGGAACTGGTTGCCCAGGCCGGCATCGACCAGGATGGTCTGCTCGCCGCTGCGCACCACCAGTACGTTCAGCGCCCAGTCGAACATGTCCGGGCCCAGGTACATCTCCTTGAACCAGGCTGCGCGCTCTTCCGGGGTGGCGTTGGTCGACATGGTTTCGGTCGGCAGCGGCAGCACGCCGTCGCTGACCACCAGCACGTCGATCTCGCCCACGCGCAGGGCATAGCGCGAAGGCACCAGCTCCTGGGCTGGGGTGGCGGCATCGGGCTGGGCGAAGGTATTCAGGTGCATGGTCATGGTCGTTCTCCTGTTGCTTGTAGGTCGAGTCCATCAGGCGAATGGCGCTCCCTCGGGGGCGAGGGAGTGCGGGCAGAGCAGCGATCAGGCCACGGGGATCAGCGGGTCGGCGGCCGCCAGGGCGGAGCGGCGGTCGGCGGCCGGCGGGTAGATCCACACGGTGTTGATCTGCGTCTTGAGTTCCTTGGCCTCGGCCTTGACCAGCTTCAGCTGGCGGTCCCAGCCTTCGGTGTACACGGCGCCCCAGGCGCCCAGGTCCAGGCAGGTGACGTACTTGGGCTGGCGGTACTGGGTTGGAGCGACGCCCAGCAGGTCGGCGGCGGCGTTGTTGCCGGCGTGACGTCCGAGGCTGATGGCGTGCTGGCAGGACATCGCGGCGAAGTTGCCGATGTCATCGGTGGCGGCGTAGGCGACGTCACCGGCGGCGAAGACGTTCTGCAGTCCGCGCACCTTGAGGTTGCCGTCCACGTGCAGGCGGCCCTGGCCGTCGCGCTGGGCAGTCAGCTGCTCGGTCAGCGCGCTGGCGCGGAAGCCCACGGTCCAGATCACCGTGTGGCTCTCGATGTGGCGGCCGTCAGCGAGGGTGACGCCGTTGGCGTCCACGGCGGAGACCGTGGCGCCGGTGATCCATTCGATCCCCAGGCTGTCGGAGGCCTCGATGATCGACGGGCGGATGCCGTCGCCCATCACCGCACCGATGCGCTCTCCACGATCGACGATGATCACACGTACGTCCTGGTCTTCGCCCAGTACGGCACGCAAGCGCGCCGGCATTTCGGTGGCGGTCTCGATGCCGGTGAAACCGCCGCCAGCGATCACCACGGTGTTGCGTGCGCGGCTGGCCGGCTGATTGCGCAGCGACATCAGATGGCTTTCCAGGTGCGCCGCCGATTCGATCTGGTCAACGTCGAAGGCATATTCCTTCAGGCCTGGCACCGGCGGGCGGGACAGCTGGCTGCCGCTGGCCAGTACCAGGCGGTCGTAGCTCAGCTCGCCGGCGCGGCCGGTTTCGTCGCGGTAGCCGACCTTGCGGGACTGCTCGTCGATGCTCTCGGCTGTACCCTTTACGAAGCGCACGCCCACGGCTTCGAACAGTTCGGTCAGTGGAGCGAACATGCTGTGTACGTCGGGTTCGTAGAAGCGCGGGCGGATGCGCAGCTCGGCCTGCGGCGCCAGCAGGGTGATTTCCACATCGTTGCGGCTGTGCATGTCCAGCAGGCGGGCGGCGCTCAGTGCGCTCCACAGTCCACCGAAGCCCGCGCCAATAACCAGAAGTTGCTGTTTCATCATGTGCTCCTGACTCGAATGGATGATTTGCCTTGAAGTAACTTCTTCAAGTTCGGCGTGACGCTGACGGGGTTTAGCAAACTGTGGTTCGCGTTGTTCTGTCTGCAGTCGTCCGCTGTAAATCCATGCTAGGGAGGAGAGCTTCCGGATGCACTTCTACATCGGTGTGCGGGAATTACGCATGTGTGGAAGGGAACTATACGAAGGTATCGAGTGAGGCCGCGTGCAGTGCTCTTTCGCGCGGGAATGCGTGGGCGCAGTAACTTGGCGGGGAATTCTGAAACTCAGGGTTTGGGCAGCAGGGCGGTCTCGATGCAGTCCAGCAACTGGTCGGCTTCGAACGGCTTGGGCAGGCAGGCGATGACGCCGGGCATTTCGGTGCTGATGCGCGGCTTTTCGCCGGGGTAGGCGGTCATGAAGATCACTGGGAGTTCCAGGCCGCGGCTGCGCAACGCTTGGTAGAGTTCGACGCCGCACATGCCTGGCATCTGGATATCGGAGATCAGGCAGCCGGCCAGTTCCGGGCCGTCGGAGTCGAGGAACTCGCGGGCGCCGCCATAGGTGAGCGCCAGGTAGCCGGTAGCGCGCAGCAGGCCTTCCAGCGCGGTGCGCAGGGATTCGTCGTCGTCGACTACTGCAATGACAGCCTTATTGCGCATTTGCGTATATTGCATCCTCTGGGGCGCTCCTGGCGGCGCCTGCCGTACTTGCAAGATACGCCGTCGAACAAGTCGGAGAAGTATACCTAGGTATAGTCGGGCAACACCTCGGTATGGATATTTCGGCTTGCAGTCTAGTCTCGATGACATTTATGTCGGCAAGTTTCCCGGAGCAATACCCAGGTATTAGTCCGCATAACCAATGGGTGGCGATAGTGCACCCATGTACAACTGACTCGAAGGTTACGCCTGAATAATCTGCAATCACATCGCAAGCCTGGAGAAGTGAGCGGGCCCAGCGAAAGGCTGTTCGGATGCAACTTCACCAGGCGGGCGAAACCATGAACAGAAATGACCTGCGACATGCTGACATCAACTTGCTGGTTGTCTTCGAAACCATGATGCGCGAGCGCAACGTGACCCGGGCGGGCGAACGCCTGTTCCTCTGCCAGACCACCGTCAGCAGTGCGCTGAACCGGTTGCGGACGATGTTCGACGACCCGCTGTTCATCCGCAGCGGGCGGGCGATGGAGCCCACCGCGCGGGCCGAGGAAATCCATGTGCGCCTGGGACCAGCCCTGGAAGGCATTGCCCTGGCCTTGAGCTGCGCGCGGGAGTTCGACCCACGCACCAGCGAAGAGACTTTCCACGTCGGGCTCTGCGACGAAGTCGAGTACGCATTATTGCCCCGGCTGATGCAGCAACTGCGCGCCGAGGCGCCGAACATCACCCTGGTGGTGCGCCGGGTCGATGCCTGGCAACTGCCGCAACTGCTCGTCGCAGGGGACATCTCCCTGGGCATCGGTCAGGCGCAGGAGCTGCCGGCCAGCGCCCATTGCCGCAGCCTGCGCCCGGTGCAGCCGATGCTGCTGCGCGCGGACTCGTCGGCGGGGCCAGTGAGCCTCGATGAGTTCTGTCGGCGGCCCCATGTGGCGGTATCCGCGCTGGGCAAGGTGACCGACGATGTCGACCGCGCGCTGGCCCGTCATGACCGGCAGCGCCGGGTAGTGCTGGCGGTGCCGCAGTTCAGCGCCTTGCCGGCACTGCTGGCCAGCAGCGACATGCTTGCCATCGTGCCCGATTATGTGGCGCAGGCGATGGCGCGGGTGGAAGGCCTACGCGCCGAATACGCACCGCTGCCGCTGTCGAGCCCGGACCTGTCCATGGCCTGGCGCGGCACCAGCCACGCCGATCCGCGCGAGCGCTGGCTGCGCGGCTGTTTCGCCCGTCACCTGGAGCTGCAGCCGGAGCGTTCGCTGGCGCTGGCCGTGGCCTGAGCACGGCTGAAATGCTCAGCGGGTGAAGCGGCTGCGGTAGTCGCGCGGCGAGATCGACAGGTGGCGCTGGAAGGTGCTGCGCAGCCGTTCCTCGTCGGCGAAACCGCAAGCGCGGGCAATCTGCTCGATGTTGCGTGAGGAGTTTTCCAGCAGGCGTTTGGCCGCTTCCAGCCGGAACAGTTCGATGGCCTTGGCCGGCGTGCGCCCGGTGCGTTCCTTGTACACGCGGGAGAAGTTGCGCAGGCTCATCTTTGCCTGTTCGGCCAGGCGTTCCACGGTCAGTTCCGGGTTGCCCAGGTTCTCCGCCAGCCACAGGTGGAGCTCGTCGAAGGCGGGGCTGTCCTGGGTCTGCAATTGCAGCAGGGTGCTGTACTGCGCCTGCCCGCCAGGGCGCTTGAGGTACACCACCAGTTCACGCGCCGCCTGCATGCTGACCTCGCGGCCGCAGTCGGCTTCCACCAGCGCCAGTGCGAGATCGATGCCGGCGGTGACACCGGCCGAGGTCCAGACCGCGCCCTGCTGGATGAAGATCGCGTCGGCATCCACCTCCAAGGCTGGGAAGCGCTGCTGCAGGGTTTCACACATGGCCCAGTGAGTCGCGGCGCGACAGCCGTCGAGCAGTCCGGCCTTGGCCAGCAGGAAGGCGCCGCTGCACACCGATGCAACTCGGCGCACTCTGGGCGCCGCATGGTTCAGCCAGGCCGCCAGATCGCCGTGGCTGTCGAGGGTTTCGCAGATGTCCGGGGCGCCGGGGACAACCAGGGTATCGATTTCGGCGAGGCCGAGTTCAGCCAGGGCGCTTGTATCCACCGACAGTCCTTCGACGGTGCTCACCAGCCCACCGCGCAGGCTTGCCGTCAGTAGTCGGTAGCCCGGCAGGCCGCGCTGTGCCAGGGCCTTGCTGGCGGCCCAGAACACAGTCTGGGCACCGCTCAGGTCGAGCAGGCCCATCTGTGGGTAGGCGACGAAGGCGACGGTGATCGGTGTCGTCGCGGGGAGTGGGTAAGGAGGAGCAAAAGCGCTTGCCATCGGGGTTCTGCCTGTTCGGGTGGCCGGGTGGAAGAGAGCTGGTGGCCGGGCGCTTCCAGGGCCACAGATGTGGCCGATTTTCAGGGGTTTATGGCCTGGCGGCGCTTCGCTTCGCCAGGCTAGCCTTGCTCGCAGCAGCGGCGTGGCGCGCGCCATGGCCGAATCTGCAGGCACCGCTCCGGCCCCCATGACCATTGGGCTGGCATTTTGCCGCGGGCCCTATCATGGACTAGATTTTTTGACCTGCACACCGCGAGTGTCGCGGTCCCAAAAGGAGGCAAGATGATCTCGTCGTCGCATTCCAATCCGCCGCAAGGCCCGAAGGAGCCGGTGGTCTATGTGGTCGATGACGACGAGTCCATGCGCCTCGCTCTCGATGGCCTGCTGCGCTCCATCGGGCTGCAGGTGCAGACCTTCGATTCGACCCAGGCTTTTCTGTCCTTTGCCCGGCGTAACGTTCCCAGTTGCCTGGTTCTCGACGTGCGCCTGCGCGGCGAGAGCGGCCTGGCGTTCCAGGAACAGATGGAGAAAAGCGGAGTGCGCATGCCCATCGTGTTCATGACTGGTCACGGCGATATCGCCATGACGGTCAAGGCCATGAAGGCCGGAGCGGTGGATTTCCTGGCCAAGCCCTTCCGCGATCAGGACATGCTCGACGCGGTGGCCAGTGCCCTGGCCCGCGATGGTGAACGGCTGCAGGCCGAACAGTCCGGCGCGGTGTTGCGTCAGGCCTTCGAGGCGCTGACATTGCGTGAACGCGAGGTGCTGCGCTTTGTTGTGGCCGGGTTGATGAACAAGCAGATCGCTGCCGAACTCAACCTCAGCGAAGTGACCGTGAAGGTTCACCGAGGCCAGGTGATGAAGAAGCTGGCAGCGCGTTCGGTCGCCGACCTTGTGCGTATGGCCGAGGCCCTGGGCGTCGAGCCATTGCAGCGGACGACCTGAACCGATTGCAAGACAGTCGCTGACCGCCACTCGGGGGCAGCAGAAACCCCTGAGAGGTTGCCGAGCCGATGGCCAGCAAACAGAAGATCCTGTGGGACGACGGCGAGCGGGTGTTCTGCCGCGCCCGCCCATCCAGTGATGGTGGCGCCAGCGTGTTGCTGGTGCGGCCGGCCGCCGAACATCCCTTGCCTGCCACGCTGGAGCGGCTGGCCCATGAGTACAGTCTGCGTGACGAACTGCACAGCGCCTGGGCGTTGCGCCCACAGGCGCTGCATCGTGAAGGCGGCAAGACCCGCCTGCTGCTCGATGATCCCGGCGGCGAACCGCTTTCACGCTTGCTGCGCCAGGCCCTGGACACTGGAACCTGTCTGCGCCTGGCCGTGGACATCGCCGTGGCCCTGCGTCACCTGCACCAGCGTGGCCTTGTGCACAAGGACCTCAAACCCAACCACATCCAGGTAAACTGCACCGATGGCCAGGCACGCCTGACCGGCTTCGGTCTGGCCTCGCGATTGCCGCGCGAGCGACAGGCGCCCGAGCCACCGGAGACCATTGCCGGCACGCTGGCCTACATGGCGCCGGAACAGACCGGGCGGATGAACCGCTCCATCGACTCGCGCAGCGACCTCTATGCCTTTGGTGTGGTGCTCTACCAGATGCTAACCGGCACGCTGCCGTTCATAGCCAGCGACCCGATGGAGTGGGTGCACTGCCACATCGCACGCAAGCCGCTGCCGCCCGGTGAACGGGTTGCCGGCGTGCCGCCGATGCTCTCGCAGATCGTCCTCAAGCTGCTCGCCAAGACCGCCGAGGAGCGTTACCAGAGTGCTGCCGGCGTCGAGCACGACCTGCGCCGCTGCCTGGACGACTGGCAACGGGAAGGGCGCATTGAGCCCTTCAGCCTGGACGAGCAGGGCACGCCGGATCGCCTACTGGTCCCTGAGAAACTCTACGGCCGCGAGCATGAGGTCGAGGTGCTGGTGGAGGCCTTCGCGCGCATCGTCGCCAGCAGCACGCCAGAGCTGGTGCTGGTATCGGGCTATTCCGGGATCGGCAAGTCGTCGGTGGTCAACGAGCTGCACAAGGTGCTGGTGCCGCCGCGCGGGTTGTTCGCTTCCGGCAAGTTCGACCAGTACAAGCGCGACATTCCTTACTCGACGTTGGTGCAGGCCTTCCAGGGGCTGGTGCGCACGCTGCTGGGCAAGAGCGGTGACGTGCTGGAGGGCTGGCGCAGTGCGCTGCTGGAGGCATTGGAGCCCAACGCCCGGTTGATTACCGATCTGATTCCCGAGCTGCGGCTGATTATCGGCGAGCAGCCACCGGTGCCGGAGCTTGAGCCGCAGCAGGCTCAGCGTCGCTTTTTGCTGGTGTTCCGCCGTTTCATCGGGGTGTTCGCCCGTGCTGATCACCCGCTGGCGCTGTTCCTCGACGACCTGCAATGGCTGGATGCGGCGACCCTCGACCTGCTGGAAGATCTACTCACCCATTCGGAGCTGCGCCACCTGATGCTGGTGGGCGCCTACCGCGACAACGAGGTGGACGCCAGTCATCCGCTGACGCGCAAGCTGCAAGCCATCCGCCAGGCCGGCGTGCGCATCGACGAGATCCGCCTGACACCGCTGGCCCGCGCGCACATCGAACAGTTGATCGCCGAGGCCCTGCGTTGTCCGCCGCCAAGCATCGTGGCGCTGGCCCGGCTGGTGCAGGACAAGACCGCTGGCAACCCGTTCTTCGTCATCCAGTTCCTCCAGGCGCTGGCCGAGGAAGAGTTGCTGACCTACGACCATGAAGCCCGGCGCTGGCGCTGGGAGCCCGAGCGCATCCACGCCAAGGGCTTCACCGACAATGTCGTCGACCTCATGGTCGGCAAGCTTGCGCGCCTGCCTCTGGAAACCCGCGAGGCCCTGCAGCAGTTGGCCTGCCTGGGCAACATGGCGCAGATCGATACCCTGGCGACTGTGCTCGACCTGCCGTCGGCCAAGGTCCACTCGATACTCTGGTCGGCGGTGCGCCAGGAACTGGTGGAGCGCGTGGAGGGCGCCTGCGCGTTTGCCCACGACCGCATTCACGAGGCAGCGTATTCACTGATTGCCGAAACCTCCCGTGCCGAGGCGCACCTGCGCATCGGTCGTCTGCTGGCCGAGCAGACGCCGGCGGAGCGGCGCGAAGAGGCCATCTTCGAAATCGTCGGCCAGCTCAATCGCGGCGCTGGGCTGATCGAAGCCCGCGCCGAGCGTGAACAACTGGCCGAGTACAACCTGCTGGCCGGGCAGCGCGCCAAGGCCTCCAGCGCCTACAGCTCGGCGCTGGCCTACCTGGGCGCAGGCGCGGAACTGCTCGATGCCGATTGCTGGGAACGCCGCCACGACCTGTGCTTCGCCCTGGAGCTCAACCGCGCCGAGTGCGAGTTCCTCACCGGCCAGTTGATGCAGGCCGACGAGCGCCTCACCGCGCTGACGCCACGCGCCGCCACCACGGTGGAACAGGCGGCAGTGGCCTGTCTGCAGATGGATGTGTGCCTGTTGCAGGATCGTAGTGACAGGGCGGTCGCCGTATGCCTGGCCTACCTGGAGGCTGTCGGCATCCACTGGTCAGCGCATCCGGACGATGATCAGGTGCGCGAGGAGTACCAGCAGATCTGGACACAACTGGGCGAGCGCAGCATCGAACAGCTCATCGACCTGCCACTGATGGAGGACGCTGCCTCTCTGGCGACACTGGATGCCCTCTGCAAGCTGTTCGCGCCGGCGCTGCAGAGTGACGCCAACCTGGCCAGCCTGACCATCTGCAAGGCCGTCAGCCTGAGCCTGGAGCGAGGCAACTGCGACGCATCCTGCATGCTCTATGCGAATGTCGGACGCATCGCCGGCCGCCGCTTTGGCGATTACGAGGCCGGCTATCGCTTTGGTCGCCTGGGCTGCGAGCTAGTCGATAGGCGCGGCCTGAATCGCCATGAAGCGCGAACCTACCTGTGCTTCTCGATGTTCGTGGCACGCTGGATGCGGCCGGTACGCGAGTGCCGGGAACTGCTGCGCCGTGCTTTCGTCGCGGCCAACCGCGTCGGCGACCTCGCTTACGCCGCCTATGCCGGCAACGGTCACAACTCCGATGTGCTGTTTCTCGGCGAGCCACTGGCGCAGGTGCACGAAGAGGCCGAGCAGGGTTTGGCCTATGCGCAGAAGGTGCGCTTCGGCCTGGTGGTGGATTTCATCAGCACACAACTGGCGCTAATCCGTACGCTTCGCGGGCAGACCTCGACCTTCGGCTGTTTCGACGATCCGCAGTTCGACGAGGCGCGTTTCGAAGCGCACCTGGAGAGCACACCCGACCTTGCGCTGGCAGCGGCCAAGTACTGGACGCGCAAGCTCCAGGCGCGCTACATGGCGGGGGACTACGCCGCGGCCATGGACTGTGTGAGGCGGGCGAAGGCGCTGCTGTGGGTGGTGGAGTCCTTCACCGAGGAGGCCGAGTATCAATTCCATGCGGCGCTGACCCTGGCCGCCAGCTCCGATGCCATCGAGGCCGGCGAGCGGCCCGGCCTTTTGCAGGAGCTGACCGGCCATCACGTGCAGTTGCAGGTGTGGGCGCAGCAGTGCTCTGAATCCTTCGCCTGCCGCGTGGCACTGGTGGGCGCGGAAATCGCCCGCATCGAAGGGCGGCTGGTTGACGCCGAGCTGCTCTACGAAGAGGCCATCCGCCAAGCGCAGGACAACGGCTTCGTGCAGATCGAGGCGCTGGCCAACGAGCTGGCGGGGCGTTTCTACGGCAGTCGCGGACTGGCCAAGATCGCCCGCGTCTACCTGCAGGACGCGCGCTACGGCTACCTGCGCTGGGGCGCCGACGGCAAGGTACGTCAACTTGAAGGACGCTATCGCTATCTGCGCAACGAGGAGCCCGCGCCTGGCCCGACCGCGACCATCGCCACCCCGGTGGAGCACCTGGACCTGGCCACGGTGCTCAAGGTGTCCCAGGCCGCCTCGGGGGAGATCGTCCTGGAGAAGCTGATCGACATGGTGATGCGCACCGCCATTGAGCAGGCCGGCGCCGAACGCGGCGTGCTGGTCCTCGCCGAAGCGGGCGAGCCGCGCATCGCGGCGCTGGCAACTGTCGGTGATGGGGCGATGCTGTTGTGCAACGAACCGATCAGCGCGGCCGCGCTGGCTGAAACGGTGCTCTACCAGGTGCTACGCACCGGCGAGAGTCTATGCCTGGAAGACGCCATGGTCGATCCGGGACTCACCACCGACCCCTATGTCCGCCAGCACGGCGCGCGTTCAATCCTCTGCATGCCACTGATGAACCAGGCCAAGCTCACCGGCGCGCTGTACCTGGAGAACAACCTCTCGGCCGGCGTGTTCAGCCCGGCGCGGATCGCCGTGCTGCGGTTGCTGGCCTCACAGGCGGCAATCTCCCTGGAGAACGCGCGCCTGTACCGCGATGCGGCGGAGCGCGAGGCGAAGATTCGTCGGCTGGTGGACGCCAACATCATCGGCATTATCGTCTGGAGTGCAGGCGGCGAGATAGCCGAAGCCAACGACGCCTTCCTGCGCATGGTCGGCTACGAGCGCGACGACCTACTGTCCGGCCGCGTGCGCTGGCACGACATGACCCCGCCCGAATCCCTGGCACTGAGTCAGGCGCATCTTGCCACGGCTATTCGGACTGGGCATGCGCAGCCCTTCGAGAAGGAATACATCCGCAAGGATGGCAGCCGCGTGCCGGTGATCGTCGGCCTGGCCGCCTTCGAGGCCAGCCAGCAGGAAGGTGTGGCCTTCGTGCTCGATCTCACTGAGCGCAAGCGGGCCGAGGAGCGCGTGCGCGAGGGCGAGCGCCGCTATCGCGAGGTACAGACGGAACTGGCCCACGCCAACCGCGTGGCGACCATGGGGCAACTGGCGGCGTCCATCGCCCACGAGGTGAACCAGCCGATTGCCGCCACCGTGACCAATGCCAATGCCGCCTTACGCTGGCTGGGTGCGCAGCCGCCGGAGCTTGGCGAAGTCAGCCAGGTGCTGGGGCGCATCATCAAGGACGCCAATCGAGCGGCCGAGGTGCTGGGGCGCATCCGTCAGCTGATCCGCAAGACCCCGCCGCAGAGGCAGCCGGTGGACGTCAGTGCGGCGCTGCGCGAGATGGTCGAGTTCACCCGCGGCGAGGCGGCCAAGTGCGGCGCCGTGGTGCGTGTCGAACTTGCCGACGGCCTGCCGGAAGTGGAGGGCGATCGGGTCGAGTTGCAGCAGGTGATGCTCAATCTGATCGTCAATGCGCTGGAAGCCATGGGCGGTGTTCCTGCCAGCGAGCGCCGCCTGCTGGTCAGCTCCGAGTACGACGAAGATGGTGTGCGGGTGAGGGTGTGCGACAGCGGGCCCGGCTTCGCCGAGAGCAATTCGGACCTGCTCTTCGCCCCGTTCTACACCACCAAGGCCACCGGTATGGGCATGGGCCTGTCGATCTGCCGCTCGATCATCGACAGCCATGGCGGTCGTCTCTGGGCCAGCGCCAACCAGCCCCGTGGTGCGGTGGTGCAGTTCACCCTGCCGGCGCATCCCGCGAAGGACGCCTGAAAAAGCCAAAGGGGGGCTTGACCTTGACACTAGCGTCAAGCCCTCAGAGTTCTCCCATCGGAGGTCAACATGCAAATCGGAGAGCTGGCCTTGCGCGCCGGCGTCAGTACACGGGCGCTGCGCCACTACGAGTCGCGGCAGTTGATCGAGTCGTCGCGGCTGGACAATGGTTATCGCGACTATGCCTCGTCCATGGTCCAGCGCGTGCTCTGGGTTCGTGAGCTGCTCGAGTGCGGCTTCAGCACCCGGCAGATCCACGGCCTGCTGCAGTATCTGGAGGAAGAGGAAGATAGCGAGGGCTTCCTCGCCTGCCTGCAGCAGCACCTGGAAAAGCTGGTAGCGCTGGATGCACTCCAGGCGCAACTGGCCGTGCGCCGCGAGCGCCTGGCGGAGAAGATCGAGCGTTATCTGCCCCTGCACGAGAGCCTGGTGCGCGCCCCCGATCTGCGACCTCTTGAACGAGCTCATGCACAAGCCACGTTGGAGAGATGATGGGAAAGCTAAGCAACAAGGTCGCCCTGATCACGGGCGGCAACAGCGGTATCGGACTGGCTACCGCACAACGATTCGCCCTGGAAGGTGCCGAAGTGGTCATCACCGGGCGCCGCCGGGATGCGCTGGAGGAGGCGGTCGGCCTCATCGGTGAAAGCGCCGTTGGTATCCGCGCGGACGCCAGCCGGCTGGCGGATCTGGACGCGCTGTATCAGGAGGTGGGCGAGCGCTTCGGTCGCCTCGACGTGTTGGTCGCCAATGCCGGCATCATTCGCCCGGCTCCGGGGGATCAGGTTGACGAACAGCAGTTCGACGAGCAGTTCGACATCAACGTCAAGGGCGTCTTCTACACCATCCAGAAAGCGCTGCCTCTGCTGCGCGACGGCGGCTCCATCGTACTGGTGTCGTCCATCGCCCACCTGAAGGCACTGGAAGCTCATGCGGTCTATGCAGCGACCAAGGCGGCGGTGCGCTCTTTCGCCCGTAGCTGGGCGGCGGAACTCAAGGGCCGGAACATCCGTGTCAACTGCCTGAGCCCTGGCCCGGTGCTGACGCCGATCATCGGCAAGATGGGTGTTGACGAGGCGCAGTTCGATGCTTTCGAAAAGCAGCTGGCAGGGCTGATCCCGCTCGGCCGCCTTGGCCGTCCGGAGGAGCTGGCGAACGCGGCGCTGTTCCTCGCATCCGACGACAGCAGTTTCATCACCGGCGTCGACCTGTGTGTCGATGGCGGTTTGTCACAGCTCTGAACCGCAAAAGGCCCGATGCGATCGCGCCGGGCCTTTTGCGTTATGCCGCCGTCAGCTTTTGATGAAGGCCAGCAGGTCCGCGTTGATGGTGTCGGCGTGGGTGGTGCACATGCCGTGGGGCAGGCCGGGGTAGGTCTTCAGGGTGCCGTGCCGCAGGAGCTTGATCGAGAGCCGCGCGGAGTCGTCGATGGGGACGATCTGATCGTCCTCACCGTGCAGCACCAGGGTCGGCACCGCGATCAGCTTCAGATCCTCCGTGAAGTCGGTTTCCGAGAAGGCTGCAATGCAGTCGTAATGAGCCTTGGCACCACCATTCATGCCCTGGCGCCACCAATTGTCGATCACCGCTTCGGAGACCTTCGCACCTGGTCGGTTGAAGCCGTAGAAGGGGCCTGCCGCCACGTCGCGGTAGAAGTTCGAACGGCTGGCGGCGAGTGCCTCGCGGAAGCCGTCGAAGACCTTCAGCGGCAGTCCGCCTGGGTTTTTCTCGGATTGCAGCATGATCGGCGGTACAGCGCCGATCAGCACTGCCTTGGCAACGCGGCCGGCACCATGGCGCGCGACGTAGCGTGCGACCTCGCCACCGCCAGTGGAGTGGCCGATGTGCACGGCATTCTTCAGGTCCAGGTGCGCAGCTAGTTCCGCCAGGTCGGCGGCATAGGTATCCATGTCATTGCCTTGCGCCGTCTGCGTGGAGCGGCCATGGCCACGGCGGTCATGGGCGATCACGCGGTACCCCTTGGCGAGGAAGAACAGCATCTGATTGTCCCAGTCGTCTCCCGAGAGCGGCCAGCCGTGGTGGAACACGATGGGCTGCCCGCTGCCCCAATCCTTGTAGAACAATTGGGTGCCGTCACGCAGTGTGAGGTATCCCGACCCTTGCTCCTTGCGGCGTGCGCCCGTGGCGGCCGGTGCCTGGGCAGCGCTCGCCGGGCTTGCCAGCATGGGGACGGCAACCGCCAGGGTCGCGGCGGCTACGCCCGCGCTCATCAGGGCGCGGCGGGTGGTTCCTTTGGTCTCGTCGGTCATGGTGAAAGCTCTCGTCAGGGTACCGCTCGCGCGGCGAATGGGACCGGCCCGTTCCGGACTCGAAGCGACTGTGCGGTCGTTACGAAGGCGGATCGCCGGTAGGCAAACCCTATTCGCTGGCCGGAGGCTCCCACCATCGTCCATGGGTATCGCGCCACCATACTTAGGTTTTGCGGGATTGCACCGGAGTGTGCCGGCGTCAGTACAAGCCCCTGATTCGAAGCGCAGCGAGGCGGCGCGCAAGCAGGTGGCCAGCAGGGATGGAAAAATTCCTGCGCGACACTGGGCGGGTCGACGGGGCCGCAGCGGACGGCCATTTTTTTCATTGGCCTCGAAGATATTTTTACTAATTTTCCTCGGCGACGAGCTGAAGCACCATGCGGCCCCATTCGAACAACAACGTCCTTCGAGGCGGCCAGCAGGAGTGCCCAGTGCAAGCGTTCAACGAGTGGCGGCAGTGTTTTGCAGCACAGACTTTCATCGATGAGACCTTGAACTGCGGCCAGCGGGCCAGCGCCTTGTCCGACCTCAGCTGAATCCTCCGGCAGCGGCTGCCCGAAGCTTCGCCCCGGCTGAAATCTCCGGGCATCCGACCGCTGCGCAGGAAGCCTTGACCGGCATCACGCCGTTCCTGTCCAACGAGCGCCCGCCGCTCGCAGTCCATGAGTCAGCCATGAAAAAAACAACAAGCGTCTCCGATACTTCCTTGCCTGCCCATCAACACCCCAACCCCTCGGCGTCGTCACGCAGTTTCCGCAAGTCGCTGGGCATTCCGGCGCTGGTGCTGTTCGGCCTGGCCTACATGGTGCCGCTGGCGGTCTTCACCACCTACGGCCTGGTCACCCGGATGAGCAAGGGCCACCTGCCGACGGCCTACCTGTTCACCCTGGCGGCCATGCTGCTGACCGCCTACAGCTACGGACGCATGGTGCAGGCGCACCCGTACTCGGGGTCGGTCTACAGCTACACGCGCAAGACCTTCGGCGCGGCATTCGGCTTCATGGCGGGCTGGACGCTGCTGCTGGACTATATCTTCCTGCCGCTGCTGAGCTACCTGCTGATCGGCATCTACATGACCGATTACTTCCCCTCCGTCCCGCTGTCGGTGTGGATTCTCGGCTCCATCGCCCTGGTGACCCTGCTCAACCTCGTCGGCATCGAATCGATCACCCGCGTCAACTGGGTGCTGATCGTCGCGCAGATGGTGTTCGTGGTGGTGTTCATCGCACTCTCGCTGAGCCACCTGGGTGCCCAGGCCGAGCCGGTGGCGCTGGCCCAGCCCTTCTATGACGAGCACTTCAGCCTGCCGCTGGTGATGTCCGGCGCGGCCGTGCTGTGCCTGTCCTTCCTCGGTTTCGACGCCGTGTCGACCATGGCCGAGGAGACCCCGGAACCGCGCCGGCAGATTCCCGCGGCGATCATGCTGGTGACCCTGATCGGCGGCGTGCTGTTCATCGTCATGGCCTACTTCGGCCAACTGGTATTTCCCGAATGGCAGGCGCTCACCGATGCCGACTCCGCGTCGCTGGACGTGCTGCGCCGGATCGGTGGCGAGTGGCTGGTGACCTTCTTTACCGCCACCTACGTAGCCGGCTGCTTCGCTTCGGCGATGGTGTCCCAGGCCAGTGTCTCCCGCGTGCTGTTCGCCATGGGCCGGGACGGCGCGTTGCCCCGCGTGTTCGGCAAGCTGGTGACGAAGAAGCGCGTGCCGGCCACGGCGATCATGCTGATCAGCCTGCTCTCGCTGATCGCGCTGTTCGTCACCCTGGATACCGTGGCCAACATGATCAGCTTCGGCGCGCTGTTCGCCTTCTCGGCGGTGAACCTGGCGGTGATCAAGCACTACCTGATCGACGAGCGCCTCACCGGCAGGGGCAACTACCTGCGCTATGGTGCGCTGCCGGCGGTGGGCTTCCTCAGCACTATCTGGCTCTGGTCGAGCCTGTCGGGGATGTCCTTCATGATCGGCTTTGGCTGGATGTGCCTGGGCTTCGTCTGCCTGGCCAGTGCCACGCGGATGTTCCAGCAGCAACTGCCGGACCTGAACATGGCGGAGTGACCGCCAACCCTTGGCGAAGCCGGGCCTGGCCCCGGCTTCTTTCAAGCCGGCTCGATACTGGTTAAGGTGGCGCGCATTCGACGAGTCGGTTGGATTTCGCCATGAAACTGCATCAACTGCGCGCCCTGCGCACCATCGCCGAGAGCGGCAGCCTCCAGGAGGCGTCGCGGCTGCTCGACGTCACCCAGCCCTCGCTGTCCAAGGCGGTGAAGGAGCTGGAAGGCGAGCTCGGCGTACCGCTGCTGGTGCGCTCCAACCGTGGCGTGACGGTCACCCCGTACGGTGAGCGACTGGTAAGCATGGCCCGGCTGGTCACCGAGGAAGTGCGCCGCGCGCGCGACGAGATCGACACGCTCAAGGGCGCGACGGCTGGCCGTGTGGCCATCGGCGTGTCGCCGGTGACGCCCAACCGCGCCTTCGCCACGTGCTTCAAACGTTACCGCGAGCTGTACCCGAACGTGCAGTTGCAGATATTCGAGTTGCGTTCGGTGCAGCTGTTCGAAGGGCTGAAGGAGGGACGGCTGGACCTGGTGCTGACCACCCAGCCGATGGCGGAAGGCGCCGACGGGCAGGTCTGGCGTGAGCTGGCGCCGCAGCCTTCGGCACTGGCGGTGCGCAAGGGCCATCCGCTGGCGGACGCGAAGTCGCTGCACGAGCTGCTGGACCTGGAGTGGTTGCTGTCCGACCCGCTGGAGGTCGCCCTGGCCGGGCAGTTCTTCCGTGAACGCCAGGTGGCGCCGCCCAGACACATCACCGAGTGCTCCTCGTCGCTGCTCTACCTGGAGCTGGCGGCCAACACCGATGCGGTGAGTTTCTGGTCGCAGCGCATGCTCAAGCTGCCGATGGTGGCCCAGGTGCTGGTGCCGTTGCAGATCGCCGAGGCGACGCCAGTGGCGAGTATTTCCCTGGTCACCCGGGCGCAGGAACTGATGACCCGCGAAGCGCTTCTGCTGGCCGAGGAAATGCTGGCGGCATTCAGCGCGGAGCACGCGCCGCTGGCATAACCAGCCTCAATGCTCATGTGCAGAGATCATTACTCCGCGCTTTCGCGCTGATGCATCCTGCCGGCCGCCATCTGCCTCAGGAAACGGCCGGAGTCTCCATGAATGCATCGTCGTATTTCTCCCAGAGTTACGCCCAGGCGCGCAGCAAGTTCCTCGATGCCTGTGCGGCCGCCGGTCTGCCGGTGGAGTCCCACATCCACCCACTGCGCGGGCGCGACGGTGAGACGCTGGCGGTGGACGTCGCCCGTGAAGGTCCGATGGATGCGCAGCGCCTGCTGATCATCAGCAGCGGTTGCCACGGCGTCGAAGGCTTCTGCGGCTCGGGTGTGCAGAGCGCGCTGCTTGCCGACACCGCATGGCGCGAGCACGCTCGCCGCAACCATTGCGCAGTGCTCTACCTGCATGCCGCCAACCCTTTTGGCTTCTCCTGGTGGCGCCGCTGGACCCAGGAGAATGTCGACCTCAATCGCAACTTCCGCGACTTCGCCCAGACGGCACCGGAGAACCCCGGCTATGCGCGCCTCGACCCGGTGCTCGCGCCGCGACGCTGGCCCAGCCCACTGGGGCGTCTGCGCCTGCTCGGCTATGCGCTGCGCCACGGTCGCTGGGAGTTGCAGAAGGCGATCTCGTCGGGCCAGGCCAGTCATCCCGACGGCCTGTTCTTTTCCGGCTCGCAGCCGACCTGGAGCAACCGTACCGTGCGCGAGGTCTTGCGCGAGCATGGCCGACACTGCCGCGAGATGGCCTGGATCGACGTGCACACTGGCCTCGGTCCGAGCGGCTACGGCGAGTACATCTACTCGGGCGACCCGCGCCCCGAAGCGCTGGCCCGCGCCCGCGCCTGGTGGGGTGACGACGTGCGTTCGACGGAGGAGGGCAACAGCGTTTCGGTGAAGCTCAGCGGCAAGCTGGTCCATGCCGCGTTCGAGGAATGCCCGCAGGCCCTGCTGATTTCCATGAGCCTGGAGTTCGGCACCGTGCCCGGCCCGCAGGTACTCGAAGCGCTGCGCGCGGACCAGTGGCTGCATCGCACGCCCGATGCGCCGGCGGCCAAGGCGCGGCGGATCAAGCAGCAGCTGCGTGATGCCTTCTACATCGATACGGACGAATGGAAGAACGCGGTGCTGACTCGCTCGCGGGACACGGTCTGGCGGGCGGTGGAAGGGTTGTGCAGCGAGATTCCGGCGCCGCTGCGTTAACCGGGAATCAGCCTTCCAACGGGTTGCGCTGCTCCTCGAACCAGTCGAGCACCGGCTGGCAGGCCGGATGCGCGGCACCGCTGTCGCGCAGCCACAGCGCGTAGCGGCCGCCGGTCTTCAGCGCTTCGCCGAAGGGAACGATGAGGTCGCCACGCTGCAGGGCGTCGTGGGCCAGCATGCGGTCGGTCATGGCCACTCCCAGGCCTCGGGTGGCGGCGTCCAGCGCCAGGTCGTCGAGGTTGAACAGCATGTGCTTGAACTGCGTGGGCGGTGGCGCGTCCTGCGCGCGCAGCCACTGCGGCCACTCCAGGCCGCCGCTGGAGGCGTGGATCAGCGGATGGCGGGCCAGTTCCTCCAGAGAGCGGGGCGGCTGCTGGCCGTCGTCCAGGCGCGGGGCGCAGACCGGAATCAGGTATTCGTCATACAGCGGCGTCAGTGCGCGGCCCTGCGGATCGCTGCCACTGGGCAGGTAGAGGACGTAGGCATCGCAGTCGCCGCCGTCGTCCACCACTTCGCCGCCCACCGTCTCGATGGACAGGCACAGCTCCGGGTGACGGCTGTAGAAGGAGCTCAGGCGCGGCAGCAGCCAGCGCACCGCCAGCGAGACGAAGATGCGGATGCGGAAGGGCCGTTCCGCCGAGGCCGGGGCGAGGCGCTCCTCCAGGCGCAGCAGTTGCTGGAGCATGCCCTCGGCCACCGCGTAGACCTCGCGGCCGGCCTCGGTCAGCGCCACTTTGCGGCTGGTTCGGTCGAACAGCGGCACGCGGTAGTACTCCTCCAGTTGCTGGACCTGCCGGCTGATGGCGCTCTGGGTCAGGTGCAGCTGTTGCGCGGCCGCCGTGAAGCTGCCGGCCTCGGCAACCTGCACCAGCGCCTGCAGTGCTTGCAGGGAGGGAACGCGCAGCAGTTTGTCCATGAGTCGCCCATCCGCAATCTATGCGTTTTGAGAATACGAGGATGAAAAATCAGCGTTGGTGCGGCCAGCGCAACTGCCCGTAGATTCTGGTCATGACGCGCCACCGGGGAAATCGCTTGGATACGCCCGGTGCATGGATTGTGAAGGAGTGCCGGGCAATGAACAATCACTGCGGCTGGATCGCCCTGGCGGGCGAGTTGCCCGCGCGGCCGACGCTGAGCGGAACCCAGCGGGCGGACTGGCTGATCATCGGTGGCGGTATTACCGGGCTGTCCGCTGCCCACACACTGGCCGCGCGTTTTCCGCAGCAGCGCGTGGTGCTGCTGGAGCGCCAGCGTATCGCCCAGGGCGCCTCGGCGCGCAATTCCGGCTTCGTCGTCGCCCACGAGTTGCCGGCGGCCAGCGAACGCCTGGGCCAACCCGGCCATGCTGCCTACCAGGTGGCTTCGCGCATCGGCATCGCGGCAGCGCAGGAAGTTCGCCAGCGCATTGCGGACCTGAACATCGACTGCGAGCTGTTCAACGACGGCTACCACTTTGCCGCCCACCGCCCCGAGCACCTTGGCGACATCGACTCCATCCTCGCCACGCTGGCCTCGGTCGGCGCCAGCGCGCGCTACTACGAGGGCGCAGCACTCGAGCAACGGCTCGGCAGTGCCTTCTACGCACGGGCCATTCATTGCGCGGGCGGCAACGCGCTGCTGCAGCCGGCGCGCTATGTGAAAGGGCTTGCCGACAGCCTGCCGGCGTCGGTGGAAGTCTTCGAGCAGAGCGGTGTCGCCGACCTGCGCCGCAGCGGTCAGGGCTGGGTAGCGCGCACTGCGCAGGGCGAAGTCCATGCGTCGCAGGTGCTGGTCTGCCTGGGCGCCTTCATCGCCCGCGCCGGCCTGCGCGACAGCGGGGCTTTCCCACTGGAACTGAGTGCAAGCATTACCCGCCCACTGGATGAGCCGCGCTGGCAGTCGCTGTTCGGCGAGCGCCAGTGGGGCGTGCTCGCGCCGCTACCGGGCGGCGGCACCGTGCGCCTGCTGCCGGGGCGCCGCCTGCTGATCCGCAACACGGTCGAATACCGCCATCGCGACCTCGACAGCAACGCGCTGGGCGAGCGACGTCGCCGTCATCTCGCCGGTTTGCAGAAGCGCTTCCCTGGCATTGTCGAGGCCGATATTGCCTACACCTGGACCGGCCACCTTAGCGGCACCCGCTCCGGCGAGCCGTATTTCGCCCGCGTCGACCAGGGCCTGCATGCCGTGGCCGGCTGCAATGGCTCGGGCGTGGCGCGCGGCACCTTGTGGGGCCGCCTGCTGGTGGAGATGGCGGCGGGCGACAGCTCGCCCGTGCTGGCCGATGTGCTGGCGCAGGCCACTCCCGGCTACCTGCCGCCCAGCCCGTTCTTCGATATCGGCGCCTCGCTGCGCATGGCCTGGGAAGTTCGCCGCGCGCGCGCCGAGGCCTGATCCATTGCTTTACCCACGCACGACGAACCATGACGACCATCCCCGAAAACAAAAAACCGAGGGCAGCATGATCACCCGTCCCATGACCCTGGCAGGCCTGGCCCTGTCGCTGTTGGCTGGCACTACCCAGGCGGCGCCGACCGTCACCATCGCCAACTGGAGCGGCTATATCGCCGACGACACCCTGGCGAACTTCACCAAACAGACCGGCATCCAGACCACCTACGACCTGGTGGACAGCAACGAGACTACCGAAGCCAAGCTGATGACCGGCGCCAGCGGCTACGACCTGGCCAGCCCGTCCAACCACTTCCTGCCGCGCCTGATCAAGGCCGGCGCCATCCAGGAACTGGACAAGAGCAAGCTGCCCAACTGGAACAACCTCGACCCCAAGCTGATGAAGATCCTCGAGGTCAGCGACCCGGGTAACCGCTACGCCATTCCGTACCTCTGGGTGACCGTCGGCATCGGCTACAACGAGGACAGGATCAAGGCCATCTTCGGCAACACCGATGTCACTCACAGCTGGCAGTTGCTGTTCGATCCGAAGAACGCGGAAAAGCTCGCCCAGTGCGGCATCGCGGTGATCGACAACGCGACCCAGATGGTGCCCATCACCCTCAAGGTGCTGGGGCGTGACCCGGCCAGCCAGAACCCGGACGACTTCAAGGCCGCCGAAGCCGCGCTGCAGGCGGTGCGCCCGTCGATCCGCTACTTCCACCAGTCCAAGTACGTCAGCGATTTGGCCAACGGCAACATCTGCGTCGCCATCGGCTTCAGCGGCGACGTGCTGCAGGCCATGACCACTGCCCAGCAGGCCGGCAACGGCGTGAAGATCGGCTACAGCCTGCCGCGCGAAGGCAGCACCATCGCCGTGGACACCGTGGTGATTCCCAAGGGTGCGCCGCACCTGGAGAACGCCTACGCCTACATGAACTACCTGCTGCAGCCCGAGGTGATCGCCAACATCACCAACGCCGTGCAGTACCCCAACGGCAACGCCGCCGCGACCCAGTACGTGACTCCGACACTGCGTGCCAACCCGGCTGTCTACCCGCCGCAGGAAGTGCTCGACACCCTGTTCCCGATCAAGACCCTGTCGCCATCGGGGATGCGCATGAGCACCCGCCTGTGGACCCGTGTGATGAGCGGCAAATGACCCAGCCCAACGACCTGCGCCGCCACGCCCTGGTGGTCGGCGCCGGCGTGGTCGGCCTGGCCACCGCGCTGCAACTGCAACGCCGGGACTTCCGCGTGACCTTGCTGGACCGCAATCCGCCGGGGCTGGCAACCTCATTCGGCAACGCCTGCACCTTCGCCACCTACTCAGTGGAGCCGGTGGCAACACCCGGCATCTGGCGCAAGGCGCCGGGCATGCTGCTGCGCCCGGACAGCCCGCTGGCGATCCGCCCGGCCTACCTGCCGCGTATCGCCCCCTGGCTGCTGCGGTTCCTGGCGGCGTCCCGGCGTGATCGCGTGGAAGCCATCGGCCACGATCTCAACACTCTGCTGCACCCGTGCATGGACGCGTGGCAGGGGTTGTTCGACGAGGCCGGCGCCAATGACCTGATCCGCCATGACGGCTCGCTGTACATCTTCGAGGAGCATGAACGCCGCGACGCCGAGGCCATGGTGGATTACCACCGGCGCTTCGACGTGCCGATCCGTTTCGTCGAAGGCGGTGAATTACGCGAGCTGGAACCTGCACTCAACGCCCGCGCCAGTTGCGCGGTGGAGCTGCCCGGCGTGAGCCGCACGCTCGATCCCTACGCGTTGAGCCTGCGCCTGTTCGAGCGCTTCGTTTCCATGGGTGGCGAGTTTCGTCGCGGCGAGCTGCTGGGCCTGGAACCGGCCGGGCAGGGCAGGGACGCGGTGCAGGCGCAACTGGCGACCGGCGAGCGCCTGGCTGCCGACCGCGTGGCGCTGTGCACCGGCGCCTGGTCGCGCACGCTGGTGGACCAATTGGGCGATGCCGTGCCGCAGGACACCGAGCGCGGCTATCACGTGCTCTTCGGCCATGCCGGCCAGGTGCTCAACCGCCCGGTGTGCTGGGGCGCTGGCGGCTTCTACATGACACCCATGGCGCAGGGCCTGCGCGTGGCCGGCACGGTGGAATTCGCCGGGCTGGAGGCACTGCCGAGCCCGGCGCGCTACCGCTTCCTGACCCGTGGCGCGCGGCGCTTCCTGCGCCTGCAGCACGAGCCGGTATCGCAGTGGATGGGCTTCCGCTCCTCGGTGCCGGACAGCATGCCGGTGCTCGGCCCGTCCCGGCGGCTGCCGCAGGTCTTCTACAACTTCGGCCACGGCCATATCGGCCTGACGCTGGGCGCCATCAGCGGCCAGTTGCTCGCCGAGCAGGCCAGCGACGGCATCACCAGCGTGCCGGTGACGCCCTTCCTCGCCAGTCGCTTCAGCTCGCGCTGAAGCGCTTGTACCCACCGCCGCCAAAGGAGATCACGACATGCCCCAGCTGACCCTCGTTGCCCCTCGTAGCCATGCCATGCGCAGCGTGGGCCTGATGCTGTTGTCGATGTTCTGTTTCGCCGTGGTGGATGCACTGGCCAAGATGGTGGCGTTGAAGTACCCGGCCAACGAGGTGACCTTCTTCCGTATGGCCTTCGGCGTGCTGCCGGCCTTTCTCCTCTGCCTGCGTGGCCGGCCGCTGGCTGAGCGCTGGCGGCAATTGGACGTGCGTGGCCAGACCATCCGCGCGGTGACGCTGCTGGGGTCGTCCGCGCTGTTCTTCGCCGGGTTGCCCTACGTGCCCCTGAGCGAGGCGATTTCCATCGCCTATTCCGAGGCGCTGCTGGTGATCGTGCTGGCGCCGCTGCTGCTGGGCGAGCGCCTGCTGCCGCGCAACGCGCTGGCGGCGGTGCTCGGTTTTCTCGGCGTGCTGATGGTGGTCAAGCCCGACAACGCCGAGGCCAGCCTGGTCGGCCCGGCGCTGCTGGTCGCCAGCGCGTTCTTCGGCGCGTTGTCGATGATCCAGATTCGCCGTATCCGCGTCACTGACGACTCCACCACCACGGTGCTGTATTTCACTGTGGTCGGCACCCTGGTCACCGGGGCGACGCTGCCGTTTTCCTGGAGCACGCCGAGCCTGCCGGACCTGGGCCTGATGCTCGCCCTCGGTCTGCTCGCGACTCTCGGGCAACTGCTCTTCACCATTGCCGTACGCCGCGCCCACGCCGCCACGCTGGCGCCGTACACCTACACCAGCATCATCTGGGCGAGCCTGCTCGGCTACCTGATCTGGGGCGAGGTGCTCAGCCTGCTGTCGCTGGTCGGCATCGTACTGATCGTCGGCAGCGCGGTGGTCGTGGCGGTGCTGGAGCAGCCGCCGGAAGGCTCGGTGGTCTGATTTTTCAGCAACGAACACACTCCGTAGCATCCGGAGCTATGGATTAAGGTGCCGCGAGTCTTGTCCGCAATCCTGGGTGGGCCGGGTGCGAGGGTAGGCCAATCGCGGACGGAGTCCGCTCCTACACGGGTGCATGCCGTTGACGTTTTTCGCAGGGTTGGCAGATATCGCGGACAAGGCCCTCTCCTGCAAAGGTGTCAGGCTTCGTAGGAGCGGACTCCGTCCGCGATTGGCATCACCCCGCAGAGGAATACCGGGAACGGTTGGGGCGCCTGGCACGAGGGAGACGCCTCGACTGTCGGTCAGAATCCGGCCTGGCGGTCTGGTACCATGCCGCGCCGGCATACCCGATGACGCGTGATTGCACCGCGCCAGGCGCCGCCGGCTTCTTCCGCCCAACTGCGCTGTAATCAGGCCGCATCGATCGGAAAGCCCCCGCGCTCGGCGTGGTTGAAGCGCTTTTCCGCAGGATCGATGGGGACCTTCTGGAATCTCCCGATGCACGATCCGATCAAACTCAAGGACCACCAGCAGGAGTCGACGCTGGTCAACCGCCGGCTGATCGCCTGCGGCGCGCTGGTGGCCCTGATGAGCGTGACCCTGGTGGCGAGGCTGTACTTCCTCCAGGTCACCGACTACGCGACCAACGCCACCGTCTCTGAAAACAACCGCATCCACGTCCTGCCGATTCCCCCGGAACGCGGGCTGATCTTCGACCGCAACGGCAAGGTGCTCGCCGAGAACCTGCCCAGCTTCAACCTTACCCTGACCCGCGAGCGCGCCGGCAATTCCAAGGCGGTGCTCGACCAGGTCACCGATATCCTTCACCTGAGCCCCGAGCAACGCCTGCAGTGCGACAAGGCGCTGAAGAAGAGCCGCCATCCCTTCGAGCCGGTCACCCTCCTGCATGACCTGAGCGAGGAGCAGATCGCCCTCATCGAGGTCAACCGCTACAAGCTGCCGGGCATCGATGTGGATGCCGAGTTCGTGCGCCACTATCCATACGGCGAGCATTTCGCCCACTCGGTCGGCTTCGTCGGGCGGATCAACGAACGCGAGGCTGCGCGCCTGGACAGCACCGAGTACCGGGGCACCGAATACGTCGGCAAGACCGGTATCGAGCACTTCTACGAGCCGCAACTGCATGGCCACGTCGGCTACGAGGAAGTCGAAACCAACGCCCAGGGCCGCGTCATGCGCGTGCTGAAGAAGGTGCCGCCGGTGGCCGGCGAGAACATCGTGCTCGGCCTGGACGTGGACCTGCAGGTCGCCGCCGAGAAGGCCCTGGGCGATCGCCGCGGCTCCGTGGTGGCGCTCGACCCGAACACCGGCCAGGTGCTGGCAATGGTGAGCAACCCGAGCTTTGACCCGAACCTGTTCGTCAACGGCATCAGCTCGGCGCAGTACGCGCAGTTGCGCGACTCCATCGACCGGCCTCTGTTCAACCGCGCGCTGCGCGGGCTGTACTCGCCGGGCTCGACCATCAAGCCGGTGGTGGCCATCGCCGGGCTGGATACCGGCACCATCACGCCGGCTACGCGGGTCTTCGATCCGGGTTACTTCCAGTTGCCCAACTACGACCACAAGTACCGCAACTGGAACCACAGCGGCGACGGCTGGGTGGACCTGGACACGGCCATCAAGCGCTCCAACGACACCTACTTCTACGACGTCGCGCACAAGCTCGGCATCGACCGCATGCACGATTACCTGACGCGCTTCGGGCTCGGCAGCAAGGTGTCCATCGACATGGCCGAGGAAGCCCCCGGCCTGATGCCGTCCCGCGAGTGGAAGCGTGCTACCCGGCGCCAGGCCTGGTTCCCTGGCGAGACGGTGATCCTTGGCATCGGCCAGGGCTACATGCAGGTGACGCCGCTGCAACTCGCCGAAGCGACCTCGCTGATCGCCAGCAAGGGCGCCTGGCACCGTCCGCGACTGGCCGAGTCGGTGGGCGGCGAGGATGTCGTCGACAGCCATCCCATGCCTGACATCCACCTGAGCAATCCCCGCGACTGGGACGCGGTGAACTACGGCATGCAACTGGTGATGCACGATCCGGGCGGCGGCGCGCGGGCCGCGGGGCAGGGCGCGCAGTACCGCATCGCCGGCAAGAGCGGCACCGCGCAGATCGTCGCAATCCGCCAGGGCGAGCGCTACAACCGCCTGAAGACCCAGGAGCGCCACCGCGACAACGCGCTATTTGTCGGTTTCGCCCCGGCCAGCGAGCCGTCCATCGTGGTCTCGGTGACCATCGAGAACGGCGAAGCCGGCGGCCGCGTGGCCGGGCCGGTGGTGCGCGAGATCATGGATGCCTGGCTGCTCGATCAGGATGGCAAGCTCAAGCCGCAGTATGCGGTCCCGGCCGAGAAGGATTCGGGCAAGCACGCCTGAGGCGCTGTCGGAACCCAGCCTGCGCGCCGGGCTGGTTTCCGCAGTCGGCTAGGCCACTCTTTCGGTCAACGCCGCCCGCACCAGGGCATGCAGTTCGGCGCCCGGGTTCTGCTCCTGCCAAACGCTGAGCTCGCGGCGCATGGCCGGCGTCCAGAAATTCTGCAGGTGTTGCCGAACGCCGTGAACCGCCAGGTCGTGATCCGACTCGGTGGAGAAGTACTGGCCGATCTGGTTGGCCATCTTGATCAGGTTTTCGACGCTCATCGGCGCACCTCGGCTTTCTCGGCTCTCTCGGTTTGCGCGTGGCGGCGGTCCTTGAGCAAGCGCCGTTGTTCGTCACTGAACGCCTGGTAGCGCTTCTGCCATTCCGAAGGCTGGAACACGCGCACCACTTCCACCGCCGTGACCTTGTATTCCGGGCAGTTGGTGGCCCAGTCCGAGTTGTCGGTGGTGATCACGTTGGCGCCCGACTCGGGGAAGTGGAAGGTCGTGTAGACCACCCCTGGCGCCACGCGCTCGCTGACCTTGGCGCGCAGCACCGTCTGCCCCGCGCGGCTGCCGACGCCAACCCAGTCGCCGTCATTGATGCCTCGGCTTTCGGCGTCGCTGGCGTGAATCTCCAGGCGGTCCTCTTCGTGCCACGCAACGTTGTCGGTACGCCGGGTCTGCGCGCCGACGTTGTACTGGCTGAGGATGCGCCCGGTGGTGAGCAGCAGCGGGTAGCGGGCGTTGACCTTCTCCTCGGTGGGCACGTAGCCGGTGAGCATGAAGCGCCCCTTGCCGCGCACGAACTGCTCGATGTGCATGGTCGGCGTGCCGTCGGGCGCGGCGTCGTTGCACGGCCATTGCAGGCTGCCATGGCGGTCCAGTTCGGCATAGCTGACGCGGGTGAAGGTCGGTGTCAGGCGGGCGATCTCGTCCATGATCTGCGCCGGGTGCTGGTAGTCCATCGGATAGCCCAGGGCGTTGGCCAGGGCTACGGTGGCTTCCCAGTCGGCCTTGCCGCCCAGTGGCTCCATGACCTTGCGAACCCGCGAGATGCGCCGCTCGGCGTTGGTGAAGGTACCGTCCTTCTCGAGGAAGGAGCTGCCCGGCAGGAGTACGTGGGCGAACTTGGCGGTTTCGTTGAGGAAGATGTCCTGCACCACCACGCATTCCATGGCGGAGAGGGCGGCGGTGACGTGCTGGGTGTTGGGGTCGCTCTGGGCGATGTCCTCGCCCTGGCAGTACAGCGCCTTGAAGGTGCCGCCCAGCGCCGCTTCGAACATGTTGGGGATGCGCAGGCCGGGATCGGGCTGCAAGGTCACGCCCCAGGCCTCTTCGAACTGGCTGCGCACGGTCTGGTTGGAAATGTGCCGGTAGCCGGGCAACTCGTGGGGGAAGGAACCCATGTCACACGAGCCCTGCACGTTGTTCTGGCCGCGCAGCGGGTTCACCCCGACGCCCTCGCGGCCGACGTTGCCGGTGGCCATGGCGAGGTTGGCGATGCCCATCACCGCGGTGCTGCCCTGGCTGTGTTCGGTGACGCCCAGGCCGTAGTAGATCGCCGCGTTGCCGCCGGTGGCGTAGAGGCGCGCGGCGGCGCGGATTTCCTCGGCGGGCACGCCGCACACTGGCCCGAGCACTTCCGGGGCGTTGTCCGGCAGGCTGACGAAATCGCGCCAGCGGATGAAGTCGCTGGCCTCGCAGCGCGCATCGACGAAGTCCTGCTTGACCAGCCCCTCGGTGACGATGACGTGGGCCAGGGCGTTGAGCATGGCGACGTTGGTGCCGGGGCGCAGTTGCAGGTGCAGCTCGGCGCGGGCGTGGGGCGAATCGACCAGGTCGATGCGCCGCGGGTCGATGACGATCAACTGCGCGCCCTGGCGCAAACGGCGCTTGAGCTGCGAGCCGAACACCGGGTGCGCGTCGGTGGGGTTGGCGCCCATCACCAGCACCACGTCGGAGTGCATCACCGAGTCGAAGCTCTGGGTGCCGGCGGATTCGCCCAGGGTTTGCTTGAGGCCGTAGCCGGTGGGCGAGTGGCAGACCCGCGCACAAGTATCGACGTTGTTGTTGCCGAATGCCGCGCGCACCAGTTTCTGCACCAGGTAGGTCTCCTCGTTGGTGCAGCGGCTGGAGGTGATGCCGCCGATGGAGTCGCGCCCGTACTTCGTCTGGATGCGGCGGAATTCGCTGGCGGCGTAGGTGACTGCCTCGTTCCAGCTGACTTCCTGCCAGGGGTCGTTGATGTGCTGGCGGATCATCGGCTTGGTGATGCGGTCCGGGTGCGTGGCGTAGCCCCAGGCGAAACGGCCTTTGACGCAGGAGTGGCCGTGGTTGGCCTGGCCGTTCTTGTCCGGGACCATCCGCACCAACTGGTTGCCCTTCATCTCGGCGCGGAAGGAGCAGCCCACGCCGCAGTAGGCGCAGGTGGTGATGACGGCGCGCTCCGGCTGGCCGATCTCGACCACGCTCTTTTCCATCAGCGTGGCGGTGGGGCAGGCCTGCACGCAGGCGCCGCAGGAGACGCACTCGGAGTCTAGGAAATTCTCGCCGCCGGCCGCCGCCACGCGGGACTCGAAGCCGCGCCCTGAGATGGTCAGGGCGAAGGTGCCCTGGGTTTCCTCGCAGGCGCGCACGCAGCGATTGCAGACGATGCACTTGCTCGGGTCGTAGTCGAAGTAGGGGTTGGAGACGTCTTTCGCATCACTCAGGTGGTTGGCGCCGTCGTAGCCGTAGCGCACCTCGCGCAGGCCGACCTGGCCGGCCACGGTCTGCAGCTCGCAGTTGCCATTGGCGGAGCAGGTCAGGCAGTCCAGCGGATGGTCGGAGATGTACAGCTCCATCACGTTGCGGCGCAGGTCCGCCAGCTTGGACGTCTGCGTGCGCACCACCATGCCTTCGCTCACCGGCGTGGTGCAGGAGGCCGGGTAGCCGCGCATGCCGTCGATCTCCACCAGGCACATGCGGCAGGAGCCGAAGGCTTCCAGGCTGTCGGTGGCGCAGAGTTTCGGGATGGTGGTGCCCAGCAGGGCGGCGGCGCGCATCACCGAGGTGCCGGCGGGCACGCTGATTGCGCGGCCGTCGATGTTCAGGCTGACCTGCACGGCGCTCTCGCGCGCGGGCGTGCCGAAGTCGATGTCGCGGGTGTCGCCACTGGACGTGGAGGGATCGAAGTAGTTGATCACTGGTCGGCCTCCGAAGTCGCCAGACCGAAGTCGGCGGGGAAGTGCTTGAGGGCGCTGGCCACGGGGAAGGCGGTCATTCCGCCGAGGGCGCAGAGCGAGCCGTATTGCATCGTGTCGCAGAGGTCGGTGAGCAGTCGCGCCTGTTCCTCGCGGGCGGTGATGTCGGTGGCGGCGATCAGCCGGTCCACTACTTCCACGCCGCGGGTCGAGCCAATACGGCAGGGCGTGCACTTGCCGCAGGATTCCTCGGCGCAGAACTGCAGGGCGAAGCGCGCCATGCGCGCCATGTCCAGGCTGTCGTCGGCGACCACCACGCCGCCATGGCCGAGCATGGCGCCGACGGCGGCGAAGGCCTCGTAGTCCAGCGGGGTGTCGAACTGCGATGGCGGCACCCAGGCGCCCAGCGGGCCGCCGACCTGCGCGGCCTTCAGCGGACGGCCGCTGGCGGTGCCGCCGCCATAGCCTTCCACCAGCTCGCGCAGTGTCAGGCCGAAGGCGCGCTCCACCAGTCCACCGTGGCGGACGTTACCGGCCAGCTGGAAGGGCATGGTGCCCAGCGATCGGCCCATGCCGAAGTCGCGATAGAACGGTGCTCCCCTGGCCAGGATGATCGGCACCGAGGCCAGGGTGAGTACGTTGTGCACCAGTGTCGGCAGGCCGAACAGGCCCTGCAACGCGGGCAGCGGCGGCTTGGCGCGGACCACGCCGCGCTTGCCTTCGAGCGAGTCGAGCAGGGCGGTTTCCTCACCGCAGATGTAGGCGCCGGCGCCGACCCGCACTTCCAGTTCGAAGGCGCGGCCGCTACCGCAGATATCGTCTCCGAGGTAGCCGGCTTCGCGGGCGGTCTTCAGGGCCTGATTCAAGGTGGCGATGGCGTCCGGGTATTCCGAGCGCACATAGATGTAGCCCATGGTCGCGCCGACGGTGAGGCCGGCGATGGCCATGCCCTCGATCAGCAGGAAGGGGTCGCCCTCCATCAGCATGCGGTCGGCGAAGGTGCCGGAATCACCTTCGTCGGCGTTGCACACCACGTACTTCTGCGGGCCCGCGGCGTCACGCACGGTGCGCCACTTGATGCCGGCGGGGAAGGCGGCGCCACCCCGGCCGCGCAGGCCGGAATCGAGCACCGCGGCGACGACGTCGGCACCGTCCAGGCCGATGGCGCGGGTCAGACCCTCGAAGCCGCCATGGGCGCGGTAGTCGCCCAGCGACAGCGGCCGGGTGATGCCGGCGCGGGCGAAGAGCAGACGCTGCTGGGTCTTCAGGTAGGGCAGCTCTTCCACCGGCCCGAGGGCCAGCGGATGGCTGGTTGGGTCGTCGCAGAGGGCATCGAGCAGGGCCGGCACGTCGTCGACCAAGAGCGGGCCGAAGCCCAGCCGGCCGGCGTCGCTGTCCAGCTCCAGCAGCGGCTCCAGCCAGTAGAGGCCGCGCGAGCTGGTGCGCTGGATATCCAGCGGCAACTGGCGGCGCTCGGCCTCGGCGACCAGGGCGTCGGTCACTTCGTCGGCGCCCACCGCGCGGGCCAGCGAATCGCAGGGGATGAACAGCCTCAGCATGCGGCGTCCTCCCGGCAACCGTTCACCAGCTCGCGCAGGCGGTCGGCGGTAAGGCGGGCGTGCACGCGGCCGTCCAGCTCCAACGCCGGCGAGCAGGCGCAGGCGCCCAGGCAGTAGACCGGGCGCAGGCTGATGCGGCCGTCGGCGCTGGTGCCGTGGTCGTCCAGCTCGAGCTGTTCGCGCAGTTGCGCGGCGAGGGCTTCTGCGCCCCGGCTCTGGCACGACTCGGCGCGGCACAGGCGCAGCGTATGGCGCGCCGGGGGAGCGATGCGGAAGTCGTGATAGAAACTGATCACCCCGCGTACCTCGGCGATGCTGAGGTTCAGGGCATGGGCAATTTCGGGGAGGGCATCGTCGGGGATGTAGCCGACGCAGTCCTGGATGGCGTGCAGCACCGGCAGCAGGGCGCCGGGCGTGGCCTTGAGACGTTCCAGCACATCGTGGATCAGGGGCAGGTGAAGCGAATCATCAGGCATACAGCGCACCTCGACATCGCGGGCGCCTGCGATGGGCGGCGACCCGGAATCCTTCGGCGGCGGCGTACCGGCCACGTCACGGTATGCGTGGCTCTGCGGGGCGCCATCGTTCTTATGGGGTGTTGCGGTCCGGCCAGGCATCTGTGCGCGCCTGATCCTCGAAGATTGCCATTCCCCTGAATTAGGGATAGCACTCGAACGACGCCCCGCATCCTGAAACCGACAGGCAACCCAAGTCGTGACGTTGTCCGCTCAAAGCCCCCTGGTTGGCCGGCAAAGTCCTCGGGGGTGGAGTGCGCACGAATTAACCTGACCCCTGCCCATGAAAACAAGAATCCGCACCGCCTGCCGGGCGCGGTAACAAGAGGGGGAGCAGCATGGTGAAACCCGCAAGACTCTGGCAGCCGGCGGCCTTGCTGGCGCTGGTCGGCCTGCTCGGCGGCTGTGGCGATGATGCAGCGCCGCCCGCCACCGCCAATGCCGCCGCGCTGGCGCCCGCCGACCCCGCGTTGGCGAAGATATACGACAGCAGTTGCAAGCTCTGCCACGCCAACCCGGCCTCCGGCGCGCCACAGAGCGGCGACACGAAAGCCTGGCAGCCACGCGTCGCCCAGGGCGCCGACAGCCTGCTGGACCACAGCATCAATGGCTACAAGGGCATGCCGCCGATGGGCATGTGCATGCAGTGCTCGGAGGACGAGTTCCTCGCGCTGATTTCCTTCATGTCCGGCCTGCCGGTCCAGTAAGCACGGGGTTCTTTCGATGCCTATTCACCTTACCCGGCGCCGGCTCCTGCAAAACGCCGGTATTGCCGGCGCCTTCGCCGCGCTGTCGACCAGCCCGTTGGCAGCCGAGCTGGCTCGCGCGCCACGGCTGATCCCCTGGCGCAACTGGTCCGGTGGGCAGAGTTGCCTGCCGGCGGCGCGCCTGGCGCCGCAGAGCCTCGACGAGCTGGTGCAGGTCATCCGCCAGGCCCAGGGCAAGGTGCGTCCGGTGGGCTCGGCGCATTCCTTCAGCGCCCTGGTACCCACGGACGGCACGCTGGTCTCGCTGGCGTACTTCAACGGCCTGCTCGGCCATGACGCCGACACCTTGCAGGCGGAGTTCGCCGCCGGTACGCCCATGTCGCTCATGGGGCCGGCACTGAAGGAGATCGGCCAGGCGCTGCCGAATATGTCGGACATCGACTACCAGACCCTGGCCGGGGCGATCTCCACCTCGACCCATGGCACCGGCGTCGGCTTCGGCTCCTATTCCACCCGTGTGACCGGCCTGCAACTGGTGACCGCCAGCGGCGAGGTGCTGGACTGCGACGCCCAGCACCACCCCGAGGTGTTCAACGCCGCGCGGGTGTCGCTGGGTGCGTTCGGTATCGCCACCCGCGTGCGATTGCAGAATCGCGCGGCCTTCCGCCTGCGCGAACGGCAGTGGATCGCCAGCACCGAGGAGCTGCTGGAGGACGTGGAGAAGAACACCCGCGAGAACCAGCACTGGGAGATGCAGGTGCTGACCCATTCCGACTACGCGCTGTCCATCGCCCTGAACGAGACCGAAGACCCTGCCACACCGCCGCTGGACCCGGCCGAGGAGGGCGGCAACGGTTATGTCAGCATCATCGAGAATCTCGACAAGTACGGCAGCGACTTCCCTGCCGCGCGGCGCTTCCTGCTCAACAGCCTGCGCCATGTCGCCAGCTTCGACGACCGGGTCGGCGACTCCTACGACATCTTCGCCAACGTGCGTAATGTGCGCTTCAACGAGATGGAATACTCCGTTCCCGCCGAACACGGCCCGGCCTGCCTGCGCGAGATACTCAAGCTGATCAACGACAAGGACCTGCGCACCTGGTTCCCCATCGAATACCGCTACGTGAAGGCCGATGACATTCCGCTGAGCATGTTCGAGGGTCGTGACAGCTGTTCGATCTCCGTACACCAGCACTACAGCATGGACCATCACAACTTCTTCGCCGCCGTCGAACCGATCTTCTGGAAATACGCCGGCCGGCCGCACTGGGGCAAGCTGCACACGCTGAACGCGCGCACGCTGCAACCGCTGTATCCGCGCTGGAAGGAGTTCACCGAGGTACGTCGCGAGCTGGACCCACAGGGCAAGTTCCTCAATGCCCACCTGTCATCGATCCTGGGCGTGGCCTGACAAGGAAGAACAATCCATGAAACGACGCAATTTCCTCGTCGGCGCGGCGGGCGCGGGCGTCCTGCTCGCCGGTGCCGGCGCCTGGCTGCGCCCGGGCGACCACGGCGCCCCTTACGACGACTACTTCGCCCAGCTGAACCGCGAGCTGCGCGAGCATGGGCCGATGCGCCCGGTGATGCTGATCGACCTCGACCGGCTGGACCACAACGTCGACGTGGTGATGCAATCGGTAGCCCGCGGCGGCAAGCACCTGCGCGTGGTGGAGAAGTCCCTGCCATCGCCGCAATTGCTCGACTACATCGCCAAGCGTGCCGGCACCCGGCGGATGATGTCGTTCCACCAGCCGTTCCTCAACCACGATGCCGAGCGCTTCCCCGATTCAGACCTGCTGCTGGGCAAGCCGCTGCCGGTGGGGTCGGCGCAGCAGTTCTACGAGAACCTGCGCGGCCCCTTCGACCCTACCACCCAGCTGCAATGGCTGCTCGATACCCCCGAGCGCCTGCAGCAGTACCTGGCGCTGGCGCAAGGGCGCAACACCCGGCTGCGGATCAACATCGAACTGGACGTCGGGCTGCACCGCGGCGGCGTGGCGGATCACGACACCCTGGACCGGATGCTCACGATCATCGGCGCCAACCCGCAGCACCTGGAGTTCGCCGGCTTCATGGGCTACGACCCCTTCGTCGGCATGGGCGTACCCGAAGTTCTTGGCTCTTCGGAGGAGCTTTTCGCCAAGGTCATGACGCTCTACGACGGCTTCGTCGATTACGCCCGTACCCGCCATGCCTCGCTGTGGAAGCCCGGCCTGACGCTCAATACCGCCGGCAGCCCGAGCTTCCGCATGCACGAGAACGAGCGCACCAGCAGCGAAGTATCGGTGGGCTCGGCGCTGGTCAAACCGACTCATTACGACCTGCCGTCCCTGGTGGAGCACCAGCCGGCGGCTTTCATCGCCACGCCGGTGATCAAGAGCACCGGCGCGGTACGGATTCCGGCGTTGGACGATAAGTCGAAGCTGTTCTCCTGGTGGGACCCGAACCAGCGCGAGACCTTCTTCGTCTACGGCGGCAACTGGATGGCCGAGCCGGAATCGCCCAAGGGCTTGCAGTTCAACGGGCTGTATGGCCGCAGCTCGAACCAGGAAATGGTCAACGGCTCCAGCGCCGTCGGCCTGAAGGTGGACGATCAGGTGTTCCTGCGGCCGACCCAGTCCGAGTCGATCCTGCTGCAGTTCGGCGACCTGCTGGCCGTGCGCGGAGGGCGCATCGTCGAGCAGTGGCCGGTGTATAGCTGAGCGGCCGGTCCGCTTCGCCGAAAGAACCAGGCCGACGGCCTGGTTTTTAATAGGCGGGGGAAGGGGCGCGCCGCCCAGTGTTCACGGCCACGGCGGCGAGGGAGTGCGAGAGGCTCTGTAATATTCTGTTACGCCTGCTCTTGGCGGGCCTGCGAACGCGTTATGATGCGGCCATCGTGCGCCGGCCACATAACAAGAATCGCTGGCGCCCCCGATCGAGAGCAGCCTACATGCCCAGCACAAGCATCGACGCGCAGTTCGACCTGGCCCTGGTTTCGCCCTTTCTGCTGCAGACCCTGGCCGAAGTCGCCAGTGACCAGGGCGTGAGTAGCGAGCGCCTGTGTCGCGGGCTCGGCTTTACCGCCGAGGAGCTGCAGGACCCGGCTCAGCGCGTGACGTACCGGCAGACGGTGACCATGATCCAGCGTGCCCTCGCGGCGCTGCCCGACCGTGGCCTGGGGCTTTGGGTCGGTCACCACAACGTGCTGGGTACCCTCGGCCTGCTTGGCCACGTGCTGTCCCTGTGCAAGACCCTGCGTGACGCCTTTGAGGTCGGTCGGCGCTTCCAGCACACCACCGGTGGCATAGCGCTGTGCAACCTGATCGAGGGGCCCGAGGAAAGCTTCATCGAAGTCGAATGCCGGCTGCCCTACGCCGACATCCAGGTATTTGCCGTGGAAGAGTTCTTCGCCAGCCTGCTGGTCTACAACCGCACGCTGATCGGTCCCCAGTTCCAGCCCCTGCGCTTCGAGTTCACCCATGCCGTGCCGGGCTACGAGGCTGAGTATCGCCGGCTGCTCGGGCCGAACCTGCAGTTTGGCTGCCTGCACAATCGCGTGGTCATCGCCAGCCACTGGCTGGACGTGCAACTGCCCAGCCACCATCCCGTTGCCCTGCGCCAGGCGCTCAATCTGCTGGAGACCGAGTCTGCCCAGGTGCAGCAGAAGACCGGATTGCTGGAAACGGTGGAGCGCGCCATCGCCCGTGACCTGGCCAACGGCAGCCCGATCGACAAGGTCGCCAGCCAGCTGAACATGAGCAGTCGCACCCTGCGTCGGCGACTGAGCGAGCATGGCATGACTTTCGACGCATTGCAGGAACAGGTGCGCCACGCGCGAGCCATGAGCCTGCTGGGCAATCCCGACATGGCCATCGAACGCATCGCCGAAGCCCTCGGCTACAGCGACGTGCGTGGCTTCCGTCGGGCCTTCAAGCGCTGGACGGGGCAAAGTCCGTCGGCCTGTCGCGACGAGGTGGCGGCTTCGGCGCACTGAACCTGGAGCCTGGAGCCTGGAGCCTGGAGCCTGGAGCCTGGAGCCTGGAGCCTGCCGGCCAGCGCGATTCCATTGACACGGCACAAGGGCGTTTCCAGGCTGGGCAGCTAAGGTCTTACTGCCCAACCAACGAGGAACACATCATGTACGAGCACGTACTGGCCGCCGTGGACGGCAGCGCCGTTTCCTTCAAAGCCCTGGCCGAAGGCGCACGGCTGGTCCGCATGAGCGGTGGTGAACTGCATGTCATCACCATCGTCGATCGCCCTCTGGGGCACCTGCCTTATTACGCCAAGTACTATGACGCCGAAGCCTTGCAGGCTGCTGCGCTCAAGGCCGCCGACGACATCCTGGGCAAGGCGCGGGAGGTGGTCGCGGAGTACGGCGTGCCCGCCACTTACCAGCGGGTCAGCATGGAGACGACCGGTGAAGAGGTGGCCGACCGCATCGAGATCGAGGCCGACGCCGTCAAGGCCGACGCCATCGTCATGGGCACCCACAGTCGCCGTGGCGTGCATCGCCTGATGCTGGGCAGCGTTGCCGAAGGTGTTCTGCAGTCAAGCAAGCGCCCGGTGCTGCTGGTGCGCGATCACTGAGTCGGCTCAGTCGGCTGCAGGGCACCGCCCGCCTGTCGTCGCAGCCGCCATTGCCTTTCGTCGATCAGCGCCGGCAACCCTGCGCCGGCGCCTGCAGGCCCGAGGGAAATCGGCTGTACTGGATAGTCCCGATCCCTGCGCCGCAGGAGGTGATGCCATGACTCGTTCCCTGTTCACTGCGATGGTGGCGGCGACTTTCCTCGTTGCCTCGGCGGGTTCCGCCTGGGCCACCGAGCAGGGCAACCAGCGTCGCCAGGCGCGGGATGTACGCCAGGAAACCCGCCAGGACGCGCGCCAGACCAAGCAGGATTGCCGCGCCGCCGATCAGCAGTACAACGCCCAGTGCCGCCAGGATAAACGCCAGACCAAGCAACAAGGGCGGGAGCGGGCGCGCGACATCAAATACTGAGCTGCGGACGGCACGGTGTGATGCCGGGCAACTGCTACGCTCGGTAAATCCGCGCTGCCATGCAGGAGCGGCGTGCGCGTAGGTCTTGCGCGTGCCCGCAGGCGCAAACACCCTGACGCAAGGAGTCGCCCGATGAGTGTGTCCCGTTGGATCTGCCTGTCCCTGGCCGCCGGTGTGCTGGTCGGTTGCCAGAGCCCGAAGAACGATGAGCTCAGCTACCAGTTCGATAGCACCGAGTCGGTCGCCAAGGGCGTGCCGGGCGGCGCGATGACCGAGACGGAGGAGATGCAGGCCAGCGTCAGCGCCATCGATCGGAGCAAGCGTACCTTCACCCTCAAGGACGACCACGGCAACAGCCGCACCCTCCAGGCTCCGCCGGAGATGCGCAACTTCGACCAGCTCAAGGTCGGCGACAAGGTCCGCGCCATTGTCGCGCTGGAGCGCCTGGTTTACCTGCGCGAGCCGGGCCAGGAGACCGGCAGCGGCACCGCCGGCCTGCTGGCGACTGCCCAGCCTGGCAACAAGCCGGGCATGCTGGCGGCCGATACGGTGGAGATCACCGCCACGGTCAAATCCCTGGACACCGCCAAGCGCACCGCCACCCTGCAATTCGCCGATGGCAGCCAGCACACGGTCAAGGTCCGCCCGGATGTGGTGATGAAGCCCGAATACGTGGGGCGCCAACTGGTGATGCGGGTGACCTCTGCGGTCGCCGTCAACGTCCAGCCGCAGTAGGGCGTCCGCCTGCGCCTCTCAGGGTCAGCGCTCCCGCAGGGGAACAGAGGAGCAATTGTCTTCATCTGAAGGTTCGTGCCGGGGCGCCCCTCTCCCTGAAGGGAGAGGGGACTGGTTCGCTGCTGGCTGAAACCACAGTGTCAGCCGGTACGGATAGCCCCCTTGCCCTTCAGGGAGAGGGCGGGGCTTGCGTAGAGTTTCCAGGTGGAAGCGGACAAGGTCCGCACGTGCAGGCCGGCTCTATCATTCGGTTTTGATCGCCGATACTGCGGTCAGTGGCCGCAGTCCTCCAGGCACCGCCGTGCCCGTAGCTGGTCAGGCAAATCGAAGCCCTCGGTGAAGCGTCGATACACCGGTGCCAGCAACTGCCGCGCAGGGGCCTGCTTGCCCTGCGCGCTCCACAGTTCCGCCAGGCAGGTAGCCGAGCGCAGTTCCCAGGCCAGCGCGCCTTGCTCCTGCGCCAGGAGCAGGGCGCGGGTCAGCAGGGTTTCCGCGCCAAGGAGGGATTCGCGGTCGCCGCGCTGCTGTAGAGCCAGGGCCTCGTTGCGCAGGATTTCCGGTGCGCACCAGCCTGCTGCGCCGGTTCGTGCGCGCATCAGCTGGGCCTGGTCGGAGGGCAGGGCGCAGCCGCCGAGGGTCTGCACGATGTCGCGCACCAGCCCCACGGCGGGAGCCGTGGCGCTGGCCGACTCAGTAAACCGCATGGCCCAGGCGTAGTGCCGCGCCCAGTCGGTGAACAGCGGCACACGGTGGCGCTCGGCGACTTCGATCATCTGCCGCAGGCGTTGGTGGGCCTTGTCCAGTTCGCCGTTGTAGAAGGCGATGACGCAACCGGCCACTGCCAGGCTGTAGGCGATGGAGGCGCTGTGGTCCATCTCGCAGGCCAGTTCGATGGCCTGCGTGGCCATGTGCTCGGCCTGTACCGGCAGGCCGCGCAGCCACAGCGTGCGCGCCTGGGTGGCGAGGGAGGCGACCTGCTGGTCGTACTGCACGCCCAGGCAGGGGGCGAAGCGATTGGCCTGGCGTTGCCACTGCAGGCGCTGCAGCACTTCTTCGCCGACGGCCTGGGCGCGCGTCTGGTCGCCCGAGTAATGCAACGCCAGCACCTTCAGGCGCAGGGCGCTGGTGGCGAGCATCTCGCCGTGGCCGTCGCTCAGCCGGTCGAAGTGCCGGCTCTGCTCGGCTGCTTGCTGGTACTGACCCGCCCACAGCAGCACCGCCAGGCCGCCGGACAGCGCGGTGAGTTCGCCGTTGCGGTCACCGATCTGCTGGGCGAGGAAGCGCGCACTCTGGAAGGCTTCGTCCGCCTGACTGTTGCGCACATCGTGGTAGGTGGTATTGCCCAACGCCAATTCCAGGCGCATGGCCAGCTCCAGCGACGACGCGGATTCGGCACTGAGCAAACCCAGCGCAGCGCTGACGTAGGGACCATATTCATGCAGCAGCGAGAGTTCCTGCCATAGCGGCGAAGAGCAGGCCGCAAGGCGGATTGCCTGGGTGTGCCGCACCTCGGCGTGCAGGCCCCAGTCGAGGGCTGCGCGTACTTCCGCGAGCCACGGCGCATGGCGCTGCAACCAGCCTTGGGAGGCAGACCTCTCCCACTCGCTTTCCGCGGCCTGCATCGCGCTCTGGCAGAGCGCCAGGTGCCGCTCGCGCGCCGCGTGCCATTCACCGGCGGCCTGGAGTTTTTCCAGCGCATGGAGACGGGTTGGTTCGAGCAGCCGGTAAGTGACTTCGTCGCTGCGAATCTCTGTGGTCAGCAGCGACTTGGCGGTCAGCTGGTTCACCAGCAGGAAGGCCGCGCCCAGGTCTGCAGGCTGGTCGAGGACGGCGGCGATGGAACCCAGCGTGAAGCTGCCGCGGAACACACTCAGGCGACGCAGGCAGGACTGTTCCGCCGGGCGCAGCAGCGCGTAGCTCCAGTCAAGCATGGCGCGCAGGTGTTCGTGGCGGTTGGGCGACTCATCCGACTGCAACGGCAAGTCCAGGTAGCCGCCCTGCAGCAGCGCATCGATGCCGCCGTCGGCCTGGCCCAGGTGCCCGGCGGCCAGCTCCAGGGCCAGCGGAATGCCCTCCAGGCGCCGGCAGATTTCGCCGACCCGCGCCAGGTGTTCGGGGCGGAATTCGAAGTCCTCGTGGGTTTCCTTCGCGCGTTCGATGAGCAGCGCGACGGCGGAGTAGGCGAGGGCATCCTCGACACTGCCGACCTGCTCTGGCGGGCAGCTCAGTGGTCGCAGCGGCAGGATGTGCTCGCCGGTGGCGCGCAGGCTTTCGCGGCTGGTGGCGAGAATGTGGATCTGCGGCGCGTGGCGCAACAGGCATTCCACCAGATGTGCGGCGGCTTCGATCAGGTGCTCGCAGTTGTCGATGAGCAGCAGCATCTGGCGGTCGGCGACCTGGGTGCAGATGTGCTCCAGCGCTTCCCCCGCCAGCCCCGGAATACCCAGCGCGCCGGCGAGCGTGCTGTTCAGCGGTCGCGCGTCCTGCAGTTGGGTGAGGTCGAGCATGCGGATGCCGTGGGGATACCGGCCGATGCAGCGCTCGGCGGCCTGCAGGGCGAGGCTGGTCTTGCCAATGCCGCCGCTGCCCACCAGGCTGATGCAGCGGCGTCGCGGCAATTCGACAAGCAGGCGCTCCAGTTCCGCCTCCCGGCCCAGCAGGCGATTGCGCCGGGGCGGCAGGTTGTGGTCCGCCGTCTGGCCGCCACTGGTGGCCGGTGTGGCCTGTGCCGAAGTCGCCAGCGGCTCGACGAAGCTGTAACCGCGCAACGCGATGGTGACGATGAAGCGCCGGCCGTTCTGGCCGTCGCCCAGAGCCTTGCGCAGGGCGTTCATGTGGACCCGCAGGTTACCTTCGTCGATATCCTGCCCAGGCCACGCACGAGCCAGCAGCTCGCGCTTGCTGACCACATCGCCGGCGCGCTCCAGCAGCGCCAGCAGGATGTCCAGCGCGCGCTGGCCGAGGCGCAGCGGGCGGCCGGCCTCGAGGATCACGCGGGACGCCGGGAAAATCTGATAGGGGCCGAAATGAAGCACGGTTTCGACCGCGGCCGCGGGCTCGGGAATCATCGTCTGGTAGTCGTTTCGCACGCTGGGGGCAGGTTTCGCGCAGGCCCAGGCGTCAGCCTGGGTGGCGCATGTCCATCGACTCTGCGGTCGATTGGCCATTCACTGGTCATCGGACATCAGGGTAAACGACGCTTGCACGTTCAGCCATCCCGCGCCGGGCGGGCATCAGCGGGCGGCGCGCTTAATAACGATTAACGCCGGGTTCGCTCACGGGGCGCCGATCGAGATGGCCGCGGTGTGCCGCGTCCTGTGCTGTTTCCCGTGCAGCCTGCGCCGCGCAAGGCTTTGCGCAGGGTTGCCAGCCGCCTGCACCGCGTTGGCAGGCTGTCACGCGCGGCCTGGAAATTCCGCTCGTGTTTCGTTGCATCGCTGCTTTCCCGCTCTCACCGGTTAATGCGGTTTAACCAGCTTTAACTCGCCGCCACCCCTGCGCCCACAAAAAATGGTCGGCAGATCGCAGGGGAGGGACCAGCATGCTTCAGAGACTCATCAGCCAGATTCCGGTGGACGCCGCCAAGCGTGACCTGGCCCCCTGGCAAAAGGAGCGCGCCCAGGCGTTGCTGCTCAAACACCTGGATACCGGCATCACGGTGAGCGACCTCGCCGCAGCCTGCGCGTTGTCGCGCAGCGATTTCACCCGCAAGTTCAAAGTCACCACCGGGCATTCCCCCCAGGCCTGGATGCGGCTCCAGCGGGTGGAAAAGGCCAAGCAGCTGATGCGGGAGTCGGCCTACGCGCTGGCTGAAATCGGCTTGCAGTGCGGCTTCTGCGACCAGGCGCATTTCTGCCGGATCTTCTACCGCATCGAGGGCGTCACGCCCCTTAGCTGGCAGCGCCGCTTCTTCGACGGGGAGCGCGAATCCACGTGGCGGCACGCCGGCTAGCGCCATCGACTGGTGACACCCTTATGGTTTTTCGTTCCAAAAATGGAACGCTAGAAGTGATTTTTGCCATCTGGTGCAGCAATGGTGTCGAAATTAATCTCTCTTCCCATGCAGTGACGCACTGCAAACGAGTCCAAAACCTTCCGGCCCAGCCGGCACCCACTGAAAGCAAATCGAGGATTTCACCATGACCAACGCCACCTACAACCGCCTGGACAAAGACAACGCCGCCGTACTGCTGGTCGACCACCAGGCCGGTCTGCTCTCGCTGGTCCGCGACATCGATCCGGACAAGTTCAAGAACAACGTACTGGCGCTGGGCGACCTGGCGAAGTTCTTCAACCTGCCGACCATCCTCACCACCAGCTTCGAAACCGGCCCCAACGGCCCGCTGGTGCCCGAGCTGAAAGCGCAGTTCCCGGACGCGCCGTACATTGCCCGCCCCGGCCAGATCAACGCCTGGGACAACGAGGACTTCGTCAAGGCGGTGAAGGCCACCGGCAAGAAGCAGCTGATCATCGCTGGTGTGGTGACCGAGGTGTGCGTGGCGTTCCCGGCGCTGTCGGCCCTGGCGGAAGGTTTCGATGTGTTCGTGGTGGCAGATGCTTCCGGCACCTTCAACGAGATGACCCGCGACGCCGCCTGGCGCCGGATGGAAGCGGCCGGTGCGCAGCTGATGACCTGGTTCGGCGTGGCCTGTGAACTGCACCGCGACTGGCGCAACGACATCGAAGGCCTGGCGGCGCTGTGCTCGAACCACATTCCGGATTACCGCAACCTGATCACTGCCTACAGCACGCTGACTGCTGGCAAGTAACCGCCCGCTGAAATGAAAACCGGAGCCTCCTGTGAGGCTCCGGTTTTCTGCTTTTCTGCTTTTTTGCTTTTTTGCTTTTTTGTAGGAGCGAGCTTGCTCGCGAACCGTTCGAGCCGGGCTCTGTGGCAGGCCAATCGCGGACAAGGTCCGCTTACAAAGCATCAGGCTACGTGGGTGCGGAATCCGTCCGCGTTCGCCCTCATTCAGCAGAGAAAGACCCGAACCAGTAGGAGTGGACGATTCCGGCGCTGGGTGGGTTCGCGAGCAAGCTCGCTCCTACAGGCTCAAACGCGTCACCTCTTGAAATCCTCCGCGCTGTGCCGCTCCGGCAACGCACCATCACCCCAGGTAACGCTGCCTTCTGAACGGGGCAGTTCGGAGTGCTCGGAAGTCGCTCTGGAAAACTTCACAAGCAAACAGAAGTCGCCCTTACCTGTAGGAGCGAGCTTGCTCGCGAACCTTTGAGCCGAGCGTGCTGGCTGGTCAATCGCGGACAAGGTCCGCTTACAAAGCATCAGGCTACGCGGGTGCGGAATCCGTCCGCGTTCGCCCTCATTCAGCAGAGAAAGACCCGAACCAGTAGGAGTGGACGATTCCGGCGCTGGGTGGGTTCGCGAGCAAGCTCGCTCCTACAGGCTCAAACGCATCACTTCTTGAAATCCTCCGCGCTGTGCCGCTCCGGCAACGCACCATCACCCCAGGTAACGCGGCCTTCTGAACGGGGCAGTCCGGAGTGCTCGGAAGTCGCTCTGGAAAACTTCACAAGCAAACAGAAGTCGCCCGGATCTGTATGAGCGAGCTTGCTCGCGAACCGTTCGAACCGGGCTCTGTGGCAGGCCAATCGCGGACAAGGTCCGCTTACAAAGCATCAGGCTACGTGGGTGCGGAATCCGTCCGCGTTCGCCATCACTAAGCAGAGAAGGGCCTGAACCAGGAGGAGTGGACGATTCCGGCGCTGGGTGGGTTCGCGAGCAAGCTCGCTCCTACAGGCTCAAACGCATCACTTCTTGAAATCCTCCGCACTGTGCCGCTCCGGCAATGCATCATCGCCCCAGGTGCGGTTTACCCGCCGGCCACGTTGCACCGCCGGGCGTGCGGCGATTTCGTCGGTCCAGCGGCGTACATGGGTGTAGCTCTCCACGTCGAGGAATTCCGCGGCTTCATACACCTGGTTGTTCAGCAGCGCGCCGTACCAGGGCCAGATGGCCATGTCGGCGATGCTGTACTCGTCGCCGGCGATGTAGCGGTTTTCGGCGAGCTGGCGGTCGAGCACGTCGAGCTGGCGCTTGACCTCCATGGCGTAGCGGTTGATCGGGTACTCGTACTTCTCCGGCGCATAGGCGTAGAAGTGGCCGAAGCCGCCGCCGAGGAAGGGCGCACTGCCCATCTGCCAGAACAGCCAGTTCAGCGTCTCGGTGCGCTGGGCCAGTTCCTTGGGCAGGAAGTGGCCGAATTTTTCCGCGAGGTACACCAGGATCGAGCCGGATTCGAAGACGCGCTGCTCCGGTGTGACACTGGTATCCAGCAGGGCCGGGATCTTCGAGTTCGGGTTGATCTCGACGAAGCCGCTGCCGAACTGGTCGCCGTCGCCGATCTTGATCAGCCAGGCGTCGTACTCGGCTTCGGTCACGCCCAGCTCCAGCAGTTCCTCGAGCAGGATGGTGACCTTCACGCCATTGGGTGTGGCCAGCGAATACAGCTGCAACGGATGCTTGCCGCGTGGCAGCCGCTTGTCGTGGGTGGGGCCGGCGATGGGCCGGTTGATACTGGCGAAGGCGCCGCCGTTGCTCTTGTCCCATGTCCAGACGCGGGGTGGAGTGTAGGTATCGTTCGCCATCTCGAGTGCTCACCTTGTGGGTTGAATGCCGTGGATGCTACCCGCCCGATCCGCGCCGCGTCAGCCGTTTTCGCCGGCTGCTGTTGCTGGGTAAACAGTGCGCGTCGCCTTGCTCGGGTGGTTGTTAGCATATGCATAAACGATATTAAAAATTAGTTGATGCATGATTTGAGATTATAAAAGAATCGCCACTCAGTCCAATGGCGAAGCTCTGAAACGACGCTCTCGCTCTTTTGCGTCGTATCGAGAGCCCCATGCCTGCCCAGTCCGCTTCCACTGCATTCCTCCGCCTCGAGGGCGTCGGCAAGTCTTTTGCCGAAAACCGCGTGCTGGTCGATGTGGACCTTGAAATCCGCCCCGGCGAGGTGCTCGCCCTGCTCGGCGCCAATGGCGCGGGCAAGTCGACGCTGGTGAGGATTCTCGCCGGTTCCCATGCCCACGATTCCGGCCGGTTGTTGATCGACGGCGAGCAAGCCCGTTTCGCCTCGCCCCACGACGCACGCCGGCACGGCATAGTCGCCGTGCACCAGCAGGTGGAGCAGGGCGTAGTGCCTGGCCTGAGTGTCGCCGAAAACCTCCTGCTGGATGAACTCTGCGGCGCCCCCGGCTCCCTGTTTTTCCGTCCGGGAGAAGCACTCAAGCGCGCGGCTGAGATCGCCGCCGGCCTGGAGCTGCATCTGCCACTTCAAGCGCCCATCGAAAACCTGGGCACCGCCGAGCGGCAATTGGTGATCCTGTCCCGCGCGCTGGCGCTGAAACCGCGTCTGTTGATCCTCGACGAGCCCACCGCATCGCTGTCGACCGTCGAGGCCGAGCGTCTGTTCCATCTCATTGACCGCCTGCGCGAGCGCGGCGTGGCGATCCTCTACATCTCCCATCGACTGTCCGATCTGCAACGCGTGGCGGACCGCGCGCTGGTGCTGCGTGACGGGCGTCTGGTCGGTGAATTCAATGCACCGCTGGACCTGGGCGCCGCCGTGGAATCCATGCTCGGCGCCGCGCTGGGCGAGGTGCAGTTACAGCCGCTCGAACGCGGCGAAACCGTGCTTGCCCTGCGCGATTGGCAGCTCGATGCGCAGAGTGCCGCGTTCGACCTGGACCTGCACGAGGGGGAAGTGGTCGCCCTGACCGGCCTGCTTGGCGCTGGCAAGAGCGAGATCGCCGAAGTGCTGTTCGGCCTGCGCCGGCACCACGTCGGGTCGATCCGCCTCGATGGGCACGACTGGCTGCCGCGCACGCCGCGCGAAGCCATCGCCGCCGGGGTGTTCTTCGCCGCCGAGGACCGCGCAAGCAATTCGCGGGTGCCGGGCTTCTCGGTGCGCGCCAGCATGACCTTGCCGTTCCTGCGCAACTTCACGCGCTTCGGCTTCATCGACCGCCGCGCCGAGCGCGCCAAAGTTGCCGAGCAGATTCAAGCGCTCGGCATCAAGGGGCCTGCTATCCAGGGAGATTGCATCGAAGCCGCGCTGGAACTGCTCTCCGGCGGCAACCAGCAGAAGGTCATTCTCGCCCGCTGGCTGCTGGGGCAGGGCCGCGTGCTGATCCTCGACGAACCCTTCCAGGGCGTCGACGTGCGCGCCCGCCGCGATATCGGCCAGCGCATCCGTGCCAGCGCCACGGGCCGCGCCACGCTGGTGATCTGCAGCGACCCGGACGAAGCCCTGGAAATTGCCGACCGCATCCTCATCGTGCGCGACGGCGCGGTGGTCGCCGAACTGCCCCGGCACGATCTGCAACGCAGCGAAATCGTCGCCCACCTGGCGCCCAGCCAAACCCACTCTTCACGCCAAGGAGCCGCGCGTGTCTAGAACTGCCGTGGGCAGCCCGGCGACGTCGTCCGTCGCGCGCCTGCTCGATTTTCTCATCCATTACGCGCTGCTCCTGCTGCTGGCCCTGCTGGTGTTGGTGTTCGCGCTGCTGGAGCCGGCCTTCCTGCGGGTCGGCAACCTGTTCCTGGTGCTGCAGTCGGTATCCATCGTCGCGCTGCTCGCCCTGGGCGTGACCCTGAGCATGGCCGTGGGCGGATTGGACCTGTCCATCGGCGCGGTCGCCGCGCTGAGCCTGATGACCGCCAGCTACGTGATGGTGGTGCTGGACTGGGGGCCGATGGCGGCAATCCTCATCAGCCTCGGCCTCGGCACCCTGGTCGGGCTACTCAATGGCTGGCTGATCGTGCGCATGCGTGTGCCGGACATCCTCGCCACTCTCGGCAGCATGTTCCTGGTGGTGGGCGTGCAACTGATTCCCACCGGCGGCCGCTCCATCGCCGTGGGCATGACCTTGCCCAGCGGCGACGAAGCACCGGGCGCCTTCGCCAGCTGGTTCCTCGCTCTGGGCCGCGCCCAGCTGTGGGACCGCGTGCCGGTGCCGGTGGTGATCATGCTCGGCTGCGCGCTGCTGGTCTGGCTGTTCCTCGAACGTACGCGGCCTGGCCGATTGTTCTACGCCATCGGCGGCAACGAGCAGGCCGCGCGCCTCGCCGGTGCGCCGGTGGAGCGCTACAAGCTGCTCGCCTACGTGCTCTCGGCGCTGCTCGCTTCGCTGGGTGGATTGCTGCTGGCAGCGCGCCTGGGGCGTGGCGACGTCAGTTCCGGCAACGGGCTGGTGCTCGATGCCCTCGGCGCCGCGCTGATCGGCTTTGCCGTGCTCGGCGCGCAGAAGCCCAACGCCTTCGGAACGCTGGTGGGAGCGGTGCTGGTGGCGACTCTGCTCAATGGTTTGACCATGCTCAACGCACCTTACTACGCACAGGATTTCGTCAAGGGCGCCGTGCTGGTTTCGGCCCTCATGTTCACTTTCGGTCTGGCCCGGCGCGGGCGCTGATCGCATTCTTTTTCGGAGATTCAATGGATGAAATTCACCCCCGGCAAAACCCTGCGCGCGCTGTTCGCCGCCGGCCTGTTGTTGTCCGGCGCAGCCAGCGCGGTAGCGGCTGGCTTGCCCGGCGCACCAGCACCCTTCGACAAGGGCGGCGTGCAGATCGCTCTGGTCGGCTATCTGTTCTCCGGCGACTTCCCCGAGGCCTATCTGCGCGGCGTGGAGAAGCAGGCCGATGCGCTGGACGTGAAGCTGCGCGTGTTCGACGCCCGCCAGCAGGCGGCCACCCAGCGCGAGATGCTGGAGCAGGCCATTGATCTGGGTGTGGACGGCATCATCGTCCAGCTCGGCCTGGCGGAAACCCTCAAGGATTCCATCGACAAGGCGCTGGCCAAGGGCATCAAGGTGGTGACCTTCGACGTCGACGTGAACGACCCGCGCATCACCCGCGTCGAGCAGGACCACCGCGAGCTGGCGCGCCTGGCACTCAAGCAGGTGCTGCAGGACAACGGCAACGCCTTCGAGGCCGGCTACGTGTACATCGACGGCTTCACCCCCATGGAGCGCCGCGACGAAATCTGGCGCCAGGTGAAGGCCGAGAACCCCGGCATCGTCGAGAAGGCGCGCTTCGGTACGCTGAATGCACCGATTGCCAACTCGGTGGCCGATCAGGCCAGCGCAGTGCTGCGGGCCAACCCTGGCATCAGCGTGTTCTTCGCGCCGTTCGATGAGTTCGCCAAGGGCGTGAAGATCGCCGTGGACGAAGCCGGCCTGGGCAAGCAGGTGAAGATCTACAGCGCCGACATTTCTACCGCCGATATCCAGATCATGAAGGAGGAGGGGAGCGCCTGGAGCGCCACCGCCGCGGTCAATCCGGAAGTCGCCGGCGCCATCAGCGTACGCAGCCTGGCGCTGCGCATCGCCGGGGAGAATCCGGGCGAGCAGGTGCTGGTACCGCCGACCCTGATTACCCGCCAGCAACTGTTGGACCTGGACGTGAAGAACGTCCGCGACCTGGCGCGCAAGGTACCGGCCTTCGGCGAGGCGCAGAAAGTGGCGCAAGCGCCGTGGATCCCGCTGGCGAACTGAGGGTTGGGCGATGCACGACAAGGCCGGGCGCCTGAAGAAGGCGCGCTCGCCCAAGGGCGACCCGTGTTACGGCGCGCGCCTGCCGCCGGGGCAGGTGCTGACCGAGCGCTTTCCGATCCTCCATGAAGGCGAGGTGCCGGAGTACGCACGGGAAACCTGGCGCCTGCGCCTGTCCGGTGCGTTGTCTTGGCAAAATCCGGGGGCGCTATCGCTGGAGCTGAGCCTCGATGACCTGCTGGCGCTGCCGCAGCGCGAACTGGTCTGCGATATCCATTGCGTCACGCGCTGGTCGAAGTTCGACACCGCCTGGCGCGGCGTGCACCTGGCCGATCTGCTTGCGCACTACGGTGTGGAGCCAGCCGGGCAGTTCGTCATGGCCTATGCCGATCATGACTACGAGACCAACCTGCCATTGGAACACCTGCTGCGCCCGGACAGCCTGCTCGCCACGCATTACGCCGGCGAACCACTCACCCCGGTGCATGGTTGGCCGCTGCGGCTGGTGATTGCCGGGCGCTATTTCTGGAAGAGCGCGAAGTGGCTGCGCGAGCTGGAGTTCAGCGACAGCGATCGTCTCGGATTCTGGGAACGCAATGGCTTTCACAACGACGCCGACCCGTTTCGTGAGGAGCGTTTTTCCGGCGAGGCGCTGGATATTCCCGAGGATGAGTGGGAGCGCAAAGCCTTCGATTGAAGCGCACCGCTGTTGCCGGGCGAACACTCGGAACTGTTGCCCTGCGAACAGCATAACCGGTTATAAACAAAGCATTTTTTATTCGTTTAAAAGCATTCTGCCACTAGCTAGGATGACGCCTTCCCCATCGGGTCAGGGATGACCCGCGATACCGAGAGCCGCGCCTTTTCGCTCATCACGAAACGTGACCGGCCGTGACACCTGGAGCGTTTTCCCGAGCACTGTTTTCTCCACCCTGAGGAGGACAGTCGCTCGCGGTTTCCGGACTTCCGACACCAACCGCTCAAGTCAAAAGAACCCAAAAAAGCGGAGTTCCGGACTCGCCGCCAACGGCGAGTGGCGCTCTTTAAGCGAGACAGGAGTATTTCGCGTGTTATCCCGTTCCCTTATTGCCGTTGCGGTGGCCTCGGTCATCGCCCAGGCCTCCGCGCACGCCGACGAAAGCTCGTCGACCCCCGAGGCCACCACCAAGCTTGAGACCGTACTGGTCACCGGCACCCGCGGAAACAACCGCACCCTGCTCGATTCCCCCGTACCGGTGGACGTGCTGACCGCGCAGGACCTGCAATCCACCGGCGCCGTCGGCGGCGAACTGGGCCAGGCCCTGGCGACGCTGCTGCCGTCCTTCAACTTCCCGCGTCAGTCCAACTCCGGTGGCGCCGACCATGTGCGCGCCGCGCAATTGCGCGGCATGAGCCCGGACCAGGTGCTGGTGCTGATCAATGGCAAGCGCCAGCACACCTCGGCGCTGGTCAACGACTCGTCGAAGATCGGCCGCGGCACCGCGCCGGTGGACTTCAACTCGATCCCCATCAGCGCCATCAAGCGCATCGAAGTGCTGCGCGACGGCGCCGGTGCGCAGTACGGCTCCGACGCCATCGCCGGGGTGATCAACATTATCCTCGATGACGCTCCCGAGGGCGGCGAGGTGACCACCAGCTACGGCGCGTACCACACGCACCAGGACGCCATCGGCAAGACCACCACCGACGGCCAGAACTCCTATACCGCGGCCAAGGCCGGTACGCGTCTGGGTGAGGATGGCTTCGTCCGCGGCGGTGCCGAGTTCATCAACCGCGAACCGACCAACCGCGCGGGCTACGACGGCTTCGCCGATACCCCCGGGCAGCGCAATTACGTGATGGGCGATGGTGTGGCACGCGACGTCAACGCCTGGTTCAACGGCGACGTTGCCCTCGGCAGCGGCAAGCTCTATTCCTTTGGCCTGTACAACGAGCGTCATACCACTGGCGCGGAGTTCTACCGCTATCCGGATGAGCACCCGGAGATCTATCCCAATGGCTACCTGCCGCAGTCCCTGGGCGACAACCTCGACCTCTCCGGCACGCTCGGCTACAAGGGGCTGATCGCCGACACCTGGGACTACGACGCCAGCGTCACCCATGGCCGCAACCGCTTCGAATCCTCGACCCGGCGCACCCTCAACGCCTCCCTGGGTGAAGACACGCCGACCAAGTTCGACACCGGTGATTACGAGCTGCGCCAGAGCGTCGCCAACCTCGACCTGAGCCGTGAACTGAGCCTTGCCGGGCGGCCCTTCGTGCTCGCGCTCGGCGGCGAGTACCGCTACGAAAACTACATCACCACTGCCGGCGACGCGGCCTCGTACTACGGCGTCGGCGCTGACGGCGCCAACGGCCTGCGCCCCAGCGAAGAGTCGGATATCGATCGCAATGTCTTCGGCACCTACATCGATCTGTCGGGGGACCTCACCGACAAGTTCTTCGTCGATGCCGCTGCACGCTGGGAACGCTACGACGATGCCGGCAGCAAGCTCACCGGCAAGCTCAGCGGGCGCTATCAGTTGACCCCGGTATTGGCCCTGCGCGGCGCGGCATCCACCAACTTCCGCGCGCCGTCGCTGGCCCAGGTCGGCTACCAGAGCACCACCAGCAACTTCGGCGACGGCGGCACCCTGACCGATATCCGCGTGCTCTCGGTGAACGATCCGATCGCCCGCGCGCTGGGCGCCGAGAAGCTCGACCCGGAGACCTCGAAGAACTTCAGCCTGGGCCTGACCGCGCAGCTCAATGATCGCTTCGACCTGTCCTTCGATGTCTTCCGCATCGACGTCGATGACCGCATTACGTTGTCCCAGCGCATCGGCAGCGACGCCATGGAACAGTTCATCCAGGACAACTTCGGCGTGGCCGGCGTGCATGACGTGAACTTCTTCACCAACGCCGCCGACACCCGCACCGATGGCGCCGAGCTGGTGCTCAACTACCACCAGCCCTTCGTCGGCGGCCAGCTGGGCGTGACCACCGCGTATACCTACAACCACACCAAGGTGCGCAGCACCAAGGCGACCCCGCAACAGCTCAGCAACCTGGGCATCGGCGACGACGCGCTGGTCGGTGTGGAGGAGCGCAACACGCTCACCGACGCTGCGCCCAAGGACCGCTTCATCCTCACCACCACCTGGAGCGATGCGCAGTGGAACCTGCTCGGCCGCCTGACCCGGCAGGGCGAAACCACCCGCGTGTTCGACTTCGGTGATGGCTACCACCCGGAGCAGACCTATGGCGCGGTGTGGCAGCTGGATGCCGAGGTGGCCTACAAGTTCACCCCGCAGTTCAGCCTGGCGGTGGGCGGCAACAACCTCACCGACAACTACCCGGAACGCTCCAGCTCGGAGATCAACTACGGCGGCAACCTGCCGTACGACGTGCTCTCGCCGATCGGCTCCAACGGTGCGTACTACTACGCCCGCGCGAGCTATTCGTTCTGATCCGCTCTTCTGAAAATCAAAGGGGCCGCACTGCGGCCCCGACTACTTTTGCGGAGCCGACTCATGGCTGACAACTTCGCCGCTGACACGCCGGCCGGCCCGCGCCGGCACCTGGGCGCCGTCCACGCGCTGCTGCTGACGCTGGGCATGGTGATCACCAGCGACATCCTCAAGACCGCACCCACTGTGGCGCTCAACGTCGGCCAGGAGCACTTCTACCTGGTGTGGGTGCTCGGCGGAGTGCTGTCGATGGTCGGCGCGCTGTGTTACGTGGAGATGGCCTCGGCCTTCGCCCATCCCGGTGGCGATTACCACTTCCTCGAACGCGCCTACGGCCAGCGGGTGGGCTTCCTGTTCGCCTGGTCGCGCTTTGCCATCCTGCACACCGGGTGGATCGCGCTGATGGCGTTCCTCTTCGCCGATCACTTCAGTGCTTTGCTCGGTCTCGGCCAACTGGGCAATGTGCTGCTGGCGGGCGGGTTGGTCGCCGCGCTGGTGGTGCTCAACCTCATCGGCTGGCGTACCAGTTTCGGCACCCAGGCCGGCCTGGTGGTGCTGGTGGCGGCAGGCTTCCTGGGTATCGTCGGCGCCGGCCTGTGGCTGGAGTGGCGTGGCTTCGTCCCGCCCGTAGCACCGCCGGTGGAGCCCGAGCAGGTCGGTGTCGCCGGGTTCTCCGCCGCGCTGATCTACGTCTTCCTCGCCTTCGGTGGCTGGAGCGACGCAGCCACGCTGTCGGCGGAGCTGCGCGACAACCGCCGGGGCATCTTCACTGCCATGCTCGGCGCACTGGCGGCCTTGCTGTTGATCTACCTGGCGCTGAACTGGGCGTTCATTCGCGGCCTGGGCTTCGACGGCCTGGCCGCCAGCGGTGCGCCGGCACTGGAACTGCTTGGACTGGCGTTTGGAGCGCCGGGCATCGGGCTGATCATGGCGGTGGTGGTGGTCTCCGCCGTCGCCAGCATCAACTCCACGCTGATCGTCGGCAGCCGCACCACCTACGCCGCCGCCAGCGACGTGCCGGCGCTGCGCGTGCTCGGCCGCTGGGACGTGCGCCACGGCGTACCGCGCGCGGCACTGCTGGCCGAGGGGCTGGTGGCGCTGCTGCTGATCGCGGTCGGCGGCTGGAGCGGCCACGGCTTCAACACCATGGTGGAGTACATGACCCCGGTGTACTGGCTGTTCCTCAGCCTGAGCAGCGTGGCGCTGATCGTCCTGCGCCGCCGCCACCCGGAAGTGCCCCGGCCGATCCGCGTGCCGCTCTACCCGTGGCTGCCGCTGGGCTTCCTCGCGGTGTGCCTGTACATGCTGTATTCCAGCGTCGCCTATGTCGGCTGGGGTGCCTTGCTCGGCGTCGCTGTGCTGGCGCTGGGCGCCGTACTTCAACTCGTCCTGCGCCCGCGAACGGAGCAGGCGCAAAGCTGGTCGGGGGAGGGCGTGTGATGCGCGCGAAAGCACTCTGGCGCAATGGCGCCGTGGCCGTCCTGCTGGCGGCATTGGTCGGCCTGTGGCTAAACGAACCCGCTGCCAATGCCAGTGGCGAAGCCAGCGGCCGGCGCATGCTGCGCACCGAGCTCTACCTGGAAGCGGTGGAACTGTCGCAGTGGGAGGACTTCCTCGCCCGTGAGGTGACGCCGCGCTTCCCCGATGGTTTGAGCTGGCTCGACCTGCACGGCCAGTGGCGCGGCCCCAGCGGCGGACCGGAGAAGCTGCCCTCGCGGCTGCTGATCCTCATCCACGCCGACAACCCTTACACCCGCCAGGCGCTGGCGCAGATCGGCGCGGACTTCAAGCAGCGTTTCGGCACCGCGGTGCTGCAGGTCAGCAGCCCGGTTCGCGCTCGCGATCCGGACTGGACGCCGCAGCGCCTGGACAACCCTCAGCTGTCGCGCTGAAGCCCGGCCTCGATCAGGTCGAGCATGTAGCGCGGCAGGGCAAACGCCGCCTGGTGCACCTCGGGTGTGTAGTAACGGGTTACCAGGCCGCTTCTGGCGAAGCGCTGGCGCAGGGTTTCCAGGTCGGTGCGGCGCACCTTCTCGCTGTTCGACGCCCAGCCGAAGGCCATGCTGCCGCCGATGTAGGTCGGCACCGCCGCATGGAAGAAACCCCAGTCGGCGAAGCTGTCCGCCAACCGCCGCGCCGTGCCGCCCAGTTCCTCCGGCTGGAGGAAGGGCACGCCGTTCTGCGTGGCGAGGATGCCGCTGGCGCCCAGGCGCTGCTGGCAGTTGCGGTAGAAGGCGGTGGTGAACAGGCTCGCTGCCGGGCCGCCCGGATCGGTCGAATCGCAGAGGATCAGGTCGAAGCTTTCGCGGCTCTGCGCGAGGTACTCCAGGCCATCGGCGTAGACCAGCCGCAGACGTGGATCGTCCAGCGCGCCGGCCGAATGATTCGGCAACAGCTCGCGGCACAGTTCGACCACCTGCGGGTCGATCTCCACCGCGACAATCTCCTCGATGCCCGCATGCCGCACGATCTCCCGCAGGATGCCGCCGTCGCCGACGCCGATCACCAGCACGCGGCGCACCGCGCCATGGGCGAGAATCGGCACGTGGGCGAGCATCTCGTGGTAGACGAACTCGTCCGCCTCGGTGGTCTGCACCACGCCATCCAGCGTCAGCACACGGCCGAAGCGCCGGTTGCGGAACACCTGCACGGCCTGCTGGCCGGTGTTGCCCTCGTAGATCGGCTCATCGATGGTCAGCGCCTGGGCGTAACCCGCGTACAGCGTTTCGCGGAATTCGCTCATCAGAAGGAAACCTGCGCCGGTTGCGACAGGCGCAGCACGGAGAGGTCGCCGGTGATGCGCTTCCACGCCAGGCGGATCGCCTCGATGTCCTGGCCGCGCGCGGCGCTGTCCTCATGCAGGATCACGATCACCTTGGTGCTCAACCGCTCCGGCGCCGGCGCCCCATGGTCACGCCACTGGCCGTAGGCATCGTAGGCGGTGAAGCCGTCGGGGAAGCGCGGCGTCACCTCCTGGTCGAGGAACTGCCGCCAGCGCTGCTCGCTGATCTTCTCCTTGCCGTCCTCCTGGCCCAGCGCGAAATACAACTCGGTGCGCAGCCACTGCGCCTGCGCCGGCCGCGTGGGGTCGCCCTGCAGTGTGGAGGTGGAAGGGTTGGTGGTATGGACGGAGGGAGCGGGCGGGGTGGCGCAGCCGAACAGCGCCAGGGCGAGGCTGGCGGCGAGCAGGTGGCGGAGCATGGGACTTCCTTGCGATGAGATGACAGTTGGACCAAACCGCCACTATAGAAGCTCGTCTGTTATTTCCTTAAATATTAAAAACGCATTCCCATATGCCTGATTTTGCGTCTCTGTGGATGGTGTTGAAGCCCTCTAGGACGTGGCTCTCCGCCGGAAACGAAGTTTTTGCGAGCTGGTTAGATTCAATATTCACTACGGTTCTTTGCTAAGCACTGGATGGGATATCCATGTTGCTGAAATTCGCTTCAAGAATTCGCTGGAATTCGTTTTAGCGTCGTAACTAAAACCATCGCGAACAACAACGTCACCATCGAGCCAGAACCGCGAGAAGACGCGACAGAAACCGCCGTTCCCCCGCCATCTTGTCCCGCCGCCGCGCCTTCCTAGAATCGGCCCCATTCGCAGCACTTCATTCCAATCGATTCAGGGAGCTCCACCATGATGAACGCCATGCAGATGCCGATGAACACCAACGCCATGATGCCGATGATGGGCATGCCGATGATGATGGCGACCATGGAATGCGAAATGCTCGACGACGGCATGATGTGCAAGATGAAGCCGGCCATGGGCATGGAAATGGCCATGTTCCGCAACAGCGCCGAGATGATGGCGATGATGATGAACTGCGGCATGCCGATGATGATGCACTGCGGCAACCTGATGATGATGGGCATGTCCCAGTCCGCCATGGCCATGATGCCGATGATGGGCATGATGAACCCGATGATGCAGATGCCCATGATGGGCATGAACATGGGCATGCCCGCCATGAAGTGCATGATGGAGTGCTCCATGCAGGGCGACATGATGCTGTGCAAGATGATGCCGATGCACGGCATGAGCATGGACATGCTGAAGAACTGCTGCATGCTGATGAACAAGATGATGGACTGCGGCATGCCGATGATGATGAGCTGCAACGGCATGCCGATGATGTGCTGCACCTGCTGATCGCGGGGCGCTGAAAGGCCCGGCGGGGGAACCTGCCGGGCCTTTTGCTTTTTTGCCTGACGACTCAGTCCAGTCGTTCGGCGTAAGTCGTGACGAGGTAGGCCACCGCCTCGCTATCCGCCGGGTTGCGGTAGCTGTGCGGTTGGTCGGCGTAGAACAGGATGGAGTCGCCGGTGCCGAGGAGGAAGCGTTCTTCGTTGACGCTGATTTCCAGCACGCCCTGGGCGACTACGAGGTTTTCCTGGGTGCCCGGTGCGTGGCCGGTGGAGTGTTCGGTGGCCAGGCCCTTCAGGCGCAGTTCGTAGAATTCCACCTGGCGCGAGACGTCGAAGGGGAACAGTGCGCGGCTGACGAAGGCGCCGTCACCACTGACCAGGCGCTTGCTGTCGCGCGCGGGCAGTACGGCCACGCCTTCGAAGGCGCGGTCGTCGAGGAAGGCGGCGACCGAGACCTTCAGGCCCTGGGCGATCTTGCACAGCACCTTGATCGACGGGACGCTGCGCCCGGATTCGATCTGCGCGAGCATGGTACGGCTCACGCCGCACAGGCGGGCGAGGCCGTCGAGGGAGAGGTTGCGCTTGGCACGCAGGCGCAGCAGGTTGCTGGCCACGCGCTCGCCGATAGGGTCTTCGGGCGTGCCGGGCTCGGCGTCAAACGCCACGGCGGGCAGCTCCGTGGCGAGCGGCAGGCCCATGGCTCAGGCCTCGCGGCGGCCGCTGTCGCGGCTTTGCTGGACGATCTGGAAGGCGTCGTAACCGGCGCGCTGCGCGTACAGCATCCACATCAGCTCGGCCTGGCGGCGTGCCTGACGGCGCGTGCGGTGGCGGGCGAGGTCGATGATGTTGTCGGTGCGGTCCATGGCGGCTCCAGAAGGCTTGCAGACAAGCCGGTGGCGGTGAAGTTGGAGCTAGCCTAGCCGCGATTCTGTTAGAACAAGAAATACTGAATTAGCATTTGGTAATTACTTATTCAGCTATAACGGTCGCGACGGGAAATCCGCCTGCACGGCCACCGACACGGCGTCCGGCCGCCAGAATTCCTGGTCGAACTCCACCAGCAGGCCGTCTTCTGCGTAGTTCAGCCGTTCCAGCACCAGGTTGCTGGCGCCCGAGGCCAGTTGCAGCAGCTCGGCCTGGTCGTCGTTGACGGTGCCCAGGCGCAGGTTCAGCGTGCAGCGCGTCTGCACCTTGCCGAAGCGCTCGCGCAGTACGGTGGTCAGCGAACGGTCCAGGCGCGCGTCGAGCAGGTCCGGGCACCAGCTGGCGAGCAGGGTGTTGATCTCCACCAGCACCGGGCGGCCGTCGATAAGCCGGCGGCGGTGCAGGCGGAACACCGGTTCGTCCGGCGAGGGCAGGCCCATGCGCGCGGCCAGCCAGGCACCGGCGCGACGGCGTTCGGCGCTCAGCAATTCGGTCAGCGGCTCGCGGCCTTGCCGGCGAACGTAGTCCATGAAGCTGACCAGCCGCGTCGGGTCGTAGTCGATGCGCGGCGGGCTGAGGTACCAGCCGCGGCGGTTCTCGCGGTAGATCAGGCCCTCGGTTTCCAGCTGCTGCAGGGCCTGGCGCAGGGTCACGCGGGTGCACTCGAAACGCTCGGCGAGGTCGCGCTCGGGCGGCAGTTTCTGCCCGGCGAGGAAGCGCCCCTGGGCGATGTCCGCCGCCAGCTGGTCGCGGATGCGCGCGTAGTGCGGCGGGATGGCCTGGTAGAGCATGGCGGCCCTCAGGAGTTGCCGGCCAGTGCCGGAGCGCTGGGCGGTTGGTCATGCAGTTCGCGCTGCCAGGCCAGCAGGCCGTAGATCGCCAGCACCACGAAGCCGGCGTAGAGTCCGGCGGTGAGGTACAGCGCCTTGTAGAGGAAGACCCCGGTGTAGAGCACGTCGAGGATGATCCACAGCCACCAGCTGGCGACGTACTTGCGCGCCGCCCAGAAGCTCGCCACCAGGCTGAAGGCGGTCAGCGCGGCGTCCATCCAGGGCAGGGCGGCGTCGGTGTGGGTGTGCATCGCCCAGCCCAGGGCGAGGGCGCCCAGCGCACCGGCCAGGCAGCTGGTGAGAGCGGTGGAGAAGGGCAGGCGTTCGACGCGCACCTTGCCGTGGTCGCTGCCGCCCTTGCTCCATTGCCACCAGCCGTAGAACTGCAGCACCACGAAGACCAGCTGCAGGAGCATGTCGGAGTAGAGCTTCACGCTGAAGAATATCCACGCGTAGAGCAGCACTGCCACCACGTTCACCGGCCAGCACCAGCGGATGCGCCGGGCGGTAAGCCAGACGCCGAGCACGTTGACGATCACCGCGATGATTTCCAGAGCAGACATCTTGCGCTTACCTCAGAAGTTGACGCTCGCCGTCAGGCGAGCCGTGCGCGGCGCACCCTGGAACAGGTAGCCGTCGCCGAAATATTCACCGACATCGCGCCAGTAGCGCTTGTCGAACAGGTTGTCGACGCTCAGCCGCAGCACGGTCGGGTAGTCGCCGATGCGCGTGCTGAAGCGTGCCCCGGCGTCATAGACGGTGTAGCCGCCGACCTCCACCGCGCCATCGCGGTCGGCGTACTTGGCACCGCTGTAGCGCGCCGCGCCGAGCAGCGAAAGCCCCGGCACGCCGGCCAGCGCATAGTCCGCCTGCAGGCTGGCGCGCAGGCGCGGGACGTTGATCGCCTGGTGCCCTTCGTAGTCGTCGGTACCGCTGTTGACCACCCGCGAGCGGATCGCCGCGACGCTGCCGCTCAATTGCAGCGCGGAGGTTACCCGGCCACTGGCGGACAACTCCAGCCCGCTGTTCTTCTGCTGGCCTTGCTGCACGTAGGTGAAGGTGCCGTCGCCGTTGGGCCGGGCGAACTGGTACGCCTGGTGGATCTGGAACAGCGCGGCGCTCCAGTCGAAGCCGGGCAGTTCCTGCTTGATGCCGAACTCGACCTGGCGCGAGGAGGTGGGCGCCAGGGTATCGCCGGCATTGCTGGCAAACCACGGCGCTTCGCCGCCCAGCGACAGGCCCTTGCTGTAGCTGCCGTAGATCGAGATGTCCGCACGCGGTTTGAAGATCACCGCGCCGTTGGGCAGGAACTCCGTGCGGCGGGTATGCCGGGTGGTGTCGCCGTCGCTGTCGAAGGTGCGTTCGTCCAGGCGCACCTGGCGCCCGCCCAGCACGACCTGCCATTGGTCATTGAAGGAGATGCGGTCGCTGGCGAACAGGCCGTACTGGCGGCTGTCGAGGTGGCGATAGCTGTGGCCGGGCTCGCCGTCGAAGGGCTCCACGGCGCCGATGCCGGTGTAGATGTTGCCGGTGCCGACCCATTCGTTGAGCTCCGGGCGGCTGTCCAGCACACGGCGGAAGGCCGAGGTGCCGACAGTCAGCTCGTGGCGTAGCCAGCCGGTGGCGAACTGACCGTGCAGGGCGGCTTCCAGCTCGTCGTTGCGGCGGGTGTCGTCAGGGCTGCGGAAGTCGTAGAGGTCGTAGTCGCCCTCCGGGCTGAAGTAGTTCGGCACGGCGGAATCGGCGCAGCTGACCGCGCCGTAGCAGCCCCAGGGGAAGGCGCTGTAGTCGTCGATCACCACGCGGCTGCGCGAGGCGCTGAGGGTACCGGTCCAGGCGTCGTCGAAGCGGTACTCGAAGCGTGTGTTGAGATTCAGCGACTCGATGCGCACCGGGTCGGCCCAGCTCTGGTAGCCGAGTCGATCGTGCGGGTCGATGCCGTGGGGCAGCTCCGTGCCGCCGAGCAACTGGTAGCCGGGCGCCGAGGGCTGGCGACGGTTCTGGTATTCGGCGTCGAACTGCCAGAGGGCGTTGGGCGAGAGGTTCCAGTCCAGCGCCAGGGAGGCGAAGTCACGATTGCCATCGGTGTGGTCGATGTAGGAGCGCAAGTCCTCGTGGGCGAGGTTCACTCGCACGCCGACAGTCTGCTCGCTGCCGAGCCAGGCACCGACGTCGGTAGCGACATAGCGGCCGCCTTCGTCGTCGGTACCGAGGGTCACCGAGCGCACGTCCTGGGGCCGCTTGGTGACGTAGTTGATCACCCCGCCGGGTTCGGATACGCCGCTCTGCAGGCCGGACAGGCCCTTGAGCACCTCGACCTGTTCCTTGTTCTCCAGCGCCACGTTCTGCTCGCCGGTGATGGTGCGGCCATTGATCTTGTAGCTGCTGGCGGCGTTGAGCGAGTAGCCGCGGATCTCGAAGTTCTCGTAGTAGCCCACCGGTGCGTAGGCCTCGCCGGTGGAGGCGTCGTTCTTCAGCACGTCGCTGAGCAGGCGCGCCTGCTGGTCCTTGAGCAGGGCCTGGTTGAACACCGAGATGGACGCTGGCGTGTCCAGCAGCGGGGCTTCGCCGAAGCCGCCGACCGAGGCGCGATTGCTGGCGTAACTCTCGGTGTCGTGGCCGATCACCGTGACAGTATCCAGGGTCGTGACATCTTCGGCGTGGCCGGGACCGCTGGCCAGCAGCACGGCCAGGGTCAGCAGGCTGAGGGGAAATCTCGTGCGCGCGGGGCGCGGCAGGTACTGCATGGAACGCTCCTGAAAATCGCCGGGGCGTGCGCCGGGAATGCACGGGGCCGAGCCCCTCCCGCGCGAAACGGATGGCCTTGGATGTGAAACGGGTTGGCCCGTGGAGGGGCTGTCAGGCCGGAGATGCTCCGGTGGTCAATGGCAGGTTGGGCTCTGCGGCCCACTCCTGCAGCGAGCCGTCGTAGATCGCGACCCGCGTCTCTCCGGCCAGAGTCAGCGCCAGGGCGAGGGCGGCGGCGGAGATCCCGCCACCGCAGTACAGCAACAGCGGCGGGTCGGCCCGGTGCAGCCCGGCGAGGGCCTCATCCAGTGCCGCGCCGCGCCGGTAGTGGCCGTGGTCGTCGAACAGGGTGCGCGCCGGCAGGTTGCGGCTGCCGGGAATGTGCCCACGGCGGGCGTAACGGGTGACGGCGCTGCCGTCGAACAGGGCGGCGGACAGGGCGCAGACCAGCGTGCCGTCAGCTTTGCCAGCCACGACTTGCTCAACGTCGTGGCGGTCGATCCAGAAGCCCTCCCGGTACTTCGCCGGGCTCGATAAAGTGCCGCTTTCCACCTCGACAGATTCGCCTTGTTGCAGCGAAAAACCGGCAGCGATCCAGGCGCGCAGCCCGCCATCCAGCACAGCCGCGTCGATGCCCAGACTGCGCAACATCCACCACAGGCGCGCCGCCCAGAAGCCGTCGCTGCGGTCGTAGATCACGATCAGCGAATCGTCGTGAATGCCCAGTTTCCGCAGGGCATCCTTCGCCCTTTGCGGGTCAGGCAGGGCGAAACTGAAGGACGCTTGCGGATCGGCCAGGTCGTTGAGCAGATCGGCATGGCGTGCGTCGCGAATGTGCCCGGCGAGCCAGCCTGCGTGGCCGCTCTCGACGCGGTAGTCGCCGTCGGACTCGGGGGCGGCCAGCTCCACGCTGGCATCCAGCAGGCACAGGCGCGGGTCGTCCAGGCTGGCGGCCAGCCAATCGACGGTGACGAGGGGCTGGTTCATCTCAGTTCACCCTGGCGGCCAGTTGGCGAAGGTGATTCAGCAAGCGCTGGCCTTCGGCTTCGAGGAACCAGCGGGTATGGCCGATCAGGTAGTTGTCGTAGGCCAGCGAGGCGCTTTCGGCCGAGCCGAGGATGCCGTGGAAGTAGATGACTTCGGACAGCGCGAAATCCGCGTGCACCAGCGGCAGCAGCGCCGCCAGGGCGAGCAGGTCGTCGCGGCTCAGCGGGCGTACGCTGGCATAGCCTTGCAGCAGGGCGTCCAGGGCATCGAGGTCGGCTATGGCCGCGCGGCCCTGGTCCAGCTCCAGCCAGGGCACCAGGTTGCGCTCGATGGCAGTGGCCAGGTCGAACAGCGCGAAACTGCGGTCGCTCAGGCCGAAGTCCAGCACCGAGACCACCTGCGCCTGCGGGCTGTCCTCGCTCCATAGCAGGTTGGAGGCATGCCAGTCGTTGTGGGTCCACAGCGCCGGCTGGCGTTGCAGGTAGGGCAACAGTTCGCGTTGCAGCGGCAGATGCAACTCGCTGAGCGTCTCCTTCCAGGGGCGTGCCTGCAGGTACTCGGCGAGGGCGGGCGCCCGCTCGAAAGTTGCTTCGATGGCGGCCAGCGGGTCCGGCGCGCCGAACAGTTTCAGGTTGCTCAGCAGCACGCCGGCAGTGCGCGAGGGTGCGTCGAAACCTTCGGCGGCGCGGTGCAGTTTCGCCAGCGCGGCGCCGGCAGCGAAGGCATGAGCGTTGTGCTGGAACGGTGTCCAGGACAGCGCATCGCGATACAAGTCCAGGCCTTGGGCTTTCTCGTGGACTTCGTAGGTCCAGCCGTCGCGTTCGATAGCGCTGTGGCCTTGCTGATCACGCAGTACCCGCGCCACGGGTGCGCCGCGTCGGGCCAGGTTATCGAGGAAGGCATGCTCTTCCGCCAGCCAATCAGCCGTGCGCACGCTCGGGTGATGGCGTTTGACGAACAGCGGGCCGCTGGCGGTCTCCACCAGCGCGGCGGCGGAGAAGGGGCGCGGGCTGTGCCAGGTCAGCCGGGCATCGGCGCCGGCCTGCGGGAAGCCTTGCAGCAGCGCTGCGGCCTCCGCTTCGGTCAGTGCCGGCCAGTCGGCCTCCACCGGCTCCAGGCCCATGCCGTGGCTCAGGCGTTTCGTCATGTTGGGGTCTCCACTTGCCAGGCATTGCTGGTGGCGCCGCGCCAGATTTCCGGGTCGCGCAGCACACCGTATTCATGCAGCCACTGGGCGTAGGGCTGCAGCAGCTCTTCGCGCTGTTCGCCCCAGCGGCCCTGATGCAGCCAGCTGGGCGCGATGCGCCGCAGCGATTCTGCCAGCATCTCGCGGGGAAAGTAGGGAATGGTACGTTCGTAGACTGGTAGTGCGGCTTCCGGCTCGGCCGCTGCCGCGAGGAATCCGCGCGCGGTGACCGCGAGGAAACGCCGTGCGATGTCGGCGTTGGCGTCGAGCCAGTCTTCCCGCGCGCCGAGCAGGTAGCTGTGGTAGGGCGGGGCACCGATCTCGTCCACCGGCAGCACCACGCGGCGCTCGTTGGCGATGGAGCTGGGCAGCAGCGCCTCCCAGGCCCAGTAGCCGCCGAAGCTGGCGTCGGCGAGGCCGGCGGCCAGGTCCTCGGGGCGCAGCTCGCGGAAGCCGGCATCCACCAGCTCCACTGCATCGGGATCGCCGCCGTCCTGGCTTACCAGATGGCGCACCATGGCCAGGCCGCGCGGTGTGGGGTTGAGCGCCAGGCGCTTGCCCTGCAGGTCGCGCGGGCGGCGGATGCCGCTGTCGGTGAGGGTCTGGATCGACTCCAGGCCGCGATGGTTGATCGCCGCCACGCCCAGCAGCGGCTGGCCCAGCTCGCGGCGCACCAGCAGGCGGTTGCTGGGGAATACGCCGAACGCGGCGGCGCCGCGCGCCAGGTGCTCCAGGGTGTCGCCGTGATAGGGGTCGTGCACCACCAGTTCCACGTCCAGCCCCGCTTCGCGGTACCAGCCGCGTTCACGGGCGAGGTAGAAACCGGCCGAGTTGGGCCAGGGGTGGAAGTATTCGAGCATGACCCTCAGGGCGAACATGAAACCTTTCTCCAAAACGGCCGGCGGCCGATGACTGCGATGGGGCGTATTCCACGGCAGAAGATTTGGTATATACCAATATGATTTTCACTGGTTTTTATAATTTTAAAGTATAAAAATCCTCATGGCGGACTAAGAGTCCGCTGCGCGATTTCAACTCCGAGTATCCGCACGCATCGCTCTGGCGTGGGAGTCCGGGAGTTATGACCTCATGCGATAACGGTATTTAGAGCGATGAGTGGCCATCGCTAGAGTGTCGACCTGTTTTTCACTGCCCGGCCTCTCCATGACTGACTCCCGCCCACAACTCACCCGGCAGATCATCGAAGCCGGCCGCTTCCTCTACGGCAGGGGCTGGTCGCCGGCCACCAGTAGCAACTACTCGGCGCGTCTGGCCAGCAATCGTGCCTTGCTCACCGTTTCCGGCAAGCACAAGGGGCAGCTGGGTGAAGACGATGTGCTGGAAACCGATCTGGCGGGCAACAGCCTGGAGCCGGGCAAGAGGCCTTCGGCGGAAACCCTGCTGCACACCCAGCTCTATGCCTGGCGCGCGGAGATCGGTGCGGTGCTGCACACGCATTCGGTGAATGCCACCGTGCTGTCACGCCTGACGCGGGGGGATCGCCTCGAGCTGGAGGACTACGAGCTGCAGAAAGCCTTTGCCGGCGTCAGCACCCATGAAGGCCGCGTGACCGTGCCGATCTTCGATAACGACCAGGACATTGCCCGTCTGGCGACGCAGGTGCAGCCCTGGCTCGATGCACATCCGGACTGCCCCGGCTACCTGATTCGTGGCCACGGCCTGTACACCTGGGGAGCGCGCATGAGCGATGCGCTGCGCCAGGTGGAGGCGTTCGAGTTTCTCTTCGAGTGCGAGCTGAAGGTGCTGAGCCTGCGCTGAACCGCCTAAGGCGCGTTGACCGTCTCGGAGCCGAAAGCGACCACACGGTTGCGCCCGCTGTTTTTCGCCTGGTACAGCGCGCTATCGGCCGATTGCAGCAGCTCGGCCCAGCCGGCCGGGTTGAACCGCGAGGTGCTGGCCACGCCGATGCTCAGCGTGATAACGCCCAGCGGGCCGTGTTCGTGAGGCACGGCGAGGGCCTGCAGGCCGGCGCGGATGTGTTCGGCCAGCTCCAGGGCGTCGGCCTCCTCGCTGTCGCCCAGGAGCACGACGAATTCCTCGCCGCCGAAGCGCGCCGCGCAATCGGCCGGGCGCCGGGTCCATTCGGCGATCACCTGCGCCACCGTCTTCAGTGCGGCGTCGCCGGCGGGGTGACCATAGTGGTCGTTGTAGGCCTTGAACTTGTCGATATCCATCAGCATCACCGACAGCGCCGCGCCACTGCGCTGGTAGCGCGACCACTCGTGGCCGGCACGCAGGTCGAAGGCGCGGCGGTTGTTCAGGCCGGTCAGCGGGTCGGTGCTGGCGGCCAGCCGCAATTCGGCCTCCTGGCGGTCGCGCTCGCGCATATGGCGCAGGGCAATCAGCGCCAGGCCGAGCACCGTGCCATCCAGGGCGAGGCCCAACAGGGCGATCAATCCGCCGCGCCAGTACCAGTCCTCGTAGATCTCCGTCGAGGGCAGGGCCACGCTGAACACCAGCGGGTAGCCTTCCACCGGGCGGAAGTCATGCCAGCGCTTTTCGCCATCGCTGCCGATGTCGAAGAAGGTCTCCTCTCCGCTGGCGAGGTAGCGCTCGAAGGCGCTGGCCAGGGTGCCGGCGGGCGGCGAATCGGGCCAGCGCGCGAGCAGCGTGCCATCGCGCATGTGCAGGCTGACCGTGCCACCTTCCCCAAGGTTCAGGCCGCTGAAGAGCTCGCGGAAGTAGTTCAATTCCAGGTTGGCGCCAACCACGCCGGCAAAACTGCCGTCTTCGCGTTCCAGGCGTCGGCTCAGGGCGATGCTGCTGCGGGCGTTGCTGGAGTAGGGAATGTAGGGGTGGCCAATGAACAGTTGGTTGCCGCTGGCCTCGCGCTGGGCCTGGAAATACTCGCGCTCGGAGAGATCGATACGCGCGGGGATTTCCTTGCCGAAGTTGAACGTGGCCACGCCCTGGGCATTGGTGATGAATACCGAGCCCATGCCATGGGTCGGGGCGGTGTAGTCCTTGAGCAGAGACTCGCGCACCTCGCCGGAGAGTGCGCGCACTTCGGGCTGGGCATGGGCGTGCACCACGGCCATCAGGGTCATGTCGTAGAGGTCGAGGTTGCGCTGAATGTCGCGCTGCACCAGCAAAGCAATGTTGTGGCCGTTGGCGCTGGCGACTTCCAGGGCGTCGTGGCGCATTTCCAGGATGGCCCAGAGTGACAGGGCGCTGATGGCGGCGGTCAGGCCCAGGCTGCTGGCCAGGAGGGTACTGGAGCGGTGGATCGGCATGCCGGTATCCATACGAAAGCGCAAGTGGAGGGCTGCGCGCGAGCGCGTGCCTCAAGGCATATAGCAGCAATCTGCCGGGTTGTCCGGAAGCCAGAGCAGGGTGGCAGCATTTTTCGGGCAAAAAAAATGCTGCCTGAAACAGGCAGCATTCATGGGTCACGCACCATTGGTGACTGGGTTCAGTTTGCTGGCGCGAGATTAAGCTTTGATGAAGGCGCGCTCCTCGGTACGTTGCGCGCACGCTCAGCATGAAGTTGCGCGGGGCGCCGTAGACGTTGCCGTAGGTCGAGGTGCCGACCGCCTGGTAGTCAGGGCCTCCAGTGTTTCGGGTTTGCGCCTTACGATGCTGAAGCAGAAGTCGACGTTGTCGATGTAACTCATCAGTTCATCGAGCTTGCCCGCATCGCCCTGGACCTTGGCTTGCACGGCATGACCTGCGGTGGGGCAGGCCATGCCGGGGCATCGGGTTACTTGTGCTTCAACTGCTCGTAGGACTTGACCATGTCCCGCGCCCAGCCATCGAGCAGGGCCTTGGCGTCGTTGGCGGTCATGACCTGGGAGGAGTTTTCCAGCTCGGTGCCGGCGCCCTTGCGCACCACCTGGGCGACCACCGTGCCGTTGCTGCCGTCGAGGAAAGCGGCTTCGGTGGCGATGCTGGTGTCCTGGTCGCGGATACCGGTAGCGGTGCTGACGCCGGCGGCGATCAGCGCAATCGGAATCACCTCGTAGGGCTGCAGGCCCTTGGTTGAAGCACTGACGGCGGTGATCGCCGGCCGCACGATCAGCACGCCCGGGCCGGGGCCGCTGGCCAGGGGCAGGGCCTTGGAGAATTGCGTCTGCAGCGCTTGGTCATAGTACTTGGTGATGCCTTCCAGGGTGCTCTGCGGGATCTTCTCGCTGGGTTGTGGTTGCGGATAGAGCTGGCTCGGCTCGACGTACACACTGGTGAACTGGCTGACGTCGATGCCAGGTTTGATCCAGCGCATCACCGGCGCGCCGGAGGGAGATTTCTCTTCCTTGAGCACTTTGTAGTCTTTGAGGAAGCCGGAATAGTTCTCCGGCTCCACGTACTTGCTGGCGCAACCGGTGAGGGTCAGGGTGGCCACGCACAGCGGCATGGCCAGGAGTTTCCAGTTCATTGCATTGCTCCTTTTGGGCGGTACTGCATCGATAGTGTCGGGGCCGCGCTCTTGCCGGCGCGTTGCTCTTGCTCAGAATCGCCAGGTCGCACCGCCTCCAATGATGTGCAGGGCAGCGTTGCGGTAAGTGCCGGAAAGCGTTTCGCCGGAGCGCGATTTGGTCTGCTCGACATCCATGTCGCCCATCCAGACCAGGGTGTAGGCAAGGTGCAGGTCCAGCCCTTCTTCGAGCTGGTAGTTGACCCCGGTCGCCACGCGCCAGGCCTCACCCATCGGGTTGTCGACGGTGCGGTCCTTGTCGTCCACTGCCGAGCTGTCGTAGCCCAGGCCCATGCTCCAGCGCAGCCGCGGGTTGGCCTGGTACTGGGCTCCGATGGAGGCGTGCCAGGTGTCCTTGTATTGACGGTCGACGGTGCGATCCACCCCACCTGCGTTGGCGTCCACGTCCACGCCGATCTCGCCGAACTCGCTCCAATCCTGCCAGCCCAGGCTGCCCAGCAGCTTCCACTGCGGGTCCAGCTGGTGGGCGATGCTCAGGGTCGCCGTCTGCGGGATATTCACGTCGAGCTCCAGCGAGCTCACGTCCAAGCGGTTCAATGCGGCATTGATGATCGGGTTGCTGACCTTGCGCACGTCCGGGCTGTCCTCGAACTCCAGTTTTACCTTGCTGGTGTAGGCAAGGCCGATCTGGGTGCTTTCGCTGAGGCTGTAGAGCAGGCCGAGGTTGGCCCCGACGCCGACGTCGGTGTCCTTGAACTCCAGTTGGCCGTCGGGGTTGTCGCGCAGGCCGAGCAGGTTGTTGTTGATGGCCATCTCGGTGCGGTAGTAGCCGTAGACGATGCGCGGGCCGATGCCGATGGTGAGGTCATCGGTGAACTTGTGCGCGATGGTCGGTTGGAACGACACGCCGATGATGGCCGTTTCCTGACTGAAATAGCGGCCTGCCCAGTCGTCGTCGTAATTCAGTGCCAGGCCGAAGTTGCCGTACATGCCGAAGCCGACGGCCGAGCGGTCGTCGATCTGGTGACTGATGAACAGGCTTGCGCCCGGCAGCCACTCAAGGGCATTGCCGCCTTCGTTGCCGTCGAACTGGTTGTTGCCGTCGCGCGAGAAACGCAATTCGCCAAGGATGACCTGGGCATTGGCGCTGACCTGTGTGCCCTTGAGCTGCGCGATGCCGGCCGGGTTGCTCATCAGCACACTCGGATCGGTGGCCAGTGCAGCTGCCCCTGCGTTGGCCAGGCCCATGCCTTCCTGCCCGGCTTCGTAGATCATGATGCCGCCGGCAGAGGCGGAGCTGGAAAACAGCACGCAAAGCGATGTCGCAACGAGGGCGCGGCAGGCCTTGTTAGTACCTGGTCGTTCTTTTGTCATCGAGCATCCCCTGCTGATCCCTGGCTGGCGTGCACGGCGTTGCAGCCCGTGAAAGGCACTCGCTCCGAATGCGGTCTGGAGACGTCGAGCTCGCAATCCCTGGGGGATTCGGTCGTAGCGATGAGCCTAGATAACGAGTCGGGATATGCAACCTGGGTTTTGCTTCAACACGCGATTAATACGTGGTCCACGACACAAAAATGCGCGTGACGAGTAGCCCTCCAGTCCGCTGCCCTCGATTGCTCGCTATTGAGGCCTCGCCGCCAGGCTTCATGGCGGTTCTGGCAGAGCGGCGCCTGGCGAGAAAGGACCCATGCCTGCGAAGGGTTGGTTCTGTGGTGTGCGCCTTGCGCTGGGGGCTGCGCGTCGGTCAGCATGCCGGCCGCCACCCTTCGAAAAGACTGACCGCTCATGCGCCGCCTGCCTTCACTCACCGCCCTGCGCACCTTTGAGTCCGCCGCCCGCCACGCGCATTTCGGCCGCGCCGCTGCCGAGCTGTGCGTCACCGACAGCGCGGTCAGCCACCAGATTCGCCAACTGGAAGAGCAGTTGGGGGTGACGCTGTTCGAGCGCCAGGGCCGCCAGGTGCAGCCCACCGCCCAGGCGCGGCGCTTGCTGCGCAGCCTGCAGCAGGCCTTCGAGCTGATCGGAACGGCGTGCGATGAGCTGCGCGACCCCGGCTCCCAGGCGCAACTGCACATTGCGGTGACGGTAGAGCTGGCGCAGAAATGGTTGGTTGGCCGGCTGGCGGACTTTGCCGAGCGGTACCCGGAAATCATCCTGCATCTGCATGAGCAGCCGCTGGAGGCGCCAGGCCCGGCTGCCGAGATGGACCTGGCGATCATCTATGGCACCGGCCCGGCGGATGCCAGCAGCTATTTCGTGCGGCCGCTGCCGACCCTGCAGTTCTTCCCGGTGTGCAGCCCCGGCCTGTTCAACCAGTCGCCGCTCAAGCACCCGCGCGACCTTGCCCGCCATTGCCTGCTGCACGACGATCAGGACGGCAAGTCCTGGACCGCCTGGCTGACTACCCACGCCAGTGACATCCGCCCCAGCCGCCATGTCTACCTCGGCCATGCCGGGCTGACCATGGAGGCAGCAGTGCGTGGGCAAGGTGTGGCCATCGGCGACAACCTCACCAGCGCCGAGGACCTGGCCAGCGGCCGGCTGGTTCGGCCCTTTGCCGCGCAGATCACCTCGCTGGGGCAATACGCCCTGGTCTGCGAGCGCCTGCGCCTGGAGAAGCCGGCGGTGGCGGATTTCATCGAATGGTTTACCGACCAGCTCAACGACATGTGAGTACGCCGCCGGAGCTTCTTTTGTAGGAGCGAGCTTGCTCGCGAACCCGCTTGACGCCATTGCCCAGGAGAGGAGCCGTTCGTGAGCAAGCTCGCTCCTACAGGTCAAGGCTGTGGGTATTTATCTATCGTTGATGGGCTCATCATTTTTCCTGTGAAATGATGAGTTCAATTCAGGTATTCCGCGAAATTCATCATTGGTTTCCGCCACGGCGGGCCGGCAACCTGGGGTCATTCCACCCCTGAATCCGGAGAACCCCGATGTCCCGCACTCACTCGACAATGCCCAAGGCCGACGGCTTCCGCCTGCCCGGCGAATTCGAACCCAAGGCCCGCTGCTGGCTGGGTTGGCCGGAGCGGCCGGATGTCTGGCGCAATGGCGGCAAGCCGGCGCAGAAAGTCTGGGTAGAAGTCGTGAGTGCGATCGCCAGCAGCGAGCCGGTCACCGTCTGCGCTTCCGCCGCGCAATACGCCAATGCCCGGCGCATGCTCCCCGAGCACGTGCGCGTGGTGGAAATGACCTGCAACGACACCTGGTTCCGCGACAGCGGCCCGGCCTTCCTGGTCAATGATGAAACGGGCGAGATGCGCGGCGTGGACTTCCAGTTCAATGCCTACGGCGGCCTCGATGGCGGTCTCTACTATCCCTGGGACAAGGATGATCAGATCGCGCAGAAAATCCTTGAGATAGAAGGATTCGATCGCTATCGCGCGTCGATCATCGCCGAGATGGGGAGTATCCGCAGCGACGGCCAGGGCACTCTGCTGACCACCGAGCAATGCCTGCTCAACCCTAATCGCAACGCTCACCTGGGCAAGGCGGAAGTGACCCGCAGGCTCTGCGACTACCTGGGCGCCGAGCACGTCATCTGGCTGCCGCGCGGCTGCAAGTTCGACGAGACCGACGGCCACGTCGACGACCTGGCGTGCTTCGTGCGGCCGGGCGTGGTGGTGATGCAGTGGACGGACGACCGCAGTGACCCTCAGTGGGAAATTTACCAGGAGGCCTACGACGTGCTGCGCAGCGCCCGCGACGCCCGTGGCAATGCGCTGGAGGTGCACAAGCTTCCACAGCCGCAGGTGCTGGAGTGGACCGCCGCCGAAGCCGAGGGCCTGGACCAGGTCGATGGTAGCTTCGACCGCCAGGAGGGCACGAAAATCTGCGCCTCCTATATCAACTTCTACACCGGCAATTCGGCCATCGTCATGCCGTTCTTCAACGACCCGAACGACCGCATCTCCCAGGGCGTGCTGGCCGAACTGTTCCCGGGCAAGCGCGTGATCGGCATCGATAACTCGCGGGAGATCCTCCTGGGCGGCGGCAATATCGGCTGCATCACCATGCCCCAGTACGCGGCGCCGGCGCGCCGCGGCTGAAGTTGCCCCACGGCGTGCCCGGTGCGGCCGCGTCGCTCACATCAGCGTGAGTCAGCCCAGCCGCAGCGGGTCGCCACCGGCAACCGTGCGATCCATCAGGCGGATGCTGTCGCGGCCACCACGCTTGGATTCGTAGAGCGCGGCATCGCCTTGCTCGATCAGTGCGGCCAGGCTGGCCGGCGGCTGGTCGAACAGATTGGCGCCGATGCTCAGGGTCACCGCCTGGGGCGTGGGGAAGTTCTGCGTGGCGGTGACGTGGAACTGCTCGCGCAGCTTGTCGGCCAGCTCCATGACCTGCGCACCGGCGACATTGCTCAGCAGGATGACGAACTCGTCACCGCCCAGACGTGCCGCCACCGCGCGCTCGGGCAGCAAGGCGCGGATCATCTCGCTGAGCGCCACCAGCAGGCGGTCGCCGGCGGTGTGGCCGTGCAGGTCGTTGACCTGCTTGAAGTTGTCGATATCGATCAGCAACAGTGCGCCGGGGCGCTCCGGGGAGATGTCCTCGAACACGCGAGGCGCGCGGACTTCCAGCGCACGGCGGTTGTACAGGGCGGTCAGCGGGTCCCGCGCGGCAAGACGTGCGATGCGCTTCTCGCGGCGGTAGCGCTCGCTGCCGGTCATCGATAGGGCAATCAGCATCACCGCCATCGCGCCTTCCACCAGGGAAATCTGGATGATTTCGCCACGGAAGGCGGCCAAGTCGATCAGCGTGCCGGGGATGATTACCGTCGCGCCCTTGGCCAGATAGAAGGCGCCGTGCACCAGCATCACGTAGCGCAGCTGTACCGCGCCCACGCTCAGGGATTTTCCGTGGGGTCGCAGCAGGTAGCTGGCGCGCAGGGAGAGCAGGGCGACCAGCCAGGAGTTGGCCAGCAGCATCAGCTTGGACCACAGCGGGCCGCCTTCGGGCAGCGCCAGCAGTGCCGCCCATACGAGAGGTACGAGCAGCCAGCCCCGCGACAGCCGCGCTTCGGTGAACTTCGCCACGCCGCTGAGGAAGAACCAGTGCGCCAGCACCAGCAGGCCGTTGGCGAACCAGATGCCCACCAGCAGGTAGCCGCTCATGCGCAGCAGGGCGAGGGTGGAGCCGATGGTGATGGTGGCAAAGCCTGCGCTCCAGAACAGCAGGGAGCGTTCGCGCACGCTGCGCCATTCGATGGCCAGGTACAGCGCTGCGGCCGCAGCGAGGGCGACCGTGATGGTCAACATGGTGGGTGGGTCGAGCGCCATTTTCTAACCGTACTGCACTTGCGGTGAAAAACCGTGATTGTAAGCGCCCTTGGTGGCTTTCCGGTACGCCGAGCGACTTCATCCGGTCGGTTTCAGGCCGCCTGCTACGGGCTTTGGCGCCGCTGGCGAGCCCGACACCCGCTTTGGTCGCATTGCCAGTGAGGCCATTGGCCAGCACACTGCGCAGGTTTGCGAGTGTTTGCAGTGGGGCTGGGAGGCCCGACACCATGGAAAAGCCGTCGCGCCGGCGCTGGAGCCCACTCTGGTTCCTGATCGTAGTCGCCAGTTACCTGATTGCCATCCTGTTCACCGTGGCCCTGGCGGGGCTTGGCTGGATTCTCTTCTCCGGTGGCCTGGACATGACCGTGGTGAAGGAGCGCCGCTACCTGTTGCTGGGCAGCGGCGGCCTGATGCTGACGGTATCGGCCTACATCCTGCTGATGTCGATTCCCACGAGCTTCATCTCGACAATCCGTCGGGACGGATCCTGACGCGCCGGGAGCTGCCGAGCGCCGGGAACACGATGTAACTTCTTGATCCCGCGCAGGAGGCGCGTAGCCTGGGCGGTGTATCGTGCGGCGGCGACTCGCAGCGACAGACTGCCAGCGCCTCAGGAGCCCGTGTCATGCCCGAATCGATGAATTTCAACCGCGCGCTGGTGGAGAAGTACGACCGTCCCGGCCCGCGCTATACCTCCTATCCCACCGCGCCGCAGTTCCATGCTGCCTTCGCCGCCGACGACTATCGCGCGGCCGCCCAGCGCAGCAACCACCCTGGCAACGGGAGCGCGGCCAAGCCGCTGTCGGTGTACATCCACATCCCGTTCTGCAAGAGCCTCTGCTACTACTGCGCCTGCAACAAGATCATCACCCAGAAGACCCACCGCGCCGTGGAGTATCTGGATTACCTCAAGCGTGAAATCGCCATGCAGGCGGTGCTGTTCGACGGCACTCGCAAGCTCACCCAGCTGCACCTGGGCGGTGGCACGCCGACTTACCTCACCAGCGAGCAGCTGGGCGAGGTGATGGACAGCCTGCGCCAGCACTTCAACCTGGATGAGAGCGATGCCCATGAGTTCTCAATCGAAGTCGACCCGCGCACCATCAGCCGCGAGCGCATTGCTGAACTGCGCGCCCAGGGCTTCAACCGGCTGAGCTTCGGCGTGCAGGATTTCGACGAGCAGGTGCAGCAAGCGGTCAACCGCGTGCAGAGCGAGCAGCAGGTTTTCGACCTGGTGCAGGCGGCCCGCGAGGCGAAGTTCAAGTCGGTCTCGGTAGACCTGATCTACGGCCTGCCGCTGCAGACCGTGGCGAGCTTCGATACCACGCTATCCAAGATCATCGCCCTGCGCCCCGACCGCATCGCCGCCTACAGCTACGCCCACCTGCCCGAACGGGTACGCGCGCAGCGGCTGATCCGTCGTGAAGACATGCCGCCACCGGAGCGCAAGCTCGAACTTCTGGAGCTGACCATCCAGCGCCTGACCGAGGCGGGCTACGTCTACATCGGCATGGACCACTTCGCCCTGCCGGATGACGAGCTCACCGTGGCCCGCAGCAACGGCACTCTGCAGCGCAACTTCCAGGGTTACTCGACCCATGCCGATTGCGACCTGATCGCCCTGGGCGTGTCGTCCATCAGCAAGGTCGGCGATACCTACGGGCAGAACGTGAAGGAGCTTTCGCAGTACTACGCGCGGATCAATGAAGGCCTGTTGCCGGTGCACAAGGGCTATCGCCTGACCGAAGACGACCGCCTGCGCCGCGAGGTGATCAGCGCGCTGATGTGCCATGGACGAGTGGATTACACCCCGCTGGAGGAGCGTCATGGCATCCGCTTCGGCAAGTACTTCGAGGACGCGTTGCGGCGGTTGCAGGAGCAGGCCGGCGACGGCCTGATCGAGCTGCACGACGACGCCCTGGTGCTGCTGCCCCAGGGCCAGTTGATGATGCGCAGCGTGGCCATGGCCTTCGATGCCTACCTGGGTGGCGGGCAGCAGGAGCGCTTTTCGCGGACCATCTGACGCGGCTGCCGAATGCACAGCGGCCCGCCATCGAGGCGGGCCGCTGTGTTTTCACCGCTTAGCGGCGGTCGACCCAGACGGTCTGTGCGTTGCAGAACTCGCGCACGCCGAAGTGCGACAGCTCGCGACCGAAGCCGCTTTTCTTCACGCCACCGAAACCCACGCGGGGATCGCTGGCGCTGTAGCCATTGATGAACACGCCACCGACATCCAGCTCGGCGGTCATCTGCCGTGCGCGGGCGAGGTCGGCGGTGAACACCGTGGCAGTCAGGCCGAAATCGCTGTCGTTGGCCAGCTCCAGCGCATGACGGGCGTCCTTCGCGCGGATGATCGAGGCCACCGGGCCGAACAGCTCTTCGCGGAACGAAGTCATGTCCGGGGTGACGTCGGCCAGCACGGTGGGCTGGTAGAAGTTGCCTGCGCCGTCGACCTTGCCGCCGCCCAGCAGCAGGGTGGCGCCTTCGGCCAGGGTGCGCTGCACCTGGTCATCCAGTTCGTCGCGTAGGTCGAAGCGAGCCATGGGGCCGATATAGGTCTGCGCCTGGGTCGGGTCGCCCATCGCCAGTTCGCGGGTTGCCGCGACGAAGCGTTCGGTGAAAACGTCGGCGATGCTGTCCTCGATGATGAAGCGCTTGGCTGCGGCGCAGACCTGTCCGGAGTTCTGGAAGCGCCCGGCGACGGCGGCCTTCACGGCCACCTCGAGATCGGCGTCGGCGAGCACGATGAAGGCGTCCGAGCCGCCCAGTTCCAGCACGCACTTCTTCAGCGCAGCGCCCGCCTGGGAGCCGATGGCGGAGCCGGCGCGCACGCTGCCGGTAACGGTCACGGCGGCGATGCGGTCATCGCCGATGGCCTGGGACACCAGGTCATTGCCGACGTTGATCACCTCGAAGGTGCCGGCCGGGAAGTCCGCCTGCTGGAACGCCTGCTGCATCAGGTAGGCACTGCCCATGACGTTGGGCGCGTGCTTGAGCACATAGGTATTGCCCGCCAGCAGCGCCGGCACCGCCCCGCGCAGCACCTGCCAGATCGGGAAGTTCCACGGCATCACCGCGAGGATCGGGCCCAGCGGGCGGTACTCGATCCAGGCGCGCTCATGCTCAACGCTGGTCGGCTCCGGGGCGAGCATCTGCGGGCCGTTGGCGGCGTACCAGTCGCACAGGCCGGCGCACTTCTCCACTTCGCCACGGGCCTGGGTGATGGGTTTACCCATCTCGGCGGTAATGCTGGCGGCAAGGGCGTCGGCGTTGGCGCGCAAGGCCTGGCCGAGGCGTACCAGGGCGGCAGCGCGCTGTTCCAGCGGGGTGCGCTTCCAGGTGGCGTAGCCCTGGGCCGCGCGGGCCAGGGATTGCTCCAGCGCCTCGACGGATTCGAGGGCGTAGCTGGCGATCACCTCGCCAGTGGCGGGGTTGCGGGAGATCGCGTGGGTCTGCGGGGAAATGCTCATGGCTCGCTCCTGGAAGGTGGGTGGAAGGGGAGTGACGCCAGTTTCGCGTTGAATCATGCTTATGAAAACTGAATAATAATGATGATTACACTCTCGTATGGAGAATGAAGTGGACTTGGTCCAGCTGGAAATCTTCTGTGCCGTGGCGGCCCACAAGAGCATCGCCGCGGCCGCCCAGGCCATGCACCGTGTGCCCTCCAACCTGACCACGCGGATCAAGCAACTGGAGGCGGACCTTGGCGCCGACCTGTTCATCCGCGAGAACAACCGCCTGCGCCTGTCCCTGGCCGGGCACGACTTCCTTGTCTATGCCTCGCGCATCCTGGGCCTGGTGGAAGAGGCGCGGGTAGTAGTGTCCGGTAAGGAGCCCACCGGCCGCTTCCCCATCGGCTCGCTGGAGAGTACGGCGGCGGTGCGCATCCCGCGCCTGCTGGCGCGCTACCACCAGCAGTATCCGAAGGTGGAGCTGGACCTCTCCACCGGGCCTTCGGGCGACATGATCGATGGGGTAATCGCTGGCGAGTTGATCGCCGCCTTCGTCGACGGGCCGATCAAGCACCCGGCATTGGAGGGCGTGCCGGTGTTCGATGAGGAAATGCTGGTAGTTGCGCCCTCGCATCACGCCGCTATTCACCGTGGGAGCGATGCAGACGGCGAGATGATCTACGTGTTCCGCGACAACTGCTCCTACCGCCATCACTTCGAGCGCTGGTTCGCCGCCGACGGCGCGGCGCCCGGCGCGATCCGCGAGCTGGAGTCCTACCACAGCATGCTCGCTTGCGTGAGCGCCGGCGGTGGCCTGGCGGTAATGCCGCGTAGCATGCTGAGCAACATGCCCGGCAGCGCCTCGGTCAGTGCCTGGCCGATGGTTGGCGACTTTGCCCGGCTGAACACCTGGCTGATCTGGCGCAGCGATTCACGTTCGCGCTCGCTGGAGCTGTTCCGTCAGTTGGTGGAGGAGCAGGCGGCGGCGCTGGATATGGCCGGGGGCTGAGTTGCCTGATCAGCGCTTTTGAGGTCCGTCCTTGCGGATCTCGCGCATTTTTCGACGTAGCGCGTAGGCCACTCCTGCGCCGAGAATCCCGCCCATCAGCGTGGCCAGCAGCTCCGCCAGCAGACCCATGGCGCTGGCGACGCTCATGGACTGCAGGTAGTTGCCCAGTTCCGGCCAAAGCGCCAGCCAGAGGCCGACGAAGAGCAGCACCAGGTCGTACCAGAGGCCGCTGACGCCGGCCGGGCGGTAGCCGCGCACGAACAGGATGAATGCACTGAAGACCAGCGCCAGGAGCAGGACGCCGAGGAACTGGCTGAGTGCATCGGGCCCGGACATCACCTTAGCCCTCGCCGCTGCGCAGGCGCAGGCACTGGCCGCTGTGCAGGCCCAGCCGCATCTCGTCCAGCAGCGCCTCGGCGTAGGAGAGCGCCAGGGCGGAGTCCTGGGAGGAATCGCCGCCGGCACGGCTGAAGTCGTCTATGCGTAGGCCTTCGGGCATTGGCGGGGCTTCCACCAGCGTCCAGTCCAGGCCGCTTACCTCCAGGCTGCGGGCCAGACCGGCGCCGAGCTGTTCCTGCTGCGCATCGGCGGGTTCCACCAGCCAGCTCCAGTGGCCGACCAGCAGCAAGCGCGGTACTTCCGCGCGCAAGCATCCGTCGATCAGCGCGCCGCACTGCGCCGGGAGGGCCTCTGCGGGCTGGTCGTCGAGGAAGGCGAATACGGCAGCCAGCCCCGCTACGGCTTCGCTGACCACAACTGATGACTCCAGGCTACCCAGCTTGCAGCGCAGGCCGGGGCGGGCGCGCAGGCGGTTGAGGTCGTCGAGCAGCACGGTGACCTCGTGCTGGCGCTGCAGGGCGCCGGCGATCAGCGCCTGGCTGAAGCTGCCCGTGGGGTTGAACAGCCCAAGCTTCAGGGTCGGGGTTTCCAGGTTGTGCATGTGGACTCCTTCGACGGATGCGGCCTATGCATATCGAAGGAGGTGGCGGGCAAGGGTTCCGTCCAATTGCGCCAATGGCGTTACGGGCTAATCGTCGTTGCCTGGTAGGAGCTGGGCACCACGCCCAGGCTGCGGCGGAACATGCTGGTAAAAGCGCTCGGGCTGTCGTAGCCCAACTCCAGCGCCACGCGGGTGACCGGGTTGCCTGCTGCGAGACGGGTGACGGCGGCGAGCAGGCAGGCCTGCTGGCGCCAGGCGCCGAAGGACAGGCCGGTCTGCTGGCGGAACAGCCGACTGAAGGTGCGGGTGCTGCAATGCAGGTCGGCGGCCCAATGGTCCGCAATGACACCGATATCCGGCGCTCGCAGGAAGTTCCGGCAGAGCTCCGCCAACTGCGGGTGCGCCGGCAGCGGCGCGAACAGCGGCAGGCTGGGGGCCTGGCGCAGTTCGTGGAGCAGCAGGCGGATCAGGTCGCCGTCGCGGCCGCTTTCGTCGTGCAGCGCCGGCACCTCGACGCTGGCCAGCAGCAGGTGATGCAGCAATGGCGAGACGGTCAGCGCCTGGCACAGCAGGGTGTCACGCACCGGCACGCGCGGGTCGATGTAAAGGCTGCGCGTGCTCACGCCGCGCATCAGTACGCGATGCTGCTTGCCGGCGGGAATCCACACACCGCTATAAGGCGGAATCACCCAGGCGCCGTCTTCGGTCTCCACCTCCATCAGCCCGCTCATGCCATAGAGGAACTGCGCGCGGCGATGGGCGTGGGGCTTGAGCAGCGTGCCGAGCGGATAGTCGGTGCCGATGGCGAGGACGTCGCGGTCGACATCATCGACGCTGGCGAGGGGGATATTGAGCATGGTGGCGAATCTGGCTGAGTCGCGATGATTATTCTTCAATCATCCTGAAATGGCCAACAGCGATGCCGCTGACCTATACGGAAGGCTTTGTGTGGACAATTTGCCGTAGGATCAGGCCGACATGACTTGCCAGGAGGCGACTATGGGTACCCGAGGAAACGACCGTCAGATCGACAACATCGAGTTCAACGTCAACGATATCGCGCGCAGTAAAGCCTTCTACGGCAGCGCTTTCGGCTGGACCTTCACCGACTACGGCCCCACTTACACGGAATTCAGCGACGGCCGCCTCACTGGCGGCTTCACCACCGGCGAGCCGGTGCGTCCCGGTGGCCCGCTGGTGATCCTCTATGCCGACGACCTGGAACAGACCCAGGCCCGCGTGCAAGCCGCCGGCGCGACCCTCAGTCGCGCGACTTTCGCCTTCCCCGGCGGCAGGCGCTTTCACTTCATCGATCCGGACGGCTATGAGCTGGCGGTGTGGTCGGCGGGCTGAGTCGTCTGCGCGAGATACCGCCGTATCTGCGGGGCAGCCAAAGACCATAGGCCAGGCCGGGGCAGCCTCGGCCTCCGGGGCGCCAGCGCCTGTCTGCCCGTCTCATTTCCAGTCGTTGCGAATATGCCGGAGTCGTTCCTGCATGCCTTGGCTGGCGCCGGGCCCATGGCTCAGTGCGCAGTCTTCCCATGGCACGATCTGCCCCGATTCGGGATTGACCATCATGGGTTGCAACACCTCGCCTGTTGCCTTTTCCACTACCTGGACGCTGGGTGCTTCCTCGGCAAAGTGCTTGTTGCCCCAGGCAATGAGTGCGAAGAGCACGGCCTTCAGGTCTCGCCCGCACTCCGTCGGGATGTACTCATGGCGCAGGGGTTTTGTGGAGTAGGCGCGCTTTTCCAGCAATCCCGCCTCCACCAATGCATTGAGCCGGCGGGTAAGCATGTTCGGCGCGATCTCCAGGCTTCTGGAGAACTCATCGAAGCGCGTCAGGCCGTGCAGGGCATCGCGCATGATCAGCAGGCTCCACCACTCGCCCACGTGTTCGAGACTGAGCGCCACAGGGCACTCTGCATCTTTCATTGTCTTGCGTTGCATGGCGATTCTTCGCGCTCGTGGTCGGGATTGTCGTATTGGATGTTACTTTCATTATGATAGTGACGTCATCAGTACAACAGGGTAGCAGCCGCGAAGGAGTGGCCTCGATGAGCAAACGTATCGTTGTGACAGGAATGGGCGCCGTTACACCGCTGGGTTGTAGCGTGGAGCTGGTATGGGAGCGCCTGTTGGCGGGCAGGTCGGGCATTCGCCAGCTTCCGGAGTCGCTGATCGGTGACCTTTCGGTGCGAATCGGTGGCCAGGTGCCGACTCCTGAAGAGGATTCGGAGGGCGGGTTCGACCCGGACCTGGTGCTGTCCGCTAAGGATCAGCGCAAGGTGGATCGCTTCATCCTCTTTGCGCTGGCGGCGGCGGAGGAGGCGCTGGCGCAAGCGGGATGGAAGCCCGCCACAGCGCAGGACCAGGAGCGCACCGCAACCATCATCGCGTCGGGTATCGGTGGTTTCCCGGCGATCGCCGATGCGGTGCGGACGACCGACAGCAAGGGGCCGCGTCGCCTGTCGCCGTTCACTATTCCCTCGTTTCTGAGCAACCTGGCAGCCGGCCAGGTTTCCATTCGCCATGCTCTGAAGGGGCCGTTGGGGGCGCCGGTCACTGCCTGCGCGGCAGGCGTCCAAGCCATCGGCGATGCAGCCCGCATGATCCTGGCCGGTGAGGTGGATGTGGCGCTGTGTGGCGGCGCGGAGGCGGCTATCCATCGCGTCAGCCTGGCCGGTTTTGCGGCTGCGCGGACCTTGGCCAGCGATTTCAATGAAAGTCCGGAGACGGCCTCGCGCCCCTTCGATGAGGCGCGCGACGGCTTCGTGATGAGTGAGGGGGCCGGCCTGCTGGTCATCGAAGAGCTTGAGCACGCCTTGGCGCGCGGGGCCAAACCCTTGGCCGAGCTAGTGGGTTATGGCACGAGTGCCGATGCCTACCACATCACCTCCGGCCCCGAGGACGGCGATGGGGCTCAGCGGGCAATGAGAAAAGCCCTGCAACAGGCCGGCGTAGCACCAGGCCAGATAGGCCACCTGAATGCCCATGCAACCTCGACTCCGGTTGGTGACAAGGCTGAGCTGGCGGCCATCAAGGCGGTCTTCCAGGGGGCAGCGTCGCCGATCATCAGTGCCACCAAGTCTTCCACGGGGCATTTGCTGGGAGCGGCGGGTGGGATCGAGGCGATTTTCACCGTGCTGGCGCTGCGGGACCAATTGGCACCGGCGACGCTCAACCTGCATACCCCTGACCCATTGGCTGCAGGGCTTCGCCTGGCAACCACCAGCCCACAAACGCTGCATACCGACTACGCACTCTCCAATGGCTTTGGATTTGGCGGCGTCAATGCCAGTGTGCTGTTCCGCCGCTGGTCGAACGAGTGATTCCTGGGCGGCCGAACAGCAAGCAGATCACTGCTGTTGGCCGCCTTGATCCTCGAATTCCCCGGCTGACGGTGGTGCTACTTCATCGACCCGGAAGGCTGAGAGCTGGCGGTGTGGTCGGCGGACTGCCCCTTGACCTGTTCGATGTAGCGTCGCACCACCGGTGATTTCTCGAAGCGCCGGTGCAGCAGTGACAGCCAGGATCGCGGCCTGCAGTCGGCGAGCGGACGGTAGTTCACCTGCGGCAGCTGTACCCGGCGGACCACCGATTCCGGAACGATCGCAATGCCACGGCCCAGGGACACCAGGGCGATCACCGCGACGAGGCTGCCCGGCTGCTGGCCCAGGCGCGGGGAAAAGCCGCCGGCGCTGGCGACTTCCAGCGTGCCTGATATCTGCTCTGGAAGGATGAAGGTTTCCCCGCTCAGCCTGGCGGCGCGAATCTCCGGCAGTTCGTTGAGGCGCGAGGCGGCGGGGAGGGCGAGAACGAAGCCTTCCTCCTGCAGCGCGATGGCTTCCAGCTCCTCCGGCAGGTTCATTGGCGAGCGTACGTAGGCGAGGTCGAGCGCGCCGTCGCGCACCTGCGCCGGCAGTTGCGCCATGGGTGTTTCGCTGATGTCGAGGTCTACGGCTGGCAGGATGCGGGTGAACTGCTCGACATGCTGCTGCAGCACGCCGGAATAGGCCGCCGAGGCTACGTAGCCCAGGCGCAGATGCCCGGTTTCACCCCGCCCGGCGCGCTGCGCGCCCAGTTGCGCGGCATCGAACTGGCGCACGGCGAGTTCGGCTTCCGCCAGCAGGGCTTCGCCGGCGGCGGTCAGGCGCACCTCACGCTGGGAGCGCTGGAACAGCAGCACGCCGAGTTCCTTTTCCATGTCCTGGATCTGCCGGCTCAGAGTCGGCGGAGCGATGCCCAACTGCTCGGCCGCACGGGTGAAGTGGCCGTGGTGGGCGACGCTGAGAAAGTAGCGGAAATGACGGATTTCCATGTTCGTTAGTCGCAGGCTAATGACGAAGGCCGCCGAAGCTAACAAGCCCGGCGCACGCGGGCGTTACCGTGGGGGCAACACTACAAGGCTGGCGCGGTGAGGGCAAAACCCGGCGCGTCGGCCAGCGCTGGAAGCCTTGCCATGTCCGACCCTGCCGTTTGCGAACGACCTTCCGCCCGTTTCACCCTGCTGACCGCCTCGGCGGTGTGTGCGCTGATCATCCTCGATACCAACATCGTCGCCGTTTCGCTGCCGAGCATCGCTCGCGACCTGTCCGGTTCCTTCGCTGATATCGAGTGGGTGGTCAGCGCCTACCTGCTGGCTTTCGCCGCCTGCCTGCTGCCCGCCGGCAGCCTAGCCGACCGTTTCGGCCGGCGGCGCATGCTGCTGCTCGGGCTGCTGCTGTTCGGTGCGGCCTCGCTGGCGTGCGGTGCGGCGCCGAGCCTGCTGTTCCTTGATATCGCCCGTGCCGCCAAGGGCGTTGGCGCCGCGCTGTTGCTGACTTCCGCGCTCGCCGCCATCGGCCATCGCTTCCATGAGCCCGAGGAGCGTCTGCGCGCCTGGGCTTTCTGGGGTGCGTGCATGGGTGCCACCATCACCTTCGCACCGCTGCTGGGCGGGGTGATTTCCGCCACGCTGGGGTGGCGCTGGATCTTCTACCTCAATCTGCCCCTGGTGGTGTTGCTGGGAGCGATGGCGCTGCGCAGCATCGAGGAGTCCCGCGACAGTGCTTCGGCACGACTCGACCCGCTAGGCAGCCTGACCTTCGCCGGCGGCCTTGGCTACCTGATCTGGGCGCTCATCGATGGTAACCGCGTCGGTTGGGACAGCCCGCAGACCCTCGGGCGGCTGCTGGTCAGCGCTGGCCTGCTGGGTTTGTTCGTGCTGGTGGAGCGCAGCCAGGCGCGGCCGATGATCGATCTGCGGTTGATGCGCAGTGGCCGTTTCATCGGCGCCTTGCTCGGCATGTTCGCCTACGCCGCCTGTGCCCAGGTGATGATGACGCTGCTGCCGCTCTACCTGCAGAACGGTTTGCAGCTGTCGGCGGTTGCAGCGGGCGCGGGGATGCTGCCGTTTGCCCTGGCGATGTTGCTGGCGCCACGGGTGGGTTTGCGTCTGAGCGGGCGATTCAGTCCAGCCAGGGTTTTCGCCCTGGGGCTGGTGCTCGTCGGCGTGGGCAACCTGCTTTGCGCGCTGGCGGCCGGGCAGGGCGGTTACCCGGCCTTTGCCCTCGCCAGCCTGGTACTGGGCGCCGGCGCCGGGCTGCTCAACGGCGACACGCAGAAGAACATCATGGCCTGCGTACCTCGTGAGCGCACCGGTATGGCCTCGGGGCTGAGCACCACCACGCGCTTCGCCGCCATCGTGCTGGCCATCGGCATTCTCGGCGGTGTGCTGGCTGCGCGCAGTGCCCGATTGCTGCGTGGTGCGCTGGCAGAGCTTGCACCTGCGCAACTGGACAAGGCCGCCGAGATGGCAACCCGCGCAGCGGCGGGTGACTTCACGGCGGCGCTGTCGCTGGCCGATCCAGGGTTGCGGGATGCGCTGGCGCCCGCTGTTCGGCAAGCCTTCATCGGTGGTTTCGAAGGGGTGTTGCTGGTGGCGGGCGTCGCGGCCCTGGTGTTCGCCGTGTTGGTGGGCACGCTGCTCGGCAGGCCGATGCCGGTCCACGAGCCGGTGCCGGCCTGAAACGGCCGTTTGTCCGCTGCCCTGCGGGGCGGTGGTGGTTGCCGGAACTGTCGCTTGCCCGGCCGGGTCAGGAATCAGGAGGAGTGCGCGTTGCGCGCCTCATCGCTGTCATCCAGAGCAGAACGGGCCATTCGCGGCCAGGGGGAGAAGCGCATGCAGCAGTCAGCCGAGCCTGAGTTCATGGCACCCAGTGAATACCTGACGTCCAGCGGCGTCGCCGTGTTGATGTCGCCGCGTTACATCGCCCCAGGCAAGGTGGGCGAAGTGTTGTTGTCGCTGGCGAAGGTGCCGGCCGGCGTGTCGCCGCTGGACGTGGTGGTTGGCCCGTGGGAGTCCCACGAGGAAGCCTTCCAGGCGTCCCATGACGCGGCCGAGCGCTGGGTCGAGCGCCTCGACGACGCCTGAGCAAGCGCGCTCGCCCTGATCGTCAGCGGTAGCGCTGGCGGTCGGCCTCGCTGATCGGCCGGATGACCCGCGCCGGGTTGCCGGCCGCCAGCACGCCTTCGGGAATGTCGCGTACCACCACGGCGCCGGCACCGATCACGCTGTTCGCGCCGATGCTCACGCCCGGCAGGATGTTCACCCCTGCGCCGATCCACACGTTGTCGCCGATGCTCACCGGGTGCGCGTACTCCAACCCCTGGTTGCGCCGCTCGGCGTCCAGCGGATGGCCGGCGGTGCAGATACCGACGTTCGGCGCGATGAACACGTCGTTGCCGATGCTGACCCTGGCGCCGTCGAGGATCACCAGGTTGACGTTGGCGTAGAAGCGCTCGCCGATCTCGATGTTGAAGCCATAGTCGCAATGCAGCGGACCTTCGATCACGAAGCCTGCGCCGATACGCGCGAACAGCTCCCCGAGGATCGCCTCGCGGCGCTCACGGTCGTCCGGGTGGCAATGGTTGAAGTCGAAGAGCTTTGCCTTGGCCTCGGCGCGCTGGCGCAGCACCTGCGGGTCGTGATTGGCGTCGTAGAGCAGTCCGGCGGCAGCTTTTTCCAGCTCGGTCATCAAGGTTGATCCCTGGCGGCTTTGAAGGCGTTCGACGTCCTTGCGAACGCACCGGTTCCCTTTGCGGAAAATGGCACGCGCGGCTCTGCGTCGAGAGGTTGATGGGTGCGTTCAGCTTTGGTAGTGAATACTACAGAAAATAGATATTGAAAGTTTCTGGAGCGCATTATACAAATTGGCCACAACAAGAGGCGCACCCATGCTCACACTCAAAGACCGCCTGAACACCCCGGAAGTCGAGCTCACCAAGGCCGAGCGCAAAGTCCTGCGTGCCTTGCTCGATGACTACCCGCGCGCCGGCCTCGGGCCGATGTCGCGCCTCGCGCGCCAGGCCGGGGTCAGCGATCCCAGCATCCTGCGGCTGGTGAAGAAGCTCGGTTTCAGCGGCTACAGCGACTTCCAGAACGCACTGATGGCCGAGGTGGACGACCGCCTGCGCTCGCCGCGTACCCTGCTCGCCGGGCGCCGCGAAGGCATGAGTCGCGATGACGTCTGGTCCAACTACCTGAGCGACGCCAGCGAAGGCATCCAGCGCACCCTGGCGCTGACCCAGGCCGACGACGTGCGCCTGCTTGGCGACTGGCTGCTCGACCCCAAGCTGCGCGTGCTCTGCCACGGCGGTCGTTTCAGCCGCTTCGTCGCCGGCTACCTGGTGGCGCACCTGCGCATGCTGCGCAGCGGCTGCCTGCTGCTGGACGACGGCGCCGCGCTGCCCGACCAGTTGGGCGACATCGACCGTCAGACGCTGGTGGTGGTGTTCGACTACCGCCGCTACCAGGCCCAGGCACTGGGCGTGGCCCGCGCGGCGAAGGCCCGTGGCGCACGCGTGGTGCTGTTCACCGACATCTACGACTCGCCGCTGCGCGATTTCGCCGACCTGATCATCAGCGCCCCGGTGGAGTCCCCGTCGCCCTTCGACACCCTGGTGCCGACCATGGCCCAGGTCGAGGCGCTGATCGCCAGCCTGGTAGCGCGCATGGATGGCCAGCTCGACGAACGCCTGGAAGGCATCGACCACCTGAGAGCTGCCTTCGGCAGCCACATCCTCGAGGAATGACTGTGCTCACGCTGCCGCATCAATCGCCCCGCGACCTTCCGTTCACCCCCGGCCAGACCGCCATCCTGTTCGTCGATATGCAGAACGCCTGGGTCATTCCCGGCCGCGATGCCCACATCGACCCGTTAGCCCACCGCTATTTCTACGAGCGCGTCGAGTCGAGCGTGATACCCAACCAGCAACGCCTCCTGGCGGCGATGCGCGAGGTCGGCGGCGAGGTGCTGCACACCATCATCGAGAGCCTCACCGCTGACGGCCGTGATCGCTCGCTTGACCACAAGCTCTCCGACATGCACCTGCCCAAGGGCAGTCCGGATGCCCAGGTGATCTACGAGCTGGAACCGCGCGAGAACGAGATCGTGCTGCCGAAGACGTCCTCCGGGGTCTTCAACTCCACCGCCATCGACTACGTGCTGCGCAACCTGAACACCCGCCACCTGATCATCTGCGGCGTGGTCACCGACCAGTGCGTGGACATGGCCGTGCGCGACGCCGCCGACCGGGGCTACCTCGTCACCCTGGTGGAAGACGCCTGCGCCACCCACACCGCCGAACGCCACCAGGCCTGCCTGGAAGCAATCAAGGGCTACTGCTGGATCGCCGACACCGACACGGTGCTGGCCCGCATCGCCGCGCTGGCCTGAGGCCGGGAGAACGCCATGAGTCAGAACAATAACAATGCCGCTCCGATGCGCCTGACCAGCTTCGTCACCACCGACCTCTGCGGCATCACCCGCGGCCGTTCGCTTCCCGAATCGGAAGTCGCCGAGCAACTGGCCACCGGCTGCGGCTGGGTGCCCGCCAATAGCGCGCTGACGCCCCAGGACATCATCGCCGACGACAACCCCTGGGGCAGCCACGGCGACCTGCGCCTGCTGCCCGACCCGAGCAGCCGGGTGCGCCTGGAAAACGGCCCCGACTCCCAGGCCGCGCCGCTGGATTACCTGCACGGCGACCTGGTGACCACCACCGGTGCGCCCTGGCCGGTTTGCCTGCGCACGCTGCTGCGCGAGGAGATCGCCCGCTACCGCGAGCTGGACCTGCAGGTCACCGCCGCCTTCGAACACGAATTCAACCTGCTCGGCCTGCCGGACGAACACGCCGCCGCCTTCTCCCTGCAGGCGCAGCGGCAGACCGGCAACTTCGGCGGCTGGCTGATGAGCGCGCTGGAGCAGATCGGCGCCGAGCCGGAAATGTTCCTGCCCGAGTACGGGCGCAACCAGTACGAAGTCACCTGCCGGCCGACCCAGGGCGTTGCCGCTGCCGACCGTGCGGTGAATGTCCGTGAAGTCACCCGCGAGATCGCTCGGCAGTTCGGCTGGCGCAGCAGCTTCACGCCGCTGCTGGCCCCCGGCGCCGTGACCAACGGCGTGCACCTGCACCTGAGCCTGCAACGGCGGGATGGCACCCCGGTGTTCTATGACGAGGCCGCGCCAACCAACCTGTCGACACTCGCCGAGCACTGGGCCGCTGGCGTGCTGCGCCATCTGCCGGCGCTGTGTGCGCTCACCGCGCCGACGGCGGTTTCCTACCTGCGGCTGAAGCCGCACCACTGGAGCGCCGCCTACGCCTGCCTGGGCCTGCGCAACCGCGAAGCGGCGCTGCGCATCTGCCCGGTGGTGGAGATCGGCGGCAAACCCAAGGCGCGCCAGTTCAACCTGGAATTCCGCCCGATGGACGCCACCGCCAGCCCGCACCTGGCCATGGCCGCCGTGTTGATTGCCGGGCGGCTGGGCATGCAGCAGGAACTGCCGCTGTCGGCGGTCACCGATGTCGACCCGCACAGCCTCAGCAATGCGCAGCGCGAGGAACTGGGCATCAAGTCCCTGCCCGGTTCGCTGGAGGAGGCCCAGCGCCTGCTGCTGGCTGATACCGAACTGTGCGCCCAGCTGCCGCCGGCGCTACTGCAGACCTATGTCTCCATGAAGCGCCAGGAGCAGGCCCTGACCCGTGAACTCAGCGAAGAGCAACTCTGTGAATCCTATGCAAAGTTCTACTGAGGCCGGTCTGTACCGGCGCCCGCCGTTCGAGATCATCAACCCGCAGGGCAGGAGCCCGGTGCTGCTGGTCTGCGAGCATGCCAGCCGTTACATCCCCGAGGAACTGGCGCAGTTGGGCCTGGACGATGCGGCAGCGGCCGAACACATCGCCTGGGACATCGGCGCGCTGGACCTGGCCCGCGAACTGTCGGCGCGCCTGGACGCCACGTTGCTGGTGGCCAACTACTCGCGCCTGCTGATTGACCTCAACCGCCCGCTGTCTGCCCCGGATGCGATTCCCGAGCACAGCGAGATCTACCCGATCCCCGGCAACCGCAACCTGAGCGCGGCAGCCCGGCAGGAGAGGGTGGCGAGCCTGTTCGAACCCTTCCACCGGCAACTGGCCGCGCTGCTCGACGAACGCCTGGCTGCCGCCCGGCCAACCCGGCTGGTCGGCGTACACAGCTTCACTCCGAGCTATCGCGGCGAGATGCGCCCGTGGGTTGCCGGAGTGCTCTATGCCAAGGCCGAGGCCTATGCCCAGCGCATGGTGGCGGGGCTGCGGGAGAGCGGGGAGGAGATCGGCGCCAACCAGCCCTATGTGATCGACCCGCTGGAGGACATGACCGTGCCGGTGCATGGCGACGAACGCGGCGTGGACGCCGTGCTGATCGAAATCCGCAATGACGGACTGCGGACCCCGCAAGGGGTGGAAGCCTGGGCAGAACGCCTGGCTCCCTGGCTCTGAGAGCCTGTTTACGACCTGCTGCGCGTCGGCCGCAGGGCGTTGAAAAGCGCCCTCAGATGCTCATTTACGGCTCGTGAACTTCCGCTCTTCGGGCGCTTTTCGCCTACTACGGCGCTAGCTCGCGAGGTCGTAAGCAGGCTCTGAGGACCCAAGCCCGACCGGTGTGCTGAAGTGGCCGGGCAGGAGACAACAACAATTCAGCGCATGAGCGCCGAACCCTAAAAGCTGCCGTTCCCAGAGGAAGTGCCCCGTGGCTATCGAACAGTTCGGATACAAGCAACAACTGCGCCGCAGCCTGACGCTCGGCGACCTGGTGATCTACGGGATGATCTTCATGATCCCGATCGCTCCCTTCGGCGTGTACGGCTGGGTTCACGCCGACGCCCACGGCATGGTGCCGATGGCCTACCTGGTGGGCATGGTGGCGATGCTCTTCACTGCGCTGAGTTACGGCGCAATGTCCCGCGCGTTTCCCATCGCCGGCTCGGTGTACTCCTATGCCCAGCGCGGCATCCATCCCAACGTCGGTTTCATCGCCGGTTGGGTCCTGCTGCTGGACTACCTGCTGATCCCGCCGCTGCTCTACGTGTTCAGCGCGCTGGCGCTGAATCACCTGTTCCCGGCAATCCCCAAGCTTGTGTTCATGCTGATCTTCCTGGTGTCCGCCACGCTCATCAACCTGCGTGGCATCACCCTGGCGGCGCGCTTCAATCTGCTGTTCCTGATTGCCGAGCTGGCGGTGCTGGCCATCTTCCTGGCGGTGGGTTACCACGCGTTGGATGGCGGGCTCGGTAATGGCCGCCTCACCCTGGAACCGCTGCTGCAACCGGATCACTTCAACCTCGGCCTGGTGATGAAGGCGGTGTCCATCGCGGTGTTGTCGTTCCTCGGCTTCGATGCGATCTCCACCCTTGCGGAGGAGGTCAAGGGCGACCCGGCCAAGCAGATCGGCCGCGCCTCGCTGATCGCGCTGTTCGTCATGGGCGCCATCTTCATCGTGCAGACCTGGCTGGCCACTGACCTTGCCGCGGGTATGACCTTCAAGTCGGCGGACACCGCCTTCTACGAGATCGCCGAAGCGGCTGGCGGCAGTTGGCTCTCCACGCTGACGGCGGTGTCTACCGCGCTGGCCTGGGGCGTGACCGTGTCGATCACGTCGCAGGCCGCCGTTTCGCGCCTGCTGTACTCCATGGCCCGCGACGGCAAGCTGCCGCGCGTACTGGCCAAGGTGCATCCGAAATACCAGACCCCGCACATCAGCCTGTACCTGGTCGGCGTGCTGTCGCTGGGCATCGGTATCTACTTCCTCGACTCGCCCGACGTGCTCACCTCGCTGGTCAACTTCGGCGCGCTGACCGGCTTTTGCCTGCTGCACCTGGCGGTGATCAATCACTACTTCATCCGCCAGAAGAGTGGCCAGGTGCTGCGTCACCTGGTGTTCCCGCTGATCGGCCTGGTGATCATCGCCTATGTGCTGTTCAGCATGAGCCGCGAGGCGCAGGAACTGGGCGCGGGCTGGATCGCCATCGGCCTGGTATACCTCGCGGTACTGAGCCGGCGCGGCAACGGCAGCGAGCTGGCGAGGGAAATCTGATGGGGTGCGCCGTGCTGTCGCAGACGGCACGGCGCGCTTTGACAGAAGGCGGGGTGTGCCCCATAAAGATCCGGGTCGGTGGCGGACAGTGTTTCCACCGACTGCTTTCGCCGGGGCAGGGAAGCCGGCACGACTGACGAATCATCGCGAAGCATCATGAGCAGGAACGATCAGGACAGTCCCTTCACCCTGGACCGCATCGACGAGGAGATCATCCGCATCCTCCGTCACCAGGGGCGCATCACCTACGGCAAGCTGTCCGCCCTGGTCCATCTCACCCCGCGTCCGTGCCAGGAGCGCGTCCGCAAGCTGGAGCGACACGGCATCATCCGTGGCTACGGCGCGCTCATCGACGAGCAGAAGATTTCCGCCGGGCTCTCGCTGCTGGTGCTGGTCGCTCTGTCCAACCAGAGTGGCCGCAGCGCGCAGAAGGCCTTCGAAGCCCGCATCATCGCCTGCCCGGAAGTGCTGCACTGCCAACTGATCAGTGGCACCTTCGACTACAGCGTGCGCATGCGCTGCCGGGACATGGAGCACTACCGCGCGCTGACCGAAACCTGGCTCAACGACGAGAGCCTGCACATCGACAAGCTGGTCGCGCACCCCGAGCTGACGTCCATCAAGGAGTCGGCCAGCTAGCGCGTTGGCATCGTCGTTTCCGTCCCTTTTCCGACCACGCTGCAGGCTCGCAGACGACCGTTCCGTGCACAGCCGAATCGGCTGTCAGGACTCCCCAATACAGCCGGATCGGCCGGCACAGACCCGCATTACAGCCGGGTTTTCAGCGGGGGCGGTGGGAAAATCGTAACGCCCCTCTCCTGAAGTGCAGACCTGTTCCAGGGCCTCTGCGACGTTGTTGTGCCCGCTGTTCGGGGGCGGTGCAGTTCGAAAACACCGACAGAAAAGTCCAATCACAACAATCGGAGGTCCCACCATGACCCGCTTCGTCGACGTCCCCACGATGTCCCAACTGGTTCAGCAGATCGGTGTCGCCCGTTTCATCGGCGAACTCGCCGACACCATCGCTCAGGACTTCGTGCGCTGGGAGTCCTTCGACAAATCCGCCCGCGTCGCCAACCATTCCGCGATCGGCGTCATCGAGCTGATGCCGGTGTCCGACACCGCCCGCTATGCCTTCAAGTACGTCAATGGCCACCCGCAGAACACCCAGCGCGGCTTGTTCACCGTGATGGCCTTCGGCGTGCTGGCCGATGTCGAGACGGGCTATCCGGTGTTGCTCTCCGAGCTGACCGTGGCCACCGCGCTGCGTACCTGCGCTACGTCGCTGATGGCCGCTCGCGCACTGGCTCGACCGAACTCCCGACGCATGGCGCTGATCGGCAACGGCGCGCAGAGCGAGTTCCAGGCGCTGGCCTTCCATCACCACCTGGGCATCGAGGAAATCGCTGTCTACGACATCGACCCGCAGGCCACTGAAAAGCTGATCCGCAACCTGTCGGAGTTCCCCAGCCTGAAGATCATCCGCGCCGGATCCACCGCCGAAGCGGTGCGCGGCGCCGACATCGTGACCACGGTGACCGCCGACAAGGCCTACGCGACCATCCTTACCCCGGAGATGATCGAGCCGGGCATGCACATCAACGGCGTGGGCGGCGATTGCCCGGGCAAGACCGAACTGCACGCCGACGTACTGCGCGCCGGCAAGGTGTTCGTCGAGTACGAACCGCAGTCGCGCGTCGAGGGCGAAATCCAGCAGATGCCGGCGGACTTCCCGGTAACCGACCTGTGGCGCGTGCTGGCCGGCCAGCTTGCCGGGCGTGACAGCGCCGAACAGGTCACCATCTTCGACTCGGTCGGCTTCGCCCTCGAGGACTACTCGGCGCTGCGCTACGTGAACGAACAGGCCAGCCGCCTGGGCCTCGGCGAGTGCATCGACCTGGTCCCCTGGAGCGAGGACGAGGACAACGATCCCAAGGACCTGTTCCGCTACACTCGTTCCGCCAAGGCGCGCAAAGGGCTGCGGCGCATCGCCTGACGTTCAGCGCGCCTCGTCGGGAATCGCCAGCGGCGGCCGGCTGAGGTCGCTGGCGCTCTGCGTGGTGGCGGCGACACGGGCCTTGAGCCACTGGCTGAAGGCCTTCACCACTGGGCGCTCGGCCTTCACCGGGTCGGTCACCAGGAAATAGCCCCGGCTGGACTGGATGGTGATGTCGAACGGGCGCACCAGCAGGCCACGGGCCAGGGCATCGCCGCTGAGCAGGTTGTCGCCGATGGCCACGCCCTGGGCAGCGATGCAGGCGGCGATGGTGCAGGGCGCGTCGGCGAACAGAACGCCGGAGCGGTGATCGATGGCGCTGGCGCCCACGGCGCCCAACCACAGGCGCCAGTCGGCGAAGTCGTTCATGTGCAGCAGCGTGTAGTGGGCCAGGTCTGCCGGTTGCTGCAGGCCACCGCGCGAGTGGATCAGGCGCGGGCTGCAGACCGGGAAGAAGTGCAGCGCCACCAGTTGCTCCACTGTCTGGTTCGGCCAGTCGCCGCTGCCGTAGGCGATGAACAGGTCGGCATCGCTGGCGCTGGTGTCCTGCGGCACGCGCGGCGTCACTACGTGCAATTGCACCTGCGGGTACTGCGCGAGGAAATCCCCCAGGTGCTGGCACAGCCAGTAGGTAGCGAAGCCGGGGTTGCAACTCACGCACAGCGGCCCGCTGACCTGCTGCTCGTCGAAGCTGCTGCCGGCCAGTTGCACCTCCGCGAGGATGCGCTGCACGTCGCGCGCATACCTTTCTCCCCGATAGGTCAGGCGAATGCCGCGCCCGGTGCGCTCGGTCAGGGCAAAGCCCAGACGCTCCTCCAGCGTGGCGAGGCGGTGGCTGACCGCGCTGCGGGTGAGGTTCAGTTCCTGCGCAGCGGCGGACACGCTGCCCAGCCGGGCCACGGCATCCAGCGCGCGCAGGGCGGTCATCGAAGGAAAGTGCATGGGCGGTCCAATTCTCGATTGGTGAAACTCTATTGGTGAAATTGTATTGGTGAAACTAACCGGACATGGGGTGGCGAAATCCTGCGCTTGTTGCAAATTTTGCTTCACCAATACTAGGCCACACGACAACAACAACAGGCAACGATGAGGAAGCCGCCATGTCGAAATTCAAGGCCTACGTCCAGCAGTGGATCGACGAGCACCGCCAGCAGTTGTCCGACTGGCACCAGGTGATCTGGCATTTCGCCGAGCCGGCGTTCCGCGAGTACAAGTCCTGCGCCTGGTACGTGGAACTGCTGCGCCGCGAAGGCTTCACGGTGGAAGAGGGCAGCGGCGGCATGCCCACCGCTTTCGTCGCCACCTTCAGCAACGGCGAAGGGCCGATCCTCGCCACTTACGCCGAATACGACGCGGTGCCGGGCAACTGCCAGGCGGCGGCGACCAGACCAATGCCGCGCGAGGGGCTGTCGAAGTACGCGCCCGGCCATACCGATCCCCATTCGGCGCTGGGCATCAGCGCCCTGGGCGGCGTGCTGGCGGCCAAGGCGGCGATGCTGGAGTTCGGTATTGCGGGGACGATCAAGTTCTTCGGCGAGCCGGCGGAAAAGCTGCGGGCCTCCAAGCCCGTGCACGCCGCCAAGGGCCACTACGACGACCTCGACGCCGCCGTCAGCTTCCACCCCACCTACATGCTGCCGCTGAACAACACCACCACCTGGGACACCCACTGCGGCATCGCCTACTCGTACATCTACACCTTCACCTGCGAAGACCCGCAGAACTGGATCGCCGCCGACCGCTACAGCCCGATCCCGCAGAACCATTTGGCCGCCCGCGCGCCAGGGGCCAACGATGCGCTGGTGCACTTCTACACGCTGAACGAAAGCCTTCGCCGCTCGACACTGCCGTTCACCGGGCTGTGGAGTTTCAACGAAGCCATCCTCACCGCCGGGCAGGCTACTGCCGACAACCTGCCGCCGCACATCTCGCAGATCCAGTACCTGCTGCGCTGCGACTCCATCGAGCAGGCCGAGACCATTTCCACGGTGATGGACAACAACGCCGCTGCCGCGGCCATGGCTACCGGTTGCCAGTGGAAGAAGACCTGGGTCTGCAAGTCCCGTGGCGGGCTGGCCAACCACGCGCTGGCGCAGGCCTGCTACGACAACCTCGCCGCCATCGGCGCGCCGACCTGGGGCGAAAAAGCCATCGCCGTGGCGCGGGAAATCCAGACCAATCTGGGGCTGGATGCGATGGATGAGCCCTTCCTGCCGGCCACCCAGGCGCTGATCGAACCCCAGGAATGCGAGCGGCAGATGCGCCTGCAGATGCCGGCCTGGCAGAAGTACCTGACCTCCGACGACTACCCCGAGTACACCTGGCACTGCCCGACCGTGCGCCTCTACGTGGCCCGGCCGATGCTCAGCGCGCCAGCCGGCTTCACCTACCCGGACTGGGTGTCCAACGCCCTGGGCGGCATCCGCGAGACCATCGACCCGATGATCGACGTGGCGTCGAAGACCATCGGCAGCACCTTGATCGAGCTGTTCACCGATGCCGATCTGCTGGCCGCGGCGACCCGCGAGTTCAATGAGCGCACTGGCGGCGGCATTGGCGGCGAACACTGGCAGGCACCGCTGCTGCCGAAGGACTTCAAGGTTCCGCACCGCTTCCGCTGGCCGGAGTACATCCGCACGGTGCGCGGCGAGGAGTGGTGGATTCCGGCGCGGGAGGACGATTGACGCTGGTTTTTTGTAGGAGCGAGCTTGCTCGCGAACCGCATTCCACCCAAGCGTCGGTGTGCGCGCCAGGTTGTTCGCGAGCAAGCTCGCTCCTACAGGTTGTGTTGTGCGCCGCCGTGAAAGAACGATCCGTCTCTGAAAGTCCGTACCTGAGACGTCCCTCTCCCTAACCCTCTCCCTGAAGGGAGAGGGGACTGGATCGGTGCAGCGTCACGCTGATGTGTCAGCTGGCACGTATAGCTCCCTCTCCCTGAAGGGATAGTGCGGGGGGAGAGGGTTGGCCCATAGCGTCGAGCTTTTCACGTAGCAGCGACCATGCTCGTGAACCGCTCCTAACCCTTGCGCCTCAGCCAGCGCACCAGCGCCACACCGAACTTCACGGTACGCGACCGCGAAGGGCAACCGGGCGTCGACAGCAGTTGCGGCAGCAGGAAACCCACTTCCGCCTCGTTCGGCCCGCAGAACCGGGTTTCGGCCGACTCGACAAACTCCTCGTTCCACCGTGGGAAGCGTTCGTTTGCGCTTTCGAAGGAATGCAGTGCGTTCATGATCGATTCGCCTCCCTAGAGGTCCAGCACCAGCGGTTGCACGCCGCCGTCGTCCTGCGCCGGGATGGCGCAGCAAATCAGTACGCTGCCGGCTTCGGGCATTTCCGCCGGCGGGTTGGGGTAATGCACCTGGCCACTGACGATCTTCGTCCGGCAGGTGCCGCAGGAGCCGCCCCGGCAACTGAAGTCGGGCGTCAGCCCGCGGGCTTCGGCCAGTTCCAGAAGGCTGCCGCTGTCGGGTTTCCAGCGCGCCTCCTTGGCGGAGCCGGCGAAGTACACCGGCACCGGCTCGGTGGCAGCGGGCGGCTGCACCAGCGTTGGTTTGCCACCGTCACCATGACGCTTGAGTGTCGACGGGCCGAAGGTTTCGGCGTGGATGCGCGTATCGGCGATGTTCAGGTCACGCAGGCCGTCATAGATCGCCTGGGTGAATTCGCCGGGGCCGCACAGGTAGAAGTCGTAGTCATCGAACGGCAGCCGCGCCTTGATCGCTTCGATATCCAGGCGCCCGACCAGTTCGAAGTCACGGCCCAGATTGGCGTCCGCTTCGGGACGACTGAGCGCGCGATGGACCTGCAGTTGCGGCGCGCGCTGGCGCAGCTCGGCGATTTCCTGCTGGAACGGCAATTGGCCAAATGTCCGCGCGGACTGGAACAGGTGGACGCGCCGCGCAGGGCCCGCCACCAGTTCGCGCAGCATCGACAGCAGCGGGGTGATGCCCACGCCTGCGCCGATCAACACGACCGGCCGCCCGCTGTCGCCCTTGAGGGTGAAGCTGCCCATGGGCGCTCGGACCTGCAGGCGGCCGCCCGCCCGAACCTGCTCGTGCAGGTGGCGGGATGCCGGTCCCTGGGCTTTCACGCTGATGCGCAGTTCGCTGTCCGACGGCGCGCTGGAAAGGCTGTAGGTGCGGATCAGCGTCTGCTCGCCGACCGCCAGGCGCACGGGCAGGTGCTGCCCCGGCGCAAAGCTCACGGCAATGCCGGCCGGCGCTTGCAGGTAGAACGAGCGGATGTCGTCGCTTTCCTGCTCCACGCGCAGCACCGGCCAGTCCTGCCATTGCTGGCGTTGTTCGCGCTCCTGCAGTTTTGCGTCGGCCTCGGCCCAGGTGCCGGTCATCAGGCTGGTCGGCGAGTACTCGCGGAAGCTCCAGCGCAGCGCCAGGGCACTCCGGCGCAGCACGACATGCTGCACCTCCAGGGTCCATAGACGTTCGGCACCTTCGAAGGCGGTCAGCAACGGGCTGTCGAAGAGGATTTCGGTGCGGCCGTGGACCTGCAGCACGTCGCCGCTGGCGAAGTCGACGAAGAGCAACCCGGCCTGCGGGTTGGCCTGCAGGTTGCCCAGGGTGTTGAAGTGCAGATTGCCGGCATAGTCCGGAATGACCAGGCGGTTGCCGTCCACCTTGACGAAGCCCGGGCGGCCGCCGCGATGGGAGACATCCACCGAGCGATCACCGTCTTCATGCTGCACGTAGCTGGCAACGAAGAAGGTGTCGGCGTTGCGGATGATCGCGGCCAGTTCATCGTTCAGCGCGCTGAAGTCCTCGCGCGGAGCGCGCTGGCTGTAGCGCTGCTCGTCGCGGCCCCATTCGCGTTTCTGGATGTACTGCGGGCAGTTGCCGAAGGAGTGCTCCACGGCCACCGTCAGCAGGCCGCCGTCGACCTCGCGGAGGACACCATTCATGCGGTTGCGCCGACGGGTGTGCAGCTCAATGCCCAGCAGGCCGATGGCCTGGCCTGCCCGCAGGCCGCTGGCGGCGGGGTCCTGGCTGTCAGGTACGCTGTCGAGCAGCAGGCTTTTGGGGTCGGGCGAGGTGACAAAGCCTTCCGCGCCTTCGAGCAGGGTCGCCCAGGGCCGGCCCTGGTCATCCACGGCACCGGCGATGATGAAGGGCAACTGGTGGTAGAACTCGCGGTGCTGGTCGGGCATGTAGTCGCGAATGACTCTCTGGCCATGGACTTCCATGCGCTCGGCGACGCCGACACGCTCCTGGATTGCCTTCTCGCCGGCGTGCCAGGGGGAGGTACGGTGTTTGGGCAACTGGAACATGACAAGCACCTCGCAGAAGGTGCCGCCGGTTCAGCCCGGCGGCAAGGGTTGCATCAGGCTTGCAGGCCGATAGCGGTGCGCTGCATCGGCACGAAGTGCGGCAGGGCCTCCACGCGGGCCAGCCAGGCGCGCAGGTTGGGGTAGTCCTGCAGGGAGACGTTGCCCTCCGGTGCATGGGAAATGTAGGCGTAGTTGGACACGTCGGCGATGGTCGCCTCGGTGCCGGCCAGGAAGGGCGTCCTGGCCAGCTCGCGTTCCATCACCTGGAACAGTGTGTGGGCACGGGTGATGACTTCCTGTGCGTTGAAGGCCGCGCCGAACACGGTGACCAGCCGTGCGGCAGCGGGACCGAAGGCGACCTGCCCAGCGGCCACCGACAGCCAGCGCTGTACGCGGGCGGCACCGAGCGGGTCTTCCGGCAGCCAGCGACCGTTACCGTATTTTTTCGCCAGGTAGATGAGGATGGCGTTGGAGTCGGCGACGATGACGCCTTCGTCATCGATCACCGGCACCTGGCCGAAGGGATTCAGGGCGAGGAAGTCAGGGTGCTTGTGCGCGCCCTTGGCGAGGTCCACCGAGATCAGCTCGGTGGGCAGTTGCAGCAGCGAGAGCATCAGCTCGATGCGATGAGCGTGGCCGGACAGCGGGTGGCGGTAGAGCTTGATGGTGTGGGACATGACGATGACTCCGTTGACTTGAGTGGGGATGCAGCGCGAGTCGGGCCGTGGTGGGTTGCTCGAGCTGATGGATGAATGCTGCGCTCGATGCGGGCTGCGCAGAATCGCCAGGGCTGGCAATCCAGCGTTTCAGAATGCGGAAGAATGGGGGCGAGAGCTGCCTGATGGCGCGCCTCATTTCAGGCCCCGTAGTGGCGATGTTCGCGAGCAAGCTCGCTCCTACAGGCCAACTCCGGTGTTTCCTTGTAGGAGCGAGCTTGCTCGCGAACCGCCCAGAGCGCAGAAGGGTGAAAGTGCGCTTCTGGACAGCGCGCGCGTCAGCCGCGCAACGCCGGATGCGCCCGCAGACGCGGCACCACGAAATCGAGGAAGGTCCGCACCCGCGCCGCGGCGCGACGGCCTTCGCGGTAGATCAGCTGCACCGGCAGGCCGGGTGCGGCGTAATCCGGCAATACCACCTGAAGTCGCCCGTCGCTCAGCTCGGCATGGGCCTCGTGGCTCATGCAACGGGTCAGGCCGAGCCCCAGGCTGGCGGCGCGGATCGCCGCGTGGGTGGTGCTGCACGTCAGACGTGGAGTCAGGCGCACAGATCGTGGTGCGTCCTGATGGCGGAAGCGCCACTCGCTGATCGCACCCTGGCTGCCGGCGACGATGATGCGATGCGCCTTGAGGTCCTCCGGCGCCCGCGGCACGCCATGGCGCGCGAGGTAGTCAGGCGACGCACAGATCACCGGCTGTACCGTGCCCACCGGCAGGGCGAAGCCGGAGGAATCGGGCAGGGCGCCAATCACCAGGGCGACGTCGATGCCATCCTCCAGCAGGCGCGGCAAGTCTTCCCGGTGCCGACTGAGCAGACGCACATCGGGAAAGGCGGCCAGGTAATCCAGGGCGATGGGCGCGAAGATACGGTCGGCCATCAGCAGCGGCAGGGACAGGCTCAGAGGCCCGGCCGGGTGCGCCTGCAAGCCGCCGAGCGAGCCTTCCGCCTCATCGATGTCCTGGAGAATCTGCCGGCAGCTGGCGGCGAAGGTTAATCCGCTGTCGTTCAACTCGACCCCGCGCGGGCCGCGCAGCAACAGATCGCAGCGCAGGCGCGACTCCAGTGCGGCGACCAGGCGCATCACCGTGGCGGTGGACAGTTCCAGCTGCCGTGCGCCTGCGGCAAGGCTGCCGGAGCGCGCCACGGCATCGAACGCCTGCATCTCCCGGTAGCGGCTCACGGCTGCGCGGCCTGCAGGGCCGGGTCGGCGCGCAGGCGCTCCGCGCAATGATTGACGAAGCTGCGGACCTTCGCCGGCAGCCGCGCGCCATCCTGGTAGAGCAGGTGAATGGGTAGCGGCGCCGTGGAGAATTCGCCCAGGACAATCTCCAACTCGCCGCGAGCCACGGCTTCGGCGGCCTGGTACGAGAGCACGCGGGTATAGCCACCGCCCAGGCGCGCGGCATGGATCGCCGCGTTGTTCGAGCTGACCACGAAGCGCGACGGCGGGCGCAGGGTCAGCGGTCCGTCAGATGTGACGAACTGCCAATCCGTGAGCAGCACACTGGTAGCGGCCATCACCACCGGCGCGTCGAGCAGGTCATTGGGGTGCTGCGGGCGACCGTGGCGGTCGAGGAAGGCGGGGGACGCGCAGACTACCGGGCGGATTTCGCCGACGCGCAATGCGCTCAGACTGCTCTCCGGCAACTGGCCGATACGCACGGCGACGTCGATGCCCTCGTCGAGCATGTTCACCACGCGGTCCACCAGCAGCGCGTTGACCGTCACCTCGGCGTGGGCGTCCAGGTAGCTGGCGATCAGCGGAATCAGGTACAGCTCGCCGAACAGCACCGGGGCCGTCACCGTCAGGTTTCCGCGCGGGCGCAGGGCGCTGCCGGAGGCCAGTTCCTCGGCTTCCTCCAGCTCCTGCAGGATGCGTCGGCAGTCCTCGACGTAACGCTGGCCAGCATCGGTCAGGCGCACGCTGCGGGTGCTGCGGGCCAGCAGCAGGGTGCCCAGGCGCTGCTCCAGCGCAGCGATGGCGCGGGTCACGCTGGGTGGCGACAGGCCCAGCTGCTTGGCGCCTGCGGCAAAGTTGCCGGCTTCGGCTACGGCCAGCAGCACCGTCATTTCCTGAAACCTGTCCATGGATCACCGTTGTGGCCTTGTGCGGGTCGCCAGACTGTAGAGGGAAGCGGCGCAGGATTGAAGTGCCGGCGGCTTGCAGGCGACATCGGCGTGCTTGTCAGCGCCCTGTGGCTTGACCGCCGCCCGGCCACTGCGGCACAAGCGCTGGAGGCGCCCGAAGCGAGGCCGCCACTTGCCCGTGAGCCTCCCACCATGACCAGCAAGACTGCGGCCGCCGCGCTGGCCGTTACCAGCAATCCGCGCCTGGGCATTGCCCTGTGCCTGCTGTCGATGCTCATCTTTGCCTGCCAGGACGGCATCACCAAGGTGCTGGTCCGTCACCTGCCAGTGAGTGAGCTGGTGATGGTGCGCTACTGGGTGTTCGTGCTGTTCGCGCTTATCGTCTGCCGCGCCCAGGGTGGCATTCGCGCCGCCTGCCGCAGTGCCAGCCCCTGGCAACAGGTGGTGCGCGCGCTGCTGGGCGTGGGCGAGATCGCCATCTTCGGGCTGGCGCTGCGTTACCTCGGACTGGCCGAGACCCACGCGCTCTACGCAGTCTTCCCGTTGATGACACTGGGCCTGGCTCGGGTGTTCCTCGGTGAGCGGATGGTGGCCAGGCAATGGCTGGCGGCAGCAGTGGGTTTCGGCGGCACGCTGTTGATCCTGCGCCCGGGCATGGGCGTGTTCGAACTCGCGGCGCTGATCCCGCTGGCGGCGGCGCTGACCTTCGCCTTCTTCAACATCCTTTCGCGACGCATCAGCCACACCGACTCCTTCGCCACCACCACGTTGTACATGGCGGTTGTCGGCGCCGTGGCGGCCACCTCCGCCGGACTTCCCGCCTGGGTCACGCCGACGCCTCACGAGGCGCTGCTGATGTCCATCGTCGCCGTTTCCGGGGTGATCGCCCAGTTGCTGCTGATCCAGGCGCTGAAGTATGCCCAGGCCTCGACGCTGCAGCCGTTCAACTACTCGCTGCTGGCCTTCGCCACGCTGATCGGCCTGTTTGTCTTTGGCGAAGCGCCGACGGCGTGGACGGTTTCTGGCGCGCTGCTGATCCTGCTGGCGGGGTTGTATTCGATCAAGCCCAAATCCCTGTAGGAGCGGACTCTGTCCGCGATTGGCTTCGCAGTGCGCCGGACATCATCGCGGACGGAGTCCGCTCCTACGCTCGCCTGGAATTCCGGCTCGGCCGGCTCGCTCATGCCGAGCCGCCGATAGACACCATGGTGCAATGTCCGCCACGGCGACGCTCATGGTGTCATTCCTGTCACGGGTAACCCGGCCAGCCGTCCGGGAGTCCCTCAGCCTGAACGTGCGCGGCCAGGCCACAGCACGCTCAACCACCCAGGTGAATCCGTCGAATCGCGAGGTCTCCATGCTCCTACCCCTGTGCACCTGGTCCGAAATCGAGCAGTTCCTTGGCCGCAGCCGGACCATCGTCATTCCCATCGGCTCCAACGAGCAGCACGGTCCCATCGGCCTGCTGGGGACCGATTGGATGTGCCCGGAAATCATCGCCCATGAGGCGCAGAAGTCGGCGGATATCCTGATTGCGCCGACCTTCAACATCGGCATGGCGCAGCACCACCTGGGCTTCCCCGGCACCATCACGCTGCGCCCCTCGACCTTTATCGACGCCATCTGCGACTGGGTGAGTTCCCTGGCCGCCCATGGCTTCGAGAAGATCCTCTTCCTCAATGGTCACGGCGGCAACGTCGCTTCCATCGAGGCGGCATTCTCCGAACTCTACGCCCAGGCCAGCTTCGCCCGACGCCCGGCGGGGTTCGCCCTGAAGCTATGCAACTGGTGGGACCTGGAAGGTGTCGGCGAGCTGGCCAACCGGCAGTTCCCCAAGGGCCATGGCATCCACGCGACGCCTTCGGAGATCGCCGTCACCCAGTGGGCCTATCCGCAGCACATCAAGTCCGCCGAGTACTCGCCGCCAATCGCCAACTGGGGCCCGATCCGCGAGGCCGCGGATTTCCGCGCGCGCCATCCCGACGGGCGCATGGGCTCCGATCCGGGCCTGGCCTCGCCTGAGAAAGGTCGTGAGCTGGTGATGCTGGCGGCCCAGGGACTGGTGCAGGCGGTCGAGGCTTTCAGCGCCGAGCCATCGCCTTACTGAGCATCATCGACCGTCATCCGCCCCACCGGAAACCCGAGCCTCGCTCGGGTTTCTGCTTTTGACGGGTGCAAGGCGCGGCCAGCTAACAAGAGCTAACAGCAGATAACTCGCCTGATTGCGCCGGCCTTGCCACGCTGGCAGCCAAGTGTCATTGGCTAATCAGGGAGGCCTCCATGACCCAGCATCATGGCTGCATGAATCTGGCGGGGCGGCGCAGCAATGCGGAGTTCGGCGCGCTGATCCTCGGTTCCGGTGAGCTCGGCGAGGCGGCATTGCGTCAGCTTTACATGGCCGTACTGCCCCTGCTCATTGCCTTCTTCGAGGGGCAGGCGCAGGCCGGTCGAATCGGCCTGCAGGATGTGGGCGAGTTGCTGCGCGCCACCTTGCGCCAGGTGGATCGGCAGCGCGCCGGCTACGACGCCCTCGTTCCCTTTCGCGCATGGCTGCTGGAGCTGGCCCGGCACGAGCTGAGTGCCCACCGCAATGTGGCGCAGGTCGTGGCCTCTGCCGAGCGAGAGACAAAAAAGCCGGCGCGGCGCAGGCGTACCGCCGCAGCCCACTGAACCCACGTTTTCAGGAAGTCCCGATGCAGTCGATCGAGAAGGTTCTCTACACCGCCCGCGTGCATACCCGTGGCGGCCGTGATGGCGAAGCGCGCAGTGATGATGGCCGGTTGCACGTCCGGTTGACGCCGCCGGGGGCGCCGGGAGAGGGCAGCAATCCCGAGCAACTGTTCGCCGCTGGCTGGTCGGCCTGTTTCATCGGTGCACTGCGCCATGCCGCCAACGCGCGCAAGCTGGAGTTTCCGGTGGAGACGACGGTGGATGCGGAAGTTGAGCTGATGCACGGCGAGAACGGTTTCTTCCTGCGCGCACACCTGGTCATCCAGTTGCCGGGCCTGGACCCCGAGCTGGCGCAGCGGCTGGTGGATGCCGCGCAGCAGAGCTGCCCCTACTCGAAAGCGTTGCGGGGCAACGTCGCGGTAACCCTGAGCCTGCGCTGAAGTAGCCTCCGCTGGCCATATAGCGTGACAGCCCTCATAAAAGGTCACGCCCAAGGCTTGATCGCGCGCTCGAAACTCCTATCCTGCTAGGACTTGCGGGCCAGTCTCGCGCCCACTCCCTTAGTCGGAAGAGACGCCCCGTGGAGTCCGCAGCGGACGATCAGTCCTCCTCACTGAAAGCGCCGATCGAATTCGGCCCGTTCCGGGTCGTCCCCGGCAAGCGCCTGCTCACCCGTGATGCGCAGCCGATGGACATCGGCGGGCGTGCCTTCGACCTGCTGCTCGCCCTGCTGGAAAAGCCCGGCCGCGTGCTCTCCAAGCGTGAGCTGCTCAAGCGCGTGTGGCCCGACATGGTGGTGGAAGAGGGCAGCCTGCGCTTCCACATGACCGGCCTGCGCCGCGCCCTGGGCGACGGCGAAGACGGCGCGCGCTACATCGCCACCCAGGTGGGCGTCGGCTATGCCTTTGTCGCACCGGTGAGCCATGCAAGCGATGCGGCGCCGGCGGTGCTGCCCGTGGCGAGCATGAGCGAAGGCGTCGGCAGTTTGCCGCCGCGGGTGAAGCTGATCGGACGCGAAACCGATGTGCAGATGATCCTGCAGCGCCTGCGCGAACCTCGGCTCTTCACCATCGTCGGCACCGGTGGCGTCGGCAAGACCAGCCTGGCCAACGAGGTAGGCCATCGCCTGGCCGCAGAGCGCCGGCAGGCGGTGCGCTTCATCGACCTGGCGCAGGTCGAGGATGAGCAACTGGTGGCTTCGGCGCTGGCCGCCTCGGTGGGCGTGCCGGTGCAGGCCGAGGACCCGTTGGCAGTGCTGCTGGCTCATCTCAGGGGCCAGGATCTGCTGTTGATCGTCGACAACTGCGAGCACGTGGTCGACGTGGTGTCCGCGCTGGCCGAGCGCATCCGCGACGCCGCTCCCGGCGTCGGCCTGCTTGCCACCAGTCGCGAGCCACTGCGTGCCCGGGACGAAGAAGCACATTGGCTGGGCCCGCTGGATTTCCCGGAAGACCCTCAGGACTTGCCGGTCGAAGCCTTGCTGGAGTTCCCGGCCGTACGGCTGTTCGTCGAGCGCGCGGAGGCCGCCAGTGCCTCGCTGCAACTGCAGGGCGGCGACCCCGGCCTGATTGCCGACATGTGCCGGCGCCTGGGGGGCATGGCGTTGCCCATCGAACTGGCGGCGGTACGGGTGGCGGTCCATGGGGTGAAGGCGACCCATGCGCTGCTGGGAGAGCGATTTTCCCTGGGCTGGTCCGGCCGGCGCACCGCGCAGCCGCGCCACCAGACGTTGCGCGCGATGCTGGACTGGAGCTACGGCCTGCTGTCCGAGAGCGAGCGGTTGGTGTTCGACCGCCTTTCGGTCTTCGTCGGGCCCTTTTCCCAGGAGGCGGCCGCGCAGGTCGTCGCCGACGGCCGGATCGATGCGTTGGAGGCAGCGGCGATCCTCGATGACCTGACGTCGAAGGGTCTGCTGGCAGTGGACCGCAGCGAGTCCGGCGCGGCCTATCGTCTGCTGGAAATGACCCGCGCGTTCGCCCGCGAAAAGGCAGCCTCCCACGGCCACGAAGAGGCCCACGCGCTGGCCTTCCGTCACGCTGCCTATTACCTGTGGCTGCTGCAGCAACTGGGTAGCGAACCCGAGGTGATCTACGAGGGTTGCGTACGCCTGGCCAGCCAGCTGGGCAACGTGCGCAGCGCGCTGGAATGGAGCTTCGGCCCGCAGGGTGACCCCGGCCTGGCGCTGCCGCTGGCGGCGGCCAGCGCGCCGTTGTTCCTGCACTATTCGCTGCAGGTGGAGTGCCGTACCTGGTGTGCGCGTGCCACCCAGTTGCTGGAGCTGGGCTATTTCGGCACGCCCACCGAAATGGAGCTGCAGGCGGCCCTCGGGCTGGTGCTGATGTTCACTCGCGGCAACAGCGAGGCGGCCGGCAAGGCTCTGCTGCGGGCCTTGGAGATCGCGGTGGCGCTGGGCGATCACTGGGCCGAGCTGCGGGTGCTGGGGCGCTTGCAGATATTCTACGAACGCATCGGCGACTTCGCCTCGTCACTGGCGTGGGCGGACCGTGCGGTGCTGGTGGGCGATATCCTCGGCGAGCCGGAGGCGGTGGCGGTGGCTGCCTCGCTCGCCGGCATCTCCCATCACCTGCTGGGTGACCAGGAGCGGGCGCGCGAGGAACTGGAAAAGTCCCTGCGCAACAGCCTGCCCTCGGAGCGCAGCCGCACGCTGCACTATGGCTTCGACCACCACAACCGCACCGGGCTGGCCCTGGCGCGGACGCTCTGGCTGCTCGGTTGCGCCGACCAGTCGCGGCGCTGGGCGGACCAGGTGGAGGCCGAGGCGGCGGAGCTCAATCATCCGGCCACCCATTGCATCGCCCTGGTGTGGACGCTGTGCATCCATATCTGGACCGGTGAGCTGGACAAGGCCGAGCGCAGCCTGGCGACTTTCAGCCGCATTGCCGAGGCCAACGCCTTTGCGCCTTATCAGGCCGCGACGCCAGGGTTGCGTGCGGCCATCGCGATTCGCCGCGAGCAACCCGGTGATGCCGTGCGGCAGCTGGAAGAAAGCCTCACGCGCCTGCACGGCATGCGCTACGAATTGCTGACCACGTCGTTCGAGATCGCCCTGGCCGAGGGTCTTGTCCTCGCCGGCGAATATCGCCGTGCGCTGGGTGTGGCGCGGCGCTGCATCGCGCATTGCCGCAGCAGCGGCGATGCCTATGCATTGCCGGAGTTGATGCGTATCGAAGCGCAGGTCATCGGTGCGCTGGGCGAGGAGGGTGATCAGGCCGTTGAACGTATGCTGCAGGGCTCGCTGGCCATGGCGCGCGAACAGAACGCCCGCGCCTGGGTGTTGCGTTCGAGTCTGGACCTCGCGCGGCTGCGGGTGAAGCAGGGCGACAGGGCAGAAGCGCTGGCGCTGCTGGAGGCCTGCCAACTCGAAGAAGGTGTCGACACGCTGGATGTTCGCCAGCTGGAAGTACTGCGGCGGACACTGGGCGAGAGCGCCTGAGCCGAACTCAGCGGCTCTCGGGCGGTGTGATGGCGAGCGTTGCCGCCATGTTCACCAGGTCCGGCAGCGTGCGCGCCTGCATCTTGCGCATGACCCGGCCGCGGTGCGCTTTCACGGTGATCTCGCTGATGCCCAGGTCGGCCGCTACCTGCTTGTTCAGGCGGCCGGCCACCACCATCTCCAGCACTTCCCGCTCGCGACTGGTGAGCAGGGCATAGGCCTGGCGCAGGACGTCCAGGCGTGACTGCTGGCCGAGCGCGGCGCGACTGTGTTCCAGGGCGTCGGCGATGGCCTGCAATAGCGTGTCGCTGTCGAACGGCTTGGTGAGGAATTCCACCGCGCCGGCTTTCATCGCGCGGACGGTGAGCGGCACGTCACCGTAGCCGGTGATGAAGATGATCGGCATCGCCGGGCGCTTGCCGGCCACGCTGCGCTGCAGGTCGAGGCCATTGAGGTCCGGCAGGTTGACGTCCAGCACCAGGCAGCTGGGCGCTGGGCTCGGGGGCTCGTCGAGGAAGGCGCTGGCGGCGTCGAACAGCGCGGGCTGCCAGCCGGCTGAGCGGATCAGCAGCTCCAGTGACTCGCGCACCGAGATGTCGTCGTCGACCACGTAGACGATGGGTGTCGCCTCAGGCATCGGCAGGGCTTCCGTTCGCGGGGCTTGGCCGGTATGGGCCGGATGGTGATGCAACATGCCATGTCCTCCGAGTGGCGTCGACCGGGCTGTCAGCCGACTGGCAGGGCGGCGCTGAGCGCCTTGAGCAGTTCTGCTTCGCTGAACGGCTTGAGCAGGCAGGCCACCGCTCCCTGGGCGATCAGGCGCGGGCAGGTGGTCGCGTCGCTGTAGGCGGTGATGAAGATGATCGGCACGGGAATCGCGCGCAGGGCCAGTTCCTTCTGCAGTTGCGGCCCGCTCATGCCCGGCATCGACACGTCGAGGATCAGGCAGCGGGTGAGTTGCAGCGCGTCCGAGGCGAGGAAATCCTCCGCCGAGGAGAATGCGCTGACCTCGAAGCCGAACTCGCGCAGCAGGTCCGGCAGGGATTCGCGCACCGATTCGTCGTCATCAACCACCGACACGAGCAGGGGCGTGGCCATCAGCAGATCTCCGTCGGTTGGTCGTGGTTGGATAGCGCCGGCGAGAGCGCCTGCGGCAGCGCGAAGATGAAGGTGGAGCCCGGCCCATCGTGGGTGGTGGCCCAGATCCGGCCGGCGTGGTGCTCGATGATCGAGCGGCTGACCCACAGGCCGATGCCCATGCCTGATCGCTTGGTGCTGAAGAAGGCATCGAACAGGCGGCCCGCGTCCTCCGGCGCGAAGCCCGCGCCGTTGTCGCGCACCGCCAGGAAGATGCTTGCATCCAGATCATGGCCGGTGCTGATGCGCAGCTGGCGGGGGCGGTCCTGCACTTCGCCCAGCGCATCGATGGCGTTGAGGATGAGGTTGAGGATCACCTGTTGCAGTTGCACGCGGTCGCCGCTCACGGTGGGCAGTTCATCCTGCAGCGTCGGCACGACGGTCACGCCGTGGCGCTGCAGTTCGTTGTGCAGCATGGCAATCACTTCCCGCGCGGCTTCGTTGAGGTCGACCTCTTCGCTTACCGCTTCGTGGCGGGCGAACAGGGCGCGCAGTCGCTTGATCACATCCGCCGCGCGGTTGCCGTCGCGGATGGTGCGCCGCGCGGTTTCGCGCGCGCCTTCCAGGTTCGGTGTCTGCGCCCCGAGCATGCGCAGGCAGGTGCTGGCGTTGGTGATGATGCCCGCCAGCGGCTGGTTGACCTCGTGGGCGATCGAAGCCGTCAGCGCGCCCAGGCTGGCGACGCGGGCGACGTGAGCCAGCTCGGCGCGGGTCCGGTGCAGGGTTTCCTCGGCGAGGCGGCGCTGGGTAACGTCCTGCGCGGTGGCGATGTACAGCAGCGCGCCGTCAGCCACGCGAGTGGCCTGGGCGACCAGGTGCACGTGGCGCACGGCGCCGCTGGGAAGCAACAGCCGGTGTTCGTGTTCGAAGTCGCGGCCGGCGCGGCGCTGGTGTTTGAGCATCTCTTCCACTGTGGCGCGGTCGTCGGGATGGATGCGCGAGAAGATCAGCTCGAAGCTCGGCGTCAGGCCGGGCGCAAGGTCGAGCAGCCGGTAGATTTCCTCCGACCAGGCGATCTCGTCGTTGTCCACGCGCCAGGAGAAGGTGCCGGTCAGGCTGATGCGCTGGGCCTTGGCCAGGAACGCTTCGCTCTGGCGCAGCGCCGCCTCGCTGCGGGCACGTTCGATGGCGATGCTGGCGAGGTGGGTGAATTGCGCGATCAGCGCGCGCTGGTTGTCGTCGATCGCCTCGGGCCGGGTGAAATACACCGAGAGGATGCCGCTCACGTCGCCGTCAGTGGACACCACCGGTGTAGCGGCCAGCGCGTGCAGGCCGCAGCCCTGCGCCCGTTGTCGCCAGGCGGGCCAGCGTGTCTCGCCGGCCAGGTCGTCGATCTGCAGCGTGATGTTGTCCAATGCGGCTCGCGCTTGCGGGCTGTTCAGTGCGTCCACTGGCTGGCCATCGGCACCGCCATGCAACGAAGCCGGCAGGTGGGGTGCGGCGCCGGCCTGCAGGCGCAGCGTTGCTTCCGGCAAGCGGCCATGGCGTGGCGCGACCAGGGTGATGGCGCAGCGGCTGTCCTCGAGGTTGGCTTCCACCAGCTCGCACAAGGTTTCCAGCACCTGCGACAGGGCGCAGCCGCCGGCCATCAGGCCGAGCAGGCGCTTCTCGCCGGCCAGCAGCAGCTCGGCGCGCTTGCGCACGTGGATATCGGTGTTGCCGCCGTACCACTTGAGCACGCGGCCGGCTGCGTCGAGCTGCGGCACCGCGCGGATGAGGAACCAGCGGTAGCTGCCGTCGAAGCGTCGCAGCCGCGCCTCGAACTCGCCGGCGCTGCCCGCTTCCAGCAGGCCTTGCCAGTAGACGCCCAGCGCCGGTGCGTCGTCGGGATGCAGGGCGGTCATCCAGCCGGTGCCGGCGGCGTTTTCGGGCGTCATGCCGGTGTAGTCGAACCAGCGCTGGTTGAGGAATTCCACGCTGCCATCGGGATCGGTGCGCCAGACGAAGCCCGGTACGGCGTCGATCAGCGTGCGCAGGCGGTCTTCGGAAACGCTGACTTCTTCCAGTGCACTGGCCAGCGACTTCTGCGCCTGAGCGATCAATACCTGGTCTCGCCGCTGCTCGTCGATGTCCACCTTCAGCACGAACCAGCGCTGGATGCGTCCTGCGTTGTCGCGATGGGGCAGGGCGCGCACGTGGAACCAGCGATAGATGCCGTCTGCGCCGCGCACCCTTTGCTGGAAGTTGTAGGGATCGCCGCTGGCCACCGAGTGCTTCCAGGCGGCCAGCGCGCAGGGCAGGTCGTCGGGGTGGATGGTGTCGGAACTGGTCCAGTGACGCAGCTCCTCGAAGCTGGCGCCCAGGTAGTCGCTGTTGTGCCGGTTGACGCATTCCAGTTCGCCCGCCGGCGTCATCAGCGAGATCAGCGCGGGAATGCTGTCGATCAGATCCTGCGTCTCGCGCGTCACGCTCGTGGGCGGCGGCGCCAGCAGGTCCTCGATATCGATGTTCTGCCCGCACCAGCCGGTGGGTTCGCCGACGTTGTCGCCGAGCGGGCGGGCGCGCAGCAGGAAGCGCCGGTATGTGCCGTCATGCCGGCGCAGGCGCGCTTGCAGGTCATGGGGAATGCCCGACTCGCGAATGACGCTCCAGCCTTGCTGCAACGCCGACAGGTCGTCGGGATGCACCAGCGCCTGCCAGGCATGCTCGCCCAGGGCGTCGAGGCCGCGCCCGGCATAGATACGCCAGGCCTGGTTGACACTTTCCAGGCGACCTTGGGCGCTGGCGGTCCAGGCCATGTCGGGCAGCTTGTCGACGACATCGTTGTGCATACCGGTCTTCTCCCGGCGCTAGCCGTGGGGCGAGCATGCGCCTGGTTGGCGGGGCTGCCAATGATACCTAGGTGTCGGCTGAGGCACCGCAGGTATGTGAGCGAGCACGGCGATACCAAGGTATCGACCGACACCATGGTGCAATCGCGGCACCTCCCGCGCTTTGCTGAGATCGCTGCAGGTCGCCGATCCGTCGGCCAGTGAATCAGGGAGATCGACCATGCCAGCTGTCCCGTTAGCGCCTCACCTTCGTCGCCGCTTCAGCCGTTCGCTCATGGCTACCGCCGTGGGCCTGTTCCTGCTCGGTGATGGCCAGCACCATCTGATGCAGCAAACGTTCGCTGCCACTGCCAGCAATACTGCGCCGGCCGATGAGAGCGTGCGGCCGTTCCGCATCCAGGTGCCGCAGGAGCAACTGGACGATCTGCGTCGGCGCATCGCCGCGACGCGCTGGCCGGACCGCGAGACGGTGAACGATGCCTCCCAGGGCATCCAGCTGGAGAAGGTCCGCGCGCTGGTGGACTACTGGGGCAAGGACTACGACTGGCGCCGTGCCGAGGCAAGACTCAATGCGCTGCCGCAGTTCGTCACCCGCATCGATGGCGTGGATATCCAGTTCATCCACGTGCGTTCGAAAGAGCCGCACGCCATGCCGCTGATCCTCACCCACGGCTGGCCCGGCTCGCCGCTGGAGTTCCTCAAGACCATCGGCCCGCTGACCGATCCGGTGGCCTACGGTGGGCGCGCGGAAGACGCCTTCGACGTGGTGATCCCGGCCATTCCCGGCCACGGTTTCTCCGGCAAGCCGACCGCCACCGGCTGGGGCCCGGACCGGGTGGCCCGTGCGTGGGACGTGCTGATGAAGAGGCTGGGTTACAGCCACTATGTGTCCCAGGGCGGCGACCATGGCTCGGTGATCTCCGATGCCCTTGGCCGACTGGCCCCGGCCGGCCTGCTGGGCATCCATCTGAACATGCCGGCGACGGTGCCGCCGGAGCTGGTCGGACCGATCAACAGCGGCGCTCCGGCGCCCGTCGGGCTGGGCGTCGAGGAGCGCCGCGCGTTCGACGCGCTGAGCACTTTCTTCGGTCGCAACGCCGCCTACGGCGCGATGATGGTGACCCGCCCGCAGACCATCGGCTACTCGCTGGCTGATTCACCCGCCGGCATGGCCGCCTGGATGTACGAGAAGTTCGCCGCCTGGACCGACAGCGGCGGCGAGCCCGAGCGCGTGCTGAGCCGCGACGAGATGCTCGACGATATCTCGCTCTACTGGCTGACCAATACCGGCGCTTCCTCCTCGCGCTTCTACTGGGAAAACAACAACAACAACTTCAGCGCCACCGCGCAGAAGACCGCGCAGATCAAGGTACCAGTGGCCATCACGGTGTTCCCCGGCGAGATCTACCGCGCGCCGAAGAGCTGGGCGCAACGTGCCTATCCGTCGCTGGACTACTTCCATGCGGTGGACAAGGGCGGCCACTTCGCCGCCTGGGAACAGCCGCAATTGTTCAGCGAGGAACTGCGCGAAGCGTTTCGCCCGCTGCGAACCCAATTGAACACCCCCTGAACCCCGCCGGCTGCCGGCACCCACCGGGCAGGCCAGGGGCCTGCCATGGAGAACCGTGATGACTCTGTTCAAGCACTCGCTCCTCAGCGCCTCGGCGCTGGCCATCGTTGTTGCGCAATTTACCGCCTGCTCGCTGGCGCAAGCCGCCACGGCGCCGGCGTCTGACCCGTCCTTCGGCCCGCTCAAGCATGTCAACGCCGGCCTGCTCAACGTCGCTTACGCCGAAGCCGGCCCGGCAGATGGCCCGGTGGTGATCCTGCTGCACGGCTGGCCGTACGACATCCACAGCTACAGCGAAGTGGCGCCGCAGTTGGCCGCCAAGGGCTACCACGTGCTGATTCCCTACGCCCGCGGCTACGGCCAGACGCGCTTCCTCTCCGCTTCCACGAAGCGCAATGGCGAGCCGGCCGCGCTGGCGGTGGATGTCATCGACTTCATGGACGCGCTGAAGATCAAGAGCGCGGTGCTTGCCGGCTACGACTGGGGCGCGCGCTCGGCGGACATCGTCGCGGCGCTCTGGCCGGAACGGGTGAAGGCGCTGGTGTCGGTCAGCGGTTACCTGATCGGCAGCCAGGAAGCGGGCAAGGCGCCGCTGCCGCCGGCCGCCGAGCTGCAGTGGTGGTACCAGTTCTACTTCGCCACCGAGCGCGGCAAGGCCGGCTACGACAAGTACCGCCATGAGTTCGCCAAGCTGATCTGGCAACTGGCTTCGCCGCAGTGGAAGTTCGACGACGCCACCTTCGAACGCAGCGCGCAGGCTCTGGACAACCCCGACCAGGGGCCGATCGCCATTCACAACTACCGCTGGCGCCTGAACCTGGCCGAAGGCGAGGCGCGTTACGCGGAGCTGGAGAAGAAGCTGGCCGCATTCCCGACCATCAAGGTGCCGACCATCACCCTCGAAGGCGACGCCAACGGCGCGCCGCACCCGCCGGCAGATGCCTACGCCAAGCGCTTCAGCGGCAAGTACGAGTACCGCCTGATCAGCGGCGGCATCGGCCACAACCTGCCGCAGGAGGCGCCGGACGCCTTCGTCAAGGCCGTGATCGACGCCGATCATCTGTGAGCCGGAGAGCCGCCATGACCAACGCATTAAAAGCGTTGCATCGCATTGCCCTGGCCGGCTTCGCCTTGCTGGTGACGGCGGGCGCCAGGGCCGAAGGGGATGCCTCGCCGATCTACGGTGTGCGCATGCCTGAGGGGTACCGCAACTGGCAACTGGTGGCGCCCGCCCAGGAGGCGGAGCCGCTGAATGAACTGCGCGCGGTGCTGGGCAATGACATCGCCATGAAGGCCTATCGGGCGGGCACCTTGCCGTTCCCCGATGGCAGCGTGCTGGCCAAGCTCGCCTGGAAGCACGTGCAGTCGCCGGAGTTCGAACCGGCGTCGATTCCCGGCGCCGCTACCACCGTGCAGTTCATGGTCAAGGACTCGAAGAAGTACGCGGCCACCGGCGGCTGGGGTTTCGCCCGCTTCATCGACGGCAAGCCCGCCGATGAAGCACAGCACCAGACCTGCCTGGCCTGCCACCAGGCGCGGGTGAAGGACCACGACCTGGTCTTCACCCGCTACGCACCCTGAGAGCTGCACTTTGAGCGCTACACCTTGAGCGCTACACCTTGAGAGACGTGGAGGTTCCCATGAACCAACGATGGCTGATCACCGGTTGCTCCCGCGGGCTGGGCCGTGCGCTCGCCGAAGCGGTGCTGCAGGCCGGGCACCGCCTGCTCGCCACCGCACGCGACCCGGACGCTCTGGCGGACCTAGCCCGGCTCTACCCGCAGACATTGCGTCTGGCGTCCCTGGACGTCACCGACCCGGCAGCGGCGCAGGACGCCGTGGCGCAGATGGTGGAGGAGTTCGGCGGGCTCGACGTGCTGGTCAACAACGCCGGCTACGGCAACGTCAATTCGGTGGAAGACACGCCGCTGGAGGAGTTCCGCCGGCAGATCGAGACCAATCTGTTCGGCACCATCATCGTCACCAAGGCAGCGATTCCGCTCCTGCGCCGTCAGCGTAGCGGGCACATCATCCAGCTGTCGTCGGTAGGCGGGCGCATCGGCGCGCCGGGGCGCGCACCCTATTCGGCGGCGAAGTGGGGCGTGGAAGGCTTTTCCGAAGTGCTCGCGCGAGAAATGGCGCAAGTCGGCGTGCGAGTGACCATCATCGAGCCCGGCGGTTTGCGCACCGACTTCGCCGGCGCCTCGACGAGGCTCTCCGAAGGGCGTTTCGAGTACGACGCCGTGGTGGGCGCCGTGGCGCGCCGGCAGCGGGCCTACGACGGCAGCCAGCCGGGCGATCCGCAGCGTGCCGCGCAGGCGATCCTTGCGGTGGCCTGGATGGACCGTCCGCCGTTGCGCCTGGCTCTGGGCAGCGATGCGCTGCTGGCCATCGAGAACGCCGACAAGGCGCGCCTGGCAGAGCTGCGCCTGTGGCGCGAGTTGAGCGAGTCCAGCGATTTTCCCCGCACCCCGACAGCCCTGTAGGAGCGAGCTTGCTCGCGAACCCGCTTCGCGCCGGAACGCCCGGTGGTATGTGTTCGCGAGCAAGCTCGCTCCTACAAGAGCAATACCAGCTCCACCCCCCCCCCCCCGACTCAGGAGAACCATGATGAACAAAACCCTCACCGCCCTGGCGCTCGCCAGCGGCCTGCTGGCCGGCAGCGCTTTCGCGGCTCCGGTGAAACCGACGGTGGTGCTGGTGCACGGCGCCTTCGCCGATGCGTCCAGCTGGAACGGCGTGACCCGTATCCTGGAAAAAGACGGCTACAAGGTGATCGCCGCCGCCAACCCACTGCGCGGCGTGGCCAGCGACGGCGCCTACATCGGCAACATCGTCGGCAGTGTCAAGGGGCCGGTGGTGCTCGTGGGCCATTCCTACGGCGGCAACGTGATCAGTGCCGCAGCCAGCGATCGGCCCAACGTCAAGGCATTGGTCTATGTCGCCGCCTTCGCCCCGCAGAAGGGCGAGAGCGCCGCGGAGCTGGCCGGCAAGTTCCCCGGCAGCACCCTCGGCCCGACCCTGGCCGCGCCGGTAGCGCTGGCCGATGGCGGCAAGGACCTGTACATCCTGCAGGACAAGTTCCATGACCAGTTCGCCGCGGATGTCCCCGCCGGTGAAGCCGCGCTGATGGCGGCGGCGCAGCGACCGGTCACCGAGGCTGCGCTGAACGAGAAGGCAGGCGCGGCCGCCTGGACGGCCATTCCCTCGTGGTTCGTCTATGGCGATCAGGACCGCAACATACCGCCGCAGGCCATGGCTTTCATGGCGCAGCGCGCCCACGCGAAGGGAGTCGAGGTGGTCGGTGGCGCTTCCCATGTCGTCATGGTCTCGCACCCCGAGGCGGTCGCACGCTCCATCGAGCAGGCCGCCACGGGGTATTGATCGGCGAAGAGTGGGTTGTGCGCCGGGGGCTGACGATCCAACGGGCCTGCACCGCCAGCGATAGCGAGCGCAATGTCCCTGCCGTGCCAGTGGCGTCATCTGCTGTGCGCTGGGCATGGCCAGAGTCATGCGTGGCGCCACCTGGACTCGCCAGGCCGCTGCCTTGCCGGGCGGCCTTCCCAGGCCATCCATCGCGCATCCCGATGCAAAAGCGGGAGCTTTCGGCCTCTGGCGGACTCTCACTTCCATGTCGCCCATCAGGGTCGTTCAGCCGGCCATGGCTCACAGCGACGACGCACGGTTGCCCAAGGCGCTATTGGCCCGACAGGTTTTGGCTTCCTGGTCGAGCCTGGACAGGAGATGTGATTTGCCGCAACGCTCGCCCCCCAATACGCGTCGGACTGCATTCCTTGCCGACACGACCGCGCTGATCCTGTTCTTCACCACGACCGGGATAATCAATGAGCGCTTTCTGGCTGGTATGGCCTGGGACAAGGTGCTCCATGCTCGACTTCTGGGCGCTGTGCTGATGGTTCCAGTCGCCAGGCCATACGGCCTATGGCGGGATTGGGTGATGAAGCGGGCCACTCAACGTCGGATGTCCAGATTGCTATGGGACAGTATTGCTCTCCTGAGTTTCCAGGTGCCCATCTACGCGGCGATCATTGCCAGCAGCGGGGTATCCGGAGAAGGCCTGGTGCGCGGTACGCTCGGCGCTGCGGCGATGATGCTCATTCTGGGCAGACCGTATGGCGCCTTTCTCAACTGGATACGCAAGCTCTTCGGGCTGCCTGCCGGTGGCGATAAACCCATGTTGCTGAACAGTTGAACGGCTGTTATCCGCTCGGCCGTTATTGCCGAGGCATACCCTTCTAGCGTGACATTGGCCTGCCGTTGCGCTGGTCGGTGGTGGCCGGACGAACTTACACAGCCCCCTGGCGCGAGCGCCGCTCAATCCTCGCGGCACAGGACGCATTCAGCGCCTGCTTTCATGGCGGTGATCCCTTCTCGGGGCGGCAGGTTGCTCGGCACATTGACATCCCAGGCGAGGCCCAGACGCTGCAGGACCTGGATGAAGTGCCAGCCCAGGTCGATCTGGCCGGGGTAAAGCCCGTGGCGCGCCGAGGCAGGAAACGCGTGGTGATTGTTGTGCCAGCTTTCGCCAAAGGTTGGAATGGCGGCAATTGGTACATCGTGGGCCTGCACTCCGGCGCCATCTACCTGCCAGGTCTGAGGACCCCGGGTATGCGCGAAGTAGGAGATGAACCAGTGCATGGTTGTGCAGGCCGCAACGCGGACCGACACGCCCCATACCAGCCAGGGCATGCCGCCGATCAGGTACAGGACGATCGCGATGGGAAACTGCTGGAGCATCCAGGTTCTTTCGAGGAACCGGTAGAAGTGGTCATTGGCGATATCCGGACCCGGATTGAAGCCCGGCGGGTGGTCGAGCACGAGCTTGCAGTGCAGGTTGTACCAGGCGTCCTTGAGCAAGCCCTGGCGGTGGGCAAGGAAGTCGTGGCATGCGGGCTGGCGCTGCGACCAGTCGCGAGTGTCGTGCGTGCGGATGGTCCATAGCGGGCCGCCGATACCGACGATCGTCCCCATCCACACCAGGACCCGTTCGGTGGTTTTCGAGCACTTGAAGCTGCGGTGAATCAGGCGCCGATGAAAGCCCACGGAATGGCCGGCGCACAGGGTGGCCGCACTGAGCGCGAGGAAGACCAGGAACGCGCCCCAACTGAAGTAGACGGGGGCGAGGAGCAGCGCGCTGGTGAAGATGAAACTGTTCCAGAGCGAGCGCCACCTGTCCCAGACAATGGTTCCGGTCAACGGGCTGGCCCCATTGTCCAGCACCAGCGAATTGACTTTGTATGCGCCGGAGGCGGCTCCTGCGTGGCTGGACATCAGAAGGTCTCCGCCAGGGCAAGGATGAGGGCGATCAGCGGCAGCGCGATCACGCTTGCCGAACAGGCAACAAGGGCCAGGTACTCGAAGTAATGTCTGGGAGTCGCAATGACAGGGCCGGGCGGCAGTATCTCGGCGCGGACCTCAGCCACTCTCCGTTCAAGCAGTTCCGCATAGGAGTAGCCGCGGTACAGCGTTTGGCTGTACTTGCCGCGCACAAAGGCCGAGAAGCTGCGCCTGGGAATGGTGCAGGTGCCCAAGCTGACGAGCGGAAGACAAAACAGTGTGCTGAACGGGTTGGGGTAGCGGCCAGCAGCAAACTCCCACGCAGCCATTTCGAACTCGCCCGTTGGGCGAAACGGGTAGCCGGTGAGGACATGGTGGATGTCATGGAAGGGTAGGGCCCGGCGGCGCCACTCGAAATTCGGCAGGTAGACCTTCAAGTCGCGGCACCCCACGGGCGACCAGCGTTTGGCGTCGATTCCCCCGTCGCCCGGGAATCCATGCTGACTGTAGAACTGCGCAACGGCGTCTTTGAGTGAAACATCCGGATCGACGTCCATGTCGCCTGACTCCTTTCAGGTTCGCGATGTCCTTGCATGCCACACAGGTCTGACGGCGCGGGCGAGCTTGGATGTGAAGCTGGCATCCCCTGGCTGCGCCACTGTGCGCAACGAGGCAGCCGGAGTATGGACGATTTGAATGAGCTTTGAGCTTTTGGATGCTCGGGGTTTACTTCCGACCCTTAGCGGACGCCCGCATCGACGACAGTCAGCGCGCTAGCTTTGGCTTTCGCCACCAGGAAATGAAGCGCAAGACATCGCTTTTCAACAGCAGGGTCAGTGCCAGCAGGCAGGCCAACATCAGAGACAGCCCCTCAACGAGAATGGCTGGATTGCTTTCCTGGTGACTGTGCATGCGACCGAGCTGGTTGACGACGGTGGATGCAAACAACTGAGCGGGGAAGCACAGCAGGATCGCACAAACACGCCGCACCCAGACATGCAGCCGGTTCAAACGAGCTGGGATAACGGCCGGAAGCCAAGCAGGAAGACTGAACGTGACGCCTATCCCTATCCAGATAGCAATGGCGATCCGCGAAGACTGTGGCTCCACAGCAAAAGCGAACGTTACGCCATGGAGTGCGAAAGAGCCCCCAATGACGCATGCGAGTAGCAGTAAGGTGATTCGGGCTGAGTTGGACATGTCTCTACCGACCAGCGAGAAGCGGTGATAAGTCGGGGAGTGAAGCACAGGTGCGATCCCTGCGCTGTGTTCAACGTCCGCTCCTGGCCGCACGCTGTTCATGATGCGAGGTAGGTGCTGACCTACCGCGGGTACCCGGAAGCTGCAATTTCTGTATCTGGCCCTTCGACAGTACACAATCATTTGTAGCGTTTCTGAAACCATGAACTACCGTTTGCGTACAAGTGCCAGCCGGATGGCTTGTGCGACGAGACAGGAAGTACGGCGCGCGCCTTTGCCAATCATCTGCGGCTGCCACGGAGGTTCACGCAACACGGAGGTTCCCTATGCTCCCGCCAACGTCACACCGACCTGACTCTGCGCTTATTAAAACTGCCTTGAGCGCAGCCATTGCAAATGTCGTCCTCTTAGCTCTGCTTCCCGAAACAGCTCAAGCGGTTTGCGGCCCACAGAGCGGTACTTATACGACCACCCAGACATGTACTCCAGCCAGTGGAACTGCAGCGGAAATATCGACGCTGCCGGGTACTGAACTGATAACGACTGCGGGCAATTCGTTGCTAAGCCGATCGACCAATGCCGCATCCACCATTCTGCTCAACGGCACCCGTATTCAAAGTGCCCCCGCGACGTCTGCCAGTGCGATCCAGGCTCAGATCCTGGGCGGTAATCTCGGGCTAGGGCAGGCGCTGATCAATTTCCAGAGCGGAACCAATAGCATCAGCTTGGCCGGTAGCGGCCTCGACGCTGTCGCCATCACTAATACCAATCAGGGGACATCATCCCTGGTGGTGAGCGATGGCGCTGTAGTGAACATCGAAAACCGGGTGCCAGGTACTGAACACGATGGCGTTGATATCAATGCCTCAGGGGGCGGAGATATCCGTTTTCAGCATACGGGTTCGGGATCCATCCTCACCTATGGCGGCAACAACGTCTGGCTGAAGGCTGCGGGCAGCGGCAACATAAACGCAATCGTTGGTGCTGGGGTCAACCTGACTGTCGACAATAACGACCCGCTCTCTGGTGGCGACCCAAACATAGACGATGAGAACGACCCCCAGGCAGGGACAGGCAACCATGCAGGTCTGCACACTCGAGCCATCAACGGCAACACGTCGCTGAGCACCGCCGCCACCATTCACGGAAAGGGACTCAACGCTTTTGGCATCTTCACCGAGGGTGGTACAGGCACTACCAACCTCAGCAATACCGGCAGTATCACGACTGACGGAAGGAACGGCTTCGGTATCCGCGCTCTCTCAACTACTGGCAGCATCCATATCGTCAACAGCGGCGACATCACGACGACCGGCGACAACGGTCACGCCATCTACGTCAACGATAACGTCGGTGCGACCGGCGATATCAGCATCCAGAACGACGGCGACCTGGTGGTCGGCAATTCAACCGATCTGGTGGGCTCGCGTGGGATCTACGTCATCAAGCGCGGAACCGGCAATTTCAGCTTGACCGGCAGCGGCAATATCACGGTTAACAACGGGCCGAATTCGACTCGGGCCAACGGCATCACTATCACTGCTGCGCAGAACGGAACGGTGGACTACAGCGGTGACATCGTCACGAGCGGGCCGGGAGCGGGCGCCATTCGCCTTGACTCTAGCGGTGGCGATGCGACGGTGAACTACACCGGCAGCAAACTGCAAACCCTCAGCACCCAAGCCCACGGCATTTACGTAACGGCGCTGCTGGGAAGAGCGACGATCAACTCCAGCGGAATCATCACCACGCATTCCGAAGGCACGGGTGGGGAAGGGACGGGGATCGATGCCTACGGGCTGCGAGCCGAGACCGGCGGGCAGGATGCCAGCATCACTTACACGGGCCCGCGCATCGATGTGAATGGCTCCGGTGCGGCCATTCTCGGCAATACCACTTACAAGTCAGGTACGGGTGCAGGTCAGGTAACGATCGACAACAGCGGCGAACTGATCGCCAGGGGCGATAGGCAACGGGGGATTCGAGCCCTGACGGTGACGGGCGACCAGACGATCATCAACCGTGGGGCGATTACCACCCAGGGCGATACCAACAGCCAGGGGATCCTGGCGCAGGCTTCCGGTGCAGCCAGGATCACCGTGCAGAACAGTGGCGATATCACGACCCATGGCAGCATCGCCTCGGGTATCGACGCGCTGACGGTCGGCGGCACCGTGAGTGTCAGCAACACCGCGAAGATCCTGGGTGGCTGGGGGCAGAGTACCGGTGTCTCCCTGGCTGGCGAAACGCAGACGCTGAGCAACACCGGTACCATCGGCGCATTGAGTGACCGCGCCGTCCTCGGCGACGCTAGCGGCCCTGATGCCATCGTGAGCATTCTCAACGCTGGGGCGATTGTCGGGTCGATCAATGCAGGCACTTCTCAGGTCAGCATCGCCAACCAGGGCGACTGGACATTGCGCAACTTCGTCGACAGCAACGGCGATGGCGTTCGCGACGCCTGGGGTGTGGCCGTCAGCAATCTGGGTAGCGCCAGCGGCAACAGCATCGACAACAGCGGTACGCTCACGCTCGCCGCACAGCCGGGCAGTGGCATTCAAACCTTCGACACGACGGGCACCTACTTGCCGCTTGGACAAACCGCCAACACTCCCGTGCAAGGCGGGGCGGTGCAGGCCCAACTGCTCGGTGTCGGCACCTTTACCAACAGTGGGCTGATCGATCTCACCGGTGGCGGTGAGGCGGTCGGCAACGTGTTGCTCATCAGCAACGCGCAGGTGCCCGGCAACGATGGCGGTGGCGTGTTTGTCTCCAATGGCGGCCGTCTCCTGCTCAACAGCGAACTCAACGAAGGTGGCGCGAACAGCCGATCCGACATGCTGGTGGTGGACTCCACGGCTACAGGTAGCGGCGGCTCTACCGGGCTACTGGTGAACAACGTCGGCGGCAGAGGCGCGCTCACAGAGGGCAACGGCATCGCCGTGGTAAACCTGCTGGATACTGCTATTGCTGCGAGCGATGCCAACGCCTTCAGCCTCGCCAGGCGTGTGGTGGCTGGCCCGTATGAGTACCAGCTCTACCGTGGCGCAGTGGATGGCACGGGCACGCAGACCTGGTATCTGCGCTCGGATATCGAGCCGACGCCTCCTGACCCTCCCACTCCGCCGGTGCCTCCGGTGCCTCCGGTTCCGCCGACGCCTCCGGAGCCACGGACACCAAACTTCCGACCCGAGGTCTCGTTGTACGGTGCATTGCCGGCGCTGGCCCTGGTCTACAACCGCACGATAATCGATACCCTGCACGAACGAGTAGGTGAGGAACGCCCAACCGCCTGGCAGGAGCGACCGAAAGAAGATGAATCGAGCTGGGGGCCATCCCTGGGGTGGGGGCGAGTCATTTACCGGAGCGGCGAGCAGGACGGTGATCGAAAGGACGCCGTTGGCGATACCCCCGAATACAACTACGACCTGACGGCCTTCCAGGTCGGAGCCGACCTTTACCGGAAAGTGCGAGCCGATGGCAGTCACGACCAGGCTGGGTTTTCCCTGGCCGTTGGCAGCATGGATGCCGGCGTCAGCCACTACACCGGCCGTAATGCCGGTGATGACACACTACGGGCCTACAGCCTGGGAGGGTACTGGACGCACTTCGGCCCGGAGGGCTGGTATCTGGATGGGGTGCTGCAGGTCAGCCGGTATGACATCGAGGCGCGTCCCAATGAACTCGGCAAGCTGAAGACCAGGGGGTGGGGCTACACCGGTTCGCTGGAAGGCGGTTACCCGTTCGAGGCAGACAAGAATCTGTGGATCGAGCCTCAGGCCCAGGTGATCTACAGCTACGTTGACCTCGACGACAGCGACGACATCGCTGCCGATGTGCGCTTCCGCGATGTCGAGTCGCTGATCGGTCGACTTGGAGTGCGCATTGCCAAGGACTGGGAGACCCAAGGCAGCGACAATACCCGCCGTCGGACCCAGGGTTGGGTTCGCCCCAGCGTCTGGCATGAATTCAAGGGCCAGCCCAAGACCGAGTTCTCGTCGCAGTCTGGCTATGTACCCTTCGAGGCAGACATTGACGGCACCTGGGGTGAAGTGAATCTGGGGGTTGATCACCAAGCCAGCGAGAAGGTGACCTTCACCGTCTCCGCCGGCTATCGAGAAGCCTTCGATGGTGACAGCCACGGTTACGACGCGATGGTCGGATTCAAGTATCTGTTCTAGAGAGAGGGCGGTAGCCGCCAATCCGCTGGTTTGGCGACTACCCTCTTAACCCTGACCATCCAATCTCGGCTTCCGGCCGATTGCTGCCGCTGGCGAGAGGCAGCTACCGACCCAAAGCAGACGCTTCATAGGTCGAATTTACTCTCCGGAAGATAAGGATCGGCGAAATTCGTTTGCAGATTTCCCGGTCCACCGTCGAAACGCTTGGCGGAAGCTAGAGGCATCCGCATAGCCCAACAGTTCGCTTATGCGTTCGACGGGGAGTGAGGTCTGTAACAACAGCTGACGGGCGCGAGCCTCTCGAGCATCGTCGAGTATCTGCCGATAGCTGAAGCCTTCTTCGCTGAGGCGTCGTCTCAGCGTGCGCTCGGTCAGGCGCAGGTGTCGGGCCACGCTCTGAATGTCGGGATAGGGATCAGGCAGTGAGTCGAGTAGTGCCACGATCCGTGCGCGAAGTCCGCCCATTTCGACTTCCAGCAGGGCGTTAAAGCTTTCGCTGGCCATCGCCAGGGCTGCCTGAAACACCGCGGGATTCGCGGTGCTGTTCGGCAGATCAAGTTGGTTGGCTGGTAAGTGGAAGACAATATCGCTGCCGCGCAACCGCACTGGGAGCTTGAAGAAGTTCGTGTAGAAAGCGCTGCCACCAGGGCAACGAGGCATGGTTAGGCCATTGATAATGAAATCCTTGCCGAATAGATCGCGCATCAGCTTGCAGGAGGCAGAGGCAACGACGTTGCTGTGGAATTGCCGGCTGGTGTCGCTCCAGCCTGGGCGATGATTGAGGCTGATGAGGATGCGGACTTCATGACCGGTACTATGGTCCACACGAATATCGGCGATGTCTCGGTTGAATAGCATGATGTAGGCACGCACAACCTTCAGGGCATCAGACGCGCGTTCGGCGCAGAGCAGGGCGAGACCGGCCACCCCATAGTCAGAGATATGGTAGTAGCCGCCCAGCAGCAGGCCCTCGTCGGCGTTTAGCGCTTGGCTGACTATCCAGTCGTATAGCGCTTCGCTAGGCAGGGCGTTACCCGCCGAGAGTGCCGGAGCAGTCAGGCCCCGGTCGCGCAAATAGTTCTGCAAGGGTCTCCACTCAAAATCGAAGTGGAACAACGGATCGGCCTGCATGCCGGGCTCCTGTCAGGGCTTGAGCTGGTGGGCAATGGTGCGGAAGGCGGCGAGGGATTCATGCTCCATACGGATGCCGTCGACGTTGTAGTTGGCATACGCAGAGGATTTGGCGATGACCACACGCCGCTTCGGATTGACGTAGACGAATTGTCCGTACACGCCGATGGCCATGAACTCCCCCTCATTGCTTTTCGGAATCCACCACTGGTAGCCGTAGCCTAGGTTAGGCTCGCCTTCTTCCTGCGTGCGTCCGGGTTGCAGGTGGGCGTCGCGTGGGTGGGTTGAGGCCTGGACCCAGTTGGGGCTGACAATGGCCTCTCCGGACTGGCTTCTCCCCTGATGCAAGTAGAGCAAGCCGAGGCGGGCGAAATCGCGAAGGCAAAGATTAACCCCGCCGAAGGCCAGTTCAGTACCGGTGCCGTCGGTCAGCCACAACCCATCGCACTCGGCCCCCAGGCGGGACCAGAGTTTCTCGCTCATGTACTGCGACGGTGACTTACCGGTAGCGCCCTTGAGTACCATGCCCAGTACCTGGGTATCGACACTGATGTAGTGATGTTGCTGGCCGGGAGGGCTGTCGCGCTTTAGACCGGAGACCCAGGCGTCCACTGAGCCACCCAGAGCAAGGGTACGCCCCAGTCGGTTAATGTCAGCGTCCGGGTCGGCATAGTCCTCGTTGAAGGCAATACCCGATGACATTTCCAATACATCCCGCAGGGGCACCCCTTCGTAACCACTGCCCTTGAGTTGTGGGGCGTACCGGGTCACCGGATCGAGCAGGTCGTGGATTGCCCCATCCTCCAATGCCACGCCGATCAACAGTGACATGAACGACTTGCTGACCGACCAGCCGATGGCTCGGGTGTGGACATCGTTGCCTTGGTAATAGTGCTCGAAGGCTATGCGGTCGTCCGCCAAGACAAGCAGGCCAGTGGTCCCGGTCTGTTTAATCCAATCGTTGAGGACGATCGCATTGCCCTGGAAGTTGAAGCTTGCGGGCAGCTCGCGAGGTTGTTCCTCCAAGGGGCGTTGCGGGCCGCTACGCTGCACGGGAAGGGCATCAAACAACTGGGACATGGTACGGAAGTTCTCGACGATGTTCTCGGGTTCGAACAGCGTATGTACTTGCCACAGTCGTAGCCCTTTGTAGCCGGCGAACAGCAGTAGGGCAAAGCCTAGGGCTATCAGGGGGGCGAGCCATGGGCGGAATCTGCTCATCGCGGCGTCCTCAGTTGGTGCCCAAGCGGCGTAGGTTGGCGGGTTGCCAGTAGCTGTCCGGCGGTACAGGCAGCTGGAACTGACGCGGGTTCTTCTCCTGGCTGCGAAGACCAAGGGCGCTGTAATCGCGGCTGATCAGATCGTGGTAGACAATGACGCTGGTGGTAAGGGTTGGTACTTCGTACGCCTGCTGGGTGAACGCGAGATTGACGCGCCAAAGCTGGCCACGGCTGTCGAAACTCTCTGCCATAAGGATGTTCCAGCTGTCTTCATCGAGGTAGAAACGTCGCTTGGCATAGACATGGCGCTCGCCTGTCTTCAGGGTCGCCTCGAGCACCCAGACGCGGTGCAGCTCCCAGCGGGTCAGGTCGGGGTTGATGTGCCCCGGTTTGAGAATATCGTTGAAGGCCCGGCCCGGCTGGTTTAAGCGATAGTTGTTGTAGGGAACGAACAACGCCTGTTTGCCGACAATTTTCCAGTCGTAGCGATTGGGCGCGCCGTTGTACATGTCGGCATCGTCACTGACGTAGCCATCCACTGGGTTGTCATAGGCCACAGTAGGCGCGCGGCGCACTCGTCTCTGGCCGGGGAAGTAGTTCCAAGCCATTCGCGGCGCCTGCACCTGGTCGATAGTCTCGTGCACCAGCAAGGTTTCCCCGGCACTGCGCGAGGGAGGAAGAATCTGGTTCATGTAGCGGTACAGGATGTTGCCCAGGCCTTCCGTGGTCTGGTTCGCGGCATAGTAGTTAGATAGCAGCTGGTTGCGTTCGCGCAGACTGGAGTAGCTACCATCGGCGCGCACCTGGGCTGTGGTCGAGACCTCATCGAAGTAACGGCCCTGCCAGCGCGCGATATGGTTCCAGATGGCTTCTAAGCCGCTCTGCGGGATGGGGAATGGAATGCCACCGACGGCACCACCGAAGCCATTGCCTCCGGAGGTTAGCTCGGCGCGGCTGGCATTGGCTCGAGTGTTGGCGTAGACCTCCGGTGGTGCTGCGAAGGTGCGCTCCGTGGGGTAGACAGGGACCTTGAAGCTTGGGTAGGCGCTAAACAACGCCTGCACGCCCTCGCTCAGGTGCTCGGCGTATTGCGCTCGATTGGCGGAATCTATGATTAGCTGCGGACGTTGCTCGGGAAAGGGGTCAATGTCGAACGCGCCAGGGCCGGGATATCCCGCCGGGGGTTGCTGCAGGCCGCCAGTCCAGGCCGGTATGCCCAGGGCTGGATCACCAGCGCGGACGGCGCCGAAGGGTGTCAGGTCATTGTCGAGGCGAGCGGCCTGGTCGGCCGGCACCTTGGCCAAGGCGTGCAAGGGAAGCAGTGCGCAGAGCAGCGCGCCGGCCGCCTGGATGCGGAAGCGATTCATCTTCGGTCTCGGTCAGAAGGAGTAGGAAAGGTTGAGTGCGATGTTGTCGCGATCGATCAGCGGGTTGTCCTTGCGAGCGCCCCAGAACGCCGTATAGCTGAGCTTTGCGCCCAGGCTATCGCCGTAGCGCGCGCCTAGTTCGAGGGTGCTGCTGCGTCGGCCCTCAACGAAGTTTTCGTTCAGCGCAGGCGAGGTGCCGGAAACGTCCGCGCGGAAGGTGACCGCTGGCAGCAGGTCGATGCCGGGCAAGGCATCCTCCCAAGTTCCGCTTAGATTGAGGGTGTAGCCCCAGGAAAAGGGCGACAAATAGTGGTAGTTGGGAGTATTCGGCAGGCTGCCGGGAACGTAATTGGAAGCCAGTTCCGCCACCATTAGCAGGCCGTCCAGGCCCATAGTCGGACCGAAGGTGTGGATGGCGGACAGCGAGCTGGTATAGAGCTCACCGCGTTGGTACAGATTGATCGCCGAATGCGAAGCGGTGCCGAAATGGCCTAAGTCGATGGCCGCGCCGCTACCGCCGCCTTCGAGCAAGGCACCGTTGGCCAGTTGCTCCATTTCCCAGGTCATGGATGACTCCAGCGGCGCATTAGGGCGATAGGTCAGCTCAGCTGCGAGGTTGGTATCGGCCAGATTGCCCGAGACGGTGACGCCAAACAGGCGGATGTCTTCTGGGTAGACCAAGTCGTAGTGGCTACTGTCCAGCAGATCCAGGCCGTCCACCAGTGGGATCGCTTCCGGTGCCACCGCTCCGGCCAGGGTACAAAGACTGGCGAACCGTCCGCCGCCCCCTTGACTACAGCCACCGGGGGCACCTGGCCGCAGTGACATGAAGGGCACCTTGCTGTGGTAGTTGAGGTAGTAGAGGCTGAACTCGGTGTTGTTTAGTGCCTCGGACAGGTAGCGCAGGGCAACGCCGAACTGGCCGCTATCGCGGGCGTCGCGTTCGCGACCATAGCGCGAGACGGCCACGACGCCATCCTCTCCATTCACACCCGGGACCAAATTAGCGGGAATACCCATCGCTTCGAGTTGCTGTCGCAGGTCTACCAGGGTGCCGTTAGTTCCTTTTCCGAACACGTCGCTGTCGTTCAGGAAGGCTCCAGTTGGCATCAGTTCGTTGCCCCGCCACTCCAGCCCATAGAAGCTCTCAACGCTCAGGCTGTCGGTGAGGCCAACCTGCAGCGCAACCATATTGGTCGGAAGAAGGGCTTCCTTGAGACTGGCATTGGGCAAGGCGATGCGGCCGACGTCGATGGGGTTGGCCACGTTGAGTCCGTCGGCATAGTAGATGCCTTCGCCCCAGTTGATCACTTGCCGGCCCAGGCGCAGGTTTACAGGCATCCCATCGATTTCGCGGTTGCCATATACATACGCGTCAAGGAGTCGCGAACCGTGGCCAAGGCGGTTGCGTAGGTCGGACGGAAAGTGCTCATCACTGTCGGTGTTGTGTAGGGCGAAGGCTCCGCCACTCGGTGGGTGGTCCATTAGCTGAGTGTCGTACCAGGCGCTTCCTCGCAGGAACAGGCCGTTGTCCTGATATTTCAGGTGCAGCTCGGAGGTGAGCTTGAACTCGCTGGCGACCAGACCTCGGGCATAGTACTCACTCCCATCGTTGGCATTGGCGAAGAGGTTCTGCCCCCCGCGGACGATCCGTTCGGACTTGCCCGTGCGGAGCATCGCTGAGTATTCAGCAATGCTATCCAGTGAGGCGTCGAGACCGTCCACCGGTGTTTCGAAGGAAAATGCGCACGCCATCGGCGGCGCACTTAGGAGGCTCCAGAAGAGAAGCCGTGCAGTCGATCTTTTCATTGTTATCTGCTCGATCCAGGTGGTATTCCCCGGTGGCAGATGACAGCAGTGTGACTCAGCTCGAGCCAGATGATTAGCGGACAATTATCGGTGAACTTCGGACAGGCGCTGAGTCCATTGGCCCGAACCTGAGGACTATTACTCGCCGCCCGCCGCACCTATCCAAAGGCAGCTAATGGCCGTTAGATGCCAGCAGGTGGAATTTCCGGATGGGTCAGCGCCCGACGTCAGTCAGGGCGTGGATTTCGCATCTAACCGGAGCCTGCAACGGCTGGTATGCAAAACCCAGGGCCGAACTACCGCACCGGTTTCACTTTCCTTGGCGCCCAGCCCTGGGTGGGGGCTTCATGCCCGTAGCCTCCTTTCAACGAATCCTCAACATGCGATCCAGCGACCAGGCCCCCGCACCACGCCCAATAAGCAGTAACAGCAGTCCGGCCCAGGACAGGTGCGTGGGCCAGGCATCGGGGTAGACGAATACTTCGATCACCGTGGTCATGCCCAGCAAGGCCAGAGCAGAGAGGCGGGTGAACAGCCCCAGCACCAGCAGGACCGGGAATGCATGCTCGGCATAGGTGGCCAGGTGCGCCGCGACGTGGGGGGGCACCAGCGGCAGCACATATTCGGTCTGGAACAGCTCGTAGGTGCTCGGGGTGATGGTCAGGATGCCCTCGACCTTGGTCCGCCCGGAGAGGAAGAAAATCGCAGCGATGCCCAGGCGCGCCACCAGGCACAGGAGCGAGTCGCTGAGCAGGTGCTGCAGGCGCTCGGCGAGGGTGTTCCAGTGATGGCGCAGGGTCGAGTGGGAACGGTGGGAGATGTCCATGGTGGCGTCCTCAGGTGAGGTTCAGTGGGCGCAATACCGCGGCGTCGAGCAGAGTGCGCAGCAGCACGGTGAAGTCGAGATTCGGTTGCGCTTCGAGCGCCAGGGCCGATGCCTGGTCGAGGTTTTGCCCGCTGGCGCAGGCGTCGAGGAAGACGCAGCCGCCCAAGTCCAGGGCCTGCCAGGCAACCCCTTCGGCGTGACCGACCAACAGGGCGCCTTCACCGTGCCAGGGCAGGGTTTCGGGCAGCGGCAGGGCTTCGCGGTTGTAGTGCCAGATGCTGTAGATCGGCTGCGAATCGAACCAGCGCCAGCGTGCGCTGGCGCGTGGTTGCAGACGGCAGGTGGCAAGGTCCGAGGCGGTCATGCCGGCCAGGCTGGATAACTGCAGGGCAGCCTCCTGCGGCGCGGTGAAGGCTTCCAGCCATAACCGGTCCAGGCGCGCCACGTCGGCCAGGTAGGGCATCGCGCGGGCGGGTTCGAAGGCGTCGAGGAAGTCGGCGAAGTGTTTGCCGTAGAAGACCAGCCGGGCATCGCTCGGCGGCGTCTCGTGGGCGTGGATGGCCGCCGCCGCGCGCAGCCAGTCGGTGCCAACCAGGCGTTCGACGCTGGGGAAGTTGTCGCACAGGGCATCGATGCAACCCTTGAGCACGGTGTTGCGATAAACGCCGAATCCCGCCTGTTCGCTGACGGCTTGCAGCTCCACGGACGGGCGCTGGTAGAGCGCTTCGACGAAGGCATTCTGGAAGGCACCGAGCGTGGTTTTCATGCGGGCACCTCCGCCAGGTTGAGAATCGCCTGGGCGATATCGCGCTCGGCCAGCAGGTCGCTGAAGGCGGGGATGTGGTCATCGCGCTCGATCAGCGTGGGGCGTGGGCCGATGCGCTGGATCAGGTGCTGGTAGAGCGCCCAGACCGACTCGTCGATGGGCGCGTCATGGGAGTCGATCAGCAGGGCCCCGCTCTCGTCGTGGCTGTGTCCGGCCAGGTGGATTTCCAGGATGGCGGCGGCGGGGAAGCGGTCGAGGTAGCGCCGGGCATCGAAGACCAGGTTGTGGGCGCTGACGTGCACGTTGTTGATGTCCAGCAGCAGGCCGCAACCGGTGCGCAGTGCAAGCTCGGTGAGGAAGTCGATTTCGTCCCAGTCGTGGCCGTCGAGATGCAGGTAATGGCTCGGGTTCTCGATGGCGATGCGTCGGCCGAGAGCCTGCTGGGTACGCTGGATGTTCTCGGTGATGCGCGCCAGGGCGGCGTGGCTGCGCGGGAAGGGCAGCAGGTCCGGCAGGTACTGTCCGCGCCAGGCGGACCAGGCCAGGTGCTCGGAAATCAGCATCGGTTGCACGCGCTCGACCAGCTCGCGCAGGCGCAGCAGGTGTGCCTCGTCTGGTGCTGTGTCGGCTGCCAGCGACAACGACACCCCGTGCAGCGACAGCGGATGCCGTTCAGCGATCCGCTCAAGCCAGGCCAGGCGAGGGCCACCGACCATGTAGTTCTCCGGATGCACTTCGAACCAGAGTCCTCGGGCGTCGCAGCTCAGGGCTTGGGCATAGTGTTCGGCCTTGAGCCCGAGCCCGGCGCCCAGTTGCGTCGATGTGTTCATGGTCGGCGGCCTGTGCTCAGGACTTCATCGGGGTCAGCGAGCCCATGCCATGGGGCGTCTTGATCGAGGTGCAGGTGCCGGCCGGGACGTTCTTCCAGTGCATGCCGTCGTAGTCTTTCTTGGCGCTGCCGGCACAGGTGGTGCCCGCGCCCGCTTTGCAGTCGTTCTTGCCGGCCATGGCCACGCCGTAGCATTTCTCCATGGCTGCGCCGTTAGCGGCTTTGGTGTTCATGTCGTCGGCCATGGCTGCACCGGTGATGGCGGCGAGAGCGATGGCGGCGCAAGCGTGGGTCAGGGTTTTCATGGTGCGGTCTCTCCAGTTCGGTTGAAGGCCGCGGAGGACTTTCCTGCGGCTTGATGGGTAGTTCGCCGGGAGGACTGATCCGGTTACAGCGGCGCGAAAAAATTTTGAGAATTTTTTCGCTCGGCCCTAACGTATTGAACGACGGCCTGTTTTTCCGCCCGGCCGGCGGCGCGTCTGCCAGCCCCTGTGGGGGCGAGCGAGCCTGAAGAAAAAACCAGCCGCGGTGTAACCAGGACGGTCGATGCAACGAACTACCAGCCAGGAACAGTTGATCGCGCGCGAGGCCCAGTTGCAGGCGTTGCTGCTGCGTGGCATGGACGGTGACGGTGTGGCGTACCGTGAGTTTCTCAGCGCTCTGGGCACGCACCTGCGGGCCTTCCTGCGCCGGCGCCTGAGCCAGCGTTCCGGCGAGGTCGAAGACCTGCTGCAGGAAGTGCTGCTGGCGGTGCACAACGCCCGCCACACCTACCGTCCCGATCAGCCGTTGACGGTCTGGGTGCAGGCCATCGCGCGCTACAAGCTGGCCGACCACTTCCGGGCTTATGCGCGCCGAGAAGCGCTGCATGATCCGCTGGAAGATGATGCCGGGGAGCTGTTCGCCGTCGAGGACGGAGAACCCGCGCAAGCCAGCCGCGATCTCGGCAAACTGCTGCTGCAGCTACCGGACAAGCAGCGTCTGCCGATTGTCCACGTGAAGCTGGAGGGCCTGTCGGTGGAGGAAACCGCCAGCCTGACCGGGCTTTCCAGCTCCGCCGTGAAGGTCGGCATCCACCGCGGGCTCAAGGCCCTGGCGAATATCATCCGAGGGTTGCGAAGCGATGAAGACCAATGAACTGATCGACTTGCTGAGCGCCGGCGAAGGCGTGGTGGACCGCCACGCCCTGGGCAAGCGCTTCGCCGTCGCCCTGGCAGCCGGCGCCTTGGGCGCGCTGCTGCTGATGGCCGCCATCTTCGGTCTGCGGCCTGACCTGGGCGAGGTGGCCCGCACGCCGTTGTTCTGGGCCAAGGTCGCCTTGCCCGGCAGCCTGGCGCCGCTTGCCCTGTGGCTGAGCAGCCGTCTGGCGCGCCCGGGGGTAAGGGGCGGTCCGGCCTGGGCGCTGCTGGCGCTGCCTGTGCTGCTGGTCTGGATCGGCGGTGCCGTGGAGCTGGCCGGCGTGCCGGCCGACGCGCGCGCCGGCCTGATCCTGGGCAAGACCTGGCGTACCTGTCCGCTGAACATTGCGCTGCTCAGCGTACCGACCTTCATCGGGGTGTTCTGGGCGCTGCGCGGTCTTGCGCCGACCCGCCTGCGTATCGCCGGAGCTGCCGGAGGGCTATTGGCTGGCGCCACCGCTACTCTGGCGTACTGCCTGCACTGCCCCGAGATGGGCATTCCCTTCTGGGGTGTCTGGTACCTGCTCGGCATGCTGCTGCCGACTGCATTGGGCGCTGTGCTCGGGCCGCGGTTATTGCGCTGGTAGGCGGAAACGAGGGGCTTTGCGTGGCAGCTACCGAGCCACAGAGGGGATTCCGCCGGCAACGTCCGGGTATGGGAGAGGATCACAGGGCGAGTTACCCGGCGCACCGAGTTCCAGGCGCCAATAGCCCACGTCGTGCCATTGGCCCAGCTTGAAGCCGACCTGCGGGAAGGTGCCGATGTGCCGGAATCCCAGCCGCTCGTGCAGGCCAATGCTTGCGGCATTGGGCAGAGCGATCCCGGCATAAGCCGCGTTGAAGCCCTGCTTGGCCAGGATGGGAAGCAACTCGGCATAGAGGCTGCGGCCAACCCCGGAACGGCGCTCACCCTCCGCGATGTAGACGGTGACATCCACTGCCCATCGGTAGGCGGCCCGCGCCCGGTGCTGGCTCGCGTAGGCGTAGCCAACCAAGCGCCCATCACGTACCGCGACAAGGTACGGGTAAGTCTGCAGGGTCGTAACGATGCGCTGGCGCATCTCCTCGATGGAAGGCGGTACTTCCTCGAACGAGATTGCCGTGCTGGTCACGACCGGCGCATAAATGGCCTGGACCGCAGGGGCGTCCTCGGGGCGTGCTTGTCTGACTTCGATAGGCATGGTGACCTCAGATCGAACGTTGATTCACGCGGGCGGAGAGCTGCTCGGCGCTTTCCTTGCGCTCCGAATAGCGATCCACCAGGAACTCCTGGCGATCCCGCAGCAGCAGCGTGAACTTCACCAACTCTTCCATCACATCGACCACTCGGTCGTAGTACGCCGAGGGCTTCATGCGCCCGGCGTCGTCGAACTCCAGGTAGGCCTTGGGTACCGAGGACTGGTTGGGGATGGTGAACATACGCATCCAGCGGCCAAGCACGCGCAGCTGGTTGACCACGTTGAACGACTGCGAGCCGCCGCAGACCTGCATCACTGCCAGCGTCTTGCCCTGGGTGGGGCGGACAGCGCCGAGTGCCAGGGGAATCCAGTCGATCTGCGCCTTGAAGACGGCCGATAATGCGCCGTGACGTTCCGGTGAGCACCACACCTGACCTTCCGACCACTGCACCAGATCTCGCAGCTCCTGCACCTTGGGGTGCTCTACCGGCACGTCGTCAGGCAATGGCAGGCCGGATGGATGGAAGATGCGCGTCTCGGCGCCGAAGTGTTCCAGCAGGCGCGCGGCTTCTTCCACCAGCAGGCGGCTGAAGGAGCGTTCGCGGGTCGATCCGTACAGCAGCAGAATGCGCGGTTTGTGCTCGCTGTTACGGGTTGCTGCTGGTGGCAGATCGAACAGCGAAAGGTCGAGGTTGGGGAGTTGCTCGGACATGATTCCTCCTGGTCAGAGCGCGCCGATGCGATCCAGCTCGCGCTTGAGTTCGTCGCGGCCGAGGGTATCGAAGGGAAGGGCGAAGAAGGCCCGGCAGCGCGACTCGATGCGGGCCAGCGTGGCGCGGAAAGCGGCATCAACAGCAGCCTCTTCACCCACGACATCCGAAGGGTCTTCCAGCCCCCAGTGGGACTTCAGCGCCGGGCCGAAGTACACCGGGCAGGCCTCGCCAGCGGCCTTGTCGCAGACGGTAATGACGATGTCCGGCGGGTTGCCTTCGAACGCGTCATTGCCCTTGCTGCTCAAGCCCTCGATGGAGATGCCGGCCTGCTGCAGGGTGGTGAGGCTGCGCGGCAGCACCTGGCCCCTGGGGAAGCTGCCGGAGCTGATCGCCTCGAAGCCTTCCGGCGCCAGATGGTTGAACAGCGCTTCAGAGAGGATGCTGCGGCAACTGTTGGCCGTGCACATGAACAGGACTCGCATGGAAGGCTCCTTCGCTACGTGGCGGATGTCAGAGGCTCAGGCGCAGCGCCAGGGCCGAAAGGGTGATCAGCAGGACGGGCAGGGTCAGCAGGATGCCGACCTTGAAGTAGTAACCCCAGGTGATGCGCATGCCCTTGCGCTCCAGCACATGCAGCCAGAGCAGCGTGGCGAGGCTGCCGATGGGGGTGATCTTCGGGCCGAGGTCACAGCCGATCACGTTGGCGTAGATCATCGCCTCGCGCACCAGTCCTTCCGCGCCGCTGGCCTGGATCGACAAGGCGCCGACCAGCACGCTGGGCATGTTGTTCATCACCGAGGACAGCAGTGCCGAGAGCAGACCGGTGCCGATGGCGGCGCTCCACAACCCCTGTGCGGCAAGACGGTCGAGCAGGTGGGTAAGGAAGTCCGTGAGGCCGGCATTCTTCAGGCCGTACACCACCAGGTACATGCCGAGGGAGAAAATCACCACCTGCCAGGGCGCTTCGCGCAGCACACGGCGGGTGGAGATACGATGTCCGCGTGCGGCGACGGCAAAGAGGATTGCTGCGCAGGTAGCGGCCACGGCGCTGACCGGAATGCCCAGTGGCTCAAGAGCAAAAAGTCCGACCAGCAGCACCAGCAGCGTCCACCAGCCAACGATGAAGGTGGCGCGGTCGTGGATGGCGGCCTTGGGCTCCTTCAGTGCATCGAGCGCGTACTGCCTGGGGATATCGCGGCGGAAGAACAGGAACAGCACCAGCAGCGTAGCGGCCACGCTGGCGAGGTTCACCGGCACCATCACCGAGGCGTACTCGGCGAAGCCCAGGCCGAAGTAGTCAGCCGAGACGATGTTCACCAGGTTGGAGACCACCAGTGGCAGGCTTGCAGTATCGGCGATGAAGCCGGCAGCCATGACGAAGGCCAGGGTGGCGGCGGGGGAGAAACGCAGGGCGAGCAGCATCGACATGACGATGGGCGTGAGGATCAGTGCCGCACCATCATTGGCGAACAGCGCCGAAACGGCCGCGCCGAGCAGCACGCAGAAGGCGAACAGTCGGTAGCCGCTGCCCTTTGCCCAGCGAGCCACGTGCAATGCTGCCCATTCGAAAAATCCCGCCTCATCCAGCAGCAAGCTGATGATGATGACGGCGATGAAGGTGGCGGTGGCGTTCCAGACGATGGCCCACACGGTCGGGATGTCGTGCAGCGAAACCGCGCCGGCGGCCAGGGCGATGATCGCACCCAGGGCGGCGCTCCAGCCGACCCCTAGGCCCTTGGGTTGCCAGATGACCAGAATGAGGGTGAAGACGAAGACAGCAATGGCGACCAGCATGGAGAACTCGTTCGGAATGGATCAGCAGCAGGCGGCGTCACGAACGGGGCGGCCGTCCATGTTCTGCAGGCGGAGGGTGTTGTCGGCCAGCCATTGCGCGTTGGCCTGCAGGGTGACCTGCAGCATCTCGTGTACCCAGGCCGGCAGCTCGGGATTGAGGCGGTAGTACACCCACTGGCCCTGGCGCCGGTCCAGCAGCAGGCCACTACTGCGCAACTGCGCCAGGTGGCGGCTGATCTTTGGCTGGCTGTCGTCCAGAGCGCACATCAGCTCGCAGACGCAGAGCTCGCCCAGGCTGGCGATGAGCAGGGTGGCGCGAGCGCGAGTCTCGTCGGCCAGGCCCTTGAAGACTTCAGGCGGAGTGATCATGGGGTCACCAAATATATGGAAAATCGAATATACGAATTTCCATATGTTCAGTGCAAGCTATTTGGACGTGGGCGTCTGCTTATGGCTGCGGATTCAGCCGATCGACGCAACGGCAATACGCTGCCGGACAGGGCGAAGAGAACTGCCTGCAAACAGCAGTGATAAACTGGCTTTCTTCGACCCACCGTGCCTGCCCAGGAGATTTTCCATGTTCGGAGTGACCGATTACGGTGCCTTCCTGATTGCCTTCGTGGTACTCCTGGCCATTCCCGGCCCTGGCAATTTTGCGCTGATCACGGCGACCGGCAAGGGTGGTGTGCGGGCCGGGCTGGCGGCCACGTGCGGGGTGATTCTGGGGGACCAGGTTCTGCTGTGGATGGCGGTGGCAGGGGTGGCGACGCTGCTCGCCACTTACCCGGCGGCGTTCCATGCCGTGCAGTGGCTGGGCGCGGCCTATCTGGCCTGGCTCGGGCTGCGCATGCTGATGAGCAAGCCGGGCGAGGCGCCGCGGCAGAGCCGCATGGACAACGGCCACTATCTGCGCCAGACCATGCTGATCACCTTGCTCAACCCCAAGGCCATCGTGTTCTACATGGCCTTCCTGCCGCTGTTCGTCGACCCGGTGAAACACCAGGGGCTGGTGACCTTCGCCTTCATGGCGGCGACCGTGGCGGTGGTGACCTTCCTCTACGGGCTGGTGGCCGTGCTGCTGACCCACAAGCTGGCCGAGCGCATGCGCGCCAATCCGCGCGTCGCCAATCTGCTGGAGCGCCTGGCTGGCGCCTGCCTGCTGGGCTTTGGCCTCAAGCTGGCGGCGATGCGTTAGGCGCGACGTGGCATCTGTTTTACCGAAGGGCCGGCTCGAATGACCGGCCCTTTGTTTTTCGCCGCCAGCGTTGTCACGCCGGTGAGCGAACTGCTTTGATAATCTCATCCTCCCCGATTCCGATGGCGGCGAATGGAAACCATGGTCAACGAATCCCCCGTACCCCAGGCAGTCGACAGCCCGATCACCCGCAGCGCGATCTTCCTGGTCGCGACACTGACGCCAGGCAAGGACTGGAGCCCGGTGCGCGCACTTTGCGAAGACGTGGCGGCGCTGGTGCGCTCGGTCGGCAAGCGCGTGCCGACGGGCAATCTGTCCTGTGTGCTGGGTTTTGGCTCGGCGGCTTGGGATGCGCTGTTCGGCGCTCCACGCCCGGCTTCCCTGCATGCCTTCCGGGAGATTGGCAGCGGCGAGCGGGTCGCGGTTTCCACGCCAGGCGATCTGCTGCTGCACATCCGCGCCGAACAGATGGACCTCTGCTTCGAACTGGCTTCGCAACTGGTCGCGCGCCTGGGCGATGCGATCACGGTAGTCGACGAGGTACAGGGTTTTCGCTACTTCGACATGCGCAGCATCATCGGCTTCGTCGACGGCACCGAGAACCCGGAAGGCCGCGAGGTCCCTCACTTCACCCTGATTGGCGACGAGGACGCGGACTTCGCCGGCGGCAGTTATGTGCTGGTGCAGAAGTACCTGCATGACATGACCGGCTGGAACCAGCTCTCCACCGAAGCCCAGGAACGCATCATCGGGCGTACCAAGCTGGCCGACATCGAGCTGGGGGACGACGTGAAACCGAGTTGTTCGCACAGTTCGCTGACCACCCTGGAGAAGGACGGCCAGGAAGTGAAGATCCTGCGCGATAACATGCCGTTCGGCCGGCCCGGTGCAGGGGAATTCGGTACCTACTTCATCGGCTATGCCCGCTCGCCGGCGCCGGTGGAGGAGATGCTGGAGAACATGTTCGTCGGCCGTCCGGCCGGCAACTACGACCGCCTGCTGGACTACAGCACGGCGGTGACCGGCAGCCTGTTCTTCGTGCCGTCGGCCGATCTGCTCGAGGCGTTGGCCGACAAGCAGCCCTGAGCGCTCAACCGGCGACCCGCGTCGGGAAGCATTCCACCAACCAGTCGATGAACACCCGCAGGCGGTGGGTGACATAGCGGTTGTGCGGATAGACGACGTGGAAAGGGTAGGGCGCGGGGCGCCAGTCCGCGAGGATCTCCACCAGGGTGCCGTCGCGCAGGGCTGCACCGGCGGCATAGGAAAAGGTCTGGATGATGCCCAGGCCGGCGACGCACGCGGCGAGGTGGGCGTTGCTTTCATTGACACCGATACGGTGCTCGAGCTTCAGCTCGCTGCATTGGCCGTCGCGCTCAAAGCGAAAAGGCACTGCCCGGCCATTCTGCGGTGACAGGTAGCTGACCAGTCGATGGCCATTGCGCAGCTCCTCCGGGTACGCGGGGACGCCGTTATGGCGCAGGTACTCGGCTGAGGCGCAGGTGACCATGGTTGCCTGGCCGATCCCGCGCGCCACCAGCGACGAGGCGTCCAGTGCTCCGCCACGGATCACGCAGTCGACATTGTCGCTGATCAGGTCCACCGAGCGGTCGGAGACGCCCAGGTCGATGCGGATATCCGGATAGCGCGCGAGGAAGTCCGGCAGCAGCGGCAGCAACACGTCGCGCGCGGTCGAGCCGCCGACATCGATACGCAGGTGGCCGCGTGGCTTGCTGCGGGCGATGTTGAAGGATGAATCGATGTCCTCCAGGTCGCGCAATACGCGGCTGGCCTTGGCGTAATAGTCCTGGCCTTCCGGCGTCACCGTGACGCGCCGCGTGGTGCGCTGCAGCAGCCGCACACCCAGGTGTGCTTCCAGCTCCTGTACCAGCTTGCTCAGGGTGGCGTTGGGCATGTCCAGCGAGTCGGCGGCGCGGGTGAAGTTGCCCGCTTCCACCACGCGGGCGAAGGCGCGGATGGCCTGGAGCTGATCCATGGGAACTCCTGTGACGGGATCGTTCGATTATCCATGTACGTGGATAGTCATTCCATTGTATGCGCTTTTTCGGTTAATCGACGAACCCTAGAGTAGCGCCATGCCTCACCGCAAAGCCGCGCCAGATGCCGGCCTGAGAGGCAGAACCCTCAACTCGGAAAGGTCAGGAGCTCATCATGAACAAGTCCCTCACTGGTAAAGTTGCACTGGTCACCGGCGGCAGCACCGGAATCGGCCTCGGCGCCGCACAGGAGCTCGCCGCGCAAGGCGCTCGCGTGTTCATCACCGGCCGCCGCCAGGCCGAACTGGACGCCGCCGTCGAAGCCATCGGCCCGGCTGCCACGGCCATCCGTGCCGACGCTTCGGTGCTTGCCGATCTCGACGCGGTGTACTCGCGGATCGCCGAGACCGCCGGCCGCCTGGACATCCTCTTCGCCAACGCCGGCGGCGGTGACATGCTGCCGTTGGGCGCGATTACCGAAGAACACTTCGACCGCATCTTCGGCACCAACGTGCGCGGCGTGCTGTTCACCGTGCAGAAGGCGCTGCCGCTGCTGACCGATGGCGCGTCGGTGATCCTGACCTCGTCCACCACCTCGATCCAGGGCACCGCCAACTTCAGCGTGTACAGCGCGAGCAAGGCTGCCGTGCGCAACTTCGCCCGTTCCTGGGCGCTGGACCTGAAGGACCGTGGCATCCGCGTCAACGTCGTCAGCCCCGGCCCCGTCCGCACGCCTGGTCTTGGTGACCTGGTGCCCGAGGAAGCACGCCAGGGCCTGTTCGATGCGCTGGCCAGCCAGGTGCCGCTGGGCCGCCTGGGCGAGCCGCGGGAGATTGGCAAGGCGGTGGCCTTCCTGGCCTCGGAGTCCGCCAGCTTCATCAATGGCATCGAGCTGTTCGTCGATGGCGGCATGGCGCAGGTCTGATCGCGCAAAGGGCCGGGCAAGCCGCAGGCCTTGCGCCGGCCTGCGGCGCTGGTCGGCGAGCCTGCTTGCCCGGTACATTCATGCCAGGCAACCGTCAGGACAGGAGCCGTCAGCCATGAATTCCCCCTCCACCGACCTGCGTAACTGGTTCGACCAAGGCGGCCAGGCTTATGCGCGCTTCCGCCCCGAGTACCCGGCGGAGCTCTCCGCCTACCTCGCCTCAATGGCGCCGGACCGCGCGCTTGCGGTCGACGTGGGTTGCGGTAGCGGACAACTGACCCGGCAACTGGCCGAGCATTTCAGCGCGGTCGTCGGCTTTGATCCCAGCGCGGACCAGATCGCCCATGCCGCCCTCCACGAACACTTGAACTACGCCTGCGCTCCGGCCGAGGACCTGCCGCTGCAAAGCCGCAGCGCCAGCCTGATCACCGCCGCTCAGGCCGCGCACTGGTTCGATCTGCCAAAGTTCTATGCCGAAGTCCGGCGGATCGCTGAACCCAACGCGATCCTGGCGCTGATCAGCTATGGCGTGCTGCGCCTGGAGGGCGCTTTGGGTGAGCGCTTCGAGACGTTCTACTGGCAGGAAATCGGCCCCTACTGGCCCGCCGAGCGCAAGCTGGTGGACAGCGGCTACGCGACCATTGATTTCCCTTTCGGCGAATTTCCGGGGCCGGAGATAGCCATTCGCCTGGAGTGGAACCTCGAGGAGTTCCTCGGTTACGTCTCCACCTGGTCGGCGGTGCGCAGCGCCCGCGAGGCCGGCCGCGAAGACCTGTTGCAGTCCTTCGCCACCGACATGGCTGCGCGCTGGGGCGACCCCGTTGCTCGGCATCGGGTCAGTTGGCCGATCAATATGCGGATTGGGCGGGTGTGAAGCCCCGCTCAGTCACCGGTGTGCGCGTTGCCCTGCAGCGCTTCGTTCGACGCCCGCTGGATCGAAGTGCTCGCTCGTGTCCATGCGGACATTGCGCAATTTCAGCGTCTCCAGATGCGCTGCGTAAAGGGGTTCGGCCCGGTAGCTGATCAGGATCGTGCGACGGCGCGCACCCGTGATGTTCTGGCTACCGGCATGCACGAGGTCGACGTCGAACACCAGGATGTCGCCGGCCTGGCCGCTCAGATGCACGGAACGGGACTCGTCGTTGAAGTCGAAGTTCGCCTCTGCAGCAGAGGGTCGATGGCTGCCGGGGATGATCCGGGTGGCGCCATTTTCCGCCGAGAAGTCATCGAGGAAGGCGAGGGCGCTGACCATGTCCCCCGGACGCCGGGCCGACAGATCGCGATGCAGTTGTTGATGACCACCGTCCGGCAAGGGCTCGCGCCCTTCGGCCTGGGCGAGGAAGAAGCGCTCGCCGATCAGCGTGCCCGCAGCCATCAGCATTGACGGCAGACGACATACCGCCTGGACGGCGGGCTCCAGGTCCATCTGCGCGTGGAGCCAGTCCATGCCGCGGGGCACGGGCCAGCGATCCGAAGGCACGACGTTGGCATCGAAAGCCGCGCGCAGCTCTTCCAGCATGGGGAACGGGATTGCCCGGCGCAGCAGCGCGTAACCATCGGTGTGGAATCGCTGGTGATCGAACATGCCTGCGTCCATATGCCTGTCGTCCTTGAAGTCTGTCGATGGGCCCAGCCTAGAGCGGTTGCCGCGTTGAACCAGGTTTTCGCTGGTGCTGACCGGCAGCCAAGCCTACGAAGGATTTCTGCTGCGGCCAATATCCGCCGCTTGCGGAGTACCGTAGACTCCGCCGATCTGCAGGGAGAGCTGACAATGCATAAAGGGATCTGGCTGGGTTTTGGGGTGTCACTGTGTGTGGCGGGAGCGGCCTATGCCGCAGACCCAGCTCAGGACGACCCACTGCTGTCGAGCTCGCCTTCCTCCAGTGGTTCGGGCGATGTTCGCGGCATCCTGCGGGCGCGCGACCAGGCGATGCTGTCCAGCGAACTGGCCGGGCGCATCCTGGAGATGCCCTTCACCGAGGGGCAATCCTTCCGCAAGGGCGATGTGCTGGTGCGCTTCGACTGCTCGGCCTATCAGGCCCAACTCAATGCCGCCCAGGCGGGCGCCAAAGCGGCCAGCGAGCAACTGGGGCACAACCGCCAACTGGCATCGCTCAACTCGGTGGGACGCTTCGAGGTCGCACTGGCCGAGGCCAAGCTCTCCGAAGCCCAGGCGCAAGCTCAGGTCTACAAGGTCCAGGTCGGCCGCTGTGCGGTGGTTGCGCCCTTTGACGGCCAAGTCGTGCAGCGCAAGGCGCAGCCCTTCGAGAGCGTTTCCGGTGGCGCACCGCTGCTGGAAATCGTCGATAACCGCAGCCTGGAAATCCGCCTGCTGGTGCCCTCGCGCTGGGTCGCAAGGCTGAAGGCGGGGCAGTCCTTTACCTTCGTTCCCGATGAAACTGGCGAGCCGCTGCAAGCCGAGGTGAAGCGCCTGGGGGCGCGGATCGACGAGGGCAGCCAGATGCTGCCGCTGATCGCCACGCTGCCGGCCCAGACCAAGGGCCTGCTGGCTGGTATGAGCGGGACGGCACGCTTCGCGGAGACGCCATGAACGCACCGCAGGTCGGCCTGGCCGAGCGGCTCTTCGCCCAGTTCCTCGAGCTGGAGCGGCAGGCGCGGGCCTGTCCGACGGTGGAGCAGCTGGCGTATCACATGGTCAACGACGCCCAGTCACTGTTCGGTTACCGCCATGCGGCGCTGCTGATCGCGGGCAAGGTCAGGGCGCTCACCGGCATCAGTGTGGTGGAACCCAACGCTCCCTTCGTGGCTTTCGTCGAGCAGGCTTGCGACCAGTTGCACCAGCTCGATGCGCTGGGCAAGGCGCAGCGCGTCGACTTCCAGCAGTTGGGTGCGCAGCAGCAGGCCGATTGGCAGGAACTCTCTGCCGGCGAGGTCTTCTGGTTGCCGCTGGCTGATCGTCAGGGCGCAGTCTTCGGTGGCCTCTGGTTGGCCCGCGAGCAGTCTTGGAGCGAGGCAGAGCAGGCATTGCTGGTGCAGCTCGGCGATGCCTATGCGCATGCCTGGACGGCCCTGCAGCCGCGCAAGCCCTGGCGGCTGCGCTGGCCGAAGAAGAAGCTGGCGGCGATTGCCGCAGCGCTCTGCCTGCTGCTGCTCGCGCCAGTGCGCCAGTCTGTGCTGGCGCCGGCCGAAGTGGTGCCGCTGGATGGCCAGGTGATTGCTGCCCCGCTGGACGGCGTGATCCAGCAGGTGCTGGTCAAACCCAACCAGGCAGTGAAGTCCGGCGAGCTGCTGGTGCGCTTCGACGCCACCACGCTGCAAGCGCAGGCTGACGTCGCGGAGCGCTCCCTCGGCGTGGCCGAAGCCGAACTCAAGGCCAACTCGCAACGCGCCTTCTCCGACGCCGAATCTGGCGCCAGGGTCGATCTGCTGGCTGCGCGAGTGGAGCAGAAACGCGCCGAGCGCGACTACGCCCGCGACCTGCTGGCGCGCGCCGAGGTGCGGGCGCCACGCGACGGCATTGCGGTATTCGCCGATGCCGAGCGCTGGACCGGCAAGCCGGTGCAGACCGGCGAGCGTTTGATGGAACTGGCGGACCCGCACCAGGCGGAGCTGCGCATTGACCTGGCGGTGGGTGACGCCATCGTCCTCGAACCTGGCTCGGAAGTCGTGCTGCTGCTCGATAGCGATCCGCTACGCCGCCATGACGCCCGCCTGCAGCGCGCGGCCTACGAGGCCCAGATCACTGCCGCCGGACAACTGGCGTATCGGCTGGACGCGGCGTTCAACGAGGCGCCCCCGCGCATCGGCCTGCGCGGCACCGCCAAGCTGTATGGCGATCGCGCCCCGCTGGCTTATTACCTGTTGCGCCGGCCGCTGGCGGCTGCGCGCCAGAGCCTGGGGCTGTGATGCTGCCGGCGCTGCGACCGGACCTGCAGCTGTCGCCAGCCGCCCCCGCGCTTGACGGTGCGCCGCAATGGACGCTGGCCGACCCGTTGCGCGGACGCTATTTCAAGCTCGGCGGCGCGGCGGTGCGGCTGTTGCGCCACTGGGCGCTGGGTGACCCGCAGCGGGTACTGGGGGCGGCCAATGGAGAAACCGGCGAAGCCCTGCGTGCGCAGGAGCTCGAAGAGTTCCTGCGCTTCCTGCGCGGACATGACCTGATCGCCGCCGTGGACGCCGAACAGCGCGCCAGCTACGGGCAGAAGGCGCAGCTGCAAAAGCGCAGCCTGTGGCAGAAGGTGCTGCACCAGTACCTGTTCTTCCGTATCCCGCTGTGGCGCCCGGATGCCTTCCTCAATCGCGCCTGGCCGGTTCTACAGCGCAACGGCGGGTGGACACTGGGCTGGGGCTTGCCGCTGGTGTTCGCCCTCGGGCTGTTCCTGGTAGCGCGGGACTGGCAGCGCTTCCTGGCGACCTTCCCGCATCTGTTCAGCCTGGGCGGGGCGCTGGCCTTCGGTGTGTCGCTGACCTTTGCCAAGCTCTGCCACGAGTTTGGCCATGCCTTCATGGCCAAACGGGCCGGTTGCCGGGTCCAGAGCATGGGCTTGGCGTTCATGGTGATGCTGCCGATGTTCTACACCGATGTCAGCGATGCCTGGCGCGTCAGCGACCGTCGCTCGCGGCTGCTGATCGGTGCCGGAGGCGTACTGGCCGAATTGGTGCTGGCGGTGCTCGCGCTGCTGGCCTGGTCGTTGCTGCCGGACGGCCCCCTGCGCACCTCGGCCTTCATGCTCGCCAGTGCCACCTGGATCACCACTGTGCTGGTGAACCTCAATCCGTTCATGCGCTTTGACGGCTACTTCCTGCTCACCGACCTGCTGGGCGTGGAGAACCTCCAGGCGCGGGCTTTCGCGCTGTGTCGCTGGCGTCTGCGTGAGGCGCTGTTCGGCTACGGCGAACCAATGCCCGAACCCTGGCCTGCGCCGCTGCGCCGGCGCCTGCTGTTCTGGGGGTATGGTTCCTGGATCTGGCGTGCGGTGCTGTTCTTCGGTATCGCCCTGGCGGTCTACCACTTGTTCTTCAAGCTGCTGGGCATCTTCCTGATGCTGGTGGAGCTGGTCTGGTTCATTGGTCTGCCGATCTGGCGCGAACTGCACGAATGGTGGCAGCGCCGCGAGCAGGCAGCGCCGCACAAGATTGTCTGGCTCGGCTTGGCGCTGCTGGCTCTATTGGCGCTGCTGGTATTGCCCTGGCGCAGTGCCGTGGAAGTGCCGGCGCAGCTGGAGGCCACTCGTGCCATGGCGCTGCATGCGCCGGTGGCTGCCCAGGTCGGGCGACTGCTGGTGCGTGATGGCCAGACGGTGGGGCAGGGCGCGTTGCTGCTGGAGCTGACCTCGCCGGACCTCGATGCCAGGCAACTTATCGTGCGCCGCGAGATTGACCTGCTGCAGTTGCAGTTGCGCCGTCAGGCTGGCCGCAGCGAGACGGCTGCCGATGTCGGCATTCTCGAACAACGGCTGGCGGAGTCGGTGGCCCAGTACCGGGGCCTGGCCGCCCAGCGCGAGCGCCTGCAATTGCGCGCGCCGCAGGCCGGGGTCATACGCGACCTGCTGCCTGATCTGAGCCCTGGCCGATGGCTGAAGCCCGCCGATGTGCTGGTGCGCGTGGTGGAGCCAGGCCTGCGCCTGCGCGGCTATCTGGCAGAGGCAGACCTGTGGCGGGTGCGGAGCGGAGCGCAAGGGCGCTTCATCGCCGACGACCCGGCTCGCCCGGCCGTGCCGGTGCAGCTGGATGAGGTGGATGCCAACGGCGCGGTCTTCGTCGAGCTGGAGGCGCTGAGCTCCGATCACCATGGCCCGATTGCCGTGCGCCGCGATGCCCAGCAGCGCGCCGAGCCGGTCCAGGCGCAGTACGGTGTGCGCCTGAGTCTGCGCGACGCCCCGTGGTACCTGGCGCAGCCGCAGCGTGGCATGGTCGTTCTGGAGGGCAGCGGGCAGTCGATCCTGGGGCTCGCCTGGCGGCGACTGGCCGCGTTGGGTGTGAGGGAAAGCGGATTCTGAGGCGGCGGCTTTTCTCGGAGCAGGGAGAGTTCCATGAGCGCGACATCGTTACCCCGCTGCGCCCGGCTTGGGCTGGATATCCCGTTGCAGCCGTTGCTCGACGCATTGGCTGCCGTGGACGCAGCGGCCTGGCAAGGGCATTTCAACAGCGACTTCTACGAAGGAGACTGGAGCGGCGTTGCGCTGATCACGCCTGACGACGCTCCGATGCCGTTGGCGCCGGGGCAGGGTGCACCGCTGGCCAGCGACCTGTTGCGGCGCAGCGCGGTCTGGCAGGCCGCACTGGGCGCCTTCCGCACGACGATCCGTAGCGCACGGCTGCTGCGCCTGGGCTGCGGCTCGCGGATTCACGAGCACTGCGATCCGGACCTGGGGCTGCCCGACAGTGACCTGCGCTTGCACCTGCCGCTGCTGAGCTCCGAAGGTGTCGAGTTCCTGGTCGACGGGCTGCAGGTGCCGATGCGTCCGGGAGAGTGCTGGTTTGTCGATCTCGCCCGCCCGCATCGGGTGGATAATCCTGGGCCCGGGGAGCGCATTCATCTGGTGCTCGACTGCCAGCGCAACGGCTGGCTGCTGACGCTGATCGAGCACGGGCTGGCAGAAACGCCGAGCTTGCGCCCCGGTCGGGCGGTCCTGGCGTTCGAGCAGTTCCGCATGCGGGTAGCGCAGGAGCCCGAGCTCGCGCAGGCGTTGCGCTCGATGACCGACAGCGCAGACTTCGTTGAGCAGGTGGTTGCTATGGGCCGCGCCCATGACCTGCATTTTTCCGCCAGTGAAGTTCGCGCCACGATGCGCCTGGCCCGCAGAGCCTGGAGTGACCAATGGCGAACCTGAGCCCCGCGCCGGACTTCAGTGGCTGGCGGCCAATTCGTGCCTGGTCTGACGCACGGGGCTGGCGCCTGGACTGGTGCTGGTTCGGCGAGCAGCGCCTGACCCGGCCATTCTTTCATGACGACGTGGAGCAGGCCTTGCGCCTGCCCTTCAACCTGGCGTTCCGCCGCGAGACCGGCCTGACGGAGCTGCTCGATTGGCAGCGCGCGAGCTCCGGCCTGGCGCCGAGCCTGCTGGTCTTCCACGCCTCGCGCTGCGGCTCGACGCTGCTGGCGCAGATGCTCGCCAGGCTCGACAGTCACCTGGTGCTGTCCGAGCCTGGTCCGCTGGATAGCCTGCTGCGCAGTCACTACCTCCACGAGTGGGAGGCGGGCCGGCAAGAGCAGGTCGTCATCGCGATGCTGTCGGCGCTGGCACAGAGCGCGGGGCCGCCGGCGCAGCACCTGGTGGTGAAACTCGATGCCTGGAATCTATTCGAGCTGCCGCTGATTCGCCGCTGCTTCCCCGATACGCCATGGATTTTCCTTTACCGCGATCCGCTGGAGATCGCCGCATCGCACCTGAGGATGCCGGGCATGCAGATGATTCCCGGACAGTTGAGCCCGTCGCCGCTGAACCTGGCCGATGAGCCGGTGGCGCCGCGGGAGGAATACATTGCTCGTCGCCTGGGGCGCTTGCTGGCGCTGGCGTTGGAGGCATGCCGGGAGCATGGGGGCCTGGCCGTGGCTTACGAGGAGTTGCCGCAGGTGTTGGCCGGGCGTCTGCGCGAGCGCTTGCGGCTGACCCATGAGCAGGTCGAGCAAGCCATGGCGGTCAGCCAGCGCAATGCCAAGCGTCCGGGCGAGGCTTTCGTGGCGGACTCCCAGGGCAAGCGCGACTCCGCTTCGGCGCTGCTGCGCGACTCTGTGGCGCGTTGGGCTGAGGCGCCTTACCGGGAGTTGGAGGCGTTGCGCAGGGGTCAGGCGGGTTGAGCGGGCTCGCGGCGCATCTGCCATTGCGCCTCATCCGGCACACCCGGCAGGCTCTCGAAGCCCAGGCGCCGGTACAGGCGCACTGCGGGATTGTGGCGCATCACCGCCAGCTCCAGCGGCTTGCCCTGGCGGTCGGCATGGGCGATGACCTCGAGCAGCAACTGCTCGCCCACACCGCGTCCGCGCTGGTGGGGTTCGAGACCGATTTCGACGATGCGCAGGCTGTCCTGGTGTTCGTCCAGGGTCAGCACGCCGATCGGCTCGCCGTCGAGCAGAATCACTTCGGTACGGGCTCCGGGATAGTCACTGGCGAAGATGCGCTGCTGCAGTTGCCACTGCTGATCGAGCAGGGCGGGGCAGGCTTCGACCATTGCCGCCTCCAGGCCTCGCAGTTGCGCGAACAGGCGCTTCAGCCAGGGTTCGTCGGCGCTGCCGGCGGCGCGGCGAAGCAGATTGGGGCGGGTCTTTATCTCGCTCATGGGCTGTTGTAGTTTCCTGGCTTGGTCTTTTCAGGTTCAGGTTCAGGTTTTCAGGCTTCGCAGGGCGCAGCCTGCCATTCAACGATCAGGGAGTGACCTCATGCTCATCGACCTCCAGGGCCTGACGGCTCAGGCATTCGGCTCCGAACTCGGCCAGGTGTTCACCGCTCACACCGTTCCCGACCCGGTCCAGCTGACCTTGCATAACGTCATCGAAGGGCGCGAGGTCGGCAATGGTTTCCGCACGCCCTTTACGCTGATCTTCACTACACCAATGAATGTACTGTTGCTGGAGGCCCAATATCGTCTGAGCAGCCCGAGCGGGCGCGACTACGAGTTGTATCTGGCTCCTCTGGCGGCGACGGTCGGCGGCCAGCGCCACTACCAGGCCCTGTTCAACTAGGGCCTGATAGCGGGCTGTCCGGATCAGTTGCGGCTGGGGAATACGCCGAAGGCGCAGATGCACTGGGTCAGCGCCAGATAGGGCTGCATGACGGGGGTAGGGAAGCTGCTGCCGGTATTCGCCAGTGCCACGCCAAGTTGCGCCTGCACCGGTATCCCTACCGTACCCGGCGCAGGACCGTAGATCTGCACCGTGATGGTGTCACGCCCGCTGGCGCCCACCGACTGCGCCAGCGTATCGCTGGTCGTCGCCTGGCTGGCGCTGGCCGCGCTGCCGGACTGCTGCAGCAGCACGGTTGCCTCGGCGGTGGCGCCGTGGGTGTGGTGCGGCAGGTTGGTTGGGAGCAGGGTGATCTGCTCCGTCCCGGCTACAGCGCCAAGCGGCAAGTTGGCGCTCTGGCCCATGGCAACGCGTCCACCCAGATTGGGCAGGCAGAAGTTGCTGATACCGTCGCCTCCGTAGACGGTGCCCAGCAGCGAGTAGAGTGCCTGGTTCTGGTCAATACGGATCTGCTGGCCATTGCAGGTCATCCAGTTTCTCGGTGCGAAATTGCCAGCAAACGGTGCGACGACGCCTATGTAGCTGTCGACATCCATGTGGTGCTCCTTGAGTCGTCAGTTGCGGGAAGGGAAGAGCCCGGCGACGCAGATGATGTAATTGATTGCCTGGAATGGCTGCACGATGGAGAACGGCTGGGAACCCCCGGTCGCCTGGACGTTGACCGTCGCTGAACTGGTCAGCGGCAGGTTCACCGAGCCCGGCGCCGGTGCGTAGATCTTCACGTCGACCGTATCGCGACCGTAGAGGCCATTGGCTGTCGCCAGCACCAAGGTATCGGTCGGCGCGGCCGAAGTGGCGGCTGCAGTGCTGGTCGGCAGCGAGGCGCTGATGGTGCTGGTGGCGGTGTGGGTGTGTATCGGCATCTGCGCGGTGGTCAGGGTGGTGTTCTCGGAGCCGCCCGTCGCGCCGAGGGGGTAGTTGGACGTCCCCGGCGACTGGCCCGCGCCGACGGGGACGCGGCCCTGCAGGTTGGGCAGGCCGAAGGTGTTCTGGCCGTTGCCGCCGTAGGTGGTACCCAGCAGTGAGAACAGGGCGCTGTTCTGCTGGATGGCGAGGATCTGCCCAGCGCAGAACATCCAGCCGCGCGGTGCGAAGTTCGGGGCCCAGCCGCTGATCGAGCCGAGATAAGACTGTTCACTCATGATCATTTCCCTAATTTGAGTTGTTATTGCTTCATCACGGAAGACGCGACCCGGCCACCAATCCCCTGGCGGGCGGGCCGCCTGGAAACATAGACGAAATCCGCCAGAGCGCAGGGCGATCAGTTGCCTGCCCATCCTTTGTTCGAAATACCCGGTGCCCCGGCAATCTGGCCATTGACGGCACATGGCCTTCAGGCATTATGGCGAGATCATTTCAATAACAATTTGCCAGCTTGCAGTCGCTGTACCGGAGCGGTACGGCTGTGCGCGTGTGCTCTCAGGGAGGAGGCCATATGTTCAGGCATTGGTTCAGGTCGTCGGCCGTTCGCAAGCATCAGTCCGGCGCCATGCGCTCCCCACTGGCGCTGAGTCTCGAAGCCAGGATGATGTTCGACGGCGCGGTCGCCGCGACCGTGGCGGATACCGCCGCCAGCCAGGGCGCGGATCATCCCGCCGGCAAGGACAGCACGCCCACCGATCAGCCTTCCCACGACAGCCTCGCCGCTGCTCCCTCCGCCTCCAGCGATCAACGCCATGAAGTGGTGTTCGTCGACAGCAAGGTCGCCAACTACCAGCAACTGGTCGCCAGCCTGAAGCCGGGCACCGAGGTAGTGGTGCTGGACGGCAACAAGGACGGCCTGCAGCAGATCGCCCAGTACCTCAATGGCCGCAGCGGCATCGACGCTATCCATGTCCTCAGTCACGGCGAAGAGGGCGAGGTGCACCTGGGCAATACCGTGCTCAGCGCCAACAACCTGGCCAGCAAGGCTGGCGAGCTGTCCGCCATTGGCGACAGCCTGGATGCCAACGGCGACATCCTCATCTATGGCTGCGATGTGGCCAAGGGCTCCGGCGAGGTGCTGTTGCAGCAACTCTCAGCGTTTACCCGCGCCGACGTGGCGGCCTCCACCGACCGCACCGGCGCCGCGGCGCTGGGCGGCAACTGGACGCTGGAGGCGCACACCGGCAGCATCGAGACGAGCCGACCCTGGGCCTCCGACAGCGGCCCCGACTATGCCGATCTGCTCGCGCTGCCCTCCGCCACGCAGAACCTGAGCGACACCTACTGGACCAACAACACCGGCGGCAACACGGTGGACGGCTTCACCCTCAGTGAGTCCACGGGGGCTACGCGCGCCAGTTCGCCGGACTCGATCTACTACAGCACGGGTGTCGTCCGGGACGGCAGCAACAACTACTACTACCAACTGACCTGGACCGCGGATAACGTCGACCTTGGCAGGTTCGACCTGGACGGCATGCAGGTCCAGAGTTTTGGTGGCACCTACCGGCTGGATTTCTCGGCAGTCTCCGGCGGGACCACGGTAACCCAGAGCTTCACCTTCAGTGGTGCTCAGCCCGCGCAGATCATCAATATCGACAGTGCGCTGTTCAATGACATCAGCGCTTTCACTGTGCGGGTCACCAACCTGAACGGCTCCACGTCGGTTGCCAACATAGACCTGCAACAGGTCATCCTGACGGACCTCAAGGGGCCCAATGCCGACCCGGTGCTGGGCGGGCTCAATGGCAAGACCGCCAGCTACATCGAGGGCAGCAGCGCCACGCTGATCGATGCCACGGGTGTGGCCACGGTGACCGACAGCGACTCGGCGAACTTCGATGGCGGCCAGTTGCGCGTGGCCATCTCCTCGGGCGGGCAATCGCTGGAGGATGTGCTGGGGATCCGCAGTCAAGGCACGGGCGCGGGCGAGATCGGCGTGTCCGGTGCCAACGTCACCTATGGCGGCGTGGTCATCGGCACTTACAGTGGTGGCAGCAACGGCACCAACCTGGTGGTCACCTTCAACACCGCGGCCACCGCCGCCGCCGGCCAGGCGCTGGTGCGCAACCTGACTTACCTGAACAACAACGGATTCGACCCGGGTACGACGACGCGCAACATCAGCGTGACCGTCACCGATGGCGATGGCGGCACCAGCGCGAGCGCCACCGTCGCGCTCAGCGTGGTGGCGGTGAACGACGCCCCCGTGCTGTCGCCGGCCAACAACCTGGTGAGCTACACCGAGAACGCCGCCAGCTCGATCCTGAGCCCTGGCCTGACGCTGGTGGACGATGGCAGCAGCTTCCAGAAGGCCACGGTCGTCATCACCGATGTGCGCAGTGGCGATGTGCTGACCTTTGTCGCCCAGAACGGCTTCTCCGCGGCCTACAACGGCGCGACTGGAACCCTGACCATCACAGGCACCGGCAACGCGGCGGCGCTGCAGGCCGCTCTGCGCTCGGTCGGTTTCTCGTCCAGCTCGGACGACCCGACCTTCGGCGGTAGCGATACCTCCCGGCAGATCAGCTTCATCGTCACCGATAGCGCTGGCGCTGACTCCAACATGGCCGTCGTCGACGTGGCAATCAACGCAGTCAACGACGCGCCGACCCTGTCCGGTGGTCCCTACACCTGGGTGGGGACCAACGAAGATACCAGCTCCCAGGCAGCCACGGTCGCCAGCCTGGTGGCCGGTATGAGCTACCTGGACAGCGACAGCAGCGCCGTCGGTATCGCGCTGACGGCCAGCAGCGGTAACGGTATCTGGCAATACTCCACTGATGGCTCCACCTGGACCTCGGTCGGCGCGGTGTCCAATAGCAGCGCGCTGCTGCTGTCGGGCAATACCCAGCTTCGCTATGTACCCGATGGCGCCAACGGTGAGACTGCCACACTGACTTTCCGCGCCTGGGACCAGAGCGCTGGCAGCGCCTCCGTCAATGGCATTCGCCACACTGCCGATACCAGCAGCAACGGTGGCTCCACGGCATTCTCGACGGGCACTGCGCAGGCAACGATCAGCGTCAGCAGCCTCAACGATGCGCCGCTGCTCAATCCGTCCAGCCCGGTGCTCAACGGGCTGACCGATAGTGATGTGGACAATGTCGGGCAGGCGGTTTCCAGCCTCATCAGCGGCCAGGTCAGCGATGTGGATTCCAGCGCGGTACAGGGCATTGCCATTACCGGCATGGACTCGGGCGTTGGCGGCACCTGGCAATACAGCGTGAACAACGGCGCCAGCTGGCAGGACATCGGTGCGATTTCCACGGCCTCGGCGCTATTGCTGCGCAGTAGCGACCGGGTGCGCTTTGTGCCCGACGGCGTCCACGGGACCAATGCCTCTTTCACCTTCCGCGCCTGGGACCAGAGCGGCACCACCGCCGGCATGCAGGGCACCAAGGCAAATGCCTCCAGCGCCGGCGGCAGCACGCCGTTCTCTACCAACAGCGACACCGCCTCCGTTACCGTTACGGCGATCAACGATGCGCCTAGCATGACCGGCAGTTCCGGCAGCGTTTCCTGGGTCGAAGGCAACAACGTGAGTTCGACGCCGGTGGTCATCGATTCCGGGATAACCATCACCGATGCCGACGGCCCCAATCTGACGCAGGCCACCGTGCGCCTGACCAACTTCTACGCGGGCCAGGATTCGCTGGCCTTCACCAACAACCCCGCCACCATGGGCAACATCACGGCCATCTTTGATGGCGGAACCGGCGTACTGACCCTGACCTCGGCGGGCAATCAGGCGACCCTTGCGCAATGGCAGGCGGCGCTGCGCGCGGTCACCTACAGCAACGGGTCGGACAGCCCGGCTGTCATGACCCGCACCGTCGAGTTCCAGGTCACCGATGGCGGCGGCCTGAGTTCGTCCTCCGTGAGCCGCAGCATCACCATCACCGCAGTCGACGCTTCGCCGATCATCACGGCGCCGGCGAGCGCCATGATGGTCGAAGACGTCGCCTCGGTGCTCAACCAGATAAGCTTCAGCGATGTCGATTCCACCAGCGGCACCGTGACCCTGAGCGTCACTTCCGGCAGCTTGAGCGCCATCAGTGGCAGCGGCGTCACCGTGGGCGGCACTTCCACAGCGCTGACCCTGACCGGCAGTCTGATGAACATCAACAGTTTCATCGCCAGCAACGGGCTGACCTACACCACGGCGGCCAACTCCACGTTCAACGTGACGATGACCATCAACGTCGATACCGGCAGCGTCACCACCAGCACCACCAACATGCTTCTCGCTGTCACGCCGGTGAACGATGCGCCGGTCGTCACCGTGCCGGGCGCGATCACGGTGACGGAGGACGTGCCGAGCAGCGTGACCGGCATCAGTTTCAGTGACGTCGATGCGGGCAGCGGTCTCGTAAGCGCGACCTTCTCGGTTCCTTCCGGAACGTTCTTGGCGCTGAGTGGCAGCGGCGTCAGCGTGCTCAACTCGGGCACCGGTGTGATCGTGCTGACGGGCACGCTGAGCAACCTCAACGTCTTCGTGGCCGCTGGCAATCTGCACTTCCTGACTGCTCCCAACTCCACCAACGGCGTATCCCTGACGGTCACGATCAACGACAACGGCAGTACCGGTGGCGCTGCGCAGACCGACACCAAGATCACGACGCTCAACGTCACACCAGTCAATGATGCACCGGTCAACATCCTGCCGGGCACCCAGACCGTGCAGGGCAATGGATCGCTGGTGTTCAGCACAGGCCAGGGTAACGCCATCTCGATCAGCGACGTGGATGTCGGTGGCGGGGTGATGCAGGTGACCCTCACGGCCGTGAACGGAACGATCTCGCTGGGCGGCACCACTGGTTTGTCATTCCTGGTGGGTACCGGCAACGGTGACGGCACCATGACCTTCAACGGCAACCTGGCCAGCATCAACGCGGCACTCAATGGCCTGACGTTCCAGCCAACCCCCGGCTACCTCGGCAGTGCCTCGCTGCAGATCACCAGCAACGACATGGGGATGACGGGCACCGGAGGAGCCAAGAGCGACACCGACACGATCCAGATTTCGGTCGAGCAACCCAACCCGAAGATCGTCTCCGTCGACAGCAGCTCGCCCGATGGCACCTACAAGGTTGGCGACCAGATTCTGGTTCAGGTCCAGTTCGACCAGAGCGTCCACGTCAATCTCGTCGGCGGCACACCCAGTCTGTTGCTGGAAACCGGCCTGATCGATCGCGCGGCGGTCTACCAGTCCGGATCGGGCACCAACACCCTGACGTTCCTGTACACCGTACAGGCGGGCGACGTCAGCGCCGACCTGGACTTCCAGAACACGACCGCGCTGCAGCTCAACGGCTCAGCGCTGGCCAACGCCAGCAGCGACCCGGCTATCCTGACTCTTCCGACCGTCGGCGGCGCGGACTCGCTCGGTGGCCGCAGCAATATCGTGGTCGATGGCGTGGCGCCGGTGGTGAGTAGTGTGAGCGTGCCCGCCAACGGTACCTACGTGGCGGGGCAGACCCTCGACTTCACCGTCAATTTCAGTGAGAACGTCACGGTCGACGCCACCGGCGGAATACCGCGCATCGCGGTGACCCTGGACACTGGCGGCACTGCTTTCGCCCAGTACCTGAGCGGCAGTGGCGGCAGCGCCCTGGTGTTCCGCCTGGTGGTGGCGAGCGGTCAACTGGACGCCAACGGAATCACCCTGGGCTCGTCCATCCAGGCGAATGGCGGCTCCCTGCGTGATGCGGCCGGCAACAACATCATTACCGGCCTCAACAACGTGGCGAGCACCAGTGGCGTACTGGTCGATGCCAGGGTGCCCACGGTCAGCAGCGTCAGCGTACCGGCCGGCGTTGCCTATAACGCTGGCGATACCTTGACCTTCGTGGTCAACGCCAGCGAGGCAGTTGTGGTCAACGGCGTCCCGCGCCTGGCCCTGGATATCGGCGGCCACACGGCGTTCGCCAACTACGTCGCCGGTTCCGGCACCTCGACGCTGGTGTTCCAGTACACCGTCCAGGCCGGCGACAACGACGCCGATGGCATCAGCATCGGTGCCCTCAGCGCCAACGGTGCCACGCTGCGCGATGGCGCCGGCAACGACATGAATCTGACGCTCAACAATGTTGGCGGCACCAGTGCCGTCATCGTCGACACCGTCGCACCGACCCCCAGCGCCATCGTCACCCTCGACCCGTCGCCGACCAACGCCGGCAGCGTGCGCTATACCGTGACCTTCAACGAAAACGTCAGCGGCGTCGACCTGAGCGACTTCACCCTGGTGGGCACCGGCACCGCCGCGGGTAGCCTGAGCGGTCTGCAGCAGATCGACGCGCACACCTACCAGATTACCGTCAGCGGCGTGTCCGGCACCGGCACCCTGGGGCTGAATCTCAACGGCAGCGCCACCGGTATCGTCGACGCGGCGGGCAACGCTCTCAGCGGCGGCCTGACCGGCGCGGTTTACAGCGTCGACCGGGATGCGCCAACCGTTACCGCAGTCAGCGTGCCTTCGGGTGGCCTCAACAACGCGGGCGATACACTCGACTTCGTGGTGCAGACCAGCGAGGCCGTGCTGGTGGACGGTTCGCCGAAACTGGCGATCGACATGGGCGGACGTACCGTCTACGCCGACTACGTCAGCGGCTCGGGCAGCAACAGCCTGGTGTTCCGCTACACCGTCCAGGCCGGCGATAACGACGCGGACGGCATCCAGGTCACTGGGCTTTCCACCAATGGCGGCTCCCTGCGCGACGCCACCGGCAATGCCCTGAACCCGTCCCTGAATGGCCTCGGCGATAGTCGCGACGTGCTGGTGGACACCCGCGCGCCGACTGCAACCGGAGTCGTGCGTCTGGACCCGTCGCCCACCGGCGCAAGCACGGTGAACTTCCTGGTGACCTTCGACGAGGACGTCAGCGGCGTCGATGCCAGCGACTTCTCCCTGGTGACCAGCAACTCCGCCAGCGGCAGCATTCTCTCCGTCGTGCAACTGGATGCGCGGATCTACCAAGTAACCGTCGGCAACGTGAGCGGGCAGGGCAGCCTGGGCCTGGCGGTCAACGCCGGTGGCATCAGTGACGCAGCGGGCAACGCGCTGGCCAACGCACTGCGTGGCGACAGCTATGTGATCGGATCTCTGTCCGATGGCGACCCGGAGTTCCGTATCACGACGCCGAGCGTACCGCCGGTCTCGTCGCAGGTTTCCTTGCAGCCCAATGTGCCGGTGGTCGTCACGCCGCAGGGCACCTCGCCGGTGCTGCCGCCGTCGCTGTTCCCGAGCGAAGGAGCGGGCGGCCTGCCGCCGCTGGGCAATATCTTCATCCAGAACGGCGCGCCGTCGCAGAGCTTCATCGCCCAGGTGTTCGGCGATTCGGCCTTCGGTGACGGCAGTGGCCGCGGCTTCCTCGGCTTCGGCGGCGGTGATGGCGGGGTGTTCGGCAGCAGCACGCTGTCGAGCGTTTTCAGCCGTGACGGCTTCGATCAGAGCCAGCCGTTGAAAGCCTTCGATCGCCGCAGCGGTGATATCGACCAGGGCATCCGCGGCATCTTCGGCGCGCCGAGCCTGGCGCAGCAGCTGCAGCAGATCCACGAATCAGAACAACAACCCGTGCGTGAGCTGGCCTGGGCGCTGGGGCAAGTTGCCCAGGGCCGCGACGCATCCTGATCAGCACATTACCAAGTAGAACAAACACAAGAACGAAGCCGTAACGAGGGGGACGGCCAGGGATGAAAAAACACACGACCTTGCTAGGGATCAGCTTGTTGGCGCTTGCCGTGTCCGGCTGCGCTGTTACCACGCAACCCATCGACCGCAGTGTCAGCGAGCAACGCGCCCGCGACGACCTGCAGTCGATGTTTAAGGATCAGGAACCGCTCAGTGGCCCGCTGACCCTGCACGAGGCCATGGCCCGCGCCGTGAAGTACAACCTCGAGTCGCGCCTGAAGGTGATGGAGGAGGCGCTGTCACGCCGCCAGCTCGATCTTGCCACCTTCGACATGCTGCCGCGCATGGCGCTCGAGGCGGGTTACGCCGGGCGTAACAACCAGAGCGCCTCCAGCAGCCAGAGCGTGCTGACCAACACCCAGTCGCTGGAACCTTCCACCTCGCAGGACCGTGACCGCGACGTCGCCGACCTGACCATGGTGTGGAACGTGCTGGACTTCGGTGTCAGCTACGTCAGCGCCAAACAGCAGGCAGACCAGCGTCTGATCGTCCAGGAACGTCGGCGCAAGGTGGTGCAGACCATCATCCAGGACGTGCGCTCGGCTTACTGGCGCGCGGTCGCCGCGCAACGCCTTCTCGACCGCATCGACTCCCTGATGGCGCGGGTCGACGGCGCGCGCAAGGACAGCCAGCAGATGAGCCAGCAGCGCATCGGCGACCCGGTCCAGGCACTGGGCTACCAGCGTGCTCTGATCGAGGCCAGCCGCCAGCTGGAAGAACAGCGCCGCGCGCTGTCGCTGGCCAAGACCGAACTGGCCACGCTGATCAACCTGCCGCTGGGCACTGAGCTGACCCTGGCCGCGCCGGAGGGTTACGACGTGCCGGAGCTGAAGGTGGGTATCGAGCAACTGGAGCAGCAGGCCCTGGCCTCCCGCCCGGAACTGCGCGAGCAGGACTACCAGGCGCGTATCAGTGCCGCGGAAACCCGCAAGGCCATGCTGCGCCTGCTGCCGGGCCTGGAATTCTCCGCCGGCGGGCATTACGACTCCAACAGCTTCCTGGTCAACAACCGCTGGGCCGACTACGGCGTGAAGGTCACCTGGAACCTGTTCAACGTCCTTTCCGCACCGGCGGCCATCGACGTGGCCAAGGCTGGCGAGAACGTCAACGTGGCGCGTCGCCAGGCCATGTCGATGGCAGTCCTGGCGCAGCTCTATGTGGCCAACGCCAACTACAACGAGGCGCGCCGCCAGTTCGTCACCACCCAGGAACTGGCCAGCCTGGACAGCCAGATCGTGGGACAGCTGCGCAACCGTCATCAGGCGCAGGGCATCGGGGAGCTGGACCTGATCCAGGGTGAACTCAATGCCCTGCAGGCTGACCTGCGCCGCGACCTGGCCTATGCCGAACTGCGCAACAGCTACGGCCAGGTGTTCGCCTCGGCCGGCGTCGACCCGCTGCCCAGCAATGCTCCGGACACGAAGCTGAGCACGCTGGCCAATGGTCTGGCTGAGAAGGAACGCCAGCTCGACAGCGGTAACGTGCAGTAGCCGCCGGTGCACCAGTGCCGGAGCGGCACTGGCGCACCCTTCGAGTGACAGTCTTCAGCCAGCAGTCTTGCAATCCTCGGCCTGCTCCTTCGGCGCAGCCCGCGCCGCCGCAGGCTTGGCTCCAGACAGCCGCGATACCCCGAACAACACCAGCGCCAGGCCGGCCACCTGGTAGATCGAGATCGCCTCGCCCAGCAGCGCCCAGGAGGCGAACACGGTGAGCACTGGGCCCAGGTTGCCGAACGCCGCTGCATGGGTGGCGCCCATGCGTTGGATGGCAAGCGCCATCCAGTAGATCGGTAGCACGGTGGAGATCAGCGCCATCAGGGCGCCGTAGGGCCACACCGAACCGGGCAGGCTCGCCAGTTGTTGCGCATCGCCGGTCACCGCGTAGTGCATCAGCACCATTACCGATGAGGCGAGACCGGCCAGCGCGGCCAGGCGCATCGAGCCGACGCGCTGGATCACCGCGGCGGTGCCGATGTAGTACACCGCGTAGGTCACGGCGCTGGCGAAGACCCAGATGGCGCCCAGCAGGATCTGCCCGTCGCTGCCTTCCACCTTGATGTCATGGACCAGTGCAATGCCCAGGCCCAGGTAGCACAGCGCCATGGCCGCGAGGGTGCGCGAGCTCGGCCGTTCGCGGGTGATGGCCATCTGCAGGAGCAGGACCAGGGTCGGGTAGGTGAACAGGATCAGCCGTTCCAGGCCTGCGCTGATGTACTCCAGGCCGTAGAAGTCGAACAGGCTCGACAGGTAATAGCCGACCAGACCGAGCAGCAGGATGCGCATGCCATCGGCCAACGAAAGCCGTTCCTGCTGCGGCCCCTTGCTGAACCACAGCAGCCAGAGGAACAGCGGCAGTGCCAGGCCCATGCGGATGGCCAGCACGGTCACCGCATCCACGGAGGCGGCCGCGTAGGACAGTTTCACGAAAACGGCCTTGAGGCTGAAACCGGTGGCGGATAACACGGCGTAGAACACGCCATTGTTCAGGCTGCGCTGGTACAGGGAGCTCAGATTGTTCATGTCGGCAGGAAGGCAGGGCCAGAAAGGGCCTTATTCTAAGGCGAAGGCTGTGGCGCTAGAATCTCATCCTGGCGAACATTGCTTTCACTTCTGGAGAATGCTGCGTGCATTTCGATCTTGCCGATCTGCGCCTGATTGCCGCTATTGCCAGCACCGGCAGCCTGAGCAAGGCGGCGGCCTCGATACCGGTGGCAGTTTCGGCGGCGAGCAATCGCCTGCGCCTGTTCGAGGAGCGCTGCGGCCTGGCCCTGTTCGCCCGCCACAGCGACGGCATGTCGCTGACGCCCACCGGCCGCCTGGTGCTGGAGGCCAGCCAGCGCGTGCTCAAGGAAGCGCGGCAGCTCAAGGACACCCTGCAGGAACTGCGCGGCGAGCGGCGCATCACCTTGCGCCTCGCGGCGTCCACCGTTGCCAACAGCACCTTCCTGCCGACTGCGCTGGGTCCATTCCTGGCCGACTATCCGGAAGTGGACCTGCAACTGATCGAGCAGAACAGCAAGGACGTGCTGCGCGCCGTACAGGATGGCGCAATCGACATTGGCGTCTACGACGGCAACCTGCCCACCGCCGGGCTGCTGTCGCTGCCGTTCCGCAACGACAAGCTGGTGCTGCTGGTGCCGCAGGATCACCCGCTGGCGAGCCATCACCTGCCGAGCCTGCGCGACGCATTGAGCTACCCCTTCGTCTGCCTGCCCGCCGAGCGCGCCATGCAGCGCTTCGTCGAAGCGATGGCGGTACGCAATGCGATGCCGCTCAAGGTGCGGGTACGCGCGCCGAGCTTCGACGCCATCGCCCAGTTGGTCGCCCAGCGGGTGGGCGTGGCCATGCTCCCGGAGGCCGCCGCCACGCGCCTGGCGCAGGAGCTGCCGGCGACCGTGGTGGCGCTGGATGACGCCTGGGCCACCCGTGAACTGCGCCTCTGCGTGGCGGACTGGGATGCCCTGTCGTCCCATGCGCGACAGTTGGTGACCTACCTGATGAACGATGGGGCAACCGCGCGTTAGATCCGGGCAGTGATGACCGATTGCGCCGCAGCCCCTTGCGAAACTGCACGGTGACATTGCCTGGCCGCCAATATCCCCGGCGAGTGCGCTGGCGTATAGTCGCGCCCCCCAGCGAAACCACCAGGGCCGGCCAAGCCTGCCCTTGGCGACGCAACCACGAGGCGCGAGGAGCACGCCAGCAATGAAAACAGAACAGGGCATCCTGCGGCTTTCCATTATCGTGACTGTGCTATTGGCCGGTTTCGGTATTGTCGTCGGCCTGCTTTCGGGATCCTTTTCCATCGTCTTCGATGGTGTCTACTCGCTGGCCGATGCCAGCATGAGCGGCCTGGCGCTGGTGGTGGCGACACTGATCCGCCGCCACACCACCGAAGGCGACGCCAGCCGACGTCTGGCCGAGCGCTTCAACATGGGCTTCTGGCACCTGGAGCCGATGGTGTTGGCACTCAATGGCACGCTGCTCTGCGGCGTGACGCTCTACGCGCTGATCAACGCCATCGGCCGGCTGCTCAGCGGCGGCCACGCGCTGGAGTTCGGCTTCGCCATTCTTTACGCGGCGGTCGCCACGCTGGTCTGCTTCGCCCTGGCGGCGGTGCAGTTCCGTGCCAACCGGCGCATCGGCTCGGACTTCGTCGCCCTCGACGCCAAGTCCTGGGTGATGTCCGGCAGCATTTCCCTGGCTCTGTTGATCGCCTTCCTGGTCGGCGACCTGGCCACCGTGAGCGGCTATGCGCAGATCGGCCCGTACGTCGACCCGGCGGTACTGGCGCTGATCTGCCTGGTGATCCTGCCGATTCCGTTCCTTACCATTCGCCAGGCGCTCAAGGACATCCTGCTGGTCACCCCGCCGGAGCTGAAGCAGCACGTCGACGAAGTGGCCGCGCAGATTGTCGCGCAGCACGGCTTCCTGGCGTTCCAGGCCTACGTCGCCAAGGTTGGCCGGGCCCAGCAGATCGAGCTGTACTTCATCGTCCCGCCGGGCTGGCCGGCGCAGACTCTGGACGAGTGGGACCGCCTGCGTGACGAGATCGGCGAGGCCATTGGCGGCGAAGGCCCCAACCGCTGGCTGACCATCGCTTTCACCACCGATCCGCTCTGGACCCGCTGAGCCTGCCCGGCGCGCACTAGCGTGCCGGCTTCTCAGACCGTGGTGTTCACCGAGGTGCCGCTGGTGCTGCTGCCGGAGTCGGTCAGCGCTTCGGAATAGGCGGCGGTGGCAGCCGCTACCGCTGCGGACGCCGCCGAGACCCGTGCCTGCGCCGATTGCGCGGCGATCTGCCTGGCCTGCTGGTCCTCCTCGGTCTGGCCGCCGCCCTGGTTGGCCTTGGCCAATTCCTGTTCGGCCTCTTCCAGTTCCTTCTGCGCCTGTTCCATGGCCTGCTTGAGCTTGTCCAGCGTGGTATCGGAGCTGCTGTCCGAACTGCCGCTCGCGCCAGCAGCGCCGCCACCCGCTGCTCCGTTCGCCGACTGCGCCGACGAGCTGGCCGTGGTCTGAGAGGTGCCGGTGGCATCGCTGGTGGTGCTGTCTTCACTGCTCACGGAGGCGGTGGAGGTGGCCGAAGTCGAGGCGGCGGTATAGCGAACGTTGGTGGCGCTGACGGCGCTGATGGTAGTCATGGGCAGGCTTCCGTTGAGGATGAGTATCCGCAATGGCGGCTGCCGGGGAGAGAAATTTAGAGCGGCTTGTTATCGACTTGGTATCGGGCCTGGTACTTCGGGTGCTCGGCCTCAGTTCTGCTCCACCAGCCGGGGCGTCTGCGAACCTTCCAGGGCCAGGTGGATCACCCCGGCGCGGCTGGGGAAGTTCGGTGAATCGTCGTCGGTGTTCTCCATCACCGGGATGTCGATCAGGGTCCGCTTGCCGGAAGGGTCGGCAACCAGCCGGGCGTCCAGCTTCTCGACCGAGCGCCAGCCACCGCCGCCGATCTGCATCGCATCCAGCAGGCTGTAGTGCTCCTGGCCTTCCTCATTGGGTGTGGAGGTGAAGACCGCGAGGTACTGGCTGTAGTTGTTGCCCATGTCGAAGCCTTCGATGGTGAACACCGCCAGGGTGATCTCGCTGTTCTGGCCGGTCTTCAAAGTCTGCACACGGGTGGCTTCGGGGTAGCCGGTGGCGAAGCTGTCCTTGTACAGCTCCACCAGGCGGCCGACCTGTTCCTCCAGAGGCTTGGGAACGGGCGGCTGGTCGGCGGCGTGGGCGAGGGTGCAGGCCAACAGCAGGCTGGCGGCCAGCAGGGGCAGTTTCATGAAAGGTCGTCCTTGACGGTATTGAGCGAGCGGCCCGGTCAGCACCCTGGATGCTGATCGTCGCCGTGATCAGTGCCCGTAGGCAGGAGTCGCTCAGTTCTTTGGCACCCAGTCCCCGACCTGCGAGCAGGAGTAGGTATTGGAGTAGTCGTAATAGCGCTGCAGCGGCGCGCCGCTTTCGTAGGTCCCGCACTGGTAGACCGACGTGCTTTTCTGCAGGATCAGGAAGTGGATCTGGGTGACTCGTCCTGGCGCCACATAGGCGGCCTTCACTTCATAGCCGCTGCGCAGCAGTTCCGTCACCTTGACCTCTTCGGCTAAGGCTTGCGAACTGATGGCCGCGAGGCCGAGCAACGGGAATACGGCTTTCGCCAGGTAGCTCATGTTTGCCATGGTTACGTCTCCTCCTTGATGAGGAAGCCTGTGCTCAGGCTTCCGGCTTCAGCGAGATGCCGCCGCAATTGCCGCGGGTCAGCAGATAGTCCACCTGCCGGGCGCGGTTGATGGCGACGCGGATTTCGCAGCTCGCCGAGTGGACCACATCGCCCCAGTACTCGGTATGCACCAACTGGCCGTTCTGCGGGCCGGTGTAGGTCCCGAGCGCTTCACGCGAGACATAGGAAGTGTCGCGGCGATAGATCAGCACGACCCAGTCATTCTCCGGCGCCAGGGCAATATCGCTGGGCGCGCCGAAGTGGTCGATCGCGTCGCCCGCCGGGTGACCTTTCCAGTAGCTGCGGGCCTGCGCCTCGGGCAGGGTGGGAATGGCGGAACAGCCGCTGAGCAGGATGGCAATCATCCCGAGTGCGAATAGGCCTCTCATTGCACGCCCTCCTTGGCAGGTGCGTTCTTGGCGGGCATCTGCTCGAAGCCCTTGTCGACCATCTGCAGGATCAGGTTCTTGGCGTGCTCGCGGTTGCTTAACTGGAACAGGCCAGGGGCGGCCGAGACCAGCTGCGTCATGGGCATCTTGCCCAGCGGGTACATCTTCTGCTCGACGTGTGCATCCGGCTTGCAGAGGAAGTCGCGGCTCTGGGCGATCCACGCCTCAGGCTTCTTCTGCCACTCCTTGGAGACCTTCTTCGGACGGATGTCGTTGTAGAACTTGTCGTAGTTCTGCGCGCCGTTGAGGCGCACGCGGTTCTTCGCGCAGTCGACCTCTACGTCATAGGCGGTGAAGGTCGGCTTGGCGCCTTCCTCGTAGAACTGATAGACGCCCAGCGAACGCACGCCGTTCTTGCGGTCATAGATGTTGGCGGGGTCGCCATCGACGACGAAGATTTCGTTCTTGTAGAGACTGCCCTGCTGGTGAATCAGCCAGAAATCGCCAGAGGGGCCTTCCGCTTGCGCGGTGAACGGGCTGCAAAGCAGCAGGGCAGGCAGCCAAGGCCTGAGGGGCTTGAGCATGACGGACATTCCTTTGCCGTTGTGATCGCCAGGGCACAGCGCGCCCCGGAGAAAGAAGGGTAGGAATCTAGTGGTGCAGTAGGGGAGGGTCAACCTTGCTATCGGATTTCTGTGACGAGCGGCAGCGAACTTTCTTTGTTGACCATACGCTGATGGAGAAGGCGTCGGGCCGCTGAAACGTCCGGCATCAGGCGCCTGATGCCGGCCCCTTCACGGCATGGATTTCAAAGCGAGATGAATTTTCGAATCGCCTGGATCGTCTGCGCCGGTGCCTCCTCCATCAGCCAGTGCCCAGCCCCTGGCACCACCACTTCGGTGACGTTGTCGGCGGCATTGCGCATGACGATGGCTTCGTTGGCGCCGAAGGACTTCTCACCGCCAACGGCGAGCACCGGCATGGTCAGGCGAGTCTTGTTCGATGCCTCGTTGTCCACGGCATCCTGGCGAATGCTGCGGAACTGGGAGAAGGCGGCGTGCATGGCGCCGGGGCGGGCGTACAGCTTCGCGTAGTGTTCGCGGGTGGCCTCGTCGACCTTGTGCGGATCGCCGGCGAAGTCGTTCCAGAAGCGGTCCAGGTAGATGCGCTCGCGCCCGGCCACCAGCCGCTCCATGTCGGCGCCGCCGAAATCGAAGTGCCAGAGCAGCGGCGAGCGGACGATGTCATTCCACGGCGCGATACCGGGAACCGGAGCGTCCATGACCACCAGACGCTCGGTCTGCTGCGGATATCGCGCCGCATAGGCGTAGGCCACCATGGTGCCGATGTCATGGCCGATGACCACCGAATGTTCGATACCCAGCGAGGCCAGTACCGCTCGCACGTCGCCTGCCTGGGTCTTCTTGTCGTAACCGCCGGCCGGAATCGATGACAAGCCCATGCCGCGCAGGTCCGGCACCACCACGGTGTGATCCTTGGCCAGGTCCGCGGCCAGCGGCGCCCACATGTCGCCGGTATCGCCGAACCCATGCAGCAGCACTACCGCCGGCCCGTTTCCGCCGACTCGCACATGGATCGTCGCGCCCTCTACGGCGACCTCCTGGGTGCGAAAGGAGGAGGGGAAGGCGACGACTCCGGCCTCGGCCGAAACGCTCAGGCTCAACAGCAGGGACGCGGTCAGCAGGGTGCGGATCATCGTGATCTCTCCAGGAGTGTCGACTGGAGGAGCGTAGTTCGGTTTGCGATTGCCACACGGGCCAGCGATGTTGCCGCCCGGCAGATCGACGGCATCTGTGTGCCCAAGACCGGCGTCGATCTGCAGGGTGCCTAGGCCGCCGCTGAGCTGCCGAGTGCCCTGCAGGAACTGGAGAAATGCACTCAGGACGATAGTGACCTTACAACTCGGAAGCGCTGCAGCCAGGCAGCTATCGGCGAGAAGCGGACGTTCAACTCAACAATATTGCCGACAGAAAAGGGCTGCGCGTCTGAGCGGCTGTTGTGGAGATTGCGGGTTGCCGATCACTTAAAATCCATCTTGTTGATGCTGGCAATGTACGCACCCTGCTTGAAAAGCCGAGCATCGCCGAGTTCCATCACGCGCGACGCCAAGGTGACGTACTCGTGAAACAGCTCAGGTTTGCTCTGGGCAAGTTTGTCGCACTGCTCCGAGCGCAGATTTCTCAGAAGGCCACCTTGGGTTCTTATCTTCACGACCAGGCTCGAAGCGACGCTACGCGCCTTGGAAGGCGGCATTCGCGCCAGCGAACCCTCGTGATAACGGAGCAAGCTCGACTCCAAGCCGATAGGGCAAGCCCGTATCTTGTCCAGGCGATCCGGAACGCTCGATAGCAAGTTCAGAGCCGAATCCAGTTCGCCGCTATCGACCAATAGATTGGCAATCGACAGATCATTCAAAACACAGCGCGCCTCCGCGCTGCTGCATTTTTGTGCGCCCACATATTCCAAAAGCCCTTCCTTACGGTAGGCCCCTTTTTTCAGGCTCATGATGTTGATCGCCTCGTCCTCACTCACTCTGCCTTTGGATCGATTGAAGTAGTCTGCTCTCCACATCTCCTCGACGATCCAACGAGACTCGGTTCGTGCGCTATCTCCAACTTTGTAGCCGATCACCGCCCCTGCCACGGCGAGGCAGAGAGTGAAAAGTACAAATACAGTCAGCCATTTCGCCGCATTGCTCACCTAGATCTCCTTTCCCTGGTGGCCCTGTCGACCGTCATGGCTCAGCGCCAATGAAGCCAACGTCAAACTCTCGGGTGCGGAACAGATAACCTATTAGTGATGAGTGACGCCAGAAGTGCAGAGCGGCTGAGCGACAGCTGTCTCATCCTGCGGGCAGGGTGGGTGTAACAGATCAATTCCGCCGCTGCACTGACCAGCATCCGGCGTCCGCTATGGGGCGGTAGTTGCCCCACGTCACAGGCAGAAATCGGCCAGAAGCGGAAGTTTGGGCGAAAGAGGCTCAGTTCCCTCGACAGTGCCGCATTATTCTTTTCAGCTCGCTTAGCGCATCGCTGAAGTCGCTCACAGCGAAACTTACTGGCTTGCTGTCGGCGATCCAGTATGTTGATACCCCTACCTCCAAACCGCCCGACGCGCTCCAGCCAAAGCGGCGCCAGTGAAGTATTCCTCCCTCGATAACCTGCTCTGTCATCAGCACAGTGCAATCAAAATCCATATCGTCGCTGCATACCAGCAGCGGTACTAAGGTGGATGTACCATCCTCGCCTGGGGCAAAACGGCGCTCAGCGAGGGCGTCCTCCTCTTCGTCCAGTAGCCACATTAGCGACAATCCGAGCTTCGAGACCTCTGGGTCATCGATATGGCTCGCCATCCATTGCTCGATTGGTACCTCATCGATAGCAAGCCAGGCGCAAGGGCCTTTGGAAAAGCCTGCTTTGTGGCAGATGGCCCGAATTTGATGAAGCATTGAACACTCCCTGGTTCTGTCCTGATCACACGGCAGGATTTAACACTACTCGCGATGTCTAAACACTGTTTTGAGAATGTCCGCTATGGGTCGGTAGCTGCCGCTATCAGAAACGAGCGAATCGCTGTCGATATTCAGTCGGAGTAAGCCCGGTCAGCTCCCGGAACATGCGCCGGAGATTGGAGTCACTGCTGAAACCCAACTCTTCGCAGATGGATTTGATCGACGCGGACGTCAGCGTCAGTCGTTCGCCTACCTGGCTAAGTTTGATGCGGCGCACGTAGGTTGCTGTGGCCAACCCTGTTTCAGCCCTTACCTTTCGCGCGAGCGTCCTTTGCGACATGCACAGGGCATCCGCAAGTTTCTGCACGGTTATCTGTTCGGCAGGTAGCGAATGCACAAGCGTATGCACCCGCCGCAAAAACTCGCCGGGCTGCTCGATCAGGCTCACCGACTGAAACACATCATGGGTCTGTGTGGGGCGCGGTAGCACCATCAGCCGTATCAAGTCATGCAATGCTGTCTGGCTGACATGCGTCTCCAGCAATGCCTGGGCAATTGGCAGATAGCCGTTGACGCCGCTGGCCGTCGCGGTGCGCTCGTTGAAGACGCAGTGCTTTTCCATCTGCCACCGAGTGTCGGAGTAACGCTTGATCAGTGTGTCGGCGAGCCACCAGGTGGCCGTTGCCTCTTCGCCAGTCAATCGCCCTGACGCGGCGGCAAGCACGACGCCCGTGCAGTAGCTCCAGACTCTGCAGCGCCTGCCAATCCGGGCGAGGGCGCCAACCAGCTCTGTATTGGCAGCCAGGGCAGCCTCCGCCTGACTGACAGACTCGGCCCAAAAGCCAGGGATCAGGATTGCGTCGAGTGTCAACTCGGAAATGGAGTGGCTAGCCGTGAGTTGCAAGCCATGAGCGCACTCGACTAGCCCCTTTCGAGTGCCGACGTATTGCGTCTCGAATAGCGCCGCTCCTGAGCGCCGGTTGGCAGCGTGAAGCAGGTCATTGAAAGCCAGAAGGCCTGCGGGCATGCAGTTGGGAAATAGGGCAAGACCGATTCGAAGGGTTCTGGGCATGGCAGAAAATGAATGAATTGTGGCTGAAGCTGCCATTATGGACACTTCATCTGGCGAGCACCATGAACCCATCCTTTGGAAGAGGTGCACGATGAAGATTCAGCAGATCCGCAACGCAACCATCATTCTGGAACTGGACGACAAGCGAATCCTGGTCGATCCGATGCTTGCTGGCAAAGGTACGCTTCCGTCGCTGAGGCTGTTTTCCTCCCGGCAGCGGAACCCGACCGTCGAGTTGCCGGCTTCGACGGAACAGGCTCTGAACTCGGTCACCCACTGCCTCATCACCCACTGCCAGAAGGGCCACTTTGACCATCTTGACCGGGCAGCGATCAAATGGTTGGTTTCACGAAATATCCCGGTTATCTGCACGCCCCATGACGCTGCCTACCTGGCCAGGCGAAAGCTGAACGTTCAGCCGTTGGCGGAGGGCCACAGTGATCCTGTCGCGTTTCTGGGCGGCCTGATTCGCACCGTGCGCTGCACCCATGGCGGTGGGCTGGTCGGGCGCATGATGGAGCACGGAGTTGGCTATCTGATCGAGTATCCAGGCGAACCCAGCATCTATCTGGCCGGAGATACTGTACTGACGCAAACCGTTCGGGAGTTCGTCATCCAGCATCAGCCGCAGGTCTGCGTCATTCCAGCCGGAGGTGCGCGCTTCGATGTTGGCGGGGACATCATCATGGGGCTGGAGGATGTCCTGGAATTCGCCACCCTCAGCGAAGGCACTGTCGTTGCAAACCACCTGGAAGCTATCAACCATTGCCCTGTCACTCGACAGGAGCTGAGGCAGGCAGCGATCGAGACGGGGATCGCCCACAGATTGCTCATTCCCGCCGATGGCCAGCGCCTGGAGATTGGGTAGCCCAGAGGGTGTCCACTTCAGGGCAGAAGCAGTCGCTCGTGGAAGAGGATTCCGTGCCTACGGATTGCAGGCGGTGATGGCCTTCTGGCGCAATGCAGGGTTCTGAACTGCCAGAGCTGCCTAGCGCTGACACGGCCCGTTCCCGTGCAAGGAAGCAATAGCCGGGCGCGGGGGCATTTGTATAATCCCTTTCCACAAGAGGCAGGCCAGGCTCAAATCGCGCGAGCGCACCTGCCAACAAGAATTCGCACAGGTAGGCAGCAGTGGAAAGAAGGCAGTTCAGCGAGTCGATGCAGGGGCAGAACCTGCGCTTTGTCGATGACCGAAAAGGCGAGCCGCAGCGTCAGCGCAAAGTCGGTTTCGTGCTGCTGGAGAACTTCTCGCTGCCGGCTTTCACCCAGGCGCTGGACACCTTGGTCACCGCCAACCTGATCCGTGAAGGCGCCTTCGCCACGCGCACCTACAGCCTCGATGGCGAGTCGGTGACCAGCGACCTTGGATTGGTGATCTGTCCGGCGGCCGCGCTGGAAGGCAGGTACCTGGATATGGACCTGCTGGTAGTCTGCGGCGGCTTGCGCACGCCGCTCAAGGACATGCCCGGGCTCAGCCGCCTGCTGCAGCTTGCCGATGAGCGCGGCATTGCGCTGGCGGGCTTGTGGAATGGCGCCTGGTTCCTCGGCAAGGCCGGCCTGCTGGATGGCCACAAATGCGCTGTGCATCCGGAGAATCGCGCTTCGCTGGCGGAGGTGGCGCGCAACTGCGTGGTCACCGCCGAAAGCTACATTCTCGATCGCAACCGCCTGACCGCCGGCAGCCCCACGGGCGCCTTCAACCTGGTGCTGGAGTGGATTCACAACCTGCACGGCCGCGAACTGGTGGAGGGCATCGTCGACATCCTCGCCTTCGAGGAATCGCGCTACCGCCGCACCCGCCCGGCGCTGCACGAGAAGATGACGCAGCCGCTGCGCGATGTGCTCAACCTGATGAGCGCGAACATCGAGGAGCCGCTGAGCACTGATCAGCTGTCCGAGTGCGTAGGGCGTTCCAAGCGCCAGTTGGAGCGGCTGTTCCAGGAACAATTGGGCACCTCGCCGGTGCGCTATTACCTGGAGCTGCGCATTACCGAAAGCCGGCGCCTGCTGCAGCATTCCGAGTTGTCGCTGGTGGAGGTGGCGCTGGCCTGTGGTTTCGTTTCGCCCAGCCATTTCAGCAAGTGCTACACCTCGTTCTTCGGCCACTCGCCGTCGAAGGAAGTGCGCCTGGGCTGCGTGCGCTCGGCCAAGTAGCCGAGGCCGGCCTGGGCGCGTCGGTCTGCGGGCCCGCAGTTTCTCGCCGGAGGTGTTCCTTGCGTTGAGCAGCTGGTTAACTGGCCGGACGTGCGAAGAACAAGAGCGAGGAACAGGACGTGATCTTTCTTTACAACGCCGAACCCGAACACGCGGACCAGTGGCGAACCCTGCTGGCCGCCCAGGTGCCGGACCTTGAGTTCGTCGAAGGCTTCGAGGCGGTCGATCCGGCGCGCGTTACCTATCTGCTGACCTGGAAGGCCGTCGCCGATATCCAGCGCTATACCGGCCTGCGCGTACTGTTCGCGGCCGGGGCCGGGGTGGATCAGTTCGACCTGTCGAAGATCCCCGAATCGGTAGCGCTGGTGCGCATGGTCGATGACTCCCTGGCGGACATCATGGCCGAGTTCGTGGTGATGTCCGCGCTGGCGTTGCACCGCGAAATGCCGGCTTACCGCGTGGCCCAGGCTGCCCAGGTGTGGGAGCCGCTGAGCATTCTGCCGGCTTCGACCAGCCGCGTCGGCGTGATGGGCCTTGGCCAACTGGGCCAGGCGTGCCTCGCGCAGCTGCGCCATCTGAAATTCCAGTTGCTGGGCTGGAACCGCTCCGAACGGCAGATCGACGGAGTGAAGACCTACACCGGCCCCGAGGCACTGGCGAGCTTCCTGTCCCAGTGCGACATCCTGGTCAACCTGCTGCCGCTCACCGACAGCACCCGCGCCATCCTCAACCGCGAGACGCTGGCGCAACTGCCTAGAGGCGCGGGGCTGATCAACGTCGGCCGTGGCGAGCATGTGGTGGAAGCCGATCTGGTCGCTGCGCTGGACGCCGGGCAGGTCGGCGCGGCGATCCTCGATGTGTTCCACGAAGAGCCGCTGCCCGAGGGCCATCCGCTGTGGTCGCATCCGCAGGTCTGGGTCACTCCGCACATTGCCAGCACCATGCAGGTGGAAGGCGGCGCGGCGGTGGTGGCGAAGAATATCCTGCGTGACCTGGATGGCGCCGAGCTGCTGCATACGGTGAATCGCCAGACCGGCTACTGAGGCATTTCGCTTATCACTGAAATAGCCGGCGCGCGCTGTTTGTCCCGCACGGCACTTTCGATACTGGCGCCTCCCAACCGCCGCTCAGGAAGTGCCGTTCATGGACCACGAACCGATCGAAGCTCGCGACTTCGCCTTCATCCACTTTGCCGCTGTCGCCTTGTGCGGCACGCTGATCGGCGCGCTGGCGTTGTTCCTGGCGCGCCTAGGCGTGCTCCTGCACTGAGGCTCAGGCGGCGATGGCCTGGCTCAGCGTGCTGATCAGGGCGCGGGTCTGGGCGTCTCGATGGGCGCTGTAGAGCACCACGTCGCGGGGCGGAAGCTCGGGTAGATCGAAGCGTTCGCGTACATCCGTGCAGCCCGCCGGCGCCATGCGTTCGACCATGGCGCCAATGCCGATACCGGCCGACACCGCCGCGCCGATGGCCAGGATTCCCGAGCCGACGAAGGCTTCGCTCCAGCTGCGGTTCTGCGTCTGCAGCGCGCTGGCGACCATGCTGCGCATGCCGCACGGTGCCGGCTGGATAGCCAGTGGCAGCGGCGCGCCATCCGCCAGTTCGAAGGATTCGGCGGCCATCCAGCCGAAGCGTTCGCGGCCGATCACCTCGCCGTCCTGGCGACGGTTGTCGTGGCGCAGGATCAGCGCGATATCCAGCGCACCTTCTTCGTAGCTCTCCAGCATGTCCCGCGAAGTGCCGAGGCTGAAGGCGACTATCACTTGCGGATCGGCCTGCGCCAGGCGCCTGAGCCAGTGGCTCAGGTCCGCACCGAGGATGTGGTGGCTCACGCCGATGCGCAGGGTACGGCGGGGCGCGTCGAAGCAGCGCAACGTTTCGTCGTAGCTCTGCAGCAGGCGACGGGCGCTGGCGAGGAATACTGAACCTTGTGTTGACAGGGTGACGCGGCGCGGCGTGCGTTCCAGTAGCGGGCGGCCCAGGGATTCCTCCAGGCGTTTGATCTTCAGGCTAATGGCCGCCTGGGTGGTGCCGGTGACCTCGGCAGCGCGAGTGAAACTCTTCAGGTCGGCGACCAGCAGGAAGGCGCGGATGGCTTCGATATCGGGGTTTTTCATGGCAGCGAATCGTCCTTGGGGCTGTCGCCAGTCTGGCAGCTGGGACGGCGCAACCCAAGTGCCGGATGCGCTACAGTGCCGCCTTCGCCATCAATAGCCGCCAACAAGGAATTGCGATGCTGACCCAGGCCTTCGCCTACAAATGCTGGTCGGACCGCCGCGCGCTGGATGCCATCGCCCAGATCGACGCCGAGCGCTTTCCCGAGCAGCACGCTTTCGCGCTCCAGCAACTCAACCACATGGCCATCGTCGAGGACCTGTTCCGCGCGCGCCTGAGCGGCGAGGCGGACCCGCATCCGGCGACCAATACCCAGGCAGTTCCCGGTTACGACGAGCTGCGCGAACGCCTGCTGACTTCCGGCCAGTGGTACGTCGAGCGGCTCGCGGCGCTGACTCCGGAGCAGGCGTGTGAAGTCATTCGCTTCCGCTTCACCGACGGCCGCAGCGGCAGCCTGACTCGTGAGGAGATGTTCTTCCACATCCTCAACCACGCGACCTACCACCGCGGTTCCATCGCCCGCGCGCTGGACCAGGCCGGCGTGGCGCACCCGGCCGATACCTACACGGTGTTCGTGCACGCCACCGAGCCGCAGCGCCGCGACGGCTGAAGGCTCAGCAGGCCACTTCGTCGATGATGATCTGCAGGGTCTGCCGCGAGCAGTGTTCCACCCGTGCCTGCACGCCATAGACGTCGCCGAACAGCTGCGGCGTGAGGATGCTTTCGGCGTCGCCGGCGGCTACCAGCCGGCCCTGGTGCAGCACCGCCAACTGATCGGCGTAGCGAGCGGCGAGGCCGATGTCATGGAGCACGGCGATAGCGATCAGGCCGTGGCGGCGCACTTCCTCCTGCACGCACTGCATGACCCGCAGCTGGTAGTTCAGGTCCAGCGCGCTGGTGGGTTCGTCCAGCAGCAATACCTGCGGGCGTTGCGCCAGCAACTGAGCCAGGCTGACCATCTGCCGCTGGCCGCCGGAGAGGCGGTCCAGGCGCTGGTCGCGCAGGTGCAGGATGCCGACCCGGTGCAACGCTTCGAGGGCGGCGGCCAGCGGGTCGGCGCGGCGCAGTTCGCTGTCGAACGGGTTGACCCGCAGGCTGGCGAGCAGGGCGTCGAGTACGCTCAGGGCGATGCCGCCTGGCAAGTGCTGCGGCATGTAGGCGATGCGCCGGCTACGTTCGCCGGCCGCCAGCGAGGCGAGCGGCTGGGCGTCCAGACTCAAGTCGCCACGCACGCGCTCAAGGCCTGCAAGGCCGCGCAGCAGGGTGGACTTGCCCGCGCCGTTGGGGCCGATCAACGCGGTGAGGGTGCCACGTTTCAGTTCCGGCAGCGTCACGTCGTGGACCACGGCGTGGCGGCGATAGGCGACCGTCAGATTTTGCGCAAGCAGGCTCATGCGTGGCGTCCTCCCCGGCAGACCAGCACGACGAATACCGGTACGCCGACCAGCGCCGTGACGATGCCCACCGGCACGATCAGCCCCGGCATCAGCAGCTTGCTGGCCACCGATGACAGCGACAGCAGCAGTGCGCCGACTAGGGCACTGGCGGGCAGGTAGAAGCGCTGGTCCTCGCCGATCAGCAGCCGCGCGATGTGCGGGCCGACCAGGCCGATGAAGCCGATAGTGCCGACAAAGGCTACCGCACACGCCGACAGCAGGCAGATGCGCAGCAGGGCCAAGCGGCGCAGGCGGCGCACGTCCACGCCCAGGCTGCGGGCGCGGTCCTCGCCCATGCGCAGCACGGTGAGCTTCGAGGCCGCGGCCTGGGAGAAGGGCAGGCAGAGCGCAAGTACCAGCGCCAGCGCGCCGGCCTTGTGCAAGTCGGCGCGGGCGAGGCTGCCGAGGGTCCAGAACACCAGCTGTTGCAGCACGTCCTCGCTGGCCATCATCTGCAGCAGCGCCACCGCCGCGTTGCAACTGAACACCAGGGCGATGCCGAACAGCACCAGGCTTTCTACGCCGCCGCCGCGCAGGCGCGAGAGCAGTTGCAGCAGTACCAGCGACAGGCAGGCGAAGACGAAGGCAGCCAGCGACACAGCGGCGTTGGCCGAGAGCCAGGCGTTGCCCAGGTGGAAGAAGATCGCCAGGGAGGCGCCGAGGGCGGCCGACGACGACACACCGAGGGTGAAAGGACTGGCCAGCGGGTTGTCGAGGATGGTCTGCATCTCCGCGCCGGCCAGCGCCAGCGCGCCGCCCACCAGCAGCGCCATTACCGCGTAGGGGAGGCGTACGTTCCAGATGATTACCCGCTGGCTCGGCTCCAGCTCGCCTGGATGAAGCAGGCCGTGGAGCAAGGCGGAAGGCGTCAGCCCGGACGGCCCGCTGAGCAGGTCCCAGGCCAAGGAACCCAGCAGCAGGGCCAGCAGGACGATCAGCACCGCACCGCGGCGGCGCAGCTGCAGCCGGCGCTCACGACGCGCCAGCTGCAGGTCGAAGTTTTCAGTGGCGGCGTTCATTGCTGTTTGTCGGCATCGATCCAGTAGGTGCCGTCCAGGCCGATGCGCAGAAAGTTCTGGTTGATCTGCGCCTGCGTCTGCGCCGGGTCGAGACCGGCGAAGCGTTCCGGATGGACCCAGCGGGCCATGGCCTCGACGGCGAGGATGTTGAACGGCGAGTTGTAGAAGTCATGCCAGAGACCGTGGGCCTTGCCGTTGCGGATGGCGTCGAGGCTGGCGAACTCCGGGCGTTGCAGGACTTTGCCCAGGCTCTCGCGGGCCTGCTGCTGGCTGACGCCGGCGCCCAGGATCAGCCCCGGCTGGCGGTTGCCGGTGGCGATGTAGATATCCGGTTTTGCCGACAGCGCGTACTCCACGCTGATGTCACCCAGCGCTCCGGGCACCACGCCGGTCGCGATGTTGCGCCCACCCACCGCCTCGATCACGCTGCCCAGCCCGCTCTTGCCGGTGGTGTGGCCCGGCGCCTGCCAGACGCCGGCCAGGAGTTCGAGGAACACGCTCGGCTTGTGCGCGTCATCCAGGCCGGCTACGCCATCGCGAATGCGCTGCAGGTGGGCGTCATAGAACTTCAGGTACTGGTCTGCCTCGGCCTGGCGACCGAGCGCCGCGCCCAGTGCGGTGAGGCTGGTGCGCACGCCCTCGATGGGATGCACGCGGAAGTCGACGAACACCACCGGCACGCCGGCGGCGGCGAGGATATCGGGGACCGGGCTGTGCTGGGTCGGGCCTTCGCCGGCGATGCTGAACACGGCGAGGTCCGGCTTCAGCGCGAGTATCTGTTCGGCGCTCACGCTCTGCTCCGAAGCCTGGCCGATCAGCGGGATCTGCTTCACCTGGGGGAAGCGCTGGGCGTAGACGTCGAAGGTGTGCGGGTCGAGCAGGCGCACGTCGTTCTGCCAGCCAACCACACGCTGGAACGGGTTGTCGCGGTCGAGCAGGGCCAGGGCGAAGAACAGCCGGCCTTCACCCAGGACGATGCGCTGGGCGTTGCCGCTGACCTCGACCTTGCGCCCGAGCACATCGGTGACGGTGAGCGCCTGGGCGGGCAGGGCGAGGCCGAACCAGCCGAGGCAGAGCAGGGCGAGGGTGACGAGGGAATGGCTCAGACGGGAGCGGGAATCGCGGAACGACAGGAAGGGCATGCGGAACGACCTGGGCATGAAGTAGAATTAATCGCATTTGCAAAACCACTCTACCGCTGCCGCTGCGGGCGATCTGGACGGCTTTGTATTGGATCGGCGTGAAATCCCGCGCCACAACATTCCATTACATTTGCGCCGTGCTGTCCTCGCCAGCAGCCGGAACCCTAGCGACCCGCCGCGAGTTTCCCGATGTCCAGGCCAGACCACATCCTCGTCGTCGACGACGACCCCGAGATCCGCCAATTGCTGGCCGACTACCTCAAGGGCATGGGCTACCAGGTGTCCGCCGCCGCCGATGGCCGCGAGATGCAGCGCCAGCTGGAAGTCCAGCCGGTGGACCTGGTGGTGCTCGACCTGATGCTCCCCGGCGAGGACGGCCTGACCCTGTGCCGCGACCTGCGCGCGCGCAGCGACGTGCCGGTGATCATGCTCACCGCGCGCGGCACGCTGATCGACCGCATCATCGGCCTGGAGATGGGCGCCGACGACTACCTGCCCAAGCCCTTCGACCCGCGCGAGCTGCTGGCGCGGATCAAGGTGGTGCTGCGCCGGGTGCAGAGCTTCCCGCAGCGCGCCCAGGTGGACGAAGCGGCGACCCTGCGCTTCGCCGGCTGGGAGCTGGATACCCGCGCCCGTCACCTGCGCTCGCCGGCCGGCTTGAGCATTGCGCTGGCTGGATCGGATTTCCGCCTGCTGCGCCTGCTGCTGCAGCATCCCAATCGGCCGCTCGGTCGGGACTTTCTGTTGCGTCAGGTGTTCGACAAGGAGCGCCTGCCCTTCGACCGCGCCATCGACGTCTGTGTGAGCCGCCTGCGCCAGCACCTGGAAGATGATCCGAAGTCGCCGAGGCTGATCCGCACCGTGCGCAACCAGGGCTACATGCTCACCGCCGAAGACGTGGTCAGCGCCTGATGCGCCTGTGGCCGCGCACGCTGTTCGGGCGGCTGGTGGTGATCCTGGTAGGCGGGATGATCGCCGCCCAGGTGCTCACCGGCAGCATCTGGTACGACGTGCGCCACACCCAGGCGCTGGAGATTCCCCTGCGCCTGGCGGCGGCGCGACTGACCGATCTGCAGCATCTGCACCAGCGTCAGCCGGCGGATTTTGCTCAGGCGCTGGGTGCGCTTGACCGGCCGGGGTTCGAGGCGCGCCTGGTGGATTCGATGGAGGAGTCGGAGGGGGCTATCGACCCCGCGGCTGAGCGCCTGCTGCGTCGCGCTGTTCACGATCAAGGGGGCGACCCGCAAGGCTTGCGCCTGTTGCAGGTGGAACTGCGCGACGGCGCTGGTGAGCGCAGCGGGCTGGCAGGGCTGTTCACCGGCAGTGGCAGCAAGGCGCACCTGTTGCTGGAAGCGCCGCTGGGCGATGGCCAATGGCTGCGCCTGGAGATGCTCGAAGGGCAGGGCTGGAGCAGCCAGTCGACCCTCGATGTAGCCCTGGACTATCTGCTGCGCCTGTACCTGCTGCGCATCATCGTCGTCGTGCTCCTGGCGTTGCTGGCGGTACGTCTGGCCATCGGCCCGCTGGACAAGTTGGCGCGCGCGGCCGAAGCCCTGGGCCAGGACATCCAGCGCCCGCCGCTGGCTGAAGAAGGTCCGCTGGAAGTGCGCCGCGCCGCCCGCGCCTTCAATGCCATGCAGCAGCGCCTGATCCACAACCTCGGCGAGCGCATGCGCTTCCTCGCCGCCGTCTCCCATGACCTGCGCTCGCCGATCACCCGGCTGCGCCTGCGCACGGAAATGCTCGACGACGAGACTGCGCGGCAGAAGCTGCGCAAGGACCTCGACGATATGGAAGGCATGGTCACCGCGACCCTGGACTTCATCAGCGGCAGCGATCTCGACGAGGCGCGACAGAACCTCGACGTGAACGCGCTGCTGCAGAGCCTGCAGGCGGATTTCGAGGAGCAGGGCGAGCAGGTTTCACTGTCCGGGCGCGCGCTGCAACCGCTTCCGGGGTATCCGCTGAGCCTGCAGCGGGCGTTGCTCAATCTGCTGGAGAACGCCATCCGTTATGCCGGTGGCGCCGAAGTCGAGGTCGAAGACAGCGCCCAGGCGCTGTGCATCCGTGTGCTGGATCGCGGGCCGGGGATTGCGCCAGAGCAGCTGGAGCGGGTGACCGAACCGTTCTATCGCCTGGAACAGTCGCGCAACCGCTCCACCGGCGGCTACGGATTGGGCCTGAGCATCGCCCAGACCATTGCCGCGGCGCATCATGGCCGGCTGGAGCTGCGTAACCGCGAGGGTGGCGGTCTTCAAGCAACACTGCTGTTCGACCGCGGCATGTAGGGCGTACAACCGTTCGCGGTTGTACGCCGTTTACGCCGCTGCGTGGGGTGGAGGCATGGTCAAACGGCGTATAACGCCGAGCGTTATACGCCCTACGGTCGGCCGCTTAATCGGGATCGGGTCGCAAGCCTGCCCACCCGGTTTCCGGGGAGGGAGTCCTGTTGCTGGACAGGTTCGCGGTTGGACGTGTCGCGCCACCGCTCGGAAGCATGCAGCGCCTGTAGGAGCGAGCTTGCTCGCGAAGCGCTTGGCTCCGTGCCGTACCGGTTCGCGAGCAAGCTCGCTCCTACAAGGAAACAGTGCAGCGGGGATCGGGTCGCGAGCCTGCCCACCCGGTTTCCGGGGAGGGAGTCCTGTTGCTGGACAGGTTCGCGGTTGGACGTGTCGCGCCACCGCTCGGAAGCATGCAGCGCCTGTAGGAGCGAGCTTGCTCGCGAAGCGCTTGGCAGCGTGCCGTGCCGGTTCGCGAGCAAGCTCGCTCCTATAAGGAAACAGTGCGGCGGGGATCGGGTCGCGAGCCTGCTCACCCGGTTTCCGGGGAGGGAGTCCTGTTGGTGGACAGGTTCGCGGTTGAACGTGTCGCGCCACCGCTCGGAAGCATGCAGTGCCTGTAGGAGCGAGCTTGCTCGCGAAGCGCTTGGCAGCGTGCCGTGCCGGTTCGCGAGCAAGCTCGCTCCTACAAAGAGTGCAGCGGGGATCGGGTCGCGAGCCTGCCCACCCGGTTCCGGGGAGGGAGTCCTGTTGGTGGACAGGTTCGCGGTTGAAGTGAGCGGCGGAGCAGATTGACCTGCGTAGGAGCGGACTCTGTCCGCGATGCTGTCCGGCGCGATGCGGGCCTATCGCGGACGGAGTCCGCTCCTACGAAAAACGGATCGGTGCGTCGTCAGCCGCGCTGATCAATGCTCAGAACGAATAATCCGCACTCAGCACCGCACCGCGGCTTGCGCCCGGCACGCCGTAACCGCGGCCGTTGTACTGGCTCCAGTAGTGTTTGTCGAACAGGTTGTTGACGTTCAACCGCAGTTGCACGTCCTGGGTCGCCTGCCAGCTGAGCATGGCGTCGTGCACTACGTAGCCGGGCACGGTGCTCTGGCCGGCGCGGGTCATGGTCGAGCCGAGGCCCGGATAGATCTTCACGTCGTCCACATATTGCACGCCGTAGCTCAGGGCCAGATCGTCCGGCAGCTGCCAGGTGCTCCACAGGCTCAGGGCGTTCTGCGGGGTGTTGGCCAGTTGCACGCCCTTGTCCGAGCCGTTGTAGGGCTTCACCAGCTTGCTGTTCTGGTGTACGTAGGCGGCGTACAGCGACCAGTTGCGCGTGATGTTGCCGCTGGCGGACAGCTCGATGCCGCGCACCCGCTCCTCGCCGCCGGTATAGGCGGAAAGCTCCTCGTCGTCGATGTAGGTCAACTGGCGCTTGGTCTCGAACACGTCGCCGTTGAGTGCCAGTTGGCCGTCGAGGAATTCCCACTTGCTGCCCACTTCGTAGGTCTTGCCGCGGTCGCCCTTGGTCGAGGCAATGCTGCCGGTCTGCGCCACCGCGAGCACGCCAGAAGGTTGCCTGGCGTTGGCGTAGCTGACGTAGAGGCTGCCGTTCTCCACCGGCTTGTAGGTCAGTGCGGTGTGCACGCTGGTGAGCTTCTCGTTCTGCGAGGAGCTGCCCTTGTCGACCCAGGCGGCGCTCTGGCTGGCGCGGGTCTCGCTGTCCAGCACGCGGGTGTCGAAGTGGTCCTGGCGGGCGGCCAGGTGGAGTTGCCAGTGCTCGTCGAACTTCAGGGTGTCGAGCAGGTAGAAGGCCTTGTCGAGCTGCTCCACCGACTGCTTGGCGGAGGTGTAGGTGTCCAGCGCATAGGGGTATTTCGACCAGTCGTTGCTGGCTACCGGCAGGTTGCCCATGGTGGTCCGGCTGGCGGCGGTGAGCGCGCCGGTCTTCGAGTCCAGCGTCTGCTTGCTCAGGTCGAAGCCGCCGACCAGGGTATGGCCGATGCCGAAGGTATCGAAGTGCCAGGTCAGGTTGGTCTGGTTGCTGTAGGTCTCGTTGGTTTGCGAACGCAGCGGCGTGTTGATGTTGCGCCGGTAGATGCCCTTGCCGGCCTGGATGCCCGGCGCGCCGGCGTTCGCATCGCCACCGGGGGTGGTGACGAAGAAGTCGTGGTCCAGGTGGAACCAGGTGAAGCGGCTGTCCAGGCTCAGGTCATCGTTGAAGTCATGGGCGAACTTCAGGTTCACGCGGTGCGATTCGTTGTTCTCGTAGTCGAGGTTGCGCCAGCCCCAGTAGCTGCTCCAGCTGGCGCCGCCAGCGCGGTGCGGCGAGCTGCCGTTGCTGCCGTTGACGGTCGGGATGCCGTAGTCCGGCGTGGCGTTGTCATGCAGGTATTCGTAGGCCAGGGTGACGCGGGTGTCGGTGCCCAGGCCCAGTGCCAAGGAGGGGGCGAAGCCGTAGCGTTCGTCGCCGACCCAGTCGCGGCCGTCGGTGCCGGTGTTGGCGCCCATCACGTTGACGCGGAAGGCCGCGCCTTCGCCGAGGCCGTCGATGCGGTGGTTGACGTCCAGCGTACCGCGCTTGAAGTTGGCCGTACCGACGCCGCCGCTGAGCAGGTTGAAGTCATCCAGTTGCGGGGTCTTGGTCACCAGGTTGACCGCGCCGCCAACGGCGCCAACGCCCCAGGCCGCAGTGCTGGAGCCCTTGAAGACCTCCACGCCCTCGGTGTTGAAGAAGTCGTCGCGGGAGTACTTGGCCGGGTCGCGCACGCCATCGCGGTAGATGTTGCCGTCGGCGTTGAAGCCGCGGATGGTCAGGCTGTCGCCCACGCCACCGCCGCCCTCGCCGGAGTTGAAGGTGATGCCCGGCACGTTGCGCAGGGCGTCCTTCAGGCTCTGGGCATTCTGCTCCTTGAGCAGCGTCTCGGAGAGAACCGTGACGCTCTGTGGGGTATCGCGCAGCGGTTCGCTGTACTTCGCCGAGCTGGCGTGGTCGACCTTGTAGGGCGACTCCCGGGTGGCCTGCACGGTACTGTCGGGCAGGGCCAGGGCGTCCTGGTCATCGGCGGTGGGAGGTTGATCGGCCCAGGCGCTCAGCGGGATCGCCATGAAGGAGGCGAGGCCGACGATGGGGGCAAGGGTGAGAGGTGCGTCGGAACGGGTAACGGGAGTGAGGTTCAAGCGGGACGACATGGACGGAAAGCTCTCCGGCAAATGCGAGTTATTTGCATTGCGGAAAGGCTAACAGTGATGGCCCGAGGCCCAGGCAGCGCAAATGTATCGCCGGCGACGCTCAGGGCGCTTTACAACAATCCATTACATTTGCCCGCGCACGAATGGCCGGGCGAAGGGTCTGCCGCCGGCTCGGGGCCGGCGGCAGGGGGGTTACGCTTTCTTCTTCGTGGACGGCAGCAGAATCGTCAGGCAGCCCAGCAGCGGCAGGTAGGAGCACAGCGTGTAGACGTACTCGATGCCATGGATGTCGGCCAGGTGGCCGAGGAAGGCCGCGCCGATGCCGCCGAAGCCGAACATCAGGCCGAAGAACACCCCGGCGATCATGCCGACGTTACCGGGCACCAGTTCCTGGGCGTAGACCACGATGGCGGAGAAGGCCGAGGCGAGGATGAAGCCGATCACCAGGCTCAGCACGCTGGTCCAGAACAGGTCGACGTAGGGCAGCGCCAGGGTGAAGGGCGTGACACCGAGGATGGAGAACCAGATCACCGCCTTGCGCCCGATACGGTCGCCCACCGGGCCGCCGAAGAAGGTGCCGGCCGCTACCGCACCGAGGAAGCCGAAGAGGTAGAGCTGCGAGCTGGCCACCGAGAGGTCGAACTTCTCGATCAGGTAGAAGGTGTAGTAGCTGGTGAAGCTCGCCATGTAGAAGTACTTGGAGAACACCAGCAGCGCCAGCACCACCAGGGACGCCGTCACCCGGCCCTTGGACAGCCCGTGGGTGGCCACGCCGCCGGCCTTGAGCTTGAACAGGTTGAGGTGGTGGCTGTACCAGCGGCTCAGGCCCCAGAGCACGCCGACGAGGAACACCGCGAACAGGCCGAAGTACGCCACGTTGCCTTGGCCGTACGGAATGATGATGGCTGCCGCCAATAGCGGGCCGAAGGCGCTGCCGGCGTTGCCGCCGACCTGGAAGGTGGACTGCGCCAGCCCATAGCGCCCGCCGGAGGCCAGCCGCGCGATGCGCGAGGTTTCCGGGTGGAAGGTCGAGGAGCCGATGCCCACCAGCGCCGAGGCCAGCAGGATGGCGTGGAAGCTGCCGACGAAGGCCAGCATGAGGATGCCGATCAGCGTGCAGACGCTGCCCAGCGGCGCCAGCCAGGGTTTGGGATGGCGGTCGGTGTGATAGCCCACCCAGGGCTGCAGCAGCGAGGCGGTCAGCTGGAAGGTCAGGGTGATCAGGCCGACCTGGGTGAAGCTCAGGCCATAGTTGGCCTTGAGTACCGGATAGATCGACGGCAGCACGGCCTGGATCAGGTCGTTGGTCAGGTGGGCGAGGGCGCACGCGCCGATCACGCGCATGACCAGCGGGCTAGCCTGGCTGGCCACGGACGGCGTGGCCAGGGAAGAAGCGGTGGTAGACATGGGACTCCGGGGCAGCAAGGTGTGGCGCGCGGGCAGGGCGCGCCGGGGTTTTTCGTATTTGGGTGGCCTATGCTAGGCGCGGCCAAGGCGGCTGTCTCACGCGATCCGGACGACGAATATCGCGAAACGGCCAAATCGGCCTCCCACTTTGCGGATCAGCTATGCTCGCAGGCCTTCAAGAAGCCCATCCCGCCAGGTCTACCGCATGTCGTCCGCTGTCACTTTCCGCGTGCCCTTCGATGGGCGCGAACTCCACGCCGACACCCTGAAGGGCGACTCGTCGCTGCACCTGTTCGGCATTCATGGTGGCGGTGCCAGCAATCGCTCGGTGTGGGATGGCTTGCGTCGGTCGTTGTGGCAGCGCGGCGTGGGGTCGACGGCTTTGGACTGCATCGGCCACGGCCAGACCGGCGGCGTGTTCGCTGATTCCTCGCTGCAGCGCCGCAGCCAGCAGGCGCAGTCGGTGATCGAACAGGCGGGCGTGCGTCCGACCGCGCTGGCCGGTATCAGCATGGGCGCCTACAACGCGCTGCGGTTGAGCGAAGAACTGGAGGCGCAGGCGCTGATCCTCATCGTGCCCGGCATCTATACCCCCGAAGCCCACGAGGTGCCGTTCGGGCCGGACTTCTCGGCGATCATCCGTCGTCCGCGCAGCTGGGCCGACAGCGACGCCTGGGACATCCTCGGGCGCTTCCGTGGCCGCTTGCTGGTGGTGGCCGGCGAGCAGGACAGCGTGATCCCGCTGGAAATCCCCGAGCGCCTGCATGCCGCCGCGACCCGCGCGAGCCAGCGTGAGCTGCTGGTGGTGCCTGGTGCCGGCCACAAGGGGTTGCTGCCACGGCTGCTGGACAACCCGCAATGGCATGCCGCCGTACTGGCCTGCGTCGGTCTGGAAGACTGAACATCGACAGACCGGGCGGGTCATCATCACTCCTGCCCAATGAAGAGGTGCAACATGGACAAGGTCACCGGCAGCTGCCTGTGCGGCAGCCTGCGCATCGAAGCCACCGGCCAGCCGTACCGGGTCGGTATCTGCCATTGCCTGGATTGTCGCAAGCACCATGGCGCGCTGTTCAATTCATCGGCGATCTTCCCCGAGAGCGCCGTGCAGATCGAGGGTGAGTCCCACGAGTACAAGGGGCGAAGCTTCTGCCCGCGCTGCGGTTCCTCGGTGTTCGGCCGCAGCCCCGGCGAGATCGAGGTGGCGCTCGGTGCGCTGGATGCGCCGGACCAGTTCCAGCCCACCTATGAGCTGTGGACCTGTCGCCGCGAAGCGTGGCTGCCGGCGTTTCCGATGCGCCACCGTTACGAGCGTGACCGCGAGTCCACCGGGCACCGCGACGACTAGCTCCACGGACAGAAAACGCACCCCACGGACAGATCGCGCCGGCATTTCCCGATGCCGCGCGATTGTCATATTCGCGCCTGAAAACCCTGCCGATAGTAGCCACGCCAACAAGCTCAAAGAGGCTACATCGTGTTTCATCGTGCTCTGCTTTCCGCTTCCACCGTCGGCCTGTCCCTGCTCAGCCTGTCCATCGCCTGCGCCAACGCAGCTGAGACCTACGCCCTGGACACGCCGCACCTGGCCGGTATCGATAACTTCCGCGACATCGCCGGAACCACCACTGCCTACACGACCAGCAACGACGGCGTGATGCGCTCCGGGGTGTTCTACCGCTCCAACGCGCTGACGCCCAAGGGCACGGACCTGGCGGTGCTGGGCAGCCTGGGCATCAGCGACGTGTTCGACCTGCGCACGCCCAGCGAGATCGCCGGCACGCCTGACACCCTGCCGGCCGGGGCGGCCTACCACAACATCGACATCATCGGCAGCACCACCTCCGGCGCCAACATCACCAACATCTCCTTCACCAGCGCCGCCCAGGCCGTGCAGATGATGGAAGAGACCAACCGCGCCTTCGTCAACGACGCCGGCATGCGCGGCCAGTTCACCACGCTGTTCAACGAACTGGCTGCCGCCGACGGCGCTGCCTTGTTCCACTGCACCGCCGGCAAGGACCGCACCGGTTGGACCGCCGCCGTGTTGCTGAGCATCGCCGGGGTGGACAGCCAGACCATCATGGACAACTACCTGGCCACCAACGACTACACCGCCGCGCGGATCAAGGCGACCCTGGCGATGATGCCGGCGAGCATGGCGGCGATCTACGAGCCGCTGATCGGCGTGCAGGCCAGCTACCTGCAGGCCGGCCTGGACGAGGTGACTGCCGAGTACGGCACGATGGACAACTACCTGAAGGAAGGTCTCGGCCTGTCCCAGGAGACCATCTACGTGCTGCGCGGCAAGATGGTTTACTACGGCACCCTGCCGGGTACCGCCGGGCTTTCCGGCAACGCTGCCGCCGGTGCCCAGTTGCTGACCCAGCTGCAGAACAGCAGCCTCTCCGGTGCCTACACCGCATACAACTACTACCTGCAGTCGGCCATCGACGCCGGCACCCTTGGCGGCGTCGAATCCACCGTCGGCGGGCAGGTGCATGCCGACGCGGCCAGCTACCTGCTGCGCCAGGATGCGCTGATCGATCGCGCTGCCGCGCCCTATGCCAGCGGCGTCGATCTGAAGACCGGGCAGACCCGCCTGTGGACCACCGCGCTGGCCGGCTACCAGGGCAACTCCGCCACCTCTGATGCGCAAAGCAGCAACGAACACACCCAGGGCATGATGGTCGGTGTGACCCAGCGCTTCTCCGAACAGCTCAGCGGCAACGCCGGTTTCGGCTATAGCAAGGGCAGCGTCGGCGGTGCCGGCGGCGAAGTGGATACCGACCTGACCTTCGTCCGTGGCGGTGCGCGCTTGGCCCTCGACAACCTGGAGCAGGGCCTGTTCGTCGATGCCGACCTCAGCTACGGCTGGCTCGACTACGACAGCAAGCGCGACATTGGCGGCGGCCTGGGCAAGGCCAAGGGCGACACCAGCGGCAACCTGAGTGGCGCCAGTGTCGCCCTGGGTTACCGCGCGGCGGTGTCCACCGTGACCCTGGAGCCGAGCATCGGCCTGCGCTACAGCCACCTGGACCTGGACGGCTTCCAGGAGAAGGGCAGCGAACTGGCGCTGGACGTCGACGACATCAGCGAAAACCGCCGTAGCGCCTACGCCAACCTGAAGGCCTCCTTCGCTCCGGTGGAGCTCGGCAGCGGCTGGCAGATGGTGCCAGGCCTGGAGGTGGGCTACGACCACGCGCTGGGCGACTACAAGGTCGACAGCGATGGCCAGCTGCTGGGCCTGGACGTCTCCCAGCGCGCCGCCTTCGACAACCGCGACCAGTTCAGCGGCGCCTTCAGCCTGACCGCCAGCCAGGGCGACTTCAGCGTCGGCGCCGAAGTCGGTGCCCTGGGCGGCAGCGGCAGCCACGGTGCCAGTGGCAGCCTGAAGGCCAGCTACCAGTTCTGATCGCATCGCGCTGTCCAAGCGGCCCGTCGCGTCATACGCGGCGGGCCGCCTTGCTTTCCAGCGAGTAGGACGGGTAATTCGTTCCGGGTTATGCGCCCTAGGCGGCTGATCTACATTGCCACGTTGATGGCGATGTTCGCGAGCAAGCTCGCTCCTACGAAGAGCTCGAAACCCTGTAGGAGCGAGCTTGCTCGCGAACCGAGCTGGCTGGAGCCTAGCCGGCGAGCGTTGAGAGCAGGGTGAGGTTGCTTCCCTGGGCAGGCGTCGACAGATTCCTGCGCAGGTCTGCCGGGCTCATGCCGTAGGCGTTCTGGAAGTACTGGCAGAAGCGCCCGACGTTGCTGAAGCCCAGGGCCAGGGATATCTCGCTGACCGACTGCGTGCTGTCCTGTTGCAGCGCAGCATAGGCGCGCTGCAGGCGCACCTCGCGCTGATAGGCGACGATAGAGCTGCCGACGAAGCGACGGAAGCCTTCCTGCAACGCGCGCAGGCTGACGTTGGTCAGTTCGGCCAGGTCGCTGCCGCTGACCATGGCGTCGGGATGCTCCTGGATATAGTCCATGGCCAGCTTCACATGGCGCGGAGCGATCTGCGGGGCGGGGCGCCTGAGCGCATCGCTGTAGTTGTGCGGCCAGATTTCCAGCACCGAATCCACCAGCATTTCCTGCAGGCGCGCCGGCATCAGCGCGCTGGAGTTGATCAGCAGGTCGAACTCGTTGCCGGTAGCCATCGCGACGATGGCCTTGATGCCCTGGAAAGCGTCGTTGCTCAGGTCCACCCGCGGCTGGAAGCGCACCTTGTGGGTGATCGGCCGGCCGAGCAGGGTGGCCAGGCGGCGGGCGAACAGCGAGCGGCGCACCGACAGCCCATGGTGCGCGTGGCCGTCGATGAAACCGACCGAACGCACCGAAGCCTTCTCCATGGCCAGCCCGACGCTGGGCAAGCCCACGCTGTCGCTGCACTGGTTGAAGACGACGCGGCCGGCGCTGGGGAATATGAAGGTGATCTCGTCATCCAGGTCCGGCATCTCGGTCAGCAGGTCGCCGCGAAAGCTCAGACGACGGAAGCTCACGCCTTCGTAGCGCCCGTAGACGCCGCCGATGGCGATCGGCCGTTCCGGGCGCGGCATCCCCGAATAGAGGTTGCCGAACATCCGCGTGTAGAGCTCGCCGAAGTCGTCGGCGGTCATGTTCTCGGAACGGATCAGGAACTGCTTGCGCGAGGTGCTCGTGTCTACCGTCATGGTCCGTCTTCTGGCAGCGCCGGGGGAGCCGCGCCGACCCTGGGGGGCGGCGTGCGGAATGTGGGCGAGCACGTTAGCGGCCGAGGGTTACAAATCCGTGATGGCCGTAGGGCGTATGACCGTTCGCGGTCATACGCCGCTTCTGTGTGCCGGCCGCTTGCACCTTGCTCAAACCGGGCGCATTCATCACGGCACTGCCCGCAAGCAGCTCCCCAGGTCGCACGGCGCCGGCAGCGAGCGCTGGGCGGCCAGACGCACCTGCTGTGCCGAGCGTTCGTGGATATCCAGCATCAGGTGGGCGGTGAACAGGCAGCTGCAGAAGATCAGCGCCACGAACAGCGGAATCAGTCTGGACATGCTGGCGACCTCGTCGACCAACTGGGGGTGTCCCACGTTAGTCGCCGAGGCCGGCGGACAAATCGTCCGCTCGGACTAGCCCAGGGTCGCCACGCTGCGCAGGATCAGGCGCACCAGCATGGTCTGGCGGGTCACCCCGGTCTTGGAGAAGGTCGAGCGCAGGTGGGCGCGCGCGGTGTTGCGGCTGATGTTCAATTCTTCCGAGGCCTCGTCCAGGGTCAGACCGTTGGCCAGCAGCATGGCCAACTGCGCTTCGGCCGGGGTCAGGTCGAACAGCGCCTTGACGATTTCCTGCGGCGCGCGGGACTCCTGTTCCGGGTCGCTGACGAAGATCACCACCGACGGGCAGTGCTTGCCCTCGTTCCATTCGCTCAGCGGCACCGAGCGCACGATGATGCCCAGGTCCGCGCGGCCGGACGGGCGCTGCACGCGCATGGCCTCCACCACCGAGGGTTGCGCGCCTTTCTGCGACTGCAGCGCCTGTTTCACCAACCGGCGAAACTCCTGGCAGTCGCGCGGAGTGCCGACCTGCAGGCTGTCGGCGCTGATCTTCAGGCCGTCCTTCTCGCGCAGCAGGTTTTCCGCCACCTGGTTGGTCTGCAGGATCTTGCCGGCTTCGTCGAGGATGATGGTGCCGACGGCGAACTGGTCCACCGCGCCGGCGTAGAGGTTGCGTTCCGTCTCGATGCGGTTGATCTGCGTATGCAGCGCCACCGAGCGCTCCAGGTGCGGGACGAAATAGGCCAGCAGGGCCTTGTCGTTGTCGGTGAAGCCGGGCGATTCCACGCCGCGGCTGACGCGGATGCGGCACAGGGCGCCGTCGCTGGTGCGGATGTCGGCGCCGAGGATGTGGAACACCCCGACCGGCTCGAGGAAGTTGCGGTAGAACTCCGACGCCAGCCACTGTTCCTTGGAGACGAACTCCTCGAGGATCACCACCTGGCCGCTGGGCAGGTCGACGAAGGGGTCGAGGTTGAAATAGTACTGGTTGTACGACGCCACGACCTCGGCCGAGCTGCCGTTGGTGTTGACCATCAGGCCTTCGCTCTGGTCGCTTGGCGGACGCAGGATGAAGGTGACGTACTTGGCCTCGAGGAACTGGTTGAGCTGGTTGAGGAAGGATTGCCACGGCGTGGGCTCCAGGGGGCCCTGGTAGAGATTGCCGAGCATCCCGCTGAACTGGTCGAGATCGAGCGACTGTGCCATCGGTAGAACCATTTTTTATTGTTGTTGTAGGAAAGCGCCGACGAGATTAATCGGCGCATTCCGCAAAAGGCAATCGGTCCCGCAAGGCAGGGGACCGGTGGCTCAGGCCGGTTCCGCCTGTGCTGCCCGCACCACGAAGCTCTTGCGTTCGGCGAGGCCCGTCGGCAGCTCGGCGATGTTGGTGTAGAACTGCTCGTACCACTTGCGCAGCTGGTACACCGGGCCGTCGCCGTCGCACAGCAGCGGGTTGTCGACGCGGGTCTTGCTGTGCCAGATGGCTACGTCCTCGTAGAAGGCGGCGCGCGCCTGCTCCACGTAGGCCAGGGCCATGGCGCGGTTGTCCTCGGCGGACAGGCCCGGCACCTTTTTCACCAGTACGCCGTAGCGCAGGGTGAAGCTGTTCTGGTCGATGGGCACGTGGCAGTTGAGCAGGATCGACTCGATCGGCTGGCCGCCCATGGCGCCGGTCATCCAGGTGATCTGGTAGGCCGGGCCGTAGTAGGTGGCTACGGTGCGCAGCTCGCTGTCGCCGGACAGGCGCGCGCTGCGGCCGCGCATCACCTGGGTGGCCATGTGGCTTTCGAAGTGGTTGCTGAATTCGTCGATGGGCGCTTTGTGCACGCTGTCGAAATGCGCCATGTCGGAGACGTTGTCCACCAGCTCGCGGCAGTTGGTGTCGATCTTCAGTTCTGCCACTTCCCACTCGGCCCACTCTGCGTCGTAACAGGCGTCGATGCGTGGGATGGCCTGCTCGGCGATGGGCGGGTTGCCTTCGGGATCGTTCCAGACGAATAGCAGGTGGTTCTGCTCCATGACCGGCCAGGACTTGATTTTCGCCCTTGGCGGGATGCGCTTGGCATAGGGGATGTCATCGCACACGCCGTCGGCGCCCCAGCGCCATTCGTGGAAGGGGCAGCGCAGGCTGTTGCCTTCCACGCAGCCGTCGCTGAGGTCCGCGCCCATGTGCGGGCAGTAGCCGTCAAGAATGTGCAGTTGGCCATCCTCGCCCTGGAAGGCCACCAGGCGGGTGCCGAATACATCCAGGCGATGGGCCTTGCCGTCGCGATACTGGCTGGCCAGCCCCAGGCAGTGCCAGCCGCGCGCGTAGCGCTCTTCTACCGGGCGCGCTTCGATACGGTGCAGCGTACTCATCTTGTTGTTCTCCCATCAGGTTGCCGCAGGCAGAAGGGCGGCACGAGCCTGGTTGGGATTCTGCAAGCCAGAGCGTCCGCGGCATCGTCTGAACGGACGAGGGCGCGCCCTAGTCCGGGTGGACGATGCCGCCAGCCCCCTGGCCGGCGATAACACCGTCATCGACCGACAACAACGACAAACGGTGGAAAGATGAGCGAGCAGCAAGCTGGCCGCGTGGCCGTCATCACTGGCGCCGCCAGCGGCATTGGCCGTGGCCTGGCGCAGCACGCGGCAGGGTTGGGGATGCGCCTGGCCCTGGCCGACCGCGACCGCGCGGGGCTGGACGAACTGGCCAGCGAGTTGGCCGCGACCGGCTGCGAGGTGCTGGCGCAGGTTACGGATGTGAGCTGCGAGCTGGACCTTTTCGCCCTGCGCGATGCCACCCTGGCGCGCTTCGGCGGCGTCGACCTGCTGTTCAACAATGCCGGTGTCATGCAGACCGGCGCCAGTTGGGAGCTGAGTGAAGCGCAGTGGCGGCGCATGCTCGACATCAACCTGCTGGGCGTCACCCACGGCCTGCGCGCCTTCGTGCCGGTGCTGCTGGCGCAGGGCAGACCTGCGCACATCATCAACACTGCGTCCCTGGCCGGGCTGCTCGCCAGCCCATTCCTGGCTGCCTACACGGTCACCAAGCAGGCGCTGGTGGCGCTCTCCGAAGTGCTGCACCACGAGCTGGTGGCCATCGGCGCCCCGGTCGGCGTCTCGGTACTCTGCCCGGGGCCGGTGGCCAGTCGCATCATGGCCTCGGATCAGGCCGGCCAAGGCGCCGGTCCCGCACTCGGTGCGCAACTGGAGCAGAGCATCCGCGAAGGCATGCCGGCCGATCTCCTGGCCGCCCAGGTGTTCGCCGCCATCCATCAGAAGCGCTTCTGGATTCTCCCGCACCCCGATTTCAAGCCCGCGCTGCAGGCGCGCACGCAAAGCATCCTCGACGAGACCAACCCGGTCTTCCTGATGGCCGACGTATAAGGAGTGAACATGGCCCTCGATCCTCACATGCAGGCCCTGCTGGAACAGTTCGCCGGGGCCTTTGCCCTGGACTTCCAGCAACTCGACGCCGTGACCTACCGCAGCTTCGCCGACCAGGGGCTGGCCGCCGGCGAGCCGCCGACGATGGCAGAGGTACGCGAGCTGCGCGTGGTCGGCGAACTGCCGGCGCGCCTCTATCGCCCGAGCGACGAGTCCGGTCTGCCGCTGCTGGTGTTCTTCCACGGCGGTGGCTTCGTCGCCGGCACCCTCGACACCCACGATGACCTCTGCCGGCGTATCGCGCTGGGCAGCGGCGCAGTGGTGGTGTCGGTGGGCTATCGGCTGGCGCCGGAAGCGCCGTTCCCGGCCGCACCCAATGACTGCTGCCAGGCCGTGGCGGAACTCGTGGCGCGCGCCGCCGAACTGGATGTGGACGCCACCCGCCTGGCCCTGGCCGGCGACAGTGCCGGTGGTAACCTGGCCATCGCCGCCGCACGCCTGCTCAACCTGCGCGGCGGGCCGCTGCCCAGTGCGTTGTGCCTGCTCTACCCGGTGACCGATCAGAGCTGCGGCAGCGCCTCGTACCGCGAGTTCGCCAGCGGCTACTTCCTCGAAGCGTCGATGATGCACTGGTTCTGGCGCCAGTACCTGGGTAGCTGGCCGGCGCCGCTGGATGTGCTGGCCTCGCCGTTGCACGCCGCCGGCCTTGGCGCGCTGCCGCGCACATTGCTGGTGAGCGCCGAATGCGACCCGCTGCGAGACGAAGGCGAAGCCTTTGCCGAGCGCGCGCGCGCAGTCGGTGCCGATGTCGAATGGGTACGCGCCGAAGGCATGCTGCACGGCTTTGCCAGCTTCGCGCCCTTCGTACCGCGCGCGCAGGCCTATCTCGACGACGCTGCGGCCTGGCTGCGCGACGTGCTGCGCTGAGGAGCCGGACATGACGCTGGACAGTCCGTTGCACCTGATCGAAGCGCTGCGCCAGGGCCGGCCGGTCATCCTGGTCGATGGCGAGGAAGAGGGCGGTGACGGCATGCTGGTGCAGGCCGCCGAATTCATCGATGACGCGGCGCTGAACTTTTTCGCGGTGCAAGCGCGCGGGCTGGTCTGCCTGGCGCTGACCGACGAACGCTGCACGACCCTTGGCCTGCGGCCGATGACGGACAACCCGCGTGGCGACAGCCTCGGCTTCATGGTCTCCATCGAGGCCGCGCAGGGCATCAGCACTGGTATTTCCGCCGCCGACCGCGCGCGCACCGTGCAGGTAGCGGTGGACCCCGCCAGCAAGCCTGCCGACCTGGTCAGCCCCGGCCATATCTTCCCGCTGCGCGCATTGCCCGGCGGAGTGATGAGCCGTGCCGGACATGCCGAAGCGGCCTGCGACCTGGCGCGGCTGGCCGGCTTGCAACCGGCCGCGCTGGTCGCCGGCATCCTCGACGAGGAAGGCGAGAACGCGCGTGGCGAGGTCCTGCATGCTTTCGCTCAGCGCCACGGCCTGGCCATCGGTGGCATCGCCGAGCTGATCCATCACCGCATCCTTCATGAAGGCACCATCGCCCGTGGCACGGAACATCGCATCGATACCCGCCACGGGCCGTTCCGCGTGTGCACCTACCACGATGCCTTCAAGGACGTGGTGCACCTCGCCCTGGTGCGTGGCCAGGTCGATTCGGCCCAGCCAGTGCTGGTGCGTGTGCAGGCGGTGGAAACCCTGCGTGATCTCCTCGCCGGCGAACCGCCGCGTGGGCCGCAGCAGTGGAACCTTGACCGCTCCCTGGCGCGTATCGCCGCTGAGGGCAGCGGCGTGCTGGTGTTATTGGCCCAGCAGGAAAGCGCTGGCACTATCCTCGATCAACTCGCGCGCGGGCCGGGGTTGCAGGCACCAAAGTTTCCCCAGCGCACGCTGGGTGTTGGCGCGCAGATCCTGCGTGACCAGGGCGTGCGCAAGATGCGCCTGATGAGCTTCCCGGTGCCGTACAAGGCGGTCTCGGGTTTCGAGCTGGAAGTCGCCGAATTCGTCCCCTTCACCCAGCCCGAGGAGGCTTGAGATGACCCCGCAGGAGGCATTGGACAAGGTCCTGGCTCCCACTCGCCTGGCCGGCCTCGCGCTGCGCAACCGGGTGATCAAGACCGCCACCTTCGAGGGCATGTGCCCCGGTGGAGTGCCAGGCGCCGATCTGGCCGCGCACCATGCGCGGATGGCGCGCGGTGGCGTTGGCCTGACTACCGTGGCTTACTGCGGCGTGTCGCCGGACGGCCTGACCTTTGCCGACCAGATGTGGATGCACGAAGGTATTTTCGATCAGTTGCGCGCGCTCGCCGAGGCAGTGCACCGCGAGGGCGGCGCCATCTCCGCTCAGCTCGCGCACTGCGGCTTCTTCAGCCGTACGCGGCCGCAGAACATTCCGCGCCCGCGTGGGCCCAGTGCCGGCATCAACCAGTACGGGCTGTTCAGCGGCGTACCGTTCGCCGGGGCAATGGGCCCGGCGGACATCCGCAAGACCTTGGCCGAGTACCGCGATGCGGCGGCGCTGGTGAAGCGCGCCGGCTTCGACGCCGTGGAAATCCACATGGGCCACGGCTACCTGCTCAGCCAGTTCCTTTCGCCGGCCACCAACCGCCGCAGCGATGCCTATGGCGGCAGCCTGGACAACCGCCTGCGCCTGCCCCTGGAAGTCCTGGCGGCGGTGCGCGCAGCGGTGGGGGAGGACTTCCCGATCCTCGCCAAGCTGAACCTCAGCGATGGCTTTGCCGGTGGGCTGGAGATCGACGATTCCTGCCATATCGCCACGCGCCTGGCCGAACACGGGCTGAATGCGCTGGTGATGAGCGGCGGCTTCACCAGCCGTTCACCGATGTACCTGTTCCGCGGCGAGAGCCCGCTGGCGCAGATGATCCCGCTGGAACCCAACCCACTGCAGCGCACGGCGATGAAATGGTTTGGCGGGCGGCTGTTCGCCAGCCTGCCGTACGCCGAGATGTACTTCCTCGACCAGGCCCGGCGGGTGCGCCAGGCCACCGACATGCCGCTGGTGTACCTGGGCGGCGTCAGCCAGCGCGACAGCCTGCAGCGCGCCATGGCCGAGGGCTTCGATTTCGTCGCCCTGGGCCGCGCGCTGTTGCGTGATCCGGACCTGGTCAAGCAGGTGCGCAGCCAGGGCGAGGCTTACGAAAACGGCTGCAATCACTGCAACCAGTGTGTGGCGAGCATGGCCCTGCCGGGCGGCATCCGCTGCGTGCTGAACCAGCCCGATAGCTTCGCCCGCCTGTAGGTGTGCGCTGACGCGCGAACTGACGCAGCGCGGGGTCCCTTGTTCGCGAGCAAGCTCGCTCCTACAGGAATCGAGGCGATGCGGACCACCCTCACATAGGTCGCCCGCTGGTGTAGGAGCGAGCTTGCTCGCGAACCCGCCTGCCCCGGTCGCGCAGCCTACTAATCGGACGGAGCCCGCTCCCACGCCGTCTTCAGGGTTTCATCCCCCTACGAAGGTCCGCCGACAGATGTAGGAGCGAGCTTGCTCGCGAACCCGTCTGCCCCGGACGTGCAGCCCACTAATCGGACGAAGCCTGCTCCCACGCCGTCTTCAGGGTTCATCCCCCTACGAAGGTCCGCCGACAGATGTAGGAGCGAGCTTGCTCGCGAACCCGTCCGCCCAGGACGCGCAGCCCACTAATTGGACGGAGCGCTCCCACGCCGTCTTCAGGGTTTCATCCCCCTACGAAGGTCCGCCGACAGATGTAGGAGCGAGCTTGCTCGCGAACCCGCCTGCCCCGGACGTGCAGTCCACTAATCGGACGAAGCCTGCTCCCACGTCGTCTTCAAGGTTTCATCCCCCTACGAAGGTCCGCCGACAGATGTAGGAGCGAGCTTGCTCGCGAACCCGTCTGCCCCGGTCGCGCAGCCTACTAATCGGACGAAGCCCGCTCCCATGCCGTCTTCAGGGCTTCATTCCCTTCAACAATTCCCGCGCCCGCCGCTCGCCCTCGTGGTCTCCATTGAGGTCCGTCCCCACCACGCTGAGCACCGCATACCCCTGGGTCAGGAGGTAGGCATCCTCCCGGCGCTGTCGTTCGTTCGGTGCTTTCGCTGCGCCGAGATTCACGCGCGCGCCACCGTCCGCGTCCGCCTGCACGGCGAAGACGATGGGCGACCAGTCGCTCACCGGCGCATACACCAGCCCGCGCACCTGTGCCGCCTGGCGTGCCGGGTAGTTGAGGTTCAGGCCCTGGCCGACGGGCAGGCCGAGCAGGTTGAATGCGCATTCGCCTTGGCTTTTCCCGCATGCCTTCTGCGCCGACCGGCCGGCCACGAGCGCTCGATCGAGCACGCGCACGGCGAGGCGCGCGCTGTCGCCCAGGGCGTCACGGGTCAGTTGCATTCCGGCTTGCGGATTGCGCTGCACCAGCGGCAGGTCGATGGCGGTGGATACGGCCATCGCCGGCACGCCGCGGCGCATGGCCCAGAGCGCGGCGTTGAGGGTGCCGGACATCTGGATCAAGGGACCTGCGTTGTCGCCGAAGTTGCTGCCGGAAACTACCAGGTCCGGCGGGCTGTCCCTGAGCAACAGGTCGAGGCCAGTATTCACCGCATCCACCGGCGTGCCGACGGCCATGTTCTTGCCCGCAGGCAGGGTGAACCCGGCGGGTGCACCGACGCAGTATTGCTGATCGGCGAGGCGGGTAATGGTCAGCGCCTGGCCGGGAGCGACCACGCTGGCGGCGCCGATGCCGCTGTTGTCGGTATCCGGTGCCACCAGCGTCACGCGATGTCCGGCGGCACTCAGCTCGCGGTACAGCGCCTGGATGCCCGGCGCGCGGCAGCCGTCGTCGTTGGTGAGCAGGATGGTCAGCGCGTTGGCCTGGGTGGCGAGGCTCAAGCCGGCAGTGGCGATGGCAGCGCGGAGGAGGTTGTGCATGGGGCATTCCTTGGTCGGCGAAACAAAACACAAAGCCCGCGCGGTATCCCGCGCGGGCTTTCGAAGGGGGCCTTACTGGCCGAGTTTGCGCATGTTGGCGGCGGTGAAGTAGTTGGTGTCGTAGTCGGCGCTGTTCAGCTTGGGCGCCGGTTGTTCGTTGGCCATGCGGTCGGCCAGGTAGGAGCCGGCGATGAGGTCATGGAACAGCGCCACGCGGGCCTGGTTCACCTGGATGTCGTAGGCGTACACGGTGGTCTGCATGTTGGTGCGCCACAGCTGGCCGCGCGAATCGTAGTTGTCGGCCAGGGCGGCGGACCAGCTGTCCTCGTCGAGGTACAGGGTGCGCTTGCCGTAGATGTGTCTGGCGCTCGGCTTCAGCGTGGCTTCCACTACCCACACGCGGTGCAGCTCGTAGCGCATGAAGTCCGGGTTGACGTGGTTGGGCGTGAGGATCTGCGAGTATTTCAGCGCCGGGTCGTCGAGCTTGTAGTTGTTGTAGGGGATGTAGATTTCGCGCTTGCCGAGCATCTTCCAGTCGTAGCGATCCGGCGCGCCGTTGAACAGGCGGTCTTCGTCGATGGTGCGGAAGCCGCCGGCTCCGGTGGGCGTGTCATAGCCGACGGTGGGCGCGCGCCGCACGCGGCGGGTGCCGGGCAGGTACTGCCAGCTCTGCCGCGGGCTGGCGACCGGGTCGAAGAACTCATTGCCGCCGATGATTTCGCCCTTGGAGCGCACGGGCTTGAGGGTGGTGATCATGAAGTGGCTCATCACGCCGCCGTCATAGTTCTGCAGCGAGCCGGTCGGCGAGCACCAGGGTGCGAGAATCTGGTAGTGCACGGTCTGCAGCGCCTGGTTGCCGTTGGAGTAGATCACCGCCTGGTCATAGACGGCTTCCTCGCTGTTGGCGCGGGCCTGCAGGGCGTGGTTCCACATCAGCTCGTAGCCATCCTTGGGGATGGGGAAGGGCGAGGCGCCGAAGGCGTTGCGTACGGCGTTGCCGCCATCCACCAGTTCCGCGCTGGTGGCGTTGGCCTTGATGTTGGCTTCGATCTTCTCGCTGAAACGGAAGTCGCGGTGCGAGGGGTAGATCGGCATCTTGAAGGTGTCAGGGTAGCGCTTGAACAGGGCGCGCTGGCCGTCGGTGAGGTGCTTGGAGTACTGATCCATGTTCTGCGCGGTGATGACGAACAGCGGCTTCTCGTCGGCGTACGGATCGGCGTAGCGGCTACCGGGGCCGTCGTATTTCACCTGGGGCGGCGCGCCGCGCCACTTGCCGGTCCACGCGGGGATCGTCCCTTCGGCATTGCCGGCTTTCTCGGCGCCCATGGGCGTGAGCTCCTGGCCGAGGCGCGCGGCCTCTTCGGGGCTGACCTTGGCCTGGGCCTGGCCGATCAGGCAGGTGAGTGTCGCGGACAGCAGCAGGGCGGGCAGGTTGGGTTTGCGATTCATGATCTGGCTCCTTGGGCTGGGTCAGAAGCTGTATTTCGCGGTGAGCGAAAGGTTGTCGCGGTCCGCCAGGGTGGTTTCGCTCGGGTTGCCGAGGAACATGTTGTAGCGGGCTTCGATACTGAAGTTGTTCAGGTAGCGCCAGGTGGTGCCGACGGCGAAGCGGTCGTCGCCTTCGCCCAGGCCGAAGCTGCCCGGCATGGAGGAATTACCGTTGACCGCCTGGCTGTAGATGATGGGTACGCTCAGGTCCCAGCCGTTGAACACGTTGTTGTAGTCCAGCGTCAGGTTGACGGTGTAACCCCAGGCGGAACGGTCGTAGTAGAGCTTGTCGGTGTTGGGCGTGCGGATCTGCGCGTAGCCGGCGCCGGTGGGAACGAAGACGTCGAAGCTGGGCGCCTTGTCGTTGTTCATCACGCGGTTGTAGCCGACCTCGCCGGTCAGCGTGGTGTTGTCGGCAAAGGGCAGGGCGCCGTACGAGTGGATGAAGGACACCAGCGCCTGGGCGACGTCGGCGCGCACCGGTTGCGGCGTCAGCCCGGTATCGACCAGCACCGGCTGGCCATCGCGGTAGCTGATCTCGCCGCTGACGTTGGTCTCGCCGAGCATGCTGGAGAAGCTCGCGCCATAGAGCTTGATGTCGTCGTAGAAGATCGCCCGGTAGTTGCCGGTGTTCCAGTCGCTGAGGAAGTCCAGCTGCGGGCTGTGGTCGCTGAAGCGCAGGTAGTACAGGCCGAACTCGGTGTTGTTGAGCTGCTCCACCGTGTAGGTCAGCGCTGCGCCGTACTGGCCGCTGTTGCCCGGCGTATCGTCGCCCAGGCGGCGCTGCTGGCCGGTGGAGTCGTTGAAGCCGCCTTCGTCGATGTAGTCGGTGGTGGAGAAGAAGTGCCCGACCGGGGTCAGCTCGTTGCGCTTCCACTGGTACTGGTAATACAGCTGCACGCCCAGGTTGTCGGTCAGGCTGTACTGGGTGAACACCTGGCCCACCGGCAGGAACAGCTCCTTGATCTCGATGCCGGGCGTGTTGGCCTTGGTGGCGTCCACCGGGCTCATCGCACCGGAAATGCCGAAGCCGTTGAACAGGCTCTCGCCCCAGGCCACCACCTGGTTGCCGGCGCGGGCGTTGAGGGTGTGGCCGTTCAGATCCCAGGTTCCGTAGGCGTAGGTGTCGAGCAGGCGCAGGTCGTCGCCGGCCTGGTCCTCGGTCTCGCCGGAGAAGTGGTCCGGCTTGGAGCAACGGTCGCCGGCGAAGCAGTTCGAGGTGCCGAAGTCGTTGTCGTTGCCGCGCTGGTAAACGTCGTCGTAGAAGCCGGTGGCGCGGACGAACAGGCCGTAGTCCTGGCGGAACTTGAAGTCCGCCTCGGTGAGGAAGCTGGCGCGGTTGTTGATCAGCGCGCCGCGGTCGAAGGCGTTGTCGCCGTCGTCGCCGTTGGCAATGGCGGGATTGCTGCCGCCGTTGGACAGCGCATGGGCACGCTTCTCGGTGCGCCAGGCGAGGCTGTAGCTCAGGGTGGTATCCCAGTTGACCTGCAGGTCGTCGTTGAACTGGTAGGACAGCGCCTGCGCCTGGCTGGCGAGGAACAGGCTGCTGGCGCTGATCGCAAGGGCAAGGGGCAACGGCGGGAAGGCGATTCTTATTCTTGTCATCTCGTCCTCTGCTCGGGCGGCGCTGTCGGCCAGACCCGGAAACGGTGTTGGCGGGAAGGTGGCGGGGCTGACTATGTGGTCACCCGAGTGCGCCAACATCGTCCAAAAAGACTAAGCCGGCGGGACGGGGACGGGCCGCTCTGGCGCTAGTCCCATCGGACGATGCCGGGGCTTTGCGCGGGCGCGAACAATCGCCGGGCGAGCGTGGTTTTCCGCCACGCCAGATCCCGGAGAACAAGCGCATGAACGCAAGGGCGAGCGGCCAGCGAAGCCGTGAGTGGGACATGGAATGTGACGTCCTGGTGGTGGGCAGCGGTGCGGGTGGCATGACCGCCGCGCTGCGCGCCCGTGACCTCGGCCTGGACGTCCTGCTGGTGGAAAAGAGTGACCGCTACGGCGGCACCACGGCAGTGTCCGGCGGCGGCATCTGGATACCCTGCAACCATCGGATCGCCGCCCTCGGCGGCCAGGATTCGGCGCAGGAAGCGATCCGCTACATCCGCACGGTCAGCGACAACCTCGTGGATGACGGCCGCGTCGAGGCCTACGTCGAGCACGGCCGGCGCATGGTCGAGTACCTGGAAGGCAACAGCCGCGTGCGCTTCGAAGCCCAGGCCGAATACGCCGACTATTACCCGGAAGTCCCCGGCGGCAAACCGGGTTACCGCTCCATGGACCCGCTGCCCTTCGATGCCCGCGAACTGGGCGAGGAGTTCGCGCGGATGCGCGAGCCGTCCCCCGGCACCCTGATGATGGGGCGTGTGGCCATGACCATGAAGGAAGCCCGCGTGCTGCTTTGTCGCGGCCCCGGCTGGGTCGGGCTGACGCTGCGCATTCTGTGGCGCTACTGGCGCGACCTGCCCGCGCGTCTGCGCTCGCCGCGCGACCGCTTCCTGACCCTGGGCAACGCGCTGATCGCCGCGCTACGTCGCTCGCTGCTGGACCGCCAGGTACCGCTGTGGCTGAACACCTCGCTGCAGGAACTGATCGAGGAGCAGGGGCGTGTCATCGGCGCCGTGCTGCAGCGCGACGGCCAGACACTGAGACTTCACGCGCGGCGCGGCGTGGTCATCGCTGCCGGCGGCTTCGAGCGCAACCAGGCCATGCGCAGTCAGTATCATCCGCAGCCTTCCAGCACCCAGTGGACTGCCACGCCACCGTACAACACCGGCGACGGCATCCGCGCCGGACAGCAGCTGGGTGCGGCCACCGCGCTGATGGAGCACAGCTGGTGGGCACCCAGCGCCCACGTGGCCGGAGAGGAAAAAGCGCGTGTGCTGTTCGTCGAGCGCAACCTGCCCGGTTGCGTGCTGGTGGACTCCGCGGGCCAGCGGTTCGTCAACGAAGGCGCGCCCTACACTGACATCGTCTACGCGATGTACGCCCACGACAGCGAGCAGGCGCGCAGCGTGCCCTGCTGGATGATCTTCGACGCCGAGTTCCGCCGCAAATACCCCTGCGGCGCCTTGCTGCCGGGCTACGCCCAGCCGGACAGTCGCCTGCCCAAGCACCTGCAGGGCTTCTACCACAAGGCTGACAGCATCCAGGCGCTGGCCGGTGAGATCGGAGTCGACGGCGTCGGGCTCGCGCGCACGCTGGAGCGCTTCAACCGCTATGCCGTGCTCGGCCAGGACCCGGACTTCCACAAGGGCGAGTCGCTGTTCGACCGCTACTACGGCGACCCGCACGTGCAGCCCAACCCGTGCCTGGCGCCGCTACTGAAAGCGCCGTTCTACGCCGTGAAGATCGACGCCGGCGACATTGGCACCAAGGGCGGCCTGCTCACCGATGTGCATGCCCGCGTGCTGCGCGAGGACGGCAACGCCATCGAGGGTCTCTACGCCATCGGCAACTCCGCCGCCTCGATGATGGGCGCGACCTACCCCGGCGCCGGCTCGACCATCGGCCCGGCGATGACCTTCGGCTTCCTCGCTGCTGAGCACATCCAGCAGCAGGCCGTTCCCGCCCGCGCCCATCCGGAGGTACCGCAGAATGCCTGAATCCACTTCCCGCATCGCCCTGGTCACCGGCGCCAGCCGTGGCGTCGGCAAGGGCATCGCCGAGGCGCTGGGCGCCGCCGGCATGACCGTCTACCTCACCGGGCGCTCCGTCGAATCAGGCAACGCCAGGCTGCGCGGCCAGGTGATGCATGGCAGCATCCACGAAACCGCCGCGGCCATCGATGCCGCCGGCGGTCGTGGCATTGCCGTGCAGTGCGACCACGCTGATGACGAGCAGGTGCGCGCGTTGTTCCAGCGCATCGAGGCCGAGCATGGCCTGCTGGATTTATTGGTGAACAACGTTGCCTTCATCCACGAGCAACTGATCGATCCCGGCCCGTTCTGGGAGAAACCGCTGGAGCTGGTGGAAATCCTCGACATCGGCCTGCGCTCGGCCTATGTCGCCAGCTACCACGCCGCCCCCTTGCTGCTGCGCGCACCCAGGGCGCTGGTGGCGTTCACCTCGTCCTTTGGTGCCGGGTGCTACATGCATGGCCCGGCTTACGGTGCGCAGAAGGCCGGCGTGGACAAGCTGGCGGCGGACATGGCCATCGACTTCGAAGGCACGGGCGTGGCGGCGCTGTCCCTCTGGCTCGGCCCGCAGCTCACCGAGCGCACCGCCATTGCCGGCCAGGCCCGCGCCGAGCAGTACGAAGCCTTCCTTGCCATGGCCGAGACGCCGCAGTTCAACGGGCGGATCATTCATGCGCTGCTGGATGATCCAGAACTGCCGCAGCTCTCCGGGCAGACGCTGGTCAGCGCCGAACTGGCGCTGCGCTACGGCATCCAGGAAGCCGACGGGCGCCAGCCACCGTCCTGGCGCGAGCAACTGGGTGCACCGCGGGTGCAGCATCCGGCGCGGGTGATCTGAGCCGAGTGGCTGCGCGGCGGTAGAGCACGCGCAGGAGTAGTGCGCCCCACGCCGGGATCCGGCGTGGGGCGTTTGCGTTCAGCGGTGGGTACATGCGTTCGCGAGCAAGCTCGCTCCTACTGCAACTCCTGTCTCCGATGCCGCTCTTTGTAGGAGCGAGCTTGCTCGCGAACAGAACCCGCTCGATGCCAATCCCAGGTGCGGATTCGCTGCTTGAGGCGGCGTACAACCGCGAACGGTTGTACGCCCCACGCCGGGATCCGGTGTGGGGCGTTTGCGTTCAGCGGTGGGTACATGCGTTCGCGAGCGGTGGGTACATGTGTTCGCGAGCAAGCTCGCTCCTACAGTGGCCATTTGCATCAGGCGCTGCTCTTTGTAGGAGCGAGCTTGCTCGCGAACAGAACCCGCTCGATGCCAATCCCAGGTGGGGATTCGCTGCTTGAGATGGCGTACAACCGCGAACGGTTGTACGCCGCCTATCCGCTGCTGATTCCGGCGATGATTGCCTGCCTGATTCTGCACGAGAAAACAGAACGGGCCCCGAAGGGCCCGTCCTGGTGGTTCAGCGTAAGTGTCAGGCGATCTGCAGCTTGTCGCGGAAGTAGGGGATGACCTTCTCGCCGATGTTCTTCAGCGTCTCGATCTGCGCCCACTGCGGCACGGTGCCCATCTGGCAGATGAAGAGGATTTCATCGGCGCCGGCGTCGATCAGGCGCTGCACGTAGCCGATGCAGTCATTCACCGTGCCGTAGGCGTGGTTGGGGTTCATCATCGCCATGGTCGGGTCGGAGAAGTCCACCGTCACTTCCTCGGAGGCGAAGCGCGAGCGGATCACCGCCTGGCCGTTGCCGTCGACGAAGGTGTCGTCCTGCCACTTGGCCGGGTCCGGGCGCTCGCCGCCGGCGTACCAGTAGGCCAGGGATTCCATGAAGTAGCGCTGGCCGCGCACGCCGATGGCGCGGGCCTTCTCGTTGTCGTCCAGGACGATGGCCGGGCACAGCGCGGCGATGTGGCGGTTCGGCCGGAAGCCAACCTGGTTGGCCTCGTCACGGTTGTCCCAGGCCTCGTGGTAGACGGCGACCTTCTTGGCGATTTCCTCCGGGCCGCCGAAGCCCAGCACCAGCGCGCCCATGCCGCGGCCACCGGCGTTCTTCAGCGACTCGGTATTGGTGCAGGCCAGGTACATCGGCGGGTGCGGGTCCTGGTAGGGCTTGGGATGAATGGGACGCTTGGGAATCTTCACGTATACGCCGTCGTGCTCGATCTCGTCCTGCACGAACATCTTCGGGATCAGGTACATGGCCTCATCGATCTGCGGCTGCAGGGTCGCCAGGTCATAGCCGAAGGTGCCGGCCTCCTGCTGGGTGCCGCCCTTGCCGACGCCAAAGTGCACGCGGCCGCCGGACAGCAGGTCGAGGGTGGCGATGCGCTCGGCGACCTTCACCGGGTGGTTCATCGCCGGCGGCAGGCAGACCACGCCGTGGCCGATGCCGATGCGCTGGGTCTTGCCGGCGACGAAGGCGAGCATGGTCTCCGGCGCGGACATGTGCGAGTAGTTGGTCAGCGCGGTGTGCTCCACGCACCAGAAGGTGTCGAAGCCGAGCTGGTCGGCCAGCACTGCCTGTTCGACGGTTTCCTCGAAGATACGGCGATCGCCTTCGCGGGTGCTGTCCAGCGTCTGCGCTTCGTAGATCAGAGAGAATTTCATGGGATGCGTCCCTTGTTGTAGTGGCGGCCGACGGGCTCAGCCTCATGGGCCATGTTCTGTGTTCGCCGGCGCCTCGGAATCGCCCGAACGGACTACGCCGAAGTGCCGGGGTGGCAGGTGCTGCGGCTTAGAGGAAGAAGTCCGTGGAGTCCGCGCCCATGTTCACGCCGCCGAGGTTCCAGGCGTACTTCGCCGGGCTGTTGGCGACGTGCGCGCGACCGGTGTGGATGTCGCGGAAGGCCCGGTTGATCGGGTGCTCGCGGAAGATGGTGGAGGCGCCGCTGTTGAACATCAGGGTGCCGGCGGCGCGCGCACACTTGTCCGCCACCAGGGCCGAGTCGTAGCGCATCTTCACCCGCTCGGGCATGCTCAGCGGCTCGCCGTCGCGGGCGCGCTGCATCATCAGCTCGAAGTTGCGCAGCAGCACGGTGCGGCATTCGTCGGCCGCCACCATGGCATCGGCCAGCGCCTGCTGGGCGGCAGGGTCCTGGCCCATCTTGCGGCCGTCATTGACGCCGACGCGGGCGCGGTTGTGCTCGATGAACAGGTTCACCGCGCCCTGCAGCGCACCGATGGCCGCCGAGGAAACCGCGCGCACGAATATCTGCCCGAACGGCAGGCGGAACAACGGCGCACTGTTCACCGCGTTGCCCGGGCTGTTCTGCATGAAGCCGTCGAGGGCGCGGTGGGTGCGGTACTCGGGGACGAAGGCGTCGTCCACCAGCACATCGTGGGAGCCGGTGGCCTCCAGGCCCATGACGTTCCAGTTGTCGAGCACCTGGTAGTCGCTGCGCGGCACCAGGAAGGTGCGGTAGTCCGGCATGCCGCCCGGCTCGCTCGGCGGCACCAGGGCGCCGAGGAACGCCCACTGACAGTGCTTGCTGCCGCTGGAGAAGCCCCAGCGCCCGGACAGGCGGAAGCCGCCGTCCACCGGCGTCACCTTGCCTACCGGCATGTAGGAGGAGGAGATCAGTACGCTGGAGTCCTCGCCCCACACATCCTGCGCGGCGCGGTCGTCGAACAGCGCCAGCTGCCAGTTGTGGATGGCCACCACGCCCAGCACCCAGGCCGACGACATGCAGCCTTCGGCGAGGGTCATCTGCACCTCGAAGAAGTCCTTGGGCTCCAGCTCGTAGCCTTCCCAGCGGGCCGGCTGGAGAATGCGGAAGAAGCCGGCTTCGTGGAAATCACGGAGGGTTTCCTCCGGCAGCCGGCCTTCACGGGCGGCGTCGGCGGCGCGTTCGCGCAGCACCGGCACCAGCTCGCGGGCGCGCTGGCGCAGGCGCTGACGGATCAGGTCGTGGTCGAGCATCTTGTTGTTCTCCTGTGGTCGCCCCGTGGGGCGGTGCTCGGTCTCCCGCGTCGGATCGCAGGGGCCTTCGCGGGCATTTGAACAACGCGTGGAAATGTCCACATCCCACAAACGGACCATATGCGCGCAGCGCTTCGAGAGCGGGCACGACTAGTCCCCTCGGACGATGTTGCACACCCGCCGCGACCACAGAATCCATCGCACTACACCTCAGCCCAACACGCCCAGCGAGGCCCGTGCGATGAACCAGGACACTCTGAAAGCCGACATGCTCCAGGCCATGCGCCGGCTCGCCAAATCGGTGACCATCATCACCACCAGCGATGGCCGCGAGCGTTACGCCATGTCCGCCACGGCGGTGGACTCGCTGTCCACCGAGCCGCCGTCGCTGCTGATCTGCGTGAACCAGACTGCCTCGCTGCACCGCGTGCTGGAAGCCGGCGCGGACTTCTGCGTGAACATCCTCGGCCAGGACCAGGAGCACCTGTCGCACCTGTGCAGCGGCCCGGTGAAAGGCGAAGGGCGCTTTGCCAGCGGCGACTGGCGCGCCACCGAGTGCGGCGTGCCGTACCTGGCGGACGCGCAGTCCAGCGTGGTCTGCGAGCAGGACGGGCGCTTCACCTACGGCACCCACACGGTGTTCATCGGGCGCATCCGCGAGATTCGCAATACACCGCGTATCACTCCGCTGATCTATGTGAACGGCACCTACACCACCGCCGTCGCCGTACAGGCGCCGAGCGTGGCAGCGGCGGGCTGACGGCCATGGCCGGCGCATTGCCGATTCCGCCGCTGCGCCTGGGCGCGGGCGAGCAACTGACCTGGCACGCCCAGACCGATCTGCTGATCGTTGGCTTCGGCGGCGCCGGCGCGTGCGCTGCCCTGGAGGCCCGCGAGCGCGGCCTCGACGTGCTGGCGCTGGATCGCTTCGCCGGCGGTGGCGCCACCGCGCGCAGCGGTGGCGTCGTGTATGCCGGCGGCGGTACGCTGTACCAGAGTCAGGCCGGTTACAGCGACAATGCCGAGGCAATGTTCCGCTACCTGCAGGGTGAGGTCGGCGACGCGGTTCAGGGCGAAACCCTGCGTGACTTCTGCGAGCGCAGCGTGGACCAGCTGGCCTGGCTGGAGCGCCAGGGCGCACGTTATGAAGCCAGCGTGCCGCCGCACAAGACGTCCTACCCCAGCGACCGCTTCTACCTTTACTACTCGGGCAACGAAGCCGTGCCGGCCTACGCCAGCCTGGCGCAGCCTGCGCCGCGCGGGCACCGCACCAAGGGAAGCGGTATGTCCGGTGCGGCGTTGTTCGCCGCGCTGCGCGCCTCGGCGCGGGAGAGCGGCGTACAGCTCTACAGCCAGTGCGAAGTACGCCGGTTGGTGCAGGATGCCAACGGCGCGGTGATCGGCGTCGAGGCCTGGCGCCTGCCGCCGGGCAGCTTTGCCGCGCGTCGCCACGCCTGGCTGAGCCGCACCGCTACCGCGCTGCATCCCTATGCGCCGCCCCTGGCCGAGCGCCTGATCGCGGCCTTGCGTCGAATCGAACAACGACACGCGCGGCCCTTGCTGATCCGTGCGCGCAAGGGTGTGCTGCTCAGTGCCGGCGGCTTCATCTTCAATCGCGAGATGCTTGCCGAGCACGCGCCGCAGTACCTGCCGGGCCTGCCACTGGGCACGCCGGGCTGCGATGGCAGCGGTATCCGCCTTGGCCTTGGCGTGGGTGCCGCTGCCCAGCGCCTGGACAAGGTCAGTGCCTGGCGCTTCATCAATCCACCGCTGGCCTGGGCTCGCGGCGTGATCGTCAATGCCCGCGGTGAGCGCTACTGCAACGAAGAGGTCTACGGCGCCACCCTTGGCCACGCCATGGTGGAAGAGCAGGGCGGGCGCGCCATCCTCATCCTCGATCGCGCGCTGCTCAGGGAATCCCTGCGCCAGGTCGGGCCGGGCAAGGTCTGGTCGTTCCAGCGCCTGCCGGTGTTGCTCAATCTGCTGTTCAACCGTCGCCAGGGTGATACGCCCGAAGCGCTGGCCCGCGCCATTGGCGTGCCGCCGCTGAACCTGCGCCACACCTTGGAGGAGTACAGCCGCGCTGCGCGAGGCGAGCACACCGACGCCTTCGGCAAGTCGCCGGCGATGCTCGCCGATATGGACGACGGCCCCTGGTACGCCCTGGACCTGTCTTTCGACAGCAAGCTGTTCCCCTGCCCGGCGATCACCCTCGGCGGGCTGCGCGTCTGCGAGCGCAGCGGGCGCGTGCTGGATGCCGGCGGAGAGCCCATCGCCGGGCTCTACAGCGCCGGTCGCAATGCCGTGGGCGTCGCTTCCAATCTCTACGTATCCGGCCTGTCCATCGCCGACTGCGTGTATTCCGGTCGCCGCGCCGCCGCCCACGCGGCGTCCCGCGCGGCAGCCGTCATCCCCGAAACCGCCTGAAGGAAAACAAGCATGAATCGAGTACAAGGCAAGGTCTGCATCGTTACCGGCGCCGCCAGCGGCATCGGCCGTGAGGACGCGCTGCTGCTGGCCGGCGAGGGCGCCCGCGTGGTCCTCACCGACCTCAACGAGGAAGCCGGCCGTGCGCTGGCGGAGCAGATCGGCGGCGATGCGCTGTTCATCCGCCACGACATCGCCAGCGAGAGCGACTGGCAGCACGTGGTGAAAACCACCCTGGAGCGTTTCGGTCGCCTCGATGTGCTGGTCAACAACGCCGCCATCCTCGCCCTGGGCAGCATCGAGGACACCAGCCTGGAGCTGTGGCGCAAGGTGCAGACCATCAACGGCGAGGGCTACTTCCTCGGTTGCAAGTACGCCATCGCGGCGATGAAGGAAAGCGGCGGCGGCTCCATCGTCAATATGTCCTCGGTGGCGGCGCTGGGCGGCATGCCGGCGTTCTGCGCCTACTCGGCGTCCAAGGGCGCGGTGGCCGCCATGACCCGTTCCATCGCGCTGCACTGCAAGCAGCAGGGCTATCGCATCCGCTGCAACAGCGTGCACCCCGACGGCGTCAACACGCCGATGACCCAGGCCCTGGCGGGCGGCCAGCCGATTCCGCAGGAGGCGCTGGATGCCGACCCGATGAACCGCATGTGCGCGCCGCAGGATATTGCCAACGTGGTGCTGTTCCTCGCTTCGGACGAATCGCGCTTCATCAACGGCGCCGAGATCCGCGTGGACAACGCCCAACTGATCAGCGGGATCTGATATGGGCAGAGCGCAGTCCCTGGCGCCCCAGGCGCCGAGCGTGGCCGGCAGCTTCCAGCTGGAGGTGGCGCAGGTCATCGAGGAAACCGCCGACGCCCGCTCGCTGGTGCTGCGCGTACCGCAGGAGCTGGCCGCACGCTTCGCCTACCAGGCCGGGCAGTTCCTCGGTTTCCGCGTCAGCGTGGCGGGCAAGCGCCTGCTGCGCTGCTACTCGATGTCCAGCGCACCGGGGCTGGATACGCAGCTGCGGGTGACGATCAAGCGCGTCGAAGGTGGACGCGTATCGAACTGGATGAATGACAGCGTACGCGCCGGCGACCACCTGGAGGTGCTGCCGCCGGCCGGGCACTTCCACCTGGGTGCCGAGACCCGTGACCTGCTGCTGTTCGGCGGTGGTTCGGGCATCACGCCGGTGTTTTCCATCCTGCGCGAGGCGCTGGCGAGTCGCGATTGCCGCATCCGCCTGGTGTATGCCAACCGTGACGCCGAGTCGGTGATCTTCCGCGACGCGCTGCGCAGCCTGCTGCGTGAACACGGTGAGCGCCTGCAGGTAATCCATGTGCTGGACAGTGTGCAGGGCTTTCTCGCTGGCAGCGATGTGCGTCATCTGCTGCGCGGCTGGGAAGAGGCGGAATGCTTCATCTGTGGGCCCGGCCCGTTCATGGATACCGTGGAGACCGGCCTGCTGGCGGCGGGCGTGCCGCCAGCGCGGGTTCACGTCGAACGCTTCGTCTCGCCGGCCGATCCGGACGAGCTGGAAGCGGCCGATGAACAGGCTCGCCAGGCCGTTGCCGGTATCGAGGTGGAGCGCCTGAGCGTGATCCTCGATGGCGCCGAGCATGAGGTTGCCTGCGCAGCCGGCGAAACCCTGCTGGAAAGCTGCCGCCGCGCCGGGCTGGCGCCGCCCGCGTCCTGCGAAGAAGGCTTCTGCGGCGCCTGCATGTGCCAGGTGGAGCAGGGCGAGGTGCTGTTGCCGCGCAACGACGTGCTCAGTGCGGCCGAGCTGGCCGACGGCTGGACCCTGGCCTGCCAGGGCCGCGCCGGCAGCCGCGAGGTACGCGTTCGCTTTCCTGATTGAAGCTGGACAGAAGTCCGGACCGACAGATTGCTCTCGAGTGAGGGGCGGTGCCTGCCCCCTTTTTCGCCCGGCCTAGTGCCGGGCTTTTTTATCTTGCTGTAGGAGCGAGCTTGCTCGCGAACGCACTCTGCCGCTTGCCCCGGTGTGTGCGGGGTTCGCGAGCAAGCTCGCTCCTACAAAAAACGGTACTGGCTGAATCTCGTATGCACGCCAGCGTTATCTGCCGTGCCGGTGCTGGCGGATGACCTGTTCCGGCCTATGCGGTCTGCGGCGCTGTAGGAGCGAGCTTGCTCGCGAACGCACTCTGCCACTTGCCCCGGTGTGTGCGAGGGTCGCGAGCAAGCTCGCTCCTACAAAAAAACGGTACTGGCTGAATCTCGTATGCACGCCAGCGTCATCTGCCGTGCCGGTGCCGGCGGATCACCTATTCCGGCCTATGCGCTCTGCGGCGCTGTAGGAGCGAGCTTGCTCGCGAACGCACGCTGCCGCTTGCCCCGGTGTGTACGAGGTTCGCGAGCAAGATCGCTCCTACAAAAAACGGTACTGGCTGAATCTCGTATGCACGCCAGCGTCATCTGCCGTGCCGGTGCCGGCGGATCACCTGTTCCGGCCTATGCGGTCTGCGGCGCTGTAGGAGCGAGCTTGCTCGCGAACGCACTCTGCCGCTTGCCCCGGTGTGTACGAGGTTCGCGAGCAAGATCGCTCCTACAAAAAACGGTACTGGCTGAATCTCGTATGCACGCCAGCGTTATCTGCCGTGCCGGTGCCGGCGGATCACCTGTTCCGGCCTATGCGGTCTGCGGCGCCGTAGGAGCGAGCTTGCTCGCGAACGCACTCTGCCGCTTGCCCCGGTGTGTGCGAGGTTCGCGAGCAAGCTCGCTCCTACAAAAAACGGTACCGGCTGAATCTCGTATGCACGCCAGCGTCATCTGCCGTGCCGGTGCCGGCGGATCACCTGTTCCGGCCTATGCGCTCTGCGGCGCCGTAGGAGCGAGCTTGCTCGCGAACGCACTCTGCCGCTTGCCCCGGTGTGTGCGAGGTTCGCGAGCAAGCTCGCTCCTACACAAATCGGTGCTTGCGCAGCGGCTAGTCCCAATGGACGATTTGCCACCGCCGCCGGCTCGCTAGTCTGCGGCGCAGAGCAAACCGACAACAACAAACAGAGGTGTGCGAATGAATCGACTGCAAGGCAAGGTTGCCGTGGTCACGGGTGCTGCATCGGGTATCGGGCTGGCCTGCGCCCGCTGTTTCGCCGAAGAGGGCGCCCAGGTCGTCGGCCTGGACGTGGGTAATGCGCCGGCGGACTTCCCTGGCCTGTTCATGGCCCTGGACGTGCGCGACGAGAACAACGTGCAGCAGGTGATGGGCGAGGTGGTCTCGCGCCACGGCCGCATCGACGTGCTGGTCAATGCTGCCGGCGTCGCCAGCCAGGGCAACGTCACCAGTTCGCCGACCAGCGAATGGCAGCGCGTGCTGGACATCAACCTCACCGGCAGCATGCTCACCAGCAAGCACGCGGTGGCGCAGATGGTGCAGCAGCGCAGCGGCTCGATCATCAACATCGGCTCGATCTTCGGCCTGCAGGGCTGCGACGGCAACACCGCGTACAACGTCGCCAAGGGTGGTATCAACCAGCTGACGCGCTCCATGGCCATCGACTACGGTCACGCCAACGTGCGGGTCAACGGCCTCTGCCCGGGCCTGATCGAAACCCCGATGACCCAGATGGTCCGCGAGCAGGAGGCCTTCCACGCCTTCTTCGCCTCGCAGCACATGCTGTGCCGCGCCGGGCAGCCGGAAGAGGTGGCCAAGGCCGCGTTGTTCCTCGCTTCCGACGATGCTTCCTTCGTCAGCGGGCAGATGATCGCCGTCGACGGCGGCTTCTCCGCTGGCCGCCGCTTCGCGCCGCCTCAGGCCTGAGTCCGGCCTTGTCTGCGGGCCGGCCTGGCGCCGGCCCACTTTCGATACCTGTTCGACTTGAGCTGCCCGCCATGAACTGCCTGCCGTCTGCCCTGACCATCCCCCAACTGCTCGCCGCAACGGCCTCAACCTACGGCGACCTGTCGGCCATCGAGGACGGCGACGTCCGTCTTGGTTACCGCCAGCTCGATGCGGCCCGCCGCCGCGCCGCGCGAGCGCTGCTGGCCCTGGGCGTGGCTCACGGCGAGCGGGTGGCGGTATGGGCCCCGAACCTCTGGGAGTGGATTGTCGCGGCCACCGCGCTGCAAAGCGTCGGTGCCGTCCTGGTACCGCTCAACACCCGGATGAAGGGCGCTGAGGCGGCACTGGTGCTGCGCGAAAGCGGGGCTAGCCTGCTGTTCGTGATGAGCGAATTCCTTGGCATCGATTACCCGGCGCTGCTGGACGGCGAGAGCCTCCCGGCGTTGCGCCAGCGGGTGATCCTGCGCGGCTCGCGAGAGGGGGCGCTCGATTGGGCAAGCTTCCTGGCGCTGGCCGATGGCGTCGAGGAAGGCGCGCTGGATGCGCGCGAAGGCGCGCTTGGCGCCGATGACCTGTGCGACCTGCTGTTCACCTCGGGCACCACCGGCAAGCCCAAGGGCGTGATGACCGCCCACGGGCAGAACCTGCAGCTGGTGCGCGACTGGAGCGAAATGGTCGGCCTGCGCGAGGGCGATCGTTACCTGATCGTCAACCCGTTCTTCCATAGCTTCGGCTACAAGGCCGGCTGGCTGGCAGCGCTGATGCGCGGTTGCTGCGTGCTGCCGCAGGCGGTGTTCGACGTACCGCTGTTGCTGCAGCGCGTGGCTGCCGAGCGCGTGACGGTACTCCCAGGGCCGCCGACGCTGTATCAATCGCTGCTGGCGCATCCGTGTCGCGGCGAGTTCGACCTGTCCTCCCTGCGCGTGGCAGTGACCGGCGCGGCTTCGGTACCGGTGGAGATGGTCCGGCGCATGCGCAGCGAGCTGGGCTTTGAAACCATCGTCACCGCCTACGGCCTTACCGAGACCTGCGGCTTCGTCACCATCTGCCGGCCCGGCGACGATGCCGAGACCATCGCCACCACCAGCGGCCGCGCCTTCCCCCATGTGGAAGTGCGTTGCGTGGACAGTCAGGGCGGCAGCGTGCCCACCGGCGAACCGGGCGAAGTCGTGGTGCGCGGCTACAACCTGATGCGCGGCTACTTCAATAATCCCGAAGCCACTGCCGAGGCCATCGACAGCGAAGGCTGGCTGCACACCGGCGATATCGGCGTGCTGGATGAGCGGGGCTACCTGCGCATCACCGACCGGCTCAAGGACATGTTCATCAACGGCGGCTTCAACGTGTACCCCGCCGAGGTGGAGCAGGCGATTCTTGGCTATCCTGGCGTCGCCCAGGCGGCGGTGATCGGCATCCCCGACGAACGCCTGGGGGAGGTCGCCATGGCCTTTCTGCTGCCAGCCGCCGGCCAGGCCATCGACCTGGACGCCTTCCTCGCCTGGTGCCGCGAGCGCATGGCCAACTACAAGGCGCCGCGCCGGGCCATGCTGCTCGATGCACTGCCGCTCAACGCGGCCGGCAAGGTGACCAAGGCGGCGTTGCGGGAGCTGGCGGCGAGTTGCTGATAATCGCAGCGCTATTGATGGGTGTAGAGGCTGCTCGGTTGCTGGGTGGCCCTTGCTCCGTGCTCCCTCTCCCTCTCCCTAACCCTCTCCCTGAAGGGAGAGGGGACTGTTCGGCACTACCCGATATCCAGAGTATTTCTGATACTGCAGGATGAACCTGGGACCTTGATGTGGCGGGGGGAGCTTCCTCTCCCTGAAGGGAGAGGGGACTGTTCGGCACTGCCCGATATCCAGAGTATTTCTGATACTGCAGGATGAACCTGGGACCTTGATGTGGCGGGGGGGAGCTTCCTCTCCCTGAAGGGAGAGGGGACTGTTCGGCAGTGACCCGATATCCAGGGTGTTTCTGATACCACAGGATGAACCTGGGTCCTTGATGTGGCAGAGGGTAGCTCCCTCTCCCTTCAGGGAGAGGGCTGGGGAGAGGGGCTCCGTTTGCGCTGAGACTTCATCATCAGGATCGCGATCTGGACTTAATCCGATGCGTGCTGCCGCGCTCCTCATCGCACGGCAGAGCGGTCCGGGCTGGACTGCAATCCGGAACTTCTACATTTCTATCCTTTCCTTCGTTGCACTGGCTCTAGCCGATGGCCAGGTGCTGGACCAGCATCGAGATGTTCTTGCATCAATCCATCTTCGTCCAGGGGTGAGCTCCAGGGGGCAGTAGACTGTCACATTCCGCGCAACCCACGTCCCACGGCCCTTTTGCGCTAGTCCCATTGGACGATGTTGGGCGCCCCCCGCGCTGTTTGAATCCTCATCACCAGCCGATCCGTACGACGCATCGGCGATGACGATGAGGAGAACACCATGGATATCCGCGGACTGGGCTACGTGACCGTCCTGGCCAGCGATCTTGCGCGCTGGAGCAGTTACGCCAGCGACGTGCTGGGCATGATGGTGGACGCCGCCGCCCCCGAAGGCGCGCTGTACCTGAAGATGGACGAGCGCCACTACCGCGTGCTGGTGCTGCGCGATGAGCGGGACGGCTACGGCGCCAGTGGCTGGGAAGTGGCCGGCAAGGCCGCCTTCGAGCAGGCCATCGCCGAACTGGCCCAGGCCGATGTCGAGGTTGTCCGTGGCAGCGCCGCCGACTGCGCGCTGCGCAAGGTCCAGGAGCTGGCGCTGTTCCGCGATCCCGACGGCAACCGCCATGAGCTGTTCTGGGGGCCGTGCCAGGACTTTCGCCCGTTCGTCTCGCCGGTGGGTGTCAGCGGCTTCGTCACCGGTGCCATGGGCATGGGCCACGTGGTGCTGCCGGCGCCGACCTTCGAGCGCTGCCGTGACTTCTACGAACAGGTGATGGGCTTCGGCCTCTCCGACCTGATGAAGGTGCGTTTCACCCCCGATCCGCAGGAGCCGGAGAAACGTATCCACTTCCTCCATTGCAACAACACGCGCCATCACTCGCTGGCGATCTTCGAGTGCCCGATCCCCAGCGGCTGTGTGCACATGATGCTGGAGACCGCCGCCCTCGACGACGTGGGCCGCGCACTGGACCGCATGCACGCCAACGGCGTGAAGCTCTCGGCGACCCTGGGCAAGCACACCAACGATCACATGGTGTCGTTCTACATGCAGAGCCCTGGCGGGTTCGACATCGAGTACGGCCATGGCGGGTTGGAAGTGGACTGGGCGGAGCACACCCCGTTCGAAAGCACCGTGGTCAGCCACTGGGGCCACGACTTCAGTGTCGGCCGCCAGTAAGGAGCGCAACATGGACAAACGCATGACGGCCACCGAGGTGGTCGCCCAGCTGCGCGACGGCATGACCCTCGGCATCGGCGGCTGGGGCCCGCGGCGCAAGCCCATGGCGCTGATCCGCGAGATCCTGCGCTCGGACCTCAAGGATCTGACCATCGTCGCCTATGGCGGCGCCGACGTCGGCATGCTCTGCGCCGCCGGCAAGGTCAGGAAGCTGGTGTTCGCCTTCGTCTCGCTGGACTTCATCCCGCTCGAACCCTATTTCCGCAAGGCCCGCCAGGCCGGTGAGCTGGAGGTGATGGAGATCGACGAGGGCATGCTGCTGCTGGGCCTGCGCGCGGCGGCCATGAAGGTGCCGTTCCTGCCCACGGCCGTGGGCCTGGGCACCGATGTGCTCAAGCACAACCCGCAGATCAAGCTGATCACCTCGCCCTACGCCGATGGCCGCGACTGGGTCGCCATGCCAGCGCTGGAGCTGGATGCGGCGCTGGTCCACGTCGACCGTGCCGACGCCCGCGGCGTCTGCCAGATCGACGGGCCGGACCACTACATGGATGACCTGTTCGTCCGCGCCGCCAGCCAGACCTTCGTCAGTTGTGACGAACTGGTGGAGTCCGCGCACTTCCACGCCAACCCGCAGGCGGCACGCACGGTGTTCTGGGAGCGCAACCTCACCGATGGCGTGGTGCACGTTGCGGGCGGTGCCCACCCCAGTTCCTGCGCGCCGCTGTACGGCTTCGACGTGGCGCACTTCCAGCGCTACAACGCCTCGGTCCAGGAAGAGGACGGCTGGCAGCGCTACTACGACGAATTCATCCGCGACGGCGAAGCCGCCTACCTGGAAAAGGTCGGTGGGCTCGAGTCGCTCCGCAAGCTGCCACTGCCGGTGTTCTGACCATGACTGACGCTAACGCTTCCTGCAGCCTCGCCGAGCTGTTGATCTGCGCCGCCAGCGAATGCTGGCGTGACGACGGCGAAGTGCTCGCCACCGGCATCGGCGTGGTCCCGCGCCTGGCCGCTTCCCTGGCCATGCTGAGCAGCAACCCGGACCTGCTGATGACCGACTCCGAGGCCTTCATGGTCGCCGAGCCGGTGCCGCTGGGCGCGCGCAACGGCTACGTGCCGAAGTTCGACAGCTGGATGGGCTTCTCGCGCATCTTCGACAACGTCTGGGGCGGCCGCCGCCACGCGCTGGTCGGCCCGACCCAGATCGACCGTTTCGGCCAGGCCAACATTTCCTGCATCGGCGACTACGCCAAGCCCAAGGCGCAGATGCTCGGCGTGCGCGGCTTCCCCGGCAACTCCATCAGCCATGCCAACTCCTTCTTCGTGCCGGCGCACAGCCGCCGGGTGTTCGTCGAAGGCGAGGTCGACATGGTCGCCTCGGTCGGCTACAACCCGGCGCGCCTGGCGCGTGGCTGGTCGCTGGACGATATCGACATCCGCCTGATCGTCACCGACCTCTGTGTGCTCGATTTCGCGGGGCCGCAGAAGCAGATGCGCGTGCGCTCTCTGCATCCGGGCGTGGAACTGGCGCAGGTGCTGGACAACACCAGCTTCGACCTGGCCTTGCCGGCGCAGATTCCGACCACCGTCATGCCCACCGCCGCGCAGCTGGAAATCCTCCAGCGCCTGGACCCGCACAACCTGCGCAGCCGCCAGCTCAAGGACAACCCGCCGGCCGTGCGCGCTGCCGAAGGAGCACGGCCATGAGCGAAGAGGTCGTCCTCTACGAAGTCCAGGGCCCGGTGGCCCTGGTCAGCATGAATCGCCCCGAGTTCCACAACGCGCAGAACTCGAAGATGACCTACGCGCTGGACGCCGCCTTCCGTCGTGCCTGCGACGATGATGCGGTCAAGGTCATCGTCCTGCGTGGCGAGGGCAAGCACTTCTCCGCCGGCCACGACATCGGTACGCCGGGCCGCGACGTCAACGAAAGCTTCGAGCGCGCCAGCCTGTGGTACGACCACGTGAACAAGCCGGGCGGGGAATTCCTCTACGCCCGCGAGCAGGAGGTCTACCTGGGCATGTGCCGGCGCTGGCGGGAGATACCCAAGCCGACCGTGGCCATGGTGCAGGGCGCCTGCATTGCCGGCGGACTGATGCTGGCCTGGGTCTGCGACCTGATCGTCGCCAGCGACGATGCCTACTTCCGCGACCCGGTGGTGCGCATGGGTATTCCCGGCGTCGAGTACTTCGCCCACGTGCATGAACTGAGCCCGCGCATCGCCAAGGAATTCCTCTTCCTCGGCGAGCGCCTGCCGGCCGAGCGCGCCTGGCAGCTGGGCATGGTCAACAAGGTGGTGCCGCGCGACGTGCTGCTGGACGTGACCCTGGACATGGCGCGCCGCGTAGCCGAGATGCCGCGCCTGGGCCTGCAGCTGGCCAAGCAGGCGGTGAACAACGCTGAGGACCTGATGGGCAAGCGCGCCACCATGGACATGGTGTTTGGCCTGCACCACTTCGCCCACGCCCACAACGAACTGGTCAGCGGCGATCGCCTCGGCGGCTACGATGCCCGCGCCATGGCCAGCTCGCAGCGCGAGCCAGTGGAGGGCGGCCGATGAGTGCGGACCTGAGCACCCGCGTCACCCAGTTGCTCGGCTGCCGCTTCCCGATCATCCAGACCGCCATGGGCTGGGTAGCCGATCCGCGCCTGGTGGCGGCCACCAGCAATGCCGGGGCGTTCGGCTTTCTCGCCGGCGCAACCATCGAGCCTCACCAGATGGAAGCGGCGATCCTGGAAACCCGGTCGCTGACCTCGGCGCCCTTCGGTGTCAACTTCCACATGTATCAGCCCAACGCCGGCGAGATCGTCGAGCTGGTGCTGCGCCACGGCGTGAAAGCAGTGAGCTACAGCCGCTCGCCGGGCAAGCAGATGGTCGCCCGGCTGAAAGAGGCCGGGGTGATCTGCATGCCCACGGTCGGTGCGCTCAAGCACGCGCAGAAGGCCGTGGAGCTTGGCGCTGATATCGTCACTGTGCAGGGCGGCGAGGGCGGCGGCCACACCGGTTCCGTGCCCACTTCGCTGTTGCTGGCGCAGGTGCGCGAGGCCGTGCAGGTGCCGGTGGTGGCCGCTGGTGGCTTCCACGACGGCGCCGGCCTGGTGGCTGCGCTCGCCTTGGGCGCCGAGGGCGTGGCCATGGGTACGCGCTTTCTGATGAGTCGCGAAAGCCCGGTGCCGGACGCCACCCTGGCGCGCTACCTGGGCGTGAAGGACCCGGCGCAAGTGATCGTCAGCCGCGCCCTCGATGGCCTGCCGCAGCGGATGATCCGCAACGAACTGCTCGACGCCCTGGAGGCCGCCGGCCGCTGGCGGCGCCTGGCACTCGCCGCGCAGTGTGCGCTGGCCTACCGGTGTCACTCCGGCATCAGCCTCACGCAGATGCTCCAGGCGCTGCGCAACCGGGGCGAACTGACCCTGTCCCAGGCGCTGCTGGCGGCCAATGCGCCCATGGTGATCCAGAAGGCCATGGTCGATGGCCAGCCCGAAGACGGCGTGCTGCCGGCCGGGCAGGTCGCCGCATTGCTCGGCAGTCGCCTGCCGTGCGCCGAGATCATCCAGAACATCGTCAACCAGGCTGAAGTCCAGCTCACCGGGCTGGCCCGCCGGGTCGACCCGCAACCCATCCAGGAGAGCCTCCATGCAGCCGTTTCGCGTTGAGATCCACGACCATATCGCCGAGATGGTGTTCGACCGTCCGCCGGTGAATGCCTTCGACTGCGCCGGCTGGGCCGCCATCGCCGCCGAGCTGGAACGCCTGGGCCGCGACGACGCGGTGCGGGTCATCGTCATTCGCGCCGAGGGCCGCGGCTTCTGCGCCGGCGTCGACATCAAGGAGCTGGCCGCCGATGGCAATCTGATCGTTGCGGTGAACAAGGGCAACTACGACAGCTTCAAGGCCGTGCACCGCAATCCCAAGCCGGTGATCGCCGCCGTGCATGGCTTCGTCCTGGGCGGCGGCATCGGCCTGTGCGGTGCGGCGGACATCGTCGTCGCCAGCGAATGCGCGACCTTCGGCGTGCCCGAGGTGGACCGTGGCGCCATGGGCGGCGGCGCGCACCTGCAGCGCCTGTTCCCGGTGCAGAAGGTGCGCCACATGTACTTCACCGGCGAGCCCATAGACGCCTATGAGGCCTACCGGCTGGGCGCGGTGGAGCGCGTGGTGCCGCGTGACAGGCTGCGCGACGCGGCGCTGGACGTGGCCCGCCGGATCGCTGCCAAGAGCCCGGCCATGATCACGCTCGCCAAGGAAGCGTTGACCGGTATCGAGGACGGCAACCTCGAAGACAAGTATCGCTGGGAGCAGGGCTTCACCCTCGAAGCCTATCGCTCGCTGGATTCCCAGGAAGCGCGTGACTCCTTCGTCGAGAAGCGCGAAGCGCAATTCAACTGATCAACCACAGGCAGCAGCCCATGGACCTCAACTACAACAAAGAGCAACAGGCCTTTCGCGAGGAAGTCCGCGCCTGGCTGGCGGCCAACGTGCCGAAGAACCCCTTGCCCTCGTACGACACCGAAGAGGGTTTCCGCCTGCACCGCGAGTGGGAAGCGCGCCTGCATGACGGCCACTGGGGCATGGTGACCTGGCCGCAAATCTACGGCGGCCGTGGCTGCGACCTGATCCAGTGGCTGATCTTCGAAGAAGAGTACTACCGCGCCGGCGCCCCTGGCCGGGTCAACCAGAACGGCATCTTCCTGCTCGGCCCGACCCTCATGGAGTTTGGCAGCGAGGAGCAGAAGGCGCGCTTCCTGCCGCGCATGGCGCGTGGCCAGGACGTCTGGGCCCAGGGCTGGTCCGAGCCGGGCGCAGGGTCGGACATGGCCGCCATCCGCTCGCGCGCCGAGCGCGTCGGCGACCACTACGTGATCAACGGCCAGAAGACCTGGTCGACCCGCGCGGTATGGGCCGACTGGCTGTTCGGCATGTTCCGCACGGACCCTGCGTCCAGCCGTCACCATGGGCTGACCTTCATCCTGGTGCCGCTGGACTCGCCGGGCATCACCGTGCGCCCGATTGCCCAGCTCGACGGCCTGCCGGGCTTCGCGGAAATCTTCTTCGATGACGTCAAGGTGCCGGTGGAGAACGTGCTGGGTGGCGAAGGGCAGGGCTGGCACGTGGCAATGTCCACCGCCGGCTTCGAGCGCGGGTTGATGCTGCGTTCGCCCGCGCGCTTCCAGGAAACTGCGCGGCGCCTGCTGCAGCTGTATCAGGAAAACCGCGCGGCAGCCGACCGCGACCCGACCATCGGCGAGGCGGTGATGCGCGCCTGGCTCGACGCCGAGGCCTACACCCTGAGCACCTACATGACCGCCTCGCGCCTGCAGCAGGGCGGCCGTATCGGCCCGGAATCCTCCACCAACAAGATCTTCTGGTCGGAGCTGGACCAGCGCATGCACGACACTGCCCTGAGCATCCTCGGCGCCCGTGCCGAACTGCTGCCGGGCGAGCCGCTGGCCGGTGAAGTTGGGCGTTGGCTGGACGGCTTCCTGTTCTCCCTGGCCGGCCCGATCTACGCCGGCACCAACGAAATCCAGCGCAACATCATCGCCGAACGCATGCTCGGCATGCCGCGCGCCTGAGGAGCCGGGACATGGACTTCACTTTCAACGACGACCAGCTGAGTTTCCACGACAGCGTGCGCGCCTTCCTCACCAACCAGGTGACCCCGGAGCGCCAGCGCGAACTCTGGGCCAGCGAGACCGGGCGCAGTGACGAACTCTGGGCGCAGCTCGCCGAACTGGGCCTGACCGCCCTGAACCTTCCCGAAGCCCATGGCGGGCTGGGCCTGGATGAAACCGACTGGGTGCTGCCGGCGCAGGAGTGCGGCTATGCCGCTCTGGCCGAGCCGCTGCTCGACACCGTTCTGGTCAGTGCGCCGCTGCTAGCTGCATTGGGCGACGAGCACGAAGCGCTGAAGGCCGACTGGCTGGGGCGCATCGCCGCCGGCCAGGCGCGGGTTGCGCTCGGCCATCCGGACAACCTGCTGGTAGCCGACGCCCACGTCGCCGACCTGCTGATCCTCGGTCACCACGACGACATCCACGCCGTCCCGCGCGAGGCCGTGCAGTTGACCCGCAGCCTGGCGCTCGACCCGGCACGCCGCCTGTTCAGCGTGGCCTGGACGCCCAGCGAGGCCACCCGTGTTGCCCGTGGCGAGCAGGCCCGCACCTTGTGGGCAGCGGCCTTCGAGCGCGCTGCGCTGGCTTGCGCCGCCCAACAACTGGGCCTGGCCCGGCGCATGGTCGACCTGGCGGTGGACTACAGCTTCGAGCGCAAGCAGTTCGGCAAGCCGATCGGCAGCTTCCAGGCGGTCAAGCACCTGATGGCCGATGTCGCAGTGCTCATCGAATTCGCCAAGGCGCCGCTGTACCGCGCCGCGCAGTCCCTTGCCGAGGGGCATCCGCAGGCCGCGCTGCACGTCTCCCAGGCGCGCCTGGCCTGCTCGGAAGCTGCGCAACTGGCGGCGAAGAACGCCATCCAGGTACACGGCGCCATGGGTTACACCTGGGAGGTCGACCTGCAGCTGTACATGAAGCGCGCCTGGGCCCTGGACAAGGTCTGGGGCGACCGCAGCCTGCACAAGGCGCGGCTGTGCCAGGCGCTGTTCGGCGGGGCGATCAGCGCCGGCGCCGGCCACACCTTTGCCCGTTGAGGACATACCCATGGCAGAAGCCTACATAGTCGACGCCCTGCGCACGCCCACCGGCAAGCGCAAGGGCGGCCTGGCGCAGATCCACGCCGCTGATCTGGGCGCCCACGTGCTGCGCGAACTGGTGCAGCGCAACGGTATCCCGGATGCGGACTACGACGACGTCATCTTCGGCTGCGTCGACACCATCGGCCCGCTGGCCGGCGACATCGCCCGCACCGCCTGGCTGGCCGCCGGCCTCGACCAGGGCGTGCCCGGCACCACCGTGGACCGCCAGTGCGGTTCCTCGCAGCAGGCCGTGCACTTCGCTGCGCAGGCAGTGATGAGCGGCACCCAGGACGTGGTGATCGCCGGCGGCGTGCAGACCATGACGCAGATTCCGATTTCCTCGGCCATGACTGCCGCCGAGCCGCTGGGCTTCAGCGATCCCTTCAGCGGCTCGGAAGGCTGGGTGAAGCGCTATGGTGCCACGCCGCCGAGCCAGTTCCGCTCCGCGCAGATGATCGCCGAGAAGTGGGACATCAGCCGCGAAGCGCTGGAAGCCTATTCGCTGGAATCTCATCGCCGCGCCTTGCGCGCCATCGAAGCGGGCCGCTTCGCCCGCGAAATCGTCCCGCTGGCCGGCCTGCAGCACGACGAGACGCCGCGCCAGACCAGCCTGGCGAAGATGGCTGAGCTGGAATCCCTGTTCGGCTGCGACCGTGTCACGGCGGGCGTTTCCAGCCAGACCTGTGATGCTGCCAGTGCGCTGCTGATCGTCTCCGAGCGTGCCCTCAAACGCTACAACCTGACGCCGCGGGCGCGCATCCACCACCTCAGCGTGCGTGCCGCCGACCCGGTGTGGATGCTCACCGCGCCGATCCCGGCTACCGAGTACGCGCTTAAAAAAGCCGGCATGCGCCTGGACGACATCGACCGGGTGGAAATCAACGAAGCCTTCGCTTCGGTGGTCATGGCCTGGCTGCAGGAAACCGGCTACCCGCATGAGCGCACCAACGTCAACGGCGGCGCCATCGCCCTCGGGCACCCGCTGGGCGCCACCGGCGCGCGGCTGATGACCACGCTGCTCCACGAGCTGGAACGCACTGGCGGCCGCTATGGCCTGCAGACCATGTGTGAGGGCGGGGGTCAAGCCAACGTCACCATCATCGAACGGCTGTAACGCGACCATTTCCCTGGCCACGAAGCAAGCAGGCCGAACCTCAGGCCACCTCCGCTGCACGGACGGCCCCTATCCCTTCGGAGCGGGGCGCGTAGCCAGGGTTGGGGAGAGGGTGCTCGCTCTGGTACTCAACTTTCAGGAGAACCCCATGCAAATCTGCAAAGACCGCGTCGTCATCATCACCGGCGCAGGCGGCGGCCTTGGCCGCGCCTACGCCCTGGCCCTGGCGGCCGAGGGCGCGAAAGTGGTGGTCAACGACATCAATCGCGAAGCCGTGACCGGGGTGGTTGCGCTGATCCGCGACCAGGGTGGCGAGGCCATCGGCGACTGCCACGACATCACCGACTACACGGAGGCCGGCGAGATCGTTCGCGCCGCCATCGACGCCTTTGGTGAGCTGCACGCGGTGGTGAACAACGCCGGCATCTGCCGCGACCGGATGTTCGCCAGCCTCACCGACGCCGACTGGGACGCGGTGATGAGCGTGCACCTCAAGGGGCACTTCTGCATCGCCAGCCACGCCGTCCACCACTGGCGCGACCAGGCCAAGGCGGGCGCGACGGTGCGCGCGCGGATCATCAACACCAGCTCGGGTGCCGGGCTGCAGGGCTCCATTGGCCAATCCAATTACTCGGCGGCCAAGGGCGGCATCGCATCCTTGACCCTGGTGCAGGCCGCCGAGCTGGCGCGCTATGGCATCACCGCCAACGCCCTGGCCCCGGCCGCACGTACCGGCATGACCGAACAGGTGTTCGCCGACGTGATGAAGAAACCGCAGGAGGGCTTCGACCACTTCGCCCCGGAAAACGTCGCGCCGCTGGTGGCCTGGCTGGTCAGCGAGGACTCCCAACAGGTCACCGGCCGCCTGTTCGAAGTGGAAGGCGGCAAGCTGTCCCTTGGCGACGGCTGGCGCCGTGGCCCGGAACGCGACAAGGGCGCGCGCTGGCTGCCGGCGGAGATCGGTGGCGTGGTCAGCGAACTGATCGAGCTCGCCGTGCCGGCGCAGAAGGTGTACGGCACTTGATCGTCTGCTCTTCGTAGGAGCGAGCTTGCTCGCGAACCAGGCTCCGCTGCAGGGGCCATTCGCGAGCAAGCTCGCTCCTACAGGTTCCCAGCCGCTTGATGCCTCACTGGGCAGGATTGCTCCGCTACAGCGGGCAGGTCTTTCTCCGTGGAAGAACTGATCGAGCTCGCCGTGCCGGCGCAGAAGGTGTACGGCACTTGATCGCCTGCTCTTCGTAAGAGCCAGCTTGCTCGCGAACCAGGCTCCGCTGCAGGGGCCATTCGCGAGCAAGCTCGCTCCTACAGGTTCCCAGCCGCTTGATGCCTCACTGGCAGGATTGCTCCGCTACAGCGGGCAGGTCTTTCTCCGTGGAAGAACTGATCGAGCTCGCCGTGCCGGCGCAGAAGGTGTACGGCACTTGATCGCCTGCTCTTCGTAAGAGCCAGCTTGCTCGCGAACCAGGCTCCGCTGCAGGGGCCATTCGCGAGCAAGCTCGCTCCTACAGGTTCCCAGCCGCTTGATGCCTCACTGGGCAGGATTGCTCCGCTACAGCTGGCAGGTCTTTCTCCGTGGAAGAACTGATCGCGCTCGCCGTGCCGGCGCAGAAGGTGTACGGCACTTGATCGTCTGCTCTTCGTAGGAGCGAGCTTGCTCGCGAACCAGGCTGCGCTGCAGGGGCCATTCGCGAGCAAGCTCGCTCCTACAGGTTCCCAGCCGCTTGATGCCTCACTGGGCAGGATTGCTCCGCTACAGCTGGCAGGTCTTTCTCCGTGGAAGAACTGATCGGACGCGCCGTGCCGGCGCAGAAGGTGTACGGCACTTGATCGTCTGCTCTTCGTAGGAGCGAGCTTGCTCGCGAACCGGGCCCCGCTGCAGGGCCATTCGCGAGCAAGCTCGCTCCTACAGGTACCCTGGCTCCTCGCGTTTCCTTCCCACGTCCATTCGGACGATTCCCGCCCGAGCATCTCCCGCCAGACTGCGCCCATCCGACACCACAGGGCCGCTTCCCATGGAATTCGCCTTCACCGACGAGCAGCTGATGATCCGCGACAGTGCGGAAGGCTTTCTCGCCGATGCTTTACCCTCCAGTGCCGTACGCGCGGCGATGGCTGCCGGCTGCCATGACCGGGCGCTCTGGCAGCGTATTCGCGATGAACTTGGCTGGCAGGCGTTGCTGGTACCCGAGGCCCACGGTGGCCTGGGGCTGGGCTTCGTCGAGCTGGCTATCGTCCAGGAGCAACTGGGGCGCCGTCTGGCGTCGTTGCCGTTCTTCGCCAGCACCCTGGCCGTGTGTGCCCTGCGCGTGCTCGGCAACGCGGAGCAGCAGACCCGCTGGCTGCCCGGCCTGGCCGAAGGCAGCCTCACCGCCGCCCTGGCGCTGGGCGCTGAAGGTGCCCCGGAGGTGAGCGCGGTACAAGTCCAGGCGCGCAAGGAAGGCGAAGGCTTTGTGCTGGAAGGCCGTCTGCGCCCGGTGCTCGATGGCCACAGTGCCGACCTGCTGCTGATCCCCGCGCGCCTCGCCGGTAGCGGGGGCGAGGAGGGCATCTGCCTGTTCGCCGTTCCCGCGATCAGCAGCGGATTGCAGCGCTGCGCCTTGCCGACCCTGGACCAGACCCGGCAGCTCGCGGAGATCGAGCTGCAGCACCTCTATCTCCCCGCCGATGCGTTGCTCGGAACAGCGGGCGCCGCCTGGCCGAAGCTGCAAACCGTTGTGCAATTGGCCGCCATTGCCCTCGCCGCCGAGCAGGTCGGCGGTGCCCAGCAGGCGCTGGACCTGAGCGTCGCCTACACCCGTGAACGCCAGCAGTTCGGTCGCCCGGTGGGCAGCTTCCAGGCGCTCAAGCACCGCATGGCGGACATGATGCTGCAGGTCGAGTGCGCGCGCTCCGCGCTCTACTACGCCGCCTGTGTCGCCCAGCAAGCGATGGACCTCGAGGGCGATCTGGCACTCGCCGCCGAACTGCCGCTGGCCGCCGCGCTGGCCAAGTCCGGCGCCTCGGAAGCCTTCTTCCATTGCGCTGCCGAGGCGATCCAGCTGCACGGCGGAGTCGGCTTCACCTGGGAGTACGACCCGCACCTGTATTTCAAACGCGCCCGTGCCGGCGAAAGCTTGTTCGGCACGCCGGCCTGGCACCGCGAGCGCATCGCTGCCGCCATCCTGGAGGAACGCCCATGAAGATCGGATTCGACGCCGCCGACGAGGCATTCCGCGCCGAGGTTGCCCAGTGGCTGGCGGACAACCTGCGCGGCGAGTTCGAGCCGCTGCGCTTTCGTGGCGGGCCGGGCGACGAGCACAGCTTCCCCGAGGAGCGCAAAGCCTGGGAGCGCAAGCTCGCCGACGGTGGCTGGACCTGCGTGGGCTGGGCCAGTGAGCACGGCGGCCGCGGCCTGTCGATCAACCAGCAGGTGATCTTCCATGAGGAATATGCCCGCGCCGGCGGCCCCGGCCGCATGGGGCATATCGGCGAAGGTCTGGCCGGGCCGACCATCGCCGCCTTCGGCACCGACGAGCAAAAACGCCGGTTGCTGCCGGGCATCGTCAACGGCCGGGAGTTCTGGTGTCAGGGCTACTCCGAGCCGGGCGCCGGCTCCGACCTGGCGGCGGTCAAGACCCGCGCCACCTTCGACACCGAGCGCGGCGTCTGGCGCATCAACGGGCAGAAGGTCTGGACCTCGCTGGCCCACGAATCCGACTGGTGCTTCGTCATCGCCCGCAGTGAGCCGGGCAGTGTCGGCCACCACGGCCTTTGCTTCCTGCTGGTGCCGATGCACCAGCCGGGCATCAGCGTAAGGCCGATCGAGCAGCTCACCGGAACTTCCGAATTCAACGAGGTGTTCTTCGACGAGGCCGAGACGGCTGCCGAGAACCTGCTCGGCGCACCCGGCGACGGTTGGAGGATCGCCATGGCGCTGCTCGGCTTCGAGCGCGGCGTGTCCACCCTCGGCCAGCAGATGCAGTTCCACAACGAACTGGACGAGATCATCCGCATTGCCCGTGCCAACGGCTCCGCCCGCGACCCGCTGTTGCGCCAGCGTCTGGCTGAGGCCTGGGGCGGGCTCAAGGTGCTGCGCTACAACTCGCTGCGCATGCTCTCCGGCGAGCAGGACGGCAGCCTGCGGCCCGAGGCGCTGATCTACAAGCTGTGCTGGTCCGAGTGGCATGCGCGCCTGGGCAAGCTGGCGATGGACGTGCTCGGCGCCGAGGCGGAAATCCTCGACGGCTCGCCGTATCAGCTCAGCCGACTGCAGGGCCTGTTCCTGTTCAGTCGCTCCGACACCATTTACGGCGGCAGCAACGAGATCCAGCGCAACCTGATCGCCGAGCGTGCGCTCGGCCTGCCCAGAGAACCCAAGGTGCCTCGCTAGGAGATCGCACTCATGCTCAAACCCGAATACGTATCCGGCCGTGGCCTGCTGCGCGGCAAGTCGGTGCTGATCACCGCTGCCGCCGGCGCTGGCATCGGCTTTTCCGCCGCCTTGCGTGCCGCCGAGGAAGGCTGCCGGGCGCTTATGATCAGCGACATCCATGAAGGGCGCCTGAACGAAGCGGTGGAGCGCATCCGCCAGGCCTGCGGACTGCAGGCGGTGTACGGGCAGGTCTGCAACGTCACCAACGAGGAGCAGGTGCGTGCCCTGGTGGCCGCCGCCGAGGAACGTCTGGGTGGCGCCGACGTGCTGATCAATAACGCCGGCCTGGGCGGCTCGCGCTCGCTGGTGGAAATGACCGACGAAGAATGGAATCGCGTGCTCGACGTGACGCTCACCGGTACCATGCGCATGACCCGCGCGATGCTGCCGTACATGATGGAGCGCCGCGCCGGCGCCATCGTCAACAACGCCTCGGTGCTCGGCTGGCGTGCGCAGAAGGAGCAGAGCCATTACGCCGCCGCCAAGGCCGGGGTGATGGCGCTGACTCGCTGCGCCGCGCTGGAAGCGGCGCAGTTCGGCGTGCGCATCAATGCGGTGAGCCCGAGCATCGCGCTGCACGATTTCCTGCGCAAATCCGCTCCCCAGGAACTGCTGGAAAAGCTCGCGTCCACAGAGGCTTTTGGTCGTGCGGCGGAGGTCTGGGAAATCGCCAACGTGATGATGTTCCTGGCCAGCGACTACAGCTCCTACATGACCGGCGAAGTGCTGTCGGTCTCCAGCCAGAGGGCCTGACATGACGCGTGTCTTCGAGCACCCCGAGCAACTGCTGGCCTGCATCGGCGAAGCCCTCGGCGAGAGCGACTGGATCACTGTCGAGCAGTCGCGCATCGACCAGTTCGCCGAGGCCACCGGTGATCACCAGTGGATTCACGTCGACCCTGAGCGCGCAGCCAGCGGCCCCTACGGCACCTGCATTGCCCACGGTTACCTGACGCTGTCGCTGGTCAACCTGTTCCTGCCGCAGATCATCGAAGTGCGCGGCATTGCCATGGGCGTCAATTACGGCTGCGACCGTGTGCGCTTCCCCAATGTGGTCAAGGCCGGCGCCCGCGTGCGCGGCCGTGCCGAGCTGGTCGCCGCCGAGGCGGTGAAGGGCGCGGTGCAGGCCACCGTGCGCGTCAGCGTCGAGATCGAGGGCGAAGACCGCCCCGGCTGCGTGGTGGACACCATCAGCCGTTACTACCCCGTTTGAAGGACTACCCGGCCTAACCGGCTCTTGTAGGAGCGAGCTTGCTCGCGAACCGGCCTCGCAACGGGGCTGTTCGCGAGCAAGCTCGCTCCTACAGGGCGCCAACCCAGTACTTCCGAAGGAACCCATCATGAGAGAAGCCGTCATCGTCTCCACCGCCCGCACCGCCATTGGCAAGGCCTTCCGTGGCGCCTTCAACGACACCGAGGCGCCCGCCATGGGCGGCGCAGTGGTGGCCGAAGTGGTGCGCCGCGCCGGCGTCGAGCCGGGCGAGGTGGAGGACGTCATCATCGGCGCCGCCGCGCAGCAGGGCACCCAGGCCTACAACCTTGGCCGTCTCTGCGCCATCGCCGGCGGCCTGCCCTCGAGCGTGGCCGGCATGGCGGTGGAGCGCCAGTGCGCCTCCGGTCTGATGAGCATCGCCATCGCTGCAAAGTCCATCGCCTGTAACGAACTGGACATCGCCGTGGCGGGTGGCCTGGAGTCCATCTCACTGGTGCAGAACAAGCACAAGAACGCCTACCGCAACCAGTCGCAGGCCGTGCTGGCGCGCGACCCGGCGGCCTACATCCCGATGATCGAAACAGCCGAAATCGTGGCGGCGCGCTACGGCATCAGCCGCGAGGCCCAGGACGCCTATGCGCTGCGCAGCCAGCAGCGCACGGCGGCGGCGCAACGCGACGGGCTGTTTGCCAACGAGATTATGCCGATGCGCGCGCAACGCCTGGTGGTGGACAAGGCCACCGGCGAAAGCCGCCACGAAGCCGTGCTGATCGAACGCGACGAATGCAACCGCGTCGACGCCAGTCTGGCCAGCCTCGCCGCTCTGGAGCCGGTCTGGCAGGGCGGCCAGTGGAGCGGAGCGGGTAGATTCATCACCGCCGGCAACGCATCCCAACTCTCCGACGGCGCCTCGGCCTCGCTGCTGATGGAGGCCCGCGAGGCCGAGCGCCGCGGTCTGCAACCGCTGGGCATCTACCGTGGCCTGGCGGTGGCCGGTTGCAATGCCGACGAGATGGGCATCGGCCCGGTCTTCGCCGTACCCAAACTGCTCAAGCGTCATGGACTGAAGGTGGACGATATCGGTCTGTGGGAACTCAACGAAGCCTTCGCCTGCCAGGTGCTGTTCTGCCAGGACAAGCTGGGCATCCCCGACGAACGCCTGAACGTCAACGGCGGCGCCATCGCTATCGGCCATCCGTTCGGCATGTCCGGGGCGCGCATGGCTGGCCACGCGCTGCTGGAGGGACGTCGTCGGGGCGTGCGCTACGTGGTGGTGAGCATGTGCATCGGCGGCGGCATGGGCGCGGCCGCGCTGTTCGAGGTGGCCTGATGGATGCCCAACTGATCCGCCGGCGCATGGCGCGCTACGTGGAACTGGTGGATGCCGGCGACATCGACGGCATCCTCTCGCTCTACGCCGATGACGCGGTGGTCGAGGACCCGGTGGGCGCCGGGCCTCAGGTGGGAATCGAGGCCATCGCTCGCTTCTACCGCGAGGGGCTCGGCCGCGCGGAAGTCAGCGCCCAGCTCACCGGGCCGGTGCGGGTCACCGGCAACGGTTGCGGCGCCATGCCGTTCCGCGTCGACCTGAACTGGAACGGCGCGCCGTGCAGCCTGCACGTGATCGATGTGATGGAGTTCGACGAGCGTGGCCTTATTCGCAGCATGAAGGCGTACTGGGGCGATCTCAACCTGGAGCAGAGGCCGGAGTGAAGGCGGCGTATAACGCGGAGCGTTATACGCCCTACGGTAGGGCGTACAACCGTTTGCGGTTGTACGCCGATGGAGTGAGGCAGGCGACTAGCGTGGCGTGCGGTGAGGCTCTTCGTAGGAGCGAGCTTGCTCGCGAACAGACTCCGCTGCGGGGCCCAGGTTCGCGAGCAAGCTCGCTCCTACAGAGGGCGGTTATCTGCCGGTGAAGTCGGCGTTCTGCGTCTTGCCGGTTTCGTAGAAGGCCTTGAGGTTCACCGCGATCTTCGCCACGGTTCGACGCAACGCGGCGGCCAGCAACCATTCGCCCAGGCGACCGCCACGCAGGTCTCCGTCCAGGCTGAGGCTCAAGCGCGTACGCCCGCCATCCGAGGGTTGCAACGCATAGCGGAAACTGGCCTGGCGGAACGGGAAGGGCGGTCCCTGCTCGGCGCGGTGCAGGCGCAGCTCCAGGCCCTGGCTTTCGCGCCAGTCGACCACGCTTTCATCGAGGAAACCGCGTTTCATGTGCACCCGGCGGCTGGCGCCGAGACCTTCACGCGGGCCGGGGTGGAAGTCGCAGCCGGTCAGGCCCGGCACGTAGTGTGGTGCCAGGCTCAGGTCGCGCAGGCGCGCCCAGGCGGCATCGTGGGGCAGGTCGATGATCAATTCGTGTCGGGCGCTGAGCATGGCGTCATCCCTGTGCCGCGTCGAGGAAGGCGGGGCGTTCGCCGCCGCCGTGCAAGGCAATTTCGGCGCCACTGACATAGGCGGCCAACGGGGAAGCAAGATACAGGCAGGCATCGCCGATATCACCCGGCTCGGCGAGGCGTCCCAGCGGAACCGTGGCGGCTACCCGTTGCAGGCCGTCTTCGTTGCCGTAATGCAGGTGGCTTTGCTCGGTGCGGATCAGCCCGCCGATCACTGCGTTCACCCGGACCTTCGGTGCCCATTCCACTGCCAGCGAGCGACCCAGGTTGAGCAGCCCTGCCTTGGCCGCGCCATAAGCGGCAGTGCCGGGAGATGGGCGGGTAGCGCTGACGCTGCAGATGTTGATGATCGAGCCGCCGTCGGCCTGCTGCTGCATGCGCTGATTGGCCAGCTGACAGAGGTTCAGCGGCGCCAGCAGGTTGAGCCGGACAATGGCTTCGGAGAAACGCGGCGAGGCGTCGGCGGCGTCGGCGTGGGGCGCGCCGCCGGCGTTGTTGACCAGCACGTCGAGCCGGCCGTGGCGCTCGTCGATGGCGCTCATCAGCGCCTGCAACTGTTCGAGGTCACGCACATCACAGGGGATGAACCAGGCCTCGCGCCCGTCATGATTGGGCGGCTGTTCGGGCGCTTCACGTCCACAGATCACCACCTCGGCACCCTGTTCCAGGAAACGCTGGCTGATGCCCCGGCCCACACCCTTGCCGCCGCCAGTGACCAGCACCACCTGGCCGCTGAAATCCATTGCTCTCGTCATGTCTGCTCCTCGATGGGGAAGGCTTCCAGCCTAGGCGCGCCGGTCTCTGGCGCCCACGTCCGAAGGGACTAGGGGAGAGCGGACAATATCCAGCACATGTACGGGTCGGCTCTTTTGTAGGAGCGAGCTTGCTCGCGAACCCGTCCAGCGCCGGAGCTGCCGGGAACAGCTGTTCGCGAGCAAGAACTAGGCGTCCCCCTCGCTCCTACGAAATGCTCCGGCGCGACCCGTAGTCCTCTCGGACGATGTGTCGCCCGGCCAGGCGCCGAAATAATCCCGGCACATTCCCCTCCCTGGAGCGATGCCATGGCCGCCTTGCCGCAAGGACACTTCGTCACCCTCAACGACGGACTCCGATTGCATTACCTGGACAGCGGCAGCGGCGATGCCGTGCTGTTCATCCATGGCAGCGGCCCCGGCGCCAGCGGCCACAGCAACTTCAAGCTGAACTACCCGGAGTTCGCTACCGCCGGCCACCGCGTGCTGGTGCCGGACCTGCCCGGCTACGGCGCCAGTGACAAGCCAGAAACCGACTACACCCTGGACTTCTTCGTCGATGCCCTGTTCGGCCTGCTCGACGCGCTGGGCATTGCCCGCTGCACCCTGGTGGGCAACTCCCTGGGCGGCGCCATCGCCATCAAGATGGCCCTCGACCAGCCGCAACGCATTGCGCGCCTGGTGCTGATGGCGCCCGGCGGGTTGATGGAGAAGGAGCAGTACTACCTGCAGATGGAAGGCATCCAGAAAATGGGCGCCGCCTTCGCCAACGGCGAGCTGAACGATGCCGACGGCATGCGCCGCCTGCTCTCGCTGCAGCTCTTCGATCCCGCGCAGATCAGCGACGAGACGGTCAACGAGCGCGTCGCCGTGGTGCTGGAACAGCCGCGCTGCGTGCTGACCCGCATGCAGGTGCCGAACCTGGCCGGGCGCGTGGCCGAACTGTCCTGCCCGATCCTTGGCTTCTGGGGCATGAACGACAAGTTCTGCCCCGCCAGCGGCGCGCAGACCCTGATGGACGCCTGCCGCAACATCCGCTTCGTGCTGCTCAGCGAGTGCGGGCACTGGGTGATGGTCGAGCACCGCGCGCTGTTCAATCGCGAAGTGCAGGCCTTCCTCGAGGAGACCGCGGCATGAGCGAGGCTCTCCAGCGGCAGCATGCCGACGAACTCTACGCCGCCCTGGTCGAGGGCCGCACCCTGGCGCCGCTGACCGAGCGCTGGGCACAGATTGGCATCGAGGACGCCTACCGCATCTCCCAGCACATGCTGCAACGGCGCCTGGCCGACGGCGACGAACTGGTCGGCAAGAAGATCGGCGTCACCTCCGAGGCCGTGCAGCGCATGCTCAACGTGCACCAACCGGACTTCGGCTTCATCACCCGCAGGATGTGGTTCGCCAACGGCGCCGACCTTTCGCTGTCGGAGAACCGCCTGATCCAGCCGCGCGCCGAGGGTGAGATTGCCTTCCGCCTCAAGCGCGACCTCAAGGGGCCGGGCGTCACCGAGGCCGACGTGCTGGAGGCCACCGAATGCGTGATGGCCTGCTTCGAGATCGTCGATTCGCGCATCCACGACTGGAAGATCCGCATCCAGGACACCGTGGCCGACAACGCCTCCTGCGGCGTGTTCGTGCTCGGCGAGGTGGAGCGTGATCCGCGTGAGCTGGACCTGCCCAACCTGCGCATGCGCGTGCGCAAGAACGGCGTGCAGATCAGCGAGGGCCTGGGCTCGGCGGTACAGGGCAACCCGCTCACCGCCGTGGCCTGGCTGGCCAACACCCTGGGCGCCTTCGGCATCCCCTTCAAGGCCGGCGAAATCATCCTTTCCGGATCGCTGGTGCCGCTGGAGCCGGCCAAGGCGGGCGACCGTTTCGAACTGGACATCGACGGCCTGGGTAGCGCCCAGGTGTCCTTCCGTGCATAGGAGTCACCCATGAGCAAGAAACTACGGGCCGCGATTATCGGCCCCGGCAACATCGGCACCGACCTGCTGATGAAGATGCGCCGCTCCGACTGGATCGAACCGGTCTGGATGGTCGGCGTCGACCCATCTTCCGACGGCCTGGCGCGCGCCCGTGAATTCGGCCTGAAGACCACTGCCGACGGCGTCGACGGCCTGCTGCCGCACGTGCTGGACGACGACATCCGCATCGCCTTCGATGCCACTTCCGCCTATGTGCACGCCGAGAACAGCCGCAAGCTCAACGCGCTGGGCGTGATCATGGTCGACCTGACGCCGGCCGCCATCGGCCCATTCTGCGTGCCGCCGGTGAACCTCGCCGAGCACGCCGGCAACCTGGCGATGAACGTCAACATGGTCACCTGCGGCGGCCAGGCCACCATCCCGATGGTGGCGGCGGTCTCGCGGGTACAGCCGGTGGACTATGCCGAGATCGTCGCTACCGTGTCGTCCCGTTCGGTGGGGCCGGGTACGCGCAAGAACATCGACGAGTTCACCCGCACCACGTCAGGCGCCATCGAACAGGTCGGCGGGGCGAAGCAGGGCAAGGCGATCATCGTGATCAACCCGGCCGAGCCGCCGCTGATGATGCGCGACACCATCCACTGCCTGACGGCTGGCACGCCGGACCAGGGCGCCATCCGCGCCTCGGTGCACGAGATGATCCGCGAGGTGCAGCGCTACGTGCCGGGCTACAAGCTGATCAACGGCCCGGTGTTCGAGGGCAACCGCGTCTCGGTGTACCTGGAAGTGGAGGGCCTGGGCGATTACCTGCCCAAGTCCGCCGGCAACCTCGACATCATGACCGCCGCCGGCTTGCGCACCGCCGAGATGTTCGCCGAACAAGCCCACCAGGGCGCCCTGCAATTGCCGGCCCGCTAAGGAGAATGACCATGAACCTGCAAGGTAAGAAGGTCCGCCTGCACGACATGAGCCTGCGCGACGGCATGCATGCCAAGCGCCACCAGATCAGCCTGGAGCAGATGGTGTCCGTGGCCACCGGCCTGGACGAGGCCGGCGTGCCGCTGATCGAAATCACCCATGGCGACGGCCTGGGCGGCGCCTCGGTGAACTACGGCTTCCCGGCCCACACCGACCGCGAGTATTTCGAGGCGGTGATTCCCAGGCTCAAGCAGGCCAAGGTCTCGGCGCTGCTGCTGCCGGGCATCGGCACCGTCGAGCACCTGAAGATGGCCCACGGCTGTGGCGTCTCCACCATCCGTGTGGCGACCCATTGCACCGAAGCGGACGTCTCCGAGCAGCACATCGGCATGTCACGCGAGATGGGCCTGGATACCGTGGGCTTCCTGATGATGGCGCACATGGTCAGCGCCGAGCAGCTGCTGGAGCAGGCGCGGTTGATGGAAAGCTTCGGCGCCAACTGCATCTACTGCACCGACTCGGCCGGCTACATGCTGCCCGCCGAGGTCAGCCAGAAGATCGGCCTGCTGCGCGCCGAGCTGAAGCCGCAGACCGAAGTCGGTTTCCACGGCCACCACAACCTGGGCATGGCCATCGCCAACTCCCTGGCTGCCATCGAGGCCGGTGCCGCGCGCATCGATGGCTCGGTGGCCGGTCTGGGCGCGGGCGCCGGCAATACGCCGCTGGAAGTCTTCGTCGCCGTGCTCAAACGCATGGGGGTGGATTGCGGGGTCGACCTCTACGGCATCATGGATGTCGCCGAGGACCGTGTGGTGCCGATGATGGACCAGCCGATCCGCCTCGATCGCGACGCGCTGACCCTGGGTTACGCCGGCGTGTACAGCTCCTTCCTGCTGTTCGCCAAGCGCGCCGAGGCCCGTTATGCCATCTCCGCCCGTGACCTGCTGGTGGAACTGGGGCGACGTGGCACCGTGGGCGGCCAGGAAGACATGATCGAGGACCTGGCCCTGACCATGGCGGCAAAGGCCGGGCTACTGCCGACCTGAGGCGAGCCGCGCCGGCTGCCGTGAGGGCGGCTGGCGCGTGCTCAGTCGGGCAGGCCGGCCTTGCGGAAGCCTTCGACGAAGTGTTCGCGCACGGCTGCATCGCGCAGCGGCTCGGTCTCTACCCAGTGGCTGATGGTGAAGTTCGGGTTGGTGACCAGGAAGAACTCGGTTTCCGCGCGGGCTTCGTCCAGCCGGCCCAACTGGGCAAGGCTGGCGGCGAGGAAGCGCCGCGAGCTGCTGCGGTAGGTTTCGTCGCGGCGCAGGGTCTGGATCGCGCCCAGATAATCGCGCGCCGCGTACTGCGCCTGGCCCAGCGTCAGGTAGTACCAGCCAGCGGGGAAGGGGTTGAGGCGAAAGGCCCGGCGGATGTGCGCCAGGCCTTCGTCGGTGCGCCCGGCCAGCACCATGACGTCGGACAGCGCCGTCCAGGCGTCGGCGTCGTTGGGGTCCAGCTCGATTGCCTGCTGGAACTGCGCGTCGGCTTCGCTGTACTGGCGCTCGTAGGTCAGCAGGTACGCCAGGCTCCAGCGACAGCCCGAATCGTTGGGGTCGATGCTCACCGCTTCGCGCGCCTGTGCCACGGCGGTTTCGCGCTCCAGCGCGGTCGGGCCGCCGCTGTGTATCCAGCCCATCCAGTGGTTCATCGCCAGCCAGCGCCGCGCCTCGGCGTACTGCGGGTCGAGGGCGATGGCTCGGCTCAGCATCAGGTGCGCTTCGCGCGCGGCCAGCGGCGAATCGTCCATCAACTGGCGGGCGCGTACGCAGAGTTCATAGGCTTCCAGGTTCTTCGGCCGGTTGCGCGGCAGTGGTGTACGCAGGTGGCCGAGCAGGGCCTGGACGATCTGCCCGGTGACCTGGTCCTGCAGGTCGAAGAGGTCTTCCATGCGGCTCTCGAATCGTTCGGCCCAGACATGTTCGCCAGTACTGGCGTCCACCAGCTGGGCGTTGATCCGCACGCGCGCATCGGCACGCCGGGCGCTGCCTTCGAGGAGATAGCGTACGCCCAGCTCGCGGGCGATCTCGCGTACATCCATGGCCTTGCCCTTGTAGGCGAAGGCTGAGGTGCGGGCGATGACAAACAGCCCGCCGACGCGCGACAGCTCCGTGGTCAGGTCTTCGCTGAGGCCGTCGGCGAAGACGGCCTGCTGCGGGTCGTCGCCGAGGTTGACGAAGGGCAGCACGGCGATCGAGGGCTCTTCCGGTAGAGCGGGAGTCACGCGCGTCGCGTCGGCCAGGCGCTGAACGGCGCCGCTGAAGCGGTAGCCGATGCGAGGCACGGTGGTGATCCACGGGGTGCCGTCCGGCGTTTCGCCGAGCACCTTGCGCAACTGGGCGATCTGCACCGTGAGGTTGCCTTCCTCGACCACCAGGCCCGGCCAGGTGGCATCCATCAGTTCGGCTTTGGTGCGGATTTCACCGGGCCGCTCCAGCAGCGTCTGCAGCAGGTTCAGTGCGCGAAAACCGATGGCGACGGGCTCCTCGTCGCGCTTGAGAATGCCGGTAGGGCCATCGAGCACGAAGGGGCCGAAAGCCAGACGCGATTGCAGCATGACGCCCCCTTTGCAAGTTTTTGGAAGTGTTTGGCGCCGCTTGAGGACGGCGCTGTGAGCGACCGCCATGCTCGGCCCCATGAGGCACGAGTCGAATGGAGGTTGCCATGAACGATACTCCCCGCCTGCTGCTGTCGGAAGCGTCATGCAGGCCGTTCAGCCTGCCGGCCTTGCTGGGACTGCTCGCGCTCTGGCGGGCACGAACCCGGGTTCGTCGCCAGCTTGCCAGCATGGCCCGCGCCAATCCGCACCTGGTCGAGGACATCGGCCTGACCCGCTGCCAGGTAGCCATGGAGATCGCCAAGCCGTTCTGGCGCGCCTGACGCTCACTTTTCCAGGCCGAGGCGCTGGTGCCATTGGGCGATGGACTCCTGCGGGTAGTCATCGAATTGCAGGTCGTGCGGTCCGGCCTGCACCTCGACCCAATCTGCCTTTGAGCGCAGCAGCAGATGCGTATGCTCGGGCGGAACCGGCAAGGGCGTGTCGATGGCCGAGGCAAAAGGGTGGATCAGCTCCGGCCAGCGTGCATCGTAAAGCCACAGCCCGCTGCCGCACTGGCTGCAGAAGTGCCGCTCGGCGCCGCTGGTGCGGGTACGCTGGTCTTCTTCGCGGATTTTCGCGTGGTAGATGCTGATGTGCTTGCGTCCGCGCACCTTGAGGCTGGCGGCGTCGCCGCCGAGGTTGATCGCGTAGCCGCCACCGCCCTGGGTCTTGCGGCAGATCGAGCAGTAGCAGCGCTGGTAGGGGTAGGGATGGGCGCTGTGCAGGCTGAAATGCACGGCGCCGCAGTGGCAGGAACCTTCGAGCAGCATGGCTTCTCTCCTTGCTGGCGGGCCATGGGGGATACCTGAGCAGGGACTCGCGGGCGCGCCGGGGATTCCATCGGATCGCACCAGCGGGACTGGCCGTGCCCTGTGCAGTAGACTAGCCGCCCGCCCAGCGCCGGACTCTGCCCATGCTCAGGAATTTCACCGACCTCGATCTGCGCCTGCTGCGCATCTTCGCCTCCGTGGTGAAGTGCGGCGGCTTCACCGCGGCGCAGGCCGAGTTGAACATGAGCCAGTCGAATATCAGCATGCACATCGGCAGCCTGGAAAAGCGCCTGGGCTACCGTTTGTGCGAACGCGGCAAGGGCGGCTTCCGCCTGACCGCGAAAGGTCAGCGGATTCTCGAAGCGTCCCAGGCGATGTTCGACGCCATCGGCCTGTTCCGCGACCAGGCCCAGGCATTGTCCGGGCAACTCGTCGGTGAGCTGTACCTGGGGCTGGCGGACAACGTCACGACCCTGCCGCAGGCGCGCTTCGACGAGACCCTGGCGGCCTTCCACAGCCGCGAGCAGGACGTGCAGCTGAACCTCTACGTGAACTCGCCCACGGAGCTCGAGCTGGCGGTGATCGACGGTCAGCTGGACCTGGCGATCTCCTACTTCAGCCGCACGCGGCCGACGCTGGATTACCTGCCGCTGTATACCGAGGAGATCGGCGTGTTCTGCGGCGAGCGCCACCCGCTGTTCACGGCGCGCAAGCCGACGCTCAAGCAGATCGCCGACTACAACTGGGTGCGCCATGGCTTCCTGCCGGCGGACCAGGAGCTGCCGTTCCGCCCCGAGCGCAGCAGCGCCACCGCACATCACATGGAGGCGGTGGCGCATTCGGTGCTGGCCGGTACGCACCTGGGCTATCTGCCGACCCATTATGCGAACATCTGGGTCGAGCGCGGGCGGATGAAGCCGCTGCTACCGGAAAAGCTCTGCTACGAGGTGACCCACAGTATGATCACCTACGCCGGGCGGCCGCGCAGCGAGGCCGCCCGTGCCTTCATCGAAGACCTGCTGAGCGTGCACGGCCTCGGCTAGTCCTCAGGCGAGCACGCCGTTGACTGCGTTGATGTAGATGCGCGAGTAGTCCTCGGCTTGTAGCGGCAGGGCGTTGGTCTCGGAGGAGGAGATGTCCGCCACCGCCTGTTCTCCGACCCATTGCGCATCCTCGCCATTGAGGCCCAGCTCCTTGAGCGTGTGGGGAATGCCCACCGCCGAACGCAACTCCAGCACCCAGCCGAGCAGGCCGTCGAAGCTCGCTTCCGGCAGCTCCAGGTAACGGGCGAGACGCGTGGCGTCGGCTTCGATGGCGGTGCGGTTGGCCACCAGCAGGTAAGGCAGCAGAACCGCGTTGAGCAGGCCGTGGTGCTTGTGGTGTTTCGCGCCCAGCGGGTGGGCCAGCGCATGCACGCCGCCCAGTCCTTTCTGGAACGCCACGGCGGCGCTGGCGGAGGCCACCAGCATGCCTTCGCGGGCAGCCAGGTCGGTGCCGTTGTGCACGGCGCGTTGCAGGTGCTCCTTCACCAGGCGCACGCCTTCAATGGCGACGCCGGCGGACATCGGGTGGTAGAGCGGCGAGAACAGCGATTCCAGGTGATGGGTCAGGGCGTCCATGCCGGTGGCGGCGGTGAGCGACTTCGGCAGGCCGACGGTCAGCGCCGGGTCGAGGATCACCGAGCGGGCCAGCAGCTCGCGATGGCCGACGACGATCTTGATGCCGCGCGCCGTATCGGTCAGTACCGCCTCGCGGCCCAGCTCGGAGCCGGTGCCGGCGGTGGTGGGAATGGCGATCAGTGGCGGCAGGCCGAGGTCAGGATGGTCGCCCAGGGTCGGGTAACGCTCGATCAGCTGCGACCATTCGAAATGCTGCAGGCCGTTCGCATCACGGCTGAGCAGGGCGATGCCCTTCGCGGCATCCAGCGCGCTGCCGCCGCCCAGGGCGATCAGCGAATCGTGGCCGCCTTCGGCCAGAGCACCGGCGCCGGCGGTGACTTCCTCCAGTGCAGGGTTGCTGGAGAAACCGTGGAATAGTGCGTAGTCGATGCCGGCGGCTTCCAGGCGGCGGCGTACTTCGTGCAGCGGCGGCAGTTCGAGCATGCCCGGGTCGGTGACCAGCAATGGCTTGCGCATGCCGGCAAGGCGGCAGCGGTCGGCCAGTTGGTCGAGTGCACCAACACCGCAGAGGATTTCCGTGGGGTAGTTCCAGTAGTTCAGGGTGGACATGACAAGCTCCGGATTTCAGGCATGACCTGCCCGTGCCGGCTTGTGCAAGCCAGCGGCGGGAGGCGTGGGAAATGAGGCGTCGGGCAGGCCGGCGCCGGGAATTCAGCTGACCGCTCAGCCGACCGCGCGGCCGGCGAAGCTCAGGCTGGTGGCGATGCGGCGGTGCGGCTTGGCGATGAACAGGTAGGCCAGGCCGAACAGGGCGAGGACGGAGAACACCACGATCACCGCCCAGACCTGGAACCAGGGCGCGCCGGGCGGGGCAAGCATTTCCCGCGGCCAGGCCACGTTGATTGCCTCGAACACCAGCCAGACCACCGCGATGACGTTGACCAGCAGGCCCTTGCGGCCAAGCTTCAGTGCACCCTTGTCCGGGTCCCAGCGGCCGCTCAGGCGGGCATACAGCGCGCTGGCGGCGACGATCAGGAAGACGAAGAAGAATCCGCCGCTGCCGAAGGCGATCAGCGTGCCGACTGCCGTGGCGTTCAGCCCCAGCGCGAGGCCCAGGCTGGCCAACAGGGTGCTGCAGACCATCGCCGCCATCGGCACCTTGCGTTTGTCCACGCGGCGCAGCAGGGCTGAGCCGGGGAGGATTTCATCGCGCGCCATGCCGAAGATGGCGCGGCCGATGTAGGTCTGCACCGAGACCACGCAGGCGATGAAGGCGACCAGCACAATGGCCACGAACGGCCGCTCGGCCCAGGCGCCAAAGGCGTCCACCACGGCCGGGGTCACCGGGTCGATGATCTGCCCGCTGACCACGGCGGCCGGGTCCTTGAATGACAGGGTGACGGCGAAGGCGGTGAGCATCACGGTCAGCCCGACCACCAGCATCGAACGCAGGATGGCGCGGGGTGTGGAGACGCGGGCGTCGGTGGTTTCCTCGGAAATCTGCGAGCAGGCGTCGAAGCCGAGGAAGGCCCAGCCGCCCACGGCCAGCGCGGTGAGGAAGCCTGACCAGTAGGTACCGCCGGAGACCTCCAGGGCATTGAGGCTGCTGAACAGCATCTCGAAGGAGTGGTTGCGGAAGAACAGCAGCAACAGCACACCGATGCCGATGGAGGCGATGGCCTCGGCGAAGATGCCGGCATTGACGAAGTACTTCAGCGGGTTGATACCGAGCAGGTTCACTCCCAGCCCCAGGGCCAGCAGTGCCGCGCCACAGAGCACCTGAGCGTTGGCCGATGGCGGCTCGCCGGTCACCAGCAGTCCGAGCCAGAAACCGCCCAGATAGGCGACGGTGGTCAGCGAGGCGAGGGCGGAGGCGAGGTAGAGGAAGCCGGTGAACCAGGCCGCACGGTCGCCGATCAGCCGGCGCACCCACTGATAGCAGCCGCCGGCCAGCGGGAACTGCGAGGACAGTTCGGCGTACACCAGCGCCACGGTGAGTTGCAGCAGCAGGCACAGCGGCACCACCCACACCCAAGATGGACCGACGCTCATGGCGCCCAGGGACATCACCGAGTAGATGCCGACAACCGGGGAAATGGTGGCGAAGCCGACGGAGAAGGACGACCACAGGTTCAGCCCGCGGTCCAGTTCCTGGCGGTAGCCATGGCTGGCGAGCAGGCTTTCGTCGCCGTTGCTGCCTTGGCTGGCAGCGGTACGAAGGTCAGACATGCCGGCCTCCGGTGTTCAGGGAAAAGTGGGATTCACGGCCAGGCATGACGGGGCGCATGGGAGATCCTCGGGGCAGTTGGAGTTGTTATCGAGAACCCGCGTCTCTAAAGGACGGCTGAGTAGCTGGCGCTGTCAATGCAGCGCGTGGCCAGAGTAGGGGGCTGCCGCATCAGGAAAAATTCATATTTGATTGGGCTGACATCAGGTACGGCTGATGTTTGTGCTGCGAAGGGCGCAATGATGCCAGGGTCAGGCGTTGTGGGAGAGCCAATCAGTAGGAGCGAGCTTGCTCGCGAAGAAGGCGGGCACACACTTGGGGCGGGCGGCAGGATGCGGGTTCGCGAGCAAGCTCGCTCCTGCGCAAAACAACGATGTTGTCCCGGGAACGGCGGTGCGTTCCCGGTGTGGATCGGTATCAGCAGTGCTTGTCCTGCCCGGCCTTTTTCTCGGCGTCCGGCTGGGCGTTCTGTGCGGTCTGCTGTTCGGCATCGGTCCTGGTGCGCAGAGCCTGGTAGTTGGCTTCGGTCAGGCGGTTGGTCATCAGGGGCGACTCTTCGGCCATGGAAGCCTGGCTGGCGAGCAGGGCGGCGAGGGTCAGGACGCTGGCAGTGAGCAGTTTCATGAGGGGATTCTCGGTAATGAGTCTATTGGGATGGTGCTCGCGAGTGGTCGCAGTCTACTGGCGCGTCGCCAGGGCAACCCATGAGGAAAACTGCTGGGAATGATCGAATCGCTTGGCGGGCTCACTGCAGGCCAAGCCCCGCCGAGTCGGAGATTGGCCTGTAAGCCTTGGTATTCGTAGGTTCGAGGAGGAGCCTTGGCAGCCCCTCGGTGGTTGTCGATCAGCCAACCCTGAAGCCAGGCTAATGAATCCATGCATCGCGCCTAACGAGTGCGACGAACACCCTCAGGCCTTTACGTAGACCCATGCCTCAAGGCCGGACTGCAACTGGACATTGATCCGCTGGTAATCGGAAACCTCATAGGCGTCCGCCGCCAGCAGTTCCTGCTGGGTGATCTCGAACACCGTCCCCGGTACCCGGTCCGCCTCCACGCCGCTGTACTGGACGATGGGGTGATGGGTCTTGCCACTGGTGGCGAGCACCGCCGGATCGGTGATTTCCACCCAGTCGGTACGAAAGGCTACCAGCGCGTCGGCGCGGCCGTGCAGCTCGCGGCCGAAGCTGGCCAGTTGCACGGCCTTGTCCTGCAGGGTGCCGTAGGAGAACAGCAGTACGTTTTCACTCATCGCGGGGGCTCCGGGTCAGGCCAGCAGGTCTTCGTAGAAGGCGCCATAGGCTTTGTTCGGGTGGGCGAGCTGGATTTCCAGGATCCACAGGCCGCCATGGGGATGCTCGGCATAGTCGCCCAGGTCGCCTGCGCGGTAGATGGCGTGGGGAAAGTCGCTGACCCGATGGCCCTTGATATCCAGATTCAGCTTCCAGCCCATGGCCTCGGCCTGCTGGTGGGCGAAGTCGTAGAGCTCGACGCCGCTGCAGCCGGTCTCGCGCCAGCGCGCCTCGACGTGTTCGAACAGCGTTTTCGCCGCCGCGGCGCAGGCAGCCATTTCCGGGTCATCTCCGGTGACGAAGGTGGCCCCCGCGTCGCCCTCGTGGCCGCGCCAGACCACGCCCATGTCGATGAAGAAGATGTCGTTCTCGCCCAGCACCGGGTTGCCCTCGGAGCGCTGCTTGAAGGTCTTCAGGGTGTTGGCGCCGAAGCGGATCAGCAGCGGGTGCCAGATGCGCTCCATGCCCAGGTCGGCGAGCACCTGCTTGCCGATGGCGACGGCCTCCAGTTCGGTCATGCCGGGGAGGATCGCGGCGGCAATGGCGTCCACGGCTTCCCAGGTGCGGGCCTGGGCGTATTGCATCGATTCCAGCGCGTAATTCGCGCCGACGGCTTCCTTGGCGTACACGGCGGTGTTCATTTTTCTTCTCTCTGAGCGACAACCTTATCGCCATATATATTTCTACATAGCGGTAGGGAAATTCAATCGTTGGCTCAGCAGCAGGACATCGCGCAGGCGATGAAGGCGGTCGTCAGGGTGGTGATGCTCAGCCCCACCAGGAACAGGGTGTCGGCGACGCGTTCCAGACGGTGATTGCGCTGCACCTTGCGGGTGCGCAGGCCGAAGTAGGCGGCGAGGGTGGTGGCCAGGTAGATCACCGTGTTCACCGCGAGCATGTCCTGGCCGATCAGGTCGACGCGGTGCTGACCAACGATGATGCGCAGGATGCCGACCACGGTCAGGCACACGCCGACCATGGCGCCGGACGCGGCGAAGATATGCACGCAGATGTCGTCGTCCAGTTGGGCGGTATGGCTCTTGTGGCTCATGGCAGGTTCTCCCGGGCCGGCCGCTGCGGTTCATCCGCTCGCCTTGCCGGCTTCGTTGTGGCTGCCATGATAGGAAGGACGCGGTGTTTGCTGTACTCGCTTTCCCGGTGGCCCCAGGTGAACCGAAAAACAGCGGAAAATCAGCCAGATAACCGTCGTCTGCCACGGCAGGCGCGGGCGCTGGAGAAAGTTGAGCTCATATTGGAGGCGTCCCGGCGCATCCTGGAACGTCACGGCCTGGAAGGTTTCACCACCAACCACGTGGCGGAACTGGCCGGGGTCAGCGTTGGCTCGTTGTACCAGTACTTCCCCAACAAGGAGCGTATCCTCGACGAACTGGCCCGGCGCGAACTGGCGGCGCTGGCCAGCGGCATCATGGGCGCGCTCACCAGCCGCCCGCCGGAAACGCCCGGCGAGCGTATCCGCGCGGTGATCCACGCCGCCGTCAGCGCCTACGGCGGACGCACCGGCGCGCACAAGGCGCTGATGCATTACCTGATGACCCGTGGCGGCGGCAGCCCGCTGCCCGCCTTGCGCGGCAGCATCATGACCCACCTGGTGACCCACGGTCTGATCGGCCACGACCAGCAACTGCGTAAGCTCGCCGAGGCCGAGGTCTTCGTCCTCGCCCACGCGGTCGGCGGTGTGCTGCGTGCCCTGCTGGAAGATCCCGATGCCCTGGCGCCGGGACGGCGTGAGGGCATCGAGGAAGCGCTGGTGCAGCTGGTGCTGGCGTACTACCGATTGCCTGCAGTGCCGACCGTGACACCGGGCTGATACGCGGCGCGATCAGTCGCCGTTGGCCGGATAGTCGAAGCAGGCGAACTGCTGGCCGCCGTACTCGTTCTGCTGGCGTCGGCAAGTGTTGTTCTGTGCTTCGCAGGCGGCCACGGACTTGGCGTCGGCGGCCGGGACCACGATGCGCACACTGGGCAAGCCCTGCTCGTAGCCGTGGGCGATGAGGAGTTCGCCAACCTGTGCCAGCAGCTCAGGGTCCTTGCAGCTTTCAGCCAGATTGGCGCAGGCGTGGCCAACGTCCTGGACCTGGCTGGCATCGGGTTCCAGCACGAGGCTGGCGATGCCGGAGCGATTCTGCTCGCCGTCCTTGAATACGTCATAGAAGATCACCGGAGCACCGGTAGGTTTGAAGACCTTCACTTCCCTTGGTTGCAGGCTGAAGCCCAGGCCGTAGAGGACTTGTGCCTCGGCGAAGGTTTCGCCGGGCTGGACTGCGCGCAGATCTTTACCATTGACGACGGTCATGTTGAGTGCTCCGGCAAGAGTGGCCCCCCGCTCAGCCTAGCTCCGCCACCGAAGCCACTCATCATTCATTTGAAGGAAGTGCCAGCGCTACAACCACCAGCGCAGCAGATAGAACGCCCCCATGCTGAGGAGCACACTGAGCAGTACGTTGCGCGTCCACAGCACCAGCGCAACCGCGACGACGGCGCCGAGCAGGTAGGGGTTGTCCAGGCGCAGGTTCAGCTGGTGTTCGGGCAGGAACACGATGGGGCCGCAGATCGCGGTGAGCATGCCCGGAACGGCGAAGCCGAGGAACTGCCGAACGTTGCTGCTCAGGCGGATTGGCAGGCGCGGTTCGAGGAATACATAGCGGTTGAAGAACACGATCAGGCCCATGCCGAAAATCACTGCCCAGACCATCATGCGCGCACCCCCGAGAATTTCTGGCAGAGGAAACCGGCGAACATTCCCGCAAGCCCGGAAAGCACCAGCGCCGAACCGACCTGCCAGTAGCTGAGCAGCACTGAGCAAAATAGCGAGACAGCGACGCAGACCACCGTCGGGATGTTCTTCACCACCGGCACGATCAGGGCGACGAAGGTAGCGGCGATGGAGAAGTCCAGCCCCAGGTGTTCCAGCCCGGGAATGCTGGTGCCCACCAGCACGCCGGCGAGGGTGAAGAGGTTCCAGGCGATGTAGAACGTCAGACCGACGCCCAGTGCGTACCAGCGGTTGAAGGTTTCGCGGTCATGGCCGCTGGTGAGGGCGAACAGCTCGTCGGTGAGCAGGAAGCCCAGCCCCGCGCGCCAGCGCCCCGGCAGGCCGGAGATCACCGGGCGCATGGTCATCCCGTAGAGCAGATGCTGGGAGGTGAGCAGCAGCGTGGTGATCATGATCGAGAAGAACCCGGCGCCGCCCTTGAGCATGCCGATGGCCACCAGTTGCGCCGCACCGGCGAAGACGATGGCGGACAGGCCCTGGCCGTGCAGCGGCGACAGCCCGGCGTCGATGGCCAGGGAGCCGGCGAGCAGGCCCCAGGGCAGGACCGCCAGCGACAGCGGCATGATGTCGATGGCGCCCCTGAGGAAAGCGCGTGAGGGAAGCTGATCGTGGGACATGAACGTTTCTTGCAGGCAGGTAAGTGCCTTCAGCGTGGCAGAAACCGGCAGGGCCTGGCTTGAACAATCTTGCTGTCATTGAAGTTGCGTGCCCGCGGCGCATCTCATGGTGGGGGACGGGACAGGAACGCCAGCAGCGTGGCTTCCTCGGCGCTCAGGTTCTGCCGTTTGCGCGCCTTGCGCAGCCCGTCGAGCTCCCCGGCGAGGAAGGCCTCGATCACCCGCGGGTGCACGTAGCATTTGCGGCAGATCGCCGGGGTATTGCCCAGCTCGTCGGCTACCTGCTGGATGATTTCCTTGAGCTGACGGCTAGCGCTTTTCCCGTCTACCCAGCGGGTCTTGCGGCAGTGCTCCAGGGCCAGGGTGGTGCCGGCCCAGGTGCGGTAGTCCTTGGCCGTGAACTCCTCGCCGGCGTGCTCGCGCAGGTAGGCGTTGATGTCGCGGGAGTCGATCATGTGCCGCTGGCGGTCTTCATCCAGGTACTGGAACAGCTGCTGGCCGGGCAATTCCAGGCAGCGCCGGAGAATGCGCGCCAGGCGCGGGTGCTCGATGTCCACGCTGTGCTTCACGCCGCTCTTGCCGCGAAAGGCGAAGCGGATGCGCGTGCCCTGTACCTCGACATGGCGATTGTTCAGGGTGGTCAGGCCGAAGGAGCGGTTTTCCTTGCGGTAGCGCTGGTTGCCGATGCGGATCAGGGTGCGGTCCAGCAAGGCGACTACGGTCGCCATGACCTTTTCCGCGCCCAGGCCCGGTAGGGCCAGGTCCTGTTCGATGTGCCTGCGCAAGGCTGGCAGGCGCTGTCCGAAACGCAGCAGACGCTCGTACTTGGCGCAGTCGCGCACCTCGGTCCAGCGCGGGTGGTAGCGGTACTGCTTGCGTCCGCGCACATCGCGCCCGGTGGCCTGCAGGTGGCCCAGCGGGTCGATGCAGATCCACACATCGATGTACGCCGGCGGAATCGCCAGGCGATTGATGCGCTCGATCTCCGCTTCCACGCGGATGCGCTCGCCGCCCGGATCGAAGTAGACGAAGCGCCCACGCAGGCGGCGTCGGCTGATGCCTGGCAGGCTGTCGTCGACGTAGTGCAGGTCGGGGGGAAGCTCCAGCAGCTCCGGCGGTGTGCTCATGGCGGCTCCTCGAAGACTCTTCCGTAATGGATCGCGGAAGGGCCTGCGGAGTGCCGTTTTTTTCACCTGCCGCGTAACGGCCAGTCTCAGCGACGCCGATACCTGTAGGAGCGAGCTTGCTCGCGAACCGCCCAACGTCGGAGTCGCCGGTAACCGATCGCGGACAGAGTCCGCTCCTACGCTCGTTGCTTGTATCGGCGTGCAGATAGCGCACGCTTATGAAAAGCCCCGGAAGGCTTGCGCCAACCGGGGCTCTGCTCAACCCATCAGGCCACGACCGGAATCATCGGGTCGGCCGCCGCCAGCGCGGTGGCGCGATCGGCGGCCGGCGGGTAGATCCACACGGTGTTGATCTCGGTCTTGATCTTCTTGCCTTCCTCGCGCTGGAAGCGCACCTGGCGATCCCAGCCTTCGGTAAACAGCGCACCCCAGGCGCCCAGGTCCAGGCAAGTCACGTACTTGGGCTGGCTATAGGGGATGGGCGCCACGCCCAGCAGGTCGGCGGCGGCGTTGTTGCCGGCCGAACGGCCCAGCGCGATGGCGTGCTGGCAGGTCATCAGCGCGTAGTTGCCGGCGTCGTCCACCGCGGCGTAGGCGACGTCGCCGGTAGCGAACACCACGTCCTGGCCGATCACCTGGAGATTGCGGTCTACGTGCAGGCGGCCCTGGCGGTCGCGCTCGCCGGCAACCTGTTCGGTCAGCGAGCTGGCGCGTACGCCGGCGGTCCAGATCACGGTCTTCGCGTCGATGCGCTCGCCGCTGGAGAGCGTCACACCGTTCTCGTCGATGGATTCCACCGACGACTTCAGGCGCCATTCCACGCCCAGTTCGGCGGAGGCTTCGGCCACCACGGACTGCGAGGTCACGCCGAGCGCACCGCCGATTTCGGCGCCGCGATCGATCACGATCACCCGCACCTGAGCATCCGCGCCCAGCACTTCACGCAGGCGCGCCGGCATTTCGGTGGCGGTCTCGATCCCGGTGAATCCGCCGCCGGCGACGACTACGGTGTTGCGTGCTTCTGACGCCGGCAGCCGGGGCAGCGCGCGGATGTGCTTCTCGAGCCGAACGGCCTGGTCGATGTCATCCACGTCGAAGGCGTGTTCGATGCCTGGCAGGGCGGGGCGGGCGACCTTGCTGCCGCTGGCGAGGATCAGGCGGTCGAAGCCCAGGGTGGCAATCGCGCCGCTGGCGTCGCGGTAATCCAGTTGGCGGCCGTCGACGTCGATCTGTTCGACGGTGCCCTGGATGAAGGTCACGCCCACTGCGCCGAACAGATCGCCCAGCGGAGCGGCCATCTGGTGCACGTTCGGCTCGTAGAAGCGCGGGCGGATGCGCAGTTCGGCCTGGGGCGCGAGCACTGCGACTTCAACGTCGCCGCGCTGGTGCATATCGAGCAGACGGGTGGCGCTCAGGGCACTCCACATACCAGCGAAACCGGTGCCGACGATCAGGATGCGTTGTTTCATGGTGCTCTCCGACGAAAAGGATGAATCCAGGTTGTTGGGTTCCCGAGTGCCTGACATCGGAGCGGTTCGCTTCCCGGCTCGCCTCGGATAACTGCGACTATATTGGTCGTAGTTGTCTGGCGCAACCGATTTTTGCCTCAAACTCCGACCGTTCGTCACGGCTGCGCTGGGGGACGCGCCGCTGCTTCTATTTATGTGGAAAGTACCAGGAAGTGCAGGGGAGCCCGTGTCGTGGGTGACAGCTCGTCAGGAGGCGTGCTTAAGTGCTTGCCGGATACCCGGTGTGGTCGGAAAATAATGCGACTAATCTAGGCGGAGTTTGTGATGGCTTTGTACAGCGCGGGGGTGGAGTACGGCATTCACTGCCTGCTCTTCCTGACAGACGAGAAGGGCGACAGTCGCGACTCCAGCGTGCGTGCGCTGGCGGAGCTGCAGGGTGTGCCCCAGGAACTGCTTGCCAAGGTTTTCACCAAGCTGGCCAAGGCCGGTCTCGTGGCTGCTACCGAAGGCGTGCGCGGTGGGTTCCGTCTGGCGCGGCCGGCGGACGAAATCACCGTGTTGGATATCGTCAAGGCCATCGACGGCGACAAGCAGATTTTCGAATGCCGCGATATCCGTGGCCGCTGCGCGGTGTTCGACGGATCGCCGCCGGAGTGGGCGACCTGCGGCACCTGCTCGATCCACGCGGTCATGCTCACGGCGCAGAAACGCATGGAAGAAGCCCTGGCCCAGCACACCGTGCTCGACCTCGCGCGCCGCGTCGGGCGCAAGGCACCGCCGGAGTTCGGCGAGGCCCTGGTGCGCTGGATGGACGCCCAGCGCGACGGTTCCAGCGCCGCCAACTGAAAGAACCCTAGCGCGCATCACCGCCGCGCGGCTTGTAGAAGACGAACTCGTCGGTCTCGGCCGTGCGGATGTATTGCTTCGCCCAGGACGGCGAGGCGTGGCGATCGTGGAAGTACATGGCGCCGCGCGTGCGGTCGTTCAACTGCTGGTTCAATGCCCGGCGGGCGATTTCCTTGGCGATGTCGTAGCGGTTCTTTTCTTCCACCTGGTCGGAGCGGCCGTCGCACCACCAGGAAAACTGGCAGTGCTTCTGTTCCTGCCCCTGCTTGACCACACCGCACACGGTGTCGGGGAAGCCGCCGTGGCCCATGCGGTTGAGCACTACATTGGCCACCGCCTCCATATCCGCCTTGCCGCCGCCCTTGGCTTCCCAGTAGATGGTCCGCGACAGGCCGGTGAGGGCGTCGTCCAGTGGCGCCTTGCCCGCCGGATCCAGCGCCTTGACCTCGGATTGGGTGATGGGCGCCGGGCTGGCCACTGCTGTGGCCGGGTGGGCGACCTGCTGCTCCAGCACTTCGGCTTTGTGCTCCGCGGCCTGGGCCTTTTGGTCGGTCGAGGTGCCGATGGGCGCAGCGGAGCAATGGGATGCCAACAGCGCGAGCAGCAAGAGCGGAATAAAAAGGCGGCACATGATCGAACCTACCTGCGCAGCAGAATCAGCCTTGCCGTTGCTTGAGTTCAATCTGCGAACCCTGCAACGACGCCCTTCAGGCCGCCCCTGATTCAGTGAAAGAAGGCGAGGCGACTGCGCCTGGACGTTGTGACTGTACCTGGCGCAGTTAGATTCATTTTTCCAGCCAGACGGTAAACCCTGCAGCCCACGAATACCGGGGCCTAGGACAGATACCGCTGAAGGAACTCGGCCACCGCGAGCAACACCTCCGCCTGTTGCTCGCGGTGCGGAACGTGGCCGCAGTCGGGCAGCAGCCTGAGCATCGTCGGTACGCCGGGCACCGAGGTGAAGCGTTGCGGATGTGCGGCCGACCCGTACTCGTCCTGCTCGCCGTGCAGGCTGAGGATCGGGCATTTCACCTGCGCCAGTTCGGCATCCAGATTCCAGTCGCTGAAGTCGTCGGACAACCAGGTGTCGACCCACGCGCGCAGCACCCAGAAGGCCTTGTCGCCGTGGTACTTCTGCAGGCGTTCCAACTGCCCCTCGCGGGCAAATTCCATCTCCGCGGCACGGATGCCGTCTCGGGTCCGGTGTTCGACGAAGGCCTGGGCCGACTCGGTGATCAGCGCGGCGCATGCCTGCGGATGCAGTGCCACGCACGCCACAGCCATGGCGCCGCCGACGCTGTGGCCGAACACCACGCAACGCTCGAAGCCGAAGTGCTGTTGCAGCAAGGGGAGGAAGGTACGTGCCTCATCGTCGATGAAGTTCAGGGGCAGGGCGCCGGGATAGCGATCCGAGCGACCGAAGCCGAGGCGATCGTAGGCGATTACCTGGCGACCGGTAGAGCGCGCAAGCTGTTCCGGGAAGTCGCGCCACAGCGTCACGCAGCCCAGTGAATCATGCAGCAGCAGGATCGGCTCGCCGGTGGTTTCGGCGGGCGTCCAGTCCTGGGCGAACAACTGGCCCTTTTCGCTGCTGATCCAGTGTTCCCGGGGGCTGACGGGCAACGACATGACGCTCTCCTGTACTGACTCGCGGTGGGTTCGGTCATAGTATTCCGGCCAGGGGCCCGCGGCGATGTTCAGAAGGGCGCATGCATAGTCCGATCGGGCCAGGGGAATGAATGAAGCAGGTAGCGATTCTGGCCTATGAGGGCTGCTGGGCGATGGGGCTGTTTTCCGCCGCGGACTTCTTCCGCATTGCGGCGTTGCTGGAGCAGCACCTGGGCGTCGAGCAGTCCTTCGCGGTGCGGCTGGTGGCTGTCGATGGCGCGCCGGTGTTGGCCGCGGGTGGCCACGTCATTACGGCGGAGTCTTCGCTGGCGGACGCCGGGGCGGCCTCGCTGATTGTCCTGCCGGCCATCGAGGGGCCGCGCCTGACCAGCTTCGTGCCCGATGCACGAGTGCTGGAATGGTTGGGCGAGCGCATCGATGCCGGCGCGCGGGTGCTGGCGCTGACCACCGGCGCTGCATGGCTGGCGGCGAGTGGGCGCCTGGATGGCGGGCTGCTGGCCACACACTGGGCCTTCGTCCGGCAACTGGGCAAGCGCTATCCGGCGTGCCGCTTCGTGGCGCGGGAATCCTTCCTGGAGGAGGGCGGGTTGTACAGTACCGGTTCGCTCAATGGCTGTTTCGACGCCCTGCTGGACGTGCTCGCCCGCGACCGCGGCGACCGCTTTGCCCAACTCTGCGCCACTCACCTGCTGGTGGCGGACCCGCACCGTCTCGGTCCGATCCTGCCGGGCCATCGCAACCATTGCGACGACACCGTGCTGCGGGTGCAGGACTGGATCGAAAGCCACTACGCCGAACCGCTGACAATCGAGCGCATGGCGCGCCAGGCCGGCGTCAGCCAGCGGACCTTCAAGCGCCGCTTCAGCGAGGCAACCCGATTGCCGCCGAACCTGTACCTGCAGCAGGTGCGCATCGACAAGGCGAAGAAGCTGCTGCTGGCGACTTCGCTGTCGGTGCGCGAGATCGCCGCCGAGGTCGGCTACGAGAACGTCAGTTTCTTCGTTCGACTGTTCAAGGCGCGGGCCGGCACCACCCCGGCGCGCTGGCGTAGCGGCTCATAAGCATTCCTTAAGGCAAGCCTGGGATGATGACGACTCGCGGCCGGAGCTGTCCCGGGCAGTGCTCACACCGGGTCCGGTCGCTTTTTTTGAATCTACGAAGGAGTCCTGCCTTGGACACTTGCCCTGGTCGATTGCGACAGGTCTGAACAGCGAGCCGTCCGGCAGAACCCTGCCACTGTCTCGCTGCGTTGCGGACAGTGGCGATACGCATCCCGCCACGGGATGACGTCTCACCATTCCCCTGCGGGGCCAACCGACCCTTCGCTCCCTCGCAATCCATCACCCGAATGCGCGCCGGCATCGCCCGGCGCATGGAGCGGCTGTGCGCCGCAAACGAGGTGGAACATGGATTGGAAAATCTTCCTGCTGCGGGTCGCCGCGGCACTCATCCTCGGCGCCCTGATCGGCGCCGAACGCCAGCTGCGCCAGCGCCTTACCGGCCTGCGCACCAACGCGCTGGTCAGCACTGGCGCTTGCCTGTTCGTGCTGATGACCCAGGCCATGCCGGGGCTCTCGGCGGATGCGCCGCGCATCGCCGCCTACGTGGTCTCCGGCATCGGCTTCCTGGGTGGTGGCGTGATCATGCGTGATGGCCTGAACGTGCGCGGCCTGAACACCGCCGCCACACTCTGGTGTACCGCCGCCATCGGTGTGCTGTGCAGCATGGGGCTGTTGCTGGAGGCGGCGCTGGGCAGCGTGGTGGTGCTGTGCGCCAACATTCTGCTGCGTGACATTGCCCAGCGCATCAATCATCAGGACGTACTGCCGGCCAGCGAGGCGGAGCAGCGCTATGGCGTCGCCATCGTCTGCCGTGCAGAGGACGAAATCCAGGTGCGCAGCCTGATGCTGCACAGCCTGGACAGCAGCGAACTGCGCCTGCAATCACTGCACAGCGAGGACCAGGCCAACCCGGCGAAACTGGAAGTGCGCGCCGAGCTGCTCGGCGGCCACGGCGCCGCCGGCCAGCTGGAACGCATGGTCAGCCGCATCAGCCTGGAGAAAGGCGTCAGCTCGGTGCGCTGGCAGCTGTTCGAGCTGGCCAGCGACTGAGCTCTTTTGTAGGAGCGAGCTTGCTCGCGAACCGCTTTGGCAGCGACGCCTGGGCTGTTCGCGAGCAAGCTCGCTCCTGCAGGGTTGGCTCCGTCGCATGACCTCGCGTAGGAGCGGACTCCGCCCGCGATGAGCCGGCATGGCCGGCATTGGTTGGGCGCGCGAACAGGCTCGCTCCTGCAGTGATGCGTACGGATCAGCGATTGTTGCGATAGCGCTCGGTCAGGGACTGCACGCGGGAGACATAGGTTTGCGTCTCCTCGTAGGGCGGTACGCCGTTGTACTTGTCCACGGTCATCTCGCCGGCGTTGTAGCCCGCCAACGCCAGCGTCTGGTTACCGTTGAAACGCTTGAGCAGCCACGCCAGATAGCGCACGCCACCGCGAATGTTCTGCCGCGCGTCGAACGGATCGTTGACGCTGAAGCGCTCGGCGGTCTCGGGCATCAACTGCATCAGCCCCTGGGCGCCGGCCAGGGAGATCGCGTCTGGGCGAAACGCCGATTCGGCATGAATCACCGCGCGCACCAGTGCCCTGTCGACGCCATAGGAGATCGATGCGGCTTCGATCTCCCGTCGATAGGATCGGGTGTCCAAGGGCAGCGAGGCGACCCTGAAATCCTTTGGCATCCGGCACAGGTAGCAGCCCTTGATGTAGTTCACCTCGATGATATCGACCCGCGCGGTAATCCCGACGGGGCGTCGGCTCACGTATTGCCGAACGCCCTTGTGGACGAAGGTGTACACCCGAATCCGCTCTGCGCCCGGAGTGTCGTTTCGCTCGAGTATGGGCGTGGCCTTCGATCGGGCGGCGGCACCTGTCTTGCCAGTCTGCTGGGTGCAGCGTGCGCCGCTGATGGCAGGGTTGGAACGGCTGACAGTGCCGTCGCGGGTCTGGCACTTGAACTGGGCGCTGGCGTAAAGCGGGGCGATCAGCAACGCCAGCCCGATGCAGCCAGGAAGACTCCTGCGAGTCCATCGCCATACCTTGGAACTCATCACACCGCTCCGCGCCACGGGCGCCGATCAGGTTCAAAGAACCTGATCCGTGCTGGGAAGAAACGCCAACAGGGGCCATCGCTGCAGGGTTGTTCCTGAGCGACCTGCCGTTTCGTTCCGGTAGTTATAGCGCTTGCCACTGAACCTGGAATTCGAGTTGACGTACGGCCTGCCGGCATCCCTGAACCTGGCGCAGGCTCCGGAAGCCGGCGCCGCCACATGCGCCTGCCTGAACTCGTGAGAAGGCAGGCATCGACGGCAGCTTGCCGGTTAGGCTGGTGGAGGACTCGTTCGCGAGCAAGCTCGCTCCTACAGGTCGGATGCAGGAGCGAATTTGCTCGCGAACCAGCGCAAAGCTGAACTCAGCCGAGAATGAAGTACACCTTGCGTACCGGCGTTAGGTTTTCCCAGGTGCCCTTGAAGCCTGCCGCGACCACGAAGGAATCCCCCGGCCCGAAGGTCTTGGCCACGCCGTCGGCGTCGGTCAGGCGCACAGTGCCCTCGAGGATGTGGCACAGCTCGTCGTAGTCGCACTCGCAGCGTTCCAGGTGCACGCCGGCCTCCCAGATGCCGGCGATGGCGTTTTTCTCCGGCGCCGCGAAGTGCCGCCAGCTGCGGCTCTGGTAGGGCGCATCAACGATGGCCGGGTCGTTGATCTCGCGCTCTTGCGGGGCAAGTTCGGGGTTGGCGAAGTCGATGACGTGGCGAGGCAGGGTGGACATGAAGTTCTCCATCAGGAATCGAAACCGATGCCGAAGGCATCGAAGGTCTTGAGCAGCAGGTCGCGGCGTCCGGTGCGGTCTTCCTTGGCCAGCGAGCGCTGGGCCAGGCGTACGCCGAGGTAACGCAGCGGTTCGGGCGGGAAGGGGAAAGGCTTCTGCGAGGTCATGCGCAGCTCGGTGCGTTCGGTGCGTTCGCCGCTCAGTTGGTCAAGCATGTTCAGCGCGGCAAAGCGGCTGGCCGACACGCCCTGGCCGGTGAAGCCCAGTGCATAGGCAACCCGTCCGCCGAGCACGCAGCCGGTGAACAGTGTGGTGCGCGCGGATGTGTCGATGATGCCGCCCCAGGCATGGCTGAACTCCACCGGGCCGAGTTGGGGGAAGGCTTCGCGGAACTGTTCGGCCAGGCGCTGGAAGCTTTCCGGGCGCTGGGTCAGGGCTTCATCGCGGCGGCTGCCGAAGTGGTAGATGGCGTCGAAGCCGGCCCAGAGAATGCGGTTGTCGGCAGTCTTGCGCAGGTAGTGGAACTGGTTGCCGGCATCGGCAATGCCGTAGCGGTCGACCCAGCCGATGGCGCGCAGCTGATCATCGGTGAGCGGCTGGGTGACCAGGGAGTAGTCGTACACCGGGATCACGCTGGAATTCAGGTGGCCGAGCAGCGGCGCTGCGATGTTGGTCGCCAGGGCTATCTGCCCGGCCTCCAGTTCGCCACGGTCGCAGCGCAGCATCAGGCGGTCGCCGCGCTGGTGCAACTCGTGCACGGGAGTGTTCTCGTACAGCTCAACGCCTTGCTCCAGGCACACGCGACGCAGCTCGGCGGCCATCTTCGCCGGATTGAGCAGCGCATAGTTGGGCTCAAACACGCCGGCCTTGTACATTGGCGAGTCCAGTTTCTGCGCCAGTTCCGCACCTTCGAGCCATTCGCAGTCAATGCCGAAACGCTGGTAGTTACGCTGCATGCCGCGCAGGCCATCGGCCTGCCAGGGCTGCATGGCGACGCTCAGCTTGCCGCATCGTTCGAACTCCACGCTCATGCCAAAGCGCTTCAGGTCCGCCTCGAACTCGTCGAGGTTCTGGCGCCCCAGGCGCACCAGGGTTTCGGCTTCTTCCGGCCAGCGGCGCAGGGCGTTGCCTACGCCGTGGGAAATACTCGGTGCGCAGAAGCCGCCGTTGCGCCCGCTGGCCTCACCGCCGCAGCGGCGCGCCTCGACCACCGCGATGCTCGCGCCGGGCCAGCGCTGGCGGGCGTGCAGGGCGGTCCAGAGACCGGTGAAACCGCCGCCGACCACTACCAGGTCGAAGCGGCGATCTGCTTCCAGCGCCGGTGCGGCGGGAGCGGGATCGAGGGTGTCGAGCCAGAAAGGGCGGGGAGTGGCGTGCGCAAGAAGGGCGGATATCATCGGAAAACTCCGGCAGAATGTCGGAAGAAGGAGCGGTCTTCGGGCCGCGTCCGGGTTTTGTAATCGCTTCCGGGAGCCAGGCATACGGTCCGCCGCTTTTTGCGGGCACGCCCGGAGCAGGAGCAGCCGGCCTCGGCCGGCAGGGGAAAACAATGAGCGAAGAACAGGGCTGGAGTGCCACGCTCGAAGGCACGACCCATCAGCCCGACCCGGCCAGCGCCGCTACTCACGCCGTGGTCATGCGTTATCACCAGGCGTGGCGTCGCCATGACATCGAGGCGCTGATGGCGCTGTTCGATCCGCAAGTGGAGTACAACGACTTCTTCCAGGGGCGTCGGATTGTGCCGGGCGAGCTGCGCGAATACCTGCAGACCAGCATGCCCGCGGCGGGGGACGAGTCGCAGGTCTACACCGACCGTCTGCGGGTGGACGGCGACACCGCTTTCCTGCAGTACCAGGTGACCCTGCGCGGCACCCAGGGGCTGGTGTCGTTCCGCACCACTGAGGCCTACACCGTACGCAATGGTCGGATTATCCGGGTCAACGAGCACGCCGCGTTGGTCGGTCAGGCGCAAAAGCCTGCCAATGAGCCGCAACCGCGCATGGCCGGTAGCCGCCTGGGGCTTTCCGCGCGGCAACTGAGCCAGCTGGGCGGCGACATCCAGCAGTACTTCCAGCAGAACCGGCCGTTCCTCAACCCCGACCTGGACATGCCCCAGGTGGCGGCGGCCACCGGCTATACGCGCAACCAGATTTCCTACTTCCTCAACCAGGTGCTGGGCCTGAGCTTCTACCAGTACCTGAACCAGTTGCGCCTGCGCCACCTGCTCGGCCAGCTGGACGGCGCCACCAGCGTCACGCGCATCGACGAACTGGCGCGGGCGGCCGGGTTCCGCTCGCTGTCCACCTTCTACCGCTGCTTCCGTGAGGAGACGGGACTGTCGCCCAAGGCATATCTTGAACAGCGAGCCGCTTCGTCGTCGCAATGACGAACCTTGTAGGAGCGAGCTTGCTCGCGAACGGATCTTCCCCTCGGCTCCGCAGCTGGGCGGTTCGCGAGCGAGCTCGCTCCTACAAGGCAGCCCCTACAACGTTTCGGGGCCGCTCCGCGCGTGCCCGCATGCAGGGCGCCCGCGTTATCAATCCAGCGGCCATTTCCCTATGCTCGCCCCACAAGCATTCCAACAAACTCAGGAGACCTTCGCATGCGCGACCAGCTCTATATCGACGGCCAGTGGCAGGCTCCCGCGAAAGGCGGGCGCTTCGAGGTGTATGAACCCTCCAGCGAAGCGGTGCTGACCGAAGTTGCCGCTGCCACCGGCGAGGACGTTGATCGCGCTGTGCAGTCCGCGCGCCGGGCTTTCGATGAAGGCGAGTGGGGCCTTAGCACGGGCAAGGAGCGCGCCGGTTACCTGCGCGCCATTGCCGACAACCTGCGAGGCCGCCGCGAGGACCTGGCGCGCCTGGAAGTCCAGGACAACGGCAAGCCGCTGCCCGAGGCGCAGTGGGACATCGACGATGCCATCGGCTGCTTCGACTATTACGCCGAGCTGGCTGAAGGGTTGAATGACGAAGGTGAAGTGGTCGCGCTGCCCGACGAGCGTTTTGCCTGCCGCGTGCTGCGCGAGCCGGTCGGCGTAGCGGGGCAGATCATCCCGTGGAACTACCCGCTGTTGATGGCCTCGTGGAAGGTCGCACCGGCGCTGGCCGCAGGCTGCACCGCCGTACTCAAGCCTTCGGAGCTGACGCCGCTGACCTCCCTGGAACTGGCTGCCGCCGCGGATGCGGTCGGCCTGCCGAAGGGCGTGCTCAACGTGGTAACCGGCCTGGGCCGCGATGCCGGCTCCCCGCTCTCGTCGCATCCGGGCGTGGACAAGCTGGCCTTCACCGGCAGCGTGCCGACCGGGCGCGCGATCATGCAGGCGGCAGCCCAGGACATCAAGAATGTCAGCCTGGAGCTGGGCGGCAAGTCGGCATTCATCGTCTTCGATGACGCGGATGTCGAGGCGGCCGTGGAATGGATTCTCTTTGGTATTTTCTGGAACCAGGGCCAGGTGTGCAGCGCCACCTCGCGCCTGCTGGTGCAGGACGGCCTGCACGACCGTCTGATCGAGCGCCTGGTGGAGGAGGCCCGTCGCATCACCATCGGCAACGGCCTGGAACCGGGCGTGCTGCTCGGCCCGCTGGTCAGCGCCGGGCAACACGCCAAGGTACTGCAGGCCATCGAAGCTGGTGTGCGTGATGGCGCCAGACTTGTCACCGGCGGCAAGCGCCCGGCACACCGCGAGAAGGGCTGGTTCGTCGAGCCGACGGTGTTCATCGACGCGCCACTGGAAAGCGCCGTGTGGCGCGAGGAAATCTTCGGCCCGGTGCTCGCCGTGCGTCGCTTCAAGGACGAAGCCGAGGCACTGCGCCTGGCCAACGACAGCCAGTTCGGCTTGGCGGGGGCGGTGATGTCCGCCGACCCGGCGCGTTGCCAGCGAGTGAGCCGTGGCCTGCGCGCCGGCATCGTCTGGGTCAACTGCTCGCAACCGACCTTCACCCAGGCGCCGTGGGGCGGTTACAAGCAGAGCGGCATCGGCCGCGAACTGGGCGTGTGGGGCCTGGACAACTACCTGGAGACCAAGCAGGTCACCGAGTACCTCAGCGACCAGCCGTGGGGTTGGTACATCAAGTAATTCCGGGAGCGGAGGGCGTTTAGGTAGGAGCGGACTCACGATCGATTCGCCGCGAAGGTCAGCGCACTGGGCGAAGCCATCGCGGGAAGGGTCCGCTCCTACGCTGTATCCAACCACGGTGCGGCTTTTTGAAGGAGGCGTCGGCGTCGCGAAGGGTGGGCTGGTAAGATTAAAGATACAAACAATTCGCATTTACAAAGAATTTACATCTGCATACACTTCGGCTCCCCGCCAGCGTTCCACCGCGCCGGCATTCGCCAACCCGAGTCATTGCGCCGACAGAGCGCAAACCTCGTACCGAAGGATCCTCCAGCAGATGAAAGATGTAGCCTCGGGCGCTCTCCTGCTCAGTCTCTCCACCTTTGCTCTCTCCGCGGTCGCCGCCCCCGTGGCCATCGACCTGCCCAAGCAGCCCCTGGCCGCTTCCCTGGAGCAACTGCAATCCGCCACTGGAATGCGGATTTCCTATGATCGTGCCCAGGTCGCCAAGGTTGGCGCGCCGGCACTCAAGGGCAGCATGGAGCCGAGTGAGGCACTGGATCGTCTGCTGGCGGACAGCGGCCTGCAGGGCACTGTCGACGGCAACCGCGCACAGATCAGTGGCACCGCACACAGCGGCGCGTCGGGCAACGACAGCGTCGACCTGGGCGCTACCGAGATCGTCGGCGCCGCCAGCGTGGCGCCGGGTACCACCGAAGGCACCGGCTCCTACACCACGGGCGTGATGCAGACTTCCACCAAGCTGAACATGACCGTCCGAGAGACGCCGCAGTCGGTCAGCGTGGTCACCCGCCAGCAGATGGAAGACCAGAACATGCAGGACCTGGACGATGCGATCCGCGGCGTCACCGGCATGACCGTGCAACAGTATGGCCCGGCCCGCGTGAGCTACGCGGCGCGCGGCTTTGACGTCGACAACATCATGTACGACGGCCTGGCCACCAGCATCTCTACCTACACCCAGGACGTGATCTCCGCTGCCGATCTGGCGATGTTCGACCGCGTCGAAGTGGTGCGCGGCGCCACCGGCCTGATGCAGGGCGCGGGCAACCCGGCCGCCGCCGTCAACATGGTGCGCAAGCGTCCGACCCAGGACTTCCACATGAGCCTGGAAGGCAGCGCCGGCACCTGGGACCGCTATCGCAGCCAGGTTGATGTGTCCGGCCCGCTGAACAGCGAAGGTACCCTGCGCGGTCGCGCGGTGGCTGCCTATGAGACCCGTGACAGCTTCCAGGATGTGGTCAGCGGCGAGCGCGGTGTGCTCTACGGCATCACCGAAGCGGACCTGAACCCGGACACCACCCTGACCCTGGGTGCGTCCTACCAGAACGACAACAAGAACGACAACTGGGTGGGCCTGCCGGCGCCGCTCGGCGGTCGCCACCTGGACCTCAAGCGCTCCGACTACTACGGCGCCGACTGGTCCTACTGGGATACCACCACCACTCACCTGTTTGGCGACGTGGTGCACCGTTTCGACAACGGCTGGCAGATGAAGGTCGCCGCCGACAAGCTGTGGGCGCGCATCGAGATGCTGGGCCTGTACAACAGCTGCTACTACACCGAAGGCTGCCCGACCATGATCCAGGGGCCGGGCCAGTATTCCTACACCGACGACCACCAGAGCTACGACGCCTTCGCCAACGGGCCGTTCCAGGCCTTCGGCCGTGAGCACGAACTGGTATTCGGCGGCAGCTACCGCGAAGAGCGCTTCGATGGCCACGGCGGCTGGGGCGACCTGTACTACAAGGACGGCTCGCCGGTCACCCCGTTCGACCCGACCAAATGGGACCCGTCCTCGGTGGCCAAGCCGGACATCGACATGAACCTGTGGGGCATGAAGCTCGACCAGGAGCAGAAGGGCGCCTACGTCACCACCCGCCTGAACATCGCCGACCCGCTCAAGGTGATTCTCGGCGGCCGCCTGGACTGGTACGAAGCCGACCCGCACAACGAGACTGGCACCCAGAAGGTCACCCGCAACGTCACCCGTTACGCCGGCGTGGTCTATGACCTGAACGATGTGTATTCGGTCTATGCCAGCTACACCGACATCTTCAAGCCGCAGAGCAACTTCGACGCCAGCGGCAGTCTGCTCGACCCGATCACCGGCAAGAACTACGAGATTGGCCTGAAGGGTGAGCACTTCGGCGGCACGCTGAACACTCAGATCGCGCTGTTCCAGATCGACCAGGAAAACCGCGCCACCGACGACACCAGTGGCCCCTCGCCGTGCCCCAGTTCGCCGACCTCCATGTACTGCTCCCGTGCCTCGGGCAAGGTCCGTAGCCAGGGCGTGGACATGGAAGTGAGCGGCGCGCTGACCGAGAACTGGCAGGCCATGGTGGGTTACACCTACGTCGACGCCAAGTACAAGCACGACAGCAACGAGGATAACGTCGGCAAACCCTTCGACCCGACCAAGCCGCGCCACCTGTTCAAGCTCGCCACCAGCTACAACCTGCCGGGCGAACTGCACAAATGGCGTGTCGGGGGCAACCTCGTGACCCAGAGCCAGACCGAGGACACCAGCACCGGCTTCCAGCAGGGGGGCTACACGGTGACCAACGCCATGCTCGGCTACAAGGTCAACGAGAACATCGACACGCGGGTGAACTTCAACAACATCTTCGACAAGTACTATTACAGCGGCATCAGCTTCGGCAACCTGAACTACGGTGAGCCGCGCAACCTGATGTTCACGGTGAAGTACTCGATGTGATCCGCCTGGCCTGAACGATAAAAAGCCCCGCATCGCGGGGCTTTTTTGTTGTTTGTAGGAGCGAGCTTGCTCGCGAACAATCTGCCGGTGACTCCGGTATGGGGCGGTTCGCGAGCAAGCTCGCTCCTACAGGTTCAGCCCGTAGGGCGTATAACGCGCCAGCGTTATCCGCCGCGAAGTGCCGGCGGATAACCTGTTCCAGGTTATGCGCCCTGCGTATCTGACGTTGGGCGGTTCGCGAGCAGGCTCGCTCCTACAGGTTCACCACCTTGCGCCTCAGGCGCGGCCTTCGGCTCTCTCGAACAGATCGAGCAGATCGCCCAGCGTGCTCTCCAGATACTCGCCCGCACGGTAGGCGGGCTTGAGCGCATCACCACCCGCCACCACGTCCAGCGGCCGTTCGATGAAGCGGCCCACCGGCAGGAAGTCGCTGTCGAGCACCAGCACCACCGGAATCAGGATGCGATCCAGCTCCATGCGTTCGCGCAGGTCATCTTCGGCGCGCCCCTTGGTGATCACCGCCAGTTCCACGCGCGGTTGCAGGCGCTGCAGGTGGTCCATCACGGTGACGTTGATCTGGCAGTCCGGGCACCACATCTCGCCGGCGATCAGCAGGCGGTAGCGGCCCTGGATGGCCTCGATACGCTGCAGGGTGTTGGCGCTGACCGTGCCGGGCTCTGCCAGCAACTGCTGGACCTTGCGCACGCCGGCGATCTCGCCGGGCAGGCCGTGGGCGACGAAGGCGTCGAAGCCCTCGCCGATGGAGAAGAGTTCCTCATAGGAGGCCATGGGGATTTCCTTGAAACGGGTGATGGCTCATCCCAGCAGAAATCCCCGTGGCGGGCAATCAGCTCTTGGCGGTCTGCGCCTTGGCTGCCGCCAGGTAGGGCGCCAGGCGGCGGCCCATTTCCTCGCCCAGGGCCTGCAGGCCGCTGAGCGGGCGGACCATGACCTCGAATTCGATGATCTTGCCGCTCTCGTCGAAGCGGATCATGTCGATGCCCTTGAGGTCCTTGCCATTCACCGTCGCACTGAACTCCAGCACCACGTTCAGGCCATCGCCGGTGGCGAGCTCGCGGTGGTAGGTGAAGTTCTCGAACACCTGCAGCACGGTGTTGAGGATGGTCGAGACCACCGGCGCGCCGGGGTAGGGCGAGTGCGCCATGGGCGAGCGGAACACCGCGTTGGATGCCAGCAGTTGAGGCAGGTTGGACAGGTTCTTGGCGGCCACCATCTGGTGCCAGCTGGCCAGCGAAGCAGCGGCGTGGGGGTGCAGGTTCAGTGCGGTCACGGGAATACCTCCTGAGAGTTCTTGTTGTTCATTCAGGACGATACGGCCGGGCCGGCGGCTGGCTCAATGATCGGAAATGACAGAAGACTGATCCTGGCGTACAGCGCTTTCAGTGCGTTGCCGGGCTGATCAGGTAGCTCACCAGTTGCGGGTCGTCGCCCGGCTCGATGCTTTGCACCGGGCGTGGCAGGTCGGCGAACACGGCCTGCCAGAAGGCCGCTGCCACCTCGTCCTGGGCATAGAAGCGCACCAGCCACGGACCGGGGTTGCCCAGCAGCACCTGGTTGGCCAGGGCGCGGCCAATCCCCATGCGACGGTACTTCTTCAGCACGAAAAGGTCCGACAGCTCCAGCGCGTCGATACCCGGCAGCTCGCTGCCCTCCACCAACAGGAAGCCGGCGATGAAGCCGTCGGCGAGGATCAAGTTGGCGCTCCACTCCGGCTCGCTCCAGTAGCGCGCCAGGTGCTCCTCGTGGATGTAGAAACGGCCGTCGACCTCCACGTCCTCATCTTCCCAGTCCGACGACTCGTAGGCGTAGTACTGGTAGAGGTTGCGGATCAGGTCCTGGTGTTCAGGGCCGGTCTGCACCAGCTGGATGGACAGATCGTTCATGGTCGGGAGGCTCGCGGCGAGGCGGAAGAGGATGGATGACCGCCATTGTCGCCCATTCCCGCGGCAATGCCAGTGGCAGACGGGTTTGAACCGCGCCGGGGCGGGTGCGATGATGCAGCCGCATTCTTTTTCGAGACCCTGCCGTGCGAACCGACAGCCGCCTTTCGCGCATGCTCCACGTGCTGCTGCACATGGCCCGCGACGACCAGCCCGTGACCTCCGAGCGCATCGCCCAGATGCTCGGCACCAACCCGGCCGTGGTGCGGCGGACCATGGGCGGCCTGCGCGAGGCCGGCTACGTGCGCTCGGAGAAGGGGCACGGCGGTGGCTGGACGCTGGACTGCGATCTGGCCCAGGTGACGTTGCTGGACGTCTACCGCGCCGTGGGCAGCGAGCGCCTGTTCGCCATGGGCTTCGACAACGTGCACCCGGACTGCCTGGTGGAAAAGGTGGTCAACGCCGCACTGCAGGACGCCATGGAGCAGGCTACCGCCATCCTCCTGGAGCGACTGGGTGCCGTGTCCCTGGCCGATCTCGCCGAACGCTTCACCGCGCTCTACCCGAAAAACCACTGATGGTTGCTGGCTGAAATGCCGGTCGATGATCGGCGTTGACCCTGTGTGTCAAATCAAGCTACTTTAAAAGTAACGAAAGATTCGAAGCCCCGACTCATCTTCACAGGAACCCTTCCATGATCGATCTTTTGAGCGCGCCGCTAGCCGGCGCGCTGTGGACCTGTCTTGCCCTGGCGATTGCCGCCTCCGCGCTGTCCATGACCGTCACCCAGACCGAACTCTTTGCGCCCCTGCGCGCGCTGGCCTGGAGAATCCATCCGCAGGTCGGCCATTTGTTCCAGTGCTTCTACTGCTTCAGCCACTGGGTGGTGATCGCCGGCACCCTGGTCTACCGTCCGGTAGTGATCGCCAGTGGCTGGGCGCCAGTCGACTGGCTGGTGGCGACCTTCTTCACCATCGCGCTGACGGCGATGTTCTGCGGGCTGCTGTTCAAGGTGTTCCTCACCGCAATGGCCAAGGCCGTGAGCGAGCGGGAGCTGAAGAAGCTGTTAGCCAGCGAGTGACCGGAAAGGAATCTGCATGAAGCACTCCGAACTGATGGCCCCGTTCCACGACCCCGAGGCCGCCGCGCGCTACGCGGAAAACCCGCCGCGCTTCGTTCCCGGTCTGTTCGATCTGCACCGCATGGCGGCGATCCTGCTGGCCGAGCAGGCGCCGCACGACGGCCACCTGCTGGTGCTTGGCGCGGGCGGCGGCATGGAGCTGCAAGCCTTCGCCGAGGCGCAGCCGGCCTGGCGCTTCACCGGCGTCGATCCTTCCGCCGAGATGCTCGCGGTGGCGGCGCAGATGCTCGGGCCGAACTCCCGGCGAGTCGACCTGCTGCAGGGCTACATCGACGACGCAGCGCCGGGCCCCTTCGACGGTGGCGCCTGTCTGCTGACCCTGCATTTTCTGCCTGAATCGGAGCGCCTGCGCGTGCTGCGCGAGATCCACTCTCGGCTCAAGCCCGGCGCGGCCTTCGTCATGGCGCATTTGTGTGTACCGCAAGGCGCTGGTGAGCGGGCGCGCTGGCTGTCGCGCTACGCGGATTTCTCTGTCAGCGCGGGCATGGAACCGACCACAGCGCAGCAGGCCCGCAGCGCCGTGGATACGCACCTGAACATCCTCACCCCCGAGCAGGACGAAGCGCTGCTCTGGGAGGCCGGTTTCAGCCGTATCGAAGTCTTCTACGTCGGCTTCGCCTTCCGCGGCTGGGTCGCGCTCGCCTGAGGGCTCGCTCAGGAGCGGTATCACCGGTTCAGTCTGCTAGGCTGGCGACCCGTTTTACGCTGGACGCCAGTCGATGCAGATTCCTTCCTCCCACGTCATCCACCAGACCGAGCATTGGCTGCTCAATCACCATCTGGCGTCCGCCTTGCCGGGCTACCTGATGCTCGGGTCTCGGCAGCCGGTAGAGTCCCTGGCCGACCTGCCGGACGCCGCGCTCGCGGAAATGGGTGTCTTGATGGCGAAAGTCCAGTGCATCCTCGAAGAGGCCCTGCAACCCAAATGGCTGTACATCGGTCGTTTTGGGCATTCGCCGGGATTCCCCATCCACTTCCATTTCATCCCGGTGTACGCCTGGGTGGAGGAACTGTTCTGGGCTGACGAACGCTATCGCTCGTTGAGCCAGTTCGCCCATGTCGAAGATGCCGCCACCCAGACTGATGGCGCCGAGCTGAGCCTGTTCATCTGGCGCGAGTTCGGCGAAGCCCCCGTGCCGCCAGCGGTGCAGGGGCCATCGATCGAGCAGGTGGTCGAGTTGCTACGCGGTCGTTTTCTCCAGTCCCAGTGATCCCAGCAACCAGTCATGGAACAGCTGCGCCGCCGGTGACAGATGGCGATGGCGCAGGGACACGAGGTATTCGCCGCGCTCGGTGACCATGGCCAGGTCCGTCACCCGTTGCATCTCGCCATTGCTCACGGCTTCGTCCGCCATGAAGCCCCAGGCCAGGCCGATGCCCATACCCTGCTGCACGGCGCGGTAGGCGAGGGTGAGCTGGTTGAACACCGGGTCGCTTTCCGCTGGCTGGTAGTCCTTGCCAAAGTGACCGAACCAGTCGTGCCAGTCCAGGCAGCTCCAGGCCGAGGTGTCCAGCTGCACCAGCGGGGCGGCGGCGAGTTGGTCGAGGGTGATGATGCGGGAAGCGTCGAAATCCGGCCGGGCGACGGGGTAGACCACTTCCGGCAGCACGAAGCGGCTGTTCAGCGTGGTCCAGTCGCCGGTGCCGTAGAGGATGCCGAGGTCGAAATCCACCAGGCTGGCTTCGTCCATCTCATTGATCGCATGCACGTGCACGGCGATGCCGGGATGCGCCTTGTTGAACTCGATCAGCTTGGGAAACAGCCAGAACTGCGCCATCGCATGGGTTGCCAGCACCGACACGGCGTTGCTCTGGTGCACGTTGCGGATGCGCCGCACGCTGTGTTGCAGGCGGTCCAGGAGCATGTCCACGGTAGTCAGCAGCTCCGCGCCAGCGGCAGTGAGGGTGACACCGCGCGGCTTGCGCTCGAACAGCGGCACTTTGAGGCTATCTTCCAGCGCGCGCATCTGTTTGCTCACCGCACTCTGGGTGAGAAACAGTTCGGTGGCAGCCTGGGTGAAGCTGCCATAGCGGCCCACGGCCTCGAAGGTGATGAGGGTTTCCAGGGGGGGCAGGGTGCGCAGGTAGCGGCTGATGACGGCTCTCCGGTAAAAGGCTGAGGCATTCCTGGTGGGAATGCCTTGGTGCGGATTTATCCTTGGTCAGAACCTACCACAACCGCTACCGTGGCGGCTCTTTTGGGGCTGTTCAGAGGTTGTGGGAAATGAAACGCGGGGTGGTATACGCAGGCATGGCAGGGGCAATCTGGGGCGGGGTGATTCTCGCTCCGTCGCTGGTGCCGGAGTTCAACCCGCTGCTGATCAGTTCCGTACGTTTCGCGCTGTATGGTGCCATCTCGCTGCTGATCGCCTTGCCGGTGGCCCTCGGTCTGCTGCGCCGGGTCAGCCGCGAGGACCTGTCGATGCTGATTCGCCTGTCCCTGGCCGGCAACCTGCTGTACTTCGCATTGCTCTCGGCGGCGGTGCAGTTCGCCGGGGTGGCGGCGGCCTCGCTGATCAACGGCATCATGCCGCTGGCGATCAGCTACCGCAGCCGTTCGGAGCAGGACTCGCTGCCGCTGTCGCGGATGAAGATGCCGCTGGCGCTGGTCGCGCTGGGCATCCTCTGTATCAATCTCGATACGTCGGCGCTGATGGCCGCCGGCAGTACGCCGGGCGAGCGCATCCTCGGCATCGTCTGCGGCTTCTCCGCGGTAGTCTGCTGGTCCTGGTACGCCACGGCCAATGCGCGCTACCTGAAGGCAAGCCATTTCAACAGCCACGAGTGGTCGACCCTGATCGGCGTAGTCACCGGTGTGATGGCTGTGGTACTGGCTGGCGTCGGTATGCTGATCGCGCCGCAGGCGGTCCCGACGGGGATTTCGTCGGAGCGCTGGATGGTATTCCTCTGGGTGTCGCTGTTCCTCGCCGTGTTCGGCTCCTGGGTCGCCAACGGTCTGTGGAACGCTGCGACGCGCCGCCTGCCGATGAGCCTCGGTGGCCAGCTGATCGTCTTCGAAACGCTGTTCGCCTGCGCCTATGCCTATATCAACGAGCAGCGGTTGCCCGGCCCGGTGGAAGCGCTGGCCATTGTCCTGCTGACCGGTGGCGTGCTCTGGGCTATCGGCCTGCACCGTGCGCCGGCAGAGTTCCCGGCGCGCGCGGTGGAGTCCTGAGTCAGGCCTTCGGGCTGCCTTGCAGACGCGGGCTCCAGTCTTCCACTGCGCCGCTCTCCAGGCGCCGCGACAGCGTGCGGCGCCAGTTCGGCGGCAGCGGCAGTTCCAGGCATTCGCGCAGGATATCGGCGTCCATGCGCTTGTCGAACAACACGGCGCAGAGCCGTTGCAGCGTCCACGCGGCATGGGGCCGCTCGACCAGTTCCAGTATCGCCCCGACGGCCACCGTACCTTCCTCCAGCACGCGGTAATACCAGCCGGTGCGCCCGGATTCCTGCACCCGCAGGGCCATCTGCGCGACGTCGAAGCGGTCGTTGAGTTTCCAGCAGGGCATGCGCCCCTGGGATACCTCCAGCAGGGCCGTGCCAGCGCGGATGCGGTCGCCCAGGCAAAGATTGGCTTCCGTCCAGCCAGTGGTACTGAAGTTCTCGCCGAAGGCGCCGGGCTCGCGGAGCAGCGGGTGCTCACCCAACTCGGTGGCCCAGGACGCGTAGTGCTCGCGGGGGTAATGGTGGATGGCTTTCTCCACCCCGCCGTGCACGCGCAAGTCGCCTTGCTCGTCGCTTTCCAGGCCCAGCGTCGTTACCGCCAGGGTGACCTGGCGAGGCTGCTTGGCGATGGCGCTGCGCGAACCGGGGCGAGTGAAAGGCACCGCGTGGCCAGTGAGGAGGGAGTCGAGGGAAATGGCGGGCAGGCTCATGATGAGATTCTCGTACTTGGAAATGGTATCGACCAAAAACTATATGGACAAAATCCGTCATAACGGTAGGTTGTGTCAATGTTTCGATTCGATACCAAAGCTTCCTTATCCCGTTCCCCAGTGAGTGCCTTCCATGCAGAAGTACCGCCTGATCATCCAGCGCCATGGCCAGTTGCTCGGCCATTTCGATTCCGATCTGCCCTGGGCGAAGGAGGCCGTGGCCAGCATCGCCTGTTGCCTGGGCGAGCTGGGTTACGGCCTCGAGCTGATGGTGGCCGACAGTGAGCGTCGCCTGCTGGAGAGTTCTCCCACAGGCATCAAGGTGCTGGCCAGCGAGCCGCTGTTTCGACCGCTGGCGCTGAGCGACCTGTAGGAGCGAGCTTGCTCGCGAACTTTTCGGCACAAACAACAAGCCCCTCCGGCGAGGGAGGGGCTTTGGGGTTGTTCGCGAGCAAGCTCGCTCCTACGAAAAGCGCATCAACTGCGCGAGGCTTTCCAGCGGCGGATCACCAGCTTCTCCAGCTCCACTGCGAAGAACACTGCGATGCCGATGCCGAGCGAGATCAGCCAGCCGCTGAAGGGCAGGGCGACGGTGTGGAAGGCGGTCTGCATGAAGGGCACGTAGATCACGAAGCACTGCAGCAGGATCAGCGCCAGGGTCACGGTGAGCAGGGCGCCATTACGCAGCAGCGCCATGTTCAGCGAGAACTCTTCCTGCAACCGGCAGTTGAACAGGTAGGCCCACTGTGCGGTGACCAGGGTGTGCAGGATCATGGTGCGGATGTGGTCGGTGTCCTGGCCGTTGCTGACCATCCAGGCTTCCAGCAGGAAGGCCGCTGCGGTGAGCAGGCCGCCCACGTAGAGCACCCGCCAGACGGCGAAGCCGTTGAGAATCGACTCCTTCGCGTTGCGCGGCGGCCGGCGCATCATCCCCGGCTCGCCAGGCTCGAAGGCCAGGGCGAAGGACAGGGTGGTGGAGGTCGCCATGTTCATCCAGAGGATCTGCAGCGGCGCCAGCGGAATCACCGCGCCGGCGAGGATCGCCATGACGATCAGCAGGCCCTGGGCCATGTTGGTCGGCAGGATGAACAGCACGGTCTTCTTCAGGTTGTCGTAGACCCGGCGGCCCTCGCGCACGGCGCCGGCAATGGTGGAGAAGTTGTCGTCAGTGAGCACCATGTCGGCGGCTTCCTTGGTCACCTCGGTGCCCTTGATGCCCATGGCGATGCCGACATCGGCCTGTTTCAGCGCTGGCGCGTCGTTGACCCCGTCGCCGGTCATGCCGACCACTTCCTCGTTGGCCTGCAGCGCGCGCACCAGGCGCAGCTTGTGCTCGGGGCTGGTGCGGGCGAATACCGAGTACTGCATGGCGAGGGATTTCAGTTGGGTGTCGTCGGCCTGCTCCAGTTCCTGGCCGGTCATGGCGCGCAGGTCGTTGCCCATGCCGAGCATGCCGGCGATGGCGACGGCGGTGTCCGGATGGTCGCCGGTGATCATCTTCACCTGGATGCCGGCGCGCTTGCACAGCGCGATGGCCTCGATGGCCTCGGGACGCGGCGGGTCGAGCAGGCCGGCGACGCCGAGGAAGATCATGCCGTCCTGCACGTCCTCATGGTCGATCACGCCGTCATCGGGCTGTACCGGCTTGTAGGCGGCGGCGAGCATGCGCAGGCCTTGCCCGGCGATGAAGCTCATCTCGCGCTCCCAATACTCGCGGTCCAGCGGCTCCACGCCGTTGGCGCCGAGTTGCTGTTGGCACATGCGCAGCAGCACGTCGGGCGCGCCCTTAAGGTAGATCAGGTTCTGCCCGGCGACATCGCAGCGCCGCGCCATGTACTTGTAGGCGGAGTCGAAGGGGATCTTGCCGAACTTGTGGAACTCGATCTCCGGCAGGTCCGCCTTGCGCGCCAGCACTTTCAGCGCGCCCTCGGTCGGGCCGCCGACCACGCCCCAGCGGCCTTCGTCACCCTGTTGCAGGCTGCTGTCGTTGCAGATGTCCACCGCGCGGATGAAGGCTTGCAGCGCAGCGTGTTGCGACCAGTCCAGTTCATCGCTGGTGCTGCCGAAGGTGATGCGGCCCTTGGGCTCGTAGCTCTGGCCCTCCACTGCATAGATGCCGTTGGCGAGCAGCACGTTCTTCACGGTCATCTCGTTCATGGTCAGGGTGCCAGTCTTGTCCGAGCAGATCACGCTCATGGCGCCCAGGGTTTCCACGGTCGGCAGCTTGCGGATGATCGCCTTGTTCTGCGCCATGCGCTGCACGCCCAGGGACAGGATGATCGAGACGATGGCCGGCAGGCCCTCGGGCACCGAGGCCACGGCCAGGCTGATCAGCGACAGCAGCAGCTCGCCGAAGGGGTAGTCGTGCCAGAAGAAGCCGATGATGAACAGCGCCACCATCATGCCGATGATCAACTGAAAGATGCGTTTGCCCAGCTCGGCGATCTGCCGCAGCAACGGGGTTTCGCTTTCGTCGACGTTGGCGATCAGCTTGTTGATGCGGCCCAGTTCGGTATTGCCGCCGGTCTCGATCACCACGCCGCGGGCGTTGCCGGCGCTGACGTTGGTGCCGGAGAAGCCGAGGTTGGTGCGGTCGGCCAGCAGCGCTTCCTTGTCCAGTGCGTCGGCGTGCTTGCCGACGGTGAGCGACTCACCGGTGAGCATGGACTCTTCGACCTGCAGGTGATGCACGTCGAACAGGCGCACGTCGGCGGGAATCTTGTCGCCAGGGCGCAGGATGACGATGTCGCCGGGTACCAGCTGGCTGGCGTCCAGCTCGATCTTCTTGCCGTTGCGCACCACGTGGGCGGTGCTGCTGAGCATGCCGCGCAGGGCTGCGAGGGATTTCTCCGCCTTGTTCTCCTGGAAGAAGCCGATGCCCGCGTTGATCACCGCCACCAGCAGGATGACGATGGTGTCGGTCCAGTGCCCCATCAGCGCGGTGGCGACCGCAGCGGCCAGGAGGATGTAGATCAGCACGTCGTTGAAGTGCCGGGCGAAGCCCAGCCAGAGCGGGTCGATCTCCTTGGCCGGCAGTGCGTTGGGACCGACGCGCAATAGTCGCGCCTCGGCGTCGTCGGGGGAGAGGCCTTCCGCGCTGGTCTGCAGATCGGCCATGGTCTGGTCGACGCTCTTGCGGTACCAGCCGGTGCTTTTCGGTTCGGTGCTTTGCGGTTTGCCGTCAGTGGTTTGCTGTGCAGTCATGCTTCGACTCCCGGCTCCTGCCAAGTGGGAAAGGTGATTAACTGCAGGGAAGCGTAGCTGTAGGAAATTGCTGTAGGACTGTCATATCTCAAGGTTCGACCGATCCTGGCTGAACCTTTCCTGAACGAAGCTGAATCGCGGGTTGCCGCTGCAGGTACGACCCGTTCACGCCGGTGGGATGTGTAGGAGCGGACTCCGTCCGCGATCGACTCAGCATTGCTCCGATCCGTCCGGAGTGGGGCAAACCCATCGCGGACGGAGTCCGCTCCTATATGGCCGGTGGCTCCAGTTCCCGTGTTCCGCCCACCCGGCTGGCCTGCCGCCAGCGGTTCGGCGTGCAGCCCACCAGCTTGCGGAAGCTGCGGCAGAAGTGGGACTGATCGGCGAAGCCACATTCCTGGCTGACCTGGGAGATCGGCGCGTCGCCGCTGGCCAGCAGCTCGCGGGCGCGGTCGATGCGCAGGCGCAGCGCCCATTCCCGTGGCGCAAACCCGGTGGCCTGCTTGAAGGCGCGGGAAAAATGGCTGCGCGACATGCCGCATTGCTCGGCGACATCGGCGATATACAGACGGCTGAGCAGGCTGCCGGCGAGGATGTCCTTGGCCTTGCGTTCCTGCCAGGGGGCGAGGGCGAGGCGTTCGCAGGCATCCGGTCCGTCATTGCAGGGCTCGGGCATCCGGTAGTGTTCCAGCAAGTGCTGGCAAAGGCGCTGGCTGGCCTGGTGGAGGCCGTCGCCCTGGCTTTCCAGCTCCTCCATGAGCTGCTGGACCAGGCGGTGGGTCTGGGGGGCGAGCATGGTCGCTACCTGGTGGGCAGGTGCGGGCATGGCGTCTCTCTTCTGGTTTTTATCGGCGGCTGAAATGCCGCTCCGGAATGTAAAAAATTCAAGGTAAATCAAGGTGATCCGATGCTCAATCGGATTAAGCCAAACGGTGCGCGAATGAGCACACGCGTCCAAGAAAAACACCCTGTTTCATGATCGACTGGCGCGGCCCTCGTCTTGTGCAAAGATGCCCAACCCACAGCCCCGAGCGACCAGCCATGAACCGAAACGACTTGCGCCGCCTGGACATGAACCTGCTGGTGATCTTCGAATCCCTGATGCTGGAGCGGAACCTCACCCGCGTCGGCGAGAAGCTGTTCATCACCCAATCCACCGTCAGCGCCGCCCTGGCACGCCTGCGTGACCTTTTCGACGACCCGCTGCTGGTGCGTGCCGGTCGCGCCATGGAACCCACCAGCCGGGCGCTGCACATCTTCGAGGAGCTGCGGCCGGCGATGGACGTGATCTCCGCCGCGGTCAGCCGCGCCAAGACCTTCGAGCCCGAGAGCAGTTGCAACATCTTCCGCCTGGGGCTTTCCGACGACGCCGAGTTCGGCCTGTTCCCGGCGTTGCTCGCGCGACTGCAACAGGAAGCGCCGAACATCACCGTGGTGGTGCGCCGTGCCAACTTCCTGCTGATGCCGGCGTTGCTGTCCTCCGGTGAGATCACCGCCGGGGTCAGCTACACCACCGACCTGCCGGCCAACGCCAAGCGACGCAAGCTGCGCGATATCGGCGTGAAGGTACTGCGCGGCGATGATCGTCCCGGCCCGCTGACCCTGGACGAATACTGCTCGCGGCCGCACGTGATGGTGTCCTTCTCCGGCGACCTGAACGGCGCCATCGACCTGGACCTGGAACGCATCGATCGCCGCCGCCGCGTGGTCCTCGCCGTACCGCAGTTCGGCAGCCTGCGTGCGCTGCTGCGCAACACCGAGATGATTGCCACTGTCCCCGACTACGCGGCCTGCGCGCTGGTGGAGGACAGCTGCCTGCGCGCCGAGGACCCGCCGCTGGAAATCAAGCCGGCGGAACTGTCGCTGGTGTGGAGCGCCGCCCACGACAACGACCCGGCCGAGCGCTGGCTGCGCGAGCGGATGGTCGAGTACATGAGCGCGCCGGTGCCCTGAGCTCCGCAGATCGCTGGGGTATCTTCGCTATGTTTCTCCTGCCAGGCGCCGGCGGATACCGTTGGGCGGTTCGCGAGCGAGCTCGCTCCTGCAAAGAGCCTCAACTCCCGGTTGCGGCAAACGCCTGCGCGATGGCGTCGATCACCGCGCGCACCCGCGCCGTGTGGCGCACATCCTTGTGGGTGACCAGCCACACGTCGTAGGGCAGGGGCGCGCGTTCCGGCCACAGGCGCACCAGCCCATCCGCATCGCCCAGCGGCAGCGGCAATTCGCCCACGCCCAGGCCGGCAGCCAGCGCGCGGCGGACCATGAAGCCGGAGGTGCAGCTCATGGCGATGCGCCCGTGGATGATCGGCTCGGAGGCCAGGAATACTTCCTTGCCGGCATCCAGATACGGCTGATAGACCACCAGGTCGTGCCCGGCGAAGGCGGTTCCCGGCTCGGGCACGCCGCGTGATGCGATGTACTGCGCAGAGGCGAACAGGCCGCTGCCCCAGCGGGCCACGCGTCGCACGATCAGGTCGGGGTTCTCGGGCTGGTGCGTGCGCACGGCGATGTCGGCCTCGCGCTTGCTCAGGTTGAGCATCTGCGTGGAGGTCTGCAATTGCACCTGGATTCCCGGTTTCTCGCGGTGCAGGGCGGCCACGGCGGGGATGATGTAGTCGGCGGCGAAGGAGTCTGTGGTGGTGACTCGCACCACGCCGCTCATGCGGTCGTCCATGCCGAGGATCTGCCGTTGCAGTTCGGCGGCGGAGGACTCCATGGCTTGCGCCGCCGCCATGGCGATCTCGCCGGCGGCAGTGAGGCTGTAGCCGGCGGAGGTGCGCAGGAACAGCGTCGCTTCCAGCGAGCGCTCCAGCGACGCCAGGCGCCGGCCTACAGTCGCCTGGTCCACCGCGAGCACGCGGGCGGCGCCACGCAGGGTTTGTTCGCGGCACAGGGCGAGAAATACGCGGGCATCGTCCCAGTTCATCATGGCGAAAACCTCGTGATGCAGAAACGCAATGGTGGCATGAAAAATCGCTGCATTACTGCATCGAAACGCAACTTTATGATCTCCCCATCACCACGTAACGGCGCCGCCCTGACGGCGCGATAGGGGTTGTCATGAATACCGATGCTTCCCGCCTCGCCAGCCGAGGCTCCCTCTGGTTGCCGATCTGGTCGGGCCTGTGCGCCAGCCTGGTCGGCATCGGCCTGGCGCGTTTCGCCTATACGCCGCTGATCCCGGCGCTGATCGAGGCGCGCTGGTTCTCGGCGTCCGCCGTGGTCTACCTGGGCGCCGCCAATCTTGCCGGCTATCTGGTCGGTGCGCTGGCCGGGCGCCCGCTGGCGGCGCGCTGGTCGAGCGCCGCGGTGCTGCGCGGCATGATGCTGCTGGTCACGCTGTCTTTCTTCGCCTGCGCCTGGCCGTTGAACCAGGCGTGGTTCTTCTTCTGGCGACTGGCCTCGGGGATTTCCGGCGGGGTGATCATGGTGCTGGCTGCCAGCACGATTCTGCCGCACGTGGCCGCCAATCGTCGCGGCTTGGCCAGCGGGGCGATCTTCCTCGGCATCGGCCTGGGCATCGCCGCCTCCGGCACGCTGGTGCCGCTGCTGCTGGCTCTGGGGTTGGTGCAGACCTGGCTGGGCCTCGGCGCGCTGGCCCTGGTGCTCAGCCTGAGCAGCTGGTTCGGCTGGCCGCAGGAGCACGCTCATGCCCAGGCGCACAGGGCAGAGCAGGCGCGTGCTTCGGCGGGCGTCTACGTGCTGTTCGCCCAGTACGCGCTGATGGCGTCTGCGCTGGTGGCGCCGATGATGTTCCTGGTGGACTACGTGGCCCGTGGACTGGGTGCCGGTACCCACGGCGGCGCACTGATCTGGACGCTCTATGGCATTGGCGCCATCGTCGGACCGGTGGTGTATGGCTTCCTCGCCGACCATCTGGGCGCGAGGGCGGCGATTCGGCTGGTGCTGGTGGCGCAATTCCTTGCGCTCGGCCTGCTGCTGGAAACCGCTGACCTGCGCCTGCTGGGCATGGCGAGCGTGGTGATCGGTTCGTTCCCGCCAGGCATCGTGCCGCTGGCGTTGGCGCGGGTGCATCAGCTCGTGCCTGGCCACGCCGCGCAGAACGCCACCTGGAGCCGGGCGACGGTGTCCTTCGCCAGCTTCCAGGCCATCGCTGGCTACGCCTACTCGGCGCTGTTCAGTGCCAGCCACGGGCATTACGCGCTGCTCTTCGCAGTAGCGGCGGGCGCCATCGTGCTGGCCGTGCTGATGGAACTGGCGCTGCTGTTCAAGGCGGCGCCGCAGGCCGGTGAGCCGGTGCGTGGCTGACCCACGCCGGCGCGTCGGATTTCTGTAGGAGCGAGCTTGCTCGCGAACGCCACGTGCCGGGAATGTCCGGCGTGAAGCAGGTTCACGAGCAAGCTCGCTCCTACAGGTCCGGATGTCTGTCGGCTCGGTTCAGAAGACGCCCTTGAGCGGGTATTCGACGATCACATAGATACGGTCGATATCCGCGCCACCCTGGGCGTCGTTGGCGCGGTGCGAGACCTGCGCGAAGCTCAGTGCCAGGTCCTTGGCCGGGCCGGACTGCACCACGTAGCGCACATCGAGGTCGCGCTCCCAATGTTTGCCTCCGTCGCCATAGGCGGGCTGGCAGGCGCCACCTTCCATGGGGTTGTAGGCGCCGCCACAAGGGGCGTGGGTGCCGTCGATGCCGCTGCCGCGCACATAGCGCGCGGAAAGGGTCAGGCCGGCGAGGCCGGAACTGGCGCCGTCCCACTGATAGCGTGCCTGCCAGGAGTGTTCGCCGGGGCCGTTGAAGTCGGCGTACTTGATCGAGTTGGCGAGGTAGATGGAGTCGCCGCCGACGAAGTCGAACGGCGTGTCACCGTCGATCTTCTGATAGGCGAGGCTCAGCGCATGGCTGCCCAGGGCGACTTTGCCCAGCAGGCTCCAGGCCAGGGTGTCGATATCCCCGGCGCGGGCACTGCCGGTGTCGCCGGTCTTATACAGATTGGCGTCCACCGACCAGCGACCGAGGCGGCCGTTGAGGTTGGCGTAGGCCTGATGCCAGACGTCGTCCAGCTGGCTGGCGTAGAGGGCGCCGCCCCAGTTGGCGTCGGATGCGTTCCAGGTGGCGCCGGCCAGGCTCAGGCCACCGAAGCGGGTGCTGGCGCCGTAGCCTTCGAACTCGCCGTGGCTGGAGCTGGAGTTCTGGTTCTTGAAGGCAGTGAAGCGCCCGGCCTGCAGGCGCAGCCCCGGCAGGCTGCGGTCGTCCAGGAACCAGCCGGTGGCGTACTCGGGTTGCAGGCGCTTGTCGCCGGTGTCGAACACCGGGGTTTCCACTTCCATCTCGCCCCACGCGAGGGATGTCTTCTCATGCACCAGGCGCAGCGCAGCGCCGGCGTCGGAATACTCGTTCTCGCTGCGGCCGTCGCTGTCCAGTGGCAGCAGACCGGTCCCCGCGTGGCCGCGCCCGCCGTCGAGCTTCAGGCCGAGGAAAGCGTGGGCGTCGACGCCCAGGCCGATAGTGCCGGGGGTGACGTCGCTGCTGAATTTGCCGATGAAGCCGTGCGCCCACTCTCGGCGCAGGCTCTGGCCGTTGGGGCCGGGGCTGCGATAGTCGTTGTCGAGGAAGTAGTTGCGCGACAGCAGCGACCAGTCGGCGGCGTGGGCCTGGATGCAGGCGAGCGCCAGTGCACAGGGGAACAGGGCGTTTCTCAGGGGCAGGGCCACGGTCAGGGCTCCGCGTGCAATGCAGCAGAGCGTGGCAGGGGGAGGCGGTAGCTGCCAGGGCCGGCAATCGCCAGGCCGGTGAAGAGTATCAGCATCCACCAGGCAAACTGGCCCTCAGCCAGCGACCACTGCGGGTGTACGAATACCAGCGCCACCAGCAGCACGGCGATTACCGGGAGGCAGGCGAGGCGGGCGAACACGCCGAGGATCAGCAGGATCGGGCAAAGCACTTCGGCGAACACCGCCAGCGCGAGGGTCGGCGTGGCGCCGAGGCCGAACGGGTCTTCGATGTGCTGCAGTTCGCTCTGCCAGTGCAGCAGCTTGGGCAGCCCGTGTACCTGGAGCAGAAGCAGGGCGGCGGCAACGCGCATGAACAGCAGCGCCAGCGCGCCGGAGCGGTCGTGGGTCGGCATGGTGTTTATCCCGGGAATGAAAAAGGGGCGGCAATGCCGCCCCTTTCGGCTGCTCAGGCTCAGTGGCCTTCGCTGGCGTTGAACATGGTCTTGGCGTAGATCAGGCCCAGGCCGTAGGCGCCGCCGTGTTCGATGGAGGTCTTCACGGTTGCATCGTAGGTCTCGCCACGGGCCCAGTCGCGTTGCAGTTCCAGCAGGTACTGCAGGGAGGTCATCGGGCGGGCGCCGAGCTGGATCATTCGTTGCAGGGCCATCTCATGGGCTTCGGTGGAGACATCGCCACAGGCGTCGGTGATCACGTAGACCTCAAAGCCCTGGTCGATGGCCGACAGCGCCGGGCCGACGATGCACACGGAGGTCCAGAGGCCGGCCAGGACGATCTTCTGCTTGCCGAACTTGTTCACTTCCACGGCGATGCGCGGGTCTTCCCAGGTGTTCATGCTGGTGCGGTCGATGACGTTGTGCCCGGGGAAGACCGACTTGATCTCGTCGAAGATCGGGCCGGAGAAGCTCTTCTCGGCGACGGTGGTGAGGATGGTGGAAACGTCGAATTCCTTGGCGGCCTTGGCCACCAGGGCGGCGTTGTTGCGCAGGGTCACGGCGTCGATGGACTTGGTCGCGAAGGACATCTGCGACTGGTGGTCGATCATGATCAGGGTGTGGTCGGTGGGGTTGAGCAGGGTTTTGCCGGGAACGGCTTTGGCGATGGCGGTCATGGTTGGATTCCTTGGTAGGTTGCGTGGATCAGTGGAGTGGCGGCTGGATCGTTCTGGGGCTTCGCAGGACTTGGCTGCGAACCGTGGAGATATCTTTGCCGAACGCTGCGAGTCGCGGAACAGACAGCTTTGCAGGGTGGCTTTGCAGTTCTGCAAAGGGCCTGTGGAGCGCTTCGATGGGCAAACTATGGTTTCGCCGGCGCGGCATTTATTGGACCTGTGTGCTCGGCCCGTCCGGCGCAGAATGATGCAAACGTGCGATTCGCCAGTGCGGCGAATCGGTACAGTGGTTTTTTCCTATACCGGGGCACGCGAGACCGCCAAGCCCCGTTTGCGTGCGAGCAGAAGAATGAAAACAGTGGCCATGGTGCTGTACGACGATGTGCTGGCGCTGGATGTGACGGGGCCGATGGAGGTGTTCTCCATGGCTAACCGCTACCTGCCGGCGGAGCGGCATTACCGGTTGCTGACGGTGGCGGCGAAGCCCGAGGGCGTGCGCGCCTCCAGCGGCCTGAGAATGAGCGCCGACCTGCCGCTGGAAGCGTTGCTCGCGGGTGTGGACCTGCTGCTGGTGCCCGGCGGTCCTGGCGCCTACAACGGCAACAACGAGGCGCTCAACGCCTGGTTGCCGGTAGCGGCGCGCGCAGCCAAACGCTATGGCGCGGTGTGCACGGGCGCCTTCCTGCTGGGCGCCGCCGGGCTGCTCGATGGCTACCGCTGCACCACCCACTGGAACTACCTCGAGCGCCTGGCGCAGTTGTACCCGCGCACCCAGGTGCAGGCCGAGCGCATCTACGTCATCGACCGCAACCTGATCACCTCCGGCGGCGTTACTGCCGGCATCGACATGGCGCTGGCGGTGGTCGCCGAGGACCACGGCAAGGACGTCGCCCTGGAGGTCGCCAAGGTGCTGTTGGTGGTGCTCAAGCGCCAGGGCGGGCAGACCCCGTTCGGCCCGCTGCTGGTATCGGTGGTGCGCGACGGCTCGGTGATCGCCCGCGCCCAGGCCTATGTGGTGGACCACATCGACGAACCGCTGACGGTGAATCGCCTGGCCGAACTGGTGGCCATGAGCCCGCGCAACTTCGCCCGCGCCTTCCAGCGCGAAACCAGCATGACGCCCATGCAGTACGTGCAGAGTGCGCGCATCGACCAGGCGCGCAAGTTGCTGGAAAGCAGCGACCTGCCGCTCAAGCAGGTGGCCAGCCGCAGCGGCTTCGGCAGCCCGAGGCATATGCGCACGGTGTTCGGCGAGCGGATCGGCATGACGCCGAGCCAGTATCGCGAGCAATTCGGCTTTGCCTGATGGCTTTGCGCCGCATTTCGTGGCGATTGACCGTCTGGCGCACCCAAGTTGGCCGAATCCTTCCCCCTGTGGGAATTGCGCTGTCACACGAGGGCGGGAAAATACCCTCACCAATCATCAGGGGCGCGTCACCTCGGTACTGGCCAGATCGCCTGGAGGACCCGTTGTAGAGCGATCCGTCAGATCCGCAGACGTGAGCAGGACATGAGCGCAAGCACGGAAAACCGCACCGAGACCATCCTGCAGTTCGGTAGCTTCCAGTTCCACCCCTACAAGCGCCAGTTGCTGCAGGGGGATCGTCCGGTGCGCATCGGCAGCCGGGCGCTGGATATTCTCCAGGTGCTGATCCGCCAACCCGGCGAGATCATCGGCAAGGACAGGATCATCGCCCAGGTCTGGGGCGACACCGTGGTCGAAGAGATCAACCTGCGCGTGCACATCGCAGCCCTGCGGCGTGCCCTTGGCGAAGGCCGCACGGGTGAGCGCTACATCGCCAACGTGCCGCTGCGCGGCTATGGCTTCGTCGGCGTGGTGGAGAGCGTGGTCGCTCCGGCGCAGGCGGTGCAACTGCCGTGCGAAGTGCGCGCCAGCAACCTGCCGATCCTGCTGATGGGTCTGGTCGGCCGCCAGGCGCTGCTCGCGCGGGTGGTGAAGCAGATGCCCGCCACGCGCCTGATGACCCTGGTCGGCCCCGGCGGCATGGGCAAGACCTCGCTGGCGATCCACGCTGCCGAGCAGCTCGGCAAGCACTTCAGCCAGGTGCGCTTTCTCGACCTGTCGGCCGACCCGGACGGCGTCTCCCTGAGCCAGAGCCTCGCCATTCTCCTGCGCGAGCCTTCCTATGAACCGACCCTGTTGTTGCTGGACAACTGCGAGCACCTTGCCGAGCGCTGCGCCGAGGCGGTGGAGCACCTGCTGCGCCTGCACCCGGTACTGAGCATCCTCGCCACCAGCCGCGAACCGCTGCGCGCGGAGGGTGAGCGCGTGGTGCGCCTGCCGCCGCTGGAGGTGCCCGCGCAGGACAATGCGCCGCTGGCGTTGGCCATGTGCAGTTCGGCGGTGCAGCTGTTCGTGATGCGCGCGCGGGAGGTTTGCGACCGCTTCGAGCTCAAACCCAGCCAAGTGCGCGCCATCATCGACATCTGCCGGCGCCTGGATGGCATTCCCCTGGCCATCGAAATGGCGGCGCGGCAGGTGGGTATCCTGGGTCTCGCGGGGCTGCCGGCATTGCTGGACACGCCGATGCACCTGTTGATGCCCGGTCGCCGCACTGCTCCGGCGCGACAGCAGAGCCTGCGCGCGACCTATGACTGGAGCTATGGCCTGCTGGATGTCGCCGAGCAACGCTGCCTGCGCCTGCTTGCGCAATTGGGTGAGGATTTCACCCTCGACGCGGCGGTGGCTTCCCTTGATGGTGACCGCCTGTGCCGCGAGTGCGCGTTCGCCACCGTGCGCCAACTGGCGGACAAGTCGCTGCTGTGGGTGGAGCAGGGCGAATGCGAGGTGCGCTACCGGGTGCCGAACACCGCGCGGGCATACATGCAGCAGGTGACCCTGCCGGGGCTCGCCGTCACAGCCGCGTGATCGCGCCATCGCCCTACTGCGCGTAGGAGCGGACTCTGTCCGCGATCGCTCTCCGGCGCGATGCGGACCCATCGCGGACAGAGTCCGCTCCTACAAAAGCCCGGCGTCCCGTGCCTCACGTCGCGCACGTTGATGCTTCTCGTAGGAGCGAGCTTGCTCGCGAACCGCCCAGCGCCGGGGCGCCCAGGAAGAGCGTTCGCGAGCAAGCTCGCTCCTACAGGTTGCCCCATCATCAATGTCGGGCGGATGACCCGCTCCGGGTTATGCGGCCTACGTAAGCAAAAGCCCCAACCCAGCGCATGCGTCCAACAGGCCAGCCGCTGCCGAGGCCAAAGCCGTGCCTCACGTCGCGCACGTTGATGCTTTTCGTAGGAGCGAGCTTGCTCGCGAACCGCCCAGCGCCGGGACACTCAGGAAGAGCGTTCGCGAGCAAGCTTGCTCCTACAGGTCACCCCATCACCAATGTGGGGCGGGTAACCCGCTTCGGGTTATGCGCCCTACGTAAGCAAAAGCCCCAACCCAGCGCATGCGTCCAACAGGCCAGCCGCTGCCGAGGCCAAAGCCGCGCCTCACGTCGCGCACGTTGATGCTTTTCGTAGGAGCGAGCTTGCTCGCGAACCGCCCAGCGCCGGGACGCCCAGGAAGAGCGTTCGCGAGCAAGCTCGCTCCTACAGGTCGCCCTATCATCAATGTCGGGCGGATGACCCGCTTCGGGGTATGCGCCCTACGAAAGCAAAAGCCCCAACCCAGCGCATGCGTACAACAGGCCAGCCGCTGCCGAGGCCAAAGCCGTGTCTCACGTCGCGCACGTTGATGCTTTTCGTAGGAGCGAGCTTGCTCGCGAACCGCCCAGCGCCGGGATACCCAGGAAGAGCGTTCGCGAGCAAGCTCGCTCCTACAGGTCGCCCCATCGCCAATGTGAGGCGGATACCCGGCTTCGGGGTATGCGGCCTACGTAAGCAAAAGCCCCAACCCAGCGCATGCGTCCAACAGGCCAGCCGCTGCCGAGGCCAAAGCCGTGTCTCACATCGCGCACGTTGATGCTTTTCGTAGGAGCGAGCTTGCTCGCGAACCGCCCAGCGCCGGGATACCCAGGAAGAGCGTTCGCGAGCAAGCTCGCTCCTACAGGTCGCCCCATCATCAATGTCGGGCGGATGACCCGCTCCAGGTTATGCGGCCTACGTAAGCAAAAGCCCCAACCCAGCACATGCGTCCAATAGGTCGGTCGACCTCAACGCCATAGTGACCGGACCTCAATCATGAGTCCGGGAAACCCATGAGCGCCGAAACCATCGATCTGAACAGCGTGGTGACGCTGGTGGTTCACCACAAGGTGCGTTGCGAAGCTCTGCCCAGCTACGAGGCCTGGCTACGCCGCACCGTCGCTGCGGCGCGCCGACAGCCGGGGCACCTGGGTGTGAATGTGATCCGCCCGGACGGCGAGGGCGCGATGTTCACCACCGTGGTGCGCTTCGCCCGCGCCGGTCAGCTGCAGGCCTGGATCGACTCCCGCGAGCGCGCCGAGCTGATCGACGAGGTCTCGCCACTGCTGGAAGAGGGCGACCACCCGCTGATCCACAACGACGCCGAATTCTGGTTCACCCCCGAGCACGGCAACGTGCGCCAGCCGCCGAAATGGAAGCAGGCGCTGCTGACCTACCTGGTGATCAGCCCGCTGACCATGGTCATCCCACCGCTCTGGGGGCCCGCGTTCGAACGTTTCCCGGTATTGGCCGGTGTGGTGCCGAGCAATCTGCTGGTGACCCTGTGCATCGTCCTTCTGGTGGTTTACCTGATCATGCCCTGGGTGACGCGTCGCTGCGCTGGCTGGCTCAACGCTGATTGAGCCTTCCCCTGACTTCCCCCTCCCGCGGCGCCCGCGCGGCGCCCGTTCCCACATCGTCCTGCATGGCAGGCAGAGGAGTTTCCATGAGCACTTTCGTTACCCGCGACGGCACCGAGATCTATTACAAGGACTGGGGCAGCGGCAAACCCGTGCTGTTCAGCCACGGCTGGCCGCTGGACGGCGACATGTGGGAATACCAGATGCAGTACCTGAGCAGCCGCGGCTACCGCACCATCGCCTTCGACCGCCGCGGCTTCGGTCGTTCCAGCCAGCCGTGGAGCGGCTACGACTACGACACCTTCGCCGATGATATCGCCGGCCTGATCGAGCACCTGGACCTGCGCGAGGTCACGCTGGTCGGCTTCTCCATGGGCGGCGGCGATGTCAGCCGCTATATCGGCCGCCACGGCACCTCCCGCGTCGCCGGCCTGGTGCTGCTGGGCGCGGTCACACCGATCTTCGGTCAGTCCGCTGATTTCCCCCAGGGAGTGGAGAAGGGCGTGTTCGACGGCATCAAGGCCGGCCTGCTGCAGGACCGCGCGCAGTTCATCGCCGACTTCGCCGCGCCGTTCTACGGCACCAACCACGGCCAGAAGGTATCCGATGGCGTGCTCACCCAGACCCTCAACATCGCCCTGCTGGCCTCGCTCAAGGGCACGGTGGACTGCGTCAGCGCCTTCTCGGAAACCGACTTCCGCGCGGACCTGGCCAAGGTCGACGTACCGACCCTGGTGATCCACGGCGACGACGACCAGATCGTGCCGTTCGAAACCACCGGCAAGCTGGCCGCCGAACAGATCAAGGGCGCCGAACTGAAAGTCTACGCCGGCGCTCCCCATGGCTTCGCCGTCACCCATGCGCAACAACTCAACGAAGACCTGCTGGCCTTCCTGCAACGCTGAGGTACCGAACATGAGCAATGCAGACCTGATCCTGTTCAACGGCAAGCTGCACACCGTTGACCCGGAACGCCCGCACGCCACCGCCGTGGCCATCGCCGACGGCAAGTTCCTGGTCGTCGGCACCGACGCCCAGGCAATGGCCTACCGCGATGCCTCGACCCAACTGGTTGACCTCAACCGTCGCACTGTCATTCCCGGCCTCAACGACTCGCACCTGCACCTGATCCGCGGCGGGCTGAACTACAACCTCGAACTGCGCTGGGAGGGCGTACCGTCGCTCTCCGACGCACTGGAGATGCTGCGCCTGCAGGCCCAGCGCACGCCGTCGCCGCAGTGGGTGCGCGTGGTCGGTGGCTGGAACGAATTCCAGTTCGCCGAACGCCGTCTGCCGACCATCGAAGAGCTGAACAAGGCGGCGCCGGACACCCCGGTGTTCGTCCTGCATCTGTATGACCGCGCGCTGCTCAACCGCGCCGCGCTGCGGGTCGTCGGCTACACCAAGGACACGCCGAACCCGCCCGGCGGGGAGATCGTCCGCGACAGCAACGGCGAGCCCACCGGCATGCTGATCGCCCGCCCCAACGCGATGATCCTCTACGCGACCCTGGCCAAGGGGCCGAAGCTGCCGCTGGAATACCAGGTCAACTCGACGCGCCAGTTCATGCGCGAGCTGAACCGTCTCGGCCTGACCAGCGTGATCGACGCCGGCGGCGGTTTCCAGAACTACCCGGACGACTACCAGGTGATCCAGCAACTGGCCGACGCCGACCAGCTCACCGTGCGCATCGCCTACAACCTGTTCACCCAGAAGCCCAAGGAAGAGCTGGCGGACTTCAAGAACTGGACCTCCAGCGTCACCTACGGCCAGGGCACCGACTTCCTGCGCCACAACGGTGCCGGGGAGATGCTGGTGTTCTCGGCGGCGGACTTCGAGGACTTCCTCGAACCGCGCCCGGACCTGCCCGGCACCATGGAAGCGGAGCTGGAGCCGGTGGTGCGTCACCTGGTCGAGCAACGCTGGCCGTTCCGCCTGCACGCGACTTATGACGAATCCATCTCGCGCATGCTCGATGTGTTCGAGAAGGTCGACCGCGACATCCCGTTCAACGGCCTGCCGTGGTTCTTCGACCATGCCGAGACCATCACGCCGAAGAATATCGAGCGCGTACGTGCCCTGGGCGGCGGCATCGCCATCCAGGACCGCATGGCCTTCCAGGGCGAGTACTTCGTCGACCGCTATGGCAAGCAGGCCGCCGAGGCCACGCCGCCGATCAAGCGCATGCTGGCCGAAGGCGTGCCGGTGGGCGCTGGCACCGACGCTACCCGCGTGTCCAGCTACAACCCCTGGACCTCGCTGTACTGGATGGTCAGCGGCAAGACCGTGGGCGGCCTGAGCCTGTATCCGGAGGGCCTGTCCCGCGAGGTGGCGATCGGGCTGTTCACCCACGGCAGCGCCTGGTTCTCCAGCGAGCAGGGCAAGAAGGGCATGCTCAAGGCCGGCCAACTAGCGGACCTGGCGGTGCTCTCGGAGGACTTCTTCAGCGTCGAGGAGGAGGCGATCAAGACCGTCGAGTCGGTGCTCACCGTGGTGGGCGGCAAGATCGTCCATGGCGACCGCGAATTCGACAAGCTGGCCCCGCCGAGCATCCCGGTGGTGCCGGAATGGTCTCCGGTGGCCATGGTTCCCGGCCACTGGCGCCCGCAGGCGCCGCTGCAGCAGGCCGTGCACCAGTGCGTCGGTTCCTGTGGCGTGCATGGACACAGCCATGAACGCGCGCGCACGAAAGACGTGCCGGTGAGCGACTTCGCCGGGTTCTGGGGCGCGTTCGGTTGTTCCTGCTTCGCGTTCTGACGCGTTAATGGTCCGGTCCGCAAGGGCCGGATGCCGATCGCGGACGGAGTCCGCTTCTACCTCCTGCCGACGATCTGGAGCTCTTTTGTAGGAGCGAGCTTGCTCGCGAACTCGCCTCACACCGGATCGAATCGGCGCCGGGTGGTTCGCGAGCAAGCTCGCTCCTACGCCGTCCATGTGCCCGACGCCACGGTGTTCGCGCCCAAGGCACCTGCAACAAGGCTTTTCGCCACCCCCATCGATAGCCTTTTACCGTCCGAGCCAATCGAAAACTGCAATAGCAGCCCGCCCCGTTTGATCTATCTTCTGATGGGTTGTGCGAATACAAGGCGCCAACGATAGGCGCCCCCAAGGAGCCTGCAATGAGTGAAGAAAAGAAAGGTAGCTGCCCGTTCCACCAGACCGCTGGTGGTGGTACTTCCAACCGTGACTGGTGGCCGAACCAGCTGAGGCTGGACCTGCTGCACCAGCATTCTTCCAAGTCCAACCCCATGGGTGAGGACTTCAACTACGCCGAGGCCTTCAAGACCCTCGACCTGGAAGCGGTCAAGGCCGACCTGCGCGCCGTGATGACCGACTCCCAGGACTGGTGGCCGGCCGACTTCGGCCACTATGGCCCGCTGTTCATCCGCATGGCCTGGCACGCCGCCGGCACCTACCGTATCGGCGATGGCCGTGGCGGCGCTGGCCGTGGCCAGCAACGTTTCGCCCCGCTCAACAGCTGGCCGGACAACGTCAGCCTGGACAAGGCTCGCCGGCTGATCTGGCCGATCAAGCAGAAGTACGGCGCCAAGCTGTCCTGGGCCGACCTGATCGTGCTCACCGGCAACGTCGCCCTGGAGTCCATGGGCTTCAAGACCTTCGGCTTTGCCGGCGGCCGCGAAGATGTCTGGGAACCGGACATGGACGTGTATTGGGGCGAGGAGACCACCTGGCTGGGCGGCGACAAGCGCTACACCGGCGAGCGTGACCTGGAGAACCCCCTGGCCGCCGTACAGATGGGCCTGATCTACGTGAACCCCGAAGGCCCCAACGGCAACCCCGACCCGGTGGCTGCCGCCCGCGACATCCGCGAGACCTTCGCGCGCATGGCCATGGACGACGAGGAAACCGTCGCCCTGATCGCCGGCGGCCACACCTTCGGCAAGACCCACGGCGCGGGCCCGGCGGACAACGTCGGGGTTGATCCGGAAGCCGGCGGCCTGGAAAACCAGGGCCTGGGCTGGGTCAGCAAGTTCGGCACGGGCTCGGGTGGCGATGCCATCACCAGCGGCCTGGAAGTCACCTGGACGTCCACGCCGACGCGCTGGAGCAATAACTTCTTCTGGAACCTGTTCGGCTACGAGTGGGAGCTGACCAAGAGCCCCGCCGGCGCCCACCAGTGGCAACCGAAGAACGGCGCGGGTGCCGGCAGCATTCCCGATGCCCATGACAAGTCCAAGCGCCGCGCGCCCTCGATGCTGACCACCGATATCTCGCTGCGCGTCGATCCGGTCTACGAGAAGATTTCCCGTCGTTTCTACGAAGATCCCGAGGCGTTCGCCGACGCTTTCGCCCGTGCCTGGTTCAAGCTGACTCACCGCGATATGGGCCCGCTGGCTCGCTACCTGGGCCCGGAAGTGCCGAAAGAGGAGCTGATCTGGCAAGACCCGATCCCGGCGGTCGACCACCCGCTGGTGGACGAGAAGGACGTCACCGCCCTCAAGGCCAAGGTACTGGCCTCGGGGCTGTCGGTCTCCGAACTGGTCTCCACCGCCTGGGCGTCGGCCTCCACCTTCCGTGGCTCCGACAAGCGCGGCGGCGCCAATGGCGCGCGCATCCGCCTGGCGCCGCAGAAGGACTGGCCGGTGAACCAGCCGGAGCAACTGGCCAAGGTGCTTGGCGTGCTGGGTGAAATCCAGTCCGAGTTCAACGCCTCGGCCGTCGGCGGCAAGAAGATCTCCCTGGCCGACCTGATCGTCCTGGCCGGTGATGCCGCCGTGGAAGAGGCCGCGCGCAAGGGTGGCCACACCGTCAGCGTACCGTTCGCGCCGGGCCGCATGGACGCCAGCCAGGAGCAGACCGACGTGCACTCGGTGGGCATGCTGGAGCCGGTGGCCGATGGCTTCCGCAACTTCCTCAAATCGAAGTTCTCGGTGCCGGCCGAAGCGCTGCTGATCGACAAGGCGCAATTGCTGACCCTGAGCGCACCGGAAGTCACCGCGCTGATCGGTGGTTTGCGTGTGCTCGGCGCCAACACCGGCGGCTCGCAGAACGGCGTGTTCACCGCGCGCCCGGGCACTCTGAGCAACGACTTCTTCGTCAACCTGCTGGACATGGGCACCGTGTGGAAGCCGACCTCCGACGCCAATGACCAGTTCGAAGGCCGTGACCGCAAGTCCGGCGAAGCGAAGTGGACCGGTAGCCGCATCGACCTGCTACTGGGATCAAACTCCCAGCTGCGGGCGCTGTCGGAGGTCTATGGTTGCTCGGACGGCGAACGCAAGTTCGTCCATGACTTCGTCAAGGCCTGGACCAAGGTGATGAACCTCGACCGCTTCGACCTGCCGCGCTGACCGGGCAGGGAAGAGCAAAAGGCCCGCGAACGAGCGATCGTTCGCGGGCCTTGTCGTTTCAGCCGTCGCAGGATTTTCACAGGCCGCCGGCAGACTGGGCCGCTTACCCGTTACCCATCGCAAGGGGTTTCGCACATGCGCCGTCGCATCATCGCTGTACTGGGCACCATCGCACTGGCCGCCGCCAGTTTCACTGCCAGCGCCGAGGAATCCCCCGGCCGCGCACTCAGCGAGGCTGTCGGCATCCCCTGGCCGACGGTGATCGCTCACCGCGGCGCTTCCCACGACGCCCCCGAGGAAACCGCGCCGGCCTATCTCGCCGCCCGCGACCTGGGGGCGGACTACCTGGAGGCCGACTTGCAGCGCACCAAGGACGGCGTGCTGGTCGCGGTGCACGATGACACCCTGGAGCGCACCACCGACGTCGCCAAGGTCTTCCCGGGCCGCGAAAAGGCGCCGGTGAGCCAGTTCACCCTGGCCGAGCTCAAGCGCCTGGACGCCGGCAGCTGGTTCAATGCCGCCTATCCCGAGCGCGCCCGCTCCAAGTACGCAGGGCTGCGCATCCTCACCCTCGACGAGCTGATCGACATCGCCGAAGGCGGCGGCGAAACCCCTGGCCTGTACCTGGAAACCAAGGCGCCCGGGCAGTTCCCCGGCATCGAGGAAGACCTGCGCAAAGCCCTGGAGAATCGTGGCTGGCTCGACGCGCAGGGCGAGCCGCAAGGCAGGATCGTCCTGCAGACCTTCGAGAAGAGCAGCCTGGAGCTGCTGCAGAAGAGCATGCCGAAGGTGCCCAAGGTGCTGCTGTTGTGGGTCGGAGACGGCTACATGGCGGCGAAGAAACCGACCACCTTTGCCCAGTCGGGTGAGAAGATCAAAGCGGACTTCTATGCCGGGCAGGAAGTGAAATCCAAGGAAGAGCTCTTCGCCTGGCTTGACTGGGCCAAGGCCAATGGCGCCCTGGGCACAGGTCCCTCGGCGACTCTGACTGCGCGTGGCGACCAGAGCTACATGGACCTCGTGCAGCCGTGGATGAACCAGGCCGCCCATGAGCGTGGCCTGTTCGTGCACGCCTACACCGTCGACGATGCCGTGGACTTCGACAAGCTCACCAAGGCTGGCGTGGACGGCTTCTTCACCAACCGCACCGACCAGTTGCTGATGTTTCTCGGCAGGCCGCCCAGCCAGGATGTGGATTCGGTGCTGAAGTCGGTGGGCTACTGACGGTTGGTCAGGCGCGCGGAAAGGCTGCGCCGTGGTGCCGCTTTTCTGTAGGAGCGAGCTTGCTCGCGAACCGCATGGCACCGGCGTTACAGGCGGGCTCTGTTCGCGAGCAAGCTCGCTCCTACAGGGTGGAGATCGGCGCGAGGGGGAGCATCAGGTGCACGCTGGCCGTCGTACCCTGGCCCGGCGGGCTGGCGAGCACCAGTTCGCCCTGGAACAAACCGACCAGTTGCTGATGTTCCTTGGCCGGCCGCCCAGCCAGGATGTGGATTCGGTGCTGAAGTCGGTGGGCTACTGACGGCTGGTCAGGCGCGCGGAAAGGCTGCGCCGTGGTGCCGCTTTTCTGTAGGAGCGAGCTTGCTCGCGAACCGCATGGCACCGGCGTTATAGGCGTGCTCTGTTCGCGAGCAAGCTCGCTCCTACAGGGTAGAGATCGGTGCGAGGGAGCATCAGGTGCACGCTGGCCGTCGTACCCTGGCCCGGCGGGCTGGCGAGGACCAGTTCGCCCTGGAACAAACTGACCAGTTGCTGATGTTTCTTGGGGGCCGCCCAGCCAGGATGTGGATTCGGTGCTGAAGTCGGTGGGCTACTGAACCGATTTTCGCCAACCTCCTGCAAGGGAACGCCGTGCGCGATTGGCAGACCGCGCCGACCTCTGGGGATTTTTGTAGGAGCGAGCTTGCTCGCGAACCGCATGGCACCGGCGTTACAGGCGGACTCTGTTCGCGAGCAAGCTCGCTCCTACAGGGTAGAGATCGGCGCGAGGGGGAGCATCAGGTGCACGCTGGCCGTCGTGCCCTGGCCTGGCGGGCTGGCGAGGACCAGTTCGCCCTGGAGCAAGCCGACCAGACGCTTGGCGACGATCAGGCCGACCGGTGCTTCCTGCAGCATCTGTCTGGCCGCGTCGGCGGCCAGTTCCTCCAGCGAGTAGACCGCCTGCGGGTCCTCGGCAGCCTGCAGCAGCGGGGCTGCGTTCAGGCGGACGGCCAGGCGTTCGCCCTCCACCTGGCCATGCAGGGCAATGCACAGGGTGCCAGCGGCCGTTTCGCGGATCAGGTAGGCCAGCAGGTAGTCAAGGATTTTCCGCAGTAGCAATGGGTCGCCCAGCAGTGCGTGGTCCACCTCCGGCGCGGCCTGCAGCTCCAGTTTCAGGCCCTTGGCGCTGACCGGCGCCTCGAGGGCTGCCAGCGCTTCGCGCAGCAATGGCTCCAGGTGCAACGGCACGCGCTGCGCCTGTTCTTCGCCACTTTCCAGGCGGGCAATCTGGCGCAGGTCGGCGGTCAGCTTCAGCAAGTCGCGGCTGGTGCCGTCGATCCATTCCAGCGCCTCGCGGTCGGCCGGCTGCAGCGTCGCGCGCTGCAGCACCATTTCCAGCAGGCCGTGCATGGCGCCCAGGGGAACGCTGAATTCGTTGCTCGCGCGCACCAGGAAATTGAGCTTCTGCCGGTTGCTCAGCTCCGCCTGCTGCTTGTCCGCCTCGATGGCGCGCAGGCGGTCCTGGCGGCCGGTGATGTCGGCACTGCCGCAGATCATGCCAAGCAGCCGGCCCTGGGCATCGCGATAGGGCTTGCCCCAGTGATGCAGTACGCGGCGCTGGCCATGGATGCGCAGCTCGATGTCGCGCGCGAAGGCCAGCTCGGCAGCTACCGCCTGCAGGAAGTACTGGTGCAGCAGCTCGGCCTGGGCCGGCGCGTACCAGTCCACGTCCATGGCGCGGGTGCCCAGCACGTCCTCCAGGCGCACGTCGTATAGCCGCAGGAAGGCAAGGTTGGCGTGCGCCAGGCGGCCGGCGATGTCGCGCACGTAGAGGGCATCAGGCAGGCTGTCGACCAGGCTGCGCAGCATCACCAACTCATCGCTGTCCGGTGCTGCCCGTTCGGGCTCGGCCTGGGGAGCGGTCACCAGGGCGTTGCGCCGGGCGAAGTCGATCAGCTCCGCCAGGCTATGCAGGTTGAGCTTGTGCTGCAGGCGCGTGCGGTAGGTGCTGACGGTCTTTTCGCTGATGGTCAGCTCATGGGCGATCTGGTGGTTGTTGCGTCCGCTGGCGAGGAAGTACAGCACCGACAGCTCGCGGTTGGACAGGCTCGCCACCCGTTCACGCTCGCCGCTGCGTACTTCCGGCAGGTTGACGTTGCCCAGCAGGCGCATGGGGAAGTAGCTGCGCCCACGCAGCAGCATGGCTACCGCGAGGCTCAACTCGCGCAGGTCGTCGTGCTTGCTGACGAAGCCCGAGGCGCCGCCCTGCAGGAAGCGCCCGACGATGTGCTCCGAATCCTGCGCGCTGAAGGCCAGCACCGGCAGATTCACCCCGCGCGCCCTCAGGCGTGCCATGACGTCCAGGCCGTTCAGGCGCGACAGGTCGATATCGAGGATCAACAGGTCAGCGGGCTGCTCAAGGCCCAGCCGCAGGGCGTCCAGGCCGTCCTCCGCCTCGCCGGCGATGGTGTGGCCCTCGCTCTCCAGCAGTATGCGCACGGCATGCCGGGTGACCGGGTGTCCGTCGGCGATCAGCACCTGCCCCATGGCAGCTTCCTCAGTCGAATACCTGATCAACGCTAGGTCATTTCTCTCAGGCGTGCAGGATTTGAGTAGGAAGTTTCCTACGCAACAGTAAATGCTTTCCCATCTTTGGAGTTCATCGTTCCGAGAAGAATCGCCCCTAGAGACCGGCTCACGCGCCGGCCAGAAATGGATTCTGGAGGGCAACCAGATGAGTACCTGCACGATTGCATTGGCGCGCCGACACGCGCCGCCGTTCGTTCCCACGCTGCTGGCGGTGGTCATCACCTCGCTGGTGGCGCTGCCTTCGCTGGCCGAGGATTTCGACACTCCACAGTCGTTTTCCCCCTGGGAGAACAACACCAGCGAGCTGCACGACGCCCACTTCGACGTGAATGCCAGCCAGTCCGCCATCACCGTCAACGACATGGAATTCAGCATGGACGGCGGCTGGGTCCATAACACCGGCGCGGGCGGTGGCCTGCTGTTCAACCTGTGGAGCGGCAAGCAGGACCAGGTCGATCACGTGGAGATCGACAGCGCCGGCAGCTTCGGCCTGCAGGTCAACGGCGGCAAGGTCAGCATCGTCGACTCCCAGGTCAGCACCCATGGCGACAACGACGCCGGCCTGGACGCGCAGAGCGGCGGCCAGGTCGAGTTGGTGGGTGGCAGTGTCGCCACTGACGGCGACAGCTCCGCAGCGGTGCACGCCCACAACAACGGCGGCGCCCAGGTCAATGGCAGCGCGCTGACTACCGCGGGCGACCACGCCGCCGGCGTGCTGCTGGACAATAACGGCACGTTGCTACTGGACGCGTCGCAGATATCCACGAGCGGCGACGACAGCAGCGCTATCCAGGCCAACAACGGCGCCTCACTGCAGGTCAGCGGAGCCACTCTCGAAACCGCCGGCCAGGGTAGCCATGGCGTGCATATTTCCAGCAACGGCGCGGACAACACGCTGGCTGACTCCAGTATCACCACCCATGGCGCCGGCAGCATCGGCGTGATGGTCAATAACGCCAGCGGCTCGGCGCAGCTGCAGAACAGCCGCATCGTCACCGAAGGCGAGGGCAGCCACGGCCTCTATACCCGTCAGGGAACCCATATCGATCTCACCCAGGGCAGCCAGGTGGAAACCAGCGGCGCCCACGCTGATGGTGCCTGGACGGCCGAGGGCGGCAGCATCGCTATCGCCGACAGCAGCCTGGCGAGCACCGGAGCCGGCTCGGCAGCCGTGCACGCGGCGGCGTCCGGCACCATCAAGGTGGAGGCCAGCCAACTCTCCAGCGGAGGCAGCGCCGGGGCGAGTGTGCATCTGGACAATGGCGGGGCGGTCACCGCCAGCAACAGCCGGATCGATTCGCAGAATGGTTCCGCCATCCTTTTCAGCCAGGGCGAGCTGCAGGGCGGCGGCGAAGCGCACATGGACCTGAGCGCCAGCCGCGTGACCAGCGATGCAGCCGTGGTGACGGCGCAGGCCGGCAGCTCGGGCACTTTCAACGCTACGGGCAGCCAGTTGCAGGCGGGCAACGGGGTGGGTTATGCCATTGCCGAAGGTGCCAATCTGCAATCCACGCTTACTAACTCCAGCCTGGACGTCGGCGATGCCGGGCTGCTGGCGGAGGTCGCCGGCAATGGCTCGCTGCGGCTGACCAGCGAAGGCAGCGACCTGCACGGCGATACCCGTTTGCAGGACAGCGACCAGGGCCTGCTCGACATGACCCTGCACAACGCCCGCTGGCAGATGAACGCCGACTCCACCCTGAGCAACCTGGACGTGGACGGCGCGACCGTGGCCTTCGGTGCCAACGGCTATCACACCTTGTCGATGGCCGGCGACCTGACCGGCTCCGGCACCTTCGACATGAACACTGATCTCTCCAGCCTGCAGACCGACCTGATCCTGGTCGGCGGCCAGGCCTATGGCGCGCACACGCTGGTGGTGGCCGACAGTGGCAAGGAGGCGGGCGGCGACCAGTTGCGCGTCGTCGGTACCCAGGGCAGTCCGGGGGCCTTCAGCCTTTATGGCGAGCACGTGGATGCTGGCGCCTACCGCTACACCCTGGAGCAACAGGGCAACGACTGGTATCTGGTCGCCAGCGGCAAGAATGTGGTCGACCCGGGCGAACCGACCGATCCGGAGGATCCCGACCAGCCCTCCACGGGAACCGGTGACGGCGGCGACCCCGGGACGACCACTCCCGATCCGGGTGACGGCGGTAATGAAAACGGCAATCAGGGCGGCACGGACGGCGGCGAACAGGGAGGCAGCTCGGGCGGGGACCAGGGCGGTACCGACGGTGGCAGCCAGGGAGGCAGCGACGGCGGTAACCAGGGCTCCAACGGGGGTGGCAGTACCAGCCAGCCGGACATCATCTCCAAGGGCTCCAACGTCGCGCTGGGCATGCAGAGCGCCGCCGCCAACCTGTACTACGCCGAACTCGGCACCCTGGTACAGCGCCTGGGTGAACTGCGCCTCAGCCAGGACGAAGGCGGCGTGTGGATTCGCGGTATCGGCAAGCGCATGCGCATGGGCGAGCACTATGGCCGGGCCTTCGAACAGAACCTCGATGGCGTCGAGATCGGCGCCGACAAGGCCATTCACCTCGACGGCGCCCGCCTGTACCTGGGCGCCATGGTCGGCGCCAGCGAGTCGCGCATCCGTTTCACCGAGAACAGTCGTGGGCATCTGGACAGCACCAGTGTCGGCGCCTACGCCACCTACCTGCGCGACGACGGCTGGTACCTGGACAACGTCATCAAGTACAGCCACATGGACGGCGACGTGAAAGTGCCGACCAACCTGGGTCAACCGGTGAAGGGTGACTACAAGGCCGATGCCTATGGTGTCAGCGTCGAGGGTGGCAAACGCATCGACCTGCAGGACCAGTGGTTCGTCGAGCCCCAGGTGCAGCTCAGCGCCACGCACTTCGAAGGGCCGCGCTACACCAGCAGCGACGGCCTCAAGGTGCGCGCGAGCGACACAGACTCGCTGCAGGGCAGGATTGGCCTGCGCGGTGGCAAGGAAATCCAGCTGGACCGCGATATGCGCCTGCAGACCTACGCGACCGCGTCCTACATCGACGAACTGGCCGGCAACACCCACGTCCGCATCAACGGCGAGAAGCTCAACAACCAACTGCCCGGCTCGCGCGGCGAACTGGGTGCCGGCGCGGCGCTACAGGTCAGCCGCCAGCAGAAGGTCTCGCTGGAAGTGGACTACGCCAAGGGCGACCACCTCGAAGAGCCCTGGGCCGTGACCCTCGGCTACCGCTACCTCTGGTAGGCACAGACCCACGGGGAGGGCGCTGACGCCCTTCCATTCCCCCTTCGACATTCCGTGCGGAACCGGTGCTCCCGGTTCCAGGGAGACAATCATGTACAGGAAACTTGCGGCCGAGCTGATCGGCACCTTCTGGCTGGTCCTGGGCGGCTGCGGCAGCGCCGTTCTCGCCGCCAACTTCGGTGATCATGGCATCGGGCTTCTCGGCGTCGCGCTGGCCTTCGGCCTTACCGTCGTCACCATGGCTTATGCGATCGGCCCGATCTCCGGCTGCCACCTCAACCCGGCGGTAAGCGTCGGCCTGATGTTCGGCGGCCGTTTCCCGGCCGCCGACGTATTGCCCTACATCCTTGCCCAGGTCGCCGGCGGCCTGTTGGCCGGCGGCGCGCTGTACCTGATCGCCAGTGGTGCGCCCGGCTTCGATGCAGCCAGTGGTTTCGCCGCCAACGGCTATGGCGCGCACTCGCCGGGTGGTTACAGCCTGGCGGCGGTGCTGCTGTGCGAACTGATCATGACGGCCATGTTCCTCTTCGTGATCATGGGCGCCACTGATCGCGACGCTCCGGCGGGCTTTGCGCCGCTGGCCATCGGCCTGACGCTGGCACTGATTCACCTGATCAGCATTCCGGTCAGCAACACTTCGGTGAACCCGGCACGCAGCCTGGCCGTGGCCTTCTACGCCGCACCCTGGGCTCTGGAGCAGCTCTGGGCCTTCTGGCTCGCCCCGCTGGTCGGCGGCAGCCTGGGGGCGCTGGTCTATCGCGCGGTCCGCGGCCGCTGATGTCTACACTCGCTGTGGCGCTTGGCGCCGCGTTGTCTGCCACCAGGAGATCGTCATGAATACCCGTAAACTGATTCCCACCGCTCTTGCCGTCGTACTGCTGCCCTGGTCGCTGGCCCAGGCAGCGTCCCTGGGCGATGTTGCCGGCAGCCTCGGCGGCCTCGGCAACCTGTCGTCGGTGTCGTCCAGCAGCAGCGGCAACGTCGCCGGGTTGCTGGAGTACTGCGCCAAGAACAACTACCTCAACGCCGATGCGGCCACCCAGGTGAAGGACAAGTTGCTGGGCAAGCTGCCGGGCAACACCACCACCAGCGACAGCGGCTACAAGGACGGCGCCAAGGGCATCCTCACCGGCAGCGACGGCAAGAGCCTCGACCTGTCCGGCAGCGGTATCAAGGAGAAGGTCACCAAGCAGGTGTGCGACAAGGTCCTCAGCCAGGGCAAGTCGCTGCTCTGACGCTCCGGCATGTCGGAGGCGGGTCCTCGTCAGGGGCGGGATTTCTCGTAGCGGACATCCCGCTCGTCCACCCGCCCGGCGAACTGCCAACCGTGGCGACGGTAGAAAGCATTGGCGCGAATGCCGTCGCCGCCATCGGTTACCAGCCAGATGTTCCCGTGCTCGCGGAACAGCTGTTCCTCGGCCGCCGCCAGCAACAGGCGGCCCATGCCCAGCCCCTCGCACTCCGGGCGCACGAACAGGGCGAAGAGTTCTCCCTCGTCGGTATCCACCATGGCGAAGCCGCCGGGAACGCCGTCGATCTCGGCAATCCACGCGCACGGCGCGGATTCGATCGCCTCGGCCAGCACCTGCGGCGTGATACCCAACTTGGCCATCTGCTCGCGGCTCAGGTGGTTCTCACGCACGCTGGTGCGGATGTCGAAGAGGGTGTCGATGTCCGTCGGGTTTGCGGGGCGGATCGATAGGGGCATGGCGGCTGTTCTCGTCGTCAGGTCGCGGAGAAACCGCTGTGGTAGGCGACCTGGCCGGCGGCCTTCGAGCCATCCAGCGACAGCGCCATGAAGTATTCGGGCGGCACGCCCGCGTACTGGATCGCCGGGTCCTGGTGGAAGCCGAAGCGCGGGTAGTAGGCCGGGTCGCCCAGTACCACGCAGCCTTTTGCGCCGAGAGCCGCGAGTCGCTCCAGCCCCGCATGGATCAGCGCCGCACCGATTCCCCGGCCGTGCAGGTCGGGACGCACGGAGACCGGGCCGAGTCCGTACCAGCCGAGGTCCGCGCCATCCAGGGTCACGGGGGAGAACGCCACATGGCCGACGACCACACCTTCCACGGTGGCGACCAGGGAAATGCTCAGCGCCCCGGCTGCGCGCAACGCATCGACGATGGCGCCTTCGGTACCGCTGCTGTGCTCGGCCTCGGCGAAGGCGGCGGTGGTCACTTCGCGGATGACGCTGAGGTCGTCCGGGTGCTCGGGGCGAATGCTGTACTGCATGCTGTTTGTCCTCCTGGAAGGCCGGCTTGGGGTGATCCTGTGGGAAGCGGGTAAAGTCGATCGTTGCAGTCTGAAGACTAGGCCGGCTGAACTGCGGGCCTGGTCATCTCAAACCCTGCGCCAAACGCTGGCCAGCCAGGGCTGCTGCTCCCGCGGCAGGCCTGCGGGGCGGTAGTAGTGTTCCAGCTCGCGGAAGCCCGCGTCTTCCAGCAGGCGGGTCCAGTTCTGCAGGTCGTGGTAGGAGCCAAAGCGTCCGCCGTTCCAGCCTTCCTGGTTTTCCCCACGAGGGTTGGAGCTGAACAGCACGCCGCCGGGCTTCAGCGCGGCATGCAGCTGGCCGAGTACGCGCGGCAGCTCGCTGCGCGGCACGTGGAACAGGCTGGCATTGGCGTATATGCCGTCGAAGCGCTCGGCGGGCAGGTCGAGGGCGAGGAAATCCTGCTGCCAGACTTCGCAGCCGCTGGCTTCGCGCGCCATGGCGACAAAGTCGGCGCAGCCGTCCAGGCCGACAGGAGCATGTCCCAGGCTTTTCAGCGCGCACAGGTCACGCCCCGGACCGCAACCGAAATCCAGCAGCACGAAAGGTGCTTCGCTCTGGATGTGCCGCAGCAGCGCGGCAATGTTCTGGGTGACGTCGTGGTCCCAGGTGCCCTCACGGAAGGACTGTGCGCTGTCCTGATAGTGCTGCAGGGTGACGCGGGAGATGTCGCGCAGGATCGGGTCTTCGGTGCTCATGGCCGTAGTCGGTCTGGGTGGATGCCTGTGATTCTACAATGCGCCACGCGCGGTGGCCCAATCGACGGGCCACCTGCAGCAGCGAGCGATGCCCGTTTCTGCAGGTCCGGTTTGAAAGTCAGTGCCGGGACGCGAACGGCAAGGGGGCGGTTCTAGACTGAGGCATTGCCACCACGGATTGCCAAGATGTCCCTCTCCCGAAACCTGCCTGCCCTGGATTGGCCCGCACTCACCGGGCAACTCGACGCCGATGGCCATGCACTGATCCCCGGCCTGCTGGACAGGGCACAGTGCGAGACGCTCCGCGCGCTGTACGACCAGGACGCGCCATTTCGCAGCCGCGTGGTCATGGCCCGACACAACTTCGGTCTCGGCGAATACCGCTACTTCGCCTATCCCTTGCCGGCGCGGCTGCAGGAGCTTCGCGAGGCCCTCTATCCGCCGCTGCGCGCCATCGCCAATACCTGGCAGGTGCGCATGGACACCTGCATCCAGTACCCGCCGGAGCATGCCGGCTTCCTCGCCCAATGCCACGCCGCCAGCCAGCGCCGGCCGACGCCCTTGCTGTTGCGCTACCGCGCCGGTGACTACAACTGCCTGCACCAGGACCTCTACGGGGAGCTGGCGTTCCCGTTGCAGGTGGCGATCCTGCTTTCGCGGCCGGGCGAGGAGTTCGAGGGCGGCGAGTTCGTGCTGACCGAGCAGCGCCCGCGCATGCAGTCACGGGTGACGGTAGTGCCGCTGCAGCAGGGCGACGCCGTAGTGTTCGCGGTGGCCCAGCGGCCGGTGCGGGGCGTGCGCGGCTACCATCGGATCAACCTGCGCCATGGTGTCAGCCGCCTGCATACCGGCGAGCGCTTCACCCTCGGAGTGATCTTCCACGATGCGCTGTGAGGAGTAGCATGGATCGGTCCAGGGAACCGGGAGATCGACATGCACTACGAAGTGATTCAACGCCACCGTAGCGAGTACCCCGCGCCCATCACTTTCGCCAAGGGTGCGCCGCTGTTCGTCGGCGAACGTTACGAGGGCGCCGAGGGCTGGGAGGACTGGTACTTCTGCTCCACGCCCGGCCAACGTGAAGGCTGGGTGCCGGCGCAGGTGTTCAACATGACCGCGCCGGGCGCCGGCGTGGCCATGGAGGACTACACCGCCCGCGAGCTCGACGTGGAGGTTGGCGAACGCCTTGAAGGTGGCCGCGAACTGGGCGGCTGGCTCTGGTGCGTCCGCTCCGGTGGCGAGGCCGGCTGGGTGCCGCTGGATTGCCTGCAGGAAGTCAGCGCCTGACCCTGCAACGCCTGATCTGCAATAGAGTCAGGCCTTGTAGCGGCGCCCGGCGTGCTGCTTGAGCCAGGCCATCAAGCCGCGCTGCTGCACCACCGTGGGTTGCTCCACCAATAGCGCAGCGCTGGCCTTCTGGCGGAAGTCCAGCAGGCGGCCCATGGCCTCGGCAATCTCCTGGCGCGCCTCCATGCAGGGGGCGAGGGTCTGCTTGTCGATGTAGTAGGCGGCGCCATCGCTGATCGCGGTGAATTGCGCCTGCCACGCGGAGCCGGTGAGCACGCCGGCCTCGCCGAACACTTCGCCCGGTCCCATGCGGCCGGCCTCGATGGTCTGGCTGTCGTGGGGCAGGGTGACGCTGACCACGCCGGAATCGATGATCAGCAGGCGCTCGCTGACATCCCCCGGCGCCAGCAGCACTTCGCCTTGCTTGAATGGGCGGCGCTGCATGCGGGTCGCCAGCTCGTCACGCTCCTCGTCACGCAGCGCATCGAACAGCCCTGAGCGCACCAGCAGCGCCCGTGCGCGTGAGGCGCTTTCGCGGATCGGAGCATCGGCCTCGGCCAGCAGGTTGATGCCGGCGGCCTGCAGGTGGCGGTAGGCGAGGTCGAACAACTGGTTGCGCACCTCGCGCTTCTCGCCCATGGCGGCGACGAAGCCGCTCATTTCATACTCCACCCCATCGGGCGCGGACTTGCGCACGCTCACCGCCGGTGCCGGGGTAGCCAGCAGGGCACGACAGCCGCCCAGGGCATGCTCAAGCGCTTCGATCACCTTGCGTGGTCGGATGTGCGGGCTGACCGTCAGGCTCACGCTGACGCCATAGAGGTTCGCCGGGCGGCTCAGGTTGAGCACCTTGGCCTTGGCGGCGAGGGAGTTGGGCACCACCGCCAGCGTGCCCTGGGAGGTCTGCAGATAGGTGGAGCGCCAGTCGATCTCGGTGACCTTGCCCTCGATGCCGTCGATGGAGATCCAGTCGTCCAGCTGGTACGGCTTGGTGGTGTTCAGCACGATGCCGGAGAACACATCGCTCAGGGTGCTCTGCAGCGCCAGGCCGAGGACGATGGCGACTACCCCGGAAGTGGCCAGCAGGCCCTTCACCGGCAACTCCAGCACGTAGCCCGCCGCGGCGATGATGGCGACCAGGAAGATCAGCGCGCCGACCACGTCCTGCAACAGCCGCCCGCCATGGCCGATGCGCTGCACCAGCAGGAAACCCAGGACAACCGTCAGGCAGCGGGCGGCGAACAGCCACCAGATGATCTGCACGGCGGTAGCGACCATGTGGCTGGGCAGGTCGTCCGCCCAGGGCGCGGCGCGCAGCGGGTTCATCCCGGCGTTGAACAGCAGCAGGCTGAACAGCAGGAAGCCGAGCAGGCGAACGGCCAGCCGCCAGTGCGGATGGGCCGGGCCAACCAGCCGCCAGAGCAGCAGGTCGATCAGCAGCAGGGCGGGGGCGGCGAACAACGGGTGGGTGGTGAGCAGCGCGGGCATCGAGCCTCTCCTTGGAACGATCGCAAGAAGATGGCACAGAAAGCGCTTTCTGGCAGCGGCTTCAGCTCGGGTTGTGCGGGCCCACCAGCTTCAGCCACTCATCGGTCTCCACTTCACCGGCAATGCGTAGCTGCGGCCGGGTCTCGTCGAACAGCACCAGGGCGCTGCCGTACTCGGGAGTATCGGTCTCGCGCACCTTGAGGTTCTCGCGCAGCAGGTCGAAGCATTCGCTGTGGGTGACCAGCACCAGGTTGCGATGCGCGGTCTTGTGTTCGCGGATCTGCGCGGCAAGGTCGCCGTCCTTGCAGGTCAGCAGCCAGTCCTGGCGCGCGACGCTCTGGTTGAACATCAGGTCGGCGGTCTGCATGGTGCGGTTGGCGGGGCTGCTGTAGATGTCGGTGGCCGTCAGGCCCAGGCGGGTGATGCTGTCACCCATGCTCCGGGCCAGGGCGGCGGCGCGCGCGGTGATACCGTCGGCAGCGCCCAGGCACTCGGCGCTGGAACGGTCGCAGCGCTCCATGTGGCGCACCAGCAGCACGACTCCGCCGCGGGCCCAGTTCTGGGCGAACAGGCTGCTGCTCGGCACGTCTTCCAGTGGCGTGGGCAGCGAGCGCCAGGCCACCAGGGCGAGGGTGGTGCAGGTCAGCAGGGAAGCGGCCAGAAGGCGAAGGCGGGGCAAGGGGCATCCTCGTGCGCAGGCGTCCGCGCGGGATGCGGGAAGCTGGGTGCATGCTGCACCGGGCGGGTGACAATCACGCGATGGGTTGATGACGGGGCGGTGATGAAAGTTCCCCCTGCCCATCGGAAGTTTGAGGGCTAGCGGGCGCCTTCGACCACGCTGACGGTGGCGGTGGTGCCGGCTCTGAGGCGGTCGCGGCCCTTGTAGTCCGGGTCGATGGCGATGCGCACGGGGATGCGCTGGGCGAGTTTCACCCAGGTATAGCTGGGGTTGATGTTCGCCAGCAGGCGCGCGCCGGGGGCGTTCTCGCGGTCGGTGATGGCGAAGGCGATGCTTTCGACGCGACCGTCGAAACGTTCGCCGCTCATCAGTTGCACGTCCACCGCATCGCCTTCGTGGATACGCGGCAGCTTGGTTTCCTCGAAGTAGCCGCCGACGTAGAAGGAGTCGCTGTCCACCAATGCCACCAGCGAATGGCCGGCGGTGGCGTAGTCGCCGGCGCGGGTCAGCAGGTTGGTCACGTAACCGTTCACCGGCGCCACCACCTGGGTGCGCTCCAGGTCCAGGCGGGCCTGCTTCTGCGCGGCTTCGGCGAGGGCGACGTTGGCCTGCGCCAGGCCCAGGTTGGCCTGCTCGCGCAGCAGTTGCGCCTCGGCGACGGTGACATCGGTATGCGCCTTCTCCCATTCCTCGTTGGAGATCGCCGAGCGCGCCTTCAGCGCCTTGCGGCGGACTTCCTCGCTCCGGCGCTGCTGCAGCAGCGCCTGGTTGGCGGCGATGGCGGCCTGGGACTGGCCGAGCGCGGCGCGGGCGACTTCCACTGCGCGGTCGGCGTGCAGTACCGCCAGTTCGTAGCGCGCCGGGTCGATGCTCAGCAGCAGCTCGCCTTTGCTGACGTGCTGGTTGTCCTCCACCCGCAGGTCGACGATGCGCCCGGTGACGTCCGCCGAGACGGTCACCACGTCGGCGCGCACTCGGGCGTCGCGGGTCCAGGGCGCGCGGGTGTAGTAGGTCCAGGCGAAGTAGCCGAGAATCAGTGCGAAGCCGACAACGGCCAGGGTGATCAGTGGTGGCAGGGCTTTGCGCAGGCTGGCCATATTCAGTGCAGGGCTCCCATGAGCAGGATCAGGCCCGCGCAGATGCAGGCGTAGAGCGCGCCTTCGAACAGCGCCTCGTGCCACACCAGGCGTAACACGCCGAGGCGGCGCAGGCTCCAGTCCAGCAGCAGGAAGATCGGCAGGGCCAGCAACAGCGCCTGGGCGAGCGGCGGCAGGTAGACCCCGCCCAGTTCGATATCAACGGGCATGCAGTGCGGCTTCCCCGTGGTCGTCGTGGAAGGCGGCGGACTCGCCGTAAAGGTCGCGGAAACGCTCCAGCAGGTCGGCCGCTACCAGTAGCGCCACGCCGCTGACGAAGACCGGGCGCATGGCATCGCCGCTGGGGTAGTTGCCGTGGCTTTGCAGTTCGTCCAGCTCATTGCCCAGCTCGCGCATGGCGGGCAGTACCCGGTGCAGCGGCGCGGCGGGCGGCTGGTCAAGGCAGGCGGCGAGTTCATCGAGCAGCAGCGACAGGCGCTCGCGCAGGGCTTGCGGCAGGCCGTTGGGGTTCAGGCTCTCGCGGCGTAGCTGGTGCAGCACCACGCCCAGGGTCATGCTCGCCAGGCTGCACTGGAAACGCTCGCTCGAGTGCGGGTCGCGCGCCGCCGGCAGCAGCCCGAGCATGATCGCCAGGCGATCCACCATGCGGCTCTCGAACAGGAAACGACGTGCCTCGCTGGGTTTGGACAACAGCACCGAACGCACCTCGGCGCGGGTCCGGCGCGACTGGCGACGCAGGCGTGCGTCGGCGTCGAAGGGGAACACCCAGGCGTACACCAGCAAGGCCAGCACCCCGGCGCTGACATAACCGCCGGCGAACTCGAACCATTGCAGCGAGGTATTGATCCACGCGCCCTGGTTCTGCGGGCCGACCAACAGGAAGGTGGATAGCCCAAGGCCAATGCCGATGCCTGCGGTCTGCGGATTGGCCAGCCCTACCGCGATCACGTACAGCAGCGGTGTGAGGAACAGCGCGAGCATCTCGAAGTCGCCGACGCTGGGCAGCAACAGGAACTGCAGCAGCGCGGCCGCCACCAGGGCCATGGCCAGCCCACGCATGTACGCCAGGCTCGCCATCAGCGGGCGCGGGAAGGTGGCGAGCAGGGAGCAGAGGATGCCCACCAGAATCATCCCGGCGCGGGCGCCGTCCCAGGCGGTTTCGATCCAGATCCAGCCGGCGCAGCACAGTGCGACGAAGGCTCGGGTGGCGTTCATCGCAGCCAGGTGGAAGTCCAGGTGCAGCGCGTGGGCCTGGCTTTGCGGGTAGGAGCTGCTGCCGGGGCGGCCTTCCTGGATCGCTTCGCTCAGCTCGATCATCTCGTCCAGCTGCTGCATCAGCCGCGCCTGCTCGAAGCGCAGAGCCCAGGCCAGGGAGCGCAGCGAAGCGGGGAGGCCGTCGGCCAGCTCCTCGGCCTGCCGCGCGGCGGCGTCGAAGCGCTGGCGCAATTGGGTTATGCGCTTGCGGGTGGCGCCGGGCAGGTGGCGGCCAAACTCGGCCAGCTCAGCCAGGCAGGCCAGTTCATCCTCGCGCAGGCGCCGTACGGATTCGGGCAGCGGGCCGCTCAGGCGCGCCTCGATCAGCTTGCGCTGGCGTCGCAGGATGGCTAGCCGCGACGTCATCAGCACCAGTTGGTTGGCCAGCTGTTGCACCAGCTCATCAGCGCCGCGCAGGCGCGGTGCATCGAAATAGAGGTGGCGGCGCAGCATCTCCAGGGCGGCGATTTCGCCCAGCAGCTGCTTCTGCCGTTGCTGGAAATCTTCCTCCAGTTCCTCGCCCCGGATCACTGCGGCGGCGTGCACGGCGATCAGGCGGATCAACTGGTCAACCTTGGCGAAGTAACCGCGTGCCACGCTTTGCGGGCGGGCGAAGAACAGGCTGACCAGGGTCACGCACGCCACGCCCAGCAACGTTTCGGTGACCCGGGTGATGGCCAGGGTGTAGGTGGATTCGGGCGCCGGCTGGGCCAGCAAGGCGACGATCACGGCGGTGAAACCGCTGAGCACGAAGGCGTGGGAGTGAGTAAAACGCATCAACGTGCCGCCCGCCGTGCAGATCGCCAGCCACAGCGCCAGGGTGACGATGAAGGGCAGCGGCGCCTGGGGAAACAGCGCCATGATGGCCACGGCAACCATGGCGCCAATGGTGGTGCCGATCACCTGGGCGAAGCTTTTCTGCAGGGTCATGCCGGCCAGCGGGGTGCTGATGATCACCACCGTCATGGTCGCCCATTTGGGCTGGTCGAGGTCCAGCAGGAACGCCAGGTACAGCGTCAGCAGCCCCGCGAGCACGGTGCGCAGGGCGAACAGCAGGGTATCGCGGCCAGGGTGGATGATGGCGCGCAGGTACAGCAGCATGGGTGACATGCCAGGCCCCTTCGATCTGAGCGGGACGGCACGGCGTTACAGCGCGGTGCCAGCGAACCTTGATCAGTGTGGTAGAGGATCGCCGACTGTGCGGGAAATTTCCTTCAGCCGGTGGCATGCAGCGACTGCGCCAGACGCTCCTGGATAAAGTCGAGGAAGCACTGGATGCGCAACGCCAGCTGCGAGTTGCGGTAGTACACCGCATGAATCGGCTGGCGGCGTTCGCTGGTCATCTCCGGCAACACGCGCACCAGTCGCCCGGCGCGGATGTCGTCGCAGGTCATGAAGCTGGCAAGGCAAGCGATGCCCTGGCCGCCGATGGCCAGTTGGCGCAGGGTTTCGCCACTGGAGGCGGACAGCGACGGGTCGACCGTGAGGGTATCGCCGCCAGCGTGGCGGATCGGCCAGACGTTCAGCGCCTCGGGCTGGGTGAAGCCCAGCAGCGAGTGGCCGAGCAACTGCTCCAGGTTGGTCGGGATGCCGTGGCGTTCCAGGTACTCCGGCGCCGCCAGCAGGTTCAGGCGGCTGCTGCCGAGCGGGCGGGCGTGCAGGCTCGAGTCGGCGAGGTGACCGATGCGGATGGCGATGTCCGTGCTCTGTTCCAGCAGGTCGATGTTCAGGTCGTTGGTGTTGAGTTGCAGCTCGATGTCCGGATAGCGCTCGCGGAAGGCGCCGATGTGCGGCACCACGGCGTGCAGCATGAAGGGCGATGCGGCGTTGATCCGCAGGCGCCCGGCCGGGGACTGTTGGCGCAGGGCCAGGCGCTCTTCCAGGGCATCCATCTGTTCGAGGATATGTCGGGCGTTCTCGAGGAAGAACTCGCCTTCCTCGGTCAGCTTCATTCGCCGCGTGGTGCGGTTGAGCAGGGTGGTGCCAAGCTTTTCCTCGAGCTTCGACAATGCCCGGCTGACCGCCGAGGGCGTCAGCCCCAGCTGTTCGGCGGCGGCAGTGATGGAGCCGCAGTCGATGACAGTGGCGAAGGTCTTGAGTTCGTCGGAGTGGGCTTTCATCGGCGGGCCTGTCAGGAAGCGGCGGGGTGGATTGTAGGAGGGGCAGCGGGGCGTTGTCTCGGGGTGATGGGTGTAGGAGCGAGCTTGCTCGCGAACAGATTCCTGGCAACTGCGGCGTTGGGCGGTTCGCGAGCAAGCTCGCTCCTACAGGCTGACTGCGGTGCTTCGGTCGTCGTAGGAGCGGACTTTGTCCGCGATTGACTCATCGTCACTCCGTTCAATTACGGAGCACGGCCAGCCAATCGCGGATGGAGTCCGCTCCTACGGGATATCGCACCAGTCGAGGCCAGGATCAGTACGTCCCCGGATACGCCCCGCCATCGAGCAGCAGGTTCTGCCCAGTGAGGTAGCCGGCCTGTGCGCTGCAAAGGAACGCGCAGAAAGCGCCGAATTCCTCTGCGGTGCCGAAGCGTCCGGCGGGGATTTCCCGTTTTCCGGCTTCTACCAGTTCGCCTTCGTCCTGGCCGCTGAGGTTCGCCGCGCGGTGGAAGCCGCTGCGCAGGCGGTCGGTATCGAACGAGCCGGGCAGCAGGCCGTTGATGGTCACATTGTTGCCAGCAACCTGAGGCTGGCGAGCAACACCGGCGACGAAGCCGGTCAGGCCGCTGCGCGCGCCGTTGGACAGGCCGAGGGTGGCGATGGGCGCTTTCACCGAACCGGAGGTGATGTTGACGATGCGCCCGAAGCCGCGATCGGCCATGCCGTCGAGGGTGGCCTTGATCAGCTCGATGGGCGTGAGCATGTTCAACTCCAGGGCGCGCAGCCAGTCTTCGCGCTCCCAGTCGCGGAAATCTCCGGGCGGCGGGCCGCCAGCGTTGTTGACCAGGATGTCCACCTGCGGGCAGGCGGCGATCAGTGCGGCGCGTACGTCCGGCTGGCTGATGTCGCCAGCCACCTCGCGCACCTCCACGCCCAGTTGGCGAAGTTCGGCGGCGGTGGCGGCGAGGGTGTCGACGTCGCGTGCGTTGATCGCCAGGTTCACGCCCTCGCGGGCCAGCGCCAGGGCGCAACCCTTGCCCAGGCCCTTGCTGGCGGCGCAGACCACCGCCCAGCGACCCTTGATGCCCAGATCCATGTTGTTCTCCTGATATAGGTAGCTAACCCTGTAGGAGCGAGCTTGCTCGCGAACCAAGCCCCGCTGCAATGCGGTTCGCGAGCAAGCTCGCTCCTACGAAAAGCGCAATTCAGAGCCATCGGCGCGGTCAGGCAACGACCATCGGCGCGGGCAGCAGACTGATCCATTTACCGCCGCCTTCGCCGGACTTCAAGCGGCGCAGCGCTTCGGGCAGTTCGGCAAAGTCGAAGAACTGCTTCGCCGGGGCCTGCAGCTGGCCGTCGGCGACGCCCTGCATCAGGTTTGCTGCAGCTTCGTGCAGCTGCTGCCAATCGAGGACTTCGCCGTGGGCGTGGATGCTGTTGAGCGCCACTTCATGCAGTGAGATGGCGGTGCTGAAGGCCGGCAACGGCGCATTTTCCTGGCGATCCTGGATGCACACCAGATGGCCGTTGTAGCCCAGCAGCGGGGCGAGGCTGGCGGCGTGGTTGCCGCTGACCGTATCGAAAATGCCATGCAGGCGGCGAGGGCCGAGGGCTTCGCGCAGGTGTTGGGACCACTGGCCGTCGCGGTAATCGAAGACACCGGCGACACCCAGTTGCAGCAGGCGCTCACGGTGTTTCGCCGAGGCCGTCACCCACACGCGCAGGCCGCGCTGCAACGCGAGTTGGGCCAGCAGGTAGCCGACCGCGCCGCCAGCGCCCGTTACCAGTACGTCGCGATTGCTGCAGGCTGGCAGCTTGTCCAGCGCCTGCCAGGCGGTGAGGCCGGGGCAGGGCAGGCTGGCGGCTGTGGCGTCGTCCAGTGCATCCGGCACCGGGTAGACGGCGCGGGCGCGCAGCAAGCTGTACTCGGCAAAGCTGCCGCCGCGGGTCAGCGCCTGGTGGTAGGCGACGCGGGCGCCGGCGCGCAGGTTTACCTCGCTGCCCACGGCGATGACGATGCCGACGCCATCCACGCCGGGCACCTGGCCTTGCTGCCAGTCGTCGCGGCCCCAGTCGATCATCTTCCAGTCCACCGGGTTCAGGGCGATGGCGGTGTTGGCCACCAGCACTTCGTCCGGGCCCGGCGCAGGTACCGGCAGGTGGGCGAGGCTCAGTCCGTCGAGGCTGGCGCCGGGCGTCCAGGTCCAGGCGGCATAGTGGTTTGCGGTCGTAGGGCCGTTTGTACTCATGAAAACTCCTCGAAAACAGGAAAGCCGCCCCGAGGGGCGGCTGTCGATCAGCTACGGATCAGTCCCAGGCCGGGGCCAGGCTTTCCGGGCTGGTGATGCGCTCGTTGCGCTCCAGCGCGGCGATGGCGGCCATGTCGGCATCGGTCAGGCGCAGGTCGACGGCGCGCAGGTTGCCTTCCAGATTCTCGCGCTTGGTGGATGACGGAATTACCGAGTAACCCAGCTGCATGGCCCAGGCCAGGGTGACCTGCGCCGGGGTAACGCCGTGGCGCCTGGCGATCTCGATGATCGTCTCGTCGCTCAGCACCTTGCCGTAGCCCAGGGTCATGTAGGAGGTGATGTGGATGCCCTGGCTTTTGGCGAAATCGACGACCTTGCGGTTCTGCAGGTACGGGTGCAGTTCCACCTGATTGGTGGCGATCTGGCCGGCGCCGACGGCAGCGATGGCTTCCTGCATCAGCGCGATGGTGAAGTTGGATACGCCGATTTCGCCGGTCAGGCCCTGGGCCTTGGCTTCGGCCAGGGCGCCCATGAACTCGGCTACCGGTACCTCGCCCTTGGGCGACGGCCAGTGGATCAGGGTCAGCTCGACGCGATCGGTACGCAGCTTGTGCAGGCTGTCCTTGAGGCTGGGGATCAACTTGTCGGCGGCGTAGTTCTCGGTCCAGATCTTGGTGGTCAGGTACAGCTCGTCACGCTTGACCCTGGCGCTGGCAATGGCCTCGCCAACGTCGGCTTCGTTGCCGTAGATCTGCGCGGTGTCGATGGCACGGTAGCCCAGGTCCAGCGCGGTGCGGATGGAGTCGATGACGGTCTGGCCCTTGAGGCGGAAGGTGCCGAGGCCAAATGCGGGAACGCTCATGGGATGTCTCCTTGGTCGATCAGTGGGTGGGAACCGCGCCAGGGGCGGTCGGTTCCATGGAATTTCTGCGGTCCAGACGACCACTCAGGGCGGTCAGGCCGAAAGCGGCGAGGGTGACGACGGCGGCGATCCACGGCGTATGGCCCAGGCCCAGGTGGCTGACGACAAGGCCGCCCGCCCAGGAGCCGCCGGCCACGCCGAGGTTGAAGGCGGCAATGTTGAAGCCGGCGGCCACGTCCACTGCATCCGGTGCCACGCGCTCGGCCTGTTGCACGACATACACCTGCAGACCGGGGACATTGCCGAAGGCCACTGCACCCCAGGCCAGCACCGTCAGAACCACCAGCCACGGGTTGCCGGCAGTGAAGGTCAGCACCAGCAGTACCGAAGCCAGCAAGCCGAAGATGATCTTTAGGGCGCTGACCGGGCCGCGCTTGTCGGCCAGGCGGCCACCCCAGATATTGCCGATGGCCACCGAGACACCGTAGGCCAGGAGTACGGCGCCGACCATGTTCGGGCTGAAACCGGCGAGGTCCTGGAGGATCGGTGCGAGGAAGGTGAAAGCGATCAACGAGCCGCCGTAGCCCACGGCGGTCATCGCATAGACCAGCAGCAGGCGCGGTTGCAGCAGCACGCGGGCCTGGCGCAGCAGCGGTGCCGGCGGGGTGTGCTGGATGTTCTTGGGTACGAACAGCAGGCTGCCGAGCAGGGCGACCACGCCGAAGGCGGCGACCACCAGGAAGGTCACGCGCCAGCCCAGGTGCTGGCCGATGAAGGTGCCCAGCGGGATGCCGGTGACGAAGGCGACGGTCATGCCGCTGAACATGGTGGCGATGGCGCTGGCGGCCTTGTCCTTGCTCACCAGGTTGGTGGCGATGATCGAGCCGACCGAGAAGAACACGCCGTGGGCGAGGCCGGTGAGAATCCGCGCGATGATCAGCGATTCGTAGCTGGGCGCCTGCCAGGCCACCAGGTTGCCGACCGTGAACAGCGCCATCAGGCCGACCAGCAAGGCCTTGCGCGGGATGCGCCCGGTCATGGCGGTGAGCAGCGGTGCGCCAATGGCGACGCTGAGGGCGTAGAGGCTGACCAGCAGGCCGGCGGAGGGCAGGGTGACGCCCAGGTCGGTGGCGATGGTCGGAATCAGGCCGACGATGACGAACTCCGTCGTGCCGATGGCGAAGGCGCTGAGCGTCAGCGCCAGGAGTGCGAGGGGCATGGTGTGGGGCTCCGGACGAATGGGATGCGATGGCAGGCATTGTCCGGAAGTCGGCCCTTGAGAAAAACGCGGCAAACGGCAAAGGATAGTTGAGCTGGAGTCATGAATGGTGCGACGGTCTACGCTGGACGTCATGTCACCCGAGGAGTTGGACCATGCACTACACCGGTACCTGCCACTGCGGTGCAGTGGGCTTCGCCTTCGAAGCCGAGCTGGATGAGCTGGTGCGCTGTGATTGTTCGCTGTGCGGCAAGCGCAACGCCCTGATGGCGACTGTGCCAAAGGACCAGTTCCGGCTCACCCGCGGCGACCAGGCGTTGCGCCTGTATCGCTGGAACAGCGGCGTCGCCCTGCATTACTTCTGCGGGACTTGCGGCATCTACGTCTACCACCAGCGCCGCAGCAATCCGGCGATCCTCAGCGTCAATGCCAGCTGCATTGACGGCCTCGACTCGGAGTCGCTGCCGTTGCGGCGCGTCGACGGCAAGAGCATGAGCACCGTGGCTGGCCCGAGCGTGTAGGAGCGAGCTTGCTCGCGAACCCGTCCAGCTTCGAAGCCGCCGGGAAACTCATTCGCGAGCAAGCTCGCTCCTACACGTCAATGCAGCATGCCGCACTAGAGGCAGGCTTTGTGCAGGAGCGGACTCCGTCCGCGATTGACTGAGCGCCGCGCCGATCAACACCCACCGACGAAAAAAGCCCCGCACAAGGCGGGGCTTCTTCTTTATCTATGCGCGATCAGTTGGCGGCTGCGGCAGCGGCGGCCATGTCCGATACGCTCTCGCCACGGTGCGCGCTGAACTGCGGAGCCAGCGAACCGACGATCATGCCGATGGCGCTGCAGATCAGGCCCACCAGTTGCGGCGGCCAGAAGTCGCCTTCCTGGTAACCCAGCTCCAGCGATACCCAGCCGATCAGGCCGCAGGCGATGGCGGTCAGGGCGCCCTGGGTGGTGGCGCGCTTCCAGAACAGGCCGAAGAACAGCGGCACTACGGCAGCGACCAGGGTCACCTTGTAGGCGTTGCCGACCATCTCGTAGATGCTGGCGTTGGACAGCAGGGCGAACAGGCAGGTGGCGACGGTCATCGCCAGCACGCTGCAACGCATGGCCAGCAGGGCCTGACGGTCGTTCATGTTGGGCAGGAAGTGCTTGACGATGTTCTCGGTCAGGGTCACCGACGGGGCCAGCAGGGCGCCCGAGGCGGAGGACATGATGGCCGAGAGCAGGGCGCCAAAGAACATGATCTGGGCGAACAGCGGAGTACGTTCCAGGATCAGGTGCGGCAGGATCTGCTGGGAATCTTCGGCCAGCCAGTGCTTGACCATCTCCGGCTCGATCATCGAGGCGGCGTAGATCAGGAAGATCGGCAGCATGCAGAAGACCAGGTAGCAGCAGGCACCGGTCATGGTGGCGCGCTGGGCGATCTTCTCGGTCTTGGCCGACATCACGCGGGCATACACGTCCTGCTGCGGGATCGAGCCGAACATCATGGTTACCGCGGCGCCGAGGAAGGCGACGATGTCTTTGGCCGAGGTGCCATGCAGGAAGGTGAACTTGCCTTCGCTGGCGGCATGGCTGATCACGTTGACCGGGCCGCCGGCCATGTCGCCGATCAGCCAGACCAGGTAGAACAGGCCGCAGACGATGATGATCATCTGCAGGAAGTCAGTCAGCGCAACGGACCACATGCCGCCGAACAGGGTGTGCAGCAGGACGATGATGGTGCCGATGATCATGCCCTGGGTGGTGGTCAGGCCACCGTCGGAGAGCACGCTGAAGACCACGCCCAGCGCGGTGATCTGCGCAGCGACCCAGCCCATGTAGGAAATGATGATCACCAGGCTGGTGAAGATTTCCACGTGTTGGCCGAAGCGCTTGCGGAAGAAGTCACCGATGGTGAGCAGGTTGAGGCGATACAGCGGGCGGGCGAAGACCACGCCGACCAGCATCAGGCAACCGAAGGAGCCGAAGGGGTCTTCGATGATCCCGGCGAAGCCTTCTTCGAGGAAGGTGGCCGGAATGCCCAGCACGGCTTCGGAGCCGAACCAGGTGGCGAACACCATGGTCACGACGAGGGGGAAGGACATGCTACGACCGGCGGCCGCGTAGTCCGAGGAGTTGTGCACGCGGGTGGTGGCGTAGAAACCGACAGCTACGGTGATCACCAGATACACCGCTACAAACCAGATCAGCATTTGTTCGTTCCGTTGGCTCGCCGGGAACCGTACCGCCGAGACGAAACTCGGGCAGGTGGGCCACGACTGACAAAGTTGTTTTTGTTGTGTTGCGCGGCCGAGGTCATCCGGTGCACCAGGCAGGGGAGCCGGAAAAACGTAACCAGTTGCGACAACGGGCCGCAGTCTGCCAAATCCGTTAAATATGTCAAACACTTGAATCGCTCATGAGCGAAAAAAATTACATCCTTAGACGAATGGTGTAGCTAAAGGATTGATTTGATTGGTTGCTAACGATCTTGGGTGACCGTTTAGTCGTTTATTTTTTACAGCCTATGTTCGATAAGCAGAACATCCGCCAAGCCGCTAGGCTCTTGGCACGGCACGTTTTCAGGAGCGTTCATGTTCGAGCATTTCGATCTGGCTCAACTGCTTTCCAGCTACGGTTATCCGGTACTTTTCCTCGGGTGCCTGCTGGAGGGCGAATCGATACTGCTGTTGGCAGGTATTGCGGCGCACCAGGGTTTGCTCGGCTTCACCCCGGTGGTGTTCTGGGCGACGCTGGCGGGAACGCTGGGCGACCAGTTGCTCTTCTGGGGCGGCCGCCGCGCGGGCGACCGTGCCGTGCCCTGGCTACAACGGCGGGGGCTGGCCGTCGAGCGGGTGACCGGTTTGATCGAGCGCTATCCGCACCTGTCGATCTTTGCGGTGCGCTTTCTTTACGGCATGCGGCTGGCCGGGCCGCTACTGATCGGCGCGAGCCGGGTAGGGCCGCTGCGCTTTTTGCTGATCAACCTGCTCGGCGCTTTCTGCTGGGCGCTGCTGTTTGCCAGTGCCGGATACTGGGCCGGCCAGTTGCTGGAGCAATGGCTGGGCAACCTGCGGCCTTACCGCCTGCCGGTGTTCGTCGCGGTGGCGCTGGTGTTCGGTGGTCTGGCCTTGTGGCGCTACGGGCGGCACAGGCACAAGCGCAAGCTCGGCACATCCGCGAACTGATCGCCAAGTCCTTGATACAGAGCGGTTTGGATTCGTGCGCGGGGCGATTAGAATCGCCGCTCTTTCGTTCAAGGACGCTGTCATGAGCCTTTACCAGCCCGGCATTCTCGCCACCCCGGTTCCCGCCCACGCCCGCCACCTGTTCTTCGATCTGAAGTCGCTGCAGGACCTGCCGGCTGCGCTGGACCGCCTGATGCAGTTCGCCGATGGCGAGCACGCGGTGGTTGGCTTCGGCGAGTCGTTGGTGCGCGCGCTGGGTCGCCGCATCGACGGGCTGCGCGAGTTCCCGGCGATCTCCGGCGTGGGCGTCGACAACCCGTCCACCCCGCATGCGCTGTGGGTCTGGCTGCGTGGTGAGGAGCGCGGCAGTCTGCTGCTGCGCACCCAGGAACTGCAATCACTGCTGGCCCCGGCGCTGGAGCTGACCAGCCTGACCGAGGCCTTCCGCCACGGCAGCGGCCACGACCTGACCGGTTACGAGGACGGTACCGAGAACCCGCAGGACGATGACGCCATCGCCGCCGCCATCGTAGAGGGCGACGCCGGGCTTGCTGGCGGCAGCTTCGCCGCGATCCAGCAGTGGCGCCACCAGTTGCAGGACTTCGCCGCGCTGCCGCAGCACGAGCGCGACGACATCATGGGTCGTCGCCTGAGCGACAACGAGGAGCTGGACGATGCGCCGGAGTCCGCCCACGTCAAGCGCACGGCCCAGGAGAGCTTCGAGCCGGAAGCCTTCATCGTGCGCCGCTCCATGCCCTGGACCCAGGGCCAGGACGCCGGGCTGATGTTCCTCGCCTTCGGCTGCACCCTGGATGCCTTCGAAGTGCAGCTGCGTCGCATGAGCGGGCTGGAGGACGGCATTACCGACGCGCTGTACCGCTTCAGCCGACCGCTGACCGGTGGCTACTACTGGTGCCCGCCGCGCAAGGATGGACTGCTGGACCTGAGTGCGCTGCTGGGCTGATCCTCCTGCTGCGTCGCAAGAGCCCTGCCATGGCGCAGGGCTTTTTGTTGGGCCGGTGCATTCGCGGTTGTACGCCGTTTCGCTGTGGGGCGAAGAGCCGGCGCATAACGTCGAACGTTATGCGCCCTACGTTCTGGAGAGCTCCGCCGTTGTGTTTCGGCGCAGGCGCGCCGGTTCGCGAGCAAGCTCGCTCCTACGGGTAAAGCCGGTCCGTTCTTCGTAGGAGCGAGCTTGCTCGCGAACCCGCATGGCACGCACCATCCGGTATCTACGAATGGCACCCCGATCTTCCGCGGAATTGGCTGTTGGTCGGCCAACTCGCAAGGCGTAGCGTGAATCCCACGACCTGACTGCTCGAGGATTCCCCCATGCGCCCATCCACTTCCCTGAAATGCCTCCTCGCCGGCTTCGGCCTGGCGCTGAGCCTGCCGCTCTTCGCCCACGATGCCACCCAGGAAAAGATCGAAGTCCAGCAGGAGCAGAAGCTCCCCGACGCCGCAGGCAAGAAAGGCCTGATGATCACGGTTGCCTACGAACCCGGGCAGTCCTCCGGTGCCCATGTGCACAGCGGTTCCGTGTTCGCCTATGTGCTCGAGGGTGCCGTGATTTCCCAGCTGGAAGGGCAGAAGCCGGTGACCTACCAGGCCGGCCAGTCCTGGTACGAGGCACCGAACACGCCGCACCTGGTGTCGCGCAACGCCAGCGACAAGAAGCCGGCCAAACTGCTGGTGTGGATGCTGCTGGACGAGGGCGCGCCGGTGCTGACGCCGCTGAAGAAGTAGCTCCCCGAAATGAAGAACCCCGCCCATCGGCGGGGTTCTCGTTCAGGCGCGGAGGATCACTGCGCCGCGCCCGGCACCTTGCGCGGGGCCATGAAGAACATCCAGGTCAGCGCCAGGAAGTACATGGTGGGGATGATGGTGAACAGCACCGCATAGTTGTTGTGGGTGACGGTGAGGATGTAACCGACGATCTGGGTCATGAACATGCCGCCAATCGCCGCGCACATGCCGCCGAAGCCGAACACCGTGCTCATCATATGCTTGGGCGTGTAGTCCATTACCAGGCTCCAGATGTTCGCCGTCCAGGCCTGGTGCGCGCCCACGCCCAGGGCGATGGCGCCCACGGCGATCCACAGGCCGCTGGCCTTGGCGGCGAAGACCACGCCGATGATCGCGCAGGCGCAGATGAACATGGAAAGCAGGCGCGCGTTGATCGCCTTCATGCCGCGGCCGATCAGCCAGGACGAGAGAATGCCGCCGCCGATGCTGCCGAAGTCCGCGGTCAGCCAGATCAGCATCAGCGGGATGCCCATCTGGGTCACGCTGATGCCCAGGCCGTATTGCTGGTTGAGGAAGGGCGGCAGCCAGTAGAGGTAGAACCAGAACACCGGCGCGGTCAGCGAAAGGGCCACGGCGAAGGCCCAGGTGCCACGCATGCGCAGCACGGCGGAGAAGGGCACGCGCTCGGCCGGCGGCTCGTTGGCCTCCTGAATGTAATCCAGCTCGCTCTGCCTGACGGTGGGGTGCTCTTCGGGGTTGAAGTACTTCAGGCTCCACAGCACGACCCAGATGAACCCCAGCGCGCTCATGCACAGGAACGCCGCCTGCCAGCCCCAGGCTGCGAGGATCAGCGGCAGCAGGGCGGGAGTGACCATGGCACCGACGTTGGTGCCGGCGTTGAAGATGCCGGTGGCCATGGCCCGCTCGCCGGCAGGGAACCACAGCCGCGTGGTCTTCACGCAGGCCGGGTAGTTGGCCGCCTCGGTCAGGCCGAGGATGAAGCGGCAGACCATGAAGCCGGCCGCCGAACTGGCCAGGCCGTGGGCACCGGTGGCGAAGCTCCACAGCAATACGGCGAAGAAGAACGCGCGCTTCACCCCGATACGGTCGATCAGCCGGCCCTGCAGGACGAAGCCGATGGCATAGCCGACCTGGAACCAGAAGTTGATGTTGGCGTAGTCCATGGCCGTCCAGGCCATCTTCTCGGCGAGCACCGGCTGCATCACGCCCAGCGCAGCGCGGTCGATGTAGTTCAGGGTGGTGGCGAAGAACACCAGGGCGAGCATGCCCCAGCGCACCTTGCCGACGGCCATGGCGCCACGCACCTTGCCGAAGAAGGAAGAACCGTGCGGAGCGGCCGCAGCAAGGGGAGCGGATTGCGTATGGATCATGATCGGGGCCATCCGTTATCGGGCTGACGCGCAGCCTCAGGAATTATTGTCGTGCCGCAGGCGCTCCGCGTGGCCCACCGCTAATCGGCGAGGCCTTGGGAAAGACGTGCGGTGGCTGGCGAAAATCAGTGCGCGCGATGGCGCCCGAGCAGGCTGCACTGGCCTGGCATCAGGTGGGCCAGGACGGTTTGCGGATGACGGATGGAGGCGGCGAGGCGAGGTTGAGGGATGTACATGAGCATTTACCCGTTCTTGAAATTGTTATGGATGACACGCAGGCCATCTCGCAGCGGCTGTCGGTGTTACGGGGATTGAGGCAGGTCCCCGGCGAGCCGGATTGCGTCGACGTGGCTAAATCTTGAGCAGCGGCCGGAACAGCGTCAATTCGATAAACGGCCTTTGGTTCGGTAATCGAACACAAAACTAACCAGTTAGTACACTTTAAATTGCCGGCATCCCGGACCGCCAGAATAATCAGACTCAGCCGGAGACCGATTCCAACAAGCCCCTCACCACGCCCGGCAGGAGTCCAGAGATGCAACGTTCGATCGCTACCGTTTCCTTGAGCGGAACCCTGCCGGATAAACTCGAAGCCATCGCCGCCGCCGGTTTCGACGGCGTGGAAATCTTCGAGAACGATCTCCTCTATTACGGCGGCAGCCCGCGCGAAGTCCGCCGCCGGTGCGCCGACCTGGGGCTGGCGATCACCCTGTTCCAGCCGTTCCGTGACTTCGAAGGCTGCCGCCGCGATCGCCTGCCGCGCAACCTCGACCGCCTGGAGCGCAAGTTCGACCTGATGCAGGAACTGGGCACCGACCTGGTGCTGATGTGCAGCAACGTCGCCACCGACTCTCTGGGCGAGCGCGAATTCCTCCTCGAAGACCTCGGCCTGGCCGCCGAGCGTGCGGGTGCGCGCGGCCTGCGCGTGGGCTATGAAGCCCTGGCCTGGGGTCGCCACGTCAACACCTGGCAGGAGGTCTGGGGCCTGGTACGCGAGGTGAACCACCCGGCGCTGGGGGTGATCCTCGACAGCTTCCACACGCTGTCGCTGAAGGGCGACCCGGCCGGCATCGCGCAGATTCCAGGGGAGAAGATCTTCTTCGTGCAGATGGCTGATGCGCCGATCCTGGCCATGGACGTACTGGAGTGGAGCCGGCATTTCCGCAATTTCCCCGGGCAGGGCGAGTTCGACCTGCCGGGCTTCCTCGCGCCGATCCTGAAAAGCGGCTATCGCGGCCCGCTGTCGCTGGAAATCTTCAACGATGGTTTCCGTGCTGCGCCGCCACGCGCCAACGCCGCCGATGGCCTGCGCTCGCTGCTCTATCTCGAGGAGAAGACCCGTGCCCGCCTCGAAAGTGAAGGCACGCCGAAGGAACAACTCGACTGCCTGTTCGCGCCGCCGCCGGCCAGCCAACTGGACGGTGTGGAATTCCTCGAATTCGCTGTCGATGAAGCCCTGGGGGCGCGGCTGGGCAACTGGCTGGAGCGCCTGGGCTTCGCCCGCGCTGGCGAACACCGTTCCAAGGCGGTGAGTCTGCTTCGCCAGGGCGATATCAATATCGTGCTCAACGCCGAGCCCTATTCGTTCGGCCACAGCTTCTTCGAGGCCCACGGCCCGTCGCTGTGCGCCACCGCCTTGCGCGTGCGCGATGCCGCCAGTGCGCTGGAGCGCGCCCAGGACTACAAGGGCCAGCCGTATCGCGGGCTGGTCGGCCCCAACGAGCGGGAGATTCCCGCCGTGCGTGCGCCGGACGGCAGCCTTATTTACTTGGTTGAAGAGCACCTCGCCGAAGAGCGCGCCACCGGGCAGACCATCTACGACATCGATTTCCGCCTGGACCCGGACTCCAGGCCCAGCGGCCAACTGCAGCGCATCGACCACATGGCCATGGCCCTGCCGGCAGACGGGCTGGACAGCTGGGTGCTGTTCTACAAGGGGTTGTTCGACTTCGAGGCCGACGACGAAGTGGTGCTGCCCGACCCCTATGGCCTGGTGAAGAGCCGTGCCTTGCGCAGCGCCAACGGCAGCGTGCGGTTGCCGCTGAACATCTCGGAGAATCGCAACACGGCGATCTCCCACGCGCTGTCGAGCTATCGCGGCTCCGGTGTCCATCACATTGCCTTCGCCTGCGAGGACATCTTCGCCGAGGTGGCGCGGGCCAAGGACGCCGGCGTGCCGCTGCTGGAAATCCCGCTCAACTATTACGACGACCTCGCGGCGCGTTTCGATTTCGACGACGAATTCCTCAGCGAGCTGGCCTACTTCAATGTGCTCTACGACCGCGACGGCAGCGGCGGCGAGCTGTTCCACGTGTACACCGAACCGTTCGAAGAGCGTTTCTTCTTCGAGATCATCCAGCGTCGCCGCGGCTATGCCGGCTACGGCGCGGCCAACGTCGCCGTGCGCCTGGCGGCCATGGCCCAGGCGCGCAACGGCACCACGCGGCGGCCGAAGGTCTGAGCCGCTGCGCTTTGCCTGAAGGACGCGCGGGCGCATAATCCGCGCATCCTTTCACCGCAAACCGGCGCCCCTGGCGCCGGTCAGACGATCTCTCGCCATGACCGACAGCGCCACCCAGCCGATTCCCGCCGAAGCCACCCGCCGGGGCCGCAAGAACAATCCGGAGAAGACCCGCGAGGACATTCTCCAGGCGGCCATCGTCGAGTTCGTCCAGCAGGGCCTTTCCGGCGCGCGGGTGGATGCCATCGCCGAGCGCATGAACACCTCGAAGCGGATGATCTACTACTACTTCGGCAGCAAGGATCAGCTCTACCAGGCCGTGCTGGAGAAGCTCTATGGCGACATCCGCGGCACCGAGCAGACCCTGCACCTGGCCGAGCTGGAGCCGCTGGAGGCCATGCGCCGGCTGGTGGATTTCACCTTCGACCACCATGATCGCAACGTGGATTTCGTGCGTATCGTCAGCATTGAGAACATCCACTACGGCCAGTTCGCCGCAGGGTCCGAGGCGATCCGCTCGATGAACAGCAACATCCTGCGCACCATCGAGGACATCCTCCAGCGCGGCGCTGCCAGCGGTGCCTTCCGCGCCGGGTTGCCGGCGATCGATGTGCACATGCTGATCAGTGGGTTCTGCTTCTATCGCGTGTCCAACCGCCATACCGTGGGCTCGCTGTTCCAGGTCGAGTTGGAAGACCCGGCGATCAAGGCGCGGCACAAGGACATGATCGTCGAGGCGGTGTTGCGCTACGTGCAGCCATAGGCCGGTATGTTGCGATGCAGAGGCTGGGGTAGGAGCGGACTTCGTCCGCGATCGACTCATCGCCGCTCAGATCGACCATGAAGCTGGGCAAACCGATCGCGGACGGAGTCCGCTCCTACGCTCCATGGAAAATCACATCGCTGCGAAATGCGCCAGCATCCTTTCGGCATCCGCCTCCAGGCCGCTGAACAACTCGAACGCTTTCACCGCCTGGAACACCGCCATGTTGCCGCCATCCAGCGTGCGGCAGCCTAGACGGCGAGCATGCCTCAACAGCTCGGTCTCCAGCGGGAAGTAGATGATCTCCGCCACCCACAGGCGGGCGTGCAGCAGTTCCAGCGGCAATGGCGCACCGGGCAGCTTGGCCATGCCCACCGGCGTGGTGTTGACCAGCCCGTCAGCCTCGGCGACCGCGCAGGCCAGGTCATGACCAACCCGCGCGCGCTGACCGCCAAAGTGGGCGTTGAGGTTGTCCACCAACGCCTGGGCGCGGGCCGAGTCCACTTCGAAGATCGTCAGTTGCCGCACCCCTTCGCTGAGCAGCGCGTGCGCCACAGCTGCACCGGCACCTCCTGCGCCCAGTTGCACCACACGTTCGCGCGGTGCATCGCTGAGGTTGCGCCGGAAGCCTTCGGCAAAGCCCAGGCAGTCCGTGTTATGGCCAATGCGCTTGCCATCGCGAAGCACCACGGTATTCACCGCACCGATGCCGCGCGCCTCGTCGGACAGCTCATGCAGCAGCCCAATCACTGCCTGCTTGCAGGGAAAGGTGATGTTCAGCCCGGTGTAGCCCATGCGTTCGGCAGCAGCGAGCAGGTCGGGCAGGGCGCCGGCATCGACGCCGAGGCTATCCAGGTCGATCAGCCGATAGAGATAGCGCAGCCCCTGGGAGTCGCCTTCGCGCTCGTGCAGGGCGGGAGTGCGCGAAGCCTGGATGCCGGCGCCGATCAGACCGGCCAGCACGGTGCGGTAGTCGTTCATGGCACTCACCCCTCAAGCAATTTGGCGAAGTGCTGGATGCCAGCGCGGTAGCCGTCGCTGCCCAGCCCTGCGATGACGCCCACGGCGACAGCGGAGACGAACGAGTGCTGCCGGAACTCCTCGCGCTTGTGCACATTAGACAGGTGCACCTCGATCACCGGCAGCTCCACGGCGGCCAGCGCATCGCGAATGGCCACCGAGGTATGCGTCCAGGCGGCGGGGTTGATCAGGATGCCGGCGCAGCGACCGCGCGCCTGGTGGATCCAGTCGATCAATTGGCCTTCGTGGTTGGTCTGGCGGAACTCGATTTCCAGGCCATTTTCGGCAGCAGTGTGCTGGCAGAGCGCTGTGATGTCGTCGAGGGTTTCGTGGCCGTAGGTGGCCGGCTCGCGGGTGCCGAGCAGGTTGAGGTTCGGCCCGTTGAGCACGAGCAGGGTATGGGGCATGGGAAGGGGCTCCGTTGTTCTTGTATGGCCATGATGGAAAGGCCTGTCGAAGCAAAATGTACCAAATAGTTAATTTGGTCAATGTGAGCGATGACCAAGGTAACTTGTGGCGAAAATCGAGTGAGAGTGCCTAATGCGAAGGTAACGTCGGGGAATGCCTCGGTTGCACGCCCGATGAGAAGAGGCCTGGAAATCCACAATCCGTGCGGTGATCGACCATGGGTAGGAGCGGACACGTCCGCGATCGGTTCAAGACCGCGGAGAACTTCCAAGCAGCACAATCCCTGTAGGAGCGAGCTTGCTCGCGAACGATCTACGCAGCGGTACAACGGGTTCGCGAGCAAGGACTAGGCGTCCCCCTCGGTCCTACGAAAAGCCGACCGACAAAAAAAGACCCGCCAGGCGGCGGGTCAGGGGAGGGTGACGCTGGATTCAGATGTGCAGTGCATGCCCCAGTGCGCGCAGGGCTGCTTCCTGCACCGCTTCGCCGAGGGTCGGGTGGGCGTGTATGGTGCCGGCGATGTCTTCCAGGCAGGCGCCCATTTCCAGGGACTGCACAAAGGCCGTGGACAACTCGGAGACTGCCTTGCCTACCGCCTGCCAGCCGAGGATCAGGTGGTTGTCCTTGCGCGCCACCACGCGGACGAAGCCGTCGCTGGATTCCAGGGTCATGGCGCGACCGTTGGCGGCGAACGGGAAGCTCGAGGCCAGCACTTCGTGTCCCGCGGCCTGTGCCTGTTCCGGCGACAGTCCGACCACCACCACTTCCGGATCGGTGAAGCACACCGCCGGGATGGCCGTGGGGGTGAAGGCGCGACGTTTGCCGGCAATGATCTCGGCGACCATCTCGCCCTGCGCCATGGCGCGGTGGGCCAGCATGGGCTCGCCAGCAATGTCGCCGATCGCCCAGACGTCGCGCATGGAGGTGCGGCATTGGTCGTCGATCTGCACGGCGCGGCCGTTCATGTCCAGGCGCAGGGTGTCGAGGTTCCAGCCCGCGGTGTTGGGGTGACGGCCAACGGCAACCAGTACCTGGTCGGTTTCGATCACTCGTTGCGAGCCCGCGCCGTCCTGCACGCGCAGGCCTTTGCCGTCCGGCTCCAGGCCCATCACGCTGTGGCCCAGGTACAGTTCGATGCCGAGCTTTCGCAGCGAGTTGGCGACCGGCTTGGTCAGTTCCTCGTCATAGGTCGGCAGGATGCGCGGCTGCGCTTCCACCACCGTGACCTCAACCCCCAGCTTGCGGTAGGCGGTACCCAGTTCCAGGCCGATATAGCCGCCACCAACCACTGCCAGGCGCTTGGGCAGCGTCTTCGGTGCCAGCGCCTCGGTGGAGGAGATGACATTGCCGCCCACCGGCAGGAACGGCAGCTCGACGGATTTCGAACCGGCCGCCAGCAGCAGGTGCTCGGTGTGGATGTGCTGGGTGCCGCCTTCGGTGAGATCGACCTCCACGGTCTTGCCGTCGACGATCTTCGCCCAGCCATTGACCACGGTGACGCCGTGCTTCTTGAGCAGCGCGGCGACGCCGGTGGTCAGGCGGTCGACGATGCCGTCCTTCCATTCCACGGTGCGCTGGATGTCGATGCTCGGCGCCTGCACGCTGATGCCCAGCGGCGACTTGCCGGCGAACTCGCGGGTCTTGAGGTATTCCTCGGCGGCGTGGATCAGGGCTTTCGAGGGAATGCAGCCGATGTTCAGGCAGGTACCGCCGAGGGCAGCGCCCTCCACCAGTACGGTGCGGATGCCCAACTGGCCGGCGCGGATCGCCGCGACATAACCGCCGGGGCCGCCACCGATCACCAGCAGGGTGGTTTCGAGAGTCTGGTTCTGTTTCACGTCTCTGGCTCCACTCATCAGTCGATGAACAGGGTGGCGGGATGTTCGAGCAGGGCACGCACGGCCTGGATGAAGGCCGCCGCGTCCATGCCGTCGACCACCCGATGATCGAAGGACGAGGACAGGTTCATCATCTTGCGCACGATGATCTGCCCGTTGATCACCATGGGCCGCTCGACCATGCGGTTGACCCCGACGATTGCCACTTCCGGGTAATTGATCACCGGTGTGCTGACGATCCCGCCGAGCGCGCCGAGGCTGCTCAGGGTGATGGTCGAGCCGGACAGTTCCTCGCGGCTGGCCTTGCCGTGGCGCGCAGCTTCGGCGAGGCGCGCGACTTCTGCGGAGTTGCCCCACAGGTCGCGGGATTCGGCATTGCGCAGCACCGGCACCATCAGGCCGTTGTCGCTCTGGGTGGCGACGCCCAGGTGCACCGCGCCGTAGCGGGTGATCACGTCGGCATCGTCGTCATAGCGCGCGTTGAGCTGCGGGAAGTCGCGCAGGGCGACGACCATGGCGCGGGCGATGAAGGGCAGCAGGGTGAGCTTGCCGCGCGCCGCGCTGTGCTTGGTGTTGAGGTGGACGCGCAGGGCCTCCAGATCGGTGACGTCGATTTCCTCGACGTAGCTGAAGTGCGGGATGCGCCGCTTGGCCTCGGCCATCTTCTGCGCGATCTTGCGACGCAGGCCGATCACCGGGATCTGGTGTTCGTCATGGCGCGCGGCGTAGCCGGAGGCGATGGTCGCGCCGCCATGTTCGAGGAAGTGCTCCAGGTCTTCACGCAGGATGCGTCCGGCCGGACCACTGCCCTGGACGAACTGCAGCTCCACACCCAGATCGCGGGCGCGCTGGCGTACCGCTGGCGAAGCCAGCGGCTTCTCGCCCGGCGCGCGGCGCGGGGCCGGCGACGGGGCAGGGCGCGCGGCCGGGGCGACCGGTTTGCTCTCCACGCGCGGTACGGGTTTGGGCGCTTCGGCTGCCGGTTCAGGCTTGGCCGCCGGCTGGGCCGCTGCTGCTTCGTGGGACTTGGGCTGCGCAGCTTCCCTGTGGTTGCCGTGGCCTTCGACTTCCAGGCGGATCAGCTCGCCACCCACGGCCATGACCTGGCCGGGCACGCCGCCCAGGGCGAGAATCCTGCCAGCCACCGGCGAGGGAATTTCCACGGTGGCCTTGTCGGTCATGACTTCCGCCAGCAACTGGTCCTCATGGACCTCGTCGCCGACCTGGACATGCCACTCCACCAGCTCGACCTCGGCAATGCCTTCGCCGATGTCCGGCATCTTGATGACGTGAGTGCCCATTCAGACCTCCATGGCGCGCTTGAAGGCCGCGCCGACGCGAGCGGGGCCGGGGAAGTAGTCCCATTCCTGGGCGTGCGGGTAGGGCGTGTCCCAACCGGTGACGCGGGCAATCGGGGCTTCGAGGTGGTGGAAGCAGTTCTCCTGCACCAGCGACATCAGCTCGGCGCCGTAGCCGCAGGTACGCGTGGCCTCGTGGACGATGACGCAGCGGCCGGTCTTCTTCACCGACTCGACGATGGTGTCCAGGTCCAGCGGCCAGAGGCTGCGCAGGTCGATGATCTCGGCGTCGATGCCGGTTTCCTCGGCGGCGGTCTGGGCCACATAGACGGTGGTGCCGTAGGTCAGCACGGTCAGCTCGGAGCCGGGGCGGGCGATGGCGGCCTTGTCCAGCGGCACGCTGTAGTAACCCTCGGGCACCTGACTGGCCGGGTGCTTGGACCAGGGGGTCACCGGCCGGTCGTGGTGGCCGTCGAACGGGCCGTTATACAGGCGCTTGGGCTCGAGGAAGATCACCGGGTCGTCGTTCTCGATGCAGGCGATCAGCAGGCCCTTGGCGTCATAGGGGTTGGACGGCATGACGGTACGCAGGCCGCAGACCTGGGTGAACATCGCCTCCGGGCTCTGGCTGTGCGTCTGCCCGCCGTAGATGCCGCCGCCGCAAGGCATGCGCACCACCATGGGCACGGTGAAGTCGTTCACCGAGCGGTAGCGGATGCGCGCCGCCTCGGACACCAACTGGTCGGTGGCCGGGTAGACGTAGTCGGCGAACTGGATTTCCACCACCGGGCGCAGGCCGTAGGCGCCCATGCCGACGGCGGCGCCGATGATGCCGCTTTCGGAGATCGGTGCGTCGAACACCCGCGAGGTGCCGTATTTTTTCTGCAGGCCCTCGGTGCAGCGGAAGACGCCGCCGAAGTAGCCGACGTCCTGGCCGAATACCACGACGTTGTCGTCGCGTTCGAGCATCACGTCCATGGCCGAGCGCAGCGCCTGGATCATGGTCATGCTGGTGACCGCCTGGGCGTTCTCGTGTTGCGGGTTCATGGCATTCATACCCCAAGCTCCTGGCGCTGCCGGCGCAGGTGTTCCGGCAGGTCCTTGTAGACGTCGTCGAACAGGTTGGCGGCGCTGAACACGTGGCCATCCACCAGGGAACCGTGGCGCTCGGCTTCTTTCTGCGCGGCGATCACTTCAGCTTCCAGTTCCTTCTTCAGCGCCTCGTGCTGGTCGTCGGACCAGATGCCGAGGCCGATCAGGTGCTGTTTCAGGCGGGCGATGGGATCGCCGAGGGGGAAGTTGGTCCAGTCGTCGGCGGGGCGGTACTTGGACGGATCGTCCGAGGTGGAGTGCGGGCCGGCGCGATACGTGACCCACTCGATCAGGCTTGGGCCATGGCCACGCCGGGCGCGCTCGGCGGCCCACTGCGAGGCGGCGTAGACGGCGAGGAAGTCGTTGCCGTCGACCCGCAGCGAGGCGATGCCGCAACCCACGCCACGGTTGGCGAAGGTGGTGCCTTCACCGCCGGCGATGGCCTGGAAGGTGGAGATCGCCCACTGGTTGTTGACCACGTTGAGGATCACCGGCGCGCGGTAAACGTGGGCGAAGGTGAGGGCGGTGTGGAAGTCGGACTCGGCGGTGGCGCCGTCGCCGATCCAGGCGGACGAGATCTTGGTGTCGCCCTTGATCGCCGAGGCCATGCCCCAGCCGACAGCCTGGATGAACTGGGTGGCAAGGTTGCCGGAAATCGAGAAGAAGCCCTTCTCGCGGCTGGAGTACATGATTGGCAGCTGGCGGCCCTTGAGTGGGTCCTGCTCGTTGGAGAGCAGCTGGCAGATCATGTCCTTGAGCGGGTAGTCGCGGGTGATCAGGATGCCTTGCTGACGGTAGGTCGGGAAGGTCATGTCGCCGTCGCGCAACGCCATGGTGTGGGCGGTGGCGATGGCCTCTTCGCCCAGGCACTGCATGTAGAAGGACATCTTCTTCTGGCGCTGGGCGGTGAGCATGCGCGCGTCGAAGATGCGCGTCTTGAGCATCAGGCGCATGCCGCGCAGCAATTGCTCGTGGCTCAGCTCCGGGGCCCAGGGGCCAACGGCGTTGCCGTCCTCGTCGAGCACGCGCACCAGGCTGAAGGCCAGGTCGGTGGTCTGCGCCGGTTCGACGTCGATGGCGGGCTTGCGTACCTCGCCGGCGGGCGAAAGATGCAGGTAGGAGAAGTCGGTCTTGCAGCCTGGGCGTCCGGTGGGTTCGGGGACGTGCAGGCGGAGTGGGGCGTAGTCGGTCATGGCGGGTCTCCAGTTGTGATCGTGGGTGTGGATCAGCAGACGGAAGAAGCCAGGCCTGGCGGGCGCACCCGGCCGGGTAGGGCTACGGTGCAGGTGCCGCGCGGGGTCGCGAGGCGGGTGGTGACATCACTCATGGTGAGGTCCTCGGTTGTTGTAGTTGTGGTTTCAGTATAGGTGTGACCGATTGGTTTTTTGCTCCAAATTGACTAGGTCTGAGCTTACGGATTAGTGTGTTTGCACTATAAAAACAGCGCTGAGTAGTACGATAGAAAATGGCTGATCTAGACCGCACCGACCTGAAAATCCTCCGCGCCCTGGCCGACGATGGCCGGCTTTCCTGGCGCGATCTGGCGCAGAACATCGGCCTGTCGCTGACCCCGACGCTACGCCGGGTCCGGCGCCTGGAAGAGGAGCACTACATCCAGGGCTATTTCGCACGGCTGGACGAGGAGCGCCTGTCCGGCGGCATGAGCGTGTTCGTCTCGGTATCCCTGGAAAAACAGACCGGCGACTACCTCGCACGGTTCGAAGAACGCATCGTTCAGGCGCCGCAGGTGATGAGCTGTTTCCAGATGACTGGCGATGCGGACTACATGCTGCGTGTGGTGGTGAAGGACCTGTCGGCGTACCAGCTGTTCCTCACCAACACCCTGACGCAGATTCCCGGCGTGGCGGGGATCAAGTCGGCGTTCGCGCTGAAGTCGGTGATGCTGCGCTCTGCGCCGCCGATCTGAGTCCGCAGTCAGGGCGCGAATCCAATAGGCCCATTGCGGGCCGTCCGGTTGACGGTAGGAGCGAGCTTGCTCGCGAACCTGCGGCGACCCGCTCGCGGATGAATCCGCTCCTACCTGAAATATCGCGCCGGGGCGCCCTCTCCCCCCCCTCTCCCTGAAGGGAGAGGGAGCCGCCCGTGCCGGCTGACGCTTTGGATTCAGCCTGCACCATACGGTCCCCTCTCCCTTCGGAGCGGGGCGCGTAGCCAGGGTTAGGGAGAGGGAGTCACCGGCACGGACTTTCAGAGAAAGACAGTTGCTCCTACAGCAGTGGCACCTCTTCCGCGCGGGCGTAGGAGCGGACTCCGTCCGCGATGGCTCGCCGCAGGCACTGAAACATCGGCGAAGTGCGGTTCGCGAGCAAGCTCGCTCCTACGACGAGCGCCACGGGCCTGTGAATCAGCCGTTTCGGCGGAACTGCTCCCGATACTGAGTCGGCGTCACCCCAAGACGCTGGGTGAACACCAGCCGCATCCGCGCCGCGCTGCCGAAACCGCAGCGCCAGGCGATCACTTTCAGCGCCAGGTCACTGCCTTCGAGCAATCCGCGCGCCGCGTCGATGCGGGCGCGCTGGACGAACTCGGCCGGCGTCACGCCCGCCTCGCGTACGAAGGTGCGGGCAAAACTGCGCGGGCTCATGCTTACTTCGGCGGCCAGTTGCGGTACGCCCAGGGGTTGATCGAGGTGTTCCTGCACGTAGCGCTGGATGCGCGCTATCGGCGAAGTCTCATCGGCCGGCGCCTGCAGGAAGGGGCTGAACTGCGACTGCCCGCCCTGACGCTGCGCTACCACCAGCAGCCGTTTCGCCACCGACAGCGCCACTGCTGCGCCGTGGTCCTCGGCGACCAGAGCAAGCGCCAGGTCAATGCCGGCGGTCACGCCCGCCGAGGTTACCAACGCACCATCGCGGACGTGGATGCGATCAGGCTCCACCAGCGCCTGCGGGAACAGCTGGGCCAGTCGTCGCGCATCGCTCCAGTGGGTCGTCACGCGCTTGCCGTCCAGCAGCCCGGCATGGCCGAGGAGAAAGGCCCCGGTGCATATCGACCCATGCCGCGGGGCACGGGCACAAGCCGCGCGCAGCCAGTCGAGCAACTCGCTGGAGGGTACTTCGTCCGGCAGCCAGGGCCCGCCCGGCACCAGCAGGATATCCGTCGCTGCGTCACGCTGGTCGATGCTGACATCGGCACCGAGCAATTGCCCGTTGGAAGCGCGTAAGGGGAGGGGCGATGCGGCGAGGGTAACCACCTGGTAACCCGCGCCGGCCGGCACGAAGGCATTGGCCTCGGCGAATACGTCCAGCGGCCCGGAAACATCCAGCGCCTGCACGCCGGGGAACAGCAGCATGGCCACGCGCTTCATGGCGCCTCCCGATCTGATCGATGGCGCTCATTCTTGCGGCGGAACGCCCTGGCTGCAATCGACCAATGGGTACGAATGCTGCCATTCTGGCAACGGAAGGCGCCACAATCACAGGCGATGGCGCAGCCGCAAGGCAATATTGTTGCGTGAACTGAAGAAATGCATTGTCGAAGTCGATCTGTGTAGGAAAGGTCTCATCGGCTAGATTTATGGCAGTGGGCCACGATCGACGCGACCCGCGTGATCCCTGAGGTTCCTGCCATGAAATCCACTCTTCGTGCCCTGTTTGCCATCCCCGCCTTGCTGCTGACCTTCAGCGCTTTCGCCGACGAGGCGGCCGTGTACCACTACGGCATGCCGCTGGACGTAGCCAAGGTGCTGAGCATCTCCCAACCCAACGAGCGCTGCGAAGTCAGCCAGGCCACCATGGTCTACCTGGACTCCCAGGGCCAGCAGCACACCGTCAAGTACCTGCGCCAGACCCCGCGCTGCAGCGACATCTGAGTCAGGCGCGGAACTGCTCCACCAATCCCTGCTGCCGGCTGGCCAGATCGTTCAGGGAGCGACTGGCGCTGGCGGCTTGCTGCGCCTGATCGGAAATGGTCTGGGTCACGTCGCGGATGCCGGCGATGTTGCGGTTGATCTCCTCGGCGACGCTGCTCTGTTCCTCTGCCGCGCTGGCGATCTGCAGGTTCATCTCGCTGATCAGGTTCACCGCCTCGCCGATCCGGCGCAATGCGTCGATGGCCTGGCGCGCCTGATCGACGTTGCCCTGAGCCTGGGCGAAGCTGCCCTGCATCGCGCTGGTCACTGAGTGGCCGCGAGCCTGCAGGTTCTCGATCACCTCGCGAATCTCCTCTACCGATTCCTGGGTGCGCCTGGCCAGCCCGCGCACTTCGTCCGCGACCACGGCGAAACCGCGCCCGGCATCACCAGCGCGCGCCGCTTCGATGGCGGCGTTGAGGGCCAGCAGGTTGGTCTGCGCGGCGATGCCACAGATGACCTCGAGGATCGAGCCGATCTGCTCGTTGCTCGCCGCCAGTTGCTGCAACTCGGCCATCGCCTGGTTCATCCCGGCGGCCAGCAGATCGATGCCGCTGTTGGTGGCGTCGAGCGTGCGGAAGCCATCGTCGCAGGCCTGTTCCGCCGTACGTGCAGCTTCGGCGGCGCGGGCGGCGCTGCGCGCCGAGTCCTGGGCGGTGGCGGACATCTGCTGGAGCGCCGTGGCGACCATGTCGATCTCGCGGAATTGCTGCTGCATGCCGTCGCTGGTCTGCCGGGCGATCTGCGCCGAGCGGTCGGCCGTGGAGTGCGCCTCGCGGGTTGCCGATTGCACGGCGGCGATGCTCGGCTGCAGCTTGTCGAGGAAGCGGTTGAAGGCGCTGGCCAGGCGGCCCAGTTCGTCGCGGCGCGGGTAGTCGAGGCGGCGGGTGAGGTCGCCTTCGCCGTCGGCGATGTCTTCGAGCATGCGCGCCAGACGCAGGATCGGCCGGCTGATGCCCAGCGCTGTGAGCGCCACCAGCAGCATGCCGAGTAACCCGGCAGCGATGCCGACGCCGGTCTCGAGCGCGGTGCTTTTCCAACGCAGGTCATCCAGCGTGCCCTTGAGGCGTTCCGCCGGGGCGAGCATCACCGCGCGCGGCACGCTGAGCAGGATGCCCCAGGGCGCGGCGTCCGGCACCGGCGCGAGGCTGTGCAGCATGCTGATGGAGTCGCCGTCGTCGTTGGACTGTGAATGCCCGGCGGCAATCTCGGTGAGCACGGCCTTGTCGTCGAACTTCTGTCCCAGCTTCGACGCATCGCCGCTGTCGCTGGCAACCAGGCCATTGGGGCTGAGGATGCGGATGCGGCCCTGACCGTCGAACAGGTTGCGGCTGCCTTCCGCGCTGCTTTGTTGCAGCGCCGCCAGGTCGGTATCGAAGCCCACCGCGGCGATCGCCTTGCCGTTCTCCAGCAGCGGCAGGGTGACGCTGGTGACCAGCCGGCGCTGGCCGGAGGCGTCGTCGAAATACGGGTCGAGCACGCAGGCGCGGGCGTGTTCGGTGGAGCAGGTGAAGAAGGCGTTGTAGGGCTGGCCGCTGGGGCCGGGCGTGGTATCGCCGAGGACCTGCTCGGTGCCGATCACCCGCTGGGTTTGCCCGCCGTTCTGCAGCAGGTAGAGGGCGAAGCGGCCGGTCTCGTTGCTGCCCAGGTCTTCGCGGGCGGCGAACTGGCTGTCGGCGGCGTCCAGTGCATCGGGCCGGAACACCAGGAACAGGCCCAGCAGCTCCGGGTGTGCACCGAGGGTGTCGGCCATCGAATGATTGAGGGCGGTGCGCAGCGCAGCGGGGTCGAGGACACCCTGGTGCTGCTGCGCGCGCAGGGTCTGCACCGTGCGCAATAGCCCTTCACCGAGCAGCAGGTTGTTCTGCAGGCGTTCGCGGATCAGCAGGGCCTGCACCTGGCCCTGGGTTTCCAGGTTGTGCCGCGCGGCAACGGCGAAGAGTTCGCCGCTGTCGTGCGCGATGGTGCGGCTGTCCTGCCGCGCCTGATACAGCGAGAGGCCGATCAGGACGCTGGCGACGAGGATCAGGCAGAGGCCCGCCAGCCAGGTGATACGGCCCTGGATGGACGTCAGGATGCTGGGCATGGCGGGCTCGCTTTCGTTGGATCAGAAGGTGGTGGAGAACAGCAGCTGGCTGTAGAGGTTGCTGTTGTCGTTGCCGATCTGGGTGCCGCCTTCGGCTGCGCTCTTCTTCGGCTGGTACAGGCCCACCAGCGGGATGATCACCAGGTGCTCGTTGATCGCCCACTCGGCGTAGAGGTCCAGCTCGCGGCCGTCGGTGTTGCCCAGGTCGGTGTCCAGGGTGTGGAAGTCGAAGTACTGCGCGCCGATGGAAAGGTTCTCCAGCGGGGTGACCTTGGCGCCGACGTTGTGTACGCGGGTGTTGTTGTTGAACGGGCCGGAGTAGTTGCCCGCCACCTCGCCCTGGAACCAGGTGCCGAAGCCGCGGCTGAAGCCGTAGAAGAGGGTGTCGTAGCCTTCCGAGAAGCGGCTGAAGCGGTAGCTGATATAGGGCTTCCAGGTGACGTCGGAGAAGGTCCAGCCGGCCTCCAGGTACCAGGCGTTGGCGGTGTCGTCGGTGTACTGGGCGTCGCGCTTGTCCTGCCAGGCGTATTCGCCGGAGAGGAACAGGTTCTCCACGCCGGCGTTGCCGGTGCCGCGCAGGCTGTAGGTCTTCATGTCCTTGCGGTCGAGCTGGATGGGCGAGGCGTAGCGCTCGTCGATGTCGGTGACGTCGATGTAGGTCAGGCCGAAGGTCGCTTCCGGGGCAACGTGTTCCAGGGTGGCGACGTACAACTCCGAGTTGGCCTGGGCGCGGTTGTCCGACTTCAGGCGCATCAGGTCGCCGCGCCAGCCTTCCTTGCCGCCGATGCGCAGCACGGCGGTCTCGTCGAAGTCGCGGCGAGCGGCCAGGTAGTAGGCGCCGCCACGGTTGTATTCGCCGTCCGCCAGGCCCTTGCCCATGTTCAGGGCGTCGCCGTCGATCAGGAAGCCGTCGCCGACCACGATGTTCTGGCGGCCAAAGGACAGGTCGATGCCGTCCTCGCCCAGCATCGGGAACAGGCCGGCGGAGCGCCAGCCGGCGTAGGCGTCCTCGATCTTGGTGGTGCGCTCGGAACCGTCGCTGAAGCCCGCAGCGTCGCCATCGCCCCAGGTGCCGGAGCTGAGCAGGTTGAAGGCGCCGTAGGCGGTGCCTGCGCCGCCGAGCTTCTGGTCGCCGCTCAGGCCGTACTTGATGAAGCCTTCCTGCCAGGAGGACGAGCCCTCATCCAGCGTGCCGGTCATGTTGTAGCGTTCCTGGCTGTGGAACAGCCCGAAGGTCGCCGAGAGGTCGGCGTTCAGGTGCGTGTCGTCGGTCGCGTACAGCTCGTAGGCGCTGGCGGAACTGGCCCCGGCGATAAGCAGGGCGAGCAGGGTGGGGCGCAGCACGGCGGCGTGGGTCATGGTGAAGGCATCCGTTTCGTTATTGTCGATTGAGGGGATGTGACTTCTGCCGATGCTAAGTAAGGGCTGGCCCTGTGCCGTTGCTCCTGTCTGCCAAGTGATTGGGTGTGGTTGCCAGATCGGCGAGAGGCTCTCGTGTGTTTTGAAAGACCCTCTCCCCAGCCCTCTCCCTGAAGGGAGAGGGAGCCGCACGTGCCGGCTGCCAGCATGGTTTCATCCTGCACCGAACAGTCCCCTCTCCCTTCAGGGAGAGGGTTAGGGAGAGGGGGCAAGAGCGTCTTCCAGAAAGCTCAGCGCGGGCGCGACATCAGCGAAGGCTGCTCCGCGTACAGGCGCTTGTACAAGGCCGAAAAATGGCTGGAGCTGGCAAACCCCAGGTCCAGCGCCAGGTTCGTGATGCTCTGCTGCGGCTCCTGCTTGAGCCGCCGGCGTGCTTCGGCCAGGCGCAGGCTGAGGAAGAACTGCTGCGGCGTGCTCTGGCAGATCTGCCGGAAGCAGTACTGCAGGGTGCGCTGGCTGGTGTTCAGGCTCTGGCTCAACTCCAGCAACGACAGCGGCTGGGAGAGATCCGCCTGCATGCGCTCGATGGCCGCCAGCACCAGGCGGCGGTGCTGCTGCAGCGAGCGCGGCGCGCCCTCGCGGTCATGACCGGGGAGGATTTCCTCCAGCGCCTGCAGTACATGGCTGAGCACCAGGGCAACGGCGTGGCCGGCCTGCTGCGGGTCTTCGGTGCGCCAGGGTTCGTCTTCGAAGGCAGCGATGGCGTCGCACAGGCTGCGGCGCAGTTCGCCCGCTCCGCTGGCCGAGAGTTGCAGGCGGCGTTGCGAGAGGGCGCGCTCGAACAGCTCGCGCTCCTCGGCGCCGAGCAGGCGTTCGAGCTGCGGCTGGCTGAAGGTCAGGCCGAGCATGTGGATTTCCCCGGCGGCGCAGATTTCCAGCTCGCGGCCGCCTTCGAGCACCAGCAGGGTGTCGTCGTGCAGGGCCTGGCCGTTGAAGCGCGAATCGGCACTGGCGCGCAGGGGAATGCCGATGACCAGGTGGCCGGCGGGCGGCGCCATGTTCTCGTGCAGGTGCAGGTTGGAGTGTTCGTAGATCAGCGAGGCGCCGGGCAACTGCACATGCAGCAGCTCTGCCTGCAGGCGGCCGTGGCCGAGCTGGGTGTAGTCCTGGCTCCAGCCGGCGAGGGCGCAGGCCAGTTCATCGGAGTCGGTTGCCTGGTGGCGGGCTATGCCGGTCATGGCGGTTCACCTCGGTGGTGCGCCGAGTATCGGTCAGTGCTGGCGCGCAGACTTGTGCCTGCGCGCCAGGGTGTTGCGGCGCTCTGCCAGTTTCAGCGGCCGGCGAGGTAGGCGGCGGCCAGTGTACAGGCGCGTTCGATCAGCATGGGGGCCAGTTCCCGCGCGGTTTCGCTGTTGCGCCGGGTGTGTACCCAGCCCAGGTAGGTCGTGCCGCGCAGGGCGAGGAACAGCGGCAGGGCGGCGCGGTCGGCGGCGGACAGCGGCTTGACCGAGTCGTAGCCGGCCAGCAGCGCCGCCTGGATCTGCGCCAGGCGCGGATCGTCCAGGCAGAAATACAGCGCGGTAGCCAGTTCGAACATGTGCCAGCCGAAGCCGGCGTCGTCGAAGTCGATCAGCTGTAGTTCGCCGCCCTCCAGCAGCAGGTTCTCCGGCACCAGGTCGGCGTGGATCATGCCGAAGTTGCTCAAGGTCCGGCCGTAGCGGCGCAGGTCCAGACGCGCTTCCTGGCGGGCGCTCTGCAGCAGGTCGCGCTGCTCTGCGCTGAGCAGGTCCAGCTCCCAGAAGCGCCCCCAGAACGGGTTGGCGCCCACCAGGCCTTCTTCGTCCCAGGCGTGCCGGGTGAACTCGTTGGGCTGGCGCCACTGGGCCGAGTTCAGGTGGATGCGCGCGGCCACGGCGCCGGCCTGGTGGAACAGCGCCTCGATGTCGCCATCGGCGCTCAGCCCCTGTTCGGCGGAGCCCAGCGTGCTGCCGGACAGCCAGCCGAGCATGTCGACGAAGCGCGGCTCTGCCAGTGCGGCGCAGCGCACCTCGGCGAGGTGTTCACCGCTGCGGGTACGGATGATGCTCGGTACGCCGATGCCGCCGGCGGCCAGTTGCTCCATCCAGGTCAGCTCGGAGCGCAGCGCCGCTTCGCTGTGGTAGCCGCCCCGGTGCACCCGCAGGGCGCTGCGCGTGCCGTCGCTGCGGGTGGCGCAGAACACGGCGTTCTCGCGGTACTTGAGCAGTTCCAGGCCGACGAAGTCGCCGTCCCAGTGGCGCAGGGCGTCCAGCGCCAGTTCACGCAGGCAGGCGATCTGCTGGTGGTGTTCCAGCGTCGAGAAATCAGTCATGGGCATTCTCTCCATCGGGGTGGCCTCATAGCTCGCCCAGGACCTGGTTCAGAGTGTCGATGAAGCGCTCGCCGTGCTCGGCTTCGAACACCAGCGGCGGACGGACCTTGAGGATGTTGTCGTCGCCGCCGATCTTGCTGATCAGCACGCCGCGCTGGCGCATGGCGTTGACGATGCGCCGCGCTTCGAGGCCGGCCGGCTCGCGGCTGGTGCGGTCGCGCACCAGCTCCACGGCGAAGAACAGGCCCTGGCCGCGTACGTCGCCGATGATCGAGTGGCGCTCGGCGAGGCGATGCAGTTCCGCGCTGAGCTTCGCGCCCTGGCGTCGGGCGTTGCCTTGCAGGTCCTGCTCGGCGATCACGTCGAGCACCGCCTGGCCGACGGCCGCGGCCACCGGCGAGCCGCCGAAGGTGTTGAAGTACAGGTTGCTGCGGCCGAAGGTCTCGACCCGCTCGCGGTTGGTCACCACGCCCGCCAGGGGGAAGCCGTTGCCCATGGGCTTGCCGAGGGTGACGATGTCCGGCACCAGCGGGTGCGACTGGTGGCCCCACATGTGGTCGCCGGTGCGGGCGAAGCCCGACTGCACCTCGTCGGTGATCAGCAGGCCGCCGGCATCGCGTACCAGCTTCGCCACGCGTTCCAGGTAGCCGGCCGGCAGGCGCGGGATGCCTTCGTTGGCGAACAGGGTGTCGATCAGCATGGCAGCCAGCCCGACGCCGGCCGCCTGCAGTTCGGCGATGGCTTCGGCGACCTTTGCCACGTAGCGGTCGGCGACCTGTTCGGGTGTGCCGTCGGCGTGGTACAGGCACGGAATCGGCACGGCCCGCGCATGCGCCGAGAAGGGCTCGGAGCTCGGCAGCGCAGTGGTCACGGCCGCCAGGCTGGTGGTGTTGCCGTGGTAGTTGTAGTCGCTGACGATTACACCCTTGTGGCCGGTGGCGAAGCGCGCCATGCGCAGGGCCAGTTCGTTGGCCTCGCTGCCGGTGCAGGTGAACATCAGGCTGTCCAGCGGTTCGGCGAAGGTCGCGGTAAGGGACTCGGCGTAGCGCACCACGCGCTCATTGAGGTAGCGGGTGTGGATGTTCAGCGTCGCCGCCTGTTCGGCCATGGCCGCCACCACCCTGGGGTGGCAGTGGCCGACGCAGGGCACGTTGTTGTAGCAGTCCAGGTAGCGCTTGCCGGTGGCGTCGATGAGCCAGACGCCTTCGCCTTTCACCAGTTCCAGCGGCTCGTCATAGAACAGCGGCGAAGCATCGCCCATGACCCGGTGGCGGCGTTGCAGCAGGGTTGCTTCAGACATTCTCGGCATTCTCCAGAGGCTTGCCGGCGCGGCTCGCGGCGCGCAGCAGGTAGTTGAGGATGAGGATGGCAACCACCAGCGCGAGGGCGCTGAGCATGGCCACTTCCAGCTGGAAGCAGGCGGCGATCACCACCAGTGTCAGCAGCATGCCGACGCTGGCCACGACCGGGCCGCCGCGCAGGCGGAACGGGCGCGCCAGGCCGGGCTGGCTGCGGTGCAGGCGCAGGTACGCGGCGAACAGCACCAGGTGGCAACTGCCCAGCAGCAGGACGATGCACAGCAGGAGTTTTTCCGGCGGCACCAGGGTCAGCGGCAGGCCGATCACGGTCAGCACCAGCAGGGCGACGTAGGGCGCGCCTCGGCGGTTGGTGCGGGCCAGCGCGGCAGGGAAGAAGCCGTCGCGGGACAGGGCGAACAACTGGCGAGAGGCGGAGAACACCACCGAGAAGAAGGTCGCCAACAGGCCACACACGGCGCCGGAACCGACCAGCAGCGGCAGCCAGTCGCGCTCGCCGTACAGCCCGCCGTGGGTCATGGCGGCGTACAGCGGATCACCGGCGTTGCCGACCACGTCCACACCGGCCGCGCCCGGCGCGCTGATCACCACGGTCAGGGCCGTCAGCAGCAGGGTGCCAACCGCGGCGATGATCCCGCGCGGCATGCTGCGGCCGGGGTCTGCAGCTTCCTCGGCAGCGGAGGCGACCTGTTCCAGGCAGATGAACATCCAGATGGCGAAGGGCACGCAGGCGAATACGCCAGCCACGCTCACGCCCGGCAGTGTACTGCCGCTTGTAGCCAGCAGGTTCTCCCAGTGCACGTGGGGCAGCATGGCGCCGCCGAAGGCGAGCAGGGCGATGGCTGCCACGGCGCCGGCCAGCAGGGTCAGGCCCAGGGCCTCGCCGACACCGATGATGTGGATGCTGATGATCACCGCGAACAGGCCGATGCGCACTGGCCAGCCGCCGAAGCCGAACACCGACTCCATGTACGCGGCGAGGAAGTTCGCGGCCGCGCCGGTGCCGATGGTCAATGCCAGCGCGCAGGCGGCGCCGACCAGGTAGCCAACGAAGGGCCCGAAGGCCAGTTGCGCGTAGGCAAACACGCCGCCGGCGTGAGGCCGGGCGGTGGAAAGTTCGCACACGCACAGCGCCAGGCCGCCGCAGAGCACGGCCATCAGCAGGGTAGCGACGAGCATGTTGGCCCAGCCGCTGCTGGCCAGGCCGTAGTTCCAGCCGGAGAACTGTCCGGCGATGACCAGTGAAATGCCGAGCCCGGCGATCTGGGGCCAGCGAAGTACGCCTTGTTTGAGCATGTTGGTTGTCCCTTGCCTGTGAGTGATGGGGAGTCGAACGGCAGTCAGCCGCGCGCGCCGAAGCGCTGCGGGCAAGGGAGATCGCCGACGGGTGCCGACGCTTGGATGCGTGGAGTCATGGAGCGGGCCCTTCTTGTTGTTTTATGGGATGCACGCGCTCGCCGTCAGGTGCGGCGGGCAGGGAGAAGGTACGAAGGGCGTGGGGTGGGGCGATATCAGAAATGCGCAAAGACGCGAGGAGGGGCGTTTCACGCAGGAGCGAGCTTGCTCGCGAACATTCGCCACGGCGACTCCAGCGCCAAGCGGCTCGCGAGCAAGCTCGCTCCTACAGGGGGGGCGGTACGGGCTGATCACCCTGGCCCTCTCCCGGAAGGAGAGTGCCGGGGTGAGGGCGACTCAAGCGCTGAGGTATCAGGAAGGCACGGACTTTGTCCGTGATTGCTGTGAACTGACTTATTGGATCGCTGCCACCGGTTGCCCGGCCAGTTGTCGGCTCGCCGCATCCTGCGGCGCCGGATTGGCCCAGTCGGCGGCCTTGAAGTCGCGGCGGATCAGGCCGTAGGACTTCGCCGCCGTGATCGATGCATCCAGGCGGCCGAGGAAGTCGGCGTCGAGCTTGGGCGAGAGCACTTCCAGCAGCGGGCGGCCCTGGTATTCGCTCTTGAAGATCACCGCCGGGTAATTGGCCTGCTTCGATATCAGGTCGATGAAGGCATCGCGGTTGGCGTCGTCGCTGGCCCACTGTACGGCCTGCAGTTGCACCTTGAGCAGGCGCTCGACGATATCCGGGTGGGCGTCGACGAATTCGCCGTTGCCCACCAGCAGTGCCTGCAGGGTGCCGGCGCCGCCCAGGTCATGGGTGCTCAGCGGGATTTCCGCCAGGCCCTTGTCGCGCAGGGCGAACAGGCCCGCCAGGCCCCAGGTGGCGTCGATCTGCTTGGTTGCCAGGGCGGCGAGGGCGGCGCTGAAGTCGAGGTTGATCACCTTCAGGTCTTTCTCTGACAGGCCGGCGCTGGCCAGCGCGTTGTCGAAGGACAACTGGCTGGCGGTGCCGCGGAAGATGCCCACGCGCTTGCCCTTGAGGTCGGCCAGGGTCTTGATTCCCGAGTTCGGTTGCACGCCCAGGTAGTGGTTGACCCCGCGCGCCGTGGCGGCCAGCACACGGCTGTCCAGGCCGCTGGACTTGCCGATGATCGCGGCGAGATCGCCCAGGTAGGCGAAATCCACCTGGCCGTTGGCGAAGGCTTCGTTGACTACCGGACCGGCGCCCTTGAAGAAGCTCCATTTGACCTGGATGCCGTCGGCGGCGAATTCCTTCTCCAGCAGTTGGCGGGTGTAGAGGATGTCCGCCACGCCGCCGCTGGAGTGGTTCTGCCCGGCGCTGACATCGGGCACGGCGATACGGATTTCCTTGACCGGATCGGCCGCCTGGGTGATCAGCGGATAGGCGCCGAGCAGGCCGGCCAGGGCCGGCGCAGCGAAGAGGGACAGCAATTGATGGGTAAGGGCCTTCATGGCGCCTGCCTCCTGCAGTGGGGGAGCGCACGTGGCTCCGGCGCCCGCACTAAAGGCATGGGGCTGTCCATCAACAAAATAATAAAAAGTGATTTTTTAGTAATTATTCGAGCTAAGCGAGGGTTCACGAGGCTTCGCGGGGAGATGCCCGCAAGGCATAAAAAATATTCGGCGAATGCATTGGATGCGCACCGGGGCCTTCCCTTAAATGGCCTGTGTTAGCTCATAAATGCATTGATATAAATATTTATATTCCAATGAAGAATATTACGAAGCCGTACCGCCTTGCTCTTCCCAGTCCGCGCCTGAAGCCTGCGACAGCGGCCTGGCGCTGGCTCGAACCCACACTACCGTGGCTGGTGCCGCTGGCCATCGGTGTGCTCTGGTGGACGGCGAGTCACCGCCACTGGATGTCCGCGCAGATTCTTCCCACACCCGAACTGGTGCTTCAGGCCGGCCGCGAGCTGTTCGCGGGCGAACTCTGGCAGCAGTTGGGCGTCAGCCTGAAACGTCTGCTCTGGGGCCTGCTGGCCGGCATCCTCAGCGGGTTGGCACTGGGCGCCTGGCTCGGCTTCAGCCGCCGCGCCGAGCGTCTGGTGCTGCCCACCTTCAGTGCCTTGGCTCAGGTCCCGACGCTGGCCTGGATTCCGCTGTTCATGCTGTTCTTCGGCATCGGCGAGTTGCTCAAGCTGGTGGTGCTGATCAAGGCCATCATCGTGCCGGTGACGCTGCACACGCTGGTGGGCGTGCGTGATGCCCAGCCGCGCCTGCGCGAGGCCGCTGCGGTGTTGCGACTGCCGCACCGGCTGTTGTTATGGCGGCTGATTCTGCCGGCGGCGTTGCCGGCATTCCTCACCGGCGTGCGACTGGCGTTGGCGCAGGGCTGGACCTCGCTGCTGGCCGTGGAACTGCTGGCTTCCAGCGAGGGCATCGGCTACCTGATGGTGCAGGCGCGGCAACTCTTCATGCTCGACATCGTGTTCGTCTGCATCCTGGTCATCGGCCTGGTGGGCGCGGCCATGGATCGAGGCATCCAGGCGCTGGACCGGCGCCTGGTGCACTGGCCGCAGCTGGCGGCCGGCGAGCTGCGCCATGGAGAGTTCCGTCGCAGAGGCGCGGGGCAGGGCTGGGAGCGCCTGCAACCCTGGTGGCTGCCGCTGGGCCTGCTGGCGATCTGGCAGGCGGCGAGCGCGCTGGAGTGGGTCGATCCGGCCATTCTCGCCAGCCCCGCATCGGTGGCCGTTGCGCTGTGGGACGGCCTGCTGGACAACAGTCTCACCGTTGCGCTGCTGGCCAGCCTGCAACGCACTCTCGCAGGCCTGCTGCTGGGCGGCTCGCTGGGCTTCCTGCTCGGTCTGGGGTTGGGCCTGTGGCGGCCGGCGGAAAGGCTGCTCGGGCCTTCCTTCGCGGCGCTGCGGCAGGTGGCGATCTTTGCCTGGGTACCGCTGCTCACTGCCTGGTTCGGCCTCGGTGAGCTGGCCAAGGTGGTGTTCGTGGGCCTGGCCGCATTCTTCCCGCTGCTGCTGGCGACCCAGCGCGGCATCGCCAGCCTGCCGGCGCAACTCAGCGAGGCGGCCATCGCATTGCGGCTCTCGCCCTGGCAACGGCTGCGCCGGCTGGTATTGCCGGGGGCGGCGCCTTCGGTATTCGCCGGGGTGCGCCTGGCGCTGATCTACGCCTGGCTGGGCACCATCGGCGCCGAGTACTTCATGCCTTCGGACGGCGGTATCGGCAGCCTGATGATCGGCGCGCAACAACTCTTCCGCATGGACCTGGTCGGCGCCGGCATGTTGCTGGTCGGCCTCACCGGAGCCTTGCTGGCCGCCCTCGGCCAACGCATCGAAGCGCGGGTGACGCGCTGGAGACACGCATGAACGCATTCGCTTCCCCGGCCCTGGTGAGCTTTCGCCAGGTCGCCAAGAGTTTCCCCGTGGACGGCCGCGAGTTGCAGGCCATCGAACGCTTCGACCTGGAGATCGCCGACGGCGAGTTCATCGCCATCGTGGGCGCCAGCGGTTGCGGCAAGTCCACGCTGCTGCGGCTGCTTGTCGGCCTGGATCGCGAGTTCCAGGGCGAAATTCGCATCGACGGCGCGCCCATCGATGGCATCGGCGGCGAACGCGGCATCGTGTTCCAGGAGCACCGCCTGTTCCCCTGGCTGAGCGTGGAGCAGAACGTCGCCCTGGGGCTGGTCAACGAACCGCTGAGCGAGACCGGCAAGGCCGCCAGGGTTGCCGACTATTTGCAGCTGGTGGGCCTGACGGCCTTCGCCCGGGCCTACCCGCACCAGCTTTCCGGCGGCATGGCGCAACGCGTCGCCATCGCCCGTGGATTGGTCGCCAGCCCGCGCATCCTGCTGCTGGACGAACCTTTCGGGGCCCTGGATGCGCTGACCCGCCAGCAATTGCAGGAAGAGCTGCTGCGCATTCGCCAGCGCGAGCGCATTACCACGGTGCTGGTGACCCATGACGTGGAGGAGGCGCTGTTCCTTGCCGACCGCGTGGTGGTGATGGCGCCGCGGCCGGGGCGCATCAAGCGCATCGTCGAGGTGCCGCTGGAGCACCCGCGTGAGCGCGGCGGCTACGACTTCCTGCGCCAGCGCGAGGCGCTGTTGCACGAGTTGATGGGCGAGGGTGACTACGTCGCGCCGCAGCTCAAGCGGGTAGAGGACTTGCCGTTCGAGTTTCTCGCCTGCTGATTCGATCAACCCCCCCTGTAGGAGCGAGCTTGCTCGCGAAGCTCTTCGAACAGACCGTTCCGGAATGTTCGCGAGCAAGCTCGCTCCTACAGCCAAACCCACCTACCGAGTCCGACCATGAGCAAACGCCCCAACTTCCTCGTCATCGTCGCCGACGACCTCGGCTTCTCCGACCTCGGCGCCTTCGGTGGCGAGATCGCCACGCCGCACCTGGACGCCCTGGCCCTCGAAGGCCTGCGCCTGACCGACTTCCACACCGCGCCGACCTGCTCGCCGACGCGCTCGATGCTGCTCACCGGCACCGACCACCACATCGCCGGCATCGGCACCATGGCCGAGGCGCTGACGCCCGAACTGGAGGGCAAACCGGGGTACGAGGGCTACCTCAACGACCGCGTGGTGGCTCTGCCGGAGCTGTTGCGCGAGGCGGGCTACCAGACGCTGCTGTCGGGCAAATGGCACCTGGGTCTGAAGCTTGAGCAGGCACCCCATGCGCGCGGCTTCGAGCGCTCCTTCTCGCTGTTGCCCGGCGCGGCCAACCACTATGGCTTCGAGCCACCCTACGACGAAACCACCCCGCGCATCCTCAAGGGCACGCCGGCTTTGTATGTCGAGGACGACCAGTTCATCGACGAGTTGCCGGCAGACTTCTATTCCTCCGACGCCTTCGGCGACAAGCTGATCCAGTACCTGAAGGAGCGTGACCAGAACCGTCCGTTCTTCGCCTACCTGCCGTTCTCCGCGCCGCACTGGCCGCTGCAGGCGCCCAAAGAGGTGGTGGACAAGTACAAGGGCCGCTACGACGCCGGCCCCGAGGCGCTGCGCCTGGAGCGCCTGGAGCGGCTCAAACAGCTGGGCCTGATCGACGCCGACGTGAAGGCGCACCCGGTGCTGGCGATCAGCAAGGAATGGGCGCGCCTCAACGACGAAGAGAAAGCCAAGTCCGCACGGGCCATGGAGGTGTACGCGGCGATGGTCGAGCGCCTGGACTGGAACGTCGGCCGCGTCGTCGAGTACCTGCGCCAGCAGGGCGAGCTGGACAACACCTTCGTCCTGTTCATGTCCGACAACGGCGCCGAGGGCGCACTGCTGGAAGCCTTCCCGCGCTTCGGCCCGGACCTGCTGAGCTTCCTCGACCAGCACTACGACAACAGCCTGGAGAACATCGGCCGCGCCAACTCCTACATCTGGTACGGCCCGCGCTGGGCCCAGGCGGCTACCGCACCGTCGCGCCTGTACAAGGCCTTCACCACCGAAGGCGGCATCCGCGTGCCGGCGCTGGTGCGCTACCCGGCGCTGCAGCGCCAGGGCGAGATCAGCCACTCGTTCTCCACCGTGATGGACATCACTCCGACCATTCTCGACCTGGCCGGCGTGCGTCATCCGGGCAAGCAGTGGCATGGCCGCGAAGTGGCGGAGGTGCGCGGCAAGTCCTGGCTGGGCTGGCTCTCCGGCGAGACGGAACAGGCCCATGACGAGAAGACCGTCACCGGCTGGGAGCTGTTCGGCATGCGCGCCATCCGCCAGGGCGACTGGAAGGCGGTGTACCTGCCGGCGCCGGTCGGCCCGGCTACCTGGCAACTCTACGACCTGGCGACAGACCCCGGCGAAACCCAGGACCTGGCCAAGGCGCAGCCCGAGCGGCTGGAAACGCTGATCGAGCACTACAAGCAGTACGTCAACGAGACGGGCGTGATCGACGCGCCGCCACCGTTCCTCGCGCGCTGACCTGGCCTTGCCTGCGAAGCCCTGCCGATGCGTCGGCAGGGCTTCGTTCATTCTGCACGCCAGCGAACCGCCGGTAAAAAAGCCTGAACTCCGCGGACTGCTCCCCACCCAACGGATAGGAACAAGTCCGAGGCTGCCCGTGCCGATCCCGGCGCGCGGCGGCCCTTCACCTGTACTGAGGAGTGAACCTTCATGGCCAAGCAACCCGGCAAAGAAGCAGGCAAGCGCAGCGAACTGGCAGGCACCGACACGACTGACCGTGGCAACCGCAACGACAAGCTCGACCAACTGGAACGTTTCCGCGAGGACGCCACTGGCGAAGCGCTGACCACCAACACCAACGTGCGTATCGCCGACAACCAGAACAGCCTGCGCGCCGGCGATCGCGGGCCATCGTTGCTGGAGGATTTCATCCTGCGGGAGAAGATCACCCACTTCGACCATGAGCGCATTCCCGAGCGCATCGTCCATGCCCGTGGCGCCGCGGCCCATGGCTATTTCGAATCCTACGAGGACTGGAGTTCGCTGACCAAGGCGTCCTTCCTGGGCAAGGCCGGCAAGCAGACGCCGGTGTTCGTGCGCTTCTCCACCGTGCAGGGCCCGCGTGGCTCGGCGGACACGGTGCGCGACGTGCGCGGCTTCGCGGTGAAGTTCTACACCGACGAGGGCAACTACGACCTGGTGGGCAACAACATGCCGGTGTTCTTCATCCAGGACGCCATCAAGTTCCCCGACTTCGTCCATGCGGTGAAGCCCGAGCCGCACAACGAAATCCCCACTGGCGGTTCGGCCCATGACACCTTCTGGGACTTCGTCTCGCTTACCCCGGAGTCGGCGCACATGGTCATGTGGGCCATGTCCGACCGGGCGATTCCGATCTCCCTGCGGCACATGCAGGGCTTTGGCGTGCACAGCTTCCGCCTGATCAACGCCGCCGGCGAAAGCTCGCTGGTGAAGTTCCACTGGCGGCCCAAATCCGGCGTCTGTTCCCTGGTCTGGGACGAGGCGCAGAAGCTTGCCGGCAAGGACCCGGACATCCATCGCCGCAAGCTGTGGGAAGACATCGAGAGCGGCGACTATCCCGAGTGGGAACTGGGCGTTCAGGTGATTGCCGAAGCCGATGCGGACAATTTCGACTTCGACCTGCTCGACCCGACCAAGCTGGTGCCCGAGGAGCTGGTGCCAGTGAAGCTGCTGGGGCGCATGGTGCTCAACCGCAACCCGGACAACTTTTTCGCCGAGACCGAGCAGGCGGCGTTCCACCCCGGGCACATCGTGCCCGGCATCGATTTCAGCAACGACCCGTTGCTGCAGGGGCGGCTGTTTTCCTACACCGATACCCAACTGCTGCGCCTGGGCGGGCCCAACTTCAACCAGATTCCGATCAACCAGCCGCTATGTCCGTTCCACAACAACCAGCGTGATGGCCTGCACCAGCACATGGTGCACAAGGGGCGCGCCGCCTATGAGCCGAATTCCATCGATGGCGGCTGGCCCAGGGAAACCCCGCCGGCCGCCCGCCAGGGCGGCTTTACCAGCTACCACGAGCCAATGACCGGCGCCAAGGTGCGGGTGCGCGCCGACTCCTTCGCCGATCACTTCACCCAGGCGGCGCTGTTCTATCACAGCTTGAGCGAGGCGGAGCAGGGCCATGTGGCGTCGGCCTATGCCTTCGAGCTGTCGAAGGTGGAGCGTATGTCTATACGCGAGCGTGAGGTGAACGAAATCCTTGCCAACATCTGCCCGAAACTGGCGGAGAAGGTGGCCAGCCAGATCGGCGTAAAGGTCAACCACAAGCCGGGCAAGGCTCCGCAGCCGACACCTTCGCCCGCGCTCAGCCAGGTCAACCTCCTGGCAGGCGATATCCGCTCGCGCAAGGTGGCGATCCTGATTGCCGATGGCGTCAGCGAGAGCGATGTGAGCGGGCTGCGTGACGCGCTGGAAAAAGCCGGTGCCAGCGCCAAGCTGATCGGGCCCAGCGCATCGCCGGTGAAGACCGAAAAAGGCGCGGAGCTGGTTCCCGATGCGAGCTGGCACGGCTTGCCCTCGGTGGCCTTCGACGCGGTGTTCGTGCCAGGCGGGGCGAAGTCGGTGCAAACCATGGGCGGTGATGGCCGTGCGCTGCATTACCTGCTGGAGGCCTACAAGCACCTCAAGCCCCTGGCCTTCGCCGGCGATGCGCAAGCGCTGCCGGGGCAACTCGGGCTGTCGCCCGACGAAGGCGTCGTCCAGGGCGGTTCCGCGGCGGATGTGTTCGCCGGGTTCGAGAAGGCGCTGAAGCAGCATCGTATCTGGGCGCGTGAAGCGAATGTCGCGAAGATCCCGGCCTGACGGGGCCTGGGATCAAGGGCCGGAGCCAGAGCTGGAGCCCCTCTCCCTGAGGGAGAGGGGTGAGGGATACCGCTCGCACCGATCATCCCCGCCTGCGTAGGAGCGGACTCCGTCCGCGATGTCCTCCAACTGGCCGGGGGCCAGTCGCGGATGAATCCGCTCCTAAAGGAGCCGATCGGTTTCAAGCCAGACGCGTCACCGTCACGGTCACCGCCGCAATGCGCTCGGCTTGCTGGTAGGCCGAGCAGTCCAGCTCTTCGCCGAATACGTCCGGGTCCATCTCATCGTAACGCCAGCTCACCGGCCGGTTCGTCAGCAGGGCGTCCAGCTGCAGGCGCAGCGGCGCATCGCCGTCGATCACCGCGGCGCCGGTATAGAGCAACAGCGTGCCTCCTACATTCAGGCGTTGCAGCGCTGTTTCGACGATGCGCAGGGACAAGCCTGCGCCGAACTCGCCGCCGCCATGGCGGTAGGTACGTTCTTGCGGGTCGAGCAGGTAGGGCGGGTTGGCGACGATCAGGTCGAACTGGCCGCCGATGCCATCCAGCAGGTTGCTCTGGCGGATCTGCAAGTCATCGATGCCGGCGAGGCAGGCGTTGGCGCGGGTGAAGTCCAGGGCGCGCGGGTTGATGTCCACGGCGGTGACTTCCGCCTTCGGGTAGGCCTGGGCGATGAGGATGGCGCCAGGGCCGGCGCCGCAGCCGATGTCCACGGCGCGACGTACCGTGCCGGCCTCTCCACTGAGAACGTGCTGGCGCAGGGCGTGGGCGAAACGATAGGTATCCGGGCCGAAGAACACGGCGTCGGTCTCCACCGTCGGGTAGGCCGAGTGTGCGAACAACTGACCATCCAGACTCGACCAGCGCACGGCGCTGCGCCACTGGCTGTCCTGGCGCAGGAGCAGGCCGCCGGTTTCCAGCAGGGCCAGCATGCGCTCGCTGATGAGCGCGTCGGGGAACAGCCGGCTCCAGCCGAACACGCCTTGCAGATCGTCGGCCAGGGAGTTCTCCGGTCGCGCGTTGACCCGCGCGTGGGTCGTGGGGGTGACAGTGGTGAAGCGGTAATCCTCCGCCTGCAGTTCCTGGCCCAGGCTGATCAGCACTTCCAGCCGCGAGTCGAAGAATGAAGTCATGGTTCGATCCCCAGTTTGTCGGTGTAGATGCGCGTGGCCAGCAGCCCGGCAGGTGTCCAGTGGCGGTGCGGGGCCATCAGGGCGATCAGGCGCTGCATGCGGTTGCGCGGCGAAAGTGTGGACAGCTCGTTGAGCAGGGCGCGCTCTTCGGCGGCGAATTCCGAGCGTATCGGCGCATCGTCGGCGACGGTCTTTTCGCTGCCGCTCCAGGGGTTGCGCGGCGGCGGCTCGCTCCAGTCGCCGGCGATCCAGTCGTGCAGCAGTTGGCGCTCATAGGGATTGAACACGCCGAACATGGCGGCGCTGTCGCCGCTCACCAGGTTCCACAGGCGGCTGTGGCCTGGGTCCTGGTGGCGCTTGATCCACCCCTGGCGCTGCAGCGCAGCGAGGAACTCGCCCATGCGCCCGGGGCCGGCCAACCACTGGTTCACCGTGCGCCCGCCGATGCGCGCGCGGTCATCGTGCATCTGTCTGGCGAAGGGGCGCTTGCGCTCGAGCATGGCGACTACTTCGGCATCCAGGTTGAATCCCTGGAGAATCTCCTGGTTCGACAGGCCCGCGTCGTTAAGCCGGTAGCCTGCATGCACGCGGCGCAGGAAGGCGTCGCGGTCGGCCAGTTGCGGCAGGTTGGCTTCCAGCGCCTGCAATGCCTTGCGGCCGTGGCCGCTGGCGGCGTTGTCGATGGTGATGTGCAGGCGGAAGTATTCCGGGTCGATACCCAGTTCCCGCAACTCGTAGCTGGTGATCATCAGGTGCAGCGGCGGCAGCTCGTAGCCCAGGTTGTAGCCCAGCACTTCGGGCAGGTAGTCATCGGCCAGATAGCCGAGGGCGAGCTGAAGCGTGCCTTGCAGGTAGTGCGCATCGCTCAGCTCGGCGGGCGTGTCGCAGCCCAGGCTGTGCAGCAGGCGCTGGTAGACCAGCACGTGGTTGCGCGCAGGGTTGCCGTGGCCGAGCTCCTCCAGGCAGATGTGCAGCAGTGGCAGCAGGCGCGAGTCGCTCCAGTGGTCGAGCACGCCATAGAGCCAGGCGCCGTCCACCTGCTTGGTCGGGGCAATGGCCTGGAGGAAGTGCAGGGCGTGGGAACGGTTGGCGAAGTGCTGGCGCGGCGCGCCTTCGCGACGCTCTCGCAGATACTCGGCGTAGGCATCGGCGCTGCGTCTGGCGCGGTTTTCCAGCCAGTCGGCCCAGCGCTGCGGGTCGGCGGGCAGTTCGTCGTCATCGGCGTTCTGCTGGCTCAGTTGCGCCTCGAGGAAGGCGGCGGCGCTTCCCAGTGCATCTTCCGGAGCGCGCAGCAGGGACTGGTAGAGGTCGCGGATAGAACAGTGTTCGCGGTACGAGGCGACAGCATTCCGGGAGGCGGGTGGCGTCATGCGGGGCTCCTCGTGCGAGAAAGTGGGGGGCTTTCACTTGCGAGTGGGCCGGGCGGGTAAAGGTTTCATGTAAACGCCGAGCTGCGTGTGCACCTGACCTTGGAAGGGTGGGCTGATGTTCCGGTTCTGTCGGGGCCGAGCGATTGCGCGGTTGGCCGGGAGTTGGAGGAGTTCGCGAGCAAGCTCGCTCCTACACCACCGCCCACGCGCCCGGCATCACCCTGTAGGAGCGAGCTTGCTCGCGAACCCACCGCACGTCATTTCCGTTCCCGTCTATGTCCTCCGCCTGTCGCCACCGCTCACTCCTGTAGGAGCGAGCTTGCTCGCGAACCGCACGGCAGTGGCTTTCAAACAGGCCACGGGCCGAGCGAAAAGACTGAACGCCACCCGCTGCGCCGCGTCCCAGCCATAACCGCCACCCCGCGAGGTCCGCCATGCCAGCACGCCCCGCGCTGCCCCGATTCGGTATCGAGGAAGAGTGCTTCCTGATCGACCCCGCAAGCCTCGATCTCGCCCGCGAGGTGCCGCTGGGATTTTCCCATGCTTGCCGCGGTGTGCTGGGCGAGGCGGTGGCCGAAGAGATCTTCCAGTGCCAGTACGAACTGGTCAGCCCGGTGCTGCGCGAGCTTGGCGAGGCCGCCGCATTCCTCGCAGACCGCCGCCGGCGCCTGCGGTTGATAGCCAAGTCCTACGGCCTGGAGACCCTTTGTGTCGCCGCACATCCCTTCACTGGCCAGCACCGCCAGTCCCCGGCCTTCCGCCCGCGCTACCGGCGGCTGTTCGAGGAGGAGGGCGCAGTGGCGCGGCAGAGCCTGCTCAATGGCCTGCACGTGCACGTGGAAGTATGCGGGGTCGACCGCGTGCAGGTGATGAACTGCGTGCTGCCGTGGATGCCGCTGCTGCTCGCGCTGAGTGCTTCTTCGCCGTTCTGGGATGGAGCCGATACCGGTCTGGCCAGCTATCGGCAGTCACTGTGCGGGGAGTGGCCGCGCATGGGACCGCCGCCGCGGTTCGCCAACGAGGCGGCGTGGCGGCGCTACGTGGCCTTGCTGTTGCAGTACGGCCTGATGGACGAACCCGGCCACACCTGGTGGTTCCTGCGGCCCTCGGCGCGCTACCCGACCCTGGAGTTGCGGATTACCGATGCCTGCCCACGCATCGACGATGCGCTGTGCATTGCCGGGCTGTTCCGCCTGTTGGTGGCCCATGCGCGGGACGCGCGCGAGCCTGCCGATCCGCATTGGCAGCGGGCCTTGCTGGCGGAGAACTTCTGGCAGGCGCGGCGGCACGGCAGCGCGGCACGTTTTCTGGTGGAGAGCGACCGGCTGGTCAAGCCGCGCGACTGGCTGGAGCAGGCGCGGCTGGCCGTCGGCGAATGGCTGGATGAGGAAGGCGAGCGCCTGTTTGTCCACGCGGGCAGGATCATCGACGAGGGTAATAGCGCCGAGCGACAACGGGCGGTGCGCCTGGCGGCCCTGGCCAAAGGACGGTCGGAAAGGGACGCGTTGAGCGCGGTAGTGCGCCATCTGCAGGAAGAGAACCGGCGGCCGCCCGACTGCTCGGACTGACGGCGGCCACCGGAATAGCTTCTCGCTTCCCTGTATCGACTTATGCCGGCCCGTCCTTGAGGCCGTCCTGATGGGCGGCAGACAGGTGCGGCTCCTGCCGGCTGTCCTCCGGTTCAATGTCCACCAGTTCTTCCAGCGACTCTTCGCGGGTGACTTTCGGATCGGGATCTGGCGTATCCATGGGTGTCTTCATGCTTGCCTCGCTGCTTCTTCGGAGCGCGCTACTTGGCGGCGAGAGCGCGCAGCCGGGCGCCGGCGACGACGACCTTGCGCGGCCGGTGGGTGGGGTTCACCGGAACGAAGGTCTGCAATTCGATGCGCTTGAGGAACCAGTCCACGTTGTCCTCTTCCAGCGGCCCCTCGAGGGTCATCAGGTCGCGGCGGATGCGCTCCACCAGGTTGTTCAGCAGTACGGCGCTGGCCTGTTCTTCCTGCTGGATGACGCGGGATATCAGGCGCTTGCCCTTGGCGTTGCGCAGGTTGATCAGCACCGTGCCGTCGGGACGGTTGAAGAACTGCGGACGGTAGTCGGTGAACAGGTGGCTCAGGTGCTCGATGGCAGTGTCGCGGCAACTGGACATGTACATCCCTCCCGGTGGTCGGCAGGAGCCAGTGCTCCGGCCTTGAGCCAGGAACGTTGCATCACGCGTTCCAGCCTTTCAGAAACTGTCTCAGCGGCTTAACAGGTTGTTATTGCAGGGATTCGCCAGAACGTGCTGGCCCATGGTCATCAGCAAAGTGCAAGGTCGCACCGGCAAGGGGCTGGAAAATGCACGGCCAGACGCTTCGCCGGGCGCCTGGCTGCGCGAGCGAAACCTTCCGTCCGAAACCTGCGCGGGTGGAATCAGCGGGTGTGGCGAGCAATCCCTGCCACGGCTGGTCATGCCGGCGATGGCGCTGGAGTGCCAAGCTGCATGGGCCAATTGCCAGCATTCCCCTCGGGCTTGCGAGCGGGCAGGGTTGGGATTGGGGACGGGAGGTGACCATGACGCAGTTCCGACGCCTGGACGTGGAAGCCGTGCTCCACGAAGCCTATCCGCTGTTCAGCTTCTCCTGCTCGCGCGAAGCAGGCGGGAGCTACTCCATCAGCCTCGGCAGCCAGTTGGCGGACATGCCGCGCACCACCGTCGTCGGCATCCACGGTGATGAGCTGAGCAGCGCCGGACGCGTGCGCAGCCTGGGCCTGGAGCTCATCAACTGCTTCATCGACCAATAATGGGTCGCTTGCCTGCCCACCGACGGAAAACCTGAACTCCAGCGCCTTGCTTCGGCTCAACCGCCCTGAACGCACACAGGACCATTCAGCCTGGAGGCACCGCCATGAGCCATTCCGCCAAGACCGAAGCGAACCCACAGCATATCGAGATCGACGACACCGAAGACCGCATGGGCAGCGTGCGCGAGCTGGATTTCGAGAAGGACCCTGAAGGGCGCATCGGTGACGAGCGCTCGCCCGAGGAAGTAGAGCGCGAATTTCCCCCACAGCGTCGCCGCGAAATGGGCCTCACCGGGGGCGAGACTCTCGGTGACAGCGCCGTGGAAGACGGCGTCAGCATGGACGACCTGGCCCCCGAAACCCTGATCGACGAAGAGGGTACCGAATCGCCGCTGAACCCGGCCGGCAGCACCCCGGTGGACAAGGAACTGCACATCCGCCGCGAGAGCGAGATCGGCGCCGGTATCGGCCTGGACGAAGCCGAAGAAGGCCGGGCGCACCCGCTGGACGGCAAGCCCTGGGATGACACAGACCCCGACGAGGAACAGTGAGCCATGGCCCGCTCCGCCCCCATCCGCAACGAAACGCTGAAGGAATACGCGCGCAAGCGCGATTTCAGCGGCACCCCCGAACCCAGTGGCGAAACTCCGGCGAGCCGCGCCGGGGAATACGCCTTCGTGGTGCAGAAGCACGACGCCAGTCACCTGCACTACGACTTCCGTCTGGAACTCGACGGCGTGCTGAAGAGCTGGGCGGTCCCCAAGGGGCCTTGCCTGGACCCGAGTGTGAAGCGCTTGGCCATCGAAGTAGAGGACCACCCGCTGGACTATGCGCGTTTCGAGGGGCACATCCCCGAAGGACACTATGGCGCCGGCGATGTGATCGTCTGGGATGAGGGCTCCTGGACCCCCATCGGCGATCCTCACGAGGGCATGAAAAGCGGCCACCTGAAGTTCCGCCTTCAGGGCAGCAAGCTTTCCGGCAGCTGGAACCTGGTGCGCACGCGCATGGCAGGTCGCAAGCCACAGTGGTTCCTGATCAAGGGCCGCGACGACCAGGCGCGGGATTACCCGCGCTTCGACATTCTTGCCGAGCAGCCGCTGAGTGTGGTGACTGGGCAATCGCTGCCGAGCGAGGTCGCCGTGACGAAGCAGGCGGCGCCCAGGCGGACCAAGCCGACGGCGGCTGCGAAGCAGAAAAAAGAAGTAGCGACGGCCAAGGCCAAGCTGCCCGACGCCATCTCGCCCGAACTGGCCACGCTGGTGGATGCGCCGCCCGCCGGCGACTGGCGATACGAGATCAAGATCGACGGCTACCGCATTCTCGCCCGGCTCGAGGACGGCAAAGTCCGGCTGATCACCCGCAACGGCCACGACTGGTCGAGAAAACTGCCGGAGCTGTGCCAGGCGTTGGCTGCGCTGGAGGTGCAATCGGCCTGGCTGGACGGAGAGATCCTGGTGATGGACGAGGAGGGCCGCCCGGACTTCCAGCGCCTGCAGAATGCCTTCGACGCCCAGGTCTGCGAGCCCATCCACTACACCCTGTTCGACCTGCTCTGGCTGGATGGCACGGACTATCGCGGCAAGCCGCTGGAGGAGCGTCGCCAGGCGCTGCAGCAGGTGCTGCGGGGCAACGACAATCAATCCCTGCGCTACTCGGAGGACTTCACCGACGACCCGCGCAGCATCCTCGACAGCGCTTGCCGGCTGGGTCTGGAAGGGCTGATCGGCAAGCGTTGCGGCAGCACCTATACGGAGAAGCGCTCGCGCGACTGGATCAAGCTCAAGTGCAAGCGCCGGCAGGAGTTCGTCATCGTCGGCTTCAGCGAACCCAAGGGGTCGCGCTCGCACTTCGGTGCCTTGTTGCTCGGCCTGCACGACAAGGACGGCGTGCTGCGTTACGCCGGCAAGGTCGGTACCGGCTTCAGCACGGCCAGCCTGAAAACCCTCTATCAGCGACTCAAGCCCCTGCAACGCAAGACCTGTCCCTTGCAGGAAGCGCCTCAAGACGCAGACGCCAGGGGGGTGACCTGGCTGCGTCCGGACCTGCTGTGCGAAGTCGCCTTCGCCGAGATGACCCACGAAGGCCGGGTACGCCAGGCAGTATTTCACGGCCTGCGTGCCGACAAGCCAGCCGAGGCGATAGTCGAGGAAAAGCCGAAGAAGGCCGCCCGCTCGACACTTGCGAAGAGCAAACCTGCCAACAGCGTCGAGGGCGTCACCATCACCCATCCGGACCGCGTGATCGACCCCACCAGCAAGCTGCGCAAGCTCGACGTGGCGCTCTACTACGAGAAGGCCGCCGAACGCCTGCTGCCCTGGCTCGCCGACCGCCCTGTGTCGCTGGTACGTGCGCCGGATGGGGTGGGGGGTGAGCAATTCTTCCAGCGCCATGCCTCGCGCACGGAGATTCCCGGCGCCGAGCAACTCGATCCGAAGCTGGACCCTGGCCATGCGCCGCTGCTGCGTATCGCCACGGCCAAGGGATTGGTGGGCGCCGCGCAGATGGGCGCGCTGGAGTTGCACACCTGGAATGCTGCCCTCGACGACCTCGAAAAGCCTGACCGCTTCGTTCTGGACCTCGACCCGGACCCGGCGCTGCCCTGGCAGCGGATGGTCGAGGCGACCCAGCTGACCCTGACGCTGCTGGACGAGCTGGGGCTCGCTGCCTTTCTCAAGACCAGCGGCGGCAAGGGCATGCACATCCTGGTTCCGCTACAGCGGCATCACCGCTGGGATGAGGTGAAGGACTTCGCCCACGCCATCAACCGGCACATGGCCAAGCTGATGCCGGATCGCTTCAGCGCTGTCTCCGGGCCGAAGAACCGTGTGGGGAAAATCTTCATCGATTACCTGCGCAACACCCGTGGGGCCAGCACGGTCTGCGTGTGGTCGGCGCGCGCGCGGGAGGGCTTGCCTGTGTCCGTGCCCGTCAGCCGCGAGGAGCTGCCCACGCTGAAAGCCGCCAGCCAATGGACCCTCGCCAATGTCGACGAGCGCCTGGCGGCAGCTGACCCCTGGGCCGATTGGGCGAAGACCAGACAGCGCCTGACCGGACGGATGCGCGAGCAACTGCAGGACTGACTTTACGCATCAGGGCGCCTGCGACACCTCAACTGGTCGGCCCGAACGCTGCTCCTGCCCTGGTGTGGCGAGAAACTCTGCCTGGACCCGCACTGCCCCTGCACACTGCAGGCGAGGCTCATGAGCGAAACCCAGGCCGTGGAGGGGTTCGCGAGCAAGCTCGCTCCTACACCCGCCCACGCACCCTTAGCGCTCCTGTAGGAGCGAGCTTGCTCGCGAACCGCTCGGCAGCGCTCTTAGCGCCCTTGTAGGAGCGAGCTTGCTCGCGAACCAGGGCTGCACATGAATGGTGGGACGGTGGTCAACGGCTGGGCCGCCGACCACCTGTGCTCTGCCTGGAGCGGATCAGCGATCGCGGCTCAGCAGACAGGCAGCGGCAAGGATGCCGGCGGCAGCGGCCAGCACTGCCGCGGTCTGCCACGGGTGTTCGCCGACGTACTCGCCGCTGGCCTGGATGGCGCGGCGACTGCGCTGGACCAGGTGTTCGCTGGTTTCCCGGCTCTCATCCACCAGGTGGCGCAGTTTGGACTTGAACGCCGGCAGTTGGTCGGCGGTGAGGTCGCGGCCGCTTTCCAGCAGGCTTTCCAGGTCGCTCACCAGGGATTGCAGCTCCTGTACGCCGCTGTGGCGGTTGCTGCTCAGGGATGAAGGGAACCATCGATAGCTACCCATGGGCTGTCTCCTCGTTGCTTGTGGGGGAAGTGGGCGGGCCGCAGGCTCAGGCGGCTTTCAGCGCGTCGATCAGCTGCTGCTTGCGCATGCTCGAACGGCCGGTGATGTGCCGGGTTCGCGCACGGTTGAGCAGCTCGGCCTTGGTCATCGACTCCAGTGACTGGTCGGGGCGAGGCACGCCATGTTTGGTGGCCACGGCGCGCTTGGCCGAGCTGCGGCGCGAGGCAGCCTTGGCCGGCGCGCTCTTCTTCTGGCCCGAGCCGCCGCTGCGTTCGCCGCCGCCGGACTGCTTGTTCACCGTGGCCCAGGCGCGGGCTTCTGCCTCGTCCCTGGGGACGCCACGGCTCTCGTAGCTTTCCTCGATGTGTTCGGCCTTGCGCTTCTGCTTGTCGGTGTACTTGTCTTTGTCGCCGCGTGGCATGGCTGTTCTCCTGTCTCTGCTTGCTTGACGGCGCGCTTCGCGCACCTGGCCCCGAAAACGCGGGCCACATGGGGAAGAAACCGCTCGTCGCCAAACGTTCGGCGTTTCTGATGAGCGGGCCGTACCGATGGGAGAAAAGGTCTGAACTCCCCGATTCCTGCGCGGACAGATGCACTGGGGCGCCTTGCGCGCCGCGCCCCGGCAAACAGTCACCGACAGGAAAAGGAGACGCCAATGGCCCTGGACAGCATTCCCGATCAGTCGGCAGTGGAAACCTTCAAGCATGCCGTGCTCACCCGCCTGCGCTACGCCGTGGGCAAGGACCCGGCCGACGCCTTCGACCACGACTGGTTCGAAGCCGTAGCCCTGGCCACCAGCAAGTACCAGGTGGACAACTGGGAAGAGACCACCCGCGCCATCGACCGCAGCGCGCGCAAGCACGTTTACTACCTGTCCCTGGAATTCCTCATCGGCCGCCTGCTGATCGACAACCTGAGCAACCTCGGCCTGCTGGAAGTGGCGCGCCAGGCGCTGTCGGAACTGGGCGTGGACCTGGAGCGCATCCGCCTGCTCGAGCCCGACGCGGCGCTGGGCAACGGCGGCCTCGGGCGCCTGGCGGCGTGCTTCATGGAAAGCATGGCGACGCTGGACATCCCCGCCCACGGCTACGGCATTCGCTACGAGCACGGCCTGTTCAAGCAGGTAATCGGCGATGGCTGGCAGCAGGAGCACACCGAAACCTGGCTGGACTTCGGCAACCCCTGGGAGTTCGAGCGGCCCGAATCCAGCTTCAGCGTCGGCTTCGGCGGCATCGTGCATAGCGAGCCGGACGCCAATGGCGTGGAGCGTCAGCGCTGGGAGCCGGCGGAACGCGTGCGCGCGGTGGCCTACGACATGCCCGTGGTCGGCTGGCGCAACGCCAGCGTCAACACCTTGCGCCTGTGGCGTGCCCGCGCAGAGGAAACCCTCAAGCTCGACCGCTTCAACGCCGGTGATCACCTGGGTGCGGTGGCCGATACCGTGCGCGCCGAAAGCATCTCCCGCGTGCTCTACCCGGCGGACAGCACCGAAGCCGGCCAGGAGCTGCGCCTGCGCCAGGAGTATTTCTTCGTTGCCGCATCCCTGCAGGACCTGATGCAGCGCCACCTGGGCAAGGGCGAGGACGTCTACGGCCTGCCCGAGCGGGCGGCCATCCAGCTCAACGATACCCACCCGGCCATCGCCGTGGCCGAGCTGATGCGCCTGCTGCTGGACGAGCGCAGCCTGGACTGGGACGAAGCCTGGGAACTGACCGTGGCCACCCTGTCCTATACCAACCACACCCTGCTGCCCGAGGCATTGGAATCCTGGCCGGTGGGGCTGATGGAGCGTCTGCTGCCGCGGCACATGCAGATCATCTACCTGATCAACGCCTTCCACATCGACGCCTTGCGCGCCAAGGACATCCACGACTTCAGCCTGCTGCGCTCGGTCTCGCTGATCGAGGAGGATCACGGGCGCCGCGTGCGCATGGGCAACCTGGCGTTCCTGGGCTCGCACAGTGTCAATGGCGTCTCCGCGCTGCACACCGAACTGATGCGCGAGACGGTGTTCCGCGACTTGCACCGGCTCTACCCGAACCGTATCAGCAACAAGACCAACGGCGTGACCTTCCGCCGCTGGCTGTTCCAGACCAACCCGGAGCTTACCGAGCTGCTGGTGGACACCCTGGGCGAGGACGTGCTGGACGAGCCCGAGAAGCGCCTGCGCGACCTGGCCGCGCAGGCCGAGAAGCCCGCCGTGCGCCAGCGCTTCGCCCAGCAGCGGCGCAACGCCAAGGAGCGCCTGTCTGCGCTGATCGAGGAGCGCCTGGGCATGCGCATAGACCCCGACGCGTTGTTCGACGTGCACGTCAAGCGCATCCACGAATACAAGCGCCAGCTGCTCAACCTGCTGCATACCGTGGCGTTGTATCAGGACATCCGCAACGACCCGACCACCGACCGCGTACCACGGGTGAAGATATTCGCCGGCAAGGCGGCGCCCAGCTACGTGCTGGCCAAGCTGATCATCAAACTGACCAACGACATCAGCCGCGTGGTCAACAGCGACCCGACCGTACGCGGGCGCCTGAAAGTCGTGTTCATCCCCAACTACAACGTCAGCCTGGCCGAGTCGATCATCCCGGCAGCTGACCTCTCCGAGCAGATATCCACGGCAGGCCTGGAAGCCTCGGGCACCAGCAACATGAAGTTCGCGCTCAACGGCGCGCTGACCATCGGCACGCTGGATGGCGCCAACGTCGAGATGTGCGAGCGTATCGGCCCGGAGAACATGTTCATCTTCGGCCTCAAGGCGCAGCAGGTAGAGGCGCGCAAACGCACAGGTGAACTGGCGATGCATGGCGAGATCGCCGATTCGCCGCGCCTGCACGAGGCGCTCATCGCGATCGGCAGCGGCGTTTTCTCACCCGATGACCCGCAGCGCTACACGGCGCTGGTGGACAGCCTGCGCTTTGATGACCGCTTCATGGTCTGCCCGGACTTCGACGCCTACTGGGAGGCCCAGGAGCGCGTCGAGCAACTCTGGAGAAAACCCGCGCGCTGGTGGAAAGCTTCTATGCTCAACACCGCGCGCGTCGGCTGGTTCTCGTCCGACCGCACCATCCGCGAGTACGCCCAGGACATCTGGAAGGTACCGACGGGACCACAATAAGAAGGTGCGACGATTGGTGGCAGTTCGCGGGGGAGCGTAGCGGTGATCGCTTGTGTAGGATGCCGCCCGCCACGCCATGAGCACTTCAACGAACCGGGAGACGACTGCCGATGCTGATCCGTGACTTTCGCGACGACGACATGGACCGGGTGCTGGATATCTGGCTGCGTGCCTCGCAGCAGGCTCACCACTTCATCGACGGAGCTTTCTGGCAGCAGCGCCTGCAGGACATGCGCGAGGTCTACCTGCCCGCCGCCGCCTCGCGCGTGGTCGAGAGCGACGGCTGTGTCAGCGGCTTCTACAGCCTGCATGACGGCGCGCTGGCCGCGCTGTTCGTCGCCCCGGAATGCCAGGGCCAGGGTCTGGGCTCGCACCTGCTGAGCGACGCCAAGATTCATCTGCCGATGCTGGAGCTGGCGGTGTATTCGGCCAACGCCGGCGCCGTGGCCTTCTACCAGCGGCATGGTTTCGTGGTGCTGGAGGAGCGTGAAGACGAACACACCGGGCACCCCGAGATGCGCATGGGCTGGACTGCACGTCCGATGGCCTGCGGATGCTGAAGGGCAGGGCGCTCGTCCTGTTGCTGGCTATCGCCGGCCCGGCCAGCGCCATGGATGGCAAGGGCAACTCGTCCGATCATTTCACCGTGGGCACCAGCCTCGGCACGGCTGCCATCAGCGAGTCCAGCAGCCAGGTGCCGCGCGCTTACCAGCAGGCCCGCGACGATGCGCTGGCCTTTGTAGCTTCCGCCGGGCAGATCCACGGCGCGCAGCTGGAACAGGCTTTGCGCCTGTATCGCCAGGAGCATCCGCAGTCGCCCGCGAGTGATCTGCAGGTCGCCAGGGCCATCGCCAGCCAGGGTTGAGAATTACGCCACTGCCAAGGAAGCAATCCAGCTTGCATTCGTGAGCGGGATTCAAATGATTTTGCCGAAACAGCGTCTTAATCCCCGCCGGCAAAGTCCGCAGACTGCTTTCCATTCGAGCGATCGAGTGGTTCGCGGTGCTTCGCCAACGCTCCCACGGACTTCCTGATCGCGCCGCTTGCCGCTGAAGGAGTCCACCATGACCGCCAACGCATCCCCACTGTTCCAGTCCTATTCCCTGGGTGGCCTTGAACTGCCCAACCGCATCGTCATGCCGCCGATGACCCGCTCGCGCGCCAGCCAGCCGGGCGATGTGCCAAACGAGCTGATGGCCGAGTACTACGCCCAGCGTGCCAGCGCCGGCCTGATCGTCAGCGAGGGCACCTGGATTTCGCCGCTGGGCAAGGGCTACGCCTGGACGCCGGGCATCCACACCCCGGCCCAGGTCGCCGGCTGGCGCAAGGTCACCCAGGCGGTGCATGCGGCCGGCGGGCGTATCTTCGCCCAGCTCTGGCATGTCGGCCGGCTCAGCCACATCAGCCTGCTCGACGGCCAGTCGCCGGTGTCCTCGTCGGCGATGCAGGCGGAAGGCGTCAACGTGTTCGTCGCCGAGAACGATGGGACTCCCGGCTTTGTCCAGGCCTCGAAACCGCGTGCGCTGAAAGTGGAGGAAATCCACACCATCGTCGACGAGTACCGCCAGGCTGCGCGCAACGCCATGGCCGCCGGTTTCGACGGCGTCGAACTGCACGCCGCCAACGGCTACCTGGTCAACCAGTTCATTGACTCCAACGTCAACGACCGCACCGACCAGTACGGCGGCTCGCTGGAGAACCGCCTGCGCTTCCTCGCTGAAGTAGCACGGGCGCTGGTGGAAGGTACCGGCGACAAGAGCCGTGTCGGCATCCGCCTGGCGCCGCTGACCACCCTGAACGGTTGCTCCGACGCCGACCCTGAAACCACTTACGTGGCCGCCGCCCGCCTGCTGGGCGAAATCGGTGTGGGTTACATCCACATCGCCGAAGCCGACTGGGACGATGCCCCGCACATGCCCCTGGCGTTCAAGCGTCGCCTGCGCGAAGTGTTCCCCAGCGCGCTGATCTACGCCGGCAAGTACACCGCCGAGCGTGCTGTCGCCGCGCTGGATGAAGGCTGGGCGGACCTGATTGCCTTCGGCCGGCCCTTCGTCGCCAATCCCGACCTGCCCGAACGCCTGCGCCTGGGCGCACCGCTCAATACGCACCAGCGTGAAACCCTGTTCGGCGGCGGCGCCCACGGCCTCACCGACTACCCGCGCCTGACGGCCTGAACGGCATTACTTCCTGCGCAACAAGGCCGTCTCCCGAGGAGACGGCCTTTTTTGTGTTCAGGCCCTTCTACCTTTGCGTTTTTCCCTAGGTGCAAGGAAAAGCCCCGGCGAATCTGCCGGGGCTTGTTGCGACTCAGGCCGCATCAGATCGCCAGGCTGTCCACCACGCCGCCATCCACACGCAACGCTGCGCCGGTGGTCGCGGAGGAGTAGGGCGAGGCGACATAGGTCACCAGCGCTGCCACTTCGTCGACGTCGGCGACGCGCTGGATGATCGAGCTGGGACGTTCGCGGCGGACGAAGGCGTCGGCTTCCTCGCGGGCGCTGCGGCCGGACTGACGCACGGCGTCAGCCACGAGGTTCGCCACGCCTTCGGTGAAGGTCGGGCCGGGGAGGATGGCGTTGACGGTCACGCCGGTGCCCGCCAGGCGCTTGGCCAGGCCATGGGAGACGGCGAGGTTGGCGGCCTTGGTGACGCCGTAGTTGATCATCTGCGCGGGGATGGCGACGCCCGATTCCGAGGACAGGAAAATCACCCGGCCCCAGCCACGCTCGACCATGCCGGGGGTGTAGTGACGAGCCAGGCGCACGCCGGAAAGCACGTTGATCTCGTAGAAGTCCAGCCATTCCTGGTCCTGGGTTTCGTAGAAATCGACATCGTTATAGATGCCCAGGTTGTTCACCAGGATGTCGGCGTGGGGTTCGGCAGCAAACAGTACGTCTGCACCGGCGGCGTTACCCAGGTCCGCGACCACGCCGCGAGCCTTGCCGTTGGCGGCGCGTATGCCGGACACGGCTTCGTCCACCGATGCGGCATTGCGCCCGACTATGACCACGTCGGCGCCGGAAGCGGCGAGCTGGCGGGCGATGCCCAGGCCGATGCCGCCCGTCGAACCACTGATGATGGCGGTCTTGCCGCCGAGATCGATCTGCATGTCTTCAATCCTCATCCAGGAGGCGCGGGATGCGCCGATGATCGTCTGGATATGGCGCCATGCTAGGAGTGGCTTGTAAGATCGTACATAACTTAATTCGACATACTTGAGTCCTTGAGGGTCTATGCTCGATCTCAGACAACTCCGTTATTTCGTCGCCGTGGCCGAAGTCGAGCACGTCGGCAAGGCGGCGGAGACCCTGCACATTTCCCAGTCGCCGCTGAGCCGGCAGATTGCCCAGCTGGAGGAGCGTCTCGGCCTGCAATTGTTCGAACGCAGCCAGCAGCGCCTGCGCCTGACTTCCGACGGGCGCACTTTCCTGCATGAGGCCAAGGCGCTGCTCAAACACGCCGAGCGCCTGGAATCCCTTGGCCGTCGCCTGGGTCGGGGCGAGACCGGCGGGCTGTGCATCGGCTATGTCAGCCACGCCATCCATGCCGGCGTACTGCCCGAGGCGCTGCGCCATGTGCGCGAGGAGCGTCCGGGCATCCACATCGCACTCTATAACCTGTCGGCCCAGGAGCAGTTCGAGGGCCTGCGCCAGCGCAGCCTGGATGTCGCCCTGGTCTGCGAGCCACCGGCGGAGGACGATCCGGACCTGCTCGCCGCGCCAGTGTTCGACGACCCGCTGCACCTCGCCTTGCCGCTGGATCACCCGCTGGCGGACAAGCCGCAGATCGAGCCGGCAGACCTTCATGAACAGGACTGGATCATGGTGGAGGGCCAGTTGCAGCCGAACCGCAGAGAACGTTTCCTCGCCAGTTGCGTGGCGGCTGGCTTCACCCCGCAGATCCGCCTGGAGGCCGCCGAGCCATTGAGCGCTATCGGCCTGGTTTCGGCGGGCCTGGGCCTGGCGTTGATCCAGCAGAGTATCGGTGGCGAGAGCAATCCCAATGTGGTGCTGCGCGAACTGCCGTGGCTGGGGCAGAGCACCGGGCTGTGGGCGGCCTGGCATCGTGTCGACCTGCGTCCGATCGTGGGCGACTTCCGTGAAATGGTGCTGGCGGGCGCCAAGGTCTGAGAGAACGTTGGAAAGGACTTGATGATAATTTAGGTCTCAAGTCTGTCGAATTATGACTTGGACGGTCTCGGTTGGGCGGGCATAGGATTGTCGCCACTGGAGTTCACAAGCGACTCCCCCCAACCCGGAGAACCTCCTGATGAGTCTCAAATCCCTGATCCCCACCCGCCTTGGTTTCGGTACCGCGCCGCTGGGCAACATGTTCCGCAACGTGCCCGTTGAAGAAGTGCAGGCTACCGTGGATGCCGCCTGGAACAACGGCGTGCGCTACTTCGACACCGCTCCGTTCTACGGCGCCGGCCTGTCCGAATCCCGTCTGGGCGCCGCGCTGGCCAACCGCCCGCGTGACGAATACGTCCTCAGCAGCAAGGTCGGTCGCATCATCCTCGACGAACTGGAAGACCCGGCGGCCCGCGAACTGGGTGAGAAAAGCGGCCTGTTCGAACACGGCAATCGCAACCGCATCGTCAACGACTACAGCGCCGACGCCACCCTGCGCTCCATCGAGGACAGCCTGAAGCGCCTGGGCACCGACCGCCTGGACATCGTCTGGATCCACGACATCGCCCAGGACTTCTACGGTGACGAGTGGCTGACCCAGTTCGAGATCGCCCGCACGGGTGCGTTCCGCGTGCTCACCCGTCTGCGTGAAGAAGGCGTGATCAAGGCCTGGGGGCTGGGCGTGAACCGCGTCGAGCCCATCGAACTGACCCTGGACCTGGACGAACCGCGTCCCGATGGCTTCCTGCTCGCCGGTCGCTACTCGCTGCTGGACCATGAGCGCGCGTTGCAGCGGGTCATGCCGCAGGCGGTGGAGCAGGGTGTCGGCATTGTCGTCGGCGGGCCCTACAGCTCCGGCGTGACCGCCGGTGGCGAGCACTTCGAGTACCAGAAGGCCAGCCCGGCCGTGCTGGCCAAGCTGGAGCGTATCCGCGCCGTGGCTCGTGACCATGGGGTGGACGTGAAAGCCGCCGCGCTGCAGTTCGCCCTGGCCCATCCGGCCGTGGTCGCGGCGATCCCCGGTGCGACCCGCCCGCTGCACGCCAACCAGGACCACGCTGCGCTCAGTGCCGTCATCCCTGCCGCGTTCTGGAGCGACCTGCGCGCCCAGGGCCTGATCAGCGCGCTGGCCCCCGTACCTGCCGCTTGAACCTTCGCCGCCGGGCCTTTTGGCCTGGCGCTCCACCACGATCATCGAATCAATGGGGCGAACGCCCCGGGAGAAACATCATGGCCAAGGCCACAGCATTCATCGACCTCAATTCCGATATCGACCAGGTCTGGCAACTCATTGGCGGCTTCGATTCGCTGCCCGACTGGCTACCGTTCATTCCGCAGAGCGCGCTCAGCGAGGGTGGCCGTGTGCGCACCCTGAAGAGTGTCGCCGGCGAAACCATCATCGAGCGCCTGCTGGACTTCAACGAAGCTGAGCGCAGCTACAGCTACACCATCCTCCAGGGGCCGGCGCCGGTGCGCGACTACCAGTCGACCCTGCGCGTGCTGCCGGGTGCGGAGGCTGAAGGCGTGCGCGTGGAGTGGTTCGGCTCCTTCACTCCCGAAGGCATCAGCGATGCCGAAGCCTCTGCCCTGTTCACCGGCATCTATGTCGATGGCCTGGCGGCACTGAAGCAGAAGCTCGAGGGCTGATCGCACCCTGCAAAAAGCCCCTTGTCCGGCGTGCGGACAAGGGGCTTCGTCATTCTGCCGCGAGGGCTACCAGAATCCCCCGGCGTGCCGTTCGGAGGCGTAGTCCAGATGCAGGGCGAAGGAGCTCTGGAAGAATTCCAGCAGGCGGGTATCGAGCACCATCTCGTTGAGCGAGGCGAGCGATCCGATCACCTGCTGCACGTCGGCCTCGGTCTCCCCGCAGCGATTTTCGTGGCATAGCCGCTGGGTCTGCGGGTCGGCGCTGATACGGCAGATGCACTCGGCGTCGTGGCAGGAATGGCGGACTTTCAGGCGCAGTTCCGGCAGGTCGCGGCGGCCGTCCAACAGCTCCACGCTGCATTCCAGGCCGTGTTCACGGGCAAATTCGCTGGCGCGGGCGAAGGCGGGCAGGGCCACCTCCACCAGGGCGCTCTGGTAGTCGTTGGCGAAACGCTCGGGGTCAACGCTCATCCGCAGTCTCCTGTGCTCGTTGCACGATTCCCCGGGCATGGACATCCGAGGGGGTTGTGTCATGGACCACGGAATTCGCGGCTTGCGCGAAGTATCAGCGGGTTTTCCGCCAGGCGGTTGGCTGGCCGCGGGGCTGCGGCCCGGCCTGGTCGGTAGCCCAGCGCTCTGGAACGCAGACGGGTTGCGCCAGGCGTACCGCCAGTGACGCCGTCCGGCGGCAGTCGGGGTAGGATGGCCGTGCCTATGCTTTGCTCCAATGAGCCAGGGGAGCTCGGATTTCATGCCAGAGACCATTGCCAGCACCGCCCAACTCGTCGAAGACGCGCGCTACCGCCTGCTGGTCGAGGCGGTGACCGATTACGCGATCTACATGCTCGATCCCGATGGCAGGGTCAGCAGCTGGAGCTCCGGGGCGCAACGCCTGAAGGGCTACGCCGCCGACGAAATCCTCGGCGAGCACTTCTCGCGCTTCTACACCCCGACGGATCGCGCAGCCGGTCTGCCAGAGCTGGCCCTGGACGAGGCGGCGCGGGTCGGTCGCTACGAGAGCGAAGGCTGGCGCCTGCACCGCGACGGCAGCTCGTTCTGGGCCCACGTGGTGATCGACGCCATCCGCAATACTGCCGGCGAGTTGCTGGGGTTTGCCAAGATCACCCGTGACCGCACCGAGCAGCACGAGACCGAGCAGGCCCTGCGGCGCAGCGAACAGCAGTTCCGCCTGCTGGTGAACGGTGTTACCGACTATGCGCTGTACATGCTCGACCCCGAGGGCAACGTCGCCAGCTGGAATTCCGGCGCCGAGCGGATCAAGGGCTACCACCCCGAAGAGATCATCGGCCGCCGTTTCGACTGCTTCTACTGCGACGAAGATCGCCTGGGCGGCGTACCCGAGGCCAGCCTGAGCACTGCGCTGGCCGAGGGACGCTATGAGGAAGAGCGTCTGCAGATGCGCAAGGACGGCTCGCGCTTCTGGGCCAACATCGTCATCGACCCGGTGTTCGATGACACCGGCAAGCTGCTGGGATTTGCCAAGATCACCCGCGACATCACCGATAAGCGCCGTGCCCAGGAAGAGTTGGAGCGTGCCCGTGACGAGCTGATCCAGTCGCAGAAGATGGAGTCCCTCGGCCAGCTCACCGGCGGCGTTGCCCACGACTTCAATAACCTGCTGACAGTGATTCTCGGCGGGCTGCAGCTGCTGGAGCGGCAGTTGCCCAAGGACAACGAGAAGGTCCAGGCCATCTGGCGCAACGCCCTGGAGGCGACCCGCCGCGGCGCCCAGCTGACCCAACGGATGCTGGCTTTCGCCCGCAAGCAGCGGCTGTTCCCGCAGCCGATCCAGCTGCCGGCGCTGCTGCAGGACATGAGCGAGCTGCTGGTCAGCTCCCTGGGCCCGACCATCAGCCTGGAAACCCGCTTCCCGCTGCAACTGGACTGCGTGCTGAGTGACCAGAACCAGTTGGAACTGGCGATCATCAACCTCGCCACCAACGCCCGTGATGCCATGCCCAGTGGCGGCAGCATCACCTTCTCGGCGCGCAACGCACAGGTCGGGCCGCGGCAGAGCGGCAAGCTGGCGCCGGGGGATTACGTGTGCCTGGCGGTCACCGACTCAGGGCAGGGCATGGACGAGGACACCTTGCGACGCGCTGCCGAGCCGTTCTTCACCACCAAGCCCACCGGCAAGGGCACGGGGCTGGGGTTGTCCATCGTCCATGGCCTGGCCCAGCAGCAGGGCGGAGCGCTGCTGCTGCGCAGCTCGCCGGGGCTGGGCACCACGGCGGAAATCTGGCTGCCGGCGGTGCGGGTGAAAGCGGAGCCGGAGTTGCCCAGCGTCGCGCGAGTAGTGCCGGCACCGCCCACCCTCGACGAGCCGATCGGTTTGCGGGTACTGGTGGTGGACGACGATGCGCTGGTGCTGGCCGGCACCAGCGCGCTGCTCGCGGACTTGGGCTGCCAGGTGGCGCGCAGCGAGTCGGCGCGCGCCGCCATGCAGTTGCTCGAGCAGTCGAGCTACGACCTGATGATCACCGACTTCGCCATGCCGGACATGGACGGCATGCTGCTGATCCAGCATGTGCGTCAGGCATATCCGGCATTGACCTGCGTGCTCACTACCGGGTACGCCGGGCGCCTGGATACCCTGGCCGAGTCGGTGATGCGCCTGCCCAAACCGTTCGACCGCGACCAGCTACTGGCCCTGCTCCTGATGGTAAAGGGCGCCGACAGGTAGAAAAACCGAACCTCCGCGAGCGCGGTGCGCCCAAAGTTGACCGCCCGCGCTATCGGAGGATTTGCCATGAACACCACTTTCCACGCCCAACGCCCCGATCCGCAGGAGGCTCCGCCGGATCGCGAAAGCCAGATTCCCGAGGACTTCCCCGAAGAGGTGCCCATGCAGCAGCCTCCGGAAGAGCCGGTGCCACGACCGGAGCAATGAGCCTACTGGTATGCCTGTCGCGTAGCAGCGGACTTCATCCGCGATCGGCCTGACCTTCGTGCGGGCGCGCCCCGTGTCTGCTCGACGGCCGGCAGGTTCAGACCGGCCTGCCGGCCGGATCGAGGAAGAGTCCGCTCCTGAGTGAAAGTACTGTGCTCGGCTTTGCCCTCACCCTAACCCTCTCCCAAGAGGAGAGGGGACTGTTTGGTGCAGGATGAAACCTTTGCGTCAGTGGGCTCGGACTGCTCCCTCTCCCTCCGGGAGAGGGCTGGGGTGAGGGGATGCATAGGTACGGACTTACCAGAGAAAGACAGTTGCTCCTGCACTCATGAACGCGACCTGCGAGGGGTGAGTTACTCCTGCAGATACTCCCCCGTCCCCATCATGGTCTGTCCCCACAATTCCAGGAAGGCGAAGGCGGTGGTCAGCAGGGCGAGAAATCCCAGCCCCAGGATGCAGCCTGAATAGAAGGCCGCGCTGCGCTGCGTCAGGCGCATGTAGATGGGCAGGCCGATGAACAGCAGCCAGCCCGAATACAGCGTGGCCGCCCCGGCGGCGAGTAGCAGCAGCCAGCGCGATGGCAGCAGGGCGGCGAGCCCGGCCAGCATCAGGGGCAGCGCCACGGCCGTGGAAAAGCCCATGCTGCGGTTGAGGTCGGGGCGCACGTCGGTGCGGAACAGCACCCAGCGGGTCAGGTACGCGATGATCACAATCCCCGCCACCAGGCCGGCATAGCACCAGAAGGCGAGAAGCGCGCCGCTGGCAAGGCTGAGTAACTGGGTTTCCTCATTCCCCGGCAGGCGCCAGCCAACCTGGGTAGTGCCGATGAACAGGCACACCGCCGGTAACAACGGCATCAGCAACCAGAGCGGCAGGTAGGCTGCCGGGTGCTGGTCGGCGTTGTCGCGCAGTTCGTGCCAGGCCGTTTCCGGGTGGGTGAAGAAGTGGGTCAGGGGAAAGGTCATGGCGTCCTCCTCGGGCCTCGTGGATAAGCATCAGTGGCGGGTTCGCCGGTCCGGGCGCAAGCCTTCCTCGACTTCCATTTCGATGAGCGAGCCGGGGTCTTCGTTGCCTGGGTCGTTGATCTGCGAGCTGACCAGCTCGGGATCGTCGATCGCCGGATCGAGGTCGCCTTGTGGCATCAACCCCTCGCCGCGATCGCGGCGGTCGAGCAGCGGCAGCAACTGCTCGTGGAACTCCTGCTGCTGCGCTTCGGAAAGCGCGGCGAATCCGTGGTTGAGGATGTAGCGGGCAAGGATCTCCTGGCTGCTGTCGACCTCCAGCGCACCTTCTTCGAGCAGGCGGCGAAGCCCCTCGGAGCGTTCTACGTCGCGATGATCATTCCAGCCCATCATTCGTCACCTCTTGTGTCTGGCGAGCAGTGAGTGACCGGCGCCCGTTTTCATGGGTGCCTTCACGAATGACTGGAGCGCGCCGCGCGGTGTTCAGTGCGAGGGACGAACGGTTCGGCGCCTGGACGATGGTCCTTCTGGTTGAACCTTGGGCCTCGGGCGGGGCCTGCCGGGAGAGGGGCAATTTCCTGCCCCGTGAGAAGGGGCCGGGTCATGTCTTCATTGCTCAGTGTTTTCTGGATCGCCGTGGCGACCATCATCGTGTTGCTGGATCTGTGGGCGATCCTCAGCATCTTCCGCAGTGACAAGGGCGTTAACGCAAAGGCGCTATGGTCCCTGCTGATTGCCATCCTGCCGGTGCTGGGGCTGGTGATCTGGGGGATTGCCGGGCCGCGCGGGCTCGCCCAGGAGCCGCCGTTGGACTGACTGGCAATGCCTGCTGACGGGGGCCATCGCATTCCGGCATGGCCGGCATCGACCTATGGTATTGGCCGCGCGCGGCGCACGGCTCTTAGGATTTCGCCCGTCTCCCCTGACAATGAGAACAACAAGTGGACCTGGGTAAAATCCTGCGCCGCAGTGCGCTTTACTGGCCTGACCGCGAGGCCGTGGTCGATTCACGTCATCGCATCACCTTCGCCGATCTCGAACGCCGTACCAATCGCCTGGCCTCCGGGCTGCTCACGCTGGGACTGGAGCAGGGCGCCCACGTGGCGATCCTGGCGCCCAACCGGGCCGAACTGGTAGAGGCGGAAGTCGCCCTGTACAAGAACGCCATGGTGAAGGTGCCGATCAATGCGCGCCTGGCCGCCGATGAAGTGCTTAGCGTGCTGAAAGATTCACGCAGCCAGGCGGTGATTGCCGATGCCTCTTTCGCCACGCTGATCGACCAGCGACGTGCCGAACTGCCGGATCTGAAACTGATCGTCCCGCTGGCTGCCGAAGGCGCCGATGTGCCTTACGGGGCGGTGCTTGAGCGTGGCTGCGATGCTCACATCAGTTGCGACCCGGCGGACGACGCCCTGGCGGTGCTGCACTACACCTCTGGCAGTTCCGGCGTGCTCAAGGCCGCCATGCTCAGTGTCGGCAACCGCAAGGCGCTGGTACGCAAGAGTATCGCCAGCCCGACGGGCCGTTCCGGCCCTGGCGATGTGATGGCCCATGTCGGCCCGATCACCCATGCCAGCGGCATGCAGGTCATGCCGCTGCTTGCCGCCGGCGCTTGCAACCTGCTGGTGGAGCGCTACGACGACCGCCTGCTGCTGGAAACCATACAGCGCGAACGCGTCACCCGGCTGTTCCTGGTGCCGGCGATGATCAACCGGCTGGTGAACTTCCCCGGGGTGGAAACCTACGACCTGAGCAGCCTGCGCCTGGTTATGTACGGCGCCGCGCCCATGGCCCCGGCGCTGGTGCGCCGTGCCATGCAGGTGTTCGGGCCGATCCTCGCCCAGGGCTACGGCGCCGGCGAGACCTGTTCGCTGGTCACGGTGCTTACCGAACAGGACCACATCGCGGCGCTGGATGATCCCAAACGCCTGGCCTCCTGTGGCCGCTGCTACTTCGACACCGACCTGCGGGTGGTCAACGAGGACTTCGAGGATGTGAAGCCCGGGGAGATCGGCGAGATCGTCGTGCGCGGGCCGGACATCATGCAGGGCTACTGGCAGGCGCCGGAGCTCACTGCGGAGGTCATGCGCGAGGGCTACTACCTCACCGGCGACCTCGCCACGGTGGACGAGCACGGCTACGTGTTCATCGTCGACCGCAAGAAGGAAATGATCATTTCCGGCGGCTTCAACATCTACCCGACCGAGGTGGAACAAGTGCTCTACAGCCTGCCGGAAATCTTCGAAGCGGCGGTGGTGGGCGTGCCCGACGAACAGTGGGGCGAGGCGGTCAAGGCAGTGGTGGTGCTCAAGCCCGGCATGCAACTGGACGAGGCGCGGATCATCGAGCTGTGTGCCGCGCAACTGGCCGGTTTCAAGAAGCCGCGCAGCGTGGACTTCGTCCGCGAGCTGCCGAAGAACCCCAACGGCAAGGTCGTGCGCCGCCTGGTGCGCGAAACCTACTGGCAGCACCAGGAACGTCGGATCTGAGAGGGAGAATGACCATGCACGCGATTCAACCCGGCGCCAAGGCACAGGCGATCATCGACGACCTGCGCGGCTTCATCCGCGAAGAACTGCTGCCGCTGGAGCAGCGCGAGGGTATCCGCTTCGGCGAGAAGCACCCGCGCGAACTGCTGCGCAACCTGTGGAAGCGTTCCTGCGAGCGCGGCTTCTACAACATCATGCTGCCTGAGGAGCTGGGGGGCGCCGGTCTGGGTATTGCCGACCTGTGCGCCGTGAAGGAGGCCGCGGCCAGCAGCGGCGCGGTATTGGCCGCTCACGTATTGGGCGAGCTGAGCGGTCCGCCGCGGGTGGGCCATCTGTTCCGGGTGGCCAGCCAGGAGCAGATCGACCACTTTCTGCGCCCGGTGTGCCGTGCCGAGAAGGCCGTGTGTTTCGCCCTGACCGAGGCTGAGGCTGGCTCCGACGCCACGGCGATCAAGACCAGCGCGCGTCTGGAGGGTGATCACTACGTGCTCGACGGCGCGAAACGCTATATCTCCGGCGCGCCCTACGCAGACTTCGCCGTGCTGCTGGCAGTGACCGGGCCAGGCAAGGGTGCCGAGGGCATCTCGGCGTTCTTCGTCGACCTCGCCGCGCCCGGCGCGCAGGTGGTGTCCGATTACCAGGCCATGTCCGGCCCCGGTACCCACGGTGACATCCTCCTCGAAGGGGTTAAGGTGCCGGTGGCGCACCGCATCGGCGAGGAAGGCAAGGGCTTCAAGCTTGCCATGGGGCGCATCACCCTCAACCGCCTGCTGCACTGCGCCACCATGCTTGGCATGGCGGAGCTGGCGCTGAACCTGTCGGTGGACTACGCCCGCTCTCGGGTGCAGTTCGGCCGGCCAATCGGCATGTTCCAGGCGGTCAGCCACATGATTGCCGACATGGCCACCGAGCTGTATGCCGCGCGCAGCATGATGTACGCCACGGCGGCCAGCTACGACGCGGGCGGCGACATCCGTACCCAGTCGTCGATGTGCAAGGTATTCAGCTCGGAAACCGCCTTCCGCATTGCCGACCGTGCGGTGCAGGTGCACGGCGGCGCCGGCTTGATCAACGGGCATCCGGTGGAGTGGCTGTTCCGCGCCACCCGTATGATGCGCATCCTTACCGGGACCAGCGAAATCCAGCGCAACACCATCGCCAAGGGCATCCTGATGCCCGATTGACCGGTGGGACGTGGAAGCGCGGACGCAGCACCCGACAAGAACAAGAGAGATCAGCGACATGCAAGATTCTTCTGCTAAAGAGAATGCCTACCAGCCCCGCCGAGCCTGGACGGTCGCCTTTCTGCTGGCGGCGATGATGCTGGTGAACTTCCTCGACAAGGTGGTCACCGGTCTGGTTGCGGTACCGATGATGAAGGAGCTGAACCTGACTCCTGCCGAATTCGGTCTGGTTGGCGGCAGCCTGCACTGGCTGTTCTCCATCTCCGCGGTGGTGGGCGGCTTCCTCGCCAACCGCCGCTCCACCCGCTGGCTGTTGCTGGGCATGGGGGCCTTCTGGGCACTGGTGCAGTTACCGATGCTCTATGCCACTTCGCTATGGACGTTGGTGGCCTGCCGGGTGTTGCTGGGCGTGGGTGAGGGGCCGGCGTCGCCGGTCGCCACCCATGCGCTGTACAAGTGGTTCCCCGACGAGCGCCGCAGCCTGCCGGTGGCGCTGCTGCATTCGGGCAGTGCCATGGGCCTGCTGATCGCCGGGCTGATGATTCCCTGGATCAGCACGCACTACGGCTGGCGCAGCAACTTCGCGGTACTGGCGATCTTCGGCGCCATCTGGTGCGTGGCCTGGTTCTTCTTCGGACAGGAAGGGCGGCTGGGCGAGACGCCACGCGGGCAGGGCTCTGGCGAGCGTCTGCCGTACCGTCGCCTGTTGGCTGACAGCACGGTGCTGGCGAACTATTTCTGCCACTTCGCCGCCAATTGGTCGTTGGCGCTGACCTTGACCTGGGTGCCGGCCTACCTGGAAAGCGGCCTGGGCCTGAGCGCCATGAACGCTGGGCGGCTGTTCGGGTTGTTCGTCCTGGTGACCATGCCGCTGAGCCTGTTCATGGCGTGGTTGTCGCAGCGCATGTTGCGCGCCGGTCTATCGTCGCGGATCGCGCGGGGTGTGTTCGTCTCGGCATGCCTGGTGGCCAGTGGCGTGCTGTCCATCAGCCTGTTGACGGACCTGCCGGTGGCGCTGCGCATGACCTACATGACCCTGAGCGGCGGCCTGGCGCTGGTGATGTACTCGGTGGGCCCGGCAATGCTGGCGGAAGTCACGCCCACCGCACAGCGGGGCAGCATCCTGGCGATTGGCAATGCCTTCGCCTCGCTGGCGGGGCTCAGCGCCCCTATCGTCACCGGCTTCCTCGTGCAGCGCTCCGGTGGCCTGGATGGTGCCGGCTATGCCCACGGCTTCGCGGTCAGCGGCGTACTGCTGGTGGTCGCCGGTCTGGTCGGGTTGGCCTGGCTACGCCCACAACGCTCGCGGGCACAGCTCTCCGGCGAACTGGCCGCTGCCGGTTGACGATGCGGGGGCTGGCGGTCAATCGTCCAGATTGACCGCTGGCAGAGGCGAGCGCTCGATCAGCTCGCCTTTCCACGTTCCGTTGCGCACCGCTTCCACCAGCAGTTCGCGCACCAGGTCGTGCACGCACGAGGCCGCGAAGCTCAGTGGCTTATGCGCCGAGTGGGCGATGGAGATGGTGCGTTCGATCTGCGGCTCGACGATGCGCCGCGCCAATGACTGCGAGCCCACCTCGATTGGCGGCCAGTTGCTGATGGACGCCGCCAGCCCGCTGGTCACCAGGCCTGTGATGCCGTAGGCGGACTGCTGCTCGTACTTCACATTCAGCTCAAGCCCCGCGGCCATGGCCGCCTGCTCGATGCGCCGGCGCAGGTGCATGCCGCGCGGCGGCATCACCAGTGGCTGGCTCAGCGCCTCGGCCAGGGTGATGCTCTCTCCCTCGCTTCCCAGCGGCATGCGCCCGACCCAATAGAGCTGCTCGACGAAGATCGGCTCGGCGACCACTCCTTCGAGTTCCTCGGCATTGGGCACGATGCCGAAATCGACCTTGCCCAGTTCGATGGCTTCGCCGCCTTCCTTGCTCAGACCGTCGCGCACCACCAGGTCGATGCCGGAGAACTTCTCCTGCACGCGCTGGATGATCGCCGGCAGCAGCAGGGCGGAGGTGGTCACCGGGATGGCCACCGACACCCGCCCGCGCGGGTCGCCCCGGCTGGACATCAGCTCGTCCTTCACCGAATCGATCTTCTGCACCACCGAGCGGGCCACCTCGTAGAGGCGCCGGCCGGCGTCGGTGAGATCGACGCCGTCGTGCTGGCGCAGCAGCAATTGCACTTCCAGTTCGCTCTCCAGCATGCCGATCTGCCGGCTGAGCGCCGGCTGGGCGATATAGGCCTTGCGGGCGGCGGCGGAAAAGCTACCGGCCTCGGCGATGGCGATCAGGTAACGCAACTGCTTGAGGGTCATCGTCGTGCCTTGTCCGGCCATGCCGGTTTGATATGGGGTCCATCTGAAGACGATATTTGTTCGTCGGCAGAGGGCTATTTAGTATCGAGCCATCCCCGCAAATCAAGGGCCGGTAACGATAAGCCAACAATCCGCAAAGTCTTCTGGAAGTTCATTCGAAGAATAATTCTTCTAATACAAATACCCAGATAATACAAACACCTACGCTCGATACCTCATGTTGCTTAAAGTGATTTCGAGGAGGATTTGTATTGCCTGAAGATCGCTCGAAAAGAATAAAGAGGATAAGAGTGATGACGCCGAAAGTTCGCATCATGGTGCGAGGCTCATGGCTATTGGTCGCAACTTGCACCTGCCATTCTGCCTGGGGTTACAACTTCGAAATCGGAGAGATCCAGGGCCAGCTCGACTCCGCGCTGTCGCTGGGCGCCAGCATGTCCACCCACAACCCCGAACAGCGCCTGATGCGCAGCGCCTCGGGTGATGACGGTCGTCGCAACTACCGCGCTGGCGACGTGTTCTCGAAGATATTCAAGGGCCGCCACGATCTGGAGCTCAAGTATGGCGACAGCGGCGTGTTCCTGCGCGGCAGCTACTGGTACGACTACGCCCTGCGCGACGAGAGCCAGCGCTTCAAGGATGTCGAGGACGCCGGACGCAAGAACGCCAACAAGTCCGCCGGCTTCGAGTTGCTGGACGCCTTCGTCTACCACAACTTCCAGATCGCCGATGAACCGGGTTCGGTGCGCCTGGGCAAACAGGTAGTGAACTGGGGCGAAAGCACCTTCATCCAGGGCGGCCTGAACGTGGTCAATCCGACCAACCTGTCGGCTATCCGCCGGCCGGGCTCGGAGGTGAAGGACGCACTGGTGCCGGTGAATCTGTTTTATGTCACCCAGAACCTCAGCGAAAACCTCTCCGCGGATTTCTTCTACCAGTTGGACTGGGAACAGACCAACCTGGACAACTGCGGCACCTTCTTCTCCAGCAACGACTACATCCCCGACGGGTGCTACGGCCTGGACGTAGGCAAGAACCTTACCGGCAACGCCGCCGCGGTGCGCGCGCTATCGCCGTTCGGCGTCGATCTGACCAGCGAGGGCATTCGCCTGCAACGCGCTGCCGACCGGGACGCGCGCAACAGCGGGCAGTGGGGTCTGTCGCTGCACTGGTTCGTGCCGGCCCTGGACACGGAGTTCGGCGCTTACGCGGCCAACTACCACAGCCGTCTGCCGTACACCGGTTCGATCAGCAGTCCGTACCTGACCAATACCAATTTCGTCCCCCAGCTGTGCGGCAACCTTGGCCTTTCTGGCGCGGCCTGCAACGGCCTGATGAACAGCAGCGCCGGCAAGACCCTGACCGATGCGCTGCGCATGGGGACTTCAAGTTACTTCGTCGAATACCCCGAAGACATCCGCCTGTACGGCCTGACCTTCGCGACGACGTTGTCCAGCGGCACCGCGCTGCAGGGCGAGATCAGCTACCGGCCGAACCTGCCGCTGCAATTCAACGGCCCGGATCTGATCCAGTCCGGCCTGGGCGACCCGTCGCGCACACCGTTGTATGACAGCGGCGCTGTGGCCTATGCCGACAGCAATGCCGCCGACGGCTACCGCCGCAAGGAAGTGACCCAGGCGCAGATGACCGCTACCCAGACCGTCAGCCAGGTCATGGGCGCCGACCAGTTGGTGCTGGTGGGCGAGGTGGGCGCCACCTTCGTCGGCGGCCTGGAGGGCCACGGCGGCCCGCGCTATGGGCGCAACAGCACCTTCGGCTCCGGCGAACTGGCCAACAACGCCGTGTGCATCGCCAACTCGGCAACGCCGCAGAACTGCAACAACGAGGGTTTCGTCACGTCGTTCTCCTGGGGCTACCGCGCGCGGGCGATCTGGAGCTACGCCAACGCCATCGCCGGCATCGACCTCAAGCCCGGTATCTCATGGTCCCACGACGTGAAGGGCTACGCCCCGGCGGAGGTCTCGGGCTTCAACGAGGGTGCCAAGGCGGTCGGCCTGTCGCTGGATGCGGATTTCAACAGCACCTACACCGCCGGCATTTCCTACACCAACTACTTCGATGGCGACTACGGCAACCGCGGCGATCGCGATTTCGTCTCGCTGTCGGTCGGCATCAACTTCTAAGTGGAGCCTGCCTCTTGAAACGCATCTACTGCCTGTTTTCCGCCGTCCTCCTGACCCACGGCGCTGTCCTCCTGGGCGAAGGTGCCTACGCCGCCGTGCCGGCCGGCGAGGCCGCCAAGCTGCAAGACAGCCTGACTCCCATGGGCGCCGAACGCGCCGCCAGCGCTGACGGCCAAGTCCCGGCCTGGCTGGGCGGGTTGTCCGGCGATGGCCTGAAGATACAGGGCAACGGCACCCCGGCCGACCCGTACGCCGGCGACCAGCCCCTGTTCACCATCGATTCGAGCAACTACCAGCAGTACCAGGCCAATCTCACCGCCGGGCAGATTGCGCTGCTCAAGCGCTATCCCGGCCAGTACAAGCTGCCGGTCTACCCCAGCCACCGCAGCGTGGGTGTGTCGGACATACTGAAGGGCTGGGTGGCGCAGAACGCCACCGGCGCCAGGCTCGTCAATGACGGCAATGGCATCGAGGGCTTCCACGGCGCGGTGGCCTTCCCGATTCCGCAAAACGGCCTGGAAGCGATCTGGAACCACATCACCCGCTATCGCGGCGGTAGCCTGCTGTCGGTCAACGACAGCGCGGCGCCCCAGGCCGGTGGCGACTACGTGATCACCACCACCGAGCAGCGCTTCACCATGGCCGACCAGGTGAGCAACTACGAGCCGGGCAAGGTGGACAACATGCTGTTCTACTACAGCCACCGCATCACCGCGCCGTCGCGCCAGGTGGGCGAGGTGGTGCTGGTCCACGAGACACTGGATCAGGTGAAGCAACCGCGCCTCTCCTGGGTCTACAGCTCCGGCCAGCGCCGGGTGCGCCGTGCTCCGGACAATGCCTACGACGCCGCCGGGCCGACTACCGCCGGACTGAGAACCGCGGACAGCCGCGACATGTACAACGGCGCGCCGGATCGCTACGACTGGAAACTGATCGGCAGGAAGGAGCTGTACATCCCCTACAACAGCTACCGCCTGGCTTCACCCAGCCTGAAGTACGCTGACTTCCTCAAGCCCGGCGTGATCGACTCGGCGCCGACCCGCTACGAGTTGCACCGCGTCTGGGAAGTGGAGGCCACGCTGAAGCCCGGCGCCCGCCATATCTACTCCAAGCGGCGCTTCTATCTCGACGAGGACAGCTGGACCGTGGTGGAAAACGACCAGTACGACAGTCGTGGCGAGCTCTGGCGGATCGGCGAGAATCACACGTTCTATCGTCCGGATGTCCAGGTGCTGCTGTCCGCCGTCCAGGTGTTCTATGACCTGCAGGCGGGCCGCTACATCGCTTCCAACATGAGCAACGAGCAGCCTCGCGGCTACGACTTCGGCTTCCGCGCCACCACCTCGGATTACTCGCCCGGCGCTCTGCGCGGACTGGGGATTCGCTGATGGTCTGGCGGCAATGAGTGGCGGTCGCAGTCGCCTGGCCGACCGCCTGCTGGGCGGCGGCGAGGAGCCGGACCCGCGTTTCAGCCTGGCGAATGAACGGACCTTCCTCGCCTGGATTCGCACCTCGATGGCGCTGCTGGCCGGCGCCATCGCCCTGGATGCCTTCGTAAGCCCCACACTGACGGGGGCTGTAAGGACCTTCCTGGCCCTGGCGCTGGCCGGCCTCGGCCTGCTTACCGCCGGGGCGGCCGGGGTTCGCTGGCTGAGCGTGGAGCGTGCGCTGCGACAAGGGCGGCCTTTGCCGGTGCCGCTGCTGGTGCCATTGTTGGCGCTGGCCTGCGTAGTGCTGGCTGCCGGCCTGATCGGCTACCAGTGATGAGCCAGTGGGCATGAGCGATAACGGATTGCAGGCCGAACGCACCACCCTGGCCTGGACGCGAACCCTGCTGGTGCTGCTGGTGCTGGCGGCGCTGGTGCTGCGGAGGATCGGCGAGCTGTCCGTATTCGCTCTGGTTCCGGCTGCGCTGCTGACGGGCTGTGCGTTGGTCTGCCAGCTCGGGCAGGGCGCACATTACCGACGCGGCTCCCGCGCGCTGGCCGGCTCGGCACCAGTCGGCAACGGCCACGCCGTGGCCTGGCTGAGCCTGACGCTGATGCTCACCGCCGGACTGTTGTTCGGCCTGATCCTGTTGCACGACGATTGCTGACCATGCACGACCTGTATGACCTCGACCTGAACCTGCTGTTGGTGTTCGACGCCATCTACCAGCAGCGCAGCATCACCCGCGCCGCGCGGTTGATGGGCCTGAGCCAGCCGGCGGTGAGCAATGCCCTGAGCCGCCTGCGCAAGCACTGCGGCGATCCGCTGTTCATCAAGAGCCACCTGGGTGTGACGCCCACTGTTGCGGGGCATCGTCTGGCCGACCATGTACGCCTGGCCTTCGAAAGCCTGCGCGAAGGCTGGCGCCAGGTGCCCGGGCGCCCGTCGACGGCACCCGAACTGCGGGTCAGCTGTGTCGACTGCCTGCAGCCGCTGTTTCTCGACACCGCCCTGGCGCGGCTGGGCGAGGCGTGGCGGGTAAGCTTCTACCATCCACAGCGCCGCGTGGCCTTCGACGAACTGCGCGAAGGCCGGCTGGACGTGCTGCTGGACATCGAACAGGTGGTGCCGTTCGGCTACGGCATCGAGCGTATCTCGGTGCCGGCGGACCGCTACGTCTTCGCCCACGGTGCTGCGCTGGAGAGTCCCCCGCAGACGCTCGCCGACTACCTGCGGCAGCCCCAGGTCCACGTGTCCGCCCGGCGTGGCGGCCTGTGCCCGGTGGACTTGCAGCTTGGCCTACGCGGACTGCGCAGGAATATCGCCTGCCGGGTGCAGAGCGCCCTTGCCGCGCGGCTGATGCTGGACCGCCATCCGCTGGGGGTGACCCTGCCGGCGAGGATGGCACGTCTGCTGGGCCTGAACCGCCAGCCCTTGCCCCTGGAGGAGGCGGTGGCGTTTCCCGTGGCCATCTATATCGCCCCCGGCTTGGGCGATGGCGGGCGGATCAACGACCTGGCGCGTGCATTGGCATCGCGGCTGACGACGCTCGATCCGATGGACTAGCTGGCGTCACTGCTGATTACACGGTCGCGGCCAGTCTGTTTCGCGCGGTAGAGGCGGCGGTCGGCCTGTTTGAGCACGGATTCCGCGGTTGACGCTGCCCCGCCGGACTCGGCGACGCCGATGGACAGGGTAAGCAGGCCCACTTGCGGTATCGGCGTGATCGCCACGGTTTCGCGGATGCGCTCGGCGATGGCGCTGGCCGCTTCCAGGGTGGTTTCCGGCAGCAGCAGGACGAACTCTTCGCCTCCCGAGCGACAGGCCAGATCGTCGGCCCGGGACGAATCGCGCAGCACGGCAGCGACGCGGCGCAGGGCCTCGTCGCCGGCATCGTGTCCCCAGGTGTCGTTGACCTTCTTGAAGTGATCGATGTCCACCGCCAGCACCGAGTAGGGCCGCCCGGATTGGCCCAGCGCTTCCAGCGCGGCGCCCAGCGCCCGGCGGTTGGCGAGGCCGGTCAGGACGTCGCTTTGCGCCTCCAGGCTCAGGCGTCCGAACTTCTGCTGCATCAACCCGACGCCAGTGAGCAGCGCCGCGCGGATCGCCGCCGCCTCGCGATACCAGGTTTTGATGTCCTGCAGTTCGCGGGGCGTTTCCGGGTTCGACAACTGCTCGGCGCTCTTCGCCAACTGGCGCAGTGGTCGGGTGATCAACAGGGTGCCGGCCCAGATGGCCAGTACACCCATCAGGCTGGCCGGGATCAGGCCGATGAGCATGTCCTTCATCAGCAGGTTCAACGGCGAGAGACTGAGGTCGCGCGGCTGCTGGGCGACCACCGCCCAGTTGGCGGCGGGCACATTGGCGTAGCCGGCGAGCATGGGCACGCCCTTGTAGTTGAGCACTTCCATGACGCCGCTTTCCCCGCGCAGGGCGGCGTCCACCGTGCTGCTGTGGACGAGCAATTCGCCGACGCGCGCCACCTCGGGGTGGTGCAGCAGGCGCCGGTTGGCATCGGCGACGAAGGCGAAGGTGCCTTCCTCCTGGAAATGGCTGCCGATGATGGTGTGCAGCACGCTGGGCTTGAGGATGTACACCGAGCCGCCGACCAGCCCCAGGTACTCGCCGTTGGCACCGATGATCGGCTGGGAGATCAGCACCACGAGGTTGCCGGCGATGGAAACGTAGGCCTGGCTGATCTTTGGCTGCTTCAGCCGCAGCGCTTCCTGCACGCTTTCCGAGCGCAGCGTGGTGCCGACGATCTGCAGGGAATCGGGATAGGCCTGGAGCACCTTGCCATGGGCATCGACGACGATCAGCGAATTGAAAAAGGTGTCCTGCGCCTGCAGGCGCATCGCCTCGGCGCGCAGCACGGCGGGTTCATCGAAATGCCTGGCCTGTATTGCCGCGCTGTAGGCCAGGTTGCGCTGCGCGGAGCTGAGGAATTCGCTGATGCTCGAAGCCACCTTGGCGGCATAGGCGCGATTGGCTTCCAGGGTGGAGTGGATGAGTGCGCTGCGCTGCACGTTGTAGGCCACCACCAGGCTGTTGCCCAGGGTCGCCAGTGCAGCCAGCAGGACGAAGGCGAGGATCAGCACCCGCAGCGTCAGCGGCTTGCGGCTCCAGCGCTTCATGGCTGGCCCTGCGCTGGTGGTGGGATTGCTGGGTGAGGTATCTGGGTTCGAGTCATCGAATGCCGGTTCTGATGAGGGGTACCTGCAGCCTACCCGTCGATCCTCGACGGTGCGAGGTTGAGGATAGGCAGGCTTGCGGTATCCGTCACTTCGCTGTTCTTCAGATCAGAGCTCAGCCTAAAGGCTTGGGCGTAGGAGCGGACTCCGTCCGAGATCGATTCAACGCCACTCCCATCGACCTGGGAGCTGGGCGAAACCATCGCGGACGGAGTCCGCTCCTACGGGAAGGATGTCCGCGACGTTGCCCCCTGGTCAGGAACAAACGCCAGAAGGGGCGGCCCGTTGCACCCCTCGCTAGAAGCCGCTCTCGCGCAGTGCAACGGCCAGCAGGCGGGTGAAGCCTTCGCCCAGCCAGCTGCGCCGTGCGCCTTCGATCTGCAGGTGGCCGCGGGTTTCGTGGAGGTTCGGTGGCGCGGCGTCCAGCTTGACCAGTATGTGGAACAGCGCCGGGTTGGGTACGAGGGATTCGCCCTGCGCGTTGACGTTCAGCGGGCCGCCGTAGCGCGAGGCGAGCATCGGCTGTTCCAGCTGGCTGATGCGCGTGGTGCCGATCAGCACCACCTGGCCTTCAATGGGCTGCGGTATGCCTTCGGGGTAGAAGCGCACACGGCCGCCGTCGGTCAGGCGCTGCACTTCGTCCTGCTTGACGTAGGCGTCCACCAGCCAGTGCCGTGGGTCCACCAGCACGCCGATGGGCTCGCGGGTGTTGATCCACTGGCCGGGCTTCCAGTCCGGGTTGACGTCCATCCAGCGGCCGGCGAAGGGCGCTGTCAGGTTCAGGCGCGCCATTTCGTTGCGGGCGGCGCGGGCCTGTTGGTACTCCACCCCCAGGCGCTGGCGGGTGACGGCTTCTTCGGAGAGGCCCGCGGGGTCGGCGAGCATGCCGGCCAGACGCCCCTGGAAGCCACGGATGCCGGCTTCGCTGCTGCGAATCTTGGCGGCGATGTCGGGTTCCTCCATCACCGCCAGCGTCTCGCCCTGGCCGACTTCGCCGCCTGGGCGCAGGTCGCGCAGCAGCGCGGGGAAGGGCGCGTAGACGTGCAGTTGCGCAGCCGCACGGGCCACGCCCATGGCGTGCACCTGGGTGCGCCAGGGAATGGCGAGCAGGAGCAGCAAGGCGCCGAGTAGCGCGAGGAACACCAGCTTGCGCCGCGGCTGCACTTCCGCGCGGCGCTGCCACCAGACCTTGAGTTCTCGCCACACGGGCTGAACGATGAACCAGCTGATTTCCACGGCGAACAGAAAGATCCCCAGCAGTTTGAAGAAGAAGTAGTAGACCGCCACGGCGATCCCGAGGAACAGCAGCAGGCGGTAGACCCAGGTGCCGAAGGCGAAGGCCACCAGCGCCCGGCGCTTGCCGGTGGGGAAGTGCTCCGGCCAGGGCTCGTCCAGCCCCAGCAGGTTGCGTCGCAGCGTGGTGCGCGCCAGTGCGCCGGCGCGCTCATGCAGATTGGGGAAGTCCAGCAGGTCGGAGAAGATGAAGTAGCCGTCGAAGCGCATGAAGGGGCTGGCGTTCAGCGCCAGCGACAGCGCCCAGCTGGTGGTCGCCAGGTAGAGCAGGGCGTTGCGCAGGGGGCCGGGATCGGCCAGCGCCCAGCCCAGCGTGGACAGCCCGGCCAGGCCCAGTTCGGTGATGATGCCCGCGCTGGCAATTGCCAGGCGCTGGCGGTTGCTGCGCAGTTTCCAGCTCTCGCCGGTGTCGGTGTAGAGCATCGGCCACATCACCACGAAGGCGATGCCCATGTGCGCGACCTTGAGCCCCAGTCGCGTCGCCACCAGCGCGTGCCCGAGTTCGTGCAGCGTCTTCGCCACCACCAGCGCGGCGGCGAAGCTGAGCAGGCCCTCGAAGGAAAAGGACTCCACCACGTCGTGGGTGAAGGTGTCCCACTGGTGCGCCACCAGCACGATGCCGGCAAGGCTGAGCAGCAGCACCAGCGTCGCCACGTAGCGGTTGAACAACCAGTCGAGGCTGCCGGCGATGGCGCGCAGGAAGCGTTGCGGGCGAATCAGCGGAATGCGGAAGAACAGGTAGTGGTGCAGCCACCAGTTCCAGGTCGTCCACTGTTTGCCTTCGCTGCGTGCAGCGAGGCGCGCCAGGGCTTCGGGGCCTGGGCGCAGCAACTGGTGGTGTTCGAGGAACTGGCGGAAGCCCAGCACCTGCTCGGCGTCGGGCTTGAGCGCGGTCTGCTCGGCGATCTGCTCGCTGATCTGGCGGGGTGTCTGTTCCCAGCGCAGCAGGCATTCGAACTCCAGCCAGCCGATGCGGTAGAAACGATTGAGTACGCTGTCCTGGATCACCCACACCGGCTCTCCGTCCGAGCCGGGGGCGGCTTCATCCAGGCGCAGGTCGTCCCGCAGGGGCGGGGTGGGCAGGTCTTCGGCGGCGATGTCCATGGCGCTACCAGCCGGTCCAGGCGCGCAGCGAGGCCAGCGGGCGACGCAGCAGGTAATAGCCCAGCACCACGCGCTCGCCATAGAGCTTGGCGGTGCCGTGTAAACCGAGTCGCGCATGGGGCGGCGCATCCTCGACGCTGGCCAGCAGGCGGTAGGAGGCGACGCCTTCGTCGCTGGGCTTGGCCTGGTAGCTGGTATCGAGGATTTCCCCGTGCAGCGGGTCGAGCGGGTATGCGGTGAGGAACAGCGCCACTTTCGCTCCCGGCTCCAGTGCGATGGCGTCGGCTACCGGCAACTGGATGCGCATGCCCGGCGCTTTCGGATCGGCAATCTGCAGAATGCGCTCGCCGGTGACCACGGGCTTGCCCAGCCAGTCGTTCGGGTCGCTGTACACGGCCACGCCAGCGCGCGGCGCGAGCACTCGAGTACGCGCCAGTTGTGCCTGCACGGCAGCCAGCTCGGCACGACGCTGGCGGGCGCGGCCGTCGAGCACCGTGAGTTCGCTCTTGCTCTGCGGGTTGTCGAAGGCGCGCTGGCTGGCCGCCATGAGTTCGGCGTCGGCCACGGCGACTTCCTTGGCCAGCACGTCGGCGCGGCTGCGCAGGGTGGTTTCGTCCAGTTCGAAGAGCGGCGTACCGACGTCTACGTTCTGGTTGGGGCGAACCAGCATTTTGACGATCACCCCGTCGATCGGCGAGCTGATCACCTGGGCGTTGCGCGACACGACTTCCGCCGGCGCCAGGGCCGTCTGCCGTACCGGAATGAGCAGCAGAGCGGCCAGTGCAATCACGCCGACCAGCACCTGGCGTTTGCTCGGCCGCCAGAAGCGCAGGCGGGTACGTGGCCCGAACGAGGCCCAGGCGTGTGCCCAGGTCTGCCAGATTCCCAGCAGCAACGGTTGCAGGTTGCGCGCCGGAGGTTCGTCGAGCAGGAACAGCACCAGCCCGAGGCGTTTGCCCGCGCGGTCGTGCAGCGGTACGCACCAGAGCCCGGCGGGCCACCATTCGCTCCAGCCTTCGGCGATGTCGGCGGGTGGTTCGATGGCCTCGCGGGCCAGCCAGGTCGGCGTGGCGTCGGGTACCTGCGCAGCGACCCAGCGACTGGCGCGTTCCAGCCAGACCAGGTAGGGCGAGTCCTCGGTGGGCTTGGCCAGTCCGGACACTGCCAGCAATTCGTTGCGCGACTCATGGCAGGCGAACACCAGCGCCTGGTGGAAGCGCAGCAGCGGGAACAGGTCGTTGGCGATGCTGAAGGCCAGGCCGCCGAGGGAGTCGGCCGCCAGCGCCTTGTCGCGCACATTGGCCAGGCTCAGCAGCAGCTGGGGGGGTGGCAGCAGCTCACTCATGGCTTTCGGGGAAGCGCGCGACCCCGCTCATGCCGGCGATCAGTTCGGGGTAGCTGGCATCCAGCTTCGCCTCGAGTTCCACGGTCTGCGCCACGGCGTCGACCCGCGCGTTGATCACGCTGACCTTGGCCGGGTACTGCTTGCCGGTTTCATGGATGTCCACTTCCAGGGGCATGTCCGGGCGCAGGCTGGGCAGCATGGATGAGGGTACGTTGAGGCGGACTTTCAGCGCGCCGTCGCTGACCAGGTCGAACAGCGGCGTGCCGGCCGTCACCGTCTGGTACGGCTTGACGTAGACCTTGGCAATGCGTCCGGAGAACGGCGCGTCGATCTGGCAATAGCCGGCCTGGGCACGGGCCAGGGTGAGGGCCCCGTCGGCTTTCTGCACCTCGGTGTTGGCCATGGCCACTTCCAGGTCGCCGACGGCATCGAGCTTGCGCAGGTTCTGTTTGGCGGCCAGGTTGGCGCGGGCCATGTTCAGTTCGGCGCCGGCAACCTTGGCGCGGGCATTGACCTCGACGCAGTTGAGCTGGGCGAGCTGGGCGTCCTTGGCGACCTTGTCGCCAAGGCTGGCCTTGAGCGCGCCGAGCGTCCCGTTCATCTGGGCGGAGAGGGTGGTTTCCAGGTTGGAGACCAGCAGTACCCGGATCGCGCCGGGATCCTGTTTGTCGGGAAGAGGCGGCAGGGCGCTGGCGTCTTCGGCCAGTGCCGGCTGGAGGAACATCAGGCACAACGGGAGGAGCAGGTACGACTTACTGCGCGGCATTGGCGGTTTCCTTTTGCCCGACGGAAGCTTGCCCAATGGAAGGTTGCACGACGGAAGCCTGAGCGGCGGCGGGGCCGTTGCTGGCGAGCAGGTTGGTGCTGGTCTGCTGTTCCAGGGTGCGCTGGATTTCCCGCGCGAGGGTCTTCACGTCGTGGTTCTCGATTTCCTTGGGCATCACCTCGAAGCCCACCGAGTTGTACAGCCGCCCCCAGGCCGCCTGGGCGTCGGAGTAAGCGGCTTCGCGCTGGTAGCGCGAGAGCAGGTAGCGGCCCTCGGCGCGGATCAGCTCCAGTTCGCTGCCCAGGGCGGCGCCACGGGCGGACTGGGCGTAACTGAGCAGGCTCTGGTCAACGCGCAGGCTCTCGTCGGCGAACTCCACTTCCTGGCGCGCCAGCTGGTAGCGCAGCAGGCCGACCCGGACCTGGGTGAGGATGGCCATGGACAGCGCGGTGCGGCGCATGTCGTCGGTCTTCTCCTGGCTGGCCTCGGCGGCCTTGATGTCCGGGTACTGCGCCAGGCGCAGCAGGTTCATCGAGACGTTGATGCCAGTCTGGTTCCAGTCATTGTTGTACAGGTACTTGTTGGAGTCGTACTCGTAGCCGTAGTTGAAGCTCACGTTGGGCCACAGCTGGGCCTTGGCGATCTTCAGGTCGTTCATGTCGACGCGCTTGCGATACCACTCCTCCATGATCTCCGGACGGCGTTCCAGCGACAGGCGCTCCAGCCGCTCGACGTTATTGGTCACCAGCGGCAGCGGTTGCTCGCCGATGTCGGCCAGGACCATTTTCGTGTTCGGCGGCAGCGACATCAGCGCGGCCAGTTCGGCGCGGGCGAATTCCAGGTCCTGGCGGCGCACGGTAAGCATGTACACCGAGTCGAGCAGGGCACGCTGGTAGGCGAGGATGTCCTGGCGCGGCAGCAGGCCCTTGCCTTCGGCCTCGCGGGCGGAGGTCAGGGCGCGGTGGGTGCGCATCAGCAAGCCGTCCACTTCCGGCAACAGGCGCTGCGCGCCCAGCGCGCGCCAGTAGGCATTGCGCACGTCCTGCAGGACGTTCTGCGCGACCTTCTCGCGGCGTTCCTCGGCCATCAGCATCTGGTCGTTCTTCTGCTGGGTGCGGAAGTAGGCAACGCCAAAGTCCAGCAGGCTCCAGGACAGCCCCAGGCTGTAGAGCTGGCGGTAGCGCTCTTCCGAGGTGGACGGGCGCAAGCTGACCTGGCGGTCCTCGATGCCGATGGAGGTGCCGCCGGAATCGTTGTTGCGCCCGGCGTAGCCCGCCGAGGCCACGACGCGGGGCAGCATCTCGTGACTGGTGACGTCGCGCAGATCGGAGGCCAGCGCGCTTTCCAGCAGCTTCAGGCGGTAGTCGAGGTTGTATTTCAACGCCCGCGCCGAGGCCTCGTAGAAGGTGATCGGCCCGCTGACCGGCTCCTGCTCCTTGTACATCCGCGCCTGATCATCGATTACCCGCTGGCGCATTTCCTCCTCGGTATAGGGCTTGGGCTCGAACGCCGAGCAGGCGCTGAGCAGGATGCTGACGGTGATGGTGGCGCTCAGGCATTTCAGTGCGTAGGCGGGCATGTTCTGTCCTTGATCAATCCTAAAGAGTCGCGAGTTCCTCATTGGCCACCGCTCCGGCGTTGGGCGGCTTCGCGCAACTGGGCGCGGAAGCCAGGTGCGGTCTGTGTGGCCTTGTCGGGCTTGCCTACCATGTCGGCGGGGAAGGGAGCCCAGAGCGATGGGTCGGGCAACAGGCCGTCGGCGCTCAGGCTGATCACGCCGTGGCGGCCGTCCACCCAATTGTTGTCCAGGGCCGCCGCACGACGGCTCTCGGCCACGGCGCGGGCGACGAACTGGCCCTTCACCTGGCCCAGCTGCGCGCCGAGCGAGGGACTTTCGATCTCCGGTGTGGCGAAGAACTCGACGTTGCTGCCGTCTGCTCCCCAGCCCGAGAGGGACAGGCGCTCGTCGATGCGCTCGACCACCGGCTGCACGAAGATCGCCGGGTCGACGTTGGGTATGCGGTCACGGGGGTAGCCATCGTCGCCGAAGCGATCGAAGTGCGGGCCCGGCGGGATGTAGGGCGTGGCGATGTCCAGGGTGATGGTCAGCTGGGCCTGGTCGCTGAGCCCGGTCAGGTCACTGATGGTGTAGGTGAAGTAGTCCTTGAGAACCTGCCCCAGGCCAGCGGCGGCCAGCACTTCCCGGTTGCTCATGTCGATGGTGTAGGTGTAGCTGCCGTCGGCGTTGAGCACGAGGGTGCCGTAGCGACCGGCGATGGGCTGGCCGACGACGCCGGCGTTGCCGCTGCCCGACTCTTCGCCGGTACGGATGCCGGTCACGCTGATGGCGTCGCCGCCGTCGACGTCGCTGTCGTTGGGCAGCACGTTGCCGCTGGCCTGCGGCGCCGGCGTTTCATCGCTGGCAAAGTTGCTGTCGTCGCGCGCCACCGGGTTGTCATCGGCGCCCTGGATGGTCACGGTCAGGCGGGCATCGGAGGTAGCGCCAGCGGTGTCGCGCATGCGGTAGATGAAGACCTCCCGCAGGGTTTCGCCAGCGGTGCGCAGCGCTTGTACCGTGGGGCTGTCGTTGTCCACGACATACTGGTAGCTGCCGTCGGCGTTGATCGTCAGCTTGCCGTAGAGCCCCTGGAGCACCTGGCCGGCGCTGGCGCTGTTGCCGTTTTCGCCGGTGTACTGCAGGACGGTCTTGGTCTCACCGTACTGTACGCCGTCGACGTCGGTGTCGTTGTCCAGCACGTTGCCGCGCGGGTCGACGCCGGGCGTACCGTTGTTCACGCCGCCGGCCTCGACGGCGATGGCGGCGTCATCGCTGGCGATCGGCGTGTCGTTGCGGCCATCGATGGTGATGGTCAGCAGGCCGGGGGTGGCGCCGCCCCAGATGTCTGCGCCCAGGTAGGTGAACTTGTCCTGCAGGGTCTGGCCGCTGGCGCGCAGGGCTTCGACTTCCGGCAGGGTGTTGTCCAGCGCATAGCTCCAGCTGCCGTCCTGGTTCAGCGTCAGCGTGCCGTACTGGCCGCGCAGGGTCTGGCCGGGCGCGGTGACAGTGGTGGATGTCGGGCTGTCGCCGGCCCAGAAGGAGACCACGTGCATCACGTCCTGCGGGATGGTGGTGATGGTGTCCGGGTCGGTGTCGTTGGCCAGTACATTGCCCGAGGGGTTGCTGCCCGGCACGTTGTTGTGCAGGCCGCCGTCTTCCACGGCGCTGCCGAAGTCCGGTGCGGTGACCGGTGGTTCGTTGCGCCCGCGGATCAGGATGATCAGCGTGGCGTTGTCATTCAGCCCACCGTCGTCGGTCACCTGGTAGGTGAAGGATTCGAGGGCGAACGCCAGCGGGCCGAGGGAGATGATGTCCGGGTTGGTGCTGTCGACGAAGTACTGGTAACTGCCGTCGGCATTGATCACCAGGGTACCGAAGGCGCCCTGGATGGTCTGCGGGCTGCCCGCCACCACCGCCACGGTGTTCACCTGGGCGCCTTCGGGGCCTTTGGCAATGGTGGTGACGCGCATGTGGTCGCCAGCATCGACGTCGGTGTCGGCGCCGATTCCCGCGAAGATTCCGGTCAGGCCGGTGATCACGTTGCCGGTGGGGTTGCGGCCGCCGCTGCCGTCGAGGTTGGCGACGGCGTAGTTGATGTCGTCGTTGGCTACCGGGGCGTCGTAGCGGCCTTCGATGGTGATGGTCAGCTGGGCAATGGAACTGGCGCCAGCGGTGTCGTGCATGCGGTAGGTGAAGGATTCCACCAGGCTGTCGCCCAGCTTCAGGGCCTGCACCGCCGCGAGGCTGTCGTTCACCGTATAGGTGTAGGTGCCGTTGGCGTTGAGTACCAGGGTGCCGTAGCTGCCGGCGATCACGCCGCCGCTGGCGGTGAGGTCGACCAGCGTTCCGCCGCTGCTCTTGTCGCCGCTACGCGCGGCATCCACCACTTTGGTTTCGCCGTAGGCGGCGCCGTCGACGTCGAGGTCGTTGGGCAGCACGTTGCCGGTAGCCGGGGCGCCGGGAGTGGTGTTGAGCGTCCCGCCGGCTTCGACGGCGGTGCCGGTATCGTCGGCGGCGATGGGGGTGTCGTTCTGCCCGTGGATGACCACGGTGAAGGTCCGGGTGATCGATTTGCCATTGCCGTCGCTGACGGTGTAGGTGAACACCTCGGTCAGTGTGTCGTTATAGGTGCGCAATGACTGGACGGCCGGGTCGAGATTGTTGACCACGAAGCGGTAGCTGCCGTCGGCGTTGAGCAGCAGAACCCCGTGGTTGCCGGCGAGGTCTGCCCCGACATTGCCGCTGATCCCGTTGGGATTGACCACGGCAGTGATGGTGAGGACATCGCCGTCCGGGTCGGTGTACGAGCCGCGGATGCTGCCGGTCGGGTCCAGGCCGGGAATGTTGTTGTTCAGGCCGCCGGCTTCGGTGGCGTGGATTTCCACGGGCTGGACGATGGGCGGGTCGTTGACGCCGGTGACGGTGATCACCAACTGTGCCAGGTCGGTCAGGCCACCGCTGTCATGGATGCGGTAGGTAAAGACCACGTCCAGCGATTGGTTGGCGGTCAGCGCGCGAATGGCCGGGTCAGCGCTGTTGACGATGAAGGTGTAGGTGCCGTCGACGCCGATGGTGAGCTGGCCAAAGTTGCCGCTGATGATCGTGCCGTTGGCCAGCCGTGCGGCGGTGCCGGTGATGCTGATGGTGCCGGCGACGGTCGTCAGCGCGCCGCCGGCGGTCTCCAGGCCGGAGCGAATGCCATCGACCCGAAGCTTGTCGGCATTGGGCTTGTCCGCGTTGTCGACGTCGGTGTCCACGCCGGTGCCCGGAGCGCCGGTGATCACGTTGCCACTGGCGTTGACCGGCGCCGGGCTGCCGTCGCTGGCGCCAGCGGTGGCGGTATTGTGGTCGTCCACTGCCACCGGGGCGTCGTTGGCGCCCTGGATGGTGATGGTCAGGGTGGCGATGGCGCTCAGGCCGCCCTTGTCGGTGACCTGGTAGGTGAATACCTCGGTGAGGGTTTGCCCGGGCGACAAGGCATTGACCACAGGGTTGCTGTTGTCGACCACGTAGCGGTACGAGCCATCGGCGTTCATCGTCAGGCTGCCATAGAGGACCTGCAGCGTCGCCGGCGCGCCGGGAGCTACCGGGAAGATGCGCCCGCCGCCGATGCCGTCGTAGCGCACCAGGCTGACTGCCTTGGTCTCGCCGTAGACCGTGGAGTCCACATCGCTGTCGTTGAGCAGCACATTGCCGATGGCGTCCGAGCCGGGACTGCCATTGTTGGCGCCACCGGCTTCGACAGCGGTGCCCGCGTCGTTGCGCGCCACAGGGGTGTCGTTGGCGCCGTGGATGTCGATGGTCAGGGACGTCGAGCTGCCCAGGCGGCCGCTGTCTTCGATGAAATAGCCGAAGGACTCGCGCAGCACGTCGCCCGCGCTGCGTAGTGCCTGTACCGCGGCGTTGGTGTTGTCGACCACGTACTGGAAGCCGCCTGTGGCGGTTATGTACAGCGTGCCGTAGCGGCCGGCGAGACTGACCACGCCGGTGGCGGGTACCGTGACGAAGCCGCCGAGGGAGTTCTCCAGACGGGTGACCTTGAGGATGTCGCCGTTGGTGGCGATGTCCACGTCGGTATCGTTGTCCAGCACGTTGCCCGTCGGATCGACGCCGACCGTGGCGTTATTCGAGCCGCCGGCTTCGATGGCGATGGCGAGGTCGGGGTGGGCAATGGGCGCGTCGTTCACCGGGTCGATGACGATGTTCAGGGTGTCGGTGTCTTTCAGGGCGTCGTCGGGGTTTTCGCCGGGGATGCCGTCGCCGTCCGCGTCGCCGAAATTACCCTGGTCGTTGGTCACCATGGTCAGGGTTTCGGCATTGCGGGCGGTGTTGAAGTCCTGGTCGCCCTTGTAATAGATCTGCCCGAGGGCGGCGTTGATCTGCTGCAGGGTGCCGGTCAGCACCAGGGTGCGACCTGCGCCAGCCGGGGGCGCATCGCTTGCACCGGGCGTCGTCGCGCTCTGCCAGAGCACGCCGTGCACCACGCTGAGGGTGACGGTCATGATGCCGTCGGCATTGCCGGCGTTGACGTCCACGTCGCTGGTGGTGAGGCCGACGATATGCAGCACGGTGTCTTCCTGGCCGTGTTGGTCGGTGACGGTGTTGATCGGCGCTTCGTTGATGTGCACGTAGCCGGCGTTGGCGATGCCGATGGCGCCCTCGGTGAGGTTCAGGTTGATGTTGCCCAGGCCGACGGTGGACGTCCCGGTGTCGGTGTCGACGCGCACGTGGAAGCGGTTATTGCTCGCCTGGGCGAAGTTCTGCGCCACCGCCACCAGGTAGTTGCCCGAGGGCAGGATGGCGAACTGGTAGGTGCCGTCGGCGGCGGTCACGGTGTTGAACGTGCGGTCGTCGGCGTTGCCGAACACGCCGTCGTCGCCGGCCCAGGTCAGGGTCACGCCGATGCCGCCCAGGCCGGGGCCGTCGGGCGTTACGCTGTTGGTGGCGGACTTGGTGTCATCCCACAGGGTGCCTTGCACCACGCCCATGCCGGCGCCGTCGCTGAGGATGTAGTCGTTCAGGCCGGTGGCGCCGTCCTGACCGGTGCGTTCGCCATCGGCACCGCCGGCGGTCAGTGGCAGCGAGCCGCCCCAGCCGGCGTTCTCGAAGCTGGTGGGCAGGCTGGTCCAGGTCAGTACCGCGGAACTGTTGACGTCGTCGGGAACGATGGTGTTGGGCAGGGTGACGCTGTAGATCACCTGCACCTTGGCGTTGACGTTCAGCTGGTCGAAGGTGAGTACCACCTGGCCGCCCACCACGCTGGCGGTGACGCCCGCCGGCAGGTTGCCGGTGGTGTAGCTGGTGCCGTTGATAACGATGCTCTGGATCGCGTAGTCGCTGCCATTGGGGAACTGGTCGCGCAGCACGACGTTGTAAGCCGGGACTTCGCCGTTCTGGGTGAAGCTGACGGAGACGGTGGCGTTGGTCGTGCCCGCCACACTGCCGGCGGCGATGTCGATGACCGACTTGTCCATGCCGGTGAAACTCGGCTCCACCACATGCTCGAAGATCGTGGCGCTGTGACCGCGATCGACGCCGGCACCGGCGCCGACGTGTTCGAACACATTCATGCTCAGCTGCGCGCCGGTCTGGTTGCTGGCGATGTTGGCGACGCGAACGTTGAACTCCAGGATCACGCCTTCGATATCGCCATCGTTCACTTCGGTGTTGGTCAGGTTGCCCAGGTTGAAGGTGATGGTCCGGCCATCAGTGGAAATCGCCAGGCGCCCGCTGTTGATGTTGAAGATACCGGTGGGTTTGTCGCCGGAGAGGTCCGGGTGGATCGGCAGCGAGACGTCGCTGTTCTGGTTGCCGATCATGATCAGCGAGCCGCCGCTGATCAGGTTGGTGGCGTCCGTAGTGAGCCCGCCGGTGCTGGAGCCCAGGGCGATCAGGATGTTGTTGAGATCGGCCGGAATGAACTCCAGTCCGGGAGCCAGCTCGATGCGGATCTGGTAGTTGGGGTTGTCGCCGGTGGGTACTACGACCGCCACGCGGTAGCGGATGATCTCGCCGACCACGACGGTTTCCTCCAGGCCGGCGGTATCGATGGCGCCCGAGGAGTTGGTCGCCGGTGGCGTGGCGTCGAGGCCGCCGACGCGGGAGACCTGGATGCCGTTGGTGACGGGAATGAGCAGCGTGTTGATCTGCCGGTAGTCGTTGAGCACCCCGGAATTGAGCAGTCCGTCGTCGCCGCTGCGTTCGCCGGCGCCGGTGTCGGTGGTGTTGTTCAGGCCGTCCAGGCTGGTCCAGCGCACCACGACGTTGTTCGAAATGACCGCCTGGCCGGCTGCCGTGGCGTTCACCACGCCCGACAGGGTAATGACGATGTTGCCGCCATTGACGATATCGATGTTGGCGCCGTTGGCGGTGACCAGTTGGCCGTTCTGGATGATGAAGTCCACGCCGCCGTTGTTAGTGGCGCCGCCGTTGTAGACCTTGCCGGTGATCACGATGTTGTCCATCTGCGTGGGCAGTATGTTCAGCAGGCTGAGATCGAAGGCATTGGTGCCGGAATTGTTGCTGATGGTGATGGTGTAGGTGACCGTGTCGCCTTCGTCGAAGCCGCCGTAGGTGGGCGTGGAAGTGACTTGCTGGCTCACCGTCAGCGTCGGCTCGACGATGGTCACCGAGGGCTGCTGCGGGCTGGCGACGGTGCGATCCACCGCCGTGGCGCCGTTGGGCGTATCGCCGTCGGGGTCGCTGTAGGTGATTTGCGCGCCGTTGTTCAGGGGCACGCCCTGCTGATTGCTCAGCACGTTGCTGGCCACCAGCACCAGGCGAATGACGAAGGCGTTGTTGCCGACGTTATTGTCAGCGGCGGCGCCGGCGGCACTGAACACCAGTTGCAGATCGACACCGTCGCCGCCGTTGGGGGTTGACGGAATAATGCTGACGGTCCCGTTGAAATTCTGCAGGAGCGCGCCGCTGAAGGGGTCGATAGCGTTGTCGGTCGCATTGAAGATGAGTTGGTAACCCGCGCCGCCGAAGGCCGTGGTATCCAGGCGCAGGCCCGGCGGGATCAGGTCGGAAAGACGCAGGTTGGCGGTGCCGCCTTCGGGCAGCGTGACGACGATGTCGTAGGTCATCTTTTCGCCGATCACCAGGTTACTGCCGCTGGTGTGGCCGGCGCTGGAGTCGTCGTCGGTAAGGCTGCCGTTCTGGTAGGTCTTGGTGATGGTCGGCGCCGCCACCTGCTGGTTGGCGATCTCGACGATGTCCACCGGAGTGAAGTCCTGGCCGCCCTCGACACTGGCATAGCGGGTCAGCGCGGCGCTGCTCTGCAGGGTGCTCGAGGCGAGGATGGCGTTGCTCACGGTGACGTCGTAGGTGATCACCACGACGTTGGCGCCGGAGAGATCGTTGGCTGTGCCGGCGCGGCCATTCAGCAGGGTGCCCTGGTTGTTGGCGTCGAGGAAGGTGATGCTGTTGCCGCTGATGCTGTAGTCGACGCCCTGCACCAGCAGGGTGCCATCGCCGCGATGGATCTGCAGGTTGGCGGTCGACAGGCTGCCGCCGACGAAGGCCAGGCCCGCCGGCAGCGTGATGCTGGTGGTGACGTCATAGGCGTTGCCGCCACCGCTGTTCTTGATCGCCGTGGCCAGGCGCAGGGTGTCGGCGCCGTCGATGCCGCTGACGTTGCCGTCTACCGCCGCGAGGCTGGTGACGCTGCCACTGAAGGGCACGCCGGTGGTGCCCGGCTGGGCCCAGGTGCCGGTGGTGCCGGTGACCGTGCCGTGGGTAGTGGAGACGACGCCGTGCTTGATGTCCAGGACCGGTTCGGCAACCGATTCGATCACCGCCACATCAGAGGAAACCAACACCGTCTTGTCGATGGTGGTGGTCTGGCTGGACTGCGCCAGCACGTCCAGTTCGCGCTGGTCGGCGAAAGGCTGGTCGCCTACGACCATGGTGAACTGCACCTGCACCCGGCCGCCGTTCAGGCCGCCGGACGCGAAGTTGCCGAAGTTGAAGATGATCGAGTTGCCGGCGCCGGTGCGTACGCTGTCTGGCACGTCGGCGATATTGTTGCCGGCGCCGAAGGTCCATTGGCCCACGCCGGTGCCCTGGGTCCAGTCGGTGACCTGCGAGGCGAGCAGCGGCAGCGGCAGGTAGGCGGTGAGGGTGAAGTTCTCGTAATCGGCCACCAGCAGGTCATAGGTAATGGTGAAGGTCACCACATCGCCGGGGCGCAGCTCGCCGTTACCCGGCGGGGCGCCGCCGTTGACCTGGGTCAGCTCGATATCGACGTTGGAGGTCTTGATGGTGCTGGTGGTGCTGGAGCCATCGGTCTGTTCGCCGCCGATGTTCAGCGAGTCGCGCAGCACGGTGGCGTCCACCAGCGCGTTGTTGCTGACACTATCGCCCTCGTTGAGCTGGTCGTGGGGCGGGTGGTCGGAGGTGTAGGTGGTGTCGATGATCGCGTCATAGACGACGGACATGCGCGTGGCGCCTTCCTGGATGTCGTCGTCCCAGAGGTCGCCGAACAGGGCATAAAGTCCCGGCCCCTGGACCGCGGCGGCAATGGAGGCGCCGATATCGAAGACCAGTGTGGTGCTGCCATCGGCGTTCACCGTGGCGGTGTAGATCACCGGGATGACCTGCGAGGTACCGTGCTGCTGGATGACGATGCTCGGCGCGTTGGCGCTGGAGAAGGTCTGGCCGTCGCTGAGTTGGTCGGTAATGGTGAACTGCCCCTGGCCAAGAATGTTCTTGCCGAAGGCATAGAAGTCGGAAATCGCCACGTCCATGGTGTAGCGCAGGGTGTCGCCGGGGGTGATGCCGGGGGTGCCGACGTCGTTCTGCAGGTTCACCGTCTTGAGCAGGGTGATGGATTTGGCGACGAAGGTGATGCCCGCGCCGTTGCCGGTGACGGTAAAGGGATAGCCGTCCGGGTCGGTCGGGCGGTCGCGCACGTCCAGCGGGTTCCAGTCGCCGCTCACGGTGGCGGTGCCGAAAGTGATGGTGCGTGGATTGCCCGTTGCAGGGTCGAGCACCGGTCGCCCGGCGGCGTCGATCTCCGGCACGTAGAAACCGACCGTGGTGGTGCTGGCTGCGCTCAGGGTGTCGTAGTGAACGGTGTAGCTGGCGACGAAGACATTGGGGTTGTTCAGCGCCGCGGCGATCAGCGTGGGGTTGGTCAGCACGGTGCCGTCGTGCAGGGTGATGGACGTCAGGGTGCCCCCAGCGCCGGGCGTGATGGAACTGACATGGACCTGGTCGGGCACCGTCTGGGTGACCGTCACGTTGGTCAGGGTCTGGCCGGGGGCCGGGGTCACGGTGACCGTCTCGGTGCGGGTGAAGTTTGGCCCGGTGACCGTCTCGCCCTCGGGCATGTCCACCGTCTGGGTGACCGACAGCAGGGTCGGGGTGACCACGAAGCTGTGCAGGGCGGCCTCCACCAGGGTCGGGTCCTGCGCGGGGTTGTTCAGGGAATCGTTGCCGTACTCGAATCCGCCGCGGGCGTTGATCGTGAGGTTCGGCGCGCCGTCGGAATAGCTGGTGTCGGCCAGGTTGCTCAGTTGTGCGGTGACCTGGATGCCGATGGCCGGCTGGCCGCTGGTGACGCTGGCGTAGGGCAGTTGCAGTACCACCATCTGGTCGCCGGCTTTCATGCCGACGCTGGCGGCGTTGATCACCAGGGCGTTGCCGTTTGCGTCCTTGGCCAGCGGGTGGGTGGCGTTGCCATTGGAATCGAAGGTGATGACGAAGCTCTTCACCGCCTGGCCCAGGTAGGTGGCGGAAACGAAAGTCGCGCCGTCATTGCCGTCACGACCGGTGGCCGGCATGAACAGGTCGATGTAGGGCGCGAAGCCGACCTGAGTGGACGGGTTGCTGAAGTTGACGTCGAAGGTGAAGGTATCACCCAGGCGCACGGCCGAACCGCCACTGCCCATGGCCACGGTGGGGCTGGCGTTGGCCAGCAGGCCCTGGAAGTCGGTCAGGGTGCTCGCGCTCAGGGCGATAGTCTTGTCGACATCCCCCGCGCGTACTTCGAGATTCCAGTCACCGCCGGCAAGGGTCGAGCCGGTGGCATTGCTGGAGGCGCCAACATCAGCGCCGGTCCAGCGCGCCAGCTCGTTGACCAGCGCCTGACCTGTGCTGCCCGAGCCTACGTCGCAGCCATAGAGCTGGATATCGGCGCCGGCATTGAGTTCGCCGCGCCAGGCGCTCAGGCGCTCGCCGAGCTGGTCAACGCTCTGGCTGGTGAAGGTCTGGTTGCCCAGGGTGAACTGGCCGGTGGCGCCGTGGGAGAAAATCTGGATCGAGTCGACCTTGCCCAGTTGCGTCAGCGCGTTGCTGATCGCGGCGATGGCGTCCTGGCCGGCGTCCACCACCAGGGCTGTGGTGCCCACCGGCAGGTTGGCGGCGAGCTGATCGCGGTTCTCCAGGCGAGCATCGATGACCACCAGGTTGCGCGGCGCGGCTTGCGCGGGCGCCGCCGCCTGGGCGCGGGCCTCTACTGCCGTGGCCGGCTTGGCCGTGTCCTTCGCCTCCGCAGCGGTACTGTCGTGATGCTGCTGGTCGACGGCCGCGGCTGCGGCTCCGTCGAAAAGAATACGTTGTTCCAGCGCCAGGGCATGTCCCACGGGCTGAAAGATCTTCGCGCGATTTTTGGCCTGCATTTCCGTATTTCCGGCTGATAAGTCCCCTAGGAAAGCAGTCCTACGCATATCTGCTTACGGAATTGAAACTAGTCGGGATTGGAATTTTCGCCAGCAGAACAGCGACATAAGCGACAGTCTGGTATCTGCGCTGTATCAGAATTCTTACAGCGGCCTGAGGCGAAAACCGCACCCTCCTAGGCGTGCGCAGGATTTGGCTGAAGGTGGCGCGATAATTCCGCTGCCCGCAGGCAGGTAATCCGCTATTGGCTACGCTTGGGCCTGAGGTCCATCAGAGGCCGTGGCAGTGCGCCGGAACATCAGGGAGCGGGGAATGGGGATGCAACTGGGTCGATGGCTGGTAGTGCTCTGGCTGGTGTTCGCCTGGGCGAGTAGCGGGCACGCCGAGGAAAAACCGGCTGCTACGGCTGCTCCCGCCGATGCGGCGACGGAGCTGAAGGTAGGCAATCGCGCCATTGTGGTGCTGCGCGCCACCCTGCTCGGGGAGTCCCCGGCTGTCCGTGCCCATCGGGCCAAGGCGACCATCGAGGAGGCGCTGCAAGGCAGCGATGCGTTGGCGGTCAGCATTGATCCGGTCCAGGACAGCTATCTGGTGCTGCTGGGCTACAGCCGCGCTTTCATCCTGTCCCCGGCAGACCTCGACGCTCCCGGTGCTTCGGTACGTGCCGCCGCCGAACAGGCCGCCGCCAACCTGCGCCTGGTGGTGGCGGAAAACCAGGAGGCGCACAGCCTGCGCTTCCTGCTGACTGCGCTGGGGCTGGCGGCCCTGGCGACACTCATCTACGGTGCCGCATTGCGCGGGATCGCCTATGTGCGCAACAAGCTGCTGGAGCGGCTACCCGGTGTGATGAGCCGCCACAGCGGTCGACTGAAAGTGGGCCAGACGCCGCTGCTGGGCAGCCGCTACCTCTATTACCTGGTCGGCCGGCTGATCTGGCTGGTCTACTGGCTGCTGGTGTTCCTGTTCAGCTACCAGTGGTTGAGCTTCGTGCTGTCGCGCTTCCCCTATACCCGGCCGTGGGGCGAAAGCCTCAACGTGCACCTGGTGAACCTGGCGCGCTACCTCATCAATGGCATGCTCGATGCCTTGCCCGGCCTTGCGGTGGCGCTCTGCATCCTGATCATCGCCCGCGCCATCAGCGGCTTTTCCCGCCACGTGCTGCAACGCATGGCGCGCCCAGGCAACCTGCGCTGGCTGACCGAGGAAACCCTGCAGCCGACGACACGGCTGACTTCCCTGGCGATCTGGCTGTTCGCCATTGTCATGGCCTATCCGTACCTGCCCGGCTCCGGCACCGAGGCCTTCAAGGGGCTGTCGGTGCTGGTGGGCCTGATGATTTCCCTGGGCGCGTCCAGCGTGATAGGCCAGGCCGCCTCGGGGCTGATCCTCACCTACTCGCGCACGTTACGGGTCGGCGAGTTCGTCCGTATCGGCGACAACGAAGGCACGGTCACCGAGGTCGGCGTGTTCAACACCACGATTCGCACCGGCCTGGGCGAAGTGCTGACATTGCCCAACTCGATGATCACCGGCTCCGTCACGCGCAACTACTCGCGCATCGTGCAGGGCCAGGGCTATGTAGTCGATACGGTGGTCACCATTGGCTACGACACGCCCTGGCGGCAGGTGGAGGCGATGCTGATCGAGGCGGCGCGACGCACCGACGGCATCCTCGAAACTCCGGCACCGCAGGTGTTCCAGACAGCCCTGTCAGACTTCTACCCCGAGTACCGTCTGGTGGCCCAGGCAATTCCGAGCGAGCCGCGCCCGCGCGCGCTGCTGCTGAGCGTGCTGCACGCCAATATCCAGGATGTGTTCAACGAGTACGGCGTGCAGATCATGTCGCCGCACTATCTGGGCGACCCGCAGGAGGCCAAATGGGTGCCGCGCGAGCAGTGGCACGCGGCGCCGGCGAAACCCGAGAATCCGGCGGAGCGTTGACAGCGCCAACTCTCATCTATCCTCATCGGTCCACGGGCGCGCGGCGCAACGTCGCGGCCGATTACTTCGCCATCGCCGGAGACATCCATGAACCTGCACCTCACCGACAAGCTCGCCCTCGTCAGCGGTTCGACCAAGGGTATCGGTTTCGCCATCGCCCAGGGCCTGGCCCGTGAAGGAGCGAGGGTCATTGTCAACGGACGCAGCCAGGCTTCCGTGGACGAGGCATTGCAGCGAATCCGCGCGCAGCAGGCCGGCGCCCAGGTGGAAGGTTTCGCTGGTGACCTGTCGGACTCGCAACAGGTCGCCGCGCTGGTGCAGCGCTACCCGGCGGTGGACGTGCTGGTGAACAATCTGGGCATCTTCGATCCCAAGCCCTTCGAGGAGATTCCAGACGAGGATTGGGTGCGCTTCCTCGATGTGAACCTGCTCTCCGGCGTGCGCTTGTCGCGCGCCTACCTGCCGGGGATGAAACAGAAGAACTGGGGGCGGGTAGTGTTCATCAGCAGCGAGAGTGGGATGGTGATTCCGGTGGAGATGATTCACTACGGCGTCACCAAGACCGCCCAGCTCAGCCTCTCCCGCGGGCTGGCGGAAACCTGCGCCGGCACCGGCGTGACGGTGAACGCGGTGCTGCCGGGGCCGACCGCTTCCGAGGGCGTCAACGAATTCGTCGAAAAACTCTCCGGCGGTCAGCCATTCGCGGAGTTCGAGGCGGAGTTCTTCCGCAGCGCGCGCCCCAGTTCGCTGTTGCAGCGCTTCGCGCGTCCGGAGGAGGTGGCCAACCTGGTGGTTTACGTCTGCTCCGAGGCGTCCTCGGCCACCAATGGTGCGGCCCTTCGGGTGGACGGCGGCGTGGTGCGCTCGCCTTTCTGAGTCACTCGGCGCTGCGGCTCTCGAACTCCAGCCCCAGCGCCAGCTCACCGCTGCCGAGTTGGCCCAGCCACTGCTGTGCTTTCGGGCCGGACAGGTGCGCGTCCAGTTCGGCCTGACTGCTCCAGCAGGTACTCACCTGCCAGCGATCGGCGTCCAGCGCCCGCAGTTCCCCGGACTGGCAGCCGGGTTGCAGGCGGACCTGTACGAGCAGCTCGTTGAGGTGATCGCCCAGCGCGGCGGCCTGGCCGGGGAATGCCTGGACACGGACGATGGCAATGGCGGACGGGGACATGGCGAGGCTCCTTTTTTGCTGGCGGATGAGCGGCCATTGGGCACTGAGGTTGCGATCCGATAAAGGCCGGAACCGGTTTTCAAACCGATGCTGACAGGGTAACGGCGCAGTTCCCGCGCCTGAACCGCCAATTCCCGGGAAAACCATTGGGCCATTACGCCCCGCGTGACGGACCTGTAGGAGCGAGCTTGCTCGCGAACAAGCTGCGTGCCGTGCGGTTCGCGAGCAAGCTCGCTCCTACAAAAGCCCGCATGTGAGGGGCTGGGCGTAAGAGCGGACTCCGTCCGCGATCGATTGCCGGCAGCTTCGAGCCTGCCGGTGGCACATCACGGACAGAGACTGCTCCGGCACCTGCCGACGGAAGGGCGCGCCCCGTGGGACCTGTAGGAGCGAGCTTGCTCGCGAACAAGCTCCGTGCCATGTGGTTCGCGAGCAAGCTCGCTCCTACAAAGGCCCAGCATGTGAGGGGGCTGGGCGTAGGAGCGGACTCCGTCCGCGATCGATTTCCGGCAGCTCCGGGCCTGCCGGTGGCACATCACGGACAGAGGCCGCTCCGGCACCTGGTGATGGAAGGGCGCGCCCCGTGGGACCTGTAGGAGCGAGCTTGCTCGCGAACAAGCTGCGTGCCATGCGGTTCGCGAGCAAGCTCGCTCCTACAAAGGCCTAGCATGTGAGGGGCTGGGCGTAGGAGCGGACTCCGTCCGCGATCGATTTCCGGCAGCTCCGGGCCTGCCGGTGGCATATCACGGACAGAGTCCGCTCCGGCACCTGGCGATGGAAGGGCGCGCCCCGTGGGACCTGTAGGAGCGAGCTTGCTCGCGAACAAGCTGTGTGCCATGCGGTTCGCGAGCAAGCTCGCTCCTACAAAGGCCCAGCATGTGAGGGGCTGGGCGTAGGAGCGGACTCCGTCCGCGATCGATTTCCGGCAGCTCCGGGCCTGCCGGTGGCATATCACGGACAGAGTCCGCTCCGGCACCTGGCGATGGAAGGGCGCGCCCCGCATGACGGACCTGTAGGAGCGAGCTTGCTCGCGAACAAGCTGCGTGCCATGTGGTTCGCGAGCAAGCTCGCTCCTACAAAGGCCTAGCATGTGAGGGGGGGCGTAGGAGCGGACTCCGTCCGCGATCGATTTCCGGCAGCTCCGGGCCTGCCGGTGACACATCGCGGACAGAGTCCGCTCCTACGCACCCTGGGAATTGGGTTCTGGCTCAGGCCAACTGCTGCAACAGGTCGCGCACCTTGTCCAGGGCGGGGTCGATGTCCAGTGTGTCGATGGCGCCGAAGCCCAGCAGCAGGCCGTCGCGAACCGGCACCTGGTGATGGAAGGGCGCCAGGCCATAGATGCCGACCTCCACCTTGCGCGCCAGCTCGGTGAGCAGGGCTACGTTGATCGGCTCGCGCAAGAGCGCTGTGAGATGGAAGCCGGCCACCGAGGGCACCGTCTCCAGCCACGGCGACAGGTCGCCCGCGAGACGCACCAGGATGCGCTCGCGTCGCCCGGCATAGATGCCGTGGCAGCGGCGGATGTGCTTGAGCAGGTAGCCCTCGCTGATGAACCTGGCCAGTGCCCACTGGGCCAGGGTCGAGCTGTGCCAGTCGGATATCTGTCGCGCCCGCACCAGCGCCGGGAACAGGCTGGGCGGCGGGATCAGATAGCCCAGGCGCAGCTCCGGCAGCAGCACCTTGGAGAAGGTGCCGATGTACGCCACCACGCCGCGACGGTCGAGGCTTTGCAGTGCATCGGTGGGCCGGCCTTCGTAGCGGAACTCGCTGTCGTAGTCGTCTTCGATCACCAGTGCACCCAGTTCCAGCGCGCGGCCCAGCAGCGCCTCGCGACGCGCCGGGCTCATCGGCATGCCCAGCGGGAACTGGTGCGAGGGTGTGGTGTAGATCATCCGGGTTCCGTCGGGAATCTGCTCGACACAGATGCCCTCGGCATCCACCGGCACGCTGGCCACTTCGGCGCCGAGAGTCTGGAAGATCAGCCGTGCGGGGGTGTAGCCGGGGTCCTCCATGGCCACCTTGTCGCCGGGGCGGAGCATGACGCGGGCGAGCAGGTCCAGCGCCTGCTGCGCGCCGTTGCAGACCATCACGTCGTCCAGCTGGCAGTTCACGCCGCGGGCGTAGGAGATGTGCTGGGCGATGCCGTCGCGCAACGGGGCGATGCCTTCGGGGGCGCTGTAGTGCCCGCGCAGGCCGGCCATCTGGCGTAGCGCGTGGTTCACGCAGCGTCGCCATTCCTCCTGGGGGAACTGCAGTTGCGTAGTGGCGCCGCCGATGAAGTCGGCCTTCGCCGTGCCGGCGGCGCCGGGATGGCGCAGGCGGGTGTCGAGGTTGGCCCAGCGGTCGATGTTGTCCTGGCTGGCGAAACGCATGCTGTCGTTGCGTCGTTCGTGACGCGGCAGGTGCGCGTTGACGAAGGTCCCGCTGCCGATCTTGCCGACCAGCACGCCTTCGTAGGTCAGCTGGGCGTAGGTGTCGGAGATGGTCTTGCGCGAGATGCCCAGCTGCTCGGCCAGCAACCGGCTGGGCGGCAGGCGGGTGCCGGCGGCGAGGCGGCCGGAGTCGATGGCTTCGCGCAGCTGGCGGTAGAGTTGCCCGGCGAGATCCTTCTGGCCGTGGATGATCAGGTGCAGCTCCAAGGGCGAACTCCGGGGCAGGGCGGTTGCGCAAGCGTAGCGCCGGCGGGTGGCGCGGTGAAGTTGTGCGGCCGAAATTCGCCGGATTGGCCACCTGCCTCTGGCGCGACGCGGCGCACAATGACCGGGTCAACCTCTGGAGTACCGTCATGGAGCCGCGTCTGGATTACTACACCGCCTCGCCGGAAGCACTGAAGGCGGTGCTGGCGCTGGAAGCCGCCATCTTCGAACTGTCGGTAGAGAAGCCCTTGCTGGAACTGGTGCGCCTGCGCGTGTCGCAGGTGAACAACTGCGCCTTCTGCGCCGACATGCATGCCATGGAGGCGCGCCGCAATGGTGAGACCGAGCGACGCTTGTTCGCGGTGAGTGTGTGGCGCGAGTCGCCGTTCTTCACCGAGCGCGAGCGTGCGGCGCTGGCCTGGTGTGAGTCGGTGACGCTGCTGTCCGAATCCAAGGTGCCGCTGGAGGTCTTCCAGCTAGCCCGCGAGCAGTTCAGCGAGCGTGAACTGGTGGACCTGACCGTGGCCATCGGCGCCATCAACGTGTGGAACCGCCTGGGTGTGTCCTTCCGCCAGCAGCCGCCGGCCTGAATTGGCCGACGTCGGCTGCTTTATGTAGGAGCGAGCTTGCTCGCGAAAGGAGTTCCAGGCAGCCACAGTGTTGAGGCTATTCGCGAGCAAGCTCGCTCCTACAAAGGGTAGTCCGGCGCAGGGGGAGACAGCAGAGAGCACCGATCAGCAACGCACTGGCTGCGGCTCCCAGTGCGGGGATGAAGCTGCCGGTCAGCCCGCGCAGCGCGCTGGCTGCCAGCGGCCCGACGATTTGCCCAACGCCATACAGCGCCGTCATCGCCGCCAGCACGTTGAAGCGAACTTGCGCGGCCACGGCGCGGGCTGCCGGCATGGCGATGGTTACGGTGCCCATGAAGCTGCCGCCCACCAGCACCGCACTGCCCAGATAAAGGAAGGCCGAGTCGCCCAGCGCCGGCAACATCACACCGATGGCCTGTACCAGCAGGTTCAGCGCCAATGCGCGCCGGCCGCCCAGCTTCTGGTGCAAGCGGTGCCAGAGAAAGCACGACGGCGCAGCACCCAGGCCGAACGCGGCCCAGACCTGCAACGGGTCGATGGCACCCAGGCCGCTCTTCATCAGCAACGGCAGGTAGGTGGCAGTGATGATGTAGCCGAAGCCGGCCAGCCCGTAGACCAGCAGGATGATCGGTGCGGACAGCTCCGGCGCCGGCCCCGTGGCGATCGCTGCCTCGTGTGGCGCGGTCGGCCCTTCGCGGCCCAGCGCAGGCGCCGCCAGCAGCGACAGCACAAGCCCGGCCAACGCCAGCACGCACCAGATCGCAGCGCTGCCCAGGCCGAAGGCATTGCCGGCGGCGATCAGCTCGGCCGAGACCAGGATGCCGATCCCCACACCGGCGAACATCATCGGCGCGCTGTGGCTTTCGCCCATGCTTTGCAACAGCCATTGCGCGGCGCTGACCAGGGTCATGGCGCTGAGCACGCCGGCCAGCAGGCGCACGCCGATGGCGAACCAGGCCGGTGCCGGAATGGCCATGGCGGCGAGGCTGGCCAAAGTGCCGATCAGGGCAATCACGCAAATTCGCGCGGCATGTCGTTCGTGGCTGCGCGCCAGCAACAACGCGCCGAGCAGGTACCCGGCGTAGTTGGCCGAGGCCGCCAGGGAGCCGCCGGTGACGCTGAGCACGCCGTCGCGCACCATCAGCGGGTAGAGCCCGGTGAAGGCAAACCGGCCGAAGCCCATGCCGACGGCGAGGATCAGCGCCGCTGACAACGCGGCGGGCAGGCGGCGTGTGCGGCTCATGGGCGTGCCTCCAGGGTTTCCCGCCAACGCTGGAAGGCGCCGGTGGCGTAGCCCTCGCGCCAGATCAGCAGGGTATCCACTTCCATCAGCGGCACCACCTGCAGGGCCGGCATGTCGCGATGCAGCTCCAGCACCGAACGCGGCAGCACGCCAAAGCATGAGCCGGCGTTCACGCAGGCGAGGATGCCGTGGTACGAGCCGACTTCCTGCACGGCGAGCGAGGCGCCGTCCAGCCAGCGCTCCAGCAATTGGCGATAGGTGCAGCCGCGGGCAAAGCCCACCAGGGTGCGCAGCTGCACGTCCTGGGGCCGGGTGATCGGCGGGTGGTCGCCAGGCAACACCAGCAGCAGCTCCTCGCGAAACACCGGTTCGGCGCACAGTCCTCGCTCCAGCAGCGTCTCGAAACCAGGCTCGGCGTGGAGGATGTCCGGGTGGGAAATCAGGGCGCAGTCCAACTGTCGGTTAAGCACCTCATTGATCAGTTTCTGGCTGTGGCCGGTGCTGATGCGCAATTCCACCTCGGGGTAGGTGCGGTGGAAGCGTGCCAGGATTTCCGGCAGGCGGCTGGCCGCGGCGGCTTCCATGCTGCCCAGGCGCAGGCTGCCAGTGGCGCTTTGCGGGTGCAGCGATTGCCGCGCCTCGCTGGCCAGGGCCAGCAGTTGCTCGGCATAGCGGAGGAATTCACGGCCCTGGTCGGTCAGCGTCATGCGCTTGCCGTCACGCAGGAACAGCGCTGCGCCGAGGTCTTCTTCAAGCTGGCGGATGCGAGTGGTCACGTTCGATTGCACGCGTTGCAGGCGGGCGGCGGCACGGGTGACGCTCTGTTCCTCGGCCACGCAACGGAAGATTTCCAGGCTGGAGAGATCCATGATTAATCTTCAATGGAGAATATGTTGCGACGAATATTCTCGTTATGAGATCGTTAGTCAAGCGGCGATTTCGCCGGCCCCGACGACGAGGACCCCGTCATGCGCATCACCGAACTGCTCGGCATCCAGCACCCCATCATCCAGGCGCCCATGGTGGGCGTGTCCACCCCGGCGCTGGCCGCAGCGGTGTCCAATGCCGGTGGCCTGGGTTCCATCGGCCTGGGTGCGAGCAATGCGACGCAGGCTCGCGCCCTGCTGGAGCAGACCCGCGCGCTGACCGATAAGCCGCTCAACCTCAACCTGTTCTGCCACCGCCCGGCCGTGGCCGACGCGGCGCGTGAGGCCGCCTGGCTGGAACACCTGCGCCCGCTGTTCGCCGAGTTCGATGCGCAGCCGCCAGCGCAGATCACCGAGATCTACCGCAGCTTCCTGGCCGACCCCGACATGCTGGAGTTCCTCATCGAGGCCCGCCCGGCCGTGGTCAGCTTCCACTTCGGCCTGCCGCAGCAAGAGTGGATCGATCGCCTGAAAGCTGCTGGTATCCGCCTGTTGGCCACGGCCACTTGCCTGGAGGAAGGCCGCGCCATCGAGGCGGCGGGGATCGACGCCATCGTCGCGCAGGGGTATGAAGCCGGCGGGCATCGTGGCGTGTTCGAGCCGGAGAAGGACGCGCGTATCGGCACCTTCGCGCTGGTCCGCACGCTGGTGAAGGGCACTGGCCTGCCAGTGATCGCGGCAGGCGGCATCATGGACGGGCAGGGCATGCGCGCGGTATTCGCGCTGGGCGCTCAGGCGGTGCAGATGGGTACGGCATTCATCTGCGCCGACGAGTCCTCGGCCAACGCTGCATTCAAGGCGGCACTGCGGGGCGAGCGTGGGGAGCGCACCGAAGTGACGGCGGCGATTTCCGGTCGCGCCGCGCGTGGAATGGTGAATCGGCTGTTCACTGACGTCGGCAGTGCCGATGCGCCGGCGCTGCCCGATTACCCGATCACCTACGATGCGGCCAAGGCGCTGACGGCCGCGGCGACCGCCAAGGGCAACAGCGACTTCGCCGTGCAATGGGCCGGGCAGGGCGCGCCACTGTCGCGGGAGATGCCGGCGGCGGAGTTGGTCTCGACTCTGATGGCCGAGTTCCAAGGCGCCTAGACCGCTACGAATGCGGCGTAGGGCAGATTACCTGGTACGGGTTATCTGCCGGTCTACTCACGGCGGATAACGCTGGCGCGTTATGCGCTCTGCGAGACCGATGGCCGAGTTCCGCGCCGGCACGAACGTGTAGGAGCGAGCTTGCTCGCGAACGGATTTCCCGGCGGCACAGACGTCAAGCGCTTCGCGAGCAAGCTCGCTCCTACAAGAGCCTGTCCGGCGCCGGGGCGGATGGCGTGCCCGATCAACGGGCGCTGACGGCCGCGGCGGGTTTTGCCCGCGGCCGCCAAAGTTCCGCCAGCAGCACGCCCCCAAGGGTCAGCGCACCGCCAACCAGATGGTAGCTGGTCAGTTTCTCGTCCAGTACCACGGCGGCGATGGCGGCGGTCAGCACCGGCAGCAGGTTGAAGAACAGTGCCATCCGGCTCGGCCCCATGCGCTGCACGCCCTGCATCCACGCCAGCGCACCGACGATGGAGGCCAGCAGCCCGGCGTAGAGCACCAAGGGCAAATTGGCGGCATTCAGTCCGTGGTGCGGCGAGGCCAGGTAAAGCGGCGCCAGTGCGACGATCGCCACCAGCACCTGTAGATACAGCATCAGCAGTGGCGGCAAGGGCAGGTTCCACTTCTTCAGCAGTACCCCGTACACGCCGTAGGCGAGGGTGGCGACGATCATCATGCCGTCGCCCAGGTTCACGCCGTGGCTGATCAGCTGCCGCGGGTTACCCTGGGTGATCACCAGCAGCACGCCGCCCAGGGATACCAGCGCACCGAGCAGCGCGGCGACGCTCAGCTTGTGGCGCAGCAGGATCGACGCCAGGGCGAGGGACATCAACGGCATCAGCGACAGGATGATGCCCATGTTGGTCGCCGAGGTCAGTGCGGCGGCGTAGTACGCCAGGCACTGGTAGACGGCCATGCCGAGCAGGCCGAGGGTGACGATCTTGCCCAGGTTGGCGCGGATCGCCGGCCAGTGGGCGAGGGTGGCGCGCAGCAGGAAGGGTGTCAGCAGCGCGCCGGCCAGCAGCCAGCGGTAGAAGCCGATTTCCGCGGGGGCGATCTGCCCCACGGCGAGCTTGTTGACGACGGTATTGCCGGACCAGATGACCACGGCCAGCAGGGGAAACAGGTAGTTCATGGGATTCTTGCGGGGCTCGGGTTTGGCTTCGGAGTGGGGCTGTTTCCCTCTCCCTAACCCTCTCCCTGAAGAGGGAGGGGACTGTCTGGAGCTGCCGGAAAGTCCAGTGTTAGCCGGCTGACTCCGCTATTGCGCTGACTGCCAAACGGCTCCCTCTCCCTTTGGAGCGGGGCGCGTAGCCAGGGCTGGGGAGAGGGCTCCATGGATGGCGCCCATTCTCGCCTCGTCCGAATCCAGACGTATAATGAAATCCAGACAATCCACCCCGACATTCGGACATGACCCGCGTACTCCCCCTTCCGCTGCCCGACATCGACCAGCTGCCCGCCGATCTGTACTTCCGCTATGACGAATTCGACGCCGGCACCCATTCGCCCAGCCATCGCCACGCCTGGGGCCAGCTCAACTATGCGTCGCACGGGGTGATGGAGCTGGAGGTGGACGGCCAGCGTTTCCTCTCGCCGCCGCAATACGCCGTGTGGGTGCCGCCGGGGCGTGAGCACAGCTGCTACAACCGCCAGGCCATCGTCTATCGCTCGCTGTATGTGTCTGTCGAACTGGCCGGCAAACTGCCCGAGAATCCGTGCACCCTGGCGATCAGCGATATCCTCAAGGCCATCCTTTCCGATTTCGCCGCGCGGCAGGTGAACATTCCGCAGAGCGCGGCGGATCAGCGCCTGGCCGAAGTGGTGATGGACCAGTTACAAGCGGCGCAACCCCACGACGATTACCTGCCATACGCCAATGGCGGCTCGCTGGGCGAAGTGCTGGCTGCGCTGCAGGCCGAGCCCGGCGACAACCGTACTCTCGCGCAATGGGCCGAGCGCGTGCACAGCACCGAGCGCACCCTGGCAAGGGCCTGTCAGCGCGAGTTGGGGATGTCGTTCGGCGAATGGCGCCAGCGCCTGCGGTTTCTCGCCGCTATCGAGGCACTGGCATCCGGGGAAGGGGTACAGCAGATCGCCTTCAATCTGGGCTACAGCAGCCCTTCGGCGTTCATCGCAATGTTCCGGCGGTTGTCGGGCACCACGCCGGAGCAGTATCGCTCGACCTTCCGCGCCCTGGCGGAAGGCTGAGGCTCAGCGCTTGCCGTCTTCCAGACCCTTGAGCGTCTTGCGGCAGTGGATCAGCGCGTCGCGCACCATGAAGTTCACCAGGGTCGGGGAGACGCCCAGTTCCTCGGCGATTTCTTTCTGTGTGCGGCCGTGCAGGCGATACATCTCGAAGGCGTAGCGCGTGCGCTCGGGCAGGCTCTGCAGGGCGCTGGAAATGGCCTCCAGGGTCTGCCGGTCTTCGTGCTCGATCTCCGGTGAGGCGGATGGCGTCGCGATGTGCATGCCTTCTTCCTCGCTACCCGAGTAGCGCTTCTCCAGCGCCTGGCGACGATAGAGGTCGATGGCCAGGTTGCGCACCACGCGCATCAGGTAGCCGCTCTGCGACTGGATGCCGGGAGTGAGGTCGCTCGCATTGAGCTTGATGTACGCATCATGGACCACGTCTTCGGCATGGCTGCGGCAGCCGAGGATGCGTGCTGCCGCATTGATGAAGGTCTGCCGGTGCGTAGCGAACAGCTCGTGCAGAGCAGGGCGCGACTCGGCGGGCATTGGCTTGGACATGCAAGGGTTTCCTATGCGGCGGCGGAGGCGGGGACGTCCACATGGGTTGAGGCGGTCAATCTAGATCAAATGATAATTATTATCAATTTATTCGAGAGACTCCGACTATCGCTCTGCGACAGGGTTCCCACACAAGTGTGAAGATTTTTCATTCGCATCCATTCGTCAGATCTCTCGGCACATGGGTGAAGGGCAAGCCAGGAAATTTCGCCGGCGCATATCTTATGAGAATTAATCGCATCCGAGAACACTAACTATTTCATTGCCTCTCTCGTCTTCATGGCAGAGCTGGAAAACATCGGTAATGGCCGGTGGCCGGCATCCCATACAGCTGAAGGAGAAGGGCGATGGCGTTCGATCGCGAAGATGCGGTTTACAAGGTGCTGGTCAACGGTGAAGAGCAGTACTCGCTGTGGCCGGACTACAAGGAAGTCCCGGCCGGCTGGCGCGAAGCCGGCAAGCAGGGGAGCAAGGCCGATTGCCTGGCCTTCGTCGAAGCCAACTGGACCGACATGCGCCCGCTGAGCCTGCGGCAGAAGATGGCCGAGGGGCAGTAACCCATGCTGCGTCTGTTCTGCCTGCCGTACTCCGGCGCCAGCGCGATGGTCTATGCCCGCTGGAAACGCCAATTGCCGGGCTGGATCGAAGTCTGCCCGGTGGAGCTGCCCGGCCGTGGCCGGCGCTTCGCCGAAAACCTGCAGACCGACCTGCGCGCCCTGGCCGGCCAACTGGCGGATGAAATCGCCGCGCGTCTGGACCAGCCTTACGCCCTCTTCGGTCACAGTCTCGGCGGTCTGCTGGCCTTCGAGCTGGCCCACGCCCTGCGCGAGCGTGGCCTGCCGATGCCGCAGGCACTGTTCGCCTCGGCGGCCTCCGCGCCGGCGCGGCGCGACAGCCATCGCGAGCTGGCGCAGGAGCAGAGCGACGCCCAGCTGATCGAGCGTATGCGCCGTCTCGGTGGCACGCCCGAAGCAGTGTTTGCCGACGAGGAAATGCTGCGCCTGACCCTGCCGGTGATGCGCGCCGACTTCCTCCTCTGCGGCCTCTACGACTATCGCCCCCGTGCACCGCTGGCCTGCCCGATCCACGTGTTCGGCGGCAAGGCCGACCGGCTCTCGGTGGATTCCCTGTCCGCGTGGCAGGACGAGACCAGCGCGGGCTTCTCCCTGGAGATGCTCGACGGTGGCCATTTCTTCCTCAACGCAAGCGAGGCGCGCCTGCTCGAGCTGCTGCTCGGCCGCCTGCGCCAGCCTGGCCATTCGACCAGCGCAGCGCTGGCCTGATCGATCCAAGCGGAGACCCAGATGCCCACCTCCACTCTGTTTGACATTGCTCCCCTGGCCGAAGCGCGCGGCGGCCTGCCGCTGCTGGTTCAGGCCCGCGGCGAAGAAGTCGACCTGCTCGACGCCCTGGCCGAGTTGCGCCCGCTGGTGGATGAGCGCCTGCCGGTCTGCGCCGGCATTCTCTTCCGTGGCTTCCAGGTCGGTGCGGCGGAGCGCTTCCGCGAGTTTGCCGCCGGCTTCGGCCATCCGCTGCTCAACTACGAGTTCGGCTCCACCCCGCGCAGCAACGTCACCAGCGGCGTGTACACCTCCACCGAATACCCGCCGCACCAGCACATCCCGCTGCACAACGAGCAGGCCTACACCCGCGAGTGGCCGATGAAAATCTGGTTCTACTGCGTGCAGGCCGCGCAGAGCGGCGGCGAGACGCCCATCGCTGACAGCCGCGAGATCTACCGCAAGGTGGATGAAGGCATTCGCCGGCGCTTCAGCGAGCGAGGGCTGATGTACACCCGCAACTTCGGCAACGGCCTGGACGTAGCCTGGGAGCAGGTCTTCAACAGCGACGATCCGGCCGTGGTGGAGGCCTACTGCAAGGCCCACCAGATCGGCTGGGAGTGGAAGGAAGACGGCGAGCTGCGCACCCGCCAGGTCTGCCAGGCGGTGGCCCGGCACCCGGTCACCCACGACTGGGTGTGGTTCAACCAGGCGCACCTGTTCCACGTCTCCAACCTGCCGCCGGAAGTGCGTGAGAGTCTGCTGGAAATCGTCGACGAGGAAGACCTGCCGCGCAACGTCTACTACGGCGACGGCAGCCCCATCGAACCCTCGGTACTCGACGAAGTGCGCGGCGTGCTGGAGGAGGCCAAGGTGAGCTTCCCCTGGTACAGCGGCGACGTCCTGATGCTCGACAACATGCTCGCCGCCCATGCGCGCTCGCCGTTCAGCGGGCCGCGCAAGGTGGTGGTGGCGATGGCGCAAGGGCATGGCGCAGACGCACAAGGCTGAACGCCGCACGGGTAGCGCCCAGCGCCAGAGTGACCGGTAGCACCATCTCCCTAGCCCTCTGACTAGGCGTCCCCCCCCATGAAGGGAGAGGGAACAATTCGGAGTACCGGGTCAGCGCCTGCCACGGCCATGGCCCGGTAAGCCCCACGAATTTCCTCCGGCGGGCCCCACGCGCCCGCCGCCAGAACAGGTGATGTCATGAACGACCGTTACGAAGCCGCAGGAAACCTGGTCGAGGCCCTGCTGCAACGCGCCTGCGAAATGCCGCGCAAGACCGCCCTGCGATTCATCGCCGAGAACGTCGAACAGCCCATCAGCTTCCGCGAACTGGACGAACGCGCTCGCGCCATGGCCGCCTGGATGCTGCGCCACGGCCGGCAAGGCGACCGCGCCGTGCTGCTGTTGCCCAGCGGTCCTGAATACGTCACGGCGTTCTTCGCCTGCCTTTACTCAGGGATCATCGCCGTGCCGGCCTATCCGCCGGAGTCGGTGCGCCCGCAGCACCTGGCGCGCCTGCGCTCGATCCTCGACGACGCTGAGCCCAGCCTGGTGCTCACCGACTCCACGCTGATCGAAGCGCTGCGCCCGGCGTGCGAGCGCGAGAACGGCGACAGCCCGCTGCTGCTGGCGGTGGACCAGGCCAACCCGGCGCTGGCCGTGGAGTGGCAGATGCCCGAGTTGGCCGATGACGACATCGCCTTCCTGCAGTACACCTCCGGCTCCACCTCGACGCCCAAGGGCGTGCAGGTCAGCCATGGCAACCTGGTCGCCAACGAGCGCCTGATCCGTCACGGCTTCGGCATCGGTGACGACGACGTGATCGTCAGCTGGCTGCCGCTGTTCCACGACATGGGCCTGATCGGTGGCCTGCTGCAGCCGATCTACAGCGGTATCGAGTGTGTGCTGATGTCGCCGCGCTACTTTCTCGAACGCCCGCGCCGCTGGCTGGAAGCCATCGCGCGCTTCGGCGGCACCGTCAGCGGCGGCCCGGACTTCGCCTATCGCCTGTGCTGCGAGCGGGTCAACGAATCCGCCCTGGAAGGCCTCGACCTGAGCAAATGGCGCGTGGCCTTCTCCGGCTCCGAGCCGATCCGCCCGGACACCCTGGAGCGCTTCGCCGCCTGGTTCGCCCCGGCACAATTCGACGCCTCTTCCTTCTATGCCTGCTACGGCCTTGCCGAAGCGACCCTGTTCGTCACCGGTGGCGTGCGTGGGGAAGGCATTGCGCAGTTGGAAGTCGACCTCAACGCCCTGGGTGAAAACATCGCCCGCCCGGGGCGCGGTACCTCGCTGATCAACTGCGGCCGCACCCAGCCGGACCACGACGTGCAACTGGTCGACCCGCTGAGCGGCGAGACCCTCGGCCCGGACCGCGTCGGCGAAATCTGGAGCAGCGGCCCCAGCGTCGCCCTCGGTTACTGGCGCAACCCGCAAGCCAGCGCGCGCACCTTCGTCGAGAAGGATGGCCGCACCTGGCTGCGTACCGGCGACCTGGGCTTCCTGCACAACGGCGAGCTGTTCGTCACCGGTCGCCTGAAGGACATGCTCATCGTCCGTGGCCAGAACCTCTACCCTCAGGACCTGGAACGCTGCGTGGAGGAGGAGGTGGACCTGGTGCGCAAGGGCCGGGTTTCCGCCTTCGCCATCGAACACCAGGGCCGCGACGGCATCGGTATCGCCGCCGAGGTCGGGCGCAGCGTGCGCAAGCTGATCTCCGCCGAGGCGCTGGCCAAGGCCATCTCCGCCGCCGTGGCGGAAACCTTCCAGGAGGCGCCGCTGGTGGTGGCGCTGCTGGAGCCCGGCGCACTGCCCAAGACCTCCAGCGGCAAGCTGCAGCGCTCGGCGTGCCGCGCCCAGTTGCGGGACGGCAGCCTGCAAGCCTATGCGATCCAGCGTGCCGGCGAGCCGATCAGCGATGGCGCCAGCGCCAAGCCGGTCGCGCCGTTGTCCGTTGAAGAGCAAGCCATCGCCGCGCTGTGGAGCGAAGTGCTGGAGCTGCCGGCGATCCGCCGTGACGACAACTTCTTCGCCCTGGGTGGCAACTCCATCAAGGCCACTCAACTGATGGCACGCCTGCGCGAGCGTCTCGGCCGCGCCGTGGAGTTGCGCCGGCTGTTCGAAGCGCCGGAACTGGGTGCCTTCGTCGCTGCGCTGGCCGCCTTGCCGACCACCCAGGTCGAGGCCGTGGCACAGGTCCCGCGTGACGGATTGCTGCCGCTGTCGCCGGCCCAGCGTCGCCTCTGGTTCCTCTGGAAGCTGGAACCGGAAAGCGCCGTCTACCACATCGCCGGACGCATGAACCTGCGCGGCGAGCTGCGCCGCCCCGCGGTGGAGCAAGCCTTCGCGATGCTGCTGGGCCGCCATGAAACCCTGCGTAGCCGCTTCATCGAACAGGCGGATGGTGAAGTCTCGCTGAGCCTGTCCGACGCCACGCAAGTGGAGCTGACCGAAAGCGATTTCAGCTCGCTGGGCAACGCCCGCCGTGACATCGCTGCCCGCGAGGACGCCGATGCCTTTGCTGCGCAGCCGTTCGACCTGGCCGCCGGCCCGCTGTTGCGCCTGCGCCTGCAGAACCTCGGCGGTGGCCGCCAGGCGCTGCTGCTCTGCGTGCATCACATCATCGCCGACGGCTGGTCGCTGAACCTGCTGCTGGACGAATTTGCCGAGTGCTACCGCGCCATTGTCGAGCAGCGCGAGCCGGTGCTGCCGGCGCTGTCGCGCCAGTACCTCGATCTCGCAGCCGCCCAGCAGGTCAGGCTGGAGGCGGGCGAGGGTGCCCGTCTGCTGGACTGGTGGAGCGAGCGCCTGGGTAGCGCCCATGCACCGCTGGAATTGCCGTTCACGACCGGTGAAAAAGGCCAGAGCGCCGCACTGATCGAACAGGAAGTCGATGCGGACCTGACCGGCAAATTGCGTACCTTGGCCCAGGCCCATGGCGCGACCCTGCCGATGCTCCTGCTCAGCGCCTACAACCTGCTGTTGCAACGCTACAGCGGCCAGCACGATCTGCGCATCGGCCTGACCCAGGCCGGTCGCGAACAGCTCGACAGCGAGCGACTGGTCGGCTTCTTCGTCAACCTGCTGGTGCTGCGCAGCGAGCTGCCCGAAGGCGCCAGCCTGCGCGGCGTTCTCCGCCAACTGCGCGACGACCTGCTGCAAGCCCAGGCGCACCAGGGTCTGCCGTTCGAACAACTGGTGGAAGCCCTGCAGCCCGAACGTGGCCACGGCCGCCATCCGCTGTGCCAGGTGGCCTTCGACCACCAGTGGCAGCCGCGCGCCGGCAACGGCCTGCCGGGCGTCAGCGTGGAGGCCCTGGAGCAGCTCGACCTGGAAACCCCGTTCGACCTGGTGCTGCGCGTCCGCGAAGGAGAGCAGACCCTGCGTCTGAGCGTCTGCTATGCCCGCGAGCGTTATGCCGCCGCGGGCATGCAGCGCCTGGTCGGGCACTTCCTCGACCTGCTGCACGCCTTGCCGCAGATGAATGCTGACGCCGTACTGGACGCCCGCGACTGGTTGCCCGCCAGCGACTGGAGCATCGCCGTCGCCGGTGATGCGCCGGTGTTCGAGGCGCTGAGCGAGACCATCGCCGCCCAGGCCCGCCGTCATCCGGCCAAGGTCGCGCTGATCGACGAGCAGCGCGAAGTGAACTTCGCCGAACTGGAGGATCGCTCCAACCGCCTGGCGCAGCGCCTGATCCAGCGCGGTATCGGCCCGGAACGCCGGGTTGCCGTGGCGCTGCCGCGCGGCGTGGACATCCCGCTGGCCCTGCTGGCCATCATGAAGGCCGGCGGCGCCTACCTGCCGCTGGACGTCGACTACCCCGCGGAGCGCCTGGCCTGGCTGATGCAGGACGCCGGCGTCGACCTGCTGCTGACCAATGCTGCACTGGCCGAGCGCCTGCCACTGCCCGAGGGCGTCGAGCGCCTGGTGCTGGAAGAGGCCGACCTCGCCAACGCCCTGGCTGTGCGCCCGCTGGTGCGCATCCAGGCGCGGAATCTTGCCTACCTGATCTACACCTCCGGCTCCACTGGCCAGCCCAAGGGCGTTGCCGTGGCCCACGGCGAGATCGCCGCGCACTGCCGCGCCATCGGCCAGCGCTACGCGATGACCAGCGAAGATCGCGAACTGATCTTCATGTCCTTCGCCTTCGACGGTGCCCACGAGCGCTGGCTTACCGCGCTGTCCCATGGTGGCAGCCTGCTGATCCGCAACGACGCGCTATGGACTGCCGAGCAGACGCTCGAGCAACTGCGCCGCCATGAAGTGACCGTCGCGGCCTTCCCGCCGGCCTACCTGCAACAGTTGGCCGAGCAGGCCATGATCCACGGCCACGCGCCGAGCATGCGCATCTACTGCTTCGGTGGCGACGCGGTGCCCGAAGCGGCCTACCAGTTGGCGCACCAGGCGCTGAAGCCACAGCACCTGATCAACGGCTACGGCCCGACTGAAACCGTGGTCACCCCGATGCTCTGGAAGGCCGACGCGCGTACCACGTGCGGCGCCGCTTACGCGCCCATCGGCGAGGTGGTCGGCGAACGCAGCCTGTACATCCTCGACGACCGCCTGCAACCGCTGCCGCGCGGCGTGGCTGGGGAGCTGTACATCGGCGGGCATGGCCTGGCTCGCGGCTACCACCAGCGCGCCGGCATGACCGCCGAACGCTTCGTCGCCGACCCGTATGCCGACGGCCTTCGCCTGTACCGCAGCGGTGACCGCGTGCGCTGGCGTGAAGACGGCGCGCTGGACTACCTCGGCCGCGTCGACCAGCAGGTGAAGATCCGCGGCTTCCGCATCGAGCCGGGCGAGATCGAGTCCCGCCTGCGTGCGCTGCCCGGCGTGCGCGAAGCGGCAGTGATCGCCCGTGACAGCGAGCGTGGCAAGCGCCTGCTGGGCTATGTCGTCGGCGAAGCGCTTGCCGAAGACGCCTTGAAAGCTGCGCTGCGCGCACAACTGCCGGACTACATGGTGCCGTCGCGCCTCCTCGTGCTCGACCAGATGCCGCTCAATGCCAACGGCAAGATCGACCGCAAGGCATTGCCGGAGCCCCAGGACGCAGCCAGCACCACCGAGGCCCCGCGAGACGGCCTGGAAAGCCGCGTGGCTGCTGTCTGGGCCGAAGTGCTCGGCTTGCCGGCCGTAGGCCGCGAGGACGACTTCTTCGAGCTGGGCGGCCATTCGCTGCTGGCCACGCAGGTCATCTCCCGCCTGCGCCGTGACCTGGGCTGCGAAGTCCCGTTGCGCGATCTGTTCGAGGCCAGCCGCCTGGGCGAGTTCGCGGGACGCCTGAAGGTGCTTGCCCCCAGTGCGCGCCCGGTACTGCAAGCCTTGCCGCGCGACGGCGACCTGCCGCTGTCCGCCGCCCAGAGCCGCCTGTGGTTCTTCTGGCAGATGGAGCCGGCCAGCGTCGCCTACAACGTGCCGGGCGCCCTGCGCCTGCGCGGCGAGCTGGATGAGTCCGCGCTGCGCCGTGCCTTCGATGCCCTGGTGGCGCGCCATGAAACCCTGCGCACCACCTTCGATGAAGTGGACGGCCAGGCCTTCCAGCGTATCCAGCCGGCGCAACCCCTGGATCTCGCGAGGGTCGATCTGTCCGCTGAAAAAGACCCCGAAAGCGCCGCCCGCCGTCTGGCGGAGGAAGAAGCACAGCGCCCGTTCGACCTGCGCAACGGCCCGTTGCTGCGCCTGACCCTCATCAGGCTGGCCGATGCCGACCACGTGCTGCTGCTGACGATGCACCACATCGTCTCCGATGGCTGGTCGATCCGCGTGCTGGTGGACGAATTCAGCCGTCTCTACGGCGCCTTCGCCGCTGGCGAGGACCTGCAACTGCCGGTGCTGCCGGTGCAGTACGCCGACTACGCCCAGTGGCAGCGCGAGCTGCTGGCGGGCGAGGAGGGCCAGCGTCAGCTCAACTGGTGGACTGAGCAACTCGGCCAGGACACCCCTGTCCTGGAACTGGCTGCCGACCGGCCGCGCCCGGCCGTGCAGAGCTACCGCGGTGGCAGCCTCGGCTTCAGCCTGGATGCCGGTCTCGGTGCGCGCCTGAAACAACTGGCTCGCGAACAGGACGTCACCCTGTTCATGCTGCTGCTTGGCGCCTACGCGGTGCTGATGCAGCGCTACAGCGGCCAGCGCGACCTGCACATCGCGGTGCCCATCGCCAACCGTCAGCAGCTGGAAACCGAAGGGCTGATCGGTTTCTTCGTCAACACCCAGGTCATGCCGTGCCAGCTTGCCGACGACGAATCCTTCGCCGCGTTGCTGGCCCGCCTCAAGCCTCTGGCGCTGGGCGCGCAAGTGAACCAGGACCTGCCGTTCGAACAGCTGGTGGAAGCGCTGCAACCCGAACGCAGCCTGGCCTACAACCCGCTGGTGCAGGTGAAATTCAACTTCGGCTTCGACGTCAGCCGCCTGCCCGACGCCGGCGCGCTGAAGCTGGAACTGTTCAGCGAGGAACAGTACGGCGCACGCTTCGACCTGGCCCTGGACATGGCCGAGGCGCTGGACGCCAGCGGCCAGCCGGGCGATGAACTGCGCGGCAGCTTCGTCTATGCCCGCGACCTGTTCGACGAGGACAGCGTCGCTGCCATCGCCGGCCAGTTCGAAGCACTGCTGCGCCAGCTGTGCGCCGAGCCGCAGCGTGCGCTGGGCGAGCTGCCGCGCCCGGTGGCCTCGCGTCGCCGTGGCGAAGCCCGGCAGTGGCCGCAGCAGGACGTGCTCGGACTGTTCGCCGCGCAAGTTGCCGCGCAACCGGATGCCATTGCGGTACAGGATGAGGGCGTGCGCTACAGCTATGCCGAGCTGGATGCGCGCAGCAATCGCCTGGCCAACGCGCTGATCGACAGCGGTGTGGAGCCGGTTGAGTGCATCGCCATTTGCCAGCAACGCAGCGCGCAGTGGGTGCTCCTGCTGCTGGGTGTGCTCAAGGCCGGCGCCACTTACGTGCCGCTGGACCCGGCGCAGCCTGCCGAACGCCTGCGTCAGCTGATCCAGGACAACGGTATCGGCCGCGTACTGGTGACCGAACCTGCCCTGCTGGAAACCTTCGGTGAAGCAGCCTCGCTGATACCTGTGGGTGGCCCGGAGCAGGGCAGTGCCGCCGCGCCTGCTCGGAGCATCGATCCGCAGCAGGCCGCCTACGTCATCTTCACCTCCGGCTCCACTGGCCAGCCCAAGGGCGTGCGCGTCAGCCACGCGGCGCTGGCCAACTATGTGCAGGCCGTGCTCGAGCGACTGCAGCTGGACCAGGGCCGCGCCCAGGGCCTGGGCATGGCGATGGTTTCCTCGGTGGCTGCCGACCTCGGCCATACCACGCTGTTCGGCGCGCTGTGCGGCGGGGGGCGTCTGCACCTGGCCGATGCCCAGGCGGTGGCCGACGCCGAGCGCTTCTCGCAGTTCATGCGCGAAGTGGATGTGCTGAAGATCGTCCCCAGCCACCTCGCTGGCCTGCTGGCCGCCGCGCCCAATGCCGCCGCTGTGCTGCCACGCCGCCTGCTGGTGCTGGGCGGTGAAGCCTGTGACCGCGCGCTGCTGCAACCCATCCGCGAACTCGCGCCCAAGCTGCGCATCGTCAACCACTACGGCCCCAGCGAATCCACCGTTGGCGTGCTGACCCACGAATGGTCGCTGGTGGAGGATCTGCCGGCGGCCAGCCTGCCCATCGGTACGCCGTTGGCCAACACCGCCATCCGCGTGCTCGACGAGAAGGGTCGTGACCTGCTGCCGGGCGTAGCGGGCGAGTTGTACATCGGTGGTGCCGGCCTGGCACTGGGCTATCTCGGCCAGCCGGAAATGACGGCGGAGCGCTTCGCAGCTGATCTTGCAGACGGCGAAGGCGAGCGCCTGTACCGCAGTGGCGACCGAGTACGCCTGAACCGTCACGGCGCTGTGGAATTCCTCGGCCGCGTGGATGATCAGGTGAAGATTCGCGGCTATCGCGTCGAGCCGGGCGAACTGGCGCAAGCACTCAAGCGCCTGCCGGGCGTGCGCGATGCCGTGGCCCTGGCCGAGCGTGAGGGCGATGGCCCGATGAAGCTTTTCGCCTGGGCCGTTGCCGAGGGCCAGAGCGTGGAAGCGCTGCGCGAAGCCTTGGCCGGTGAGGTCCCGGAATACCTGCTGCCGGCCCAGCTGATCCTGCTGGAACGCCTGCCGCTGAACGCCAACGGCAAGGTGGACCGCAAGGCCCTGCCGCGTGCCGAGTCGGTCGCCAAGGCAGTGGACAGCGCGCCGCTGAGCGAACTGGAGCAGCGCATCGCCGACATCTGGCAGGCGGTGCTGAAGGTCGAGCGCGTCGGTGCCGAGGACAACTTCTTCGAACTGGGCGGCGACTCCATCCTCAGCCTGCAGATCATCGCGCGTATCCGTAAGCTGGGTTACAAGCTCAGTCCGAAACAGCTGTTCGAGCGCCAGAGCGTCCGCCAGCTCGCGCAGTGGCTGGAAAGTCGCGCGCCGTCTGCCGCTGCTGCTCCGGCGCCGGTTACCGCCATCACTGGCGAAGTCGTCTTGTCGCCGGTGCAGGCGCGCTTCTTCGAGCGTGTACCGAGCGCCCAGCGTCACCACTGGAACCAGGCGCTGCTGTTGCAACCGCGTGAAGCGCTGGATGGCGATGCCCTGGCCCGTGGCCTGCACTGGCTGGTCGGCCAGCACGACGCACTACGACTGCGCTTCGACGGCAGCCGCCAGCGCTACGCGGAACAGGGGCCGCTGGACATGACCCTCCTGTGGCGCCGCCGTGCCGCCGACGCCCGCACCCTGGAACGTCTGTGCGACGATGCCCAGGCCAGCCTGGATATCGCCAACGGCCCGCTGCTGCGCGCCATGCACGTCACGCTGGAAAGCGGCGGCGAACGCCTGCTGCTGGTCATCCACCACCTGGCGGTGGATGGCGTGTCCTGGCGCATCCTGCTGGAGGACCTTCAGTACGCCTACCGCGAACTGCGCGCCGGCCGCACTCCGGCCGCGCTGCCGCGCAGCGACAGCTACCAGGCCTGGAGCGCGCGCCAGCAGGCGGCCGCCAACAGCGCCGAAGTCGCTGCCGAGCTGGCTTACTGGCAAGGCGAACTGCGCGGTGCGCCGTCGCTCAAGCGTGCCCGCACCGATGTTCCGGGCACCTGGAAAGAAGCCGCCAATGCGCGCTTCAGCCTCGACGCTGATACCACCCGCCAACTGCTCGGCCCGGCACTGAAGGCGCAGCGCGTGCAGATCAACGACCTGCTGCTGACCGCGCTGGCCCGCGCCCTGTGTGCCTGGACTGGCGAAACCTCCGCGCTGGTGGAGATGGAAGGTCACGGCCGGGATGCCGTCGATGGCGAAGCGGCGCTGGACCTGAGCCGTTCCGTGGGCTGGTTCACCGCGCTTTACCCTGTCCGCCTGCATGCCGGCGGCGAGCCGGGCGCGGACCTGCGCGCCGCCCGCGAACACCTGCGCAACCTGCCGCGCGCCGGCATGGGTTACGGCCAACTGCGCTATCTCAGCCAGCACGCGGCCAGCCTGCGTGACCTGCCGGCGCCGCAGGTGACCTTCAACTACCTCGGCCAGCTCGACCAGGCGTTTGCCGACGCCGACTTCCTGCCGGCCTTCGAAGGTGTAGGCCGTAGCCAACCGCTGAATGCCGCGCTAGGCAATGCGCTGGTCTACGCCGGCCGTGTGCTCGGCGGTGAGCTGAGCCTGGAAGTCACCTACAGCCGCTTCATGTTCGACGCTGCCGACATCGACGAGCTGCAAGCGCTGCTGCGCGCCGAATTGCAGGCGCTGGTCGCTTATTGCCTGAATACGCCACGCCCGCTGCAAGCCAGCGAACTGCCGCTGCTCGGGCTCGACCAGCAACAGCTCGATGCACTGCCGCTGCCGGCCGGCGTGGACGATCTCTATCCGCTGTCGCCGATGCAGCAGGGCATGCTGTTCCACGCCCTCGACGTGCCGGGTTCCTCGCTCTACGTCAACCAGCTGCGCGTCGATCTCGATGGCCTCGATGAAGCCCGCTTCCTCGACGCCTGGCGCGCGGTCATTGCGCGCCATGCCAACCTGCGCACCGGCTTCCTCGCCAATGCGGATGCGGCGCCGCTGCAGTTCGTCCTGCACGACGTGCAACTGCCGCTACAGTCCTTCGACTGGCGCGATCAGCCGGTCAGCGCGCAGCAGTTGGAAAGCGTCGCTGATGCCCAGCGCAACCTCGCCTTTGACTTGGCCAAGCCACCGCTGCAGCGCCTGGCGCTGGTGAGGCTGGGCGAGCGTCGCTACCACCTGATCTGGACCTGCCACCACCTGCTGCTGGACGGCTGGAGCAGTGCGCGGCTGATCGGCGAAGTGCTCGCTCTCTACCGTGGTGAAACCCTGCCGGTGCCCGCCGCGCAGTACGGCGATTACATCGCCTGGCTGCACGCCCAGGACGGCGCCGCCGGTGAGACCTTCTGGCGCGAACGCCTGAAAGAGTTCGATGAGCCGACCCTGCTGGCCACCGCCTGCAACGCCGGGTTCCGTGACGAGCCGCTGCGCGAACTGCACAGCCGCCTCGACTGCGCGCCGCTGCAACGCTTTGCCCAGGCCCAGCGCATCACCCTCAACACCCTGGTGCAGGGCGCCTGGGCGCTGCTGCTGCAACGTTACTGCGGCCAGCGCAGCGTCACCTTCGGCGCCACCGTGGCCGGGCGACCGGCCACCTTGCCGGGCGCGGAGGAGAGCCTCGGCCTGTTCATCAACACACTGCCGATCCTGCAAAGCCCGGATGACGCCCAGTGCGTCGGCGACTGGCTGCGCCAGCTGCAGGCCTTCAACCTCGACGTGCGCGAGTTCGAGCACACGCCGCTGTACGACATCCAGCGCTGGGCCGGCCGCGGTGGGCAGGCGCTGTTCGACAGTCTCATCGTGTTCGAGAACTTCCCCATGGACGCAGCGCTGGCGTCTTCGGGCAATGATGATCTGCGGATCCTCGGCCATCGCCCGGTGGACGGCACCAACTACGCCCTGGCCCTGGTGGCCAGCGCCGGCGAGCAGCTGGACGTGCGCTACACCTACCGCGCCGACCGCCTGAGCGCGAGCCAGGTCGAGCAACTGCGTGGCCACTTCGAGCACCTGCTGCTGACCCTGGTGGAAGACGCCGAACGCCCGCTGGGCCGGGTCAGCCAACTGGCCGACGCCGAGCGCCACTCGCTGCTGCAACGCTTCAACGACACCGAGGCGAGGTTCCCGGCCGATGTGCAGCTGCAGGAGCTGATCGAGCGCCAGGTTGCCGCGACCCCGGATGCGCTGGCCCTGCAATTCGCTGACCAGCGCCTGAGCTACGCCCAGCTCAACGCCCGCGCCAACCAGCTCGCGCATTGGCTGCGTAGCCAGGGCGTCGGCCCGGATGTACTGGTCGGCGTGGCCGCCGAGCGTTCGCTGGAACTGGTGGTGGCCCTGCTGGGCATCGTCAAGGCCGGCGGCGCCTACGTGCCGATGGACCCGGACTACCCGCAGGACCGCCTGCAACACATGCTCAGCGACAGCGGCGTGGGTCTGCTGCTGACTCAGCAACACCTGCTGGATCGCTTGCCGGCGAGCGAGGCCCGATTGATCTGCCTGGACAGCCAGTGGAGCGAGATCGCCACGGCCTCCGAGCAGAACCCGGCCATCGCCGGCAGCCCGCAGAATCTTGCGTACCTCATCTACACATCCGGCTCTACGGGCAAACCCAAGGGCGCCGGCAACAGCCATCGCGCACTGGTCAACCGCTTGCACTGGATGCAGAAAGCCTACGCGCTGGATGCCTCCGACCGCGTGTTGCAGAAGACCCCGTTCAGCTTCGACGTGTCGGTGTGGGAGTTCTTCTGGCCGCTCATGACCGGTGCGGCGCTGGTGGTGGCTGCGCCCGGCGCGCACCGCGATCCGGCAGCGTTGCGCCAGGTGATCGAGGCGGGGCAGGTCACTACGCTGCACTTCGTACCCTCGATGTTGCAGGCCTTCGTCGCTTCCGGCGAACTGGAGCGCTGCCCGTCGCTGTTGCAGGTGATGTGTTCCGGCGAGGCGCTGCCTTATGAGCTGCAGCAGCAGTTCCGCCAGCGCAGCAGCGCGAAGCTGCACAACCTCTACGGCCCGACGGAGGCGGCGATCGACGTCAGCTTCTGGGCCTGCGACGAGGACAACGCGCGGCACGTCGTGCCCATCGGCCGGCCCATCGACAACCTGCGTCTGGTACTGCTGGACGAGCGCCTGGAGCCGGTGCCGCAGGGTGTGGCCGGTGAGCTGTACATCGGTGGCGCGGGCCTGGCGCGCGGTTACCACGCGCGCCCCGGCCTGACCGCCGAGCGCTTCGTCGCTGATCCCTTTGGGAGCGGCGAACGCCTCTATCGCACCGGCGACCTGGCTCGCCAGCGTGAAGACGGCGCCATCGAATACCTGGGGCGCCTCGACCACCAGGTGAAGATTCGCGGCCTGCGCATCGAGCTGGGCGAGATCGAGGCCCGCCTGCAAGCGCAGCCGGAGGTCAGCGAAGCGGTGGTGGTGGCGAAGGACGGCGTGCTGCTGGCCTACGTTGTCGCCAGCGCCGAGCCCGAAGCCCTGCGCCAGGCGCTGCAAGGCGAGCTGCCGGACTACATGGTGCCGTCGCGGATCATCGCCCTCGACGCCATGCCGCTGTCACCCAACGGCAAGCTGGACCGCAAGGCCCTGCCGGACCCGCAACTGGGCGAGCGCCTGCGCGAATACGTGGCGCCGCGCAGCGACCTGGAAGTCGAGCTGGCCGGTATCTGGCAGCACGTGTTGCAGGTGGATCGTGTCAGCCTGCACGACGACTTCTTCGAACTGGGCGGCCATTCACTGCTGCTCACCCAGGTCGGCCTGACCCTGCGTCAGCGCCTGGGCCTTGAGCTGCCGCTGCATCGCCTGTTCGAGCTGAGCAACATCGAGGCGCTGGCCGCCTGGATCGAAGCCCAGCGGGCAAGCTCCGCCAGCGCGGAAGAGGAACTGGACCTGATGGATGAACTGCTCGGCGAGCTGGAGAATCTCTGATGAGTGGGGGAATGACTCAACCGATGGACGCCCAGCTGAAACAGGTCGCGGAGCGCCTTGGCGCGCTGCCCGAGGACAAGCAGATCGTCTTCCTGCGTCAGCTGCGTGAGAAGGGCGTGAGCCTCTCGCGCCTGCCGATCCTCCGCGAAGGGCGCGAGTACGCGCCGCTCTCGGCGGCCCAGGCGCGCCTGTGGTTCCTCTGGCAGATGGAGCCGCACAGCGCCGCCTACAACATCCCGGCCGCCGTGCGCCTGCGCGGCGCGCTGGACGAAGGCGCGCTGGAGCGCGCCTTCACCGCACTGATCGCGCGCCATGAAAGCCTGCGCACCGTCTTCCGTAGGGCGCATAACGCTGCGCGTTATGCGCCAGAGCCTGGCCACGATGTCTCGGCGTATAACGCTGACGCGTTATACGCCCTACCAGCGCCGGGTGACGAAGTCATGCAGTGCATCCTGCTGCCTGGGCCGGCATACCTGGAGCGGCAGGATTTCCAGCACGAAGCAGAAGCTCGCCAATGGCTGAACCACTGCGCGCAACGTTCCTTCGACCTCGCCGAAGGCCCGCTGCTGCGCCTGCATTTGGCGCGCCTGCCGGGTGAAGCGTTGTTGCTGGTGAACCTGCACCACATCATTGCCGATGGCTGGTCCATCGGTGTGCTGATCGATGAATTCGCGGTGCTGTACAGCGCCGAGGTGCAGGGCTCAAAAGCCGACCTGGCCGAGCTGCCGATCCAGTACAGCGACATGGCCCGCTGGCAGCGCCTGTGGTTGGCGGCCGGAGAGGGCGAGCGGCAGCTTGCCTACTGGAGGGAGCAGCTGGGCGACGAATCCCTGCTGCTGACCCTGCCGGGCGACCGGCCGCGGCCGCTGGTGCAGAGCTACCGCGGCGCCACCTTCGACTTCGAGTTGCCGCGCGAGTTGAGCGACGCGCTGCGCGACCTGGCGCGCGGGCAGGGCGCCACGCTGTTCATGCTGATCCTCGCCGCCTATCAATTGCTGCTGTCGCGCTACAGCGGCCAGCGCGAGCTGCGCGTCGGCGTGCCCATCGCCGGCCGTGGCCGCGCCGAGAGCGAAAGGCTGATCGGCTTCTTCGTCAATACCCAGGTGCTGCACGCGCGCATCGACGGCGACGAATCCTTCAGCGCGTTCCTGGCCCGCACCCGAGAAGCCGTGCTGGGCGCCCAGGCCAACCCGGACCTGCCGTTCGAGCAACTGGTGGATGCGCTGCAACCCGAGCGCAGCCTGAGCTACAACCCGCTGTTCCAGGTAGCCTGCAACCACCAGCCGAGCCGCCGCGATGCCCTGCGCGAGCTGCCTGGCGGCCTGCAGCTGGAAAGCCTGGAGCTGGACAGCGGCATCGCCAAGTTCGACCTGACCCTGAACACCGAGGAGAGCCGCGACGGCCAGGTCCGCGGGCAGTTCATGTACGCCACCGACCAGTTCGACGCGACGACCCTCTCGCGCCTCACCGGGCACTTCCTCAACCTGCTGCGCGGCCTGGTGGCCGACCCGCACTGCCCGGTGGCACGCCTGCCGCTGCTCGATGGCAGCGAGCGTGAGCAGTTGCTCTACGGCTGGAACGACACCGCGATGGACTACCCGCGCGAGGCCTGCCTGCACCAGCTGATCGAACAGCAGGTGCAGCGCTCGCCGGCTGACGTGGCGCTCACCGACGGCCAGCGCAGTTTCACTTACGCGGAGTTGAACGGCCGCGCCAACCGCCTCGCGCGCTGGTTGCGCGAACAGGGCGTCGGCCCGGACAGTCGCGTCGGCGTCGCCCTGGAGCGCTCCGTCGAACTGCCGGTGGCTTTGCTCGCCGTGCTCAAGGCCGGCGGCGCCTACGTGCCGCTGGACCCGGAATTCCCCGCCGAACGCCTGGCGCACATGCTAGAGGACGGCGACGTACGCCTGCTGCTGACCCAGCAGCACCTGCTCGGCGAACTGCCGCAGACAGGCGCCCGAGCGTTCTGCCTGGACCGCGACTGGGCGCAGCTGGATGGCTACGCCGACAGCGACCTGCACAACCTCGCCACGCCGGATGATCTGGCCTACGTCATCTACACCTCCGGCTCCACCGGCAAGCCCAAGGGCGTCGCGGTGCGCCATGGCGGGGTGGTCAACTTCATGCTCAGCATGGCCCGCGAGCCGGGCCTGGAGGCGCGGGACCGCGTCCTCGCGCTGACTTCGCTGTCCTTCGACATCTCCGCGCTGGAGCTGTACCTGCCGCTGCTGGTGGGCGGCCGGGTGGTGCTGGTGGACCGCGACGTCGCTCGCGATCCGTCACGCCTGCTCGGCGTGGCGCTGGAGCAGGGCGTGACGGTGATCCAGGCGACCCCGAGCACCTGGACGCTGCTAAGCGGCCACGAGGACTTCCCGCGCCTGACCGGCTGCCGCTTCTTCTGCGGCGGCGAGGCGCTGTCCGCCGAACTGGCGGACAAGCTGACAGCCCAAACGGATGCACTGTGGAATCTCTACGGCCCCACCGAAACCACCATCTGGTCGGCGGCCTGGAAGATCGACAAGGGCGCCCGCGCGCTGCTCGGCAAGCCCATCGCCAACACCCAGTTGTACATCCTCGATGGCGAGCTGCAACCGGCGCCCATCGGTGTGGCCGGCGAGCTGTACATTGCCGGCGACGGCCTGGCACGCGGCTACCACGGGCGCCCGGAACTGACCAGCGAGCGCTTCGTCGCCGATCCCTACAGCCGGGATGCCAATGCGCGCATGTATCGCACCGGTGATCTGGCGCGCTGGCGTGCCGATGGCGTGCTGGAGTACCTCGGCCGCCTCGACCATCAGGTGAAGATTCGCGGCTTCCGTATCGAGCTGGGCGAGATCGAATCGCGCCTGCTCGGCCAGCCCGGCGTGCGCGAGGCGGTGGTGATCGCCCGCGACGCCGGAGCGGTGAAGCAACTGGTCGGCTATGTGACGGGGCAGATCGATACCGACCTGCGTGCCGCGCTGCTGGAAGAGCTGCCGGACTACATGGTCCCCGCGCAGATCGTCCTGCTCGAGCGCATGCCGCTGACGCCCAACGGCAAGCTCGACCGCAAGGCGCTGCCGGAGCCGGACTTCAGCCTGCTGCAGAAGCGCTATCGCGCGCCGCAAAGCCAGCGCGAACAGACCCTGGCGGCCATCTGGTGCGCCGTGCTGGGCCTGGAACGGGTGGGCCTGGACGATAACTTCTTCGAGCTGGGCGGCGACTCCATCGTCTCCATCCAGGTGGTCAGCCGCGCCCGCGCCGCCGGGTTGCAGCTGAGCCCGAAGGACCTGTTCCAGCACCAGACGCTGCAGGCACTGGCCCGTGTGGCCGGTGACTACATTGCCGTCGAAACCCCGGCAACCCCGGCAACCCCGGCGGCCATCGACGCGCCGGACGCGGTGCAGCTCGCCGCCATTGGCCTGAATCCGGCCGAGATCGAAGACCTCTATCCGCTGTCGCCCATGCAGCAGGGCATGCTGTTCCACGGCGTGGACGGCAGCGAAGGCGGCGTCTACGTCAACCAGCTGCGCGTGGAAGTGCAGGAGCTGGACGTCGAGCGTTTCCGCGCCGCCTGGCAGGCCGCGCTGGATGCCCACGACAACCTGCGGGCCGGCGTGCACTGGCAAGGCCTCGACAAGCCGGTGCAGGCCGTGCACCGGCACGTCGAGCTGCCGCTGGAGGTGCTCGACTGGCGTGGCCGCGAAGACCTGGCCGCCGCGCTGGACGAACTGGCCGCTGCCGAACGCAGCCGCAGCTTCGATCTTGCGCGTCCACCGCTGCTGCGCCTGGTGCTGGTACGCAGTGCCGAGGCAAGCCACCAACTGGTCTACACCCATCACCACATCCTGCTCGACGGCTGGAGCAATGCCCAACTGTTCGCCGAGGCACTGCGTCGCTACAACGGCGAGAGCATCGCCGAGCAGGGCCGCTACCGCGACTACATCCACTGGCTGCAAGCCCAGGACCAGCAGCAGGCGCAGGACTTCTGGAGCGCGCGCCTGCAAGGCTTCGCCCAGCCCACCGTGCTGGCCGACAGCCTGGCGCGCCCGGCCGAGGGCAGCGGTCACGGCCTGGAGTACAGCCGCTACGACGCGGCGGCCACCGAACGCCTGAAAGCCTTCGCCCGCAGCCAGCGGGTGACGCTCAATACCCTGGTGCAGGCGGCGTGGATTCTCCTGCTGCAACGCTACACCGGGCAGCAGCGCGTCGCCTTCGGCGCCACCGTGGCCGGCCGCCCCGCACAACTGGCCGGCGCCGACAGCCTGCTGGGCCTGTTCATCAACACCCTGCCGATCGTCCAGGCGCCGGCCGAGCAGGCCGATCTGGGCGACTGGCTGCGCGAACTGCAGGCCTACAACCTGGACGTGCGCGAGTTCGAGCACACGCCGCTGTACGACATCCAGCGCTGGGCCGGCCAGGCCGGGCAGGCGCTGTTCGACAGCATCATCGTATTCGAGAACTACCCGGTGGACGAGGTGCTGCGCAGCGCCCAGGGCCCGCGCTTCGGCGAGCTGAAGTCGAAGGACGAGACCAGCATCCCCATGGACCTCGCCGTGCGCGTCGGCGACCGTCTGGAGATCGAATACCAGTACCTGCGCGCGCACTTCAGCGCGTCGGCAGTGGCACGGCTGCGCGGCAATATGGAACAGGTGCTGGACAGCCTGCTGCACGGCGCGGGCAAGCGCGTCGGCGAGCTGCAATGCCTGTCGGCCAACGACCGCGCGGCCCTGGCCGCCTGCCGTGGCCCGCACCAGTCGCTGCCGCCCGCCGAGCCGGTACACCTGGCGATTGCGCGTCAGGCGGCTCTGCGTGGCGATGATGTGGCGCTGATCTGTGGCGACGAGGCAATCGACTACGCGGCGCTGGAGCGCGACTCCAACCGCCTGGCCCATCGCCTGATGGCGCTGGGTGTCGGCCCGGAAGTCCGTGTCGGCGTGGCATTGCCGCGCAGCGTGCGCATTCCGTTGGCGCTGCTGGCGGTGCTCAAGGCCGGCGGCGCCTACGTGCCGCTGGACGCCGAGTACCCGCGCGAGCGCCTGGAATTCCAGATGAGTGACGCCGGTATCGCGTTGCTGATCACCGACAGCCGCCTGCGTAAGCGCCTGCCGTTGCCTGAAGGCGTGCAATTGCTGGAGCTGGACGGCCTCGATCTTTCGTCCGAAGACAACGATCTGCCGGTGGTGGCCCTGGAGCCGGAAAACCTCGCCTACCTGATCTACACCTCCGGCTCCACCGGCAAGCCCAAGGGCGTGGCGGTGAGCCACGGCCCGCTGGCCATGCACTGCGCGGCCATCGGCGAGCTGTACCAGATGGATGCAGCGACCCGCGAGCTGCACTTCATGTCCTTCGCCTTCGACGGCGCCCACGAGCGCTGGCTGACCACCCTGGTTCATGGCGGCAGCCTGGTACTGCGCGGCGATGAGCTGTGGACTCCGGAGCAGACCTACCGCGTGCTGCACGACAAGCAGGTCAGCGTGGCGGCCTTCCCGCCGGTCTACCTGCAACAACTGGCCGAGCATGCCCTGCGTGACGGCAACCCGCCGCCGGTGCGCATCTATTGCTTCGGTGGCGACGCGGTGCCCAATGCCAGCTTCGAACTGGCCAAGCGCGCACTGCGCGCGGAGCACCTGATCAATGGCTACGGCCCCACGGAAACCGTGGTCACGCCGCTGCTGTGGAAGGCCGATCGCGCGACGGCCTGCGATGCCGCCTATGCACCCATCGGCAAGGGCGTCGGCGCGCGCAAGCTGTACATCCTCGACGAGCAACTGCGCCAGGTTCCGCTGGGCGTGGCCGGCGAGCTGTACATCGGTGGCGACGGCCTGGCGCGCGGTTACCACGAGCGTGCGGGCCTGACCGCCGAGCGCTTTGTCGCCGATCCGTTCGATGCGAGCGGCGGCCGCCTGTATCGATCCGGCGACCTGGTGCGCGGCCGCGCCGATGGCGTGATCGACTACGTCGGGCGGATCGACCACCAGGTGAAGATTCGCGGCTTCCGCATCGAGCTGGGTGAGATCGAAGCGCGCCTGCAGGATCACCCGCAGGTCAGCGAGGCGCTGGTGGTTGCACGCGACGGCATCAGCGGCAAGCAACTGGTCGGCTACGTGGTGGGTGAAGCGGAAGGCGACGCGCTACGCAGCTTCCTCCGCGAGCAGGTGCCGGACTACATGGTGCCGGCGCAGATTCTCAAGCTTGAGCGCTTCCCGCTGTCGCCCAACGGCAAGATCGACCGCAAGGCGCTGCCCGAGCCGACCTGGCAGGGCGAAGCCTACGAGGCGCCGCGCAACGAGCGCGAGCGTGCCCTGGCCGACATCTGGCAGGACGTGCTGCAAGTGGAGCGCGTCGGTATCCGCGACAACTTCTTCGACCTCGGCGGCGACTCCATCCTCAGCCTGCAGATCGTCTCCCGTGCCCGCCAGGCGCTCGGCGAGGGCGTGGAGATCCGCCTGCGCGACCTGCTGCAGTACCAGACCATCGCCGGGCTGCTGGAGCGCGCCGAGAACGTGGCTGAGTTAGCGCCGACAGCGACCGTGGAGGTCGCTGATGACGGCGAGTCCTTCGGCCTGGTGCCGATCCAGCAATGGATGTTCGAGCAGCAGCTGGAGGAGCCCAACCACTTCAACCAGGCGGTGCTGCTGGAGTGCCGCCAGCGTCTCGACGCTGATGCGCTGGAGGCATCCTTGCAAGGCTTGCTGGCCGAACACGGCAGCCTGCGTCTGTCCTTCGCCCGTGGCGCGGACGGCGTGTGGCGCCAGCGCACTCTTGAGGCCAGCGAGGTTACCGGCACGCTGCTCTGGCAGCGTCAGGCGGCGAACGCCGAGGAAGCGCTGCTGATCGCCAACCAGGCGCAGCGCAGCCTGGAACTGAGCGAAGGCCGGCTGCTGCGCGGCGTGCTCACCGACATGGCTGACGGCACCCAGCGCCTGTTGCTGGTGATTCACCACCTGGGGGTGGACGGCGTGTCCTGGCGCATCCTGCTGGAGGAGCTGCAACAGCGCTACACCGCGCAGGTCACCGGCGAGCCGGAGCCACGCTTGGAACGCACCAGCGCCTACCGGGCCTGGGCCGAAGGGCTGCGCGAGTACGCCGACAGCCAACTGGCGCAAGGCGACCTGCCGTACTGGCTGGAGCAGACCAAGACCGAGGGCCTCGGCGAGCCGCAGCGCGACAACCCACGCGGCGCGGAGCGCATGGCGCACCTGGAGCAACTGTTCCTGCGCCTGGACCGCGAGCAGACCCAGCGCCTGCTGAAGGTAGCTCCGGAGGCTTATCGCACGCAGATCAATGACCTGCTGCTGACCGCCCTGGGCCGCACGCTCTGCCAATGGTGCGACAGCGAGTCGGTGCTGATCGGCCTGGAAGGCCACGGCCGCGAGGACATCCTTGATGCGGTCGATCACAGCCGCACCCTGGGCTGGTTCACCAGCCTGTTCCCGCTGCGCCTGACGCCGGGGCAGGGCGACTACGCCCAGGCCATCCCGGCGATCCGCCAGCAGCTGCGAGCGGTGCCGGACAAGGGTATCGGCTACGGCGCCATGCGCTATCTGGGCGACAGCGCGCTGCGCCGCCAGCTCGCCGCCCGTGCCGAACCACGGGTCACCTTCAACTACCTCGGCCAGTTCGACCAGAGCTTCGATGAACAGGCGCTGTTCGTGCCGCTGCAGGAAAAGCCCGGCGACACCTATGCCGCCAGCACGCCGATGAACAACTGGCTGGAGATCGTCGGCCAGGTCTACGACGGCGAGCTGACCCTGCGCTGCATGTTCAGCCGCCGGGTGTTCCGCCCGTCGCGCATCGAGGCGCTGATGGCGCAGCTGCGCACGGAACTGGAAGGGGTGATCGGCCATTGCTGCGCCCAGGTGGAAAGCGGCGCGCGCAAGGAGCAGGCCACGGTATGAACGCATTGATGAAAGAGGTTGGCATGCTGCACCCGGAGATTTCCGCCTTCCTGGACATGGTCGACGACGGCCGGCGCATGGGCCGCCCGGCGTTGCACGAACTGCCGGTGGAGCAGGCGCGGCAGGACTTCGAGGCGTCCTCGGAATCGCTCAAGGCCGGCGCGCCGTCGATGCCGGTGGAAGAACTGCTGATCCCGGCACGCGAAGGCCGGCAACTACCGGTTCGCCTGTACCGCCCGCTTGAGGCTGGCGACGGGGCGATCCTGTATTTCCACGGTGGCGGCTACACGGTCGGCAGTCTCGATTCCCACGATGGGCTGTGCCGGTTATTGGCCAGGCACTGTGCTTGTGCGGTGATTTCGGTGGGCTACCGGTTGGCACCGGAAGCGTCGTTCCCTGCGGCGACCTTCGATGCTCGCGACGCCTGGAGCTGGCTGCTGGATTCGGCCGCCAGTCTTGGCCTGGATCGGCGCCGCCTTGCCGTTGGCGGTGACAGCGCGGGCGCCACACTGGCGACTGTGCTCTGCGCCGAGCTGGCCGGCGAGGCCGCCGAGCAACCTTGCGCCCAGTTGCTGTTCTATCCGGCGGCGGATGCCAGCGCGCGCAGCGAATCCCAGGAACTGTTCGCCGAAGGCTATCTGCTGGAGACGGCCAGCCTGGACTGGTTCTACCAGCAGTACGTGCCTGAAGTGACGCAGCGTGCTGATTGGCGTTGCTCGCCAGTTCATGCGGGGGGAGCTCTGCAAGGCAGCGCCCCGGCACTGCTGTTCGCGGCGCAGTTCGATCCACTGCTGGACGAGGGCCTGGCCTATGCCCTCGCGCTGGTGGCCCAGGGCGTGGAAGTGGAGGCCGAGCGTTGCTGCGGCATGACCCACGACTTCCTGCGCATGGGCAACCTGGTGCCGGAGGTGGAGGGGTATTACCGGCGCGTGGCGGAGTTTCTCGCGGCGCGCTGGTGACGGGGCTCTGCCTTGACTATCTGGCAGGGCCCAGGCCAATGCCAGATGGAGTCCGTTCCTACGCGAAAGCTGTGCGCTCGCGTCGGCTCTCACCCTAAACCTCTCCCTGAGGGAGAAGGCTGGGGTGAGGGGGGATGCATCGGCATTGACTTCCCGGAAAAAGGTAGACGCTCCTACGAAAAGCCATTCGCGGCATTTACTACCAAATGAGTAACCCTCCGCTCCCATGGGGGCATTCCGGGCCGGGAAGGGCGCTGCCTAAGATCGCTCCATGACCTGGCCGATGGAGGCCGGGAACCGACAGGAGAGCATCCCCATGATCTACGCCGCACCCGGAACCCCAGGCGCCGTCGTCACCCTCAAGCCGCGCTACGGCAACTACATCGGCGGCGAGTTCGTCGCGCCGGTGCTGGGCCAGTACTTCAGCAACACCTCGCCGGTGAATGGCGAAATCATCGCCGAATTCCCGCGCTCCACCGCCGAGGACATCGAACTCGCCCTGGATGCCGCCCATGCCGTCGCCGATAGCTGGGGTCGCACATCGGTGCAGGACCGCGCGCTGATCCTGCTGAAGATCGCCGACCGCATCGAACAGAACCTCGAGCAACTCGCCGTCGCCGAAACCTGGGACAACGGCAAGGCCGTGCGCGAGACCCTGAACGCCGACGTGCCGCTGGCCGCCGACCACTTCCGCTACTACGCCGGCTGCATCCGCGCGCAGGAAGGCGGCGCCGCCGAGATCAACGAGAACACCGTTGCCTACCACATCCACGAGCCGCTGGGCGTGGTCGGGCAGATCATCCCGTGGAACTTCCCGCTGCTGATGGCCGCGTGGAAACTCGCGCCGGCCCTGGCCGCCGGTAACTGTGTGGTGATCAAGCCGGCCGAGCAGACTCCGCTGTCGATCATGCTGCTGGCCGAAATCATCGGCGACCTGCTGCCACCGGGCGTGCTGAACATCGTCCAGGGCTTCGGCAAGGAAGCGGGCCAGGCGCTGGCCACCAGCAAGCGCATCGCCAAGATCGCCTTCACCGGCTCCACCCCGGTCGGCTCGCACATCCTCCACTGCGCGGCGGAGAACATCATCCCGTCCACCGTGGAACTGGGCGGCAAGAGCCCGAACATCTTCTTCGAGGACATCATGCAGGCCGAGCCGGCCTTCATCGAGAAGGCCGCCGAGGGCCTGGTGCTGGCCTTCTTCAACCAGGGCGAAGTGTGCACCTGTCCGTCGCGGGCGCTGGTACAGGAGTCGATCTTCGAGCCGTTCATGGTCGAGGTGATGAAGAAGATCAAGGCGATCAAGCGCGGCAACCCGCTGGATACCGAGACCATGGTCGGCGCCCAGGCTTCGCAGCAGCAGTACGAGAAGATCCTCTCCTACCTCGACATTGCCCAGGGCGAAGGCGCCGAGCTGCTCACCGGCGGCTCCAGCGAGCGCCTGGAAGGCGACCTGGCCAGCGGTTATTACATCCAGCCGACCCTGCTCAAGGGCCACAACGGCATGCGCGTGTTCCAGGAGGAAATCTTCGGGCCGGTGGTGGGCGTCACCACCTTCAAGGACGAAGCCGAAGCCCTGGCGATTGCCAATGACACCGAGTTCGGCCTGGGCGCCGGCGTCTGGACCCGCGACATCAACCGTGCCTGGCGCATGGGCCGGGGCATCCAGTCCGGCCGCGTATGGACCAACTGCTACCACCTGTACCCGGCCCACGCCGCGTTCGGTGGCTACAAGAAGTCCGGCGTCGGCCGCGAGACCCACAAGATGATGCTCGACCACTACCAGCAGACCAAGAACCTGCTGGTGAGCTACGACATCAACCCGCTGGGCTTCTTCTAACCCTCAGCAGCAAACCGGCGAGCCTTCCCCCATCAGGTTCGCCGGTCCTTTCCGGTGTACCCCGCCTGGCACTCCACCAGGCATCCCTTGTGTCGACGCGCCCGGTTCGGGCGGCCGTCCGCTTCCGTACCCATTCCACGGGTGACGGCCTTCGTCGAACGCGGCTCCGGCCGCGTTTTCTTTTTTCCGGGCTGGCTTCGCGGCTCGTTCTCGCGTAGGAGCGGACTCCGTCCGCGATTGGCCCCGCTTCGCGCCGGATACCATCGCGGATGAATCCGCTCCTACGAGAGCAGGTCCTGCGCTCGCAGCGTCCCGCATACGCAACACCTGCCGCCGATGAGCGCAACACCTGTAGCGCCCGCAACACCCGCATCGCATCCGGAAGGAAACGCCAGAAGCCCCGAACGGCGGGCCCTCCAGCCAACTTCGAAAAGCCTGGCACAGCGGTTGCTCTGAGCCTTGCAAGCCGCGGCGAACGATCCGCGGCACCAACAAGAATCGGAGAACCTCCATGAGATCGATTGGCCTGCACGTGCCTTCCGTTCGCCTGCAACCCACCTTGCGCCATTCCCTGCTGACCGCCTCGCTGCTGATGGCCGGTCTGTCCCTGAATCTCCACGCTGCTGAAGTCCCGGCCAACGTCGATGGCCAGCGCATCGCCGCCGCCAACAGCGAGCCGGGCAACTGGATGACCACCGGCCGCACCTACGACGAGCAGCGCTTCAGCCCGCTCAAGCAGATCGACCAGAGCAACGTCGGCAATCTGGGCCTGGCCTGGAGCCACAAGCTGGACATCGACCGTGGCGTAGAAGCCACGCCCATCGTGGTCGATGGCGTGATGTACACCACTGGGCCGTTCTCCATCGTCTACGCACTGGACGCCCGCAGTGGCGAGCTGCTGTGGAAGTACGACCCGCAGTCCGACCGCAGTCGCGCCGGCGAAGCCTGCTGCGACGCGGTGAACCGTGGCGTGGCGGTGTGGAAGGGCAAGGTCTACGTCGGCGTGCTCGACGGCCGTCTGGAGGCCATCGACGCCAAGACCGGCAAGCGCGTGTGGAGCGTCGATACCCGCAGCGACCCGTCGCGCAGCATCACCATCACCGGCGCGCCGCGCATCGTGAAGGGCAAGGTGATCATCGGCAACGGCGGCGCCGAGTTCGGCGTGCGCGGCTACATCACCGCCTACGATGCCGAGACCGGCAAGCAGGATTGGCGCTTCTTTACCGTGCCCGGCGACCCCAAGGAAATGCCTAAGGGCAAGGGCATGGAAATCGCCGCCAAGACCTGGTTCGGCGACAACTACGCCAAGCAGGGCGGTGGCGGCACTGTGTGGGACTCGATGTCCTACGACCCGGAGTTGAACCTGCTGTACATCGGCGTCGGCAACGGCTCCTCGTGGAACCCGCGCATCCGCAGCGAAGGCAAGGGCGATAACCTGTTCCTCTCGTCCATCGTTGCGATCAACCCCGACAACGGCGAGTACGTCTGGCACTACCAGACCACGCCGGGCGACGCCTGGGACTACACCGCCACCCAGCACATCATGCTGGTGGACCTGGAGATCGACGGCAAGCAGCGCAAGGTGTTGATGCAGGCGCCGAAGAACGGCTTCTTCTACGTCATCGACCGCGCCACCGGCGAGCTGCTCTCGGCGAAGAACTTCATCCCGATCAACTGGGCCACCGGCATCGACATGAAGACCGGTCGGCCGATCCGCAACGAGGAGGTCGCCGAATACTGGAAGGACCCACAGAAAAAGGCACGTCTGATCCAGCCGGCCTTCTGGGGTGCCCACGACTGGCAGCCGATGTCGTACAACCCCAACACCGGCCTGGTCTACATCCCGGCGCACATCATGTCGGCGATGTATCAGGACGTCGACGGCGCGCCGCCGCGTTCCAAGTTCAAGAGCATCTACCAGCTCGATGTGAACACCGGGATGATGCCCGAGGACCCGGAGGGCCTGCGCAAGATCGCCGACACCTGGACCGGCAAGCTGATCGCCTGGGACCCGGTGAAGCAGGAAAAACGCTGGGAAGTGCCCTACAGCACCATCTTCAACGGCGGCACCCTGAGTACCGCCGGCAACCTGGTGTTCGAAGGTACCGCCGATGGCCGCGTGGTGGCCTACGCCGCCGAGACCGGCAAGAAGCTCTGGGAGTCCCCGGCCAACACCGGCGTGATGGCCGCGCCCATCACCTATGAGGTGGACGGCGAGCAATACGTGACCTTCATGGCCGGCTGGGGCGGTGCCTTCTCCACCTTCGCCGGCGCCCTGTCGCTGCGCGCCGGGGTGAAGCCCAACGCCCAGGTGCTGACCTACAAGCTCGGCGGCACCGCCAAGCTGCCGGACATCAACTACAAGTGGGCCGACCGCAAGCCCGAGCCGCCGGCACTGACCGGCACCCCCTTGCAGATCGACCAGGGCCGCGAGCTGTTCAACTCCAGTTGCTCGCAGTGCCACGGCATCAACGCCATCAGCGGTGGCGTGGTGCCGGACCTGCGCACCCTCAGCGCGGAAAATCACCAGCGCTTCCTCGGCATCGTCTATGGCGGCCGCATCCCCGACGGCATGCCCTCGTTCCAGGGCCATCTCGACCTGCAACAGGCCGAGGCGGTGCACCAGTACCTGATCAAGCGCGCCTACGACCTCAAGGAACAACTGGCCGGCGCGCAGAAGACCGCCGCCAAGTGACCGCCCACCAGGAGACTGATTCATGACTGACGTAACGACCTACCAGCACTACATCGACAACCGCTTCGTCGCCGGCGAGCCGCTGATCGAGGTGCACAACCCGGCCAATGGTGAGCTGCTGGCACGCATCCCCGAGGCCAGCGCCGCCCAGGTGGACAGCGCCATCGACGCCGCCCGCAGGGCGCAGAAGGGCTGGGCGGCCAAGCCTGCCATCGAGCGTGCCGGCTATCTGCGCCGGATCGCCGAGAAGGTGCGCGCCAACGCGCCGCGCCTGGCGAAGATCATCACCGCCGAGCAGGGCAAGGTGCCGGCACTGGCGGAAGTGGAAGTGAGCTTCACCGCTGACTACCTCGACTACATGGCCGAGTGGGCGCGCCGCCTGGAGGGCGAAGTGCTGACCAGCGACCGCGCTGGCGAGCACATCTTCCTGCTGCGCAAGCCGCTGGGCGTGGTGGCGGGCATCCTGCCGTGGAACTTCCCGTTCTTCCTCATCGCGCGGAAGATGGCGCCGGCTCTGCTGACCGGCAACACCATCGTTATCAAGCCCAGCGAAGAGACCCCGATCAACTGCTTCGAGTTTGCTCGCCTGGTGGCGGAGACCGACCTGCCCACCGGCGTGTTCAACGTCGTCGGCGGCACCGGTGCCAGCGCCGGCAGTGCGCTGACCAGCCACGCAGGCGTCGACCTGATCAGCTTTACCGGCAGCGTCGCCACCGGCTCGCGGATCATGGCCGCGGCCGCGCCGAACATCACCAAGCTGAACCTGGAGCTGGGTGGCAAGGCGCCGGCCATCGTCCTCGCCGACGCCGACCTGGAACTGGCGGTGAACGCCATCAAGGCCTCGCGGGTGATCAACACCGGGCAGGTGTGCAACTGCGCCGAGCGCGTCTATGTGCAGCGCCAGGTAGCCGACCAGTTCATCGAGAAGATTGCCGCCGCCATGGCCGCCACTCGCTTCGGTGACCCGAATGTGCAGGCCGACCTGGACATGGGCCCGCTGGTCAATCGGATCGGACTGGACAAGGTCGCGCAGATGGTCCGCACGGCAACCGGGCAGGGCGCTCAGGTCATTACCGGCGGCGCAGTGGCCGACCTCGGCAAGGGCTTCCACTACCAGCCCACCGTGCTCGCCGGCTGCAAGGGTGACATGGAGATCATGCGCAAGGAAATCTTCGGCCCGGTGCTGCCGATCCAGGTGGTGGACGACCTCGACGAAGCCATCGCCCTGGCCAATGACAGCGACTACGGCCTGACCTCATCGATCTACACCCGCAACCTCAGCGCCGCCCTCAAGGCCAGCCGCGAGCTGGACTTCGGCGAGACCTACATCAACCGCGAGAACTTCGAGGCGATGCAGGGCTTCCATGCCGGCACGCGCAAGTCCGGCATCGGTGGCGCGGACGGCAAGCACGGGTTGTACGAGTACACGCACACGCATGTGGTTTATGCGCAGGAGTGAGCTGCCGGCCAGGCCGTGCATGGGCTTAGACCCTCTCCCTAACCCTCTCCCTGAAGGGAGAGGGGACTGGACCAGTGTGGAGCGCGACCACGGTTTTTCCCGATCCGAACGTGCCAGGAAAGCACGGTTGGGACGCTTCACTCGAATACCCCCTCTCCCTGAAGGGAGAGGGGACTGGACCAGTGTGGGGCGACCACGGTTTTCCTGATCCGAACGTGCCAGGAAAGCACGATTGGGACGCTTCACTCGAATACTCCCTCTCCCTTCAGGGAGAGGGCTGGGGAGAGGGGGCGAAGGTGTGCACGGAGTTTCCAGCGGACGGGAAAACTGTGCCCGTAAACGTTCCATTGTTTGACTGGGTGGGCCGTCCTTGCCAGGTGCGGTCCGCTCCTTTTTCCCTGCGCCTGCAGATGGCCGTTGCGTAGGAGCGGACTCTGTCCGCGATGGCCCCCAACGCGAGGCGGACCTATCGCGGACGGAGTCCGCTCCTGCAACACGGGTTAGCTACCTGATCAGCGGACGCAGGGAAAAGGGAAGGAATCAATACAACGCATTGGGCTGCACGATGCCGTGCTTCTTCATCTTCCGATACAGGGTCGACCGGGCAATGCCGAACTGCTGCGCCACCGCACTGATATTCCACTGCCGCTCGCGTAATACCGCCAGAAGGTGGCGAGCTTCGTCGTCGTCCAGGCGGGCGGCGAGGGCAGTCGCGGTGACTGCCTGCGGCGTTTCGGCAGCGCAGACGGGAGCTGCCTGATGCAACTCCATCGGCAAACAGTCCAGATCGATGCGGCCGTCTTCGGCGAGGGCGGCAGCGTAGCGCAGACAGTTCAGCAACTGGCGGATGTTGCCCGGCCAGGGATGGCCGCGCAGCCGCTCGCGCACCGCGCTGTCGAGGTGCAGGTCGCCGCCCAGGCCCGCCAGCAGGCTGTCGATCAGCGCCTCGCGGTCCGTGCGTTCGCGCAACGCCGGCAGTTGCAGGGTCATGCCGGCGAGGCGGTAGAACAGGTCCTCGCGAAAGCCCTTGGCGCGGATCATCTCGGCCAGGTTCTGGTGGGTGGCCGAGACCACCTGCACGTCCAGCGGCACCGGTGCTTCGGCACCCAGCGGGAGGATTTCGCGCTCGGCCAGCACGCGCAGCAGGCGCGTCTGCAGGTGCGCGGGCATGTCGCCGATCTCGTCGAGGAACAAGGTGCCGCCATTGGCCAGTTCCAGCTTGCCCTTCATGCCTTTCTTGCTGGCGCCGGTGAAGCTGCCGCCGCGATAACCGAAGAGTTCGCTCTCGATCAGGCTCTCCGGGATCGCCGCGCAGTTCAGCGCGACGAAGGGCCCGGCATGGCGCGCGCTGGCCTGGTGGATGGCGCGGGCGAAGGCTTCCTTGCCGGTGCCGGTCTCGCCGGTGACCAGGATGGAGATGCCCTTGTCGAGCACCTTGCGCAGCTTGCGCACACCGTCCTGCAGGCGCGGGTCGGCGCCGGCGAGGCGAGTGAGATCGGGATGCTCCGGGCTGTGCGGCCCGCTGCGCGGCGGAGCCTGGCGGCGCGGCGGGCTGGCCGGCGTACGCAGGCCCACATCCACCAACGCGTGATCGGCCAATGTGCGCAGACGAATACCGCGCGCGCCGCCCTTGCTCAGCTCAAGCAACTGGTCGACGTCCGCCTCCAGCAGCTGCTCGATGCGGCTGCCCAGCAGTTCGCCCCGGCAGGCAGCGAAGGCGGCATGGTTGGCGCCGATCACCCGGCCCTGTTCATCGAGGGCAATGAGCTGTTCGTTGGCCAGGTCCGACACCTCGTCGCGAGCCTTCACGGAGAGGGTCAGGCGGTCTCGGTAGCGTTGGCGGAAGTTGGCGTTCTCGATCAGCCGGGCATACAGGATGACCAGCTGCAAGGTCAGGTACTGCGCGTCCTTGGGCCCGTCGTTGTACAGGCAGGTGGCGTTCAGGCAGCCGCGCAGGCGGTGCTGGGCATCGAAGATCGGCGCCACCGAGCAGCTCAGGCGGAAATTGCTCACCAGGAAGTGCTCCTGGCGGTGAATGGTCAGCGCCTCGCCAGCGGCCAGGGCGGTGCCGATGCCGTTGGTGCCGGCGATGGATTCGTCCCAGCGCGCGCCGACGATCAGCCCGGCCTGGGTGTAGCGGTCGCGCTCGCTGGGCAGGCGCGCATCGAGGGTGATGCCGCGTTCATCGCTGAGCAGCACCGCGAAGCCCGCCGGCAGCACGCGCCGGGCAAGGCCGGTGACGCCCTGGCTGGCAATCGCCAGGTAGTCCTGGTGCAGGCCCTGGTGCTCGCGGATTTCTCCGGCGGTGAGGATGTGTTTTTCCGCCCGCGCCCGCGGGTCGAGACGGTGCTCCATCACGCTGCGGTACCAGGAGCGCGCGATGGCACCCTCGGGCTGGATGTCACGTTCACCGAAGTGATCGGCGATGAAGGCGGCAAGGTCGTTCGGGCAGTTTTCCAGGGATTGCGGGTGCATGGTCACTCCCGGCGGCCGTCAGCTTCGCTGCGGCGCGTTGTTGTTTTTAGAAACCAGTGCGTCGTAGGACCGGTCCTAGGAATGGCTAGTCTAGACCGGTGAGTCACGGGCGACGAGTGCCCGAGCAAGGCCTGTGCCGAAACACGCCGCGCGGGGCGCCAAGCCCCACGCCAGAAGGCCCGCCGCCGGAAGGCGCGGGTGCAACCGGGCAACGACTGTCGCAGCGATGGGACAGTTGTAGCGGTGGGGCGCGACAGCTGTCGCGGGCCCACTACCAAATCAGGGGGGAATCTCCTTCGAAAGTATCATTCGGAGTGCCTGACCCTGGTGTTTAACTCGACCTGCCGGTCCTGCCGGCGCCTTCCAACAAGAATGAGGACAGACCCATGTGGACCAAGCCTAGCTTCACCGACCTGCGCCTTGGCTTCGAAGTGACCCTGTACTTCGCCAACCGCTGATCCACTGCGCCCCGGTCCGCCGGGGCCCTTGCCCACGGGGCACTGTCATGCACATCCGAATTCTCGGGTCGGCCGCCGGTGGCGGCTTTCCCCAGTGGAACTGCAATTGCCGCAACTGCCGTGGTGTACGCGACGGCAGCGTGATCGCGCAGCCACGCACGCAATCCTCCATCGCCCTGTCCGACGACGGCGAAAACTGGATTCTCTGCAACGCCTCACCTGATATCCGTGCCCAGCTGGCGTCCTTTCCGGCGCTGCAGCCGGCGCGGCGCCTGCGTGATTCGGCGATTGCCGCCATCGTCCTGCTGGACAGCCAGATCGATCACACTACCGGCCTGCTCAGCCTGCGCGAGGGTTGCCCGCACGAGGTCTGGTGCACCGAGATGGTCCACCAGGACCTTTCCACCGGCTTTCCGCTGTTCCCCATGCTGTCGCACTGGAACGGTGGGCTGAAGCACAGGCTCATCGAACTGGACGCCGAGCCCTTCATCATCCCGGCCTGCCCGGGTCTTCGGTTCACCGCCATCGCCCTGCGCAGCAGCGCACCGCCGTATTCACCGCACCGCGGCAACCCGCATCCGGGAGACAACATCGGCCTGTTCATCGAGGACCTGGAGAGCGGCGGCAAGCTGTTCTACGCCCCCGGCCTCGGCCAGGTGGATGACGTCTTGCTGGACTGGATGCGCCGCGCCGACTGCCTGCTGGTGGACGGCACGCTCTGGCGTGACGACGAGATGCGCGTCTGCGAGGTGGGCGACAAGCTCGGCAGCGAGATGGGCCACCTGGCCCAGAGTGGCCCCGGCGGCATGATCGAGGTGCTCGACGGCATCGATGGGCCGCGCAAGGTGCTCATCCACATCAACAACACCAATCCCATCCTCGACATCGCCTCGCCCGAACGCGCCGAACTCGACGCGCGCGGCATCGAGGTGGCGTTCGACGGCATGGGCATATTCCTTTAAGAGCTCTCTTTCCAGAAGGAGCCTCGCAATGACCCGCGAAGCCATGAGCCCCGCCGAATTCGAACAGGCACTGCGCGCCAAGGGTGCCTGCTACCACATCTTCCATCCCTATCATGTCGCCATGTACGAAGGCCGCGCGAGCCGCGAGCAGATTCAGGGCTGGGTGGCCAACCGCTTCTACTACCAGCTGAACATTCCGCTGAAAGACGCGGCAATTCTCGCCAACTGCCCGGACCGCGAGGTGCGCCGCGAATGGTTGCAGCGCATCCTCGACCACGATGGAGCTCCGGGCGAGGAGGGCGGCATCGAGGCCTGGCTGCGGTTGGCCGAGTCCGTGGGGCTGGACCGCGAGCAGGTACTGTCCCAGGAGTTGGTCCTGCCCGGCGTGCGGTTCGCCGTGGACGCCTACGTCAACTTTGCCCGCCGCGCCAGCTGGCAGGAAGCGGCCAGCAGTTCGCTGACCGAACTGTTCGCCCCACAGATTCACCAGTCACGCCTGGACAGCTGGCCGCAGCATTACCCATGGATCGACGCCAGCGGCTACGACTATTTCCGCAAGCGCCTGTCCCAGGCGCGCCGCGATGTCGAGCACGGCCTGCGCATCACTCTGGAGCACTACCGCACCCGCGAGGCCCAGGAGCGCATGCTGGAAATCCTGCAATTCAAGCTCGATGTGCTCTGGAGCATGCTTGACGCGATGAGCATGGCCTATGAACTGGAGCGCCCGCCGTACCATACGGTGACGACCGAGCGCGTATGGCACAGGGGGTTGCTGTGATGAGTCTGCCTTCGCTGGACAGCGTGCCGGCATTGCGCCGGGGCTTCCGCCTGCAATTCGAGCCGGCCCAGGGCTGCCACGTGCTGCTCTATCCTGAAGGGATGGTGAAACTCAACGACAGTGCCGGGGCGATCCTCGGCCGCGTCGATGGCCTGCGCGATGTCGCTGGCATCATCGACGGCCTGCGTGCCGATTTCCCCGGTGTGCCGGGCATCGACGAAGACATCCTGGCATTCCTCGAGGTGGCCCATGCTCAATTCTGGATCGAGCTGCGCTGAGGCGCCGGTGGGCCCGCCGCTCTGGTTGCTGGCGGAGCTGACCTACCGTTGTCCGCTGCAGTGCCCGTACTGCTCCAACCCGCTGGATTTCGCCAAGGGCGGCGAGGAGCTTTCCACCTCGCAGTGGATCGAGGTGTTCCGCCAGGCCCGCGAGATGGGCGCGGCGCAACTGGGCTTTTCCGGCGGTGAGCCGCTGGTGCGCCAGGACCTCGCCGAGCTGATCGCCGCCGCGCGGGGGCTGGGCTTCTACACCAACCTGATCACCTCCGGCATCGGCCTCAGCGAGAAGCGCCTGAAGGAGTTTGCCGACGCAGGTCTCGACCACATCCAGATTAGCTTCCAGGCCGCCGACGAGGAGGTGAACAACCTGCTCGCCGGCTCGCGCAAGGCCTTCGCCCAGAAGCTCGCCATGGCCCGCGCGGTGAAGGCCCACGGCTACCCGATGGTGCTGAACTTCGTCACCCACCGGCACAACATCGACAGCATCGATCGCATCATTGAGCTGTGCATCGAGCTGGAGGCGGACTTCGTCGAACTTGCCACCTGCCAGTTCTATGGCTGGGCCGAGCTGAACCGTGCCGGCCTGCTGCCGACCCGCGAGCAGTTGCAGCGCGCCGAACGCATCACCGCCGAGTATCGCGAGCGCCTGGCCGCCGAAGGCAACCCGTGCAAGCTGATCTTCGTCGTGCCCGATTACTACGAGGAACGCCCCAAGGCCTGCATGGGCGGCTGGGGTAGCGTGTTCCTCGACGTCACCCCCGACGGCACCGCACTGCCGTGCCACAGCGCGCGGCAACTGCCGGTGAAGTTCCCCAACGTGCGCGAGCACAGCCTGCAACACATCTGGTACGAGTCCTTCGGCTTCAACCGCTTCCGTGGCGACGCCTGGATGCCCGAGCCGTGCCGCTCGTGCGATGAGAAGGAGCGCGATTTCGGCGGTTGTCGCTGCCAGGCCTTCATGCTCACCGGCGATGCCGAGGCGACCGACCCGGTGTGCGCCAAGTCGGCCCACCACGGGATCATCCTCGACGCCCGCCGCGAAGCGGAAACGGCGGCGGCACCGCTCAGCGCACTGACCCTGCGCAACGAACGGGCCTCGCAACTGATCTGCAAGGCCTGAGCATGCAGTGCAGCGACTGGAGCGCCGAGCGCGCGGTAGCCGCCGCGGGGGATTTTGCCGAGCTGCACGTGGCCCACGGCGGGCTGCTCTGGGCGGCATTCGACCCTGCCAGCGCGCGTTGTCGGTTGTTCCTTCGGCGTGAGGGCCAGAGCGTCGAGCTGACACCGCCCGGCGCGTCGGTACGCAGTCGTGTCTACGAATATGGCGGCGGCTCCTGCTGCGCCACCGCCGATGGCGTGGCCTGGGTGGAAGAGGATGACCAGCAGGTGCACTGGTTGCGCCTGGGTGGCGCGCCCCGACCTATCACCCATCGCGATGACTGCCGCTATGGCGACCTGCACTTCGTCCCCGCGTGGAATGCGCTGCTGGCGGTGGAGGAGGAGAACGGCAGCGGCGCGGTGGTCCACCGTATCGTTCGCCTGGACGCCGATGGGCGGCGCCGGGTGATTGCCTCCGGTGCGGATTTCTATGCCTCGCCGGTGGCCGATGGCAGTGGCGAGCGCATCGTCTGGGTGGAGTGGGATCGCCCACATCAACCGTGGACGCGCACGCGCCTGTGCGAGTCCTTTGCCGGAGAAGAACGTTGCCTGGCCGGCCAGGCTTGCCACGAATCCATCCAGCAGCCGCGGTTTGCCGAGGATGGTCGGCTGCACTGGCTGAGCGACCGTGGTGGCTACTGGCAACCGTGTCGCGAAGGTCATGGCGCTGTGCAGGTAGCAGCGGCGGACCACGCCGGCGCACCCTGGCAGTTGAGTGGGCGGACCTTCCTGCCGTTGCCGGGCGGCAAGCTGCTGGCGACTCGCAATGTCGAGGGCTACGGCCTGCTGGTGGTTTACGACGAGCGTGGCAGGGAGCAGCGCCTCGCACCGGAGTACAGCCGCTTCCGCTCGCTGGCCGCGGATGAACGCCACTTCTATTGCATCGCCGCCGCACCGGACCGGCTGCCAGCGCTGCTGGCGATTCGCCGGGTGGACGGCTCGGTCCAGATACTGGGCGGAGGCGAGCGACCATTGCCCGAGACTGAGTTGTCCCGCGGCGAGGCTTTCCGTTACCCGGTGGGCGCGGACGAGTGCGGGCACGGATTCTTCTATCCGCCCCACGCTACCGACCAGGCTGCGCCTCTGGTGGTATTCCTGCATGGCGGCCCGACGTCGGCCAGCTATCCGGTGTTCGACGGGCGCATCCAGTTCTGGACTCGTCGTGGCTTTGCCGTCGCCGATATCAACTATCGCGGCAGCAGCGGGTACGGCCGCGCTTACCGCGAGCGCCTGCACCTGGGCTGGGGCCAGATCGAAGTAGAGGACATCGGCGCAGCCCTGGACTATCTCGCCAGGGCTGGGCGCATCGATCGCCAGCGGGTGTTCGTGCGTGGCGCCAGTGCTGGCGGCTACAGCGCCCTGATGGCCCTGGCACGGCTGCCTGGCTTGCGCGGCGGCGCCAGCCTCTATGGGGTCAGCGACCCGCAGGCGCTTGCTCGGGTCACCCACAAGTTCGAGGCGGATTACCTGGACTGGCTGATCGGCGACCCGCAACAGGACGCCGAGCGTTACCGGGAACGCACCCCCGTGCTGCTGGCCGAGCACATCCGCGTGCCGATGATCTTCTTCCAGGGCGAGCTGGATGCCGTGGTGGTGCCGGCGCAGACCGACGCCATGGTCGACAGCCTGCGCCAGCGTGGCGTGCCGGTGGAGGTGCACCGATACGCCGGGGAGCGCCATGGGTTTCGACAGGCCGCCAATCTGGCTCATGCGCTGGAAGCCGAATGGCGCTTTTATCAGGCGCTTCTGGCGGGCTGATGTCTGGGTGAGACCTGGCGAAGCCAGCTGTCAGAACCGTCTGCCAAGGTCGCATTGCAATACCTGACGGATACAGTAGGCTGCCGGAAATATCCCATAACAATAACGACAGAGCCCCCGATGTCCCACGAGCTCAGCCAGCTGCGCAAATTCGTCTCGCCAGAGATCATTTTCGGTGCCGGATGCCGGCACAATGTCGCCAATTACGTGAAAACCTTCGGCGCCCGCAAGGTCCTGGTCGTGTCGGACCCCGGTGTAGTCGCTGCCGGCTGGGTTGCCGATATCGAAGCCAGCCTGGCCGCCCAGGACATTCCCTTCTGCCGCTATACCGATGTGTCGCCCAACCCGCGCGTGGAAGAAGTCATGCGCGGCGCCGATGTCTACCGCAGCGAGGGCTGCAATGTGATAGTCGCAGTCGGCGGCGGTAGCCCGATGGATTGCGCCAAGGGCATCGGCATCGTTGCCGCCCATGGCCGCAACATCCTCGAATTCGAAGGCGTGGACACCCTGCGCGTGCCCAGCCCGCCGCTGATCCTGATTCCCACCACCGCCGGTACTTCGGCGGACGTATCGCAGTTCGTGATCATCTCCAACCAGGACGAGCGGATGAAGTTCTCCATCGTCAGCAAGGCAGTGGTGCCCGATGTGTCGCTGATCGACCCGGAAACCACCCTGACCATGGACCCGTTCCTCTCCGCCTGCACCGGCATCGACGCCCTGGTGCATGCCATCGAAGCCTTCGTTTCCACCGGCCACGGCCCGCTTACCGACCCCCACGCGCTGGAAGCCATGCGGCTGATCAACGGCAACCTGGTGCAGATGATCGCCAATCCGGCGGACATCGCCCTGCGCGAGAAGATCATGCTGGGCAGCATGCAGGCGGGGCTGGCGTTCTCCAACGCGATCCTCGGCGCGGTGCACGCCATGTCCCACAGCCTCGGCGGTTACCTCGACCTGCCACACGGACTGTGCAATGCGGTGCTGGTCGAGCACGTAGTGGCCTTCAACTACAGCGCCGCGCCGGAACGCTTCAAGGTGATCGCCGAGACCTTCGGCATCGACTGCCGCGGCATGAGCCATGCGCAGATCCGCCAGCGCCTGGTGGAACACCTGATCGCCCTGAAGAACGCCGTGGGCTTCCATGAAAGCCTAGGCTTGCATGGCGTGGGCAGTTCCGACATTCCCTTCCTGTCGCGCCACGCCATGCAGGACCCATGCATCCTCACCAACCCTCGCGAGTCCAGCCAGCGGGATGTCGAGGTGGTGTATGGCGAGGCCCTCTGACGAGCAGCAACAACAGGCCCTCGCCGGGTTGCTCGGGCTGGGCAGCCACTCCGCGCGCAAGAGCCATTACCCCGAGTTGGTGGCCCGGCTGGACGAGCTGGAAGCCGAGCGCAATCGCTACAAATGGCTGTTCGAACACGCCGTCCACGGCATCTTCCAGGCCAGCCTGAGCCAGGGCCTGCGCGCCGCCAACCCGGCGCTGGCGCGGATGCTCGGCTATGACGACCCGCAGCAGGTGCTGTGGAACCTGCAGGACATGGCCAGCCAGCTGTTCGTCGGCGGCGAGGCCGAGATGCGCCGCATTCGAGGGTTGCTGCAGGAAGGCGGCGGTCTGTTCGGCTACGAGACGCGGCTGCGGCGTCGCGATGGCAGCCACGTCATCGTGCTGATGAACCTGCTGATGAAACCGGGCGAAGATAGCCTGGACAAGGAAGGCCTGGTGGAAGGCTTCGTTGCCGACATCACCGAGCGCGTCCAGGCCCAGCAGCGCCTGCAGAGCCTCAATGAACAACTGGAACAACGCGTCGCCGAGCGCACCCGCGAACTGGAGGGCCTCAACCAGCAGCTACGCGAGGCGCGCGATGCGGCCGAAGCTGCCAATAACAGCAAGGACAAGTACCTCGCGGCCGCCAGCCACGACCTGCTGCAACCGTTGAACGCGGCGCGGCTGTTGGTTTCCACCCTGCGCGAGCGCAAGTTGCCGGGCGCCGAGCAGGTGCTCGTCGAGCGCACACACCAGGCTTTGGAAGGCGCCGAGGACCTGCTCACGGACCTGCTGGAAATTGCCCGCCTGGACCAGAGCGCGATCCGCCCGGACCTGGACGTGCACCCGCTCGACGAACTGCTCGGTCCGCTGGTTTCAGAGTTCGACGAAGTGGCCCGCGCGGCCGGGCTGGGCCTGCGCAAGCGGATTCCCGCGCTGGCCGTGCGGACCGATCACCGCCTGCTGTCGCGAATCCTGCGCAACTTCCTCAGCAACGCCTGCCGCTACACCGAGCGCGGCAGCGTGCTGCTCGCGGCGCGCCGGCGCGGGGAGAGCGTGCGCCTGGAGGTCTGGGACACCGGGCGGGGGATTCCGGCGGACCAGCTGGAAGCCATCTTCCTCGAATTCAACCAGCTGGATGCCGGCCGCGCAGCGGATCGCCGGGGTGTCGGGCTGGGGCTGGCGATCGTTGATCGCATCGCCGGCATTCTCGGTTGCCGGGTACAGGTCCGTTCTGTGCCGGGGCGCGGTTCGGTGTTCGCCATCGAAGTGCCGCTGGTGCGCGAACTGCCGCAACCCGGGTTGGTCGACAGCGGCCCGCGCCCGGTGACCGGCGACCCGCTGCCGGGTCGGCGCCTGCTGGTGATCGACAACGAGGAGGCGATCCTCGCCAGCATGGCGGCGCTACTCGGCCAGTGGGGCTGCGAAGTGCTGGTGGCGACCAGCTATGAGGAAGCGCTGAAGGCGCTGGATGGCAAGGCGCCGGAAGTGATCCTGGCCGACTACCACCTCGACCACGGCCAAACCGGTTGCGAGGCGGTACGGGGGCTGCGGGAGTATTTCCGGCGTGAGTTGCCGGCCGTAATGATCACGGCCGATCGCAGCGACGATTGCCGTCGCGCGCTACAGCGGCTGGGCATGCCGCTGCTGAACAAGCCGGTTAAGCCAGGCAAGTTGCGGGCCGTGTTGAGCCTGCTGCTCAGTCACTGACCCGCCCGATCAGGCGTTCTTGCGGCCGAGCATGCCGTTGACCTTGTCGCGCAAGGCATCAATGGAGAAGGGCTTGGCGATCATCGACATGCGCGTGGCCAGCTCGCTGCCGTCGATCTGGACGATCTCGGCGAAGCCGGTGGCGAACAGGATCGGCAGCTCCGGCCGGGCTTCTCGCGCGGCGGCGGCCAGCTCCTCGCCATTCATGCCCGGCAGGCCGACGTCAGTGAGCAGCAGGTCGATGGCGGTGTCACCCTGCAGGATCGGCAGCGCCTCTTCGGCATCCTCGGCCTGCATCACCTGGTAGCCGATTTCTTCCAGCACTTCCACGGTGAGCATGCGCACCAGGTCGTTGTCTTCGACCACCAGCACGCAGAGCTGCTGGTTGGCGGTTTCGGCAGGCATTGCGGGGATCTCGGGAATATCGACCACTGTGGAGCCTCTCGGGAAATAGAGTGTGACGCAGGTGCCCTGGCCGGGCTCGCTGCGCAGGCGGATGTGCCCGCCGGATTGTTTGATGAAGCCGTAGACCATCGACAGGCCGAGCCCGCTGTTGGCGCCGATGCCCTTGGTGGTGAAGAAGGGATCGAAGACGTGGGACAGCGTCTGCTCGCTCATGCCCACGCCATCATCCTCGACCACCAGGACCAGGTAATCGCCGGCCGGCAGGTCGCTGTCGCCGCCGGCGATTGCCTGCTGGCGCAGGCTGATCCCCAGGTTGCCGCCGCCCAGCATGGCGTCGCGGGCGTTGTCGACCAGGTGGAGCATCGACTTGTGCAGTTGATCGCGATCAGTGACGACGGTTTCGGTGCACTCGGTGGTCAGCGTCAGCCGGACACCACTACCGGCGCGCTGGCTCAGTTCCGCCTGCCAATCCTGCAGTTGCACATCGAGTGCCACTGGATGCAGCGCCAGTGCCTGGCGGCGGGCGAAGGCCAGCAGGTTATGGGTCAGTTCGGCGGCGCGTTCGGTGGCCTGGGTGGCGGCATGCAGGATGTGGTTCAGCTCCGGCTGGGCGTTGGCCGGCGCGCGGCGGGTGATCAGGTCGAGGCTGAAGCGGATGCTCGCCAGCAGGTTGTTGAAGTCGTGGGCGATGCCGCCGGTGAGCTGGCCGACGGCTTCCATGCGCTGGGCATTGGCGAGGGCGGATTGCGCCTGCTCCAGCAGCTCGGCGGCGCGGCGCTGTTCGGTGACATTGCGGCCGCAGCCGTAGATCAGGCCGTTGTCTTCGCTGGCATGCCAGGAAATCCATCGGTAGCTGCCGTCGGCGTGGCGCATGCGGTTCTCGAAGTGCTGCAGGCGCTCGCCGCGGGCAAGGGTGGCGCGGGTGGCGACGCTGGGCGCGAGGTCGTCCGGGTGAACGAGCTCTTCGCTATTGCGGCCTGTGAGCTGGTCCTCGCTCCAGCCCAGGAGGCTGCTCCAGGCGGGGTTCACGCTGCGCAGCTTGCCCTGGTGATCGAGCACGCACAGCAGGTCCTGGCTCATGGCCCAGACGCGGTCGCGTTCCTGGGTGCGCTGGCGCACTTCTTCCTGTACGGCTTCCTTGAGCCGACGTTCCTCGGCGCGGTGGGTGGCGGCGGCCAGTGCATGGCCGAGCAGGGCGGCCAGTTCGTTGAAGAAGGCTGCGTAACTCTCGTCCAGGCGCCGACGGGGGCTGATGCCGAAGACCACGAGGCTGTCGCTGTGTCCATGCAGTGGGGTGGCGTAGGTGCTGTCGAGCACTTCCGGCCAGGGCTCGAAGGCGCGCATGTACTGGCTGCCCAGGGGCGACTGGTGCGCTTGCTGGAGGCCATTGAAGAGGTGCAGAGGGTCGTCGTCCTGGCTCAGTCGTGGCGGAGCGAAGCGGTCGCTGGGGTCGGTGCCGCAGGCGCCGAGCAGGGTGCCGCCCTGGTACAGCAGGCAGAAGGGCACGTCGTGGTTGGCTTCGGCCAGCAGGGCAAGTGCATCGATGCAGATCTGTGCACTGTCATCGGCCTGGCTGAGGCGTTCCGCCAGTCGGGTGAGCAGGCGCTGGCGGCGCTGGCCGATGACGTTGTTGGTGGTTTCCACGGCGGTGTTGAACAGTCCGACGGGTTTGCCGTCCTGGCCGAAGATCGGGCTGACGTTGTAGGTGAAATAGGCTTCCTCGACGTAGCCGTAGCGCACCATGGGCAGCAGGCGGTCTTCCTCGTGGGCGGCCACGCCGGTCTGCAGGATGCCGTTGTACATCGGGTCGAGGATGGACCAGATGTCCGACCAGGCCACGCGCGCCGGTTGGCCCAGGCAGGCGGGATGCTTGTCGCCGGGGATGGCGCTCCAGGCGTCGTTGTACAACAGGACGAATTCGGGCCCCCAGTAGATGCACACGGGCAGGCGCGAGTTGAGGCCGACTTCGAGGATGCCGCGCAGGGTGGCGGGCCACTGCTCCATCGGGCCGAGCGGGGTGGTCGCCCAGTCGTGCTTGCGTATCAGCGGCGCCATGGCGCTACTGCTGTTGAGGAAGTCGCCGGCGAGCGGCGTGGGCGACGTGGGGGTTTCCCCCGGAGAGCTTGGCATCGAGCGGACCCTGCGTCTGATCCTTCGTACAGTGTTGTTCAACAATTCCCTATCAGGCGTTGGAAACGCCCGACGGAGGAAAATTCCACTTTTTTACGCGGTCGGTTGCGAGCTCTGCAGAAAATAGATCGAACGTCCCACAAGAACGCGTGTCAATTCGCCAGTTCATAGATAGCCTACAACGCATCAAGTTATTATTTCTGCTGTTTTAAGAACGTTCTTACAATAACTTCAAATACTTACCTGGCTTCTGCCGCAAGCTTCGCCGAAGCGGCAGGCTCTAGCCAGAAAGCGCCGCCAACAGGGAATTCGTCCGTATGAACCAGAAACCCGTCGCCGACGAAAGTGCCTTCCGCCGCATCCTTGCGCGCAACATGGCGCTGCCGCTGGGCATCTGCCTGCTGGGCGCGGTGCTGTTCATCGGGCTGATCCTGTACATGCTCGACGTGCTGGGCTGGGTCGAGCACACCGACCGGGTGATCTCCAGCGCCAACGAGATGCAGCGCCTGAGCGTCGACCAGGAAAGCGGCTTGCGCGGCTTCCTGATCACCGGCGACCCGCGCTTCCTCGAGCCGCTGGAGCAAGCGCGGCCACGCATCAACGCCGGGCTCAAGGGCCTGACGGAACTGGTCGCCGACAATCCGCCGCAAGTGGAGCGGGTTGCGCGCCTGACCTCGATGCAGGATGAATGGATGACCTTCGCCCAGGAGATGATCCAGCAGCGCCGCCAGGGCCTGGACACCTCCGACGCAATCAAGGCAGGGCGCGGCAAGAGCATGATGGATGCGATTCGTGGCCAATACGGCTCGCTAATCAACACCGAGCAGCAACTGCGCCATGACCGCAACCAATTCGCCTCCAGCCTGTCCACCGGCGTGGTCGTGCTCTACCTGCTGTTCAGCATCGTGGTGGGGACGCTGCTGGCGTATTTCGGTCGCCGGCAACTGCTCAGCCTGTCCGAGTCCTATGCCGAATCCCTGCGCCGCCAGGTGCTGCACAACGAGCAGTTGCAGCGCCAGGCCTGGCTGCGCGATGGCCAGAGCCGGCTGGGCGAACAGTTGATCGGCCAGCAGTCGCTGCCGACCCTGGGGCGGAGCCTGATGGATTTTCTCGGCGAGTTCATCGCCTCGCCGGTGGCCGCACTCTATGTGCGCGACGACCATGGCGGGCTGCGACTGACCGGCACCTTCGGTTTCGCCGCCGACACGCTGGGGGAGAACTACTTCGCCCCGGATGAAAGCCTGATCGCTCAGGCCGCTCGCCAGCGCAAGCTGCGCATGGTCGATGGCCTGCCGCCGGACTATCTGAAGGTCAACTCGGCGCTGGGCAATGGCCTGCCGGTGAGCGTGGCGCTGCTGCCTTTGCTTCACGATGGTGGTGTCGTCGGCGTGCTGGAACTGGGCTTCCTGCGTCAACTGGACGAGCGCGACCAGGCCTTCCTGCAGAACGTCGCCGAGCCCCTCGGCAGCGCCATCGCCTCCGCCCAGCACCGCCAGCGCCTGCGGGACCTACTGGCGGAAACCCAGCAGCTCAACGAGGAACTGCAGGTACAGCAGGAAGAGCTGAAGACCGCCAACGAGGAACTGGAGGAACAGTCGCGGGTTCTCAAGGAATCCCAGGCGCACCTCGAGGCGCAACAGGCGGAACTGGAACAGACCAACGAGCGCCTGGCCGAGCAGACCCAGGAGCTGGCCGCCCAGCGTGACGATCTGGATGCCAAGAACACCGAGCTGAACCAGGCGCGCCTGGACCTGCAGGGCCGCGCCGACGAGCTGCAGCGTGCCAGTCGCTACAAGTCCGAGTTCCTCGCCAACATGTCCCACGAGCTGCGCACGCCACTCAACAGCTCGCTCATCCTCGCGCGCCTGCTGGCCGACAACGAGCAGGGCAATCTCGATGACGAGCAGGTGAAGTTCGCCGAGTCGATCTATGGCGCCGGCAATGACCTGCTCAACCTGATCAACGACATCCTCGATATCTCCAAGGTCGAGGCCGGCAAGCTGGAAGTGCGTCCGGAGAACGCCAGCGTGCGGCGCCTGGTGGAAGCGGTGGAAGGGCTGTTCCGCCCGCAGGCCGATGACAAGGGCCTGCGCTTCGTTGCCGAAGTGGCCGAGGACGCTCCGGCGCTACTGTTCAGCGACCGTCAGCGGGTCGAGCAGATTCTCAAGAACCTGCTCTCCAATGCCTTCAAGTTCACCGACGCCGGTGAAGTGTCCCTGCGCGTCAGCGCTGCACCCGAGGGTTTGCGCTTCGACGTACGCGACAGCGGCATCGGCATTGCCGAAGATCAGTTGCAACGCATCTTCGAGGCCTTCCAGCAGGCCGATGGCGCCACCACCCGCCGCTACGGCGGCACTGGCCTGGGCCTGTCGATCTCCCGCGACCTGGCGCACCTGCTGGGCGGCAGCATCATCGTCAGCAGCGAGCCGGGCAAGGGCAGTGTGTTCAGCCTGCTGTTGCCGCTGAGTTATGAGGCGCCGATCGAGGCTCAAGCGGCCAGTGCGCCCGCGCCGATTGTCGCGCTGGCTCCGGTTCCGGCTGCGCCGCCGGTGGTGCGTGCGCCGGTCGCTGCGGCCTTCGCCGACGATCGCGAGCAGCTCAATGTCGGCCAGCGTTGCGTGCTGGTGGTGGAAGATGAGCCGAAGTTCGCCCGTATCCTCTACGACCTGGCGCGCGAGCTGGGCTACCGCTGCCTGGTCGCCATGGGCGCCGAGGAAGGTCTGCGCCTGGCCGATGAGCATGGCCCCGATGCCATTCTGCTGGACATGCACCTGCCCGATGAGTCCGGCCTGGCCGTGCTGCAACGCCTGAAGGCCAACCCGCGCACCCGCCATGTGCCGGTGCACGTGGTCTCCGTGGAGGACCGCAGCGAAGCGGCCCTGCACCTGGGTGCCATCGGTTATGCCCTGAAGCCCACCACCCGCGAGCAGCTGCGTGAGGTGTTCGGCAAGCTGGAGGCCAAGCTGACCCAGGAGGTCAAGCGCATCCTGCTGGTGGAAGACGACCCTCTGCAGCGCGATAGCGTCTCGCGGCTGATCGGCGACGACGACATCGAAATCACCGCGGTGGAGCAGGGCGAGCAGGCCCTGGAACTGCTGCGCCGGAATATCTACGACTGCATGATCATCGACCTCAAGCTGCCGGACATGCAGGGCAATGAGTTGCTGCGGCGCATGGGCGAGGAAGATATCTGCTCCTTCCCGCCGGTGATCGTCTACACCGGTCGCAACCTGACCCGCGACGAGGAAGCCGAGCTGCTCAAGTACTCGCGCTCGATCATCATCAAGGGCGCGCGCTCGCCTGAGCGACTGCTGGACGAGGTAACGCTGTTCCTGCACAAGGTCGAGTCGCAGCTTTCCAGCGAGCGCCAGCGCATGCTGCGCACCTCGCGCAACCGCGATCGCGCCTTCGAGGAGCGGCGCATCCTGCTGGTGGACGACGACGTGCGCAACATCTTCGCCCTCACCAGCGCCCTGGAGCACAAGGGCGCGCGGGTGGAAGTGGCGCGCAACGGCCGCGAGGCCATCGAGAAGCTTGCCGAGGTCGGCGACATCGACCTGGTGCTGATGGACGTGATGATGCCGGAGATGGACGGCTATGAGGCCACGCGCCTGATCCGCCAGGACGCGCGCTGGAAGAAGCTGCCGATCCTCGCTGTGACCGCCAAGGCAATGAAGGACGACCACGAACTGTGCCTGCGCGCCGGCGCCAACGACTACCTGGCCAAGCCCATTGACCTCGACCGCCTGTTCTCCCTGATCCGTGTATGGCTACCCAAGCTGGAGCGCATCTGACATGCCTGATCGCAGCCAGGATATCGAGCTGCGCCTCCTGATCGAGGCGATCTACCTGAAGTACAGCTACGACTTCCGGGACTATTCCGGCACCTCGCTCAAGCGCCGTGTGCTGCATGCCACCCAACTGTTCGAGTGCCGCAGCATCTCGGCGCTGCAGGAACGCATCCTGCACGATCCGCATGCCTTTCATGAGCTGCTTCAGTACCTCACTATCTCGGTGAGCGAGATGTTCCGCGACCCCAGCTACTTCCTCGCATTGCGCCAGGAGGTGGCGCCGGTGCTGCGCACCTATCCATCCCTGCGCCTGTGGGTGGCTGGCTGCAGTACCGGCGAGGAAGTCCATTCGCTGGCCATCCTGCTGCATGAAGAGGGGCTGCTGGAGCGCACGCTGATCTACGCCACCGACATCAATCCGCGCTCGCTGGAGCAGGCGCGGCGCGGCATCTACGCGGTGGACGACCTGGCCCAGGCCAGCGAGAACTATCGCGCGGCCGGCGGCAAGGGCTCGCTCTCGGACTACTACACCGCCGCCTACGATGGCGCGCTGTTCGACAAGATGCTGCGCGCCAACGTGACCTTCGCCGACCACAGCCTGGCCACCGACAGCGTGTTCTCCGAGACGCACCTGGTCTCCTGCCGCAACGTGCTGATCTATTTCAATCGCCAACTGCAGAATCGCGCCATCGGCCTGTTCCACGAGTCGCTGTGCCACCGCGGCTTCCTGGGTCTGGGCAGCAAGGAAAGCCTGGACTTCACCGATTTTGCCGGGGAATTCGAAGTGGTGAACCGCCGCGAACGGGTGTTCCGCAAGCGATGAGCGCGCAACGCGATGTTCAGCGAGATATCCAGGCCGTGGTCATCGGTGCTTCCGCGGGCGGCGTGGATGCGCTGTTCCAGCTGTTCGACGGGTTGCCGGCGGGCTTCGCACTGCCCATGGTGGCGGTGCTGCACCTGCCGGAGAGTCACGAAAGCCAGTTGGTGGACCTGTTCGCCCGGCGCCTGGCGATTCCCGTGGCGGAAGCCCGTGACAAGGCGCCGGTGGAGGCGGGCACGCTGTACTTCGCCACCGCCGGTTATCACCTGTCGATCGAGCGGGACCGCACCTTTGCCCTGAGCCGCGAGGCGCCACGGAACTTCTCCCGGCCCTCCATCGACATCCTCTTCGACTCGGCGGCGGACGCCTACCGTAGCGAATTGGCCGGCATCCTGCTGACCGGCGCCAACCAGGACGGTGCCGAAGGCCTGGCGCACATTCATCGAGAAGGCGGGCTGAGCCTCGTCCAGGACCCGGCCGAAGCCGCCGTGGCCACCATGCCGGAGGCGGCGATCGCATTGCACGCCCCGGACTACATTCTTCCTTTGCGCGAGATCCACGCGCTCCTGAGCCGAATGGGCACCCAACATGCTGCGTAACCAGGGAAGCAAATTGCTGATCGTCGACGACCTGCCGGAGAACCTGCTGGCGCTGGAGGCGTTGATCAAGAGCGAGGGGCGGGAGGTATTCAAGGCGTCGTCGGCGGACGAGGCGCTATCGCTGCTGCTGGAGCACGAGTTCGCCCTCGCGCTGCTGGACGTGCAGATGCCGGGCATGGACGGTTTTGCCCTGGCCGAGCTGATGCGCGGGACCGAGCGCACCAAGAACATCCCCATCGTCTTCGTCACCGCCGCCGGGCGCGAGCTGAACTATGCCTTCAAGGGCTACGAGAGCGGCGCGGTGGACTTCCTCTACAAGCCGCTGGACAACCACGCGGTGCGCAGCAAGGTGAACGTCTTCGTCGATCTCTTCCGTCAGCGCAAGGTGCTGGAGCAGGCGCGCGCCGAACAGGACGCCCTGCTCGCCGAACTGCGCGAGACCCAGGTGGAGTTGCAGCGCGCGGTGAAGATGCGCGACGACTTCATGTCCATCGTCTCCCACGAGCTGCGCACACCGCTCAACGGCCTGATGCTGGATACCCAGTTGCGCCGGTTGCACCTGGCGAAGGGCAAGCTGGAGCACTTCGCTGCGGACCGCCTGGGCGTGTTGTTCGAGCGCGACGAGCGCCAGATCGCCGGGTTGACCCGGCTGATCGAGGACATGCTCGACGTCTCGCGCATCCGTACCGGCAAGCTGTCGATCCGCCCGGAGCCGGCCAACTTCGCCGACATCGCCCGTCGGGTGCTGGGTAATTTCGCCGTGCAGGCCCAGGCCGCCGGCTGCGAACTGAGCCTGAGTGCGCCGGACGTGGTGGAGGGCGTGTGGGATGCCTACCGCCTGGAACAGGTGATCAGCAACCTGGTCAGCAACGCCCTGCGCTATGGCCCCGGCCAGCCGGTGGACGTGAGCGTCGCGGTGCATGAAGGCCAGGCGCAACTCTGCGTGCGTGACCATGGCGACGGCATCAGTGCCGAGGAGCAGCAGCGCATCTTCCAGCAGTTCGAGCGTGGCGCCGGCGCGGCCCGCGTCGCCGGCCTGGGGTTGGGGTTGTACATCTCCGAGCAGATCGTCCAGGCCCACGGCGGACGCATCGCGGTGCGCAGCGAGCCGGGGCAGGGCGCGGAGTTCTGCGTTTACCTGCCGCTGGATTGAGCCCCGGCTTTTCCGGGGTGGTTGACGCACCACCTACCCACCAGTGCCGAAGCGTCTGCTCTTTGTAGTAACGAGCTTGCTCGCGAACCGGTGAGCCCGCTGTGCGCTGCCGGCGCGTTGGAATGTTCGCGAGCAAGCTCGCTCCTACATGCCTGCCCACGCCTCTGGGGCGGGTTGCACCTTTTCCAGCCCTGGCACGAACACTGCTTTCTTCCTGCCGTCCGGCCGCCCCTTGCGGGTTATAACCGGGCGAGCCTGTCGCCGTGCTCCGTTTGGTAGCGCCGAGTGTGGGAATTGTCACCGGTTGCACCGGATTCGCGCGTACGACCAAAGGCTTGTTTTTATTGGGTTGCACCTGGTTGCACCTTGCGATTCGGCGGTATAACCTTGCGCCGTTTTCAGGCACACCTTCTAACAACAGGAAGCCCCATGGCCACCACCACCCTTGGCGTGAAGCTCGACGACGCCACCCGCGAGCGCCTCAAGCTGGCTGCCCAGCAACTCGACCGTACCCCGCACTGGCTGATCAAGCAGGCCATCTTCTCCTACCTGGAGCAGGTGGAAGGCGGTCTGACCCCGGCCGAGCAATCCGGCCTGGCTGCGGCGGCAGGTGAGGAGTCGCTGGACGCGCTGAACGAACAAGGGTTGCAGGTCTTCCTCGATTTCGCCGAAAGCATCCTGCCGCAGTCCGTGCTGCGTGCGGCCATCACCGCCGCCTACCGCCGCCCGGAAACCGAAGCGCTGCCGATGCTGCTGGACCTGGCCCGCCTGCCGAAAGAGCAGGCCGGCGCCGCCAGCAAGATGGCGCTGGGCATTGCCGAAAAGCTGCGTAACCAGAAGAACGCCGGTGGCCGCCAGGGCCTGGTGCAGGGCCTGCTGCAGGAGTTCTCCCTGTCGTCCCAGGAAGGCGTGGCGCTGATGTGCCTGGCCGAGGCGCTGCTGCGCATCCCCGACAAGGCCACCCGTGACGCGCTGATCCGCGACAAGATCAGCAACGGCAACTGGAGCCAGCACCTGGGCCAGAGCCCGTCGATGTTCGTCAACGCGGCCTCCTGGGGCCTGCTGATCACCGGCAAGCTGGTGGCGACCCATACTGAAGCCGGCATGTCCTCGTCGCTCAACCGCATCATTGGCAAGTCCGGCGAGCCGCTGATCCGCAAGGGCGTGGACATGGCCATGCGCCTGATGGGCGAGCAGTTCGTCACCGGTGAAACCATCGCCGAGGCCCTGGCCAATGCGGCGAACATGGAATCCCGTGGCTTCCGCTACTCCTACGACATGCTCGGTGAAGCCGCGCTGACCGACGAGGACGCCAAGCGCTACCTGGCCTCCTACGAGCAGGCGATCCATGCCATCGGCAAGGCTTCCCACGGGCGTGGCATCTACGAAGGCCCGGGCATCTCCATCAAGCTCTCCGCCCTGCACCCGCGCTACAGCCGTGCGCAGTACGACCGCGTGATGGACGAGCTGTACCCGACCGTGCTCGACCTGGTGAAGATGGCTCGCGACTACGACATCGGCATCAACATCGACGCCGAGGAAGCCGACCGCCTGGAGCTCTCCCTCGACCTGCTCGAGCGCCTGTGCTTCGAACCGAGCCTTGCTGGCTGGAACGGTATCGGCTTCGTTATCCAGGCCTATCAGAAGCGCTGCCCGTACGTGATCGACTACGTGATCGACCTGGCCAAGCGCAGCCGCCACCGCCTGATGATCCGCCTGGTGAAGGGCGCCTACTGGGACAGCGAGATCAAGCTCGCCCAGGTCAACGGCCTGGAAGGCTACCCGGTCTACACCCGCAAGCCGTACACCGACGTGTCCTACCTGGCCTGCGCGCGCAAGCTGCTGGCCGTGCCGGAATCCATCTACCCGCAGTTCGCCACCCACAACGCCCACTCGCTGTCGGCCATCTACCAGCTGGCCGGGCAGAACTACTACCCGGGCCAGTACGAATTCCAGTGCCTGCACGGCATGGGCGAGCCGCTGTACGAGCAGGTGGTGGGCAAGGTCGCCGACGGCAAGTTCAATCGTCCGTGCCGCATCTACGCCCCGGTGGGCAGCCATGAAACCCTGCTGGCGTACCTGGTGCGCCGTCTGCTGGAAAATGGCGCCAACACCTCCTTCGTCAACCGTATCGCCGACCACAGCATCTCCCTCCAGGACCTGGTGCTGGACCCGGTGCTACAGGTCGAGCAGATGGCTGCTCAGGAAGGCACGCTGGGCCTGCCGCACCCGCGCATCCCGCTGCCGCGTGACCTCTATGGCGAATCCCGGCTGAACTCCGCCGGCATCGACCTGGCCAACGAACACCGTCTGGGTTCGCTGTCCTCGGCGCTGCTGTCGAGCACCAACACCGCCTACGTCGCCGAGCCGATGCTGGGCCTGGCCGATGCTGCTCCGGGCGAGCCGCAGCCGGTGCGCAACCCGGCTGACCACCGCGACGTGGTGGGCCATGTGCGCGAGGCCAGCGAAGCCGACGTGAACAACGCCATCCTCGGCGCGCTGTCCAGCGCGCAGATCTGGCAGTCGACCCAGCCGGCCGAGCGCGGCGCCATCCTGCAGCGCGCCGCCGACCTGATGGAAGCCGAAATCCAGTCGCTGATGGGCGTGCTGGTGCGCGAGTCGGGCAAGACCTTTGCCAACGCCATCGCCGAAGTGCGCGAGGCGGTGGACTTCCTGCGCTACTACGGCGCCCAGGCCAGCACCCACTTCGCCAATGACAGCCATCGCCCGCTGGGCCCGGTGGTGTGCATCAGCCCGTGGAACTTCCCGCTGGCGATCTTCAGCGGCCAGGTGGCCGCCGCACTGGCCGCCGGCAATACCGTGCTGGCCAAGCCCGCCGAGCAGACCCCGCTGATCGCCGCGCAAGCCGTGCGCATCCTGCTGGAAGCCGGCGTACCGGCCGGTGCCGTGCAACTGCTGCCGGGCCGTGGTGAAACCGTCGGGGCCCGCCTCGTTGGTGATGAGCGCGTGCGTGGTGTGATGTTCACCGGCTCCACTGAAGTCGCCGGCATCCTCCAGCGCAACATCGCCGGTCGCCTCGACGCCCAGGGTCGCACCATCCCGCTGATCGCCGAAACCGGTGGCCTCAACGCGATGATCGTCGACTCCTCGGCGCTGGCCGAGCAGGTGGTGGTCGACGTGGTCAACTCCGCCTTCGACAGCGCCGGGCAGCGTTGCTCCGCGCTGCGCGTACTGTGCGTGCAGGAAGATGCGGCCGACCGCGTGGTGCAGATGCTCAAGGGCGCCATGGCCGAGTACCGCGTCGGCGCGCCGGAGCGCCTGCATACCGACATCGGTCCGGTGATCGACGAGGAAGCCAAGGGCAACATCGACAAGCACATCCAGGTGATGCGCGACAAAGGCCGCAAGGTGTTCCAGAGCGCCCGCGTGGATGCCGAGGAAATCAAGCGCGGCACCTTCGTCGTGCCGACCCTGATCGAGCTGGACAGCTTCAGCGAACTCAAGCGCGAAATCTTCGGCCCGGTGCTGCACGTGGTGCGCTACCAGCGTGCGGACCTGGACCAGTTGCTCGCGCAGATCAACGAGTCCGGCTATGGCCTGACCCTGGGTGTGCACACTCGCATCGACGAGACCATCGCTCAGGTCGTCGGCACGGCCCATGTCGGGAACCTCTACGTCAACCGCAATGTGGTCGGCGCCGTGGTCGGCGTGCAGCCGTTCGGTGGTGAAGGCCTGTCCGGCACCGGCCCGAAGGCTGGCGGCCCGCTGTACCTGTACCGCCTGCTGTCGACCCGCCCGCAGGATGCCGTGGCCAACCAGCTCAAGGGAGATGGCGCCCAGGCGCTGCCGCGTCCGAAGGATGCCCAGCAGGCCGTCGAGGCCCTGGCCAAATGGGCAGGGCAGAAGGACGCCACCCTGGCGACCCTGCTCAGCGGCTATGGCGAACTGGCGCAGAGCTTCACCCAGCAGGTCCTCACCGGCCCGACCGGCGAGCGCAACACCTACACCCTGCTGCCGCGCGAGCATGTGCTGTGCCTGGCCGAAGACCGCGCCGACCTGCTGGCCCAGCTGGCCGCTGTACTCAGCGTCGGCAGCCGCCCGCTGGTGGCCGAGTCCAACGCCGCCGTGGTCAAGGAACTGCCCAAGGAAGTCGCCCAGCGCATCGAGCTGGTGCCTGACTGGACCGCGACCGACAAGGTGTTCGACGCCATCCTGCACCACGGCGACTCCGACCAGCTGCGTGCGGTCTGTGAGCAGGCCAGCCAGCGCAAGGGCGCCATTGTCGGCGTCACCGGGCTGAACCGCGGGGAAACCGACATCCCGCTGGAACGCCTGCTGATCGAACGTGCCCTGAGCGTCAACACTGCCGCTGCCGGCGGCAACGCCAGCCTGATGACCATCGGTTGACGGCAGTGCCGGCAGCGCCTCACCGGGCGCTGCCGGCCAGTTTTACGGTCGCACTGCGACCACCCGACCTGCCAGCCTTCGGGCGGAGCTACCCGCTCCCGGCGGGCCGTTCCCCTCGCGCTTGCTGCGCAATCCGTTTCGGGCTTCGTGCCCGGCACAACGGCGGAGCTACCCGCTCCGCCGATTTCCTTCCTCTCACCTCACATCGGCGCCGCAGTACGCGTGAGCTGCTCCAGCAGTTCGAGGTCGGTACTCATGCCCGAGGTCTCGCGGATGCGCGCGAGGATTTCCTTCTTCAGGGCGATGAATTCAGGGGCCATCTTCATGTCCTGATTGCGCTCGGCCGGCAGCGGCACGTCATAAACACTGTCGATGCGACCGGGACGGGGCGCCATCAGCACTACGCGGCCGCCCAGGTAGATCGCTTCCTCGACGTCGTGGGTGACGAACAGAATGGTGCTGTTCTCCAGGCGGTGTACATGGCGGATCAGGTCGTGCATCACCTCGCGGGTCTGCGCGTCCAGCGCGCCGAAGGGCTCGTCCATCAGCAGGATCTGCGGCTTGGGCATCAGCGCGCGGGCGATTGCCACGCGCTGCTGCATGCCACCGGAGAGCTGGCTGGGATAGGCCTGGGCGAAGGCCGACAGGCCCATCAGGTTGAGCAGCGCATCGGCGCGGCCGCTGGCGACTTCCACGTCGGCGTCGCCACGCACGGTGTCGGACACCACCTTGAGCCGGCGGCAGAACTTGATGTTGTCCATCACCTTCAGCCAGGGGTAGAGGCTGTAATGCTGGAACACCATGGCGCGGTCGATGCCGGGGCCGTCCACCGCGCGGCCATCGACGAGGATTTCCCCGCTGCTGTGGCGCTCCAGCCCGCCGATGCTGCGCAGCAGGGTGGACTTGCCGCAGCCCGAAGCACCGACGAAGGTGACGAACTCGTTGGCGCGGATATCCAGGTTGACGTCCTGCAGCGCCTGCACCTGACGGCCCTGGCTGCTGAAAACCTTGTCGACGTGGCGAATGGCGATCTTGTTCTGGCTCATCAGGCTTACCTCTTCATCCAGGGGAAGGCCACCCGGCCGAGCCAGCGGAACGCCTGGTCGGTGAGCAGGCCGATGACGCCGATCAGCAGGATGCCGGCGAAGATCTTGTCGGTCTGCATGTAGCGCTGGGCGCGCAGGATGGCGTAGCCCAGGCCGGAGTTGGCGGCCACCAGTTCGGCCACCACCAGGTAGGTCCAGGCCCAGCCGCAGGTGATGCGCAGGGTATCCAGCAGTGCCGGGCGGGCCGAGGGCAACACCACCAGTTTGATGATCTCCGTGCGGTTGGCACCCATGGTCTGCGCTGCCTCGATCTGCGCCATGGGCACGCGGCGCACGTCCTCGGCGACCATCAGCACCATCTGGAAGAAGGTGCCGATGAAGATGATCAGCACCTTGGAGCCTTCGTCGATGCCGACCCAGAGCATCACCAGCGGGATGAACGCCACCGCCGGCATGTAGCGGATGAAGTCGGTGAGGGGTTCGAGGAACGCCTGTACCGGGCGGTAGGTGCCGATGTACAGGCCCAGTGGCAGGGCAATCACCGCCGACGCGAGGAAGCCGGCCATGACCCGGTAGACACTGATGGCGATGTCCCCCAGCAGGCCCTCGTCGCTCCACCAGTGGCCGATGCGCTTGAGCACGGCGTCCGGGCCGGGGAAGAACATCGGGTTGGCCAGCCCGGCGGCGCTGTAGGCCCACCAGAGCAGCAACGGCAGCAGCAGACCGGCGGCAGCCAGGGCCCAGATGGCGCTTCGTGGCAGCTCGCCACGGATCACCCACCAGCGCCGGCGGGCGGGCTGCACGACGGGGTGGGGCAGGGGCTGGTGGGCGGTCATGGCGTCACCTCCTCATCAGGGAACAAGGGCTGCGTGCAGGGTTGCCAGCCACCGGCGGGCGGCGTGGCGCCGAGACTGTTCAGCCAGGTGGCATTGCTCAGCAGTTCGGGGTGGTCCGGATCGGCTGTGGCGGGCAGAAGGTCGGCGCCGATGCGGGCGGGCAGGGTGGACAGCTCGATCTTCCAGGGTGTTTCACCGCCGTGGTGGTGCCCGAACGACAGCTCGAAATCCAGCAACTCCGGGTGGTCGCTCTCCAGTAGAGCGGTCAGCGAGTCGGCCATCGGCAATGCCTGGCGACGCCCGGCGGCGAAGAGGAAACAGTCACCGGCCAGCAGCAGGCAGCCCTGGCGGCAATCGGCGGCGCTCAGCCACATGCCACGATTGCGTCCGATGGATTCCGGCAGGCGCTCCCAGACTTCGTGGTAGCTGCCATCCAGGCCGTCTTCCAGCACCTTCTCGCTGTTCACGAAGTGCATGCGGCCGATGTCCTCGCCGCCATTGGGCGGCTGGAAGTCGATCGCGCGATGCCACTGGCAGGTATCACCGGTGATTTCGGTGATACCGGCGAATCCGGCCTGGGTGGCCAGCTCGGCGGCCGTTTCTGGCGCCGGCATGGGAATGCGCAGATCGGCGAACAGGCGCTCGGTCTGTAGCCAGTAGACACGGGTACGGGTGTCGTGTGTGCCGCCGGTGGTGGTCAGCAGGGTGCGTTGCCAGACGCCAAGGTAAGCAGGCGGCACAGCGGGAATGTTCTTCAGGCGGGACATGCGGATTCCTCCCATTCGGCGAGCACGGCCCCGCTGCCTTGCACACGACCGAACAGGCCGCCTTCCACCTCGACCATCGCCAGGGCAGCGGCGTGCAGTTCGGCGCTGGGCGAGCCGCAGGCATCGCTCACCAGGGTACAGGCATAGCCCAGCTCCACCGCGGCGCGCAGGGTGGAGGAAACGCACACCTCGGTGGTTACCCCGCACAGCACCAGGTGGCCGATGCCGCGGCTGCGCAGCAGGAGGTCCAGGTCGGTATAGGCGAAAGCGCTGTAGCCGGGCTTGTCCACCACCGGTTCGCCGGCCAGGGGCCGCAGTTCATCGATCAGGTCGTGGCCGTACTCGCCGCGTACCAGCAGGCGGCCCAGCGGGCCTTGGTGGCCGATCGGCGCACCGGCGAATTCGGCACGGTGGCGCTTGCTGGCGTGCAGGTCGCTGAGGTCGGCGCGATGGCCTTCGCGGGTATGCACCACCAGCAGGCCCAGGGCGCGGGCGCTGTCCAGCAGCCGGGAAATGGCCGGGATCGGCGCGCGCAGACGGTCGATATCCAGCCCGGCCTGGTCGGCGTAGCCGCCGGGGGCGCAGAAGTCGCGCTGCATGTCGATGACGATCAGGGCGGTACTCACAGACGGAACTCCTTGCGCACGGCCTGGGCGATGCCGCCGACGATGTCGCGGGCCATGCGCAGGCCCTTGTCGGCGCTGGAGCCGCGCGCCGAGGACAGCACGCCCGAGGGCGGCACCCACTCGGTGCGGCTGGGGTACATGTCGTAGGGTGGGAAGTCGGCCGGGCCATCGTCGGGGATCAGGTCCAGGCGCACCAGGTTGGGCAGGTAGTGCAGCATCAGCGAGGTCTCGATCACCGCGGCGTGCTCCAGGGCGAAGCCGGGGAATCCATCGGGGAACACGTCGTTCAGCGTGGTTTCGCTGCAGAAGTCCCAGTGCTCCAGGCGCATCACTTCCAGCGGGCTGGCAGCGCCCCGTTCGTGCAGGGAGAGCTCGCGCAGGGCGAGCTGAATGCCCTCGGTGACGAACCACTGGTTCTCGTAGTGCCCGTCCACCAGCACCAGGCGGGTAACGCCGTGGCGCGCGAACTCGCGCACGGCGTCGCGCACCAGGGCGATCAGGGTCTGTCCGTCGAGGCTGGTGGTGCCGCAGAAATGCTGCCCGCCACCGCACTTGGGCTGCGACTTGTAGCCATAGGACAGGGCGGGCGCGACCAGCCCGTCGATCTGCCGGGCCACGTCTTCGCACAGCGCACTGGCCAGCAGCGCGTCGGTGCCCAGCGGCAGGTGCGGGCCATGCTGCTCGGTGGCGCCGCAGGGCAGGAAGACCACAGGGGATTGCTCGCGCACCCGGCGCGCGTACTCGACCCAGCTGAGCTGGTCCATCCGGACAGTCATGATTCGGCCTCGCAGAGAGTGGGGGAAAGGTCAGGAGAAGGGCGCGCAGCGATCAGTGCCGCCGCCAGTACCAGGGAGCCGCCGAGCCATTCGCGCAGGCCCAGCTCACGGTCGCCGAACCAGGCGGCGGTGAGCACGGCGACCAGCAGTTCGATCACCACCAGCACCGCGGCGCGGCTTGCCTCGACGTGGCTGAAGCCGTATTGCGCGGCGCCCATGGCGGCCAGCCAGAACAGACCGAAGCCCGCCAGCTGCAGCCATTGATGAGTCTCTATGGTGGGCAGCGGCGTGCCTTGCAGCAGGCAGAACAGCCCGCCCAGCGCAGCGCTGCCGATAAAGCCGACCACCGCCTTGCTGGCCAGCGGCACCTGCTCGGCGGCTCGGGTGGCCAGGTTGTTGAGGGCGAAGGCGAAGCCGGCGGAGAGCGCCAGCCAGTCACTGGCGGTCAGCGGGCGGAAGGTCTCCTGGCTGATGCCCAGGGTCAGGGCGATGCCGAGCATGGCCAGCGCCAGGGCGCCGAGCCGTGAAGGTGTCAGGCGCTCGCCAAATAGCAGTCGGCCGCCCAGCAGGCCCCAGACAGGCGCCAGATAGAACAGCAACATGGCGCGCACCACATCACCCTCGGACAACGCCGCCACCAGCCCGGCCGTGGCCCAGCCGCCGAATGCGCAGATGGCGAGCAGGGCACCGCGTTGCCGCCACCACTGCCGGCGCTGGCTCAGCACCAGCGGCACGGCCAGCGCGCAGAGCAGTCCGTAGGTACAGAGCACCAGTGGCATCCCGGCAAGGCCCTGGCCGGCAAAGTGCGCCAAGGGCATCCAGCCCAGGCCCCAGATGGCGGCGCCCAGCAGCAGGACGATCTCCGCGCGCATCAGGCGCCCATCCAGGCGCCGCCATTGGCGCCGAGTATCTGTCCGTGGAAGAAGCTCGCGCCGGGCGAGACGAGGAACAGTACCGCCGCGGCGATCTCCTCGGGTTGACCGAGGCGGCCAGCGGGGATCGCGGTTTCGCGGGCGATCATCGCCTCGCTCATGTGCTCCACCGAAACCATCGGCGTCTCTACCGGGCCCGGCGCCACGCCGTTGATGCGGATGTGCGGGGCGAATTCCCGCGCCAGCGCCTTGGTCAGGCCGATCACCCCGGCCTTGGCGGTGCAGTAGGCGGCGTAACGTTCGCGGCCGAGCTGGCCCAGCTCCGAGGCGATGTTGACGATGCTGCCGCTGCCGCGCGCCTGCATGTGCGTGAGGGCGTGGCGACAGCAGCGGTAGACGGCGTGCAGGTCGACGCCAAGCAGTGTCGCCCAGTCGTCTTCGCTGGTGTCGAGGAAGGGTTTTTCCAGGATGATTCCGGCGTTGTTCACCAAAATGTCCAGCTCACCTTCGGCGAGCACGCGGGTAAACATCTCGGCAACCTGTTCCGGTGCCGCGACGTCGGCCTGCACGGCATAGGCGCGGCCTCCGCTGGAGGCGATACGTGCTACCAGTGCGGTGGCAGCCTCCGCTTGGTCGAGATGGTTGATCCACACCTGCGCTCCGGCTTCCGCCAATGCCAGTGCGATAGCCCGGCCGATGCCCTGGGTGGCGCCGGTGACCAGCGCGGACTGTCCTGCAAGCGGTTTCATCAGTGCATGACCTCGCCGTGGCTGACCGACAGCGCCTGGCCCGTGATGGCTGCGGCCAGCGGGCTGCCGAGAAACAGAAAGGTGCCGGCGAGATCGGCCGGCGTCAGGAGTTCGGGCACTGCCTGGGCAGCAAGAATCTGCGCCAGCTCCTCGGTTTCACTGCGGCCATTGGCGGCGGCCATCACGTGCAGCGAGCGCATCGCCGCGTCGGTGGCGATCCAGCCGGGGCACACGGCGTTGACGCGGATGCGCCTGGGCCCCAGTTCCCAGGCCAGCGAGCGGGTCAGACCGATCACCGCGTGTTTGCTGGCGACGTAGGCGGAGAAGCCCGGCACGCCCTTCAGACCCCAGATAGAGGCCTGGTTGATCACGCTGCTGCCGGCGTGCAGTTGCGGCAACAGGGCGCGGGTGAGGCGCAGCATCGAGGCGACATTATTGTCGAGCAACGCCTGCCAGCGGCTGTCGGTCTCTGCGTTGCCGCCTTCCAGCGGCGTCGCATATTCGACGCCTGCGTTGTTGATCAGCACATCGAGCGCAGCGCCCTGGCGGCTGTCGGCGAAGGCGGCAATGGCGTCACTGTCGCCCAGGTCGAGAGTGGCGCAGCACACGTCGCAGAGAGCCGCCAGTTCGGCCGCCACGCCTTGTAGTGCCTCGGAGTTGCGGTCGAGCAGCTCAAGCGTTGCACCCTGTTCGGCGAATGCCCGCGCCAGGCCCTTGCCGATGCCGCTAGCGGCACCGGTGATGAGGACGCGTTTGCCCCGGTAGTCGATCATGCTCAGACCGCCGTCAGGAAGGAGACGCCGACCGCGCCGTAGAAACCATCGGCTCGGTCTTTTCCGGCAGGCGCGACCTCACCGTAGTGGTCGTCCACCACGCGGCGCAGGCGGTGCCGGTGGAAGCCCTTGAACAGCAGGTGCATCGGCAGCACCTGGGCGTAGCCGTCGCCATACAGCTCGTGGTGCAGCTTGCGCAGGCGATACCAGGGTGCGACGGGCTTCTCGTGGTGGGCGTTGTGGTAGGCAAAGTTGAGCAGCAGCAGGTCGAGCACCGGCCAGCGCACCGAGACCACGTTGCTGTAGGTGTTCATTTGCTCGTAGGTGCGGTCGCGGGCCTTGTCGTCGGGAATCTTGCCGCCGTCCTCCAGCACCGCGAAGGCGTCGTAGGTGTGCTGGTAGGCGTCGGTAAAGCGCAGCACGATGATCATCAGCGTCCAGGCGACGAAGTACAGCAGCAGCGCCTTGAACGACACTGCCGCCACCAGGCCGAACAGCGCGCCGCGCACCAGCAGGGTCAGCGCCACGCGGCGGCGGTTGGCGCGGTGGCGCGGGTTGTCGGTGATGAAGGGCAGGAGGATCACGTAGTAATGCATGATCAGTTCCACCGCCGGCACGTAGGCCCATTCCGCGGCCAGTACCAGGCTGCGCGCCCAGCGCGGGCAGCGGGAGAGGAAAGCCTTGGTGTCGAAGGTGATCACATCGGCGCGGTCGACGTGGTGGCGCATGTGCTTGCGACGCAGGTCCTGGAAGCCGGCGTAGCAGCTGCCGCACAGCCAACTGCAGGCCTCGCCGGCCCAGGTGTTGTGCGCCGGCTTGGCGAAGATGGTGCCGTGGGCGAATTCGTGGATCAGGTAGGCCGCGACGATCATCGCGTGGCCCAGCAGCAGGGTGCCGATGGCGTTGAGCGCCCAGTGATCGGCGAACAGCAGGGCGAAGCCGATGGCATAGCCACCGAAGGCATAGGCCAGTGCCAGGCTGTTGGGCAGCCGGCCATCGGCGTAGCGGTACAGAGACGCGGACATGGATACCTCCGTGAGCGCTCCCGCCGTCCCGGCGAGAGCGTCGGGTGGGTGCCTTACTGGGCGAGGGCCTGGACGAACTGGGCGTCGAAGGTCTGGGCGAAGTCGGGGATTGCCGGAATCTGGCTGTTCTCCTTGAGCAGCTGGGCGATGACCGCGCCGCTGCCGAAGAAGGAGCTGGTGGCGTCGGACTTCTCGAAGTTCCTGCTCATTTCCGCCAGCGGGATGTTGTAGACCCCGGCCATCTGCTCCTTGGCTTCGGCAGCGCTGACGCCCAGCACCTTGCCGATGATGTCGGCGGATTCATCCGGGTGTGCCTTCATGTAGGCCAGACCGTCGGCGTAGCCCTGGATCATCGCGGTGATCGCTTTCTGGCGTTTGCCGATGACCTCCTGGTTGAACACCAGCACATCGGTGATCAGGCCCGGCGCGTCCTTCGACGAATACACCACGTGGAACTTGTCGCCGGGCATGCCGAGAATCTGCGAGACGTTGGGTTCGTAGGTTACGCCCACCGGCAGGCTGCCCGAGGCCATGGCGCCGGGGATGCCTTCGGGTGTCATGTTCACCGGGCTGACGTCCTTGTCGCTCAGGCCATGGCTCTTGAGCGCATAGGCGAGCAGGAAGTCGGACGGCGAGAGCGGATTGAAGCCGATCTTCTTGCCCTTGAAGTCGGCGACCGACTTGATCGACTTGTCGGCGACGATCGCGTCGCCGCCGTTGGAGAAGTCGATAGGCATCACCACGCGGTACGGCTGGCCCTTGGCGACGCCGCCGACCACCTGGTCGTAGGTGAGCATGCCGCCATCCAGTGCACCACCGGTCATGGCAGTGGGGATGAGCGCGGGGTCGTTGAAGAACTGCAGCTCCACCTTCAGCCCGTGGGGCTTGTAGAGGTCGAGCTTGTCGGCGACGTAGAAGGGCGCGTAGCCGGCCCAGACGACGGTGCCGATCTTGAGCTTCTCGGCGGCTTGCAGAGTCAGCGGCACGACCCCGGCGGCAGCAACCAGACAGGCACCGAGCAGGGTCTTGCGCAGGGAACGCAGGGAAAGCGGCATGGTCATGGCATTGCTCCTAACGGTTGGAAATCGGCACGGGATGACATCACGTCTCCCGGGCTTTTCTCCCGCCGTGTAGCCCTGTCCTTAGGGCCGGAAAACTCTCGGACCAGACGTCCTCGTGAAAGGACCGGAACCCTAGTTCGCCTGTGGTGCAACTCCAGTGTGTGCCTTGCTGCGTTCGCCCACCCGGTGGCTACCTTGCCGTGGGTGATGCATCCCGTTGCAGGGAATAGAGCAATTGAAATGCCAGTTTTCCTGAAGCGGAAAAACCACCGGGAATTTCAACCGCTTAGCTGAAATTGCCGGTTCAGAGCGGGTGCCAGTCCTGAGCGCGCTGGCACCAAGTCGATGCGCCTTGCCTTCTATTGAGGCATCAGGCGGTGCGCACGGCGGTGCGGCGCAGCGAGGCGGCAGCGGTGGCCACGAACAGCCCGGCCGCAAGCGCCAGCGCAACCGGCACGCCCTGCGGGCCGAGGTCCATCAGGCTGCCGCTGAGCAGCGGCCCGAGCAGGCTGCCGACACCCCAGAGCATGCCGGCGGCAGCGTTGGCGGTAACCAGGTCGCGGCCGCGGAAGCGCTGACCGATCAGCACCAGCGCCAGGGTATAGACCCCACCGGCCACCGCGCCCAGCAGCATCAGCGCCGGCCACAACAGCGACGGCTGGGAAATCAGCCAGGGCAGGGCTAGGCCGATCAGCATGGCGCCCACGCCACACAGCAGGTGCAGGCTGGAGCGGTCGAGTCGGTCGGAGAGCCAGCCCAGCGGCATCTGGAAAATCATGTCGCCCAGCAGGATCACCGTCGCCATGAACGCGGCAATGCCCACTGCATAGCCATGGCTGGAGGCGTAGACCGGGAAGAGCGAGAGCACCACGCTGTCGAAGAAGGAGAAGAACAGCACGCCCATGCACAGCGCCGGGGCAACCTTCAGGAAGCCGGCCAGGGAGAAGCTGCGCGGCTCCTCGACGTGTTCGTGGATGCCTTCCTCGGGCATCGCCAGGGCCACGGTGGCCAGCGCGATCAGGTGCCCGGCGCTGACCAGCAGCACCACCCACGGCGTCTGCGCGCCGAGCAGCGCCACCAGGGTTGGGCCGAGCAACTGGAAGGCAGTGAAGCTGGTGGCATAGAGGGCAACGATGGTTCCGCGATTCTTCTCGCCGCACAGCTCGTTGACCCAGGCCTCGCCGAGGATGATCGCAATGCCCATGCCGACACCCAGCGCCAGGCGCGCGGCGGCCAGCAGCCAGAGCGAATGGCTGCTGAACTCGATGGCGAGGGTACTGGCGGTACACAGCACGAAGCACAGCAGGTACAGGCGGCGCCGGCTCATCAGCTGGCAGGCGCGATCCACCAGGGTGGCGGCGAGGATCATGCCGGCGGCGGGAACGGCGGAAAGAATGCCGATCTGCAGCGCGCTGGCGCCGTTATCCAGCAGCCGCAGCGCCACCAGCGGCAACGTGGCGCCCAGGCTCAGGCCGACGATGGACACGGCGAACAGCAGCACCGCCAGCAGTGGTTTATTGAGGATGGTCGGGGTATTCATGGAAACCTTCTCTTGCCCCGGCGCTCAAGCGGCAGGGCCTGCAAATGCAAATGAGCCCGCCGGGATTCACCGGTGGGCGGATTCGAAATGCGGAGCGACCGACGCGAAGACGCGCGGCGTCCGGCTCAGCAGCCGGTGGGAGGAGAGAAGGTGAAGGCGAAGAGAACGCTGCGACGAAGGTTCAGCACGGCATCGACCTTACGCACACGCGGAGGCTCTCGCAGCAGGGCGAGGGACGAGTCGGCGAAGCGGCAAAACAGGGTCATGGTGCAGGTGCAGCGTAGGACGTAGGAAAACGCGCACTCTAGAGAGTGCGCGCCAGACCGTCAATCTCGGCCGGTTGAGCGGTAGCGTGCACCGAGCCATTCCTTCGGACGGATTTTCTTTGCGCAGGGGCGGACTCCGCCAACGAACGATTCAACGCCGCTCCGATCAGGCAAGGAGTTGTGCCAGCTCATCGTGGGCGCAGTCTGCTCCTGCGCTCATGCGTCTACAGCAATGACAGCGGGTAGCTGATGATGAGCCGGTTCTCGTCGAAGCTGTTGGTGCTGCCCCAGTCCCGGCGCATGGTGGAGTTGCGCCATTTGATGTTGAGCGTCCTGAAGGCGCCACTCTGTACCGTGTACGCCAGTTCGATTTCGCGCCCCCACTCGCGGCCGTCGTCGGTGCTGGTGTTGTGCACGTTGCGGCCCTGGATGTATCGGTTCATCAGCGTCAGGCCGGGAACGCCGAAGGCGGCGAAGTCGTAGTCATGGCGCAACTGCCAGGAGCGTTCTTTGGCACTTTCGTAGCTGGCGTTGTAGCTGTCGTTGGCCAGGGTGCCGCCACTGGTGCCATTGACGCGGAACCATTCGTCCTCGCCCATGACCTTCTGCAGGCCTAGATAGAAGGTGTTCGCACCGTTTTTGGCCGAGAACAATCCGGAGAAGGTGCGGTTGTCCAGGTCACCGGCGCGGGCGCTGCCGTCCTCCTTGCCCCAGAAGTAGCCGATATTCGCACCGAGCACCCAATCACCCAGTGGCTGGCTGTGTTGGAGCTGCAGATACTGCTGTTGGTAGATGTCTTTCAGCTGCGCATTCCACAGCCCGAGCAGGGTGCGGTCGCCATTGAGGCGGTATTCGCCGCCGACGAAATTGAAGCGATCGGAGGTGAAGGCCGGACGGTTGAACAGCGACATGTCTTCCATGCTGGCGTCATTGCGCGGGCTGTTCTGGCGGAACTGGCCGCCGTAGAGGGTCAGGCCGTCGATTTCCCTCGAGGTGACCTGGGCGCCCTGGAAGGTCTGTGGCAGCGAGCGGCCGTCGTCGGAACGCAGGATCGGCAGCACCACCATCCATTCGCCGGCCTTGAGCTCGGTCTTCGACACCTTGGCCTTGCCGGCCACCGCCAGGCGGCCGAAATCATCGGCGGGGCGACCGTCGTCGTGGGTTGGCAGCAGCTGGGTGCCGGCAGTGCCCTTGCCGCCGTCGAGCTTCAGGCTGTACAGCCCGAGAACGTCCAGGCCGAGTCCGACGGTGCCCTGGGTGTAGCCGGAACGGGCATCGAGGATGAAGCTCTGGGTCCATTCCTCCGCCTTGTTCTGCCGGGCTTCGCCGACGTAATTGCGGTTCATGTAGAAGTTGCGCAGCAGCAGGCTGGCCTTGGCGTCTTCGAGGAAGCCGGCATCGTCGGCGTTGGCCATAACGGGCAGGGCAGGCAGGAGGCAGGCGGTGATGGTGAGATGGGGCAGGCGGCAGATCATGGGTGTTCCCTCGGCATTCTTGTCGTTGTTCGGGGCGAACGAAGTCCTTCCGCGCGGCTCTTTTTTGGAGCGGCGGATGAAGGTTGAAGCGATCAGGGCGCTCGGAGCAGGCGATCAGCCTGGGGCGACAGGAATGTGGGCGGGGAATGTGCGAGCGATGCACGCGCGCAGGCGTGCCAGGGAGAGCGTGAGCATGTGAACGGACCTTTCTTATAGTTGTTGGCGCCACATCGAGGTGGCGGCTGGAGCCATAGTGGTGCTCCCTGACGGCCCGCCGCAATTCGCCCGAGGCATAAGCGTTCGCTGTTCGAACAGCAATTAACCAAATGGAACATTCCTACGCGAGCATTGCGCGTAGGATGCGTGACACAACGCCGTGCGGGACGCTTATCGCCCGGCCTTCCAGCGGACCCGCGAGGTGCTCCCGGCGCGGCGTGGCGGATTCTTTCTCCGGTGCGTCCTGCTAGGCTGTCCTGCTTTTCCTGTTGGCCTCGCGCCTGCCGCATCTGCCTAGTGAATCCGTGAGTCGATGAGTACCAGCCAATCGCCGTTGTCCGGCGTCCACCAGCCCTTCAAGGGCATCCTGCTCATCGTCCTGGCGACCTTCCTGTTCTCCAGTCACGACGCGCTGTCGAAGTACCTGGCGAGCATCTACCCCATCGTCATGGTCGTGTGGGCGCGCTATGTGGTGCACACGCTGCTGATGGCGGGCATCTTCCTGCCGCGCGCCGGTCTTGCGGTGCTGCGCACCCGTCATCCCTTCCTGCAGACGATCCGCGCGCTATGCCTGCTGGGCACCAGCTTCCTGTTCACCACCGGCTTGCAGTACATCCCGCTGGCCGAGGCGACCTCGGTGAACTTCCTCGCGCCGCTGCTGGTGACGGCGTTGTCGGTACCGTTGCTGGGCGAGCGGGTCAGTGCCGGGCAGTGGGCGGCGGTGCTGGTGGGATTTGCCGGTGTACTGATCATTGTCCACCCCGGTGGCGATCTGTTCACCCCGGCGGTGCTGCTGCCGTTCGGCTCGGCGCTGTGCTTCAGCTTCTACCAGTTGCTGACCCGCAAGCTCAGCCAGGTGGATAGCCCGACCACCAGCAACTTCTTCGCCGGGTTGTGCAATACCCTGATCGTCAGCGCGCTGGTGCCGTTCTTCTGGCAATGGCCGGGGCTGGTGCACGGTTTGATGATGCTGGCCCTGGGAACCTGCGGGATGACCGCGCACCTGTTCCTCACCCAGGCGTTCAAGCATGCCGCGCCGGCGCTATTGGCGCCGTTCAGCTATTGCCAGATCGTCTTCGCCGGGTTGCTGGGCTTCGTGATCTTCGGCCATACGCCGGAGCCGTCGGCGCTGCTGGGCATCGCGGTGATCTGTGGCAGCGGGCTGGCCGCGGCGTGGTTGCAGAGCCGCAAGAAGTAGGGCCGGAGAGCTTTGCCCTTGTAGGAGCGAGCTTGCTCGCGAACGGATTCACCGGCCGCTCCGGCGAGGGGTGGGTTCGCGAGCAAGCTCGCTCCTACAGAAAAGCAATAGCGCCGAGCGCGCTCACTCGATCTCGAACAGGCCGTGCCGAATCGGCCCGACCTGCAGGCGCTGGCGCACGTCGTCATCGATGCGCGGGTCGTCCGGCTGGTACAGCTTCACCTGGCGATAGGCGCTGATGCGGTTGATCTCCGGGCCCAGGTATTCCCAGACCACGCGGGTGCAGGCCGGGGTGCGGCGGTCGCCGCTGGAAACGCCGGTCTTCAGGCCGTTGAGGCGGGTGATGCGGCTCTTGAAGCTGGGGATGAGGATGGTCTGGCTCATCTCGTTGACGGTGAGCGACTCGTAGTCCATCAGAAAAACCCGGTCCTGCAGCTGGAAGGCCGCGCCCAGGTAGCGGCAGCGCACCCAGTCCTCGGCCTGTACGTCGGTACTGCTGGAGCGCTCCTGGCGTTCCTGGCGTTCGAAGAGGAAATTGCCGTCCTCTTCGTACAGGTGCACCAGCGACAACAGGATCGAGCCGGGGACCGACATGCAGTTGGAGTATTCGAAGTAGTAGCCGCAATAGCGCGACAGGTTGCCGGCATGCTCGCGCAGCGGGCGGAGCATCTCCAGCACCGGGTCATTACGCTGCACATTGCTGGGCGAGGCGCCGCGCGCGCCGATCAGCCGGGCGAACTGCTCGGGCGGCAATTGCAGCTCGTAGTCCTCGACGCCGAAGAAATCTCCAATCCGTTTGAGGTTGTACGCGGTGGGCTGGCTCTGCCCGCCCAGGTACTTGTTGAACTGTGCACGGTTGATCGAAAGCTTGCGGCAAACCTCCGAGATAGAGCGGTAGTGGGCGCACAGTAGCTTGAGGTTGGGGCCGAGGTTTTCGGACATTCGTGCCAGTTCCGGGTGATGCGACTGGCGCAATTATAGCGTCAGGTAGCATCAATTCGTAGCAAGCCGCGAAATTGTATCGAGAGGCTTCGGGCGCAACCATGCGCCCCCAGTGAGCGGGCCAGCCCCAGGCCCGTGCTCCCACAATAACAATCGAGGCCCCAGCACATGCTCGACGCGATCAACGATTTCCTCTCCGGGAAAGTCCTCATCGTCCTCATCGTAGGACTCGGTGCGTATTTCACCATCCGCTCCCGTTTCGTCCAGTTCCGCCACTTCGGCCACATGTTCGGCGTGTTCAAGGAGTCGATCCGCGGCCAGTCCGGCCAGCTGAGTTCGTTCCAGGCGCTGATGCTGAGCCTCGCCGGCCGCGTGGGCGCCGGTAACATTGCCGGTGTCGGCATCGCCGTGACCCTGGGCGGCCCCGGCGCCGTGTTCTGGATGTGGGTGACCGCGCTGGTGGGCATGTCCAGCAGCTTCTTCGAGTGCACCCTGGCCCAGGTCTACAAGCGCAGCGACGGCAACGGCCTGTACCGTGGCGGCCCGGCCTACTACATCCAGCACGGCCTGAAGCTGCGCTGGATGGCGCTGACCTTCGCGGTCCTGCTGCTGGTCACCTATGGCTTCGCGTTCAACGGCCTGCAAGCCTTCACCGTGACTCACTCGCTGCAGAACGCCTTCGACATCCCGGTGCTGTACTCGGGCATCGCCCTGGCCGTACTGCTGGCCATCGTGTTCTTCGGTGGCATCCAGCGCATCGCCGCCGTGTCCGACCTGCTGGTGCCGGTCAAGACTCTGGCCTACATCGCCGTGACCCTGTACGTGATTGTCACCCAGATCGAGCTGGTGCCGGGCATGCTGACCACCATCGTGAAGAGCGCCTTCGGCCTGGAACCGGCCTTCGCCGGCCTGTTGGGCAGCGCCATCGTGATGGGCGTGAAACGTGGCGTGTTCGCCAACGAAGCGGGCCTGGGCAGTGCGCCGAACGTGGCCGCCGTCGCCGCCGTGCGTCACCCGGCGTCCCAGGGTGTGGTCCAGGCGTTCAGCGTGTTCCTTGACACCTTCGTCATCTGCACCTGCACCGCACTGCTGATCCTGCTCTCGGGCTTCTACACCCCTGGCTTCGAAGGCGACGGCATCACCCTGACCCAGAACTCGCTGGCCGCCGTGGTCGGTGACTGGGGCCGGATCTTCGTCAGCGTCGCGCTGTCGCTGTTCGTGTTCACCTGCATCACCTACAACTACTACCTCGGCGAAAACGCCCTGCAGTTCATCGTCGGCCGCAGCCGTTCCGCGCTGATCGCTTTCCGCATCCTGGTGCTGGGCCTGATCCTCTGGGGCTCGATGCAGAACCTGGGCACCGTGTTCGCCTTCGCCGACATCACTATGACCTGCCTGGCCTTCGTCAACCTGGTGGCCCTGGCCATGCTGATCAAGACCGGCCTGCGTGTGATGCGCGACTACGACGAGCAGCGCCGCGCCGGTATCGAGCGCCCGGTGTTCGACGCCAGCAAGTTCGCCGACCTGGACATCGACCACGATGCCTGGCGCGATGCCCACAAGATCAACGCTACCGCTCCGGCCCACGGCAGCCTGCCTGCCCAGGGTTGATCCTTCCTCGGACCAAGGTCTGACATGCAAGGCCGGGACTTGTCCCGGCCTTGCGGTTTATCCTGTGAACTTTCCTATAAGAGCACTGGCATGCGTCGCGTGAAGAATCTCTTCGTCCTCTATACCGGCGGCACCATCGGCATGCTGCAGACCGCCGAGGGCCTGGCGCCGGCTGGCGGTTTCGAAGCGCGCATGCGCGAACAACTGCAAGGCCACGACGAGGTAAGCCTCGACTGGTCCTTCAGTGAACTGCAACCGCTGCTCGACAGCGCCAACATGACCCAGGCCAACTGGCTGGCCATGCGCGATGCCATCGTCCATGCGGTAGAGCAGGGCGGCCATGACGGCGTACTGGTGCTGCACGGCACCGACACCCTGGCCTACAGCGCCGCCGCGCTGTCCTTCCTGCTGCTGGGCCTGGATGTTCCGGTGGTGCTGACCGGCTCCATGCAACCCATGGGGGCGCCGGGCAGCGATGCACCGGGCAACCTGCTGGGTGCGCTGACGGCGCTGCAGCGCGGCGTCGCGCCGGGCGTCTGGCTGTTCTTCGATGGTGAGCTGATGCATGGCGCGCGCGTGACCAAGCTGCGCAGCGAAGCGTTTGATGCCTTCGCCGTGTTGCCGCGCGAGCGCACAGGTGAACGCGCGCAATCACTGCCCGCTGAACTGAGTTACCGTCAGCCGCGCCAACCGGTGAATCTGGCGGTGCTGCCACTGTTCCCCGGCCTGCGCGCGGAGCATTTGCGAGCACTGCTGAGTAGCGGCGTTCAGGCGGTGATACTGGAGTGTTTCGGTAGCGGCACGGGCCCGTCGGACAACGAAGACCTGCTGGCCGCGCTGCGCGAAGCCCACGCCCGCGGCGTGGTGCTGGCGGCGATCAGCCAGTGCCCGCAGGGGCATGTGGCCTTCGACGTCTACGCCGCCGGTAGTCGCCTGCGCGATGCGGGTCTGGTGTCGGGTGGCGGGATGACCCGCGAAGCGGCGCTGGGCAAGCTGTTCAGCCTGCTGGGTTGCGGTCTGCCGGCTGCGGAGGTGGAGCGCCTGTTCGCCCTCGACCTGTGTGGCGAGCGCGTCGACGGATCGACAGATTGATTTACCGATAAGAAGCGCGCCCCGCTCAGGGGCGTGATTCTTCCACCGGCACGTTGAGCACTTCGCGCACCAGCATGGCAATGCTGCTCACGCCCATCTTTTCCTTGATCTTGGTGCGGTGCACATCGACCGTCTTGACGCTGATATTCAGCTCACGGGCGATGACCTTGCTGGCCTTGCCGTCCACCACCATCATCAGGATTTCCCGCTCGCGCCCAGTCAGCAGGTCGAGCTTGTGCTGCAGGTTCTGCTTCTGCTCCTGCCCCGCGTGCACCTGCACCGCGCTTTTCAGCGCTGCCTGGATGCGATCGAGCATCTGCTGCGGGTTGTAGGGCTTCTCGACGAAGTCCAGCGCACCGTTCTTCATCGCCTTCACCGACATCGGGATATCGCCGTGGGCAGTGACGAAGATGGTCGGCAGGTTGATGCCCTTGTCATTGAGCATCTCCTGCAGCTGGAAGCCGCTGGTCTCAGGCATACGCACATCGAGCACCAGACAGGCGGGGAGCTTGGGGTCGTATTCGCGCAGGAATTCCTCGGCGCCGCCATAGCAAAGCGATTCGATGCTGACCGACTCGAGCAGCCAGGCGAGGGAGGTGCGCAGGTCCTTGTCGTCGTCGACGATGTAGACCACGGGTTTTCTAGCTTCCATCAGGCGTTGCCACTTTCTTTCTTATCGTTGTGAAGCTGCACGTAGGCCGCGTACGCCGGGCTTTTGCCACGGTCGCCGCAATGGCATGCCCGGAGCATACCCATAGTCGCTGATGCTGACGATAAAGAAACCACCTACATGACTAGCGGCCATCACCCTCTGGCGTGGTGATCGTCTGAATATTACGGCCTTCTGAGCTGCCCTACGCTGGCCCCATACAAGAAAGGCCGGGCGTGCCGGCCACTCCAGCACAAGGGGCGAAGAAATGGCCAATACCCTCAGCCAGACCCAGATCGACTTCCGCAATGCCATGGCGCAGCTGCCGGCGGCGGTGAACATCATCACCACCAACGGCCCGGAAGGGCGCTGCGGCATCACCGCCAGCGCGGTCTGCTCGGTCACCGATTCGCCGCCCACCGTGCTCGTGTGCGTGAATCGCGGCAGCGCTACCCATGATGTGTTCCGCAGCAACGGCCACCTGTGCGTCAACGTGCTGTGCGGCGAGCAGGAAGAGCTGGCCAAGCACTTCGCCGGGATGACCAAGGTGTCCATGGAGGAGCGTTTCGCCTGGGACCTCTGGGACGACGGCTACGCCGGCCTGCCGGTGCTGCGCCAGGCGCTGGTCAGCCTGGAAGGGCGCATCAGCGACTGCAAGGAGGTTGGCTCCCACACCGTGATGTTCGTAGAGCTGGAAAAGGTCGCCGTGCGCGAGCGCCAGGACAGCCTGGTGTATTTCAACCGCGTGTTCCACCGCGTCGACCGCGAGGCCGTGCGCTGCGCCAGCTGATGCCCGACTGATTTTCAAAACAACAAGAACGAGGTGATCGACCGTGACCCTGAAGATTTCCCAGACTGCCGATATTCAGAAGTTCTTCCAGGAAGCCAGCGGCGCGTTCAACGACGCCGGCAGTCCGCGCGTGAAGCAGCTGATTCTGCGAGTGTTGCAGGACACTGCCAGGCTGATCGAAGACATGAACGTCACCCCCGACGAGTTCTGGAAGGCGGTGGACTACCTCAACCGCCTCGGCGCCCGCCAGGAAGCCGGGCTGGTCGTGGCCGGCCTGGGCATCGAGCACTACCTCGACCTGCTGCTGGACGCCCAGGACGCGGCAGCCGGCATCGGCGGCGGCACCCCACGCACCATCGAAGGGCCGCTGTACGTGGCCGGCGCGCCGCTGTCCGAAGGTGAAGCGCGGATGGATGACGGCCAGGACGCGGGCACCGTGATGTTCCTTTCCGGCCGCGTGTTCGACCCGCAGGGCAAGCCGCTGGCCGGCGCCGTGGTCGATCTTTGGCACGCGAACACCAAGGGCACCTATTCGTACTTCGACAGCACCCAGTCCGAGTTCAACCTGCGCCGACGCATCGTCACCGACGCTGAGGGCCGCTACAAAGCGCGCAGCATCGTGCCCAGCGGCTACGGCTGCCCGCCGGATGGCCCGACGCAGGAACTGCTGAACCAGCTCGGCCGCCACGGGCAGCGTCCCGCACACATCCACTTCTTCATTTCCGCACCGGGGCACCGCCACCTGACCACCCAGATCAACCTGGCTGGCGATCAGTACCTGTGGGATGACTTTGCCTATGCGACCCGTGACGGTCTGATCGGCGAGGTGCGTTTTGTCGAGGATGCGGCTGCCGCCAAGGCGCGCGGTGTCGAACGGCGCTTCGCCGAGATCGAGTTCGATTTCCAGCTGCAGCACGCTGTTTCCGCCGACGCCGAAGACCGCAGCAATCGCCCACGCGCGTTGCAGGAGGCCTGATCCCCACGGTACCGACCTTGTAGGAGCGAGCTTGCTCGCGAACCCGCCCGGCACCAGAGCGGCCGGGTAATCTGGTTCGCGAGCAAGCTCGCTCCTACAGAGGACTCCGGTGATTGCCGGCAGAGTTGGATCCTGCGGGTATCTCCGCCGTGGGATGGGGTGGAGCGAAGCGATACTCGTCGCCCCGCTGCCGGCAGGTAGACATCGCGGACAGAGTTCGCTCCTACGCCTGGCTGTTGGCTTGGGTAGGAGCGGACTTCGTCCGCGATTACTTTCCACTCATGCCGAAGCATCGGCGCGTGCAGTTCGCGAGCAAGCTCGCTCCTACAGAGGACTCCAGAGATTGCCGGCAGAGTTGGATCCTGCTGCTAACCCCGCCGTAGGATGGGGTGGAGCGAAGCAATACTCGTCGATCCATGTACCGCCGCTGCGCGCCACCCATCCTGCGTGGGGCGATTCGTTGCGTTTGGCCTGCCTCAGCCCCGCCGTTCCCGATGCATCAGCCAGAGGAAGTACGGGCAACCGATGAACGCCGCCAGCAGGCCTGCCGACACCGGCCAGGGATAGGCAATGTTCCGTCCCAGCCAGTCCGCCACCACCATGATCAACGCCCCGGCCACGGCGCTCAGCAATATCTGCGGCGCGGCGCGGCGCACGCCCAGATGGCGGGCGATATGCGGGCCGATCAGGCCGACGAAGCTCAGTGGCCCAACGATGATGGTCGCAGTGGCGGTCAGCACCGCGGCAGTCAGCAGGATGGTCAGGTGGCTCAGGCGCAGCCGAAGGCCCAGCGCGGTGGCGGTGCCATTGCCCAGGGTCAGCAGGTCCAGCGGCCGTGCGAGCAGAACGCTGACCCCGATCATCACCGCGCCGACAACCATTCCGCTACTCGCCGACAGCACATCTACCTGATAGGTCGAGCCGGTCATCCAGCTCATCATCGCCGTCATGCGCGGATCGCCGCTGGCCAGCAGCAGGGTGCTCAGCGAGTGCAGCAGGGTGGTCAGGCACACGCCGGTCAGCAGCAGTCGCTCGGCATTGAAGGTCTTGCGCCAGGCGAACCGCAGCAGCAGGCCGAGGGTGAGCAGTGCGCCGATGCTGGCGGCCGGGACCATGTAGGCCTGCGGCTGCGGCATCACCAGGAACAGCACCAGTACGGCGATCGCCGAGCCGGAGGTTGCACCCAGCACTTCCGGGCTGGCCATGGGATTGCCGGTCAGGCGCTGCACCAGCAGGCCGGCGACGGCAAGCATGGCGCCGGCAGCCAGAGAGCCGAGCACGCGCGGCAGCCGCCATTGCAGGATCGCGTCGCTCAGGTCGGCGTCACCCCAGTGCCAGCCGTTGGCGTCCACCGCGAAGTAGATCGCCGGCAAGGTCAGCAGAGCGAGCAGGACCGCTGCTGCGATGATCAGCCGCCACGGATGCTCGCGCTGCGGTTTGGCCGGTGCCGGACGCGGGACGATGCCGCCGCTGCGCTGGCGACTGAGCAGCCACAGCAGCAGTGGCACGCTGAAGACGCCGGTGAGGATGCCAGCGGGGATTTCCCCGGCGAAGCGCGACAGCTCACGGGCGATCTGGTCCACCACGCACAGAAGTGCGGCACCAAGCAGCGGCGCCCAGATCAACCGTTGCTTGAGCGTGCGTGCCCCACACAACCGGGCAATGGCCGGCGCAGCAAGGCCGACGAAAGCCAGCATGCCCACGGCGCTGGTGACGAACGCGCTTAGCGCCACGGCCACAGCCAGGCCCATTACGCGGGTGCGCAGCAGGTTCACGCCCACCGCGGCTGCGCCTTCACCTTCCAGCCCCAGTGCCGCCAGCGGACGCACCATCAGCAGCGCCATGACCATGGCCACCGCCAGGCGCGGAGCAAGGTAAAGCACGCCGTCCCAGCCGCTCTGGTTCAGCGAGCCGGCCTGCCAGAGCAGAAGGTCGATCAGATAGTCGTGGTTGAACAGCACCAGCAGCGCGTTGAGCGACACGCAGTACAGGCTGATGACCATCCCGGCGAGGATGAAGCGCAGCGGCGACAGGGTGCGACCCCAGGCGAAAGCGAACAGCAGGCACGCCGCCAACGCAGCGCCTGTCAGGGTCACGGCTTCCAGACCGTTCACCAGCAGCGCCGGGGCAAAAATGGTTGCCGCAGAAAGGGCCAGGTTGGCGCCGGCCGAAACACCCAATGTCACCGGTTCCGCCAGGGGATTGCGCAATATCTGCTGGAACAGCGTGCCGGCCAGGGCCAGCGCGGCGCCGGCCATCAGGCTCACCGCCAGGCGCGGGTAGAAGCTGAAGTGCAGCAACACCTGGCGCACGTCATCCAGATTGGGCGACCACAGTGCCTGCCACCAGAGTTCGCGGGGCAGGGCGCCTTGCAGGCCATGGAACACCAGCAGGCCAGCGAGAATCGTCAGCACCAGCGTACAGAGCGCCGGTCCGATCGGCAGGCCGCTGCGGGGTGCGCTGAGGCCGAGAGTCGATTCAGACATGGGTGGTCTCCATGGCGCTATCGAGGTAGTCGGCGATACGCTCGGCGAGGTCCAGCACCGAAGCGGCGCCAGCGTAGGGGTAGAAGCGTTGCAGCGTCAGGGTGTGACCCTGGCGCACGGCAGGCAGGTTGGCCCAGAGATCGTTGGGTTGCCGCAGGCTCTGCAGGCGCGCCGAGGTGGTGGGGATGTCGACGTAGACCAGATGCGCATCCGGGCGCTCGGCCAGGCGTTCGATGCTGACCATGGCCAGCCCCACGGGGCCGACGGGACCTTGCCAGGCATTTTCGATGCCAAGGCGATCGAGCACGTCCTGCACCATGCTGTTCTTGCCGTACACGGCGGCGTGACGGCCGTCCTGGTTGAGCACGGCGACGCACACAGGCGGCAGGCTGCGATTCGCCAGCTTCGCGTGCAGTTCGGCCAGGCGCTGCTCGCCGGCGGCGATGTAATCGGCGGCGACCTGCACAACGTCGAGGCGCCGTGCCAGGTCGTACATGAAGTCGGTTGTGGCTTTCCAGGCGCCCTCGGGAGCGGGGTAGATCGCGACTTTCTCGGTGGGGGCAATGCCGTTGAGTCGTCGCTGCAAGGTCGGGGTCATCGGATCGCTGAGGATCAGTTGCGGCTGCAACTGCTGGATCAGTTCGAGGTTCGGTTCCCAGTACGGACCCACGTCACGCACGCTCTCGGGCAAGGCCATGGTCGGCATGCGCACCCGATAGTAGCGGTCGTCGGAGATCGCCAGGGGCGGCACGCCCAGGGTCAGCAGTGTCTCGGCGGCCACCCAGTTGAGCGCAACGATTCGCGTCAGGCGCTCGCCGGCGAATACCGGCAGCCCGGATGCGCAAGCCAGCCCGCCGATGGCGAGGCCCTGCAGCAGGTGGCGACGGGTGAGGGACATGCACTACTCCTCGCTTGAAACGACGGGCTCTTGAAGCAACAGGCTTCTGAAACCTCAGTCTTCCGAAACAACAAAGGGCTCCCTGCGAACAGGGAGCCCGGCAAAGCGGATGGCGACGGTTGCGGCCGCCGCCATCGACCGGCTTACCAGCTGTACTTCACGCTGGTCATGACGGTGCGGCGCAGGCCCGGGTAGCAGGAGATCGGACTGTCGCAGGTCGCGGCATATTCCTCGTCCAGCAGGTTCTGAGCGTTCACCGAGAGGGTCACGTTCTTGTTCAGCGGGTAGCTCACGCCGGCGTCGAACAGGGTGTAGTTGTCGACGTGGTAGGTGTTGGCGTTGTTGCCGTAGAGCGAGCCGGTGTAGCGCACGCCGCCGCCGATGGAGAGACCATCGACCGCACCTTCGTGGAAGGTGTAATTCAGCCAGCCGTTGGCCATGTGCTCGGGCACGTTGGCCGGACGGTTGCCTTCGTTGGCGTCGTTGCTCTTGGTGATCTTGGCCTTGGTGTAGGTATACGAGGCCAACAGGTCCCAGTTCTGGTCCAGCTTGGCTTTCAGCTCGGCCTCGATGCCGCGCGAGCGCTGCTCGCCGGTGGCCTCGCTGAAGCCGGTCGGAACGCCGTTGGCGTTCAGCTGGTTGGTGAGGATGTTTTCCTTGGTCAGCTCGTAGGCCGCCAGGGTGATCAGCAGGGTTTCGTCCGGCTGGAACTTCACGCCCGCTTCGTACTGGTGCGCTTCGCTGGCCTTGAAGGCGCTGCCGTCGGAGCTGATGCCGGTGTTGGGCACGAAGGATTCGGAGTAGCTGACGTAGGGTGCCAGGCCGAAGTCGGTCAGGTAGGTCAGGCCGACGCGGCCGGTGAAGGCGTTGTCCTTCTGCATGCTGTGGGCGCCGACGTGGTTGTCCAGGTCATTGCGCACGTAGTCGTAGCGGCCGCCGGCAGTGAGGATCCAGTGATCGTCGAACTTGACCTGATCCTGCAGGTAGGCGCCGATCTGCTCGATGTTCTGGTCGTAGTCGATGGACTGGATGCTGTTGCCTTTGCTCGGACGCGGCACGCTCTGGCCGTAGACCGGGTTATCCAGGTTCAGCGACGGGCCGAGGGTGCGCCAGCGGGCGATATTGGCGTCCTGCCAGCTGTAGTCCGCGCCCATCAGCAGGGTGTGCTTGAAGGCGCCGGTGTCGAAGTTGGCCTGCAACTGGTTGTCCAGGTTGAAGGTGTCCATGTGCTGGTCGAAGCGGTCCGCGGTACGGATGATGTTCCGGCCCACCTGCAGTTGCGGCAGCAGGTTATTGAAGATCAGGTCGACCTGGCCGTAACGCGCGTTCTGGCGGAATTCCCAGGTGTCGTTGAGGCGATGGCGAAACTCATAGCCCAGGGTGTACTGGTCCTGGTCGAAGTGGTTGTAGTTGTGGTCGCCCAGCAAGGTGCCGGTGGGGTGGCCGTTGACGCTGTAGTCGAAGATCGAGCCGGAGTTCCGGTCACGCAGGAAGTCGGTGAGGATGGTCAGGCTGGTGTCTTCGTCCGGCGCCCAGGTGAAGGACGGGGCGATGTAGTAGCGGTTGTCCTCGACCTCGTGGCCGTCGTCGTACTCGGCCTGGGTGTTCGAGTCGCGGGCCAGGCCCACCACGCGGTAGAGGAACTGGTTCTGCTCGTCCAGCGCGCCGCCGAGGTCGAACTGGCCCTGCTTGCGGTCATGGTTGCCGCCAGTGAGTTCGACTTCGTTGATGTGGTTGGCGGTGGGCTTCTTGCTCACGCGGTTGACGATGCCGCCGGCGTCGCCCAGGCCGAACAGGCTGGAAGACGGGCCGCGGACCACGTCGATGCGCTCGAAGGCGTAGGGCTCGCTGCGAAAGAAGGCGTAGCTGTTGTTCTGCTGACGCAGGCCGTTGAGGTAGTCGCTGGTGGCCTGGGCGTTGAAGCCGCGGATGTACAGCCAGTCGAAGCCTTTCGGATCGAGGCCATAGGCTTCTACCTTGACGCCGGGCACGTAGCGCAGCGCTTCGGTCACGGTCTGGGCGCCCTGGGCGTCCATCTGCTTGCGGGTGATCACCGAGATCGACTGGGGGATTTCCAGCAGCGGGGTATCGGTCTTGCTGCCGCTGTTGGAGGTGCGCGGCACGTAGCTGTCTTCACCTTCGACAGCGCCGGTGATGACCTGGGCAGACATGTTCAGGGTGTCGCCGCTGGCGGAGTCGGCGCCCAGCAGGGTCACGCGGCTGCCTTCGACCTGGTACTTGATGCCGGTGCCCTGCAGCAGGCGTTCCAGCGCCTGGGCTGGCTCCATCTCGCCGCGCACGCCAGGGGCGCGCAGGTTCTGCACCTGGCTCTGGTTGAAGACGATCTGCAGGTTCGACTGCGCGCCCAGGCTGGTCAAGGCGGACGCCAGGGACTGGGCCGGGATGTCGATGCGGACCGGCGTGGCATGCACGGTCGTGGCAGTCAGTACCATCCCCAGGGCTGTGGCGCGAACCAGGCGGGCCAGAGGCTTCACCTTGTGCTGGGATTGCAGCGCAGTGCGGGTGCGACTCACTTTGTTAGCTCCTATGATCTTAATGCAGTTTCTAATAAGAATGATTCAGCTTTATGTGACGCGCCGGCTGGAAAAAACCGGAAAAATCCGTTCGATCTTTTTTGTTGCTGAGTGACGACCTGGTGAAAAGCGGCCATCCGGGCCGCGCAGCCGTCAATGCATCGCTACGCCGGAGCCACCGCGAGGCGGCGTGGCGCGGTGGTCTGCAATCTCCACGATCTGCCCGGCGCGCAGGCGCAGCAGGCGATCGGCAACGCCGAAATAGCGGTCGTCGTGGGAGATCACGATGAGCGTCTTGCCCTGGGCGCGCAGCTCGGGCAGCAGCTCGGTGTAGAAGATCCGGCGGAACTCCGGGTCCTGGTCTGCCGCCCACTCGTCGAACACCAGCACCGGGCGTTTCTCCAGCCAGGCTTGTACCAGGGCCAGGCGCTTGCGCTGGCCGGTGGAGAGATCGGTGGTGGAGAACTCCTGGCCCTGCAGGCTGACCTTGTGGGCGATTTCCAGGCGCTCCAGGTAACGGCTGGCTTCGGCCGGGATGTCCTGGCTGCCCTTGAGCAGGTCCTCGAAGAGGAAGTAGTCGGCGAAGATGGTGGTGAACAGTTGCCGGTAGTCATCGCGGTTAGCGTCGCCCACCGCTTCGCCGTTGAGCAGCAACTCGCCCTCACACGGGGCGTAGAGGCCGAGCAGCAGCTTGATCATGGTCGTCTTGCCACAACCGTTCTCACCGGCGATGAAGAGGATCTCGCCTCGACTGACCTTCAGGCTCAGCGGGCCGACACCGAAGCCTCGCGCCCCGTCATCAGTGGCGTAGTGGTAGGCCAGCTCGCGCAGCTCGATGGACTGGAAGTCCAGCGACGTTCGGCCATCGTCGGCCAGTAGCAGGTTCGGCTCAGGCGAGGAGAAACGTACCGACAGCTCGGCAATCCGGCGGAACGCGACCTGGGCGCGGGTCACCACCGGCAGTTGGCCGATCAGCCCCTCCAGCGGGCCCTTCATGTACAGCAGGACCAGGATGAAGCCGGACAGCGTCGCCTGGTCGGTGCTGGGCCACAACGATTGATAGGCCAGCGCCACGCCGATGACGATGAAGAACAGAGTCGAGCCAAAGCCCTTGGCGACATTGAACAGGTTGATCGAGCGCAGCTGGATATCGCAGATTTCGTCCGCGGTGCCCTGCAGGCGTTCGCTGTAGTGCTGGAAGCGGCGAGGGCGGCTGATGCGCAGCTCCTTGGCGCCCTCGGCGATGGCGCGGTAGTGCTTCTGCAGTTCGTCTTCCTTGTCCCGCGCCTCGAAGAAGCCCTTGATGCCTTTTGCCCGGGCCACGTACTGGATCGCACTGCCGATGACGATGGCGATGGCTGTGGCGAGGAACATCGGCGGCGACAGCCAGGCCAGGTAACCCAGGCAGCCGAGCGTGGTGGTCAAAGCGACCGCCAGCGGCGCGAAGGCGAAGGCGAAATCGCTGATGGTATCGATGTCGTGGGTCAGCACCGGGATCAGCCGGTGGCTGCGGTAGCGCTCGATCTGCTCGATGGGCGCGGAAATGATCTTGCTGCCCAGGTCCTTGCGCAACCGCGCGATCACGTGCTGGCCGACGTAGTTGGTGCCCATGTCGGAAATGATCGAGCCCAGCAACGCCAGCACGCACAACCCGGTGAAGCCCAGTAGCAGGCCAGCGGGCATGCCGCCGTCGGAGTGCAGGCTGTAGTTGATGGTGGCGAGCAGCGCCGTGATCGCGGTGCCGCCGAGAATCCCCAGCAGGGTGGCGGCAGTCAGCGGCAGCCAGTGCGGCCGCAGCAGTTTGAGCATCTCGCGCAAGGCGCTTGGAGCGGGTGATTGCATCGTCTTTTCCTGAACCCGGCCTGCCGGAGGGCAGCCCGCACAACGGGGCGAGACGGCGCGCGAATCAGCAGATCATCGGCGAATCCGAATCGTTGCTATCAAGACGAATGAGCAGAAAGAAAACTGAAGAGAATTTGCGAAAAGTTCGCAAATAAGAAGATATATCCGAGTAGGGCGCTTCAGTGTCGAACTCAGTAGGCGCGGGCGCTGCCCCGTAGTGTTTGCCGGGAAAGCCAGATTCCGTCGCTCAGGGTTTTCGCGAGCAAGCTCGCTCCTACAGTCCGGGACCTGGGTGCTCCTTGTAGGAGCGAGCTTGCTCGCGAACCCGCACGGCACGCCGCTACCCGTCATGCCCGCATGGCGAGTATCAGAGCTGAACGTAACGGCTGGCGAGAACCATGCGGCCCTGATTGTCTTTGCGCAGCTCCAGCGGCAGAACCTTGGGCAGCGAATCCACCAGCGCCTGCAAATCATCGGTGCGATAGATGCCGCCGATACGCATGGCGGCGACAGTGGCATCGTCAAGGAACACCGGCTGCTTGAGGTAGCGGTTGATCAGCGGGATGGCCGACTGCAGGGTCAGGTCATCGATCACCAGCTTGCCTTCGATCCAGGCGATGGCGCCGGCGGGGGCGACCTGGGCGAGCTCGATGCGCTGGCTGCCCTGGCTGTAGCGCGCCTGCATGCCCGGAGTGAGCTGGGCGCTATTGCCGTCGACGCTGTCGGGCGGGCTGACCACCACCGAGCCTTCGAGCAGGGTGACCAGCATCTGGTGCTGGTCGGTCCAGACATTGAAGCGCGTGCCGGTTACCCGCACGTTACCGTTGTCGGTGTAGACCGAGAAGGGCTGCAGGGTGTCGTGGGCCACCCGGAAGTACGCCTCGCCGCCGCTTTTCAGCCAGGCACTGCGGCGGTCGCGGAAATCGGCGAAGAAGAGTTGGGAGTTGCTGTTCAGCTCGACTTTCGAGCCGTCCGCCAGCTCCACTTCCCGTGCTCCAGGCTGCGCCGCGTAGTAGCCGACCTTCGAGGGTAGCCAGCCGGCGGACCAACCTGCCGACCATACCGCGCCGATGGCCACCAGCACGCCAGCGGCCACGGCGGCGATGCGCTTGCCGCTGCGTGGGCGGCGGGTGCTGCGTGGGCGAATACCGCCCAGCGGCGTGGGTGCAGTCGGCGCAGGCAACTTACGCGGAGTCGGCGGCAGCAATTCCGAGAGTTGCCAGATATCCAGCATCGCCTGGTATTCCACCTCGTGCCGCGGGTCGAGCGCGAGCCATTGCGCGAACTCGGCGCGCTCGGCATCGCTGCACTCTTCGTCGTGCAGACGCGCGCACCAGTGCGCGGCTTCGGCGCTGATACGGTCATCGTCGAACGGGGCGGGGGAGCTGGTCATCAGGGATCTCGGTAAGGCCGTTTGCGGCCGATATCACACTTTCTTTTCGCGTTGATGCGAGTGATTATAAATAAGCCTGACTCGGACTGTCAGCAGGCGCCTGCAGCCTCGACTGTTTTTCATAGGATGCCCGACGGGGTGGAAAGCGCGTTCATCCGGTATTACAAGGAACTGGTCCTGTACCTCAATCGCAGCCTCGGCGACCGCCAGGCGGCTGCCGATGTGACCCAGGAGGCCTTCCTGCGCCTGCTCGACCGCAAGGGTGACGAGCATATCGAACAACCTCGGGCATTTCTCTATCGCACGGCAGTCAACCTCAGCATCGACCTGCACCGGCGCGGCCGAGTGCGTCGCACCGAAGAGTTGGAAACCCTCGACCGCGAAGGCTGCCTCGACGAGCGCTGCCCGCAAGAGGAAGCCAGCCGCGAGCAGCAACTGCAACTGCTGCAGCGTGCCCTGGGCGAACTGCCCGAGACTTGTCGCCGCGCTTTCGTGCTGCGCAAGGTCGAAGGCTGCAGCCATGTCGAAATCGCCGAAACCATGGGCATCTCCCGCGACATGGTGGAGAAGCACATCGTCAACGCAATGAAGCATTGCCGGGCGCGGCTCAGGGCCTGGAGCGGGCAGGGCTGATACCGGTCGTTGCCTATCGCCTTTGGTTCGCGAGCAAGCTCGCTCCTACGGGAAGAGCCTGGCTGCTGTTTGTAGGAGCGAGCTTGCGCGCGAACCGCATTTACATACACAGACGCATGGGCTGCGTCGGGATTTAGTCCCACGCGGCTTGCGCTCGAATTTCTGTCTCTGATGCCCGCTCGTCATTCTGAAATTTTCATGACTTAGTGAGAATCATTCTAAATTTCCCCATGCCTGTCTCGTCTCTCCAGATAACGCGCTATCGACAGCGCAAATCATGGGCGACACGCAGGATCGAGTGCCGGCCGCCAAGCGGCGGGGTGCTCCTGGCAGGGCTGAGCAGTAAGCCGCCGACTCCCGCGTGGTCACGCCCCACGGCCATCGCGATACAGGACATTGGCACCATGACCCAGATGATCACCCCGACCTACGACGTGCTCGGCATCGGTTTCGGCCCCTCCAACCTGGCGCTGGCGATCGCCCTGCAGGAGCAGGCGCGACGCGAGGGCCGCCACTACCACGCCCTGTTCCTCGACAAGCAGGCCGACTATCGCTGGCACGGCAACACCCTGGTGGCGCAGAGCGAGTTGCAGATTTCCTTCCTCAAGGACCTGGTGACCCTGCGCAACCCCACCAGCCCGTACAGCTTCGTCAACTACCTGCATGCCATGGGGCGGCTGATCGACTTCACCAACCTGGGCACCTTCTACCCGTGCCGCATGGAGTACAACGATTACCTGCGCTGGGTCAGCGAGCAGTTCGCCGAGCAGCGCGTCTGCGGCGAGACGGTCAGCCGCGTAGAGCCGGTGCAGGGCCCGGACGGCATCGAGCTGGTCAAGGTGCTGTCCACCGACGCTCGTGGTCACGAACGCTTCCGGCTGGCGCGTAGCGTCGTGGTGAGCACCGGCGGCACGCCGCGCTTCCCGTCCGCCTTCAGCCATCTGCGCGACGATCCGCGCGTGTTCCACCACGCCCGTTATCTGGAGTGCATGGCCAAGCAGCGCTGCAACCAGAACGAGCCGATGCGCATCGCAGTGATCGGCGGCGGACAGAGCGCGGCCGAAGCCTTCATCGACCTGAACGACAGCTTCCCCTCGGTGAAGGTCGACATGGTTCTGCGCGCAGCAGTGCTCAAGCCCGCCGACGACAGTCCCTTCGTCAACGAAATCTTCGCCCCGCGGTACACCGACCTGGTGTTCAACGAGCCCAAGGCCGAGCGCGAGAAGCTGATCCAGGAGTTCCACAACACCAACTACTCGGTGGTGGACCTGGACCTGATCGAACGCATCTACGGCATCTTCTATCGCCAGAAAGTGGCCGGCGTGGATCGCCACGCCTTCCTCTGCCGCCGCAATGTAGAGGCCGCCAAGGCCGACGCCGATGGCATTGAGCTGACCCTGCGCGACAGCGCCACCGGTGCGGTGGAAACCCACCGCTATGACGCGGTGATCCTCGCCACCGGCTACGAGCGCAAGTCGCACCGCGAACTGCTCGCACCGCTGCAGGACTACCTGGGCGACTTCGAAGTGGGCCGCGATTACCGCGTACTGGCGGACGAGCACCTGCACGCCGGCATCTACCTGCAGGGCTTCACCCAGGACAGCCACGGCCTGAGCGACACGCTGCTGTCGGTGCTGCCGATGCGCGCGCAGGAAATCGCCGCATCGATGTTCGAGCACCTGCCGCCGCACGAGACCGCGCACAAGCCGGCGCGCCCGCTGACCGCGGAAAGCGCCTGACCCGCAGGCCCGGACTCAATCTCCGGGCCGACTAAATTTCTGCCGACCCTGCTCGTCATACGGGCGGGGTCGTTGCATTCACGAAAGGGAACCCACCATGACGCCCAGTTTCTCGCTGCCGCTGCCTGACGGCCGCAAGCTCTCCGCCGACCACGGAACCCAACGCCTGACCTTGCTGCTCGACGGCCAACCGCTGCTGAGTGCGCAGCGCGAAGGCGAGTGCTGGCAGCTGAGTTCCGCGCCATCCCTGGAGGCGTTGTGGGCGTTGGCCTACTGGACCTTCGCTGGCGATGCGCAGAGCGAGCGGGTGCAGTTCACCGCCGCCAACCTGCCCGCCGAGGCGCTCGAAAAAGGCCTGGTGAGCCGCGATGAAGTCGGCGGTCGCCTGCAGATCGAGCGCGCCGCTTTCTGGCAACTGGGGAGTGCCTGGCACAAGGGTATAGCCAGTGCGGACTTCCCGCAGGTCTACCGCATGAGCGGTGGTCGTCGCCATCCGCTGCGCGCACCCAAGCCACAGGGCGAGGTCTATCGCCGCTTCGACGCGAAGCTCGGCCAGTGGATTTCCCTGCGCACCCTGGCTATCGACCTGGACCTCGAACGCTTCAACCGCTGGCAGAACAGCCCGCGTGTGCTGGAGTTCTGGCAGGAAGGCGGCACCCTGGAGCAGCACCGGGCCTACCTGGAAAAAGCCGCCGCCGACCCGCACACCACCACCCTGATCGGCTGCATCGACGACGAGCCCTTCGCCTACTACGAAGCCTACTGGGCCAAGGAAGACCGGATCGCGCCGTTCTACGAAGTGGGCGATTACGACCGTGGCATCCACATGCTGGTGGGCGAGGAAAGCCATCGCGGGCCGCACAAGGTAGAAAGCTGGATGACTGCCCTGGTGCATTACCTGCTGCTGGACGACCCGCGTACCCAGCGCATCGTCGCCGAGCCGCGCGCCGACAACGCGAAGATGATCGGCCACATGCAACGCCTGGGCTTCTGGCGCGAGAAGGAATTCAACTTCCCGCACAAGCGCGCCGCGCTGATGGTGCAGAGCCGGGAAACCTTCTTCGAGCGTTGCGGCCTGTGCTGACAGCGGCTCCCCGTGTGAGCGAGGGCTGCCGGTGATCGCAGCCCTCGCGCCGCTGTATTTCGGCGAGTTCGCCAGCTACCGCGAAGTGTTGGTGACCCGCGACGATCGCCGTCCTTCGATTCCGGCACGCGCCCTGCTGGAACGGGAAATGCTCGACAGCGTGCTGCGCTGCTTCGACCCGCCGCACGCCGATGGCGACCGACGCGCGCTGGCTTCGCAGTGGTCCAAGTGGTACCTGGTGCGCCTCATTCCTCCGGTAGTCGCCGCCGCGCTCGTGCTCGGCCGCACGCTGCCGCTGGCGTTCGATGACGTGGAGGTGGTACTGGACGGCCAGGGCATTCCCCAGGCTTTCAAGTTGCCGGGGGAGGGCGGGACTTTCGCCGCGCCGCCGGGCGATCCTTTCCAGCGCTTCGGCCATCTGCTGGAAGGCCACCTGCAACCCTTCATCCAGGCCCTCGCCGCCGAGGCGCGCCTGTCACCCAAGGTGCTCTGGAGCAACGCCGGCAACTACTTCGAATGGTTCATCGGCGAGATGGCCAAGCTGCCGCCGCTGGCCCCGATGCTCGGCCACGGCCGCGAACTGCTGGAGATCGAGCGCCGTCCGGACGGCACGCGCAACCCGCTTTACAAGCCGATCCAGTATGTCGAGGTGTCCTGCGAGCAACGCCCGGATGGGCTCTGGCGGCAGCGGCGGACCTGCTGCATTCGCTACCGGCTGGGGGAAATGGGCAACTGCGATAATTGCCCGCTGATCGATGAGCCGCCGCCGGAAGCGAGCGACCTCTGACGTTGCTCTTTTCCAGGAACGGAGCTTCACCGCAATCGCGGATGAAGTTTGCGTCCATTTAGTACGGATGTAGCTGCAACGGAATTCGCGGATTGGGTCCAGCCCCGCGCTCGGCCCCCCTCACCCCAGCCCCCCTCTTTCCGGGAGAGGGCTGGGGTGAGGGGGAAATCAGTGACACGGACTCTAGCAAAGCAGACAGGCGCTCCTACGGAAGCAATGTCGTGGTCAGTTGCTGTACGCCGGCGTTTGGACTTTGACCTCCTGCGGCCGGCTCAGTACATCGCGGCCCGGCAGGAACCGCCCGAATACCCGCTCCTTGCCCAGCGCCTCGGGGAAGCCGCCTTCGCGGCGATAGGCCACGCGGCCGTTGATCAGCGTCGCATCGACTGCATCGTCGTTGCGCTTCACCAGGCGCGTCAGGCCAATCACTTCCATCGGCGCCTCGCAGACCTCGTCCAGCTCGTCGGTCAGCCCGGTTGGGTTGACCACTACCAGGTCGGCGCGGTCGCCGACGCGGATATAGCCGGCGTCGATCCCGGCGAAGTCGGCGAGTTCGCCAGTCAGGCGGTGTACCGCGCGGCCTGTGTCCATGAAGCTTTCGCCGGCCAGTTGGGCATCGCGCACGTACTTGAGCATGCGCAGCGGGAAGTTGTACTGCGCGTGGGATGCCAGGTGTGCGCCGGAGTCGGCGAAGCCCGGCTGGGTCCAGGGGCTGGCCAGCAGTTTGCCCATGATCTGCGGGCGGTGGTTGCCGTAGCAGGTGGTCCATTTGAGGTTGTTGCGGTACTGGCCGGCCAGCTCGAAGAAGGCGTCCACCGGGTCCAGCCCACGCTCGCGGCCGATGTCCTCGAAGTTGCGTCCGACCAGGGACGCGTCAGGGCATTCGCGCACCCAGCAGTCGGACAGGTTGCGGTGCCACAGGCCGAGGCTGAGGGTGGCCTTGATGTCTTTCTTGAAGCGCTCGCGGAAGGCCGGGTCCTGGATGCGCGTGTAGAGCTCATCCGGGTCCTTGATGTCGCGCAGCACTTCGCCGGCGCCGAACTCCTCGAAGCCGTTCATGTTCAAGCCTTCGATACGCACGACGAAGGGCGCGGGCAGGGTCTGCCAGCGGTAGCGGCCGCGCAGCAGGCGGTTGGCGACCCAGCCGGAGGCGCGGGTGATGCGGTGCATGAAGGGCTGGGATTTCAGGTCCAGCGCGGTGAGCATCGAGCACTTCAGCGGTCGGCGGAACCAGCCGTGGGCCTGGTAGAGGAAGGCGAACACGTTGATCTTGGTGACCGCGTTGGGCGCGCCCTGCATCAGCGCGTTGCGCCGACGCAGCACGGCGAACAGGCGGGAGAATTCCTTCCAGCTGGCGAAGGTGGAGGGCAGCGGGCTGGACCAAGCGCGGTCGCCGTCCATCTTGTCCAGGCGCGTGGTCATTACCGAGAGGCCGAAGCAGCCGGCGTCCAGTGCCTGTTCCAGCAGCTCCTCCATGCGTTGCAGTTCGGTTTCGGTGGGCTTGGCGCCACTGATGGCGCGCTCCAGGCCCATCACCGTCACGCGCAGCTCGGAATGGCCGAGGAAGGAGCAGAGGTTCGGTCCCAGCGGTTGCTGGTCGTAGAAGGCGCGATAGCCCTTGGCGTCCTTCCAGGTGCGCTTGTCGCGCAGGATCGGCAGGACCTGCTCGCGGGGCACGGCTTCGACGCGGGTGAACAGGTCAGAGCAGTCCTCGGCCTCGCCCAGCACCATGCTGATCGAGCAGGAACCCACCGACACGGTGGTCACGCCATGCCGCACCGATTCTTTCAACGCCGGCGCGGCAATGGCTTCGGCGTCGTAGTGCGAGTGAATTTCCAGGAAGCCCGGCGTCACCCAGCGGCCGCTGGCGTCGATGATTTCCGGGCAGCCGCTCTCGTCCAGAGGGCTGACGCTCAGGGTGTCGATGCGACCGTCCTTGATGCCGACGTGGCGCAGGCTGCCGGGGGCATCGCTGCCGTCGAAGTACAGGCCGTTCTTGATGATGATGTCGTAGCTCACAGGAGGCTCCAGGGCGACAGCAGCAGGACGCCGCTGACCAGCAGCAGGCAGTGGATGGCGAGGCGGAAATGGCGTTCCTCGAAACGGTGGTGCAGGCGCTCGCCCAACCACACGCCGAGCAGCAGGGGCGCGTAGGCGAGCACCTGGGGCAGTGCCGGGCGCAGGCGGCCGTCGAGCAGGAAGGCGAGGGTCAGCAGGCCGTTGAGGGTGAACCAGACGCAGACCAGCGTGGCGCGCAGGCGGGTCTTGTCCAGCGGGCGCGTGGCGAGCGCATAGACCAACAATGGCCCGCCAGAGGCGAACAGGCCGTGGCAGACGCCCGCAGCGCCGGTGGCCAGGCGAACCACCCAGTTCGGCGTACGGCCGCGCTCCGGTGCACTGGCACGCAGGCGCCACAGTTCGCGGCCGGCGAACCAGAGGATCAGCACGCCGAGGCCGCGCTTGAGCGGCTGCGGGTCCAGGTGCGGCAGCAGCAGGTAGCCGACCAGCATGCCGATGAGCATTCCCGGCAGCACGGTGCGCAGCAGCAGACGGGTGTCGATCAGCCGATGGTGGCGCCAGCAAAGGTAGCCGGTCATGCCGATGTTCAGCGGCACGAGGATCGGCAGCAATGTCTCGATGGGCATCAGCAGCGCGCCGAGGGACAGGGCGATCACCACGCTGCCAAAGCCGGTGATGGCTTCCAGGGTGTAGGCCAGCAGGATGAAGCCACCCAGGGCGATGGCGGGTGCGTTCATGGTGCCGCCACAACGGCTGCGCGAGGTTCGCGGCGCGCCCAGAGTTGCGCCAGGACCAGCCCGGAGAACAGTTGCCAGCAACCCCAGAACGCCGCGATCAGCAGCATGCCGCCAGCCTGCGGAAAGAAGGTAAGGATCAGCGCCATGCCCAGCGCGGAGTTGTGGATGCCGCTTTCCAGGGTCACGGCGCGCACGTCAGCGTCCGGCAGCTTCCACAGGCGCGCGCAGGTGTAGCCCAGCAGCAGCGCCGTACCATTGAGCAGCAGCACGAGCCAGAAGAACAGGTGGAAGTAGGCCATGAACTGCTGGAAGTTCTTGGCGAAGGCCATGCCGATGAAGCCTAGCATCACCAGCAGCGACAGCTGCCGCATGGGCTTCTCCAGGCGCCGCGCCAGCTGGGGCCTGTGCCGACCAAGGGCCATGCCCAGCAGCATCGGCAGGATAAGCACCAGCACCACCACGCCGATCAGTTCCAGCGGGTCGATGTGGATCTGCGTGAGACGGTCACGCGTTGCCGGGTTAAGCCCCGCGTAGAGGGCGAAGTTCAGCGGCGTGAAGATGCCCGCGCTCAGCCCCGACACAGCGGTGACGCTGGCCGATACCGCGACGTTGCCGCGGGCCATCCAGGTCATGATGTTGGAGAACGTGCCGCTGGGGCAGGTGGCGACCAGGATCATCCCCAGCGCCAGCTCCGGGTCGATGGGCAGGAGAATGGTCAGCAGGCAGGTGGCGGCGGGCAGCAGCAGGAACTGCACCAGCATGCCGATCACCGGCGCCTTGGGCTGGCGCAGGATGCGGGTGAAGTCGTCGCGGCGCAGTTCCAGCGATACGCCGAACATCATCAGGGCGATGATGGCGTTGAGCGCGATCATCGAACTGCCGGAGAACTCGAGATGGACCTCAGGCATAGCCGTTCTCCCGCCGGATCACGGGGAATGGCGAACGGACTGCAGCCGGCGGCACGGGCGCGGCTCCGGTGGGATTAGGCATGCAAGGCGACTCTTGTTTGAATTTATCGTTGTAATTGGCAAGCATAGGGGAGCCTTGCCGCCCGGTAACGGCTCAATCGGGACCTTCACCGGTTAATTCGGGACCATGCCGCACACCATTACCGTCCATTACGCCCAGGGTATCCTGCAGGCTGCCCAGCGCCTGGGGCTGCCGGTGCCTGCCGATCTGCAGGCAGCCAGCCTGGAGCCGCGCATTCCCCTGCAACGCCAGGACGCCTTCTGGGAAGCCATCTGCGCCGCGTCAGGCGACCCGCTGCTGGGCCTGCGCCTGGGCAGTGCGCTGCAGGTCGGCCATCTGGATATGGTCGGCGCGTTGTTGATGAGCTGCGAACACTATGGCGAGGCGCTGGACGCCTTGCTCGAGTACTACCCGATCATCGCCGAGGGCAGTGAGTTCCAGCGCCAGCAGAGCGCAACGCAGGTGCGCCTGGTCTATCGGCCAAGCTATGCCGTGCGGCGCGAGGAGCGTGTGGAGGCAGCGCTGGCCAGCCTCGTTCATCTGACCCGCTGGATCACCGGTGATCGCGTCAAACCGCAGGAACTGACACTCAGTCATCGGCCACGGGGCGAGCGCGCGCGCTATGTCGAGGTGCTGCAGTGCCCGGTGACCTTCGAGAGTGCCGAGAACGCCTTGAGCTTCTCCGTGGTCGATCTCGAGGTGCCGCTGATCCAGGCCAATGCCCTGATGCGCGAGCATTTGCGCGCGCTGGCCGACGCTCAACTCGAACGGCTCGGCGCGCAAAGCCTGGCCGCTCGCGTGCAGCAGCTGTTGCGGCAGAACCCGCGATGGGGCAAGGAAAAGGTGGCCGAGCAACTGGAGCTCAGTGGGCGCCACCTCAACCGCAAATTGGCCGACGAGGGCACCAGCTTCAAGCTGCTGCGCGAGCAGGTTCTGCACGGCATGGCCGAGCAGCTGCTGCGCGAGTCCTCACGCCTGGGTGAGGTGGCCGAGCGCCTGGGGTTCTCGGACGAGAGCGCCTTCGCCAAGGCTTTCCGCCGCTGGAGCGGGATGACACCGGGGCAGTTCCGCCAGGGCCAGACCGGCCTGTAGGAGCGAGCTTGCTCGCGAACGCGTCCGCTGCGAAGTCATTCGCGAGCAAGCTCGCTCCTACAGAAAGCAGACTCCAGTGATCAGGACGCCCCCGGCAGCTTCGCGCCTTTGGGCCACAGCAGCCAGAGCTGGCCATCCTGTTTCATGTGGCCGGCCAGTTCGCCCGCTGCGTCACCGGTGCCCCAGAACAGGTCCGCGCGCACTTCCCCGACGATGGCGCCGCCGGTGTCCTGGGCGGCCACCGGGCGTACCACCGGCGCGCCGTCCGGGCGGGTGGTGGAGAGCCACATCAGGCTGCCCAGCGGGATCACCTTGCGGTCGATGGCCACGCTGTAGCCGGGCGTCAGCGGCACGTTCAGCGAGCCGCGCGGGCCCTCGTTGCTGTCCGGGCGCTGGCTGAAGAACACGTAGCTGGGGTTGCTCGCCAGCAGTTCGTCGACGCGCTGCGGGTGGGCGCGGGCCCAGTCGCGGATGCGCGCCATGCTGACTTCTTCCTTGTTCAGCTCACCCTGTTCCACCAGCCAGCGGCCCACCGGCTTGTACGGCCGGCCATTCTGGTCGGCGTAGCCCAGGCGCAGCTGGCGACCGGAGGCAAGCTGCACGCGGCCGGAACCCTGGATCTGCAGGAATTGCAGGTCCATCTGATCGGGCAGCCAGGCCAGCACGGGCGCATTGACCCCATCGCGGCGGATGCCGGCGGCATCGGCGTAGGGCACCAGGGTATTGCCCTCGAGCTTGCCGCGCAGGCGCTTGCCCTTGAGTTCGGGGTAGACGCTGTCCAGCGCCACGGTCACCAGGTCCTTGGGCAAGCCATAGACCGGCACGGTGTGCGTGGCGTCGCGCTGCTGGCTGCCGCGGTAGACCGGCTCGTAGTAACCGGTGATCAAGCCATTCTTGCTGCCCTCGCCAGAGCGCAGCTGGAAGGGCTGCAGGTGGTCCTGCAGGAACTGACGGACCGCCGGGGCCGAAGCCGGCACGCTCGCCGCGGCGGCGCAGGGTTCTGCCCAGATGTCATCCTTCTTCAGGCGCACTGTGCAGGCCGAACGCCAGGCGCTGAAGCCTTGCAGCACGTCGCTGTCGGCGGTCTGCGGCAGGTCCGACCAGTCGGCCTTGGAATAGGTGGGCGTCTGCGCCTCTTCGGGCTTCTTGCCGAACAGGCCGCAGCCGGAAAGCAGGGTGGTGAAACACAGGGTGGCGAGGAGAGGGCGGGTCCAGTGGCGGGACAAATCGGTCACGGGCGAGTCCTGGCAGGCAAACGAAAGCCCGCTAGCTTGGGCAGACGCGGGGCGTGCGTCAAACGCATCGGTCGGATTTACATGCCTTGCGACGAATCCTGAGGCGGACCGGTAGAATGTCGGCATGAATCGACTGACGGGTGGTTAGAGCGTGGAGGCAAGGCAGGGTTTCGTCCTGACGCGACATTGGCGGGATACGCCCGAAGGCACCGAGGTGGGTTTCTGGCTGGCCACCGATGGCGGGCCGCGGCATGTGCTGTTGCCGCCGCAGACCTCGGTGGCCTTCGTGCCGGCCGAACAGCGCGCCCGTGCCGAGAAGCTGCTGGCCGGCGAGCGCGGCGCCGAACTGCGCCCGCTGGGCCTGCGCGACTTCCAGAAACGCCCGGTGCTGGGCCTCTACTGCCAGCAGCATCGCCAATTGATGAACGTGGAGAAGCGCCTGCGCGAGGCCGGCGTCGAGGTCTTCGAAGCGGATATTCGCCCGCCCGAGCGCTACCTGATGGAGCGCTTCATCACTGCGCCGGTAGTCTTCAGCGGTGATTCGGATGCTGCCGGCAACGTGCTGAATGCCCAGCTGCGCCCGGCGCCGGACTATCGGCCGAAGCTCAAGCTGGTGTCGCTGGACATCGAAACCAACATCCGTGGCGACCTCTATTCCATCGCCCTGGAGGGCTGCGGGCAGCGCCAGGTCTACATGCTCGGCCCGGCCAATGGTGTCGATGGCGAGCGGGATTTCGACCTTGAGTACTGCGACAGCCGGGCCCAGATTCTCGAACGCCTCAATCAGTGGCTGGCCGAGCACGACCCCGACGCCATCATCGGCTGGAACCTGGTGCAGTTCGACCTGCGTGTGCTGCAGGAACACTCCAAGCGCCTGGAAATCCCGTTACGCCTTGGGCGTGGCGGCGACGAGATGGGGTGGCGGCAGCACGCATCGTCCAATCACTACTTTGCGGCTGCAGCGGGGCGGCTGATCATCGACGGCATCGAAGCGCTGCGTTCGGCGTTCTGGAGCTTCCCGTCGTTCAGCCTGGAAAGCGTCTCCCAGCAACTGCTGGGCGAGGGCAAGTCCATCGACAACCCCTACGACCGCATGGCCGAGATCGACCGTCGCTTCGCCGAGGACAAGCCGGCACTGGCGAAATACAACCTCAAGGACTGCGAGCTGGTCACGCGCATCTTCGACAAGACCCGCATCCTCGACTTCCTGCTGGAGCGCGCCAGCGTCACCGGGCTGCCGGCCGATCGCAGCGGCGGCTCGGTGGCGGCCTTCACGCACCTGTACCTGCCGCCGATGCACCGGCTGGGCTATGTCGCCCCTAACCTCGGCGGCAAGGCACCGGAAGCCAGCCCCGGCGGCTTCGTCATGGATTCGCGGCCAGGGCTCTACGAGTCGGTGCTGGTGCTGGATTACAAGAGCCTGTACCCGTCGATCATCCGCACCTTCCTGATCGACCCGGTGGGTCTGGTCGAGGGGTTGAACGACCCGTCCGACGAAGCGTCGATTCCAGGCTTCCGCGGAGGGCGCTTTTCGCGCACCCAGCACTGCCTGCCGGCGATCGTCGAGCGCGTCTGGCAGGGCCGCGACGCCGCCAAGCGCGACGGCAACGCGCCGCTGTCCCAGGCGTTGAAGATCATCATGAACGCCTTCTATGGCGTGCTGGGCTCCAGCGGCTGCCGCTTCTTCGATCCGCGCCTGGCCTCGTCCATCACCATGCGCGGCCACGAGATCATGCGGCGCACTCGCGAACTGATAGAAGCGCAGGGCCACCGGGTGATCTACGGCGACACCGACTCCACCTTTGTCTGGCTCGGCCGTGCCCACGACGAGGATGCAGCCGCCGAAATCGGCCGCTCATTGGTGAGCCACGTCAACCAGTGGTGGGTCGAGCACCTGCGCGGTGAATACGGCCTGGAAAGCGCGCTGGAAATTCAGTTCGAGCGGCACTTCCGGCGCTTTCTGATGCCGACCATCCGTGGTGCGGAAGAGGGCAGCAAGAAGCGCTACGCGGGCCTTGTGCGGCGCGCCGACGGCAGTGACGAAATGGTCTTCAAGGGCCTGGAAACCGTGCGCACCGACTGGTCGCCGCTGGCCCAGCAGTTCCAGCAGGAGCTGTATCTGCGCATCTTCCAGCGCCAGCCGTATCGCGATTACGTTCGCGACTACGTGAACCGCACGTTGGCCGGCGAGCAGGATGACCTGCTGATCTTCCGCAAGCGCTTGCGCCGCCAGCTCGGCGACTACGAGCGCAACGTGCCGCCCCATGTGCGCGCCGCTCGGATCGCCGACGACTACAACGAGCGCCAGGGACGCCCGCGCCAGTACCAGCGCGGTGGCTGGATCAGCTACGTGATCACGGTCAACGGCCCGGAACCGCTGGAAACGCTCGCTTCGCCGATCGACTACGACCACTACGTCAGCCGCCAGCTTCAGCCGATTGCCGACGCCATCCTGCCTTTCGTGGAGGATGACTTCAGCGCGCTGGTCGACCGGCAGATGGGGCTGTTCTGAATGAAAAAAGCCGGCGTCAGCCGGCTTTTTTCATTCACTACGCATTAGTCGCCGCGGTATTCGCAGCCGCTGGTGCAGGTCTCATGTACGCGCACCTTGGACAGCTCCGGCAGCAGCGGCTTGAGCTGTTGCCAGATCCAGCGGCAGAGGTTCTCGCTGGTGGGGTTTTCCAGGCCGGGGATGTCGTTCAGGTAGTTGTGATCGAGCTGGTCGTAGATTGGCTTGAAGATCTGCTTGATCTCGGCGAAATCGCGAATCCAGCCGGTATGCGGGTCGACCTCGCCCTCGATGTAGATGGCGGCCCGGAAGGAGTGGCCATGCAGACGACCGCACTGGTGCCCGGCGGGAACGTGGGGCAGGCGGTGGGCGGATTCGAAGGTGAATTCCTTGAACAATTCCAAAGTAGCGTGCTCTGTGACGATTGCCGGTCCTGGAGCGGGCCGGCCGGAAAATGGGCGCCTAGTCTATCACTATCGTCCCCGGCGGGCCGGCCGATCCGGCCAGCGGCTCACTTGATCGCCAGGCGCTTCGCCAGGCGGTTGAGGTTGGCTCGGTCTAGGCCCATCTCTCTCGCCACGGCCGCCCAGTTGCCCTGGTGGCGTTCCAGACTCTGGCTGATCAGGCGGCGCTGGAAGGCGTCCGTTGCCGGGCGCAGTTCGCCACTCAGCGCGGTGTCTTCGTTGTTCTCGACCTCGCTGGCGCCGGCATCGGACGTGCCGTTATGCAGGGCGTTCAGGGTGAGATCCTCGATGCCCAGGCTGAGGATGCGCGAACGCTGCGAGTGATTCGCCAGAGCCTTGAGCGAGGCCCGGCCGATCAGGTGTTCCAGCTCGCGTACATTCCCAGGCCAGGCGTAGCCGATCAGTGCCGCCTGGGCTTCGCGGGTCAGGCGCAGGCTACGCAGGCCCAGGCGTGGGCGGTTCTGCTCGAGGAAGTAGCCCGCCAGCAGCAACACGTCGTTGCCTCGCTCGCGCAGGGGCGGAACGCGCAGGGGATAGACGCTCAGGCGATGGTAGAGGTCGGCACGGAAGCGGCCAGCGCGGACTTCCTCGGCGAGGTCGCGGTTGGTGGCGGCGATCAGGCGCACGTCGACGTGGTGTTCGCGGTCCGAGCCCAGGCGCTGCAACTGACCGCTCTGCAGTACGCGCAGCAGCTTGGCCTGGATCGCCAGTGGCAGCTCGCCCACTTCGTCGAGGAACAGGGTTCCGCCATCGGCCAGCTCGAACTTGCCACGGCGTTCGCCCACGGCGCCGGAGAAGGCGCCGCGCACGTGACCGAAGAGTTCGCTTTCCACCAGCGTTTCCGGCAACGCCGCGCAGTTCAGGCTGATCAGCGGCTGGGTGCGGCGCGGCGAGTTGGCATGAATCGATTGGGCGACCAGTTCCTTGCCGACGCCGGTCTCACCAGTAATCAGCACGCTCAGGTCGCTGCCGGCCACCACCTGGATTTCATCCATCAACGCCTGGTGCGCCTTGCTCTGGCCTATCAATTCCCTGGGCTGGTCGCCGGAGGCACGCTGGTAGGCGTCGGCGCGCTGCTGCTCTTGCTCGGCACGCAGGGCCAGGTCGGTCATGCGCTGGCTGGCCTTCACTGTGGCGGCGGCGAGGCTGGCGAAGGCTTCGAGGTTGTCCAGGTCGCCGGTGGAGAATCGTTCCGGGTCCAGCGCATCCAGGGTCAGCAGGCCCCAGGGCTGTTCGTCCACCAGCAGCGGGCAGCCCAGGCAGTCATGGACTTCCAGATGGCCGTGTAAACCCTCCACCAAGCCGTCATACGGGTCCGGCAGGCCACAGTCGGCGGCGAAATGCGTCGGGCCGGGATGTTCGATGAGCGCGCGCAAACGCGGATGCTCGCTGATCTTGAAGCGGCGGCCGAGGGTGTCTGGGCTCAGGCCATCGACAGCCAGTGGCACCAGTTGGTCGCCCTCCAGGCGCAGCAGGGCGGTAGCGTCGCACGGCAGCAGGCCGCGCAGGGCTTCGAGCAGGCGGCGGTAGCGTTCGCTTTCCGGCAGCTCGCGAGACAGGTCGGCGACCAGCGGAAGGAGGGTGGCCAATAGTGGGTTGCGAGTCATATTGACCTCGATGGAGTCGTTTTGACCAGAATGGTTAAGGGTCATTATGACTCATGTTCTCTCGAAGGGCCCGTAAATACTGGATTCCCGGTTTGGCACGCTTTCTGAAGTATCTCTCGTAACAAGCACAGGCAGCCCCACTCACTGTCTGGCAAGCCCGAGGAGATCCACATGCTGTCCAACGAACACCGTACCCTGGTCAAGGCCACTGTCCCGCTGCTGGAGACCGGCGGAGAGACCCTGACCCAGCACTTCTACAAGATGATGCTCAGCGAGTACCCGGAAGTTCGTCCGCTGTTCAACCAGGCGCACCAGGCATCCGGCGACCAGCCCCGCGCGCTGGCCAATGGCGTGCTGATGTATGCGCGCCATATCGATGAGCTGGAGCAGCTCGGCCCGCTGGTGGCGAAGATCGTCAACAAGCACGTCGCCCTGCAGATCCAGCCGGAACACTACCCGATCGTTGGCAGTTGCCTGCTGCGTGCGATCCGCGAAGTCCTCGGCGAGGAGATTGCCACCCAGGCAGTCATCGATGCCTGGGCCGCCGCCTACGGCCAACTGGCCGATATCCTGATCGGCGCCGAGGAGTCGGTGTACCAGCAGAATGCCGAGCAGCACGGCGGCTGGCGTGGCGCGCGGCGCTTCCGCATTGCGCGCAAGGACGTCGAGAGTGAGGAAATCACTTCCTTCTACTTCCAGCCGCTGGATGGCGAGCCGCTGTTGGACTTCCAGCCTGGCCAGTACATCGGTCTGTCGCTGGAAATCGGCGGTGAGGAAGTGCGCCGCACCTATTCGCTGTCAGACGCGCCAAACGGCCGTGAGTACCGCATCAGCGTGAAGCGCGAACCCGAAGGCAAGGTTTCCAACTACCTGCACGATCGCCTGAACGTGGGCAATGAGCTGGACCTGTTCCCGCCGGCGGGCGATTTCGTCCTGCGCGCCGGCGACAAGCCGCTGGCGCTGATTACTGCCGGCGTCGGCATCACCCCGGCGCTGGCGATGCTCAAGCCGGCACTGGAGTCCGGTCGCGAGGTGCACTTCATCCACTGCGCCCGTCACGGCGGTGTGCACGCGTTCCGCGAGTGGGTCGAGGCGCAGTCCGACGCGCATCCGCAGCTCAAGCACTACTTCTGCTACAGCGAGCCGCGCGTGCAGGACGAGTCCCACGTCGAAGGCTTCCTCAGCCGCGAGCTGCTGGCCGACTGGCTGCCGCAGGACCGCGACCTGGAAGCCTACTTCCTGGGTCCCAAGCCGTTCATGGCCCAGGTAAAGCGTCACTTGCGCGAGATCGGTGTGCCCGAGCAACAGTCCTACTACGAGTTCTTTGGCCCGGCCAGCGCGCTGGAGGCCTGAACCTGAGCGCCGGCCCGGTGGCGGGTCGGCGCAACCCGAGGAGGTGTGTGATGGAAAGTCTTTTCGCTTGCCCGCAACGCAATCTGTCGATGTCCTGGTCGCTGTTGACCGGCGGTCTCGTGTTACTGCTGCTGGGAATCGTGGGAGCCTATTTCGTCGATGGCCAGTTGAACCTGCAAAGCGTTGTCGCAGCGCATGCCTTCACCATCCTCGGCCCGACACTATTGAAGCTGGGCTATGTGCTGCGGTTGGTAGCCCAACATCAGATGCGCAAGGAAGGCTGGGAGGCTTGCTGTGTTGCTGGTTGATCGAAAGGCTCTGCTGACGATTCCGCCCCTGTGGCGGCTGGGCTTCCGCCCGTTCTTCCTCGGCGGCGCGATGTTCGCGCTGATCGCCATCGCGGCCTGGGCGGCCGTGCTGCTCGGCGTGCTGCCGGCCTGGCAACCGCTGGGTGGCTGGCTGGCCTGGCACCGCCATGAAATGCTCTTCGGCTTTGCCGCGGCGATCATCGCCGGCTTCCTGCTGACTGCGGTGCAGACCTGGACCGGGCGCCCCGGCGTCAGCGGCAAGCCGTTGATGGTGTTGTCGCTGGTCTGGCTGGCGGCGCGGGTTGGCTGGCTCGTCGGCGCGCCGCTATGGCTGGTTACCGCGCTGGAGCTGGCGTTCATGCCAGCGCTGGCTTTCTTCATTGGCCGCAGCCTGTGGCAGGTTCGCCAGAAGCGTAACTACCCGATCATTGCGGTACTGAGCCTGCTCACGCTCGCCGATGCGCTGGTGATGGCAGGCGTGTGGACCGGCAACGATGGCTGGCAGCGCGGTGGTGCACTGGGTGCGCTGTGGCTGGTGGCGGCGTTGATGGGCCTGATCGGTGGTCGTGTGATTCCCTTCTTCACCCAGCGTGGGCTGGGCCGCACCGCCCAGGTGCCGGCCTGGAACTGGCTGGACAATTCGTTGCTCGGCGGCACCATGCTGGTGGCAGTGCTGAGCGCTGCCGGTTTCGGCCTGAACCCGCACCCACTGATGGGCATGCTGTTCGCCGCGCTGGCGGCGGGGCACCTGATCCGCCTGTGGCGCTGGTACGACAAGGACTACTGGGGTGTGCCGCTGCTCTGGTCGCTCCACCTGGCCTACCTGTGGATGCTACTGGCCCCGGCGGGCATGGCGCTGTGGAACTTCGCGCCGACCTTCAACGTCAGCCTGGCGATCCACATGCTTACCGTGGGCGGCGTCGGCGGCCTGATTCTGGCGATGATCGCTCGAGTAAGCCTTGGCCATACCGGCCGGCCGCTGCAACCGCCGAAAGTGATGTCCTGGGCTTTCGCGCTGCTCAACCTGGGTGTTGTCGCGCGGGTGTTGCTGGTGATCTGGTGGCCGCTGGAAGGCTTGAGCATCGCGGCGGCGTGCTGGGTGGTGGCGTTCCTGCTGTTCGCCTGGCACTACGGCCCGATGTTCTGGAAGCCGCGCCTGGATGGGCAGCCGGGGTAGGGCTGCCGCTGTTGGCGGCGCCGGGTAGACCAACGCTCAGGGTTGGCAACGGAGCCGCCGATCAAGATCGCGGACGCAGTCCGCTCCTACGCGCGCCGGTAACTGCGGAACGCTCTGGTAGGAGCGAGCTTGCTCGCGAACTTCCGGTGGCGGGATATGCCTAGAGCGGCTGCAGGCGCTCGCCCAGCTTGCCGCTGTCCGCCAGTTCAAGGAACTCGTCGCCCATCCGCCGGCTTTCGTCCATTGCCTTGCGCCAGTAGCGCTCGCGGCCGGCGTCGTCGCCGACGTAGCGGTGGAAGTCCTTGCGGTCCGGCAACTTGTTGTGCGGCAGGCGCGCCAGGTAGTCCTTGGACGGGGCGAGTAACAGCACATCCTGCAGGCGACCGGCATCGCCACGGCGCCAGGGCAGGCCCTTGTCGAACCAGCCGGGGATGACCTTGTCGGTGAAGTGCGGGTAGAGCACTACACCCTCGGGCTGGTAGGGCAGGTCCAGGTGATAGTCCAGCAGCCCACCGTCGCGATAGGTGCCGGGGCCGGCGCCGGGAATGTCGCGCACGCCTTCCATGACCATGGGAATGGAGCCGGAAGCGAGCAGGGCATGGCGCAGGTTGGCCAGGTCCAGGTGCAGGTAGCGCGAGGGGAAGTCCGACAGCGCCTCCAGCGGTGGCGCGCGTCGGGCGTCGTGGATGATCAGCCGTTCGAAGTGCCGGTGCAGGTGGCGGCGGCCGACCAGATTGTCGCGGATCACTGCGCCCAGCCCGAGGCCGAGGCTGGTCTTGCCGTCCTGCGCAAGGCGGCCATGGCTCTTCACCACCACCACGTTGAGGCGGTACCAGGGGTTGTCCAGCACGCTGGCGTCGTGGCCATCGAGCAGGTCGTCGAGCATCTTCGCGCAGCTTTTCGATACGTCGCTGATGCCCGCATTACGGGCGAAGCGTTGCTGGGTGTAGAGCTCGCCCAGGCGGCGAATGCCTTCGGCCGGGTCGGGCAGGCAGGCGCTGGCGAAGCGCCAGGAGCCGATGGAAGCACCGATCAGCGAGCGTTCGCGCGGTGCGCGCGGCAGCCACTCACCGAACAGGGCGAGGTCCAGGCCCTGGATGCCGAGCGCCTTCGGGCCGCCAGCGGCACCGGGAAGGATTCCTACATCGGCAGGGACCAACCCCCGTTCGCGAATGCGCTGGAGCGCGCGGCTTCCGGCCTTGAGGGTGAGGGCGGATGTCTTGATCAGGATGGCGGTCATGCGGATCTCGCTGTGGCAGGCCGCGATTATAGAGCCTGTATGCCAGGAACAAGGATACTTCACCGGGTGAATGATCTTTGCTGATTCAGCTTCAATTAAGTCCTTCACCTTAATCTGACAGCAGTGAAATTCTGACGAGGTAAGCTCATGAAATGGCTGCTGATCCTGACAACGCTCTCCGCGCTGCTGCTGGGCGCCGGCGTCGCTACAGCCCACGACATCGGCCCGGACGAAGCGCTGCGTCTGCGCGATGCGGGCACCATCCGCAACTTCGAGGAGCTCAACCGCACCGCGCTGGCCAAGCATGCCGGTGGTTCGGTGTACGATAGCGAGCTCGAGCTGGAACATGGCCGCTATCTGTACAAGGTCGACATCAAGGACGCCCAGGGCGTGAAGTGGGATGTCGAGCTGGATGCGGTCACCGGCGAAGTCCTCACCGATCACCAGGATGACTGATGAAGACCGTTCTGCCGCGCGTGGCGCTGCTCGGCCTGGCGCTCGCCGCCATTGCCGGCGTCGCGCAGGCCCATGACCTCAGCCAGGACGAAGCCCTGCGCCTGAGCAAGGAAGGGGTAATCCGCCCCTTCGAGGAAATCCTCCCCGCTGCGCTGAGCCGCTACCCCGGCTCGCGACTGCTCGAAGCCGAGCTGGAAAAGGAGCACGGCAACTACATTTATGAAGTGGAGTTGCTGACCGTTGACGGTGTGGTGCGCGAACTGGAACTGGATGCCCGCGATGGCCGCATCCTCAAGGATAAGGAAGACGACTGATGCGCCTGCTGCTGGTGGAAGACCATGTACCCCTGGCCGATGAACTGTTGGCGACCCTCACCCGGCAGGGCTACGCGGTGGACTGGCTGGCCGACGGTCGTGATGCCGCCGTGCAGGGCGCCAGCGAGCCTTACGACCTGGTGATCCTAGACCTCGGCCTGCCGGGCCGCCCAGGGCTGGACGTGTTGCAGGAGTGGCGCGGCATGGGGCTTTCGATTCCGGTACTGATTCTCACCGCGCGCGGCTCCTGGGCTGAACGCATAGATGGACTCAAAGCCGGTGCCGACGATTACCTGACCAAGCCGTTCCATCCTGAGGAACTGTTGCTGCGCATCCAGGCGCTGCTGCGCCGCGCCCGCGGGCTGGCCAACCAGAGCCAGCTGGAAGTGGCCGGCCTGAGCCTGGACGAATCGCGCCAGTGCGTGCAGCAGGGCGGCAAGGAAGTTGACCTGACCTCCGCCGAGTTCCGCCTGCTGCGTTACTTCATGCTGCACCCCGGCCAGTTGCTGTCGAAGTCGCACCTGGCCGAGCACCTGTATGACGGCGAGACCGAGCGTGACTCCAATGTCATCGAAGTGCACATCAACCACCTGCGCCGCAAGCTGGGCCGCGAGATCATCGAGACCCGTCGTGGCCAAGGTTATCGCTTCACCGGCAATGGTATTGCCCGTTGATGTCGATCCAGCGCCGACTCGGACTCGGGCTCGGCGTAGTGCTGGTGGTGGTTGGCCTGGTGCTGGCCCAGGCGGGGCTCTGGCTGTTCGACCAGGGCTTGCGTCGCTACCTGGTGAATGGGCTGCAGGACGAGGCGGAAAGCCTGCTGGTGGGAATCACCCGAGGTCCGGCTGGGTTGCAGTTGGACGGCCAGCGCGTCGATGCGGCCTATGAGCGGCTGTTCTCCGGGCGCTACTTCGTCATCCGCTTCGACGACCAGACCTGGCGTTCGCGCTCGCTGTGGGACAACGAACTGAAGCTGCCCTCGCACAAGGGCCTGGCCAAGTCGCTGGAGAAAGGCCCGGAAGGCCAGCGCCTGCTGGTCTATCGCGGCGATTACAAGCGCTACGGCAAGAGGCTCAGCATTGTCGTTGCGCAGGATTACACGCCCGTTCTCAAGAGTTTCAATCGCCTGCGCAACATCGGCCTGGGCGCCGGCGCGCTTGCCTTGTTGCTGGTCCTGGTGTTCCAGGGCTTCACCGTGCGCCGCGCCTTGCGTCCGCTGGAGCGCGTGCGCCAGCAGATCGCCCAGCTACAGGAAGGTCAGCGCAGCCAGCTGGACAGCCAGGCGCCGCGCGAGCTCGAGCCGCTGGTGGAGCAGATCAACCATTTGCTCCAGCACACCGAGGACACCCTGCGCCGTTCGCGCAATGCGCTGGGCAACCTCGGCCACGCGCTGAAGACGCCGCTGGCTGTACTGATCAGCCTCGCAGACCGCGAGGAGCTGCGCGACCACCCCGAGTTGCGCCGGGTCCTGCAGGAACAGTTGGAGCAGATCGAGCAGCGCCTGGCCCGCGAGCTGGGGCGTGCGCGGCTGGTGGGCGAGGCGCTGCCCGGCGCGCACTTCGATTGCGACGCCGAACTGCCTAGCCTGTGCGACATGCTCAAGCTCATCCATGGCGAGCACCTCGCCATCCACTGGCAGGCGCCACCTGCCACGCGCTTGCCGTATGACCGGGAGGACCTGCTGGAGATGCTCGGCAACCTGCTGGACAACGCCTGCAAATGGGCCGACGCCCAGGTGCGGTTGACCGTGGAGAAGGGCGCGGATACTTACCGGCTTTGCGTGGACGACGATGGCCCCGGTATCGCCGAGGATCAACGTGACAGCGTTCTGGAGCGCGGCACGCGCTTGGATGAGCAGGTCGCCGGGCACGGCTTGGGCCTGGGCATCGCACGGGATATCGCGGCGGCCTGCGGTGGCAGTCTGAAGCTGGACGGCAGTGAGCTGGGCGGGTTGCGCGTGGTGGTGGAGCTGCCGCGGCGCGCGGTGTGACTATCAGCTGCACCCGGCTTTCGTAGGAGCGGACTCCGTCCGCGATTGGCTCCGTGCCGTGCCGTGCCGTGCTGCCGTGCGGTTCGCGAGCAAGCTCGCTCCTACAAGGAAACACCGGCGCCTCTCTGTAGGAGCGAGCTTGCTCGCGAACCTGATCTGGCGCCGGCCTTGCCGGCGGATCGCGGAGAAGCTCCGCTCCTACGAGAGCATACGTGCGGACGTCAAACGCGGAACTGATCCATCAACCCCTGCTGATGGTTCGCCAGCTTGTTCAGCGACTGGCTGACCTGCGCCGATTCCTGCGCCTGGCTCGACAGCGACTCGGTGACATCCCGGATGCCAGCGACGTTACGGTTGATCTCCTCGGCCACCGCGCTCTGTTCCTCGGCGGCGCTGGCGATCTGCAGGTTCATGTCGGTGATCACGCCTACCGCGTCACCAATGCGCTTCAGCGCCGCCACGGCCTGTTCGACCTGATTCACGCTGTCCTGCGCCTGGCGGTGGCTGTTGCTCATCGCGCCGACCACATCGCGGGTGCCGTTCTGCAGGCCTTCGATGACCTGGCGGATTTCCTCCACCGAATCCTGGGTGCGCTTGGCGAGGTTGCGCACCTCGTCGGCAACCACCGCGAAGCCACGACCCGCTTCACCGGCACGGGCCGCTTCGATGGCGGCGTTGAGTGCCAGCAGGTTGGTCTGTTCGGCGATGCCACGGATCACTTCCAGCACCGAGCCGATCTGCTCGCTGCTCGCCGCCAAACCTTCCACCTGGCTCATCGCGCTGCTCATGTCGCTGGCCAGTTCGTCGATCAGGCGGGTGGTGTTGTCGATCACGCTGAGGCCGTCGCGGGTCGCACCGTCGGCGCCGCGCGCGGCGTCGGCGGCCATGGCGGCGCTGTTGGCGACGTCATGGGCGGTGGCGCTCATCTCCTGGGAGGCGGTGGCGACCTGGTCGACTTCGCGGAATTGCTGCTGCATGCCGGCGCTGGTCTGGCTGGCGATCTCCGAAGACTGGTCGGCGGTGGCGCGGGCGTCATGCACCGAGGATTTCACGTCGCGGATGATTGGCTGCAGCTTGTCGAGGAAGCGGTTGAACCAGCCGGCCAGCTCGCCGAGCTCATCCTTGCCGGCGTAATCCAGGCGTTTGGTCAGGTCGCCCTCGCCGCTGGCGATGTTGCGCAGCATGGCGGCGACGCCGAGGATCGGGCGGGTCACGCCGCGCGCGGTGAGCCACATGGCGAACAGCCCGATCAGGATGGCGATGAGACCGAAGCCGAGCTGCGAGACGGTGCCCTGCACGCGCTGGTTATCCAGCTCGTTCTGCAACTCGATGGCCGGGCCGAGCAGGACATTCTGCGGGACTTCCAGCAGCACGCCCCAGGGCTTGGAGCCGGGAATCGGTTGCAGCGGCTCGACGACGCGCAGTTGGTCGTCGTGGCGGAACACCTGCTCATGGTTGGCAGCAATAGCCTGCAGCAGCTCCGCACCTTGTTTCGGGTAGACCTCCTGTAGCTTCTTGCTCAGTTTGGAGACATCGGCGCTATGGCCGGCGAGCAGGCCGGCGGCGCTGACGATGCTGACGCGGCCCTGGCCGTCATAGAGTTCCTGGCTGCCCTCTACGGCGATTTCCTGGAGCTTCTCCATGCTGATGTCCAGGCCCATGACGCCGATGACCTTGCCGTCGAGTTCCAGCGGGAAGGCGATGCTGGTCATCAGCATCTTCTTCTTGCCCACTTCATCGAAGTACGGGTCGAGCACGCAGGGCTGTCCGGTCGTCTTGGGGCAGGTGAACCAGGCGTTGTAGGCGCTGCCGCTGGGACCGGGGCTGGTGTCCTGCAGCAGCGACTCGGCCATGGCCTCGGATTCCAGGTGGCCCGGCGTTGCCTGGGACCAGTAGATGGAGAAACGACCGGCATCGTTGCTGCCCAGCTCGCTCTGGCCGGCGAAGAGCTTGTCCTTGCCATCCAGCGCGTCGGGTTCGAAGGCGACGTAGAGGCCCAGCAGTTCCGGGTTGCCTTCCAGTGCGGTCTTCACCTGGCGGGTCAGGTCTTCGCGCAGGTCATAGGCATCGAGGAAGCGCTTCTGCGCCTGGTCGCGCAGGAACAGCACCTGACGGGAGAAACCCTTGCCGTACTGGTAGGCATCCATGATGTAGCGCTGGATGCGCATGGCCTGGACTTCGCCACGCGACTGCAGGCGTGCCTTGGCCGCTTCATCGAGCATTTCCGTGCTCGATTGCTTGACCAGTGCGGTGCTGGTTTGTGTGCGGTAGACGGACAGGCCGCAGAGCAGCGAGACGACGCCGAGCAGGCAGAGCCCGGCAAGCAACGTGATCTTCCACTGGATGGAGAGACGGCGCAGCAACATGGAGAGGGGTCCTTGTTTTAACGAAACCTCGGGAATGCCAGGTATATCGGCCTTTCCCGCATCTTCTTGACCCGTGACGGGGCGAAACGCCGGAAAACAGGCGATTCTGGCGTGCCGTTACGACGGGCGGCAGAAAGCCAGGCAAAAAGCGTGCGCACTGCGCAGAAATTCTCGCCAGGCGATTTCGGAAACGTCTTGATTCGACAAGGGTTTTGACACCCCCGCAAGGGTTTGGCAGAGTGCGCGCCTTTTGCCCGCGCGCTGGCGCGGCGATCCGTGAGAGGAGTGGAGTAGATGAATGCGGTGCTGATCGCCATTGGCCTGATGCTGGTGCTGAGCCTGTGTCGCGTGCATGTGGTGGTCGCACTGATCGCCGGGGCCGTTGCTGGTGGCCTGCTCGGCGGCCTGGGCATGGACGGCACGCTCAAGGCGTTCAACGAAGGGCTGGGGGCCGGCGCGACGGTGGCACTGTCCTACGCCATGCTGGGTGCCTTCGCCGTGGCCATCGCGCGCTCCGGAATGGCGCACGCCCTGGCCGATCGCGCCCTGTCGATGCTCGGCCGGCACGAGGCGAACGGTTCCAATGGCTTCAAGTGGATGATGGTCGGCCTGCTGCTGGTGGTGGCGATCTCCTCGCAGAATGTCCTGCCGATCCACATCGCCTTCATTCCGCTGCTGGTGCCGCCGCTGCTCTACGTGCTGACGCGCTTGCAGATCGACCGCCGGCTGATCGCCTGCGTCATCACCTTCGGCCTGATCACGCCCTACATGTTCCTGCCGGTGGGCTTTGGCAATATCTTCCTGAACCAGATCCTGCTGGCCAACGTGGCTCGCGCGGGTGTCGACGTGCAGGGCATCAACGTCACCCACGCCATGCTGATCCCCGCGCTGGGCATGGTCTGCGGCCTGCTGGTCGCGGTGCTCTTCAGCTACCGGCGCAAGCGCGAGTACGACCTGGAGCGCATCGAACAGGCTGAGCGGGTCGACACGCCCTACAGCAAGATGAGCCTGCTGGTGGCTGGCGTCGCGGTGGCAGCGGCCTTTGCCGTGCAACTGCTGCTGGACTCGATGATTCTCGGTGCGCTGGTGGGCTTTCTGGTGTTTTCGCTGTCCGGCGTGGTGCGCTGGAAGGAAGCGGATGATCTGTTCACCGAAGGCATGAAGATGATGGCCATGATCGGCTTCATCATGATCGCCGCCCAGGGCTTTGCGGCGGTGATGACCGCCACCGGGCAGGTCGCCAGCCTGGTGGACAGCGCCGCTGGCTGGATTGGCAGCAGCAAGGCGCTGGGCGCCTTCATGATGCTGCTGGTGGGCCTGCTGGTGACCATGGGCATCGGCTCGTCCTTTTCCACGGTGCCGATCATCGCCGCGATCTTCGTGCCGCTGGCGGTGCACCTGGGCTTCAGCCCGCTGGCCATTGTCAGCATCGTGGGTACGGCGGGCGCACTGGGCGATGCGGGCTCTCCGGCGTCGGATTCCACCCTTGGCCCGACCTCCGGCCTGAACGTCGATGGCCAGCACAACCACATCTGGGACACCGTGGTGCCGACCTTCCTGCACTACAACCTGCCGCTGCTGGCGTTCGGCTGGGTGGCCGCCATGGTGCTCTGAAAAACGGCCAGCAAGGCTTTGGCGCGCGGCAATCGCGCGCTGAAAGTTGCACTTGGCGGGTCAACTGCTGACTAATGAGCAGGTTTATCCATCCTTGGACCCGCTCATGTTCGAATCGAAACTGGAATACCGGACGTTCCTCGCCCTGCTGCTGGTGGTGACACTCGCCTTCGGCTGGATCCTGCTGCCGTTCTACGGGGCAGTCTTCTGGGGCACCATTCTGGCGATCATCTTTGCCCCGTTGCAGCGCCGCCTGCGGGTGAAACTCAACGGGCGCAACAATCTCGCCGCGCTGATTTCCCTCGCCGTGTGCTTCCTGATCGTGATCCTGCCGGTGACCTTCATCGCCGGCGCGCTGGTGCAGGAAGGCGCAACCGTCTACCAGCGACTGAAGTCGGGTGAGCTGAATTTCATCTCTTACTACCAGCAGGCGGTCGCCGCGCTGCCGGGCTGGGCCCACCAGTTGCTGGAACGCTTCGATCTGGCTGACCTCTCCAGCCTGCAGGAAAAACTCTCGGCAGGGGCGATGCAGGCCAGCCAACTGGTCGCCACCAAGGCGTTCAGCATCGGCCAGAACACCTTCGAGTTCGTCATCAGCTTCGGCATCATGCTCTACCTGTTGTTCTTCCTCCTGCGCGATGGGCCGACCCTGGGCAAGCGGATCAAGCAGGCTGTGCCGCTGAGTGGGGAACACAAGCAGCACCTGTTCACCAAATTCACCACGGTGATCCGCGCCACGGTAAAGGGCAACATCGCCGTCGCTGCGACCCAGGGCGCGCTGGGTGGGCTGATTTTCTGGTTCCTCGGCATCCAGGGTTCGCTGCTCTGGGGCACGCTGATGGCCTTCCTCTCGCTGCTGCCAGCCATCGGTGCCGGATTGATCTGGGTACCGGTGGCGGCCTACTTCCTGCTCACCGGTGCGATCTGGCAAGGCGTGGTGCTGACGCTGTTCTGCGTCGTGGTGATCGGCCTGGTGGACAACATCCTGCGCCCGATCCTGGTTGGCAAGGACACCAAGATGCCCGACTACGTGGTGCTGATTTCCACCCTTGGTGGCATGTCGCTGTTTGGCCTCAACGGCTTCGTCATCGGGCCGTTGATCGCGGCACTGTTCATGGCGTCGTGGGACCTCTTCACCGGGCGTGAAGGCGAAGCGCCCAAGCCGGCGGAGTAAGGCGCCGGATCTGTAGGAGCGAGCTTGCTCGCGAACCGGGCCCCGCAGCGGGTTCTGTTCGCGAGCAAGCTCGCTCCTACGAAAAGCCGAGCCGCGCTAGGAGGAACTCCGGCCAATAAAAAACCCCGCCGAAGCGGGGTTTTTATTGCCTGTCGATCTTAGCCGGCGATGGCTACCAGCCCGCTGTGCTGGAGGATGTCCAGCAGCGGTTGCGGGTAGACGCCGAGGAAGAAGGCGAGCAGGGCGATGGCTACCAGCATGATGCCGCCGGCGCGCTGGGCCCAGTCCAGGGGCGCGTCGTGGCGCTTCATGTTCGGCTCGACCAGGAACATGGTCACCATTACGCGCAGGTAGTAGAACAGGCCGATGGCGCTGCCCAGTACCAGGGCGCCGACCAGCCACCAGTGCTGGGACTCGACGCCGGTTGCGACGATGTAGAACTTGCCGATGAAGCCGGCGGTCAGCGGGATGCCGGCCAGGGACAGCATCATCACGGTCATCACCGCGGTCAGCACCGGACGGCGCCAGAACAGGCCGCGGTACTCGAACAGTGCGTCGGCGTCGCGGCCGCTGTACGGGGTGGACATCAGGGTGACCACGCCGAAGGCGCCCAGGGTGGTGACGACGTAGGTGGTCAGGTAGACGCCGACTGCTTCCACGGCCAGGCCCTTGCTCGCCACCAGGGCGATCAGCAGGTAGCCGAAGTGGGCGATGGACGAGTAGCCCAGCAGGCGCTTGATGTTGCTCTGGGTCAGCGCCAGCAGGTTGCCGATCAGGATCGAGGCGATGGCAATGACCGCGATGGCGTCATGCAGCAGACCGTTGTTCAGGGCCGCCGGAGCGATCTGGAACAGGCGCAGCAGCACGGCGAACACGGCGACCTTGGCGGTAGTGGCCAGGAAGGTGGCAACCGGGGCCGGGGCGCCTTCGTAGACGTCCGGGGTCCACAGATGGAACGGCGCGAGGGACAGCTTGAAGCCCAGGCCGACGACCATCATGCCGACGCCGATGGACAGCAGCGGGCCATGGCTGGTGCCTTCCGCCAGCGATGCACCGATAGCCGAGAAGCCCAGGCTGCCGGATTCGGCATAAAGCAGGGCCATGCCAAACAGCAGGAACGCGGAACCAGCGGCGGACAGTACGGTGTACTTGATGCCCGCTTCCAGGGTGCGCTTGTTGAAGAAGGCGTAGGCCACCATGCCGTAGACCGGCACCGACAGCAGTTCCAGGCCGATGAACAGACCGGCCAGGTTCTGCGCGCTGACCAGTACCAGGCCGCCCGCGGTAGAGAGCAGCAGGAGCAGGTACAGTTCCTCGCGGTTGCCCGGGAAGCTTTCCATATAGGCGTGGGCGAGGGTGGTGCAGGCCAGGGCGCCGATCAGGATCAGGGCCATGTAGAAGCAGGCGAAGTTGTCGACCACCATGAGCGGGGTGACTTCGATCGGGGTGACTTTCAGCACCGGGATGATCGACAGCAGGGCCAGGTTCAGACCGATCACCGAGAGGGTGGCGGTCATCGAGTGGTTACGCTTCCAGGCTACCGCGAGCATCACCACCACCAGGGTGGCGCTGGTGATGAGCAGTGGCAGGAGCGCGATGAAGTGTTGAATCGTGAAGGTCATTTCGCGCTTACCGTGCTGCCAGAGTGGAGAGGGCGGCACCCAGCCATTGCTGGACGCCGTGCATGGTTGCCGCGGAGGTGTCGAGGACCGGCTGCGGGTAGACGCCGAGCACGATCAGCAGCACCGCCAGGCCGAGCACCATGAGCAGCTCGCGGGCGTTCAGGCCGGCGATGGCGGTGTCGGACTTGGCCGGGCCGAAGTAGGCGCGGTGGATCATGATCAGCGAGTAGACCGAGCCGAACACCAGGCCGAAGGTGGCGATCACGGTGATCACCGGAACGACCTTGAAGCTGCCCAGCAGGATCAGGAATTCGCCGACGAAGTTGCCGGTGCCCGGCAGACCCAGCGACGCGGTGGCGAAGAACAGGGCCACGGCTGGCAGGTACGGGATGCGCGACCACAGGCCGCCCATCTTGCGCATGTCACGGGTGTGCAGGCGCTCGTACAGTTGGCCACACAGGATGAACAGCGCAGCGGCGGAGAGGCCGTGGGCGATCATCTGCACGACTACACCCTGCAGCGCCTGGGGGCTGCCGGAGTAGATGCCGATCATCACGAAGCCCATGTGCGACACGGAGGAGTAGGCCACCAGACGCTTGATGTCGGTCTGCGCGAACGACAGGAAGGCGCCGTAGAATATGCCGATCAGACCCAGGGTCATGGCGATCGGGGCAAACTCGGCCGAGGCATTGGGGAACAGCGGCAGGGCAAAGCGGATCAGGCCGTAGGCGGCGGTCTTCAGCAGGATGCCGGCCAGGTCCACGGAGCCAGCGGTCGGCGCCTGGGCGTGGGCATCGGGCAGCCAGGAGTGCACCGGCACAACCGGCATTTTCACCGCGAAGGCGACGAAGAAGCCGAGCATCAGGATCCACTCGGTGTGCGGCGGCAACTGGGTCTTCAGCAGGTCGGCGTAGTTGAAGGTCAGCACGCCGGTGCTGTTGTAGTGCACGAATACCAGACCCAGGATCGCCACCAGCATCACCAGGCCGCTGGCCTGGGTGAAGATGAAGAACTTGGTGGCGGCGTAGATGCGGGTCTTCTTGCCATCGTCCGAGCTATGACCCCAGAGCGCGATGAGGAAGTACATCGGCACCAGCATCATTTCCCAGAAGAAGAAGAACAGGAACAGGTCGACGGCGAGGAACACGCCGATCACACCGCCCAGAATCCACAGCAGGTTCAGGTGGAAGAAGCCGATGCGGCGCTGGATCTCGTTCCACGAGCAGAGGACGGACAGCACGCCGAGCAGGCCGGTCAGCGCGACCATCAGCAGGGACAGGCCGTCCATTGCCAGGTGGAAGCTGATGCCGAAACGCTCGATCCAGGACAGCTTGAATTCCAGTGTCCACTGCGGCTCGCCACCCGGCGCCGGGGCCAGCTGGAAGTCGCCGGTGTGCCACACCCACAGGCTCAGGGCCAGGGTGAGGACCATCGATCCCAGGGCGACCCAGCGAGGCAGGGTCTTGCTGGTGTACTCGGCGATCCAGCAAAGGAAGCCGCCGATGAAGGGGATCAGGATTAGCCAGGGCAGAATCATGTCGGGCTCAATCTCTTTCGTGAATTCATTAAGCCAGCAGCAGCGCGCCGAGGAGCAGCGCGGCGCCACCCACCAGGGAAGCGGCGTACCAACGCAGGCGGCCGTTCTCGGTGAGGCTGAGGAGTTTGTTGCCACCGCGGGCGGTGAGCGGAACCAGGACCAGGGTCTTGTCGATCGGGTCCGCGGCCAGCAGGCGGCAGATCAGCAGGTAGGGTTTCACGAACAGCTTGTCGTACAGCCAGTCGAAGCCCCAGGCGTGGTACCACCAGGTGCCGAAGAAGCGGCCCGGTGCGCTCTGGGCGACGGCGCTGACGAAGCGGCGCTTGCCGAGGAACAGCAGGCCCGCCAGCAGGATACCGGCGATGGCGATGGCGCCCGAGGCGATTTCCAGGCTGTGCTTGGCTTCACCACCGGCGTGGCCGGCGCTTTCCGGCAGGACGCCGGCCAGCGGCGGAGTGATCAGCGCGCCGATGAAGGTGGAGAGCACGATCAGGACACCCAGCGGCAGCCAGTGGCTGATGCCATGGCCAGCGTGCGCTTCGGTCTTCGCTTCGCCGTGGAAGGCGATGAAGATCAGGCGGAAGGTGTACAGCGAAGTCATGAACGCGCCAACCAGACCGGCGATCAGCAGGTTCTGGTGACCGCTGGCGAAGGCTTCCCAGAGGATCTCGTCCTTGGAGTAGAAGCCGGCGGTCAGGAAGGGCAGGGCGGACAGAGCGGCACCACCGACCACGAAGCTCGCGTAGGCCAGCGGCAGTTTCTTCCACAGGCCACCCATCTTGAAGATGTTCTGCTCGTGGTGGCAGGCGACGATCACCGCACCCGAAGCAAGGAACAGCAGGGCCTTGAAGAAGGCGTGGGTCATCAGGTGGAAGATCGCGCCACCCCAGGCACCCACGCCCAGGGCCAGGAACATGTAGCCGATCTGGCTCATGGTCGAGTAGGCGAGGATGCGCTTGATGTCGGTCTGCACCAGCGCGGCGAAGCCGGCCAGTACCAGGGTCACGGCGCCAATGATGCCGACCAGCTCCAGGACGTTCGGAGCCAGCTCGAACAGGCCGTGGCAGCGGGCGATCAGGTAGACGCCCGCGGTCACCATGGTGGCGGCGTGGATCAGCGCGGAGACCGGAGTCGGGCCGGCCATCGCGTCGGCCAGCCAGGTCTGCAACGGCAGCTGGGCGGATTTGCCGACGGCGCCGCCGAGCAGCATCAGGGTCGCCAGGTTGATCCACAGGTCGCCCTTGGCGAAGTGCTGCGGAGCCAGGACCAGCAGTTCCTGGATGTTCAGTGTGCCCAGGTGCTGGAACAGGATGAACATGCCGATGGCGAAGAACACGTCACCCACGCGGGTCACGATGAAGGCCTTGAGCGCCGCGTTGCCGTTCGGTACGTGGTTGTAATAGAAACCGATCAGCAGGTAGGAGCACAGGCCCACGCCTTCCCAGCCGAAGTACATGAACAGCAGGTTATCGCCCAGCACCAGGAACAGCATGCTGGCGATGAACAGGTTGGTGTACGCGAAGAACCGCGAGTAGCCGGTTTCACCGCGCATGTACCAGGAGGCGAACAGGTGGATCAGGAAGCCGACGCCGGTGACGACGCCGAGCATGGTGACCGAAAGCCCGTCCAGGTAAAGGGTGAAGTTGGTCTTGAAGTCGCCAACGCTCATCCATTGCCACAGCACCAGGCTGTAGGCTCCACCTTCGGGCGGGTTGCTGTGGAAGCTCCAGATCGCCCAGAAGGCGGAGAGGGCGGCCAGGCCCACGGAGCCGACACCGACCAGTGCCGAGAGATTTTCCGACCACTTGCCGCGCGAGAACGAGAGCAGCAGGAAGCCGACCAGGGGGAACAGGAAAGTAAGGGGCAGCAGGTTCATCCGCGCATCTCGCTGGCAGCGTCGATATCGAGGGTATGGAAGCGGCGATACAGCTGGAGCAGGATCGCCAGGCCAATGCTGGCCTCGGCCGCAGCCAGGCTGAGCACCAGGATGAACATCACCTGGCCGTCAGGCTGGCCCCAGCGGGCGCCACCGACCACGAAGGCCAGAGCAGCGGCGTTCATCATCACTTCCAGGCTCATCAGTACGAACAGGATGTTGCGTCGTACCATCAGGCCCACCAGGCCGAAGCAGAACAGCACACCGGCGAGCGCCAGTCCGTGTTCGAGAGGGATTGCATTCATGGTGTTAGTCCTTCGCTTCGTGGCGGCCGAGGTGGTAGGCGGCGACCAGTGCCGCCAGCAGCAGCATCGAGGCCAGTTCGACGACCAGCAGGTACGGGCCGAACAGGCTGATGCCCACGGCCTTGGCGTCCACGGTGGTGTGGCCGATACCGATACCGCTCGGGGTGCGCGAGAGCATCCACAGCAGTTCGACCAGCAGCACGGCAGCCAGGGCGCCGGGGCCGATCCAGACACCGGGCTTGAGCCACTTGCGTTCCTGCTCGGCAATCGCCGGGCCGAGGTTGAGCATCATGACCACGAAGACGAACAGCACCATGATCGCGCCGGCGTAGACGATGATTTCCAGGGCGCCGGCGAACGGAGCGCCGAGGCTGAAGAAGGTCATCGATACCGCCAGCAGCGAAATGATGAGGTAGAGCAGGGCATGCACCGGGTTGCTGTTGGTGATGACCCGGAAGGTTGCCAGCACGGCGACGCCGGCGGCGAAGTAGAAAGCGAATTCCACGCGACGTCTCCTTACGGCAGCAGGCTCTTGACGTTGATCGGTTCGGCCTCGTTCTGCGCGGCGCCTTTCGGCTTGCCGGCGATGGCCATGCCGGCAACGCGGTAGAAGTTGTAGTCCGGGTTCTTGCCGGGGCCGGAGATCAGCAGGTCTTCCTTCTCGTAGACCAGGTCCTGGCGCTTGAACTCGCCCATCTCGAAATCCGGGGTCAGCTGGATCGCGGTGGTCGGGCAGGCTTCTTCGCACAGGCCGCAGAAGATGCAGCGGGAGAAGTTGATGCGGAAGAACTCGGGGTACCAGCGACCGTCTTCGGCCTCGGCCTTCTGCAGGGCGATGCAGCCAACCGGGCAGGCTACTGCGCACAGGTTGCACGCTACGCAGCGCTCCTCGCCGTCGGGGTCGCGGGTGAGGACGATGCGGCCGCGGTAGCGCGGCGGCAGGTACACGGCCTCTTCCGGGTATTGCAGGGTGTCACGCTTGCGGAAGGCGTGACCGAAGATCATCACCAGGCTGCGCAGCTGGGTGTAGGTGCCGTGCACCACGTCGAAAATGTACTTGATCATGGTCGTACTCCTTACTGGGTCGCCAGCACGACAGCGCCGGTCACCAGCAGGTTGATCAGGGTCAGCGGGAGGCAGAACTTCCAGCTGAAGGCCATCACCTGGTCATAGCGCGGGCGTGGGATGGAAGCCCGCAGCAGAATGAACATCATGATGAAGAAGCCGGTTTTCAGGGCGAACCAGAAGAACGGGATCTGCGGCAGGATGCCGAAGGGACCGTGCCAGCCGCCGAAGAACAGGGTCGCCAGCAGCGCGGACACCAGCACGATGCCGATGTACTCGCCGACGAAGAACATGCCCCATTTCATGCCGGCGTACTCGATGTGGTAACCGTCGGCCAGTTCCTGCTCGGCTTCGGGCTGGTCGAACGGGTGACGGTGAGTCACGGCGACGCCGGCGACGAAGAAGGTCATGAAGCCGAAGAACTGCGGGATGATGAACCACATGTGCTCGGCCTGGTAATCGACGATGTCGCGCAGGCTGAACGAACCGACCTGGGCGACGATGCCCATCAGCGACAGAGCCAGGAACACCTCGTAGGAGATGGTCTGGGCCGACGCGCGCAGGCTGCCGAGGAGGGCGAACTTGTTGTTGCTCGACCAGCCGGCGAACAGCACCGCGTAAACGGTCAGGCCGGCCATGGCGAAGAAGAACAGGATGCCGATGTTCAGGTCCGCCACGCCCCAGGTCGGGGTGATCGGGATGACAGCGAAGGCCACCAGCAGCGCACCCATGGCAATCATGGGCGCGAGGGTGAAGATCATCTTGTCGGCGAACGGCGGGGTCCAGTCTTCCTTGAAGAACATCTTCAGCATGTCGGCGCCGAGCTGGAAGGCACCGAAGGGGCCGACCCGGTTCGGACCGTAACGGTCCTGCCAGAGGCCGAGCAGACGACGCTCGACCCAGCTGAGCAGCGCGCCGCAGACGACCACGGCGAGCAGGATGACGATGGCCTTGATGACTTCGATGATGATGTCGACGACGGCGGGTGTCAGCCAGCTCATGCTCATCAAACTCATTGCGCAGCCTCCTGCAGACCTTCAGCCACGGCGCCGATGACACCGGCGGGAATGCCTTGCAGACCGATCGGCAGAGCGACCAGACCGGCGCCAAGCTCTTCGCTCACACGCAGCGGCAAACGCAGTTCCTGGCCCTTGACGGTCAGGCGGATGATTGCACCTTCGTTGACGCCCAGGCGGTCAGCCTCGGCCTTGGCCAGGGTGACGTAGGTCTGCGGGATGCGTTCCTGCACCGGAGCGGCTTTCGAGGAGTTCTCCTCGCTGCCGAACAGGTGATAGAAGGGCACCACCTTGAACTGGCTGGCGGCAGTGTGGAACGGCGCAGGAATCTCGCTGAACCACAGGGCCTCGCCCTTGGCCTCGATCAGGCGTACGCCCGGATCGCCGGCACGCAGGTGGCCACCGACTTCGTCCTGGAACTTGTTCCAGGCCTGCGGGGAGTTCCAGCCCGGAGACCAGGCGAACGGAATCTGCTGACGAGGTTCGCTGCTGCCGGCGTAACCTTCCATGGAGAAGGCGAACGCGGAGTCGATGTCCTGCGGCTGACGCGGCTCGCTGACATTGATGTTGGCGCGCATCGAGGTACGGCCGGAGTAGCGGTGCGGTTCGCGCGCCAGCTTCAGGCCCTTGATGCGGAACGCGGCGTTCGGCGCGGCTTCGCGGATGCCGGCCAGTTGCGGCTTGGCGGCGACGACGGCGTCGATCACGTGGTCCAGCTGGGTCCAGTCGACACGCTTGCCTTCGAGGGTACTGTGCAGGGCGTGCAGCCAGCGCCAGCCTTCGCGGACCAGGTTGTCGGCGTTGTAGTAGGTCGGATCAAAGACCTGGAAGAAGCGCTGGGCGCGACCTTCCTGGCTGACCAAGGTGCCATCGCCTTCGGCGAAGCTGGCGGCCGGCAGCAGGACGGTGGCCTTGGCGCTGGTGGCAGTCTGCTGGTGATCGGCGACGACGACGATCTTCGCAGCGGCCAGGGCGGCATCGACAGCGGCGGCGTCGGCGCGGCGGTACAGGTCGTTCTCCAGGATCACCACGGCATCGGCGGCGCCGGAGGTCAGCTGCTCGAGAGCGGCTTCCACGGAGTCACCGCCGAAGAGGGCCAGGCCCAGGCTGTTGGCTTCCGGAACCACCAGACTCAGGGAGCCATTCTTCTCGCGGTTCTTCAGCGCGCTGGCGATGTTGGCCGCGGCTTCGATCAGGGCGTTGCTGCCCAGCGAGGTGCCGGAGATGACCAGCGGACGCTTGGCGGCGACCAGGGCATCGGCGATGCGCTGGGCGAGGGCGGCGGCTTCGGCGTCGAGGCCGGCAACGGCCGGGGCGCTGGAATCGATGGCGTGGGCCACGGCAAAGCCCAGGCGAGCCAGGTCTTCGGTGGCAGCGTGCACGCACTCGGCGGCGACATCGTCCAGGCGGGTTTCATCGAGGCTGGCGATGAACAGCGGGTTCATCTCGTGCTGAGCGATGGTCTTCACCGCGGCGTCGAGCCACGGCTGGATCTTCATCGCGGCGGCCATGTCCTCGCCCTTGCCTTTTACCGACTGGCGCAGGGCCAGGGCGATACGGGCTGCGGTCTGGGTCAGGTCTTCGCCGAGCACGAATACCGCGTCGTGGTCTTCGATGTCACGGATGGTCGGCACCGGCAGCGGGCCGTCCTGCATGACTTTCAGCACCAGCTGCAGGCGTTGCAGTTCGTCAGCGCAGATGCCGCTGTAGAAGTTCTGCGCGCCGACCAGTTCGACCAGGGCGTAGTTGCTTTCCAGGCTGGCACGTGGCGAACCGATGCCGATGACCTTGCGGCCCTTGAGCAGGGCTGCGGTCTGGTCCAGGGCGCCATCCAGCGAGAGCTTCTGCTTGCTCAGCATCAGCTGTGGCTGACGCGGGCGGTCTTCGCGGTTGACGTAGCCGTAGCCGAAGCGGCCGCGGTCGCACAGGAAGTAGTGGTTCACCGAGCCGTTGTAGCGGTTCTCGATGCGGCGAATTTCACCGTAGCGCTCGCCGGGGCTGATGTTGCAGCCGCTGGAGCAGCCATGGCAGATGCTCGGGGCGAACTGCATGTCCCACTTGCGGTTGTAGCGCTCGGAGTGGGTCTTGTCGGTGAACACGCCGGTCGGGCAGACCTCGGTCAGGTTGCCGGAGAATTCGCTCTCCAGCACACCGTCCTCGATCCGGCCGAAGTAGACGTTGTCGTGCGCGCCGTAGACGCCCAGGTCGGTGCCGCCGGCGTAGTCCTTGTAGTAACGGACGCAGCGGTAGCAGGCGATGCAGCGGTTCATCTCGTGGGCGATGAACGGGCCGAGCTCCTGGTTCTGGTGGGTGCGCTTGGTGAAACGGTACCGGCGCTGGTTGTGACCGGTCATCACCGTCATGTCCTGCAGGTGGCAGTGACCGCCTTCCTCGCAGACCGGGCAGTCGTGCGGGTGGTTGGTCATCAGCCATTCGACGACGCTGGCGCGGAACTGCTTGGCCTCTTCGTCTTCGATGGAAATCCAGGTGTTGTCGGTGGCGGGAGTCATGCAGGACATGACGAGACGACCGCGTTTGTCGTTCTCGTCGGTGTACTGCTTGACCGCGCACTGGCGGCATGCGCCGACGCTTCCGAGCGCCGGGTGCCAGCAGAAGTAGGGGATGTCGAGACCGAGGGAGAGACAGGCCTGCAACAGGTTGTCCGCTCCATCGACTTCTAACGTCTTGCCGTCTACGTGGATCGTGGCCATGGGTCTAAGTCTTCGTTGGCCCGTTGTCAGCGGGCGTGGCTAATAGAAATCACGGTTTCATCGGGCCGGCGGTACGCCGCGGCACAACAACGAAACAACGCCGGGCGCAGCGCCCGGCGATCAAAGCATCAAGCGCCGACGGTCTGCGGTGCTTGTACGGCCTGAGCCTGGCGGGAAATGCCCGCTTCGAACTCAGGACGGAAATACTTCAGTGCGCTGCCCAGCGGCTCGACGGCACCTGGTGCGTGGGCACAGAAGGTCTTGCCCGGGCCGAGGAAGTTGACGAGCTGTTCGAGGGTTTCCAGGTCGCCCTGGGCGCCTTCGCCTTTCTCCAGTGCGCGCAGTACCTTCACGCTCCACGGCAGGCCGTCGCGGCACGGAGTGCACCAGCCGCACGACTCACGGGCGAAGAACTCTTCCATGTTGCGCAGCAGGGAGACCATGTTGACGCTGTCGTCCACCGCCATGGCCAGACCGGTACCCATACGGGTGCCAACCTTGGCGACGCCGCCGGCGTAGAACAGCGCGTCCAGGTGTTCCGGCAGGAGGAAGCCGGTACCGGCGCCGCCCGGCTGCCAGGCCTTGAGCTTGTAGCCATCGCGCATGCCGCCGGCGTAATCCTCGAACAGCTCGCGGGCCGGAAGGCCAAAGGGCAGTTCCCAGATGCCGGGGTTCTTCACCTTGCCGGAGAAGCCCATGAGCTTGGTGCCCATGTCTTCGCTGCCCGGACGGGCCAGACCCTTGTACCAGTCCACGCCGTGCTCGACGATCGCCGGGACGTTGCACAGGGTCTCGACGTTGTTCACGCAGGTCGGCTTGCCCCAGACGCCAACGGCGGCGGGGAAGGGCGGCTTGGAGCGCGGGTTGGCGCGACGGCCTTCCAGCGAGTTGATCAGCGCAGTCTCTTCACCGCAGATGTAGCGGCCGGCGCCGGTGTGCACGAACAGCTCGAAATCGAAGCCGCTGCCGAGGATGTTCTTGCCCAGCAGGCCGGCGGCCTTGGCTTCCTCGATGGCGCGGTTCAGGTTGCGAGCCGCGTCGACGTACTCGCCGCGCAGGAAGATGTAGCCGCGGTAGGCCTTGAGGGCGCGCGCGGAGATCAGCATGCCTTCCACCAGCAGGTGCGGCAGCTGCTCCATGAGCATGCGGTCCTTCCACGTGTTGGGCTCCATCTCGTCCGCGTTGCACAGCAGGTAGCGGATGTTGAGGGATTCGTCCTTGGGCATCAGGCCCCACTTCACGCCGGTGGGGAAGCCCGCACCGCCGCGGCCCTTGAGGCCGGAGTCCTTGACGGTCTGGACGATGTCGTCGGTGGCCATCTGCGCCAGCGCCTTGCGCGCGGCGGCATAGCCATTCTTCGACTGGTACTCCTCCAGCCAGACCGGAGCGCCGTCGTCACGCAGGCGCCAGGTCAGCGGATGGGTTTCGGCCGCGCGCGCGGTGCGGTTGGGCGTGCCGTAGGAGGTGAGGCGACTCATGCGTAGGCCTCCAGCAGTTTGGCGACGCCGTCGGGACGCAGGTCGCCGAAGGTGTCGTCATCGATCATCATCGCCGGTGCCTTGTCGCAGTTGCCCAGGCAGCACACCGGCAGCAGGGTGAAGCGGCCGTCGGCGGTGGTCTGGCCGAGGCCGATGCCCAGCTGCTTCTGGATCTCGCCAACCACGGACTCGTGGCCGCCGATGTAGCAGACCATGCTGTCGCAAACGCGAATGATGTGGCGGCCGACCGGCTGGCGGAAGATCTGGCTATAGAAGGTAGCCACGCCTTCGACGTCGCTGTCGGGGATACCGAGGATGTCGGCAATCGCCGGGATGGCACCGTCCGGCACCCAGCCGCGCTGCTTCTGGACGATCTTCAGGGCTTCGATGGACGCCGCGCGGGAGTCCTCGTAGTGATGCATTTCGTGCTCGATGGCCGAGCGCTCGGTTTCGCTGAGTTCGAAACGATCAGTCTGGATTAGGGTACTCATGATCAGCGGTCCACGTCGGCCATAACGAAGTCGATACTGCCCAGATAGGCGATCAGGTCAGCGATCATGCTGCCGTTGATCACCGACGGAATCTGCTGCAGGTGCGGGAAGCTGGGCGTCCGGATGCGGGTCCGGTAGCTCATGGTGCTGCCATCGCTCGTCAGGTAGTAGCTGTTGATGCCCTTGGTCGCTTCCACCATCTGGAAGGCTTCGTTGGCCGGCATGACCGGGCCCCAGGAAACCTGCAGGAAGTGGGTGATCAGGGTTTCGATGTGCTGCAGCGTGCGCTCTTTGGGCGGCGGCGTGGTCAGCGGGTGGTCGGCCTTGTACGGGCCTTCGGGCATGTTCTTCAGGCACTGCTCGATGATGCGCAGGCTCTGGCGCATTTCACCCATCTTGACCATGCAGCGGTCGTAGGCGTCGCCGTTGGCCGCCAGCGGCACTTCGAACTCGAAGTTCTCGTAGCCGGAGTAGGGGCGGGCTTTACGCAGGTCGAAATCACAGCCGGTGGCGCGCAGGCCGGCGCCGGTGGTGCCCCACTCCAGCGCTTCCTTGGTGTTGTACTGGGCAACGCCGATGGTACGGCCACGCAGGATGCTGTTCTTCAGGGCGGCGGTTTCGTACTCGTCCAGGCGCTTGGGCATCCAGTCGAGGAATTCGCGGACCAGCTTGTCCCAGCCGCGCGGCAGGTCGTGGGCGACGCCACCGATGCGGTACCAGGCCGGGTGCAGGCGGAAGCCGGTGATGGCTTCGACGACCTTGTAGGCGCGCTGGCGGTCGGTGAAGGTGAAGAACACCGGGGTCATCGCACCCACGTCCTGGATGTAGGTACCCAGGTAGAGGAGGTGGTTCAGGATGCGGAAGAACTCCGACATCATGATGCGGATGACGTCAACGCGCTGCGGCACCTTGATGCCGGCGAGCTTCTCGACCGAGAGCACGTACGGCAGGTTGTTCATTACACCGCCGAGGTAGTCGATACGGTCGGTGTAGGGGATGAAGCTGTGCCAGGACTGACGCTCGGCCATCTTCTCGGCGCCACGGTGGTGGTAGCCGATCTCCGGAACGCAGTCGAGGATCTCTTCACCATCCAGCTGCAGGATGATGCGGAACGCACCGTGCGCGGAAGGGTGGTTCGGGCCGAGGTTGAGGAACATGAAGTCCTCGTTCTCGCCGTGGCGCTTCATGCCCCAGTCTTCGGGCTTGAAGCGCAGCGCTTCCTGCTCGAGGTCCTGCTTGGCGGCGGACAGCGCGTAGGGATCGAACTCGGTGGCGCGCGCCGGGTAGTCCTTGCGCAGCGGGTGACCTTCCCAGGTCGGCGGCATCAGCATGCGGGTCAGGTGCGGGTGACCATTGAAGGTGATCCCGTACATGTCCCAGACCTCACGCTCGTACCAGTTGGCGTTCGGCCAGATACGGGTGGCGGTGGGCACGTTGAGGTCGCCTTCGGACAAGGCGACCTTGATCATCACGTCACTATTTCGCTCGAGCGACATCAGGTGGTAGAACACGCTGAAGTCGGCGCCCGGCAGGCCGCGACGGTGGGTGCGCAGGCGCTCGTCCACGCCGTGCAGGTCATAGAGCATGACGTACGGCTTGGGCACATTGCGCAGGAAGGTGAGGACGTCGATCAGGCGCTCACGGGCAACCCAGAGCACCGGCATGCCGGTGCGGGTGGCCTGGACGGTGAAGGTCTCGGCGCCAAAGCGGGAATTCAGTTCGACGACGATATCTTGGTCGTCTGCCTTGTAAGGCGGGATGTACAGAGCGGAGTCTGCATTCATAGTCTTTAAGTCACTCGGTCAACGGTGGAGTGAAAACGGGCCTCTCGTGGAGGGCCGGATCACACTTCGTCGGGGCTGCGCAGGTTGGTGACCGCAATGCGCTGTTCGCGCTTGAGATCCTTCTGGGCAGGCATGTCGGCGCGATAGACGCCTTGATCGCCTACAACCCAGGACAACGGACGACGCTCCTGGCCGATGGATTCCTGCAGCAGCATCAGGCCTTGCAGGAACGCCTCCGGACGGGGCGGGCAGCCGGGGATGTACACGTCCACGGGGAGGAACTTGTCGACCCCCTGAACGACCGAGTAGATGTCGTACATGCCGCCGGAGTTGGCGCACGACCCCATCGAGATCACCCACTTGGGTTCCAGCATCTGCTCGTACAGGCGCTGGATGACCGGAGCCATCTTGATGAAGCAGGTGCCGGCGATGACCATGAAGTCAGCCTGGCGCGGCGATGCACGGATCACTTCGGCGCCGAAACGGGCGATGTCGTGCGGCGCGGTAAACGCCGTGGTCATCTCCACGTAGCAGCAGGACAACCCGAAGTTGTACGGCCACAGGGAGTTCTTGCGACCCCAGTTCACCGCACCGTTGAGAACATCCTCGAGCTTGCCCATGAAGATGTTCTTGTGGACCTGCCCTTCGATGAGCGGGTCTTCTACCGTTTCGCGTTCGCCGATCGGGTATTGATCGTTGGGCGCATCCGGATCGATCCGGGTAAGTTTGTATTGCATCGCCAAAGCCTCATTGTTTTAGCTTCGCCTGCCGTGCGCGACGTGCCGCCGGCGCCCAATCGAGCGCGCCGATACGCCACAGGTAGACAAGACCTGCCAACAGAATTGCTATGAAAATGGTTGCCTCGATCAGACCGGCCCAGCCGCTTTCACGGACGGACACTGACCAGGCGAAAAGGAAGAGGGCTTCGACGTCGAAGATCACGAAGAGCATCGCGACCAGATAGAATTTTGCCGACAGACGCAGACGTGCGCTGCCGGTAGGAACGATCCCCGATTCGAACGGTTCGTTCTTGCTGCGACCAAATGCCTTACTGCCAAGCAGGCTGGAAACCCCTAGCATGAAGGCGAGCAGGCCCAGCACTCCTAAAAGGAAGGCGGCGAGTCCCCAGTGTTGAGCTGCAAGTTCAGCTGGATTGGGCATGCCGATACTCCTTCCTACAAATAACGATTGTCTTGGGTTCCAGGCGCAACGCCTGACTACTGCGAACCCGACAACTCAAGGATAGTGAGCTAAGGGTTCAGGTCATCTTTCCAATTTTATGCCCAAAGCCTTCAGCAAGTAAATTTTTCCAACACAAACAGATGCTTCTATTTCGGGCAAAAGGCTTTTGCATTTCCCGTAGCGCCCTGTTTGCGCGGCTCTGGATGCCTAGTGTGACGGCACTTCGGCTTTGGTCGAATAGTACTTTCGAGGTATTTGTCCGCAATAGATCGATATTCTATAAATGATAAATATTATCATTTGCAGTGTCGTATATCCGTAACTTTACTACATATAAGCGCCGCGGCTTTTATTTCCCCCGGTATCGGACTTCGAATTATTCCTCTGTGAATTCGTTGGTCGCTCAGGTTTCCAGGTGGTTCAATTTCCCTTCCGAACCCACGCCCAGTGCATCTCGCAGCGCACCGGCTCGGCTCCGGAATCGTCCAGAAGCGTGACCTGTACCAGAGCCTCACCTCGATCCTCTTCCAGCATTGCGCGGCGCTGCTCCTGTGTCAGCGTGGCGATGGCGCGCAGGCTACCGCTAGCCCTCCGCAGGTAGTCCACCTTGAGGGTCTTGATCAGTGGCAGCTTGTGGTCCGGCAGGTTCATGCCAACCATGCAGCCGCTGGCGGATTCGGCCAGCAGCGCCATGGCCGCGGCGTGAACGCCGCCGATGTGATTGCGGGCGCGGCGGTGGTTGGCCAGGCTCATGCGCACTTCGCTGTCGGAGAGCTTCTGGATGCGCACGCCAGCCGTGCCGGCGAAGCGCACCTGGGAGCAGAACAGTCGGCTGAGCAGTGGCTCGTGAAGGCGGCGCGGCAGGCGCTGGATGAGCTGGGCGGCGAGTGCGAGGCGGTTGCGCTTGGGCATACCTTTCATGGAGGGGCGTTTCCATTCATATAAAAGGAAGCACGAGGCTGGCATGCGGAGGTGAGCCTGCCCTTGGCGGGCGGGGAGAAGATGTCTGGCGGTTCGGCCAAGCGCAAAAAGCAAAACCCCGGCCGAGGCCGGGGTTTCGTTGAGCCTGCCAGCCCCGAGGGGCCGGTGAGCCAGTTCTTAGTGGAACTGGTTCATGGTGTTGTCTTTACCCGAGGCTTTCAGAGCGGCTTCGCCAGCGAAGTACTCTTTGTGGTTGTCGCCGATGTCCGAGCCAGCCATGTTCTGGTGCTTGACGCAGGCGATACCCTGACGCAGTTCCTGACGCTGAACGCCTTTCACGTAGGCCAGCATGCCCTGGTCGGCGAAGTAGCCTTTGGCCAGGTTGTCGGTCGACAGAGCGGCGGTGTGGTAGGTCGGCAGGGTGATCAGGTGGTGGAAGATGCCGGCGTGGGCAGAGCCATCGCGCTGGAAGGTACGGATCTTCTCGTCAGCAACCTGGGCCAGTTCGGTCTCGTCGTACTCGACACTCATCAGCTTGGCGCGGTCGTAGGCGGAAACGTCCTTGCCTTCGGCGACGAATGCATCGAACACCTGCTGGCGGAAGTTCAGGGTCCAGTTGAACGACGGGCTGTTGTTGTACACCAGCTTGGCGTTCGGGATGACCTGACGAATGCGGTCAACCATGCCCTTGATCTGGCCAACGTGCGGCTTCTCGGTTTCGATCCACAGCAGGTCGGCGCCGTTCTGCAGCGAGGTGATGCAGTCGAGGACGCAACGGTCTTCGCCGGTGCCCTTGCGGAACTGGAACAGGTTGGAGGCCAGGCGCTTCGGACGCAGCAGCTTGCCGCCGCGGTTGATCACCACGTCACCGTTCTGCAGCTCGGCAGCGGAAACTTCCTCGCAATCCAGGAAGGAGTTGTACTGGTCGCCCAGGTCGCCCGGCTCTTTGGTCACGGCGATCTGCTTGGTCAGGCCGGCGCCCAGGGAGTCGGTACGGGCGACGATCACGCCGTCGTCAACACCCAGCTCGAGGAACGCGTAGCGAACGGCGTTGATCTTGGCGAGGAAGTCTTCGTGCGGAACGGTCACTTTGCCGTCCTGGTGGCCGCACTGCTTCTCGTCGGAAACCTGGTTTTCGATCTGGATGCAGCAAGCACCCGCTTCGATCATTTTCTTGGCCAGCAGGTAGGTGGCTTCCGGGTTGCCGAAGCCGGCGTCGATGTCGGCGATGATCGGTACTACGTGGGTTTCGTAGCCGTCGATCTGGGCCTGGATTTCGTCCTGCTTGGCTTTGTCGCCGGCGGCGCGAGCGCTGTCCAGGGCGGTGAAGAGCAGGTCCAGCTCACGGGCGTCAGCCTGGCGCAGGAAGGTGTACAGCTCTTCGATCAGGCCGGAAACGGCGGTTTTCTCGTGCATGGACTGGTCGGGCAGCGGGCCGAAGTCGGAACGCAGCGCGGCAACCATCCAGCCGGACAGGTAGAGGTAGCGCTTGTTGGTGGTCTTCAGGTGCTTCTTGATCGAGATCAGCTTCTGCTGACCGATGAAGCCGTGCCAGCAACCCAGCGACTGGGTGTAGACTGAGGTGTCGGCGTCATACTCGGCCATGTCCTTGCGCATGATGGCCGCAGTGTACTTGGCGATGTCGAGACCAGTCTTGAAGCGGTTCTGAGCGCGCATGCGGGCAACCGACTCGGGGTTGATAGCGCTCCAGCTGTTACCGGTTTTCTCTTTCAGAGCGGCAACGGCCTTGATGTCGTTTTGATAAGCGGACATGGTCAATCCTTCAAAGTATGTGTTTGGTTGAGCACCGACTTACCCACTCAAAACCTGTATCGAAACGGATTTGACTGCGGGTTGCTCGCCGCGGGATGGCGAAGGTACGACCGAAAGGAGGAGTGACGCTGGAGGAGTGGGGTGGCGCGGCGTACAGACGGGTGACTGCAGCGGTGACATCCAGAATCGCTTGCCGGCTCGTGGCAGCCGTTGGGCGATGGTGGACGGCTGAATCCGTCACTTCGTACTGTTGCTTAGGCTTGCTTCCCCGTCCCTCAGGACAACCTCTTGCCAGTCGCAACCTCGTCGATCCGCCTTGTGGGCTTAACAACACGGACCTGCATGGCGGGTGGGCCACTGGCTCGGTCCGAAGGGCTTTGAGGCCCTCTGGTTAGCGGGAGCGAGGCCATCATGCACTTTCAAACGAGCGTTCGTCAAACGTTTTGTAGTGTTTTTTTTGGACTACTACACGAAGGTCTAACGAAGACTGGGAAGTCAGGTACGGAAGGATTAGTCGAGCACTTCGACCTTCACTCGCAGGCTGCTGTCGCTGCGGCCCTGGGTGCTGTACTGGCGGGCAAAGCCGCTCTGGGTGCTCTGGTTGCTCTCGCTGACGCCTCCTATCTCGATCCATTGGCCGATCGGACCGCTGACCCGGGTATCGGTGGAGCTGGTGTTCATCGATCCCTGGTAATTGCCGTTGAAGCGATCGTTGCGAGTGCTCAGGGTGATGTGCACGAGATTGCCGGAGAGGCTCGCGGTCACGTACATGCCCTGGTTGGCGTCGCGGTATTCGGTCTGGCTGTAGACCTGGCCGTAGGGGCCGATGCCGGCGTTGGTCACCGGCTGGCTCTGGCCAACCTGGATGAAGGCGGGCGAGCCTTCGGTGGCGCGGACCTGCTGGGTGCCGCCACCGCGGCTGTTGGTGGAGCGATTGATGATGCGCACCTGGTCGCGACCATTCACTTCGCCGCGGCCGGACTGGATCTCCACGTTGCCGGCGCTGACCGAACCATTCACCGAGTAGCCGCTCTGGCTGCCTTGGCTGCCGTCGACCGTATCGAGGCTGATCAGCAACTGGTGTGGGCGGGTATCAAGCTGTTCGAGCACCTGCTGCAGTTCGCGGATCTTCGCCAGTTCGGCATTCACTACCAGTTGGTTGCCGTAGGCGGTAACCCGGCCTTCGTTGCCCAGTACCTGCTGCGCCACTGGTAGCACGTCTTCGGCGGTGCGGTAGTTGAGCGGGATGATCTCGGTGCGCGGCGCGGCAACGACGCTAAGGCTGAGGGCGCAGGCAAGCATCAGGGTGAGAGGGCGTAGGTTCAAATCAGGAAACTCCGCAGGTTCGGGTCGAGGACGCTGGTGTTCCAGGTCTGTTCGAATTGCGCAATCAGCTGGCGGACGCGGCCGGCGTCGTTGTAGTGCGCGTAGCCGGCATACTCGCCCGGTTCCGGGCGCAGCAGCAGGCCGCAGTCGTCGGCGAGCAGGAAGGCAGGTTCCTCGCTCGGGTAGTCGGGGTTTATCCGGCGGATCTGGCAGTAGCTGGACAGTCGGCGGCTGAGGTTGAGCAGGCGATGGCCTTCCTTTACGGCGCGCGTGCTGTCGCGCACCAGGATCATCAGGCGGTTGCGCGGATTGCCCAGCAGCAGTTGGGTGCAGGCTTCCTGGATGCTGCTGTGGTGATACAGCCAGGGCTCCAGGTCGGGGGTGTAGAGATAAAGCGCGCGGCGTGCCTGCTGGATCAGCGCCAGGGCGTGGGCGCGAGCGTCGTCAGGCTTGTTGAAGCGGTGCAGCCCGTCGCCCTGGCCGAGCCGGAATGGCGCAGGTTCCAGGATGGCGGGCGGCAGGGCTTCGCTGGGCGGGTTGTGGACGGCAAAACGCCCCGGTGACTGAAACTCGATGTCCGGCAGTTCTACCGGGAGGTCGTCTTGGTCCGGGGCGTTATCCATGTCGCTCCTTGCTGGTCGCTGCTCAGGCGCTTTCGCGCACCATGTCCACGTGGGGGAGGCCGGCGTCGAGGAATTCGCCGCTGGCTACCTGGAAGCCTAGCCGTTCGTAGAAGGGAATGGCGTAGACCTGGGCTGTCAGCAACTGGCGCTGCAGCCCCTGGCTTTCTGCCTGCTCGATGGCGGCGCGCATCAGCAGGTCGCCGACCTTCAGGCCGCGCCAGTCCTTGAGGACCGACACCCGGCCGATGTGCCCGTCCGGCAGGAGGCGGGCGGTACCGATGGCGTAGTCGCCTTCGAAGGCCAGGAAGTGCACGGCTTCGACATCCTCGGCGTCCCATTCGAGTTCCGGCGGGACCGATTGCTCGGCGATGAACACCGCCTCGCGAATGCGCCGCAGATCGGCATTATCCTTTTGCCAGTCCGCGACGCGAACCCTGATCTTGCTACTCATCGGCAAACTCCAGACTGCCCTGTTTGATCAGTTCTCCGATGAGCTTACGCCCATCGTCGTCGGCCAGCCATTGGCCGAGATTCCCTTCGTGCAGCGATTCAGCCGAGCACACCAGCTTGAGCAGATCGCGCAGTTTTTCCGGCAGGACCACGGTCTGGCCGCTGGCGAACAGCAGCAGGCCGACGTCCACTTCGCTCCAGGCCATGCGGGCGCTGGGGTTGCGGATCAATACCTCGCCGTCTTCGATGGCGGCGGTCAGGTCGTCTTCCTCGATCTCCTCGCCGGCTACCAGTTCCGGATAGCGCGGCTCGGTCATGAACTGGCCGAACCAGGTGAGCAGCAGGCGTTCGTCGCTCATGTGCTCCTGCAGCAGGTTTTTCAGGCGATCAAGGGCGTCGCGCTGGATCTGGTGCTGGTCGAAGTCGCCTTTCATCGCTGCCATTCCGGCGTCGCTGTAGCGCTCTTCGTCGGAAAGGAACTGGGCGAGGAAGTCGGTGAAGTGGGTCAGTACTTCGGCAGCGCTGGGGGCGCGGAAGCCGACCGAGTAAGTCATGCAGTCGTCTTCGGCGATGCCGTAGTGGGCTACGCGCGGCGGCAGGTAGAGCATGTCGCCGGGCTCCAGTACCCAGTCGGCGCTTTCTTCGAATTCGGCGAGGATGCGCAGGTCGGCGTGCGGCAGCATCGGGCTGCTGGCGTCGCAGGTCTGGCCGACTTTCCAGCGGCGACGGCCGTGGCCCTGCAGCAGGAATACGTCGTAGTTGTCAAAGTGCGGGCCAACGCCGCCGCCGGGAGCGGCGTAGCTGATCATCACGTCATCGATGCGCCAGCTGGGCAGGAACTTGAAGTGTTCCAGCAGCTCGGCGACTTCCGGGATGAACTGGTCGACGGCCTGTACCAGCAGGGTCCAGTCGCGCTCGGGCATCTGGCTGAAGGTGTCTTCCTGGAACGGGCCGCGGCGCAGTTCCCAAGGGCTGTCGCCGTGTTCGAGGACGATGCGCGATTCGATCATCTCTTCCAGGGCGAGGCCAGCCAGCTCGTCAGGGTCAAGCGGGCTCTTGAAGTCGGGGATGGCCTGGCGCACCAGCAGGGGCTTTTTCTGCCAGTAATCGCGGAGGAATTCTTCGGCGCTGATGCCGCCCAAAAGCTGAAGAGGAATAGCAGGATTCATGTGTAAGTCCTTGAAACAAAAACGCCCGGCACAGCCGGGCGTGCAAAGTCAGGGCGAATCTCAGATGCGCTTGGCCTGGGCGGCAGCGTTACCGATGTAGTTCGCGGGAGTCAGTTGCTTCAGCTCGGCCTTGGCTTCTGCCGGCATGTCGAGGCCCTCGATGAACACCTGCAGGGCTTCGGCGCTGATGCCTTTGCCGCGGGTCAGCTCCTTGAGCTTCTCGTAGGGGTTCTCGATGCCGTAGCGGCGCATGACGGTCTGTACCGGCTCGGCCAGGACTTCCCAGCAGGCGTCCAGGTCGTCGGCGATGCGCGCGGCGTTCAGTTCCAGCTTGCTGATGCCCTTGAGGCTGGCTTCGTAGGCGATGACGCTGTGAGCGAAGCCGACGCCCAGGTTGCGCAGCACGGTGGAGTCAGTCAGGTCGCGCTGCCAGCGGGAGATCGGCAGTTTGCTGGCCAGGTGCTGGAGCAGTGCGTTGGCGATGCCGAGGTTGCCTTCGGAGTTCTCGAAGTCGATCGGGTTGACCTTGTGCGGCATGGTCGAGGAGCCGATCTCGCCAGCGATGGTCTTCTGCTTGAAGTAGCCCAGGGAGATGTAGCCCCAGATGTCGCGGTCGAAGTCGATGAGGATGGTGTTGAAGCGTGCGACGGCGTCGAACAGTTCAGCGATGTAGTCGTGCGGTTCGATCTGGGTGGTGTAGGGGTTCCAGTTCAGGCCCAGGTCACCTTCGATGAATTCGCGGGCGTTGGCTTCCCAGTCCACTTGCGGGTAGGCCGACAGGTGGGCGTTGTAGTTGCCCACGGCGCCGTTGATCTTGCCCAGCAGCTCGACCGAAGCAACTTGCTTGATCTGGCGCTCCAGACGGTAGACGACGTTGGCCAGTTCCTTGCCCAGGGTGGTCGGGGAGGCCGGCTGGCCGTGGGTGCGCGAGAGCATCGGCACGTCGGCGAACTTGATCGCGAGCTCGCGGATGGAGTCGGCGATCTGGCGCATCAACGGCAGCAGTACGGTGTCGCGGCCTTCGCGCAGCATCAGGGCGTGGGACAGGTTGTTGATGTCCTCGGAGGTGCAGGCGAAGTGGATGAACTCGCTGACCTTGGCCAGTTCCGGCAGCTTGGCGGCTTGTTCCTTGAGCAGGTATTCCACGGCTTTGACGTCGTGGTTGGTGGTGCGCTCGATGTCCTTGATGCGTTGCGCATGCTCCAGCTGGAAGTCGTCTGCCAGCTGGTTCAGCAGGGCGTTGGCTTCGGCGGAGAAGGGCGCCACTTCAGGGATGCCGGCATGGGCGGCGAGACGCTGCAACCAGCGAACCTCCACCAGGACGCGGAAACGGATCAGACCGTATTCGCTGAAGATCGGACGCAGGGCGCTGGTTTTGCTGCCGTAACGGCCGTCAACGGGGGAAACCGCGGTAAGGGAGGAAAGCTGCATGGGGGCGTTCTCGTAGCTGTCGGTCAACGAAAAGGGCGCACATCATACACGAATGGCGCGAACCGGTCGCCCTTGCGGCGACCGCAAGGGCGTGTTTCAGCCGCGCAGCAGAGGGCGCAGTTCGTTCAGCATTTTCTTCCGGCTGAACAGCATCTGCCAGCGGTTGCCGCCGAGCTGTCGCCACAGGCGCGCGGAGCGGATACCGGCCAACAGCAGGGCGCGGATGCGCGCAGCGTTGGCGTTGATCTGCAGGTGGCGCATGTCGCCATGCACCTGGATGCGCTGGCGGAAGGTGCTCAGGGTGTCCTGGTAAAGACCGGCGCAGGAGGCGATGACGTTCTCGTGGACCAGGCCGAAGTGCTGTACCTGTTGCTGGATCTGGTCCAGGCGGGTGCCCATGATGTCGAGCATGTCGTCGCGCTTGTTCAGCTGGCGTTCCAGGCCGATCAGCGAGAGCGCGTAGCGCAGCGGTTCGCGCTGCAGGCTGTTGGGGTCGCGCTCGAGGGCGCTGACCAGGGCGCGGAAGCCCTCGCGCAGGTTGGCAGTGTCGCCGCCGTAGACGTCGAGGGTGGTCTTCGGGTCGCGCACCAGCAGGCTTCCGAGCATGCAGCCCAGCGGTGCCTCGGGAACCTGGCCGGTGCGGGCCAGGCGGTCTACCAGGGCGGCGGCTTCGAAGACGCCGGAGAGTGCGATGATCTGGTCGTGCAGATCGCTCATGTACGGTCCTTAGCGAACGCGGGTTCTGCGGATTCGATGACACCACCGCCCAGGCAGACTTCGCCGTCATAGAAGACGACGGACTGGCCGGGAGTGACAGCGCGCTGCGGCTCGTCGAAGACGGCACGGTAGCCGTTCTCGGTGCGCTCCAGTACGCAGTCCTGGTCGGCCTGGCGGTAGCGCACCTTGGCGCGCAGGGCCTTGGGCTGGTCCAGGCCGATGGGGTTGACCCAATAGATGTGCGAGGCGTGCAGGGCGCGGGAGAACAGCCACGGATGGTCGTTGCCCTGGCCGACGACCAGGACGTTGCGCGCCAGGTCCTTCTCCAGCACGTACCACGGGCTGTCGTCGGCGTTCTTCAGGCCGCCGATACCCAGGCCCTGGCGCTGGCCGATGGTGTGGTACATCAGGCCGACATGCTTGCCGATGACCTGGCCGTCGGTGGTCTCGATGTCGCCCGGCTGGGCCGGCAGGTACTGCTTGAGGAAGTCGCTGAAGCGGCGCTCACCGATGAAGCAGATGCCGGTGGAGTCCTTCTTCTTCGCGGTGGCCAGGCTGTATTTTTCGGCGATGGCGCGCACTTCGGGCTTTTCCAGTTCGCCGACCGGGAACAGGGTCTTGCCGATCTGCTCGCCGCCCACGGCATGGAGGAAGTAGCTCTGGTCCTTGTTCGGGTCCAGGCCCTTGAGCAACTCGCTGCGGCCGTCGATGTCGCGACGGCGCACGTAGTGGCCGGTGGCGATCAGGTCGGCGCCGAGGGCGACGGCGTAGTCGAGGAAGGCTTTGAACTTGATCTCGCGGTTGCAGAGGATGTCCGGATTCGGCGTGCGGCCGGCCTTGTACTCTTCGAGGAAGTGCTCGAAGACGTTGTCCCAATATTCCGCGGCGAAGTTGGCGGTGTGAAGCTTGACGCCGAGGCGGTCGCAGACGGCCTGGGCATCGGCCAGGTCGGTCATGGCGGTGCAGTATTCGGTGCCGTCGTCCTCTTCCCAGTTTTTCATGAACAGGCCCTCCACCTGGTAGCCCTGTTCCTTGAGGAGGAGGGCGGAGACGGAGGAGTCCACGCCGCCGGACATGCCGACGATGACGCGGGTGTTCTGCGGGGCTTTCAGGGAATCAGACATGGTGGCGCATCACGGGTGCAGGTAAAGGCGGGGATTCTACCAGAGCCGAGCGGCTCAGGCTCGGTTGGGGCTCAGGTGCGGATCAGGCTCAGCGGGAAACGCTCGCCTTCCAGGTAATCGTCGATGCAGCGCAATACCAGGTGGCTGCGCCAGCGCTCGGGCTGGTCGGCCAGTTCATCGCGGGTCAGCCAGCGGGCGCCGAGGATGCCGTCGTCCAGTGCGCGCTCGGGGTTATGGCGCACAGGGCGGGCTGCAAAGCAGACGCGCTGGTAGGTCACGCCGTTGCTTGGCGCGGTGTACAGGTAGATGCCGGTGACGGCCGTCAGCTCGACGTCCCAGCCGGTTTCCTCGAGGGTTTCGCGCACGGCGGCTTCGAGCAGCGTTTCGTTGGCTTCCAGGTGGCCGGCCGGCTGGTTGAACACCTGTTTTTTGTCAGCGGACATTTCTTCCACCAGCAGGAAGCGGCCCTGGTCTTCGACGATGGTGGCGACGGTGACGTGTGCTAGCCAGCGCATGAATCTGGTCTCGTGGTTCGAAAAGGCGCGAGTTTAACGTGGCGGGGCGCAGAAAGCAGAACCCCCGGGAAGGCCCGGGGGTTCTGGTGTCACGCGAAGTGGCTTACGCCAGTGCGTCGATCGCGGCGTTGAAGGTCGCGCTCGGGCGCATGACCTGGCTGGTCAGCTCCGGGTTGGAACGGTAGTAGCCGCCGATTTCCGCCGGCTTGCCCTGGACGCCGTTCAGTTCGGCGACGATGGCCGCTTCCTTCTCGGTCAGGGTCTTGGCCAGGGTGGCGAAGTGAGCCTTCAGCTCGGCGTCGTCATTCTGTTCGGCCAGGGCCTGGGCCCAGTACATGGCCAGGTAGAAGTGGCTGCCGCGGTTGTCGATCTCACCGATCTTGCGCGACGGCGACTTGTTGTTGTCGAGCAGCTTGCCAGTGGCGATGTCCAGGGTCTTGCCCAGTACCTTGGCCTTGGCGTTGTCGGTCTTGATGCCTTCTTCCTCGAAGGAGACGGCCAGGGCCAGGAACTCGCCCAGGGAATCCCAGCGCAGGTAGTTCTCTTCCACCAGCTGCTGTACGTGTTTCGGAGCCGAGCCGCCGGCGCCGGTTTCGTACATGCCGCCGCCCGCCATCAGCGGAACGATGGACAGCATCTTGGCCGAGGTGCCCAGTTCCATGATCGGGAACAGGTCGGTTAGGTAGTCGCGCAGGACGTTGCCGGTCACCGAGATGGTGTCCAGGCCGCGCAGCTGGCGCTCCATGCTGGTGCGGATGGCTTCGTTGTAACCCTTGATGCTGATGTCCAGGCCGGTCAGGTCGTGGTCCTTCAGGTACAGCTCGACCTTCTTGCGCAGCTCGTTGTCGTGGGCGCGCTCCGGGTCCAGCCAGAAGATGGCCGGGGTGTTGGAGGCGCGGGCACGGGTAACGGCCAGCTTGACCCAGTCACGGATCGGGGCGTCCTTGGTCTGGCAGGCGCGCCAGATGTCGCCGGCTTGTACTTCGTGCTGCATCAGGACCTTGCCGTCGGCGTCGACGACGCGCATCACGCCGTCAGCTTCCAGTTCGAAGGTCTTGTCGTGGGAACCGTATTCCTCGGCCTTCTGCGCCATCAGGCCGACGTTCGGTACGCTGCCCATGGTGGTCGGGTCGAACGCGCCGTTGGTTTTGCAGAAGTTGATCATTTCCTGGTAGATGCGGGCGTAGGTGCTTTCCGGCATTACCGCTTTGGTGTCTTTCTGCTTGCCGTCCTTGCCCCACATCTGACCCGAGTTGCGGATCATGGCCGGCATGGAGGCGTCGACGATCACGTCGCTGGGGATGTGCAGGTTGGTGATGCCCTTGACCGAGTCGACCATCGCCATTTCCGGACGGTGGCTGTACACCTCGTGGATGTCGTGCAGGATCTCTTCCTGCTGCGAGGCCGGCAGCGACTTGATCTTGTCGTAGACGCTGGAGATGCCGTTGTTCGGGTTCACGCCCAGCTCTTCGAACAGCTGGCCGTACTTCTCGAACACGTCCTTGTAGTAGACGGTGACGGCGTGGCCGAAGACGATCGGGTGGGAGATCTTCATCATCGTGGCCTTGACGTGCAGGGACCACATGACGCCGGTTTCCTTGCAGTCCTGCAGGGTCTTCTCGAAGAAGGCGCGCAGTTTGCTGCAGCTCATGAACATGCTGTCGAGGACTTCGCCGTCCTGCATCTTCAGGGTCTTCTTGGTCTCGACCTTGCCGTCCTTGCCGACGAACTCGATGCGGACTTCACCGGCCTTCGGGATGGTGACCGACTGCTCGCTGGAGAAGAAGTCGCCGCCACGCATGTAGTCGGCGTGGGAGCGCGAAGCCATGCTCCACTTGCCCATGCTGTGCGGGTGCTTGCGGGCGTAAGCTTTCACGGCGGCCGGGGCGCGGCGGTCGGAGTTGCCTTCACGCAGGACCGGGTTCACGGCGCTGCCCAGTACCTTGGCGTAGCGGGCGCGAGTGTCTTTCTCTGCGTCGGTCTGCGGGTCTTCCGGGAAGTCCGGAACGGCGTAGCCCAGTTTCTGCAGCTCGGCGATGGCGCCCTTGAGCTGCGGCACCGAAGCGGAGATGTTCGGCAGCTTGATGATGTTGGCTTTGGAGTCGGTGGCCAGTTGGGCCAGGTAGGCCAGATCGTCTTCGATCGCCTTGTCGCCGAGCTTGTCAGCGAAGGAGGCCAGGATACGGCCCGAAAGAGAGATGTCGCGGGTCTCGACGTCGATGCCGGCGGAAGCGGCAAAGGCTTTTACGATAGGAAGAAGCGAATAGGTGGCAAGGGCGGGTGCTTCGTCGGTGAAGGTGTAGGTGATCTTCGAGCGGATGGACATCTCGTTCTAACTCTCTTCTTTGCTGGGCGCGCACAGAGTCTCGAATCGCGTTGGTACACGCTTGCGGTCAGCGAAGTGGTTGACCGACCTTCGAGATTTGCCGCGGGGATATTGGGGCGCCAGTAGAGCGTTGTACGGCGGGATCCTGGTGAGGACGTGCGCCGCTGCGAGGAGAGAGTCTGGTCCCAGACTGCTCGGACCTCGATGACCATTAAGTCATGCCGGCCAGTATACCACCCTAAAGGCGGGGTGAAGCGTGTCCCTTTTTTAGACTAAGGAATGATGTGGTTCGATTACCGGCTTGTGAGCTACCCTCAGTGGCTGCAAGAGGGTTTCAACCAAAAAGCGGAGTTCAGCATGGGATACCAAAAGATCCAGGTGCCGGCCGGTGACAAAATCACCGTCAACGCCGATATGTCCTTGAATGTACCGAAGAACCCGATCATCCCCTTCATCGAGGGCGATGGCATTGGCGTCGATATCAGTCCGGTCATGATCAAGGTCGTCGACGCCGCCGTCGAGAAAGCCTACAAAGGCGACCGCAAGATTGCGTGGATGGAAGTCTACGCCGGCGAAAAGGCCACCCAGGTCTACGACCAGGACACCTGGCTGCCCCAGGAAACCCTGGATGCCGTTCGCGATTACGTTGTGTCCATCAAGGGCCCGCTGACCACGCCGGTGGGTGGCGGAATCCGCTCCCTGAACGTGGCCTTGCGCCAGCAATTGGACCTTTATGTCTGCCTGCGCCCGGTTCGCTGGTTCGAAGGCGTACCGAGCCCGGTGAAGAAGCCCGGCGATGTGGACATGGTGATCTTCCGCGAGAACTCCGAAGACATCTATGCCGGCGTCGAATGGAAGGCCGGCACCCCTGAGGCGCAGAAGGTCATCAAATTCCTCACCGAGGAAATGGGCGTCAAGAAGATCCGCTTCACCGACAACTGCGGCATCGGCATCAAGCCGGTTTCCCAGGAGGGCACCAAGCGCCTGGTGCGCAAGGCCCTGCAGTACGCCGTGGACAATGATCGTGACTCCGTCACCATCGTCCACAAGGGCAACATCATGAAATTCACCGAGGGTGCGTTCAAGGACTGGGGCTATGAGATCGCTCGCGACGAGTTCGGTGCTCAGTTGCTCGACGGCGGCCCGTGGATGCAGTTCAAGAACCCCAATACGGGCAAGAACATCGTGGTGAAGGACGTGATCGCCGATGCCATGCTGCAGCAGATCCTGCTGCGCCCGGCCGAATACGATGTGATTGCCACCCTCAACCTGAACGGCGATTACCTGTCCGATGCCCTGGCGGCGGAGGTCGGCGGCATCGGCATCGCGCCGGGCGCCAATCTGTCCGACTCGGTGGCCATGTTCGAGGCGACCCACGGCACTGCGCCCAAGTACGCGGGCCTGGACAAGGTGAACCCGGGGTCGGTGATCCTCTCTGCCGAGATGATGCTGCGCCATATGGGCTGGCCTGAAGCGGCCGACCTGATCATCGACGGTGTGAACGGCGCCATCGCCGCCAAGACCGTGACCTATGACTTCGAGCGACTGATGGACGGCGCCAAGCTGCTGTCGTGCTCCGAGTTCGGCGACGCGATCATCGCCAAGATGTAACCGGGTGATTCCCCGCCCATGAAAAAGGCCGGCTTGCTGCCGGCCTTTTTCGTTTCGTCTGATCCTTGACGAATCAGGCTTCCGCCGTGAGGTTCTCTACCTCGCTGCTCGGAGCAGTCTGCGCGGATGGGGTGGATGCATTGGCGTTGACGGGCTGGATGTTCACCGCGTGCAACCCCTTCGGACCTTGCAGGATCTCGAAACTGACGGGTTGGCCGGCCTTGAGTGTCTTGTAGCCATCCATCTGGATTGCCGAGTAATGAGCAAACAGGTCCTCATCTCGGCCATCAGCCAGGATGAAACCATAGCCCTTGGCGTTGTTGAACCACTTGACCTTACCGCTAAGCATGCTGATATCCCTCTGCAAAGGACTCCATCGCTGGAGTATCATCCACTACTATTCCGCTATGCCTTTTTCTAAAGACTGGCGTCCGGAACTCCTGATACCCTCCGGGGGGTATCCTTTGGTTGTAACACCCTTTTGCCGTTAGTCAAGGCGGCGTCGTCTGGGCCTGAGAGGCGATTCAAACTCCGGCCGGCCCACTCATTCACCCACTCGCAAAGCTTTTATTCCAGCATGCATGCAAGTAGCCAGATTCGACTAACATTCAATCAGGACCGCCCGGATCCATTGGAAGACGACGGAACGGGGCTGGCGGTTGAGGAAGCCAAACCTGCCCTGAAGGCGCCGTCCATGTATCGGGTCATCATGTTCAACGATGATTACACCCCGATGGATTTCGTGGTTGAGGTGCTCGAGCTGTATTTCAACATGAACCGCGAGCAGGCAACCAAGGTCATGTTGACTGTGCATACCCAGGGCAAGGCGCACTGCGGGACCTTTACCCGCGATGTCGCGGAAACCAAAGCCATGCAGGTCAATCAATATGCGAGGGAGAGCCAACATCCACTGTTGTGCGAAATTGAGATAGAAGGTTGATGCGGATGTTTGGGAGCGAGGTGAAGTCATGTTGAATCGAGAGCTCGAAGTCACCCTCAATCTCGCCTTCAAGGAGGCGCGGGCGAAGCGGCATGAGTTCATGACCGTTGAGCACTTGCTGTTGGCGCTTCTGGATAATGAAGCTGCCGCGACGGTTCTGAAGGCGTGCGGTGCGAATCTGGACAAGCTGCGGCGAGACCTGCAGGAGTTCATCGATTCCACCACGCCGCTGATTCCCCAGCACGACGAGGATCGCGAAACCCAGCCGACCCTGGGCTTCCAGCGTGTCCTGCAGCGTGCCGTATTCCACGTGCAGAGTTCCGGCAAGCGCGAAGTCACCGGCGCCAACGTACTGGTTGCCATCTTCAGCGAGCAGGAAAGCCAGGCGGTGTTCCTGCTCAAGCAGCAGAGCGTCGCGCGGATCGACGTGGTCAACTACATCGCCCATGGCATCTCCAAGGTGCCCGGGCATGCCGAGCATCAGGACAGCGAGCAGGAGATGCAGGACGAGGAGGGCGGCGAGTCCTCCACTTCCAGCCATCCGCTGGATGCCTATGCCAGCAACCTGAACGACCTGGCGCGCCAGGGGCGCATCGACCCGCTGGTCGGTCGCGAATCGGAAGTCGAGCGCGTCGCGCAAATCCTGGCTCGTCGCCGCAAGAACAACCCGCTGCTGGTTGGCGAGGCGGGTGTCGGCAAGACCGCTATCGCCGAAGGCCTGGCCAAGCGCATTGTCGATGGCCAGGTGCCGGACCTGCTGTCCGACAGTGTCGTCTACTCCCTGGACCTGGGGGCGCTGCTGGCGGGCACCAAGTACCGTGGCGACTTCGAGAAGCGCTTCAAGGCACTGCTCAACGAGCTGCGCAAGCGCCCGCATGCGGTGCTGTTCATCGATGAAATCCACACCATCATCGGTGCTGGTGCGGCCTCGGGCGGGGTGATGGATGCGTCCAACCTGCTGAAGCCACTGCTGTCGTCCGGTGAGATCCGTTGCATCGGCTCAACCACCTTCCAGGAATTCCGCGGCATCTTCGAGAAGGATCGCGCGCTGGCGCGTCGCTTCCAGAAAGTCGACGTCACCGAGCCGTCCGTCGAGGACACCTTCGGCATCCTGAAAGGCCTGAAACCGCGCTTCGAGCAGCACCACCACATCGAGTACAGCGATGAAGCGTTGCGTGCCGCTGCCGAGCTGGCTGCGCGCTACATCAATGACCGGCACATGCCGGACAAGGCCATCGACGTAATCGACGAAGCCGGTGCCTACCAGCGCCTGCAGCCGGAAGAGAAGCGTGTGAAGCGCATCGAAGTGCCGCAGGTCGAGGACATCGTCGCGAAGATCGCACGGATTCCGCCCAAGCACGTGTCCAGCTCCGATAAAGAACTGCTGCGTAACCTTGAGCGTGATCTGAAACTGACCGTGTTCGGACAGGCCGCGGCGATCGAATCGCTGTCCACTGCCATCAAACTGTCACGCGCCGGCCTCAAGTCGCCGGACAAGCCTGTCGGTTCCTTCCTGTTCTCCGGCCCGACCGGGGTGGGCAAGACCGAGGTGGCTCGCCAGCTGGCCAAGGCGCTGGGTGTGGAGCTGGTGCGCTTCGACATGTCCGAGTACATGGAGCGGCATACCGTGTCCCGTCTGATCGGTGCGCCTCCGGGTTACGTCGGTTTCGACCAGGGTGGCCTGCTCACCGAGGCGATCACCAAGACGCCGCACTGCGTGCTGCTGCTGGACGAGATCGAGAAGGCGCACCCGGAAGTCTTCAACCTGCTGCTGCAGGTGATGGATCACGGCACGCTGACCGACAACAATGGGCGCAAGGCGGATTTCCGCAACGTCATCCTGATCATGACTACCAACGCCGGCGCGGAAACCGCGGCGCGGGCCTCCATCGGCTTCACGCAGCAGGATCACACCAGCGACGCCATGGAAGTGATCAAGAAGAGCTTCACGCCGGAGTTCCGCAACCGCCTGGACACCATTATTCAGTTCGGCCGCCTGAGTCACGAGACCATCAAGAGCATCGTCGACAAGTTCCTTACCGAGCTGCAGGCGCAGCTGGAGGACAAGCACGTGCAGATCGAGGTCAGCGATTCGGCTCGAGTCTGGCTGGCGGACAAGGGCTATGACCCGCAAATGGGTGCCCGTCCGATGGCGCGCCTCATCCAGGACAAGATCAAGCGGCCGCTGGCCGAGGAGATCCTGTTTGGCGAGCTGGCCGAGCATGGTGGTGTTGCTCACGTCGACCTGAAGGATGGCGAACTGGCCTTCGAGTTCGAGGTGATTGCCGCAGAGCCGGCCTGACGATTGAAATGCAAGGCCCAAACGAAAACGCCCGGCAATGCCGGGCGTTTTTCTGTGTGCCGGTTTTTGCCGGCACCTACCGTCTGTCAGCGAGCGCGGTAGGTGATGCGACCCTTGGAGAGGTCGTAGGGCGTCAGTTCAACGCGAACCTTGTCGCCGGTCAGGATGCGGATGTAATTCTTGCGCATCTTCCCGGAGATGTGCGCGGTAACGACGTGCCCGTTTTCCAACTCCACGCGGAACATGGTGTTGGGCAGGGTGTCGACGACAGTGCCTTCCATTTCGAAGCTGTCTTCTTTCGACATGCAGTAGAACCCTCGGTATCTAAGATTGCCTGAAGTGTTTCAGGCCATTAAAAAAGGCACATAGTGTGCCTGAAATCGCCCCACAACGCCAATGGGTGTTTTCGCGTCAGTTCAATGCCACCCAGCGCTGGTTCACGAAAAGCTCGATCGGGCGGTACTGGGTCTTGTAGTTCATCTTGCGGCAATTCTTGATCCAGTAGCCCAGGTAGACGGCGTGCAGGTTCAGCCGTTCGGTCTCGGCGACCTGCCAGAGGATGGCGAATCGGCCGAGGCTGCGGCGCTCTTCGTCCGGGTCGTAGAAGGTATAGACAGCGGAAAGGCCGTTCGGCAACACATCCGTCACGGCGACGGCGAGCAGGCGGCCTTGCAGGCGGAATTCGAAGAAGCAGCTGAACGGCAGGTCGCGCACCAGGAAGGTGGCGAACTGGTCGCGGCTAGGCGGGTACATGTCCCCGTCGGCATGGCGCTGCTCGATGTAACGCATGTACAGCGCGTAGTACTCCTCAGTGAAGGCGGGGCGCTTGCGGATTACCTCCAGGTCGACATTGCGCTTGATGATGCGCTTCTGCTGGCGACTGGGCTGGAAGCCCGTAGCCGGAATGCGCGCAGGTATGCAGGCTGTGCAGTGCTGGCAGTGCGGCCGGTAGAGGTGCTCGCCGCTACGCCGGAAGCCCACCTCGGACAGCGAGGCGTACAACTGCGCGTCCATGGGCTGGCTGGGATCGAGGAACAGGGTAGTCGCCTGTTCTTCGGGCAGATAGCTGCATGGATGCGGTTGTGTGGCGTAAAACTTCAGGCGGGCGAGCTCGGTCATCTTCAACCCCTGCGAGGTCCCTCAGGCAAGTTTAAGACAGGCTGAGCAGGTCCGCTCGCGAAGTCCAGTCCTGCGAAGGTGTTTCGTCGAGATGACGGCGCAGGTAACTGGCGAATTCGCGGCGGGAAATGGCGCGGGCGCCGAAGCTGTGCAGATGCTGGGTCGGCATCTGGCAGTCGATCAGCACGAAGCCGGCGGCCTTCAGGCGCTGCACCAGAGCAACGAAGGCGACCTTGGAGGCATTGTCGGCGCGGCTGAACATGGATTCGCCGAAAAACAGGCGGCCGATGGCCAGGCCATAAAGCCCGCCGACCAACTCGTCGCCTTGCCAGGCTTCCGCGGAGTGAGCAACGCCCAGGCGGTGCAATTGGCAATAGGCGTCCTGCATCGGGGTGGTGATCCAGGTGCCGTCGGCGTAATCGCGCGGGCCCGCGCAGCCATGGATGACCTGCTCGAATGCCTGATCGATGGTCACCTGGTACTGCTGCTGGCGGATGAACTTGGCGAGGCTGCGGGAGACGTGCAGCTCTTCCGGGAAGACTACGGTGCGCGGGTCAGGCGACCACCAGAGAATCGGCTGGCCGTCCTGGTACCAGGGGAAGCAGCCATGGCGGTAGGCCTGGATCAGGCGCTGCGGGTTGAGGTCTCCACCGGCCGCAAGCAGGCCGTTGGGCTCATGCAGGGCCTTGTCGAGGGGTGGAAAGTCGAAGTTGCTACGGGAAAGCCACTTGAGCATAGGGAGGAGGGGAGGGCGAGCCTCCCCTTGGCCGATCAGTTGTCGTCGAGGAACTTTTCGGCGTCCAGTGCGGCCATGCAGCCGGCGCCAGCCGAGGTGATGGCCTGGCGGTAGACGTGGTCAGCCACGTCGCCGGCAGCGAACACGCCATCGATGCTGGTCAGGGTGGCATTGCCTTCGGCGCCGCCCTTGATCTTCAGGTAGCCGTCATGCATCTCCAACTGGCCTTTGAACAGGTCGGTGTTGGGTTTGTGGCCGATGGCGATGAATACGCCGGCCAGGTCCAACTGGCGGGTTTCGCCGCTGTTGGCGTCCTTGAGGCGCACGCCGATAACGCCCATGTTGTCGCCCAGAACTTCATCCAGGGTGGTGTTCCAGTGCAGGCGCACGTTGCCGTTCTTGGCTTTTTCGAACAGTTTGTCCTGCAGGATCTTCTCCGAGCGCAGCTTGTCGCGGCGGTGGATCAGGTGGACTTCCTTGGCGATGTTGGAGAGGTAGAGTGCCTCTTCCACAGCGGTATTGCCGCCGCCGACCACGCAGACGACCTGGTTGCGATAGAAGAAGCCGTCGCAGGTGGCGCAGGCGGAAACGCCCTTGCCCATGAAAGCCTCTTCCGAGGACATCCCCAGGTACTGGGCAGAAGCGCCAGTGGCGATGATCAGTGCGTCGCAGGTGTAGGTGCCGCTGTCGCCCTTGAGGGTGAAGGGTTTCTGCTGCAACTCGGCAGTGTGGATGTGGTCGTAGACGATCTCGGTATCGAAACGCTTGGCATGCTGCTCCATGCGCTGCATCAGGGCCGGACCGGTCAGGCCTTCCACGTCGCCTGGCCAGTTATCGACCTCGGTGGTAGTGGTGAGCTGGCCGCCGGGCTGGATGCCAGTGATGACAACAGGCTTGAGGTTGGCCCGCGCGGCATACACGGCCGCGGTATAGCCCGCGGGGCCGGAGCCCAGGATGATCAGGCGCGAATGCTTGACTTCACTCATAAAAAGACTCCATAAGCCTTTGTCACGTAAGAGAATGCATGCTCCAATTGAGCAGCCGAAAAGCGGTGTTGGGCTATGCTACACCGAACCCCGGAAAGCCGGCAAAAGCGCAATCGGACACGCCCGGGTTCGCTGGCATCAGCCGGCCAAAGCCGTACAATAGGCCCATTTCGCGGCCCAACGACTCTCGGACGCGCGTATAGCGCAGGAATAGAAGCGTTTTGAAGGACACCACAGCAAGCCATGCCGCCGCCTGGCGCCAGCAACTGCACTACCGTCTGAAGGAAGGGGCACTGATCGCGCTTGGCGCGCTCTGCCTCTACCTGTGGATGGCGCTGCTCACCTACGATTCCTCCGATCCGGGCTGGAGCCATTCCAGTCACGTCGAGCAGGTGCAGAACGCTGCCGGCCGCCTGGGCGCCCTCAGTGCAGACATCCTGTTCATGGTGCTGGGCTATTTCGCCTACCTGTTCCCGCTGTTGCTGGCAGTGAAGACCTACCAGGTCTTCCGCAAGCGCCACTTGCCCTGGGAGTGGAGCGGCTGGCTGTTCTCCTGGCGGCTGATCGGCCTGGTATTCCTGGTGCTGTCCGGTTCCGCACTGGCCTATATCCATTTCCACACCAGTGGTGCCCACATGCCGGCCACGGCGGGCGGAGCCCTGGGTGAGAGCCTGGGCCAGCTGGGCGTCAATGCCCTGAACGTGCAGGGCAGTACGCTGCTTTTCCTGGCGCTGTTCCTGTTCGGCATGACGGTGTTCGCCGACTTGTCCTGGTTCAAGGTGATGGACGTCACCGGCAAGATCACCCTCGACCTTTTTGAACTGATCCACAACGCCACCAATCGCTGGTGGAGCGCCCGCAGCGAACATAAGCAGCTCGTCGCCCAGTTGCGTGAAGTTGACGAGCGCGTGGCCGAAGTCGCTGCGCCCATCGTTGCCGACCGACGCGAGCAGGCCAAGGTCAAGGAACGCCTGATCGAACGCGAGGAAGCGCTGGTCAAGAGCGTTCAGGAGCGCGAAAAGCGCGTGGCGCCAAAGATCGACGTCCCGCCGCCGCCCAGCAAACCGGCCGAGCCGAGCAAGCGCGTACTGAAAGAGAAGCAGGCGCCGCTGTTCGTCGATACCGCCGTGGAAGGCACGCTGCCGCCGCTGTCGATCCTCGACCCGGCCTCGGAAAAGAAGCAGAGCTACTCGCCTGAATCCCTGGAGGCCATGTCGCGCCTGCTGGAGATCAAGCTCAAGGAGTTCGGCGTTGAAGTCATCGTCGAGTCCGTGCATCCGGGCCCGGTGATCACCCGTTTCGAAATCCAGCCGGCCGCTGGCGTGAAGGTCAGCCGCATCTCCAACCTGGCCAAGGACTTGGCGCGCTCGCTGGCGGTAATCAGTGTGCGCGTGGTGGAAGTCATCCCCGGCAAGACCACTGTCGGCATCGAGATTCCCAACGAAGACCGGCAGATGGTGCGCTTCTCCGAAGTGCTGATGACGCCGGAGTACGACGAGCACAAATCCACCGTGCCACTGGCACTGGGCCATGATATCGGCGGCAACCCGGTCATCACCGACCTGGCGAAGATGCCTCACCTGCTGGTGGCCGGTACTACCGGCTCCGGTAAGTCGGTGGGTGTGAACGCCATGCTGCTGTCGATCCTGTTCAAGTCCACGCCGGAAGAGGCGCGGTTGATCATGATCGACCCCAAGATGCTGGAACTGTCGATCTACGAAGGCATTCCGCACCTGCTCTGCCCGGTGGTCACCGACATGAAGGAGGCCGCCAACGCGCTGCGCTGGAGCGTCGCCGAGATGGAGCGTCGCTACAAGCTGATGGCGGCCATGGGCGTGCGTAACCTGGCCGGCTTCAATCGCAAGGTGAAGGACGCGGAGGAGGCTGGCACTCCGCTGACCGACCCGCTGTACCGCCGCGAGAGCATGGAAGACGAGGCTCCGCTGCTGCAGACCCTGCCGACCATCGTGGTCGTCGTGGACGAATTCGCCGACATGATGATGATCGTCGGCAAGAAGGTGGAAGAACTGATCGCCCGTATCGCCCAGAAGGCGCGTGCGGCGGGCATCCATCTGATCCTGGCGACACAGCGTCCGTCCGTGGATGTAATCACCGGTCTGATCAAGGCGAACATCCCGACCCGTATCGCCTTCCAGGTGTCCAGCAAGATCGACTCGCGCACCATCCTTGACCAGGGCGGCGCCGAGCAACTGCTGGGTCACGGCGACATGCTGTACCTGCCGCCGGGCACCGGCCTGCCGATCCGCGTTCATGGCGCCTTCGTGTCCGATGACGAAGTGCACCGCGTCGTTGAGGCGTGGAAGCTGCGTGGCGCGCCGAACTACATCGAGGACATCCTCGCTGGTGCCGATGAAGGCGCTGGCGGTTCGTTCGAAGGTGGCGGTGGCGGCGAAGGCAGCGAGGGCAGCGAGGACGATCCGCTCTACGACGAAGCCGTGCGCTTCGTGACCGAAAGCCGCCGCGCTTCGATTTCCGCCGTGCAGCGCAAGCTGAAGATCGGTTACAACCGCGCCGCGCGGATGATCGAGGCAATGGAGATGGCCGGCGTGGTCACTCCGATGAATACCAATGGCTCGCGCGAAGTTATGGCGCCGGCCCCGATCCGTGATTGATTCGACTTCGAGGATTTCGATGCGTCTGATCCGCCTGATGTTCGTAGCTGCGCTGGCCTTGGCTGGTGTCCAGGCCCATGCCGACGATGCTGCATCGCAGCGACTGAGCGGGATGCTCACCAAGGCCCAGACAATGACCGCGCGCTTCTCGCAGCTGACCCTGGATGGCAGCGGCACCCGACTGCAGGAAACCGCCGGCACCCTGGGCCTGAAACGTCCGGGCCTGTTCCGCTGGCACACCGATGCGCCGAACGAGCAGCTGTTGATCTCCAATGGCGAGAAAATCTGGCTGTACGACCCGGACCTGGAGCAGGTGACCATCCAGAAGCTCGACCAGCGCCTGACCCAGACCCCGGCGCTGCTGCTGTCCGGCGACGTATCGAAGATCGGCCAGAGCTTTGACATCACCGCTAAAGATGGCGGCAACGTAGTCGACTTCACCCTCAAGCCGAAGTCCAAGGACACCCTGTTCGACAGCCTGCGGATTTCCTTCCGCAGTGGCGTAGTGAACGACATGCAACTGATCGACAGCGTCGGTCAGCGCACCAATATCCTGTTCTTCGACGTGAAGATGAACGAGCCGATGGACGCCAAGCAGTTCGTCTTCGATGTGCCCAAGGGCGTCGACGTCATCCAGGAATGACCGGCCTTACGCCGGATTGATCGATAGGTAAGATTCGTGGACCTGTTCCGCTCCGCCCCCGTTTCCCAGCCCCTGGCCGCGCGCCTGCGCGCGACCAGCCTGGACGAGTACGTCGGCCAGGAGCACCTGCTCGCCCGTGGCAAGCCACTGCGCGAGGCGCTGGAGCAGGGCGCGCTGCACTCGATGATCTTCTGGGGCCCGCCCGGTGTCGGCAAGACCACCCTGGCGAAGCTGCTGGCGCAGGTCACCGACGCGCACTTCGAGACCATTTCGGCGGTACTCTCGGGTGTGAAGGAAATCCGCCAGGCGGTGGAAGTGGCCAAGCAGCACGCGGCCCAGTATGGTCGCCGCACCATCCTCTTCGTCGATGAAGTGCACCGCTTCAACAAGAGCCAGCAGGATGCCTTCTTGCCCTATGTGGAGGACGGCACGCTGATCTTCATTGGTGCGACCACAGAGAACCCGTCCTTCGAACTGAACAATGCGCTGCTGTCCCGCGCCCGAGTCTATGTGCTGAAAAGCCTGGACGAAGCCGCGCTGCGCCGGCTGGTCGAGCGCGCGCTGAGCGAAGAAAAAGGGCTGGGCAAACGCAACCTGAGCCTGCCCGACGACAGCTTCGCCATCCTCATGGCGGCTGCCGATGGCGATGGTCGGCGCCTGCTCAATCTGCTGGAGAACGCCTCGGACCTCGCCGAGGACAACGGCGAGATCAGCGCCGAGCTGCTGCAGAATCTGCTGGGCGACTCGCGCCGGCGCTTCGACAAGGGTGGCGAGGCGTTCTACGACCAGATCAGCGCGCTGCATAAGTCGGTGCGCGGCTCCAGCCCCGATGGCGCGTTGTACTGGTACTCGCGCATGCTCGATGGCGGCTGCGATCCGCTGTACATCGCCCGCCGCGTGGTTCGCATGGCCAGCGAGGACATCGGCAATGCCGATCCTCGCGCATTGACCCTGTGCCTTCACGCCTGGGACGTACAGGAGCGCCTCGGCAGTCCGGAAGGAGAGCTGGCGATTGCGCAGGCTATCGTGTACCTGGCCTGCGCGCCGAAGAGCAACGCCGTCTACAACGCCTACAACACGGCGCGCCGTGACGTGGCGGAGAGCGGCTCGCTGGAAGTGCCGCTGCATCTGCGCAACGCGCCGACCAAACTGATGAAGAACCTGGGTTATGGCGACGAGTACCGCTATGCCCATGATGAGCCGGATGCCTATGCGGCCGGAGAAGACTACTTCCCCGAGTCCATGGAACCGCGCCAGTATTACCAACCCGTGCCGCGCGGGCTCGAACTGAAGATCGGCGAAAAGCTGCGCCACCTGGCCAGCCTCGACAAAGCCAGTTCCCGCCGTCGCAGAAAATCCTGAAGTGGCGCCCGCGAGCGCCGCCTGACACTCGACACGAGAAGACACCATGCTCGATTCCAAACTGGTTCGTACCCAGCCGCAGGAAGTGGCCGAACGCCTGGCCACCCGTGGCTTCACCCTGGACGTGGCGCGCATCGAAGCGTTGGAGAGCCAGCGCAAATCCGTGCAGACCCGCACCGAGACCCTGCAGGCCGAGCGCAACTCGCGTTCCAAGGCCATCGGCCTGGCCATGAAGAATGGCGAAGATGTCGCGCCGCTGAAGGCCGAGGTCAACCGCATGGCCGAGGAGCTGGACGCCGGCAAGCGCGAACTGGACGTCATCCAGGCCGAGCTGGATAACCTGCTGCTGAACATCCCGAACCTGCCCCACGAGTCCGTGCCGGTGGGCGCTGACGAGGAAGAGAACGTCGAAGTCCGCCGCTGGGGCACTCCGCGCACCTTCGATTTCGAGATCAAGGACCACGTCGCCCTGGGCGAGCAGCACGGCTGGCTGGACTTCGAGACCGCTGCCCGCCTGTCCGGCGCCCGCTTTGCGCTGATGCGCGGCCCGATCGCGCGCCTACACCGCGCCCTGGCGCAGTTCATGATCGACCTGCACACCCGCGAGCACGGCTACGAAGAAGCCTACACCCCGTACCTCGTGCAGGCTCCAGCGCTGCAGGGTACCGGCCAGCTGCCGAAGTTCGAGGAAGACCTGTTCAAGATCCAGCGTGAAGACGAAGCGGATCTGTACCTGATCCCGACCGCCGAAGTCTCGCTGACCAACATTGTTGCCGGCCAGATCCTCGATGCGAAGGAGCTGCCGCTGAAGTTTGTCGCCCACACTCCCTGCTTCCGCAGCGAGGCCGGCGCGTCGGGCCGCGATACCCGCGGGATGATCCGCCAGCACCAGTTCGACAAGGTCGAGATGGTGCAGATCGTCGAACCGTCGAAGTCCTGGGAAGCCCTGGAAAGCCTGGTCGGCAATGCCGAGAAAGTTCTCCAGGCACTGGAGCTGCCGTACCGCGCCCTGGCGCTGTGCACTGGCGATATGGGCTTCGGCGCCGCCAAGACCTACGATCTGGAAGTCTGGGTGCCGAGCCAGGACAAGTACCGCGAGATTTCCTCCTGCTCCAACTGTGGCGACTTCCAGGCGCGCCGCATGCAAGCGCGTTACCGCAACCCGGAAACCGGCAAGCCCGAGCTGGTGCATACCCTCAACGGCTCCGGCCTGGCCGTGGGCCGTACCCTGGTCGCCGTGCTGGAGAACTACCAGCAGGCCGATGGCTCGATCCGCGTCCCGGACGTGCTCAAGCCGTACATGGCCGGCATCGAGGTCATCGGCTGAGATGGACTTCCTGCCGCTGTTCCACATCCTGCGCGGACGTCGCGCGCTACTGGTCGGCGGCGGTGATGTCGCACTGCGCAAGGCGCGCCTGCTGAGCGACGCCGGCGCGGTGCTGCGAGTCGTGGCTCCGGAAGTGCATTCCGAGTTGCGTGAGCTGATCGAGGAGGGCACTGGCGAACTGCTGCTGCGCCCCTACGCCCAGGGTGACCTGCAGGACTGCGTGCTGGTCATCGCTGCCACGGATGACGAGTCACTCAATGCCCAGGTGTCCCGCGACGCCCACGAGCGCGGTGTGCCGGTTAACGTCGTTGATGCGCCGGCCCTGTGCAGCGTGATCTTCCCGGCCATCGTCGACCGCTCGCCGCTGGTGGTGGCGGTTTCCAGCGGCGGCGATGCGCCGGTGCTCGCGCGCCTGCTGCGTGCCAAGCTGGAAACTTGGATTCCCGCGACCTATGGCCAGTTGGCCGGCCTCGCCAGCCGCTTCCGCGAACGCGTGAAACACCGCCTGCCGGACCTGCAGCAGCGCCGCAAGTTCTGGGAAGACGTGTTCCAGGGCCCGGTCGCTGAGCGCATGCTCGCTGGCCAGCCGAACGAGGCCGAGCGACTGCTGGCGGACAAGCTGGAATCGCCGCAACCCGAGTCTCGCGGTGAGGTCTATCTGGTCGGCGCTGGTCCCGGTGATCCCGATCTGCTGACCTTCCGCGCCCTGCGTCTGATGCAGCAGGCCGATGTGGTTCTGTACGACCGCCTCGTCGCGCCGGCCATCCTCGAGTTGTGCCGTCGCGATGCGGATCGCCTCTATGTTGGCAAGCGCCGCGCGGACCACGCAGTGCCGCAGGACGAGATCAATCGCCAGTTGGTGGAGCTGGCCCAGCAGGGCAAGCGCGTGCTGCGCCTGAAAGGTGGCGATCCGTTCATCTTCGGCCGTGGCGGCGAGGAGATCGACGAGCTGGCGGCCAATGGCATTCCGTTCCAGGTGGTGCCGGGCATCACGGCGGCGAGCGGTTGCGCGGCTTACGCCGGGATCCCGCTGACTCACCGTGACTATGCGCAATCCGTGCGTTTCGTTACCGGTCACCTGAAAGACGGCACCACCGACCTGCCATGGAACGACCTGGTCGCACCGGGGCAGACCCTGGTGTTCTACATGGGGCTGGTTGGTTTGCCGGTCATCTGCGAGCAACTGGTGCGCCACGGCCGCTCCGCCGATACACCTGCGGCGCTGGTTCAGCAGGGCACCACCGTGCATCAGCGCGTATTCACCGGCACCCTGGCAAACCTGCCGGAGCTGGTGGCTGAGCACGAAGTGCATGCGCCGACGCTGGTGATAGTCGGGGAAGTGGTGCAGTTGCGCGAGAAGCTCGCCTGGTTCGAGGGGCAGCAGTGAACCCCATGCGCGCCGTGATCCTGGGTGGGTTGTGCGCCCTGGGTTGCGTCGCACTGCCGGCTCAAGCGGCCAGCTTTGACTGCAAGAAGGCCAAGCAGGCCGACGAGAAGGCGATCTGCGCGGATCGCCAGCTTTCCGAGATGGATGTGCAGGTGGCAACCACCTACCGCCTGTTGCGCGGGCTTTTCGCCATGGGCATGCGTGGCAATCTGGGTGACTCCCAGCTTGCCTGGTTGGAGCAGCGCCGCGCCTGCGGCGCCAACAAAGTCTGCCTCAGGCAGCGCTACCAGGAGCGTCTGGACGCGCTGCAGAAGGTCTACGACGGCATCGAAAAACCGATCTGATCCGCTCTTGACCTTGTAGGAGCGAGCTTGCTCGCGAACTGTTTTCCTGCTGACTTGGCGTCAAGCGATTCGCGAGCAAGCTCGCTCCTACAGGTCTGATGGCAAATTTCGCTCCAACGGCTGGTTCAACCTCTACGGAAAATACCTTTGCCCGGCAGATGTTCCCGCCCGTGCGGCGCGGTGAAGTCCTGCTGCGGCCCCAGCGGCACGATGCCGGTCGGGTTGATGGTGCGATGGCTGCCGTAGTAGTGGTGTTTGATGTGCTGGAAGTCCACCGTGCCAGCCACGCCATCCAATTGATACAGCTCGCGCAGCCAGCCGGACAGGTTCGGGTAGTCCGCGAGGCGTCGCAGGTTGCACTTGAAGTGCCCGTGGTAGACCGCATCGAAGCGAATCAGCGTGGTGAACAGGCGCACATCTGCTTCGGTCAGGTATTCGCCCGCCAGGTAGCGCTGTTTGTCCAGGCGCTCTTCCAGCCAGTCCAGTTCGTTGAACAGTGTCCTGAAGGCCTCTTCGTAGGCGCCCTGGGTCGTCGCAAAGCCCGCGCGATACACGCCATTGTTTATGGCCGGGTAGATGCGCTCGTTCAGCGCGTCGATCTGTGCGCGCAGCGCTTCCGGGTACAAGTCCAGCGGGTTGCCGGTGATCCCGTCAAAGGCTGTGTTGAACATGCGGATGATTTCCGCGGATTCATTGCTGACAATGCGCTGCTCGTGTTTGTCCCACAGCACCGGCACGGTCACGCGGCCGGTGTAGTGCGCATCGTCTTTCGTGTAGCGCTGATGGAGGAAGGCCAGGCCGTCGAGCTTGTCGCCCGTGGAGCCAAGTGCCTTGTCGAAGGTCCAGCCGTTCTCCAGCATCAGCCAACTGACCACCGAAACGTCGATCAGCGACTCGAGGCCTTTTAGCTGGCGGTAGATCAGCGTGCGGTGGGCCCAGGGGCAGGCCAGGGAAACGTAGAGGTGATAGCGGCCGGCTTCGGCGCGGAAGCCGCCTTCGCCGGTCGGGCCGGGCTGGCCGTCGGCAGTTACCCAGTTGCGGCGCTGTGCGTTCTCGCGCTGGAAACGGCCGTCCTTGCTGGTGTCATACCACTGGTCATGCCAGCGGCCATCGATCAACTGTCCCATCTTGAGTGCTCCAGGAAGCGGGAAGATGGGACCAGTCTATCGGCTCAGGCTTGATTGTTTAGCGCAAAAACAGGATTCCAGGTATCGATTAAATCGATCTGTTGCGGGCAGCCCAGCGTTTGTTGGCCTCTGCGAAGGCGTCGTCCCGCTGCAATCCCATCGCGCGCAAGGCCAGCGCCATGGTCGCGCGGACGGCCAACTCACCGTAGGCGTCCTCTGTGTCACCGCGCCAGACGGCGGCCAGATGCTGCGGGTCGAGGCTTTCCGGCTTGACGTGGCGCAGCGGTGAAAGCGCTGGCCATTCTTCGTCCCAGTCTTCGCCATCGCGGCAGCCGTACAGGTGCGACGTGGCGTCCGGGTTCACTTCGATCTCGCCGCCTTCGCCCTTGATGACGATGGCGTAGTCGCCTAGCAGGCGGCTGCCTTCGCGGTGCACGGCCTGGTAGCCGGGATGGAAGATGCTTTGCAGCACGCAGGTGGCGCCCAGCGGGTTGATCAGGCGCACCGAGGAGTGAATTGGTGAGCGCAGGCCGAGGGTGTTGCGCAGGTCGATCATCCGTTGCAGGCGCGGCATCCAGTCCGCCAGCGGGGCGAAGGCGACGCCCTGGGTGTCCAGTGCCTGGCTGACTGCGCTCCAGTCGCGACACAGCGGCAGGCCCAGCAGTTCAAGCAATTGCTCGGTGTAGAGACGGCCGGCGGTGTGGGCGCCCGCACCATGCAGCAGTATGCGGGTGTCGCTGCCGCCCAGGCATTTGGCCGCCAGCAGGTACCAGGGCAGGTGGCGCTTCTTGCCGGCGTAGCTCGGCCAGTCCAGGTCTACGGCGATCTTTGGTGTCTGCAGGCGCTCGCGCACGGCTTCGGTGAACCCGGCCAGTTCCTCGGCGCTTTCCTCCTTGTGTCGCAGCAGCATCAGGAAGGCGCCCAGCTGGGCTTCCTCGGCCTGGCCGTCAAGGATCAAACCCAGTGCTTCGCGAGCTTCCTCGCGGGTCAGGCCGCGCGCGCCGCGCTTGCCTTTGCCGAGGATGCGGACGAACTGGGCGAAGGGGTGTTCGGCGGGAGTCTGCAAGACTAGGGGGGAGGCGGTCATAGGCAATTGGTCGGCTTCGGCAGGCCGGCGAGCTTGGCGGCAAGCTTGGCCGGGGTGCCCTTGAACAGAAGGTTGAGGTGCAGGCTGCTGCCCTTTTCCGCGCCCAGTTTCTGGGCGACGTACTTGATCAGCGGGCGGTTGGCCGGGGAGAGCTGAAACTCCCCATAGAACTCGCGCAGCAGCAGGAGGATTTCCCAGTGCTCGGGCGTCAGGTGGATGCCTTCGTTGTGCGCCAGGGCCTCGGCAGCGGCGTCGCTCCAGTCGTTCAGGTCGGCGAGATAGCCGTCCTTGTCCAGCAACAGGGCGTTTCCATTGACCAGGAGAGTGCTCATAGCCAGGCGTTCACCTTGTCGAAGCGCGTACAAAGATCGACGAATCCGGCGTAATCCACAGCAACGACACGCTCGGGCGGGTTATCCAGGCCGCGTGCCTGCAGGTCTTCCAGCAGCGCAAAGAGCGCGTTGGTTGCGGGCGTCTGATCCAGTTCGCGGCGAGGCGCGGTGCCATCGCGCAGCGCGTGGACGGCTTCGCCAGTCAGCAGTAAGCCGTCGCCCGGGCCGAGCAACTGCAGGCAACTGGCGAACCGGCCGTCATTGAAGGGGGAGTGCGAGAGCAGGTGGAGAGTAGCCATCAGATCGTGATCACCTGGTCATGGGTTTGCAGCAGGTCGCGCAGCGCGTTGTCGTCCAGTGCCTGGGCGGCCAGTGTAAGGCAGGAGCCGTCCAGTCCGCGCTCGGCAAGGCTGCGGCTGCTGGTGTAGAGCGCCTCCACGCCGAACAGCGGCAGGGCCTGCAGGTTGGCTTGCAGGTCTTTCTGCTCGAGTGTGGCGGGACGCTGGTTGGGCGCCAACTGGAACACGCCATCATCGAGGAAGAGCATCGAGATCGGCAGGTCGAAGGCACCGCCCGCCAGGGCGATATCCAGCGCCTCACGGGCGGCAGGGCCGGCCCAGGGCGCCTGGCGGCTGATGATCAGAAGGGACTTGGTCATCAGTTGCCTCCAAAGCAGACCAGGCGGTCCGCCAGTTGCGCTGCTTCATGCAGTTGGCCGAGGCCGGAAAGGTCCCAGGGTGCCTGCAGGTTGGCGGCAGGGCGGGAATAGCGGCGGGCTTCCTCGCCATTGAGCACGCCGCGCCGCAGGGCGGCGGCGATGCAGACGACTCCGTCCAATTGATGATCAGCGACGAATCGCGTCCAGGCGGCGGCGACGTCCAGCTCATCCTGGCTGGCTACGGTGTTGGCCGAGGCGCTATGCACGCCGTCCTGATAAAAGAACAGTCGGGTGATTTCATGTCCGCCGGCCAATACAGCCTCGGCGAAGCGCAAGGCGCGCCGGGCGGCCGGCGAATGCGGCGGGGAGAAGAGGGCGATGACGAACTTCATGGAGCAGGCCTTGGCGGCGAATTTTCGCAGGATGATACGGCGCTGAGCCGTTTTTTGCCGCGACTGAAATGAAAAAAGCCCGTCGAAACGGGCTTTTTCCTGAAGCGCGAGGATTAGTCGTCGCTACCCATGATGCCGAAGATCTGCAACAGGCTGATGAACAGGTTGTAGATCGACACGTACAGGCTGATGGTGGCCATGATGTAGTTGCGCTCGCCACCGTGGATGATCGCGCTGGTCTGGAACAGGATCATCGCCGAGGAGAACAGCACGAAGCCGGCGCTGATGGCCAGTTGCAGGCCGCTGATCTGGAAGAACAGCGAGACCAGCACGGCGCCCAACAGGACGAAGAAACCTGCGGTGATGAAGCCGGACAGGAAGCTCATGTCCTTGCGGGTCGTCAGTACATAGGCGGACAGGCCGAAGAACACCAGGGCGGTCATGAAGAAGGCCGAGGAGATGATGCTCGCGCCGTTGGCCATGCCCAGGTACATGTTCAGGATCGGGCCGAGGGTGTAGCCCATGAAACCGGTGAGGGCGAAGGTGCTGACCAGGCCCCAGGCGCTGTTGCGCAGCTTCACGGTGAGGAAGAACAGGCCGTAGAAGCCCAGCAGCACTACGAAGAAACTGGGGTAGGGCAGGCGCATTTGTTGCGAGGCGAAGGCTACCAGGCCGCTGAAGGCCAGGGTCAGGGCCAGCAGCCCGTAGGTATTGCGCAGGACGCCGCTGACCTCTTTCTGCTCCACCGCTGTGGAGTCGAGATATTGCCGTTCTTGCATGTCGAGACACTCCTGTTAAGCGGGATACGGATCCATGACCGTAGTGGTATCCATCATAACAGAGGGAAAAGCGCGCTGAATCATCAGAGTTTGACAGTGTGTTGCGATCCGGTAATATTGCCGCCCGCTCAATGTGGAAGCGTGGCCGAGTGGTTTAAGGCAACGGTCTTGAAAACCGTCGACGGGCAACTGTCCTAGAGTTCGAATCTCTACGCTTCCGCCACTATTACAACGTTGAAAGCCCCGCACTGCGGGGCTTTCGCGTTTCTGGCGGTGAAGTGCCGCTGGCGGCGCTCCTGCCGATTACGCATTGCGCTCATTGCGTTTGCATTGCGCAAGTTCAAAGCATCAGAAAAGTCAGTCATACCGAAAGATGATTCTGTAGGACGTTGATGCACTCAGTTAAACTTCAAGCACCAATCTCCGGAAAATCCTGAATGAACCAAGTCGAAGATCTCGAGCGGCAGATGCGCGAAGCGCTGGGTGTTGCTCCGAAAAAGACGAAAACCACTCGAGAAGTCAGTAACCCCATGCGGGGCTATCTGATCGTCCTCAGTGTGCGAGGCGCGAGTGGGCCCGCATTTCGCTTCGAGCATCGTTCGCGTTCGCTGAGTCGCACTGAGGCGATTCTTGAGGCGGAGAAGGCCGCGCGCGCTGCCGGCTACAAGCCATGGGCCCTGCTGGATGCAGTCGAGGCCTGAGGTTCTCGGGGAAAGAGTGCGGCGGTGGCCCAGGCAGCGGTCGCCAGCGCCGTTATGTTTATTGCCGGCGCCGAGTGGCGGGCATTGCAAAATAAGACGCCGGCCCGTGCGATAAATCGGAAGGGTAATTCCCATTCCGACTCCAATGGTTCATGCGGCGCTACAGAGTGGCGACTTGTTTCAAGGCGGTGCTACTCCAGCTATCTGCAGCATCGGAGACAGCGATGCCGGCGGTGGGGGCGATTCAGGTGTGGCCGCAGACTAAAGGTGCTTGATCGATCGGGCTGCTTCGATATGTCCCGCCGATTTTTGCGCTGACGCGATCCGGACATGAAATTTGTCGGCACGCCCGTCCTAGACGCACCGGCAAGCATCTGTCAGCATTTGCCTCGCCTGCGCTGCGTTTCTCTGGCGCTTGCATTTTGGCGAAGCGCTTCCAAGCTAGGTCGTAGAGCCTCTTTCTGTTAAGGTTCGGCAATTGTTCGGAGTCTCTTTCTCGGGGCCCGCCATTCCATTCTGCTCAAGGGGTGCTGCGTGATTAAGGTGCTGGTGGTCGATGATCACGATCTGGTGCGCACCGGAATTACCCGCATGCTCGCTGATATCGACGGCCTGCAGGTTGTTGGACAGGCAGACTCCGGTGAACGGGGGCTGCAACTGGCACGCGAGCTCAAGCCCGACGTCGTGCTGATGGACGTGAAGATGCCCGGCATTGGCGGCCTCGAAGCCACCCGCAAACTGCTGCGCAGCCAACCCGACGTGCGTGTCGTGGTGGTGACCGTGTGCGAGGAGGACCCGTTCCCGACTCGGCTGATGCAGGCAGGTGCAGCGGGCTACCTCACCAAGGGCGCCGCCCTGGACGAGATGGTCCAGGCGATTCGCCAGGTATTTGCCGGTCAGCGCTACATCAGTCCGCAAATTGCCCAGAACCTTGCGCTGAAGTCATTCGAGCCGGAGCGCAACGCATCGCCATTCGACACCCTGTCCGAACGTGAAATCCAGATCGCGCTGATGATTGCGAACTGCCACAAGGTACAGAGCATTTCGGACAAGCTGTGCCTCTCGCCCAAGACCGTGAACACCTACCGCTACCGCATCTTCGAGAAGCTCTCGATCACCAGTGACGTCGAACTGGCGCTGCTGGCTGTCCGGCACGGCATGGTCGACGCCAGCAACTGATCATGGTGCAACAGTTCGATTCGGCGGCCTTCCTGGCTACCTGCAGTGGGCGGCCGGGCGTTTATCGCATGTTCGACGTCGAGGCGAAGCTGCTCTACGTCGGCAAGGCGAAGGACCTCAAGAAGCGTCTCTCCAGCTATTTCCGCAAGTCCGGCCTTGCGCCGAAGACGGCTGCCCTGGTGGCGAAAATCGCCCAGGTCGAGACCACCATCACTTCCAACGAGACCGAGGCGCTGCTGCTCGAGCAGACGCTGATCAAGGAGTGGCGGCCGCCGTACAACATCCTGCTGCGGGACGATAAGTCCTATCCGTACGTGTTCCTGTCGAGCGAGGACCAGTATCCGCGCCTGACCATCCATCGGGGCGCGAAGAAAGCGAAAGGTCGTTATTTCGGCCCATACCCCAGCGCCGGTGCCATTCGTGAAAGCCTGGCGCTGCTGCAGAAAGCCTTCTTCGTGCGCCAGTGTGAGGACAGCTATTACCGTAATCGCACGCGCCCGTGCCTGCAGTACCAGATCAAGCGTTGCAAGGCGCCCTGCGTGGGGCTGGTGAGCGAGGAGGAGTACGCCGAAGACGTCCGCCACTCGATCATGTTCCTCGAAGGGCGTAGCAACGTGCTGGCCGAGGAACTGTCCACCAGCATGGAGCAGGCGGCGATGCGCCTGGACTTCGAAAAGGCGGCGGAGCTGCGCGATCAGGTGCAGATTCTGCGTCGTGTGCAGGACCAGCAGAGCATGGAGTTTGGCACTGGCAACGTCGACGTGGTGGCGGCCATCGTCACACCAGGCGGAGCCTGCGTGCACCTGATCAGCGTGCGTGGCGGACGGGTGCTGGGCAGCAAGAATTTCTTCCCGCAGGTGGCGATCGAGGAGGAGGTGGGTGATGTGCTGCTGGCTTTCCTCGGGCAGTACTATCTGAGCCACCACGAGCGCGATCTGCCGAACGAGCTGATCGTCAATGCCGTGCATGAGGACTTCCCGGTCCTGGCATCGGCCATCGAGGAATCCCGCGGTCGGCTGCTGGAGATCACTCCGCGGGTTCGTGGCACGCGTGCGCGCTGGCAGCAACTGGCGGTGACCAATGCCGAGCAGGCGCTGGCGGCTCGTCTTGCCAACCGCCAGCACATGGCGGCGCGCTTCGATGCGCTGGGTGAGGCGCTTGATCTGCCGGAGCCGCCGCAGCGGCTCGAATGCTTCGATATCAGCCATTCCAGCGGCGAGGCAACTGTGGCCTCCTGTGTCGTCTTTGGCCCGGAGGGTGCACTGAAGTCGGACTATCGTCGCTTCAACATTGAAGGCATCACTGGTGGCGACGATTACGCCGCGATGCACCAGGCGTTGACCCGCCGCTTCAGCCGACTGAAGGAAGGCGAGGGCAAGATGCCAGATATCCTCCTCGTGGACGGCGGCAAGGGACAGCTGGCCATGGCCCAGGAAGTGCTCCAGGAGCTTGCGATTGTGGGCCTGACGCTGCTCGGCGTGGCCAAAGGTGTCACCCGCAAGCCGGGCCTGGAAACGCTGTACCTCAACGACGCCGAACATGAATTCACTCTGCCTGCCGACTCGCCAGCGTTGCACTTGATCCAGCAGATCCGCGACGAAGCACACCGCTTCGCCATTACCGGCCACCGCGCAAGACGCGGCAAGGCGCGACGTACCTCGACATTGGAAGATGTTGCGGGCGTCGGACCGAAGCGCCGGCGTGACCTGCTCAAGCATTTTGGCGGGTTGCAGGAACTGGGCAGAGCCAGTATCGATGAAATTGCCAAAGCCCCCGGTATCAGTAAAAAGCTGGCAGAGCAGATTTATGCTGCACTGCACAGCGAGTAGAATGCCGGCTCAACTCGCAGACCTTCCGACCCGATGAATATCCCGAACCTGCTCACACTGCTCCGCGTTCTGCTCATTCCGATCTTCATCCTGCTGTTCTATCTCCCGTTCCCTGCCAGCCATCTGGCTGCCAGCGCCGTATTCGCCCTTGCTGCCGCCACTGACTGGCTGGATGGCTATCTGGCGCGTCGGCTGGGGCAGAGCACGCCCTTCGGCGCCTTCCTCGACCCGGTAGCGGACAAGCTGATGGTCGCCACCGCGCTGGTGCTGCTGGTGGAGGAGCACGCGAATCTGTGGCTGACCTTGCCGGCTGCCATCATCATTGGTCGCGAGATCGTCGTCTCTGCACTGCGCGAGTGGATGGCAGAGATCGGGGCGAGGGCGCATGTCGCCGTTTCCAGCCTGGGTAAATGGAAAACGGCGGCGCAGATGCTGGCGTTGGTGATTCTCCTGGCCAATCCGCCGCTGATGACGTTCTGGGTCCTGGTCGGTTATGCGCTGCTCATTGTTGCCGCCATCCTTACCTTGTGGTCGATGGTGCACTATCTGGTGGCTGCCTGGCCGCACCTGAACACCACCCCGAAAGAGAAATAACTATTTTTGAATCAAGGAGTTGACAGGCATTTCCAAATCGTTAGAATGGCGCCCGTCAACACGACAACGCGGGAATAGCTCAGTTGGTAGAGCACGACCTTGCCAAGGTCGGGGTCGCGAGTTCGAGTCTCGTTTCCCGCTCCAGATTTTGATGATTCGCCTTGAGTCATCCGTGTTATGGCTGAGTAGCAGAGTGGTTATGCACCGGATTGCAAATCCGTGAACGCCGGTTCGATTCCGACCTCAGCCTCCAATAGAAAAGCCCTGTAAATCGAAGATTTACAGGGCTTTTTCTTTAACTGCCCACTGCAAGGATTGCGAGTTTCTGCAACTTGCGCAGGGGGAGAGGGGCTGTATATAGTCCAGCCCTTTCCGGGCTTGCACCCGGGAACGCTGTAACGCGCTACTGCCCGGATGGCGAAATCGGTAGACGCAGGAGACTTAAAATCTCTCGCCCTTTGGGCGTGCCGGTTCGAGTCCGGCTCCGGGCACCACTTCTAGATCAACGGTCTTCGGGCCGTTGCACTCCACCTCCCTCCTATCGTTCCGGTCCGCAATTACTTTGTCGGCGTGACTTTCTTGCCTTTCCGATCGCGGATGTAGCGCTCGGTCATGGTGACGGTCGTGTGCCCGAGTTGGTCCCACACTTTCAGGATATCGCCGGTTGATTCCGACTTGTCGCTGCCGGCTTTCGCGCGCAGGTCGCGGAGCTGGAAAGCTGCTTTCTCGATGCCGGCAGCCTCCCGCGCGGTCGAACCGGTCGCGCAGCATGTACTTGGTCATCAGCAACCCGGCCTCGGAAACAATCAGGCGTGTGGGCCTGACCTTCATTCCGGCCTTCCGGGCCTTGATTCGGTCGAGCAGGGTAGCCAGCTTGCCCTCAGTCACAATGCGGCGCTTCGCCTTGGTCTTGCCCTGGCGGACGTGCAGCATCCCATCGCGAATATCCCGTTCATCCATGGCCAATACGTCCCCAGGCCGCTGGCCTGTGAGATAAGCGAGGTCCATCGCCTCCTGCAGGCCGATCTCGGCGTGCTGGTAGACGAGCAGGTATAGGTCATCCTCAATGTGGACGTCACGGCCAGCCTCCGGATTGCCGCTGATGCCGGAACAGGGGTTGGCCAGTTTCGTGTAGCCCGTCTTCCGCGCGTAGTTCCACATGTGGCTGAGTAGGGCCTTCTCGCGGTTTGCCCTGACCGGCGCATCGCTACGCCACCGCATGTACTGGTAGACGTGTTGCGGCTCGATGCCATCCATGGGGCCGGGCGGGTCATCGAAGAACTCCATCAGCTTGACCAGGTACTGGGCGTCCTTCTTCTGGGTGCTTGGAGCCTTCTTCGGCACCACGTCAGGAAGTACTGCGCCGAAACGTAGCGCAGCGTGACGATCTTTTCGGCCAAGTTGTCGGCGTTGCGGTCCCGCTCCAGCTCGGCGTACTTCATGATCGCCAGGTCGTAGTCGGAGCCGAGCGGCACCTCCTTCCGCGGCTTGCCGCCGGCGTCGTAGTAGTAATAGGTCTTGCCGCTGGGCTTGGTGCGCTCGCGCAGACGCGTCACCGCGCCTGGCTTCTTCGGTCGTCTTCCCATCAGCTAGCCTTCCGCGGCGTCCATTTCTGAGGTTCTTCGGCCTGGCGACCTTTCGTCGGCAGGAGGTTGGCGGAGATCACACAGGGCCATCCGTTCAACTTGATGGTGTGCTTGATACCGTTCTGCTTCAAGACGCGCACCTGGCCGGCCTTCGTCCGGGCGCCGGTGAGCTGGCAAATCTCCTCGTGGGTGAGGAAGACGATGGGTTCCATGGGCAATACCTCGTCGCGCCGGCGCTGGCCGGCGGGGGAAATGTAGGGAATGGAAATGCTTCCGGTAAGAATGAGGCAGTTACGTGGCATCACTTAGATGATGGCTATATGATGCCGCGAGTTCGATTGCATCTCAGGGGGGGTAGTTTGTGCTTGGAGTCGTGATTCTTGGCGTACTTGCCATCGCTGTCGTGGGAGGGTTTCTTCATTACGTAATGAAAGACCTGGGCAAACCGGCCGAGCGGTGGAGGAGGCTGCCGACACTCGCTCAGTATTTGGAGATCAACCCGGAATGCCGCACCAAACGTGGCATCAAATGTTGGTCGTGCGACTCCGGGAGTATCAAGAACTGGGGCTTGTACAGCCCCGGCGATCAGCGCCGGATTTTCATCTGTAACCATTGCGGTACCGACCTCTATACCAATTGATGGTCAAGCATTTCGCTTGAACTCGACGACCCAGACCCAGGGGTTAGCGTCCCAGCTATGCGGACCGTTGATATCTCCCCAGAGCCGGCGGAATCGCGCGCGCGGCTTGTTCATGGCGTTGAACAGTTCTCTCTCGGCGCCGTCCCAGACATCGACATCGGTGATGTTCTCGGGACGCTGTACGCCTTCAGCTTCGGCTTGCTCCTTGGTGATGTCCTGCAGGGGTTCAATCCAGCCACTGGCGAGCGGATCTATCGAATTGAGAGTGATGCTTTCGATGTCGGCGTAGTGAGCTCAAACGGCCAGGCCGGGATCATCTACAACAATGTGATGTACCGGCGTGAGGATGCTTCAGGTGGCGACGTCAAGGCGATAGCGCTATCTGTCCTGAGCGCAAGTAAAGTGCAACTGTCTCAGGTCATTTCCCGGGAGATCCTGCTGACCGGCCTTCTAGGCGTGGCGGACTTTGACGTTTCTCTCCTGACACAGCAGGTCACCGGATATCGCCGCGCCGGTGGTTCTGTTCGTTCCGCCATTGAGCCGCTACGCGCTGCGTGGCCATTCGATGTCCGCATGCACGGGTACAAGCTGCAGTTTGTGCCCCGCGGCCAGGCATCCGTTATTTCGATCCCAGGCGACGACCTCGCAGCCAATGATGGCGATGAGATCGGAGACTCTCTTCCCTATGATCGAGAGATGGATACCCAGCTTCCGGCGACTGTGACGGTAAAGGGTATTAGTGCTGCCAGGGAGTATGCAGATTCTGCTCAGACCTTTGGTCGTGTCGGGACCACTGCTGTGAAAGGTGAGACCGTCGATCTTGGGCTTGTCCTGAGCGACGATGAGCTGATGCAAATAGCGGAGAAGATTTGCGAACTCCGCTGGATGGAGCGTCAGCCACTCAGCTTCAGTCTTCCACCGCCATACCAGCAGCTAGAGCCAGGGGATGTTGTAACCGTAAGACCGAAGTTCGGTGTTTTTGAGATTCGCCTGACCGAGGTATCTACCGGGGCAAATGGAATTGTCGAGTGCAAGGGCATGCTTAATAACGCGGCCCTATATACCAGCAATGCTGTCGGTGCGCCCGCGCCAGGTCCCGATGGCACTATCCCGCTTGAGGGAGAATCCGTCGCGGTTCTCATGGACATCCCTGTTGTGGACGAGACAGTCCAGAACACTCCTGGTTTTGCTGTCGCCATGTCTGGCTATACGGATGGCTGGAGCGGAGGCGTGCTTGTTCAGTCGCCAGACGGCGGTCAGACCTGGAGTGATCTTCAAGCATTCACGACGAAGTGCACGTTCGGGAATACCTTCGATGTACTCCCATCCAGCAATTGCACGGTGATCGACCAGCGAGTCCTCACAGTCTCCATGATCTTCGGGGAACTGGAGAGCGTGACTCGCGACCAGATGCTGGCAGGCATCAACTACGCCGCATATGGAAATGATGGGCGTTGGGAGATTGTCCGTTTCCAGACTGCGGCGCTGCAGTCGGACGGGACGTACAGAGTCAGCGGCTTTGTGCGTGGGCAGCGAGGGACTGAGTGGGCAACGGGGCTGCACCAGCGCGGTGACTGGTTCGTTCTGCTGGATGACCCTGATAACGCATTCGTCGGCATGCCAGTGGAGTCCATTGGCATCACGCGCTTTTATCGCGCCGTCTCTTCCGGAGCAACCATCGATAGCGCTCCAGATCAGAGCTTGGCCTATCGCGGCGTCAATCTTGAATGTCTGTCGCCGGTCTATGCCCGCGGCACGTGCGATGTGTCGAGCAATTTCACAGGAACGTTTACCCGCAGCAGCCGGCTCTCGAATAGCTGGTGGACGAATGGTGTTGTTGCTCCGGTCGGAGAGACCAGCGAGGCCTACGAGATCGACGTCATGTCGGGCTCAACGGTGAAGCGGACGATCAGTGCCACTTCTCCTTCTTGGACCTACTCAGCCGCCAACCAGACGACCGACTTCGGTTCACCGCAGTCGTCGATCACCTTCCGTATCTATCAGCTGTCGTCCGTCGTAGGCCGCGGCTATCCGCTTGAGGTAACTCTCTGATGCCAACAACCGGGAAGCTCGGCCTTGAGCTGCTTCAGAACAATGCTGCGAACCAGACTCTGGCGAACCTCACCTTCGCCAGCCTGAACCAGATTGTTCAGCTCTCGATAATCGACAAGGACCTTTCGACCCCTCCAGGATCTCCAACTGATGAAGCGGCGTACATCGTCGCTTCTGGAAACTGGGGGACTGTGTCCAGTAAGGCCGGCCAAATTGCCTGGTGGTCTGCATCTGCCGGGGCTTGGCAATTCATCGTGCCCAAGGCCGGCTGGATGGCGTCCGTGCTGGATGAGCTCGATGCGAACGGAATCGCAAAGCGGTACGGGTACTCCGGGTCTGCCTGGGCTCTACCTGAGTCGAGCGGCGGAGGAGGGGCCGGCGAGGCGACCGTAATCACGGAATCGACGACCGCCCGTACTGCAGCCCTTACTGATAACGGCGCCTACATCCGTTTCACCAATACCAGCGCATCTACGTTGACCATTCCACCGCAGAGCTCCGTCAGCTGGGGTTCGACAGCAGAAATCCATGTGCGCCGCGGGTCGACTGGAAACCTAACTTTGACGCCTGGATCTGGAGTTAACCTGAACGCGAAGTCTGGAGGAGCTTTGGTGATGACAGAACGGATGACGGTCACGCTCAAGCGCGTCGCTTCTGATGTGTGGGATGTCATCGGCCAAACGGTGCCGGCATGATTCCCGGTATCGTGGCCGCCCAGATGATCAGCACATCTGGGCCGGCGACAGATCCTCAATGGACCCTGGTTTCTGCACTGCTGCATTTCGACGGTACGAACGGATCTACCACCATAGTCGACCAGAAGGGCCATACGTTCAGTGCCCTCAACGGCGCCGCGCTGAGCACTTCGGAGAAGAAGTTCGGCTCAGCCAGCCTTCTCCTGAACGGATCGGCCAACTACATCAGCTCTGCAACCTCGACGGATTGCGAGTTTGGCTCTGGCGACTTCACCTTGGAAGGATGGATTCGCCCGGCGGCCACAGTCACCGCGCGCCAGGAGATCTACAGCCGATTCAGTGTTTCCGGCTGGGGAATGCAGATATCCGATACAGGCTTTCTTCGCGCCTTCGTCGTAAACAGCACATCTGGCTCTGTAATCGTCGGGCCCGGCTCAACGACTGTCGCTGCTGGCGCTTGGCACCATGTGGCGTTGTACCGAAGCGGGACCACCCTGCGACTGTTCCTGGACGGGGTTGTGGAGGCGATAGCAAGTATCAGCGGCACCATTGAAGTCAATTCCAGCGCCCTGTTTATCGGGGCGGATGGCGGAACCCAGCGCTATTTCAATGGAAACTTCGACGACTTCCGGATCACGAAAGGGTACTCCCGCTATACCGCAAACTTCACACCGCCGAACGCTGCACTCCCCAACCCCTGAGGTGCGCTATGCCAATCACCGAAGCGCATCTCCTGCGCATCTACCCCAACGCCAGCCAGAGAGCTGGCGTTTTTGTTCCTGCGCTCAACAGGGCGATGCAGCGGTGCCAGATCACCACGCCGGCTCGCCAGGCTGCATTCCTTGCCCAGATCGGGCATGAGTCGGGCCAGCTGAAGTGGGTGAAGGAGAGATCTGGGGTCCGACGCCGGCGCAGTCCAGGTACGAAGGCCGCAAGGACCTGAGCAACACGCAGCCCGGCGACGGGAAGCGCTTCATGGGGCGCGGCCTGATCCAGATCACCGGTCGAGAGAACTACCGCAGGGCGGGTGCAGCCTTGGGTGTACCGCTGCTGGACAAGCCGGAACTGCTCGAGCAGGTCGAGTGGGCCACGGCGTCGGCTGAATCGCCCCTAGTTTCGTAGACACCTCCAAGCCTCATAATGAGGCCCATTAGGAGGTGCCATGAGCAACCAGCGTTACCCCGAAGAATTCAAAATCGAAGCGGTCAAGCAAGTGACTGAGCGCGGCCTCCCCGTAGCCGAGGTGGCAGCGCGGTTAGGCATGTCGGTGCACAGCCTGTATGTCTGGATCAAGCGCTACAGCAAGCCCCAGGAGCAGCGGCAGCAAGAAGACGATCAGCAGGCCGAACTGCGTCGTCTGCGCGCCGAACTCAAGCGAGTGACCGAAGAGCGAGACATTCTAAAAAAGGCCGCCGCGTACTTTGCCAAGGAGTGCGGCTGAAGTACGCCGTCATCAGCAAGCTGTCGGTGGAGTACCCGGTTCGACGCCTCTGCCAGACCCTGAAAGTGCATCCCAGCGGTTACTACGCCTGGCTGGCCGAGCCGAAATCCGTGCGCGCCAAGGAAGATCAGCGCCTGCTCGGGTTGATCAAACACGCCTGGCTGGAAAGCGGTGGGGTCTACGGCTATCGCAAGATTCACGACGACCTGCGTGAGCTGGGGGAGTCCTGTGGCCGGCACCGCGTGGCTCGCCTGATGCGGGGAGAAGGGCTGCGCTCACAAACCGGCTATCGGCGGCATCCCGGCTATTATGGCGGCCGGCCGGCGGTGGCTTCGCCCAATCGCCTGGAGCGGCAGTTCAACGTCAGTGAGCCGAACAAGGTCTGGGTCACCGACATCACCTACATCCGGACCTATGAGGGCTGGTTGTACTTAGCGGTAGTGCTAGATCTGTTTTCACGCCAGGTGATCGGCTGGTCGATGAAGTCACGAATGTGCAGCGACCTGGCCATCGATGCCCTGCTGATGGCGGTGTGGCGGCGCAAGCCCAAGCAGGAAGTGATGATCCACTCCGACCAGGGTAGCCAGTTCAGCAGTTCGGACTGGCAGAGTTTCCTCAAGGCTAACAACCTAAGCAGCAGCATGAGTCGACGTGGCAACTGCCACGACAACGCGGTAGCGGAAAGCTTTTTCCAGTTGCTGAAGCGGGAGCGCATCCGACGGAAAACCTACGGCACCCGCGAAGAAGCCCGCAGTGATGTGTTCGATTACATCGAGATGTTTTATAACCCCAAACGCCGGCACAGCAGCGCTATGCAGCTATCGCCAGTGGAGTTTGAAAAGCGCTACTTCCAAAGCTTGGAGAGTGTCTAGGAAAGCCGGGGCGATTCATATTGCTATTTTTTGCAATGAACAGAATTCAGAGTTCTGGCCTTTTCAAGGAGTGATAGACCTTGAAGATCCGCGCTACCAGACATACTACGATGCACGGCCTACGTTATTTCAGCTCGGTCTTCCTACTCCCCAGCGCAGCATATAGCCTCTGAAACCGTGCGAGCCCACCTCGGTGAGGTGGTCAGTCGGCACATCCAGGTGTGCTTTCTTCCGCGCACCATGGCTAGTGCTGGACTTCAGAGGCTAGATGGCGAAAATACGTGGTCTCCCGAGTCGTTCGGTTACCATGGAGAGTTGGAATTGTCTCGAGCAGCAGTGAATCGCAGGGAGGAATCGTTGGATTCCATGAGGGGAATTGCGGCGGTCCTCGTCCTGCTTTCACATACGACAATCGCTGGTCTCTATAAAGTTGAGCCGCTATGGAGTGTTCTTAAATGGACTCCTCTGCGGTTTTTCTGGTCTGGCCATCAAGCGGTTATTTTGTTCTTCCTGCTAAGTGGTTTCGCGTTGACTCGGATGTGGCAGTCAATGGGAGAGAGTGGATATACGACTTATCTCGCTTCGCGAGTCTTTCGGCTATATCCACCTTATCTTTTTTCTGTCGCACTGGCGTTTGCTGTTTGCCAGTTTCTTGCACATTCTGGATTTGAATGGGCGGCAGGGTGGATGAATATCCCAAACCCAGTGCTTTCGAGTGTCTCAATCGTTGATCATTTGCTTATGATTGGCGCTTTCAATACTTCTGAAATAAATCCGCCGATATGGTCTATCGTGCATGAAATGCGCATCTCCATTGTCTTCCCCTTGATATTCATCGTCGTGGATAGGTTCAGAGGGTATGCGGTAACGGCATTCTGCATGTCGTCTTTGCTCGTGTCTTGGCTCATTTCGGGTGTTGTGGCGCTGAAGCCAATCCAGGCCGAACTCCTACTGAGTCTTCATTACTCGACCTTCTTTGCACTTGGAACCTATGTGGCATTGAAGTCGGATAGTATCGTCAACAGCGTTGCCTCAATGAGCCGTGCTTTGAAGGCAACGTCTATTGGCGTCGGCATGCTGCTTTATAGTTACCCGTTTGATAATCCTTGGAGTCTCAGTCAAAGAGTTATTGGTGATTTGGGGATAGGTGTCGGCGCGGTTGTCTTGATTTCGATCGCACTTTGGTATCGAAAGCCAATTTTAGGTAGGGCAGGTGATTTTCTGGGGAAAATTTCGTACAGCCTCTATTTAAATCATATCCTCGTGCTCAATGTTCTATTGGTCCTGATTCTAAAGGAAGCTGGCCCGATATCTGTTTGGCTTTCCGTGATTCCTCTCGCAATCTTTTTTGCATATATAGCTTGGAAGTTTGTTGAGGTGCCATCGATTGAGTTTTCAAGACGTGTTCGGCGAAGGCTTCGTAGACAACCTGCTTAAAGAAAACCGGCCCTGAGCCGGTTTTTTATGCCTGGAGAAAAGCATGGACCTTCGTTCCGTGCGCCGCTCAATCATCGAGTCGGCGCTGTTGCTGCTGCCTGCAAAAATGGAAAGCCCGCAGGCCATCGTCATGCTGCTGGCTATCGGGCTACAGGAGTCGCGATTCACCTACCGCCGCCAGATGGGCAACGGCCCGGCGAAGTCGTTCTGGCAGGCAGAGCAGGGCGGCGGCATGGTGGCCGGCCTTTTATAGTTTAGGATACTTCTGATGTGGCTTGTTTGGGTGTTGAATATCTAGTCTCTACGAATTTGTAAGATAGATGTGCGGTGGTTAATATTAGAGTCGCGGAAATAATAACTCCAACTAATGGGTCGGACGCTTTGTCAATGTATCTAAGGGCAGAACTTGATGCGACCATCGCTGGATAGTGGAGCAAATATATGGAGTAGGATCTATCTCCAACCCAGGTGGCGGACTTTGAAAGCATTGATCCCGCATTCATAACTTTCCCACTAGATGTCGCGGTAATGCACAGTAATGACCCTGCCGCGATTGCAAGGTGCATTGCTGATGAAGTTAGGTACTTTTGAGACATGACGCAAATCGCAACTCCTAAAAATAGAAGCGATCTAGCCATCGCTGCACTTATCTTTGGCTTATTGCTCGAGTAAAGCCAACCTACCATTGCACCAAGGAAGAACGGCAATGGCCTTGTAAACATGGCTAGGTCTGAGTATTTGTAGCTAAAAATTGTATAAATCAGAGAAATGGCTGTCGCGAAAGTAAGCGCCCTATAGCTTCTGGGTATTGACATTGCCAGGAAAAGCACGGCGTACAATTGCCATTCCAACGATAGCGACCAAGTTACTCCGTTGTAATGTGGAGAGCCACACTGGTCGATAGTTCCCGATATACATGCCCACCAGTAGAAGTTCGATAGCCCAGTTGTTGCGGCGATGGCGCCTCTGATTGAACTTTCTGTTTCGGCGCCGTTTGTTGATATGGCTGCCACCAAAATTGATATGATCATGGCGCATATCAATGCTGGCACTAACCGGCGGCATCTTTTTACTAGGAATGCGTAGGCTGCCTCGCCTCGTGATGCTTCCTTTCCGAGGGAGCTTCTTACTGAGGAGAACATCAGGAAACCAGATATGGCGAAGAAAATATCTACGCCGGACCATAAAGACAATGAGTTGATAGTGCTCGAGTACCATTCAGGCACCGGCATTGATGATCGATAATGGAGCAAAACGACAAGAATTACCGCGATAGCTCGTAAGCACTGAATGTCAATGTTTGTCGCTTTGTGCATTTTTCCGCTCCATTAGGGCCGAGCACGATACGGTGCTTCATGTACCTCAACAACCCATTGCCGGCCATGAGCCGGTTTTTTGTTGTCAATTCAGGCGGTCTTAATGACAGAGCGTGCGGTAGCGCGCTTTCTGAATCGCTGCTCAATGTGGCGATAGGATTGGTCTGCAGCGAGTGCGATAAGCGGTAGGCTAATTGTCATTCCAAGTAGTACTCCAAGCGCGTCGTTCTCGAATGCCTCAGCCCGCATGAGCCCTTCGCGAACAAGAAGAATCAGCGGAAGATGGAGCAGGTAGATGGAATAGGAGCGATCTCCTATCCAGGACAGCATGGCGGTGAGTACGGATCGTTTCGGGAACAAATTGTCACTGGCGCAAGCCAAAAGGCATATTCCGCCGCCCAGGCCGATTAGTGCAAGCGATAGGCTTGCAGGCCCATGTACAGGTGCTGCTATGCAGATGCTCAGTCCGGCAGTCAGCAGCACCAGCGATACCATCCGGGGCAGTGCAATACGGCGTTGGGTACTCAAAATCCCGATTCCCCAGCCAAGAACAAATGCCATGGGCCGAGTGACCCAGAGGAGCGAAAAGGACGGGGCGGCCCAGACTGATACAAGGCATGCAAGTGCCAGCGCGATGACGAATCCCTTGCGACCGCCAACGACAGATATCAAGAGGAATGCAATAGCGTAGAGTTGCCACTCCAAAGATAAAGACCAAGTAACCCCATTGAAATCAGGATTTCCACATCCGTTGATGACCTTCATGACGCAGGCAGACCAGTAGAAGTTCGATACCCCAAAGACGGCGGTGACCGCACTTGTGAGCGTTTTGAACGCGTCATGGTTGACGGTGTTCGTGGCGATTGCAGATACTGCTACTGATAAGGTAAGTCCGACCAAAAGTGCAGGCACAAGTCTTCTGACTCGCTTCTCGAAGAAGGACTTGGCGGCCTCAGTGCGACCTTCATATCGTGAAATCTCTGCCGCAATTGAGCGGTATATCAGGTATCCTGATATCGCAAAGAAGACGTCAACACCCGTCCACAGAGACAGGCTGTTGAACATGTCGATATAGCCTTGAGTAGTAGGAAGTCGAACCTTGTAGTGCTGCATCACCACCATAATCACGGCAATCGCACGTAAGCACTGCATATCGACGTTCGTTTTTGATTGCATCTCAACCGCTCCAATCTGCGCCGAGCAAGATACGGCGCTTCATCGACCTCAACAACCCATTGCCGGCCAAGAGCCGGTTTTTTTGTGTCTGGAGAACAGCCATGACCACCCGAGGTGTCCGTAACAACAACCCCGGCAACATCGACTACAACCCCCGCAACGACTGGAAGGGCCAGCTCGGCCTGGAACTGGGTGTGCCTAAACCGCGCTTTGCACGCTTCGATACGCCAGAGAACGGCATCCGCGCCCTGGGCAAGCTGTTGCTGGCGTACCGAGGCAAGGATGGGATGCCCGGCGTGGGCGGCTCAGGCATCGATACCGTGCGCGAGACCATCAGCCGCTGGGCGCCGGGGAACGAGAACGATACCGAGGCCTATATCAGCTCGGTGGCCAAGGCTCTATGTGTGCAGCCCAACCAGGTGATCAACGTCCGGCTGCCGGCAACTCTGCGCGGCCTGGTGATGGCGATCATTCGGCACGAGAATGGCGGTGAGCCGCACCAGGACGCCGTTATTGATGAAGGTGTGCGGAGGGCGCTGGCGTGACCTGGCTGCTCAGCAACTGGAAACCGCTGCTGTGCGCGTTGCTGCTGTTCCTGGCCGCGACCGGCGGATGGATATCCAACGGGTGGAGGCTTGGCCAGCAGATCAAGCAGCAGCAGGCCGCCTTCCGGGCCGACCTGAGCACGATCAACCTGGCAGCCGCCAAGGCTCAGCAGGAAGCCAATGAGCAGCGCCAGGCGTTCACCAAGGCCATCCAGCAGGATTCCGCCACCCGATATCAGGAGTACATCGATGCACAGCATCAGAACGCCCAGCTTCGTGCTGATCTGCTCACTGCTCAACGCCGGCTGTCAGTCAAGGTCAGTGGTTGCAGTGCCGCCGCCCACATGTCCGCCACCTCCGGCGCCGGAGGCTTGGATCATGCAGCCGGTCGAGCCGACCTTGACCCAGGAGATTCTGCAGCGATTCTCGGTGTCGCCAGCAGGGGCGACGATGCGATCAGGCAACTGACGGCCTGTCAGGCCTATGTCCGTGTAATATCCGGCTATCCGATGGAAAGGTAGCTAGATACCTTCGAAAGATGACCTGGATACTCTCTTGGTCAGCAGGGCGCAAGAGGTGATCGGTTCCCCCTCCGGCGGTGACCAAGTCGACCAGATCCCGGCGGTCGCCAGCACATCGTTGTCGATAGCGTGGTGGTAATAGGGCTGGTTCACGGCACGGCCGGCGCTGTTCTTGGCCGGTTCCTTCTCGTTCCACTCATACCAGCCAGCAGCCGGCATCAGGCACCGCTTGTGCCGGATCGCATCCCGCCACATCGGCTTCGTCGCCGCTTCCTCGCTCCGCGCGTTGAAAGTTTGCGCCGGCAGCTTGTCCTTCTTCCACCAGAACGGGATCAGCCCCCAGCGGGCGGCCACCACTTCCTGTTCTCCCGCCTCGTTCAGGAGCACCATGGGCACCTGACTGGTCGGCGCGACGTTGTACGCGCGATCAATCCACCGCCCGGCGTTCCCCCGCCCGATATGCCAGTACCGCTCCATGGCGGCTTCCTCTGGCGTCACGGATCTCCCGCACATTCCCTCATCCTCCCGAGTAAGGCCAGCGCTTGTCGCCGGCTCCGCCCGGAATTACCTCCCTCAGTTCGAACAGCTCCTGGCCATCGCACATGATTCGCAGTCCCTCGACATCGCCCGCGTACTCACGGTCGAAGCGACCAACCCACAGGCTAAGCTTCGGTGGCTGCCCGACGATGTTGCCGAGCAGCTTCCCCTGAAGGTCGTGGTAGTGACCTTCCGTTCCGATCTTGCCGACCACCTCGCCGTCGACCAAGACATGGTAGTAGCAGCCCAAGCACCAGTGGGTTTCCCTGGTGATGTTGTGCTCGACATTCCAGGAGTAGGCGCCGAGCGCGCGGGTGACCATCTCCTGGCGCTCGGACAGGCGGATCAGCCCGAACTGGTATGCCTCGTCAGTGGTCGTCGGTTCGATAGAGGAAGGCGGTATCCTCGCGCAGTGCGGCCTCCCAGCGATATTTCAGTAGCCGGTGGTCGTTTCATGGTTGGTGTACAGCATGCCCCGCCTCCCGAATCAGAGGAGGGCAAGAGTACTGCATGGATGTACAGTCTCAAGGTAAGGCGACAGAGGGAGGGTGATCGTGCCCGGGACGGGCAAGGCGGGAGAATTCAGGTCCGCAATTAATTTTTCCCCCTTGCCACGCGTGGCTCAGACGGGAGCCTTGGTAGTTCGGTTGCGGACCGGAAAGAGGCGTAAGGTCTTCATATATAAAGAAAGGGCGAGTGACTTAAAATCTCTCGCCCTTTGGGCGTGCCGGTTCGAGTCCGGCTCCGGGCACCAACTTCCTGTATCCCCCGAGTCATTGCGGATTGCATGCTTGATTCGAGGTGAGCGCAAAATACGAAAAACCCGGCTTAGGCCGGGTTTTTCGTTTCTGGCGATTCACGCGCCTGCGTTGGCCATCGAGCGCAGTTTCGCGCCAGCCTTGACGATGCGGCGCTGGCGCAGTGGTCCGGCTGTCTCGTAGAAGTTCTGCAGCGGTACTTCTTCCTTGAAGTGGCCGGCGTCGCCCTCCTGCAGCGGGCCGTATTCGGTTGCCAGGTCGCGGCGAATGCGGCCTACCAGGCTGGTCAGCAGTTCTTCATTGCGTTGTTCTTCCAATCGCACCACGCGGCAGGCGATGTGTTCGCCTGCATCCTTGCTCAGCGTCATGATCAGATTGCCGTCCGGTCGAGCAGTGAAGCTGACGTCGAAATCGGAGAAGACCTGGCAAAGGTATTGGGCGGCAGGCAGACGGTCGATTGGCATGGTGTCGTCCTCGGCAGTGAGTGGGGAGTTCCTTCCCGTTCATTGCAGGGTGCATACCAATCTGAATGAAATAATAATTACTTTTAAATCAATGACTTAAAAGATAGTGCCGTTTCGTTTTCCATGCAGCTTGCAAGGTAAAGCGGAAATGGCAGGGCATTTTGCACGACGATGACATTCAGTGCGGGAGAGGGTGGTGCCGCGATGAGGTCGTTTTTACTGCGGACTTGGTCTTCTGCAGGCGTGCCCGGCGCATCGGCACCCGCAGGATCGCCCATAGCGTGACCAGTGCCAGCAGGACCCAGCCAATAATCATGAGTGTGACGAACGTGCCTGGATTCATATCGATATCCTCACCCCTCCCTAAGGGTAGTCCACCGTCATCGGTGCGCTGTCCTTTCGGTTGAGCGGCATTTCTCCCCGGAGGTTCCATTCAATGGCTTGTCTGGCTGCTGAGCATCTGGTATCTGTATATGCATACAGTATTCGGAGTGCGGTTATGCAGCAAGCCATTCTGGAAGTTCGAGATGTGATGCAGCGCGGCGGAGTGGCCGGAGCTGCATCTCTTCATACCTACATAGTCCGCGCATGTGGCGAAGGCATGACGCAGGCAGGTATTCACGACTGCGACCTGCTCCTGGTCGACCGTTCGGAGCTGGCATCGCCTGGTGAGATCGTGGTGGCCGCGCTCAATGGCGAGGCGTTGATCCGTCGGCTCGCGATCATCGACGGTTCGTTCGCGCTGCAGGCGGCAGGCGAGGGCTATCCCACGCTCAAGGTCGAGGAAGGCGATGAGCTTTCGATCTGGGGTGTTGTGCGCCAGCGACTTTCTGCCAGCGACGTAGCGAAGGGGCTGAAGGCATAGGGCAGGGGCGGCAGGTGGATTGAATGCTGACCATTTGCCAGCAACCTCGAGAACTAAATCAGGGGCTCGATGGTCAGATGCGCGTGCCACCGGATTCGCAACTCCTCACGAGAGTCGTGCAGCTTGCAATCCGGGGCATTGTAAGGCGGGCGCAGCCTGATTAGACTGCGCGCAACTCGCACCCCTGTCCCTCTCGAAGGACTCCCATGATCAAGAAATGTCTGTTCCCGGCCGCCGGCTACGGTACCCGCTTCCTCCCGGCCACCAAGGCCATGCCCAAGGAAATGCTGCCGGTGGTGAACAAGCCGCTGATCCAGTACGCCGTTGAAGAGGCGCTGGAAGCCGGTCTCGGCGAAATCGGTATCGTCACTGGCCGCGGCAAGCGCTCCCTCGAAGACCACTTCGATATCAGCTATGAGCTGGAGCACCAGATTCGCAACACCGACAAGGAAAAGTACCTGGTCGGTATTCGTCGCCTGATCGACGAATGCACCTTCTCCTACACCCGTCAGATCGAAATGAAGGGCTTGGGCCACGCTATCCTGACCGGCCGTCCGCTGATCGGTGACGAGCCCTTCGCCGTCGTGCTGGCGGACGACCTGTGCCTGAACCTTGAAGGCGACAGCGTCCTCAAGCAGATGGTCAAGCTGTACAACCAGTTCCGCTGCTCCATCGTGGCGATCCAGGAAGTACCGCCGGAAGAGACCAACAAGTACGGCGTGATCGCCGGCGAGATGATCCGCGACGACATCTATCGCGTGAACACCATGGTCGAGAAACCGAAGCCCGAAGATGCGCCGTCGAACCTGGCGATCATCGGCCGCTACATCCTGACTCCGGACATCTTCGACCTGATCGAGCAGACCGAGCCGGGCAAAGGCGGTGAAATTCAGATCACCGACGCCCTGATGAAACAGGCCCAGGACGGTTGCGTGCTGGCGTACAAGTTCAAGGGCAAGCGTTTCGACTGCGGCAGCGCCGAGGGTTACATCGAGGCGACCAACTTCTGCTACGAGCACCTCTACAAGACTGGCAAGGCCTGGTAATTCAGACCTTTTCGCTCTTCGAGAAAGCCACCTCCGGGTGGCTTTCTCGTTTTCCGGCCTACATCGAGCGTGGAATCGGCATCGCTTCGGAACCCGGCCCCAGCGGCTGGCCATAGCTGAACTCGACGTAATTGCCGGCCGGATCACGAAGGCCGCAGTAGTATCCCACCGGGTAGGGTTCCGACCGTGGCGCCCAGATCAGGCAGCCGGCAGCTTCCGCATCCCTGGCAATGCGGTCGACCTCATCATGAGTGTCCACGGCGAAGCCGAAGTGGCTGTAGTCGTCGCTTGCCAGGTGCCGCTCCTGGCCGCCGGGCATGATGACGAAAATGAAGCTGTGCTCCTTGCCTGGTTCTGCCATCCAGACGATGCGCGAACCCTTTCCTTCACGCTCGTGAATGACGCGCATGCCGCAGAATCGCTCGTAGAACGAAACGCAAGCCTCCAGGTCGGGCACGTGCAGGGCGAGATGGGTCAGGGTCGGGCGCATGGTAATGCCTCCTTCGGGTCCGTCAGTTGGCAGGATAGGCCAGGCGTCATGAGGTATGCTGCCTGGCATATCCAAGCGGAGATCCATGATGCCTTTCGATTTTGACCTGTTCGTCATCGGTGCGGGTTCCGGCGGTGTGCGTGCCGCGCGCTTCGCTGCGGGCTTTGGGGCCAAGGTGGCCGTCGCGGAAAGCCGCTACCTGGGCGGCACCTGCGTCAACGTCGGTTGCGTGCCGAAGAAGCTGCTGGTGTATGGGGCGCACTTCCATGAGGACTTCGAGCAGGCCGCCGGGTTCGGCTGGACGCTGGGTGAAGCGAACTTCAACTGGGCGACCCTGATCGCCAACAAGAACCACGAAATCCATCGTCTCAATGGCATCTACCGCAACCTGCTGGTGAACAGCGGCGTCACGCTGCTGGAAGGTCACGCCAAGCTGCAGGATGCGCATACTGTGGAGGTCGATGGCCAGCGTTTCCGTGCCAAGCACATCCTGATCGCGACGGGGGGCTGGCCGCAGGTGCCGGATATTCCCGGCAAGGAGCATGCGATCACCTCCAACGAGGCGTTCTTCCTCAAGGAGCTGCCGCGCCGCGTGCTGGTGGTCGGCGGCGGTTATATCGCAGTGGAATTCGCGGGCATCTTCCATGGACTGGGCGCGCAGACTTCGCTCCTGTACCGCAAGGACCTGTTCCTGCGCGGCTTCGACCGCAGCGTGCGTGAGCACCTGCGTGATGAGCTGACCACGAAGGGGCTGGACCTGCAGTTCAATAGCGACATTGCGCGCATCGACAAGCAGGCCGACGGCACGCTGGCTGCCACGCTGAAGGATGGACGCGTTCTGGAGGCTGATTGCGTGTTCTACGCCACCGGCCGCCGCCCGCAGCTGGATAACCTGGGCCTGGAAAGCGTCTCGGTCGATCTGGATGAGCGCGGTTACATCAAGGTCGATGAGGCCTACCGCACCAGCGAGCCGTCGATCCACGCCATCGGTGACGTCATCGGCCGCGTGCAACTGACGCCCGTGGCGCTGGCCGAAGGGATGGCGCTGTCGCGCAAGCTGTTCCGTCCGGAGGAATACCGCCCGGTGGACTACAAGCTGATTCCTACCGCGGTATTCAGCCTGCCGAACATCGGTACGGTGGGCCTCACCGAAGATGAAGCGCGCAGCGCCGGGCACAAGGTGAAAGTCTTCGAGAGCCGCTTCCGCCCGATGAAGCTGACCCTCACCGAATACCAGGAAAAGACCCTGATGAAGCTGATCGTCGATGCCGACAGCGACAAGGTGCTGGGTTGCCACATGGTGGGCCCGGAGGCGGGAGAAATCCTCCAGGGCATCGCCATTGCGCTGAAGGCAGGGGCGACCAAGCGGGTCTTCGACGAAACCATCGGTATCCATCCGACCGCCGCCGAGGAGTTCGTCACCCTGCGCACGCCCGTCGGCGCCTGACAGCGAGCGGAAATGAAAAAGCCGGTGCATCTGCACCGGCTTTTTTGTGGGTGGCTTTCGCCTGGGTCAGGCTATCAGTTGGCGCGCTCCAGCGAAGCCTGAGCGTCTTCCTGGCGCTGAGAGTAGCGCTGAGCGAGCACAGCACAGACCATCAGCTGGATCTGGTGGAACAGCATCAGCGGCAGCAGGATCACGCCCACGGTGCTGCTGGCGAACAGTACCGAGGCCATCGGTACGCCGGTAGCCAGGCTTTTCTTCGAGCCGCAGAAGATGATAGTGATCCGGTCTTCCAGGGAGAAGCCCAGCCAGCGCCCCAGCAGGTTGGTGACCGCCAGCGCCAGTGCCAGCAGTACGCAGCAGGCCACGACCAGGCCGGCCAGGGCTGGCAGCGGAACCTGGTGCCACAGGCCCTGAATCACCGCGGCGCTAAAGGCGGTGTAGACCACCAGCAAAATCGAACCCTGATCCACGTAGCGCAGGACCGGCTTGTGCCGCTCCACCCAGGCACCGATCCACGGGCGCAGCAGTTGGCCGGCAATGAAGGGCACCAGCAGTTGCAGGGTGATCTTGCCGATGGCGTCCAGCGTCGACATCCCGGTATCGCCATGGGCGCCGATCAGCAATTGCACGAGCAGCGGCGTAACGAACACGCCCAGCAGGCTGGAGGCTGATGCGCTGCAGATCGCCGCCGGGATATTGCCCCGTGCCAGCGAGGTGAAGGCGATTGCGGATTGCACGGTGGCGGGCAGGGCGCAGAGATAGAGCATGCCCAGGTACAGGTCCGGAGTTACCAGCGGCGACAATGCCGGCTTGAGCGCCAGGCCGAGCAGGGGAAAGAGGATGAAGGTGCAGGAGAAAATCAGCAGGTGCAGGCGCCAGTGGGTGGCGCCTGCCACGATCGCCTGGCGCGACAGCTTCGCGCCATGAAGGAAGAACAGCAGCGCGATGCCCAGGTTGGTGATCCAGCCGAAGATTACGGCAGCGGTGCCTTCGCAGGGCAGCAGGCTGGCAACGGTCACCGTGGCGATCAGCGCCAGGGTGAAGTTGTCGGGGAGTAGGCGTGGGCGAGCCATGGGCACATCTCTCATCGTTGTTGTGTGTGAAGGACCATGAAGGTCAGGTTCGCACTCTAAGCCTGGGAGAATGTGCCGGCTAACGCCAGAAAGTCAGCTTATGTCGCTGAGAGGACAGTTTCCACTCCCTGCACGTGCAGATCCACCGAGCACACGCTGACCATGCCGCGCATGCGCTGGGCGATCACTTCGGCGCGATAGCGCGGCAAGGTGTTCACCCGCAGGGCAATGTCCAGCCACTCTTCCCGGCGGAAGGACTCGACTTCGGCCGGCACATGGCCCTGGAGCGCGAACTGGTTCAGCAGCCGGCAGAGAATGTCTGCATCGATCTCGGCGCGGATCAGGTAGCGCACGTCGGCGGCCACTTCGGCAGGAACCGGGCGCTCGTGTTGGTCCAGGGGGAATTCGACGAGATGGAGTGCGGGGAGCGTCATGACGGCGTGCCGATACAAGGGAAAGTAGGAAGTATTCTGCGGTGGTCCTGTGGGAATTATTTGCCTGTTTTCTGCAATTGTTGGCCTATTTGTGCATTAATAAGTCCGTTAAATAGATATAAGAGACTTATTCATGCCTGTTTTTCTGGATGCCCATGACCGCAAGATTCTCGCCCTGCTACAGGAGGAGGCGACCCTTTCCACGGCCGAGATAGCTGAGCGCATCGGCCTGTCGCAGTCGCCATGCTGGCGCCGGATTCAGCGCTTGAAGGAAGAGGGGGTGATACGCAAGCAGGTGACCCTGCTCGACCGCAAGAAGATCGGCCTGAATACCCAGATATTTGCCCAGGTGAAGCTCAATGCCCACGGGCGCAATCACCTGACGGATTTCGCGCAGGCCATGCAGGACTTTCCCGAGGTGCTGGAGTGCCACGTGCTGATGGGGGCCGTGGACTTCATGCTGCGCATCGTTACCGAGGATGTGGAGGCTTACGAGCGCTTCTTCTTCGAGCGGCTGTCGCAGGTACCGGGCGTACAGGAGATCAACTCCATTGTGGCGCTCTCGGAGATCAAGTCCACCACCATGCTGCCGTTGCCGCGCGGCTGAAGGGCGCCGGGTATGCCGGCGCCCGGGGCGGTCAGACGCCGCCCAGGTAGTCCATCTTGCCGACTTCCACGCCGTTGTGGCGGAGGATGTCGTAGGCCGTGGTGATGTGGAAATAGAAGTTCGGGTTGACGAATCCGAGCAGGAAGTCCGAGCCCTTGAAGCTGACTTCGCGGGTGCGCAGTTTCAGCTCGATGGTGCGCTCCTCTGCGCCTTCGAACTGCTCCGGCTTGAGGGTCTTGAGGAAGTCGACGGTCTTCGCGATGCGCGCCTGCAGTTCTTCGAAGGTGGCTTCGTCATCGGCGAAGCTGGGCACCTCCACGCCGGCCAGGCGGGCACCAGCGCCTTTGGCGGAGTCGGAAGCGATCTGCACCTGGCGCGCCAGGGCGAACATGTCGGGGGCGAGGCGGGCGTTGATCAGGACGGCGGGATCGATGGACTTGGCCTGAGCATGGGCGGCAGCCTTGGCGAGAATCGCCGAGAGGTTGCCGAGCATGCGGATGAAGACGGGTACAGAGGCCTGGTAGATCGAGAGGGACATGCTGCGTACTCCAGACAGATAAAGGTTGGCTCGTCGCGCTGGACGGCTGTCGGAGTCTACTGCTGGCGCCTACGGCTGTCGCCAGGCTTCAGCGCCTCGCCACCTTCGGCGTCGGGCAGCGATCGGCTTCGATAGGGCCAACGTAAGGGTTGCCCCAGCCCATCACGCAGCCAACCATCTGGTTGCGCTGGCGTTCCCAGGCTTCCACCGGGTACTGCTTGCTCCAGGCAGTGAACAGCTGGCGGTCCTGGTTGGATAGTCGCAGGCCGTAGCGGTCGCTCATGTAGAAGTAGGTGCGGGCGATCATGCCGCGGATCTGCGCACGGGGCATGGCCTTGCGCGCCTTGAAGTCCACCACCATCGGGCAGGCGCCGTACTGCGATGGCTTCTGCTGCAGCCAGCCGAAGCTGTAGTTGGCGCGGTCGCCATTCACCTCGCCGATGCTCGGCACCAGGTTGTGCAGGTCGGCCTCGGCCTTCTGGTAGACCCGGTCATTGCGCGAGCAGTTCTTGCGTCCGCCGCTTTGCCAGCACTGGCGCTGATGGCCAATCACCCAGGCGGGGACAATGTGTTCCCACTCGATGCGCGAAGCCCGGTTGGCATTCTTGCGCGGGGTGTAGCCGCAGCTCTTCAGGTCGACCTTGGTGCCGTTGTAGCGGCAGCCGCAATAGAACTCTACCGACTGGCGGGCGTAGAGCTTGCGCCCGACCTTCTTGGCTTCCTCGAAGGTGCGGGGGGCGGCAGCGGAGGCGACCGTGGGAATGGCGAGGATCAGCAGCAGGGTCAGGCAGCGTCCGAACATGAGGCGTTCCTTACGAAAGTCGCTGCATCTTACTGATTGAGAAAGAAATGCCAATCGTGGCAATGGAATGGCAAGGGGCGGAAAGCTGTGCGCGAGTGGCTGGGTGATGCGCCAGCAGGGGCTCCTTTGCGGAGAAGTCTTTGTTCTCTCGTAAAGTATCAGGAGATAGTCATATCTATTTGTTTTTAAAGGATAAAAATATAATAGAAATCACTTTAAGAGTAAGCGCTATCTAACTGTTTGACGGTGGCGGCTGCTGGGTGGAAATCCGCCTGTCGCGGAGGGGCGCTGGGGGGGCTATTTCGTAGATTTAACATTCATAAATGAGCATATGCCATTGATATAGATGCATTAAATTTCGATTTATCCAGGGTCTGCACGGCGCGACCAAGGCTTGATAAGCTGGAGTCTTTCCATCATTCGGGAGATCGTCATGATCGGTCTCAGAAACCTGGCGATCGTCGCCTGTTGCGCCCTGGCGGCGCCGGCATTCGCGCAGCAGTTCATCGGGCAGCAGACACAGTCGCAAGGCACGCAGGGTCATCAGAACCCACCGCAGTGGCAGCAGTCGCCACCGGTGATCCAGCGCATCTACGTCAGCCCCGGTGCCAGCGGCAGCGTGGACAGTTCGTCCAGCTGGCAGCGTCAGGATGGCTATGGTGGCGTAACAGTGCCCAGGGGGTACGGTGAAACGCGCTCCAGCACTGTGATCATCGACCAGGGCAGCGGTGGCATTCGTCAGAGCATCGAGTACCCCAACGGTGCGGTTTACCCGCGCGGCAATGGCAATTACCAGCAGCAGTAGGCGGGTTCAGTCGATCAGATCGTCGCGGGTCAGGCGGGACTTGCGCAGACCACCGTGGCTGTAGAAAAGCCCGGTATCGCCGCGCCAATGGAAGAGTGTGGCGAGGAACGCCGAGCTGACCCGGCCCACATCCCAGCTACGGAGTTTGCGGTAGGCCCAGAGCCAGCTGTCGTCGGAGGAAGAGTCGCTCATGGAATCGTCCTTGATTCGGCAAGCGGGGAAAGTGCATGGGACATTAGTGCGCCGGTTAGGCCTTCGCAAGTCGCTGCTCCCGCAACCACGCCCTGCGAAAAGGCCCTAGCATTCAGGCGGTGCTGACCGCCTTCGATTCCTCGACGTATTCCTTCAACCAGCGCAGGACTTCCACGGCGTCCCAGCGGCTGGGATCGAACATGGCGTAGGCCTGGCCCTGGTAGCCCACCACATCCAGCGGGCGGTGATAGCCGGCGCGCTGCATCAGGGCTTCGATTTCCGCGAAGCAGACATTGAAGTGGGTACGGCTGAAGGGCGTCTTGCCCTCTGTGACCAGCCCCTCCAGCAGCAGTTCCGACACGGCCTCGCTGACTTCCTCGATGGCCATGTGGTTCACGGTGTATTTCAGCTGATGGATGCTGACCATCGCTTGCTCCTCAATGGGTTTCAGGCCCATGCCCTGTGATCCGAGGTGATCGACGTAGCCAATGGACTGTGGCCTTTCGTCGAGGTTTAAAAAATTTTCGCAAAATACTGTATGCATGAACAGTATTTTCTCCTAGTATCTCTCTCGCGGTCTGACAGAAACCCTGAAGTGCCCGTCGCCATTGGCCTGACGAGCACTCCTCGACGAACAGGAGCGATGGCGATGCTGCAGAAACTGATGCTTTGCGCAGGTGTGGCGATGCTGGCGGGGTGCGTCCAGCCCCAGGCGGATATCCCGCGCGCCAATGGCGCCTACCTCATCATTGAGGGCAAGGAGGCCTGGGCCGTGCTGGTGGCCGACGGCAAGCGCATCGAAGAGCGCGGTACCGTGCGCGACGCCATACGCCTGCCGAAGGAGCGCTCGGCCATCGCGGCCAGCTACGTGATCGACACCCCCAACTGCGGTCGCCTGCAATGGCTGACCGAAGGCGAGGGCGATTCCACCGTGCGTCTGTCTTCGCGGGGCGAGGCAGCCGATCTGTCAGGCTGCCAGATCAGCGACGCGCTCAGCAGGGTCTGGACCGCGCTGGATTATTCGAGCTGACGAGGCTGAACGTGCCGTACTCCAACAAAATGTTTCGGCTGGGATGTCCTTCACGTTTTTTTCACACCCGGCGGCGGAGTATGAAAACCAGCTAAGGGATTAGCTCCCCATCGAAAAGCCCGCTTGATTGCGGGCTTTTTATTGCCTGTCGACCAAGGTCGGCTCGCCCACCGGCCGTGGCGCGGCTAAGGTGGAACTCCACGGAAAGGCGGAGATAGAGATGCAGCGGGTTCTTGCGGAACGACTTTGGACAGCCTTGGGCGGTCAAGCCGAGCGCCTCAGCCACTTGGCCTTTCGCAGCGAAGGCTCGCTGCCCTCGGCGTTCTTCGTCACCGAACTGGCGGCCGCCAGCATTGCCAGCGCCGGACTGGCGCTGGGTGAATGGCTGGAGCCGGATGCAGGCGCAAACACTTCAATGGTCGTGGACCGCCGCCTGGCTTCTTTCTGGTTTGCTACCTCCCTGCGCGCGCAGGGCTGGACACCTCCCGATCTGTGGGATGCCATCGCCGGCAACTACGCCACCCGCGACGGCTGGGTTCGTCTGCACACCAATGCTCCGCATCATCGCGCCGCCGCACTCCGAGTGCTCGGCACTGGGAACGATCGCGACCAGGTCGCTACTGCCGTGGCGAGCTGGCAGGCGGGCGAGTTGGAACTGGCGATCGTGAAGGAGGGCGGTTGTGCGGCCGAAATGCGTTCCTGGGATGCCTGGAAGCAGCATCCGCAAGGGATTGCTGTGGCGCGTGAACCGCTGGTATTGCGCGATATCCAGTTGGTGTCGGCGCCTTCCCTGGATATCGAGATCGACCGTGAGCGCCCGCTGACCGGTTTGCGTGTGCTCGACCTGACCCGCGTGCTGGCCGGTCCCATCGCCACCCGCTTCCTTGCCGGCTTTGGCGCCGAGGTCCTGCGTATCGATCCGCCGGACTGGGACGAGCCCGGCGTAGTGCCGGAAGTGACCCTGGGCAAGCACTGCGCGCGGCTGGACCTGCGCCAACCGGAAGGCCGCGAACGCTTCCAGGCGCTACTCGCCAGCGCCGACGTGCTGGTCCACGGCTACCGCGCCGATGCCCTGGAGCGCCTGGGATTCGGCACCGACGTACGCCGTACGATCGCACCAGGGCTGGTGGACGTCAGCCTGAATGCCTACGGCTGGTCTGGCCCCTGGAGCGACAGGCGTGGTTTCGACAGCCTGGTGCAGATGAGCAGCGGCATCGCCGAGGCCGGGCGCGTCTGGCGCGGGGAAGACAAGCCCGTACCGCTGCCCGTGCAGGCACTCGACCACGCCACGGGTTACCTGATCGCTGCGGCCGCCCTGCGCGGTTTGGCCGAGCGCCGGCGCAGCGGGAGGGGGAGCCGCTGGCGGCTGTCGCTGGCACGCACGGCGCAATGTCTGCTGGAGGCGGGCGTTTCGTCGGTAGGCTCGCTGGCGTTGGCGGAGGAGACAGCTGCTGATCTGGCGCCCGGCATCGAGACAACGGCCTGGGGCCATGCGCGGCGCTTGCGCCCGCCGCTGCAAGTTGCCGGCTCGCCGCTCTACTGGGAGTTGCCGGCTTCCGAACTGGGCTCGGCGTCGGCAGCCTGGGAGCCGATCAGCCCCGACTGACCTGGAACGCCTCGCCGGTGGCAAAGAAAGCGCCGCCAGCCTGGTAGTGAATGGTGCGCAGCTCGTCAGCGGGGAAATGCCAGCGGCCGTTGGAGAAGGCACGCTCATCGGCGTAGGCGGCCACCACTTCGGCGATGAACAGGTCGTATTTTTCCTGGTTGTGGGGCTCGTTGATCACCTTGCATTCCAGGTAGGCCACGCAGCCATCCACGATCGGCGCCTCGACCTGCTTCGCACGGGATGTGCGGATGTCCAGTTGCTCGAACTTGTTGCCTTCGCCGCCATTGCTGGAGCCTACCGCCAGGGTCAGTTCGGCCTGCTGACGAGTCGGCAACTGGATGACAAAGGTCCCCGAGCCTTCAACCAGATGGCGGGACCAGGTGTTGCGATCCAATACCAGCATCAGCTTGGGCGGGTCGAAGTCCAGTGGCATGACCCAGGCGGCGGCCATGACGTTCGCCACGCCTTCGTGCTCGCTGGTGACGAGGGTGCTCGGGCCGTGGTTGAGCAGCAGGTAGGCCTTGTTCAGCGGCACGTCTTTCAGGTGGTTCATTCAGTGGTCCTCAAGGCCGGATCAGAGCAGCAGGCCGTCCACCGGCTTCAGTGGTTCGGGCAGGTCGGTCTCGCCGAGGATTTCCAGCACGGCGATCTCAGTGTTGCGGCTCATCGCATCCAGCGGCAGGTCGTTGGGTTGGGTGTCGAAAGGGTCGGCGATCTGATCGCCCAGGGCGTCCAGGCCGAAAAAGGTGTAGGCCAGCACACACACCGCCAGTGGGGTGAACCAGCCGATGCTGTCCACCAGGCAGAAGGGCAGCAGGAAGCAGTAGACGTGCACGATGCGGTGCAGCATCAGGATGTAGGGGTAGGGAATCGGCGTGTTGCGGATGCGTTCGCAGCCGCCCAGCACGTAGGACAGGCGGGTCATCTGCTGGTCGATGGCGGCCAGGGTGATGTCGCTCGCGCCCCTGGCACGACTGCGTTCGGCAAAGCGCTGGGCGAGGCTGGCGAGCAGGACGTTGGTCGGGCTGCGGCTGGCGGCCAGGGTGGCGGCTTCTTCGCCCAGCAGGCGCTTCACGTCATCGCTTTGCGCGGTGCCGCGCAACTGGTCGCGCAGGACATAGCTGAAGGCGATCAGCGGGTTGCACAGCTGGCGACGGTCCTCGGCATTCATATCCGGCAAAAGTGAGCGTGTCTGGCGCGCCAGGTTGCGGGTGACGATCAGCAACTCGCCCCACAGCGTGCGCGCCTCCCAGAAGCGCTGGTAGGCGACGTTGTTACGAAAGCCCAGGAAGATCGCCAGCGTCAGGCCCCAGAGGGTGAAGGGCGTGGAGGTGATGATGACCTTGTAGTGGTAGAGCGTGCCGTGGGTGGCCACCACCAGGGAGCTGAGCAATACCGTGTAGAGCACCTTGCGCCAGATGGCCGGGATGATCGATCCCTTGAGGGAGAACAGCAGGACCCAGAGCGTCGGGGTTTGCGGGCGGAGGATCATACGGCGGCATCCGGTGGGGCGGAGCGCGCATGATAGCCGAGATGAAGGCTTGGGCGACGTGTGTCGCAGAGGGCACCCTTTGTAGGAGCGAGCTTGCTCGCGAACCGGCCCCGTAGCGAAGAGGTTCGCGAGCAAGCTCGCTCCTACAGAAAAGAGCAACGTTCGGGCGTACCTAGCCCTGCTGGTACAGCTTGACGATCGCCGAGAAGTCCAGCTGGCCATTGCCCTGGTTGCTGAAGGTCTGGAACAGCTGCTGGGCGAGGGCGCCGAGCAGCACCGGCTGGCGGATCTGCCGCGCGGCCTCGCTGGCCAGGCCCAGGTCCTTGAGCATCAGGTCGGTACCGAAGCCGCCGCTGTAGCCACGGGCCGCCGGCGCGCCGGTGAGCGGGTTGTTGATCTCCGAGGCCCAGCAGCGGCCGCTGGAGGTGTTGATGATGCCGGCCAGTACTTCTGCATCCATGCCCAGCTTCACGCCCAGGGACATGGCTTCCGCCACGCCGATCATGGAGATGCCCAGCAGCAGGTTGTTCGCCACCTTGGCCACCTGGCCGTTGCCCGCGCCGCCGCAGTGCACGATGTTCTTGCCCATGGCCGCGAGCACCGGGCGGGCACGCTCGAAGTCGGCCTGCTCGCCGCCGACCATGAGGGTCAGGGTGCCCGCAGCCGCACCAGCGGTACCGCCGGAAACCGGTGCATCCAGCATCGGGTTGCCGTGGGCGTGAGCGGCAGCGGAAACCTCTCGGGCGTTGAGTGGGTCGATGGTGGAAGAGTCGATCAGCAGCACGCCAGGCTGCACGTTAGCCAGCAGGCCGGCGTCGCCGAGGAACACCTGCTTCACGTGGGCCGCGGCAGGCAGCATGGTGATGATCACTTCGACATCGTCGCGCGCCACTGCCGCGGGGGACTCCAGCGCACGGGCGCCGAGGGCGACGGCCGTTTCCACGGCCTTGGCGGAGAGGTCGAAGACGCTCAGGTCGAAGCCGGCCTTGAGCAGGTTGGCGGCCATGGGGCCGCCCATGTTGCCGAGTCCGATGAATCCAATGCGCATGGGGATTTCCTCTTCTTCTTGTGCGGTAGCGCCCTGAAGGTGGGCGCAAAAAGGGTGCCCGCCCGCGTGGTGCCGAACCCGGGCCCGCATCCATGCGGAGGTCCGGGCCGGCTCGGGGCAGGCGGGCGGGCAGCTTTTACTTGAGGTTGATGGTGGTGTTCACCGCACCACCGACCTCGTTCTCGTCGAACCAGCGCTCGGTAACGGTCTTGGTCTGGGTGTAGAACTGCACCACCTGCTTGCCGTAGGGGCCCAGGTCGCCCAGCTTCGAGCCGCGCGAGCCGGTGAAGGAGAACAGCGGCACCGGCACCGGGATCGGCACGTTGATGCCCACCTGGCCGACGTCGATCTCTTCCTTGAAGTGGCGGGCGGCGGCGCCGGAGCGGGTGAACAGCGCAGTGCCGTTGCCATTGGGGTTGGCGTTGATCAATTCGATGGCCTCATCGAAGGTCTTCACCGACACCACGCAGAGCACCGGGCCGAAGATTTCCTCGCGGTAGATGGTCATTTGCGGGGTGACGCCGGAGAACACGGTCGGGCCGACGAAGTTGCCCTTGCCGTAGCCTTCGACCTGCGGGTTGCGTCCGTCCAGCTCCAGCGTGGCGCCTTCCTGGGTGCCGCGTTCGATCAGGCCGCTGACGCGGTCCAGGGCAGCGCAGGAAACCAGCGGGCCGACGTCGGTATTGGCCTCGGTACCGCCGCTGACCTTGAGGGTCTTCGCCTTGGCGACCAGGTCCGGAATCCACTGGTTGGCTTCGCCGACCAGAATGGCCACCGACACCGCCATGCAGCGTTGCCCTGCAGCGCCGAAGGCTGCGCCGGCAATGGCATTGAGGGTCTGCTCCTTGTTGGCGTCGGGCAGCACTACCGCATGGTTCTTCGCGCCCATCATGCACTGCACGCGTTTGCCGGCCAGCGAGGCGCGGTTGTAGACGTGGGTGCCGACACGGGTCGAGCCGACGAAGGAAACGGCCTTGATGTCCGGGTGGTCGCAGATGGCGTTCACCACGTCCGGGCCGCCATGGATGACGTTGAGCACGCCCGGCGGCACGCCGGCCTCGTGGGCCAGCTCGACCAGCCGCATGGTCACCATCGGGTCCTGTTCGGACGGCTTGAGGACGAAGGTGTTGCCGGTGGCAATCGCCATCGGGAACATCCACAGCGGGATCATCGCCGGGAAGTTGAAGGGGGTGATGCCGGCGCACACGCCGATGGGCTGCAGGAGGGTGAAGGTGTCCACGCCGCCGGCCACGTTGTTGGCCAGTTCACCCAGTTGCAGGTTGCCGATGGCCGAAGCGTGCTCGACCACTTCCAGGCCGCGGAACACGTCGCCTTCGGCGTCAGGCAGGGTCTTGCCCTGTTCGGCGGTCAGGATGGCCGCCAGCTCCTTCATGTTCTCGCGGATCAGTTGCTGATACTTGAGGAAGATGCGCGCGCGGGCGCCGATCGGGGTCTTCTTCCAGGTCTTGAACGCGGTCTTGGCGCTGGCCACTGCGCGCTCGACTTCCTCGGACGTGGCGAAGGGCACGCGGGCGAGGACTTCCTGGGTGGCGGGGTTGATCACGTCACGCCATTCGGAGGTGGTGGACTCGACGGGCTTGCCGTCGAGGAAGAGTTTGACGGTCGGGACGGCAGGTGCAGTCATCGGGGTTCTCCCAGCCTGAAGGCTTTGTTCTTGTGTGGTCCGATCCTAACAGTGCATTTTTGATGTTCTCAATGCGGTGATGTGCAAGTATGGTCTGCGTTTTTGCACATGGAGAGCGCACATAGAGAGTGCGCAGCAGGCTGCTTATGGACTGGGACAATCTGCGTTTCTTCCTCGAGCTATCCCGCGCCGGCAAGCTCACCGTCGCCGCACGGCGCCTGGGTGTGGACCACACCACCGTCGCCCGTCGCCTGCAGGCGCTGGAGAAAAGCATCGGCGCGCAATTGCTGGTGCGCGAGCCTGCCGGCTATCGGCTGACCGAAGCCGGTCACGGTCTGCTGCCGCAGGCCGAGGCGATGGAAAGCGCCTGCAAGGTCATCGAGAAACGCCTGGCCGGCGCGGAAGACAATCTCTCCGGCAAGGTGCGCATCGGCGCGACGGAAGGTTACGGCTCGACGCTGCTGACCTCGCAGTTGGTAGAGCTGAACCAGCGCCATCCGCACCTGGGCGTCGACTTGCTGGCGGTGCCGCGTGCCCTGCAGCTGTCGCGCCACGAGGCGGACATCGTCATCACCCTGGAGCGCCCCGGGCGCGGCCCCTACCTGATCACCCGGCTGACCGACTACGTATTGCGGCTCTACGCCTCGAAGGACTACTTGGCCGAACGCGGCCCGATCCGCACGCGCGACGACCTGCGCGAGCACGCGCTGGTGGGCTACGTGGACGACCTGCTGTACAGCAAGGAGCTGCAATACCTCGACGAGATCGGCCGGCCACTGCACATGGCGCTGCGTTGCACCAGCATCCTGGCCCAGCAGCGGGCGGTGGCGGAGGGCGCGGGTTTGGCGATCCTGCCAGCGTTCGCGGCGGCTGAGGATTCGTCATTGCAGCCAGTGCTGGCTGGCGAGATCGAATTCGTGCGGACTTTCTGGATGCTGATGCCCACGGAGCTCAAGGACATCGCGCGGATGCGCACGACCTGGGATTTCCTGCGCGAGAAGGCAGAGGGAAGCCAGGATGTCCTGATGGGACGAGGACACAGGTAGGAGCGAGCTTGCTCGCGAACACATTTCACCCGCACATACCGGTGTGAGGCGGGTTGGCGAGCAAGCTCGCTCCTACCGTTCGTGTGACTCTCAAAGAAAACGGGCGGCCTGTTGGCCGCCCGTTTTGCATTACGCCAGACCGACGTAAAGGTTCTGCACGTCGTCGTTGCCGTCCAGGGCGTCGAGGAAGGCTTCGACTTCCTCCAGTTCCGCGCCGGACAGGCTCACCGGGTTCTTTGCCTTGTAGCCGAGCTTGGCCGAAGCGACGGTGAAGCCGTGCTCTGGCAGGGCGCGGCAGACGGCGTCGAGGTCGGTGGAGTCAGTGAGGAACAGGGTGTCGCCTTCTTCCTCGCCCGATTCGAAGTCCTGGGCGCCGGCTTCGATGGCGGCCAGTTCCGGGTCGGCGTCAGCGCTGGCCGGGGTGGCCTCGACCAGCCCCAGGTAATCGAAGTCCCAGGCTACCGAACCGGAAGCGCCCAGTTGCCCCTTGCGGAACAGCACGCGGATTTCCGCGATAGTGCGGTTCACGTTGTCGGTCAGGCATTCGACGATCACCGGCACGCGGTGCGGGGCGAAGCCTTCGTAGACCACGCGCTCGAAGTTGGCGGCGCCGTCCAGCAGGCCGGCGCCCTTCTTGATGGCGCGCTCCAGGGTGTCGCGCGGCATCGAGGCCTTCTTGGCCTGCTCGACGACCAGGCGCAGTTTCGGGTTCATGTCCGGGTCGGCGCCATTGCGCGCCGCGATCATGATTTCCTTCGACAGTTTGCCGAACACGCGGCCCTTGGCGTTGGCTGCGACTTCTTTATGTTTGGCTTTCCACTGGGCGCCCATAGTCGATCTCTTGCTGGCGGTTGCTGATGGGCGGCAAGTCTAAGGCCTCACGCGGCCGCTGGCGATATCTGCCGGATCAACGCGGGACGGCGAACACCGCGCTGGCCTGGGCCACCACCTTGTCGCCCACCGACAGCAGCGCATTGGCAAACGCCATCTGCTTGCCGCGCCGACTGTGTAGCAGGCGGATGCTCAGCCAGTCGCCGACCTGGGCGGTGGACACGTAGTCCAGCGTCAGGCTGGCGGTGACCAGTGGCTGCGGCGGCTGGCTGGCGAAGGCCATGGCGTAGCCCATGCCAATGTCCGCCAGGGTCGCCAGGATGCCGCCGTGCACGCCGCCGCGACTGTTGGTGTGGCGTTCGTCCAGCAGCAGGCCCAGCTCCAGCGCTTCGCCCTCGCCACGCACCAGGAATGGGCCGAGCAGGTCCAGCAGCGGGTTGCGCCGTTGCAGCGGCTGAAATCCCTCGGGGTAGCCCAGATCGGCGATCGCGTTCATTGCCAGCCTCCGGTGTGCTGCTGCAGCACGGCGCGCACGGTTTCGATCACCCGTTGCGGGACCTGGTAGTCCGGGTGCGCGCGGAACACCGCCGCCGCATCCGCCAGGCGGGTGAGGGCGAGGAGCTCGCTTTCGGCCCGGCGAGTGTCGGCACCGCCGGCAGGCAGCGCCAGGGCCTGGCGCTCGCAGGAGCAGGCGGCCTGGGCATTCACCAGCCCGCAACTCTGCTGCATGAAGTCATCCAGCCGCTGGCGCGCGCGGGACAGTCGCTTGCGATAGGCCGCCGGCTCGATCTCCAGCACCGCCGCCGCCGTCTCCGAATCCAGCCCGAAGGCGATGTCCAGCACGTAAGCCAGGCGCTGCTCACGCTCCAGACACATCAGCATGCCTTGGGTGCAGGCCAGGGCGATGCGCTCGGCGGCCAGCTTGTCGGCCGGCTCCAGCGGGCGCTCGTTGGCCTCGGCCAGGCGCAGACCGAGGTCGAGCTTGTCGGCCAGGGCCTCCAGCGACACGGTGGGCGCCTCGCGGACCTTGGTGCGTGCAGTCAGCAGCGCGTTGCTGGCGATGCGGAAGGCCCAGGTGGAGAACTGGCTGTCGCCACGGAAGCTGGCGAGGTGGGTAGTGATGCGCAGGAGGATTTCCTGGCTGGCGTCCTGGGCGTCTTCGCGGCGGCCGAGCATGCGCAGGGCGAGGTTGTAGACCGGCGCCTGCATGGCCAGCAGCAAGGCATCGAGGGCGGCGGGCTCGCCGCGCTGGGCACGCTGCAGTTGTTCGTTGTCGATGGCTGGGAATTTCACGGTGTCCTCCTGACGTGGCCGGCGAAATTCCGGCTCTTCTTCCTTGGACTCGGCGGCCGCGAACTTTGTGACCGCCAGGCCGACAGTGGGGCACGGTAGTTTGTTGTAGGAGCGAGCTTGCTCGCGAACGGACCTGCCGGCAACCAAGGTGCCTAGGCGGTTCGCGAGCAAGCTCGCTCCTACAAGTGGCGTCAGCTCTGGGCCGAGAGGAAGGCGTACAGCCGCTCGTCCAGCGAGTGCGCCACGTTGAAACGCATCCACGGCACGCTGCGGCCGTCGGGCATGAACAGTTGGCCGGGGAACAGCAGGATCTTCGCCTCCTTGGCCCGCCCGGCGAGCAGGGTGGCGTCATTCACCGCGCGGTGCCGCGCCCAGAGGAACAGCCCGGCACGGGGTTCGTGAAAAATCTCCAGGCCGGCAGCTTCCAGGCGGCGCGCCACGCTGTTGTGGGCTTCGCCGAGCTGGTCGCGCAGCTGGCGCACGTGCTTGCGGTGGCGCCCCTGCAGGAGGATGTCCAGCGCCAGGGTCTCGGTAAGCTCCGAGCTGGTCAGGCCGCTGACCATCTTCAGCGGCACCAGCTCCTCGATCAGTTCAGGGTGCGCCGCGATGAAGCCAGTGCGCAGCGCTGGGGCGATGACCTTGGACAGGCTGCTGATGTAGATCACCCGCGCCAGCTGGTCGAGGTTGGCCAGGATCAGCTGGCCGGCAGGGTCGAGGTCGGCATAGATGTCGTTTTCGACGATGAGGAAATCGTACTTCTCGGCCAGTTGCAGCAGGCGGTGCGCGGCGGCCAGGGACAGACTGCCGCCGGTGGGGCTCTGCAGCCGCGCCTGGGTGAAATAGACCTTGGGCCGGTGCTCGCGGGCCAGTTGCTCCAGGCGGTCCAGGTCCAGCCCGTCGGCGCTGCGCGGCACTCCCAGCAATTGTGCGCCCTGCAGACGCAGGTTGAGGAACAGATTGTGGTAACCCGGCTCGTCCACCAGCACCGGGTCGCCGCGCTGCACCAGGTAGCGCACGGTGAGGTCCAGCGCCTGGCTGGCGCCAGCGGTGAGCAGAATCTGCTCGGGGCTGGCGGCCACACCCGCATCGCCCAGGCGGTCGGCCAGCTTGCCGCGCAGCTTCAGGTTGCCCTTGCTATGGCCGTAGTTGCCGAACTGGGTCGGCTCTTCCCGCGCTAGGCTGCGCAGCCCTCGCTGCAAACCCTCGCCATCGAGCCAGTGCTCGGGCAACAGGCCGACGCCGGGGCGGATCTCCATGCCCAGCGGCTGGAAGACCTTGTGCAGCAGCAGGTGTGCGTCGAAGTCGAATTCCGTCGGTGCCTCGTCGCTCGCGCTGTCCTCGATCGCCGGGCCGCGCACGTAAAAACCGGCGTTGGGTACGGCGTTCAGGCAGCCGCGGGCCACCAGCCGATCGTAAGCCTCGACCACGGTGAAGTGGCTGACGCCATTGGCCTGGGCGAACTTGCGGATCGAAGGCAGCTTGGCGCCGGGGCGCAGGCGCTGCTCGTCGATGGCCTGGGCAATGCCTTCGACGATCTGGGTGACCAGGGGAATGTCCGAGGTGGGGTCGAGCAACAGCATCCGAAGGTCCGTTCACGAAGGGAAGAAATCTGTACAGGTCCGGTGACCATAACAGCACTGCAAAATCTGCGATGTCCCTGTGCATGGTGCGGGCAGGGCGCGCCCAGCACACTCGGTTCCAGACGGCGGCAATACGCCGCACAGCCTGAACAAGAACAAGGACCACCGGTCATGCGTGACACAGCTTACAACATCGATCCGTCGAGTATTTCCGCCGAAGAGTGGCAGGCCCGCTGCGACCTCGCCGCGCTGTATCGGCTGATTGCGCACTTCCGCTGGACCGACCACATCGACACCCATATCTCTGCGCGGGTGCCGGGCGAGCCGGGCCACTACCTGATCAACCGCTACGGCGTGCTGTTCCACGAAATGCGCGCCTCCGACCTGGTGAAGGTCGACCACGCGGGCGACGTCATCGACCCGCGCTTCGGCCCGAAAAGCGTCAATCGCGCCGGCTTCAACATCCACTCCGCGGTACACGCCGCCCGCGAGGACGTGGCCTGCGTGATCCACACCCACACCGCCGCCGGGATCGCGGTGTCCGCCCAGGAAGACGGTCTGCTGCCGATCAGCCAGCATGCGCTGAAGTTCTATAACCGCCTGGGCTACCACGACTACGAAGGCATCGCCCTGGACCCGGACGAGCGCTCGCGCCTGGTCAACGATCTGGGCAGCCACATGGTGATGATCCTGCGCAACCACGGCCTGCTGGCCACCGGGCGCTGCATTGCCGAGGCCTTCAACCAGATCTACTTCCTCGAACGTGCCTGCCAGGCGCAGGTCCAGGCCCTGGCTGGCGGCCGCCAGCTGCGTTACCCGTCGCACGCCGTGTGCGAGCGCGTTGCCGTACAGGAAGAAGAGGCGCTGACCGACGGCCTGCACCTGCTGGCCTGGGAATCGGCGCTGCGCCTGATCGAGGACGGCGCGGCCGTCTATCGGAGCTGAGCCTGATATCGTGCCCCGGTCCGCAGAGACCGGGCGCCTGCGTGCTTGAACCATCTGCCAACAACAATGCCAAGAGGTGGAAATGAAGAACCCGATTCTGGGAGCCCTGCTCATGGGCGTGGCGTCCGGCGCCATGGCCGCGGACCTGACCGTGATCTCCTTTGGAGGAACCAGCAAGGACGTGCAGACCGAAGCCTTCTACAAACCCTTCGAGAAGAAGGAAGGAATGAAGGTGATCGCCGGCGAGTACAACGGCGAAATGGGCAAGATAAAAGCCATGGTCGACACCGGTAGCGTCAACTGGGACGTCGTCCAGGTGGAAGGCCCGGAGCTGCTGCGCGGCTGCGAAGACGGCCTGTTCGAACAGCTCGACCCGTCCATCCTCGGCAATCCCGAGGACTACGTGCCCGGTACCATCTCCGACTGCGGGGCGGGCCTGCTGGTCTGGTCGATGGCCATGGTCTACGACGGCAAGCGCTTCGCCAACGGCCCGACCGGCTGGACGGATTTCTGGGATACGAAGAAATTCCCCGGCAAACGTTCCCTGCGCAAGGGCGCCAAGTACACCCTGGAAATCGCCTTGCTGGCCGACGGCGTGAAGAAGGAAGACCTGTACAAGGTGCTGGCCACCAAGGAAGGCGTGGATCGCGCCTTCAAGAAGCTCGATGAAATCAAACCGTCGATCCAGTGGTGGGAGTCCGGTGCACAGCCGATGCAGTTCATCGCCAGCGGCGACGTAGCCATGAGCACCGCCTACAACGGCCGCGCCTTTGCCGCGCAGGAAGAGGGCGCGCCGATGAAGGTTGTATGGAACAACAGCCTGTACGCCATCGATTCCTGGGCGATCCCCAAGGGCAGCCCGAACAAGAAGGCTGCCGAGGACTTCATCGCCTTCTCGCTCAAGCCCGAGCAGCAGAAGATCCACACCGTGAAGCTGGGCTATGGCTCGGTGAACCTGGGCACCACCAAGCTTCTCGATGCAAAGCTGGTGGAGCGCCTGAACACCGCACCAGCGAACCTGGAACAGGCCGTACCGGTGAACTTCGAGTTCTGGGTCGACCACGGCGAGGACCTGGAGCAGCGCTTCAACGCCTGGGCGGCAAAAGGCTGAGGGGTGGTGGAGCGCTGACGGCAGTGACTGTCTGACTGCGCTACTGCCGCAAGCCCGTTCCTGTGTGTGCCGCGCGTCCCGGCACCCACGGGAACGGGCTTTTTTGATTGAATGCCATGCGATAAAACCCGACTTCACGCGCCGTCGATGATCCGTGAAGACACTTTCGGCCAGACCGGCTTCAGCCTGCACTCACCAGCTGCAGCAGGCGCGCGGCCAGTTCGGCGCGGCGGAAGGGTTTGGATAGCACCTCGTAACCGCGAATCTGGCTCGGGGTGAGATTGGCGTAGCCGGTGATGATCAGCACTGGCAGAGCGGCGAAACGCTGGCGCAGGTCCTGGGCCAACTGGGCCCCGGTGCGGTCGGCCATGATGTGGTCGGTGACCAGCACGTCCGGCACCAGACCGTTGTCGATCAGTGCCATGGCCGCGGCCGCCGAGCAGGCATCGGTGACCTGGTAGCCCAGGTCGCGCAGTTGCAGGCGCGTGGTGTAGCGCACCATGTCCTCGTCATCCACCAGCAGCACATGGATCGGCCGGGGCGCCACCGGGGCGTCGAAGGTATCCGTCTCTTCGCTAAGGATCAGTTCATCGGTGATCGGCAGCCAGACCGTGACCTGCGTGCCGCTGCCTTCCTGCGAGGCAATGCCCAGGCCGCCGCCGGACTGCGCCGCCAGCCCCTGCACCATGGACAGCCCAAGTCCGGTGCCCTTGCCCATGCCCTTGGTGGAGAAGAACGGCTCCAGGCAGCGTGCCAGGGTCTGGGCGCTCATTCCGCTGCCGTTGTCGCTCACCACCAGGCCAACATAACGCCCGGCGCAGAGCCCTTCGAACTGGCCATCGGCGATTTCGCTGACCTTGCCGCTGATCTTCAGCTGGCCGCCGTCAGCCATGGCATCGCGGGCGTTGACTGCCAGGTTGAGGATTGCCAGCTCCAATTGGTGCGGGTCGACGATCACCGACGGCAGGTGCGCTGGCACTTCGATCGCCACATCGATCATGCCGCCGAGGGACCGCTCGATCAGGTCGCGCATCTCGCTGATCAGTCGCTGCAGCGACACCACCTGGGGCTTGAGGGTCTGCCGGCGGGCGAAGGTCAGCAGGCGGCCGACCAGGATGCGCGCGCGGTCGGCGGCCTGCAGGGCTCCGTCGATCAGCGTGGTGGAGCGCTCGTCGTCCAGGCGCCGGCGCACCAGTTCCAGCGACGCCATGATGGGCGTCAGCAGGTTGTTGAAGTCATGGGCGATGCCGCCGGTGAGCTGGCCGATCATCTCCATCTTGCGCGCTTCGTGCAGCTGGGCCACCGCGGCTTCGCGCTGGGCGACCATGGCGGCTGCCCGCTCCTCCAGGCCTTCGTTGAGCTTGCGCAGCTCTTTCTCGGCGCGGATGCGGGCACTGATGTCAACGCAGACACAGAGCATCCCGGTGACTGCCAGCTGTTCGTCGAGCAATGGCGTCAGCTGATCCTGTACCCAGACTTCACGGCCATCGGGGTGCAGGTGGCGATGGACGATTTCCCTCGATGCTGTCGCTCCGGCCAACAGCTCGGTCGGCGGCTGCTCGCCGATTTCCTGCAGGCGGGACTGCAGCAGATCCTGACGGGAGCGGCCGACTATCTCGCAATAACGTTCGTTGACCCGCGTGAAGTAGCCGTCGCGGTCGCACAGTGCGATACCGGCGCTGGCCTGGTCGAACATCGCTGCAAGCTGCGTGGAGCTTTCGCGCAGCGCTGTTTCCGCCCGCGCATGGAGGATCGCCGTCCAGGCCTGCTTGGCGGTTTCCTCGGCCAGACGCAGTTCGAACTCGGTATGGATGTGTGGCCGTTCATGGTGGATCGCCAGCACAGCCTCCAGTACCCCGTGGCGGATTACCGGCACGTGCAAGGTGGCAGCCAGACTGAAGTCGCGGCAGGACTGCGCTTCGCTTTCGGGAAGGTTGCCCGAGTCGCTGCGGTAGTGTCGCGCCACCGACAATCCGGCCTGCAACGAGCGCAGAAGATCGACGCCGAAGTCACGGTAACGATGGCGGCCCACGGCGCTTTGCGGCGCGCCGGGAAATTCGCGGGCGACGTCGAAGGTCACGCCATCGCCGTTGTCCTCTGCGAAGAACACCCGTGTGGCGCCCAGTTCCTCGGCAAGCCTGCTGGTGGCGACGATCTCGATACGCTCAGGCTCGGCAATGGTCGGCAGGGCGCGGCCCAATTCCAGCAGGAAGGCCTGGCGGCGTTCGAACTGCACGCGCTCGGTGGTCTCGGTGACGATGCACAGCACGCCGCCGATGGAGTCGTCGTCGTCGCGAACCGCCGAATAGGACACGTCGAAATACACGGTTTCGCCGGCGCCGTGGCGTTCGATATAAAAGGGGCGGTCCTTGGCCGAGAAGGTCTCGCCGGTCTCGCGTACGCCGCGCAGCAGCGGTTCCAGGTCATCCCACAGCTCGGTCCAGTTCTCGACAGCGGGGCGGCCGAGGGCGCGCGGGTGTTTGCCGCCAATGCTGGGCGAGTAGGCGTCGTTGTACAGGGCGACGTACTGCGGGCCCCAGAACAGCACGATCTGCGCCTTTACCGGGAGCACCGTGCTCATCAATGTCTTCAGGCTGGCCGACCAGGTCTCCGGCGCACCGAGCGGCGAGGCGCTCCAGTCGCGCGTGCGCATCAGCGTGGCGACATCCGGCAACGGCTGGTCGTCCTCGCGGGCGAGGATATCGGTGACATCGATGGCTGCCGGTTCGGCGGCGATATCGGAAAACTGTTCCATGTCGTCGGGGCCGAAAGAGTCGAGGCGAAGGGGTGTTTGTCGTAGAGACGCTTGTCGTTATGAGCGCAGGAACGGTCGCCGCGTTCCGTTTCAATGAGGCCCAGTTTCGCGGCGATGCCCCTGACTATAGCGCGGCCGTGCGAGACGCAGCGTTTATTCAGGCCCTGGCGGAGCGGGGCGGGCGACGGCGCGGGGAGGGCTCCGGCAGCGGATGCACCTCGGATACCGACGCCTGCTGCAGCTCGCCCAGAACTTCCTTCACCCGGCAGTGGCCGGTCAGGCCACGCTTGACCACCAGCACGGCCGCTGCCACTTCCAGCCAGCCGCTCACACCGCCTCGGCGCACGCCCTTGCCGATGCCGGCCAGGCCGATAGCCACGGACAAGGCGCGCTCCCATTTGCCGAGATTCTGGCCACCGAAAGTCTGCTGAGTCATTTCAGGTCTCCCATTGCGATTGTGCGGAACGGGCACGGGTTTCACGCCCTGTAGCTGGGAGCCGGCAACCGGCGCGCGGGTTCAGTCGAAACTACGGATGGTCACTCTCGCGGGCGAGCAGCAGGTGCACGGTGGCGCAGCAGCCTTGTCCAGGCAGATGGGAAATCTGCAGTTCGCCGCCGATGCTGTTGATCAGGTGCTGGGCGATGTTCTGGCTCAGGCTGTGGCGCGCCGGATTGCGGGTGGGGTAGTCGCGGGTCAGTTCGGAGAGGGAATAGGCACGCATTTCCGCCCGCCCCGCGCTCGGCAGGCCTTCCAGAATTATGCGTACGCCCAGCCCGTCCTGCGCCGGACTGGCGACGATGCGAACCTGCACACTGCCGTTGTCGGTCAGGTCGATCACATAAAGACCCAGGTGTCGCAAGGCCTCGCGCAGGGACTTGGCGTCGACCAGCACGCTTTGTCGCGAGCGCTTGTCGGTTTCCAGCTTCAGTGTCAGTTGCTTCCGGTCTGCCTGCCCGTGCAGCGCTTCGAGCACCTCGGCGACTAGCACGTCCAGTCGCGTGGGAAGCAGCGGGACTTCGTCCTGGGCAACGAGTGCGCGCTTGAGCGAGGCGCCGTGCACCCGCAGTTCATCGAGGATCGCCTGGGCCCGTTCGAGATTGGCGGAGGCGGGCTGCGCCAGGGTCTGCGCAAGCGCATCGATGCGTTCGTTGAGGTGGGTGGTGGCGCTGGTGAACAGGTCCGTCAGTTGCTGGTGCGCCAGCTCGCCGGCCTCGGCGCGGCTGCGCAGTTCGTTGAGCTGGTCATAGCGCTCAGTGATGTCGGTGCTGCAGCAGATCATCCCGAGCAGATTGCCATCGCCATCCCGGTAGGGCGTGCCCCAGTGGTGCAAAACGCGGCGCTCGCCATGCACGGTGAGCTCGATATCCTTGCTGAAGGATTGCTCCTCGGCGATGGCGCGCTGCAGGAAGCGCAGCATGTTGCGCGCGTCGTCCGGGGGGTACCAGTCGACCTCGGTGGTGCGGGTGCCCAGCACATCATCGAGGCAGGTCTGGTACAGCGCCAGATGCGCCGGGTTGGCATACATCAGGCGCGCCTGCGTATCGCGCACGTAGAAGGCCGCCGGCAGGCTCTCGACCATGGAGCGCCACATGGGCTCCTCGCCCTCGTCACGGGCTCCGTCACGGGCAAGGCTGGCGGGTGCGGCAAGGCGGTTGCGGCGGGCGAAGTCGATCAGGTCGAGCATGCTGGAGAGGTTGAGCTTGCTGCGCATGCGTGCCCGGTAGGTACTGACGGACTTCTCGCTGATGGTCAGTTCGCGGGCGATCTCCTGGTTGCTGTAGCCGCTGGCAAGCAGACTGAGGACGCTCAATTCGCGGTTGGACAGCGAGGCCACACGCTCGGCGTCGTTCTCCTGCAGGCTGGCGCGATGCACGCTGCCGAGCATCTCGGCGGGGAAGTAGCTGTGCCCGCGCAGGAGCACCGCCAGGGCTTCCTTGAGCCGGTCGATGTCCTGATGTTTGCTGACGAAACCCGAAGCGCCAACCTGCAGGAAGCGGCCGACGTAGTGCTCGGAATCCTGGGTGCTGTAGCCCAGGATCGGCAGCGTCAGGCCCCGCGCACGCAAGCGCGAGATCACGTCCAGGCCGGTAAGCTGCGACAGGTCGATATCGATGATCAGCAGGTCCGGCGTGACGCGGGTCGTCAGGCTCAGCGCTTCAAGGCCGTTGCAGGCTTCGCCGACCACCGTATGCCGCTCCGCCTGCATCAGCATGCGCACGGCATAGCGGGTCATCGGGTGTTCGTCCGCGATCAGTATTCGCGCCATCTCATCCCCCAGGTTTGCCCTTCACTCTAGGGCAGGACGAAGGCGTTCGTGTAATCATTTTCCTACAAGAGGTGACTGGTTTTCGCATCCTCACTGCGCTGCCGCCGGGAAACAATGCTCGCAAAGGCCCATCACTTCCCCTCAAGGCGGCCGTCATGGATCGCGCTCCTGTTATTTGCACCGGCGTCATTGCCAGCCTGCTGGGTGCCGCGCTGGTGCTCACCGGCACCGGCTACCTGGCCTGGACCCTGGTCATGCAGCACACCGCGGATCGCCTGGAAACACTGGCCAGGCTCGCCTCGCAGAGAGCGGACGACACCATCGCCCAGGCCGCCGCGGCACTGCGCGAGCTGAACCGCTCGGCGCTGCCGCCATGCTCCGTGGAAGGCATCGAGCAGATGCGTCTGGTGGCCATCGACACGCTGGCGGTCAAGGCGGTGGGGTATGTCGAGGAGGAGGTATTCGTCTGCAGCTCCTGGGGGCTGATCGACAAAGGCGCGCAGCGTTGGCCGGCAGAGTTCCATACCCGCGAAGGGCTTGGCGTTTCGATCAACGTGCCGCCCTTCGTGGCGCCGGCCAAGCCGATGCTGGCGCTGCAGGATGCCGCGTTCAACCTGCTGATCGACCCCGAACATTTCCTCGAAACCTCGCTGGCGCCCGGCGTCAGCCTGGCCCTGGGCACGCCGGCAGGGCACTGGCTGGGAGCCCCGGCTGCCGACTTCGCCCAGGTGCTAACGCGCATCCATGGCGAGCCGCACGCCGGCCTGCGCGACGGCTACGTCTACACGCGGGTCGCTCATGGCAACTGGCAGACGGTGGCCGCCGTCACCCGTCAGGAAATGCTCCGCGACCTCTGGCGCGAGTTACTCATGCTCACGCCACTAGGGCTGCTGCTCTCCGGCCTGTGGTGCTGGGTGGTCGCTCGGCGCGTACGGGCGTACCTGTCACCCTTGGCCGTGCTGACACGGGCGGTGGCGAATGGCGAATTCACCGCCTTCTACCAGCCCATCCTCGACCTGCGTGACGGCCGCTGCATCGGCGCCGAAGCCCTGGTGCGCTGGCGCCGGACGGATGGCTCGGTCCACATGCCTGACACCTTCCTGCCCTTGGCCGAATCCAGCGGGCTGATCGAATCCATTACCGGACAGGTAATCTCCACCGTCTGCCGGGAGCTCGGCCCCAGCCTCGTCTCGGGGCAGTTGCCGCATGTCTCGATCAACCTCTCGGCGTGTGATGTCGCCAGCGCTGCCTACCTGCCGCATCTCACAGAGCAGCGGCAGCGGGCAGGAATCGCCGCCGAATCCATCTGGCTGGAAGTGACCGAAAGCAGCCTGTTGAACATCGATGCCGCGCACCGGACGCTGGCGCGGAGCCGCGAGGCTGGCCATCCGATCGCCCTGGACGATTTCGGCACCGGCTACTCCAGCCTGCAATACCTGCGGCGCCTGCCGTTGGACCTGCTGAAGATCGACCGCTCCTTCGTCCAGTCACTGTCCGCTGGCGCGCCTTGCCCGGTGACCGACCACACTATCGCCATGGCGCGCCAGTTGGCGTTGCTGATGGTGGCCGAAGGCATCGAGACCGATGAACAACTGGAGTACCTGCGGCAGCGCGGCGTGCAGTACGGCCAGGGCTGGCTGTTCGGCAAGGCGATGCCGCTGGACGAGTTGCTCGCTTACCTCGCCGGCCGGAGCTGGCGGGCGGCGTCATGACTTCCAACTTCTGACAACAGGATGATCACCATGAAAACTTCCCTGCTGCTGTTCTGCCTGCTCAGTGCCACGCCGGCATTCGCGCTGGCGGCCGACACCGTCTCCACGGTCCCGGTGCATTTCGCCAAGGGTGCGAGCAGCACTACCGTCAAAGGCAACTTCAAGGGCTACGACTCGGTGCTCTACACGCTGTCGGCAAAGGCCGGGCAGCACATGAAAGTTGGCGTCAGCGGCAGCAGTAACGCCAACTTCAATCTCTTCGCGCCCGGCGACAAACCGGGTGAATCCACCGCCCTGGGCAGCGGCTCGGTCGGCCAGGACTGGAGCGGCGCGCTGCCGGCCTCGGGGACCTACAGCGTGCAGGTTTACCAGATGCGCGCCAGCGCCCGGCGCGGCGAAAGCGTGAACTACAGCATCCACTTCGGCATCGAGTGACGCCGGGCCTGCCCGGCAAGCCTCAGACTCGCTCTGCCCGATATTGGCTCGGCAACCGCCCGAGAACCCGCTTGAAGGTCTGCGAGAAGGCGCTCGGGCTCTGGTAGCCGTGCTCCAGCGCCACTTCCAGCACCGAGGCGCCGGCGAGCAGGCGTTGCAGGCTGAGGACCATGCGCACGCGGGTGCGCCAGTCACCGAAGTTCATCCCCAGTTCGCGCTGGAACAGGCGGGCGAGGGTGCGGCTGCTCATGTTCAGTTGCCGTGCCCAGTCCTCCATGCCGGTTTCATCGGCCGGTGCGCCGATCACCGCGTTGCACAACCGCAGCAGGCGCGGGTCCCGTGGCATGGCGAGGTGAATGCCGACGGTCTGTGCCGCGTCCATCTCCACCAGCAGCAGTTCGTGCAGGCAGCGGCGGCGGTGCGCGTTTCCATCCGCTGCCTGCATCTCACTGGCGGCAACCAGCAGCTCCCGCAGCAGTGGCGTTACCGTGATCAGCTGGCATTGTTGGCCGCCCCAGGGCCAGGTGGAGGCAGGCATGAACAGGGTGCGCATGCGCACGCTGCCGAACATGCGGATCTGGTGCTCGGTCCCCGGCGGTACCCACAGTGCGTGGCCAGCCGGTAGCACCCAGTTTCTCTGCGCCGCGCCCACCAGCATCACGCCGGAAATCGAGTGGATCAGCTGCGCCTGGTTGTGGCAGTGCGGCAGGATTTCCTCGCCGTCCTGGTGGTCGTAGGCGAGCGCTTCGAGAGACAGGGCGCACGTCATGCTGTGTCGCCTCTCGTTGGCGTGGAGTTGTCGAGTGGTTTCATGCGGAACTCCTGGGGAGTCAGCATTCTAGGTGAAAGTGACGGCATGAATATGGCGTCTTATTGCTCGTGCTTCACAAGGAGAGCAATAAAAAATCGTCTTTATGCGAATTTTTGGAACTCGAGTGCGCAATCCTCAGTGAGAGGACACATAATCCGAACCTTCGTGAGCCGGCGGAATCGCGAAGTTCTCCCGCATGCGCTGCGCTTCCGCCAGCGGCGTTCGCCCGAACAGGCGCTTGAACTCTCGGTTGAACTGCGAGGCACTGGCGTAGCCAACCGCCAGGCTCGCCGCCTGCGCTGTCATACCCTGGCGCACAATCAACAGCCGCGCCTGGTGCAGCCGTGTGCACTTGAGGTACTGCATAGGCGAGGTACGGGTGATGGCCTTGAAGTGGCTGTGGAAGGACGGAACGCTCATGCCCGCTTCGCTGGCCAGTTGCGGCAGGTCGATGGCCTGCGAGTAGCTCGTGTGGATGCGCTGCAAGGCCCTGGCGATATTGCCGAAGCGGCCGCGCATAGCCAGCGCCGCGCGCATGGCGTTGCCCTGGGCACCGGTGAGCACACGGAAATACAGTTCGCGCAGCAGGGCTGGCGCGAGGATCGCCGCTTCCAGCGGCCTGCCCAGTGCTTCGAGAAAACGCAGCACGGACTGCGTCAGCGCCGGGTCCATCGGGCTGGAGAACAGGCTGCGCGGCGCGTCTTCGGCGACGTGTTGGCCAATCTGATCGATCTGCAGCATCAGCTCAGCAGCGAGCTGGAAATCCAGGTGCAGGTAGATGGCCAGCAGCGGCTGCTCGGGCGTGGCGTCGGTTTCCATGGTGAACGGCACCGGCACCGCGACGGCCAGGTAGTGCTGCTCGTCATAGACGTAGACTTCATCGCCGAAGTAGCCGCGCTTGCAGCCCTGGCAGACGATCACGATGCCGGGGTCGTAGAGCACCGGAGTGCGTGCCAGCGGGCGATTCGAGCGGAGCAGCCGCACGCTCGGCAGCGCGGTGAGGTTGTAGCCTTCCTGCGGGGCCAGCTCGGAGAGCAGGGCAGCCATGCGTAATTGGACGGAGCAGGGCGCTTCGATGGACTCATTCATAGAATCAGGCAATAAAGACAGAGTTTGAGGTCTCTGAAGCAGGGTGGGCGTTACGTATTGTGCACTCAATCCCCCTGCAATGGAGTCACCCATGTCATCTCGCAAGACCCTGCTGATTACCGGAGCCAATAGTGGCTTCGGCCTGGCCCTGGCCCGCGAGGCGCTGGCCGCCGGACACCGGGTGGTGGGCACGGTGCGCAGCGAGCAGGCTCGCGCTGAGCTCGAGGCGCTGGCGCCTGGGCTGATCTCTGGCCGCCTGGTCGATGTGACGGACTTCGACGCCATCCCCGCCGTGGTCGCTGACGTAGAGGCCAGCGTCGGCCCCCTGGACGTGCTGGTGAACAGCGCCGGCTACGGTCACGAAGGCGTCCTCGAGGAGTCGCCGCTGGAGGCCATGCGCCGGCAGTTCGAGGTGAACGTGTTCGGCGCCGTGGCGATGATTCGAGCCGTACTGCCGTACATGCGCCAGCGCCGCCGTGGGCACATCCTCAACATCACCTCGATGGGCGGTTACATCACGATGCCGGGCATCGCCTATTACTGCGGCAGCAAGTTCGCCCTGGAGGGCATCAGCGACGCGCTGGGTAAGGAAGTCGAGGGCTTCGGCATCGCGGTGACCGCGGTGGCGCCGGGGTCCTTCCGCACCGATTGGGCGGGGCGCTCCATGGTGCGCAGTCCGCGTTCCATTGCTGACTACGACGCGCTGTTCGATCCGCTGCGCCAGGCGCGGCAGGAAAAGAGCGGCAAGCAACTGGGTGACCCGGCGAAAGCCGCGCAGGCCATGCTGGCGGCTATCGACGCCGCGGCGCCGCCACGGCACCTGCTACTGGGCAGCGACGCTCTGGGGTTGGTGCGGCAGAAGCTTTCGGCGTTGGAAGAGGAGATCAATCACTGGCAAGCGCTCACTCGTTCCACCGACGGCTGAGACTCGGGTCAGTATCCGGCGTTGCGCTCTTCGGGGCGCAGCGTGAGGACTTCGAAGCCTTTCGCGGTGACGGCCACGGTGTGCTCGAACTGCGCGGAAAGCTTGCCGTCGAGGGTCACGACGGTCCACTCGTCCGCGAGAGTCTTCACCCCGGAATGCCCTTGATTGAGCATGGGCTCGATGGTGAACACCATGCCTTCCTTGAGCAGCTGCCCGGTGCGCGGGCGGCCGAAGTGCAACACCTGCGGCGGCTCGTGCATCTCGCGGCCGATGCCGTGGCCGCAGTATTCCTCGACCACGGTATAGCCATGCTGACGGGCGTGCCGCTCGATGGCATGGCCGACGTCGCCCAGTCGCGCTCCGGGTTTCACCGCACGGATACCTTTCCACATCGCTTCGTAGGTGATTTCCGCCAGGTGCTTTGCTGCGGGACTGACCTTGCCGATCAGGTAGGTCTTGCTCGAATCGGCGATGAAACCGTTTTTCTCCAGGGTGATGTCGAAGTTGACGATGTCGCCGCCTTGCAGACGGTCCGCCTCGGACGGCACGCCATGGCAGACCACCTGGTTGCGCGAGGAGTTGAGTGCGTAGGCGAAGCCATACTGCCCCTTGCTGGCCGGCCGAGCCTGGAGTTCGTCGACGATGTAGCGCTCGACCTGGTCGTTCACTTCCAGAGTGGTCATGCCTTCCAGCGGCAGCCTGTCGACGAAGCCGAAAACCTCTGCCAGCAAGCGTCCAGACTCCCTCATCAGCGCCAGTTCCGCCGGGGTCTTGATCACTTGGCACCTCCGGCGGCGGGGTATTTCACCCCGGCTTCCTGAAGTTCGCGGGTGACGATGTCGTTGAAGCTCAGGGTCGGTTCCAGTTCGCAGAGCATGCCGATCTTGATCCAGAACGCCGCCTGGGCGTTGATCGAACGGCACGCGACGGAGCTTGCGCGGCGCAGTTGGTCGTGCAGGTCGTCATCCAGGTTAATGATGCCCATAAGTCCGTCATCCATATAAATCATAACAATACATATATGCATCATATGGATTTAGGCGTGGCAATGCAAAGCCGCGCGCCAGCTTATCGGGGCGAACCGGCGTCCTGCATATCGCGCAACAGGTCCACCAGCGCACGGGCGCAGGCGGGCAGGGCTTCGCGGTCGCGCAACAACACGCTGCGCTCGCGCACCACCCAGGGCTCGTCCAGCGGCAATATGTGCAGGTTCATGGTGCGGCTGTGGCGCACGGCGGCGGTTTCCGGGATGACGCCGATGCCGACGCCGGCCTCGATCATTCGGCAGATGGCCTCGAAGCTGGCGACCTGGATGCGCAGGTTCAGCTCGCCTCCCATGCGGTCCACCCGTTCGCGCAGGAAGCTCTGCAAGGTGCTGCCTTCGTGGAGGCCGATATGCGGGTAGTCCAGCGTGTCGGCCAGGGTCAGCCGGGGCAGGGCGCACAAGGGATGATCCGGAGCGACCGCGAGGACCAGCCGGTCGGTGCTGAAGTGGACGATCTGCAGACCTTCGGCGCGCACCGGGCCGGCAACGATGCCCAGATCCGCCGAGCCGTCGAGGATGGCCCGCACGATGTCGCGGTTCAGCCGCTCCTGCAAGTCGACGCTGACACCGGGGCGCTCGGCGAGGAAATCGGCCAGCAACTCCGGCAGGAATTCGGTGCACGCCGTGGTGTTGGCGAAGATGCGGATGTGCCCGACCTGATCGCCAGCCTGGCCGCTGAAGTCGCTTTTCAGGTGATCCACCTGCCGCAGTATCAGCCGTGCGTGTTGCAGCAGGCGCTCCCCGGCGGGAGTCAGCTCGACGCCACGGTTGTCGCGGTACAACAGGCGGCACTCGAGCTGGCCCTCCAGCGCCTTGATCCGCGCGCTGGCGGCAGCGGCGGAAAGGTGGGCGCGGCGGGCGCCCTGGGTGAGGCTGGGGGCTTCAGCGATGTGAGTGAAAAGACGCAGGTCGGCGAGATCGAAATGCATGTAACGGGTTCCCGCTAGGCTTGGGGGTGAGAGTGGCGTTCGATTTAGCTTAACGCTGGATTATGAAAATGTGGATTCGCCGAACGCAAGCCCTGTTGCATGCTCGGCGTCATCCACTCTGCCAAGAGGTCACCCATGAGCGATTCGCCGTACGCCGACTGGATCGGCCGTTCCCAGGAACGCGAGGAAGAACTGAGTGCCGTGCTGGTCCGCCGTCTGGCCGTGACCCTCGCGGAAGATGTGCCAGCAAAAGGCGACGCGCTGCCGCCGCTGTGGCACTGGATGTTCTTTCAGGACGAAGTAGTCGAGTCGGGCCTGGGCGCTGACGGCCATCCGGCGCGCGGCGGTTTCCTTCCTCCGGCCGATGGGCGCAACCGCATGTGGGCCGGCGGCCGCCTGGAGTTCCGCGAGCCACTGCGAGTCGGTGGCGTCGCGACTCGAATCACCACCATTCTCAATGTCGAGGAAAAGCACGGCCGCACCGGCTCGCTGCTGTTCGTCACCCTGCGTCACGAGTTCAAGCAGGATGGCCGCCTGGCCTTCAGTGAAGAGCAGGACATCGTCTATCGCGAGCCCACGCCGCCCAAACTGGCCAGCGGCGATGCGCTGCCTGCCGGCGACTGGAGCGAAGCCGTGGTGCCGTCGCCGATCCTGCTGTTCCGCTATTCAGCGTTGACCTTCAACGGCCACCGCATCCATTACGACTGGCCCTACGTCACCGAGGCCGAGGGCTACCCCGGCCTGGTGGTGCACGGCCCGCTGATCGGCACCCTGAACCTGCGCGCTTTCTGCCGCGCCAACCCCAAAGCGCGCCTGCGCCGTTATGCCTACCGCGGCCTGCGCCCGCTGATCAGCCCCGAACCATTCGAAGTCGGTGGGCGCGTGAGCGGCCCCGGCAAGGCAGAGGTCTGGGCTGGCAATGGCGCCGGCATCGCCCAGCGCGGCGAAGTGGAATTCGACTGATCGCACCCCTGGCGGTGCTTCCAACAAGAAAACATGAAAGGTGATTCGATGACCTCTACCCCCGAAGAACTCCAGGCCATCCGTGACGGCGTGCGCGCATTGTGCGCGGAATTCCCCGCCGAATACTGGCGCAGGATCGACGAAGAAAAAGGCTTCCCCGAGGACTTCGTCCGCGCCATGACCGAAGCCGGCTGGCTATCGGCGATGATCCCGGAAGAATACGGCGGCTCGGGCCTGGGCCTGGCCGAGGCGTCGGTGATTCTGGAGGAGGTGAACCGCTGCGGTGGCAACTCCGGCACCATCCACGGGCAGATGTACAACATGTTCACCCTGCTGCGGAACGGCAGCGCGGAGCAGAAAGCCTACTACCTGCCCAAACTCGCCAGCGGCGAACTGCGCCTGCAGTCCATGGGCGTCACCGAGCCCACCACCGGCACCGACACCACCAAGATCAAGACCACCGCCGTGCGTAAAGGCGCCAAGTACGTGATCAATGGCCAGAAGGTGTGGATCTCGCGCATCCAGCATTCCGACCTGATGATCCTGCTGGCCCGCACCACGCCGCTGGCCGAGGTGAAGAAGAAGTCCGAGGGCATGTCGATCTTCCTCGTCGACCTGCGTGAAGCCATCGGCAACGGCCTGACCGTGCAGCCTATCGCCAACATGGTCAACCACGAGACCAACGAGCTGTTCTTCGACAACCTGGAGCTGCCGGCCAGCAGCCTGATCGGCGAAGAAGGCAAGGGCTTCAAGTACATCCTCGACGGTCTCAACGCCGAGCGCACGCTGATCGCCGCCGAGTGCATCGGCGATGGCCGCTGGTTCACCGAGAAGTCCGCGCAGTACGCCCGCGACCGCGTGGTGTTCGGCCGTCCCATCGGGCAGAACCAGGGCGTGCAGTTCCCCATCGCCGAGGCGCATATCGAGATCGAGGCCGCCGACTTGATGCGCTGGCGTGCCTGCGAGGAATACGACAGCGGCAAGAACGCCGGCGCCGCTGCCAACATGGCCAAGTACCTGGCCGCCAAGGCCAGTTGGGAGGCGGCCAACGCCTGCCTGCAGACCCACGGCGGCTTCGGCTTTGCCAACGAATACGACGTTGAGCGCAAGTTCCGCGAGACGCGTCTGTACCAGGTGGCGCCGATCTCCACCAACCTGATCCTGTCCTACGTGGCCGAGCACCTGCTCGAACTGCCGCGCTCTTTCTAATCGACCGGGACGACAAGCAATGAATAATACCCACGCCCTTGCCGAGTTCCTTGCAGGCCTGCGCTACGAAGACCTGCCCACGTCCGTGGTCGAGTACACCGAGGAGCTTTTCCTCGACTGGCTCGGTTCCGCCCTGGCCAGCCAGAACCGCCATCCCATTCCGCTGTTCCAGCGCTACGCCCAGCGCATGGGCCCGGCAACCGGCAAGAGCCGCGTGCTGGTGGATGGCACCTCGACTTCCGCTTACTTCGCCGCCCTGGTCAATGGCGCCAGCTCGCACCTGGTGGAGCAGGACGACCTGCACAACAGCTCCGTGCTGCACCCGGCCACGGTGGTCTTCCCGGCGGCGCTGGCGGCCGCGCAGGAACTGGGCAAGTCCGGACGCGAGCTGATTCTCGCCAGCGTCGCCGGCTACGAAGCGGGCATCCGCATCGGCGAGTTCCTCGGTCGCTCGCACTACCGCATCTTCCATACCACCGCCACGGTCGGCACCCTGGCCGCCGCGGTGGCCGTGGGCAAGCTGCTGGGACTGGACAGCCGGCAGTTCGTCAACTGCCTGGGCAGCGCTGGCACCCAGGCCGCCGGGCTCTGGGAATTCCTCCGCGATGCCGCCGACTCCAAGCAGCTGCATACCGCCAAGGCCGCCGCTGATGGTCTGCTCGCCGCCTACCTGACGGCCGATGGCCTGACCGGCGCGCAGAACATCCTCGAAGGCGAGCAGGGCATGGCCGCCGGCATGTCCAGCGACGCCGACCCAAGCAGGCTGGTGGATGGTCTGGGTACCCGCTGGGCGCTCTGCGAGACCTCCTACAAGTTCCACGCCTCCTGCCGCCATACCCATCCCGCCGCCGATGCGCTGCTGGGCCTGATGCAGCGCGAAGGGCTCAAGCACGGCGACATCGCCAGGGTCACCACTCGCGTGCACCAGGGCGCCATCGATGTGCTGGGCCGCGTGGTGGTGCCGCAGACGGTGCATCAGGCGAAGTTCTCCATGGGCACCGTGCTGGGCCTGATCGCCGTGCACGGCAAGGCCGGGCTGGTGGAGTTCGAGGAGTTCTCCCTGAGCGACGCCGAGGTTTCCGCTTTCCGCGAGAAGGTCAGCATGCAGCTCGACGCGGAGGTGGACGGTGCCTACCCGCGGCGCTGGCTCGGCCGCGTCGACGTGCTGACCACCGACGGCCGCCAGCTGCACGGCGCCATCGACGAGCCCAAGGGCGATCCGGGCAACGGTCTGAGCCGAGCGGAGCTGGAGGACAAGTTCCGTCGCCTGCTGGCCTTCGCCGGCCAGCGCAGCGAGGCTGAAGCGGACCGCCTGGTGCAGGCCAGCTGGCGTCTGCATGAGCTGCCGGAGCTGGGCGTCTTCCACTGACGGCGACCTCACCCGAGAGAGATTCGCGGGCGACATGGTCGCCCGATCCCACCGCCCGAAATTTCTGAAGAATTCGCGTTGGCCAGCCGGCCGGCGTCTGGAGTTGCCCATGAGTTCGCGTCCCCTCGACGGCATCACCGTCATCAGCCTGGAACACGCCATCGCCGCGCCGTTCTGCACCCGCCAGCTGGCCGATCTCGGCGCCCGTGTGATCAAGATCGAGCGCCCCGGCGTCGGCGATTTCGCCCGTGGCTATGACGAACGCGTGCGTGGTCTTTCCTCGCACTTCGTCTGGACCAACCGCTCCAAGGAAAGCCTGTCGCTGGACCTCAAGCAGGAGCCGGCGCAGGCCGTACTGGAACAACTGCTGGAAACCGCCGACGTGCTGGTGCAGAACCTCGCGCCCGGCGCCGCCGCGCGCCTGGGCCTGTCGTTCGAAGCGCTGCACGAGCGCTTTCCGCGGCTGATCGTCTGCGACATTTCCGGCTACGGCGAAGGCGGCCCTTATGAACAGAAGAAGGCCTACGACCTGCTGATCCAGAGCGAAAGCGGCTTCCTCTCGGTGACCGGCGGCCCCGGCGCCGACGAGATGGCCAAGGCCGGTTGTTCCATCGCCGACATCTCCGCCGGCATGTATGCCTACAGCGGCATCCTTTCGGCGTTGCTGTTGCGCGGCAGAACCGGGGAGGGCAGCCGTGTCGAGGTGTCGATGCTCGAAGGCATGGCCGAGTGGATGGGCTTTCCCATGTACTACGCCTTCGAAGGCCAGTCGCAGCCGCCGCGCGCCGGTGCTGCCCACGCCACCATCTATCCTTACGGGCCGTTCCCCACCGGCGATGGCGGCAGCGTCATGCTCGGCGTGCAGAATGAGCGCGAGTGGAAGCTGTTCTGCGAAATCGTCCTGCAGCGTCCGGAACTGGCGGTCGATGCGCGTTTCACCGCCACCAGCCTGCGGGTAAGCAACCGCGACGCGCTGCGTGGGCTGATCGTCGGGGCCTTCGCCACACTGCAGGCCGAACAGGTGGTCGCACGCCTGGAGCAAGCGCAGATCGCCAACGCCCACGTCAACGACATGCGTGGCCTGTGGCAGCACCCGCAGCTGGCCGCCCGTGACCGCTGGCGCGAAATCGACAGCCCGGCAGGCCGCCTGCCGGCGCTTTTGCCACCGGTGAACAGCAACGCCTACGCACCGCGCATGGATGCCGTGCCGGCCCTGGGTGAGCAGACTGATGACCTGCTGCAGGAACTGGGGTATACCGCCGGAGATATCCAGCGCCTGCACGAGCAGGGCGCGGTATGACCCAGGAGAGCCCAGTGAGCCAGAAAAGCCCCATGGATTCGATCGTACGAGCCGCGTTGTTCGTGCCCGGCAGCCGCCCGGAGCGCTTTGCCAAGGCCCTGGCCAGCGGCGCCGATGCCGTGATCGTCGACTTCGAGGACGCCGTCGAGCCATCGCTCAAGGCACAGGCCCGCGAGAATCTCGAAGCCTTTCTCGCCGCCAACCCGGAGGCACGTGTGCGGGTGCGGGTGAACGCCGCCGGCGACCCGGAGCAAGCGGCCGATCTCGAGCTGTGCAGGCGCCTGCCCGGCGTCATCGGCCTTCTGCTGCCCAAGGCCGAACGGGCGATGCAGGTGCGCATCGCCGCGTCCTGTGGCAAACCGGTGTGGCCGTTGATCGAAAGCGCCCGCGGGCTGCTCGCGCTGGGCGAAATCGCCGCTTGCGAAGGCGTGGAACGCCTGACCTTCGGCGGCCTCGACCTGGCGCTGGACATCGGCATGAGCAGTGGCACCCCGGCTGCTGCGGTGGTCTACGACCAGGTGCGCCTGAGCCTGCTGCTGCATTCGCGGGTGAATGACCTGCAGCCGCCGCTGGATACCGTGTTCCCGGCGTTCGATGACGCTGAAGGCTTTGCCGCAACCATCCGCCATGGCCGCGACCTCGGGTTGCTCGGCGCGCTGTGTATTCATCCCAGGCAGGTGGGCGTGGTGCATGCGGCGTTGGCTCCCAGTGCCGACGAGTTGGATTGGGCACGGCGAGTGGTGGCTGCCTCGGAAAGCGGTGCGGCGGCCTTCCAGGTCGACGGGCAGATGGTTGACGCCCCGGTACTGGCCCGCGCCCAGCGATTGCTGGCCAGCGCCGGTAACTGACTGCTTTTTCGTATTCTGTAGGAGCGAGCTTGCTCGCGAACTTCGCTTCACGCCGGGGCATCCGGTGCCCTGCGTTCGCGAGCGAGCTCGCTCCTACACGGTTGCCCCCGCTCGGAGCTCAGTTGCTACTAATCGGCCCGCGCCAGAAGTCGACTGTTTATCTGTAGGAGCGAGCTTGCTCGCGAACCCGGCTTCATGCCGGGACATCCGGTGCCATGCGTTCGCGAGCGAGCTCGCTCCTACATGGTTGCCACCCGCTCGGAGCTCAGCTGTTACTAGTCGGCCAGCGCCAGATGTCGGCTGCTTATCTGTAGGAGCGAGCTTGCTCGCGAACCCGGCTTCACGCCGGGGCATCCGGTGCCCTGCGTTCGCGAGCGAGCTCGCTCCTACACGGTTGCCATCCGCTTGGAGCGCAGTTGTTACTAATCGGCGCGCGCCAGAAGTCGACTGCTTATCTGTAGGAGCGAGCTTGCTCGCGAACCCGGCTTCATGCCGGGGGAACCGGTGCCATGCATTCGCGAGCGAGCTCGCTCCTACACGGTTGCCACCCGCTCGGAGCGCAGTTGTTACTAATCGGCGCGCGCCAGATGTCGGCTGCTTATCTGTAGGAGCGAGCTTGCTCGCGAACCCGGCTTCATGCCGGGACATCCGGTGCCATGCGTTCGCGAGCGAGCTCGCTCCTACACGGTTGCCACCCGCTCGGAGCTCAGTTGCTACTAATCGGCCCGCGCCAGGAGTCGACTTCTTATCTGTAGGAGCGAGCTTGCTCGCGAACACGGCTTCACGTCGGGACATCCGGTGTCATGCGTTCGCGAGCGAGCTCGCTCCTACACGGTTGCCACCCGCTCGGAGCTCAGCTGTTACCGCGCATTGGCAGTGATGAGCCCCTGCACGACCTCCACCAGGCCGTTGATGGCGAACTGCACGCCCATGCAGACCAGCAGGAAGCCCATCAGCCGCGAAATGGCATCGATGCCGGATTTGCCCGTGGCTTTCATGATCAGGTCCGAGGCGCGCAGGCAGCCCCAGAGGATCAGTGCGGTGCACAGGAAGATCAGCGGCGGCGCCACCAGCACCACCCAATGCGGGAAGCTGGTGCTGTTCTTGATGCTGGCCGACGAGCTGATGATCATTGCGATGGTGCCAGGCCCGGCAGTGCTGGGCATGGCCAGCGGGATGAAGGCGAAGCTGGTCCGCTCGGGCACGCCGTCAGCGGGATCGGGGGAGGGCACGGGGTTGGGGAACAGCATGCGCGCGCCAATGATGCAGAGGATGCCGCCTCCAGCGATACGCAGGCCCGGGATGGAGATGCTGAACACCCCCATGATGAATTCGCCGATGTAGTAGGTGAGCGTCATGATGATGAACACGTAGCAGGCGGTCAGCAGGGCCTGCTGGTTCTTCTCTTCGCGGCTGAACCCCTGCGACAGGGCAAGGAAGAGGGCCACCGTCGTCGGTGGATTGATCAGGGGCAGCAAGGCGAGTAGCCCAAGTAGGATAGCGTCGAACAAACTGCTCATGGCCGGGCGTCTCTGTGCTCGTGTCTGGCAGGAATGAAGTTTAGGTGCGAATCGGCGAGCTGCCGGCAGACCTCGGTTAAAGGCCGTTCGAGTGCTGAACTACGCTGTCTGACGATAAGGTTGCCGCTTCGCTCGAACCTTGCGCTGTCTTCGCCTGGAGCCTTTCCCCGATGTCCGACACCTCGCCGCGCCCTCGTTCCGGCTTCGACTGGCAGCGCTGGCTGCCCGGCCTCGTGACCCTGCGCAATTACCAGGCGAGCTGGCTGCCGAAGGACCTGGCCGCCGGCCTGGTGCTGACCACCATGCTGGTGCCGGTGGGTATTGCCTACGCCGAGGCTTCCGGTGTGCCGGGCATCTACGGTCTGTACGCGACCATCATCCCGCTGCTGGCCTACGCGCTGTTCGGGCCCAGCCGCATCCTGGTGCTCGGTCCCGACTCGGCGCTGGCGGCACCTATCCTTGCGGTGGTGGTGCAGTACGCGGCGAGCGACCCGCAGCGGGCTATCGCCATCGCCAGCCTGATGGCCCTGGTGTCCGGCGCGGTGTGCATGGTGGCCGGCTTGCTGCGCCTGGGCTTCATCACCGAGCTGCTGTCCAAGCCGATCCGCTACGGCTACATGAACGGTATTGCGCTCACGGTGTTGATCAGCCAGTTGCCCAAGCTGTTCGGCCTGAAGGTCGACAGCCAGGGGCCGCTGCGCGATCTCTGGTCGCTGGGCCAGGCACTGCTGGAGGGCCGCGCCAACTGGATGAGCTTCGCCGTGGGCGCCGGTAGCCTGGCGCTGATCCTGCTGCTCAAGCCATACAAGCGCCTACCGGGCATCCTCATCGCGGTGATCCTGGCGACGCTGGCGGTGAGCCTGCTCGATCTTGGCAGCCATGGTGTCCAGGTGCTGGGCCAGTTGCCGCAAGGGTTGCCCTCGCTCGCCTTCCCCTGGGTAAGCGATATCGACCTGGTGGAAGTGGTGCTCGGCGGAGTCGCCGTGGCGCTGGTGTCCTTCGCCGACACCAGCGTGCTGTCGCGGACCTACGCAGCGCGATTGAAGACGCCGGTGAACCCTGATCAGGAAATGTTCGGCCTGGGCGTGGCGAATGTCGCCTCCGGGCTGTTCCAGGGCATTCCCATCAGCAGCAGCTCCTCGCGCACGCCAGTGGCCGAGGCGGCCGGGGCGAAAACCCAACTGACCGGCATTATCGGCGCGTTGGCGGTGACCCTGCTGTTACTGGTGGCGCCCAACCTCATGCAGCACCTGCCCAACAGCGCGCTGGCGGCGGTGGTGATTGCCGCCGCGCTGGGGTTGTTCGAGTTCACTGACCTGAAGCGCATCTATCGCATGCAGCCCTGGGAATTCTGGCTGTCCATCAGTTGCTTCGCCGGGGTGGCGGTGTTCGGTGCCATTCCGGGCATCTGCATCGCCGTGGTGATCTCGGTGATCGAGTTCCTCTGGGACGGCTGGCGGCCGCACCATGCGGTGCTCGGGCGGGTCGACGGAGTGCGTGGTTATCACGACGTAACGCGTTACCCGAATGCCCGGCGCATACCCGGCCTGGTGCTGCTGCGCTGGGATGCGCCGCTGTTCTTCGCCAATGCCGAGCAGTTCCAGAACCAGGTGCTGGCCGCGCTGGACGAGTCGCCCACGCCTGTGCAGCGGCTGGTGATCGCCGCGAGCCCGGTGACCAGCATCGATGTCACCTCCGCCGACATGCTCGCCGAGTTGGACAAGGTGCTGGAGCAGCGCGGCGTCGAGTTGCAGTTCGCCGAGATGAAAGACCCGGTGAAGGACAAGATGAAGCAGTTCGAACTGTTCGAGGGGTTGGGCGAGTCGGCCTTCCATCCGACCGTCGGCGCCGCCGTGGATGCCTATCTCGCGGATTCTGGCGTCGACTGGAGACCATAGCCCGACACTGCTCCCGCGCGCCGGGCGCATTGCCGTAGCAGGCGAAAGCGCGCCGCGAAGAAAATTCTGCAAACCAAATCGGCTCCGGGCGGGTCTGCACTCTTATGAGGGTTTGTGGAGCCCGCCATGGATATGTTGGAACGCGTCTGGGCCACGCTGGTCGCCGAGTTCTCCGACCTCAGCGAAGTCGAGCAGATCACCCGCGCCTCGCTGCGCCTTTCCCTGGCTGTGCTGCTGGGCGGGGTGCTGGGCTATGAGCGAGAAAGCAAGGGCAAGGCCGCCGGGCTGCGCACGCACATGCTGGTAACGCTTGGCGCAGCGCTTTTCGTCATGGCGATTCACGAGGGCGGCGCCCAGGCCGATGCGGTGAGCCGGGTGATCCAGGGGATCGCCGCGGGTATCGGTTTCCTCTGCGCCGGCACCATCCTCAAGGGCAACCGGGCGTCCGACGTGAAGGGCCTGACCACGGCGGCCGGCCTCTGGCTGAGCACCGCTATCGGCATCAGCGTCGGCCTCGGGCACTCGGCGACGGCGGTGCTGGGCACCTTGTTGGCGCTGCTGGTGCTGCACTGCTTGCCCCACGGCGTGGAGCACAAGGCTGGGCCGGGCGGCCTGTCTGCAAACCACCCCGAACAGCAGCGGGAGGACCGCGATGTTCCGTGAGTTTCTCCAGGCCTGCGCCTGGACCGACGCCATGTTCGAGAACGGCCGTTACACCGGCCTGATCGAGTACCAGGTCACCCGCGAAGGCGCGGCGGTGGTGGTGCTCTGGGTCTACGCGCCCGGCAGCCGCAACATCGCCGAAGCTGAAGCGGCGGCGCAGCGGATGCTCGACCGAGTACGCGACATCGATGGCGAAGGCCGCGTGTACTTCGACGACGGCGTGATCCTGCAGGAGAAATACCCATGGCCCGTGTGATCTGGAAAGGTGCCATCAGCTTCGGCCTGGTGCACATCCCGGTGGCGCTCAACAGCGCCTCGCGCTCCAGCGGCACCGATTTTGACTGGCTCGACGAGCGCAGCCTGGAACCGGTGGGCTACAAGCGGGTGAACAAGATCACCGGCAAGGAAGTGCCCCGGGAACACATCGTCAAGGGCGTGGAGCTGGAGAAGGGCCGCTATGTGGTGATCAGCGAGGAGGAAATCCGCGCCGCCCGGCCCGAGGCGACCCAGACCATCGACATCCTCAGCTTCATCGAGATCGATGAGATTCCCGTGCCGTTCTACGACTCGCCCTATTACCTGACGCCGGAAAAGCGCGGCGAGAAGGTTTACGTGCTGCTGCGCGATACCTTGAAGAAGACTGGCAAGGCTGCCGTCTGCCAGTTGGTGATGCACAGCCGCCAGCACCTGGCGATGCTGCGCGAGGAGGGCGACGCCATCCTGCTGATGACCCTGCGCTGGCCGGCGGACGTGCGTGAGGTGGACGAACTGGGCCTCGCACTGGGCAAGGTCAAGCTGGACAAGCGCGAAAGCGAAATGGCCGAGCGCCTGGTCAAGGACATGACCGGCCACTGGAAGCCAGCAGAATACGAAGACAGCTTCAGCGAGGAGATCCACCTTCTGGTCGAGCAGAAGGCCGCCAAGGGGCAATTGGAGAACGTCCCGCAAGCAGAAGCGAAAAGCAGTGAAGGCGCCGACATCATCGACCTCACCGAGTTGCTCAAGCGCAGCCTCAAGGGCGATGGCAAGAAGCGCACTGCCGCCAACGCAGCGGCGAAAAAGAGCACCGCCAGCAAGCCCGCGGCCAAACGGAAAACCTCTTGAGCGAACCGCTCGCGCAATTAGCCTGAACTTGCCCACCTCTCGTCGTTCCCAACCCCTGTAGCGAGGCAATCCACCCACGAGCGCGCCAGGGGCGCGCACCGCCGCGAGGAGGGCGCCGCGATGGAACTGGAGAATCCGGCAAGCAGAGCCGAGGCTGCCGCCAACGAGGCGCGCATTGTCATCGAAGACGTGGAGCCGCGCCTGGAAAGCGGGCGCTTTGCCGCCAAGGCAATCACCCACCGTGCATCACGCATCCATGCGCGCATCTTCAGTGATGGCCACGACAAGTTGGCTGCCGAAGTCGCCTGGCGCGAGAGCAAGGGCCAGCCCTGGCAGAAGACGCCCATGCAGCCGTTGGGCAACGACCACTGGGAGGCACACATCACCCCGACCCGGATCGGCCGCAGCGAATTCATTGTGCTGGCCTGGATCGACAGCTACGCGAGCTTTCGCTACGAGCTGGAAAAGAAATACGCCGCCGGGCAGATGGTGGACCTGGAGTTCCGCGAGGGCATCGAGCTGCTGCACAACGTGCTGCAGAGCGCGCCGGAAGATTGCGAGGCGGAGCTCGCACAGATCGTTCGCCAACTGCAGGACAACCAGGGCCGCGAGGAACGCTTCGGCCTGTTCATGGCGCGGCGAACCCTGGAGGTGATGCAACGCGCCGAGCACCGCCCCTACCTGACCCGCAGCCTGACCTTCGAGCTGGATGTGGAGCGCCCGCTGGCCGAGTTCGCCAGCTGGTACGAGCTGTTCCCGCGCTCGGAAAGCACAGTCCCCGGGCAACACGGCACCTTCGCCGATGTCCACCGGCGCCTGCCGGACATCGCCGCGATGGGCTTCGACGTGCTCTATTTCACACCGATCCATCCCATCGGTCACACCCATCGAAAGGGTCGCAACAACAGCCTGCAGGCCGGCCCGGAGGACCCCGGCAGCCCCTACGCCATCGGCAGCGAGGAAGGCGGTCATGAGGCGGTGCATCCGCAGCTGGGCACACTGGAGGATTTCCGCGAGTTGGTGAACGCCGCCCGCGGGCACGGCCTGGAAATCGCCCTGGATTTCGCCATCCAGTGTTCGCCCGACCACCCCTGGCTGCGCGAACATCCCGGCTGGTTCAGCTGGCGCGCCGACGGCAGTATCCGCCACGCGGAGAACCCGCCGAAGAAGTACGAGGACATCGTCAACGTCGACTTCTATGCGCCAGACGCGGTGCCCGATCTCTGGCTTGCTCTGCTCGACGTGGTGCGGGGCTGGGCGGAGCAGGGCGTCAACCTGTTCCGCGTCGATAACCCGCACACCAAGCCGCTGCCGTTCTGGGAATGGCTGATCGCCGAAGTGCGCCGCGAACATCCGCAAGTGATCTTCCTCGCCGAGGCCTTTACCCGCCCGGCGATGATGGCGCGCCTGGGCAAGGTCGGTTTCAGCCAGAGCTACAGCTACTTCACCTGGCGCAATACCAAGGCGGAGCTGGAGCAATACCTCAGCGAACTCAATGAGCCGCCGCTGCGTGACTGCTACCGGCCGAATTTCTTCGTCAATACGCCGGACATCAACCCGTATTTCCTGCAGCGCTCCGGGCGCGCCGGCTTCCTCATCCGCGCCGCGCTGGCGACCATGGGCTCCGGTCTGTGGGGCATGTACTCGGGCTTCGAGCTGTGCGAGGCAGACCCCGTGCCCGGCAAGGAAGAGTACTTCGACTCGGAAAAGTACCAGCTGCGTCAGCGCGACTACCACGGCCACGGCAACATCGTCGGCGAGATCACCCGGCTCAATCGCATCCGCCGTGAGAACCCGGCGCTGCACAGCCACCTCGGCTTCCAGGCCTATCACGCTTTCAACGACAACATCCTGCTGTTCGGCAAGCGCACCGCCGACCTCTCCAACTTCATCCTGGTGGCGGTCAGCCTTGACCCGGAGAACGCCCAGGAAGCGGATTTCGAGCTGCCGCTGTGGGAGTTCGGCCTGCCCGATGAGGCTGCCATGGGCGGCGAAGACCTGATGAACGGCCACCGCTGGACCTGGCAAGGCAAGCGCCAATGGATGCGCATCGAGCCCTGGCACCTGCCGTTCGGCATCTGGCGCCTGCACCCCGAGACCTGAAGAGGATTTGCGACCATGGCCAAGCGCAAGACCCGCCCCTTCCTCGACGACCCGCTCTGGTACAAGGACGCGGTCATCTACCAGTTGCACGTGAAGTCTTTCTTCGACGCCAACAACGACGGTATCGGCGACTTCCGCGGTTTGATCGAGAAGCTCGACTACATTGCCGAGCTGGGCGTGAACACCCTCTGGCTGCTGCCGTTCTACCCTTCGCCACGGCGCGATGACGGCTACGACATCGCCATGTACAAGGGCGTGCACCCGGACTACGGCACCCTGGCCGATGCGCGGCGCTTCATCGATGCGGCGCACGAGCGCGGCCTGCGGGTAATCACCGAACTGGTGATCAACCACACGTCCGATCAGCACCCCTGGTTCCAGCGCGCGCGGCGGGCGAAGAAGGGCTCCCAGGCGCGCAACTGGTACGTGTGGTCCGACGACGACAGCAAGTACGACCAGACGCGGATCATCTTCATCGACAGCGAACAGTCCAACTGGACCTGGGATCCGGTGGCCGAGCAGTACTTCTGGCATCGTTTCTATTCGCACCAGCCTGACCTCAACTTCGACAACCCGCAGGTGCTGCGCGCGGTGCTCGGGGTCATGCGCTACTGGCTGGACATGGGCGTGGACGGCCTGCGCCTGGACGCCATTCCGTATCTGATCGAGCGCGACGGCACCAACAACGAAAACCTCCCCGAAACCCATGTGGTGCTCAAGCGCATCCGCGCCGAGCTGGACGCCCACTACCCGGACCGCATGCTGCTGGCCGAGGCCAACCAGTGGCCAGAAGACACGCGGCCCTATTTTGGAGGGATGGGCGGCGGAACGGACGGCGGCCCCGGCGACGAATGCCACATGGCTTTCCACTTCCCGTTGATGCCACGCATGTACATGGCCATCGCCCAGGAAGATCGCTTTCCGATCACCGATATCCTGCGCCAGACCCCGTCGATTCCGGACAACTGCCAGTGGGCGATCTTCCTGCGCAATCACGATGAGCTGACCCTGGAGATGGTCACCGACGATGAGCGCGACTACCTCTGGAACTACTACGCCGCCGACCGCCGCGCGCGCATCAACCTGGGGATTCGCCGCCGACTGGCTCCGCTGGTGGAGCGCGACCGCCGGCGCATCGAGTTGCTCAACAGCCTGCTGCTGTCCATGCCCGGCACGCCGACCCTGTACTACGGCGATGAGATTGGCATGGGCGACAACATCTACCTGGGCGACCGCGACGGTGTCCGTACTCCCATGCAATGGTCGGTGGACCGCAACGGAGGGTTCTCCCGTGCCGACCCGGCGAGCCTGGTGCTGCCGCCGATCCTCGATTCGCTCTACGGTTACCAGACCGTCAACGTTGAGGCCCAGGCGCGCGACCAGCATTCACTGCTGAACTGGATGCGGCGCCTGCTGGGCGTGCGCAAACAGCAGAAGGCCTTCGGCCGTGGCAGCATCAGCATGCTGTCGCCACCGAACCGGCGCATCCTCGCCTACCTGCGGCAATACCGGACGGAGAATGGCGAGGGCACGAGCGAAGACACCATCCTTTGCGTTGCCAACCTGTCCAGCGCCGCCCAGGCGGTGGAGCTGGACCTGTCGGCCTTTGACGGTCGCGTGCCGGTGGAAATGCTCGGCGGCTCGTCCTTCCCGCCCATCGGCCGGATGACCTACCTGCTGACCCTGCCGCCCTATGGCTTCTACTGGTTCTACCTGGCGGACAGCCAGCAGATGCCCGCGTGGCACGTCCAGCCAGTGGAACGCATGCCCGAGTTGCCGACCCTGGTGCTCGCCCAGCGCCTGAGCGAAATCATGCACGGCGCAGCGCGCGAACTGCTGGAGAGCGATTCGCTGCCGCGCTACCTGCCCAAGCGCCGCTGGTTCGCCAGAGGCCGGCTGGAGGCAGGCAGTGCCCGTCTGCTCTATGCCATGCCACTGGCCGACGCGGACGCCGCGCCGATGCTGGCGGAAGTGGAAGTCAACGGAGCGGAAGGTGCCGAGCATTACCAACTGCCGCTGGCCGCCGTGCCGGAGAAAGGCAGCTCCGGCAACGACCTGCCCCAGCAACTCGCGCTGGCGCGACTGCGCCGCGGCCGCAAGGTCGGCCTGCTCACCGATGCCTTCGCCTTGCCGGCATTCAGCCGCCTCGTACTGCGCCTGCTGCGCGAGACTGCAACGCTGCAAGGCCCCGCCGGCGAACTGCAATTCCTGCCGCAGCCGGGGCTGCCGCAATACGGCGAGATCGACGATGACGCAGAAATCCGAGTGCTCAGTGTCGACCAGTCCAACAGCTCGGCACTGATCGGCAACCGGCTGCTGCTCAAGTTGCTGCGCCGGGTCTTCCCCGGCGTGCACCCGGAGGCGGAAATGGGCGGCTACCTGAGCCGACGCGGCTTCGCCAACATTGCGCCGCTGCTGGGCGAGGTGCGTCGCATCGACGCCCGAGGAGAACCACACACGCTGATGCTGCTGCAGGGCTACCTGAGCAACCAGGGCGACGCCTGGAGCTGGACGCTGAACCAGCTGGAGCGTGCCATGCGCGACGGCCCGCTGCCCGGCCCGGATGCACCCGAACCGGAATTCGACGTGATGGAGGAACTGCGCCTGTTCGCCGGCCGGCTCGGCCAGCGCCTGGGCGAGATGCATCAGCTGTTGTCCGAGGCCGCCGACGAACCCGAGTTCGGCCTGCATCGCAGCGCCGCTGTCGACAGCGCGCTGTGGACCAGCAGCATCAGCACGCAGATCGAACAGGCGCTGGAGGCGTTGCAGGGGGCACGCGGCCACCTGGACGAGCGCGGCGGCGTGATGGTCGACTGGCTGCTGGAGAAACGCGGCGAGCTGCTGCAGGCGGTGGGCAACCTGGCGCGCCTGGCGGAGGGTGGGGTGATGATCCGTGTCCACGGCGACCTGCACCTGGGCCAGGTCCTGGTCGTGCAGGGCGACGCCTTCCTCATCGACTTCGAGGGCGAGCCGAACCGACCGCTGGCCGAGCGCCGCCAGCGCCATAGCCCGCTGAAGGACGTGACCGGCGTCCTGCGCTCCTTCGATTACGCCGCCGCCATGGCCCTGCGCAGCGCCCAGGGCACCGAAGCGCCGGCCGACGTGCAGGCCACCCGCGCGGAACTGGCCCTGCGCTACCGTCGCGAGGCCCGCGAAGCCTTTCTTGCGGCCTACCGCGCGGCGGCCGTCGACCTGCCCCACGAGTGGCACGGCCGCGAAGGCGAGGGCGCCGCGCTGGCGCTGTTCAGCCTGGAGAAAGCGGCCTACGAAGTGCTTTACGAGGCGGGCCACCGGCCCGACTGGCTGGAAGTACCGCTGCAAGGACTATTCGAACTGGCGCGCCACCTGATTGGAGGACGTACATGACACCGCGTAGCGACCTGGACCATCTGCAGCGTGCCGACCACGCCGATCCCTTCGCCTTCCTCGGCCCGCACCGTGATGAAGAGGGCGAGTTGGTGCGCGCGTGGCTCCCCGGCGCGCTGGCGGTGGAGTTGCTGTCGCCGCAGGAAGAGCTCCTTGCCGCCATGGATACGGTGGATGCCGGTGGGTTGTTCATCGCACGCCTGCCGCAAAAAACGGCCTATCGCCTGCGCATCCACTGGCCAGAGCACGAGCAGGTCACCGAAGACCCCTACGCTTTCGGACCGTCGATCAGCGAGCTGGACCTCTATCTTTTCGCCGAGGGCAACCACCGCCAGCTGGGCAGGTGCCTGGGCGCACAAGTGATGGAGATCGACGGCGTGCCCGGCGTGCGTTTCGCCGTCTGGGCGCCCAATGCGCGGCGGGTGTCGGTGGTTGGTGACTTCAATGGGTGGGACGGCCGCCGCCACGTCATGCGCCTGCGGTATCCGGCGGGTGTCTGGGAGCTGTTCATTCCGCGCCTGCAGCCGGGCGAGGTCTACAAATACGAGCTGCTCGGCCAGGATGGGCTGCTGCCGCTCAAGGCAGACCCCATGGCCCTGGCCACCGAAATGCCGCCGGCCACCGGCTCGCGGGTTCCGGACCCGGCGCCCTACGCCTGGCGAGACGAGCAATGGATGCAGCAGCGCGGCGAGCGCCAGGGCGTGGACCGGCCGCTGTCGATCTACGAACTGCACGCGGGTTCCTGGCAGTGGGTGGAGAACCGTACGCCGACCTGGGATGAACTGGCCGACCGGCTGATTCCGTACGTCAACGACCTGGGTTTCACCCACATCGAACTGATGCCGATCATGGAGCACCCCTTCGGCGGTTCCTGGGGCTACCAGCCACTGTCGCTGTTCGCACCCACTGCGCGCTACGGCAGCCCGGCGGACTTCGCCCGCTTCGTCGACCGCTGCCACCAGGCCGGCATCGGTGTGATCCTCGACTGGGTACCCGCGCATTTCCCCACCGATGCCCACGGCCTGGCGCACTTCGACGGCACCGCGCTCTACGAATACGCGCACCCCTTCGAGGGTTTCCACCAGGATTGGGATACCTACATCTACAACCTCGGCCGCAACGAGGTACACGGCTTCATGCTGGCCTCGGCGCTGCACTGGCTGCGCGAGTACCACATCGATGCGCTGCGCGTGGACGCCGTGGCCTCCATGCTTTACCGCGATTACTCGCGCAAGGACGGCGAGTGGATCCCCAACCGCCACGGCGGCCGCGAGAATCTCGAAGCCATCGAATTCCTCAGCCACCTCAACAGCGTCGTCCACACCGAGGCGCCGGGCGCGCTGGTGATTGCCGAGGAATCCACCGCCTGGCCGGGCGTCAGCAAACCCACGGAAGAGGGCGGGCTGGGCTTTGCCTACAAGTGGAACATGGGCTGGATGCACGACAGCCTTTCGTACATCCGCGAAGACCCGATCAACCGCGGCTACCACCACCACAAGCTGACCTTTGGCCTGCTCTATGCCTTCTCCGAACACTTCATCCTGCCCATCTCCCACGACGAGGTGGTGCACGGCAAGGGCTCGCTGCTGGGCAAGATGCCGGGCGATCGCTGGCAGCAGTTCGCCAACCTGCGTTTGTACCTGTCGATGATGTGGACCCACCCGGGCAAGAAACTGCTGTTCATGGGCTGCGAATTCGGGCAGTGGCGTGAATGGGACCACGACGGCCAGTTGGATTGGTACCTGCTGCGCTACGCAGAGCACTTCGGCGCCCAGGCGCTGGTGCGCGAGCTGAACCGCCTGCTGTGCGAGGAGCCTGCGCTGCACGCCTTCGACGACCGCGCCGAGGGTTTCCACTGGCTGATCGGTGACGACCAGCGCAACAGCGTGTATGCCTGGCTGCGTCTGGCCGGCGACGGCGCGCCGCTGCTGGTGGTGCACAACTTCACGCCGGTTCCGCGCCCGCACTACCGCATTGGTGTGCCGCTGGCCGGGCACTGGCAGGTCCTGCTCAACAGCGATGCCGACAGCTTCGGCGGCTCGGGCGCGGGGAGCCGCGGCTCGCTCGACAGCGACCCGCTGGAGTCCCACGGGCAGAGCCAATCCCTGGCGCTGGACCTGCCGCCCCTGGGGTGCTTGATCCTGCGGCCGGCGGGGGATGTTCAGTCTTAGCGTGGCCTGCTGTCGATCGCGGACAGAGTCCGCTCCTACGTTGTTTATGACTCCTCCGTGAAGCTTGCCTTCTCTCTAACCCTTTGGCGCGGGGCGCGCAGCCAGGGCAGGGGAGAGGGGAAAGGCAGGCACGGACTTTCAAATGAAGACAGTTGCTCCTACGGCGCCGGTGAATTTGGTGCGGCGGTTTTCGTAGGAGCGGACTCCGTCCGCGATCAGGCGGCAAAGCCGACGCCTGGCAGCGTAATGCTTACACCGCTGACGGTGCCTGCGCCTCGGTTCGCAAAGCCTCCAGCACTGCCGGCAGCAAACGCTTCAATGAGCTGCGCCGCGACATGCCGGAGATTTCCCAGCGGGTGCTGACCGCCGAGCTTCGCGCACTGGAAGAGGCGGGGCTGATTGTCCGTACCGTCCATCCCGAGGTTCCGCCGCGCGTGGAGTATTGCCTGAGCGTCGATGGCGAACGGCTGCGGCCGGTGGTGGATGCGGTGAAAACCCTGGGGCTCTGGCTCAAGGCCCGGGCGGAACGGTAGGACGAGCGGCACCCCTGGTGCGCAGGTCGGGCCAGCGTCGGGCGGGTGCGCGAGCAAGCTCGCGCCTACAGGGGATGTGCCGCACTCGGGCTCAGGTTGCCCGCGCTGACTCCTGGCGTTCTGCGCGGCGTTTGAGCTTCTTCGCGTGGCGCTCCAGCCACAGGTAGACCAGGCAGGCCAGCAGCAGCGGAATCAGGAAATACAGCACCCGGTAGCCGATCAGCGCCGCGACCAGTTCACCGCGGGAGAAGTGGTCGCGCAGCACCGTAATGAACACCGTTTCGATCACTCCCAGACCCGCCGGCACATGCAGCACGACACCGGCAATGCTGCTGATCATCAGTGTGGCCAGCACGGCCGGGTAGCTGGCTGAAGCCGGCAGCAGCGTGTAGATCAGCAGCGCCATCAGCGACCAGTTGGTGGCGCCGGCGATGCCCTGCAGGGCCGCCAGTCGCCAGGTGGGCAGGTTCAACTGGTAGCGCTTCCAGCCCCAGGTGCGGCGGTGGGCGAAGCGGCAGGCCAGCAGGTAGCCCGCCCCCAGCAACAGCAGGACCGCGCCGATGGCGCGCAGGCCGCTCTGGCCGAGGGACCAGCTGTCCGGCAGGTTGGGGTAGCCGAAGGCGAACAGCACGCCTGCCAGCAGCATGTAGCCATACCAGTTGGTGATCATGCTGAAGGTGAGGATGCGCAGGATATCGCTGGCGCTCATTCCTAGCCGGCCATACAGGCGAAAGCGCAGGGCGATGGCACCGACCCAGGAGCTCAGGTTCAGGTTGAAGGCGTTGCACACGAATGCCACGGTGAATACCCGGCGCACCGGCAGCGGGTGGCCGATGTAGTAGCGGCTGAGTACGTCGAAGCTGCTGAAGACACCGTAGCTGCACACGGCGATCAGCATGCCCAGGGCCAGGGTGCTGAACCTGTATTCACGCAGCAGGCGGAATACCTCGTCCCAGTCGGTGGCGCGCAGCAGCAGGAACAGCAGCACCGGCAGGGCGACCAGCAAGGCAATGTTGAACACGCGGTTGGCGCGTTTCCAGAAGCGCTTGTTCATGGTTGCACCTGCGATTGGCCGGGCTCGTCGGCGATGCTGGCGGCGTGCAGCACCTGCCGATGCGCCGGCAGTTGCCCGGCGATCGCCGGGAAATGGCGCAGGAAGTGGAAGCTCAGAAACACCAGCGGTGCCCGCCACCAGTAGCCGCGCCGGGCGTACTGGCGGGTGACGCGGCGGCAACTGTCGGCGGCCAGGCGCTGCAGATGCTCGTCGAGTTCGCTGGCGAAAGCCTCATCCTCGATCATCAGGTTGCCTTCCAGGTTCAGCGACAGGCTCAGCGGGTCGAGATTGCTGGAGCCCACGGTTGCCCAGCGCCGGTCCACCACCGCGACCTTGCCGTGCAGCGGGCGGTCGCAATACTCGTGGATTTCCACGCCATCGCGCAGCAGGGTGTCGTAGAGCAGCTTGCTGCACAGGCGCACCAGCGGCATGTCGGGCAGGCCCTGGAGGATTAGCCGCACCTTCACGCCACGCTTGGCCGCGTCACGCAGCGCGCGCAGCAGACGGTAGCCGGGGAAGAAGTAGGCATTGGCGATCAGCAGCCGCTCCTGGGCGCGAGCGATGGCGCGCAGGTAGTGCTGCTCGATGTCGGTGCGATGGTAGAGGTTGTCGCGGATGGCCAGGCAGGTGCGGCACGGGCCGGCGTGCTCCGGCGGGCGCACGGCGTCGGCCGCCGGGATCTCGCCATACTGGCTGAGCAGCTCCAGGCAGGCGCGACGGATGTCTTCCACGCCGGGCCCTGCGATCTTCACCGCATAGTCCTGCTTGGCCATGGCGCCGAAGTCGGCCAGGTGATCGGCGCAGAAGTTGATGCCACCGACGAAGGCCACTGCGCCATCCACCACGACATGCTTGCGGTGCAGGCGCCGGAACAGGTTGGTGCGCATCCCCAGCAACAGCGGCTGCGGGTCGAACAGGTGCAGGCGCACGCCGGCCTCCAGCAGGCCGCCGAGGAAGCCCGCGTCCAGGTCCGGAGTGCCGTAGCCATCGGCTATCACTTCAACGCGCACACCGCGCCGGGCAGCGTCGATCAGCACCTGGCGCAGGCCGCGACCGACCTTGTCGTCGCGCAGGATGAAGGTTTCCAGCAGCACCTCGTGCCGGGCGACTTCGATGGCACCGAACACGGCGGGGTAGAAGTCCTCGCCATTGATCAGCAGGTCGACCCGATTGCCCTCGCGCCATACGTCGGTCATGGCGAAACCTCGTCGTTCATAGCGAAACCTCGGCGAGCAGGGGTAAATGATCGGAGAGGTGCGGCCAGGGTTTGCGATTCAGCACTTCGCTCAGGGTGACCTTCAGGTGGCGCACGTAGATGCGGTCCAGTCGCAGCAGCGGCCAGCGCGCCGGGAAGCTGCGCGGCTCGCCGCCATTTTCCGGGAACGCCGGGCGCAGCCCGCAGCCCGCCAGTATTCCGCTGGCGCGGCAGCGCCAGTCATTGAAGTCGCCGGCGACCACCACCGGATCATTGGCCGGCAGCTCGCCGACCAACGCGCACAGCAGCTGGAGCTGTTTCTGCCGCTGCGATTCCTGCAGGCCCAGATGCACGCAGACTGCATGCAGCGCGCGTTCGCCGGGCAAGTCGATCTGCGCGTGGAGCAGGCCGCGCTCCTCGGTGCCGGCCACCGAGACGTCGTGGTTGTCCCAACTGCGGATCGGCAAGCGCGAAAGCAGGGCGTTACCGTGGTGGCCTTCGGGGTAGACGGCGTTGCGCCCGTAGGCGAAGGCCGGCCACATGCTGTCGGCGAGGAATTCGTAATGCGGCGTCGCTGGCCAATCGGAATGGCGTTCGGCGTGCAGCTGGTGTTCACCGTGGACTTCCTGGAGGAACACCAGGTCCGCCGAGGTCGCGCGCACGGCGTCGCGTAGCTCGTGGAGGATGAAACGCCGGTTGAAGGCATTGAAACCCTTGTGGGTGTTCACCGTGAGCACGCGCAAAAGGGTGCCGGCCTGCGCCTGGGCGATGCCCTGCGGGCCGGGTTCGGCCAGGCTCATGACCAGTCTCCCGCAGGTTCGTCGGGCTCCTGGCGATCTGCCAGTTTCATATCGAGCAGCGCCATGAGTTTGCTGGCGTCGTAGGGCGCGCGGACCTTCACGTCGTTATCGAAGTAGCAGAAGACGTCGCGGGAGCGGCGATCACCCCGGGTCGAAGCGTCGAACAGCTCTGCATCGACGGGTTGCAGTCCGCGCCGCCAGCGGTTTATCCGCTCTTTCCAGCGTTCGAGCGCGGGGGCGCCATAGCCGCTGGCGTAGAGTTCCTTGTCACCGTGCAGGCGCAGGTAGACGAAGTCCCTGGCGGTTAGGTCTTCGCCGTAGGGCCACTTGCGCGGCGCATCGGCGAAGACCAGCGCGACGCCATGGTGACGCAACTGCTGGGCGAATTCCGCGCAGGCGAAGCTTTCGTGGCGCACCTCCATGGCGTGGCGCAAGGGGCGTTTGCTCAGCGACCGGGGCCAGTGTTCCGGCCGGCGGGTGGCCGAGTCCTTTGCCAGCTTCAGCGCCGCTTCGGGAGTGCGGGGTAAAAGAGCGAGGAAGGCTTCGACGACGTCGACGTCGTACTTCAGGCTCGGTGGCAGTTGCCAGAGGAAGACGCCCAGCTTGGCGCCCAGTTCCAGCGGGCCGGAGGCAAAGAAGTTGGCGAGGCCCTCTTCGGCATCGCGCAGGCGCTTGATATGGGTGATGTAGCGCGGGCCCTTGACGCCGAAGACGAATCCTTCCGGGGTGTCCTGGGCCCACTGGCGGTAGCGCTCGGGCTTTTGCAGCGCATAGAACGAACCGTTGAGCTCGATGCTGTTGAACGCGCGGGAGGCATAGCGCAGTTCATCTTTCTGGCGCAGTCCTTCGGGGTAGAAGTCGCCGCGCCAGGGAACATAACGCCAGCCGGATATGCCGATGTGCAGGGCCTTCATGGGCTCAGCTCGCCGGCTTTCGGAGGCTGGGGCGGGTGTCGGCTGGGTTCATCGAGTTCTCCTTGTGGGATCGCTTTATCGCCAGTGCCTGAAGGTTCCGACCCGGCCGGGCCGAGGGGCGTTCAGAGGGATTGCCCGAGCGGTCAGTCCTCGCTGCGGCGCAGGGTGAAGAGGGCCAGCGAGCGTGCGCCGAGCGGGTAGGCGGCACCGAATTCCCAGTTGCGCTCGTGGTCCTGCGGCGGTTCGGCGGTGTCCAGCAGGAACTGCCAGTCGCGGCCCTGGGCTGTTTCCGGGAGGATGAAGTCGATCCCCTCGTGACCGGCGTTAACCAGCAGGAGCAGGGTGGCGTCGCCGCCGCTGCGACGGATGCCGGTGGGCTGGGCGCGGCCGTCCAGGAGCATGCCGAGGCTGCGGCGCAGCGGATCGTGCCAGTGTTCCTCGGTCATTTCCTCGCCGTCGCCCGCGAGCCAGGTGACGTCGCGCACACCCAGCTCCTCGTTGTACTCGCCGACCAGGAAGCGCCCGCGCCGCAGCATCGGGTACGCCTGGCGCAGGCGGATCAGGCGGCGGGTAAAGGCCAGCAGCTCGCGGCCCTCGTCGTCGAGGCTCCAGTCGACCCAGCCCAGTTCGTTGTCCTGGCAGTAGACGTTGTTGTTGCCCTGCTGGGTGCGGCTGAATTCGTCGCCGGCCACCAGCATCGGCGTGCCTTGGGAGAGCAGTAGCGTGGCCATCAGGTTGCGCATCTGCTGCAGGCGCAGGCGACGGATGTCCTGATCGTCGGTGGGGCCTTCGACGCCGTGGTTCCAGGAACGGTTGTCGTCGCTGCCGTCGCGGTTGTCCTCGCCGTTGGCCTGGTTGTGCTTGTGGTTGTAGGTGACCACGTCGCGCAGGGTAAAGCCGTCGTGGGCGGTGATGAAGTTCACCGAGGCGTAGGGGCGGCGGCCGCGCTGGTCGTAGAGGTCGCCCGAGGCGGTGAGGCGCCGCGCCAGGTCCGGCAACTGGCCTTCGTCGCCGCGCCAGAAACTGCGCACGGTGTCGCGGAAGCGGTCGTTCCACTCCACCCAGCCGGGCGGGAAGCCGCCCACCTGGTAGCCGCCGGGGCCGCAGTCCCAGGGTTCGGCGATGAGCTTGCGGTGGCTCAGCACTGGGTCCTGGCGGCAGGCGACGAGAAAACTGTGGCGCTCGTCGAAACCGTCGGCGTAGCGGCCGAGGATCGACGCCAGGTCGAAGCGGAAGCCGTCCACGCGCATTTCCGTGGCCCAGTAGCGCAGCGAGTCGGTGACCATCTGCAGCACGCAGGGATGGCTGAGGTCCAGTGTGTTGCCGGTGCCCGAGTCGTTGACGTAGTACCGGCGGTTGTCGGCCTGCAGGCGGTAGTAGGAGATGTTGTCGATGCCGCGCATGTACAGCGTCGGGCCGAGCTCGTTGCCCTCGGCGGTGTGGTTGTAGACCACGTCGAGGATCAGCTCGATGCCGGCCGCGTGCAGGTGCGCGACCATTTCCTTGAACTCGTTGATGTGGCCGCTGGCCAGGTAGCGGGCATGGGGCGCGAAGAACGCGATGCTGTTGTAGCCCCAGTAATTGCTCATGCCCTTTTCCAGCAGGTGCTTGTCGTCGAGGAAACCGTGCACCGGCAGTAGCTCCAGGCTGGTCACGCCCAACTGCCGCAAGTGCTGCAGCAGTTCGCTGTTCATCAGCCCGGCGCAGGTACCGCGCAGGCGCTCGGGCACATCCGGATGGCGCATGCTCAGGCCGCGCAGATGCGCTTCGTAGATGATGGTCTGGTCCCACGGCACTCGCACCGGCTGTTGTTCGCCCCAGGTGAAGGCAGGGTCGATGACCTTGCACTTGGGCACGTAGGCGGCGCTGTCGCGCTTATCGAAGCTCAGGTCCGCATCGGGCGAACCGATGGTGTAGCCGAACAACGATTCGGACCACTTCAGTTCACCCACCAGTTGCCGCGCGTACGGGTCGATCAGCAGTTTGTTGGGGTTGAAACGGTGGCCGGCATCCGGCTCGTAGGGACCGTAGACGCGGTAGCCATAGATTTGCCCCGGATGGGCGTCAGGCAGGTAACCGTGCCAGATCTCGTCGCTGTACTCCGGCAGCTCGATGCGCTCGATCTCACGCTTGCCCTGGGCGTCGAACAGGCACAGTTCGACCTTGGTGGCGTGGGCTGAAAAAAGTGCGAAGTTGACGCCCAGCCCGTCCCAGGTGGCGCCCAGGGGGAAGGGGCGCCCTTCGGTGACGCGGGAATGTGCTCCGTGGCTCATTTACCGGCTCCTGGGCTCAGATGGGCGGTTGTTTCCTGCTGCGCGGCTTGCTCGGCGAGGGCTCTTGCGGCGCGGCTTCGTCCGGCACCGCCTGCTCGGCGGCGCTGGGCTTGCTCTTGCGCTGCTTCGCGGTGGGCGTAACCGTTGGCGCGCTCCGGGTCGGCTTGGCCTTGGGCGGTGATTTGCGCTCGGCGGGGCTGGGCGTAGGGGCAACGGTTTCGCCTTCTTCCTGGGTCGGCACTTCCGGGGCGGCCTTGGGCAGACGCCCCTTGCGCCGGGGCAGCTCCTGCAACAGCGCAGGCTTTTCCGGCTCGCTGTTGCCGTCAAAGCGCGGCTGTACCGGTTGCTCCACGCCCCCCTGGTTGGCCGCTTCGGCTTCGGCGAGGCTGCGCGCCATGCGCCAATGGCGGTCGTGCTGGCCTTCCGGGCGTCCTTCGGACTCCCAGATCTGGTAGGCCAGTTCACGGACTCTTCGCTCGTTGACCTTCATCGTTCACCTCCGGACATGAGCAGGTTGACCGGGACCTCGCCGAGCAACTCGGCCAGGCGGGGTTCCCCGTTATGCGGTTCGACCGGGCCGGCCAGTCCGTTCCAGCGGATGGCAGCCAGGGACGAGGGCAGGTGCAATCGGGTGTCCGTCCAACATTCGGGCGGCACCCTGGGCAGCGGCGAATCGCCGAGAAGGCTGGCGGCGCAACGCGGCACCACCACCAGCAGGTGCTGGCCGGCATGGCTGCGGACGAAGGCGACGACCTGCGCTGCGTGTTCGCCACGTACTTCCAGCGCCAGGTAGTCGCCAGCGGAAAACAGCGCAGGCCAGCGTTTGCGCAGCCCGAGGGCTTGCGCCAGGAGGGCCTGTTTGATGTGACCGTTGCGCCAGTCACGCAGTAGCACCGGCCAGTCCGGCGGTGCATCCAGCGCGGCTTCGAGGGTCGCGAAGTCGGGGATGCGGCGGTTGTCCGGGTCTACCAGGCTGAAATCCCATGCCTCGCAGCCCTGGTAGAGGTCAGGAACGCCTGGCGCGGTGTTGCGCAGCGCGCACTGCGCCAGGCCGTTGAGCGCGCCAGCGGGCATCAGGCTCGCTGCCGCGTCGGCGATGGACTGGCGCAGGGGCGCGCCGACGTCTTCCAGCAGTAGGCCGGCGAGGAACCGGCCGCAGACCGCTTCATACGCCTCGTTGGGGGCGCTCCAGTCACTGTCCAGCTTGGCCTCGCGCAGCGCCTTGCGCTGCCATTGCTCGATGCGCTGGTGGTAGTCACGCAGCCCCTGCGCGTCGTCAGCGGTCAGCTCCAGCGGCCAGCTGCCGAGCAGGCACTGGTAGAGGATCAGCTCGTCGCCGCCGCTGGGCGCAGGGCCGCGCGCGATGTGCTGGCGCAGCGGCGCGGCAAGCTTCCACCAGCTCCAGACCTGTTCGGCGAACCAGGGCGCGCGCTCGCTGAGCACCGCCAGGCGCGCCCGGCAATCCTCGCCGCGCTTGTGGTCGTGGGTGGCGGTGGTGAGCATTGCCTGGGGGAAATCGCGCAGGCGCTGTACACACGCCTGGTGGAAGGCCTCCACATCGCCGCCGAGGGCTTGTGGATCGAAGCCGACGTCGTTGCGCCCGAGTGCCGCGGCCGAGCGATAGCAGGCGGTGTCCTCGAGGGACTTGGCGGCAATCGGCGGGGTGAGCTGCTGGAAGCGTTCCAGCGCCAGCCTGCGCAACTGGCGCATCGGGCCGGGCGGCTGGGTACGCAGCGCTTCGCCGCCGAGCATGCGGTCGAGCCAGCCGAGGGTGCGCTGGTCGCCAGGTTCCAGGTGCTGCCGGGCCTGTTCCAGAGCCTGGCTGAAGAAACGCTCATCCTGCTCGGAGCGCCCCAATGCGTCGGCATAGGTACGGTAGACCGGGAAGGCCGCGAGCAACTGGAACAGCGCGCGGCGGATCGAGCCCAGCGCAATGTCGCGGCTGGCCAGGGCGAAACGGGCAATGTGCCAGAGCTGCTGCGCCAGACTCTCGACATCGCCGGCGAACAGCGAAGCCAGCACGTGCTTGCGCGCCTGGCGGACTTCCTCGGCGAAACCGTCCGGCCGGACGCTGACTTCCAGCCACAGGTGGCGCAGCTCCGGCTCGCCGCGGGCGTCGTGCTGCAGCAAGGAAACCTGGTTCATGAAGTCGTAGCCGCTGGTGCCTTGCACTTTCCAGTCCGCCGGCAGCGCTTCGCCGGGGCCGAGGATTTTCTCCACGTACACCGGCGCGCCGCCGGTTGCGCGCCACAGGCGCCGGCAATAGCCGCGCGGGTCGGCGAGGCCGTCGACGTGATCGATGCGCAGGCCGTCGATCAGCCCTTCGTGCATCAGTTGCAGGAGGTAGGCATGGCTGGCTTCGAAGACATCAGGATGCTCCGCGCGCAGGCCGACCAGTTCGTTGATGTCGAAGAAGCGTCGCCAGTTGATGTCGTCCGCCGCCACCCGCCAGTTGGCCAGGCGGTAGTGCTGCTGCTCGATCAGCCGGTGCAGGCTGTGCCAGTCCTCGCGGTAGGAGGCGAGCAGGGTCGCGAGGCGGTAGCGGTCGGCAAGCGGTGCGGCGGCTTCCAGGCACAACGCGGGTGCCAGATGACGGCCCATCGGATGGTGATGCAATTCGACGAAGCGGGGCGCCAGGGCCAGCAGCTCGGGGCATTGGGTGTGGCAGAGGATCATCCCGTAGCTGGACGGGCAGACCGGGAAGCGCTGTTCGCCGTAGCGCAGCAGGAAGCGCGCGGTGCCTGCGTCGTAGTCCAGCTGGATGCGCCCGGAGGTCACTTCGTCGATGTAGTCCTCGCCCAGGCAGGGCAGCAGCACCTGCTGGTCCAGCAGCGGGTCATCGCTGTGCCAGCGGATATCGAAGAAGTGCGCGTAGGGGCTGTCCAGGCCCCATTCGAGCACGTCCTGCCACCAGGGGTTGGCGTCGCCGATACGCATGTGGTTGGCCACGGTATCGACGATCAGCCCCATGCCGTTCAGCCGCAGGCCTTCCACCAGCCGACGCAGCGCGGGTTCGCCGCCCAGCTCGTCGCTGATGCGAGTCGGGTCCACCGAGTCGTAGCCATGCATGGAGCCTGGCTGTGCGGCCAGCAAGGGCGAGGCGTAGAGGTGGCTGATGCCGAGGCGGGCAAAGTAGTCCAGCCAGGGCAGCGCGTCGGCCAGCGTGAACCCGCGGTGGAACTGCAGGCGCAGAGTGGCGCGGATATCAGCCATGCTCCTGCCCTCCGTCGCGGGGGTTGCCGCGCGCGCGGTGCAGGCGTTCAAGGCGGGAGCGCACCTGCGGGTCGTCGAGCATCTCGCCGGCATTGCGTTCGAAGCGTCGGCGCCAGTTCGGGTGGGCGTCGCCGGGCCCCGGCAGGTTCGGTTGTTCGATGCAGGCGAGGGCGTCTTCCAGCGGCAACAGCACCAGCGGAGCCGGAGTGGCACCGAGGAATTCTATGGCGCCGTCGAGCACCGGCTCGAGCTGGATGCCATGCTCGCCCAACGCGCGCCGCAGGGCGAAGCTCTCGTGCTGGCGGGTATTGCGCTCCTCGGCGGCGGCCTCGCGGGTGCGCTGGCCGAGCTGCTGGCGCCAGTCGATGTCGCGACCTTTCTGCCAGCCCTCCAGGGTCGGCAGGTCGTGGGTGGTACTGGTGGCCAGGGCGCCATCGGGCCAGTGCGCCGGCGCGACGAAGTGGCCATGCTGCTGCTCGAACAGCAGCACGCGCATGCCGAGGATGCCGTGCTCGGCCAGTGCCTCGCGCAGCCCTGGCGGCACGGTGCCCAGGTCCTCGCCGATGATCACCGCCTTCGCGCGTTCGGCCTCCAGGCAGATCAGCCGCAGCAGGTCCTTGAAGGGGTAGTCCAGGTAGGCGCCATTCTGCGGCTCGGCGCCCTCGGGGATCACCCAGAGCCGGCGCAGACCGAGGATGTGGTCGATGCGCAGGCCGCCGACATAGCGCAGGTTGGCCCGCAGCATCTCGATGAAGGCGCGGAACCCGTTGCGCCGCAGGCCGTCCGGGGAGAAGGCGCAGATGCCCCAGTTCTGCCCCGTGCGGTTGAGGATGTCCGGCGGGCAGCCGACGCTGACGCCGCTGAGCAGCTCGTCCTGGCGCATCCAGGCCTGGCTGCCGGAGGGTTCGGCGCCCACCGCGAGGTCGGCGATCAGGCCGATGCCCATGCCGGCGGCTCTGGCTTCGCGCTGCACCTGCTGCAGACCACGGGCGACCAGCCATTGGCCGAACGCCTGCTGGCTGATTGCCGGCTCTTCGTCGACCATGAAGTGGCCCAGCTCGGTGCTGCCGGCGTTGCGATACGTCTCGGGCCAGAAGCGCCAGTCCAGGCCATCGCCGGCTTCGGCGCGGCGCAACTGCAGGACCTGGAAGCAGCAATGTTCCAGCAGCTCGGCGCCGCCGAGGTGGCGGAAGGCGAGGAAGTCATCGTGCAGCGTGCCGTCCGACTGCTGGAACTGCTCGTAAAGCTGTGCCAGCAAGCGATCGCGCAGGCGCGCAACGCCCAGCCAGTCGATCAGCGGCAGTGCCGCCAGGCGCGCCAGTTCGGCCTCCAGCCCGGCGGCGGAGAGGGCCTGGTGCACCGTTTCCTCGCCCAGCACCAGGTCGGGGGCGGCGTAGAGTTCGTTGAACAGCAGGCGGCTGGAGGGCGAGTAGGGGCTATAGATGTCCCGCGAGGCGGGGAACATGGCGTGCACCGGGCTGATGGCGATGGCGTCTGCGCCCTGTGCGGCTGCCGCGCGCACCAGCTCGGCGAGGGCGCTGATGTCGCCGGCGCCGCCGTCTTGGTCACGGCGCAGAGAATATAACTGCGCGGCGAGACCCCAGACGCGCTGGCGACCGCCGCAATACTGGGCCACCGACGGGCAGCGCGGCGGTGCCACGGCGAGGATGATCTCCCGCTCGCCCAGGTGGAGTGGGTAATAACCGCTCTGCTCGATGGCGGGAATCTGCCCGTGTTCGTCGACATGGCCCTCGCTGTGGCCGCTGTCGTCCTCATTGAACAGTTTGTAGCGGGTGCCCGGAGGAACCGGCACGGCAACCGGCTGGCCAAGGTCGGCGGTGATCAGCGGCGGCAGCTCGGCCTGGCGGCGCTCCAGCGCCTCCAGGCTCCGGCGGATCTGCTCGGGGCTCTGCGCCGGGAAACCCAGGGCCTCCAGCACATTGCGCTGCACCTCGGCGGTCAGCCGCTGGGGGCGGTTGTCGGCGTCCATCCAGTCGATGGCCAGGCCCGCTTCGCTGGCCAGGCGTTCCAGTTGCGCGTCGCTCATCAGGCAGTCTCCAGGCTGGCTACCAGCGCGGCGGCGCCCAGCCAGCCATGGCGGTAATGGGCCACGCCCTGGCCGCAGCAGAACAGCACCTGGGCGCCTTCTCCCGGCGGTTCGACGCCGATGTCGTCGGTGCCAAGGTTGAGGTCCAGGCGCCACAGGCTGCCGTCGGCCAGCCGCCATTTCGCACTCAGGGCACGTTCGCCCAACGGTTGTGCAGCCAGCGCGCGGCTGCCGGGCAGGTGCGGCGTCAGCCAGCGCTGGCGCACCTGCAGCAGCTCGCGGTAATGCGCGCGCCAGGCGTCATCGCCTCGCTCGGGGTGCGGACGGGAGGCCACGAAGGTCTGGTAGTCGTTGGGATCGGGAATCCAGGCGGCAGCGCCCGGCGACGAGAACCGGCGGAAGCGCCGGAATTCCTCGCGCCGGCCGTCGGTGACGGCCCGCGCCAGTTCGCCCTGGTAGTCGGTGAAGAACAGGAAGGGTTGCTGCTCGCCCCATTCCTCACCCATGAACAGCATCGGCACCATCGGGCTGAGCAGCACCAGCGCGCTGGCAGCGCGCAGTCGGTCAGTATGGGCGAGGGTGGTGAGTCGCTCACCCAGGGCGCGGTTACCCACCTGGTCGTGGTTCTGCAGGAAGGCCACGAAAGCCTGCGGGGGCAGTTCAGCGCTGGGCTCGCCACGGGCGATGCCGCGATAGTCCGTCTCGCCCTGGAAGGCGAAACCTTCGCTCAGGCAACGGCACAGCTGCTCGATGGGTTTGTGCGAGTAATCGACGTAGTACGCCTCGTCCTCACCGGTGAGCAGCACGTGCAGGCAGTGGTGGAGATCGTCGTTCCACTGGGCATCGAAGCCGAGCGGACTCTGCAGGAGGCTGGCCTGGTTGTTCTCGTTCTCCAGGATCAGGTGCAGCTCGCGGCCTTCGGCGGCCTGGCGGACGCGCTCGGCCAGCTCGCGGAGAAAGTCGTTGTCGGCGATGGCATGCACCGCGTCGATGCGCAGGCCGTCCACGCGGTATTCGCGCACCCACATCTGTGCGTTGCCGATGAAGAACTCGCGTACGGCCGGGTGGCGGAAGTCGATGGCCGGGCCCCAGGGCGTCTGCTGGTCGGCGCGGAAAAATGCGCTGGCGTAGCGTCCGAGGTAATTGCCCTGCGGGCCGAAGTGGTTGTAGACCACGTCAATGATCACCATCAGGCCGAGGCCGTGGGCGCTGTCGATCAACCGCCGTAGGGTGTCCGGGTCGCCATAGGCACAGGAGGGCGCATAGGGCAGCACGCCGTCGTAGCCCCAGTTGCGCCGGCCGGGGAAGGCATTGAGCGGCATCAGTTCGATGGCGGTGACGCCCAGCGCCGCCAACTCCTCCAGCCGCCCCTGCAGCGCCGAGAAGCCGTCGCAGAGTCCGACGTGCAGCTCATAGATCACCGCTTCATGCCAGGGGCGGCCTCGCCAGTTCGGGTGCAACCAGCGATAGGCGCTGGGGTCGGTCACGCGGCTTTCGCCTTCGACGCCGCCGGCCTGGTCCCGCGAGGCCGGGTCCGCCACCAGCAGTTCGTGGTCGATGCGGTAGCGGTAGGTCTGCCCGACGATGGCCGGAATCTCTGCGCTGAACCAGCCGTCAGCGGCCCTGGCCAGGTCATGCCGTCCGCCGCCCCCGAGTTCAAGCTCCACGCGCTGTGCATCCGGTGCCCACAGCGAGAACCTGACCCTGCCGTCCGGCAGGACCCACGCGCCATGCTGCAGACCGGTCGGCAGCGTCATCGCATGGCCTGCGCGGGCACCCGTTGCAGCAGGCGCTGGTAGAGGGCGGTGTAGGGGCGCACGGCGTCTTCCCAGGGCAAGGGCGACTCCATGGCCTTGCAGCGCATGGCGTTGAGCAGCTCCGGGTAGCGGTAGATGTTCAGCGCGCGGCGCACGGCGTCGAAGTAGCTGGCCGGGGTCGCATCGCGGAACAGCAGCCCGGTGACGCCATCGATGATGGTGTCGGCCAGCCCGCCGGTGTGCCTGGCGATTGGCAGTGAGCCGAAGCGCTGGGCGTACATCTGGCTGAGGCCGCAGGGTTCATAGCGCGAGGGCATCAGCAGGAAGTCACTGCCGGCGTAGATGCGGCGGGCGGTGGTCTCGTCGAAGCCGACGTGCACGCCGACCCGGCCCGGATAGCGCTCGGCCAGTTCGCGCATGGCCTGCTCCAGTTCCGGCTCGCCGCAGCCGATGGATACCAGGCGGCCACCGGCAGCTACCATCTCGTCGGCGATCGCCAGGGTCAGGTCGATGCCTTTCTGCTGTACCAGGCGCGAGACCACCGCAAACAGCGGGCCGCGCCCCGGCAGCAGGCCGAACTGCTTTTCAATGTACTCGGCGTTGCGGCGCTTGCCGGCCAGACGCGTGGCATCGAAGCCTTCGATCAGGTGCGGGTCGGTCAGCGGGTCCCAGCCGGCGTCGATGCCATGGGTGATGCCGCTGAGCTGGCCACGGTCGCGGCGCTGGGAGAGCACGCCGTGCATGCCGCAGCCCAGTTCCACGGCGGTGACCTCGCGGGCGTAGGTTTCGCTCACCGTGGTGATGTGGCTGGCATGGCTGATGCCGGCCTTGAGGAAGGACAGCTTGCCGTAGAACTCCATGCTGTCTGGCAGGCCGGCGGCATCCGGCAGGCCCAGTTCGGCGCAGCAACTCAGCGGGCAGGAACCCTGGTAGCCGAGGTTGTGGATGGTCAGCACGCTGGGGGTGATCTGCCCGCGCCAGGCCATGTAGGCCGGTGCCAGCGCAGTGGGCCAGTCGTTGACGTGCAGCAGGTCCGGGCGCCATGCCAGCGCGCTCATGCCGGCGGCGATATCGGCGGCTGCCAGGCTCAGGCGCGCGAAGCGGATGTGGTTGTCGGCCCACTCGTGGCCGTTCTGGTCGACATAGGGCGTACCTGGACGGTCGTAGAGCTCCGGGCAGATCACCGCGTAGACCACCAGCCCGTCGGCCAGCTTCAGCTCACCGATGTCGCAGGCCGGCAGTGCGGCCAGGCCCGGCAGGCGGCCAACCACCTTGCAGGCCACTGCGCCCTTGAGCACTTGCGGATAGCCGGGAAGCAGCACGCGGATATCGTGATCGGCAAGCAGCGCGCGGGGCAGGGCGGCGGAGACGTCGCCCAGACCGCCTGCCTTGACGAAGTCGCTGAACTCCGAAGTGGCGAAGAGGATTCGTTTGGGTCGCTGGGGCGGCGCGCCATCGGTCGAGGAAATCGGGGTGAGATTGACTGGGGCTTCTTCCAGGCGCACATCGGCCAGCTGGTTGCGCATCGTTGACTCCTCGCTTTGTCAGGGGCTGGCATCTCCTGCCAGGCCGTGGATGTCTCCGTGGTGTTCGTCCTGTCCTCCGGGGGACTGGGTCCGGCCGAACGAAGTTTCGACTTTCCGCCAGGGCGATTGCTGTGGGCGCCGCAGCATTTGCCCACCCCTGGCCTTGCGACACGCATACCTGCGGCATGGCAGGCTCCCCCGGGTGGTGCGGAGGGCAGCGCTGTCGAATGTCATTCAGGCAGGGGGCGAAGGCGCGACCGAGAAACTCTGCGGTCGACACCCATAGCTCCAAGCAGGGTCCGTACCAGTCTCTGGTGTGGTCGCAACTGCTTGATCGAGAAGGAAATGCGCGCAGGCGTGTGGCGATGTGCAACCAGCAGAATGCACGATGACCCGCCCCGCCGGTTGCAATTCGCCTTGTCGCTACGCTTTGCGGCGGGGAGTATGTTTGCCCTTGTAATCCACCTCCTGGGCGCGCTCGACCGGCAGCGGCTGATCGAGGCTCTCCTCGGCCATCTGCCAGTGGCGGGCGGCCTGGCCGCTCGGCTTGCCTTCGGCCTCCCACAGGTCATGGGCCTTCTGGCGAATCTGCGCTTCGCGATCCTGTTCTCTGCGGTCGTGGCTCATGCGGATCTCCGACTGTTCGTCATCTGTGTAGAACCGATGACTGCCCAGCCAGTCAGGTGTTCATACAGCCTGACCGAGGGATGCTCCATGAACGATGCCGACCGTCCACGCCTGGTCGTGGCCTGCTCCCTGGACCCGCACGCCACTTCCGCTGACCGCCGCACCCACGAGGCGCTGGCTGCCTGGCTGGCGCAGATCCAGGGGCTGGACTTCCGCCCCGAGCCGCCTTCGCACCGCCAGCCCGGCCAGCAGTTCTACTGGGTGCCGGACGCCACCGTGGTTGGCCCCGAGCAGGCCGCCGAGTTCGGCATCCACGGCCCGATGGACCTGTTCGGCGGGTACGTGGAGCGCGCCTACCAGGCCGGCAAGGCCATCGTCCACCCATTGATAGAGCGCCCGACCCTGACCCCGCGTGGCTGGAACGACGCCTTTGCCTCCAGGGTGAAGCCGCTGGTGCTCGACGGTCACAGCGTGTTCTGCCACAACGACGCCGTGCGCTGCGCCAGCGCGCGGCTGCAGCGTGGCCCGCAGCGCCTGAAACCGGCGGCGAGCCGGGGCGGGCAGGGCCAGCGGGTTGTGTCCGATACCGATCAACTGGCCGAGGCGCTGGCCTGCTACGAGGAGGGCGATTACCACGAGGGGCTGGTGATCGAGGACGACCTCGACGAGCCGCAGACTCACAGCGTCGGCCAGGTGATGATCAATGGTGTGATGCTGAGCTACCACGGCATCCAGCAGCACAATCGCAACCCGCGCGGTGAGCTGGTCTACGGTGGGAGCGACCTGCTGGTGGTGCGTGGCGATTTCGGCTGCCTGCTGGCGCTGGACCTGATGGATTCGGTGAAGCTGGCGATCCAGCAGGCGGTGCAATTCGACCATGCTGTCCACCAGCAACTGCCGGCGTTCTTCGCCTCCCGGCGCAACTACGACGTCGCCCAGGGCGTGGACGCCCGCGGGCAGCGGTGCTCCGGCGTGCTGGAGCAGTCCTGGCGCATCGGCGGCGCCAGTGGCGCGGAGCTGGCGGCGCTGGAGGCCTTCGTCGGCGACCCGGCACTGTGTGTGGTGCGCGCCTCGACCTTCGAAATCTTCGAGGACAAGCCGTTACCGGACAACACCCACGTCCTCTATCGCGGCCCGGACGAGCACGGCGATTTCCTGATGAAGTACGCAATGGTGGAGCCTTATGTCTTCCAGTGACGAACGCTTTCCCAATGATTTTTCCAGTGACGAACGCATCGACATCGATGTCGGCAGCCTGCGCCTGCAGGGTAACTTCCTCAGCCCGCGCACCCACGTGCCCGGCGTGCTTTTCGTGCATGGCTGGGGCGGCAGCCAGGGGCGTGACCTGCGGCGTGCCCGTGGCATCGCCGGGCTGGGTTGCGTATGCCTGACTTTCGACCTGGCCGGACACGGCGCAGGCGAGGCGCTGCAGGGCTCGATCACCCGTGAGGACAACCTGCGCGACCTGCTCGCCGCCTATGACCGGCTGGTGGCGCACCCGCGTATCGACCCGAACGCGGTAGCGGTGGTGGGTACCAGCTACGGCGGCTACCTCGCCGCCATACTCACCGAACTGCGCGCCGTGCGCTGGCTGGCGCTGCGCGTGCCGGCGATGTACCGCGACGAGGACTGGGACGTACCCAAGCGCGATCTGCCCCGCGACGACCTGATGCAGTACCGCGCCAGCCATATCCCGGCGGCCAGCAACCGTGCGCTGAAGGCCTGCTCCGGCTTCCACGGCGACGTGCTGCTGGTGGAGTCCGAGCACGACGACTACATCCCCCACGCGACGATCATGAGCTACCGGGCGGCCTTCCAGCACACCCACTCGCTGACCCATCGGATCATCGACCAGGCCGACCACGCGCTCTCCAGCGAACAATCCCAAGAGGCCTATACCGACATTCTGGTGCGCTGGATCACCGAGATGGTCGTGGGCGAGCGTTCCACCCGGCTGGTGGTGGGCTGAGCTGAATGCCTGCCAGGTCGATTCGGGCGTGAACCGGCCGTCCTAGGCGGCGCTGGCCTTTGCGCGGCGGCTGTCGATCCAGATGAGCATGCCGCTGGCATACAGCGATACCGCGAGGAACAGCGTCATGCGCACGGCGAAGGCGCGGTAGACGTCCTGGCCGCCGGCGCTGTCCTGTACGGACTGGCCAAGCAGGATCAGCATGGTGGTCAGGCAGCTGACCCAGTAGGCAGGACTCTTGCAGGTAGCCACCGCTGCATACAGGCGGCGCCCCTGCCAGAGGGTGAACAGCAGTACCCAGAGAAAGAACATCCACAGGTGCACGAACAGGCTCAGGGCGCTCCACACCAGTATCGCCAGCAGCCCCGCCAACAGGGTGGAGCCGATCAGCTCGCGGCTGGCATGGCGCGCGCGGGTTTCCCCGGCCTGTTGGCCGAGGCTCACCGATTTCATGATCAGCGGCATGAAACGGTCCGGCGCGATGATCGCCAGGAGGAAAGCTGGCATCACGATCAGCGTGGCGCGCAGGGCGACCCACGCGGCATCTTCCGCGCCCGGTAACGGCGGGGCAGAGGGCGAGGGCACATCGGCCGGTTCGGGGAACAGGGCATGGGCCACCGCGCTGCTGAGCACGGCCAGCAGCATGCCCTTGGCCAGCGCCTCGACCACCGACAATGCCAGGGTGAAGTCGCTGGTGCCGGCAGCGGCGATCATGGTCAGGCCGATCACCAGCAGGTTCGCCAGCAGGCCATTGCCGCCGCGTAGCGCATAGCGGAACACGCAGTACAAGCCAACCCCCACCAGCAGCACGCCGCTCAGTGGCGCGTGGCGCAGCAGCGGAATCAGCAGCAAGCCGATGCCACAGCTCAGCAGTACCAGCACTGACAACGCGGGGGCCGCGCGCAGTGGCAGGGCGCGGGCGCGCATCGCCAGCAGAAGCACGGCGAGTACTGGTGCAAGGAAAGGGATCGGCATGCCAATGCCGTAGCTGGCGGCCAGACACAGTGCCGTGCCCCAGGCGAGGCGCAGGGCCCGCCGGCGCGCCAATGCCAGACGCGGCGGATCAATAGGCATAGGACAGCCAGCTCATCAGCCACATGAATACCCGGCCGAGGAGGTTGAGCGGGTTGCCTTCGCTGGGTAGCGCCATGACTTCCGCCTGGCCGCCCACGCGCAGGCCGGCGGGGTTTTCCAGCTGATCGCGGTCCAGTTCGACGATCACCGGGAAGCGTTGCGCCGAGCGCAGCCATTCGCGGCTGTTCTGCACCGTTGGCAGTGTGCCCGGCGGCGTACCCTGGCCGACACTGACGCCATAGCCGATGCTGCGGATGCGCCCGTGCAGCAACTCACCGGGCAGCGCGTCGAGCACCACCAGCACCGGTGTGCCGTTGCGCAGGTGGCCGAGGTTGTTCTCGGTCATGTCGGCGCTGATCCACAGGTCATGGATGGCGATCAGCGTCATCACCGGGCTGCCAGGGCTGACGTAGTGGCCGACGTCGGTGCGCAGGTCGGTGATCAGACCGTTGGAATCGGCGCGCACCGTGGTGCGGGCGAGGTCAAGGCGAGCCTTGGCGACGTTGGCTGTGGCGCTGCGCAATTGGGCGTTGTCCTCGTCGTGGCCGCCTTGCTGTTCCCGGGCCCGCTCGACCTCGGCGCGGGCCGCCGCTACTTGGCTGGCCGCCTGTTCGCGAGTGGCCTGGGCGGCTTCCAGGCGGCGCACGGACACGGTGCCGGGGTCTTCCTGGTATAGCCGCTGCAGGCGTTCGGCATCCTGCCGCGCCTTGCGCTCATTGGCCTGGGCAGCGGCCAGCGAGGCCTGGGCCGAGTCGATACCGGCGGTGCTGGCGCCGATCTGCCGCCGCACGGTATCCAGGTCCGCTTCGGCGCGCTGCAGAGCGATGCGGTACTGTTCCTGGTCCAGCTCGAAGAGCACGTCGCCCTTGCGCACTTCCTGGTTGTTGCCCACTGCCACGCGCTTCACCTGGCCGGCCACTTCGGCGCTTACCGGCACCACGTAGGCCTGCAGGCGTGCCTGCTGGGTGTAGGGCGTAAAGCGGTCGGCGAGCAGGTACCAGACCAGGCTGACGACGATCAGCAGCAACACCAGGCGCATGCCCCGGTCCGGTGCGGACCTGGCGGGAGCGGGGGGCGAGGGTGGTGCCGGCGTCGTAGCAGGGGCGTCGCTCATTTCTGCTGTCCTTCATGCTGAGCTGGTGGGGCGGGCTCGTCGAGCAGGTCGCCCCAGTCGGTGCGTTGTTGCATCTGCTGGCGGGTGGCGGCATCGATAGGTGTGTGCTGGCTGTCCCAGCCGCCACCGAGGGCCTTGTACAGGGCCACCAGGCTACTGACTGCATTGCCGCGGCTGACCAGGTAACCGTCCTGCTGTTGCAGCAGCAGTTGCTGGGCGTCGAGCACGCGCTGGAAGTCGGCGAAACCTTCGCGGTACTGGGAGCTCGCCAGGCTCAACGAACGCTGCGCAGCCTGCGAGGCCTGCTCGCGGATGCCAGCGCTCTGCAGCGAGCGCACCAGCCCGCTGGCAGCGTCGTCCGCTTCACGGGCGGCGTTGCGCACGTCCTGCTGGTAGAGCTCGATCAACTGCTGCAGGCGGGCGTCTTCCACCCGCACGGCGTTCTTGCGTCGACCGTAGTCGAAGGGGTTCCAGACCAGGCTCGGGCCGGCGGCGAGGTTGAAGCCATCGGGCAGGTTGCTGGCCGAGACGAAGCTCCAGCCGATGCTGCCGATCAGGCTCAGGGACGGATACAGGTCGGCTTCGGCGACGCCCACCAACGCCGATTGCGCGGCCACCGCCTGTTCGGCCGCACGGATGTCCGGGCGGCGTTGCAACAGGCTGGCCGGCACGTCCTGGAGGATCGCGCCGTCGGGCAACGGCAATTGCCCATGTCGCGCAAGCAGCTCCGGGATCTCCCCCGGCGGGCGGCCGAGGAGGGCGCAGAGGATGTTACGCAGGGCGTTCACCTGGTTCTCGAACTCGGGAATGGTTGCCTGGGTCGCCAGGTACTGGGTGCGCGCCTGCTGCCAGTCCAGTTCGTCGTTCTCGCCGTGGCGGAACAGCCGCTCGGTGATCTGCAGGCTGCGCTCCTGGCGCTTGGCGTTCTCGCGGGCGATGTCCAGGCGCGCTTCGGCGGTACGCAGGCCGAAGTAGGTGTCGGCGACCTGCGCGCGCAGCAGCACCATGGCGTCGGCGTAATTGGCCTGGGAGGCGAAATACACCGCGTCGGCCGACTCGATGGCGCGGCTGAAGCGGCCCCAGAAGTCGATCTCCCAACCGATATCGAAGCCGGCGCTGGATTGCCAGAACACCGAGTCCCGCGCGCTGGGGGCGCCGTGCTGGTTCTGCTTGAGGTAGAGGCTGTCCGCGCTGATCTGCTGTAGCTGTGGGTAGCGGCCGGTCTCGGCGATGGCCAGTTGCGCGCGCGCCTCGGCAATGCGCAGGCCGGCCACGCGCAGGCTGGTGTTGTGCGCGTCGGCCTCGGCGATCAAGGCGTCGAGGCTCGGGTCGGCGAATACCGTCCACCAGCGGCTGAAATCCGGGGCGCTCGCCCGGTGCCCGGCCTGGTCCAGCAAGGGTGTGCTCCAGCCATCCAGCCACGGGCTCTCGGGCTTCTGGTAATCCGGGCCGACCTGGGTGCAGCCGCCCAGCAGGGCGGCGAGAATCAGGCTGCAGCGTCTGGCGCGCTCTGGCATGGCGATCCCTGGGTCATTCGGCCGGATTGGCGGGTTTGTCCAGCTTCGGCACCTGCTGGTCGACCCATTGCCAGAACAGCTTGTAGGTCACGGCGAGGATCACCGGGCCGATGAATAGGCCGATGATGCCCTTGACCACCATGCCGCCCAGGGCGCCGATCAGCACCACCGGCATCGGCACGTCGACGCCTCGGCCCAGCAGCAGTGGCTTGAGCACGTTGTCGGCGAGGCCGGCGACGAAGATATAGATGGCGAACACAATGGTGGTGCCAGTGAAGCCTTCGGTGCTCAGCACATAGATGATCACCGGCAGCGTGACCAGGCTCGCCGGTGCCTGGGCGATACCCAGCACCAGCACGATCAGCGCCAGGATGCCCGCTCCCGGCACCCCCTTGAGCACGAAGCCCAGGCCGATCAGCAGCATCTGGATGAAGGCGATGCCAATCACCCCGAGGGCGACCGCGCGGATGGTGGCGGTGCACAGTGCGGCAATGTGCAGGCCGCGTTCGGCGCCGGAAATCCGCAGGGCGATACGCTGCGCGGCAATGGTGCCCATCTCGCCGAAAGCCATGATGATGCCGGAGATGATGATGGCGCCGATGAACAGCAGGAAGGCGCCGCCAGCGCTGGCGGCAGCGCTCAGCAGCACACGTCCGGCGTCCTTGATGTTGGGCATCAGGCCGCGCAGCACGTCGCTCAGGCTGGTGGAGGCGGCCAGCCAGAAGTCATAGACGCGTGGCCCGATCAACGGCCAGTCGGCCACCGAAGGAGAGGGGGCCGGCACGCTCAAGGTGCCGCTCTTGAGAATGGCCCCGACGCTGTCGACGGAGTCGGCGATGGACGTTGCCATCAGGTAGATCGGGGCGATCAGGACCAGGAGCACGAACACTACGATCAGGGTGGCAGCGTGGCCGTCCTTCAATCCGGTGTGTGCCTTCACCCAGCGCAGCACCGGATAGAGGGTGACTGCGAGGATCACCGACCAGAGCATCAGCTCCAGGAACGGCTGGAACACCTCGAAGGAAAAGATCACCAGGGCGGCCACCAGGCCCGCCTTGATGAGTATGTCGAGCATGCCCTGGTAGAGGGCGCCGTCGAGCTTGAATCCGGGTTGCATGGCCTTTCTCCTCAGGCAGGACGTTCATTGCGCCGCTCGGCGGTTGGCCGGGCGGGTTCGGATGATTCTTCGGATAATTGAGCGGGCGTTTGGCCAGTAACCTCTTCGGCCGCGCGCTGGCTGACGCCGGCCAGACCTGCACCGTCGTCGAAACGTCCGCCGGGTTCGTCGTTGCGACCCTGACGATGCAGTTCCAGCAGCGACTGCACTTCCTGCTGCTGATAACCGCGTACCCAGGCCGTGGCCTGTTCCTCGCTCATGCCCAGCTCGATGAAGGCGCGACGCCCCATTTCCAGACTGGAATGGAAGGTTTCACGCACCGGATTCGCACCCCGCTCAAGCAGCTGCAGAACCTGCTGGCGGTTGAGCGCGCGGGCGATCACCCGGGTCTTCGGGTAAAGGCGGGAGAGGGCGTCCACGGTGTCCAGGTTGATCTGCGGGTCGTCGGTGGCGACTATCACCAGCTCGGCCTCGCCGACCTTGGCGGCGTGAAGGATCTCCGGGCGTGTCGGGTCACCGTAGTAGACCGCTACCCGGCCTTCCTTGCGCTGACGCACCAGGGCATCCATCGAGGTATCCAGCGCAACCACCGGCACGCCCTGGGCCTGCAGCAGGTTGGCGACCACCCGGCCCATGCGGCCCATGCCGGCAATCACCACGCGAGGCTCGCCGCTCACCTGCGGCGGGCCATCGGGCACTGCCTTGTCCGACGCTTCGTCGCGCAGCAGGCGGGCCAGCGCCATCATCACCAGCGGTACCACGGCCATCGACAGGGTGATGACCAGCACCAGAATGTCGTGGACCTTCTGCTCCAGCAGTCGGTGATCCAGCGCCAGTTTGAACACCACGAAGGCGAATTCGCCGCCCGAGGCCAGCACAATGCCCAGGCAGATCGCCTCGGAGCGTTGCAGCCCACCCGTGAAACGGCCCAGCCCGAACAACAGCGGCAGCTTGACGCCCACCAGCAGCACCGTCAGGCCCAGCACCAGCAGTGGCGCGCTGACCAGCAGGCTGAGGTCGGCGGTCATGCCCACGCCTACGAAGAACAGGCCGAGCAGCAGGCCCTTTAGCGGTTCGATCTGGGATTCCAGCTCATGGCGGAACTGCGACTCGGCCATCAGCATGCCGGCCAGGAAGGCGCCGAGCGCCATGGAGACGCCGACGTGCTCCATGATCCAGGCGGTGCCCAGCACCACCAGCAGCGCGGTGGCGGTGGACAACTCGCGTAGCCCCGAGCCCATCGCCCAGGTGAACACCGGGCGCAACAGATAACGCCCTCCGATGACCACCACGCCAATGCCGACGGCCACCGTCAGCAGGGGGCGGATACCTTCATTGGACGGGTCACCGCTGCCTGCCAGCAGCGGCACCACGGCGATCAGGGGGATGGCAGCGATGTCCTGGAACAGCAGAATGCCTACGGCCAACCGGCCATGGGGCTTGCCCAGGTCCTTGCGCTCGGCCAGTACCTGCAGGCCGAACGCGGTGGAAGAGAGCGCCAGGCCCACGCCCAGCACCACGGCCGCCGCCGGGGACTGATCGAACAGCAGGAACGCCATCATGCCCAGAGCCAGCGCCGTCAGCCCCACCTGCAGTGATCCCACGCCAAACAGCGAGCGGCGCATCATCCACAGGCGGCGCGGGGAAAGCTCCAGGCCGATGATGAACAGCAGCATCACCACGCCCATCTCTGACAGGCGGCTGACGTTTTCCGGATGGCTGACCAGGCCCAGTACGGACGGGCCGATCAGGATGCCGGCCAACAGATATCCCGGCACGGCGCCCAGCTTCAGGCGTTGCGCCAGGGGTACGAGAATGACGACCGTCAGCAGGAAGATTACCGTCGCCTGCAGCAGGCTTCCGTCATGTGGCATTCAACAGCCCTCTTGTGGTTCCTTGCGGGCTCCTCGCCCGATCGAGACTTCCGGTGGTCCTTCCACCGGGCGCTTCCTGGCTTCCACATCACCCTTGCTCCCAGGGCTTCTTGAAGGAAAGAGAGCAGGGGGCTTACCTGTTGCTGCGCCGCTCAGGCACCGCGCTTCGCCGAGGAACGTCCTGCAGGACGCTCTCGCGGGGTAGTGATAGGCGTGAATTGAGTATGGGTGATTCGTGGATTTTTGCCGGCCGGCGAGCTTAAGTCCGGATCACCTGTCGCGAAATACAACTCCAGCACTTTCAAAGACTTACGAGGGCTAGAGTTTCCAGATGGGGCCGTAGGAGCCAAAGCAGGCGTTCGATAGCGCCTGCGGACGGACGCCGTGGGTTTCGTAGGCACCGTATTCGTTGATTTCCAGCGTCAGCTGCGGGGTGAGTTCCTTGCCACTTTTCAGGCGAACACTGTCGAACACCTGCAGCTTCTTGCCGGTGTTGACCACACTGGTTTCCATCCACGCATCGGGCGTGCTGGCTTCATCCAGGCGTGCCAGCAGCGCGTTGTAGAGCGGCAAATGGCGGCCATCGGGAGCCTTGCAGTCGATGTTGATCTTCTTCACCAGGGCCTCGGCCTCGGCGGAGCTGAAATACAGGCGGGCGCCGAAATTACGCTGCAACCGGTCGACATAGGAACCCTGACCGTCGTCCCTGGCCGCAGTGGCGAGCGGTTGCGGGGAGATATCCGCCAGGCAGGATTGCCGGCTCTTGTAGAACGTGTGCGAAACCCTGATCCCTGTGGGCTTGTAGATCGCGGAAGTGATCAACACATCGCCATTGGCGCTCAGGTGGTCACCATCGGCAACGTAATCACCGCCGTTTCCCCAGACGCCATCGGGCAGCCCGTTGGGCCACTCGACACAGGTGGGCTGTGAAGTATCGCGACGAAGCTCGTAAATACGTCCTTGAAGGAACGTACCGGAGGTATCGGCAAGAACGAGGAACGATGTCAGTGACAGGCAGGATGCGAGGAACAGTCGAGTCCGATTCAAGAAACGCCTCCTAATGGCCCATCGGAGTTTCGCCCAGCGATTCGCACAGAAGAATAGCCGGGCTCTGGGCAAATGCTGTTCGAAGATTGGAGGCTGACTTGGAGAGGATGCTTCTGAGGTTTTGCCAGTTGGGTAATGGCGGAGGGGGTGGAGGGGGAATTGGTGAGAAGGATGAAGAAATCCTGGATAGCTGCTCGAGGGGCTACCTGGGTCTATATGTAATTTAACATAATATACATTATGCGAAGCCTAGGGGATTTCTCTGCGCAGAAAGCTGTCGTATTCAGTTAAATATGCGAAAAATCACTTAAAAACTATAAAGCCTTTTCTATCAGTGGCTTATGAAAGCTATTTCGCCTAGAGCTACAAGGTTTTCTAGCTTTTACCTGATCACCTATGGCCAGTTTGTCATCCTCATCTCACGGCTGTAGTCGTGCTGCAGTTCCACTGCTGGCGGCAAAAGTTCCACTGCTGGCGGCAAACGTCGGACCATCAATTCCTCGGAAGTGATCAATCTACGAACTACGGAATTAAAGAGCTAAACCACGAGATAGCGCCCTTGTACAGCTTTAGTGTGGACGACGCCACAGCGCCGCTCTCCGACTCCAGGCCTCGACCCAACCCGTCACGGCGATTGCCCGAAGCTCAAGCGCCGCGGCTGGCCTTCACAGTTCTCCGCGAAAGACCGTGTTGGCCTTGAGCCTTGGGTACAGAGCGCGAGCGAGAACGCGCCTTATGGCTCAAGGTAAAAGCCCTTCCGGTCCTACTGGGGAAATGCGCTGGAAGGAGCTTTGCTATCGGCTAGCTGATCGTCGGCTCGAGCCGCTGATTGCGACACGGGCTGATGTCAAATGAGCCCTATAGAGCTACACTCTATAGGGTTCTTTTTGGAGGTGAGATGTTTACAACATTCCGGAGCTCCGAGATCGCGATGGGCTTTTCAGATGCTGATCAAGCCTTCAGAGCTTGGTCGTATGTTGAGCTTGACGCGATATATCCATGGTATTTGATTCAAGCTGGATTCAAATTCAGGGGCGTAAGGCATGTGAAAATTGGCATGCTTGGCTGTATAGCGGACCTGCGCGATTTTGTTGATAAGAGTGGACAGGACTACTGGATTGTGAATCGCCCCTAGTTTCGTAGACACCTCCAAGCCTCATAATGAGGCCCATTAGGAGGTGCCATGAGCAACCAGCGTTACCCCGAAGAATTCAAAATCGAAGCGGTCAAGCAAGTGACTGAGCGCGGCCTCCCCGTAGCCGAGGTGGCAGCGCGGTTAGGCATGTCGGTGCACAGCCTGTATGTCTGGATCAAGCGCTACAGCAAGCCCCAGGAGCAGCGGCAGCAAGAAGACGATCAGCAGGCCGAACTGCGTCGTCTGCGCGCCGAACTCAAGCGAGTGACCGAAGAGCGAGACATTCTAAAAAAGGCCGCCGCGTACTTTGCCAAGGAGTGCGGCTGAAGTACGCCGTCATCAGCAAGCTGTCGGTGGAGTACCCGGTTCGACGCCTCTGCCAGACCCTGAAAGTGCATCCCAGCGGTTACTACGCCTGGCTGGCCGAGCCGAAATCCGTGCGCGCCAAGGAAGATCAGCGCCTGCTCGGGTTGATCAAACACGCCTGGCTGGAAAGCGGTGGGGTCTACGGCTATCGCAAGATTCACGACGACCTGCGTGAGCTGGGGGAGTCCTGTGGCCGGCACCGCGTGGCTCGCCTGATGCGGGGAGAAGGGCTGCGCTCACAAACCGGCTATCGGCGGCATCCCGGCTATTATGGCGGCCGGCCGGCGGTGGCTTCGCCCAATCGCCTGGAGCGGCAGTTCAACGTCAGTGAGCCGAACAAGGTCTGGGTCACCGACATCACCTACATCCGGACCTATGAGGGCTGGTTGTACTTAGCGGTAGTGCTAGATCTGTTTTCACGCCAGGTGATCGGCTGGTCGATGAAGTCACGAATGTGCAGCGACCTGGCCATCGATGCCCTGCTGATGGCGGTGTGGCGGCGCAAGCCCAAGCAGGAAGTGATGATCCACTCCGACCAGGGTAGCCAGTTCAGCAGTTCGGACTGGCAGAGTTTCCTCAAGGCTAACAACCTAAGCAGCAGCATGAGTCGACGTGGCAACTGCCACGACAACGCGGTAGCGGAAAGCTTTTTCCAGTTGCTGAAGCGGGAGCGCATCCGACGGAAAACCTACGGCACCCGCGAAGAAGCCCGCAGTGATGTGTTCGATTACATCGAGATGTTTTATAACCCCAAACGCCGGCACAGCAGCGCTATGCAGCTATCGCCAGTGGAGTTTGAAAAGCGCTACTTCCAAAGCTTGGAGAGTGTCTAGGAAAGCCGGGGCGATTCAACTATCCAAATCAATTCAACCTCGAACCCTAACCAAATTCGAGTAAGCATTGATGCACCTAAGCAGATCACGATTCTTCGAGGGGAGTTGCTTCAGCCCTAGGTTACGTCTCGATTAGGGGCGAGGTGCTACTGCACAGGCCAAGAGGCTAGCCTGCAGGATGCGTGTAAATGAGAGTGCGTTTTGAGTCGTTTTCCGCCGCTGCTGACAGGGGCTATGGTTACAAGCAGGGTTAACTGAAGTGATAACGAGGAGCGCGTGATGTCTCGGAGTCGATCTACAGAGGAGGTTCGGGTTACGTTGGCTGAGCTTTCGTTTCAGGGCGAAGCGGCGGCGGTAGTGCTGGAACGGGCAGTCCTGGAGTTGCCGCCTGGGTTAGGTGGCGAGGTGATAGAGGTTATCGAGTTGCTTCGCAAGAATGCAGCGACCTTACGGTCGTTGGCAGAGCGTGTGCAGGACGGAGGCATAGCTGCATTGCAATGAATGGAGTTGAGAAACAGATGCTCACAGCGCTGCGCACGACCTCGTTCAATAATGCAGCTGTTGCAGATCGCCTTATATCACTATCGTCGGTTGTCCCGGCTTTAAGGGATGAGCTACGAGCGATGGCTAGCCAGCTTGAGCGGGACGCCGACACGTTAGAGGTATTCGTGAAAGAAATTCATGAGGGGAGGATTGTCCGGTCTCCTTGATTGCAATGACTGCTATGGGGCGGTAGCTGCCCCCCGCCAGGAGCAGCAATCGAACCTTAGTGGAAACTCAAAGCTAGGTGCAGGCCAGCATTTGGAAGGATCAGTTGGCGTTGGGCAGCTCGAACCGTTCTACGCAGCGATGCATTTTTTCTTGAATCTCAGGCGAGTCGTCATCCACCGGTTTGCAGTGCAGGATCGTCAAGGCGTTCTCGCCTTCTGATACCTGCAGATCATCCCCTGGAGCAAGGTAAGTGCTGAACGCCTCCTTCCCATTGGCCCAGCTTGCAACTATTCGTGGATTCCCCCGAGTGACTTCTTTCATTTCGTCATCTGGGCGCTCTATCTTTTGCGAATCTATGCTGATGTGCACCCCTGATAGCGAGCATTGAATCGGATCGCCCTGCGCCATCCCATACATCTGGCCAAACACATACAGATTTCGCTCACGTTCCAGCCTCTGCAGAGCGTGCACGTGACGCGTCCAATTCGCCTTAAGCCACTTGGCCCGGTCGTCTTGAATAGGCGCAGTTGGCCAAATCTGCTCCTGGATGTTCCAGATGGCCACCGACGACACCCGCAACGTGCGAAGCTCCGGGATGCACTCGATGGAGAAGAACTCGTAAAGCTCATCGGCATTGGTGGCTGTCGCAAATGAGCAGGCCAATGTCATCGCCAACCACTTATTGGTCTTCAATTGTCATCCTCCCTGAATGAGCTTTCCGCTATCGGAGCCGACCAACGTCCTCGATGCCACTCTCGTGGGCGTTGCAATCCTAGTGCACGTCTTTGGTCGAGCCCAGGAAGTACTAGGAATTATCTCTGCGCTGGCAGCCGGATGGTGTTTTTGATAGTCCGCTTTGGGTCGGTAGCCGCCCTCGCCAGCGGCAGAAATTGGCCAGAAGCGAACGAATGGGGCTGAGATTGCGGTCCTCGCACTCGTGGAGCAATGTTCGGGTTAAAGGCACTGACGTTCGCCCCGACGGCTAATTAAACGGAACGCCATGCCGTCGCGCCCATGGAAAGGAAGGGAGCCAGAAATACCTGGCTCCCTGGCGCGGTTAGCCGCGAATGAACGCCAGCAAGTCTGCGTTGATTGTCTCAGCTTCGGTGGTTGGCATCCCGTGGGGGAAGCCAGAATAGGTTTTGAGAGTCCCGTTCTTGAGCAACTTTGCTGAAAGCGGCCCGGAATCCTCGTAGGGTACGATCTGGTCGTCATCCCCATGCATCACCAGCACAGGAATGGTGATTCCCTTGAGATCTTCTGTGAAGTCCGTCTGCGAGAAGGCTACGATTCCGTCGTAATGGGCCTGGGCGCAGCCCATCATGCCCTGGCGCCACCAGTTCCAAATAATGCCTTCAGAGGTCTTCGCATTGGGGCGGTTGTAACCGTAAAACGGCCCGGCCGGAACGTCGTAATAGAACTGGGCGCGATTGGCCTTGAGCTGGGCCTGAAGGTCGTCAAACACCTCCTTGGGCAGGCCGCCAGGATTGCTCTGGGTCTTGACCATCAGCGGAGGAACCGCGCTGATGATCGCGGCCTTGGACACACGGTCCTCGCCGTGACGGGCGATGTAGTGGATGACCTCTCCGCCGCCGGTCGAGTGGCCCACATGTACCGCCCCCTGGCTACCAAGGTGATTGACTACCGCGGCCACGTCGTCAGCGTAGTGGTCCATGTCATGTCCATCCCACACCTGGCTCGATCGTCCATGCCCGCGGCGATCGTGAGCAACGACTCGGAAGCCGTTCGCCACGAAGAACAGCATCTGGGCGTCCCAGTCGTCGGCACTGAGCGGCCAGCCATGATGAAAGTGGATGACTGGGGCGTTCCGGGGGCCCCAATCCTTGTAGAAGATCTCGACACCATCTTTGGTCGTGACGTATCCCATGTTCGTGTCTCCGGATTATGTGTAGATCGATGAACCGGCGCCTGCACACGTGCTGTGGCCGGGAGCGTTATTCCATCCGTCGGCCGGAACGAGAGGCGAAAATCGACCCAGACTGACTCTGCAGCGATACCACTACGCCCCTTGTACTGGCTGCTCCGCAGCGTGCCGTCCGATGCACGAACGACCGCCACCATGCGGAGCCTCCTTCGCGTCAATCACAGCGGCAGCGTTACCTCCGAAATTGCGCGTCCGACTACCACGCACCGCTGTTCGGTTATTCCAGGAGCAAAACCCATCTGAGGGTTCATCGGGTCTCCAGGGCCAACAATTGGTTGTCTTCAGGCGCTCAGTACTGAAATGACCCGTTTGGCAGTGACCTTGGCTGACTGAGGGTTCTGCCCTGTCACCAGGCGGCCATCCACCACAGCCTTCGGCGTAAAGGGAACCAGCGCCTTTTCGAATCGGGCGCCACGTCGCTTCATCTCTTCCTCGGCGTTGTAAGGCACCTGTTTAGCCACCCCTGCCAGGATCTCTTCCATCCAGGTAAAGCCGGTCACGCGTCGCCCTGCGACGAGCAACGAGCCGTCCGATAGCCGAGTGTTCAAAAGGCCGCAATAGCCATGGCATACGGAGGCAACGATGCCTCCATGCTCATAGACCTCGCGGGCGAGTCGCTGCAGCCCTTCATCATCCGGATAGTCGTACATCACGGCGTGACCGCCGGTGAAGTAGATCGCATCGAAATCCTTGCCGCATAACTCTCCCGGCGAGGCGGTGTGCGAGAGCAACGCCATGCTGGCGGGGTCAGCCAACCAACGTTTAGCGGAGGCATCGGCGTTCGGCCATTTGAGTGAGCGTGGCTCCAGAGGTATTGCTCCCCCCTTGGGGCTTACCAACCGCTGCTCGTAGCCCTGGGCAGCAAAGAGGTCGTAAGCGTGAGAGAGCTCCGACAGCCACAAGCCGGTTGGCTCGTCGGGATTGTCGAAGTGAGCCACGTTGGAGACGACATGGAGAATGCGACGGGGCATGACGGTTTACCTTTCAAACGGATTCGGGCTGGATTCTGCAAAGAGCTGCTCGAGCCCTCGGCGATAAGTGGTCACCTTGAACTCCGGGAAGCGCCGCTTGAATTTCGCCGAGTCGAACAGGTTGTCGCGCTCATAGCGCGGCAGTAGCTCGCGAAGTTCGCGGACCTGCCGGGATAGCAGGCCGGCGGCTATCAAAGTCCACTTGCCGAGCACTCGATAAGAGGGCTCACGACCGACCAGTTCGGATGCCAACGCCACGATCTGTCGGTAGGTCAGGCGATCATCGTCGCAGGGCAAATGCCAGGTTTGCCCGAACGTGTCCGCGGCGTTACCCAAGGCCGCCAGCGCGCGGCTCGCGTCGGGAGTCCAGATGAGCGTGCGCCGGGTGTCGTCGCGCACCGGCACTCGCGGCGTCTGGCCCAACTTGATCTTGTCGATGACCAACGTATTGGTAATGCTCTGCGTCTTGTCAGGACCGTAGAACTCGGGGGCTCGTCCGATAACGACGGGGATTTCGCCCCGTGCCGCCTCCTGCAGGACCATCGACGCCATCGCAGCACGCACCTTGCCTTTGCGGCCTACGGGTTCGAATACGGATGCTTCGGTCAGTACACGGCCATCCTGCGGGTACATGTAGGTGTTGTCGAAATAGACGAACTTGGCCTTTGCCGCTCGGGTCGCATCCAGCGCGTTCTTGAGCATCGTTGGAAACTGCTCTTCCCACAGCCGCGTATCCGGCGGCAGGCCCGCAGTGAAGTAGACGATGCTGCTACCCTCTACCGCCCTGGCAGCCTGGCCGGCATCAAGCAGGTCGGCCGGCACCAGGGAGTCGGAGTCGTTGACCTTCTCAGGTCGGCGGCTCACAAGTCGCAGATTTGTTGTATAGGCGCGGTTAAGCTCTCGCGCCAGTTCCACCGCAATCTGGCCGGTGGCGCCCAAGATGGTCTGCATGCGATTTCCTCACTTGGCCCTGGGAACCCGCAACACTCAATCGCGCGGCAGCATCGTCTGCAGCGGTGCCGGCGCATACAAGGCACTCTGGAACTGCGGCACATACTCGTACTTCAGCATCGACCCCAGTTTCAGTGACTTGATGTAGGTCGACAGGCTGCCGTCGCTCAGGCTCAGCTTGACGGCGTCCGAACTTGTCGTGGAGGCATGGTGCAGCTGCCGGGAGACCGCATAGCCGTAGCTGAGCTCTGCCTTGTGATCGAGATTAGTGAAACTGTTGGTGACCAGTTCGACGTCCTGCGACAGATCAGCAAGCTTCGCTGTTTCCAGGGTCACGTCGACCTTGCCGGTCTGGCTATCGCTGATGCTCACCACCACCGATTTGTCCGTCTCACGATAGTCGATAGGTGTCAGCCATTTGGGCAGGTTGTAGCCGACCACGCCGCGCACTCTGGCCAGCTCGGTGTTGACCGGCAGCTTCAACACATACCCCCACAGGTCCCTGCTCATCGATTGGCTGATCAGGCTGATGGGCCCCAGGTTGCTGCGGCCTGGCTTGTTGGTGACGATGGACAAGGCAATTTTGTTGTAACTGTCGTTGTCGCAGTAGTGATAGGCGTAGGCAGTCAGCGCCACCAGACCTCGGCCAGGCCAGATCTGTAGTGGCTGCACCTGCTCCAGGACCTTGGCGGGCATCAGACCCCGGAGTCTGTCCAGATCGGCTGTGAAGACCACGGTGACCCGGCTGTTGTTGTAATAGAAATTCGGGGAATAGGACTCAAAGCCCATGTCGACCTTGGTCTTTGTCAGGGTCTTGAACCAGCTCAGGTCGATATCCGGAGCCTCCTGAGCAATCACCGAGAGTGGCGGGTTGGAGTGGTAGCGATCGTACAATCCCCCTTTCACGACAGGGATGACTTGCCCGGCAATCGTCGTGGCGGCCTGGGCGGCCGCTGGATCGGTTGGTTGTGAAGCCCAGGAAGGCACCGCTATGGCGGCGCTAAGAAGGCCACAAGCAAGGGCAAGTGAAACAGGTTTCATATCGAAGGTCTCCGCGTGTTGGGCTGGCTCCGCCAGAGGAGGCAGCATCTGTGCACCGACTCAGTTGGCGGTGTCTGTGCGGAACCCTAAGATTAAAGTTAGCTTTAAGGTCAAGGAGCCCTGAGAGTTATTAACGGCGCGATGAGAGAGAATAAGAGCGATGAATGACAAGCGTCTGGTTGGTTGGGGACCATGCAACGCTGCCAATGGGCAATCCCAATAGTCTAGAAGTGCACGTCCGCTATGGGTCGGTAGCAGCCCCTCGTCAGAGACAGCAACCTGCCAGGAGCGGACGTTCCACCACCCCTGACCCGATCCGATAACGCCCTACCACCTCGTTGCCGCACTAGGTCTCACTTTACGTACATGTGCAAACTGCTACTGTAGAGATACAAACAATTTTTGTTGTGATCTCTATAGATGAATTGGCTGCTACTGGTACTCGGATTACCTACTGCGAACGCCACCGAACGCATGCGCGCCTGGCGAGCCCTGAAAGGCTGTGGAGCTGCTGTCCTGCGCGATGGCGTCTACCTGCTACCTGATCAGGAGGCGGGACGCGCCGCGCTGGAGGCCATCGAGCGTGACGTCCTGGCCATCAACGGCACTGCCCTTCTGTTTTCTGTCCAGGAGCCTGCCGAGCGCTTTGCCGCTCTATTTGATCGCGCCGAGGAGTACATCAAGCTTCGCGAGGAAATCTCGGCGTGCCATGCCGAGATTTCTCCCGACAACGCTCTGCAAACGGCACGTCAGGTCAGGAAGCTGCGCAAGAGCTTCGGACAGATCGTTGCCATCGACTTCTTCTCAGGTGACGCAAGGGAACAGGTCGACCTGGCATTGAAAGACCTGGAAACGGCCATCAGCCGTGCCTTGTCACCCGATGAGCCAAGCGCTCGCGAGATCCCCATCGAGCGGTTAGCTTGCGCGGACTTCCAGGGCCGCCGCTGGGCAACCCGCCGCCGTCCATGGGTGGATCGGCTTGCCAGTGCCTGGTTGATTCGCAGATTCATCGATTCGGATGCGCAAATTCTCTGGCTGGAGTCGCCTGGTGATTGCCCGAACGATGCTCTGGGTTTCGATTTTGATGGTGCCACGTTCACCCACAACGGGCCGCGCGTCACCTTCGAAACACTGCAGGAGAGCTTCCAGCTAGAAGCCCCCGGACTCGGTCGTCTGGCCGGTCTGGTGCATTACCTTGACGTGGGCGGTGCCCAGCCCGCTGAAGCTTCCGGCATTGAGCGTGTACTGGCGGGGCTGCGCGAGAGCATCACTGACGATGACTTGCTCCTGCAGGCGGCTGCCGGCGTATTCGACGGTTTGCTTATCGCGTTTGCGAGTGAGGAAAAGAGTAATGGCTGAAACACACCTGGACGCGACCGATACCACCGCGAATCACGCCAGGCCGGTTGGACTGTTATCCGCCTTCCTTTTCTGGCTCAAGCTCGGGTTCATCAGCTTCGGCGGCCCCGCCGGGCAGATTTCGATCATGCACCAGGAGCTAGTCGAGCGGCGGCGCTGGATCAGCGAGCGGCGCTTCCTGCATGCACTCAACTACTGCATGTTGTTGCCTGGCCCCGAGGCTCAGCAGTTGGCCACCTACATCGGCTGGCTGATGCACCGCACCTGGGGCGGAGTGATAGCGGGCGCGCTGTTCGTGCTGCCATCGCTGTTCATCCTGATCGGTCTCTCGTGGGTGTACATCGCCTTCGGCGAAGTACCGGTCGTGGCCGGCCTCTTCTACGGCATCAAACCAGCAGTGACCGCCATTGTCGTCCACGCCGCCCACCGTATTGGTTCACGCGCGTTGAAAAATGGCTGGTTGTGGTCCATCGCTGCAGCCTCCTTTGTCGCGATCTTTGCGCTGAACGTCCCCTTCCCACTGATCGTCCTGGGAGCTGCCCTCCTCGGTTACATGGGTGGTCGATTACTGCCAACCAAGTTCGTTATCGGCGGGGGGCACCAGGCAGGCAAAGCCGGCTACGGACCCGCCCTGATCGATGACGACACCCCTACTCCCGATCACGCACGGTTCCGTTGGGCACGCCTGCTGCAACTGCTGCTGGTCGGCGCGGCCCTATGGCTGCTGCCGATGGGGCTGCTGACGGCCACTTTCGGCTGGCACGGGACACTCACGCAGATGGGCTGGTTCTTCACCAAGGCGGCACTGCTCACCTTTGGTGGCGCCTACGCTGTGTTGCCTTATGTCTATCAGGGCGCAGTCGGTCACTACGGCTGGCTGTCTCCAACCCAGATGATCGACGGCCTGGCCCTGGGCGAAACCACACCGGGGCCACTGATCATGGTGGTGGCTTTCGTAGGCTTCGTGGGGGGCTACGTCCAGCCGATGTTCGGCGCCGACCATCCATTCCTGGCAGGCGCTGTCGCGGCAAGCCTCGTCACCTGGTTCACCTTCCTGCCATCGTTCCTGTTCATCCTCGCCGGCGGGCCGCTGGTGGAGTCGACGCACAACGAACTGAAGTTCACGGCGCCGCTCACCGGTATCACCGCTGCGGTGGTGGGTGTGATCCTGAACCTGGCACTGTTCTTCGGCTACCACGTGCTCTGGCCCACCGGGTTCGAGGGGCATTTTGACTGGCCCTCGGCGCTGATCGCCCTGGCAGCCGCAATCGCCCTGTTCCGCTACAAGCGGGGTGTGATTCAGGTACTGATAGCCTGCGCCCTTACGGGGCTGACCGTGCATATGTTCAGGGCTGGACAGGCATGACGCCCGGCGAATACCGCAGCCAGCAGGTCCATTGAAGGCGGCTGCCGGCAATCAGCTGTCGGCTTCGCCTCAGTTCGATAGCGGACGACCTCCCGCGCCGGGATTGCTGGCCGACAGACGTGCTGGCGCTGCTCAGCTGTCGCACGCCTTGCTGGAGCGAACCCGCCACATGCTCTGCCAGACACCGTCGCGATGCAGCAGCGCATGAACCAGCGCGGCGCCGGCATGCGCAAGGATCAAGGCGAAGAGACCGTAGGCTATCCAGCTGTGGGCGAAGCGGAGCAGGCCATAAAGGTCCGCATTGGCATCGACCAGCGGCGGCACGTGCCAGCCCGCCAAGCGCAGCGGATAACCCGCGGCGCCTTGCATGGCCCAGCCGACCAAGGGTTGCGCAATCAGCAGACCATACAGCGCAAGGTGTACCAGGCCGGCCAGGTGACGCTGCCAGGTATTCACGGATGCCGGCAGGGCCGGACGCGCCGTGACGCTGCGCACGAGCAGGCGGACGAGCAGAAGCACCAGCAAGGCCAACCCGATCTGTTTGTGCCACGCCACCAGTTGGGGCTGGCTGCCGCCGACGCTGGCAACCATCGCAACGCCGATGAACAACATGGCAATCACCAGCAAAGCCATCAAGCCATGCAGCAGGCGAAGCAGCGGATGGAAGGAATCGACAGGCGCTTTCACGGTTGATCTCCCGGCTGCTGGCTGGCGGGCTGACCTTCGAAGGTCCGGCGCCGATAGGACTGTGCATAGGCCGATGAGCGTGCGCGCAGGATGGCGTCGCCGCTGGGCTCCACGCCATCGGGCAGGATCAGCGGGTCGAAATTGAAGCCGTAGCAGTCGCCTTCCAGCTGTGCGCGCGCCTGCTCAATCACCAGGTTTCCGGCTTCCAACTGCGTGCGCTCGGCAGGCCACGCATGGGTCGGATCGTTCACCGCATCACCGCTGTCCGCCAGGGTGAATCGCCACGTCCAGCGCAGCGGGCCGGACTTCAGACGCTGCAGCAGGTCCTGCTGCAAGGCATCGTCAGCCACGCCCTGAGAGCCGAGTGGCGTAGCGGCCAGTTGCGGCACCATCGACCATCGCACCGCATGGCGCTGACCTTGCGCATCGACTAGGACGAAGGCGTTGATGCTGTTGTACGCCGTGCTGGCGAAGCTGTCGCTCGGCCGGTACGCGGCCGCCCAGGCACGAAACTCGGCGCTTTCGGGGTGTGCATCGAAGAATTGCTTGACCCGCACGGGGTCGTTTTTGCCTGTCCCCGGGTCCGGCCGCATGGCACCCAGTTGCTCGTAGAAATCCTCCGGCGTGCGTACCGCGAGCACCGGCGGATTGTTCATCGCCATGCGCCACTGCTGGCCATCGGGCTGGCGCAGCAGGAGCGCCATGCTGCGCACAGGTACGCTGGTGTCCGCGGCATGGGGATTTCCCGCGCCTACCGAGAGCCGCCCCAGCACCGGTACCCGCCCTGCTCGCAGCAGCGCTGCCCGCGACAGCGGCGCCACGTCGCCGCTCACTTCGAGATAGCCGCTAAAGCAGATCCCACGCGGATGGGCGCGGCGGTATCCGGGGTGGACGCCGGCGTTGGCCTCCATCCGATCGATCAGTTGAGCGCTGGTGAGGCGGTCGGCTCCAAGCCAGCCGGCGCTCCAGGCGAACAGGCCGATGGCGCCGCACAGGGCGCCGGCAATGCACGCGCTGCGCAACAGGCGTTGGTTTCGGGTCAGGGACAGATCGTGGGCCATGGCGTGGTTATCGGCAGACTGGGGAATCATTGCGCGCACTGGCGGAATGAGCGAGCGCGACATTATCTATACAAAAATCAACTTATGCACACAATTCTACGCAAGAGTTGTATGCACAGGGTTCCGTCATGCCTGGTAGCAGTGCTGTGAACGTCGGTTTGGGGCGCTCGCACCCGGTGCTTACCCCTGGGGCAGAAAGCCAGAGCGGCCATTCATCCATTATCTATACATATTGTATTTTTTGTACAAATATTAAGGTCAGTATTCATAGGCCGATGTCATGCGCGTTCCGACCTGTCCCTTTTCTCTCTGTCTGGCACTCACCCTACTCTGTGGTCTGTGGGCCTCGCCGGGCAGCGCCGACTGGCGCAACGAAATCCCGGGAGCCACGCAGGTTGGTCAGGGCCAGTTCACCTGGCTCGGCTTCGTGGTGTACGAGGCGCATCTCTGGAGCGCCGGCGCACTCTCAGGCTGGGCGCAGGCCTTCGCGCTGGAGCTGGTCTATCGGCGCGCGCTGTCGCAGGACACCCTGGTGCAGGCCAGCCTCGACGAAATGCGCCGCCTGGGCAGCGACGACGAAGCCCAACTGGCGGGCTGGGCACGCGAGATGCGCCAGGCCTTCGTCGATGTGCAGCCCGGGCAACGGATCACCGGGGTCTATCTGCCCGGCGTGGGCTGCCGCTTCTATGTCGACGGCAGGCTTCGCCATGCGGTGAGCGACGCCCGCTTCGCCCGGGCGTTCTTTTCCATCTGGCTGGACCCGCGCACGCGCAATCCCGAACTGCGCCGGGACCTGCTGGGCCTGAGCGGAGAGCAACCATGAACCTCACGATGCGCCTGTTCCTGATCATCGCCAGCCTGCTGCTGGGCAGCTGCGGCAATGTCGGCGTCGAACACTATGCCAAGGAGCGCCCGAGCCTGGACCTGCCGGTATTCTTCGCCGGCCCGGTGAAAGCCTGGGGCATCTTCCAGAAACCCTCGGGCGAAGTGGTCAAGCGCTTCGCGGTGGACATCACCAGCCGCCGCGAAGGCGAGCGACTGATCCTCGATGAGCGTTTCCTCTACAGCGACGGTACGCGCCAGCAGCGCGTCTGGACCCTGACCCCCGACGGCACCGGACGCTGGCGGGGACGCGCCGCCGACGTGGTGGGCGAAGCCACCGGAGAAGTCGCCGGCAACGCACTGCGCTGGCGCTACCGCCTGAACCTGGAAGTTGACGGCACCACCTGGGAAGTGAGCTTCGACGACTGGATGTACCTCATGGACGACGACACGCTGATCAACCGCTCCAGCATGCGCAAGTTCGGTGTCGAACTCGGGCAGGTGACCTTGTTCTTCCGCCGAGAGGGCGCCGCGGATCCCAGCAGAAGCTGAGGCAGGCGCACACCTTTATTCCGACGGCCGTGCCGGCCAGGAGTACTCCATGACGTTGCAGGAATTCGCACAGGCCGCCACGGCCGGGCATATCCAGGCTATCGAAGTGATTTCGCTGGAGGGCGGATTCTATGTGCTGCAGGCGCGCCTGGCCGAGGGTTTGCGGCCGATTCGCGGCGAACGCGAGCAGGTGCTGCAGTTGCGCTCGACCACCGAGGTACGTGCAGTGCTGGCCGAATGGGCGTCGCTACCCTGCGAGCTGGTGCAGCATTGCGTCCACGACGAGATCTGCGCTTCACATCCGACAGCCGTTGCGCCGCTTCGTGTGCCACTTTCGCTGGAGCGCCGCGAATGATGGAGAAGCCACGCCGGCTCGGTCTGCTGCTGGGCGATCAGTTGAGCTTCGAGCTCTCGCTGTTCGAGGCGCTGGACCCCGCCCAGGACGCGATCCTGATGGCCGAGGTGAATCAGGAGGCACGCTATGTGCCCCATCATCCGCAGAAGATCGTGCTGATCTTCAGCGCCATGCGCCACTTCGCCCAGGCGCTGCGCGAGCGCGGTTGGCGGGTGATCTACGTGACGTTGGACGATCCCGACAACAGCGGCAGCATCGCCGGCGAAGTCGAACGCTGGCATGCCGCTCTGGGTGAACCGCAGGTGCATTTCACCGAATGCGGCGAGTGGCGGCTGGAGCAGGCGCTGCGAGACAGCGCGGTGCCGCTGAGCTGGCACGAAGACCGCCGCTTCCTGTGCAGCCGCGAGGAATTCGCGCGCTGGGCCGGGGCGCGTCGACAATTGCGCATGGAGCACTTCTACCGGGAGATGCGCCGGCGCACCGGACTGTTGATGGAGCCCGACGGCCACCCCGTAGGTGGCACCTGGAATCTCGACGCGGAGAACCGCAAACCGCTGCCGCGCGGGCTGCGAGGCCCGTTTCCGGCGCGCTTCGGGCAGGACGACACCACCCGCGAGGTAATGACCCTGGTCGGCGCGCACTTCAGCGACCACTACGGTCGCCTGGAAGGATTCGACTATCCGGTGACCCACTCCCAGGCACAGGAGCTCTGGCAGCACTTCCTGGAGTTCTCCCTGCCAGCTTTCGGTGACTACCAGGACGCCATGGCCGAAGGCGAGCCCTACCTGTTCCACGCCCGCATCAGCGCCGCGCTGAACATCGGGTTGCTGGAGGTGCGTCAGCTTGGCGAGGATGTGGAGCAAGCCTATCGCCAGGGACGGGTCCCGTTGAACGCGGCCGAGGGCTTCATTCGCCAACTGGTCGGCTGGCGCGAGTACGTGCATGGCATTTACTGGCTGCGCATGCCCGAGTACGCCCAGCTCAACGTGCTGGGCAATCACCGCCCACTGCCGACGTTCTACTGGACCGGCAAAACGGACATGCGCTGCATGGCCCAGGCGATCGGCCAGACCCTGGAGCTGGGCTACGCGCATCATATCCAGCGACTCATGGTCACAGGCAATTTCGCCTTGCTGGCGGGCATCGCGCCCCCGGCCATCTGTGACTGGTACCTGGCCGTGTACCTGGATGCCTTCGACTGGGTCGAACTGCCCAACACGCTGGGCATGGTGATGCACGCCGATGGCGGCTACCTCGGCTCCAAGCCTTATTGCGCGAGCGGGCGGTACATCCAGCGGATGTCCGACTACTGCGGCTCGTGCCGTTACCGGGTCGACAAGGCGACAGAGGAAGATGCCTGCCCCTTCAATGCCCTGTACTGGCACTTCCTCATGCGCCACCGCGAGCGGCTCGGCAACAATCCGCGGTTGTCGATGCCCTATCGCAACCTGCAACGCATGGACGATGAACGCAGCCTGGCCCTGTGGCAACACGGCGAGGCACTGCTCGCGCGCCTGGATGCGGGGCAGGCGCTATGAGGAAATCGGTGCTGCCGCAAAAGATCTGCGCCGTCTGCAGCCGCCCTTTCACCTGGCGGCGGCGCTGGGCACGTTGTTGGGATGAGGTGCTTTATTGCTCCGAGCGCTGCCGACGCTCACCGGCCAAGCGCGAAGCGCAGCATCAGCGGTAGCGCGGCCGCCCACACCAGCGCCAGCAGCAACGCCGACCACGCGATGCCCAGGGGTAGGCCCACTCCTGCCAGCGGTGCGCCCGCACAATACGCCAACGGCCCGCCCAGAGCGCCCAGGCAGGCGCCGCGCCAGACCGGTCGCGCGGCCCAGGCCAGGCTGTGGCGCAACCCGCTGGCGAACACCAGCCAGAGCAGGACCAGCCAGGCTGGCAACAAGGCCTCGTGAAAATCGAAAAAACCCAGCCAACCCAGCGTCGCATCCAGCACGCAACCGGCCAGGGCTACGCCGAAAACCGCGATGCCCTCCTCCACTTTTCGCCGACACAACGCCAGGTGCGCCAGCAGCCCGAGCGCTACCACACCCAACAGCACGGGCCGCTGCGCCCCGAGCACACAACCCCACCAGCCAAGCTGCAGCCAGATCGCGTTGGCCAGCAGGGGCAGGCGCCGGTGCATCAGGCGTCCAGGTGATCCGCCAGGCTCGCCTTGCGCGCCGCAGGCCCGGCCCACAGCAGATGCGCTACGCCGATGGCGCGCTCCTCGAAGCCGCCCTGGCAATAGCACAGGTAGAACTCCCACAGGCGCTGGAAGCTCTCGTCATAGCCCAGCTCCATCAACTCGGCGCGCGCCTGCCGCAGGTTGTCGCGCCAATGCCGCAGGGTCAGCGCATAGTCCCCGGCAAAATCCTCCAAGTGCACGAGGTTGAGCGCTGTGTGCTGCGTCGCGGTCTGCAGCAGCGTGGTGATCGAGGGCAGCGCGCCGCCGGGAAAGATGTAGCGCTGGATGAAGTCCACCGACCGCCGCGCCTGCTCGTAGCGCTGGTCGCGGATGGTGATGGACTGCAGCAGCATCAGCCCGTCGTCCTTGAGCAAGGCAGCGCAGCGACGGAAGTAGTCGGGCAGGTAGCGATGACCGACTGCCTCGATCATTTCGATGGACACCAGCTTGTCGTAGCTCCCACGCAACTCGCGGTAATCCTGCATCAGCAGGGTTACGCGGTCCTCCAGGCCGCATTCGCGGATGCGGTATTGGGCGCAGGCGTATTGCTGCTCCGACAGCGTCGTGGTCGTCACACGACAGCCATAATGGGTGGCAGCATACAGCGCGAGGCTGCCCCAGCCGGTGCCGATCTCCAGCAGATGATCCTGCGGTTGCAGATCGAGCTTCCGGCAGATGACGTCCAGCTTGTTCAACTGCGCCTGTTCCAGGCTCTGCGAAGGGCTTTGGAACACCGCCGAGGAATACATCAGCGTCGGGTCCAGCAGGCGCTCGAACAGGTCGTTACCCAGGTCGTAGTGCGCGCGGATATTGCGCTGCGACCCGCTGCGGCTGTTGCGGTTGAGCCAGTGCAGCAGACGCAGCGCCGGTCTGGCGAAGAGGGCAAGGCCGCCTTCCATCGAGTCGAGCACGTCCAGGTTGGCGACGAACAGTCGGGTGACCAGCGCCAGGTCAGGGCTGCTCCAGTAACCCTGTATGTAAGCCTCCCCCGCACCAATCGAACCGTTGCACGCCACCATCCCCCACACGGCGTCGTCATGGACGTCGATCACCGCGCACAAGGGGCTGAGCCGGTCGCCGAAGTCCAGCAGGCTGTCGCCACGCCGCACCTGTAGCCATCCGTACCGCAGTTGGCGCAGGCGGGCGATCACCGCCTGGCGGAACAGGTTGCCGGCCAGGGGCGCGGCGGTGCTGGCCTTATCGGCGCTCAGGGTCGGTTCTGACATGGTCGGGCTCCTCGACGGCACGGTGGCCGACACCCAGGCGGTGGTCGCTCGCCTGGTGGTCGTGCAAAGGGATGCGCTTGAACAGCAGGCGCAACGCCTGCCAGTAGATGGCTGCAACGGTGCGCAGGCTCATCCAGGGAAATGCCAGCAGATGCCGCCGCAGCGATGCACGGTCCAGCGGCTGTAAGTGGAGATCGAGCTGGGCCTGAAACACACGGCGGCCGTCACCCCAGTTCTCCATTTGCACATGCACGCGGGACTGATCGAGGTGAAAGCGCATGCGGTACTCCATCTCCCTGGGCAGGAACGGCGAGACATGGAAGGCCTTGGCCACCGCGAATTCCTGGGGCGCGCCGGGCTTCACCGGCAGCACGTAGTGGAAGCGCTCGCGCCAGGGCGTGTTGCGCACCTCGCAGAGGATCGCGGCCAGCCGGCCTTCACGGTCGTGGCAGAAGTAGAAGCTCACCGGGTTGAACCACATCCCCCAGCTACGCAGTTGGGTGAGCAGTCGGATCGACCCCATGGGCGCCTCTCCCAGCGCCTCGTGCAGTAGTGCGCGCACCGCCTCCTCCAGCGGCATCCTCTGCCCTGTCCATGCCGGCAGGTAATCACTCTCCCGCCAACTCAGCGGAGCAAAACGCGAAGCCCGCAACAACGGTGAGAGCCGCATCAGAGACGATTGCTCGGCCAGATCCAGCAGGATCATGCCCACCGGATAGCGGAAGGCATGCTCTCGAGGAAGTAGGCGCCGGTGCGCCACCCACCCACGGCACAGGCTGCTGTTCATAGCCGCTCCCCGAAATGGCCGGCGACTTCCAGGGCGCTAACCACTCCGTCTTCGTGGAAGCCGTTGCCCCAGTAGGCACCGCAGAAATAACTGTGCAACCGGCCCTGCAGCAGGCCGCGCCGCGCCTGGGCCGCGATGCCCTCCAGGCTGAATTGCGGATGGGCATAGTCGAAGCGGGCCAGCACCTTCGCCGGGTCGATGTGCTCCGTCTGGTTGAGGCTGACGCAGAAGGTCACCGGGGCCTCAATGCCCTGGAGCAGGTTCATGTTGTACGTCAGCGCGGCGGGCGCATGCTCCGGACCGCCGAGGTGATAGTTCCAGCTCGCCCAGGCGCGACGACGCCGCGGTAAAAGGCGGCTGTCGGTATGCAGTACGACTTCGTTGCTGGCATAGCCGAGAGCCCCGAGCACCGCCTGTTCATCCACGTTGGGCACCTCCAGCAGAGCTAGGGCCTGGTCGCTGTGGCAGGCGAACACGACCTTGTCGAACCGCTCGCTACCCGCGGCGCTGTATATCTCCACGCCCTGGGCGTCGCGCCTGACGCGATGCACCGGGCAGTTCAGGCGGATACGCTGGCGATACCCCGCCGTCAAAGGCGCCACATAGCTGCGCGAGCCGCCCTCCACGACCCGCCATTGCGGCCGGTTGTTCACCGACAGCAGGCCATGGTTGGCGAAGAAGCGCAGGAAGAACTGCAACGGGAAATCCAGCATGCGGGTGCGCGACATCGACCAGATAGCCGAGCCCATGGGCACGATGTAATGCTCGATGAAGCGATCGCCATAGCTGCCGGCGCGCAGGTAATCGCCCAGCGTCAGCGTCAGTGGAATGCGCTGCTCGGCGTGGTCTTCGAGCGCTTCGCGGTTGAAGCGCAGGATGTCCTGCAACATGCCCCAGAAGCCGGGCGAGAGCAGATTGCGCCGCTGGGCGAACAGGGTGTTGAGGTCGTGGCCGTTGTACTCCAGGCCGGTGGCCGGATCGTGCACGGAAAAGCTCATCTGGGTCGGCCGCGAGGCGACGCCCAGGCGATCCAGCAACTGGATGAAGCTAGGATAGGTCCAGTCGTTGAAGACGATGAAACCGGTGTCCACGGCGTAACGCTGGCCCTGCCAGTCGACATCCACGGTGTGGGTGTGGCCACCGATCCAGTCGGAAGCTTCGAAGACGCAGACCTCATGGGCGCGCGCCAGCAGATGCGCGCAGGTGAGGCCGGAGATGCCGCTGCCAATGATCGCGATGCGCATGCTTCAGGCCTCCGCGGGGCGCCGTGCGAGCCGTCGCCCGAGGCCCAGACGCCAGCTCGAGGGCAGCGCACCCAGCAGCCGCAGCAGCAGAGTGAAGCCGCGCGGGAAGGCGATCTCCAGCGGGCGGGACTCCAGACGCCGGGTGATATGCTCGGCGGCACGCTCCACCGGCCAGATCATGGGCATGGGGAAATCGTTGCGCCGGGTCAGCGGCGTATCCACGAAGCCGGGGGTCACCAGGGTCGTATCGATGCCCTCGCCCGCCAGGTCGATGCGCAGCGATTCCAGTAGGTAACGCAGCGCTGCCTTGGACGCACCGTAGGCACCGGCGCGGGGCAAGGCCAGCCAGGTCACCGCGCTGCCGACGACCACCAGGTGCGGTCGGACGCCCCGGCGCAGCAGCGGCAGGCACGCCTGGATGCAAAGCGCGGCGCCCAACACATTGGTCCTGACCACGCGCTCCACCAAAGCCGCGTCGAACTCCCCAGGCTCAAGGTATTCGCAGGTCCCGGCATTGAGCACCACGCGGTCCATTGCCCCCCAGGCCTGCTCGATCCGGCGGACAATGTCGGCCACCTGAGCGGCCTCCGCGATGTCGCCAGGCACTACCAATACGCGCGCTCCGTGCCGCTGGGCCAACGCATGCAACGGTGCGGCCTGGCGTGCCGTCACGGCCAGGCTGTGGCCCTCGGCGAGCAGCCGTTCGGCCAGCGCTGCGCCGATGCCACTGCTGGCTCCGGTCAACCAGAGGCGGCTCATGCCAACCTCCGCTTGAGCCAGGCGATGACGCCACCCATGGCCGGAAGATGCTCATAAAGCAGCGCGCCGGCATCGAAGTAGTCCCGATGAAAGTCCACCCGCTCGCCCCAGCGCAGATGGCTGCAACCTTCCACAGCGATCAGCTTGCCGCCCGCCAGGCGCGGATGACGAAAATACAGGGTCCAGCGCAGGTAGCCGTGCCCCTGATCGACCTCATCGAAGCCGTGAAAGTCGTAGCGCAGCTCCTGCACGTTGGCGTAGAGCGACTCGAAGTAACGGCGTAACTCGGCTAGGCCGTCCAGCCGGTGCAGCGGATCCTGGAAGCACACGTCCTGGCTGTAAAGGTCGTCCAGTCGGTGCAGACTGGCGGCGTCCAGCGAGGCAAAGCAGTTGGCGAAGGATTCCAGGAACAACGACATGGTGAGCTCCGGCAAATCCTGTACAACCTTTAACTTTCGTACAGGTATAAGCGAAGCCTACGGCATTAATTGTACAAATCAAGCAGAGTTGTACAATTTTTCGCGGACATAATCAGTTGCCGGGGTTCAACGCGGCCAGCCGGCTCTTCAGCGCTGCGACCTCGACCTCCAGCTCGCGGACGCGCTCCTGAGCCGCGACCTCTCGGCTGACATCGCGCTGGATACCGATGAAGTACGTGAGCTGGTCCGCTTCGTTGCGCACCGGCGTGATCGACAGCTCATTCCAGAACGGGGTGCCGTCCTTGCGGAAGTTGCGCAGCACCTGGCGGCAGGGTTGCCCGGCGCGGATCGCTTCGCGCACGACAGCCAGCCCAGCCTGGTGCCGCTCGCTGCCCTGCAGGAAGCGGCAGTCCTGATAGAGAATGTCGTCGACGGCGAACCCGGTCAGGCGCTCGAAGGCCGCGTTGGCATAGATCAGGATGCTGTCCTCTCCCTCCTGCTCGGCCACCACGATGCCGTCGTTGGAGGCTTCGACCATCAGTTGCAGGAGCTTGGCGTTGATCATGGGTTGTTTATCCGGTTCACTGCGATCCGCCTAGGGTAGTCGGGCCACCGGGTACTGCCTAGCTCGGCCACAAACCTTGCCGCTGGTTTACAATCCTGGCTCCTTCGCCGCCTGGCCGCGCCATGAACGACCTCTCCGATATCGACCCCAGCGATCTGCTGCCCATGCGCGAGGTTGTGCGCCTCACCGGCATCAACCCGGTGACCCTGCGGGCGTGGGAACGCCGCTACGGTCTGGTCAGCCCGCTGCGCACCGATGGCGGGCACCGTCTGTACACCCCGCAGGATCTGCAGACCATCCAGGACATCCTGCTGTGGACGGGCCGGGGCATGGCGGTCGGCAAGATCGGCGAGTTGCTCGCCCAACGCCAGCGACAAGAGCCGGCCCAGCCCGACGATGAGCGCCTGCAGTGGCGCGAGGCGTTTTCCCGAGCCACGGCGACGTTCGACCAGAGCGAACTCGACAGGCTCTACGGCCAGGCCTACAGCATCTTTCCCAGCGCCACACTGCTGGAGGACATCCTCCTGCCGCTGTGGCGTTCCCTGCTGACGCTCAATGCCTTTGGCGCCCGCAGCCAGTGGGCGTTCCTCGACGCTTTCCTGCGCGCCCGCGTCCTCCTCCGCTTGCAGATGAGCCGCGCGCTCGGCGCCGGCGTACTGCTCGCCGATGCGGCCGGGACGACGCAGGAATTCGAATTGCTGGCCACCGGCTTGCTACTGGGGGGTGACGACCTGCGCGTCCAGCCCCTGGCGCCGGGGGCGCCGCTGGACGAATTGCCGCTGGTCTGCGCGGCGATGCAGCCGGCCGCGCTGGTGCTGCTCGCCCACGTTGCCCTGCCGGCCGATGCAATCAAACGCCTGGAGCGATTACAGATGGCGATTGAATGCCCACTGGCCTTGATCGGCGAAGCGGCGCAGGACATTGCCAACGCCGCTGGGGGAGTGCCCATCGTAGCCCTGGGAAGCAGTCCGGCCCGCAGCGCGCAGAAGCTGCGATTGCTGCTGCGCGGCGCCTTGCAGCTGTAAACGCACGCGGTCGACGCCCTGGCAAGCTGTACAACGCGAAAAGCTCGTACAGGATGCGGGACGCACGGCTCAACCCCAGCGCCGGAAAAGAACGCCCGCGTTCACCCCGCCGAATCCAAAGCCATTGGACAGTGATTACTCCAACGGCATGGGCCAGGCGCTGCCGCTGACCGGATTCAGGCTTTCGGCCGCAGAGGATATCTCCTGTCGCGCCAACAACGGAGCGGCATCCGCCGGTAGGCTGCCGGTACTGGGCGGGCTGTTGGGAATGGACAGGGTGCGGCGGTTGGCACCCGTTTTGGCACATTGTGCGGCTTGTCCTTCGGGCAAGTGTACTGGTCGCGGTGGCGATTGCGGGAGCCCTCCATGGCGATACGAGCTGCTCGCTTCTAGCTGAGCAGCGACATTGCGACCGTATGTCTGCTAAGGGTCGGAAGCGGCCCTGAGATCGCATGCGATGCACCCTAGCCCTTCACTCATGTGGAGGACAAATCATGGCCACACCCGCAACGAAAGCTCGCGAACCTTGGAACAAGGGCAAACTGGTCGGCCAAAAAGCACCGCTACGACTTGGGGACATTTGGGCTATCAGAGTGCGACTTGAGATCGCAAACAAGGAACGTGATCTGGCGCTGTTCAACCTCGCTATCGACAGCAAGCTGCGAGCCTGTGATTTAACGAAGCTGCGCGTCAGAGACATAGCTCACGGCGATCATGTGTCGACGCGCGCGATGGTGATGCAGCAGAAGACCCAGCGACCGGTGCAGTTCGAAATCACTGCTCAGACGCGAGCATCGGTTGAAGCTTGGATCCGAACAGCTTGCCGTCGTAACGACGATTTCCTTTTTCCCAGTCGTGTTCGAATTTCAGCTCACATTTCCACGAGGCAGTACGCCCGCATTGTGAAAACCTGGATAACCACAATCGGCCTCGACCCCACACTCTACGGAACCCACACGCTTCGTAGGACCAAAGCATCGCTGATCTATCGCAGAACAAAGAACCTGAGAGCAGTGCAGTTGCTGCTCGGCCATACGAAGCTGGAGAGTACTGTTAGGTATTTGGGTATCGAGGTCGACGACGCTCTGGCGATGGCGGAACAAACTGAGGTTTGACCATGCATCCGCCTGGGTGCTGGCCGCCTGCGTAACGCTACCCCCGGCAATCAACTGAAAGAGTCCGGCACCGTGAGCCGGTGCCGGCCATATGCCAAGCTGCAGCCAGACTCGCTACGGGAGGACTCTTTGTTCATATGCACCCAACTTACTGGAATGAATCTGGATCGGGTATCTTTCCCACCAAGTTCAATCCCATTAGGGAAACATCCCCGCAACTGCGACCATCAAAACCTCTACCCAACATCTCAGAGAAGTCAAAAAAACAGAAAGACCAAATAAAAAATCATGAAATACATAATATCGATGCTCATCCAGCAGACCATTCATCCGAATAATCAAAATTAATCTTAAAATCCCTGCAAACCTCCCCGCTCGCTGTATAATTTAATTCCTCTGCCGTGTTTAGCGGCTCCGTCTTGATGCATGACGCCCATCTCCTCGGCCACTTCACTCTGCAGCCATTCCCGTGGAGATCATCATGGCTATTCGTCAGAATGGAACCGTAAAATGGTTCAACGCAGTAAAAGGTTTTGGCTTCATTACCCCCGAGATGGGGCCGGACATATTCGTCCATTTTCGAGAAATCGACACTCCAGGCTTCAAGTCACTGGATGAAGGTCAGCGCGTGAGCTTCCTGGTGGGCGTTGGCCCTAAAGGTGACCAGGCCGAGCAGGTTAAAGTACTGTGAAATCCCCAGACCCCGCTAACTGCGGGGTCTCTCATTGGGCTCAAGCCATGCGATTCTCAGGAAAATAGCGGGGATTCGACATGAAAGAAAAGCGATTTGGGCAAAGCCTTAATATTGCAAGCAGTTGCCTGACACAGGCGATAAATGATCTTGTGGCAGAAGAAGTCAGTTCCGAATCCTCCACGAATAGGGAGAGTCTCGCCAGAATCAGACAACAACTTGAATGTGTCGCCGTGATCATGGACTCACTCAAGCGGGCCAATATCCAGTCAATCTCGAATATATTTCCAATCCGCTGATTAAGAATCATCTGGCCGGCTTCAATTTAGCCAAAAAGGCAGGGCACGGCCAGGCACAATCAATCAGAAGCTGGGAGCTTCGACTGGCGCGGCTTCATAATGATAATGATTAGGTATTTCCCGCCCAATGTCGAATGCTGCATGTCCTGCCAATTATCCTAGTCGAACCCCGGCGCGCTGCTCAGGCGGTCCAGATCGACGTCAAGCACGAAGCGCTTGTTCGCCGTATCCCGCCTCCATGGAACTGCAAACAGTTTTTCTCCCATCTCCAGGATTCCGCCGAATGACAGCCCGGCACAGGCAACTTGCCCACTTTGCGAATCCAGCACGATTTCCTTGAGGCCGCCAAGGCCTTCGTCCTCGGAGTTGCAGTTGTCACTCCCGATGAGCCTATCTGCGCCCGGCCGGGGCAGGAATGGTCATCGGCGACTATGCCGTTATGGCTCGTAAATACCGCAGTAATCGCGATCTTTAATGTTCACGCCCACCCTGGAACGATGCGATGACAGGGTCGTACAAGGCGCCAAATCAGCATCCGCCGCCGCAAGCTCCAGGCTGCGCGCAAATAGGAGCCCGGTCTGTGCGATAGGGAACTTTGCACCACCGGCAAAGGCCTGAAATTGTATGCTTGAATAGTCGCGATACGCCCCGTGAGGAGGCCGCCATGCGAGAGACTCCCTCCCCCGCGCAGAACCATTTACTGGCCGCACTCCCCCGAGAGGTTCAGGAACGCCTCTTCCCCCATCTGGAGCTGCAACGCCTGGAACTGGGCAAGGTGATCTACGAACCCGGTGATGCGATGCGTTACGTGTTCTTCCCCACCGACTCCATCATTTCGCTTTTGTACGTGATGGAAAGTGGTGCATCGGCCGAGATATCCGTGGTCGGTAACGAGGGGCTGGTCGGTATAGCCGTCTTCATGGGCGGCGAGAGCACCCCCAGCCGCGCTATCGTGCAAAGCGCCGGCAGCGTTTACCGGCTCGCGGGGCAACGAATGAAGGACGAGTTCAGTCGCCACGGCGACATGCTCATGTTGTTGCTCCGCTATACCCAGGCATTGATCACTCAGATGGCCCAGACGGCAGTCTGCAACCGCCATCACTCCATCGACCAGCAACTCTGCCGCTGGCTGCTGCTGTCCCTCGATCGCCTGCCCGGCAACCAGCTGATCATGACCCAGGAGCTCATCGCCAACATGCTCGGTGTACGGCGAGAGGGCGTCACAGAAGCGGCCGGCAAACTGCAGAAGCAAGGTGTGATCGAGTACAGCCGGGGGCGGATCACCGTGCTGGACCGCCCGCGCCTGGAGGCATTGAGCTGCGAGTGTTACGCGGTGGTGAAGGCGGAAACCGACCGTTTGCTACCCTACGTTCCCCGTCGTCCAGGCCATGCGGCGGAGTGACACGAGTTTACAGGAACAGCTCGAGGCGATGCTCGCCAACCGCCAGCGGCACCCGCACCGGGCTTTCGCCGCAGACCAGTGAAAGGCCATCCAGAAGCGCACGCTGGATGCCGCGGCAGTGCGTCCCGGCCGAGGCCACGACGATGCTGTAATGGCAACTATCCACCGTCACGCTGGCGTCGAACCCCGGCCAGTCCAGCGGAATACACGGATCGATGAGCAGACTTGCACCCTCGCGCCGGAGCCCCAGAATCCCTTCCACCCCCGCACGGTACATCCAGCCAGCGGAGCCGGTGTACCAGCTCCAGCCACCACGCCCGACATGGGGTTCAACGGAATAGACATCGGCCGCGACGACATAGGGTTCGATCCTGTAACACTCCACCTCTGTTGCGGTACGTGCATGGTTGATCGGGTTGAGCAGGGAGAACAGCCCGGCCGCCTTGTCGCCCTCACCGAGACGGGCAAACGCCAGGATGCTCCACATCGCCGCATGACTGTATTGCCCGCCGTTCTCGCGCAGGCCCGGCGGATATCCCTTGATGTAGCCAGGATCGCGCGGCGATTGATCGAAGGGTGGAGTGAACAGCAAGGCCAACCCCTCATCCTGACGGATCAACCAGCGCTCCAGCGAAGCCATGGCAGTGGCTGCGCGCTCGGGATTCGCGCCGCCACAAAGCACCGCCCAGGACTGGGCGATGGAATCGATCCGGCATTCGTCGCTGGCCGCCGAACCGAGCCAGGTGCCGTCGTCGAAAGTCGCTCGGCGATACCACTGGCCATCCCAGCCATGCTCCTCCAAGGCCAGCTGCAGCGCCGCCGAATGTTTCCGCCAGCGCACGCACCGCACCTCATCACGCCCCTCGGCCAGCGCTCCGAAGCGCTCCAGGGTATGCAACAGCAACCAGCCGAGCCACACACTTTCGCCCTGCCCGCCGACGCCCACACGGTTCATTCCGTCGTTCCAGTCTCCGCTCCCCATCAGTGGCAGGCCGTGGGCGCCGGCCATCTCCAGGCACTGGTCCAGGCCACGAGCGCAGTGCTCGAACAGCGAGGCGCTCTCCTCCGCAAGCATCGGCTGGAAAAACGTATCGCTCTCGCCAGGATGCAGCTGTGGCCCTTCGAGGAAAGGCAGCATTTCGTCGAGCACCGCAAGGTCCGCGGATGACTCGATATAGCTGGCACAGGCATAGGCCAACCAGACCCGGTCATCGGAGATTCGCGTGCGCACTCCCTGCCCCGTCTGTTCCAGCCACCAGTGCTGCACATCGCCCTCGACGAACTGGCGCCCGGCGGCCCGCAGCAAGTGGTGGCGGGTCAGCTCTGGGCAGGCGAACGACAGCGCCAGACCATCCTGCAACTGATCACGGAAACCATAAGCACCGCTGGCCTGGTAGAACGCCGAACGGGAATGGATGCGGCACGCCAGCGTCTGGTAGAGCAACCAGCCGTTGAGCATGAGGTCCATGGCGCGATCAGGCGTGCGCACCTGGACTGTGCCCAGCCGCTGCTGCCAGTGCCGTGTCACATCGGCCAATACCGCATCGAGATCGATGCTGCGATATCGCTCCACGAGACCACGAACCTCTTCGTCCGATCCGGCTTGCCCCAGCAACGCCAGCACTTCCACGGACTCGCCGACACCCAGCTCGACGATGCATTGCAGGGCAGCGCAAGGATCGAAGCCAGCGCCGGTGGCGCCCGACAACGCCGCGGCGCCGAGTAGCGCCCGAGGAGCCGAAAGGCTACCGGCAGGGCCGATGAATTCGCCGCGATCGGCGGTCCAGCTGCTCTGCCGCCCGCCCAGGTCGGCGAAAGCCAGCCGCTCGGAATAAGCGATGCTCCACGGGTTACGTGCCAGTAGCGCGCCGCTGTCGACATCCACCCCAGTCAGGATGAAAGGGGCACAGGCTCCGCGCGCGGTACCCAGTACCCATTCCACGTAAGCCGTCACCGATAGCCGGCGCGGCCGGCCGGAGGTATTGCGCAGTGTGAGCCGCGATATCTTCAGCGGGTCATCCAGCGGCACGTACTGCAGCAGTTGCGCCTCGATACCGTGGGCCGTGTGGCTGAACCGGCTGTAGCCGAAACCATGGGCGGCGCGGTACAAGCCTGCGTCGCGGATCGGCCGGGCGGTAACGCCCCACAATGCCAGACTGTCTTCGTCGCGCAGGTAGAAAGCCTCACCTGCAGGATCGATGACCGGGTCGTTGGACCAGGGGCTGAGCTGATTGTCCCGGCTGTTGCCGGCCCAGGTGTAGCCGCTGCCTTCCGCAGAGACCTGGAAGCCGAACGCTGGATTGGCGATCACATTGATCCACGGCGCCGGGGTCGTGTGGCCATTGTTCAGAATGATGTTGTACTCGCGCCCGCCCAGCGCAAAGCCGCCCAGCCCGTTGAAAAACTCCAGCGGCTCATCACTGCTCGCTCCCTCGGTCGCGGGCAGCAGCGGCAAGGCCGCCGGTGCATGCCGGGCGGCAGACGGCCGCGGCTTGGCCGGCGGCAGACGCCCCAGGTGGGCAGCGATGGAGCCGCGGCGCGCCATCAGGTTGACCCGCGCCACGGCGTTCAGCAGTTCCCGCGCCTCCACGGTCATCAGGTCGGCGCGCAAGGTGTACACGGCGCCGCGCGAGGCCTGGCCCTCGCTGCGTTGACGCGAGGGGCTGCTGCGTACGGCGGTTTCGATGGCGGTCTGCAGATCCTGGACATAGGACGAGGCTCGTTCGTTGACGATCACCAGGTCAACGTCCAGGCCCTTCATCCGCCAGTACTCGCGGGCGCGCAGGAGCTGCCGCAGCAGCGACAGATCGTCGATTTCGTCGATGCGCAACAGGACGATCGGCAAATCTCCGGAAATCGCCAGCGGCCAGAGCCCGGACTGGCGCCCTGCGCCGCGCCGGAGGGCTTCCTGCGGTGCCCTCCAGCGATAATCCGCATAGAGAATCGGCGCCGCCAGGCGCTGGAAATCGGCGGCTTCCTCGGCATCGATGCCCAGGTCGCGCAATTCCACCTGGGCCTGGGTCCAGGCCAGGGTCTTGGCGCGTTCGAAGGCGTTGCGTTCATGGTGTTTGTCGATCAGGTCAAGCAAGGCTTCCCGGGTACTGGCTACCAGTGTCCAGAATGCCACCCGTGCAACCTTGCCAGGCGCCACCCGCAGGCGCAGGCGGAGGGAGAAAATCGGATCGAGCACGCTGCCCTGGGAGTTGCCCAGGGCACGGTGGCCCAGAACTGCCTGCGCCTCCCGCAGGGTTCGGCCACGGCCGAGGAAGCGGGCGCGGTCGGACTCATACTGCGTCTCGCCGATCAACTCGCCCTCGACCACTGCGAAATGGGCCGCCCAGATCGACGGATCGTCCGGCGAGCGCAGGCGTCGCGTGGCGACCAGGGCGCCGAACTCGGCAAGGTATTCTGTCTGCACGAACATCCGCGAGAACACCGGATGCGCGCCATCGGCTGCCGGCGTTGCCAGCACCACTTCGGCATAGGAAGTCAGTTCGATTTCGCGTGCGCGGCGACCATGATTGGTCAGCGACACCCGCCGCACCTCGCCATCGTCCTCGCCGGACACCAGTACTTCCAGGCTGGTCAGCAGCGCGGCGTCGCGATGGATGAACTCGGCGTGGTCCTCGTCGAACAGTACCTCGCCATTCTCAACCGGTTGTCCGCCAGGCTGCGCCGTGGCCGACCACAGTGCGCCACTCTGCAGGTCGCGCAGGAAGATGAAACTGCCCCAGTCGTCGCAGGTGGCATCCTCGCGCCAGCGCGTCACTGCGATATCTCCCCAGCGGCTGTAGCCGCCACCGCTGGCAGTCAGCATCAATGCGTAGCGGCCGTTGGACAGCAGATGAGTGATCGGCGGCCCATCGAGCATTGCATCGACTCGGCGCAGCGTGGACGCATCGGCAATGGTGTCGCTGGGCGCTACCGTTACTTCCTCGGCGCGGGGATGCCCCAGCGCCACATCGCGCGGGACGCGCTCCTGCAATAGCAGTTCGCTGGCCTGGATCATCGGCTCGCGATGCAGGCGGCAGCGCATGCGCCCGTGCTGCAGGGTATTGGCGATGGCGACGATGCTCATGCCCTGGTGGTGGGCCATGAAACTGCAGACGATGGCGACGCTTTCCCCGTCCTGCAGGCGTGAGCGGGTGAAGTCCAGAGCCTCGTAGAAGCCATAGCGGCCGAGCGCACCGACAGCCGTCAGGTGATCGAAATTGCGCTGCGCCCCTTGCGCATCGACCATGGTCGCCAGCGCCGTGGCATAGGGCGCTATGACTACGTTCTCGGCCAATCCGCGTTTGAGACCAAGTCCCGGCACGCCGAAGTTCGAATACTGGTAGGTGAATTCCAGATCGCGGGCGTTGTAGGCCGATTCGGAAATGCCCCAGGGGATGCCCAGCGCGGCCCCGTAGGCCTGCTGCCGCGCCACGACAAGGCGGTTGGTCTGCTCCAGCAGGCTGCCGGCCGGCGCCCGCATGACCAGCGAGGGCATCAGGTACTCGAACATCGAGCCGGACCAGGAGATCAGCGCCGAGCCACCGGGCACCGGCGTGGCCGTGCGGCCCAGGCGGAACCAGTGGCGGGTCGGCAGATCGCCCTTGGCGATGGCGAACAGGCTGGCCAGGCGCGCCTCGGAGGCCAGCAGGTCGTAGCAACTGGGGTCCAGGCGATTGTCGTCCACGCAATAGCCGATGGACAGCAGCTTGCGCTCCTGGTTGAGCAGGAAACCGAAATCCATCTCCAGAGCCAGCCGGCGCGCCGTATCGGCCAGGGCCTGAAGGCGTCGGTCCAATGCCTTTTCATCGCCATGCCGTCGGTCTCGGCTGTGCTCGGCGAAGGCCCTGCGCAGTGCGTCGAACCAGAACGACAGGTCGCCGACCTCCTCGCCAGCCGGCGCGAGGCCCGCGACGCAACGCACGGCCTTTTCCGCGCGGTGCCCAAGGGCGGGCAGCAAGGCGTCGAGCGATTGTGGGCCGGTGAGGGCCCGGTGAATCTCCCGCACGTCGTCCTTCACCTGCAGCAACGCGACATCTTCAGCCAGCGGCAGCGCTGCGACGGCTTGCCGTGCCAGGTGCAGGGTGTCGAGCAGGCCCTGGCGGGCTTCCTCCACCAGCGGGCTGGCGCGCCACTCCTCGCACGCGTTGGCCAGCACGATCAGGTGCCCAGCCAGGTTGCCGCTGTCCACCGAGGACAGGTACCTCGGTTCGAGGGCTCGCAGGTCGCGGGTTCCGTACCAGTTGAAGAAATGGCCGTGGCTGCGCGGCAGCTTCTCCAGCACCGCCAGGGTGCCCTCCAGGCGCTCCAGTGTCTGCAGGCCGCCGGCCCAGCCGAAATCGCGAGCGGCCACCGCGGACAGCAGGTAGAGGCCGATATTGGTAGGCGAGGTGCGGTGAGCCAGCACAGGCCTGGGCTGCTCCTGGAAGTTGTCCGGCGGCAGTAGATTGTCCGCCGGCGTGACGAAGGTCTCGAAGAAGCGCCAGGTTCGCCGTGCGCACAGGCGCAGTGCGGTTGCGTCATCCTCCTCCAGGCCCGAACGACGCGACGGCTGCGTGGGCTTGCTGCTGTAGAACGCGAGCAGAGGCGCGCTCAACCAGAGCAGGGTCAATGGCAGGATCAGCAACCAGTTCGCCGGCTGCAATGCCAACCCGGTGATGCCGGCCGATGCGGCGAGGGCCGTCCCGCCGGCCATCTGCCGATAGCTGCCGAGCCAGCCAGGGCGCGGCTTGCGTGAGGACTGTGCAGCAGTGGTCCACTCCAGCAGGTTGCGCTGGCTGACGTACATCCGCCAAAGCGTGCGCAGGATGGCATCGACCATGCTCCAGGCATCGTTTGGCAGAAAGGCCAGCGACAGCAGGATCTGCAGCAACGCACGACGGAAGTCGGCGCCGAGCATGGCGAAGTGGCTGCGTAATCGAACACCGGAGCGCGCTGGCAGCAACGCGCAGTAGATCGGCAGTAACGGCGGGATCGCCTGGGTCAGAATGACCAACGTCGCGGCCAGCAGTGCCTGCGGCAATGGCAGCCACCAGCAGAGCAGCAGGCTGGCCAGGGCGAAGGGCACGACCAGCGACCGGCGCAGGTTGTCGAGCATCTTGCAGCGGCCGATCAACGGCATCGCCTGCGGCCCGCGCCAGTGGCCGAGCATCGACGGCAATAGCTGCCAGTCGCCGCGGGTCCAGCGGTGCATACGCCTGCTCGCCACATCGAAGCGCGACGGCGACTCTTCGACGACCTCGACATCCGACGCCAGCCCTGCGCGGGCGAAGATGCCTTCGAAGAGATCATGGCTGAGCAGTCGATTGTCCGCGACCCGGCCGGCCATCGCGCGCTCGAAGGCATCGACGTCATAAATCCCCTTGCCGGTGAAGGAGCCTTCACCGAACAGATCCTGATAAACGTCCGACACCGCCGCCGCGTAGGGGTCCATGCCTGCCGGGCCGGAAAAGACGCGCTGGTACAACGAGCCCTCCCCGCCCATCGGCAGCGATGGCGTCACCCGCGGCTGGAGTACCGCGTGGCCGTTGATCACTCGCTGCTGCAGGGCATCGAAGCGCGGCTGGTTCAGCGGGTGGCCCATCTTGCCGATAAGGCGCAGGGCCGCCTCGCGGGGCAGGCGAGTATCGGCGTCGAGGGTGATGACCAAGCGTACCTCGCTCGGCACTCGCGGCGGCTCTCCGGCAATCGCCACGAAGCTGGTATCGGTGGCGCCGCGCAACAGCCGGTTCAGTTCATGCAACTTTCCGCGCTTGCGCTCCCAGCCCATCCAACAGCCCTCGGCAGGGTTGAAGCAGCGCCTGCGAAACAGCACGAAGAAGCGCTGGCCGCCGGGACCCTGGCCGTAATGCCGATTCAGGCGGTCGATGGCCGCAGCCGCAACAGCGAGCAGCGGTGCATCACTGGGCAGGATCTCCTGTGGCGCGTCGACGCCATCGAGAATCAGCACGAAGGTCAGGTCACCGCCGATACCCGCGAGATGGTGGACCTCCAGCCGCTCGATCTGCTCCAGCAGATCGGCCTCAGTGGTCAGCAAGGTCGGCACCGCCACCACGGTGCGCAACGCCTGTGGCACGCCGGCCAGGAGTTCCAGCGCAGGCAGCGTTATCGCGCCAAAGCTCCAGGTCACCAAGCGGTTGATGAGTGCCGTGGCCACTTCGGTCACCGGAACGCAAAGGCAGGCCAGGAAGGCCAGCATCCAGCCCCAGGAGGGCGCAGGCTGATTCAGCAGATGGAATACGAATCCCAGCAGCACCAGGCTGAGCAGGCCGATGGTACCGATGTAGCCGCCCATGCCCAGGCGCACGCTGAAGCGATTCAGGCGCAGGTGCAGCGTCGGGCTGAAGCCGATGGCGCGCTCCAGCGTCGGGCGGCCTTCAGCAATCAGATGAAATCCGGGATCGAATTCACGGCGGGGGTCTTCACCTTCCGAATGATCGGCCACAGCCTGACGGCAAGCCTCCAGGGCGTGATCGACCACCTGGAGCTCGTCCAGGCAAGAGCCGCGCGCCAACTGTTCGATGGCGCTGCGATAGAGGTTACGAGTGGGAAAGTCCATGGCAGCGAAGTTGCTGCCGTCGCGCAGCCGCGCGTCGACCAGACTGACGTTCTCGAACAGCTGTGCCCAGTCGATATCGGAGATCAGGCGCATGCTGGTGATCACATTGCGCACTGTGACATTGGAGGCGCCCAGGCGCTGCTGCGCATGCTGGACCGCCGCTTCGACGCTGACGCCCTGTTCGTGCAGGCGCTCTTCGAGCCAACCCAGTGTCGGTGTCGTGCGCGGGTCCTGGTCGCGCATGCGTTTGGCCAGTTGGGCGGAGAACACCTCGGAAAGCGGACCAGTCGAGCGCGCGGCGATATCCGCCTCCAGCGCCGAGCGAGCGTGCCCTGGCGAGAGCAGGCGCTCGGCCAGGGCATCGGCATCGGCACGGGCTATGCGGCCGGCGCTGATCTGCTCGGCCAGGCGCCGCAGGTTCTCGATCAGGACGATGCGCAGGGTGATCGCCACCGCCCACAGTTCGCCGATGGTCAGTGGCTGGACTCGCTGGTAGGCATGGATGAAGCGCTGCAGCAGCTCCACATCGAGGTGGCTGTCGGTGTGCGCCACGAAGGCCCAGGCCAGGCCGAAGACCCGTGGGTAGCCGGCGAACGGTCCATCGGCGAGCTTGGGCAACTGCCGGTAGTAGCCAGGCGGCAGGTCGTCGCGGACCTCACGGATCTGTTCTTCGACGATGTGGTAATTGTCCAGCAGCCACTCGGCAGCCGGTACCACACCATTGCCCCTTTCCAACTCGACAGCGCTGGCCCGGTAGGCAGCCAGCAGGACACGGGCGTTGTCATCCAGGCGCACATGCAACGGCAGTACACGCCTTGGCGTATCCGTCACTTGTTGTGCCAGGGCCAGGCTCTGCGCGTGCTGTTCGAGCCGTTCGATGCCGAAGAGTTCTTCGCGAACCGGTACCAGACTGTCCCAAGGAGGCTTCGATCGGCCGCGGCGCAAGGCCCGGAAATGGAGCGACATCATGGCAATGCTCCGGAAGTGCGGCGGAAACCTGGCAGGTCGACACGAGCGCCAGGGTGGCACGTACAGAAAAGGCCCCCTATGTCGGTACCCGGAGGCTCCTGAAGTGGGGCATACCTGACTCCAACCTTCGCAGACCAGGACTACGACGTCGGTGCGGTTGCGCACTTAAGGGCCGCCTGAGGCTCGGCTCGGTGCCTGCCAGGCGCATTGATCATTCTTATCGCACTATTCCAATGAAAGGCAGGTCGTCTAATCAATGGCCTGTGTCATTGCCTCCCCCCACAGGAAACGCTGGTTCCGTTCCATGCATCGAATGCACGTCCAGCCCCCGAGCGCCGATACGTCTCAGGGCAATTCGCTAGTCCGCTGAAGAGGTGACTGTCATGGAATCGAACGACATCAATGCACGGTTCTACGAGGACTTGCGCCATCTGATCGCGCAATCGGCGTTCACGCCGGACAGTCCGCAGGATGTGATCGCCCGCTACATCCTCGCCCATGGCTTTGCGGCGCTCTCCGAGACCCAGTTGCAGCAGTTCTGCACCGAGTTGCTACCCATGCTGGAGGAACTGGGAGTGGAGGCGCCGCATCAGATAGAGGCCACGTTGCCGGAGGAAACCGCGGCCACATCAGCCCGTGCGGAAGACCAGGCGCCGAGCTTGCCCGGGGATACTGGAGGCAAGCCATGATGGGCGCCCGCACACCAGCAGAGGATCACATAGCCGAGCGCTCCCTGTCCCACGGGAGCTTTCAAGCATTGGCAACCTGGACTGGATGACAACGACATGGGCAGTATTTCACCGCACATCCTCCTGCTGGAGGACGAGCTGACCGTCCGCATTCTGATGACGCAGATCCTGGCCAATCTTCTCGACGCGCAGGTCACCGCCTTCTCCAGCGCCGAAGATGGAATCGAGTACCTGAAGCAGCCGGACACGCGGGTGGATCTGATCATCACCGACATTCAGATGGTCGGGCTGCTCGACGGCTACGACGTTGCCAGACTCTCTCTGCGGCACTGTCCCTCGACGCCCGTCGTGATCACCTCGGGACTCAATGGGCCGGAGCGCAGAAAGCCGCTCGAGAACTCGACGTTCCTGGCCAAGCCATGGGACCTCGCAACGCTCGAGGGCACTCTTCGTGCGCTCCTGGAACGAAGGACGCCTGGTGGTGAGGAGGAGCCCTGATTGCAATCGACGGCTACTGACACTCGAAGTCCAGGCTCTCATCCTCGGTAACTCTGCGTGCCGGAACCTGTGCTTCCTCTGCAGGCGGGGTGAAGACGAGGGCCAGCTCTCCCTGCAACGATTGACTGAGCGTTCTCAGCGCTTGCGCGCCTTGCAGGCAATGCTGGCCGATGCCCACGAACGTAATCCCCTCCCCCTGCAGCAAGGACATGAGCTGAAGGCTGATGGAGCCCATGGCGGACCGAGAGAGTGCGCATGAGTAACCCGGAAGCCAGGTGTCGAGCATTTTCCCGGCAGCGATCAGTGACAATCTGTTCATGGGCTCTGGTGACCTCCATCGTAACCGGCAGCTGCACGATCAACGACGCGGCCTGCGCCGAACCACCGGCGTTTCTTTCACCCTGATCTGGCGATTGGCCTGCGGCACAGGGTGTGTCGTCATGGACAGCTGACGCCATGCCCTCCTGCAGAGAATCACCGCATGCCGCCATTGGCGCCGCAGACCCGCCGCCACACTGCGTTTTCTGTAGTCATCCATCGATGGCGCATCACTGGTCATGAACATCTCCGGCGCGGCCGGGCTTCGTGCCCTTCTCCGGTCGATAGGTCGGATTTCCAGCAGAATCGACCTCCAGCGATTGCTGGAGTACCGCTTCCGCTCTGGTCTTCGGATTGGAGTAGTTATCTGAGCCCGGCAAACGCGGCGCTTCGTTGCGTCTGCCTTGCGGATGAGTCTTCCCCTTGGGTTCAGCGGCGCCGCCATGGGGGCCTTGCTTGCCTGTCTGGTTCATGGTCGCCTCGCCGCGCTTCCCACTCCTGCACCTTGCAGAGTGTGGAGGGAGCGACAATGACAACCTTTCACCAGGTTGTCGGTGCGGTAGCCCACTTGCGCTGGTCACCCAATAACGGGCACCGGTACGTGCGTTAACAGACGGACCGACGCATTGGCTTCGCGGATGCTGGAAACTGGTTCGAAAAGTCGCACTCCAGGAGAGCAACCATGACCCACTACTGCCATCAGGTCTCAGGTGTGTTCACCCGACGATCACAGGCCGATTGCGCGAAACAGGACCTGTTGGGGTTAGGCATTCGTCTGGACCGAGTGCGCATATTCGACAACCAGGAACTGGTGCCCTCCGGGCGCCTGCGCGCGAAGAGGCGCCCCTTCAGGCAAGTCATCAAGGGCGTTGCCGTAGGGACGCTGTTCGGCCTGCTGGTCAGTGTGCTGTTCGCAATCGCGATGACGAACGCCGGGGCAGGCCTCTTCGGCGGCTCGCCGCTACTTGAATTGCTGGGCTGGGGTGCTGTCGTGGGAGGGCTGGCGGGCGCAGCAATCGGCGCTTCGGCGAACGTCAGCCAGGACGACCATCCCTTCGGGTACACCCTCTTGCCAGGAAATGTCGTTCTGCTTGCCGAGACCCACTCGGCGCGCGAAACCCTGCGCGCCTTCGAAGTCATCGAAAGAGCGCCCGGAGTCGGTGCGCACATGGACATCAGCCTGGTCTGAGTTGGCACATGACGACGCAGCGGGCGACGCCGGGCAGCCGACGAACAACAGCGTCAGGATGGCCCTCCGTGCGCCATCGCACGCTCGGTGGGGACTACTCCTCCGAGGGATCGACCGGAGGCTTGGGCGGAGCCTGTGATGGTTCTTCAGCCGGATTAACCGAGGGCGGCAGCGGCGGCTGCTTCTTGTCGCGATCTCGAAATGAATATCGCTCGGCGGGAGAGCCATATTCACCGCCCGGCAGTGTGGGCCTGACACCACCACCGGTTGGCGACGGGCTGTCCGGAACTGTTCCCGGTTGTTTTTTCATGGCGACCTCTGGTGAACCGATCACTGCTAATCGCCAGGACGTACCGAAACGCCAGGCCAGCTCGGTGTTGACGGAATGCAACCATGGCAGGTCGCAACTCCTGGCGTCGGTACGCAAGCGCGCTTAACCCCTCACAAAGACCGGCAGTGCTCGCGGGGACCTTCCCAGCGGATTGCTCCAGTGGTCTAGCGCACAGACAGACGAACGCCTCAGGCGCAATCTTCAAATGAGCGTTGCGCTTGAATGCGGGAGGACACCATGAACCCCATCACCCTCTTCATCGTCATGGTTCTGACGGCCATCGGTGCCGTCCTCATCTACCTTGGCCACTCGGTTGTGGGCATCGTTGTGCTGGTGTGCGCACTGGTCGTCTCGCTGTCCCTCAAGATGGCCAATACCTGGCAGAAATTCGTCGTGTTGCGCGCAGGCAACCTGCAAGGCGTGCGCGGCCCCGGACTGTTCATGATCATTCCGGTCCTGGACAGCGTCGTCGCTGTGATCGACGAGCGAATCCAGACCACGGCGTTCAATGCCGAGCAGGCACTGACCCGCGATACAGTGCCGGTGAACGTCGACGCCATCATCTTCTGGCACGTGCACGACGCCCGCAAAGCGGCACTGGCTATCACCGACTACCGGCAGGCCATCGACCGGGTAGCACAGACCTCTCTGCGGGAAATGATCGGCTCGTCGATGCTGGCCGCGCTGCTATCCGATCGACGCAGCTCCGATCAGCAGTTGTGCCGCGAGATTGGTGAAAAGACCCAGGAATGGGGTGTCACCGTTGGCTCGGTGGAGATCCGCGACGTGGCCATCCCGGTGGCATTGCAGGACGCCATGTCACGCCAGGCGCAGGCCGAACGCGAGAAGCAGGCGCGAATCATCCTGGGCTCCGCAGAAGCGGAAATCGCCGGACGATTCGTGGAAGCAGCCACGATCTATGCCGGCCAGCCTACGGCCCTGCAGTTGCGCGCAATGAACATCATCTACGAGACCACCAAGGAGCGCGGAACCACCATCCTCATTCCCAGCTCCATGGTCGACAGCATGAATCCGACCGTTGCCGTCGCAGCTGCGGTGGCCGCCCAGGCCGGTACGATCCGTGCCAGCGACGAACCTTCGCATGAGAGTCCGCGAGTCAATGTGCAGGCGAACATCGACAGACCATCAACGATGGGGCGCAGCCAGGATGAACGCAGCACAGCGGGCGTGCACGCCGAACGGGTTGATGCAGCCGTTCCTTAGACAGGATTTGTCCGCTTCCGGCCAAGAGCTGTCGTTGATCGGCTACAGAATCGGTCTCTATTGCGCTTGGGCGTTGTAATCAACCGGTATCCATCCCGGAGATCAAAAACGGATTGAAGCAAGTTGACAGGTTAGTGCAGCCACCTAAGCCAAATGCCCGCAGAGGACAATGGAGACTCGTCGGCAGTGCCCCAAACACGTCAGCCCCAGGACGGGTTGGCGAACCGCTCAGCTAGAAAGTTGATCAGCACACGCACCTTCTGTGGCAAGTGCTTTCGAGTGGGATACACCGCATAAATCCCCAACTCGACGGATGCGTACTCCGGAAGGATTTCAACGAGATCACCCTTGCGGATGTCTTCAGCCACCATAAAGCTGGGCTGCAACGAGATTCCTTCACCCGCCAAGGTGATCGCGCGACAGGTATCACCGTTGTTGCACCGCACCACTGAACGCGTGCGCACCCCTTCCCTGCCATTCGGGCCATCAAAGAACCACTCGCTGCCACTGGCGTAATTGCTATACGCGATGACGCCATGCCCCGCGATGTCCGCGAGCTGGCGTATGGGCGGACGGCTGTCGAGGTAGGCCGGTGAAGCACAGAGCCGCATGCGGGTGCTCGCAAGACGGCGTCCTACCAATGAGGAGCTCTCCATACGAGCAATTCGCACGGCGACATCAAACCCTTCCTCCACAAGATCCACGATCCTGTCGTTCAGTGTGATATCGAGCTCCACCTTCGGGTAGACACGCATGAAATCGCCCCACACCGGCGCAAGGTGCAACACGCCAAAGCTCAATGGAGCATTCACCCGAATCACGCCGCTGGCTTCAGGGCCCGCTGATGAAACCGCCGCTTCCGCTTCAGCCATCATGGCGAGGACATCTTTGGCCTGGTCGTAGAACTGTCTCCCCTCCTCCGTCACCGACAAGCTACGAGTCGTGCGATGAAGCAGTCGTACGCCGAGGCGCTCTTCCAGTCCGCTCACATACCGTGACACAGCGGCCTTGGACATTCCGAGAGGTTCAGCAGCACCGACAAAGCTGCCTCTGTCCACGACAGCACAAAACACCTCCATCTCCAGCGCACGATCCATAACAATCTCACTAAGTGGAACAATCAGTCCCAGCTGAGCCTATTTATCTCGATTAATCAATCTATAAGAATGTGCCCATCACAACGCAATTCCACCTATTCAAGAGGTCGCTATGAAAATCACCCTGATCGGCACCGGCAATATGGGTTCGGGTTTTGCCAAACAACTGGCCGCTGCTGGCCACCAGGTTCGAGTCACAGGCCGCGATCTGAACAAGGCCAATGCACTAGCCAGCCAGTTCACCAACGTCAACGCTTACAGCGCCGCTGATGCACTTGGCGACAGCGAAGTGATCATCGTTGCCACTGCCTACAGCGACGCGGCAGCCGCACTACAGAGCCTCGGCGATATCACCGGAAAAATCGTCGTCGATATCACCAACCCACTGAGCGCTGACTACATGTCGCTCACCGTCGGGCACACCACCAGTGCTTCCGAAGAAATTGCCAAAGCCGTCCCGCAGGCGAATGTCGTCAAAGCGTTCAACACCCTGTTCGCCCAGGTGCTTGCAGATGGGCCGAAGTTCGCCAACGACCAGACCGGCACCGTCTTTGTGGCTTCGGACGACGAGCGCGCCAAGCAGACAGTAACCGCTTTGGCTCAAAGCATGGGTTGGAACGTTCAGGACACCGGCGCCCTGGTTAACGCTCGTTATCTGGAGCCTCTGGCGGGTCTGAACATTTACCTCGGCTATGGCGCCGGTATGGGTACTTCTGCTGCCCCAGCCTGGCTGACCAAGTAACCCAAGGATGCAAACCATGAGCACGCCGTTCCCGACACTGTTTGTGTCTCATGGTGCTCCGATGTTCGCGATTGAGCCCGGCCTCGCTGGTAAACGGCTTGGCGAGCTCCGTCACGAGCTGCCCAAGCCCGATGCCATTGTCATCCTGTCTCCACATTGGATGACCCGTGGCGGGGTAAGGGTTACCGCGAGCACCACCCCAGAAACCATCCATGACTTTGGTGGATTTCCTGAGGCGTTGTACCGATTGCAATACCCAGCACCTGGCTCCCCCGCACTGGCCAGCCATATTGTCGACCTGCTGCGAGCTGCTGGTTGGGCCTCGGAGCTTGATCAGACCAGAGGGCTGGATCACGGCGCATGGGTGCCACTGATGTACTTGGCACCTGAAGCGGATTTACCAGTGGTTCAGGTGTCGATGCCGGCCACTCTGGACTCCCGGCAAGCCTGGAAATTGGGGGAGGCACTCAAGCCCCTGCGAGACATGAATATCCTGTTGGTCGCTTCAGGCAGCCTCACGCACAACCTCTACGAATTCAGGGGGCGTGACACTGCGGAGGCGGAGTACGTGAAACAGTTCGCCGCCTGGACACACCAGGCGCTCAAGGCACGGAACACTCAGTCGCTGTTGGATTATGTGGAGCACGCGCCTTCAGCTCAGCGAGCTCATCCAACTAACGAGCATTTCTTGCCGCTGTTCATCGCTCTTGGCGCTGCCGATGAAGGCTTTGAGACCAAAGTTCTGGAAGGCGGCATCACCTACGGCGTGCTCGCCATGGACAGTTACCTTTTCGACTCGCCCCGTCATGGCAACTGAACGTGACCCATTTTAAAGGCGGTACACAGCATGTTGAACCACACCAGTTTCGCTAGCCTGGAACAAGAACCAAACACTGGTCTGCACTACAGGAAAGCCAGCAATACCGCGAATCCTGAAGCACGCCTGCTACTGCTCCATGGCGTGGGATCCAACGAAGAAAACCTGGCGACTATTGCACCTGCTCTGCCTGAAGGATTGGAGGTAATTCTGGTTCGTGGCCCACGTCAGCTCGGCCCTCAGAGTTTCGGCTGGTATCAGGTCACGTTCACAAATGAAGGCCCGTCCTTCAACAAGGAAGAAGCCGAGGACAGTCGTCAGTTGCTGATCCAGTTCATCGGTGCTCTGCCCAAGCTCCCGACAGTCATTTCGGGCTTCAGCCAAGGCGGCATCATGAGTTCGAGCGTCGGAGTGACCGAGCCTGAACTCGTGAAGGGCTTCGCGCTCCTGAGTGGCCGGATGTTGCGTGAAATCGCACCACAAATTGCCGCGCCAGATCGCCTCAAGTCGACCTCTGCATTCATTGCTCACGGTCAGAAAGACGGTGTTCTGCCCGCAACCTGGGCGCACGAGGCTGACGCGTGGCTCGAAAAACTCGGCATCGCCCATGAAACCCATTTCTACGACATGGCTCACCAGATCGTGGAACAAGAGCTGGCCGACTTCTCGGCATGGCTCAAAAAGATCCTCAACCTCAACAATTAAGTAAAACGGAAACAGTCATGATTGATACACGCACCGCTCCTTACGCCGCACTGTTCATGCGCCTCGCCTTAGGGATCATGTTCCTGGCACATGGTCTGACCAAAGTCTTCGTATTCACGCCGGCAGGTACTGCAGGCTTTTTCAGTTCGATTGGCTTTCCTGGCTTCCTTGCCTACCCGGTCATGGCCTTCGAAGTGATTGGCGGAATCATGTTGATCGCAGGTATCTACAGCCGCTGGGTAGCCGCCATCGCGGTCGTTCAACTGTTCGTTGCTTCGACTGTCCATTTTGGGAATGGCTGGAGTTTCACCAACGCCAATGGCGGTTGGGAATATCCGATCTACCTGACCGTCTCGGCCTTGGTTGTCGCGCTACTGGGCGATGGCAAAGCTGCTTTGAAAGCCTCCACCAGCGCTTGATGTTGAAAGGCCTCTGAGTTGATCAGGGGCTTTTTTATTGCCCTACCTACACCCCATCGGATCGAGCAGCAAGTTCGAGCCTTGGGAGGCGGTACACGAAGAGCAGCGCAAGCTGCGCTCGCACACGCGCACAGGCAAAAAGCCAACCCAACGGCATGGAGCAGCTGAAGCCTCGCCATTTCCAGGACTATCGGTGGGATGCCTATAGCGGCCTCTCCTCAGGGGCAGCAACCGGCCAGAAGCGGACGCTAGCTCCTTCAGGAGGGAAAAGGCGTCGTCTGGCCTGGAACGTGAATAGTTCGTGCGAGAGACACTGAGGAAATCGGTTTGGCTGACTAGACGATCCAGCGCGTCAAATCTGCTGAATTGGCGCAGATTGGTGTGGCTTTGTCGTTCAGTTGACACCGGTAGCATTATGTCTGCGCGTCAGCGCCGATTGAAAGCAGTGGGTGGCACAGTCAGTTTGCACCCCGCACTGCTGCTCTTTATGCGAGCCTGCGGCCCCTTAGGCGCTGCGCCGTACGTGCGCCGACACGACGTCGTACGCCTCGCGCTCGCCGAGGTTGTTGGCGAGCGCGGTCAGCGTGTCGGATGTAGGTCTAACCAGCTACCGTCGGCATGATGTTCTTGACAGTGAGCTGAACGAAACGCTCTCGATACCAGTCATGCCACCAACGGGAGTGATGCTTGCCTACTTGGGATTTACGACGCTGAAGTTCAGGGTGCTGCCAGAGGTGGGCTACGCTTTTCTGCGAGCAAGCCGCGCGTAGGACACAAGGATGAGCCGCATCGTTATAGCCGATCCGCACCCGTACATTCGTGAGGCGCTACATCAAAGGCTCGAGCGCTCCGGTCACGAGGTAGTCGGCATCTCTGGCGACGGACGGGAATCGCTGAGTCTAGTGCAACGCCTGCAGCCGGACTTAGTGATCCTTGACCTGGATCTGCCACGTCTTGGCGGGCTGGAGCTGCTGCGGCGGTTGCGCGCAGAAAAGCCCCACCCAAAAGTGCTCGTCTTTACCAGCCTGTCAGGTGCGCACTATTACGAAGCAAGTCAGCAGGGTGGCGCAGCTGGCTTCGTCCACAAGGACAGCTCACCCAGCGACGTGGACGATGCCGTGAAGATGGTGCTCAGCGGACACAAGGTCTTCCCCGCCCAACTAGCGGGCACTACCGTAGAAGGATCAACTCAGATCGAGCACATCACTCCCCGTGAGCTGACGGTGCTGCAGTATCTTGCCCAAGGTTATCGAATCAAAGACATCGCCGACGAGCTGGCCATCAATGACCGCACCGTCAGCACCTACAAGACACGCCTATTAGAAAAGACACAAACCAGCTCCCTGATTGACCTAGTGGCGGCTGCCCATGCCCGGGGATTGCTGAGCGACCAGCAGATCAACCACCTGGCCCACGAGCCGATGCATTCGACCGCAGGAACCAATGACCTGGAGCAGTTACTGGAGATACTGCCGAACGCCGTTAGCCTGTGGAACGCAAAAGGTGAACTGCTGGCCTGCAACCGGCGCTTCGCCGAGGTGCACCGGCGTGGCAAGGCCGAGCTAATCGGCCAGCGCATCTTCGAGCTGGGCATGACGGAGCCAGGGCACATTGCCCGCGCCAAGCAGGAATTCCTCAATGGCGCCGCCGGCGGTGCTCCTTTCTCGCTTGTCGCCGCCGGCCTGCTGGACGGTGAAACGCTCACCTACCACCTGATCGGTGTACCGCTTAAGGACGATGCTGGTTCGCCGATCGGGGTGATGTGCTCCTACGTCGACGTCACCGAGCAACAGCATTACATCGAGCGCCTGCAGGAGTCCAAGGCCTACCTCGAATCGATCTTCGCCAGCCGCGCGGAGCTGCTGCTCAGCGCCGGTCGCGACCTGCTGCAGGAACTCGAAGCGCTGGATGCGCTGCTGTCCGAAGGCCGCTCGCGCCATCCGCAGGAGACTGCGCTGGTGGAGGCCCTTCCGCGCGTCGACCGAATGCGCGACAGGATTGAGGTGCTGCTGGAACTGATCCAGATGGAGCGCGGCAACATGTTGACCGTTCCGCGTTCGGAAGAACTCAACCGCCTGACGCGCAAATCATTGGATATAGCCCACCCTGACCAGGCCTTCATCCCGGAAGACCAGGAGCATTGGGCCTGGATCGACCCGAACCGCTACCAGCGTCTGTTGCGCATTCTGACGCAGTGCTTCGACAAGTCAGGCCTGCCGCAGCTCGAAGTGCGGGCGGAGTCGGCGTTACTGCCATTCGCCGAGATCACATGGCAGTTGCTTTTCGTCACCACAGACGGCACCCCCGTGCAAGACCGACTTGCCGGGATAGACCGCCAGGCCGGATGGCAACTTGCCCGGCGTCTGTGCGGCATGCTGGGTGGCGAGTTGCGGATTGGCAGCGATAGCCAACCAGAAGTCGCTGCATTGATCCAACTCAAACTTCCCAAGGGAAATCCCCGCATCTAGTGCCCCCACTACAGCGCTATCAGGCACCCACGATGTGATTGCCGCCCCCCCGAACCGATGCTCGCTCCATAGCCTTCTCATGGAGACGCATCATGAAAACCGTCGACCGCACCGCTGCTTCGCCCACTTCGAACTGTACCCTCGCGCACCTGCGCCGTTCTCACCTGGCGCAAGCGATCAGTCTTGTTCTAGCCAGCGTGTTCAGCCTGCGGGTCATCGAGGCCGAAGCCGAGGACAACGTCACCGAAACCGATACGGACGACCTTAACCTGCCGTCCGAGGCCGGCGCCGTATTCGAATCCACCGCGCCCTCCTACCTCGACCTCGCGCTGCAAGCGGCCCATGAGGCACCGGCAATCTTCGCCAATCGAACCCTGCTCGGTGCGCCGGCGCCCATCACGGTCACCACCAGCGGCGGAATCGGGGTCAGCACCGGCGTCACCACTGACACCACCATCCGGTTGGGCGGCGCCAGCACCACCGGCGTGAAAACCAGTGGCGACGTCACCTTCAACCAGGGACGCATCGAGAATATCGCCGCCACCGCAGCGACGGCCAAGAGCCAGACCGGCGCCGAGGCAACCGCCGGGAAAACCCTCACGATCAGCGACAGCAGCATCGTGCTGGACCCGAAAACCACGGCCAGCGTGGCCATCACCACCAACGACCTGACTGGCGTGCGAGTGAACGCCAACGGCGCAGCGCACCTGACCGGCACGCAGGTCGTGGTTGGCGGTGGCGCAAAAGGCAACAACAACCACGGTGTCGTCGTCACCCAGGGACAACTGGACATGCGAGGCGGCTCGGTGAGCACCCAGTCCTGGGGTGGTATCGGCATATCCCTGGAAGGCGGCGCGCACGCGCGCCTGGATGACGTCGCCGTCGCCACTACTGGCGTTCGCAGTACCACCACCGGCGGCGCTCACGGTGTTCGAGTGAGCGCCGCCAGCACGCTCACGGCCAACGGCGGCACCATTGCGACCAGCGGCGGTTCCGCCTATGGGCTGCGTGCGGACCAGGGCGCGACGTCCGCCTTGAACGACATCAGTGTCACCACCGCCGGCGGCAACGGCCACGGCGTGCTGGCGGATGACGCGCGGGTGACCTTGTCCGGCGGCGCGATCAGCACCACCGGCAAAGGCTCCGTGGGCGTCTGGGCGCGTAACGGTGCAGAAGTCACCCTAAGCGGCAATACGCAAATCCATACCAGCGGCGCAGCGGTCTCCGCAGCCACTCCAGTAGACGACGAAAAATCTCTGAGTCTGAGCCACGGCCTGCTGGCCAATGGTGCGGGTACGTCCATCGATGCCGACGGCGTGGCGCTCGACATCGCTGCCGGCAGCGCCAGTGCGGCGCGCAGCGAGGACGGTGCACAGATTACCCTGCGCAATGCGGACATCGATGTAAGCGGCGGCGCAACCTCCACCGCCACGACTGCCGCCCTGCACGCGCTCTCCGGCAGCCGGATCGACATGGCCGATTCCACCCTGGATGCCACAGGCACCAATGTCGGCGGCATTCGCGCCGAGGGTAACGGCAGCCAGGTGCGGATGAGCCACAGCCAGGCGACGATCAGCGGCGCGGGCAGCGTTGCTAATCCGGCAGCCGGCGCGCGGGCGATGTCCGGCGGTAGCGTTGAACTGGACCACGCCACTCTCAATGTGCATGGCCTGACCTATGGGCACGGTGTGTCCCTCGAAGGTGCAGGCTCCAGCGGCGCGATCAGCCACTCCACGGTCACTGTGGACGGCAACCGCTCCATCGGCCTCAACATTAGCGGCGGGGCCAGCGCAAGGGTGGATGCCAGCAGCATTTCGGTGGATGCACCGTCCGGCGCCGTAGGACCCTGGTCGCCCGGCGTGCTGGTGGATGGCGCGGGATCGACCCTGCAAATGTCCGGCAGCGACGTGCACACCACACCCAAGACCAGCTACGGCGTACAGGTGCGCGAAGGCGCCGATGCCACGGTGATCAACGGCAGCATCACCACCGAGGGCAACTATTCCACCGCACTGGCCGCCGGTAGTTCTTCCAGCACCGCGCCGGGCTCGACCCTCACCGCCAGCAACCTAACCGTCACCACCCATGGCAACGACAACGCCATGGGCATCGTCGCCGACCTGGGCGCCACCGTCGTCGTCCATGGAGGCTCGGTCACCACCACCGGCAGCGGCTCGCCGGTGGCCAGCAACCTGACCTTTCCCCACGGCCTTGCCGCCCGCAATCCCGGCGCGCTGCTGATTGCCGACGGCACCAGCGTGCTGACCCAGGGTTCGCAAGCCTACGGCGCCGCTGTTGACGACGGCGGCAGCATGATCCTCGATAACCTTAGCGTGAAGACCGAAGGCCAGTATTCGGTCGGGCTGTACGCCGGCATCGGCTCAGCCAAGCCGGGCACGGTCGGCCTGAGCGCCAGCCACGTGACGGTGCAGACACTGGGAGATCACGCCAGCGGAGCCATGGTCAGCCGGCAGTACAAGAGCGAGACCGCAACGCTGGATCTCAAGGACAGCAGCATCTCCACCCAGGGCATGGGTTCCCACGGGCTGCGGGCCGAATCCGGCGGAGCATTGAGTGCGAGCAACAGCGCCGTCAGCACGCAAGGCAAACAGGCCACTGGCGTGTTCGCCAACAACACCGCCAGCGCTCGCCTGGACGGAGTGAGCGTGAATACCCAAGGCGATTTCGGCCACGGCGTGGTGGCCCGCCAGGGTGGCAGCGTCGACGCCGAGTCTGTCGTGGTCGCCGCCCACGGCGGGCAATCGGCGGCGCTCTACGTGCAAGGCACCGATGCGCTCCCCGGGCAGGTACGCATGGACCAGGCCACGCTGGGCAACCGCGACGGTGCCACTATCGCCACGGCCGGCGTCGCGGACATCGCCCTGAGCCACAGCCTCGCCGGCGGCAGCGGCCAATGGCTGAACGTGGACAGCTCGGTGGCCAGCGATGGCACCAGCGTTCCGGACATGGGCACTGGCCAGTGGCAAGGTATCGGCAGCAGCCAGGATGCTGCCGGCCAGGCGCGCCTGGACCTGTCATCCTCCGTGGTCACCGGTACGGCGAAAACCGCCAGCGGCGCCCACTCCGACGTCACCCTGCGCGACACCAGCCTCTGGCAGCTCACCGGTGACTCCAACCTGAGCAGCCTGCACAACGAATCCAGCCTGATCGACTTCAGTTCCGAGGGTGGCTACAAGCGGCTCACCGCCAATGACTACCACGGCGCCAACGGCACCATTGCCCTGAATACCTACCTGTACAAGGACGACTCGCCGTCCGACCAGTTGGTGATCGATGGCGGCAAGGCCACCGGCGAGAGCAACCTGCGCATCAAGAATGCGGGCGGCCCCGGCGCGCTGACCGAGGGCAACGGCATCAAGGTGGTAGACGCCGTCAACGGGGGCACCACGCAAGCGGACGCCTTCCACCTGCTCAACCGGGTCAAGGCCGGCCCGTATGAGTACACGCTGCATCGCTCAAGCCTCGACGACAGCAACGGCGAAGCCTGGTACCTGCGCTCGACGACGGACGCCAACCCCGTCGATCCGGTGGACCCGGTGGATCCTGTTGATCCCGTCGACCCAGCCAATCCGGTCGATCCAGTTGATCCGGCGGACCCTGTGACACCTACTGACCCGGTCACACCAGACACCCCTGCGCCAACACCGCAAATCCCCAATTACCGTGCAGAGACCTCGCTGTACAGCGCCCTCCCCGCCATGGCGTTGAGCTACAGCCGTGCCCTGGTCGACACCCTGCACGAACGCGTCGGCGAGGAGCGGCGCAACGCCACTGATCCACTGCCCAGCGAAGATACCGACACCTACGGCCCCTCGCTCGGCTGGGGCCGGCTGATCTACCAGAAAGGCCGCGACAGCCTCCCCAGCGGCGCAGACTACGACTACCACATCCAGGCCTTCCAGGTCGGCGCCGACCTCTATCGCAACGAAGACACCGACGGCAGCACGGACCAGGCAGGGCTGTCACTGCAGGCCGGGCGCATCAAGGGCAACGTCGATCACACCGACGGTCAGGGCGCCGGCGACGATACCCTGCGCTCCTATGGCATAGGCGGCTACTGGACCCACTTCGGCTCCAAAGGCTGGTACCTCGATGGCGTACTACAATTGAACCGCTTCGACATGCAGGCCCGCGCCAATGATGCCTACTCGCTGAAGACACGCGGGCATGGCGTCACGGCCTCGCTGGAAGCCGGCTACCCGCTCAAGCTCAACCGCGACAAGACGCTCCACCTCGAGCCCCAGGCCCAGGTGATCGCGAGCCGCCTGAAACTCGACGACGCCCATGACGATGCCGCCGATGTCCGCTTCGAAGACGTCGATTCCCTGACCGGCCGGTTGGGCGTGCGGATCGACAAGGACTGGTTCCGCACGGACGACAAGGGGCAGATCCATCGCACCAACGCCTGGGTACGTCCGAGCGTCTGGCATGAGTTCGAGGGCAAGGCCAAGACGGAGTTCTCTTCGGCCAACGGCTATATCCCCTTCGGCACCGACATGGATGGCACCTGGGGCGAACTGAACCTGGGCGTGGATTACCAGCTTAACGACAGGACGAGCGTCACCGGCTCACTGGGATACCAGAAATCGCTCGATGGAGAAGGCCGCAGCTACGAAGGCGTACTAGGTATTAAGGTGAAGTTCTGAAAATCTACCCTCTGACCGACGGGGCGCCTATAGGGCGCCCCGTTAGGATCATTTATCTGCAACCTGGTGAGCGTCTTGCAAATATCCCCCACCACACGGTGTTATCAGCCTCCCTATCCCACTCATAATTCGTTCGCCCAACCCGCCATCGCGTATGCGATGCGGGTCGCCTAGAGAGAAGCAAAGACGTCCGCTATGGGTCGGTAGCGGCCTCTCCCCAGGGGCAGCTACCGGCCAAAAGCGGACCTCAGAGATTCAGGCTACAGACTGATACACACCGCTTGGGTTTCTGTTGCTGCCTCAGAAAGGTCTGAATACACTGCCCACCATGATCCGTCGCCTTCGATTGCTAATCGTCTTGCTTCTTAGCCTCACGCTTCCTCTCACGGGGATGGCGGGAGTCGAGGCGCCAACTGAACCCTGCCCGATGCAAAGCATGGGCATGGGCCAGATGGCAGGTATGGATCAGGACTGCTGCCAGGATTTGGGCAAGATGACCCAGCATGGCAAGAAGGACTGCAAGAGTGGGCAGGAATGCAAGACCAGCAGCCTGTTGCAGGTCAGCGTCCTGAAAGCTGCCCATCCCGTCGCCACTCCCCCGCGGCCTTCGCCGTACACCGATGTAGTTCTCAGCCAGGCACCCGCAGACCTCTGGCGACCTCCCTGCGCCTGATTCCTCTCTCGACCTGAACCCTGCCCGCGGCCCTGAAGGCTGCCGGGTGGATTGCGCTCATGCGCTGGTTTTCTAGAGGAATCCTCATCGTGACTCACGTCCGACTCCATCCCGGCTGGCTGCTGCTCGCGCTGCTTCCGGGCTGGTCGGCACAGGCTGCGTCCCTGTCACTGGACGACGCCCTGTTGCTGGCCGAACGCAACGCTCCTTCCTTGCTCGCACAGAGCGAAAAAGCCGCGGCGGCGAGAAGCGCCGCCATCCCCGCTGGGGAACTGCCCGATCCCAAGCTCAATCTTGGTCTGCAGAACGTCCCCATCGAGGGTGACGAGCGCTGGAGCACCCAGCGCGACAACATGTCCATGCAGGTGGTCGGCCTGATGCAGGAGATGCCCAACGCAGACAAGCGCAAGGCCCGCGTCGAGACCGCCCAGGCCGCCATCGAACGCGCCGATGCCGAAGCTGGCGTGGAACGCCTGAAGGTCCGCAGTGCCTCGGCCCAGGCCTGGATCGCGACCTATACGCTGCAACGCAAGCTGGCGATGTTCGACGACTTTTACCGCGAAAACCGCCTGCTCGACGCCACCGTCCGCGCACGTCTGGCCGGGGGGAGCGCAAGCACAGTCGATGCGGTAGCTCCGCGTCAGGAGGCCGCGCTGCTGGACGAGCAGAAAGACGACCTGCTGCGCCAGGAAGCCCAGGCACGGGCGGCGCTCAAACGCTGGATTGGCCAGGATGCTTCCCAGGAGCTGAGCGGCGACTTCCCGCACTGGTCCATCGACGCCTCCCACTCGCTGCAACAGTTGCACCAGCACCCCGAGCTTGCCGCCTACGGTCCGATGACCCGCGAGGCCGAAGCCCTGGTGCGCGAGGCCGTGGCCGAGAAGAAACCGGACTGGAGCTGGGAAGTGGATTACCAGCGCCGTGGCCGCGAGTTCGGCGACATGATGACGTTGCAGGTGAGTTTCGACTTGCCGCTGTTCACCGGCACCCGCCAGGACCCGAAGATTGCCGCGCGACGAGCCCAGGTAAGACAGTTGGAGGCCGAGCGAGAGGCGCTGGCCCGCGAACACGAGCAGGCACTGGAGGGCGACTTGGCTGAATACCGCCGGCTACAACGCGCCGTCGAGCGCAGCACCGGCACCTTAGTACCGCTGGCCGAGGAGAAGGTACGCCTGGCCACCGCCGGCTACCGATCAGGCAAGTCTGGTCTCGACGAGGTAGTGAGTGCCCGCCAGCAACTGGTCGAGGCCCGGCTCAAACAGATCGACCTGCAAGGCTCCCTTGCACAGGTCGCCGCACGTCTCTACTTCACCTATGAGGAGGGACGCGCATGAACCGCTTCCCCTGGAACACCTTCGCGCTATTGATCCTCGCTGTGGCTGTCGGCGGCGCTGGCGGCTATTGGCTTGCCCGGCAGGCTCAGGTGCAGGCGCCGCTGGCCTCGGCCACCCCGGAGCGCAAGCCGCTGTACTGGTACGACCCGATGGTGCCGCAGCAGCACTTCGATGCGCCGGGCAAGTCGCCCTTCATGGACATGCAGTTGGTGCCCAAGTATGGCGATGCTGCCAATGCCGCCGAGAGTGTACCGGCGGTGCGCATCGAGCCAAGCATCCAGCAGAACCTCGGCGTGCGCCTGGCCAGCGTCACCCGCGGCACGCTCGACCGCACGCTGCAGGTCACTGGCGTGCTGGCCTTCAATGATCGTGATGTGGCAGTGCTGCAGGCGCGCGCCGGCGGCTTCGTCGAGCGTACCTACTCGCTTGCGCCGGGCGACGTGGTTAGCGCCGGAGCTCCAATGGTCGATGTGCTGGTGCCAGAGTGGGCGGCGGCGCAGGAAGAGTTCATCGCCTTGCGCCATTCGGGTGAACCGGCGCTACAGGCGGCGGCGCGACAACGCCTGTTGTTGGCAGGCATGCCGGAAGGACTCGTGCAGCAGATCGAGCGCAGCGGCAGAGTCCAGCCGGTGACTACCCTGAACGCGCCGATTGCCGGAGTCATCCGTGAGCTGGAGGTGCGCCCCGGCATGACACTGGCCGTTGGCGCCCCCCTCGCCAGGATCAACGGCCTGGGTCGTGTCTGGCTGGAGGCCGCTGTGCCGGAGGTGCAAGCCGCAGGACTCAAGGTCGGCCAGTCGGTCGATGCCCGTCTGCCGGCGCTGCCAGGCCATCCGGTGACCGGCACCCTGACCAGCATCCTCCCGGAGAACGACCAGCAGAGCCGCACCTTGCGCTTGCGCATCGAGCTGCCCAACCCGGACGGACAACTGCGCCCCGGCATGACCGCGCAGGTCAGCCTCGACCTGGCCGGCCAGAGCGATGTGCTGCAGATCCCCAGCGAAGCGGTTTTCCGCACCGGCAAGCGCAATCTTGTGATGCTGGCGGAAGACCAGGGCCGGTTCCGTCCGGTGGAAGTGCGTCTCGGCCAGGAGAACGGTGGGCTGGTGGCCGTACTTCAAGGTCTGGACGAAGGCCAGCGGGTGGTCGCTTCCGGGCAGTTCCTGATCGACTCGGAAGCCAGCCTGAAAGGCATCGAAGCGCGCACGGCAGAAGAGCCGGCGGCAAAGATGACGATGCCTGCTGTGCATGAAGCGGATGGCCGCATCGTGGAGATCACTGCACAGGGTCTGACCATCAGCCACGGCCCGTTCAGCACCCTGGGCATGCCCGGCATGACCATGGCCTTTGCACTCGCTCGCCCTGAACTGGCAGCCGGCCTGAAGCCTGGCGATCGCATTCGCTTCGGTGTCAGCCAGGGAGATGCAGGGCTGGTAATAGACCAGGTCCGCAAGCAGGAGCAACAGCCATGATCGCGAAGCTCATACGCTGGTCGGTGGCCAATCGTTTCCTGGTACTGCTGGCTACCCTGTTCATTGTCGCCTGGGGTGTCTGGTCGCTACGCAGTACACCGGTCGATGCCCTACCAGACCTTTCCGATGTCCAGGTCATCATCCGCACCAGCTATCCGGGACAGGCACCGCAGATCGTCGAGAACCAGGTCACCTACCCGCTGGCCACCACCATGCTGTCGGTGCCCGGCGCGAAGACCGTGCGCGGCTTTTCCTCCTTTGGCGACAGCTTCGTCTACGTGCTGTTCGAGGATGGCACTGACCTCTACTGGGCGCGCTCGCGGGTGCTGGAGTACCTCAACCAGGTGCAGTCGCGCCTGCCGCCCACGGCGAAGACGGCGCTCGGCCCGGACGCCACCGGTGTCGGCTGGATCTACCAGTACGCCCTAGTGGACCGCACGGGCCGGCATGATCTCGCCCAGCTGCGCGCCCTGCAGGACTGGTTCCTCAAGTTCGAACTGAAGACGGTGCCTGATGTTGCGGAAGTTGCCACCGTCGGTGGCATGGTCAAGCAGTACCAGGTGCTGCTCGACCCGGTGCGGCTGGCCAGCCTGGGTATTACCCAGAGCCAGGTGATCGAGGCCATCGGCAAGGCCAACCAGGAAACCGGCGGCGGCGTGCTCGAACTGGGCGAGGCGGAGTTCATGGTTCGCGCCTCGGGCTACCTGAAGACCCTCGCGGACTTCCGCGCGATCCCCCTGCGCCTGGCCGCCAACGGCAGCCCGGTGACCCTGGGCGATGTCGCCAGCATCCAGCTCGGCCCGGAAGTGCGCCGGGGCATCGGCGAACTGGACGGCGAAGGCGAAGCGGTTGGCGGAGTGATTGTCCTGCGCAGCGGCAAGAACGCCCGCGAAGCCATCGCACGGGTGAAGGACAAGCTGGAGTCGCTGAAGAAGAGCCTGCCCGCGGGCGTGGAGATCGTCACCACCTACGATCGCAGCCAGCTGATCGACCGCGCCGTGTCCAACCTCAGCCACAAGTTGATCGAAGAGTTCATCGTGGTGGCGCTGGTCTGCGCGGCGTTCCTCTGGCACCTGCGCTCGTCGCTGGTGGCAATTGTTTCGCTGCCGGTGGGCGTGCTGATCGCGCTGATCGTCATGCGTCATCAGGGGATCAATGCCAACATCATGTCCCTGGGCGGCATCGCCATCGCCATCGGCGCGATGGTCGACGCGGCAGTGGTGATGATCGAGAACGCACACAAACGCATCGAGGCCTGGCACGAGCGCCACCCCGGCACACCGCTGGCCGGTGAACAGCACTGGCGGGTGATGACCGAGGCCGCGGTGGAGGTCGGGCCGGCGCTGTTCTTCAGCCTGCTGATCATCACGCTGTCATTCATTCCGGTATTCACCCTGCAGGCGCAGGAAGGCCGCTTGTTCGGCCCGCTGGCGTTCACCAAGACCTACGCCATGGCGGGCGCCGCTGGGCTTTCCGTGACCCTGGTACCTGTACTGATGGGTTACTGGATTCGCGGACGCCTGCCCTCGGAACAACGCAATCCGCTCAATCGCTGGCTGATCCGCATTTACCAGCCTGCCCTGGACGCGGTGCTGCGCCGGCCGCGCACGACGCTGGCAGCAGCGCTGGTGATCTTTCTCACCGGGCTTTGGCCGCTCTCCCACCTGGGCGGAGAGTTCCTGCCGCCCCTGGACGAGGGCGACCTGCTGTACATGCCTTCGGCCCTGCCCGGTCTCTCTGCGCAGAAAGCTTCGGAGCTGCTGCAGAGCACCGACCGCCTGATCCGCAGCGTGCCAGAAGTCGCCAGCGTGTTCGGCAAGGCAGGCCGCGCCGAATCAGCCACCGACCCGGCGCCGCTGGAAATGTTCGAGACCACCATCCGCTTCAAGCCGAAGGAAGAGTGGCGGCCGGGCATGACCAGCGAAAAACTGGTGGAGGAGCTCGACCGCGCGGTGAAGGTGCCGGGACTGACCAATATCTGGATTCCGCCGATCCGCAACCGCATCGACATGCTCGCCACGGGCATCAAGAGTCCCATCGGGGTGAAGGTTGCTGGCACTGACCTGGCCGAGATCGACCGCGCCACCCAGGCGGTTGAACGGGTGGTCAAGGGGATTCCCGGTGTGAGTTCGGCGCTGGCCGAACGCCTCACCGGAGGTCGCTACATCGACGTCGATATCAACCGCCAGGCGGCGGCCCGCTACGGCATGAACATCGCCGATGTGCAGGCCATCGTCAGCAGCGCCATCGGCGGGGAGAACGTTGGTGAGACGGTGGAAGGCCTCGCCCGCTACCCGATCAACGTGCGCTATCCGCGCGAGTGGCGCGACTCGGTCGATGCGCTGCAGCAGTTGCCGATCTACACCGCCTTGGGTGCCCAAATCACCTTGGGTAGCGTGGCGCGGGTGCGCATCAGCGAAGGTCCGCCGATGCTCAAGAGCGAGAACGCTCGTCTTTCCGGTTGGGTCTACGTCGACGTGCGCGGCCGTGACCTGGCTTCGGTGGTGGCGGACCTGCGCCAGGCGGTAGAGCACGAGGTGAAGCTCGCGCCGGGCATGAGCCTGAGCTACTCCGGTCAGTTCGAATACCTGGAGCGCGCCAACGCCCGGCTCAAGCTAGTGGTGCCGGCGACGCTGGCGATCATCTTCGTACTGCTCTACCTGACCTTCAGGCGCTTCGACGAAGCCGTGCTGATCATGGCGACCTTGCCCTTCGCCCTCACCGGCGGCGTGTGGCTGCTGTACCTGATGGGCTTCAACCTGTCGGTGGCCACGGGGGTTGGCTTCATCGCCCTGGCCGGGGTCGCGGCGGAGTTCGGCGTGATCATGCTGGTCTACCTGAAGAACGCCTCGTCTGAACGCCCGGATAACAGCGGTCCAGACGCGTTGCTCGCCGCCATCCGCGAAGGCGCAGTGCAGCGCGTTCGCCCCAAGGCCATGACCGTGGCCGTGATCGTCGCCGGCCTGCTGCCAATTCTCTGGAGCAGCGGCACTGGCAGCGAAGTGATGAGCCGCATCGCCGTGCCGATGGTCGGCGGCATGATCACCGCGCCGCTCCTTTCACTGTTCGTCATCCCCGCCGCCTACTGGCTGATGCGCCGTAGTCAGCCCCGCGTGGCTATCCAATCCCAACCCGGAGAAATCGCATGAAAAAACCACTGATCGCCGCCGGCACCGTCCTGCTCGCACTGTCCTTTGTCGCCGCCGCAGAGGACATGCCCGGCATGAAGATGGATGGTATGAACATGGACGGGATGAACGCGGAAAGCTCGAAGACCACCCCCACCGCTAGTGCCGAAGGCACCATCAAAGCCATCGACAATGAACGCCACACTGTCACTCTCGCCCACGGCCCGGTGGCGGCTCTGCAATGGCCGCCCATGACCATGGCTTTCAAGACCGAGCCGGGCCAACTGGACAATCTGCAGGTCGGCGACAAGGTGGCGTTCGAATTCCTCTATAAAGGAGGGGCGTCGAAGATCGTGAATATCCGGAAAAAGTAATTCTGAAATGGAGGCCCAGTTGGTCGGGTATGTCGACTGGGCTGTCCTTAGGAGCACACGTCCGCTTTGGTTCGGTAGCTGCCCTCTAGCCATAGGCAGCTATCGGCCAGAAGCGGACATAACGGGCAAAATGGAACCGATCCCGTTGTTTTCCACCTACTTCGTCAATCGCAACGCCTCGAGTACAAGAGCGAAGGCCGGCGAAGGTTGCCTGCGGCTGGGGTAGTAGAGGTGATAGCCGGAAAACGGCTCGCACCAGTCTTCCAGCACTCGAATCAACCGGCCCTCTTCAAGGTGAGGGTCAAACTCGTCTTCGGGCAGGTAGGCAATGCCCAAGCCTGCGACGGCGGCGGCGGCGATGTGGGTGGTGGTGTTGAACACCAGCTGCCCGTCGACCCTCACCCTCAGTTTCTTGCCTTTGCGCTCGAACTCCCAGGCATCCACTCCGCCGTAGGTGGGAAAGCGGATATCGATGCACCTATGCGCAGCCAGGTCGTTAGGATGCCTGGGTATGGGGTGCTCGGCGAAATAGCTGGGGGCGGCCACCACGGCCATGCGCAGATCGCCGCCGATGGGCATGGCAATCATGTCTTGCGCCACCGTACCGCTGAAGCGCACGCCGGCATCGAAACGGTCAGCCACGATATCTCGGAAACCGTAGTTGATATCGAATTCGAGCTTGATGTCTGGATAGGCCGCCAGAAGGGGGATCAGCTTGGGCAGCAAGGTCGTCTTGATGATGTTGTCGCCACAGGTGATACGAACCTTGCCCGCCGGCTTGTCGCGCAGCTCGGTCAGGGCATCCAGCTCGGCTTCGATCTCATCGAAACGGTGGCCGATGGCGTCCATGAGCCGTTCACCCGCCGCCGTCAGCGAAACACTGCGGGTGGTGCGTGTGAGCAGGCGAATCTGCAGCCGTGCCTCCAACGCCGACACAACCTGACTTACCGCAGATTGGGTTACGCCCAGGTGTGCTGCTGCACGGGTAAAACTGCCCTCGCGCGCCACCGTCACGAAGGCTTGCAGGTCGTTGAAATTATGCCGAGGCATGCGTCCATCCTCTTATTCAGTAGCAGAGGTTATAGCGGCTTTCAGCATTCATTAGCTAATCAAAGCCTCACTCTTTCACGACAATGCTCTCGGCCCTCTTGTGCTTTTTTGCACGCGAGCGGGCCACGCAATCGTCAGAACCCCCTCGACGATCGATCTTCAACCCGTGAGAGATGACCCAATGAAGAGACTTCTCGTAGCCCTGGGCCTTCTGCTCAGCTCGGTCACAGCCCTGGGAGCCGATATGTCCAACGGTGCAGACAATTTTTTCAAGAGCGACAAGGTGACCATGGAGAAGGTCAGCTTCATGAACCAGTACCAGATGAAGGTCGCGGGCAACCTCTTCATCCCCAAAAGCGTAGGTACCACCGCCCGTAGCCCGGCAATCATCGTTGGCCATCCCATGGGCGCGGTTAAGGAGCAGAGTTCCAACCTGTACGCCCAGAAACTGGCGGAGCGAGGCTTCGTGACCCTAGCGCTGGACTTGTCGTTCTGGGGTGAGAGCGAAGGCAGCCCACGCAACGCCGTTCTCCCCGACCTCTATGCGGAAGATTTCAGTGCGGCTGTCGATTATCTCGGCACCCAGGCGTTCGTGGATCGGCAGCGCATCGGCGTGCTGGGCATCTGTGGCAGCGGCAGCTTCGTGATCAGTGCGGCCAAGATCGATCCGCGCATGAGAGCTATTGCAACGGTCAGCATGTATGACATGGGCGCCGCCAATCGCAATGGGCTCAAGCATTCGCAAACGCTGGAGCAGCGCAAGCAGGCAATCGCAGCAGCGGCCGAGCAGCGCTATGTGGAGTTCGCCGGCGGCAAGACCCAATACACCAGCGGCACCGTGCACGAACTGACGAACGATACCCACCCGATCCAGCGCGAGTTCTTCGACTTCTATCGCACGCCTCGTGGCGAGTTCACTCCGGCAGGCTCCAGTCCCGAGCTGACCACCCACCCGACGCTGACCAGTAACATCAAGTTCATGAATTTCTATCCGTTCGCGGATATCGAGACCATCTCCCCACGCCCACTGCTGTTCATTGCTGGCCAGAACGCCCACTCGCGCGAATTCAGTGAGGAGGCATTCCGTCTGGCAGGTGAACCCAAGGAGCTCTACATCGTCCCCAACGCCGGACACGTCGACCTGTATGACCGCGTGAACCTGATTCCTTTCGACAAGCTCACCCAGTTCTTCCAGAACGGCCTGAAGTGATCCGGTGGGCACCATGAAGACCCCACTTACCGCCCACGCTGACCAGCCACTGTCCCGCCCCAGTCACTGGGGCGGGGTGTTGGCGATGACGCTCTGCGTCTTTGCCCTGATCGCCTCGGAGTTCATGCCCGTCAGTCTGCTGACGCCGCTGGCAATCGATCTGCATGTCAGCGAAGGCGCGGCAGGGCAAGGCATTGCCATCTCCGGTGCCTTTGCCGTGCTGACCAGCCTGTCGATCACCTGGCTGGCCGGTAGCATGGATCGCAAGACGCTCCTGCTTATCCTGACGAGCCTGATGGCAATCTCCGGCGCCGTTGTAGCGCTCGCACCGAGTTTCACCCTCTACATGGTCGGACGAGCGTTGATAGGTGTCGTCATTGGTGGCTTCTGGTCGATGTCAGCGGCCACGGCCATGCGTCTGGTGCCCGACGATCAGGTGCCCAAGGCGCTGGCCGTTTTCAATGGTGGTAACGCGCTGGCCACGGTGATCGCGGCGCCACTGGGCAGCTATCTGGGCACGATGGTCGGCTGGCGTGGCGCGTTTCTCTGCCTGGTGCCGGTAGCGGTCGTCGCACTGGTCTGGCAATGGATCAGCCTGCCCAGCATGCAGGCCCAGGAGCGGAAGCGAGCTGCGGGCAACGTTTTCAGGCTGCTTGGGACTCGTTCGGTGGCCCTCGGCATCGCGGCTTGCGGCGCCTTCTTCATGGGGCAGTTCGCGCTGTTCACCTACCTCAGGCCGTTCCTGGAAACGGTGACGAAGGTCAATGCCACCATGCTATCGCTGCTCTTGCTGGTGATCGGCGTTGCCGGCCTGGGTGGGACGCTGTTGATCGGCGCCCTGCTGAAGAAAGGGCTGTATCGCACGCTGATGGCTATTCCGCTGCTGATGGCGATGATTGCCCTCGCGCTGATCCCAGTCGGCAGCGCGGTCGTTCCGGTGGCGATCCTGCTGGGCCTGTGGGGACTGATGGCTACGGCAGCGCCTGTCGGCTGGTGGAGCTGGGTTGCCCAGGCGATGCCCAACGATGCCGAGGCCGGCGGTGGGCTGATGGTGGCAGTGGTGCAGCTTGCCATTGCCTCGGGCTCGATGCTGGGTGGCTGGCTGTTCGACCACAGCGGCTACCAGAGCACCTTTAATGCCAGTGCGGCCATTCTGCTGGTTGGCGCGGCCATGACGCTTATGGCCATGCGTGCACAACCAGGCCGGAGTCAGAAGTCTTCATGATCAGCCTGCATTTTTGCCGTGCGGGCGTCCGGCTCTGCCTGCTGATTATGCTCAGTGGCTGGGTAATTGCGGCGCCAAAGCCGAAGGAGGAACGTATGTGGATGACCGTTGGTGACCAGCGCTTCGCTATTACCCTGGACGATAGTGAGAGCGCTCGGGCACTCGTTAACTTATTGCCCCTGACCCTGGACATGACCGAGCTCAATGCCAATGAGAAGTACGCGAGCTTGCCGCAGCGGCTGCCAGCCCGTGCTGCGAGGCCTGGCACCATCCGCAATGGAGATCTGATGCTGTACGGCAACGATACGCTGGTGGTCTTCTACCAAACGTTTGAGTCAGCCTACGCTTACACCCGCCTGGGACAAGTCGATAGCCCCGATCAGCTTGTCGAGACTCTCGGGAAGGGGAATGTGTCGGTTCACTTTTCTGCGGACTAGGTACATCGGTCGGCCTGACGAATGTTTGCTACCTACCGGTTACTGCTGCTCATCAGTGGCAGCTAAGGGTCGGTAGCAGTCCTTTACTGATGGCCGAATTTACCGCCATTCCGCTTGCTGCCTTTGACCACGGAATACAACAGCGGGCCCAACGAAACGGACACCAGGGTCAGCAGGAAGTAGGGAAGCACGCTGAAGCTGAAGTCGAAGCGCCCCTCACCCTCCATACCGCTGCAAGCCCTGCCATTGGGTAGAGGTCAATCACTACCTAGAATAGCACACGGCACGGAGCCGGAGCGTCAACGCGACATGGGTCAATCGGCAAAGGCAGCCGATCCTCGCAGAACGTTCAGGTCAGTACAGACCCCCTCATAAGCCCTTGAATGGGCCAGCCAAACGGCCTTCAGCGAGCGGCTCAAGCACCTTTTCCGAGCGATCGGTAACTTCGAGCCGCGTGCTTCCTCAACTTATGTCGTTGATATAAAGCTTATCCATTTCGTCTCTGAAAGCCTGAATGAGCGGTTCGCGACTGCGCCCATTCTTCATGATCAACGAAAATTCAGCCCGATATCCAAACGTTTCAGGGAGCAGTCTGAACAGCCTCCCCTGCTGCTCCCACTGCAAGGCCAGATGATCAGGAAGATAGCCGACGTAACTTCCGCACAGCACCAGAATCAGCGCAGCCTCCATGCTGTCTATCGTGGCGGAGCAATCCTTGAAGCCGTGCCGCATGGCTTCGGCGCTGGACCAGTAGCCTCGATTGAGCAAAGCATTGTCCCTGACAATCTCAGGCGAAAGGTTCGTTGCTTTGGACAGCTCATGCCGATCGCTGCAGTACAGCCAATGCTGTTCGACATATAACTCTATGTACTTCAGCCCGCTCATCCTGGTCGGCAATGAACCGATGGCAAGGTCAATCTTACCTTCCAGCACTTCCCTCTGCAGTTCGAAGGGATTCAGAACCTTCAGATTGACGTGGACCTTGGGATGCTTCGAGGCGAAATTCCCCAGCAAGTCAACGATATTGACTTGCTTGTCGGTGAGCATCGAGTCAAGGATGCCTACCGTCACAGCCCCTCTCAACTCGCCCTTCAACTCCAGAACATAGTTCTCGAAGCCATCGATCTGACTCAATAAACGCTTAGCCTCATCAAATATCAACTGCCCTTTGCTCGTCAGACTGAAACCAGCGCGCCCTCTGTTGCAGAGTTGCATTCCAAGCTGCATTTCCAGCTGACTCATGTAATTGCTTATGGCCGGCGTGGACATATTCAGATCTTGCTGCGCCGCAGAAAAGCCTTTTCGCTCCACCACTGCAACGAAGACTCTCAACAGGCGAATATTATATATATTTTCCTTCACCAATCACCTCGGAAAGCCAATCAGCACGTCGCCTCCGATGATATCCAAAAATCACAGAGCTCGCATAATATTACATTAATAATCTGATTAACATTAGGTTTTACTCTGATGAATTTACCCCTCAGCTCACGCCTGTTTAAATCAAAGGCGTAACCGTATTTTGCCGCCAAAACCCTTGAGGCGAACAAGTTACTCAGACAACCCAACACACTAACAACATATGTTCCGCAATCCGTCCTGCGGGCGAAAGAGGTGGTTATGCCTGACTCGAAGTTCAAAACCAATTTTGCCGACGGAGCCGCCTACGACCCGCAGAAGCGCCCGCGATTCAACGAAATCGCCAGCTTCATGCGTGCGCCTGTCGCGGAGTCACTCGATGGCATCGATATCGGCCTGATCGGAGTTCCCTATGATGGCGGTACTTCCTTCAAGCCCGGAGCACGCCTCGGCCCACGCGGCGTCCGCCAGCAATCCTGTCTCATGCGTACCCGAAACCATGCTTCAGGCATTGCCCCGTTTGAGCTCTGTACTATTCGTGACCTGGGCGACGTATATCTGGAGCGCATGTACAACATCGAGGACGCTCACGCGTGCATTGAGAAGTACTACCAGGAAGTCTGTGCAAGAAACATCATGCCGCTGACCGTCGGCGGTGACCATTCGATCACCTATCCGATCTTCAAGGCGCTGGCCAAGAACGGGCCTATCGGCATGGTGCACATCGATGCCCACACGGATACCTGGGATAGTCTGTACGGCTCGAAGTTCTTCCACGGCGCCCCGTTCCGCCGCGCAGTCGAGGACGGCCTGCTGGACCCTCATCGCACGATACAGATCGGGATTCGAGGATCCGAGCATTCCGGTACGCCGAACTACAGCCTCGAGTGCGGTATGCGCGTTATCTTCATCGAAGAGTTCGATGAGCTTGGCGTGGACGGAGTGCTCCAGGAAGTGCGACGAGTCGTCGGCGATGGGCAAACCTATGTCTCCTTCGATGTCGACGGGCTCGACCCCGCGTTCGCCCCGGGTACCGGCACGCCCGAGGCGGGGGGGATTTCTATGCGCGAAGCGATGCGTCTGATCAAGGGGCTGAAGGGCCTCAATCTCATCGGCGGTGATGTGGTTGAAGTAGCTCCGGACCTGGACCCCTCCGGCATGACTGCACTGAATGCCGCCACGCTGATGTTCGAAATGCTCTGCGTTCTTGCCGATGCTCGTGTGAAATGACAGGGGAAGCCGTCCGGTATCGTGGCGGCCCCTCTACAGGTCACTGACTGATTAATGCCACATCAAGAACGATTCATGTGAGTTGCCCACGGTAACCAGCCCCGGCACTTCGCCGCGCGCCGTTTAATAATCAAAGCAAGAAACGCCAGAGGTAAGCATGAAAGCAAGTCTTCTCGGAACTCTTCTTCTCACCACGGCAACTTCTGCGGCGCTGGCCGATGAAATCACTGTCGTTTCGTTCGGCGGCGTAGCGAAACAGGTTCAAACCGAAGCCTTCTACAAGCCCTATGAAAAAGAAACGGGAACTACCGTCGTGGCGACGGAATACAATGGCGAGATGGGCCGTATCAAAGCCATGGTCGATACTCAAAGTGTCAATTGGGATGTAGTGGAAGTCGGCGGCGCAGAATTGATCACCGGCTGCGAAGAGGGACTTTTCGAAACGCTGGACCAATCGAACATCGGTGAGGCGACAGACTTTGTTCCGGGAGCTATTTCGCAATGCGGGGCAGGTGTATTGGTCTGGTCGACTGCGATGGCTTACAACGCAGACAAATTTAAAGTGGAACCCACCGGCTGGGCAGACTTCTGGGACCTGAAGAAATTTCCGGGAAAACGAAGTCTGCACAAGAGCGCCAAGTACACGCTTGAGATTGCACTAATAGCAGACGGCGTTCCCTCTGCGGAAGTCTACAAGGCACTCTCCAGCAAGGAAGGCGTCGATAGGGCATTCCGCAAACTTGACGAGATCAAGAGCAGCATTCAATGGTGGGAAGCTGGCGCCCAACCCATGCAATACCTGGCCAGTGGCGATGTGGCGATGACCAGTGCATTCAACGGCCGGGTGTTTTCCGCCCAAGAGTCCGGGGCGAATATCAAGATCCTCTGGCAAGACAGCATCTACGACATCGACTCCTGGGCAATCCCCAAGGGCAGCAAGAACAAATTGGCCGCCGAAAAATTCATCAATCTTTCCCTACGGCCTGAATACCAGAAAATGCATACCGAAAAGCTCGGCTACGGCTCCACCAACGTCCACACTCAAGCTCTGCTGGAGCAGAGCCTGGCTGAACGCATCAACACGGCACCGAACAACCTGGCTCGAGCCCTGCGGATTGATAACACTTTCTGGGTTGATCACGGAGAAGAACTCGAGGAGCGCTTTAATGCGTGGGCAGCCATGGTGTGGCGCTGAGTCACATCAACGGCCGAACCATCGCGGACCTTCTGAATGACGAGAAGACAAAGCTGACTGACTTCTGGATTGTGAATCGGAAATCCTCTTCCCTCGGCAGCGAAACACTCGGCTTCCTTGGTCGCCGCGTAGCCCGCCAAGGGCTCAAGACCTGGGACTGGTGGGAAGAACGTAGCCTGGACGGGCACCCTGTGTAGGTCAGCTATGGGTCGGTAGCTGCCGCTAGTCAGAGCTATCAGCCATCAAGAGCCAGTTCGCTAAGCTCTGCAGCGACTCGATCTAATATCTTTCTACCGTCCAACGAGGGTTCTTTTTGTAGATAAGCTGCGATGAGCAGTGTTGTGGGATGGACACCCAAAACGCCGGCTAATTGCTCTAGCTTCTCTATCGTAAGCGCCTTATGACCACGCTCCAAAGTGCTGAGATACGTACGGCTACTAACTGTCGAGAAGTCCTCTTGGGTGAGATCCCGTTTCCTTCGGATGTCTTTTAGGGCCCGTCCAAACGCAGTCGTCAGTTCCATTTTGCAATTTCCGCAAAAGGAACGATGAGGCCTTTATGAGCCCTAAAGGACTACAATCTATAGGATTCTTTTGGATTACCATGCGATCGCGCATAAGAAAGGAAGCGGGACCACGGTGCCATCCAATTCGCCTTATGACTCTACCGCGGCGTCGACTTTTGGCCGCTTTCGCTGCGAGGTGCGAGCTCGCTTAGTGCGTGCCGGCTTCAATTGCTGTGCTAGCGTCGCTGCACGCGCCGACTCCACGGCGGCCACTTGTTGCGCCTGGCGGAGCTGCTCCAGGGCGCGATCTAATCGCTGACGCAATTGCTCCAATTGCTTGTTGGCAGCCTTCAGTTGCACGGTAGTTACCTTACCCTCCTCCCGCGCGCGATCCACTTCCTGGTGCGAGCGGTCCTCGACACCGCGGACGTAGGCCGCTGTCGCCTCACGCTCCTGGCTCAGCTGCTGCTGCACGCCCTGCAGCGCCTGGCGCAGCGTGCTGGACTCCTGCAGGGCGACGCGACGCTCCTCGCTCAACACCGCACTGCGTTCCTGCCACTCGTGCAACTGCGCCTGCTGTTGCTCGAGCAAGCGCTCCAGGTCGGCCAGCCGAGTCTCCGCCATGTACTGCGCGGCCTGGGCCGCGGTGACTTGCTGGCGCGCCTGAGCTTCGGCCTGGCGGCTCTCGTTCTCCACGGCGGCAGCGCGCAGCCGTTCGGTTTCCAGCAGCACGCGCCGCTCCGCGAACGCCTGCTCGGCAACGCCATCGGCGAGCAACACCGCCTGCTGCCAAACCGCGACAAAGGCTTGCGAGACATCCGCTGGCAACGCCGGCAGGCGGGTTTCGCCGCGCAGGCGCTGGGCCAACTGCGCCCACCACTGATCGAGCAGCGCCCCCACCCGCGCCGGGCTGCCGCGACCCAACTCCAGGCGCACGCGCTCCACGGTCGGTCGCTCCCCGCGTTCAAGGACCGCATCCGCGGCGGCAAATACCGCCTGTTCCGCTACGCCTACCGCCATGGCCTGCCTCCGGCTATATTAGGTCTGATAAACAAATGTTATCCGACCTTATTTAATATTAATCTATTTTTTAATACGTTGAACGTAATGAATAATACGATACTACCCCTGCACGGTGAAATCGCCCCGCTGGCCGTTGATCGTCTCGACGCCGAGGCCCGCGCCGCAGCAGCAGCCTTCGTGGCGGCCGGCACCGCCGCCAATACCGTACGCAGCTACCGCAGCGCCCTCGCCTACTGGGCAGGCTGGCTGCAACTGCGCTATCGCCGGCACCTGGAGGACGGCGCCCTCCCGGAAGCGGTAGCCGTACAGTTCCTCGTCGATCATCTGGCTCGACCGGTGGAGGGAGACTGGCAGCAGCTACTGCCGCCGGCACTGGACGCTGCTCTGGTGGAGAGCGGTGTCAAGGCCAAGCCCGGGCCGTTGAGCTACAACACCGTGCGCCATCGCCTGGCGGTGCTCGCCAAATGGCATGATCTGAAGAGCTGGCCAAGTCCGACCGATAGCGCGGCGGTGAAAACGCTGCTGCGCGAGGCGCGCAAGGCGCAGTCCCGCCAGGGCGTCAGCGTGCGCAAGAAAACCGCGGCGGTGCGAGAACCCCTTGAAGCGATGCTCGCCACCTGTACCGACGGGGTGCGTGGCCTACGCGATCGCGCCCTTCTTCTGCTGGCCTGGAGCGGCGGCGGCCGGCGCCGCTCGGAAGTGGTGGGACTGCAGATTGGCGACGTGCGCCCGCTGGACGCGGACACCTGGCTGTACGCCCTAGGGGCAACCAAGACCAAAACCGAGGGAGTGCGCCGCGAACTGCCATTGCGCGGCTCGGCAGCACAAGCATTGACCGAGTGGTTGGCAGCGGCACCGGCTACTACGGGGCCACTCTTCCGTCGGGTGTACAAGGGTGGGCGCGTCGGTACTGATGAATTGTCTGGTGACCAGGTAGCGCGCATCGTGAAGCGTCGCGCCGTGCTGGCCGGCCTGCCTGGAGATTGGGCTGCGCACAGTTTGCGTTCAGGCTTTGTCAGTGAGGCTGGACGTCAGGGAGTCCCCCTCGGCGAGGTCATGGCCATGACTGAACATCGCTCTATCCCCACTGTGATGGGGTACTTCCAAGCAGGCACCCTGCTGAACAGCCGCGCCGCACACCTACTTGCATTACCGCTGAATACGCAAGCTGACGCATCAAAAAGTTCGGAGACACGACAGGCATAAGAATCATTACTGATAAAGCAAGCCCACCCTTAGCAAGGATAGCCTGACACCTGACCGCCGACGCCATTGATCCATGGCCGAGAACCTCTAAACACTCAGAGGACTTTAGTCTGCCGCACTCGAAATGAGTGCCTCCTGTACGTGAGCTCATAATTTTTGACGCTCCATTCTACCAATACTAGAGTTTCTAAAGCTCCGCGTGAATACCACTCCCAAGCACCGCTCATTGGTGAAAATACATAGAATTTTCAACCAGATACGAAAAAGGAGGTGCAATGAAAGAGCAAGGGATAGTCATACCAGCTGCTAGGCGACGCTACGCACTGGCTTTCGATAAGCGTTCGGCGGCAACGGAGAAGGCATATCTTCATGCTGTAAATTATTATAGAGACTGAATCGCCCCGGCTTTCCTAGACACTCTCCAAGCTTTGGAAGTAGCGCTTTTCAAACTCCACTGGCGATAGCTGCATAGCGCTGCTGTGCCGGCGTTTGGGGTTATAAAACATCTCGATGTAATCGAACACATCACTGCGGGCTTCTTCGCGGGTGCCGTAGGTTTTCCGTCGGATGCGCTCCCGCTTCAGCAACTGGAAAAAGCTTTCCGCTACCGCGTTGTCGTGGCAGTTGCCACGTCGACTCATGCTGCTGCTTAGGTTGTTAGCCTTGAGGAAACTCTGCCAGTCCGAACTGCTGAACTGGCTACCCTGGTCGGAGTGGATCATCACTTCCTGCTTGGGCTTGCGCCGCCACACCGCCATCAGCAGGGCATCGATGGCCAGGTCGCTGCACATTCGTGACTTCATCGACCAGCCGATCACCTGGCGTGAAAACAGATCTAGCACTACCGCTAAGTACAACCAGCCCTCATAGGTCCGGATGTAGGTGATGTCGGTGACCCAGACCTTGTTCGGCTCACTGACGTTGAACTGCCGCTCCAGGCGATTGGGCGAAGCCACCGCCGGCCGGCCGCCATAATAGCCGGGATGCCGCCGATAGCCGGTTTGTGAGCGCAGCCCTTCTCCCCGCATCAGGCGAGCCACGCGGTGCCGGCCACAGGACTCCCCCAGCTCACGCAGGTCGTCGTGAATCTTGCGATAGCCGTAGACCCCACCGCTTTCCAGCCAGGCGTGTTTGATCAACCCGAGCAGGCGCTGATCTTCCTTGGCGCGCACGGATTTCGGCTCGGCCAGCCAGGCGTAGTAACCGCTGGGATGCACTTTCAGGGTCTGGCAGAGGCGTCGAACCGGGTACTCCACCGACAGCTTGCTGATGACGGCGTACTTCAGCCGCACTCCTTGGCAAAGTACGCGGCGGCCTTTTTTAGAATGTCTCGCTCTTCGGTCACTCGCTTGAGTTCGGCGCGCAGACGACGCAGTTCGGCCTGCTGATCGTCTTCTTGCTGCCGCTGCTCCTGGGGCTTGCTGTAGCGCTTGATCCAGACATACAGGCTGTGCACCGACATGCCTAACCGCGCTGCCACCTCGGCTACGGGGAGGCCGCGCTCAGTCACTTGCTTGACCGCTTCGATTTTGAATTCTTCGGGGTAACGCTGGTTGCTCATGGCACCTCCTAATGGGCCTCATTATGAGGCTTGGAGGTGTCTACGAAACTAGGGGCGATTCATCCCTTATGACAGACTCTACCGAGCTAAGAACAAGCGTTGCGCCAACCTTCCTACCTCTACGGCTAGAAAGCATACAACTAGGCCCTTCATCTTCATCATATTTTTGAACAATTTGATAAGCTCGGGGTTCGCTGACATTCATTTTTTTTGCGAGCAATGACAGAGCGCTCTTATCACGAGCCCCCTGCAAATATCTAACTACCTGATCGAATCTAAGTCTTGCCTGCTGCCAAGCCTCTTCGCTAGCCACTAATGCGTCAGGCTTTTCGGGCTTTTCCAGAGCCTCAATGCGAATTGGAGTAAGCTCGCCGATGGGTACCACTTCGTAACGTGACTCGTCGGCAAGATAGACCTGCACTTTGTCAGGCGTAAGCGATGCTTGATAGGTGCATTGCACGCCTCTCCAGAGCAAGGCCTGTCCCTTTTTCATTTTTTTCATTGAGCCACCGCCAATGAAGAAACTGCTGATCAGCTAATTGCAATAATCAAAGCAAAAATTCAGCTAAATGCAATTTTTAAAGCAAGATGCCCTCTCCCAGCGAAGACGTATTTATTTTTCCCTATTAAAATCAACAAGATATTGATTATTAAAATTAACTGAATACGACACCTGTCCCTCTCCCCCGTCCTTGTTGGCCGAATTCACCCGGTCAGGTGATTGGCAGCCCCCCAGTCCCCCGCTCAAATGCGTCGCATGCACAGAGCACCGCCGCCCTATGTCGGTGAGCGGTCATGAGCCTGACGAAAACGACAAGACCAAGGAGTTCCCGTGAAACACCTTTCGCTGCTTCACTACTGCCTGACCGGCGCCCTTGCCGCCGGCCTGAGTCAACCGCTGCTCGCCGCGCCCTCTGCCCAGCCCGCCAGCGCCATCACAGCGGCAAAGAACGCCGATGTCCTCAAGGCCCTGCCGTTCAGCGATCGAGACGACTACGAGTCCGTTACCCGGGGGTTGATCGCGCCTTTCCAGGGTCAGATCAGGAACGCTGCCGGGAGCGTGGTATGGGATACCCAGCCGTATGGCTTCCTCAGTGCGGACAAGGCGCCCGACACGGTCAATCCCAGTCTCTGGCGCCTGGCACAGTTGAATAACCATGCCGGGCTGTTCCAGGTTGCCGAGCACATCTACCAGCTGCGTGGCATGGATGTGTCGAACATGACGGTCGTGGAAGGTGAAAGCGGCCTGTTCGTCATCGATCCGCTCACCACCGAGGAGACGGCCCGCACGGCGCTGGCGCTGTACTACCAGCACCGCCCGCATAAACCCGTAGTGGCCGTCGCCTACAGCCACAGCCATGCCGACCATTTTGGCGGCGTGCGCGGGGTAGTTGACGAGGCTGACGTGAAGAGCGGCAAGGTAAAGATCTATGCGCCGTCCGGGTTCATGGAACACGCGGTCAGCGAGAACATCCTGGCCGGCAACGCGATGATGCGTCGTGCGCAATTCCAGTTCGGCACCCTGCTGCCGGCGGGCGACCGCGGGCAGATCGATGCCGGCATGGGCAAAGTGCTCCCAGCCGGCGGCACGCTGACGCTGATTGCCCCAACCAATCTGATCAAGGCTACCTTCGAGAAACATGAAGTGGCCGGCATTCAGGTGGAGTTCCAGTTGACCCCGGGCACCGAGGCCCCGGCGGAAATGAACTTCTTCTTCCCGCAGATGCGCGCACTGTGCATGTCTGAAAACACGACTCAGATGATGCACAACCTGCTGACTCCGCGCGGGGCCCTGGTCCGTGATGCCAAGGCCTGGGCCGAGTACATTGACGACAGCCTGCAGCGTTACGGCGACAAGACCGACGTCATGTTCGTCTCGCACAACTGGCCGACCTGGGGAGCCCAGCGCATCCAGACCTTCCTCGCCGACCAGCGCGACATGTATGCCTTCCTCGACTCACGCGCACTGCACTTGATGAACCAGGGCCTGACGCCGACGGAAATCGCCCAGAAGATGGAACGTCTTCCCGGCAACCTCGAGAGCAAGTGGTACACCCGCAGCTACTATGGCTCGCTCAGTCACAACTCGCGCGCCGTGTACCAGCGTTACCTCGGCTACTACGACGGCAACCCGGCCAACCTCAACCCGCTGCCGCCGGTTGAACTGGGCCAGCATTACGTCGAAGCACTCGGCGGTGCCGATGCCGTCCTCAAACTGATGAAGGACGGCATCGACAAGGGCGACTACCGCTGGGCCGCCACGCTGGGCAACAACCTGGTGTTTGCCCAGCCGGACAACCAGGACGCCAAGGCGCTCCAGGCCCAGGCCCTCGAGCAATTGGGCTATCAGGCCGAGAATGCGCTGTGGCGCAACATCTATCTCACTGGCGCCATGGAGCTGCGCAACGGCGTGCCCAGTAACGGGACAGGTTCGGTTCGCACGGACCTGATCAAAGCCATGTCGCCGACCCTGTTCTTCGACTACCTGGCTGTTCGTCTGGACAGTGACAAGGCTGAGGGCCACGACATGGTGATGAACTGGGTGTTCGATGACCTAAAGGAAAACTATGCGCTGACCTTGCGCAACGGCGTGCTGACTCACCGTAACAATCAGCTGGCGCCCAAGGCCGACGTGACCGTCAAGCTGAGCAAGGCAACCCTGGACCGCATCAGTCTGCGCCAGCTCGATTTTCCCACTGCCATCAAGCAGGGCGACATCAAGCTCGACGGCGAAGGCGCAAGACTGGGTCAGCTCCTTGGGATGATGGACAGCTTCACCCCGCAGTTCAACGTGGTCACTCCCTGATACCACCTCGCTTCCGGCCGCCCATTGGCGGCTGGAAGCCCCTCCCCGGTTATGCGCTGGCCACCGCCAGCAACTCCACCGCCACATCGCGAAACTGACGCACGACGCGGCTTTCGTTCTCCGGGTTGTAGACCAGGGCGAGCGCCACGGTGCGCTCCTGGTGCGGCGTCTCCAGCTCCAGGAAGCATACCGGCGCCGACGAGCTCTGCGCGTGCAGCGCCGGCACCAGCGCCACGCCCAAACCGCAGGCCACCAGGCTGATGGCAGCCTGCACCTGGGTGGTGGAATGCACCAGCTGCGGCACGAAGCCTGCCGCCTGGCAGAGCTGCAGCAGCACGTAGTGCAGGCCTTCGGTGTGCGGGTAGTCGATCAGCGGCTGCTCGGCGACCTCCGCCAGGTGCACGCGACGGCGCCCGCTCAGGGCCAGCGGGCTGTCCTGCGGCACGACCAGCATCATCGGCTCCCACACCAGCGGGATCAGCTTGAGCGCCGTCGGCTGCGGCAGCGGGAAGCGCACCAGACCGACATCAGCGCCACCGTTCTCCACCAGCTCCAGCACCCCGCTGGATGGCAGCTCGCGCAGCTCCAGGGCAATGCCCGGATAGCGCCGGCGGAACTCCGGGATCAGCCGTGGAATCAACGAAAGCGTCGCCGACCCCACCGACCCCAGTGTCAGTTGCCCGCGCTCGCCTGCTCCCGCCTCCAGTGCATAGCGCCGCGCCTGCTGCAGATGCAAGAGCGCCTTGCGAAGCTCCGGCAGCACCGCCTGGCCTGCCTCGGTGAGAGCCACCTGGCGCGTAGTGCGCTCGAAGAGCGGCAAACCAATCTCCTCCTCCAGCTTGCGGATCGACACCGACAGCGGCGGCTGGGACATGTGCAGGCGCTCCGCTGCCTCGCGGAAATTCAGGGTCTCCGCAAGGGCGAGGAACTGATGAATCTGGCGCAGCTCCATACTGATACTCCATGTGTATCAATCGTTATCCAAATAATATTGGATGAGTACGAACGCTGACCATAGCCTGACCCCACTCGACGACAACAATCCCAACAGGAGAGTGATGCATGGCACACAACGAAATCGCCCTCGGGCAAGGCTACTACTGGCAGGAAATCGAAGCGGGCCAGCGCTTCCGCACTTACCGCCGGACCGTCACCGAGGCTGACCTGATCGGTTTCGTCGGCGTCACCGGGCAGACCGAAGTCATCTTCATCGACAGCACCTTCAACGGCGCGATCCAGGGTCGCCCGGTGCCGGCTGCGCTGAGCTACAGCCTGATCGAAGGCATCCTCATGCAGACCATGCTGCAAGGCACCGGCCTGGCCCTGCTGGAACTGCACAAGAGCGTGAAAGGCCCGGTGGTCGTAGGCGACACCCTGGAAGCCGTGGTGGAGATCGAGGAAGTCCGCCCGACCTCCAAGCACAATCGCGCTGTGGTCACCTCCCGCGTCTTCATACTCAACCAGCGCGAGGAAACGGTGATGGAGTACCAGGTCAAGCGCCTGCTCGCCGGTCGCCCCGAGCGGAGCGCCGGCTGATGCTTGAAGCCCTCGATTTCCGCGCACTACCGGCGCGGCACGAGGCCTTGCGCGAGGAGCTGCGCAGCTTCCTCGCCGAGCGCCTGCGGGACTATCCGACCGATCTGCGTGCGCGCAGCTGGCAAGGCTTTGATGCCGACTTCAGCCGTGCCCTCGCCGAGCGCGGCTGGGTCGGCCTGACCCTGCCGAGCGAATACGGTGGCGCCGGCCTCGACCCGCTGGCACGTTTCGTCGTGGTGGAAGAATTGCTCTGCGCCGGTGCGCCAGTGGCGGCGCACTGGATTGCCGACCGCCAGAGCGGCCCGCTGCTGCTGCGTTTCGGCAGCGAGGAACAGAAACGCCTGCACCTCCCAGCGATCTGCCGGGGCGAGCAGTTCTTCTGCATCGGCATGAGCGAGCCGAACTCCGGCTCGGACCTGGCCAGCGTGCGCACCCGCGCCGAACCCAATGCCGGCGGCTGGATGCTCAATGGTCAGAAAATCTGGACTACCTACGCCCAGCACAGTCACTACATGATCGCCCTGGTGCGCACCTCCGGCAGCCCCCAGGATCGCCATCGCGGGCTGTCCCAGGTATTGGTCGACCTGTCACTGCCCGGCGTGAGCATCCGCCCGATTCGCGACCTCACCGGGGCCGAGCATTTCTGCGAGGTGTTCTTCGACAACGTGCAGTTGCCGGCCCAAGCACTGGTCGGTGAAGAAGGCGAAGGCTGGAAGCAGGTCGCTGCGGAGCTCGCTTTCGAACGCAGTGGGCCGGAACGCATCTACTCCAGCATCGCCCTCCTCGACGCCTGGCTCAGCTGGCTGCGTGACCAGCCCCAATCGGGACAGGAGCGTCTGCTGGGACAACTGCTGAGCGAGTTGATGGTCTTGCGCGCGCTATCGGTCAGCCTTGCGGCACAGCTGGCGGATGGCCGCAGCCCGGTGGTGGAAGCCGCGCTGGTCAAGGACCTGGGCACCAGCTTCGAGCAGTCCATTCCGACGCTGTTGGGCGACCTGCTCGGCGCCGTGGAAGGCGCGGCCGTCCCGCCGCTGTTGCAACGCACCCTCGCCTACCTGGAATGCATGGCCCCGGTGTTTTCCCTGCGCGGCGGCACCCGCGAAATCCTCCGCGGCGTAGTCGCCCGCGGCCTTGGCTTGCGATAGGAAACCCCATGAGCCTCGACAACCTGATACTCGACGCCTTCGGCCAGTGGCTGGAAGGCGAAGTCACCGCCGAGCGCGTGCGCCGTATTGACCTCGGCGAGCCCGACGACGCGCTGTGGCGCTCCCTGGCCGAACACGGCTTCGCCGACCTGCTGCTGCCTGAAGAGCTCGGTGGCGCGGCGGCAAGCGCGGAAACTGCCTGCCATCTGCTCTTCGCCGTTGGGAATGCGGCCCTGCCACTGCCCATTGCCAGCACCTGGTGGGTGCGCCGGGCTCTGGCCGAAGCCGGGCTCGCGCTGCCTGAAGGCCCTATCGCTCTGGCCAGTGGGGAGCGCGATGACCAGGGCCTGCGCTGCCATCGCGTGCCGTTTGCCGCCCAGTCGCGCTGGGTGCTCGCGGCGCTGCCAGAAGGTGCCTGGCTACTACCGGTGGACTGCGCACAACGCCGCGCGGACGGCGTCCACGCCAGCGCCACCGAGGAACTCTTCTGGCCCGAAGCTGCCGGCGCCGCCCAACAGCTTCCTTCAGATCGGGACTGGCGTGCCCTGGGCGCCGCCTTCAGTGCTGCGCTGATCGCCGGTGCGGCCGAGCGGGTGCTGCAACTGACCCTGGACTACGCCAATACCCGCCAGCAGTTCGGCAAGCCGGTGGGGACATTCCAGGCCGTCCAGCAGCAGATCAGCGTACTCGCCGAGGAAGTCTTCGCCGCGCGCATGGCCGCGCAACTGGCGCTGCGCGGGCCGACCTGGCCGCAAGGCATCCCGGCGGCCGTGGCCAAGGCCCGTTGCGCAAGCGCCGCGGTACGCATCTGCAGCATTGCCCATGGGGTCTTTGGCGCCATCGGCGTCACCGAGGAATGCGAGCTGCAGCTCTACACCCGGCGCCTCTACGCCTGGCGGTCGGACTTCGGCAGCGAGGCGTACTGGCAGCCGGTGGTTGGCCGTGCAGCGCTCCAGGAAGCCGGCGACAGCCTGGATTTCCTTCGTCGGCACCTGCCCGTCGCCTGATCTGTGCCGCCCACGAGGCGGCACACCGTGCTTCTCATAACAATGACAATGGAGAACACCGATGGCCCACATCCTCAGCCAATCGCAGCGCGCCACATTAGCCGGCGCTACCAGCGCTCCCCCCATCGCCTGGCGAACCATCATTGCCGGCAGCGTCGGCAACACCGTGGAATGGTTCGACTGGACGGTCTACACCGCCTTCGCGCTCTACTTCAGCCACCAGTTCTTCCCCTCGGACAACGAAACCACCGCCCTGCTCGCCACCTTTGCAGTATTCGCCATCGGCTTCGCCATGCGTCCGCTGGGCGGCTGGCTGATCGGCGTCTTCAACGACCGCGCCGGGCGCAAGGCTGCGCTCAACCTGACCATCCTGATGATGGCGCTGCCCTCGCTGCTGATCAGCCTGATGCCCACCTACGCCAGCATCGGCATCGTCGCGCCGGTCCTGATGTTGTTGGCGCGCATGGTCCAGGGCCTGTCAGTCGGCGGCGAGTATGGCGCCGCCGCGACCTTCCTCGCCGAATCGGCGCCGGCCAGTCAGCGCGGCCTGTACTCAGGGTTCTTCTTCGCCAGCATCGCTCTCGGCCTGCTGTTCGCCTCAGGGCTTGCCTGGGCGCTGAGCCAGTGGTTGAGCAAGGAGCAACTGATCGATTACGGCTGGCGCATTCCCTTCTTCATCGGCGGCCTGGGCAGCCTGGCCGGCTTCTGGATCCGCCACGGTGTGGACGAGACAGCAACCTTCCGCAAAAGCCATGAACAGCGTCGCGGCCAGCGCGTCGAGCGGCCCCTGCGCACGCTCTGGCGCGAACATCCGCAAGCGGTAAAGCGACTGGTCGGCATCAGCCTGTTGGGCGCCTTTGCCTTCTACTTGTTCGTCAGCTACCTGCCGGTGCACGCCATCCGCACACTCGGCGTGGCGCTGGGCACCGCCTATGCGGCCAGCAGCCTGGCGCTGGTGGTGTTTATGATTTCCCAACCGCTGTTCGGCTGGCTGTCCGACCGTATAGGCCGGCGCCCGCAACTGATTGTCTTCGCCCTGGGCTATGCCGCGCTGCTGTACCCGGTGGTTAATTCGATGAGCGCTTCATTCGCCTCGATCCTTGCCGTCGAACTGTTCGGCCTGTTGCTCTACGGGCTCTATTCAGCCATCGCCCCGGCGATCAAGTCGGAGCTGTTCAGTACCGACATCCGCGCCCTGGGCATTGGCCTGCCCTACAACCTGGTGGTGGCAATCTTCGGCGGTACCACGCCGTATCTGATGACCTGGCTGCAGAGCCGCGGCCAGGAGCAGTGGTTCCTGGTCTATGTCTCGATCATGGCAGTGATCACCCTGGTGGCCTTCGTGCGCATGCCGGAAACCCGTGGGAAAGACCTGCACTGAAGCCCCGAAATGGATTGGAGACCAACATGAGCAATACCCGAACCTCCCAACAGGGCGCGCTTTCCGGCCTGCGCGTGCTCGACCTGTCGCGTGTCCTCGCCGGGCCCTGGGCTACGCAGGCGCTCGGTGACCTGGGGGCGGACGTGATCAAGGTGGAGCGCCCCAGTCGGCGTGACGACACACGGACCTGGGGCCCGCCCTTCCTCGAAGACAGCAACCCGACCTGGGACGCCGCCTATTACTTCTGCGCCAACCGCAACAAACGCGCCATCGCCGTGGACTTCGGCCATCCTGATGGCGCCGAACTGCTGCGCCGCCTGGCAGCGTCGGCGGACGTTCTGGTGGAGAACTACAAGGTCGGCACCCTCGCTCGCTATGGCCTGGACTATGCCTCCCTGAAGGCAATCAACCCGAAGCTGATCTACTGCTCGGTCACCGGCTTTGGCCAGACAGGTCCCTACGCCGGACGCGGCGGATATGACTTCCTGGTGCAAGGCATGAGCGGATTGATGAGCATCACCGGGCGTCGTGACGATGAGCCGGGCGCCGGGCCATTGAAGGTCGGCCTGCCGGTCAGCGACCTGTTCTGCGGGCTGTACGCGACCATTTCGATTCTCGCTGCGCTGAATCACCGCCACAGCAGTGGCGAAGGCCAGCATATCGACTGCGCGCTGCTCGACAGCCAGCTGTCGCTGATGGCCAACCAGGCCATGAACCACCTGGTCGGCGGGCAGGTACCGCAACGACTGGGCAATGCCCATCCCAACGTAGTGCCCTACCGCGACTTCGCCTGCAGCGATGACTACATCCTTGTGGCCTGCGGCTCCGATGGTCAGTTCCAGGCACTGTGCCGCCTGTTGGGTCGCGATGACCTCGGAAGCGATCCGCGCTTCACCCGCAACCCCGGGCGCAGCGAACACCGCCGGGAACTGGAGGTGGAACTGGCGAAAACCATCGCCGGGTGGCACGCCGCTGATCTGCTCGCGGCCATGGAGTCAGCAGGCGTACCGGGCGGCCCGATTAACAACCTGCAGCAGGCCCTGGCCGACCCGCAGGTACAGGCGCGTGGTCTCTTGCAGACCCTGACCCGCCAGGACGGCACAGCGGTCACCCTGCTTGGCTACCCCGCACGGTTTTCCGCCTCGCCGCCCAGTTACCGCCTGGCGCCACCGGTGTTCGCCCAAGATACGGCCGAGGTGCTGCGGGAGTATTTCAACTTCACAGAAAAACAGTTGGCCGACTTGATAACCAATGGCGCAATTGCCGTTGGGCGATTCCGCTCGGAACCGGCATCAAAGGTCTGCGACTAAGCGCCCTCCTCTCACTCTTCACGTCGAGACCCGACGCATCGCTGGCGGGAGGCCGCACCTGGCTCCATCCAAGAAAAAAGCCCAGGCGCGAGCCTGGGCTTTTCGTTCTGCCAGAGAGTCTCAGCTGTCGAGGCGCTGCACGGCTCCCGGATCGATATCGGCACTGCCGTTGCGGGCTCGCTCCTCGGCGAGGCGTGCGCCTTCGGCGGCTGTGAGCGTGAATAGCCGCTCAGGATCGACGCTGCGCAGGTGCAGGGCGAGTTTCTCCGTGCCCTCTGCGACTTCTATGCTGCGCTGGCCGGCCGCCAGGCCTTCGACGATGCGCCGGGCGGCCTCTTCGGCGGGCATGCCGTTGTCGATATTCATATCGGAGCGGCCGCGCCGCGCACCGTCGCCGCCCAGCGCGTTGAGCGCCACGCCAGTGCGCACCGAGCCGGGCAGGATCACGCTGACGCGGATGCCATGGGCCTGTTCGACTTCGGCACGCAAGGCCTCGAAGTAACCGATCACCGCGTGCTTGGCGCCGCAGTAACCGGTGCGCAGAGGAGCGCCAACCTTGCCGGCCACCGAGCTGACAACCGCCAGTTGACCGCTGCCCTGGGCAACCAGGCGCGGCAGCAGCAGTTGGGTCAGGGCTACCGGTGCCAGATAGTCGACCTCCATCAGCTCGCGGTAAACCTCGAAGCGGGTATCCAGGGCAAGGCTGCGCTGGCTGACGCCGGCATTGTTGATCAGGCAGTCGATTCGACCGTGCCAGGCCCAGGCTTGCTCGACTACCTGCGGTAGCGCGGCATAGTCAGTGGTTTCGAAGGGCAGTACCAGGGCGCGCTGCGGCGCCTGTTCGGCGACGGACTTCAGCGCGGATTCGCGCCGCCCGGAAAGGATGACGTGGGCGCCCTGTTGCAACAACAGGCGGGCCAGGGCCTCGCCAATACCGGAAGATGCCCCGGTGATCCAGACCACTTGGTGGTTGAAGTCCATGTGCCACTCCTTCTGTTGGGTAGCGGCAGTCTAGTGCGTGCCGTGCAACTCGCCCCATGTCCGCGCGGGCCAAAGCGTTGGCTCTGCGATCATCAACAGGTGGGGCTGAAATTCGCGTAACGCGTTACCGTTATACGTCCTTGATTCTGGTAACGCGTTACGATTGCGTCCAGTCCAGGCGCCGTAGCGCCTAGGCGAGGCCCGCCAGGACGGTGCGCAGTCGGTCCAGCGTTGCCGGCGTGCACGCTTGCATCGGCTCACGCACTTCGTTGGCGATCAGGCCCTGCAGGGCAAGCGCTCCTTTCACGGCCGATGGATTCGGCTCGGCGAAAGCCGCCTGCATCCACGGCAGCAGTCGATAGAAGGTCTGGCGTGCGGAGATTACATCGCCCTCCTCCATCTGCCGGCATAGCTGCACGTAGAGATCGGCGCGCACATGGGAGGAAGCCGAGATCGCGCCGGCGCCGCCCAGGCACAGGTTGGCAAATATCTGCAGGTCTTCCCCGGTGAGTACCGCTACCTGCCCGTCGGCGATCAGCGCCATGGTGGTTTCCGGATCGCCGCCGCAGTCCTTGATCGCCGCGATGTTCGGATGGCGCACGATGCGGCGCAGCGTCTCGCGCTCGATCCGCACACCGGTACGGTAGGGAATGTCGTAGAGGATCACCGGCACGCTGGCGGCATCGGCGACGGCGCGGAAGAAACTTTCCAGCCCGGTCTGCGAGGGACGGATGTAATACGGTGCCGGCACCAGTACGCCGGCAACTGGGCGACGCTGGATATCCTGCAGGAAGTCGAGCAGCTCGCGCTGGTTATTGCCCGCCAGGCCCATGACCACCTGCTGCGCGGGCACCCACTGCAGCACGGCGTCGAGCACCTCGAGCTGCTCGTCATGACTGAGCGCAGCGGCCTCGCCGGTGGTGCCGCAAACCACGAAGCCTGCGACGCCTTGCTCCAGTAAACGGGCTACCAGCGCCTGCAGGGCCGGGTAATCCACTGCGCCATCACGAAAGGGAGTGACCAGCGCCACCCAGATCCCACGAAAATTCGACATGCAAAAACTCCTGTTGGCAGACCGTCGGGTCGCCGTCAGGGAGGGGTGCGGGAATCAAGCGGGGAGAGGTTCGACCTTGCGCCTTGTGTCCTGTCAGCCCATCTGACGGGACAGCGCCCCGGTCAAATGAGCGACTGTTTCTTCGATTTCTTGGCAACGACGACGCACGCGCAGGTCCGGGCAAGGAAGCCCGAAGCGGAGAGCGAGTGGTCGTGAATGGAGAACATGGAATGCTCTTGCGTAAAAAACGGTTGCGCGAAATGTCTGACGGATACTGCTGAAGTAGCGAGGGAGCTGTCAACTCCCCCGCTTCGCTTCGCGTGTCCGCAGGCAGGCCCGGCTTCAGTCCTTCCCGCAGCGGCTTTCGTCGTGCTGCAAGCTGGCCTGGCTCACTTGACTGCCCGGCGGCACGCTGCGGGTCAGCCAGACGTTGCCGCCGATGGTCGAGCCCTTGCCGATGGTGACACGCCCCAGGATGGTGGCGCCGGCGTAGATCACCACTTCATCTTCGACGATGGGGTGGCGCGGCTCGCCCTTGTGCAACTGGCCGGTTTCGTCGGCGGTGAAACGCTTGGCACCCAGTGTCACGGCCTGGTAAATGCGCACTTGCTTGCCGATGATCGCGGTTTCACCGATCACCACGCCGGTGCCGTGGTCGATGAAGAAGCTGCTGCCGATCTGCGCGCCAGGATGGATGTCGATACCAGTGGCCGAGTGCGCCAGTTCCGAGATGATCCGGGCCAGCAACGGCAGGCCGGCGTTATAGAGGTGGTGTGCCAGGCGGTGGTGGATGATCGCCACCACGCCCGGATAGCACAGCAGCACTTCGTCCACGCTGCGCGCGGCTGGATCACCCTGGTAGGCCGCCAGCACATCGGCGTCGAGCAGCTTGCGCATTTCCGGCAGTGCGCGAGCGAAATCGCGCACCAGCACGACGGCGTGCTCATCGATCCGGCTGTCCACCACATCGCCACGCTGCCGCGCGCTGTAGCGCAGCTCCAGGCGGGCCTGCACCAGCAGCGCATTCAGGGCAGCGTCCAGGGTGTGGCCGACGAAGAAGTCCTCGCTTTCTTCGCGCAGATCATTCGGGCCCAGGCGCATGGGGAACAGCGCACTGGCCAGGCGCTCCACCACTTCTTCGATGGACTGGCGCGAAGGCAGTTCGCGGCCACCCTGCTCGGGGTGCCGGCCGGTGCGGGTGCGCCATTCATTGCGGGCGCCACGCAGGTCCTCGACGATCTGCGCCAGTTGCCAGTTCACCGGGCCATTCTCGTTCAGTCGGTTGGCGTCGTTCATCGCTTGCTCTGTTCCTTGGTATTCAGGGGCTTTCAATCACGATTGCCTATCCTGATCGGTCGCGTCGCGCAGGACAAATCGCCGGAAGGCATAACCTAATGCCTTTTTCGAAGGATGAACTGTTGCTACAGCAACAGCGAATCAACAGACGTGTTGCTCAATCAACACTGTCGAGACCTCGCGTCCCACGAAATTCGCGGCCTGCCGCTCTGGCACAGGCCTTGCTGATCAGCCAGACCCACCATGCAGCCGCCCCTCTCCCTTCTGCCTGAACCGAGCGCACGAACCGTGCCGGCTGCCGGGTCCGAATTCCAATAAAGACTTGCCACGCGTGCACCGACGGGGCGACGCCCCATTTCGACGATGGCAACAAGGACACCCCATGAGTCTGGATATTTTCTGGTTCCTGCCGACTTCCGGCGACACCCGCTACCTGGGCCACTCGGGCAGTGGCCGCCCGGCGACCAATGAGTACATGCGGCAGATCGCCGTGGCGGCCGACCAACTCGGCTACGACGGCCTGTTGATCCCCACCGGCAGCAGTTGCCTGGACCCCTGGGTGACCGCCGCCAGCCTGGTGCCGGTCACCCGGCGCATCAAACTGCTGGTGGCGCTGCGCACTTCGCTGGGCAACCCCACCGCCTCCGCACGCCAGGCTGCGACGCTGGATCAGGCCAGCGGCGGCCGCCTGTTGCTCAATGTGGTGCCCGGCGGTGACAGCACCGAGCTGGAGGCTGACGGTGTTTTCCTCAGTCACGATGAGCGCTACGCCGCGTCCGACGAGTTCCTGAGCATCTGGCGTCGCCTGCTTCAGGGCGAAACCGTGGACTACGAAGGCAAGCATCTGAAGGTCAATGGCGCACAAAACTTCTTCCCGCCGGTGCAGCAGCCCTACCCTCCGCTGTACTTCGGCGGTTCCTCCCCTGCCGCCCATGAACTGGCGGCCAAGCATGTGGATGCCTACCTGACCTGGGGCGAACCTCCCGCCGCGGTAGCCGAGAAGATCGCCGACGTCCGCGAGCGCGCCGCACGCCTGGGCCGTACCGTGCGTTTCGGCGTGCGCCTGCACGTCATCGTCCGCGAGACCAACGAGAAAGCCTGGGCAGCGGCCGAAGAGCTGATCAGCCACCTGGACGACGCCACCATCGCTGCCGCGCAAACCAACTACGCGAAGATGGATTCGGTCGGCCAGCAACGCATGGCCGCGCTTCACGGCGGTGATCGCAACAAGCTGGAAGTCGCGCCCAATCTCTGGGCTGGCGTCGGCCTGGTGCGCGGCGGTGCCGGCACTGCGCTGGTGGGTGATCCGGAAACCGTAGCCGCGCGCCTGCTGGAATACGCCACACTAGGTGTCGACAGCTTCGTGCTGTCGGGCTATCCGCACCTGGAAGAAGCCTATCGCTTCGCTGAACTGGTGTTCCCGCTGCTGCCCGGCAAAGGCCGAGTGACCGTGGATGGCGTTCTCACCGGCGGCGCCTTCGATGTGCGCGCCGGCCGGGAGAAGGAAGCGGCCGCCTGACGAACCGCGTCCCGCCCGGTTTCGGGCGGGGCGCCTGGGTTCGCAATGCCCGACATGCGATCGTGCAATCTGCCATTGCTCGTGGCGCCTTCCGGGCGATCTGCATCGCCACCTTTGTCGCTCAATATCTATCTATATGAAATATAACGAATTAATATTTTGAAATATCTGGCATGGGCGCTGCAAAGACTGCTGCAGAACAGACCAAGGAGCCCGCGCCATGATATCCAGCACCGATTCTCCTGCCGCTCTCGCCCTCGATCGCTCCGGCGTTTCCTGGGCGGCAATCTTCGCCGGCGCAGCTGCCGCCGCAGCGTTGTCGCTGATCCTCATTGTCCTCGGCTTCGGCCTGGGCTTCTCCGCCATCTCACCGTGGCCAGGCGGCGGCGGCACCTTCAAGCAGATGAGTATTTCCACCTTCATCTGGCTGGCAATCACGCAGATCCTTGCCTCTGGCCTGGGTGGCTACCTGGCCGGGCGCCTGCGGGTGAAGTGGACCAGCCTGCACGGCGACGAGGTCTACTTCCGTGATACCGCCCACGGCTTCCTGGCCTGGGCCATCGCCACGCTGGTCACCGCCACGTTGGTGGTCGGCTCGGTCAGCAGCCTGATCGGTGGCGGCGTACAGGCCAGCGCCACGGTCGCCGCCAGCGCAGCCAGTTCGGCAGGCGCCGGCGCGGCAGTGAAGAGTGGGGACGCCAACTCAGCGTATTTCATCGACACGCTGTTCCGTGACAACCGCCCGGTTTCGGTGAGTGACGATGCTGCCCACGCCGTCGCCTCGCGCATATTCCTGCGCGGCCTGGGCGAAGGTCAGCTCAACGCTGAAGACCGCACTTACCTCGCCCGCGTCATCGCCCAGCGTACCGAGATCAGCCAGGCCGAAGCTGAACAACGCGTCGACGCGGTATTCGCCCAGGCGCAGCAGGCCAAGCAACAGGCGCTTCAAGCGGCCGATACGGCGCGCAAGGTAGCTGCCGGCTCGGCCTTGTGGATGTTCGCAGCACTGCTCTGCGGCGCCTTCTTCGCCAGCCTCCTGGCCATCCACGGCGGCCGCCGCCGCGATGCTGAGCTGCTGGTGACCCATGGCCTACACGCCACCACCCACGCCCAACCCATCCGCTGACAGGAGACTGACCATGCGCTCGATCCTCCTCTACTTCCTTGGCGTGCCGATCCCGATCATCATCCTGCTCGCCATTTTTTGGCACTGACCCAAACCCGGGGCGGGCCGGTTATCCGGCCTGCCCCAGGACCTTCTCGATGTTTCTGCGCACCATCCTCGCAATACACCCGGCGTATCGTCTTCCAGTTCGGTATCAGCTACCGCGCGCCTGCGCACCAGGTCCGATGAGCCGGGCTTCGGTTGCGCCGCCACACATGGCAACGCGCACGGCACCAGTCACTGAAACCTGGGCTCACTCGTCCGGCGCGTTACGCTCGTAGCGCGCATTGAAAGCCTGGATGAAGGCATTGCGCAGAATGCCGAGAAAAGCCTGGAAGGCGCTGATGTCCTGACGGTGGACGCTGCCACTGAGGTCGACGCGGGTGGCGAATTGGTCCTTGCGCTGGTTCTTGAGTACTGTCTCGCCGCCGCCGACCAGTGCCTCCCAGATGGAACGGAACAGGCTCTTGTCCTTTTCTTCCACGTCCTGCTGCCAGTTGAACACGTCCACATCCCGCAGCAGCGGTTTGAGATAGCCGCTGAGCTGGCCGTCCTTTGCCTTCGCCTCGATGACCAGGGTGCCGCGACCACGATTGAAATCGAACTTGCCGTAGGCCGAGGCGAAGTCGTTAACCCGCCGCAGCTCGACGTCGCTGGCGCGCAGGCGCAATTCGAAATCCTCGAAGTTCTCGAACGGGTCGAAGGAAGCCTGCACCTCTACCGGCGCCTGGCCGAACAGCTGCGCATGGCCTTCGAAGCGCGCTACTCGCTCACCTTTCTCGTCCGCCACGTTGGTCAGGTTGTACAGGCTTGCCTGCACCTCATTGGCAGTCAGGTGCACCGGCGGCCTGGACTGGTAGTTGCGGAAGTGAATGCGCCCGTCGTCGATGCGGACCTCGTCCAGGGTGATGGGCAACAGTTTGTTCAACTGCTCGCGCCAATCAGTGCCGGCACCGCTCTGGGAATTCTGCTTGTCGCCGCCGTCGACGAAGTTCAGCTCCGGCCGCAGGAAGACCACTCGCGCCACGATGCCGTGGTCATACCACAGCGCATGCCAGCTCACCGACAGATCGATCACCGGCGCATCCAGCAGCGGCACCGGCACCTTGCCGTTGACCTTGACGATTTTCAGGCCATTGATCCGATAGGCGCCGCGCCATAGCGCAAGGTCCACATCGGCGATCTGGCCGTGGTAGTCGCCCATGCGATCCAGCTTGCCGTTGAGGTAGTCGCGGATCACATAGGGCAAGGCGATGTGGGCGACCAGCAACAGCAGCAGGATCGCCAGGATGCTCGCCATGGGCACGCTGTAGCGCTTCTTCATCCCCGCCTCCGAAAGTTCTCTGGCAGTGGACTGATGCGGCAACGCGCGAGTTCAGGGAATTGGTGCTCCGCTCCGTGGCAAGGCGCGTGCGGCGGCAGATGGTCGTCAAATGCCGGCGGCATCGTGCCCAGGCTAGTAACCATGGCAGGCACCGCGCAGTGCCTGCCGGCAAGCGTCAGGTGTCCGGCTCGGCGGCCTCGAAGGACACGTCCTGCACATGGTGCGCCTCCACGTTGCGACGGATCGTGTGGTAGCGCTTCTGGAAGCCACGCAGGTCGTTGATGGGTATCTGCAGGTGCCGCGCAACGTGGCACCAGGCGCGAGCCTCACTCATGGCGTCGTCCTTCGCCTCGAACTCGAATGCCCTTCCTTGTTTCACAAAACGGACGTGGTACCGCTTTGCTACCGACTCGTCCCCCATGGCGCCTCCGGTTCATGCCTGTGCTTCAAGCAATGACTGGCCGGGCACGCATCCGGTTCCGCCTGATTGATCCTCGCTCTGGCTCTCTCAACGCAGCATCAGCTTTCGCCGATAGCCCTTGCGGGAAAGGAAGGAGACGCCGCCGGCTTCCGCAGGTTGCTGAAGCTGGACGTGCAGAGACGCTCCTGCCTTGCAGGTGCGTTCTGCTCGGGGCTGTCCGTTCGACGTCGGAGCGGCACAGGCCAAGGCCGCGTAAAAGGCGCGCAATACCCGCGAGGAAAGCAAGGCAGGGAAAACGGCACCAATCAGTTGCCGGAAGGCTCAGTCCATCACCACCAGTGAAATGCTGCCGCCGTCGGCGGGGACATGGTGCAGGACGAGATCGATCCGGTGGGCGGCGTGCAACAGGGTTTCTGCGTCGTGCTCGAGCAACAGCGCGGCGGCCATCAACGCCGCTGCCGTATCGGCGGCACTCGCTTTGAGGGCGGCTTCCCGCAGCACCTGAACGACGCAGGTTTCATTGAATGCCGAGGCCATCAGTACCTTTCGTAGTCGCTCCATGTCAGATTCCCTTCCGTGTGTGCGCATGTGAGGAATAGCTCCATTTTGCCGCGCGCACTCTTCCGGCCGACGATTGGCGGGGGCTGCAGGAATGTCTTGATTGGGTAACGCGTTACATTAAACTGACCCCGATCACAGTAACGCGTTACCTTGAAGCCAGGAGCTCCGATGAAAGACGCCAAGGACAGAGCCACCCGCGATGCCTTCGAAGCGCCACGCAAGGGGCGCCCCCGCAAGGAAGGCGCAATGACCAACGCCGAGAAACAGGCTGCTTACCGCAAGCGCCGGGCGGAAGCCGGCGGCGGCGCAGTGATGCTCAATAACGAGGAAATCTGGCTGATCTGCCATGCCCTGGACGGCAAGGTCTGGGAGGCTGACGCCGAGCAGCGGCAAAAACTGATCGCGCGGTTGCGCAAGCGGGTGGTTTGAAGCGACTGCCGCGACTCACATCAGGGCGCAGATCAGCTCCATGCCGAGGCTCCTCACCTGTCGGTCCGTGCGCAGCTCGCCGCCGCGGATACCGATCACGTTGGTACGTGGCGTAGAGGTGTAACGATTCTGCAGGCTGATGAGGTAACGGCCGTCGTCCTGACGGTCACAGGTAAAATCGAACAGCGGGTAGCTGCGGTGAAGTAGCTCCGCGACTGAGCGGCAACTTGGCGGATTCATGGGGCTCTCCTGCATTGACCGCTTCATCGTGCCCCCTTGCGACAGGAATGGAACCGTGGCCTTGTGCCATTGGTTTTTCCGCCTGTTTCGGCCCGCCCGATATAAATCCCCTTCTATTAGCCGCTTGGGTATCGATCGACTCTCGTTACGCTTGTCTGCCAATTTAATAACCCTGACCAGCGGTTATTTCTTTACTTATAACGGTGATCCGCGAATGCCATGCCTCATCGTTCTAAAAAAGAGTCGAACACCCGTTGGTGAATTCTTTCGGATGAAGTGAATGCCCTGCATTCGCCAATTCATTTCCCAAGGATATTTCCCACGGAGTAAGCACCATGGCCGAACACAGAGGCGGTAAAGGCAATTTCGCGGAAGACCCGCAGCGCGCATCCGAAGCTGGCAGGAAAGGCGGCCAGCAGAGCGGCGGCAACTTCAAGAATGATCCGGCGCGCGCATCCGAGGCGGGCCGCAAGGGAGGTCAGCGCAGCCACAACGGCCACTGATCTCCGGGCCGGCGGGACGTCGCGCCCGCCGGCCCGTTGAATTCGTTATTCCCCGCAACGAAAAGTTCCCCGCAACGAAAACGGCGCCGAAGGATCGGCGCCGTTTTTTATGGGTGGGTGCCGCCCGCTGGTGTTGGCGCAATGGGCTTCGCCTCGATGCGCCTGGCGGCGCCTTTCACTGGGTGCAGAGCACCTCGCTGATCTGGATGTCGGCGCGCGAATCGTGGCCGACCGAGCCATGCAGCGCACGGACGAACTTCTGCGCCTGCTCACGGCTCAGGCTTTCCTGCAGCAACACCGTGCTCATGGGCTGGCCGTCGCGGCGGTAGCGGATCAGGTACGCGTGCATGGCGATCTCTCCTGGTGAACGGGGAAGGAAATGGGCAGGAGCAACTATAGGCACAGACTGGGAGACCCATCCTGTAGCCTCTGTAGCCTCAGCTGATCAGCCAGGGCTGCACCGGCGGGTTGTTCAGGGTGCGTTGGATGGCGCCTTCCAGTTCGTCAAGGTCCACCGACTTGGGCAGCACCGGATAAGGCGCGCCCTCCTCGCCTTTCTCCGCCCAGGGCGATAGCACCAGCACGCGCATGCGCGGGCGCATTGGCAGGCAGGCTTCGATCAGTGCGGCGCCGGTCAGTGGGCCGGTGAGTTGTTCGTCGATCAGAAACAGGTCGATCACTGAGGATGACACCAGATGCTCGATGGCTTCCTCTTCGCTCAGCGCGCTGAGCACCGCGTGGCCCTGGCCGAGCAGGTGATTTTCCAGGCGCTGGAGCTGCTCGGGCTTTTCCTCGAGGACCAGGACCATCTTGTTGTTGAGCGTCTGCATGTTGTGCATCTCCCTTGTGTAGATCGGGAGTGCAGCAAGTTCCGCGCCCGAACCACCTGTGCCCGCGCGGGCGCATGACAGAGCTGTCGGTGGCCGCACTGATTGCGCCGCGCTATCAGCAGAATGCCCGAAGGGCTCTTTGCAGCGATGCAGAATGCCGGAAGGCAGACCAGTCAATCGCCGTGATTCTGCGCTTGCCCTTCTGCTTTTTCTTCGCGGTCGGCCACCTTCTGCGGTGAGCCATCCCCGGCGTTTTCCTCGCCCATTTCCTCATAGGTCTTGCGCAGTTTCTGCAACTCCTCGCTCCCCATATCATCGAGCCCCATCAGCACCCGGTGGGCATGGTGGGTGGTGCGCAGGAGCTCATCGATCTTGATGTGCAGCGCATCGGTATCGCGGTTCTGGGTGCTCTGGATCAGGAAGACCATGAGGAAGGTGATGATCGTGGTCGAGGTATTGATCACCAGTTGCCAGGTGTCGTTGAAGTGGAAGAACGGCCCGCTCAGTGCCCAGCCCACCAGCAGCACACAGGCCAGGGCGAAGGTGAGCGGGCGCCCGGACCATTGCGAGAGCATTTGGGCGAACCGCGAGAAGCCCTTGTCGCCTTGCTGCTTCTTGGCCCGGCCGTGCCGGCCGGACTTCTCAGGCGTCTGTTTCGCCATGCTGGCACCGTTCGGGAATGGTGATGGTCACGTAGTCGCGGTGCGGCCGGTCGTTACCGGCAGGCCGGCGGCGGGATTTGCCCGGCGCGCCGGGTTTGCCAAGGGCGGGACTCTTCGGGCTGGGCATGCGTGCTCTCCGCAAACCAGGGTGTCTGATAGGTAGAGACGCCTTCGCGATGGGGAGTTCAGAAAACTGCAGTGCCGGTGGCTGTCATGGTGGTTCGAGCCGGTACGGTCGCCCGGTACTTCGGAGACATCATCGCGAACGAAGTCCGCTCCACCCCCAGGCGGATCCTGTCCGACGAATCGAAACACAGCCGTGCCATATGCCCGCAGGCGAAACGGCCTAGTCCGACAAGTTGCTTGGCTATCTGGCTGGGGATGTTAGGGTGGAGGTGGCTCCAAGAGTTTCCCCTGGCCCCTTTCCGATGGGGCCTTCTTTTTGCCCGCACGCTTCACTTTCCTCGCTCAAAACGCTTCGAGCGTCGTTCCCTTCTTGTCGGCAGGTCAGTTGGCTAGTGGCGCAAAGCGCTGAACTCCCTTGCTCCCGCGCGGCCGAACGAAGAAGCCGTTCGCCGAAGGAGCCGCGTCATGCCCGTCACCGCCTCGCCGCCATCCGCGTCCGCCATCCATACGGTCCTGCGCCGCTTCGCCGAGCCCCTCGACGACCCCGGCGCGCCGGAGTTCGCCAGAACCTTTGCACGACTGGCTGACGCCCGCGTGGTACTGATCGGTGAAGCCAGCCACGGTACGGCAGAGTTCTACCAGGCGCGCGCGGCAATCACCCGGTTGCTGGTGGAGCAGCACGGCTTCGAGATAGTCGCCATCGAAGGCGATTGGCCTGATGCGGCGCAGGTGGATCGCCAGTTGCGCGGCAACCCAAGGCCGGCCAACGAGCCGCCCTTCAGCCGCTTCCCGTCCTGGATGTGGCGCAACCGCGAGGTCAAGGACTTCCTCGCCTGGCTGCGCGAGCACAACGAAGGACTGTCGGCGGATCGCCGCGTGGAGTTTCGCGGACTGGACATCTACAGCCTGCGCGGCTCGATCGGCGAAGTGCTGCGCTATCTGGACCGGCATGACCCACAACAGGCTGCAGAGGCACGGCGGCGCTATGCCTGCCTGACGCCCTGGCAGGACAACCCGGTCGACTACGGCCGCGCGGTGTTCGAAGGCGATTCGTCGCCCTGCGAGCAGGCCGTCATCACCCAGCTCAACGAACTGCTGATGGCCCGCCTGGAAGCCCTCGACCCCCACGAGGATTCCTTCGACGCCGCGCAGAATGCGCGGGTGGTGCGCGCCGCCGAGCACTACTACCGGGCCATGTATCGCGGCGGGTCGGCGTCCTGGAATCTGCGCGACAACCACATGTTCGACACCCTGCGCCAGGTGCTGCGTCGCCGAGGGCCGCAAGCGCGGGCGGTGATCTGGGCGCACAACTCGCACATCGGCGACGCCTCGGCCACCGAGATGGGCTGGAACGGCCAGTTCAACCTGGGCCAGCTGTGCCGCACCCACTGGGGCGACAGCGCGGTGCTGCTGGGCATGGGCACGGGCAGCGGCGTGGTCGCCGCAGCCGATCGCTGGGATGGCGAGATGTGTCTGAAACCTGTACGCCCTGCGCGGGCGGACAGTTGGGAGCAGCAGTTTCTCGAAACCGGCATCCCCATGTGCCTGGTGGACTGGCGCCAGCGCCAGGCGCTGCGCCAGACACTGGAAGTGCCATTGCTCGAACGCGCCATCGGGGTCATCTACCGCCCCGAGAACGAGCGCCAGAGCCATTACTTTTCAGCGCTGCTGGGCGCTCAGTTCGACGCCTTCCTGTGGTTCGCGCATACCCGCGCCGTTACACCCCTGGATAACCGGAGCGCGCCCGGCGAAGACCAGACCTACCCCTTCGGACTCTGATCGCCCGCGCCCGGTGCTTCGGCCAGCAGGCGCCGGAGGCGGTGAATTTGCAGATGCGGTGCAATCCGTCCGACGTTCAACCCGAAGGAGCGACGGCGAATTTTCTCTGAACCCAGGCGGGGACCTCGCAGTCGGGATGTTTAAGCAACCTCCATCGGGAAAAGCCATGACCCAGGATCGCCTGCATGCCCTGCGCGACCTTCTGCGCGATTTCGAACTGCCGCTGGAAACCGCCCACCAGGGCGCCTTCCTCGGCGCCGCCCTGCGTCAGCTCAGCGACGACGGCCTGGACCGCCTGCCTTTGCCCGGAAGCGGCGACACCTTGCGCCGCTGGCAGGCACTGGCCACGGTGGCGGGCGCGGACCTTTCGCTGCTCAAGCTGTACGAGGGGCATACCGATGCAATGGCGATCCTTGCCGAGCTGGAGGGTGAGGCCCTCCCCGGCACCTGGGCGGTGTGGGCCGCCGAACCGCCCGGTGCCAGCGTGCAGATCAGCGTCCGCGAAAACGGCTTCGTCCGCATCAGCGGCAGCAAGCCCTGGTGCTCCGGCGCCGCCGTGGTGGAGCACGCACTGGTCACGGCAAAGGACGAGCAGCAGCGCCCGCAACTGGTCGCGGTGAGCCTGGCGCAGCCGGGCGTACGCATCGGCAGCGATGGCTGGAACGCCGTCGGCATGGCCGCCACCCACAGCGTTGCGGTGGATTTCGACGGCGCCCTGGCGCGTTGTATCGGCGGGCCGGGTGAATACCTGCAACGCCCCGGTTTCTGGCACGGTGGCGCCGGCATCGCCGCCTGCTGGTATGGCGCCGCCAGTCGCCTGGCCAGCTACTTGCGCCACGGCCGCACCGAAGACCCCCATGCCATGGCCCATCTCGGCGCGGTGGACGCCGCCCTGGCCGGCGCGGCGGGGGCATTGCGCGAGTGCGCCGGATGGATCGATGAGAACCCTGCCGCCGCCTCGGAGCTGGCCGCCCGCCGCGTGCGCGCACAAGTCGAAGGCGCGGTGGAGGCCGTGCAGTGGCACGTAGGCCGCGCCCTGGGCGCCACCCCATTCTGCCGCGACCGCCGCTTCGCCCGTCTGGCCGCCGACCTGCCGGTTTTCATGCGGCAGAGCCACGGTGAGCGCGACCTTGCGCACCTCGGTCTGCACCTGGCGGCAGAGGCTGAGGAGGCCTGGGCACTGTGAGCCAGCCGGAAAACCTCATCGCTGGCGCCGCCGGCACGCCAGCCTCGGTCTGGCGCGCCGCGACGCAGCTGCAACGTCTGCCACGCATCCGCAGCGAGGAACTGCTGCCGCCCGGCTGCCGGCTGGTAGTGGTAGCCCCCCACCCGGACGACGAAGTCCTCGCCTGCGGCGGCCTGCTCGCCAGTCTCGTGGAAGGCGCCCATGAGGGACTGCTGATCTCGGTTACCGATGGCGAAGGCAGCCATCCCGGCTCGCTGCGCTGGACGCCGCAGCGCCTGCGCAACACCCGCGAAGTGGAAAGCCTGACCGCCCTCACCCGCCTTGGCCTGGATTTGCAGCGCTGGGACTGGCAGCGCCTGCATTTGCCGGACAGCGGCGTGAAGACGCTCGATCTCGCTGAGCGCCTGCGCGCGTTGATCCGTCCAGGCGACCAGCTCATCAGTACCTGGCGCCAAGACGGTCACTGCGATCATGAAGCTACCGCCCTGGCCTGCGCCCAGGTCGCCGCTGGCTGCGGAGCACGGCACATCGAGGCGCCGGTATGGGCCTGGCACTGGGCCGTACCCGGCGATCCGCGCCTGCCCTGGGCTCGTGCACGGCGCCTGGACCTTGATGAAGCCGCTGTACAGCGCAAGCGCGAAGCCATCCAGGCCCACGCCAGCCAATTGGAAGGCCCCGAACCAGTACTCGGCGAGCGGCTGCTGGAAACCCTGCTGCAACCCTTTGAAATGTTCTTCCTGCCCGCCGGCGGTGCGCCATGAGCCTGCCGGCCGAGCACTTCGATGAGCTCTACAGCGGCGACCCGGACCCCTGGTCCTTTCGTACCCGCTGGTACGAACAGCGCAAGCGCGAGTTGATCCTCGCCTGCCTGCCCCGTCCGCATTTCCGCCACGGCTACGAGCCGGCCTGCGCCAATGGTGAAAGCAGCGCCGCATTAGCCCAGCGGGTCGACTGGCTGCTGTGCAGCGATTACAGCGCCGCCGCCGTGGCGCTGGCACGCGAACGCCTGGCGGGAATGGAAAACGTGCGCGTCGAGCAGCACCAGTTGCCCCAGGGCTGGCCCAGGGCGCGCTTCGATCTGATCGTGCTCGGCGAAGTCGGTTACTACCTCGACCCGAAGGCCTGGCAGCGCACCGCCGAACTGGCGCGGGAAAGCCTCTGCGAAGGCGGTGTGCTGCTTGCCTGCCACTGGCGTCATCCCATCGAGGGTTGCACGCTGGCAGGTGATGCGGTGCATGAAGTACTGGCCGATGCCCTGGGCAAACGCCCGGCGGTGCGCCATGTGGAGAGGGATTTCCGACTGGAGCTGTGGTTCGACGAAACCGGCTTCGACAAGGAGGCGTGATGATCGGCGTGCTGGTGCCCGCACATAACGAGGAGCAAGTGCTGGAAAACTGCCTGCGCTCGCTGCAGGAAGCGGCGCGTCATCCTGACCTGGACGGCGAGCCGGTGTGCATCCTGGTGGTGCTGGATGCCTGCACCGATGCCAGCGAAGCGGTGGTCCGCTCGCTGGGCGTAGCGGTGTTGCGGGTCGAGGAACGCAATGTTGGCCATGCCCGGCGCGCCGGCGCCGCGCAATTGCTGGAAGCGGGCGCACGCTGGCTGGCCTGCACCGATGCCGACAGCAGCGTCAGCCGGGACTGGCTGGTGCGCCAACTGGCGTTCAACGCCGAAGCGGTATGCGGCACGGTACGGGTCGACGACTGGTCCCAGCACGCCGAGCACGTGCGCCTGCAGCATGAACGTCACTACCAGAGCCGGGAGAATCATCGGCACATCCACGGCGCCAATCTCGGCATCTGCGCCCTGGCCTACCAACGCGTCGGCGGCTTCCGGCCGCTCGCCAGCGATGAAGACGTGCACCTGGTTCGTGAGCTGGAACGCAGCGGCGCGCGCATCGTCTGGACCCACCAGACCTGCGTTACCACCAGTGCCCGCCATGATTACCGGGCGCTTGGCGGCTTCGGCGAATTCCTCCAGGGCCTCGACGGGCCGGCGACGCTCTGACCGCTCGCACGGATTTTCCGAACCATCGGCCCGGTGTCCACTCACAGCCCAGGCAAGCCATCCATCTTTCGGAGGCCCCATGCCCGCAATCCGCGAGCCGTCCATGGCGGCACAGAGCATCTGCCTGACCCTCAATGGCGAAGAACGGCAGCTGCAGGTGCTGCCCTGGACCACCACCCTCGACCTGCTGCGCGAGCAGCTTGACCTCACCGGCAGCAAGAAAGGCTGCGACCACGGCCAATGCGGCGCCTGCACGGTGCTGCTGGATGGCCGCCGGGTGAATGCCTGCCTGCTGCTGGCGGTGATGCGCGACGGTTACGCACTCGGCGGTATCTGTCGGCGTGGCGGCAGCCGTGGCTAACGCGGTCTACCATGCAACCGGTAAACGCATCCGCGAGCTGCCCATCACCCTGGACAAGTTGTTGTAACTCGCGAAAGGAGCCTCTGATGCCCTCAGTGCAGTACACCAACCGTCGCCATGCCGGCGTTGCCCTCGCCATGGCCCTGCGCGACATGCCGCTGGAGGACCCGCTGATCCTCGCCCTGCCCCGTGGCGGCGTGCCGGTAGCCAAGGAGGTCGCCTGCGCCCTCGGTGCTCCGCTGGACGTGCTGCTGGTGCGCAAGATCGGCGCGCCGGGCGACGAGGAATTCGCCCTGGGCGCCATCGTCGACGGGCCCGAGCCGAACTGGGTGGTGGACGAGCAGATGCTCGAGCGCTTCGACCCGCCGCCGGAATGGTTCGAACAGCAGGTGCTGGAGCAGATCCGCGAACTGGAGCGCCGCCGCTTGCTCTATCGCGGCGTGAAGGCGCCGGCGCGCCTGGAAGATCGCGACCTGATCGTGGTCGACGACGGCCTGGCCACCGGCAGCAGCATGCGCGCTGCGCTCAAGTGCCTGCGGGCGCACCACCCACACAAGGTGGTGCTCGCCGTTCCGGTGGGTCCGGCGGAAACCGTAAAGAGTCTGCGCGAAGAGGTCGATGTGCTGGTCTGCCTGGATACTCCGACACCGTTCCGCGCGGTAGGCGACCATTACCGCGACTTCCACCAGCTCAGCGACCAGGAAGTGATCGATCTGCTGGCCAAGTGAGCTTTTCGTAGGAGCGAGCTTGCTCGCGAACCGCTCAACTGCAGAGTCGCCGGGATACTCGTTCGCGAGCAAGCTCGCTCCTACAGTGGACGGACAGGCAGCGCGGTTCAGCCGCTTTCGCGCTCCAGCACCCGGCAGCCGAGCAGGTTCAAGCGCTCCACCTCGCCCTCCAGCGGCAACACGCCGATCGACTGCAGCACGCGCAGCGCGGCGATCTCGCCAATTTCCCGCGCCGGCGGCTTGATGGTCGAGAGGCTCGGCAGCAGCATTGGCGCAAAGGGGTAGTCGCCGAAGCCCAGCACCGCGCAATCCTCGGGAATCCTCAGGCCTGCTCGCTGGCCGGCAAGCAGGCCGCCGGCGGCGAGGTTGTCATTGGCGAAGATGATCGCTTCGGGGCGTTCCGAGCCTCGCGCCATCAATGCTTCCATCGCTTGCCGCCCGGCTTCGAAGGGCGCGCTTTCGGTGGGTACGAACATCCATGGCTCGCCGCCCAGCTCGCGCAAGGTGTTGGCGTAGCCGTCGCGGCGGTCGAGCGCACTGAAGTCCCCCGGCGCACTGTTCTGCACGAACGCGATACGCCGGTAGCCCTGCCCGTGCAGGTAGCGCACCGCCTCCACGCCGACCTGGTAGTGGGAGAAACCCACCTGGATCGGTGCGCGTTCGGGCTGGTAATCCCAGACCTCCACCACCGGAATGTCGGCGCCGGCGATCAGTTTCTCGGTGGCCGGCGTGTGGAAATGGCTGGTCAGCACCAGCGCTGCCGGATTCCAGCCGAGGAAGGCGCGCACGGCGCTTTCCTCCTTGTCTTCGGAGAAGTAGCTGGAGGCCAGCAGCAGTTGGTAGCCATGGGCAGCCAGGGTGTCGCTGACAGCCTGGATGGTGTCGGCGAAGATCGGCCCGGAAATGTTCGGCACCACCATCCCCACTACCCTGCCCCGCGCCGAAGCCAGCCCGCCGGCCACCTGGTTGGGCACGTAGCCCAGCGCATTCACCGCCGCGCCGATGCGCTCGCGCAGGTCATCGGACAGCTGCGCCGGCTGGTTGAAGTAGCGCGACACGCTGATGGCGGAAACGCCGGCACGTTCGGCGACTGCGGTCAGCGTGACGCGTCCTGCGCCACGGCGTTTGCGGGGGGTCTGATTGGCCAATCCTGCTCTCCTGCCTTCCGCCATTTATCTGGCATAAAAGAATATAAACGTAATTTTTAATTATTTGACGATCTATGTGGCGATTCAGGATACTCGCCAATGTTAGCGCTAACAACACAGACTGTCCGTACCCATGCATGCCACTCGCACGAGCGAGCGCTCGTGACAGTCCCGCAGATAAAAAGGCGCCCCGGAACAAGAGAACCGAGGGCGGACCAGGGCACGAGGAGTGGCTATGCAATCGCAACAACAGGTGGCGCTGGGGCGCCCGCAATTCACTGGCCGGCGCAGTGCGCTGGCCCTGGGCATCGCCGGTGTGATCGGCGCGCTTGCCATCAGTGCTCAGGCCGCGGAGGCCACCAGCCCGCAGAGCCAGAACGCCGACTCGGCGCCGACGCTCAAGGCCGTGACCGTCACTGCGACCCGCCGCGAGGAATCGCTGCAGAAGGTCCCGGTGGCCGTCTCGGTGATCGACGGCGAACAGCTGGAACGCGACAACCGCAACAACGTGTCGAGCATCGTCCAGCAGGTGCCGACCCTGAACTTCCGCACCGGCGCCTCGAACAAGGACACCTCGCTGTTCATTCGTGGCGTGGGCACTATCTCCACCTCCCCCGGCGTCGAGCCGAGCGTGTCGACGGTGATCGACGGCGTAGTGCTCGGTCGCCCGGGCCAGGCGACCCTGGACCTGCTCGACGTCGAGCGCATCGAAGTCTTGCGCGGCCCGCAGGGCACGCTGTTCGGCAAGAATGCCTCGGCCGGCGTGCTCAACGTGGTGACCCGCGAAGTGCCGGACGAAACTACCGGCTACATCGACTATTCGCACTTCGGCGGCGGCAACGAGAACCGCACCCGCTTCGGCATTGGCGGCACGCTGATCCCCGGCAAGCTCAAGGCCAGCGTCACTGCGTTGCTGGGCAGCTACGACGGCAATGTCGACAACGTCTACAACGGCCACGAAGTCAACGGCTATAACCGTGCCGGCGCACGCACCAAGTTCGAGATCACGCCCAACGACGACCTCAAGGTCACGCTGATCGCCGACTACATGAAGGGCAACGACGACGGCCCCAGCGGCGTCATCACCAGCACCACCAGCCCGGCCTTCGCCAACGCCCTGCGCCCGGTGACGCCGGACAGCGACAACCGCAAGATCAACAGCGACTACCGTACCCACGTCGACGACACCAACAAGGGCCTGTCGGCGCAATTGGACTGGAACCTGGGCGACTACACCCTGACCTCCATCAGCGCCTGGCGCGGCTGGGACAACACCCAGTGGCAGGATGGCGACCGCCTGTCGCAGGTCACCGCGAGCATCCCCAGCTCCCACGACAAAGGCGAGCTGAACTACGACCAGTACTCCCAGGAACTGCGCCTGGCCTCGCCCAAGGGCGAGTTCCTCGAGTACGTCGGCGGCCTGTACTACATGCACGCCGTGGACGACGAGACCTACCGCCGCGTGGTGACCTCCACGACCGCGCAGAACACCGGCGTGGCCGACTACAGCACGCGCAGCGATACCTACGCGGTGTTCGGCGAGAGCACGCTGAACTTCACTGAGGATTTCCGCGGCATCGCCGGCCTGCGCTACACCCACGACGACCTGGAATACGACCACCGCCGCCGTTCCACCTCGGCCGCGGCGGTGACCGGCATCCAGCCGTCGACCTCCAGCTCCGGTTCCACCGACGAGGACGGCTGGTCCGGCCGCCTGGGGCTGCAGTACGACCTCAGCGAGCAGCTCACCAGCTACGTCACCTACTCGCGCGGCTACAAGGGGCCGGCCTACAACGTGTTCTTCAACATGCAGCCGCGCGACACCGACGCGCTGAAGCCGGAGACCTCCAACTCCTGGGAAGCCGGTCTGAAGGCCACCGCGCTGGATAACCGCCTGACCGCCAACCTCGCGGTCTTCCACACGGTCTACGACAACTACCAGGCGAACTTCTACGACACCGTCGCAGGCCAGGTGGTGACCCGCCTGATCAACGCAGGCAAGGTGAAGACCGAAGGCGCGGAGCTGGACTTCAGCTACCAGGCCACGCGCCAGCTGAAGCTCTCCGGCGCCCTCGCCTACACCAAGGCCCGCGTGGACAGTTTCGCCTGCCCGCCGGGCGCGGCGTCGAGCTGCAATGTCGACGGCAAGCCGCTGCCCTTCACTCCGGACTGGAAGAGTTACGTACGCGCCGACTATGGCATCCCGCTGGACAACGGCCTGGATGTGGAGCTGGGCACCGACTACAGCTGGCAGGACAAGGTGCAGTACGACCTCAGCCAGAACCCCGACACCATCCAGGGCGCCTACGGTCTATGGAACGCCAGCATCGCCCTGGCCGACTACAACGATGGCTGGCGCGTCGCCCTGCTGGGCAAGAATCTCACGGACAAGTCCTACTCGCCGCTGCTGGCGAGCGGCGGCAGCTACATCTACCGCATGGTGCCGCGCGACGACGGCCGCTACTTCGGCGTGGAACTGCGCAAGGACTACTGAGCCTTCTGAGGAAGTGCGGCGCCGGCTCGCCCCGGTGCCGCCCATGAGATCGAACCCGCTGCCTTGCGTCCTCCCAATGGACACACAGGAAACCCGACATGACACGAACCCTTTCCCTCGGTGCCTTTCTCATGGCCACCGGTCACCACGTCGCTGCGTGGCGCCACCCGGATGTGCCGGCTGACGGCGGCCTCGACTTCCGCCTCTACAAACGCCTGGCGCAAGTGGCCGAAGCGGCGAAGTTCGATGCCGTCTTCGTCGCTGACAGCGTCGCCGCGCCCACGGCGGATATCGCCAGCCGCATGGCCCGCTCCGATCACTTCGAGCCGCTGACACTACTCTCGGCGCTGGCAGCGGTGACCGAGCGCATCGGCGTGATCGGCACCGTGACCACCAGCTACAACGAGCCCTACCACGTGGCGCGCAAATTCGCCTCGCTCGACCATATTTCCGCAGGCCGCGCGGGATGGAACCTGGTGACCTCCGACGCCGCCGCCGAGGCACTGAACTTCAACCGCCAGGAACACTTCGGTCATGCCGAGCGCTATGTCCGCGCGCGGGAATTCCATGAAGTGGTCACTGGCCTGTGGGACAGCTGGGAAGACGACGCCTTCACCCGCGACAAGGCCAGCGGCCAGTACTACGACCCGGCCAAGCTGCACGTGCTGAACCACGAAGGCGAACACTTCCGTGTGCAGGGACCACTCAATGTGGCGCGCTCGCCCCAGGGGCGCCCGGTGATCGTCCAGGCCGGCAGCTCAGAGACCGGCCGCGAGCTGGCGGCGCAGACCGCGGAAGTCGTATTCACTGCACAGACATCGTTGGCCGCCGCGCGCGACTTCTACGCCGACCTCAAAGGGCGCATGGACACCTTCGGCCGCAGCCTCGATGAGCTGAAGATCATGCCCGGCGTCTTCGTGGTGGTCGGCCAGAGCCAGGCCGAAGCGCAGGAAAAATTCGAGGAATTCCAGGAGCTGGTAGAGCCGCAGGTGGGTGTTGCGCTGCTGTCGCGCATGCTCGGCAACTTCGACCTCTCCGCCTACCCGCTGGACGGCCCGCTGCCCGAATTGCCGCTCACCGACAGTGGCCAGCGCAGCCGCCAATTGCTGCTCACCGAACTGGCCGGGCGCGAGAACCTCACCCTCGCCCAATTGGGCCGGCGCATCGCCGGCGGGCGCGGGCACTACAGCCTGATCGGCACGCCGTCACAGATCGCCGACGAGCTCCATGCCTGGTTCGAAGGCGGCGCCGCCGACGGCTTCAACGTGCTGGTGCCGCACCTGCCGGGCGGGTTGGAGGATGTGGCCAACTTCGTGGTGCCGGAGCTGCAACGTCGCGGATTGTTCCGCCGGGACTACAGCGGCAGCACCCTGCGTGATCACCTCGGGCTCAAGCGCCCGGCCAACCGCTACACGATCTGACGACTCGCGGGCCGCCCCCGTGCGGCCCGTTTGCCTAGCGGCCCGTCTACAAAGGAGCTTCCATGACCTATCTCGCCCACCCCGACCGTTACCAGCGCGTCCCCTACCGCCGCGTCGGCCGCAGCGGCCTGGTACTGCCCGCCCTTTCTCTGGGCCTGTGGCACAACTTCGGCGACAGCGTGCCGCTGGACCGCCAGCGCGCCCTGCTGCGCACCGCCTTCGACCTGGGCATCAACCACTTCGACCTGGCCAATAACTACGGCCCGCCCTACGGCAGCGCCGAGATCAACTTCGGCCGCCTGTTGCGCGAGGACTTCGCCGCTTATCGCGATGAGCTGGTGATCTCCACCAAGGCCGGCTGGGACATGTGGCCCGGCCCTTACGGCCAGGGCGGCAGCTCACGCAAGTACCTGCTCTCCAGCCTCGACCAGAGCTTGCAGCGCCTGGGCCTGGACTACGTGGACATCTTCTACTCGCACCGTTTCGACCCGGACACGCCGCTGGAGGAAACCGCCGGCGCACTGGCCAGCGCCGTGCAGAAGGGCAAGGCGCTGTACGTGGGTATCTCGTCCTATTCCGCCGGCAAGACCGCCGAACTGGCCGCGCTGCTTAAAGAATGGAAAGTACCGCTGCAGATCCACCAGCCGGCCTACAACCTGTTCAACCGTTGGGTAGAAAAGGACCTGCTGGCTACCACCGATGAACTGGGCACCGGCGTCATTGCCTTCACGCCGCTGGCCCAGGGGTTGCTGACCGATCGCTACCTGAACGGCGTGCCGGCGGATGCGCGAGTGAATCAACCCGGCGGCGCCTCGCTGCGGCCGGAGCACCTGTCCGAGGACAACCTGCGCCGCGCCCGCGCGCTGCACGAGATTGCCCAGCGCCGGGGCCAGAGCCTGGCGCAACTGGCGCTGGCCTGGGTGCTGCGTGATGCCCGCGTGACCTCCGCGCTGATCGGCGCGAGCCGCCCCGAACAGATCATCGAGAACGTCGCTGCCCTGGACAATCTCGCCTTCAGCGCAGAAGAACTGGCGGAGATCGATCGCCACGCCGTGGAAGGCGGGATCAACCTCTGGGAGAAACCCTCCCACGACTGGAAGGAATGAGCCTGTGAACCTGCTTCATCGACTGCTCGCCGGATTGCTGCTGCTCGTGGCCAGCGCCGCTCACGCTCAGGACCCGGCGCAACTGCGCATCGGCTACCAGAAGGCCTCGGTCAGCCTGGTGCTGGCCAAGGAAAATGGCCTGCTGGAACAGCGCTTCCCGCAGACGCGCATCCAGTGGATCGAATTCCCCGCCGGGCCGCAGATGCTCGAAGCACTGAACGTCGGCAGCCTGGACCTGGGCTCCACCGGCGACATCCCGCCGATCTTCGCCCAGGCCGCCGGCGCCGACCTGCTCTACGTCGGCGTCGAGCCGCCCAAGCCGCAGGCCGAGACCGTGGTGGTGCCCAAGGACAGCCCCATCCGCAGCGTGGCCGAACTGAAGGGCAAGCGCGTGGCTTTCCAGAAAGGCTCCAGCTCGCACAACCTGCTGTTGCGCCTGTTGCAGCAGGCGGGCCTGACCCTGAGCGATATCCAGCCGCTGTACCTGACCCCGGCCGATGCCCGCGCCGCCTTCGAAAGCGGCAAGGTGGACGCCTGGGGGATCTGGGACCCGTGGTACTCCGCGCTGCTGCTGGGCGGCAACGCGCGGCTGTTGGCGGATGGTTCCGAGGTTGGGCTGAGCGGGCCGTTCTACCTGTCCAGCCGTGAGTACGCTGGAGCGAATCCCGCGTTCGTCCAGCAGGTACTGGACAGCCTCAATCAGGCTGAAGCGCTGACCCGCAGCGACGAAGCCGGCAGCGTGGCAATCATGGCGCGAGTCACTGGACTCTCTCCGGCGGTGATCGCGGAAACCTTCAAGCACCGCCCGCCCTCGCCCAACCGCCCGCTTGGCGATGCCGACATTGCTGCGCAGCAACGCACTGCCGACCTGTTCCTTGCCGAGCGCATCCTGCCCCGCGCCGTGGACATCAGCGCGGCGCGCTGGAAGCCCTGACAGCCCCTGCTCTTTGTAGGAGCGAGCTTGCTCGCGAACAATCTTCCAGGTGATTCAAGCGCTGGGCCGTTCGCGAGCAAGCTCGCTCCTACAAGTGAAACAGCGTGGTTTCTACGCACATGGAAATGGTTATCTAACCGGTTACTTTATATTTCTTCCGGTTATTAGATAGACGAATTCATTCCTTCTCCGCCGCCCCGTCGCACTGCCACACTCGGCCTCGCCGGCGGGCGACCCCCGCCCCTCTACAGCGGGCTTCTCCCACCCTCGAGCGCCCGCTCTCGATCATTCCGGGACCCCGTCACACGAGCGTGGCCCGACAAGGAGCTGGATGTTCATGAAGAAACTCACTGCCGTTACCGCCCTCGCCCTGGCCGTTGTCTCGGGCCTGGCCCACGCCGACCGCCTGGACGACATCAAGAAGGCCGGCGTGCTGCGCGTCGCCGCCTTCGACAGCAACCCGCCGTTCGGCTTCGTCGACGCCAAGAGCAAGCAGATCGAAGGCCTCGACGTGGATTACGCCAAGGCACTGGCCGACAAGCTCGGTGTCAAGCTGCAGGTGCTGCCGACCAACCCGGCCAACCGCATTCCGCTGCTGACCGCGAACAAGGTCGACCTGGTGCTGGCCAACTTCACCATCACGCCGGAGCGTGCCGAGCAGGTCGACTTCAGCATTCCCTACTTCTCCTCGGGCCAGCAGTTCATTGTCAAGAAAGGCACCCTGAGCAGCCCGGACGAGCTGAACAAATGGCGTGTGGGCGTCGACAAGGGGACCGTCAACGAAGGCGTGCTGCGCGAGAGGTTCCCCGGTGCCAAGGTTATCGCCTATGACGACACGCCTTTTGCCTTCACCGCCCTGCGCAACGGCCAGGTCCAGGCCATCACCCAGGACGGCCCGAAGCTGATCGGCCTGCTCGCCAACGTGCCGGACAAGGACAAGTACGAAGTGCCGCCCTTCACCATCTCCAACGACCTGATCGGCGTCGGCATTCCCAAGGGCGAGAAGGCCCTGGCCGAGTTCGTCAACCAGAGCCTGCAGGACCTGGAAGCCCAGGGCCAGGCACAGAAGATCTACGACACCTGGTTCGGGCCGGACACCAAGACCCCGCTCGCCCGCCTGTACAAGATCGGCGACAAGAGCTGATCCGCGCCTGACTCCGCACCACCCCACGCCCCGGTTCGCCGGGCGTGTCCGTTTCATTCACTGATGGATTCGTGACATGTTCGGCGAACTGCTCGCCCCGACCTACCTGCGCTGGCTGCTCGACGGCTTCCTGCTCACCCTGGGTATCTCCCTGTTCTGCTGCGTTCTGGCCACCGTGCTGGGCGCGCCGCTGGCCATCGCCCGGCAGGCGAACTCGCGCTGGCTGTCCTGGCCGGCGCGGGCCTATCTCGCGCTATTTCGCAATACTCCGCTGCTGGTGCAGCTGTTCTTCTGGTACTTCGGCGTGCCGGCCCTGCTCCCCGAAAACCTGGTGAGTTGGCTGAACATGCCCCACGAACTGGGTGCTTTATCGTGGCCGTCCTTCGAATTTCTGGCTGCCGCGTGGGGATTGACGCTCTACACCACGGCATTCATCGCCGAGGAGTTCCGCGCCGGGATCGCCTCGGTGCGCCCACAGCAACGCGAGGCCGGCATGGCGCTGGGCCTGCGCCCTCTGCAGGTGTGGCGCTGGGTGATCCTGCCGCAGGCGCTGCGCACTGCGCTGCCGCCGTTGATGGGCCAGTACATGAATGCGCTGAAGAACTCCTCGCTGGCCATGGCCATTGGCTTGGCCGAGCTGTCCTACGCCTCGCGCCAGGTGGAGACGCAGACCTTCAAGACCTTCCAGGCGTTCGGCATCGCCACCCTGCTCTACATCGGCGCCATTGCGCTGATCGAGGCGCTGGGCCAGGCGATCCAGCAGACCCGCCGCTATCGCCAGGGGGCCTGAGATGGACTTCTCGGTAATCTCGGACAACCTGTCCTACTTCCTGCTCGGGGCCTACCCGGATGGCCCGCTGGGCGGCGCTGCGCTCACGATCATCCTCGCCCTGGCTTCCGGCGTTGCCTCGGCCATCATCGGGCTGGCGCTGGGAATCGCGCTGTCGGTGCTGGGCGGCAAACCACGCCTGATACTGGTGGCGTTCCTCGGCTTTTTCCGCGCCATCCCGGTGCTGATGCTGATCTTCTGGACCTACTTCCTGCTGCCCATCGTCCTGCATATCGACGTGCCGGCACTGGGCACGGTGGTTTGCGCGCTGTCCCTGATCGGCGGGGCTTACCTTGCCCACTCGGTGCACGCAGGCATCGAAAGCCTGCCCAAGGGCCAGTGGGACGCCGCCCGCGCGCTGGGCCTGCGCCCGTGGCAGGTGCTCACCCTGGTGATCCTGCCGCAGGCGCTGCCGATCATGCTGCCGTCGTTCCTCAACCAGTGGGTCTCACTGATCAAGGACACCTCGCTGGCCTACGTGATCGGCGTCGGCGAACTGTCCTTCGTCGCCACCCAGGTGAGCAACCGGGTGATGGTGCATCCCACCGAGGTGTTCCTGTTCGTCGCCCTGCTCTACTTCCTGCTGTGCTCGGCGCTGGACCTGGTCGCGGCACTGCTCACAAAGCTGCGGCCGGATTACCGCAAGGCGATGTGACATACGGAGCCTGGGGCAATTTGATGCCTGTGAGCCAGCCCCAGAGCTCCCTCTCCCCAGCCCTCTCCCTGAAGGGAGAGGGAGCCGTTCGGCGTTCAGTGTTGTTCCGCAGTCGGCCGGCGAGCGCCTGGCTACCCGAAACCCAGGACAGTCCCCTCTCCCTTCGGAGCCGGGCGCGTAGCCAGGGTCAGGGCTGTATCAAGAACACTCAGAAGGTCCCATCACCCCCGTCGCCGATACAGGCTGCGCGCCACTGCATCCAAGGCGAAGCCCAGCACGCCGATCAGCAACACCATGGCCATCAGCTCCGAGTAGGCCAGGCGATCCCGCGTGTCGAGGATGTAGTAACCCAGTCCCGCGCTGACGCCGAGCATTTCGCAGGGCACCAGCACGATCCAGAGAATGCCGATGGCCAGGCGTACGCCCGTCAGCACATGGCCGAGCACGCCGGGCAGGATGACCTTGCGCAGCGTCTCGAACGGCGTCGCGCTGAGACTCCTCGACAACTGCAGCCAGCGCGGATCGAGCTGGCGCACGCCGGCGGCGGTATTGAGCAGGATCGGCCAGACCGCAGCGAACGCCAGCAGGAAGTAGATCGGCGAGTCGCCCACGCCCATCAGCATTACTGCGATGGGCATCCACGACAACGGCGAAATCATCCGCAGGAACTGGAAAGCCGGCGTGGTCGCCGCCTCCAGGTGACGCGAGGCGCCTACCAGCAAGCCCAGCGGTACGCCGACGGCGAGAGCCAGCAGCAGCCCCAGCAGTACCCGTTTCAGGCTCACCAGCACATGCTCGTACAGCTCCGGCCGGGCGAGCAGCTCGCCCAGGCTGGTGAAGGTCGCCTGGGGCGAGAACAGCTGCCCCAGGCCATCGCCGCCGAACAGGCGCACACCGAGCCACCACAAGCCGAGCAGGATGACGAGCCCGACCAGGCCCAGCGCCCAGTGGCGGCGCGTGGAAAGTACAACGGGTGTCACGTGGTGATCTCCTCGCTGCGCTCGAAGCTATCGGGGAAGCCGAAGGCGCTCAAGCCGCCCACGCTGGCAATGGCATTGCGCACGAAGCGATCGTCCACCAGGTCCTTGGCTACCTGTGTCGGCTCCAGTGCGGCGAGGAAGCCCTTGTCGCCCTGGATCAGTGTGTCCTTCAGGCGGCGCACCAATTCCTCGGTGTAGCTGGGGAACGGATACGGCTGGAAGTCGATGCGCTCCTCGTGCCAGTCGGCATGGCGGATGGCGCCGTCAGCCAGGTACTGCTGGCGTTCGCGGGCGGCCGGCGCCAGTACACGGCCGAGCACCTCCGGCGCGTGGGGCGTGTAGCGGTTCTCGCCGTCCTTGGACAGCAGCTTGGCCGCCTCGGCGCGGTTGTCGCGGGTCCATAGCTGCGCCTTGACGATGGCGTTGACCACTTTCTGCGACCACTCCGGGCGGTTGTTCAGATCGTGCTCATGCATGAACACCACACAGCATGCATGGTTGCGCCAGACATCGCCGGTAAAGCGCTGGATGCGCCCGACCTTGAGGTTCTCCGCGAGGGCGTTGAACGGCTCGGCGACGATGTAGCCGGCGATGCGTTTGGCGGCCAGCGCCGGAGGCATGTCCGACGGCGGCAGCACCACCAGGTTGACCTCATTGGCGGCCAGCGCGGCGTTGGCTGGCTTGCTTACCGCCTGCAGGCCGTTGTCACGCAACAACTGTTGCAGCACCACGTTGTGGATCGAGTACCAGAACGGAATCGCCAGGGTCTTGCCGCCCAGCTGCTTCACGTCGCTGATGTCCGGTGCCACGGTCAGCCCGGAGCCGCCGACGTGGTTCCAGGCCACCACCTTGGCGGGAACCTTGCTGCCGTAGCGCGCCCAGACGGTCATCGGTGACAGCAGGTGGATGACGTTGACCTGCCCGGAAATGAACGCCTCGATCACCTGTGCCCAGCTGCGCAGCAGCACCGGGCGCTCGGCCTTGATGCCTTCTGCGTCGAACAGGCCGTTGGCGTGGGCGACCAGCAGCGGCGTGGCGTCAGTGATCGGCAGGTAGCCGATGCGCACCGGTGCGTCCGGTTCGCTGGCGGCGCGCGCCTGCAGGCTGGTCAGCAGTGGCAACGCACCGGCGGCGGTGAGCAGCGCGCCGAGTTTGAGAATGTCACGTCGGGAGTGTGTGGGGTCGTCCAGGCACATGGGCAGGCTCCTGCGCAGAAGGGTTGTTTGCGTGGGTGCGGCTCGCCCGCCGTAGGGTTTTGAGGATGTCGACCCGCAGGGCGCCCAGTTCCTCGACCAGCTCCGCACGGGGTTGCGGCAGGTCGATGTGCCATTCGCCCAGCGTCCGCGCCGGGGTGTCACCCAGTAGCAGGATGCGGTCGGAAAGCAGCAGCGCTTCATCGATGTCATGGGTGATCAGCACGGCGGCGGTACGCCACTCGTGGATGACTGTCAGCAGCAATTGCTGCATATCGGCGCGGGTCACCTCGTCCAGCGCGCCGAAGGGTTCGTCGAGCAGCAGCACCTGCGGCTGCCGCGCCAGGCAACGGGCCAGCGCGGTGCGCTGGGCCATGCCGCCGGAGAGTTGTGCTGGCAGGAAGTCGCGGGCATGGCCCAGCCCAACCGAGGCAATTGCCTCGTCCACACGGGCTTGCAGGGTGGCTTTGTCCAGCTTCGGCTGGCGGGCGAAGTCCAGGCCGAAGGCGACGTTCTTCGTCAGGTTCAGCCATGGCAGCAGGCTCGGGTCCTGGAAGGCCACCGCAACGCGCGGGTGCGGGCCGTCGATCGGCTGACCGAGCATTTGCACGACGCCAGCCGCCGGCTTCTGCAAGCCGGCCAGCACCCGCAGCAGGCTGGATTTGCCGACGCCGCTGGGGCCGAGGATGGAGACCACCTCTGCGCGAGCCAGCTCCAGGGCGAAGCCTTCCAGCACGCTGCGCCAACCGTTGTCTCCGGGATAGCCCAGGGCAACGTCGCTGGCCTGCAGGATCGCTCGGTTCATGCCCTGGCCTGCTTCTGCAGTTCAGTGCGCAGTTGCACCAGGCTCGGCGTGACGATGGGCACGAAGGCCGACTCACGCCAGCGCCGGGCAAAGGCCGCGCCGTGCTCGGTCAGGTAGGCCTTGCCGCCGCTGGCCTGCAGTTCCAGCTGAACAGCGGCAGCTGCACCTTCGGCCAGGCCGATGCGGATGCGGAACAACCGCGCCGGCTCGGTCAGAAAGGCGCCATCGAGCAGGCCTTCGCGCAAGCGTGCAACCTTCTCGTCCAGCTCATCGGCCAGACGCTGCTGTTCTTCGCACAGCACCGAACGACGGTCGCTCAGGTGCTCGCGCACGGACTCCAGGGCCTTGCGGGTCAGGCCAATGCTCATGGCGCATTGCAGGCCGAGGAAGGCCGGGCGCACGCGTGGCAGGTATTGGCGGGCATCCTCGTGCAGCAGCCAGTCGCGCGGCAGATCGACCGCTGAGAAATCCAGCGCAGCGGTGTTGCTCGATTGCAGGCCGAGCAGTTGCAGATCGTCAGAGCGGGTCAGGCCCACGCGGTCCGACGGGATCGCCGCCACCAGCGGTGCCGCTCCCTCTCGTTCGATGGCCGCCGCCACCACGAAGCGCCCTTTGCGCAGGTTGGTCACCCAGTGCAGCCGACCATCGAGGCTCCAGCCATCGCCGGTCGAAGTCGCGTTCACTTGCAGGCGTTCAATGCCCGAGAGGAACTTCATGGCGTTGGACAGCCCGGTAGCGCCGGCCAGGCTGCCGTCGAGCAGTTCGCCGAGCAGGCGGTCACCCAGCACGCGATTGGGGCTCTGCAACAGGTATTCGATGAAGGCGCGCTGGCCCCAGAAGACGAAGGCGGCCGTCAGCGAATGGCCGGCCACATCGGCAATGGCGTCGATCGCATCGAGCACGCTGCCGCCATTGCCGCCGCGCTCTTCGGGCACACCGATGGCGAACAGCCCGGCGGCAGCCAGTTGCGGCAGTACGCTCTGCGGGTCGGTATGGCCGAGGTCGAGGCCCTCGGCATGGTCGTCGAGCCAGCGGCTCAGGGTCGGGTCGAGCATTTCGCTCTCCTTGCTTGGGCGGCGGCTGCCGCCCGGTCACACGAAATCAGTGGGTGGCCTTTTCCCAACGGTATTTGCCCAGCTCGGGGTTCAGCGGGGTCTGGGCCAGCACGTTGGCGAAGTTGCACAGGGTCGCCAGACTGATACCCAGCAGCACTTCCAGCGCATTGCCATCGCTGAAGCCGGCAGCACGGAAGGCCGCAAGGCCAGCATCGCTGACCGCGCCGCGGGTGGCGATGGATTCACGGGCGAACGCGGCCAGGGCCTCCAGGCGCGCATCGGGCAGCTCGCGCTGTTCGCGCAGGGCGGCTATGACTTCCTCGGGCAGCTTGGCCTTGTTGAAGGCCACCGCCGTGTGCCCGGCTACGCAGAAGTCGCAGCCGTGGGTGGTGGCGGCGATCAACTGGACCACTTCGCGCTCGGGCAGGCCCAGGTCGGACTTGCCGTTGAGGCCGGAAACGGTGACGTAGGTTTCCAGCGCGGCCGGCGCGTTGGCCAGCACTCCCAGCAGGTTGGGGATGAAGCCGGACCCCTTGAGGGCATTCTCGAGGAACGGCTTGGCAGCTTCCGGGGCGCTGTCGAGGGTCTGGATGGGCAGGCGGGACATGGTTCGACTCCGTTGAAATGGGGTGTCGAAAAAGTCTGTTGGTAATAAGAAATCCATTCAATATTCTAAAGTCGCTATCACTTGCTCATGAGTCTTTCCATTAGATGATTTCGTCCAGCCCCCTCGTTGATTGGTTATTAGACAACCTCGAACTGAGCGCGAGCCTGTTTCACGTGGGACGCTATTGCGGCGGCTGGCACGCATCGACGCATGGCTTGGCGCGGGCCAGTTTCCACCTGGTGGTGCAAGGGCATTGCTGGCTGCACCTGGAAGACGAAGCGCCCTGTCGGCTGGATAGCGGTGACGCGGTGTTCATCCTGCGCGATGTGCCATATCGGCTGTCCAACGAATCCAGTGCCGACGAGGCGGCTTGCCAGCCGCGCCAGAGCATGACCGCGCTGGAGCTGCAGGCCGAGGATGGCGTGGGGCTGGTCTGCGGGTTCTTCCAGTTCGATTCGGGGCTGTCGGCGCTGATCATCGACGCCCTGCCCGCCTTCCTCGTGCTGCGTGCCGAGGAGCCGTCCCAGCGGGCCGCGCGCAGTCTGTTCGAGCTGATCCTGGAGGAATGCCAGCGGCAGCCCGCGCCGTCGCAGCAGATGCTCGAACGGCTGAGCCATCTGCTGTTCCTCTACGTGCTGCGGCAGCAGGTCGTGGCCAACGTATCCCTCGGCGGGCTGGTCGCCCTCGCTCGCCAACCGCAGTTCGCCAGCCTGCTTGAGCGGATGATCCAGCAACCACAGTTGCCCTGGACACTGGAAGACATGGCGGCCTGCGCGGGCCTGTCGCGTTCGGCCTTCTTCAAGCGCTTCAACGAAACCTGCGGGCAATCGCCCGGCCAGGTACTGCTGGCCCTGCGCATGGGCCAGGCGTGCCGGCTGCTCAAGGCCGACCAGAGCGTGGCGGAAGTCGCGGCTGCCGTGGGCTACCAGTCCATCGCGGCGTTCACCCGTGCCTTCCGCAAGGCGACCGGACAGCAGCCAGGCGCATTTCGCCGCGCAGCCAACTGACGTGCTGCCTAGCGTCCGGCCTCGTATTCGTCGTGCCGCCGCCACCACATACCCTGCTCATTGCGCCCCAGCGGCGCGCGGTCGAGCCACTGGAACAGGCCCCACAGTGAGTCCAGGCCGCGGGCGTAGGTGGAGTAGCAGTGATAGAGGTTGCCGCCTTCGCGAACGAAGCTGCTCATGCCCGGCATATCGCGGGTGAAGGTCGCCACATCAGTGCCACAGCAGGCGGCCGTTTCCACCACGGGGGCCGGTGCAGGGCCTGTAATGGGGCCTTCGCGACGGAAGTTGTAGTCGACTTCCCCGCCGCGCTGCTGCGCCTCGGTGAAGGACACGTTGAAGTCATAGTTGAAGCCGCTGCCGTGGGATGACGCCCAGGGGAAACTCCAGCCCATGCGTCGGCGGTAGGCCAGCAGCTTTTCCAGTGGCGCGCGGGACACCGCCACCAGGCTCACGTCATGGTTCGCCAGGTGGGTGGCGTAACCGTCGAAGCCATCGGCGATGTTTGAGCAGGAGGGGCAGCCGGCGCGGTAGTCCGGGCCGAACATGAAGTGGTAGACCAGCAACTGCGAGCGGCCGGCGAACAGGTCCGCGAGACGTGCCGGCCCCTGCTCGGTGTCGAAACGGTAGTCCTTGTCGATCAACACCCAGGGCAGCGCCTGGCGCTTGCGCGCCAGCTCGTCGCTACGCCGGGTCAGGGCCTTTTCCTCAGCCAGCAGTTCCAGGCGCGCGGTGAGCCATTCTTCGCGGGTGGCGGTGGGATGGGCAGTCATGACAGTTCTCCTCCGCCAACGGCGGCTCGATGGGCATGGCATAGACTAGGCAGCGGGCGTCGGGGGACGGGAGTGACAAAGTTGGCAGGATTTCCATGGATTCGCTGATCACGGCGGCGGCCAGCGCCCTGGCGGCGGGCGACCCACTGGGCGCGCTGAACCGCGTGGCGCTGCGCGAGGACCCGCCAGCGCTGGCCTTGCGCGGCATCGCCATGGCCCAGTTGGGCGAATTTCCCCTCGCCCGCACTCTGCTGCGTCGCGCCGCCCGCGCCTTTGGCGCCCACGAACCGATGGAGCGCGCCCGCTGCCGGGTGGCCGAGGCGGAAGTGGCGCTGGCCAGCCGCGAGCTGAACTGGCCGACCGAACCGCTGGAGCAGGCGGCGCAGGTGCTACAGAGCCACGGCGACAGGATCAATGCCGCCCATGCCCGCTACCTGCTGATCCGCCGTGCGCTGCTGATCGGCAAGCTCGATGAAGCCGACATGTTGCTGGGCTCGCTGGAACCGGGTTCGCTACCCGCGCCTCTGCGCACGGTGCATTGGCTGATCGCTGCCGGCCTCGCCGTTCGCCGGCTGCAAGCAGCCGAGGCGCGGACCACATTGCGCCTGGCTGCCGACGCGGCTGCAGCGTCGGGCATTCCAGCCCTGTGTGCAGAGGTGGATCAGGCGGTGCACATTCTTGATGCGCCGGCAGCCCGGCGCATCGACCGACAAACCACGCGCCTGCTGTCGCTGGATGAAGTGGAAAGCCTGCTGCGCTCCGATGCCCTGGTGATCGACGCCTGCCGCAATCGTATTGGTGATATTGCCCTGGGCAGCCGCCCGGTACTCTTCGCCCTCGCCCGCGCGCTGGCCGAAGCCTGGCCCGTTGATGTGTCACGCGTCGAACTGATCGGCCGGGTGTTCCGCACCCGCCAGCCGGATGAAACCCACCGGGCGCGCCTGCGCGTGGAAATGGGCCGTCTGCGGCGTCTGCTACAGCCTTTGGCGGGGATTCAGTCGACTTCGCGTGGCTATGTGCTGGTTGCCGCCAATCCGGTGGTCCTTGCGCCGCCGCTGGAGGACGCCAACGCTGAAGTGCTGGCGCTGCTCAGCGATGGCCAGGCCTGGTCCAGTTCGGCCCTTGCACTGGCGCTGGATACCAGCCAGCGCAGCGTTCAACGCGCCCTTGAGGCACTGGCCGAAACTCGTCGGGTACAGGCGCTGGGGCAAGGGCGCGCGCGACGCTGGACACTGCCGCCGGCGCCAGGATTCGCGACGACCTTGTTACTCCCCGCGCCCTTCGGTGCCTGAATAGGCTGAAGGCTCCAATTCACACATGCAGGGCGACACCATGACCACTCACTACAAGCAATCCCCGGCGCAGGTTCTGCAGGAATACGGCCCCTTCCCCGGCGTCAGTGCCGTCCACGGCCTGACCTTCGACGGCCAGCGCGTCTGGTTCGCGGTGGGCGAGCGCCTGCAGAGCCTGGACCCGAAGGACGGCCACCTGGAGCGCGCCATCGAAGTTCCCGCCCACGCCGGCACTGCGTTCGACGGTACGCACCTGTACCAGATCGCCGAAAGCCGCATCCAGAAGATCGACCCGGCGAGCGGCAAGGTGCTCTCGACCATTCCCGCGCCGGGCAACGGCGGCGATTCAGGCATGGCCTGGGCAGAGGGTTCGCTCTGGGTCGGCGAGTACCGCGCACGGAAGATCCATCAGATCGACCCGGAAACCGGTGAAGTCCTACGCACGATTGATTCAAATCGTTTCGTCACCGGCGTGACCTGGGTCGAAGGCCAACTCTGGCACGGTACATGGGAACCCGAAGCGACCTACAGCGAGCTACGCCGCATCGACCCACAATCTGGCGCGGTTCTGGAGCAACTGGACATGCCCGAGGGCGTGCATGTATCCGGCCTGGAAGCGGACGGCGGCGAGCGCTTCTACTGCGGCGGCGGCAACAGCGGCAAGGTGCGCGCGGTACGTCGGCCGCGCTGAGGCGCGCTAAGGAAAGCAATCTGGGCTAGTGTTGGCACCTCACTGGAGATGGCCGCACTGGCCCGGAGACCGAGCATGGATTGGCTGGAACACCGTATTCCCCCGCCCCTGGTGGCGTTCATCAGCGGCCTGCTGATGTGGTTGGCGGTTCGCCCGATCACGGCGCCGGGCAGCCGTCTATGGCTGGCCCTGCTGGTGGCACTGGGTGGCGTCGCGGTCTGTCTGGCGGGCGTGGCGTCCTTCCGCCGCGCGCGCACCACGGTCAACCCGCTGAAACCGGAAAGCGCCTCCGCACTGGTGATTGCCGGCATCTACCGGCACACCCGCAACCCCATGTACCTGGGTTTCGCCATCATCCTGCTGGGCTGGTGCGTGTTCCTCGGCTCGGCACTGGCGGTGCTCGGTGTCGCCGCCTTCGTGCTCTACATCGGGCGATTCCAGATCCGCCCCGAGGAAAAAGCGTTGCGCGAACTGTTCGGCGCGGAGTTCGACGCCTTCTGCAGCCGGGTACGACGCTGGGTCTGAGGGCCTCGCGGCAGATTGCCATTGCCTTCCGACCGGGAGAGATGAGATATTTGCAAATGCTAAACATTCGCATCAAAGAAACTCTCATCAAGGTTTACCGTGTCCCCTTCACTTCTGCTGGTGGAGGACGATTCCCGTCTTCGCCTGGACCTCGAACGCCATTTCTGTCAGCGCGGCTTTTCCGTCACCACCTGCGCCAACGGTGACCAGGGCCTCGTAGCCGTTCACCAGAACGACTTCGATCTGGTCCTGCTGGACATCATGCTGCCCGGCGTCGATGGCCTATCCCTGCTCGACACCCTGCGCAGCCATCGTGCTACGCCGGTGATGCTGATGTCCGCCCTCGGTGCGGAACAGGACCGCATCACCGGCTTCACCCGTGGCGCCGACGATTACCTGCCCAAGCCTTTCAGCCTGGCGGAGCTGGATGCGCGCATCGATGCGCTGTTGCGCCGGGTCGATCTGGATCGCGCGCGATCCGCTCCGCGCCCACAAGGCTCGCTGCAGTTTGACGATGAACTGCAGGACGTCTCCCGCGCCGGTGAACACGCCGGCCTGACAAACTCCGAATACCGCCTTCTGGCCACGCTGAACGCCCACGCCGGCGAGGCGCTGAGCAAGAGTTTCCTCTACCAGAGCGTGCTGCACCGCGCCTACACCCGCCTCGACCGCGGGCTGGACGTGCACGTCTGCAACCTGCGCCGCAAGTTGGCCGCAATCGGCGCGCAACAGGTACAGATCCAGGCTGTGCGCGGCCAGGGCTACATCCTGGTGGACGCGGAACGTCACTGATGCGCCGTCATCCGCTGCTGTGGAAAATCGCCGCACTGCAGGTCGGCTTCTGCCTGTTGCTCACCTGGCTGATCTGGACCTGGGGCCTGTCGCTGGAGCGCAGCACCTACTTCCTGGGCGAAGCCGATCGCGAGTACCTCGCGCGCTACGCCGAGCAGGCGGAGAGGGTCGTTGACCAGCACGGCGCAGAAGGTGTCGAGCGCTTCCGTCGGGAGCTGTCCGCCGCCGAAGACACCTGGGTCGCGGTGATCGGTGAACACCTGCAGAGCCTGGGCACTACGCCGCTGACGGCGGAAGAATCCAGCCACCTGACGTTCATGCGCAAGCTCGACTGGCCGATGAGCCGGCGCCTGCAGGACGAGTTGCCTTACGTCAGCATTGAGTTTGCGCAACACCCCGAGCGCGGCCGACTGGTCATGCAACTGCCCGAACGCCTGCTACCCGGCGGGCTGACGCCCTGGACGCACCTGTTCAGCCACGGCGTGGTGCCGACCCTCCTGGCCGCCCTCCTCGGCCTGTTGATCTATCGGCACCTGGTGCTGCCGCTCAACCGGCTGCGTGCCCGCGCCGATGCCTTGCGCGCGGACGACCTGGACAGCGAAGGACCGGGCACGCCGCTGGCCCACCGCCGTGACGAGCTTGGCGAGCTCGCGCTGGCCTTCGATCACATGGCCGATCGGCTTCGTCACAGCCTGGCGCAGCAGCGACTGCTTCTGCGCACGCTGTCCCATGAATTACGTACTCCATTGGCCCGCCTGCGCATCGCCCACGACAGCGACCTGCCTGCGCAGCAATTGCGCGAGCGGCTGGACCGCGAGATCAACGACATGCAGCGCCTGCTGGAAGACACCCTGGACCTGGCCTGGATGGACACCGAGCGCCCGCAGTTGGAGCGCGAACCAGTGCTGGTGCTCTCGGTGTGGGAAGCGCTGTGCGAGGACGCCTGTTTCGAAAGCGGTTGGACGTCAGAGCGACTGCCCTGCTCGCTGGGCACCGACTGCGTGGTGCAGGTGCACCTGGACAGCTTTGCCCAGGCCATCGAGAACCTGCTGCGCAATGGCATCCGCCACTCCCCGCGCGGTGGCAGCGTGCGCCTGGACGGCTGGCGCGAGGGCAACTTCTGGCACCTGTGCATCAGCGACGACGGGCCTGGCGTCGCCGAGGCAGACCTCGAACGCATCTTCCAGCCCTACCAGCGGCTGCAGCCCTCCGAGTCCAGCGGATTCGGCCTGGGTCTGGCCATCGCCCGGCGCGGTGTCGAACTGGCCGACGGGCGCATGTGGGCAGAGAACGGCAGCGAAAATGGCAATCGTGGCCTGTTCCTGCACCTTTTGCTCCCCGCGGCACCGACCCACGACTGCGTCGCAAGTGTTTAGAAAGTTAATGCGCTTTACTAGCAAATAGCAGTCATTATCATTTGGCGATCTTTCAGTTGCCGGAGATCACCGATGTCGCCCCGTCCGATGCAGTTCGTTCCGCCCTTCCTGCTGCTTTCCAGTTGCCTGCTGTCTTTTGCCGTACAGGCCGCCAGCGCCGATTCCGAGCCTGTCGAACTCGACAGCGAAACGATCGTCGCCACCGCCGCCGAGGAAGCCAAGCAGATGCCGGGCGTGTCGATCATCACCGCCGAGGACATCAAGAAGCGCCCGCCCGCCAGCGACCTGTCGCAGATCATCCGCACCATGCCGGGCGTCAACCTGACCGGCAACTCCACCAGCGGCCAGCGTGGCAACAACCGCCAGATCGACATTCGCGGCATGGGCCCGGAAAACACCCTGATCCTCGTGGACGGCAAGCCAGTCGCCAGCCGCAACGCCGTGCGCTACGGCTGGCGCGGCGAGCGCGATTCCCGTGGCGACACCAACTGGGTGCCGGCGGACCAGGTAGAGCGCATCGAAGTGCTGCGTGGCCCGGCGGCGGCGCGTTATGGCAATGGCGCGGCGGGCGGCGTGGTGAACATCATCACCAAGCAGGCCGGCACGGAAACCCACGGCGATGTCACCGTCTACAGCAACTTCCCGCAGCACAGCGACGAAGGCGCCACCCAGCGCATGACCTTCGGCCTCAACGGCCCGCTGACCGATACCCTGAGCTACCGCGTCTACGGCAACGTCGCCAAGACCGACTCGGACGACTGGGACATCAACGCCGGCCACGAATCCAACCGCACCGGCAACCAGGCCGGCACCCTGCCCGCCGGTCGCGAAGGCGTGCGCAACAAGGACGTCAACGGCCTGCTCAGCTGGCACCTGACGCCCGAACAAACCCTCGACTTCGAAGCCGGTTTCAGCCGCCAGGGCAACATCTACACCGGCGATACCCAGAACACCAACAGCAACGCCAACGTGAAATCCATGCTCGGTCACGAGACCAACCGCATGTACCGCGAGAACTACTCGATCACCCACCGTGGTGAGTGGGACTTCGGCAGTTCCATGGCCTACCTGCAGTACGAGAAGACCCGCAACAGTCGCATCAACGAAGGCCTGGCCGGTGGCACCGAGGGCATCTTCAGCAACACTGATTTCTACACCGCCACCCTGCGCGACCTGACCGCCCACGGCGAAGTGAACCTGCCGTTGCACGCCTGGCGCGACCAGACCCTGACCTTGGGCAGCGAGTGGGTGCAGCAGAAGCTCGACGATCCGAGCGCCAATACCCAGACCACCAGCGAAGGCGGCTCGGTGCCGGGCCTCACCAGCACCAACCGCGATACGTCCTCGCAGGCGCAGATCTTCTCGCTGTTCGCCGAGGACAACATCGAACTGCTGCCCGGCACCATGCTCACCCCGGGCCTGCGCTGGGATCACCACAGCATCGTCGGTGACAACTTCAGCCCGTCGCTTAACCTGTCCCACGCGCTGACCGACAGCGTCACCCTCAAGGCCGGCATCGCCCGCGCCTACAAGGCGCCGAACCTGTACCAGCTGAACTCCGACTACCTGCTCTACAGCCGAGGCCAGGGCTGCTACGGCCAGACCACCAGCTGCTACCTGCAGGGCAACGAAGACCTCAAGGCGGAAACCAGCGTCAACAAGGAGCTGGGCATCGAGTTCAACCAGGACGGCCTGATCGCCGGCCTGACCTACTTCCGCAACGACTACAAGAACAAGATCGAATCGGGCCTGTCGCCCATCGATCAGGCTACCGGCGGCACCGGCAGCTACGCCAACGCGGCGATCTACCAGTGGGAGAACGTGCCCAAGGCGCTGGTCGAGGGCCTGGAAGGCACCCTGACCATCCCGCTGATGGAACAGCTGAAGTGGAGCAACAACTTCACCTACATGCTGCAATCCAAGAACAAGGAAACCGGCGACGTGCTCTCGGTAACGCCGAAGTACACCCTGAACTCCATGCTCGACTGGCAGGCCACCGACGCCTTGTCGCTGCAGGCCAGCGTCGCCTGGTACGGCAAGCAGAAGCCGAAGAAGTACGACTACCACGGCGACCGTGTCACCGGCAGCGCCAACAACCAGCTCTCGCCCTACGCTATCGCCGGGCTGAGCGGCACCTACGTGTTCACCAAGAACCTGAGCTTCACCGCCGGGGTGGACAACGTCTTCGACAAGCGCCTGTTCCGTGAAGGCAACGCCCAGGGCGTGGCGAACATCGAAGGCGCCGGCGCCGCCACCTACAACGAGCCGGGCCGCACGCTGTACACCAGCCTCACCGCGTCCTTCTGATTCGTAGAACGAGAAAAAAGCCTGATGAGATTTCGCCTCCTGGCCCTGGCATTGGCAATCGCCGTGCCCGGGCTGGCAGCGCACGCCGCGCCTGCCCCCGATCAGAAAATGGACACCCACCTGCTGCAGCGCAACGACCTGGCCTACCGCTTCAGCGAGCTGAAGCTGGACTCCGCCGACGGCCAGCGCCACTACCAGCTGTGGATCGCCCGCCCGAACCAACCCGCGCCTGCTGCCGGCTATTCGCTGGTATGGATGCTCGACGGCAACGCCGCCATCGGCGCGCTGGACGAAAAGCTGCTGGCCGACCTGAACAACGGCAAGGCCCCATTGCTGGTCGCCGTGGGTTACCAGACACCCCTGCGCCTCGACCGCGCCGGCCGCACCCGCGACTACACCCCGCCACGCCCGGAGCTCGCCGAGCAGAAAGACCCGCTTACCGGCGACCCCAGCGGCGGCGCCGATGCCTTCCTTGACCTGATGCGCGACCGCATGCTCCCGGCGGTAAATGCCCAGGCACCCATCGACCGCTCGCAGCAGACCCTCTGGGGCCATTCCTACGGAGGCCTGCTGACGCTCCATGCGCTGCTAACCCGGCCGCAGCAGTTCAACTTCTACGCCCCGGCAAGCCCTTCGCTGTGGTGGGGCGACGGCGCCATCCTCAAGGAGCAGACTGGCTTCGCCCAGCGCCTGGCCGGACATTCCGCGCAGCTACTGCTGATGCGCGGCGGCGAGGAGCCCTTCAAGCCGCGCGAAGACATCACCCCCAGCGCTCCCCGCGCCGCTCAGCAACTGGTGGACGACGTCGCCAAGGTGCCGGGCATGCAGGCCCGGTTCCATGCCTTCGATGGCATGAGCCATGGGCAGACGCTGGCCGCTTCGCTGCAGTACCTGTTGCGGACGCGGTTTACCCGGTGACCTGACGCGCCGCCTCCCGAAGAGCGCGCGGCACTTCGCCGGAGCTACCTGTAGGAGCGAGCCTGCTCGCGAACACGAACTCCCCGACCACTTCGGTGCTGGGCGGTGGTTCGCGAGCAAGCTCGCTCCTACAAAAGCACCAACGCTCAGACTGATGCCGCAATCTGCTCGCGCAACCACCGATGTGCCGGGTCACGGTGCGAACGCTCGTCCCATAGCATCGACATCTCGTAACCCGGTACCTCCACCGGCGCTTCCACCACGCGCAGCGCCGGGTTATCCCGCACCAGTCGCGCCGGGACCATAGCGACCAGGTCGCTGCTGGCCAGCGCCGAGATGACGAAAAGGAAGTGCGGTACCGACAAGGCTACGCGCCGGCTGAGTCCCACCGCCGCCAGCGCTTCGTCGGTCACGCCACTGAAACCGCCGCCATCGGGCGAGACCATCACATGCTCCAGCTGGCAGAACTGCGCCAGGGACGGCTTGCGCTTGAGCTTGGGGTGCCCTGCGCGGCCCGCCAGCACATAACGCTCGGTAAAGAGCGTGCGGCGGCGCATGCCCGGCGGGCTGCCTTCGGTGGTGTGGAACGCCAGGTCGATTTCGCCCTGCTCCGCCTGCCGGGCGATGCGCGGCGGCGATAGTTCCAGTAGCGCCAGGCGAGTAGCCGGCGCGCTGCCGCGGATGGCGCTCAAGGCCGGCAACAGAATGGTGGATTCGCCGTAGTCGGTCGCGGCAATGCGCCAGGTGTTGTCTGCCTGGGCCGGATCGAAAGGCGCGGATGGCGCCACTGCCTGCTCCAGCGCCTCCAGGGCGATGCGCAACGGCTCACGCAGGGATTCCGCCCGCGCCGTCGGGCGCATGCCGCGCGGACCGGGTAGCAGCAATGGGTCATCGAAGATGTCGCGCAGCTTGGCCAGGTGCACGCTGACCGAGGGCTGCGAGAAGTTCAGCCGCTCGGCCGTACGGGTGACGTTGTGCTCGGAAAGCAGCACATCCAGGGTCACCAGCAGATTGAGGTCGAGCCTGCGCAGATTATTCATTGATATACCTGGGATACCGGATATTCATTTCTACTATACCCTGGCAATCCGCATCCTGCGTCCATCCCCTCTCACCGGATGACTCACAGGAAGGCATTCATGAACGTACTGATCGTCTACGCCCACCCAGAGCCACGCTCGCTCAATGGCTCGCTGAAGGATTTCGCCGTGCGTCGCCTGCGGGCCGGCGGCCATGAAGTTCAGGTCTCGGACCTCTACGCGATGAACTGGAAAGCCACGCTGGATGCCTCCGACAGCCTCGATCGCGACCCCGAGGCACGCTTTGATCCATCGCTGGACTCCAAGCGCGCCTATGCTGCCGGTCGGCAGAGCAGCGACATCGCCGCTGAGCAGGAAAAGCTGCGCTGGGCCGACACGGTGATCCTGCAGTTCCCGCTGTGGTGGTTCACCATGCCGGCGATCCTCAAGGGCTGGTTCGAGCGGGTCTACGCCTACGGCTTTGCCTATGGCGTCGGCGAGCACTCCGACGCGCGCTGGGGCGACCGCTACGGCGAAGGCAATCTGGCTGGCAAGCGCGCCATGCTGGTGGTTACCACCGGTGGTTGGGAATCGCACTACAGCGCGCGCGGCATCAATGGGCCGATCGATGACCTGTTGTTCCCGATTCACCACGGCGTGCTGCACTACCCCGGTTTTGACGTACTGCCGCCCTACCTGGTCTACCGCACCAGCCGCGTCGACGCCGAACGCTACGCGCAGATCGAACGGGAACTGGGCGAGCGCCTGGATAACCTCCAGGCCACCACGCCCATCCCCTTCCGCCGGCAGAACGGCGGCGACTATGAGATTCCCGCGCTGACCTTGCGGGAAGAGATCAACCAGGGCGCCACTGGCTTCGCTGCGCATCTGGATTGACCTTATGTTCGCGAGCAAGCTCGCTCCTGCAGGGTCATGCACGCGGCTTTCTTGTAGGAGCGAGCTTGCTCGCGAACCACCAAATCCTCAGGGCCTCACCCGAGGCTCCGCGTCGAAGGCACGGCGCAGCAGCTCGACGAACTCCGGCGCCGCCGGGATTTCCACATCACCGATGCGGTTTACCGGCACTGCCGGCGTCCAGGAGTTCATCACCACGGCGCCCGCGAGGCGCGGCAGGTCCTGCTGGTCGATGCTCAGCGACGACTGCCGCGCGCCGAGCTTGTCCAGTTGGCGCTGGAGGATGCCCATGGTGGTGCCCGTGAGCATCTTCGCCCGCGGCCAGATCACCGACTCGCCGTCCCAGAACGCCAGGTTCCAGATGGTTGCCTCGCTGAAACGGCCACGATGGTCGGTGAACACCGCATCATCGAAACCGGCAGCCACTGCTTCGCGCAGGTACCAGGTCTTGGCGATCTCGCCGACGTGCTTGATCTCCGGCAGCACCCGCTCATGCCCGGCGATGGCCAGTGACAGCGGCCCCTGCGGCCCATCGGACGGCGGCGCGCTGCGCACCAGCAGCTCGGGCCGGTGCTCGGGGCCGGCAACAGTGAATTCCCCGGCGGGCGAGTACACCGTAGCCATCAGCGAAGTATCGTCCGGCGCTTGCTCCAGCGCGGCGCGCAGGGCCGCGCGGATTTCCTCGTCGGCATGGCTCTGGCCGAACAACCGCTGCGAAGCATTGCGCAAGCGCTCCAGATGCAGGTCCAGCCCACGGATACCGCCGCCGCGCACCTGCATGGCGGTGAAGTGCGCGTAGCCTGCGAAGGCCAGGGGCGCCAGGTCGTCCGCGCTGGCGGGCTGGGCGTTGCGTTGGGTGATGTAGGGATGGATGGCGGCTGACATGGCGTTGGCTTCCTCTGCTCGGTGATCTTCAAGTTCAGTAACAAGTGAAGCCACTATCGGCCTTTGACGAAGCCAGGAGAAACGAGTATTTCTCGACAGATCATCAAACAGGATTTGAAGATCAATGAGCCGCTCCTTTCCCGGCATCCGCTCCCTGCGCACGTTTGAGGCCGCCGGCCGCCACCTGAATTTCACCCGCGCGGCGGAAGAAGTCGGCCTTACGCCAGCGGCGGTCAGCCACCAGATCAAGGAGCTGGAAGACCAGCTCGGCCTCTGCCTGTTCGTGCGCACCAGCCGCAGCATCCAGCTGACCCCGGCGGGCGCGCTGCTGCTGGAGGCGGCGGCGGAATCCCTCGGCCTGCTGCACCGTGCCACCGTGCGCGCGCGGCGATTGGCGCGCACCTCGGAACAACTGCGGGTTTCGCTCACCGCGCGCTTCGCCACCCACTGGCTACTGCCGCGCCTGCCGCAGTTCCGGGCACTGCATCCGGGGCTGAAACTCAGCTTCGACGTCAGCGACGAGCTGCGCGACTTCGCCGTCGACGATATCGACCTGGCCATTCGTTTCGGCAGCGGGCGCTACCCCGGTCTGCAGGCCGAGCGCCTGTTCGATACCCAGATCGTCCCGGTTTGCTGTCCGAGCCTGCTGGAAGACGGCCCGCCCCTGCGCGAGCCGCGCGACTTGAAGGCCCACACTTTGTGCCACGTGGTGTGCGAAACCGAAGGTGCGTCCTGGCCGGACTGGTCGCGCTGGATGGCGGCGGCCGGCGTGGAAGACTTCGACGCCAGTGGCTGCGTTACCTTCGAAGACACCAGCCACGTGGTGCAGGCAGTTCTGGAGGGCGGCGCTGTCGGGCTGGCCGACCATGCCATGGTTGCCCGGGAACTGGAACAGGGCCTGCTGGTGCAGCCGTTCGCCCTGGGCGTGCGGGTCGCCGAGGACTACGCCTACAACCTGGTGTATCCATTGGCCAGCGCGGACGATCCGCGCGTCAAAGCCTTCCGCGAATGGATTCTCGGGGAAATGGCCACGGGCTGAACGCTCGGGCGGCTTGCAAAGGTCGTGCTTTCCTGCGAAAACGCACGCCCTCGCGGCGTTCCTGCCGCACCTGCCTTACAGGAAAACGCCATGAGCAGCGAACTGCAGATCGAAGATATCGTCGTCGGCGACGGCAAGGCCGTGGTCAAGGGAGCGCTGATTACCACCCAGTACAAGGGCACCCTGGAGGACGGCACCGTCTTCGATTCCTCGTACGACAAGGGCCGCCCGTTCCAGTGCGTGATCGGCACTGGCCGGGTGATAAAGGGCTGGGACCAGGGCCTGATGGGCATGAAGGTCGGCGGCAAGCGCAAGCTCTTCGTGCCGGCGCACCTGGCTTACGGCGAGCGTCAGGTCGGCGCACACATCCAGCCCAACTCCAATCTGCTGTTCGAGATCGAACTGCTGGAAGTCCTCACCCGCGACGATTGAACCTCATGCCGGCGCAGCTTCCACGTTGCGCCGCATCGCCAGGATCGCCGTCGGCCCCTGGGCCTTGCGGGTAAACCAGAACACCCGGCTTACGCCACGGGTGATCGCCACGTAGGCCAGGCGCGATTGTTCGTCCTGCTGGGCCTGGTCGTAGCTGCTGGCGAAGAAGCCCGAGGCGGTGTAGAGCGCGCTGCGCAGCGGGTGTTTCTCCGGCGGCGCACAGTCGTCGACGATGATCGCCACTTCCGCCTGCAGGCCCTTGGCGCGGTGGATGGTCATGCCCTTCACCGGCAGCTTGCGGTCCAGCTCGCCGAGGATCGTCTGCAGGGTTTCATTGCGCCGGCTGAGCAGCAGCACGGCAGTCTTCTCCCGTGACCCGCGCGCGGCGACGTGCTCGCACTGCTTGCGGATCTCCTCCAGCAGGAGCGGCAGGCTGTTGCGCGCATCGAAGCGCTGCACCAGTTTCACCCCGTGGTCACCCGCCTCCGCCGACTTGAAGGCACGACAGGTCTTGGCCTGCTTGCTGGCCACGCCCACCAGTACCCGCTCGCCATCGCGGATCACCGGGTCGATGCTGCGGTAATTGGTTTCCAGCAGCAGCACGCGGCTCTTGCGCCGGCCCTTGCTGGGGAAGTGCCGGTCGAAGTCCATGAACAGTTCCGGCGAACTGCCGCGCCAGGCGTAGATGGACTGCCAGTCGTCACCGATGGCCATCAGGCTGACGGCTTCGCCGCGTTTGGCGAGGTCGCGGTGCAGCGCCTGCAGCCATTGCACGATCTGCGGCGAGACATCCTGGAACTCATCGATCAGCAGATGCTGGAACGGTGCCAGGGCTTCGGCTGGCAGCTTGCCGTCGCCTAGCTGGTCGGTCAGGCGCTGGAAAGCCAGGTTGAAGGTCAGCAGACCCTGCTCCTGCAAGGCAGTGTCGAAGGCCGCCCAGAACAGCTGCAGCGCCTCGATGAACTGGCGCTCGCGCGGCGGGCAGCCGAGCTTCTTCGGCTGCAACTGGTCGATGCGCAGGCCGATGCTTTCGATAAAGCCGGACTGGGCATAGAAAGCCTCGAACAGCGGCAGCGCGATGAATTCTCCAGGCAGTTTGAAAGAATCCAGTGGCGCCTTGCCGATACGGGGCGGCTTGCCGTCTTCCTCTGCCTCGGGCGGTGGCGGCAGCTCCAATAGTTGATGCACCAGCACACGGAATTCGTGCTGCTCGGCGTAGCACTGCTGGTAGACCTGTTTGAGCAGGCGCTGCTGGGCCGGCCGCAGGCGGCCGGCGAGCAGCGGGTTGTCCAGCTCGTCGGCCGGGGTGCGTTCGTCCAGTTGCTCGAACCAGCGCGGACTCTTCAGTGCGATTTTCGCCAGGGTGCCCATGGCCGAATGGAAGGTCCGTACGCACTGCCGCGCCTGGGCCGCATCGAACGGATGGCCCCAGTAGCCGAGCACCTTCACCAGTTGCTCGCGCAGCTGCGCGCAGGAGGCGTTGGTGAAGGAAATCACCGTCACCTTCTCGGCGTCGATGCCCAGGTGGCAGAGCATATAGACGACACGCAGAACCAGCGTCGTCGACTTGCCGGAGCCCGCTCCGGCAAAAATGCGGGTCAGCGGCTCGGGAGCGAGAATCATCGCCCACTGCTCGTCCGACGGCAGGCTGACGATTCCATGGGCGGCGGCCTGGGCCACGCGCTGGCGCATGTCGAGGGCGTGCTGCTCGTCCGGAGCGCTGGCGGTGCCGTAGATGCCAACCGCAGCCGGCGAGCGCGGGCGCTTGGGCGCAGCCGCGTCACCGTCTTTCTTGGCTTTGGCGGTGCGCTTGGCCGGTGCCTTGCTCGCGCCTTTTGCCTTGCCGCGCGCTCGGGGTTGAGGTCGCGCCGCTTCACGCTCGGCGCGCAGGTATTCGGTGGTACGGGGGAAATAACGCGCAAGGGCTTCGGCAAGCAGCCGCTTGTAGCGTTCGACAGCAGACTCCATGGGCCCATCCGTTCAATTACAGCGTTGAATCATAAGCGCTTTCGGTCAGGGACAGGCAATCAATCGGGCGATTCCGCGAGGCCCTGAAAAATTGATAACCATTAGCGATTGCATTAGAGTCGGGCTCCCGCTTTTTCCGCCCACGCCGCCCATACGGATGACCCCATGTTCGAACTGGAAAATGTCAGTTTCAGCGTCCCCGGTCGCACCCTCCTGCAACCGCTGAGCCTGCAGTTGGCCGACGGCAACATGATCGGCCTGATCGGCCACAACGGCTCGGGCAAATCCACCCTGCTCAAGTTGCTGGCCCGCCAGCAACAGGCCAGCGGCGGCAGCATCCGCCTGGACGGCAAGCCGCTGCAGGACTGGGGCAACCGCGACTTCGCGCGCCAGGTGGCGTACCTGCCGCAGCAGCTGCCGCAGACCGACGGCCTGACCGTGCGCGAACTGGTCGCCTTCGGCCGCTATCCCTGGCACGGCGCCCTGGGCCGCGTCACCGGCGAGGACCGCCAGCAGATCGACCGCGCGCTGGACCTCACCGACACCCTCGCCTTCGCCGACCGCCCGGTGGACCTGCTCTCCGGCGGCGAACGCCAGCGCGTCTGGCTGGCCATGCTGCTGGCGCAGAACAGCCGCTACCTGCTGCTGGACGAGCCGACTTCAGCGCTGGACATCGCCCACCAGGTGGAAGTGCTCTCCCGCGTCCACGAACTCAGCCGCGAGCTGGGCCTGGGCGTGCTGGTGGTACTGCACGACATCAACATGGCGGCGCGCTACTGCGACCACCTGATCGCCCTCCACGGCGGCCGCCTGCTGGCCCAGGGCACGCCAGCAGAGTTGATGCGCGGGGAAACGCTGGAAGATATCTATGGCATTCCCATGGGCGTACTGAGCAACCCCGTGGACGGGTCGCCGATCAGTTATCTGCGCTGAGCCCGCCCCCAGCAGGAGCGAATCATGCGCGTGGGTACCCTGCTAGGTTGAGGTCCGCATTTGCGCACCTACCGGAAATCCGTTCCCATAAAAAGCCCCGGCATGCCGGGGCTTTTTATTCGCTCATCTGGCGGCTTACTGCCCGCCCGGCTTCTCCGCGTCCTCCGCCTCGATTTCCTCCAGGGCAAGCTCCAGGCCCCAACTGGAAGCCTCGACCGGTTGGGTGGCGGCTGGCGGAGCAACCGGCGCCGGCGCGGCCGGCTTGGCTGCCGCCGGTGTGGCGGTGCTGCCGACGCTGCCCGGGTTGTCCTTGTAGAGTTTGAGTTTCAGCCGCAGGTTGTTTGCCGAGTCGGCGTTCTTCACCGCCTCTTCCTCGGTGATCGCGCCTTCCACTGCCAGGTCGAACAGCGCCTGGTCGAAGGTCTGCATGCCGAGGGCGCGGGACTTGTCCATGATCTCCTTGATCGAACTGAAGTCACCGCGCTTGATGATGTCGCTGATGGTCGCCGTGCCCAGGAGCACTTCCACCGCCGCGCGACGCTTGCCGTCCTGGGTGCGGACCAGGCGCTGGGAGACGAAGGCCTTGAGGTTGTTGCCCAGGTCGTTGAGCAACTGCGGCCGGCGCTCCTCGGGGAAGAAGTTGATGATGCGGTCCAGCGCCTGGTTGGCGTTGTTGGCGTGCAGCGTGGAGATCGCCAGGTGGCCGGTGTCGGCGAAGGCCAGGGCGTGCTCCATGGTCTCGCGGTCACGGATCTCGCCGATCAGGATCACGTCCGGCGCCTGGCGCAGGGTGTTCTTCAGCGCGGCATGGAAGCTGCGGGTGTCCACGCCCACTTCGCGCTGGTTGATGATCGACTTGCGGTGTCGGTGCACATACTCGATAGGATCTTCGATGGTGATGATGTGGCCACCGCTGTTGCGGTTGCGGTGGTCGATCAACGCCGCCAGGGACGTGGACTTGCCCGAGCCGGTGCCGCCGACGAACAGCACCAGGCCGCGCTTCTCCATGACTACCTTGAGTAGCACTTCGGGCAGCTTCAGGTCGGCGAACAGCGGGATATCCAGCTTGATGTTGCGCGCCACGATGGATACTTCGTTGCGCTGCTTGAAAAGGTTGATCCGGAAACGCCCCACACCGGGCACGGAAATCGCCAGGTTCATCTCCAGTTCACGATCGAACTCCGCACGCTGCTCCTCATCCATCAGCCCATAGCCGATGCGGGCAACGTCGCCGGCCTTCATCGGTTCGTTGGCCAGGGGCTTGAGCACCCCGTTGAACTTGGCGCACGGCGGAGCGCCGGTGGAGAGGTAAAGATCCGAACCATCCTGGGTGGCCAGGATCTTGAGCATCGCTTGGATATCCATTGAACTGCATCCATACGCAAGGTGGCGGCGGACGCCGTCTGTAAGCAGCGTCCTTTAAATAAGAATTTGCTTATTGACTCTATGGAGCGCTCCTGCGCCAGACAATGCAACCCATCGCGAAATGCGACCTGCATCACTGCTGCCGTACAATGCCGCCCCAGACGCTTTCATTTAAGGACACGAACCAATGCCCGTCGCCATGGCCCGCCATATCCTGGTCAAGACCGCCGCCGAAGCCGAGCAGATCAAGCAGCGCCTGGCCAAAGGCGAGGATTTCGCTGCCCTGGCGCGCAAGCATTCCACCTGTGCTTCCGGCAAGCGCGGCGGTGACCTTGGCGAGGTACGCCCCGGCCAGATGGTCCGCAGCATCGACCAGGTGATCTTCAAGAAGCCGGTCGGCGTGGTCCACGGTCCGGTGAAAAGCCAGTTCGGCTACCATCTGGTCGAGGTTTACTTCCGAGACTGATCAAGCGCGTGACTGATCGAAAGCGCGACTGACCGAAGGAACGCACGCACATGACGCCGCAACAGATTGCTCGCTTCTGCCTGGAACTCCCCGGCGCTCGCGAAGACATCAAATGGGGTAGCAACCGGGTGTTTTCGGTGGCTGGCAACAAGATGTTCGCCATCCTCGATTTCCTCGACAGCGGCAATGGCGGTCTGGCCTTCAAGGTTGGCCCGGAGCTGTTCCTGGGTTACGTCGACCGCCCCGGCATCCGCCCGGCACCCTATCTGGCGCGGGCCTTCTGGATTTCCATGCAGCGCCCCTACCCCATGGGTGAAGCCGAACTGCGCGAAGCGCTGACGCGCTCTCATCAACTGGTGGTTGCCCGCCTGCCCAAGCGCCAACGCCTGGGACTCGTACTGGAGACACCCTGATGCGCACACTGGACTGGGAAGGCGTCTGGCACGCACCGACAGCCAGCTGGGAATCACTGCAATTGGGAGAACGTCGCGCCGAGAGCCAGTTGCGCGCCATCGATGAGGCGGGTGGGCCGTCCTATCAGCTCGACTACCAGTTGGACTGGGACGCCGAATGGCGCCTCAATGAAGCGCGCTTCAGCGTGGAAAGCGCCCGCGGTATTCATCGGCTGCACCTGCTGACCGACGGCGTCGGTCATTGGCGGACTGATCAAGGCGAAACGCTTGTGGAGCTGGACGGCTGCCTGGACATCGACATCTGGCCTTCGCCCTTTACCAACACTTTCCCCATTCGCCGCCTGCAACTCGCCGATGGCGAGCGTCGGGAGCTGGCGGTGGTGTATCTGGAAGCGCCGAAGCTCAAGCCGGTACGGATGCGCCAGGGCTATACGCGGATCGACGCCCATCATTACCTCTACGAAAACCTGGAAGGAACGAATTTTCAGGCATTGCTGACGGTGGATGACGACGGTCTGGTGATCGATTACCCCACCCTGTTCCGCCGCGCCTGAAAGACATCCTTGTAGGAGCGAGCGTGCTCGCGAAACGCCCACCTTCGATGCTCACCGAAGAAAAGCGTTCGCGAGCATGCTCGCTCCTACAGGTACTGAGCGGACCGGGGCGTAGGAGCGGACTCCGTCCGCGATGGGTTTGCATCACGCCGGAACTGAAAGGTAGTTCGTTAGCTAGCTTTCCTACACGTGTGTCGCGGTCCATCATGTAAGCCCACTTGCCGTACCGAACTGCTGCACATGTCTGCCGATTCCCGCTCGCCTTCGTCCACCACGCTGCAAGTGGTGTCCGTTGTCCTGTTCACCTTCATCGCCTACCTGACCATCGGCATTCCTCTGGCCGTGCTGCCCGGCTACGTACACAGCGACCTGGGCTTTGGCTCGGTGATGGCGGGACTGGTCATCAGCATCCAGTACCTGGCCACCCTGCTCACCCGTCCCTACGCCGGCAAGGTCATCGACACCCTCGGGCCCAAGCGCGCAGTACTCTACGGCATGGTCGGCTGTGCCGGCAGCGGTGCACTGATGCTCGGTTCCTGGGCGATGCAGGGTCTGCCGTGGGTCAGCCTCGGCATGCTGATGGTCGCGCGCCTGGTGCTGGGCACCTCGGAAAGCCTGGTCGGCAGCGCCTCGATCGCCTGGGGCATCGACCGCGTCGGGGCAGCAAACACCGCGAAAGTCATTTCCTGGAACGGCATCGCCAGCTACGGCGCCCTGGCCGTCGGCGCGCCGCTCGGTGTGCTGATGGTCGGCCAGCTCGGGCTGGCCAGCCTGGGCGGCAGCGTGGTCCTGCTGGCCGCGCTCGGCTTTACCCTGGCCTGGCCCAAGCGTGCGGCGGCGCTGGTGCATGGCGAGCGGATGCCCTTCCACCACGTGCTCGGTCGCGTCGTCCCCCACGGCATGGGCCTCGCGCTGGGAGGCATCGGCTTCGGCACCATCGCCACCTTCATCACCCTGTACTACGCCAGCCTTGGCTGGAAAGACGCGGTCTACTGCCTGACCGCCTTCGGTGGCTGCTTCATCGGGGCACGCCTGCTGTTCGCCAACGCCATCAACCGCCACGGGGGCTTCCGCGTCGCGATTGCCTGCCTGTCGGTGGAAAGCCTCGGCCTGCTCCTGCTGTGGAGCGCCCCTACGCCCTGGATCGCCCTGGCCGGCGCGGCGTTGACCGGTTTCGGATTTTCCCTGGTGTTCCCCGCACTGGGCGTGGAAGCCGTGGGTCTGGTGCCGGCCTCAAACCGGGGCGCGGCCCTGGGCGCCTATTCGCTGTTTATCGATGTGTCACTGGGCGTCACTGGGCCGCTGATGGGCGCCGTCGCCAGCGGCTTTGGCTTCGGCTCGATCTTCCTCTGCGCCGCACTCGCGGCATTCAGCGGGCTGATCCTCAGCCTCTGGCTGTTTCAACGTTCATTCGCCCGCTGACCCCGACGCCGCGGCATTCTGCCGCGACTTCGCCCATCCCCCGCGAGCCACTGCGATCCGGCGGCCAAAACCGCTGATCAGGTAATCATGACGGGAGCGTGACAGAGGCTGGACGAAAAAGTTCGAACCTCTGCTATCATCCCGCGGCGCCGGGGCGACCACGCCCCGAATACAACCAAAAGAATATGCCAGCACAGGACTCCACCTACCCCGATCACGCACTTCGGGGCGGAGAGCTTTTTTCTTTCTGTTCGCTGGCGCTGCACCATTAAGGAAATCAAGATGCTGAACCACCGGATCAGTCTGCTCGCACTGGGGATCCTCGCGTCGACCGCTGCCATGGCCGATGACCAATCCACCGCCAAGGGCTTCACCGAAGACAGCCACCTGGATCTGTTCTTCCGCAACGCCTACATGAACCGTGACTACAAGCACGGCCGCGACGACAAGGCCGAGTGGGGCCAGGCCGCCACCGCGACCTTCACTTCCGGCTTCACCCAGGGCACCGTCGGCTTCGGCGTTGACGCGTTCGGCATGTACGCCCTGCGCCTGGATGGTGGCAAGGGCAAGAGCGGCGCTGCCGGCATCGACTTCTTCAAGCAGGGCGACAGCGGCGAAGCTGCCAACGATCTGGCTCGCGCCGGTGGCGCGGTGAAAGCTCGCTTCTCCAACACCGTGATCAAGTACGGTGACCAGATGCCGGCCCTGCCGATCCTGAGCTACGACAACTCCCGCCTGCTGCCGGAAAGCTTCACCGGCACCCTGATCACCTCCAAGGAGATCGAAGGCCTGGAGCTGAACGTCGGTCGTTTCACTTCCGAAACCCGCAAGAGCGCCGAAGGGCGTGACAGCGGCGGCCTGAAGCGCATCGACGTGTTCGGCGGCAGCTACAAGTTCACCGACAACTTCAGCGGCTCGCTGTACGGCTACGAGAGCGAAGACGTCGCTCGCAAGCAGTACATGAACCTGAACTACGTCATCCCGGTGGCCGACAAGCAGTCCCTGACCTTGGACTTCAACGGCTACCGCACCCGCGTCAACGAAGACTTCGCTTCCGACAACGGCATCGACGGCACCAAGAACACCATCTGGAGCCTGTCGGCCGCCTACAACATCGGCGCGCACACCTTCATGGTCGCGCACCAGCGCAACAACGGCGATTCCGGCTACAACTACGGCTGGTACCAGAACCAGGGCGGCCTGGGCGACGGCGGCACCACCATCTGGCTGGCCAACTCCTACTGGTCGGACTTCAACGGTGAAGACGAGCGCTCCTGGCAGGGCAGCTACAGCCTGGACTTCTCCGAGTACGGCGTACCCGGCCTGAGCTACACCGTGGCCTACGTCTACGGCGACAACATCAAGACCGCCGAGACCAGCAACGGCAAAGAGCGCGAAATCTTCAACCAGCTGAAGTACGTCGTACCGAGCGGCCCGGCCAAGGACCTGTCGGTCAAGCTGCGTGGCTCCTGGCTGCGCGTGTCCAACGACGCTCGCTCCTACAACGACGACGGCAACGAAGTGCGCGTCTTCGTCGAGTACCCGGTCAACATCTTCTGATGATCTGATCAGGCTCGAAATAGAACGCCCCGTGGCAGTGATGCCACGGGGCGTTTTTCATTGCGGGGGCTATTCGACGGTGCGCCGCCTGGACAGCCACGGCATCGGTGGCAGCGCCATGCGCAGGATGTGGAAGCACAGCAGCAGGATCAGAGCACCAGCCACGAAGGACCCGAGGCGCTGGGCCGGTTCGAGCGTGTCATTGAGCACATTGAGAAACAGCATCGCGCTGCCGCCCAGCATACAGGCGAGCAGGAATACCGAGAGGATGTAGATCTTCAGCGTCAACAGCCGCCAATGCCAGCGCATACGGCGGCGAACGGGGACTTCATCGGGGGGAAGTTGCGGCATGATCCTTTGCCTCCTGACAGGTTTCTGACGGGCTCACGCAACAGCGGCATGCGACGTCGAGATACTGGCAGGATGCTAGCCATCCGCAGGGGATATGCCAAGGCGCGCAACGCGGGACCGACCGGTCGCAGGAGGCGCGCCGATGAACGGTTGCCGCTTAGCGCACCACGCTATTGATGTCGTGGCGATTGAGCGAAGTCCGCATTTCCTCGTACCACTCCGGAATCACGTCCTTCAGACGCTCCTTGGCGTCCTCCAGCTTGAACGGCTGGGTGTAGCGCTTCTTGCGGTAGGAGTAGATGTAGTAGGTGCCGTCGCGGTAAAGGATGCGGTCGAAGGTATAGAAGCCGATATGCGTGCCGTTGCAGCGCGCGGTCAGCACCATGTCGCCCTCTTCGTAGGGCAGCACGCCTTCGGCGCACTCATAGGTGAAGAACTCGCGTACATCGTCCCAATCCACACCATCGCTGCTGGCGTGCAGGAAGGCCTCGGCCTTCTCTTCGGAATCATCGGAGTGGTCGCTGTACCAGATGAACAGCGGGATGCTCTGGTTGGTCTCGTCGCCCAGCCAGCTCTCGCCGTCCAGATACTGCGCGCTACGCGCCAGGCTGGCCTGCACGCGGCGGTGGCTCTGGCGGTATTCCTCGAGTTTTTCGTCGAAGGCTGGCGAGTCCTCGCCCAGCACGACACCTTCCATGCCCTTGATCTCGCTGACGCGCGCCAGGTAATCGGCATACAGCGCAGCATCCTGAATAACGGTGCAGGTGTCGCGGGTCAGGCTCAGGCCGATCTCGGTGAAGTTGGCGCTGCCGAGGATCACCACGTCCGGTTCGATCAGGATCAGCTTCCAGTGCACGCTGTTCTGCGCGCGGAAGTCCACGTGCAGAGTGACGCTGGTGCCGGCATCGCGGACGCAGTAGTCGATGAAGTCCGGCGAGGTGAAGGAATTGATGCTGCCCACCAGCAGGTCCAGGCGATTGCCCTTCTCCACCAGGGTTTCGATCAGTGACTCGGTTTCACTGGCGGAGGCCGAGACGACGGTGATCAGCTTGCCGCTGACCTGCTCCAGGTACTGCTTGAGCGAATGTTGAGCGTTTAGGATTTTCATACAGCCCCCACCAGAATTCTGAACACCGAATTCTGATGCAGGACAATGGGGGGTTTCAACTGTCTGATTTCGCCATACGCCCGCATAACGGGCGCTGCAGCGGCAATACATGCAGCCAGGGCCCGGCTATGGCATAATGAGCGGCTTTGCCAGGCTCCTGTCGGTCTCGTTCGACAGCTATGCCTTCCTCGCCCGCCCGCGCCGTCTGCGCCCGGCGCGCACCATGTCCAGCCAAGGGTCAGTCAGTTGATTTCCACCGCCAATATCACCATGCAGTTTGGCGCCAAGCCGCTGTTCGAAAACGTTTCCGTCAAATTCGGCAACGGCAACCGCTATGGCCTGATCGGCGCCAACGGTTGCGGCAAGTCCACCTTCATGAAGATTCTTGGCGGTGAGCTGGAGCCTTCGGGCGGCCAGGTGATGCTGGAAAACGGCGTGCGCCTGGGCAAGCTGCGCCAGGACCAGTTCGCCTACGAAGATTTCACCGTGATCGACACCGTTATCATGGGCCACGAGGAGCTGTGGAAGGTCAAGGCTGAGCGCGATCGCATCTACTCCCTGCCTGAGATGAGCGAAGAAGACGGCATGGCCGTTGCCGAGCTGGAAGTCCAGTTCGCCGAGTTCGACGGCTACACCGCCGAATCCCGTGCCGGCGAACTGCTGCTGGGCCTGGGCATTCCGCTGGACCAGCACTTCGGCCCGATGAGCGCCGTCGCGCCGGGCTGGAAGCTGCGTGTGCTGCTGGCCCAGGCACTGTTCTCCGACCCGGACCTGCTGCTGCTCGACGAGCCGACCAACCACCTGGACATCAACACCATCCGCTGGCTGGAAAACATCATCACGGCGCGTAACAGCACCATGATCATCATTTCCCACGACCGTCACTTCCTCAACAGCGTCTGCACCCACATGGCGGACCTGGACTACGGCGAGCTGCGCCTGTTCCCGGGCAACTACGACGAGTACATGACCGCCGCCGAGCAGGCCCGCGAGCGTCTGCTGTCGGACAACGCCAAGAAGAAGGCCCAGATCGCCGAGCTGCAGACTTTCGTCAGCCGCTTCTCGGCCAACGCCTCCAAGGCCAAGCAGGCCACCAGCCGCGCGCGCCAGATCGACAAGATCCAGCTCGAAGAGGTCAAGCCGTCCAGTCGCGTCAGCCCGTTCATCCGCTTCGAGCAGCACAAGAAGCTGCACCGCCAGGCGGTGACCCTGGAGAAAGTCAGCCAGGGCTTCGACGACACCTCGCTGTTCAAGAACCTGAGCATGCAGGTCGAAGCCGGGGAGCGCATCGCGATCATCGGCCCGAACGGTATCGGCAAGACCACCCTGCTGCGCACCCTGGTCGGCGACATGGCACCCACCGCCGGTGAAGTGAAGTGGACCGACAGCGCGGACGTGGGCTACTTCGCCCAGGACCACGCCGAGGACTTCGAGGACGACTACAACCTGTTCGACTGGATGGCCCAGTGGACCCAGGGCGGCGAGCAGCTGGTGCGTGGCACCCTCGGCCGCATGCTGTTCTCCAACGACGACATCAAGAAGTCGGTGAAAGTGATCTCCGGTGGCGAACAGGGCCGCATGCTGTTCGGCAAGCTGATTCTCAAGCGCCCCAACGTGCTGGTGATGGACGAGCCGACCAACCACCTGGACATGGAGTCCATCGAGTCGCTCAACCTGGCGCTGGAAAACTATCCGGGCACCCTGATCTTCGTCAGCCATGACCGCGAGTTCGTTTCCTCCCTGGCCACGCGCATCATCGAGCTGTCGGAAAACGGCGTGACCGACTTCAGCGGCACCTACGATGACTACCTGCGCAGCCAGGGCGTGATCGTCTGATCATCTCGCCATTGCGATAAAAAAGCCCCGCCTTGTGCGGGGCTTTTTCTTTGCTGTCTGTAGGAGCGAGCTTGCTCGCGAACCACGTTCCGATATTGATCAGGGCGGCCGGAGAGCAATCGCGGACGGCGTCCACTCCTACAGGCGGAATCCGGCGCTCGGGGCGGCCCTCGCCCTGACCCTCTGACGGTGTGGCCAGGATGAAAACCACAGCACCAGCCGGCACGATCTGCTCCCTCTCCCTTAGGGGAGGGTTGGAGTGAGGGGAAAGACAGGCGCAAATGTCCCCCAGAGAAGGCCGTTGCTCCTACGCACGCCGGTGCCTGCGTGCTCAACCGCAGGAGCGGACTCTGTCCGCGATATTTCGGGCGCGCAGGGGGAGTCGGTTCGCGAGCAAGCTAGCTCCTACGGGAGCATCAGCGGCCCGCGGTGTGCATCGTTGCGCTGCCCAGGCTGACGTCGAAGAACTCCGCTGCCGAGGAGGCCAGATCGCGGTGGATGGCCTGGCGGTCCAGCCCCTGGGTGTCGGTGCACAGGTCCGGCGTGGCTTCCTTCTCCTCCTCCGAGCAGGGCGACATGAAGACGAAGTGCCCTGCCCCATCCAGTACGCGCAGGTCCGCCTGTTGCGGCAGCTTGCGCGCCAGGGCGGCGGCATTCTTCTTCCAGTCCAGGATATGGTCCTCGTTGCCGGTGTAGAGCAGCACCGGTACCTGCACGTCTTCCAGTTCATGGGCGCCGTACATGAGGCTCAACGGAGCCAGCAAGAGCAAAGCACCGACGCGCGGGTCGGCCATGGGTACCAGGTCATTGCGGTCGGCGCGTACCTGGCCCTTCTCGCTGCAAGCGTCACGATCATCCGGGCGCTGCTGGCAGTATTTGATCAGGCGCTCCAGGCGCGGCTGGGCGCCGGCCAGGATCAGCGCGGTTTCACCGCCGGCGGAATAGCCGATCACCCCGACCTTTCGCGGGTCGACGATAGCCGCGACCTTGGAATCGAGCAGTGCGGCACTGATGGTTTCCGAGACCTGCAGCGGTCGCCCGTAGAGATTGCTCACCGCGCCGAGACGGCTGTGGTCATGGAGGTTATCGCCGGGGTGCAGCAGGGTCACCACCACGAATCCCTTACGCACCAGCGCCTCGATCAGGTCACGGTGGGCCAGGGGTGTACCGTAGTTGCCGTGGGACATTACCAGCAGCGGGAAGCGACCATTGGCGGTCTGCCCCTCGTAGGCGACATCAAGGATGAAGTTTCCCAGGTGCAAGGGCTGTTCGCTGGCCCGCGTCGGATAGAAGGCGATGGCCTTCATCGGCTGCTGATCAAGCGGATCGCTGACCTGCAGGCGATGGAAACCCACGTTCCAGCCGGGCGAAGCCCAGCCGGCGGTACTGAAAGTAACGAGCAGGAAAACCCAGAACAGGCGCCTCGCCATGGTGCAGACCGTCCCGATACGTATCCAGATCAGGCGCCACGGGATTCCCCCCCGCACAAGTTACGGGCTTCGGGCGCCGCCCAGGAGATTCCCTGCATAGTACGCGCCAGACCGGCACCCTCGACATGGGCAGACGAGCGGACCAAGGAGCGACAGAGTCCGATTCGCCGATGAGACCCGCTGCCAGGCACCCTTCTGTAGGAGCAACTGTCTTCTTCCCGGCAGGTTTTTGCCTACGTTCCCCCTCACCCCAGCCCTATCCCAGAGGGAGAGGGAGCAGATTGTGCCGGCTGACGCCGAGGTTTCATCCTGCACCGAATGGTCCCCTCTCCCCCTGGGAGAGGGTTAGGGAGAGGGCCAACCCGAGCGCAGAACTTTCACGTAGGAGCGAGCTTGCTCGCGAACCACCCGAGCATCGGAGCCTGAGACTGTTCGCGAGCAAAATCGCTCCTACAAGAGCCGAGCCGGCGGGAGCGGAAATGAAAAAGCCCCGCGATGGCGGGGCTTTTCTCAGAGCAGGTTGGCTCAGGCAGCGGCGAACTGGCTGGCGATGCTCGCTTGGGCGCCGGCGATGGCGTTGCGGCGCGGCTCGTCACCGTAGGCCAGGCCTTCGGCACGGACGACCTCGATGTCGGTGATGCCAAGGAAGTTCAGCACCAGCTCCAGGTAGTTCTCGTGAGCAACACCGGTGGGTTGGCCAGCGTGGATGCCGCCAGCAGTGGAAACGATGACCACTTTCTTACCGCCTGCCAGGCCCTCCGGGCCGTTCTCGGTGTAGCGGAAGGTCTTGCCGGCCACCGCAATGCGATCGATCCAGGCCTTCAACTGGCTGGGGATGGAGAAGTTGTACATCGGCGCGCCGATGACAATGGCGTCGGCGCCGAGGAATTCCTCGATGCTCTTCTCGCCCAGGGCGGCTTCATGCTTCTGCGCTGCATCGCGCAGCTCGGCCGGGGTACCGGCGGCTACCAGGCTGGCGGAGGACAGGTGGCTGATGGCGTCAGCGGCGAGATCGCGATAGGTGACTTCGACGCCCGGCTCGGCGGCGGCCCAGGCAGCGACCAGTTCGGCGCTCAGTTGGCGGGAAGCGGAGTTGTCGCCGAGGATGCTCGAATCGATGTGCAGCAGTTTCATGTGTGTTCTCCAGGAAAGGTGCCAGGTGGGTTGGCGGAGGAATTCGTCGTTGGAGGCAAGACTACGCATGTAGCCAATCTTCGATAAGTCGGCAAAAATGCAATGATTCGTCTCACCAGCAGGACAATCCCATGCAGGACCTCAATGACCTCTTCTATTTCGCCAAGGTGGTGGAAGCCGGCGGATTCGCCGCCGCCGGACGCCTGCTGGGGCTGCCGAAGTCCCGGCTATCGAGGCGCGTAGCAGAACTGGAAGCACGCCTGAATGTGCGCCTGCTGCAGCGCACCACCCGCAAACTGGCGCTCACCGACCTGGGCGAGCGCTATTACCGGCACTGCCAGGCGATGCTGGTGGAAGCTGAGATGGCAGACGAAGTGGCCGCTCAACTGAGCGCGGAACCGCGCGGGCGGGTGCGCTTGTCGTGCCCGGTGGCGTTGGCGGAAACCTCGCTCAACGAAATGCTCCCAGGATTTCTGGCTGCCTATCCGCAGGTGAACCTGGAGCTGATGCTGACCAACCGCCGCGTCGACCTGCTCAACGAGAGCATCGATGTCGCATTGCGTGTGCGGGCGCCGGGGGACGAGGATCTGTCATTGATCTCGCGACGTCTGCGTCGGGCCAAGACTGCCCTGGTGGCTGCCCCCGCGTTGCTCAAGGGCGTCAAGCTACGCGCACCGGAAGACCTGGCCGCCCTGCCCGTCCTCGGCGCCATCGACAACGACCGTCGCGTGCACATGAAACTGAGCGGCCCGCAGGGTGAGGTGAAGGAAGTGGCGCTGGAGGCGCGGCTGGCGGTGGAGGATTTCAACCTGCGCAAGAACGTGGCGCTGGCGGGACTGGGGGTCACCCTGCTGCCGCTGCACTACTGCACCGAGGAGTTGGAGGACGGTCGCCTGGTGCGCGTGCTGCCCGCCTGGAGCGAGCCGGAGGCCTACCTGCAGGCGGTATACCCGCACCGGCGCGGCATTCTCCCGGCGGTACGGGCGTTGCTCGATTACCTGGAGGAAGGCTTCTCCAAGGATGATTGGCCGGTTTGACGACTGCGCTTACGCAGAATTCGCAACCAGCCCCATCAGCGCGCCGATCCAACCCAGCAGGCGGCCACCGCTGAGCCAGTCGATCCAGAACAGCTGGTGCAGCAGGACGATGGCCCAGAACACCAGCTGGAACGACAGCTTGCGGGTCTTGTGTCGAAACACCTGCTGGGCGAGGAAGGCTCCGGGCCAGCCGCCGAGCAGTTCCAGCAGGTGCAGGCTCTGTTCGGGGGTGCGCCAGTCGTTGCGTTCGGCGCTGCGCTTGTCGCGCCAGTAGGCGAGGAAAGCCAGTGCGCTGAAGGCGGGATAGAGCAGCAGGAACCAGACGAAATAGCCTTCCTTCAACCAGAATACCGAGCCGATGATCGGCAGAACCAGGAGCGCCGCGAGAATCGCCAGCGCCTTGCCCGGCGAGCGGGCCGGAGTGCTCGGGAAAGCTACTTCGCGACCGCTGCGGACCCGCTCGCGGGTCGCCGCTGGAGCGGGTTTACGGCGAATAGCCGGGGTATCGATGGCCAGCCCGGCAAGGCGGGCATGATCGGCGCGGGGGCGACCATCCTTCCCGGTGCCCTCGACATAGCAGACCTGATCGCCCGCTTCCGGGCGGCGGTCGCCGCGGAAGTCGGAGATATGCAGGAAGACTTCCTTGCCGCCGGCCTGGGGACGGATGAAGCCGAAGCCCTTGTCGTCGTCCCAGCGGCTGATGGTGCCGTTCTTTTCCACGTTCACTCGCTATCGGATCAGGGTCTGGCGCTGCTCCAGTCGATCAGGGCGAACTGCCAGGTCGCCAGGATCAGCAGGCCGAACACGATACGGTACCAGGCGAAAGCCGCATAGCTGTGGTTGGCGATGAACTTGAGCAGGCCGCGCACGGCGATCATGGCGAAGATGAACGAGGTGACGAAGCCGACGGCGAATACCGGCAGGTCCGAGGGCTGGAAGATGTCGCGGTACTTGTAGCCTGAGTAGACCGCAGCACCGACCATGGTGGGCATGGCGAGGAAGAAGGAGAACTCGGTGGCCGCCTTGCGCGACAGGCCGAACAGCAGGCCGCCGATGATGGTGGCGCCGGAGCGCGAAGTGCCCGGGATCAGCGCCAGGCACTGGCAGCAGCCGACTTTCAGGGCTTGCTTCCAGCTCATGTCGTCGACGGTTTCGGCCTGGATCACATGCTGGCGCTTCTCCGCCCAGAGCATGATCACGCCACCTACCACCAGGGCCACGGCCACGGTGATCGGGTTGAACAGGTAGTGGTGGATATAGTCCGCGAAGGCCACTCCCAGCACCACGGCCGGGAAGAAGGCGATCAGCAGATTGACGGTGAAACGCTGCGCCTTGGGTTGGGTGGGCAGGCCGCAGACGATGTCGAGAATCTTGCGGCGGAACTCCCAGACCACCGCCAGGATGGCAGCCAACTGGATGATGATATTGAAGGCTTCGGCACGTTCGCCGCCGAAGCCGATGAGGTCCGCCACGATGATCTGGTGACCGGTGCTGGAGATCGGCAGGAACTCGGTGAGCCCCTCGACCACGCCAAGGATGAAGGCCTGAAAGGCGCTCCACAGATCCATACTACTTTCCCCCGCGAGGCACGCTGGCTCGCACACTTCTAATGATTTTGTCCCGCTGCCTGCTCCTGGCGCATGAGCGCCGCAGCGGCGTCGGCATGCTAATGCATTGGCCGCCTGGCGCTACGAAATTCACAAAAATTTCTCTTGTACAGGACCGGCAGTGGAGGCGTTGGCACTTCGGCAAAAAATGTTCTGCGTTCTGTCACCAGGCAGATGCAGACACCCGCGATCCGGCCGGGTTCGCGCCATCATGCAAAATGCCTAATTCGTTGAAAAGACTGCTGTACTGAAGTACCAGAATCTCCACAAATCACGACATTCTGTTAGCTGCGCGAAACACTCCGATCGCCGCAAACGCTTGCTGCCCATACCTCGGGCCTCCCCGACCAAAGTTGTGTATCGGCGATGCAACAGAACTCGCTTCTTCGGTGATACGAGCCCCGTTCTAGGGCTCGCGCGCGGCTTTCGGACGATCGTTCTGTATCAACGCAGAAACACTGGCTCCAGTGTGGCGCACATGGCCTAAAGCCATGTCATTGATTCTCAATCGCTGATTCAAAGCGGCACGCCCCCTGCTCCTTCTTGGTACCGCTGGTTAGGGCTCAGCGCACCAAGAAGGAATCGCCATCATGGGGAACATCGACTCACGGATAGTCGGCATGCTCGTCACGCTCGCTTGCGGCGCGGCCAGCGTCCCACTGTGCCCGGCGGTTCTCGCCGGTGACGGCACCATAGTCCTGCAACGCGTCGTGCAGCCACGCGTCGCTACAAGACCGACCGACATCCCCGACCCGAACCCGGTCACCGTCAATCCGAACATTTCCGAACAGGTCGTGCGCCAGACCGGCAACGCCGAACTGAGCGACAGCGACTTCGCCAGCGTCACCAGCGGCTCCACTCTTGAGCGTCACATTCTTCCCGGCGGCACGCTGGTGGGCATGGACAACGGCAGCAATCAGAGCCTCAACAATGGCAGCCTCGGCGGCGGCATGGGCGCTGGCGGCGGCATCTCCAACTCGGTGAATCGCACGGTACAGCAAGGCCTCTCGCCCCTGCGCATGCTGACGGGAGATCGCTGAGATGAATGCTCACCTGCTCACCCTGCCATTGCTCTTCTGCACCCTTCCCGCCTTCGCCGCCGACCCTTCGACGGTCAACAACGCCAACATCGACAGCGCCGTCCGCCATTACAACGGCGTGGCGAGCGTGAACCAGGCAGCGGGTGATGAACAGCAACAGGCCAACGGTCGAACCATCGCCATCGGCACCAACGCCCAGGCCACCACCCAATTCAGGCAGACGGTCAACGCCTTCGTCGACCCCAGCCAGGCCGCGTCCGCCAGCATCACCGGCAACGCCTTCACCAACGGTAACGGCGCACTGGGCGTGAACCAGGCCGCCGGGGCTGCCAACCAGCAAGTGAACGCCATGCGGATCAGCGTCAGCGCTGTTGCGCAGAGCGTCGACGACAGCGTGCTTTCCCAGCAGAACGTCGCGCTGCCAGTGAACTCAGGCTCAGCTAACTCCACCACGGGGAACCGGCAGGTCGTCACCAGCGACCAGGCCTTTGCCGGCAGTCGCGGTGTGGTCCAGGTGAGCCAGAGCGCCGGGGTCGGCAATCGCATTGCCAACACCCTGAGCATCCGGGTCGCGGATTGACCCAAGCCAACTCCTATAACACTAAACACGCCAAACAAAGCAAAGGAGATACACCATGAAACCGTCAATGGCTCTGAAGCCGCTGGTGTTCGCTGTCGCAGCGATCATGGCTGTAGCTGTGCAAGCGGATAACCGTAATGGTCATGGAAACGGGCATGGCAATGGCCACGGCAATGGTCACGGTCATGAACAACATCAACCCAAGCCTCCGTACGATCCCTACAAGGACCCACGGATCGAAGCAGGCGCCAGCGCTACGGTGGAAGACACCCAGGAGAGCAGCGACAACACCGTCGTCAACATGGGCACCAAGAACACCGCTACGGTCGACAGCTCGCTGGGGACCGCATCGGGTAACGTGGGCGTCAACGTGGCAGCCGGCGACATGAACCAACAGGCCAACGCCGCCGCCCTGGCCACTGCCGATGAGAAATTCATCTTCGGTACCGCCTATGCGTCCACCGAAGTGACCCAGACCAACGAAGCCAACAAGGCGTTGAACCTCTCCACCACCAACAAGGCTTCGCTGAACAACTCCGGCAGCAACTCCTCCGGGAACATTGGCATCAACATCGCCTCGGGCAACTACAACCAACAGAAAAACGACATGGCAGCCGCCGTGTCCGGTGGTCGTAGTGCCGACTCCTACAGCGGCGCCACCCAGACCTCCACGGGCAACACCGTGGGTAACGTTGCCTTCCTGACTTACGAGAAGGAAACCCTGAAGTCCGAGTTCAAGGCCCATGGCACCTACAAGGGCGCCGGCGTTGGCTACGTCGTGGACGAAGGCGGTCGTGGTGGTAATGACAGTCGCAACAGCGGCGGCCACAAGGAAGACAAGGACCCGCTGTTCTTCGTCGAAGCAGGTACTGTTGATCTGAAAGGCCAGGCCACCTACCAGGTGCTGGTCCCCACCGGCTGGAAAGACCCGGTCAGAAACGACGCCACCATCAGCAACTCGCTCAACAATGTGTCGGGCAACCTCGGCGCGAACGTTGCAGCTGGCGTAGGCAACCAGCAGAGCAACTCGCTGTCCATCGCCGCAGGCTGCAAATCCTGCCTGTAAGCGACACGGCGTAGCACCTGGAGGCTCCGGCGACGGAGCCTCCTTTCTCCTGAGCCGCCCCCCAGGCGTCACGATCATGCGTACGTCCGCCCTGCTTTTGCTCGCCCTCTTCAGCCTCACGACGCAGGCCGCGCAACTCCCCTTCGCCATCCTTCCCGGCGGGTCGATGGCCTACAAACACGTCGAGAGCATCCGCGAGCGCAAGTTCAGCAACCTGGTCCAGCAGAAGACCGACTTCAGCTGCGGCGCCGCCGCGCTGGCGACGATCCTCCGCCAGGCCTACGCGCTGGACGTGGACGAGGAGTTCGTGATCAAGGGGATGCTGGTCCGGGCCGACCCGGACCTGGTGCGCACCCAGGGTTTCTCCATGCTCGACATGAAGACCTACCTGGAAGCCATCGGCATGCGCGCCCGCGGGTACCGAATTCCCGCTGCCTCTCTGGAGAAACTGACGATCCCGGTGATAGTGCTGATGGATATCCGTGGCTACAAACACTTCGTCGTGATGCAGCGTGCCTACAAGGGCTACGTCTACATCGGCGACCCGGTACTGGGCCACAAGCGCTTTACCCAGGAAGATTTTCTCAAAGGCTGGAACGGCATCATCTTTGCCGTCATCGGTCCGGGTTACGAACAGGCCAACGCCTTGATGAACCCGCCCGACCCGTTGACGGCCAGGGACCGAATCAATGCGTTCAGCCCGGTCAAGGACGCGGAGCTCATGGAATTCGGCTTCATCCAGAGCGACTTCCTCTGACCGAACCAGAACGGAAGGCAGGAATCCTTCCGGGGAGAACAATATGAAACTGATCCCGCTGCTTGCCGCCACCTGCATAGTGGCCTGCCTGCCGGTCCAGGCGGAAAGCGTCTTCAAGCCGATCGAGCTGAAAGATCAGGAGCTGGCCCAACTTCGCGGCAAGTACGTGATGCCTGGCCGGGTCATCAGCTTCGGCATCGTCATGAGCAGCACCTGGAAGAACGCCGTGGGCGACAACATCGGCGCCAAAGTGAGCATGCAAGTCCAGGAATCGACGATCAAACCGCAGTTCTACGTTTCCACCATCAACGAACCGGCCAGCGGCAATCCCGCTCCGCCGGCCGCAGGCACCGGCACGGTCACCGGCGGCGCCGGCCTCAACCAGACCCAGGGTGTGACACAGAGTGTCCGCGCCGCGGGCGACTACAACACTGTCGCCAACAACGTCAGCATCGACGTGAAGGAAGCCGACCAGGCCCCGCCTGTCGTCGCCCAGCAGGGCACACCGTTGAACAGTACGCCGATCAGCGCCAGCAACGCCGCCGGCACCGTCAGCGTGTCGCCCAGCAATGGCGGCGTGCAGATGGCAATCAACGCCAACGGCCAGGGCGCCGCCATGCAGCAACTGGCTGCCGGCGGGCTGCTCCAGGCTGCGCAGATGGTGGGTGGAAATAATGCCGTCAATAACCTGGCACAGCTCAGCGTGGTGCTCAAAAACAACCTTCCGTCGTCCGGAGCGCTCGACTGCAATCTCGACCAACTCAAAGGGCTTCGCACCATGGGTATGTGATCTACGCTCCAGTGCGACTGTGAGGTCCAACCTATAAGAAGGACAGCGCGCCATGCACCGATCGCTATCGCTAGGAACTGCAATCTGTGTATCCGCATTACTCCCCTCGAGCTTCGCCGCTGCCGCGACGGAAGCCGAGGTGGAGGCGTTGAAACAGGAGCTGCTGGAGCTCAAGCAGCGCTACGAGGCCCAGCAGAAGGCCCTGATGGTGCTTGAACAGCGGGTACGCCAGGTCGAAGAAGCGCCGGCCGCGCCCGCCCAGCCCAAGCGCCTGGTTACCTCCACCGGCAAGCCGACACCGCCTGGCACCGGCAACACCGTTGCTTCCAGCGGCAGCTCCTACGGCGAGTCGCTCAAGGACGACGCCAGTCCGCCCAAGAGCGTGGAGAACCTCTACGACGAGGCCAGCGGCTTCTTCGGCAACGGCACATTCAGTGTCGAGACGGGCCTCACCTACACCCACTACGACACCAAGCAGTTGATCCTCAACGGCTTCCTGGCGCTGGACACCATCTTCCTGGGCAACATCGGCGTGGACAATATCAACGCCGACAACTGGACCCTGGACCTCACCGCCCGCTACAACTGGAACAACCGTTGGCAGTTCGATATCAACGCCCCCGTGGTGTACCGCGAGAGCACCTATGAATCGGCCGGCGCCGGCAACTCTACCGCGCAGTCTACCGACGAGAAGGTGACCCGCGACCCGACACTGGGCGACGTCAACATCGGCATCGCCTACAAGTTCATGGACGAAACCGAGTCCCGCCCCGATGCGGTGGTCAGCCTGCGGGTCAAGGCGCCCACCGGCAAGGAGCCCTACGGCATCAAGCTCAAGCGCGCCTCGGACAACGACAACCTCAACGTGCCCGAATCGCTGCCCACCGGCAACGGCGTGTGGTCGGTCACCCCCGGCATCTCGCTGGTCAAGACCGTGGACCCGGCCGTGCTGTTCGGCAGCCTTTCCTACACCTACAACTTCGAGGAATCCTTCGACGACATCAGCCCTACCCAGGGCGTCAAGCAAGGTGGCAAGGTCGACCTCGGCGACTGGTTCCAGATCGGTGCGGGCGTGGCTTTCGCCCTCAACGAGAAGACCAGTATGTCGTTCTCCTTCTCCGACCTGATCGCCAAGAAGAGCAAGATCAAATCCGATGGCGGCGACTGGACCAGCGTCACCGGCAGCGACGCCAACGCGGCGTACTTCAACTGGGGCCTGACCTATGCATGGAGCCCCAACCTGACCATCGTGCCGAACCTGTCCATCGGCATCTCGCCGGATGCGCCGGATTTCAGCTTCAGCGTGAAATTCCCGTATTACTTCTGACGGCTCGGCTGTCCCAACGCAAAGGCCCCTTTCCGGGGCCTTTGTCATTTCCAGAGAGATTCATGTTTACGTAGGAGCGGACTCCGTCCGCGATGGGTTTGCCTAGCTCCCCGACTAATCGGAACGGCGCCGAGTCAATCGCGGACGGAGTCCGCTCCTACGTGAAGCCACGCGCGAATTGCCCGATCCGGGATTGTTGCGACACCCTCCGAATCGCGGCGAGCAACGGATCCGCGTCCGTTCCCGCCCCGACCGGTATCCCCGCCCTAGCGCAACTGATGCTTGTGCAACAAGCGATAGAAGGTCGGCCGCGAGATGCCCAGCATCCGCGCCGCCACGCTGAGGTTGTCGCCGTGCCGGGCCAGTGCATCGCACATGGCCTGGCGTTCGGCACCGAGCTTGTACTCTTCCAGGGTCACCAGCGGCGAATGCACCGCGCGTCCCTTTTCCCGCTCCAGGCCCAGATCACGCGCCTCGATCTGTCGCCCTTCCGCCAGCACCAGCCCACGCCGCACCCGGTTGGCCAGCTCGCGCACATTGCCCGGCCAGCCATGCTCGGCCATGGCCGCCAGCGCGTCGTCCGAGAAGCGCCGCGGACGGCGGCCAGTCTCGACGCTGTAAAGATGCGCGAAATGATTGGCCAGCAGCGCCAGATCGCCATTGCGTTCACGCAGCGGCGAGGTGGACACCTGCAGGACATTGAGCCGGTAGTAGAGGTCCTCACGGAACTGCCCGGCACGGATCGCCTGCTCCAGATCGACGTGGGTCGCCGCCAGCACCCGCACATCGACTTCGATGGGCTGGCTGCCGCCGACACGTTCGATCTGCTTCTCCTGCAGCACGCGCAACAGGTTGGCCTGCAGCTCCAGCGGCAGGTCACCGACTTCATCAAGGAACAGCGTGCCGCCGTTAGCCTGCTCGAAGCGGCCGATCTTGCGCTGGTGCGCCCCGGTGAAGGCACCCTTCTCGTGGCCGAACAGTTCGGACTGGATCAGCGCCTCGGGCATCGCCCCGCAGTTGATCGCCACGAACGGCCGGATCGCACGGCGCGACTGGCGGTGCAGCGTGCGCGCCACCAGTTCCTTGCCGGTACCGCTTTCGCCGCGGATCAGCACGGGGGATTCGGTCGGCGCGAATTTCGCGAGCAACTTGCGCAGTTCGCGCACATCGCGGCTTTCGCCCAACAGTTCGTGCTCATGCTCATCGATGTGCACGCTGCCGCGCCCGCGCAGGCGCGCCATACCAAAGGCGCGGCCGAGGGTGACCTGCACCCGCGCCACATCGAAGGGTAAGGTATGGAAATCGAAGAACCATTCGCTGACGAAATCGCCCACTTCATTCAGAGGCAATACGTCCGGGCTGAGCACGGCTATCCACTCCGTACCGCTGCGGCTGATGAGTTCCTTGACGGACTCCCGGCGTTCGAGATGCCGGGGTTGCAAACGCAGCAGGCCGACGTCACAACCGCGATTGCTGGCGTTATCCAGCTCGCAGCTGTCTACCTCCCACCCTGCTGCCCGTAGTCCGGGTAATAACCTGCGGCAGTCGTCGCATGGATCGACCACCAGCAGGCGACGAAGATTCGTGGCTGCCTCGAGCATGCTCCCTTCCTTGGCGCCATTATTTTGAAAAACTTTAAAAAACAGACGGTTGGCGCTCCAATTTGTAAAGCTAGCAATATCTTGACGCCACCCATTGACCGATTTCCTATAAGGTCAATGACGAATCGTTCTCACCAGCCCTGCCCGCGCCGCTTGACTTCCAGGCGCCGCACGAATTCTTCCAGCACCAGCTTGTAGAGGTCGTCCCCCAGGTACACATCCTCAACCCCGCAGTCGATGTTCGGGTTGTCGTTCACCTCGATCACCACCACCCGGTCACCGGCCTGCTTCAAGTCCACGCCGTAGAGCCCGTCGCCGATCAGGTTGGCGGTTCTCACCGCCAGATCCACCACCTTGCGCGGCGCCTCATGGACGGCCATGGTGCGAAAATCACCGCTGACTTCCTGGGCATCCGGGCTGTGGTCGTAGATCTGCCAGTGTCCCTTGGACATGAAGTACTGGCAGGCGAATATAGGCTTCTGGTTCAAGACGCCGATCCGCCAGTCATATTCGGTATAGAAGAACTCCTGCGCGAGCAGCAGCACCGAGCGTTCGAACAGCTCGGCGCTGGCCTTGAGCAACTCGTCCTGGTTGCCCACCTTGATCACCCCACGGGAGAAGCTGCCGTCGGGAATCTTCAGCACCAGCGGGAAGCCCAGGCGCTGGCCAACCTTCTCCAGCTCTTGCGGGTTGTCCTTGTAGAGGATTTCCGTGGCCGGCATGCCCAGCTTGTGGCTGCGCAACAGATCGGCAAGGTAGACCTTGTTGGTGCAGCGCAGGATCGACACCGGGTCGTCCATCACCACCATGCCTTCGCTCTCGGCCTTTTTGGCGAAGCGGTAGGTATGGTCGCTGACACTGGTCGTCTCGCGGATCAGCAAGGCGTCGTACTCGGCCAGGCGCGAGTAATCCTTCTTCTCGATCAGCTCGACGTCGATGCCAAGGCTGCGGCCAATGCGGATGAAATTCTTCAACGCCTTGCGGTCGGACGGCGGGAAGGTCTCCTCCGGGTCATGCAGGATCGCGAGATCGTAGCGGTACTGCTTGCGCGAGCGCGGCTTGCGCCAGACCTGCCGGCTGAAGCCTTCCAGCGCAGCTGCGAACTGGTCCTCCTGGTCCTCGCGCAGCTTGTGGATGTTGCCCGGTTTCACGCCCTCGATATGCCAGCCGCGGTTCTTGCGGAACTCCACCAGCAGCATCGGGCACGGCAGCGCCTCGAACAGCTGGCGCGCCAGGTCCTGCAACGGCTCGATATCGGTCCTGCCGAAGTACAGGGTCAGGGTAAAACCGTCAGTGCTGCCGTACGGATGGTCGGCCAGCGCCTTGTCGAGGGTCTTCTCCAGGTCTTCCAGCGCCAGGCTGTACAGCGACTTCTTCGCCAGCTCGCTGATGCTGCGCACCGACGGAATCACTTTGTGCCCGCGCGCCTCGGCCAGCAGCGAGCAGTAATAGCCGTGGCCCAGGTACTTGTAGTTGCGGCACAGGTTGATCACCTGCACGCGCTTGCCGTTGTCGTCGTCGATGGGCATCTCCAGGTATTGCTGGGCGGTGACCACGTCTTCGCTGGGATAGTAGGAGGCCCAGTCTTCCTTGCGTTCCACGATAATGAACAGCTTGCTCACGACACCTCCGAAGCTGGCCCGCGCTTGCCGCGCCGATGGGCCAGGACAATACTGGTTGCTGCTTCGACCGCACGACACAGCGCCCGTTCGCAGCCAGCACCGACACGGTGCTCCCTCGCAGATTAACGAATGCTTACCCTATGAAACTCCAGTTCCGCGCCGCCTCCGCCGACGACCTGCATGCCCTGGTCGAGATGGAAAACCGCTGCTTCGAACATGACCGCCTGTCCCGCCGCAATTTTCAGTGGATGATCACCCGCGCCCATGCCAGCCTCACCGTCGCCGAATCCGACGGCCAACTGCTCGGCTACGCCCTGGTGCTGTTCCACCAGGGCACCTCGCTGGCGCGCCTGTACTCCATCGCCGTGGATGAGCGCGCCCGCGGCATCGGCTTGGGCCAGAAGCTGCTGGACTGCGCCGAGGCTGAGGCGCTGGAGAACGACTGCGCCTACCTGCGCCTGGAAGTGCGCCCGGACAACCGCGGGGCGGTTGCCCTTTACGAACGCAATGGCTACCGCCCGTTCGCCACGGTGCGCGACTACTACGAAGACCATAGCGAAGCCTTGCGCTTCGAGAAGCGCATCCGCCACATCAACGAGCGTACCCACCGCCACGTGCCCTACTACCGGCAGACCACCGAGTTCACCTGCGGGCCTTCGGCCCTGCTGATGGCCATGGGCGCACTGGAGCCCAAGCGCCGCCTGGAACGCCGCGAGGAACTGCGCCTGTGGCGCGAGGCGACCACCATCTACATGACCGCCGGCCACGGCGGCTGCAGCCCGCAGGGGCTGGCGCTGGCGGCGCAGCGCCGGGGATTTCGCGTGCAATTGCAGTTGTCGGAGGATGGCCCGTTGTTCCTCGATGGCGTGCGCAGCGAGGAAAAGCGCGAAGTCATGCGCCTGGTCCACGAGGACTTCGCCGCCGAGCTGGCTCGCAGCGACGTGGAGCAATTGCTGCACCATCAGTTGGACATCGACAGTGCGCTGGAGGCTGGCGGCCAGCCGCTGGTGCTGATCAGCAGCTACCGGCTGACCCGCTCCAAGGCACCGCACTGGGTGACCGTCACCGATTGCGACGAGGACTTCGTCTACCTGCACGACCCCGACGTCGACCACAGCCAGCACCGCGAGCCGCTGGACTGCCAGCACATTCCGGTGAGCCACGCCGAGTTCGAGCAGATGAGCCGCTTCGGCCGCAGCAAACTGCGCGCGGCGGTGATCCTCTACAAGCGCTGAGGCTAGCCGGCCAGCGCTTCGCCGCCCACCCGCAAAACGCCGGTATCGATCGCCAGATGCACCAGTTCGGCGTGTGATACCACCTGCAGCTTCTGCTTGAGCAAGGTGACGTGGTTCGATACTGTCTTGGCGCTGATGCACAGGTGCTCCGCCACCTGCCGCACCGGCAGGCCACGGGCGAGCATCACGAAGATCTCGAACTCACGCTGGGTCATGCCCTGCAGGCGCGGGTCCTGATCGTTGCCGCCCTGGGGCTGGCGCGCCAGCTGTGTGGCCAGCGGCTGCTCGATGTAGGCATGGCCGGCCAGGATTCGCCTGACCGCCTCCACCAGCACTGCCGGCGACGCGCTCTTGGTGATGTACCCCGCCGCGCCGGCATCCAGCGCCTGGCGCACCAGCGGCAACTCGTCATGCATGCTGAAGAACAGCACGCGCAGTTGCGGCAGGCGCTGGCGCAACCGGCGGGTCACTTCCAGCCCGCTGATGCCGGGCAGACCGATATCCAGGATGACCAGGCTGGGCACGCTGCGCTGCACTGCCTCCAGTGCGGCTTCGCCATCGGCGGCCTCGCTCACTTCCACCTCGGGGATGAGCCCGCGCAGCAGCGAGGCGACACCGTCGCGCACCACGAAGTGATCGTCCACCAGCAGAATCTTCACCCGCGCTCTCCTTCCAGCGAGTCTTGCGTCAATGGCATCCACAGGCGCAGCGCCATCCCGCCACCGGGTCGGCGACGCAGGTGCAGTTCACCGCCCAGGCAACGGGCGCGCTCCCGCATCGAGCGCATGCCGATGCCGGCACGCGGCAGGCCGCTGCAGCCTCTACCGTCGTCGCGCACCCAGAGCAGCAACCGGCTATTGCGCTGGCGCAGGACCACTCGCACATGGCTGGCGCCGGCATGGCGGGCAACATTGGTCAGCGCCTCCTGCAGCAGGCGGTACAGGTGCGCCTTGGCCGATGCCGGCAGCACCGGCAGCTCATCCAGCCGCAACCGGCAGGCCACGCCCTGGCTGGCTTGCCATTGTTCGATGTGCAGGCGCAGCGCTTCTTCCAGGCTGACCCGCTCCAGCACCACCGGGTACAGGTCGCGCACCAGCGCGCGGAAGCTTTGGTTGAGCCCCTGGCAGTGCTGCTCCAGGCGGTCGAGGGTAGCGATACCTGAGCCCTCGCGGCTCTCCAGGCTGCGTAGCAGGAATACCTGCGCACGGATGCCGGCGAGGTACTGACCGATGTCGTCGTGCAGTGCCTGGGCCAATCGCTGGCGCTCGCGCTCCTGCACGGCGAGCAGCGCACGGGTCAGCTCGGCGTTTTCTGTGCAGGCGCGCTCCAGTGCGGCGGCCATGCCATTGAAGCCAACGGCCAGGCGCTGCGCCTCGGGTAACGAGTGATCCGGCAGACGCACCTGGAACTGGCCACGGGAGACATCCCCCAGCGCGTCCTGGAGTTGCTCCACCACGTGCAAACCACCTCGTACTGCCCAGCGGATCGCCAGCAGGCTGGCCAGCAACGACACGCCAAACAGCACCAGCAATTGCACCAGCGAGTCGCGCACCTCATCGATCTCATCGCGCGGGTCGAGGCTCAACTGCACGCGCCTGCCATCGACGAGGGTCAGCAGGGTCGGCGCCGCCAGGTCGGGATACAGGCGGGCGACCAGCCATTCGTCCAACCCGGAACGCGGCGCTGGCGCCGGGGTGCCCAGCCAGTGCACGCGCACATGACGCAGACCGGCAGTGAGGCCTGGATCGAGGCTTGCCGGGTCACGCAACGCCGCTTCCCCCAGGTAGTCGAGCACGCCTCGGGCAGCGTCCATCTCGCGGCGCACGTCATCGTTGCCCTGGTGCAGCAATACCGCGAGGCAAACGGCCGCCAGCAGGCCGAAGAACAGCCCGACCAGCAGATTGATCCGCCACAGCGCAGACATCTACGGCGCGCTGCGACAGGCAGTGACGCAGTTGAGCGGCGGTGTTGGCGCACGCAGTTCCGCCGCCGGCAGGTAACCGTTGCGGGTGTAGAGAAAATCGAAGCCGAACAGGCTGAGCATCAGCAGGATCGGCAGGACGAGAGTGACGGCGATACGCATGGCGACGCTCCTCTTCTGATTCTTGTAGCGCCATCCTAGGACGCGGGCGCGGCGCGCAACCTACTACCTTGGTACTGCCCCACCGGTACTTTCTGCATATTTGCCGCGCCCCGGGCGATTCCTATGCTGGCCGCACAACAACAAGCCGCATCGACAATGGGAGTCGCCCATGCGCCAGTTTGTCCTGCACGGCGTGGCCTATCTGCTCGCGGTCGCCTGCGCCGCACTGCTCAGCCTCGGCGCACGCGCAGAAGAATCCGCCGCGCTGGAAATCCGCATCGGCTACCTGGGCTACACGCCCGATCCCGGCCCGCTGCTGTCCAACGTCATCCCCGAACCCACCGATGCCGGCCTGCGCGGCGCCGAACTGGCAATCACCGACAGCAACAGCACTGGGCGCTTCCTCAAGCATCGCTACAGCCTGGAAGCCGCCAGTACCGACTCGCCGGAAAAACTGCTGAGCGAAGCCAGGCGCCTGCACGACGCCGGCCTGCGCCTGTTTGTAGTCAACGCCCCGGCCGACACCTTGCGCCATCTGGCCGCCGCGCTGCCGGACAGCCTGCTGTTCAACGCCGGTGCCGCCGATGACGAACTGCGCGCCAGCCAGTGCGCGGTGAACGTACTGCACACCCTGCCCAGTCGGCGGATGCTGACTGACGCCCTCACCCAGTTCCTGGTGCTGCGCAAGTGGACACGCTGGCTGCTGATCGTCGGCCAGCGTCCGGAAGACACCCTCTACGCCAATGCCCTGCGCCGCTCGGCCAAGCGCTTCGGCGCGAAGATCGTCGAGGAAAAGCCCTTCACCTTCGACAACGACCAGCGTCGCAGCGCCCAGGCCGACATGGCGTTGTTCACCCAGTCCAGCGAGGACTACGACGCTGTGCTGGTGGCCGACGAGCACGGCGATTTCGGCGAGTACGTGCCCTACAACACCTGGCTGCCGCGCCCCGTCGCCGGCACCCAGGGACTGGTCGCCAGCGGTTGGCACAAGACCGTGGAAACCTACGGCGCCGCGCAGTTGCAGAAGCGCTTCGAGGAGCACGCCGGGCGCTGGATGAACGACCGCGACTTTGCCGCCTGGATCGCCGTGCGCAGCATCGCCAGCGCCGTTACCCGCCTGCGCGACGCCGACGCGATGGCGATTCGCACGCTGTCGCTCTCCCCCGACCTGCCGCTGGACGGATTCAAGGGCTACAAGCTCGGCTTCCGCCCGTGGGACGGCCAGCTACGCCAGCCGATCCCGCTGGTACAGCCGCGCGCACTGGTCAGCACTTCGCCGCAGGAAGGCTTCCTGCACCCCTCCAGCGAGCTCGACAGCCTCGGCCTCGACGCACCGGAAAGCCAGTGCCACCTGGCCGATGCGAAGCCATAAGAAGAACATTCCATGAGGAACCTGCCCATGCCCCGCCTGCTTGCCCTCTCCTGCCTGAGCCTCGCTCTCGGGCTGATGTCACCCGCCTTCGCCGCCACCGCCTACGTGTCCAACGAAAAGGACAACAACCTCAGCGTCATCGACCTCGACACCCTGACTGTCACCGGCACCATCGACACCGGCAAGCGCCCGCGCGGCCTGGCGCTTTCCCACGACAACAAGCTGCTGTACATCTGCGCCAGCGACTCGGACACCGTGCAGGTGCTCGACCTCGCCACCCGCAAGATCATCCGGCAACTGCCGTCTGGGGCCGATCCCGAGCAGTTTGCCCTGCACCCCAATGACCGCTGGCTGTACGTCTCCAACGAGGACGATGCGCTGGTGACGGTGGTCGACACCCAGACCGCCCAGGTACTCGGGCAGATCGACGTCGGCGTCGAGCCCGAGGGCATGGCGGTGAGCCCGGATGGCAAGTGGGCGGTGAACACCAGCGAGACCACCAACATGCTGCACTGGATCGACACCTCGACGCAGAAGCTGGTGGACAGCACGCTGGTGGACCAGCGCCCGCGCCATGCCGAATTCACCCACGACGGCTCGCAGGTGTGGGTCTCGGCGGAGATCGGCGGCACCGTCAGCGTGGTCGATACCGTCAGCCGCAAGATTCTAAAGACCCTGCGTTTCGCCATCCAGGGCGTGCACCCGGACAAGGTGCAGCCGGTTGGCGTGCAGCTGACCGCCGATGGCAAGCTGGCCTTCGTCGCCCTCGGCCCGGCCAACCATGTCGCGGTAGTGGACGCGAAGACCTTCGAAGTCCTCGACTACCTGCTGGTGGGCCGCCGCGTCTGGCACCTGGCGTTCACCCCGGACGAGAAGACCCTGCTGGCCACCAATGGCGTCAGCGGCGACGTCTCGGTGATCGACGTGGCCTCGCGCAAGGTCACCAAGTCGATCAAGGTAGGCCGCTATCCATGGGGCGTGGTGGTGACGCCATGAACGCAGCCACCATGAATGCGCTGGCGGTTCGCGATCTCGGCTTCTCCTACGGTCCGCGCCGCGCCCTCGACGACCTCGCGTTCGAGCTGCCCGCCGGGCGCTTCACCGCGCTGCTCGGCCCCAACGGCGCCGGCAAGTCGACGCTGGTCGCCCTGCTCACCCGGCTCTACGACCTGCAGCAGGGCGAGATCGACGTGCTCGGCTGCAGCCTGCGCCGCCAGCCGCGCCTCGCGCTGCGGGAACTGGGTGTGGTGTTCCAGCAGAGCACCCTGGACCTGGACCTGAGCGTGGAACAGAACCTGCGCTACCACGCCGCCCTGCACGGCCTGCCGCGCCAGGTGGCGAACGAACGGATCGATGCCGAGCTGGCCCGCCAGCAGTTGCTGGAACGCCGCCGCGACAGGGTGCGTGCCCTCAATGGCGGACACCGTCGCCGGGTGGAGATAGCCCGCGCGTTGCTGCATCGCCCTCGCCTCCTGCTGCTCGACGAGGCCAGTGTCGGCCTCGACCCGGCGGCGCGCCAGGCGCTCAACGAACACGTGCGTCGACTATGCCGCGAAGACGGCCTGGCGGTGCTCTGGACCACCCACCTGCTGGATGAAGTGCGCGCCGAGGATGCGCTCCTGGTGCTCGACCGTGGCCGGCTGGTCGCCCGTGGCGAGACACGGGAAGTCTGTGCGCCCGATGCCGGCAACCTGGAGCGCACCTTCGAGCGTCTGACCCGCCTGGAGGCTTGCGCATGAAGGCCCTGGAAAACCCGCACTTCGGCCCCGGCGCTTACTGGCAATGTCTGCGTGGAATCGTGGTGCGGGAGTGGCTGCGCTTCGTCCTGCAGCGTTCTCGCTTCCTCAGTGCACTGGTGCGCCCGCTGCTCTGGCTGCTGGTGTTCGCCGCCGGCTTCCGCGCCGCGCTGGGTATCTCGATCATCGAGCCGTACGACACCTACGTCACCTACGAGACCTACATCGTACCGGGGCTGTGCTGCATGATCCTGCTGTTCAACGGCATGCAGGGTTCGCTGTCGATGGTCTACGACCGCGAGATGGGCAGCATGCGGGTGCTGCTGACCAGCCCGCTGCCGCGCGCCTTCCTGCTGGCCAGCAAGCTGCTGGCCACCGCGCTGGTGTCACTGCTGCAGGTCTACGCCTTCCTGCTGATCGCCTGGCTGTATGGGGTGCAACCACCGGCCATGGGGCTACTGGCGGCGCTGCCGGCGTTGCTGCTGGCCGCCCTGCTGCTCGGCGCGCTTGGGCTGCTGCTGTCCAACGGCATCCGCCAGCTGGAGAACTTCGCTGGGGTGATGAATTTCGTCATCTTCCCGCTGTTCTTCCTGTCCTCCGCGCTCTACCCGTTGTGGAAAATGCGCGAGGCGAGCCAGTGGCTCTACTGGCTGTGCGCGCTGAACCCGTTCAGCCACGCCGTGGAGCTGGTGCGCTTCGCGCTGTACGAGCGCTTCAACCTGCTCGCCACGGGCGTCTGCCTGGGCCTGACGCTGCTCTTCGCCAGCCTCGCCGTAGTGACCTTCAACCCGCAGCACGCCGCCCTGCGCAAGGGGTGAAACCTACTACTTTGGTACCGGTTCGCCCCTCCGGACGTCGAATTTCCAAAGCCGCACAGCCGGCATCTAATGGCCACTACAAGAAGAACGACTAGAGATACCGCCATGCCTCGCCTTGCTTCTGCCCTGTACGGCCACGCGAGCGGCTGCCTCGCCGCGTGCCTGCTCAGCCTTGTCCTCGCGCTCCCGACTGCGCAGGCCGAGGACGCGCCGCTGTTTTCCGCCGACGGCTACCGCCAGTCCCAGTACCGCAGCCCCACGCCGCCTTCCGCCGACCACGCCGTCACCCTCGACACCACCGCCCTGCAGGCGCTGCTCAAGCGCGAGCCGCAGACCCAGTTGGTGGACGTCTACCGTCGCACCTTTCTCAACGGCCAGTTCGTCGAGGACGAAAAGCATCGCAACCTGCCTGGCAGCCTGTGGCTGGCCAACGTCGGTACCGGCACTCTGGAGCCACAGTGGCAGGCCTATCTGGAGCAGAATCTCGCCCATCTCACCGAGGGCGATGCCACACGCCCGCTGGTGTTCTACTGCCGTTCCGACTGCTGGATGAGCTGGAATGCCATACGCCGCGCCCATGCGCTGGGCTATGCCAGCCTCTACTGGTACCGTGACGGTATCGACGCCTGGGAACAGGCAGGACTGCCCCTGCAGGACGCCCAACCGCAACCGCTTCCGTGACACCTGCTTCCGTGACACATGTAGTAGCCTGCGACCGCAAGCCGCTCGCCACCCATAACGACAACAACGAGGTGTAGGCCATGTACAAGATCCTGATCGCGGATGATCACCCGCTGTTCCGCGAGGCCATCCACAACGTCATCGCCGACGGTTTCCCCGGCAGCGAAGTGATGGAGACCGCCGACCTCGACAGCGCCCTGGGCCTGACCCAGGAACACGACGATCTCGACCTCATCCTGCTCGACCTGAACATGCCCGGCATGCATGGCCTGAACGGGCTGATGAGCCTGCGCAACGAAGCGCCGACCATTCCGGTGGTGATCGTCTCCGCCGAGCAGGACAAGCAGGTCGTCCTGCAAGCCATCACCTACGGCGCCGTAGGCTTCATCACCAAGTCCTCGCCGCGCGTGCAGATGACCGAGGCCATCGAGCAGATTCTCAACGGCAACGTCTACCTGCCCTCGGACATCATCCGCACGCAGAAGTCCTCGCCGCGCCGCAGCGGCCAGGAGGACCACAGCATCCCGCCGGAACTGCTGCAGGCGCTGACCCGCAAGCAGTTGCTGGTGCTGGAACGGATGACCAAGGGCGAGTCGAACAAGCAGATCGCCTACAACCTGGAAATCGCCGAAACCACGGTGAAAGCCCACGTCTCTGCGATCCTGCGCAAACTGAAGGTGCACAACCGTGTGCAGGCCATCCTCTGCGCGGGCGATATCGACTTCGCCGCCTACCTTCGCCGCTGAAGCGAGGCCCGCTGATTCATAACGTGCCGTTGCGACCGCTACCGGGAACCACTCGATGCCTTCCACCCGCACCCTGAGCCTCACCGGCCTGGCGATGGTCGCCTTCGCCGGCAACTCCCTTCTCTGCCGCCTGGCCCTGAAGGCCACCAGTATCGACGCGGTGAGCTTTACCGGCATCCGCATCTTCTCGGGCGCGCTGATGCTCACCGTGTTGCTGAAACTGCGCCGCCGCGTCGCCAGCGAAGGCGGTAACTGGCGCGCGGCGGCGGCCCTGTTTGTCTATGCCGCGGCTTTCTCCTATGCCTACGTGCAACTGGACGCCGGCACCGGCGCACTGCTGTTGTTCGGCGCGGTGCAGGTGACCATGATCCTGGTCGGCCTGGTGCGCGGCGAAAGCCTGCGCGGGCAGGCGCTGCTGGGCTTCCTGCTGGCCCTGGGCGGCTTGCTCGCCCAACTGCTTCCCAGCGCCAGCGCTCCGCCACTGGCCGGCGCGCTGCTGATGCTGCTGTCCGGTGTGGCCTGGGGTTTGTACTCGCTGCTCGGGCGCAAGGGCAGCGATCCGCTGGCAATCAGCAGTGGCAACTTCGTCCGTGCTATTGCCTTTGCGGCCTTGCTGGCGGTGTTCTTCCACTCGGATCTGAGGGTGGACGCCCTGGGTGTGGTTTATGCCGTGCTATCCGGCGCGGTGGCGTCGGGAATCGGCTATGCGATCTGGTACAGCGCGCTGCCGGGACTGTCGGCGATCCAGGGCGCGTCAGTGCAATTGAGCGTGCCGATTCTGGCAGCCCTGTCCGGCGCCGTGCTGCTGGGCGAAGCCATCAGCCTGCGCCTGGCGCTGGTGTCTCTGGCGGTGCTGGGCGGGATCGCCCTGATCCTGCTGGCCAAGGTACGCGCGCCCGTCGCCCAGCGCGCCTGAAAGAGCGTTTTTCGTAGGAGCGAGCTTGCTCGCGAACGATGTTTCCGCGTTGGGCGGTTCGCGAGCAAGCTCGCTCCTACAATTCCTGCTCCCGCCAGCTATTGCCCTCAAGCTCGCCCAGAAGGAGGGAATTGGATGTAACCACCCCCCTCCGACACGATCTGTCCCCTCTGCCTGTGGGAGAGGGTTAGGGTGAGGGCAAGTTCAAACGACGGAGCCTCGTTGCAGGAGCGGACCTTGTCCGCGAATCCGGCCGGCTGAGACTGCTATCAAGGTACGCGCGCCCGTCGCCCAGCGCGCGTGAAAGAGCGCTTTTCGTAGGAGCGAGCTTGCTCGCGAACGATGTTTCCGCATTGGGCGGTTCGCGAGCAAGCTCGCTCCTACAATTCCTGCTCCCGCCAGCTATTGCCCTCAAGCTCGCCCAGAGGGAGGGAATCGGATGTAACCAAACCCCCTCCGGCACGATCTGTCCCTCTCCCTTTGGGAGAGGGTGAGGGCTGATCCGTGCACAGAACTCTCCTCCAGAATGGGACCAGCGCCCGACTCAGTGCGCACCATCGATCAGATGACACAGCGCCGTCTTCAGCTTCATCGGCCGCACCGGCTTGTGCATCAGCGTATGCCCCAGCTCACGGACCTGCTGCTTCAGCTCATTGCTGTAGTTGGCGGTAATCATCAGCGCCGGCAGCGGCGTGCCGCGCCGGGCGTTGATCGAGGCAACGGCATCGACTCCGTTCAGCCCATCGTCGAGGTGGTAATCGACGATCAGCAGATCCGACTCGGCGTGGAAGTTGTCCACCTGGCGCGCCAGGTCCTCTTCCGATAGCGCCGTCACCACCTGGCAGCCCCAGGTTTCCAGCAGCGTGCGCATGCCGGCGCAGATCGAGGCATCGTTATCCAGCACCCATACACGGGAACCGCGCAGGCGCTCCACCAGGTCGTCGGCGGTACGCTCAGGCTCCGGCGCGCTGCGAGCGACGCGGCGAGCCAGCGGGACTTCGATGGCGAAGCGCGAGCCCTTGCCCGGCACCGACTCCACCTGGATGCGATGGCCGAGCATGCGCGCGATCTTCTCGACGATGGCCAGGCCCAGCCCCAGCCCGCGATCCTGATGGAAGCGCTGCACATCGCCACGCTTGAACTCCTGGAATATCTCGCCAAGCTTGTCGGCGGCGATGCCCACGCCGGTGTCCCAGACCTCGATCCACAAGCTGTGCCGGCGTCGCCGGCAGCCCAATAGCACTCTGCCTGAAGGCGTATAGCGGATGGCGTTGGTCAGCAGGTTGCGCAGAATCCGCGCCAGTAGCTGGATATCGCTGCGCACCTGCGCGCCGCAGGGCACGAAGTCCAGCGCCAGACCTTCGCTGGCGGCCACCTGACTGTATTCAGCGGCAAGGTTGCCGAGCAGTTCGCTGACATCGAACGAGGCGATGTCCGGCTTGATCACCCCGGCATCCAGCTTGGAGATGTCCACCAGCGTGCCCAGCAATGTCTCCACATCCTCCAGCGACTGGCTGATATTGCGCACCAGCGCCTCGCCGCTGCGCTCCTGGAGCGCGCTGGTGAACAGTCGCGCAGCATTCAGCGGCTGCAGCAGGTCGTGGCTGACGGCGGCAAGGAACTTGGTCTTCGACAGGTTGGCCTGCTCCGCCTCGCGCTTGGCTTCGCGCAGGCGGCCCTCGACCTGGCTGCGCTCGTCGATCTCGCGCTTGAGCTGGTCGTTCAGGCTGGTCAGCTCGGCAGTGCGCTCACGTACCCGCTGCTCGAGGTTCTGGTAGGCCTGGTGCAGCGCCTCGGCAGTGCGGCGGCGCTCGGTGATATCGCGGATCAGCACGAACAGCCCGCTCACCGTACCGTCAGCCTGGCGGTTGGGCACGTAGGAGCGCTGCATGTAGCGCTCCTGCCCGGCAAGGTTGGTCTCGGCGATCTCGAAGGTCACGCTCTCGCCCGACAGCGCGCGCTCGAAGTACGGCTCCAGGCGCTGGCAGTGCTCGGCGCTGTGCACCTCGCGCAGGTTGCGCCCGAGCATCGAGCCGCTGGGCCAGCGGTACCACTCCTCGTAGACCTTGTTGGTGAAGTCGTAGTCGAGGTCCGCAGTCAGGTAGGCAATCAGCGCCGGCACCTGATCGGTGATCAGGCGGATCCAGCGCTCGCTTTCGCGCAGCGCCTCGGCATGCCGGTAGCGCTCGGTGATGTCGGTGAAGGTGTTGACGAAGCCGCCGGTGGGCAGCGCGTGGGTGCGGATTTCCAGCATGCGCCCGTCGAACAGGCGTTGCTCGATCACGCCCTCCGCCTCGCCCTTGCGCGGCCGGCTGCGCGGGGTCAGCAGCGGCAGTTCGCTGTCGGCCATGACCTCGGCGAAGGGCCGGTGTGCCTCGATCGGCGCCAACCCGCAAAGTTCCAGGAAGCGCCGGTTCCACAGCTCCAGCGCGCCATCGGCGCCAACCATGGCGACGCCCTGGGACAGGTTGTCCACGGCGCGCTGCAGCAGGTGCGACTTCTGCGCCACCGCCTGTTCGCGGCGGGCCATTTCATTCTGCTTGATCTCGGTGATGTCGCTGTAGAGCACGACCAGGCCGCCGTCGCGGGTCGGCCGCTCGGTAACGCGTACCCAGCGGTCATTACGCAGGCGATAGAGGGTGTGTTCGTCGTCGTTGCTGCGTTGTTCCTCGACGATCAGCCCGCTGCTCTGCGCCAGCCGGCGTACTTCGGCGAGCCGCGTTCCTGCACCGACACGGGCGCGGGTCTGCGCCCAGAACGCACGGAAGCGCTCGTTGTACAGGACGATGCGCTGCTGCGGATCGAACAGCACGAAGGCGTCGGAGATGCTCTCGATGGCATCCAGCAGGTGCTGGTGCGCGGTCTCGGCGCGCAGGCGCGCATCGCTGAGCAGTTGGTTGCTGGACTTCAGCTCGACCATCGCCTCGCTCAGCGCGTCGGTGCGTTCGCGCACCTGCTCGGCCAGCACCACCGAATGCTGGAAGGCGCCGTAGGCGTTGTCACCCCGCGAGGCAGCCGACTCGACGCGCTCGATCAGCGCCGCATTGATCCGCTGCAGCTTGTGATTGTCGCGCTGCAGCTCATCGATGCGCGCGAGCAGCTCAGCATCCGGCGTTGCCCCGAGGACGGCCAATGGCGACACCGGTGAAGGTCTGGTTGATATGCATGCCATTGAATTGTTCCCCGTAGGTGTTGAAGCCGATCACCTGCTGGCTGCGGAGAAACTCGGCGGTGGGTTCGGTATCGCCGGCCACCTCCAGCTCCAGGCGCCGCAGGAAGCAGTCGCAGCCAATGGTCAGCAGTGGCGGCCCGAGGCGTTCGTGCAGGCGCTGAAACTGCGCTTCGAGCCCCGGCAGCAACGGCCCGGTACTCATGGCGGTGAGGACGATGCCGTTCTCCACTGCGCAGTAGAAGGTCAGGCTGAGGTCGTCGTTGACCTGCTGGATGGAGCGTACGTAGTACTGGTCGCGCACCCGCACCGCCAACGGATGCGCCGGGAACAGCGAGAAGTCCAGTTGCTCCAGCGGCACCCCGACCAGCCGGGCGAACTCCAGCGCGGCCGGCTCGGCGTTGAGCTCCAGCACACGGCGGCTGTCGCTGTCGGCGCGGGTGACCACCAACTTCTCCTCGCTGGGCAGCACGTGGTGGGTGGTGAACACCTCGAAGTCCAGCCAGGTATTGAACAGCACCACCACCGCCGCGCCCGTGTGGAACTGGCCCTGGTAATAGACGTGGGTGTGGGTCAGGTGATTGTCGTCGCCGGCCGAGCCGCCGAAATGCGGGATGGCGCCCAGCGCAGCGCTTAGCGCGGCGAGCACCACCTCCTCGCGGCTGGAAAGCCCGTCGAGCAGGGTCAGGGCAAAACTGTGGTCCTTGATCGGCGCCAGCCCGGCGCTGCGGCAGTCCGCCACCAGCGATTCGACCATCTGTTGCGCGTCGATCAGGCTGAAGCGCTCCATCTCGTCCACCAACGCACAGGAGATGGCGAAGCTGCGCAGATCGAACCCGACGGCAGTCACACAGCCACGTCCATAGCCCTGCGGGGTGATCTCCCCTGCGGTGGTGCAGCCGGCCAGGTCGATGCCGCCGAAGTACTGCTCCAGCGCGGCGGCAAGCGCCGGCAGGTCGTATTCGGCAGAACAGAAGAACAGCACAAAGCCGAGGTTGGGGTGGATCAGCTGGCGCGCCAGGTCCTGGGCCACCGCCTCGACGTCGCGGGCACTGGACATGCCGCGAACGACTCCTTGTGTTTCGTGCATGGCGTACGCCCAGTCAGGATATCGACGAAGGCATTCTACGAAGCGGCCGGGACGGACCCCATGCTACTTGGGTCGCGGCGGGTCTATCCGAAAGTAGCGGAACGCCGCCGTCACGCCACCTCGCTTTCCACTCCCGCGTCCAGGTCCACGAGCAGCTCGATCATCGCCCGCGCCGCCGCCGAGAGACGGTCGCCGCTGCGAGTGACAATGCCGCAGCGGGCCTGGAGGATATCGACGTTCTGCGGCAGATTGCGGAAGTGCAGGCGCACCAGTTCCCCGCGCGCCATCGGCTCGCTCAACGCCTCTTCCACGGCGATGCCGATGGCGTCGGTCTGGCTGACGATGCGCACCAGCGAGGCCATGTCCTCACACTGCACGTTGGTGGTGATGTCGATCTTGCCGCTCAGGTTGGCGAGCATCTTCCGCGCGCTGGGCGGGATCAGGGTGGCCGCCAGCGGGTAGGCGAACATGTCGTTGGTCGAGAGGCTTTCCTTGGCCAGCAGCGGGTGCCCCTCGCGGCAGAAGAACAGGCCGCTGCGCGGCTTCAGCGCGCGAGTCTGGAAGTTCGGGTCGGCCTCGAAATGGCGGATGTCGGCGACGAAGAACTCGATCTCCTCGCGGCTCAGGCTACGCGCCAGGCGCTCCCAGTTGTCCACGCCGAACTGGATGTGGATGCGCGGGTAGCGCTGGACGAAACGTGACACGGCGTCGGACACCAGTTTCTGCGCAGGCGCCGGGCCGCTGCCGAAGCGCAGTTCGCCCGAGTCCAGCTTGTTCAGCCGGGCCACCGCGTGGCTCAGGTTGTTGGCGCCCTGCACCAGGCTCAGCGCGTGCTGCAGCACCACCTGGCCCTCGGGAGTCGGGCGCAGGTCCTTGCTGCCACGGTCCACCAGACGGCAACCCAGCTCCTGCTCCAGGCCCTGGATGCTGCGGCTGAACGCCGGCTGGGTGATGCCCATGGCATCGGCGGCGCGAACGAAGCTGCGGTGTTCGTTGAGGGCGATGAAGTAGCGGAGTTGGCGCAGATCCATGATGCATTTCCGGCATTGAAAATAGTGGGCAAAGGCATTTGCCGCTCGTTATGCGCTGGTTTTAAATGCAAGCTCTTATTCCGTCAACGAAGAATAAAACAAACATCTATTCTTTTATGAACTAAGAATATAGCTCAGACCAGGAGTCGCCCGATGCCAGCCTTGCACCTCCTTTCCTCGCGAATGTGCCTGTCCCGCTGTCGCTGACAGCCGAAGCCGCACCTACCCACACCAAAAACGTCGTTCGCCACTCCCGCGTGGCGCGGCTCCCTTTTGCCCGCGATTGGCGCGGACAGACAAGGACACAGCATGACTTCGAGACATTCGCCCTTCCCCTTCAAAGCGCGCCGGCTGCGGGCTCCGGACTACGCCGTGGTCCTGCTGCTGGCCCTGGGCGGCGCCCTGCCGGTGCTCGCCGAAGAAACCGAGGACGCCACCACCGGCGGTGAAACCAGCAAGCCCGTCAGCGCCGCGCCGGCCAAGGCCGACGCCACACTGGGCAAGGTCACCGTCACCGCCCGCCGCCGCGAGGAAGACTCGCAGAAGGTGCCCACGCCGATCACCGTGGTCGGCGGCGAAACGCTGGAAACCCAGCGCGTCTACAAAGTGCAGGACCTGCAGCAGATCCTGCCCAGCGTGAACGTCGCCTTTATCCACGCGCGGCAATCGAGCATCGCCGTGCGCGGCATCGGCAACAACCCGGCCAGCGACGGCCTGGAAGGCAGCGCCGGGGTCTACCTGGACAACGTCTACCTCGGCCGCCCGGGCATGGCGGTATTCGACCTGCTGGACATCGAGCAACTGGAACTGCTGCGCGGCCCGCAGGGCACCCTGTTCGGCAAGAACACCACGGCTGGCGTGCTGAACATCAGCACCCGCGCACCGACCTTCACGCCTGAGCGCAGCGTGGAAGTTTCCGGCGGCCAGGACGGCTACTTCCAGGGCAAGGGCACCGTCTCCGGCGCGCTGACCGACACCCTGGCCGGGCGCGTGTCCGCCTACCGCACCCGCGACGATGGCTATATCAAGAACATCCACGACGACAACACCCTCAACGGCGGCGAGCGCCAGGGCATCCGCGGGCAACTGCTGTTCAAGCCCAACGAGGACTTCGACCTGCGCTGGATCAACGACTACAACGAGGAAGACTCCAGCAACGGCAGCATGGTGGTGTACGGCGCCGCCGACCGCTTCTGGCAGCGTGCCGCCGCGGTGGGAGCCTCGCCCATTCGCGATCCGGACCGCCACAAGGTCAACATCAACAGCCGCCAGCACGTCAGCGTGCACCAGGGTGGCAGTTCGGTGGAGGCCAACTGGAACCTCAACGGCGGCTACAAGCTGACGTCCATCAGCGCCTACCGCTACTGGCACTTCACCCCGGCGAACGACGAGCAGCTCAACGTCTCGGCGATCAACAATACCGGCGTGGAGGTGCACGACCGCCAGTTCTCCCAGGAGATTCGCCTGGCCTCGCCCACCGGCGGCTTCTTCGACTACGTGCTGGGGGCCTATGCGTTCAACCAGAACCTGGGCAACAAGACCTTCACGGACTACGGCCCGCTGGCCGACCGCTACCTGCTCGGCACCAACCTGAATGCGCTGAACAACACCTACTCGAAAGCCAACGGCAAGATCGAGACCGACAGCTTCGCGCTGTTCGCCCAGGGCACCTGGCACCTCACCGACAAGCTGGACTTCACCGCCGGCCTGCGCGGTACCTACGAGGAGAAGGACGCCAAGGTCGAACGCTTCGACCCGGTGGGCGGCGCGCCGGTCACCGGCGTCGGCGCGGTGGTGCGGCGCAACCAGCTGGGCGCCTACGACTCGGGTGACCTCAGCCTGTACAGCTTCGCTCCCTCGGCGCTGCTGAGCCTGAGCTACCAGTTCACCGACGACCTGCTGGGCTATGCCTCGCTGTCCCACGGCGAGAAGTCCGGCGGCGTCAACCTCGCCGTGGCCAGTGCGCCGACGGCAGGCGCGGACTCCCTGCTGGTCGGCCCGGAACGCGCCAACGACGCCGAACTGGGGATCAAGACCACCCTGTTCGACAACCGCCTGCAACTCAACACCAACATTTTCTGGACCGGCATCCACGGTTACCAGGCGACCACGTTGTACCAGCCGCCGGGCTCGACCCAGCTGGTCTCGGTGCTCTCCAACGCCGGCAGCGTGCGCTCGCGCGGCCTGGAGTTCGAAGCCACCGCCCTGCCGATCCGCGGCCTGACACTGAACTTCAACGGCTCCTACAACGACGTTACCTACCTGTCGTTCAAGGACGCCCCGTGCCCGGCGGAAATCTCCACCCAGCCGGGCGCACCGGCCACCTGCGACCTCACCGGCGACAGGGTTGTCGGGGCCTCGAAGTGGATCGCCAACCTCAATGGCGAATACGCCTGGAACCTCGACGACGGCATCCGCCCCTACGTGACCGGCAGCTACTCCTACCGCTCCGAAGCCGAGGGCACGCTGGACAACTCCGACCTCTCGAAGATCGACGGCTACGGCCTGGCGAACTTCTCCGTCGGCCTGCGCAAGGACCTCGGCGACGGTCAGCTGGACGCTTCCGTCTGGCTGAAGAACGCCTTCGACAAGGACTACTACCTGGCCGCCTTCGCCAGCATCAACGGCTCCTACACCGCCTCGGTGGGGCAGCCACGCACCCTGGGCGCCTCGGTTCGATACGACTTCTGATCCCCATCCGCCGCGCCCGAGCGCGGCTCTATTGCCACAGCAAGAGGACGATGAGATGAGCAACGCAGCACACGCTATCAAGCAGAACGCAGTAAGCCTCGACATCCACCCGGTGGCCGGCCGCATCGGTGCCGAGATTCGCGGCGTGACCCTTTCCGGCAATCTCGATGGGGCCACCATCGACGCCATCCAGGCCGCACTGGTGAAGCACAAGGTGATCTTCTTCCGTGGCCAGACCCAGCTCGACGACCAGGGCCAGGAAGCCTTCGCCAAGCTGCTCGGTGAGCCGGTGGCACACCCCACCGTACCGGTACAGGAAGGTACCCATTACCTGCTGGAGCTCGACGGCGCCCAGGGCCGCCGCGCCAACTCCTGGCACACCGACGTGACCTTCGTCGACGCCTATCCCAAGGCCTCGATCCTGCGCAACGTGGTGGCACCGGAGTCTGGCGGCGATACCGTCTGGGCCAATACCGCCACCGCCTACGACGACCTGACGCCGGAGCTGAAGGCGCTGGCCGACTCGCTCTGGGCCGTGCACAGCAACGAATACGACTACGCCAGCGTGCGCCCGAACGTCGATCCGGCGCGCCTGGAGGAATACCGCAAGGTATTCACTTCCACCGTCTACGAGACCGAGCACCCGGTGGTGCGCGTGCACCCCATCAGCGGCGAGAAGACGCTGCTGCTGGGGCATTTCGTCAAGCGCCTGAAGGGCCTCTCGCAGCATGACTCGGCGCATCTCTTCGCCGTGCTGCAGGGCCATGTCACCCGCCTGGAGAACACCGTGCGCTGGCGTTGGCAGCCGGGCGACGTGGCCATCTGGGACAACCGCGCGACCCAGCACTATGCGGTGGACGACTACGGCACCCAGCCGCGCATCGTGCGCCGCGTGACGCTCCACGGCGAAGTGCCGGTAGGCATCGACGGACAGCGCAGCCGGACGATCAAGAAGGTTTGAAGGTCCTCTGCCGCTTAACCCTCTCCCCAGCCCTCTCCCTGAAGGGAGAGGGAGCATCCGATTGAAGCGTACTTCACGTGCAGTCCTGACACCTCTGGTGCAGGGCTGCCGCCTGGTTTTGCCTGGCACCGATCCTGTCCCCTCTCCCTTCAGGGAGAGGGTTAGGGAGAGGGCCGCCCATGCCTGAACGGAGCACTGAAACATGACCCAATCCGCCCTAAAACAAACCACCGCCGAACCCTTCGCCATCGTCCCCCTCGACGCCCCGCTGGGCGCCGAAGTACGTGGCCTCGACGCCCGCGAGCCACTGACGCCTGAACAGATCCTGGCGATCAAGCAGGCCCATCGCGAGCATCACATTCTGATATTCAAGGACCAGCAGCTCGACGATCAGCAATACCTGCGCTTCGCCACCCTGTTCGGTGCAGTGTTCCAGCCGCCGGCGGACGTGCCGGTGCTGTCTTCGGGCGCCGACGGCAAGGCCCCCGACATCGTCAAGGTGGCCAACACCGAGGACGGCGAGCTGGGCAACTTCGCCCTGCCGGCCCACGTCGACCACCAATGGACGCCGGTGCCCTCTTCCGGCTCCTTCCTCTATGCGCTGGAGGTGCCCAGGACTGGCGGCGAAACCCAGTTCACCAACCTCGCACGCGCTTACGAGACACTGGACGAGGCAACCCGCACCGAGATCGATCCTCTGCGCCTGATCAACTACAACCCGTTCATCCGCTTGAAGAACGGCGGCTACAACGGCACGTTCGTGCGCTATCGCACGCCCGAGATCGAGCCCATCCAGGGCACCGAGCACCCGCTGGTGCGGACCCACCCGGAGAACGGCAAGCGTGTGCTGTTCCTCTCGGTGCACACCGAGGTGGAGATCCCCGGCGCCGATCCGCAACACGGCGCTGCGCTGGTGGAAAAACTGCGTGAGCACCTGCAGAAGCCCGATCTGATCTACAGCCACAAATGGTCGGTCGGCGACATCGTCTGGTGGGACAACCAGGCCGTGCTGCACGGTCGCAACGCTTTCCCGGCCAGCGAGAAGCGCCGCTTGAAGCGCATCAGCCTGTCCGGTAGCCGGCCGTTCTGAGGCATTCGCAAGCGCACTGGTCGCCTTGTAGGAGCGAGCTTGCTCGCGAACCGCTTCATGCCGGGATGCCCGGATGCCCCGTTCGCGAGCAAGCTCGCTCCTACAAAAAACCTGAGATACCCCTGCTGACGGCGCTTTCTATGCTTATGCGAAATCGTTTCTTGTCCTGAATCAATTATTCCTTTTATAGTTTCGGTAACTCGTCATAACAAGTTATGAACTATGGCCGAACTACTCCCCCTCTCGCCCGTTCCTCTCTACAGCCAGCTCAAGGAAATCCTGCGCACGCGCATCCTCGACGGCACCTACCCACCGCTCAGCCGCATGCCGTCCGAGGCTGAGCTGGGCAAGGCCTTCGACGTCAGCCGCATCACCGTGCGCCAGGCGCTCGGCGACCTGCAGAAGGAAGGGCTGATCTTCAAAATCCATGGTAAGGGCACCTTCGTCGCCAAGCCCAAGGCCTTCCAGAACGTCAGCACGCTGCAGGGCCTGGGCGAATCCATGACCCAGCGCGGCTACGAGGTGATCAACCGCCTGCGCAGCTTCAAGACCGTGCCGGCCAACACCCAGGTCGCCGCGCGCCTGCAGTTGGCCGAAGGCGAAAACGTGGTGCAGATCAAGCGCGCCCGCCTGGTCAATCGTGAGCTGGTATCGCTGGAGATAACCTGGCTGCCCGAGCACGTCGGCAAGCGTCTGGAAAAGGCCGATCTGGTCAGCCGCGACATCTTCCTGATCCTGGAGAACGACTGCGCCCTGCCCCTGGGCCACGCCGATCTCGCCATCGACGCCATCCTCGCCGACGCCGAGCTGGCCCGTGCGCTGGAGGTGCAGGAAGGCTCGCCGGTGATGCGCATCGAGCGCCTGACCCATACCGCCGACGGCGCGCCGCTGGACTACGAACACCTCTACTACCGCGGCGACGCCTTCCAGTACCGCCTGCGCATCGACCGCCACAAGGGACAGCAGCAATGAGCCAGTTCGACCTTTCCCAGATTCCCGAGGACAAGGAGCTCGCCTACGACATCGTGGTGATCGGCGGTGGCACCGCCGGCCCGATGGCCGCGATCAAGGCCAAGGAAGCCAACCGTGATCTGCGCGTGCTGCTGGTGGACAAGGCCAACGTCAAGCGCAGCGGCGCCATCAGCATGGGCATGGACGGGCTGAACAACGCCATCATTCCCGGCCACGCCACGCCCGAGCAGTACACCAAGGAGATCACCGTCGCCAACGACGGCATCGTCAACCAGGCAGCGGTCTACGCCTACGCCACCCACAGTTTCGAAACCCTGCAGCAGCTGGACCGCTGGGGCGTGAAGTTCGAGAAGGACGAAGTCGGCGACTACGCGGTGAAGAAGGTGCACCACATGGGTGCCTACGTGCTGCCCATGCCCGAGGGCCATGACATCAAGAAGGTGCTGTATCGCCAGCTCAAGCGCGCACGCATCGAGATCACCAATCGCCTGGTGGTCACGCGCCTGCTCACCGACGCCAACGGCGCGGTCAACGGCCTGCTCGGTTTCGACTGCCGCACCGCGCAGTTCCAGGTGATCCGCGCCAAGGCAGTGGTCCTCGCCTGTGGCGCCGCCGGCCGCCTGGGCCTGCCCTCGTCCGGCTACCTGATGGGCACCTACGAGAACCCCACCAATGCCGGCGACGGCTATGCCATGGCTTACCACGCGGGGGCGGAACTCTCGAACCTGGAGTGTTTCCAGATCAACCCGCTGATCAAGGACTACAACGGCCCGGCCTGCGCCTACGTCACCGGCCCGCTGGGTGGCTACACCGCGAACAGCAAGGGCGAGCGCTTCATCGAGTGCGACTACTGGAGCGGCCAGATGATGTGGGAGTTCCACCAGGAGCTCGAAGGCGGCAACGGCCCGGTGTTCCTCAAGCTGGACCACCTGGCCGAGGAAACCATCCAGACCATCGAGGACATCCTCCACAGCAACGAGCGCCCCAGCCGCGGCCAGTTCCACGCCAACCGCGGCACCGACTATCGCCAGCAGATGGTGGAGATGCACATCTCCGAGATCGGTTTCTGCTCCGGCCACTCGGCTTCGGGCGTGTGGGTCAACGAGAAGGCCGAAACCAGCGTGAAAGGACTGTACTCGGCCGGCGACATGGCGGCCGTGCCGCACAACTACATGCTCGGCGCCTTCACCTACGGCTGGTTCGCCGGCGCCAATGCCGCGCAGTACGTGGCCGGCCGCGAGTTCAGCGAAGTCGATAGTGCCCAGGTGGAGCGCGAGCGTGAACGCGTCTTCGCGCCTTTGAAGCGCGAACACGGCCTGCCGCCAGCACAGGTCGAGTACAAGCTGCGGCGCATGGTCAACGACTACCTGCAGCCGCCCAAGGTGACCAAGAAGATGGAGATCGGCCTGCAGCGCTTCGCCGAGATCGCCCGCGACCTCGACCAGCTCAAGGCCAACAACCCCCACGAGCTGATGCGCGCCATGGAAGTCAGCGTGATCCGCGACTGCGCCGAGATGGCCGCCCGCGCATCGCTGTTCCGCACCGAAAGCCGCTGGGGCCTGTACCACCACCGCGTGGACTACCCGCTGCGCAACGATACCGACTGGTTCTGTCATGCGCACCTGAAGAAGGGCGACGACGGCGAGATGACCAGCTTCAAGAAGCCCATCGAGCCCTATGTGATCGCGCTGGATGAGGACGAGCAACAGGCTTACGAGAAGCTGCGGGTGAAGAGCGAGGCGGCTTGAGGCGTTTCGGCTGATCGAAGAGCGCCTCTCCCCCCGCCCTCTCCCGCACGCGGTAGAGGGAGCTCGATCGGCGCCAGCAATGAACACGGAGCCAGCCGACGAACACAGAAACATCCACGACTCCGAACGGCCCCCTCTCCCTTCAGGGAGAGGGCTGGGGAGAGGGGCTCGAGCCGCCGCGCCGAACCCTCGACCTGAACAACCAGCCCGCCGCCACGACGGCCGGCAAAGCAACACGATGAGGACCGCGTGCCATGGCCTACCAACCCCAGGAAATCTTCTTCCGCTCCAGCGCCCCGGTGACGGTGGACGAGGACAAGTGCATCGCCGACAAGGGCTGCACCGTCTGCGTCGAGGTCTGCCCGATGGACCTGCTGGCGATCAACCCCGCCACCCAGAAGGCCTACATGGCCTTCGACGAATGCTGGTACTGCATGCCCTGCGAGAAGGACTGCCCGACCGGCGCGGTGCGCGTGGAGATTCCGTACCTCCTGCGTTGAACCAGCAGCCGCTCTTGCTCTTGTAGGAGCGAGCTTGCTCGCGAATCAGAGCCAGCAGAGGGGCTGTTCGCGAGCAAGCTCGCTCCTACGAAAAGCCCGAACAACCCATAAGAAACGCCATCCGGCCCCACCGCCGGACGCCTGATGCACCGCCCCTCGTTTCCCACCGCAAGGCCTGCGGCGGAGACGATTCCAACACTCACGATTCGAGGGGAACACCCATGACCTTGCGCACCACCCTGGCCGGCCTCGCGCTCGCCATTGCCAGTATCACCGCCCACGGCGAGACCATCCGCGTCGCCATCGGCACCCAGGACACCACCATCAACTGCGCCGCCGGCGGCCTGTTGATCCGCGAACTCGGCCTGCTCGACAAGTACCTGCCGCACGACGGCAAGTACCAGGACGCGCAGTACGACGTGCAGTGGAAGAACTTCACCAGCGGCGCACCGCTGACCAACGAGATGGTCGCCGGCAAGCTCGACTTCGGCGCCATGGCCGACTTCCCCGGCTCGCTCAACGGCGTCGCCCATGAAGCCGCCGGCAAGCGCAGCCTGTTCATCAGCGTGCTCTCGGGCAGCATCGAGGGCAGCGGCAACGGCATAGTCGTGCCCGCCTCCTCCAAGGTGCAGTCGCTGGCCGAACTCAAGGGCCAGACCATCTCGGTACCCTTCGCCTCCACCGCCCACGGCCTGCTGCTGCGGGCCATCGCCGCGCAGGGCTGGGACCCGGAGAAAGACGTCACCATCATCGCGCAGCCGCCGGAGGTCGCCGGTTCTGCGCTGCAAGCCAACAAGATCGCCGCCCACGCCGACTTCGTGCCCTTCGCCGAGCTGTTCGAAAGCCGTGGCATCGCCCGCAAAATCTACGACGGCTCGCAAGCCAAGGCGCCGACCTTCCACGGCGCGCTGGTGGAAGCCGATTACGCGCAGCAGTACCCGGAAATCGTCGAGGCCTACCTGCGCGCGACCTATGAGGCCAACCAACTGCTGGCCAAGGAGCCGGAGAAATACAGCGAGCTGATCGAAAAGGTCGCCGGCATCCCCGCCGAGGTGAACTACCTGTTCCACGGCCCGCTCGGCCTGCAGACGCGCGACCTGACCTGGAAGCCGGAATACCGCCAGGCCGTGGCCACCGCCATCGACACCTTGAAGCTGCTGAAAAAGGCCGACCGCGGGCTGAACGTCGAGCAGTTCGTCGACGACCGCTATATCCGCGCGGCCTTCAAGGCGTCCGGCGCCGACTACGACGTTGCGCTGAAGAACTACGCGCAGCAGCCGCTGCTGGGTAACGATGTGCTCACCAACAAGCCGATCAGCGATACCCGCAAGGTTGCGCAGATCTGGGTCCGCGGCGAGCCGAAGGTGCGCAGCTACGCGACCGCCAGGGAAGCCCTCGGCCAGCTCGCCGAGCTCAAGCAACAGGGCAAGGACATCCGCGCGGTATACGCCCAGGCCAGCGACAGCGGCATCAAGCTGCTGGCCAGCCAGGCATGGTTCGTTCGTGGCAAGGACGGTGCCCTGGACGCCTTCCTGCTGCGCGAACAGGCCGACGCCTTCGCCCACCAGCACGGTGGTGATGTTGCCGACTTCGCCGCTGCCAGCCAGCAGGCCGTGGCCAGTCGCTGAGGTGAAACCCCGGTGCCGCGCGCGCCGGGGTTCGACGGAGATCGATGATGAACACCACCACCCTCACCCGCTGGAGCCTGCGCCTGGCCTCGCTGCTGGCCTGCCTCGCGCTCTGGCAGGTGCTTAGCGCGCGCCACGTGAACCTCGGTCTGGTCACCTTCGCCAACGTGCCCGGCCCGCGTGACGTACTCGACGCCGCCTGGAACCTCGCGCAATCGAGCAAGCTCGGTCGTCACCTGGGTAGCAGCCTGCTGCGCGTGCTGGCCGGCTACCTGCTGGCGGCCTTTGCCGGCATCCTCCTCGGGCTGCTCATCGGTCGCGGTCGCTGGGCCCGCGACAGCCTGCTGCCGCCGCTGGAAGTGCTGCGACCGATTCCGGCGGTGGCGTGGATTCCGCTGGCGATCCTGATGTTCCCCAGCTCCGAGCTGTCGATGATCTTCATCACCTTCACCGGCGCGCTGTTCCCCATCCTGCTCAACACCATTCACGGCGTGGAAGCGGTGGACCCACGCCTGCTCGCCTCCGCCCGCAGCCTCGGCGCCGGCCGCCTGGCGTTGCTGCGCGAAGTGGTGCTGCCCGGCGCCGCGCCGAGCATAGTCACCGGCCTGGCGATCGGCATGGGCACCTCGTGGTTCTGCCTGGTCACCGCCGAGATGATCTCCGGGCAATGGGGCATCGGCTACTACACCTGGGAGTCCTACACCTTGCAGAACTATCCCGACATCGTTGTCGGCATGCTGCTGATCGGCGTCCTCGGCATGGCCAGCAGCCTGCTGGTGCGCCAGCTCGGCGCCCTGGCCACGCCCTGGCAGCGCCAGGCGGGAGGCAAGCCATGACCCTGCCCGCCAGCGCGCCGGGGCGCGTGCGAGTCGATGGCCTGTCGATCCACCTGGGTAGCGGCCGCGACGCCTTCGAAGCCGTGCAGTCCCTGAGTTTCTCCATCGAGCCGGGCGAATTCGTCTGCGTGCTCGGCCCGTCCGGCTGCGGCAAGTCCACCCTGCTTGGCGCACTGGCCGGGCATCTGGCGCCCAGCGCTGGCAAGCTGGAGGTGGACGGCAGCTCTGTCGCCGGCCCATCGCCGGAACGCGGCATGGTCTTCCAGCACCACACCCTGCTGCCCTGGCGGCGGGTGCGCGACAACGTCGCCTTCGGCCTGAAGATGCGCGGCGTGCCCCGCGCAGAGCGCCATCGCCAGGCCGACGAGATGCTCCAGCTGGTGGGCCTGAGCGGCTTCGCCGAGCGCTGGCCAGCGCAGCTCTCCGGCGGCATGCAGCAACGCGTGGAAATCGCCCGGGTGCTGATCAACCAGCCGCGCCTGCTGCTGATGGACGAACCCTTCGGCGCCCTCGATGCGCAGACACGGATGATGATGCAGGAACTGCTGCTGGAGATCTGGACGCGCCTGCGCACCAGCGTGCTGTTCATCACCCACGACATCGACGAGGCGCTGTTCCTCGCCGACCGCATCCTGGTCATGAGCCCGCGCCCCGGACGCATCCTCGAAGACATCCGCCTCGACTTCCCGCGCCCGCGCCACGCCGACCTGCTCACCACGCCTGAATTCTCCCGGCTCAAGCGCCACTGCCTGGAACTGCTGCGCCACGAAGACGGCCGCCAGCTGCCGCGCCTGACGCCCCTGGGCCTGCCCACTCCTCAACGGATACCGCGATTCGCCATATGACTGACTTCAACCGCTCTTACCACATCAGCACCGACAACCCCGACATCCTCGACCTGCAACCGCGCCTGCAGGATGCCGACGCCGGGGTGCGCCGCATCGCCCTGATCGAACTGGCCGACCTGGAAGATCCCGATGGCCTGCCCTGGCTCGCCGCGGCCCTGACCGGTGACGAAGCCGCCAACGTCCGCGCCGAAGCCGCACGCCTGCTGGAAGCCTGGGAAGAACCCGAGGTGGTGGACGCCCTCTGCCAGGCCCTGGCCGACAGCGACGACGACGTTCGCGCAGCCGCCGCCCAGAGCCTGAGCGAGCTGAAGACCGCCGAAGCTGGGGTGCACCTGCTTCCCTGGGCAACTCACGCCGATATCTTCGTGCGCCGTAGCGCCTTGCGGGCCCTGCGCGAGCTGCGCCTGGAAGAGGCTGCCGAGCCTGCGCTCAACGCACTGGTAGACACCGACGCCGGCGTACGCCGCGAAGCCGTGGGCATCCTCGGCTGGCTCAAGCGCAGCGACGCCCTGCCGCACCTGGCGCGCCTGACCCGCGACGACCCGGACGCCGAAGTCCGCCGCGCCGCCGCCGGCGCGCTCGGCCTGGCCATCGACGCCAGCGTGCTGCCGGCCCTGCAGGCCGCCCTGGCCGATTCCGCCTGGCAGGTCCGCGAGGAAGCGGCCGGCACTCTCGGCAAGCTCGCCCTGCCCGAAGCCGGCGAGGCGCTGGTGCAGGCGCTGGAGGACGACTTCTGGCAGGTGCGCCTGCGTGCCGCCCGCTCGCTGGGCAAGCTGCGCTATCTGCCGGCGCTGGAAGGCCTGAAGGTCGTGCTCAGCCACAGCATCAGCAACCTGCGCAAGGAGGCGGCGCTGGCACTGGGTGAGCTCGGTAATGGCGACGCCATCGAAGCCCTGCGCAATGCCGAGCACGACGGCGACCCGGAAGTCCGCAAGGCCGTGCGCATCGCCCTCGCTCAACTCGGGCAGAACACATGAACACGCCGGTCGCGCTGCATCGCTCCAGCACAGAGGGTCAGCTGCGCATCCGCTGGGACGACGGCGTCGAGCAGTACATCGCCTTCGCCCGCCTGCGCGGCGCCTGCCCTTGCTCGCAGTGCCGGGCCGCGCGTCTTCAGGGACGTATCGACCTGGTCGCGGCCGGAGTCGCCCTGCAGGAACTCAACCTGCAGGGCTATGGCGTGCAACTGGTGTTCGACGATGGCCACGACCGCGGCATCTACCCCTGGTCGTATCTGCGTGAATTAGGGCGGCAGGCGCTCAGTTGATCGCGCGGGACAGGTGCTCCAGCACGCGTTCCACGGCACGCTCCAGGCAACCCTTGAAGAAGTGGTCGGCGCCGGCGTAAAGCAGCACTTCGCGCTGCTGCGGGCGCGCCCAATCCAGCAGATTGGCCAGCGGCGCCATCTCGTCCGCCTCGCCATGCAGCAGCAGGCACTCGGCCGGCACCGCTTGCGCTTGGTAATCGCGGCCGCCGGGAACCGTGCCCACCGGCAAGCCCATCAGCACCAGTGCATCTGCCGGCGGTGACAACTCGCTGGCCACACGGGCGAACACATAGGCGCCGAAGGAAAAGCCCACCAGCGCCAACGGCAGGCCGGGATACTCGTTACGCAGGTGCGCGATCACCGCCAGCATGTCCTGCGCCTCGCCGATGCCTTCGGCGTACTCGCCCTCGCTGCCATCCACGCCACGGAAGCTCGGCCGCACGGTCAGCCAGCCGGCACTGCACAGCTTGCGCGACAGGGTCAGCGGCACGCGGTGCTTCGGGCTGCCGCCGAGCAGCGGCTGCGGATGACTGATCAGGGCGATGCCCTTGGGCGGCACGCCTGGCCGGTCGATCAGCAATTGCAGCTTGCCCACCGGGCCATCGATCAGTTGCGTGCGGCGCTCTTCTTCGGACATCGACTCTTCTCGCGGGACGGGGACGGAACGCCGATTGTAGCGCCCCGTCCGCACTAGAGATTCGCAGAAGACCGCCCTGCAAACCGGGAATATCTGCGCGTGACGTCGAATCCTGTAGGAGCGAGCTTGCTCGCGAACCGCTTGACGCCGGAGCGGCCGGGCAATCCATTCGCGAGCAAGCTCGCTCCTACGAAGAGCCCCCAGGGCAGCACCCAGCCAGGTGCTGCGTTGGCGTTAGAGGATGGACAACGGGTAGTCGACGATCAGGCGGAACTCGTTGACGTCACCCTCGACCTGGTCGGCATTGCCACGGTGGATCGCCTCGCGCAGACGGAAGGACAGGTCCTTCGCCGGCCCGGACTGCACCACGTACTTGGCTTCCAGGTTGGTTTCATGGTGCTTGCCGTCCTCACCGTAGCCATAGCCGCGGTACTGGCTGTCGGCAGCCATTTTCGTTCCGTCGATGCCGTGACCATTGACGTAGCGGGCCATGAAGCTCAGGCCGGGAATGCCATAGGTCGCCATCGCCAGGTCATAGCGCAGTTGCCAGGACTTCTCTTCCGGGCCGTTGAAGTCCGAGTACTGGATGGAGTTGGCGAGGAAGATCGAGTCGCCGGTGTCGCCGGGGCCGTTGACGCCGAACGCCACGTAGTCGAATGGCGTGTCGCCGTGGACCTTCTGGTAGGCCAGCGTCAGGGTGTGGGCGGTGAGGAAGGTGTACGCGGCGGCGGCGGACCAGGTGGTGTTGCTGATCTCGCCGGCCTTGGCGCTTCCGTCGTCGTTGGTGCGGTAAATGTTGAAGTCGAAGTTCAGCGACTGGTCGTCCGCCAGCGGCAGCGTGTAGTTGGCGTTGCCGTAGTACTGGCGCCACACGTCCTCGAGCTTGGAGGCATAGAGCGAGAAGTTCAGTGTGTCGTTCACCGCGTACTTGCCGCCCACGTAGTCGATGCTGCTGGCCTCGACGTTGGCGTAGGAGGCCCAGATGCCATGATCGCCATTGGTGGTCACCGGGCCATTGCCGCCGGTGAAGTGGCCGCCGTCCAGGTCCAGCCCCTCGATCTCGCTGCTGAGCACATTGAAGCCGGTGGCCGTCTGCGGGAACAGGCGGGTGCCGCCGGCGGCGAACACCGGAGCGGTGGGCTGCAGATCGCCCCAGCGCAGCTCGGTTTTGGAGACGCGCAGCTTCACGGCGCCCCCGGCCCGGCCGTATTCGCTTTCCGGCGAATCATCGTCACGCACTGGCAGGTTGCCGGTGCCGGAGGTGCCGGCGCCGCCATCCAGGCGAATCCCCCAGTTGCCGAAGGCTTCCACGCCGAAACCGACGGTGCCCTGGGTGAAGCCGGAGCTGTAGTTCAGCGTGAAGCCCTGGGTCCAGTCCTTGCGGTCACGGTCTCCGGACTTGCGGTCGCTGTTGTAGTAGTAGTTGCGCAGCAGCAGCGAAGCGGTGCTGCCTTCGATGAAGCCGGTGGCTTCGGATTGATCGGAAACGACGGCGGCGTGCGCTAGTTGGAACGGCATACCGATGATCGATGCACTGACACAGGCACCGAGCCATGAGAGTCGGAACGTGGACATCTGCTACCCCTTTGTTGGTCTTGTCTTGGCAGGTCTATCGTTTGTAATGCGAATAAATTTCTTATGTTTCCCCGCCACTGACGGAGCCCGCGAAGAAATAACAATCCGCCGCTTTGCCCTCCAACCAGCCTTGTCGATAGTTGATATCGAGACGAATGATTCAGCATTTGCCGCTATGGCCATTAAGCTTGCGCCCCGATGAAGAACATGAGTCCCGGATGCCCGCTCCAGAGCGTCCGGAGGATTGCTCCACTTCATCATCCTTTGGTTTGGCCGCCTCCCCAGGCGGCCTTTTTTTTGCGCGCGCAAATGTTGTGGGACAAACGTTCCAGACCACTTCCAGATAATTTACCTCCCCACTTCCCAGTTCATGGAAAGTTATTGCCACGACAACTTTTCCCGAACTTGCCCAGCAACTTTCGCAGGATCGGGCAACCCCTGCCGGCTTTGGAAAATCTCCCCGCCACGCCGTTTATCCCCTCCGCGTTTTCCCTCTCGACGAGTCACTTGCGCAAAGCAAGCGACCGCATTAGATTACAACCATAATCTTTTAGGTCGCCCTTGCCTGTTGCTCCTTCAGGCGCGTGGCAAGGCGGCCTCATTAGATGATGATGTTAATCCAAAGAGGGGCGACCATGCGCAGATCCACCTTCGAACACTTGCCCTGCCCCGTGGCTCAGGCGCTGGACCTGATCGGCGACAGCTGGAACGTGCTGATCCTGCGCGAAGCCTTTTACGGCTCCACCCGCTTCGACCAGTTCCTCGCACGATTGGGCATCGCCAGCAACGTGCTCACCCGCCGTCTGCGCGCGCTGGTGGAAAGCGGCCTGCTGCAGCGCAGCCAGTACAACGACCACCCGCCGCGCTACGAATATCTGCTTACCGAGCGTGGCCGTGACCTGCGCCCGGTGCTGCTGACCCTGCTGCAGTGGGGCAAGCGCCACGCCGCCATGGCCAGTGCCGCTGAGCTGGTGGACACCCGTAGCGGCCGCGCGGTGCGCATCGCGCTGGTGGACGCCGACAGCGGCGAAGCCATCGGCCCACACCACCAGATCCACCGTCGCGAGGGCGACCACCTCGTCCCCGTCCACATGCCCCAAGTCGATCACGCCTGAGCGAGGCCGCCATGAACCAGTCCGTCACCCTCCCCGCCACGCCAGCCGTCGACACGGCCAAACCGAAATCGCGCAAGGGCCTCAAGCTGGCCGTCGCCGCTACAGCCATCCTCGGCGCCGGCGCCTACGCCGGGCACTGGTGGCTCGACGGGCGCTTCCTGGAAAAGACCGACGACGCCTACGTCGGCGGAGACGTGACGGTGATCAGCCCGCGCGTAGCCGGCTATATCGCCGAGCTGAAGGTGAGCGACAACCAACTGGTACGCGCCGGCGACCTGCTGGCGCGCATCGACGACCGCGACTACCGCGCTGCGCTGGCCAAGGCCGAAGGCGCGGTGCACGCCGAAGAAGCGGCGCTGACCAACGTCGATGCCCAGGCTTCGTTGCAGGATGCGCTGATACGCCAGAGCCAGGCAGAGATCGACGCCACGGCCGCCGAGGAAGTACGCACCCGCGATGACCAGCACCGCTACGCCACGCTGGTGCGCACCAATGCCGTGTCGGTGGAGGCCGCGCAACGTGCCGACGCCAGCTTCAAATCCGCCCGCGCCAACAGTGACAAGGCCCGCGCCAGCCTGCTGGCCGCGCGCCGCCAGCTCGATGTGATCCAGAGCCAGCGTCAGCAGGCCGAGGCCGCGCTGGAGCAGGCCGTGGCCGCCCGCGACCTGGCGCGCCTTGACCTGAGCTACACCGAGCTGCGCGCCCCGGTGGACGGCTATATCGGCAATCGCCGCGCCCGCGTCGGCAGCTATGTGGCCGCCGGCACCCAGCTGCTGGCCGTGGTCCCCGCACAAGGCCTGTGGGTGGACGCCAACTTCAAGGAGGATCAACTGGCGCGCATGCAGCCTGGCCAGGCCGTGACCATCGAGGCCGACATCCTCCCCGGCAAGGTCTTCCACGGCCACCTGGACAGCCTGGCACCGGCCACCGGCGCGCAATTCAGCATCCTCCCGCCGGAGAACGCCACCGGCAACTTCACCAAGATCGTCCAGCGCGTACCGGTGCGCGTGCACCTGGACGACGCCGACGGTCGTCTCGGCAACCTTCGCCCCGGCCTTTCCGTGCTGGTGGAGGTGGACACTCGTGCCCATGACCACGGCGACGCCGATCAACGTGTCGCTCAGAGCAGCCGGCCGTGAGCTTCTGGAGCAGCGAGGTGGTGGCGGTGGAGAGCCTCTCCACCGGCCGCAAGGTCATCTCCTTCGCCTGCATGTGCCTGGGGATGTTCATCGCCCTGCTGGACATCCAGATCGTCTCCGCCTCGCTGCGCGACATCGGCGGCGGGCTGTCCGCCGGCGCAGATGAACTGGCGTGGGTGCAGACCAGCTACCTGATCGCCGAGATCATCGTCATCCCGCTTTCCGGCTGGCTGTCCAAGGTCATGTCCACGCGCTGGCTGTTCGCCGCCTCGGCGCTGGGCTTCACCCTCACCAGCCTGCTCTGCGCGATGGCCTGGAACATCCAGAGCATGATTGCCTTTCGTGCGCTGCAGGGCTTCCTCGGCGGTTCGATGATTCCCATGGTGTTCACCACCGGCTTCCTCTACTTCGACGGCAAGCAACGGGTGATCGTCGCCGCCACCATCGGCGCCATTGCCTCCCTGGCACCGACGCTCGGGCCGGTGGTCGGCGGCTGGATCACCGACATCTCCTCCTGGCCCTGGCTGTTCTACATCAATCTGGTGCCGGGGCTGTTCGTCGCCATCGTGGTGCCGATCATGGTGCGCATCGACAAGCCCGACCTGTCGCTGCTCAAGGGCGCGGACTACCCGGCCATCCTCCTGATGGCGCTGTTCCTCGGCTGCCTGGAATACACCATGGAAGAAGGCCCGCGCTGGAACTGGTTCAGTGACGACACCATCGTCGCCACTGCATGGATTTCCGGCCTGTGCGGCGTCGCCTTCATCTACCGCAGCCTGACCGCCACGCACCCCATCGTCGACCTGCGCGCACTGAAGGAGCGTAACTTCGCCCTCGGCTGCCTGTTCAGCTTCGTCACCGGCATCGGCATCTTCGCCACCATCTACCTGACCCCGCTGTTTCTTGGCCGCGTGCGGGGCTACGGCGCGCTGGACATTGGCCTGGCGATTTTCTCCACCGGCATCTTCCAGATCATGAGCATCCCGCTCTATGCCGCCCTCGCCCGTCGCGTCGACCTGCGCTGGATCCTGCTGCTGGGCATGGTGATGTTCACCCTGTCGATGTATGAGTTCGCCCCGCTGACCCACGACTGGGGCGCCGCGCAGCTGATGTTCCCGCAGGCCCTGCGCGGCATGGCCCAGCAGTTCTGTGTGGCACCCACGGTGACGCTCGCCCTCGGCTCATTGCCGCCGGATCGCCTGAAGCTGGCCTCCGGGCTGTTCAACCTGATGCGCAATCTGGGCGGCGCCATCGGCATCGCCGCCTGCGCCACGGTACTCAACGACCGCGCCAACCTGCACTTTCTGCGCCTGGCGGAGCACCTGAACAGCAGCAACGAAGCGCTCAACCAGTGGCTCGCACCGTCCATGGCCTTCAACGGCGAGCCGAGCCAGCAGGCGCTCAAGCACCTGTGGGACCTGACCTGGCGCGAGGCCCAGACGCTGACCTTTGCCGACGCCTTCCTGCTGGTGGGCGCTTGCTTTGCGGTGACGCTGCTGCTGGTGCCGCTGATGCGCAAGATCGCTCCGCCCACGCAGCCCAGTGCGGACGCTCACTGAGCCGCGAGGATTTCCTCGAGGAACGCAACGAACACGCGGATGCGGCTGGAGTCGCGCAGGCTCGGCGGGTACAGCGCGTTGATGCTGCTCACCGTGCTGCCGGGGTAGGTCTTGTAGTCCGGCAGCAGCCGCATCAGCCGGCCACTGCGCACGTCCTCGGCGACCAGCCAGTCGGATAGCAATGCGATACCGCCGCCGGCCAGGGCAGTTTCCCGGAGAACGTCGGCATTGTTGCTCTGCAACCGCCCCTGCACATTCAAAGCCCAGGTTTCCTCGCCGTCACTGCAGGACCAGGTCGCGTGCGGGCCGCCGTAGTCGAAGCGCAGGCACGAATGCTCCATGAGTTCCAGCGGATGCTGAGGCGTGCCCGCAACCCGCAGGTAATCGGGGCTCGCCACCAGCCAGCGATCGAACTGGCCGATGGGCCGGCTGATGATGTCATCGCTGATCAGCGTCGCTCCCAGGCGCACGGACAGGTCAATCTGCTGTTTGGGGAGGTCGACGAGCTGGTCGTTCAGCGACAGGCTGATCTCCAGTTCCGGGCACCGCGCCAGCAGGCGCCCCAGGTGCGGGGCGATAACACGCCGGCCGAACTCCACCGGTACGCTCACCCGCAGCCGCCCTTTCGCCTCGCTGCCGCGATCACTGACCAGGCCGTCGGCCTCCACCAGCGCCTCGATGATTGCCACGGCCTTGTCATAGTAGGCCTGCCCGGCCGGGGTCGGGCTGCTGTGACGGGTCGTGCGATTGAGCAGCGTGGCACCCAGTTCCGCTTCCAGCGCCGCCACCTGTCGAGTCACCGAGGATGTCGCCACACCCAGCTTGCGGGCCGCGGCCGAGTAGCCGCCGCAACGGACGGTCTCGACGAACATCGACAGGGCCTGCAGTTTGTCCATGGCGGGACTCCGGGAGCGGGAAATCCCGGAGTTTACCCAATCGCCCCCGCCTTCGCCTTGCACGCCTGTGCTCTCAGGCGTGGCTCTCGCCGCGGAGCAGGAAGAGCAAGGTGGCGACCGCCGGAACGACGGCCACGCCAATGGCGAACGGCGTCCAGCTGATGGTTTCGTACAGCGGGCTGGCGACCAGCGAACCGAGCGCGCCACCGACGAAGATGCTGGTCATGTACACCGCATTCAGGCGTGCACGGCTATGCGGGTCGAGGGCGTACACCTCGCGCTGGCCGAGCACCATGTTCAGCTGCACGGCGAAATCCAGCAGCACAGCACAGACCACGAGCCAGAAGAATCCGGCACCGGGCAGCGCCCCGAGCAACAAGGCGAATGGCGCCAGCAGCAACGCCACCAGAGTGCCCTTGAACGTGTGACCTGCATCCGCCAGCCGCCCGGCGATGGGCGCGGCCACGGCGCCCACGGCACCAACCAGGGCAAACAGCGCGACCTGGGTCTGGCTGAAGCCGTGGTGACGAATCAGTTCGATGGGCGCGATGGTCCAGAACGCGCTGAACGCGGCGAACAGCAACCCCTGATAGAGCGCGCGTTCGCGCAGCACGGCGTAGCGCCGGGCCAGCGAGAACACCGAACCGATCAGTTGCAGATAGGTGGCGCTGTGCGCCGGCAGGCGGCGCGGCAGCGCTATCGCCATCACCAGGGCGATCAACAGCATCAGTACCGACGCAGCAAGGAACACCCCGCGCCAGCCGAAGACCTCTGCCACCAGGCTCGACACCGGTCGCGACAGCAGGATGCCCAGCAGCAGGCCGCCCATGATGTTGCCCACCACCCGCCCCCGGGCCTCCTCCGGCGCCAGGTGCGCGGCCAGCGGCACGAGAATCTGCACCGCCACGGAGGTCAGGCCGATCAGCAGGGCGCAGGCCAGCAGCACTGATGGCGCATTCGCCAGCCCGGCGCCGGCCAGGCACAGTGCCACGGCCAGGGTGAAACCGATCACCAGCTTGCGGTTCTCCAGCAAGTCCGCCAACGGCACCAGGAACAGCAGGCCGATGGCGTAGCCGAACTGGGTCAGCGAGACGATCAGGCTGGCGTGCTGGGTGGAGAGGCCGATAGCCGGGGCGATCAGCTCGACGATGGGTTGCGCGTAGTAGAGGTTGGCGACCACGGCGCCACAGCAGAATGCGAGCAGCGCGACCATGGCCGAGGAGAGGGTCGACTGCGCGGGCGCGGTCGTGTGGGTAGTCGAAGCGGAGTTCATGACCAATCCTTGAGCGGGAAAACAGTGGCGCCAGACTAAGCCGGCAACCTTCCGGGCAGAATCGGTCGGGCCGGCAACACAGCGATGCGCAATACGCAACGCTGTCCGCGGACGGGGGGCTTCAGGCCATATCGCTGTTGCTGAATTCCTCGGCGAGGAAGTCGATCAGTGTGCGCACCGACGGCAACAAGCCGCGGCGCGACGGGAAGATCGCATGGACGATGCCGCATTTGGGCGACCAGCCTGGTAGCAACTCCACCACCCTGCCCGCAGCGAGGTCCTCGCGCACCGCCACGCGGGGCACGTGGGCGATACCGACACCGGCCAGCACAGCGTTGCGCAGGGCCAGCAGGTCATCGGTGACCATGCGCGGCTTGTGCGAGATCAGCAGGCGCTCGCCCTCCTCGTTGAACAGCTCCCACTGATACTCCCGCTGCATGCCGCCCCAGTGCAGGCTGGGCAGTTGCGCCAGGCCCATGGGCGAGCTGCCGCCCGCCATGCGCTCGAGCAGCGCCGGGCTGCCCACCAGGCACTGGGTACTGTTGGCCAGCACCTTCATCACCATGTCGGTGTTTTCCAGCGGCGGGAAACGCACCCGCAGGGCGATGTCGAAGCCCTCGTGGAGCAGGTCGATGCGGCGGTTGGTGCTTTCGATGAACAGCTCCACCAGCGGGTACTTGAGCATGTAGCGCGTCAGCATCGGTCCGACCCAGGAGTTGAGCAGCGTCGTCGGACACGCCAGCCGCACCAGTCCGCGCGGCTCGGCGCGGTTGCGTTCAATCACCTCGGAAGCCCCTTCCGCCTCGATGCGCATCGCCACGCAGCGCTGGTAGTACTCCTGGCCGATCTCGGTCAGCGAGCAGTGCCGGCTGGTGCGATGCAGCAGACGCACCCCCAGGCGCTCCTCCAACTGGGCGATGCGCCGGCTGAGCTTGGACTTGGGGATGTCCAACGCACGGCCGGCCGCGGCAAAGCCACCCTGCTCCACCACCTGGGTGAAGTAATAGAGGGTGTTGAGGTCTTCCATGGATCGTTCTCCGGGTGGAACGCTGGGAAAGCCTCGGATCTTAACGTATCGGCTGCATCGACAGGCCAACTCCGGCGTTTTCCCTCGCCTGGGAGCGAACTTCGTTCGTGATGGGCTCGTCTCGCTCCCTGCTCCTCCGCGGCGGCGGTCACCGCACGTGCCAGCGCTTTGTAGGACCGAGGGGGACGCCTGGTCCTTGCTCGCGAACCGCACGGCACGGCACTGCGCCCATTCGCGAGCAAGCTCGCTCCTACTGGGAACGTGCTGCTCGGGGATCTGCACGAGCGGACGTTATCCGCGAAAGCCCTCCGCGCAGGCAGGTACGTGCAGTTCCGCGGCCACCCCAGTTTCGTCAGTGGCGAACATGAGGCGCGCCTGCAGGACGCTGGGCCTCAGCCTTTGGTTTTCTTCGGCGCGAGGCCCGGTTTGGCGAATTTCACGATCAGCCAGTTCTCGGACTTGCCGTGCTTGACCGTGACCTCGGCCACTCGAATGTTCGCCGGTACGGTCGCCAGCACCTGACGCGCATCCAGGCCGGGCTTGATGTACTTGTCGAGCTGCTCGTAGAGACGGTAGGTGATCATGCCGCTGCGCAGCGCATGGGTCTCGAAGTCGCCGATGGCCTTGGCGTCGGCCTGGGTACGGTTGGGGTTCAGTGTGTGCGCCAGCACGTCGACCACACTCTTGTCGTCGGCGATGGCGACCAGCATGAAGCGCTTGGCCACTTCCTGCAGCACTCGGCGGTACGCGGCGTCGTCATACGCGCTGTACAGCACCGCTTCGACCAGTTTCTGCTTGTCGAAGGTCAGCGCCAGGCGGAAGCGCGTACCGGCGTAGTCCACGTTGCCCTTGCAGCGAGCGGTAACGCCCATGGGCTGCAGGCATTCCTCGAAGCCCTGCGGCTTGCCGAAACCTTTCTGCGCCGCACCGTAGTTGTACTTGCCGAACAGCGGGTCAGCCGCCGAGGCCATGCCCGCCACGCACATCAACAATGCGCCAATTGCCCATCTGCCCATCACACGCATGTCCCGCTCGATTAAAAACTCGCGAGGATAGAGGATTCGGAGCGGTTATGGTGCCCCGCGGGCGATGACCGGCGTTGGCAGTGACCGGTTCGCGAGCAAGCTCGCTCCTACGAAAAGCCCTGCGGAGCTGACCTGTAGGAGCGAGCTTGCTCGCGAACCGCCCTCACCACCGGATCACTCGAACCGGTATTCCACCCCCGCCCCCGCATACCACGAACGCCCCGGCGCCGCCTCGTAGTAGCGCCCGTTGCTGTCGCCGACGATCACCGAGCCGACATACTGGCGGTCCAGCAGATTGTCCAGGCGCACCAGCTGGTGGAAGGTCCAGGGCCCCAGGTGCTGCTCGAACCGAGTGCGCCAGTTGAACACCGCGTAGCTGGGCGCCGGTTTGTCCTCGTTGCTGTCCTCGACATAGACCTTGCTGCGGTATTGGCCTTCGAAGCCCATGCTGATGCCGTCCTGCGGCTTCCACACCAGTTCGCCGAACAGGCTGCTGCCGGGCACGCCGGGCAGGTGGTTGCCCTTCTCGATGGTGCTGCCGCCCTCGACGAAGTCCTCGTCGTAGGTGGCGTCCAGGCGGGTGTAGGCCAGGTTGGCCTGCCAGTGTTCGGACAGGTCGCTCTGCACGCCCAGCTCGAAGCCCCGGCGCAGGGTCTTGCCGGCGTTCTGATAGCTGGTGCGACCGCCGCTGGAACTGGCGACGACGATCTCGTCGTCGGTGCGGATCTCGAAGATCGCTGCATTGACCCGCGTGTTGCCGGCGACCTTGGTCTTCAGGCCAACTTCGTATTGCGTGCTGGTAGCGGGATCAAGACCGAAGTTGAAGCTTTCCGTCAGGCCCGGCGCGTAGGCCATCTCGGCCTGGGTCGGGGTTTCGAAACCCTTTCCGGCGCTGACGTAGCCGTGCAGGTTTGGGGTGAAGGCATACATCACCGAGAGCGACGGGTTGTTCTGTCGGTACGTCTTCGAGCCGCTGGAGTCGCCGTTGCTCAGGTAGTGGTCGTCGACTTCCATCTTCATGCTGCTGTGCCGCAGGCCTGCGTCGAAAGTCCAGTTGCCCAGCGCCCAGCGCGCCTGCACGTAAGGGGCGAGGCTGGTGGCGATGTCGTTCTCGTTGCGCCGCATTTCACCCTTCACACCGAGCTGGTCGCCGCTGAAGTTCTGGAAGCCTTTGCGGTCATCCTCGCTGCGGTCGTAATCCACCCCGGTGGTGACGGTCAGCTCACCCGGCACGCCGTGCACCGGCTGGATCCAGCGCAGGGTGCCACCGTGAAATTCACGGTCGAAGTCCACCACGCCACCGCCGCGCTGGGAGTTGGAGGCCACCGTCCTGGGGATCGACAGGTACTGCACCACGCTGCGCTGGCCGGCGTAGAGGTTGAACTGCAAGGTCGCATCGCCGAAGTAGCGCTCGTAGTTCATGCCCAATTGCTGGTGGTCGATGCTCTTGCGCGTATTGTAGGTCTCGGCGACGGAGGCCACGGAGCGCGGGTCATGCTGGTAGGCGTCCCAGGTCTGGCCGAGCGGGTCCTGCGTGCCATTCTGCTCCAGGCTGCTGTAGATCAGCGCCAGGCGGCTGTCTTCGTCGGGCTTGAAGTTGAGCTTGGCGAAGGTCTGGTCGCGGCGCGCGGCGCTGTGGTCGCGGTAGCCGTCGGTGTCCATGCGCGAGGCGTCGAGCAGGAAGCCTGCCTGGTCGGTGCCGCCCTCGGCATAGAGGTGGTTCTTGTTGAAGCCGTCGCTGCCGAAGGTAGTTTCCGCGCCGACCTTCGGCGGGCCGTAGCCGTCGCGGGAGAACATCTGGATCACCCCGCCGCTGTTGCTCCCGTAAAGCGTCGAGGCCGGGCCGCGCAGCACTTCGATGCGGTCTGCGACGTCGAGGTTCAGCGTGGCTGCCTGGCCCTGGCCGTCCGGTGTGCTGGCCGGTATGCCGTCACTGAGCAGCTTCAGCCCACGAATGCCGAAGGCCGAGCGCGCGCCGTAGCCACGGGAGGATATCTGCAGGTCCTGGGCATAGTTCTGGCGGTTCTGCACCACCAGGCCGGGTACGCGCTGCAGTACTTCCGAAGCATTGACGCCGAGTTGGCCATCGCTGAGCTGCGGTTGCTGCACGGTGTCGATGGAGAACGGCAGGTCGAAGCTCGACACCGGCGCATAGGCGCCCGTCACCACCATGGGCGCAAGCAGCGCCTCACTGTCTGTTTCCGTGGCTTCAGCACGAGCCAGTTGGCCGTGGGCGACACCGCAGATCAGCAACGGCAGCAATTTGAATTGGGCAGGTACGACAGAGCGATTGGCAGGCACGGCGACTAGGATTCTTCTGTAGGACCGAGCAGCGATGCTGCCAGTCTCGGCAGCCGCTGCACAGGGCTTTCGTGGGTCGGAATATTGCAGGTGATCGAGCATGCAAAAGCTATTTCATTCGTCTGCTTTTGCATCTTCGACGATTGTACTATCTAGTTAATTAGCATGCTAAGCGTATAATCACCGAATTCCACAGCGAGAACCCTCTGTATGAAATCGGTACAGCGCACCTCCGGCGCGAGCACTTTCATCCTCACCGGCCTGGGCGTGATCATCGCCCTCCTCGGCCTTGCCCTGGCCGCCGGCGGCATCCGCCTGGTCAGCCTTGGCGGCTCCTGGTATTTCCTCATCGGCGGCCTTGCGATGGCCGTTTCCGGCCTGCTGATCGCGCTGCGAAAGCCCGCCGGCGCCTGGCTGTTTGCCGTCTTCCTGGTCGCTACGGCGATCTGGGCCGTGGCCGACACCGGCCTGGTGTTCTGGCCGCTGTTCTCGCGGCTGTTCATGTTCAGCGCCATCGGCGTGGTCGTCGCGATGGTCTATCCGCTGCTGGCGCGCTCCGCCGGGCGCGAGGCTGGCCGCGGTGCGTACGGCATCGCCGGCGTACTGGCGGTGCTGGTGGCGATTGCCGCCGGCAACATGTTCGTCGCCCACCCCAGTGTTGCCCCCACCGGCAGCGGTCCCGGGCTGACGCCCGTTGACCCGGCCCATGCGCAGAAGGACTGGGCCCACTACGGCAACACCGAAGGCGGCAGCCGCTTCGCCGCGCTGGACCAGATCAACCGCAGCAACGTCGACAAGCTCAAGGTGGCCTGGACCTATCACACCGGCGACGTCGCGATCAGCGACGGCAACGGCGCGGAAGACCAGCTGACACCGTTGCAGGTCGGCGACAAGGTGTTCATCTGCACCCCGCACAACAACCTGATCGCTCTCGACGCGGACACCGGCAAGGAGTTGTGGAAGAACGCGATCAACGCCCAGTCCAAGGTCTGGCAGCGCTGCCGTGGCATGGCCTATTTCGATGCCACCCAAGAACTCGCCCAGCCGACCCAACCCAACAGCTCGCAGGTCATCGCCGCCAGCGTGCCGGCCGGCGCCAACTGCCAGCGTCGCCTGCTGACCAACACCATCGACGCGCGCCTGATCGCCGTCGACGCCGACACCGGCGAGTTCTGCCAGGGCTTCGGCAACAATGGCCAAGTGGACCTGAAGGCGGGGCTCGGTGATGTGCCCGATTCCTACTACCAGCTCTCCTCCGCCCCGCTCATGGCCGGCACCACCGTGGTGGTGGGCGGCCGTGTCGCGGACAACGTCCAGACCGACATGCCCGGCGGCGTGATCCGTGGTTTCGACGTGATCACTGGCGCCATGCGCTGGGCGTTCGACCCAGGCAACCCGGAAGACAAGCAGGCCCCGGCGGACGGCAAGACCTACGTGCGCAGCACGCCCAACAGCTGGGCGCCGATGTCCTACGACCCGGCGATGAACACGGTCTTCCTGCCCATGGGCAGCTCCTCCACCGACATCTATGGTGTGGAGCGCACCAAGCTCGACCACACCTATGGCGCTTCCGTCCTCGCACTGGACGCCACCACCGGTGCGCAGAAGTGGGTCTACCAGACCGTGCACAACGACCTCTGGGACTTCGACCTGCCGATGCAGCCGAGCCTGGTGGACTTCCCCATGGCCGACGGCAAGAGCGTGCCCGCCGTGGTGATCGGCACCAAGGCCGGGCAGATCTACGTGCTCGACCGCGCCACCGGCAAACCGCTCACCGAGGTGCAGGATGTACCGGTCAAGCCGGGCAACATCCCCAATGAGCCCTATTCGCCGACCCAGCCGAAATCCGTCGGCATGCCGCAGATTGGCGCGCAGACCCTCACCGAGTCGGACATGTGGGGCGCCACGCCCTATGACCAACTGCTGTGCCGTATCGACTTCAAGAAGATGCGCTACGACGGCCTGTACACCGCGCCGGGCACCGACCTTTCGCTGAGTTTCCCAGGCTCCCTGGGCGGCATGAACTGGGGCAGCCTCTCCACCGACCCGGTGCACGGCTTCATCTTCGTCAACGACATGCGCCTGGGCCTGTGGATCCAGATGATCCCCTCGGCCAACAAGGGCGCGGCAGCAGGCGGCGGCGAAGCACTGAACACCGGCATGGGCGCCGTACCGCTCAAGGGCACGCCCTACGCGGTGAACAAGAACCGCTTCCTCTCGGTGGCCGGCATTCCCTGCCAGGCGCCGCCGTTCGGCACACTTACCGCCATCGACATGAAGACCCGCCAGGTCGCCTGGCAGGTACCGGTGGGCACCGTGGAAGACACCGGCCCGCTGGGCATCCGCATGCACCTGCCGATCCCCATCGGCCTGCCGACCCTCGGCGGCACCCTGTCCACCCAGGGCGGCCTGGTGTTCATCGCCGGCACCCAGGACTTCTACCTGCGCGCCTACGACAGCGGTAACGGCGAGGAAATCTGGAAGGCCCGCCTGCCCGTCGGCAGCCAGGGCGGCCCGATGACCTACGTGTCACCGAAGACCGGCAGGCAGTTCATCGTCATCACCGCCGGCGGCGCACGCCAGTCCACCGACCGCGGCGACTACGTGATGGCCTACGCACTGCCTGACAACGCAAAAGCCGCCGGCCAGTAACGATCCCATCGCGCCCGCCCCGCGCGGGCGCCTCCTTCCGGCGCGGCACTACCACCGCGCCTTTTTTTATTCGCTTCACGTTCAGGATTCCCATGCGCAACTCCCTCCGCATCACGCCCGGTCTTCTGCTGTGCGTCGCGTCCCTGCCTGTGCTGGCCGAAGAAGGCCTGCTTGAACGATCCACCATGACCGGCGACTGGGGCGGCCTGCGCCACGAACTGGAAGACCGCGGCGTCAAGTTCACCGGCGACTACAGCGGCGAGACCGCCTACAACGCCCACGGCGGCCTGCACCGCTCGGCGCGTTATTCGCAGAACATCAAGCTGGGCGTGCAGTTCGACCTGTCGAAACTCTATGGCCTGGACAACGGTGGCAAGGTCCAGCTGACGGTCAATGATCGCCGCGGCAACAGCGCCTCGGAAGACCTGGTGGGCAACCGTCTGCCGATCCAGGAAAACTACGGCGGCCTCTACACTCGCCTGACCGAGCTGAGCTACGAGCGCGACCTGAGCCAGGCAGTGAATCTCAAGCTCGGCTACATGGCCATGGGCAACGACGTCGGCGGGCTGGACAGCGGTATCCTCTGCAATTTCATGAACGCCGGTTTCTGCGGCCACCCGCTGAACATGTCCGGCGGCAGCGGCTGGACCAACTACCCCAACGCGCACCTGGGCGCGCGGGTGAAATACAGCTTCGCGCCGGACTGGCAGCTGCGCATCGCCGCCTTCAATGTCGACCCGGAAAGCAACGGCAACTCCAGCCGCGCCTGGCACCTCACGCCCAAGCACAGCACCGGCACCGTGGTGCCCATCGAGCTGATCTACAAGCCCCAGGGCGAGCTGCCCGGCGAGTACAAACTGGGCTGGTACTACGACAGCTCCGACGCGCAGCGCATCGGCAGCGACAAGGAAGTATCCGGCCGCAGCGGCCACTATCTGCTGGTGGACCAGGCCGTGTGGAACGACCCGGCCTCCAAGGGGCGCAGCCTGCACGTCTTCGGCCAGGCCTCGGCTGCCAGTAGCGCCGCCTCGCCTTTCACCAAGTGGTATGGCGCTGGCGTGGTGCTCTACAAACCCTTCGAAGGCCGCCCGAAGGACAGCCTGGCGTTGGGTTACGGCCGCGCCGTGCCCAACCCGCGCAGCCGCGAAGTGCAGGAAAGCAACGCCCTTGCCAACGGCCAGGACTACCCGAACCTGGACAGCGGCGAACAGTTGATCGAGCTGAGCTACGGCTATCAGGCCACGCCCTGGCTGACCCTGCGCCCGGACCTGCAGTACGTCATCGAGCCTGGAGCCTTCTCCGGCCAGGACATCGACAACGCCCTGCTGCTGGGCCTGCAAGTCAAAGCGACCTTCTGAGACAGGCCGGCCTTGAGACAAATTGATACAGTAACCTTATGATTCATAGGACTTTTCTTATACAAACAAAGCGCCCGCACTCCTAAACTGGCCTGTCACCCTGCGGGAACACCCGCAGGACGTTGACACCGGTTATATGGAGCTACACATGCCCGGTTGGTATGAAATCAAGGAACTCAGCAGCGGCAACCGTCGCGTTCTGCTCAAGAACACTGCCCACGGTACTCTGCTGGAAACTCTGGCCTACCCGACACAGGAGGCAGCCGAGCAGGCCATCAACAGCCTCCGCAGCACCTGTGCGGCCGTCGAGCGCTACAAGCGCCAGATGTCCCCCGGCGGCAAGAATTTCTTCGTGATCCGCGATAACACCGGTGCAGAACTGCTGACCAGCAAGCTGTACGACTCCGAGGCCGCACGCGAACAGGCAATCGCAACGATCGCCCAGGCCGGCCTCAGCACCGAGCTGCGTTCGCACGCTTGAGTGAAGAGTGACTGAAAGAGCCCCGCGCAATGCGGGGCTTTTTTGTGGGGCGCAGAAAGGCCGGGGCACTGCAGCTGGCACCGCACTCGCGCAAGCGATGCGGCAGCAACGCCTCAAGCCATCGGCCAGAACATCAGCGTCAGGATGAACATCCCAGCATAGAACCCCGTCTCCAGCGTCTCCGTCCACGGCTGGATGCGTCGCAGCGCGCCGTAGATGTGGACCACGACCATGAGCGCCGCCACCGCCGCGAGCACCTCGAAGGTGGTCACCAGCGCCTCTGCGGTGAGTGCCGCGCGCAGCATGAGTCCTTCGACGATGAGGATGAACGCCCCCAGGCAGCGGCCGAAATACACCGCAAGATCCGTGTGTTCCGGCAGTTTCCACTGCATCACCCGTGCCCACAGCAACGGCACCAGGAAGATGGGCAAGGCGAACACCAGGGTGGTGGCGATGGACAGAACCAACAGGTATGTCTGCGCGTGCGCGCTCCACAATCCGATCATGACGAGCCTTCCTTGAGTAAAAAAAAGCGGGCGACACGCTGTGCCGACCCGCCGAGCTGGAGCCAAAGGAGTTTGCGGAGTTACCAGTTGAGGACGGCGCCCACCGCGAAGGTGTCGGTGTCCTCGCTGACGGTGGAGCCCTTGCGGCCGTCGATCTCGTAGACGTTGTATTCGGCCACCAGCTTCAGGTTGTCGTTGATGGTGCGGAAGTAGGCGATGCCCTTGGTGGAATAGTCCGCCGCACTGCCCAGGCCGTTGCCGTCGTCGCGGGTTTCGCCGGTGGACAGGGCCACGCGGTTCTTGCCCCAGCTGTAGGAGCCCTGCAGCAGCACGCCACGGCTGTCCACTTCACGCAGCGCGGCTTCGCCGGCGTTGTTGGTGAAGAACGGGTTGATGCCCTTGGCGGTGAAGCCCGAGCCAGTCAGCGAGAGGCCGCCCATCTTTGCCTGGATGCCGTAGCCCAGGCCCTTGGAGGTCACGCTGTCGACCTCGTCATTGGTGTTCTTCGACGTCTGGTAGGCGCCGTTGACCCAGCTGTAGATCTGCGCGCCACCCACATCGAACTGGTAGCTGATCTCGCTCTCGTAGCGCGGGTTGTCCTGGTAGGCCTTGTCGTCGAGGCCGTCGCTGGCATCCTTGTCGATCTGGTTGGTGTCGATCGGGTCCATGATGCCGACTGCCACGCGCAGGCCATCCACCAGGTTGTTGTTGCGGTAGGTGATCTGCGAGGTCGGGAAGGGGTACGGGTAGCCGGTGCCGATGTTGCCGAAGGACACGCCCTTGCCGTCCACCAGGCCAAGGGTGTCGCTGGCGTTGCCGAAGCCGGCGAGCAGTTCGTCGAGGAAGATGTTGGAGCGCGAGAACAGGCCGAAGTCCTTGCCGATCAGCACTTCGCCCCAATCGCCGGCGACGTTGCCGTAGAACTGGCGGACGTCGATGGCGGTATCGGTGCCGTCCTGTTCGCTGTCGTTGATGGTCACCCAGAACGAGGAGCGCCCGGTGAGGGTCAGGTCGTCGATCTTCTTGCCGAAATTGAAGCCGATGTAGTTGGGCAGGAAGCCCATCTTCACCCGCGACTGGCGCCGGTCGTAGGTATCGCCGTTGCGGTCGACGTCGCTGTTCACATAGAAGGCGTTGAAGTAGCCGTCGGTGGAAAAGGTCGTGTCGTCCTTGTCGTACAGCAGGATGTCGGCACGTACTCCGCTCGACAGTGAGGACATGGCCAGGGTGGCCAGGGCCAGCGGCAGCAGCTGGTGGCGGACGGCGATCTTGTTCTTGTTCATGGCGCTCTCCGGGTGGGGGTCGACTGTGGGTCAGTCGTGTCGGAGGCGATTATCGAAACGCTCGATGCCGCGCCATACGCTGCTTTGGCGCAGGTTCCATGGGCCTTGCGGGTGTCTCGCGGGAGTGCTGCGCAAGGCTCTGCGACTGCCGGCACTTAGGGCGCGCCGCGATGGTCGCGGGTGATCGCGACCGCCGGCCCACTACTGCGGACCGCTACTGAGGACCAGCACCTTGGGCAAGCCGCTGGGCGTAAGGCAAAAGTCGCCCGGGGCACCATCTTGCGGACGGCACCCTCGGTCGAAAGTACGAGGCTCAGGCGTGGCTGAGCAGCAGCCAGTGACCGCCCTGGGCGGAGGTCAGCGCCGAATGCGCAGCACGAAGCTCGGAGGCGCAGAGGCTCTCCAGAGCCTCGGCCATGAGCGCCCGGTGAGACGGCGCGACGCCGGCCAACTGGTCGCTCCAGGCCTGCTGCAAGCGCTCGGCGAAGTCGCCCGGCGTGCGCGCCAGTTCGGCAGCCAATGGAGCACGCAGACTGTCAACGCGCTGCGGGTCCATGCGCTGCAGGGCCTCACCCTGACGGAAGAGAAAGCTGTCCACCTCTGCCTGCAATTCCACCGCCGACAGTAGCGGCGACTGCACGGCGAAAAGGATGCCACGCCGCATACCCACCTGACGGAATCCGCAGTAAAGCGCGTAGGCCAGTTGCCGCTCGCCGCGCAGCCAATGGAAGAAGGCCGGCTCCAGTACGCGGGCCAGCAGGCGCCAGGCGGCTTCGTCGGCCGCCGAACGGGATGCCAACGGGCAGAACAGCAGCAGCGCGGCCTCACCCGGCATCTCCAGCACCTGGCGATGACGGCCGGGCGGACCATTGCGTGGCGGCAACGCGCTGGTGGTCGAGTAGCCAGCCAGGGTGTCCGGCAGTTCAATACCCAGGGCCAGGGCATCCCAATGAGCCGCCGACCAGTCCGGCAACGCGTCGCTTTCTCCCGCCAGCATCGATGGCAGCAGGTCGAGCAACTGGCGGATAGGCATTTCCCCTTCACGACGCCGGCGCTCAGTTGCCAGTAGCCGAGCGCCCTGCCCCAATACCCTGGCGGAGGGCTTCTGCAGGGCTTCAATCGCCGATTCCGCCAACTCCGCGAGATGGTTCTTCGCACCGGACAGCAGCAGCGCCCAGTCGCTTTCCATGGCCTCCAGACGCAGCGTGACGCCTTCGTGCCGCGCTGCCCCAGCCAGCGGGCGCAGGGCCTGCCGCGCTGCAAGAAAGGCTTGCCGACCCGGCGCCTGCGCAAAGCGCCAGCGCAGGTGCAGAGCCGCAGGCTCCACACCCGCGAGGTGCTGCGTCGGGGCGAAGGACCACGGCTCACCACGCAAGGGTTCAACAGTACGCTGCGGGCTACGTGCAACGTCCAGGGTGAAGCCGGCCGACGTCAGTGACTCGCCGATCACTGACTCGCAGGCAAGCAGGCGGATCACGCGGGGGGCCACCAACTGATCCAGCCATGCCGATGACCCGGCGCTACTCGCGCAACGTTGCAGTTGCTCCAGCACTCCCGTTGACTCATCGGCGGGAGCGGCGGCGAGAAGCTCCGCCGGCAGCTTGCGCAAGGCCTCCAGCCAGGCGAAGAAAGCTGCCTCAACAAGGTCGGCGGCGGAGGCTTCGGCCAGCTCGAAATCGAAACGCAGTAACGCCTGGCCATTGGCGAAACGGCTCAGCCGTGCACGGGCGCTGTCGCCCAGGCCGTTCTGCCCCAGACAGGCCAACAGCGAGCCGGGCGCCTCGTCGGCCAGCCAGCCTTGCAGTTGCCGCAGCAGCACGCCGCCCTCGCCCGCCATACCGTCCAGGGCAAACGCCAGGACCAGTCGCGGCGCACCGGGCAAACGAAGCTTGAGTTCCTGGCCGCTCAGCGGCAGGAGGGACTCGACGCTGGAGGGATCAACCAGCCCGCCCGACGGGAATACACCCGCCTCGCGCCGGGCCAGGGTTTCCAGTTCCTCCAGCGATTGCGGCCCCTGCAGCCAAAGCTCCAGCCCCCGGCCAGCCTGAGAGGCGCGGATGAAATCACGCAGGGCCTTCTGGAACCCGACGCTTTCCACCTTCAGGCTGTCGCGTCGGCCGGCCACGAAGCGCCCCAATGGATGCCCCGGCGCCACGGCCAGCGCCAGGGCAGCGTCGATCAGGGTATCGGGGTCGCGGCCACGGGCAAGATACTCCGCTTCCAGCACCTCGCGTTCGGCGACCTGCACGGCTTCATCCAGAACCGGCCGCGCGAGCATATCCACCAGCCGCGCCAATCCATCCCCCAGTGCCATGTCGGGCACTTCGAAGAAGTAGTCGGTGTGCCGCGCACGGGTACTGGCGTTGACCCGCCCGCCTCGGGCCTGTACCCACGGCATCAGGCGCTCGCCCTCGACGAAGCGTTCGCCACAGAGGAACAACAGGTGCTCAATGAAATGCGCGAGGCCGGGGAAGTCTTGTGGCTCGTCATGGCTGCCGCGAGCGATGCGCAGCAGCGCACCGGCGCGGCTGGCACCGGGAGCGTGGATGAGCGTGGCGCGCAGGCCGTTGGCGAGGGTCAGGCAGCGCGAGTGATCGCTTGAGGACATCGGCGAGGTGCCTTGAGAAGGATGCTGCAAAGATGACACCTCACCGGAAGAGTGCGAATGCTGCGTTGGTCTATCACGCCCCGCAGCGAGGAACATCACTTTGGATAATGCGCCAACCGGGTCGCCCATGGCGACAATCACGCGACACGCTGGTCAAGCCAGCTACACCCGATAGGCCCCCGGCGTCGTACCGTACCAGCGGCGAAATGCCCGGATGAAGCTGGACTGCTCGTCGAAGCCGAGCCGGTCGGCGATCTGCCCGATGCTGCGGTCTGTCTGCAACAGAAGGTCCTGCGCCAGTAACCGTCGGTGCTCTTCGACGAGTGCGGTAAAGCTCCAGCCCTCACGCTGCAGTGCCCGATGCAGGGTGCGCGAGGTCAGATGCAAGCGCAGCGCAACCGCCTCCTGCGTTGGATTGTCCGCCAGGCCGTGCAGGATCTCCGCGCAGGCGCGCTCCAGCTCCAACCCCGTCCCGGTTTGCTCCGCGTACTCGATCAGCGACTGTTCCAGCGCTTCTCGGATGGCCTTGCTGCCTTCGCCACGGGGCGTTTCAAGGGCCGCCAGGTCAAGGACCATTTCATCCACTGGCGCGGAAAAGGTCAGCGGCGCCCGCACCATGCGGTGCCAGGCGTCGGGATCCACCGGTGCCGGGCGACGCAGGCGCACTTCACGCACAGGTGACGACAAGCCCGGCGCGCTGCGCAGGTGCCACAGTTGCCGGCTCATCCAGTAATCAACCTCACACGAGGCTGGGTAGTAGTCGCGATACGGCCGCAGGACGATGCGCACGCGATCGCCCTCCACTTCCAGGCGCTGGTCGATATGCGCCGCGACCAGGGGCCAGAAGTACAGCAGTTGCTGCAGAGCGCTGAATCGGTCTGGCATCAATTGCATCAGGTAGGCCAGCCCCTGCAACTGCACGGGATCCGGCTGACGCGCAAGCTCCAGGCCGATTGCCGGGTCACCGCTTTGCTCTTGCGCCACCTCCCAGAAGCGCCGCGCCAGGAACAGCGGAACACGCAGGTTGCCGGCACGCAGCGCTGCCGGGTTTATGCCCCAGGCTGCGATGAAACGCGCCATGTCCAGGCCCTTCTGCTCCAGGCCCTGTACCCACGACAGAGTGATGGAGCCGCATAACGCGCCTCTATATCGATGTCCGGGAAAACTATTTGTCCCGTCGCGACTATCTGCCTGCACTGCCCTGCTCCCATCGTGCCCGACAGGCCGCGGTGATTCCGCGGCCAGGACCGGAATGTAGTGGCCAGCCATCGCCTGCGGCAACTGCATTACGTCCCCGACCTGCCAACTACAACAACTACAGGTACGTCTCAGCATGAACCACCTTCTCCTTCCCCGGGGGATTGCGCGCCCCAGCCTGCTCGCGCTCTGCGTTGCCGCCGGCAGTATCCCGCCGGCCCAGGCCGCCACCTGGCAGCTCAACGACGACTGGAGCGCAACCACCAACACAACGCTCAGCCTGGGCACCAGTTGGGCGCTGGAAAACACCGACAAGCACCTGCTGACTGCCGCCGATGCGCGCAGCATCGGCCGCGAGGGCAGCGGCATCAACTACAACGGCGACGACGGCAAGCTCAACTATCGCCGGAACGACACGATCTCGACCCTGTTCAAGGGCCTGACCGACCTGGACGTGCAAGATGGTTCCCAGGGCGTGTTCCTGCGCTTCAAATACTGGTACGACCAGGCGATGGAGGACGGCAACGGCGACTTCCAGAGATTCGACGACTCAGGCTGGCAGGACCTTGCCAGGTTCAAAGGCTTCGAGAACCTGGACGCCTATGTATGGAAGGACTTCCAGGTCGCCGACCGCAAGCTCGGGGTGAAGGTGGGCAAGCAGGTGCTCAGCTGGGGCGAGGCGCTGTTCCTGCAGAACGGCATCAACGCCATCAACCCGCTGGACGTCTCGGCGTTCAACCGCCCGGGCGTGGAGATCAAGGAAGGCCAGCTGCCGGTGGAGATGGTCAGCTTCAACTATGACCTGGCCGACTCCCTGAGCCTGGAAGGGTTCTGGCAATACAACTTCCGCCCCTCGGTGCTCGACGGTTGCGGCACATTCTTCAGCGCCAACGACAATATCGCCGAAGGCTGCCAGGTGGACTACATGGTTTCCGGCGGCACCGGCACCACCGCGCAGGCGTTGGCCCAGGGGCGCTACCTGCAACGCAGCGCTACCGACTACCCCAGCGACACCGGCCAGTACGGCCTGGCCATGCACTACGTGATCGAGGCGCTGAACGACGCCGACCTGGGCGTCTACTACGCCAACTACCACAGTCGCACACCGTTGATTAACGGAGTGATCGCACGTACCGGGCCTGTCTCGGCGACCCGCACCAATCTCAATAGCGGCGACTACTTCACCGTCTACCCCGAGGACATCCACCTGTTCGGCCTGAGCATGAGCGGCGTGGTCGGCACCACAGCACTGTTCGGCGAACTGAGCTACCGCCCGAACATGCCGCTGGGCTACAACCCGGCAGACGTGGTGGCTTTGCTTTCCGGGCAGACCAACACACCGATCCAGCCCATGACGCCCGCCGAACTGGCCGGCGCCCGCGGAGACGAAGTTCAGGGTTACGTGCGGCTGCCAGTCTGGCAGTTCAGCCTTGGCGCCACGGACACGGTGAACAACGTGCTGGGAGCCACTCGCCTTGCCTGGGCCGGCGAAGCCGGGGCGAACCTGATCCAGGGTATCGGCGATGACCGCCTGGGGCGCGCCGGCTCGTTCGGCCGTACGCCGCCCACCAATGGCGCGCTGTGCAGCGCCGCCTCCGCCGCCGGTACACCCGGAGGTGTGACGAGCGCGCAACTGGTCGACTACAACGCCGACAACTGCAACACCGACGGTTTGATGGATCACTTCTCCTGGGGCTACCGCCTGCGCCTGGCGCTCAACTACGAGGACCTGCTGCCGGCGACGGTGGTCACTCCATCGGTGAACTGGCGCCACGATGTCCAGGGCTATGGCCCGAACTTCCAGGAAGGCCAGCAGGCCGCCAGCCTCGCCCTGACCTTCGACTACCGCAACAACTACTCGCTGGAGCTGGCCTACAACAGCTTCTTCGGCTCCAACGAGTTCTCCACCGTCGATGACCGCGACTTCGCCTCCGTCACCCTGAAAGCGAGCTTCTGACCATGAACCTCATTCTTCGCAAACTTCCACTGGCGGTTGCGCTGCTGGCTGCCTGCAGCATGGCGCAGGCCAAGCAGACCGACCCTGAGCAACTGGACAGCACACTCACACCACTGGGCGCCGAGCGCGGCGGCAATGCCGACGGCAGCATTCCCGCCTGGACCGGCGGGCTCAAGGCAGGCGCCGCGGCTATCGGTGCCGACGGCGACTATGCCGATCCTTACGCCGGCGAACAGCCCCTCTACACCGTCAGCAAGGCCAACCTGGCGCAATACAAGGACGTGCTCAGCGCCGGCCAGCAAGCGATGTTCGCCCGCTATCCGGATTACCGCATGCGCGTCTTTCCCAGCCATCGCAGTGCGGTGATTCCCCAGGCCTACCAGGACGAATCGCGCAAGAACCTCACCCAGGTGAACCTGGCCGACAACGGCAATGGCGTGACCGGCTACCACTTCGGCGTACCGTTCCCGCAGCCCACCGAGGCGCTGGAGGTACTGTGGAACCACCTGACGCGCTACCGCGGCGGCTCGATCCTGCGCGATTTCTCCTCCGCCACCGTGCAAGCCAAGGGCGATTACACCCTGGTCACCTACCGCCAGTTGGTCGGCTTCCGCGAGAAAATCAGCGACCTCGACCCTGAGGCCAACCTGCTCTACTACACCCGCGTGCAGACCAACAGCCCGTCGCGCTATGCCGGTGAAGTGACGCTGGTGCAGGAGCCGATCAACCAGGTCTCTACGCCTCGCGCGGCCTGGCAGTACATCCCCGGCCAGCGGCGCGTGCGTCGTGCTCCAACGGTCGCCTACGACAACAGCGCACGCTACAGCTTCGGCCAGGTGGTCTCCGACAGCGTGGACGGTTTCAACGGCGCGCCGGACCGCTATGACTGGAAGCTGATCGGCAAGCGCGACCTACTGGTCGGCTACAACGCCTTCGCCCTGGCCAGCAAGAAGGTCAGCTACGACGAGCTGCTCAAGCCCGGCTACCTCAACCCCGACTTCAACCGCTACGAGAAGCACCGTGTCTGGGTCATCGAAGCCACGCTCAAGCCCGGCGCGCGCCATGTCTACGGCAAGCGGCGCTTCTACCTCGACGAGGACACCTGGCAGATCATGGCCAGCGACATCTACGACAACCGTGGCGAGCTGTGGCGCAACTACGAGTCGTTCCTGACCCAGTACCACGACCTGCAGTTGCCGATGACCGCCGTGGAAACCACCTACGACCTGATCTCTGGTCTGTACGCGGTGAACTACCTGACCAATGGCATCGACCACCGCGCCGAGTTCGGCAAACCCGTGAAGGAAGCTGAGTTCACCCCCGCCGAACTCAAGCGTCTGGGCAAGTAACTGCCTCGCAGGGCCGCGCTTCGCGGCGCCTGCCTTCCCCACTATTTCCAGGATAGATCGCACATGCCACTTTCCACCCGAACCCGTTGGGGCCTGGGCCTGACCGGCGCCGCCCTGCTCGCTGGCGCATCCGCCGGCTACAGCCTGTACCAGCAGGCCCGTGCCACCGCCGAAGCCTATGCGTTCGGCTATCCGCTGGTGATCATGGAGCTGACCAAGCAGTACCAGCTTGGCCGTGGCGAGACAGCGGTGAACCAGCTCAATCACCGCACGCGCTTCCCCGATTACCGCTTCAACAGCGTCGTCGCACCGAACGTCGACACGCTCTACTCGCTGGCACACCTGGATCTGCGTGCCGAGCCGGTGGTGCTGAGCATCCCGGACTCTGCCGGGCACTACTACATGATGCCGATCCTCGATGCCTGGACCAATGTGGTGGCCAGCCCCGGCACTCGCACCCTCGGCGATTCGCCCCAGCGCTACCTGATCGCCGGGCCCGCCTGGCAAGGCACCTTGCCCGACGGCATGCAACTGGTCCGCCTGCCGACCCAGATGGGCTGGATCATTGGTCGCTTCAAGAGCAGCGGCCCGCGGGATTATGCCGAAGTCAATGCACAGCAGCGGCGGTTCGGCCTTGAACCGCTCAGCCATTGGCAGAAGTCCGACGCCCCCCCACCGAAAGACCCGGCCATGGCCCGCCTGCCTCGCCTGAGCACCGACCTGCCGCCTGACCAGCAACTGGCACAGTGGACCCAGGCCGAGTTCTTCTCGACGCTCTGCCAATTGCTTCCCACCAACCCGCCCAGTGCCGCCGACGCGCCGCAGATACAGCGTATTCACGACGCCGGACTGCTGAGCGAGGATTGCCAACTGCAGCAATCGGCCTGGCAGCGGCTGGGCAGCCGCATCGGTTTTCGCAAGGTGACCGACCTGATGGCGCACGCCGACGAGCTGCGTGACAAGATGCCCGGCATCAATGGCTGGAAGGTCAGCTACGATCTGGGCGATTACGCTGACCGCTATGCCCAGCGCGCACTGGTGGCGAAGATCGGCCTGGGAGCCAATACCGCGGACGATGCGGTCTACCCCAACACCCGCGCCGACAAGGACGGCCAGTTGCTCAGTGGCAAGCACCGCTACCTGATCCATTTTGACAAGGCCCAGCTGCCGCCAGTGAAGGGCTTCTGGTCGCTGACCCTGTACAACACGCACCTGCTGCTCGCCGACAACCCGCTGAACCGCTATGCCATCGGCGACCGCGACGACCTGCATTACAACCCGGATGGCTCGCTGGACCTCTACATCCAGCACGAGGCGCCGGACCGCCCGGAGCTGCAGAACAACTGGCTACCCGCACCGGAAAACGAGTTCAGCCTGTTCCTGCGCCTGTACTGGCCGAAACCGCAAGTCCTCAAGCGCGACTGGCGACCGCCGCTGGTACAGCGCCAGTCCTGAGCGGCGGCAACTCGATTTTCATCGGCAACTCCTGACTGCTCCACTTGCGCCCCGGTCCCCGCCGGGGCTTTTTTTTACCATGACCGTTGAAGGTAAAGTCCACGCCCGTCATGCTCGATTTCTGTCGCCAATCGCCGCGCCCCTGGACGTCCATGAGCCGCTCCACTCCTGCCACTGACGCACCCGTCCCCAGTACCCTGGCCACCGTAGTCCGCTGCCTGGCGACGACCCTGCGCGAGCATTACGGCATCGACCCATTGCCGGTGCTGCGGCAGGTGGGGATCGACCCCGAGATCATGGACGACCCCGCCGCAAGGTTGCCGATGACCTCGCTGAGCCCGCTCTGGCTGCGCTGCGTCGAAGTCACCGGGGACGTACATTTCGGCATCCGCGCGGTGCGCTACCACCAGCCCTCGAACCTCTATGGAATGGACCTTGCCCTGTACGCCTGCGCGACCCTGGGCGAAGCCGTGCAGCGTCATGTGCAACTGGTCAATCTGGTAAGCAACGTGGGGCAGCCGAACCTGGTGCAGGACGAGCACGGCGACTGGCGCATGGAGTTCCGGGTCAGGGATGACTACGTACCGACCTTCGTCGCCCGCGACTTCTACTGGCACTTCCACGTACGCATGTTCGAGCGCCTGGCCGGTCGCCAGGCGGCCAGCTTCCTGCGTGGCCTGGAGCTCGCCCGCGCCACGCCACCCGACCTGAGCGCCTGGCAGGAGCTGGGCGTATCGGTGCATTTCGAGCGCCCGGTAAGCGCCATCGTCTTCAGTGGGGCGAGCTGGGATTTGCCCTTGCCCGGCGCCAACCCGCGCCTGCTGGCCCAGGTCGAGCGGCCGATCCTGCAATACCTGGCCCATCACGGCATGCCGCTGCCCCTCAGCGCTCTGCGCGCGCGCATCGCCGAGCAACTGACGCGGCCAACGTCGCCGGAACAGCTCGCACTCTCCCTGGGAATTCCTCCGGGGCAATTGAACAGCACCCTGCAACAGCATGGTCTGAGCTTCGCCCAACTGCTCGACCAGACCCGCGAGGCACAGGTGCTCCTGCTCCTGCGCGATCCTCAGTGGTCAATGCAACAGATCGCCGAGCTGGTCGGTTTCAGCGGCACCAGCAGCCTCATCCGGGCGTTTCATCGTTGGCAGAACATGACCCCATTGGCCTATCGCAACCGGTACCTTGCAGCCCGGCACTAGCTCGCAGAGCGCTCAGACACTACTCTCGCCGTTTCCCACGCTTGCCCAGGAAGTCCGATATGCCCACCGCCCTGCTGATCATCGACGTCCAGTCCGACCTGTGTACCGGCGACTACGCCTGTTTCGACATCGACAACGTGCTGCAGCGCATCAACGCCATGAGCCGCGAAGCGCGTGAGGCCGGCGTGCCGGTGGTGCTGGTGCAGCACGAGGACGATGACCTGCAGTATGGCAGCGCCGGCTGGCAGCTGGAAACGCGCTTGCTCACCGATGGCGCCGACCTCAAGGTACGCAAGACCACCCCGGACTCATTCCTGCGCACCGACCTGGCCGAGCATCTGGACGCGCACGGCATCGATCACCTGGTGATCTGCGGCCTGCAAAGCGACTATTGCGTCGACACCACCACTCGCCGCGCCCTCGCTCAGGGCTATAGCGTGACGCTGGTGGGCGATGCCCATTCCACGGTCGACAATGCCGTGCTCAGCGCCGCGCAGATCAGCGCGCACCACAACGCCGTACTGGGTAGCATCAGCAGCTTCGGCCCGCGCGCGAAGGTCATCCCGGCCGCCGACGTGCACTTCTGAGGCCCGCCAGGAAATCGCCATGAACTTCGACTGGAACGATATCCCGATCCTGCTCGCCCTCGCCCGCCATGGCAGCATGAGTGCCGCCGGCCGCGCGCTGGGCGTCGATCCCTCGACCATGAGCCGGCGCCTGGTGGCGGCGGAGAGCGCGCTGCAGACCCGTCTGTTCATCCGCGATAACTCGGGGTACAAGGCCACCGATGCCGGCGAGGCTTTCCTCAGCCATGCCGAGCGCATCCTCGGCGATGTGCAGAGCATGCTGCTGGAGACCCGCGACGAGGCCAGCGCCATCAGCGGCAGCGTGCGCATCACCGCGGTGGACTTCCTCTTCAGCCACTGGCTGGTGCAGCACATGCCGCAACTGGCGCGCGCCTATCCGAGCCTGCAGCTGCAACTGATTCCGGCGAACCGTTCGCTGTCCTTCACCCGTCGCGAGGCCGACTTCGCGCTACGCCTGGCGCGCCCGGCGGAAGACGCCGCCCTGGTGATGCGCAAGGTTGCCGACATCGGCTTCGCGGTGTACGCCGCGACCTCCTTCTCCCGCGTGCCGGTGGAACTCTGGCCGCAACAGGCCTGGCTCGGCTATGGCGAGGAGCTCGACGATACGCCGGAGATGGCCTGGGTGCGTGGCTTCGCCCCCGATGCCGGCTTCGCCCTGCGGGCCAGTAGCGTGACCACGCTGATCCATGCCTGCCAGAGCGGCCTGGGCATGGCCCTGCTGCCCTGCATTCTCGGCGATCGCGAGGGCCTGGTGCGTCTTTCCGGGCCGGTGGTGGTGCGCGAGATCTGGCTGCTCAGTCACCGCGATGCCGGCCGCATCGGCCGTTTCCAGGCGGTCAGCGATTGGCTGCGCGAGGTGTTCGACCAGGACGCCGCGCAGCTCAGCGGCGAACACCTGGATGCACGCGTGCTGGGGCCGGTGGAGATCAGCCGGGGCTGATTCCCGTGCAGAAAAAAGCCCGGATGTCTCTCGACCTCCGGGCTTGCTGCTGCAGGGGCCGAATGCGTGGTTACGGCTGGACCGGCGGCAGGTATTGCAGGGTCGTACCCAGCGCCCAGAGCAGGAACAGCACCAGCGGGATGTGCACCAGCAACTGGACGAAGCTGAAGCCGATCAGGTCGCGGGCCTTGAGGCCCAGCACGCCCAGCAGCGGCAACATGTAGAACGGGTTGATCAGGTTCGGCAGCGCCTCGGCGGCGTTGTAGATCTGCACCGCCCAGCCCAGGTGGTACTGCAGCTCATTGGCCACCTGCATCACGTACGGCGCCTCGATGATCCACTTGCCGCCGCCGGACGGGATGAAGAAGCCCAGCACCGCCGAGTACACGCCCATCAGCAGCGCGTAGGTGTCATGGGAGGCGATCTGCACGAAGAAGGTGGAGATGTGGTGGGCGATGGTCGAACCGTCGCCACCCTTCACCGTGGTCATGATCGCCGCGATGGAGCCGTACAGCGGGAACTGGATCAGCACGCCGGTGGTGGTCGGCACGGCGCGGGCCACGGCGTCGAGGAAGTTGCGCGGACGCCAGTGCAGTAGCGCACCGACCATGATGAACAGCAGGTTGTAGGTGTTCAGCCCGGAAATCGCGGTGATCGCCGGCTTGGTGCTGAACTCGTGGAACAGCCAGCCTCCGGCCAGGGCCACCAGCATGAGGATCAGCAGCGGGCTGTGCTCCAGCCATTCGCCGGGACGCGTCGCCTTGGGTGCGCTGGGCGGGGTGAAGCTGACGTCCACGCCGCAGGCCTTGGCATCGCGGGCGCTGCCGGCGCCAGGCGCGGTCATGTAGGCAATCACCAGCGACACCAGCACCAGGGCCAACAGCATCACGCCGGACTGCCAGAGGAAGATGGTTTCGGTAAACGGGATGACGCCAGTGATCGCCAGGATCGACGGCGGCAGGCTGGCCGGGTTGGCCTGCAGCTGCGCGGCGGACGACGACAGGCCCAGCGCCCATACGGCGCCCAGGCCCAGGTAGGCGGCAGCGCCGGCGGCGCGGTAGTCCATCTTCAGGTCTTCGCGGCGCGCCAGTGCGCGCACCAGCAGGCCACCGAACACCAGAGACAGGCCCCAGTTGAGCAGCGAAGCGAGCATGGAGATCAGCGCGACCCAGGCCACTGCCGAGCGGCCGTTCTTCGGCACGCGGGCAAACAGGTCGATGAGTCGGGAAGCCGGGCCGGAGCTGGCAACGACATAACCACCGATGACCACGAAGGCCATCTGCATGGTGAAGGGAATCAGGCTCCAGAAGCCGTCACCGAAAGCCTTGGCGGTCTCGGTGGCAGGTGCGCCGATGGCCAGGGCAGCGAGGGTGACGATCAACACCGCGAGTGCGGCGAAGACCCAGGAGTCGGGGAACCAGCGTTCGGCCCAGTTGGAACAAGCCATGGCGAAGCGCGCCGAACGGCTGTCCTGCAGGGCTGTGCCGGAGGTGTGTACGTGGGAAGTCATAATGGTCTACCTCGTTGTTCTTGTAATGGTTCATCGTCGAGCGGGGCTTGTGGCAATTCCCGTTCTGGAATGAAAAACCGCCCGGCCTGCGTGGGGCCGAGCGGTGACGCAAGGGCTTGCCGGCGCCGGGGGACGCCGAAAACCGTGGAGGGATGTCGTCTGTCGGTGTGCCCACCTCCCATCCCGCCTGCCGGAACGGCATGGATAGATGCCGCCCGGCGCTCGCCAATTGGTCGTTGTTCGCGTGTTCCCCGATCAGTCGCGCACGAGGGCCATTGCAACACCTTGGCCACCGCCGATGCACAGGGTCGCCAGACCCTTCTTCGCATCGCGGCGGAGCATCTCGTGGAGCAGCGTCACCAGCACGCGGGCGCCCGATGCGCCAATCGGATGGCCAAGGGCAACGGCGCCGCCGTTGACGTTGACCTTCTCGGCGTTCCAGCCCAGCTCCTTGCCGACCGAGAGTGCCTGCGCGGCGAACGCTTCGTTGGCCTCGATCAGCTCGACGTCATCCAGGCTCCAGCCTGCCTTCTCCAGGCAGCGACGGGTGGCGGTCACGGGGGCGATGCCCATGATCGACGGATCGACGCCACTGCTGGCATAGGCTTGGATGCGTGCCAGAACCGGCAGGTTCAGACTCTTCGCACGCTCGGCACTCATCAGCAGCACGGCGGCGGCGCCATCGTTGAGGGTGGATGCGTTGCCGGCGGTGACGGTGCCGTCCTTCTTGAAAGCCGGCTTGAGCTTGCCCAGGGACTCGGCGGTGGTGCCGGCGCGCGGCTGTTCGTCGGTGTCGAAGGACAGCGGATCGCCCTTGCGCTGCGGGATCAGCACCGGGGTGATCTCGTCCTTGAAGCGGCCCGCCTCGATGGCCGAGGCGGCCTTCAGCTGGGATTGCGCGGCGAAGGCGTCCTGCGCCTCGCGGCTGATGTCGAACTTCTCTGCCAGGTTCTCGGCGGTGATGCCCATGTGGTAGTCGTTGAAGGCATCGATCAGGCCGTCACGCAGCAGGGTGTCCTGCAGTTCTGCGTGGCCCATGCGCAGGCCGGTGCGCGCCTTGGGCAGCACGTAGGGCGCGAGGCTCATACTCTCCTGGCCGCCGGCGATGATGGCCTCGGCATCGCCACAACGGATCGCCTGGACGCCGAGGAACAGTGACTTCAGGCCGGAGCCGCAGAGCTTGTTGATGGTCATCGACGGCACTTCCACCGGCAGGCCCGCGCCGATAGCAGCCTGGCGTGCGGGGTTCTGTCCGGCGCCGGCGGTGAGCACCTGGCCGAGGATGACTTCGTCGATCTGCTCTGGCTTGACGCCGCTGCGCTCAAGCAGCGAGCGGATGACCAGGCTGCCCAGTTCGTGGGCGGGAATGTTCGCCAGGCTGCCCTGGAAGGCGCCGATGGCGGTACGGGTGGCGGCGACAATGACTACGTCTTGCATGGGTTTCACTCCAAAGCTGGCCTTATCTGTAGGAGCGAGCTTGCTCGCGAACTCTTTTGCTCCGGAGTCCGGGCGGGTTCGCGAGCAAGCTCGCTCCTACAAAGGATCACTGGGTCAGAAGGTCATTTCCTTCACATCGTCCGGCACGATGAGGCGGCCGGCGGTCTTCTCGGCGATCTCGGCTACGCTCACGCCCGGCGCGGTCTCGCGCAGGATGAAGGCGCCGTCCTCGATCTCCAGGTAGGCCAGGTCGGTCAGCACCTTGCGGATACAGCCGGCGCCGGTCAGCGGCAGCGAGCAGCGCTCCAGCAGCTTGGACTCGCCATCCTTGGAGGCGTGGGTCATGGTGACGATGATGTTGTCCGCGCCGGCCACCAGGTCCATGGCGCCGCCCATGCCCTTCACCAACTTGCCGGGGATCATCCAGGAGGCGATGTTGCCCTGGACGTCCACTTCGAAGGCGCCCAGCACGGTGAGGTCGACGTGGCCGCCGCGGATCATCGCGAAGGATTCGGCGGAGGAGAAAATCGACGCGCCTTTCACGGCGGTCACGGTCTGCTTGCCGGCGTTGATCATGTCGGCGTCGACGCTGTCTTCGGTGGGGAACGCACCCATGCCGAGCAGGCCGTTCTCCGATTGCAGCATCACTTCCATGCCCTCGGGCACGTAGTTGGCAACCAGGGTCGGAATGCCGATACCCAGGTTCACGTAGAAGCCATCCTGCAGCTCGCGCGCCACGCGCTGAGCCATTTGTTCGCGGGTAAGTGCCATGGCTGAATCTCTTCTCTTGTTCAATGCGGTTGAAGATCGAGCGAGCTAGCGACTGGCTAGGCGGATTTGAAACGAGTACGCGGAGTTCAGATGCCCTAAATGAGCAGGCCTCGTTTCCCGCCGCCAGGCCGACGCGCAGCCGATCCTTAGCGAGTCGTGCGTTTCTCGATGCGCTTTTCGAAGGAGCCCTGGATGATGCGGTCGACGTAGATGCCGGGAGTGTGGATCTGGGTGGGGTCCAGCTCGCCCGGTTCGACGATCTCTTCCACCTCGACGACGGTGATGCGGCCCGCGGTAGCGACTACCGGATTGAAGTTCTGCGCGGTGTGGCGATAAATGACGTTGCCGTAGTGGTCGGCCTTCCAGCCCTTGACGATGGCGAAGTCGCCGGTGATGGCGCGCTCCATCACGTAATGGCGGCCGTCGAACTCGCGCACTTCCTTGCCGTCGGCGACCGGGGTGCCGTAACCGGTGGCGGTGAAGAAGGCCGGGATGCCGGCGCCGCCAGCACGAAGTTTTTCCGCCAGGGTGCCCTGCGGGGTCAGTTCGACCTCCAGTTCACCGGACAGCAGCTGTTGCTCGAACAGGGCGTTCTCGCCAACGTAGGAGGCGATCATCTTGCGGATCTGGCGGTCCTCAAGCAGCACGCCGAGGCCGAAGCCGTCGATGCCGCAGTTGTTGGAGACCACGGTCAGGCCTTTCACGCCCATCTTGCGAATCTGCGCGATGAGGTTTTCCGGGATGCCGCAGATGCCGAAACCGCCCGCCAGTACCGTCATGTCGTCGGTAAGCCCGGCGAGGGCTTCCTCGTAACTGCCTACACGCTTGTCGAGTCCTGCCATGTTGCTGCTGCCTCTTTCTTATTTGGGGTATCCGACCAGCCGGTCAGAGAGCGAATGCAGCTTCACCGGCAACGACTGATTTGTTAAGTTTGTTTTTCCAATTTATTGATTTGGAATCCTAATCAATATGACCGTGAAGCAGTTGCGCGCATTCCTCGCCGTGGCCCAGAGCCTGAGCTTCGCCCAGGCCTGCGAGCGCTTGCACCTGTCGCAACCGGCGCTGAGCCTGGCGATCAAGAGCCTCGAAGACTCCCTCGGCGGCCAGTTGCTGGTGCGCACCACCCGCAGCGTGGCGCTGACTCCCGAGGGCGAGACACTGCTGCCGCTGGCTCGCCGCCTGCTGGCGGACTGGGACAACGCGGAGGAAGTGATGCACCAGCACTTCACCCTGCAACTGGGCAAGGTCTCCATCGCCGCCATGCCCTCCTTTGCAGGCAACCTGCTGCCCGCCGTGCTGCGCACTTTCCGCGACCGCCACCCGAAAGTGAACGTGGCCGTGCACGACGTGATCAACGAGCAGGTGCTGGAGATGGTGCGTAACCGCCGTGTAGAGCTGGGCATCGCCCTGGAGCCGGACAGCCTCGACGGGCTTACCTTCACGCCCTTCTACACCGACCGTTTCGTCGCGGTGCTGCCGGCGGATTCAGCGCTGGTGAACCAAGCTCGGATCACCTGGGAGCAGTTGCTGGAAGACCATTTCATTACCTTGCAGCGCCCGTCGGCCGTGCGTCTGCTACTGGAGGACCAGCTCCTGTCACGACACGGAAGGCTGCCGGTGGCCTTTGAAAGCCACCAGTTGGTAACCGTGGGCCGGATGGTGGCCGAAGGGCTGGGCGTCAGCGCCGTGCCGCGCCTGTGCCGGCAGCAGATGGAGGAGTTGGGTGCGCGCTGCGTGGCGCTGGAAGAACCCCGCATCGAGCGCCGCGTTGGCCTGTTCTGCCTGGCGGAGCACAAGCTCTCCAGCGCCGCGCAGGCGCTGAGCGATGTGCTGGTGAACGCAACGGATTGGGCGGGATTAGAACGGGAATGAAATTTACCTGTAGGAGCGAGCTTGCTCGCGAGCAGCTTCACGACGGGGCTGGTTCGCGAGCAAGCTCGCTCCTACGACTGCCCTCTCCCTGAAGGGAGAGGGGACTGTCTGGCGTGCGCTGTTAACACCGCGCTCGCTGGCTGACTCTGAGTCAACGCCTCGCGCCGAACGGCTCCCTCTCCCTTCAGGGAGAGGGCTGGGGAGAGGGCACGCCCGAGCACCGAAACCTTAGACAGTCAAACCTCTCCCCCCCATCCGCAAACTGACCTCCCGCGCCGTCTCCAGCAGTGCCTGCGCCGCCTCACCCTGGAGTTCTGCAGCAAAGCTCGCCTGCGAACCCACCAGGGTAATCACCCCCGCCAACTCCTGGCCGGTCTTGAACAGCGGCACCGACAGCGCGTTCACCCCTGGCATCAATAGCCCGTGGATCGCACAAAGCCCTTCCGAACGGATGCCATCCAGAATGCTCTGATCCGCCCCCTCCTCCAGCCCGGCCTTGTACGCCGCGAACACCAGCCCAGTGGACGAGCCGTGCAGCGGCAGCACCGAGCCGACCTGGGTCACCAGCGTGACCATGCCCTGGGCCGGCTCGACCTGTACCACGGTCGGCCCGTGGCTGCCCCAGATGGCCAGGAAGCAGGTCTGCCCCAGCTGATCGCGCAGATCGGCCAGCACCGGGCTGGCCAGCTTCACCACATCCAGCCGACGAATCGCCGCGAGGCCGACATACAGAGCCTCACGGCCCAGCCCGTAATGATTGGTCAGCGGGTCCTGCTCGGCGAAGCCGCTGGCGATCAGCGCCTGCAGGTAGCGATGGACCTTGGCCGCCGGCATGCCCAGGTACTCGCCCAGGCGCTTGAGCGAGGTGCTCGGCGCGAGATCCGCCAGGGCCTTGAGAATCTGCGTGCCGACCTCGGCGGACTGCACCTTGGTGCCCTTCGTCGGGACGGAGTCTTCTGCGTCGTTCATGGTCTTCAACTTAAAGGAACTCCCGGACGGACTTGACGGCCCGCCGACACGAAATTACGTTAATCGTAATTCAATTACGATAACAAGAGTAAAGCCATCATGACCGCCTCTCCTGCCTACCAATCCGGATTCGGCAACGAATTCGCCAGCGAGGCCCTGCCGGGAGCCCTGCCCGTGGGCATGAACTCGCCGCAGCAAGTGCCCTTCGGCCTCTACGCCGAGCAGTTCTCCGGCACCGCCTTCACTGTTCCGCGCAGCGAGGCCCGGCGCACCTGGCTGTACCGCATACGCCCGTCCGCCGCGCACCCGCGATTCGAGCGCCTGGAGCGGCAGATCACCGGCAGCGCCCTCGGCGCGGTCACGCCCAACCGCTTGCGCTGGAACAGCTTCGCGACGCCCGAGGAGCCTACCGACTTCGTCGACGGCCTGCTATGCATGGCCGCCAACGCCGAGGCGGAGGCCTGCAGCGGCGTCAGCCTGTACGCCTACCGCGCCAATATTTCCATGCGCCGGGTGTTCTTCAACGCCGATGGCGAGCTGCTGATCGTGCCCCAGGCCGGCCGCCTGCGCCTGGTCACCGAGCTGGGCGTGCTGGAACTGGAGCCGCTGGAGATCGCCGTGATTCCGCGCGGCATGCGTCTGCGCGTCGAGCTGCTGGGAGCCGAAGCAGCCGGCTATGTAGCGGAAAACCATGGCGCTGCGCTGCGCCTGCCCGACCTGGGCCCCATCGGCAGCAATGGCCTGGCCAATGCCCGCGACTTCCTCGCCCCGGTGGCGCACTACGAAGATGTGGAAGGCCCGGTGCAACTGGTACAGAAGTTCCTCGGCGAACTCTGGGGCACCACCCTCGATCATTCGCCGCTGGACGTCGTCGCCTGGCACGGTAACAACGTGCCCTACAAGTACGACCTGCGCCGTTTCAATACCATCGGCACGGTGAGCTACGACCATCCGGACCCGTCCATCTTCACCGTGCTGACCTCGCCCAGCGACACCCACGGCATGGCCAACATGGACTTCGTGATCTTCCCGCCGCGCTGGATGGTGGCCGAAAGCACCTTCCGCCCGCCGTGGTTCCACCGCAACCTGATGAACGAGTTCATGGGCCTGATCCAGGGCGTGTACGACGCCAAGGCCGACGGCTTCGTCCCCGGCGGCGCCTCGCTGCACAACTGCATGAGCGCCCACGGCCCGGACAACGCTACCACCGTGCAGGCGATCGCCGCCGACCTCAAACCCCACAAGATCGACCAGACCATGGCCTTCATGTTCGAGACCGGCCGCGTGCTGCGCCCCAGCCGCTTCGCCCTCGACTGCCCGCAGCTGCAGCGTGACTACGACAGTTGCTGGAGCGGCATGCAGAAGACCTTCGACCCTTCCCAGGAGCAGTAACATGAGCGGCGCCCACAACACATCGAGTTGGATCGAATCGGCCAACGGCCACCCGGACTTTCCCCTGCAGAACCTCCCCCTGGGTGTGTTCAGCCCGCCGGGTGACTCGCCCCGTGGTGGCGTCGCCATCGGCGACTACATCTTCGACCTGAAAACCGCCTGCGAGACCGGTCTCTTCCACGGCGCCGCGCATCAGGCTGCGCTGATTGCCAGCGGCGACAGCCTGAATGCCTTCTTCGCCGCCGGCCCCACCGCCCGTCGCACCCTGCGCGAGGCGCTGACCCACCTGCTCAGCGAAGGCAGCGGTGAACAGAAGCGCATGGAGCAACTCGGCGCCGCGCTACTCAAGCCCCAGGCCGCGTGCCGCATGCACCTGCCGGCCAAAGTGGGCGACTACACCGACTTCTACGTCGGCATCCATCACGCTAAGAACGTCGGCAAACTGTTCCGTCCGGACAACCCATTGCTGCCCAACTACAAGTACGTGCCCATCGGCTACCACGGCCGCGCGTCCACCATCGTGCCCTCCGGCAGCGAAGTACGCCGCCCCAACGGCCAGACCCTGCCCGCCGGCCTGGACGTGCCGGTGTTCGGCCCTTGCGCGCGGATGGACCTTGAGCTGGAACTGGGCATCTGGATCGGCCAGGGCAACGACCAGGGCAAGGCAATCCCGATCAATGCCGCGTCGGGGCACATTGCCGGCTTCTGCCTGCTCAACGACTGGTCCGCGCGTGACGTGCAGGCCTGGGAATACCAGCCACTGGGGCCGTTCCTGTCGAAAAGCTTCGCCACCAGCGTGTCGCCCTGGGTGGTCACCGCGGAGGCGCTGGAGCCCTTCCGCGTCGCCCAGCCGGCCCGCCCGGAAGGCGATCCGCAGCCACTGCCGTACCTGTACGACCAGGGCGACCAGCAGCACGGCGCGCTGGATATCGAACTCGAAGTCCTGCTGCACACCGCGCGCATGCGCCGCGAACACCAGAGCGCGGAACGCATCGCCCTGAGCAACACGCTGAACATGTACTGGACCGTCGCGCAGATGGTGGCGCACCACAGCGTCAACGGCTGCCGCCTGCAAGCGGGCGACCTGTTCGGCTCCGGCACCCTCTCCGGCGAAACCCCGGACAGCTTCGGCAGCCTGCTGGAGCTCACCGGCGGCGGCAAGCAGCCCGTGGTGCTGAGCAATGGCGAGGAACGGCGCTTCCTCGAAGACGGCGACGAGATCATCCTGCGCGCCCGCTGCCGCCGCGACGGATATGCCTCCATCGGCTTTGGCGAGTGCCGTGGGCGGATCCTGCCGGCGCATTGAGGCCGCCGCGCCAGCCTTATCCGCCGGATCGCCGGCGCGCGTTGCGCGTTCGCGGGCATGCCCCTACAAGGAGCACCTGCTCTTCGTAGGAGCGAGCTTGCTCGCGAACCGTCCCAGCTGCGTTGCCGTCGGTTGTTCGCGAGCAAGCTCGCTCCTACAGAGCCCCACCGAATTGCGCGCAAGAACGGCGGTTCGCGAGCACGCTCCTACAGAGCCCCCCCGAATTGCGCGCAAGAACGGCGGTTCGCGAGCAAGCTCGCTCCTGCAAGTCCAATCTTGTCCACTTCCCGCGCAAAAAAAACGGGCCCGAAGGCCCGCTGCTAAACGAGGGTGTTGCTCTCTCACTATCAATCAGTGTGCGATGCACACCGATTTGATCTCGGTGTAGGCCTCGACCACGGCACGGCCGAACTCGCGGCCCATGCCCGACTGCTTCACGCCGCCAAAAGGCATGCTCGGATCGAGCAGGACGTGGGCGTTGACCCACACGGTACCGGACTCGATGCGCGGCACCAGGTTCATCGCCTTGGACAGGTCGTTGGTCCACAGGCTCGCGCCCAGGCCGTATTCGCTGTCATTGGCCATCTCGATGGCCTGGTCTTCGTCGTCGAAAGGCAGGACTGCCAGCACCGGGCCGAAGACTTCGTCGCGGGCCACGGCCATCTGCATGGTCACGTCAGCCAGCACGGTGGGCTGCACGTAGAAACCGCTGCCAGCGATCTGCTCGCCGCCGCAGACGATGCGCGCGCCCTGCTCGCCGGCACGGGCGATGTGGTCGAGTACGCTGCGCTGCTGCTTGGCGGATACCAGCGGGTTGATCTGCGCGCTCGGGTCCATGCCCTCGCCCAGGCTCATGCCGGCTACTGCGGCGGCCAGCTTTTCGACGAACTCGTCATAGCGCGAACGGTGCACGTAGAAGCGCGAGGCCGCAGCGCAGACCTGGCCGTTGTTCAGCAGGCCGCCCAGCAGTGCGCCCTGCACGGCGTTGTCGATGTTGGCGTCGGCCAACACGATCATCGGGTTCTTGCCGCCCAGTTCCAGGGCAAAGCGGGTCATGTTCTGCACAGCGGCCAGGCCGACGCTGCGACCCACGGCGGTGGAGCCGGTGAAGGAGACCTTGTTGATCAGCTTGTGGCTGGCCAGGCCGCCACCGATGCGCGGGCCGTCGCCGGTCACCAGGTTGAACACGCCGGCCGGTACGCCGGCCTCGAAGGCCAGTTCGGCCAGACGCAGGGCGGTCAGCGGGGTTTCCGAAGCGGGCTTGATCACCACGCTGTTGCCGGTGGCCAGCGCCGGAATCAGCTTCCACACGGCGATCATCAGCGGGAAGTTCCACGGCACGATGCCGGCCACCACGCCCACCGGCTCGCGGCGGGTGTAGGCGGTGAACTTGGCGCCGGGCGGCAGCGGGATGGAGACATTCAGCGACTGGCCTTCGATCTTGGTCGCCCAGCCGGCCATGTAGCGCATGAATTCGACAGTGGCGCCCACGTCCAGCATGCGAGCGATGTTGATCGACTTGCCCTGGCTGAGGGTTTCCAGCTGGGCCAGTTCTTCGCCGTTGGCTTCCACCAGGTCGGCGAAGCGCAGCAGGATGCGCTCGCGGTCGGCCGGGCGCAGGTCGGCCCAGACGCGGGACTTGAACGAAGCCTGGGCGGATTTCACCGCACGGTCGAGCAGGTCGGTGTCGATGTCGGCGACGCTGGAGATTGCCTCGCCGGTGGCCGGGTTGAGCACGTCGGTGCGGGCACCTTCGGGCACCACCCAGGCGCCGTCGATGAAGCAGCCGTGCTTGCGTGCGAGGAAGGCAGCGACCTGAGGCAGGGTCTGTGTGACGTTCATGGTCTCTCCTGAAAGATCAGTGCTGCTGGCTCAGCCAGCAGGTGAGCGCCCGCCGCTCGGCCGCGTCGGCCAGGCCTGCGAAGGGCATGTAGGTTCCCGGCACGGCGGCCTGGGGCTGGCTGACGAATGCGTCGAGGTTGTCGCGCGACCAGGCCGCGCCCTTGCCCTTCATCGCCTGGGAATAGCTGAAGCCGGCGAGCGAGCCGGCCATGCGACCGACCACGCCATGCAGGTTGGGGCCCATCATGCCGGGACCGTCGGCCTTGGCGGTGTGGCAGATCGAGCAGTCGCGGGCGAAGACGGTCTCGCCCTGCTGGGCATCGCTTGCCGGGCAGTCGCCGGCGAACGCCAGGACCGGTTGCAGCAGTGCGCCGGCCAGCATCAGGCCAAGGGCGCCGAATCGGAGCTTGTTGCGGGACATCGGGAAATCACCTTCGAGTACAGCTTGCGGCCGGATGGCGCGCGTCATCGAAGGTGATTGTTGCCAGCGGCGCTGGGAAGGGTCTTTTCCTCTGTGCCAGTCGTGTTGGCGGGAGTGCCAAGGTGGCGCTCAGGTGATGGGGGTCATTGTCCGAAAACGTTCGCGAGCAAGCTCGCTCCTACGAATAACACCCGCTCACGCCCTGTAGGAGCGAGCTTGCTCGCGAACCCGCACGGCACGGTGCAACCTGGCAGAACACTGCGCTCCAGACATCCCCCAGGAGGTCAGTCGAGCGAAATGCTGCAGACGCGCGTCAACGCAGGATGGCGCGGAGCGCAGCGATACCCATCATTGGCGGCAAGCAGCCGCTTGGGTATCGCTGTCCACCGTCAGAATCAATTCGCGTAACGCTTGCGGTACTCGCCCGGCGAAACCCCGAACCGGCCCTTGAACGCCGTGGAGAAGTAGCTCGAATCGGAGAAGCCCCAGGCATAGCCGAGCGCCGACAGCTTCTGCTCGAACTGGGCGTTGCGCAGGGTTTCGGCGCAGAAGTCCAGGCGGCGGTTCTTGATGTACTGCGCCACCACCAGGCCCTTCTTGGCGAACATGCGGTACAGGCCGCGCACCGAGATGCCCACCTCACGGGCGATCAGCTCGGGGCAGAGCTCTTCGGCGCCGATGTGCTGGTCGATGAAGGCCGTGGCCTTGCGGAACATGCGTTCGTGGTTGTCCTGCTCGGCGTCCTGGCTGGCCAGCGCGGGGCGCAGCAGGGTCACCAGCGCGTCCAGGGTCGCCTCGCTTTCCAGCATGCCGAGGCTTTCCTGCTGGCTGGTCTCGACGATCAGGCGGTTGGCGAGCACGGCGATCGGCGAGCTGGCCGGGATCTTCGACGCGCAGGTCACTTCCGACATGCGCAGGCCGCGCTCGATCACCTGGCGCGGCAGGATCAGCGAGAGCTGCCGGGATTCCTCCAGGTAGGTCATGTCGCTGGGGCGGCTGGCGTCGATCAGGCTGATGTCGCCACGCGACAGCTCCACGCGGTTGTCGCCCTGCTCCAGGCGCGAGCGCCCTTCGAGCTGGAACACCGCGTAATAGTGCCCGCCGGCACTGGAGCCGACTTCCTTGCTGGTCCGGTACAGATGCACCTGGGCCATGTCGACCACGGAAAGCTTGATCGCACCGCCCTGGTATTCGCGCAACCGTCCATGGAACTGGGGGCCGAGGGTGCGCGCATCGAAACGACCGCACGCCCGGTTGACCTGTCCCAGCCACGCCTCGAAAGCGTCATCCCTCAATGTCGATGAAGAATTCATGACCTGCAAAGCCTCACACGCATTGTTTGTTGTTATTCAGCGACGGCCTCCAGGGCCTGTCGTCATCGTTCGCGGCGCCCTCTAAACGCAAGGTCGCACCGCGCTGTCTCCACCCTGCAACCGCAGCGTTGCAGAGCGGGAGGCATTTTTCACGCCAACTCCTGTCAGTTCAATCCGCCGAAACGCTTATAGAAGCTTTCCCCGACGTCCGGCAGCGGGCCGTCGGCGGTCTCCAGGTTGCGGTTCAGCCAGTCCTCGGCCTTGGCGTGGATCAGTCGGTAGATGTTGCGGCACAGCTGACGCGCCGCACGGCCTTCCCAATCACCCGGGAGCAGCTCATCGGGCAGTTGTGGGTCGCGCAGCAGCAGCCGGCGGTATTCGTGGATCAAAAGGGTGCGTGCCAGGAAGCAGTCTTCCGGGCGTAGCTGGTCCTGCTCGCGCAGTGCCTGCCAGAGCGGGCGGAACAGCTGGATGAATTCGCTGTAGTGCTGGCCGAGTTCGTCGATTTTCCAGCTCTCGCGCACCTGCATGCGCATGGCGCGGGAGGCCAGCACATCCTGGGCGCGGGTTTCGAAGACGATGCTGTCGTCGGCCACATCCAGGTCCTGCAGGGTTGCCATGACATCGCTGCGGTCGGCCCGCGGGCAGGCCATGACAGTCGGCGAAATCGCACCAAAGCCCTGCCATTCCAGCTCCTCGCGGACCTGCTTGCGCTTGTCGGCGGCGATCTGCGAGAGCATCACCAGGGTCCAGGAGCCGTCCCAGGCCGGCAGGCTGGAGCTGTAGACGCGCTTGAAAGCCTTCTCGAAGCGCCGACGGCCGGTGCCGGTCAGGCTGTAATAGCTGCGCCGGCCGACCTTCTCGGCGGTCAGCCAGTCTTCCTTGGTCAGGCGGAAGATCGACGTACGGATCAGCCGCTCGTTGATGCCGAAGGGTTCCAGCAGATTGATCAGGCTACCCAGCCAGACGGTGCCGCCATGGGGTTCGATGGCATCGCCATACAGGGTGATGATCAGCGAACTGGCGCGGATCGGTGTCTGTTCCTGGAAGCGATTGATCAGCTGGTTCAGCGGTGCTAGAGCGGTCATGGCACGTTGCGCAGTCGAGGGAGCGGCGACTATACCTGCCCGTCGCACCGCCTGGCCATTGGAGCGAACCCCAGTACTCATGCGCCCTTCCCTGCCCTGGGCCGGAATCCGGAATCGCCCAGGCGCGGGCGCTCTTCTTCTATCTCCGCCAGGGGCTGGCACTCCACCAGGCTTTCGATGCAACGCTTGGCCAGGGCCTGGTATTCCTCGGTGCCACGGCGCTTCCAGGCGATTTCTTCGTCGCTCAGGCTTCGCTTGACGCTGGCCGGTGCGCCCATCACCAGACTTTGCGCAGCGCATTCGAACTTCGCTTTGACGAACGCGGCAGCTGAAACGATGGAGCGCGCGCCAATCTGCGCGTAATCCATCACCACGGCGTTCATTCCCACCAGGGCGTCCTCGCCGATGCGGCAACCGTGCAGCACGGCGCCATGGCCGATGTGGCCGTTGCGCTCGACCACGGTGTCACTGTCCGGGAAGCCGTGCATGACGCAGGTGTCCTGAAGGTTCGCGCCTTCTTCGAGGACGATCCGCCCGAAATCACCGCGCAGAGCCGCCAACGGGCCGACATAGCAGCCAGGGCCGATGATGACGTCGCCGATCAGCACGGCGGTGGGATGGACATAGGCGGTCGGGTGAACGACCGGGCGCACGCCTTCGAGGCTGTAGCAGGGCATCAGTTTCTCCTGCGGTACTGCCGGCACTCCGGCATCACCGCACAAAGCGATTTGTTCTTTTGCAAATCTTGTATCACATCAAAGCTGAAGCCTCCAATCGAAATCTGACGTATCACTTTCGCCAGGCACCGAAAGAAAGCAAGAATGGCTTACAAAACCAGCAAATACGCGTCAAAAGCGTAGGAGCTCGAGGGGGCTCCGTACTCACTCAGTGGCACCCGCAGAAATACTTTAGACACGCGATTCAACTTTCGTAGTTGTTTTTCCGTATCACTTTAAGCCTATACTGCGAGAAGGCCGGAGACGGGCCATGCCTGCCTCCCATAATTCCAATACAGCCGGCCATGAAGCCGTGCGTGCAGCCTGAGGACGATGTCATGCCTCGCACCCTTGCCGTTCAGATGCCTGAAGCGGGCGTCCGCCTGATTACCCTGCAGCGCCCCGAGGCGCTGAATGCACTGAACACCGAACTGCTCGGCGAACTGGCCGCCGAACTCGAGGCCGCCGAGCAGGACAGCGAAACGCGCGCCGTGGTCATTACCGGCAGCCGCAAGGCCTTCGCCGCCGGGGCCGACATCAAGGAGATGGCCGAGCGCGACCTGATCGGCATCCTCAACGATCCGCGTGTCGGTTACTGGCAACGCATCGCCGCCTTCTCCAAACCGCTGATCGCCGCTGTCAACGGCTTTGCCCTGGGCGGCGGCTGCGAGCTGGCGATGCACGCCAACATCCTCGTTGCCGGCGAAGACGCTCGCTTCGGCCAGCCGGAAATCAACCTCGGCATCATGCCCGGCGCTGGCGGCACCCAACGCCTGCTGCGCGCCGTGGGCAAGCCCCTGGCGATGCAGATGGTCCTTACCGGCGAGGCCATCGACGCCCGCCACGCCCAGCGCGCCGGCCTGGTCAGCGAAGTCACCCAACCCGAATTCACCGTCGAGCGCGCCCTGCAGATCGCCCGCAGCATCGCCGCCAAGGCGCCGCTGGCCGTGCGCCTGGCCAAGGAAGCGCTGCTCAAGGCCCAGGACACCGACCTGGCCAGCGGCCTGCGCTTCGAACGCCACGCCTTCACCCTGCTGGCCGGCACCGCCGACCGAAGCGAAGGCATCCGCGCCTTCCAGGAAAAGCGCAAACCGGTCTACGAAGGCCGCTGAGCGCCAGCCCCCTTTCTCTTCTGGCAAAAGCCTGCCCATTGATGGAGCGAGTCCGCCCATGAACTTCGAGCACATCCTGTTTTCCATCGAGGACGGCGTCGCCCTCCTCAGCCTGAACCGCCCGGAGCAGCTGAACAGCTTCAACACCGCCATGCACGGCGAAGTGCGCGAAGCACTCAAGCAGGTCCGGCAGAACCCGGAAGCCCGCGTCCTGCTGCTGACTGGCGAAGGTCGCGGCTTCTGTGCAGGTCAGGACCTGTCCGACCGCAACGTTGCGCCCGGCGCAGAGGTGCCCGACCTGGGCCAGTCCATCGAGCAGTTCTACAACCCGCTGATCCGCACCCTGCGCGACCTGCCGCTGCCGGTCATCTGTGCGGTCAACGGCGTGGCGGCCGGCGCCGGCGCGAACATCCCGCTGGCCTGCGACCTGGTGCTGGCGGCGCGTTCGGCCAGCTTCATCCAGGCGTTCTGCAAGATCGGCCTGATCCCCGACTCCGGCGGTACCTGGACCCTGCCCCGCCTGGTCGGCATGGCCCGCGCCAAGGCACTTGCCCTGCTGGGCAATCGCCTGACCGCCGAGCAGGCCGAGCAGTGGGGCCTGATCTACCAGGTGGTGGATGACGCCAACCTGCGCGAGGAAGCGCTCAAGCTCGCTCGCCATCTGGCCACCCAGCCGACCTACGGCCTGGCGCTGATCAAGCGCAGCCTCAACGCCAGCCTGAACAACAGTTTCGACGAGCAGCTGGAACTGGAGCGCGACCTGCAGCGCCTGGCCGGCCGCAGCGAGGACTACCGCGAGGGCGTGTCCGCCTTCATGGAAAAACGCACCCCCAGCTTCAAGGGCCGCTGATCGATGAGCGCACTTTCGAACGACGCAAAAGTCGCGGTGATTGGCGCAGGCGCCATGGGCGCGGGTATCGCCCAGGTCGCCGCCCAGGCCGGCCATTCGGTGAAGCTCTACGACAACCGCCCCGGCGCCGCCGCCCAGGCGATCGATGGCATCGATCGCCAGCTCGGCCGGCTGGTTGAAAAAGGCAAACTGGACGCCGAAGCCCGCAGAGCCATCGTCGCGCGCCTGCAACCGGTGGAAGCCATCGAGGCGCTGGCCGACTCGAAGCTGGTAATCGAAGCCATCGTCGAGAACCTGGAGGTCAAGCGCAGCCTGTTCCAGCGGCTGGAAGCGCTGTGCGACGACGACTGCATCCTCGCCAGCAACACCTCCTCACTGTCCATCACCAGCCTTGCTGCCGGCCTCAAACGCCCGCAGCAGGTGGTCGGCATGCACTTCTTCAACCCGGCGCCGCTGATGGCGCTGGTAGAGATCGTCTCCGGCCTCGCCACCGATCCGGCTCTGGCCGACAGCCTGTATGCCACCTCGCTGGCCTGGGGCAAGAAACCGGTCCACACCAGGTCGACCCCCGGCTTCATCGTCAACCGCGTGGCGCGCCCGTTCTACGCCGAAAGCCTGCGCCTGCTGCAGGAAGGCACCGCCGACTGCGCCACGCTGGATGCGTTGATGCGCGATGCCGGCGGCTTCCGTATGGGCGCCTTCGAGCTGACTGACCTCATCGGCCATGATGTCAACTACGCCGTGACCTGCTCGGTGTTCGCCGCCTACTACGGCGACTTCCGCTTCCAGCCGTCGCTGATCCAGAAGGAGCTGGTGGATGCCGGCCGCCTCGGTCGCAAGAGCGGCCGTGGCTTCTACGACTACGCCGAAGGCGCCGAACGCCCGCAGCCGGCCAGCCTGAGCAGCAGTGCCAGCGTTGAAGCGTGCGTACTGGAAGGTGATCTGGGCGTCGCCCAGCCGTTGATCCAGCGCCTGAAAGAAGCCGGCATCGAGATTATCCAGCGCGCCGGCAATGGCCTGCTGCGCGTCGGTGATGCAGTGATCGCCCTGTCCGACGGCCGCCTCGCCAGCCAGCGCGCCCAGGAGAACGGCCTGCGCAACCTGGTGCTGATCGACCTCGCGCTGGATTACACCAAGGCTTCGCGGCTCGGCATCTCCTGCTCGGTGGACACCACGCCCGATGCTCTGAACCAGGCTGTCGCCCTGCTGGCCAAGGCCGGAATCGCCGCCAGCCGCCTGAGCGACACTCCCGGTCTCGCCGTGCTGCGCACCGTCGCCATGCTCGCCAACGAGGGCGCGGATGCCGTGCTGCAAGGCGTCGGCAGCGCCGGCGACATCGACCTCGCCATGCGCGCCGGCGTGAACTACCCGCAAGGCCCGCTGGCCTGGGCCGGGCAGATCGGCATTGGCAACGTGCTGCACGTGCTGGACAACCTGCAGGCCGCTTACGGCGAGGATCGCTATCGCCCTTCCCTGCTGCTCCGCCGTCTGCACGCCGAAGGGAGAGCTTTCCATGACTGACGCCAGCCAACTGGCTCGCGCCTGCGCCGAAGCCATGTACGAGCGCGACCAGGCCACCCGGCGCATGGGCATCCAGCTGCTGGATGCCGGCCCCGGCAGTTCGAAACTGTTGATGCGCGTTCGTGAAGAAATGATCCAGGGCCACGGCACCTGCCACGGCGGCTATCTGTTCGCCCTGGCCGACTCGGCCTTCGCCTTCGCCTGCAACAGCTACAACGACGCCACCGTCGCCATCGGCTGCAGCATCGACTACGTGGCGCCGGCCCGCGAGGGCGACGAGCTGATCGCCAGCGCCTGCGAGCAGAGCCGCAGCGGCCGCACCGGCAACTACGACGTGCGCATCGAGAATTCCCAGGGGCAACTGATCGCCCTGTTCCACGGCAAATCCTACAAAGTGCGCGGCACCGTGCTGGCGCAGGAGACCTCCGAATGACCGACCTCACTGACGCCCTGATCATCGACGCCGTGCGCACGCCGATTGGCCGCTACGCCGGTGCACTGTCCGGCGTGCGTGCCGACGACCTCGCGGCGATCCCGATGAAGGCCCTGATGCAGCGCCACCCGGAGCTGGACTGGAGCGCCATCGACGACGTGATCTTTGGCTGTGCCAACCAGGCTGGCGAAGACAACCGCAACGTCGCCCACATGGCCTCGCTGCTGGCCGGCCTGCCGGTCACCGTACCGGGCACTACGCTGAACCGCCTGTGCGGCTCCGGCCTTGACGCCGTGGGCAGCGCCGCACGCGCCCTGCGCTGCGGCGAAGCGGGCCTGATGCTGGCCGGCGGCGTGGAATCCATGTCGCGCGCGCCGTTCGTGATGGGCAAGTCCGAGCAGGCCTTTGGCCGCAGCGCGGAAATCTTCGACACCACCATCGGCTGGCGCTTCGTCAACAAGCTGATGAAAAAGCAGTTCGGCATCGACTCCATGCCGGAAACCGCCGAGAACGTCGCCGAGCAGTTCAACATCAGTCGCGAAGACCAGGACGCCTTCGCCCTGCGCAGCCAGCACAAGGCCGCCGCCGCCCAGGCCAATGGCCGCCTGGCGAAGGAAATCGTCCCGGTGGAAATCCCCCAGCGCAAAGGCCCGGCCAAGGTGGTCGAGCAGGACGAACACCCGCGCGGCGACACCACCCTGGAGCAACTGGCCAAGCTCGGCACGCCGTTCCGCGAAGACGGCAGCGTCACCGCCGGCAATGCCTCGGGCGTCAACGACGGCGCCTGCGCGCTGCTGATGGCCTCCCCGGCCGCCGCTGCACGTCATGGCCTGAAGGCCCGCGCCCGCGTGGTCGCCATGGCCACTGCAGGCGTCGAGCCGCGGATCATGGGCATCGGCCCGGTACCGGCGACCCGCAAGGTGCTGGAGCTGGCCGGCCTGTCGCTGAACGACATGGACGTGATCGAGCTCAACGAAGCCTTCGCCGCCCAGGGCCTCGCCGTGCTGCGCGAGCTGGGCCTGAAGGACGACGACGCACGGGTGAACCCCAACGGCGGCGCCATCGCCCTCGGCCACCCGCTGGGCATGAGCGGCGCGCGCCTGGTCACCACCGCCCTGCATGAGCTGGAGGAGAGCGGCGGCCGCTACGCCCTGTGCACCATGTGCATCGGCGTCGGCCAGGGCATTGCCCTGATCATCGAACGAATCTGATCCATCGGCGGGATCGAACCCCGCGCCGCCAGTCGCCTTTCAGTACCGACTGACACGCAGAGCAAAGTCTCTGGCAGGGGTTCGAATCCTTCCGCGAACGGGGGCGCTATGCTGCTCCCATGACACTCGCAGCCCTTACCGGCTGGCGTACAAGAACAAATCGAGTGAACCCATGAACATGTACCATGATGCCGAACGTGCCCTGCTTGACCCGATGGAGACCGCCAGTGTCGACGAGCTGCGCCAGCACCAACTGGAGCGCCTGCGCTGGAGCCTCAAGCATGCCCACGACAACGTCCCGCTGTACCAGAAGCGCTTCGCCGAGGCTGGCGTACACCCGGACGACCTGACCTCCCTCGACGATCTCGCCAAGTTCCCCTTCACCGGCAAGAACGACCTGCGCGACAACTACCCCTACGGCATGTTCGCCGTGCCGCAGAACGAGATCGTGCGTCTGCACGCGTCCAGCGGCACCACCGGCAAACCCACGGTGGTCGGCTACACGCAGAACGACATCGACACCTGGGCCAACGTGGTCGCGCGCTCCATCCGCGCCGCCGGCGGCCGCAAGGGCGACAAGGTGCACGTATCCTACGGCTATGGCCTGTTCACCGGCGGCCTCGGCGCGCACTACGGCGCCGAGCGTCTGGGCTGCACCGTGATCCCGATGTCCGGCGGCCAGACCGAGAAGCAGGTCCAGCTGATCCGCGACTTCCAGCCGGACATCATCATGGTCACTCCGTCCTACATGCTCAATATCGCCGACGAGATCGAGCGCCAGGGCGTCGACCCGCACAGCCTCAAGCTGCGCCTGGGCATCTTCGGCGCCGAGCCGTGGACCGCCGAGCTGCGCCGCGCCGTGGAAGAGCGCATGGGCATCACCGCCCTGGACATCTACGGCCTCTCGGAAATCATGGGCCCGGGCGTGGCCATGGAGTGCGCCGAGACCAAGGACGGCCCGACCGTCTGGGAAGACCACTTCTACCCCGAGATCATCGACCCGGCCACCGGCGCCGTACTGCCCGACGGCGAATACGGCGAGCTGGTGTTCACCTCGCTGTCCAAAGAAGCGCTGCCGATGATCCGCTACCGCACCCGCGACCTGACCCGCCTGCTGCCGGGCACTGCGCGACCGATGCGGCGGATCGACAAGATCACCGGGCGCAGTGACGACATGCTGATCATCCGCGGCGTCAACGTCTTCCCGACCCAGGTCGAGGAGCAGGTGCTGAAGATCAAGCAGCTTGCCGAGTGTTACGAGATCCACCTGCACCGCAACGGCAACCTCGACTGCATCGACATCCACGTCGAACTGCGTCACGACCTGCAGGGCCTGTCGGCGGACGAGCAGAAGGCCATCGGCAACGAACTCGGCAAGCAGATCAAGACCCACATCGGCATCAGCGCCCGCGTGCTGGTGCAACCTTCCCACAGCCTCAAGCGCTCCGAAGGCAAGGCCTGCCACGTGTACGACAACCGGCCCAAGGGCTGATTGGTCCGCGTCGTCAAAAAGCCCCGCTTCGGCGGGGCTTTTTGCTTTTCGCTTTTTCGCTTTTTCGCTTTTTCGCTTTTTCGCTTTTTCGCTTTTTCGCTTTTTGTAGGAGCGAGCTTGCTCGCGAACCCGCCCAACACCCACGCCACCGACAAGACCGTTCGCGAGCAAGCTCGCTCCTACAGGTCTCATGACACACCGGCGCGAGAATCCCCCAGCCCAGGAATCACTCGCCACACCGACCACCCGTCGCCTCACCACCGGTCGCTGTCGATTTCCCGCCGCACCCTTCGACTATCCCTCAAAGGCAGGCGGCATCCGGCCGTCCACCCACCCGCAGGAGATGAACGATGAACTATGTCGATGGCTTCCTCGTACCGGTGCCCACCGCCAGTCGCGAGCGCTACATAGAGGTCGCACGCAAGGCGGCGGCGATGTTCAAGGAATATGGCGCGCTCAGCGTCGTCGAGTGCTGGGGTAACGACGTGCCCGAGGGCAAGGTGACCTCCTTCCCCATGGCGGTGAAACTCAAGGAAGACGAAACCGTGGTGTTCTCCTGGATCACCTGGCCCAGCAAGGAGGCACGGGACACGGGCATGAAGAAGTTCATGGAAGACCCGCGGATGAAGACCGAATTCAGCGACATGCCCTTCGACGGGCAGCGCATGATCTTTGGTGGATTCGAGGTGATCGTCCAGGCCTGACGCCCTCCGGCTCTTCGTAGGAGCGAGCTTGCTCGCGAACCATGCTTTCCGGCAGCTAAGGAGTCAGGTGGTTCGCGAGCAAGCTCGCTCCTACTACCCCGCCATAAACCCTGCTTTAACCATCGCTAAAATTAAATTTACGTATCATTTCATCGATTTCCTAGCTACTCCGCGCACTCCTCAATTCGCCCCATCCAGCTCTAAGCATCCCAACACAATTACCGCTTTTCTCCGATTTTAATCGCGTAAATCTGAGATTTCTCGATTTATTCCGCTCGACCACGCCCTTCAGAAGCCCGCGACCCGATACAAAAATCGTTTACGACACATCATTTATTGTTAGACATCCATTTCTGTATCATTTAAAAATACAGCCATGGCCAAGGCCGTCCCACGAACAAGACAAAAGGCTGGAGACACAGCATGTACGCACAACTGGTTGAGACCGGCGTGAAGCGCATCAAGGCGCTGGAGGAGATGTCCCCCGAGGAACGCGCCTTCCAGGAAAAGATCGATGCCGAGATCAAGATCGAAGCGAAGAACTGGATGCCCGACGCCTACCGTCAAACCCTGATCCGGCAGATTTCCCAGCATGCGCACTCCGAGATTGTCGGCATGCTGCCCGAGGGCAACTGGGTGACCCGCGCACCGACCCTGAAGCGCAAGCTGCAACTGATGGCGAAGATCCAGGACGAAGCCGGCCACGGCCTCTACCTTTACAGCGCCATGGAAACCCTGGGCGCCGACCGTGACACCGAAGTCGCCAAGCTGCACGCTGGCCGCGCCAAGTACTCGAGCATCTTCAACTACCCGACGCTGAACTGGGCCGACATGGGCGCGGTGGGCTGGCTGGTGGATGGCGCGGCGATCGTCAACCAGGTGGTGCTCCAGCGCACCTCCTACGGCCCCTACTCGCGCGCCATGATCCGTATCTGCAAGGAAGAGAGCTTCCACCAGCGCCAGGGCTACGAAATCCTCCTGACCATGATGCGCCACGGCAACCAGGCGCAGAAGGACATGGTCCAGGACGCCATCAACCGCCTCTGGTGGCCGGCCCTGATGATGTTCGGCCCGAGCGACGCCGACTCACCCAACAGCGCCCAGTCCATGGCCTGGAAGATCAAGCGGCAGAGCAACGACGAACTGCGCCAGCGCTTCGTCGACCAGACCGTGCCGCAGCTCGAACTGCTCGGCTGCACCGCGCCGGACCCGGACCTGAAGTGGAACGAGGAACGCGGCCACTACGACTTCGGCGACATCCAGTGGGAAGAGTTCTACGAAGTGCTCAAGGGCAACGGCCCGTGCAACACCGAGCGCGTCGCCACCCGCCGCAAAGCCATCGAAGACGGCGCCTGGGTCCGCGAAGCCGCGGTCGCCTACGCCCGCAAACAACAACAGAAAAAAGACGCCGCCTAATTCCGCCTCTGAGCTAGCGAGCTAGAGCAGAACTAGGCGGAAACAGGCACGGGCCTGTTTCCAACGACGTTATGCCGACGCGCAGCGGCTCATGCCTGATAAGCAGGAGAACACCATGAGTGAGTGGACTTTGTTCGAAGTATTTGTCCGTAGCAAACACGGCCTGAACCACAAGCATGTCGGCAGCGTTCATGCCGCCGACGCCGCCATGGCCATCGAGAATGCCCGCGAGCTGTACACCCGCCGCAACGAAGGCGTGAGCCTGTGGGTCGTGCCCTCCGCGCTGATCACCGCCTCTTCCCCCGACGAGAAGGACCCGCTGTTCGATCCATCGCAGGACAAGGTCTACCGCCACGCCAGCTTCTACGAGCTGCCGCCCGAAGTCGGCCACATGTGAGATGCGTGTGATGAACAACGACAAGATCGAATACCTGCTGCGCCTCGCCGACAGCGCCCTGATCCAGGGCCAGCGCCTGTGCGAATGGTGCGGCCACGCTCCGGCGCTGGAAGAAGAACTGGCACTGATGAACGTCGGCCTCGACCTGGTGGGCCAGGCGCGCAACTGGTACGAGTACGCCGTGGAACTGCTGGACGACGGCCGTGACGCCGATGCCCTGGCCTTCCGCCGTGACGAGCGCGCCTTCCGCAACCTGCTGCTGGTGGAACAACCCAACGGCGACTTCGCCGTCACCATCACCAAGCAGTTTCTCTATGACGCCTGGCACTTCCACGTGCTGCACGCCCTGAGCAGCTCCAGCGACGAGCGCATCGCCGCCATCGCCGCCAAGGGCCTGAAGGAAGTCACCTACCACCTGCGCCGCTCCTCCGAATGGGTGCAGCGCCTGGGTGACGGCACCGAGCAGAGCCATGCACGCATGCTCGCGGCCATCCCGCAGGTTTGGCGCTTTACCGTCGAGCTGTGCAATGCCGATGACGTCGAGCAGCGCCTGTTCGAAACCGGCGTCGCAGCAAATCCGACCGAGCTGGCCAGCGCCTGGAAGTCCAAAGTCGCCGACATCTTTGCCGCCGCAACCCTGCCGCTGCCCGAGCCTGCGGTGAATTTCTACCTCAGCGGCCGCCGCGGCCTGCACACCGAGCACCTGGGCATTCTCCTCGCCGAAATGCAGTTCCTCCAGCGGGCCTACCCCGATGCAACCTGGTGAGCTGATTACCAGCGATCGCGGCGCACGTGCCGGCACGGCTGACGACCTCAGCCGCGCCTGGAACGTGCTCGGCGCGGTGATGGACCCGGAAGTGCCAGTGGTCAGCGTGGTCGATCTGGGCATCGTGCGCGGGCTCGACTGGCAGGACGGGCACCTGCACGTGGTGGTCACCCCCACCTACTCCGGCTGCCCGGCCACCGAGGTCATCGAGCAGGACATCCAGCACGCCCTGGAACACGCAGGCTTCGCCGCGCCGCAACTGGAGCGCCGGCTGAGCCCGGCCTGGACCACCGACTGGATCAGCGACGAGGGCCGCCAAGCGCTGCGCGACTACGGCATCGCCCCGCCGGCCGGCAGCACCAGCAAGCGCAGCCTGCTCGGCGAGACCCCGGAAGTGCGCTGCCCGCAGTGCGGCAGCCTGCACACCGAGCAGCTCAGCCAGTTCGGCTCCACGGCCTGCAAGGCGCTTTACCGCTGCGTCGATTGCCGTGAGCCCTTCGATTACTTCAAGTGCATCTGAGCGGCGGCGCCGCCGGAGAAGAATAATGAGCAAGTTCCACAGCCTGAAAATCAAGGAAGTGCGCGCCGAAACCCGCGACGCCGTGTCCATCGCCTTCGACGTCCCGGCGGACCTGGCCGACAGCTTCCGCTTCCAGCACGGCCAGCACCTGGTCATGCGCACCCAGCTGGACGGCGAGGAAGTGCGCCGCTCCTATTCCATCTGCAGCGGCGTGAATGACGGCGAACTGCGCGTGGCCATCAAGCGCGTACCGGGTGGACGTTTCTCTGCCTACGCAAACGAGGCGCTGAAAGTCGGCGCCAGCCTGGAAGTCATGCCGCCGGCTGGCCACTTCAATGTCGAACTGGACCCGGCGCGCCATGGCAACTACCTGGCGGTCGCCGCCGGCAGCGGCATCACGCCGATCCTGTCGATCATCAAGACGACCCTGGAAACCGAGCCGAACAGCCGCGTCACCCTGCTCTACGGCAACCGCTCCAGCAACGCCGCAATGTTCCGCGAACAGCTCGAGGACCTGAAGAACCGCTACCTGCAGCGCCTCAACCTGATCTTCGTGTTCAGCCGCGAGCAGCAGGACGTCGACCTGTACAACGGCCGCATCGACGCCGACAAGTGCGGCCAGCTGTTCAGCCGCTGGCTCGACGTCAAGAGCCTGGATGCTGCCTTCATCTGCGGCCCGCAGGCGATGACCGAGACCGTCCGCGACCAGCTCAAGGGTAATGGCATGCCCGCCGAGCGCATCCACTTCGAACTGTTCGCCGCTGCTGGCAGCAACGAGAAACGCGAAGCCCGCCAGGCCGCCGCCGCGACCGACAGCGCGAAGAGCCAGATCACCGTGATCAGCGATGGCCGCGAGCTGTCCTTCGAGCTCGCCCGCAACAGCGTCAGCGTGCTTGACGCCGGCAACGAGCACGGCGCCGAACTGCCCTACTCCTGCAAGGCCGGCGTGTGCTCGACCTGCAAGTGCAAGGTGGTTTCCGGGGAGGTGGAGATGGACAGCAACTTCGCCCTGGAGGATTACGAAGTCGCGGCCGGCTACGTGCTGAGCTGCCAGGCGTACCCGATCAGCGACAGCGTGGTGCTCGATTTCGACCAGCTCTGATCCAGAGCCTGTAGGAGCGAGCTTGCTCGCGAACCGATCGACGCCGGCGTTGAGGTGAAATCGATCGCGGACAGCGTCCGCTCCTACCCAAAGCCGATCCCCGCGTAGGAGCGGACTCCGTCCGCGATCGCTCCCCCAGGACACTGAAACAACAGGAATGCGGTTCGCGAGCAAGCTCGCTCCTACAAGAAAGAAGGCTCCACCGCCAGCGGCCCACAAGGCCCCTGGCGGACCTAATCCGGCGGCCTCGTACCGCCAATTGGCTTGCGCCGCCGACGCCCACCCGGCACGGCGGTCACCGGCAGAAGCCGGCCCCCTTGCGTAGCAATTCGGAGGAAAACAACATGGCCCAAGCGCCAATCCTGCAAAGTTTCATCGGTGGCCGCTGGGTCGGCCAGCATGGCGCCCAGGCGCTGCGTAGCGCGCTCAACGGCCAGACCGTCGCGCGTACTCACGAGGAGGCACTGGACTTCGCCGAAGCCGTCGCCCACGCCCGTGAGCAGGGTCTCAAGGAACTGATGTCCATGGACTTCCAGCAGCGCGCCCAGCGTCTGAAGGCCCTGGCGCTGTACCTGACCGAGCGCAAGGAACAGCTCTACGAGATTTCCCGCCACAGCGGCGCCACCCGTGCCGACAGCTGGATCGATATCGAAGGCGGCGCCGGTACGCTGTTCGCCTACGCCGGCGTCGGCGGCCGCGAGCTGCCCTCGGGCAACGTGGTCCACGAAGGTCCGGCCATGCCGCTGGGCAAGACCGGCAAGTTCGCCGGCAGCCACATCCTGGTGCCGCGCGGCGGCATTGCCGTGCATATCAACGCCTTCAACTTCCCGATCTGGGGAATGCTGGAGAAGTTCGCGCCGAGCTTCCTCGCCGGCATGCCCTGCATCGTCAAACCGGCCACCGCCACCAGCTACATCACCGAGGCCGCCGTGCGCGTGATGCATGAGTCCGGCCTGCTGCCGGCTGGCAGCCTGCAGCTGATCATCGGCGGTACCGGCGACCTGCTGGACCGCCTGCAGGGCCAGGACGTGGTGACTTTCACCGGATCGGCCGACACCGCCGCCAAGCTGCGCGTGAATCCCAACCTGATCCGCAACTCGGTGCCGTTCAACGCCGAGGCCGACTCGCTGAACTGCGCCATCCTCGCGCCGGACGTCACCCCGGACGACGAAGAGTTCGAGCTCTTCGTCAAGGAAGTGGCCCGCGAGATGACCGTCAAGGCCGGGCAGAAGTGTACTGCCATCCGCCGCGCCATCGTCCCCGCCAAGCATGCCGACGCCGTGGCCGAACGCCTGCGCGACCGCCTGGCCAAGGTCGTGGTCGGTGATCCCTCGGTGGAAGGCGTGAAGATGGGCGCTCTGGCCTCGCACGCGCAGCAGGCCGACGTCGCCGAGCGCGTCGAAGCCCTGCTGAAATCCAGCGAACTGGTCTTCGGCGCCAAGGATGGCTTCGCCCCGCGCGGCGACGGCGTCAACGAGGGCGCTTTCTTCGCCCCGACCCTGCTGCGCAGCCGCGACCCGCACGCCGAAGGCGGCGCCCACGACATCGAGGCTTTCGGCCCGGTGACCACCCTGATGGCCTACGATGATATCGACGAAGCCGTCGCCCTGGCCGCCCGTGGCAAGGGCAGCCTGGTGGCGAGTCTGATCACCCGTGATCCGCAGGTCGCCGCCAAGGTCGTTCCGGTGATGGGCGCGCTGCACGGTCGCCTGCACATCCTCGATCGCGAATCCGCGGCCGAATCCACCGGCCACGGCTCGCCGCTGCCGGTGCTCAAACACGGCGGCCCGGGTCGCGCCGGCGGCGGTGAAGAACTGGGCGGCCTACGCGCGGTGAAGCACTACCTGCAGCGCACCGCCGTACAGGGCTCGCCGACGATGCTGATGGCCGTCACCGGCGAATACGTGCGCGGCGCCAAGGTCTACGAGACCGAAGTACACCCGTTCCGCCGCTACTTCGACGACCTGAAGATCGGCGAGTCGCTGCTGACCCATCGCCGCACCGTCACCGAGGCCGACCTTGTCAACTTCGGCTGCCTGTCGGGCGACCACTTCTACATGCACTTCGACGAACTGGCCGCCAAGGACTCGCAGTTCGGCAAGCGCATTGCCCACGGCTACTTCGTGCTCTCGGCGGCTGCCGGCCTGTTCGTCTCCCCTGGCGTCGGCCCGGTGCTGGCCAACTACGGCCTGGACACCCTGCGCTTCATCAACCCGGTGGGCATCGGCGACACCATCCAGGCGCGCCTCACCTGCAAGCGCAAGATCGACCAGGGCAAGAAGAGCCCCAAGGGCGAACCGCAAGGCGTGGTGGCCTGGGACGTGGAAGTCACCAACCAGCTCGGCGAGCTGGTGGCCAGCTACGACATCCTGACCCTGGTGCTCAAGCGCGCGTGATGCGCTGAGCGCAGCGACTCCAGTCTCCCTCAACCGGCCTTCGGGCCGGTTTTTTTATACCCCCGCCCCTTGTAGGAGCGAGCTCGCTGGTAAACCGCACCCTGCCGACACATCAGTGATCGCGAATCCCCATCGCGGACAAAGTCCGCTCCTGCGCTGCTGAATAGTACCGATGCTCCCGAGGAAAGAATCCACGCGCCAAGGGCGCCAAAGCAAAGGGCCGGCTCAATGGCCGGCCCTCTGATCACCTCACAGAACCATCACTTCTTGGCGACGAGATCCTTGGGCAGCTTGAAGGTCCAGATCATCCCGCCCTGGTCCAGGTCCTTGATGCGCTTGGCCACCTCGCCACCCCACAGCGGCACCGCGCCGCCCCAGCCGGAGAGCACGGTGACGTACTGCTCGCCGTCCATCTCCCAGGTGATCGGCGAGGCGATCACGCCCGAGCCGGTGTTGAACTCGTAAAGTTTCTTGCCGGTCTTGGCGTCGAAGGCCATCAGGTAACCCTCGGGGTTGCCGGTGAACACCAGGTTGCCGTGGGTCGCCAGCACGCCGCCCCACAGCGGCGCGTAGTTTTCGTAGCGCCAGACCTGCTTGCCGGTCTTCGGATCGATGGCGCGCAGCACGCCGATGTACTTCTCGTTCAGCGGCTTGATGGTGAAGCCCGCGCCGAGATAAGCCGCGCCCTTCTTGTAGGCGATGTTCTCGTTCCACATGTCCATGCCCCATTCGTTGGACGGCACGTAGAACAGCCCGGTGTCCTGACTGTAGGCCATGGGCATCCAGTTCTTGCCGCCGAGGAAGGACGGCGCAACGAACACCGAGCTGCCCTTCTCGCCGCCCTCACCCGGCGCGCCCGGACGGTGGGCGTCGTCGTAGATCGGCCGGCCGTCCTTATCCAGGCCCTTGGCCCAGGTCACCTTGTCGACGAAGGGGAAGCCACGGATGAACTTGCCGTTGGTGCGATCGAGCACGTAGAAGAAGCCGTTGCGGTCGGCGGTGGCAGCCGCCTGCACGGTCTTGCCGCCGTCCTTGTAGTCGAAGGACACCAGCTCGTTCACACCGTCGAAGTCCCAGCCGTCGTGCGGGGTGGTCTGGAAGTGCCACTTGATCGAGCCGTCTTCGGGGTTCAGCGCCAGGCGCGAGGAGGAGTACAGGTTGTCACCAGGGCGCAGGTGCGAGTTCCACGGCGACGGGTTGCCGGTGCCGATGAACAGCGAGTCGGTGCTCGGGTCGTAGTAGCCGCCCAGCCAGGGCGCGGCGCCGCCGGTCTTCCACAGGTCGCCCGGCCAGGTCTTGCCCGCTTCGCCGCCGGAGATGCCGTTCTCCACGGCCTTGCCGTCCTTGTAGACGTAGCCCATGTGGCCTTCCACGGTCGGGCGGCTCCACAGCAGCTCGCCATTGGTGGGGTTGTAGGCCTCGATCTTGCCGACCACGCCGAACTCGCCGCCGGCCACGCCGGTAATCAGCTTGCCCTTGGCGATCAGCGGTGCGGCGGAGATGGAGTAGCCGGCCTTGTAGTCGGCCACGGTCTTTTTCCACACCACCTTGCCAGTGTCCTTGTTCAGGGCGACCAGCTTGGCGTCGAGGGTGCCGAAGATCACCAGGTCGCCGTACAGGGCCACACCACGGTTGATCACATCGCAGCAGGGCATGATGCCGTCGGGCAGGCGTGCGTCGTATTGCCAGAGCTTGCGACCGGTGCGCGCATCGGCGGCGAACACTCGCGAGTAGGAGGCCGTGACGTACATCACGCCGTCCTTGATCAACGGTTGCGCCTGTTGGCCGCGCTGCTTCTCGCCACCGAAGGACAGCGCCCAGACCGGCCGCAGTTCCTTCACGTTATCGCTGTTCAGGGTGTTCAGCGGGCTGAAGCGCTGGCCCTGCTGGTTGATCCCGTTGACCACAATCTGGTCGGTGCGCTTGGCGGAATCACTGATGTCCTGGTCGGTCACCCCGGCTTGGGCGCCCAGGCTGGCCAGGCTGACGGCGGTGAACAGCACGGTGCGGGCGAAAGGTTGAAGCTGTCTCATGGCGATGCGCCTCTGCGATTGTTGTTGTACCCGGGAAAATTTCCCGGTCTGTCGCAGATTCTTGGTTTGGCGGGCTGGGGCAACAATTGAACGCAGTGCCGATTTTCCTAGTTCCTTGGTAGCAATACCGGGATGCGGCGGCGTGAAATTCGGGAGCTCTCACGGGCCGGGAGGCCGAGCCCAATCCCTGTAGGAGCGAGCTTGCTCGCGAACCAGATGTCCCGGCGACTGCGTTGCCTGAGCGGGGTTCCGAGCCCCTCACCCCAGCCCTCTCCCGGAGGGAGAGGGAGCTGTTCGGCGCGATAGGCGGACACAGGCGTTCATCCGGTCGGAAGGTTCGCGAGCAAGCTCGCTCCTACAGGCAGAGCAGGTCGGAGCGGCGAGCAGCAAGGCCGCTCCAGACAGCCCTCTCCCGGAGGGAGAGGGAGCCGTTCGGCGCGATGCGGACACAGGCGTTCATCCGGTCGGAAGGTTCGCGAGCAAGCTCGCTCCTACAGGAAGAGCAAAGCGGCTCCAGACAGCCCCCTCTCCCTCTGGGAGAGGGGTGGGGTGAGGGCATCTGCGCGCACCGAAACTTCCGCAGAAAGAGCTACTGCTCGTCGACGCGCGGCAGCGCCTTCTGCTCATAGCGCGGATAGAGATGGCTGACACTGCGGATCAGCTCGTAGCGCGTCAGGCTGACGCCGGCGAAACGTTCGGGGATGGGCGTGCGCAGTAGGTCGTTCATGTCCGCCCCCTGGGCGATGCCGTCGCGCATTACGCTGTCGAGCCAGCCGAGGTAGTCGCGCATCTGCACGAAGGGTGCGACATCACTGGCGACGGGGCCGTGGCCGGGGACGATCTGCTTCCACGGCAGTTGCTGCAACGTATCCAGGTCAGCCAGCCAGACGTCGAGCCCCGGACTGTTCGGCGTGGTCAGTGCGCGCTGGTAGAACACGATGTCGCCGGCGAACAGCACGCCGGTGGTCTCGTCGAGGATCGCCAGGTCCGCGCCGGTATGCCCGCGCAGGCCGACCAACCGGAACCGGTGGCTGCCCATCGTCAATTCACCCGGCGCCACTGTCTCGCTGGGCAACACCACTTCCGTGCCGCGCATCCAGTCGCCGACCAGGCGGTACATGTTCTCCGCCATGGCGTTGCCCTGCTCTTTCAGCAGTTTTGTGGTGCCAGCCAGCGCGCCGATGGGTACGTCGGTAAAAGCCTGGTTGCCCAGCACATGGTCAGGGTGGTGATGGGTCAGCAACACCCGACCCACCGGCTTGCCGGTGGTCTGCTGGATCAGCGTACGCAGGGCTTCGCCGTAGCGCTTCGACGGGCCGGTGTCGATCAGCAGCACCCCGTCGCCGGTGTCGATGAAGGCGACGTTGACGATGGCGCCGCCGTTGTCCTTGGCGAAATTGTCGGTGCTGCCTTCCACCACCCAGGTGCCCTCGGCGATCTGCCGGGGCTGGAGGTGGTACTGCAGGTCGGCCAGTGCCGGCAAGCACAGGCACGCGAGGGCGATCAGGAGAAAACGCATGGGCACCTCGTTAGTGCAGCGCTATAACGGCGCAGTGCGGCGTCAGCGCAGAGCGGCCTGGAATTCGTTGCCGTTGTTGTCGTGCAGCCAGAGTTCGGTGTGCGGATGGCCGCGCACCTCAAAGGTGAAAGTCGGGTTTTCGCTGACCGCCGGGAACAGGTCCAGTCGGGCGAAGACCTCACCATCGGGCCCACGCAGCTCGGCATGGTCGAGGTAGAACTCGGGGATGCCGCCGACCAGGCCGTTGTCCATCGGGTGCGACACCGACAAGCGCACGCGGCTGTATTCACCCTTGGGATAGGACTCGCCGTGGACCTGGCCGAGCCGGTCCTCCCAGCCCGGTTGCGCGCGCACCACGCTGGGCGCCGTGCAACCACCACCGGCGGCGTCGATCCAGGCCGAGCCCACATGCCAGACGCCCTTCTCATCGCGCAGCGCGGCGCGGATCGGCGTGGCCTGTTCGATGCGGATACGCACCGCCAGCAGCGGCTCCAGATGTTCGCCCGGATAGAGCGTCAGCACATGGGGAATCGGGTTCAGTTCGGCCCACAGCAGCAGGCGATCGAAACGCCCTGGCAAGGCGCGGGCGTCGACTTCCACCGGCACCTGGCGGGAATCTTCGGCGAACGGCGGCACCCCCAGCCTCACCCGCTCATCGAAGACGTAGGGCTCGCCGTTCAACAGGCGCTTGTGGTGGTACTCCCACATCACCGAGGGCATTGGGTCGCCCTCCACCGCCGCTGCCAGCAACGGCAGCGCACAGATCCCGAGCAGCAATTCGCGCCGGTGCATCCTCAATCCCTCACTGCACGTCCTGATAGAGCCCCGGCAGTTCATAGCGCATGCCGTAGGCCGCGTAGAGCTTTTCCATCTCGCCGCTGCGCACCAGTTCCTCCAGCTCGCCGTCCAGGGCGTTGGAGAGCTGGCGATTGCTTTCATGCACCGCCATGCCGATGTCCCACTCGGGCTGGCCGAGGTTGGGGTAGGTATTTTCGGCGTTCTTCAGGTGTTCATCGGCGGCCTGGGCACGCATCCAGTCCAGCTCGCCGCGCAGCGCCATTACTGCATCCACCTTGCCCGCGCGCATGCCGTCGAAGGCTGCCTGCGTGCTCGGGAAATGCACGGTCATGCGGCTGAGCTGGCCGCCCAGCACCGAGGTCAGGTAGAACGACGGCACGCTGTCCAGCTCGACGCCGATGGGGTGTTCGCGGAAGGCGGCGATGGTGTCCACCTCGGGCAGGCGCCGGTCATCGCTGACCACCTGCCAGCGCTCGCGCTGGTACGGGCCGAACATCACCACCTGCTCATTGGCGAACTCGCCGACGTCGTTGCGCCGGTTGGCGTACTGGCGGTCGTAGGGCACGCGCAGCATCACATCGGCGACCACGCCGGGGCGCAAGTAATGCCCCTTCCAGATGAAGTTGCGCAGGTCGTCGTCCAGGCGCTCGCCGGGCGTGACCCAGAGGAATTCCGCACGCAGGCCCAGCCCACTGGCCAGGCGCTGCGCAAGGTCGACGTCGACCCCGCGCGGCTGCCCGTCCTGCATGAAGCTGTAGGGCGGGAAGTTCTCGTACACAGCCACCCGCAACACACCGCTGGAGACCATATCCTCGTAGGGACGGACTCCAGCCTGCGCCTGCCCAATCAGCAGGCACAGGCCGAACAACCAGGCGAACAGGCGCATGGCGGTCACTCGTCCACGTGCACGCTGTCCAGGTAGGTGCGGATCGCCCAGAGGCCTTCCTGGCTGATGAAGTCGGCCATCTTCGGCATGTACACCGCACCGTCGCGCACCGCGCCGTTGATCACCCGCTCCTTGAACCACTCGTCACCCTCGGCGCCCACGTCGAGCATGCGCAGGTCGGGAGCGATGCCGCCGGACTTGGCTTCCAGGCCGTGGCAGCGCGCGCAGTTCTGGTTGTAGGCCGAAGCGCCGATCTCCACCGCCTTGGCGTGGTTGGCGTAGGGCTCGCGGTAGGGGTTGGTCTCGCGCCATTCCTTGCCCAGCGGTTCCAGCCCCGTGGTATCCACTGCCTGGGGCGTCACATTGCCGTGGGACAGGGCCAGACCCGAAACACCCAGGCCGGCCACCAGCATCAGGCCACACAGCACGTTCTTGTTGTTCATCACTTCATCCTCTCATCGAGATGCTTGGCAAGGCACGGCGCCCGGAAAGACGCCAGTGATGACGATGTTAAGAACGCACGCCTTGCGGCCGAATCCTGCTTTGGATGCTCCCGCCTACTCCCTTCGTACTAGAACCGCGGTCGGCCATCGGCGGCGCTTTGGCAGCAAGTCCAATTCATGCCCGGCTCGGGAAATAGTCCCGGCATTGCCGGGACTATTTCCGTTCCCCCTCTGGCAGCCCTCCTCCCACCATGGATTCGCCGCGGCACGTGCAGCGGCCTGCCGCCATCCATCACGGGAAACCACCATGAGAACAACAACAGCCCCCCTGCGCCTCGCCCCCCTGCACCTCACTTTCAGCAGCCTCGCCTGCGCCATCGCCCTCACCGCCGGCGGCTCAGCCCTGGCGAAAGACGTGACCTGGGACGATATCGCCAACGACCACACCACCACCGGCGACGTGCTGCAGTACGGCATGGGCACCAACGCCCAGCGCTGGAGCCCGCTCAAGCAGGTCAACGCAGGCAACGTGTTCAAGCTGACCCCGGCCTGGTCCTACTCCTTCGGCGACGAAAAGCAGCGCGGCCAGGAATCCCAGGCCATCGTCAGTGACGGCGTGGTCTACGTCACTGCCTCCTACTCGCGGCTGTTCGCCCTCGACGCGAAGACCGGCAAGCGCCTGTGGACCTACAACCACCGCCTGCCCGACGACATCCGCCCGTGCTGCGACGTGGTCAACCGCGGCGCCGCCATCTATGGCGACAAGATCTACTTCGGCACCCTCGATGCCTCCGTCGTGGCGCTGAACAAGAAGACCGGCAAGGTGGTCTGGAAGAAGAAGTTCGGCGACCACGGCGCCGGCTACACCATGACGGGCGCGCCGACCATCGTGAAGGACGGCAAGACCGGCAAGGTGCTGCTGATCCACGGCAGCTCGGGCGACGAGTTCGGCGTGGTCGGCCGTCTGTTCGCCCGCGACCCGGATACCGGTGAAGAGGTGTGGATGCGGCCCTTCGTCGAAGGCCACATGGGCCGCCTCAACGGCAAGGACAGCACACCCACTGGCGACGTGAAGGCGCCGTCGTGGCCGGAGGACAAGAACTCCCCCACCGGCAAGGTCGAGGCCTGGAGCCACGGCGGCGGTGCCCCGTGGCAGAGCGCGAGCTTCGACGCCGAAACCAACACCATCATCGTCGGCGCCGGCAACCCCGGCCCGTGGAACACCTGGGCGCGCACCGCCAAGGGGGGCAACCCGCACGACTACGACAGCCTCTACACCTCCGGCCAGGTCGGCGTCGACCCGAGCACCGGCGAGGTGAAATGGTTCTACCAGCACACGCCCAACGACGCCTGGGACTTCTCCGGCAACAACGAACTGGTGCTGTTCGACTACAAGGCCAAGGACGGCAAGATCGTCAAGGCCACCGCCCACGCCGACCGCAACGGTTTCTTCTATGTGGTCGACCGCACCAACGGCAAGCTGCAGAACGCCTTCCCCTTCGTCGACAACATCACCTGGGCAAGCCACATCGACCTGAAGACCGGTCGCCCGGTGGAGAACGAAGGCCAACGCCCACCGCTGCCGGAACCGGGGCAGAAGCACGGCAAGGCCGTGGAAGTCTCGCCGCCGTTCCTCGGCGGCAAGAACTGGAACCCCATGGCCTACAGCCAGGACACCGGGCTGTTCTACGTCCCCGCCAACCACTGGAAGGAGGACTACTGGACCGAGGAAGTGAACTACGCCAAGGGCAGCGCCTACCTGGGCATGGGCTTCCGCATCAAGCGCATGTATGACGACCACGTCGGCACCCTGCGGGCGATGAATCCCACCACCGGCAAGGTGGAATGGGAATACAAGGACCACCTGCCGCTGTGGGCCGGCGTGCTGGCCACTGCCGGCAACCTGGTGTTCACCGGCACCGGCGAGGGCTTCCTCAAGGCATTCGACGCCAGGACCGGCAAGGAACTGTGGCAGTTCCAGACCGGCAGCGGCATCGTCTCCCCGCCGATCACCTGGGAGCAGGACGGCGAGCAGTACATCGGCGTGACCGTCGGCTACGGCGGTGCGGTGCCGTTGTGGGGCGGAGACATGGCCGAGCTGACCAAGCCGGTGGCCCAGGGCGGTTCCTTCTGGGTGTTCAAGCTGCCCAGCTGGGACAACAAGACCGCCAGCCGTTGATGTACCGGCCCGCGCCGACCCCGGCGCGGGCCTTTTCACTTTTCCAGGAGATCGCCATGCGCCTGCTCGCCTGCCTGCTCTTCCCCCTCTCCGCCCTCGCCTTCGCCACCAGCCAGCCTGCGCTGGAGGCGGACGACGATGCGCCCACCGTCATCGCCGGCTGCCGCATCGAGCCGGACGGCCAATGCCCGAATGCCGACCTGCGCGGCGCCGACCTGCGCAACCAGGACCTGACGCGGATGAACCTGTCCGGCGCCAACCTCGCCGGAGCCGACCTGCGCCACGCCACACTGGACCTGGCCAATCTGCAACAGGCGCACCTGAACGGCGCCGACCTGACCCGCGCCAGCCTGCAACAGGCCAATCTGCGTGGCGCTGATCTGAGTGGGGCCAAGTTGGTCGCCATCCAGGCCTGGGGCCTCTTCGCCCAGGGCGCGCAGTGGCAAGGCGCGGACCTGACCGCCGCCTACCTGGAATTCGCCCGCCTGAGCGGCGGCAAGCTGCACAAGGCCAATTTGCGTGCGGCCGATCTGGAAATGACCTGGCTGTCCCGCGCCGACCTCAAGGGCGCCGACCTGCGCGACGCCAACCTGCAGGAAGTGAAGCTGGCCGAGGCCAATCTGGAAGACGCCGATCTGCGCGGTAGTCGGCAGCGCTTCGGCAACTTCCAGGGCAGCAACATGGCGGGCTGCAAGGGCTGCCCGGGCGGCTGGGACTGACACCGGACACAGTGCCGGAATTGGCTCCATTGGTCTGCCGGTATTGTCGGGAATTGGCTATTCGAACGTTGCAGCGCCGGCGTTACCTTAGCTCCATTCCCCGCACTACCGCGGGCCCCACTGGAGGACACCATGAGCGCACGTATCGAATGGGCCAAAGCCGCCCCCGACGCCTACAAGGCCATGCTCGGCCTGGAACAGGCCCTGGCCAAGTCCGGCCTGGAGACCTCGCTGCTGGAACTGATCCGCCTGCGCGCCTCGCAGATCAACGGCTGCGCCTACTGCGTGAACATGCACGCCAACGACGCCCGCAAGGCCGGCGAAACCGAGGCACGCCTGCAGACCCTGAGCGTCTGGGAGGAAACCCGCTTCTTCACCGAGCGCGAACGCGCCGCGCTGGCCTGGGTGGAAAGCCTTACCCGCCTGCCGGAGAAGCACGCCCCGCAGGATCAGTTCGACGCCCTGCGCGAGCACTTCAGCGACGCGGAGATCGCCAACCTGACCCTGGCCATCGCCACCATCAATGCCTGGAACCGCTTCGGCGTGGGCATGGCGATGGTGCCCTGAGCAGGCCCCGCGCGTATGCGGCGCATAACGCCTTCGGGGTTATGCGTCCTGCATTTCTCGCGGGTCACGGGTTCTTGATCTGGTAGGAGCGAGCTTGCTCGCGAACCCTGACCCCGCAACGCGGCTGTTCGCGAGCAAGCTCGCTCCTACAGGAAGCCGATCAGCTCTCGACCAGCTCCACCTTCTCCGGCTCGCGCTTCATCAGCACGCGGCCATTGCGGATCGAGTACAGCGCCTTGGTCTGCTGGCGTACCGCTTCGTAATCGCTGTCCACGCCCAGTACCAGCAGGTTCGCCGGACGGCCGGCGGCGATGCCGTAGCGCGCGCCCAGGTTCAGCGCGCGGGCGCTGTTGTCGGTGACTAGGTCCAGCGCACGCTGCAGGTCATCGAAGCCCATCATGTGGCAGATATGCAGGCCGGCGTCCAGCACGCGCAGGATGTTGCCGTTGCCCAGCGGGTACCACGGGTCCTTGATCGAATCCTGGCCGAAGCAGACGTTCATACCGGCGCGGTCGATCTCGGCCACGCGGGTCACACCACGGCGTTTCGGGAAGGTGTCGAAGCGGCCCTGCAGGTGGATGCTCTCGGTCGGGCAGGAGACGAAGTTGATGCCCGAACGCTTGAGCAGGCGGAACAGCTTGGAGCAGTAGGCGTTGTCGTAGGAGCCCATGGCCGTGGTGTGACTGGCAGTGACGCGGCCGCCCATGCCGCGCACGCGGGCTTCCTCGGCGAGCACTTCGAGGAAGCGCGAGTTCGGGTCGTCGGTCTCGTCGCAGTGCACGTCCACCAGGCAGCCGGTGCGCTCGGCCAGGTCCATGAGGAACTTGATCGAGCTGACGCCCTGCTCGCGGGTGTTCTCGAAGTGCGGGATGCCACCAACGACGTCAGCGCCCAGGCGGATCGCCTCCTCCATCAGCTCGCGGCCGCCCTCGTAGGACTCGATGCCCTCCTGCGGGAATGCAACGATCTGCAGATCCACCAGGTGGCGCGCCTCTTCACGGACTTCCACCATGGCCTTGAGCGCGGCCAGGGTCGGATCGGTCACATCGACGTGGGTGCGCACATGCTGGATGCCATGGGCGGCCAGCATGCGGATGGTGGTGTGGGCGCGGGACTTGGTGTCCTCGTGGGTGATGGTTTCCTTGCGCTGGGCCCAGCGCTCGATGCCCTCGAACAGCGTGCCGCTCATGTTCCATTCCGGCTCGCCGGCGGTCAGGGTCGCGTCGAGGTGGATGTGCGGCTCCACCAGCGGGGCGATCGCCAGGTTGCCACGGGCATCGATGTCGTCGCCGCTGGCGGCCAGGGTGCCGGTTTGCTGCACGACTTCGGCAATGACGTCGCCTTCGCAGCGGATGGTGAACAGGCCGGTCTGCTTGCGCAGGGAGGCGTTGATGATTTTCATGGGATCAAAGGTCCTCTTCAGGCTATTCGTGGCGCGGCGCGCTGGACATGCGCCAGATGAGCAGCGCCACGGAGGTATTCAGGCGGAATTGCGCGTCGTCCAGGGACTGGCCGCTCAGGGCCTCGATACGCGCGATCCGCTGGTTCAGGGTGTTGCGGTGGATGCCCAGGCGCTGTGCGGCCTTGAGCGCATTGCCGTTCTCCTGGACGAGCGCATCGAGCGTCTCGATCAGCAGGTGCGGCTGTTTTCGACCCGCTTCGTTGAGCGGGCCGAGAGTGTCCTTCATGAACTGCTCGACCACCGCGCGATCGGGGATCGCCCGCAGCAGGCGCAGCACGCCCAGCTCACGGTAGTCGCAGAAGCCACCGGGCGCCTGCATGCCTTCGGCGACATCCAGCGCCTGGCGGGCTTCGAGCAATGCGCGGGGATATTCCGCGCAACTGTCGGCGCGAGCCGAGAGCCCGAGATAAGCACGCAGCGGTGCCAGTTCCAGTTGCAGCTCCGAAGCCAGGGCGTGCAGCTCGGCTCGCTCGGCATCAGCCAGCAACAACACGAACAGGTCGCCCTGGATCACCACCGGCAAGCGCTCGCGGCGTTCCTGCTGCCAGCTTTCCAGATGGTCGAGCAACCGCTGGCGAGTCAGCTGCAGCGCCCGCTCGGCCTCCTCGGGTTGGTGTTGCTGGAACAAGGTGTCAACGCCAGCCACCCGCAGCGCCACCAGACGGCGTGGGACTTCCAGCGGCAATTCCAGGTGTTGCGCACGGCGACGGACGATATCGAGGCTGGGGAAGTCGCCGCTCAGCAATTGGCCAAGGATGTCGCGACGCGAGGTCTTCACCTGGGTCATCTGCACCAGCGCCGTGCCGATCAGGTGGGTGACGATGACCATCTTCAGCGCGTAGGGCTGCTCGATCAGCGGCAGGCCCTCCACTTCGGCCAGATGAACCACGGACTCGGGAATCCGCCGAATGAACTCGTCGCCCGTCAGGATGACGATACCGGCGATGCCGCTGGCAACGCCTTCGCGCACCAGCTGCAGCAGGTTGGCCTCGTCACGGGTGTGGTTGATGCCGGTGACGAACACCAGCTCGCCACCCATCACCCAGTCGGCAATGCCGACGTTCTCCGCCACGTAGGACCAGCGCACGCTGCGATGCAGATTGCGCGCGCCGGCCCGCAGCGCAAGGCTTTCCAGCCCCGGCAGACGGAGGATTTCCTCGACGCTCAGGCTCAAGCGCGCGGCTCGGTCACCGGCGCGCGGGCGCGGGTGACTTCGGTAAGGACGATGTAGCAGATGGCCGACGCGGCGATGCCCACCAGCGGCGCGATCCACGGCGAGGCATAGGCCAGGCCCGCACCGACCGCGTAGGACGCGAGGCCCGAGACGTTGAACGCCGGGATGTGGGTGCCCACCAGCGCCGGGTATTCGCCGCGGTTGCGGTACCAGTAGTCGGCCATGATCACGCCCCCCAGCGGCGGGATGATCGAACCCAGCAGCACCAGGAACGGGATCAGCCATTCGTACATGCCACCGATGGCGAGGATGATGCCGACGCCGGCGGCCAGCAGGGTCATGGTGCGGCGACGCTCGCTGCGCACCAGGTGGCAGGCGGCGGCGGAGACGTTGTAGATGGTCGGGCCCTGGATGGTCCACAGGTTCAGGCAGAGCATGATCACCGCGGCGAAGGACAGGCCCTGCAGCACCATCACTTCGACGATGTCGGCGTTCTGGTAGACGATCGCGCACCAGGCGCCGGCGACGATCATCAGGCCGTTGCCGACGAGGAAGGCAACCACGCTGGCGATCACCGCGATGCGCCCGCTGCGGGCCATACGGGTCCAGTTGGTGGCCTGGGTCGCGCCGCTGGCGAAGGTGCCGAAGACCATGGTGACGGCGGCGGAGAAAGTCAGGGTCTGGCTCGGTTCCTTCGCCAGCAGGCCGCTCCAGCCGCCAGCATGGTTGGTGGCGATGACCATCGATGCCACCAGCAGGATGAACATCAGCGGCACCGAGACGCGAGACATGATGTCCAGGCCCTTGAAGCCGATGATCGCGGTGATCGAGAACAGCAGGCCGAACACCACCATCAGCGGGATGTTCAGCCACTCGGGCAGGCTGAGCATCTTGACCAGCACGATGGCCACAGTGGCGGTACCCCAGGCATACCAGCCCAGTTCGGCGAAGCCGAGGAGGAAGTCGGACAGCTTGCTGCCGCGCTCGCCGAAGCAGAAGCGCCCCATCAGCACGGTATTCAGGCCGCTGCGCGAGGCGATCAGGCCCAGGGCGGCGGCGTAGATGGCCAGCAGCACGTTGCCGATGAAGGCGACCCAGAGCATGTCGACGAAGTCGAAGGCCATGCCGATCTTGCCGCCGGCGAACATGGTGCCGGTGAAGAAGGTGAAGCTGAACAGGACCATGGCGATGGGCAGCAGGCCTTTGCGCCCTTCCCTGGGCGTCGCGCTCAGGGGGAACTCACTGGGGGAACTCATCGAGGGGGGGATCTCCGCGAGGATTGGTTGAGGACTCCCGGCCAACGCAAATAGCGGGCCGGAAAAGCCAATCAGGAACGACGCGGAAATTTTGAGCATGTCGAACATTGTGAACTGTTCACAATGCACACTTCCGGTGGGTGTAACGGCGTTTCAAGATAGCTCAAATGTGCATTGTGCGGATTTTCGGGGCACGATGCAGCTTTTTCGCACCAAAACTGACGAAAGCCTTGATCCATGTCTGTGCCGTTCGGCGGAATTCCAGCCTCAAAACGCAACGGCGGTCTGCACTTTCTCCCTGCGTCACCCTGTCACCCCCAGACAAGGAAATGGCACGGACAACAAGTCCGGCGCGCACCGACGCAGGCAGACTCTCCTCAATGTTCCGTCCGCTGTCCGCCCCTGGCGGTCGGCCTGATAACAACAGATAGCCCGCCAACAAGAAAAAGGGAGTACCCGCCAATGAGCGTCGCCAGGTTCCTCGCTCCATCGGTCCTCGCGCTGGCAACTTGCCTCGCGATGGGCGCAGCCCAAGCCGAGCTGCCGACCGAGAGCATCGGTGAGACCGTCTTGCCGTTCCCGCCCTCGCCTCACCGTGCGTACATCGTCGACGTGGAGTTCGAGAACTTTATCGCCGGCCGCGTCACCGTGGTCGACCCCGAGCAGAAGAAGATGCTTGGCATGGTCAGCACCGGCTTCGTCGCTCCGTCCACCCTGAGCCATGACGCCAAGACTCTGTACTCCGCCGATACCTTCTACTCCCGTGGTACCCGCGGTGTGCGCACCGATGTGCTGACCGCCTGGGACACCTCGAACCTGCGTCCGAAGTGGGAAGTGGAAATCCCGGCCAAGCGCGCCTCGATCCTGACCCAGAAGTACGCCCTGGGCACCAGCTCCGACGACCGCTTCGTCTACATCTACAACTTCACCCCGTCCACCTCGGTCACCGTGGTCGACACGCAAGAGAAAAAGGTCGCCAGCGAAATCGCCATCAGCGGCTGCGTGCTCAACTACCCGGTGGGCAAGCGTGCCTTCGCCTCGCTGTGCGGCGACGGCCAGTTGCAGATCACCAAGATCGGCGACGACGGCAAGGAAACCGGCCGCAGCCAGACGCCGTTCTTCGACCCGAACAAGGAGAAGCTCAACGAACGCGGCCTGGCCGTGGGCGAAACCTACTTCTTCGTGACCACAGACGGCATGGTCAAGCCGGTGGACGTTTCCGGCGACAAGCCGAAGATGCTGCCGAGCTGGTCGCTGACCACCGACGAAGAGCGCAAGAAAGGCTGGGGCACTGGCGGCTGGCAGTTGATGGCGGTAGCGCCCAAGCTGAACCGCATGTACGTGCTGATGCATGAAGAGCACAGCGCCGGCAAATGGGAAGACCCGAGCCCGTTCATCTGGGTCTACGACCTGAAGACGCAGAAGAAGATCGGCACCCTGGAAGCGCCCAAGCCGGTATGGAGCCTGCACGCCACCACCGACGACAAGCCGCTGCTGCTGGGCACCGACATCGAAGGCGGCCTGCAGATCTTCGACCTGAAGACCGGCAAGTACAACGGCGCCATGGACAAGATCGCCAAGACCCCGATCCTGGTCCTGAGCCACTAAGCCTTTCAAGAAAGCCAACCGAGAGGTACGGAAATGTTTTCCGATCCGATCCTGATCATCGCCAGTGCGGTGGCCGTTGCGGTGCTGCTCGCCAGCGCCGCCAGCCACAAGCTGCGCGCGCCGATGCGCTTCGCCCGCCAGGTCGAAGACTACGGCCTGCTGCCAGCCTCGCTGGTCGGCCCGGTGGCCCGCGTGCTGCCAGTGGTGGAGGGCGTTATCGCCTTCGCCCTGCTGGTGCCGGCAAGCCGTCACGTCGCGGCCTTGGCCGCCACGGCGCTGATCCTGTTCTATGCCGGCGCCATCGGCATCAACCTCTGGCGCGGTCGTCGCGACATCGACTGCGGCTGCTCCGGCCCCGGCCAGATGCAACCGCTGCGCCCGGTGCTGCTGCTGCGCAACGCGATCATCGCCGGTCTCGGCCTGCTCGCCGCAAGCAGCCCGCAGGCTCGCGAGCTGGGCGTGTTCGACGCCTTCGTGATCCTCGCGGCCAGCGCCGTCACCCTGCTCCTGTACGCCGCGGCAGACAGCCTGCTGGCGAACCATCCCCGTCTGCTCAAACTCATCGGAAGGTGAACAAATGGAAGGCCTGATCGTTTCCAACATTCTTCTCTGGGTGCTGCTCATCGCCCTCGCCTTCACCGTGATGGCGCTGGTGCGCCAGATCGGCGTCCTGCACGGCCGCATCGCTCCGGCCGGCGCGCTGATGGTCGACAAGGGCGTGGCCGTCAACGAGCCCGCGCCTAAAGTCACCGCCGCCGACCGCCACGGTCGTCCGGTCAACTTCGGCTATGAAGGCGAGCGCGGCCAGCTGCTGTTCTTCCTTTCGCCGACCTGCCCGATCTGCAAATCACTGCTGCCGGCGATCAAATCCATCGCCAAGGACAAGGCCGGCGAGCTGGAGGTGATCTACGTCAGCGACGGCGACATGGCCGCCCAGCAGGCGCTGATCGCCGAGCATGGCCTGGAGAAAGCCGCCTACGTGGTCGGCCCGGAAGTCGGCATGACCTACCAGATCGGCAAGCTGCCCTACGCCGCGCTGATCGACAGCAAGGGCGTGCTGCGAGCCAAGGGCCTGGTGAACTCCCGCGAACACCTGGACAGCCTGTTCGAGGTCGAGCACCTGGGCAGCGCCACCCTGCAGCAGTACATGAATGGCCACAGCCACAACGGCGTGCACACCCACGACGCCAGCCACGGCCACAGCCACTGATCACGGAGAGAACAAGAATGAAATTCCTCGACAACCTGTTCGAGCGCTCCTCCCGCCAGGTGGCCAACGTCACTTCGCGGCGCAAGCTGCTGGGCCGCTTCGGTTCGCTGCTGGTGGCCGGCGCTGCGCTGCCGATCATCCTGCCGATCGATCGCACCTCCAAGGCGCTGGCCGCCGAGGCGCCGAAGGCCGGCGATCCGGGCGACCCGAACAGCTGCGACTACTGGCGCTACTGCTCCATCGACGGCTTCCTCTGCTCCTGCTGTGGCGGTACCACCACTTCCTGCCCGCCCGGCACCGATGCCTCGCAAGTGACCTGGATCGGCACCTGCCGCAACCCGGCGGATGGCAAGGACTACATCATTTCCTACAACGACTGCTGCGGTAAGCACAGCTGCTCCCAGTGCGCCTGTACCCGCAACGAGAGCGAGGAACCGCTGTACCGTCCGTTCAACAACAACGACGTCAACTGGTGCCTGGGCGCGGAGTCGCGCATCTACAACTGCACCGTCACCATCATCCGCGGCGTCGCGGTCTGAAGTCGGGAGAAAAGCCCATGCGCAGTCTCGTTGTCGGCGCCCTGCTCTGCAGCCTGGTCGCCCCCATTGCCCAGGCCCGCGCGATCCCCGATCCGCACCAGCGGCCGGCGCCCGGCAACGAGGAGGTGCAGAAGCCGATCTCCCAGCAAAGCTACACCCCGGCCACCAACTACCAGCTGCAATGCGCCGGCTGCCATCTCACCGAAGGCAGCGGCAGCAAGGCCAACGACACGCCGCGCCTGCACGGCTTCGTCGGTAACTTCCTGAAGGTGGACGGTGGCCGGCAATTCCTCGTGCGCGTACCGGGCATGTCCCAGTCCGCGCTCAACGACGCGCAACTGGCCGACCTGCTCAACTGGCTGCTGCGCAAGGAAGGCATGGCGGGCGACAGCATGCCCGCCGAGTTCAAGCCCTACACCGCGCAGGAAGTGAAAGATACGCGCTACCAGGCCCTGCTCAACCTGCCAGGCACCCGCGCCGGATTGATCCAGGAAATGCGCAAGCAGGGCATCACCATCACCGATGGGATGAGCGACTCCTACTGAAGATTTTCCTCCGCGCACCTTTTTTGCCTCCGCACTATGCCCGCTGCTCCAGCGGGCTTTTTTATGCGCGACATGTTCGTGCAGAGAACCTCTTTTTGTAGGAGCGAGCTTGCTCGCGAACAGATTCCCCGGCTGCACTGGCATCAAAGCGATTCGCGAGCAAGCTCGCTCCTACAAGGTACCCGCGCTCCGGAATTGCCGTAGGACGTGAATGGGCCTCAGCTGCTCTCGCGCACCATCAGCTCGAAGCCCAGGTCCATCACCGGTTCGCTCACCGGCTTGTCGTTGATCAGGTCGAGCAGTCGCTCGGCCGCATGGCTGCCGATGGCCTTGCGCGGGGTGCGGATGCTGGACAGGCGCGGGACCATGAACTCTGAACTGGGCAGATCGTTGAAGCCGAGCACCGCCACCTGTTCGGGAATACGGATGCCGTGGCGCATGGCTTCCAGCAGCGCGCCATGGGCCAGGTCGTCGTTGCCGAAGAAGATGCCCTCCACCTGCGGGTGGCTGGCCAGCAACTGGCGGAACAGCTCACCGCCCAGGCCGACCGAAGACGGGCGCGGCGTGAGGATTTCCAGCGCCGGGTCATAGCAGCCGGCCTGCTGCAGCGCGCGGCGATAGCCCTCGCCACGGAGCAGAGTGCGTTGGTCCAGCTGCGCGCCGATGTAGGCCAGGCGCTTGCGCCCACTCTTGAGCAGGTGTTTGGCCGCCGCCTCCCCTGCACGAATCTGCGAGAAGCCTACGCAATGCAGCCCCGCGCCGGGGTCCAGGTCCATCATGTAGACCGCCGGCACGCCACTCGCCTCGATCATCCGCCGGGCGCTCTCGGTGCGATCGAAGCCGGTCAGCAACAGGCCGCGCGGCTGGTACGCAAGATAGTTGCGCAGCAGGTTCTCTTCTTCGTCGCGGGAGTAGTGGTAGTTGCCGATCAGCACTTCCAGGCCGCGCGGATGCATGACGGCATGGATGGCTTCGAGGGTTTCGATGAACAGCTGGTTCGCCAGCGAAGGCACCAGCACCACGATGTTGTGGCTCTGCTTGGACGCCAGCGCGCGGGCGGCAGGGTTGGCCACGTAGCCCAGATCCGCGGCGGCCTGGCGGACCTTCTCCGCCAGATCCTCAGCCACCGTACTCACGCCGCGCAGGGCGCGCGAGGCGGTGATGGGACTGACGCCGGCACTGCGCGCCACATCGTTGAGGGTGGGTTTGCCGGTGGTGCGGGAGCTTCTGTCGTTTTTCTTGTCGTTCTTCCGGGCGGTCATCGGGCGGCTTGCCAAACAAAAATCGAGGCACTAAGGTAGCGCTGTCTCGCAGCCAGGGCAATTGCCTGAGACCGGCTCCCGCCGGTCCCTCGCCCGCCGGTGGAACTCATCCGCCGAAGCGCCGGGACAGACCGACTAGAATGACAAGAATACGGAGGCAGCCGATGCTTTTCGTTACGCCCAACAAAGATAGCGCTGTCTCAGCAATGAGGCCCTGCATGACCACCTCCATCGACGCCGTCCTCATCATGGGTGTCTCCGGATGCGGCAAGTCCAGCGTCGGCGAGGCGCTCTGCCTGCGCAACGGCGCCTACGCCATCGAAGGTGATTCCTTCCATCCCGCCGCCAACATCGAGAAGATGAGCGCCGGCATCCCCCTCACCGATGAAGACCGCGCCGGCTGGCTCGACACCCTCGCCGCCGAGCTGCAGAAAGCCATCGCCGCCGGCCAGCGCCCGGTGCTCACCTGTTCCGCGCTCAAGCTGATCTACCGCGACCGCCTGCGCCAGGCCGTGCCCGGCCTGGGCGTGGTGTTCCTGGAGCTGACCCGCGATGCCGCCGCCAACCGCGTTGCCACGCGTCCCGGCCACTTCATGCCGGCCAGCCTGATCGACAGCCAGTTCGCCGCCCTCGAACCGCCGCTGAGCGAACCCCTGACCCTGCACCTGGATGCTACCCGCCCGGTCGAAGACCTGGCAGAAGCCGCGCACCTGTGGTGGCGACAGCACTCCAGCGACTGACGTTGATAGCGCCTGCCCGCTCAAGATAGCGCTATCTCAATTCACCGATCTCTCTAAACCTAGAGAACAGCCGCTCCGGCACACAACGACAACAACAGGAGAGCCCCATGCTCGGCATGTCCCACGAGACCTATCTGCTGCTGGATGCGGTGGTCACCATCATCGGCCTGATCCTGCTGATCACCCGGTTCAAGATCCACCCGTTCATTGCCCTGATCATCGCCGCCGGCTTCCTCGGCCTCACCTCCGGCATGCCCGTGGCAACCATCGTCAAATCCTTCCAGGACGGCTTCGGCAGTGTGCTTGGCTTCGTCGGCATCATCCTTGCGCTGGGCACCATGCTCGGCAAGATGATGGCGGAGTCCGGCGGCGCCGATCAGATCGCCCGCACGCTGATCCAGGCCTTCGGCAAGCAGCGCGTGCACTGGGCGATGATGTTCGCCGCCTTTCTGGTCGGCATCCCGCTGTTCTTCGAGATCGGCTTCATCCTGCTGGTACCGCTGGTGTTCATCGTCGCCCGCCGCAGCGGTGTGTCGCTGATCAAGATCGGCATCCCGCTGCTCGCCGGGCTCTCTGCGGTGCACGGCCTGGTGCCGCCGCACCCGGGCCCGCTGCTGGCCATCGGCGTGTTCGGCGCGGACATCGGCAAGACCATCTTCTACGGCCTGCTGGTCGCCCTGCCGACCGCCGCCATCGCCGGCCCGATCTTCGGCGCCTGGATCTCCAAGGTGATCCCGGGGCAGCCCAACGAAGAACTGGTCGCGCAGATCGCCCACGAGCCGGACACCAGCAACCTGCCCAGCTTCGGCGTCACCCTGTTCACCGTGCTGCTGCCGGTGTTCCTGATGCTGTTCAAGACCTTCGCCGACGTCATGCTCGCAGACGGCCACATCGTCCGCGCCTGGCTGGACATGATCGGCCACCCGATCACCGCCCTGCTCCTGGCTCTGCTTCTGGCGCTCTACACCTTCGGCTACGCCCGCGGCTTCGACTCGAAGAAGATCCTCAAGCTGCTTGACCAGAGCCTCGCGCCCACCGCAGCCATCGTGATGATCATCGGTGCTGGTGGCGGCTTCAAACAGATGCTGGTGGCCAGCGGCGTTGGCGATGTGATCGGCCACATGGCGGTGCATGCGCAGATTTCGCCGATCCTCCTGGCCTGGCTGGTGGCCGCGGTGATCCGCATCGCCACCGGCTCCGCCACCGTCGCCACCATCACCGGCGCAGGCATCGTGGTGCCGGTGATCGACCTGATCCCCGGCGTCAATCGCGAACTGCTGGTGCTCGCCACCGGCGCCGGCTCGCTGATCCTTTCCCACGTCAACGACGCCGGTTTCTGGCTGGTGAAGCAGTACTTCAACATGAGCGTGATGGAGACCTTCAAGACCTGGACGGCCATGGAAACCATCCTCTCGGTGGTCGGCCTGGGCTTCATCCTGCTGCTGTCACTGTTCGTCTGATGCCCTGATCGATGGGTATCGCTTCGCTCTACCCATCCTGCGGGAGCCCCGTTGAGCTTCGTGTGCAGGATGAGTGGAGCGCAGCGATATCCATCACGGCCCGCTCCAAAACGCCCGGCGAGCTCCGAACCGCCCGCCCAACGGATTCCTGCAACGAGGTATCGCCCGTGACTTCCTCCGCAACTCCGAAAGCCCCCGCCCAACCCGCCTGGCCCCGCGATTTCGACATCCGCGCCCGCTATGCCGAGCAGCAGGAACTCCTGCAGCCCGCGCCGACGCCACAGCCAACCCGCTCGCCTCCGTAGGGCGTACAACCGTTCGCGGTTGTACGCCGATTCACCTTGCCTGTCTGTGGGTTCGCAGTGCCCTGAACCACCGTCAATCGGCGTACAACGCGGAACGTTGTACGCCCTGCGAAACGGGGCCGGACTAGGCTCAAGAGCATTCCGCAGCGTGCATGGCACGATGAGCGTCATCCACCAGCACAGTGCACGAGGACATCGGCGCATGACCGCGAACGGTCATGCGCCCTACACAGACCAGTCGCCCACCGTCCCCGAGGGATGAGTCATGCCCGACAACAACAAGCTCGACCATCTGTTCCCCCGCCTCACCGACATCCCCGAAGCCTGGCGCCCCGACGCCCCCGTCGAGCAGCGCGACTACCTGGTAAACGGCGAACTGCGTCGCTGGGACGGCCCGCTCGCGCCGGTACGCAGCCCGATATTCCTCAGCACCGACGAAGGTGACCAACAGGTGATCCTCGGCAGCACGCCGCTGCTGGACGCCGACGCCGCCCTCGCCGCGCTGGACGCCGCCGTGGCCGCCTACGACAACGGCCAGGGCGAATGGCCCAACCTGCGCGTGGCCGAACGCATTGCCCACGTCGAACGCTTCCTCGCCCGCATGCGCGAGCAGCGCAGCGCCGTGGTCAAGCTGCTGATGTGGGAAATCGGCAAGAACCTCAAGGACTCGGAGAAGGAGTTCGACCGCACCTGCGACTACATCGTCGACACCATCCAGGCGCTCAAGGAACTGGACCGTCGCTCCAGCCGCTTCGAACTGGAACAGGGCACCCTGGGGCAGATCCGCCGCGTGCCGCTGGGCGTGGCGCTGTGCATGGGCCCTTACAACTACCCGCTGAATGAGACCTTCACCACCCTGATCCCGGCGCTGATCATGGGCAACACGGTGGTCTTCAAGCCCGCCAAGTTCGGCGTGCTGCTGATCCGCCCGTTGCTGGAGGCCTTCCGCGACAGCTTCCCGCCGGGCGTGATCAACGTCATCTACGGGCGCGGCCGCGAGACCGTCAGCGCGCTCATGGCCAGCGGCAAGGTCGACGTCTTCGCCTTCATCGGCACCCATTCCGGCGCCGCCGACCTGAAGAAGCTCCACCCGCGCCCGCACCGCCTGCGGGCCGCCCTCGGGCTGGACGCCAAGAACCCCGGCATCGTCCTGCCCAGCGTCGACCTCGACAACGCCGTCAGTGAGGCCATCACCGGCGCCCTGTCCTTCAACGGCCAGCGCTGCACCGCGCTGAAAATCCTCTTCGTCCACGAAGACGTGCTGGACAGTTTCCTCGACAAGTTCAGCGCCAAGCTCGCCGAACTCAAGCCCGGCATGCCCTGGGAGCCCGGCGTGGCGCTGACGCCGCTGCCCGAGCCGGGCAAGGTCGATTACCTCAACGGCCTGCTGCAGGACGCCCTGGCCAAGGGCGCCAAGGTCATCAACAGCGGCGGCGGCGAAAGCCGCGAGAGCTTCTTCTATCCCGCGCTGCTCAGCCCAGTGCACGCCGACATGCGCCTGTACAACGAGGAACAGTTCGGCCCGCTGGTGCCGGTAGTGCCGTACCGCGAGCTGGACGAGGTGATCGACTACGTCCTGCAGTCCGACTACGGCCAGCAGCTCAGTCTGTTCGGTGACGACCCGGAGCAGATCGGCCCGCTGGTGGACGCCTTCGTCAATCAGGTCGGCCGCATCAACATCAACGCCCAGTGCCAGCGCGGCCCGGACAGCTACCCCTTCAACGGCCGCAAGAACTCCGCCGAAGGCACTCTCTCCGTCCATGATGCGCTGCGTACCTTCTCCATCCGCACGCTGGTCGCCACACGCTTCACCGACGCCAACAAGGCGCTGATCAGCCAGATTATCCGCGACCGCGATTCGAGCTTCCTGACTACCGATTACATCTTCTGAGTTGAGCGCCAAGAGCCCCTCACCCTAACCCTCTCCCGCAGCGGGAGAGGGGACCGTTCGTGCAGGACGAAACTGCGACGTCAGCCGGCACAGGCGGCTCCCTCTCCCTTAAGGGAGAGGGCTGGGGAGAGGGAAACGCTCTGGCACCGAGCTTCCACGGAAGCACCCGCTCCCGCTCACGGCCCACCGCCGAACCATCCCGACTAACGTCCATCGCCAATTGAAACAACCCGGTAAACAGACCCCACTACCCTTGCCTTAAGTCAAAGGGGTCGCCCTCTTCGACCCGATAGTCTGCGCACCTCTCGACGAGTTCGATATCCGTCGTCTGACCAACAGTGGCAACGACCGATAGCGAAGCGACGTAAGCCTTTGCCACGAAACCCACGGATTCCCAGCAAACCAGGGAGCAACCCTATGAGTGGCTACAACGCAGTACTGGCGAGAAACACCGACAAGGCACCCCAGAGCATCGGCCCGTATGCCCAGACCGTCGCCTTCTCCCACTACAACAACCTGTCCGCGCAACTCCCCGTCGACCCCGCCACCGGCAAACTGGTCGCTGGCGGTGCGAAGGAACAGGCCGAGCAGTGCTACAGAAACCTCAAGGCCGTGGTGGAAAGCATCGGCCACAAGCTCGACGACAGCGTCCGCATCTCGATCTTCCTCACCGACATCGGCGACGCCGAAGCCGTGGCCAAGGTCCACGCCGCCTTCTTCCCGGACTACCTGCCGACCCTCACCAGCGTCGCCGTGGCAGCACTGCCGCTGGGCGCCAAGGTACAGGTCGAAGCCCTCATCACCTGCGGCGAAGGCACCATCCCCAACGCCCCGCAGGCCGGCGACCTGATCAAGGTCGAAGGCAGCACCGAGAACGCGCCGCTGAACCCGCTCTCCACCCAGTCCGTCGCCTTCTCCCACTACAACAACCTGTCCGCGCAACTGCCCATCGACCCGCGCAGCGGCAAACTGGTCGCCGGCGGCATCAAGGAACAGGCCGCGCAGTGCCTGCGCAACATCAAGAACATCCTCGAAGGCATCGACGTGCCCTTCGATGACATCGTGCGGATCACCGTCTTCGTGAAGAACCTCACCGACGTCGAAGCCGTGAACCAGGTCTACACCACCTTCTTCCCCGATTCCGCCATCGCCCGCGCCGTCGGCTACTTCCCCGCACGCACCGTGGTGCAGGCGAAAGCCCTGCCACTCGACGCCCTGGTGCAGATCGAAGCCGTGGTCTCCCACGGTGACGGCACGCCGCCGCAAGCGGTGGAAGACCGCCACGGCATCGTCATCAAGGCCCGCAACACTGACGCCGCACCGCGCTGCCCGTACTCCACCCAGACCGTCGCCTTCTCCCACTACAACCACATTTCCGCCCAGCTGCCGCTGGATGTGAAGACCGGTGAACTGGTGGCAGGCGGCGTGAAGGAACAGGCCACGCAGTGCTTCAAGCACCTCAAGGCCATCGTCGAAAGCATCGACCATGCCCTGGCCGATGTGGTGAAGGTCAATCTGTACCTGAAGAACATCGACGACATCGCCGTCGTCGATGAGGTGTACGCGACCTTCTTCCCCGGCGGCACACCGGCGCGCAGAACTGTCGGCGTATCAGCGCTGCCCAAGGGCGCGCTGATCCAGATCGACGCCGTCGTCGGCAATGCCGAAGGCACGCCGCCGGCCGCGTGACGACAAACCGGGGACACCACTCCCCGGCTGACTGCATCCCCTCCCCTCATGCCGAAAGACCCCTCTCCCTTCAGGGAGAGGGCTGGGGAGAGGGAAACGCCCAACTCCACACTCCCCTTTGCGACAGCGCTCTTTGTAGGAGCGAGCTTGCTCGCGAACCCACCCCGCCTCCCATAGCGCAGGCAATCACGCCCTCCGCCACCCTGTCTCCCGCCGCTCCTCACCCATCAACCACGACACCGCCAGCGCCCGGCAGCCGCCCCCTTGGCCTGCATCCGCTGCGCAAATCCCGCCTTACTCGGCCCCTGGTCCCTCAATACTGGCCACATAGGTCCGGGGCCCACCGGCGCGAGCCGCCAGGATGTGCACCCAAGCGCCACTCGCCCTCCTGTCTAAACGAACTGTCGCGCCCCTTTTGCAACTGCTAGAGCAAGAATATTCTGGCCGCAGAACTTAACGGCGCGTAACTCTCCATGCCTGACCTGTTTCACCTCCACCACCACCTGACCACCCTCTTCCTCGAGCCCGTGGCCAACCAGCTCTCCGGCCTTTTCGACCTGAGCGGCCGCGTCGGCGTGGTATTCCTGCTGTGCTCCTACGCCATCGCCTACGCCCTGTTCCGCTTTCGCCAGCAGCGCGGGCTGACGCAGGCGACGTCGTTCTGGCAGTTCATCGGCGGCAGCCGGGTGAATCTGCATCGCTCGGCACTGCTGGATTACCGCTATTACCTGGTGCGCGGGATTCTCAACGTGGCCTTGATGGTGCCCATCGTCGGACTGGTCGATCCGTACATCCTGCGCTCGGGTGACTACATCGCCTTCTTCACCCACCTATGGGGCGCGCGGCCGCAGGTGGGCGAGAACCTTGGGCTGTCGCTGCTCTATGGGCTGGGGGTGTTCCTGGTCAGCGACTTCAAGAACTACTGGGTGCACCGTGCCTTTCACTCGCGCTGGCTGTGGGCGTTCCACAAGGTGCATCACTCGGCGGCGGTGCTGACGCCGATCACGGCGAGCCGCGTGCACTTCGTGGAGAAGCTGGCGGCGAACCTGGCCGGGACCGTGCTGCTGGGCGCCTACGCCGGCGTCTTCTGGTACCTCTGCGGCGGGCAGATCAGCGCCTATACGCTGTTCGGCGTGACTTACATGATCCTGCTGTTCAATGTGCTGGCGACAAACCTGCGCCACAGCCATGTGTGGCTGTCGTTCGGGCCGCTGGTCGAGCACGTGATCAACAGCCCCGCCCAGCACCAGATCCACCACAGCGACGCGCCCCGCCACTTCAACCGGAACTTCGGCATCAACCTGTCGCTATGGGACTGGATGTTCGGCACGCTCTACGTCACCCAGCGGACGCCGGAACCAATCCAGTTCGGCGCCGGGGAACACGACGATGCGAAGTATTCGTCGCTGTGGAGCCTGATCGTTACGCCGTTTGTGGAGACGGTGCGGAAGGTAAGGATGGCAATCGGCACAAAGAAGCGTACTCATCAAGCCAGCAGTAGTACTCGAACGAGTTGAGGTCTTTCAGAAATTTATACGTCCCCACTACGCATTTCCTTCTTTGGCCACAGAACATTCATTCAACAACCCATATGCTAAGCGCTGCCTCGCAAGCATAGCGCCTACATCAATCCAGAACCTCCATCGGCACCATTGACTCTCCCTCAAGAACACCTTTCCGTTCTAATCAACCAAAGAGAAGACAATGGCACTGAATCGCGCACAAATAACGAATATCGTCTTTAACGAGACACGCTCACTTTCTGAAGTCCACATTCAGCAGGCCCGAATCAATGTCGCACACGCGATTATTAACGCGGTCTTGGCGCCCGGACGACGACCCATTTCCGCCCCGGCACATGCGTCTGTTCCGCCGGCAGAAGAGATCATATACACACAATGCAAAGTTGCAGTCGAAAGAATGTTTTCACAGCGCGCAAATAACGAAGACCCAACCTCCGGAGCAAAAAAACTTCAACTTCCGAAAAATTACTCCCGGGCAGCTTTCTATGGAATCCCACTAAAGACTCAAATCGGACCTCTTCAAAACATCTACCCAACGAACGACCTGCCGGCTTCCGGAGTTTACGCGAACACTTATGGGCGCTAACCATTAACCGCAATGACTTAACATCAAGGCAACCATGAAGAAATCAAACAACAAATTAGCGCTTTTAGTCGCATTTGCCATTCCACTTTCGGCTCACGCTGATATCAACGCTTCCGCTGGATGCAAAGCAAATCCAGCGGTGGTCGGTCAATGCAAATCAGTCAAGGGAACTATCGCTTTGCATAACGGCACTCCCTCCATCCGAATTCACCTGGACAAGAGCAAACGGGTCTTAGGGGTTATCCCAGCCGAAAACGAGATCATGCCGCAAGACTTGAAGGAAGAAATCAGTTTCGAGCAAAGCGTTCACGCGCAATTATTAGTTTGCCCATTATCACCTCGCCGCACTGGCACCATGCAGTCCGTGTGCGTCGAGTCTGCAAGTAATATCAAGCTCGTGAAACCCTAATACATGAGCCGTCACGTGGCGTGAGCCTCTTCATGAGGCTCACATTCGAACACCGCGCCTCTCAATTCTCATTCCCACACCCCTGTCCCCACACCGGATACCGCAACGTATGCCGCTGCCCGGCGCTGTCCTCATAGGTCATTTCCACCTCGCGAATCCCGCAGAAATCCAGGTCGGGTGCCTGCACCACGTGCTTGATGTCGAGCTTCTCGCCGTAGTGGTAGTCCTGCGCGACTGGTACCTCCTGCGCGGCGAGGGCCGCGCAGGAGGTGAAAAGGCAAGCTATGGCGAACCAGGGCTTCATGGCCGCTCTCCGGTGGAACCGCGCGGGATTGGCGCGCCGGTCATGCTGGGGAGGACTTCGTCGCGGCGAATCAGGCCGTGGAACAGCGCGGCGGCAAGGTGCAGGAGGATGGTCGCCAGCAAGGCGTAGGCGATGACCGTGTGGGCGCTGCGCAGGACGGTGTGCAACTGCACCGAGGGCGAGACCAGCGCGGGCAGTTCGAAGCCCCCCCAGAGCACGACGGGGTACCCGCCGGCGGATTGCATGGTCCAGCCCACCAGCGGCTGGGCCAGCAGCAGGCCGTAGAGCGCGAGATGCGAAAGGTGTGCGGCGCTGCGCTGCCAGCCGGGCATGTCACTGGGCAACGCGGGGATGCGGTGGGTCAGGCGCACGACGATGCGCAGCAGCACGAGCACCAGCAGCGCGGCACCCAGCGGTTTGTGGATGGCGACCAGGGCAGCATGGCGCGGCGAGACGCTGGCGACCATCCCCAGGCCGATCAGCAGCATGGCGAGCACCAGCACGGCCATGAGCCAGTGCAGCACGCGCAGGGAGAGCGGGAAGTAAGTCGGTTTCATCAGTGGGTCTCCTGGGCCTGCTCACGGGTGCGTCGGTTGAAGGATTCCGAGTAGGCGGCCGAGCGCGCGCTGAGCAGCGGGTCGTCGGAGGCACGGATGCCATCGGGGAGGATCAGCGGGTCGTAGTTGACGTCGCGGCAGTCACCGCCGATTTCCGGCTGCAGGCGTTCGATCACCAGTTCCCCGGCATCGACCTTGCGACGGCTGTCGGGCCAGGCCTGGGTGGCGTCGCGAGTACTGTCGCCAGGTTCACCCAGGGTGAATTGCAGGCGCCAGCGCAGCGGGCCGGCGGCGATGCGCTGGGCCAGTTCCGCGGCGAGGAAGTCGGCGTCGCCGCGTTTGTCCGCGGCCAACGGCTCGACCGGTGCTTCGGGCTGCACAGACCAGCGCACGGGCTGCTCCTTGCCGTCCTTGTTCACCAGATAGAAGGCGTTGAGGCCGTAGTAGGCGCTGTTGGCGTAGCTGGAGGACGGTGTGGAGGACTTCACCCATTGCAGGAAGGGCCCGGTCTCGGGGTGAGCCTTGAAGAAGGCGCCGGCCTTGGCCGGGTCGGGTTTGCCGGTGCCCGGTTGCGGCGCTGTGGCTTCTTGCAGGGCGAAGAAGCTGGCGACGTCGCGGACGACAAATACCGGCATGGCATTCATGCCGGTGCGCCACTCCTGGCCATCTGCCGGCAGGAAGCGCAGCGCCAGGCTGCGGATCGGCGCGGCGCCGTCACTGGCCTTGGGGTTGCCGCCGGGAATGGCAAGTCGCCCGACCACCGGTACGCGGCCGACCGAGAACAGGCTGGCGCGAGACAGGTCGGCCACGCCGCCGTTGCTGTCGAAGTGGCCGATCACGCACAGGCCCTTGGCGTGGTTGCGCCGGTAGCCGGGATAGACGCCGCCGTTGTGCTCCAGGGTATTGATGACCTTGTCCGGGGTGAGCCGCTGCGGGTCGAGCCAGCCGGCGACGTAGGCGAAGACGGCGGCCACGCCGAGTACCACGGCGCCGATGGCCGCCAGGCGCAGGGGCACGTTGGGTGTGGGTGTTTCTGTCATTTCCAGCTCCTCAGGCTTAGGCTGAATGCGTTGAGCCGGTACGACGCACCGTGCGCAGCGTTATTCCCACCCACTGCAAAAGAATTATTTTTCGCCTGGCGGGAATAGATTGCCGCGCGGAGCGTCTTTCTCGCTCGAACCCACCCATTCCTGGCGCCCCGATGCATTCACTGGACGACCATTCACTGCGCGAACTGCTGCCCCGGCTGCGGCGCTTCGCGCTATCGCTGACGCGCAGCGCCAGCAGCGCTGACGACCTGGTGCAGGCCACCCTGGAGAAAGCGCTGTCAGCCTGGACCGGCCGCCGCGACGACGGTGACCTGCGCGCCTGGCTGTTCTCGATCCTCTATCGGCACTTCATCGACGGGCAGCGCCGTGCGCGCCGTTATGCGCGCATCCTCAGCCTGTTCGGCGCGGACAACGCGGTCAGCGCATCGCCGGAGGACATCGTCAGCGCACGCTCGACACTGGAAGCTTTTGAACGACTGCCGGCCGAGCAGCGCGCGTTGCTGGCTCTGGTCAGCGTCGAAGGCCTGAGCTACCGCGAGGTGGCCGAGGCGCTGGATATTCCCATGGGCACCGTCATGTCCCGCCTGTCGCGCGCCCGCACGGCGCTGCGCGCACTGAGCGAAGGACAGACGGCGACACCTTCTTTGCGGGTACTGAAATGAACGAACGCATTCCCGACCGCACTCCCCAGGAACAGGACCTGCACGCCTACCTCGACGATCAGCTGGACCCAGCGCGCCGCCAATGGGTGGAAGCCTGGCTCGCCGCGCATCCGGACGACGCCCGCCGCGTGGAAGGCTGGCGGCAGGATGCGCAGCAACTGCGCGCGGCATTTGCCGGCCAGGCGCGTGGTGTGCCGGAGCAGCTCGATCCGGCGCGGATTCGCCGGCAGGTCCAGCAGCGGCGGCGTTCGCGATTGGCTACAGCGGCGGCGCTGCTGGTGGCGCTGGGTGTCGGCGGCATGGGCGGCTGGCAGATGCGCGGCGACGCGATGCTGCGTGGCATGCTGCCGATGCAGGACGCGGTGCAGGCCTACCGTTTGTTTGCCGATGCCAGCCAGAACGGGCTGGACCTGCGCGATGGCGGCGACCTGCGCGGCTGGCTGGCCCGCTACCTGAAAGATGCCCCGCCACCGCCTTCGCTGGAGCAGGTTGGTTTGAAGACAGTCGGGGCGCGGCTACTCGCGACCGAACAGGGCGCGGCGGCGCTGGTGATCTACGAGGATGGTCAGGGACGGCGATTGACCTTTTTCATCCGTCCGCCAGGACCGCGCCACGAGATGTTGCCACAGGGGCAGCGCACGGATGGCGACCTGCTGGCGCGCTACTGGAGCCAGGGTGGCTACAACTACGCACTGGTGAGCCGCAGCGATGATCCGCAGGCCCAGGCGGTGGGTCAGTTGGTGGGGTTCTAGCGGAACGGACTCGGTCAGTACGCACTCTGTTCGCGATTTGCGAACAAGGAGCGTACCGAAGCTACCTGTAGGAGCGAGCTTGCTCGCGAAGTGCCCAGCACCCTATCGATCCGGCGTGAGGCGGGTTCGCGAGCAAGCTCGCTCCTACACAAGAGCTTTCGGCGTAGGCCGCTGCGCCAGTTTCAGAACGCGAAGCAGGAACAACCAAAAGCGCCCCAGAACCCCTGGAAGTCACTCACCGGCACGCTGGATTGCCGTGCGCGTTCGTGGCTGTGGCCATGCACGCCGCAGGAGCCGGCGCACTGGTGCACGGCCTGCTGTAGCGGGCCTTGCGGGCGCCAGTGGCCGGGGACCTTGGCCACCGGCGACCAGTCTGGCAGCACTGGGATCGCCGTCGGCGCCTGGCGCTCGAAGTCGCCGCTACCGAACACCACGCGGCCGTCCACCACGGTCAGCACCGATTCGATGACCTTGATCTCTTCCTCCGGCACGTTGAAGTAGTCCGCCGAGAGCACGGCCACGTCGGCCATCTGCCCGACCTTGATCATCCCTTTCTTGCCCTGCTCGTTGGAGAACCAGGCGCTGCCGTGGGTGTAGAGCTGCAGCGCGGTGGCGCGAGACAGCCCTTCGGGATAAAGCTCCATGCCTCCGACTGTCTTGCCGCTGACCATCCAGTACAACGAAGTCCAGGGGTTGTAGCTGGAAACACGGGTGGCATCGGTGCCAGCACCCACGGGGACGCCTTCGGCCAGCATGCGTTTGATCGGCGGAGTCGCCTCGGCGGCTTGCTTGCCGTAGCGGTCGACAAAGTACTCACCCTGGAAAGCCATGCGGTCCTGGATGGCGATGCCGCCGCCCAGCGCCCTCACCCGCTCGATGTTCTTCGGCGAGATGGTCTCGCAGTGGTCGAAGAACCAGTGCAGGCCGTTGAACGGGATGTCCTGGTTGACCTTCTCGAACACATCGAGCATCCGCGAGATGGATTCGTCGTAGGTCGCGTGGAGGCGGAACGGCCAGCGTTGCTCGACCAGATGGCGCACCACCGGCTCCAGCTCGGCTTCCATGCTGCCGGGCAGGTCCGGGCGCGGCTCGAGGAAGTCCTCGAAGTCGGCCGCCGAGAACACCAGCATTTCGCCGGCACCGTTATGCCGCAGGAAGTCGCTGCCCTGGCCGTACTTGACGCTGCTGGTCCAGTTCTTGAAGTCCGCCAGCTCTTCCTTGGGCTTCTGGGTGAACAGGTTGTAGGCGATGCGCACGGTGAGCTGGTTGTCTTTCTCCAGCTGCTCGATCACCTGGTAGTCGTCCGGGTAATTCTGGAAGCCGCCGCCGGCGTCGATGGCACTGGTGACCCCCAGGCGGTTCAGCTCGCGCATGAACTGGCGGGTGGAGTTGACCTGGTAGTCGAAGGGCAGCTTCGGCCCCTTGGCCAGGGTCGCGTAGAGGATCATCGCATTGGGCCGCGCCACCAGCATGCCGGTGGGCTCGCCGTTGCTGTCGCGGACGATCTCGCCACCGGGCGGGTTGGGTGTGTCCTTGGTGTAGCCGACGACGCGCAACGCGGCGCGGTTGAGCAGCGCGCGGTCATACAGGTGCAGGACGAACACCGGAGTGTCCGGCGCGGCCTGGTTCAACTCTTCGATGGTCGGCATGCGCTTTTCGGCGAACTGGAATTCGTTCCAGCCACCGACCACGCGCACCCACTGCGGCGACGGCGTGCGCAGGGCCTGCTCCTTGAGCAGGCGCAGGGCGTCGGCCAGGGACGGCACGCCTTCCCAACGCAGCTCGAGGTTGTAGTTCAGCCCGCCACGGATCAGGTGCAGGTGCGAGTCGTTGAGGCCAGGAATCGCAGTGCGCCCTTTGAGGTCGATGACGCGGGTGGCGCCGGCGCGCAAGGCCATGGCTTCGGCCTCGGTGCCCACGGCGATGAACTTGCCGTCGGCGATGGCCACGGCGGTGGCCTCGGGTTTCTCGCGGTCGACGGTGTGGAAGCGGCCGTTGGTCAGGATCAGGTCGGCGTACATGGGCAAGTTCCTCTTTCGATCAGCGGGCATTGAGCCAAGCGGAGAACAGGCGCGTGGCCCGTGGCATGAAAACGTAGACCACCAGCAGGACGATGGTCGCGACGATGAGCATGTTGGCCGGCACGAAGCCGCCCAGCAGCGGGATTTGCGTGAACAGCGGGCGCCAGAGCTGCGGCACCAGCATCACCAGCGGCAGGATGACCAGATACGAGACGGCAGCCTGCTTCCAGCGCGGCGGTTGCTTCTGCGTGTTTTCCGGGGAGGTGAACCAGAACTCGTGGGCCTTGTGCAGCTCCTTCTGTTCGCCTTCGAGCAGGTGCGGGTCAGCGCGTTCGATCAGCTCACGGCGCTGCGGCGAGTCCAGCCAGGCTTGCAGTTCGTTGGCGCTGGCGAAGCGCAACACCGAAGTGAAGTGTTCGCCCTGACGCATCACGTCCACCCCCTGGTGGCCGGGGAACTCGCTGGCGGCGCGGGTCAGCTCGCGCAGGATGGCTTCATAGGCGGCGACACTGTCGGGGCGGGCACGGTGGCGGATGATCAGGGTGACGGATTCTTGCTGCGTGGTCTGGCTCATGTGGGTTCCCTCCAGAGAAGTGGCCTCCCCCGCCTGGCGGCGAGGGAGGTAAGCGGCTTACTGCAGGTGGACCTTCAGTTCCTGGCCGGCCTGGCGCATGGCGGCTTGAACGGCCGGTACTTTGCTCACCACGTTGAGCAGACCGTAGTCGTGGATCATTCCGTTGTAGCGCACGGACGTGACAGCCACACCAGCGGCGTCGAGTTTGCGACCGTAGGCTTCGCCTTCGTCACGCAGCACGTCGGATTCGGCGGTCTGGATCAGGGTCGGCGGCAGCCCCTTGAGCTGGTCGGTCGTGGCACGCAATGGAGAAGCGTAGATCTCGGCGCGCTGTTTCGGGTCGGTGGTGTAGCTGTCCCAGAACCACTGCATCATCGGCTTGGTAAGGAAATGCCCTTGGGCGAACTGGTTGTAGGAACCGGTCTCGAAGCTCGCGTCAGTCACCGGCCACAGCAGGGCCTGGAAGCGCAGCTTGGGCGTGCCCTTGTCCTTGGCCATCAGCGCGACTACCGCCGCCATGTTGCCGCCCACGCTGTTGCCGGCCACGGCCAGGCGCTTGCCGTCGACATTGAGTTCCTTGCCATGCTCGGCCACCCATTTGGTGGCGGCATACGCCTGGTTGATCGCTACCGGGTAATGCGCCTCGGGGGACGGGGTGTAGTCGACGTAGACCGCCACTGCGCCGGAGTTCACCACCAGGTCGCGGATCAGGCGAGCGTGGGTTGGGTAGTCACCCAGCACCCAGCCGCCGCCATGGAAGTACATGAACGCGGGCAGCGTGCCCTTCACGCCGGCCGGGCGAACGATGGTCAGCTTCACCGGGCCGACGTCGGTCTGCACGGTCTTCTCGCTGACCTGGGTGCCGGAGAGGTCGACCTTCACCGAAGCCTGTGCGCCGGTCAGGACGGCACGAGCGTCTTTGGGCGAGAGGGTTTCCAGTGGCTGGCCCTTGCCCGCTTCCAGGGCCTCGAGGAAGGCCTGGGTGTTGTGTTCGACGGTGGGATTGCCGGCGGCGAAGGCATTGCCGATGGCCAGTGCGAGGGAAGCGGCGAGCAGGGATTTCTTGGCGTTCATGATTCGGTTCCTTGAAAGTGGGAGAGGTATTCCGAGAGGACGAACGAATCTTGATCCATGCCTGCAAAGCGCGGAATAGACAGGGTTGCAGGGTCACTTTGCAGTTCTGCAAGGGCACCGAGCTGCCCTGTGCAGTGCTGCATGGGCGGCGGTTTGCGCACCTTCAAGGCCGGTGCGTATTGAGGCAGGTCACGTGGGATCTGGCCTTCTCATGACGTTTCTCAATACCCATGCCGGAATCGAAATCCTTCTGACATAACTCAACGGTGCTTCCCGGCCCGTCGGTCGACAATCGCCCCGACACCAACCCCCGTGAGCGACTCACAGTGCCAGGACACCACCACTGAAACCCACCTTCCCACCCCTTCTCGCCAGGATCTCGCTGGCGCGGCACACGGAAAACGAGCACCCGGGTTCTCTTCACCCATCCCGCCGAGAGGCGGTAGGAAACCGTGATGAAGAACACCCCATTGATGCTTCTACTGGCCAGCCCGCTGGCCGTGGCCACCGCAACGGCGGCCAACAGCGTCACCGAAACCGACCAGCGCTACACCGCCAACCAGAGCGGCCAATACGAAGACTTCACCCAGGTCGGGACCATCAAGACCTTTGCCGTGAGCAATGGCGCGATCATCACCATGACCGGGCCCAGCGGTTCGCCCCTGGTGCTGACCGGCGTCAGCGGCAAGGTCGACGGCAATACCCTGGATATCAAGGGTGCCAATAGCCTGGTCACCGTCAACGGTGACATCACCTACAACTACGGCAGCAATACCAACCTCAACAGCAAGTACGTTTACAACGGTATCGCCGTGACCGCTGGCGGGCGCTTCGTGCTCAACGGCAACCTCACCGCCACCTCGACCAGCTCGGGCTACAACAGCCCGAAAAGCGCGATGTACGTGGACGGCGCAACCTCCAGCGCCGAGCTCAACGGCAATGCCAACCTGACCATCGCCGGCGGCAAGGGCCTGTTCGCCGCCAACGGCGGAACCATCGACATGACCTCGAAAGATGGCGCGCCCTATGTGCTGGCGGTCACCAACAAGTCGAGCCAGCGATCGGTGGAGGCCAACAATGGCGGCACCGTGACCCTCGACCTGGTGGACATGAACGGCACTGGCTTCAGCAACGGCGTGGGCCTGTATGCCACGAAGAATTCGTCGATCACCTTCATGGGCGGCGATTTCAACCAGGGCAGCAACAGCCGCTACGGCGCCAACGCCCTGTTCGCGCTGAACCATTCCAGCGTCACCGCTACTGGTTATGACGGTGGCCACCTGCGGATCAAGACCGCCGGCAACAACGAGATCGGCGCCTGGGCCACCGGCAACTCGCAGGTGACCATCAACAGCGAGAAGCATCAGGACTTCCAGACGGTGATCCACACCACCGGCAGCGGACAGTCCCATGGCCTGGCCGCCGGCTCCCTGGGTGGCGGCAACGCCAGCGCCCCCACCGACAGCACCGGCCACGCCGGCTCGCAGTACGGCAACTCCGACGTCACGGTGTACGGCAAGACCGACATCACCACCGAAGGCAAGGACTCCGCCGGCCTGCGAGTGATGGGCGACGGCGCGCAGATCACCCTCACCCCGCTGGTGGCCGGCGTGCGCAACAGCATCAACTCCGCCGCCAGTGCGATCCGCTATTCATTCGCCAATGGCTACAGCCTCGCCAGCAACGGTGATCGCCTCGAAGGCGGCCAGGTCATCAATCTGACCGATACCGACATGGCGCACCTCGACGGCGCCACCGGCACCGCCGGCCTGATCGAGGTTGGAGGCCTCGTCGGGCGTACCAGCGACGGCCAGAACGCCGGCATCATGAACGTCGCCGATGCGGTCAAGGACGCCACCCTGAACCTGGCCAACAGCAGCGCCACCGCCCAGGACGGGCGCAGCCTGTTCAACGTCAACGCCAGCCAGAACAGTGCCGACGGCGTGTTCGCCAGCAGCTTCACGCTCAATGCCGAGGGCAGCGAGCTGGTAGGCCGTGCGGTGACCGACAGCACCCAGGCGACCGACGGCAGCGTCAGCAGTGCCACCCTCAACCTCAAGGGCTCGCGCTGGTACCTGCTGGACAAGAACAGCAGCGAGGCCAATCACTACGCCGCCTCCAACCTCACCGCGCTGGACCTGCAGGACGACTCGCAAGTCTTCCTCAACAGCCGCGAGTCCTGGCAGAGCGGCTTCGCCGCCAACCAGCCCGCGCATTACGGCAGCCTGCAACTGGGCTCGCTCAGCGGCGCCGGGGCGTTCCACTTCTACACCGACATCGTCAACCAGCTGACCGACAAGCTGACCATCAGCGAAAGCGGCGGCAGCACCGGCAGCCATTCGGTGCTGGTCGCCAACGATGGCTCGCAGAGCACCCTGGGCGACGAGCGCATCGAGATCATCGAAACCAATGGCGGCAGTGGCCAGTTCGGATTGTACGAAGGTGCGCTGGTGGAACTGGGCGGCAACACCTATGCCCTGCGCAAGAACGAGGATGACAACTGGGAACTGTATGGCTACACCGCGCCGCCGGTAGACCCGGGTCCCCCCGATCCGATCGACCCTACACCTCCTGGCCCGATTGATCCCCAGCCGCCAGTTGATCCGGTACCTCCGGTTGACCCGATACCGCCGGTAGACCCCACGCCTCCGGTCGATCCCACACCGCCAGGCCCGAGCGAGCCCGGCGATCCAGTCGCGCCGACCCCGCCCGGCCCGGGACCAGGCCCCGGCACTTCGACCACCCGCGCCTTCCACGCGCAGGTGCACACCAACTACCTGCTGTCCTACCTCGACATGCAGACTCTGCTGCAACGCCTGGGCGAGCTGCGTTACACCGAGCGCGACACCGACGGCAACGTCTGGTTGCGCACCAACGGCGGCCGGCTGCACTCCTTCGCCGGCAGCAACTTCGACGGCTACCGCCTGAGCTACCAGGGCATCCAGCTCGGCCTGGACCGCCGCGTGCCGATCAGCAGCGGCGACCTGTTCATCGGCGCCATGCTCGGCCACACCGAGGCCGACCAGAGCTTCGACGAAGGCAGCGGCGGCGCCCGCAACACGCAGGTCGGCATCTATGGCACCTGGCTGCACGAGAACGGTTTCTACATCGACGCTGTGCTCAAGGCCGCACACCTGAAGAACAACTTCAGCGTCAACGACACCCAGGGCAACCGTGTGAAGAGCTCCGGCAGCAGCAAGGGTTACTCCGCCTCGGTGGAAACCGGCAAGCGCTTCACCCTGCACCGTGAGAAGGACAGCCAGTGGTTCGTCGAACCCCAGGCGCAACTGGTCTACACCGACCAGGGCGGCTTCTCCTCGCGAGCCAGCAACGGCCTGAAGATCCACTACGACGACTACGACTCGCTGCTGGCCCGCGCCGGTGGCATCGTCGGCTACGAGCTGAGCAACGCCAAGCACAAGTCCGAGGTTTACCTGAAGGGTGGCTATGTGCGCGAACTGATGGCCGATGACATTGGCTACCGGATCAACGGCACGCCCAAGCAGAGTTCGGACTTCAGTGGCGGCTGGCGCGAAGCGGCGGTGGGCGTCTCCACGCGTCTTGCCGAAGGGCACAGCCTGTTCATGGAAGTGGGCTACCGCGATGGCGACAACTTCGACCAGAACCACGCCAACGTCGGCTATCGGTTCGAATACTGAGTCGCCGGGGCGGCTGGCAACGGCCGCCCCGTTCTATCAGGCCTGCCGTGGCGCACCGTCCGGCACGCCACGGGTGCCGGCGGGGCATTTGGCCGGTACAATGCGCGATTGCCCGTGCCATACCTGAAAAGCACACCTGATAAGCACGCCTGATAAAGAAGAAACCATGTCCTTGCCCAAACACCATCTGGAACTGCTCAGCCCTGCCCGCGATGTGCATATCGCCCGCGAGGCCATCCTGCATGGCGCCGACGCCGTCTACATCGGCGGCCCGAGCTTCGGCGCGCGGCACAATGCCTGCAACGAAGTGAGCGATATCGCCCAGTTGGTGGAGTTCGCCCATCGCTATCACGCGCGGGTGTTCACCACGATCAACACCATCCTCCACGACAATGAGCTGGAGCCGGCCCGCGCGCTGATCCACCAGCTCTACGACGCCGGTGTCGATGCGCTGATCGTGCAGGACCTCGGGATCATGGAGCTGGACATCCCGCCAATCGAGCTGCACGCCAGCACCCAGACCGACATCCGCACCCTGGAGCGGGCGAAGTTCCTCGATCAGGCCGGCTTCTCCCAATTGGTGCTGGCCCGCGAGCTGAACCTTGCAGAAATCCGCGCCATCGCCGACGAGACCGATGCCGCCATCGAATTCTTCATCCACGGCGCGCTGTGCGTGGCCTTCTCCGGCCAGTGCAATATCTCCCACGCCCAGACCGGCCGCAGCGCCAACCGCGGCGACTGCTCCCAGGCGTGCCGCCTGCCCTATACCCTGAAGGACGACCAGGGCCGCGTGGTGGCCTTCGAGAAGCACCTGCTGTCGATGAAGGACAACAACCAGAGCGCCAACCTCAGCGCGCTGGTGGACGCTGGCGTGCGCTCCTTCAAGATCGAAGGGCGCTACAAGGACATGGGCTACGTGAAGAACATCACCGCCTATTACCGCCAGCGCCTGGACGGCATTCTCGCCGAGCGCCCGGACCTGGCCCGCGCCTCCAGCGGCCGCACCGACCACTTCTTCGTGCCGGACCCGGACAAGACCTTCCACCGCGGCAGCACCGACTACTTCGTCAGCGACCGCAAGATCGATATTGGCGCCTTCGACTCGCCGACCTTCACCGGCCTGCCGGTGGGCACCGTGGAAAAGGTCGGCAAACGCGACATGACGGTGGTAACCAAGGACCCGCTGTCCAACGGCGACGGCCTCAACGTGCTGGTGAAGCGCGAAGTGGTCGGCTTCCGCGCCAACATCGCAGAACCCAAGGGCGAATTCGAAGAAGACGGCGAGAAGCGCTACCGCTACCGCGTCGAGCCCAACGAGATGCCCGAAGGCCTCTACCGCCTGCGCCCGAACCACCCGCTGTCGCGCAACCTCGACCACAACTGGCAGCAGGCGCTGCAGAAGACGTCCGCCGAGCGCCGTGTCGGCCTGTCCTGGATCGCCAGGCTGCGTGAAGAGCGCCTGGAACTGACCGCCACCAGCGAGGAAGGCGTCAGCGCCAGCGTCGCCCTGGACGGCCCGTTCGGCGTCGCCAACAAGCCGGAACAGGCGCTGGACCAGTTGCACGACCTGCTCGGCCAGTTGGGCACCACCCAGTACCACGCCGACCAGATCGAGCTGGACGCCCCGCAGGCGTTCTTCATCCCCAATTCCCAGCTCAAATCGCTGCGCCGCGAGGCCATCGAGGCGCTCACCGAAGCCCGCGTACAGGCGCACCCGCGCGGTGGCCGCAAGGCCGAGACCAACCCGCCGCCGGTGTACCCGGAGTCGCACCTGTCGTTCCTGTACAACGTGTACAACGAGAAGGCCCGCGCGTTTTACCACCGCCACGGCGTACAGCTGATCGACGCGGCCTACGAGGCCCACGAGGAAACGGGCGAAGTGCCGGTAATGATCACCAAGCACTGCCTGCGCTTCTCCTTCAACCTGTGCCCGAAACAGGCCAAGGGTGTCACCGGCGTGCGCACCAAGGTGCAGCCGATGCAGCTGATCCACGGCGACGAAGTGCTGACCCTGAAGTTCGACTGCAAGCCGTGCGAGATGCACGTGATCGGCAAGATCAAGGGCCACATCCTCGGCCTGCCGCAGCCAGGCAGCGAGGGCGTGAGCAACATCGTCGGGCAGATCAGCCCGGAAGACCTGCTTAAGACCATTCGCAAGCCGGCTCACTAAGGTTCTTTTGTAGAAGCGAGCTCGCTCGCGAACGAGTTTGCCGGCGGCTCCAGTGCCGCAAGGCTCGCGAGCAAGCTCGCTTCTACAAAGAGCAAGAACAGTCCCCCTGCGCAATTCCCCGATCCCCCGCTATGATCGGGACATGCCCACCACTCTCCCGCTCCGCCAGCAATGCCCGCCCGGCGCCTGCAACTGCCACCGGGAACGCCTGCTGGAAACCCCCAACGCCGACCTGCGCATCCTGCTGCTGACCCGGCACGAGGAACAGCGCCTGCTGGAGCGCCTGGAAAACCTCAAGGACCTGGGTGACCTCCAGCGTCTGCAACAGAAGCTCTACGACCAACTCGGCATCCGCCTGCACATCGCGCCCGGCTTCAATGAAGTGCGCACCATGCGCGGCATCGAGTTCGACTTCGACGAGCAACCCGGCCTGTGCCGCAAGACTCGCCAGGCCATCCCAGCCGCGATCCGCCGAGGGCTGGAGAAGAACCCGGAAATCGCCTGGCGCCTGCTCGACTCCCACGATCTGCTCGGCGGGTTCTGAGCCGTGCCAGGTTTCGGGGAACTCCTGTAGGAGCGAGCTTGCTCGCGAACCGATGCCCCCGGTAGCTCTGCTGCCAAGGCGGTTCGCGAGCAAGCTCGCTCCTACAACTGGCCTGGAGTCCAGGCTATTGCGGAACGTCCTTCGAGCTGACCATGGCCCCGGCCAGCTCGGTGCTGCCGCGCTGCTGCAGCTCGGCGGCAGCGCCCAGCCGATCGCGATCTTCCTTGTTCTGGCTGAGCTTGGACTTGCCGACGATCTCGCTGATTTCCACCTCGATGCCGACGATGTTGGCCAGCATGCCGCTGATGAACTCCGGGGTGGAGTCGCTCATCTTCCACGGTTTTTCCTCGCCGGCCTCGTGGGTGCGGGTCAGGCGGCCGACCACGCCGCGCACGAAGCGCTCCTCATCCATCACCTTCAGGCGTCCGCGTACGTGCACCACCTGGTAGTTCCAGGTCGGCACCTGGCGGTGCGCCTCGTGCTTGCTCGGGTACCAGTTGGGCGAGACGTAGGCGTGCTCGCCACGGAAGATCACCAGCACCTCCTCGCCGTCGGCCTCCTGCCATACCGGGTTGCTGCGGGCCACGTGGGCGCGCAGCAGCGGTTTCTCGCTCGACAGCTCCAGCTCGAACGGCAGGTGGTTGGCGTCCAGCAGACCGTCGTGGCCAGTGACCAGGATGCCCAGGGGGTAGTCGCGGATCAGCCGATGCAGCTCGTCCGGGCGGGTTTCCTCGAAATGCGAAGGTACGTACATGAAAAGCCTCGACAACAGGTGATGGCGGTCATCATGCCGCCGCATTGGCACCCAATAAAGATCCATTGGCAACCCTGGCGACAGGACCAATCCGGGGCGAGCGAATATTTGGTACGCCCCATGCATCGCCCCGCTGGACGGCAAGGTGCCGCCACCCTACTCTAGCCCTTGGCCAGCATTCGCCCTGGATGGCAGACACAGGCTCCCACTCTCGATGACCGTACCCGAGTTCCCCGCCGTTCCTCCTCGGCAGCAGTACCAGGGGAGAATTCCGCCACGCCTGCAGGATGCCTACAAGGCGTACGTGGTCCAGCATTACCGGCGCTTCCTGTTGGCGATCAACTTCATTGCCATGGCCGCCTATGATTCCTACGTACTGGCTGATGCCCTGCTGATTCCGGACATGGCCAGGGAATCGCTGTTCCTGCGCACGGGCCTGAGCCTGATAGGCCTGCTCAACATCTTCCTGGTGTTCCGCTTCAGCCGCAGCGTGCTGGTGATGGATATGCTGATGCCGGTGCACGACATCATCTCCACCATCGCCTGGTTCGAGCTGCTCAAGCGCAGCGCCTCGCCCGACGTACCCTTCTTCCTCTATGCCTCAGTGGTGTTCGTGCTGCTCGGCAACCTCGGCGTGCGCTACTCCTTCAAGGGCATCGCGCTGGTCTCGGCAATCATCTCGGCGATCATTCTCTACAACGTCTGGCTGATCCACGACGGTGCGGCCAAGCCACTGCTGATCTTCACCCTGGTCTACCTGCCCATCGCACTGTTCAGCCTGTTCATCAGCTGGACCAACATCAAGGGCGTGCGCCAGGCCTTCCTCGCCGACCTCGAGGAGCGCCGCCAGCGCACGGAGCTCGCTGCCCTCAACCTGCGCCTGCAGGAGCTGGCCGCCACCGATGGCCTCACGGGCGTGGGCAACCGCCGCGCCCTGGACCTGCAGCTCAACGAGAGCTGGCACGGCATGCGTACCAATGGCCGCCCCTTTGCCCTGCTGATGGCCGACATCGACTACTTCAAGCCCTACAACGACCATTACGGCCACCAGGCCGGCGACCGTTGCCTGTGCCAGGTAGCCGAAAGCCTGGTCGGCACCCTGCGCGGCGGGCAGGCCAGCGTCTATCGTTATGGCGGTGAGGAGTTCGCCATCCTGCTGGAGGCTACCAGCGTCGAAGACCTGCGCTGCGTCGCCGAGCGGCTGCGCGAACAGGTGGCGAGGCTGGATATCGAGCACCTCTACCGGCCCGACAGCCTGCGCCACCTGACCATCAGCCTGGGTGCGGCGATGGCCAACGAGATCGGGCTGCGGGAACCGCGCGAACTGCTGGCGCGCTGCGACCAGCACCTGTACATCGCCAAGCAGAAAGGTCGAAACCGCGTGCAACTCAGCGGCATGCCTGGCGTCTGACGAACGACACGTAACCCGGCACGCGCGGCCGGCGTCTCCCTGCTCTATCGCCGGGCGATGCCCAGGGCGCGTGGCGACCGCCACAGGGAACGACCCAACGAGGCCAGTGTGAAACGCGACATCCGCCTTGCCATCCTCCTGCTGTCGATCATCAGCCTCGCCGTGGCCGCTGCCACGGCATGGGAGCTGTGGTCGGCCCGCGAGCGCACGCTGGCGGAAACCACCACGCACAACCTCAACCTCACCCAGGCGCTGGACACCTACGTCGAAGGCATCGTCACCCAGAGTTCCATGCTCCTGCTCGGCCTCGCCGAGCGCCTGGAGCACGAAGGCCGCGGCGCTGAACAACTGCAACGCCTCAATGAACTGGTGCAGCGCCAGCAACACCTCCTCGCCCAGCTCAATGGCGTCGGCATCTACGACGCCCAGGGCAACTGGCTGATGACCTCCACCGGGCCCTTCCCGCCAGGCTCCAACAGCGCCGACCGCGCCTATTTCATCCACCACCGCGACAATCCATCGCTGGAGGCGTACATCGGCGGCCCGATCCACAGTCGCTCCACGGGTGTGTGGGTGATCACCGTCAGCCGCCGCTACAACGACGCCCAGGGCAACTTCGCCGGGGTGATAGTCGCCGCCCTCGGTGTGCAGGACTTCCTCCGCCTGTTCGGCAAGATCGACATCGGCAAGACCGGCGCCATCGGCGTGGCCACCAGCAACGGCCAGGTGCTGGTGCGCTATCCGTTCCGCGAGAGCGACATGGGCCGGGTGCTCTCGCGCTCGCCGATCTTCACCCAGTACCTGGAGAGCGCCACGGTCGGCAGCGCCACCTTCGCCTCGTCGCTGGACGGCATCGAGCGCATCTATGCCTTCCGCAAGAACGAGCGCTACCCGCTGGTGACCTCGGTTGCCCTGGGCAAGGATGAAGCCCTCGACGCCTGGGCCGCCGACGCCCTGCGCACGGTAGCCATCGCCTTCGGCCTGCTGATGGTCGTGGTGGTGATCGGCAGCCTGTTGATCCTCGCCATCCAGCGGCGCATCGGCACCGAGCGCCTGTTACGCGATGCCCGCGAGGACTTGCTCAAGGCCAACCGCCAGCTGGAAGTGCTCGCCTCGCGCGACCCGCTCACGGGGCTTGAGAACCGCCGCAGCTTCGACGACCACCTGATCGCCGAGTTGCGCCGCGCGCATCGCGAGCGCGCGCCGCTGGCGCTGCTGCTGATCGATGTGGACCACTTCAAGCGCTTCAATGACACCTACGGCCACCCGGCCGGCGATGATTGCCTGCGCCGTATCGGCCGCGTACTCGCCGACAGTGTGCGCCGCCCCGCCGACCTTGCCGCGCGCTATGGCGGTGAGGAACTGGCAGTAATCCTGCCCAACACCGGTCCCGACGGTGCCCTGGCCGTGGCCGAGCAGTTCATGCAACGCCTGCAGCAGGCCAACCTCACCCACGCCGGCAGCCCGCTGGGACGCATCACCGCGAGCATCGGCATTGCCACCCTGCCCGGTGGCAACGACAGCAGCCCGCAGGCCCTGATCGAATCCGCCGACCGCGCGCTGTACCGCGCCAAGGCAGCCGGCCGCAACCGTCTGGAATGCGCACCGACCGTGCAGGAAACCCCGCAATGATCTTCGACTCCACACTGCTCGAAGCACTTCGCAGTGCCCGCCACGTCGTGGTATTCACGGGTGCCGGCGTTTCCGCCGAGAGTGGCATTCCCACCTTCCGCGACCGTCTTACCGGACTGTGGGAACGTTTCGACGCCGCCTCACTGGCCACTGCCGAGGCCTTCCTCGCCGACCCGGCGCTGGTCTGGGGTTGGTATGAATGGCGACGCAGTATCGTCCATCGCGCCCAGCCCAACCCCGCGCACCTGGCCATTGCCGCCCTGGCGGGCAAGGTGCCCAAGCTCACGCTGGTCACCCAGAACGTCGACGACCTCCACGAGCGCGCCGGCAGCCAGGACGTCACCCACCTGCACGGTCAGTTGGAGCGCCCGCGCTGCTTCAAATGCCAGCGCGAACCGGATACACCGCTACCGGTACCGGACGAGCCGCAAGCCGGGCGCCGCGTCACCCCGCCAGCCTGCGTCCATTGCGGCGGCCCGCTGCGCCCCGGCGTAGTGTGGTTCGGCGAAAGCCTGCCGATGGACGCCATCACCCACGCCTTCCAGGCCGCCGAACAGTGTGACCTGCTGATCTCCGTCGGGACATCCGGGGTCGTCTACCCGGCGGCAGAAATTCCCGAGATCGCCTGGCGCCTTCGCGCCACCGTCCTCCACGTCAATCCCGCCCCCGGCCCGCTGCACGGCGAACGTGACTTCGCCCTCGCCAGTGCGGCAGGCACCACACTGCCGACGCTGCTGAGTGCGGCCTTTGCCGAGCGCTGATTCCGCCACCCTGCAGGGCGCATAACCCGGAATGGGTTATGCGCCCTACTTTCTGGCTGGGCTGCACACCGGGTCCACGATGTCATCGACTTCGTAGGAGCGAGCTTGCTCGCGAACCTGATTGACACCGGTGCAATCGGGGAACGCTGTTCGCGAGCAAGCTCGCTCCTGCAAAGAGCCGGTCGGGGCGAATCCCTATACCGCCGGCATCTGCAACGTCACGCAGTGAATGCCGCCACCGCCGGCGGCGATCGGGTCGATATTCAGCTGCACGATCTCCCGGTCCGGGTACAGTTCGCCGAGCAGAGCATGGCAATGCTCGTCCGCCGCCGCATCGCCGAACTTCGGTGCAATCACTCCGCCATTCACCGGCAGATAATTGATGTAGCCAGCGGCAAAGTCCGGGTTGTCGCGGTTGTAGGCGCTGGGCTTGGGTTTCATCGGCGGCGGCAGACTGTGCAGTTCGAGCTTGCGCCCATCGGCGTCGGTCGCGGACTTGAGAATCTCCAGGTGCCGGCGAGTGACCTCGTAGTCATAGGAGCGCTTGTCGTTGTCCAGGTTGACCACCACCACGCCCGGCTCGACGAAGCGCGCATAGAAATCCACATGGGCATCGGTGATGTCCTTGCCGCGAATGCCCGGCAGCCAGATCACCTTGCGCAGCCCCAGCATGTGCTTGAGCTCGGCCTCGATACGCGGGCGCGTCCAGCCCGGATTGCGGTTGTCGTTCACCCAGCAACTCTCGGTGAAGATCGCCGTGCCATGGCCGTCCACCTCGATACCGCCGCCCTCCCCGCACAGCTCGCTGACGATGGCTTTCGCCTCCAGCTCCTCGGCGAGCGCCGCCGACACTTCGCGGTCGCGCTCGGCGTGCTGCTTGCCGCCCCAGCCGTTGAAGTTGAAGTCGGCCAGCGCCAGGCCGCCCAGCGCGTCGTTGACCAGGAAGCAGCCGCCGTAGTCGCGCACCCAGATGTCATCCACCGGCACCGGCAGGAAGTCGACGTTCTGCCCACCGCAGGCACGCTTGGCCTCGGCCTGTTGCTCCGGCCGGCAGAGCACCGTCACCGGCTGGAACTCGGCGATGGCGCGGGCCAGCCGCGCCACCGTGGCGTTGACGTCAGGGGCGATGTCTTCCCACACGTCGGCGCTCGCCGCATAGGCAACGAACACCCGCTCCTGCTTGCGATGCTCGTCGGGCATGTACCAGGGCTTCGCCGCCAGGGCGACGCGGCCCAGGCCGAGCCCGAGGCCCGTCGCCAGCGTCATGCCGGCGCCGAGCAGGTTCCTGCGTGTCATCATCCTCGTCTCCTCAACCGCCAGTGCCAGTCTTGAAGCTGGTCCAGGTACGCATCCGTGAACGCATGTCGCGCTGCGGGATGTCCTTGCCAGGGAACAAGCGTGCGTAGGCCTTCTCATCAAGATAGATGTCCGGATTGTCACGCATGCTCGCCTCGACCATCGGCCGCGCCTTGGCGTTCGACGTCGGGTAGCCAGTGGCATTGCTGATCGCCGCCATCACGTCCGGGCGCATCAGGTAGTTGATCAGTGCATAAGCATACTCAGGGTGCGGCGCGTCGGCGGGAATGGCCATGGTGTCCATCCACACCGAAGTGCCTTCGCGTGGTACGCGGTATTCGAAGCGCTCCGGCTTCTTAGCCTCGTCAGCGGCACGTTGCGACTGGATCACGTCGCCGCTGTAGCCCAGCGACAGGCAAAGGTCGCCATTGACCAGTTGGGTGACTGGCTGGGACTGGAACTTGCGGATGTATGGACGAATGCCGTTGAGTACCGCCAGTGCCTCGGCCAAGTCCTGCGGCTTGCCGCTGCGCGGGTCGCGGCCCAGGTAGTTGAGCACCACGGCAAGCACTTCGTCCGGCGAGTCGATCATCGAGATGCCGCAGTCGGCGAACTGCTTGGCCAGTTCCGGCTTGAACATCAGGTCGAGGCTGTTCACCGGCGCGCCGGGCATGCGCTGCTCGATCTTCTGCTGATTGAAGGTCAGGCCGATGCTGCCCCAGGTGTAGGGCACCACGGCGTGACGCGAGTACGGGTACTTGGTCTGCAGGCTCTGCAGGCCCGGCTCGATATCGCCCAGGTGCTCCAGCTTGCTCTCGTCGAGCTTCTGCAAGGCGCCGGCGCGCATCAGGCGCTCGGCAACGGTATCTCCGGGGAAGATCAGGTCGTAGCCGCTGTGCCCGGCCATCATCTTGGCTTCCAGCGTCTCGCTGCTGTCCATCACGTCGTAGATGACGCGGATGCCGGTTTCCTTTGTGAAGTTCGCCAGCGTGTCGGGGGCGAAGTAATCCGCCCAGTTGAAAAGGCGCAGGACCTTCTCCTCGGCCGTGGCCGGTTGCAGGGTGCACGCCAGGGACAACCCCAGCGCGCCGATCAACAGGTGCTTGTTCATGGTCAGACTCCTTGCCAGCGCGGGTGCAGGTGGCGGCCGTCGAGGCCGAGCAGCGGGCCGTACATTTCCGGGCGACGGTCGCGGTAGACGCCCCAGGTCAGGCGCTCTTCGCGAGCCAGTCGCAGGTCCAGCTCCTGCACCAGCACGGCGGCTTCGTTGCGGCCGGCCTCGGCCAGCAGCGCGCCCTTGTGGTCAGTGATGAACGAAGAGCCATAGAAGCGCATACGCAGCGCGTCATCGCTGGGCGCTACTTCCTCGCCGATGCGATTGGCCGCCAGCACCGGCAGCAGGTTGGCGGCGGCGTGGCCGCGCTGGGCGGTCTGCCAGTGGTCGCGGGAATCCAACTGTTCGGCGCCCGGCTCGGAGCCGATGGCGGTGGGGAACAGCAGCATCTCCGCGCCCTGCAGCGCCAGGCAGCGGGCAGTCTCGGGGAACCACTGGTCCCAGCAGATGCCCACGCCGATGCGTCCGACGGCGGTATCCCAGACGCGGAAGCCGGTGTCGCCGGGGCTGAAGTATTCCTTTTCCTGGTAGCCGATGGCATTGGGGATGTGCGTCTTGCGGTACACGCCAAGCAGGCTGCCATCAGCGTCGGCCACGGTCAGAGAGTTGAAGTAGGCATTGCCGGCGCGCTCGAACCAGCTGATGGGCAGCACCACGTTGAGCTCTGCCGCCAGGCTGGCGAAGCGCTGCAGCAGCGGGCTGTCGTCGAAGGGCTGGGCCAGCGCCAGATGGCGATGGTCCTGCTCGATGCAGAAATACGGCGTGGCGAACAGCTCGGGCAGCAGGATCAGCTTGGCACCCGCTGCCGCCGCCGCGCGCACGTGGCGCTCGGCTTCGGCGAGGTTGCGCGGCAGATCCCAGCTGCAGGAAAACTGCAGGACAGCAACGGTCAACTTGCTCATCACAGGCCTCCGAGCGGCCAGGCCGGCTGCTGCTGGGTGATGCAGTGCACACCGCCACCGCCGTGGGCCAGGTTGTTGATGCGCACCGGCACCACTTCGCGGCCGGGGAAGGCTCGGGCCAGCACCGCCGCGGCTTCATCGTCGGCGGCAATACCGTAGGCCGGCATGATCACTGCGCCATTGGCCAGGTAGAAGTTGGTGTAGGACGCGCAGAAGACTTCGGCCTCCGGGTCCACCGCCGCGCTGGCTTCGAACAGCTCTATCAGCTCGAAGGAGCGGCCCTTGGCGTCGGTGGCCAGCTCCAGCGCGCGACGGTTTTCCTTCGCGACCTGGGCGTAGACGCTGGAGCTGTCGTGGGTCGCATCCACCAGCAGCACGCCGGGACGGGCGAAGGCACACACGCCGTCGACGTGGCCGTCGGTCATGTCGCCGGTGACATACTGCGGGTCGCCCGGCAGCCAGATGGTCTTGGTTACCCCCAACAGGCGGCTGAAGATTTCCTCCATCTCGCGCTTGCTCACGCCGGGGTTGCGGTTGGGGTTGAGCAGCACCGACTCGGTGGTGATCAGCGTGCCCTCGCCGTCCACATGGATCGCCCCGCCCTCATTGGACAGCGGCGTACCGAAGCAGTCGAGCCCGAGGCTGTTAAGAATGCGCCGGCCCAGGCCTTCGTCCAGAGTGTGCTCGGACTTGCCGCCCCAGGCATTGAAGCGCCAGCTCACGCCGGCCACGCCAAACTGCGGATGGCAGACGAAGGTCGGCCCGGAATCACGGCACCAGCTGTCGTCGATGGGCAGCGGCACCAGCTCGACATTCGGCCCGCAAAGTTCGGCGGCGCGAGCCACGGCGGACGGGTCCACCACCAGCTTCACCGGCTCGAAGCGGGCGATGGCATTGGCGACACTGGCGAAGTCTTCCTGCACCTGCTCCAGGGTGACGCGCCAGCCGCCCTCCCAGAGCGGACGGTTGTGCGGGAAAGCCATCCAGGTCGCCGCGTGGTTGACCCATTCGGCAGGCATGCGCCAGCCGTTCTGCATGTCGTCGTTGCGATGCATACTCAAGCCTTTGGTAAGGAATTTTTATCGGAAGGAAAGGGTTCAGCGGCGCCTGATGACAATGCTAGGCCTGTAAAAACGTCACAACAAACGATAGATTTTGCGTAAATCTGATTAGACGAACTTATCGATCATGCTCAAACACTGGCCACCCCTGAACGCCCTGCGCGGCTTCGAAGCCGCCGCGCGCCTGGGCAGCTTTCACAAGGCAGCCGAGGAGTTGCACCTCACCCAGTCGGCCATCAGCCAGCAGATCCGCAGCCTGGAAAGCTTCGTCGAGCAGCCGCTGTTCTATCGTTCCGGGCGCAAGGTAGCGCTCACCGACGCCGGCGCCGACCTGCTCAGCACCACGCAATCCATGCTGCAGCAACTGGCCGTGGGCATCCGTCGCCTGGACCAGTACCGCAAGCCCAACCAACTGGTGGTTAACACCACCCCGGCCTTCGCCCGCCACTGGCTGGTGCCGCGTCTGGGCGACTTCCACGCGCGCCACCCGCAGATCGACCTCTGGCTGCTGACCACCGATGAAACTCCGGACATGGCCAGCCAGACCATCGACATCGCTGTGCGCGACGACCTCACTGCCCAGGCCGAGTGCCGCTTCCGCGTGCTGCTGGAGGATCGTCTCTATCCAGCTTGCCACCCCGCGCTGCTGCAGCAGCCGGAACCGGCACGCACCACCCTGCACGGCGAACGGGAAATGGACTGGGCGCACTGGCAACTGCAGGGCGGCGCGGACGTTGGCCAGCGCAGCGAAGGGCTGAACTTCTCCGATCCCGGCCTGCTGCTGGATGCCGCCAGCCAGGGGCTGGGCGTTGCACTGGTGAGCCAGCTGCTGGCCGGCGATGCACGGCAGAATGGCCTGCTGACGCCCCTCAGCGAGCAGACCGTGCGAGGGCCGAACTGGTCCCTGCTGGTACATCAGCAGAGCGAGCGGAATGCGCAGGCGCTGGGATTCTGCGAGTGGCTATCCGCCACGCTGGAAATCCCCCTGTAGGAGCGAGCTTGCTCGCGAACCGCCCTACGTTGATGTAACGGGCCGACACTGTTCGCGAGCAAGCTCGCTCCTACAAGAACGCCCCTATCTCGCGAAGCGCAGGCGAGTTGGTCGCTGTGGGGGCATCAGCAACGCGGGCGCGATGGGTAGGCGTCAAGTTTCTGCGGGCAGCCCCCAGTCGCACTGCCCCTGTAGGAGCGAGCTTGCTCGCGAACCGCCCAGCGTCGATGTAACCGGCCGACACTGTTCGCGAGCAAGCTCGCTCCTACAAGAACGCCCCCTATCTCGAAGCGCAGCCGAGTTGGTCGCTGTGGGTGCATCAGCAAGGCGGGCGCGATGGGCAGGCGTCAAGGTTCTGCGGGCAGCCCTCAGTCGCACTGCCCCTGTAGGAGCGAGCTTGCTCGCGAACCGCCCAGCGTCGATGTAACCGGCCGACACTGTTCGCGAGCAAGCTCGCTCCTACAAGAACGCCCCTATCTCGAAGCGCAGGCGAGTTGGTCGCTGTTGGTCATCAGCAAAGCGGTCGCGATGGGCAGGCGTCAAGGTTCTGCGGGCAGCCCTCAGTCGCGCTGCCCCTGTAGGAGCGAGCTTGCTCGCGAACCGCCCAGCGTTGATGTAACCGGCCGACACTGTTCGCGAGCAAGCTCGCTCCTACATGAACGCCCCTATCTCGAAGCGCGGGCGAGTTGGTCGCTGTTGGTCATCAGCAAAGCGGTCGCGATGGGCAGGCGTCAAGGTTCTGCGGGCAGCCCCCAGTCACACTGCCCCTGTAGGAGCGAGCTTGCGCGCGAACCGCCCAACGTTGATGTAACCGGCCGACACTGTTCGCGAGCAAGCTCGCCCCTCCAAAAGCTGGGCCAGCCGATCACGCCATCATCCCGCGATACCGCCCTCGCCCTTCCTCAACCGACCCCGCGCCTTCTTCCCCTCCAGCGCACTCTTCGCCGCAGCCCTCACCAATCGCTGGAAGGTCGGGCACTCGGCGTGGCTGGGCGCCGGGCAGGCTGCCGCATGGCGCAATCCCCGGCTCATCGCCCGCAGGCGCCTGATCGTGGCGTCCAGCTCGTCCGCCTTGGCCGCCAGCATCTGCCGGTCGATATTCGTCCCGCCGTCGCCAGCGAACATCGAGCGGATATCCTCCAGGCTGAACCCTGCCGACTGCCCTAGGGTGATCAGTGCCAGCTGGTCGAGAATCTGCGGGGCGAACTGGCGGCGCGCGCCGGGCTTGGCGAGCGAAACGATCAGTCCCTTCTCCTCGTAGAAACGCAGGGTCGATGCCGGCACGCCGGAGCGCCTGGCCACGTCAGCGATATCCATGGAACACCTCTTGACCTCAAGTTCGCTTGAACTTGTAGGTTCACGCCAAAGCCCTTCACGGTCAACCCGGATGCGGCTTTGACCTTGCGTGAGAAACAGGAGAACTCCATGAAAAGCATCGCCATCGTCTACCACAGCGCCAACGGCCGCACCGAACGTATCGCCCAGATCATCGCCAACGGCGCTCGCCGGGTGCCCGGCTGCGATGTGCAGCTGCTCCAGGCCCAGGCGTTGATCGAACGGCCACAGGCACTGCTCGCCTTCCACGGCCTGATTCTCGGCTCACCCACCTACCTGGGCGGCGTTTCGGCGCCGCTGAAAGCCCTGATGGACAGCACCGGCCCATTGTGGCGCCAGCAGAAGCTGCACGGCCGACTTGCCGCGGGCTTCACCGTCTCGGCGCTGCCGGCAGGCGACAAGCAGTCCACGCTGATCTCGCTGTTCACCTTCTGCATGCAGCACGGGATGCTCTGGGCCGGCAACCCGATCCTCCCCGAGCAGCACCTGGGCGTGCCCTACGACGAAGCCGCCAACCGCCTCGGCTCCTGGTCCGGGCTGATGGCCCAGGCAGACAAGACCTCCCCGGACTTCTGCTCCGGCGACCTGAAGACCGCGCTTATGTTCGGCCAGCATTTCGCCGAAACCCTCAGCCGCCTTCAGCAGCCACAGCTCGAGCCCGCGCAGGAGGCCCACGCATGATCCCGCGCCGCTACGCTCCGCTATTGTTCGCGCTGATTCTGTCCGGCGTGATGACCTTGCTGGTCTCCGGCCTTTCCACCGGGCGTGCCATCGGCCTGGTGCCGGACTTCGTCCAGCTATGGCTCGGCGCCTGGCTCACCAGCTGGAGCATCGGCTTCCCGCTGGTGCTGGTCATCGCCCCGCTCACTCGCCGCCTCGTCGAGAAGCTGACTCAGGCGTAGGAGCGGAGTCCCTCCGCCATCGGCTGATCCACGCGCCAAACTCATCCACGGAGCGGCCGATAGGACATCGCGGACGGAGTCCGCTCCTACGAAACCTGATACCTGGGTAGGAGCGGACTCCGTCCGCGATCGCCATCCGCCCGCAGTGGTCCAGGCAGGAGTCCCCGCCGACTTACTGCCGAATCCCGTCGGTGAACCGGCAGAAGCCGTCACGCACCGCGCCTTCGGTGGTGTACATGCCACCCAGGGTGACGAAGACATAGCTTACCTTGGAGCCGGAGCCTGACTTTTCCACCACGACGTTCAGCGGTGCGTTTCGGCTGCTCAGGATTACGCCCTGGTAGGCGGAGATGGTGCCGCTCTTCTCGTCGGCGTTCTGGATGGTGAAACCTTCCTTCACCAGCGTCTTCTGTGCCCGGTCGAAGACCTTGGACACAGGCATGTCCAGCTGGACATTGGACGTGAAGGTCTTGCCGGCGATGAAGCCGCCTTCGGTGTTGAAGTTGTCTTCGCACTGGTTGCCGGTCTTCTGGTGCGCACAGCCCTGCAACAGGGCGGCAGCGAGCAGAATCATCGTGACTCGTCGCATCATCGTTCCTTGATCTCGTGGGGCCGCCATCCCTGCGGGGTCTACAGCGGCGAAGGGGTTTTATAAGCCGAGGGCACAGGCCCTGACCAGACTTTTCCTCGCCCGATGAGACAGCCAGCACGTAGGAAATGTCTCCTCACTCGCTCAAGCACGGGCTTTCGCGCCGTTCGTCCCAGGAACCTGCTGACATGGGTTCCTGCCCGGTTATCCAATCGCCCGACAGCCTTGAAGCGAAGCCTCCCCAGGCGCCATGCACCGGGAAGGCTTCCTCTCCCTTTACCAGATCGGCAAGGTGTAGCTGACGATGAAGCGGGTCTCGTCCATGTCGTTGCCGAAGCTGCTGCGGAAGGTGCTGTTGCGCAGCTTGAAGCCGACGTTCTTCAACGGGCCGCTCTGCACGACGTAGCCAACGTCGGTATCGCGCTCCCATTCCTTGCCGTTGCCCTGCCCATTCAGCAGGTCGATGTTGTCGCCGCGCAGGTAGCGGGTCATCAGGCTCAGGCCGGGCAGCCCATAGGAGGCGAAGTTGAAGTCGTAGCGCAGTTGCCAGGAGCGTTCGTCCTTGTTGGCGAAGTCGCCGATCTGCACGTAGTTGACCAGGTACGGGTCGGTGCCGGACAGGTAGGCGAAGCCGGTGTCGCCGGACATGCGCTGCAGGCCCAGGCCGAACGCCTGGTTGCCCAGCTTGTAGGTGAACATGGCGTTGAGCGCACGGTTGTCGACGTTGCTACCACCGTCATCGGTGGAACGCGCCCAGCGGATGTCGGATTTGAGCGACTGTCCCTCGGCGATCGGCAGCGTGTGCACCAGGCTCACGTAGTGCTGGCGGTACAGGTCTTCGAGGTTGGCGTAGTGGTAGCTGGTGCTCAGCTGGCTGTTCCAGCGGTAGGTGCCGCCGGCGATGTTGAAGCGGTCGCTGGTGAGGTGGCTGCCGGCGACGATGTTGCGCTTGTTGCCGCGGGTCATCGACAGATCCTCGTTGTTCGAGGAGTCGCGCTGCTTCACTTCGCGCAGCTGGCCGAGTTGCAGGTCGAGGTCGTCGAGCTCCTTCGACTCCACCAGCGCGCCCTGGAAGGTCTGCGGCAGCAGGCGGGTGTCGTTGTACTGCACCACCGGCAGCTTGGGCAGCAGCGTGCCGACCTTCAGCGTGCTCTTGGACACGCGCAGCTTGGCGGTCAGGCCGAGGTCGCTGTAGTCGTCGGCGGCGCGCTTGTCGCTGGCGGAGTACGGCAGAAGACCGGAGCCGGAGCGGTCCGGGCTGGAGTCCAGCTTCAGGCCGAGCAGGCCGAGGGCATCGACACCCACGCCGACGGTGCCATCGGTGTAGCCCGACTCGTAGCGCAGCAGGAAGCCCTGGGCCCACTCTTCGGATTTGGACTGCGCGGCGCCGCTCTGGCGGTAGTCGCGGTTGAAGTAGAAGTTGCGTGCTTCGATGCTGGCCCTGCTGTCGGCGAGGAAATCCGCGTGGGCGAACGAGGGCAGCAGCGCCAGTCCGGAGACCAGCACAGGGGTACGACGATTTTTCATTGTTCTTGTTTCTTTCTACTGGGGTGTTGGCAAAACGCCGGGCCGATGAGGCAGGCCCGGCCAGGGGAAGAACTGGGTCAGAGAGTCTTTTCCAGCTCCGGTACGGCTTCGAACAGATCGCCAACCAGGCCATAGTCGGCGACCTGGAAGATCGGCGCCTCTTCGTCCTTGTTGATCGCCACGATCACTTTCGAATCCTTCATGCCCGCCAGGTGCTGGATGGCGCCGGAGATACCGACGGCCACGTACAGCTGCGGAGCAACGATCTTGCCGGTCTGGCCGACCTGCATGTCGTTCGGCACGAAGCCGGCGTCAACGGCAGCGCGGGAAGCACCGACGGCAGCGCCCAGCTTGTCAGCCAGGGAATAGAGGATGCTGAAGTTGTCGCCATTGCCCATGCCGCGGCCGCCGGAAACGACGATCTTGGCAGCGGTCAGTTCCGGACGGTCGGACTTGGCCAGTTCTTCGCCCACGAAGGCGGACTTGCCGGCATCGGCCGGGCCGGAAACGGCTTCAACAGCGGCGGAACCACCTTCGGCAGCGACGGCGTCGAAGCCGGTGCCACGCACGGTGATCACTTTTACGGCAGCCGAGGACTGCACGGTAGCGATGGCGTTACCGGCGTAGATCGGGCGCTTGAAGGTGTCAGCGCTGACCACTTCGATGATCTCGGAGATCTGGTCGACGTCCAGCAGGGCGGCAACGCGCGGCAGGAAGTTCTTGCCGCTGGTGGTGGCGGCGGCCAGCACGTGGCCGAACCCACTTTCTTTCACGACAGCGGCGATCAGCGGAGCCACATTCTCCGGCAGTTGGTGAGCGTAGGCAGCCTTGTCGGCGACCAGCACCTTGGCAACACCAGCGATCCTGGCAGCAGCTTCGGCTACGCCACCGACGTTCTCGCCAGCGACCAGGACAGCGATGTCACCATCGATTTTCTGCGCGGCAGCGACGGTATTCAGCGTCGCGGCGCTGAGCGCACCATTGGAATGTTCTGCAACAACCAGCACAGTCATCAGACCACCTTCGCTTCGTTCTTCAGTTTCTCGACCAGTTCAGCCACCGACTTCACCTTGACGCCGGCGCTACGTGCGGCGGGCGCTTCCACCTTGAGGGTCTTCACGGTCGAGGCCGTGGAGATGCCCAGCGCGTCAGGGGGAAGGAATTCCAGCGGCTTCTTCTTCGCCTTCATGATGTTGGGCAGCGACGCGTAGCGCGGCTCGTTCAGACGCAGGTCGGTGGTGACGATTGCCGGCAGGTTCAGGGCAACGGTCTGCAGGCCGCCGTCGATTTCACGGGTGACGTTGACCTTGTCGCCAGCAACTTCGACCTTGGAGGCGAAGGTGCCTTGCGCGTAGCCGGTCAGCGCAGCCAGCATCTGGCCGGTCTGGTTGTTGTCGCTGTCGATGGCCTGCTTGCCGAGGATGACCAGCTGCGGCTGCTCTTTGTCGACCAGGGCTTTCAGGGCCTTGGCGACCGCCAGCGAGTTCAGCTCGTCGTTGCTCTCGACCAGCACCGCGCGGTCTGCACCGAGTGCGAGCGCCGTGCGCAGTTGTTCCTGCGCGCTATTCGGACCAACCGAGACCACCACGATCTCGCTGGCGACGCCCTTCTCTTTCAGGCGTACGGCTTCTTCCACGGCGATTTCGCAGAAGGGGTTCATGGACATTTTGACGTTGGCGAGATCGACGCCGGAGTTGTCCGCCTTGACGCGGACCTTGACGTTGTAATCGACCACGCGTTTTACCGCGACCAGTACTTTCATCAGTTGTTTCCTTGGCTGACGCCGGTTTGTATCGGCGCTGCGGTTGGGGGTGGTTCGCGAGCAAGCTCGCTCCTACAGGTCCAGGCTTGTGCCGGTGCGCTTTTTCGTAGGAGCGAGCTTGCTCGCGAACGGACTCATGCCTTACCGAGCTGCTCGATCACACCCTCGGCCTTAAGCTGCGCCAGGCGCGCATCGTCGAGCCCCAGGCGGCGCTTGAGCACCTCGTCGGTGTGCTCGCCGAGCATGGGCGCCGGGCGCTGGTATTCCACCGGCGTCTCGGAGAGCTTCAACGGGCTGCCGACCATGCGGAACGCGGGGTTCTGCGCGTGGGGAATCTCCACCAGCATGTCGCGGGCGACCACCTGCGGCTCGTCCAGCGCACGGCCGATGTCGTTGATCACGCCCACCGGCACCTTCATCGCGTGGATGCGCTTCACCCAGTTGTCGGCGGTGTCGCCCTGGAAGTGCTCGGCGAGCTTGCCGACGATGATGTCGCGGTTGCGCACGCGGTCGGCATTGCGGGTGAAGCGCGGGTCCTTGGGCAATTCCGGCAGGCCGATGGCATCGCACAGCGAAACGAACTGGCTGTCGTTACCGCAGGCGATGATGAAGTCCATGTCCTGCGCGCTGAACACCTGGTACGGCACGATGTTGACGTGGGCATTACCCTGGCGGCCCGGCGAGCGGCCAGTGGCGAGGTAGTTCTGGCTCTGGTTGCCGAGCATGGCGACCTGCACGTCCAGCAGCGCCATGTCGCAGTGCTGGCCGCGGCCGGTCTTCTCGCGGGCCAGCAGCGCAGCCTGGATGGCGACCACCGAATACAGGCCGGTCATCACGTCGGAGACGGCGACACCGACTTTCTGCGGGCCGGCGCCGGGCACACCGTCCTTCTCGCCGGTGATGCTCATCAAGCCGCCCATGCCCTGGATGATGAAGTCGTAGCCAGGCTCCTCGGCACGCGGGCCGGTCTGGCCGAAACCCGTGATGGAGCAGTAGACCAGGCGCGGATTGACCTTCGACAGGCTGTCGTAATCCAGCCCGTACTTGGCCAGCGAACCGGCCTTGTAGTTCTCGATCAGCACATCGCACTCGCAGGCCAGGGCGCGCACCAGCGCCTGCCCTTCCTCCGTCGCCAGGTTCAGCGCCACCGACAGCTTGTTGCGGTTGGTGGACTGGTAGTACGCCGCCTCGGAGCTATCCGAGCCGTCGGCCGCCTTCATGTAGGGCGGGCCCCAGCCACGGGTGTCATCACCCACGCCGGGCCGTTCGATCTTGATCACTTCCGCGCCCAGGTCGGCCAGTACCTGGCCGCACCAGGGGCCGGCCAGCACGCGGCTGAGGTCGAGTACGCGGTATCCGCTCAAAGCACCCATCTTCACATCCTCACTGGCGCGCTCAGGCGCGCTCGATAACCATGGCGAGCCCCTGGCCGACGCCGATGCACAGGCTGATCACCGCATAGCGTTGACCGCTGCGCTGCAGTTGTCGCGCCACGCTCAGCGCCAGCCGCGCGCCGGAAGCACCCAGCGGATGACCGACGGCGATGGCGCCGCCATTGGGGTTGACCCGTGCATCGTCGAAGTCCACGCCCAGGCCATGCAGGCAGCCGAGCACCTGGGAGGCGAAGGCCTCGTTGATCTCGATGATGTCCATGTCGGCGAGGGTCAGGTTGGCACGGGCCAGCGCCTTGTTGATCGCCTGCACCGGGCCGACGCCCATGATGCGCGGCTCCACGCCGACGGCGGCCGCCGAAAGAATTCGCGCCAACGGCTTGAGGCCGTGGCGCTCGCCCGCCGCGGCCGAGCCGATCAGCAACGCGGCCGCACCATCATTGACGCCGGAGGCGTTGCCGGCGGTGACCACTCCACCTTCGGACAGAGGCTTCAGGCGCGCCAGTGCGGCTTCATCGGAGGACGGACGCGGATGCTCGTCCTGCTCGACCACATTCGGCGGCGTCTTGCGACCGGTGGGTACGCTGACCGGGAGGATTTCCCCGGCGAAGAAACCGTCCTGGCGAGCGGCTTCATAGTTGGCCTGGGAGCGGGCGGCAAAACGGTCGGCCTGCTCGCGGCTGATGCCGAATTCGCGGGCCACGTTGTCGCCAGTCTCCGGCATGCTGTCGTTGCCGAACCCGGCGACGATCTTCGGGTTGGGGAAGCGTGCGCCGATGGTGCTGTCGAACACCGTCAGGTCACGGCTGTAGGCGGCCTCGGCCTTGGCCATGACGAAGGGCGCGCGGGACATGCTTTCCACCCCGCCAGCGACGAACAGCTCGCCTTCGCCACAGGTCACGGCGCGCGCTGCATCGATCACCGCAGCCAGGCCACTGGCGCACAGACGGTTCACCGTCTGGCCCGGCACGGTGACCGGCAGGCCGGCGAGCAGCGCGGCATGGCGGGCGATGTTGCGGCTGTCTTCACCGGCCTGGTTGGTGTTGCCGAGGATCACGTCCTCGATGGCGTCGCCCGGCACCTGTGCGCGGGCCAGCAATTCGCAAATCACCTGGGCGACCAGGTCGTCCGGGCGTACCGGCGCCAGGGCGCCGCCGTGGCGGCCGAAGGGGGTGCGCAGGCCGGCGTAGATATAAGCATTGAGCATCGGTATCTCCTTGAATCAGTAGGCGCCGGGCTTCAGCCCAACGCAGGCTCGGCATGGCGCAGCGACAGGCCCAGCGCGGCGCGGCGGCGCAGCCACGGGCCGGGGCGGTAGCGGGCGTCGCCGGTCAGGTCGGTCATGCGTTCGAGGATGGTCAGCAGGCGCGCCGGGCCGACGCTGTCGCCCCAGGCCAGCGGGCCTTGCGGGTAACCCAGGCCACTGCGCACGCCTTCGTCGAGGTCGTCGACACTGGCAATACGCTGCTGGACGATGTCGCCGGCCAGGTTGACGATCAGCGCCAGTACGCGCTGGGCAACGAAGCCGACGCTGTCATTGACGACCGTGACGCCTACACCGTCAGCCGCCAGCAGCGCATGGGCGGCGTCGCGCATGGCTGGAGCGGTCGCCGGGTTCTGCATCAGGCAGCGGTGGCGTTGCAGGTCCAGCAGCAGGTCGATGCAGACCGTGCGCGCCGGCTCGGTGCCGAAACGCTGGCAGGCGCTGGTGGCGTCGATGCCGTAAGGGGCCAGCAGGCAAAGCGCTTCGCTGCTCGGCTGGGCGCCCTGCTCCAGATTCGCACCCAGCTTCTTCAGCAGCTCGCTGAGGCGCTCGCGGTCCTGGTCGTTTTCCACACCGATCCACACGGGCGGCAGTACGGCAACGCTCGGCACCGGTTGCGGCACCGGCGGGTCGATCATCTTGCCGTCCGCGTAGCGATAGAAGCCACGACCGACCTTGCGGCCGACGAAACCGGCCGCGAGCATCTGCCGGGTCAGCGCCGCCGGGCGATAGCGCGGCTCCTGGTAGAACTGGTTGTAGATGGACTCGATCACCGGGTGGGAAACGTCCAGCGCGGTCAGGTCGAACAGTTCCAGCGGGCCCATGCGGAAGCCCAGGCCCTCGCGCAGGATGCGGTCGATGTCGGCCGGCTCGGCGATGGCTTCCTTGAGCATCTGCAGGGCTTCGGTGCTGTAGGCACGGCCGGCGTGGTTGATGATGAAGCCGGGGGTGTCCTTGGCGCGGATGCCGCGATGGCCCATGCGCGCGGCCAGTGCCACCAGGCGGTCGCCGACCTGCGGATCGCTGGCCAGGCCGTCGATTACCTCGACCACCTTCATCAGCGGCACCGGGTTGAAGAAGTGGAAGCCCGCCACGCGCTCGGGATGCTGGCAGCCACGGGCGATGCTGGTAACCGACAGTGACGAGGTATTGGTAGCGAGGATGCAGTCAGCGCTGACCACGGCTTCCAGCTCGGCCAGCAGGGCCTGCTTGGCGTCGAGCCGCTCGATGATCGCCTCGACCACCAGATCGGAATCCGCCAGCTCATTCAGCGAGGCGGCGACCAGCAGCCGCGCCAGCGTAGCATCGGCCTCGGCGGCGCTGATCTTGCCTTTCTCCGCCAGCTTGGCGAGGGTCCGCCCGAGATTGTCGCGAGCCGCTTGTGCAGCGCCATCACGGGCGTCGAAGAGTTTCACCTGGATGCCGGCCTGGGCGGCGATCTGGGCGATGCCGCTGCCCATGACGCCAGTACCGACAATGGCCATGCGCTCGATGCCGAAAGAAAGGGTCATGCTCATTCCCCCAGGAAGCTGGCTTGGCGTTTTTCCAGGAAGGCGGCGGCGCCCTCCTTCTGGTCCTTTGAATCGAACAGCAACTGGAAGGCCTTGCGCTCCAGGGTCAGGGCGCTTTCCAGCGGCAGGTCCGCACCGGTCAGCATCACTTCCTTGATCTGCGCCACGGCCAACGGCGGCAGTGCGGCGATTTCGGCAGCCAGCTCCAGCGCGCGGGGCAGCGTGCGCGAGTCTTCCACCACTTCACTGAGCATGCCGATGGCCAGGGCTTCGGGCGCCTTGATCAGGCAGCCGGTCAGCGCAATGCGCATCGCCTGGAACTTGCCGACAGCGCGGATCAGTCGCTGGGTACCACCGGCGCCGGGCATCAGGCCGAGCTTCACTTCCGGTTGGCCGAAACGCGCCGATTCACCGGCGACGATGATGTCGCAGTGCATCGCCAGCTCGCAGCCGCCGCCCAGGGCGAAGCCATTGACCGCGGCGATCACCGGTTTCGGGCAGCGGGAAATGGCTTCCCACAACAATTCGGTATGGCGGCGGTACATCTCGATGGGGCTGGCCTGGGCGAACTCACGAATGTCGGCGCCGGCGACGAAGCACTCCTCACCTCCCGTCAGCACCACCGCGCGAACCTCGCGGTTGTCGCTCAGGGCGCGGAAATGCTCGGCCAGTTCCTGGCGCACGGCGGCGTTCAAAGCATTCTTGGCTTCCGGACGGTCGATGCGGACAACCGCCACGCCATCGGCCCGGATATCGAGATGAACCACGTTGGTACTCATGACAGCGAAGACCTCTTATTGTTTCGTCTGACGAAACTACATTCCGTATTTCGATTTCATCATAGTGATACAGAATCCAGGCTGTAAACGGTGATGATCCAACCAACCCTGAAAGCCCAGTAAAATCAGGGTACTGGATATTTTTACCAGCACGCCTGTACTAACCAACTCAGACCCATTACAATTTCGTCTGACGAAACTGAATTTTATTTTATTGATTTTCCGTGAATAGGGGTTCTACCATGCGCCGCAACAAGACGGAGATGGATTCGGCTGCGCCGACGAAAAACGAAGGTGAGATCGGCCTGCTGGAACGGGGTCTGTACGACCCGGCCACGGCACTGAGCGAAGAGGAAAACAGCGGCCAGTTCGTCACGGCCCTGGCTCGCGGCCTGGAGATCCTGCGCTGCTTCACGCCACGGGAAAACGTGCTGAGCAACCAGGACCTGGCCCGCAAGACCGACCTGCCCAAGCCGACCGTGACGCGCCTGACCAACACCCTGATGCGCCTGGGCTGCCTCAAGCGCGAGATGCATTCGGGCAAGTACCAGCTCGACGTCGGCGTACTGGGTTTCGGCTACGCGATGCTGTCGAACCTGTCGATCCGCGCGGTGGCCCATCCACTGATGGAGGAACTGGCCAACCACGCCCAGGCGGCGGTGGCCATGGCTGCCCGCGACCGCCTGCAGATGGTTTATCTGGACGTGGTCCAGGGACAGGGAAACATGACGATGCGCCGGCAGATCGGCAGTTATCTGCCGCTGGCGGCGAGCTCGGTGGGCCGCGCGTGCCTCGCGGCGATGCCGGAGAACGAGCGGGAATTCCTGCTCGAGCACATTCGCGAACGCGAACCGGACACCTGGCCGGCCATCCGCAAGGGTCTGGACCGTGCCTTCAGGGACTACACCGATTACGGCTACTGCCTGTCGATCGGTGAATGGCACCGCGACGTCAACTCCGTCGCCGTGCCCTTGGTACACCCGCAGTACGGCCTGCTGGCCTTCAACTGCGGCGGCCCGAGCTTCCAGCTGACCCGCGAGAAGCTCGAGGACGACATCGGGCCCCGCCTGATCAACATGGTCAACAACATAGGTGCCGCCGCTCGCTGAATCTCGGGTGACGGTGCCTCGGAAGACAGGCCCGCTCACGGGCCTCTGAGGAGTGCACATGATCCGAGACCCAGAAACGCTGCAGATACTTCTGGACTCCATCCACCAGTTCGTCGGCGAAGTGCTGATTCCGCGGGAGAACGAGGTCGCCGAGACCGACGCCATCCCGCAGGACATCATCGAGCAGATGCGCGAGATGGGCCTGTTCGGCCTGACCATCCCCGAAGACTTCGGCGGCCTGGGCGTGACCATGGAAGAAGAGGTGAACATCACCTTCGAACTCGGCCGCACCTCCCCTGCCTTCCGCTCCTACATCGGCACCAACAACGGCATCGGCTCCATCGGCATCCTGATCGACGGTACGCCGGAGCAGAAAGCTCACTATCTGCCGAAACTCGCCAGCGGCGAACTGCTCAGCGCCTTCTGCCTGACCGAGCCGGACTCCGGCTCCGACGCCGCCTCGCTGAAGACCACCGCCGTGCGCGATGGCGACTTCTACGTGCTCAACGGCACCAAGCGCTTCATCACCAACGCCCCGCACGCCGGCATCTATACCGTGATGGCCCGCACCAACCCGGCAATCAAGGGTTCCGGCGGCATCAGCGCATTCATCGTCGAGCGCGGCACGCCGGGCATTTCCCTTGGCAAGCCGGACCACAAGATGGGCCAGAAAGGCGCGCACACCAGCGACGTGATCTTCGACAACGTGCGCATTCCCGCCAGCCAGCTGATCGGCGGCGTCGAGGGCGTGGGCTTCAAGACCGCCATGAAGGTGCTCGACAAGGGCCGCCTGCACATCGCCGCGCTGAGTGTCGGCGCCGCCGAGCGCATGCTTGCCGATGCGCTCAACTACGCCCTGGAGCGCAAGCAGTTCGGCCAGCCGATCGCCGAGTTCCAGCTGATCCAGGCGATGCTCGCCGACAGCAAGGCCGAGATCTACGCCGCCCGCTGCATGGTGCTGGACGCCGCGCGCAAGCGCGATGAGGGCCGCAACGTCAGCACCGAAGCCTCCTGCGCGAAGATGTTCGCCACCGAGATGTGCGGCCGCGTTGCCGACCGCTGTGTGCAGATCCATGGCGGCGCCGGCTACGTCAGCGAGTACGCCATCGAGCGCTTCTACCGCGACGTGCGTCTGTTCCGGCTCTACGAGGGCACCACGCAGATCCAGCAGGTGATCATCGCCCGCAACATGATCCGCGAAGCCCAGGCCTGATCACCCCATAAGGCGGCGCGCGGCCACGCACCTCGCGCCGTCGACTCAAAGCACCTGCCACACGCTTACCGAGGATCGGCACGCCGGTCCGCCAACAACTACAACAGGTAATTCGTTCATGGAAACCACTGCTTCGACCTCCCACGCGACTACCCAGGACAAGACCTGGGTGCTCGTTTTCGCGTTCTGCTTCATCGGCCTGCTGATCGATGGCGCGGACCTGATGCTGCTCTCCTACAGCCTCACCAGCCTCAAGGCCGAGTTCGGCCTGAGCAATCTCCAGGCTGGCAGCCTGGGTAGCGTCACCCTGGCCGGCATGGCCTTCGGCGGTATCTACGGCGGCTGGGCCTGCGATCGCTTCGGCCGGGTCAAGACCGTGGTCTGGACCATCGTGCTGTTCTCCGTCGGCACCGCCGTCCTCGGCCTGACCCACAACTATTGGCAGTTCGCCGCCGCACGCTTCGTTGCCTCTCTGGGTCTCGGCGCGCTGTACGTCGCCTGCAACACGCTGATGGCCGAATACGTGCCGACCAAGTACCGCACCACCGTGCTGGGCACCCTGCAGGCGGGCTGGTCGGTCGGCTACATCGTCGCGACCCTGCTGGCCGGCTGGATCCTGCCGGACCACGGTTGGCGCTACCTGTTCTACATCGCCATCATCCCGGTGGTGCTGGCCGTGGCCATGCGCAAGCTGATCCCCGAGCCCGCGGCCTGGGTCCAGGCTCAGGCCGAACGCCAGCAGCGCAAGACCGCCGGCCAGTCGAGCAGTGTCGCCGCCGCCCCGCGCCAGAACGCCTTCCGGCAGATCTTCAGCGACCCGAAGGCCAGCCGCATGTTCCTGTTCTGGGCGCTGACCGCCGGCTTCCTGCAGTTTGGCTACTACGGCGTGAACAACTGGATGCCGTCGTACCTGGAAACCGAGATGGGCATGAACTTCAAGGCCATGACCTCGTATCTGGTGGGCACCTACGCCGCGATGATCCTCGGCAAGATCCTGGCCGGCGTCGCCGCCGACTGGTTCGGCCGCCGCACCGTGTTCTCCTTCGGCGCCCTGGGCACCGCCGTGTTCCTGCCGGTGATCGTGCTGTTCCACAGCCCGGAGAACATTCTCTGGATGCTGGTGGTGTTCGGCTTCCTCTACGGCATTCCCTACGGCGTTAACGCGACCTACATGACCGAGAGCTTTGCAGCCGCCTTCCGTGGCACCGCAGTCGGCGGGGCGTACAACATCGGCCGTATCGGCGCGGCCATCGCACCGGCGGTGATCGGCTTCCTCGCCACGCAGATGTCCATTGGCGTGGGCTTCCTGGTGATGGGCGCGGCGTACTTCATCTGCGGCGTGATCCCCGCCCTGCTGATCCGCGATAAGCAGTTCGACCCGCAGCAGGAGTGACCTGAGCGCTCAGCGCCGAGCCACGAAAAACGCCCGGTGCACTGCACCGGGCGTTTTTGTTTGTGCCTAACCAAGGGCGCCAAGGCAAATCGCAGGCAAAAAAAAGCCCCGCCTAAGCGGGGCTTTTCTCGTCAGCGATGTCGATTAGACAGCGCGAACTTGTTCAGCTTGCGGGCCTTTCTGGCCGGCAGTCACAACGAAGCTGACCTTCTGGCCTTCGTCGAGGGACTTGTAGCCGTTGCCTTCGATCTGACGGAAGTGAACGAATACGTCCGGGCCGCTTTCCGGGGTGATGAAGCCGAAGCCCTTCTCAGCGTTGAACCACTTGACGATGCCGTTTTGACGATCGGACATGATGTTGTCTCCTAAAAAAATGCTAAAGGCCGGCCGAAAGCCGACCGGCGATGAGCTGAATGCGTAGTGAAGAGGTGCCGAGGAGATGGAGCATCTTGTAGAAGAACATCAAGTCGCGGAACTCGTTACTGGGCAGGCAGCCCATGCAGAATACAAGGTTTGGCGCTAATTCATAGCTTTTTTTCACGACCAGTGGTGATTTTGACAAATGGTCGAGCAATCCCGGCCAAATGCGCAAAAGACGTGTAGGCTGGCCGGGCCGGCTTGGCGCCCAACGCATAGGTGACTTCATGACTGATTCACAGCTGATTCGCGAACGTTCGGAGCTCGATGAAAAGATTGCCGCTTTCCTCTCCCAGGGCGGCGAAATCCAGGAAATCCCCGTTGGCCAACTGGCAGTGAAGGTCGAGCGGAAGTCGCAGTGGGCCAAATCCGACGGCAAGAAACCGGCACCCTAGCCTGGCGTTGACCTTGAATACCCCAAAAAACCCCGCCAAGGCGGGTTTTTTCATTTGTACCTCAGTGACTGAGGTAATGGTTCGACAGCCAGTTCAGCGCCCTCCCCGGCCGCGTCAGCGCATCGATGAAGCTCGGCCCCCAGAAACGGATGTCATTGGCCTCCAGCACCGCATACATGTCGCGGTGGCGCGCCTGGCGTTCCTTTAGCGGCATGCGCAGTGCCTGCTGCATGGCATCGGCCAGGGCATCGCGATCATGGGGGTTGATGATCAGCGCGCCGCCCAGTTCGGCAGCGGCGCCGGCGAACTGGGAGAGGATCAGCACACCGGGGTCGTCCGGGTCCTGCGCGGCGACGAATTCCTTGGCAACCAGATTCATCCCATCCCGCAGCGGCGTCACCAGGCCGATGCGCGCGTGGCGCATGACCATCGCGATGTCCGCGCGCTGGTGGTTGCGCGCGACGTAGCGCAGCGGCACCCAGGACACGGCGCCGAACCGCCCATTGATGTGGCCTACGCGCGAGCTCACGGCGGCGTCGATGTCGGCGTACTCGGGAATATCCTGGCGGCTGCCCGGAGATATCTGCAGGCAGGTCACGCGGTTGTGCCAGTCCGGATTGCGCTCGAGGAAGCGCTCGTAACCGTCCAGGCGATTGACGATGCCCTTGGAATAGTCGAGCCGATCCACCCCTACCATCAGCGCGCGGCCGCCCAGGCTTTCGCGCAGGTCTTCGGCGGCCTGGCTCTGCGAGGCCTCTTCGGCGAGCTGGCGGAAGCCGGCGGCATCCACGCCCACAGGGAACACCCCCACACGAAAATGCTGGTCTTCCAGGTGATAGCGGCGGCCATCGGGCGTCGCCGCGCCAACGACGCGGGTCAGGTAACGAGCGAAGTTGCTGGCGTCGTTCTCGGTCTGGAAGCCGATCAGGTTGTATTGGGTAAGCGCGCGGATCAGTTCATCGTGGTGCGGCAGTGCGGTGATGAGATCGGCCGGCGGCATCGGGATGTGCAGGAAGAAGCCGATGCGGTTGCCATGCCCGCGCTGCCTCAGGGCCGAGGCAAGGGGAATCAGGTGGTAGTCGTGGACCCAGAGGACGTCGTCCTCCTCCAGCAACGGGCTCAGGCGCTCGGCGAAGAATTCGTTGACCCGCTGGTAGCCGCCGAACTCGGCTTCGTTGAATTCCGCAAGGTCCACCCGGTAATGCAGGATCGGCCAGAGCACGCGGTTGGCGAAGCCGTTGTAGTACTCGTCGAAGTCCTGCGGGTGCAGGTCGGTGAGGATGTACTGCAGGTTATCGCGCTGGACCATGGTTGGCGGGCCCGGCTCCTCGGCTTTCTCGCCGCTCCAGCCGAACCAGATGCCCTCGCGGTTGCGCATGGCGGCCTCGACCGCCACGGCCAGCCCGCCCGGCGCCGGGCCGTTTTCATCGGGGATCGCGACCCGGTTGGAAATCACCACGAGGCGCGGCATAGACCTTCCTCCCAGCCAATGGAAAGTCGCATGGCGGAATTGATCAGGCCGGCCATGGAGTAGGTCTGCGGGATATTCCCCCAGAGCTCGCCGGTGTGTGGGTGCAAATCTTCGGAGAGCAGCCCGTAGCGGTTGCGCGCGGCAATCAGTTGCTCGAACAGCTCGCGCGCCTCGTCGGTGCGGCCGATGGCGGCGAGCGCATCGAGGTACCAGAACTTCACCACCAGGAAGGCGGTTTCCGGCACGCCGAAATCGTCCGCCGCGGCATAACGCAGCATCTGCCCGTTGATGTTGAGTTCGCGGCCGATGCATTCGACGGTGGCGATGAAGCGCGGATCGTCGGCCTCGATGATGCCCAGTTCGTTCATCAGCAGGACGCTGGCATCCAGGTCATCATGACCGAAGGCGCCGGTGAAGCACTGCTTCTTCTCGCTCCAGGCCTCGGCGAGGATGCGTTCGCGCAGATTGGCCGCCTTGTCCAGCCAGCCGCCGGCCTCTTCGCTTCGGCCCAGGCGCTTGGCAATGCGCGCGACGCGGTCACAGGCGACCCAGCAGAGCAGCGCGGAATGGGTGTGGATGCGCTGGCGGCCCCGGTACTCCCAGATGCCGGCATCCGGCTCGAAGGCTGCGTGCACGGCCTTGGCGGCGAGGTTCTCGAGCAACTGCAACATGCCCTCGCTGCTGGGGTTGGGCAGGCGCTCGTCGACGAAGCTCTGCAGTACCGCCAGCGCCACCGAACCGAAGACGTCGTGCTGGTTCTGTTCCACCGCCTGGTTGCCGACACGCACCGGCGCGTGGTTGAGGAAACCGGCGAGGTCCGGCTCGATGCGTTCGGTGAGGTCTTGGTTGGGGATGATCCCGTACAGCGGCTTGAGCTCGGCGTCGCCGCTGGCCACGGTGGTGATGAAGTCGATGTAGCCCTCCATGGTCCGCGTGGCACCCAGGCGATTCAAGGCAAGGATTACGAAGTAGGCATCGCGCAGCCAGCAGTAGCGGTAGTCCCAGTTGCGCTGGGAATCCGGGGCCTCCGGCACGGAGGTGGTGGCGGCGGCGATGATCGCCCCGGTGTCTTCGAAATTGCACAGCTTCAGGGTGATGGCCGAGCGGATCACCACCGGCTGCCATTCGAAGCAGATGGCCAGGCCGCGCACCCAGTCGTGCCAGTGGTTCTGGGTGCGCTTGAGGTAGTCGCGGACCACTTCGCCGGGGGCATTGCCCAGCGGCTCGTCCATGCCGATCACCAGGCTCACCGAATGACGCAGGGCGAACGGCGTTTCATGCTGGATGTAGGCCAGCGGCGCATCAGTGGTCAGGCGCAGCGGCTCCTCGCCCTCCAGGTAGCGGATGTGACTGGAGCCCGTGACGCCCTGGCTGGGGGTGCCGTAACCGTGGGTCGGACGTACGCGCAAGATGATCTTCGGTACGCCTTCGATGGGTTCGATCAACCGACACAACTGCGCCGGCCGGTAGATGTGCCCGTGTTCCAGGAAGCGCGGGGCGAAGTCGGTGATACGTACTGCCCCACCATTGTCGTCGCGCAGCACGGTGGTGATGATCGCTGTGTTGCGCTGGTAATCGGAGGTGCTGCTGACCTGGTTTTCCAGCACCACATCAGCAAAGCCCTTCTCGTCATCGCCGGCCAGCAGCCGGGAAAACGCTGGATCGCTGTCGAAATTCGGGTAGCACCACCAGACCATACGCGCCTGCGGATCGACCAGCGCCGCCACCCGGCAATTGCCGATCAGGCCCAGTTCAAGAGCACCTTCGTGCCGGTTCGTCATCGGTGAATTCCTCCTGCTTGCATCAATGCGTCACGGACTTGTTCCGCGTCGCTGAACACCGCGCTGGCGCCGGGCAAGGCACGCCCGACGGACAGGCCGAGGCCGCCCAGGGATGGCATCAGCGCGATGGCGGGTTCGTCGGTGACATCGTCGCCGAGGTACAGCGGCAGGCGTCCGGCGAAACCCGGCGTGGCCAGCAGGCGCTGGATCGCCCGGGCCTTGTCGACGCCTTCGGAAACGACTTCGTAGACCTGCTTGCCATTGAGCAGCCGCAGGCCGGCGCTTTCTGGGGCGCGCAGCAAGGCCTGCAATTGGACGCGCAATTCTGCGGCGAGCGAGGGGGCGGTGCGGTAGTGCAGCGCATAGCTGCTGCCCTTGTCCTCGACATGGATTCCGACATGCCGGTTCGCCAGGGCGTTCAATTGCACTCGCACGCTGGCGGGCAAGTCCTTGGTGGTTCGGCGCAGCGGGCTATCGCCGCTCTCGCGCCAGTGCGCGCCATGGCCGCCACTGGCAGCGAGACGCAGGGGTTGGAAGAGCCGGTCGAGTTCTTCGACCGGTCGGCCGCTGATCAGGGCCAGGGCACCATCGAGTCGGCGATGCAGGTGCGTAAGCGCATCGAGCAGCCCGGGCGGTACGACGACCGCGTCGGGTGATTCGGCGATGTCCAGAAGGGTTCCGTCGACATCCAGGAACAGTGCGGTCTGCTGCGGGCGGCTGAGCCAGAGGTTCAGCAGCGCAGTGGCTGAGGCCTCGCTATGCGGGACCATGGCCGTGTCGACAGGTCCCCCAGGTACGGGACGTGACATGAGCCATTTCTCCATGTTCAGGGCGTGCCGCGCGGCCGTGGGTAGCCATTGCGGACGTGAAAGGGAGCCCAAGGACCCTAACATGTGGGACCACAGGGGTCGACCATGGGTTTCACCCGTATTCCGCGCGACAAGCCGCAGGCCAGAGCTGGCGGCGCCTGCAGCAGGTTCTCGCCTGTCGCTCACGTCCGGGCATAAGGCTATGCCCAAAGGTTCTGCAAGATTTTCCCGCCTCGCTCCACAGACATCTCAGCGGACCTGCGTAGCGGTTCGAATCCACTGACCTGCCCGGGAGCCCCCATGCCACCTTTGCCACCCGCCGAGGCGCCGTTGGCGCTTGACTGGCAACTACTGCGCGATGCCCTGGAACGCGACCGTCTCGGCGCCAGCGAATGGCCGACCTGGCTGCTGCTGATCGGTGTCCAGGCAAGCTGGTTCGCCCTGCTGCTGGCCAGCCCCTGGCTCGGTGTGTGGCCGACTACCCTGCTGCTGGTTCCCGTCGTCGCGCTGTGGATGTCGGTACAGCATGAACTGATGCACGGCCACCCTACCCGCCTGCCCTGGCTGAACAGACTATTGGGCTATGGTCCCTATGCCCTCTGGTATCCCTATGAGCTGTACCGCGACAGCCACCTGGCCCATCACCGCGATGAGCAGTTGACCCTGCCTGGAATAGACCCGGAGAGCCGCTACATCGGCCATGCCGGCTGGCACCGCCTGCGCATGCCGGCGCGGGTGTTGCGCTGGGCCGACAAGACCGTGCTAGGTCGCCTGCTGATAGGCGCGCCGATAGCCCTCTGCGGCCTCGCCATCGAAGAAGGTCGCCGGCTGCGGCGCGGCGATCGGCAGGCCTGGCTGATGTGGTCGACCCACGGCATTCTGTGCCTGTTGCTGCTGGCATTCGTGGAGCATTTCAGCCGGCTGTCCGCGCTGCACTATATCGTCTGGGTCAGCGTGCCGGCGCTGGCCCTGGGCATGCTGCGCTCCTTCTACGAGCACCGCCCCGCCGCTGCGCCGGAGCATCGCAGCGTGCTCAACGAAGCCGGCTGGCCCTGGCGGTGGCTGTTCCTCAACCTCAACCTGCACCTGGTCCATCACGACCTGCCCTGGGCGCCCTGGTACCGCCTGCCGCAGCTGTACTTCGCGCACCGCGACTACTGGCTGCAGCGCAGTGGCGGCTTCCTCGTGCGCGGCTACGGTGAACTGATCCGCCGCCACGCCGTGCGGCCCGTCGACAGCCCGCGACACCCCTTCGCCGGAACGGAGCCGACAGCATGACCCGCGCCATTGCCGAACTGCCGATGTACACGGCGCCCGAGGCCGTGCGCCACGCCAGCGAAGCCTGGATCGCCCATACGCTTGAACTGCTGGGCGTTCGCCGGCAGCGCTGGCAGGGAGATGACCTGCACGCCCTGTTCCTGACCCCGGACCTGCTCTTCACCCAGACCTGTGGCTATCCGCTGATGACCGCCTTGCGCGGCCGTGTCCGACTGATCGGCCGACCGGATTTCGACCTTCCGCATAGCACCGGCGGTGAGCATTGCAGCCTGCTGCTGGTGCGCGAGGACGAACCGCGCAACGATCTCGACTCCCTGCGTGGCTGTCGGGGCGCGGCCAACAATCCCGACTCGAACACCGGCATGAACCTGCTGCGCCACGCGCTGGCTCCCTGGCAGCGAAACGGCCGCTACTTCAGCGAACTGCAGTGGAGCGGCAGCCACCGCCAGAGCCTGGCATGGCTGCGCGAAGGCAGCGTCGACCTGATCGCGATGGACAGCGTCACCTTCGCCTACCTGGCGCTCCATTCACCGGCGGAGACCCGCGGAGTCCGCTTGCTGCAACGAAGCGCGCCGAGCCCCGCCCTGCCCTATATCACCGCCGCCGGCGAAGCAGACGCCAGGGACATCCGTGAGGCCATGAATCAGGCCCTGGCACAGCATCCGCACTTGTCCACCGCGCTGCGCATCCGCCGCATTCTGCCGGCAGTCGAAGCGGATTATCAGGTGCTGCTGGACTACGAGCGCGAGGCCGTCTCACTGGGTCTGGCAATGCTGCATCCGGGTCGCTGATCAGGCCTGGAAAATGTGAATTTTGGTTATAAACATCTTTTACAAAGCTATTTTTAAAGAATAAGACGCCTTGCTAGGATGCCTCCACCGGAACACCGGACTCCCTCGCATCACTCAAGTTTCTGGAGCCGTCATGTCCGGTGCCGACAATTCCCATGGCCAGTATGTTGGCCTGCTGTTCCGCCAGCACTATGACTGGCTGCAAGGCCGCCTGCGACGGCACCTGGAATCCGGCGCCAGCGCCGAGGACCTGGCGGCGGAAACCTTCGTCCAGTTACTGGCCAGCCCGGTCCTGGCGCCGATCCGCGAGCCTCGCGCGCTGCTCACCACCATTGCCCGCCGCCTGCTGTTCCAGCTGTGGCGGCGCCGCGATCTGGAACGAGCCTACCTGCAAAGCCTCGATCCCGAAGCGGCCGACGAGCGCTCGCCCGAGCAGATCGCCGAACTGCTGGAAGCGCTGCAACGCATCGATCAGTTGCTGGACGGCCTGCCGGCGAAGGTGAAGGCGACTTTCCTGCTGTCGCAGATCGACGGCCTGACCTACCCGGAGATTGCCCGCACCCTGGGCATCTCCCAGCGCTCGGTGAGCGACTACATGGCCAGGGCCCTGCAGCGCTGCCTCAAGGCGAGCCTGTCATGACCGGCGAACAGGAACAGGCACTGCTGATCGAGCAGGCCACTCGCTGGCTGGTACTGCTGCGCTCCGGCCACGCCAGTCGTGACGACTGGCAGGCGTTCATCGCCTGGCGCGAGCAGGACGTGCGCCACCAGCAACTCTGCGAACGACTGGAACACACCCTTGGCGCATTCCGCGTGGCCCAGGCCCAGGGCGTGCGCGGCGAACAACTGCAGCGCACCCTCGGCGCCGCCGGCGCGAGTCGCCGGAGGTTGTTGCACGGCGCCCTGGCCGGCGCCGGTGTGATGCTCTGCGCCGGCCTGCTGGCCGACCGTCAATTGCCCCTGGAGGAGCTGACCGCGGACCTGCGCACCGCCACCGGCAGACGCCAGCGCATCACCCTCGACGATGGCAGCGAACTGGTGCTTAACGCGCGCAGCGCTGTGGACATCGACTTCACCCCGCAGCGCCGCCTGCTGCGGCTGCGACGCGGGGAAATCCAGCTGCGCGTGGCCGCTGACAAGCGTCCGCTGCTGATCGCCAGCCCTTTCGGCCAGGTACTCAGCCAGGGCGGCCGCCTGCAATTGCGGCTGGACGAGGAGCGCTGCGCGGCCAGCGCACTGGAGGGTTCGCTGGAACTGGCCACCCTGGCCGGCGAGCGGATGCAGTTGCCGCGCCGCCAGCAAGTGATCTTCGACCGCTACGCTTTCGCCCCGCCAGCGCCCTTGCAGGGCGGTGAAGGCGCCTGGGTGGACGGCCTGCTGGAAGTACGCAACCAGCGTCTGGCGGAGGTTCTCGACGCACTGCGCCCCTACCGCAGCGGCGTGTTGCGCGTCGACCCGGCGGTGGCCGGGCTACGCGTCAGCGGACTTTTCCGCCTGGACGACAGCGACCAGGCACTGGACACCCTCGCCCGCACCTTGCCGATCCGCATCGCGCGACGCACGGACCTGTGGGTCAACGTCGGGCCCGCCTGATACCGCACCGTTACCAGGGCGGTTCTAAGGACATAACCAATCGATCTGCAAGGTTCTCGCACGCCGCTGCACAGAGATGACGTAAGCGCCGCCTTTTGCGGCGCATCCTCTGGGGGAGTCATGTCGCGTCATTCCGTTTTCATCCGCAAGGCCGGGGCGTTGACCCTGGGATCGCTCGCCGCCCTGTTCCTCGGTTCGGCGCTGGCTGCCGGGCCCTCGCAGGCCTACCACATCGCGTCGGGGCCCTTGGACGAGGTGCTGCTGTCGATCAGCCGGCAGAGCGGCCAGGTGATTTCCTTCACGCCAGAAGTGGGGCGTTACTCGTCATCGGCGGTCGATGGCACCTACTCCGCACAACAGGCGGTGGACGCCGCGCTGCGCGGCACCGGCTTGCAACTTCAGGTCAGCGAAGACGGCGCCTTCGTCGTCCGCAAGGTCGGCAACGCCAGCCTAAGGGCCAATGGCGCAGCGGCGGATTCGACCATTCCGACCCTGGACCGCGTGGTTGCCATCGGCACCCGTCGCCAGGACGCCACCGCGCTGACCAGCAGCGCGCCGGTGGACGTGATCAACGCCAGCGAGCTGGTTCAGACCGGCGCCACCAGCCTGAACCAGGCCCTGTTCCAACTGCTGCCGTCGTTCAATTTCCCGCAGAACCAGAGCGCCACCCGCGGCCAGGACCCGAAGGGCGCTTCGCTGCGCGGGCTGTCACCGGACCAGACCCTGGTGCTGGTCAACGGCAAGCGCCGGCATGCCTCGGCGGTGGTGAACATCTCCGGCGGCGTCCCCTTCATCGGCGCGCAGTCGGTGGACCTGGACATGATCCCCATCAGCGCCATCGACCACGTCGAAGTGCTGCGTGACGGCGCGTCCGCCCAGTACGGTTCCGACGCCATCGCCGGGGTCATCAACATCGTCCTCAAGGAACGCGACAGCGGCGGCCAGGCCACCACGCAATTGGGCAAGTACAGCCAGGGCGATGGCTTCAGCAAGTCCGCCGACGGCTGGTACGGGCTGGCTCTGCCAGGCGATGGCTTCCTCACCCTGAGCTTCAACGGCCTGAACAACAAGCCCGACGATATCGGCGAGAAGTACCAGGCCGACGGCCAGTGGCAGGACCCACGCTGGGGCGGCGCGAGCCGGGAGAAATTCAACCTGGCGGCCAACGGCGAGATCGGCCTGGACGATGCCTGGCGCCTCTACAGCTTCGGCACCTACGGCCGCGATACCTCCTACAACAACACACCGCCACTGCTGGCCGGCAGCCCCAACAACGTGCCGCAGATTTACCCCAACGGCACCATCCCGCAGTACCGATACCACTACGAGGATGCCTCGCTGACCTTCGGTTCGCGCTACGAGGACGAATCCCTCGGACGCTTCGACCTGTCCGCCACCTATGGCCGCGACAAACACACCGAACGTGCCTCGGACACCGTCAACCCCAGTTATGGCGTGGCCACCCAGACCAGGTTCGACGTCGCCACCCTGATCAACGAGCAGACCAACCTGAACCTCGACTACAGCCGCGATGTGGACGTGGACTGGGCATTCAAGCCGCTGACGCTGTCCGCCGGGCTGGCCTGGCGCGACGAGCGCTACCGCCTGGAGGAAGGCGACTTCGCCTCCTACTCCTACGGCGGTATCGATGGCGTGCAGGTCGGCGCGGTGCAGGCTTCAGGGCTGACGCCGGACGATGCCGACACCTATACCCGACAGGTACGCGGCCTCTACCTGGGCCTGGAAAACCAGCTGACCGAGCGCTTCCAGTTCGGTCTCGCCGCACGTACCGAGCACTACTCGGACTTCGGCGACACCACCACCGGCAAGCTCTCCGCGCGCTACGAACTGACCCCGCAACTGGGCCTGCGCGCGACCATCAACAACGCCTATCGCGCACCCACACTCGGGCAGATCGGCACCTCCTGGACCACTACCACCAACGTCGGAGCCGATGGCAACCCGGTCCTGACCCGCATGCTGCCCGTGGACAATCCGGCGGCGCGCGCCCTGGGGGCGGAGAAGCTCAAGCCGGAGAAGTCCGACAACTACTCCCTGGGCCTGGTCTGGCGCCCCAGCGAGCAGGCCTCACTGACTGTGGATGCCTACCAGATCGACATCCGCGACCGCATCCTCTACAGCGGCGGCATCTATGGTCCCGAGGCCGAGCGCATCCTCACCGAGGCGGGCTACGGGCAGTACAGCTGGGCTCAGTTCATGACCAACGCCGCCGACACCCGCACCCGAGGCGTGGACGTGGTGGGCAAGTACAACCTGGAACTGGGCGCCTACGGCAACCTGGCGCTGTCCGCCGGCTACACCAAGACCCGTACGCGGGTGCAGAAGATTCACGAGAACCCCAACGGCTTTGTCACCGTCACCCGCGAATCCGAGGGCTACCTGGAGCACGGCTATCCGGAAGACAAGCTGGTGCTGGGCGCCGTGCACAGCTTCGGTCCCTGGACCGTCAGCCTCTACGAAACCCGCTTCGGCCGATACCGCAAGTACGCCGCCGACGAGAGTGCGGCGCAGTACGACCAGACCTTCTCCGCGCAGTGGGTCACCGATCTCGACCTGAACTACGCATTCAACCGCAGCTTCAAGGTCTCGGTCGGGGCCAACAACCTCTTCGACAGCCGCCCGGACAAGTACAACGACCAACTGCGCCAGACCCCGGCCCAGCAGTACAGCTACCTATCCCCGGCCGCTCCAGAGGGAACCTTCTACTACACCAAGCTCACCTACGACTTCTGAGGCCGAACGGGCGTGCCCTGGCGCGCCCGCAACCTCACCTTCACGAGGAAACCTTGCATGCAATCGTTCAAACGCTGGTTCGGCGGCGCCGCACTCGCCCTCGGCTTGCTGACCTCCGCGGCCCACGCGGCTGACAACAGGACGCCCATCCATTTCGGCGAACTCACTTGGGAAAGCGGCAGCCTGATCACCGAAGTCCTGCGTCTGCTGGTGGAACAGGGCTACGGCTACCCCACCGATACCCTGCCCGGCAGCACGGTCAGCCTCGAAGCGGCATTGGCACGCAACGACGTCCAGGTGATTGGCGAAGAATGGGCCGGGCGCAGCCCCGCCTGGGTCAAGGCGCAGGCCGAAGGCAAGGTATTCGGTCTGGGCGATACCGTGAAGAATGCCGATGAAGGCTGGTGGGTACCCGAGTACGTGATCAAGGGCGACCCGGCGCGCGGCATCGCGCCCCTGGCGCCCGAACTGCGTTCGGTGGCCGATCTGCCGCGCTACCGCGAGGTGTTCCGTGACCCCGAATCGCCGGACAAGGGACGCTTCCTCAACAGCCCGACCGGTTGGACCTCGGAAATCGTCAACTCGCAGAAGCTCAAGGCGTACGGCCTGACCGACAGCTTTACCAACTTCCGCACCGGCTCCGGCGCGGCCCTGGATGCCGAGATCGCCTCATCGATCCGACGCGGCAAGCCAGTGCTGTTCTACTACTGGTCGCCTACTCCACTGATGGGTCGCTACAAGCTGGTACGCCTGGAAGAACCGCCGTTCGACGCCGAGGCCTGGAAGACCCTGAGCGACGCGAAGAACCCCAACCCGCGCGGCACCCGTTCGATGCCGGCGCGCCTGTCAGTCGGCGTATCCGCGCCCTTCCATCGCGACTATCCGGAGTTGGTGGGCGTATTCGAGAAGGTCGACTTCCCCATTGGCCTGCTCAATGCCTCCCTGGCGAAGATGAGCGAGACGCGCCAGCCGCCGCGCGAAGCCGCCCGCGATTTCCTCAGGGCCAACCCGCAGGTCTGGCATCCGTGGGTCAGCGAAGCGGTCCGCGCCAAGGTCGAGGCGGCGCTGTGAGTTCGAGCTTCCCGCAAGGCCTGCATCACTCCATTGCCGGGCCGGTGAACCAGTTGGTGGACAGCCTGGTCCTGAACTACGGCGACCAGTTGCGGCAGTTGTCCGACAGCCTGCTGCAACTGGTGACCCTGCTGGAAAACCTCCTGCGCCTGCCGCCCTGGTGGCTGCTCCTGACGCTGATGGGGCTGCTCGCCTGGCACGCCGGGCGCAGCTGGAAGCGCGCACTACTGCTGGTGACATTGCTGTTCCTGATCGGCGTAGTCGGGCTCTGGGACAAGCTGTTGCAGACCTGCGCCCTGGTACTGATCGCCACCGGCCTTTGCGTACTCATCGGCGTGCCGCTGGGCGTACTGCTGGCTTACCGACCGCTGGCTCGCCGCTTGCTGATGCCGCTGCTGGACGTCATGCAGACCCTGCCCAGCTTCGTCTACCTGATCCCTGTGCTGATGCTCTTCGGCCTGGGCAAGGTGCCGGCGATCTTCGCCACGCTGATCTATGCCCTGCCGCCGCTGGTTCGCCTGACCGACCTGGGCCTGCGCCAGGTCGACCCTTCGGTTCGCGAAGCGGCACGCTGCCTAGGTGCCAGCCGCTGGCAGCGGCTGCGCCACGTCGAGCTGCCGCTGGCCCTGCCCAGCCTGATGGCCGGGCTCAACCAGACGGTGATGATGGCGCTGTCCATGGTGGTGGTGGCCTCGATGATCGGCGCGCGCGGCCTGGGCGAGGATGTGCTGGTGGGCATCCAGACCCTGGATGTTGGACGCGGTGTCGAGGCAGGGCTGGCGATTGTCGCGCTGGCGGTCGTCATCGACCGGGTAACGCAGGGCTACGGGAAGCGCTGACAGCCACGAAAGCCGACCCAGCAAGGCTTGATGAGATTTTCCTTACAGAAGGCCCGGAATCCTCCGCCTCTCAACGAGGACGTCATTTTCGAGAATGTGCCGGGCCATCTTCCATGGGAAAACCACATGTCTCCGCTCTCCGCGCTGGTGCTCCAAGCTTCCGGTCTGCACCGCTCGACCGCTGTCACCGCGCTGCATCACCTGGGCTACAGCTTCCTCTCGGCGGTCTCCAGCAACGCATTCGCGCTGGACCGGATGCGCAGCCAGGGCGGCGTCCACCTGCTGATCTGCGATGTGCGCATCAACCCGGTGGCGTGCCTGGAACTGCTCCAGACCGTTGCCCGCGAACGCCTCGCCCATGGCGTCGTGGTCAGCGGTGAAATGGCCCCCGGCACCTGGAGTGCACTCTCCCACCTCCTGCAATTGCAGGGCATGAGAGTGTTCTGGCTGGGCAACGATGCAGCGACCCTGGAGCGCCTGCGGGCCCTGCTCAGTGACTTCCAGCCATCGGGCGGGCAGCTCGGGCTGCCACTGGCCGAGGCAGCCACTGACGACGACAGGGAAGCCGCTGGCCCGCTCGCGCGAGGAAAGCTGCGCGCCCACCTGCAACCCAAGGCAAACGTCGACACCGCGCAAATCTACGGATTCGAAGTGCTCGCGCGCTGGCAGCTGGAGGACGGTGCGGTGCTGCTGCCCGGAGAGTTCCTTTCGGCCCTGCGCCGCTCGGGCAGGCTCGACGGCATGCTCTTCGAGCTGATGACCCAGGCTGTCGAAGCGCTGCGCGCCCAGGGCAACAACGAACTGAAGCTGTCCTTCAACCTGGAGCCTGAGCAGATCGCCCAGACTGGTTTCGCTGCCGCCGTGGAGCGCAACCTGCGAGACCTGGATATCGACCCCAGGCGTATCACCTTCGAACTGACCGAGTCCTCGCCACTGCACGCCCCGGCCCTGAGCCTGGAAAACGTGCTGCGTCTGCGCTTGCTGGGCTGCGGCCTGGCCATCGATGACTTCGGCTGCGGCCACTCCACCCTGCAGCGTCTGATGGAGCTGCCGTTCACCGAGCTGAAGCTCGACCGCCATCTGCTGGCCGATGTGAACAACGGCGATCCGCGCCGCCTCATCGTGCTGCGCAATGCCCTGGCGCTGGGCCGCGAACTCGGTCTGCGGGTGATCGCCGAAGGCGTGGAGAACGCCGCGCAGCTGCGCCAGTTGCAGCAGCTGGAGTGCGATTGCGCCCAGGGCTATCTGTTCGGCGCACCACTGGACGCCAGCCAGATCGGTACCTTCTTGCGCAGCGCGCCGCTGCGGCTGCAGAAACTCGAAGCGGTTCAGGCGCTGCGCCCAGCGAACTGATGCGGAAAAGAAAACGGCTGTTGCGGACTTCCTGTCCGCAACAGCCGTCTGGATTGTCCTCAGCAAAGGACGCGGGAATTGTAGGCCATTGGCCATCAAGCCGTCTTCCCAGTACTCCCGCATGGCTGGCAAATAGGCTCAAACGCGGCAATAAACCGCAAATTCCTACAGCGATACCCGCTGATTCGCTGCACATTCGTCCCAACAGTGTCGGATATACGACGATTGGCCATCGCTTTACCTCTAACAGGCGTGATGTCCGTCACTGCTTTTCGCTCTAGCTTGCAATTGAACTGTCTGGTTACCATGCCCGGCCGCACGCTGGACGCCAGGAAGGCGCACAACCACAAGGAATGCCCAGCGCTGCCCACCTCCTGTATTGGCAACCGATACATGCCCCAGACATCCGCGCGCTCGTCCCGCCGCCCGCTGTTCCGCCTGGCCCTGACCGGCGCCAGTTTCGTCATCGCTGCCGCGCTCGCCTTTTTCGCCTGGCAGGACTTCTACCCCGTGCAGGCGGCCGATGGCTGGTCCGTCGAGGTCCTGCACAAGAACGTGCAGAAGGCTGCGTCGCTGGTCCCCCTGGCTGACGGCGGCCTGCTGGTCAGCCAGGAACTGAAGAAGGACAAGGGCAACATCCTGCGCATCGGCGCCGATGGCCAGCGCCGGGTCATGGTCGACGGGCTGTCCAAGCCGGATGGCATGATCGCCGCCCAGGGCGGCTGGGTGTTCAGCCAGGAGTCCGATGGCAGGCCGGTACAGCTGCTCAAGGACGGCAAGGTCACGGACCTGTTCATGGGCCAGTCCGTCCAAGGCCTGTGGGACGACGGCGACAACCTCTACGCCATCGAGGACCGCGGTGAGAACGGCCGCCTGCTGCGCTACCGCTGGAGCGACGGAGAGCTGACCGTGCTGCGTGACCGCCTGCAGGAGACCGAATCCGTCACCCGCTGCACCGACGGCAAACTGCTCTACACCGAGAAGAAGAAAGGCGTGGTGCATCAGTTCAGCGATGACGGCCAGGACCCGGTGCTGCTCTCGGGCCTGAACCAGCCGACGTTCCTGATGTGCGACTCCCGCGGCCTGTGGATCAGCGAGGACTCGACTCATCGCGCCCGACTGCTGCTGTGGAACGGCAAGGGCGAGCCGCGCACCATCCTGTCGTTCCTCAAGGCGCCGCAATCCATCGTGCCCGACGGCAAGGGCGGCTACCTGCTGGCCGAAGGCGGCCGTAACCGCGTGCTGCAACTCACTCCGGCGAACTGAACCCATTGGGCGGCTGCCATGGCTGCCCTACTCCGCCAGCCCCGGCATCACCAGGCCGGGGATCACCTCGACCAGCGCATCGATGGCCAGGCGCACCTTGCGCGGCAGCTGCGTGGTCTGCAGCCAGACCGCATGTACCCCGTAGAGGAATCCCGGCTGCTCTGGCAGCAACTCCTCCAGTTCCCCCGCCACCATCGCTTCGCTCACCAGCCAGTAAGGCAGCCACGCCAGGCCCATGCCGCGAACCGCTGCATCGGCGATGGCGGCCAGGTCATCGAAGCGCAGCCGCACGTTCGGCGCGAATTCTTCCGGCGTCATCCCTTCGCGAGGGAACAACCAGGGGTTTATCCGCCCGGAACGGTGATAAACCAGCGCCTGGTGTGCCGCCAGTTCCGCAATGCTTTGCGGTCGGCCGTGCGCCGCCAGGTACGCGGGCGCAGCGCAGACCACCATCCGCTGCCGGCCGATGCGGCGGGCGATGACGCCGGCCCTGGGTTCCGGTTCGCCGGTTCGAATGGCCAGGTCGATCTGCTCTTCTGCCAGGTCTGTCAGGCGGTCGCTGAAGCGCAGATCCAGTTCCAGTTGCGGATAGCGCTGTGCCAGCTCCAGCAACACCGGCGCCACGCATCGACGACCAAAATGCACCGGCAGGGCCACTCGCAAGCGACCGCGTGGCTCGGCGACTTCGCCGGCGGCGAGGATGTCCGCCGCCTCTGCATCAGCCAGCAAGGCGCGGCAGCGCTCGTAGTAGATCCGCCCGGCCTCGGTCAGGCTCTGCCGGCGCGTACTGCGCGTGAGCAGCCGGGCGCCGAGGCGCTCCTCGAGAAAGCGCACGTGCTTGCCCACCATGGGCGCGGACATTTCCAGGGCATCAGCGGCTGCCGCGAAGGACCCGAGGTCCACCGCGCGGACGAACACCGCCATGCTGGTGAGGCGATCCATTCGAAACTCCTGCTTTTGACTCAGCGTTTCTATACGCCATTTATTCGCTGATTCCCATCTTCGATAGTGACTTTGCGTCGAATCACTTTCGTATTGGAGCATCACATGGAAAAAATCATCGCCCGTGCCGTTCGCTTTCATCAGATCGGCGGACCGGAAGTTCTGCGCCTCGAACAGGTGGAGATTCGCCAGCCCGGCCCGGATGAGGTGAGCGTCCGGGTCAAGGCATTGGGGCTGAACCGCGCCGAAGTGCTGCTACGCACGGACCGCTACATCGAGAGCCCGCAACTGCCCTCCGGGCTTGGCCTTGAGGCCACTGGGCTGGTCGAGACCGTGGGCAGCCGGGTACGCGGATTCGCCCCGGGCGACGCGGTGAGCGTGCTGCCTCCGACCTCGATGCAGGAGCAACCGACCCATGCCGAACACCTGGTCGTCCCCCAGGTTCGCCTGGTGAAGAATCCGCCGGGGCAGACCTGGGCTGAAGCTGCCGCCACCTGGATGCAGTACCTCACCGCCTATGGCGCCCTGGTCCAGGTCGCCGGACTGCGCGCCGGGGACTTTGCCGTCATCACCGCGGCATCCAGCAGCGTCGGCCTGGCGGCCATCCAGATCGCCCGGCGTGTGGGCGCAGTGCCGATTGCCGTCACCCGCACTTCGGCCAAGCGTGAAGCCCTGCTGCAGGCCGGCGCCACCGAGGTGATCGCCAGCGAGGAGGAAAACCTGCGCTCGCGGCTGATCGACATCACTGGCCAGGCCGGCGCGCGGGTGGTGTTCGACCCGGTGGGCGGCCCGATCTTCGAACCCCTGACCGCCGCCATGGCCGAAGGCGGCATCCTCATCGAGTACGGTGGACTGAGCCCCGAGCCCACGCCCTTCCCGCTGTTCGAAGTGCTGAGTCGCTCGCTGGTCCTGCGCGGCTATCGCGTCTACGAAGTGCTGGAAGACCCGGAACGCCTGCAGGCGGCCAAGGACTTCATTTTCGCGGGGCTGGCCGACGGTTCGCTGCGCCCGGTGGTTGCCTGCGCCTTCGACTTCGAGGACGTGGTGGAGGCCTACCGCTACCTGGAATCCAACCAGCAGTTCGGCAAAGTCGTGGTCACGCTCTAGGCATCGGATACACTGCCCCTGCGTGGTGCCCAACCGCGCGGGTTGCAGCGGAGCCAAGATGCCAAGGGAAAATTTCAACGACCTGATCGCCTTCGTCACCGTGGCGCGCGAAGGCAGCTTCACCAAGGCGGCGGCGCAACTGGGCGTCTCCCAGTCGGCGCTGAGCCACACCATTCGCGCCCTGGAAACCCGCCTGGGCCTGCGCCTGCTGAGCCGCACCACCCGCAGTGTTTCTCCCACGGAAGCGGGCGAGCGCCTGCTGCAGACGCTCGCCCCGCGCTTCGAGGAAATCGAGGCGGAACTGGCTGCCCTCAGCGACTTCCGCGACAAGCCGGTCGGCAACCTGCGCATCACCGCCGCCGAACACGCGGCCAGTACGGTGCTCTGGCCGAAGCTGTCGAAAGTGCTGCCGGATTATCCGGACATCCGGGTCGAGGTGAGCATCGACTACGGCCTGACCGACATCGCCGCCGAACGCTTCGACGCTGGCGTGCGCCTCGGCGACCAGGTGGCCAAGGACATGATCGCCGTGCGTATCGCTCCGGACCTGTGCATGGCGGTGGTGGCCAGCCCGGCCTATCTTGCCCGCAAGGGCCGCCCACACGATGTCCCTGCGCTGGCCAGCCACGACTGCCTGAACCTGCGCCTGCCGACCTACGGCGGGCTGATGGCCTGGGAGTTCGCCAAGGACGGGCACGAAGTGAAGGCGCGGGTAGAAGGGCAACTGACCTTCAACAGCAGCCCGCACATTCTTCGGGCGGCGCTGGATGGCTTCGGCCTCGCTTACCTGCCTGCCGACATGGTCACCGAGCACGTCGCCGCCGGGCGCCTGGAAAAAGTGCTGGAGGACTGGTGCCCGACCTTCCCCGGCTACCACCTCTACTACCCCAGCCGGCGGCAGAAATCCCGCGCCTTCTCGGTGCTGGTGGACGCGCTGCGCTACCAGGAATGAAAGCCGGGCGCAGTGCGCGCCCGGCGTGCCGCGTCAGAACTGGTTCAGGCCCGAATCAGGACAACGTTGCCAGGTCGATGACGAAGCGGTAGCGCACGTCGGAGCGCTCCATGCGCTCGAAGGCGTGGTTGATCTCGTCCATGCGGATCATTTCGCACTCCGGCAGGATGTTCTTCTTGCCGCAGAAATCGAGCATCTCCTGGGTCTCGGCGATGCCCCCGATGGGCGAGCCTGCAATACGCCGACGCCCCAGCAGCAGCGGGATGCTGCTGATCTCGTCGATGGGCCCGACCTGCCCGACCATCACCAACGTGCCGTCGATGTCCAGCAGCGGCATGTAGGGTTTCAGATCATGCTTCACCGGCACGGTGTCGATGATCAAATCGAAGCTGTTGGCCGCCGCCTTCATCGCCTGCGCATCGGACGAAACCAGCAAGGCATCGGCCCCCAGTTCCATGGCATCGTCGCGCTTGTCCGGGGTGCGGCTGAGAACGGTCACGATGGCACCCAGGCCGACCGCCAGCTTCACCGCCATGTGCCCCAGGCCGCCAAGGCCGACTACGCCCACGCGGCTGCCCGGCCCGACGTTCCAGGTGCGCAGCGGCGAATAGGTGGTGATGCCGGCGCACAGCAACGGCGCCGCCTTGCTCAGGTCCAGCCCATCCGGCACGCGCAGGACGAACTCCTCGCGCACCACCAGTTGTTTGGAATATCCGCCCTGGGTCGCTTCGCGGGTCACGCGATCGACACCGTTGTAGGTCTGGGTATTGCCCTGTCGGCACAGTTGTTCTTCGCCCTTGCGGCACTGGTCGCACTGCTGGCAGGAGTCGACCATGCAGCCCACGGCCACGGCGTCGCCAACCTTGTAACGGGTGACCTTCGGCCCGACCGCGGTGACCCGACCGACGATCTCGTGGCCCGGTACCATCGGGTAGCGGCTGAAGCCCCAGTCATTGCGGGCCTGGTGCAGGTCGGAATGGCAGACCCCGCAGTAGAGAACGTCCATCGCCACGTCGTTGTCGCGCAGCGAGCGGCGCTCGAAAGTGAAAAGCCCGAGCGGGTCCTTCGGGTTCTGCGCGGCGTATCCAAGGGTCTTCATCGGCATTGCTCCTGACGCTTCGAATGGATGGGCTTCAACGGCGGGCCGGGCGGCCTTCGACGGGATAAGCGGGGTCACTGTATCCGGGCGAGGAGGCATGGCCGGGCGGCACCAGGCTGTCCACGAAGGTTTCGTCCTCGGTGGTCAGCTGCAAGTCCAGCGCGGACAGGTAGCCGTCCCAGTGCTCCTCGGTGCGCGGGCCGGCGATGAGCGAGCTGACCAGCGGATTGTTCAACACCCAGGCCAGGGCAAAAGCTGCTGGCGTGGTACCGCGGGCAGCTGCGTGTTCAGCGATGCGCTGGGCGATCTGCAGCGATTCGGGTCGCCATTCGGTCTGCTGAATGCGCTTGTCGCCGCGGCCGACGCGGGAGTCCGCCGGAGGTTCGGCGCCGGGCCGGTACTTGCCGGTGAGCACGCCACGGGCCAACGGGCTGTAAGGCACCACGCCGATGCCGTAGTGGCCGGCGACAGGCAGCTGCTCGACCTCGGCGGTACGATCCACCAGGTTGTACAGCGGCTCGCTGCAGATCGGCCGGTCGATGCCCAACTGGTCGGCCAGGCGTACCACTTCGGCGATGCGCCAGCCACGGAAATTCGACAGCCCGTAATAGCACACCTTGCCCTGGCGAATCAGCTCGCCTACTGCGCGCAACCCCTCTTCCAGCGGCGCGTCGACGTCGGTGCGGTGGAAGTAGAGGATGTCCAGGTAGTCGGTGCCCAGGCGCCGCAGGCTGTCTTCCACCGACTGATAGATCCACTTGCGTGACTGCCCACGGTTGTTCGGGCCGTCGCCCAGGGCGTTGCCGAACTTGCTGGCGATCACCCAGTCATCGCGCCGGTCGGCCACCGCGCGTCCGACGACCTCTTCGGAGCGACCCTTGTGATAGACGTCGGCGGTGTCGAGGAAGTTGACGCCCTGCTCGAAGGCCTTGTCGATGATGCGGCGCGAGGTCGGCTCATCGGTCTCGCCGCCGAACATCATGGCGCCCAGGCACAGGGGTGAAACTTTCAGGGCACTGCGGCCCAGGTAACGGTATTGCATGGGGTACTCCTCAGGCGGCGTCGCGCTCGGCAAACACGCGGCGGGCAACGCCCAGCGCGGTGGAGGCCGTGGGCCAGCCGGAATAGAAAGCCAGGTGGGTGATGGCCTCGATCAGTTCCTCGCGGGTCAGGCCGTTGTCCAGCGCCTTGCCCAGGTGGAAATGGAGTTCGTTGGCCTGGTAGCGCGCCACCAGACTGGAGACGGTGACCAGGCTGCGGTCACGTGGCGAGAGGCCGGGGCGCTCCCAGACATCGCCGAACAGCACCTGATCGGTGTAGTCGGCCAGCGCCGGGGCGATGTCGCCGAATGCCTTGTGGGCGGTGGAAGCTGGTTCGCTCATGGTGTTCTCCGCTTCGCTATTGACTGATGGGCCATGCTAGGCCCCGTCGGGCCGCCGATTAAGAGCCGAAACGCGTTTGGACCTATGAGGCAGACTCATGAATGCCCTGGCATAACCCATGAGCCAGGCTCATAGGCGAATGCGCTTTGGCCCGTCTAATCACGGCGAAAGTCCTTGAGTAAAGTCCATTCCAGAGGTTTCGCCGGGCAATCCTGCCCTTTCCGCTTCAGGAGAGACATCGATGGACAAGCGCACACTGGGCCGCAGCGGCCTGCAGGTATCGGCACTGGGTCTGGGCTGCATGGGCCTGAGCTACGGCTACGGGCCGGCGGTGGATCGCTACGATGGCATCCGTTTGTTACGCAGCGCCTTCGACAGCGGCGTGACCTTCTTCGACACCGCGGAGGCCTACGGCCCCTTCACCAACGAGGAGTTGCTGGGCGGAGCCCTGGCACCGGTGCGCGACCAGGTGGTGATCGCCACCAAGTTCGGCTTCAGGGACGGTGACGTGTCCCTGGCTCTGGACAGCCGCCCGGAGAACATTCGCGCCGTGGCGGAGGCTTCTCTCAGGCGCCTGAAGACCGACCGCATCGACCTCTTCTACCAGCACCGCGTCGACCCTAACGTGCCCATGGAAGAAGTCGCCGGCACCGTTGGCGAGCTGATCCGCGAAGGCAAGGTGAAACACTTCGGCCTCTCTGAAGCCGGCCCACAATCCATCCGCCGTGCTCACGCCGTGCAACCGGTGGCAGCGCTGCAGAGCGAGTACTCGCTGTGGTGGCGTGAACCGGAGAAGGAAATCATCCCGCTGCTGGATGAACTGGGTATCGGCTTCGTGCCTTTCAGCCCGCTGGGCAAGGGCTTCCTCACCGGCGCCATCGACGAACGCACGCAGTTCTCGGCCAACGATTTCCGCAACGTTGTGCCGCGATTCTCGGAGGAAAACCGCAAGGCCAACGCGGGCCTGATCGAGGTACTCGGCCGCATCGCCGACAGCAAGGGCGCGACCCGCGCGCAGATCGCCATTGCCTGGCTACTGGCCCAGCAGCCGTGGATAGTGCCGATCCCCGGCACCACCAAGCTGCATCGACTGGAGGAAAACCTCGGCGCGGCCTCACTGGTGCTGGACGCCCCCGACCTCAGCGCCATCGAAACGGCATTGCGCGAGATCGAGATCGTCGGTGAGCGCTATCCAGCCCATCTGCAGCAGCGCGTGGGGCGCTGACCGCCCCGCCTGGGGAGGCCCCACAGGAGCGGACTCCGTCCGCCCGCACCTTCGACAGGGCATAAGTGCGTGGTGTTCGGGATGTGGCCTCGATCGCCATAGCAGGGCGCAGCGCCCAGATCAATTGGAGTGGCGGAGATTCGATCGCGGACGGCGTCCGCTCCTACGCGGAACCATACCGCGGCAGGAGCGAGCTTGCTCACGAACAGCCCAGGCTCTCTGTCACGGGCGCTTTGGCCACACGGTTGATAGCAACTCACTGGCCGCCGTAGGAGCGAGCCGGCCGCATGCCCCGCCCGGACATCCATGGCAGGTCGGCTCGCCCCTACAGTGCCACGCCCTTCCCTCCCCAGGTCCCCGGCCCTTTCCTCTCGGGGAAAGGAGGCGCATGCCGGGTGTTCCCGTTACAGCGAATAGCAAGCCTGGCGTAGTAGCGAACTGCGTCCACGATCAACCCACCAACGCTCCGATCCAGCCGGGAGTTGAGCGAAATCATCACGGGTGAAACCGTTCCAGCACGAGCAATCCATGTCCGCACCGGCCAGCACGTAACGACGTTTCGTCTCCCTTGGATCGCGTCGGTACCATTTGCGTTCCGAACAGTTCCAAGATTCGTTTGAGCTGAAAGCACAAGGCCCGCCAATGAGCGGGCCCGTGGAACCCCTGGGTCGGTTACAGCGCCATGTCACTGGCGGCTTTTACTGGCGCCGGGGCAGCGTCGGTCGGCTGGGCGGCCGGGGCCTGGTCGATGGCGGGCGGCGGGTCCAGTTGCAGGACCTTGGCGGTGTAGCTCCACTCGGCGTAGGTCTTCTCCGGGCTGTCGTTGAGCTTGGTGCCGTAGCTCGGGACAATCTGGTGGACCTTGGCCTGCCACTCGGGGGTGGCGAGCTTGTCCTTGAACACCTTCTCCAGCACGTTGAGCATGATCGGCGCCGCAGTGGAAGCGCCCGGCGAAGCGCCCAGCAGACCGGCAATGCTGCCGTCGGCGGAAGCGACGATCTCGGTGCCGAGCTTGAGCACACCGCCCTTCTCTTCGTCACGCTTGATGATCTGCACGCGCTGGCCGGCCTGCCACAAGCGCCAGTCTTCGGCTTTCGCCTCGGGGAAGTATTCGCGCAGTGCGGCGAGACGATCATCGTCGGACAGCATCAGCTGGCCGGCGAGGTACTCAACCAGCGGGTACTCGTCGATGCCCACGCGAGTCATCGGCCAGACGTTGTGAACGTTGGTGCTGCCCAGCAGGTCGAGGTACGAGCCTTCCTTGAGGAACTTGGTGGAGAAGGTGGCGAACGGCCCGAAGAGGATCACGCGCTTGCCATCGAGCACGCGGGTGTCCAGGTGCGGCACGGACATCGGCGGCGCGCCGACCGAGGCCTTGCCATAGGCCTTGGCCAGGTGCTGCTGGGCAATGGTCGGATTCTCGGTGACGAGGAAGGAACCGCCCACCGGGAAACCGGCGTAGTCCTTGGCTTCCTCGATGCCGGATTTCTGCAGCAGGCGCAGTGCGCCGCCGCCAGCGCCGATGAAGACGAACTTGGCGTCGGTCTCGGTAACGCTGCCGTCTTTCAGGTTCTTGTACTCGACGCGCCAGGTGCCATCACTGTTACGGGTGATGTTCTCGACTTCGCTGGAGAGCTTCAGGCTGAAGTTGGGCTTGGTCTGCAGGTAGCCGGCGAACTGGCGGGTGATCTCGCCGAAGTTCACGTCGGTGCCGATCGGCGTCCAGGTGGCGGCGATCTTCTGCGACGGGTCGCGGCCCTGCATCATCAGCGGCACCCATTTGGCGATCTGCGCCGGGTCTTCGGAGTACTGCATGCCGCGGAACAGCGGGCTGGCCTGCAGCGCCTCGTAGCGCTTCTTGAGGAAGGCGATGTTGTCGTCACCCCAGACGAAGCTCATGTGCGGGGTGGAATTGATGAACGAGCGCGGGTTCTTCAGCACGCCGTTCTGCACCTGCCAGGCCCAGAACTGACGGGAGATCTGGAACGACTCGTTGATCTCCACCGCCTTGGCGATGGTGACGTTGCCGTCCTTGTCCTCGGGGGTGTAGTTCAGCTCGGCCAGGGCGGAATGGCCGGTGCCGGCGTTGTTCCAGCCGTTGGAGCTTTCCTGGGCGACGCCGTCCAGGCGCTCGACCATCTCCATCGACCAGCCCGGTTCCAGCTCGTTGAGCCAGACGCCCAGGGTGGTGCTCATGATGCCGCCGCCGATCAGCAGCACGTCGACTTTCTTGGTATCCGCGAACGCGGGCGCGCAATTCACTGCCAGAGCGAGGCCCAGCAGCGCCCCGCTAACTTTCTTGATCATCGAAAGGTTTCTCGTCGTTAGGGCTTGGCCTTCCCCATCGACGTCATACAGCGTGAAGGCCGAACCCGGCGCGCAAAGTGCGCACGATGGGCAAGGCGACAGTTGACGAGGATGAGTCGGGACTCAGTTCCCTCCTCCGCCGGCTCTGAGGCCTGCTTGATGGAATGAGGGACGTCCTGCGCAGAGAGACACGCAAAGCCTTCGGCTTTGGCTTTTGTTGTGGGAGGGATGCATGGTCTGCTGAAACGTTTGGGCATTCTATAGAAAGCCGCGGTCATTCACCAAGCGTCCTGGTCAACTATCGACCAGCCGGTTTGTGTGTAGGTGTGTTCTCCAGTGAACGCGGAGCGCGGCCCGAAGCAGTAGGAGCGAGCTTGCTCGCGAACCAACCTCAGCGGCGGTATCGCCGGGTAATCCTTCGCGAGCAAGCTCGCTCCTACAAAATGCGGCCCCCTTGCTGCACCACCCCTGCACCACAACGTTACCGAAGCGCACCGCAAACTCGCACGAATTGCCCTATCCGTTACCGTTTCGCCCCTTCCGATTCCATCGTTCCCAGTCCGTCTTCCTACACGTACCGCTCTACCCCGCCCAATTCCAATCACTTCGCCATCATTGGCACGGCATCTGCTTATTTGCATGCATGGATAATTGGATCCAAAAATCCACGAGGAAACACCCCCATGCGCCTGGTGCCCACTGCCCGCCCACCGATGAGTGCCGAAGACGAGGCCTATGACTATCTCCTCCAGGCCATCTGCACCGGCCGCTACAAAACCGGCGACCGCCTGGTGGCCGAGGACATCGCCAGCGAGATCGGCATGAGCCGGATGCCCGTGCGCGGCGCCTTCAAGCGCCTGGACGCCGAGGGCCTGGTGACCCTGCGACCCAATCGCGGCGCCATCGTCAGCGGCCTGAACATCGATGAGATGCGCGAAGTCTTCGAGATGCGCAGCGCCCTCGAAGGCCTGGCCATCCGCCTCGCCGTGCCGCAGCTGACCGACCGCGATCTCTCGCGCCTGGAACGCATGCTCGACGAAATGGACGACTACCGCGACGACAGCGCCGGGTGGGTCAGCCGCCACCGCGCCTTCCACGAATACCTCTGCAGCCTTTCCGGACGTCCGCGCCTGCAACGGCAGATCACCGCCCTGTACTCGGTGATCGAGCCGCACATGCGCCTGTGGCTGCAGCACGTCGACAAGCCCATGAGCGCCCGCGAAGAACACGCGGTGATCCTCGACGCGCTGCGCTCGGGCGATGCCCGCGAAGCCGAGCGGGTGATCTGCGACCACATCGAAGGGACCATCCCGTCCCTCGCGAAATTCCTGGAGGCGCAAGCCACCTGACAGCGCCATCCACCAATGCGCAATCCACCCAAAGCGCCATCCAACCAAACGAAATCCACGAAGTCGATCCACGAAGAAGCGAATCGAAGCAACGGGCGCCTAGACCCGTACTTCTGTGTCCCTGAACTGCCCCTGGCAACCCCACCCCGGAGAGCAACATGTTCGAACGCAGGATCCCGCAGTGCCTTCTCGCCCTTTGCCTGGCCGCCCCACTGGCGCACGCCGATGTGAAGATTCCCGACCGCTTGCAGAACGCCAGCAAGGTCACCTTCTGCGGCGGCATGGACTCTCCGCCCATGGGCTTCTATGACGCCAACCAGAAGCTGACCGGTGTCACCATCGACCTGGGCGAAGCCATCGCCAAGCGTCTGGGCGACAAGAAGATCGACTGGCGCATCACGCCCTTCTCCGGGCTGATCCCGGCGCTGCTCGCCGGCCAGTGCGACATGCTGGTGGACCAGTTGTTCGACAAGCCCGAACGGCGCGAAGTGATCGACATGGTCAACTACATGTACTCCAGCCAGGCAGTGGTCGTCGGCAAGGGCAACCCCGAGGGCATCCGCACCCTGGACGATCTCTCCGGCAAGAAGGTTGCGGTGCTCAACGGCTCGACCATCCGCACCCTGCTCGAAGCACACAACGAGAAGCTGGCCAAGGCCGGCAAGCCGCCGATGAAGGTGGTGGTCTACAACACCGACACCGACGCCTTCCAGTCCCTGCGCATCCGCCAGACCGACGCCTACGGCACCACCGTGGAAACCGCCGGCTACTACCAGAGCACCGCGCCGGACCTGTTCGAGATCGGCGTGCCGGCCTTCGCGCGCATCCTCACCGGCCTTGGCATCCGCAAGGAAGACAAGCAACTGAGCGAGGCGGTGACGCAGATCATCAAGGACATGCAGGCCGACGGCAGCTATGCCGCGCTCCTGGCCAAGTGGCACATCGAAGGCGACAAACTGGACTGAGGTAACGAGACATGAACTTCAGTTGGGACGTGTTCTGGCAGTACCTGCTGCGGCCGAGCGATATCTACCTCTACGGTCTGTGGCTGACCTGCGTGATCGCCGTCAGCGCGATGCTCCTGGGCTGCGTGCTCGGGCTGCTGGCAGCGCTGATGCGCCTGTCGACCAACCCGCTACTGCAATACCCGGTGCGCTTCTACGTGTGGCTGATGCGCGGCACGCCGCTGCTGGTGCAGATCGTCTTCCTCTACACCGCACTGGCCGCCGGCGGCATCTTCCGTTTCGAGGACCTGGATCTGGGGCTGTTCATCCTGCCCGGCAACATCCAGGCGGCGATCATCGCCCTGGGTCTCAACGAAGGCGCCTACATGGCCGAGATCATCCGCGCCGGTATCGGCGCGGTGGACAAGGGCCAGTATGAAGCCGGCAAATCCCTCGGCATGACCTTCCCCAAGCTGATGCGGCGCATCGTGTTGCCGCAGGCGTTCCGGGTGATCGTTCCGCCGCTGGGGAACGAGTTCAACGTGATGCTGAAGAACACCACCCTGGTCAGCGTGATCGGCGTGCAGGAACTGCTGCTGAGCACCCAGATGGTCACCTCGGCGACCTTCCGCGTGTTCGAGCTGTACCTGGTCGTGGCGATCTACTTCCTCGCCCTGACCACCCTGTGGGGCTTCTTCCAGCGCTGGCTGGAAGTGCGCTTCGGCAAATCCGATGGCCAGGCCGCCGCACCGAACCGCATGTTCGGCCGCCAGGCGATGAAATTGCTGAGGGGGCGTTGAGATGATCCCGGACATGAAAGACGTGGTGATCCAGGCCCGCGACGTGCATAAGGCCTTCGGCGAGCTGGAAATCCTCAAGGGGGTTTCCCTGGAGGTGCGCCGTGGCGAAGTAGTGGTACTGATCGGCGCCTCCGGCTCGGGCAAGACCACCTTCATCCGCTGCATGAACCACCTGGAAGACATCCAGGGCGGCAGCATCCGCGTCAACGGCGAGCTGATGGGCTACCGCGAGCGCCCGGACGGCAAGCTGGTGCGCGACTCGGAAAGCAACATCGCCCGCCGCCGCCGCGACATCGGCATGGTGTTCCAGCGCTTCAACCTGTTCCCGCACATGACCGTGCTGGAAAACATCATCGAAGCGCCGACCCAGGTGCTCGGCGTGTCCAAGAGCGAAGCGCTGGAACAGGCACGCCGGCTGCTGGCGCGGGTACGCCTGTCGGACAAGGCCGAGCACTACCCCGGCCAGCTTTCCGGCGGCCAGCAGCAGCGCGTGGCCATCGCCCGCGCCCTGGCGATGAAGCCGCAGGCCATGCTGTTCGACGAACCCACCAGCGCCCTTGACCCGGAAACCGTCGGCGAAGTGCTGCAGGTGATGAAGGAACTGGCCGACGAAGGCATGACCATGGTGGTGGTCACCCACGAGATGGGCTTCGCCCGCGAAGTGGCCGACCGCGTGGTGGTCCTGCATCAGGGCGAACTCATCGAAGAAGGCCCGCCCGCGCAGGTCTTCGGCAATCCGCACCACCCGCGTACGCGGGAATTCCTCAGTCGCGTTCTCTAAAGATAAGGACAGGTCATGCGTAAACGCGTTCTATTCGCCAGCACCCTCACCCTCCTCGCCTGCGCCACCGCCGCCCAGGCCGACGACAAGCTGGTGCGCTTCTACAACTGGTCCGACTACATGGGCCCGGACACCCTGAAGAACTTCGAGAAGGACACCGGCATCAAGGTCCAGTACGACGTCTTCGACACCAATGAGATGCTTGAGGCCAAGCTGCTCTCGGGGCACTCGGGCTATGACCTGGTGGTGCCGTCGAGCCAGTTCCTCACCAAGCAGATCAACGCCGGCGTCTACCAGAAACTCGACCGCGCCCAACTGCCCAACTGGAAGCACCTGGACCCGCGCCTGATGAAGCGTCTGGAAGCCGCCGACCCGGGCAACCAGTACGCCGTGCCCTACATGTGGGGCACCGTGGGCATCGGCTACAACTACGACAAGGTCAAGGCCGCTCTGGGTGATAGCGCCCCGCTGGATTCCTGGGACCTGATCTTCAAGCCCGAGAACCTCGCCAAACTGCACAGCTGCGGCGTGGCCTTCCTCGACGCACCGGTGAAGATCATCCCGCAGGCGCTGCACTACCTGGGCCTGGACCCGAACAGCACCAACCCCGAGGACTACACCAAGGCTTCCGCGCTGCTGCAGAAGCTGCGCCCGTCGATCACCTACTTCAACTCCTCGAAGTACACCACCGACCTCGCCAACGGCGACATCTGTGTAGCGGTCGGCTACTCGGGCGACGTAATGCAGGCGCAGACCCGCGCCCAGGAAGCCGGCAAGAAGATCGACGTGCGCTACGTGATCCCCAAGGAAGGCGCCAACCTCTGGTTCGACATGCTCGCCATCCCGCGCGACTCGAAGAACCCCAAGGGTGCCCACGCGCTGGTGAACTACCTGCTGCGCCCGGAAGTGATCGCCCCGGTCAGCGACTACGTCGGCTACGCCAACCCCAACCCCGACGCGACGCCGCTGCTCGACCCGAAAGTCCGTGACAACCCCGGCATCTACCCCAGCGACGCGGTGATCGAGAAGCTCTACGTCTCCGCCGACCTGCCGCCGAAAATCCAGCGCGTGATCACCCGCGAATGGACCCGTATCAAGACTGACCGCTGAACCGAAGAGAGTTTTCCATGCTGAGCTTCTCTGCCCACGAGTACCCCTACGCCTCCCAGCGCCAGAGCGTGTTCGCCCGCAACGGCATGGTCGCCGCCTCGCAGCCCCTGGCTGCCGAGGCAGGCATCGCCATGCTGCGTGCCGGCGGCAACGCCATCGACGCCGCCATCGCCACTGCCGCGGCGCTGACCGTGGTCGAACCCACCGGTTGCGCCATCGGCGGCGACGCCTTCGCTCTGGTCTGGGTCAAGGACCAGCTGCACGGCCTCGACGCCAGCGGCCACGCGCCGGCCTCCATTTCCATCGACAAGGTAAAAGCTGCCGGCTTTGAGAAGATGCCGGTACACGGCTGGCTGCCGGTCACGGTGCCGGGCATTCCCTCGGCCTGGGCCGAGCTGTCCTCCCGCTTCGGCAAGCTGCCCTTCGCCGATCTGCTGCAACCGGCCATCGCGCTCGCCCGCGATGGATTCCCGGTGTCCCCGGTGGTCGCCCACCAGTGGGAAATCGCCCGACGCGAATACCAGGAAAGCCGCGCCGCCGTGCCGGCGCTGGAAGCCTGGTTCGACGCCTTTACCGTCAACGGCGAAGCGCCGCGCGCCGGCCAGTTGTTCCGCAACCCGGCCCAGGCGAAAACCCTCGCCGAACTGGCCGAAACGAAGTGCGAAAGCTTCTACCGTGGCGCCATCGCCGAGCGCCTGGCCGAGCACTCCGCCGCCACCGGCGGTGAGCTGAGCGCGGCGGACCTGGCCGGCTACAAGCCCAAGTGGGTCGAGCCGATCAAGACCAATTACCGTGGCTATGACGTCTGGGAAATCCCCCCCGCCGGCCAGGGCCTGATCGCCCTGATGACCCTGAACATTCTGCAAGGCTATGACTTCGACCAGCGCGACAGCCAGCTCACCTGGCACCGCCAGCTCGAAGCGATGAAGAAGGCCTACGCCGACGGCCTGCACTACATCACCGACGCCGAGCACATGCGCGTCAGCACCGCCGCGCTGCTCTCCGACGACTACGCCGCGCGTCGCCGCGCCGAGATCGGCGAACACGCCGCCGAGCCCAAGCATGGCGACCCGCTCTCCAGCGGCACCGTGTACATCGCCGCCGCTGACGGCGAAGGCAACATGGTCTCCTTCATCCAGAGCGCGTACCACGGCTTCGGCTCCGGAGTAGTGCTGCCCGACAGCGGCATCGGCCTGCAGAACCGTGGCTCGGAGTTCAGCCTCGACCCGGCGCATTCCAACGCCCTGGCGCCGGGCAAGAAGACCTTCCACACCATCATCCCCGGCTTCCTCAGCAAGGACGGCGTAGCCGTCGGCCCGTTCGGCGTGATGGGCGGCTACATGCAGCCCCAGGGCCACGTGCAGATGGTGATGAACCTGGTCGACTTCGGCCTCAACCCTCAGGCCGCCCTGGACGCCCCGCGCTGGCAATGGCTGGGCGGCATGAAGGTCGGCATCGAGCAGCACGCCAACCGCGACCTGGCCTTCGGCCTCGCCCGGCGCGGCCACGAAGTGGAGATCGCCTGCGACCTGACCGACTACGGCCGCGGGCAGATCATCGTCCGCGACCCGCAGACCGGCGTGCTCTGCGGCGGTACCGAACCGCGCGCGGATTCGCATATCGCGGTGTGCTGAGGAGAAAGCCATGCATGCTCGTGACCTGAACCTTTCGCCACTGATACTGGGCGGCAACGTGTTCGGCTGGACGGCGGACGAAGCGATGTCGCGACGGCTGCTGGACGCGGCGTTTGAGGCAGGGCTGAGCAGTATCGACACCGCCGATATGTATTCGGTCTGGGTACCGGGTCACGAGGGCGGCGAGTCCGAGGCCATCATCGGCCGCTGGCTCGCCAGCCAACCGGGGCGCCGCACCGAGGTGACGCTGTGTACCAAGGTCGGCGCCGAACTCTCGGCACAACGACGCGGGCTGTCGCGCCGCTGGATCCTGGAGGGCGTCGAGGATTCGCTGCGACGCTTGAACACCGACTACATCGACCTGTACTTCAGCCATTATCCCGATGACAGCACGCCCCACGAAGAAACCCTGCGCACTTACGAAGACTTGATCGCCTCTGGGAAGGTGCGCGCCATCGGTGCGTCCAATTTCAGCCGACAACAACTGGAGGCGGCCGAAGCCACTTCTCGCAGCAACGGCCTCCCCGCGTACTCCGCGCTGCAGGTCCAGTACAACCTCTACGACCGCGCCGGCCATGAAGGGGCAACTGCCGCCTTTGCCGACGAACATGATCAACTGGTGGTGACCTACTTCAGCCTCGCCTCAGGCTTTCTCAGTGGAAAGTACCGCAATCCCGGCGACCTCACTGGCAGTGCTCGTGGCGAAGACTTGGCAGGCTACTTCGATGCTCGCGGGTTGAAGATTCTCGCGACGCTGGATCAGGTCGCCGAAGAATGCCAGTCGTCGCCGGCCGAGGTCGCCCTCGCGTGGCTCCGCCAGCAGCCAGGCATCACCGCCCCCATCGCCAGCGCTACCAGTGAACGCCAGTTAGCCAGCCTGGTGCGAGCGACCCAGCTATGCCTTTCCGCCACCCAGCTGGCAAACCTCGACCTTGCCAGCCAGGCGACCTGACGAACCTCCACCGGCCCTCCTTCGAGGGGGCTAGTGAGCAGAGCTCGGCAGCTGCGCCTGCAGCACGATGCCAGCGAGGAAAACCACCGCGCCTGTACCGACTGGCAGCGCCAGAGGCCGCAGCACGCGCACGGGATCGCCGACGAGCCCTCGAGCGGCGGGCCGTGCTGAGTACCTTCGGATTGCTCTCGGCGCTGCTCGGCGATCGGGTTTTCGACATACTGTCGTGAATTTCCCTTGGTGTTCCGCTGCTGCTGATCGTCTTTGTAGGGATGAGAATGCCTCGTCGTCCCAAGGAGCCCCGCTGAAATGACCGCCATGCCACCCCAGGCGCCGACCCTGAATCTGCGCCCGCTGATGTTCGAAACCTTCGTCTGCACGGTGGCGGTGATGTCCTTCGTGGCGCTGATCGGCCCGGTCGCGCGCACCCTGGGCCTGGCGCCCTGGCAAGCGGGCATGACGGTGACCATGGGCGGCATTGCCTGGATGCTCATGGCACGCGTCTGGGGCATCGCCAGTGACCGACTCGGCCGCCGGCGCGTGCTGCTCAGCGGGCTGGCTGGCTTCGCGGTGACCTACGCTCTGCTCTGCGCCTTCATGGCACTGGCGCTGAACACCTCCATGGCGGCACTCCCGGCGTTCATTGGTATCGTCGCTTTACGCGGGCTGGCCGGCGGCTTCTATGCCGCCGTCCCGGCGTGCTCTGCGGCGCTGGTGGCGGACCACGTGAGCGCGGACAAGCGCGCCTCGGCCATGGCCGGGCTGGGTGCCGCCAGCGCCGTGGGCATGGTGGTCGGGCCGAGCTTCGCCGGCCTGCTGGCCATGCTCGGTCTGGCACTGCCGCTGCTGCTCACCTGCCTGCTGCCACTGCTGGCATTGGCCGTGCTGTGGAAGTGGCTGCCGCAGCATGAGCGCGCCCACCAGCGCAAGGGGCCGGCGCTGGCGATCAGCGACAAGCGCCTGCGCCGCTCGCTGACCCTGGGCTTCATCGCCATGGTCTGCGTGACGGTGGCGCAGATGACCGTCGGCTTTTTCGCCCTCGACCGCCTGCAACTGCCGCCCGCCGATGCCGCTCGCGTCGCCGGCATCGCGCTCACGTCCGTGGGCGTGGCGCTGATCTGTGCGCAGATGCTGGTACGCAAGCTGAACTGGGTGCCGCTGCGCCTGATTGGTGTGGGCGGCTGCGTCTCCGCGCTGGGCTTCGCCACGGTGTGCTTCGCCGTGGCACCGTGGATGCTCTATGCCTCCTGCTTTGTCGCTGCCGCCGGCATGGGCTGGGTCTTCCCTGCCGTCTCGGCGCTCAACGCCAACGCAGTGGAAGCAGACGAGCAAGGCGCCGCTGCGGGCAGCCTGGTGGCGGTGCATGGGCTGGGCATGATCAGCGGCCCACTGCTGGGCACCTTGCTGCACCAGGTGGATAGCCGCGCACCCTATGTATTGGTCGCTGCGCTGTTGCTGTTCGGTGTCGCCTGGACCGTGCTGCCGCGCAAGGGTTGATCGCGCCCTGGTCCAGTTGGCTGACGCCCTACAGCAACCGCGCCGCGAGCCAATGGTGGAACGCTCTGCCAGAAGCTGGACGTACCCAGTGGGAGGAGCGCATCCGCGCGATTTGCTGGAACCGCCTCAAAGGCCGTGCCGCCCGGATCGCAGTCCGTGATCAAGGCGGCATGACGTGCAGTCTCGGCGCCGCGTGAAGCTACTGATCACGCGTGCCAGCAGCGATACCAGCCATCCTGCTCGGTCACTTTCAACGGTGCCTGGTAAAGCGCAGACAGATGCTCGCTGGTGAGGATCTCGGCCTTTGGCCCATCAGCCACCACCTTGCCGTTGGCGATCAGCACCACGCGCTCGATCTCCGGGATGATCTCGTCGAGGTGGTGGGTGGTGATGATCATCGCGTGCTCCGGGCCACAGAAGCGCCGCAGCAGGGTGAGCATCTGCAGGCTGGCGCCCATGTCCAGGCCGTTGGCCGGCTCGTCGAGGATCAGTGCGCGGGGCTCGTGGATCAACGCACGGGCCAGCAGCAGGCGGCGCTTCTGGCCGGTGGACAGACGCTGGAACATGCGCTCGGCATAGTCCTCCATCTCCACTGCGGCGAGCATCTCGCGGGACTTTTCGATCTGCTCCGGCGTGGGTTGCAGGTGACCATGGCTGCCGATGGCGCCGAAGAAGCCGGAGATCACCACGTCCAGCGCCTGGGTGAACGGTGTGTAGTCTTCCTGAAGGTCCTGGGAGACGAAGCCGATACGGCTGCGCAGGTCCCACAAGGTAACGTTCTGCAGGCCGAACAGGTTCAGCGAGCTGTCAGGGCGATCCACCGGGTAGAGTTCACGGCTGATCAGTTTGAGCAGCGTGCTCTTGCCGGCGCCGTTGGGGCCGAGGATGGCGACCTTCTCGCCTTCGCCGATGTGCAGGGAGAAACCATCCAGCACGCGGGTCTGCTGCTGGTAGGCGGTGACGTTGTTGAAGTCGATCATGGGCTTTTCGTATCGGGACTGAGGGCAGCCGCTGACAGTAGGCTCCTTGGGCGAGCGACTCAAGCCTTCATCGAATCGCAACTACGCTTTCCACATTTCCCGCCAGCGAGTGCAGCGCGATGAGCGAACAGGACCCTCCCAGCCTCGATGACGACATCTGCGTCCACATCTTCTCCGTTTCCGCCACCATGGTCGGCGTGTGCCTGACGGTAATCGGCATCATCCGGGTCATCCTCACCCTGCGCCGGGAAGACCTGATTATCGATGACATGGTGGCAGTCAACATGATGTTCTACCTGGTCTCGGCGTTCACTTCCTACTGGAGCCTGCGTACTCACCGCACCTTGCGTGGTCAGCGGATGATGCGGGTGGCTGACACGGTATTCCTGATCGCCCTGGCGTTTACCGCCGTCAATGCTGGATTCATCACCTGGGCAATGACCTCCACACCCGCCACCTGATCCACTGGACCGCACTCAGCCCCACTGGACTGCACCTTCACTCGCATAAATGGTCCTGACAGTAGAGAGCCGCGTTTCACTGGAATGCCCTTTCCTGCCACCCGACTTCGGCGGCGACGCCGCGCTGCTGATGGAGGACTTATCCTTCTGACCCAGGGTTGCCGCCTGTCCGAAGTCTCGGCGGGCGGCCTCGATCCGTAACGCCAGCTTTACACCCGCCTGCAATCCTGCCACCCAAGGCCGCAGCAGGTCGCGCCGCCTGAAACTGCACGCTTGGCTATTGCGGACGGTCGCCGTTATGCACGAATGCTCGTTGACAGTCCTCCTGCGCTTCAGTGTGATGGCCTTTCGTTCAGGCAAATGGCATTGCCGACTGACTGTGTGTGCGTTGTCTCCGCAATGCCGCGATGACGAAACTTCGGCGATCCCGACGGTCGCTTCCGGACGTTTCATGGTTTCATCGACACAGGAGATGCCGGCGATGTTGAACCAGGCACCCCGCGATACCCAGGACGTTGAATTCGACGAGCAATTCTTCCTCGCCTTCGAAATCCAGGTCCTGCAGAAAGCCCTGCCGGCTTTCGAAGAAGCCTCGCGCTTTGCCCGCGACCGAGGCCTGCGCTGCAGCGTGGAACTGATCACCAACGCTGACGGCCACCCCGAACTCAGCCTTAGCGCCACCCAGCGCAGCGACCTGCCAGACAGTTGCTATCGCCTGATCGCCGACCCGGCCTCCCAGGGCATAGTCCATGAAGAATTCACCGCGGTGAACCGCCGCACGCGCCGCCAGGGCGCGCGCCTGGCGACGCTGACCTCGCGCTCGCTGGAGCTGCAGTTGGAGGCATTCTTCATGCACGCCTTCGGCATGCGCCTGGACTACAACGTCCTGCGCCTGGACTACTCTTACGAGCATGTTTCTGGGCTCTAGGATTGTTCCGACGTCGCCGGTCGTCGGTTCGGCCGGTGGCGGAACGAGCGTTCCGTCGGACAGTTCCTGCAAAGGATGATTTATGGCAACGATGAACGCGTCGAAGTCGCTATTATTCGCGCCCTGTGCGCCACCTCGTGCGTGTTTCCTCGTTGTCGCTTCGCCATGAATGAATTCCTCGTGCATTTTCAGGACGGTCATTGCCTGGGCAAGACCGTGCTGCGCTCGTTTTCCCGTCAGATGACCCTCTCCGAGGCGCGCGTGCGCCTGCAGGCCTGCTACCCGCTGCGCGTTCCGCACCTGCTGAACATCCTGCACCTGACGCCGATGCTGCCCGGCCGCTGATCCGCCCCATCCGTACAGTTTTCCTGCGCCACTGTGCCTGCAACCGGGCATCGACCGTGGCTGGAGTCGTTCGTCCCGGCACCGTCATCGAGCCAGCCGCTCGCCTGACAGCGAACGCTGTTACCCGGACGCGCGAACCAGTGCCGGCTGAGCCTCGCCCAGCCCTGCGAGGGCTTGCCGCGCTGCCTCGCCGGCCTGCTCCAGCACCTGGCGCTTCCAGCCGTCCTCGTCCACATAGAAGGCATCGCGCAATTGGCGCTGGATGCGCAGGGCCTTGCCCGCCGGAACCCCAGGGTTGTTGGCCAGCCACTGGTCCGCGCGCAGCGCCTTGAGCACCTTGAGGCCCGGCAGCGTGCCGTACTCCAGGGCAATCGCGGTGAGCTCGGCCTGCGGACATTCGCTGGCGGCAGACAGGACCATCTGCCCCTGCAATTGCACCGATACCGATCCGCCTTCCTTCGCCGAGGTCACCTCCGCACCCCACCAGCGGCGCGTGCGCAGCAGGGTCTGCGGGTCATCGTCACCCACGTAGATGCGCTCGCCGTGGCCCTTCGCCCCCAGGCCGGTGTGCACGTCGATCCAGCCCAGCCGTGCGCAGTCGCGGGCGTGCTGGCGGAGTACCTGGCGCACAGTCTGGTTGCTCCAGGTCGGCTGCGCACCGATGTAGAACAGGCCCCTGGGATGGCTGTCCTGGCCACTGGAAATGGCCGACTGCAATTGCTTGCGGCCATGACGCATGGCGTAGCGCAGCAGGCGCAGATGGCTGGTGAGGGAAGGCCAGCGCCCCGGAATCAGGATAGGGTCCAGTGCGGCGTAGGCCTGGTTACGCTGGCGCGGCTGGGAGAAGTCGATGAAGTTGCGGTTGAGATCGACGTTCTCGTGGGTCCAGCGTCGCCACCAGGAAAAGCCGTACGGGTTCGCTGCATGCAGGTAGAGCACCGCGCAATCGGCCCTGGCACACAGCTCCAGCCAGTCGGGATCGTTGAGCAGCGCAACTTGCACTGCCGAACCACAGAAGCCTTCCACACCATGGCAGCCGCTGCTGATGATCAGCAGGTTCCGCGCATCGCGCGGGCCACTGCGCGCCACGTCCAGCGCGAGCGGCTCGCCATCGCGGCCAGTCAGCGGATGACGGTGGGATTCGACGACCAGGCCGGCGGACAGGCACGCGGCGAGGAACTTGCCACGCGCTTCGGCGTAGCTTTGGGAAAAGCAGGCGGACGGTTTCATCACCACTCCGGATGATTGGATTCGAGTCAGAAAAACGGGCCCGACGCGCGGGCCCTTTGGAGATTCAGGCGTGGCCGACAGCGCCCGGCAACGACGCTTCGCCGTGCTCACCCAGCAGGGACTGGCGGGTACGCTCGGGGGCAATGATCCGACAGCCGAGGATGGCGCCGACCACGGTGAGCACACCGAACAGGCCAAGCGCTGTTTCGAAGCCGTGAGCGATGTCGCCGCCGCGCAACTCGACAAGTTGGCCGACGATCCAGGGCGCGAGCATACCGGCGCTGGTCATGCCGCCAATGTGAATGGCCAGCATCGAGCCACGCTGCGCGCTCGGGGCGATATAGGCGACCAGGGTGTTGCAGAAGGTCGGCAGGACGTTCACCAGGATGGCGCCGAGGGCGTAGAGCACCAGGATCGCCAGACGGTCGCCGTGCAGCAGCGTCAGCGCGCAGAAGGCGACTCCGGCGACCGCCGCGAAGAGCATCGGCGGCAGCACCATCGCGCGCTGCACCGAACTGCCGCGCTTCATCGCCCGCTGCGAGAGCGTCGAGAGCAACAGGTTGGCGAGGATCACCCCGACCGTCACCACCATCACCGTATAGCCCGACTGCATGGGCGTCATGCCCTGGCCCTTCTGCAGGTAGACCGGCACCCAGCTGTACACCAGCGCGGTGGGCAGGTAGCTGAGGAAGCCCATCAGGGTGATCCAGATGAAGCTGCGGTTGAGCAACAGGCGGCTGTACGGCAGGCGCAAAGACGAGCCTGGCCCCTCCTCCTCGGTCTGCTGTCCTTCACGGCCGAAGATGAGCCAGACAACCAGCCAGACCAGGCCGAGCAGCGCCAGCAGGAAGTACGCGGTACGCCAACCGAAGTGCTGGATCGCCAGCGGCAGGCTCAGCGCGCCCAGCACGGCGCCGAGCATGATCGACACCTGGATCAGCGCCGAGGGCAGCACGCGCTCCTTCGGGCCGAACCATTTGAAGCAGGCGTGCTGGGTCACCGCCGTGCCCGGCCCGGTGCCGGCGCCCAGCAACAGGCGCCCGGCGACCAGCGCGGCAAAGCCGCTGGACAGCGCCACCAGCAGTTGCGAGGCCATCCACACCACCGACATGCCGGCGAGAATCCAGCGTGTCGGGAAGCGGTTGGCGAGGAACCCCACCAGCACGCCGGAGATCGAATAGAGGAAGAAGAACGCGCTGCCGATGAAGCCGAACTCGATTGGCGAGAGCTTCAGCTCGTCGATGATCTGCGCGCCGGCGAAGGCGAAGATGGTCTTGTCCAGCACGCTGATGACCATCACCAACATCAGCAGGATGAGTACCCCATTACGTCGGGTCATGCTCTGGCTCCCGTGCCCAGGAAGGTTTCCACCAGTCGCACCCACAGGGCCGCGCCGAAGGGGATCGCTGCGTCGTTGAAGTCGTAGCCGGGGTTGTGGACCATGCAGCCGCAGGGGCCGCTGTTGCCATTGCCCAGGGCGATGTAGCAGCCGGGGCGGCGTTCCAGCATCCAGGCGAAATCCTCGCTGCCGAGGAAGCCTGAAGGGATCTCGGACAGCAGGCGCTGCGGACCGACCAGTTCGGTCAGCACCTGGCGTACGAGACGGGTTTCTTCCGGCGTGTTGACCAGTACCGGCACCAGCTCCTCGTATTCGTACTGCAACTCCATGCCATGCACGGCGGCAACGCCACGGGTGATCTCGCCGATGCGCCGCTTGAGCAGCTCGCGCACTTCCGGCCTGGTAGCACGCACGCTCAGACGCAGGTCGGCATGGTCGGGAATCACGTTGGCTGCCTCTCCAGCCTTGAGCATGCCCACGGTCACCACGCCCACTTCGGTGGACGGCACATTGCGCGCAACGATGCTTTGCAGCGCCAGCACCAGTTCGGCGGCAGCGACGATGGGGTCTTTGGTCAGGTGCGGCATGGCGCCGTGGCCGCCGACGCCGGTCAGGCGAATCGCTACGCGGTCCGAGGATGCCGTCAACGCGCCTTCGCGGGTCAGGAAGCAGCCCACCGGCAAGCCTGGCGCGTTGTGCAGTGCGTACACCGCATCGCAGGGGAAGCGCTCGAACAGGCCATCGTCCATCATCGCCACGGCGCCGCCCAGGGTTTCCTCGGCGGGCTGGAAGATCAGGTTGAGCGTGCCGTCGAAGTTGCTCTGCCCGGCCAGGTCGCGAGCGGCGCAGAGCAGGATGGCGGTATGGCCGTCGTGCCCGCAAGCGTGCATGCGGCCGGAGTGCTGGCTGGCGTAGGGCGCGCCGCTGGCTTCATCGATAGGGAGCGCATCCATGTCGGTGCGGATGCCGATGCTGCGCCCGCTATTGCCTTTGCGAAGCACGCCGACAACGCCGGTGCCGCCGACGCCCTGATGAACGTCATAGCCCCATTCGCGCAGGTAACCGGCGACGATAGCGCTGGTGCGCGCTTCCTCGAAGCCCAGTTCAGGGTGCTGATGAAGGTCCCGGCGAATGCGGGAGAAGTCCTCGGCGCTAGCCTCAAGCCTTTCTATCGTGGGGTGCTGACTCATGCCGCATCCTGCTCATTGTTCTGATGTGGCCGGCAGGATGCCGCACGCGCGCGATGCTGAATAATGACCTTCACGCATGCTTATCAAGGCTGGTTATCGACACCTGCTCTCGAGCCAGGATCAGTCGGCCTTGCGCAGGTGCGGCCCCTTGAAGGCGTAGACCAGTTCATCCACCAGGGTCTGCGCCTCGCGGGTCATCAGCTCCGGCGGACGGCAGACCAGGGAAATATCAGTGCCGGGTACGGTCTCGGCGATGTCCAGCGCTTCCAGGGTACTGGACACGATCGGCAGATCGAACACCCGCCGCGACCAGAAGCTCACCGCGTCGGTATTGGCCGCCAGCTCCGCATAGAGCACCACCGAGGCGCACTCGATGACGCGTTCGGGATGGCGCACCTGGTACTGCTCGAACATCTGCCCGGCGAGTGATACATCCAGCGAATCGGGCACCAGCCATTCCTCGTCGAGCAGTTCGTGCAGCGAGCGCGCATGGCGCAATGGATGTCCCTTGCGCACTGCCAGCGTGGTGGGCTGGGCGTAGAGCTCCTGCCAGTGAAAACCGTCGACGTTGCGCGAGGACGGCTGCGACGTAAGCACCAGGTCCAGCTGACCTTCACGCAGGCCTTCAAGCAGCTTGGCTGGGCGCAGTTCGCTGATCTGCAGTTGCACCTTGGGGTAGCGCTTGCGGTAACGCAGCAGGCAGGCGGCGAACTGCTGGCTGGGCGTTACCGGTGACACGCCGATGGCCACACGGCCATCCATGGCGCCCTTGAGCGTCTCGATTTCGTCCCGCGCACGGCGCACCTCCTCCACCACCAGCCGGGCGCGGCGCACCAGGCGTTCGCCATACTCGGTGGCGGTGATGCCACGGTTGGAACGCACCAGCAGCGGCACGCCCAGCTCGGCCTCCAGCTCCTTGATGCTCTTGGACAGGGCGGGCTGGGAAATATGCAGCAGGCGCGAGGCTTCCTGGATGCTGCCGCTCTCGCAGATGGCGACGATGGCGCGGAGTTGATGCAACTTCATGGTTTGGACGACGGCTCAGGGGGCGGTAACGAGTCCGAACATAAAGCAAAATCGAGGCCGGCGTGAGTAACGGTTGGTAAACGGCAGCGGACTGCCCGGTCGAGTGCGCATGAGATTGTAGGAGCGAGCTTGCTCGCGAACGGAGTCAATCGGAGCGCCGAGACCATGCGGTTCGCGAGCAAGCTCGCCCCTACAAAGAGCCGCCTGCCCGCGAGATAGACGCAGGCGAAAAAAAGCGGCCCGAAGGCCGCTGAGTAAACACAAGGAGCGCCGGTGAGCGCCAGTGCAGCCCGCCGTCAGCGGATACCCGTGGCGCGCAAGGCGTTGGGGGTGAAGTCGTTGCTGCTCGACTGCACGGCGAAGTCGTAGCTGCTCTTCTCCTCGTTGCGCAAGCCGGACACCGTATAGCGACCCGACAACACGTCGTAGTGGGTTTCCGCCGTCAGCCAGGTGAACTGCTGGTCGTAGAATGGCCGTGCATGCCCCTCGGACACGCGCCAGAGGCTGCCACGGCCGTCGTAGGCATCGGCCTCGGCGATCTGCCAGCTGTCCTCGTCGATATACAGGTCACGCTTGCTGTAGATGTGGCGCTGCCCCGGCTTCAGGGTCGCCACCACGTGCCACACGCGGTGCAGTTCGTAACGGGTGTGGTCCGGATTCAGGTGGCCGGGCTTGACGATGTCGTCGTACTTCAGCGTCGGCGAGTCGAGCGCGAAGCTGTTGTAGGGGATGTACAACTCCTTCTTGCCCACCAGTTTCCAGTCGTAGCGATCCGGTGCGCCGTTGAACATGTCGAAGTCGTCGTAGGTGCGCATGCCTTCTGCGCCGGGGCTGTCGTAGCCCACCTGCGGTGCGCGGCGCACGCGGCGCTGGCCGGCGTTGTACATCCACGCCATGCGCGGTTCCTTGACCTGGTCGATGGTCTCCAGGACCAGCATCACACTGCCCGCGCGGCGCGGCGGCGAGAGTATTTCCTGGCGGAAGTAGTAGAGGATGTTGTTCATCTTCGCCGGGTCGTAATCCTTGAGCCCGAACGGGAAGGCGAACTGCTCCTTCATGTAGCTGATGGTGTAGGCGCCGTTGGTCTGCGGGTTCATCTGCGCGGTAGTGCGCAGCATGGCATTGCTGCGGTAACGGGTGACGTGGTTCCAGATCACTTCCAGGCCGCTCTGCGGGATCGGGAACGGGATGGTCATGGTGAAGTTGTTCAGCCCGTTGCCGCCCTCGGCCAGCGAAGTGGCGGTGGCGTTCTTTTTCGCCGCGTCGAGTACCGCCTGCGGGTAGCTGGCGCTGCGGTGACTGGGGTAGACCGGGATGCGATAGGTCTCCGGGAAGCGCTGGAACATCGCCATCTGGCCAGGCGTCAGCTTGTCCTGATACTGGCTGGCATTCTGCGCGGTGATGGTGAACAGCGGCTTGTCGGCCACATACGGATCGGCGAGGAAACCACCGGCATCGACCTTGCCGGCATTGGGCGCCAGGCCACCGGTCCAGGCCGGGATACTACCGTCGGCATTGCCTGCCTTCTCGGCGCCAATCGGGGTGAGCTCATTGCCCAGGCGCGCGGCCTGGTCGGCACCGACCGCGGCCATGACCTGGCCGGCGAGCAGACTCAGCGTCAGGCAGCCCGCCTGCAACCATTGCTTGTTGTTCATGCTTGTACCTCTGGGACGGATAGGCATCAGAAGCTGACGCCCAGGCTGACGGCGAGGAAGTCGCGGTCGGTGTTGACGTTGTAATCACCGCCGAAGTAGTCGGTGTAACTGATACTGGCGGTGTAGCGGCTCAGGTACTCGGCATCGACGCCAACGCTGACGGACTTGTCGCCTTCGTTGAAGGTCGGCCCATAGCCTTCCACGTCATGGGAGAACGCCAGGTTCGGGCGCAGCGAGATACCACCGATCAGGTCGTTGTATTCCAGGCCGGCGCGCAGGCGGTAACCCCAGGAGTTCTGGGTGTAGAAGCCCTTGTCGTTGCACTGGCTGGGGTTGGCGGTGTTGACCACCTTCTCGCACAGCGCGTTGCCCGACAGACCCAGCAAGGACGAGGAGCCGGCGTTGGCCAGTTCACCGTTGCCGTACACACTGCTGCGACCGAAGCGCAGGTCCGAGCCATCGGTGGAGCCCAGGTCGCCGATGTGACCGAAGCCGATCTCGCCGACCAGGGTCAGGCGTTCGGCAGCGATCAGCGGAATCTGGTCGAAGGTATTGGTGAAGGTCATCTGCGCCTGGGTGTAGGGCATGCGCTTGTAGCCCTGGATCAGCGAGCCGTATCTCGAGTCCGCCCAACCACTGGAGAAGATCGGCAGGCCGGCGTTGACCAGCGAGCTGGTGGAGGCCGAACCCAGCGTAGCGGCGCCGGAGACGTCGCTGGAGTTGATGCCCATGGGCATGTTCGGGCGGTAGCTGATCTCGCCCTGCACCGCGGTGCTGCCCCAGGTGGTGTTGAAACCCAGACCGTAGAGGCGGATGTCCTCGGGGTAGTCCAAGTACCAGCTGGCGGTGCTGCGCCCGCCCTGCCCGATCAGGCCGCCCACCGGGTCGGCCAGTGCGCCCTTGCCCACCACCCAGTTACTGGTGGGCGTGCGGCTGTGGTAGTTCATCGCATAGGCCGAGAACTCGGTATCGTTGACCATCCAGCGCAATGCCACGCCGAACTGGCCGCCATCACGGGCGTCATGGTCGCGTGTACGTGGCACGTAGCCGTAGCCGCCCTTGATGCCGGTGCCGTCGATGTCGCGGTCAAAGTCGCTGCCGTTCACCGCCATGTTGATGTCGCAGCCCTTGGCCGCCACGTCACTACCGAAGAAGGTGCCGCAGTTGTCCGGCACGGTCTTCTCCCACTCCAGCTGGTAGAAGGCCTCCATGGACAGGGTGTCGGTGAGCCCCTGGTTGAAATACAGCATGCTCACCGGGATCAGCGCTTCCTTCACCTCGGAACCGGGGCGGCGCAGCGCGGCAACGTCCGCCGGGTTGATCGAGTTGATGCCGTTCTGGATGAAGGTGCTCTCGCCCCAGCTCACCACCTGGCGGCCCAGGCGCACAGTGCCCGGCAGGTCGTGCAGTTCATAGTTGTGGTAGAGGAAGGCATCGAGCAGCTCGGCGCCGGAAGACTGGGCGGCGGTATCGCGACCACTGTCGTCGATGTCGTAGAGCGGACGATGCTCGTCCTTCAGTTCGAAGTCGTACCAGTACTTGCCACGCAGGAACAGGCCGCTGTCGCCGTACTTCAGCTCCAGGTCGTGCAGGCCCTTGAAGATCTTGGAGAAGGTCTCGCCCTTCTTGAAGTTCAGGCGACCGTCATCGGAAGTCTGGCTGGACGCCGTGCCGCCGTTGCGGGTGCCGATGAATTTCTTGTCCGGGCTGTCCATTGCCCAGCTCGCTCCGACGGACAGGGTCGAGTCGAAGCGACCCTCGATTTCCCCCACGTTGAAGCTCACTGCCTGAGCCGAAGATGCCCCGCCAAGGGCCATGCTGGTAGCCAGCGCCAGCGCGTGCGGCTTGAAGCCTGCGGCGCCGGTTATTGTTTTTTTCATGCTGCTCTCCGCCTGGATCGTGCTGGTCACGGCAAGCCGTGCCACCCCTGCTCCGCGGCACTTGGGCCGGGAGGCGGACGCATGGTAAGAGCGCTGTCACAACGCTGACTGCTGAAAAAAAGTGATGCCCATAGCCAGAATGAAAACGCCGGCATCTCGCCGCTTGCGAGGCTTTGCGGGTGATAACCGACGGCTATCGCGATACCCAGGATTCAGCCGACCCGGGCCACGCATTGCCCTAAAGTCCGCCGCCATCAGCGACTCCCCAACCCTGAGGTGGACCATGAAGATTGCGTTGACCGGCGACAGCATCCTGCAACGCCGCCTGAATAGCCGTGACGACGAAACCCTGCGCCCGCTGTTCGACCTGCTGCGCGGCGCCGACGTCAGCTTCACCAACCTGGAAGTGCTGCCCAACGACTTCCAGGGCGACGCCGTGCTGGAAAGCGGCGGCTCGCACTTCGGCGCGCCGTCGTGGGTTCTCGATGAGCTGGTGGATGGCGGCTTCGACCTGTTCTCCACTGCCAACAACCACAGCCTGGACTACGGCATTGCCGGTCTGCACGCCGCCCATGCCCAGCTGAAAAAGCGCGAGCTGCTGTTCGCCGGCACCGGCTGCAACCTAGAAGAAGCCCGTCGCCCGGTGTACTGCACCAAACCCGCCGGCACCGTCTCGCTGCTGGCCTGCACCTCCACCTTCGGCAAGGGCCAGGAAGCCAGCGAGCAGACCCGCGACATGCCTGGCCGCCCCGGCCTCAACCCGCTGCGCTACGACACCGTGCACCAACTCGACGGCGCGCAGATGGAGGCCATGCGCGGCATCATCGCCAGCCTCGGCCTGGACCGCCTCTACCAGGGCGCGGTCGACCTGGGCTTCGCCCATCCGATCCCCGACCCGTCGCTGGCGGTGTTCGGCCCCTTTACCCCGCTGCTGTTCCGCCAGGGCGAGTCCTCGCGCCTGCGCACCCTGCCGCGCAAGAAGGACATGGACGAGATTCTGCGCTGGGTCGAAGAAGCGCGGACGATGTCGGATATCGTCGTGCTGAGCATCCACGCCCACGAACTGGGCCATGACGCCACCGGCGAGTGGAACCTGGAGGCGGCCGCCGAATTCATCCAGCCGGTGGCGCGGCGCATGATCGATGCCGGCGTCGACATCGTGGTCGGCCACGGCCCGCACCTGCTGCGCGGCATGGAGATCTACAACGGCAAGCCGATCTTCTACAGCCTGGGCAACTTCATCGGCCAGAACGAACTGGTGGAACGCCTGCCGGCGGACAGCTACGAGCAGTTCCGCGTGGACCGCAACCAGACGCCGTCCAAGGTATTCCTGCAACGCACGCAGAACGACACCCGCAGCTTCCCCTCCGATGCACGCTTCTGGGAAAGCCTGGTGCCCGTCTGCCAGTTCGACGGCCGGCGCCTGACCGGCATCGAGCTGCACCCTGTGAGCCTGGGCCTGGGCGAGGCGGTCCACCGTCGTGGCCGCCCGCGCCTGGCCGAAGGCGAGCATGCACAAGCGATCCTGCAGCGCTTCGCCGCGCTGTCGGAGCCTTACGGTACTCGGCTGTCGGTAGACGGCTCGATTGCGCGTATCACACTCTGATACCGCAGCGCCGGGCAGCCACAAGCTGCCCGGCGCCCTCTTCTTCTCGTACTCATGACCACCGCTCGCATTCTCATCGTCGAGGACGACCTGCGCCTCGCCGCCCTCACCCGCGACTTCCTCGCACAGCACGGCCTGCGCGCCTGCATCGAGTCTGACGGGGCGCGCGCCGCCGACCGCGTGCTGGACGAACGACCGGACCTGGTGATCCTCGACCGCATGCTTCCCGGCGAAGACGGCCTGTCCATCTGCCGGCGCATCCGCTCCAGCTACCAAGGCGCGATCCTGATGCTCAGCGCGCGCTCGGAAGATACCGAGCAGATCGACGGACTGGAGAACGGCGCCGACGATTACGTGTGCAAACCCGTACGCCCCAGCCTGCTGCTGGCCCGTGTGCGGACCCTGCTGCGACGCCCGCGACCAGCCACAGAACCGCCGGATCGCCTGGAGCGCTCCGGCCTGGTCCTGGACGCTCGCCAGCGCGAAGCGCGCCGAGACGGCTCGCGCATCGACCTGACCGGAGCCGAGTTCGACCTGCTCTGGCAACTGGTTAGCCACGCCGGCCAGACCCTCGGCCGCGACGATCTGCTGCTGGCCCTGCGCGGCATCACCTGGGACGGACTGGACCGCTCCGTCGACGTGCGCATCGCCCACCTGCGCGCCAAGCTGGAGGAAGACCCGCAGCACCCGCTGATCGTCACGGTGCGCGGCAAAGGCTATCGTTTCACCGGATAACAGCCCCTGTAGGAGCGAGCTTGCTCGCGAACGGAGTCACCGGCGACACCGATGCTGCTCAGGTTCGCGAGCAAGCTCGCTCCTACCGGATAGTTCTGCGCTCGGATCGCCGCTCACCCTCTACCGATCGGTGCAGGATGAAACCACACGTCAGCCGGCACGATCTGCTCTCTCCCTGGGGAGACGGCCGGGGCGAAGGGAAGCGCAAACACAGGCCCATCCGTAAAAAGACAGTTGCTGCGACAAAGGCCAACTCTCCAAATGACCGCCCGGCTGAAAATTCGTCGCGCGAGGAACTCCTTCCAGTCAAACCAGGCACCCTCACCGCCGCAGGAGTGCCCGGCATGACCGTCAGCATCGACAATCTCAACATCGCCCTGCCCGTAGGCAAAACTCCGACCGATACCGTCTCCATCGAAATTCCGGGACCGCAGGCACTGGCGCAGTACCCCAACCTGGTGACGCGATTGCCGGACGGCAGCCTGCAACTCACCGCGCCCACCAAGGGTGTGGCGAGCAAGAGCGTCCACCGCACCCGCTGCGAGTGGAAGGAACCCATCTACTGGGCCCTGAGCGGCGCCACTGAGCATGTGAACCACCAGCTGATGAAGGTCACCCAGGTGAACTCGGCACAGAAAGTGGTGGTGGCGCAGATGCACGTGAAGGATGACGACAGCCCGCTGCTCAAGGTGTTCTGGCAGAAAGGCAAGCTGACCATGGGCTTCCGTCAGAACTTCAACCAGACCACTCCGGTGAACAGCACGGTGCTGGACAACGTACCGCTGGGAGCGGATTTCGATATCCTGATCCTCGCCACGTCCAGCCTGATGCTGACGGTGCAGGCCAGTTGCAACGGGCGCAATTCGGCGGTGCCGTCGATGCCACTGGATGCCAGCTGGGCGTCGCGGGTGTTCGATTTCCACGGCGGCGTCTACAACCAGATCGACTTCACTGACACGACATTGGCAAGCGATGCGTCGGTGTGCGTGATCAAGGACCTGCAGATCAGGCATGCCTGATGACAGGTGAGTTCGGCGCGTATCGGACATCGCTCGCGGACGCGGTCCGCTGCTGCAGGGGGCTCCTGTGCGAGCATCAACCCTCCCCCAGCCCCTCAGGGGAGAGGGATATCCCAGGCAAGGCGCCATCGAGCAAGACAGTCACTCCTGCGTCATCGTCGAGCGTAGGAGCGGACTCCGTCCGCGATGTCCCTGAGCTTGCTCCGTCGTAGGCGATGGAATCAGGCGATGGCGATCCCTTCGCTCCACGCCATCCTACATCTCTACGCCAAGCCTGCGCCTATGACTCAGGCCCGGCCACCCTGCCTGGCGGTGGTCTTCGGATACTCGCCGAACAGCGCGAAATACGACTGAGAGAATCGTCCCAGGTGCCAGAACGACCACTTCATTGCCACCTCGGCCACCGTCATGCCCGACTCGGCCGCAGCAAGCAGGTCACGGCGAGCGCCGTTGAGACGGCGGTTGCGCAGCCAGACGATGGGGGGAATGCCGGCATAATGCAGGAACGACTGCTGCAGGCTGCGCGGCGACACGCCGACCTTGGCGGCCAGCTCGGCCATGCCGAACTGCTCGTCGGGGCAGTCGTTCACCACTTCCTTGACCCGCTGCACCACGCGCTTGGCCTGGACGATGGAACGCGCGCGGCGCTCGCCATCCAGGGGCGCCTCGCACAGCAGCGAGAAGCAGTGGGAGACGATGCTCTGCGCCACACCCGGCGCATCCATCGGATCGTCGCCGGTCGACGCGCCGGTGAGCAGGTTGCTCAGGGAGGTCGCCACCGACTGGCAGTGGCCTGAGCGCAGTGGCGTCAGCACCAGGTCGGCGAAGGCGTCGGCCGGCTGGCCCCAGTTCGCCGACTCCTTGATCACCACCGCCACCTCGCGGTAGTTCTCCGGCGTGACCCAGGCGTTGCGGGTTTCCCCATCGAGCAGGTAGAGGGCGTTGTCGGACATGTCGAAGCTGAACACCAGCGCGCCGGGCGGGGCGTGGAATTCCTGCTCCACGCGCAGGTTCATCTGCTCTTCGTAGAGCTCGATCCCCTCGACCTCGGCATGCAGGATGCGCCCGGAGAATCGCCCGGCGGACATCTGCGTGTACTGCTGTTCCCAACCAGGAATGGCTATGCGCTGCTGATCTACTTCTTGTGCTTCGACAACCCGGATCGCCATACCCAGCCCTGCTGGTTTTTTCAGATGCAGAAGGCTAACAACCGGCGCGATACCCGTGCAAGATCTCGAACAGCAAAGGCGCGCGGTAATTACTCGCTCAGACGAGAAATCCGCCGACCGGACGTGGCGATCAGCCCGGTCGCCCGCGCGCGCAACTGGCCACAGCCGCCGTCGACGTCCTGCCCGGCGCTGTTGCGCACCTTGGTCAGCACGCCGCGACTGTGCAGGTAGCGGACGATCTCGCCGATGCGCTCGCCGTCCGGACGCTGGTACTGGTCGCCTTCCAGGGCGTTGAAGGGAATCAGGTTGAGCACGCCGCGCTTGCCCTTGAGCAGGCGCAGGATGCCGTCGAGTTCTTCCTGGCTGTCGTTGATGCCCTTGAGCAACGTCCACTGGTACTGGATCGGGTAATCGGTGGCGCGCGCATAGGCCTCGCCCTGCTCCACCAGTTCCTCCGGGGTGAGCTTGGGCGCGCGCGGCAGCAGGTGCTCGCGCAGCTCAGCGTTACTGGTGTGCAGCGACAGCGCCAGCGCCGGCTTGATCCGCTGCTGCGGCAGACGCTCGAACACACGCGGATCGCCAACGGTGGAGAACACCAGATTCTTGTGGCCGATGCCGCCGTCGGTGCCGAGGCGGTCGATGGCTTCCAGAACGTTGTCGAGGTTGTGCGCCGGCTCGCCCATGCCCATGAACACCACCTTCTTTACCGGCCGCACGCGACGCGCGAGGACCAGCTGGGCGACGATCTCGGTGGTGGAAAGCTGGCGCAGCAGGCCGCTCTTGCCGGTCATGCAGAAGCGGCACCCCACGGCGCAACCAACCTGGGTAGACACGCACACGCCGCCGCGCGGTAGCAGCACGCTTTCCACCATCTGCCCATCGGCCAGGCGCACCAGCAGGCGTTCGGAGTTATCGCCTGCGGGATGACGCGAATGGACGGTCGCCACGGCGTCCATCTCGATGGCGAGCTGCGCCACGCCATTGCGCACGTTAAGCGGCAGGAAGTCCTCGCTCGCCTGCCGCTTGGTGCCGGCATCCAGTGGCTTGCCCTGCAGCCAGGCGCGCAACATCCGCCCGCGATGCAGGGGCAGCGCGCCGAGGTCGGCGAGACGTTGGTCGAGGTCGGTGATTCGCATGGGGCGCGAATCCTACCACCGCGCGCTGCCGGGGCGTAGCGCTGCCGGTCGCACTGGAGCGTTCGCCGACTGGATGCTAGGGTCTGCCCATTGCAACGCCAAGGACGCCTCCATGTATCCAGAGCTCATGCGCCGGACTGCCCCGCTCGCACTCAGCCTCATTCCCCTCCTCCTCGCCAATCTCGCGCACGCCGCCCCGCCCGATTTCGACGCCAAGGTGAACAAGCTCGCCCAGCAGGTGATGCGCGAGCAGAACATCGCCGGCCTCGCCATCGGCGTGACCGACCATGGCGAGCAGCGTTTCTACAACTTCGGCGTGGCATCGAAGCAGAGCAAACAGCCGGTGAGCAGCGACACGCTGTTCGAGATCGGTTCGGTGAGCAAGACCTTCACCGCCACCCTCGCCGGCTTCGCCCAGGCCGTTGGCAAGCTCAAGCTGGAAGACAGCCCGACACGCTACCTGAAGGAACTGCGCGGCAGCGCGCTGGACAAGGTGACGCTGATCCAGCTTGCCACCCACGTCACCGGCGGCTTCCCGCTGCAGTTGCCCGACGAGGTGAAGACGCCCGAGCAGCTCACCGACTACTACAAGACCTGGCAGCCGCAGTACCCCGCCGATACCCAGCGCACCTATGCCAACCCCAGCGTCGGCCTGCTCGGCATCGCTACCGCGCGTGCCCTCGACGTGCCGTTCAAGACTGCGATGCAACGCAACGTCTTCGCGCCGCTGGGCCTGAGCAACACCCACATCGACGTACCGGTGACGCGCCAGGCCATCTACGCCCAGGGTTACGACAAGGACGATGCGCCGGTGCGGGTGAACCCCGACCAGGTCGCCGACGAGGCCTACGGGGTGAAGTCCAGTAGCCGCGACCTGCTGCGTTTCGTGCAGATCCAGCTGGGCGAGGTGAAGCTCGGCGACAAGCTGCGGGCAGCGGTGGATGCCACCCGCACCGGCTACTACCAGGTTGGCCCGATGACCCAGGACCTGATCTGGGAGCAGTACGCCTACCCGCCCAAGCTCGCCGAACTGCAGCAGTACAACGGCAGCAGCATGGTGCTGGAAAGCCAGCCGGTCACCGCCCTGCGCAAACCGCTGGCGCCGCAGCAGGACGTGTGGGTGAACAAGACCGGCGCCACCAATGGCTTCGGCACCTACGTCGCCTTCATCCCGGCGAAGCAGCGCGGCATCGTCATCCTCGCCAACCGCAATTATCCCAACGAAGTGCGGGTGAAGCTGGCCTGGGACATTCTCTCGAAGCTGGATTGAGGCGCGCCATGCCAGTGATCGCGTCCGTGTGGCGCTCCTGCAAGCAGCCCGACGCGTGCTTTTGCGTAGGAGCGGACTTTTTCCGCGATGTCGGCCCGGCGGCTCCGGCGTCAAGGCTCGCGAGCAAGCTCGCTCCTACCGGGTTCTCCCGAGGTGCGCGGCCTGTATCGATGACGGTGATGTTCTGAATCAAAACGCCGGTAATGATCCCTGGCGGCGGAGTCTGTAGCGTGCTCAGCTGACAGACTCCGCCACCAGAGGATCAGTGCCTTGCCCCGCCTCCCACTGCAACGCGCGCCCATCGACGACTACAGCCACTCACCGCATTACATCGCCGGGAGATTCCGCAACCTCAAGGCGCGCCCGGCCAACATGCCCGAACCGAGCGCAAAGGTGCTCTGGGATGTTCTGTTCAACAAACCGAAGAACACCGTGCCGCGTGCCCCGGTGCCCGTGCGCGCACTGACGCCGGAGGAACTGGAGGCCGCACCTGATCGCAGCCTGTACCGCCTCGGCCACTCCACCCTGCTGCTCAAGCTGCGCGGCGGCTGGTGGCTGACCGACCCGGTGTTCTCCGAGCGCGCCTCGCCCTTCAGCTTCGCCGGGCCCAAGCGCTTCCACGCGCCGCCGATTGCCCTGCAGGACCTGCCGCCGATCCGCGGTGTGATCCTCTCCCACGACCACTACGACCATCTCGACCGCGCCACCATCGCCGTGCTGGGCGAGCGCGCGGAGGTCTTCCTCACCCCGCTGGGCGTGGGCGACCGCCTGCTCGACTGGGGCGTGCCGGCGGAGAAAATCCGCCAGCTGGACTGGTGGCAGAGCACCGCGGTGGACGGCTTGTGCCTGACCGCTACCCCGGCGCAGCACTTCTCCGGCCGCGGCGTGCGCGACGGCAACCGCACCCTGTGGTGCTCGTGGGTGATCGAGGACGACAGCCTGCGCATCTTCTTCAGCGGCGACACCGGCTACTTCGACGGCTTCGCTGAAATCGGCCGGCGCTTCGGCCACTTCGACCTGACGCTGATGGAGACCGGCGCCTACAACGAAAACTGGCCTTACGTGCACATGCACCCGCAGCAGACCGTGCAGGCGCACCAGGACCTTAACGGCCGCTGGCTGCTGCCGATCCACAACGGCACCTTCGACCTCGCCATGCATGCCTGGTACGAACCCTTCGAGCGCGTACTGGAAATCGCCGGCGAGCGTGGGCTGACCGTCACCACGCCGATGATGGGCGAGCGCATCGACATCCAAGCACCGCACCAGGGCGAGCGCTGGTGGCGCGGCGTGGTCGCCGAAGAATCCCGTACTCCAGCGCCGCGTTGTGGATGCCGAACGGCGCGGGAAGGTTGAGCTCGCCAGGACCAGATGCCAATCGCGGACAAAGTCCGCTCCTACCTGACGCAGCCATGTAGGAGCGAGCTTGCTCGCGAACCGCCCAGCGCGGCACCTGTGGACGTATCACGGACAAGGTTTGCCTTTGTGCCTGCCAGGTACCGCGTAGGAGCGGACTCCGTCCGCGATGTCTCCCCGGCGACTTCAGCATCGCCTCGGGAGGTTCGCGAGCGAGCTCGCTCCTACAGAAAGCCGATTCCCCGGCGCGGACGAGTTGCGCTGGGGGATCGGCCGTTCAGGCAAACTTCCATCCTGCCGTCGCCAAGCGTGTTTCCAGTGCGGCAAGGTCGGCTTCGACTCGCGCAGCCGGTTCCGGCATGTACGCCAACGGATCGGGCAGCGTGGACGACTGACCGAGGAAGCCTTCGGTTGCGGCATGCAGGCAGTACGCGCTGTAGGCCGGGTTGTAGCCGCCCTCCTGAACGACCAGCAGCCGCCCGGCGCAAAGTTCGTCGGCCAGCGCACGGGCGCGGCGGGCCAGGCGGTTGAAGCCCTGCATGGTCACCAGTTGGCGGCCGTTGGGGTCGAACTGCGAGGCATCCAGGCCGTTGGCGATGATCAGCAGGTCCGGCTTGAAAGCGCGCAACGCCGGCTCGACGAAGCGGCTGAAGACCATCTCGTAGAGCTGGTCGCCCGATCCCATGGGCAGCGGCAGGTTGAGGTTACTGCCCAGCCCGGCGCCATAGCCGCGCTCGTCCGCCGCACCGGTCTGTGGATGGCTCGGCCCCCAGGCGCCGTGGTCCATGTGCAGGGACACGGTGAACACCGACGGATCGTCGTAGAAACCTTCCTGGGTGCCATTGCCGTGGTGCACGTCCCAGTCGACGATGGCGACGCGCTCCAGACCGGCCGCCTGGGCCGCGCGCGCGGCTATCCCGGCATGGTTGAAGAAGCAGTAGCCGTCCGCCATGGCGGGCGCAGCATGGTGGCCCGGCGGGCGCACCAGCGCCATGGCCGGATGGCCGCTGGCCAATACGCTCTCCAGCGCCGCCAGGCTGGTGCCGGCAGCGGCTAGCAGCCCGGCGAGACTTCCGGCGGACATCAGCGTGGTGCTGCTGAAGCGCTTGCCGGCGGCGTCCGCCTCGAAGATGCCGCGCAGGTAGTCGGCATCGTGGAAACTCAGCAACTCCTCTTCGCTGGCGTGGCGACCTTCATGCCAGCGCAGCGAGCCGGCCACCGGCCCGCGCTGGAGGATGGCGCGCATGTTCAGCAGCCGCGGATTGCTCTCCGGGTGTTGCAGCTGGTCGGCCAGCAGGTCGCTGGGCGGCGCCTCGAACACGCCAGCGGCAGTGTCGTGGCGCAGCACGTCGTCGTGCCAGAAAATATCCATCGTGTGACTCATCAGAAGCCCTCGGTTTCCATCACTGCGCCCGTGGGCGCAGGCATGCTTCAACTAAATCCATACGGGTTTGCATTCAGCCGGAGAACCAGGCGGGCGGCCGAAGACAGTGCTTCCAGCACGACGAGGCCGCCCAACGACGTTACACGGCTGGAGGCGAACCCGTATCAGTCGATGATGGTGAGTTCCGGCGGTAACTCCGACAGGCTCGCCGAACCCTTCTCGCCGCACAGCACGGTGTCGCCGAGCTTGATGCCGAAGCCCTCGTTGTACAAGGACAGGTTGGGCTCGATGGAGAACGACATGTTCGGCTGGAACACGTGGTCGTCGGCCTCGTCCACCATCATCGCTTCCAGCCAGGTCGGCGGGTACGCAAGACCGAGGCTGTAGCCGATGCGGTGCACGCGGGTGCGCGAGAGGTCGATGCGGTCGAGGATCTGGTTGCACACGCGGTTGGCCTCGCCCACCGGGGTGCCCGGTTTGGCGATCTCGATGGCGGCGTTGAAGGCCTCGGTGAGCAGGGTCGCCACTTTCTTCACGCGCGGGCTGGGTTTGCCGATCACCGCGGTGCGCATGAGGATGGCGTGGTAGCGGTTGCACACGCCGGCGTGTTCGAGGATCACCACGTCGCCATGGCTGATGGTCTGGCGGTGCGGCATGGCGTGGGTCATGGTGCTTCGGCGGCCGGTGGCGCACATCGGGCTGATCGCCGAGTACTCGCTGCCGGCGCGGCCCAGGGCGTTGGCAACGATGCCGGCCACTTCCACCTCGGAGATGCCCGGACGCAGCGCCTCGAAGGCGGCCAGCATGCCCTGGTCGGCCATGCGCGCGGCGCTGCGCTGGTATTCGATTTCCTCGGCGGTCTTGATCAGGCGGTTCTCGGCGACCAGGGGGCCGGCGTCTTCGAAGCGCGCCTCGGGCATGTAGCCCAGCAGCGCGTTATATTGCGCCGGGGAGAAGGTCGAGGCGGTCATTTCCAGGCCGATGCGCGCCTGACTCAAACCCGCCTGGGCCAGCACGTCGGCAACGATCTTCAGCGGGTCCTGCTTGGCGATGTCATAGAAGATCGCCTCGTTGATGCACGACAGCTCCCAGGTGCAGGGCTCTTCGCTGGTGCGGGTGATGAACACCGGCTCGGCCAGCTTGGGCGAGATGATCAGCGCCTGGTACCAGAGGAAGCCCAGGCTGTCGAAGCCGCTCAGGTAGTTGATGTTGTCCGGGTAGTTGACCACCAGGGCATCCAGGCCACGGTCAGCCATGCGGCGTTTGACGGCTTCGACGCGTTGACGGTAAGTGCGAGCGGGGAAAGCAGTAAGCATGGGGACTCCCTCCTCAGGGACAAGGTGCAAGCGACACAGGTGTTCTTGTTTGGGGCCGCCATCGGGCGGCCGTATGCGGTGTTGAAACAGTCAGCTGGGTGGTTGCTGTCGCGCCAGGTACAGGCGCACCAGCATCACCACCAGGGTGAGGACGATCATCAGGGTGGACACGGCGGCAATCGCCGGGTCGAGGTTGTAGCGCAGGCCGTCCCAGATACGCTTGGGCAACGTCACCACGTTCAGGCCGCTGGTGAACAGCGTCACCACCACCTCTTCCCAGCTCATCACGAAGCCCATGAAGAAGCCGCCGGCGACGCCACCGCGCACATTGGGCAGCAGCACGTTCCACAGCGTCGGCCAGAGCCCGGCGCCGAGGGAACGCGAGGCCTTGTACAGGCTCTGGTCGAGCCGTGCGTAGGCCACCAGCAGGGCGATCACTGCGTACGGCAGCGCCATCAGCAGATGGCCGAAGCCCACGCCCAGCAGGCTGTCGAGCACACCCAGGCGTGCATCGAGGTAGTAGATCGACATGGCCGAGACCACCTGCGGGACGATCATCGGCAACAGCACGATGGCGGTCAGCAAGGTGCGGTACCGGCGCTGCAGCCAGATGCCGGTGGCGAACAGGAAGGCCAGCGCCGTGGACAGCGCGCCGACCACCAGCGCCAGGCCGAGGCTCTGCAGGATCGACACCAGCCAGGCGCCATCGAACAGCGTCGCGTAATGGCGCAGCGACCAGCCGCCGTCCGGGAAGGCCAGGTAGCGCTGGTTGCCGAACGACAGCGGGACGATCACCAGGATCGGCAGCAGCAGGAACAGCGCGGACAGCGCCAGGGCGGCCCAGGACAGCCAGCGGCCGACCTGCGGGCGTGGCAGTTGCGGCTTTTTCACGCCCTTGGGCATGGCGGAGAGATAGGTTCCCTGCGGAGTCACAGCTCAGCCCTCCCGAGCAGGCGGCGGTAGCCGATGAGTTGTCCGAACAGCAGCGCGCAACCCACCACCAGCAGCATCAGCACGATGCTCAGTGCGGCGCCCAGGCCCCAGTTGGAGAGCTGGAACATCTGCACGTAGATGTACTCCGCGAGCATCGCCGCCTTGCCGCCGCCCAGCAGCGCCGGGGTGACGAAGCAGCCGAGGCTGAAGACGAAGACGATGGCCGATGCGGCGACCACGCCGGGCAGCGTCAGCGGAATGAAGATGTCGTTGAGCGTCCGCCAGTGGCTGGCGCCCAGGCTGCTGGATGCCCGCAGCAGGCTGTCGTCCACCTGCTTGAGCGAGGACAGTAGCGGCAGCACCGCGTAGGGCACCATGAAGTGCACCATGCCGATCAGCGCGCCCAGTTCGTTGCGTACCAGCGGCGGCGGCGCGTCGAACCAGCCCGTGGCCATCAGCCCCTGGCTGACCAGGCCGCCGTTGCGCAACAGCACCAGCCAGGCGAAGGCGCGGATCAGCATCGACAGCCAGAACGGCAGCAGCACGAACAGTTCGATCAGTTGCCGGCCACGCGGCGTCGCAAAACGCCAGCGGTAGGCGATCAGGTAGGCGATGGCAACGCTGATTGCGGTGGTCAGCAGGCAGATGCGCAGGGTGCGCCAGATAACTGCCTGCAGGTTGGCGTTGTCGGCAATCGCCGCATAGTTCTGCGTGCCCCACTCCGGCAGGCTGAAGCTCCAGCCCAGCACGCCAAGGGTCGGCAGCAGGTAGCCGACCACGACGAGCAATGGCAGGGGCAGGATCAGCAGGCCGTATACCGGCAGCACGCCCGGTGCGAAACGTCGCATCTCAGCCACCGATCAGCGCGAGGTAGCGCTCCAGGGTTTCACCGTAGTGTTCGGCGTGCCACTTGTTGTTCAGCGACACCTGCTTCTTCAGGTTGTCCGGCGCGGTGGGGTTGATCGCCTGCAGCTGGGCGCTGAGCAGGTCGTTGGCCGCAAGGTTCACCGGGCCCATGTTGTAGACCTCCATGAGCTTGGCCTGGACCTCCGGGCGCAATGCGTAGGCGATGAACTCCATGGCCGCCTTGGCGCCGGCCGGGTTGCCCTTGGGCACCATCCACACCGAAGGCGAGACGATGCCGCCGTCGAAGCCCCAGTCGATCTTGCCGCCAGTGTCGTTCTTCACCAGCTCGGCGCGGGTGTGCCACATCTGCGCCATGCTCACCTCGCCATCGCGGATCAACTGCTGCGACTCGGCGCCGGTGGACCAGTGGGTGGCGATGTGCGGCAGCAACTCCTCGATCTTGCGCAGGGCGCGGTCCACATCCAGCGGATAGAGCTGCTCCGGCGGCACACCGTCGGCCAGCAGCGCGCATTCGAGGTTGGCGCTCATCCATTTGTAGAGGGTGCGTTTGCCCGGGTACTTCTTCACGTCCCAGAAGTCGGCCCAGGACTTGGGCGGGTTCTTGCCGAACTGCTCATGGTCGTAGCCGATCACGTAGCTGTAGGTGTAGTTGGCGAGGCCGAAATCATGCACGTCGCCGTAGCCGATCAACGACTTGTCGACGATGCCGAAATCGATGGGCGCGAGGAACTTGTCCTTGCCCAGTCGATAGGACGAATACATCTCGCCGTCGCATACGTCCCAGCGCACCGCGCCGCTGCTAACCTGGGTCTTCAGCGCGCCCTCGGTGGGGCCGCTGCCGTCCACTTTCAGGGTAAGGCCGGACGCCTGGTCGAAGCCGCCGAAGCTCTTTTCGAAAGCCGGCACCGCATCGCCGCCCCAGTTGGCCAGCACCAGGTTGCCGCCAGCAGCGAAGGCACGGCTGCCGGAGCCGAATGGCAAGGCACTGGCGGCGGCGAGCAGCAGCAGGCTGCGGTTGAAATCGCGACGGCTGATGCCGGCGCGCTCGCTTTTCTCGGCGGCGATTTCGATGGCGTCTTCGATGAAGCCTTGGCGTTCTTTCATTGTGATTGCTCCCCGATCGTTTGTTTTCGTTATGCGTGTGTCAGGCGGACAACAGGTGGCAGTGCTGCGGCGACCAGCTGCACCAGTAGCGCTGGCCGCTGCGCAGATCGGCCAGCAGCGGGTGCGCGACCGGCAGGCGCAGGTCGAGGCGCTCGCCCTGCTCCAGGGTCAGTTCGAGGTTGACGTGGGCACCCTGGTAAGTGGCGTTGCCGACGGTGGCGCACAGGCCGTTGTCGCGGCCGGCGTCCTGCAGCGGGCGCAGGTCGATGTGCTCCGGGCGCACTGCCAACCAGCTCTTGCCGCCCTGACTCACCTGGGCCGAGTGGGCCACGCGCAGGTGCTGGCCGCGAAAATCACAGAGCGTGGCTTCTGCCTCGCGGCCCACCACGCCGACCTCCAGCAGATTGGTATCGCCGAGGAAGTTGGCGACGAAGCGGCTGGCCGGACGTTCGTATACCTCGCGCGGTGTGCCGACCTGCTCCAGGCGGCCCTTGTTGAACACGGCGATGCGGTCGGACAGCGCCAGCGCTTCCTCCTGGTCGTGGGTGACGAAGACGAAGGTGGTGCCGAAGTCCTTGTGCATGCGCGCCAGCTCGCCCTGCATTTCCTGGCGCAGACGGCGGTCGAGGGCGGACAGCGGCTCGTCGAGGAGCAGGAGTTTGGGCTTGAACACCAATGCACGGGCCAGCGCGACACGTTGCTGCTGGCCACCGGAGAGCTGGGCGATACCGCGATTGCCCATACCGGCCAGCCCGACGCGCTCCAGCACGTCCGCCACCCGGTGCTCGATCTCCGCGCCCGGCACCTTGCGGATGCGTAGCGGGTAGGCCACGTTCTGCGCCACGCTCATGTGCGGGAACAGCGCGTAGCCCTGGAACACCACGCCGAAATCGCGCTGGTCCGGCGACAGCTGGGTGATGTTGCGGCCGTCCATCTCGATATGCCCTTCGCTGGGCTCGACGAAGCCGGCAAGCATCATCAGCGTGGTGCTCTTGCCCGAGCCCGAGGGGCCGAGCAGCGTGAGGAATTCGCCCTGGCGAATGCTCAGGCTGAGGTCGCTCAGGACCTGCAGGTTGCCGTAGCGCTTGCCCAGGCCGAGCAAGTCGACGAAATGCTGCATGGCGGGTCTCCAGCCGTTTGTTCTTGTGATTGGGTGTTGGCTTGGGGACATCTTCTGTGCAAATTTAACTAACGACAATTCAATAGATTTCCATCTGAATCGTTAGTCAAATTCACACACAAAGGCCCTCCATGCGTCAGAACAGTGCGTTCCGAATGCCCTCCCTCATCGCCCTGCGCGCTTTCGAGGCACTGGTCCGGCAAGGCAGCATCAGCCGTGCGGCGCTGGAGCTGCACGTCACCCACGGGGCGGTCAGCCACCAGGTGAAGAAGCTGGAAGAAGAGCTGGGCATGGCGCTCGTGGAGCGCCAGGGTAAGGGCGTGAAACTGACCGCCGCCGGGCGCCAGCTGAGCCAGCAGATCAGCAGCGCCTTCGACCAGCTACGCGACATTCGCCGCGCCCTGCCCAGCGAGGAACCCGCCGGCGAACTGCGCATCGCCTGCGCTCCTGCATTGCTGGCGCGGGTGTCGTCGCTGCTGGAGAAATTCCTGCGCAACTATCAGGAAGTCGCCCTGCACCTGCTGCCGATGAGCAGCGACCTGGGCCAGGTAGACATGGTGATTTCCTTCGGCGAGACGCACATCGAGGGCCAGCGCTTCGCCGCGCTGGGCGACATCCGCTATTTCCCGGTGTGCAGCCCACGTCTGCTCAACACCCAGGAGCATCTGCGCAAACCGCGCGACCTGGCGCGCCAGGTGCTATTGCACGAGGACGATGGTTTCGACTGGAGCCGCTACTTCCTGGCCGCCGGGGTGCCCGGCTTGCAGGCACGGCAGAACGTCTTCCTGCCCGACGCCTACCTGACCATCCGCGCCGCACTGGCCGGCGGCGGCGTGACCATCAGCGACCATATCCTGGCTGGCGAGGAACTGGCCGAAGGCCGCCTGGTGCGTCTGTTCGACATCGACTTCCCGGCGCCTCATCCGTACTTCCTGATCATCCCGCCCCACGGCAACCAGGCGTTGGCGCGGGAGTTCGCGGATTGGCTGCTGCATGAGCTGGAGGCGATTCCGGCGTTTGACTGATGAGGGTTTTGCCTTTCGCCGGAGTGTGAGGAGTAACCCATCCTACGTTGGAGGCTATCCGGCAAGGTCCGCGTTGGGCGTTCGCGAGCAAGCTCGCTCCTACGAAGAGCACCATGACGCACCCTGTAGGAGCGAGCTTGCTCGCGAACAATGCCCCGCTGCGGGGTGACTACGTCCTCAGAGCTTCCTGCCACCGAGCAGGAAATGCGACAGCGCCGGAATCAGGATCAACGCCCCGAGCATGTTCCAGAGGAACATGAAGGTCAGCAGGATGCCCATGTCCGCCTGGAACTTGATCGGCGACCAGGCCCAGGTAATAACGCCTGCCGCCAGGGTCACGCCGACCAGCGCGACAACCTTGCCGGTGAAGGCGACCGCCTGCTGGTAGGCCACCGACAACGGCAGCCCGGCCCGCTGCAATTGCAGTTGCACGCTGAGCAGGTAGAGCGCGTAGTCCACGCCAATCCCCACGCCCAACGCGATCACCGGCAGCGTGGCGACCTTCACGCCGATGCCCATCATCACCATCAGCGCCTCGCAGAGGATCGAGGTGAGCACCAGCGGCAGCAACGCCACCAGGGTTGCGCGCCAGCTGCGGAAGGTGATCAGGCAGAAGATGCCCACCGCCGCATAGACGTAGAACAACATGCGGTGGTTGGCCTCGCGCACAACGCGGTTGGTGGCGGCCTCGATCCCGGCGCTGCCGGCGGCGAGCAGGAACTGGCGGTCCGGCGTGCTGTTGGCGCGGGCAAAGTTTTCGGCGATGCCAGCCACTTCGTCGAGGGTCTGCGCCTTGTGGTCCTTGAGGAAGGCGATCACCGGCATCAGCGAGCATTCGGTGTTGAACAGCTCCGGAGTGTTCACCGAAGCCTGTTGGGCGGCGTAGTTGAGTACGTCCTGATTGCGCTGCAGGCTGGCGAACTTGGGGTTGCCCTCGTAGGTGCCGGCGGTGATCTGGCGTACCGCGTTGACCAGCGATGTGGTGGCCTGCACGCCCTCGTGCTGTTGCAGCGCCCAGCCCAGGCGGTCGGCAAGGATCAGCGTGCGGTAGTTCAGGCAGCCTTCCGGCGCGGTCTTCACCATCACCGCGAAGAGGTCGCTGGAGAGCGCGTAATGGCTGGTGATGTAGGCGTTGTCGCGGTTGTAGCGCGAGTCGGCGCGCAGCTCCGGTGCGCCGGCGTCGAGGTCACCGATCTGCAGGTGCTGGCTGACCAGCAGGCCGCCGGCGCCCAGCAGCGTCGCCACGACCACGGCGATAGTCGCCCAGCGCCGCTCGGTGAAGTGATCGAGCAACGCCCACAATTTGCCGAGGCCCTGCTGGCGATCCACCTGGCGCTCCTCGCGCAGGGCACGCTCTGCCGCGCGCTGGCTGACGCCAACGTAGGACAGCGCCACCGGCATCATCAGCAGCGAAGTGAAGATCAGCACGGCTACGCCGATGCTGGCGGCAATCGCCAGGTCCTGAATCACCGGGATATCGATCAGCATCAGCACGGCGAAGCCCACGGCATCCGACAGCAGCGCGGTGACACCGGCCAGGAACAGGCGGCGGAAGGTGTTGCGTGCCGCCACCTGCTTGTGGGTGCCACGGCCGATGTCCTGCATGATGCCGTTCATCTTCTGGGTGGCGTGGGACACGCCGATGGCGAAGATCAGGAACGGCACCAGGATCGAATACGGGTCCAGCGCGTAGCCCAGCCAGGCCACCAGGCCGAGCTGCCAGACCACCGCCAGCAGCGAGCAGCCGATCACCAGCAGGCTGCTGCGCAGGCAGCGGGTGTAGAAGAAGATGATGACGAAGGCGGTGACCACCGCCAGGCCGAAGAACAGCATTACCCGCACCAGGCCGTCGATCAGGTCACCCACCAGCTTGGCGAATCCGATCACATGCAGGCGCACCGGGCCCTTGCCCTCCTCGCCGGCGGCGAACGCACGGGCGTCGCCCAGGTATTCGTACTTCAGCCGCAGGTCGTCGAGGGCGCGCGAGAATTCGCGGTAGTCGATGCCCTTGCCGGTGGCCGAGTCGCGGTCGAGCAACGGCACCACCAGCATGCTGGAGCGAAAGTCGTTGCCCACCAGGCTGCCGACAATGCCGGCGCGGGCGATGTTCTGGCGCAATTGCCCGATGGCCTCGGGCTTGCCGTCGTAGCCGTCGGGCATCACCGGGCCGCCCTGGAAACCTTCCTCGGTGACTTCGGTCCAGCGCACCGCCGGCGACCACAGCGACTTCATCCAGGCGCGGTCGACGCCGTGGCTGAGGAACAGCTGGTCACTGATCTGCCGCAGGCTGGAGAGGTAGGCCGGGTCGAAGATGTCGCCATTGGGGTTCTCCACCACCACCCGCACCGAGTTGCCCAGGCCGCGCAATGCGGCGCGGTTGTCCAGGTAATTGCGGATGTAGGGATCGCCGTGGGGGATCATCTTCTCAAAGGCCGGGCGCATTTCCAGGCGGGTCACAGCCATGTAGCCCAGCACCAGGGTGACCAGCGCAATCAGGGCGATGAACAGCGCGCGGTGGTTGAACACCAGGCGCTCCAGCAGGTTGCCGCTGTGGGTATCAAAGTCCCGCAGTTCGCGGACTACAGGCATCTCGCCTTGCTTCAGGTCGACCATGAGGCTGTCTCTCTATCTCTTGTTCTTATGGTTCTTGAACGGGTGGAACACCGGTGCGCTCAGCGCACCGGCATCGCGTTCTCGCGGATGCCACGGGCACCGACCAGCAGCAGCCGAGCGGGACCGGCCACGGCGCCGCTGACAGGCAGGCGCTCGGCCAGATCGAGCGCTTTGAAGCTGGCGCCGCTGTCATCGCTGACCAGGCCCTGGCCGGCCTGACTGAACAGGTACAGCCGGCCGTTGGCGTCGAAGCTGGCGACGGTCAGGCTGACCGGCAGGCCGGTATCCACTGCGCTCCAGTTTTCGCCGCCATCCAGGCTGCGGATTGCGTGACCGCGCAGGCCGTAGGCGAACACCAGGCCGGGCCGCGCGACAACGCCGAAGAAGCTGCCAGCGTAGGGCGACTGCAGGGCGACGAAGCGCTCCTGTTGGCCCTCCTGTTGATGGGAAAGGCGCAACAGCAGCCCCTGCTCGCCGACGACATACAGGTCATCACCGCTGGCGGCCATGGCGGTCAGGTGCAACGCTTGGGGGTTGTCGATGCGGTGGTTCCAGGGCTCCCAACTCTTCCCCCCGTCGCGGGTATGCAGGATCAGGTTGAAAGCGCCGACCACGAAGCCTTCGTTGGCATCGCGGAACCACAGGTCGAGGAACGGCTTGTCGGCGCCCTCCTCCTTCAGCCGCTGGGCCTGATCGAGCCACGTGGCGTTGTCCGGCTGCGGATGGGCGTTGTAGTAATCGATCATCAGCTGGCCGATCTGCCGGCCATCGAGTTGACGTTGCCAGTGCACCCCGCCATCGGCGCTGTGCAGGACGACGCCATCGTGCCCGACCGCCCAGCCGTCCCGCGATGTAGGGAAGCGTACGGCAGTGAGGTCCGAGCTGACCGGCACCTCGGCCTGCAGCCAACTGGTGCCGCCGTCATCGGAATAGAGAATGTGGCCGCGCTGGCCCACGCTCACCAGGCGCTTGTCGACACGGGTGACGGCCAGTAGCGGCACGCGGCTGGGGGTTTTGCTGTGCGCCGCCGGCAGGTCAAGCACGTCGACGAAACCATCGGCGTTTTCACCAGCCTGGGTAGCGCCAGCCAGCAGCAAGGCGCCCAGGAGCATCAGGCGCTTGAAGGGGATCTGCATGGTGCTTTCCTCGGGTAGAACAGCGGCGGCTCCAGCGGGAGCCGCCGCCCACGGTCAGCGAATGCCGCTGCCGGCCAGCGCCTCGGGGGACCACTGGGTCTTGGCCAGCGGGTCGATGTAGCTGATGCCGCCGTACGGGCCGACGACGCCATTGATGTTGTACGAGCCGGCGGTGAGGTCGTAGATCATGAACGGCGTGGCGTCCGGGATGCGCTTGTCGTAGCTCTGGCTGAGGAAGGCGAAGGAGCCGCGATAGAGCTGGCCACGGGCGTCGTACTGGTCGGAGGCCAGGGCCACCCAGCTGTCTTCGTCGAGGTAGAAGCGACGCTTGGCGTAGATGTGCCGCGCGCCGGATTTCAGGGTGCCTTCGACGACCCACACGCGGTGCTTCTCCCAGCGCACGTAGTCCGGCGACAGGTGGTTGGGCGTGACCACCGGCTTGATGTCGCTGGCATAGGTCAGGCGGTAGGTGTTGTAGGGCACGATCATTTCCTGCTTGCCCACCAGCTTCCAGTCGTAGCGGTCCAGCGCACCGTTGAAGACGAACACGTCGTCGTAGGTGCCGGCGCCGGCCATGCCGGGGTTCGGGGTGTCGTAGGCGAGGTTCGGCGCCAGCTTCACACGGCGCTGGCCAGGCAGGTACTGCCAGGCGCGGCGCGGCTGCTGCAGCGGGTTGGCGGCGTCCTTGAGCATCATCGCCTCGCCGGCGCGGCGCGCCGGGCCGCTGTAGTACAGCTTCATCTGGTAGTAGACCTCGGAGCCTTTTACCGGCTGGGTGAGGTCTTCGTACACCGGGTAGTTGATGAAGGCCTGGCCGGTGGTGGCAAGGTTGGCGCTGCCGGAAGCGTCGACGTTCCAGGAGTCGTACTTGGCCTTGATGTTCACGCCCTGGTAGCGCAGCAGGAAGTTCCACATCGCCTCGGCGCCGGTCTTCGGAATCGGGAACGGCACACCCGGCAACGCGTTGTCGATGGCGGTGCCGCCCTCCAGGGACTGGGCAGTGACGGCGTTCTTCCTGCTGTTCTCCAGCACGGTATCCGGCAGCGCGGCGCTGCGGTGCGTCGGGTAGACGTCCACACGGAAGGTCGGATAACGCTTGGCCAGCTCGACGGTGGTAGCGGACAGTTCGTTCTTGTACTGGTCGACGTTCTTGCCGTCGATCACCAGCACCGGTTTGTCGCTGGCGAACGGGTCCGGACGCATGCTGTCGCCCGCCTTGAAGCTGGCCGGGGCGGTGGTCAGGCCGCCGGCATAGGCGGGAATCGAGCCGTCGCTGCTGGCGGCTTTCTCGGCGCCGATCAGGGTCAGGGTGCTGCCCAGCTGGGCGGCGTCCTGCGGGGAAACAGCGGCCTGGGCCAGACCGCAGAGGGTCAGGCCGAGGGCGGTGGCGATCAGGGTGGGCTTGAAGTTCATGCTGTGTTTCTCCTGCTTCAATATCGAAGCCTGGGGTGAAATCAGAAAGTGGCCTTCAGGGAGGCGGTGACCATGCCGCGGTCCTTCAGCAGGGGCGCGAGGCCGCCTTGCGAGGTGATCTGGCCGGGAATGCACTGGTACTGGCCGTTAGCGCCGGGGGTGTTGTTGTCGCGGCCGCTTTCGCAGGTATCGAAGGGGCCGAAGGCGTCGACGTATTTCAGGTCCAGGCGGTACTTCTGGTGGAAGTCCGCGGCCACGCCGACCGAGTAGCTGCCGGCGTCTTCGTTGCCGCCCAGTTGCACCGCCGAGTTGCCGTGCAGGCCGACGTTGTAGGACATGGGCATGGACAGGTCGACGCCGGGGAAGGCCTGGTACCAGGTCGGCGTGAAGTTGGCGGACATGGCGTAGGCGTTGGTGGTGACCTTGTCGACACCGTGGTAGCTGGAGTCACCCTTGAAGGTCTGCTCGCCTTCGGTGACATCGACCAGGTGCGTCAGGGTGCCTTCCACGGCCAGGGACGAGGCATCCCACAGCGGGGTGGCACCGAAGGTCACCAGGCCGTTGAGCACGACGTGGAAGGTCTTGCCGCGAGCCAGGCCCGTGTCGCCGTCACTGGGCAGCTCGCCGATCAGGTTGGCGCCGTTGATGCGGCCTGCCTGTGCCGCCGCGTAGAGCGCCGAGTTGACGGTGGTGAAGTTGCTCGCCAGCGGCATGTTCTCGCGGTAGTTGAGGTCCATGCCGACGCTGACGCCGCCAATCTCCTTCGACAGGCTGATGCCGTAGATATCGATGTCGTCGGCGTAGGCGGTGATGTAGTTCATCCCCGGCAGGCCGGCGAGACCGGGCTTGTGCAGGTTCGGCGCGTCCACCAGCACGGCCGGCAGGGTGTCGGAGGTGTTGCGGTAGTAGAAGCCCAGGGTGCCGTCGAGCCATTCCGGGCTCCACTTGGCCATCAGGCCGAAGTCGCCGGTGTTGTCGGGCTTGCGGTCATGGCCGCGCGGCGCGCCGTAGAAGGCATTCTGCGCGGGCAGCGGCAGCCAGAAGACGTTGCCGCCGTCGTTGAGCATGTCGTAGGGGCCCATGTAGGTACCGCCTTCGGGGAAGCGCGAGTTCTCGAACTCGAGGAAGTACTGCGCGGCCAGGGTCAGCTCGGGGTTCACCGTCAACGAGGCGGACAGCTGGTTGCGCGGCATGAACAGCTCCTTGGCCTCGGTACCGGGCACGTTGTACAGCTTGCCCAGGTCCAGGGCCGATTGGCCGTAGTTGATGCCGTTGGCGGCGCTGAACAGGGTTTCGCCCCAGTAGATGGTGTGGCGGCCGAGCTTGCCGCTGAGCTGCATGTCGTCGCCGACCTGGTGGCTGGCGAAGACGAAGGCATCGAGCAGCTCGCCGGACGGGCCGTTGTAATAGCGGTCGGCGAAGTTGCTCAGGCCGTGGGTGGACGGCTGTGCACCGCGCGGGGAAACCACCGTGCCGTTGCGGGTAACCAGGTGCCCGGCGTTGCCTTTCTGGCCGGGGAACGGGTTGTCCGCGCCGACATCATCGTAGGCATGGTCGTACCAGCCAGCGGCGGAAAGGCGGAAGCCCATGCTGTCGCGGTAGACGAAGTCCAGCTCGCTGAGCAGGTCGAAGCGCTGGGTCACCGGAGTGCCGGAGGAGAAGTTGCGGTCGCCGTCGTTGGTGTTGGCGGTGCCGGCGATCTTGCTGTTGGGCGATTCGACCCGCTGCCCGTAGCTGAGCTTGACGGTGTTGTCGAAGCGGATCGACAGGTCCGGATTGCCGGTGTCCAGCTCGAAGGCCTGCAGGGGCTGGCCGGCCATGGCGGCGAGGACTGCGGTCGCCAGCAGGCAGCGCTGCAGGGGACGATGCTGATTGCTCTGGTGATGCATGCGTGTGCTCCGTTTCTTGTTGTGGTCGGGACGCTTTCCGGGCCCGTCCCGCAGCCCCCTCTTCCGCTCTGGAAGAGCGCGCGCCGGGGCGCACGAGGGCCTGCCCCGGCGCGAACGCCGGAACCGGGGTGGTTGTTGAATCAGGTGTGGTGGATCAGTTATCCAGCATCTGGATCAGGGCTTCGGCCTCTGGCCAGTCGCCAAAGCCCGATGCCGGGTTGAGGTGGCCGACACGGCCCAGCTCCACCAGGCTGGCGCGCCAGTGGCGGGCCATGCGCTGTACGGCCTCGGGGCTTGCCAGCGGATCGTTGTCGCTGCTCGCCAGCAGTGTCGGGAACGGCAGCGGCTCGAGTGGCAGCGGCGCCCAGCCCATCTCGGCGAGGACCGTCGGCTTGGGGTAATGGGCCGGCCAGTCACCGTCCAGGTCCGGCGGGGTGGCGAGCAGTGCGCCCTTGATCGGCCGGCTGTAGCGCGCCGCCCAGTGAGCGACCATCAGCACACCGGCGCTGTGGGCAACCAGGATCACCTCGCCTTCGATGCTCTCCAGCTCGCGCTGAATGGCTTCGATGCGGGCGTTCAGGTCCAGCTTGTTCTCGGTCAGCGGCGGTACGCTGCGCACATTGGGCAGGCGCTGCTCGAGCAGGGTCTGCCAGTGCTCGGCGACGTGGTCGCGCAGGCCGGGGACCATGAGGACGGTGGTGGTAGATTTATTGTTGCTCACCGGTTCACCTTTGGGTGATTTCGAACTTGTTGGACAGACAGTAGAGGTGCACCGGTGGCGGTGCTTTGCATTGAGCGTCAGGCACTTCGCATTTGATGACAGGCCCCGGCCAGCCTGATATCCCGCCGTTGCGCCGCAGCCCCTGGGTGACGGGACGTACGGTGCATTCCAGAGCGCCGCAAGCACTGGCCGAAGCGTGAAACTTCGTACACGCTTGGTTACAGCTGTCGCTAGAATCTGAAGTCATCGACCCAGCCAGCGTGCACTCTGGTCGTCAGGCGTCCATGAACCCTGCCGGCACGGAGCAACCACAAGAACAAGAAGGCGACTCACGCATGACCCCAATGGTTCGCATTGCGGCCCTCACCAACTATCTGGAAGTGGCCCGACACCTGGGCCTCAATCCGCAGCAGCAACTGAGCTCGGTGGGCCTTTCCCAATCCATGCTCGAGCACCCGGAGCAGCGCATTCCCGTTGCCACGGCGGTGACCCTGCTGGAGGAGTCGGCGCGCATCAGCGGCTGCGAAACCTTCGGCCTGCGCATGGCCGAATCGCGCCAGCTCGCCGACTTCGGCGTGATCAGCCTGCTGCTGTCACACCAGGCAACGCTGCGCGAGGCGATGGACACCATCATCCGCTACCGCCACCTGCTCAACGAATCCCTGGCGCTGTACGTGGATCAGGAAGGCAAGATGGCGATCCTGCGCGAGGAGCTCCTCACCGTGCCGCCCATGCCCATGCGCCAGGGCCTGGAGCTGGCCCTGGGCACCCTCTACCGCCTCTGCGCTGCCCTCCTCGGCCCGCACTGGCGGCCGGTCAGCGTCAACTTCAGCCACGACGCCCCGGCAGACATGCAGGTGCACCGCCGGCTGTTCGGCTGCAAGATCGAATTCGGCAGCGAGTTCAATGGCATCGTCATCCCCGCCGCCGACCTCGACGCCGCCAACCCCATGGCTGACCCGGCCATGGCGCGGCATGCGCGCAGCTTCGTCGACTCCCTGCCCGGCGCCACCGACGGCAGCACACTGAACGAGGTGCGCAAGTCGATCTACCTGCTGCTGCCCATGGGCCGCGCGACCATCGAACAGATCGCCCAGTCGCTGGGGCTGAACGTGCGCACGCTGCAGCGGCGGCTGGAAGACAACGGGGTTACCTTCTCCGATCTGATCAACGAAGTCCGCCGCGAACTGGTGCTGCGCTACATGGAGAACCCGCGCTATTCGCTGGGGCGCATCGCCGATCTGCTGGGGTATTCGATGCCCAGTTCCTTTACCCGCTGGTTCGCCGTGCAGTACGGGATGTCGCCGGCGGCATGGCGCAAGGAGCATCTGGGCCGGGAGGGGGAGTGATCGCCTCCGGGGCTCATGCTGTGCGGTTCGCGAGCAAGCTCGCTCCTACAAAGAGCGCACCATCTCCACCCTGTAGGAGCGAGCTTGCTCGCGAACGCACTTGAAGCGGGCGTGACCCGCTTGAGGTCAAGCTAAGGCTGGGCAGGCACACAAGCAAAATCGCGGACGGAGTCCGCTCCTACGATAGCCAAACCGCGCGTAGGAGCGGACTTCGTCCGCGATCCACATTCGCCACGGGCCAGTACGTAGGGCGGATAACGCTGGCGCGTTATGCGCCCTATGGCTCAAGACCTGCTCAGCGGGTTCAACCCGCGACCTTCAACATCCCCAGCACCAACAGGGCCAGGAACACCGTCTCCCCCAGCATCAGCAGGATCGGCTTGATCCCCACCGTCGCCAGCGCCTTGAGCTGGGTCTTCATCCCCAGCGCCGCGATGGCGATCACCAGGCACCACTGCGAGAGCTTCCCTCCCGCCTCGACCACCAACGTGGGCAGGTAGCCGGTGCTGTTCACCGCCGCCAGCAGCACAAAACCCACGGCAAACCACGGCAGCAGCGGTGGACGTTTGTCGCCAGGTTCAACGCCACGGGCGCGGGTGATCATCGCCGCGCAGAGGATTACCGGCAGCAGCATGGCCACGCGCATCAGCTTGACTACCGTGGCGCTGTCGCCGACTTCCTTCGAGATGCTGTAGCCCGCGCCGACCACCTGGGCCACGTCGTGGATGGTGCCGCCGAGGAAGATCCCCGCCTGCAGCGGCGGCAGGCCCAGCGAGCGGACGATCATCGGGTAGAGAATCATCGCCAGGGTCGACAGCGCCGACACGCCGAGAACGGTGAACAGCGTGGCCTTTTCCTTCTGCGTGTGTGCCGGCAGCGCCGCCGCCAGGGCGAGGGCCGCCGAGGCGCCGCAGATGGCGGTGGCGCCGCCGGTGAGCAGGCCGAAGAGGAAGTTGAAGCCCATGGCACGGGCCGCTGCGATCGACACCAGGATGGTCACCGTCACCAGCACTACCACCATGATCACCGGCTGCCAGCCCAGCTCGGCAATCTGCCCGAAGGTGATGCGAATACCCAGCAGCGCCACGCCCAGGCGCAGGATCTCGCGGGCGGTGAACTCGATGCCGGCCTTGCACACGCTGTCGGCGGAGAGGAAGTTCATCGCCAGGCCGAGCAGTAGCGCGAAGAGCATCACCGGCGCGCCGTAATGCTCGGAAAGAAAGGTTGCCGCCGCCGCTACCATGGCGCTGACCAGCAGGCCCGGCAGCAAGGTGCGGCTGCGGGTGCCCAGGGCGGAAAGGGTCATCGTGGTCATGCCGGCACCTCCTGCCGGGCCATCACCGCGTAACACTCGTCGGCGTGCCATTCGATGGCATATCGCTGCAGGCCGAAGCCCTTGATGCCCGCCGGGCAGCCGCTGGCGAGGTCGAAGCGTAGGCCGTGGGCCAGGCACTGCAGCCAGCGGCCATCCAGCCGCCCGCTGAACAGCGAGGCTCCGGCATGCGGGCAGCGGTCGTCGATGGCATGCAGTTCGCCGTCGACGTCAAAGAGCAGGATGATGCCCTTCTCATGGTGCAGCAGACTGCGACCGCCGCGCGCCGGCAGGCGGTCAGCGGGGATACGGATCGAGCCGTTCATGCCGGGATCGCCTCCGGGACCTGTCGTTCCAGCGCTCGGTAAAGCGCCGCCAGCAGCTGCTCCGGGCTCTGCCCGCCCAAGGCGAAGGCACGGCCTTCGAGGAGGAACATCGGTACGCTGGAGTCGGCCAGGGCCACGCGGCGGCCGATGAACTGGCGCGCGCCATCAGCCAGGACCTCGTCGAAATCGGCCACATTGAAATCGCAGGCGCGCAGCAGGCGGCGCAGGGTGTCGCGGTTGCCGATGTCCTGGCCGAGCTGGAAGTGCGCGCGGAAGATCATCTCCAGCAACTGCTCCTTCTGGCTGTCGCTGCCCACGTGCACCGCGCGCTGGAACACGCGGTGCGCATAGGTGGTATTGGGCATGGTGAGAATGCGTTCGAGATCGAGGTCGACTTTCGCCACCTCCGCCGCCCGCCGCACTTCACCCATGCGCGCCTTCACCGCGCGCTTGCCGCCCAGGCGGCGCTGGTAGAACTCGGCGAAGGGCTCACCCTCCATGGCAATCTGCGGCAGCAGTTGCAGGCCCAACCAGTTCACCCGCACGTTCAGTTCCGGACGCTGGCGCGCCAGCAGGCGCAGGGCAACGTCGAGGTTGCGCTTGCCAATCAGGCACCAGGGGCAGATGAAGTCGAACGTCATGTCCACGCTCAGATTAAAAGACGGAGCCGGCATCACACGCCCTCCTCTTCGCCGCGCAGGCGGCGGATATCGCTGTGGTAGTGGCGCCGGGCGTAGAAGAAGACCAGCGCGGCAAGAATGCTCACCAACGGGATGAGCTGGAATGCGCGATCCAGGCCGATATGGTCAGCCAGCACGCCGGTGAGCAGCGGGCCGGGGGCCAGACCCAGCAGATTGTTGGCCAGTGTCAGAGTGGCGAAGGCCGTGCCGTGCACCGCCGGCGCGGTGAGGTTGGCGACCATTGCGCCGGAAGGCCCGGACGTACCGGCAGCGACCAGCATTCCCAGACAGATCAGGCTCAGTTGCGCAGTACCCGGCGGCAGGTGGAAGGCCACCGACAGCAGCAGGCAGCTGACCAGGCAGAAGCCGATGGCGAGGATGATCTTGCGTGGCGGGTTGGCGCGACCCAGGCGGTCGCAGAGGATGCCGCAGAGCACCATGCCGCTGCCGCCGACCAGCACGATCACCGCCGAGATCAGCCCTGCCTTGCCGGTGTCCAGGTGGTAGTAGCGGTTCAGGTAACTGGGAATCCACACCATCACTGCGGCGGCGACGAACAGCTGCAGGCCGCTGCCCAGATAGGCGGCGATCACCGAGCGGCTGCCGAACAGGCTACGCAACGAGCGCCCGCCGGCCTGGCGCGGCGCTTCGGCAGCGGCCACCGGGGCGATGCGCTTCTCGCTGACGATCAGCGGATAGAGCAGCGCCAGCAGCAGGCCGAACAGTGCCATGCCGGCGAAGGCCCAGCGCCAGCCCAGGTGCGCGGCAAGCACGCCGCCCAGGCCCATGCCGAGCACCGAGCCGAACATGCCGCCGGCCATGAAGGCGCCGGTCAGGGTGGCGCGCAGGTGCGCCGGGAATACCGAGATCACCACGGCGATGCCGACGCTGCCGTAGGCGGCCTCACCGACTCCGACGAAGAAGCGCGCGGCGAACATCTGCGGGAAGGTCTGCGCGACGGCGCAGCCCAAAGTGGCGAGGCTCCACAACATGGCCATCAGCGCCAGGCTGCGCACGCGGCCCCAGCGGTCGGCGAGCAGCGACAGCGGGAAGGTCAGCAGGCCGACCATCACCGCGACGATGCCACTGAGCAGGCCCAGCTGTGCGTCACTCAGGGCCCACTCGACCTTGAGCAGTGGGAAAACGGCATTGAGCACCTGGCGCGACATGTAGTCGGAAATCAGCAGGCCGAAGGTCAGGGCGAACACCACCCAGGCATAGCGGCGCGGCACGCTGGGCGCAGTGGCAGGGATGTCGCCCAGGGCGACGGAGTGGATGGCCATGGTGCTTGCTCTCCAGGTGGGTCAATGGATTCTTGTTGTGGATGGTACGAGCAAGGGGATGAGCCCTTGGCCTAGCGGAAAGTGGAGATGTCCCCACCTGCCCCTTTGCAACCTGCGAGCCCCGTGCGACTGGGTGGCCCTCTCCCCCGCCCTCTCCCTGAAGGGAGAGGGAGCGGTCCGTGCCGGCTGACGCCACGGTCTCATCCTGCACCGAACGGTCCCCTCTCCCTTCAGGGAGAGGGTTAGGGAGAGGGAAGCCGCCATGCAGAACCATAACGATCATGTTTCGAGGCCCGTCACGCACGAAGCGGGACGGACTTCTGGCCCGGCTGGCGGTTGGGCGCCATGCCGTTCATGCGCAGGGTTTCTTCCACGCTGTCGTACTGCACGCCGATCTTGTAGATGGCGCGCGCTTCCTTGCCGCTGGCGACCTCGCGGCCCAGTTCATGGGCGACGCGGACGCACTGCTGGATCTGTTCCACCGACGTCATGCGCTGGCCGTGCTGGCCGATGATGGTGTCCTCGATGCCGCAACGCGGGTGCAGCCCCATGGCCATCGCCATCATGTTGAACGGCAGGACGTTCTTGAGCAGCGACTCGGCGGTGACGGTGGCGCCGTCCGGTGCGCGGTGCACGAAGTTCATGAAGTTGAACGGATTGGGGCCGTCGAAGCCGCCGCCAATGCCGATCCAGGTCAGGTTCAGCGGGCCCTTGTAGACTCCCTTGCGCACCAGACGCTCGAGGGTTTCCAGGGCATGCATGCCGGTGAGCTGGAAGTGCGGCTGGATGCCGGAGGCCTGTAGGCGCTTGAGGTGTTCCTCGACCCAGGCCGGGCCGGCCGGCACGGTCATCTCGCTGTAGGCCGCCTGGTACAGCGGGTTTTCCAGGGAGGTGCCCTTGAGGTACTCCGGATAGAGCAGCTCCATGATGTTCATCTGGGTGGTGTTGATCGCCACCGTTACCTGGTCGGGCTTGGGAGTCAGCTCGGCGAGCATGTGGCGAGTGTCGTCGGACAGCCATTTGGCCGCTTCGCCGTCGCTCTCCGGGGCGAAGGAAATCGAGCCACCGACCTGGATGATCATGTCCGGCACGGCTTCGCGCACGCCGGCGATCAGCTCGTTGAACTTCGACAGTCGCTTGGAGCCTTTGCCGTCGAGTTCACGTACGTGCAGATGCAGCACGGTGGCGCCCGCTTCGTAGCAGTCCACGGCCTTCTGCACCTGTTCGTCCATGGTCACCGGGATGTCTTCGGGGAAGTCCTCGGGCATCCATTCAGGGCCGTAGGGAGCGGTGGTGATGACCACTTTTTCCTGGTTCTCGGGGTGCAGCGAATCGTCGAAGAATTGCATGTCGGTCTCCGTAATTGTTCTTGTGAAGAGGGCTCAGAACGGCTTGTCGCCGATGATCCCGGCGCGCTCCATGCGGCGCACGCAGGGCGGGTAGTCCATCACCGCGTAGTGCTGGGTAGAGCGGTTGTCCCAGATCGCCACGTCGTTCTTCTTCCAGCGCCAGCGCACCTGGAATTCGGGGATGTAGACCTGGCTGACCAGGTAGCGCAGGAGGTCCGAGGCGCCGGGGTTGGCGTCTTGGCCGAAGCGCACGTTCTGCGCGGTGTGGTAGTTGGTGAAGTGGGTGGTGAAGGCGTTGACGAACAGCACCTTCTCCCCGGTTTCCGGGTGGGTGCGCACCACGGGGTGCTCGGCGTCGGGATACATGGCCTTGAGCGCCAGGCGCTTCTCGATGGGCATCGCCGCACCGAAACTGGCTTCGATGCTGTGGCGCGCACGCAGCTTCTCGATACGTTCCTTGATCTCGGCCGGAAGCATGTCGTAGGCCAGCGCCATGTTCGCCCACATGGTGTCGCCGCCCACCGGCGGGCACTCCACGCAGCGCAGGACGCAGCCCAGGGGCGGCGCCTCGCGCCAGGTGGCGTCTGTGTGCCAGGCGTTCTCGTAGCGATCGTTGGGCAGGTCGGGGGTCTTGTAGATGCGCACCAGGCCCGGATGCTCCGGGTCGCTGCCGGCCACCGGGTGGTCTTCCAGTTCACCGAAGCGGCGGGCGAAGGCCACGTGCTCGGCGCGGCTGATGTCCTGGTCGCGCAGGAACAGTACCTTGTGCTTGAGCAGCAGCTCGCGCAGCTCGGCGAACAGGCCCTCGTCGCGGGAAGCGTCGCCCAGGTTCACCCCTGAGATTTCGGCGCCAATGCTGCAGGTCAGACGTTCTACGTGCATGGCGGCGCCCTCAGATGACGAAGATCGACGAGCCGGTGGTCTTGCGCGACTCAAGGTCGCGATGGGCTTGGACGGCATCCTCCAGCGCATAGTGCTGGTTGATCTCGATGCGGATATCGCCGTTGCCCACGTGGGTGAACAGTTCGTCCAGCAGCGCCGCCTTCTCCGCCGGGTCGGCGATGTAGTCGGCCAGGGCCGGGCGAGTCAGGAAGATCGAACCCTTCATCGCCAGCAGCACCGGATCGAACGGCGGGATCGGGCCCGATGCGGTGCCGACGCAGACCATCAGGCCACGGCGCTTGAGCGACTCCAGGGACGTCATGAAGGTGTCCTTGCCGACGCTGTCGAAGACCACGTCCACGCCACGGCCATCGGTGAGTTCGCGAACGCGCTCGGCGACACTCTCATGGCTGTAGTTGATGACGTGCTCGCAGCCGTGGGCGAAGGCCACTTCAGCCTTGGCGTCGCTGGAAACGGTGCCGATCACCCGCAGGCCAAGCAGTTTCGCCCATTGCGAAACGATCAGGCCGACACCACCGGCGGCGGCATGCAGCAGGATGCTCTGGCCCGGCTTGAAGTCGTGGATGCGACGCAGCAGATAGGCCGAGGTCAGGCCGCGCATGGTCATGGCGGCAGCGGTCTCGAAGGCGATGTTCTCCGGCAGGCGGATCAGCGGCGCCGCCGGTACCAGGCGCTCGGTGCTGTATGCGCCGAGGGTGTTGATGAAGCCGGTGTAGGTCACGCGGTCACCGGGCACGACGTTGGTTACGCCGTCGCCCACCGCGACTACCACACCGGCGGCTTCCACGCCCATGCCGCTGGGCAGCGGTACGGCGTAGGTGCCATTGCGGAAGTAGGTGTCGGCGTAGTTCAGGCCCACCGCCACATGGCGGATGCGCACTTGCCCCGGGCCGGGCTCGCCGACCTCCACGTCCTCGTAACGCAGGACTTCGGGTCCCCCTGTTTCATAGAAACGAACGGCTTTGGCCATGGCCGGAATCTCCAGTTGTCTTGTTGTCGTGGGCGCTTTCGTTTGGAGCAGGCAAGCGCCCTTTGAGCGGACAATAGGCAGGGGGCCGACGGGCAGCTTCACATGGTGCGACAGGGGCTTTTCATTTCATGACAGGCCGGAAGGCACGGGGCTGAGGTGTACCTGCAGGAGCGAGCTTGCTCGCGAACCGTGTCTGCCCGGCAGCTCCAGGCATCAAGCGGTTCGCGAGCAAGCTCGCTCCTGCAATTTGGGGGGCAACTCCGGTGGGAATGGCTGCGGCCAGGCGGCCGCAGCGCGGGGGGTTGGATCAGTGGAACGGGAAGATGTAGTTCATCCAGGCCGCCATGCGCAGGAGGATCTTGCGCATGATCGCCACATGGTGGAAATGCTCGCTGTAGATCGCCGCCTGGCCGTATGCACCGCCCGGCATCAGGGGCGCATACTGGGCATAGTCCGGGTCGGTGATCTCGATGAGCACCGGCACACGCCCGGGCGGCGGTGAGCCGGTATAGCTGATCAGGGTACCCGACGGCTGTACCTGGCCCTCGCCGATCACACCGATGGCCTGTTTCACCTTGCCGGAGAAGACCTTGCCGGGAATCCCGTCAAAGGCCACTTCGGCTTCGTCACCGGCGGTCAGGCGCAACTGGCTGTTCTGCCGCATCCAGGCCGCGAAGTATTGTCCTTCGTCCGGCACAAAGACCATGGACGGGCGCAACGGCAGGCGCGTCGCCATCATCCCCGGACGCAGCGACACGTGGGTAACGAAGCCACGAGACGGCGCACGCACCACGGTGTTATCGAGGTTGAACTGCGCCAGCGCCAGCTGGGCTTCCAGGTCATCGACGCGGGCGGTGGTGAGGTCGACATCACGTTTGTTTCCCACATTGCGCAGCGCCAGTTCACGGGCACGGGACTGATCGGCGCGCGCCGATACCAGCTGTGCCTTGATCGAGTCCAGTTTCAGCTGGAACGGTTTGGGGTCGATACGGAACAGCACCGTCCCTTTCTCGATCATCTGGTTGCCCTTCACAGGCACCTCGATCACCTGGCCGGTGACCACCGGAATCACCGGAGTGGAGACGAAGTAGGAACGCGCCACCTCGGAATACGGGTGGTTGTAGTTCATGGTGAAGATCAGCGCGCCGATCAGCACCACGCCACCAAGCACGGCGGTGGGTACCGTCCACTTGTTCAGCGGGATGCGGAAGATCTTGAAGATGGCGATGCAGATGGCGGTGTAGGTCAGAACCAGCAACAAGTCCATGGATCAGCCCTCCCCGCCGGGTTGAGACGCTGCCGCTGCCGGTGGCGGCTCCGCAACGGTGGCGGGAGCGCGACCTTCCAGCACATCCAGGCGCTGGCGCAATTCGGCCAACTGCGCCTCGAGGTACTCCGCCTCGGCCTGCGGTGTTCGACCATGATGAAAGCCCCAGCCGCGGTCCTTGCGGTACAACATGGCCCAGATCCAGAGGAACGGCCACAGCGCATGCAGGGTGAACAGACTGACCCAGCCGGCCGCGTGGATCGCGTCCTGGTGGGGGTGGTCGCGGTGCACCGCGATCTCATAAGGAATGTCGTGCAGCACGATGATCCCGTAGAACAGCACCACGGCAGCGAAAACCAATATTCCCAGCGCAACGTAATCGAGCATCCCGCCCTCCTTGCCCCCCGAGCCCAGTGCCGGGGCGAGTCGCTTGAGTATGGATGAGCCATGGCAATCTGCACGATCGTTGCAACGCCTGAATTCGGCGCTTTCGAAGAGTCGCCAGGAATCCCTGGCCGGCCCCATTCGTCCGACGGGACGCCCCATCGACGGATTTTCACGTTCACTGGGAAAGGACATCACCCAGAGGACTCGACCATGCCACGGCCCACCATCCTGCTGCTGATCGGCGCGCTGGCCGTGCTGCTCGGCGGCTCATCCTGCGGCACGCACAACGACCGTCACGATGCCCCACCGCCGCCACCGATGGACGACGGGCAGATGGGCTATCAGCGCATTCCGCAGCAGCAGATCCAGCCGCAGGTGCAATCGATTCCGCGGCGCTGACCACCCAGCTTTGTAGGAGCGAGCTTGCTCGCGAACCGCCCTCACACCGCCGGCAACCGGCTAGAGCGTTCGCGAGCAAGCTCGCTCCTACAGCCCCCTGCGGCGTCGATCAGGAATGTCGCGCGCGCATCCGTCCCGCCGGGCTCAGCAGGATCACCCGCGCCACCACCAGCGCCAGCACGCCGGCCACGGCGAAGCCAGCGAGGATCGCCACCCCACCGTCCTGCTCGAGAAAATCGGTCAACGCCGCGAGCCCCGCAGCCAGGAACAACAACACCAGGCCGAACCACTGCATCCGCAGGGCGCGCAGGCGCCAGGAGCTACGGTGTTCCGGCAGAAGAGTTTTCTCGTGGCCCATGACAGCCTCCTGATGAGGAGTGTCACTCCACGCTAACAGGCAATATGGCCCCTGACGCGGAAGCTGACGAAACGCCCAGGCACGCCGCCACCATCAAATTGAAACCTTCGTCCCATGTCGCTGCCGAACGGTGATCGAAGCCGCCGGGCCGGCAGGCCAGAGCGTTTCGCCATTGATACAGGTCCGCATGTATTGCGTGGAACTGTCTATCCTTCACCCGGCTGTCATGAAACAGGGAAGGCCTGCATGCCTAAGAAGCTGGTGCTGGTGGCGCTCGTAGCGCTGCTGCTGGGGGGCGGAGTGTGGTGGTACCTGCACTCCCGCGAAAGTGACGACAAACGCCTGGTGCTCTACGGCAACGTGGACATCCGCCAGGTATCGCTGGCCTTCACCGGCAGCGAGCGCATCGCGAAGATGAATGTCGAGGAAGGCGATCAGGTGAAAGCCGGCGACGTGCTGGCCAGCCTCGACACCCGCACCCTGCGCCTGCAGATCGACAAGGCCCAGGCGCAGATCGCCGCCCAAGAGCAGAACCTGCTGCGCCTGAAGAACGGCTCGCGCCCCGAGGACATCGATCGCGCCAAGGCACAGGACAAGGCCGCCCGTGCCCAACTCGACCTCGCCAACACCCAGCTGCGCCGGCTGGAGAACATCCGCGCCAATAGCCCCGGCGGCCGCGCCGTCAGTCAGCAGGACATCGACAGCGCCGTCTCGCAGCAGAAGGTCGCCCAGGCCGAGCTGGAAGACCGGCAGAAATCCCTGCGCCTGGCGCAGATCGGCCCGCGCGCGGAAGACATCGCCCAGGCCGACGCCCAGCTCGCCGCCGCCCGTGCCGACGTGGCGCTGCTGCAGCACAACCTCGACGAAGCCGACCTCAAGGCGCCGCAGAACGCCACCGTGCGCTCGCGCCTGCTGGAGCCCGGCGACATGGCGTCGCCGCAGCGACCGGTGTACTCCCTGGCGCTGACCGACCCGAAATGGATCCGCGCCTACGTCAGCGAAACCAACCTGGGCCGTATCAAGCCCGGCCTGAAGGCCCAGGTGTTCACCGACAGCCACCCGGACCAGGCCATCGACGGCCATGTCGGCTTCATCTCCTCCGTCGCCGAATTCACGCCCAAGTCGGTGCAGACCGAGGAGCTGCGTACCAGCCTTGTCTACGAGGTGCGCGTGCTGGTGGCTGACCCGGACAACCGCCTGCGCCTGGGCATGCCGGCCACGGTGCGCTTTGCCGACGAGCCACGCTGATGAGCGACGCTCCAGTCATCCGCGCCGAAGGCCTGGCGAAGCACTTCCTGGTGAAAGAGTCGGGCAAGACGGTGCAGGCGCTGAAAGACATCAGCCTGGACATTCCACGCGGTCAGCTCACCGCGCTGGTCGGCCCGGACGGCGCCGGCAAGACCACCTTCCTGCGCCTGGTCGCCGGGCTGCTGCAGGCCGACGCCGGCACGCTCACGGTGCTGGACCTGGACGTCCACGCCCACCCACAGCAGGTGCAGGACCGCATCAGCTACATGCCGCAGCGCTTCGGTCTCTATGAGGACCTGAGCGTGCAGGAGAACCTCGACCTCTACGCCGACCTCCACGGCGTCCCCCACAAGGAACGCCAGGAGCGCTACCAGCGCCTGCTGGAGATGACCGACCTGGCGCGCTTCACCGACCGCCCGGCGGGCAAGCTCTCCGGCGGCATGAAACAGAAGCTCGGCCTGGCCTGCACCCTGGTTCGTTCGCCGGACCTGCTGCTGCTCGACGAGCCCACCGTCGGCGTCGACCCGCTGTCGCGCCGTGAACTGTGGGAGATCATCCAGCAGTTGATCGAACAGGAGCAGCTCAGCGTGCTGGTTTCCACCTCGTACATGGACGAGGCCGAGCGTTGCGCGGAGGTCTTCCTGCTGCACCAGGGCCATCTGATGGCCAAGGGCGACCCGGCCTCGATCCGCGAACACGCCGACAACCTCTGCTTCATCGCCACCCCGCCCCAGGAAGAGCCCGCGCGCACCCTGCAGGCGCGGCTGCTGGACGACCACCAGAACATCGTCGATGCGGTGCCGCAGTCCGGCGAAGTGCGCTTCATCCGCCAGCCCGACGCCGACCAGGCCACCCTCGACAAGCTGCTCGACGGTGCGCCGGTGCGCCAGGTGGACGCGCGCCTGGAAGACGGCTTCATGTTCCTGCTGCGCGCCCGCAGCGACGCCGAGCAGGTCGACATGGAGTCGCTCAAGGCCGGCACCCGTCGCCACGGAGAGGGCCGCGCCGACAGTGACGAAACGGTGATCGAAGTGAAGGACCTGGTGCGCAAGTTCGGCGACTTCACCGCCGTGGCCAGCACCAGTTTCAGCGTGCACCGCGGGGAAATCTTCGGCCTGCTCGGCCCCAATGGTGCCGGCAAGACCACCACCTTCCGCATGCTCTGCGGGCTGCTGCCGGCCACCAGCGGCACGCTGCAGGTGGCCGGGGTCAACCTGCGCCACGCGCGGGCCCAGGCACGGCGCAAGGTCGGCTACGTTTCTCAGAAGTTCTCCCTCTACGGCAATCTCTCCGTCGCCGAGAACCTGCGCTTCTTCGGCGGCGCCTACGGGCTGGGCGGCAAGCAGCTGAAGCAGCGGATGGATGATGTTTCCCGCCAGTTCGACCTCGCCGGCCAGGAGGACTCGCCCAGCGGCCAGCTCCCCGGCGGCTTCAAGCAGCGTCTGGCGATGGCGGTCGGCCTGCTCCACGAACCGGAAATCCTCTTCCTCGACGAACCCACCAGTGGCGCCGACCCGCTGGCCCGCCGTGGATTCTGGCAGCGCATCACGGCGCTGGCGGCGTCCGGCACCACCATCATCATCACCACCCACTTCATGGAAGAAGCCGAGTACTGCGACCGCATCGTCATCCAGGACGCCGGCAAGCTGCTGGCCATGGGCACCCCGCAAGAGGTGCGCGAGCAGGCCGGCGGCAAGGGCAGCACGCTGAACATGGAGCAGGCGTTCATCCAGATCGTCGAAACCAATCGCGTAGAAAGCAACCGCCAGCACGCCAAGGCGGGAGCGGCATGAGCGCCGGCGGCTTCTGGCGGCGCCTCGCCTCGCTGACCCGCAAGGAAGTGCGGCAGCTGGTGCGCGACCGCAGCAACCTGCTGATCGGCATCGGCCTGCCCATCGCGCTCATCCTGATCTTCGGCTACGGCCTGTCGCTGGACGTCAAGCGCGCCATCGTCGCCATCGTCCTCGACGACCCCTCCCCCGTGGCCCGTGACGTCGCCGCCGGGATCAGCCGCACCGAGTACCTGGAGCCACACCTGGTGCGCTCATTCGCCGAGGGCGAGAAGCTGATGCGCGCCCGCGAGGTGGATGCGGTGGTGCAGTTCCCTTCCGACTTCACCCGCAACCTCAATGACGGCCATGCGCAGATCCAGGTGCTGGTACAGGGCTCGGATGCCACCCGCGCCGCCAGCGTCTCGACCTACGTCAGCAGTGCGCTGGCGGGATACGGCGAGAAGCAGGCCGACCGTGGCTCCAACTCGGCGAGCCAGGCTGGCGCGGTCACCATCGTCCAGCGCATGTGGTTCAACGCCGCCAACACCAGCACCTGGTACCTGGTGCCGGGGCTGATCGTGCTGATCATGACCCTGGTCGGCGCCTTCCTCACCGCCCTGGTGATGGCCCGCGAGTGGGAGCGCGGCACGCTGGAGGCGCTGTTCGTCACGCCGGTGCGGCCGGTGGAAATCCTCCTGGCGAAGATCATTCCCTGCTTCGGCATCGGCATGATCGGCCTGGCACTGTGCCTGCTCGCCGCGCGCTTCCTGTTCGACGTGCCGATCTACGGCTCCTTCATCGTCCTGGTAATCGCCTCCATGCTCTACATGCTGGTGGCGCTGGGCATCGGCCTGCTGATCTCGGCGGTGACCAAGAACCAGTTCCTCGCCAGCCAGATCGCCCTGCTCGCCAGCTTCCTGCCGGCAATGATGCTCTCGGGCTTCATCTTCGACCTGCGCAACGTGCCCACCGCCATCCGCGTGATCGGCAACCTGCTGCCGGCGACCTACTTCATGGAACTGGTGAAATCCCTGTTCCTGGCCGGCGACTTCTGGCCAATGATCTTCAAGAACTGCGCCATCCTCGCCGCCTACGCCGTCGCCCTGCTAGGTCTGGCGCGGCTGGTGACGCGCAAACGGCTGGACTAGAACGTGTTCAAGGTCTCGCCGAGCGCAGCCCAGACAAGGCGGAAACGGGCGAAAAAGCGCAGTTTACGTGGTGTAAATGAGCATTTTGAGCCTGTTTCCAACGCAGTATGGGCAAGCGCAGGCAGACATTGAGCAGGTTCTGACGACATGGAATTTCTCTGGCGCATCCTCAACCTCTGGCGCAAGGAACTGCTGGTGATCCTCAAGGACCCGGCCAACCGCATCGTGCTGGTGGCGCCGGTGCTGATGCAGAGCGTGCTGTTCGGCTACGCGGTGACCTTCGACCTGAACGACGCGCCTTACGCCATCCTCGACCTGAGCCACAGCGAATCCTCCACCCGCCTCGCCTCGCGGCTGGACGGCAGCGGCATCTTCCATCGCGTGGCAACGCTCACCCGCGTGGAGGAAATCCAGACGGTCATCGACGAGCAGAAGGCCCTGCTGGTGATCCACATTCCCTCAGACTTCCAGACCCGCCTGGCCCAGGGCGACCCGGCGCCGATCCAGGTCATCCTCGACGGGCGCAACTCCAACACCGCCGGCTCCGCCGCTGCCGGCCTCGCCGTGGTGGTGGACGAATTCAACCGGGAGCAGGGCCTGGCCTCCGCGCCGATCAGCGTGGTCAGCCGCTCCTGGTACAACCCCAACCTGGAAACCCGCTGGCCACTGATCCCCGCGCTGATCGCCACCCTGAGCATGATGCAGACACTGATGCTCACCGCGCTCTCGGTTGCCCGCGAGCGTGAACAGGGCACCTTCGACCAGTTGCTGGTCACGCCCTACACGCCGCTGGAAATCATGTTCGGCAAGGCCATCCCACCGCTGCTGATCGGCCTGGTGCAGGCCACGCTGGTGCTGCTGATGGCGCTGTTCTGGTTCCGAATACCCATGGCCGGTTCGCTGCTGAACCTCTACGGCGGGCTGACGGTGTTCACCATCGCCTGCGTCGGGCTGGGCATGTCGATCAGCGCGGTGTCGCTGAATATGCAGCAGGCGATGCTCTACACCTTCGTGCTGATCATGCCGCTGACGCTGCTCTCCGGCCTTGCCACGCCGGTGCGCAACATGCCCGAGTTCCTGCAGATGGTGACTTACGCCAACCCGCTGCGCTTTGGCATCGACCTGATCCAGCGCGTCTACCTCGAAGGCGCGACCCTGGTCGATGTCTGGCACAACCTGATCCCCATGCTGGTGGTGGCCGCCGTCACCCTGCCGCTCGCCTCGTGGCTGTTCCGCCACCGGCTTGCGTAGCGAGTCACCCGGCATGGCGAGCGAATGCAATATCCTGACAGGGCGTTACCTGGGAAATGGACAACCATGAGCGACACCAGCAGCTTCATCGTCTTCGCCGTCACCCAGCTCCTGCTGCCGTTCTGGCTCGGCCACCTGTACTGCCGCAAGCAGGGCATTGCCACTCAATCCTGGCGCGCGGGCGGCATCTACCTGATCGCCCTATCGGTGGCGATGCTGTTCTTCATCGGCCTGCTGGGCCTGCCCACCCACGTGAAGAATGTCGGCATGGTAACCAACCGCCCCATGGGCCTGGCCTGCGGCGTGATCGGCATTCTCGGCGGTCTACTGATGGGCTATGTCGCGCGACGTTTCGAAAGCACTTCGGATGACTAGTTTTGCAAGAGGGTGTCACCCATGAACCTCACCTTCCGCTTCGTCTCCAGCGCCCTGCTGGGTGCCAGCCTCGCGGGCTGCGCAGTGGGCCCCGACTACGAGGCGCCGAAAACGCAGACGCCGGCCAGTTGGCAGGCCGCCCACTCCGGCAGCGGGCAACTGCACCCAGCCGAAGGCAGCACCCGCCTCGGCGAGGACTGGTGGAGCCTGTTCAACGACCCGGTGCTGAACAACCTGCAGCGCCGCGCCGACAAGGCCAGCCCCGACCTCAACAGCGCCGTACTGCGTTTTGCCCAGAGCCGCATGCAGCGGCAGATGGTAGCCGCGCAGCGCGGCGTCGACGTCAACGCCTCGGCCGCAGTGAATCGCCAGCGCCTGAGCGAGAACGGCTCCAACGCGCTGATGATCCAACGCATCGCCCCCACCGGCGACAGCGACCAGATCGCCAAGGTCCTGGCCGAACCCTTCACGCTCTACCAGGCCGGCTTCGATGCCTCCTGGGAACCGGACCTGTGGGGGCGCATCCGCCGCTCCATCGAAGCCGCCGATGCCAGCGTCGATGCACAGCAGGCGATGTTCGAGGAAACCCGCCTGGGCGTATCGGCGGAACTGGCCCGCAGCTACTTCGAGCTGCGCGGCGTGCAGCAACAGATCGCCGTGGCTCAGCAGGACATCGCCGCCACCGAGGAATCGATGCAGTTGATCCAGGTGCGCGCCGACGGCGGGCTGGTGGACGATTTCGACGTCGAGCGCCAGCGCGGCCAGCTCGCCGAGCTGCGCTCCAGCCTGCCGCAACTGCAGGCCAGCGAGAGCGCGGCAATCAACCAGATCGGCGTGCTGATCGGCGCCGAGCCGGGCAGCCTGCGCGAGGACCTGAAACCCGTCGCGCAGACTGCGCCGCAGACACCCGACCTGAGCCTGGGCCTGCCTTCGGAAGTGGCGCGCCGGCGCCCGGACATCCGCGCCGCCGAAGCCCAGCTGCACGCCGCCACCGCCAACATCGGCGTGGCCGTGGCCGACCTCTACCCGACGATTCGCCTGGGTGCGAACTTCGGCTACGAGTCGGTGGAAGACAGCAAGTTCGGCGACTGGGGCAGCCGCACCTGGACGGTCGGCCCGAGCCTGTCGCTGCCGATTTTCGACAACGGCCGGCGGCGCTCGCAGATCAACCTGCGCAAACTGGAACAGCAGGAAGCGGCGGTGTCCTACCAGCAGACCGTGCTCAAGGCCTGGCAGGAAGTGGACGACGCGCTGAGCCATTACGGTGCCGAACGCCAACGCAACCAGCGTCTGCAGGAAAAACTGCGCAGCAGCGATATCGCCTATGGCATGGCCAAGGCACGCTATGCCGGCGGCATGACGGACTTCCTGGTGGAACTGGACGCCCAGCGCGCGTACCTGCAATCACGCCGCGACGTGGTGGATAGCGACACCCAGCTGCGCCTGACGCTGATCGCCCTGTGCAAGGCGCTCGGCGGCGGTACGCCGGCGCCGGAAGCCAGCGCCAGCCGCTAAGGACCGTTCTTCTGCGCGGTGACCTTGCCATCGCGCAGGTCCTTGGCGACCCGGCGCTGCATCTCGTAGGCCGGCGCTTCCACCGCGTCGAAGTCCTCGGAATAGCGCGTGGCGAAGCCCTGCACGCCCCACTCCTGGTACTGCTTCACGTGCCACAGCTCGTGAGCCCAGAGGGCGACGTCCTTCTGCGCGTCGTCCTCGCTGCGGAACACGATCACGTCCACCAGGGTGACGGCCTCGGTATCGGGGTTCTGCATGATTGCCTGGCCAGCGTTCAGGTCATCCAGCGCACCGATGGAATAGCGTGCGGCCATGAGCACGTCGTCGGGGTAGTAAGGTTGCAGCTGGGCGCGAATCTCCAGCGGGATCGGTTCGGTGCCGCCCTGCACGGCCTGATCGCGGGACTGCTGCAGCCAGACGGCCAATGCCTGGGCGGCCATCTTGCGAGTGTCAGTGAGCACAGGGCCGAGCACGGCACCCAGGTCTGGCAGGCACATGCAGGTGTCCAGGCACACCTGACGCTGCCCCGCCGGGCACGTCACGGCAAGGGCGTCGACGGACGCGGCCAACCCGGCGAGCAACGCCAGGGCGCGCAGGAAGCGGGTTGCGAGGGAGGATGGCATGAAAAGGCTCCGCTACAGCGTGGAGAAAGACATGGTGCTCAGACAATGGCGCGGCGCGATCATGCCATGCCGCCAGCAAAAAAAGAGCGCTGGCGCGACGGATGAAACTTCTGGTAGCTTCTGCTCCATGAATGCCGCCAACCGCACCTTCCAGCAGATTATTACCACCATCGCTCCGATGGTGGGTTAGCGCATTCCGCGAACAACCAAACCCGCCTCCCGGCGGGTTTTTTAATGCCCGCCGTCCGAGGCTCCCGATCGAGGAGACACTGATGGACCAGGCAACCCACCCAGAGCAGCACCCGCTGCAAGCGCTCATCCAGGCTGCAGACGAAGCCATCGGCCGCGAGGACTTCAACGCCCTGCTCGAGTTCTACACCGACGACGCCCTGCTGGTGGTCAAGCCCGGCCTGCTGGCGCGCGGCAAGGAACAGATCCGCCGCGCCTTCGTCGCCATCGCCGAGCACTTCGGCCACAACCTGCGGGTGCGCCAGGGTCGCCTGGAAATCCTCGAGACCGGCGATATCGCCCTGGTGGTCGCGCAGACTTTGCTCGACACCAGCCACGGCAAGCTGAGCCGTCGCGCCACCTACGTGTTCCGCCGCGAAGCCGACGGCGCCTGGCGCTGCGCCGTCGACAATTCCTACGGCACCGATCTGCTGGAGGTAACCACATGAATTCACCGACCGGTACGCTGCACCTCCTGTGTGGCAAGGCGGCATCGGGCAAATCCCGCCTGGCGCGGGAGCTGGCCGAGGCGCCGGGCACCGTGATGCTGGCCGAGGAACAATGGCTGGCCGAGCTGTTTCCCTGGGGCATCAGCAATCCTGACGACTACCAGCTCTACGCTCGCCGCGTACGCAAGGTCATGGGCCCGCACGTGGTCGGCCTGCTGCGCGCCGGCACCAGCGTGGCGCTGGATATCCCCGCCAACACCCTGGCCGACCGCCGCTGGCTGATTGATCTGGCGGAGCAGGCCGGTGCGGCGCACTGCCTGCATTTTCTCGACGTCGACCCGGCCACCTGCCGCGACCGGCTGCTGGCGCGCCACGCGATTGCCCCGCTCGCCGCGCCGCTGGACCCGGCCGGCTACGAAGCGCTCAACCGCTACTTCGTCGCCCCACGCCCGGAGGAAAGACTGCAGGTGCAGCGCCATGGCGCCTGAGCGCGTAGAATCGCCGCCCCGATTTGCTCCAATCGCCTGAATCAGAAAGACCGGAAAGATGAACACCGACGCCATCGCCACCCTGCGAGAGCAACTGCTCACCGCCCTGAACCCCGTCCCCGCGGAAACCCGCCGCCTGTTCCATGGCCGCGGCCGCCGCTGGCCGGGGCTGGAGCAGGTCACCGCCGACTGGCTGGAAGGCGTGCTGCTGGTGTCGCTGTTCCGTGAGCCTGAAGCGGAGGAGCTGGCGGCCCTCAGGACGATGCTGAGCGACCTGGCTGACAGCGAGGTATGGCGTGCCAGCGGCGCCCGCAGCCTGATGCTGCAGCACCGCTACACCCTGGAAAGCACCATGGAAGTGCTTGCTGGCGAGACCTTCGACGGCTGGCAGATCAGCGAACACGGCCTGCGCTACCAGCTCGACCTGGGCCGCAAGCAGAACAACGGCCTGTTCCTCGACATGCGTTACGGCCGCCAGTGGGTGCAGGCCAACTCCGCAGGCCTGCGCGTGCTCAACCTGTTCGCCTACACCTGCGGCTTCTCCGTGGCAGCGATCGCCGGCGGTGCGCAGAAGGTGGTCAACCTCGACATGGCCCGCGCGGCGCTCAGCCGTGGCCGCGATAACCACCGCCTGAACGGCCACGACCTGTCGAAGGTGAGCTTCCTCGACCACGACCTGTTCAAGTCCTGGGGCAAGGTGAAGAAGTCCGGCCCCTACGACCTGATCATCATCGACCCGCCGAGCTTCCAGAAAGGCAGCTTCGTCCTCGACAAGGACTACGCCCGCGTCCTGCGCCGCCTGCCGGAGCTGCTGGATGGCGCAGGCACCGTACTGGCCTGCGTAAACGACCCCGCCGTCGGCATGGACTTCCTCCTCCAGGGCATGGCCGCCGAGGCGCCGCCGCTGCGCTTCATCGAACGCCTGGAAAACCCACCGGAATTCGCCGACATCGAGGAAGACAGCGGCCTGAAGGCACTGGTGTTTCGCCTCGACTGATCCGCCGGCCAGGCACGGCCCTTGTAGGAGCGAGCTTGCTCGCGAATCCCGCTTCACGCCGGGCCAACCGGTGCAATGCGTTCGCGAGCAAGCTCGCTCCTACAGCCATCCTGAAAACCCAGCGCAAGGCATCTCCCGATGAAAGGCCGCACTAACCCTTGCGGCCAAGCCACCATCACGCCATCCTTGGCACTGTATGTAAAACCAGTGCCTGCCGATGTCCGCGCCGCTCGATCCCAGCCTTTACTACCTGACCAACTTCCACCGCGCCCTCGACTGGATCGACGAGCGCTACGCCGACCTGCTCGACGCCGAGGAAGCCCGGTTCATCGCGGACTTCCGCGCGCTGCCGCTGCCTTCGCGGGCGCTGCTGGTGCGGCTGGTCATGCGCAAGGGGCCGCACTTTCGCGCGGGCAAGCTGAGCTATGTCGAAATCGGCGACATTCCCAGCGCCGCCGCGCCGCTATTGGAACTGGGCTGGCTGGACGACGACTACCCGCTGACACTGGAAGAGCTGCTCCCTCTGCTGCTCAAGGACGAACTGCTCGCGCGCTTTCGCGATGACCTGCCGCGCGGTTCGCTGAAAAAGGCTGAACTCTACGAGTACCTGCACGCCTATCACGGGCAGGTGCTGCCATTCGAAGGCTGGTACCCGCAACTCGACCAACTCTACACCCTGATGGCGACGCCGCTGTGCGACCGCCTGCGCCTGCTGTTCTTCGGCAACCTGCAGCAGGACTGGTCGGAGTTCGTCCTCGCCGACCTAGGCATCTTCCGCTACGAAACCGTCCCCATCACCGCCGACTCCCGCGCCTTTCGCTGTCGCGACGATCTGGAAGCCTACATCCACCTGTGGAACAGTGCCGTCCGCTTCGAAACAGGCGAGCCCATCGCCGAGCTATTGTCGGAATTGGGCGACTTCCACAGCGATAACACCTACCTGCAAGCCCGCCACGGCCGTCTGCTGTACCGCATGGCCCACCAACTGGAGCGCGAAGGCGAGCTGGACGCCGCGCTGGCGCTCTATCAGCGCACCACCGCCAGTGGCTCGCGGCAGCGGCAGATTCGCGTGCTGGAACGCCTGCAGCGCTTCGAAGATGCCCACGCCCTGGTACAGACCGCACTGGCCGCGCCGGAAAGCGACGGCGAGCTGCAACTGGTGGAGCGTGCGCTGACGCGGCTGGAACGCCAGCTCGGCCTTCCGAACGGAAAAGTGGTCAAGCCCGTACCGCCGCTGCGTATCGACGTGGAACTGCCGCGCCCCGACGTCAACGTCGAATTCGCCGTGCAATCCGTGCTCCACGAGGAAGAAGCGCCCGTGCACTACGTGGAAAATGCGCTGATCTGCAGCCTGTTCGGCCTGCTCTGCTGGGACGTGATCTTCGCCCCGCTGCCGGGCGCCTTCTTCCATCCTTTCCAGGCCGGCCCGAGCGATCTGAACCGTGGCGATTTCGTCAGCCGCCGCGCCGAAGGCTTTGCCGCGCGCCTGGCACTGCTGGACAGCGACGCCTACCTCGCCGCGATCCGTGAAACCTACGTCGCCAAGTCCGGCATCCTCTCCCCCTTTGTGCACTGGGAGCTGCTCGACGAAAACCTGCTGCAGCAAGCCCTGCACTGCCTGCCGGCGGCGCACCTGAAGCTGTGGTTCGAGCGCCTGCTGGCCGACCCGAGGGCCAACCGCGCCGGCATGCCTGACCTGATCCAGTTCTGGCCCGGCGAGGCGCGCTATCGGATGATCGAAGTGAAAGGCCCCGGCGACCGTCTGCAGGATAACCAGAAGCGCTGGCTGGCCTTCTGCGCCGAGCACGGCATGCCGGTGGAAGTCTGCTACGTGCGCTGGCAGGGCGAGGCGAACGAAAGCGAATGAGCTACGCCATCGCCGTGCGCGCGCTGTGCGAATTCACCGCCAAGGAAGGTGACCTCGACCTGCGCTTCACCCCCGCCCCAACCGCCCAGGAAGGCATGGCCGGGCACGCCACGGTGGTCTCCCGCCGGGGGCTGGGCTACATCGCCGAGCTGCCGTTGCGCGGCGAGTATCCGGGCCTGGTGGTCAGCGGCCGCGCCGACGGCTACGACCCGACCGCCAACCTGCTGGAAGAGATCAAGACCCACCGCGGCGACGTTGCGCGCATCCCCCAGAACCACCGGCTGCTGCACTGGGCACAGGTGAAGGTCTACGGCTGGCTGCTGTGCCAGACGCTGGAAATCGACGCCATCGATCTGGCCGTCGTCTACTTCAACGTCATCACCCAGAAGGAAACCGAGTTCCGCGAGCGCTTCGCCGCCGTCGACCTGCGTGCCTTCTTCGATCTGCAATGCCAACGCTTCGTGCAGTGGGCCGAACAGGAAAGCGCCCATCGCGTCGAACGCGACCAGGGCCTGGAGGCGCTGCGCTTCCCGTACGCCGACTTCCGCCAGGGCCAGCGCATGCTCGCCGAGTCCGTCTACCGCGCCGCTCGCGACGGCCAGACGCTGATGGCGCAGGCCACCACAGGGATCGGCAAAACCCTCGGCACGCTGTTTCCGCAGCTCAAGGCCTTCCCCGGGCAGAAGCTCGACCGACTGTTCTTTCTCACCGCCAAGACTCCCGGCCGGCGGCTGGCTCTCGACGCCCTGGCAACCCTGCGCCAACAGGATGCTGCCCAGCCGCTGCGGGTGCTGGAACACGTCGCCCGCGACAAGGCCTGCGAGCATCCGGACAAATCCTGCCACGGCGACTCCTGCCCGCTGGCCAAGGGGTTCTACGACCGCCTGCCCGCCGCCCGCGAGGCCGCGCTCAAGCAGCGCTGGCTGACCCAGGAGGCGGTGCGCAACGTGGCGCTGGAGCACCAGGTGTGCCCCTACTACCTGAGCCAGGAACTGTGCCGCTGGGCCGACGTGGTGGTGGGTGACTACAACTACTACTTCGACATGACCGCCCTGCTCTACGGCCTTACCGTGCTCAACGACTGGAAGGTCACCCTGCTGGTGGACGAGGCGCACAACCTGATCGAGCGCGGCCGCGGCATGTACAGCGCCGAGCTGGACCAGAGTGAGTTCAACGCGCTGCGCAAGGTCGCCCCGGCCGGGCTCAAAGGCGTGCTGGAGCGCGTCGGCCGGCATTGGAACCAGATGCACCGCGACCAGGAGGTCGACTACCAGATCTACCCGGCGGTACCGGACCTGTTCATCGCCATGTTGCAGAAGGCCGTCAGCGCCATCACCGACCACCTCACCGACCAGCCCACCGGCAACGAGGCCGAACTGCTGCGCTTCTACCTCGATGCCATGTTGTTCTGCCGGCTGGCCGAAGCCTACGGGCCGCACTCGCTGTTCGACATCACCCGTCACGACGGCAGCGGTCAGCGCACACTCTCCACCCTGTGCCTGCGCAACGTGGTGCCAGCGCCCTTCCTCGCCGAACGCTTCGAAGTGGCCCACAGCACCACGCTGTTCTCCGCCACGCTGAACCCGGCCAATTACTACGCCGATCTGCTCGGTCTGCCGGAAGACACCACCTGGCGCGAGGTGGAATCGCCCTTCCGCGCCGAGCAACTGGAAGTCCACGCACTGGGCAACCTGTCGACCCGCTACCAGCACCGCGAGGCCAGCCTGACGCCGATCAGTACCCTGATGGCCCGCCAGTTCCGCGCCCGCCCCGGCAACTATCTGGCGTTCTTCAGCAGCTACGCCTACCTGCAACAGGCACTGGACCGCTTCGCCACGGAACACCCGGATATCCCGCGCTGGGTGCAGTCGCGCAGCATGAACGAGATCGAACGCCAGGCCTTCCTCGACCGCTTCACCACGCACTCGCAAGGCATCGGTTTCGCCGTGCTCGGCGGCGCGTTCGGCGAGGGCATCGACCTGCCGGGCGATCGCCTGATAGGCGCCTTCATCGCCACGCTGGGCCTGCCGCAGGTGAACGAGGTCAACGAGGAGATCAAGCAGCGCATGCAGGGCATGTTCGGCGACGGGTATGACTACACCTACCTGTTCCCCGGCCTGCAGAAGGTCGTCCAGGCGGCCGGGCGGGTGATCCGCACGCCGACAGACTCGGGAGTGATCTACCTGCTGGATGACCGCTTCAATCAACCGGCGGTGAGGCGGTTGCTGCCGAGCTGGTGGAAGACGCAACGACTGAAGTTCGTCGCCGATCCTGCGCAACCCAAGGGGCCGCAGGGGTTCCTGTTGTTGTAGTGCCTCGCGCCGACGGCCCCGCTTCGCGCTTGGCCTTGTGCCATGCAGTTCGCGAGCAAGCTCGCTCCTCCAAGGACCGCGCAGGACTCCAGCCTGTAGGAGCGAGCTTGCTCGCGAACCCAACCAGCGCCAGCCTTGCCGACTGATCGCGAGCAAGCTCGCTCCTACGAAAAGCGCTCGGCATCCGGTAGGCTCTGGGTTCGTTCCAAGCAGAGCCCCGAAACATGCCCAACCTCACCTGCCCCCACCTGACCGGCGATCACGTCGAACTCATTCAATTGCGCGCAGAACACGCCGACGCCCTGTTGGCCGCCGCTGCCGATGGAGAGCTGTGGAACCTCAAGGTCACGGTGGTTCCAGGGCGGGATACCGTCGCTGGCTACATCGCCAAGGCCGAAAAAGGCCTGGAAGAAGGCAGCGTGCTGCCCTTCGCCATCCTCGATCGGCGCACTGGGAAGATCGTCGGCAGCACCCGTTTCTGGAAGGTCGACCGCGCCAACCGCAAGCTGGAGATCGGCCATACCTGGCTCGCCCTGTCGGCGCAGCGCACGCCGATCAACACCGAGGCCAAGCTCCTGCTGCTCACCTACGCCTTCGAGGAACTCGACTGCGTGCGCGTGCAGTTCACCACCGACGAGCTGAACGAGAAATCCCGCGCCGCCATCCTGCGCCTGGGCGCCGTGCAGGAAGGTATCGTCCGCCATGAACGCATCATGCCCGACGGCCGCAAGCGCAACTCGGTGCGCTTCAGCATCATCGACAGCGAGTGGCCCGAGGTGAAGGCGCGGCTGCTGGAAAGGCTCGGCCGCGCCACGGCCTGATCTCATTGAGGATCAGATCAGCCCTGGTAGAACACTTCGTCGCTATAGGGATACCACCAGGAATGAATCTGCGGCTGGTGGTCGATGATCACCATCTTCGACCGGCGGAACGCGTCCAGCCCCTGGCGACCGAGCTCGCGGCCCATGCCGGACATCTTCCAGCCACCGAACGGCAGTGCATCGTTATCGATCAGCGGGTTGTTCACCCAGACCATGCCCGCTTCCAGGCGGTCCGCCGCTTCCATGGCCTCGGCCAGGTCGGTGGAGAACAGCGAGGCGCCCAGGCCGAAGGGTGAATCGTTGGCCAGGCGCACGGCCTCGTCGAAATCCTTCACCTTGCAGATTGCCGCCACCGGACCGAAGCACTCCTCGTGGAAGATCGCCATGGCCGGAGTGACGTCAGTGAGGATGGTCGGCTCGTAGTACCAGCCCACCGGGAACTGTTCCGGGATGCGTCCGCCGCAGACCAGCGTGGCGCCCTTGGCGATGGCGTCGTCCACCAGGCGGATAACCTTGGCGCGGGCTGCCTCACTGACCATCGGGCCGATCTCGGAGCGCTCCAGCCCGTGGCCGATGCGCAGCGCGCGGGTGCGCTCGGCGAAGCGGGCGACGAACTCGTCATGCACCTCATCGACCACATAGAAACGCTCCGCCGAGGTGCAGATCTGCCCACTCAGGTGGAAGGCGGCGGTCACCGCGCCAGCCGCCGCGACTTCCAGCGGCGCATGACGGGAGATGATCATCGGGTCGCTGCCGCCGGCCTCGATCACCGCCGGTTTCATCCGCTCGGCACAGGCCACCGCCACCGCCTTGCCGGCAGCCACGCTGCCGGTGAAAGCCACGGCGTGGGTGCGCTCGGACTGCACCAGGCGCTGCGCGGTGCTGGCATCGCCCGGCACACAGCTGATCATCCCCGCCGGTAGTACCTTGAAGTGCTCCATGAATTTCAGCGTGCACAGCGTGGTGCTTTCCGCCGGCTTGACGATGCAGGCATTGCCCGCCGCCAGCGAGGCAGCCAGGGTCCAGCACATCAGCAGGATGGGGAAGTTGAACGGCATGATGTGCACGCTCACCCCATAGGGCTCGTAGCGCACATGCTGGAACGAGCCGAGCTGCGTGGTGCCGGCCACCTTGCCGGCCTCGTCGCGCGCCATCTCGGCGTAGTAGCGGAAGATCGGCGCGCAGTTGGCCAGCTCGCCCATGGCCTCGGGGAATGGCTTGCCCATTTCCAGGGTCATCAACCGCGCCACTTCGCGCTGGGTGGCCTGGTCGGTCTCGATGGCATTCGCCAGCTGATGGAGGATCGCCGCACGGGATTTCGCGTCCACGCGTTTCCACTCGCGCTGGGCGGCATTGGCCGCGTCGATGGCAGCGTCTACGTCCTGCGCATCGCACAGGGCAATGCGACCGACCTGGGTGAGGTCGGCGGGGTTGATGATGTCGCGCACGCGCTGCGTCGCTACGCCCTGGTAATGCGGGCCGATGAAACGCAGGGGCAGATCAACGTGGAAGTCGGTCATGGAATGCTCCGCAGGGATTCGGATGAGGCCAGGCGCTGGGCGATCACGTCGCTCTCCAGCGGCTGGCGCCAGTTCGGCAGATGGGAATCGAGCAGCGCCGCCAGCGGACGCAGGTGCTCGTTATCGAGCGCGCGCTGGAACAGGCGCAGCACACGCGGCAGGTGTTTGAGGTAACCGTGCTTGCCATCGCGTTTGGCCAGGCGCACGAAGATGCCCAGCACCTTGGCGTGGCGCTGCGCGGCGAGCACCTGGAAATCCGTCATGAAGCGCCGGCCGTCCACTTCCGGGCGCTGGCTGAGGTAATGGGTGAGCAGGGTCACGCGCAGGGTTTCGGGGATGTCGCGGCGCGCGTCTTCGAGCAGCGACATGAGGTCGTAGGCCGGTGCGCCGAACAGCGCGTCCTGGAAGTCCAGCAGCCCGCACGCCGCCACGCCCGCCCTGCCCTCCAGCAGCATCAGGTTGTCGACATGGTAGTCGCGCAGCACCAGCACCTCGCGGCGCAGGGACACGTCACGCCAGAGCGCGGCGAATTCCGTCAGATAGCGCTCGCGAAGTTGCGCAGCGGCTTTCTCGCCGACCAGCAGCGGCGCATACCAGTCGATGAACAGCGCCGCCTCCTCACCCAGCTTCTGCCCGTCGTAGGCCGGTACGCCCTCGGCTGCTTGCGGGCCGGCGCGGTGCAGACGCACCAGGGCGTCCACAGCGAGACGGTACAGCTCCGTCTCGTTGTGGCCGGCAGCGAACAGCCGGGTGTAGGTGGCGTCGCCAAAGTCCTCGATCAGCGCCAGGCCCAGTTCACGGTCGGCGGCCAGCACGCCGGGCGCCGACAGCCCGCAGTCGCGCAGCAGTTGCGCCACCCGCAGGTAGGGTGCCAGCGGCTCGGCGCCGGGTGGCGAGTCCATCAGCAGCAGGCCCCTGCCGTCGACGCGGAAGTAGCGCCGCGCCGAGGCATCCGCCGGCAGCGCGGTGATGGCCGCGCCGGCCAGGTCGCTGCTCGCCAGGAAAGTCTCGCGGGCGGCGGTACGGGTGGTTTCGCAAGGCAGGTTCATGGCATCACCGGATCATGTAGACCTTCTTGATGGTCTCGTGCACGGTGCACACGCCCTTCCAGTCCTTTGGGAAGAAGGCCGCGGTGTCCGGCTCGATCTCGATCACCTCGCCGGACTCGTGCACGTAGGTGCAGCGGCCTTCGAGGAAGTGGCAGAACTCGTCGCTGGTCACGTGGCAGAACCACTTGCCCGGCGTGCAGTGCCAGATGCCGCATTCGGACTGGCCTTCGGGCCCCTTGTGCAGGACCACGCCGCTGACATGTGACTCGCCCTCGAGCATGGTCGGGATTACGCCCCAGTCCTTGAGTTCGGTGACTTGCAGAGGGCGATAGATAACGGGGGTCTTCATGTCTTTCTCCAGCAATGGCCACCCACTCGGGCGGCCGGATAAGGCATAGGGCGAATAACCGCTTGCGGTTATCCGCCGATGGGTTCGGCGCAGGATCGACGGCAGATAACGCGTGGGGCGTTATGCGCCCTACGAAATCACGCCAGCATGTAGAGATTGCGCAACGTGGTGTGCACGGTGCATTCGCCGGTCCAGCCGGCCGGGAACAGCACCAGGGTGTCGGGCTCGACCTCGATCACTTCGCCCTCGTCGGAGCGATAGGTGGCGCGCCCGGAAACGAAGTGGCAGAGCTCGTCACGTGGAATCGACAGCCGCCAACGGCCGGGGGTGCAGACCCACAGGCCGGTTTCCGGGCTGTTGTTCGGGCCCTTGAACAGCAGGCGGCCGCTGGAGTGCGAGACGCCCTCCAGCGCGTCGGACTGCACGCCCCAGTCCACCAGGTCGTCATAGTCGCGGGCACCGCGGATGTACGGTGCGCTGGCGGCGCCATTAAAGAAGGGGCTCTTGCACTCAGGCATGGTTCACCGCCTTGCCCTGGGCGAGCTGGTCGAGGATACGCGCGGCGTCTTCCGGGCCCTTGCGCGAACGCATGTAGTCACTGGTGCGCGCGAGGCGCCCCTTCATCAGTTCGTCGCCCAGCAACTGGGCGATATTGCGCGCCAGGTCTTCCTCGCTCCAGTCGTAGCGGTCCATGCGCAGGCCGTGGCCACTTTCCTGGGCACGCATGGCATTGTCGTGGCCATCCCAGACGTAGGGCATGACGATGGCCGGTTTGCCGAAGAACAGGCACTCGGTGAAGCTGTTGTTGCCGCCGTGGTGGATTACCCCGTCGACCTGGGCGATCACCGAGGGCTGCGGGTACCAGTTGGAGATGATCACGTTGTCCGGCAGGTCGGTGTACTTCTCCACGTGCTCGCCGACGTTGAACAGCGCGCGGTACGGCAGCTTGCCGATGGTGGTGACCAGGCGCTTGAGCAGATCGACATCGCCCGAGCCCAGACTGCCGAAGCTGACATAGAGCAGCGGTTTGTCGTTGTGCGCCTTGAACTGCGGGATCTCGTAGGGCTTGTCGGTGCGAACGCAGCCCTGCAGGTAGTGGAACTGCCGCGCCGGCAACGGATGGCGGCGCTGGAACTTAACCGGGTCCGGGTACAACAGCAGGTTCATGTAGGGCGACTCTTCGAAAAAGGTGCCCAGCGGATACGGACGCTCGCCACACTCGGCGAGGAAGTCGTTGAAGTCGGCATGGATCGGCGCGATCACTTCTTCGAAGCGTTTCTGGAAGCGCGCGTGACCGTCCTTGTCCTCCACGCTCATCCCCGACAGATACGGCGGGATGTCCGGGTCATGCACTTCGTTTTCCGAGCAGGAGATGATCCGCACCCACGGCTTGCCGTAATGCTTGATGGCCGGGAAGAGGATCACGTTGTCCACGCAGATCAGGTCCGGCTTGATCCGGTCGAGGATCGCCGGCAGTTCCTTCTGCGCCCACTTGGAGGTGGAGACGATGGCCTCCCAGCATTCCTTCACGTAGTTGTCGAGCTGGTCGATCGGGGCCTTGCGGAAGTTGGGGATGTGGCCGTTGATGAAGTCGGTCCAGTAGCGCGCCATCTCTTCCGCCGGCATCGGCTCGGACATGTTCACGTAGTGCTCCTCGAAGCCGTAGGCCGAGTACACCCCGGTCATCCCCGGATCGGTGAGGAACACCGCCTTGTGCCCCAACGCCTCGCAGGCCTGGGCGATGCCTACCGAATTGAGGGCCGGGCCGTAGGCGGCCTCGGGGAAGAATGCGATGACCTTGCGTTCACTACTCATGGTGCTCTCCTGTAAGTCTTGTTCTTGAAGCAATCAGTGAGTCAGCACGCGGCCGTGCCGCGCATCCCAGCCCAGGCGCACCGGCATGCCGGCGGCAAGGCGCAAGAAGTCGTAGTCCGAAGACGGCACGCGGACGATCAGCGGCTTGCTGGAGAGCGCCGTGTTCACGTGCAGGTTGGTGTCCAGGCCGTGGTAGGCGACCTCCGCCACCTCGCCATGGACCTGGTTGTCGGTGGCCGGCGTGGCGTCGGTGAGCACGCGCAGACGTTCCGGGCGCAGCGCCAGGGTCACGCTCTCGGGGCTCGACTCGGCGGTAGTCTCGATGTTCAGCACCTGGTCGCCTGCCTGCAGGCGATTGGTGCCCACGCGCCGGCCCTCGATCAGGTTGCTGACGCCGATGAAGTCGGCGACGAAGCGACTGCCCGGGTTCTCGTAGAGTTCGCTGGGGCTGCCGCACTGGCAGACCTTGCCGTCACGCAGCACGGCCATGCGGTCGGACATGACCAGGGCTTCTTCCTGGTCGTGGGTGACCATGATGAAAGTGATGCCGCTCTCGTGCTGCAGACGCTTGAGTTCCAGCTGCATCTTCTCGCGCAGCTTCTTGTCCAGCGCACCGAGGGGTTCGTCCAGCAGCAGCACGCGCGGGCGCTTCACCAGTGCGCGGGCCAGGGCGACGCGCTGGCGCTGGCCACCGGAAAGCTGGTCCGGGCGACGGTTGGCGAGCGGGCCGAGCTGCGCGGTTTCCAGCACCGCGTCGACACGCTGGCGAATCTCGCCGGCGGGCAGCTTCTCCATCTCCAGGCCATAGGCGATGTTGCTGCGCACGGTCATGTTGGGGAACAGCGCGTAGGACTGGAACATCAGGTTCAGCGGGCGCTTGTTCGGCGGCAGCGGCGAGATGTCCTGGCCGTTGAGATAGATGGCGCCGGAGCTGGGCGTCTCGAAGCCGGCGATCATCCGCATCAGCGTGGTCTTGCCGCAGCCGGACGGGCCAAGCAGCGCGAAGAACTCGTTCTCGCGGATCGCCAGGGACACCTGGTCCACCGCCGTCAGGCCCTCGCCATAGGATTTGCTGACCTGGTCCAGCACCAGCAGGTCGGAAGACTTAGTCATGGGCTTTGGGCACCTTGTTCAGACGTTGGGAGGCGAACAGCGCGGTGAAGCTGACCAGCATCACCAGGGTGGCGAGGGCGTTGATTTCCGGGGTCACGCCGAAGCGGATCATCGAGTAGATCTGCATCGGCAGCGTGGTGGAGGCGCTGCCGGAACCGGAGTTGAAGAAGGCGATGATGAATTCGTCCACCGACAGGGTGAACGCCAGCAGCCCGCCGGCCAGCACGCCGGGGAAGATCGCTGGTAACAGCACACGGCGCGCGGTGGTGAACCAGCCGGCGCCCAGGTCGATGGAGGCTTCGAGGATCGAGTAGTCGAAGTGCTTGAGCCGCGTGCGCACCACCGCGCAGACGAAGGCAATGTTGAATACCACGTGGCTGAGGATGATCGAGTGCAGCCCCAGGCTCATCTTCAGCAGGTTGAAGAAGCTCAGCAGCGCGATGGCCAGGACGATATCGGGGATGATCATCGGCGCCATCAGCAGGGTGTCGGCGATGTTGCTGCCCTTCCTGCCGCTGCTGCGGGCGCGCATTTCCACGCCCAGCGCAAGCAAGGTGCCGAGCACGCAGGCGATGAAGGTGGAGGTCAGTGCGACGATCAGCGTGTTCAGCGCCGCGTGCTGGATCGACGCGTTGGCCAGCAGCTTGGCGTACCACTTCAGCGACGCGCCGCCCCACGCGGTGGGCAGGCCGCTGGCATTGAACGACAGCAGGATCAGCACCAGGATCGGCACATAGAGGAAGGCGTACACCAGCCACAGGTGTGTGCCGAGGGCGATGCCGGATGAGTTACGCATGGCGTTCGCCCTCCGCGCCCTGGGCCCGGCGCGAGACCATGGCCTGGATGAACAGCAACAGCAGCATGATGCCGATCAGGAAGAAGCTCAGCGCCGCACCGAAAGGCCAGTCCCGCGCGGTGAGGAATTGCGCGTAGATCAGGTTGCCGACCATCTGCACCTGCTTGCCACCCAGCAGGTCGGCGGTAATGAAGTTGCCGATGGAGAGCACGAAGACGAATACCGCGCCGGCGGCCACGCCCGGTACCGACAGCGGCAGGATCACCCGGCGGAAGGTGGTCCAGCCGGAGGCGCCGAGGTCTCGCGAGGCTTCCCAGAGCTCATTGTCGATGCGCGACAGCGAGCTGTAGATGGCAAGGATGACGAAGGGGATGTAGTTGTAGACCAGCCCGAGCACCACGGTGGCGTCGGTGTAGAGCAGGCTGATCGGCTCGCCGCTGTAGCCCAGCAGGCTGAACAGTCGGTTGAGCAGGCCTTCGCGGTTGAGCAGCACGATCCAGGCGTAGGTGCGGATCAGGTAGTTGCTCCAGAACGGCAGCATCACCAGGAACAGGTACACCGCCTGCCGGCGTGGCGTGGTGCGGGTGATGGCGTAGGCCGCCGGGTAGCCGATGATCACCGCGAACAACATGGCCAGGCCGGCGATCTTCGCCGAGCGCAGGAGGATGTCGAGGTACAGCGGGTCCACCGCGCGGCGGTAGTTTTCCCAGGTGAACACATAGTCGATGCCGCCGTAGGCACCGCGCTCGAGGAAGCTGTAGACCAGCACCAGCAGGCACGGCAGCAGCAGGAACAGGGCCAGCCAGCCCAGACCGGGCGCGAGCAGCCAGGCCGACAATTTGCGGTCGGCGGATAAAGCGGTCATGCGTAGTTCCCCCAACCCCACGCCAGGCGGGGTGCTTCAGGGTTATTCCGGAGAGAATTGCGGGGCGCCAGTGCGACGCCCCATCGGCCTTACTGAGCGGCCATGATTTCCGTTACGGCGCGGGTGTACGCCTTCTGCGTCGAGCCACCCACATCACGCAACTGCTGTTGCTTGACCAGTTCGGCCGGCGTGGTGGTGAGGTTCGGGTACTTGGCCAGCAGGTCCGGCTTCAGGGTCGCCATCGCCGCCTGGTTGGGTACCTTGTAGAGGATGTTTTCCGCGACCCAGGCGTGGTTCGCCGGCTCCAGCATGTAGTTGATGAAGCGGTAGGCGGCGTCCGGGTTCTTCGAGCTTTTCAGCACGACCATGGTGTCCACCCACAGGTCGGAGCCCTCTTTGGGCACGACGAACTTGATCGACTCGTTGGCCTGGGTGCCGTAGTTGCACCAGCCGTCCCAGGCGTGGGCCATCAGCGCCTCGCCCGAAGCCAGCTTGGAGTAGAAGGTGGTGTCGTCAAAGGACAGCAGGCGTTTCTTGGTGGCGATCAGTTGGTCGCGCACCGCGTTGATCTGGTCCGGGTTGCCGTCGTTCACCGACCAGCCATTGGCGAGGAAACCCGCGCCCAGCAGCCAGCGGTCGGTGGCCAGCATGGTGGTCTTGCCTTTGAGAGCGTCGGAGGGCTTGAGCAGATCGCTCCAGCTCGAAGGTGCCGGGCTGACCTTGTCCGAGCGGTAGCAGATGCCGGTGGTGCCCCAGGTGTAAGGCACGGAGAAGTGGTTGCCGACGTCGTACTCGAGCTTCTGCGCTTCAGGGTAGAGGTTCTTGAGATTCGGCACCTTCGCCGGATCGATCTCGGCGAGCAGGCCCTGCTTGTGCAGGATCTCCGCAAAGGGCGAGGACACGAACACCACGTCGTAGCCTTCACCACCTGAGGCCATGAGCTTGCCCATGATCTCTTCGTTGGTGGCGTGGAGGGATTTGTCGGCTTCGAGGCCAGTGGCCTTCTGGAATTTCTCCAGGTTATCCGGGGCCATGTAGCCGTCCCAGATGGAGATCACCAGATCCTTGGCACTGGCCGTGGTGGCGGACAGCGTGAGCGCGAGGGTCGCCCCTGCGTAGAGCATGGTCTTCAGCTTCATCTTGCGCACCTGACGATGGTTGTTTTTGTGTGTCGACGGCAGCGGAACGAAAAGCGTACTACATGTCTTTTTTTCAAAATAAAAACCGAACCGCTGGCGAAGTCAACAATTTCCTACAACCATTTCCATATTCTTGTTGGACCACCCCCGCTGTGGCATAAGGGGTCGCCCCGCGCCCACAAGCCTGCCGGGGCCCGCTGGAGAGAAGCCGCTTGAGCAAGGACACCGAGAAAAGACCACGCACCAACCACCTGGAACTGGCCCGGCGGATCATCGAGCACGCCCAGGACACTGGGCTGGGGGATGGCGACGGCCTGTCCGAGCAGCAATTGGCACGCACCTTTGGCGTATCGCGCACGCTGATCCGCGCCGGCCTGGACCTGCTGCTGGAGCAGCAACTGGTGGCCCACGAGCCGGGCAAGGGCTATCGGCTTTCGGCAGACCCTTCTGCCCAGGTGCTGGGCCCCGCCCTGCCCCAGGCCGAGGAGGAAGCCCTCGCCGCCTCGGTCCTGCGCGACCGCATGGCCGGCCGCCTCGGCAACAGCCTGAGCGCCAGCGAACTGATGCGCCGCTATGACATCAACCGAGTCGCCGCGCAAAAGGTGCTGGCCCAGCTCAGCGAAGACCAGGTGCTGGAACGCGGCGCCGGGCAGAGCTGGTCGTTCCGCCCGCTGCTGAACAACCTCGCGGCGCTGGAAGACAGCCTGCGCTACCGCCTGATCCTCGAACCCGAAGCTTTGCTTGCCCCCGGCTTCGACCCGGACCTGGCGCGCCTCGCCCTGCTGCGTGGCGCCATGGAAGAGCTGCTCGGCGCGCCCATCGAGCGCTTCGACGTGGCGCAATTCCGCGAACTGGATATCGGCTTCCACGAGCTGATCGCCCAGGGTTGCGGCAACCGCTTCGTTGGCGACTCGCTGCTGCAGCACCAGCGTCTGCGCCGCCTGCCCAACCTGCTGCCGATGGTCAGCGTGCACCGCCTGCAGGAAGCCCTGCGCGAGCACCTGCGGATCATCGAGCAGATCGAGCGCGGCCAGCTGGAAATCGCCGCGGACCTGATGCGCCTGCACCTGCGGCTGTCCTTCGCGCAGCGCCCGCAGACCGCCAACCGCGGGATTCCGCAGTCATTTGCCGGGGCACGCCGCTAAGTATTTTTCACTCATGGTGTTTTTTTTAACGAAAAAATGCAGTATCAGTTTCACGCAGTGCCCGTGAGCAACACCCGGATGTGCCCATGACGCAAAGAACAAGAACCATCGCCTTCTTCCCCGAAGCCAGCTTCGGCGCCGCGCTGAACTGCATTGGCATCGCCCAGGCCCTGCGCGAGCTCGGCGCGCGCCCGGTGTTCATCTGCCACGCGCATTTCCAGGGCATCTTCGCCGAGTACGGTTTCGCCGAGTACCCGCTGCAGCTGGACTCGCCGCTCTCCGCCGCCGACCACCAGCACTACTGGGAGCGCTTCATCGAGCGCAACGTCCCCTACTTCGACCAGCCGCCCCTGGCGCAGATCGACAGCTATGTGGCGCCGGCCTGGGAAGCGATCATCGACACCGCCATCGAGTCGGAGAAGCCGCTGCAGCAGTTGCTCGCCCGGCTAAAGCCCGACGCCATCGTGCTGGACAACGTGGTCAGTTTCCCGGCCATCTCGGCCGCCGGCTGCCCCTGGGTGCGCATGGTCTCGTGCGCGGAAACCGAGTTGCCCGACGCCGCCGTGCCGCCCTACCTGTCCGGCGCCAGCAGCAGCGATGCAACGGCCTGCGCGACGTATCGCGAGCACTACCTGCAAGCAACGAAAGCGGCCCACGAGCGCTTCGCCCGCTTCCTCGCGGAGTGCGGCCACCCCGCCCTGCCCGCCGGCCAGTTCCTCGAGGATTCGCCCTGGCTCAATCTGCTGCTGTCGCCGACACCGGTGCGCTATGAGCGCGAAAAACCGCTGCCGGCCGAGCGCTATCTGTACCTCGACGGCTGCGTGCGCAGCGAGGCGCCGTACATCCCGCCGCAATTTCCCCGGCATAACGACGCGCCGCTGATCTACGTGAGCTTCGGCAGCCTGGGCGCGGCCGACGTGGCGATGATGCGCCGGCTGATCGACGCCGTGGCGCAACTGCCCTACCGCTTCCTGATCAACGTCGGCGCCTACCGCGAGCACTACGACACGGTGCCGGACAACGTCTACCTCGACAGCTGGTACCCGCAGCCTGCGGTACTGCGCGAGTGTCAGTTGTTCATCCACCATGGCGGCAACAACAGCTTCTGCGAGGCGCTGTATTTCGGCCTGCCGTCGGTGATCATTCCCTACTGCTGGGACGGCCACGACAACGCCCGGCGCGCCGAGGAAGTCGGCGTCGCGCGCTACCTGCCGCGCTTCGAGAATCCGCTCGTGGCGCTGCCCGGCGCGCTGGCCGAACTGCTCGCGGACACTGCCATGCAGCAACGACTGACCGCCGTGCGCGAACAGATGCAGGCCTCGCGCGGCACCGACGCTGCGGCGCGGGCGATCCTGAAAATCTGCGCCGACTGACACGCACACTGGCACCCTCGAAGACCTTGCGATTGGCACTCTGCTACAGGCCAATCCATACGTAAGCTGGGCTCCCATTATCCCGGAGCCCGGCATGACCACCTTCAATGACCAGCCGACCCTGCTCGGCGACACCCTGCACCTGCGTCCGTTACGCGCAGAGGATTTCGACGCTCTCTACGCTGCCGCCAACTCAGCGGAAACCTGGGCCGGCCACCCGGCCACCGAGCGCTATCGCCGCGAGGTCTTCGAGCCCTACTTCCAGTTTCTGGTACACGCCGGCGGCTGCCTGCTGGTCCTCGACCGGGCAAGCGGCGAAGCCATCGGCTGCTCGCGCTATTACCCGGTGCCGGACCAGCCAGACGACATCGGCATCGGTTTCACCTTCATCAACCACCGCTACTGGGGCGGCGCGACCAACCTCGAGCTGAAGTCGCTGATGCTCGGCCACGCCTTCGCGCAGTTCGAGCGCGTGTGGTTCCACATCGCGCCGAGCAACATCCGCTCGCAGAAAGGTACGGCGAAACTGGGCGCGGAGCTGGCCTACGAGGCGGTGCTGGACCTCTCCGGCACACCCGTCCAGTGGCTCTGTTATGAACTGCCACGGGACCGCTGGGCCAAGGGCGCGATTTGAGCATTTGTATGAAACGGCAGTGCTTGAACGTTAGGAATGGATGATAGGTACGCAGGCCCACTCCAGCGAGATTAGGGGGAAACAACAACCCACGGACTCTCGCCATGAAACGCTCGCTCTGGCTCCAGGAAATCGCCGACGAACTCACCCCTTCCGCACCGTTGCGCGAGCATCTCGATGCCGATGTCGCGATCATCGGCGGCGGCTTCGTCGGGCTGTGGACCGCCCTGCGCCTGCTCGAGCTGGACCCGACATGCCGCATCGTGATCCTCGAGCGGGACATCTGCGGCGGTGGCGCCTCCGGTCGCAACGGCGGCTTCGTCATGTCCTGGTGGCCGAAGATCAGCTCGCTGGTGGCGCAGTGCGGCCAGGAGGAAGCGCTACGCCTGGCTCGCGCCTCGGAGACGAACATCGCAGAGATCGGCCAGTTCTGCGAAGAGCATGGCATCGATGCGCACTTCCGCCGTGGCGGCTGGCTGTGGACCGCCACCACCGCGGCCCAGCGCGGCTCCTGGAAAGGTGTGCAGCGCACCTGTGAGAGCCTCGGCGCCCAGGTGTTTCGCACCCTGCCGGACAACGAAGTCGAGCGCCGCGCCGGCTCGCGCCAACACCTGGAAGGTGTGATCGAGGACAGCAACGCCACCGTGCAACCCGCCCGCCTTGCCCGCGGTCTGCGCCGGGTCGCCCTGGAAAAGGGCGTGCGCATTTTCGAGAACACCCCTGTGGACGACATCCAGCGCAGCCAGCCGGCCGTGCTGCGCACTCCCGAAGGTTCGGTGACCGCGCCACGCGTCGTGCTCGCCACCAACGCCTGGGCCGCGCAGATCCCGGAACTGAGCCGCCTGGTCCTGCCAGTCACCAGCACCATAGTCGCGACCCGACCCATGCCCGAACGGCTGGAGCAGATCGGCTGGACCGGCGGCGAATCCATCACCGATTCGCAACTGATGGTGGACTTCTACCGCACCACCCAGGATGGCCGCATCGCCTTCGGCAAGGGCACCGGGATGATCAACTATGCGAGCCGGATCGATGACAGTTTCGACGACAACCCGCGCCTGACCGAGGAAACCGAGCAGGACTTCCGCCGCACCTATCCCAACCTCGCCGACGAGGCCATCACCCATGCCTGGTGCGGCCCGATCGACCGCACCTACGACAGCATGCCGGTGTTCGGCCACCTCGACGGCGCGCCCCACATCTTCTACGGCATCGGCTGGAGCGGCAACGGCGTCGGACCGACCCGCCTGGGCGCACGCATCCTTGCCAGCCTGGTGCTGGGGCGCAACGACGAATGGAGCCGCTGCGGCCTGGTCGGCCGGCAGCCCAAGCGCTTCCCGCCCGAGCCGGTGCGCTATGTCGGCGGCCTGATGGTGCGCGGCGCGGTACAGCGCAAGGAGCAGGCCGAGGCACAGAACCGCAAGCCGTCGTGGATCGACCTGCGACTGGCCAAATTCGCCCCCGTGGGCCTGGAAGACAAGAGCGCCTGAGTGCGCGAGGAGAACGCCATGAACCCGCCGATCCACCTGCCCGATACTGCCCGCTTCGACCTCCCTGCCGCCGTGCCGGCCAAGGAGCCGGTCGGCTCGCCGATCGCCGAGGCGGCTACCCATGCCGCCGAAGGCCAGGGCGGCCTGCTCACCGGCGTGTGGGAGTGCACGCCGGGGCGGTTCCGCCGGCAGATCCTGCAGCGCGAGTTCAGCCATTTCATCAGCGGCCACGGCTTCTTCGTTCCCGACAGCGGCGAGCCGATCGAACTGCGCGCCGGTGACGCCATCCTCTTTCCGGCAGACTGCCAGGGCACCTGGGACATCCGTGAAACCCTGCGCAAGAGCTTCGTGATCATCCCTTGAGGCCGGCACCGAGCCCGGCGATCTGCGCCGCTCGCAGAGCAATCCAGAGCACCGCGACGTCCTCGGTGGAGTCCAGCGAGAGGCCGGTGATCTCCTCGATTCGGCGGATGCGATAGACCAGCGTCTGCCGGTGCACGCTGAGCCGCTCGGCGGTCTTCTGCCACGAGCGGTTCTGCTCCAGGAACACCAGCAGGGTGTGCTCCAGCTGGGCGCCATGCTCGCCGTCATAGTCGGCCAGCGCTCCCAGCGCCCGGCGGTGCACCAGCAGCGCTTCCTCCAGGCTGGAGGGCAGCCACAGCAGCTCGCCGGCGGAACGCGCATAGTGCGCCAGCGGACAACTGGCCGAGGTGTGCGCCAGGGCCAGGCGCGCTTCACGCAGCGCCTCGCTGGTGCGCCCCGCGTGGCCCAGGGGGTCGGACAGCCCCAGCGGGCAATCCAGCGCCTGCTGTACCGTCTGCGCCGAATCGGCACTCGCCAGCAGCAGGATCAGTTCCTCGCCCTGGGCCCGCGCCAGCACCGCCACACCCTGCAGGTGCAGGCGCTGGCTCCAGCGCTCGGGTAGTTCCGCCTGGCAGCGGGCAATGCCGAACAGCGCCTTGCCCACCGGGAAGCCCATCGCGCTCAGGCGCTCGTGGGCAGGCCGCTCGCTCAGCCGCTGCCGCAGCAGATCATCCAGCAGCTCCCAGCCCTGACGCAGAAGCCGCTCCTGCTCGACCTGCTGGCGCTCCAACTCGATGCCCAGCACCGCCGTAACATGGTGCAGCAGGCCGTAGTCGAGCAGGCCGCCGCACGCCAGGACCTTGCACGCCGGAATCGATGGCAGCGCCATGGACAACGCTTCGCCCTCCTCGGAGGCATGCCGGGTCACCGTGGTTGCTGTGCCGCTGCGCCTGCCCAGGCGCTCGCGCCAGCCTGACGGCAAAGGCGCAAGACCCGGATGCCAGGGCTCCAGGGTCTGGGCGTCGAACAGATAGAGGCACGTGCGCAGATCCGCGGCCAGGCGTTGCAGGAGAAACTCCAGGCCGTTATTGCGCAAGCCCATGCGGGCACTCTCGTAGATGCGCGTCACTGCGCCGCGGCGCTCCAGCTCCTCCTGCTTGCTGGTGTCGATGATCGCCCGCGCCACCGCCGAGAACGGCACCGACTTGTGGATCAGCAACAGAGGGAAATCCAGGCGTTGCGCCGTGGCCAGCAGCGACTCGATGTTCCTGGGCGCCTGCATGTTCTCACCCAGCATGAGCCCGGCGACACGGGCCGCGGCCAACCGTTCGACATAGTCGCGCTGGGGCTCCGCACCCGCCGGGATGCCTATGCCGGTAGTCATCAGCAGCTCGCCCTCGCCCAGCCACTGCGCCGGGTCCGGCAACTCGCACGCATGCGCCCAGCGCAGTTTCCTGCTGGCATGGCTGGCGCCGGCCACCAGGCGGGTCGCCAGGGCGGGATCGTCAATGATGTCCTGTATGGAAATGGGCATGGGGTCTCCAGCAGACGGTGGTTCTGCACACAGATCGCGGGCGCCGGGCAAGGATCACATCGGGCGCGCGAGCTGAAATCCGTACAAAGGTATGAACCACCCAAGAGCGATTTGTAAATCTGTCTGATGTCTCGCCGAGCGCGCCGCGCGGAGACTGGAGCACAGGCCGTGTCGTCACCGACACCCGGCCCCCTGTCTTCACGCAGCCTCACGAAGCCCCATCGGAGCCCATAACAATGCCAAAGTCTCTGAGCAGCGCCGTTGTCCTTTCCCTCGCCTGCCTCCCCCTGACCGGTCTTTCAGGCCTTGCCCTGGCCGATATCACCGTCGCCTCCCAGGGCGGCGCCAACAAGGCCGCGCAACAGAAAGCCTATTACGAGCCCTACAGCGCCCAGACCGGCAGCAAGATCATCGCCGACGAGTTCAACGGCGAGATGGCCAAGGTCAAGATCCAGGTCGATACCGGCAGCGTCACCTGGGACGTGGTCGAGCTCGAAATGCCCGAACTGACCCGCGCCTGCGACGACGGCCTGCTGGAGGAACTGGGCAGCGACCCGGCCATCGCCGCCCTGGCGCCCAAGCTGGTCAAGGGCGCCATCCAGCCGTGCGGCGCCGGCATCTTCGTCTGGTCAACGGTGCTGGCCTACAACGCCGACAAGCTGAAAGTCGCACCCACCGGCTGGGCTGACTTCTGGGACGTGAAGAAGTACCCGGGCAAGCGCGGCCTGCGCAAGAGTCCGATGTACACCCTGGAATACGCGCTGATGGCCGACGGCGTGCCCTACAAGGACATCTACGACCTGCTCGCCACCCAGGAGGGCCAGGACCGTGCCTTCCGCAAGCTCGACGAGATCAAGCCATACATCCAGTGGTGGGAAGCCGGCGCGCAACCGCCGCAGTACCTGATGTCCGGCGACGTGGTGATGAGCGCGGTATACAACGGCCGCATCGCCGCGGTGCAGAACGAAACCAATCTGAAGGTGGTGTGGGACGGCGGCATCTACGACATCGAGACCTACGCCATTCCCAAGGGCGCGAAAAACGCCGCCGAAGGCCGCAAATTCATCGAATTCGCCCTGCAGCCCCAGCAACAGAAGGCCTACTCCGACCATATCGCCTACGGCCCGGTTAACCTCGCCGCCGCCGCTGAGATTGCCCCCGCCCAGGCCCGCGACCTGCCGAGCGCGCCGCAGAACCTGGACAAGCAGTTGGCCATGAACGCCAGCTTCTGGGCCGACCACGGCGAGCAGCTGCAACAACGCTTCAACGCCTGGGCGGCGCGCTGAAGCCAGCCAGGGCGCACACGTCTTCCATCGCCAGAAACCCTGCACCAGCAACATGAGAAAGGCCCGCCACTGGCGGGCCTTCACCTTCCGAGCTCCGTCGCTCCTCACCAATACCTACCAGCCGAAGCTCCTGACGGCGAGCCTCGCTGCAGCCATCGCCAGGCAACGCAGGCTATCTCCGCATCGCCGGCACGTCCTCGCTCATGAAGTCCGCCAACCGGCCGATACATCAATTGCCTGGCACAACGCCTCTGGTTAGGCTCCGAAACCCGGAACAAACCCGTCGAGTACGCCAGGTACGCGCCCAGCACTCCTACGACACTCGCCCCCCCTATGCGACGTTTTCACTGACGCGAGCCCATGGTCACCACAGTCATCCTCAGCATGCTCTGCGTGCACCTGCTCTGTTTCTGCGTGATGTTCCTGCTGATCAGCACCAGGTTGAATGGCAAGAAGATGGGCATGGAAGTCTTCGCCCTCGGCAACCTGCTGCTGGGGCTCGCCTACATTCTGCAACTGCTAGGCGGCCCTGCGAGCTGGGGGGCGATGAGCCTGATCAACCACACGCTGACCCTCTGCGCCCCGGTAGCGTACGTGCTGGGCGCCCTGCGTTTCTTCGATCGCCCGCCCCCGGTCTGGCGGCCACTGCTCGCGCTGGCCGCCCTCTATACGGCCTTGCAGGTGGTGGTGCAGTCAACGCTCGGCAGCGAGGCGCGCCATGCCTTGCTGGCAGGCTCGTGCGCGCTGCTCTTCCTGGCCATGGCGGTGGCGGTGCTCTATGCGCGGCGCACCGTCGCCAGGGACCTGCGAGTCGAAATGATCGTGTTCGCCGTGCTGATCGGCGGAATCTGCCTACTGAACGCTGCGAAGTTCGTGATGATCCTCCAGGGAGGGCTGGCGGCGCTCGATATGAGCAGCGGCTTCCAGAAGATCTTCTACATCTACATGTCGTTCCTTGGCACCGTGCTTCCGCCTTGCGCCGTCTGGCTCGTGCTGCGCCGCCTCACGGATGAACTGCGCACCATGGCTGCCCATGACCCGCTCACCCAATTGCTCAATCGGCGCGGGCTGACCGAGGCGCTGGATGTGCATTTCCGCTCCCACGGCGCTGTGTCCGCTTACCTGCTGATCGTGGATATCGACCATTTCAAGCGCATCAACGATACCCACGGCCACAAAGTGGGCGACCTGGTGTTGTGCCGTGTGGCCGAGCTGCTCAAGGCCACTGCCCGCCAGGGCGACCTGACGTGCAGGCTGGGCGGGGAGGAGTTCGTCCTTGTCGCGCTCGACACGGACAGGGCCGGTGCCTTCCAGTTGGCGGAGCGTGCGCGTGCCGCCATTGAGCACAGCGAAGTACTGGGGATCGACACCGACCAGCCGATCCGTTGCACCGCGACCATCGGCGTTTCGGACAATTTCACCAGCACACAAGCGCTCGATACGTACATGCAGCAGGCCGACGCCGCGCTTTACCGGGGCAAGACGTCGGGGCGCAATCGCGTCGAATGCGCGTACGCGTAGCACAGCGCCCGCAGACAGAAAAAACGTCGCTGCGCCGCCTTCCCAAGCGTCACCAGCGCCCGGCAAGATAGCCGCATTCGCCGCCGCGCTTCGGTGGCCCACCTTCTGCCTCGCGTCACCGGAGTCGTATGCAACCGCGCGACCTTGCCGCCTACCTGTTCCTCGCGATCGGCTGGGGGTTGTCCTTTCTCGTGCTGCTCAAGGCCATCGCCGGGTTCGGTTGGGTCGGCGCAGTCAGCTTCCGCGCGCTGATTGCCAGCTTCACGCTGTTTGCGGTGGCAAGACTGTCCGGGCGCCGGCTGAATTTCGACGGGCTGTGGAAGCCGCTGTGCGTGGTCGGCGCGACGACGGTGGCTGGCCAACTGATCGGCATGACCTACGCCACACCACGCATCGGCACCGCCATGGCGGCAATCTTCGTCGCCGGGATTCCGCTGTTCTCCATGCTCATCGGCCGCCTCTGGGGCCTGGAGCGCATTACCTGGAGCGGCCTGGGCGGGTTGGTGCTGGGTTTCTGCGGCATGGTGTTGCTGGTGGGGTTCCCGGCGGTGCCGGTCACCCACGAGTTCATCCTCGGCTGCGCGGCGTCGGTATTCGGCGCAGTGTGCGCGGCCTTCGGCAGCAATTACGCGAGCTTGAAACTGCGCACCGCCGGGCCCTGGGAAGTGACCTGCGGCGCCTTCGGGATCGGCGGGCTGCTGACCCTGCCGCTGCTGATCTGGGTGCCGGTGCCCGGCACGCCGCAGCCCATCGACTTCCTCTTCCTGCTGCTATGCGGCTGCGTGCTCAGCGCGGTGAACTACGTCGTCTACTTCCAGCTTGTGGCGCGCATCGGCGCCACCAGGACAATCAGCGTGGAATTCGTCGTCACCGTGGTCGCCGTGCTGGTCGGCGCACTGGTACTGGGCGAGAGCCTGTCGCTGATGCAGGGCGTAGGTGCGCTGATCATCCTGACCGGCTGTGCCCTGGTGCTCGGCCTCGTTCCGGGCACCAGGGCGCGCGCTGTCAGTTGATCGCCTGCAGCGATACGGTGTCTGGCGCAGCGTCGTCGCGGTCGATCACCTCCATGGGCAGGTGCGAAGTTTCCCGTAGCAGCCAGGAACACACCGCCACCAGCAACAGTGCCGCCGCGCCGTAGAGCGCCACGCCGAACGGATTGCGGCCGGTGGCGATGAGGATGGCCGTGGCAATGCTCGACGCCGTGCCGCCGCCCAGCGCCGCACCGATCTGGTAGCTGAAGGAAATCCCCGAATAGCGCATTTCCCGCGGGAACTGCTCGGCGAGAAACGCCGGGATCGGCCCCTGGGTCGCGCCCATGAAGAAGCCCACGGCGACGTACGCCAGCAGCGCCAGCGGCAAGCTGTGCAGCCCGATCAGCGGGAAGAAGGCAAACAGCCCCAGCGCCATGATCGCCGCCCCGAAGATCATCACAGCGCGGCGACCGAAGCGGTCCGACAGGTGCCCGAAGAACGGTGCCGAGGCGACGATCGCCACCGACAACGAGAAGTCGAACAGCAAGGCCTGACTGCTGCTGTATCCGATATCGGTAGCGTATGCGAGGAAGAAGGTACTGCCGATGTAGGCGATGGTGACGTAGCCGAAGGCGATGCCGATGCACAGCAGCAGCTCGCGCGGACGGCGGCGGAAGGCCTCCATCAGCGGCATGCGTGCCTCGGCCTTCGGCGCGGTCCTGGGCTGCGGCGCGGTGTTCTGCAGGCGCGCGTAGAGACCGATCAGCACCAGCAGGCCACCGAGCCAGAACGGGATGCGCCAGGCGATACCGCTCAGGTCATCGTCGAAGGCAAAGCTGACGATGGCGAACACTGCCGAGCCGAAGATACCGCCGATGCCAATGCCCATGCTCGTGAAGCTGCCCCACAGGCCGCGGCGCCCCTTGGGCGCGACCTCGATGCCGAACAGCGCCGCCCCGCCCCACTCGCCGCCGGCGGCGAAGCCCTGCACCAGGCGCAGGAGCACCAGCAGGACGGGCGCAGCCGCACCGATACTGGCGTGGGTTGGCAGGAAGCCGATCAGCAAGGTACTCAGACCCATCAGCACCAGGGTAGCGACCAGCGCCTTCTGCCGGCCGTAGCGGTCCCCCAGGTGGCCGAACACCACGCCGCCCAGCGGACGGGCAAAGAAGCCGGCGCCGAACGCCGCAAAGGCGACCAGCACGGCGGTCAGGCGATCCATGCCGGGGAAGAACAGCTGCGGGAAGATAAGTGCGGCGGCGTAGCCGTAGATGACGAAATCGTAGAACTCCAGCGCGGTACCCATGCCGGAAACGCAGAAGGTGCGAAAGGCCGAGCGCGAGCCGGGAGCTGCGGGCGTGTGGTCGATCATGGCGGTTCACTCTTGTTTTTGTGGCAACACGAAACCCGCGCGGCGGCTGCGGGGCCGTCGCGGGGCGTGGGTTTGTATGTGGTGATACGCAGGGCGCATAACCCGGAGTGGGTTATCCGCCGGTAGCTCGGCGGCGGATAACGCTGACGCGTTATGCGCCCTACGGACTAATGGAGCTCTGACGCGCCCCTCTCCCTAACCCTCTCCCTGAAGGGAGAGGGGACTGTCCGGCATCAAGCGGAACACCTTGCCAATCGGCAACTCCGTCAGCTCCCTCTCCCTTCGGAGCGGGGCGCGCAGCCAGGGCTGGGGAGAGGGTGCGACCAGCTGGCATCACGTTTTCAGAAACGCAGGAACCCCTCATCCGCCAGCTTCTTCGGCGTGCCGGCGACGTATTCCAGGGCGCAGTTCGTGGTGTCCAGGCCGATGCTCAGCAGGGTTTCCCAGCGTTCGGTATCCGGTTCGGACATGTCCGGGTGGAAGCACACCACCGCCTGGTCGCCGTCCGCGCCGCAGAAGGCGTCGGCACGTTCGCGCAGGGCCTTGCCGGTCATGCCGGCGGTAGCGGCCTTGAGGTGCTCCAGGCGCGCGTAGGTGGTGGACACGTCCGCCGTGCGCTCGCCCCAGCTCAGTTCACCGTCGAGGAAGTGGTTGGTGTGCAGCAGCCAGCCATCCTCGCGCGGCACCACTACGGCGGTGTGCGCGGGGCTCATCTCGATGCTGGCGGCGCGGGCGCGCACGTCGTTGCGGGTGAACACACTGAGCACGGTGGATGCGCTGACCCGCGCCGAACGGGCCATGTCGATGGCCTCGGTGACGCTGGTGGCTTCTTCCAGCACGCGACGGGCGATCGCATGCACTGGCACGCCGGCGCTGCCGTCGTCACTGGTGTGGTGCAGGATGTTGAAGTGCACGCCGAGCCCTGCGCTGTTTACGCCGATCTTGCCGAGCATGCCGAACTCGGTGAACAGCTTGGCGGTCAGGCCGGTGCTGCCGGTGAAGCCCAGCAGCAGGCCGTGCGGCACCAGGCTGTCGTGCCAGTCCCAGGTCTGCAAACTGCGCGGCGCAGTGCTGCCGGCGGGGGCATGGACGGAGGTGGAGCATTCACCTTCTACCGGCTGTTCGGGCATCACCGCGAGAATTTCGGTGCGGGCGTTCAGCGCCGCCAACTGCCACAGCGGCAGGCCGACGCCCAGGGCCAGGCCTTCGACTTCCTTCGCCAAGGCCGGGCACCAGTCGGCCAGCGCTGCCAGGCTGGCTTCACCGATGGCGCGCGCCTTGTCGATCTCCACGCCGACGCGCGGGAAGAAATCCAGGTACAGCGCCACGCTCTGGCGGATCTGCTCGGCGAAGGTTTCGCCGATCTGCCGGCCACGCTGCAGCGGGTCGCGGATGTCGGTGGTGAAGGTGTGAAGAATCACGGCAAGGCTCCTGCAATTGCTTTTCATCGGGGTCGCAGCGCCGGGGCGCTGCGGTTGGATCAGAGTTTGTCGCTCGGACGACTATAGACTTCGCGGCCGGCGAACCAGGTCTTGAGCACTCGGGTATCACGCAACGCCTCGGGCTTGACCGTGAACACATCGCGGTCGAGCAGGATCAGGTCCGCCTGCTTGCCCGGCTTGAGCGACCCGATGCTCGATTCCAGGCGCATGGTGCGCGCGGCGTTGAGGGTGTAGGCCTGGAACATGGTCTGCCGGTCGATGTCTTCGGCGGCGTTGAGCACACCCTTCGGGCCGACGCGCTGGATCGCCTGGTAGATGGCCTTCCACGGATCGGGCGTGGTGATCGGCCAGTCGCTGGCCCCGGAAATGGTCGCGCCGTTCTTCAGCAGCGAACGCGCCGGGTACATGTGCAGGAAGGCCATGGCGCTGACGTAGGGTTTGACCAGGTCGACGCTGTTCTCGTCGGCGGCAGCCCAGTACAGCTGCATCGCGGCAATGACGTCGAGCGCCTTGAAGCGCGGGAAGTCCCTGGGATTGACCATCTGCAGGTGAGTGATCGAATGCGGGATGCCGCTGTGGCGATCCTTGCGCGCCTGCTCGATGCCATTGAGCGATTCACGTACCGCGCGGTCACCAATGGCATGGATGTGCACCAGCCAGCCGCGAGCATCGGCGGCGCTGACCAGCTCACCGAAGTGCCTGGGATCGATCAGCAACTCGCCGTACTTCTTCGAATTGCTGTAGGGCTCGAGCATCGCCGCGCTCTGCGCCGGCACCTCGGCCACGCCGTCGGCGAAGACCTTGATGCCCGGCAACGTCAGGTTGGGAACATCGATGAATTGCTGGCGCACCTTGTCCAGCTCGTCGAGGTCGGCCGGTGTGGCCTTGGAGTCGGCCATCAGCAGCGCGGCGACGTGTGCCGTCAGCCCGCCCTGCTCCGCCAGCAGTTTGTAGGCCGGCAGCACGCCGACGGAGTCGTTGTGGATGTCGCCTCCGGGGTTCTCGTTCGCCAGGGGTTCCATCCAGGCGGTGATGCCCAGCTCGTGGTAGTAGCTCTGCGCGCCCTTCAGCGCCTTGAGCAGCTCGTCGTTGCTGGCCAGCGGCAACAGCGCCTGCACCGGGTACAAGCCGGCATCCACCAGGAAGCCGTTGGGCTTGCCGTCGGCGCCGTGGCCGATGGTGGCCTGCTCCTCGCCCTTCAGCGATTTGACCTTGGCCACATCGATGCCCGCCAGGTCGAGCAGAGCCTGGTTGGCCCAGCCAGTGTGGTAGTCGCCGCCCGCCAGGAGGATCGGCTGCTTCGCCCATTCACCCTGGTTGAAGCGCTGCTGCAGCTCGCCGAGCTCGTCCCAGTACGCCGTGGGCACGCCGCCGACATAGAGGAACTGACCACGCCGCGCGCGGCCGTCGTCACGCCACTGGCGCAGCTTGCTCTCGAACTCGGCCAGCGGCAGGTCCTGGTTGTCCAGGTTGGCCTGGAGCATCTGCAGGCCGCCCTTCACCAGGTGGGTATGGGCATCGATGAAACCGGGCATCAGCACCTGACCCTGCAGGTCGATGACCTGGGTGGACGGTTGCCGGAGCTTGAGAACCTGCGCATCGGAACCCACCGCAAGAATGCGGCCGTTCTCTACCGCCACCGCCTGCTGCAGCGCCTGGCCGGGTTCGGCGGTGTAGACCTTGCCGCCGTGGAAGATGAGGTCGGCGGCGGCCATAGTTTCCATAGAGGAAAAAGCGCAAGCCGCCGACACCAGCGCCGGAATCAGTAGTTTCATCGCAAAGCCTTCGTTATTGTTGATCTGTGACGAAGGTTAAGCAAAAGCCCCGGCGGCTTTAACACTGACTTCCCGCACAACTTCTGTTCCTGTCAGGAAGCAATCCATGGACAAGATGACGGCCCTCACCATGTTCGTCGCCACCGCCGACCACGGCGGCTTCAGCCGCGCCGCCGAACAGCTGGGCAAGACGCCCTCGGCGATCACCAAGGGCGTGGCACAGCTGGAGGCCGATCTGGGCCAGCGCCTGTTCGAGCGCACCACGCGACGCATGGCGCTGACCGAAGCCGGGCACATCTACCTGGAAGGCGCACGCCAGGCGCTGATGCAGTTGCAACGGGCCGAAGAAGAAGTGGAACAGCTGCAGACCGAATTGCGCGGCAGCCTGCGCATCGTCTCGCCGCCCTCCTTCGCCCCGGCCTTCTTCAACGCGGTGTGCTGCCGCTTTCTGCGCGAGCACCCGCAGGTACGCCTGGAGGTGGACCTGCTGGACGAGTTCGTCGACCTGGTGGAAGGCGGCTACGACATCGCGCTGCGCGACGGCCCCATCGACCTGCCGGACGTCATCGCCCAGCCGCTGATCGAGAACCGCCTGTTGCTCTGCGCCAGCCCCAGGTACCTCGCGGAAAAGGGTCTGGAGGTGACGTTGGAGAATTACGAGCAGCACGACTGGCTGATCTTCCGCCACCCGCTGCTGAACCGGAATTTCTGGTGGGTACAGAAGGACGGCGAGCGCCTGCGCATCCGCCAGCCCGTGCCGCGTATCGCCAGCGACAACTACGATTTCCTGCTCTCCTGCCTGCTGGACGGGCAGGGGCTGCAGTTCCTGCCGCAATGGAGCGCGCTGCCCTACCTCGAAAGCGGCGAGCTGGTGGAGCAGCTACCCGATTGCTGGCGCGACCAGAGCGCCTTCGGGCCCTGGGTGCACGTGCTCTACCTGCCGCACCGGCGCAGCACGCGCAAGGTGCGGGTGTTTATCGAGTACCTGCGGGAGCATTTGCAGGGGAAGGGGCTGGTCTGAGCGATCCCTTCAGGACCGGCGCCGTGGCGAACCTATCGCCAATGAAGCCTGCTCCTACGTGCGCGTCTCCAGCATGAACTCGATGAACGCACGCACCCGCGACGGTACGTGGCGCGCATGGGGGTAGATCAGCAGGAATGGCCGTGTGGTCTGGCCGTAGTCTTTCAGCACCTCCACCAGTTCGCCCCGCTCCAGTTCGTCCTGCACGGTAAATCGATACGTCTGCATCAATCCGCCGCCACACTTGGCCAGGGTCACGGTGGCGAGGTAGTCCTCCAGCACCGTAAAGCTGCCGGCTGTCTCCCTCTCCACCGGCTTGCCATTCACGCGGAATGTCCAGGGCACGCGCCGCCCGGTGCTGGGCAGTTCGAACTGGATGCATTCGTGCCTGGCGAGATCGTCCGGCGTCTGCGGTATGCCGGCCTGCGCCAGGTACTCGGGCGTGGCGACGATCACGTTCTCCGCCTCCTCCAGGCGCCGCGCCACCAGGCTCGAATCCGCCGGGTCGCGGCCACGGATCGCCAGGTCATACCCCTCGCCCGCAAAGTCGATGTTGCGGTTGCTGACGTGCACATCCACCTGCACCTGCGGATAGCGCCGGCGGAACTCCGGCAGCCGCGGGAACAACCGGTAATGCGCGTACGGCGTCGGCACACTGATACGCAACCGCCCGGATGCCACGCTCTGGCCTCCACTGACAGCGCGCTCGGCGTCCACCAGTTGGATCAGCGCCTGGCGGCATTGCTCGAAGTAACTGCGGCCGTCCTCGGTCAGGCGCATCTGCCGCGTGGTGCGTACGAACAGACGCACGCCCAGGCGCTCCTCCAGGCGCGCCACCGAACGGCTCACCGCGGCGGGTGTGATCCCTGCCTCGTTGGCCGCCGCGGTAAAGCTGCCGGTTTCCGCGGCGAGGCAGAACAACTCGATGCTGCCCAGTTGCAGGTCGTCGAAGTGGCGGGGCATGGCGCGCTCGATTGATTACATGGAGTATCAATTCAAATGCCGTCTACCTCATTTTTCAAGCCTAGATTGCAGCCTAGATTGGCCTCCAGGACGCGGGCACCCCGCCCCGCCACACTCTCGGAGCAATACCATGAGCAAGACTGTCATCGTTACCGGCGCCTCCAGCGGCCTCGGCTTCGCCATCGCCCGCGCCTACCTGGAGCGCGGCTACAACGTGGTCGGCAACGCCCGCACCCAGGCCCGCCTGGACGAAGCCGCCGCCCGGCTGGGCAACCCGCACAACTTCCTTACCGTAGCCGGCGACATCGCCCAACCGGGCACCGCCAAACGCCTGTTCGCCCAGGCCATCGAGGCTTTCGGCCAGGTGGATATCCTGATCAACAATGCCGGCATCTTCATCGCCAAGCCGGTGGGCGACTACACCGAGGAAGACCTCGAATCCATCGTCGACACCAACCTCAAGGGCTTCTTCTACCCGTCCCAGGTTGCCGCGCAGCACATGTCCGCCAAGGGTTCAGGACATATCGTCGCCATCACGGCTTCCATCGCCATGCAGCCCAACGTGAAGGTCCCGGCGCTGCTGCCGGTACTGATCAAGGGCGGCCTGAACAGCGCGGTGCGGGGCCTGGCGCTGGAGCTGGCGTCTGCCCACGTGCAGGTCAACGCCGTGGCACCGGGAATCATCGAGACCCCGCTGCACCCCGATGACGAAGGCACCCGCGCATTCCTTCGCGGCCTGTCGCCCAGTGGCGAGATCGGCAATCCGCAGGATATCGTCGACGCGGTGCTCTACCTGACCGATTCGACCTTCGTCAGCGGAACCATCCTCAACGTCGACGGCGGCTCCACCACTGGCGTCTGGTAAGCAAACCTTTCGAACAACAACGGAGAATCGCAATGCCCTACGTGAACATCCAGGTGACCGACGAAGGCGTCACCGCCGACGAGCGCCGCCAACTGATCGAAGGCGTCACCGAACTGCTCGAGCGCGTGCTGCGCAAGCCGCCGTCCACCACCTATGTGGTGATCCAGGAGATCGCCACCGACGCCTGGGGCGTAGGCGGCAAGACCGTTGCCGAACTGAAGGCGCAGGGCAAGCACGGCAGCAGCTGACCGCGCGGGCACGCCGAGGGCTCAGCAGAGCCTTCGGCGCTTGCCATGCACCAAGCGGGTGCTGATAGGATCGGGCGTCTACCCGCTCCTTCGACAGCCGAGGCATGGAATGCTCGCCGCGCTCAAGCGTTACCCGCTACAGGTCAACCTGCTGCTCAGCGGCACCTTCCTGCTCACCATGGGCCGCGCCATTACCCTGCCCTACCTGGTGATCTACCTCTCGACCCAGTTCGGCCTGCCCGTCAACCGCATCGGCCTGATCATGGGCGGCGCGCTGTTCGGTGGCTCGTTGCTGAGCCTCTACGGCGGCTTCCTGATCGACCGCCTGCCGGGCTTTCGCCTGATCCTCGGCTTCGGCACCTGCTTCGTCGCCGCCTTCGCCGGCATGCTGCTGACCACACAGCTATGGCTGTTCTTCCTGTTCCTGCTGGGCTTCAACTTCGCCTACTCGGTCACCGACGTGGTGGTGAAGACCATCTTCGGCCGCCTGCTGCCGTCCGGTGAACAGGGCCGCGCGTTTTCCATCCGCTACACCCTGATCAACCTGGCCTACGCCATCGGCCCGTTCATCGGCGCCGCCCTGGCGCACTGGAGCCAGCACCTGCCCTTTGTGCTGTCGGCATGCCTGGGCGCACTCTTCCTGCTGGCCTTCGCGCGCTATGGCGACCGTGGCATGCGCCCCGCTGAAGGTGTCGCCCCGCCGTCGTTCATCGCGGTGATCGGCGTGCTGGCCAAGGACCACCGGCTGATGTACTTCACCATCGGCGGCGTGCTCACTGCCGTGGTGTTCGGCCAGTTCTCCGCCTACCTCTCGCAATACCTGGTGGCCACCGGCACGGCGGAGTACGCCTATCAGGTGATCCAGACGCTGCTGGGGGTCAACGCCGTGACGGTGATCGCCCTGCAGTACCTGCTGGGCAAGCGCATCGGCAATGAGCACCTGCAGCGCTGGCTGATCGTCGGTCTCGGATTGTTCGTGCTGGGCATCATCGGCTTTGGCCTGTCTCAAAGCCTGTGGCACTGGGGGCTGGCGATGGTGGTTTTCACCCTGGGCGAGATCATCGTGATTCCCGCCGAGTACATGTTCATCGACCGCATCGCCCCGCCACACCTGCGCGGCGTGTACTACGGCACGCAGAACCTGGCCAACCTCGGCGGCGCCTTCGGGCCGATCCTGGTGGGCTACTTCCTCGCCCTGTTCGCGCCGCACTGGGTGTTCGTCATGCTCGGCGTCTTCATCGTCGGCGGCGGGGTGTTCTATGTGCTGGGGTCCAGGCTGAGCCAGCGCACCGCCAGCGGGGCTTGACCTCAAGTCCACTTGAACCGGGATGCTGGTTCCATCGACTCACTCGAAGGAATCAGCCATGCCCAACCCCCTCGCGCTCCTGCTGCACGTCGCAGCCATCGGTATCGGTGCCACCCTGCTGATGGATGGCTGGGCCGTCCTGCGCAAGCAACTGCTGGGCGTGCCGTCGCTGGATTACGCCCTGCTCGGGCGCTGGGTCGGCCATATGCCGCGCGGCCGCTTCTACCACCCAGCCATCGGCCAGGCGGCACCGGTGCGAGGTGAACGCATGATGGGCTGGCTGCTGCACTATCTGACCGGCATCGTCTTCGCCGTGACGTTCGTCCTGCTCGCCGGTTCTGGCTGGTTGTGTCACCCCACCTGCGCCGCCGCCCTGATCTTCGGCATGGTGACGGTGCTGGCGCCCTTCCTGCTGATGCAGCCGGCATTCGGCCTGGGCATCGCCGCCGCGAAGACAGCCAACCCGACGAAGGCGCGACTGCACAGCCTGCTAACTCACCTGGTCTTCGGGGTCGGCCTGTATGTGACGGCCGTCCTGCTTCGCCCATCCTTGTGCGGCGCCTGAACGACCCGCCCCCTCAGATCAGAATTCATTCGATGGCGAAGGCCTCAACAAAGGGTGCATCCTCAGGTTCCGATTGAGATGCCGAACCCGGCAACTGGCCACACATCGCCTGGACACACACCGGCGAGCCTGTCATCGCATGCCGGAGATCATCATGTCGAACCATCGCAACCACCTTCTGCGTACCGTTCGGACCACCTCTTTCAACAACGAAGTCGCCGCCGAACTGCTGCGCGAGCTGTGCTCCTGCAACGTCACCGAAGAGCAGGCTCGGCGCATCCGCTGCGCCGCGCGCCAGCTGATGCTCGACGCCGATGCGCTGGAATGTGTCTGGCAAGAACTCAACAGCTAGACCGCCCGTTTCTTGCAGGAGCGAGCTTGCTCGCGAACCCCCCAGCGCCGGCATCCCCTGAAACCCCGTTCGCGAGCAAGCTCGCTCCTACAGGTTCGACCGTCTCGCGAATGCTCAAGCGTGCTGGGCGCCGGCCCGCTTGAGCAATTGTTTGCAACGCTCGGACAGGTGCACCACCCGCAGGTGCTTGCCAGCCTTGTGGTAGCGCTCGCGCAGGGTCATCAATGCGGCGATGGCGGAATAGTCGACGAAGCTCAGGTGCGCGCAGTCCAGGGTCACCTGCTGCGGGTCATTCGCCGGGTCGAACTGATTGAGGAAAGGCGTGGTGGATGCAAAGAACAGCGTGCCATGGACGCGATACCGCTTGCTGCCATCGGCCTCGTCCTGGACGTCCGCATACAGCTCGCGGGCATGCTTCCAGGCGAAGTCCAGCGCCGCCAGGATGATGCCGCAGAACACCGCCATGGCCAGATCCGTGGCGACGGTGATGGCGGTCACCGCGATGATCACCAGCACATCGCTCACTGGCACCTTGTTCAGTACCCGCAGCGACGCCCAGGCGAAGGTCTGCTGAGACACCACGAACATCACGCCCACCAGCGCCGCCAGCGGGATGCGTTCGATCAACGGCGAGAGGAACAGCACGAAGAGCAGGATCATCATCCCGGCGACCACACCGGAAAGCCTGCCGCGACCACCGGAGCTGAGGTTGATTACCGTCTGGCCGATCATGGCGCAGCCGCCCATCCCGCCGAACAGGGCGGAGACGATGTTGGCGCCGCCCAGGGCCACACACTCGCGGTCGGGGAAGCCGCGGGTCTGGGTGATCTCGTCGGTGAGGTTCAGCGTCAGCAGGGTTTCCAGGATGCCGACCATGGCCATGAGGAAGGCATAAGGCGCGATGATCCGCAACGTTTCCAGGGTCCAGGGGATCTCGGGCAAAGCGAACTGCGGCAAGCCGCCGGCGATGTGCGCCATATCGCCCAGGGTGCGCGTCGGCAGGCCGAGCAGGTAGACCAGCAGGCCAACGCCCAGGATCGCCACCAGCGCCGGCGGCACCGCGCGGGTCAGCTTCGGCAGCCCGTAGACCACTGCCATGGTCAGCGCCACCAGGCCCAGCATCACGTAGAGCGGGTTGCCGCTGAGCCAGTGCTCGCCGTCCTTGAAGTGCTCGAGCTGAGCCATGGCGATGACGATGGCCAGGCCATTGACGAAGCCCAGCATCACCGGATGCGGCACCATGCGCACCAGCTTGCCCAGGCGCAACAGGCCGAACAGGATCATCACCAGCCCGCCCAGCAGCACCGTCGCCAGCAGGTACTGCACGCCGTGCTGCACCACCAGCGCAACGATGACCACCGCCATCGAGCCGGCGGCGCCGGAGACCATGCCGGGGCGACCGCCAAACAGCGCGGTGAGGGTGCAGAGGATGAAGGCGCCGTACAGGCCCATCAACGGGTTGAGATGGGCGACCAGGGCGAAGGCGATGCACTCGGGCACCAGCGCGAAGGACGTGGTCAGTCCGGCCAGGACATCGGCACGCAAGCGGGCGGGTTTCATTTTCTACTCGGGACGGGGACTGCGAAGGGGCCGCAATGGTACGGAAAACCGCCCCACCCGGCCACCCGCCGATCCCGCGCCCGCACTCAGGCCTGGTTTTTTACCAGCGCACCGTGGAGGAACAGCTGCTCCAGCACCTGCGCGGAGCTGGAGCTGGCCGCGCGGCCATAGCGCTCGGCGTCGACCATGCCGTAGAGCATGGAGAGGAAGAGTTCGGTGAACACCGCAGCGGTAATGTCGATGCGGAACCTGCCGCTCTGCTGACCGCGCAGGAAGAAGGCGTCCACCGCCTCGGTGTAGTAGCTCCAGCGCTCGGTCGTCGCCTGCATGTCGAGGTTCTCGGCGCGGTACTGGAACAGCAGGAAGTTCAGCATGTCGCGGTGTCTGAGGTGCTCGGCGATCAGACGACGCAGCGCCTCCAGCGGTTCCGCCTGTTGCAGCTCCGAAGCTTCGAGGATCTGCCGGATCACCACATGGCCGTAGTCCTCGAGCATTTCCATCAGGCCGTCGCGGGTGCCGCAGAAGCGGTGCAGAGTCGCCTTGCTCACCCCCGCCGATTCCGCCAGCTCCTTCAGCGTCGCCCGAGGGCGGTCGACGATGGCGACGGCCAGCGCCTTGAGCAGACGTTCATCGTGGGCGGAGAGAGTCATTCAGGGGCCTCGTGTCAGGTGGCGGATCGTCTCATTGTGCAGAAAGAAGCCTCTCTTTTGAAAGGTCATGACACATTTTATACACCACAGAAGCAAATGAGACATTATTGACTCATTTTGAGTTTGAAAGGATCATACGCACCTTTCCAGATAGACAGATCCCAGGTGAAACATGGGCAGGTTGCGTGCAGTAGGGACAATCAGTGCGTTGGTGGCAGCGTTGGCGCTGGCCGGTTGCGGACAATCCGGTGAACCACCGGCGGCCGCGGAGGCGGCGCGCCCGGTGGATGTGGTGGCGGTGGCAACCGAACCTCTCACCCTGACGTCGGAGTTGCCGGGGCGTATCGAGCCGATGCGTGTTGCCGAGGTGCGGGCGCGGGTGGCAGGCATCGTGGTGCAGAAGCGCTTCGAGGAAGGTGCCGACGTGAAGGCCGGCGACCTGCTGTTCCAGATCGATCCGGCGCCGCTCAAGGCTGCCGTGTCCCGCGCCGAAGGCGAACTGGCGCGAGCCCAGGCGGCGCAGCAGGAAGCCCAGGCACGGGTGAAGCGTTACGAGCCACTGGTGAAGATCGAAGCGGTCAGCCAGCAGGACTTCGACACCGCCACCGCCGACCTGCGCAGTGCCCAGGCGTCGGTGCGCTCGGCCCAGGCAGACCTGGAAACCGCACGCCTGAACCTGGGCTATGCCTCGGTCAAGGCGCCGATCTCCGGGCGCATCGGCCGCGCGCTGGTGACCGAGGGCGCGCTGGTCGGCCAGGGCGACGCCACGCTGATGGCGCGTATCCAGCAGCTCGACCCGATCTACGCCGACTTCACCCAGCCGGTAGCCGACGCCCTGCGCCTGCGTGAAGCGCTCAAGAGCGGCAACCTCCCCGCTGGCCAGAGCCAGGCCCTGAGCCTGCGCGTCGAAGGCACACAGTACGAGCGCCAGGGCGAGTTGCTGTTCACCGATATCTCGGTGGATCGCGGCACAGGCCAGGTCTCACTGCGCGGCAGGTTCGACAACGCCGACGGCCTGCTGCTGCCGGGCATGTACGTGCGCGTCACTGCCCCGCAGGGCACCGACGCCAAGGCCATTCTGGTGCCGCAACGCGCCGTGCAGCGCGCCACCGACGGCACCGCTCACGTGCTGGTGATCGGCGCCGAAAGCCGCGTCGAGACCCGCCAGGTGCAGACCGGCGCCATGCAGGGTTCGCGTTGGCAGATCAGCCAGGGCCTGGCCAGCGGCGACCAGGTCATCGTCGGCGGGCTCACCGGCCTGCAACCGGGCGCCAAGGTCGAAGCCCGTCACGCTCAGGAGCAACAGCAGGCGTCGCGTCAGTAAGGCAGCGCCGAGGAATTCCCCATGTCACTGTTCTTCATCAAGCGCCCCAACTTCGCGTGGGTGGTGGCGCTGTTCATTTCCCTGGCCGGCCTGCTGGCGATTCCGCTGCTGCCGGTCGCCCAGTATCCCAGCGTGGCGCCGCCACAGATCACCGTCACCGCCACCTATCCCGGCGCCTCGGCGCAGGTGCTGGTGGATTCGGTCACCAGCGTGATCGAGGAGGAGCTCAACGGCGCCAAGGGCCTGCTCTATTTCGAATCCACCAGCAACTCCAACGGCATGGCCGAAGTGGTGGTCACCTTCCAGCCCGGCACCAACCCGGAGCTGGCCCAGGTGGATGTGCAGAACCGCCTGAAGAAGGCCGAGGCACGCATGCCCCAGGCCGTGCTCACGCAGGGGCTGGAGGTCGAGCAGACCAGTGCAGGCTTCCTGCTGATCTACGCGCTGAACTACAAGGAAGGCTCCCAGCGCACCGATACCACCGCCCTGGGCGACTACGCCGCGCGCAACATCAACAACGAGCTGCGCCGCGTACAAGGCGTCGGCAAGCTGCAGTTCTTCTCCTCCGAAGCCGCCATGCGCGTGTGGATCGACCCGCAGAAACTGGTCGGCTACGGCCTGTCCATCGATGACGTGGGCAACGCCATTCGCGGGCAGAACGTGCAGGTGCCGGCCGGCAGTTTCGGCGCGTCCCCCGGCAGCACCGAGCAGGAGCTGACTGCCACCCTCGCCGTGAAAGGCACCCTGGACGATCCGGCGGAGTTCGGCCGTATCGTCCTGCGCGCCAATCCGGACGGTTCCACCGTCAAGCTGGCCGACGTGGCGCGCCTGGAAGTGGGCAGCGAGAGCTACAACTTCACCGCGCGCCTGGACGGCAAGCCCACCGTGGCCGGCGCCATCCAGCTCTCCCCTGGCGCCAACGCCCTGCAGACCGCGGCCCTGGTTAAGGAACGACTGGCCGAGCTGTCGGTGAACTTCCCCGACGACGTCGAGTACTCGGTGCCCTACGACACCTCGCGCTTCGTCGACGTGGCCATCGAAAAGGTCATCCACACCCTGCTCGAAGCCATGGTGCTGGTATTCCTGGTGATGTTCCTGTTCCTGCAGAACGTGCGCTACACCCTGATCCCGGCCATCGTCGTGCCGGTGTGCCTGCTGGGCACGCTGACGGCGATGTACCTGCTGGGCTTCTCGGTGAACATGATGACCATGTTCGGCATGGTGCTGGCCATCGGCATCCTGGTGGACGACGCCATCGTGGTGGTGGAGAACGTCGAGCGGATCATGGCCGAGGAAGGCCTCTCCCCGCCTGCCGCCACCGTCAAGGCGATGGGCCAGGTGTCCGGCGCGATCATCGGCATCACCCTGGTGCTCTCGGCGGTATTCATGCCGCTGGCGTTCATGGCCGGCTCGGTGGGCGTCATCTACCAGCAATTCTCCCTGTCGCTGGCGGTGTCGATCCTGTTCTCCGGCTTCCTCGCCCTGACCTTCACCCCGGCGCTGTGCGCCACGCTGCTCAAGCCGATCCCGGCGGGCCATCACGAGAAGCGCGGCTTCTTCGGCGCCTTCAACCGCGGCTTCGCTCGCCTGACCGAGCGCTACACGCGGCTCAACAGCGCGCTGGTGAAACGCGCCGGGCGCTACATGCTGATCTACGCCGGCATCGTCGCCCTGCTCGGCTACAGCTACCTGCGCCTGCCGGAATCCTTCGTGCCGGTGGAAGACCAGGGCTACATGATCGTCGACATCCAGCTGCCGCCGGGCGCCACCCGTGCGCGTGCCGACGTTACCGGCCAGGAACTGGAGCAGTTCCTGAAGTCCCGCGAGGCCGTGGCCTCGTCCTTCCTGGTGATGGGCTTCAGCTTCTCCGGCATGGGCGAGAACGCCGCACTGGCGTTCCCGACCCTGAAGGACTGGTCCGTGCGTGACAAATCGCAGTCCGCCGAGGCGGAAACCGCGGCGATCAACGAGCGCTTCGCCGGCATCAGCGACGGCGCGATCATGGCCGTTACCCCGCCGCCGATCGACGGCCTGGGCAACTCCGGCGGCTTCTCGCTGCGCCTGCAGGACCGCGCCGGGCTCGGCCGCGAGGCACTGTTGGCGGCCCGCGACCAGCTGCTCGGTGAGGCCAACGGCAATCCGAAGATCCTCTACGCCATGATGGAAGGCCTCGCCGAGGCACCCCAGCTGCGCCTGGAGATCGACCGAGAGAAGGCGCGCACCCTGGGCGTCAGCTTCGAGTCCATCAGCAGTGCGCTGTCGACCGCCTTCGGCTCCTCGGTGATCAACGACTTCGCCAACGCAGGCCGCCAGCAACGCGTGGTGGTGCAGGCCGAACAAGGCGACCGGATGACCCCGGAGGCCGTGCTCAAGCTCTACGTGCCCAATAGCAACGGCGAGCTGGTGCCGCTGTCCGCCTTCGTCAGCACCCGCTGGGAAGAAGGCCCGGTGCAACTGGCGCGCTACAACGGCTATCCGTCGATCCGCATCGCCGGTGATGCCGCGCCCGGCGTCAGCACCGGCGAGGCCATGGCCGAAATGCAGCGTCTGGTGAGCGAGCTGCCGGCCGGCATCGGCTACGAATGGACCGGCCTCTCCTACCAGGAGAAAGTCGCCAGCGGCCAGGCGAGCCAACTGTTCGCCCTGGCCATCCTGGTGGTGTTCCTGCTGCTGGTGGCGCTCTACGAGAGCTGGGCGATCCCGCTGTCGGTGATGCTCATCGTGCCCATCGGCGCCCTCGGCGCGGTGCTCGCGGTGACCGTCACCGGCCTGCCCAACGACGTGTACTTCAAGGTCGGCCTGATCACCATCATCGGCCTGGCAGCGAAGAACGCGATCCTCATCGTCGAGTTCGCCAAGGAGCTCTGGGAACAGGGCCACAGCCTGCGCGACGCCGCGATCCAGGCGGCACGCCTGCGCTTCCGACCGATCATCATGACCTCCATGGCCTTCATCCTCGGCGTGGTGCCGCTGGTGATCGCCAGCGGAGCCGGCGCCGCCAGCCAACGCGCCATCGGCACCGGGGTGATCGGCGGAATGCTCAGCGCCACGCTGCTGGGGGTGATCTTCGTGCCTATCTGCTTCGTCTGGCTGCTGTCGCTGCTGCGTCGCCAACCCAAACCTGCGCATCAATCCACGGAGGCCGCGCAATGACCACCCTGCGCAAACCTGCCTTTGCCGCCAGCGCGTTGCTGCTGGCGATGATTCTGGGCGGTTGCTCCATGGCGCCCACCTACGAGCGCCCGCAAGCGCCCGTGGCGGCGAACTGGAACAGCCCGGCTGCGGAAAACGGCCAGGCGGCCAGCAACCTCGACTGGCAGACCTTCATAGTCGACAGCGAACTGCGCAGCCTGGTGAGCGTCGCCCTGGACAACAACCGCTCGCTGCGCCAGACCCTGCTGGACATCGAACAGGCCCGCGCGCAGTACCGCATCCAGCGCGCCGACCGCGTGCCGGGGCTGAATGCAGCGGCCAACGGCAATCGCCAGCGGCTGCCCGGTGATCTGTCCAACAGCGGCAGCTCGGCGGTGAGCAGCAGCTACCAGGTCGGCCTGGCCCTGCCCGAGTACGAGCTGGACCTGTTCGGCCGGGTGAAGAGCCTGACCGACGCCGCGCTGGAGCAATACCTCTCCACCGAGGAAGCCGCCCGCAGTGCACGCATCGCGCTGATCGCCGAGGTCAGCCAGGCCTATCTCACCTACGACGGCGCCCAGCGCCGCCATTCGCTCACCGAGCAGACCCTGGTCAGCCGCGAGGATTCGCTGAGCCTGATCAGCCAGCGGCGCACCGCCGGCGCGGCCACGGCGCTGGACTATCAGGAAGCGCTCGGACTGGTGGAACAGTCCCGCGCCGAGCTGGAAAGCAACGCACGGCAGAAACAGCAGGCGCTCAATGCCCTGGTGCTGCTGCTCGGCACATCCGATGCGGCCAAACGCATCCCGCAGGTGCCGCAGGACAAGCCCATGCTGATCCAGGACATCGCGCCCGGCACCCCGTCGGAACTGATCGAGCGGCGCCCGGACATCCTCGCCGCCGAGCATGTGCTCAAGGCGCGCAACGCCGACATCGGTGCAGCCCGCGCGGCGTTCTTCCCGCGCATCAGCCTGACCGGCAGCTTCGGTACGTCCAGCGCGGAAATGTCCGGTCTGTTCGACGGCGGCTCACGTTCGTGGAGCTTCGTGCCGACCTTGTCGCTGCCAATCTTCGACGCGGGGCGCAACAGCGCCAACCTCGACCTCGCCAAGGTGCGCAAGGATTCGGCCGTGGCCGCCTACGAAGGCACCATCCAGACGGCGTTCCGCGAAGTGGCCGACGCGCTCGCGGCGACCGACACCCTGCGCCGCGAGGAAGCCGCGCGCCGGGCCCTGGCCAACACCACCAACGAGACGCTGAAACTGGCCAAGGCGCGCTACGAAGGCGGCGTCGACAGCCACCTGCGCTACCTCGACGCGCAGCGCAGCAACTTCGTCAACGAGTCGGCCTACATCGAGACCAGCACCCAGCGGCAGATCGCCCTGGTGGACCTGTTCCGCGCCCTCGGCGGTGGCTGGAGCGGCGGAGCGGCGAAGTGACGGCGCAACGCTGACCCAGCACCTCCACGTGGGGCGCATAGCCGGGAACGGGTTATCCGCCGCCATGGCGGGGCGTTATGCGCCCTACGCTGCTCCTCTGCCGGCGGATGGCAATCGCGGACGGAGTCCGCTCCTACGAGAGGCCTCTGCGCAAGGGCCGCCCCTCACCCTAACCCTCTCCCAGGGGGAGAGGGGACCGCTTGGTACAGGATGAATTCGGCGCCAGCCGGCACGGACGGCTCCCTCTCCCTCCGGGAGAGGGCTGGGGTGAGGGGAAAGCATCGGCACGGGCTTCCCGAGAAAGACAATTACCCCTACCGGGCTTGATACTTGCTTAGCGGACTTTGTCCGCACAGCTTGGTGCACCACAGCGGCCGCTCAGCCGCCAAACACCGGCCGGAAGAAACTCCGCTCGTAGCTGAGGATGCAGCGGGTATCCTCGGCGTAGCGGAACGCAGCCTGGCATTCGGGATCGTCCATGGACTGCTCCCGGTAGCGTTCGTAGTCGGCCAGGCTGGGGAAGGTGAACATCGCCAGAGCAATGTTGCTGGCGCCCTCGGAGGGCAGGAAGTAGCCATGGTGCTGGCCGCCGAAGCGCTCCACCAGGGGAATCCACAGCCGGCCGTAGTGTTCGAATTCCTTGAGCTTGTAGGGGTCCAGCACGTAGCGCAGGTAACAGGTGACCATCTTGCCAACTCTCTTCCGTTGAATGGGACGGCCACTCTACCTAGTCCTCGCGGGAACACCTACACGGCCTCCCCGGCATATGGCTCTTCGTAGGAGCGAGCTTGCTCGCGCAACAGACCTCCCGGCGACCTCATAGTCAAGCGGTTCGCGAGCAAGCTCGCTGCTACAGGTCACAGCCCACCTGTGACCTGTCAGCCCGTATCGCCCGCCAGCCCATTAGACTGGACGCACCTCCCTATTCACCAGGGGCACGATGCCCCTTTCCACGGGCGTCGGCACAAGACCGGCGCGGAGCACAACGGCATGTACTTCGACATCATTCTCGACCTTTTCGCGGCGCTCTGCTTCGGCGCGCTGATCGGCATGGAGCGCCAATGGCGCCAACGCTTTACGGGCGTGGCCACCCATGGGCTGGTGTCCCTCGGTGCGGCCACCTTCGCCACCCTGCCCTTCCTCATGGGCGCGGAGGACCAGGTGGTGCGCATGTCGGCCCAGGTGGTCACCGGCATCGGCTTCCTCGGCGCCGGTGTGATCATGCGCGACGGCCTCAGCGTGCGCGGCCTGAGCACCGCAGCCACGGTCTGGTGCACTGGCGCGGTGGGCGTGCTGGCAGGCAGTGGCTTCCTCGCGGCAGCGCTGGTCGCCACCCTGCTGATCGTGCTGTGCAACCTGACACTGCCCTCGGTGACACGCTGGATCCAGCGTCACGCGCCGATAGAGCCGAGCAGCGAGCGCTACTACACGGTCGAGGCCGTCACCGAGGCGCACCAGGAAGCCTTGGTGCGCTCAACCCTGCTGCGTCGCCTGAGCGCCAACGGCCTGGCCCTGCAAAGCCTGGAAAGCCACGCACGCAAGACCGGCGGTGAAGTGGAAGTGGCCGCGCTGGTCCTTGCGCCCAGCGACAAGGACAGCCTGCTGGAAGCCCTGGTCGGCGAGCTGGCATTGGCGCCCTACGTGTCGGCAGCCAGTTGGTCGGTCAGCGACGGGCCACAATGAACGCCACGCCATGAAAAAGGGAGCCCTCCGGCTCCCTTTTTCATGGCGCACACATCAGGCGAAAACGAAGTACTTGCGCACCGTCTCCACCACTTCCCAGGTGCCCTTCATGCCCGGCTCGATGACGAACACGTCGCCGGCGCGCAGGTGGATCGGCTGCTCGCCCTCGGGGGTGATGACGCAGTAGCCGTCGAGGAAGTGGCAGTACTCCCACTTCTCGTAATTCACCTCGAACTTGCCGGGGGTGCAGATCCACGTGCCCATGATCTTGCTGCCGTCCGCCGACAGGTAGGCGTTGAGGTTGACGGTGTGCGGGTCCCCGCCGATGCGCTGCCACTTGGTGGCGTCCAGCACGGGGGTCGGGCAGGTGTCGCGCAGGACGGTGATGAAGTCGGACATGTCAGCTCCAGGTCGTTTCAATGAGGTTTCGCCACCCTAGGCATCGGCCGGCCGCAGCGATTGCCTGGTTCCGACATCGGTTTGCCTGCCAGCGCTACCCCGCCACTGCCTGACAGATTTGTCATCCACCGCTCACCTCGTCGTTATCCGCGCTCCCACACGATGCCCGTGGCCCTCGCCACGCCTGGGCGAAAACAACAACAGCAGGCGGTAACCAGACCATCCTGCCCTTAGGAGCACATCATGTACCGACACACGTTCCCGCTGGCAGCTTCGCTGCTGGTACTGGGGGTCGCTTCGACGACCGTCCTCGCCGAAGGCAAGTCCGAAGAGAAGCAAGAAGGCTTCCTCGAAGGCGCCAGCCTGGAAATCCTCAACCGCAACCTCTACTTCAACCGCGACGCCCGCCACGGCCAGTCGATGCCACCGCGCGGCAACGGCTACTCGGAAGTCTGGGCCCACGGGATCATCGGCAAGTTCGAGTCCGGCTTCACCCAGGGTACGGTCGGCGTGGGCGTTGACGCCTTCGCCATGGTCGGCTTCCAGCTCGACACCGGCGACGGGCGCAACGGCGCCGGCAGTTCGGTGGACGTATTGCCCACCGACAGCGACGGCCGTACCGAGAGTGACTACGCCAAGGCCGGCGGCGCCGCCAAGGTGCGCCTGTGGGACACGGTGCTGAAGGTCGGCGACGTATTCCCGGAGACCCCTGTGGTGCACTACGGCGACTCGCGCCTGCTGCCGGAATCCTTCCGTGGCTTCACTCTGCAGAACACCAGCCTGGAAGGCCTGACGCTGCAAGGCGGCCGCCTGCACTCCATGAGCCAGCCGCAGTCACGCCAGATGGACGACGGTTTTGCCACCTTCTACGCAGGCCCGGTGGACTCGGCCTGGCTCGCCTATGGCGGCGGCGACTACAGCATCAACGACAACGCCAGCGTCAGTCTCTACAGCAGCCGCCTGAAGGACGCCTGGAACCAGTACTACTTCGGCACCGCACTGAACGTCCCGCTCAGCGAGGCCGTGGAGCTGTTCGGCGGCTTCAACTACTACAAGTCGCAGGATGAAGGGCGCGAGCTGCTCGGCGAGTTCAACACCAACATCTGGAGCGCCAGCGCCGGCGTGCACGTCGGCGCCCATCGCATCGCAGTCAGCCACCAGCGCAACAACGGCAACAACGACTTCGACTACCTGCGCCAGGCTGACTCGATCTATCTCGACAACTCCATCCAGTACAGCGACTTCAACTCACCGAAAGAGCGTTCCTGGATGGTCCGCTACGACCTCGACATGGCCACCTACGGCGTACCCGGCCTGAGCTTCATGACCCGTTACGCCCGCGGCTCCGACGCCGACTACTCCAACGCCAATGCCGTGTACATGCGCCGCGACGACAACGGCGACCCGCTCACTGACCAGAAGCGCTGGGAGCGCGATATCGAGGCCAAGTACGTGTTCCAGGAAGGCCAGCTCAAGGACCTGTCCCTGCGCGTACGCCAGGCGACGACCCGCGCCACCGCCTTCGAATCGGACCTGGACGAAGTGCGGCTGATCATCGAATACCCGCTGGCCGTGCTCTAAGGCCGGCGCCTGGGGGGATGACGAAATTGTCAGCTACGCCTCAGCCTCCCGTTAGGCGCCCCTGCGTATAACGGAAGGCATCACCGCCCCCAAGGCTACTGGTGATGATTTCCCCCGCAAGACTGCTCCGCTTCCTGGCGCTCCACGTGCCCCTTTGGAGGAAGAGGAACCCTCGGCGCCCGCAAGGGCGCCTTTTTTTGCGCGTCGAAAACTGGCCCTGGGACGGAACTGTAGGAGCGAGCTTGCTCGCGAACCGCACGCTACCGTCCTACCCGACGAGCACACCCGTTAGATGGCATGGTTTCAATGCGGCTGGCGACTCTGATCGCGGACGTAGTCCGCACCTGCGGGGCAGGCATCGGCGCCAGGCGATTCGCGAGCAAGCTCGCTCCTACGAAAAGCACGCGGGATTTCAAGCCGAACTGTAGGAGCGAGCTTGCTCGCGAACCGCACGCTACCGCCCTACCCGGCGAGCACACCTGTGGGATGGCGTGGTTTCAATGCGGCTGGCGGCTCTGATCGCGGACGTAGTCCGCACCTGCGGGGCAGGCACCGGCGCCGGGCGATTCGCGAGCAAGCTCGCTCCTACGAAAAGCACGCGGGATTTCAAGCCGAACTGTAGGAGCGAGCTTGCTCGCGAACCTAACGCTACCGTCCTACCCGACGAGCACACCCGTTAGATGGCATGGTTTCAATACGGCTCGCGGCTCTGATCGCGGACGTAGTCCGCACCTGCGGGGTAGGCACCGGCGCCGGGCGATTCGCGAGTAAGCTCGCTCCTACGAAAAGCACGCGGGATTTCAAGCCAGACTGTAGGAGCGAGCTTGCTCGCGAACCGCACGCTACCGTCCTACCCGACGAGCACACCCGTTAGATGGCATGGTTTCAATGCGGCTCGCGGCTCTGATCGCGGACGTAGTCCGCACCTGCGGGGCAGGCACCGGCGCCGGGCGATTCGCGAGCAAGCTCGCTCCTACTAGAAGCATTCGGCCGGCACCCACTCTTGAAGACTTCCCGTTCGTAGAGCGTATAACGCGCCAGCGTTATCCGCCGCAAAGCAATCGGCGGATAACCCGTTCCGGGTTATCCGCCTACATATCGGTTCTGTGGGTTGTGCTCTCGCCGGAGCGCCCCCAAGAGCTAGGCGCCCTGCCCCTCCTCATCCCGTCGATGCATCCACCGATACAACGCCGGCAGCACCAGCAGCGTCAGTGTGGTCGATGAGAGGATGCCGCCGATCACCACGGTCGCCAGCGGCCGCTGCACTTCCGCGCCAGTGCCGGTAGCCAGCGCCATGGGCACGAAGCCCAGCGAGGCCACCAGCGCGGTCATCAGTACCGGGCGCAAGCGGGTCAGCGCCCCCTCGCGGATCGCCTCGTCGAGGCCACGCCCCTCCTCCCGCAAGCTGCGGATGAACGAGATCATCACCAGGCCGTTGAGCACCGCCACCCCCGACAGCGCAATGAAACCGACGCCCGCGGAGATCGACAACGGGATATCGCGCAACCACAGCGCGACCACGCCGCCCGTGAGGGCGAAGGGAATCCCGGTGAACACCACCAGCCCATCGCGGACGTTGTTGAACATCATCAGCAGCAGGGTGAACACCAGCAGCAACGCCACCGGCACCACGACCTGCAAACGCTGGGCCGCCGACTGCAACTGCTCGAACTGGCCGCCCCAGGTGGTCCAGTAGCCGGCCTGCAGCTTCACCTGCTGCTCCATGCTGCCGCTGGCTTCGGATACGAACGAGCCGATATCCCGTCCGCGTACGTTCGCGCTCACCACCACCAGGCGCTTGCCGTTCTCGCGGCTGACCTGGTTCGGCCCCTGCACCAGCTCCAGGCGCGCCACCTCGCCCAGGGTGATGAAGCCGATGCGCGAGTCGGTGGCATTGGCCGGGGCCGGCACCGGGATCAGCATGCGCGACAGGGCGTCGATATCGCTGCGCAGGTTTTCCGGCAGGCGCACGATCAGGTCGAAGCGGCGGTCACCCTCGAACAGCGTGCCCGCCTCGCGGCCACCGATGGCCACGGCGACGTTGTCCTGGATGTCGCCGACATTCAGCCCGTAGCGCGCCGCGCGCTGGCGGTCGATGTTGACGGTGAGCACCGGCAGGCCGCTGGTCTGCTCGACCTTCACCTCGGACGAGCCCTGCACCTGGCGCAGCACGCCGGCGATCTGCTCGGCAGTCTGGTTGAGGACTTCCATGTCATCGCCGAAGACCTTCACCGCCACGTCACTGCGCACCCCGGAAATCAGCTCGTTGAAGCGCAGCTGGATCGGTTGCGACAGCTCGTAGGCGCTGCCCGGCACGCCATTGGCGGCCTCCTGGATTTCCGCTTCCAGCTGCGCGCGGCTCTTCTTCGGGTCGGGCCACTGGTCCTTGGGCTTGAGCATCACGTAGGCGTCGGAAATATTCGGCGGCATCGGATCGGAGGCGATCTCCGCGGTGCCGGTGCGGCTGAACATGCGCTGCACCTCGGGCACCTTCGCCAGTACCTGGCGCTCGAGCTTTTCCTGCATGGCCACCGATTGCGACAGGCTGGTCCCCGGCGTGCGCAGCGATTGCAGGGCGAAATCGCCCTCACCCAGGCTGGGCACGAACTCGCTGCCCATGCCCCTGGCAAGCACCCCCGAAAGCACTACCAGCACCGCAGCGCCGGCGAACACCAACGCGCGGCGCGCCATCACCCAATCCAGCACGGGCTCGTAGGCGCGGCGCGCACTGCGCATCAGCAGGTTCTCCTCTTCCTTGACCTTGCCGGTGATGAACAACGCAATGGCCGCCGGCACGAAGGTCACCGAGAGGATCATCGCCCCCAGCAGCGCCAGCACCACGGTGAAGGCCATGGGATGGAACATTTTCCCCTCGACGCCGGTGAGGGCGAAGATCGGCAGGTACACCACCATGATGATCAGTTGCCCGTAGATCAGCGCGCGGCGCGCTTCCTTCGAGGCGGCGAAGACCTCGTGCAGGCGTTCGCTGCGGGTCAGCATGCGACCATGGTGCTGCTGCGCATGGGCCAGGCGGCGGATGGCGTTTTCGACGATCACCACGGCGCCGTCGACGATGATGCCGAAGTCCAGCGCGCCGAGGCTCATCAGGTTGGCGCTGATGCGGTTGCTGAACATGCCGGTGAAGGTGAACAACATGGCCAGCGGGATCACCATGGCGGTGATCAGCGCCGCGCGGATGTTGCCCAGGAACAGGAAGAGCACCGCGATCACCAGGATCGCGCCCTCGGTAAGGTTGCGCTTGACCGTGGCGATGGCCTTGTCCACCAGTTGCGTGCGGTCGTAGACGGTCACCGCCTTGACCCCGGCCGGCAACGTGCGGTTGATCTCCGCCAGCTTCTCGGCGGCGGCCTTGGCGACGGTGCGACTGTTCTCGCCGATCAGCATGAACACCGTGCCGAGCACCACTTCGCGGCCATCCTCGGTGGCGGCGCCGGTGCGCAACTCACGACCGAGATCGACCTCAGCGACGTTGCGCAGGCGGATCGGCGTGCCGCCAATGTTGGCCACGACGATATTGGCGATGTCCTCCAGGCTGCCCACCTGCCCCGGCGCGCGCACCAGCAACTGTTCGCCATTGCGTTCGATGTAACCGGCGCCAACGTTGGCGTTGTTGCGCTCCAGCGCGGCGATCACATCGGCCAGCGTCAGCCGATAAGCCGCAAGACGACGGGTGTCCGGGGCCACCTGGAACTGCTTGGCGAAGCCGCCGATGGTGTTGACCTCCGCCACGCCGGGCACGTTGCGCAACTGCGGTTTGATCACCCAGTCCTGGATCACGCGCAGGTCGGTCGGCGTGTACTCGCTGCCGTCCTCCTTGCGCGCGCCCTGCTCGGCCTCGATGGTCCACAGGAAGATTTCTCCCAGCCCCGTGGAAATCGGCCCCATGGCCGACTCGACGCCCTCCGGCAATTGCTCACGGGCCTGCTGCAGGCGTTCGTTGACCAGTTGGCGAGCGAAGAACAGATCGGTGCCATCCTTGAAGATCACCGTCACCTGGGACAGCCCCGAGCGCGAGATCGAGCGAGTCTGCTGCAGGCCCGGCAAGCCTGCCATGGCGGTCTCCACCGGGTAGGTGATGCGCTGCTCGGTCTCCAGCGGGGTGAAGCCCGGTGCCGAGGTGTTCACCTGTACCTGCACGTTGGTGATGTCGGGCACCGCGTCGATGGGCAGTTTCTGGTAGCTGGCGATGCCCAGGCCGGCCATGCCGAGAACGGCGAGCAACACGAGATAGCGTTGCTCGATGGCGAAACGAATGATGCGTTCGAACATGCTCTCGCTCCGTCAGTGCGCGTGGGACGCCGAGCTCTTGCCCAGCTCCGACTTAAGGACGAAGCTGCCTTCGGCCGCCACCTGGTCGCCGACGGCGAGCCCCGCCAGCACCTCGACCTGACCTGCGCTGCGCGCGCCGAGATCGACTGGACGCGGGTCGAATCCTTCGGCGCTGCGCACGAAGACGCTGGGCTTGCCTTCCACCTCCTGGATCGCCTGCTCCGGCACCGCGACGGCCACCTGGCGAGAGGCGCTGCTCACCCGCACATTGACGAATAGACCAGGGCGCCAGGCGCCATCGGGGTTGGCCAGGGTGACGCGAGCCACCGCGCTACGGGTCTGCTCGCCGAGCAGGTTGCCGACATAGCTGACGCGGCCGTCGACCTGCATGCCGAGGTCCGCCGCCTCCACCCGCGCTGGCTTGCCCACCTGCACCCGCGCCAGGTCCTGCGGCGCCACGCTGAAACTGGCCCAGACCCGCGACAGGTCGGACAGCGTGAAGGCCGCCGTGGTCTCGCTGACCACCTCGCCGGGTACCAGGTGCTTCTCCACCACCACGCCGTCGAAGGGTGCGCGCAGCTCGTATCGATTGCCGCCAGCGCTGGCCGACACACCGCTGAGCGCGTTGGTTTTCTGCTGTGCGTTGGCCAGGGCGATGCGCGCTTCCTCCAGGTCCTGGCGCGCCTGCAGGTAGTCCTGTTCGGCGGAAATCTTCTCCTGCCACAGCTCCCGCTCGCGTTCGAAAGTCTTGCTCGCCAGGCTCACCCGGCGCTGGGCAGCGGCCAGCTCGCTGCGCAGTTCGGAGACCTGCTGGCTGGCGATCACCGCCAACAACTGGCCCTTCTTCACGCTCTGCCCGAGTTCCACCGCCACTGACTCCACCACGCCGGGCGTGCGCGGCACGACGTGCGCGGTGCGGTCCTGATCGAAGCCGATCTCGCCAGGCAGGCTGAAGGCTTCGTCCAGCGCCTGCGGGCCGGCGGTGGCCAGCCGGATGCCGGCGGCCTCGATCTGCGCAGGGCTCAGGTGCAGGCCTGCCTCCTCGGCTTCCGCATCCGTGGCGGCGTGATGTTCGTTGTCGGCATGGCTGGCGGCTTCGACGTGGCGCGTCGGCGCAGCGCCATTGTGGTGCTCACCGTCGGCATGGGTCGCGTCGTCGAGGTGACGGCCGCCAGCCTGTTCGCTGCCCATCCAGGCGTAGGCGCTGACGCCTAGAGCTGAGGCCAGCAGCACGGCGGCAGCGAGAGGGGTTTTCTTGATCATGGAAGCTCCAGGGAAGATCCGGCGATGCCGCGCCGAGGCGTGGGCAGCGCAAGGTGATGGAGGGTGCTGAAGAGGTCGTGGACGCACCAGTGCGTGGGCAGGCTCACGGTTGGCGCAGCGGCGGATGGCGTCAGGCTCACCAGCAGCAGGCCGAGCCAGGCGCGGCGGCGGTTAGCGGGCCGCGCCGACATCGCCGTAGACCCGCTCGATCCGCCCCCAAGCGTCGCTGACCTGGGCCAACGCCCGCAGGTACTGGTCGCGCGCGGTGATCAGGGTGCGCTGGGCGTCGAGCACTTCGAGGAAGCCGAACTTGCCCATCTCGAAGCCGCGCGTGGCGCTTTCCACGGCGGTCTGGGCGCTTGGCAGGATGGTCTGGCGGAAGGCATTCACCTCGCCCTGGGCAGTGCTCCACTGCTGCAGCGCCTGCTGGGTTTCCTGGCGCAGGCGCAGCTCGGTGGCGTTGCGCAGGTCGCGGGCCTGATCGGCGCGGCGCGACTCAGCGAGGATGTTGCCCTGATTGCGATCGAACAGCGGCAGCGGCAGGCTGAAACCGATCACCGCGATGCGGTCGCGATTGCCCTCCTCGATGGATTCCTGGCTGCCGAGGCTGACGTCGAGGTCGGGAATGCGCTGGGTTTTCGCCAGTCGCAGGGCGGCTTCGCCTTCCTCGATGCGGCTCTGCGCCAGGCGCATTTCCGCACTATCGCCGAGGCGGCTCAGCAGCTCATCGGGGCTGGGCAGCCCAGGCAACGGCTTGGCGCTGTCGCTACGCACGCCACTGAAGTCCGCTGACGCCAGCCCCATCAGCGTGGCCAGAGCCTGATTGGCGTCGGCCCGCTCGCGGCTAGCCCGATCCTGTTCCAGGCGTACCTCGGCCAGTTGCACCTGTGCGCGGTTGGCCTCCAGTGGCGCAGCCTTGCCGGCGCGCACGCGCCCCTCGGCGGCGACTACACCCCGTTGCGCCAGCTCGACCGACTGTTGAGCCAGACGCTCACGTTCCTGGGCGCGCAAGGCGCTGTAGAAAACCGCAATCACCTCACCGCGCAACTGGTTGCGCCGGGCTTCCAGGCTCAGTGCCGCCACGTCCTGGCCACGCTCGGCCAGCTCTACCCGCGCGCCGCGCTTGCCGCCCAGCTCCAGCGGCTGGCTGATGCCGAACGTGGTGGTGCGATTACGCGACTCGGTGCCCTCCTGCTCCCAGGACAGCGTCGGGTTGCGCAAGAGGCCAGCCTGTTCACGCAGGCCCTGGGCGATGCCGATTTCCCGGCCGCTGGCGGCCAGTTCGGGGTTACCGCTGGCGGCGGCCTGCAGGGCATCCTCGATGCCGATCTCGCGGGCCTGCGCCCCGCTTGGGAATTGCCAGAGCAGCAGCGCCAGCAGCGTTGCCGGGGCGGCGAAACCTGAACGTCTTGAAAGCACGGCGAACCTCGCACGGTGGAGTCAACTTCGACGGCATCCCGTCATTTCCACCGGCGAATCTAGAAGTGCCTCTCTAGCGACAAGGTGACCGGATAATTACAAACATGTAATTGGCCAATTGCCTGTTTCCCGTTGTATGTATTTAAAAAGGCCTCGCGCGTCTTCCAGGTAACTTCAGGAAACAATTAACGCTACCCAAGCGAACCTTCTGATTATCTGAAAACCCATTAAGACCAAGCATCTACGTAACTTCCCGATATTTTAACGGGGCCCCGGATGCGACATCACCAGCATTGACCCTGAAGTCGCTACAGCTTCTAGACTGCGCGCGTTTTTCGCAGGCCGCTGAACTTTCCCGCGCCTGCGGCACCACTCTTCACGTAATTACCGGGTAACTATCCATGAAAATCCTGCTCATCGAGGACGACCACAAGACGGCCGACTATCTGCAACAGGGGCTGAGCGAAAGCGGCTATGTCGTCGACCGCGCCGACAACGGCGTCGATGGCCTGCACCTGGCCCGGCAGTACGCCTATGACCTGGTCATTCTCGATGTGAACCTGCCGCAGATGGATGGCTGGGACGTGCTCGCCAGCCTGCGCCAGCACAGCGACATCCGCGTGATGATGCTCACCGCCCGCGGCCGCCTCACCGAGCGTGTGAAAGGCTTCGACCTGGGCGCCGACGACTACCTGCTCAAGCCCTTCGAGTTCCCCGAACTGCTGGCCCGCGTGCGCTCGCTGATGCGCCGCAGCGAACGCATCGACCAGCCCCGGGTGCTGGAAATCGGCGGGCTGGAACTGGACCCCGGCCGCCACCGCGCCTACCGCGACAGCCGGCGCATCGACCTGACCAGCAAGGAGTTCGCCCTGCTGCACCTGCTGATGAGCCGCAGCGGCGAAGTGCTCTCGCGCACGCAGATCATCTCGCTGGTCTGGGACATGAACTTCGACTGCGACACCAACGTCGTGGAAGTCACCGTTCGCCGATTGCGCGCCAAGATCGACGACCCCTTCGCCGACAAGCTGATCCACACCCTGCGCGGAGTCGGCTACGTGCTGGAGTCCCGCGCATGAAGCCGGCCAGCCTGTCACTGCGCGTCGGCCTGTGGGTCGGCGTGCTCGGTTCGGTGCTGACGCTCCTGCTGCTGACCCTCGCGTATCTCGCCCTCGATCACCAACTGGACCAGCGCGCCCACCGCGAGCTGGAGGACAAGCTCGGGCAACTGCGCCACGCGCTGGATGCCGACCCCGGCCTCGCCGCCTTGCCCCTGCGCGGCCATGCCCTGCAGGACCAGTTGATGGGCCACGATAATCTCAGCGCCGCGCTGCTCGATGAACAGCGCGGGCGCCCGGCGCTGTTCAGCAGCGGGCCGCATGCCGATCTGCCGATACTCGATGAGTTCGCCGGCAGCGGCCGCGCCTTCGGCTGGACCGCGCCGGACGGTCGTCGGCTGCTCACCGAGCGCAACCTGATCCGCCTGCGCGACGGCAATACCCTGCGAGTATTCCTGACGCTGGATCGCCGCGACGACGACGCACTGCTCGACGCCTTCCTGCGTTCGGCCTGGCTGGCGGTACCGCCGCTACTCTTGCTCATCGCCCTGGGCGCACGCCTGGTGGCCAAGCGCGGCCTGCTGCCCTTGCGGCAGTTCGGCCAGGTGGCCTCGCTGGTCACCACCCAGGACCTCAGCCATCGCATTCCACTGCAGGACCTGCCACGGGAACTGGGCAAGGCGGCACGGGCACTGAACCTGATGCTGCACCGGCTGGACGGCGGCGTGCAGCAGCTCACGCAGTTCTCCGACGACATCGCCCACGAACTGCGCTCGCCCATCGGCAACCTGCTGGGCAAGGCGCAGGTAACGCTGTCGCGGCCAAGGGAAAAGGAAGAGTACGAAGCGGTGCTGGCGGCGAGCACCGAAGAGCTGGAACGGGTCGGCCGGATCGTCAGCGACATGCTCTTTCTCGCCCAGGTCAGCCATCCACGCGCGCTGCTGCCGCAAGAGCCGGTGCGCCTGGAGGAAGAAGCGGCGAAGGTCGCCGAGCTGTTCGATTTCAGCGCCGAGGAGAAGGCACTGCGTATCGTCATCGAGGGGCATGGGCTGGTGGTGGGCGACCGTCTGATGGTCCAGCGCGCCATCTCCAACCTGCTGTCCAACGCCATCCGCCATACGCCCGAAGGCCAGTCCATCAAGGTGAGGATTCAGGACGACGGGGATGCAGTGACATTACAGGTGGAGAACCCCGGCGCCGGAATTGCCGCGGAGCACCTGCCGCACCTGTTCGAGCGTTTCTACCGGGTGGACAAGGGCCGCTCGCGAGCGCAGGGCGGCACGGGCCTGGGGCTGGCCATCGTGCGTTCGATCATGGAGTTGCACCTGGGCGCCGCCAGTGCGCAGAGCTCGGAGGAAGGGCCGACGCGCTTCCTCCTGAAGTTTCCAGCCTCGTCCGACTGAATCAGCGGGTCGTACGGCAGGCGACGCGCTCGGTGCGGTACTCGATGGCCTGCTCCTCGCCGAAGGAGTCCTTGTAGCGCAGCTGCACCGGCACCACACCGCAGTCGGCGCTCATCGGCGTCACCGCCACGACTTCGGCGATATCCAGGTTCATGCCATAGGTGTACTGCTTCGCCTCGGCGATCTGTGTCGGCGTGGGCGCGCTCTGGCGGGCCTGCATGACCTGCTGGCGGGCCTGCTCCATGCGGGCGAAGGTGATGTCGCCGCCACCGTCGGCCAGCGCCAGGGAGGATACGCCGGTCAGAACAGCGATCAGGAAGAAGCGGGAGAGTTTCATGGCAGTCACCTCTTGGGTGGTTGGAAGTAACCCCACCTTATGTGGCCGCCGCTAACGGGAAGCTGAGGCACGGATGACGATTCAGTTATCCGCACGAGCGCCATAGCCAGACTTTTCCCACCACTCATCCGTGCAATTTCCCACCGGTGAACTCTCGGCATCCGACAACTGTCTGTGTGCTGTCGGCCCACCGGGTGGGATTCCTGGCCATTGGCCACCCGGATAGTTCTGAACCCGTCGTTCCAAAGCAAGTCACCCGGCCGGCGATTTCGCTCCCGCAATGCGGGTCTCGTTTCAAGTCACGTGAAGATTGCCCATGTCCCTATCGCGTCGTATCCCCGCACGAGTTTCTCCCGCCCAGACCCGCGCTCTCGGTGCCTGCCTCTTCGCCGGCCTGCTGGCAGCCGGCGCCCCGGCCCAGGCCGAGGAGCCCGCCAGCAACGCGCGCTGGGTGAACGACAGTCTGAGCACCTACGTGCGCAGCGGCCCCACTGACGGTTACCGCATCGTCGGTACCCTCACCTCCGGGCAGAAGGTGCAGCTGATCAGCACCTCCGGCGACTACAGCCAGGTGCGCAGCGACAGCGGCAACAGCGTATGGATCGCCAGCAAGGACCTGCAGGACAAGCCCGGCCAGGCCGAACGCCTGCCGTCGCTGGAGCAGAAGGTCACCGAGCTGACCACCCAGTTGCAGACCATTGATGATTCCTGGAAGAACCGCGTGCAAGGCATGCAGGAAACCCTGGACGCGCGCAAGAAGCTCATCGATGAACTGCAGGCCGCCCGCAGCGCCCTGGACTCCGAGCTGAACCAGGCGCGCTCGCAACTGCGCGACACCCAGGCGCAATTGGGCGACGAGAACAAACAGGTACTGATGCGTTATATGGCCTACGGCGGCAGCATCGCCGGCGCCGGCCTGCTGGCCGGGCTGATCCTGCCGACCATGCTGCGCGTGCGGCGCAAGCGCAGCACCGAGTGGGTCTGACCTCGGCCGCCCGATCGCGGACAGAGTCCGCTCCTACACCTGGGCCAGCTTTCGTAGGAGCGGATTTCGTCCGCGGTGATCCAATCGCTGCGCCCCTCTCAACGGGTTAAATCCATCCCGAAGCAGTGCCGCGCCTGCGGAAACTCGCGCCCACGCACCTCGCTGGCAAAGCGTTCGGCCGCTGCCGAGATCAGCTCGTCCACCCGCACATATTGCTCGGCAAAACGCGGAATCTGCTCGCCGGAAAGCCCCAGCATGTCCTCGGTCACCAGCACCTGCCCGGCGCAGGCTGGCGAAGCGCCGATGCCGATCACCGGGATCTCCAGGCGCTCGCACACCTGGCGCGCCAGCGGCTCCAGCACGCCTTCGAGCACCACGCTGAAGGCACCAGCGGCTGCCACCGCATCGGCATCGCGCAGCACCTGGGCGATGCCGGCTTCCTCCTTGCCCTGCACCTTGAAGCCGCCGAGGGCGTTGACCTTCTGCGGCATCAGGCCGATATGCGCCATCACCGGAATGCCGCGCTCGACCAGGAAGGCGATGGTCTCGGCCATCTCCGCGCCACCTTCCAGCTTTACCGCCTGTGCGCCGCTTTCGGCGAGCACCCGCGCGGCGGCGAGGAACGCCTGCTGCGGCGCAGCCTGGTAGCTGGCGAAGGGCATGTCCACCACCACGCACGCCCGCTGCGAGCCACGAACCACCGCAGCGCCGTGGGCGATCATGGTGTCCAGGCTCACGGCCAGGGTATGCGGCATGCCGTAGAGCACCATGCCCAGTGAATCGCCAACCAGCAGTACATCCACGTGCGGGTCCAGCAGGCGCGCCATGGGCGCAGAATAGGCAGTCAGCACGACGAGGCTGCCGGCTTCCCGGCGTTGGCGGATGTCGAGGATGGACAGGCGTTGCTGCTGGCGATGGCTGCTCATGGGGTTCTCCTTTTCACGGGCTGCTATTGACCAGGGAAGACGCTACCATCGGCGCTTCGTGGCCCACTTCCGTGAGAGAGACAAGCTATGCCGTTGACGGGACAGGATCCTTTGGCACTTCCCGGCTTCGCCACACTTCCCCGGCCGGTCTGGCTGCGCGCTTTCGACATGCCATCCGGCCACAGCGTGGCGCCGCATACCCACCCCTGGGGGCAGCTGATGTATGCCGCCAGCGGAGTGCTGGAAGCCAGCACCGAACAACACGCCTGCCTCATCCCGCCGCGCCGCGCCATGTGGCTGCCTCCCGGGGTGTCCCACAGCGTGCGAGCGCGGACTGCCGTGGTGTTCCGCAGTTTCTACCTGGCCGCGGATATCGCTGCGGGACTCGGCCCTTGCCGTGTCGTGGAAGTCTCGTCACTGCTGGACAACCTCATCCAGCGCGCCAGCGAGTTCGCCAGCGACTATCCCGACGAAGGACCGGAAGCACGCTTGATGCAGGTGCTGGTGGATGAACTGCACAATGCGCCGAATTCCGGCCTTGACCTGCCACTGCCCCGTGATGCCCGGCTGCGGCGCGTCACCGACCATCTCCAGGAGCACCCCGGCGAACGATTGGGCATCGAGGACTGGGCACAGCGCGTCGGGGCCTCGCGGCGCACCCTGGCGCGGCTGTTTCGCGACGAGACCGGCCTGTCGTTCCGCGAGTGGCGCGAACGGGTTCGCCTGCTGGCGGCGCTGCCAAGGCTGGAGCGCGGCGAGTCGGTGACGTTGATCGCCGGCGAGCTGGGGTATGAATCGACCTCGGCGTTCATCGAGTTGTTTCAGCGCCAGCTGAAGACTTCCCCCGGAGCCCTGGCCCGGCAGATGCGGGCCGGCGGTGCGTAGCACCGACCTGCGTTCAGCCGCTAGCGCTGCGGTGGTCCGGGTTCGCGAGCAAGCTCGCTCCTACAGGTTTCGCCGTGCGCCGTTTCGCCAGCGTACAAGGGCAATGGGCCTTGATTAGCGGCATTTCTCGTAGGGCGCATAACGCGCCAGCGTATCCGCCGCTCGCCCTGAATCGCGGCATCAACATGAACATTTCTTATGTTCATCACAAGAACATTGAGTTTGTCTCATGAAGGCAACGCCGGGAGAATTTATCCATTGTTGATTCACTGGAGAGATTCACATGGCGCTGGCACACAACCTCGGCTTTCCCCGCATCGGCCGCGACCGCGAGCTGAAGAAGGCCCAGGAGGCCTTCTGGAAGGGTGAGTTGGACGAAGCCGGCCTGCGCGCCGTTGGCCGCGAGCTGCGCGCCGCCCATTGGCAGGTGCAGAAGAACGCCGGCATCGAGCTGCTGCCGGTCGGTGACTTCGCCTGGTACGACCAGGTGCTGACCCACTCGCTGACCTTCGGCGTGATTCCCGAGCGCTTCCGTATCCACGGCGACGCCAAACCGACCCTGCAGACCCTGTTCGCCATGGCGCGAGGCGTGAGTGCGGGTTGCTGCGGCGCTCATGCCCAAGAGATGACGAAGTGGTTTGACACCAACTACCACTACCTCGTCCCCGAGTTCAGCGCTGACCAGCAGTTCGAGCTGAGCTGGGAGCAACTGTTCGAGGAAGTGGAAGAGGCGCACGCGCTGGGTCACGCGGTAAAACCGGTAGTGATCGGCCCGCTGACGTACCTCTGGCTGGGCAAGACCAAAGGCAACGACTTCGACAAGCTCGACCTCGTGGAACGCCTGCTGCCGTTATACGGCCAGATATTCCGCCGCCTCGCCGCGCAGGGTGTGGAGTGGGTGCAGATCGACGAACCGATCCTTGCCCTCGACCTGCCGCAGGACTGGAAGAACGCCTTCGAGCGCACCTACAACCTGTTGCAGAGCGAGCCGTTGAAGAAGCTGGTGGCCACCTATTTTGGCGGCCTGGATGACAACCTGGGGCTGGCTGCCGGCCTGCCGGTAGACGGCCTGCACCTCGACCTGGTGCGCGCGCCGGAGCAGTTCCCGACTATCCTCGACCGCCTGCCGGCCTACAAGATTCTCTCCCTTGGCGTGGTCAACGGCCGCAACGTCTGGCGCTGCGACCTGGAGAAGAGCCTGGAAGTGCTGCGCCACGCCCATGACCGCGTGGGGGATCGTCTGTGGGTCGCGCCGTCCTGCTCGCTGCTGCATAGCCCGGTGGACCTGGAGCGCGAGGACCAGTTGGATGCCGAGTTGAAAAGCTGGCTGGCCTTCGCTGTGCAGAAGTGCGCCGAAGTCGCCCTGCTCACCCGCGCCGTCAACCAGCCCGAAGCCCCGGAAGTCCTGGCCGCACTGCAGCGCAGCCGCGCCGTGCAGGCCAGCCGCGCCGCCTCGCCGCGTATTCACAAACCGGAGGTGAAAGCCCGCCTGGCCGCCGTCAAGGCGCAGGACAGCCAGCGACATTCGCCCTTTGCCGCGCGTATCGTCAAACAGCGCGCCGGCCTGAACCTGCCGGACTTCCCCACCACCACCATCGGCTCCTTCCCGCAGACCTCCGCCATCCGTCTCGCACGGCAGGCGTTCAAGCAGGGCAAGCTCAACGTCGCTGATTACACCGAGGCCATGCACAGCGAAATCCGCCACGCCGTGGAGATCCAGGAGCATCTGGGCCTGGACGTACTGGTGCACGGCGAGGCCGAACGTAACGACATGGTTGAGTACTTCGCCGAGCAACTCGACGGCTACCTCTTCACCCGCTTTGGCTGGGTGCAGAGCTATGGCTCGCGCTGTGTGAAGCCAGCGGTGATCTTTGGCGACCTGAGCCGTCCGCAACCGATGACCGTGGACTGGATAAGGTACGCCCAGAGCCTTACCGCGAAGGTGATGAAGGGCATGCTGACCGGCCCGGTGACCATGCTGATGTGGTCCTTCCCGCGCGAGGACGTCTCCCGCGAGGTGCAGGCACGCCAACTGGCCCTGGCGATCCGCGACGAAGTGGTGGACCTGGAAGCCGCCGGCATCCGCATCGTGCAGATTGACGAAGCCGCCTTCCGCGAGGGCTTGCCGCTGCGCCGCAGCGACTGGGGCCGCTACCTGGACTGGGCCACCGAGGCCTTCCGACTGTGCGCCTCCGGCGTGCGCGACGAAACCCAGATTCATACCCACATGTGCTACAGCGAGTTCAACGACGTGATCGAATCCATCGCGGCGATGGACGCCGACGTCATCACCATCGAGACCTCGCGCTCGGACATGGAACTGCTGGAGGCCTTCGAGAAGTTCGAGTACCCCAACGAGATCGGCCCGGGCGTCTATGACATCCACTCGCCGCGCGTGCCGGGCAAGGACGAGATGGTCAAGCTGCTGCGCAAGGCGGCGCAGCGTATTCCCGCCGAGCGCCTGTGGGTCAACCCTGACTGTGGCTTGAAAACCCGCGCCTGGCCGGAGACGGAAGCAGCGCTGATAAACATGGTCGCGGCGGCCCGCGAGCTGCGCAAGGACGCGGCGTTGCTGGGCTGACCGGCGGGTTCCGCCGCGCCGAAGGTGAGCGATGCAAACCTCGTTGCGGCGATGAAACATCGCGGACAGAGGCCGCTCCTACGAATCCGATTTCGCGCGTAGGAGCGGACTCTGTCCACGATCGGCCTCAGCCCGCAGCGGACCATCGGCAATCTCCCGCAACGGCGCGTCGATCCGGCCGATGAGCGCGTCGCCGGACAGGCGTAGTCTTGAAGCCCAACGAACCGGATGCAGGACCAGACATGAAGCAGCTGCTCATCATCGGCATCGGCGCTGGCGACCCCGACTACCTCACCGTGCAGGCGATCAACGCGATGAACCGCGCGGATGTGTTCTTCCTCATGGACAAGGGCGCGAGCAAGGACAAGCTGCTCCAACTGCGCCGGGACATTCTCGAGCGCTACGTCACCCGTGGTGATTACCGCATCGTTGAAGCCGACAGCCCCGAACGCATCCGCGAAGGTGACTACGCCGGGCAGGTGCGTGACCTCAACCAGGCCAAGCAGCAGGTGCTCGAACGCCTGATCGCCGACGAACTGCAGGAGGGCCAGTGCGGCGCCTTCCTCGTCTGGGGCGACCCGTCGCTCTACGACAGTACCCTGCGCATCCTCGACGCCATCCTGAGCGAGGGCCGGGTGAACTTCGATCATCAGGTGATCCCTGGCATCACCAGCGTGCAGGCCCTCGCTGCGCGCCACCGGGTGCCGCTAAACGCCATCGGCCAGTCGGTGCTGATCACCACCGGTCGGCGTCTGGCTGAAGGTTTCCCGGATAACGCCGAGAGCGTCGTGGTGATGCTCGACGCCGAGGACACCTACCGCCAGCTGGACGACCCGGAGCTGGAAATCTACTGGGGCGCCTACGTCGGCACGCCGGACGAAATCCTGCGCAGCGGGCGGCTCACCGAGGTTGGCGAAGACATCCAACGCACCCGCCAGGCAGCCCGCGAGGCCAACGGCTGGGTCATGGATACCTACCTGCTGCGTCGCCCCGCTGCCGAGCACTGATGGCGCTGTTCAGCGCGAGCTGGAGAAGCTCCGGGTGGCCGTCGCGGCATTGACTGGGTGGGATGGCAAGCGGGTGAATACCAGGTCGCCCTTCACGGCATCCGACTGGGCCATCGATGTGCGCACAGAGCTATTCGCAGAGCTGTCGGCTGCGGGCAGCGGCAACGCCTGCGGAGCTGGCGCCGCCTCGCGCACAATTTCCGGCGCGGTAGTCGCCAGCATGCCGTCGCCGCGGCGGGCGGCCGGAAACCGAGTGAACACGATGGCGCCGGCGGTGGGCACCACTTCAGCCTCTGATTCGGCCAGGTGCGTATCGTCCGGCAGGCTGAAGGTACCCAGCGTCAGCCGATTGAGACGATAAGGCGTGAGGGTGGTGACGATCGCGTTGCCCCAGCGGTCGGTGGTGACTCCGTACTGGTTGTCGACCCCGATACCTGGGGAGTCCGCCACGTTGACGATCGCCACTGTCTCCCCCAGGCTCTGGCCCAGGGTGATACCGCCCGAATGCGCCACGACGCTCCCGGAAAGCTCACCGGTCTGCATGCGATACCCGTCCCCCCGCGAGTAACCGACGCGCAGTTCTCCCGCGTTGTATTGGTAATCCAGGCTCACGTCCTGGCCCTCCCCTGAGCGCTGGCTCTGGCTGGCACTGGCGTCATAGCTGAGGCTGAAGTCGGAAAACAGGATCCCGCTGACGCCAGCGCGACGGCTGCTGGAGTCGTTATGTGCCAGTGTCTCGTCGAGATTGAGCTTCATCCGCGGCACGCCCAACGCACCCAGGGGAATGCTGAAGGAGACGCCGAGCTGGCTCTGCGCCTGGTTGAACAGGCTGTCTGTGTATTCGGCATAAAGCGAAACATCCACGTCACCCCAGGTTGCGCTGTAGCCGAACTCGAGGGACGTCTCGCCCTTGTCCTTTCCTCGCATCGCCTCGCGCACCACCGTCAGGTAGAGGCTGTCCGATTCCGAGAAGTACTGGTTGTAGCTGGCCTCCAATCGGTACTTCTTCTCTGCATCGAACACTCCAATGAAGACACCCTCCTCCCAGTCCCACCAGTAGGTCTGCTGTTGCGACACCGTCTGGCCGAATGTGCGATAGCGCTGGTCGGGGTAATACTGCGCCAGCACATTCAGGGAGGATTCCAGGGTCGGGAATGCCTTGGCATAGCGCAGCCGTGCCATGCCGCCACGATCGTTTTCGGTTCGTCGCGGGTCCTCGGCGCTGGAGATGCTGTAGTCCACGGATAGCGTGCCCCACTCCCCCAAACTCCTGCCAATGCCCAGCGCAGCGCTGCGGTAGATGTCCGCCGCCAGGAAGCCGCCAAAGAGCGTGAGATTGCTCGGCAGGCCATACCCCACGCCGATCTGGTAGAAGGTCGGTTCCACCTGGTCGATGCCGTGGTAAGGACGAACCTTCCCCGCCGTCACGTCGTACTTCCATTGGCGGTCGTGCACCAGGTTCGGCATGACCGAATAAGGCACCCTGCGCACGCTCTCGGTGCCGTCGCTCTCCTTGATCGTGGTTTCAATGTCGCCGCTGGGATCGGGGGGATAGACATCCTTGAGCACAAAGGCTCCCGGTGAAACGAAGGTCTGATAGATCACCTCGCCGTTCTGGCGAACCTTCACTTCGGCATTGCTGTGCGCGTACCCCCTGATCCAGGGGAATGTGCCGCGCAATCTGTTCGGCAGCATGCGCTCATCCGAAGCCAGGCTGGCGCCGCGAAAGCGGATGCTGTTGAACAGCGTCGAGGCCGTCGCACCGTCGCCGATCGAGAGCTGGCTGCGCCAGTCGGGAATGTCCCGGTACGCCAACGCCCGTTCGGTGTACCACTGCGCCTTACCCCAGGTTTCCTGCTGATAGACCGGCTCATACCGCAAGCGCCAAGCGTCCAGGTTGACCCCCGTGTTCAAGTCGGCATACAGGCTTGCCTGCCGATCCGCGTCGGCATACTGGCTACCGCCATAACGGGCGTAGTTGAGGCGATAGTCAACGAATCCCGCCGTGACCCCGTTGTCCCAGCGACGCGTATCAGGCTCATTATCCCCATCTTCCACCTGCGAACCTGGCAGCGTTATCCTCAATAACTGCGTACTCTCGTCGTAGGACTTCCTTATATTGCGCCGCTGTAACGCCGGCGCCGTCAGGCAGCCGCCTTCGGTTAACTCCGCGCTTTTGGCACTTGCGTGCCTTACCTTCAACTGCCGCAATAAGTGCGGTGAAATACAGGCTTCCAGATCATTATCGAACTCGATATCCAGACGCCCCTTGTAAGTATCATTAACCATCACATGGGGCGCCTTCATATCGGCCCAGCACGAGCCGGACAAGCATGAAACAATGAATAACGATAACCGCGTGAAGTAATTCATTCACCAGTAACTTCACATCAAAGTCCAAGGAAAGAAAAAGGCGCCGAAGCGCCTTCTTCCCTATTGCAGGGCTGATTAACCGCGCAGTGCGGCCAACTCCGCCTGAGCCTGACGCAGCTCAGCGGTGATTTCCTTCACTTCAGCCTGTTTCTCCTGCAGCTTGCTCTGGTACTTGGCGACTTTCTTGGCGTCGCCCTTGGCCTGGGCCTCACGCAGGTCAGCCTGTACTTCGCGAACGTCGTCCTGCTTCTCGCGCAACTTGCTCTCGAGCTTGGAGACTTTCTTCTCGGCATCCTTGGCAACGCTGGCGTCGGTGCAGTGAGCATTCACTTCACTGAGCGCTCTTTTCAGGCCAGCAAGTTGGTTGGCATTGCCATACTTCTGTGCTTGCTGAATCTGATTTTCGATAGAAGCGCGTTTGGCTGAACAATCTGCCGATGCCACCGTGGTGAAACCTGCGCCCAGGGCGAGCACAAGCGGCAATGCAGCGAATTTAATCTTGTTCATCATGAATTCCTTTTATCAATCCTTAATTGAGCGGAAGTGGCCACTCCCACGAATATGTTAGGGACCTGGAATTTTATTGGTACCGCCCGAAAGCCAAATGCCTTATGGAAACACCCGTGGCACCCGTGGGAATTATCTCCATATCATCTTGTTACAAAGCTTCGCCTAATAATCCGCACTCCTTGCAACTTTCACTAAAACCATCTATCAAATTGCCCCCAAAATAAAAGGCCATTGGCCATCCAACCGGCAGAAGAACAATCAATTAATCGGTATTTCCCGCCAATACGGATTGGCCTGCGGGGCCTCAACCGGGAGACCTACCCGCTGCGGCGCGCGCCGAAGAACGCCTGAGCAGCCGGCGCAAAAGCGGCTAGAGTGATTTCGTTGTGTCGACAACACCCGCCGGAGCGCTCCGCTCATGCCCAACGCCACCCTCACCCGCTTCATCGAACACGCCACCCAGCTCAGCCGGCAGGAATCCGAACCTTGCCAGTGCGTGGCCTCGCTGGCGCCCTTCATGATGGAGCTGCTGACCCATGCCGGCGACTTCCTCGAAGCACAGCACTACCAGAGCGACCCGTTCCACTATGCGCGCAACCTGATCTACCAGGCGCCGGACGACAACCTGTCGCTCTACGCCCTGGTCTGGTCGCCGGGCCAGTGGACGCCGGTACACGACCACGGCAGCTGGGGCGTGGTGGGCATAGTCGAGGGCGTGCTGGAGGAACGCAGCTACGTGTGCCTGTCCGCCGACCGCAACCGCGACGAAGGCATCGAGCTGGTCAAGGGCGGCATGATCCTGCTGCCACCCGGCGCGGTCACCAGCTTCGTCCCCAATCCCGACCACATCCACGTCACCGGCGTCCCCGCCGACCGCCCGCGCGCGGTCAGCCTGCATCTCTATGGACGGATGATGAACAACTACCACATCTATGACTTCGAGGCCGGCACACGGCACTTCGTCGAGGTGGAGCACAACGGCTGAATTGCCGCCCGAGCCGGCCCCCCGAATGCTCCCAGGGGCTCGCTCGGCGCGGTCTATACTGGTTCCGGCGCGTGCGAAGGAAGTGCTGTGGCGCGCCCCCATCGGCGGAGGAAGGTCAATGAATGCACCTGGTCCCGTTGTTCGCCCGACGATTCTGATCGTCGACGATGCCCCCGAGAACCTGACGCTCCTCTCGGAGCTGCTCAAGCTGCTGTACCGCGTCAAGGCCGCACGCACCGGCGAAAAGGCATTGCAGATCGCCCAGTCCGATGAGCCGCCGGACCTCATCCTGCTGGACGTGATGATGCCCGGCATGGACGGCTTCGAGGTCTGCCGGCGCCTGCGCGGCGAGGCCCGTACGCGCCATATCCCGGTGATCTTCATCACCGCCCAGGGCGCGGCCGACGACGAGATTCGCGGCCTGGAACTGGGCGCAGTGGACTACCTGACCAAGCCGATCAACCCGCCGACCGTGCTGATGCGCGTGGACAACCAGTTGCGCATCAAGGCCGCCGCCGATTTCCTGCGCGACCAGAACGACTTCCTCGAACAGGAAGTGCAGCGCCGCACCCGCGAGCTGGCAGCCATCCAGGACGTCACCATCATCGCCATGGCCTCCCTGGCCGAAACCCGCGACAACGAAACCGGCAACCACATTCGCCGGACCCAGCACTATGTCCGCACCCTCGCCGAGCACCTGCAGCAGCACCCGCGTTTCGCCGCTGATCTTGATGAGGAAACCCGGCAACTGCTGTTCAAGTCCGCCCCGCTGCACGACATCGGCAAGGTCGGTATCCCGGACCATATCCTGCTCAAGCCGGGCCGGCTCACCACCGATGAATTCGAAGTCATGAAGACGCACACCACGCTCGGGCTCGATGCCCTGGAGAAGGCCGAAGAACGCCTTGGCATGGACGTGCCCTTCCTGCGTCTGGCCAAGCAGATCGCATACGGTCACCACGAAAAATGGGATGGTTCCGGCTACCCCCAGGGCCTGGCCGGCGACGCGATCCCGCTGTCGGCCCGGCTGATGGCGGTGGCCGATGTCTATGACGCGCTGATCAGCCGGCGTATCTACAAGAACGCCATGCCCCACGAGGCCGCCGTCGAGCACATTCGCAGCCAGCGCGGCCTGCATTTCGATCCGGACGTGGTGGATGCCTTCCTCACATTGCAGGACGAATTCCGTCGCATTGCCGAGCAGTTCGGTGACAAGGAAGCATCAGCGGACGCCGCCGTCATGCCGGGCCGACAGGCGTAAACTTCTCACAGCAGCAAGGCAGGTTCGCCAGGAGGCCGCTTGATGGTGACTCCACTCGGCTTTCTACAGCGACTGAAGCTCAGGACCCGGTTGGTGCTCGGGTTTGGCGGCATACTGCTGCTTGCCCTGTTCATGGGCTTGTACAGCCTGTACGTCCAGCGAGAGCAGACTCAGCGGATCACCCAGATCTATGAAAAGGAGATGCTCGGCCTCGCCCATATCGATGCCGCCCGGGTCGCGCTGGCCAGCCTCGGCAGAAGCGTTCGCCAGGCGGTACTCGCGGCGGACCCCGGCGCCAGGGAACAGGCATTGGAGCAACTCAAGGAAACCCAGGCGATTTTACGTGAGGAGATCGAACAGGCGCGCCCGCTCATCTATCGCACCCGCGCGCAGCAGGAGCTGATACGTTTCGAGGTCGCCTACGAGGAATACCAGGGCCAGATCGACCGGGTGCTGCAACTCAACGACCAACCTGCCAGCGCGGGCCGCTCCTCGGACCTGGCGGCGATTGCCCTGCTGTCGTCCACTGAGCTCCAGCGCCCTGCCGAGGTCGCCAACCTGGCCCTTTCCGAGGTCGGGCAAATCAAGCGCGCAGGCGCGGACCTGGAGGTCAATCGCGCCTCCGAGCACTTTCTACGCAGTGTCGAGCTGACCTTCTGGCTTCTTGCGCTATGCGTAGGCGGCGGGTTCCTCTTCGGCATTCTCATCAGCCTGTCCATTCGCCGCCCCGCGGAGAAGCTCAGGCACTCGGTCGACACGCTGAGCAAGGGCGAGCTGAACGTGATGGTGCCCTTCCAGGATTACCCCAATGAAATCGGCGAGATGGCGCGCGCGATCACCGCACTGCAGTCCGAAGCCCGCCAGATGGCGGACCAGCGCTGGGTAAAAACGCAGGTAGCAACACTCAGCACCGCCATGCAATCCGTCGCTGGATCCAGCGAGCTGGGCAACCGCACCCTGGAGACGCTCGCCCCGCCCCTGGCGCTGCGACGCGCCACCCTGCATGTTCACGATGAGAAGAGCGCCGAGCTGGTGTTGCTGGGCAACTACGCGCCGGGCCCGGACTCACCGGCGCGAGTGCCTATCGGCCAGGGTCTGATCGGTCAGTGCGCGAAGCAGCGTACGGCGATCCACCTGCTGTTGCCCGAACCTCAGGTGGAAGGCGAATGCTCCCCGCCGCGGGTGCTCGACCTGCAGCCGCTGATCCATGGCGACCGCCTGGTCGGCGTGCTGGCACTGGAGAGCTTGCAGGAATTCGGCTCGAGCCAGCTCGCCCTGCTCGATGAATTCGTCCCGCTGCTGGCCATGAACCTGGAAATCCTCGAACGCACGTCGCGCACCGAACAACTGCTCAAGGAAACCCGCACGCAGGCCGAACAGATGGAATGCCAGGCCTCGGCCCTGCTGGAAAGTGAAAGGCAGCTGCAATACATCCTCGATTGCAGTCCGGTCAGCGTCGCCATCTCCACGCACGGTCACCTGCACCTGGTCAACCCGGCGTTCGCCACCAGCTTCGGCCTCAGGGCCGGCGACGAGGCTGCCGGGCTGTACGTCGACGAGACGGAGCGAGATACCATCTGGAACGAGCTGGCAGCCGGCGCTCGAATGCTCGAGCGCGAGGTTCGCCTGTATGACAGCCAGGGCAACGTGCGCGACATTCTCGCCACGTACCTGCCGATGATCCACCAGGGCGAGCCCGCCATGCTTGCCTGGCTGTACGACATCACTGAACGCAAGCTGGTCGAGCAAGAGATGCGTCGCGCCAAAGAGCTGGCCGAGGAAGCGACCCGCGCCAAGAGCGAGTTCCTCGCCAACATGAGCCACGAGATTCGCACGCCGATGAACGTGATCATCGGCATGAGCAGCCTGGCCCTCAGAAGCGGGCTGGACGCGCGGCAGCACAACTACGTGCAGAAGGTGAACCGTTCCGCCGAGGGTTTGCTGGGCATCATCAACGATATCCTCGACTTCTCGAAGATCGAGGCCGGCATGATGAGCGTGGAGCATGTCGAGTTCCGCCTGGAAGACGTGCTCGAACAGTTTTCCGCGATGGTCGGGTTCAAGGCCGAGGAGCGATCCCTGGAACTGCTCTTCCAGCTCAGCCAGGACCTGCCGACCTCCCTGGTCGGCGACCCGTTGCGCCTGGGGCAGATCCTGCTGAACCTGGGCAACAACGCAGTGAAGTTCACCGAGCACGGGGAAATCGTCCTCGGTATCGAGCCGGTGACGCTCGGCTCTCAGGAAGCGGAGCTGCACTTCTGGCTGCGCGACACCGGCATCGGCATGACCGCCGAGCAGTGCGGACGCATGTTCCAGTCCTTCATCCAGGCTGATTCCTCCACTTCGCGCCGTTACGGCGGCACGGGGTTGGGGCTGTCGATCTCCAAGAGTCTGGTGGAGCTCATGGGCGGAAAGATCTGGGTGGACAGCGAACCGGGCAAGGGTTCGGTATTCCACTTCCACGCGCGCTTCGGCATCCCCTCCTCCGCTACCCCGCGGCGCATGCTGCGAGCGGACGAACTGCTCGACGTGCGCGCCCTGGTGGTTGACGACAACGCTTCGGCCCGCGAGATTCTCTCGGGCATGGCGCTGAGCTACGGGCTGGAAGTCGATGTCGCGCGCAATGGCGACGAAGCCCTCGAATGGATCAGCGAAGCCGAGCAGCGGCAGTTGCCATACCAGTTGATTCTGGTGGACTGGCAGATGCCGGGCATGGACGGCATCGAGGTAGTCGCGCGGCTCCACGACGGCCACTGCAAGGACGTGCCGGCGGTGATCATGGTCACCGCCTTCGGACGCGATGAGGCGCTGGATGCCGCCCAGCAGCGCGGCGTTGAGCTGGGCACGGTGCTGACCAAGCCGGTGACGCCCTCCACCCTGCTGGAGTCGATCAACATCGCCCTGGGCAAGGTGAGCGCCGTTGAGCCGCGTAGCCGCGAACGCCAGAGCGCCACCGACGAGGCCGTGGCCCGCATCGCCGGCAGCCGGGTGTTGCTGGTGGAAGACAACGAGCTGAACCAGGAGCTGGCGATGGAGCTGCTGGGCGACGTTGGCATCGAAATCGTGCTGGCCGGCAACGGCCAGGAAGCACTGGACCGGCTGGCCGTCGACAGGTGTTTCGACTGCGTGCTGATGGACTGCCAGATGCCCGTGCTCGACGGTTACGCGGCCACCCAGGCGCTGCGCCTGCGCCCGGAACTGACGCAGTTGCCGATCATCGCCATGACCGCCAACAACATGGCCGGGGACCGCGAACTGGCGCTGGCCGCCGGCATGAACGATCACATCGCCAAGCCCATCGACCCGCCCGCCATGTTCCTCACCCTGTCACGCTGGATCGAACCACGGCAGCGCCCGGCCACTGCAAGCGCGCCGCCGGCGGCAGCGGCTGCCAGCCAGTTCGACCTGCCTGGTATCGACAGCCGCGCCGGGCTGGCCACCTGTGCCGGCAAGGCGGCACTCTACGAACGACTACTGCAGCGTTTTCGCACCGGCTACCAGGACTTCATTGACCAGTTCCGCGTCGCGGCCCTGGCAGATGATCCGACAGCCCGCCAGCGCTTGGCGCACACCCTGCGGGGAGCAGCTGCCAACATCGGCGCCCTGGATCTGGCCGAGGCTGCCGCGGCGCTGGAAGACGCTTGCCGGAACTCCGCCTCGGAGGAAGTGATCTCGAATCTGCTACTCGACCTGCAAGTGCGGCTGGAGACCGTTCAAACAGGTCTGACATCGCTCTGCGCGGTGCAGCCGGTACCATCGGCCGCGGCCGACATGACGCAAGAACAGGCCGCCGCCGCTCTTCGGCAGCTACAGACCTTACTGGAAGCAAACGACACCAGTGCCGGCGACCTGATCAGCAAATTGCTCGGCTTCCATCAGGATCAGCCCTGCGCGGGCGCTCTGAGGGATATCGCCGCGGCCATTGATGGCTTCGACTACGAACTGGCTCTGGCGCGGTTGCATCGGCTCATCGACGAGGCGCCCGAACAACTGCAAACGAACGCGTGATCGGCCTCGCAAGGTTCCGATTGCCCGCACACGCGACGGCCGCCGGCGCCGGGCGGCAGCCTCGTGGCAACCAAAGGCGGGATCATGGACATTCACCTGTTCAAACGTCACCCACCCGCCAACAGCAGAAAGCCCCGCCGTCGGAGCCGACGGCGGGGCTTTCATTTGCGTACAGTCCAGACCACCGGTTGACGGTGGCCCAGTCTGCTCTGCGTTACCAGTTGTAGCCCAGGCCTGCACCTACCGAGAAGGAGTTCTGCGTATCGACGCTGCCCCCAAGCTTGGCGGTCCATTTGCCGTCGTTGGTGGTGTGCGAAACGCCGACCGACACCGCCGACTGGCCATTGAAGTTACCGATGCCCACCGACGTAGTGCTGCCACCGTTGACCATCGGTTGCGGCAAGCTGGCGATGGCGATGGCACCCGCGATACCGGCGCTCAGGCGATCGTCCTGCTCGTGCAGGTCTTTGCGCAGGGCGTTGTAGCGCGAGTCGGACTGGCTGGCGAAGTCGCTCAGGGCGTCGTTCATCTGACCCAGGTTCACTGCATCGGTGCGCTCGGTACCGGCGGCCACACTGGTGATCTGCCGCTCATTACCGGCGCTGCCCACTGCCACGGAGTTGTCGCGCGTAGCCACGGAGTCGGTTCCAATAGCCACCGAGTTCTTGCCTTTGGCGCGAGCACCGTTGCCCAGGGCCGTGCTGCTGGCGCCGGAGGACTCGGCGCCAGCACCGACCGCCACCGAGTCGGTGCCGGTCACCTTGGGCTTGCCGCGATGGGAGGTGTCGTTCACCTGCGCCATGCCGTCCGTGCCGTTCTGCAGGTTAGTCACGTTGTTCTCGACCGTGGTGACACGGGTCTTGACCTCGTTGACGTCGCCCGCCACGTTGCTGACGCTGCCGGCCAGGCCATCGACCTTGCCATCGGTATAAGACTTGGACTCGGCCACTGCGCCATCGAGCTGGCGCAGGTTGACTGCATCGTTGTCCGCCACGCCATCGGCCACGTTGCTGATGGTGCGCGTTTCACCGGTGGCTGCGTTGCCCACGGAAACGGTGCCCACGACATTGTCGTTGTTCGCGCCGGAGTATTTGCCGACATAGGGCGTTTCCGCACCACGCCCGGCATCGCTGGCGTTCTGGCCAAGCGCCACGTTGCCGTTGCCGGTCGCCTGCGCGTTGTCACCCAGCGCCACGGAACCACTGCCGCCCGCCTGGGCGCCGCCGCCAATGGCGACCGCATCCGCACCACTGGCCACCGAGTCGGCCTTGCCGGAGCTGGTGTGGAAGTACTTGATGCCACCGCCATTGACGATGTTGGTCACGCTGCCTTCCAGGTTGGTCACACGGCCATCGATGATCGACACCTGGTTGTTGGTGGCGAACAGTTGTGCGCCGGTCACGGCATCGGTGCTGTCCGCAGTCAGGGCGCCAGCCTTGACGTTGGTCAGTTGCACCGGAGTGCCGGCGTTGCCGAAGGTCACCTTGTCGTGGGCCGCCGAGTCGTACATCACCGCATCACCCATCACGCCGGTCATGCTGGTGATGGCGGTATTGATGGAGTTGATGTCAGTGGTGTTCTGAGTGGTGCGGCCATCCAGGTTGCTGATCGCATCACCGATGTTGCTGACGGTGGTGGTCGAACCATCCAGGTTGGTCACGGCGTAGCTCGGTGCGGAAATCGAGCCGTCGCTGTTGACGGTCGAACCGCCGCCCATGGCAGTGGCTACCGACTGGCTCACGCCGAACAACTGGCCGCCGTTGACCGCGTCTTTGCTACCGCTGGCCACGGTACCGTCGGCGACATTGATCAGCTTGCGCGCACCGGCGGTGCCGGCGAAGTCCACCGCCGCGCCATCGGTGTCCTTGCCCACGGTCAGGTTGGCGCCCGCGCCCGCCTGCTGGACCAGACCGACCGAGCCGTTGTTGATGTTGTTGGTGAGGCTGTTGATATCGGTGGTGTTCTGGCCAACCTGCTGGTTGGTCGCAAACAGCTGCGAGCCATTGACCGCATCGCTGCTGTCGGCACTCAGCGCGCCAGCCTTGACGTTGGTCAGTTGCACCGGCGTGCCGGCGTTGCCGAAGGTCACCTTGTCGTGGGCGGACGAGTCATAGGTCACCGCATCGGCCAACGTGCTGCCCATGTTGGTAACGGTGGTGTTCAAGCTGTTGATGTCGGTCGTGTTCTGAGTGGTACGGCCATCCAGGTTGCTGATCGCATCGCCCACGTTGTTGACGGTGGTGGTCGAGCCATCCAGGTTGGTCACGGCGTAGCTCGGTGCGGAGATCGAGCCATCGCTGTTGACGGTCGAACCGCCGCCCATGGCAGTGGCTACCGACTGGCTGACACCGAACAGTTGGCCACCGTTGACGGCGTCCTTGCTGCCGCTGGCGACGGTGCCGTCGGCGACATTGATCAGCTTGCGCGCACCGGCGGTGCCGGCGAAGTCCACCGCCGCGCCATCGGTGTCCTTGCCTACGGTCAGGTTTTCGCCCGCAGCGGACTGCTGGACCAGGCCGACCGAACCGTTGTTGATGTTGTTGGTGAGGCTGTTGATGTCGGTGGTGTTCTGGGAGGTGCGACCATCCAGGTTGCTGATCGCATCGCCCACGTTGTTGACGGTGCTGGTCGAGCCATCCAGGTTGGTCACGGCGTAGCTCGGTGCGGAGATCGAGCCATCGCTGTTGACGGTCGAACCGCCGCCCATGGCAGTGGCTACCGACTGGCTGACACCGAACAGTTGGCCACCGTTGACGGCGTCCTTGCTGCCGCTGGCGACAGTGCCGTCGGCGACATTGATCAGCTTGCGCGCACCGGCGGTGCCGGCGAAGTCCACCGCCGCGCCATCGGTGTCCTTGCCCACGGTCAGGTTGGCGCCTGCACCCGCCTGTTGCACCAGGCCCACGGTGCCGTTGTTGATGTTGGTGGTGAGGCTGCTGACGTCGCCTTCGACGTTGGTCACACGGCCGTCGAGATTGCTGATGTCACCTTCATTGGTGGTCACGCGCGAATCCAGCGAGCTGATATCGGCAGTGTTCTGCCCCACCTGCTGGTTGGTCGCGAACAGCTGCGAGCCATTGACCGCGTCGCTGCTGGCGGCACTCAGTTCACCCGCCTTGACGTTGGTCAGCTGAACCGGAGTACCGGCGTTGCCGAAGGTCACCTTGTCGTGGACGGACGAGTCGTAGGTCACCGCATCGGCCATCACACCACTCATGTTGCTGACGGTGGTGTTCAGGCTGTTGATGTCGGTGGTGTTCTGGGTAGTACGGCCATCCAGGTTGCCGATCGCATCGCCTACGTTGTTGGCGGTGCTGGTGGAGCCATCCAGGTTGGTCACGGCGTAGCTCGGCGCGGAGATCGAGCCGTCGCTGTTGACGGTCGAACCGCCGCCCATGGCAGTGGCCACCGACTGGCTGACACCGAACAGTTGGCCACCGTTGACGGCGTCCTTGCTGCCGCTGGCGACGGTGCCGTCGGCGACATTGATCAGCTTGCGCGCACCGGCGGTGCCGGCGAAGTCCACCGCCGCACCATCGGTGCTCTTGCCCACAGTCAGGTTGGCGCCCGCGCCAGCCTGTTGCACCAGGCCCACGCTGCCGTTGTTGATGTTGGTGGTGAGGTTGGTGATATCCGTGGTGTTCTGTACGGTGTGACCATCCAGCTTGGTGATTGCATCCCCGACGTTGTTGACGGTAGAGGTCGAGCCATCGGCATTGGTAACAGCGTAGGACGGCGCGCTGATCTGCCCGGTCGAAGCATCGAAGCTGGAGCCACCACCCAAGCTGCTGGCGGTGCTGCTGCCAACCTGGTTGACCTTGGCGTCCTCGGACTGCAACTGGCTCACGTTCACCGCGTCGGTCGCCGCAGAGCCGGCCGCAAGATTGGTCAGACGGCGTTCATTGTTCGCCGAGCCGATGGAGACTTCGCCCTTGGAAGCAGATGCGGTCCCCGACAAGGTGCCGCTACCCGGGTTGTAGCCTGCCGCAGCCAGGTTGGCGGTGGTGGTCGAGTTGGCACCCAGTGCGACCGAGTTCGAAGCCGATGCATTGGCGGAGTCCCCCAAGGCAACCGAGGAAGAGCCTGAGGTAGTCGCTTTCAAGCCAATCGCCGCGGAGTTGAATCCGGTGGAAGTGGCACCTTGTCCGACAGCCATCGTGTTGCGTGCGCCGCCACTGGTATCGGCAAACTCACCAATGGCGATGTTGGTGAAGTTGGCCTTGGCGCCCACACCAACTGCCAACGCTCCGGCACCAGAGGCCGCAGAATCCGAACCAATTGCAACGGAATCTACAACGCCTGATCCGTCCGGATTCAAGAAACTGTTGTATTGCGAGGCAACAGCCGCTGCCCTGGACCGCGCGCCGATTGCAATCGGGCCTGCAGTCGAATCACCGTTAGAGATGGCGGTCGCCCCGGCACCGACGGCAATACCTTTGCCAGTGGCAGCGGCATCGTCGGTGCCGTCATTCAGACCACCTGCCTTGAAGTAACGATTGGTGGTGGTGGCAAGATTGCTGACGGCGAACAACTGACCTCCGTTGACGGCGTCCTTGCTGCCGCTGGCAACAGTGCCATCAGCGACATTGATCAGCTTGCGCGCACCGGCGGTGCCGGCGAAGTCCACCGCTGCGCCATCGGTGCTCTTGCCGACGGTCAGGTTGGCGCCCACGCCAGCCTGCTGGACCAGACCGACAGACCCGTTGTTGATGCTGGTGGAGAGGTTGTTGATGTCCGTCGTGTTTTGAACAGTGCGACCGTCCAGCTTGGTAATCGCATCCCCCACGTTATTGACTGTGGAAGTCGAGCCGTCAGCATTGGTAACGCTATAGCTGGGTGAACCGACTTGCCCTGTCGAGGCATTGTAGGTAGAGCCACCGCCCAGAGCGCTGGCTGTGTCGTTACCGATCTGGTTGACCTTGGCATCTTCAGACTGCAGTTGGCTGACGTTGACCGCGTCGGTGGCCGCCGAGCCGGCAGCCAGGTTGGTCAGACGACGTTCGGCGCCAGCAGAGCCGATAGAGACTTCGCCATTGTTCGTTGACGCGGTCCCTGCCAGGGTGCCGCTGCCAGGGTTGTAGCCATCCGTTGTCAGGTCAGCCGTAGTCGTCGAATTGGCACCAAGGGCTACCGAATTCCTGGCGGTAGCTTTGGCGCCGGCACCTAGCGCCGAGGACGAGGTGACGCTAACGATTGCACCAGTGCCCAACGCTATAGTGTTTGCCCCGGAAGTATTTGCACCGCCGCCAATCGCAACTGAGTTGCTATTGTAGGTAGCGGCATTTTCCCCCAGGGTGATGGATTGCGTACCGAAGGTCTTCGCACCATAGCCAATGGCAATGGCACCCTCTGCGGTAATGGAAGGAGTACCGCCATTGTCCTGGACCGTGGCGTTCTTGCCGATCGCAATGGTTCCGTCGCCAATGTTCTGACTTTGAGCGTTGTTGCCGATGGCAATTGCACCATCGGTGGTCGTGCCTCTGGTGGTTTTGGCTCCGTTGCCAATGGCAATACCATTAGCACCCTGCGCGAGGGCAGCTGGGCCGACGGCGACACTGTCCGTTCCGGATGCAGTGGCGTCAGCCAGGATGGAGTTCACATAGAAGTACTTGCTACCGACTACAGCCTGAAGACCGGCACCCAGCAGGCGTGTTCCGGGCACTGCCCCGCCGCTGCCAGCCGTGCCATCGCTGACTGCCGAGCCCTGACCACTCACTGGTTCTCCAGCGGTACTCGCTGAGGGAGTCTCTGTCGGCGCACAGTTTCCGGAATTGCTTATGACTCCAGCTTCCGAGGCGTCGCAGTTGATCACCGTATCGGCGAACGCCGACTCGCTAGCAAGCCCGCCCGTGGCCCCCAGCAAAGCCGCGATAACCAGGCCCTTGATTGAGCGCGCCGATTTGACCCGGCCCTTGGCGTTTTCGGATGCAGCCACATAGGTGCCCGTCTTCTCACACCAGACGCTGCGATATACGAAATTCATGAAATGTCTCCAGTTAGCAGTTGGTAGCCGCTGTCAACCGAGACATCGCGAGCGTCTGGTGGGCGGGTGCGCAGATGCTAAGGAGCGAGGGACTTCAGAGAACTCAGGACCCCCTGAAGGCGGCGTAGGGTATTTCCTAATCCCGGAAAGCCCTGTCATCACCGATTTCGAACAATTGCTACCGGTGGGGATACGCGGCTGCTCTGTCTCCGGCGTGCGCGAGCGACATCTGCCAGAGCGCCGTCGCGAACGGAAAAAGATTGCATGAGCAGGCACGCAAACCGCGGGCTGGAGGAAGCGGGTGTGGGTATCGGTTGAAACGACGACAACTGGAGCGCCGCTCAGCTGGCAAGGCAGATAAATCGTACGCGTGGCGCTCGGGGAAGCGACGAAGCGGGCGGGGCGCGCGCCCGCCCGGGGACGTCAATGCGTGCTCTGGGGGCCAGCGGCTCCAGGGACGATGTAGGTCGCCTGGACCCGATAATCAGTCCCCTGGATCAGGCCACGGCCGAGCCAGAGCTGCCCGTCCTGCTCCAGCGTCATACCACCGAAGCTCGCCGCGCTGTAGCGGGCACCCTCGTCGCTATCGAAGCTCAGGTGGTAGGCATCCAGTTGGTTCAGGCGCATCGTCGCGCTGGCGGCCGGCAGATGCTGTTGCACCAGTCGGAGGTAGGACGGCGCCAGGGTAGCGAACAGCCGGCGGGCCTGGTCGCCATACTGCGCCACGCTCAGCCCCGGTTGTTCCGCCAGCCGCTGGGCTATATAGGCGAAGATATCCGCATCCGCGCGCGCCTGGGCCATGCGCAACGGCAGCAGGCGATTCAGCGCCTGGGGATCGAGCTCCCGCTCGTGCTCGGCCCTGGCGACGGCAGGGCTCTCGGCCTCACCCTTCTGCGTATGCTCCTTTGAGGTGTGCGCCTTGTCTTCCGCCGTCGAAGGGGTGGCCGCCTTGGGCTTGGTCACCACATCACGCATCAGCTCCTGGGGATTCACCGGCACCAGCGCGGCACTCGCCTGGTAGGCGGCGCAGGCGGTTGCCTGGGCTGCCCGGTCGCCATTCACCAGCAGGGCAAGGCCATCACCGCCCTGGCGCGGCATCTGTTCCGGAACGAAGCCCATCGAGGCGAGTTGGGCGCGGTTCTGTTCAGCACTCACCTGCCCCGCCGCCAGTAAACAAAGCTGGTTGACCAGCACCGGAACACGTTTGCCATTGAAGGTCGGCGACAGCGAACGGACCGCCTCCTTGATAATCGGCAGCGCGGGGGTGGAAACCCACCCTGCCTGGACCTGGGCCTTGGAGGGTTCGCCCTGGCCGCAACCGGCCAGGCCGGTGATTGCGCCGATCGCTACCACCAAAACACGGAGTTTCATTGTCACAGCCTCGAATCAGTGGGAAGTTTCCGCAGGCATGGCCTGCGACACCCGCCGAATTCTAGGGAGCGACGTTGGGGGTGGCGGTCGTCTTACTCCTAGGCTTCTGTCGGAAAAGTCCTATACGTAGGCAATCTGCATGGCCGATTTCGATGCTCGCGTCTTCGGAAGACAGACGTGCCTGAAGTCCGCTTCATCGCTGCCGCACTCACCTCCGATCCGCACTGACCGGCGACCGATCACTGCGGTTATCACAAAGTCCTGATCGAGGTGCTGATTGCCCGCGCGCACTCGATGGCCGCTGGCGCCAGGCGGCGTTCAGCGTCCTCGCGGGTCCAGCGGCTGGTGGGCGCCACCACGTGTACCGAAGCGACCGGGCGGCCCTGGCTGTTGCGTACCGGCGCGGCCACCGCCATGTCTCCCAGGAACAGTTCCTCGCTGTTGATCGCATAACCCTTGCGCCGAATTTCGGCAATCTCGCTGAGGATTTCCTCCAGCGAAGTGCGGGTGTACTGGGTGTGGCTGGACAGGTCGCTGTCCTGCAGCAACTCCAGCACCTCATCGTCGCTCAGCGCACTGAGGAAGGCGCGGCCCGAGGCAGTGCAGTACATGGGGATGCGGCTGCCGATAGGCAGGTGGATGGGGATGAACTTGGGCCCGACGAAACGCGCGACGTAGAGCATGTCGGTGCGTACTGGCTCAGTGAGGTTGGTGGTCTCGCCGGTGGTCTGGGCCAGCTCGGCGAGAAAGGGATTGGCGACGTCCACCAGGGTGTCGGCGGCGAGGTAGTTGTAGCCGATCTCCATCACCTGCGGGGTCAACTGGAAGCGCTTGGTCTGCGGGTGCTTGTTGACGTACCCCAGCGCTTCGAGCGTGTGGATCATGCGCTGCGCCGAACTTTTGGTGATGTCCGCGGCCTCGGCCACCTCCGCCAGGTTCATGGTGCGGTTGCGCGCATTGAAGGCGCGCAGCACCGCCAGGCCCTTTTCCAACGACTGGTTGAACAGGCTGTTTTCGTTGTCGCTCATGTCTCGTCCTTGCGAAGGATCAGGTTCTTGTTAGGCTTTAAATATCGATATTCGATATTTATAAATCTCTTTACGATTCTTGTAAATCATTTATATTGCGACCAACGCCTCCTGCCGATACTCGAGGCTATCCATAACGCATAAAGACAACAAACCGCGTCAAATGGGAGTTCATCAATGCATCCTCGCCTCCGCGTGTTTTCCTGCGCTATCGCGCTCGTCGCCAGCTGCGCCGCATCCCTGGCCATCCAGGCCGAACCGCTGAAGGTTGGCGCCACCGCCACCGGCGTTCCCTTCACCTTCCTCGACGTCAAGACCAACAGCATCCAGGGCATGATGGTCGACTCCGCCCAGGCCGTGGCCAAGGCCGGCGGCTTCGACGTGGAAATCGCCCAGACTACCTTCGCCGCCCTCATCCCCTCGCTCACCGCGAAGAAGATCGACCTGATCTCCGCCGCCATGCTGCGCACCCCCGAGCGGGAAAAAGTGGTGCAGTACTCCGACCCGGTGTTCGAGTACGGCGAAGGCCTGGTGGTGCGCGCCGACGACGACAAGGCCTACACCAGCATGGATGACTTCAAGGGCGAGATCGTTGGCGCCCAGGTTGGCACCATCTTCATCGACAAGCTCAACCAGCGTGGCATCTTCAAGGAGGTGCGCGGCTACGACTCCCTCGCCGACCTCACCCGCGACCTGGCCCTGGGGCGCATCAAGGCCGGCTTCGGCGACCACCCGATCCTCGCCTACCAGATGGCCAAGGGCAGCCTGAAGAAGGTGCGCCTGGTGGACAGCTACCAGCCGCAGATCAAGGGCGAGGTCTGCCTGATCCTGCGCCAGGGCGACCCAGCGCTGCTCGCCCAGGTGAACAAGGGCATCGCCAGCATCAAGGCCGACGGCACCCTGGCCGGCATCATCGGCAAGTGGCACCTGGACTGACGTCCGCCTGCTTCACGCCTTTCCCAAGCCTCACCCGCGCCTTTCGCCGGAGCCTCGCGCCCGGTGAAGGGTGACGGCCGCCCCTGATTTCCGCCCACGGATAAGCCCATGTTTTTCCAGAATGCCCTGGACTTCCTGCCCATTCTCCTGAATGGCGCGGTGGTCACCGTGCAAGTCACGATTGCCTCTTTCCTGCTCAGCTCACTCATCGGCCTGGCCTTCGCCCTGATGATGGTGTCGAAAGTCCGCGCCGTCGCGCTGTTCGGCATCTCCGTGGTCAACGTGATCCGCGGCCTGCCGATCATCGTGCAGCTGTTCTACATCTACTTCGTGCTGCCGGATTTCGGCGTGCAGCTCAGCGCCATGCAGGCCGGCATCATCGGCCTGGGTATCGCCTACTCGGCGTACCAGGCGGAGAACTTCCGCGCCGGCATCCAGGCCATCCAGCAGGGGCAGATCGAAGCGGCTGAGTCCCTCGGCATGCGCGGCCCCATGATCATGCGCCGGGTGGTCCTGCCGCAGGCCTTCCGCATCGCCCTGCCGCCCTACGGCAACACCCTGGTGATGATGCTCAAGGACTCCTCGCTGGTGTCCACCATCACCGTCGCCGAGATGACCCGCGCCGGCCAGCTGATCGCCTCCTCGACCTTCGAGAACATGACCGTCTACACCCTGGTCGCCCTGCTCTACCTGGCCCTCAGCCTGCCGCTGTCGTTCGCCCTGCGCCGCCTCGAAGCGCGCATCGCCACGAGGAAGAAAGCATGATCCGCATCCAGTCGCTGCACAAAAGCTACGGCAGCACCCGCGTCCTCGAAGGTATCGACCTGTCGGTCGAGAGCGGCCAGGTGGTGTGCCTGATCGGCCCGTCCGGCTCGGGCAAGTCCACCCTGCTGCGCTGCATCAACGGCCTGGAAACCTACGAGGGTGGCGACATCCTGGTCGGCCAGGAGCGCGTCGACCGCCACGCCAACTCCATCCACGAAATCCGCACCCAGGTGGCGATGGTGTTCCAGCGCTTCAACCTGTTCCCGCACCGCACCGCTTTGCAGAACGTCATGGAAGGCCCGGTGTACGTGAAGAAGGAACGCCCGGACCAGGCCCGTGAGCACGCTCGCGCGCTGCTGGAAAAAGTCGGCCTGAGCCACCGCATGGACGCTTACCCGGACGAGCTCTCCGGCGGCCAGCAACAGCGCGTTGCCATCGCCCGTGCGCTGGCCATGCGGCCCAAGGCGATTCTCTTCGACGAGCCGACCTCGGCGCTGGACCCGGAACTGGTGGGTGAAGTCCTGGCGGTGATGCGCAAGCTCGCCGACGAAGGCATGACCATGGTCGTGGTGACCCACGAGATGGGCTTCGCCCGCGAAGTGGCGGACAAGGTGTGCTTCCTCTATGGCGGCCGGATCGTCGAGGAAGGCGCGGCCAAGGATGTGCTCGGCGCGCCGAGCCAGCCGCGCACCCAGGAGTTCCTCCGCCGCCTGCTCAACACCGACGGAGGCCAGGCATGAGTGCCCACCCCCTGGCATTGCCGCCCTCGCTCTGGGCGGCCACCGCGAGCGCCAGCCCGGCCACACCGGCGCTGACTGAAGACAAACAGGTCGACGTCGCCATCGTCGGTGCCGGCTACACCGGGCTGGTCACCGCCCTGCACCTGGCCCGCCACGGCGTGCGCGTCTGCGTGCTGGATGCCGGCGAGCCGGGCTGGGGCGCCTCCGGGCGCAACGGCGGGCAGGTGATTCCCGGCCTCAAGCATGACCCCGATGACCTGCGCCGGATGTTCGGCGGCGACAAGGCCGAGCGCCTGATCGACGTCGCCGGCGGCGCTGCCGATGAAGTCTTCGAACTGATCCGCCGCTACGACATCGACTGCGAAGCCACTCGCAAGGGCTGGATTCAACCAGCTGCCTCGCCGGCCGCCCTGCGCGCCATCGAGAAACGCGCCGAGCAGTGGCGCCAGCTCGACGTCCCGGTGGAGATGCTCGACAAGAGCAGCGTCGCCCGGCGCATCGGCAGCGACGACTACCTCGGCGCCTGGGTCGACCCGCGCGCCGGCAGCGTGCAGCCACTGAGCTACGTGCGCGGCCTGGCGCGAGCAGCGCTGAGCGAAGGCGCGGACATCCACGGACACAACCGCGTGACCAACCTGCGCCGCCATGGCAGCGGCTGGCAGCTCACCACCGCCGCGGGGCACACGGTCACCGCCGAGCGGGTGATCCTCGCCACCAACGGCTACAGCGATGACCTCTGGCCGAAGCTGCGGCAGACGGTGATCGCCGCCAACAGCTTCATCGTTGCAACCAAACCCTTGCCGGAGCACCTGCGGCGCAGCGTACTGCCCGGTGGCGAGGTCTGCTCGGATGCGCGGAGGCTGCTGCTGTACTTCAAGCAGGACGCCCGTGGCCGGCTGCTGCTGGGCGGTCGCGGCCCGTTCGCCGAGCCGCGCTCACCCGGTGACTGGCTGCATCTCAAGCGCTCGCTGCTGGGGCTGTTCCCGCAGTTGGCGGAGGTCGAGTTCGAGTACCAGTGGAGTGGCCGCGTGGCGCTGACGCCGGACTTCATGCCACGCCTGCACGAACCGGCACCCAACCTCAGCATCCTGCTGGGCTACAACGGTCGGGGCATCGCCATGGCCTCGACCCTGGGCCGGCACCTGGCAGAGCGTTTGCTGGACCGCGAGAAGGACTTCCCCTTCCCGGTCACGCCGGTGCGGCCGATCCCCTTCCACGGGCTGCAACGCCTGTACCTGGGCGTAGGCATTGCCTGGTATCGACTGCTCGACGCGGTGCTCTGAGCGACACGCCCGGCCGCTCAGGCCGGGCGTCCTTCCTGTAGCGCCGCCAGGTACGCGCGCGGTGGCTGACCGGTGTGCTCGCGAAAGCAGCGGTAGAACACCGACAGCGAATTGAAGCCCACCGCGAACGCCAGTTCGTCGATGCGCGCCGTCGGTTCGTCCCGAAGACGCTCCAGCAGATGGCCGATACGCGCCTGGTTCAGGTAGCGATAGAAGCTCTGGCCGAGCACCTGGTTGAGCAGATAGGAAATCTGGTTGCGTGTGTAGCCGGTGGCCCGCGCCAGGCGCTCCAGGTCCATCTCCGGGTCGAGATAGGGATGGGCGCTGCCGAAGTAGGACTCGATATCCAGCAGCATCTTCCCCACCTGCGCGGAGTTCAGCCCCAGGCGGCGCTGGTCCTTGACGCCCTCCTCGCGCTGCTCGCGCACCGGCGTGGCGTACTCGTGGACGCGCCAGATCAGCCCGTCGCGCACGGTAATCGCTTCGCTGGCGCGGAACGACGCCAGCCGGCTGCTGCGCCGCAGCGTCAGGCGCGAGCGGTACTGAATGAAGGCGGTGTCACCATCGGCGCGAATCTGGTCGATGTGCTCGATATGGTGTTGCGGGCTGCGCGGCATGGCGGTGCGAATATAGCCGGGCAGCTCGCTGGCGGGGATTTCCAGGTCGTTGTAGAAGTCGCAGTACTGAACCTGCGGATGGAACATCGCCAGCACGCCCTCGACGTCGCGGTTCATCCAGCACTGGTGGTAGCGCGTGACCACTTCGCGGGTGCGCTCGGTTTCATCATTCATGGTTTTCCCTCCGCCTGGGCCCGCAGCGTAGGGCGCCGTCAGCGCGCTGCACAGTGTCGCGGGTCCGCAGGAGCATGACCGATTCCGCCCGTGCACGGAAGAACGACGCCAGACCGCGCCGCGCCTAGTTTTCGGCCAGGGCCGACAACAACAGAACAAGGCCCGATTCCCACCTGCCGATCGCATGGGCGCCGCGCTAGCCGACGCCCCCAGGAGTGAAGATGAACAAGCGTGCTTTGGGTTGTCTGGCCGGTCTGCTGGCCGGCGCCGCATTGCCGGTAATGGCGGCGCCGCAAGAGGTGCATTTCGCCAACTGGGCCGACTATATCGGGCCCACCGTGCTGGCGGACTTCCAGAAGGAAACCGGGATCAAGGTGGTGCTCGACGCCTTCGAGTCCGACGAAGTGCTGGAGGCCAAGCTGCTCACCGGGCATTCCGGCTTCGATGTGGTGGTGCCCTCGGCGGACTTCCTCGCCCGGCAGCTCAAGGCCGGCGTCTACCGCCCGCTGGATGACGCGCTGCTGCCCAACCGCAAGAACCTCAACTCCGACCTGCTGGCCCGCGTGGCCCAGTCCGACCCCGGCAACCGCTTCGCCGTCCCCTACCTGTGGGGTACCGTCGGCATCGGCTACAACCCGGCGAAAATCAAGGCGGCGCTGGGCGCCGACGCACCACTGGATTCCTGGGACCTGGTGTTCAAGCCGGAGAACCTCGCCAAGCTCAAGGGCTGCGGCGTGGCCTTCCTCGACTCGCCGGCGAAGATCCTGCCACTGGCCCTGCACTACCTGGGCAAGGACCCGAACAGCAACAACCCGGCGGACTACGAAGCCGGAACCAGGCTGCTGGAAAGCCTCAAGCCCTCGGTGACCTACTTCAGCTCCACCAAGTACATCGCCGACCTCGCCAACGGCAACGTCTGCATCGCCATCGGCTTCTCCGGCGACGTGTTGCAGGCGCAGAAAAGCGCCCAGGAAGCCGGCGGTTCGGTGCAGGTGGAGTACAGCGTGCCGAAGGAAGGCACCAACATCTGGTTCGACAACCTGGCCATTCCCAAGGACGCGCGCAATCCCGAGGGCGCCCATGCCTTCATCAACTACCTGATGCGCCCGGACGTGATCGCGAAAACCAGCGACTACCTGCACTACGCCAACGCCAACGTACCGGCCAAGGCGCTGATGGACGAGAAGGTCCGCGGCAACCCGGCGGTCTATCCGGACGCGCAACTGGTCAAGGGCATGTACGTCAGCCTGCCGCCGAGCCCCTCGATCCTGCGCCTGATCACCCGCGACTGGAGCCGGATCAAATCCGGCGTCTGATTCCCCAGACTCTCCACTCACACCGGCAGCCCCGGACACCCTCGGTGTCCGGGGCTGACTGCATTTCAGAAGGCAGCTTTTTCAAAGCGATTTCCAAGCCTTGCGCAAAGTGGATAGAACGCACTCGTGCCTCCAGCCGACACTAGCCTCGCCTGGCAGCACCCCCGCTGCATGTGCATTCACTACAAAACCAAAAAACCGAGGCTTGTATGACCACCCCCGCCGAGCAACTGGAGCAACGGCTGAAGCAACAGAAAATCACCGAAGTCGAATGCGTGGTGAGCGATCTCACCGGCATCGCCCGCGGCAAGATTTCCCCCACCAACAAGTTCCTCGGCGAGGGGGGCATGCGTCTCCCCGAAAGTGTTCTGTTGCAGACCGTCACCGGCGATTTCGTCGATGACGACGTCTATTACGACCTGCTCGACGAAGCGGACATCGACATGGTCTGCCGCCCCGACCCGGACGCCATCTTCCTGGTGCCCTGGGCGCTAGAGCCGACCGCGATGGTCATCCACGACACCTTCGACAAGGTCGGCAACCCCATCGAGCTGTCTCCGCGCAACGTCTTGAAGCGCGTGCTCAAGCTGTACGCCGACAAGGGCTGGAGCCCCGTCGTTGCGCCGGAAATGGAGTTCTACCTGACCAAGCGCAGCAGCGACCCGGACTTCCCGCTGGAAGCCCCCGTCGGCCGCTCCGGCCGCCCGGAAAGCGGTCGCCAGAGCTTCTCCATCGACGCCGCCAACGAATTCGACCCGCTGTTCGAAGACGTCTACGACTGGTGCGAACTGCAGGGCCTGGACCTGGACACGCTGATCCACGAGGACGGCCCGGCGCAGATGGAAATCAACTTCCGTCACGGCGACGCGCTGAGCCTGGCCGACCAGATCATCGTGTTCAAGCGCACCATGCGCGAAGCCGCGCTCAAGCATGACGTCAGCGCCACCTTCATGGCCAAGCCGATCACCGACGAGCCCGGCAGCGCCATGCACATTCACCAGAGCGTGCTGGACATTGCCACCGGCAAGAATATCTTCGCCGCCGAAGACGGCTCCATGAGCCAGCTGTTCCTGCACTACATCGGCGGCCTGCAGAAGTACATCCCGAAAGTGCTGCCGATGTTCGCGCCCAACGTGAACTCCTTCCGCCGCTTCCTGCCGGACACTTCCGCGCCGGTGAACGTCGAATGGGGCGAAGAAAACCGCACCGTGGGTCTGCGCGTCCCCGCCGCTCCGCCGATCGCCATGCGCGTGGAAAACCGCCTGCCGGGCGCGGACGCCAACCCCTACCTGGCGCTGGCCGCCAGCCTGCTCTGTGGCTACCTGGGCATGATCGAGCAGATCAACCCCAGCGCCGCCGTCCAGGGCCGCGCCTACGAGCGCCGCAACCTGCGTCTGCCGATCACCATCGAGGATGCGCTGCAGCAGATGGAAGACTGCGCCGTGCTCAAGGAATTCCTCGGCGAGAAGTTCGTGCAGGGTTACGTGGCGGTGAAGCGCACCGAGCACGAGAACTTCAAGCGGGTGATCAGTTCCTGGGAGCGCGAGTTCCTCCTGCTGAGCGTCTGATCCCTCTCAACCGACTTCACAACAACAATTCGGGAGTCCCCATGAGACTGCTGCGCACCCTTGCGCCCTTCGCCCTGGCCATGATGGCCTCGGCCGTGCACGCTGAACCGACGGTCAGCATCTACAACTGGACCGACTACATCGCTCCGGACACCCTCGCCGGTTTCCAGAAGACCACCGGGATCAAGCCGGTGTACGACGTCTTCGACTCCAACGAGACCCTGGAAGGCAAGCTGCTGGCGGGCCGCTCCGGTTACGACGTGGTGGTGCCATCCAACCACTTCCTGACCCGCCAGGTGCAGGCCGGCGTGTTCCTCGAACTCGACCGCAGCAAGCTGCCGAACTGGAAGCACCTGGACCCGACGCTGCTCAAGCTGCTGGAACAGAACGACCCGGGCAACAAGCATTCGGTGCCCTACCTGTGGGGCACCAACGGCATCGGCTACAACGTCGCCAAGGTCAAGCAGGTGCTGGGCGTCGACAAGATCGATTCGTGGTCCGTGCTGTTCGAGCCGGAGAACATCAAGAAGCTCAGCGCGTGCGGCGTGGCCTTCATGGACTCGCCCGACGAGATGATCCCCTCGGTGCTCAACTACCTGGGCCTGGACCCCAACAGCACCAACCCGGCGGACTACCCCAAGGCCGAGGCCAAGCTGGTGGCGGTGCGTCCGTACGTCACCTACTTCCACTCGTCCAAGTACATCTCGGACCTGGCCAACGGCAACATCTGCGTGGCCTTCGGCTACTCCGGCGACGTGTTCCAGGCGGCAGCGCGGGCCAAGGAAGCCAAGAACGGCATCGAGATCGCCTACAGCATTCCCAAGGAAGGCGCGAACCTGTGGTTCGACCTGATGGCGATCCCCTCGGATGCCGGCCATCCGGAACAGGCCCTGGCGTTCATCAACTACATCCTCGATCCGAAGGTGATCGCCGGCATCAGCGAGTACGTCGGCTACCCCAGCGCCAACGCTGACGCCAAGACCCTGCTGCCCGAGGAAATGCAGAACAACCCCGAGGTCTACCCGAGCCAGGCCGTGCTCGACAAGCTGTACATCGCCAAGGCGCCGCCGCCCAAGATCATGCGCCTGATGACCCGCAGCTGGAGCAAGATCAAGTTCAACCAATGAAACGAGACAGTCCCATGAAGCACACCGAGGAGCACGCCGCGTCCTATTACGCCGCGACCGCCCGCGACCGTCAGCATTACCCTTCCCTCACGGGGGATGTGCGGGCGGACGTCTGCGTGATCGGCGGCGGCTTCACCGGCGTGAACGCAGCCCTGGAGCTGGCCCGGCGTGGCCACTCCGTGGTGCTGCTGGAAGCCCGGCGCATCGGCTGGGGCGCCAGCGGGCGCAATGGCGGGCAGCTGATCCGTGGCATCGGCCACGACGTCAGCGGCTTCGCCAAGTACGTCGGCGAAGAAGGCGTGCAGTATCTAGAGCAGGCGGGTGTCGATTCGGTGGCCCTGGTCGCCGAACGCATCCGTGAGCTGGATATTGAGTGCGACCTGCGCTGGGGCTTCTGCGAGCTGGCCAATACCCCGGCGCAATACGCCGCCATGGTCCGCGAGCAGGAGTCGCTGAGCACCTCGGACTACCCGCACGAGACCCGGCTGGTGCCGCCGGAGCGCATGCGCGAAGTGGTCGCCAGCGACTGCTACGCCGGCGGACACGTCGACATGGGCTCGGGCCACCTGCACCCGCTCGACCTGGTGAAGGGCGAAGCCCGCGCGGCCAAGGCCTTCGGCGCGCAGATCTTCGAACAGAGCCCGGTGCTGCGTATCGAGCACGGTGCGACCGCTGTCGTGCACTGTGCGCAGGGCCGCGTACTGGCGAAGACCCTGGTGCTGGGCTGCAATGCGCACCTGGAGGAGCTGGAACCCAAGCTCACCGGCAAGGTGCTCCCCGCCGGCAGCTACGTGGTGGCCACCGAGCCGCTGTCCGAGGAACTGGCGGCACAGCTGATCCCGCAGAATATGGCGCTGTGCGACCAGAAAGTGGGACTGGACTACTACCGCCTGACGGCCGACCGCCGCCTGCTGTTCGGCGGCGCCTGTCACTACTCCGGGCGCGACCCGGCGGACATCGGCGCCTACATGCGGCCGAAGGTGCTCAAGGTGTTCCCGCAACTGGAACAGGTGAAGCTCGACTACCAGTGGGGTGGCATGATCGGCATCACCGCCAACCGCTTCCCCCAGGTCGGCCGGCTGAAGTCGCATCCCAATGTGTACTTCGCTCAGGGCTATTCCGGCCACGGGCTGAACGTCACGCACTGGTCGGCCAAGCTGCTCGCCGAGGCCATCCACCAGGGCGAGAGCAAGGGGCTGGACCTGTTCAGCGCCGTGCCCCACCTGACCTTCCCCGGCGGCAAGCTGCTGCGCTCGCCGCTGCTGGCGCTAGGCATGGCGTGGTATCGGGTGCGCGAGCTGATTGGCTGATCAATCGCGCTGCTATAAAGGAAAAGCCCCCGATTCGGGGGCTTTTCCTTTGATCTCTGCCGATCTCGGCCGTGGGATCGGATAATCGCGGACGGAGTCCGCTCTTACAGAAGACTCCAGACCAACCGCCATTGACGGCGCCTTTCCACCGGATAAACTGTATATCCATACAGCATTATTCGAGCTATCCCATGCCCTGCCACCCCATCCCCCTCCCCCGGCCCTGCCACCGGGCGCATGACTGTCGCCGCTTGCCGGCCGGGAGGCCGTGATGGGTAGCGTGGTCGCACTCGATACCCTGTTTCACCAGCGCCAGGTCTGGAAGGGCCAGCCCCAGGGGCTGCCACCCAGCCAGCAGCCCACCGGTCATGCATCGCTGGACGCAGCCCTGCCCAGCGGCGGCTGGCCGGAAGCGGCGCTCAGTGAAATTCTCCTGGCTGCCGAAGGCACCGGCGAACTGCAACTGGTCTGGCCGACCCTTGCGCGACTCAGCGCAGCAGGCGAGCGCATCGTGCTGGTCGCACCGCCCCATGTGCCCTATCCGGCCGCCTGGCAGGCCGCCGGCGTTGCTCTGAACCAGCTCGCCATCGTCCAGGCCAGTGGCCGTGATGCGCTCTGGGCCGCCGAACAGTGTCTGCGTTCGGGCAGCTGCGGCGCCGTACTGTGCTGGCCGCAGCAGGCCGACGACCGCGCCCTGCGTCGCTTGCAGGTAGCCGCCGAAACCGGGCAGACCCTGGCTATCGCCTACCGCTCGCAGCGTGAAGCGCTCAACCCGTCGCCCGCCGCGTTGCGCCTGGCGCTGGACGCCAACCCGGCGCAGTTGCGCGTACTCAAGTGCCGTGGCGGCCTGGCGCCGGCGCGGCCTATTCCGCTGCCCTGGCACTGAGGCCAGCATGCTCTGGGCCTGCATTCTCCTGCCGCAACTGGCGATGGACGGCGTGCTCCGTGGTCGTCCCGAGCCGGACGCCGCCCTGGCACTGCTCGCCGGGCCAACCCAACGCCGTGTGCTGCAGGCGGTGAACCCGGCGGCGCGGGCGCTGGGCCTCAAACCTGGCCAGTCGCTCACCGCCGCCCACGCACTGAGTCGCGATTTCGAAACCGCCGAGTACGACCTGCGTGAAGTGCAGCACGGGCAGAACCTGCTGGCTGCCTGGGCTTACGGATTCAGCTCGCAAGTCAGCCAGCATTACCCGCGCGCGCTGCTGCTGGAGGTGCAGTCCAGCCTGCAGCTGTTCGGCCCCTGGCCACGCTTCGAAGCTCGTCTGCGTGAGGAGCTGAACGGGCTGGGCTTCCGCCACCGCATCACCGCTGCGCCCAACCCGGCGGCCGCACGCATCCTCGCCAATGGCCACGACGGCCTGGCGATCCACGACAACGACCAGTTGCGCCAGTACCTGGGCAGGATGCCGCTGGAGCGCCTTGGCCTGGAGCGCGATGCCGCCACCTCGCTGAGCCGCATGGGCCTGCGCAACTTGCAGCAACTGCTCGCCCTGCCCCGCGAAAGCCTGGCCCGGCGCTTCCCACCACAGGTGCTGCGGCAGGTCGACACCTTGCTCGGCCAACGGCCGTTGGCCCTGGAGTTCTACCGGCCGCCAGATCGCTTCGAATCGCGCATCGAACTGAACTTCGACGTGGAATCCACCCAGGCACTGCTGTTCCCGCTGCGCCGCCTGACCGCCGATCTCGCCGCCTTCCTCGCCGGGCGCGACAGCGGCGTGCAGCGCTTCATCCTCCATCTGGAACACCACGAAGGCAGCGACACGCAGATGCCCGTCGGCCTGCTCAGCGCCGAGCGCGAGGCGGCCATGCTCTTCGAACTGAGTCGGGGTCGTCTGGAACAACTGCAATTGCGCGCCGCGGTTCACAGCGTGCGACTCATCGCCGACGACCTGCCGCCCTTCGTGCCGCAACACCGTGAGCTGTTCGACGACCGCCCGCAGCAATCGCAGCCCTGGGAACAACTGCGCGAGCGCCTGCGCGCGCGGCTCGGCGACGACGCCGTGCACAGTCTCGGTGCTCGCGCCGACCACCGTCCGGAGCGTGCCTGGCAGGAGCAGTCCACCCCGCACCCGCAAGTCGCCGACATTCCGCGCCCCGGCTGGCTGCTGGCGGAGCCCCAGCCACTACGCGAGTTCGCTCCGACCCTGCTGGCAGGCCCCGAGCGCATCGAATCCGGCTGGTGGGACGGCGAGGACATCCGCCGCGACTACTACCAGGTACGCACCCGCAGCGGCCAGCGCGCCTGGGTGTTCCGCCCGGTGGGCGACGATGGGCCACTGCTGCTGCACGGCTGGTTTGCATGAGCACGCCGGATCAAGGCATCGGCTACGCCGAGCTGCACTGCCTGTCCAACTTCAGCTTCCAGCGTGGGGCCTCCAGTGCCGACGAGCTGTTCGGGCGAGCGAAGAAGCTGGGCTACCGCTCCCTGGCGATCACCGACGAATGCAGCCTCGCCGGCATCGTCCGTGCCTGGCAGGCGGCGAAGGAACACGAGCTGCCGCTGATCACCGGCAGCGAACTGAGCCTCTCGCAAGGCCCGAAGCTGGTGCTGCTGGCCGAGAACCTCACGGGTTACGAGAACCTCTGTCGCCTCATCACCCACGCCCGCCGACGCGCCGAAAAGGGAAGCTATCGCCTGGTACGCTCGGACTTCGACGGCAATCTCGACCATCTGCTGGCGATCTGGCTGCCGCAAGACGACCAGGACGACGACGGCCTCTGGCTGCGCGAGCGCTTTCCTCAACGCCTCTGGCTGGGCGTCGAACTGCACAAGGGCCCGGACGACGCCGGCAGGCTGCGCGACCTGCAGAGCCAGGCTGCTCGCCTGGAGATTCCCGCCGTGGCCTGCGGCGACGTGCATATGCACATCCGCGGCCGCCGCGCCCTGCAGGACTGCATGACCGCCATCCGCCAGCACCTGCCGGTGCACGAGGCCGGTCAGTACCTGTATCCCAATGGCGAACGGCATCTGCGACCGAAAGAGGCGCTGGCGGCGATCTATCCAGCCGAACTGCTGGCGGAGACGGTGAAGATCGCCGAGCGTTGCACCTTCGATCTCGGTCAACTGGATTACCAATACCCCCGCGAGTTGGTGCCCGAAGGCCACACGCCCACCACCTGGCTGCGGGAAAAGACCGAGGAAGGCATCCTGCAACGCTGGAAAGACGGTGCCACCCCCGCCGTTCGCAAACGCGTCGAAGATGAACTGGCACTGATCGCCGAGCTGAAGTACGACAGCTACTTCCTTACGGTCTACGACATCGTCGCCTTCGCCCGCACACAGAGAATCCTCTGCCAGGGGCGTGGCTCGGCGGCCAACTCGGTGGTCTGCTTCGCCCTCGGCATTACCGAACTGGACCCGACCCGCGAGCACGTGCACCTGTTGTTCGAACGCTTCATCTCCCGCGAACGCAACGAGCCGCCGGATATCGACGTCGACTTCGAGCACGACCGCCGCGAGGAAGTCATCCAGTACGTGTTCCGTCGCTACGGCCGCACCCGCGCCGCCCTCACTGCCGTGGCCAGCACCTACCGCGGCGCCGGCGCGGTGCGCGATGTGGCCAAGGCGCTGGGATTACCGCCGGACCAGGTCGGCGCACTGGCCGACTGCTGCGGCGCCTGGAGCCGCGAGGCGCCGCACGCCGACCGCCTGCGCGAAGCCGGCTTCGACCCGGAGAGTCCGATCCTGCGCCGTGTGCTGGCCCTGACCGGGCAACTGGTCGGCTTCCCGCGACACCTGTCGCAGCACCCCGGCGGCTTCGTCATTTCCCAGCAGCCACTGGAAACCCTGGTGCCGGTGGAAAACGCGGCGATGCCCGAGCGCACCCTGATCCAGTGGGACAAGGACGACCTCGACGCCGTCGGCCTGCTCAAGGTCGACGTGCTCGCCCTGGGCATGCTCAGCGCCCTGCGCCGCTGTTTCGACCTGATCGAACGCTATCGCGGGGAACGCTACACCCTCGCCTCGCTACCGCAGGAGTGCAAGGAGACCTACGCCATGATCAGCCGTGCCGACACCGTGGGCGTGTTCCAGATCGAGTCACGCGCGCAGATGGCGATGCTGCCGCGCCTGCGGCCCGAGACTTTCTACGACCTGGTGATCGAGGTCGCCATCGTCCGCCCCGGCCCGATCCAGGGCGACATGGTCCATCCCTACCTGCGCCGGCGGAACAAGGAAGAGCCGGTCGTGTATCCCTCCAAGGAGCTGGAGCCGGTGTTCGAGCGCACCCTCGGCGTGCCGCTGTTCCAGGAACAGGTGATGCAACTGGCGATCATCGCCGCCGAATACACACCTGGCGAAGCCGACCAGTTGCGCCGCTCGATGGCCGCCTGGAAGCGCCACGGCGGGCTGGAACCGCATCGCAAGCTGCTTTCGGAGCGCATGCTGGCGAAGGATTACACCCAGGAATACATCGACCGCATCTTCGAGCAGATCAAGGGTTTCGGCAGCTACGGCTTCCCCGAATCCCACGCTGCCAGCTTCGCCCTGCTCACCTACGCCAGTTGCTGGCTGAAATGCCACGAACCGGCCGCCTTCACCTGCGCGCTGATCAACAGCTGGCCCATGGGTTTCTACAGCCCCGACCAGTTGCTGCAGGACGCTCGCCGCCATGGCCTGGCGATCCGTCCGGTGGACGTGCGCCACAGCCAGTGGGACTGCACCCTTGAGCCCATCGCCGAACGCCAGCCGGCCATCCGTCTCGGCCTGCGCATGGTGCGCGGGCTGCGCGAAGACGTCGCCACCCGCATCGCCCAGGCGCGCGGACAGCGCCCCTTCGCCGATGTCGCCGACCTCTGCCTGCGTGCCCATCTCGACGGTCGCGCCCGCGAACAGCTGGCCGACGCCGGCACCCTGCGCGGCCTCGCCGGCCACCGGCACAAGGCGCGCTGGGCGATTGCCGGGGTCGAGCCGCAGCTGCCGCTGTTCGCCGGGCAGGTCACCGAGGAAGCGCCGGTCAGCCTGCCGCTACCCAGCCGCGGCGAAGACCTGCTCACCGACTACGCGACCCTCGGCACCACCCTCGGCCCACACCCCATGACCCTGCTGCGCGGCGCCCTCAAGGCTCGGCGCTGCCGCAGTTCAAAAGAGTTGGCGACGCTGGAAGCCGACCGCCCGGTGCGCGTCGCCGGCCTGGTGGTGGGACGGCAACGGCCCGGCACGGCCAGCGGTGTCACCTTCGTCACCCTGGAAGACGAATTCGGCATGATCAACGTGATCGTCTGGCGCGACCTCGCCGAACAGCAGCGCCGCCCCTTCCTCAGCGCCCGCCTGATGCAGGTGGACGGCACCCTGGAAGCCAAGGACGGCGTGCGCCATGTAATCGCTGGAAGGCTGCTGGATCTGAGTGGATTGCTGGAGGGGCTGGATGTGCGGAGTCGGGATTTCCACTGATACGCGCTTTGCCGCGCCACACGGTTCGCGAGCAAGCTCGCTCCTACGAAAAGCGCTCGGTGCAAACCTGAGCCTGTAGGAGCGAGCTTGCTCGCGAACCCACCGTACAAAGCAAGTTCATCCACCCAGCAGGTAAAGGACCAGCTCAATCACCGACAACGAGAACAGGTACGGCCCGGTAAACCCCACCCAGACGAGCAGCGCAATGGGCGTATAGAGCAGCACCAGCAGCATGCGGGCGCTACGGCTGCGGAGCATCAGCCAGAATATCTGCCCCAGTGCGAACAACGCACTGCACACAAGGGCGGGATCGAAGATGGCATGGAACCGGCCGTAGTCGCTCAGCGCCGCGAAATTGCTGCCCAGTACCAGGAACATCGCCAGCGCCATTCCCGCGACGCCCAGCGCCAGGGCCAGTAGAGCCCCCATCAGTACCCGGCACGCCAGCCGGAAAAGTCCGGGTTCAACGGGCACGGATTGTTCGCGTTCCATCAGCCTTGTCGCTCCTTTGCATAACCGCCTGACACTACACAACCCCGGCCGATTTGCGAAAGACCGCGCGGACGCCTTACGCTGCCGCCATTCCTTTCTGCGGCCCCGAGCATGATCACCCTCCGCCACATCGAAGTCTTCCGCGCGGTCATGACCACCGGCAGCGTCACCCGCGCGGCGGCGTTCCTGCATACCAGCCAGCCCACGGTCAGCCGCGAGCTGGCGAGGCTGGAGCAACTGGTCGGCTTCGAGTTGTTCCTGCGCGAGCGCGGGCGGCTGGCGCCGACGGCGCGGGCGTTGATGCTGTTCGAGGAGGTGGAGCGCTCCTTCACCGGCCTGGACCGCATCGTCGCCTTCGCCGGGAGCCTGGGGCAGTTCGCCGAGGGCAAGTTCTCCATCGGCTGCCTGCCGGCGCTGTCCCAGGCACTGCTGCCGGAAGCCTGCAAGCGCTTCAGCCGGGAGAATCCGGCGATCAGCCTGGAAGTGGCGGCGCTGGAATCACCGCATCTGGAAGAGGCGCTCAGCGCCCAGCACCACGATATCGGCCTGATCGAAAACGACGACGCCCCGCGCGGCACCGAACTGCAGCCACTGCTGGCGGTGGACGAGGTGTGCATCCTCCCGGACGGCCATCCGCTGCTGGCCCGCGAGCACCTGGAAGCGGCGGACTTCGCCGGGCAGCCCTTTGTCAGCCTGGCCACCAGCGACCGCTATCGGCACCTGATCGACGCGGTATTCCTCGGCGCCGGCGTGCAGCGGCAGATGCAGGTGGAAACCCACAGCGCCGTCTCGGTGTGCAGCATGGTCCGCGCCGGCCTGGGCCTGGCCGTGGTCAACCCGATCACCGCGCTGATGTTCCAGGGCCAGGGCATCCAGCTGCGGCCGCTGGCCTTCTCACTGCCGTTCCAGGTGAGCGTGGCTAAACCCCTTTACCGCCCCGCTACACCACTGCGCGAGCGCTTCGTGGCGGCACTCCAGGCAGAAGCTGGCGTACTGGTACAGCGCCTGCGCGAAGCCGGCGTCGGCTGCACCCTATATCAAAATTGAATTGATCAGATAACAAGCGGCATTATTCAGCCATGCAAAGGCCCGGTAGACTAGCGCCATCTACCTTCGGAGCCCATTCATGACTTACCTCGCCCTGCCCCGCGCCGAACAGCTCGCCCTGCAATTCGGCACCCCGCTGTGGATCTACGACGCAGCCACCATCCGCGGCCAGATCGAGCGCCTGAAGAGCTTCGACATCATCCGCTTCGCCCAGAAGGCCTGCTCCAACCTGCACATCCTGCGCCTGATGCGCGAACAGGGCGTGAAGGTCGACGCCGTTTCCCAGGGCGAACTGCTGCGTGCCCTGGCTGCCGGCTACTCGTGCCGCAACGACGAATCCGAGATTGTATTCACCGCCGACCTGCTGGACCGCACCACCCTGGAAACCGTGGTCGAGCACGGCATCCCGGTGAACGCCGGCTCGATCGACATGCTCCGCCAGTTGGGCGAAGTCGCCCCTGGCCACCCGGTGTGGCTGCGCATCAACCCCGGCTTCGGCCACGGCCACAGCAACAAGACCAACACCGGCGGCGAGCACTCCAAGCATGGCATCTGGCACAGCGACCTGCGTGCCGCACTGGACGTGATCCGCGAGCGCGGCCTGCGCCTGGTCGGCCTGCACATGCACATCGGTTCGGGCGTCGACTACGGCCACCTGGCCCAGGTCGGCGAAGCCATGCTCGGCCTGGTACAACAGGTGAAGGATGCCGGCCACGACATCTCCGGCATCTCCGCCGGCGGCGGCCTGTCCATCCCCTACCGCGCCGGCGACCCGGAAGTGGACACCGCGCACTACTTCCAGCTGTGGGACAAGGCGCGCAAGGCCGCCGAGGCCGTGGTCGGCCACTCGCTGCACCTGGAGATCGAACCGGGCCGCTACCTGGTCGCCCAGTCCGGCTGCCTGCTCAGCGAAGTGCGCGCCACCAAGGACGCCGGCCGCAACCACTTCGTACTGGTGGACGCCGGCTTCAACGAGCTGATGCGCCCGTCCATGTACGGCAGCTACCACGGCATCCGCGTACTGGCCGGCGACGTGGCCAGCCGCGAGGTGATCGATACCGTGGTGGCCGGCCCGCTGTGCGAGTCCGGTGACGTGTTCACCCAGGGCGACGGCGGCGTGGTCATCCCCCGCGCCCTGCCGCGTGCCCAGGTCGGCGACCTGCTGCTGATCGAAGACACTGGCGCGTATGGCGCGTCCATGTCGTCGAACTACAACAGCCGCCCGCTGATCGCCGAAGTGCTGCTCGAAGGCGCCGAAGCCAAGCTGATCCGCCGCCGCCAGCGCGTGGAAGAGCTGCTGGCGCTGGAAGAAGAGCTGGGCTGATCGCCGGCTACTCTTCGTCGCAAGAGACGCCGGCCCTGCCGGCGGTTCGCGAGCGAGCTCGCTCCTACGAAGAGCACGCGGAGGCTGACTGTAGGAGCGAGCTTGCTCGCGAACCCGCCCCACGCTGGCACTGCCGGCGGAGGAGCGGGCAAGCTCCGCACCTACCCAGGCAACAACTCCCTCACCGATCGATACGCGTCGACAGAATGATCGACGACATCGTCCGCTCCACCCCATCCAGCGCGCCGATGCGATCCAGCACCGCATCCAGGTCGCGGATCGATAGCGCCTCGACGATCACGATCATGTCGAAGTTGCCGCTCACCGAATGCAGCGTCTTCACCTCGGCAATCTTCTCCAGCGCCTGTACCACCTGGTGCGACAGCTTGGGCAGCGCCGTCACCAGCACGTGGGCGCGCACCAGCGACTGCGCGTAGCTGTCCGACACCTTGATCGAATAGCCGCTGATGATCCCCTGCTGCTCCAGCCTTTCGATACGGCTCTGCACCGTGGAGCGCGACACCCCGAGCTTGCGCGCCAGCTCGGAAATCGACTCGCGGGCATTGGCACGCAACAGGTTCAGCAAGGCCGCATCGGCGTTTTTCGTCATATTGCTCATGGTATTGGTCAATTTGCCTGAAAGCTCTAGCCAATCTTGCAGATTGCCAGGTTCATTTCAACGACGAGCTTTGCAATAGTGATTACCAAGGCGAGCCCACCAGCTCGCCATTTCTTTGCCCGCGCGCCACTCATCGACTGGTTTCAGCGGGCGCTGCAATGCCTTGCCAAGCTGGTGATACAGGCCGGCGAGCCGCATAAGTCGAATAAGATTGAAGGGAGCCTTCCATGCACAAGAACCGCCACCCCCACACCCCCGGCAAGAAACCGGTGACCATCTTCGGCCCGGACTTCCCCTTCGCCTTCGACGACTGGATCGAACACCCCGCCGGCCTGGGCAGCATCCCCGCCGACAAGCACGGCCAGGAAGTGGCCATCGTCGGCGCCGGCATTTCCGGGCTGGTGGCGGCCTACGAGCTGATGAAGATGGGCTTGAAGCCCGTGGTCTACGAAGCCTCGAAGATGGGCGGCCGCCTGCGTTCGGAAACCTTCGAAGGCGCCGACGGCATCATCGCCGAGCTGGGCGGCATGCGCTTCCCGGTATCCAGCACTGCCTTCTACCACTACGTCGACAAGCTCGGCCTTGAAACCAAGCCCTTCCCCAACCCGCTGACCCCGGCCTCGGGCAGCACCGTGGTCGACCTGGAAGGCACCAGCCACTACGCCGAGAAGATAGCCGACCTGCCGGAAATCTTCCGTGAAGTGGCCCAGGCCTGGGCCGACGCGCTGGAGGACGGCGCACGCTTCTCCGAGATCCAGGACGCCATTCGCGAGCGCGACACGGTCAAGCTCAAGGCCCTGTGGGACGAGCTGGTACCCAAGTGGGACGACCGCACCTTCTATGACTTCGTCGCCACCTCCAAGGCCTTCTCGCGCCTGTCCTACCGCCACCGCGAAATCTTCGGCCAGGTCGGCTTCGGCACTGGCGGCTGGGACTCGGACTTCCCCAACTCCATGCTGGAAATCTTCCGCGTGGTGATGACCAACTGCGACGACCACCAGCACCTGGTCGTGGGCGGCGTCGAGCAGGTACCGCGCGGCATCTGGAGCCACGTGCCGGAAAACTGCGCGCACTGGCCGGCCGGCACTTCTCTCGCCTCCTTGCACAACGGCGCGCCGCGTCCGGGCGTGAAGAAGATCGCCCGCGCCGCCGACGGCACCTTCGCCGTCACCGACTACTGGGGCGATACCCGCCACTACGCAGCCGTCCTGGCAACCTGCCAGACCTGGCTGCTGACCACCCAGATCGAATGCGAGGAAGCGCTGTTCTCGCAGAAGATGTGGATGGCCCTGGACCGCACCCGCTACATGCAGTCGTCGAAGACCTTCGTGATGGTCGACCGGCCGTTCTGGAAGGACAAGGACCCGCAGACCGGCCGCGACGTGATGAGCATGACCCTCACCGATCGCCTCACCCGCGGCACCTACCTGTTCGACAACGGCGACGACAAGCCGGGGGTGATCTGCCTGTCCTACTCCTGGATGAGCGACGCCATGAAGATGCTCCCGCACCCGGTGGAGAAACGCGTGCAGCTGGCCCTCGACGCCCTGAAGAAGGTCTACCCGAAAGTCGACATCGCCGGGCACATCATCGGCAACCCGATCACCGTGTCCTGGGAGGCCGACCCGCACTTCCTCGGCGCCTTCAAGGGCGCACTGCCGGGCCACTACCGCTACAACCAGCGCATGTACGCGCACTTCATGCAGGACGACATGCCCGCCGAGCAGCGCGGCATCTTCATCGCCGGTGACGATGTGTCCTGGACCCCGGCCTGGGTGGAAGGCGCGGTGCAGACCTCGCTCAACGCCGTGTGGGGCATCATGAAGCACTTCGGTGGCGCCACCCATCCGCAGAACCCTGGCCCGGGCGATCGCTTCGCCGAACTGGGCCCGATGGAACTGCCGGACTGATTCATTCCACTCATTGAAGAGCGGCTCGCGCGGGGCCGGGAACGGGTGCACACTGCCTGGTCCCGGCCCTGCGCATTTCGAAGGAGAACACCATGTACCTCGCCCTCTACCAGTGCCCACCCGGCCCCGAGGACGTCGCCGGCAACCTGCAGCGCCTGGAGCAGGCCGCGCAGCAGGCGGTGCAGAACGGCGCGGACCTGCTGGTCCTGCCCGAGATGTTCCTCTCCGGCTACAACATCGGCGCCAAGCGTGTCGCGGAGCTGGCGGAAAGCTGTGACGGCCCGTCGGCCCGGCGCATCGCCGAGATTGCCCGCCAGCACAAGCTCGGCATCCTCTACGGCTACCCCGAGCGCGACGGTGACGCCATCTTCAATAGCGTGCAGCTGATCGACCGCCAGGGCGAGCGCCGCGCCAACTACCGCAAGACCCACCTCTACGGCGATCTCGACCGCAGCCAGTTCAGCGCCTCCGACGAGCCGCCGACGATCTTCGAGCTGGACGGCTGGAAGGTCGGTCTGCTGATCTGCTTCGACGTCGAGTTCCCCGAAAACGTGCGCAGCCTGGCGATGGCTGGCGCCGACCTGGTGCTGGTGCCCACCGCCAACATGCGCCCCTACGAATTCGTCGCCCAGGTACTGGTGCCCACCCGCGCCTACGAGAACCAGGTGTTCCTCGCCTATGCCAACTATGTCGGCAGCGAAGGCGAGATCGAGTACTGCGGGCTGAGCAGCATCGTCGCTCCGGATGGCCAGGTACTGACCAAGGCCAAGCACAGCGAGGAGCTACTGGTAGCCGAACTGGACCCGCAGCGCATCGCCCTGGCGCGCGAGGGGTACAGCTATGTGCACCTGCGGCGGCCGGTGCTCTATCGCAGCTGAAAAAAGCCCGGCACTCCGCCGGGCTTTGTTTTTTGTAGGAGCGAGCTTGCTCGCGAACAGTTTTGCCCGCAGCTTCGGCATCAGGCGGGTTCGCGAGCAAGCTCGCTCCTACAGGTTCGGCATTTCCCTAGTATTGCGGTGGCACGCCTGGCAGCTGCGCACCGGCCCGCTGGCATGGAAAGCCTGCAAGCGTTCGAGATGGCAGCTCTGGCAGAGCTGATGGAAATCCGCCTCGATACGCACGGCCAGCGCCGGGCTCTGCTTGTGGCAGAGAATGCAGGTGCGGTTGCCGGAAACCGAAGGCGACTGGTCCTTGTAGTCGTGGTGGCAGGTGATGCAGTTCACCGAAGCGTGCGGCTCATGAGGGAACACCAGCGGCATCAAAGGTCGCCTGCGTTGCCAATGATCGTGGACAAACCACGCCCCTGCCGACAGCGCGACGATCGCCGCAACGGAAAGGCCAATCCAGGCGCGCCTCACAGCGGCAGCTCCAGGTTCGCCAGCAGGCTGTAGAGGGCCGACAACCCGATGACCACGCCACTGGCCACCAGCGCGAGCCAGGTCGCGCGCTGCGCCGTATTTCGTTTGCGCCCATTGATGCCATTGGCTGGTTTAGGCAAGCGCGGCCACACAGCCACTGCCAGCATCAACGCCCCCAGCAGTATGCCCTTCCATACGCCCCCGCTGTAGTAACCCGCGCCGAGTATGTGCACGGCCATTAGCAACAGGGCAAAAAGACTGCCGCCGTAATGCCAGCGGCGGAACGAAGCCGCACCACTGCTCCAGCGTGAGCGCACACGACTCAAACTGGAAGCCGCCAGCACCAGCATCAAGACCGCCGAAGCCAGCCCGGCCAGCATATAACCGGGCGCGGACGGCAGCAGGTCCTCGATCAGCAGCGGCTCATCGATCAGCAGTACAACGATGTGCACCAGCAGCAGCGCGACAGCAGCAAAACCCAGGTCGCGATGCAGGCGCAGGAAAAACTTGCCTTCATACAACGGACGCGGCTGAGGCCGACCGCCGATGACGAACAGCAGCCCCAGCAGGCAGGCACCGAGCAGCCCGGCAGCGTTGGCGAAATCCCAGGCATAGCCGAGCCCCGGCATTGCGCCGAGCCCGAGCAGAATGGCGATCGGCAGCAGACAGCCAAGCGCCAGGCGCGCGATCAGCGCAGGCATGGGGGACTCCAGCGAGGGACTATCGCCGGAGGCTAGCAGTTGCCGGCAGCGCGCGAGTGTCGCTGCCTGCCAGACGAATTGCCCGCCGTGCCACCGCGCACCGCCCTGGTTTGTAGGAGCGAGCTTGCTCGCGAACGGAGTATCCCCATAGCACCCGCATCAAGCGGGTTCGCGAGCAAGCTCGCTCCTACATGATCCATGTCCGTAGGATGGGTGGAGCTTGCGATACCCATGCTGCTGGCGCGCAGATTGGTGGTTATCGCTTCGCTCCACACCATCATACGCAGAGCGATCTGCGTTACAGGTCGAGCACCAACCGCGCCGACTTCGCCCGCGAAACGCAGGCGCAGATCTGCTTGTTGGACGCCTTTTCCTTGTTCGACAGGCAGTTGTCGCGGTGCTCCGGCTCGCCCTCCAGTACTTCGACGATGCAGGTGCCGCAGATGCCTTCGCGGCACTCGGTGTCGATGTCGCAGCCGTGGGCCTGCAGCACGTCCACCAGCGTCGAATCCGCCGGTACGTGAAGCACCACGCCGGAGCTGGCCAGCTCCACGTCGAAGGAACCGGCCGGCGCCGCGTTGGCGGCCGGGTCGGCCTGGAAGTGCTCCAGATGGATGGCGTCTTCCGGGCGGCTGCGCGCGGCGATCTCCACCACCTTGTTCATGAACGGTGCCGGGCCGCAGGTGTAGACGTGGGCCTGCTTCGGTGCGCGTTCCAGGCACTCGCCCAGCACGCGGTCGAGGTCGGCAGGTTCGACACCGTAGTGCAGCTCCACCTTGCCGGCGAACGCCTCGCTGGCCAGCAGCTCGACGAAGGCCGCGTGCTCGGCGGAACGGGCAAAATAGTGCAGGCGATAGGGCTCGCCCTTGGCGTTCAGGCGGTAGGCCATGCTCAGCAGCGGCGTGACGCCGATACCGGCGGCGAACAGCACGTGCTCGCGGGCTTCCGCTGCCAGGCGGAACAGGTTGCGCGGCGCGCCAATGTCCAGCTCCATGCCTTCGCGCACTTCGTGCAGCGCACTGGAGCCGCCACGGGAGGCGCCTTCCTTCTTGATCGCCACCAGGTAGGCGGCGCGATCGTCCGGCGGGCTGCACAGCGAATACTGGCGCGTCACCCCGGTGGGCCCGGTGACATCGACGTGGGCGCCCGGCTCGTAGGCGTCGAACGGCTGGCCATCACAACGTACGAGACGCAGGGAACGGATGTCCTGCGCTTCCTCGACGATTCTCTCGATTCTGACCTTCATCATGGCGTTACCTGCAAGGCGTTGAGTGCGGGCTCTGTGGCCCCTTACCGGCCTCTTTGTTACGAGCGGACGGGTTTTCGGTTTGATGTCGGAGCGAGCCGGGGCTCACTCCTGAAATATCGGAGCGGGCAGCTTTGCCCTCTCCCTAACCCTCTCCCTGAAGGGAGAGGGGACCGTTCGGCACAGGGTGAATCCACAACGTCAGCCGGTACGGACAGCTCCCTCTCCCTACAGGGAGAGGGGACCATTCGGCACAGGATGAATCCACAACGTCAGCCGGTACGGACAGCTCCCTCCCCTGAAGGGAGAAGGGACCGTTCGGCACAAGGTGAATCCACAACGTCAGCCGGTACGGACAGCTCCCTCGCCCTTCAGGGAGAGGGGACCGTTCGGCACAGGGTGAATCCGCATTGTCAGCCGGTACGGACAGCTCCCTCTCCCTTCAGGGAGAGGGGACCGTTCGGCACAGGGTGAATCCGCATTGTCAGCCGGTACGGACAGCTCCCGCTCCCTTCAGGGAGAGGGGACCATTCGGCACAGGATGAATCCACAACGTCAGCCGGTACGGACAGCTCCCTCTCCCTTCAGGGAGAGGGGACCGTTCGGCACAGGGTGAATCCGCATTGTCAGCCGGTACGGACAGCTCCCTCTCCCTTCAGGGAGAGGGCTGGGGAGAGGGGCTCTCAAACACACCCCGTCCCCAAGGTTCAAATCTCAGCGCATGAACAACCCACCATTGATATCCCAGCAGGCGCCCGTCACCGACCCGGCGTTCTCCGCGCACAGCAGCAGCACGCTGTCGGCGATGAAGGTCGGGTCGCCCAGGCGGCCGGCGGGGATGGTCTTGAGGATCTGTTCCAGGCGCTCAGGCGCGACGCTCTCGTAGACCACCGGCAAGTCCAATGGCCCCGGCGAGATCGCGTTGACGGTCACGCCCTGCGCCGAGAGTTCGCGGGCGAACACCTTGGTCAGGGTCGCCACGCCGCCCTTGGCCGCGGCGTAGTGGCCGCCGGTGGCGGTGCCGCCGTTCTGCCCGGCCAGCGAGGCGATGTTGACGATGCGGCCGAAACCACGCGCCGCGAAGTGCATGCCGAACACCTGGCAGGCGACGAAGGTGCCGCGCAGGTTCACCGCCATGGAGGCGTCGAAGTCCTCCGGGCTGATGTCCATCAGCGCAGCCACCTTTGACATCCCGGCATTGTTCACCAGGATGTCGGTGCCGCCCCAGCGCTCGGCAATCACATCGCGGGCGCGTTCGAAGTCGGCTTTCTCCCGCGCATCCAGCTTCAAACCAAGGGCCGTGCGGCCCTCCGGGTCGAGTTCATCGGCCAGACGCTGCACTGCGTCCTCGTTCAGATCGGCCAGCGCCACGCGCAGGCCGGCAGCGTGCAGGCGGCGCGCGATGACTTCGCCGAGGCCGCGTGCGGCGCCGGTTACCAGGGCAACTCGTTGCATGGCGCAGCCCTCAGAGCAGGAAGCCGAGCGCGTTGAGCGCGTCTTCGGCGTTGATCAGGCGGATCACCTTGCGCTCCAGGCGGGCTTGCCCGTCGGTGAAGCGGATACGGTGGTTCAGGTCGGCAATGAAAGGAGTCGCGACACCGCGCTTGTAGGCGTAGAGCACCTGCGCCGAGTTCACCTCGACCACATCGCCCGCCGCTTCCACCAGGCTGAAGCGCGAAACCGTGCGCACGGTCTTCGCCGCATCCACCGCCGACGGCGAATGGCCGCCGGTGAGGCGTTCGATGCGCAGCGCACGCATGCGCGCGTCATCGAAGACGTAGTTCAGGCGCGCGGCGAAGTCATCGCCCTCGCCGTCGATCGGCACCACATAGATACCGTCCTCGCTCCACAGCTGCGACCACTGCGCGTAATCCTTGCGGTCCAGCAGTTCGGCTTCGCGCCAGACGAATTCGATGGCCTGGGCCAGCGGGCCGGAGAAGCCGTTCAGGGTGTCGTTGCTCATTGGCTCATCATCCTTTTCCACATCTGGTACGCCTCGCGCATGCCGCCTTCGTCGGTGGCGTGGGAGACCTTGTCACCGTTCCCGGCGACCACTTCGCGGTTCAGGCCGCGGTTGACCAGGATCGGTGCGTCTACGCCGGCGTAGGAGCCACGCTGCACGCGGTCCCAGGCTTCGGCATCGTCCGGGCTGCCGAAGCCGAACGGACCCTGGAAGTGCTCGTGGATACGCATGCGCTCGCGGTTGGCGATTTCCGGGCCGCCGTCCATGCCCAGGGCGACGTGGCGAATCTCGGTCTCGGTGACGGAGATCGGCCGCAGCACGCGGAAGAACGACATGGACATGGCCACGTTGGGGAACAGGTTGAGGTTGAAGCCGGCACCATGCAGCGAGCGGACGATGCGGCGCACCTGCTCCGGTGGCATGGTTTTCGACAATTCCTCGGTGACGTGGGCAAAGCGCTCCTGGAGCTGCTCGGTGCCATCGTCGTGGTCGAGGTCGACGTGCTCGGGAACCATCACCATCACGCTGTGGCCGTTGCCCAGGGCGTGAGTCACCGCCTGCTCGTCGCTCATGAACGAGAGCATCTCTTCGGTCTCTTCATCCACCGAGGACATGAACGACTTGTGCACGATGGGGAAGTGGTAGCCGTCGGTGGTATTTTCCAGCTGGATCTTCCAGTTGCCGCGGAAGGTGAACTTGTGTTCGCCCTGTGTCTTGATCGGGTAGCCGGCGCCCTGCTTCATGAACAGGTCCATCCAGTGCTTTGCCCCGCCGAGGAAGTCTTCCAGCGGCTCGATCTCGTCGTTGTAGGTGGCGAACACCATGCCGGCGTAGCTTTCCACGCGCAGGCTGGTCAGCGGCAGCTCGGACTTGTCGAGGATGTCCTCGTAGCCGTCCGGATACGGCAGCGCACGCAGCTTGCCGTCCAGCGCGTAGGACCAGCTGTGGTACGGGCAGGTGAAGCCGGTGGCGTTGCCCTTGTGCTTCTCGCAGACGGTGGCGCCACGGTGGCGGCAGCGGTTTTCCAGGACGTTGATGTTGCCCTTCTTGTCGCGCACCACGATCACCGGGCGGCGACCGACGCTGGTGGTCTTGAAGTCACCGGCGTTGCGCACTTCGCTTTCGTGGGCGACCCACACCCAGGTGCGGTAGAAGATCTTGTCCATCTCCGCTTCGAACAGCTGCGGGTCGTTGTACAGCGAAACATCGACGCGGTCGTCGCCGACCAGCTCTTCGACGCTGCGCGACCGGGCGATCAGCCGGTATTCGTGAGCGCTCATGCCCATCTCCTCATGCCGATTTCTTATGTTTTTGCGCAGGCCGCGTGGCGGCCAGGCTGTGTTCGAGTTGCGCGCCGAAGGCGCAGACGCGTTCGTCGTCGCCCTTGCGGCCGACGATCTGCAGGCCGACTTTCAGCCCGCCGCAATCCAGGTCTACCGGCACGGTCAGCGCCGGGTGTCCGCTGAGGTTGAAAGGCCGTACCAGGGGCGTCATGCCGGCCACCGACTTGCCGTTGCGCGCATCAGTGAGAAGCGGCGGCAGGTCGGGCATGGTCGGCAGCAGCAGGACTTCGAAGTCCTCCAGCGCGGCGTCGATAGCGCGGGTGAAGTGCTCGCGCACCTTCTCCGCCTCGGCGCGCTCGGCGTCGGTGGTGCGGCTGGCCAGCAGCAGGCGCTGCTCGACATCGGCGCCGATCAGGCCCTTGCCGGTCAGCGCCGCGTAGGCGGCCCAGTTCTCGTGATTGATCACCACCAGCCCGGCCTGGAAGGCCGCCTCGAACTCGCCGAGGAACAGGTGGCTTCGGCGCCAGCCGGCGCGGTCGGCGGCGGCGCCCAGGCAAGCTTGGATGTGCGGAGCCGACGGCACTTCGAGGAAGGCCACGCGGGCGCCCTCGCCTGGCAGCTGCACGTCACCGAAACCAGGGCAGATGACCTGCATGGCGGCGATCAGGTCGGCCATAGTGGCGGCAAACGGGCCGACGCAATCCAGGCTGCTCTGCGCCGGGTGCACGCCGTCGCGGCTGACTCGGCCAAAGGTCGGCTTCAACCCGGCAATGCCGCAGCAGGCCGCCGGCACACGGACCGAACCACCGGTATCGGTGCCCAGCGCGATATCCGCCAGCCCCGCCGCCACGGCGGACGCGGAACCGCTGGAGGAGCCGCCGGGCACGCGGTCCGGCGCCATCGGATTGATCGGCGTGCCGGTCCAGTCGTTGATGCCGGTGACGCCGAAGGCCAGTTCGTGAAGATTGGTCTTGCCGACGATCTGCCAGCCGGCGTTCAGCACGGCGTCGACCACGAAAGCGTTGCGTTCGGCGGGTGCGGCATCGGCCAGCGCGCGGGTGCCGCAACGGGTCGGATGGCCGGCGATGTCGATACTGTCCTTGACCGCAACGCGCTTGCCGTTGCCGCCCAGGAGAAATTCGCTGACAAAGGTGCTCATGCGCGATTCTCCTCGGCGCCGCTCAGCAAACGTTGCGACAGGCGCTGCGTGCGGAAGTGGCTGATCTGCCAGCGCCCGTCGATCTCGCGGAAATCGATGTCCAGGCGCGTGCCGAACAGCTCGGTGTGGCCCTCGGCGTAGGTCGAGAGCTGCTGCATGATCCATTGCCCGCGCGCGGTGCGGCCGTCGACACGGATCGACTCGCTGGTGAGGAAGTGCAGGTTCAGCGTGAAGTGCGGCGACGGCGGCAGATAGCCGAAGACGAACGCCGCAATCGCCTCGCGGCCCTGGTGATGGCCGAAGGTCTGCGCGGTGGAGGTGCCAATGCCCTCCCACACCGCGTCCTCGCTGAACAGCTCGGCCAGCTCACTCATCGCCACCGGCGCGTGCGGCACGTCGCAGAGGTCCATGTAGCGGGCCATCAACCGACGCACCTGGCTTTCCCCTTCAAGGGTCTCCAGGCGGCGGTTCAGCTCGGCCATGCTCAGGCTGCTCATGGCTCAGGTCCGCGCGGCTTCGGGAATGGTCAGCGGGCGGCCGATGCGGGCTTCGACCTTGGCGTACTTCCACAGGCTGTACTCGCCCACCGGGGTGGTGCGGAACAGGTTGCAGGCGTCGATCACGGTCTGGTGGCAATCGACGTCAGCCATGATGTAGACGGTCCACGGTGAGGTGGTGGACGGGCCGACCATCAGGCGGTCGTCGTCCAGCACGCCGAGCACGTTCATGCCCGGCAGCGCGCCGAGGTCGCTCATCATCTGCGAGAAGCCTTTCCACACGGTGATGCCTTCACCGGTGGGCAGGTCGAAGAACGGCTGGGCGATGCCGATGCAGAACAGTACGCGCAAGGGTTCGGTGGTCGGACGAGTCATGTTTCCGGGTCCTTTTTTGCTTTTGTATTCAGGAGAATCAGATGTATCCGGGGAACGGCGGCACATCGAGCAGCACCGCGCCGGCGCCGTCGTACATGCCATCGCTGAGGAAGGCGTGCTGGGTCACCACCATGGCGTCGCGCAAGTAGCGCTGCAGCGGGTGGTTGAGGTAGATAGCCGTGGTGCCGGCCAGGCTGTAGGCGCGGCGCACCACGTCAGCACCGGCGCGGGATACGTGCACGGCGGCCAGGCGCAGCTGGCTGACCTGCTCGGGCGTCACGACGTTGCCGGCAAGGATGGAGTCCCAGACGGTCTCGGTGGCGTCATAGAAGAAGCCGCGCGCGGCCTGCAATTCGGCCTCGGCCTTGCCGATCTCGATGCGCACATAGGCCCGATCGCCCAGCTTGGGCGCGCCGGTCACGCCGCTGGAAGACGCCATGCGGGTGATCTCGTCCAGCGCCGCGCGGGCCAGGCCGAGGTTGACCACGGCGAGCACCTGGGCGGCGTAGGCGATGGTCGGGTAGCGATACAGCGGCTCGTCGATGTTCGACTCGCCGCCACGAATGAAGGTCCAGTCGTCCGCGACGAAGGCGTTGTCCAGCTTCAGGTCGTGACTACCAGTGCCTTTCAGGCCGACCACATTCCAGTTCTCGACGATCTCCACGTCCCTGGCACGCAGCAGTGCAGTGCGCGGCTTGCCGCCCGGACCGCCGATACCGATGCCGACGCCAAGCACATCGGCACCCTTGCAGCCGCTGGCGAACTTCCAGGTACCGCTGACGCGCCAGCCACCTTCCACTTGCGTGGCCGGCTGGATCGGGAACAGGCCGCCGGCGAACACCAGGTCCGGGCCGTCGGCATAGAGTTCAGCGAGGGTGTGGCGCGGCAGTGCGGTGAGGTAGGTGCTGGCGCTGCCGAAGCTGGCCACCCAGCCGGCGGAGCCATCGGCTTCGGCGATGCGTTCGACCAGGCGCAGGAACTGCGCCGGCGGCAGCGCGTCGCCGCCGAAGCAGCGCGGGGTCGCGGCGCGGTAGATGCCCACATCGCGGAAGCGTTCGATCATGTCGCGGGGAACGTGGGAGCGGCTGTCGAACTCGTCGCGGCGTTGGCGGACTTCGTCGAGCACGCGCTGGAATTCGAGGGCACGGCCGTCCGCATCGAGCGGTTCGGCGAGGGCGGCACGCAGCATGGCGTCATCTCCGGTTGTTCTTGTAGGGCCGGCCCGTTCGATGCGGGTCGGTCGTCGTTGGGGCCAGTGTATGAACCGCCGTGCACGCCCAACTATTGGGGCGTGCAGCCCCGCGCCTAAGGAAATCCCCTAGTCGGCGGCGAGTTACTCCGCAGTCCCTTCGCGCTACGCTGCGCGGTATAAAGGCGCCACTGCCTACCCGTCCCTGCAATCGAGAGCGAGCTTCGATGTTCCAGCCCAAGCCCGACGACTTCCTCGCCCTGCTCCAGGCCATGCCGCTGTGCGTGATCCTTCACGATGCGCAGACCAAGGAAATCCTCTGGGCCAACAACGCCGCCCTGGCCGTGCTCGGCTTCACCCTGGAAGAGCTGGTGCCGCTCAAGGCCCCGGATATGACTGCCAAGGCGCCGCAGTACCGCCGTTCGGTCGGCCTGCGCTGGCTGGAAGGCGCCGCGCGCACCGGCCAGCGCACCATCGAATGGTGCTACCGCTCCAAGCAGGGCGTGGAAATCCTCTCCGAGGCTGTTGCCACCCGCGTGCACCTGCAGGAGCGCGACGTGCTGATGGTGCAGTTCCGCGATATTTCCAAGGAGAAGCAGGTCGAGCGAGACCTGCAGCGTTTCGAGAGCCGCCTGAAGGCCTTCATGCAGGACCTCGCCGAAGGCGTGGCGGTGCTCGACGGTGACGGCAACCTGCGCTTCCTCAGCGAGTCCGCCCTGCCCCTGCTCGGCGGCAGCCAGGACGACTGGATGGCGCACAACTTCCTCGGCCGCTGCGACAGCGCCACGCGCCCGCGCCTGGAACACCACCTGGCGATGCAGCCGCCCAGCCGCGAGCCGTACTCCGTCAGCTATCAGTTGCAGCGCCTGGATGGCGAATGGCGCTGGCACCACGCGACCTGCCGCTACATCGAGATCGAGGACGACCTGGTCGGCCACCTGCTGCTGTTCCGCGACGTCACCGAGCAGGTCCGCGCCGCCCAGGCGCAACGCCAGAGCGACCAGAAGCTGGAGTACCTGGCGCGCTACAACGCCATGGGCGAGATGGCCCTGGCGATTGCTCACGAACTCAGCCAGCCGCTGGCGGCCACGCGCAACTTCATCGAGGGCGCGCTGATCCGCCTGGACCGCGAACAGAAGGCCGAAGCCTCCGCCGCCTGGGGCCTGGACAGCGCCGTGCGGCAGATCGAACACGCCTCGCTGATCATCAAGAGCGTGCGCGAGTACGTGGTGAAGCTGGAGCAGGCCGAGCAGCGCATCGACCTCAACGAACTGCTCGGCGAGACGCTCTACTTCATCAGCCTCAAGGCCCAGCCAAGCAACGTGCGCGTGGTGCTGGAGCGCTGCGACGAACCGCTGTGGGTGAGCTGCGAGAAGGTGCTGGTCGGCCAGGTGATCCTCAACCTCGCCTTCAACGCCATCGAGGAGATGCTCAACCTCCCCGAGGAGCGCCGCCTGCTGCGCATCCGCACTTCGCGCGAGGGCGACAGCGCGCGCCTGTGCGTGCTCGATCAGGGCCCCGGCATTGATGCCGGGGCCAAGGAGCGCCTGTTCGATGGTTTCTTCACCTCCAAGGTGAGCGGCAACGGCATCGGCCTGGCGCTGTGCCAGAGCATCGTCTCGCGGCATCGCGGGGATATCTGGGCGGAGAACGTCGAGCCGTGCGGGGCGATGTTCTGTTTCGGGTTGCCGGTGGCGGAGTGATTGACCGCTAGCGCTTCACACCCCCGAAATCCAAGGGCCGGCAATCCCTGTAGGAGCGAGCTTGCTCGCGAACCATTCTGCCGGGAGCTTCGGAGCTGAGCGGTTCGCGAGCAAGCTCGCTCCTACAAAAAAGCAGAAGCAACGGCGCTCTCTGGCACCGTTGTGGGTTCAGGAGCGTAGGGCGCATAACCCGGAAAGGGTTATGCGCCCTACGAAGCGGAGCGGTTCGCGCGCAAGCTCGCTCCTACAAAAAGCAAAAGAAACGGCGCCCGCGGGCGCCGTTGTCGGCTCAGCCAGGAACCTCAGCCGTGGGCCTTCTTGATGATCGCCTCGGCAATGTTCGCCGGCGCCTCGGCGTACTTGGTGAACTCCATCGAATAGCTCGCCCGCCCTTGGGACATCGAGCGCACGTCCGTGGCATAGCCGAACATTTCGCCCAGCGGCACCTCGGCGCGGATGACCTTGCCCGCTGGCGTATCTTCCATGCCCTGGATCAGCCCGCGCCGGCGGTTGAGGTCGCCCATCACGTCGCCCATGTAGTCCTCCGGCGTCACCACCTCGACCTTCATCACCGGCTCCAGCAGCACCGCGCCGCCCTTCTGCGAAAGCTGCTTGGTGGCCATGGAGGCGGCGATCTTGAACGCCATCTCGCTGGAGTCGACGTCGTGGTAGGAACCGTCGAACACCGAGGCCTTCAGGCCGATCAGCGGGTAGCCGGCGAGCACGCCGTTCTGCATCTGCTCCTCGATGCCCTTCTGGATCGCCGGGATGAATTCGCGCGGGATCACCCCGCCAACCACCTCGTTGACGAACTCCAGCCCATCCTTGCCTTCATCGCCCGGCTCGAAGCGAATCCAGCAGTGACCGAACTGGCCACGGCCACCGGACTGGCGGACGAACTTGCCTTCGATCTCGCATTTCTTGCGGATCGCCTCGCGGTAGGCCACCTGCGGTTTGCCGATGTTGGCCTCGACGTTGAACTCGCGGCGCATGCGGTCGACGATGATGTCCAGGTGCAACTCGCCCATGCCGGAGATGATGGTCTGCCCGGTTTCCTCGTCGGTCTTGACGCGGAACGAGGGGTCTTCCTGGGCCAGCTTGGACAGGGCGATGCCCATCTTCTCCTGGTCGGCCTTGGTCTTGGGCTCAACGGCCACCGAGATCACCGGGTCGGGGAAGTCCATGCGCTCGAGGATGATCGGCTTGTCGATTGAGCACAGGGTGTCGCCGGTGGTGACGTCCTTCATGCCGATCAGCGCGGCGATATCGCCGGCGCGCACTTCCTTGATTTCCTCGCGCTGGTTGGCGTGCATCTGCACCATCCGGCCGACCCGCTCCTTCTTGATCTTCACCGAGTTGAGCACTGCGTCGCCGCTGCTCAGTACGCCGGAATAGACGCGGGCGAAGGTCAGGGTACCGACGAAGGGGTCGGTGGCGATCTTGAAGGCCAGCGCGGAGAACGGTTCGCTGTCGTCGGCGTGGCGCTCCAGGTGCTTCTCTTCGTCGTCCGGGTCGGTGCCGTTGATCGCGGGGATTTCCGTGGGCGCCGGCAGGTAGTCGATCACCGCGTCGAGCACCAGCGGCACGCCCTTGTTCTTGAACGATGAGCCCAGCACCGCCGGGACGATCTCGTTGGCCAGGGTGCGCTGGCGCAAGCCGGCCTTGATCTCCTCGATGGTCAGTTCCTGGCCTTCGAGGTACTTGTTCATCAGGTCATCGTTGGCTTCCGCCGCAGCCTCGACCATGTGCGCGCGCCACTCGTCCGCCAGCGCCTGCAGCTCCGCCGGGATGGGCTCCTCGGTGTAGCTGGTGCCCTGGTCGGCATCGTTCCAGACGATGGCCTTCATCTTCACCAGGTCGATCTGCCCGGAGAAGGTTTCTTCCGAGCCGATGGCCAGCTGGATCGGCACCGGGGTGTGGCCCAGGCGCTGCTTGATCTGTGCCACCACACGGAGGAAGTCGGCGCCCTGGCGGTCCATCTTGTTGACGTAGGCCAGGCGCGGCACGTGGTACTTGTTGGCCTGGCGCCAGACCGTCTCGGACTGCGGCTCGACGCCGTCGGCGCCGCTGAACACCACCACTGCGCCATCGAGCACACGCAGGGAGCGCTCCACCTCGATGGTGAAATCGACGTGGCCGGGAGTGTCGATGATGTTGAAGCGGTACTTGTTGGGATACTGCTTGGACGAGCCCTGCCAGAACGCCGTGGTAGCCGCCGAGGTGATGGTGATGCCGCGCTCCTGTTCCTGCACCATCCAGTCCATGGTCGCCGCGCCGTCGTGCACCTCGCCCATCTTGTGGTTCACACCGGTGTAGAAAAGGATGCGCTCGGTCGTCGTGGTCTTGCCGGCGTCGACGTGGGCGACGATGCCGATATTGCGGTAAAGCTCGATGGGCGTGGTGCGAGCCATGGTGTGCTCCGTATCTGCTGGGTGACTGCCGGGCCTGCTGCTGCGGGTCCGTTGCCTGCGCGGGACGGCGAGAGGAAGTGCAGCGTCAGAAATTTCTGAGTGCAACAGGCTCAAGGTAGCGCGTCTTCGTGGCAATTCCAGTGCAGCAGGGGCGCGGATGTCGCAGTCCGACCGGCTGCGTCGCTCCGGCATTGCGCTGCACGATGGGAAAACCCTAAAATGATAGGCATTCTCAAATGAAAATCTGACGCACGCACTGTGGCCCTCGTCGAAACCCCGTCCCCGCAGCATCTGCACACTCTCTACAACGAGCACAACGGCTGGCTCCAGCAGTGGCTGCGCGGCAGGCTGGGTAACGCCTGGGATGCCGCCGACCTCGCCCATGACACCTTCCTGCGCCTGCTGCGGCGGCCGCTGGAAGACCTCGGCGAGCGTCCACGTGCCCTCCTCACCCATATTGCCAAGGGCTTGCTGGTGGATCGCTGGCGGCGCCAGGAGATAGAGCGCGCCTACCTGGACAGCGTCGCCGCACTGCCCGAGGAACTGGCGCCCGGCCCGGAGACCCGCGAGCTGATCCTCGAGGCGCTGGAGCGCATCGACGCCGCCCTGAGCGAGCTGCCGGCGCTGACCCGCGAGGCCTTTCTGCTGTCGCAACTGGATGGCCTGACCTACCCGGTGATCGCCGAGCGCCTAGGCGTTTCCCTGGCCAGCGTGAAGCGCTACATGCGCGCCGGTTTTGTCGCCTGCCTGAGCGTCGCCTGATGCGCGAACAACCGCTGGACCCCGGCATCCTCGGCGAAGCCGCCGACTGGCTGGTGCGCCTGAATGAGCACCCGGCCAGCAATGCCGACCTGCAGGCCATCGAACAATGGCGCGCGCGCAGCGCCCAGCATGCCGAAGCCTGGCGCCGCGCCGAAGCCCTGCTGGGCCTGCGCCAGCTGCCGCCGGGGCTCGGCCGGCAAAGTCTGCAACGCACGGGCCTGAGCCGCCGGCAGATGCTCAACCGCCTGGGCGTGCTGATGGCCGTGGCACCAGCCGCCTGGCTGGCAGCGCGGCAGATGCCTTGGGCGGAGTGGAACGCCGACCTGCGCACTGCCGTCGGCGAGCGCAAGCACCTGCGCCTGCCCGATGGCAGCCAGCTGACCCTGAATACCGACAGCGCGGTGAACGTGGCCTTCAACGCCCGCGAGCGGCGCCTGAGCCTGCTCGAAGGCGAAATCCTCGTCGACGCCCTGGCCGACCCACGTCCCTTCCTCGTCGACAGCCGCCACGGCCTGCTGCGCACCTCCGCCGCGCGCTTCAGCCTGCGTGACCTGGGCGATGCGTGCCGGGTCGCGGTGCTCGACAAGGAAGTGAGCGTCGAACTGCCTGGCTATGCGAGCCAGACGGTCGGCTCCGGCCAGCAACTGGTGTTCGGCGCGCAGGGCTTCCAGCCGCTGCAGACGGCGGACGCCAACGCCAGCGCCTGGGAAAACGGCATGCTGCTGGCCCAGGGTATGCGCCTGGACGATCTGCTGGGTGAGTTGGGGCGCTACCGCAGCGGCTTCCTGCGCTGCGACCCGCGCCTGGCAAACCTGTGCGTGACCGGGGCGATTCCCCTGGGCGATAGCGACGCCGGGCTGGCGCTGTTGGCGGACATGCTGCCGGTGAAGCTGCGGCGGATGACGCGGTATTGGGTCACCGTGGAGCCGGCGTGAATGGCCAGCACCCGCGTGGGGCGCAAAACCTGGAACAGGTTATGCCCCGCTGCCACGACGGCGGATAACGCTGGTGCATTATGCGCCCTACCAACGGCTACCCCTGTGCCCGCGCTTCCCCCTCACCCCAGCCCTCTCCCTCAGGGAGAGGGGGCCGTTCGGTGCAGGATAAGACCCGCTGCATCAGCCGGCACGATCTGCTCCCTCTCCCCCTGGGAGAGGGCTGGGGTGAGGGCACGCCCCACTCCGAATATCCGGTCATCTGTAGGAGCGAGCTTGCTCGCGAACAGACTCTCCGGCCGCACTGGCGTTGGGCGGTTCGCGAGCAAGCTCGCTCCTACAACATAAGCCCAACACTCTGAAATTTTTTCGCCCACCCCCTGACACCTTTTTCGATCTCGCCCGGTGAAGAGGCAGAACCCCTCCATTCGCCGACAGGAACACTCCATGCTCCTCCGCTCCCGACTTCGCCCCCACTCCCTCGCCCTGGCCGTCGGCCTGGCACTGACTGGCGGTGCGGTGCTGCCAACCCTGGCCGCCGAAGCCGCCAGCCAGCAGCGCCAGTACGACATCGCCCCCGGCCCGCTGGGCGAGGTGCTGGCGCGCTTTGCGGCCCAGGCCGGCGTGCCGCTGGCCTTCGAAGCGCAGGCGCTGAATCGCCAGCAGAGCGCGGGTCTCAACGGCAGCTTCGCGCCGGAACAGGGCCTGGAGCACCTGCTGCAGGGCAGCGGCTACCGCCTGGTACGCAAGAACAGCGGCTATGGCGTAGAGGCCACCCCCGATGACAGCGGCGCCCTGGAGATGGACGCCACCACCGTCAGCGGCGCGGCGCGGCAGCCTGGCGACCTGCCACCCGCCTACGCCGGCGGCCAGGTCGCCCGTGGCGCGCAACTGGGCATGCTGGGCAACCAGGACATCCAGGACGTGCCCTTCAGCTTCGCCAGCTACACCGCCAAGACCATCCAGGACTCCCAGGCCCAGACAGTCGGCGACGTGCTGCTCAACGACGCCTCGGTGCGCCAGGGCAACGGCTATGGCAACTTCTCGCAGATCTTCGTCATCCGCGGCCTGCCGCTGAGCACCGACGACGTCTCGCTCAATGGCCTGTACGGCGTCACCCCGCGGCAAATCATCGGCACCGAGTCGCTGGAGCGCGTCGAGCTGTTCAAGGGTCCCAACGCCTTCATCAACGGCGTGACACCCAGCGGTTCCGGCATCGGCGGCGCGGTCAACCTGCAGACCAAGCGCGCCGAGGACACTCCCACCCGCAGCGTGACCCTGGGCTACGGCAGCGACAACCAGATCGGCGAGCATCTGGACCTGGGCCAGCGCTTCGGCGAGGACAACCGCTTCGGCGCGCGGGTCAACCTCGCCCAGCGCGAGGGCGAGACCGGCGTCGACGACGAGAACCAGCGCTACAAGCTGGCCACCGTCAACCTCGACTACCGTGGCGAACGCCTGCGCCTGAACACCGACTTCGGCTACCAGAAGCAGCGCATCAACCAGGGCCGCCCGGTGGTCTACGTCGGCACCGGTGTCACCAGCATCCCTCACGCGCCGGACGCCGACGACAACTACGCGCAGTCCTGGAGCTATTCGCAGCTCGAAGACACCTTCGGCATGTTCCGCGCCGAGTACGACCTCAACGACAACTGGACTGCCTACCTCTCCGGCGGCGCCAAGCACACCCGCGAGAACGGCTCCTACTCGGCCCTGACCCTCAGCGACAACAACGGCGCCGCAGGCGGCGGCATGATGGACGCCACCCACGACGAGGACAACAAGAGCGCCATGGCGGGCCTGAACGGCCACTTCGCCACCGGGCCGGTCACCCACCAGATGAACCTCAGCGTCGCCGGCATCTGGGCCGAACAACGCAGCGCCTACACCATGATCACCAAGCGCTACCCCACCGACATCTATAACCCGGTGCAGACGCCCAAGCCGGCGCCCACCCTGACCGGCGGCGACTACAGCGACCCGGGTATCGTCGGCAAGACACTGAACAAGAGCCTGGCCGCCGCCGATACCCTGGGCTTCCTCGATGACCGTGTGCTGCTGACCGTCGGCGTGCGCCGGCAGAGCATCGGCACCGACGGCTGGAACTACGTCGGCAAGCGCACCGCCAGCTACGACGAGTCGATCACCACGCCGGTCTACGGCCTGGTGGTGAAGCCCACCGAGTACCTGTCGCTCTACGCCAACCGCATCGAAGGCCTGGCCGCAGGGCCGACCGCCCCCAGCAGCGCTGCGAACTTCGGCGAAGTCTTCGCGCCGAACCGCTCCAAGCAGGTGGAAGTGGGCGCCAAGCTGGACTTCGGCAGCTACGGCGGCAACCTGGCCTTCTATCGCATCGAGCAACCCTTCAGCACCACTGACCCGGATTCGAAGATCTTCAGCGTCGACGGCGAGCAGGAAAACCGCGGCGTCGAGCTGAACGTCTTCGGCGAGCCGGTCGACGGCCTGCGCCTGCTGGCGGGCGGCACCTGGATCGACACCGAGCTGAAGAACACCGCCGGCGGCAAGACCGACGGTAACCGCGCCGTGGGCGTGCCGACCTTCCAGTACAACCTGGGCGCCGACTGGGATGTTCCGGGCATCCAGGGTGCAGCCATCAACGGCCGCGTGCTGCGCACCGGCGGCCAGTACCTGGACGCCGCCAACGACCTGAGCATCCCCGCCTGGACCCGCTTCGACCTCGGCGCCCGCTACGCCTTCAAGGTGGATGAGCGTGACGTGACCCTGCGCGCCAACCTGGAGAACGTCGCCAACAAGTCCTACTGGGCCTCCACCATCGGTGGCTATCTGACCCAGGGCGATCCGCGCACCCTGAAGCTATCGATGACCGTGGACTTCTGACCCTCTTCGCGACACGGACGTCGCCCCTATTCCAGGCCCGCCGCCAGCGCTTCAGCCCTGAAGCGCTGGCAACCGGCAAGCCTGTCGAAGCACTCCCGGCCGTCTCGTGACTGGATCGAATCCCCCTTCCGGGTCCATGCTAGTTGCTCGCCCATTTGCCGGAGTTCGCCCCATGAGCGACGCCATCACCATCGATTTCGTCTCCGACGTGGTCTGCCCCTGGTGTGCCATCGGCCTCAACGGCCTGCTGGAGGCCATGCGCCGGGTCGACGGCGAACTGACCGTGGAGCTGCGCATCAAGCCCTTCGAGCTCAATGCCGACATGCCCGCCGAAGGGGAAGACCTGGTGGAGCACCTGCAACGCAAGTACGGCAGCAGCGCCGAGGACATTGCCCGCAACCAGGAGCACCTGCGCGCCATGGGCGAGGAAGTCGGCGTGCACTTCGACCTGAAGAAGCGCAGCCGCATCTACAACACCTTCGACGCCCATCGCCTGCTGCACTGGGCGGCGGAATCGCACCGCGACGTAGCCCTCAAGCAGGCGCTGCTGCACGCCTACTTCGGCGAAGGGCGCGACCCGAGCGACCCGGAAGTGCTGCTGGAAGTGGCCATCAGCGTAGGCCTGGACGCCGTGCGCGCACGGGAGATTCTCGACAGCGACGCTTATGGCGACGAAGTGGTGGCCGAGGAAGATTTCTACACCAGCCATGGCATCCGCGCGGTGCCGGCGGTGATCCTCAACGGCCGCCAGCTGATCTCCGGGGCGCAGAGCACCGACTACTACGAGCAGGCGCTGCGCCAGGTGGCGCGCCATGCGCCGTTGCCGGAGTGACGTGTCCGGCGTCATGGCAAAGGCCCGCATCGCGCGGGCCTTTGGCACTTCGTAGGACCGAGGGGGACGCCTAGTCCTTGCTCGCGAATCCGCCCAACGCTGTTACTGCCGGGAAAGCCTGTTCGCGAGCAAGCTCGCTCCTACAGCATGGGTGCTCATTACATGCGGGAAGATTTGTTCTCGGGGCCAAACCCTCTCCCCCGCCCTCTCCCTGAAGGGAGAGGGAGCAACCCGTGCCGGCTGATACCAAAACCTCAGGACGTAGGGCGGATAACGCTGACGGGTTATACGTGGTGCAAGGGTGCTCATTACATGGGGGAAGATTTGTTCTCGGGGCCAACCCTCTCCCCCGCCCTCTCCCTGAAGGGAGAGGGAGCAACCCGTGCCGGCTGATACCAAAGCCTCAGCCGGCACAACCCAGTCCCCTCTCCCTTCAGGGAGAGGGTGAGGGAGAGGGGCTCCACAGGGGGTACGGAACTCGATGACTGACACATAGAAAAACGGCGCCCGAAGGCGCCGTTTTTCATGCAGCATCAGCCGATCAGAGCGCCGACCAGCCGTCCATCTGACCACCCAGGTCAGCGGAGTGCTCGGACAGCAGCGCCGCATAGCCGCTGATGTGCTCGTGGCTGAGCTCCATCACCGGATAGGCCAGGACCTGCCAGGGCAGCTTGTCATTGCCGTCATACTCGGAGTACGCCACTTTCTGCCCGTTCTGCAGCAGCATGATGGCGAAGTCCAGGGCGGACTGCTCGTCCGGGAAGATCACCGCGAACTCCACCTCATGCTCGAGGGAGAGGTCTTCGCCGTCTTCCTGCAGGGCCCACAGGGCATCGCCGATTTCGTCTTCCGGGAAAAGCTGCTTGTCGCGGCTCATGTCACTGCTCCAATTCGATTTACAAAGTGCCCGATGTGGGCACGCCCGCGCAGGATACCCGTCCTGCATGACAGATGCCGGAAAATCTCGCCGGCACCATCGCCTTTCGTGATGTTCACCATCACGGCGTTTCACTTCCACCCTTGCCGGTGCGGCGCGACGATGCATCCATCGGGCCTGTGCCCTCCCACAACATCGAGCCTGCGACCATGCACAGCACTGACGAGGCGTACCGCATCACCTACATCACCCTGGACGAACTCCAACTGCATTTCGAGACGGAAGTCGCCGTTACCGATGCAGAAGGCAGCGTCGCCCTGCACCGCGCCGCCACGCTGCCCGAAGAACGCCGGGTACTGCGCGAGCTGATCTGCGAGGCTCACGAACAGCAGGCCCTGGTCGCCTGACTTCAGGAAAGCTTAGACCCTGAAAGGCAAATGCCCCGCTCATGCGGGGCATTTGTGTCACTGGGCGGAACTCAGGCCTGTAACTGATTGCCGATCGGCAGGGTGCGGATGCGCTTGCCGGTCGCCGCGAACAGCGCATTGGCCAGCGCCGGCGCCAGCGGCGGAACACCCGGCTCACCGACACCAGTCGGCGGCTCGGCCGACGGCACAATATGCACCTCCACCACCGGCATCTCGTTGATGCGCAGGACCTGGAAGTCGTGGAAGTTGGACTGGTCGACCTTGCCGTCGGTCAGGGTGATGGCGCTGTGCAGCGCCGCCGACAGTGCGAAGCCGATACCGCCTTCCATCTGCGCCTTGATCACGTCCGGGTTGATCGCCAGGCCGCAATCCACCGCGCAGACCACGCGATCCACCTTGAAGCTCTTGTCCGCCTTGTAAGTCACTTCCACCACCTGGGCAACGAAGCTGCCGAAGGACTCGTGCACGGCTATCCCGCGCCCGCGCTGCTCGCCCTCCTTGCCCTTCTCCAGCGGCGCCAGCCAGTTCGCCCGCTGCGCTACCAGTTCCAGCGCGCCGCGATGACGCGGGTGCTTCTCCAGCAGCTTGCGGCGGAACTCGTACGGGTCCTGCTTGGCGGCAATGGCCGCCTCGTCAATCAACGTCTCGGTAGAGAACGCCGTGTGGGTGTGGCCCACCGACCGCCACCACTGAGTCGGCACCGTCACATTGTCCGCCAGCGCCTGCTCGACGCGCAGGTTGGGCACGGCGTAGGGCAGATCGGCGGCGCCTTCCACGGCGATCTTGTCGACGCCGTCCTTGACCATGAACTTCTCGAACGGCGTGCCGACGATGAAGGACTGCCCCACCAGCCGCTGCTCCCAGCCCACCAGGTTGCCCTGGGCGTCCACCGCCAACCGCGCGCGATGGAGGAAGGCCGGGCGATAGTAGCCCGCACGGGTGTCGTCCTCGCGGGTCCAGACCATCTTGATCGGTACCTTCACGCCCAGCTCGCGGGCGGCCTTGGCAATGGCGACCGCCTCAAGCACGTAGTCCGAGTGCGGGTTGGCGCGGCGGCCGAAGCTGCCACCGGCATACAGCTGGGTAATGGTGACCTGCTCGGGCTGCATGCCCAGCAATTGCGCCACCGACATCTGGTCGCCGGTCTGCCATTGCTCGCCGTTCCAGATCTGGCAGCCGTCTTCCTTGAGGAAAACCACGCAGTTCAGTGGCTCCATGGCGGCATGGGCGAGATACGGGAACTGGTATTCCGCTTCGATCAGGTGAGCCGGCTTCTCCAACGCCTTGGCGACATCGCCATCGTTGCGCGCCACCAGGCCCGGCTTGCTGGCCATGTCGCGGTACTGGGCGAAGATCTCCTTGCTACCCATCTTGAAGGCCTTGCTCTCGTCCCATTCGACCTGCAAAGCATCGCGGCCCTGGCGCGCCGCCCAGGTGTTCTTCGCCAGCACGGCGACGCCAGCGAAACGCCGATCGCTGCCGGGGAACTGCACCACATCCACCACACCCGGCACGGCCTTGGCCTTGCTCGCATCGACTTTCGCCGGCACGCCGCCGAAGCGCGGCGGGTGGGCGACCACCGCCACCAACATGTCCGGCAGGTGCACGTCCTGGGTGAACTGCGCGGTGCCGTCAGTCTTGGAAGGGCTGTCCTTGCGCGGCAACTGCACCTGGCCGATCAGCTTGAAGTCCTTCGGGTCCTTCAGTTTTACGTCCGCCGGCACCGGCTGCTTCGCCGCTGCCTCGGCCAGTTCTCCGAAGCTCGCCTTGTGCCCGGATGGGCCGTGGCTGACCACGCCGCTCTGCACCTGAATCTGCTCGGCAGGCACTTTCCACTGCTCCGCCGCCGCGCCGACCAGCATGGCGCGAGCGCTGGCGCCGGCCTTGCGCATCTGCTCGAAGGAGTTGGCCATGGCGTTGCTGCCGCCGGTGCCCTGCAGGTTGCCGAAGGCCAGGTTGGCGTAGCGCTTGGCATCTGCCGGTGCGCCTTCGACCTGCACGTGGCTCCAGTCGGCGTCCAGCTCCTCGGCGACCAGGGTGGCCAGGCCGGTGTAGCTGCCCTGGCCCATTTCCACGTGCTTGGCGATCACGGTGACAGTGCCGTCCGGGGCGATACGGACGAAAGCGTTGGGCTCAAAATCGCTGGCGGCCTGGGCGTCACCCAGCTTGCCCAGCAGCGGCGCGAAGTAGATGCCCAGCGCAAGGCCGCCGGCGCCACGCAGGAAGCTGCGGCGGCTGACGTTGAGGATGCTGCCGGGCTGCGCCGGCTGTTCGTCGGTACGAGGTTCGAGCATGATTTCTTATCCTCAGGCCAGGGTCTGGGCGGCGTCATGGATAGCCGCGCGGATCCGCGCATAGGTGGCGCAGCGGCAGATGTTGCCGCTCATGGCGGCGTCGATGTCGGCGTCGCTGGGCTTTTTGTTCGAGGCCAGCAGCGCGGTGGCCGACATGATCTGCCCGGACTGGCAGTAGCCGCACTGCACCACGTCGAGCTTGCGCCAGGCGTCCTGCACGGCCTTGCCGGCGGCCTGCTCAGCCACCGCTTCGATGGTGGTGATCTTCTTGCCGGCCACCGCCGCCAGCGGGGTGACGCAGGAGCGCGTCGGCTGGCCGTCGATGTGCACGGTGCAGGCGCCGCACAGCGCCATGCCACAGCCGTATTTGGTGCCGGTCAGGCCGGCGACGTCACGGATGGCCCAGAGCAGCGGCATTTCGCCGGGGGCGTCGAGTTCGTGGTCCTTGCCGTTCAGGTTCACGGTAATCATCAGGGAGTTCACCTCTTCATGCGGGTGATGGAATGGAGGCGAAGCGCAACGGCTCCGACACGCAATGGGTTCAGCCTAGGCGCAGGGGCCGACAGGTGCCGCGACAATACGCGAGGAAAGCGCCGAGCGGTTTGCCTGGTTCTCTTCAGGCTTGCCTGATACTGCGGGGGATGTAGCGGCGTATAGATAGCTCTATTTCGAAGCTTTGCGGCCGACGAGCGCAGCTACGGCCCAATTCGGAAATGCCACTGATGCTCCAGCCATCCCACAAACCGGTGAGCCAGGAACGCCCCTGACGATTGGATGTAGGAGCGAGCTTGCTCGCGAACCCGCTTGACGCCAATGCGGCCGGATACATGGATCGCGAGCAAGCTCGCTCCTACAGGGATGCCCGGAAATACTGCGCGCATGAAAAAGCCACTCCGAAGAGTGGCTTTCTGAGGCTACCGAACGAAGAGTCCGATCACTCCGGCATCTTCATCACCACACGGCCGCCGCCCGGGCAGGTTTCCATGTAGTAGTTGGCATCGCGGTACTGGGCGAAGTCGAACACCCGGTCGATGCTCGGCTTGAGCAACTGGTCGGCGGTCATCTGGTTGATCGCGGTCAGCGCCCGTTGTACGGCTTCGTCGTTACGGGTCAGACCAATCTCCGGTTGCCCGGTGAAGTCCAGCACGCAGTGACGGTAGAACTGCAGGTGCTTCTTGAACGCCGCGCAGGCCGGGAAGGCTGCGTCGTTGCCGCCATTGATGCCATACAGGATCAGCTTGCCGCGCTGGGCAGCGACGTCACCCAACAGTTTCATCTGCGGGCCGGCGCACTGGTCGAGGACGATCTCCACGCCCTCACCCTTGGTGAAGCGCTCGACTTCCAGCACCAGGTCCTGCTCCTCGGTGTAGATGATCTTGTCCGCACCCAGGCCCTTCAGAAACTCACGAGTCTCCTCATGGCTGGTGGTGGCGATCACCTGGGCGCCCAGCGCCTTGGCCAACTGCACCGCTTGCGGAGCCAGGCAATGGCCGGCCTCGGTGATCAGCACGCGCTGGCCCGGCTTGATCTGCGCCAGTTCCACCAGCGCAAAGTACGAATACATCAAACCGGTGTAGTGCACCGCCGCCTCGACCGGGGTCAGGACATCCGGATAGCGGGTCAGCGAAGTGCGCGGCAGGATGACGTGGTCACCCCAGGCCGGGTAGAGGTTCGGCGAGTTCGCCGGGAAGCTGGCCACCGCCACGCCGGGCTCGAGGTCTTCAACGCCCTCGCCCACGGCTTCGACGATGCCGGAGAGTTCATAACCGATACCCGCCGGCAGCTTGGCCTGATCCGGGGCGAGGTTCTGCCGCCAGAGTACGTCGCGCCAACTGACGCCCAACGCCTGGGTGCGGATCAGTACTTCACCCGGCCCCGGTTGCGGGGTCGGCATCTCCTCGATCTTCAGGACCGAGGCGTCACCGAACTGGTGGAAACGGATCATGCGGGACATCACATACCTCGCCTTAGTAGTGCTCATAGCCACGGACTCTATCCGGGCTTTAGGGGTGACGCCACCGTTCACCATTGATAATTGACATAAACGGCGATGATTCGGCCCGCGCTGCAAGCCTTGTCCGGCGCGGCTGCAAGGCTCTGCGACGGGGTTGTCCACGGGGCCGTGGTGGCTCTGCTCCTACAGAGTCAGACCACACTGCCGGGGCGAGATTCTCATTAAAAAAGTGGAAATTGATCAAGGACTTATCTGACAGACTTGACTCAGGACACGCTCGGCCTCACTTTTCCCCCATCGCCAGGGAGTCCCCATGAACCGCAACGACCTACGCAAGGTTGATCTCAACCTGTTGATCGTTTTCGAGACGCTGATGCATGAGCGCAGCGTGACCCGCGCCGCGGAGAAGCTGTTCCTCGGCCAGCCGGCGATCAGTGCGGCCCTGGCGCGCCTGCGCGGTCTGTTCGACGATCCGCTGTTCGTGCGCACCGGGCGCAGCATGGAACCCACTGCGCGGGCGCAGGAAATCTTCGGCCACCTCTCGCCGGCGCTGGACGCCATCTCCACCGCCCTGAGCCGCGCCGCCGACTTCGACCCGGCCACCAGCAAGGCAGTGTTCCGCATCGGCCTGTCCGATGACGTGGAGTTCGGCCTGCTGCCGCCGCTGCTGCGCCGCCTGCGCTCCGAGGCGCCGGGCATCACCCTCGTGGTGCGTCGCGCCAACTACCTGCTGATGCCGCAACTGCTGTCGTCCGGGGAAATCTCCGTGGGCGTGAGCTACACCGACGAGCTGCCGGCCAACGCCAAGCGCAAGACCCTGCGCCGCAGCACCTGGAAGATCCTGCGCGCCGACTCGATCCCCGGCGCGCTGACCCTCGATGACTACTGCGCGCGCCCGCACGCGCTGGTGTCCTACGCCGGCGACCTGGACGGCTTCGTCGACCAGACCCTCGCCGAGATGGACCGCAAGCGCCAGGTGGTGCTGGCGGTGCCGCAGTTCGTCGGCCTCGCCCAGTTGCTCGCCGGCACCGACATCATCGCCACCGTGCCCGAGTATGTGGCCCTGGCGCTCACCGCCGCTGGCGGCCTGCGCGCCGAGGAGCCGCCCTTCCCCACCCGCCTGGCCGAGCTCTCCATGGTCTGGCGCGGCGCCCAGGACCAGGACCCGGCCGAGCGCTGGCTGCGTTCGCGGATCACCATGTTCGTGGGCGATCCGGACAGCCTCTGAACCCGCTCGCGCCGTAGGGCGTACAACCGTTCGCGGTTGTACGCCGATACACCTGACACCGCCCTACGCAACCTGACCTTGCAGGAGCGAGCTTGCTCGCGAACCCGCATGGCACAGTGCATCGGGTGGAAAAGCTTCGCGAGCAAGCTCGCTCCTACCAAGAGCCTTGCCGGGCAATGTCCGCGCCCACTCCTTCTATCTATTCCTGCGCATAGTGCAAAAGCATTTATCACTGCGCGTGATAATCAAAATCTGCTCGTTCGATTAGTTCCAGCGCCCCCGCGAACGCAGACTCCGCTCCATTAGAAATCCATAAACCAATTAGAACGCCGGAGTCTTTCCATGGAGCGAAATCTGAACACCTTGCGTATTCCGTTGGCGTTGGCCGCTGTGCTGGTTCTCAGCGCCTGCGGCAAAGGCCAGGACGCGGCACAGAACATGGCCGCGCCGAAGGTCAGCGTGGCGGACGTCATCGAACAGCCGATCAACGAATGGGACGAATTCACTGGTCGCCTGGAGGCTCCGGAATCCGTTGAACTGCGCCCGCGCGTCTCGGGCTATATCGATCGCGTCGCCTTCCGTGAAGGCGCGCTGGTGAAGAAAGGCGACCTGCTGTTCCAGATCGACCCGCGGCCGTTCCAGGCCGAAGTCCATCGTCTGGAAGCCCAGCTGCAACAGGCTCGCGCCAACCAAACCCGTACCGTCAACGAAGCGTCCCGCGGTGATCGCCTGCGCGCCACCAACGCCATTTCCGCGGAACTTGCCGACGCCCGCACGGCCGCCGCCACCGAGGCGAAAGCCGTGGTCGCCGCGACCCAGGCGGAACTGGACAACGCCCGCCTGAACCTGTCGTTCACCCAGATCACCGCGCCCATCGACGGCCGCGTCTCGCGCGCCGAAGTCACCGCCGGCAACCTGGTGAACAGTGGCCAGAGCGTGCTGACCACCCTGGTCTCCACCGACAAGGTCTACGCCTACTTCGACGCCGACGAGCGCGTCTATCTGAAGTACGTCGACCTCGCCCGCAAGGGTGGCCCGGACGCCCGCGGCACCAGCCCGGTGTACCTGGGCCTGACCGGCGAAGACGGCTTCCCCCACCAGGGCCGCCTGGACTTCCTCGACAACCAGGTCAACCCCAAGACCGGCACCATCCGTGGCCGCGCCGTGTTCGATAACGACGCCAACCAGTTCACCCCCGGCCTGTATGCCCGCATCAAGCTGGTCGGCAGCGGCACCTACCCCGCCGCGCTGATCAAGGACGAAGCGGTCGGCACCGACCTGGGCAAGAAGTTCGTGCTGGTGCTCGACAAGGACAGCAAGGTGCAATACCGCGGCATCGAACTGGGCCCGAAACTCGAAGGCCTGCGCATCGTCCGCAGCGGTCTGGTGAAGGGTGATCGCATCGTGGTCAACGGCCTGCAACGGGTTCGCCCCGGTGCCCAGGTCGACGCCCAGGGTGTCGAGATGGCCAGCCAGTCGACCCTCGCCAACCTTGAAAGCCAGCGTCGTGCGCTGGAGAGCTTCGAGGCGCCGAAGGTGGCCGAGAAATCCGCCAAGCCGGGCGCGCCGCGCGGCTGAGCACTCTCCGACTGAACCACCCCCTGTCTTAAACGATTGATGTACCGGGCCCTGTCCCACCAGGGCCTTGGGTGACCTTTGTCCCGGGTTTGGCGAACCGCAGCGTTCGCGACAGGAACCAGCCATGAACTTTTCGCAATTCTTCATCCAGCGGCCGATCTTCGCCGCCGTGCTTTCGCTGATCATCCTGATCGGCGGGGCCATCTCGCTGTTCCAGCTACCGATCAGCGAATACCCCGAAGTGGTGCCGCCCACCGTGGTGGTGCGCGCCAACTTCCCCGGCGCCAACCCCAAGGTGATCGGCGAGACCGTCGCCGCGCCGCTGGAACAGGCCATCACCGGCGTCGAGAACATGCTCTACATGTCCTCGCAGTCCACCGCCGACGGCAAGATGACCCTGACCATCACCTTCGCCCTGGGCACCGACCTGGACAACGCGCAGGTGCAGGTGCAGAACCGCGTCACCCGTACGCAGCCCAAGCTGCCCGAGGAAGTCACCCGTATCGGCATCACCGTCGACAAGGCCTCGCCCGACCTGACCATGGTCGTGCACCTGACCTCGCCGGATAACCGCTACGACATGCTCTACCTGTCCAACTACGCCATCCTCAACATCAAGGACGAGCTGGCGCGCCTGGACGGTGTGGGCGACGTGCAGCTGTTCGGCATGGGCGACTACTCGCTGCGCGTGTGGCTCGACCCGAACAAGGTCGCCTCGCGCAACCTGACCGCCACTGACGTGGTCGCCGCGATCCGCGAGCAGAACCGCCAGGTCGCCGCCGGCGCCCTGGGCGCACCGCCCTCGCCGAGCGACACCAGCTTCCAGCTGTCGATCAACACCCAGGGTCGCCTGGTCACCGAGGAAGAGTTCGAGAACATCATCATCCGCAGCGGCCCGGACGGCGAGATCACCCGCCTGAAGGACATCGCCCGCGTCGAACTCGGCTCCAGCCAGTACGCCCTGCGCTCGCTGCTGGACAACCAGCCGGCGGTCGCCATCCCGATCTTCCAGCGTCCCGGCTCCAACGCCATCGCCATCTCCAACCTGGTGCGCGAGAAGATGGCCGAGCTGAAGAAGGACTTCCCCCAGGGCGTGGACTATTCCATCGTCTATGACCCGACCATCTTCGTGCGCGGCTCCATCGAAGCGGTGGTGCACACCCTGTTCGAAGCCCTGATCCTGGTGGTGCTGGTGGTCGTGCTGTTCCTGCAGACCTGGCGCGCCTCGATCATCCCGCTGGCCGCCGTACCGGTGTCGCTGATCGGCACCTTCGCGGTGATGCACGCCTTCGGCTTCTCGCTCAACGCGTTGTCGCTGTTCGGCCTGGTACTGGCCATCGGTATCGTGGTGGACGATGCCATCGTGGTGGTGGAGAACGTCGAGCGGAACATCGGGCTGGGGCTCACCCCCGTCGAGGCGACCAAGCGCGCCATGAAGGAAGTGACCGGGCCGATCATCGCCACTGCGCTGGTGCTGTGCGCCGTGTTCATCCCGACCGCGTTCATCTCCGGCCTCACCGGGCAGTTCTACCGGCAGTTCGCGCTGACCATCGCGATATCGACGGTGATCTCCGCGTTCAACTCGCTGACCCTGTCGCCGGCGCTATCCGCCGTGCTGCTCAAGGGGCACCACGAGCCGAAGGATCGCTTCTCGGTGATCCTCGACAAGCTGCTGGGCAGCTGGCTGTTCCGTCCGTTCAACCGCTTCTTCGACCGCGCCAGCCATGGCTACGTTGGCACCGTCACCCGCGTGCTGCGCGGCAGCTCCATCGCGCTGCTGCTGTATGCGGGGCTGATCGGCCTGACCTACCTGGGCTTCTCCAGCACCCCGACCGGCTTCGTGCCGCAACAGGACAAGCAATACCTGGTGGCCTTCGCGCAACTGCCCGACGCCGCCACGCTGGACCGCACCGAAGCCGTGATCAAGCGCATGTCGGAAATCGCCGGCAAGCACCCGGGCATCGAGCACACCGTGTCGTTCCCGGGCCTGTCGATCAACGGTTTCACCAACAGCCCCAACAGCGGCATCGTCTTCACCCCGCTGAAAGACTTCAGCGAGCGTAAAGGCCCGGGCATGTCGGCCAACGAGATCGCCGCCGAGCTGAACAAGCAGTTCGCCGACATCCAGGACGCCTACATCGCGATCTTCCCGCCGCCGCCGGTACAGGGGCTGGGCACCATCGGCGGCTTCCGCCTGCAGATCGAAGACCGCGGCAACGCCGGTTACGAGGAGCTCTACGCACAGACCCAGAACATCCTCAACAAGGCCCGCGCGCTGCCGGAGCTCAACCCCATGTCGGTGTTCACCAGCTACCAGGTGAACGTGCCGCAGGTGGATGCTGCCATCGACCGCGAAAAGGCCAAGACCCACGGCGTGGCGATCAGCGACATCTTCGACACCCTGCAGGTCTACCTGGGCTCGCTGTACGCGAACGACTTCAACCGCTTCGGCCGCACCTACCAGGTGAACGTCCAGGGCGAGCAGCAGTTCCGTCTCGAACCTGAGCAGATCGGCCAGCTGAAAGTGCGCAACAACCTGGGTGAAATGGTCCCGCTGGCCACCTTCATCAAGATCAGCGACACCTCCGGCCCCGACCGCGTGATGCACTACAACGGCTTCATCACCGCCGAGATCAACGGCGCCGCCGCACCGGGCTACAGCTCCGGCCAGGCCGAAGCCGCCATCGAGCGCCTGCTCAAGCAGGAACTGCCCAATGGCATGACCTACGAATGGACCGAGCTGACCTACCAGCAGATCCTCGCCGGCAACTCCGCGATCTACGTGTTCCCGCTCTGCGTGCTGCTCGCCTTCCTGGTGCTGGCCGCGCTGTACGAGAGCTGGGGCCTGCCGCTGGCGGTGATCCTGATCGTGCCGATGACCCTGCTGTCGGCCATTGCGGGCGTGATCCTGTCCGGTGGCGACAACAACATCTTCACCCAGATCGGCCTGATCGTACTGGTGGGCCTGGCGTGCAAGAACGCGATCCTGATCGTCGAGTTCGCCAAGGACAAACAGGACGAAGGCATGGACCGCCTGAGTGCGGTACTGGAAGCCTGCCGCCTGCGTCTGCGGCCAATCCTGATGACTTCCATCGCCTTCATCATGGGCGTGGTGCCCCTGGTGCTGTCGTCCGGTGCCGGCGCCGAAATGCGCCATGCCATGGGTGTCGCGGTGTTCTCCGGGATGCTCGGCGTGACCTTCTTCGGCCTGCTGCTGACCCCGGTCTTCTATGTGCTGATCCGCCGCTTCATGGAAGCCCGTGAAGCGAAGAAGCAGGCGCGTGCTGCCCTGAGCCACACGAACCATAACGAGGCCCATCAGGCATGAGCGTCATGACCATCAATGCTGTGAGCAAGAGTGCCGTGAAACTGTTCGTCCCCTCCCTGCTCGCGCTGGCCCTCAGCGCGTGCATGGTCGGCCCCGACTACCAGAAGCCGGACACCGCGCCGGCGCAACTGGACAGCAACGCCCAGGTACAGAACTACGACCGCAGCCGTTACGAAGACGCCTGGTGGAAACAGTTCGACGACCCCGTGCTGACCCAGCTGGTGGAGCAATCGCTCAAGGAGAACCGCGAGCTGCGCGTGGCCTATGCCCGCGTGCTGGCTTCGCGGGCGGTCCGCGATGATGTGGCCAATGACCGTTTCCCCACGGTCACCAGCCGTGCCGAAGGCCAGGTCGGCAAGGGCCAGGTGCCCGGCCAGACCGAGGACCGGGTCAACCAGGAGCGCTACGACCTGGGCCTGGACATGATCTGGGAAGTCGACCTGTTCGGCCGTGTGCGCCGTCAGCTGGAGTCCAGCGACGCGCTGAGTGAAGCCACCGTGGCCGACCTGCAGCAGTTGCAGGTCAGCCTGATCGCCGAACTGGCCGATGCCTACGGGCAGCTGCGCGGCGCACAACTGCGCGAAAGCATCGCCAGGAGCAACCTGGAGAACCAGCGCGAATCCCGTGACCTGACCATCCAGCTGCGTGACGCCGGTGTCGGCAACGAGCTGGACGTGCAGCGCGCCGAAGCCCGCCTGGCCGCCACGGAAGCCAGCGTGCCGCAACTGCAGGCCGAGGAAGTGCGCCAGCGCAACCGCATCGCCACCCTCCTCGGCCAGCGCCCGGACGCGCTCTCCGTGGACTTGTCGCCGAAGAAACTTCCGGCCATCGCCAAGGCGTTGCCCATCGGCGATCCGGGTGAGCTGCTGCGTCGCCGGCCGGACGTGGCCTCCGCCGAACGCCGCCTGGCGGCCGCCACGGCGGACGTCGGTGTGGCCACCGCCGACCTGTTCCCGAAAGTCAGCCTCGGCGGCTTCCTCGGCTACACCGCCGGCCGTGGCTCGCAGATCGGCTCATCCGCCGCCAGCGCCTGGGGCGTCGCCCCGAGCATCACCTGGGCAGCCTTCGACCTGGGCAGCGTGCGGGCCCGCCTGCGCGCCTCCAAGGCTGATGCCGACGGCGCCCTGGCGACCTACGAGCAACAGGTCCTGCTGGCCCTGGAGGAGTCGTCGAACGCCTTCAGCGACTACGGCAAGCGCCAGCAGCGCCTGGTGTCGCTGGTGCGTCAGTCCGAAGCCAGCCGCAATGCCGCGCAACAGGCCGGCCTGCAGTACCGCGAAGGCACCGTGGACTTCCTCAACCTGCTGGACGCCGAACGCGAGCAACTCGCCGCCGAGGACGCCCAGGCCCTGGCGGAAGTCGACGTGTATCGCGGCATCGTGGCGATCTACAAGGCCCTTGGCGGCGGCTGGCAGCCGACACCGGCGGCCTGATCGGTCCTCCCCGGTCGAGAATCTCTCGACCGTTCTGGCCCTGCGGTCTGACGCTCCGGACCGCGGGGCTTTTTTATGCCCGCCGAACCAGCAGACACACCGGCATCGGTGCCGCTCAACGCGGCGCAGGAACAGGTCGAGGAGTCGGCGGATATTGCGGTGTGCAACCCACCCTCGATGGCAAAGGCAGGCTCTCACCGGAGGCCCGAGCTTGGGCTGAGTGTCCGAGGTCGCTATGATCCGACTCGAGTTGCCAGGGATCAAAGGAGTTCGGTCCTACTCTGGCCTAGACTTTCCATATCGGATATTTCAGACAAGGACTTGCCGTGGACGCCACTGCTCATTTCATCCCACTGGACCCCACGTCCCTCTTCATCACCCTCGGCATCATCGTCTTCGGCATGTTCATGCTGGGCATTGGCTTCACCATCCGTCATCGCCCGGTGGGCGTGTTCCTGATGTGGGTCGGCACGCTGAGCATGCTGTCGATCATCGCCTACCGCATCTATGTCGCCACCTCGGTCTAGCCGCGGCGCGCGCCTGAAAGCGATCGCGGACGAAGTCCGCTCCTACGAGAGGTGAATATCTGCGTAGGAGCGGACTTCGTCCGCGATAGATATCCGCAAACGCCAATCCCCCGCTACCGCTGCATCGCCCGCGCATAGCCTTTGGGCGAGAAGCGCAGGGTCACGCCCAGCATCAGCACCACTGAAATGGCCAACAGAATCCACGACGCCTGGAAGCTGCCGGTGCTGTCGCGCAGAGCACCGGTGACGTAGGGCACGATGCCGGTGACGATGAAACCGATGCCCTGCACGAAGGCCGCCAAACGCCCGGCCGCACCGGCATCGGCGAGGTGATCCAGGGTCAGGGTCAGGCTCAGGGCGAAACAGGCGCCCAGGCCGTAGCCGATCAGCGCCACCCAGATACCCGGCAGGTGCAACGGCGCGCAGATCAGCCCGACGAAGCCGGCAAGCTGGATCAGCAGGCACAGGCACAGCCAGCCGCGGCGATCCAGCGAACGGCGGATCAGCAGTGGGATGGTCAGCGCAGCGATCACCTGGAAGATGGTCATCAGGCCGATCAGTTGGCCACTGGCCTGGGCTGTCCAGCCGAGCTGGCGGTAGTACACCGGCAGCCAGGCCACCATGCTCGTGTAGCCGCCATTGATCAGGCCGAAGTACAAGGCCAGCAGCCAGGCGCGGCGGCTGCCGAAATAGTGCTGTGCCTTCTGTCGTGGCGGCGCGGCCACCGGCACTTCTCGCGGACGTGCGACCGTCCAGAGCAGCAGGCCGACAACCGCCAGCAGCAGCCAGGCGCCGAGGCCGTCCTGCCAGCGCTGGAAGTGCTCCGACACCACCGGCGCCAACACGGCCGCACTACCGCCACCGGCCATCAGCGATGCCGAGTACAGGCCCATGGCCGACGGCACCTTGTGCGGGAACCAGCGCTTGATCACCCCCGGCACGAACGCCTGGATGACCGCCACGCCACAGCCCGCCAATACCGCGCTGGCGATCAGGGCGAAGCCGCTGTCCAGCAACAGCCGCCAGAAGCATGCAGCGCCGATGGCCAGCAGGCCAAATACCATGCCCCGGCTCTCGCCCAGGCGCGGGCCGACCCACGGCAGGCCCAGGGCGAACAGGCCCATGCACAGCACCGGCAGCACCGTCAGCATCGACAGGCCCTGGAAGCCCAGGCCGGTGGCGTCGTGGATATCGGCCAGCAGCGGGCCGATGGAAGTGAGGATCGGCCGCAGGTTGATGCCCAGCGCGACGATCACCAGCAGTCCGATCCAGCCGGCGTGACTGCCGCTCTCCTCGACCGGCATGGCCATGCCCCTGCTCACGAGCGATGCTCCTGCCAATGCTGGTACAACCCCTCTTCACCATCGGGGCGCAACGGGCGCAGCGGCACCGCCTGCCACTGCGGCGGCTGGGTCATCTGCTGGTAGACAGCGGCGGTGGACAGCCCGAACGGCTCGCCATCGTCGTTGGAGTAGGCGAAGTACGCGCCCTCCACGCCACACAGGTGCATGGCGGCCAGGCACATCGGGCACGGATGGCCGCTGGCATAGATCACGCAGCCATCCAGGCGCGACAGGCCCAGCACCGCCGAGGCACGGCGAATCGCCAGCAGCTCGGCGTGGGCAGTGGGGTCAAAATCCACGTGGATGGAATTGGCGGCGCGGGCAATCACCCGGCCGTCCTTGACCAGCACGGCGCCGAACGGGCGGCCGCCGGCCTCGATGTTGTCGCGGGCCAGTTGCAGGGCCTCGCGCATAAAGACTTCGTGTGACATGGCAGTTTCCAGCAAAACAGTCGGATCAATGCGCGCCGGCGACTTCCAGCATCCTGGCGATGGTGGTCTGGTTGCGCTGGCGGGCGTGTTGCAGCGGCGTGACGCCGTCGTTGTCGGCCAGGTTCAGGTTCGCCCCGGCTTCTATGAGTTGTTTCACGATGGCCTGGTGGCGCGGGCCGCCGTCGCTGAGCAGGATGGCTTCGAGCAGCCCCGTCCAGCCCAGCTTGTTGACGTGATCGGGATCGACGCCAGCCTTGAGCAGCGTCGCCACCACGTCCACGTGGCCACGCTCGCACGCCGGGATCAGCGCCGTACCGCCATAGCGGTTGGTGCTGCGCAGATCGGCGCCATGGACCAGAGTCAGCTGGAGGATTTCCAGGCGCCCCGACGCCCCGGCCAGCAGGTAGGCGCTGTCGTGGATGCGGTTCTGCCGGTTGACGTCGGCACCAGCGGCAACCAGCAGCCGGGCGATTTCCACACGGTTCTGCGCGGTGGCCAGCAGCAGCGGCGTATTGCCCTGCCCGTCGGTCACATCCACCGGCACGCCGCGCTTGAGCAGCGCCGCGACCTCGGCTTCATCACCTTCGCTGGCGGCAGCCAGCAGTGCTTCTGCGGCGGCACGGCTGTGCACGTCCTCAGTCTGAACGGTCGGCATATCCATGGGCGCTCCCCCGTGATGGCTGTCGTGCCTCGAATCACGCTCAATCAATGAGCCGATGCAGTATGACGGAGGGATGTTCTATGCTGAAATTAAATAGAAACATGACTTTCAGTGGGAATCGCAATGCTTGACCCCAACCTGCTGCGCAGCTTCGTAATGGTCGTGGACGCCGGCAACTTCACCCGCGCCGCCGAGTTGCTGCATCTCACCCAGTCCACGGTCAGCCAGCAGATCCTGCGCCTGGAACAGAGCCTGGACTGCCGTCTGCTGGACCGCAGCCAACGCCAGGTGCTGCCCACCGAACAGGGCGAGCGGTTGCTGGGCTATGCGCGGCGCATTCTCGAACTGGGCTCGGAAGCGCGCGAGGCGCTGAGCAGCGAGCACAGTGAGGGCGTGCTGCGCCTCGGGATGCCGGAGGACTTTGCCGGCGAACGGATGATGCCGCTGCTCGCGGCCTTCAGCGCCGAGCGCCCGCGGCTGCGCCTGGAAGTCTCCAGCGGCCTCAGCCAGGAACTGCTGCGCCAGTACCGCAGCGGCGAGCTGGACCTGGCGCTGGTCAAGCAATGGGGCGCGGACAGCGACTGCCTCGCCCACTGGCCCGAACCCCTGGCCTGGCAGGACAGCGCCACCACCCCCGCCGCCATGCGCGACCCGCTGCCGCTGGTGGTGTTCCCGCTGGGCGCGCTGTATCGCCAGGAGATGATCCACGCCCTGGAAGCCAGCGGCCGGCGCTGGCGCATCAGCTACAGCAGCGCCAGCCTGGCGAGCCTTTCGGCGGCGGTGGCGGCCGGCATGGGTGTCAGCCTGCTGCCCCTGCGCGGCTGTCACGAAGGGCACCGCGTGCTGAGCGCCGAGGATGGCTTCGCGCCTATCGAGGGACTGGAGCTGGCACTCTACGCACGCCCCGAACTGGGCAGCGCCGGGCGCAGCCTGTGCGAGCAGTTACGTGAACTCTGCTCCCAGCTGGCCGCGATTACGCCGGCGTAGAAAGGCGCTCGAGGAATTGCTCGGCCGGCACCGGCTTGCCGAGCAGGAAGCCCTGCAGCGAGTCGCAACCCAGGCGGGTGAGGAAATTCTGCTGGCCGGAGGTTTCCACCCCTTCGGCGACGATGCGCAGGTCCAACGCCTGGCCCAGGGCAACGATGGCCGAGACGATGGCAGCGTCGTCGCTGTCCTGCTCCAGGTCGCGGACGAAGCCACGGTCGATCTTCAGCTCGTTGGCCGGCAGGCGCTTGAGGTACAGCAAGCTGGAGTAGCCGGTGCCGAAGTCATCGATGGACAGGTCCACGCCCATGTCCGACAGCTTGCCGAGAATCTCCAGGCTGGAATCGGCGTCGCGCATGGCGGTGGTTTCGGTGATCTCCAGGGTCAGGCAGCGCGCCGGCAGCTGATGGCGCTGCAACGCATCGGCCACCGACTGCACCAGGGCTGCATGGCAGAACTGCAGTGCCGACAGGTTCACCGCCACACGCCAGCTCTCGTGGCCCTGCAGGTACCACTCGCGCATCTGCCGGCAGGCCTCGTCCAGCACCCAGTCACCGATGGGGATGATCAGGCCGGTGCGCTCAGCGAGCGCAATGAAGGTGTCGGGCATCAGCAGGCCGCGTTGCGGGTGCTGCCAGCGCAACAACGCCTCGGCGCCAATGGGCTCACCGCTGGCGGCGAACTTGGGCTGGTAGTGCAGGATGAATTCGCGGCGATCGAGGGCTGCGCGCAGGTCGTGCAGCAACTGCAGGTGATTGCGCGCGTTGGTGTTCATCGACTGTTCGAAGAAGCTGTAGCCGTTCTTGCCGTTGCCCTTGGCGTGGTACATCGCCGCGTCGGCGTTGCGCAGCAGTTCGTGCTGGCTGGCGCCGTCGCCAGGATAGACCACGATGCCGACGCTGGCGGCAATGCGCAGCTCCTGCCCGGCTACCTGGAACGGTTGGGCCAGCAGGCTGATCTGCTGCCCGGCGACGGTTACTGCATCCTCGGCTTCGGCCAGTTCGGCGAGCACCACGAACTCGTCGCCGCCGATGCGCGCCACCGTGTCTTCGCTGCGCAGGCTGTCGCGCAGGCGCTGGGCCACGGCCTTGAGCAGCAGGTCGCCGACGTGGTGGCCAAAGGCATCGTTGACCGGCTTGAAGCCGTCGAGGTCGAGGAACATCAGCGCGAAATGCCCGCCGCCGCGCTGCACCTTGCCGATCATCTGCTCGATGCGGTCTTCCAGCAGGATGCGGTTGGGCAGGCGCGTGAGGTTATCGTGCAGGGCGAGCTGGGTCAGCTCCTGGTTGGCCAGGGCCAGTGACGAGGTGAGCTGAGCCGTGCGCGACTCCAGGCGTGCATCAAGCACCGAAGTGAGCAACGCAATACCGATCACGGCCAGGGTAACAATGATGATCAGCAGCGCCAGCCAGTCGCTGTTCAGTCCACTGGGGGATGCGCCGCAGAAGCTGCCCTCGGGGAAGCGCGCGGCGGCCATGCCGGTGTAGTGCATGCCGACGATGGCCACGCCCATGACCAGCGCCGCGCCAGCACGGGCCAGGCGTACGTAGGGCGTGTTCTGCCGCAGCCTGAAGGCGATCCACAGCGCGGCGCCGGAAGCCGCCACGGCAATCAGCAAGGAGAGCCCGAACAGCGTCGGGTCGTAATCGATGCCCGGCTGCATCAGCATCGCGTACATGCCCAGGTAGTGCATGCAGCTGATTCCGGCGCCCATGGCCAGCGCGCCGCAGACCAGTTGCCAGAGCGGCAGGCGGTCCTGGCTGACCAACGCCAGGGCGAAGCCCGAACTGAGCACGGCGATAGCCAGCGACAGCAGCGTCAGGGTGAGGTCGTAACCCAGCGGGATGGGCAGGCTGAAGGCGAGCATGCCAATGAAGTGCATCGACCACACACCAATGCCCATGGCCACCCCGCCTCCACCGATCCACAGCAGCACCGGCCAACCACGGGTAGTGGCGATGCGCCCGGCAAGATCCAGCGCGGTGTAGGACGCCAGCATGGCGACGCACAGCGAAATCAGGACCAGGGCGGGATCGTAACTACCGGTAAGCATGGGGGTTCTCGGATAGGCTCACGCGGTCCCTGCGCGCAAAAGTGCGGGATTCTAACGAAAACCCCCAGGGCACAACTACTGGCCAGTGGCCCTGTTCGTCGCCAACTGGGCACCATCGTTCTGCTTCAGGCAACCCTGCGCCATCCACGGGCAGGCCCGAGCCCAGAGGAAGCCCTGCTCGCGGTTCCCCTGCGGGTCGTAGTAAGCCAGTTGCAGGCGATCCGCGCTGAAGGCCAACCGCGCAAAGCCGTGCTGTTCGGCGGCGAACAGCGTGCCTTCAGCCGGCGCGCCGGGCCTGATCCCGTCGAGAGTCTGGCCGCCACCACCGGAGACCAGCCAGGCCGGCTCACCGGGGCGGACTATCACTTCCTGGTTGTGCTCGTGGCCGGACAGGTAGAGGTCCACGCCACTGCGCTGCATCGCCGGCAGCAGTTGCTGCAGCAACTCGCTGTCATCGCCATGCTTGCCGCCACTGCTGCGGATAGCGTGGTGCGCCACTACCATCTTCCACAGCGGTGCGGAGCCCGGCCGGGAGAACTCCCGCTGCAGGAAGGCTGCCTGGCGCTGACGGCCGGCGGCATCTTCATTGGTGTCCAGGAAGGCCACGCGCAACAGCGGGCGCCCGTCCACCTCACCGAAGTCGCGGGTATAGAAAGGCGCCGGCATCTGCCAGCGACCGGAGCCCACGCGCCGGCTGGCGTAGTCCAGTTCGACGGCAGCGGAAGCCGGGTAGTCGTGATTACCCAGCACCGCATAGAAGGGCACATGGCTGAGCCAGCGCCCGTGGTAGACGCGCTCGAACTTGAGCTGCCAGGCCGGGTCATCGACGCCGCTCAAGGTCTTGCCATAGAAGTTGTCGCCCAGCAGCAGGACCATGTTCACCCCGCCTTCGCTTTCCGCGACGCGCTCCATGCCCTCCGCCACACGCCATTGCTGCAGGTCGCCACTGCCCTGGTCGCCCAGCGCCAGCAGGATGACCTGCGAGGGATTCTGGCCTTGCAAGGGCGTGTACGGCGGTGGCGGAACCAGCACCATGAAACCGGCCAGGCAGCCGGCCACCACGATCAGCACGACCAGCGCCAGCAACAGATAGCGACGGCGAAGGCGACGCGGGAAGGCAACTTGGGAATCAGGCAGGCGAGCGGACATGGCGACCCCCAGGGGAGTACCGGGCGAGGGTCGCAGTGAAGCATCGCGAAGGTTAATTTCGCGTTAACTAAATGTCGCCTATACATGCAGAGACTCCTGACCAGCCGCGGATTTCCCATGCCCCAGCGCCGCCACCTTCTTGTCCTGCTCGTGCTGGGCGGCCTGCTGTTCTTCTGCGCGTTGGGTAATCACCAGTTGCAGGGTTCCACCGAGCCTCGGGTGGCGGGCATCGCGATGGAAATGCACCTCGACCGGGACTGGGTGACGCCGCGCCTGAACGGCCAGCCGTTCCTGGAGAAGCCGCCACTGAGCCTGTGGCTGGACGTCGCTGCCATCCGCCTGTTCGGCCCGACCACACTGGCCGTGCGGCTGGCCTCGGCATTCGCCGGGATGCTCTGTGTACTGCTGCTTTATGGCGTGCTCCGGCGCATCGGCCGGCCCGCGACGCTGGCGCTGCTGGCCTCAATCATGCTGATGACCCTGGCGAGCTTCTGGGCCAATGCCCGTCAGGTGGGCGAAGACGCCCTGCTCACGCTGGGCGTGACCCTGGCGCTGCTGTCCTTCCTGCAGGCCTGGCTCAAGCCGCCGGGGCGCATCGAGCACTGGCTGGCGTTCGCCGCGGGGATCGCCATCTCCACCCTGAGCAAGGGCGTGCTGGGGCTGGCACTGCCGGCAGTAGTGATCTTCGCCTGCCTGCTGTGGGACAGCCTGGCGCGGCGCCGGCTGGAAATCTCCGCCTGGCTGCGCCCCCTGCTGTGGACACTGCCGGGCCTGGTGCCGCTGCTGATCTGGCTGCTGTTCCTCTACCGCGACGGTGGCAGCGCGGCGCTGGAGGAAATCCTCTGGACCAACAGCATCGGCCGCTTCAACGGCTCGTTCAGCGAAGCCGGGCACTTCGAGCCCTTCTACTACTACCTGGTGCGTCTGCCGCAGGCGTTCCTGCCGTGGAACATCCTGCTTTACCTGGGGCTCTGGCACTGGCGCAAACGCCTGGCGCAGTACCGCTACCTGCTGTTCTTCTGCCTGTGGCTGGCGGCACAGTTCGCCCTGCTCACCCTCGCTTCCAGCAAGCGCATGGTCTACCTGATGGCACTGGCACCGGCGGCAGCGGTGATCGCCGCCGAGTATGGCCACGTTCTGCTGTTGCGCTGGCATGCCCGTGCTTCGCGCCGGGTACGCGGTGCCGCTCTGTTCCTGGCGCTGCTGGTACCCGCCTGTTACCTGGGATATGCCATCTGGATCGAACCCCGCGCCGATCAGCAGGACTCCTTCCTCCCGCTGACCGAACGGATTCGCCAGCACCAGATGGCCGGGCGCCAGGTGGCGCTGTTCCAGCCCAGCGAGCGCCTCGCCGGCGCCAGCGTTTTCTATAGCCGCAGCCTGTTGCCGGCGCTGCAGACTACTGAGGAGCTGACGAACTTCCTCAGCCAGCCAGACGAACATATCGCGCTGCTGGAAAGCGAGACGGTGCCGCAAGCGCCGCTGAGCGTGCTGCAGCACTTCCGCGTCGGCGAGCGCGACTACTACTTCGTCGGCCAGCAGTAACCAGGAGATTGACTCAAGGCCGCCCCTGCCAGCCGGGAGCGACTAACCTTGCTGCATCGCCACCGCCCGCACAGGAGCCGCTTCCCTTGGCGAAGCAACCCTCGATCCTCACCCTGCCGTTCCGCCGCCTGGCCAATCCCTATACCCGCTATCGCTATGCCGCCTGGATTCATTGCGTGCGCGTCGGCCTCGCGTTGCTCGCCTCGATGCTGCTGACCAGCGCGCTCAAGCTGCCCCACGGTCTCTGGGCCTCGGTCACGGTACTGGTGGTGATGGGCGGGCTGGTGCACCAGGGGACTATTCGCGGCAAGTCCTACGAGCGGGTGCTCGGCACGCTGGTCGGCGCGCTGCTGGGGCTCTGCGTGATCGCCGTCTATGACCGGACGCGTTCACTCACCCTCACCTACCTGGTGATGTCGGTGCTGGGCGCAGCCTCGGCCTTCTTCGCGATTCGTCGGCCCGGCTACGTGGCGTTGCTGGCAGGGATCACCATGTGCATTGTCGCCGGCCCCGGCGAGACCGGTTTCACCGAGGGATTGTGGCGTTCGGCGAACGTGCTGATCGGCGTCGCGGTGGCGCTGCTGTTCTCGCAGATCTACCCGCTGCGGGCGGTCTACGTCTGGCGCTACCTGCTCTCGGACAACCTTCGGGCCTGCGCGCGGATGTATGGGCAACTATCGTCCAATCACGACTTCACCCCGGAGCACTTCGCCCGCCAACTGGAAGAGCTGGACCATCGCCTGGTGGCGTCCCGGGCGCATCTTGGGCCGGTATCGAAGGAAACGGCGATGCCCTTGCGCGAGCTGGAGATCATCCAGCGCATCCACCGCGCGATCATGGGCACCCTGGAGTCGCTGATCGCCTCGCGGCAGTTCGCCGCCCAGGCCGGGGAGATAGAACCGGTGCCGGCCAGCCTCGATACGCACCGGCAGATCATCGGCCGCCTGCTGCTGCAATCGGCCCATGCCCTGAAATTCAGTCGCACCAGCAAGCTGGTACAGGCCTGCCAGGGGCTGGAGAGCCTGCCGGCTCGGCCGCACAACCTGACCGACTCGTTCGAGAAGCAGGGGTTCTACTGGCTCACCCTGCGCCTCTACGAGCAGGTGGAGATGCTCTCGGCAAAACTCGCCGGCACCTCCGCACACTGGAATATTCAGAGTCGCGACCGGGCCTGAGCCCGGTCGCGCTGCAGTTATCAGGACCCGATCAGGCCCCGAAGCCGCCGTCGATGGTCAGGCTGGCGCCGGTAATGTAGCCGGCTTCCGGACCAGCAAGGTAGGCGACGAAGGCGGCGATTTCTTCCGCGCGGCCATAACGGCCGACCGCCATCAGTTCCATCAGGGATTCCGCGAAGTCGCTGTCAGCCGGGTTCATGTCGGTGTCCACCGGGCCAGGCTGCACATTGTTCACGGTGATGCCGCGCGGGCCGAGATCGCGGGCCAGGCCCTTGGTCAGGCCGACGATCGCCGACTTGCTCATGGCGTAGACCGCGCCGCCGCCGAAGGGCATGCGGTCGGCGTTGGTGCTGCCGATGGTGATGATGCGCCCACCCTGCCCCATGTGCCGCGCGGCAGCCTGGGTGGCGACGAAGACGCTGCGCACGTTCACTGCCAGGGTGCGGTCGAGGTCTTCCAGGCTGAACTCTTCCACCGGAGCGATAGCCAGTACGCCGGCGTTGTTCACCAGGATATCGATGCCGCCCAGGCGCTGAGCGGCAGTATCGATGGCCTGTTGCACCGAAGCTGCGTCAGCGCTGTCGGCTTTGAGCGCCAGGGCGCGGCCGCCGGCGGCTTCGATGCTGGCGGCGAGGTCTTCAGCCTTCTGCGCCGAGCTGACGTAGGTGAAGGCCACGGCGGCACCTTCGTGGGCCAGGCGTTGCACGATGGCGGCGCCAATGCCGCGGGAGCCGCCTTGGACGAAAGCGACTTTGCCGGCGAGCGGCTTGGAGGTGGAGGGCGAGGTGGTTTGCGTGGTGGTCATTTCGTATCTCCAGGAATCTGGTGGGGGAGTAAGTTCGACGGGGCCAGTTTCGCGCTCGCACTCCTGACCCGGTAGCCAGTAATCGCTATATTCAGTCGATACCAAACGTCCGGAATACCACCCATGGAAAGCCTGATCAGTATCGAATGCTTCGTCCGCAGCGCCGAGGCCGGCAGCTTCGCCGCCGCCGCGCGGCGTCTGGGCCTGACACCAGCGGCGGTGAGCAAGAATGTCGCCCGCCTGGAAAACAACCTGGGCGTGCGGCTGTTCCAGCGTAGTACCCGCAGCCTGACCCTGACCGAATCCGGCGAGCGATTTCTCGACGAGGCCAGCGGCGGCCTGGCCAGCCTGCAGAGCGCCATCGCCAACCTGGCCAGCGCCGACGGCCAGCCCAGCGGCATGTTGAAGGTGAGCATGGGGCTGGTATTCGGCCGCGACTACATCCTGCCGCTGCTGGGAGAATTCCTCGGGCGCTACCCGGCGATCCGCCCGGACTGGCACTTCGACAACCGCCAGGTCGACCTCATCGCCGAAGGCTTCGACGCGGCCATCGGCGGCGGCTTCGAGCTGCCGCCCGGCGTGGTGGCGCGCAAGCTGAGCCCGGCGCACCTGGTGCTGCTGGCGTCACCTGCCTACCTGGAGGGGCGCCCGGCGATCCGCTATCCGTCGGACCTGCCCAGCCACGATGGCATCCGCATCCGTTCGCCGCAGACCGGCCGTGTGCGGCCCTGGCCGCTGACCAACCGCCAGCAGGCCCAGGCGCCGATCGCGCTGAAGGAGCGCATGACCTTCAGCGACCCGGAAGCCGCCTGCGTCGCCGCACTCATGGGCCTGGGCGTGACCCTGGTGAGCATGCAGCACGCCGTACCCTACCTCGACAGCGGGCGGCTGGTGCGCGTGTTGCCGGAGTGGTACGTGGACGCCGGCAACACCGCGCTCTACTACACCGCGCAGAAATTGCTGCCGGCCAAGACGCGGGTATTCGTCGATTACGTCATCGAGCACTTTCGCAGCCAGGGCCTGGAGCGCAAGTTCAGTGCGATCTGACCAGCGACACGGCAGAGCGGGCTTTTCCTGACTAGCGTCAGAAATGAAATGAATTTGCGGGGTAAATGCTTGTCGATTGTTAGCAAGCTAACGTAATTTCGAATTTCTTCGATTCGGCATTCGAGATGCAAGGAGAACCTGCATGAAAAAGTACGCCCTGCTCCTGGCCATGGTGTTTTCCGTACCGGCTTTCGCTGACAGCGCGCTGTGCGACGGCAACCTGCAGCAGATCAACGACTTCCTCAAGACCGCCAGCAAGAACGCGACCGGCGTGAAGGTCAACGCGGTCCACGAGTACGTCGCCAAGGCCGAGGAAGCCAAGAAGGCCGGCAATTACGAGGAATGCGTCAACCAGTCGAGCCAGGCACTGCGCGTGATCAAGAAGCCCGCCAACCGCTGATCGCTGTCAGACATGAAAAGCCCCGCCTAGGCGGGGCTTTTTCATGGACAGCTGGCCACGCTTCAGCCGCAGGAAACCTGCTTCACCACCTGGCTGTCATCGACATCGATGTTCAGGCGCTGCGAGTTGTACTCCATGGTCACCGGCTGGTGTGGGGTGAGTACGCGGGCGACGCTGGCGCCGGCGTCGCGGCGGGCTTCCTCGGTGAGCGTCGGGGTAACGACCTTGCCGACGATCGACTGCACCGCTTTAGCGTTGCAGGTGCCGGTCATGGCCGACGAGTCGCCCGTAGCCGGCTGCGCAGCATCGGACGAGGAGTCCTTGGAACTGCAACCGGCGAGCGCGGCGACAGCGAGAAGCGACAAGAGAGTCACTCGGTTGAAGGGCATGGAAGGTCTCCCTGGTTCTTCATGGAAAAAAACGCGAAAGGCGCCACCTTACCAGCCCGAGGGCTGCGGCGGCGCGATGGATATATTGCAGGCTGATACATGCAATGCCCGTCGCAGAGCCGCACGGCGCCATTTACACAACCTTTACACCGGCGGCGTTACGATTCTTTCAAGGCCGATGTCTCATAGATACCTGGTTCCTCGCCGGGTTCCTCAGGAGGTGCATCATGCTTCACCGTCTCCCCCAGATCGCCCTGCTCTGCGCCGGCCTTGCCCTCGCCGGCCAGGCTGCGGCCAACAGCAACACCGATGCTGCCGCGATCGGCGCGGTGGTCGGCGCCGTTGTCGGGGGTGCAGTGGTCGCCGGCTCGCAGCCCGCACCGGCGCCCTATTACGCTCCGCCGCCCCCGGTGGCCTATTACCCGCCGCAACCGGTCTACTACCAGCCGGCGCCGGTCTACCAGCCCGTGTATCAACCGGTGTACCAGCCGGTCTACCGCCCGGTCGTGGTGGTGCCTGGCCCGCGTTACTACGGCCCGCCGCGCTACTACGGTCCGCCGCGTTATTACGGACCCGGCTACTACGGCCCTCCGGGGCACTACCGTCACTGGTAGAGCCGCTACAGAGCAAAGACCCCGCCTCCGGGCGGGGTCTTTTCATTCAGGCCGGCAAACGAATACTCCCGGCCAGTTCCTCGAACAGCGTTACCACCGCCCGCAGCGCCCGGCAGTCCGGCCGGGTCAGCAACCAGAGATGGATGCTGCAGCCGGGCAGTTCCGGCTCCAGCACCTGCAAGCCGTCGTCCGGACGCAGCAGGAACGCCGGCAGCGCCGCCAAGCCCAGGCCTGCGCGGCACAGGTCCAGCACCGACAGCATGCTGTTGCAGCGGTAGGCCGGCAGCACCGAGGGGTAAGCCTGGCGACGCCAGGCAACGCTGGAGTGATCGGGGAGAAAGTCATCCGGGGCGATCCAGCTCATGTCCTGCCAGGGGCGTTCGCCCTGCTCGGCCAGATAATCGCGATGGGCACAGAGGACGTAGTGCACCTCGCCCAGCTTGCGTCCCACCAGATGCTCGGGCGGCGCATTGGTCAGGCGCAGGGCGATGTCGGCGTCGCGGCGGCTGAGGTTGGCGAAGGCGTTGGAAGTGGTCAGTTCCAGGTTGAGCGCCGGGTAGCGCTTCATGAAGCGCGCCAGAGCCGGCAGCAGCAGCCCCTGCAGGACGGTATCGGAACAGGTCAGCCGCACGGTTCCGCTGAGCACATCGTGGCCCTGTTCCAGGCCCAGGCGCGCCGCCTCCAGCGCCTGCTCGGCGAGTTCGGCCTGGGTCGCCAGCTGCTGCGCGGTGGCAGTGGCCAGGTAGCCATTGCGGCCCTTCTCGAACAGCGCAGTGCCCAGCGCCTTTTCCAGACGGCGCACGGCACGGAATACGGTGGAGACGTCTACCTCGAGCAATTCAGAGGCCCGGGCAAGGCTGCCACCACGCACCAGCGCCAGCACCAGGGCGAGATCGGCGTATTCGAGACGGTATTGCATCGACGCACTCCAAGGTTGCGCAACCGCCCATTTTCGATTGCGCCTGCGCAACTATAAATTGCTGCCCATGGGCCCGCCAATGGGCCACGACGCCTGGGGGAACAAAGGATGGGAAAACGTCGTAAAGCACTGCGGATCGGCCTGATCGGCGACCGCGACAGCCGCGTCACCGCCCATTGGGCGATTCCCCTGGCCCTGCAGCAATCGCTGCTGCCACATTCGGGCACCCTGCGTGTGGATTGGCTGGACACCCCGCGCCTCGCCCAGGGCCTGGACCTTGAGCCGTATTCCGGCTTCTGGTGCATCCCCGGCAGTCCCTACCTGAACACCGACGGCGCGCTGCGGGCGATCACCTTCGCCCGCGAAAACCAGGTGCCCTTCCTCGGCACCTGCGGTGGATTCCAGCATGCGCTATTGGAGCGCGCCCGCAACGTCCTCGGCTGGAGCGACGCGGCCCATGCCGAGATGGCCCCGGGGGCAGCGCGTGCGGTAGTCCATGCCCTGCCCTGTTCACTGGTGGAAGTCAGCGAGACCATTCGCCTCATGCCCGGCTCGAACCTGGCCGCGATCTACGGCCTGGCGGAGATTCGTGAAGGTTACCGCTGCAGCTACGGGGTGAACCCGGAGTTCCAGGACATCCTCTTCGGCGGCTCGCTCCGCGCCTGCGCCCGCGGCGAAGACGACAGCATCCGGGCACTGGAAGCCACCGACCATCCCTTCTTCATCGCCACCCTGTTCCAACCCGAACGCAAGGCACTGGCCGGCATCGCCGTGCCGCTGGCCGAAGCGCTCCTGTCCGCTGCATTCCGCCATCAGTCCAGCCGCCAATCCAGTCAAGAGCCCAGCCACATCAGGAGCCCCGCATGATCGCCAGCACACCGCAACCGCCCTATTACGCCGTGACCTTCACCTCCTATCGCACCGAACTGGACGAAGGCTATGGCGCCACCGCCGAGCGCATGCTGGAACTGGCCGCGCAGCAGGACGGTTTCCTCGGCGTCGAATCTGCCCGCGGCGCCGACGGTCTGGGCATCACCGTGTCTTACTGGCGCGACGAAGCCGCCATCCGCCAGTGGAAGCAGCAGGCCGAGCACCGCATGGCCCAGCAGGCCGGCCGGCGCGACTGGTACAGCGCTTTCCGCGTGCGCATCAGCCGGGTCGAGCGCGAATACGGTTTCGAACGCTGAGCGACCCCTTCTGGCCCAGACACGACATGCCGGGTTCGATGCCCGACGCACATCGTCTAGGCTGGTCCCCATTGAGCAAAGGGGGACCGACGCATGCACCGACAAGCCAGTGAACTGCAGGCCGCCTACCTGGGCGAAGTCCGCGGTGAAAACTTCTTCCTCGGCCTGGCCGAGCAACTGCCGGAGGGGGCGTCCTCGATGCTCCTGCTGGCGCGACTGGAACGCCAGACCGGCCTGCGCATGGCGCGGCTGCTGCAGCGTCACGGCCTGCCGCTGGGCGACACCGCCCACGCCGCCGCCCAGGGCCGCCAACGCGCCGCCGATTGGCGCGGGCTCGACTGGCCGCAGACCCTGGCAAAACTCGAAGTGCTGGTGGAGCCTTACGTCCAGCGCTACGACAGCCTGGCCATAGAGGGCGACGACGATGACCGGGACATTCTCGACGACCTTGCCGAGCACGAACATGCGCTGCTGGAGTTCACTCGCCTCGCCCGCGAAGGCCAGATGAACGCAGCCAAGGCCACCATCAGCCGCCTGCTGGCTGTAGCGGCCTGAACCTGACGGGAGCACGTCCATGGCGTTATCACCTTTTCACCTGGCGATCCCGGTCTACGATCTGGCGCTGGCCCGGCATTTCTACGGCGAGGTATTCGGCCTTGCCGAGGGCCGCAGCAGCGCCCAGTGGGTGGACTTCGACTTCTTCGGCCACCAGCTGGTGATCCATGAGCACCCGCGCACGGCAAGCCAGGAAGCGGCACACACCAATGCCGTGGACGGTCACGACGTGCCGGTACCGCACTTCGGCGTGGTATTGCCCTGGGAAGACTGGGAGCGCCTGGCGCAAAGGCTGCGGGAGCGTGGCACGCAGTTCGTCATCGAACCCCACGTGCGCTTCCAGGGCCAGGTGGGCGAACAGGCCACGTTGTTCCTCTTCGACCCCTGCGGCAATGCCCTGGAGTTCAAGGCATTCAAGGACATCGGCCAGCTCTTTGCTCGCTGAATGGCGACCGATCATCCACCCTGGAATCTACCTTCAAATCTACTGGAAATTTCCTACATAGAATTTTCCTAGCCATTCCTAGGATGGCGCCCGTCTCCACCGTTCACCCTGAGGTGACTCGACGTGCGCCCACTCCGCTGGCTTCCTCTGTATCTGCTCTGCACCTTCGGAGCGCCGCTTGCCTTCGCCGATGATTTCGAGGCGCCTGGCTGGCGTCGTCTCGATGCCTCCCCCATCGACCGGACCTTCGCCCCTGCAGGCCAGCCGGCATACCGAGGGCAGCAGCCCGACGCAAGCCTCCATCTGCGAGGCGGCGGGCCTGCTACATCATCCCGGGCCGAAACGGGTACGCGATCCGCCATGTTCATGACCTCCTCGAGGTACGAGAAGGGCAGCAGGAATTTCAGCCCGGTGGACACCTCGCGCATCGTCGAGCGAGCCCACCAACTGATCGGCACGCCCTACCGCTGGGGCGGCCAAAGCGAAGAGTCCGGCTTCGACTGCAGCGGCCTGCTGGTCTACCTGTACGGCACCATCGCCAACCGCAAGCTGCCGCGCACCACGGCATCCATGGTCGCGCAGAAACGCAACACCGTGGACCAGGACGAACTGCAACCCGGTGATGCGGTGTTCTTCAACCATGACGGCCGCGGCAGGACCAGCCATGTCGGCCTGTACATAGGCGACGGGCGCTTCATTCACGCGCCGCGCACCGGCAAGACCATTCGCATCGACTCCCTGGACAACAGCTATTGGCAACGCCGCTACACGACGGCCCGACGCTTCAGCGGCTGAATTTCGATCAGAAAATACCTACAGGCATTCGGATTCTTGCCACGTTCCCGCTTACGAGGAGGTTTCTAAGATAGCGCCCCGTTCAGCCAGTTAGTCACACGATGTACCCGATATGCGTTCCCTCACCTTGCTGAGCACTGCCCTGTTGCTTGCTCTTTCGCTCCCGGTCGCTGAGGCGCGGGAGTCCAAGAGCCCTCCGCTCCACAAGACCACATCGAGCCTGTCGCGCACGTCCCACGCCAAGCCCTTCAATCACAACAACGTTCGCCCGCACCACACATCGAAGCAGCCGTCGCCGGCTGGTCTGCACAGGCCCCAGACGATTGCCAGCACCCGCGTGGTCGCCCGCGCCCGGCAACTGATCGGCATTCCCTATCGACGGGGCGGCACTTCAGTGGACGATGGCTTCGATTGCAGCGGGCTGCTGGTCTACCTGTTCCGCACCGAGGCGGGCATGAAACTGCCTCGCACCACAGCCGAGATGATCGAAGGCGAAAGCAAGCGCATTGGCCGTGGCGAGCTCAAACCGGGCGATGCGGTGTTCTTCAACCACAACGGCCGCGGCAATGTCAGCCATGTCGGGCTGTACATCGGCAACAACCGGTTCATTCACGCCCCCAGCTCCGGCGAGCGCATCCGCATGGACTCGCTGGACGACCACTATTGGGAACGCAGCTACACCACCGCCCGCCGTTTCAACGGCTGACCTCTTACTCCCTGTAACCGGACCCCTGACAATGCCCAGCCTGCTGGTCGAGATAGTGCGCTACACGGAAGAGTGCTTCCCCGGTTGGGCCGAGTGCCGCCTGATCGATGTCGGTGGGCGCGACTGGCGCTTCCTCAAGCCGCGCGCGCGCCTGCGCACCGACAGCCAGGATGATCGCCTGCCCGCCATCGGGCGCATCGACTGCGAAGTGCTCGAGCGTCAGGGCGGCGCCGTGCTGGTCAGCACCGCGCAGCCTCGCGGCATCAAGTCACTGGACGGTGAGTACCGTTTCCGGATTCCCCTGAGCGCCCTGATCGAGGACTGACCATCGTCAGTCCCGCTTCGCCTGCCCTTCCTCGGCGATCTTCGCCGCATCCCAACCGCCGCCCAGCGCGGCGATCAGTTGCACGCTGGCAGTCAGACGACTGCCCGTCAGGGTCAGCAACGTGCGCTCGTTGGACAGCGCGCTGGTCTGGGTGGTGACCACGTTGCTGTAGTCGATGGTACCGGCCTTGTATTGGTTGGTGGTCAGGCGCAGCGCCTCGCGGGCGGAATCCAGCGCTTCCTGTTGCACGCCGCTCTCCTCTTCCAGCACCTTGAGCTGGACCATGTAGTCCTCGACTTCGCGGAAACTGTCCAGCACGGTCTGCCGGTAACTGGCCACGGTCTGGTCGTAGCTCGCCTCGGCCTGCTCCACCTGGGAGGCGATCAGCCCGCCATCGAACAGCGTCATGGCGAATTGCGGGCCGATGGACCAGTAGCGGTTGGGTGTCTCGATCCAGTTCTGGAAGCTGCCGCTGCGATAGCCACCGGCGGCGGTGAGGGTCAGGTCGGGGAACCAGGCGGCCTTGGCCACGCCGATCTTGGCGTTGGCGGAAATCACCTGGCGCTCGGCGGAAGCCACGTCCGGGCGGCGCTGCAACATCTCCGACGGCAGCAGCGCCGGCACTGCCGGCAGGTTCGGCACGCCGTCCACGACAGCCAGGGAGAACTGCGCCGGCGGGACGCCGACCAGCACCGCGATGGCGTGCTCAAGCTGCGCACGCTGGTACTTCAGGTCGATGGCCTGGGCCTCGGTGCTCTTGAGCTGGGTGCGTGCCTGGGCGACATCGGCCTTGGTGACGATGCCGGCGTTGTACTGGTTCTCGGTGAGCTTGAGCGAGCGCTGGTAGGCCGTGACCGTGTCGTTGAGCAGCTTGATCTGCTGGTCCATCACCCGCAGCTGCAGGTAGTTCTGGGTCAGCTGGGACTGCAGGGAAAGACGCGAGTTGGCCAGATCCGCGGCACTGGCGTCCATGCTGGCGTTATCGGCCTCCAGCTGGCGGCGCAGCTTGCCCCACAGGTCCAGTTCCCAACTCACGCCGAGGCTCGCCGAATAGCTGTTGCTGATCGAACTGCTGCCGCCGCCACTGCTGACGGTGGAGCCGTCAGGCAGGCGCACGCTGCCGCCGCTACCGGTGCCTTGCCCGGAGCGGGTCTTGCCGACGTCGGCGCTGATGGTGGGGAAGAACGAGGAGCGCGCGCCCTTGGCCAGCGCCTGGGCCTGGCGGTAGGACGCAACCGACTGCGCCAGGGTCTGGTTGGCAGCAACCAGGCGGGTCTGCAGGTCGTTCAGCGTGGCGTCGCCATACAGCTCCCACCAGGCACCGTGGTTGAAGCCGTCCTGCGGCTTCGCCAGTTGCCAGCCCTCGCCCTCCTTGAAGCTGGCGGGCACCGTCAGCTCGGGACGCTGGTAGTCCGGGCCGATGGCGCAACCGGCCAGGGCCACGGCCAGCGCCAGGGCCGCCATTGGAGAAAGCAGTGAACGGGAGCGAATCATACGGGTGTCTCCAGGGCGCCGTCGGTGCGCACGCCGCGCTTCTTGTTGACCCAATGGCGCAGGCGGTCGAGGTAGAGGTAGACGACAGGGGTGGTGTACAGGGTCAGCAACTGGCTGCCGATCAGGCCGCCGACGATGGTCATCCCTAGGGGGCGACGCAGCGCGGCATCGCCACCGATACCAAAGATCAGCGGCAGCGCGCCGAGGATGGCGGCCAGGGTGGTCATCATGATCGGCCGGAAACGCTTCATCGCTGCTTCGAGGATCGCGTCGCGCGGCGACAGGCCGAGGGTACGCTCGGCGTCGAGGGCGAAGTCGATCATCATGATGGCGTTCTTCTTCACGATGCCGATCAGCAGGATTACGCCAATCAACGCGATCAGCGACAGCTCGGTACGGAACAGCATCAGCGTGAGCAGCGCACCGACGCCCGCCGAGGGCAGCGTCGAGAGAATGGTCAGCGGGTGCACGTAACTCTCGTAGAGGATGCCCAGCACGATGTAGACCGACACCAGCGCCAGCAGGATCAGCCAGGGCATGTCGTTCTGCGTGTCCTGTACTGCGCCGGCGTTGCCTTCGAAGGTGGCCTGGATTTCCATCGGCAGGTGGATGGGTTCCACCGCCGCCAGGATCGCATCGCGCGCCGGGCCGATCTGCGCGCCCTGGGCCAGGTTGAAGGAGAAGGTGGTCGCGGCAAACTGGCCCTGGTGGTTGACCTCCAGTGGTGCGCGGCTGGGCTCGATGTGGGTGAAGGCCGACAGCGGGATGCGCTCGCCTTCGCTGTTGATCACGTAGACCTGGCGCAGCTCCTCGGGGGTTTCCTGGTACGGTTGGGCGACTTCCATCACCACGTGGTACTGGTTCAGCGGGTTGAAGATGGTCGAGACCTGGCGCTGGCCGTAGGAGTTGTTCAGCACCGCGTCCACCTCGGCGACGTTCACACCCAGGCTGGCCGCGCGGTCGCGGTCGATCACCAGGCGGCTCTGCACGCCCTTGTCCTGGGCGTCACTGTTCACGTCGACGATCTGCGGCACCTTGTTCATCGCCGCCTCGACCTTGGGCGCCCATTCGCGCAGCAGGTTGAGGTCGTCACTGCGCAGGGTGAAGTCGTACTGCGCATTACCCTGGCGCCCGCCGATGCGCACGTCCTGGCCGGCGACCAGGAACAGGTTGGCACCGGGAACTTCCGCCAGCTTCTTGCGCAGGCGGTTGACGATGGCTTCGGCGGAATCGCGCTCGGTGATGTCCTTCAGAGTGACGAAGAAGGAGCCGGTGTTGCTCGACTGCCACTTGCCGCCGCCGACGAAGCCCACCACGTTTTCCACGCCCGGGTCCTCGGAGAGTATCTTGCGGAACTGCGCCATCTTCTTGTCCAGCGCCTGGAACGAAATGCTCTGGTCGGCCACCGCGAAGCCGCGCAGGCGCCCGGAATCCTGCTGCGGCAGGAAGCCCTTGGGCACCACCACGAACAGGTACAGGTTCAGCGCGATGCAACCGAGCATGATCACCACCATCAGCCGCGAGTGCTCCAGCGCCCAGCTCAGGCTGGCGCGGTAACGCTGCATGAAGGCGACGAAGTAGCGGTTGCTCTGGCGCTCCACCGAGGCTTTCTTCGGCCCCCGCTCCATGGGCTTGAGCAGGCGCGCGCAGAGCATCGGTGTCAGCGTCAGCGACACCACCAGCGACACCAGGATGGCCGCCGCCAGGGTTACCGAGAATTCACGGAACAGCCGTCCGGTGATGCCGCCCATGAGCAGCAGCGGGATGAATACCGCTACCAGCGACAGGGTCATCGACAGCACGGTGAAACTCACCTCTCTAGCCCCGCGAATGGCGGCCTGGATCGGCGGATCGCCCTCCTCGATGCGCCGGGCGATGTTCTCCACCACGACGATGGCGTCGTCCACCACGAAGCCGGTGGCGATGATCAGCGCCATCAGTGACAGGTTGTTCAGCGAGAAGCCGCACAGGTACATGACCGCGAAGGTGCCCACCAGCGAAACCGGCACCGCGAGGCTGGGGATCAGCGTGGCGCGGCCGTTGCGCAGGAACAGGTAGACCACCAGGATCACCAGCACCACGGAGATGATCAGGGTCAGCTCGGCCTCTTCCAGCGAGGAGCGGATCGACGGGCTGCGGTCGTCCATCACCGATAGTTTCACCTGCGGGCCGAGCACGTCCTGGATGATCGGCAACTGCTCGTGGATGGCGTCGGTGGCTTCGATGATGTTGGCGCCGGGCTGGCGGGTGATGATCAGCAGCACCGCCGGCAGGTCGTCGGAGAAGCCGGCGTTGCGCACGTCTTCCACCGAGTCGGTGACTGTGGCGACGTCCTTCAGGCGCACCGCCGCGCCGGTCTCGGCGTTGTAGTGGACGATCAGCGGGGCGTACTCGCTGGCCTTGCGCAGTTGGTCGTTGGAGTCCACTTGCCAATGGCGCTCACCGAACTCCAGCGAACCCTTGGGCCCATCGGCATTGGTGTTGTTGATGGCGGTGCGCACGGTATCCAGGGAGATGCCGTAGTGGCTGAGCTGGTCGGGGTTCACGTCGACGCGCACTGCTGGCAGCGAGGATCCGCCGATGCTTACCTGTCCCACTCCCTTCACCTGCGCCAGCTTGGGCGAGACGATGGTCGAGGCCAGGTCGTACATCTCGCCGCGGGTGTAGGTGTCCGAGGTGAGCGTGAGGATCATGATCGGCATGTCCGACGGATTCGCCTTGCGATACGTCGGGTTGTTCGGCATGCCGGTGGGCAGCAGACTCATCGCCGCGTTGATCGCCGACTGCACCTCGCGGGCGGCGCCGTCGATGTCCTTGGAGAGGTCGAACTGCACGATGATGGTGGTGTTGCCCAGGGAGCTGCTGGAGGTCATGTCGGTGACCCCGGCGATGCGCCCGAGCGAGCGCTCCAGCGGCGTCGCCACCGTGGACGCCATGGTCTCCGGGCTGGCGCCAGGCAGCGAGGCCTGTACCAGGATGGTCGGGAAATCGACGTTGGGCAGAGGCGCCACCGGCAGCAGGCTGAACGACAGCGCACCGGCCAGCATCAGCGCCAGGGTCAGCAGGCAGGTGGCGACCGGGCGCAGGATGAACAGGCGAGACAAGCCGCCCATCAGCCGCGCTCCGCCGGGTCAATGCTGTTCACGTCCAGGCCGTGACGCTGCCGCCAGTTGGCCCAGCGCGTGGCGAGGCGGTCGAAGTACAGGTAGATCACCGGCGTGGTGAACAGGGTGAGCAACTGGCTGACCAGCAGGCCGCCGACCATGGTGACGCCCAGCGGCTGGCGCAGCTCGGCGCCGGCGCCGCCGGCGAGCATCAGTGGCAGCGCGCCGAGCAGCGCGGCCATGGTGGTCATCAGGATCGGCCGGAAGCGCAGCAGGCACGCCTGGTAGATCGCCTCATGGGGCGGCTTGCCCTCGTTGCGTTCGGCGTCCAGGGCGAAGTCGATCATCATGATCGCGTTCTTCTTCACGATGCCGATCAGCAGGATGATGCCGATGATCGCCACGATGCCGATGTCCTGCCCCGAGAGCATCAGCGCGAGCAGCGCGCCCACGCCCGCCGAGGGCAGCGTCGAGAGGATGGTCACCGGGTGGATGAAGCTCTCGTAGAGGATGCCGAGCACGATGTACATGGTGACGATGGATGCCAGCACCAGCAGCAGGGTGTTGGACAGCGAGGCCTCGAATGCCTGCGCCGCACCGCGGAAGCTGCCCTGCAGGCTGACGGGCATTTCCATCTGCGCCTCGACGTCGCGGATCGCCTGCACCGCCTCGCCCAGGGCAACGCCCTTGGCCAGGTTGAAGGAGATGGTCGCGGCCGGGAACTGGGCGATGTGGTTGACCGCCAGCAGGGTGTGGCGCTCCTCCACCCTGGCCAGGCTCGACAGGCGCACCTGGGTGCCGTCGCTGGCCGGCACGTAGAGGTTTTCCAGCGACTGCGGGCCGATCTGGAATTCCGGCGCCACTTCCAGCACCACGCGGTACTGCGTGGCCTGGGTGAAGATGGTGGAAATCAGCCGCTGGCCGAAGGCGTTGTACAGCACGCTGTCGATGTTCGACAGGCTCACGCCCAGGCGCGAAGCGGTGTCACGGTCGATGTTGATGTAAGCCTGCAGCCCCTTGTCCTGCCAGTCGGTGGCTACATCGGCCAGCTCCGGCAATTGCTGCAGGCGGTCCACCAGGCGCGGGACCCAGTCGGCGAGGACGTCCGGGTCGGCATCCTGCAGGGTGAACTGGTATTGGGTGCGGGCGATGCGGTCTTCGATGGTCAGGTCCTGCACCGGCTGCATGTACAGCTTGATGCCGGCGATCTGGTCCAACTCCGGCTGCAGGCGATGGATCACCTCGCTGGCGGTGACGTCGCGGTCTGCGTGGGGCTTGAGGTTGATCAGCAGGCGCCCGGTGTTGAGCGTCGCGTTGGTGCCATCGACGCCAATGAACGAGGACAGGCTTTCCACCGCCGGGTCCTGCAGCACGATCTTCGCCAGGTCCTGCTGGCGGCTCGCCATGGCCTGGAAGGAAATCGACTGCGGCGCCTCGGCGATGCCCTGGATCACCCCGGTGTCCTGCACCGGGAAGAAGCCCTTGGGCATGAAGATGTACAGCAGCGCGGTGAGCACCACGGTACCGATGGCCACCAGCAGGGTCAGCGGCTGGTGACGCAGGACCACGCGCAGGGCAGCGGCGTAGCGCTCGATCATGTTGTCGATGAAGCGCCCGGCGGCGCGGGCGAAGCGCCCTTCCTTCTCCGGCTCGACATGGCGCAGCAGCTTGGCGCTGAGCATCGGTGTCAGGGTCAGGGAAACGAAGCCGGAAATCAGGATCGCCACCGCCAGGGTGATGGCGAATTCGCGGAACAACCGCCCCGCGACGTCGCCCATGAACAGCAGCGGGATCAGCACGGCGATCAGCGAGAAGGTCAGCGAGATGATGGTGAAGCCAATCTGTTTAGACCCCTTGAGCGCGGCCTCCAGCGGCGGATCACCCTTCTCCAGGTAGCGCGCGATGTTCTCCACCATGACGATGGCGTCGTCCACCACGAAGCCGGTGGCGATGGTCAGCGCCATCAGCGTCAGGTTGTTGATCGAGAACCCGGCCAGGTACATCACGCCGAAGGTGCCGATCAGCGATAGCGGCACGGCGAAGCTGGGGATCAGCGTGGCGGAGATATTGCGCAGGAACAGGAAGGTGACCATCACCACCAGGCAGACGGCGAGGAACAGCTCGAACTGCACGTCCGCCACCGAGGCGCGGATGGTCGTGGTGCGGTCGGTGAGCACCGTCACTTCGAGACTGCCCGGCAGGGTCGCCTGCAACTGCGGGAGCATCTTCTTGATGCTGTCCACCACCTCGATGACGTTGGCGCCCGGTTGTCGCTGGATGTTCAGCACCACGGCCGGCGAGGTGTTGGCCCAGGCGGCCAGCCGCACGTTCTCGGCGTCGTCCTCCACGCTCGCCACGTCCCGTACGCGCAGGGGCGAGCCGTTCTTGTAGGCGATGATCAGGTCGCGGTAGGCGTCGGCGGACTTCAGCTGGTCATTGGCGTCCAGGGTCGAGGAGCGGGTCGGGCCGTCGAAGCTGCCCTTGGGGCCATTGAGGTTGTTGTTGGTGACGGTGGTCTGCAGGTCCTGCAGGCTCAACCCGGCTGCGGCCAGGGCGCCGGGGTTGGCGCGGATACGCACGGCAGGGCGCTGGCCGCCGCTGATGCTGACCAGGCCGACGCCGGAAATCTGCGAAATCTTCTGTGCGAGGCGCGTGTCCACCAGATCCTGGATCTGCGGCAGCGGCATGTCCGGGGACATTACCGCCAACGTCAGGATCGGTGCGTCCGCCGGGTTCACCTTGCTGTATACCGGCTGGTTCGGCAGGTCCTTGGGCAGCAGGCTCTGCGCGGTGTTGATCGCCGCCTGGACTTCCTGTTCGGCCACGTCGAGGTTGATCTGCAGACTGAACTGCAGGGTGATCACCGAGGCGCCGCCGGAGCTGGTGGAGGACATCTCGTTCAGGCCGGGAATCTGCCCCAGCTGGTTCTCCAGCGGCGCGGTCACCGAGGAGGTCATGATGTCCGGGCTCGCACCGGGGTACAGGGTCACCACCTGGATGGTCGGGTAGTCCACTTCCGGCAGCGCCGAGATCGGCAGGAAGCGGTAGGCGATGATCCCCGACAGCAGGATCGCCACCATCAGGAGCGTGGTGGCGACCGGCCGCAGGATGAACAGGCGGGACGGGTTCATTCGCTCTTACCGCTGTCCTGGACCGGAGTGTCCGAACCGAACGGCTTGGCGGTGGACTTGTCGCCCTCTTCCGTCGCGGCCGCGCGGGCTTTCTCATCGGAGCTGGCGATGTTCATGCGGGTGCCGTCGCGCAGGCGATCGGTGCCTTCGACGACGACGCGGTCGCCCTCCTTCAGCCCATCGGTGACCACTACGCGTTCGCTCTCGCTGGTGCCCAGGGTGACCAGTTGGCGCTTGGCCTTGCTCTCCTCGCCGACCAGGTAGACGTAGGTGCCGTCGTTGCCGCGCTGCACGGCGTTGGCCGGGATGGTCAGCACGCCCGGCAGGGTCTCGGCGAGCAGGCGCACGTTGACGAACTGGTTGGGGAACAGCTTGTGGTCGTCGTTCTCGAAACCGGCCTTGAGCTTGACGGTGCCGGTGGTGGTGTCGATCTGGTTGTCCAGGGTCTTCAGCACGCCGTTGGCCAGGGTCTGGTTCTGGTTGCGGTCCAGCGCCTCGACCGGCACCGGCTTGTTGCTGTACAGCTCGCGGGCGATGGTGCCCAGTTGCTGCTGCGGCAGACTGAACACCACGGAGATCGGCTTGACCTGGGTGATCACCACCAGCGGCGTGGTGTCGCCAGAGGTGACCAGGTTCCCCACGTCCACCTGGCGCAGGCCGACACGGCCGGAGATGGGTGCGCGCACCTGGGTGAATTCGAGGTTGAGCTTGGCGTCGGCGACCTGGCCCTGGTTGGTCTTCAGGGTGCCTTCGTACTGGCGAACCTGAGCTTCCTGGGTATCCAGCGTCTGCTTGGCGATGGAGTCTTCGGCATACAGGCCCTTGTAGCGGGCGAGGTCGATCTGCGCGTTCTTCAGTTGCGCCTGGTTCTGCAGCAAGGTGCCCTGGGCCTGGTCCAGCGCAGCCTGGAACGGACGCGGATCGATCACCGCAAGGACATCGCCGGCCTTCACTTCCTGGCCTTCCTGGAACGGCACCTTGATCAGTTGGCCGCTGACTCGCGCGCGGACGTTGACGGTGTTGTAGGCCGTCACTGTGCCGAGAGCGTGGTAATGCACCGGCAGGTCACCCTTGGTCACCGGCGCGACGCTGACAGTCACCGCCGTGCCGCCCTGTCCCGCGGCCATCTGCCCCGGCCCCGGACGCCCGCCACGCCCACCCTGGGCTGCCGGCGCTCCCGAAGACGTCGAGTGCAGCCACATGATCAGCCCCACCACGGCGGCGAACAGCAGCGCGGTGATGAGCCAGGGGCGCAGGGTGCGAAGTTTCGAGGGCGATCCGTTGCTTGCTGTCATGAGGCTCTGTCTTTTGAAAAGGGGGCTTGGCGCAAAGAAGTGAGAATACCGAGGCTGAACGATAAGCACAGCCAGGCCGCAGGCAAAGTCTCTTTACCCGCTATTTACCTTTGATTTACCGGGAGTTACGAATTGCCGGGGCATTGCGACCCGGAATGGCCGGAAGGGTTCCCGACCTGGCGGACCGACCCTGGCGGGTCGGCCCGGCTTTCTCACGAAAGCAGCAGCGTCATCAGGCCAGGGCGGCGATGGCGGCAGCGTAGTTCGGCTCGTCGGCGATTTCACCGACCAGCTCGCTGTGCAGCACCTTGTTCTGCTCGTCCAGCACCACGACAGCGCGGGCGGCCAGACCGGCCAGCGGGCCGTCGGCAATGGCTACGCCGTAGTTGGCGAGGAACTCGCGGCCACGCAGGGTGGACAGGTTCACCACGTTCTCCAGGCCTTCGGCGCCGCAGAAGCGCGCCTGGGCGAACGGCAGGTCAGCGGAGATGCACAGCACCACGGTGTTGGCCAGCTTGCTCGCCTCGGCGTTGAACTTGCGCACGGAGGTGGCGCAGGTCGGGGTGTCGACGCTGGGGAAGATGTTCAGCACCTTGCGCTTGCCAGCGTAGGTTTCCAGGGTGACGTCGGACAGGTTGCCGGCGACCAGCGACAGGGCCGGAGCCTGCTCGCCTTTCTGCGGCAGCTTGCCGTCGACGGAAACCGGGTTGCCCTTGAGGGTGACTTGAGCCATTGCTTGGGTCCTTCTGTGAGGGATGGCGGCGCTGGCGGGTTGCCAGCGCCGCAGGAGGATTCGGGGCCGGAGCAGATGCTAGCACGACTTTCCCGAGTGGTTTACTCGGGCATGCATCCGTTCCGCCCAGATCAAGTGCCCCTCACCCCAGCCCTCTCCCGCAAGCGGGAGAGGGGGCCGTGCGATGCAGGCAGACATCCAAGCATCAGCCGGCACGATCTGCCCCTATCCGCAGGGAAAGGGCTGGGATGAGGGAAGGCACTGGCACCGACATCCCAGGGGATGATAGTTGCCCCGACCGCCCTACCCTCTGCCTCCCTCACGCCCGGCTCAGACAAACGGCTGGTCGTGGAACCCACGCGGCAGGCGCTGGCTGCCCGGCATGGCAACCAGGCGCTTTTCCCAGAAGCTGCGCCAATCATTGTGTACCGCCTCGGCGCGGGCCTTGCGTTGAGCTCGGCGCGCAGCGTTACGCGCGTCGCGGCGCGCCTCCTTGTAGACCTCGGTGTTGCGGCAGCTCCGGCATTTCACCCGGTTCAGTTCGCTGGTGGACTCCAGGTGCTTGCCCGCGTGCCCGCAGGCCAGATGACCTTTGACCTTGTAGTGAGTGACCATCGCAGATTCTCCCTGTCCGGCGAGCGCACCCTCGCCGCTTGGCGGTGCCGCAGACGGGCAATCGGTGCGTGCCGGTTGACTGCGACGCTCAGGGACTTGGACGAGCCGCTGCGCTGGCAGGTTCGAATTTTCTGACGTGGACGAGCGTCAGTGTGTCGCCACCATCCGCGCGCCGAATAGCAGGTAGCAGCAGCCGGCGAAGCGATCCAGCGCCTGGCGGAACCGCCGGTAGACCCCGGCCATGCGCTCGCTGGCGAACACCAGCACCACACAGCAGTACCAGCTGAACGAGAGCGTCACCATCAGCGCGATAGCCATGGCCAGCAGGGGTGCCGAGGGCGAGGCGGGCATGGCGGTGGCGAACAGGGTGGCAACGAAGAGTGCCGTCTTGGGGTTGGTGAGATTGCCCAGCAGGCCGAGACGGAAGGCGGAAAAGGCACTGCGCTGTCGCGCCACCTCGGCAAGGCTTTCGCCACCGTCCGCTGGCGCCTTGCGCTTGATCAGTTTGATGCCGAGGTAGATCAGGTAGGCGCCACCGGCCAGCTTCAACAGCAGGTACAGCGAGGGCGCGGCATTGAACAACGACTTGATGCCGAGACCGCCAGCCAGGCCCCAGATGACCGTGCCACTGGCCACACCCAGCGCGGCGATCAAGCCATGGCGGCGCGAATGCACGGCGGCGATGCGCGCGGTGGTGAAGAAGTTCGGGCCGGGCGTAATCACCGCCACAGTCCACAGCAGGGCCACGGATAGCAGCGGTGCGAAGGTGCTGGCAGTCATGGGGCGTTCTCGTTGAAACAAGGGCGAAGGCGCAGTGTAGCGCCCTAGCGCGCGTCTCACTCTTCCAGATGACAGACGCAGCACAGCTTGTTGCCATCCAGGTCGCGCACATAGGCGCCGTAGTAGCTGGGCGAGTAGTTCAGGCGCAGGCCCGGCGCGCCCTCTTCGACGCCACCCAGTTGCAGGGCGCGGGCATGGAAGCTGTCCACCTGATGCCGCGTACGCGCCTCGAAGGCAACCAGGCTGCCGTTGCCGACGCTGGCCGGTTCACCGTCGATGGGCTCGTAGACGCAGAACACCACGTCGCTATCCGGATGGGCAAAGATCGCCCGCTCCGGCGCATGGCGATGCGCCTGGAAAACATGAGCTACGGCGCACAGCTGCCAGCCGCAGTCTGGCCTCGATGCTTCCGTGCTGGGGATGTTTTTTGCCGGACGCTTTGGCGCGGGATATCGCCTACCAGTCGGAGCGAATCGCAAACCTGGCTTATGCAGATGGCAATAGTCACGGTTCAGTATTGTCTGGGGACGGCTGGCGCTCCATGGGCGGGAACTCCTGCGGATCAACAGGCGAGCAAACTACGCCGCTGTTGCGATGATCCTGACCGCGTCGCCGCTCAAGCAGCCGCAATTGTTGACCGAACCGAAGTGGGCGCGCCGCTCAGTTGCCTGTTGGTGGTGGCTCATGGCTTCAACGAACTCGCCGATTGTTATCGGTTTGTGCAGATTACTCGTGTGATCAACGGCGGTGTGAACGAGCGCAGGCGCATTTAGAACCGCGTGCAGGGGCTATCGGGTTCAATACGGGGTTCGGACCAACTTGCGTTCGCATACTTAGGATTTTTCCTGCTGATTTCTCAGGCTTGACCGGTGTGCCTGCAGAGCTCCGGGTCTCAAAATTCACAGTTTCTTAGAGCACGAAGTATGGTGCCGTTATGCTTGTCGCGCTTTTCTGGGATTTACTCATCAACTGGGTACCATTGTGAAATTGAGAGCCTCGTCGATCAAGGAGTCACTGCTACGCACCACCTTTTTCCTGGGGCCGACTGGCATATTCTTCACCCCCATCTCTGGCATTGGCTCGTTGCGAACCTTTTATTTCACGACAGCAGCTATCAACTTGATGTGTCTGCATCGAATGGCGAAGCGCGATATTTCTCAGCATGCAATTCTAGCAATTATCGCCACGATGCTTTTTCTTAGCTCTTCGCTGTCAATGCTAGCAATTTCAAGTGAAATTCCATTATATTTAAATCCAGTTGTAAGAACCCTGGTTATCTGCAACTTGATGCTAGGCTTCTATAATATCTCCAGACTCGTCATCCCCAGCCGAAGGCCTGATATTCTAAACACTCTAATCTCAGACTCATTTAAAGGGTTTTGTTGTGTTTTCTTCCTTGGACTGGCTCTTTATCTTGGCTATGTATCAGGACGGGTACCAACTGACATCTATAATCGATTTACGACTCTTGAACAGACTGCCTACGGATACTCTCGGTTCAGCCCGGGAACTTACCCAAATGAGTTCGGAATAATTTGTTCATTTTATGCCATTTATGCGCTCCTTAGGTCTCAGCAAAAAGATGGCAGCTTCTTCTATTTAATATTATCAACCATCTTCATGACGGGGATTTTCCTTACATCAACGCGCGCAGCATATATAACGTTACTGTTAAGTTACGCGTATTCCGCGCTTTTTGCTCCCAGTGTTGGCAGGCGCTTGATATTGAGTGTCTTGCCGATTGCGCTGGCTCCTCTTGTTGTAATGACGCTCAATGTGTTTTCGTTTGATGTTTTGGATGTAATAAATAGAGGCTATGAATCAGCAGCGAATCAGACCGGCAGCTCCAACGTTCGGCTTGAGGATTGGAATGCGGCGATTGATGATTTGCTGGATCATTTATTCTTCGGAGTAGGCTTCGAGTCGCCCAAGGCATACTCTCTGCATAACCTTCCGCTTCAGATTATTTACGGACTAGGCCTCATTGGCACTTCACTGTTGCTAGTCATTTTCGTTGCCTTTACATATCTCAGCAAAAATTCCCCTAGGAATACTTTGCACTTCCAGCCAGAGGATTTCTGCTTCCTTAAAATGATAAGATTTGTTTTACTGATTCACGTTCTTATATTTGGATTAACCAATCACAACCAGGCACACTTCTTTACCTGGATGCTATTTTCACTGTATTGCCTAAAACTCAAGAAGTCGCGCCCTGCCGAAAAAAACAGTCTAGCAAATTCGTATCTTACGGGATGAGGATATAGAATTACGCCTAGCAGCAATTTCAATGCAGTCAACGTTCGTGATACTCGACCAGATAAAGCCAAGGGCGCCCTAATAATACTGGCGAGTCTAGAGTATCTACTGGAGTCAGCCCAAGACTGGGAGATGAGACGCTTCGTGCGCTCTTGATCCTTATTCACGTGTTCACTATGCCGGCGTTCATTCTTCTCGCTGGAGTGACCGCAAAGCAAGATCGCCTCGGCACTCGCCTTGGCAACTTGTTCATCCTACTGTTGATATTCCAGACGTTCTACGTTGTGCCTGTCGTGAAGGGGCAGTACCCGGTGGGGATGCGCAGCCCTGTTGGATGATGTAGTGGCCGGCAGCTTTGCCTGTGCTTTGCAGACTGAAGGGGGCGTTCCCCGTTTCAATCGCGATAGCCGCAGTGGTAGGCCTTATGCCTTGGGACGGGTACATCCTTAATTCTAGCCGTACGCTCGTTTTTCTCCCTTTCTTCATTGCAGAGAATCTGTATGGGTGGCAGTTGCTGGCAAGGCTGCCAATCAAGCTATCGCCGAAGCTGGTGCTTTCTGTAATTGCAATCGGCGTCACTGCCACCCTTTACTTGATTGACATTGATGTCGAGTGGCTCAAAGGCGGCTCGAGCTTTTGAGCTTGGGGATCGGCCCACTGCCCGGTACAGCTATCCGCATACTGTTGCTGAGCGCAGCGGCCTTGGTTTAATGGGTGTTCATGGCACGGTTTCCTAGATCTGCTGATCTGCTGATCTGCTGAATGTCATGGGGGCGAATAGCCTCACCGTGTTCCTCTACACGGTGTGTTCGTGAAGCTGTGTCGACCGCTGATGTCTATGTCCCTGCAACTTGATCCATTGTTGACGCTGGCAGTCGGCAGCGGACTCGCAGTGGGCATCGCCTGGTTGCTCGGTCGAGAAAGAGGTGCTTTGACTTCGCAATGAAGCTGCAAAGCGCTCTAACGCCTGGCCGCACCTCGCGAACAGCTTCGTACACTGCCGGTCTCGGCTTCCGACCTCAGTTGCCGGCGTGGGCGCGCTCGATGGCGGCCATGTCCAGCTTCTTCATACCCATTACCGCCTGCAGCGTGCGGCTGGCCTTGGCCTTGTCCGGGTCGGCGACCATGTCGCCGACATGCCGCGGGCAGATCTGCCAGGACACCCCGTAGCGATCCTTCAGCCAGCCGCAGATCTGTGCCTCCACCGGCCCGCCAGCGCCCAGCTTGTCCCAGAAGTGGTCGATCTCCTTCTGGCTGTCGCACATCACTTGCAGCGACAGCGCCTCGGTGAAGTTGAACGCCGGGCCGCCGTTGAGGGCAATGAAGGTCTGGCCGTCCAGCACGAACTCCACCGTCAGCACCGAGCCGGGCACGCCGCCATGGCGATCCTTCTCGGCCTCGGGGTAATAGGCGGTCTGCACGATCCGTGAGTTGGGGAATATCCCGGTGTAGAACTCGGCCGCTTCCTCGGCCTTGCCGTCGAACCACAGGCAGGGAGTGACGCGTTGCAGGCTGGACATGGTGAATCTCCTGATTCTCGCGCGGTCGGCTTGACCGGCATGCAGCTTGGTCGCCTGGGCGACGACGGAATCGACAAGTCTAGGCGGACTTTCGCGCCTCACCGGACGACCGGTCGAGCGGCATGCGGAGCGCGGAATCAGATTAGTCGCCGCCAGCAATTCGACGTTTTGCCTCCTGTGAAGTCCTGCGCTGTGCTCGCGCCCCTCTCCCCCGCCCTCTCCCTGAAGGGAGAGGGAGTGCTCTGCGCATAGAGGTGGACTCAACAGTCAGCCGGCGAGTGCGGTGCTGCCAGAGCGCGCCAGACGGTCCCCTCTCCCTTCAGGGAGAGGGTTGGGGAGCTGATCGGCGCAAGAGGTGGACTCACAGTCAGCCGGCGAGCAGCGGTACTGCCAAAGCGCGCCAGACAGTCTCCTCTTCCTTCAGGGAGAAGGTTAGGGAACTGATCGGCGCAAGAGGTGGACTCACAGTCAGCCGGCGAGCAGCGGTACTGCCAAAGCGCGCCAGACGGTCCCCTCTCCCTTCAGGGAGAGGGTTAGGGAGCTGATCGGCGCAAGAGGTGGACTCACAGTCAGCCGGCGAGCAGCGGTACTGCCAAACCGCGCCAGACGGTCCCCTCTCCCTTCAGGGAGAGGGTTAGGGAGAGGGGAATCCCGTGCACGACATTCAGAAGAGAACGTCGTGCGTTGTACGTGCTCCGGAGTCGATAGCTATCGCTGCGCTCCACGCCATCCTGCAGGTACCGCTCGATCTTCCCTCCGGCAGCGAGCCAGCTGAATACCCCGCCGGATCAGCGGCCCGCCGCTGCCCTGGCCCGTGCCTGGTGCAGCTTCTTGTAGCTCTCGATCAGGCGCAGGTGCTTGTCGAGGCCTTCCAGCTTCAGGCTGGTGGGCGTCAGGCCGTAGAAGCGCACGCTGCCGTCCAGCGAGCCGAGCACCGCGTCCATGCGCTCGTTGCCGAACATGCGACGGAAATTGGCCTCGAAGTCGGCCATCTCCAGCTCTTCGTCCAGGTGCACTTCCAGCGCCGCGTTGAGCGCCTGGTAAAACAGCCCGCGTTCGACGGTGTTGTCGTTGTACTGGAGGAACATCTCCACCAGTTCCTTGGCATTCTCGAAACGCTTCACAGCCAGGTTGATCAGCAGCTTGAGCTCGAGAATGGTCAACTGGCCCCAGACCGTGTTGTCGTCGAACTCGATGCCGATCAGCGTGGTGATGTCGGTGTAGTCGTCCACCTCGCAGCTCTCCAGGCGCTTGAGCAGCGACTTGAGGCGAACGATGTTGAGGCTGTGCAGGTTGAGGATGTCCGCGCGGAACGCCAGCGCCTTGTTGGTGTTGTCCCAGATGAGGTCTTCCACCGGGTAGATTTCCGAGTAACCCGGCACCAGGATGCGGCACGCCGTGGCGCCCAGGTGCTCGTACACGGCCATGTAGACTTCCTTGCCCTGCTCTTCGAGGATGCCGAACAGGGTCTGCGCTTCCTGCACGTTGGAGTCGTCGCCATGGCCGGAGAAGTCCCACTCGACGAACTCGAAATCGGCCTTGGCGCTGAAGAAGCGCCACGACACCACGCCGCTGGAGTCGATGAAGTGCTCGACGAAGTTGTTCGGCTCGGTCACCGCCTGGCTTTCGAAGGTCGGCCGCGGCAGGTCGTTCAAGCCCTCGAAGCTGCGGCCCTGGAGCAGTTCGGTGAGGCTGCGCTCCAGCGCCACTTCCAGGCTGGGGTGGGCGCCGAAGGAAGCGAACACGCCGCCGGTGCGCGGGTTCATCAGGGTCACGCACATCACCGGGAATTCACCGCCCAGGGATGCATCCTTGACCAGCACCGGGAAGCCCTGTTCTTCCAGGCCCTTGATGCCGGCGAGGATGCCTGGGTACTTCGCCAGCACCTCCTGCGGCACATCCGGCAGCGCCAGTTCGCCTTCGAGGATTTCGCGCTTCACCGCGCGCTCGAAGATTTCCGACAGGCACTGCACCTGCGCCTCGGCCAGGGTATTGCCGGCGCTCATGCCGTTGGAGAGGTAGAGGTTCTCGATCAGGTTGGACGGGAAGTAAACCGTCTCGCCGTCGGACTGGCGCACGAACGGCAGCGAGCAGATGCCGCGCTCGGTGTTGCCCGAGTTGGTGTCGTAGAGGTGCGAGCCGCGCAGCTCACCGTCCGGGTTGTAGACCTCAAGGCAGTACTCGTCGAGGATTTCCTCCGGCAGTGCATCCTTGGCACCGGGCTTGAACCAGCGCTCGTCGGGGTAATGCACGAACGGCGCGTTGGCGATCTCCTCGCCCCAGTACTGGTCGTTGTAGAAGAAGTTGCAGTTCAGCCGCTCGATGAACTCGCCCAGCGCCGAGGCCAGCGCGCTTTCCTTGGTGGCGCCCTTGCCGTTGGTGAAGCACATCGGCGACTGCGCGTCGCGGATGTGCAGCGACCAGACGTTGGGCACGATGTTGCGCCAGGAGGCGATCTCGATCTTCATCCCCAGGCCGGCGAGGATTTCCGACATGTTGGCGATGGTCTGCTCCAGCGGCAGGTCCTTGCCCTGGATATAGGTGCTGGCGCCGGCGTCGGTGCTCGGCATCAACAGCGCCTGGGCGTCGGCGTCGAGGTTCTCCACTTCCTCGATGACGAAGTCCGGGCCGGTCTGCACCACCTTTTTCACCGTGCAGCGGTCGATGGAACGCAGGATGCCCTGGCGGTCCTTCTCGGAGATGTCCGCCGGCAGCTCCACCTGGATCTTGAAGATCTGCTTGTAGCGGTTTTCCGGGTCGACGATGTTGTTCTGCGACAGGCGGATATTGTCGGTGGGGATGTCGCGGGTCTGGCAGTAAAGCTTGACGAAGTAAGCCGCGCACAGCGCCGAGGAAGCCAGGAAGTAGTCGAACGGACCAGGAGCCGAGCCATCACCCTTGTAGCGAATGGGCTGGTCGGCAATCACCGTGAAGTCGTCAAACTTGGCTTCGAGTCGGAGGTTGTCGAGAAAATTGACCTTGATTTCCATGCGGGCGTTACCACGAAAAAGTAGAAAGCGAACTGGCCGGCATTATCCGGACAAAAGCGCCGCGGGGATATCCCGATGTACCCGGCGCCGGTCGGGAAGCCTGCTCTCACGGCAGATGTGCAATCGACGCATGGTCGAGCGCAGGCCCGAGCTTCGGGTAAGATGCGCCGCCTCCAGCGTCAGCCAACCCGTACTACAAGGAAACCACCGTGCTCACCTCCCAGGTCATCATCATCGGCGCCGGCGCCGCGGGACTGATGTGCGCCATGAGCGCCGCCGCGCGCGGTCGCCAGGTCCTCTTGATCGACCACGCCAACAAGGCCGGCAAGAAGATCCTCATGTCCGGTGGCGGGCGCTGCAACTTCACCAACATGTACTGCGAGCCGGTCAACTTCCTCTCGCAGAACCCGCATTTCTGCAAGTCGGCGTTGGCGCGTTTCACCCAGTGGGACTTCATCGCCCTGGTGGCCAAGCACGGCGTGCCCTACCACGAGAAGAAGCTCGGCCAGCTGTTCTGCGATAACAAATCCAGCGACATCCTCGGGCTGCTGCTGGACGAGTGCGAGCAGGCTGGCGTCGACCTGCGCCTGGATACCTCGGTGAGCGAGATCGCCCGTCTCGACGAAGGCGGCTACCAGCTGCAGACCAGCCTCGGGCTTGTCCGTTGCGAATCCCTGGTGATCGCCACCGGCGGCCTGTCCATCCCGACCCTGGGCGCCACCGGCTTCGGCTACCAGGTCGCCCGCCAGTTCGGCCACAGCGTGCTGCCGACCCGCGCCGGCCTGGTGCCCTTCACCATCACTGATCCGCAGCTCAAGGCGCTGTGCACCGAGCTGTCCGGCACCTCGGTAGAAGACTGCCGGGTCAGCTGCAACGGCCAGAGCTTCGTCGAGAACATCCTGTTCACCCACCGCGGCCTTAGCGGCCCGGCGATCCTGCAGATCTCCTCGTACTGGCAGCCTGGCGACACCATCAGCATCGACCTGCTGCCGCGCGTGGACCTGCCCGTCTGGCTCGTCGAACAGCAGCGCGAGCGCCCCAACAGTGAGCTGAAGACGCTGCTGGGCGAGCTGTTCACCAAGAAGATGGCCGGTCTGCTGGCCGAGCAGTGGTTCGTCTCCAAGCCCATGAAGCAGTACACGCCCGGCGAGCTGAAGGCGATCGCCGAGCGCCTGGGCGACTGGCAGCTGGTACCGGCCGGCACCGAAGGCTATCGTACGGCGGAAGTCACCCTGGGCGGCGTGGATACCCGCGAGGTGTCGTCCAAGACCCTGGAGTCGCTGAAATCCCCCGGCCTGTACTTCGTCGGCGAAGTGCTGGACGTCACCGGCCACCTGGGCGGCTTCAACTTCCAGTGGGCCTGGGCCTCGGGCTACGCGGCGGCGCAGTTCGTCTAGGGCTGGCGACGCATTCGACGACCGGCCGAGCGGCACGCCCGGTCGTTCTGCATCAAGTGTGACGGCGGCGCGGCCCTAGACTGGGACACCAGACCCGGCCAGCCCGGCACGGGTATCGAACCCGGAGCCGCCATGCCAACGCTTGCCAGCCGCACCCTCGACACCGGCCTGGAACGCCAGGGCCGCATCGACCTCGCCTGCGCCTTCCGCTGGACCGCGCGCCTGAACCTGCACGAGGCCATCGCCAACCACTTCAGCCTGGCGTTGTCCGCCGATGGCCGCGACTTCCTCATCAACCCCTACGGCCGACACTTCTCGCAGATGCGCGCCAGCGACCTGCTGCGCCTGCACGCGGACGACCCCGAGGCACTCAATCGCCCGGATGCGCCGGACATCACCGCCTGGGCGCTGCACGGCGCACTGCACCGCAACAACCCGCAGGCGCGTTGCATCCTGCATGTGCACTCGAAGTACGCCACCGCCCTCGCCTGCCTGGCTGACTCACGCCTGCCACCCATCGAGCAGAACAGCATGCGCTTCTTCGAGCGCGTGGCCATCGACGAAGACTTCGACGGCATGGGCCTGGGCGACGAGGCCGAGCGCGTCAGCCACCTGCTGGGCGACAAGCCGATCCTGCTGATGGGCAACCACGGTGTGCTGGTCGCGGCGCCCAGCGTGGCCCAGGCCTTCGATGACCTGTACTACTTCGAGCGTGCCTGCGAGGTCTACCTTACCGCCCTGGCCAGCGGCCGCCCGCTGCGCATCGCCAGCGACGAGGTGGCGCGCAAGACCATGCGGCAGTGGCTGGAGTATCCGGGGTTTGCCGAGCGGCATTTCTCCGCGCTGCGGGAGATGCTGATGGAGAGCGAACCCGGCTTCGCGCAATGACGAATACCTGTAGGAGCGAGCTTGCTCGCGAACCGCCGGAGGCACCGAGCTGCCGAGGAGTTGTTCGCGAGCAAGCTCGCTCCTACGAAAGGCTTTATGCCGTCAGCTATCGCGCCCCAACGGCCGGCGCATCACCGGCGCAGGAACGTAGGGCGGATAACCCGTTCCGGATTACGCCCCCTACGAGAAGCTGACGCTCCTGATTGCAGACCTGCGTAGGAGCGGACTCCGTCCGCGATTGGCCCCACTTCGCGCCGGATAGCATCGCGGACGAAGTCCGCTCCTACGAAAGCCTTTACGCCGTCAGCTATCGCGCCCCAACGGCTGACGCATCACCGGCGCAGGCACGTAGGGCGGATAACCCGTTCCGGGTTACGCGCCCTACGAAGCTGACGCCCCTGATTGCAGACCTGCGTAGGAGCGGACTCCGTCCGCGATTGGCCCCGCTTCGTGCCGGATAGAATCGCGGACGAAGTCCGCTCCTACGAAAGCCTCTACGCCGTCAGCTATCACGCCCCAGTGACTGGCGCATCACCGGCGCAGGAACGTAGGGCCGATAACCCGTTCCGGGTTACTCGCTCTACGAAGCTGACGCCCCTGATTGCAGACCTGCGTAGGAGCGGACTCCGTCCGCGATTGGCCCCGCTTCGCGCCGGAGAGCATCGCGGACGAAGTCCGCTCCTACGAAAGCCTTTACGCCGTCAGCTATCACGCCCCAGTGGCTGGCGCATCACCGGTGCGGTGTAGGTCTGGGTGCGATCCGCGCTGGGTGGGCAGCCGAAATGCGCGCGGTAGGCGCGGGAGAAATGCTCCAGCGAACCGAAGCCGGAGCTGGCCGCCACCTGCGCCACGCTCAGGCGCGTCTGCTGCAGCAGGCTGTGCGCACGCCCCAGGCGCAGGACGATGTAGTACTTGAGCGGCGACAACCCCGTGTGCTGCTTGAACTGCCGCTCCAGCTGGCGACGCGAGAGGCCGACACGCTCGGCGATGGCATCGCACTCCAGCGGTTCCTCCAGCGCCTGCTCCATCAGCGCGATGGCGCGTCGCACCTTGCCGCCGTGGGCGTGGGCGTCGCTCTGCCGGCCCTGCAACTGGTGCGCGCCAGGCTCGCGGGTTTCCCCCAGCAAGAGATGCATGGCGATCTCCCGCGACAGGTCAGCGTCCACCCGCTGGGCGATCCAGCCCAGCATCAGGTCGAGGATGGCGCTGGCTCCTGCGCAGGTCAGGCGCTGGCGGTCGAGGGTATAGAGCTGCGCGCGGGCCTGGACCTTCGGGTAACTCTCCTGGAAGCCTTGCAGGTTGTCCCAGTGCACCGCCGCTGGAAAGCCATCGAGCACCCCGGCGGCGGCCAGCAGTTCGGTGCCGGTCTCGATGCCCGCCAGCGTGGTGCCAAACGCCGCCTGCCGGCGCAGCCAGCTTTTCAGTGGGCGATTGCGCGCATGCTTGTGCACGTCGAAGCTGGCGATGACGAAACAGGCATCCCAGCCGCGCTCCGGGTCGATGGCCTCGTGCACCTCGCTGGTCAGGCCGTTGCTGGCCGTGACCGGCTCGCCGTCCAGCGACAGCAGCTGCCACTCGAACAGCGCCTCGCCACCCAGCCAGTTGGCGATGGCCAGCGGCTCCACCACCGCCGCCAGCCCCAGGCCGGGAAACGACGGCAACAGCAACAGCCCCACCCGCAAGGGCTCGCGGCGAAACCGGGAAGGTGGTGCAACACTGGCCATCGACTCTCCTCAGCGTTGTTGGGACTGCCATTGCGGGTGCAGCCACACTGGCACATTGGCCGCGGGAAGCGGCGGCACTCCCCGGATCATATCGCTGGCCTTCTCGGCGATCATCACTGTCGGCGCATTGGTGTTACCGCTGACGATACTCGGCATGATCGACGCATCCACCACCCGCAGCCCCTGCAGCCCATGCACTCGCAGCTGCGGATCGACCACCGCCTCAGGGTCATGCGCCGGCCCCATCTTGCAGGTGCCACTGGCGTGGTAGCCGGTCTCGGTCACCCGCCGCGCCCAGGCGTCCAGCTCGGCATCGCTGTGGGCTTGCGGGCCGGGGGTCAGTTCTTCTCCCGCCAGACCGCGCATGGACGGTTGGCGCATCAGCTCGCGCACCAGCCTCGCGCCGGCGCGCATGTCGGCGCGGTCCTGCTCAGTCTGCAGGTAATTGAAGAGAATGCGCGGCGCCTGCCGTGCCTCGGCGCTGCGCAGAGTGACGCTGCCCAGGCTGGTGGGCCGCATCAGGTCGATGTGTACCTGGAAGGCGTGGTCCGGCACTGGCGCCACGCTGCCCGGCTGCACCGCCAGCGGCATGAAGGTCAGTTGCAGATCAGGATGTTCGACGCCGGCGCGCGAACGGATGAAAGCACCCGCCTCGAAATGGTTGCTCGCCGCCAGCCCATCGTGGTTGACGAACCAGCGTGCACCGATCCACCACTTGCCCGGCGCGCGGGTCCAGGGATAGATCGACACCGGTGCCTTGCACATGAATTGCACAACGCTATCCGGATGATCGTTCAACCGCCGGCCCACACCGGGCAGGTCGTGCTTGACCGCGATGCCCAGCTGGCGCAGCTCATCCGCCGGGCCGATACCGGACAGTAACAGCAGGTGCGGCGAATTGATCGCCCCGGCGGTCAGCAGCACTTCGCGGTTCGCGCGGGCGGTCAGTGCCTGGCCATTCTGTTCGTACTCCACCCCCACCGCACGATCACCCTCGAAGACCACACGCAGCGCCAGCGCCCCCGTGGCGACGGTGACATTGCCGCGCCCCAGCGCCTCGCTCAGGTACCCGCGTGACGTGCTCCAGCGCCGCCCCTGGCGCGTGGTGCGGTCCACCGGGCCGAATCCTTCCTGGCGGTGGCCGTTGAGATCGCTGCTACGCCCGTAGCCGGCCTCTTCGCCGGCCGCGACGAAAGCCGCGCACAGCGGCGTGTCGATATCCCCCGGCGTGACATGCAGATGCCCCGCCGCGCCGTGGTAATCATCGGCGCCATTGGCGTGGTTTTCCGAGCGAATGAAATACGGCAGCACGCGCTGGTAGTCCCAGCCTTCGCAACCCTGCGCGGCCCAGCCGTCGTAATCGCGGGCGTGGCCACGGATGTATACCATGCCGTTGATCGACGACGACCCGCCCAGCGTACGCCCGCGCGGCGTGGCGATACGGCGGCCATCCAGGTACGGCTCCGGCTCGCTGCTGTAGCTCCAGTTGTAGCGCGTGCCGCCGACGACGATACCCACCGCCGAGGGCATGTCGATGGTCCAGCTTTCATCCGCTGGGCCCGCTTCCAGCAGCAGGATGCGCACGGCCGGATCGGCGCCCAGGCGGTTCGCCAGCACGCAGCCGGCCGACCCCGCGCCGACGATGACGTAGTCGTAGTCCATGGCCATTCCTCAGAGCTGCGCGCCGTGAATGCCCTGGAACACCAGGCGATGGAAGTGATGCACCAGGTGCTCGCTCTCGTTGCTGCGCTCGGCGTCGATCATGTAGCGGCCCTGGTCGTAGCCCATGGAGTGCAGGCCCTTCTGCACGCTGATGTTCAGGGCGATGTCTTCGGGCCCCAACTCCTCGTTCATCCAGCGCATGCAGGCCTTGCTCACCTCGGCGGTCTGCTCGTTCGCCGAGTAGTAGCCGAAGCGCAGCAGCGAACGTTCGGCGTCCAGCGGAATCATGATGAAGGTGCCGAGGAACTCGGAGAACGGGAAGGTGTAGAAGGTGTTGTTCGGCCACATGCCGATGTTGAAGAAGCACTCGTCGGGGTTGAGGTCGCTGCGCAGTTTCACGCCGTAAGCTTCGCCGGCCTCAAGATTCGCCGGGGCGATGTAGGTCCACCAGTTGTCGCGCTTGGTCAGGCGGTAGCCCTTGAAGTCGATCAGCTTGGCCAGGTCGATGTGGCATGGCCCGGAGAGCTTGAAGTGATAGCCCTCGATGGAGTTGTCCATGATCACCTTCCAGTTTGCCGGGACGATGACGTCGGCCTCTTCGATCAGGCGCATGTCGGCCAGGTTCGGGAATACCCGGTGCATCTCCTCGTCCGCGCCGGGGAACAGCTCGGCCAGCGACGGCGCGTTGGGGTCGAGGTTGAAGTAGAGGAAGCCGCCCAGTTCCTCCAGGCGTACCTGCGGGATGGCGAATTCTTCCTTGTCGAAGTTCTTGATCCGCTCGCAGCGCGGCGCACTGCGCAGCGCGCCGTCCATCTCGTAGCACCAGGAGTGGTAGGCGCAGCGCACGATGCCCCCGGTGTTGCCGCGGCGTTCCTCCAGCAGGCGGTTGCCGCGATGCTGGCAGACGTTGTGGAAGGCGCGGATGTCCCCACTGCGGCTGCGGGCGATAACGATGCTCTGGTCGAACAGGTCGCAGACCACGTACTGGCCGATGTCGGCGAACTCGCTCAGGTGCCCGGCGACGTGCCAGGAGCGCAGGAAGATGTTGTCGCGTTCGGCCTTGAACAGCGCCTCGTCGAAGAAATAGCGCGACGGCAGGGTGAAGGCCTGCTCCGGGTCCTGGCGGTCCCAGCCGTCGATGGAAGTACGCAGTTTCAGGCTCTCGATGGACGACATGTTCGACTCTCCTCGGCTTCTTCTGGCGCGGCCGGCGGATGGTCCGGCGGCTCGGTTCGAGGACAAATCTAGGGGCGCGCCGGGGGTGGCTCTTGATGAAAAACGACAAGTTTTCTGGAGGATTGATCAAGCTGCCTTGGCCTTCGAAGTCAAGCCTGGGGAAGCCCCTCTCCCTAACCCTGGCTACGCGCCCCGCTCCGAAGGGAGAGGGGACTGGATCGCTGCGAGCTGAAACCGATGCGTCAGCCGGCACAGACGGCTCCCTCTCCCTTCAGAGCGGGGCGCGTAGCCAGGGCTGGGGGAGGGTCGCCTATATCCATAGCGGCAGGCCATGACACCCCTTGGCAGCAAACGAACGACGGCTGTCCGGATTCGCTCCCTTGCCCTCGTTGTCGCCGACCGCCTGCGGATTTCCAATGGATGCAACCGCGATGCAGCCTGCGCCGCGCCTTGCCAATCCAGCCCTGGAGCCCGCCATGAGCCTCGATCTGAACGGTGTCAAAGTTCCCGACAGCAGCCTCGCCAAGGCCATCACCGAGATGGTCCGTGACAACGCCACCCCGCTGCTCTTCCACCACTCTTCCCGCGTCTATTACTGGGGCGCGCTGACCGGCGCGCGCAAGGGACTGAAGTTCGATGCCGAGCTGCTCTACGCCGGTGCGATGTTCCATGACATGGGCCTGATGCCTCGCTATTGCAGCCAGTGCGAACGTTTCGAAGTGGACGGCGCCGATTGCGCGGCACAGTTCCTGCGCAGCCATGGCATCGCCGAAAGCGATATCGACACGGTGTGGACCGCCATCGCCCTGCACACCACGCCCGGCATCCCGCAGCACATGAAGCCGGAGATCGCCCTGGTCACCGCCGGAGTGGAAATGGACGTGCTGGGCATCGCCTACCAGCAGTTCCCCGACGCCCAGCGCGACGCCGTGGTCGCCGCCCACCCGCGCGGCGGGCAGTTCAAGCAGGACATCCTGCAGGCCTTCTACGACGGTATCAAAACCAAGCCGCAAACCACCTTCGGCAACGTCAAGGCCGACGTGCTGGAAATGAAGGACCCAAGCTTCGCGCGCGGCAACTTCTGCGAGGTGATCCTGAATTCCGACTGGGCCAGCTAAGCCTTCGCGGCCAGGGGCGTGCCCAGCACACCGGGCTCGCCAAGCAGTTGCGTCAGCCACTGCATGAAGGCGCGTACCCGCTGCGGCAGGCGGCGATGGGCGTAGAGCAGGGAGATTTCCATGGGCGGCAGCGGGATGTGCTCCAGCACCGGCACCAGCCGCCCCGCTTCCAGGTCATCGAGCACGCCATGGATAGGCACCTGGATGATGCCCAGCCCGCCCATCGCTGCGCTTTCGTAGGCCTCGGCATTGTTCACCGACAACGCCCCGCCCATCGACACATGGCGCACTTCGCCGTTGTGCAGGTACTCGAACCCCGGCGGCCGCGCGCCCAGCACCGTCACGTAGTGGATCAGGTGGTGCCCGGTGAGGTCGTCGAGGGTCTGCGGCGTACCGTGTTCGGCGAGATAGGCCGGGCTGGCGCAAGTCACCTGCGGGAACTGCCCGAGCGTACGCGCCACCACCGACGGGTCGTTCACCGCGCCGACCCGCACCACACAATCGAAACCCTCGCGCACCAGGTCCACACGACGGTCGGTGCAGCTCACCTCCAGCTCCAGCGCCGGGTGCCGGGCGAGGAATTCGCCCAGCCGCGGCATCACCAGCTTGCGCGCCATCACCGTCGGCATGTCCACCCGCAGGCGGCCGCCCAGGGCTGCGTCGTCCTGGCGGAACAGACCCTGGAGTTCGTCGAGCTGAGCGAGCATGTCCTTGCTGCGCTCGTACAGCACCAGGCCGTCCTGGGTCGCGGTGACGCGGCGCGTGGTGCGTTGCAGCAGGCGCGTGCCGAGCAGTTCCTCCAGTGCCTGGATGTGTTCCGAAACCGTGGAGCGCGGCAGGCCGAGCTGCTCGCCGGCCTGGGTGAAGCTGGCCAGCTCGGTGACGCGAACGAAGGTGCGCAGAAGGTCGGGACGGATCATGGGGCTCGCCTGTTACTCGCCGGGAACTGTTCGGCTACACCGACCAGTATTTCCGAATTTAGCCGGTTTATCGCAAATCAATCGAACAATAAGCTTTTCCTCAATCCCCCGCTCTCCCATCAGGAACAGGAGCTTCGCCATGACCCGCAAGATCGCTCTCATCACCGGCGCCAGCCGTGGCCTTGGCCGCAACGCCGCCCTGCACCTCGCGGCTGCCGGCGTCGACATCATCGGCACCTATCGCAGCCAGGCCGACGAGGCCCGCAGCGTCGCCGCCGAGATCGAGCAGCACGGAGGCCGCGCCATCATGCTGCGGCTAGACGTGGCCGACAGCGCCAGCTTCGGTGCCTTCGCCGATCAGGTCCGCGCCACCCTGAGCGAAACGTTTGGCCGCCAGCACTTCGACTTCCTGGTGAATAACGCCGGCATCGGCCTCCACGCCAGCTTCGCCGAGACCACCGAGGAGCAATTCGACCAGTTGATGAACATCCAGCTCAAAGGCCCGTTCTTCCTCACTCAGAAGCTGTTGCCGTTGATTGCCGATGGCGGCCGCATCCTCAATGTCTCCAGCGGCCTGACGCGTTTCTCGCTGCCTGGCTACGCCGCCTACGCAGCGATGAAGGGCGCAATGGAAGTGCTGACCCGGTACCAGGCGAAGGAGCTGGGCGCGCGAGGCATCGCCGTGAACATCCTCGCCCCTGGCGCCATCGAGACCGATTTCGGCGGTGGTGTAGTGCGCGACAACGCGCAGCTCAACCAGCAGATCGCCAGCAACACCGCCCTGGGCCGCGTCGGCCTGCCGGACGACATCGGCGCGGTGATCGCCACCCTGCTCTCCGACGGCGGCCGCTGGATCAACGGCCAACGCGTGGAGGCGTCGGGCGGGATGTTCCTCTAACCGACCTGGCGGCTCCCTGCTTTTCGTAGGAGCGAGCTTGCTCGCGAACAATCCCCGCAGTGAGCGGTTCGCGAGCAAGCTCGCTCCTACAAGCCCCTCGCCTCTGGAAAACCGCTCTAGCTCAAGGATTCTCTCAAATTTCACAATAAACATTTACCGCGAAAATTCCTGCAACATTCTGTTACGGCCTCTAGTCTAAAAACGCGCGTGGAAAAGACGAACCGCAGATTCCGCCTGGGCGAAGGAAAGCGTCCGGCGGATTCGCCCAGCGCCCGACGTGGGCAAGTTCGCACCCTCGCTCCGCTCATCCGGCACGCGCCGGGAGTGCAGACCACCGTGAACTGACCTGGCAACACACGTCCCCTGCCCCCTCGACAACGAGCGGACGAGTATTGCCGCAGGAGCCGAAATGACCGAACACCCCAAGGGCTTCACCCGGCGCCAGCTGTTGAAGTCGTCCGCCGCCTCCCTCGCCGTCGGCGCCGCCGCCAGCAGCCAGGCCGCCACCGTGATCGGCACGCCGAAATGGCTGCCCTTCGACCACAACGGCCCGCTGCATTACGACAGCCCCGGCTGGCAGTTCTTCACCGCCGAAGAGGTCGTGGAACTGGAAGCCATCGTCGAACAGCTGATTCCCGCCGATGACCTCAGCGTCAGCGGCAAGGACGCCGGTTGCGTGGTGTTTATCGACCGTCAGCTGATGAGCGACTACGGCGACTTTGGCCGCCTGTACATGACCGGCCCCTTCACACCGGGCACGCCGGCGCAGGCCGACCAGTCGCCGCTGGTGCCGCGCGAGCGCTACCGCATCGGCCTGGCCGCGCTAGGAAAATATTGCCAGGCCACCTTCCAGAAGCCTTTCAGCGCCCTGCCCCCCGAGCAGCGCGACCAGGTGCTCACCGACCTGGAAAAAGGCGCCATCACCCTTGAGGGCATCGACGCCAAGGCGTTCTTCCAGCAGGTGCTGGACAACACCATGGAGGGCTTCTTCGCCGACCCGATCTATGGCGGCAACCGCGACATGGTGTCGTGGAAGATGCTCGGCTTCCCCGGTGCGCGCTACGACTACCGCGACTACATCGGGCTGCACAACCAGAAGCTGAATCTCACCCCGCTCTCCATCATCGGCAGCTCCGCCTGGACCAAGAAGGGTTAAGCGCACCATGGCCAAGAAACTACCTTCCACCGACGTCGTGGTTGTCGGGCTCGGCTGGGCGGGCTCGATCATCGCCCACGAACTGGCCGACGCCGGCCTCGATGTGATCGGTTTCGAACGCGGCCCCTGGCGCGACACCGCCAGCGACTTCAACCTCGCCTCCGCCGCCGACGAACTGCGCTACAACCGCCGCCAGGAACTGATGCTGCGCACCCGGCAGAACACCTGCACCATGCGCAACAAGGAGTCGGAAACCGCACTGCCGATGCGTGTGTGGGGTTCCTTCCACCCCGGCAACGGCACCGGCGGCGCGGGTAACCACTGGGCCGGCATCACCTTCCGCTTCCAACCCGAGGAGTTCCGCCTGGCCAGTCACCTGAAGGAGCGCTACGGCAAGGAAGTGCCTGCCGAGTTGACCCTGCAGGACTGGGGCACCACCTGGGAAGAAATGGAACCGCACTACGATGCGTTCGAGCGGCTGGCCGGCGTTTCCGGCAAGGCCGGCAATCTCAACGGCAGCATTGTCGAGGGTGGTAATCCCTTTGAAGGCGCACGCTCGCGCGAATACCCCAACCCGCCCACCGCGCAGACCTATGCGCCGACGCTGTTCGCCGAAGCTGCGCGCAACCTGGGCTACAAGCCCTTCCCGGTACCCTCGGCACTCGCCTCCCAGGGCTACACCAACCAGCTCGGCGTAACCATGGGGCCCTGCACCTTCTGCGGTTTCTGCACCAACTACGGCTGCGCCAACTATTCCAAGGCGAGCGCCATCGTCAACGTCCTGCCCGCGCTGATCCGCAAGCCCAACTTCAGCGCCCGCACCAACTCCGAAGTGCTCAAGGTGACGATGGACAGCACCGGCAGCCGCGCCACCGGCATCGTCTACGTCGATTCCAGCGGGGAAGAATGGGAGCAGCCGGCAGACATCGTGGTGGTCGCCGCCTTCATCTTCGAGAACGTGCGGCTGATGCTGCTTTCCGGCGTCGGCGAACCCTACAACCCGATCGCCAACACCGGCACCACCGGGCGCAACTTCGCCTACCAGACGGCCAACAGCGTCAAGCTGTTCTTCAAGGACAAGAACTTCAATCCCTTTATCGGTGGCGGCGCCATCGGCATGGGTATCGACGAGTTCAACAACGACAACTTCGACCACTCCGGGCTCGGCTTCGTCGGCGGCGGCAGCACGCGGGTGACCCCCATCGGCGCCGCGCCCATCGACTCGCGCCCGGTTCCGCCCGGTACGCCAGCCTGGGGCGCGAAGTGGAAGAAGGCCACGGTAGAAAGCTACCTGAGCAACATGTCCATCGGTTGCGAAGCCAGCAGCTACACCTCCCGCGGCAATTACCTGTCGCTGGACCCGAACTACAACGACCCTCACGGCCGACCGTTGCTGCGCATCACCTTCGACTTCCCGGAAAACGACCTGCGGATGGCGCAGTACTGCACCGACAAGGTGGCCGAGATCGCTCGCAGCATGAACCCCCAGCAGATTGTCCCCGCACCGCGCAAAGGCCCCTGGTCCAATACCTCCTACCAGTCCTCGCACATCGTCGGCGGCTTCATCATGGGCGCCGACCCGAAGAACAGTTCGGTGAACAAGCACCTGCAGGTCTGGGGCGTGCCCAACCTGTTCGTCGTCGGCTCATCGGCCTTCCCGCAGAACCCCGGCTACAACCCCACCGGTACCGTCGGCGCACTGGCCTTCAAGGCAGCCGATGCGATCCGCCGGCTTTACCTCAAGCGCCCCGGGGAGATGATCAGCGTATGAAGACTCTCCTTCGCATCAGCGCCCTCGCCCTGCTGGGCCTGAACCTGCAGCAAGCCAGTGCGGGAACGGGCGCGGACTCCTACAACCTGGTGGAGAAAGGCCGCTATCTGGCCGTACTGGGCGATTGCACCGCGTGCCACACCGTGCCCGGCCAGGCGCCCTTCTCAGGTGGCGTGGCCATCGATACACCGTTCGGCAAGCTGGTGGGCGCCAACATCACCCCTGATCCCGAGACCGGCCTGGGCCGCTGGACCTTCGACGACTTCCAGGCCGTGATGTCCACCGGGCATAGCCGTGGCGGCAAGCGCCTCTACGGCGCCATGCCGTTCACCGCCTATACCAAGGTGCGCCGCGAGGACAACCTCGCGCTCTGGGCCTACCTGCAGACCCTGCAGCCGGTGCGCAACCCGGTGGAAACCAACCAGTTGCCCTTCCCCTTCAGCGTGCGCACCAGCCTGATCGGCTGGAACTGGCTGAACTTCACCCAGGGCGAATTCGTGCCCTCGGCGGACAAGTCGCCACAATGGAACCGGGGCGCCTACCTGGTGGAAGGCCTTGGCCATTGCGGCACCTGCCACACGCCGAAGAACCTGATTGGCGGTGACGACAACGACCGCTTCCTCGCCGGCGCCAACCTGCAGGGCTGGGTCGCCCCGGACATCACCGCCAACCCGCACAGCGGCATCGGCCAGTGGAGCACGCAGGACCTCGTGCAGTACCTGAAAACCGGCGCCAACCGTTTCGACATCGCCTCCGGCCCCATGGCCGAAGCGGTGGAGAACTCTACCCAGCACTGGAGCGAGGAAGACCTGCTGGCCGTGGCGGTGTACCTCAAGGATGGCGCCGCAGGCAAAGCATCACCGGCGCCAGTGGCAGCGACCGACGCAGCGATGGTGGCGGGCAAGGCGATCTACGCCGACCGCTGCTCCGCCTGCCATGTCAGCAATGGTACCGGTGTGAAGCACCTGTTCCCGGCGCTGGCGGCCGCGCCGCTGGTCAACAACAACGACCCGACCTCGCTGATCCGCGTGGTGTTGGCCGGCAGCCGCGCCGGGAGCACCGACGCCGCACCAACGGCCCCGGCCATGCCGTCGTTCGCCTGGAACCTCAGCGACGACAACATTGCCGATGTACTGACCTACGTGCGCAATACCTGGGGGAATGCGGCGGCGCCAGTCACCGCCAGCGACGTCGCTCAGATGCGCAAGGATCTGGCCAACTAGCGGGTGTATCCCCGCGCGTAGGAACGGACTTTGTCCGCGATGTGGAACTGGTCGGCTCGGAGTTGTCGGCCATCGATCGCGGACGGAGTCCGCTCCTGCGCAACCTGTTGACCTGTGCCACCTCTCAATGCCCGGCGCCGGACGTGGTGATCACTTCAGCCGGCGCTCGGCGGCGATCTCCGGCAGATCGGTACGACGCAGGTACGTGAGCAGCGATTCGTTGAGGTTCAGGCGGTCGTGGATATTCTGCTCGGCGAGTATCTGCAGGCACTCGCGGCTCAGGGTCATCACCACGCCGTTCTTCGGCGCCCAGACGAACTCGCTGGCCGGGCGGATGCTGTCCTCGGCCACGTCCATGCCGAAGGAGTCCTCGCTGAAGCGCACGATGTACTTGCCAGTCTTGAGGTTGAAGCCGACGAACCCGGACAGCCCGTCGGCGGCATTGCAGATATCGCTGGAAGTGATGGCCATGGTAGTGCCCCCTGGATTTTTCCTGTTATGGATTCGCACGCAGGAGGTTCCCGCTTCTGTGAGCGGGTGAACCTCGGATTTTGACAGTCTTGCCGGCGCCTGCTCAGGGGCGGGTTGTCGCACCCGGCACTGTTGCCTGGGCAACAGATGGCCAGCAACGTTGCGCCAGACGGAACAGCGGCCGTTGTCCCGACTATTGACCAAGTGTCTGATGCGCCGGGAAATTCCTCCCGTGGCACGGCTTTCGCTCTGTACACCCTGCGGCACCTTCGCCGCAGTGCAGCATCGAGGAGCCGAGCCGTGAGCCAACAACCGATCCGTTTTGCCTACTGGGTTCCCAATGTCAGTGGCGGCCTGGTGGTCAGCAAGATCGAACAGCGCACCCATTGGGACATCGACTACAACCGCGAGCTCGCGCGCATCGCCGAGAACGCCGGATTCGACTACGCGCTGACGCAGATCCGCTTCACCGCCGGCTACGGCGCCGAGAACCAGCACGAGTCGGTGGCCTTCAGCCACGCACTGCTGGGCGCCACCGAAAAACTCAAGGTGATCGCCGCCATCCTCCCCGGCCCCTGGACGCCCGCGCTGGCCGCCAAGCAACTGGCCACCATCGACCAGCTCACCGCCGGGCGTATCGCGGTAAACATCGTCAGCGGCTGGTTCAAGGGCGAGTTCCAGGCCATCGGCGAACCCTGGCTGGAGCACGACGAGCGCTATCGTCGCTCGGAGGAATTCATCCGCGCCCTGAAGGGCATCTGGACCCAGGACGACTTCACCTTCAAGGGCGATTTCTACCGCTTCCACGATTACAACCTCAAGCCCAAACCCATCCAGCGCCCACACCCGGAGATATTCCAGGGCGGCAGCTCGCGGGCAGCGCGGGACATGGCTTCGCGCGTTTCCGACTGGTACTTCACCAACGGCAACAGCGTGGAAGGCATCAAGGCCCAGGTGGAAGACATCCGCGAAAAAGCCGCAGCCAACGGACATTCGGTGAAGATCGGCGTGAACGCCTTCGTCATCGCCCGCGATACCGAGCAAGAGGCCCGCGCGGTGCTCGCCGAGATCATCGACAAGGCCGACCCGGAAGCGGTGAATGCCTTCGGCCACGCCGCAAAACAGGCCGGTGCGGCGTCACCGGAGGGCGAAGGCAACTGGGCCAAATCCACCTTCGAGGACCTGGTGCAGTACAACGACGGCTTCAAGACCAACCTGATCGGCACGCCCCAGCAGATCGCCGAGCGCATCGTCGCGCTCAAGGCGGTGGGCGTGGACCTGGTGCTGGCGGGCTTCCTGCACTTCCAGGAAGAGGTGCGCTACTTCGGCGAGAAGGTGCTGCCGCTGGTTCGCGAGCTGGAGCAGAAGAAGGCGCGGCAGACCGAAGCGGCTTGATGATCGACCGTCCGCGTGCGCGGATAGCCATCGCGGACACAGTCCGCTCCTACGCCGGGCTCACCGGTGACGTAGGAGCGGACTCCGTCCGCGATAGTTTCCAGACAGCATCACGAGCAGGCATGGGTTCGCGAGCAAGCTCGCTCCTACAGTCACCGGAAGCACCGGCGTGCTGTTGTAGGAGCGAGCTTGCTCGCGAACGCCCTTACGCGCCCTGAGTCAGGTGTTTGGCAATCGCCGTGCGCAGCGGTGGCAGGTTCTGCGCCAGGCGCAGGCCGGCGTTGCGCAACAGGCGCACCGGCGGACGCGGATCGGTGTACATGCCGACGATCAACCGGGTGGCCTGGTACAACGGCCAGGTCGCCAGGCGATGGGCCATGGCATAGCGACGCAGAGGCCAGGTACCACCGATATCGCCACCCCGGCGATGGGTCGCGAGGATTTCGTTGGCCAGCCGACGCTGGCTCTGCAAACCGAAGTTGAAGCCGTGCGCGGTGACCGGGTGCATGCCAACAGCGGCATCGCCGATCAGCGCGCTGCGCGGGCCGATGAAACGCTCCGAATACACGCCAACCAGCGGGTAGCTGTGACGCGGGCCGAGCAGCTCCATGCCGCCCAGCCGGCGATCGAAACGGCGCTCCATCTCGCGGGCGAAGGTCTGCTCATCCAACTCCAACAGCGGCGCCATCTCACGCTGCGGCAGAGTCAGCACCACCGAGGAGCGGTCGCCATTGATCGGTAGCAACGCCAGCGTCTGGCCGTAGCCGAACCACTCCCAGGCGACGTTGTGGTGCGGTTTCTCGTGGGCCATGCGGCAGACCATCATGGTCTTGCCGAAGTCCTCCATGCTGGCACCGATACCCAGCATGCGGCGGGTCTCGGAAAAGCGGCTGTCGGCAGCGACCAGCAGGCGCGCATGGACGCGGCTGTCATCGTCCAGGGTCAGCGCCACGCCATCCTGCCGGACCTGCAGCGAACGCAAGGCGCGTCCGCACACCAGCGAGACATCCGCGCATTCGTGCACCGCATCGAAGGCGACGCGACGGATCATCTGGTTGGAGACGAAATACCCCAGCTGTTCGGCGCCAGCGTGCTCGGCTTCGATGCGCAGGGTGAACAGCGACGGGCCATTGAGCACCTGGGCATCGCGCAGCGGCGAGATTTCCTGCGGGTCGATCCGCGACCACATCCCCAGGCGCTGCAGCTCGGCGCGGGAGGCGTGGGTCAGCGCGATCTCCCGGCCGTCCTCGGCGGGCTCGGCCACGGCGGCCAGCGGCTGGCGGTCGATCAGCAGGATCGACAGGCCGTTGCCCGACAGCGATCGGGCCAGGCAAAGCCCGGCGGGGCCGGCGCCGACGATGGCGATGTCCACGTGCATGGGTGACTCCTTTCGCTTGGGATGGGCGGTCCCGGAGTCTAGGCTGGCCACTGGCCGGTTTCGTTGCCGTGGATCAGTGGGCCGCGGCGAATACCTCCAAATGGACAGGCCTCAGCTGACCTAGATGGATAGCCGCACACCCCGCTCCGGGTCGATCACCGATGCACCCCGGCGCTTGTTCACCACCAGCTCGCCAATCTCGATCAACCGCGTGCGGGTGACGTTGCGGCTCAGGCCCAGCAGGTTGGCGGTGTGCACCTGGTTGCAGTGGCAGAAGCGATAGGCCGCGCGCAGCAGCGCATCTTCCACTCGCGCATGCAGGTTGCCGCCCTGCTCTTCGAACAGGCGCTGGAAGGCCTGCTGGAGAATCTGCTCGGCGCCCAGGGCTTCCAGCCGCGGCTCTTCACTGCGCTCGATGCGCAGGTTGGACAGGTGCAGGTCCTCCGCGCGCACCACGCCGTCGCGGCAGATCAGCAGCGTATGGTGGATGACGTTCTCCAGCTCGCGAATGTTCCCCGGCCAGGAATAGCTGCGCAGTTTCTGCGCGGCTTCCGCACTCAGCTGGCTCTGGCCGTAGCCCAGGCGCCGGCTGTACTCGGCAATGAAATGGCGGGTCAGCGGCAGGATGTCACCGGGCCGCTCGCGCAATGGCGACAACTCCAGGCTGACGACGTTGAGGCGGTAGTAGAGGTCCTCGCGGAAGTGCCCGGCATTGATCGCCTTCTCCAACTGCACGTTGGTCGCTGCCAGCACCCGCACGTTGATCGGGATGCTCTTGCGTGAGCCCAGGCGCACCACCTCACGCTCCTGTAATACGCGCAGCAGTTTCACCTGGATCGGCATCGGCAAGTCGCCGATCTCGTCGAGGAACAGGGTGCCGCCATCGGCCTCCTCGAACCAGCCGGCCTTGGCCGCCAGCGCGCCGGTGAAGGCGCCCTTCTCGTGGCCAAACAGCTCGGCCTCCACCAGAGATTCGGAGAAGGCCCCGCAGTTCACCGCCACGAACGGCCCGCTGCGACGAACACTGAGGTTGTGGATGTGGCGCGCCACCAGTTCCTTGCCGGTACCGGTCTCGCCGATGATCAGCACACTGGCCTCGCTGGGCGCGACCTGCTGCAGGTGGTCGAGCAGCGCCTGGGATTTGGGGTCCTCGAAGACCTGGGCGGTGGCGCGGATGGAGGTGGCCAGCGCGGGGGACTTGGGCAGCGTCAGCAGCCCTTCGGGTGTGGTCGCGTTCATGAGTAGAAAGTCGGTTGCGGCAGTTGCTGGTTCAGCGCCCAGTCGCCCAGCTCGCGGACCTTGTAGTCCACCGGGTCGTGCAGGGTCTGGGTGCGCAGGTTGCGCCAGTAGCGGTCGATGCGCAGCGCGGCATGGGTGGAGCGCGCACCGGTGACTTCGAACAGGCGATTGCAGATTTCCAGGCCGTTGCGGGTGGCCGCGACCTTCGCGGTGGCGATGGCCACGGCCAGCCGGCCGCGCTCCTCGGCATCCAGCGCCGCCCCCTTGCTCCAGGCTTCATCGAGCAGTTGAGCTGCGCGACGGACCAGCAGGCGCGTGCTTTCCAGGCCGACCCAGAACTCGCCGTAATGCGCGAGCACATAGGGGTCTTCACCTACCGTTGCGGCGTTGGAGCGGAACCACGGACGGGCTTCCTTGAGGGTGTACTGGCGGGCTTCCTCGAACGCGCCTTCGGCGATGCCAAGAAACACATGGGTGAAGATCAGCTGGGCGATCAGCGGGCGGAGGCAGGCGAACGGCGTGCTCAGCGGGCCTGGGTCGAGCAGCAGCTCGCTCTCCTCCACGCGCACGCGCTCAAAGGTAGCGCTGCCGCTGTCGGTCTGGCGCTGGCCCATGTTGTCCCAGTCGTGCGCGAGACTGATGCCGCTGCGCGCGGTGGGAATGGCGGCGATCAGCAGCTTGCCGCCCTCGCCGTCCAGCGCCGAGGCAATCAGCATTTGCGAATCCAGCGCGCCGGAGCAGAAGCTCTTGCGCCCGGAAAACTCGCGCCAGCCGGAGAAGGTACGCGACACGGTGCGGGTATCCAGCGGGTTCAGCGCATTGCCCCAGAACCATTGGTTGCGCGCGGTCAGCTCGAACCACGGCTGCCATTGCTCGGGCCGCGAGAACAGCCGCACGGTGGCCAGCATCAGGTGCTGGAAGCCGAACACGTGGGCGATGGAGCTGTCGACCACGGCGAACTGACGGACGATGTCCAGCGTGGTGCTCCAGTCGGCGCCCAGGCCGCCGTACTCGCTGGGGATGATCAGCGACAGCAGGCCGCTCTGGCGCAGCGCGTCGCGCTCGGCCTTCGGCGTGCCGCCACGGATGTCGCGCTCGGCGGCGGTTTCGGCGAAACCGGCGGCCAGGCGTTGGGCTATTTGCCCGGGTGTCTGTGCGTCGAGCCGCGTATTGGCGTTCACGCTCGCTTCCTCTTCAGTTCGATTCGGGTCAATTCGATTCGGGATCTGCCGGGCAAGCTGCCCGGCAGATCAGGGATGGCGGTTCAGCTCGCCTTGCGTCCGGGCAGCACGTCGTTGGCGATCATTTCGCCGAACGGCCCGGTGAGATTGGTTACCCCGCGACCCGCCAGGCTCGCGTAGGGTTCGGGCAGCAAGGGGAAGACCAGTTCGGCGAAGCGGTACGCCTCTTCCAGGTGCGGGTAGCCGGAGAAGATGAAGCTGTCGATCCCCAGGTCCGCGTATTCCTTGATGCGCTCGGCGACCTGCTGCGGGTCGCCCACCAGCGCGGTACCGGCGCCGCCGCGCACCAGGCCGACACCGGCCCAGAGATTGGGGTAGATCTCCAACTGGTCACGCCGCCCGCCGTGCAGCGCAGCCATGCGCCGCTGGCCTTCGGAGTCGAAGCGGGCGAAGGATTTCTGCGCGTTGGCGATGGTCTCGTCGGAGATATTGGCGATCAGCTTGTCGGCGGCCTGCCAGGCTTCCTCGGCGGTCTCGCGGACGATCACGTGCAGGCGGATGCCAAACTTGACGGTGCGGCCCTGCTTCGCGGCTTTCTCGCGCACATCGGCAATCTTCTGCGCAACCGCTTGCGGCGGCTCGCCCCAGGTCAGGTAGACGTCCACCTGCTCGGCGGCGAGGTCGTGCGCTTCGGCGGAGGAGCCGCCGAAATACAGCGGCGGATACGGCTTCTGGATCGGCGGATAGAGCGCCTTGGCGTTCTCCACCTGCAGGTGCTTGCCGTTGAAATCCACGGACTCGCCCTGCAGCACGCGACGCCAGATGCGCAGGAATTCGTCGGTGACTTCGTAGCGCTCGGCGTGGCTCAGGTGGATGCCGTCGCCGCGGTTTTCATCCGGGTCGCCACCGGTGACCACGTTGATCAGCAGGCGCCCGCCGGACAGGCGATCCAGGGTCGCCGCCATGCGCGCGGACACCGTCGGTGAGACGATGCCGGGACGGATCGCCACCAGGTAACGCAGGCGCTCGGTGAGCGGTGCCAGGGCCGAGGCGACCACCCACGAATCCTCGCAGGAGCGGCCGGTGGGAATCAGCACGCCGTAATAGCCGAGGGAGTCGGCAGCCTGGGCGATCTGCTTGAGATACGGCAGCGATACCGGGCGCGCACCCTCGCTGGTACCAAGGAAGTGGCCGTCGCCATGAGTGGGCAGGAACCAGAACACGTTCATCGCGGGCTCCTCAGGCAGTCTTGCGCAGTTGCGGGCGGGCGAACAGCGGCGCTGCGCGTTCGGCGGCCAGCTGGATGCGGGCGCGCAGGGTGTCGCTGGTGATCTGGTAGTTGGCGAAGTCCGCTTCGCTGGCATACACGCCGATGGGCAGCGTGATCGACTGGAAGAAGCTGAACAGTGGGCGCAACTGGTGGTCGAGGACCAGCGCGTGGCGCTCGCTGCCGCCGGTGGCGGCGAGCAGCACCGGGGTGTCGATCAAGGCGTTCATGTCCACCAGGTCGAACAGGTGCTTGAGCAGGCCCGGATAGGAGCCACGGTAGACCGGTGAGGCAACCACCAGCAGGTCGGCGGTCTCGATCTCGCGCAGGGTGGCTTCCAGCTCGGCGGAGAGTTCCTGGCGGGACAATGCGGCACCCAGCGGGCGGGCGATGTCGGCCAGTTCGATGATTCGGGCTTCTACCGGAAGCTGCTCGCCGAGTGCATCGAGCACGGCCTGGGTGAGCACCAGGGTGCGCGAGGGGCGATAGGTGCCGCCGGAGACGGCGACCACTTTGATGGGGCTGGTCATGGGTTTTCCCTGTTGACTGTTGCGCTAGGTACAGAGGCCTTGAGCAAGGGCCGTACCAACCCCAGAAAGGGCCGAAACAACAAGGAAATGTACGATTTCAGGGCACTTCCGCCGGTTTTACCGGCGCCTCGTGTCACTCAGGCAACAGCACTGCTGATCGACTGTTTCCCAGGCAACACCCCGAACTCAGTGCACGGCCAGCTCGCGCAGGCCATGGGAGATATCCAGGCCGTCCAGTTCGGCCACGTATTCGCCGCTGGTCAGCAGGCCGATGCACGGCGTGGCACCGCGCTGGCGAAGCTCTCCGGCGGCCAGCTTGCGTGCCAGTGCCACCGCCGCCATGCAGGGGATGTTCGGGCCATGGTCCTGCTGTGCGAGCATTTCCCAGCACAGCGCCAGGGGCTTGCCGTCTCCGTCGACGCCCTGCAACTGCACGAACATGCCGCTGCGTCCATCACCCAGCGGCTCCATGGCGACCGCCAGGCGGTGCAGGCCGGCGCCGAGCCGCGCGGCATCCTTCACCAGTCCCGCACGCACCAGCCAGGACAAGCCCCAGGTGCCGAACTGGGTGAGGCGCAGGCCCAAACCGGCGGAGAAGCGCACGTCCTGCACGCCGGGATAGCGTTGCGGGAACAGGTCCAGGTCCGGCACATCACAATGGGCCAGCCAGCGCGACCCGAGAGGCGCGGCAAAGCGGTGGCGATTCAGCCCCTGCCAGCCGTGCACGTCCTGCCAGCGACCTTGCCGCCATTGGCGAACGGGTTTGCCGCAATAACCCAGCACCGCCGAGACGGTCGCCTGGCCGGGAATCTTCGCCGAAGAACTGATGCCGTGGTGAATGCTGTCCAGGCGCTGGAAGCGCGGCAGCAATTCGTCGATGACCGCCGCCGCCAGCGCCGGCACGGAGCTGGCGCCAGTGCACACCAGCACGCCGGCGCTGCGGGCGGCACGGTCGAGTTCGTGGATGCCGCAGACGAACTGGCGCGCATCGGCCAGATCGATGTAGTGCGCGCGGGCACCGATGGCGGCGCGGGCCACACGATAATCCTGCCCCTGGAAGGGCCCGGCAGTGGAAATCACCAGGTCGACCTTCAGTTCATTGAGACGCCCGGCCAGCGTCGGCTGGTTCATGTCCAGGCACACCGCCTCGCCCCCCACCTGGGAAGCCAGCTCGTTGGCGCGACGCTGATCACGTCCGCCCACCAGCACGCGGATGCCGTCGATAGCGCTCAGGCGACGGACGATGATGCTGCCGAAGTTGCCGTAACCGCCCAGCACCAGCACGCGAAATTTCCGTTCCATTCCCACTGACCCTGTTGCTCCCTGACTGCTGCTGGTCACGCCAGCTCCCTCATCCCGGCTTGCTGCCCTGGTACTGGGGCAGATTGTCTGCCAGTGGCCACCAGGAGGCCCTGGACCCGACGTAGTAATGTGCTTCGAGGTTTGTCCGCAAGGGTTCGTCCAGGGTTCCCGCACGCACCCGCAATATTTCCGGCAGCGCGTCACGGGCACTGTAGATGGGCGACCCGCAGGTGCGACAGAACACTCGTTTCTTCTGCGGCGAAGCGCGGAATTCGGCCAGTTGCGCCGCCCCACTGAGCAGCCTGAACCGGGCGACCTCCACCGGAATGTTGGTGGCGAACGGGCCGCCCTGCGCCTTGCGGCACTGGCTGCAATGACAGACCTGGATCGGCGCCAGCTCACCACTGATCTCGTAGCGCACCGCGCCGCACAGACAACCGCCCGAATGCATGCCCTGCCCCTCTTACGGTTTCACGGAGCGCAGGAGTCTAGATCAGGCTCGGTTACCTGCACCACCGTACTGAGGAGTGGATCTTCAGACTTCGCTACCCCAACCCAGCGGATAGAGCAGTTCTTCCTTGTAACCGGCCCACACCCGCACGGCCGCCGGGAAGCTCGCGTCCAGCCCGACGTCGCCGCTGTCCACCAGCAGCGGCCGGCCTTCGAGGGTGCCCAGCTTGCGCTTGGTGGCGATCACCCGAAGGCGCTCGATTCCGATAGCGCGCAGCACGCGCGGACTGATCTGCTGGTTGCCGCGCCCAAGGATATGCCCCTGCCCACCGATGGCGGTCACCAGCAGGAAGGCCGGATGCCCGTCCACCAACTCGAACAGCTGCGCCTCGGTAACGTCGCGGGCGATCACTGCGCCGTTCTCGATCACGTCGACGCCCAGCAGCGTGGTGTCCAGGTGCAGGTCGGCGGCCAGCCCGTGCAACGTCGAACCGGGGCCGAAAACATAGCGCACATCATCTTCCCAGCTGTCTTCCAGCCAGGCGGCGAGATCGGCCAGCACCAGTTCCTCGGTCTCCATACCCGCCTGCTTCACGTGCTGCATGAAGTGGCCTTCCTCGGGCACGGTCAGTTCGGCGTACCTGCGCGCGGCGACACGGCCTTCACGCAGGGCGGCTTCATCCAGGTCGCGCACCTCTCCCTGGGTGAGGCGCACCAGGCCGCCATCCACCAGCCGTCGCGCCAGCTCGCCGGCGGCGCGCGGGCTGATGGCATAGACCCCGGAATGGATTTTCACCCCAGCCGGAATGCCCAGCACCGGCTGACCTTCGCGGGCTACCTCGGCGACATCCCGCGCGGTGCCGTCGCCACCGGCGAAGAGGATCAGCGCCACGCCGGCCTGCTGCAGCGCCTGCACGGCGTGACGGGTATCCGCCGCGCTGCTCTGCTGCTGCTCCAGTTCGCCCACCTGGCGATGGGCGAAGCCCATGTCGGCCAGCAGGTCGGCGCCCATCGGGCCAGGAAAGGTGAGGAATTCCAGGCGCTCACGCACCGACAGCAGATGCTCCAGGGCGACCCGCGTGCGCTCCGCCGCCCGTGGCTCAGCGCCGCGCGCCAGGGCCAGTTCGGCAACGCCGTCGCTGCCCTTGAGCGCCGTCGGGCCCCCGATACCGGCCAGCGGATTGATGATCAGCCCTATGCGAATCCTGTCCATACTCATCCTCGAGGGAAACTTCTTCGAACCACCGGTGCAAGGCCGGGTCGGACCAGGGAAGTGGTCATTCCACTCACTATAACGACAAGCAAACGACCGGGGACTTCGCGATTGGCACGCAATCTGCGAGGGCATTACGGTCGTCTGTCTTCGGTGACGGTTCTTCGGCGCTGCCCTGCGCAGCCTCTGTCACCGGGGTTTCATCTGATCTGCCTAGACTGCAATGCACTGATGTAGAGGAGATTGGCCATGAGCCTGCAAACCCACCGTGATTCCACTCCCCGCCCCACCCCGCGCCAACCGCAGCAGCCGGTCGGCGGATCGATCATCGATGCCCAGGGCCGTGAAGTCCCGATCACCGAAGACATGATCCAGCGCGCCTGCCAGGAACTGGACAAGACCTGCGAGCCACCGCGCCGCTGACGTCCAGTACAGACGACACGGCGGCGCGTCCGCCCTACTCCCCGACCCGGTTGGCGCCCAGCGCGGTCAGCAGGCTTTCCAGGCGCGGCGATTCGCCCTGGATGTCCACCCACAGCCCGGTGATCTCGCGGCGCGGTGGGTAGTGCTTGCGCAACGCGTCGAAGGCCGCCCGCCGGGTCTGGGTATCGCCTACCAGGCTACGGCGGAAATTGGCGTCATCACTGCGCGGGTCGTATACCGCGCGGCAGAGCATCGCCAACGCCCAGTCCGGGTCGCACTCTTCCTTAAGGCTCAGCTCGGCCAGCCATTGCGCGGGCAACAGGTCGTCGAGATCGACTTCCGGCGCGCGCTGCTGCCAGGCGCAGAACGCCTCATAGATCTGCGCCGTACCGCGCAGCTTGCCGTCGAGGCTGTAGCCGGCGATGTGCGGAGTGGCAATGCGGCAGAGTTCGGCCAGGCGTACGTTCACTTCCGGCTCGCCCTCCCAGACATCCAGCGCCACGTCGATATCCGCGCCGGATTCCAGGTGAATGCGCAGCGCTGTGTTATCGACTACGCCGCCACGGCTGGCGTTGATCAGCCAGGTGCCGGGGCGCAGCGCCTTCAGGCGCGCGGCGTCGATCAGGTGGCGCGTCGGGTTTTCGCCGTCACGGGTCAGCGGCGTGTGCAGGCTGATCACGTCGCACTCGCGCAGCACTTCTTCCAGGCTGCGGAAGTCACCGCCCTCGGCGGCAGCGCGCGGTGGGTCGCAAACGCGGACATCCCAACCCAGCCCACGCAGCACATCCACCAGGCGTCCGCCCACCTGCCCCGCGCCGATCACCCCATAACGACGCTCAGAGAGCTTGGCGCCATGTACTTCGGCCAGCGCCAACAGGCTGCCCAGCACCCAATCCACCACGCCGCGGGCGTTGCAGCCTGGCGCGCTGGACCAGGCGATACCGGCCTCGGCGAAGTAGTCGAGGTCCAGGTGATCGGTGCCGATGGTGCAGGTGCCGACGAACTTCACCTGGCTGCCCGCGAGCAACTCGCGGCTGACGTCGGTCACCGAGCGCACCAGCAGGACTTCGGCATCGCCCAGGGCGGCACGGTCGATCCCGCGCCCCGGCAGACGGCGGATATCACCATGGGCGCCGAAGAAGGCTTCGACCAGGGGAATGTTTTCATCGGCAAGGATACGCATGGGCTGACTCCAGAAATCGGCTGCGGCTACTTTACCAGCGTGGCGGGCGGTATAGGCGCACTGATCGGTTGTGCAGCAACGGACACAAACGCCGCGTGGTCAGCTTCCAGCCCGAAACTCTGTGCTCGAATCAGCCCTCACCCTAACCCTCTCCCAAAGGGAGAGGGGATCGTTCAGTGCAGGATGAAATCTTGGCATCAGCCGGTACTTCCAGCTCCCTCTCCCTCCGGGAGAGGGTTGGGGTGAGGGGCAAGCCCAGGTACAAACTTACCGAAAACACCTCAGCCGTCGCTGCAGGTAAGGCTTCTCGCGACGTCCAGAGGGACTCGCGGCAAACACCTGCTTTCCTGTCCGCACCGACACCCCTTAAACTGGCCGGCTTCCCGCCAATTCTTCTTGCCAAGGAAAGCCGTGACCAGCCTCGCCCAGCCCGTCTCCCGCGGACGGCGCACCGCCACCGAACTCAAGGAACTGCTGACCCTCGCAGCACCGATCATGATCGCCCAGCTGGCCACTACCGCCATGGGCTTCGTCGATGCGGTGATGGCTGGCAGCGTGGGGCCGCGCGACCTGGCTGCCGTGGCGCTGGGCAACTCGATCTGGATTCCGATCTTCCTGCTGATGACCGGCACACTGCTCGCCACTACTGCCAAGGTGGCCCAGCGCTACGGCGCGGGCGACCAGGCCGGCACCGGCCCGCTGGTGCGTCAGGCATTGTGGCTGGCGCTGCTGGTCGGCCCGCTGGCGGGAGCGACGCTGTGGCTGCTCTCCGAGCCGGTGTTGCGGGCGATGAAGGTCGAGCAAGCGCTGATCGAGCCCAGTTGCTTCTACCTGCGCGGCATCGCCTGCGGCCTGCCGGCGGTTGCGCTGTACCACGTTCTGCGCTGCTACAGCGACGGCCTGGGCCGGACCCGCCCGAGCATGGTGCTGGGCATCTGCGGGCTGATGCTGAACATCCCGATCAACTACGTGCTGATATACGGCCACCTCGGCTTCCCGGCCCTGGGCGGCCCCGGCTGCGGCTGGGCCACCGGCTCGGTGATGTGGTTCATGCTGCTGGGCATGCTGGTGTGGGTGAACTGGGCCAAGGTCTACAAGCCCAGCGAACTGTTCCGCCACTGGGAACTGCCGCAACCGAAGGTGATCGGCAGCCTGGTGGCGGTGGGCTTGCCCATCGGCATCGCGGTGTTCGCCGAGTCCAGCATCTTCTCGGTGATCGCCCTGCTGATCGGCGAGCTTGGCGAGAAGGTCGTCGCCGGGCACCAGGTGGCGCTGAACTTCAGTGCGCTGGTGTTCATGATTCCCTATTCGCTGGCGATGGCCGTGACGGTGCGCGTCGGCCAGTCGCTGGGCGCCGGGGCCCCGCGCGATGCGCGCTTCGCTGCCGGCGTGGGCATGGGCGCGGCATTGGCGTACGCCTGCATTTCCGCCAGCGGCATGCTGCTGATGCGTGAACACATCGCCGGGCTCTACACCCAGGACCCGGACGTACTGGCGCTGGCGGCCACGCTGCTGGTGTTCTCCGCGCTGTTCCAGTTCTCCGACGCCGTACAGGTCACCGCCGCCGGTGCCCTGCGCGGCTACCAGGACACCCGCGCGACCATGATCATGACCCTGTTCGCCTACTGGGGCATCGGCCTGCCGGTGGGCTACAGCCTCGGCCTCGCCCACTGGCTGCAGGAACCCACCGGCCCGCGCGGCCTGTGGGAAGGTCTGATCGTCGGCCTGACCTGCGCGGCGATAATGCTGTGCATCCGCCTGTCGCGCAGCGCCAAGCGGCAGATCGTGCTGAACGAGAGGCGCGTGGCTGGCTGATAGCGCAATACGTCAAGGAATCTGTAGGAGCGAGCTTGCTCGCGAACCGCTTGACGCCCATGCCCTCGGGAAATCCGTTCGCGAGCAAGCTCGCTCCTACATCAACAAAAAAGCCGCCCGAGGGCGGCTTTTTCGTTTCGTATCCCCGGATCAGTCAGTGACCAGTGCCGGCTTCGGTCGACTGCTCAATGTCGTCCCAACAGAGGCCACGATGATGGCGCCGATGGCGATCCACTGGTGCGACGTCAGCTGCTCGCCGAGGAACACCAGGCCGGACAACGCCCCGAACGCCGGCTCGATGCTCATCAGGGTGCCGAAGGTGCGCGCCGGCAGACGGGTCAGGGCGACCATCTCGAGGGTATAGGGCAAGGCACTGGAGAGGATCGCCACGCCCAGCAACGCCGGGAACAGGCTGACATCCAACAGCGCCATGCCACTGTGGGCAATGCCGATCGGCGCCACGCAGATCGCCGCGATGCTGATGCCCAGTGCGGCACCCTGCGCGCCCAGGTCATTGCCTGCACGCTGGCCGAAGATGATGTAGAGCCCCCAGCAGACACCCGCCCCCAGCGCCAGCGCGGCGCCCTTGGGGTCGATGCCATTGCCGAAGTCCGCAATGGGCAGCAGCAGGCCGAGGCCGACCACCGCGATGGCGATCCACAGGAAGTCGATGGGTTTGCGCGAATAGAACAGCGCCACCGCCAGCGGCCCAGTGAACTCCAGAGCAACGGCCACACCCAGCGGAATGGTCTGCAGCGCCATGTAGAAAGTCAGGTTCATCAGGCCCAGGGTCACGCCGTAGATGAACAACGGCTTGAGCGGCTTGCCACGCAGCGAGGTGCGCCACGGGCGGAGGATCGCCAGCAGGAGGATGGCGGCGAAGACCAGGCGCATGGAGGTCACGCCTTCGGCGCCGAGCACCGGGAACAGGCTCTTGGCGACCGATGCGCCGGTCTGGATCGAGGCCATCGACACGATCAGGATGAGAATGGGGAAGGCAGTGGACAGAAAGCGAGAGCGAGGCATGATGCGGACCTGAACAGGCGTTGCAACGGTTGGGATTTCTTGGTTGACTGTTATGCGCAACATAATGCGCAAAAAGGCCAGAATGAGCAATATACTGCCCACTCCTTCCGAACGTCCCAGTGTGCTGGTGCACGTCGCCGATAACGTGAAGACCCACCGCCGCAGCGCCGGCTTCAGCCAGGACGCACTGGCCAAGGCCTCGGGCGTCAGCCGGCGGATGCTGGTCGGCATCGAGAGCGGCGACACCAACGTCAGCCTCGCCACCCTTGACCGCATCGCCGCCGCCCTGAAAGTCACCTTTGCCGATCTGGTTCGCCCGCCCTCCACCGGTGGCCTGTCCCGTGTCGACGCCGTCGCCTGGGGCGGCCAGCAGGCCGACAGCCGCGGCACCCTCCTCGCCAGCACCCCCGCCACCCGCCAGGCCGAACTCTGGCACTGGGCGCTCGCCCCCGGCGACCGCTACAACGCCGAGCCCGACGCCGAAGGCTGGTACGACATGGCCTATGTCATCGAAGGCCGGCTGACCATTGTCCTCGCCGAGGAGACGGTGGACGTCGAGGCCGGTGGGTTCCATGTGTTCAAGAGCAACCAGCCGTTTTCCTACCAGAACCATGGGGATGTACTGGTGCGGTTTGTGCGCAACGTCGTGAACTGAATCCACTACAGCCACGCTTATCGGCGCTCATCGCGGGCATGCCCGCTCCTACAGATCGACTCCGGCGTTTGCGCGGCGTAGGAGCGGACTCTGTCCGCGAGAGACTTACCGCCGCACCCGTCCGAACAGGGAGCTGGGCGGAATCATCGCGGACAGAGTCCGCTCCTACGACAGCAAGCACCCGCCGCTTTGGCTTCGAGGACTTCCAGAGAAATGTCCGCGCACCCCGAATGCCCCGTTCAACGAGGGAATTTTTCGCCTAAGCGAAAAACCGGATGTCCGGAGCAAGCCTTCTTGGTTACTTCTTCGGCGTTTGGAAGAAGTGACTCGCCCGAGGGAGTCCGCGCACACGCCGAAGCAGCGCAGACACACCTAACCGTAAGCAAGAGCATCGCGGAGAAGCTCCGCTCCCACAGAGAGCCCCATCGGTCCGACCAACATAGACAAAAAGGCCCGCAACATGCGGGCCTTCCTCGTTTACACCAAGCGTCAGCTGCTTTGCGGCATCTCGCCCCGCGCCAGGCGCGCATTGATATCGGCGATCACCGCCGGCAGTTCGACGATGGTGTCGATCAGGTAATGCGGACGCGAGCCCTCGAACATCTGGCCGATGCGACGGCGCTCCTGCTCCAGCTTCTCCGCCGGCAGTGCCTTGTACTGCTCATAGGTCAGGCCCAGGGCGTTGCCCGAGCAGGTCAGCGCCACAGTCCACATGCCGGCGCTGCGGCCTTCGAGGATGCCCGGCCAGGTGTCGTCGACCTTCACGCAGGCTGCCACGTCATTGATGCCCAGGGCGATCACATTGGCCAGCGCCTGTGCCGGGTGCGGCCGACCATTGGGCACTTCATCGGTGGCGACCACGTGGTCGGCGACGTAGCCGTTGGTCTTCGCCAGGGCGACGACCTTTTCCATCACCACCGCCGGATAACCGGAGCAGGAACCGACCTTCAGCCCACCTTTGCGCACGGCGGCGATGGCGTCCAGCGCGCCGGGAATCAGCGCCGAATGCTCGGCGATCTTTTCGATCTGCAGCGGCATGAAACGCTCGTAGATGGCAGTGACGTCATCGTCGCTCGGCACACGGCCGAACTTGGCCTTGTAGCGCTCGGCGATGGCCGGGATGTCGCACAGCGTGCGGATATGGTCCCACTTGCCCATGCCCATCGGGCCGCGGGCTTCTTCCAGGCTGACCTGCACGCCGAACTCGGCGAAGGCTTCGACGAAGATCTGCGTCGGCGCGAAGGAGCCGAAGTCGACCACGGTGCCGGCCCAGTCGAGGATGACAGCTTGCAGTTGCTTGGGTTGTTCGTAATTCATGGCGTTCAATCCTGTGAGAATTCGGGCGGGCGTCAGATTTCGAAAACTTCCATTTCCTTCAGCGTCTCGGCGATGGCCGCGACGGCGGCGCGCATGCCGCTGGCATCGACCTGGCCGATGCAACCGACGCGGAAGGTTTCCACCTGGGTCAGCTTGCCCGGGTAGAGGATGAAACCCTTCGCGCGCACCCGGTTGTAGAACTCGGTGAAGCTGTAGCGGGCGTCACTGGGGGCATGGAAGGTGACGATGATCGGCGCCTGGATCTCGGCCGGCAGGAAGCTGCGGAACCCCAGCCCGGCCATCTCGGCCAGCAGAGTCTGGCAATTGTTTGCGTAACGCTGATGACGGGCCGCGAGGCCGCCCTCTTCCTCGTACTGGCTCAACGCTTCATGCAGCGCGGCGACCACGTGGGTCGGCGGCGTGAAGCGCCACTGGCCGGTCTTGGCCATGTAGGCGTGCTGGTCCTGGAGGTCCATGGACAACGAGTGGCAGTTGCCGGCACTGGCGTTCAGGGCGGTGCTGCGGGCGAAGACGAAGCCCATGCCCGGTACGCCTTCCAGGCATTTGCCGGAAGCGGCGATCAGCGCATCGAACTGAATGCGGCGGGCGTCGATATCCAGCGCGCCGAAGGAGCTCATGGCATCGATGATCAGACGCTTGCCGTGGGACTCGATGACCTTGGCGATGTCCTCCAGCGGGTTGAGGATGCCGGTACTGGTTTCGCAGTGGATCAGCGCAACGTGGGTGACGCTCGGGTCCGCGCTGAGCAGGCGGTCGACGTCGGCGGCGGTGGTCGGCACGTCCTCTTCGGTTTCGAAGGTGCTGAACTCGCGGCCGATCACCTGGCAGATCTTCGCCAGGCGCTTGCCATAGGCGCCATTGATCAGCACCAGCACCTTGCCATCACGCGGCACCAGGGTGCCGATGGCAGCTTCGACGGAGAAGGTGCCGCTACCCTGCAGGGGTACGCAGGTGTGGGTCGCCTCGCCGTGAATGATCGCCAGCAGGCGCTTGCAGACGTCGGCAGTCAGGTCGTTGAAGTCGCGGTCCCAGGACCCCCAGTCGACCATCATGGCGCGACGGGTGCGGGGGGACGTGGTCAGCGGACCGGGAGTCAGCAGGATGGGGGCTCGCTCGGCAGTGCTCATGCTCGATTCCTCTTTCTTGGGAACGTCGTCAGGGCTGAATTCGGTTGGGCCGGGCGGGTTCGCCGTGGCCTGGGCATAACTTGCCGGCCGGGCAGATATCGTTCAAATTGTTTATCACGATGCACTGCATAAGCCGGACATATACCTTATGAACCTCTTCCAGCTCCGCGCCTTCGACGCCGTCGCCCGCGAACGCAGCTTCACCCGCGCCGCCGAGCGCCTGTTCATCAGCCAGCCAGCGGTGACCGGACATGTGAAGGCGCTGGAGGAGCACTACCAGGTCAACCTGTTCCGCCGCACTGCGCGTGGCGTGGAACTGACAGAAGATGGCGTACGCCTGTCAGCTATCAGTCGCACACTATTCGCCCTGGAGGAGGAAGCCGAGGCCATGCTCGACGCCAGCCGCGAGCTGGTGACTGGGCGCATCGAAGTGGCCGCCGACGGCCCGCACCTGGTGATGCCAATGCTCGCCCGGCTGCGTGCAAGCTACCCCGGCATCACCGTCAACCTGCGTCTGGGCAACGCCCAGGAAACCCTCGCCGCGCTGCTGGACGAACACGTCGATATCGCTGTGCTGACCGAAGTGGAGCCGCGCGCCGGGCTGTTCCTGCGCGAGCTGGTGGAATCGCGCATCTGCGCGCTGGTGCCGGCCAGCCATGCGTGGGCCGGGTATGTCGGCGAACTGCCGCTGGCTGAACTGGATCAGCAGATCATGGTGCTGCGCGAGCCCGATTCCATCACCCGGCGTACCTTTGACGCAGCCTGCTCGGCCCAGTCGGTGGAGCCGCGGGTGCTGCTGGAGCTGGACAGCCGTGAGGCGGTGACCGAGGCGGTCGCGGCGGAACTGGGGGTGGGCATCGTGTCGTCGATGGAGGTGAGTCCCGACCCACGCGTGAAGGCCATTCCCCTGAGCGGCGAGGGCCTGATGAATCGACACGCCATCGGTTGCCTGGAGCGCCGCCGGGGATTGCGGGTGGTGAGTGCGTTTCTGGAGTTGGCGGAGGGCTGAATCCGCCGTAGGGCGTATAACACTCCGCGCTATCCGCCGTTCAACCGCTGCCCGGTGAGCCTCGGGGCCACGATGAGCCAAGGGTATCGGCGTACAACCGCGAACGGTTGTACGCCCTACGCCGGCAAATCTTCCTTCACCAGGTCGAGAAAAGTCGCCACGATTCGCCGCGTGCTCTGCTCACGCAGGCACACCAGCGTCTCGCTCATGTGTCGTTCGCAATCGACGATCGGCAATGCCTGGACACGGTTGTCCGAACCGAATTCCGCCGCCGACACCACGCCCACGCCAATGCCCGCCACGACCGCCTCACGGGCGGCCTCGCGGCCCTCGACTTCGATCGCCGCGCGCATGCGCAAGCCGGCGCGGCGCATTTCCTCCTCCAGCGTCTGGCGGGTGACCGAGCCGTGCTCACGCAGCACTAACGGCGCGTCGTCGAGGTCAGCCAGATGGATCGACTCGCGGCCCGCCCAGGGATGGCCGCTGGCGACGAAGGCGACGATGGGGTCACGGCGCAGGGTAAAGGACACCAGGCGCTCGTCCTCCACCGCACGCCCGAGCAGCGCCAGGTCGGCGCGATAGCCGAACAAAGCCTGCAGCGACTCGTCGGTATTGCCCGTCTCGATGCGTACACGAATGCCGGGGTGGCGCTGGCAGAACAGCGCCACCTGCGGCAGCAGGTGAACTGCCGCATCCACCGCCAGCACCAGGCTGCCGGTCTGCAGCGCGCTGGACTCCTGCAACAGCTCCTGGGCCTCGGCCTCGATCACGAACAATCTCTGGGTCACCGCCAGCAGGCGCTCGCCCAATTCCGTCAGCCGTACCGAGCGCTTGTTGCGATGGAACAGCAGCACGCCGTACCGCTCCTCCAGCTTGCGAACCTGGTCGGATACGGCCGGCTGGGTGAGGAACAGGCGCTCCGCGGCACGAGTGAAGCTGCCGTGCACGGCGACGGCATGGAAGGCTTTGAGCTGAGCGTGTGAAACGGACATGCAGGCATTCCTCGCAAGCGGCGATCTGACCGCTTTCCAGCCAATCGACGGAAAGCGACTACAGGGTCATACGACCTGGACGCGAAGGTCGCACAGCAACGAACTTAAAAGGAAAACTTATTTTTAAAATTTGATAAATCGATTTCAGTTATTTATTCGGAATTGTTTCTATCGCTTCACCGCCGCTTCCCACGTGTTTTTCGGCGGTACGCAGAACAGCCTCCGTGCTTCTGACCCGCGCCGCCTCGGCGACGCGCAGTGCTCATGCTCCTAGAACAACAAGAACAAGAAAGGCGTTACCTCAACGACTGCCGGCACAGCACACACAACAAGAACGAGGTCAGATCATGCTCAACCCTCACGGCAACGCAGCATCGCGCTCGCCCTTCGCATCGATCCAACGCTGGCGCTGGCAGATCTTCGCCATCACCTGGCTGGCCTACGCGGCCTTCTACTTCACTCGCAAGGCTTTCTCGGTGGCCAAGCTGGGCATCGGCGAGGACCCTAGCTTCCACCTCGACAAGGCCATGATGGCCAATCTCGACGCCACCTATCTCGCGGCCTACGCCGTAGGCCAGTTCACCTGGGGTGTGCTCGCCGACCGCTTCGGCCCACGGGTGGTGGTGCTCGGCGGCCTGGTGATTTCCGCCGCTGCGGCCATCGTCATGGGCACCTGGGCGACCCTGCCGGTGTTCGCCACCTGCATGGTCATCCAGGGCCTGGCGCAGTCCACCGGCTGGTCGGGGCTGTGCAAGAACATCGGCAGCTTCTTCGCCACCCACGAACGCGGTCGCATCCTCGGCCTGTGGAGCACCTGCTACGCCTTCGGTGGGCTGGTCGCCTCGCCCTTCGCCGGCTGGTGGGCGTATTCGGTGTTCGGTACCTGGCATGCGGCCTTCTACTCCAGCGCCGCGGTGGTGGGCGGCGTGGCCGTGCTGTTCCTGCTGCTGCAGCGCAATCGCCCGCAGGACGTCGGCCTGCCACCGCTGGAAGACGAACCCGAGGCCGTGCGCTACGCCGGCTTCAAGCCCGAGGGGCAGAACCCCGGCATCAGCGAAACCCTGCGCCTGGTGCTGCGCAATCGCACCGTACTGACCCTGGGCCTGGCCTACTTTCTGCTCAAGCCGGCGCGCTACGCGATACTGCTGTGGGGCCCGGTGATCGTCTATGAACGAATGCCCGGACTGGGCAAGGTGGGTGCAGCGATCCTGCCGACTTCCTTCGAGATCGCCGGCCTGCTCGGGCCGATCCTGATCGGCCTGGCCTCGGACAAGATCTTCGGCGCACGGCGCATGCCGGCCTGCGTGATCAGCCTGATCGCCCTCACCGCCTGCCTGGCGCTGTTCGTCCCGGCCATGCAGACCGGCAGCAGCCTGCTGGTATTCGCCCTGCTGTTCATGATGGGCCTGACCCTCTACGGACCGGACTCGATGATCAGCGGTTCAGCCGCCATCGACTTCGGCACCGGCAAGGCCGCCGCCACCGCCGCCGGCTTCGTCAATGGTTGCGGCTCGGTCGGCGCGATCCTCGGCGGCCTGTTGCCCGGCTACTTCGATACCTACAGCGTGTTCATCGGCTTCACCATCGCCGCGCTGGTCTCCGCCGCGATTCTGCTGCCGCACTGGAACAGCCTGCCGGAGGGCTCCGCGTCCTCGGCCGCACGCGTTCCGAACCGCTCCGTGAAGGTGCGCATGGCGCGCTCCTGAAGTCCCTGCACAAGGATGTGCCTCCACCTCCGCTACAGGTAATCCCCATGAACATCGAACGCTTCGGCGTGGTGAAACGCCGCGCCGAAATGGTCCTGCACGACCACACGCTCTACATCGGCGGCCAGGTCGCCAGCGATACCGCCGCCGGCATCGAGGGCCAGACGCGGGAAATTCTCCACGGCATCGAGCAACTGCTGCACAGCCTCGGCGCCGATCGCACCCACCTGTTGTCGGTGCGCATCCTGCTGGCCGATCACGCGGACTACGCCGGGCTGAACGCCGTGTGGGACGACTTCTTCCCGCTCGGCCATGCCCCGACCCGCGCCTGCACCCTGGCGCAGTTGATCGACCCCGCCTGGCGCGTGGAGATGATCGCCACCGCCGCCCTGCCCGACCAATGACCACGGAGAACGCCATGCGCCCCTTCTGGCTCGAACAGGCCCTGCTAAGTGATAACGAGCGCGCGGCCGCGCTCGAAGGCGAGACCCGCGCCGACGTCTGCATCGTCGGTGGCGGCTACACCGGTCTGTGGACCGCCATTCTGCTCAAGGAGCAGAACCCGGAACTCGACATCGTCATCGTCGAGGCCGACCTCTGCGGTGCCGGTGCCAGTGGGCGCAACGGCGGCTGCGCGCTGTCCTGGTCGGCGAAGTTCTTCACCCTGGAGCGCCTGTTCGGCCTGGCCGAGGCGATCCGCCTGGTGCGCGAGTCGGAGCGGAGCATCCACGCCATCGGGGAATTCTGCGAGCGCTATGGCGTGGATGCCGACTACCGCCCGGACGGCACCCTCTACACCGCCACCAACGTCGCGCAGGTGGGCTCCACCGACAGTGTCATCGCCGCGCTGGAGAAGCACGGCATCAACTCCTTCAGCAAGCGCCCGCTGGAAGACGTGCAGCGCATGGCCGGTTCGAGCAAGCACCTGGAAGGCTGGTTCTCCCCGGCTGCAGCCAGCGTGCAGCCGGGCAAACTGGTGCGCGGTCTGCGCCGGGTGGCGCTGCAATTGGGCGTGCGGCTCTACGAAGGGACGCCAATGACCGGCCTGGACCACGGCCAACCCGCCACCGTCCACACCGATCGCGGTTCGGTCAGCGCCGACCGCGTGGTGCTGGCGATGAACGCCTGGATGGCCCGCGCCTTCCCGCAGTTCGAGCGCAGCGTGGCGATCGTTTCCAGCGACATGATCATCACCGAACCCCGCCCGGACCTGCTGCGGGAAATCGGCCTGACCTCCGGCGTCACCGTGCTGGATTCGCGCATCTTCGTGCACTACTACCACAACACCCCGGACGGCCGAATCATGCTCGGCAAGGGCGGCAACACCTTCGCCTACGGCGGCCGCATGCTGCCGGTGTTCGATCGCCCCTCGCCGTACCTGGGGCTGCTGCGCGAGAGCCTGACGGACTTCTTCCCCGCCTTCGCCGAAGTCCCCATCGCGGCGAGCTGGAACGGTCCCTCGGACCGCTCGGTGACCGGGCTGCCGTTCTTCGGCCAGTTGGGCGACGCGGGCAACGTGTTCTACGGCTTCGGCTACTCCGGTAGCGGCGTCGGGCCGTGCCACATGGGCGGGCAGATTCTCAGTTCACTGGTCCTGGGGCTGGACAACGAATGGACCCGTTCGCCGCTCACGCAAGGTCCACTGGGCTTCTTCCCGCCCGAGCCGATCCGCTACGTCGGCTCGTTGATGGTGCGCAATGCCATTCGCCGCAAGGAGCGCGCCGAGGACTGCAACCAGCGTCCGCGCCGCCTGGATGTGCGCCTGGCGCGCTTCGCTGCCGCCGCAGGCAAGGCCGACAAGGCCTGACGATTTCCCCCTCATCTGCCGGCTGAGGGAATGGGCGAGGCGCCCCGCGCGCCTCGCCCTTTTTTCGTTGCCCCTAAACATCCGGAACCACGGATGGGCTTGTGCCATGAGTCACGGCTGAATAATATTGATTATCATTTGAAATAAATCCTGCTGGACACCCTTGTGAGCACTTCCAACCTCGACGCGGTCTTCCTGGCCCAGCGCCTGCCTTTGCTGCGCACGCTCGTACGGATGGTGAAGAACCCGAGCATCGCCGAAGACCTGGTGCAGGAAACCTACCTGCGCGTCGCCCGCACCCTGCTCGAACGCCGCATCGATCACCTGGAACCCTTTCTCTTCCAGACTGGCCGCAACCTCGCCCTGGACCATCTGCGCCATCTGCGCATGCAGTCGCGGACCATGCTCGAGGATGTGCCCTTCGACGTGGTGCAGTCCGTGCCCGCGCCCGGTTCCAGCGCCGAGGACCAGTTGCACGCGCAGAAGCTGCTCGAACGCCTGGGTGCCACCCTCGAAGAGCTCAGCGAACGTCAGCAGCGCATCTTCATCCTCAGCCGCCTGCACGGCTGCGGCTATGCGGAGATCGCCGAGCAGCTCGATATTTCGCCCAGCACGGTGCAGAAGGAACTGAAACTGATCATGGCGATCTGTGTCGGACTGGTCAGCCGCCTCGAGGAATCGGTATGACGGACTACCGTTCGCCGGTCGATTCGACAACAATGCGCGGCTCACCACCCCAGCACCGCCCCGAGGATCACCCCTTGCCCCACGCCGCGCCGCCCGACGACCAGCAGATGGCCGAAGCCCTCGACTGGCTGATCCTCGAGGACGACATGGACGCCACCACCCGTGCGCGCTTCGACGCCTGGCTCGCCGCCAGCGAAGGCAACGCGCGTGCTTACCAGCGCGTGCGCGACGCGTGGCAGTCGCCGCTGCTGCCCGTCGCCGCTGCGCGCCTGGAACGCAAACTGGCGCAGGAAAAGGCCCGACCGCCGACTCGCCCACGCCGCTTCTGGAAACCCGTCGCCACGGCTGCGGCGCTGGTGCTCGCCATCGGTGTCGTGGTGCAGGGCGACCTGCTGACGCGCCTGCGCGCGGACCATCTCACCGCGGTCGGCGAACGCCAGAAGGTCCAGCTGGCCGACGGCTCCAACGTGCTGCTCAACACCGACACCGCGTTCTCCAGCAAGGTCGATGACCAGCAGCGCGTCGCCCGCCTCTACCGCGGCGAAGTCTTCTTCGACGTCGCCCATGACCGCAGCCGCCCCTTCGAGGTGGAGGCCGGGCCGGTGCAGGTCACCGTACGCGGCACCGCGTTTGCCGTGCGCTACCTGGGCAACGAGGCGGAAGTCAGCGTGCAGCGCGGCGAAGTGGACCTGCGCACGCGTCTGGATGACGCCCGCGTAAGCCTCGGTGCCGGCGACAGCATCCGCGTCGGCCCGCAGGGCTTTGGCGAGCGCCAGCACGGCGCGGAAGCCGAGTCCCAGCTGGCCTGGGTGAAGGGCCGCATGGTGTTCGAAAACTGCCCGATGAGCCAGGTGCTGGCCGAGCTGCGCCGCTACTATCCGGGCTGGATCGTGAACACCAACGAGCGCCTGGACAACGTCAGCGTCACCGGCAACTGGCGCCTGGACGATCCACTGGGCGTGGCGCGCTCGCTGGCCCAGATCACCTCCGCCGAGCTGCACGAATACCCGAAACTGCTGATTCTCAACTGATAGCCCGCACCCGATAAAAGTATTTTTACGCGATCCGAAAGGCTCGTTCGTTTAGTCAGAAGACAATGCAATAGATTCGCATTTACGAATGCGAACAAAGACTGACTAAGAGAGCCCTTCGATGACCATTGCTTCTTCGCGTGCCCCTCTGCGCCGGCTGTCCGCGCCGGCCAGCATCTCGCTGCTCGCCCTGTCCATCGGCCTCGCCAGCCTGCCGGCCACCTCCGCCCTGGCTGCCGAAGCCAGCCAGACCCAGGCCGGCTACAGCTTCGACATCGCCCGCCAGCCGCTGCCCCAGGCACTGAACGCGTTCAGCACGGTGACCGGCTGGCAGGTGGGCGTGGCCGGTGACCTGGCTGACGGCGTGGAATCCCCGGGCGTCAGCGGCCGCCTGCCGGCGGAACGCGCATTGAAGACGCTGCTCGGCGGCACCGGCCTGACCGTGCGCCAGCTCGGCCCGCGCAACGTGGTGCTGGAGCGCAACCTCTCCTCCGTCGCCGAGATGCAGCCGCTCACCGTCACCGCCACCCGCCAGGCGCAAAGCGTCACCTCGGTACCGTCCACGGTGAACGTCGTCGGCCGCGAAGAGCTGGACCGCAAGAACGTCAACACCATCAAGGAACTGGTGCGCGACATGCCCGGCGTCTCCGTCGGCGGCACCGGCAACCGTGCCGGCATCACCGGCTACAACATCCGTGGTATCGACGGCGACCGCGTGCTGACGCAGGTCGATGGCGTCGAGATTCCCAACAGTTTCTTCAATGGCCCGTACGCGCAGACCGAGCGCAACTACGTTGACCCGGAAATCGTCAAGCGCGTGGAAATCCTCCGCGGGCCAGCTTCGGCCCTGTACGGCAGCAACGCCATCGGTGGCGCGGTGAGCTACTTCACCCTCGACCCGGACGACATCATCAAGGACGGCCAGGATGTCGGCGCGCGCCTGAAGACCGGCTACAGCTCCGCCGATGACAGCTGGCTGACCTCCGCCACCGTTGCCGGCCGCCACGACGACTTCGACGGCCTGCTGCACCTGAGCCAGCGCAACGGCCACGAGACCGAGTCCTACGGCAGCCACGGCGGCACCGGCCTGTCGCGCACCGAAGCCAACCCGGAAGACGTGCGCACCACCAACGTGCTGGCCAAGCTGGGCTGGAACTACGCCGAAGGCAGCCGCTTCGGCCTGGTCTACGAGAAGTACAAGGACGACGTCGATACCGACCAGAAGAGCGCCTACGGCGGCCCGTACTTCAATGGCGCACCGACCATCCCCGACTCCGTACTGCCCGGCGGCATGTACCAATGGCGCACCGGCAACGACACCATCACTCGCGAGCGCTACGGCCTGGAACACCAGATGCTGCTGGACAGCGCGGTGGCCGATCACCTGAAGTGGACCTTCAACTACCAGATCGCCAAGACCGACCAGAGCACCGACGAGTTCTACTACCCGATCACCCGCCAGGTCCTGCGTACCCGCGAGACCCAGTACAAGGAGCGCCAGTGGGTGCTCGACCTGCAGATGGACAAGGCCTTCGCCCTGGGCGATACCGACCACCTGCTGACCTACGGCACCACCCTCAAGCGGCAGAAAGTCACCGGCTACCGCGAAGGCGGTGCCAGCTGCCTGGCCGTCAGCCGTACCTGCCCCACCATCGGCGGCCCGAGCACCGTGGCCAGCGACCAACTGGCACGCAGCAGCGACTTTCCCGATCCGACCATCGACACCTACGCCCTCTTCGCCCAGGACGAGATCCGCTGGAACGACTGGACCTTCCTGCCCGGCCTGCGCTACGACCATACCCGCCTGAAGCCGCACCTGACCGACGAGTTCCTCAACACCGTCGACCAGAGCGGCGATGGCGAAGTGAGCAGCGAAAGCAAGACCTGGCACCAGCTCTCGCCCAAGCTCGGCGTGACCTACGCGTTCAACGACAACTACCTGTGGTACGGCCAGTACGCCCAGGGCTTCCGCACCCCGACCGCCAAGGCGCTCTACGGCCGCTTCGACAACCCCACCAGCGGCTACCGCGTGGAGCCCAACCCGGACCTGGACCCGGAACGCAGCCAGAGCTACGAAACCGGCCTGCGCGGCAACTTCGAGGAAGGCTCGTTCGACGTGGCGGTCTTCTATAACAAGTACCGCGACTTCATCAACGAAGACGCCATTACCCCCGGCTACGACGAACCGACCTTCACCAGCAACAACATCAAGCACGCCATCATCAAGGGCGTGGAACTGAAGGGTCGCCTGGAGCTGGGCGCCTTCGGCGCGCCGCAGGGTCTCTACACCAAGGGCTCGGTGGCCTACGCCTACGGCCGCAACAAGGACACCGGCGAGCCGATCAACAGCGTCAACCCGCTCACCGGCGTATTCGGCCTGGGCTACGACGAACAGGCTGGCCGCTACGGCGCGCTGCTCGACTGGACCCTGGTCAAGCGCAAGAACCGCGTGGACGACAGCCAGTTCAACGCTCCGGACGGCACCAGCAGCCAGTTCAAGACCCCGGGCTTCGGCATCCTCGACCTGACCGGCTACTACAAGCTGACCGACGACCTGACCCTCAACGCCGGCCTGTACAACCTCACCGACAAGAAGTACTGGCTGTGGGATGACGTGCGCGGCTACGACGGCGTCGGCGAAGCGGCGGTACTGGCCCCGGCCAACCTCGACCGCCTGACCCAGCCGGGCCGCAACTTCGCGATCAACCTGGTGTGGGATATCTGATGCACTGGTTGGCACGGGATTGCTGATGAACCCCGTGCCAGCTCTGTTCGCGAGCAAGCTCGCTCCTACGAAGAGCGTCAAACCCTGTAGGAGCGAGCTTGCTCGCGAACCCGCTTCGCTCCGTCATCACCCATTGAACATCCGACAATCTTTACGCTTTCCCAACGCTGATTCGTCTCGTCTACAAAGCCGTGTAATTTCAAGGAATTGGACATGACCACCCTGGAACTCCCCGCCCTGCGCTCGCAGCGCCTGAACGCGCTGACCCACGCCCCCCACGAGCGTCTCGACCACGCCGTAAAGGCTCGCGAGCCCTTCTCCAGCCGCGAGCGCTTCGCCCGCTTCGTGGTCGCCCAGTACCTGTTCCAGTCCGAGCTGCAGGCCCTGTACCAGGACGCCGAGCTGGGCAAGATCTTCCCTGACCTGCCGCAGCGCTGTCGCGCCGAACAGGCCCGACTGGACCTGGCCGACCTCGATACCGAAGTACCCGCCCCGGTTGCCGGCGCCATCGCCAACCCGAGCCAGGCCCATGCCCTGGGCTGGCTGTTCGTCTCCGAAGGCTCCAAGCTCGGTGCTGCCTTCCTGATCAAGCGCGTCGCCGCGCTGGGCCTGGACGAGAACACCGGCGCGCGCCACCTGGGCGAGCCCGAAGGCGGCCGCGCCGAAGGCTGGAAGCGCTTCACCCGCACCCTCGATGGCCTGGAGCTGAGCGAGGCCGAAGAGCGCGAAGCCGAAGCCGGCGCCGTGGCCGCCTTCGAGCGCTTCTCCCAACTGCTGCAACACAGCTACGACAGTGCTCCCGCCACCGTCTGACGCCCTGGAGCGCGCGCCGGCTGATGCGGCGCGCGCCAATCCCTTCGGTCCGGCCCGCTCACGGCTGGCTCGACTGGCATTTGCGTTGCTGGCGTACACCAGCCTGGGTGTAGGCATGGTGGGATTGGTGGTGCCGGGGTTGCCGACAACCGAGTTCGTTCTGCTCGCCGCCTGGGCCGCATCGAAGAGTTCGCCGCGGCTGTCCGCCTGGCTGGAGAACCACCGGTTGTTCGGCCCCATCCTGCACAACTGGCGCAACGGCCGCGCCGTTGCCCGTCGCGCCAAGATCAGCGCCAGCCTGGCGATGCTCGCGGCCCTGGCGATCATGCTGATCACCCTGCCCCACGGCCTCTGGCTGTACGCGGTGATCCTCGGCATGGCGGTTGGCAATCTGTGGATCTGGTCGCGACCGGATACGCCCAGGCCGTAGTCAGCGAACGGAACCGGACTTATGCTGGAGGTCCGATCCCGCACCCTGTCCATAAGCCATGAACCAGCCCACCAGCAAAGTCGACGCCGTCCTCGCCGAAGCCCAGCGCCGCCGCGAAACCAGCTACCGCGAAAAAGCCCTGAAGATGTACCCCTGGATCTGCGGTCGCTGCGCCCGCGAGTTCAGTGGCGTGCGCCTGCGCGAACTGACCGTCCACCACCGCGACCACAACCACGACAACAATCCCGAGGACGGTTCCAACTGGGAGCTGTTGTGCCTGTTCTGTCACGATAACGAGCATCAGCGGCAGGTCGATCTGCACTACCAGAACAGCAACGATGCGGGCGCCAAAGGCCCGAAGGTCACCCACAAGGGGCTGGCCGGGCTGGCTGATCTCCTGAAGAAGCAGGACGACGGACAGGCGTGAATCCGACGCCCCGTGCTCCGTTCTGCCACACCCCTGTAGGAGCGAGCTTGCTCGCGAACAAGCCCCGCTGCGAAGCCGGTTCGCGAGCAAGCTCGCTCCTACAAAATCGGCCTTCAGCGGAGGCCGGCGACGATCTCCAGTGAGCGCAGGCGCAGCTCGTGATCGTAGATATCGCTGGTGAAGATGATCTCGTCCACGCCGGTCTGCTCCAGCAGGATCTCCAGGCGGCTGCGCACCTTTTCCGGACCACCGATGACCGCCAGGCCGAAGAAATTACCCACGGCATCCTGCTCGTGGGGCAGCCACAGGCCAGCCATGCTCTTCACCGGCGACTTCTGCTTCAGGCTGTCGCCACGGATCAGCGCCAGAACACGCTGGAACGCCGTGGTTGCGAGGTATTCGGCTTCCTCGTCGGTGGGCGCGGCCACCAGCGGCACCCCAATCATGGCGTAGGGCTTGTCGAGCACCGCCGAAGGCTGGAAGTTCTCGCGATAGATGCGCAGCGCATCGTGCAGGTAGCGCGGTGCGAAGTGCGAGGCGAAGGCATACGGCAGGCCCTTCTGCGCCGCCAGGTGCGCGCTGAACAGACTTGAACCCAACAGCCAGATCGGCACGTTGGTGCCCTCCCCCGGAATCGCCAGCAGCGACTGCTGGGAGCGGCGCGGGCCGAGGAGCATTTCCAGCTCGGCAACCTGCTCGGGGAAGTCGGCGCCGTCGCCCAGGCGATCGCGACGCAGCGCGCGCATGGTCGCCTGGTCGGCGCCCGGTGCACGGCCCAGGCCGAGGTCGATGCGGCCCGGATACAGCGTTTCCAGGGTGCCGAAGTTTTCCGCCACCACCAGCGGCGGATGGTTGGGCAGCATCACGCCGCCGGAGCCGACGCGGATGCGCTCGGTCTTGCCGGCGATGTGGCCGATCAGCACGGCAGTGGCCGAGCTGGCGATGCCATCCATGTTGTGGTGTTCCGCCAGCCAGTAGCGGGTAAAGCCCAGCCGCTCGACATGCCGGGCAACCGCGACAGCGTTGTTCAGCGCCTCGGCAGCAGTGCCCTGGTCGCGCACGGGCACCAGGTCGAGCATGGAGAAGGCAGTTTCAGACAGGGACTTCATAGGCACTCCAATTCGGGTCACACTGGCGCCGCCTGACGCGGCGTAGCGGACATGACTTTGAGCGTGACTCTATCCATGCGCGCCAGGCCTGGCCACTCGTCGGGATCGATAGTATTCATGAGCGCCAGTAATACAGCCCATGCCACAAGGAAGTCCCATGGTTCGCAAGGCTCTGCTCGGAACGCTCGCCTTCCTGCTCATTGCCGCCATCGTGGTGCAGGCAATCTATATCGACTATCTGAAGCGCCAGTACCGGGTCAACGTAAGGGGATTCGCCCATGTGCACGCCATCGAGGTACTGCAAAAGGCTCGCGAATTTGCCGACCTGCGCCCGGTCAACCGCGACGGCTATCGATCCCTGATCATTTCTCTGGCAATGGAACAGGGCCAGTTGGAGCAGTGGCAGGCGAAGAGCGGATACGAACTGACCGCTGCCCAGCGAGCGTTTCTGTCACGCGTCGCCGCATACCAAAGCCCGAAAGCACCGCCACAGGGAGCCGAACTGCTGGCGAAGTGACACGTCCCTGTCACATCCCCCGCGCATAATCGCCCTCGTGCTGAAGGACCAGCGCCCCATCTACGCAGGCATCCGCCGCCAATCCTCCCCAGGTAACGGCGAATCCTGTGGCCTACGAAGCAAAAAGCCCGCATCCGTGCGGGCTTTTTGCTTTGTCATCGCCGGAAGCTTCAGTCGCGGTTCTTCACCATTTCGAAGAGTTTCAGGCGATCGCTGATTTCCTGCAGGGTATGGCGGAACGGGTCGTGCTGTTCGCTGTTGGCTGGATCGACGAAGTTCCACACGATCACTTCGCTGGAGGTCGGCAACTCGTCGCCCTCGTCGGTGGACTTGTCGCACAGGTCGATCAGGTAATCGAAATGCTGGCCGCGGAATTCATCGATGGATTTACTGCGCAGGCCTTCGGCGGAAATCCCGGCGTGCTCCAGCACGCTGCGCGCACGCGGGTCGATGGCAGTCGGGTGGATACCCGCGCTGAAGGCTTCGAAGTGCTCGCCATCGGTGTGCCGCAGCAAGGCTTCGGCCATCGGCGAGCGGGCGTCATTGGCGACGCAGACGAACAGGACTCGGCGTTTCTCGGTCATCTTTACCTCGGCGCGGGGGATCGGCTTTGCGCCCCTTATACGTCAGGTTTTATGACAGAGCCGTGTCAGCACCATGAAGGCTCACAGCACGATGTAGTCGCTGCGCTGCACGATGCCGCGGCTCTCGCCTTCTACAAGATGCACGTAGCGCCCGCCGATCTGGTCGATGGCGATGCAATCGTCGACATCGATCACTGCATCGGTGTGCGCCTTGTCCCAACTGCGCGGCATGCGGCGCTTGGCGCGAACCTTGGCATCGGCGGCATCGCGCGCAGCCACCAGCACGTACTGGTGCGCTTCGCCGAAACTGCCCAGCTCGTAGCCGCCCAGGTTGACGAAGAACAGCCGCTGTTCGCCCGGCGCCGGCATCGCCTCAGTGAATTCGACGCGGTAGGCCTCGACCCCGTCCACTTCCAGCCAGGAGTCGATATGCAGGCCTTCCGGGCTGCCGAACCAGGCATCGCGCAATTGCGGATAGGTGGATTTCAGGTTTTCGCCAATGACAAAAGCGACGTCATGGACCTCGATCCGCGCGCGCGGATGGCGCCCGCCCAACATGACTACGAACAGCATTTCAGCCCCTTCCCAGGTTTCTGAATGGGTCTGACAGATCCGTCATACAGCAGGTTCAATCTACTGGCGGATAAATGGCCATCCGCCAGTCAACCCAGTGGATGGCAAGCGCTATATAGAAAGTTATATTCTGAATCTTCGTTTCACTGCCCCGATGTTTTCCCATGCCCCAGACCGCCCCTACCCCGACGCGCCGCCGCCAGCGCCCCGCCCTCAGCATTCGTGACCGTAACCGCCAGCGCATTCTGCTGGCAGCCGGCGAAGAGTTCGCCGAGAAGGGCTTCACCGCCGCGAAGACCCAGGACATCGCCAGCCGCGCCGAGCTGCCCAAGTCCAACGTCTACTACTACTTCCAGAGCAAGGAGAACCTCTACCTGCGTCTGCTGGAGAACGTGGTGGATGCCGTGCTGGAGGCCTCCGCCCTGCTGCGCGAGTGCGACGACCCGACCTGGGCGCTGCCGGCGCACATCCGCGCGCGCCTTCACATCGCCCGCCAGTGGCCACACGCTTACAAGGTGCTCGCCAGCGAGATGCTGCATGGCGCGCCACACCTGCCGCCGGAATGGCTGCAGCGCCTGCGCGCGGAATCGCGCCGCGGCGTCGAGTGCATCGCCGCCTGGATCGACCGCGGCCTGCTCGCTGCAGTGGACCCGCAGCATCTGCTGCTGAGCATTTCCGCCGCCACCCGTACCTACGTCGATTTCGACTGGCAGATCGCGATGATCACCGGCAAGGCGCAACCCGCCGCAGATGATTTCGAAGCGGCAGCGGCAACCATCACCCGCCTCGTCCTGCGCGGCACCGAGCCTGAGCCGGCCGCACGTCTGCGCCCCCTGCCGCTGTAGCGTCCGGCGGCGTCTGCACTAAGCTGAGGATGTCCGCACGGCCAGGCGCCGTGCCTGCATTCGTCTGGGAGACGCCATGAAATCGCTACTGATCGCCGTATCGCTGATCGCCGTGCAGCCCGCCTTTGCCGCCATCCCCATGCTCAACTACGACTGCCCCGATGACATCCAGGTCCACACCGACGAGGGCGGACCGGTGTACATCAACGGCAAGGAAGCCAAGGTCAAGCAGAAGAACGACAAGTACATCGAGGCCAAGGGAGAAGGCGTGACCATCTCCATCAGCCTCAATGACGACGGCAGCGCCACCGTTTCCTACACCGGGCCCAAGGGCGCCAACGGCATCTGCCAACCAGCCGAGGGCGACTGATTCAGTTCTTTGGCGCGCGCGTGAGGCAACGCTGATAGCGCTCGTCCACGCGCTGGGCGAACCAGGCGGTGGTGAGCTGGCGGGTGATCTTCGGGCTGTGCAGCGTGATGCCCGGCAGCATCGCTCGCGGCAGTGACTTACCGGCGGAGCGCTCGGCCAGGGCGAAGACCTTGGTATAGAGCTCCGACCGGGTGAAGTCCGGCTTGTCACCCAGTTCCAGATCACGGCGGATTTCCCGCTCGCTCATGCCCAGTTTCGGCGCCAGGGTGCGCACCGCCTTTTCGGTACTGCCGGCGTCGTAACTGCCGTAGAGGATCAGGTCGCCATCCAGCGCCAGGGTGATGCCGGTGAGCTCGGCCACTGCGCGCTGGAACGCGGCATTGCGGCTGGCGTACCAGCCGGCGTTGAAGTCGGCGAAGCGATACAACTGCCGCGGGTAGTTCACCGGGTAGCCGAGCAGATGGGCGATGCCGAAGTACATGCCGCCACGACGGCTGAACACCTCGCGGCGGATGCTGCCGTCAACCGGGTACGGATAGCCTTCGGCATGGGCCTGGGCGAATTCGATGCTGACCTGCATCGGCCCGCCGGTGTGAACCGGGTTGAAACGGCCGAACAGCTGCTGGCCGAGCGGCACGCCACCGATGAAGTCATCGAAGATCGCGCTCAGTTCCCTTTCGGTCTTTGCGCTCGCCAGGCGTTGGCTGTAGGTGCGGCCGGTCGGCGATTTCAGCGCCAGCGCGGTATCGATGAGAAAGCCCGGCACATGCACCTTGCTCGCACGCCGATCGATCTCGGCGCGAGCGATCTTGCCCAGCCCCGGCACGGGCGGATCAGCCTTGAAGTTGGACTCCTGCTCGGTGATCGCCACCACCGAGCAGAGGTTTTCGGTAGTGGCCGGAATACGCTGGGTGGTGAAAGCGACCTGGATATCCGCCGCCCAGCCCTGGCGGTCGGACGCACCGGCGGGTATCAGCGTGACCAGCTTGCCGCGTACCTCGGCTGGTGTCGGCTCTGGCACGCTCGGCGCGCGCGTGCCGCAGCCGGCCAGCGCCAGCAGCGCAACCGCGCCCAGTAGATGAATGAGTCGTGGTGAAAGCCTTTTCAGGCTGAAGGAACCTGCCGTCAGGGCAGCCGCAGTCATAGTTCTATCCTTGCTTGAAGTCCGCCTACAGGATCTTCGCTGAGCTGCGCAGGTTCCCTGCGCATTCTCAGACAAGCACGGATATCAGCGCCATGCCAGGCGCCGCAGGTTCAGGCTCCAGCCGCGCTGCATGCCGGCGGCGGCCAGCAGGATGGCGACCACGCCCAGCCATTGCAGCGGAGTCAGGCGATGGCCGAAGGCGAACCAGTCGACGAAGATCGCCGCAATCGGATAGATGAATGACAGCGCACCGGTCAGGGCCGTCGGCAGTTTCTGGATCGCGCCATAGAGCAGTACGTACATGATGCCGGTGTGCACGATGCCCAGAGTCGCCAGGCTGGCCCAGGCCGTACTGGCCTGCGGCAGCGGCGACAGGTTGGCCCAGGGTGCCAACAGCAGTACGCCGGTCACCGCCTGGATCAGCGCTATCAGGTGCGGCGGCACGCCGGTCAGGCGCTTGATGATCAGCGCCGCCACCGCATACAGGGCCGCCGCGCCGAGGGCCAGGGCAATGCCGCCCAGATAGTCGCTACCCACCTGCCCCGCCTCGCCGTGCGCGCTGACGATCGCCAGCATGCCGACGAAGGAAACACCGAGCCAGGCGAGTTTTTGCGCGGTCACCTTTTCGCCGAGGAACAGCGCGCCCAGCAACACCAGCAGGAACGGCTGGACGTTGTAGACCGCTGTGCCGATGGCGATGGACGCCCGCGAATAGGAGCCGAACAGCAGCACCCAGTTACCGACGATGGCCGCGCCGCTGAGCAGCGCCAGACCGAAGGTGGCGCGGGTGAGGATGCCAGGGCGCAGGAAGCCCATGGCCGCGCAGATCACCAGGAGCGTCGCGGCGCCGAACATGCAGCGCCAGAACACCACATCCAGCACCGGCTGGCCGGAGACCACCACCAGCCAACCGATGGTGCCGCAGATCAGCATGGCGCTGATCATTTCCAGGGTGCCGCGTTTGATCTGCTCGTTCATGGCTCACCTCCACTCGTTGGCGACCAGTATGAACAGGCGGATTCGTGCACTCCATCGCCTGGCGCAGGCAAATCTCGGCCATCACCTTTACTATCAAGGCAATTACCCGACTTTACCTTTCGAGGCCAAGATGACCGATGAAATCGACCAGTTGCTGATCGCGGCACTGATGGAAGACTCCCGCCTTTCCCTCAAGGCCCTGGCCCAGGTCAGCGGCCTGAGCTCGCCCAGCGTTGCCGAGCGGCTGCGCAAGCTGGAAGAGCGTCAGGTGATTACCAGCTACACGGTAAATGTCGATCCACGCGCCTTTGGCTACCAGTTGCAGGCCATCGTCCGGGTTCGCCCGCTGCCGGGAAAACTGCAGGAAGTAGAGAAACAGATCCTGGCGATCCCCGAGTTCACCGAGTGCGACAAGGTCACCGGCGAGGACTGCTTCTACGCGCGAATGTGCGTGCGCTCGATGGAGCAGCTGGATGAAATTCTCGACCACCTCAATGGCTTCGCCGAGACCAACACCGCCATCGTCAAGAAGAGCCCGGTGAAGCGGCGCTTGCCGCCGATGGCTTGAAACGGCTTTTTGCGGGCAGGCGGCGGTTCGCGAGCAAGGACTAGGCGCCCCCTCGGTCCTAGGGAAAGCGCAGTGGCATACCTGCAGGAGCGAGCTTGCTCGCGAACCCAGGACATAAAAAAAAGGCCCCTTGCGGGGCCTTTGTCGTTCAGATGCTTAGCGCGAGGCCTTGCGGCGCAGCGCCGAGGGGCTGAAGTTGGAGTCGTCCGGTGCTGGCTGGCTGAAGTCGGCAGTGCCGGGTTCTTCGTTGTCCAGCCACTGGATGCTGTAGCGGTGCGCCTGGAGGTCGTGGAAGGTATCCAGCGCGGTCCATACCATCGGTTGCTCGTAGAAGCTCTTCAGGTAGGCCTGCGACACGCGCCACAACTCGCCGCGGCCATCGTACTGGTCCACCACGGCAGCGCCCCAGCTGTCCTCGTCGAGATACAGGGTGCGACGGGAGTAGATGTGCCGCGAGCCCGGTTTCAGCTTGCCGTCCACCACCCAGACGCGATGCAGTTCGTAGCGGGTGTACTTGGGATTGACGTGGCCGGGGGTGAGCAGGTCCTTGTACTTAACTTCCGGGCTGGTGATCTGGTAGTTGTTGTACGGAATGTAGATTTCCTTCTTGCCCACCAGGGTCCAGTCGTAGCGGTCCGGCGCGCCGTTGTACATGTCGGTGTCGTCGGCGGTGCGCAGGCCATCGGAGTCTTCGATGGGGGTGTCGTAGGCCAGGGTCGGGGCGCGGCGCACGCGGCGCTGCCCGGGGTTGTAGCCCCAGGCCTGACGCGGTTCCTTGACCTGGTCGAGGGTCTCCTGCACGAGCGCGCCGTTACCGGCCAGGCGGGCCGGGGCGGTGGTGAAGGTCATGTAGTAGAACAGCGTGTTGCCCAGCTTGTCGTAGCTGCCTTTGGGGTCGTAGAAGCGGAACAGCGCCTCGTCCTGGGAGGTAACCAGCGAGTACGCGCCATTGCGCTGCACGCCAGCCTGCGACGAGCGCCGCACGATGTAGGTGCCACGGTAGCGGGCAATGTGGTTCCACACTGCCTCAACGCCGCTCTGCGGGATCGGGAACGGCACACCACCGTAGGCATCGGAGAAGCCGTTACCGCCTTCGACGAGCTTGGCGCTGGTGGCGTTCTTGAAGATGTTGTCGTAGATCCACTGCGGCGCGGAGCCAGTGCGGTGGGTCTCGTAGACCGGCATCTGGTAGCTGTCCGGGTAGGCGTTGAACAGGGCAATCTGCCCCGCCGTCAGGTTGGCCTTGTATTGGTCGAGGTTGGCCTTGGTGATGACGAACTTGGGCTTCTCGCCGGCGAACGGGTCGACGTGGTGCGCACCTGGCCCCTTGTACCCGGCAGGCGCCGAGGTCAGGCCACCGGTCCAGGCCGGGATGCTGCCGGCGGCGTTGCCGGCCTTCTCCGCACCCATGGGCGTCAGAGTGCTTTTCAGTTGGGCAGCCTGGTCGGCCGAGACGGCCGCACGCGCATCGGTGACGGCCAGAGCCGTCAGCGTGGCAAGGACGATCAGGGAACTCTTCTTGTACATGGTCCTCTCCGGATCAGAACGAGTATTTCGCGGTGATCGAGACGTTGTCGCGGTCGCGCATGGAGTTGCTTGAGCCGGCGCCGTAGTAGTTGGTGTACTGGGTGCCGACCTCGAAGGTGTTCAGGTAGCTGGCGTCGATACCGAGGGTGTAGGCCTTGCGGCCTTCGATGAAGTTGCCGGTGCGGTCGGAGTTGCCGCTGAAGTCCTCCTGGTAGACGGCATAGGGTGAAAGCTTCACCCCAGCGTAGACGTCGTTCCAGCTGCCGGTGAGCAACAGCGTGTAGCCGTAGCTGTCGCGGCTGATCTGCACATCGTCGTCGTTCCCACCGACGTAGGCCTTGTCCTGGGCGCCAACGAATTTGCGCTCGCTGCCATCCCAGGCGGTGTACTTCAGGCTGCTGCCACGGATGTGCTCGGAGGCCAGTTCTGCCACGCCGGTCATGGAGTCGAAGCTCAGGTGCGGGCCGAAGTTGTAGATGGTCGACAGCGAGATGTTGTAGGTCTCGGCGCGTTCATAGTTCTCGAACAGGCTGCCACGGCACAACTGCTTGCCGGCCACTTCGGCGCAGGCCTGGCCGGCGGCCACGCTGCCGTCGTAGAGATTGGTCTGGCCCAGCACGCCCTGGGTGAGCAGGTCACCGAGCAGGTCGTCGGTGGCGGAGATGCTGATCGGCATGTTCGGCCGGTAGGCGATCTCGCCGGACACCGAAGCATCGCCCAGTGTGGTGTTGAAGCTGAAGCCGTACATGCGGATGTCTTCGACGTAGTCACGGCGGGCTTCGGCATTGCTCGCCATGTCCAGCGTGGCCAGTCCCGGCACCGCTTCGCCCAGGCCCAGTGGGCCGAGCAGGTTGTTCAACGCATCGACATCCACGCCCTGATAGTTGCGCAGATCGACGGCGACCTGCGGCTCCTTGGCGTGGTAGTTGACGAAGTAGAAGCCGAACTCGGTGGAGTTGAGCTCCTCGGCAATGTAGCGGAAGGCCACGCCGAACTGGCCGTCGTCGCGAGCCTCGATGTCCTTGCCGATGTTGGCCACCTTGAAGGTGCCGGTGTTCGGATCAAGGAAGGCGTTCGGGCCATGCGGCCCGTTGCCGAGCAGCCCCAGGGAAGCGACCGTCGGGTAGCCGGCCAGCAGTTCCTTGATCAGCGGGTCGGTCTCGGTGGTGTACGCCGTCTCGCCGCCATCGCTGAACAGGTCGGTATCGGAGAAGTAGGTGCCCACCGAGTCCAGGCGGGTCTCCTTCCACTTCCACTGGTAGAAGGCTTCCATGGACAGGTCATCGGTCAGGCCGAGGTTGAAGCTCAGCGCCTCCACCGGCACCAGCACTTCCTTGAGTTCCGAGCCCGGCAGGTGGAAGCGCGCGGCGTCGACCGGGTTGATGGTGTTGACGCCACCGCGGTAGAACACACCCTCGCCCCAGTTCAGCACCTGGCGGCCGACACGGCCGGTCAGCGGATGCTCATCGACGTCCCAGCTACCGGACAGGTAGGCATCCAGCAACTCGGCCTTGCGACCCGCGATGTGGCGGGTGTCGTCGGTGAAGTGGTCGTCCTGCGGGTACGACTGGCTGGGGCGCACCACGCCGTCGGTGGTGCTGTAGTAGTCGTTGCGCTTGTCCATGATCTGCGTGTCGTAATAGGCGGTGCCACGCATGAACAGGCCGTAGTTCTGGTACTTGGCCGAAAGATCGGAAGTGAGCTTGAAGACCTGGGAAACCAGGCCGGTATCAAAGTTGCGGTTGCCGTCGTCGGCGTTGATGTCACTGATATTGCTCTTCTCGCGGCCCTGCACGCGCCACATGGCGCCATAGGACAGCGTGCTGTCCAGCGAGCCGGTGATCTCGTTCTCGGCCAGCTTGAACTCCAGGGCCTGGGCTGACCCCGCTATCAGCAGCGGCAAGAGTCCCATCACCGCCCCCGCCCGCCGCGGCGCCCAGAAAATGGACGAGCGCGCACCCAATCGACTGTTCATAGACAGCATTACCTCCATGGCCAAGATTTATCGCCCCGGTCATTGCGGCCGGCGCTGTTCTTATTCGTCTCTCGGCTGCCGGCCGCCTCGGACAAGCCGGGCCACCGTGCAGTAACACTCCTGCCAGAGCGCTTGCGGGCGCTTTGGCCCCCTCTCCTCTTTTGCTTGCACGCCGGGAGTTGGGACTATCGTGCAGGCAAAGTAACAAACTGTTTCCCGCCTGCCAATGGAAAGGATGTAATCCGTGTCTTTCTTCCTGAAATGAAAAGCCCGACACAAGGCCGGGCTTTTTCATACTGCGTGACTTACTCGACAGTGAAGGTCTTTTCCGCCAGCAGGCGATCACCCTGGAACACCATGAAGCGCCACTGGCCCTGCACCACTTCGTGGTTTTCGGTGAACTGGTAAGCCATCACGTCGGTGGGGGCACCCATCACCAGCTTCTGTACCACCTCGAACTTGTCATGGCGCTGACCATCCGGGGTCACGACACCGGGAGTGAAATACAGCAGGGTCAAGGGCGTGTCGCCCTCCTGCTTGCCACTGAGCTGGTAGCGCATGCCGAACTTGGTACCCAGCTTGGCCGGCACGCGGGTGGTGGATTCGATCTCTTGCTCGCTACGGGTGAGCACGCGCTCGCCCGCCTGATAATCCTTGTAGTTGCTGACGAAAACGCCGTACTCGACCGGGCCGTTGACGCGCACCTCGGCAAAAGCCGAAGAAGCGAAAGCGGAAGCCAGGGAGAGAGCCAGGACTGCTGGCAGGCGGGAAATGGACATGTCGCGCTCCTTGTTGGGGTCCGCGCGAGGCTATGACATCGCCGTGACAGCCTGATGACAGCTTGACGCCGTGCGGGTCGGCGCCGTGCCAAGCGTCTATCATGCGTGGATCGGATCACTGGACACCATCATGAGCGACAGCCTGCTGACCATCCGCCCCCGCGCCGAAGATGTCGAGGGCGTGCCCATTCTCCGCCCCCTGCCTTCGGCCCAGCGCCGCAGCATCGGCCCCTTCGTGTTCTTCGACCACATGCTCGAAAGCAGCTTTGCCCCGGAACACGGAATGGACATCCGCCAGCACCCGCACATCGGCCTGTCCACCCTCACCTACCTGTTCGAGGGCCAGGTGCAGCACAAGGACAGCCTCGGCTCGGACCAGCGAGTGCTACCCGGCGATGTCAGCTGGATGACCGCTGGGCGCGGCGTCGCCCACGTCGAGCGCACCCCGGCCGACCTGCTGCACAGCGGCTCGCGCCTGCATGGCCTGCAGGTCTGGCTGGCCCTGCCGCGCGAGCTGGAAGGCTGCGACCCCAGCTACAGCCACCACGCCAGCGCCAGCCTGCCGGAAAGCGACAGTCTGGGCGTGCGCATCCGCATGATCGCCGGTACCGGCTTCTGCCTGGAGTCGCCGGTACCGGTGCAATCGAAGACACTCTATGCGCACCTGCAACTGGCCGCCGGCGCGACCCTGGCGATCCCCGACGAACATCCCGAGCGCGCGCTATACCTGATCGAAGGCGAAGCGCTGCTGGACGATGAACCGCTGCCGCTGCACGCACTGGTGGTACTGCCCGAAGGCGAGACGTTCACCCTCTCCGCCTGCGGCGACTGCCTCGCGGTGATCATCGGTGGAGACCCGCTGGACGGGCCGCGGCGGATGAACTGGAACTTCGTCGCCAGCGACCCCGCCCTGATCGACAGCGCCCGCGCCCGCTGGGCCGCGCGCGACTGGCCGACAGTACCGGGTGAGCAGGAACGCATCGAACTGCCGCGCTAGCCGTCGAATTGAATAATCAATCAAGTACTGCCCGTGCAAGGAAGGAAATGACGCGTCGAATAAAGAATCCGACGCCGTTTTACGGCAGCATCGCCGCCCTCTAACGCCTGCCGCCGGCAGGGCTCCCCGTTCCTGGCCCAAGGAGTCCGTGATGGACCAGTCCAACGCCAACCGTCACACCAGCGCCCTGACCGTGCTGACCCTGCTGTTCTTCATGTGGGGCCTGATCACCTCGCTGAACGACATCCTCGTGCCGCACCTCAAGGCGGTCTTCACCCTGTCCTACGTGCAGGCTTCGCTGGTCCAGTTCTGCTTCTTCGGCGCCTACTTCATCATGTCCTTCCCCTCCGGGCGGCTGGTAGAGAAGCTCGGCTACAAGAGCGGCATCATCGTCGGCCTGGCCACCGCAGGGATCGGCTGCCTGCTGTTCTACCCGGCGGCCGGCGCGCAGTCCTACCCGTTCTTCCTCGCCGCGCTGTTCATCCTCGCCTCGGGCATCACCCTGCTGCAGGTCGCGGCCAACCCCTATGTGAACATCCTCGGCCCAGCCAGCACCGCTGCCAGCCGGCTGAACCTCACCCAGGCCTTCAACGCCCTGGGCACCACCGTCGGGCCGCTGGTGGGCTCGGTGACCATCCTCGCCATTGGCGCCGGCGCCGCCTCGCAAATCGGCAGCTCCGCCGCCAGCGAAGCGGATTCGGTGAAGACGCCGTACCTGGTGCTGGCCGGGCTGCTGTTCGCCATCGCCGTGCTGATCGCCCTGTTCCGCCTGCCGAAGATCCACCACGGCGAGCCCACAGACGGCGCTGCCGGGCAGAAGTCGATCTTCGCCCATCGCCACCTGGTGTTCGGGGTCATCGCGATCTTCTGCTATGTCGGCGCCGAGGTCTCCATCGGCAGCTACCTGGTGAGCCTGATGGGCCAGCCGGACATCGCCGGGCTACCGGCGGACCAGGCCGGCAAGTACCTGTCGTTCTACTGGGGCGGGGCGATGGTTGGGCGCTTCATCGGCAGCGCACTGATGCGCGCCATCGCACCGAATCGCCTGTTGGCCTTCAATGCGGTTGCCATCGCGGTGCTGATCGGCATCGCACTGGCCGCGGGCGGACACGTGGCGATGTGGGCGCTGATCCTGATCGGCCTGTTCAACTCGATCATGTTCCCAACCATCTTCTCCCTCGCGCTGGAAGGCCTGGGCAACCTCACCAGCAAGGGCTCGGGCCTGCTCTGCATGGCCATCGTCGGCGGTGCCGTGATGCCGCTGGTGCAGGCCTTCTTCGCCGACCGCATCGGCCTGCTGCCGTCCTTCGCCATCCCGCTGGTGTGCTACCTGTACATCGTCTGGTTCGGCGCCAAGGGTTACCGCGCCGACGAGCGCGCCACGCAGCGACCAGCCAACGCTCCCTGATCAGGGACCGCTGCGGAACAACAGGATTGTTGTAGGAGCGAGCTTGCTCGCGAACAATCTCCGCTGCGAGGCAAGGTTCGCGAGCAAGCTCGCTCCTACAAAGAGCCAATAAAAACGCCGCGCCTCCAATGGAGGCGCGGCGTTTTCGTTCACCGGGGGATTTCAGGCGCCGAAGCGCTCGTCCAGCAAGTCGAACATCGCCGCGAAGGCGCGACGCGCCACCTTGGCGTCGTACTGCATCTTGCCGGGGATCTGCGCGTGCGGATCGGTAAAGGAATGCGCGGCGCCGCCGTAGCTGGTGAGCGCCCAATCCACCTTGGCGTCGATCATTTCCTTGGCGAACTCCGTCAGTTGCTCGCGCGGCACGAAGGGGTCGATGGCGCCGTCGAGGACCAGTACCGATCCCTTGATATTCTTTGCATCTGCCGGGTTCGGTGTATCCAGGGTGCCGTGGAACGACACGGCGGCCGCCAGCGGAGCGCCGTCACGGGCCAGCTCCAGGGAACAGCAACCACCAAAACAGAAGCCGAAGGTGGCCAGTTTCGTCGTATCCAGGGGCGCTTTGTCGGCCTGCTCCAGCAGGGTCTTGAGCGAGAGCTGCATGCGCTTGCGCAGCAGCGCGCGGTCGTTCTTCAGCGGCATCATGGCGGCGCCGGCCTGTTCCGGGCCATTGGGCCGCACGTCTCTGCCATAGAGATCGGCCACCAGTACCACATAGCCGCGCTCGGCGACCTTGCGGGCAATGTCCACGGCGCCCGGGCTTACACCCATCCAGTTCGGCGCCATCAGCAGGCCCGGACGGGGCGCATTGCTGGCGGCATCGAATACCAGTTGCCCTTCGAAGGACACGCCATCGAGGCTGTAGGCGACAGGTTGCACGCTGATCTGGCTCATTCGGGTATTCCCCTTTCGCTTGTCGGTTTACTGCATCGGGTAGTGGAAAAACACAAAGCCCGCCGAGGCGGGCTTTGCTTCTGCTTCGAGCTTAGGCGGAAAGTTCCACCAGCAGCTTGTTCAGGCGGCGCACATAGGCAGCCGGGTCCTTCAGGCTGTCCCCCGCAGCCAGGGCGGCCTGGTCGAAGAGGATATGGGTCAGCTCACCGAAGCGGTCTTCGTCGGCTTCCGCATCGAGCTTCTCAATCAGCGGGTGGGCCGGGTTAAACTCGAAGATCGGCTTGGCTTCCGGCACCTTCTGCCCGCTGGCCTCGAGGATCTGGCGCATCTGCAGGCCCAGGTCCTGCTCGCCGATGGCGAGGATCGCCGGCGAGTCGGTCAGGCGGTGGGACACGCGCACCTCGGCGACTTCATCGCCCAGCGCGGCCTTCAGGCGCTCGGCCAGGCCTTCCTTCGCCTTGGCGATCTCTTCCTGGGCCTTCTTGTCCTCTTCGGAATCCAGGCTGCCCAGGTCCAGGTCACCACGGGCGACGTCGACCAGCTGCTTGCCGTCGAACTCCGGCAGGTAGCTCATCAGCCACTCGTCGATACGGTCGGTGAGCAGCAGCACTTCGATGCCTTTCTTGCGGAAGACTTCCAGGTGCGGGCTGTTCTTCACCTGGGCGAAGCTTTCGCCGGTGAGGTAGTAGATCTTGTCCTGGCCTTCCTTCAGGCGACCGATGTAGTCCGCCAGGGAAACGCTCTGCTCGCCGCTTTCGTCGCTGGTGGACGAGAAACGCAGCAGGCCGGCGATCTTGTCCTTGTTGGCGAAGTCTTCGGCCGGGCCTTCCTTCAGCACCTGGCCGAAATTCTTCCAGAAGCCCTTGTAGGCCTCGGCGTCGTTGCTCGCCAGCTTCTCCAGCATGTCCAGGGAGCGCTTGGTCAGCGCGGACTTCATCGAGTCGACGATGGGGCCGGACTGCAGGATCTCGCGGGAGACGTTCAGCGACAGGTCGTTGGAGTCCACCACGCCCTTGATGAAGCGCAGGTACAGCGGCAGGAACTGGTCGGCCTGGTCCATGATGAACACGCGCTGCACGTAGAGCTTCAGGCCGCGCGGGGCCTCGCGGTGGTACAGGTCGAACGGCGCGCGGGCCGGCACGTAGAGCAGCGAGGTGTACTCGAGCTTGCCCTCGACCTTGTTGTGGCTCCAGGTCAGCGGGTTCTCGAAGTCATGGGCGATGTGCTTGTAGAACTCCTGGTATTCCTCGTCCTTCACCTCGGTGCGCGGACGGGTCCACAGGGCGCTGGCACGGTTGACCACTTCCCATTCGGTTTCGGCCGGAGCTTCTTCGCCTGCCGACTCCTTCGGCAGCTCGATGGGCAGCGCGATGTGGTCGGAGTACTTCTTGACGATGTTGCGCAGGCGCCAGCCGTCGGCGAACTCGTCCTCGCCGTCCTTCAGGTGCAGGACGATGCGGGTACCGCGTTCAGCCTTGTCGATGCTCGACACATCGAACTCGCCCTCGCCTTTCGACGACCAATGCACGCCCTCGCTGGCCGGAGCACCGGCGCGGCGGGTGAACACGTCCACCTTGTCGGCGACGATGAAGGCGCTGTAGAAGCCCACGCCGAACTGGCCGATCAGGTGGGAATCCTTCTTCTGGTCACCCGAGAGGTTCTTCAGGAAGTCGGCGGTGCCGGACTTGGCGATGGTGCCCAGGTGCGCGATGACCTCTTCGCGGCTCATGCCGATGCCGTTGTCTTCGAGGGTGACGGTCTTGGCGTCCTTGTCGAAGCTCACACGGATTTTCAGCTCGGCACCGCCTTCGAGCAGCTCCGGCTTGGCCAGGGCCTCGAAACGCAGCTTATCGGCGGCGTCGGAGGCGTTGGAAATCAGTTCGCGAAGGAAGATTTCCTTGTTCGAATACAGGGAATGAATCATCAGGTGAAGCAGCTGCTTCACTTCGGTCTGGAAGCCCAGTGTTTCTTTTTGAGTCTCCGCGCTCATTGTTTCTCGCTCCGAGGATGACAAATGCCGCGTTGTGCGGCCGATGTCAGCGAGATGGGGGCTTCCCGAGCCAATTCAAGGGGTTGGGGAAAATTTGCCGGCGCGCTGAGCGGACGTACGCAGGCTGTGGGCTAGAGCGCGGGCAGCTCGATGTCGGTGATTTCACTGGGGCGCAGGGTGTAGCTGGCCTCCCCCGGCCCCTCGATGACCTGTCGAATCACGATGCGACCATCGGGGTTCAGCCCGACGAAGACACCTTCGGCGATGCGTCCGCGCTCAGTGGTAACGCGCATGCTGCGGTTGACGTAACGGTGGGGAGCGGCCAGCAGGCGCTCCAGAGAGAGTCTGCCGCTTTCCGGCACCTGCTGTAGCGGAGCGCTCGCTTTCGCGACAACGGGTGCCGTGACCGGTGCCGGTGCGGCGCTGACTGCCTTCAGCCTCGGGTAGCGGTCGTCGCGCACGCCCCAGCCGCGGGTCTGGCTCTTCTCCAGGGTCACCTGAAGATCCTGCCTCTCGCCGCCAGTCTCGATGGTCAACGGCACTTCCTGGGAAGCACGCTGGGTATCCAGGACCGGCATGCTGGCGATGGCGACATCACGACGGGCGAAGCGGCGCTGCAGGTAATCCTGCAACACGTAGCGCAGAGTATCGCGCGAGTCGAAACGGGTATCGACCTCCCCGTCGCGATAGCGCAAACGATCGGTGAAAACCTCAATGGTGCCCGACAGCGTGGTCTGCATCTCTGCCGGCAGCACCAGGTGGAAAGCGCCCTCCATGCGGTTGGGCGCCTTGGGCGTCAAGTCCAGGTGCAGGCTGTAGCCGCGCTGCAGCCGCACGGCTTCGGGCAGTTCCTGCCCCGGCGCGAGCCAACTGACTTCGATTTCCGGCAGGCGCCCCTTGTCGTCAGGCAGCACGTCGAGCCTGATCGGGCCGCTGACAGGCGTCGCCAGGCGTACCTGAACTTCACGGTGAGCGTAGAAATCCTGGCCTTCACGCAGGCTGAGCACGCCGTCGATGAATTCAGCCTGCTCCGGGACGAACGGCTTGCCGTTCAGTTCACCGCGCAGGGCAATGGCCAGTTCGGGCTTGGCAACCGGCTCGGGTGTGAGCCATTCCAGGCGCAGTATGGCCTCCAGACGCGCGCTGTCCTGGCTGGCCAGCATCGTCAGGCCCACCACCAGCGGAATGCATCCCAGGCCACCGAGCGCGACCGCGCTGCGGGCGGGACGCCAGTGGACCAGCACGAACAGCAGCGCAAGTGGCGGCAACAGGCTGGCGAGCCCCCAGAACAGGCTGCGCTCGAAGGCGCGGGCGACCAGCCAGACGTACCCGGCGAGGATCAGCAGCAGGCCGAGCAGGATCAGCAGCGTATCCATTCAGGCGCCGTCGACCTTGAAGTGCGCACGGGCAGTGGCGATGGGTTCGGTGCGGGTAGTCTGCCAGGCGGTGATGGCGACGTTGGCCACGCGCCGGCCCTGGCGCCAGACCTGGCACTGCGCGTAGGTATCGCGGAAGTGTCCGGCACGCAGGTAGTCGATGGAGAAGTCGATGATCTTGGGCATGTGCGGTATGCCCATGAACATCAGCAGGTGCAGCAGCGCCGATTGCTCCATGAAGCCGGCGATCACACCGCCATGCAGCGCCGGCAGCGTGGGGTTGCCGATGTTGTCGGGGTTTGCCGGCAAGTGGAAGATCGCGTCGTCGCCCAGGCGCAGGCAGCGGATGCCGAGCAGGCGGGCGTAGGGGATCATGTCCAGCAGCGGATCGTAGTTCTTGCTCTCGTGCGCGGCGCGCACCATGGCCTCGATATTCACCGTGCTCATCCCTGGCCTCCATCAACATCACGCTTAACAGTGCCGGCGGAAACCGCCTTGCCCATGCGCATGAAGGTGCCGACCACGTGGGCGATGGGCTCCGAAGGGTCGTCCTGATAGGCGTAGCCACGAGTGAAAATGATGTTCGGGGTGACCCGGTAGCACTCGGCGAACCCGTAGACGTCCTTGTGCGGCTGCGCCGGGTGCATGTAGTCGATGCGCAGGTCCAGGGTCGGGCATATCTCGAATTGCGGCAAAACGCAGACGGTAGAGATGCCGCAGGTGGTGTCCATCAGGGTGGTGATGGCACCGCCATGGATCACGCCGGTTTCCGGGTTGCCGACAATGGCTTCGCTGTAGGGAAGCCGCAGGGTCAGGCCGGAAGCGTCGGCCGCGTGCGCGCTGATGCCCAGCAACTGGCAGTGGCGCAGCGCTGAAAGGAAGCGTTGGGCGCGCTCCAGGAGTGGGTTTTCGGACATGGAAGGGGTCGACCGATTGACTGCACGGGACCGCATCATACCCGGCCGTTGCCAGCGCTGCAGTGATGGAATACGGGGGCGCAGGAATATTCATTGAACTAATTCACACAACCTCTGCTCAAAGGGCTAACACCAGGAAAGCCGCACATGGAGGCTCCGCATGAAAAAAACCCTTCCCTTCGCTCTGCTGATCGTTGCCGGTCTCGGCCTTGCCGCCTGCGACAAGAAAGAAGAGCCGAAAGCACCGGCTGCGCCCGCTGCGACAGAGCAGCCGGCTACTCCGGCGCCGACCACCCCGCCGGCACCTGAAGCCTCCCCGGCTACTCCGGCTGCTCCGGCCACCGCGCCCCAGGAGCCCGCCGGCGGCGAGCAGAAGCAGTAACGCGCTTCCGCCGCACAGTACAAGGCCCGCATTCGCGGGCCTTGTCGTTTCTGCCGTTCATATCAGCCGCTGGGGGGAATATCGTTGTCCCGCGGCGCGTCGCCCTGGGGCGTCGGCGTGTAGACCATCACGTGGAGCACGCTGGAATGGAATTCGCGCTGGTACAGCACGCCCACGACTCCCGCCGTCACCAGCATGAATATCCACGGGTTGATGAACCAGGCCAGCATGGCCAGGCCGAAATAGTAGGTGCGCAGGCCCTGGTTGAACTGGTGGGCCGCCAACGACACCACCCGCGCCGCACGTTCGGCGAAGGACTTGCGCTCCAGCTCGCCGACATTGCGCTCCCCCACCATGGGCGCCGAGCCGATCAGCACCGCCGCAAAGTTGTACTGGCGCATGCACCAGCTGAAGGTGAAGAAGGCATAGACGAATACTACCGCCAGGCACAGCAGCTTGAGCTCTGACAGTCCACGGGTGGGTGGCGTAACGAAAGGCAGGTCCGCGAGAACCGAAATCGTGCGCTCCGCCGAGCCCAAGAGGGTCAGGATACCGGCGAGGATGATCAGGGTGCTGGAGGCGAAGAACGACGCGTTGCGCTCCAGGTTGCCGATCACACTGGCGTCCGCCACGCGGTTGTCACGCAGCAGCACGCGGCGCATCCAGTCCTGGCGATAGAGGTGCAGCACGCTGGCCAGGCACGCGGTGTCACGGGCTTTGGTCTTGGCGTAGCGGGTGTAGCCGATCCAGCAGAAGAGGAACCAGAGCATGGCGAGCAGGTTCCAGAAGTACTGGATGTCGAACAGATCGACGACGTCGGTCATGTTTGTCCTTGCGCGAAATTTTGAAGGAATACGCGGCAGATAGACGCCAGATATGCGGAGAAAGACACGGCGCCCCCTGCAGGAGCGAGCTTGATCGCGAACCGCGCCCACGCCGGTGTCTCCGGGGACTCCCTTCGCGAGCAAGCTCGCTGCTACCAGGTGCAGGCATGAAAAAGGCCGCCTTGTGGGCGGCCATTTTTATGCATAACATATTTATTATTAACCATATTTAAAAAAGAAAAACAGTTTATCCCCCACAAAATCCCCCACTTCATTTTCCCCAAGAACGGATCGCTCAGAACACAACTGGCGTACCTTCAGCTCGCACAGATCGGCTCTGCTTCGAAAAAATTTCAGTCCTACATCACCGAAGTGAAGATCCCAGTGGACCTTCGTCGAACCGCACTTACGGTGATACAGGGAGCAACACCTTGATGATCTGTCCCGCCTGTCGATCTGCAAAGGTCGTGACACGTGATTTTGGCAAGAGAATAGGCAGCGTTGTCGGTGCCATTGGCGGCGCCAGCAGCGGCTTTTCCGGAGCATTGGCCGGAGGCGAAGCTGGCGCCAGCTTTGGATCCCTTGGCGGACCACCCGGCATGGCGCTGAGTTGCATTGCCGGTGCTGTCCTTGGCGCACTAGCCGGAAGCGTCGCAGGCTGCGTGGCCGGGGCCACCCTCGGCAAGCAGCTCGATGAACACGTGCTGCACAACCATCGATGTCTGAGCTGCAAGCACAGCTTCAGCCTCTCCTACTAAGCCCCCTCCCACGATCTCATTCATTTCGCCGGCCCTGCGTCTCGCGCAGCGCTTTGGCCGGCTATTGCTCACAGGAAACTCACCATGGCTCATCTCGTCGAACAAATGGCTTATGTGGGAGAAACGCCCTGGCACGGCCTGGGCAACCAGCTCCCTCAAAAGCAACCTATTGAAATCTGGCAACGCGAAGCCGGCATGGACTGGCAAATCCAGGAAAGCCCAGTGCACTTCAAAGCCGATGCCGTCGGCCATCTGGGCAGCGTCCACTCTTTCCCCGAACAGAAGGTGCTCTACCGCTCCGACACCAAGGCTCCCCTCTCCGTCGTCTCGCAGCGCTACCAGGTCGTTCAGCCCAAAGAGGTGCTGGAGTTCTATCGCGACCTGACTGAGGTATCGGGCTATGAACTGGAAACGGCGGGTGTGCTCAAAGGTGGCCGCAAATTCTGGGCACTGGCGCACACTGGTCAGCACACAGCCCTCAAAGGCAATGACCAGGTGAATGGTTACTTGCTACTCGCCACCTCGTGCGACGGGACACTTGCTACCACTGCCACGCCGACGACCATCCGCGTTGTCTGCAACAACACCCTCACCATTGCCTTGGATGGCACCTCACGGGCCATCAAGGTTCCGCACAACACTCGCTTTGACTCTCAGGCGGTGAAGAAGCAACTTGGCATCTCTGTCTCGCAGTGGGATGAGTTCATGTACCGGATGCGTCACCTGGCGGAACGCAAGGTGCGTCCGAGAGAGGCCACGAGCTTCTTCCTGGACGTGTTGTGCGATGTTGCGCCTACGACGGACATCCCCGAAAAGCTCGCCAACGAGCGGGCACTTCGCAGGGTGCATGAGCTGTATGACGGGGCAGGCCGCGGTGCCAAGCTACCCGCGGCGGAGGGAACAGCGTGGGGACTGCTCTGCTCCGTCACTGAGTATGTGGACCACGAAAGGCGGGCGCGCAGCAATGAATATCGCCTGGACTCGGCGTGGTTCGGACAAGGAGCGGTGCTGAAGCAGAAGGCGTTGGATGCTGCCTTGGAGCTTGCAGCTTAGCTACAGGCAATTGACCTTAGCGCACTCGAAACAGCGGGGTCATCCAGGGCTATCTACAACCCCGCCTCGCGAAGCAAATCTGAAGGTTTGCACTGAATAGCGACAGCTATTCGGCAGATGTTCAGGAACGTAACGTTTCGCTCGCCACGCTCGATTTTCCCCATATGCGAGCGATCAATCGAAGCAGCATCGGCCAGAGCCTCTTGCGACAACTCAAGGGCAAGGCGACGCGCTCGGACAGCTGCGCCGAGCTTCACGAGGTCCCCGTCTTTGTCTTGGATCGCAGAGATTCTTGCCATGGCAAAAATCGTCAAGCTATGATGACAATAAGACCACGGTATTTACGACCCATTTCAAGAGATTGCCGCTACCGAAGCGCAGTGCATCTGCGCCGAGTTAGCTCTCGCAGTTATTACTTTCCCCTTCTAACTCCTACCCAAAAGGAGCCTGTCATGCAGGACGCAAGCTCTACCCTCGACACCTCTTGGCACTATGAACAAAACGGCGAGCGTAAAGGCGCCGTCTCCCAGCAACAGCTCATCGGCCTAATCCAACAAGGCGAACTCACATACGGTTCTCGCGTCTGGAAAAAAGGTATGGCTGATTGGATGCAGATCGAGCAAACCGAACTGCGCGAGCATCTGGAGGATGTAGCCCCGCCGCCGCTGACCGGCAGCAGCGTGAATAACAAGATCGTCTGGCTGCTGGCCTTCGCTCCGTTGATTGGCTACCTGCTGGAATCGTTTGTGGCTGGCCTGTTCACCGGCAGTGAAGCGCAGTGGGAACGCGCCATGGCTGCGAACCGCTACTGGTACGTCACCCTGGCTCTGAACATCGCCTTGTCGGTGCTCGACTCCCAGCGCCTTAAGCAGGCCGGTCACGACGTCAGTCGCTTCAAAGGCTGGGTGTTCGTCGTGCCGGTTTACCTCTATCAGCGCGCCAAGCTGCTGAACCAGAACCTCGCCTACTTCATCACCTGGATCGTCTGCTTCTTCATCAGCATCGGCGCACACCAGGGCTAGCCTCACCCTCACTTACGAGAGTTACTCCATGAAAATGATCAGAGCGATAGCGCTGCTGTCCGGCCTTGCCGTGTGCGTGATCGAAACCAGCGCCGTAGCAGGCACCTACGAATGGACCACCGGTTATGCCCAGGGTGTGCAGGAACACCTGGTCGACGATGGCAATGGGAACGAGCTGAACATCTCCTGCCCAGACGATGATGAAAGTGCCGTCAGCGCCTACGCCACCATTGGTGGCAAGCAGTATTCGTCCAACGACAACGGTGGATTCGATGTCATTGTCGACGGTACGGCCTACAGCAATCCCTTCTTTACCGACTGCCACGTGTGCGGCAGCAACTTCCCTAGCTTTTGGACCGCACTGCGCAAGGCGAACAATCTTCAGCTCCGCGCGGAGGGCAGGACTGTGAAGCTGCCCACCAAGAATCTTTCTAAGGTTCTGCAACCGCTGAACAGCAAGAAAAACCTTTGCCGCTCCGCCTGGTAACCCAGAGTGGATTGCTGGAAAACATCTTTCACAGGATGAAGACGATGAAGAAGTACCTGACTGTCGCGCTCCTAGTCGCGGTCATTGCGGGATGCGGCTCTGAGCCGCCCGTTACCGTTGAGCTTGGCAGAAACTCCGTCTGGGGCGGACCGCAGATTCGCATCACCGCCCGCGAGGACAGCGTCACGATCAACAAGGTGCAGATCAATCGAGGTAACTGCACCGTCAATGTCCAAGAGCGCCTGCCGTACAAGCTCGCCTTTGGTGAGCTGTTGAAGGCAGACGCACCGTCTTGTCAAAAGGTAGTTGAGGTCTCTCTCTCCACCAGCGAAGGGGACTACAACTTCAGTTTTGACAGATAGTCCGCGCCTTATCACTGAATGGCCCGAGCGGTTTTCCCGCTCGGGCTTTTTTTATGCCCGCAGGAAAGCCATATGCCTCGATCCCATGTCTCTGCTGTCAGTAAGCACGCACAACAGCGCCCTGCGCTGCGTTTGGTGGACACCAAGAAACTCTCCCGTGAAGCCTGGCTGGCCGTTCGCAAAGACGGTATCGGTAGCTCCGATGCTGCCGCGGCAGTCGGCCTCAATCCGTACAAATCCCAATTGGAGTTATGGCTGGAAAAGACCGGCCGTGATGCTGGCCTACCGAAGTCAGATCCTCATGATGAAGAAAGCCCTACCTACTGGGGCAACATCCTCGAACCGATCGTCGCAACACACTACACCCGCCGCAGCGGACACCGAGTGCGGCGCATCAACGCCGTGCTGCAGCACCCTGATCCGAAAATGAACTGGATGCTGGCCAACATCGACCGCGAGGTTATCGGCGCCAGCGATGTGCAGATCCTCGAATGCAAGACCGCAGGCATCAACGGAGCGCGCCTCTGGAAAGAAGGCGTGCCGGTGTATGTGCAGCTGCAGGTGATGCATCAGTTGGCGGTGACCGGTAAGCAAGCGGCAGACGTGGCCGTGCTGCTCGGCGGCCAGCAGTTGGAGATCCACCGCATCGAGCGTGACGACGAGTTGATCGCTCGGCTGATCGAACTGGAGCAGGACTTCTGGAACCACGTGCAGCGCGACACTCCGCCGCCGGCCGATGGCTCTGAGTCAGCAGAGCAGGCGCTGCGCTGTCTCTACCCAGAAGACAACGGCAACACGCAGGACTTTTCACAGGATCCGATTCTCTGCGCCGCCTTCGATGAGCTGAAGGAAGCGCGAGCCACTCTCGAGGCCCACAGCCAGCGCGAGGCTGAGCTCAAACAGTTTCTGCAGCAGGCCATGGGTGAAGCCAGTCGAGCGGTGTTTGCCAACGGTTCGGTGACCTGGCGCAAGGCTAAGGACAGCCAGGCCCTGGATGTCCCGAAGCTGCTGAAGGAAAAGCCGTATCTCCTCACACGCTTCTCCACCACCAAACCGGGAAGCCGTCGCTTCCTGGTTAGCTGAAATCGTTCCCCCTTGACCGCCCCGATGCTCACGGCTCGGGGCGGTCTTTTTTATTCACTTGGAGAACCACCATGCTCAAAGGCCTGGCTATCACGCCGCCCGTACTCGGGCGGATTTCCATCGGCAAGGTTGTCGAGAAGAACGGCAAGCGTCTACCGGAGAAGGACGATCAATTCACCATCACCTCGCAGGTGCTACTACGTGATGGCTGGATCCACCACCCGATTGACGAAGAGCTGCGCAAGGCTCAGGGCGGCAAGATCCGCAGCATCCCAATCCGCCTGCTGTTCAACTCGCCCGAACTTAATTTCCGTGCCGAGTACTGTCTGTTCGATCGGCAATCCGGTCGGCCGATCTGCGTCGGCAATGGCGACACCTGCAAGCGGCGCGGCAAAGACAGCATCGACTCACTGCCCTGCCCTTCGCCCGATGGCTGCTCACTCGCGAAAGGCGGCGCCTGCAAACCATACGGCCGACTCAACGTCGTCATCGGCGATGAAGATGCCCTCGGCACCTTTGTATTCCGGACCACCGGATTTAACAGTATTCGCACCTTGGCCGCTCGCCTGCAGTACCTGCAAGCGATTTCGGGAGACCGCCTGGCGTGCTTGCCGTTGGAACTGCGCCTGCGCGGAAAGTCCACTCGCCAGAGCCACGGCTCGCCAATCTTCTATGTCGATATCACCGCACGCAGCGGGCTATCGATCGAAGCGGCGCTGCAGCAAGGCCGGGAGACCGATGACGCACGACAAGCATCAGGCTTCGACCAGCATGCCCTCGATACTGCAGCACAGCAAGGATTCGCCAATGGGGCCTTTGAGGAAAGCGAAGAAGAAGGCGGCGCAATCGTTGAGGAGTACTTTCCCGCCCCTGCGACCACCACAGAGACTCCTCCCGCTCCAGCAAACGAACACATCACCGCCAGCACTCGCCCGACTCTATCGACGCTGCTGCGCGAGCGCGCCGAAGCTCGTAATCAACAGCCCACCAATTAACAAAAACAGGTGCCGGGCGGCAGCTCGGTGCCAACTAAACATGCAGGAGTAAAAAACATGCTCATCCTCACCCGCAGCGTCGGCAAAACCATCCGCATTGGCGACGAAATCGAGATCGTCATTCTCCGCATCAACGGCAACCAGGTGCGCGTTGGGGTCTCTGCACCGCCCAACATTACGGTGCATCGCGATGAGGTCTATCAGCGCATCCAAGCAAACCAACATTGCCCCTCCTGATCACTCACCTCACAGGAAAATCGGCATGACGCTACTACGCTTTCTGGGCCTGCTGTTCTTGCTGGTCAGCATCTTCGCCGGTACTGCAGCTGTTGTTGCTCTAACAGTTATAGCTATGCGGTTTTGGCCGTTGTCACTGACACTTATCCTGGCGCTCGCAATATTCCACTTCGCAATCCAGCAATCCCCACGCCGCCGGGACTAGCCCGGCATAAACAGGAGCCCTCCGGGCTCCTGTTGCGGTTTCTTTTTTGCTCGTAAACAGTCAGCAATCGGCCAGGAGCGGACATCCACAAAGACAAGTTGAGCAGCAGGAGAATGTCGATTCAGGCTCGTCTCGCTGCCATGGCGTAGCGGTTTCATCCAAGCTCTCGGAGCGTTCCGACCTTACAAGAAACCGGTGCGCCAGCCACAAGGACATCATGACTTGGCTGATGCCCGGTTGCACATCGCGTAGCCGGGCATCTTTGACCTAGGTTTTGCCCTCGATTCGACTGAGACAATCCTGCCCGCTACGGAGATTGCGTTTCAGATCACCCATGTATCGAACCCATGGACCACCGCAGTGCCTTACCATCAGGATCCCAATGAGTCGCAGCACGTTGGTCAGCGCAATCGGATGCGCCGAACAGACGTTCGCCTCCTCCTCCGGAATAGCCCACACCGAAGATAGAGAACCAATCCAGCATCGCCGTCGGGTTGGCACGGGTGCAGCCCGGCTGGTGTATGACCAGGAGCCACACAATTCCGCCCAACCTGTTCGGTATCTTCTGATAACGGCGAAAGCCCACCACCCTCACCGCGGTTCATTGCACCGCAGACAGCCATCCTAGAAGGCGTACTCCGCCCCCACACTCAGGCTGCGCCCGTTGCCACTGAGGAAGGTAGGCTGGCTGGCATCGGCACGGTTGCGGATCACGTAGCTGCTGGCGTAGGTCTTGTCCGCCAGGTTGTCGCCCTGCACGTAGACGCTCAGTCCTTCGCGGGCCTTATAGCTGGCCTTGAGCCCCCAGAGCGCGTAAGAATCCTGATAGTTGTTGCGGGTGTTGGCGTGGTCGGTCGGAGTGTCCTGCGGCAGCCAGCGCAGGTTCGGTCCGACGCTCCAAGGCCCGCGCCGGTAGAGCAGTTCCGCCGCCCAGAGCTGACGCGGCACGCCGGCGATCTGGTTGCCCTGGAACTCGCCGCCACGGAAACGGAAGTCGCTGAAGGTCCAGGCCACTCGGTAGGCCAGGTCGCCGCCGATGCTGGCCGAGGTCGGCAGCAGGCCGTTCAGCCCCGCCTCGACACCGCGGTGGCGGGTACGTGATCCGTAGTTGTAGGTTCCCACCTTCACTCCGTAGGCATCGCTGGTGGAGATCAGCTCGTCTTCCACGTCGCTCTGGTACAGCGTCAGGCTCCAGTCGGTCTGGGCGATTCGACCGGTGCCACCGATCTCGTACGTGGTCGCGCGCTGCACGTCGAGGTCGACCAACTGCGCTTGTGCCGCCGCGGGGGCCGCGGGTGAGACTTCGGCGGAAACGATTTCCCAGAATGTCGGCGCTTCGTGGCTGCGGCTGATGTTGGCGTACCAGCGCAAGTCGAGGCTGGGCGTCCAGTTCAGGCCGATCTTCGGCGTGGCGAAGTCCCAGCCCTGGTCGAGATGACCAGCGCCGTCACGCGAGTCCGCATCACGGCGGACATCGCTCCACTTCACCTCGGTGACCAAGGTCCAGTCCGGCGCCAGGTGCCAGTCCAGGCCGAGCAGCAGATCGAGGTTGGACGCCTCCAGGTCGAAGTTGCCGAAGCGCTGCATGCGGCTGCCGTTCTGCGGATTGTTGGCATACAGCTCGCGCGTCATGTCGCTGTAGGACCAACTGGCGCCCAGGCGATAGCCGAACAGGCGTTGCTCGCCTTCGATAAGCCATTGTGCGCCGAGGGTATCGCTGTCGGTCAGGGTGTGGCTGAGCGGGTCGGTGAAGTCGTCCTGGGTGTTCTGCCCGTAGACACCGAAGCTCTGCTGCCAGCCCGCCCCGCTCCACTGCGTACGGTTGGCCAGGCGCAGTTGCTGGGTGTCGCGGTGCGGATCGCGCTTGTAGACGTTGAGCAGGCGGTCCTGCGCAGTGTTGCTGTCGCCCAGCACGCTGCGTGGGTCGTCCTTCAGACGCGCCTTGGTGATGACGTTGGGGATCTCGAAGGTCAGGTCGCTATAGGACAGGTAACTGCGGTTCTGAACGCCGTTGCCCAGGTCCAGGCCGAAGTTGCTCTGCACCACGGTGCGGTGGGAAGCGGAGTGATGACGATAGCCATCGTACTCGTCATGGCTGACGCTCACCCGCGCATCGTGCCCGCCTCCATCCAGCCCGGCGGCGGCCTGCAGGCCCTGGCGGCCGAAGCTGCCCGCCTCCAGTCGGACGCGTCCGGCTTCGTCGGCGCCAGTCAGCGAGTTGAACTCCAGTTCGCCACCCAGGGCAGTCGCACCGGGGCTGCCGGCGTTTGCACCGCGTCGGGCGCTGATCCACGAGGCGTTGCGCGGCTCCAGCAGACCGATGATGAAGGAGCCATCCGCCTCGTTGAGCGGCAGGCCGTCCTGCAACAACAGCACGCCGCGGTTGACCGGGTTGCTCTGGATACCCGAGCCGCGAATATTCAGGCGCGGCTGATCGGTGCCGCCGAAGAAGTCCTGGATCACCAGGCCGGGCTGGTAGTCCAGCGCGTCGCGCAGGGTCGCCAGGCGCGTCTCCTGCTGCGGCTCGGCGAGATTGGTTCCGCCGGGCACGCGGGCCAGGCGCTCGCTTTCGGTCTGCGCCGAAACGCTGACCGGCGCGGGGCTTTTCCCGCTGACCTGCATCGGCTCCAGTTCGATGCGATCTTCCGCCAACGCCGCCAGCGGCAGCAGGCCGAGGGCCAGCAGGGGAAATGAGATTTTCGAAGGGAAGTGGCGTTTGGGGGACAAGCAACGACTCATGACAAGCTCCGTCTGCACGAAATCTGGCTTACCAGCTCAGGTAGAACATGCCCTTGGCCAGCAGCACGATGCCGACCATGTGGCTGAAGACACTCAGGTGAATCCGGCGGAAATACGTCGAGTTCATGCGCCCGCTGTAGAGCAGGAACATGGCGGTGAAGAAGTGCCCGAGTACGCTCAGGGCGAGGACGATCTTCAGGCTCAGCAAGGTGCCGAAGGAGGACGCCAGCGGGTCTGCCAGCAGCGGCAGGTAGCGCGTCCAGACCATGCCCAGGCCGGCACTGAACAGCACCAGCAACACCCAGGGCATCAGCCGCCGCGCACGCTTGCCGATGCCCTGCTCCACCTGGCGCATTACCGCAGCCGGCACGTACTTGCGCACGCTCTCGAAGATCAGCACCTCGAAGAACACCGTGCCGATGAACATCAGCGCGGCGAACAGGTGCAAGGTCAGCAGGATCGGATAAATCATGGCGCGGGTATCTCCAGGGCCAGCAGGGTCTGATGAAGGAGCGCCGCCGCTTGATCGGCGGTGTGTCCACTGAGGTCGAAGGGGCGAAGCGAGCCGTCGTTGACCAGCACGAAGCGCTCGACGAGGCCGACCAGCTCTCCGGGGTGGTGGCTGACGCACAGCAGCGCCGCACCCGAACTGGCCAACCAGTCGCGGCAGAGATCGAGCAGCGATTCGCGCAGCGCCGGGTCCAGTGCGCTGAATGGCTCGTCGAGCAGCAGCAGGTCCGGTTCGACCGAGAAGGCGCGTGCCAGGGCAACACGCTGGGCCATGCCACCGGACAGCTGATTCGGCCAGGCACCCTCATGCCCGGCGAGGCCGACGCGCTCCAACCAATGGCTGGCCAGCCGACGCGCCGTTGCACGGTCGTGGCCGATGGCGCGCAGAGGAATTTCCAGGTTCTCCGCAACCCGGCACCAGGGCAGCAGGCGCGGCTCCTGGAATGCCAGTACGGGATGACGGAATCCGTTGTCCGCTCGCCCCCGATGGGGCCTCAGGAGGCCGGCCGCCAGACGCAACAGGCTGCTCTTGCCGGCGCCGCTGGGCCCGAGAATGCCAACCCGCTCACCGGGTAGCAGGCGCAGGGAAGCGTCGGCGAGTACACGCCGTTGGCCCAGCCGCAGATCGACTCCGTACCACTCAAGCATGGGCGGCCTCCTGCCAACGGCCCATGCGCCGCTGCAGCGGCTGCAGCAGGAGGAACTCCAGTGCGGCGACCAACAGCAGGATAAGCAGAGTCCAGGCATACAACCCGGCGCTGTCGAACGTACTGCGCGCGTTAGCCAGCGCGAAACCGGCTCCACTTTCCGCGCCAAGCACTTCAGCCATCACCACCAGGCGCACGCCGCCGCAGGTGGCGATCAACAGTGCCGCTCCAAGCGGCGCGGTCAATGAAGGGATATAGAGCCGCCGCAACTTCTGCCAGGGACTGAAGCGGTAGACCCGCGCCATCTCCAGCAGGCCGCGGTCAACCATCTGCATGCCCTTGACGGTGTTCACGTACATGCCCGGCGCCAGCATCAACACGCTGATCAGCACCACCATGGCCGAGCCCAGGCCGACCCACAGCATCGCCAGCACCACGACCACCACTGGCGGCACCGACATCAACAGCCAGCGCAGGGGTTCCAGCAGACCGCGTACACGAGCGTCCAGCCCGGCCAGCAGGCCCAGACAGAAGCCCAGCAGGCAACCCAGTCCAACACCCAGGACGATGCGCAGCAGACTGGCGCCGGCATGAAGACGGAAGTCGGCCTCGAAAGGCAGGCGAGCCATGGCTTGCAGCGTCTGCCCGGGAGTTGCCATGAGCAGCGAGCCCAGGCGCATCGCCAGCAGTTGCCAGCCCACCAGCAACAAGGCGCCACCCAGCACGGCCCAGCGTCGGGAAGTCATTCGACTCATCTCACGGCCCATAGAAGCTCGCAGATGGCATGGAGCCACCGATGGCCTGTGGATGGCGTTCGGCGATCAGGCCGAACAGCGCCTCCAGAGGCCCGCGTGCGACGCTGGCGGCAACACTGTCCAGGCGCGTGACGCGGATGGACTCCTCGACCGCCTCCACCGGCAAGTGCGGCAGGTGCCGATGCACCAGCTCCGCGCAGTCCCGCGGCTGCGTACTGCACCAGCGGGCGGACTCGGCATAGGCGGCCTCCACTGCGCGCGCCAACTCGCCGTCCTCGGCGCGCTGCGGGCTGCTCATCAGTCCTGCCTGAGGCAGTTCAGGCTGTTGAGCGAAGGCCTGCTTCCAGGCGCTCTCCAGACTTTGCACACGGTAGAGCGGCGCCCCACCCTTGCTGCGGTTGCGCCAAAGCAGCAGGGACACCGCCGGCTCCACCAGCAGGGCGTGATCGGCGCGACCGGCCAGCAGCAGCGCCTGGGCGTCCTGGCCGTCGCGGACCGGGCGCAGCGTCAGGTCCTTGCCCGGCTTCAGGCCATGGCTGAGCAACAGCTCATCGATCAGGATCGCCGGCAGATCGCGCTGGAAAGGCAGCACCACGTCCTTGCCGGCCAGGTCGGCGAAGCCTTTCACCTGAGGGTCGCGGCTCACCAGCCAGATGATTCCCCACACAGAGACGTTGAGCAGCCGCACGTGCTGCCCGCGCCCAGCCATCAGCGCCGGCAGGTTCACCGGGACAGCGCTGTAGTCGAGTTCGTTCTTTGCCAGCAGCACGCGCAGCTGGTCGGGGTTCTGCCAGAGGTGGAATTCGACGCGCTCGGCGTACTCCGCCAGGGCATTGGTTTCCACCATGTGCAGCAGCGGAAAGCTGACCACCGCGCCGGGGCCACCCAACCGCAAAACCTTTTCCCGGGCCATGCCGGCCGGGGACGCCAGGCAGGTGCCGGCGACCAGTGCAAGTGAAAGGAAGAGGCGCGGTAGCCTCCGATTGATTGATATGCGAATAAGTCTTATCTTCATTCACAAATCATTGCAGCCCGCACGCTCATCACGAATGACAAATGTTAAGTTCGCGCCAGATCGTGGTGAATGCCTGCGATTGTTGGGCGCCCTCCCCCAGTTCTCCGACCTGCCGGACGCCCTCATGGCCGGATTGTGTGAGTCGGCAACCTTGCTCCGCGCTGAAGCCGGCAGGCTGTTGTTCCGCGAAGGCGACCCTGCCGAGCATTTCCTGCTGGTACGGCGTGGCTGTGTGGAAATGCTGCGCTTCACCTGCGATGGCGAGGAGCGCGTCTTCCACCTGTTCCGCGAAGGTCAGTTGATCGCTGAAGCGGCCATGTTCATGCCTCACGGCCGCTACCCGATGAACGCCCGCAGCCAGGGCAGCGGCGAGTTCTTCCGACTGAGCCGCAATGCGCTGCGCAAGGCCTGCGAGGATCATCCGCCGCTGGCCATGCGCATGCTGGAAAACCTCAGCCTGCGCCTCTACCGCCAGGTGAACGAGGTCGACTGGCTGACGGCGAGTTCCGCCTCCCAGCGTCTGGCCGCCTATCTGCTCGGCCTGCACCGTCGCCAAGGCGAGCGTCTCAACCTGCCGATCAGTCAGCGCCAGCTCGCCACACACCTGGGTATTCGCCCGGAATCACTCAGCCGGTTGCTGTCCGATTGGCAGCAGGCCGGACGCATCCAAGGGCGACTCCGGCAATGGCTGCTGTGCGACCTCACCTACCTGCAGGACCTGGCCAGCCCGGCAGTACGTTCTTTCTGAGCGGGTCGGATTTCGGCTATCGCTTCAACTGGTCGGGGCAGCAGCCTGGAAAGGCACGCAGCGATGTAACGCGCACCATGTTCAGCATTGTTGGTTTTCGCCGCGAGACGATCCCGAAAGGCATCGCGGATAACCTCAGCGCTCAATTCACCGATGCAACCGCAACACCGCCTCCAACTCCTCGCGCAGCCAGGGCTCGTCGATCTCCGGCAGGCGCTGGGTTATCTGCCGGGCGACCCAGCGCTGGCCGCGGCCAATGAAGTCGAAGCGCAGTTCCAGGTCATCAATGGCCATGGCGCTGGCGTGGAAGTCACCGACGCCGGTATCGGGCGTGACAGCCAGGCGTTCCAGGCATCGGCGCAGGCGCCGGCAGCTTTCCGCCTCGCCCTGATGCAGATGCTCCAGGCGATTACGTGCCACCAACTCCTCGGCCTGCCGCAGGCTGTCGAGCATCACCCGCGCACCGGCACGCTCGGCGCGCATCAGCGTCTGCAACCAGTCAATCAGTTCGTCGGACATGAAGCCCTCCAGGTCTTGGCGAGAGCCCATCCTAGACTGCCTCATGAAGCGGTTTTAAATGAATTGAATTGCACTGACGCTGCAATTTCTCGAATGCATCCAGCTTGCGCTGTACCTCTTCATTTCCGCTGCGTCGCTCGTCGGCGTTGATCCCGGACAAGGCATTGCAGAGCCGCCGCATGCCAACACCCCACCTTAAGATCAAAATTATTGCACTTATGCAGCATTATTATTCGTTTGTTGCATCCATCGCGTCTGTTCAGACTGATCGGGCTCCCTGCGGCGAATTGCCTCCTAACTGCCTAGTTCGCCTTGCCGCATTCGTGCGGGCAGGGAGCCGTCAGTCAACCGGAGTACGACGGAATCAAGATGGACAGCGCGATACCCCTCGATCAGCACACATCCCGCGACGCCGAATACAACTACGACATCGTTCGCCGCTTCACCCTCACCACCCTGGGCTGGGGCATCATCGGGATGCTCATGGGCGTGTTCATCGCCGCCCAACTGGTGTGGCCGCAACTGAGCCTGGAGATGCCCTGGACCAGCTTCGGGCGCATCCGGCCGATCCACACCAACCTGGTGATCTTCGCCTTCGGCGGCAGCGCGCTGTTCGCCACCTCCTTCTACGTGGTGCAACGCACCTGCCGCGTGCGGATCATCTCCGACAGCCTGGCCAACTTGCTGTTCTGGGGCTGGCAGGCGAGCCTGGTGTCGATGCTGGTGAGCTACCCGCTGGGCATCACCACGTCCAAGGAATACGCCGAGATGGAGTGGCCCATCGCCGTCTGGGTGACCTTCCTCTGGCTGGTGTACGCCTACCTGTTCTTCGGCACTATCGCCCGCCGCAAGGTGCGCCACATCTACGTCGGCAACTGGTTCTACGGTGCCTTCATCGTGGTCACCGGGATGGTCCACGTGGTCAATCACCTGGCGATTCCGGTGACGCTGCTCAAGTCCTACCCGATCTACTCGGGCGCCACCGACGCGATGATCCAGTGGTGGTACGGCCACAGCGTGGTGGGCTTCATCCTCTCGGTGGGATTCCTCGGGATGATGTACTACTACGTGCCCAAGCAGGCCGAGCGGCCGATCTACTCCTATCGCCTGTCCATCGTGCACTTCTGGGCGATCATCACCCTGTATATCTGGGCCGGCCCGCACCACCTGCACTACACCGCCTTGCCCGACTGGGCGCAGAGCCTGGGCATGGTGATGTCGCTGATCCTCCTGGCGCCCAGTTGGGGCGGCATGATCAACGGCATGATGACCCTCTCGGGTGCCTGGCATAAGTTGCGCACCGACCCGATCCTGCGTTTCCTTGTGGTGTCGCTGGCCTTCTACGGCATGTCGACCTTTGAAGGACCGATGATGGCGATCAAGACGGTGAACTCGCTGTCGCACTACACCGACTGGACCATCGGCCACGTGCATGCCGGTGCCCTGGGCTGGGTGGCGATGATCTCCATCGGCGCGCTCTACCACATGATTCCCAAGCTCTACGGCCGCGAGCAGATGCACAGCGTCGGGCTGATCAACGCGCACTTCTGGCTCGCTACCATCGGCACCGTGCTGTACATCGCCTCGATGTGGGTCAACGGCATTACCCAGGGCCTGATGTGGCGCGCGGTGAACGAGGACGGTACGCTGACCTACTCCTTTGTCGAAGCGCTGGCTGCCAGCCATCCGGGCTACATCGTGCGGCTGATCGGCGGTTCCACCTTCGCCAGCGGCATGCTGCTGATGGCGTGGAACACTTGGGCCACAGTGCGCTCCGGCAAGCCGGTGTCGAACCTCGCAGCGGCTGCGGCCTGAGGACTCGACGATGCTGCTGCTGAGCCTGATCGCCTGTATTGCCGCCTGCTGGCGGACCTGCCGCAGCGCCGGCGAACAAGCGGCGCTGCTGCCCTTCGCCGACGACCCGGATGCCGCGCGGCGCATGAGCGCGGCCACCGGCCGGCACTGCGAGCGGATCGTCCAGCCCCTGCCGGAACCACCACCACCGTACCGAATGCGCGCCTGATCTCCAGCGCTCCTGTTTTCCAGCCTTCTGGTTTCCCAGCCCCATGGACGGGGCCTCCCCGAGTGCCGATGTTGGCACCTTGCAGGGCTCTTCCCCGCGAGAGCCCGTTTTTTTCAAACTTCGCTCCACGGACCTACCGATGCCCGCCCTCACCGGCTGGCGGCACCGCGCCGCCGCGTACCTGCCAGACATTCCCCACACCCGCCCGCGCGAATGGCTGCGCGCCTCGCTAGGCGCCAGCCTGGGCTTCCTGCTCAGTGCCGCCACCTGCGGCCTGCTGTTCGGCTCCGCGGTGGCCCTGCACTTCGCCGGAACCTGGGCTGCTTCGGCAGTGCTGCTGTTCGCCGTTTCCTCCGGCGCCCTGGCCCAGCCCTGGTCGGTGATCGGCAGCTACCTGTGCGCATCACTGGTGGCGCTGCTGATCGGTTTCTGGCTGCCCGCCGGCATCGCCAGCGCGGCCCTCGCCCTTGGGCTTAGCCTGCTGCTGATGTACCCACTGCGCTGCCTGCATCCGCCGGGCGGCGCGCTGGCCTTCTGCATGGTGTTCGCCTCGCCGCTGCCCGGCGAGCCCAGCTGGATGGCGCCGCTGCCGGCCATCAGCGGCGGCCTCTGCCTGGTGCTCCTGGCCCTGCTGTTCAACAACCTCACGCGCATGCCCTACCCGCGCCGCCGAAGCTTTGCGCCGGACAACCACCAGACCCAGGACCCGGCGCCCGGCGCGCGAGTCGGCATCCAGGCCGCCGACCTCGACCAGGCGCTGGACGAACTGGGCTCCTTCGTCGACATCACCCGCGACGACCTGGAACGCCTGGTGCGCAGTACCGAGCGACATGCCCTGCGCCGCAGCATGGGCGAGACCCGCGCGCGGGAGGTGATGTCCCGCGACCTGATCTGCGCTTCGCCGGAAACCCCGCTCAGTCACGCCCTGCGCCTGCTGGTGAAGCACCACCTGAAGGCCTTGCCGATCCTTGACGAGGAGCGCCGGCTGGTGGGCATCGTCAGCCTGATCGACCTCCTGGTGCCCAGGGGCGTCTGGTGGAAGCGACTGCTCGGCGGCATCGGCCTGCGCCGCGACCGTCTGCTGGGCGAAGTGATGACCAGTCCGGTGCTGCACGTGGATGCCGACACCCATGCGGTGGAGTTGATCCCGCTGCTCTCCGACCAGGGTCTGCACTGTTTGCCGGTACTGGAGCGCGGCGAACTGGTGGGCGTGATCACCCAGACCGACCTGATCGCCGCCCTGGAACGCGACCTGCTCAGTCATCTGGGCTGACCGACCTTTCCGTTACACTGGCCGACTAAATCGCGCAGAAGCCTCCGCATGGACATCGACCTCACCCGTACCTTCCTGGAAATCGTCCGCCACGGTAGCTTCGTGGCCGCCGCCGAACGCATGCACGTCACCCAGACCGCGATCACCGCACGAGTGCAGAAGCTGGAGGCGCATCTCAACTGCACGCTGTTCGTGCGTAACCGCGCCGGTGCACGCCTGACGCCGGACGGCGAGGCCTTCGTTACCTACGCCAACCAGATCCTGCAGACCTGGGAGGCGGCCCAGCGCGACCTGCCGTTGCCCGAAGGCATCCACAACGTGCTGCACATCGGTGGCGAAGTGAGCCTTTGCAACCCGTTGATGCTGCGCTGGGTCAGCCGTATCCGCCAGGCGATCGGCGACCACGCGGTACGCGCCGAGATCGGCGACGGCCACAGCCTGCTGCGCCAGCTCGAGCTGGGGGTGCTCGACGCAGCCCTGGTCTACCAGCCAACCTACTGGCCGGGGATGCAGGTGGAGCAGTTGCTGGAGGAGAAACTGATCCTGGTGCGTGCGCAGAACCCCGAGCCCTACGTCTACATCGACTGGGGCGAAGGCTTCCGCCAGCAACACGACAGTGCCCTGCCGGAACTGTCCAAGGCGCCGGTGTCGTTCAACCTCGGCCCGCTGGCGTTGCAGTACATCCTGGAGAACGGTGGCTCGGGCTATTTCCGCACGCGGGTGGTGCAAAGTTACCTGGACCGCAAGGTGCTGCGCCGGGTGCCCAAGGCGCCGGAGTTCAGCTACCCGACCTATCTGGTGTATTCGCGGGACCGCGATTCGCAGGCGCTGCAGCAGGCGTTCGAGCTGCTGCGCGAGGTGGTGTCGCAGGACCCGGACTGGTCACAGCGTTGGGATCCGATGATTTGACGTACCGGCCGCCACAGGAGCGGGGCCCATCAAAAATCCTCCCGAAAAGCCACGACAGGCAGGCTCGCCTCTGCAGGAACTCCTACTCACCTATTTCAGATATCCGGCGCTCTGCACATGCGCGAAGCCATTGGGCTTCCCCAGCGAGCTTAAGCAAGGACTTACGAGCGCCCTTGGCGGACGGCCATCGCGGCCTTTACTGCTGAACATCTGTTCAGCTATAAGAATGACCCCGACCTTAGATCAAGTCGAGCGTTTCCGGAACACCATTCACCCCTCCCAGGGCGGCTCACGTCGCCTGTCCATGCTCTTCGCCGAACCGGAGTGCCAATGCGTAATCAGCTGTTCAGAACTCGCATTACCGAGATGCTTGGTATCCGTCATCCCATTCTTTGCGGCGGTATGGGCCCCAGCGTCTCAGACGCGAGCTACGTCGCGGCTGTGGTCAACGCAGGCGGGATGGGATTTGTGGTTGCTGCCGGATTTTCCGATCTAGACGAATTCCGGGAGCAACTTCGTCGGTGTCGTAGCCTCACCTCGGGAAAAGGATTCGGGGTGAACCTCTACCTTTCTGGCCAGGCCAACGCAGCTGAGCGCTTGCGGCAGCAGATGAGGATTCTTGCCGAGGAAGAAGTGCTCTGTGTCGAGACTTCAGGTGGAAGCCCCGAGGAAGTCCTGCCAGCGCTGCGAGAAGCGGGTATCAAGGTTCTGCACAAGGTTCCGGCGGTTCGCTACGCGCGATCAGCCGCGCGTCTTGGCGTGGACGCGGTAATCGTAGTTGGCAATGATTGCGGCGGCCATCCCGGAACCTACGGCATCAGCAGCATGGTTCAAGCCGCCCACGCACCGAAAGAGGTTTCCATCCCTGTGGTTATCGGTGGTGGGATCGGTGCAGGAAGACAACTGGCGGCGACCCTGATGATGGGAGCCGATGCAATCCTGATGGGGTCGCGAATGCTGGTAGCCGAGGAGCTGTGGATTCACCGCCAGTACAAGGAACGACTGGTTCAGAGCGACGGCACAGAAAGCATCATCGTGAAGACCGGCTTGCGGCAACATCACCGAGTCCTGAACAACGACAGCGCCAAGGCTGTTGCAGCATTGGACGCGGCGGGAGCGAGCGATTTCGAAAGCTATCGCCCTCACGTCATGGGCACGCTAACCACTCACGCCTACAAGACAGGGGATAGCCACCAAGGCATGCTCGATTGCGGCCCATCGATCGTATTTGCTAACGCTGTGCAAAGCGTGGAAGCCATTTTTGATTCAGTGCTTGATGATGCGCGTCATGCGATGCGGCGCCTTGAAGATCTGAGGTGCAACGGGTGATCGAAAGCATGGAGTTCAAGCTCAGCTTCGATTGCTGCCTCTAGTCAGGGGCGGCAATCGGCCATTAGCAGACCTCCGCTTGAGCGCCCCGATTCTGATCGCGGGAATGAAAAAGCCGCCCATTGGGCGGCTCTGTCGTGTCGAAACCTCCGCGGGGATTCGCAACGACCGGCCAACTTAGCTCATCCTACGTGTGGTCGTGGGCTCCACCTTCAAGGCATTAGAGCTGGATCTCCGAAAGCCAAAAGCGTTGTCCCTGAGCATCTGTAAATATGTTCGCCTCCAGCTCTCCGATCTGCTCTAGTTCCAACATCACTCGTAGGCGACGGCAGCACGAGATTTCGATGCGTCCCACAGGACTTCCTTCGAAGCGCACTGCAGGATCATGCAAGCGTAACTGCTCAGAGAGGTAGAGCGCGGTGCCGTGCAGATAGTAGGTCGCCGCTGATGCGAGCAAACCATCGTGGCCTATGCATCGCAGCACATAGTTACCAGTTGGTTGGTACAGGGCTCGGCGTTCTATGGCCGCTTCTCCAGATTTGCGCCGGATCCAAATTCGCAGGCAGTAGGTATCCGCAAGTCAGCGGAAAGATTCAGCCCAAATACAAAAATCTTAAATGGCTTTTAGGAGAGCCCCGCCAAATGACGGGGCTTGATGCTGAGGACTAAATAAGCACGAGCCAATCCGTTGACTCCAGTTCAACTCTAGCTCCTCCCTCCGGGAGTTCCAGCGGCACGGTGGTCGCAGCCTTGGCGGGCTGCATGGGGTTGGGGAGATGGTACTCGGGACGACACTGGTCGGCCTCATGAGTCTGCGCTCGCGCTGCCCATTCCCTTGCTTCTACCTCCGAGAAGCAAAGCTGGAAAAACGTCCCCAGGAATACCTTCCATGTGGGCGGATTCCCAGCCATGTATTCAATTCGAATGTCCATGGCTACTCATTTCCTTGGGCAAAAAAAATGCCGCACAGGATGGGGGCTCCCTAACGGCACAGTCAATAGAAAGTCAGCAGTGCTGAGAGTAGTGGGACCTCATCAGAAGGCGAGAGGTCTCTCTGATATCTCGGATGGACGGCAAGGCCTGCACAACGGTAGCAACGCATCGTCCTCTGAATCTTAGCTTTCGGGCTTCGGCGGTGTTAACGCAGTGGCGAGCTACTCAGCAGCCCGCTCTGCAATCATGATGGTTATACCTCTAGAGTCGCTGTCCGCTCAGAGCGGGGAGTCAGACAAAAGTCCTCTTGGGCTTTGAATCAATTCCGGCGCTCACACCAGGCAGTCGCCATTTCAATCCCCTGCCTTCTTGCGTCGGCAAAGCACTTCCATGGCCCGTTGGCAGAGCAGACGATTTGATTAGCAGCTCTCACCAACACTTCGCGTGGCACCAGGTCACCTGGAGCGCCCCACTCGAACTCTATGAGCGCTGTCGCCCCGTTCGGATGGATATAGCTGATCGGGCCGGGCCTATCCGTAATCAGGTGCATTGCAACCCCCTTCGCTGACGATCGATACCAGCATTAGCCCAGGCAGATGCAGCTTTCCGTGGAGTTTCATTTAGTTAATCGCTTAGAAGGCATGCTCTCTTGGTATCAGGCTTTACGAAGGGGCTCCCCCGCCATCAGGTGGATGCCACTCTTATTGGCTGGCTATGCAAGCGATGGAGGTAGTTTCCGGTTTCGTTCCTTGCCTGCACCCATGACGGTCTATCTCGCCCACTTAGATACTCGCCAACGCAGGTACGCACCAATTGGCGCATATGGGACGCCTCCCGCCTCCACTCACCAGGTGCTTCCGAGTGACCAGCACAGCGCTTGTATTTGTTGCTTCCGAAGCAACAGGTCATTTAGTCGTGCCATCCCTTCCCAGGTCCTCGGGCAGTGGGCCAAGGAACATTTTCTTCAGGCGCTCACGGCCGATGACTCGCGCCAGTTCCGCGATAACGCAATACATGAAAATCAAAGTGACGAGGAGAATCTGTACCGCCCAAAAACGGGGCCAGTTCATGGACGTCCACAGCATGGAATTTGCGTCCATCAGGCTGGGAGCCTCTTTCCAGTACTCGTAGAGTCGCTCCAGGTAGTGCACGCACAGTGCGACCAAGGCATACATCAAGGTCTTCCAGGAAACGTTCCAGATCAGCGGCTTTTCCGGGAAGCGATTGATGAAGGGCAGCATGTCGGCCACCAGTACTGACTTGCCGAGCACCAGCGAAGCGATCAGTACTGAAGCCGTCACAGGAAGCGGCACGCCAGTGCCCTTAATCATGAGCGCGCGAATGGCGGCAACGATGTGCAGGATGACGAAGAAGAAGATGGTCGGCGGAAGTGCCTTCATGAACTCATGTTTAATCTTGAGCAAGACCGTTTTCATGTGCTTTCCCTTTACTGGTAATGCGCTGAGATGGGGTTCGTTCGTTGAGTCCGTCAGGACAAGCATCCGAGGTAGCCGGGACATGTCGTCGACATCATTGGCAGCAGCGATTCAGGGCCTCACACCGGACGGATAGGACTTACTGCCGAGCACCGTGCCGTCCAGCGATTGGCCGTAATAGCCCTGGTCGGAGGCGTGGAAGTCTTTCGCCGTTCTGGCGACATCCCCCTTGAAGCGCGGGTCCTGCGGCCGTTCCCGGCTGTTCATGTAGGCCGCTACGTCCCAGGCCTGCTGGACGTTGAGTTGCACGCTCTTGCCCAGCGGCATGTTCTCGTAGATGAAGGTGGCGGCGGTGTTGACCCGGTGCATGCCGGCGCCCCAGTTATAGGAATCGCTACCCCACAGCGCGGGAATCACCGGCACGTCGGCCATCCTGCGGCCTTCACCCTGCGGGCCATGGCAGATCGCGCAGTGTTCGGCATAGACCTGCTGGCCTCGTTGTGGCGAGTAGGCCTGCGGCGGTGCCGGCAGCGCGGCAAAGGCACGTCCGGGCATGCGTTCGCGCCCTTCCATCTTCACTCTGTCCGCCAGTGGGCCCGGCAGGACGAAGGATTCGTCTCGACCGCCACGCTGCAGTTCAGCGTCGCTGAGCTCCGGCACGGGCTTGTCCTGCATGCCGTACATATCCAGTAGGCCGCCCATGAGCAGCCAATAGGAATAGGCCGACATCGCCACCAGCTCGGGTGAGCCCAGTTCGGGGGCCTTGCCGTTCATGGAGTAGTTGAAACACCCCTGGATGCGCTCGGCGAAGTTGTTCACGCGGTTGTCCTTCTGGCGGAACGCCGGGTACGCCAGGTAGGCTGCCCACATCGGTGCCGCGTAGGCCTTGGTGCCGGCGTCCAGGTGGCAGTTGGTGCAGTTCAGCTGGTTGCCGACATAGCGGCCCTTGAGTTGCTGGGTATTGACGAACAGCTGGTAGCCACGGCGAACCTTGTCGCCAAAGGCGCCGTCGGGGATCTTCGATAGGTCTCGTGGCGTGAAGTAATGGGAGTCCTGGGTCTTGGGTTGTGCGCTGATTTCCTCCATCGCCGTGGTCACCACATCGGCCGCGTGTACCGGCAGCGCGAGGCTTCCCGCCAAGGTCATGCAGAGCAGGGTTCTGTTCATGAGCATTCCTCAGCGAATCGCCGCCAGATAGCTGGCCAGCGCAGTGATGTCCTTGTCGTTCAGGCGCTTGGCAATGGCGCCCATCATGCCCCCCGGGTCACCGCCACGCTCGCCTTTGCGCCAGGCCTGCAATTGCGCCTGCAGGTAGGCCGCCTGTTGCCCGGCGAGCCGCGGGAATGGCCCCGAGCCGACGGCCGACGGGCCGTGGCAGCTGAAGCAGGCTGGAATGTCGCGGGACAGGTCGCCCTGGTAATAGAGCTTCTCGGCCGGCGAGGCGGCGGGCTGTTGCCCGCGAACCTGCAGCGCCGGCAGCTTGCCCTGTGCGGCGTAGTAAGCGGCAGCCGGCTGCAGCAGATCGGCCGAGGCGTAGGCTTCCGCCATCGGCCCCATCAGCGCATTGCTGCGCTGTCGTGAGTTGAAATGCGCCACTTGCGCCGAAATATATTCGGCCGAAAGCCCCGCCAGCACGGGCCCTTGCGCCGTACCCTCGCCATGCATTCCATGGCACACGGCACAGGCTTGAACCGCATCCGGTACTTCATCGGCGATGGCCGCTCCGGCAATACAGGAAATCAGTAGGACAGCAGGCCATCTGCGCATCGAGTATCCCGCCTCTATGTGCTGCGACAGCCCTGAGTGTAGGTAAGGTAGGCATACCTAACCTTCCCCTGACAAACAGGCGATCGCTTTCGCTGAGTGCCACCGAGTACATCTAAACCGAGGTGGAAATATTCGTCTTGATGAGGTTGAACACGTTTCCTAAAACCCCAGCGAGAATGCTGAGTAAGCGCATCAATCACTATTTCCTTTACCCACCTTGAGCTGCCGTCGTCGCTCTATTGGGGGAACACCGAACCATCGGTGGTGTGCACGACAGAACGAGGTAGTGCGCCGATAACCCAGTTCCGAGGCGATTTGTCCGATGCTCAAGTCTGACTCGCTGAGCAATTCTTCGGCTCGCCGACGGCGTATGTCATCGACGTGCTCCTCGAAATCGATTCCGTCATTGGCTAGGCGTCGCTGAAGAGTCCGCGGGTGTAGGTCAAGTAGCTTGGCAATCTGCTCCAGGCTACACGTCTGCTTAGGCAACAAAGCTTGGATGTGCCTCTCAACTTCGAAGCCCAACTTCTCGTCGGCACTCGTATGGGCCTCCAAGTAGAACCGAACGATGGAATGCAGCATTGCGTCATGCCGAGAGCACGGCTGTTGCATGTCACGTTGGCTGATCGCAATTGCGTTGTGATCCTGGCCGAATAGCACCTGGCAACCAAAGTAACGCTGGTAAACATCGAGGCTAGCTTGGGGTTGGTGGCGCAGCAGTACCATCGCCGGTCTCAGGGGGCTGCCCAATAGTTCCGACATCAGCAGACGTCCGTGCAGCAGCGATTTTTCGACGATTTGCGGTATGTCCTGAATGCACGGCAGGGCGTTGTCGAAGCAAAGCAAGGTGCAGCCAGGCCGGCGCTCCAGGTGGAACAGAATTGAGGGGCTATAAACACGCATGTAGCGTACAACGGCAATCAGCCCTTCCCCAGCCGTGGGGGCAGTCTGAGCCAGATGCTGCAGAGGTCCCAGCAATGTCGATTTCTGCCGGGTTGCCAGTTCGAGTCCAAGCTCGGGCATCCCGAGCGCATAGGCGCTGCCCTCAAAAATCTGCGCAAGGCTCTTGTACGAAAACTTCTTCTCGTAATTGCCGACCACATCCATACCAATCCGATGCGGTGAAAGGTGCTCGCGAAGTGAGCCCCCTCGTTCAGCAAGTAACTCACCAAATTGCAGAAATGCAGTCCCGCGAATGGTGTCCATGCTGCGGCGCTCCCTGTGAAAAAAGCGGCAAGCCATCCGCCGTCGCTGATGGCTTGCCGTTGATACCGTCCGGCATCAGAAGGAGCGTTAGGGGGTGACGATGTTGAACCAGAAGTCGAAGTTGTCCATGTAGCTCATCAACTCGTCCAGCTTGCCCTGATCGCCCTGCACTTTGATCTCGCCCGAGCCCTCTGCGTCCTTCAGCGTGGTCTCCTTGAGCATGATTTTGTTTAGGGTGTCGCGGGTCAATGTGATGGTGGCGTCGGCATCGTTCGCCTGCATGCCCTCGGTGTGGTTGAGCACGCCGTTGACCATCTCCAGGGTGTACTTCTGCTTCAGGTCGGTGAAGTCGAAGTTGAGGGTGATGTGCTTGTCGGCGACCTCAGGCCCTTTCAGGCGCATGGCCAGGTAGTCGAAGAACAGGTCCAGGTCCATCGCCTTGACGGTGTCGGGGCTGGCGGTGTCCGGGGTCGGCAGCTTCTGCACGCCGTTGCGCAGTTCCTGCGCGCCGGTCAGGTAGAAGTTGCGCCACGGGCCGCTCTCGGCCTGGTAGCCAAGCTGTTCCAGCGCATCGGCCTGCAGGTTCTTCGCCGCCTGGTTGTTCGGGTCGGCGAAGACCACGTGGTTGACCACCTCGGCCACCCAGCGGAAGTCGCCCTTGTCGTAGTACTCCTTGGCCTTCTTCAGCACGGCGTCGGCGCCGCCCATCATGTCGACGTAGCGCTTGGCTTCTTCCTCGGGCGGCAGTTCCCACAGGGTCGCCGGGTTGCCGATGAACCAGCCCAGGTAGAGCACGTAGGTGGCCTTGACGTTGTGGTTCAGCGAGCCGTAGTAGCCACGGTTGGAGAAGCGATCGGCGATGCCCTTGGGCAGCTTCACCTGCTCGGCGATCTCGGTCATGGTCAGGCCCTTGTTGGCCAGGCGCAGGGTCTCGTCGTTGATGTAGCGGTACATGTCGCGCTGCGAGGACAGCTGGTCGCGGACTTCTTTGTTGCCCCAGATCGGCCAGTGGTGCTGGGCGTACATGACCTGCACGTCTTTACCCCACAGCTTCAACGACTCATTGAGGTACTTCGACCAGGGCAGCGGCTCGCGGATCTTCGCGCCGCGCAGCGAGTAGGTGTTGTGCAGGGTATGGGTGGAGTCCTCTGCCGCGTTGAGGGCCTTCTTCTCCTTGATGTAGATAAGCATCTCGGCGGGCGCCTCACTGCCTGGGGCATAGAGGAACTCGTAGGTCAGACCGTCAATGACGCGCGTCTCACCTGTCTTCCCGATGATATCGGTCGGCGGGATCAGTGTCACAGTACCGGTGGAGGTGGTAGTACCCAGACCTGCACCCAACTGACCATTCGCGTTTGGCGGCAGCAGGTTGCCATACATGTAACTGGCACGCCGGCTCATCGCGGTGCCGGCCATGACGTTCTCTGCCACGGCGTGTTCGAGGAAGCCCAGCGGTGCGTAAATCTTCACCTTGCCGGACTTCACATCCTTCTCATCGACCACGCCGCGCACACCGCCGTAGTGGTCGATGTGGCTATGGGTGTAGATCACCGCTTCCACCGGTTTCTTCGGTCGGTGCGCGTAGTAGAGATCCAGCGCTGCCTTGGCGGTTTCTGTGGAAATCAGCGGATCGATAATCGTGATGCCTTTCTTGCCTTCGATGAAGGTTATGTTCGATAGGTCGTAGTTGCGCACCTGATAGATGCCATCGGTGACTTCGAACAGGCCGGAGATATTGATCAGCTGCGATTGCCGCCACAGGCTGGGGTTGGTAGTGGCCGGCGCCGCCTCACCTTCCTTGATGAAGTTGTATTTGGCCGGGTCCCAGATCAAGTTGCCCTTTGCACCTTTGACCGGCTCGGTGGGTAACGGCGCAATGAATCCCTTGTGGGCCAGTTCGAACGAGGTCTTGTCGTTGAACGGCAGCTCCTGCAGCAGGGCATCGTTAGCGGCCTTGGTGGCGTCGGTGGCCGGCTTGGGCGCATCAGCGGCCCAGGCCTGGGTGGTCATAGAAATGGCGGCAGACAGGAGGAAGGAGGCGCTCAGCTTCCACAGGCCATTGGTAGCTCGTTCCTTGCTGGTCGATTGCATGATCGTTTTCATCTCAAGCTCCTTGCGGGGGTGCGCTGTACCCTCCGGGGCAACTGCCAGCGGTGATCGATGAGCCATTTGGCTCTGGGTCTTTCTATTTGAAGGCTGCAAAGCACCCGGCACCAACAACGTCGGCGCCGGTGCCGGTGCCGGGGTTACTTGTTCTTGAGGCTCTCGTAGGACTTGACCATGTCGCGCGCCCAACCATCGAGCACGGCCTTGGCGTCGTTGGCGGTCATGACCTGGGAGGAGTTATCCAGTTCAGCGCCCGCGCCCTTACGCACAACCTGGGCAACCACTTCGCCATTGCCGCCGTCGAGGAAAGCGGCCTCGGTAGCGATGCTGGTGTCCTGGTCACGGATGCCAGTAGCTGCGCTGACGCCAGCGGCGACTAGGGCAATTGGGATCACTTCGTAGGGTTGCAGCCCCTTGGTCGAAGCGCTGACGGCGGTAATCGCCGGGCGCACTATCAGCACGCCCGGGCCTGGGCCATTGGCGAGTGGCAGTGCCTTGGCGAACTGGGTCTGGAGAACCTGGTCGTAGTAGGTGGTAATGCCTTGCAGGGTCTTCTCCGGAATCTTCTCGGTCGGCTGCGGTTGCGGGTACAGCTGACTGCGCTCAACGTACACACTGGTAAAACTGCCTACGTCCACACCAGGTTTGATCCAGCGCATTACCGGGGCGCCCGAGGGCGATTTCTCTTCTTTGAGCGCCTTATAGTCCTTGAGGAAGCCGGAGTACTCCTCCGGAGCCACGTATTTGCTCGCGCACCCCGCGAGCGTCAATGTGGCCAGACACAGCGGTAACGCCAACAGTTTCCAATTCATCGAGTTGCTCCTTGTGGACGGATTTTCATTCAGTGTCAGGGCCACGGTCTTCTTGCCGCGTGCTGTCAGAAGCGCCACGTCGCGCCCCCGCCGATGATGTGCAGAGCGGCGTTGTTGTATGTGCCAGAAAGGGTTTCGCCAGAGCGCGATTTGGTCTGCTCGTCGTCCATATCGCCCAGCCATACGAGGGTGTAAGCCAGGTGAACGTCCAGCCCGTCATCGAGCTGGTAATTGACTCCAGTGGCGAGGCGCCAAGTCTCGGCCATGGGGTTGTCGACGGTGCGGTCTTTGTCATCGACAGCCGAGCTGTCGTAGCCCAGACCAAAGCTCCAACGCAGGCGAGGGTTGGCCTGATATTGAGTGCCGATGGAGGCGTGCCAGGTGTCCTTGTATTGGCGGTCTACAGTGCGATCCACCCCACCTGCGTTCGCATCCACCTCCACGCCGATCTGGCCGAAGTCGCTCCAGTCCTGCCAGCCCAGGCTGCCCAATAGTTTCCACTGCGGGTCGAGTTGGTGGGCGATGCTCAGAGTTGCGGTCTGCGGGATGTTCATATCCAGTTCCAGCGAATCCACATCCAGCCGATTGAGCGCCGCATTGATGATCGGATTGCTGACCTTGCGAAGATTCGGGCTGTCTTCGAACTCCAGCTTCACTTTGCTGGTGTAAGTGAGGCCGATCTTGGTGCGCTCACTGAGGTCGTAGAGCAATCCGATATTCACGCCGGTGCCGACGTCAGTGTCCTTGTATTCCAACTGGCCGTCGGGGGTGTCGCGCAATCCCAGTAAGTTGTTGTTGATGGCCATCTCAGTGCGGTAGTAACCGTAGACGATGCGGGGGCCAATGCCGACAGAGAGCTGGTCGGTGAACTTGTGCGCCAGGGTGGGCTGGAAGGACACACCGATAACCGCCGACTCCTGGCTGAAGTAACGGCCGGCCCAGTCATCGTCGTAGTTCACCGCCAGGCCGAAGTTGCCATACATACCGAAGCCGATAGCTGAGCGGTCATCAATCTGATGACTGATGAACAGGCTTGCACCCGGCAGCCATTCCAAGGCGTTGCCGCCTTCGTTGCCATCGAACTGATTGTTGCTGTCGCGTGAGAAGCGCAGATCGCCAAGGATGACCTGGGCGTTCACGCTGAGCTGGGTACCGGCCAACTGTGCAATGCCGGCGGGGTTGCTCATTAGGATGCTGGGATCGCTTGCCAATGCTGCCGAGCCAGCGTTAGCGAGGCCGTTTCCTTCCTGGCCAGCCTCGTAGATCAGAATACCGCCAGCGAACGTGGGACTGCAGAAGCCAACAAGGAGCAGGCCAGGAACCAAGGGTAGCGACGCCCACTTGGCTCGTCTTTGATCAGAGTTCATTTAGCGCTCCTTGCTCATTCTGATACCTCCTACCACACACGCAATGCGCGGTAGGCCATAGCTCCGAATGCACTCTGGAGACGACTACTGGTTAGACCCAAAGGAATCTTTGACTGTCAAAGTAGCCTAGATAGCCAATCGCGATGTGCAAGCTGGCTTTTGATTCAAGACGCGATTAAGACGTAATGCACGACACGGGAAGGTGCATAAAGGCAGCTCAACTCCGATGATTGCTGTCGTGGAAAGAGCGCTGTCTGCGGGGCTCATGGGAGTGATAAAACGTAGCGCCACTCATCGACTGACGCGAAATGAGTGATAGGGATCTATGTCAGCAAAGAGGCAGGAGGTGTTACGGGAGATCTACGTTACAAGGCCCGTGCTGCCGACCGGTCAGGGCACATTTATCCCGGATGCTCATTAACCATTGAGCTACGCTGCAAATGTCTTCTGACCAAGACACTTTAGCCGCCCGGTTACTCCATGGCCGGGCGGCTTTCTTTTCTGAAAGAGTGCTCGTGGCAACGGACGCTGCCAAGCGAATCATGGGCGGCGACAATAGGGAAACTAGCTCGGCAGATCCCGCTGATCCGCGCCCCCCAAGAGCGCCCCGAAACTGTCAGTGGTGCTTATGCTTATGTTTGTGGCTGTCATGATGGTCGTGATCGTCCGCTAGGCTATTGCCGACTGCGCTGCCTGCCGCCCCACCTAGACCGGCTCCGATTAGACCTCCGGTAGAACCACCCACATTGCTTCCAATCACTTGGCCACCCGCCGCCCCCAGGCCACCACCGATTGCAGCTTCAGTCTTCTTTCCATCTTTCGCAGACATAGCGCCACCAGCCGCACCGCCAACCCCTGCGCCGATTGCTGCTCCGGTGCTGCCACCTACCGCATTACCAACAACGCTGCCCAATGCACCACCCAGTCCGCCACCAACTGCCGTGTTAGCGGTTTCACCAGCCATGACGCCTTGCGAGGCCAAAATAGTGATTGCAAGGGCAGAGAGAGACTTTCGCATCATTTCATCCTCAGAACTGTACACAAGACAACCAGTCTGTAGGACGCAAAAAATACGGACAAATCAACCTGCAGGCTTCATCGACCTGGATCAATAAATGTGTCCACAACTCGCCCGCCTATCGCTTCAGCGCGGTTCGATCCTTCTAGGCATGGCTAGTTGCAAATGGGCTTTCGCGATGTCCGATATGGGTAGGTAGCTGCTCACCGTTCCGATCAAGGCCGACCAGTTCAAGGCGCTAATGGAGTTGACTGATAGCGCCGCCAGGCGAGCACTGAGCTTCTTATGCTTAACGTCCGCTATGCGTCGGTAAAAAACTACCCGACTCGGGGGGCGAGCCGGGTAGCACGGGACGCGAATGACGAATGTAGTCCAGATTAGCCAGCTTTCTACGACCGGCTTGGCCTGAAAAACTATGCAAGGACAAAGGCCACATTTGCGGATGTCGCCTTACGCCTTCAGCTTCCTTTCTGCCAGGCGCATAAAGAATTTACCGATAATTGCACTATGCCAGTATGACGGCTCGCGCCATTCTGAGTAACTTTGCAGGCCTCGCAGGCACTGCTAATTTTCCTCAGTAATGAGCTCAGCCAGTGCGTCGACAATTACGTCGGAGTTCCGCACCAACACCTGAAGATGGCTTTTGACTAGCGCGGCGGTTTCGCTATCCCCATGCTGCAGCTCGACCCAAATTGCCAACTCCTCGACAGCTGCGCCGATGGCATTGATGTTCTCGTTGAGGCGATAAAGCACAACGGGCAGGCGTGGCTCTAGCATGGCATCTGTCTCAAGAAAGGTTCATGGCATCGGTCTTGCTTGACGTCAGGGATAACCGCAACTCCCAGGGACGGAGTTACATCGATCAAGGGAGGATAGCTCCGTCATGAGAGGTTTTGAGAGAAGCCTATACCTGTATGGTTTCCCTGTATTTCTCGTTCTGGTCGGGCTGATCGGCACGACTCTGATTGGCTCAACAATGGTCTCCGCGAACGGCCTGGATCAGATTCTGGCCCCCTTCAACCAAATCGCCCTCTTCGCCTCCTATGCGGCGGTTGCAGTGGGACTGATCTGGAGTGGCTGGAATGCATTTCGCCAGCGTCGATTGTCTCGTGGCGAAGACCAAGCTGAAGGCACGACTCACGAAGAACGGTCAGTGAAGCGCTGAGTTTCCCAGGCTGAACGTCCGCCATGGGTCGATAACAGATGCTGTAAAGCAGCAGCGCGAAGTTGTCGCTCATGACTGCCCCCTCGTCTGCCCTACAGTCCGACTGTTCGTTCCACTTCTCTTCATGCTCTAAGCTGGCATCAGCACTATCTGGCTTCCCTCAATCAAGAAGGATTTTTCTTATGGGATTTCTGGGCCTAAATCGCCGCGATGGCGAGCAAATCCGATTGATCATTGAGCCAGGCAGCAATGCCGAGATCCTGTTCCAAGAACTTCTGCGCAACGGCATCACTATCCAAATCAATACAACCTCGAACCCAAACCAAATTCGAGTAAGCATTGATGCACCTAAGCAGATCACGATTCTTCGAGGGGAGTTGCTTCAGCCCTAGGTTACGTCTCGATTAAGGGCGAGCTGCTACTGCACAGGCCAAGAGGCTAGCCTGCAGGAGGCGTGTGAAAGAAAGTCCGCTTTGGGTCGGCATCGGCCTCTCGTTACAGGGCCTAAAAGACTCGGAAACGTTTCGGCTGGCGTGTTGGGTGAATTAGCCCGAAGCCGCAACGGAAGCTTCATGACAAGGCTTGCGGTGAACGTAATCTGGCGATTGCCGAAGCATTTGGCTGCCTTGGTCGTTAGGTCGTACTGAAGCCGGTCACGTATTCCTCAGTTCCGGCGACAGGATCGTCGCCGGTACCTCAAGGCAAACATTGTCGCGTCGTTTTTTTGGCAATGAGCGAGAACTCAATTGGCTAGAACGACCAACTCCTGTCGGATAATTTCAGGAATATTTGCTGATCGCTGGTTGTCCCGATCAACATAGACGTAAACTACCTCTCCTCTCGCGCAAGCGAAATCCTCGTCATTTCGGAACACGCCCAGTTCGTAACGCGCGCTGCTGTTGCCCAGGTAAGCGATGCGCAGCCCCACGGTGACCCGGTCAGGAAAGGTGATCGAGGCGAAATAGGTGCAGTTGGACGCGACTATCAGGCCGATGACCGGGCTGCTGGCGATGTCCAGCGTGCCGCACTCGACCAGGAACTGGCTGATGGCCGAGTCGAAGAACGAGTAGTAGACGACATTCTGCACGTGGCCGTAGGAGTCATGGTCGCCCCAGCGTGTGGTGATCTCGTAGCAACGCACGAAGTCACCACGGCGTGGACGCGGCCTGCGCTCGCTCATAGCACCTCCCGGTAGATCGCCTGCACGTCGCCCAGGCTGACCACGCGCGGATTGTTGCCCAGCAGACGCGTCTGGTTCATGGCATCCCGCGCCAGGGCTTCGAGGTCCTGTTCGGTAATCCCGACTTCACGCAGGCGGGTCGGCAGGCTCAGCCGCGCCGGCAGTTCGGCGAAATGCTCGGCGAGCGCGCGGGCCTTGTCATGGGCGTCGCCCTGCACGCCGGGAAGGACGATGTCCGCAAGTTCGGCATAGAGCGGCGCCACGGCGTCCAGGTTGAAGCGCAGCACCGGAGCCAGCACCAGCGAGTTGGACAGCCCGTGGGGCACATGGAAGCGCGCCCCCAGCGGATAAGCCAGCGCGTGCACGGCGGCGACCGGCGAGTTGGCGAAGGCCATGCCCGCCAGGCAAGCCCCCAGCAGCATGTTCTCCCGCGCCTCGACATCGGCGCCGTTGCTGCACGCGCGTTCGAGGTTGCCCGCCAGCAGGCGCAAGGCTTCGCGTGCCAGGCAATCGGAAATCGGATTCTTGCGCTCGCGGCTGGTATAGGCCTCGATGGCGTGCACCATCGCGTCGATACCGGTCGCGGCGGTGACGTGAGTGGGCAGGCCAAGGGTCAGGCTGGCATCGAGCACCGCAAGGTCCGGCAGCAGGATCGGCGAGATGACGACGTTCTTTTCTCCCGACGCGGTGGTGACGACGGAAACGGCGGTGACCTCCGAACCGGTACCGGCGGTGGTCGGCACCAGGATCAGCGGCAGGCGCGGGCCGCGGGTCTGTTCGATGCCGTACACACTGGCCAGCGACTCGCCGCTGCGCGCCAGCAGCGCCGCCAGCTTGGCCGCATCGAGGGAACTGCCACCGCCGAAGCCGATCACGCAGTCCGCGGAGCAAGCCAAGGCGGCCTGCACGGCGGCCTGGATGACGTGTTCCGGCGGGTCGGCCTGAACGTCACTGAACACACGCAGCGGGATATCGGCCTTGGCGAATCCATCGATCAGCGGCTGCATCAGCCCGGCGGCGAGCACGCCCGGGTCGGTGACCAGCAGCACCGAGCGGCAGTTCATGGCGTGGACGCGCTCGGCCAGACGCCCAGCGGCGCCACGCTCGATGCAGATCGAAGGGGTCGTGTAGAAAGTGAGGGTCCGCATGGTGCCTCCGTTTTCCTGGATGACAATCGCAGAGCAATCCGCCCTTCCCCCCTGGGCTGAAGCGGACCGCTCGGTTGGCGTACTTAGGGATGGGGCGGGCCTTAGACGGCCTGTTCCAGCTCCGGCACGGCTTCGAACAGGTCGGCGACCAGACCGTAGTCGGCGACCTGGAAGATCGGCGCCTCTTCGTCCTTGTTGATTGCAACGATGACCTTGGAGTCCTTCATGCCCGCCAGGTGCTGGATGGCACCGGAGATGCCCACGGCGATGTACAGCTGCGGCGCGACGATCTTGCCGGTCTGGCCGACCTGCATGTCGTTGGGCACGAAGCCGGCATCAACGGCAGCACGAGAAGCACCGACAGCGGCGCCGAGCTTGTCGGCCAGGCTGTAGAGGAATTTGAAGTTGTCGCCGTTGCCCATGCCCCGGCCGCCGGAAACCACGATCTTCGCAGCGGTCAGTTCCGGACGGTCGGACTTGGCCAGCGCCTCGCTGACGAAGGCCGACGTGCGCGAGTCGAACACGCTGTTGAGTGTCTCCACGCTGGCCGACCCACCCTCGGCACCCACCGCGTCGAAGCCCGTGGTACGTACGCTGACCACCTTGACCGGCGCCGAGGACTGCACGGTAGCGATGGCGTTGCCGGCGTAGATCGGACGCTTGAAGGTGTCGGCGCTGACCACTTCGATGATCTCGGAGATCTGGTCGACGTCCAGCAGGGCGGCGACGCGCGGCAGGAAGTTCTTGCCGTTGCCGGTGGCGGCGGCCAGGACATGACTGACATCCCCCAGGGAGGCCACCAGCGGTGCGATGTTTTCCGGCAGCTGATGGGCATAGGCGACATTGTCGGCGACCAGCACGCCGGAAACCCCGGCAATCCTGGCGGCGGCCTCGGCGACGGCGCCGACGTCGTGGCCCGCGACCAGTACGTGGATGTCGCCACCGATCCTCTGTGCGGCGGCAACGGTGTTCAGGGTGGCGGCGCCCAGCGCGCCGTTGGAATGTTCAGCAACAACCAGGACAGCCATCAGATCACCTTCGCTTCGTTCTTCAGTTTCTCGACCAGTTCGGCAACGGACTTGACCTTGATGCCGGCGCTACGGGTGGCCGGCGCCTCGACCTTCACGGTCCTGACGGTGGACGTGGCGGAAACGCCCAGGGCATCCGGGGTCACCATGTCCAGCGGCTTCTTCTTCGCCTTCATGATGTTCGGCAGCGACGCGTAGCGCGGTTCGTTCAGGCGCAGGTCGGTGGTGACGATCGCCGGCAGGTTCAGGGCGACGGTCTGCAGGCCGCCGTCGATTTCACGGGTGACGTTGATCTCGTCGCCGCTGACCTCGACCTTGGAGGCGAAGGTCCCTTGGGCGAAGCCACAGAGCGCGGCGAGCATCTGGCCGGTCTGGTTGTTGTCGCTGTCGATGGCCTGCTTGCCGAGGATGACCAGCTGCGGCTGCTCCTGGTCCACCAGCGCCTTGAGCGCCTTGGCGATGGCCAGCGAGCCGAGTTCCGCCTCGGTTTCCACCAGGGTGGCGCGGTCGGCGCCCAGCGCCAGCGCGGTGCGCAGTTGTTCCTGGGCAGCGTTCGGGCCGACCGAGACCACCACGACTTCACTGGCGACGCCCTGTTCCTTCAGGCGCACGGCCTCTTCCACGGCGATTTCACAGAAGGGGTTGAGGGCCATCTTCACATTGGCGAGATCGACGCCGCTCTGGTCCGCCTTGACGCGGACCTTGACGTTGAAATCGACCACGCGCTTGACCGCTACGAGGACTTTCATCGGGGGCACTCCTGAAAAAAGAACCGGGCCTTGCGGCCCGGTCAGGGAAAAGGGGCAGCCCCGAGGTGGGCGGCCCCAGCCAGCGTGGTCACTATAGGGATACCCGCCAGGTGGCTCCCCTCTCCATTGGGGAGGCCGGGGGATGCCCACCCTCTTCTTCCCGTTCGAAGCAGGAGTTCCTGATCACAGGAAACGGCGCAATCAAAGGACAAAGCTGCGTCCCTTCCACGCGTCTTTCAGGTTCTCCATCCCCACGCCCTCTCATAAAGGGGGGAACGCTGAGAGTCGCTCCCCTGTTTCACTGGTACCAACCCGGCCGCGGGTTCCCCGTGGCCGCACTCCATGCACCTGCCAACGAGGGCCCCATGACCGATCAACTGCTCAACGAACGCGAGCTGGACTTCCTGCTCTACGAGCTGCTCGACACCACCGCGCTACTCCAACGCCCGCGCTACGCCGAACACGATCGGGCGGTCTTCGATGCGACCCTGCAGACGGCGCGCGGCATCGCCGCCGAATACTTCGCACCGCACAACCAGAAAGGCGACCAGCAGGAGCCGACCTTCGACGGCGAGAAGGTCCGGCTGATCCCGGAAACCCGGCGTGCCTGGGATGCCTTCGCCGAGGCCGGTTTCCTCGCCGCCCACCACGACTGCGCCGACGGCGGCCTGCAACTGCCCGAAGTGATCCTGCGGGCCAGCATGGCCTACTTCAATGCCGCCAACATCGCCACCGTCGCCTACTCCTTCCTGACCATCGGCGCGGCCAACCTGGTCAAGAGCTTCGCCGACAACAGCCTGCGCCAGCGCTTCCTGCCGGCCATGCTCGACGGCCGCTTCAGCGGCACCATGGCGCTGACCGAGCCGGGCCAGGGCTCGGCGCTGGGCGACCTGCGCACCAGCGCACGGCCTGCCGCCGATGGCAGCTTCCGGTTGTTCGGGCAGAAGATGTTCATCTCCGGCGGCGACCATGACCTGACCGAGAACATCGTGCACATGGTCCTCGCCCGCATCGAGGGCGCGCCGGCCGGCACCCGCGGCATCTCGCTGTTCCTGGTGCCCAAGTTCCTCGACAACCGCACGCGCAACGACGTGGCCCTGGCCGGCCTGCTGCACAAGATGGGCTATCGCAACACCACCTCGACCGTGCTCAATTTCGGCGAACGGGACGGCGCCGTCGGCTACCTGGTGGGCGAGCCGAACAAGGGCCTGGCGTACATGTTCCAGATGATGAACGAGGCACGCATCGGAGTTGCCCTGGGCGCCTCGGTGCTGGCCTACCAGAGTTTCATCCACGCCCTCGACTACGCCCGCGAGCGCCCCCAGGGCCGCCTGCCGGGCGCCAAGGACCCGCTGGCCCCGCAGGTGCGCATCGTCGAGCATGTCGACGTGCGCCGCTTGCTGCTGCAACAGAAGGTCTACGCCGAGGGCAGCCTCGCACTGTGCCTGTACGCCAGCAGCCTGTTCGAGGATGCCCACACCGCCGAACGCGCCGACGAGCGCCAGGCTGCCGCCGACCTGCTCGACCTGCTGATCCCGATGGTCAAGTCCTACCCCTCGCGCTACGGGGTGATTGCCTCGGATATCGGCATCCAGGTGCTGGGCGGCTCCGGCTACATCCGCGAGTACCCGCTGGAACAGTACTACCGCGACAACCGACTGAACCCGATCCACGAAGGCACCGAAGGCATCCACGGCCTGGACCTGCTGGGCCGCAAGCTGGAGCAGCGCGACGGCGCCGGCTACCGGCAGTTCCTCGCCCTGGTGCGCATGAGCATCGACGCAGCACGGAACGACGCAACCTGCGCCCCGCTGGCCCACGCCCTGGCCGCCGCCCTGAAGCTGCTCGAACAGGCGACCGCCGCGTTACGCGAACAGGTCGCCGCCGACGCCAACCTCGGCCTGGCCAATGCCACCGCCTACCTGGACCTGTTCGGCCGCGTGCTGGTCGGCTGGCTGTGGCTGCGCATGGCGGTCGTCGCCAGCCGCGCCCTGCAGGCCGGAGCCGCCGGCGGCGAGGCCGATTTCTACCGCGGCAAGCTGCAGGCGGCGTGCTACTTCATGGACTGGGAACTGGCGCCCATCGAGGCCCAGACCCGCCTGCTCATCAACGGCAACCGCCTGAGCCACGACATGCAGGACCGCTGGTTCTGACGCCCGCTCCACCCCGACGAGGAAACATCATGAATCCCCTTGTGCATTACCGACTGGACGGCCAACTGGCCCTGATCGGTCTGAGCCGCCCGCCGGTCAACGCCCTCGGCCAGCCGCTGCGCGCGGCCCTGCTGGAAGCCTGCGAGCGCGCCGCCGCCGACCCCGCGGTGCGAGCCATCGTGCTGCATGGCGCCAACGGCCTGTTCAGCGCCGGCGCCGACATCAGTGAATTCGGCAGCCCCGCCTCCCACGCCGCCCCCGACCTGCCCGGCCTGCTGCTGCGCCTGACGCGCATCGACAAGCCGTTGATCGCCGCCGTCGGCAAGCTCGCGCTCGGCGGCGGCCTGGAACTGGCGCTGGCCTGCGGCTACCGCATCGGCGAGCCCGGCGCGCGCATCGGACTGCCGGAGATCAACCTCGGGCTGCTGCCCGGAGCCGGCGGCACCCAGCGCCTGCCGCGGCTGATCGGCGCCGAGTCGGCGTTGAACATGATCCTCTCCGGCGAGCAGCTGGACGCCTCGCGCGCGCACCTGCTGGGCCTGTTCGACTGCCTGGCCGACGGTCCCGAGCAACTGCTGGAGCAGGCCTGCGGCTATGCCCGTGACCTGCTGACGCGGGGTGCCCCGGCGCAGCCCGCCGCGCCCTACCCCAACCCGGGCGCAGAGCTGCCGGAGGACTTCTTCGCCTTCTACCGCGCCGAGCACGAGGCGCGCTGGAAAAGCCGCCTCGCCCCACGCCTGGTGCTGGCCGCCCTGGAAGCCGCCTGCGTGCTGCCGCTGGATGAAGGCCTGGTCCGCGAGCAGGACCTGTTCCGCCAGGCCGAGGCCTCCCGCCAGTCGCAGGCGCTGCGCCACGTGTTCTTCGCCGAGCGCGAAGCCGGCCGCGTGCCCGGCATCGACCCGGCCATCGAGCTGCGGTCGATCCGCCAGGTCGCGGTGATCGGCGCCGGCACCATGGGGGGCGGCATCGCCATGAACTTCGCCAACGCCGGCATCCCGGTGACCGTGCTGGAACAGCAGGCCGACGCCCTGCAGCGTGGCCTGGGCAACGTGCGGCGCAACTACGAGATCAGCGTCCAGCGCGGCAAGCTGAGCCAGGAACAACTGGAGCAGCGCATGGCCCTGCTGCGGGGCACGCTCGACTATGCCGACATCGCCGACGCCGACCTGGTGATCGAGGCGGTGTTCGAGAAGCTGGAGGTCAAGCAGCAGGTGTTCCGCACCCTCGACGAGGTGTGCAAACCGGGCGCCATCCTGGCCACCAACACCTCCAGCCTCGACGTCGACGCCATCGCCGCGGTGACCCGGCGCCCGCAGGACGTCATCGGCCTGCACTTCTTCAGTCCGGCCAACGTCATGCGCCTGCTGGAAGTGGTGCGTGCCCGCGAGACCGCGCCGCAGGTGCTCGCCACCACTCTCAAGCTGGCCCGGCGGATCGGCAAGCTGCCGGTGGTCTCCGGGGTGTGCTTCGGCTTCATCGGCAACCGCATACTCGAACCCTATGCCCGCGAAGCCATGCGCCTGGTACTCGAAGGCGCCACGCCAGCCCAGGTGGACGCGGTGCTGACCGGCATCGACCTGAACATGGGCGTGCTGAGCATGCTCGACCTCGCCGGCATCGACGTGAACTACCTGGTGCGCCAGGCCAACCGCGCCGCCTTCGCCGACGATCCCAGCTACTGCCGCCTGGGCGACGAACTCTACGCCCAGGGCCGCTACGGACAGAAGACCGGCTCCGGTTTCTTCCGCTACGAAGGCCGCCAGCGCCTGGACGACCCGGCGGTGACGACGCTGGCCGAACGCCTGGCCGGCGAGCTGCAGATCCCCAGGCGCCCGATCGACGCCGGCGAAATCCACGACCGCTGCCTGTTCATGCTGATCAACGAAGGCATCCAGTTGCTCGACGAGGGCATCGCCCTGCGCGCCAGCGACATCGACCTGGTGTGGATCAACGGCTACGGCTTCCCCGCGCACCTCGGCGGGCCGCTGCACTACGCCGAGCAACTGGGCCTGGACAAGGTGCTCGCCGGCATCCTGGCCTACCAGGCGAGCCTCGGCGAGCACGGCCAGCGCTGGTTCCAGCCGGCGCCGCTGCTGCAGCGCCTGGTGGCCGCCGGCCGCACCCGCATCGAAACCTTCTGACCTTCCCGCCGGCACCTCCGGGTGGCGGCACCTGCCCCAAGGAAAATCCCATGAAAGAAGCCGTCATCCTCTCCACCGCCCGCACGCCCATCGCCAAGGCGTTTCGTGGCGCCTTCAACATCACCACCTCGCCCAGCATGGCCGCCTTCGCCATTCGTGCCGCCGTCGAACGCGCCGGCATCGAGGCCGCCGAGGTCGAGGACCTGGTGATGGGCACCGCCATGCCTGCCGGCACCGCCGGCTGGAACCTCGGGCGCATGAGCGCGCTGGCTTCCGGCCTGCCGCAGTCGGTCAGCGGCCAGACCCTCGACCGCCAGTGCGCGTCCGGGCTGATGGCAGTGGCCACCGCCGCCAAGCAGATCATGGTCGACGGCATGCAGGTGGCCATCGGCGCCGGCCAGGAGCACATCAGCCTGGTGCAGAACCGCCACATGGAATGGGTCGGCGAATACCACGACGCACAGGTGCTGAGCCTGGCGCCCAGCGCTTACATGCCCATGCTCCGCACTGCGGAACTGGTGGCGGCGCGCTACGGCATCAGCCGCGACGCCCAGGACGCCTATGCCCTGCAATCCCAGCAGCGCACCGCCGCGGCACAGGCCGCCGGCCTGTTCGCCGACGAGATCGTCCCGGTCACCGTCACCCGCCAGGTGCAGGACAAGGCCACCGGCGCCACCCGCCACGAGCAGGTCAGTCTGTCGCTCGACGAGGGCAACCGCCCGCAGACGGTGCTCGGCGACCTGCAGGGCCTGAAGCCGGTGATCGAGGGCGGCTGTATCACCGCCGGCAACGCCAGCCAGCTGTCCGACGGTGCCAGCGCCTGCGTGCTGATGGACGGCCGCCTGGCCGAACAACGCAACCTCGAACCGCTGGGCGCCTACCGGGGCATCGCCGTGGCGGGCCTGGCGCCAGAGGAAATGGGCATAGGCCCGGTGCTGGCCGTACCCAAGCTGCTCCGGCAGCACGGTTTGACGGTGGACGATATCGGCCTGTGGGAGCTCAACGAGGCGTTCGCCTGCCAGGTCCTCTACTGCCGCGACAAGCTGGGCATCGACAACGACCGGCTCAACGTCAACGGCGGCGCCATCGCCATCGGCCACCCCTACGGCATGAGCGGTGCGCGCATGGTCGGCCACGCCCTGCTGGAGGGCCGGCGCCGCGGTGTGAAGTACGTGGTGGTGACCATGTGCGTCGGCGGCGGCATGGGCGCGGCCGGCCTGTTCGAGGTGTTCCCATGAGCGAGCGCTTCTCCCTCGCCGGCCGAACCGTGCTGGTCACCGGTGCGTCCAGCGGTATCGGCGCGCATCTGGCCACAGTCGCCGCACAGTCCGGCGCGCGGGTGGTGCTCGCCGCTCGGCGGGTAGAGCGCCTGGCGCACCTGGCCGAGGACATTGCCGCCCAGGGCGGCAGCGCCCTCGCCGTGCCCCTGGACGTCACCTGCCGCGACAGCGTGGAAGCGGCCTTCAACGCCGCCGAGGAGGCCTTCGGCGTGGTCGGCGTGGTGCTCAACAATGCCGGCATCGGCAACGGCCAGCGCGTACTGGAGGTCAGCGAGGAGGACTGGCGCGCCATGCTCGCCACCAACCTCGACGGCGTCTGGCGCGTTGCCCAGTGCGCGGCCCAGCGCCTGGTCCGTGCCGGCGCGCCCGGGAGCATCGTCAACATCGCCTCGATCCTCGGCCTGCGCGTGGGTACCGGCTACAGCCACTACTGCGCGGCCAAGGCCGGGGTGGTCCAGTTGACCCGCTCGCTGGCCCTGGAACTGGCGCGCTACGAGATTCGCGTCAATGCCATCGCCCCGGGCTACTTCAAGACCGAGATGAACGACGCCTACTTCGACAGCGCCAAGGGCCAGGCCTATATCAACGACGCCGTGCCGCTGCGCCGCCTCGGCCAATTGGCCGAGCTGGAAGGTCCCTTCCTGCTGCTGGCGAGCCAGGCCGGCGCCTTCATGACCGGCAGCGTGCTGGCGGTGGACGGTGGCCACCTGGTCGGCAGCCTCTGAGCCCTTCGGGCGGCGTCCTGCCGCCCGGTCCTCCATTCTCTCTGCGCTGAAACGAGAACCGGGGCGCAAGGGCCCCGGTTGTCTTTTGCTCAACCGCGAACGGTCTTAACGGATACCGGCGCCGGCGAGGCTGTCGGGGGTCCACTGGTTGTCCGAGGTCATGGTCTCGGAGACCTTCAGGCCACCCACGCTCGGCCATTGGTTGATGTAGTAGCTACCGGCGATCAGGTCGTAGTGGCCGACGGTGGTGGTGTTGATTGCATGGACGTCGTACAGCGCCGTCAGGTAGGCGAAGCCGGGGCGCCACAATTGGCCGCGACCGTCGTACTGGTCATCGGCGAGCACTGCCCAGCTGTCCTCGTCGAGGTAGAAGGTACGCTTGGCGTAGATGTGGCGCGCGCCGGGCTTGAGAGTCGCCTCCACCACCCAGACGCGGTGCAGCTCCCAGCGCACGTAGTCGGGGTTGATGAATTTGGCGCCGAATACCTTGTCCGCGTCGGTGGCATAGGTGAAACGGTAGGTATTGTACGGAACGTACATCTCCTTTTTGCCCACCAGCTTCCAGTCGTAGCGGTCCATGCGGCCGTTGAACAGGTTCACGTCGTCCACGGTGGACATGCCCGAGGTGCTCGGGTTGGGCGTGTCGTAGGCCAGGTCCGGGGCCAGGCGCACGCGGCGCTGGCCGGGCAGGTACTGGAAGGCGCGGCGGCCCTTCAGGCCTTCGATGCTCTCGAAGGTCATGATCGCCTCGCCGACACGGCGCGCCGGGCCGGTGTAGTTGGCGCGGGCGCGGTTGTAGATGCTCGGGTCGGGATTGCGGGCAACGTCGTAGAAGGGGCTTTCCAGGGTCCACACACCCTGAGTCGAGAGCACGCGCTTGCCGGCGGCGTCGATGTTGAAGGCCAGGTATTTGGGAATGACGTAGGAAATCCCCTGGTAGCGCGCGATGTGGTTGATCATCGCCTCCACGCCGCTCTTCGGAATCGGGAAGGGAATCCCACCGGCGGCGTTCAGCGGCGTGTAGCCATCGCTGGCCAGGGAAGCGCGGGTGGCGTTCTTCACGCTGTTGTCCAGGACGAACTGCGGATAGGCCACGGTGCGGTGCGTCGGGTACACGTCGATGCGGTAGCCCGGCAGCTTCTTGATCAGCGCCTTGGCGCCCTCGGTGAGCTTGTCGGCGTGGCTGTCGACGTTCTTGGCGTCGATCGACAGTACCGGCTTCTCGTTGGCGAAGGGATCGGGGCGCACGCCGGAAGCCTTGTCGAAGCTGGCCGGCGGCGTGGTCAGGCCACCGCTGTAGGCCGGGATGCTGCCGTCCTGGTTGCCGGCCTTCTCGGCGCCTATTGGCGTCAGGGTAGTGCCCAGTGCCTTGGCCTCCTCCGCCGATACCGCCGCATGGAGCACGCCTGCATGGGCGACCAGCAGGGCGGCCGCGAGCAGGGTTCTTGTCGGTTTTTGCATGTCTCCACCTATTCGTCTTTGGGGGGGTTGAGCGTCGCCCTGGGGCGCGCGCTGCTTACGGGATCGGCGCCGGCGGCTGCCGACCGGGCGAAGGAGCGTGACGCCCGGTCGACTCGCGCAAGCCGGAATGGCCGGCTCCTGGATGATGTTTTATCCAAGCCCCCTGCCCCCTCGCCCCCCCCGATAGGCATGGGGGTGGGAGGGGCCCGCCGGGCGTCCGCCCAACCCTCACGCAAAAACGCCGCAACCCTTGCGGGCTGCGGCGTCAAGCACGGGTCGAACGGGGCTTGCAGGCGTTGTCTAGAGCCGGAACGGCGCCTTGGCGACGCTGACATCCGGGCTCTTCATGCGCACCGGAAGGAAGCGGATACCGGCCGGCTTCTTCACGTCGATGTCGGTGCGCGCCAGCGGGGAGTCGCGGAGCTCCAGGCGGAACGCCTCGAGCCCGGCACCCGGCTGAAAATCCATCTCGGCCCCGTCAGTCGTTGCGGTACAGGGTGACCACGCAAGCGCCACCGATGCCGATATTGTGCTGCAAGGCCACGCGCGCGCCTTCCACCTGGCGCTGTTCGGCCTGGCCGCGCAGCTGCTGGACCAGCTCGGTGCATTGCGCAAGGCCGGTGGCGCCGATCGGGTGGCCCTTGGACAGCAGGCCCCCGGACGGGTTGACCACGTAACGGCCGCCGTAGGTGTTGTCGCCGTCGTCGACGAACTTCTGCGCGCCGCCTTCCGGGCACAGGCCCAGGGCCTCGTAGGTCAGCAATTCGTTATGGGCGAAGCAGTCATGCAACTCCACCAGGTTGACGTCCTCGGCGCCGAGGCCGGCCTGCTCGTAGACCTGCTGCGCAGCCGCCCGCGACATGGAATAGCCGGCAATGTTGCGCAGGTCGTCGCCAAAGGTCTCCGGGCCGTCGGTGGTCAGCGCCTGGCCGGCGATCCACACGCTGCCATCAAGGCCGTGGCGCTTGGCGTAGGCCTCGCTGCACAGCACCACCGCCGCCGCGCCGCAAGTCGGCGGGCAGGCCATCAGGCGGGTCATCACGCCGGGCCAGAGGACCTGGTCAGCCAGCACTTCCTCGGCGGTCACCACCTTGCGGAACACCGACTTGGGGTTGTTCGCCGCGTGGCGGCTGGCCTTGGCGCGAATCTTGGCGAAGGTTTCCAGCGGCGTGCCGAAGCGCTTCATGTGCTCAAGTCCGGCGCTGCCGAAGATGCGCAGCGCGGCAGGCAGCCCCGCGGCCTCGGGTACGCGCTCGGCCTGGTGCAGGAACAGGTCGGCCGGCGACGGACGATCGTGGAAGGTGTCGCCCAGCGCGCCGGGATTCATCTGTTCGAAGCCCACCGCCAGCACCACCTCGGCCATGCCGCCGGCGATCGCCTGGTTGGCCAGGTATAGCGCGGTGGAGCCGCTGGCGCAGTTGTTGTTGACGTTGATCACCGGGATGCCGGTCATGCCGACGTTGTAGAGCGCCCGCTGGCCCGAGGTGGAGTCGCCGTAGATGTAGCTGGCGTAGGCCTGCTGGATCGACTCGTAGCCGACGCCGGCATCGGCCAGCGCCAGGCGCACGGCCTGCTCGCCCATGGCCACGTAGGTCTCGTTCTGCCCCGGCTTCATGAACGGGATCATGCCGACGCCGGCGACTACGACTCTCTGACTCATCTGTGCTTGTCCTCAGTTCTGGTAGGTCCGTGGCCCGCTTGCCTTGCGGCCCGCGCGCCGTGCCGGGGGCTAGCATAGGCGCCCGGCGGCCGGCGCCTCCCCTCCCCAACAGGACGGATCGGCACCAGCCTGGGGCGTTCAGACGAACGCCGAGATGCCGGTCAGGGCACGGGAGATCATCAGTTTCTGGATCTCGGTGGTGCCGTCCGGAATCGGGATGACGATGGCTTCGCGGGCCAGGCGCTCGACGTCGAACTCCTTGGTCAGGCCGTTGCCGCCGTGCAGTTGCACCGCGTCGCGGCACACCTTCACCGCCATCTCGGTGGCGAACCACTTGGACATCGACGACTGTACGTCGCACCGCACCCCTTCATCCATCATCGAGAACGCGCGGAAACACATCAGCCGCGCGGCATCGAGCAGGGTCGCCATCTCCGCGATCTTGGCCGCCACCAGCTGGTGCGCGGCGATCGGCTTGCCGAACTGGTGGCGCTCCTGGGAATAGCGGATCGACGCTTCCAGCGCCGCGCGCATCAGCCCCACCGATAGCATGCCGACGTTGGCGCGGGCCTTCTCGAACAGTTTCATGGTGTTCTTCAGGCCCGAGCCCTCCTCCCACACCACGTTGCGCGCCGGCACCCGCACCTGGTCGAAGAACACCTGCGCGGTGGACTGGCCGTTGAGGGCGATCTTGTCGATGTTGGCGCTCTGATAGCCGTGCTCCTCGCGGTCCACCAGGATGTGCGACAGCTCGTTGGGGCCGGTACGCACGGTGGTGATCAGGAAGTCCGAGTAGTGGCCGTTGGAGATCCAGGTCTTCTCGCCGTTGACGATGAAGCTGTCGCCATCGCGCTTGCCGGTGGCCTTGATGTCGATGACGTTGGAGCCCACGTCCGGCTCGCTGATGCAGAAGCCGCCGAAGGTGCGCCCGGCCATGATGTCGGCCAGGTAGCGCTCGCGCAGGTGGGCCTGCGACGGGGGCAGTTCGGCCAGGGTGACCGCCATGCCCTTGTTGATCATCACGCACAGGCCGACATCCACCGACACCGCGCACAGTTCCTCGAACAGCATGGCCTCGGTGACCAGCGACAGCCCGAGGCCGCCGTGTTCCTCCGCCACGCTGACCCCGGGCAGACCGAACTCGGCGATGCCCTGTGTGATCTCGCGCATGCGCGCCTTGGGGATGTGCTGGTCGCGGAACTCCCGCACCACGGGGCGGACTTCCGCCTCCAGGTACTTGCGGAAACTCTCCACCGCCAGTTTCTGTTCCTGGCTCGGCAAATTGACTTTCATCGGTCCTGCTCCTTTTACTGTCGTGACCGCCGCCGCTCGACATGGCGGGCTTCTCGCGGAGCCCGGCGCTGCGCTTTAGGCAGCCACCGGGCATGGACTCGACAGTACCGGGCCCCGCCCCGCTCCCTCCCCCCCATCTACGGAGGGGCCGGGAGAGGCGCTCAGGCCGCTTCGAAGAGGATCGGCTCGCCCGCCGCCAGCCAGGCGGCCGCGCGATGCTGGTACTGATCCTCGATGACGCTGCGCTTGATCTTCAGCGTCGGCGTGAGGAAGCCGTTGTCGACCGTCCAGACGTCCTTGACCACCACCAGGTAGTCCAGCTGCTCGTGGGGCTCGAGGCTGGCGTTGACCTGCTCCAGCAACGCCAGCAGCTCGCCGCGCAGGATCTCCCTCCCGGCCTCATCGGTCAGCCGCGAACGGCCGTCGGGTGACAGCAGCAGCAAGGCGAACGGCTGCGGCTGGCCCATGCCGGTAACGCAGGCGGCTTCCACCAGGTCGTTGACCAGGCGGTTCTCCATCGGTCCGGGCGCGACGTACTTGCCCTTGCTGGTCTTGAACAGTTCCTTGAGCCGCCCGGTGATCCGCAACCGGCCCTGCTCGTCCAGCTCGCCACGGTCGCCGGTGTGGAAGAAGCCGTCCTCGGTCAGGGTCTGCGCGGTGAGTTCAGGGTCGCGGTAGTAGCCCATCATCTGGGTCCGGCTGCGCACCAGGATCTCGCCTTCCGCCGAAAGCCGGCACTCCACCCCGGGCAGGGCCTGGCCGACGTAGCCCAAGCGCACCTGGCCCGGCCGGCTGTAATGCGAGTAGCAGAAGTTCTCCGACATGCCGTAGACCTCCAGCAGCTCCAGGCCGAGGTTGCGGTACCAGTCGACAATCTCCGCCGGCAGCGGCGCCGAACCGGTGAAGGCGATGCGCGTGCGGTCCAGGCCGAGCATGCCGAGGATCTGCCGCTTCAGCGTCTCCGAGTCGGGGCCGGCCAGGGCCTCGCGCTGCTCATGGCCGAGCCTGGTGCAGACCCCTTGATAGAACTTGGTCCACAGTCGTGGCATGGAAATGAACACCGTCGGCCGCGCCCGGCAGAGGTCGCGGGCAAAGGTCTCCAGGCTCTCGTTGAACAGCACCCGCACACCGTGGCAGAGCGAGTTGGACTCCACCGACGAACGCTCGGCGGCGTGCGCCAGGGGCAGGTAGGAAAGCATGCTGTCGTCGGGCGTCAGCTGGCAGAAGTCGCCGCCGCCCAGCTGCGCGTAGGTGTACATGCTGCCGAAGCTGTGCATCACGCCCTTGGGCATGCCGGTGGTGCCGGAGGTGTAGATGATGGTGGCGAGCTGCTCGGGACGCGGCAGGCTCAGCTCGCGCAAGGGCGCGTGGCTGGCGGCCAGTTCTTCCCAGCTCGGCGCCTGTAGCGCCGGCGCCAGCGGCAGGGCGACTTGCGGCACTCCCGCGACGGCGGCCTGGCGGCCCTCGTCCCAGACGTCCAGGCGGCCGATGAAGGCCAACTGCACGTTGGCGTGATCCAGCACATAGGCAAGGGAGTCGGCGCTGAGGGTCGGATAGAGTGGCACCGAAACGTGGCCGGCCATCCAGATGGCCAGGTCGGCCATGATCCAGTGCGCGCTGTTCTTGCCGAGGATGGCCACGGCGCTGCCCGCCGGCAGGTCCAGGCCGCGCAGGTAGGCGGCCATGCGCCGGGCCTGGTCGCCGACTTCGCGCCAGCTGTAGTCGAATACTTCCTCACCCACCGGCTGGCTCAGGTAGACGGCGTCGGGCAGGGTCTCCTCCCAGTGGAGGAATCGATGGAGCAAGGTTGTCGTATTGTTGTTGTCCATGCATCGCTCCTAAAGCGTTTCAGCGCTGCCGGACGTGACCGCCCGGCAGCGTGGGGCGCGGCGGTGCAGCTGCGCCTGGGTGGTCCGCTCAGCGCAGGTTCCAGTCGCGCAGTATCTCCTCGCCGGCCGCGCCGCGCACCGGCACGGGCCCCGGTGCGGCCGCCGGAGTGGCCGAGAAGCGCGGCGCCGGGTTGGCCTGCAGCACGCCGTCGACCCGCGAATAGACGCCCCGCGCGGTCATGTGCGGATGCTGCGCGGCTTCGTCGATGTCCAGCACCGGGGCGAAGCAGGCGTCGCTGCCTTCGAGCAGCTCGCACCACTGGTCGCGGGTGCGGGTGGCGAACAGCTCGGCAAAGCCCTGGTGCAACGTCTCCCAGCGCGACGGATCGTAGGCGTTGGCGTAGTGCGGATCGTCAGCCAGGCCCAGCTTTTCCAGCAACAGCTTGTGGAAGCGCGGCTCCACCGACCCCACGGAGATGAAGTGGCCGTCGGCGCAGCGATAGGTGCGGTACCAGTGCGGGCCGTCCAGCAGGCTGCGGCCGCGTTCGTTGTGCATCTGCCCGGCCGACTTTAGGCCGAGCATCAGGTTCAGCATATGCGCGCTGCCATCGACGATGGCGGCGTCCACCACCTGGCCCTGGCCGGTGGCGCGGGCGTTCATGATCCCGGCGAGGATGCCCACCGCCAGGTACAGCGCGCCGCCACCGATGTCGCCGACCAGGCTGGGCGGCGTCATCGGCGCCTCGCCCGGTTGCCCGGACCACCACAGCGCGCCGGAGAGCGCGATGTAGTTGAGGTCATGGCCGGCCGCCTGGGCCAGCGGCCCTTCCTGGCCCCAGCCGGTCATGCGGCCGTAGACCAGCGCCGGGTTGCGTTGCAGGCAGACCTCCGGGCCCAGGCCCAGGCGTTCCATCACGCCCGGACGCATGCCTTCGAGCAGCGCGTCGCAGTTGGCCACCAGGTCCAGCACGGTGGCCACGCCCTCGGGGGTCTTCAGGTCCACGGCGATGGAGCGCTTGCCGCGGTTGGTCACGGCGTGGCGCTCCAGGTCGAGGTCCTCGGGACCGGCCTGCTGGCGGTCCACCAGCACCACGTCGGCGCCCAGGTCGGCCAGCAGCATGCCGCAGAACGGCGCCGGCCCCAGGCCGGCGATCTCCAGGATGCGCAGCCCGTGCAGCGGGCCGCGGGGTTGTTGTTCTTGGCTCATGATCGGTTCTCGCACTCCGGTTCGCCGGCCACGGGGCTCAGGCGAACACCCGCAGGATGGCTTCGGCGACGCAGGCCGGCTTGGCCGCACCCTCAATCTCGATGGTCATTTCGTAAGTGATCTGCGCGCCGTTGCCCTCCAGCGGCTCCCACGCCTGCACCCGGAAGTGCCCGCGCACGCGGCTGTCCACCGGCACCGGCTGGACGAAGCGCACCTTGTTCAGGCCGTAGTTGACGCCCATCTTCACGTCGCGGATCTCGAAGGCGTCGGTCATCAGCGGCGGCAGCAGGCTGAGGGTCAGGAAACCATGGGCGATCGGCTTGCCGAACGGCCCCTTGGCGGCGCGCTCGGGGTCGACGTGGATCCACTGGTGGTCGCCGGTGGCCTCGGCAAAGGTATTGATACGCGCCTGGTCGATGGTCAGCCACTCGCTGCTGCCGATGACTTCGCCCACCAGGGCCTTGAGTTGCGCGATGCTTTCGTAGCTCTTTTTCATTGTTTTCACTCGCAAGGATTGGGGCGTCAGCCGCGCAGCTCCGCCTGCAGGGCGGCGGCGCAAGCGGCTTCGTGGCGGTCGCTGCTGCCCAGTTGCAGGTCGGCGACGATCGCGCGCTTGTAGTAGTGGCCGACCAGGTATTCCTCGGTCATGCCGATGCCGCCGTGCAGCTGGATGCCCTGGCCGCAGACGAACTTGGCGGCGCGGCAGACCAGCATCTTCGCGGCCGACAGGGTCTTCTGCCGGGTCGCCTCGTCGTCATTGGCCAGCGAGGCCAGCGCCCCGTGCAGCATCGAGCGGGCCAGTTCCAGTTCGGCGGCCATGTCGGCCATGCGGTGCTGCAGGGCCTGGAAGCTGCCGATGGCCACGCCGAACTGCTGGCGGACCTTGAGGTATTCGGCGGTGACTTCGATGGTCTTTTCCATCGCCCCGATCAGCTCGGCGCAGAGCACCACGGTGCCCTGGGCCAGGCCCTCGCGCAGTGCTGGCAGGCCCTGGCCGGGCTGGCCCAGCAGCGCCTCGGCGCCGACCTGCACGCCATCGAAGGTCAGTTCTTCGACCCAGGTGTCGTCATGCAGGCGCAGCGCCTGGCGACCCAGGCCGGCACTGGCGCCGTCCACCAGCAGCAGGCTGATGCCCGGCACGCCGGGGATGCTCGCCGAGACGATGAACGCCGAGGCATCCACCGCACCCAGCACCAGGGTCTTGCGCCCGCTCAGGCGGTAGCCCTGGCCCTGGGGCTCGGCGAGCAGGCCCACAGGCTCCGGCATGCCACGGGAAGCCGGCTCGGCGTAGGCCAGCGCGATGCGCAGACTGCCCTCGGCCAGTTGCGGCAGCAGACGTGCCTTCTGTTCCTCGGCGGCGCTGGCCAGCAGCGTCTGTGCGGCCAGCACGGCGCAACCGAGGAAGGGTTCCAGTACCAGGCCGCGGCCCAGCTCCTGGGCGATGATCACGCTGTCCAGCACCGAGCCACCCAACCCGCCATGTTCCTCGGGCAGCGCGGCCATCAGCCAGCCATTGGCCGCGAAGATGCCCCAGTTGTCGGCGCTGCCGTTACGCCCGGCCTTTACCAGCGCGGTGCGCGCCTCGAAGCTGTACTGCTTGTCGATATAGCGTCGAACGCTGTCCTGGAGGAGCTGCTGCTCAGAATTCAATACGAAGTCCATAACCCCATCCTGATCAAAGTTGGAACAGCATCTTGACGATGATGCCGCGCTGCACCTCACTGGTGCCGCCGTAAATAGTGGAAGCGCGACGGAAGAACATGTCGTTGGCAATGCCGCGCGCCAGTTGCTGCAGGGGGTACGGCCGCTCCGGCGCCTCGGCATGCGGATGCGCATAGGCGACGGCGCCATAGCTGCCCAGTGCCTCGACCTGCGCCTCGGTGAGGCGCTGCTGCAACTCCGTACCGCGCATCTTGAGCATCGATCCCAGAATCGGCGATGAGGGATCGTGTCGCTGCTCCAGCTGCGCAACCCGCTGCACCAGCATCCCGATCGCTTGCAGCTCCGCATCCAGCCGCGCCAGCTTCAAGGCGAACTCCGGGCGCTCGATCAGCGGCGTGCCGTCCACCGGCAATTTGCTGGCGAACTCACGGAGTTCGCGCATATAGCGCCGGAGCGCGGGCAAGTCCGCCGCAAAGGCGTGTTCGTTATTGAGCAGGAACTTGGTAATGGCCCAACCCTGGCCCTCCGCACCCACCAGATTCGTGACGGGAACCCGGACGTTATCGAAGAAGGTTTCGTTCAGGTGATGGGCATCGTCGATGCTGCGAATCGGCCGCACGCTCACGCCCGGGGATTTCATGTCCACCAACAGGAAGCTGATTCCCGCCTGTTTCTTCACCTCGGTATCCGTGCGCACCAACAGGAAGATCCAGTCGGCTTCGTGGGCATAGCTGGTCCAGATCTTCTGCCCGTTGACGACGTAATGATCGCCGTCTCGCACTGCGCGGGTTTTCAGCGACGCGAGGTCCGATCCGGAACCCGGCTCGGAAAAGCCCTGGCACCACAAGCGCTCCCCCCGGAACACCGCGGGCAGATGCTCGTCACGCTGCTCCTGTGTCGCAAAGACATTCAACACCGGCCCGAGCAGGGTGTGCACGAATCCATCGAGCGTGGGCGTTCCATGGGCGACGCATTCTTCATCGAAGATCAGCTGCTGCTGCACCGTCCAGCCGTTGCCGCCGTGCTCCTTGGGCCAATAGGGAGCGCTCCAGCCCTGTTCGCTGAGCAATTTCTGCCAGCGCAGCACTTGATCGCGAGGTGAACGCGTACAGCGCGGCAATCCCGTCAGTTCCTTCGGAACGCGCGACGCGATGAACGCCCGAACCTCCTCGCGGAAGGTCTGCAAATTGGCATCAGGTTGAAAATCCATCATCGCCTCCGGTCAGTCTTTGCGATACAGGGTGACCACACAGGCACCGCCGATACCGATGTTGTGCTGCAGCGCCACGCGAGCACCTTCCACCTGGCGCTGTTCGGCCTGGCCACGCAGTTGCTGGACCAGTTCGGTGCACTGCGCAAGGCCGGTCGCGCCAATCGGGTGGCCCTTGGAGAGCAGACCGCCGGACGGGTTGACCACGTAACGGCCGCCGTAGGTGTTGTCGCCGTCGTCGACGAATTTCTGTGCGCCGCCTTCCGGGCACAGGCCCAGGGATTCATAGGTCAGCAGCTCGTTCTGGGCGAAGCAGTCGTGCAGCTCCACCAGGTTGACGTCCTCGGCACCGAGGCCGGCCTGCTCGTAGGCCTTCTGCGCGGCCGCGCGGGACATGGAGTAACCCGCCACGTCGCGCATGTCGCCGGAGCGGAAGGTCTCGGCGCCGTCGGTGGTCAGCGCCTGGCCGGCGATCCACACGCTGCCGTCGAGCCCGTGCTTGCGCGCGTAGGCTTCGCTGCACAGCACTGCTGCCGCCGCGCCGCAGGTCGGCGGGCAGGCCATCAGGCGGGTCATGACTTCTGGCCAGACCACCTGGTCGGCCATCACGTCTTCGACACTGACCACCTTGCGGAACACCGCCTTGGGGTTGTTCGCCGCGTGACGGCTGGCCTTGGCGCGAATCTTGGCGAAGGTTTCCAGCGGCGTGCCGAAACGCTTCATGTGCTCGACGCCGGCGCTGCCGAAGATGCGCAGGGCCGCCGGAATCTGCGCGGCGCCCGGAATGGCCGCGTCGCACTGGTCGAGGAACAGCTCCAGCGGGCTTGGACGGTCGGCGAAGGAACTGGGAATGGCGCCCGGCACCATCTGCTCGAAGCCGAAGGCCAGGACGATGTCGACCATGCCGCTGGAGATCGCCTGGTTGGCCAGGAACAGTGCCGTGGAGCCGCTGGCGCAGTTGTTGTTGACGTTGATCACCGGGACGCCGGTCATGCCGACGTTGTAGAGCACGCGCTGGCCCGAGGTGGAGTCGCCGAAGACGTAGCTGGCGTAGGCCTGCTGGATCGACTCGTAGCCGACGCCGGCATCGGCCAGCGCCAGGCGTACGGCCTGCTCGCCCATGGCCACGTAGTTCTCGTTCTGGCCCGGCTTGACGAACGGGATCATGCCAACCCCGGCGACCACTACTTTCTGCCCCATCTGCTTCTCCTCGATCTCTGCGTTGGCGGCGCTCGCGGCGGGTTCCAGACCCGGCCTGCGCCAGTGAGCCTCCAGCATAGGGATGCCCACCATGGGCGGCCCCTCCCCAATAGGATGGGGTGGCGGCCGCCGACCTGGCGTCAGCCCCCATCCTGACACGACGCCTGTCTGATAGTGGCCCCGGCGACAGGGCGTAACAACAAAAAGCCGGGTCCCCCTGGGAAACCCGGCTTCCTGTAGCACCCGCCACCGCCCTAGCCGGGCAACACCGCCCCGGCGTAGGCCAGCCCCTGCTTGCCGAGGAAACGCCGCACCGCCTCGGCATGGTAGAGGCTGTTGCCGCACAGCGACTGGGCGGCGGCTTCCAGCTGGACCATGGCCTCGCGGTCGGTTTCGAAGGCGCGGTTGAGCAGGGTCTTGGTCAAGCCCAGGGCCCTGGGCGGCGCCTCGTCGAACTGCCGGGCATAGGCCAGGGCCGACTCCAGCAGGCTGTCCTCGGGCAGGATCGCCTGGGCGATGCCCAGCTCCAGCGCTTCCTGCGCCGCCACCGGACGTGCCGAGAAGAGGACTTCCTTGGCCTTGGCCAGACCCACCAGGCGCGGCAGGCTGTACAGCAGCGACAGGTCGGGCACCAGGCCGATGCCGACGAAGGACGGCAGCAGCCGGGCGCGCGGCGTCATGAAGACGAAGTCGGCGGCCAGGGCCAGGGAGAACCCCGCCCCCGCCGCGGCACCGTCCACCGCGGCGATCACCGGCATTTCCAGCGTCGCCAGGGCGGTGTGCCAGCGCTGGTGGCTCAGCACCAGATCACGGCCGAAGAAGGCCGGGTCCTCATGGGCGCCGTCATCGGCGAGATCGGCCCCCGAACAGAAGGAGCCGCCGGCGCCGGTGAGCACCAGCGAGCGTAGCGAGCTGTCCGCCCGCACCGCCTCGACGCCCTCCAGCAAGGCCTGGGCCAGGCTGGCGTCCAGCGCATTGCGGCGCTGCGGGCGGTCCAGGGTGAGCAGCGCGGTCCTGCCGATCTTCTCAAGGCGTAGCGAAGCGTCGGTCATGCGATTCTCCCAATGTGCGCGTCCCGGGCTCAGCCCAGGTTGCGCGCGATGATCAGCTTCTGGATGTGGCTGGTACCTTCGTAGATCTTGGTCACGCGCGCATCGCGGTAATAGCGCTCGACCGGGAAGTCGTTGAGGTAGCCATAGCCGCCGTGGATCTGCAGCGCGTCGGAGCAGACCTTCTCGGCCATCTCGCTGGCGAACAGCTTGATCGCCGAGGCTTCCTTCGGGCACCGGATCCCGGCCTGGCACAGGCGGGCCGCATGCAGCATGTACACGTGCGACACTTCCACCTGGGTCGCCATGTCGGCCAGATCGAAGGCCACGCCCTGCAGATCGATGATCGGCGCGCCGTAGGCTTCGCGTTCCTTCGCGTATTTCACCGCGGCTTCCAGGGCGGCACGGGCAATGCCGGTCGCCAGCGCGGCAATCGCCACGCGACCTTCGTCCAGGCCGGCAATGATATGTCTGTAGCCAGCCCCTTCTGCGCCCAGCAGGTTGCTCACCGGCACACGGCAGTTCTCCATCTGGATCGCCGCCAGGTTGGCGGTGCGCTGCCCCATCTTTTCCTCGTTGCGCGTGACGGCGAAACCCGGAGTGCAGGGGTCGACCATGATCAGGCTGACGCCCTTCTTGCCAGCGTCCTTATTGGTGACGCCCACCACGATGGCCACGCCCGCTTCGCCGCCGTTGGAAATGAACTGCTTGCTGCCATTGAGCACATAGTGATCGCCATCGCGGCGGGCCGAGGTACGGAAGGCGGCGGTATCCGAACCAGCATGCGGCTCACTCAACAGGAAGCAGCCGATCCTTTCCCCACGGATCATGGCAGGCAGCCATTGTTGCTTCTGCTCCTTCGTACCATCGCGGAAGATCGACAAGGCGACGGAGTTGTGCACGTGCAGGGCGGTGGCAAAGCCCGCGTCGACAGCGGCAAATTCTTCGATGACGAGGCAGTACTCCACGAAGCCCATGCCGACACCGCCGTACTCTTCCGGGATGTGCAGGCCGAGATAGCCCAGTGCGGCGATGGCATTGAGTTCGTCACGCGGCCAGGCCCCGGTGCGGTCGCGCTCGGCGGCGGTCGGCGCGACCACTTCCTGGGCCACCTTGCGGGCGGCGTCGCGGATCATGACTTCCTGTTCACTCAGGAACACTGCGGATGTATCGCTCATTTTCTTCCTCACGAAGGGGATCGGATTGCCGATGCGGTGCTGTGCGACGGGCCGGTCGGGCACTCGTTCGCCATGTAGCCAGAGTGCCCGCCGGCCACATGGCGCGCGCCTCCCCTCTTGGTAGGGGAGCGGCCGGACGTCAGGGAATCACCCCCTGCTGGCGAGCCAGGGAAATCGCCGCATAGCGGCTGGATACGCCGAGCTTGGCGAGGATGTTCTTCACGTTCCATTTCACCGTGCCGAAGGTGATGTTCAGGGTCAGGGCGATGCGCTTGTTGGACATGGCCTGGGCGATCAGCCCGAGGATTTCCACTTCGCGCGGGGTCAGGATGCTGCGCGGCTCGGCACCCGGCGCGCGCCGGGCGGTTACCGGCTCCGCCTCTTCCGCGTCGCGCCCGCCACGGGCCAGCAGCTCGTCGAGGTAAGCGGCGCAAGGGCCTTCCAGCCCGCCCTCCTCGGCCAGTCGTTCGAGCAGCGCCGACAGGCGCGGTCCCTCGTCGAGCAGGGTGCGCACCAGGCCGAAGCGCGCGGCGTCCTGCAGCACCGCCGCCAGGCAGTCCAGGGCCTCCTGCTCCTGCCCCAGGTCGGCATGGGCGATGGCCGCCAGCAGCCGCGCCTTCACCGCCGTGCGGCCACGGCCATAGCGCTCGGCAAAACCGCCGACCCGCGCCAGGCACTCCAGCGCCCGGGCCGGCTCGCGCTCGGCCAGGGCCAGGCGCGCCCTGGCGAAGGCGGCGATGGTGGTCACTTCGTCGCGGCAATCGCCACGGTAGCCCTCGGCCAGGGTTTCCAGACGCACCACCCGCTCCGAGGCGCGGCGCAAGTCCCCCTGGGCCAGCCAGGTCTTGGCCTGCTCGGCCAGCATCAGCGCCTGCGGGCGATCCAGGCCGAGCTTGTGGAAGTGCGCGGCCTGGCTCTCGAGGAACTCCTGCAGCGCCTGGGGAGACTCGCGCAAGGCGGCGATCCGCGCGCGGCACACCGAGGCGCGGACCATCACGTCGGGCATCGACGACTGCAGGATGCCGTTGCGGTTGGCCACCACCGCCAGGGCGTCGTCGATGCGGTCCAGTTCGTAGAAGGCGTCGCACAGGTTGGCCGCGCACAGGTTGGCCGACACCGAACCGCGCCCGTAGCCCGCCTCCGCGCGCGCCAGCAGGTTGCCGCCCAGGCGCGCCGCCTCGGCGGCGTCGCCTCCGCGCAGCAGGGCGAGGATCAGGGTGCTCTCGTACACCAGCGCCATGTCGTTGTCGCGGTCCTCGGCGAGGATCGGGTTGTCTTCGTGCAGCCGGTGCACGGCGTCCACCCGGCCCACCAGCAGGTAGGCGGTGGCCAGCGCCGACAGGCTGATGTAGCGCAGCGAGCGGTTCTCCAGTGGCGCCCGCTGCGCGGGTTCCAGCAGGCCGATGACCCGCCGGGGGTTGTCCAGTTGCAGGGCGACGGCGGCGTCGGCCAGGGCGAAGCGCGAGGACAGCGCCGGATTCTTCGCCGCCTCGGTACGGCGGATCTGCTCCAGCCAGCGCTCGGCTTTCTCCGGGCGCGCGGTGAAGGCGTAGGTCAGGCAGCCGACGATGAACAGCCGTGGATGGCCGAACAGCGTCTCCTGCGGCAGGCGCTCCAGCAGGTGCAGCATCGGGCTGATGCAGGCCATGCTCCAGGCGGTGCTGGCGGCCTGTTCCATGGCCGCGACGGCGAAGTCGAGGTCGCCGCCCAGATTGGCGTGGCGCACCGACTCCACCAGCAGCTCATGTTCGGCGAACCACTGGCTGGCCCGGCGGTGCAGCGCCTCCACCGCCGCCGCGCCGCGCATCGCCAGGCGCTGTCCGAGGAATTCGCCGAACAGTGGGTGGAAACGGTACCAGGGCATGCTGTCCTCGGAGTCGACCCGGTAGATCAGCAGGTTCTCGTCCTCGGCACGCTGGATCAGCGCGGCGGCCTGGGTGCTGCCGGTGACGAAGGCGGCCAGGTCGGCGTTGAAGCGACGGAATGGCGACAGCTGCTCCAGCAGCCCGATCAGTTCCGGCGCCAGGCACGCCACCACGTCCTCGGCGAGGTAGGCCTGCAGGTCGCTGGACTTCCACAGCAGCGAGCGCAGCTTGGGGAGCCGCGCCGGGCGGATGCGCAGCATGGTGGCAATGGGTTGCAGGCTGGCCGGCCAGCCGCCGGTCAGCTCGTGGATCAGTTGTTCCTCGTCGGCGGTGAGCCTGAGGCTGCCCAGGTTGTGCTCGAAAAAGGCGCGGGTTTCCTCCAGGTCGAAGGGCAGCTCGGCGAAGTCGATCTCCGCCACCTGGCCCTGCATGCGCAGACGCCCCAGGCTCAGTGGCGGCGTGCTGCGCGAGGCGATCACCAGGTGCAGGTTGGCCGGGCAATGGTCCAGCAGCTTCTGCAACAGACGGTGGGCCAGCGGCGCCTCGACGTGGTGGTAGTCGTCGATCAGCAGGTACAGCTCGCGCCCGGCCTGCTCGGCCTGGCGGGTCACCAGCGCCACCAGCGCCGCCAGCGTGGACTCCCCGGCTTCGTCCAGGGCCAGCCCGGACTCCACCGCGATACCTAGGCGCTGCAGGGCAGCCAGCAGGTAGGCGAGGAAGCTGGGGTACTGGCGGTCGTCATGGCTGAGCGACAGCCAGGCGACGTCCAGTCCCTCCTTGAGCAGCGCCTGGCGCCACTGGGCGAGCAGCAGGGTCTTGCCGAAGCCGGCGCCGCCAGTGATCAGCGTGAGGTTGCCCAGGCGCGCCTCGTGCAGCCGCTCCAGCAGCTGGGTACGCGGGATGTGCCGGGTATTGAGGCGCGGCGGGGAGAATTTGGTGGCGACCAGCAGGTCGTCGGAGTTCATCAGCGAGCTTTGCATCTTGTTGTTAGCCCTTGCTCTGGCGGTAGGCGGACGGCGGTAGCGCACGCAGACCCGTGGCTCCGCTCTTCTGGGTACTGGCCAAAGGCACGGTGGGCCCGGCGCATGCCGTCCGCCCCGCCGCGCCCTTTCCTCGACGGCCACGTCCATCCTGCACCAGCCCCTGCGCCGCCGACCCCGTCCGCAAGGGGGGGGGAGCGGCGCCGATGGGCTGGCGTAACGTGCAAATCGACCGTATCGACCCCCGTCCGCGAGGAGCAGAAATGAGCGAATCCGTTACGTTTGAAGTGAAAGGCCAGGTGGGCTGGATCACCCTCTCCCGTCCCAAGGCGATGAACGCCCTGAACCCGGAGATGCTCCAGGCCATGGTCGAATGCCTGAAGGCCTGGGAAGGCGACGCCGACGTGCGCGTTGTGGCCCTGACCGCCACCGGCCCGGCGTTCTGCGCCGGCGCCGACCTCAAGGTTTCCGGCACCCCGCAACCCGGCGAGATGGACCTGCTGGACAACATCGTCACCTTCTTCGACCGTCTGCGCGTGTTCCCCAAGCCGGTGATCGCCGCGGTCAACGGCCTGGCCCTGGCCGGCGGCCTGGAGACCGTGCTGTGCTGCGACTTCGTGATCGCCGCCGAGAGCGCCCGCTTCGGTGACGCGCACTCCAACTTCGGCGTGTTCCCCGGCGGCGGTGGCGCGGCCATCCTGCCGCGCAAGATCCCGGAGAACGTCGCCAAGTACCTGCTGTTCACCGGCGACTCGCTGCCGGCGCAGGACATGAAGACCTACGGCCTGGTCAGCGAGGTGGTGCCCGACGGCCAACTGCTGGCCCGCGTCCAGGCCATCGGCGACAAACTGGCGGACAAGAGCCCGCTGGTACTGCGGCGGATGAAGCGCGTGGCTGACGAGGCCGCCGACAAGTCCCGCGCCGACGCCCTGCGTCACGAGCTGCTGGAGCTGCGCAACCACCAGCGCTCCTACGACATCGCCGAGGGCGTGCGCGCCTTCGCCGAAAAGCGCAAACCGGCCTTCAAGGGCTATTGATCCCGCCCCACTACCGAGCATTTCGAGGAAGCGATGGAAAACATCTATATCGTCGGCGTCGGCATGACCGCCTTCGGCCGACACGCCGACAAGAGCGTCAAGCAGCTCACCGCCTGGGCCGTCGAGGACGCCCTGAAGGACGCCGGCTGCGATCGCCGGTCGATCCAGGTGGCCTTCTACGGCAACTGCACCCAGGGCCATTTCGACGGCCAGCACATGATCCGTGGCCAGGTCGCCCTGCTGCCCCTGGGCCTGGACGGCATCCCGATCTTCAACATCGAGGGCGCCTGCGCCTCCTCCAGCCACGCCTTCAACCTCGCGGTCACCCAGCTGCGCGCCGGCGCCGCCGAGGTGGCCCTGGCCGTCGGTGCGGAGAAGATGTTCTACAGCGACAAGCAGAAGATGTTCTCGGCCTTCGAGTCGGCCTGGGACATCGAGACCTTCGAGGACAACAAGAACTACCTGGCCGCCATGGGCAAGGGCATCGTCCCGCCGCCTGGCTCGCAGTCCGAGAAGCCCTACAGCCCGTTCATGGACGTCTACGCCGCCCTCGGCCGTGGCGGCCTGATGGAGCGCTTCGGCATCACCCAGCGCCAGCTGGCGGCGGTTTCCTCGAAGAACCACGGCCACTCGGTGCACAACGAGCGCTCGCAGTACCGCAATGCCATGAGCATCGAGGAAATCCTCGCCGCGCCGCCGATCACCTACCCGATCACCCTGCCGATGTGCTCGCCGATCTCCGACGGCGCCGCCGCCGCGATCCTCTGCACCGAGTCGGCGCTGAAGAAATACGGGTTCGACAAGAACCGTGCGATCAAGGTCCTGGCCAGCGTGGTGCGCTCGGCCTCCGCGCGCGCCGCCGACGATTTCGCCAACGGCTGCACGCACCTGGCCGGCAAGGCCGCCTTCGAACAGGCCGGCATCGCCCCGCAGGACGTCGACGTGGCCGAAGTGCACGACGCCACCGCCATCGGCGAGCTGCTCTCCATCGAGGCTCTGGGCCTGAGCGAGCCGGGCATGAGCGGGGTGATGGCCGAGCGCGGCGACTTCACTCTGGGCGGACGCCTGCCGGTCAACCCCTCGGGCGGTCTGGAATCCAAGGGCCACCCGATCGGCGCCACCGGCATCGGGCAGATTTTCGAACTGGTCGAGCAGTTGCGCGGCAACTGCGGCCAGCGCCAGGTCGAGGGCGCGCGCATTGCCCTGCAGGGCAACGGCGGCGGCCTCTGGCGCGTCGAGGAATCCACCGAGCACGTCGGTATCTTCGCACGCGCCTGATCACTATCCTTGACGGGAGCGGTACCTCGCTCCCGTCGCGACAACAACAAGATCCGTGAGGAACCACAGCATGACCATTCGTTTCGATGATCGCGTCGCCATCGTCACCGGTGCCGGCAACGGCCTGGGCCGCATCCACGCCCTACAACTCGCCGCGCGCGGCGCCAAGGTGGTGATCAACGACTTCGGCGGCAGCCGCGACGGCACCGGCAGCTCCTCCGACGCCGCCCAGGCCGTGGTCGAGGAAATCCGCAAGGCCGGCGGCAGCGCCATCGCCAACGGCGCCAACGTCGCCGACTACGAGCAGGTCCAGGGCCTGGTCCGGCAGACCGTCGAGGCCTTCGGCCGCGTCGACATCCTGATCAACAACGCCGGCATCCTGCGCGACAAATCCTTCGCCAAGATGGAGCTGGCCGACATCCACGCCGTGCTCAACGTTCACCTGCTGGGCTCGATGTACTGCTCCAAGGCCGTCTGGGACCTGATGAAGGAGCAGAACTACGGGCGCATCCTGATGACCACATCGGCCGCCGGCATGTTTGGCAACTTCGGCCAGGCCAACTACGGCGCCGCCAAGATGGGCCTGGTGGGTCTGATGAACATGCTCGCCATCGAAGGCCGCAAGAACAACATCCACGTCAACACCCTGGCGCCCATGGCCGCCACCCGCATGACCGAGGACGTGATGCCGGAAGAACTGCTCAAGGCCAGCCGTGCCGAGCAGGTCAGCCCGGGCGCCCTGTTCCTGGTCAGCGAGCAGGCGCCGACCAAGCTGGTGCTGGGCGCCGGCGCCGGCGTGTTCTCCGCGGTGCGCATGGAAGAGACCGCGCCGGTGTTCCTGGGCAGCGAGCTGACCCCGGAAGACGTGCAGGCGCACTTGGAGCAGATCACCGACTGGAGCAGCGCTGGCCCGCGCAACGATGCCAACCAGCAGGTCGGACTGTTCATCGATACCGCGATGAAAGCCCTCAAGGGCGCCTGATCCCTGCGCGCCGCCACGCGCGGCCCCGGTGACAGCCCTCGCAAGCCCGGCCCGCGCGGCCGGGCTTTCGTACATTCGCGCAACGACCAAGCGCCATGCCGTGTCCCCAGGGGCGCGGTTATCATGGGCCGGTTCCGCGACGGCCCCGAGACGGAGAACAACAATGACAACCATGAATTTCTCGCGAACCATCGGCAACCTGGCCGTCCGCTTCGGCGAGCGCGAGGCCCTGGTCAACATCGAGCGCAACCGCCGCTACAGCTTCCGCCAACTGCATGCCCTGACCAACCGCATCGTCAACATGATGCGCGAGCGCCTGCAACTGCGCCGGGGCGACACCTACCTGTGCATCCTGGAAAACGACAATATCGCGCTGCTGCACGCCTGGACCGCGCTCAAGGGCGACGCCGCGGTGGCATACACCAATTACCGCGATGCTTTCGATGAGCACCGCTGGCAGGTCGAGTTCATCCGCCCGAAGGTGGTGATCATCGAGAACGCCCTGCTCGACAGCCATTTCCCCATGCTCCGCGAACTGGGCATCGTGGTGGTCTGCATGGATCCGCCGGCGACCCCGCGCGACGGCCTGCTGTATTTCTGGGACCTGCTCGAAGGCGTCTCGGACGCCAACCCGGACGTCGAGAACGACATCCAGCATGACGCCCTGGTCTACCGCTTCACCGGCGGCACCACCGGCCAGGGCAAGTGCGCCACCTACACCACCGACAACTGGCTGGCCCTGCGCGACTCGATGTACATGGAGAGCGAGCAGCCTTACCAGCCCGACACCCGTTTCCTGCACATGGCGCCGATCAGCCATGGTTCCGGCCTGGGCCTTCTGCCGACGCTGTTCCGTGGCGGCTGCACGGTGACCCAGAACGTGCCCGACATGGCCCAGCTGTGCCGCAACATCGAGGCGGAACGCATCACCATGACCCTGCTGGTGCCGACCATGGTCTATCGCCTGCTGGAAATGCCCGAGGCCAGCCACTACGACCTGAGCTCCCTGCAGACCCTGGCCTACGGCGCCGCGCCGATGAGCCCGGCCAAGCTGCGCCAGGCCCAGGAGCGCTTCGGCAACATCTTCATGCAGATCTACGGCGCCACCGAGAGCCTGCATGCGGTGGCCATCCTGGGCAAGGCCGAGCACCTGAGCGCCAGCGAGCAGCAACTGGGCTCCGCCGGGCGCATCGCGGCGGCCGCCGAGGTGATCATCGTCGACGAAGACGGCAAGGAGCTGCCCCTGGGCCAGACCGGCGAGCTGTGGGTGCGCTCGCGCGGCACCATCGGCGGTTACTACCGCAACCCCGAAGGCACTGCCAACGAGTTCAGCAATGGCTTCTGGAAGTCCGGCGACCTGGGCTACATCGACGACCAGGGCTTCCTGTTCCTGGTCGACCGCAAGAAGGACATGATCATCACCGGCGGCTTCAACGTCTACGCGGTGGAAGTCGAGGCGGCGCTGAACGCCCACGCGGCGGTGTCCAACTCGGCGGTGGTCGGCATCCCCCACGAGGAATGGGGCGAGGCGGTACACGCCGAGGTGGTGCTCAAGGCCGGTGCGCAGGTTTCGGTCGAGGAGTTGCAGGCCTACGTCAAGGAACGCCTGGGTCGCTTCAAGGCGCCCAAGTCCATCATCCTGGTCGATGCCCTGCCGGTGAGCGTGGTGGGCAAGGTGCTGCGCCGTCAGGTGCGGGACAAGTACTGGAAGGACAAGGCGCGGCGAGTGTCGTGAGGCCGGGTGGAGGGACTCGCTCCCTCCATGCTCGACCGTAGGGCGGATAACCGATCGCGGTTATCCGCCGTTGGCGGGAACGTCGGTTCCCATCCTGCGAACAATCCAGGTGCTTTTCGTAGGGGCGAGCTTGCTCGCGAACCAGCCCCGCTGCGGATCCGTTCGCGAGCAAGCTCGCTCCTACAGGTACCTGTGATGCCTGGCATCAGGGGCAGCTTCCTTTTCCGGAAAGTCCGCAGTCAGACATCTCCCCTCACCCCAGGATGAGGGGCTCTTGCCCCGTAGGAGCGGACTCCGTCCGCGATCCGCCAGCCGCACCTCAGGACAGCGGCTGCGGCTCCGGCATCTTCCAGCCGCCATCGAGAATCGCCGGCTGCGGCAGGTAGTAGCGGATCATGTAGTTCCACCCCGGCATGATCGGCAGACAGTTCACCGCCCCCGCCTTGCAATCACCGAAGCGCACGTTGACCTTGCCGCCTTCGCCCTTCTGCGCCGTCAGGTTGTTCAGGGTGTAGGCGCCCAGCTCGTTGCGCTGGAAACGGCCCTGCGCATCGTAGACGCTGATCGACCAGAACGCCCCCACCGGAACCGTCGGCACGTCCAGGCGGTAGGCGGTGGCGCCATCGTTCCGCGGCGGCGTGACGATCTGGTAGAAGGCATCGTGCTCGGGGTTGCCGCCCCAGGCGATGGCGCTGCCGACCAGATGCCGCAGCGGATCGACCTGTCCCGGCGCGCCGAACATGCCACGCGAATCCCCCAATGTCGTACCGAGGACGATCAGCGCGGCGCGCAGGCGGTCCTGGTTGGCCTTGTCCCAGGCGGGAACGGCGAACTGGCCGGGGCCGCCGGGCTGGCTCACGCTGATGCGGTCCTGCAGTGCATGCGCCTGCTGCAGATCCTCCTTGCTGGAGGGATCGATCAGGGTCCGTACGCCGAGCAGCACGTAGCGCGTGCCGACGTCCTCGCGGGCGATACGGTAGCGTCCTGCGCGGTAATGCATGGCGAGCACATGGTGATCTTCATCGATCACCGCCAGCGAACGGTAGCGCTTGCCGGCCTCCGGCAGTTCCACGGTGACCGGCCCGGCGTGCAGGTCGAAGACCGCGGTGGAATACAGGGTGTCGCGGTTGGGCCGCACCACCGTCTTGGCATCCACCGGCATCAGCTCGCGCCAATGGACGAACTGGCCGAAGCCGCCGCGCTGCGCGGTAAGGGCGAAATAACGATCCGACTCGGCACGCACGAAGTTGTCGAGCGTGACCGGCACCGGTGCGTCAGCGGCATGGGCGGCGCCCGCCAGCAGCAGGGCCAGCGTGGGCGCAAGGCGCAGGGGTTTGAACATGGGACGTTCTCCTTGTCGATATGTCATCAGGAACCTTTGACGATGGCCGGCGGGAAGTAGCTGCCGTCCGCCACCGTGCCCTTGGCGCCGTAGTAGCGGAAGATCAGGCGGTACGGCAGGTCGGCACGGGTCGGCAACCAGTTGCCCTCGGGTGCGCCGGCGGGTTTTTGCGGGGCGAAGTAGAGCGTCAGCGACCCGTCCGCGTTGTAGGTCAGCGGCGAGTGGTTGTTGAGCAGGAAGCGCTGGAGCGGATTGGGCAGCACGCGGAAGGTCTTCGAGTCGGTTGCGGTGATCGACCAGAAGTAATGCGCCTGGCTGGCCGGCAACTGCTCGCGGGGGAAGGTCAGGCTGTAGCTGGCGCCGCCGTCGAGGGGCTTGCCGTCGGCGTCCAGGGCGCCGCGGAAGTAGTTCACCTCGCTGCGGGTATTGGCCCAGATGCCGCCGTAGTCCACCAGCGTGCGGGTCAGGTAGTTGCTGCCGTAGGTACCGGTGGCCGGTGGCCGCGACCAGCCGTTGCGCAGGGTGCCGCCGCCCATGGTCGGCGAGGCCTTGGCGAGGTCGGCGTAGGCGCGGCTGCGGATGATCTGGTCGATGCGCTGGCGCTGTTGCGGGTCACCGATCGCGGCGGCAACGGCGCGCACCTTGGCTTGCAGCGGCGCCATGCCGGGGTTGATATCGGGTTCGGCCAGGGCCGCCTCGGCGCCGTCGAAGATTTCCACGCCGGGCAGCTTCGGCCAGGCGAAGTCCGCTACCGGCGGCACCTGGGGCAACGCCGGCTTGCCGGTGGGCTGCAGGGTGAAGGCGCGTTGCAGGCGTTCGGCGCCCTGCGGGTCGGCGCCCAGTTCGACGCGGGTCAGCAGGCGCGCGCTACGTACCGGCAGGTCTATTCGACGGACATCGGCAGGCAGCTTCACCTGCGCGTCCTTCAGGCAGAAGGCGAACTCGCCGTCGGGGCGCTCGGGGGAGGTGCGCTCGTTGACGTTGGCCAGGGTCTCGCCCCAGCCGTTGAGCACCTGGGCGGTGTAGTAGCGGCCCTGGATCTTCGGCACGCCGAGCAGCGTGCAGCTGTGCTCGTCCAGCGCCAGCCAGGCTTCGGAATAGGCGACATCGAGGTTGGGGTTGGGCCAGTCCACCGCACCGGGCTTGCGGTGGACCAGGTTGTTCCAGCCCATGCCTTCGCTCAGGTCGATGCGCTGCTGGCGCAGCACCAGCGTGCGGCCGAACAGGTAGACGTAGGCGTCGCTGATCGCCTGCGCGTCCACGGCAGGCGCGGCCTCGCTGGCCAGGGCGAAGGGGCAGGTCGTCAGCAGCACGCTGGCCGCGACGGCGCTGAGGGCATGGGGCATCCGCATGGGGGGTTTCTCCGGCATGAATGAAAGGGCAGAGTAGTCCGCCCTTCCCTTTCACCGGCCCCTCCCCTTGTGGGGGGATCGTGCCTTTGCCTCAGTCCCGCAGCGAGGCCATGTCGATGACGAAGCGGTATTTCACGTCGTTGCGCTCCATGCGCTCGAAGGCCGCGTTGATGTCCTCCATGGCGATCAGCTCGCACTGCGGCAGCACCTCATGCTCGGCGCAGAAGTCCAGCAGTTCCTGGGTCTGCGCCAGGCCGCCGACCAGCGAACCGGAGATGGAGCGGTTGTTGCGCGCCAGCAGCGCACCGTGGATAGGCTCCAGCGGTTCCAGTGCGCCCACCAGCACCAGCTTGCCGTGGCGGCCGAGGAGCATCAGGTAGGGGTTGAGGTTGTGCTGCCGGGGGATGGTGTCGAGGATGAAGTCGAAGCGGTTCGCCGCCGCCTTCATCGCCTGTGCATCGCTGGACAGCAGCACCTCGTGGGCACCGAGGGCACGGGCGTCGTCGGCCTTGCCGGGGGAGCTGGTGATGACGGTCACCTCGGCGCCCAGGGCCACGGCCAGCTTCACCGCCAGGTGGCCGAGGCCGCCCAGGCCGAGCACCGCGACGCGACTGCCCTGCCCCACGCCGTGCTCGCGCAGGGGCGTCCACACGGTGATGCCGGCGCACAGCAGCGGGCCGGTGAAGCGCATGTCCAGCGCTTCGGGCACGCGCAGCACGAAGCGCTCGCTGACCACGATGTTCTGCGAATAGCCGCCGAGGGTCACTTCGCCGTTCTGCCGGTCACGGCCATTGTAGGTGGGCGTGGCGCCCAGCTCGCAGTGCGGCTCCTCGCTCGCTTCGCAGGCAGCGCAGTGCTGGCAGCTGTCCACCAGGCAGCCGACCGCTACCCGGTCACCCACCTTGTAGCGGCTGACCGCCGGGCCGACGGCACTCACCAGGCCGACGATCTCGTGGCCGGGGACGCAGGGAAACAGGGTGTTGTTCCAGTCGTTGTGCGCGTAGTGCAGGTCGGTATGGCACACGCCGCAGTAGGCGATTTCGATGGCGACGTCGTCCGCGCGCAGCTCGCGGCGGTCGATGCGCAGCGGAGCCAGCGGCGCGCGGGCAGCGCTGGCGGCGTAGCTGAGGCATTGGGACATGGATGACTCCTGATACGAAAACCGGGCCGGCGGCGCCGGCCATGCGGGGTTGCGCCGCCGCCCGGTGAGGGTGGCGGCGGGATCGGGGCTCAGAGCGATGGACGCAGCCAGGGCGCCGGGGTGGTCTCCGGCGATGCGATCTGGTTGCTGATCCACTTGCCCATGCGGCGCATCGGCTCGATGGCGTCCTGCGGGGCGGCGAACTTCATCGCTGCCGCGTAGCCCAGGGATACGATGCGCTGTGCGCCGTACAACGGCAGCACGTCCTTGATCCGGTCCTTGATCGCCTCGGGGTAGACGCCGACGGTCTGGGTGTAGGCGTCGACCGCATCGAGCATCTGCTCCAGCGAATCCACCGGCACCAGGTTGGCGGTGCGGTCGTCCAGGCTGGCGGCGAAGGACACCGCCTCGGGCAGCTGCGAGCAGATGATCGCGCCCTCGCCTTCGCGGCCGCCGATCACCCGGTACCAGTCGTCATCCAGGCGCAGCGCGTCGACGTGGGCCTTGAGCCCCGGGTCATAGCGCTTGGGCCGCGTGCTGACGGTGTTGGGCAACGCCAGCAGTGCCTCGTAGACGTACTGGCCGAAGCGGTTGAGGCGCTCCAGCCCGGCGCTGTCGGTGCCGCTCTGCACGTAGGCCACCCGCGAGCAGACGCAGCCCTTCTGGTTCAGCACGCCGATGTCGGTGGCCAGACGCACCGCCGCCTCGCGCAGGCTGGCCTCGCTGGCGAAGGCTTCGCTGCCGATGATGCTGGCGCTGCGCTTGGGGTCCAGGGAGATCAGCTCCAATCCCGGCTGGATGTAGCGGGTGACGTGCTTGAGCGCGGCGAAACCGCCCCAGGCGACGATCTTCTCGATGTTCTGCGGCTGGTACAGGCGCTGCTCCAGGGCCTGGTCGCCGCCCTTCCAGTAGGCCACGCTGAGGTGCTTGGTCAACGGGTGGTCGGGCGCCATGTCGATCATGGTGCGGGCGATGGCCAGGGCGGTGAAGGGGTCGTTGGACGGCGCCTTGATGATCGCATCGCTGCGCAGGACCATGTTGCGCACGATGGTCCACAGGGACAGCGCCACCGCGTTGCCGGCCACGATGTGCAGCGCGCGGGAGCCGAAGCAGCGGGTCTCCAGCTCGGTGCCGTCGAGCAGGCGCTGGCGCACCCAGCCCTCCAGGTACGGGATGCCGACGGTGCTCTCGGCCATCTCGATAATCGCCTCGCGGGTCAGCAGGTGGCGCAGGTTCATGTAGGCGCCGCGCACCATGGTCGGGGTGGTCGGTGCGGTCAGGTAGGACAGCTCGCAGGCTTCCTGCAGGTAACGGTTGCTGGCGAAGTCCAGGCGCTCGGCGAGGGCCTCGCAGTAGTCGAGGATGTCCTCGAAGCTCAGCGCGTAGAGGTCGGCCAGCTTCGCCGGGTTGCCCAGCGGCAGGCGGTCCAGGTAGCGGTGCGCGTCAGGGGTGAGGAAGGTCAGGTCGCCGCCGCGGCCACCGACCTCGATCAGGTGATCGGTGATGACCTCGCCACGGATGATCATCGGTGCGATGGGATGGCTCATGGCTCAGGCCTCCAGCGTGCTGAGGAAGTCCATCGCTTCGCGATGGGCCTGTTCGGACGCGGCGCAAGTGATCTTGTCGTCGCCGCCGTTCTTCTCGCTGTAGCGCTGCACGGGCCCGACCACATAGCGGCTGTGGCGCCCGCAGGGGCAAGGCGCGTCCCACTCGACGGTGACTTCGTCGCCGGTGATGAAGCCGCCCCAGCGCAGTTCCGCACCCAGGTCGAAGAAGGCTGCGCGGCCGGTCTGGCGGCCGCTGCGCGGCAGGGTTCCACCGGTTTCCGGATCGAGCACGAAAGGAATCGCGGTGTGCGCGAAGTGGTAGTTGCCGTGGTCGCACAGGGCGTGGGAACCGCTGACCACCTCGGACATCGCGTAGGTCTCGTTGATGCGCTGGGCGCCAGTGAATCGCAGCACCTCTTCGCGCCAACCCTCCGGTTGCACGACACCCTTGGCGCCGCCGGTGGTGGCGATGAAGGAACCGGGGTGGAAGACCCCTTCCAGACCGCGCGCCAGCCCTGCCTTGGCCATGTTGTGCAGCAGGTTCCAGGTGCCGCCGATATAGACGCGCTGGCCCTTCAGGCGCTGGGTCATCTCCTCGAAGAAGGCCGCCAGGTGCTGCGGCATCTCGGCCTGCAGCTGGTCGTAGGCCTGTTTCTTCGCCAGCAGCGCCGGGCTCAGTTGCAGGCGGTCGAGGGTGCCTCGGGCCTGGGCCGCGCGGACCTTGGCGCCCAGGTGCAGCACGTCGCTGGAGAGGGTCGCCGGGTACGCCGGGTGGAAGTTGTCCAGGCTCGGCAGCAGGCCGCGCATCAGCGCCATGTTGCCGCGCACGTGGCTCAGGTAGCCCTTGCGATAGTACGGGTACAGCGCATGCAACTGCGGATCGTGGGTATCCGGGCCCTGCATGTCCCAAGCGAAGAGCCGGCGCACGCTCGCCGCCTTCTCGAATTCACGGGTGCCCAACGGCAGGAACGACAGGGTGCCGGAAGTGCCCGAGGTATGGCTCAGGCATAACTGCGGCACCTGCGCATCGATCGCCTCGAACCAGTCGTCCAACCCTTCGCAGCCGCTCACGTCGGCGGCCTGCAGGGCCTCGCCGATCTCCGGAATCACCAGCTTGGACAACCAGCGGTTGATCGCGGCGAAGTTGTTGTTGTCCAGCAGTGACGGCGGGTAGGACTTGAAGACGGTGTGCTCGAACAGCAGCGGGACGACATCTTCGAGCCGCTCGATGCGCTCAACGCCCTCGGCATCGGCCAGGCGCTTGAGTACCGGGATGCGCTCGCGCAGTTGCGTGAAGCGGCGTTGCAGGGCGCGTATCTGCAGGGCGTCGATCTCGGCGCGGGGCATTTCGTTCCAGGCCTGGCGGGAATGGCCGACCAGGGCGACGGGGTCGCTGAGCAGCAGGTCGACCTTTTCGTCGATTGTTCTTGTCATTGTTCCGGGTCCTCGCTTGCACCCTTCGTACCACCGCCGGCACGAAGGACCGGCTGCCCGCCGCGGGCAGCCTTCATGGCAAGCCCAGTCTAGGGACTGGCGGGCCTGTGCTGTTCCGGATTCCCGATGTTTCTTTTGACAAACAAGTCGTTGAATTAAAACGACTTTTATCTAGTTTCGGAGGCGCTTTCCGAATCTGCGGTAAGCAGCGCATGGAGCATGCGCGCCAGCAGGCGCACGGTCTGTTCCTGCTGCAGGAAGTCGGGGCGTTCGATGACCAGCGCGCGCGGCAGCGCCGTCACCGCCTGGTAGGCGAGAAAGCCGGCCAGCTCGCGATCACCCACCCGCACTTCGGTGGAAAATCGCTCGACCAGCGCGGGGATCACCTGGGACACCCAGAAGCCCTCCCCGCGCACCATGTCCAGGCGCACCAGCTCGGCCTGGTAGGCGGTCTTGATGCTCAGTTCGGAGTCCAGCCGCAGCCAGCGCTGCAGCGCAGCCAGGCCGGTGTGCAGGAGCAGTTCGATGCCATCCATCAGGCAGGCGGAATCCGGCAGCGCGCGGATGCTGGCGATGACCTCGACCCGCGCCTCGCTGCGGTAGTCGTCGAAGATCGCCGCCACCAGCGATTCCATGGTGGGGAAGTATTCGTAGATGGAGCTGATGGCCACCCCGGCGTGTTCGGCGAGGCGGTGCACGGTGAGCGCCGCCCTGCCCTCGCGTTCGAGGATCTCGCGGCCGGTGATCTTCAGCGCCGCCACCAGCGCCACCGAACGCGCCTGGCGCGGGCGCTTGCGCTGGGGCGCCGGCAGCGCCACGCACAGGACCGGCTCGGCCGGTTCCTGCGCTGGTTTGTCGATGGGCTTGCGGGGCATGGACAACTCAGGGGGTGACGATGTTGAACATGGGGTCGAAGCTCGACATCGCAGCCATCAGTGCCTTGAACTTGCCGGCATCGCCCTCCAACTTGAGCGCATCCTGCTTGAGTGCGGTGGGGAAGTCCAGCTGCTTCAGGGCGATGCGGTCGAGGGTCGCCTTGCTCATCCGCAGGCTGACGTCCGGTTTGGCATGGCTGGCCCCCTCGCGGTAGGTCAGCACGCCATTGCGCAGGGTCAGGGCGAAGGACTGCGCCGGCTCGTCGAAGTCCCAGTTCAGGGTCATGTCGTGGCCTAGCGCCTTGTCCGAATCCAGGCGCACGGCCAGCAGGTCGAAGAACATCGCCGGGGTCGCGGCGCGCACCAGGTCTTCCACCGGGCGGCCCTTGTAGGGCGGCAGGCCGTTGCGCAGCTCGCTGGCGCCGACCAGGTACATGTTGCGCTGCACGCCCGACTCGGCGGCGTAGCCCAGCTGTTCCAGCGCGGCGGCCTGGGCCTCGCGGGCGGCGCGGTTGTCCGGCTCGGCGAAGACCAGGCGGTTGCCCAACTCGGCGGCCCAGCGGTAGTCGCCCTGCTCCATGGCCTGGCGCACCAGGCCCAGCACCTTGTCGGCGCCGCCCATGGCCGCCACGTAGCGCTTGTCAGCCTGCTCCGGCGGCAGCGGCGCGAGGTTGGCCGGGTTGCCGTCGTAGAAGCCCAGGTAGCGCTGGTACACCGCGCGCACGTTGAAGGCCAGATTGCCGTAGTAGCCACGCAGGTACCACTTGCGGTCCAGCTCGCCGGGCAGCTGCTTGACCGCATCGGCGATCTCCAGCGGCGTCAGTCCCTGGTTCAGCAGGTGCAGGGTGCGGTTGTTGATGAAGGCGTACATGTCGCGCTGGTCGGCCAGTTCGGTACGGATGCGCTCGCCGCCCCAGGTCGGCCAGCTGTGCTGGACGAACATCACCTCGGCCTTGTCGCCGTAGCGCACCAGGCTGTCGTCGAGGAATTTCGACCAGGCCTTGGCGTCGCGCACTTCCGCGCCGCGCGGGGTGAGTACGTTGTGCATCATGCGGGTGGCGTTCTCGGCCATGCCCAGGGCGTGCCACTGCGGCAGGTACAGGTTCATCTCCGCCGGCGCCTCGGTGCCGGGGGTGAGCTGGAACTCCAGGTCCACCCCGGCGATGCGCAGCGTCTCCTGAGGCTTGCGGATCAGTTCGGTGGGGGCGATCAGGCCGACGCTGCCGCCTCGCGGCGCCGCCTTGCCCAGGCCGCTGTCCACCAGCGCCTGCTCGCCACGCGGCAGCAGGCTGCCGCCCTGGTACATGGCGCGGCGCAGCATGGCGGTGCCGGCCAGCACGTTCTCGCTGATGGCGTGGTCCATGAAGCCTTCGGGGGCAATCACCCGCACCTTGCCAGCGCGCACGTCGGCCTCGTCGATCACCCCGCGCACGCCGCCGAAGTGGTCGAGATGGCTGTGGCTGTAGATCACCGCCACCACCGGCTTGTGCGGACGCTTGCTGTAGTAGAGGTCGAGGGCGGCGCGGGCGGTCTCGGCCACCATCAGCGGGTCGATGATGATCAGGCCGTCGTCGCCCTCGATGATGGTCATGTTGGCCAGGTCCAGCCCGCGCACCTGGTAGAGGCGCTCGGCGACCTGGAACAGCCCGGCATGGGTATTGAGCTGCGCCATGCGCCAGAGGCTGGGGTTGACGCTGTCCGGCGCCTTATCGGCGGCGAGGAAATCGTACTGGTGGGTATCCCACACCACGTTGCCCTGGGCGTCCTTGATGCTCCCGGCGAAGGCTGCCACCAGCCCGCGCTTGGCGTCGTCGAAGTCCTGCCGGTCGGCGAACGGCAGGCGGCCGAGCACGGCGTGGTTGGCGGCGATCGTGGCCGAGCTCGCCGGCAGCGGCGCGACGGGTTCGGCGGCCGAAGCCTGGCCGGTAAATGCCACCAGGGCGGCCAACAGGGACAGCGGGAGATATCGGCATTGCATGGTCATTACGTCCTTATCGTCGATGTCCGACCGGCGCGCTGCGCTTCGGATCGGCGTAGCTCATATCGGTGTAGAGATGCCCAGCAAGGTCCGGGCGATCAGCATTTTGTGAGTATCGGTGACGCCGTCGCTCAACGGCAGGCTGAGGGCCTCACGCATCAGGCGTTCCACCTCGCCGGCCCGCGCCAGGCCGTCGGCGCCCTGCAACTGCACGGCGTTGCGACAGACCTGCACGGCCATTTCGCTGGCATACCACTTGGCCATGGACACCTGCGGATCGCACGGCAGCCCCGCATCGATCAGCCCATAGGCCCGCCGGCAGAGCAGGCGCGCCGCGTCGGCCAGGGTGGCCATCTCGGCGAGCTGGGCGGCGAGCAAGGTGTCCGGCCCGCCCGCCAGGCGCTGCCGGGCAGGCTCCAGGCTGGCCTCCAGCGCGGCGCGCATCAGCCCCACGCAGAGCAGGCCGGTATCGATGCGCGCCACGTCCAGCGCCCGCAGGCTGTCCTGCAGGCCCACGCCATCCTCGCCGAGCAACTGACAACCGGGCACCCGCGTCTGGCTGAAAAAGACCTGGGCGGTGGATTGGGAATGCAGCGCAATGCACTCGGCGTTGCGCGTGACGAAGCCATGGGCGCGGCGGTCCACCAGCAGGTGCACCCACTGGTCGTCGGTGCGCGCGGCGACGATGACGAAGTCCGCGTAGTGCCCGTTGGCCACCCAGGTCTGCTCGCCATCGAGGATGAAGTCCTCGCCTTCGCGGCGGGCCGTCACCCGGGGCGTATCCACCGTGGCGCCCACGTCGAGGCAGAAGGCACCGAAGCTGCGGCCGCCGAGGACATCCGGCAGGTAGCGTTCGCGAATCGCGGCCCGCTGCGCCGGCAAGCCGGCAAGGAAAGCGGCCACGGCCTTGTTGGTCTTCACGCACAGGGTTACGTCCGCCGACAGCGTCCCCAGCTCCTCGAACAACATGGCTTCGGTGAGCCGCGCCAGGCCCAGGCCGCCCTGCTCTTCGGCGATGCTCGCGCCGGGCAGGCCGAATTCGGCGATGCCCTGGGCCAACTCGCGCATGCGCCCCTTGGGCAGGCTGCGGTCGCGGAACTCCCGCGCCACCGGCACCACCTCGCTGTCGAGGAACTTGCGGAAACTCGCTACCGCCAGACGCTGCGCTTCGCTCGGTATCTCGTTATGCATCTGCCCTCTCCCTTCCCCAGTGCGGTGCCACCGTGCAACTCCGGCGTCGGCCCGGCCTGAGCCGGACCGTGATGCGCGTCCTCCCTGTCGGAGGGCGCGCCTCAAGCCAGGTGGCGAGCGATGATGAGTTTCTGGATGTGGCTGGTACCTTCGTAGATCTTGGTCACCCGTACGTCGCGGCAGTAGCGCTCCACCGGGAAGTCCGCCAGGTAGCCGTAACCACCGTGGATCTGCAGCGCGTCGGAGCAGACCTTCTCGGCCATCTCGCTGGCGAACAGCTTGGCCATCGAGGCTTCCTTGGCACAGGGCACGCCCATTTCGCAGAGGCGCGCGGCATGCACCAGGTACTGGTGCGACAGCTCGACCCGGGTGGCCATGTCGGCCAGGTCAAAAGCCACGCCCTGCAGCTGGATGATCGGCGCGCCGTAGGCTTCGCGCTCCTGGGCATAACCGACCGCCGCCTGCAAGGCAGCGCGGGCGGTGCCGGTGGCCACGGCGGCGATCGCCACGCGGCCTTCGGACAGCGAGCCCATCACATTGCGGTAGCCGGAGCCCTCGGCACCCAGCAGGTTTTCCGCCGGTACCCGGCACTCATCCAGCTGGATGGCGGCGACCTGGGCCGAACGCTGGCCCATCTTGTGTTCCACGCGGGTCACCACGTAGCCGGCGTGAACCTTCGGTTCGACGATCAGCAGGCTGCTACCCTTCTTCCCGGCGTTGCGGTCGGTCACCGCCAGCACCAGTCCGACGCCCGCCTCGTTGCCGTTGGAGATGAACTGTTTGCTGCCATTGAGCACGTAGTTGTCGCCCTCACGCCGGGCGCTGGTGCGGAAGGCCGCGGTGTCCGAACCGGCGTGGGGCTCGCTGAGCAGGAAGGCGCCGATCCGGCTGCCGTCGGCGATGCCCGGCAGGAACTTGCGCTTCTGCTCTTCATTGCCCAGGCGGGCGATGGTCAGGCCCACCGAGTTGTGCACGTGGATCAGGGTGGCGAAGCCGGTGTCGACGGCGGCGAACTCCTCGATCGCCAGGCAATACTCGACGAAGCTGGCGCCGGAGCCGCCGTAGGCTTCGGGCACCAGCATGCCGAGGAAGCCCAGCTCGGCCACGGCCGCCAGCTCCTCGCGGGGCCAGGCGCCGGTGCGGTCGCGCTCGGCGGCGGTTGGCGCCAGGACCTCGGCGGCAACCTTGCGGGCGCTGTCGCGAATCAGCCGCTCCTGTTCGTTCAGGAAGATCGTGGACGTATCACTCATCTTGCTTACCTCACAATTCAATTCATCAGGGGCGCCGTGCGCGGCGGGCTCAGACGCAACGGGCGACGGGTTCGTCGCGCCGCTCGCTCACGCTCGCCTTCGGCGTGGTAACGACGTTGCACGCGGCGCGGGGCCCGGAGGCACCGACGCCACGCAGCAGGAAATGGGAAAGCGCCGGGATGAGCACCAGTGCGCCCAGCATGTTCCAGACGAACATGAAGGTAAGCAGGATGCCCATGTCGGCCTGGAACTTGATCGGCGAGAAGGCCCAGGTGATCACGCCGGCGGCCAGGGTCACGCCCACCAGGGCGACCACCTTGCCGGTGAAGCGCAGGGCGTGGCGGTAGGCCTCCACCAACGTGGCTCCGGCGCGCTGGCTGGCCAGCTGGATGCTCAGCAGGTAGAGCGCGTAGTCCACGCCGATGCCCACGCCGAGGGCGATCACCGGCAGGGTGGCGACCTTCACGCCCATGCCCAGCACCACCATCAGCGCCTCGCAGAGCACCGAGGTGATCACCAGCGGGACCACCGCGACGATCACTGCGCGCCAGCTGCGGAAGGTGATGAAGCACAGCACCACCACTGCCGCATAGACGTACAGCAGCATGCTCAGGTTGGCCTTCTTCACCACGATGTTGGTGGCCGCTTCGATACCGGCGCTGCCGGCGGCGAGGAGGAACTGGTGCTCTGCCGTGCTGTGCTCGGCGGCGAAGCGCGCGGCGGCCTCGACCACCCGTTCCAGGGTCTGCGCCTTGTGGTCGGCCAGGTAGGCCACCACCGGCATGATCGAGCACTCGGTGTTGAACAGCTCCGGGTTGGTGGTGCTGGCGGTGCGCGCCGCGTAGTTGAGCACGTCCTGGTTCGGCGACAGGGTCAGCCACTTGTTGCTGCCCTCGTAGGAACCGGCAGTGATCTTGCGCACCGCGTCGGCCAGCGACACCGTGCTCTGCACTCCCGGCACCTGCTGCAGGGTCCAGCCCAGGCGGTCGGCCTCGACCAGCGTCTGGTAGGCCAGGCAGCCTTCGGCCGGGGTCTTGACGATCACCGCGAACTGGTCGCTGGACAACGAGTACTTGCTGGTGATGTAGGCGTTGTCCAGGTTGTAGCGCGAGTTCGGACGCAGCTCGGACGCCCCGGCGTCGAGGTCGCCGATCTTCAGCTGCGTGCTCAGGGCGAAGCCGCCGGCCCCCAGCAGCGCCGCGCCGATCAGCAGCGGCGTGGCCCAGCGGCGCTCGGTGAAGCGCTCCAGCAAGGCCCAGACGCCACCAGCGCTGCGCTGTTCGGCACGCAGGCTGCGCGCGGCGGCGCTCGCGCTGACGCCGGTATAGGACAGCATCACCGGCAGCAGGATGAGGTTGGTGAACACCAGCAGCGCCACGCCGATCGAGGCGGTGATGGCCAGGTCCTGGATCACCGGGATGTCGATCAGCATCAGCACCGCGAAGCCCACCGCGTCGGCGGCCAGCGCCGTCAGCCCGGCGAGGAACAGGCGGCGGAAGGTGTAGCGCGCCGCCACCAGGCGGTGGGTGCCACGGCCGACGTCCTGCATGATGCCGTTCATCTTCTGTGCCCCGTGGGACACGCCGATAGCGAACACCAGGAACGGCACCAGGATCGAGTACGGGTCCAGCTCGTAACCCAGCAGCGCGATCAGCCCCAGTTGCCAGAGCACCGCCACGCAGGAACAGCCCAGCACCAGCGCGGTGCTGCGCAGGCAGCGGGTCCAGCCATAGATGATCAGCGCGGCGATGACGGCGGCCACGGCGAAGTACAGGATCATCTGCCGCAGACCGTCGAGCAGGTCGCCCACTACCTTGGCGAAGCCGACGATGCGCACCTGGATGTCGGCGCCATCCTGGGCCCCGGAATACTTCGCGCGGATCGTCTCCAGGCGCTTGGACAGCTCCCAGTAGTCGATCGGCTTGCCGCTGTCGGCGTCCTTGTCCAGCAGCGGCACGAACACCATGCTGGAGCGGTAGTCGCCACCCACCAGGTTGCCCAGCAGCTGCGCGCGGCCGATGTTCTGGCGCAGCTGATCGATGTCCTGGCGGGTACCGGAATAGTTGTCGGGCATCACCGGACCACCGGCGAAACCTTCTTCGGTCACCTCGCTCCAGCGCACCACCGGCATCCACAGCGACTTCAAGTTGGCGCGGTCGACGCCCGGGGTGAGGAAGAGATCGTCGTTGATCTGCTTGAGCGCCTGCAGGTAGGCCGGGTCGAAGATGTCGCCCTTGCGGTTCTCCACCACCACGCGCACGGCGTTGCCCAGGCCCTTGAGTTCGTCGCGGTACTCCAGGAAGTTGCGGATGTACGGCTGGTTGTGCGGGATGGTCTTTTCGAACGCCGCGTTCAGCGTGAGCCCGCGCGCCTGCCAGGCCAGCAGCGCGGTGGCCAGCAGGCACAGCAGCACCACCACCAGGCGGTGGTTGAAGATCAACCGCTCCAGACGGCTGCCCGATGCGTGATCGAAATCGCGCAGGTCGGCGATGGTCTGCAGGTGGTCGGTGGAATTGTCGATAGCCATCACGTTACCCCGAATGCTGGTGTTCTCATTGCAGGCTTTCCAGGCGCACGCCGCCCAGCCCGACCAGGGCCACGTTGGCGCCCGGCGCTGCGGCCACGGCGAAGTTCGGCGCCGCGCGCGCGACCTTCAGCGGGTGGAAGCTGGCGCCCTGGTCGGTGGAGCGCAGCAGCTCGCCGGACTGGCTGCCCAGGACGATCGAGCCGTCGGCCAGCACGGTGCCGGTGTTGAGCCCGGCGTCGGTGCCGGTCTGTACCTTGTGCCAGCTGGCGCCACCGTCGGTGCTGCGCAGGGCGTTGCCGCGCAGGCCGTAGACCAGCACCACCTCGGGCGTGCCGACGATGCCGAACAGCGTGCCCTGGTAAGGCAGCTCCAGTGCGCGGAAGCGTTGCTGCCGGGCGTCGAACTTGAGCACCAGCCCCTGCTCGCCCACCATGAACAGCGTGCCGGCCGCCGGGCGCATGGCGTACAGGTGCATACCGCGCGGGTTTTCCACGCGGTCGAGCCAGGGCGTCCAGTGCTGGCCGCCGTCCTCGGTGCGCAGGATCAGGTTGAACGCACCAATGGCGTAACCGCGCTTGTCGTCTTCGAACCACACGTCCAGCAGCGGCTTGTCCGCACCCTGCGCAACGGCCAGCTCGGCCTCGTGTTGCAGGCGCGCCGCGTCGGGGTCGTCCGGGTTGGCCGGTCGGCCGTACTGGCGCTTCAGCAGTTCGGCGATCCGCGGGCCGTCGAGCTGGCGCGTCCAGCTGTGGCCGCCGTCGGCGCTGTGCAGGATCACGCCTTCGTGCCCCACCGCCCAGCCCTGCTGGGGGTTGGGAAACGCCAGGGCGTTGAGGTCGGAGCTGACCGGCACCGCGGCCTGGGTCCAGCTCTGACCGTCGTCGGAATACAGGATGTGCCCGCGCTGCCCGGCGACCACCAGGCGCTGCCCGGCCACGGCCAGTGCGTTGAGCGGCGCTTTCAGCGCCAGGGCGCTTGCCGGCGCCGGAACGTCCATGGGCGCGACGAAGGCTGGCTGCGCCGTGACCGCACCCGCCAGCACGGCCAAGCCGAAGGCCAGCGGAACGCCGAGGATTCTTCTGAACATCTGTTGCCCTCACATCGGTTGTGCCCCGGCAGGAAGTCGCCGGGGCGGTGCGGCGGACGCCAGGGCGCCCGCCGCCGTTTCACGCGCGGAGCCGGGCTGGCTCCGCGCGCGACACGCTCTGCACTCAGATACTGGTCTTGAAGGTGAAGTACAGGGCGCCACGGTCCTCGAGCAGGGACTGACTGCCGCTGGGAGTGAGGGCCGCGCCGTTGGCGTTCTTCGAGAAGTCGCCGAAGTAGTCGACGTACTTCAGGTCGAAGCGGTAGCGGCTGTACAGGTCCAGCGCCATGCCGACGGCATAGCTGCCGGCGTCCTCGTTGCCGCCGGAGGCGACCGCCGAGTTGCCCTGCAGGCCCACCGAGTAGCTCAGCGGCATGCTCAGGTCGCCGCCCGGGAACACCTGGTACCAGGTCGGCGTGAAGTTCACCGCCATGGTGTAGGCGTTGCGGGTCACGGCGTCGATGTTGGTCGACACGGCCTTGTACTGCGAGCTGCCCTTGAACAGGTTCAGCGGGTCGTCGTTGACCGACACCCAGCGGCTCCAGGTCAGTTCGGTGGCCCAGGAGGCGGCGTCGAACAGCGGCGTGGAGCTGACCGAGCCGATGGCGTTGAGCACGCCATGCACGGTGTCGCCACGGGCGCCGAGGATGTCGCCACGGTCCGGCAGCGCGGCCAGCGAGGTCACCCGCGCCGGGCTGCTCACCAGCGGCATGTTGTGGCGGTAGTTCAGGTCCAGGCCGAAGCTGATGCCGGCGACTTCCTTGGACAGGCTGAAGCCGTACATGTCGATGTCCGAGCCGTAGTCCATGAAGTACTGGGGCTTGCGGGTCTGCAGCAGGATGACCTGCGGCAGGGTGTCGGAGAAGCGGCGCACGTAGAGGCCCAGGGTGGCGTCCAGCGCCTCCGGGGTCCAGCGTGCCATGACGCCCCAGTCGCCGGAGTCATGCGGCTCGATGTCGTCGCCATGGGTGGCGCGCAGGTTCGGGGTGAGGATGAACGACTCGCCACCCTGCAGGTAGATGTCGGAGAAGCCCAGGTAGGTGCCCGCCTCCGGCACCCGCGACGGCCGCCATTCGAGGAAGTACTGGGCGGCGAACGACAGCTCCGGGTTGACCTGCAGCTGGGTCGACAGCTGGGTGCGCGGGATGTACAGCTCCTTGGCCTCGATGCCCGGCAGCGCCAGGGCCTTGCCCTGGTCCAGCGGCGCCTGGCCGTAGGAAATGCCGTGGATCGCGCCGCTACCCAGCAGCGATTCGCCCCAGTTGACGGTGTGGCGGCCGGCACGCATCTGCAGCGGCGAGTCACCCAGGTTGAAGGAGCCGAACACGAAGGCGTCGAGGATTTCGCCCGAGGGGCCTTCGTAGTAGCGGTTGGCGTAGCGGCTCAGACCTTGCGCCGGCCGGCCGTCGCCGTTGAGGTGGTTGGACGTGGCGGTGTTGTCGCCGTCCAGGCTCCCGGCATAGGCATCGTCGTACCAGAGCGCGGCGCTCACGCGCGCACCGTACTTCTGCTTGTAGACCAGGTCGCTCTCGCTGAGGATGTCGATGCGGTTGGCGACGATGCTGTTCTTCTTGAAATTGCGGTCGCCATCGTCGTTGTTGGGGTTCTTCAGGATCGCCTGCTTCTGGTCGTCGATACGCTTGCCGAGGTTGTAACGGAAGGTATTGTCGAAGCGCAGTTGCAGGTCCGGGTTACCGGTATCGATCTCGATGGCCCGGGCATTGCCCGCACCCAAAGCGCACAACACCAGGACGCTCGCGCTCAGTGCCTGGGATACAGCTGGCTGATTCTTCATCATCTTGTTCTTGTCGTTGGCCATGTGTGTGTCCTCTCTCCCCTCGATATCCAGGCCGCGGGCCGATGGCGCGAAGCCAGGAAGACGCTCAATCAGTGATCGAGTGGAGCAAGGGTGCCAGCGGCCGACGAAAGCACTCCCCCCCTTTTTTTGGGGGCACTCCCCCCCTCCTCGCGCGGCCACCCTGACAACCTGGCCGGCGCGCACAGCCGCCGCTGGCAGGCGATCACCAAGGAGCGACGATGGACAACGACAACCGGCCCCGGCACGACGGCGGGCTGACCTATCCCTGCGGCCCGCGCCCGGCCTTCGGCGAGATGCGTGAAGTGGCGCCCGGGGTGCAGTGGACCCGCATGCCACTGCCACTGTCCCTGGCAGCGATCAACCTGTGGCTGCTGGACGACGACAGCGGCTACACCCTGGTCGACACCGGCATCAACAGCCCCGAGGCCCGCCAGACCTGGGAGCAACTGTTCGATGGCGCACTGAACGGGCGGGCGCTGCAGCGAGTGCTGGTCACCCACCTGCATCCGGACCATGTCGGCCTCGCCGGCTGGCTCTGCGATCGCTTCGACTGCCGCCTGTGGATGACCCGCCTGGAGTACATGCAGTGCCGGGTACTGGCCGGCGATACCGGGCGCGAGGCGCCACCCGAGGGGCTGGCCTTCTACCGCCGGGCCGGTTGGGACGAGGATGCATTGGCGATGTACCGCTCACGCTTCGGCAATTTCGGCCGGATGATCTGGCAGTTGCCCGACAGCTTCCGGCGCATCCGCGACGGCGAGTCCGTGCGGATCGGCAATCACCACTGGGAAGTGGTGGTCGGCGCCGGCCACACCCCCGAGCACGCCTGCCTGTACGATCCGGCGCGGCGCCTGCTGATCACCGGCGACCAGGTGCTGCCGAGGATTTCGTCGAACCTCTCGGTTCACCCCATCGAACCCGACGCCGACCCGATCGGCGACTGGCTGGTCTCGCTGGTGGTGTTGCGCCAGCGCATCGCCGACGACGTACTGGTGCTGCCCGCCCATGGCGAACCCTTCCATGGCCTGCACGCCCGCCTGGACCAGTTGCGCGACAGCCTGCTCGCCACGCTGCAACGGCTGCGCCAGGGCTTGCAGCGGCCACGGCGCGCAATCGATACCTTCGAACTGCTGTTCTCCCGGCCGATACCCATGACCGACGGCAGCCTGATGAGCCTGGCGACCGGGGAAAGCCTGGCGCACCTGAACCACCTGCTGCATCGCGGCGAACTGGAAGTCGAGACCGACAGCGACGGCGTCGCCTGGTATCGCCTGCGCAGCGACGCCGCCACCGAGGAAACCTCAGCATGAGCAAGCCACAACCCGAAGTCCTGGAAGCCTACGCCTACGCCCAACCAATCCCGACCCGCTGGATGGACAACGACGTCTATGGCCACGTCAACAACGTCGTCTACTACAGCTACTTCGACACCGTGGTGAACAGCTACCTGATCCGCCATGGCGTCCTGGACTACCTGGCCGGCGACACCATCGGGCTGGTGATCGAAACGCAGTGCAACTACTTCGCTTCGCTGAGCTTCCCCGATACCGTCAATGCCGCGCTGCGCGTGGCGAGCATCGGCAACTCCAGCGTGCGCTACGAGATCGGGCTGTTCCGCAATGACGAGCGGACCTGCGCGGCCAAAGGGCATTTCGTGCACGTCTACGTCGACCGCGAAACGCGCCGCCCGGTGCCCCTGCCCGCAGCGCTGCGCCAGGTGCTGGAAGGCCTGCAGGTTCAGGCCGAGCCGGCCTGAAGGTTCGGGCAGCGCCGCCCGGCGGTTTCAGCGGGTGCCGCACTGGATGTCGAGGGTCAGCGCGTTCAGGTAGGAATTCTCGGCCACGTGGCGAACCAGCGCCGCGAACTCCTCGGGCCGGCCCATGCGCCGGGGGAACAACAGGCTGTTGACGATGGTTTCGGAGACCTTCGCCGGCATGCCGGCAGACATGCCCGACTCGAACAGGCCCGGCGCCAGGCTCACCACGCGGATGCCATGCTCGGCCAGGTCACGGGCGATCGGCAGGGTCATGCCGATAACCCCGGCCTTGCTCGCGCTGTAGGCCGCCTGGCCCATCTGCCCTTCGCGCGCGGCGCCGGACGCGGTATTGATGATGACGCCACGCTCGCCGCCCTCGTCCGGTTCATTGGCGCTCATCGCCAGGGCCGCATGGCGGATGACGTTGAAGGTGCCGGTCAGGTTGACCGCCAGTACGCGGTTCCACAGTTCGGTGGGGAACAGCTGGCCCTTGGAGAGGGTCTTGCTTGGGCCGAGGATGCCGGCGCAGTTCACCGCCACGTGCAGGCCACCCAGCTCGCCCACCACCTGCTCGATGGCGGCACTGACACTGGACTCGTCGGCCACGTCGACGGCGATGCCGCGGATTTCGCCGCCCAGCGCGGCGTCCAGGCGCTCCTGCTGCAGGTCCAGGCCGACCACCCGCGCGCCGGCGGCAGCCAGGGCGCGACAGGTGGCGAGGCCGAGCCCCGAAGCGGCCCCGGTGACGATGGCGACCTTGTTGTGCAGATTCATGCGCGTGCTTCTCCCAGGTTCGTGATTCGTACGGCCACTGCGGCCGGCCATCGAGCTTAGGCAGCGTCTGGCGCGGGCGTCCCACCCCCTTTTTAGGGGGTAGCGGACGTCCGCCGGGGCCTCGAAAAAGCGCGGGATTGACGGTCCTTGACGCTCTCCGGACACTCCAGTACGGTCGCCTTTGCACCTTCATGCCTGACCGCGCCACCGCCCCCGAGAAGGGCCGGCGTTCGCGGCCAACCATCAAGCGTCAGGGAAAAAATGACAATAAATCCCGCCCGACACCTGGTGTCGACCAAGTTCTCCCCGCCGCGCATCGGCACCAAGCACGTGCCGCGCGCCAACCTGATCGCCCAGCTCGACCAGATGCACGAGTGCCGCCTGGCGCTGATCACCGGCGCCGCCGGCTACGGCAAGACCACCTTGCTGGCGCAATGGCGCCAGGCCCGCCTGAAGGCCGGCGCCGAGGTTGCCTGGATCTCGCTGACCGCCGACGACAAGGGCTACGCGCCCTTCTGCACCGCGCTGATCGAAGCGCTGCGCCGGCTGGGCGTCGGCGTGGAGTTCGACCTGCTGCAGGAAGACGGCACCGCCACCGCGATGGACTCCACCATCGCCGCCATCGTCGATGCCGCGGAGAACCTGTCCAAGGAGCTCTACCTGATCCTCGACGACTATCACCATGTCGAGGTGCCGCTGGCCCACAAGCTGGTGCAGAAACTGCTCGACCAGGGCCCCGGCAACCTGCACCTGGTGATCGCCTCTCGGGTCGCGCCACCGCTGAGCCTGTCGCGCCTGCGAGTGATGCAGCAGGTGGTGGAGATCGAGAGCGTCACCCTGCCCTTCGACCCCGCCGAGACGCGTACCTTCGTCGAGGAGAACCTCGGCCGCGACAAGCTCAACGCCGACGAACTGAACCTGATCCACGAACTCACCAGCGGCTGGCCGTCCTGCCTGCAGCTGATCGTGATCATGCTGAAGAACCGCCCCGACACCCGTTCCATCCTGCATGACCTGATCTGGCGCTCCAGCGACCTGCAGACCTACCTCAGCGAAGAGGTGGTCGAGCACCTGCCGGCCGAACTGGTGGAGTTCGCCGAGGCGCTGTCGCTGTTCCGCCGCTTCAACGCCGCCATGGCCCGCGCGGTGACCGACAGGGCCGACGCCGGCGAGCTGATCAAGCGCATGGAGGACGAGAACCTGCTGATCTACCGTGTCGACTCCGACGACCGCCTCGCCTGGTACCGCCTGCACCCACTGTTCGGCGAGTTCCTCGCCACCCGCCTGGCCCGCCACGGCGGCGACCTGCAGAAGCAACTGCACCAGCGCGCGGCACGCTGGTTCGCCGAGCACCGCTGCCTGACCGAAGCCGTGCGCCACGCAAGCCTGGGCGAGGACCTGGACTTCGCCACCCAGGTCATCGAGCGCACCGCGCCCTCGACCTGGAGCCTGGAGTACCTGGGGCCCACGCTGCACCTGCTGGAGCGCCTGCCCGAAGAGGTGCTGCTACGCCACAAGCGCCTGCTCTTCCTCGCCTGCCTGACGGTGTCGCTGACCTCGCGGCCGGCTCGGGCCAAGGCCTGGCTGCAACACCTGAGCACGGCGGACCTGCAGGGGCTGCCGGAAATCGCCAACGGCCTGCCGATGATCCGTGCCGCCATCGCCGTGCAGGACGACGACACCGATCTGGTCATCGAACTGCTGGAGCCGCTGCGCGATGCCAGCGTGGAGAACCCCTTCCTGCGCTACGTGCTGCTGTCGGCGCTGACCGTCGCCTACTCCGCGGCCGGCCGTTACAGCGACGCCCGCCGGCTGTTCGACCAGCACCCGATTCCTCCCGAGGACCGTGGCAACGACATGGCCATGGTCGCCGAATTCTCCAGCGCCACCAACCTGGTCACCGCCGGCTACTTCCGCGATTTCGAGAAGGTCGGTTCGCAGCTGCTCGAGCACTCCACCCGCGAGGGCGGCAGCCGCTCCATCTGCGCCAACCTCTGCGCCAGCGCCCTGACCGAGGTCTTCTACGAACTCGACCGCATCGACGACTCCCGCGAGACCATCGCCAACCGCTTCGGCCTGCTGCATTCCTCGGTGCCGGACGTGATCGTGCGCACCAACGTCACCCGCGTACGCCTGGATCTTTTGCAGAAGGGCTCCGAGGCCGCGCTGGCGTTCCTCGAACAGCAGATCGCCCACCTGCGTTGCCTTGGCCAGGTCCGCCCGGTGGCGCAACTGCTGGGCGAGGAAATCCGCGTACTGCTGCTCAAGGGCAGCCGCGGCCGGGCCGGCGAACTGCTGGAAACCCTCGACGAACTGGCTCGCCAGCATGGCACCGAGCGCGGCGCCCGTGCCGAACTGCCGGCGATTGCCGCACTGGCCCGCGCCCGCGTCCTCAAGGCCGAGGACTCGGAACAGACCCTGGCCCAACTGGAGATCGTTCGCGCCTACGCCAAGGCCTTCGATCGCGGCCGCATGGCGGTGCTGGCCGACCTGCTCGCGGCCTCCGCGCTGGAAGACCTCAAGCGTCCCGACGAAGCCTTACAGCGCGCACGCCAGGCGGTCAGCGACGGACAGCGCTTCGGCCTGGTCCGCACCTTCATCGATGAAGGCCCGCTGGCGGAAAGACTGCTCGCCCGCCTGGTCGAGGAGCAGGCGGTGGAAGGCGAGGTGCTGGCCTACACCGAGGAACTGCTCGCCAAGCTCAACGACCCCTTCGCGGTCAACGCCAGCGCTCCCCGCCCGCGCCGCGCCCTGCCGGCCAAGACCCAGGCCGTGCTGACCAAGCGCGAGATCGACATCCTCGCGCTGGTGGCCCAGGCCATGTCGAGCAAGCGCATCGCCCATACGCTGGACATCACCCTGGAAACGGTGAAGTGGAACCTGCGCAACATCTTCGCCAAGCTCGGTGTGTCCAGCCGTTACGACGCGATGATCTGGGCGAAGAAGCACAACCTCATCGAGTAACGCCGCACCTGCCGAACACCCAGGGCGCCGCCGCGCGCCTGGTTCCTCCCGAGCGTCTTTTCCGCAGCGCCAATCGCGTCCCCGGCCACGCCGACGCGATTGGCATCGAATGACAAATCAATGGCGTAGCCCAGCGATTCGCAACAACTCCCGGATGTCACCTTAGGTCGCACTCAAGACCACCGGGAACTCTCTCCATGCTCACCGCAGCTCGCATCGCCGCAGGCACCCTCAGCCTGCTCCTCACTCACCTCCCCGTCGCCGCCGAACGCGACGCCAGCGCCGGGCAGAGGGCCTTCCAGAACAAATGCGCGGCCTGTCACGCCCTCGACCAGGACTAGGTCGGCCCCCACCTGTCCGGCATCGTCGGCCGGCCCATGGGCGCGGTCCAGGGTTACGCCTATTCCGCGGGCCTGGCCAGCGCCGGGCAGACCTGGAGCCTGGAGCGCCTCGACCAGTGGCTCACCGCTCCGGCACGAATGATCCCCGACACCAACATGGCCTTCGGCGGGCTGCGCAACGCAGACGAGCGCAAGGCGATGCTCTGTTACCTGCAGAGCCAGGGATGATTTCGGCGCGGACGGAGTCACAGGCGGCTGGCCACCCGCAGCCGCGGATACATGGCACAACCACAACAAGGATAAGAACAGTGCGTATCACCTCCTTCAAACGCTGCCTGCTGGCAGCAGCCGTTTCATCGGGCACGCTGAGCAGAGCAATGCGGTCGAGCCATAGGTTTAATTTTCAGGTTTTGACTGTTTGCCTCGCAGACCGAGCGAGACTCTCCTAGGGAAGCATCTGTTCGAACCGGCCCAATATCCGAAGGCAGCAATCGGCTGCGGCCTTTGACTAGCGGCATCGAGTGCTCAGCACGTTCCCACGTCGAGAGAGAACCGAACGGACTCCACGAGCCAATTCAGCGATTCCTCGGAGCGTAGGTAGCCATCTTCACTTTCGTTGAGGCAGACCACGCCTACCAAGGGACTAAACTCAAGCCCCACGCACCGACAGGCATCCTGAAACGCTCGTAGTGCCTCGCCCTCCACTTCATCGTCGAGCCCCATGATGAAGTCGTGCATCTGCTTTAGCTGATCGACTGAAATCGTGAGAGATGTCGGGTGATAGAGAGGATCACCAGCGTGATCATGAGAGAGGTGGTAGGCCGGCTCGCTGCTGGATCGAACAGCCTCAACGAAACGCTCAATTTGGCGCCTGATCTCTGCCCGGAGCAAGAAATCAGAGAGGATGGCGTTGTGGCTCGTCATGGAAATGCACCTAGCTGGCTTTAGTCATACCAGGAGCCAACTGGGTTAATTTCTACGAACCAACCAGTCCGAATACGAGGCTTGCTCACCCCGTCTCGATACGGTCAACCACCGCGCTCCATCGCAAGAGTTGAAGCGTCCGGACGACGCCTTTTCAGGGCAGACGACCTGCTCCAACTGCCCCATCACGCAAACAGGAATGAGGCAGGTGCATTGGATCGACTGCGGGTGAAAGTCGATATAAGACATGTCTGGAATGCAGCTATCCGCGGCTACAGCCAAATCCATGCTGACCATCCCCATAGCTCTTCGTAGCTGCCTTACACAGGTAGCTCGCTCGGCGGAACAGGTCAGCTAGTTCTCCTTGATCACCAGCAGCTCGACTAACCAGGTATCCAGCTGCTCGGGGTATCTCCACCAGACCACTCACCTCCTCCACGCTGAGCCCCAGCGCACTCGCCCATGCCTCCTGCAGGCGATGGAAGATGTTCTGCTCAGTAGAGGTCTTCCTACCCACCGTGAAGTAAGCATCTCCGTTGAGCAGGATCAGCAGGTGGTAATGCGGTCTCTCTCCCCTGCTCTCTTCTCTCGCCCACACGTATCTGACCCTGCTGTCATGAGCATATCGATGCCGAGTGCGAGCCCTTTGTCGGTCATGCTCGATCTTGGCCTTGAAGGACTCCAGGAACCTACTGATGACCTCGTTGGTGCACACGTAGTCAGGCAACTCAGTACCCAGTGGCAAACGTAGATCGACTCGGAAGGCAAACACCCTGGAGTACTGCCTGAGGGAGCGTTCTATGGTGCTGTGTAAACGAGATAGGTACTGCTCGATGAATGGCCCCTTCTCTGCCATGACAGGTAGGCCCTGGAAGGTGCTGACGTTATGCAGGTGGAGGTTGGTATTGCTGGGATGGCGAGGCATGAAGGCTGCTCCTGTGTGAGGTTCATATCCTCTGCACGGGGAGTAACTTTCTACTGGTCGATGGCTAGGGAAGACCTAGTGATTGGATGGACGAGCTGGGTTGGGATGGTTTGAGGAGAGATGACGGCTAGGGGAAGGTGGGTGGATAGGGATAGGGATAGGGCGAGGGTTGAATGATGTGAGATTAGATGACGGATATAAAGCATATTACCCGCACCGAAAACTTATCCCTCAAGGAGCTCGGATAGACCGAAGCAAAAGCATCAATGTCGATTGGGAATTTTCGGTGCTGATCACTCCGACAAAAAATCAATCACCTCCCCACTTCCCTAATCGAATCGGATGTTCAACCAGGGCAGCAATCGACACACAGCTGCCCTTGGCAAAGGTCAGCTTCAGGTCGGTAGCAGCCTCTCGTTAAAGGCAGAAATCGGCCAGCTACAGCCATTCACTCTTCTCAGGATATCAGTCGGACACTTACGCGGCTGCCGGGTCGAAAACGCGGCACTAGGATGTTAATCAACCATGACGCAAGGAGGTAATTTTGACGGACTATGAGTTTGCCCAAGCCGCTCATCCGCACAGCTGGCTGCTCGTTGCGGACAACCTCTACGAGCAGTCGAAAGGACTTCTACGTCAGTTCCCAACTGGCAAAACTATACAACTGGATGGCAATGGCACCCTCCTCGGTGAGTGGCCAAGCAGTAGCCGGTCAACCTTTCTACTTGCTGGGTTTGCGCTTGAGAACGCCATAAAAGCCTTTCTCGTATACGAGAATCCACAGTGGGTTTCCAATGGGATATTGGCTCGTCCCCTTCGGTCTCATAGGTTAGTAGCGCTTTCGCAGCAATCTAATCTTATTCCTTGGCAAAAACGTGGCCCAATAATCCTATCTAGCTTCGAGCGTGGGCTGGAATCTTGGGCCCGTTACCCTTGCGCAATAAGTGCTGCAGAAACTGAGGTTGAGCAGAACCTTTCCCCAGCGTTATGGAAAAATTACTTGAGGCTCATGCGTGCTTACGGAAAATCGCTCATGGCGCTCCTACAGCGAGACTGGAAAGGCCCTCACGGAGTCGAGGGCCGTTTCGAGTTCAGTGGTAGCTACCTCGGGGCGCAATCCATCAAGTGACTCCACGTTCGGGCTCGATGGCAAGTATGGTCGTAGTCGCCACAATCGGGCGATTTCTGCCGCTGGCTAGGAGCTGCTACCGACCCATAGCAGACATCGGCCCTCGGGAGTGGGGGGGAGATTAGCGGCGAATCTGAATGCAGCCTGAAGTCAGCAATGGCAAGAGCGGCGTTGGTGGATTGTGCATTGTCCGCCAGTGGTCGAGGCGGATCGCTTTCGAGGTGCCTGATTGGTGCTGGTGAATTCGACGTCGAGCTTCCGTCTGTTGAATCGGCCACTGGTCGGTCGGTGGCTACTTGATATCATTATCCCTGCGTAAAATGTGCCTTTAGGATCAGCTTACCCATGGAATGTGCCGCTGCCGGGCCGGAATCACGCCAGAAGGCTAGCTCCTATCAAGGGGCTATTTTCAATGCTCCACAGAGTTTTACTCCATGCCGTCCGGCTCCGTTCCCAGAATTAATCTGCGTACATTGATATTGCTCTTCGCCCTGTTGGCAATCCTCGCAACCTTACTCAACGATCTTTATGCAACCTACCGGATCCAGCGTGAAACGCTGGTTCACAATTCTTTGGAGGCCAATCGCGCTTATGCCGCCAAGGTTGCACTGACCATCGGACAGAGCTTGGGTGAGGACCTTGCTCGCTTGGCCTACAGCGCCCGGATCATTGGCGAAGATTTTCGCCTTGAAGCCCATCGAGGGGCTGAGGCTCGCCGGCTGGCCGAGCAGGACGATAGCTTCAACACGGTAATTGTTGCTGATGCGCAAGGACGCATCGTTTCTTCCTATCCCACGTCGCTCAGTGTGAACGGTCAGACCTTACGCTCCAAGGTTCCGCTGGAAGAGCGCAGAGCGATGATTAGCCCTGCGTTCAGCTCGTTGGTAGGAAACCTGATCGTGTTTGCCTCACAGCCAATCTGGAGCCCTGAGGGGGAGTACCTCGGGTTAGTAGGTGGAACCATTTATCTGCATAAGGACAATGCCCTGAACGAGATCATCAGCAAGCATTTCCAGCAGGACTCCTCCTATGTTTATCTGGTGGATGGAGAGCGCCATCTGCTGTTTCATCCAGACCCGAATCGTATCGGCGAGCAAGTCGGGAAAAACCCTGCGATCGATGCAGTGTTGCGTGGCGAAAGTGGTGCGTCCCCCATACGCAGCTCAACCGGGAGGGACATGCTGGCCGGCTATGCGGCAGTACCTCACAGTGGATGGGGCGTCATTTCACAGCAACCATTGAGTGTGCCTCTCGATACCCTTTGCAATCTGATGCTGCAAGTCGTGATTGGCATCATTCCGATGAGCTTGCTCGGCCTGATGCTACTTTGGTGGGCTGCGTCGCACATTAGTCGGCCTCTTAGCCAACTGGCTGAATATGCGGGACAGCGAGCTAGCGAGGAAGGCATTCGCAAGGTGCGTGCGTGGTATGCCGAAGCTTGGAGTATTCGGCGAGCAATGATCATCGGCGCTCTGCTGACCCAGGAGCGCATAGGAAAACTCAATCGCCAGGCATTAAGTGATCCGCTCACTGGTCTTGGAAATCGCCGTGTAATGGAGAGCGCGTTGAATGATTGGCACTTGCTCGGGAAGCCCTATGCCGTAGTAAGCATGGATATCGACCATTTCAAACGAGTCAATGACAAGTATGGGCACGCCGTTGGCGACAAGGTGTTACAGGCATTTGCGACCCTGCTTGGGCAAAATTGTCGAGACGGCGACTTGGCGTGCCGAGTAGGCGGTGAGGAGTTCATCCTCTTGTTACCGCAAACGAGCCTGGCTGCAGCCGCAGAAGTCGCCGAGCGTATTCGCCGCTCACTGGAGATGACCCCGATACCTCCTGCCGGGCAAATCACCCTGTCCCTCGGTGTATCCCACTGTGGGGCTGAACAAGCAGATCCCTCCAAGGTGCTGGACCAAGCCGATCACTTGCTTTACCAAGCCAAGCAGGCAGGCCGCAATCGTGTGATGGCAGAAGTGTAGGCACCGTCGGCCCTACGGTCCGATTGGAGCTTGCAGTGCAGCAATAGGCATTTTTCTCAACGGATACCCTGGTTCCAGTGCTTCGCCCATGCCGGAATGTCATCGGCCGGCATTGGGCGGGCTATGCCATAACCTTGCACGATGGAACAGCCGATATTCTGCAGCAGGGCTGCATGCTGCTGTGTCTCCACGCCTTCCGCGACTACTTCGAGTTGGAAGGTGTGAGCCAATTGGATCACGCTCTCGACGATTCCCCGATTCCCCGATCCTCCGAGTCGGTGGTCATCTTGCGGACGAAGCTCTGGTCGATCTTTAGCGCCTGGATCGGGAGCTTTCGCAGATAGGTGAGGGAGGAATAGCCAGTACCGAAATCGTCAAGGGCGAAGTGCACGCCCATCCTTTCGCATTGCGCGAGCACATCAATGGCCTGGTCCAGATCGGAGAAAGCGGCATTCTCCAATATCTCCAGCTCAATGTTCTTGGCAGGCAAGGCTGGGTATCTTTCCAGTGCCTCGCACAGGATTGCCGGAAAGTTTCCGTAGAGCAGCTGGTTGGCGCTTACATTGATGCTGACGCGTATGTCGAGACCTTCTACGAGCCATGCGGTGGCCTGTGCTATTGCCTGGTTGATTACCCATACGCCGAGAGGCTGTTCTAGGTCACTGTCGATCACCATGGGTAGGAATTCGCCGGGTGCGAGCATGCCATGCACCGGGTCTTGCCAGCGCAGCAAGGCCTCTACGCCAACCATTGTACCGAGGCGTAAGTCGACCTTAGGCTGGTAGTACAGTGTGAACTGGTTGCCATCCAACGCGGCGCGCAAGCGTTCCAGTTGGTTGCGTCGAGACTGGGCCTTACGGTCACGCTCTGGGTCATAAAGATGGAAGCGGTTTTTGCCAGCCTGTTTGGCCAGGTACATGGCTTGGTCTGCGTGGCGCAGCAAGGCATCTGGGTCGCCGTGATCATCGGGGTAAAGGCTCACACCGATGCTCGCAGTCACAGCCAACTTGGTGTCCTGTATGTTGACTGGCCGATTGGCCGCCCTGAGTAGTTGATCGAGCACGTAGGAGCAATGCTCCGGTGATTCTATATCCGACAAGAGCAGCGCGAATTCATCGCCTCCCATACGCGCCAACGTATCATCGCCTCGCAGCGCCATTTTCAAATGCTCTGCGACACCAATGAGCATGGCATCGCCGCTCGCCGACCCGAAGCAGTCGTTGATCTGCTTGAATCCATCGAGATCGAGAGAACAGACAGCGAGCAATTTACCGCTATGTTCGGAGCGCATCATCCCCTGTCCGAGTCGGTCCGTGAGTAGACGGCGGTTGGGCAACCCCGTACACATCGACCGTGGGCCGCTGCATCGCTCGACACGCTAATCCTTTAGTCGATATTTCACATTTTTTTCAGATCCCGCACTTTAAGTAAGGAATTGCGAGCCGATAGATCTTCAATCAGAACGAGTGCGCCGCCATGACTATTCGTAACCTCCGCGTCTCAACCCGCATTGCAATAGCTTTTGCCGGATTGGTTGTGTTGCTTCTAGTGGTTGGCGGTGGTTCCCTGCTGCAAATGCGCGCTATGAATGAAAGCGCCGGTGAGGTTGACGGCAATTGGCTGCCAAGCATTCTGGCGCTCGGTCAGATGGACGTCGCCACCATGCGCTTGCGTGCATCCACGTTGCGCGTTGCAGTGATCGACAATGAAACCAACCGCAAGCTACTCGCGGCTGACAGGCAACATCTGGAAGAGGCACAGGCGCAGTATCGCCCGCTGATCTCCAGTGATGACGAAGCGGCGGGTTATGAGCGCTTCCGCATAGCGTTGCAGAGCTATTACGAAGGGCAGCAGCAACTGCTCGACTTGCTGGCTCAAAGTCGTTTGGCCGAGGCGCGTGACCTCATCTCTCAAGTTCTCAACTCCCGGGGCAACACGCTGGTCTCCGGACTAGAAGGTCTGACCAAGCTCAATGCTGACGGTGCCAAGGCTGCCACGCTCAGCAGCGACCATGCATACGAAGAGGCTCGACTACTGGTGCTGGTCATTCTGATCGGCGCGGTAGTGCTCGCTATCATTCTTGCGCTGGTGATGTCCCGCAGCATTGTGCGTCCCTTGGCACAAGCTGTTGAGGTGGCGCGCACTGTGGCTGCCGGAGATTTGACCGAGAACATTCCCCTGGAGGGACGCGATGAAGCCAGCCAACTGATGGAAGCGTTGCGCAATATGCAGCAAAGCCTGCGCGTCACCATCAGCCTGATCGCCGACTCATCGTCCCAGCTAGCCTCTGCTTCGGAGGAGCTGCACGCTGTTACCGAAGATGCGAGCCGCGGGCTAACGCTGCAGAACCAGGAGATAGAGCAGGCCGCCGCCGCCTGCAACCAAATGAGTGCGGCCGTCGATGGCGTGGCCAACAATGCTAGCTCCACACTTGAATCCTCACGGCGCGGTGACGCGGCGGCCGTGCAAGGCCGAGATCAGGTAGTGGAAACTGTTCGCGCGATCAATGCCTTGGCGGTGGACATGAATGCAAGCGTCACACGAGTTGAACAGCTCGCGAGCCAAATGCAGCAGGTCGGTAAAGTGCTAGATGTTATTCGCTCAATCGCCGAGCAAACCAATCTGCTTGCTCTGAACGCCGCAATAGAGGCCGCCCGAGCTGGCGAGCAAGGACGAGGTTTTGCCGTGGTTGCCGACGAGGTTCGCATGCTTGCTCAGCGTACTCAGCAATCGACGCAGGAGATCGAGCAGATGGTTGTTCATCTGCAGCAGGATGCTGCAGATGCAGTGCGCACACTTCAAGGTAGCTCTGCCTTGATGGGGGAGACCGTTCAGAGAGCCGAAGCCGCCAATGACTGCCTCGGCGACATTACCAATGCGATGGCGGCTATTAACGAGCAGAACGCAATGATAGCGAGCGCGGCGGAAGAGCAAGCGGCAGTTGCGCGCGAGGTAGACCGCAGCTTGGTGAGCATCCGTGATCTTTCTGCGCAGAGCGCTGCCGGTGCCAGTCAAACCAGTGCATCGAGCCAGGATCTGTCTCGACTGGCTGTTCAACTCAAGAGTGCAGTTTCCGCATTTCGCGTTTGAATGCACTGACTATGGATACGCTCTCTCAATGTTGGTTCTCGGGACGGGCGCATCCAGCGCGACAGGCGGACATGCTCGAAAAACATGTTGTGGAATGTACTGCCAGGGTAGGCAAGGAGTCAGCATCGCGGGTGAGCAGCGATTCATCCGTCTGCGGTGCTGGAGCTAGCAGGCAGGGGGCTTCTATGGGGCAAGATAATGACCGATTCGCCGTATTTGCGTATTCCAGTCGAAGCAGTGACGCTCGGCATGTATGTACAAGAATTGTGTGGGGCTTGGGTAAATCATCCCTTTTGGCGTGCCCATTTCCTGCTTGAAGACCCCGAAGACCTGCGTCGGCTCAAAGAGAGTTCGGTGCGAGAAGTGCTTATAGATCCCAGTAGAGGGCTATCACCGCCTGCCCTTAAGCAAGCCGACTCTAAACCGGAAACGTCGTCTCAACCACGCCCTACAACGCCCGTCGATGAGTCGCAGCGAAATACAACCGCGAGCAGTGCAATTCGCCGCTCTCTGGAGCAAGAAATTGAGTCGGCTCGCCAGTTGTGCAGTAAGTCCAAAAAGGTCGTGATGGCAATGTTTCAGGATGCTCGGCTGGGACGTGCCGTCGAGGTTGAGGGTGCACGGGCCATGGTCAATGAGATTACTGTCTCAGTGGAGCGCCATCCCACCGCACTGATCAGCTTGGCTCGCCTCAAGACTGCAGATGAATACACCTATCTCCATTCCGTCGCTGTTTGTGCGCTGATGATCTCACTGGCGCGACAGCTCCATCTAGACGAGGGCCTCGTTCGTGAGGCTGGGTTAGCGGGTTTGTTACATGACATCGGAAAAATGTGTGTACCGATGAGTATCTTGAATAAACCTGGGCGTTTAGATGACGCTGAGGTCGCCTGCGTTCGCGAACATCCTAGTCGTGGCTCAGACATTTTGCGGGAGGGGCGGCAAGTCGGTGCGCTGGTACTCGATGTCTGCCTTCATCATCACGAAAAGCTAGACGGGAGTGGCTATCCCCACGGCTTGGCAGGTGAGCAGATAAGTCTGGTCGCGCGTATGGGAGCTGTCTGCGATATTTACGATGCGATTACCTCAGACCGCCCCTACAAGTCCGGTTGGGATCCTGCGGAGTCGTTGCAACGGATGTCACGCTGGTGCGGACACCATCTTGACGAGTCGGTTTTCCAGGCATTCATTCGATGTTTGGGCATCTATCCAGTTGGTGCGCTGGTGCGGCTTCAGAGTGACCGGCTCGCGGTGGTAGTAGATCAGAGTACCGAGTTGTTGTTGCCGATAGTCAAAGTGTTTTATTCCACTCGTACGAAGGCTGCGCTGCCTGTGGAGTTATTGGACCTTTCAAAGCTCAAAGGCCGCGAACGCATTGCAGCTCGCGAGTCGCCGGAGCGATGGGGGTTTCAAAATCTAGAAGCATTTTGGTGCGAGCTGGATCGTCGACGCGGTTCGATATTTGACCGCTGACGCGTAAAAGATAGCTACGCCACCAGCGTACAACTACTCGCCACGGGCCGTAACCGAACCATGGCGGGCTTAAATGCTTAGGAAGTAGGCGCGATTCTCAACGTTGCGCGAAGCCCGCCGGAGGGTAGATTGCTCAACTGCACACTGCCTCCAAGCCGCTCCATGATCATTGCCACAATCGACAGGCCCAGCCCTGCGCCGTTCTCAGAGCCTTTGCTGTAGAAACGCTCGAAGACTCGCTCTAGGTCTTCCGGGGCGATGCCAGGCCCCTGGTCTTCTACGTTGAGTACAATCCCATTACCTTCACGGTGCAGCGTGACGTTGACTCGACCGCCAACTGGCGAGTGATTTACTGCGTTCGCGACCAGGTTCTGCAGGGCAATCCCCAAAGCGCCCGCGTCGCTTTGAAGCTGATAGTTGCCCTCGGAGATCTCCAATGACGGTTCCTGCCCCTGATCCAAAATCCAGGGTGTCATCTCTGCCATAGTCTCCGTAGCGACTACCGCCAGATCTACCGTTGACCAATTGCGCTGCCCTAGCCGCGGCTCGATTCTCGCCATGGTCAGCAGCTGATTTACCACTCGACTGAGACGATCCACACCACCAACCAGAAACTCCAAGGCTTTATCTCGCTCAACATCGCTCCTGGCCTCAAGCGCGTTCTGCGCATGCAGCCGAAGGATTGTCAGGGGCGTACGCATCTCATGGGCGGCGTCGGCGATAAATCGATGTTCACGGCGCAGCAGCTCATCAATCTGCCCCAGCAGCCGGTTGAGCGCCGCCTGCATAGGTTCAAGCTCCCGAGGTAGAGGCACGAGTTGCAGTGGCTCCAGTGACTCTGCATGCCGCGCTCGGATGACACGTGCCATGTTCTGCAACGGTTGCAGCCCCCAGCCGATGGCCAGCCATACCAGCAGCGCCAACGCGAGACTGCCGATCAGGAAGGGAAATAAGGTGTGGCGGACGATGCGGCCGATTAGATCGTTGCGCACATCGTTGCGCTCACCGACCCAGATCACCAACTGGCGCTCTGGCACGGGAAGCACGAAGCTGCGCCATTGCTGCTCCCCCACCATGATGTTGGAAAAGCCGGGCTCGGTCAGCGGACGAATGAAGCTTGGGGCGCTGACCGTATGTACCAGGACTTCACCGTTGATGCGCCACACCTGGAAGGCGAGTTTGCTCTCGTAAGGGTGACCGACGCGATGCTTGCCCGCCTGACTCAGTGCTTCATTGAATGCCAGGTACAACGCATGGCGATCCTTGTCGTCCAGCGGCATGCTCATGACGCCTTGCAAGAGGCGCGCGTTTTGCGCGAGATGGGCGTCGTAGATCTCGTCGATCTCGTGGCTGCTGTCGTGATAGTTGTAGAGCGCAAGCAGGCTGGTACCGACCAGCAATAGCAGCATGACTCGCCAGAGCGTGCGTTGGCGCAACGAACTCATGCTTTGCCTTCCACCAGGTAGCCAATGCCGCGCACGGTGCGGATTAGATCGTTGAAGAGTTTCTTGCGCAGGTGATAGACGTTCACTTCCAGCGTGTTGCTCTCGGGCTCTTCATCCCAGCCGTAAAGGAGCTGAGTGAGCCGCTCGCGGGTGAAGACCTTGCCGGGTTGGGACAGCAGTTCATGGAGCAGCCGGTACTCTTTCGGGGTTAGCACGACTGGATGTCCCTGGTAGCTGACTTGCCGAGTGGCCGGGTCGAGTGTCACCCCGGCATGCTCAATCAGCACCTTGGCGCGACCTGCGCTACGTCGAAGGAGCGCACGCAGACGAGCTTTCAGCTCGTTGAGGTCGAACGGTTTGACCAGGTAGTCATCGGCGCCGGCATCGAGACCGGCAATGCGATCATCGGTCGCGTCACGGGCGGTCAGTATCAGCACGGGCACCGCATCGCCTCCAGCACGCAGCCGGCGCAGCACCTCGATGCCATCCAGACGCGGAAGCCCCAGATCCAGCACGACGAGATCGAATGTCTCCTGCTGCAGGGCGTGCAATGCACTCACCCCGTCCTGCAGCCAGTCGATGGTGTATCCCTCCTGGCGCAATCCGTTGCAGATACCTTCCCCTAGAGCGGGATCGTCTTCGACTACCAGCAGCCGCATGCTTAGTCCTGCTTGTCCTTGATCGTCTTGAGTAAAGCATCGATTTCGCCGCGCCGGCCCTGGTCGGCCAGCTCACGACCGGGCCGTGGCTGTGCCTGTAGCGCTTTCCGCAAAGCCGCACGCGCTTCGACGTAATGCCCTTGGCGATAGAGATGGTCACCCCAGAAGTAATTGCTGTCGATGCCTTCCGGATTCAACCGCAGCGCCTTGCGCAGCAGCTCATCTGCCTTGTCCGAGTCACCGAATCCGATGGGCCAGCCAGGCACTCGGTCATACAGTGCGCCGAGGCTGGTGTAAGCCGACCCCTGCAGAGCGTTTGGATCGAGAGCCAGGGCCTTCTCCAGGCTTGCCCGGGCCGCTTTCACCTTGCCCAGTGCACCCAGCCCGCCCGTGGCACCAGCCCAACTGCTAGTCACGATTCCATTCCAGATCCAAGCTTCCGCAGCCTGGGGCTGCTCGCGGGTAAAGGTCTCCGCGTCGCCCGCCAGCTTTTCGAAAGCGGCTGCGCGTTGCGCCTCAGGCATCTGGTACTGGATTTGCGCCCAACGTTGCTGGATCGCGCTGAGGTGCTGGCTGCCAGCCTGATCGAGCGCCCAGGTCAGTGGGGAGAAGGCAATGAGGCTGGCGAGTATCAGGCGTTTCATTTGCTGTGCTCCTTGGCGTTGGCATCGCTGTAACGGCGGATCAGTGGGAGCTGCTTGCGCAACGCGCGGTCGACCACGCCGGGCAGCATGCCGTTGAGGCGCACGAAGAGTTTTTCAGGCCATCCCAGGTACAGCTCGTTGCGTTGCTGTTGCACCGCATCAAGTACTGCCCGCGCGACATCGACCGGATCATCCATCCCTACTTTCAGCGCTTGGTTGAGCGCGGTGGCGGCAGTTGTATTCATCGATGTACGGGTGGCACGTGGCGCTGCGTAGAGTACGTCGACCGTGGTATCGGCCAATTCGCGTCGAAGCGCTTCGGAGAATCCGCGCAAGGCGAACTTACTGGCGCTATAGGTCGCGTAGCCGGGATAGCCGATGGAGCCGTAGATGGAGCCGACGTTGACCACCAACGCATGAGGCTGCTCGCGCAACAATGGCAGCAGCAGGCGGGTCAGCTGCAGGGGGGCCTTGATGTTGAGATCCAGCAGGTCGTCCAGCGTGTCTTCGTCGATCTGCTCAAGCAGGGCGAAGCGGTTCACGCCTGCGGCGTTGATCAGCACGTTCACGCCGCCCATGGCCCAGGCAGCGGTGGCTACCTCTTGCCGGCCACTCCTGGTACGAAGATCGGCGGAATGCCAGCGCAACTGACTGGGATAACGGTTCATGAGCACCGCCAGACCGCCAAGGTGCCGGCTGATGGCCAGCACTCGGGCGCCGCCAGCACACAGCTGGCTGGCCAGTTCCAGGCCAATGCCGCCGCTGGCACCGGTCAATACCACCACCGACTCACGCAAGCGCATGCTGCACCTCTGGCTGGTGGGCTCGCGGTAGGCCTCGGAACATCTCGGTGTACAGCTGGTAGACGACCTTGGCGGAATGAATCACCGCCTCTTGATCTTCCGGACGATCCAGGCGGTTCATCAGCTCGCGATAGGTTGCCATGTGATCCTGGTCGAGCGCGCCGTGGGAGCTCAGGTAGCTGAATGCCGTCGGCGGCAGGCCAAGTCCTTGCTGGATGCTGCCGGCGGCCTGGGTAGCCAGGGCGATACTGGTGCCTTCGAGGACGTTGACCATGCCGAACAGGCCGACGGGATTGTCGCGGGCAATCAAGTCATAGAGGAAGGCCACCATCAGCTCGATCGACAGGCTGGGGCGGCTGTTACGCACCTGCTCCGCGTCGCCACCGCACGCTGCAATGTCATTGAGAATCCACTGCTCGTGGCCGTACTCCTCCTCGATGTATTCGCAGACTGCACCGCGCAACCATTCAAGCCGGCTGGGCAGACGAGCGCCGCACGCCATCATCAGCGGCACGGTATGACGAACGTGGTGATAGGCCTGGGTGAGGAAGGCGATGTAGCCCTCCAGGCTGACAATGCCGCCCAAGGCATCGCGAATGACGGGTACGCTGAACAGCGCCTGGCGTTCCTGGGTAGTGGCGGATTGAAGAGTGTCGAAGAAGTTCATGGCAGACCTCAGGATTGCGATAGTTCAGTGATGAGGGGCTGGTGGCGACGGAGGATTTCCTGGCGGCGCGGCCGGCCATTACTGGTAAGGGTTCCGTCAGCACCGCTAAAGGGACTGGGTAGGCGTCTCCAGGCATAAATCCGTGCGTAATCGGGTAAGCCGGCGTTGCATTGCTGCACGGCCTGCTCGATGACTTCGTCGCTGATGCTTGGGGCGATGGGCCAGAGCAATGCGAAGTTGCGCGGCAGCCCCTCGCCGTGGACGAAGGCCTGGAGGATTACGCCTGTCTGGGAAAGCTCGGCCTCGATCCACTCGGGATTCACGTTGCGACCGAAGCTGGTGATGAACTGGTTTTTTTTGCGGCCAGCCAGGTAGAGGAATCCAGCAGCGTCGAAATGGCCGAGATCGCCGGTTGGCCACCATTCCCCGTCGAAAGAAGGTTCGCCCAAGTAGCCCAGCAGGGTGGAACCGCGAACCAGCACTTCCCCGTCATCAGCGATACGCACCTGGACGTGCGGTAGGGGACGGCCCACGCTGCCTGGATGCTGATCGCCTGGGCGGTTCAGGCAAACCACGGAGGCGCATTCGGAGAGCCCGTAGCCTTCGAAGACCGGAAGCCCCACTGCTTCGGCGCGCTCCAGCAAGCTGCTCGCGACTTTGGCACCACCTACTGCGACGAATCGCAGGGGGCCGACTTTCATCATGCCGCGCTCGATGGCGGTGACCAGGCCAAGCAGGAGTTGTGGTACCAGAATCAGGCTCTCGGCGCCGCTGAGTGCAATGGTGCCGAGGAAGCGTTTCCAGTCGACTTGACTGGCTCCACCGATGCCCATCTGCGCTTGCGGATAGAGCGTGATGCTGGCTCCCGCCAGCAGCGCTGCATAAATACCGAGATTCTCCAGCAAGACGGCTAACGGAAGTACTGCGAGGTACTTCGTGGGCTCGGTTGGACGGCTCGCTGCTTCGAGCTCCTGTGCAACGCACAGCAGTGACGTGGCGCTCAGGCATACGCCCTTGGGCGACCCAGTGCTACCGGAGGTGTAGGTGATCTTGGCAGTGCCTGCCGGTAGGCCGGCGTCGAGTACGGCCGGCCGCTCCCAGAAGCGCTCGCCTGGTGTGAAACCGGCTGCTCGCAGATCTTCTGCGAAGGAGTCGTTGGCAACGGCCAGTGTCGCCTGGGTCTGCATCAAACAATGCAGACGCTGTGCGGCACTGAAAAAGGGCGGGAGGATGAGGGACGGGCGCTCAGCGAAGAGGGCGGCCAGATCCCAGAGTAGCGCTTCGGGGCCGTTCTCCAGTGCGAGGGCAAACGGGCCATCGGGTTGCTCTCGCAGCCATACTTCGCGACGTTCAACTTCAGCCAGAAGCTGCGCATAGGTGACGTTGCCAGTGATTCCGCGTACAGCCACTTTCGAGGCATGATCCGTGGCATGCGCCTGCAGCACCTGACGAAAGGCGTTCAGTTCATGCGGCATGGCCGGCCTCCTGTAGCAGCATCGGGAAACCCATGCGCTTGTACACACCCGCGCGCTCCAGTTCGTCATGGCCGTAGCCGATGTTTCCTGCGTAGACCAGGGGGTGCTGCGCGTAATAGCTGCCCCAACTGGCCAGCTCGCCGTTCAGGCGACGCGGATCTGCTTCGGCGATCACGGTTGGCTCCAATCCCAATCGGTGGAAGCTGTTGACCAGGGTGGAGGCGCCGGTAAAGGCGACCCACTGAAGGTCGCGCGCAGCCAGCAGCCAGGTCACGGCGGTGATGATCACGCGCGCACTGCCAGCACTCAGGGCGGCAAGGTTGCCTACCTCGACCAACTGCTCACGCCCGACGGCACGACCTGCAAGCCGCGACACAACACCCTCCAGCGGCTCGTCCAGGTAGTGCTCAAGAAACAGCGGCCCTTGACTGGCCGGACGGACGCCAGCGGCTGCGATCAAGCGCCCGTGGCTGTCCTGAAGCCCGATGAGCTCTGGCAGATAGTGGTGGACGTCAGCGTGGTGGATGGACTCGAAACGCTCGTGGATGAAGGTTTCAAGCTCCTCGCGGTCGAAGTCGCCCTCGCGGCGCAAGGTCAGTCGAGCTTGTCGCTCGGCGACGGAGCCAAAGTGGAATGGAAACAGGCTGCTCCATTCTTGCTGGGTCATGGTGATCCCCCCAGGGGTCGTTCGATGAGGGGAGTATCAGCGGCGAATCTGAAAGTAGTCTGAAGTCGCTGAGAGTCAGCGGCGGTGGAAGCGAATATCCGACATGAGTGTTTTAAGAGCATCTCCGGCCATAGAGCCTGGTCGAAGAGCCCCTGGAGCTAGGAGCGATGCACCCTAGTCCTTCAATCATGTGGAGGACGAATCATGCCCACACCCACAACGAAAGCTCACGAACCTTGGAACAAGGGCAAACTGGTCGGCCAGAAAGCACCGCTGAGACTCAGGGACATTTGGGCTATCAGAGTGCGACTGGAAATCGCAAACAAGGATCGTGATCTGGCGCTGTTCAATCTCGCCATCGACAGCAAGCTACGAGCCTGCGATTTAACGAAGCTGCGCGTCAGAGACATCGCTCGCGGTGATCAAGTATCGACGCGCGCAATCGTCATGCAACAGAAGACCCAGCGGCCAGTGCAGTTCGAGATCACTGCCCAGACGAGAGCGTCAGTTGAAGCTTGGATCCTTGCCGCTCGCCGTCGCAACGACGATTTCCTTTTTCCCAGCCGTGTTCGACATTCAGCGCACATATCCACGAGGCAGTACGCCCGCATAGTGAAAGCTTGGGTAACGACAATCGGTCTCGACCCCACGCTCTACGGAACCCATACGCTTCGTAGAACCAAAGCATCGCTAATCTATCGCAGAACGAAGAATCTGCGGGCGGTTCAACTGCTTCTAGGCCATACGAAACTGGAGAGCACTGTTCGATACCTCGGGATTGAGGTGGACGACGCTCTAGAAATGGCGGAGCAGACTGAGGTTTGAACTATTCGCCACTTTGGCGCCGGATTTCGAGCCGGCGCCTTCTTGAGTCAGCTACCGACCCAAAGCGGACTATGAAGGAGTGGAAGCGCGTGGCGGCCTATTTTCCATATCCGCCAAGCGCGAGAGTGTGGGGTTGAGCCATTCCAAGTGCGCTTGCAGCGTCTTCAGGACGATCTCTTGAACCCACACAGGCGCACCTTGGGGAAAGCCTGTAGTGCACCCAAGCAGCATCCCGTTCAGAGGTGAGAAGGCCGCAATGAACCATGTGGGCCAGATGTCGGCTCACCTGGGGCTGGATGGTCGAAGAAAGAACATCAAGCCGCATGTCCCAGTCTGGGACAGGACCGAGCGCAAGGACGCGATAGCCCATCCAGCAACGACTTCCACTGGAATCCGGAGGCTAATGGATACCACGCCCATCCTGCTGAGCGTTCCCGTGATATCCGCTCCTCGGAATCAGGCGCGCACTACAGTTGGGGTTCCGTATGCACTATTGGCAGCCGGTTTGCTGCGGACGGATCATTTCTCCTAGCTATCTAATCAGGATAGACGTGCGAATCAGATGATTCTTAATGATAGGCAATAGGCCTAGGGTAATACTCATTTTGGTCTCCACGCCAACTGGCCCAACAATTCTCTTAGCGATTTCCCGGAGTAAGCTATGACGATCAATAAACTCCAAGTTGTACGCACCATTCGAATCGCTTCGTACAATGACAGTTTGGTCGCTGAGCTATTGCTGGGACTCAGCGAATTAATACCTGACGAGCACTTAGCACTCCGTACGTTGAGCATGGCTCAACAAATGCGGGATGACTCCAAAGCACTTGAAGAGGTCTCCACCTCCATCATGGGAGGATGCGTAGCACTCTGCTTTCACTCGCCAGCCTATCGCTCCGCTAACTGCATGACCTGAAAGAATATGCGCTGCCGGCCAGCCGTGCCTAATGCTCTGTACGAAGGAGTTGAACTATTCAGTGTTCTGTTTATTTCTGCCGGGGGAAGGATTGCGATTCAAAGTATCGACACCTCGCCTCATCTAAGCCATTTGTCGCGCATTAACTGAATATCCGTCTGCTTCTGGCCGGTTGCTGCCCCTAGCGAGAGGTCGCTACCGACCCATTGCAGGCGCTTACAGGTGACTTAAATCGGCCAGAAGAGATCATTGTTAGCTATGAATATTTGTCCGATGGACCTCTCCAAACGTTTAATACTCGACTGGCCCGAAATGCCCGCGATAGCCAACCTGGGTGAGGATTAGACGATTGATGCACTCGACGCTAACCAAGCCACTTTCTAGGGGCTTACCGAATAGGGCGAGATTACGGATAGTGGTCGCCTCAACATATTTCTCTCTCTCTTGATGGAAACGTCGAACCGACATGCCATAAACCGTCTCGAAAGGGTGGCTGCCAGTACGAATCAGGCTGAAAAATGACGGATAGATCACGCCATCAAAGCCGGACAATTTCGCAGCAAGAGCAATGTCTCGGGCGATATCATATGAGTGAGAGCGAGCAAGAAACAGCATGTGAATTGCCATGTCTAGACTTTCGAACTCGCTTTCGACTTCCTCCAGAGGGTAAGACAAGTCCAATAACTTCAGATCCCGCCGGCTCTTTAAGGTTGCGACGTAAAGTTCATCCTCCGTTGATGCCCTGCATTCATGGATGCAGACGTCAAGGTCTTGCGATCCGTACATCACGGAAAAGTCTGGAGAATCCAAGCGCCCTCTACCTGCGAATGCTACTGGCGGGCTGTCGTACTCGGATGGATTTGCTGGATGGTCTGGGTTGACACGCAGACGGTAGAACTTGCTGCCTTTGCTAAAAGTTATTTCTGGGTACTCTCTCAGCACACGCTCGATAAGCTGAGGGCGTGTCGCCGGATCCTGTAGCGCCTTTAGTGGCTCGACTTCGCCGACCATCCACAGTCTAGGGCCGTAATGGAAAAATCCAATTTTAGCGGCCTCCTCGATAAGCTTGATGTCATTCTCAAGCCACACTGACGGAGCGATGTCGCTCCTACCGTAATGGTACTCATTGAACTGAATCACAGGCGCTGCACCGTAGCCACACCGGACAGTAGTTCCGCTCACGAAGAAGCGCCACGCCAGACCTAAAATGTGCTCATGAGTCAGCTTTTGCCCATCCAGGCTTTGGCAATTCGGACACTCGCCTTGTTGTTCAAGGCCATGCTTTGAAGCATCGATCCTTAGCCCTTCATCTGTGAAGCAATTTGAGCAGAGCAGAACCTGACTGTTTGGCTCGGTTACGTCTACGTCGGACATGAAAGCTCCCTGCGATTTTGTTGCCGGACTCAACCGTTAAGTTAGCCTGAATATCCTAAACGTGAGCTGACCGCTCCGGGCCGATTGCTGCCTTCGATGCCCCTTCGATCACTCCTTCTCAGCGGCATAAACGCCGTGACTGGACACAGCCAGTCACGGCGCTTATGACTTGCCGCTCTCTCACGCGGCTCTCATAGCAGCGTCCCGCTCTTCAATTTTCTCCAGCACCCAATCGTGCACCTCTTCCTCTACCCACCCTACGCACCTCTCCCCCAGTGACACCGGCTTAGGGAAGGCACCTTCGCTGATGTACTTGTAGACGGTCGATCTGGCCAGACCGGTCGTAGCCATGACTTCTCGTAAACGGATGATCCTCATGAACGGTCTCCTGGTGTTCGTTCAGAGGATTGGCAGGTCTCGTTTTTAATGACCGGACCGAGCTCGGGAGCGCTCTAGCGGCAGCAACGGGCTTCAGCATCCCCATGAAGAAGGCAAGCTGCTGAGCAGGTATGGATGAAACACGGCTGCAAGCCGCGGAATTCCAGATATGTCTTATTAAATCTGCATCTTGTCCGCTTCTAGAATCCCTCTACATCACATCTACAAAACATCTATTCCGGCTCTATTCCACAGCTAGAAGCTTTCACCAAGGCAAGGAAGTCATGACCCAACGCCGTCGTCCTCCCACATCCGGCTTCTTCGTCGAGGATTCCCTCTCCGTCCTCCTAAAGGAAAAATCCCTCGACCGTCGCCGTGATATCTGGCTGTGGTTCTACCTGGCACTGCGCGACACCGCCGTCTACCACCCGGAAAACATCACTCCCGCGACCATGCGTGACCGAATAGCCGAGAGCATTGAGGAGTTCGGAGTAACGAGAGATCAGGTGAGGGACCATCAGAATTACCTACTGATCCCTGAGAAGCATTTCTCCTGGATATCGGAGAGCGAACGCCAGCTGTCTTGGATTAAGCGCAAATTGACCCGTGAGATCGTGGACGAACGAATCAATTCGCCAACTCTGTCCGAGAGAGATCTGCTGATAGCCACGATCGACTGCGCTGAATCGCCCCTAAGGGAAAAAACGTCATTCCTGGCAAACCTGAAGCGCGCATGGGACGAGCAGCAGCAACTAGACCAGCAGTGGGACTGGATCAAGGAACGGAGCGAGCGTGACGCCTGCTTGCACATCTGGGAATGGCTAAGCAAACACCTTTCCATCCAGGTGTTCCCTAACCCACGCCCTGAGAGCCATCAACGCCTGCTACAAGCCCTCGACACCTTTACGTGGAGCGCTATTGAGAGGGCCCATTGCATCGCGACGGTCAGGCGGCTTTGGAGGCAGAAAATTCGGCGCCAAGAAGCGAAGGGTAAGAAGCAGTACAACTTCATCCTGAGCGACAAGGCGATCAAGCGACTCGACAGATTCTCCAAAGATCACGAGCTCTCTAGAGCCCGTGTCCTGGAAATCCTCTTGCAGATGGAAGATGAGAAGGATCTGTATCTCAAGGAGCAGATTCGCGTGCTGAGAGGAATAGATCAGTAACCTACGCGTCCCAGGCAATTTCCTTGAGGTTACGCGCCAGGGCTCTGAAAGCTCGAAAGGTATTTGGCCCAATCAGCCATCAGCGGTCGACGCTTCTCAAGGAAATCAGATCGGGAATAGGAGCTTTCAACGGTGCCCCTTTCATCGTGCGCCAGCGCGAGCTCACAGATGTACCTAGGGTAGTTAGTGCATTCCCCTGCCCAGTCGCGGAAAGTCGAGCGGAAACCGTGGCAGGTCACGCCCTGGTAACCAAGGTCAACCCTCAGCAGGTCCCGCATAGCATTCCCGTGCATGACCCCTGACCTGCCATGCCCAGGAAAGAGGTACTGCGAATTACTAACTACCGGGATAGCCTCAAGAAGCCGCAGAACCTCATCTGACAGCGGAATGGTGAATGCTTGGCGAGTTTTCATGCGGGACTCGTCAAGCCTCCAGACTCGTTCCAGCAGGTCAAACTCATCCCACCTGGCAAATCGAACCATATGACTGCGCGCACCGGTCAGTAGAAGTAGCTGCAGCGCCTGAGCATTGCGTACTCGAAGCCCAATAAGCTGCTGCATGAGCTTCGGTGCCTCCTTCCAACTCAGAGCCTCGAAGCGCTGGCAGGTACGAGCCTTTTTCTTTTCCTGCCTGCTGAGCAGATTCTCTAAGTGCCCCCTCCAGCGCGCTGGGTTCTCACCGCTGCGAAGGCCTCGCGCTTTCGCAGCATCCAGAATCTGCTCAATCTGGGAGCGGACTTCATCCGCAGTGCGACTCTTCACCGCCCAGATAGGACGCAAGATGTTCAGTACGTCCTCAGTCTGCACATCCTTAGGAGCCGAAGTACCGATCCGGCCAAATGCGTAAAGCTCCAGCTTACGAATCCAGCCCTTGCGCCAGCGTTCCGACCAAGCACCGCTGTGTGCCTCGAAATATTCCCGGGCTACAGCCTCGAATGACTTCTCGTTTTGCTTGGCCTCATGCTGAGCCAATTTTCGAGTGGCCCGCTCAGCATCCCTCGCAGCAAGCGGATCTACTCCTGAACTGAGCTGTACTCGAAATACGCTGCACGCTAGTCGAGCATCCTTGAGGCTCACCTGCGGAAAGCCTCCCAGCCCCATCTCGCGGCGTCGCCCGTTGAGCTGGAAGCGGAATACCCAAGACTTACGCCCTGTCGCCTGAATGAAGAGGCGCAGCCCCTCCCCATCTTCATATGTGCCTGGAACCGATAGGTTCTCGACCTGTTTGGCGGTTAGCTTTCCCACGACGCCCTACTCCCTTCACGTGCATTAAAAGGGGGATAAATTCCCCCATATATTCCCCCACTTTCACGTAGAACCAGTCAACCTTCCGTAGATCTCCCTAGACAGAAAAATCATAAGTCGTTGTTTTTTAATATATTTTAAATTCAACAACAGACCCTGGTAGATTTCTCTAGACAATAAAAAGGCCGCCTTGTGGGCGGCCTTTTTCATGGACGGCGGGATATCAGGCCATCGCTTCCTGGGGTTTGCCCAGCAGGCGGTCGATAACCACCATCACGGCCAGCATGGCGACCGAGGGGATCAGCCACGCGAGGCCCTGTTCGGCCAGCGGCAAGTGCTCCATCCAGGCCGGCATCCAGGCATCGAGCTTGGCGCCCTTGAGCGCGTCGATGATGCCGAAGACGAAGGAGATCACCATCACCGGGGCGACGATACGGGTCTGTGAACGCCACAGGCTGGCGCAGAAGCTCAGCGCCACCAGCACGATGCACGGTGGGTAGATGGCGGTCAGCACCGGGATCGAGAACTGGATGAGTTTGGTCAGGCCCAGGTTCGACACCAGCAGCGAGAAGCCGGCAAGGATGACCACCAGGCTGCGGTACGACAGCGGCAGGATGCGGCAGAAGTACTCGGCGCAGGCGCAGGTCAGGCCCACAGCGGTCACCAGGCACGCCAGCGCGATGAGCACAGCGAGGAAGGTACTGCCCAACGAGCCGAAGGTATGCTGCACGTAGGCGTGCAGGACGGCGGCGCCATTGGCGGCACCTGCGGCGATTTCGTGGCTGCCGGCGCCCAGGCGGAACAGGCTGATGTACACCAGCGCCAGGCCGACGCCGGCGATCAGGCCGGCGATGATGGCGTAGCGGGTGATCAGTCGCGGCGACTGCACGCCGCGGGAGCGGATCGCGTTGACGATGACGATGCCGAAGACCAGCGCGCCGAGGGTGTCCATGGTCAGGTAGCCATTGACGAAGCCCTGGGAGAACGCCGCGCTCTGGTAGGCCGGCTCAGCAACGCCAATGGGACCAGCCGGCAGCATGAAGGCGGCGATGCCCAGGGCGGCCAGGGCGATGATCTTCAACGGTGCGAGGAAGCGGCCAACGGTATCGAGCAGCTTGCCCGGATACAGCGAGATCACCAGCACGACCAGGAAGTACACCAGGCTGTAGAGGAACAGCGGCAGCGCACCCTCCCCGGTCAGCGGCGCCAGGCCGACTTCGAAGGAGACGGTGGCGGTACGCGGGGTGGCGAACAGTGGGCCGACCGACAGGTAGCAGACAGCCGCCAGCAGCCCACCGGCGACACGGCCGATCGGGTGGCTCAGGGTGTCCATCGCACCACCGACCTTGGCCAGCGCCACGACGGTGATCACCGGCAGACCGACCGCGGTGATCAGGAAGCCCAGCGCCGCCATCCATACGTGCGGCCCGGACTGCAGACCCACGATCGGCGGGAAGATGATGTTGCCCGCGCCGACGAACAGCGCGAAGGTCATAAAACCAAGTGCCAGGATGTCCTGGCCTTTCAAGACTTTCATGAAGGGAAATACCACAGTGCTGAAACGGTTTCGTGGTCTCCCAAGGCACTTCGACCGTACAGACGTGACAAAGCCGCATCGGACGGGATTGGCCGGCTCACGCCTGGGCATCCTGTGATGCTGCTGTCATCGGTACGGTGATTTGTTCTTGGAAGTCCGATAGCAGAGGTTTTCCATGGGCTCGTGGCCCGGTTGCTCCTGCATTCTGGTTATCCCGCCATCCTTGACGGTCAGGAATCGCCGTCGCCTCCGGGTAGGATTTGACGGTGAGCGAGCCTTCCCTTGTGGGGAACGCGACGCTTCATATAGTTGCTAGCCTAACGATCTATTCCGATGAACTGCACTGACATACGTCAGATCGTCCGCGCAATGATCGGCGATGTCGCCTGAACGACACTTTGTAGACGCAGCCATAACGACAGAGGCCACCCGAAGGTGGCCTCTGTTGATGAACGGTTAAATAAGCGAGGCGCTTACTTGACCGCCCAGCCGGTCAGCTCGGCCAGGGCCTTGCCGATATCAGCCAGGGAACGCACGGTTTTCACACCAGCGTCCTGCAGGGCGGCGAACTTCTCGTCCGCAGTGCCCTTGCCACCGGAGATGATGGCGCCGGCGTGGCCCATGCGCTTGCCGGGCGGTGCGGTTACACCAGCGATGTAGGACACCACCGGCTTGGTCACGTTGGCCTTGATGTAGGCAGCCGCTTCTTCTTCGGCCGAACCACCGATTTCGCCGATCATGACGATGGCTTCGGTTTTCGGGTCTTCCTGGAACAGCTTCAGGATGTCGATGAAGTTGGAGCCCGGGATCGGGTCACCACCGATGCCCACGCAGGTGGACTGGCCGAAACCGGCGTCGGTGGTCTGCTTCACGGCTTCATAGGTCAGGGTGCCGGAACGCGACACGATGCCTACCTTGCCCGGCAGGTGGATGTGACCCGGCATGATGCCGATCTTGCACTCGCCGGGAGTGATCACGCCCGGGCAGTTCGGGCCGATCAGGCGTACGCCCAGTTCGTCGCACTTGACCTTGGCTTCCAGCATGTCGATGGTCGGGATGCCTTCGGTGATGCAGACGATCAGCTTGATGCCGCCGAAGGCCGCTTCCAGGATCGAGTCCTTGCAGAACGGAGCCGGAACGTAGATGACCGAAGCATCAGCGCCAGTGGCTTCCACGGCTTCCTTGACGGTGTTGAACACCGGCAGACCCAGGTGGGTGGTGCCGCCCTTGCCGGGGGTCACGCCGCCAACCATCTTGGTGCCGTAGGCGATGGCTTGTTCGGAGTGGAAGGTACCCTGCGAGCCGGTGAAGCCCTGGCAGATGACTTTGGTGTCTTTATTGATCAGGACGCTCATTACTTACCCTCCGCGGCCTTGACGACTTGCTGGGCAGCGTCGGTCAGGCTGGTCGCCGCGATGATGTTCAGACCGCTTTCGGCCAGGACCTTGGCGCCGAGGTCGGCGTTGTTGCCTTCCAGACGAACGACAACCGGGATTTTCACGCCGACTTCTTTCACGGCGCCGATGATGCCTTCGGCAATCATGTCGCAGCGAACGATGCCGCCGAAGATGTTCACCAGAACGGCAGCGACGTTGCTGTCGGACAGGATGATCTTGAACGCTTCGGTCACGCGCTCTTTGGTGGCACCGCCGCCAACGTCGAGGAAGTTGGCCGGCTTGCCGCCGTGCAGGTTGACGATGTCCATGGTGCCCATGGCCAGGCCAGCGCCGTTGACCATGCAGCCGATGTTGCCTTCCAGCGCGACGTAGTTCAGTTCCCACTTCTGCGCATGGGCTTCACGAGCGTCGTCCTGGGACGGGTCGTGCATGGCGCGCAGCTTGGGCTGACGGTACATGGCGTTGGAGTCGATGTTGATCTTGGCGTCCAGGCAGTGCAGGTTGCCGTCTTTCTTGATCACCAGCGGGTTCACTTCCAGCAGCGCCAGGTCGTAGTCCTGGAACAGCTTGGCCAGGCCAACGAAGATGTGGGTGAACTGCTTGATCTGGTCGCCCTTCAGGCCCAGTTGGAAGGCCAGCTCGCGGCCCTGGTAGGGCTGAGCGCCAACCAGCGGATCGATGGTGGCCTTGAGGATCTTCTCAGGGGTCTCGTGCGCAACTTTCTCGATGTCCACGCCACCTTCAGTGGAGGCCATGAAGACGATGCGACGGCTGGAACGGTCGACAACGGCGCCGAGGTACAGCTCCTTGTCGATGTCGGTGCAGGATTCCACCAGGATCTTGCTGACCGGCTGGCCGTTGGCGTCAGTCTGGTAAGTCACCAGACGCTTGCCCAGCCAGTTGGCGGCGAACGCCTTGGCGTCCTCTTTGCTCTTGACCAGCTTCACACCGCCCGCTTTACCGCGGCCACCAGCGTGTACCTGGGCTTTAACGACCCACTCGGTACCACCGATTTTTTCACAGGCTTCTGCGGCCTCTTCGGGTGTGTCGACGGCGAAGCCCTTGGATACGGGCAGGCCGTACTCAGCGAACAGCTGCTTACCCTGATATTCGTGGAGATTCATGCTTGTCTACCGTTTTCGTCTTGGGTATTGCGCATTCGGCGCGGCGCTCGTGGCGCCACGCCACCTGTGACCGAGTCCCCCCTCGGGGGAGAAACGATCCGGCGGGTGGAAGGCAGCCCCTCGCAAAAGACTGCCGCCCTCCCCGCCGTGGTCCCGTTCCTTAGCGCTTCTTGCGGTTGGCGATGTGGATGGCGTGGCCATTCACTGCCAGGGCCGCTTCGTGCAGCGCTTCGGACAGAGTCGGGTGGGAGAAGACCATCATGCCCAGGTCTTCGGCACTGGTGCCGAATTCCATGCCGATCGCGCCTTGCTGTACCAGCTCGGCGGCGCTCGGGCCGATCACGTGGACGCCCAGTACGCGGTCGGTCTTGGCATCGGCGATGACCTTGACCAGACCGGTGGTGTCGTTGGCAGCCATGGCACGGCCGCTGGCGGCGAACGGGAAGGTGCCAACGTTGACTTCGACGCCTTCGCCTTTCAGTTGCTGCTCGGTCTTGCCGACCCATGCGATTTCCGGGTGGGTGTAGATCACCGACGGAATCAGGTCGTAGTTCATCTGGGCCTTGTGGCCGGCGATGCGCTCGGCAACCATCACGCCCTCTTCCGAGGCCTTGTGCGCCAGCATGGCGCCGCGGACCACGTCACCGATGGCGTAGACGCCCGGAACGCTGGTCTTGCAGTGGTCGTCGACGTAGATGAAGCCACGCTCGTCCAGGGTCACGCCGCTGTCTGCGGCCAGCAGGTCGGTGGTTACCGGGCGACGGCCCACGGCCACGATCAGCTTGTCGAAGGTTTCCTTCTGCTCGCCGTTGGCGTCAGTGAAGGTCACGGTGACTTGCTTCTTCTTCACGTCCGAACCAGTGACGCGAGCGCCCAGACGGATGTTCAGACCTTGCTTGCTCAGGACCTTCAGGGCTTCCTTGGCGATCTGCTCGTCGGCAGCCGGCAGGAACTTGTCCAGGGCTTCCAGAACGGTGACTTCAGCGCCCAGGCGAGCCCAGACCGAACCCAGCTCCAGGCCGATGACGCCAGCGCCGATCACGCCCAGCTTCTTCGGTACACTTTGGAATTCGAGAGCGCCGGTGGAGTCGACGATCACGTCTTCGGTCAGCGGAGCCGGCGGGATTTCAACCGGCTTGGAGCCCGAAGCGATGATGATGTTGTCGGCTTCCAGAACCTGAGTCTTGCCGTCCAGACCGGTCACTTCGACCTGCTTGTTGGCCAGAACCTTGGCGTGGCCTTCGAAGGAAGTCACGCCATTGGCCTTGAACAGGGTAGCGATGCCGCCGGTCAGGTTCTTCACGATGTTGGCCTTGCGGGCAACCATCGCCGGAACGTCCATTTTCACACCGCCGGTGGAGATGCCGTGGACCTCGAAGCCCTCTTTGGCTTCCTTGTACTTCCAGGAGCTGTCCAGCAGTGCCTTGGACGGAATGCAGCCTACGTTCAGGCAGGTACCGCCGAGGGCAACCTTGCCCTCTTTACCGATGTACTTCTCGATGCAAGCGGTCTTCAGGCCGAGTTGGGCGGCACGGATGGCGGCTACGTAGCCGCCGGGGCCGGCACCAATCACAACCACGTCGAATTTCTGGCTCATGTCTCAATCCTTATTCCGGTGAAGCGGACGGCCCCTCGCGGGGCCGTCGTGTAGTACGGGGCCGTCGTGTGAACTGACGTATCAGACGTCGAGCAGCAGGCGAGCCGGATCTTCCAGCAGATCCTTCATGGTGACCAGGAAGCTTACCGCTTCCTTGCCATCGATCATGCGGTGATCGTAGGACAGCGCCAGGTACATCATCGGCAGGATGACCACTTGACCGTTAACGGCCATCGGGCGCTCCTGGATCTTGTGCATGCCGAGGATGGCGGTCTGCGGCGGGTTGACGATCGGAGTCGACAGGAGCGATCCAAATACGCCACCGTTGGAAATGGTGAAAGTACCACCGGTCATGTCTTCGATGGACAGCTTGCCGTCTTTGGCTTTCTTGCCGAAGGTGGCGATGCCGTTTTCGATCTCGGCCAGGCTCATGAACTCGGCGTTACGCAGGACCGGTACGACCAGACCGCGGTCGCTGGAAACTGCCACACCGATGTCCTGGTAGCCGTGGTAAACGATGTCGTTGCCGTCGATCGAGGCGTTGACGCCCGGGAAGCGTTTCAGGGCTTCGGTGGCGGCCTTGACGAAGAAGGACATGAAGCCCAGGCGAACGCCGTTGTGCTTCTTCTCGAACAGGTCCTTGTACTTGTTGCGCAGGTCCATGATCGGCTTCATGTTGACTTCGTTGAAGGTAGTCAGCATGGCCATGGAGGACTGGGCTTCGACCAGACGCTCGGCAACCTTGGCACGCAGGCGGGTCATCGGAACGCGCTTCTCGACGCGGTCGCCAGCGGCAAACACGGGAGCGGCAGCAGCCGGAGCAGCAGCCTTGGCGGCCGGAGCGGCAGCCGGGGCGTTCTTCTTGGCTTCAACAGCGGCTACGACGTCTTCCTTGGTCACACGACCACCCTTGCCGGTGCCGGCCAGGCTGTTCGGGTCGATGCCATTCTCTTCGGCCAGCTTGCGGGCGGCCGGCGAGAGGATGTTGTCGTCGCCAGCGGCGGCAGCCGGGGCAGCAGCGGCCGGAGCGGCGGCCGGGGCCGAAGCAGCAGCCGGAGCGGCAGCGGCAGCACCGCCTTCGCTCAGCTTGCCCAGCAGTTCGTTGGAGAGAACAGTGTCGCCTTCGTTCTTGACGATCTCAGCCAGGACGCCGTCGGCCTCGGCCAGTACTTCGATCACGACCTTGTCGGTCTCGATGTCGACGATCAACTCGTCGCGCTTGACGGCTTCACCGACCTTCTTGTGCCAGGTTGCGACGGTGCCGTCGGCAACCGATTCCGGGAAGGTTGGGGCTTTGATTTCGATAGCCATTATGTGTGTTTCCTTAAATTCGGTATCAACTGCGCGTTGGCGTTAAACGGTGAAGGCGTCCTGCAGCAGTTTTTCCTGCTGCTCGGCGTGCATCGAAGCGTAGCCGCAAGCCGGAGCTGCCGAGCCTTCGCGGCCCGCGTATTCCAGGTTGAGACCTTTCTTGTGCGCGGCGATGACACGACGCATATGGTGCTGCGAGCAGAACCAGGCGCCCTGGTTCATCGGCTCTTCCTGGCACCAGACGATGTGCTTGAGGTTCTTGTACTGCGACAGCACCTCGGTCAGATCGTCTTCCGGGAACGGATACAGCTGTTCGATACGAACGATCGCGATGTTCTCGAGACCTTCGGCACGACGCTTCTCCAGCAGGTCGTAGTACACCTTGCCGCTGCACAGCACGATGCGGTCGACTTTCTTCGGATCCAGGCTGTCGATCTCGTTGATCACAGTCTGGAACGAACCGTCGGCCAGATCTTCCAGGGTCGAGATGGCCAGCTTGTGACGCAGCAGCGACTTCGGAGTCATCACGATCAGCGGTTTGCGCAGCGGACGGATCACCTGACGGCGCAGCATGTGGTAGACCTGGGCCGGGGTAGTCGGCACGCAGACCTGGATGTTCTGCTCGGCGCACAGTTGCAGGTAACGCTCCAGACGCGCGGAGGAGTGCTCCGGACCCTGGCCTTCGTAACCGTGCGGCAGCAGCATGGTCAGACCACACAGACGTTGCCACTTGGTCTCGCCGCTGGTGATGAACTGGTCGATCACGACCTGCGCACCGTTGGCGAAGTCACCGAACTGGGCTTCCCAGGTCACCAGCGCGTTCGGCATGGTGGTGGCGTAGCCGTATTCGAATGCCAGTACTGCTTCTTCCGAGAGGTAGGAGTCGTACAGGCTGACGCGCGGCTGACCTTCGAACAGGTTGGCCAGCGGAATGTAGACCGAGTCGTCCTTCTGGTTGTGCAGCGCCGCGTGGCGGTGCGAGAAGGTGCCGCGGCCGACGTCCTGGCCGGTCATGCGCACCGGGTGACCTTCGAACAGCAGGGTGGCGTAGGCCAGGTTCTCGGCGAAGCCCCAGTTGATGGGCATGCCGCCGGCAGCCATCTTCGCGCGGTCTTCGTAGATCTTTTGCACCTGACGCTGCATGACGAAGCCGTCCGGGGTCTCCAGCAGCTTGGCGGAGAGGTCCTGCAGGGTCTTCAGGTCGAAGCGGGTGTCGTGTCGCGCGGTCCAGGCATGGCCCACGTACGGACGCCAGTCGACGAAGAGCTCCTTGTTGGGCTCCTTCACCAGGCTCTTCACCACGTGCTGGCCGTTGTCGAGAGCGTCGCGATATTCGTCGACCTTCTCCTGGGCCTGCTCGGTGGTCTGCACGCCGGCTGCGATCAGCGCGTCGGCATACAGGTCACGGGTGGTGCGCTGCTTGGCGATCTGCTGGTACATCAGCGGCTGGGTGCCGCTCGGCTCGTCGGCCTCGTTGTGGCCGCGACGGCGGTAGCAGACCAGGTCGATGACCACGTCACGCTTGAACTGCATGCGATAGTCAACGGCCAGTTGGGTCACGAACAGGACCGCTTCCGGATCGTCGCCATTCACATGGAAGATCGGCGCCTGGATCATCTTCGCCACGTCGGTCGCGTACTCGGTGGAACGAGCATCGTCCTGACGGCTGGTGGTGAAGCCGACCTGGTTGTTGATCACGATGTGGATGGTGCCGCCCGTCTTGTAGGCACGGGTCTGCGACATCTGGAAGGTTTCCATGACCACGCCCTGCCCCGCGAAGGCAGCATCGCCGTGGATGGAGATCGGCACGACCTTGTCGCCGCTGCCGTCCTTGCGACGGTCCTGGCGAGCGCGTACCGAGCCCTCGACCACCGGGGAAACGATTTCCAGGTGCGAGGGGTTGAACGCCAGGGCCAGGTGCACTTCGCCGCCGCTGGTCATGACGTTGGAGGAGAAGCCCTGGTGGTACTTCACGTCACCCGAGCCCATCTCGACCAGCTTCTTGCCTTCGAACTCGTCGAACAGCTCGCGCGGGTTCTTGCCCAGGGTATTGACCAGGACGTTCAGACGGCCGCGGTGGGCCATACCGATGACGATTTCCTTCACACCATAGGAGCCGGAGCGCTGGATGATCTCGTCAACCATCGGGATCAGGCTCTCGCCACCTTCCAGGCCGAAGCGCTTGGTGCCCGGGTACTTGGTGCCCAGGTACTTCTCCAAGCCTTCTGCAGCGGTCAGGCGCTCCAGCAGGTGAGAGCGGGCGTCGGCGGAGTAGGTCGGACGGCCACGGACGCTTTCCAGGCGCTGGGCGAACCAATGGCGCTGCTCGGAATCGACGATGTGCATGAACTCGGCGCCGATGGTGCTGCAGTAGGTCTGCTTCAGCGCATCGATGATTTCACGCAGGGTCGCTTCTTCCTTGCCGATGTAGAGCTCACCGGTACGGAAAGTAGTGTCGAGGTCTGCAGCGGTGAGCCCGTAGTGTTCGAGCGACAGATCGGAGGGAGCGGTACGCACCCAGAGACCCAGCGGATCGAGCGATGCTGCCTGATGTCCACGCAGACGGTATGCCAGGATCAGACGCAGGACTTCAACCTGCTTTTTCTCGTGCTCGGTGCTTACGCTGCCAGCGGAAACAGGCGCAGCGCGGCGCTGGTTCTTGGCCAGGAGTACGAAATGATCACGGATAGAGGAATGCGAAACGTCGGGGGCAGGATTGCCGTCGGCAGGAAGCTTCTGGAAGTACGTGCGCCACTCTTCTGGCACAGCGTTCGGGTCGTGCAGGTAGAGCTCGTAGAGCTCTTCGACGTAGGCAGCGTTTCCACCGGATAGATGGGCACTGTTCCACATCCGCTGCATTACGCTTTCGTGCATGCTTGGTCACCCTCGGTAAGGGGACTCCACCTGTGGAACCTCTGGCGCGAAGTCAAACACAGCGACTTCAAGCCACCGATTCCCGCAGATAGTCCGGGTACCAGCCCGGATGCCCCTGCTGGTCATATATACGTTTTCAAAACAGGACCCCCGCTTTGTGGGCTTGGGTCCTAAGGACTGTACCGCCGGACAATATTCCGGCGGCACAGGTGTCGCTCTTTCATGATCTTTGGGCACAAGGCCCGCAGATCAAGTACCGCTCTGCAGCAGCATGTTACGGATGTGACCGATTGCCTTGGTGGGGTTCAGACCCTTCGGGCAGACGTTCACGCAGTTCATGATCCCGCGGCAGCGGAAGACGCTGAACGGGTCATCCAGGCTCGCCAGGCGCGCCTGAGTTTCGGTGTCACGGCTGTCGGCCAGGAAGCGATAGGCCTGCAGCAGCGCGGCGGGACCCAGGAACTTGTCGGGGTTCCACCAGAACGACGGGCAGGAGGTCGAGCAGCAGGCGCACAGGATGCACTCGTACAGACCGTCCAGCTTCTCGCGCTCTTCCGGGCTTTGCAGACGTTCGATGGCCGGAGCTGCATATTTGTTCTGCAGGAACGGCTTCACGCTCTCATACTGCTTGTAGAAGATGCGCATATCGACGACCAGGTCACGGATGACCGGCAGGCCCGGCAGCGGACGCAGAACCAGCTTGCCGCCCTTCAGGCCAGCGGCCGACAGGGGGGTGATGCAGGCCAGGCCGTTCTTGCCGTTGATGTTCATACCGTCGGAACCGCACACGCCTTCACGGCAGGAACGACGATAGGAGAAGCCCTCGTCCTGTTCCTTGATCAGCGCCAGCACGTCCAGGACCATGATGTCCTTGCCGTCGGTATCGACCTGGAAGTCCTGCATGTAGGGTGCAGCGTCCTTCTCAGGGTTGTAGCGGTAAACACTCACTTGCAACATGGCGGGCACCCTTAGTAAGTACGAACCTTGGGTTCGAATGCCGGAACAGTTTTCGGCGCGAAGTTGACGGCACGCTTGGCTACACGCTTCTCACCCGGGAAGTACAGGGTGTGGCACAGCCAGTTCTCGTCATCGCGCTCCTCGAAGTCTTCACGGGCATGCGCGCCGCGGGACTCTTTGCGGGCTTCTGCCGCAATCGCAGTGGCTTCGGCCACTTCGAGGAGGTTCTGCAGTTCCAGCGCTTCGATACGCGCCGTGTTGAATGCCTGGCTCTTGTCGTTGATCTTGACGGTAGCGATACGCTCACGCAGATCAGCCAGCTGAGCGATACCTTTCTGCATGTACTCGCCGGTACGGAACACACCGAAGTAGTTCTGCATGCAGGATTGCAGCTCGCGCTTGAGCGGAGCGACTTCTTCGCCGCTGGTGCGCTCGTTCACGCCGTTCAGGCGCTTGAAAGCGGATTCCAGGTCGGACTCGGAAGCCTGGCGGTGCTCGATACCGTCCTTGAGCGCCTTCTCCAGGTGCAGACCGGTGGCACGACCGAACACAACCAGGTCGAGCAGCGAGTTGCCGCCCAGGCGGTTGGCGCCGTGTACCGATACGCAGGCCACTTCGCCTACGGCGAACAGGCCTTCGATGATCTGCTCGTTGCCGTTGGCATCGGTGGTCAACGCCTGGCCATGAATGTTGGTGGCAACGCCGCCCATCATGTAGTGGCAGGTCGGGATAACCGGGATCGGAGCGACAACCGGGTCGACGTGAGCGAAGGTCTTGGACAGTTCGCAGATGCCAGGCAGGCGGCTGTGCAGAACTTCTTCGCCGAGGTGGTCGAGCTTCAGCAGTACGTGGTCCTTGTTCGGGCCCACGCCGTTGCCGGCGATCACTTCTTTAACCATGGAGCGGGCGACTACGTCGCGGCCGGCCAGGTCCTTCGCGTTCGGAGCGTAACGCTCCATGAAACGCTCGCCATGGGCGTTGATCAGGTAGCCACCCTCACCGCGGCAACCTTCGGTGACCAGTACACCAGCGCCGGCGATGCCGGTCGGGTGGAACTGCCACATCTCGATGTCCTGCACCGGAACGCCAGCGCGCAGGGCCATGCCGATGCCGTCACCGGTGTTGATCAGGGCGTTGGTGGTGGAGGCGTAGATACGGCCGGCACCGCCAGTGGCCAGGACCACGGCTTTGGAGCGGATATAAACGGTGTCGCCGGTTTCAATGTCGATGGCGATGACGCCAACCACATGACCGTCCTGGTTCTTCACCAGATCGACCGCGTACCACTCATTAAGGAAGGAAGTACCGTTCTTCAGGTTGGCCTGATAGAGGGTGTGCAGCAGGGCGTGACCGGTCCGGTCGGCAGCGGCGCAAGTACGCGCAGCCTGGCCGCCCTTGCCGAAGTCCTTGGACTGGCCACCGAACGGACGCTGGTAGATGCGGCCCTGCTCGGTACGGGAGAACGGCAGGCCCATGTGTTCCAGTTCGAACACGGCTTCCGGGCCGACGGAGCACATGTATTCGATAGCGTCCTGGTCACCGATGTAGTCGGAGCCCTTGACGGTGTCGTACATGTGCCAGCGCCAATCGTCGTTCGGGTCGGCCGAAGCGATGGCGCAGGTGATGCCGCCCTGGGCGGATACGGTGTGCGAACGGGTCGGGAAGACCTTGGTCACCACGGCAGTCTTGTGACCACCCTGGGCCAGTTGCAGTGCGGCACGCATGCCGGCGCCGCCGCCACCAACGATGATGGCGTCGAAGGAAAGAGTACGAATGCTAGCCATGGATCAGTTACCCCAGAGAATCTGCACACCCCAGACGAAGAATGCGAACATGGCCATGCCGCATACTGCCTGGACGAGGAAACGCACGACAGTCGCGGACTTGCCCAGCGCCATCGGAGTCAGGTAGTCGGTGGTGATGGTCCACATACCGACCCATGCGTGCACGCTCAGGGAAACCAGCGTCAACAGGCTGAAGATCTTCATCAGGCTGTGGGAGAACAGACCATGCCACTCGGCGTAGGTGATGCCCGGGTGAGCGATCAGGAAGCCCAGCAGGAAGAGAACATAAGCCGCGAGAACGACCGCGGAGACGCGCTGGACCATCCAGTCATAGAGACCCGAACGCGACAAGTTAGTGACGTTAGTTACCATACCCATACCCCCGCCAGAACGATCAGCACCACTGCGACAGCGATGACGATTTTCGAACCACGCTTACCGCCTTCCAGTGTTTCGCCAATACCTGCGTCCATGACGAGGTGACGAATACCGGCTACCAGGTGGTACAGCAGCGCAGACAGCAGGCCCCAAATCACAAGCTTGACCAACGGATGGGTCAGACACGCCTTCACCTGCTCGAAGCTGTCTTCCGATGCGAGGGAACGATCCAGTGCGAACAGCAGCACTGCGATGCCCACGAACAGAATGACGCCAGAGATACGGTGGAGAATCGACGTGTAAGCAGTGATAGGGAGTTGGATGGTCCTTAGGTCTAGGTTTACGGGTCGTTTGCTATTCACGGCTTTTTTCACACTGAGAGCCCTTCTATGGATCAGGGCTAGTTGTCGGGAGGTGCACTTGTCAGGTACCCATCACCTTCGGGAGTGACAACCACCAATCAAGCGAGGCCGGACGGCCCTTGGCGGCTGGTCGCCGAGTATAGACAGTTAGGCCCCTAATGACAACGGAAAGACCTTCACCTAAGGACTAATTGCCGCACCCCCCGAAAAGGCGTAAACAGGCAATTTTTTTCGCCAAAACAGAGGCTTGGAGGAGCCAATCTTCTCCGATTGTGCAAATTGACATTCGGATTTATCTCTCTATAGTGGTGCGGGCCCTGCGTGGGGGGTCGTACAGATGATTTCAAGCATAAATAGGAGGCCATCATGGCTGACAAAAAAGCGCAGTTGATCATCGAGGGCGCTGCCCCCGTCGAACTGCCTGTCCTCTCCGGCACGCTGGGTCCCGATGTTGTCGACGTGCGGGGCCTGACCTCCACGGGTCACTTCACTTTCGACCCCGGCTTCATGTCCACTGCCTCCTGCGAGTCGAAGATCACCTACATCGATGGTGATAAAGGTGTGCTGCTGCATCGCGGCTACCCGATCGAACAGCTCGCCGAGAAGTCCGACTACCTGGAAACCTGCTACCTGCTGCTCAACGGCGAACTGCCCACTGCCGAGCAGAAAGAGAAGTTCGTCGGCACCATCAAGAACCACACCATGGTTCATGAGCAGCTGAAGACCTTCTTCAATGGCTTCCGCCGTGATGCGCACCCGATGGCCGTGATGTGCGGCGTTATCGGTGCCCTCTCCGCCTTCTATCACGACTCCCTGGACATCAATAATCCGAAGCACCGGGAAGTCTCGGCGCATCGTCTGATCGCCAAGATGCCGACCATCGCTGCCATGGTGTACAAGTACTCCAAGGGCGAGCCGATGATGTACCCGCGCAACGACCTGAACTATGCAGAAAACTTCCTGCATATGATGTTCAACACCCCGTGCGAGACCAAGCCCATCAGCCCTGTGCTGGCCAAGGCCATGGACCGCATCTTCATTCTGCACGCCGACCACGAGCAGAACGCCTCTACCTCCACCGTGCGCCTGGCGGGCTCCTCGGGCGCCAACCCGTTCGCCTGTATCGCCTCGGGCATCGCCGCCCTGTGGGGACCGGCTCACGGCGGTGCGAACGAAGCTGTTCTGCGCATGCTGGACGAGATCGGTGACGTATCGAACATCGAGAAGTTCGTGGCCAAGGCCAAGGACAAGAACGATCCGTTCAAGCTGATGGGCTTCGGCCACCGCGTCTACAAGAACTTCGACCCGCGCGCCAAGGTCATGAAACAGACCTGCGACGAGGTTCTCCAGGAGCTGGGCATCAACGACCCGCAACTGGAACTCGCGATGAAGCTGGAAGAAATCGCCCGCCACGATCCGTACTTCGTGGAGCGCAACCTCTACCCGAACGTGGACTTCTATTCCGGCATCATCCTGAAGGCCATCGGCATTCCGACCAGCATGTTCACCGTGATCTTCGCCCTGGCACGTACCGTGGGCTGGATCTCGCACTGGCAGGAAATGCTCTCCGGTCCGTACAAGATTGGCCGTCCGCGTCAGCTGTACACCGGCGCCACCCAGCGCGACTTCGTGGACCTCAAGGCCCGCTAAGCGCTACGGCGTTAGAGAAAGGCCGCCTTCGGGCGGCCTTTTTTATTGTCGCGGGCAATGCTTCGCCTTCCTGTAGGAGCGAGCTTGCTCGCGAACAGCCCCCTGCAACACCTGCGTCAGGCGATTCGCGAGCAAGCTCGCTCCTACGAAGAACCTCACCGACGCGCCACGACAGGAACGAAAAAGCCGCCCGAAGGCGGCTTTTTCATGGAGGGGACGAGTGCGCCGATTACTTCTCGGCAGCGCTGCGCAGGCCCTTCAGGGTATTCATCGGCGCATCGACCACGAAGCTGTTGGCCAGCCACGACGGAATGCTGCCGCCCGGCTCGGTCTGCACCTGGTAGGTCACTTCGGTCACGCCGGCGCCCTTGGGGACCAGCTTCCACTCGCCGATCAGCTTCGGCACGCGGATTTCGCCCTTCTCTTCCGGAATGTAGGTCGGCTCGGCCTTCAGGTGGCGGATCAGGCCGCCGTCAGCGGTCTTTTCGGTGGTCACGTGGATCACCACGTCGCGGCCGGTCACCGGCCAGGGCATGTCGATCTTCGAGTAGGTCCAGGAATTGTCGCCTTCGGTTTTCAGCAGGCGCATTTCGGCACAGGCGTGGATCCACTTGCAGGAACCGGCCACGTCCTCCTGCAGGGCGTTGATCTTGGCCACATCGGCCTTGATGTCGACGACGCCACGGTAGGCCTTGTACTTGGAGCCTGCCACAGGGCTGAGGAAGACCTTCACGCCGTCTTCTTCCTTCTCCAGCTTCCAGTCTTCCGCCAGGGCAGCACCGGCAAAGCCCATCACAGCAGTGGCCAGCAGGGTCATACGCAATACACCACGCATCGTCTTACCTCTCTTTATTCTTGATCTTGTGGGGGCAGCAAATGCCGCCGCCCCGTCGCAATCCGCGGTCTTGAGCGGGTCGGGGCGTCAGTATGGACCGCGAAAACGTGACTTCCAAGTCACATCAGGCGGCGGTGATGCGTTCCCACTCGGTGAGTATCTGCAACGCCTGCTCGTTACTGCTGCCGCAGGCGTCGGCGTCCGCATCGAAGGCCGCACAGACCTTTGGACGTCGCGAGTCGCCGAATAGTTTGCACAGATTGCGTTCATCCAGCTGCACACAGCGCACGCCCGCCGGTTTGCCGTCGGGCATGCCGGGGATGGGCGAGGAAATCGATGGCGCGATGCAACAGGCGCCACAGCCGATACGGCATTGCATGGATGAACTCTCTACTCGACTTCAAGGATTGGAGCGCAGCAGCCCCTGTTCGCGCAGCGCCGCCACCAGGCGTTCGCCGTCGGCAGAACCAGCGCGGTAGAACACTGCTGGCTCACCAATCGGCGTGGGAACTTCGACCGCCTCGCCAGCAGCCACCTCGAAAGTGCTGCCGCTCCACAGGTGAACCCAGCGACCCTCGGGCAACGCCACGTTCAGACGCTGCACGCCAGGCTCCAGCACCGGGGCCACCAGAAATTGGTCGCCGAGCATATAGCTCGTCGGCGTTTCCGCCAAGCTGGCCGGATCAGTGGGGAATTCCAGCCACAGCGGACGCACCAGCGGCCAGCCATGCTGCGCCGCCTCGTCCATCAGGCGCTGACGGTATGGAGCCAGCTCACGGAACACCGTGGCGAAGCGCTGCAACTGCGCGACCGTGGCGGGCGTACTGTAGGCTTGCACGTTGTCGTCCGGACGATTGCCCTCGTGGGTCCGCAGCAGACTGGTGAACGCGGAGAACTCCATCCAGCGCAACAGCAGTTCCTCGCTTCGATGGTAGTTCCTGATCGGGCTACTGATAGTGGTGTAACCGCCGGTGTCGCTGTGATTCAGGCTGAAACCGGATACGCCGCCGGACAGCAACCCCAGCAGCGCGCTGTGCAGGCCATCGTCGGCATCCCAGGTCACCAGTTGATCGCCCAGCCATAGGCTGGTGGTCAGGCCGGGGCTTCGGCTGTATGCCGAACGCATGAAGAACAACAGGTCGCCGGCGCCCTCCTCGTCCACCAGTTGCCGATTGAGCTTCGCCCACAGCTCCGGATAGCGATTGTGCAGCGCCGCAGCTGATTCGCCGGACGCCAGCTTCGCGTCGTAAGGCAGCGCCTCGCCGAAGTCAGCCATCCAGCCGGAGAAGAAGGCGCCGAGCATTTCCTCGCGCATCACCCCACGCAGCCAGTCAGCCGCCTGTGGATTGCTCAGGTCGACCAGCCCTGCGCTGAAGCTGGTGTTCTGCAACAGCAACGGCTGTCCCTGTTGATCCAGGGTCAGATAGCCGTGTTCCACTGCCTCGCGGTAGAGATTGCGGGTCGTCCCGCCTTTCTCCGTCGTGTCCACCAGGAAGGGATTCACATAGGCCAGGCTGCGAATGCCCTTGGCCCGCAGTTCAGTATTGAACGCCGACCAGCCCGGATAGCGCGCGCCGTCCAGCACCCAGTTCCACCACAGCTGCTTGCCGAAGCTGGTGGTGCGCTGGCCGACCCAATCCTGCACCCAGACACCGGCCAACGGCACCCTCGCCTGCTCCAGTTGCTGGACGATGGCACGCACACGCTCAGTACCGCCTTGCAGCCCGAGGATCGCGCCCTGCTGGGTCCAGGCCGGCAACGGCGGCATACGTCCGACCACCGAGGTGTGCGCCTCGATCAGGGCTTTGGGGCTGCTGCCTTTATAGAAGTGGGCCTGGAGCTTGCCGGCATGTACCTCCAGCGCCACCCGCTGGTCGTCGCGAAGGTCGAAGACCTGGTATTCCGCTGCCTCGCTGAAGAAGCCGTGCAAGCGCGAAGTGAGATAGAAAGGCACTGGCGCGTAGGTGGTCCACCAGTCGCCACCGGCGCGGTTGGTCAGGTCGGCGGCCAGCGTGATCGGCTGCAGCCCCCGCCCCACACCCTGTTCCTGCACCAGGATCGGCAGACGGCGCCCGCTCAGATCGAAACGGGTGAACTGCTCACCGAACCCATGAAATTGCTCGTCTGCTTCCCGCGCCCACGCCAGATAGAGACGGTTCAGCGCCGGGTCACCCAGGCTCACGTCCATCACTACGCCACGTTCGCCATCAGCGCGCAGCGCAACGGTATAAGGCGCCTGCCGGCCATCGGCACAGCTGAGCGTACCGGAGATCAACAACCTGTCCGCTTCAGCGCGCACGGCGGCCAACTGTTGCTGGCGGCACAGCAACTCGCGCTGTTCGTGGACGAACAGCGCGCCGCGATGCTCTTCAGCCGCGACGCGACCCATGCCGGCGGCCAGAAATCCACCATGGGTCTGCCACAGCGTCTGCGCAGGATGCTCGCCCGCGCGCAGGGCGAAGGAGGCGCCGTCCCACTCCAGGCGATAGTCACCCAGACGCCAACTCTGCCCAGGCGCCATCGCCGGCGCCACCGTCAGCTGTGCCCATACCGGCCGCTGCAGCCACCACTGCCAACCTTTCCAGCCGCCCAATACCAGCAACCCCAGCAGCAGCACCGCTGCCGTTCCCCGCAATACCAACCTGATCAAATCCCCGCCCCTTGGCTGTCGCGTCGCGCATCCAGTAGGCTCAGGCGCAGTCCCCCACTGGAGCCGCTGCCATGCCGGTCTGGCTGCAAACCGCGTTTCTTCTGTCGCTCTCCAACCTGTTCATGACCTTCGCCTGGTACGGCCACCTGAAAACCCTGAGCAGCAAGCCGTGGATCATCGCGGCGCTGGTCAGCTGGGGCATCGCACTGTTTGAGTATTTGCTGCAGGTGCCGGCCAACCGCATCGGCTACACGGTGATGTCGGTGGGGCAACTGAAGATCATGCAGGAGGTCATCACGCTGGCGGTCTTCGTGCCGTTCAGCGTGTACTTCATGCAGCAGCCACTGAAGCTCGACTATCTGTGGGCCGGCTTGTGCCTGCTGGGCGCGGTGTACTTTATCTTCCGCGCCTGAGGCGAACAGGAGCGGCGCACGACGATCTCTGCGACCGATGGCGCCACCTGCGGGAGTGAATGGGGATCAGGACTCGGACGCGCCCTGAAGACGGGTGATCAGACTGGAAGTGTCCCAGCGCCCGCCGCCAGCGGCCTGCACCTCGGCGTAGAACTGGTCCACCAGCGCCGTGACCGGCAGCTGCGCGCCATTGCGGCGTGCTTCGTCGAGGACGATCCCCAGGTCCTTGCGCATCCAGTCCACGGCAAAGCCGAAGTCGAAACGGCCTTCCAGCATGCTCTGGTGGCGATTTTCCAACTGCCAGGATTGCGCGGCGCCCTTGCTGATCACTTCCATCGCGGCCATGCCGTCGAGGCCGGCGCTCTGGGCGAAGTGCAGCGCCTCGGAAAGCCCCTGCAGCAAGCCACCAACACAGATCTGGTTGACCATCTTGGTCAGTTGGCCGCTGCCCACCGGCCCCATGCGTCGCACCATGCGCGAATAAGTGGCGATCACCGGTTCGGCGCGGGCGTAGAGGTCCGCATCACCGCCGACCATCACCGTCAGCGCGCCATTCTCGGCGCCCGCCTGGCCGCCGGAGACCGGCGCATCGAGGAAGCCCAGCTCGCGCTCGGCGGCTGCCACCGCCAGCTCTCGCGCCACTTCGGCCGAAGCGGTGGTGTGGTCCACCAGCACGGCGCCGGGCTGCATGCCGGCCAACGCGCCGTCTTCGCCCAGCACCACGCTGCGCAGGTCGTCGTCATTGCCGACGCAGCACATCACGAAGTCCGCCCATTGTGCGGCCTCCCGCGGGGTATCGGCCGAGCGGCCGCCAAACTGCTTGACCCACTGAACGGCGCGGCTCGCAGTGCGGTTGTAGACACACACCTCATGCCCTTCGCGCGCCAGATGTCCGGCCATGGGGTATCCCATTACGCCCAGGCCGATGAATGCCACTTTCGCCATCGCAGTCCCCTTGTCCGAAGAAGGCGCTCAGCCTAGCACAGCGGTTTGCCGGTCCCGCAAACGCCTTCCATACTCGATTCGAACCCAACTTTCGAACCCAACCACGAGCACCGACTATGCCCCACTGGCTGGTGATCGACCTGGAAGCCACCACCGAGGAAGGTGGCTGGCCGGTCGAAGAAATGGAGATCATCGAGATCGGCGCGAGCCTGGTGGCCGAGGCCGACGGCCGCGAGCTGGACCATTTCCAGCGTTTCGTCCGCCCGCAGCGACGCCCGCTGCTGACCAGCTTCTGCCGCGAACTCACCCACATTACCCAGGCCAATGTCGATGCAGCCGCACCCCTGCACGAGGTCTGGCCACAATTCGAGCGCTGGCTCGCCCAGCACAGCCCGCGCCTGGCCGGCTGGACCAGCTGGGGCGACTATGACCGCCATCAACTGGAACTGGAGTGGCGCCGCCAGCACCTGGACAGCCACCTTTCCCGCGTTCCCCACGTCAACCTCAAGCAGCGCTTCGCCCAGGCCCGCCAGCTCAAGCGCCCGGTGGGCTTGAACGCCGCGCTGCACCTGGCTGGCCTGCACTTCCAGGGGCAGCCGCACCGCGCCCTGGAAGACGCTCGCAACACCGCCCGACTGCTGCCACTGACCCTGCCCGTCGCCGGCTGAAACCGTCCATCATTCGCTGACCGTACGGTCGTCTGCGCCGCTCTAGTGACGGGGCCTGCGGCCTTGGGCATACTGGCGGGCCCTTTTTCACCCCTCTAGCAGGAGAAGCCCATGTTCAAGGTCAACGAGTACTTCGACGGCACCGTCAAATCCATCGCCTTCGACATGACCGCAGGCCCGGCCACCATCGGCGTGATGGCTCCCGGCGAATACGAATTCGGCACCAGCCAGCTGGAGGTGATGCACGTCGTCGCCGGCGCGCTGACCGTCAAGCTGCCCGGCAGCGACAACTGGGAAACCTTCGAAGGCGGCAGCAACTTCACCGTGCCGGCCAACAGCAAGTTCCAGCTGAAAGTCGCCCAGGACACCGCCTACCTCTGCGAATACCGCTGAGTTCGGCTGCTGCGTGAAAAACCGGCCCTGGTGGCCGGTTTTTTATTGCCCGCGCTCCGGAGCGGATCAGACCTGTAGGAGCGAGCTTGCTCGCGAACCGCCCAACGGCGCGGCAGCCGGGGAAATGTTCGCGAGCAAGCTCGCTCCTACATAAAGCAGTTTCGGAGTCCGGACTCCAGTTCCACTCGCAACCCCGCATCCTTCTCGGCGATGAACACCAGCCGCGAGCCCTGCGCCGCCTCGGTCGCCGTCGCCGGGCGCAATTGGTAGCGCCCGCCCACGTACTGCAGCCAGGCCGTCTCGTCCTGCCCGGCCAGTCGAATCAGCCCCTTGAGGCGCAGCAGGCCGCGCGGCAAAGTCTCCAGCCAGTGCTTCAGCCGCGCGCCATCGAAGCTCGACTCGCCCTGCCAGCTCCAACTGTCGAACAGCTCGCCATGGTCGACGCCTTCCTGCCCATGGGGCCGCAACTTGCGCGACGGTTCACCCAGCAACAGTTCATCGGGAATCTGCGCCTGGATGGTTTCCAGCACCCGCGCGCCGCGACCGAAGCGTTCGCGCTGGCCGGCAAGCTCGTTGGCATCCAGCAGGTCGCACTTGTTCAACAGCAGCAGGTCGGCCGCTGCAGCCTGCATGCGCTCCAACCGGGCGTACTCGCCTTCGAGCGGTTCACGGCGGGCAGCGTCGACGACGGTCAGAACAGCGTCCAGATGCAGACGCCGGCGCAGTTTCGGGTAACCCAGCGTCTGCACAATGCGCTGCGGGTCGGACACCCCGCTGCACTCGATCACCACCTGTTCCAGCGGCGGGTGCAGGTTCGCCAACCGCTCCAGTTGCGCCAGCAGATCGTCCTGCACGCTGCAGCAGATGCAGCCATTCTCCAGGCTGTACACCGCTTCGGTCTGCTCGGCGATCATGCCGGCGTCGATGTTCAGTTCGCCGAAGTCGTTGACGATCACCGCCAGGCGCCGCCCCTCGCAGCGCTCCAGCAGGTTGCGCAGCAGGGTGGTCTTGCCGGCGCCGAGGAAGCCGGCAACCACCGTCACCGGGATGCTCGCGGCGCTCATGCGTTGACACCTTCGATGCGCGGCGGCTCACCCTGCCATACCGCCGCCAGGGCGGTATCGCTGAACTGGCCGAGGCGGTCGTAGACCGGGCGGCCTTCGACGAAGGTCAGCTGCACTTCGGTGCGGTGGATGAAGTTGCGCGCCGGCTGCTCGAAGAGGTTGCGATCGAGCACGATGAAGTCCGCCGACTTGCCCACCTCCAGGCTGCCGGTGAGCTGCTCCAGGCCCATGGCGTAGGCGCCATTGAGCGTCGCCACGCGGATTGCCTGCTCCAGGCTGATCGGCTCGCCAAAGCAGGCCGGATCGTCGTTCCAGGGGTTCTGCCGGGTCACCAGGGTTTCCAGCGCCAGCCAGGGGTCGATGGACGCCACCGGCCAGTCGGTGCCGAATACCGCGATGCCGCCGGCAGCCAGCACGCCCTTGAAGTCATAGATACGCTTCAGGCGATCCGTGCCGTAGCCCGAACGCGCGCCGCTGGCGAAAGGTGTCGGGTACCAGGCTGCCGGGGAGAACTCGGCGATCACGTCCAGTTCGCGGAAGCGCTTGAGGTTGCCCGGATGCAGGATGGTGCTGTGCGCACACTGGTGGCGTACGCCGCTGAAGCCATTGCGCCGACGCGCTTCGGCCACTGCGTCGAGGAACACATCGGACGCCGCATCGCCGGTGCAGTGGGCGATGACGCGGATACCGCGGCGGTCCATGTCCACCACCATGTCGGTGATGTGCTCGGGCGTCAGGTTGAGTTTGCCACGCCAGGCGTCCTCGCCCGGCCAGGGCGTAATAAGGAAGGAGGAACGCGGCTCGACGGTACCGTCGAAGTGGAATTTCACCGCATTCGCCGACAGCCGCGCACTACGGTAATAGTGGCGCTCGCCAGCCAGCAGCTCCCAGCGGCGACGCACCGGGAAGATGTCGTCCTGCCAACTGATCGCCGCTTCCACGCGCAGGGTCAGTTGCCCGGCGTCGTCGAGGTACTTGAGGGCGTCCAGGCGGTTCTCGCAGACGTGCAGGTACTTGGCCGCAGTGACGCCGCGCGAGCTCTGGAAGTGCACCCCTTCGCGGTAGGACTGGCGCAGCACCTTGGCCGGGGTCGGCGGCATGGCGGCGTGGATCAGCGCGTAGGCACCGTCGATCAGCAGGCCGTTGGGCTCGCCGGTCAGCTCGTCGCGCTCCAGGTAGCCGTTGCGCGGGTCGGCGGTGCTGGCGTCGATACCGGCCAGTTGCAAGGCACGGGAGTTGACCATCATGGTGCCCCACATGCGATCGAGCAGCGCCACGGGCCGGTCTGGCATCACCGAATCGAGCCACTCGCGGCCCGGCTTCAGCCCGGCCTCACGGAAGGTGTAGCGCACCCAGTACTGGCCGTAGACCCAGCCATCACCGGGGTGGGTGTCGGCATAGTCGCGGATCGCCTTGGCCAGTTGCTCCGGGGTCGGGTCCTCGATGCCGACATCGAGGTCGTCGGCATAGCGCGGGTTCAGCGCCAGGTCCGGATGGGTATGCATGTCGTGCAGGCCGGGCATGCAGAACGCGCCTTCGAGGTCGCGTACCAGGGTATCCGGGCCGATCAGGTGCTCCATGTCCTCGCGCCGGCCCACCGCCAGCAGCCGGCCATCGCGGATGGCCACGGCCTCGGCCCAGGGCTGGGCAGGGTCGAGGGTATAGAAATGGCTATTGTGCAGCAGCAGCTCCGCGAAGCGGCCGGTGGGGGAATTGGAGGAGCGGAAGCGATCCGGAGCGGTCATGGGAAGCCCTTGTTGTTCTTGTCCGTGGAGGCAGTATAGGGCTCGACTTTCAGTCATTGACTAGCAGAAAATAACAACTCGCTAGCATTAGACGACAGGTTGAAAGCGCGAATGCCCACCGCTTCCTTCGACATCGATTACGCCGCCCGACAGCTGTTCCGCCACTTCCTCGACGAGTGGCGTGCCCGCACCGCATTGCCGGCTCTGGCGCCCCTGCTAGGAGGGCTCGGCCTGCCAGTGAGCGGTGAGGCGGCGGCCGCCGAGATGAACTTCGCGCGTTACTACCGCCTGCTGCAGCAGGCCGCCGGGCTGCTCGGCCCGAGTGACTTTTTCCTGCGCCTGGGCCAGCGCTACAACCTCTATGACCTGGGGGTGATCGGCTACGCGCTGATCAGCGCGGCCAACCTGCGGCGCTCCTGGGACATCTCCCTCGGCCAGCCGTCGAGCCTGATGCCGCATCCGATCCACACCCACCGCGAGGAAGTCGGCGAGCACATCCGCCTGACGCTGCAGTTGCCACCCTTCGGCGAGGTGGAACGCATCGCCCTCTGCGAGGAATGGCTGAGCAGCACCTGGCGCTGGCTGTGTCAGCGCCTGCCGGACCTTGAGCGCTGCACCGGCATGCAGTTGCGCCTGCCCTACCCGCCACCCGCTCATGCGGCCTTGTATGGCGAACTCTTCCCCGGCCCCTGCCACTTCAATGCCGGGCAGGCTGAGCTGTGGATGCCGAAGGCATTCCATGACCAGCCCTTCTCCACCGCCAACCCATCGGTAAGCCGGCTGTGCCAGGCGCAGGGCGCGGCGACCCTGGCCAGCTTCGAACGCGGCCAGGCGCTGCCGGACGATGTGCGCTACTACCTGCTGCAGAATGCGCGCATCCCACTGCCGGACCTGGAGCAGACCGCCGCCTGGCTGCGCCTGCCGCCGCATACACTGCAACGCCGGCTGCGCGACCACGGGCTGACCTTCAAGGGAATCGTGCTGGAAGTTCGGATGGCGCTGGCCCAGCGCTATCTGCTGGCCAGCCGGATGGCCTTGCAGGAGATAGCCTTCCTGCTCGGCTATGAGCACGTCACCAGCTTTCACCGGGCTTTCCAGCGCTTCACCGGGACGACGCCGGAGCGGTTCCGCGCCGCGGGTGGGATCGCGCAGGAATGAAGCGATCGCGGACAAAGTCCGCTCCTACGCCAGTGTTGGCATTTCCCGTAGGAGCGGACTTCGTCCGCGATTGTCTCGACGGCGCGCCTAACCTTCCTTCTCGCAATTGATCATCCACGGCACCCCGAAGCGATCTTCCACAGCGCCGAACAATTCGGCCCAGAAGGTCTGCTCCAGCGGCATGGTGATCTTGCCGCCCTTGCCCAGCGCATCGAACAGGCGCCGGGCCTCGGCCTTGCTGTCGACATTAAGGGTGATCGACACGCCCTTCACCCCTTCGTACTGGCCGCATTGCGGAGAGGCGTCCGAGCCCATCAGCACGTGACCGTCCACTTCCAGGCGGACATGGATGACGCGGTTCTTCAGCGCCTCGGGCATGTCCTCGCAGCCCGGTGCGTCGGAGAAGCGCATCAGCGCCGGCAGCTCGGCACGCAGCACCTCGGCGTAGTAACGGAAGGCTTCTTCGCAGTTGCCGTCGAAGACCAGGTAGGCATTCATCAACATGGCGGTATCCTCCAGGCTCAGGATTTGCTGGCGATTTCGGCGCGCAGGCGGTCTTCCTGTTCGCGCAGTTCAGGGGTGAATTCGGCGCCAAAGTCCTCGGCCTCGAAAATCTGCCGGATCTCGATCTCGGACTCGCCGTCGAACGGGTTGGGGGAGCGCTTGACCCAGTCAATGCACTCCTGCAGCGACGCGGTCTGCATAATCCAGAAGCCGGCGATCAGCTCCTTGGTCTCGGCGAACGGGCCGTCGATCACCTGCCGCGACGCGCCATCGAAGCGCACCCGCGCGCCCCTCACGCTGGGATGCAGCCCCTCGCCGGCCAGCATCACACCGGCCTTCACCAACTCCTCGTTGTAGGCCCCCATGGCGGCGAGCAGCTCTTGCTTGGGCATCACACCGGCTTCGGAGTCGGCGGTGGCTTTGACGATCACCATGAAACGCATGGTCTTTCTCCTCTTGTCATTCTCTTGTAATTGCCAGCGTGGCGGCCGGTGGCTACCGGTTCCTGACTAGTAGTCGATGGGCGTGACCGCAGATCGACAGGCCACGAAAAAAAATTCCGAGCGGGGTTACGGGGGCTTTGAGCATAGGTGGTCGGGACACGGAGGGCCGGCGATATCGGAAATTTCGCTATGGACGGACGAGGCCAGCATCTTTAGAACGTGCCGCTCAGCAATCTCCGGGCGCCCCCATGCAGGTCCAGCTCATTCCCGTCATCGAACTGTTCTACCTGGTCGACTCCGTTCCGCTGCCATCCGGGGGGCCGTACTGGGAGCACGTGGCAAGCTGGCGGGCATACCATGAGCGCAACCTGCGGGCCAACGGCTTCAGCCCGCGCCTCAGGCCCTACCTGCCGGGCAGTGCGTTCCATCGCATTGCCGACCTGAGTGATGCGGACATCTCCCGGCTGATCCGGCTGCACTGCGACGAAGGGCTGACGGGCTCGGCGGACTGGCAACAGGTTCCCCCCCTACCCGGCGGCTATGTGCTGCGGGTGGGCAACCTCGACGTTCTGTTCCCGCAGTGCTGCAGCGACCTGGGCGATCTGCAAAGCTGGAAGCGCATCGCCGCCGGCAAAGGCGCCTACCTGTACAGCGGCCACCCTTCGCCGGATATCAGCCAGCAGAACCAGTCCGCCAGTTTCGACTTCAACGGGCCAGGCGAAGTCTTCGCCCCGCCACCACCGCTGCATTCGGTCACAGTGCCACTGAGCGAGCTGACTCGCGCCGTGCATGCCGCCGATCGGGAATTGCGCGTGTTTGCCGCGCGACTGGCGCTGGTCAACGCGGAACAGGCGCTGCACGTGCCCGACATCGAGACCCTGCTCATCCACGGCCGCTAGCCCTTCCGGTCTGGACAGACGAGGCCGGGCTCCCTAGATTCAGGCCTTTTCGCACGATACGGAGCATTCCCCCATGAGCCTGGAATCGGTTCGCGCCTTCTTCGCCGAAAAGGCCCCCGACATCGCCATCATCGAGCTGGAAACCAGCACCGCCACTGTCGCCCTGGCCGCCGAGGCCCACGGCGTCGAGCCGGGCCGCATCGCCAAGACGCTGTCCCTGCGCGTCGGCGAGCGCACCGTACTGGTGGTGGCGCGTGGCGACGCGCGACTGGACAACCGCAAGCTCAAGGAAGCCTTCGGCGGCAAGGCCAAGATGCTCGGCGCCGAGGACGTGGTGGCGCTGACCGGTCATCCGGTGGGCGGCGTCTGTCCGTTCGGCCTGGCGACACCGCTGCCGGTGTATTGCGATGTGTCGCTGCAGGCTTTCGACGAAGTGCTGCCAGCGGCCGGCGCGGTGCACAGTGCAGTGAGGATCGGGCCGCAGCGCATGGCGGAGCTGGTGGCGGCGGACTGGATCGATGTTTGTCAGGAGCAGGCCTGAGATCGCCGGGTCACCTGCGGGAACAAAGTCTGTCTGCAAAAACCGCCGAACCGTGTGGTTCGCGAGCAAGCTTGCTCCAACAAGTCAGCCATGGCGCGCTCTTCGTAGGAGCGCGCTTGCTCGCGAACCCGCCGGACCATCCATGACCTGTCGATTACGGCCCTGCTCCAACACTGTTGCTACAGCAACACCCAGCCAACACTTTGCTGTTTGCCCAGCGCCGCAACTGTTGGGCAAAACTATCAAGCCATTGATTTAAAAGGATTTAAATTTCCGGCACAGCTTGTGCAATGACCTGAACAGACAGGCCCGAACACCGGGCCGATTCATCTGCCCCGAGGTCGCTGTACTGCCATGTCCCAACTCCCCGAATCCGCCCACTACGACGTCCGTGAGCCGAACGCCCAGGTAATCGCCTCCGACGCCGAGGCCATCGAAGTCGCCCACAAGGTCGCCGCCTTCCTGCTCGAAGGCGCCGCGGAGCGCGACCGCAATCGCGAAGTCCCGCCCGAGGTCGTCGAGGTCTACTCCAACAGCGGCCTGTGGGGCATCACCGTGCCGCGCGAGTTCGGCGGCGCCGAGGTGTCCTACGCCACCCTCGCCGAAGTGATCGCCATTGTCTCCGCCGCCGACCCATCGCTGGGGCAGATTCCGCAGAACCACTACTGCCTGCTGGAAGACATCCGCCTGCAGGGCAGCGACGAGCAGAAGCGCTTCTTCTTCAACCTCGCACTCAAGGGCAACCGCTTCGCCAACGCCCTCTCGGAAACCGGCGGCAAGAACGTCCAGGATATCCAGACCCGCCTGCGCCACGACGGCGACAATGTGGTCATCGATGGCCGCAAGGGCTACTGCACCGGCTCGCTCTACGCCCACTGGATCGGCGTACTCGGCCTGGATGAGCAGAACAACGCCCAGCTGGCCTTCGTCCCGCGCGGTACGCCGGGGCTGGTGATCGTCGACGACTGGGCCAGCATCGGCCAGCGCACCACCTCCAGCGGCACCGTGCTGGTGGAAGGCCTGCGCGTGCCGGCGTTCAACGTATTCCCCACGCACCGCTCCTACGACGTGCCGACCCTGGCCGGCCCGTTCGCCCAGATCACCACCGCCGCCATTGACGCCGGCATCGCCCGCGCTGCGCTTCGCGACACCATCGCCTTCGTCCGCGAGCAGGCGCGCCCGTGGATCGACGCCGGCGTGGAGAAGGCCAGCGAAGACCCGCTGACCATCATCCAGGTCGGTGAGTTGGGCATCCGCATCGAAGCCGCCGACGCGCTGCTGGAGCGCGCCGGCAAGGTGATGGACGCCGCCCGCCCGGCGCCCGACGAAGACAACGTCGCTCGCGCCTCGGTCGCCGTGGCCAAGGCCAAGGTGCTGACCACCGAAGTCGCCATCGACGCTACCAACAAGCTGTTCGAACTGGGCGGCACCCGCTCCACCCTCGCCCGCCACGGCTTCGACCGCCACTGGCGCAACGCCCGCGTGCACACCCTGCACGACCCGGTGCGCTGGAAGTACCACCTGGTCGGCAACTGGCTGCTCAATGACAAGCGCCCGCCGCGCCACGACTGGAACTGAGGACGCGCGATGAGCAAGCAGATCCGTCTCAACGCCTTCGCCATGAACTGTGTCGGGCACCTCTCGCCCGGCCTGTGGCGCCACCCGCGCGACCAGCAGGCGGCGCGCTACACCGACATCCATTACTGGATCGAACTGGCGAAAACCCTCGAACGCGGCAAGATCGACGGCCTGTTCCTCGCCGATGTGCTGGGCGTCTACGACGTCTACCACGGCAACGCCGACGCCGCGCTGTCCGCTGGCGCGCAGGTGCCAGCCAACGATCCGTTGCAGATCGTCCCGGCCATGGCGGCGGCCACCGAGCACCTGGGCTTCGGCATCACCGCCTCGGTGTCCTTCGAGCACCCGTTCCCCTTCGCCCGGCGCCTCTCCACGCTGGACCACCTGACCCGTGGCCGCGCCGGCTGGAACATCGTCACCTCCTACTTGAACAGCGGCGCGCGCAACCTGGGGCTGAAGCAGCAGCTCAACCACCAGCAGCGCTACGCCCTGGCCGAGGAATACCTGGAGGTCTGCTACAAGCTCTGGGAAGCCAGCTGGGACGATGACGCGGTGGTCGCCGACCGCCAGAGCGGCGTCTATGCCGACCCGCGCAAGGTGCACCCCATCGAGCACAAGGGCGAGCACTTCGAGGTGCCCGGCTTCCACCTCAGCCAGCCATCGCCGCAGCGCACCCCGGTGCTCTACCAGGCCGGTGCGTCGAGTCGCGGCAAGGCTTTCGCCGCCGGCAATGCCGAGTGCGTATTCGTCGCCGCACCGACGAAGAATATCCTCCGCGACCAGGTGGCCGACCTGCGTCGGCTCGCCGTGGAGGCGGGCCGCCAGGCCAGCGACGTGCTGGTGCTGAACCAGCTCACGGTGATCGTCGCACCCACTGACGCACAAGCCTTGGCCAAGCTGGAAGACTACCGCCAGTACAGCGACCGCGAAGGCGCGCTGGCACTGGTCTCCGGCTGGACCGGCATCGACTTCGGCGAGTACGCACCGGACCAGGTGTTGCGCCACGTACAGAGTGACGCCATCCAGTCCGCGGTGGACGCATTCAGCGCTGCCGACCCACAGCGCCAGTGGACTGCGGCCGAGATAGCCGACTACTGCGCCCTGGGTGGTGACGGCCCGCTGCTGGTGGGCTCGCCGCAGACTGTGGCAGACCAGCTGCAGGCCTGGGTCGAGGAAACCGACGTGGACGGCTTCAACCTCTCCAGCCTGGTGGCCCCGGAGACCTTCGTCGACATCGTCGACCTGCTGGTGCCGGAACTGCAGGCACGCGGCCTGTTCAAGCGCGAGTACGAACAGGGCACGCTACGCAACAAGCTGTTCGGCCAGGGCGACCGCCTCGGCGCCTCGCACCGCGCTGCCAAGCTACGCAGGGGCCGCGAATGATGGACGGCTGGTTCCGCAACCTCGACTGGCACGACCTCGCCCAGGCCTGCCTGGACACCCTGGCCATGCTCGGCGGCGCGCTCGCCTTCACCGTGCTGCTGGGCCTGCCGCTGGGCGTGCTGCTGTACCTCACCGGCAAGCGCCAACTGCATGCCAGGCCGGGCCTGTACCGCGCGCTCTCGGTGGTGGTGAACATGCTGCGCTCGCTGCCATTCATCATCCTGCTGATCGTGCTGATACCAGTGACCACGCTGATCACCGGCACCTCGCTGGGCGTCGCCGGCGCCATCCCGCCGCTGGTGGTGGGCTGCACGCCGTTCTTCGCCCGCCTGGTGGAAACCGCCCTGCGCGAAGTCGACCGCGGCCTGGTCGAAGCCACCCAGGCGATGGGCGCCAGCACCTGGCAGATCATCTGGCACACCCTGCTGCCAGAAGCGCGCACCGGGCTGATCGCCGCCGTGACCGTCACCGCCATCGTGCTCGTGGACTACACCGCGATGTCCGGCGTGATCGGCGGCGGCGGCCTCGGCGACCTGGCCATCCGCTTCGGTTACCAGCGCTTCCAGACCGACGTGATGATCATCACCGTCGCCCTGCTGATCCTGCTGGTGCAGGCCCTGCAGATGAGCGGCGACCGGCTTGTAGTGCGCTACACCCGGCGCTGAATTCCCCGCCCACTCCCCATCCGGGAGCGGCATCCCGATCCACCCGCCGGCAGCCGGGCCCGCTGCCATCAAGGCCCCACGTCCACACCACGACGGCCCACCCACTACTGCCCAGGAGCAACACCCATGAAAAAGGCCATCGCCATTCTGGCGGCCGTCGTCGCCTTCTCCGCTCAAGCGGGGGAGAAACTCGTTGTCGGCGCCACCCCGGTGCCCCACGCCGAGATCCTCGAATTCGTCAAACCGGAACTGGCCAAGGAAGGCGTCGACCTGGACATCAAGGTCTTCACCGACTTCATCCAGCCCAACCTGCAGCTCGCGCAGAAGAACCTCGACGCCAACTACTACCAGTACCGTCCGTTCCTCGATGACTTCAACAAGACCCGCCACACCGACCTGGTGCCGGTGGTGGGCATCCACATCGAGCCCTTCGGCGCCTACTCCACCAAGTACAAGTCCCTCGCCGAGCTGCCCGATGGCGCCAGCGTGGCCATCCCCAACGACCCGGTGAACACCGGCCGCGCCCTGGTGCTGCTGGCCGAGAGCGGCCTGATCAAGCTCAAGGACCCGAGCAATCCGCAGTCCACCCAGCGCGACATCACCGATAACCCCAAGCACCTGAAGATCCGTGAGCTGGAAGGCGCCCTGCTGGCCCGCGCGGTGAAGCAGGTGGACCTGGCCTTCATCTTCGCCAACTACGCGCTGGAAGCCGGCATCGACACCAAGAGCGCGCTGATCGTGGAGAAGGGCAAGGACCTCTACGCCGAGTTCCTCGTCGCCCGCCCGGACAACATCCAGGACCCGGGCATCCAGAAGCTGGCCAAGGTGCTGAATTCGCCGGAAGTCCGCCAGTTCATCCTGACCCGCTACAAGGGCGAGATTGCGCCGGCGTTCTAAGCGCCGCCCCCTGTAGGAGCGAGCTTGCTCGCGAACCTTTCGCCCCGCAGCGGGGTTCGTTCGCGAGCAAGCTCGCTCCTACGAAAAGCCCGTGCGGTGAGGGACCACCCACGTCGTAACTTCAGCCACAAGAAGGCAATGCATGACCAACGAATCCGCACCCAAGGACCTTCGTGACCAGGCGCCCCGGCAACTCCCGGCGCGCCGCATCGACAACGACGCCCAGGCCATCGAAGCCGCCCACGAAGTGGCCCGCCTGGCGAAACCCGGCGCCGCCGCCCGCGACCGCGAGCGCGCGCTGCCCTGGCGCGAGCTGGAACATTTCACCGCCCTGGGCCTGGGCGGCATCAGCGTCCCCCGCGAGTACGGCGGTGCGCAGGTCTCCTACGCCACCGTGGCCGAAGTCTTCCGCGTAATCTGCGCCGCCGACCCGGCACTGGGGCAGATTCCGCAGAACCAGTTCGGCCTGCTCAACGTGATCGACAACGTCGCCAACGACGCGCAGAAGCGCGTGCTATTCGGCGGCGTGCTCAACGGCCGGCGCATCGGCAATGCCGGGCCCGAGCGTAATACCAGAAACACCCTCGAACTCAAGGCACGTCTGGTTCGCAACGGCGAACACTTCCGCGTCAGCGGCGAGAAGTTCTATTCCACCGGCGCGCTGTTCGCTCATTGGGTCGCGGTGAAGGCTATCGACGAGGAAGGTCGCGCAGTCATGGGCTTCGTTGAGCGCGGCGTGGAAGGTCTGCGCATTGTCGACGACTGGTCCGGCTTCGGTCAGCGCACCACCGCCAGCGGCACCGTGCTGCTGGACGATGCCCCCGTCGCAGGCTCCTTGGTGATCCACAACGGTCGCCTGGCCGACGTGCCCAACATTCAGGGTGCCGTTTCGCAACTGATCCAGGCCGCCATCGATGCGGGCATCGCGGCGAATGCCCTGGAAGATGCCGTCGACTTCATCCGCACGCGCACCCGTCCGTTCATCGATGCCAACGTCGAGCACGCCAGCGAAGAGCCCTTCACCCTCTTAGAGATCGGCCGCCTGCAAGTCGAACTGCACGCCGCCGAAGCGCTGCTGGAGCGTGCCGGCCATGTGCTCGACGAAGTCAGCGCGCGGCCCGTCGACGACGAGTCTGCGGCCCGTGCTTCCATCGCCGTGGCTGAGGCCAAGGTGCTGACCACCGAGATCAGCCTGGCCGCCAGCGAAAAGCTCTTCGAGCTGGCCGGCAGCCGCGCCACCCTCGCCGAATTCAACCTCGACCGCCATTGGCGCAACGCCCGCGTGCACACCCTGCACGACCCGGTGCGCTGGAAGGTCCAGGCAGTCGGCGCCTACCACCTCAACGGCGCCCGCCCCGCGCGTCATTCCTGGATCTGAGGAGCGCCGATGAACAGTCTCGTATTGACCACCCCAGAACTGGCAAACCCCGTCCATATCATCCGCAGCGACGACGAAGCCCTCGACGTCGCCCGCGCCCTGGCTGCCGACTTCCGCGAGGGCGCTATCGTCCGTGACCGCGAGCGGCGCTTGCCCATCGACGAACTGGAGCGTTTCAGCCGCTCCGGCCTGTGGGGCATCACCGTGCCGCGCGAGTATGGCGGCGCGGGCGTCTCCCGCGTGACCGTGGCGCGGGTGATCGCCATCATCTCCGCCGCCGACGGCTCGCTGGGGCAGATTCCGCAGAATCATTTCTACGCTGTCGAACTGTTGCGGGTGAATGCTAACGACGAGCAGAAAGCCCGCCTGTTTGCCGAGGTGCTGGCCGGCGTGCGCTTCGGCAACGCGCTGGCAGAGATCGGCACCCGTACCGCCCATGACCGCACCACGCGCCTCAAGCGCGAGGACGGCCGACTGCGCATTCACGGCCGCAAGTTCTACTGCACCGGCGCGCTCTACGCGCAACGCATTCCCACACTGGTGATCGATGACGATGGCCTGCAACAGTTCGCTTTCATCCCGCGCGACACTCCAGGCGTCGAGATCATCGACGACTGGTCCGGCTTCGGCCAGCGCACCACCGGCAGCGGCAGCGTGGTGTTCGATGGCGCTCAGGTCAGTGAGGACGACATCGTCTCGTTCCAGGCTGCCTTCGAGCGCCCGACCACCGTTGGCCCGTATGCGCAGATTCTGCACGCGGCCATCGATGTCGGCATCGCTCGCGGCGCCTATGAAGACACGCTGACCTTCCTGCGCGAGAAGGCACGGCCGTGGATCGATTCCGGCGTCGACAAGGCCAGCGACGATCCGCTGGCGATCAACGAGGTGGGCCGCCTGGCGATCCGCCTGCATGCCGCCGAAGCACTGCTGGATCGCTCCGGCCGAGTGCTCGACGCAGCCACCGCCGAGCCGACTGCCGAAAGCGTTGCCGCCGCCTCCATCGCCGTGGCCGAGGCGCGCGCCATTACCACCGAAGTCTCGCTGCTCGCCGGCAGCAAGCTGATCGAACTGGGCGGCAGCCGCGCCAGCCTCGCCGAACTGGGCCTGGATCGCCACTGGCGCAACGCCCGCGTGCACACCCTGCACGACCCGGCGCGCTGGAAGTACTTCGCGGTGGGCAACTACTACCTCAACGGCAAGCTGCCGCCACGCCGGGGGACGATCTGATGCGTCGTGCCGAACACGCTTGTCGCAGGAGCGGGCTCCGTCCGCGATCAGCCCCTGCACTGCGCCCCATCGCGGACGAAGTCCGCTCCTACAGGAGTGCTCTGCCTCGCACCGTGCCGGCTCTTCGTAGGAGCGAGCTTGCTCGCGAACAGCCCAAGCGCCCATCGGTTCGCGAGCAAGCTCGCTCCTACAGGCACCCGGCCAGCGATGTAGGGCGCATAACGCCTACGGCGTTATCCGCCATGGCAGCTGTTTTTTGTAGGAGCGAGCTTGCTCGCGAACAGCCCGAGCATCCATCGGTTCGCGAGCGAGCTCGCTCCTACAGGCACCCGGCCAGCGATGTAGGGCGCATAACGCCTACGGCGTTATCCGCCATGGCAGCTGTTTTTTGTAGGAGCGAGCTTGCTCGCGAACAGCCCGAGCATCCATCGGTTCGCGAGCGAGCTCGCTCCTACAGGCACCCGGCCAGCGATGTAGGGCGCATAACGCCTACGGCGTTATCCGCCATGGCAGCTGTTTTTTGTAGGAGCGAGCTTGCTCGCGAACAGCCCGAGCATCCATCGGTTCGCGAGCGAGCTCGCTCCTACAGGCACCCGGCCGGCGATGTAGGGCGCATAACGCCTACGGCGCTATCCGCCATGGCAGCTGTTTTTTGTAGGAGCGAGCTTGCTCGCGAACAGCCCGAGTTCCAATCGGTTCGCGAGCAATCTCGCTCCTACAAGGGCACCGTCAGCAGGGATTTCCCATGAGCCAGAAGCAGATTCTCCTCAACGCCTTCAGCATGAATTGCGTCGGCCACATCAACCACGGTCTGTGGACCCACCCACGCGACCGCTCCACCGACTTCAACAAGCTCAGCCACTGGACCGACCTCGCCCGCCTGCTGGAAAAGGGTCTGTTCGACGGCCTGTTCCTCGCCGACATCCTTGGTGTCTACGACGTCTACCAGAACGGCATCGACCTCACTGCGAAAGAAGCCATCCAGCTGCCGGTGAATGATCCGCTGATGCTGGTCTCGGCCATGGCTGGAGCTACCCGGCACCTGGGCTTCGGCGTCACCGCCAACCTCACCTACGAGGCGCCCTACCCGTTCGCCCGCAGGCTCTCGACACTGGATCACCTGAGCGACGGCCGCGTCGGCTGGAACATCGTCACCGGCTACCTGGAAAGCACCGCCCGCGCCATGGGCCAGGAGCGGCAGATCGACCACGACCGCCGCTACGACCGCGCCGATGAATACCTGGAAGTGCTCTACAAGCTCTGGGAAGGCAGCTGGGAAGACGACGCGGTGCTCGCCGACCGCCAGCGCCGTCTCTATGCGCAGCCGGGCAAGGTGCACAAGGTCCGCCACCACGGCGAGTTCTTCGACGTCGAGGGCTACCACCTCAGCCAACCCTCGCCCCAGCGCACGCCGCTGCTGTTCCAGGCCGGCGCGTCCAATCGCGGGCTGGCCTTCGCCGCGCGCCACGCCGAGTGTGTCTTCGTCTCAGCACAGACCCGCGAAGCCACCCGCGTGCTGGTGGATCGCATCCGCCAGGCAGCGGTCGATGCCGGACGCCGGGCGGACGACATCAAGGTATTCATGGGTATCAACGTCATCGTCGCACCGACCGAGGCCGAGGCCCGCGACAAGCTCGCCGAGTACCGCCGCTTCGCCAGCGCCGAGGCAGGCCTGGCGCACTTCGCCAGCACCACCGGCATCGACTTTTCGCGCTATGCGCTGGACGAGCCGATCCGCTACGAGAAGACCAACGCCATCGAGTCCGCCACCAAGGCGCTGACCGTCGCCCGCACCGACGCCACGGTGCGCCAGTTGCTGGAGCAACTGGCCCTCGGCGGCCGCTACACCACGCTGGTGGGCAACCCACAGCAGGTCGCCGATGAGCTGCTGGGCTGGATCAACGACGCAGGCCTGGACGGCTTCAACCTGACCCGCACCGTGGAGCCGGAAAGCTACGCCGATTTCATCGAGTGGGTGGTGCCCGAATTGCAGAACCGCGGCGCCTACAAGACCGCCTACGCAGACGGCACCCTGCGGGAAAAACTCTTCGGCGCCGGCCGCGCCCGGCTGCCCGCGCGGCATGTCGGCGCGAGCTACCGCGCACAATCCGCCACTGGAGCGACTCCGGCCCTCTCTCTTTAAGCAGATCAAAAAGGATTCGTTGCCATGCATGCACGCTTCAAGCTTTCCCTCGGCCTTTCGCTGAGCCTCCTCGCCGCCGGCCTGGCCCAGGCCGCCGACACCCTGCGCCTGGGCACCACCGCAGCCTTCGCCCCGCCGCTGGAGGTGGCAGTGAAGGAAGCCGCCCAGCAGGGCCTGAAAGTCGAACTGGTGGAGTTCACCGACTGGAACGCGCCGAACATCACCCTCGACCACGGCGACATCGACGCCAACTACTTCCAGCACACGCCCTTCCTGGAGAACGCCAACCGCGAGGGCGGCCTGCATCTGAAGGCGTTCGCGCCGGGGATCATCAACAACATCGGCCTGTATTCGACCAAGTTCAAGGCCATCGCCGACCTGCCCGATGGCGCCAAGGTTGCCATCGCCAACGACCCGATCAACGGCGGCCGCGGCCTGCAACTGCTGCAGAAGGCCGGGCTGCTCAAGCTCAAGGATGGCGTGGGCTACAAGGCAACGCTGGACGATATCGTGGCCAACCCGAAGCACATCCAGATCATCGAACTGGAAGCCGTGCAGCTGGTGCGCGCGCTGGATGACGTCGACCTCGCCCAGGGCTACCCGCACTACATCCGCCTGGCCGGGACGATCGACCCGAACAGCGCGCTGCTGTTCGACGGTATCGAGAACAAGGAGTACGTCATCCAGTTCGTCACCCGCGATGACTACAAGGACCCGGACGGCAAGCTCAAGCAGTTCGTCGATCTCTACCAGCATTCACCGCAGGTCCGCGCCGCGCTGGACAAGGCCCACGGCTCGCTCTACCAGCCGGGCTGGAATTGACCCTGTAGGAGCGAGCTTGCTCGCGAACCATTCACCACCGCAGCGGGGTTCGTTCGCGAGCAAGGACTAGGCGTCCCCCTCGCTCCTACAAAGAGCACGCGCCCTCACCGTACCTACGTTCCTGGCAATAAAAGCGCAAGCGTTTATGTAGGAGCGGACTCCGTCCGCGATAGGTTCGCCTCGCGTCGGATGCCATCGCGGACGAAGTCCGCTCCTACGCCAGCTCTCGCTCCCAAACTCAGAACAGGCCCCCACCATGGTCAGCTTCAACCGCAATCTCGAACTCGCCACCCAGCACATTGCCCTGCGCGGGCTGGGCAAGACCTACGTCGGCCACCACGGCCCGGTGGAGGCGCTGAGCGACATCGAACTCTCCGTCCGCCGTGGCGAAGTGTTCGGCATCATCGGCCGCAGCGGCGCCGGCAAGAGCTCGCTGATCCGCACCCTCAACCGCCTGGAAAACCCCAGCGTCGGCCAGGTGTTGATCGACGGCGAGGACATCGGCACCTTCGACGCCCAGCAACTGGTCGGCCTGCGCCGTCGCGTCGGCATGATCTTCCAGCACTTCAACCTGATGTCGGCCAAGACGGTGGCGCAGAACATCGCCCTGCCCCTGCGCGTGGCTGGCGTGCCGAAGGCGCGCATCGCCGAGCGGGTCGACGAACTGCTGCAGCTCGTGGGGCTGGAAGACAAGCGCCACGCCTACCCGGCGCAACTCTCCGGCGGGCAGAAGCAGCGTGTCGGCATCGCCCGCGCGCTGGTGCACCAGCCGGAAATCCTGCTCTGCGACGAGGCCACTTCGGCGCTCGACCCGGAGAGCACCCAGGCCATCCTTGCACTGCTGCGCGACATCAACCGTCGCCTGGGCCTGACCATCGTGCTGATCACCCACGAGATGGCGGTGATCCGCGAAATCTGCGACCGCGTGGTGGTACTCGAACGCGGGCGCATCGTTGAGCAAGGCGACGTCTGGGAAGTCTTCGGCAACCCGCAGCATGAAGTCAGCCGCACCCTGCTCGGCTCGCTGCAGCAGCACCTGCCGCCGGACCTGCTGGCACGGCTGGAACACCCCTCGGACAACGAAGTCATCCTCGACCTGCACTACACCGGCGTGCGCGAACAGGAGCCCGACCTGCAGGCCATCGCCCAAGCCCTGGGCGGCCGCATCAGCCTGCTGCATGGCGGCATCGAGCGTATCCAGGGCCGCGCCCTCGGCCGTCTGCTGCTGAGCGTCGCCACCCCAGCCAGCAGCGCCCCGCAACTGCTCGAACGTGCCCGCGACGTTGCCGATCGCCTGGAGGTGCTCACCCATGCCTGATCGCCTGCTGCAAGGTCTGCTCGATACGCTGCTGATGATCGGCGCGTCTTCGGCCATCGTGTTCCTGGTGGGCATCCCGCTGGCCCTGGTACTGGTCACCACCGGCCCCGGCGGAATTTTCCAGGCGCGCCTGGTCAACCAGGGCCTGGGCAGCGTGGTCAATGTGCTGCGCTCGATTCCGTTCCTGATCCTGATGGTCGCACTGATTCCCTTCACCCGCCTGATCGTCGGCACCAGCTATGGCGTGTGGGCGGCGGTGGTGCCGCTGACCATCGCCGCCACGCCGTTCTTCGCACGCATCGCCGAGGTCAGCCTGCGCGAGGTCGACCACGGCCTGATCGAGGCCGCGCAGGCGATGGGCTGCCAGCCCCGGCACATCATCTGGAACGTGCTGCTGCCCGAGGCGCGGCCGGGCATCGTTGCCGGCTTCACCATCACCCTGGTGACCATGATCAACTCCTCGGCCATGGCTGGCGCCATCGGTGCCGGTGGCCTGGGCGACCTGGCCTACCGCTACGGCTACCAGCGCTTCGACACCCAGGTAATGCTGACCGTGATCATCCTGCTGGTAGCACTGGTGACCCTGATCCAGTTCGGTGGCGACCGTCTGGCGCGCTGGCTCAACAAGCGCCTGTGACGTTCGTCGGCTGAATCCGGCCAGGCCCCGCGCCCACACGGGTTGCGTCTAACCTGACAACACACCCGCCCCTCCGTGCCCAGGCACAGCTCGTGGATGCGTGGCGTCCCTGTGCCCACTGCGGAGGCGTTCGTCATGGCCAATCCCCTTTCCACCCTGGGTATCGTGCATACCGCCATCAGCCTGGTGCCGCTGGTTGCGGGCATCTGGGCCTTCTACCAGGCGGGGCGCATCGATCCGCGCAGCCCGGTCGGGCGCTGGTATGTGTACGGCATGATCCTCGGGGTGCTCACCGCCTTCGGTCTATCCAGTACCGGCGGCTTCAATGCCGGACATGCCATCGGCATCCTCTGCCTCATCGCCATTGCGGTGGGCAGCTATGCGCAACGGATCGGCGCGCTGGGCGGCCTGGGCGAATACCTGGAAACGGCAGCGATGAGCTTCAGCTTCTTCCTGATGATGATCCCCACGCTCAACGAATCCCTGTCGCGCCTGCCGCCGTCCAACCCCATCGGCCACGGTCCGGATTCGCCACCGGTACAGACGGCGGTGATGATCGCGCTGCTGCTCTTTGTCATCGGCGTGCTCTACCAGTTCTACCGCATCCACCGCCGCCGCATGCCACCGGCGCGTCCGGCACACTGACGGTCTATGCTGGCGGCGTCCCCATTTGGAGCGCCGCCATGACTGTCCGCCGCATCGTCGCCAACCTCGCCACCGGCAAGCCTGCCGAAGTCGCACGTTTCTATCGCGAACTGTTCGACCTGGAAATCGTGATGGACCACGGCTGGCTGATCACCCTCGCCAGCGGTGACAGCGCCCTGGCACAGATGAGCCTTGCCAGCGAAGGGGGCTCCGGCGCGCCGGTACCCGACCTTTCCATCGAGGTGGACAATCTCGACGAGGTGTATGAGCGTGCCCAGGCCGGCGGCCATGAGATCGCCTACACGCTGACCCTGGAACCCTGGGGTGTTCGGCGCTTCTACGTGCGCGATCCGCGGGGAACGCTGGTGAACGTGTTGCAGCACGTTCATTGAGCAGAGGGTTCGCGAGCAAGCTCGCTCCTACAGGAAGAGCACCCTGGCACCTGTAGGAGCGAGCTTGATCGCGAATGGCTTCAGCGATTGAGGAAGGCCAGCAAATCCTCGTTCACCTGATCGGCCAGGGTGGTGCACATGCCATGCGGGCCGCCCTTGTAGACCTTCAACTCGCCCTTCTGCACCAGTTCCACCGAGCGCTGGCCGGCGGCGCCGATGGGCACGATCTGGTCATCATCGCCGTGGAGAATCAGTGCCGGCACGTCGATCTTCTTCAGGTCTGCGGTGTAATCCACCTCGGAGAATTCATGGATGCACAGGTAGTGCCCCAGGTGCCCGCCGGTCATGCCCTGCAGCCAGAAGTTGTCGATCACGCCCTGGGACTTCTTCGCATTCGGCCGGTTGTACCCGTAGAACGGCAGCGCGAGGTCCTTGTAGAACTGTGAGCGGTCTTCCTTCACACCCTTGCGAATGCCGTCGAACACGTCGATCGGCAAGCCACCGGGGTTGGCCGCAGTCTTGAGCATCAGCGGCGGCACCGCGCCGATCAGCACCGCGCCGGAAAGGCGCTTGGTGCCATGGCGGCCGATGTAGTGCGCCACCTCGCCGCCACCGGTGGAGTGCCCCACCAGGGTCGCGCCCTTGAGGTCGAGCGCGTCGATCACCGCCGCCAGGTCGTCGGCATAGGTGTCCATGTCATTGCCCTTGGCCGGTTGGCCAGAGCGGCCGTGGCCGCGCCGGTCATGGGCGATGACCCGGTAGCCCTTCTGCACCAGGAACAGCATCTGCGCATCCCAGGCATCGGCGTTGAGCGGCCAGCCGTGGGAGAACACCACCGGCTGCCCGCTGCCCCAATCCTTGTAGAAGATCTCAGTGCCATCTTTCGCTTTGACGAAGCTCATTTAGGTCGTTTCCTTCAGGGAGTGGTTGAAAAGAAACGCCGCAACTTCAGCGACTGCGGACCGCTCTACGGCGGCCTTTAGCATAGCCAGCACGGTGACGTCGGCACCCGCTCCCGGCGGCTTTCCGACGAGCGACGGCTCAGCCGATGCCCGCCGCAAACACTCCGCCCAGCCAATCGGTGAACACCCGCAGGCGCCGCGACATCTGCCTGCGTACCGGGTACAGCACGCTCACCGGCAGCGGCGGCGGCTGCCAGCCGCGCAGCACTTCTACCAGCTCACCGCTGGCGAGTCCTTCGCGCAGGTGGTAGCGCGGTGCCTGGATCACACCGAAACCGGCGCGGCAGGCGGCAATGTAGGCGTCGGCGTTGTTCACCGAGATCCGGCTGGGCAGCCGCTGAGTGCGCAGTTGGCCGTCGAAGCGGAACTCCAGGTCGAAGATGCGTCCGCTGGAGGCCGACTGGTAATTGACCGCGAGATGCCCTTCGAGCCGATCCGGATGCTCGGGCAAGCCAAACTCCTGCACGTAGGCGCGGCTCACGCAGGTCAGTTGCTCCAGCTCGGCGATGCGCCGACCGACCAGGCTGGAATCCGGCAATTCACCTGCGCGCAGCACGCAGTCCACGCCCTCGCGCACCAGGTCCACCTGACGGTCATTCAGGCTCAGTTCCAACTCGATCTGCGGGTAGCGCCGGCAGAACTCCGGCAGCGCCGGGATCACCACCAGCCGCCCCAGCGAACTGGGCAGATCGATGCGCAGCTTGCCGCGCGGGTTGTCGGGCGAGTCCGAGAAGCAGTTCTCCGCCTCCTCCAGGTCTTCCAGCAGGCGCACGCAGCGTTCGTAGTAAGCCTGGCCGTCGGCGGTGACGCTGACCTGCCGCGTGGTGCGGCGCAGCAGTTGCACACCCAGGTGCATCTCCAGTTGCTGGATCAGCTGGGTCACGCTGGCGCGCGGCATCTGCAGGCTGTCCGCCGCCTTGCCGAAGGCCTTGAGTTCGACGATACGGGTGTAGACCTGCATGGCCTGCAAGCGGTCCATGGCGTACTCCGATTATTCATCCTGGCCAAATAGTTAAACCACAATCTGCCGGTTTATCCATGCCTGACAAACAACAAGAATGGTCCTGCCCCTTTCCTCACCTCGGAGAATCCCGCATGAAGACCCGTCGCCTGGGCTCGCAAGGCCCCGTCGTCTCCGCCATCGGCCTCGGCTGCATGGGCATGTCCGACTTCTACACCACCGGCAGCGATGAGGCCGAATCCATCGCCACCCTGCACCGCGCGCTGGAGCGGGGCATTACTCTGCTCGACACCGCCGACATCTATGGCCCGCACACCAACGAGGAACTGCTCGGCCGCGCCCTGAAAGGCAAGCGCGAGCAGGTCTTCCTCGCCACCAAGTTCGGCATCGTGCGCACCCCGGACCAACCGCAGGTACGCGGCGCCAATGGCAGCCCGGCGTATATCCGCCAGGCCGTGGAAGGCAGCCTGAAGCGCCTGGGCACCGACCACATCGACCTCTACTACCAGCACCGCGTCGACCCCAAGGTGCCGATCGAGGAAACCGTCGGCGCCATGGCCGAACTGGTGAAAGCCGGCAAGGTACGCTTCCTCGGCCTGAGCGAAGCCTCGGCAGAAACACTGGAGCGCGCACACAAGGTCCACCCGATCACCGCGCTGCAGAGCGAGTACTCGCTGTGGACCCGCGACCCGGAGGAAAGTGGCGTACTGGCCGCCTGCCAACGCCTGGGTGTTGGTTTCGTCCCCTACAGCCCGCTCGGTCGCGGCTTCCTCACCGGTGCGCTGAAGAGCCCCGAGGATTTCGCGCCGGACGACTACCGCCGCTCCAGCCCGCGCTTCACTGGCGAGAACTTCTCAAAGAACCTGCAACTGGTGGACAAGGTCGCCGAGCTGGCCGCTGCTCGCGGGGTCAAGCCCTCGCAACTGGCACTGGCCTGGGTGCTGGCCCAGGGCGAGCACCTGGTGCCGATCCCCGGCACCAAGCAGCGCAAGTACCTGGAGGAAAATGTCGCCGCCGTGGACCTGGCGCTGACACAGGCTGAACTGCTGGAGCTGGACGCGATCTTCCCGGCCGGGGCAGCCGCTGGCGGGCGCTACAGCGAACAGGTGATGGCGCTGATCCAGTAAAAGCTCTGCAACGGGGCTCCGATGGATGCTCGCAGCGGTTATGCTGACGGGGTCCACCGGAGGCTCCATGCGATTCGTTCCCGCCGCACTGTTCGTACTTTCCTTCCTTCCCCTCGCCGCCCACGCGGATGAGGAATGCCAGGTGACGGCCGTGTTCAGCGGCGACCAGCTGACCTGCCAGCGCGCGAATGGCAGCGACACCACTATTCACCTGCGCGGCATCACCGCCCCGGAACTGGAACAACCCTTCGGCCAGCGTTCCCGTGCGGCCCTGGTGCAACTCGCGCTGGGCAAGAGCGCCACCCTCAAGCACGCCGAGCAGCTACCCGACGGCAGCCTGCGCGCTGCGGTGTGGGTCACCCCGGCGGAATGCCCGAACTGCGGTCACACCCTGGACATTGGCCGCGCGCAGCTGAGCATCGGCCTCGCGCGCTGGCGGCAAAGCGACGCGCAGACGCCCGAGGAAGTCGGCCAATACCAGTTCGAGGAACACGAGGCCAAGGCACGCCGCACCAATCTCTGGCGCAAGCCCTGAGCTCAAGAGCCGTCAGTGACTGACGTAGTGCTGCAGGATGCGCCGGTCTTCGCCCGCGTCGATGAGCAGCTTGAGTACCTGCGCGTAGCGGCGAACGAACTCCTCATCCTGGGTGCGTTTGCTGAACGCGATTTCCGCCGACTCCGCTGACACCACTACGCCCGTGGGCTCGATGCGCTTGGCCAGCCCCAGCTGCTGCAGTTCGTACTGGCCACTGTGTTCGTCGGCGATGATGCCGTCGATGCGGCCCTTGTCGACCATGTGCCAGAGGTTGCTGCGGCTGGGGTTGAAGAACACCCGCGCGGCGAAGTCCGGGTCGGCCATCAGTTGGCGGTAGGGTTCGCCGTAGGACACGTCGATCTGCGCGCCGAGGCGGAAGCCGCTGCCGGGCAGGTCAGAGAGTTGCTGCAGGCTGTCACGCTGGGGCAACCCATGACGGACGAAGAGGATGTTCCGCGAAGGCGGCAATACGGCCCCGGAGAACCAGGCATAGACCTCGCGCTCCGGCTTGCGGAAGGCGCCGGGCAGTACGTCGAGACGGCCCAACTCGAGCTCCTTGAGCGCCCGTGCCCAGGGCAACTTGACCATCCGCACCTGGCATCCCAGGCGCTCCAGTACGGCACGGTTCAGATCGACGTAAAGGCCGCCGACGCTGCCGTCCGGCAGTTGCATGCTGAAGGGTGGATCGTCGTCCCAGCGCAAGGTCTTCTCGCAGGCGGCCAGCGGCACGCTGGCCAGCGCCAGGCCCAGCAGGACCAGGCATTTGAGGCGCACACGCAGGAGCAACGGCAGGCGAAGGGCTTGCAACGGCAAGTTCACGACTCACAGCAGGAAAAGACGGATACCTCAGTGTATTGAACCCGATGCCCGCGTGACCAGTGGTGATCGGGTTCGCACGTTGGTTCCGCTTTCCCTACTGCCAGCCATAGCGCCGGGCGAACCAGCCCTTCACCGTCTGAGTCAGCGCCATGTAGCCCAGGAGAATCGCCACCAGCCATGGCCAGTAGCCCAGCGGCAGCGCCTGCAGGCGGAAGGAGTGCGCCAGCGGCCCCATGGGCAGGAAGATCGCCACCGCGATTATCACCAGGGTCATGCCCAGCAGCGGCCAGGCGGCGCGGCTCTGCAGGAAGGGAATGCGCCGGGTGCGGATCATATGCACCACCAGCAGTTGCGAGATCAGCCCCTCGACGAACCAGCCGGACTGGAACAGCGTCTGGTGTTCCGGCGCGTTGGCGCCGAACACATGCCAGAGCACGAGGAAGGTAGCGATGTCGAAGATCGAGCTGATCGGCCCGAAGAACACCATGAAGCGCCCCAGCCCGTCCGGATTCCATTGCTGCGGCTTGCGCAGCAGCTCGTCGTCGACATGGTCGAAGGGAATGGCGATCTGCGACAGGTCGTAGAGCAGGTTCTGCACCAGCAGTTGCAGCGGCAGCATCGGCAGGAAGGGAATGAAGGCGCTGGCCACCAGCACGCTGAACACGTTGCCGAAGTTGGAGCTGGCCGTCATGCGGATGTACTTGAGCATGTTGGCGAAGGTGCGCCGCCCTTCGATCACGCCCTCCTCCAGGACCATCAGGCTCTTCTCCAGGAGGATCAGGTCGGCAGCTTCCTTGGCGATGTCCACCGCCGAATCCACCGAGATACCGATGTCCGCCGTGCGCAGCGCCGGGGCGTCGTTGATGCCGTCCCCGAGGAAACCGACCACGTGGCCACGCTCACGCAGCACGCGCACCAGGCGCTCCTTGTGGCTGGGGGTGAGCTTGGCGAACAGCGTGGTGCATTCGGCTACTTCGCCCAGCGCGGCATCATCCAGTTCGTCCAGCTGCGGTCCGAGGAGGACGCCCTCGACCACCAGCCCCACATCACGGCAGACCTTCAGACTCACCCGATCGTTGTCGCCGGTCAGCACCTTCACGGCCACGCCGTTCTCGGCCAATGCCCGCAGCGCGGGCGCGGTGGTTTCCTTGGGCGGATCGAGGAAGGCGATGTAGCCAGCCAGGCACAACTCGCTCTCGTCGGCCACGCCATAGGTATCACGGGTGGGCGGCAGCTCGCGGGTGGCCACGGCGACCACCCGCAGACCTTCCTGGTTGAGCCCATCGGCGACCGCGCGGATGTTTTCCAGGCGCGCCCCGGTGAGCGGCTCGATGCCATCGGCGGTTTCCACGGTGACGCAGACCGACAGCACCTCCTCCAGCGCGCCCTTGCAGATCAGCAGGTGATTGTCCTCGCGTTCGCTGACCACCACCGACATCCGTCGGCGGGCGAAATCGAAGGGAATCTCGTCGAGCTTGCGGAAGCGACTGTCCACCTTCAGCGCATGGCGCAGCTCGACGTGTTCGAGTACGGCGACGTCCAGCAGGTTCTTCAGCCCGGTCTGGTAATGGCTGTTGAGGAAGGCCAGTTGCAGCACGCGGTCCTGCACCTGGCCGAAGGCGTCGGTGTGGCGCTCGAGAACGATGCGGTCCTGGGTCAGCGTGCCGGTCTTGTCGGTGCAGAGGATGTCCATGGCGCCGAAGTTCTGGATGGCGTCCAGGCGCTTGACGATCACCTTGCGCCGGCTGAGTACCACCGCGCCCTTGGCCAGGGTCGAGGTGACGATCATCGGGAGCATTTCCGGGGTCAGCCCAACCGCGATGGACAGCGCGAACAGTGCGGCCTCCAGCCAGTCGCCCTTGGTGAAACCGTTAATCAGCAGGACTACCGGCGCCATCACCAGCATGAAGCGGATCAGCAGCCAGCTGACGCGGTTGACACCGGTCTGAAAGGCTGTCGGCGTGGGATCGCTGGCGATCACCCGCTCGGCAAGGGAGCCGAAGTAGGTGCGCGTACCGGTGCCGATGACCACCGCCAGGGCGGAGCCGCTGACCACCGTGGTGCCCATGAAGCACAGGCTGTCACGCTCCAGCGGGTTGCCCTGGCGGGCGTCGCGCAGTTGGGCGAATTTTTCCACCGGCAGGGACTCGCCGGTAAGCGCGGCCTGGCCGACGAACAGGTCCTTGGCACTGAGCAGGCGTACATCCGCCGGCACCATGTCGCCCGCTGACAGCCACAACACATCGCCCGGCACCAGCTCACGGATCGGCACCTCCACCCGCTGCGCGGAGCCGTCGCCCTCGGCGCTGCGGAACACCGTGGCGGTGTTGCTGACCATTGCCTTGAGCTTCTCGGCGGCGCGGTTGGAGCGTTTCTCCTGGATGAAACGCAGCAGCGTGGAAATACCCACCATGCTGCCGATCACCACGGCAGCCTCGACGTCCTCGGTGAACCAGGAAATGGTCGCCAGCACGGTGAGCAGCAGGTTGAAAGGATTGCAGTAGCAGTACCACAGGTGCATCCAGGCGCCGATGGGTCGGTCCTGGTCGACCTCGTTGAGCCCATCGCGCTGCCGACGCTCGCCTGCCTCTGTCTCGTTCAACCCGTCGCGCCGGCTTTCCAGGCGATCCAGCACCGAGGCCGGCTCCAGTGCGGACCACTCCAGCAAGGCCGCGGTCAGCGCATTGGGCGCCAGCCTTCCGGCGGCAGCGCCGCGCAACAGGTCGCGTGCGGCCAGACGGCGCAGCTGACGGGCCGGGAAGCCCTTGTTGATGAATTCGAGCAGGTGGGTCCTGATCAGGTCCAGGCGCATGATGACTCTCCCCTTGTGCGCCACATCGTCCGGCGGCGGGGGCAGTCTGTGCTGGCTACCTTAAGGGGCCATGAAGGCTGCCGGAGTGCCAGAGCAAGCCGGTCTTGCAGGGATCGTAGGGCGCATAACGCCTCAGGCGTTATCCGCCAGCGCGGCGAGCAATCCGTTCCGGATTACTCGCCCTACGTTCAGACTCCCTGTAGGAGCGAGCTTGCTCGCGAACACCACTGTGGCAGTCCGCTCGGAAGGCAGGTCACGGGGCTCGCGAGCAAGCTCGCTCCTACGTAAAGCCTCAGAAGTCACGTTTGTAGAAGATGTCCAGCGAGCTGGCCAGGCCGCTGGCAGCCTCCAGGTAGACCTTCTTGCTAAGCAGGTAGCGCAGCGCGATGGTGTTGGCCGGTTCGAACACGCCCACCCCATAGCGCAGGCTGAGCTTGTCGGAGAGCTGGCCGCTGGCGACCACGCTGGTGCTGTTGCCGGTTCCCTCGGTGTCTAGCTGGAAGTCCTGGATGCCCAGCTTCTGCGCCACTTCGCCGGTCAGCGGTGCGCTGCCTGCGAGCCCGAGCGCCAGGGCGGCTTCACCGAGCATGTTGCTATCCTCGCCGCTGGACATCGGCCGGCCCAGCACCAGGTAGGACAGCGCCTGCTGCTGGCTCATGGCGGGCTCGGAGAACACCTCGCTGCGCGGCTGCTCGGCATTGCCGGTCAGGCGCAGGCCGGCAACCACGTCGTCGACCTTGCGGATCGCCTCGACATCGAGGAACGGTTGGTCGATGGGCCCGGCGAACAGCAGGCGTGCTCGGCGAATGGTCAGCTTCTGGCCATAGGCACGGTAGCGGCCATTGTTCAGGCGCAGCTCGCCACGGGTGTCCATGTTGTCGCCGATGTGCACCTGCCCGGCCAACTCGGCATTCAGACCGAAGCCACTGAAGGTCAGCTTGTCACTGCCGACCTTGACGTCGATGTCCATGTTCAGCGCCAGGGCGCTTTTGGGTTCCTGCTTCGCGCCGACGATCACGGTGTCGTCGGAGACCTTGACCGTGGACGGCGGCAACTGGCGGATGGTGATGGCGCCACGCGGCACCTGCACCGAACCGGAAACGGCGAGCCTTTCACCCGCCATCTGCACGGTGAGATCCGGCTCGACTTCCAGGTTGGCGTAGGGCTCGACGGTCACCGGCAGGCGGCTGCCGCGCAGCTTCACATCGACATCCAGGCCGCTGGCCCAGGCGATGCGGCCGGACAGGCTGCCATTGCCGTTCCCTCCTGCCTTCCAGTCACCGCTCAGATCCACCTGCTCGCCGGCGATACGCGCGGTGACCTGCAACTGCTCGAAACGGGTCGGCAGGTCGCCGCCGGAGATTTCGCCGTCGTTCAGGCGCAGTTCGCCGTCTATCCGCGGCGCCAGCAGGCCACCGGAAATCTGCCCGCTGCCATTGAGGTGGCCCTTGAGGGTTTCCACCATGGGCGCGAACGGCCGGGCCACGGAAATGTCCAGCCCGTTGAGGCTGAAGGTGCCGCTCACTGGCTTGGCTTTCGGCCGCGGGTCGAGCTGGACCTGCGCCTGCAGGCTGCCGAGCTTGTCGCCGAGGAACTGCAGGCTGGTGTCGATGCGACGAGGCGTCAGGCGACTCTCCAGTTGCAGTCGCTGGTAAGGGAAGTCGACCCAGTCTTCCTGCTCCTTGATACGCAGGGTACCGTTGTTGGCATTGATCAGGATGGAGCCGTTGGGGCCGCTGGCAGGCAGGTCGAGCTGCACGTCGCCGTCGAGCTTGCCCTTCCAGGCGAAGTCTTCGGGCAGCCAGCGAGCCAGACTGTCCAGCGGGAACTCACGCAGGTGCATGCGCAGGCGCGGGTCCGGCATCAACCGCTGGTCTTCCATGCACAGGCTGGCGGGTCCGGAAGCCCAGCAGTGGGCGCCGAGGTTGATGCGCCCGTCCGCCAGGCGCTCCAGGCGCGCCGGCTGTTGCAGGCGCCAGTCCTGGCCACCGCTCTGGATCTCCCCCTTGGCAAGGCGCCCGCGCCAATCCTTGCCGTTCCAGTCGCCGTCCAGGCCGAGGTCGAGCACGACCGGCTTGCCCTGTAGGTTAAGCGCCAGCTGTTGGCGCTTGAGGTCGCCGCTGCCGTCCAGTTTGAGCACGCCGAAATCCGTGTCACCGCTGTGCAGCCCTTGGGCCGTCAGGTTTATCCGGCCACGCTGGGCAGCATCCAGGGAGGCGGTCAGATCCAGCGCGCGCAGGCCCTGGTCGGCGTAGGCGACGCGCTGGCCGTCGAGCTTCAGCTGCCCTTGCGGTGCCTGCAACGTGCCAGCCAGATCAAGGCGGCCGCTGATCTGGCCGAACAGTTGCGGCCACAACTGGCCGAGGCGATTCAAGGCGATGTCGAGCCGACCGGAGAGCCGCTGGTCCAGCGCGGCTTGCCCGCTGATGCGGTTGTCGCCCAGCTGCAACGCCAGGCCATCGACCTTCCACGCCTGCCCCGCCGCCGAGGCGTTCGCCTTGAAGGTGGCCGGCTGGCCGCGCAGACGGCCCTGAAGGTCGAGGTTGGCGTCGAGGTTCAGCGTCTCGCCCTTGAGCGAGCCCTTGCTGCGCAGCGGCCCGCCGAGGCGGCCGGGCATCTCTTCGAGCCAGTAGGCCGGATCGAGATCGGCCAGATCAAGGGCGGCATCCCAGGTCACCGCATTGGCGAAACCGACCTTCAGGTGCCCTTCGGCTTTGCCCTGCCCTGCCACCAATTTCAGCGACGGCAGGAAGACTTCCGCGAGGTTGCCCGACACCGGGCTGGCCAAAGTGAAGTCGCCGGCCGGCCCCTTGAAGGCACCGTCAAAGTTGCCCAGGTAAGCACCGTCGCTGTAGCTCACTTCGGCCTTGAAGGTATGCACGCTCACCGGAGGCTCGTCGATGGCCGGGTACAGGCGACGCCAGGGGAAGTCCAGCCAGTCGAGCTGGGCGTTGGCGGCGAAGGCGTCCTTCCAGTCGAGGCGGCCGGTCAGCGCCACGCGCTGGTCCTTGGCGGCGCTCAGGTCGAGCGCGGCGATGTCTGCGCCCTCTGCATCGACGCGTCCGCGCAGGGTCAGCACCACCGGACTTTCCTCGGCAGGCAGCACGGCGGCACCGGCCAGTTGGTAGCCATCCTTGAGGTTGCCGCTGGCATTCAGGCGCAGCTGGTTCAGCGTCAGGGTGTCGGGCAGCGAGGCATCCGCCTTGAAGCCGTCGGCGGTCACCAGTGCAGTGGCCGGCAGGTTCTCGGCCAACGGCTGCAGGTCGCCGTCCAGGTTGCCGTTCAGGTAACCACTGCTCTGCGCCTGCAATTTGAGGTGCCCCATCAGCTCGCCCTTGGCCTGCAGTTGCAAGGTCCAGGGCTTCTCACCCGGCGCCGGCAGCCCAAGAGTGCCCTCCGCCTCCAGCGGCCAGCCCTGGGTCGGCTTCAGCAAGCCCTTGAGCGACAGGTCCAGACCATCGCGCGCGAGCTTCACCGAGTCGATGTGCAAGCCTTCATGGTCCCAATGCGCCGCCAACTCGGCGTCGCGCAGCTGCTCCTGGCCATCGAGCAGGAAGCGGCCGATGCGGATGTCACCCAGCTCCAGCGACAGCGGCAGGCTCAGGTCGGGCAGTTCGATGGGGCCGGACGATTCGCTCGGTTCGCTCGGCGGCAGGGTCAACAGCACTTCTTTGGCCACGACCTTGTGCAGGCACAGGGTCATGCGCAGCAGGCAGGCAGGCGACCAGTCGATCTGCGGCTGGTCGAGCACCAGGTGGGTGGCGCCGTCGGTCCATTCCAGGCGCTTGGCGCTGAAGCCACCGGCAAGGCGGCCATCGAATGCATCGACGCTCAGGCCCGGCACCCAACTCAGCACCGCTCGGCTGCCGGCGGGCGTGCCGGTCAATGCCGCGACGGCGATCACCAACAGCAGCGTCAGCCCGAGCAGGCCACCCAGGCTCCAGCGCAGCGTGCGCATCCAGCCGGCGCGACTCATAGTTCAGGCCCCATGGAGAAGTGCAGGCGGATGCCGCCGTCCTCGTCCAGGCCGTCGGCGAGGTCCAGGCGCAGCGGGCCGACCGGGGAAATCCAGCGGATACCGATACCGACGCCGGTCTTTATCGAGGGGAAGTCCAGCGAGTTGAACGAGTTGCCCTGGTCGACGAAGGCCGCAACACGCCAGCGCTCGGCGATGGGGTACTGGTACTCGACGCTGCCGGCGACCATGTAGCGGCCACCGATGCGGTCACCATCGGAGTTCTTCGGCGACAGCGTCTGGTAGTCATAACCACGCACACTCTGGTCGCCGCCGGCGAAGAAGCGCAGCGACGGTGGGATCGCGCTGTAGTCGTTGGTGGCGATGCCGCCGACCTGGATACGTCCGAGCAAGCGCTGCCCACCCCAGAAACTGGTCACGCCCTTGGCCATGGCATTGATGTGGGCAACGTCGGCATCCGCCAGCAGTCCTTCCTTGGCACCTTTCACCTCGAACTGCAGGCGGTAGCCCTTGCCGGGGTCGATCTTGTTGTCGGCTTCGAGGATCGAGTAGCCGATGCCCGGCATCAGGAAGCTGCTCAGGCCCGAATCGTCGCCCAGCTTGTACTCTTCGCGCTGCCAGTTCAGCGAGACCACCCGCTGCCAGCCGCTGTCGAGCTTGTGGTGCCACTCACCGCCAAGGGTCAGCAGCTTGCTCTCGGTGTCCACCAGGTCTTCGTACTGGTAGCCGCTGGTGAAGCGCAGCTTGTCGGTGAGCGGCGGGTCCAACGGAATCTCGTACCAGGCGCCGACGTTCTGCCGGGGCGCGGAAACCTCCGCCTCGAAGCCCAGGCTGTGGCCCTGCGGATTGACCCAGTGACGGGTCCAGGTGGCCCGTGCGCGGGGGCCCACGTCAGTCGAGAAGCCCAGTCCGAGGCCCATGGTGCGCGGCTTGCGCGCCTCCAGGTGAACGTGCACCGGGACCACCTCGGCATCGGCATTGGTCGGCGCGGCATCGACCCGCACGCCGTCGAAGTAGCCGCTGGACTGCAAGGCCTGGTTGAGATCGGCGATCTGCTCGGAGTCGTAGTCAGCGCCTTCCTTGAACGGCACCATGCGCTGCAGCAGGTCCTCGTCGAAGGGGAAGTCGCCGGCGAAGTCGACCTTGCCCAGGCGGTAGCGCGGCCCACTGGCGTATACCAGTTCGATGTCCGCTACGCCGGCCTCGGGATCGACGCGCAACTGCTGCTGGGTGAACTGGCCGCGGAAGAAACCGAAGCGCGACGCCTGGTTCTGGATCAGCCGCTTGGCGTCCTCATAGGCGCCGTGATTGAGCTGTGCGCCCGGTTTCAGGGCATCACCGCCGGGAACCCGAAAGCTCTTGAGCTTGGCGGCGGGACCTTCGACGCGCACAGTCACGTTGCGCAAGTGAATAGGCTCACCGGGTCGGACATTGATCCGCAGCGTGGGCACCTTGTCATCGGTCACCCGTCCGCGGATGCGCGCCTGGTAGTAACCCAAAGCCTGGGCGGCCTTCTGCGCCTGCTCTACGGCGTTGCGCCGGAATCTTTGCAGGGCCGCCTGATCACGCTCGCCAAGGCTGCCCAAGTAGGCCTCGATATTGGCCTTGAGCGCAGCGTTGGCGGGGGTGATACGAACGTCGAGATGGGCTTCGGCCGCCAGGGCCCTCTGCAAGCAGAAGGCCATTACCAGCAGCAGCCCAAGCAATCCTTGGACAACTCTCATGGCGCGAAATGCTAGCACGGGTTTTCCCCGTATTGCCTTCCTTCAAGCCGTAGGAGGTGTCTGAGGATTCACAGCGCCGGCTATCCCGCAGACGCTTTCACCACCTCGTGCCCATGGGTGGGATGGAACAGCACATGCTCGCGGATCGGCCCCAGCGCCACCTCGCCCAGCTCCTCGTAACCGTGGCGTCGGTAGAACTCCAGGTAGCGTGCGTTGCCCGTATCCAGCACCAGCCCCTGGGAACCGCCGTCCTCGGCGCACCAGGCATGCAGCGCGTCCAGCAACTGTTCGCCCAGGTGCTTGCCCTGGAACTCAGGGTGCACGCCGATCAGTGGCAGGATGTGATAAGGCCCGGGTGGCAGGCAGCCGAGCACGGCCGCGTGGTAGTCCAGGTAGCGCCGGGTGCAACCCAACCCGGTGGTGAGCAGCATGCGCATGCGCCAGAACCAGCTCTCGGTGACGTCCAGGCGACGTTGCGGCGGAACCACCAACGCCACCCCCACCAGGCGGTCGTCGATCAGCAGGCCGATCGCCGGCAGCTCCTCGAGGAAGTGCTGGTTGACCAGCTCGCGGACGGTCGCACGCACGCGCTGGTCAAATCCGGCGCGGTCGGACTCGAACAGGTAGGCGAAAGTGGGTTCGTGGCGGTAGGCGTGGTACAGCAGCGAGCGGACTTCACCGCTGTAGTTGCCGTCCAGCAGACGGACTTCGGCGAGGGTATCAGGCATGCGGACGCCTCTTCGTGTGAGTTCTTCTTATGGTTATGAGTCCAGCCACAAAACCCTAGCAGCGCCTAGCCGGGGTCGCCAGGGTCGGCCAACCTGGGCTAGCATCGTGCTTTTGCCAGGGCGCCCAGGATGAAAATCGTCTCCTTCAATATCAACGGTTTGCGCGCACGTCCCCACCAGCTCCAGGCGATCATCGAGCGCCACCAGCCGGACGTGATCGGCCTGCAGGAAACCAAGGTCGCCGACGAGCAGTTCCCCCGCGAGGAGATCGAAGCCCTCGGCTACCACGTGCACTACCACGGGCAGAAAGGCCACTACGGGGTCGCCCTGCTGTCCCGCCAGGAACCGCTGGAGCTGCAGCGCGGCTTCCCCAACGACGGCGAGGAATCCCAGCGGCGCTTCATCTGGGGCACCTTCAAGGACGCCGAAGGCCAGCTCATTACCGTGATGAACGGCTACTTCCCGCAAGGTGAAAGCCGCGACCATCCGGTGAAATTCCCCGCCAAGCAACGCTTCTACGCCGACCTGCAGGACCTGCTGGAAACCCGTTTCCAGCCCGACCAGCAACTGATCGTGATGGGCGACATCAATATCTCCCCGGAAGACTGCGACATCGGCATCGGCGAGGAGAACCGCAAGCGCTGGCTGAAGACCGGCAAGTGCAGCTTCCTGCCGGAAGAACGCGAATGGCTCGCCCGCCTCAAGGGCTGGGGCCTGGTGGATAGCTTCCGCCTGCAGAACCCGAGCGTTGACGACCGTTTCAGCTGGTTCGACTACCGCAGCCGCGGCTTCGAGGACACCCCCAAGCGCGGCCTGCGCATCGACGTGATCCTCGCCTCCGAGGCCCTGCGCGGGCGCATCGCCGAAACCGGCGTGGACTACGACATCCGCGGTATGGAAAAGCCCTCGGACCACGCGCCGATCTGGTTGCAACTCAAGTAACACCCGCGAATGAAAAAGCCCGGCCAGTGCCGGGCTTTCTTTTCGTCTCCGCTGCCGTCGAACCGACAGCAGAAGGCCGCCATGTCAGGCTTCGTCGCCAGTGGCAACCGACTGGCTGATCGCACTGTAGGTGGTGTTGAAGCGTACGGTCTCGTTGAAGCCCCTGACGATGACACCGAAGCGCTCCTTGGCGTCGAGCAGTTGCTTGAAGCGATCGGCCAACTCGGCCCCCTGCCGCTGCAGGCCGATTTCACGCTCGTCCAGCTCCTGGGTGCGGGCGCGTACCTGGCTCAGTTGGCGCTCGATATTCTGCTGCTCCTGATTCAGAACCTCGGCGCGCTTGTTGGTGGCGCGGTCACGGCCATCAACGGTTTCAGCCAGGGATTGCAGCGCACTGCTGCGCTCGGCAAGCACGGCGGCATTCTGTTCGGCAATTCGCTCGATTTCGTACTTCTCATCCTGCAGACGCTGCTCCAGCTGGGCCAGACGGTCTTCGCGTTCGACCAGTTGGCGCTCACGCTCAACGGTAGCCAGGCGACGTTCCTCGAGCGCCTCACGCATCTTCACGTTTTCCAGCTTCTGCTGCGACAGGCCCTGAGCCATGCCAGCCAGCGAGTCGAGGGTGGACTGTACGTCGAGCAGCACACCATCGGTCTCCATGGCGGGGGACTGGACGGAGGTCCCGGAAGGCTGGAATTGAGCTTGTGCGTTCATGGTGGAGAGTTCCTCGTGGGAATATTGAGACTGGGGAGAAAGCGATTGGTCTGCACTGCCGGCCACTGCGAAACCCGACGCCATCGCATCGAGGGCGCCGACCGAGTTGATCTGCGGCAGAACTGCCTCGGCGCTCAGCGGAGCCGGGGGCTCGCTCAATTCGCGCTCCGCGCCGGCGCATTCATGGGACTGTTCAGCGGCAGACCCCATGCTGGAACAAGCCGATGCCAGCTCGGCCAGGTCTCTTTCCAATAGATCGAAGGCCTCCAGAGCCGGTGGCTCCGCGCCCTGCACCGCACTGACTTGTGCCAGGTCGCTGTCCGTGCAGAACGACTGGAACTGTTTTGAAGGCTCCGTACAGGCGGGCTCATCCGTTCCGCTCTCGTCGACAGAGCTCTCCACTGCGGTTGCCTCCGCCTCACTCGGAATATGCCCCGTCGACAGGGAAGGACGTGGCGAACCTTTGGCACGCAGCGACACGGCGTTCGGGAAGCGGAACAGTGGCTTGCTTCGCTCGGCAATCTGGCCGGCTGCAAGAGACATGGTTGCCTGCTCGGATTGCCCCGAGGCATTCATGGCGAGCCCGCCATGATCCTCTTGCCCTTCGAACTGATGCGTATCTGATGTCATGAAACGTACTGCCCTGAGGGTGATCGACCTCACGTCAACCCCCGCATCGCCCGGCGTCCCGAAGCGTGCCAATGGTTAGGTGATTGGTTAGCCCCGCGACTCCGTGGATTTGACGGCGCGAAGCAGGTTGCAGGTCGAATTCTTACAAGGAGGCCCCCAGCTGAATGTCAGTGAATTCCTGCATGGCCGCAGGAAAACTATGCAAGAGCCACTGAATTCCATCGAGCACCCCAGCAGAAGGCGTCCATTGAGCAATATTGAGCAGGGCACTTCAGGGGCCACGCGTCTCTACAGGAGCCCGATCTCTTCGCTGATGCGAAACAGGTCATCCAGCGAATTGGCGGATAGCTTGCGCATCAGTTGGCGCTTGTGCTGTCCGATGCTTGCCCCTGACAACGAAAGATGCTCCGCCAGGGAAGCGACGGAGCATCCCCTGCGCAAGCCATGCAGAACGGCAATCAGGTGGGGCGGAAAGACCAGTGCGGAATCCAACCTGGGGTTAGCGCCGACCGGCACGCGGCGATGTTCGGGAAAGATAGTGCCGCCAGCCAGTACAGCATCCACGGCTCTGCCGATCAGGCTCAGACGATCGTCCGCGCGCAGAAAACCGGATACCCCGGTCCGGATGGCATGATGGATATTCAGCGAGGAGCCAAGACTGGAGCAGACCAGTACAGGTGTGGAGGATTTCAGCTGACCACCGCGCCGCAACATCGTGACGAGCTCCAACCCGTGAATGTCCGGGAGTTCCAACGTCACAATCAGAAGCTCGCAATCACCGACCTTCAAGTGGGTCAGCGCCTGTCGCGCCAGCTTGAAATGCAGATCGCACTGATGGCCGCTTGTATGCAGGAATCGACGCAGCGCCGTGAAGTCACGCCGGGAGGGTTCAACAAGTACGATTCGGGCCATGTTATTCCTTGTTGTAAAGGCCTCGGTGTTGCTGTCTGCCAGACAGATCGGCGAATTGGCCCTCGCCCTGCAAGCCGATTTCTCGGCATTCCCGCTGGTGTTTGCAGAGTGAAAATTGGTTCGGGACAGATAGACGCCACCGGACAATTCCATGTCTCGGCGAGGTCCACTCTGCAAAGCATGAAGCCAGCCGATACGTCCTTTGAACGCATCGGCCGTTGGGCTTACTCAGTCACCGTCTTGGAAATGGCGGACAAGGTGGTGTTGAACTGCACGGTTTCGTTGAAACTCTTGACGATGGTACTGAACTTGTCCTTGGCGCTTTGCAGCTGCTTGAGGCGCACGGTCAGTTCCTCGCTCTTGCGTTTGATGGCGCTTTCGCGCTCGTCCAACTCACCGGCGCGGCTACGCAGGGCCGCCAGTTGCTCGTCGATACGCTGCTGTTCAAGTTGAATGGATTCGGCACGCTTGGCGGTGGCTTTGTCGCGCAGGTCAACCGTGTGAGCCAGGTTCTTCAGCGCTTCACTACGCTCGGCCAGCAGGCGATTGTTCTCGGCAGCCATACGGTCCAGGTTGGTCTTGGCCTGCTTGAGATGGCTCTCCATCTGCAGCAGACGCTCTTCCTTGTCGGCGGTCAGACGCTCACGTTCCTGAAGCTGGCTGTTCCACTCTTCCAGCTCTTCCTGCAAGCGACCTGCCGCCTGTTTCTGGTGAGTCAGACCCTGCGCCATGCCGGCCAGCGAATTGAGGGTGTTCTGGACATCGGACAGGACATCGTCCGGGTCAGCGTCGAGATGGGGAACGCTCAGTGTGGCCGCCACTTCCTGCAACTCAGCCGAGGTGATCGGGATAGCGCTTTCCTGCACATCGGCCTGGGCTACTACATCGTCGTGCATTTCGGTCATTTCGGATTCCTTCTGGATCAATATTCCCTGAAGCGCCACTGTTTCAGGGGGGCTGTCAGCCGCCTCCGGGGCGGCAACTGCGTGCTCTGCGGGCGACAGGTTGGTGTCGTGCGACTGCGCTACCCGGATTTCTTCGCAAGGCTCGCCATGCCCACCGGCGGCGGCCAGCAGAGCGAATGCCTCCGCCAGGCTCGAAATCATCGGTTCGAAGCATTCATCGGCATCGTGATCATCTGATTGGGGATGCTCGCTCGGAAGCAGCCCCACCTCCTCGACCGCGATGCCGATCCGCTCGGACGGCTGGATGGGCTCTACCAGCTCCCACTGCATGGCAGCCTCCGGCACCTTACGGGCCGACAGCTCAGCGAGTTCTGTCATTGTCGGCATGCCTTGCGCGGTCGTCGGCGGGGCCGTTTGCTCGGCAACGTCGAGCACTGTTGGCTGTGGTTCCTCGACGATGTGCTGTGCTTCAGCCAACGCGAGCCCGGCATCGTTTGCTACTGCCGAGGTGATCTCCTCGGCAGGCTCCAGCGCTGTGGAAACATCCGCTGCGACCACTTCCGGTAATTCCTCTCGCTCCGGCTCGCAGTGTTCCAGGGGCTCGGGCGCAGATGGCTCAACGACGTCAGGCACCCGCGGCGCCACTCTCGCAGTGACGACTATCGTTCCCGCGACTTTCGTTTCGGCGGCCGGCCCCACGACTGGTGTGGGCTGCTCGATATCTCCCGGCGCTTCCAGCACCTCCAATGAGATGGCTGCCTGGGTTTCAAGCGCCTCCGCCTCGGACAGCGCTCGGACCTCCTGTGCGCTTTGCTGCTCAGCCTCGCGAATCGACGAGTTTTCCAGCTGTTGTGCCGCGATCGGCTCAACGACTTCCGATACGGATTGCTCGGCAGGCGCCAGCGACTCCGGCTCGTCCGTTGTATCGACTGCTAGCACCTCTGTCTGCTGCGGTGCAGGCTCTACCGATGGCATGGCGTCAGGCGGCTGAGCCGACGCATGCAATTCCGGGAAGTCCTGATCAATGATGGAGTCCAGCGACAGCGACTCAGGCTCCGCCGGGCCGAACGGCGGTATTTCGTCCTCGCTGGTACTCGCGAAAGACCCTGAAGGTTCTGCTCTCCGGGCAGACAGGATCGTCTCCTCGTCCGCGACGTCGCCTGCGGCGCCCTCCTCCTCGCTCTTCAGCCGCGCTGCCTGGGCGAACTGAGCGAAGTCCAGCAGCATATCCGCGGACAGCTCGAAGCCAAGATCAGCGATATCCGCCGGGGCATCGATATCCTCGTCAGGCTGGAGCGAAAACGGTAGTGGCGCTGGCCGCCCCAGCATCCCCGCCCTGGATAGCAGGTGCAGCCATGAGCGCAACGGTTGCATCGGCAGTTGCAGGCCCTGGAACCTCATGACCCTGGGCGCAGGCAGGTTCAGTGAATGCTTGCGCCAGGGGCGCCCCCAGGACAGGGCGGCAGGACGGTGGACGGCGAGCGGAATCAGTTTGACGTGATGCTCGGTGCCGACCATTGCTGGCCTGGGAGCACTGTGGGGTGAGGTCATGATTTTCTTCCGTCGGGACCATTCGAAACTGCGCAAGTTTCGCTTGGTCACGGAATCGGTGTTATCAGGCTTGCCTGAAGAACCCGAGGATTTTTTCCTATTAGCGCCCTACAAGCCCCCAGTTGCTGTAGGCAACATGCGCGTTTTCCCGACTTAGCCGCGACGGCTCTGAAACAGAGGTTTTATCCCAGCGCTGTTTTCTGACCGGGGAAGGAAAACTCCCCTCAGATCCAGCGCAGTGCTGAATACAAAAAGCGGAACGACGAGCAGCAGCATCGGCGCCGCCAGCGCCATGGCCGTATCCGGCAGCACGACCAGGGTGCAGGACATCAGCATGACCGTCAGGATGATCACCAGCTTCATCAGCACCGACGCAAAATCGATGATCTCGTCCATCTTGCACTCCCATACGCCAACCTGGAGCGCCCTGTATACCGACGCCCCCAAGCAGCCAGAAATCAGAAACATCCCGAAATTGGACGGAAATTTCTGACGACATTGACTACAGTCGCGCGTTGCAGCGAAGCGTCATATCGGTGCAATGATTTCGACTTAATCTGCCGCGCCAACGATGCCTCAAATGGAAGTTGACCCATGCAGTACAAGTCGAGCCCCAGCGATGCCCAACCCTGGCCCGTCACCATCGCCTGGCTCACTATCGCGTTCATCTGCTACGCATTCCCCTGGTCGGCATTCGCCGCCCTGCCTTCGTCCCAGGGCGGCGAGCCGGTGTTGCGCATCCAGGGTTCCAATACCATCGGCGCGCACCTGCTGCCGGAGCTGGTGAAGGGCCTGCTGGTCAGCGAAGGCTACAGCGACGTCAGCGCCAAGCCGGGCAAGACGGAGAACGAGCAGCGCATCATCGGCCGCACTGCCGACGGCAAGGAGGCCATCATCGACCTCGCCGCGCACGGTTCCAGCACCGGTTTCGTCGCCCTGAAGGACAACACCGCCGAGCTGGCCGCCGCCTCGCGCCCGATCAAGGATGCCGAGGTTGCGGGTCTGTCGGCGTCGGGCAACCTGCGCAGCGCCAAGGCCGAACAGGTAATCGGCATCGACGGCCTGGCAATCATCGTCAACGCGGCCAACCCGCTGGATGAGCTGACCACCGATACGCTGGCGAAAATCTTCTCCGGCGAGGTGAAGACCTGGGAAGAGATCGGCGGGCGCGGCGGCGCCATCCGACTGTATTCCCGCGACGACAACTCCGGCACCTTCGATACCTTCAAGGAGCTGGTGCTGGCCAGCCACGGCAAGGCACTGGCCAGTGGCGTGCAGCGGTTCGAGTCCAGCGACCTGCTGTCGACCGAAGTGAGCAAGGACCCGCAAGGCATAGGCTTCGTCGGCCTGTCGTCGATCCAGAAGGCCAAGGCACTGCGCATTGCCGATGGCGACTCCCAGGCAATGGCGCCGTCCACCACCCTGATCGCGACCGAGGACTACCCACTGTCGCGCCGCCTGTTCCTCTACATGAAGCCCGAGGAGCCCAACCGCTGGGCCCGCGCCCTGCTGCAATTCGCCCAGGGCGACAAGGGCCAGGCGCTGGTCAGCGCCAACGGCTTCGTCGGCCAGCGCGTGCAGGCAGTGAAGATGGCGCCGCGTGCCAGCATGCCGGAGAACTACCAGGCCCTGGCGCGCGATGCCGAGCGCCTGTCGGTAAACTTCCGCTTCCGCGAAGGCAGCGCCACCCTGGACAACAAGGCACAGCGTGACATCGACCGCCTGCTCGCCTACCTGCAGCAGAACGGCAAGATGAACAAGCAGGCAGTGCTGGTTGGATTTGGCGATCCGAAGCAGGACCCGGCCCGCGCCGAGCTGCTCTCCAAGTTGCGCGCCATGGCCGTGCGCCGCGAGCTGGCAAAGGAAGGCGTGATGTTCCGCGAGATCAGCGGCATGGGCGACGCCCTGCCGGTGGCAGCCAACAGCGACAACGACGGACGGGTGAAGAACCGCCGCGTTGAGGTCTGGGTTTACTGAATCGCCTGGCCAATTACGAGCCTTCCGAGGATCAGCGTCTAGACTTTCCTTCAGACGCTGATTCCTCAGTCCCGAAGTCATGTAGGAACTTGTTACGTTCCATCGCTTGCCTGAGGCGTCCGCTCTGCTATTTTCCCGCCAGTGACGCCGGGCCCCTCTGACGGTTGCCAACCGCCATGTCGGAGTCACTTTTCGACAACGACACTAAGGGAGGGGCCAAATGACAGCTCTGCACGCCTTTTTGACCGAACCATTCCTCGGAACCGCCACCTGGTTCTGGCTGGCCTTCCTGGCCATCGTGATTCTTCTGCTCGTACTCGACCTGGGCGTCCTGCAACGCGATCACCATGAGATCGGCGTGCGCGAGAGCCTGATGCTTTCCGCCGGCTACTTCGCCTGCGGCCTGGCCTTCGGTGGCTGGGTCTGGTACGAGTTCGGCGCCACCAGCGCGGTGGAGTACTACACCGGTTTCCTCGTCGAACAATCGCTATCGATGGACAACGTGTTCGTCATGGCGATGATCTTCGGCTTCTTCGGCATCCCCCGCCGCTACCAGCACCAGGTCCTGTTCTGGGGCATCCTCGGCGCCATCGTCATGCGTGCGCTGATGATCGGCCTGGGCGCCGCGCTGGTGAAGGAATTCGAGTGGATCATGTACGTGTTCGGCGCCTTCCTGCTGTTCAGCGGCGTGAAGATGCTGTTCAGCAAGCATGACGACGAGCCGGACCTGGCCAATAACCCGGTGCTGAAGTTCCTGCGCAAGCGCATCCGCATGACTGACACCATCCACGAGCATCACTTCTTCGTGAAGATGCCGGATGCCTCGGGCAAGCTGGTGCGCTACGCCACCCCGTTGTTCCTGGCGCTGATCCTGATCGAAATCGCCGACCTGGTGTTCGCCGTGGACAGCGTGCCGGCGATCTTCGCCATCACCCAGGACCCGTTCATCGTCTACACCTCGAACATCTTTGCCATCCTCGGCCTGCGCGCCCTGTATTTCTCGCTGGCGGCGATGATCCACCGCTTCGTCTACCTGAAGTACGCCCTGGCGCTGGTCCTGGTCTTCATCGGCACGAAGATTTTCCTGCACGGATTCATCGGCAAGGTTCCCGCGGCCCTGTCCCTTGGCGTAACCTTCGGCCTTTTGGCGGGTGGCATACTGCTATCCTTGCTCAAGACCCGCAGAACCGGCGAGGAACCGCTGGAAATCGTCAGCCAGGAGAGGATCCATGCAAGCGCTGGAGGTGAGGATCGAAGCCGTTGAGTTTCGCGGCCGGGCCTATTGGCAGGTCCGCCTCGGTCGTCGCGCGCTGCGTTTCCCCCATGAAGCTGCTGCGCGCGCCTTTGCCGCACAGTTGCATACCCGGCGAGAATGGTGGCTGGAGCAGCAGGCCAGGATAGATAGGCCGGAACCCTCACCCGAGGCATGAACGAAACGACAAGGCCAGCGCAAGCTGGCCTTGTTGCGCCCGGCCTACCTTGTAGGAGCGAGCTTGCTCGCGAACGGCGCCGTTCCTCGCTCCAAGTGCTTCGCGAGCAAGCCCGCTCCTACGAAAAGCACCACGCCCCTGCAATGAAGAAGGCCCGCTGATGCGGGCCTTTTTCATTCATTGCGGGTTGCGATCAGCGGCTGCTGCGCAGCGCGTCACGCGGTACGTACTTGCCGATCTCGAACTTGCCGATGGCCGCGCGGTGCACTTCGTCCGGGCCGTCGGCCAGGCGCAGGGTGCGCTGCATGGCGTACCAGTACGCCAGCGGGAAATCGTTGGAGACACCAGCGCCGCCGTGCATCTGGATGGCGCGGTCGATCACCTGCAGGGCGACGTTGGGCGCCACGACCTTGATCTGGGCGATCTCGCTCTGGGCGATCTTGTTGCCGGCGGTATCCATCATGTACGCGGCATTGAGGGTCAGCAGGCGGGCCTGGTTGATCTCGATGCGCGAGTTGGCGATGTGGTCGATGTTGCCACCCAGGCGCGCCAGCGGCTTGCCGAAGGCGGTGCGGCTCACGGAGCGTTTGCACATCAGTTCCAGCGCGCGCTCGGCCATGCCGATGGAGCGCATGCAATGGTGGATACGACCTGGGCCGAGGCGACCCTGGGCGATCTCGAAGCCGCGGCCCTCGCCGAGCAGCACGTTCTCATAGGGAACGCGGACGTTCTCGAAGAGCACTTCGGCGTGGCCGTGCGGGGCATCGTCGTAGCCGAACACTGGCAGCGGACGGAGGATTTTCACGCCGGGGGCGTCGGTAGGCACCAGGATCATCGAGTGCTGCTGGTGGCGCGGCGCGTCAGGGTTGGTCAGCCCCATGAAGATCATGATCTTGCAGCGCGGGTCGCAGGCGCCGGAAGTCCACCATTTGCGGCCGTTGATGACCCACTCGTCACCATCGCGCACGGCGTTGGCTTCCATGTTGGTGGCATCGGACGAAGCCACGCCCGGCTCGGTCATGGCGAAGGCCGAACGAATCTCGCCACGCAGCAGCGGCTCCAGCCAGGTGCGCTTGTGCTCTTCGGAGCCGTAGCGCACCAGCACTTCCATGTTGCCGGTATCGGGAGCTGCGCAGTTGAAGGGTTCGGAGCCGATCAGCGAGCGGCCCATGATCTCGGCCAGCGGCGCGTATTCCATGTTGGTCAGGCCGGCGCCCAGTTCCGATTCGGGCAGGAACAGGTTCCACAGGCCTTCGGCTTTCGCCTTGACCTTGAGGTCTTCCATGATTTGCGTGGGCTGCCAGCGGTCACCCTGGGCCACTTGCTCCTCGAACACCTTCTCGGCGGGATAGACGTTGGCTTCCATGAACGCGGTAAGGCGCTCACGCAGGTCCTGAACCTTGGCGGAATAAGCGAAATCCATGGGGGCTAACCTTCTGGCGGCGGTTGTTTGTGTGGTGATGATGCTAGAACAGCCAAGGGCATTTACCCAGCCTATTATCCGAATCAATGAACATTCATAACCCGTATGGACCTGAGCGCAGGTTCGGGTATGATCGGGCCAAAACAATGACAAGCGGGAGCCCTGGAATGAACCTCAGCAAGGTCGATCTGAACCTGTTCATCGTCTTCGACGCGATCTACACCGAAGCCAACCTGACCCGCGCCGGACAGATTGTCGGCATTACCCAGCCCGCCGTTTCCAACGCCCTCGCCCGCCTGCGTGAAACCTTCAACGATCCGTTGTTCGTACGGACCGCGCAAGGGATGGTGCCCACGCCCATGGCGCAGAACATCATCGGGCCGGTGCGTAACGCACTGCAGCTGCTGCGCGTTTCGGTGCAGGAAAGCCGCACCTTCACCCCGACCCAGGCGAGCAAGACCTACCGCATCAGCATGACCGACCTCACCGAGGCCATCGTCCTGCCACCGCTGTTCCAGCGCCTGCGTCGCCTGGCGCCCAACGTGCACATCGAAAGCTTCCTCTCCAAGCGCCGCGAGACCACCAAGGAACTGGCCGCCGGCCGCCTGGACTTCGCCGTCGACGCTCCGCTGAATACCGACCCGCAGGTACGCCACGTCAAGCTGATGGAGGACCGCTACGTCTGCGCCATGCGTCAGGGTCACCCGCTGGCCAAGGACAAGGTGACGCTGGAGGAATACCTGTCGGTGGCACACATCCAGATTTCCAGCCGCCGCAGCGGCCTGGGCTATGTCGACCTGTCGCTGGGCAAAATGGGCCTGCAGCGCAAGATCGCCCTGCGCTCGCAGCACTACCTGATGGCTTCGACCGTAGTGCAGCAGACCGACATGGTGGTCACCGTGCCCGAGCGCTTCGCCCGCCACCACGGACTGCATTTCGTCGACCTGCCGGTGAATGACGTGCCCAAGCTGGAAACCCACCTGTACTGGCACGAAAGCACTGACCAGGACCCGGCCAACCGCTGGATGCGCGAGCAGATCATCGAGCTGTGCCAGCAGGTGACGGCGCGGGAAGCACGCGAAGCTGCCGAGCGGGCCTGATGTTTCAGGCGATGCCTGTGGATGGGTATCGCTGCGCTCCACGCCTTCCTGCGCCTGGCCCACTTGCCACGGCCAACCTGTAGGAGCGAGCTTGCTCGCGAACAGCCACAAAATTGCCGGTGAGCATTGTTCGCGAGCAAGCTCGCTCCTACGAAAAGCAATCCGTCCCGCCTGACAAGCCACCCGCAGACCCCGGACTGCCGAAGTGCCTGTCCAACGAACAGGCCGGGGACTGCCGGCGAACCCTTTACAAGCTGCGCGCGATCACCAGCCGCTGCACGTCGCTGGTGCCTTCGTAGATCTGGCACACGCGCACGTCGCGGTAGATGCGTTCAACCGGGTAGTCCTGCAGATAGCCATAGCCGCCGAGGGTCTGGATCGCCGCGGAGCACACGCGCTCGGCCATTTCCGAGGCGAACAGCTTGGCCATGGACGCTTCGGTCAGGCACGGCAAGCCGGCCTCGCGCAGGCTGGCGGCGTGATGGACCATCTGCCGCGCCACGGCGATTTCGGTGGCCATGTCGCTCAGGCGGAAGGCCACGGCCTGGTGCTGGATGATCGGCTTGCCGAAGGTCTCGCGCTCGTGGGCGTAGTCGCGGGCGTATTCGAACGCGGCGCGGGCCATGCCGACGGCCTGCGAAGCAATACCGATGCGCCCACCCTCCAGGTTCGCCAGGGCGATGGCGTAACCCTGCCCTTCCTCGCCCAGCCGATAGCTGGCGGGGATGCGCACGTCGTCGAAGGCGATCTGGCAGGTGTCAGAGGCATGCTGGCCAAGCTTGTCCTCGACGCGCACCACGCGGTAGCCGGGCGTGTCGGTGGGCACGATGAAGGCGCTGATGCCCTTCTTGCCTGCCGCCGCGTCAGTGACCGCAAAGACGATCACCAGGCCGGCATGGCTGCCGGAAGTAATGAACTGCTTGCTGCCGTTCAACACGTAATGATCGCCATCACGGCGCGCGCGGGTCCTGAGGAAACTGGCGTCGGAGCCGGCCTGCGGTTCGGTCAGCGCGAAGGCGCCAATCATCTCGCCTCGTGCCAGGGGCACGAGGAACTGGCGCTTCTGCTCGTCATTGCCGAACTTGGCGATGGGCATGCAACCCACCGAGTTGTGCACGCTCATGATGGTCGAGCAGGCGCCGTCGCCGGCGGCGATCTCTTCCAGCGCCATGGCATAGGCCAGGTGGCCGGTCTGCGCGCCGCCCCACTGCTCCGTCACCAGCATGCCGAGGAAGCCGAGGTCGGCCATTTCCTTGATGGCTTCAGCCGGGAAACGATGCTCGCGGTCCCAGTCGGCGGCGAAGGGTTTCAGCCGCTCCTGGGCAAACTGACGGGCAACGTCGCGGATCTGGATGTCTTCTTCGCTGGGAATCATGTCTCGCTCCTTAGGCCAGACGCTCGACCGCGATGGCCGTGGCCTCGCCGCCACCGATACACACCGAGGCCACGCCGCGCTTGAGGTCGTACTGCTTGAGCGCCGACAGCAGGGTCACCATCACCCGTGCGCCGGAGGCACCGATGGGGTGGCCAAGGGCGCAGGCGCCGCCGTGGACGTTGAGCTTGTCGTGGGGGATGTCCAGATCGCGCATGGCGGCCATGGCGACCACGGCGAAGGCTTCGTTGACCTCGAACAGATCGACGTCGCCGATCGCCCAGCCAGTGCGTTGCATCAGGCGTTCAACCGCGCCCACCGGGGCGGTCGGGAACAGGTTCGGTGCGTCGGCATAGGACGAATGCCCGCGGATCGCCGCCAGCGGCGTCAGGCCACGTTTCTCGGCTTCGGACAGGCGCATCAGCACCAGCGCAGCGGCGCCGTCGGAGATGGAGCTGGCATTGGCCGCCGTCACGGTGCCGCCTTCGCGGAAGGCCGGCTTCAGGGTCGGAATCTTGTCCAGCCTGGCCTTCGGCGGTTGCTCGTCTTCGCTGATGGCGCGCAGTTCCTTGCCGGCCTTGACCGTCACTGCGACGATCTCGTCCTTGAAGCGCCCTTCGCTCATGGCCTTCTGCGCGCGGGTCAGCGAGGCGATCGCGTAGGCATCCTGCTGCTCGCGGGTGAAGCCGTATTTCTCGGCGCAGTCCTCGGCAAAGGTGCCCATCAGGCGGCCCTTGTCGTAGGCGTCTTCGAGGCCGTCGAGGAACATGTGGTCGAGCACCTTGCCGTGGCCCATGCGGTAGCCGCTGCGGGCGCGCTCCAGCAGGTACGGCGCGTTGGACATGCTCTCCATGCCGCCGGCCAGGGCGACGCGGGCACTGCCGGCGAGGATGGCGTCGTGGGCCATCATCGCGGCCTTCATGCCCGAGCCGCACATCTTGTTCACCGTGGAGCACGGCGTACCGCGTGCGAGCCCGGCACCGAGCACCGCCTGGCGTGCCGGCGCCTGGCCCTGGCCGGCAGCGAGCACGCAGCCGAGGACGGCTTCGTCCACTTCTTCGGCGCCCAGACGGGCGCGCTCGACGGCCGCGCGGATCGCGGCGGCGCCGAGGGTGGCGGCGGTGACGTCCTTGAAGTCGCCGAGGAAGCCGCCCATGGGAGTGCGGGTGGCGCTGACGATGACGATGGGATCGTTCATGACTCTCTCCTCCTGCTCACTTCGCGGCCATGCGGATGGCGCCGTCGAGGCGGATCACCTCGCCGTTGAGCATGCTGTTCTCGATGATGTGGCGGGCCAGCGCGGCGTACTCGTCCGGGCGACCGAGGCGTGGCGGGAACGGCACGCTGGCACCGAGGGAGTCGCGCACTTCCTGGGGCATGGCGGCCATCATCGGCGTCTCGAAGATGCCAGGGGCAATGGTCATCACGCGGATGCCCGAACGCGCCAGTTCGCGGGCGATGGGCAGGGTCATGCCAACCACCGCGCTCTTGGAGGCGGAGTACGCAGCCTGGCCGATCTGCCCGTCGAAGGCCGCCACCGAGGCGGTGTTGATGATGATGCCGCGCTCGCCGCCGGCATCCGGCTGGTTCTGCGCCATGGCTTCGGCGGCCAGGCGCAGCATGTTGAAGGTGCCGATCAGGTTGATGTTGATGGTGCGGGTGAAGCTGTCCAGCCCATGCACGCCGTTGCGGCCGATGACCTTCTCCGCCGGCGCCACGCCGGCGCAGTTGGCCAGGCCGTGCAGCGCGCCAAAGGTGTCGAGTGCAAGCTTAACGGCGGCCTTGCCGTCGACCTCGCTGCACACATCAGTGCGGATGAAGCGCGCGTTGGCTTCGCCCAATTCGGCAGCCTGGGCGGCGCCGGCGTCGGCGTTGACATCAGCCAGCACCACCTTGGCGCCGGCGCTCACCAGCAGCTTCGCGGTGGCCGCACCGAGGCCGGAGCCGCCGCCGGTGATGAGGAATACCTTGTTCTGGATCTGCATGAAGTCTCTCCGCTGGATTTAGTGAGCTGCCGCTTTCTCGGCCGCTTCGCGTTGCTTGGCGATCTCCTGGTTGCGCAGGAGGAAGCGCTGGATCTTGCCGCTGGGCGTCTTGGGCAGTTCGTCGACGAACTCCACTTCCCGCGGGTAGCTGTGCGCCGACAGTCGCTTGCGCACGTACTGTTGTAGCTCCTCGGCCAGCTCCGCGCCCGGCCGATAGGACGAACACAACACCACGAAGGCTTTGACCAGTTCGGTGCGTTCCGGGTCCGGCTTGCCGATCACCGCCGCCTCGATCACCGCCGGGTGCTCGATCAGCGCACTCTCCACATCGAACGGTCCGACACGGTAGCCGGAGGTAGTGATCAGGTCGTCGGCGCGACCGACGAAGCTGATGCTGCCGTCAGCGTTCAACTCCACGGTATCGCCGCTGAGGTAGTAGTCGCCGACGAAGGACTTGGTCTGCATGCCCTGGTAGCCGGCGAACCACATCAGCGGCGAACGCTTGCGATCCATGGCCAGCACGCCGGGCTGGCCGGCGGGCAGCTCGTTACCCTGCTCGTCCAGCACCACCACGCGATGGCCGGGGATGGAGTAGCCAGCCGCCCCCATATGCACCGGGTGCTGCAGTTCGTGGTGGTTGGCCAGCACCATGCCCAGCTCAGTCTGGCCGTAGTGGTCATGGATGGTCACGCCCAGTTCGCTGGCGAACCAGCGGATGACTTCCGGAGTCAGCGGCTCTCCCGCGCTGCTCACTGCGCGCAGGCGCCCCTTGAGCGGTTTGGAGACTGCCTCCCCGGCCGCGATCAGCAGGCGGTACGCGGTGGGCGAGCCGGCCAGGTTGGTGATGCCGTACTTGCGCACGATGCGGCAGGTGCTCTCCACCGTGAACGCGCCTTCGTAGAAGGTGATCGGATGCCCCATGGCCAGCGGCCCGGTGACGCCGTAATAGAGACCGTAGGCCCAGCCCGGATCGGCGAGGTTCCAGAACGAATCCTCCTCGCGCAGGCCCACGGCATCGCGCATGTAGCCGACGAAGGCGACGATGGCCTTCAGCGGCACGGCCAGCGGCTTCGCCAACCCGGTGGTGCCGGAGGTGAACATCAGCAGGAAGGTGTCTTCCCCGCTACGCAGCACCGGCTCGAAGTCCGGCGAGTGGCGTTCCAGTTCGGCCCAGAAGCTGTAGTCGCCATGGCGGATGCCCTGCCCCTTCGGGCCGCCGACAGTCACCCGTGTGGGCGCGTCGGGTACCTCGTCGAGCTTGCCGCGGTTGGCGCCGTCAGTGACCACCACCTTGCTGCCGGCCAGCTTGACCCGGTGTTCGATGGCCTTGGGCCCGAAGGCGGTGAATAGTGGCTGGTAGACGGCGCCCAGGCGCCAGGTGCCGAGCACGGCGACCAGCAGCTCCGGCGTGCGCGGCAGCATGCCGGACACCACATCGCCAGGGCGCACGCCGAGGCTGTGGAGGAAACTGGCGAAGCGGCCGGAAAGCTCTTTCAACTGGGTGAAGGTGTAGGAGGCGCTGTCGCCGTCCTTGCCCTCCCAGAACAGCGCGACGCGGCCGGGAATGGCATGGCGGTCGCAGCATTCAACACAGGCATTGAGAGCATCGAGGTTGCCGGCCAGGACGGCGTCGGCGGTGGCGCGGTAGTCGAACTCGGCCGTGGCGGCGGTATGGGAACGCATCGCTTGGGACTCCCGGGTTGTTCTTGTTGGAGTTCCCTGATGTTCCCGCCGCGCGGGCGTGCGGGCAATGTCGAAAGCCGCCAATCTGGATGAGCGGATTGGACAGCTTTGACGTGCGCTGATGATGGGTTTTGCCTAGGAGCGGCTTCGTCCGCGAAGGGTTGGGTGCCGTGCGGTTCGCGAGCAAGCTCGCTCCTACAGGAAACACCGGCGCCTCTCTGTAGGAGCGAGCTTGCTCGCGAACCTGATCTGGCGCCGGCCTTGCCGGCGGATCGCGGAGAAGCTCCGCTCCTACGAGAGCATGCGTGCGGACGTCAAACGCGGAACTGATCCATCAACCCCTGCTGATGGTTCGCCAGCTTGTTCAGCGACTGGCTGACCTGCGCCGATTCCTGCGCCTGGCTGGACAGTGACTCGGTCACATCACGAATCCCCGCCACGTTACGGTTGATCTCCTCGGCCACCGCGCTCTGTTCCTCGGCAGCGCTGGCGATCTGCAGGTTCATGTCGGTGATCACGCCCACCGCGTCACCAATGCGCTTCAGCGCCGCCACGGCCTGTTCGACCTGATTCACGCTGTCCTGCGCCTGGCGGTGGCTGTTGCTCATGGCGCCGACCACATCGCGGGTGCCGTTCTGCAGGCCTTCGATGACCTGGCGGATTTCCTCCACCGAATCCTGGGTGCGCTTGGCGAGGTTGCGTACCTCGTCGGCAACCACCGCAAAGCCACGCCCCGCCTCACCGGCACGGGCCGCTTCGATGGCCGCATTGAGTGCCAGCAGGTTGGTCTGTTCGGCGATGCCGCGGATCACTTCCAGCACCGAGCCGATCTGCTCGCTGCTGGCGGCGAGACCTTCCACCTGACTCATGGCGCTGCTCATGTCACTGGCCAGTTCGTCGATCAGGCGGGTGGTGTTGTCGATCACGCTGAGGCCGTCGCGGGTCGCACCGTCGGCACCACGGGCGGCGTCGGCGGCCATGGCGGCGCTGTTGGCGACGTCATGGGCGGTGGCGCTCATTTCCTGGGAGGCGGTGGCGACCTGGTCGACTTCGCGGAACTGCTGTTGCATGCCGGCGCTGGTCTGGCTGGCGATCTCCGAAGACTGGTCGGCGGTGGCGCGGGCGTCGTGCACCGAGGATTTCACGTCGCGGATGATTGGCTGCAGCTTGTCGAGGAAACGGTTGAACCAGCCGGCCAGCTCGCCCAGCTCGTCCTTGCCGGCGTAGTCCAGGCGCTTGGTCAGGTCGCCTTCGCCGCTGGCGATGTTGCGCAGCATGGCGGCGACGCCGAGGATCGGGCGGGTCACGCCGCGGGCGGTGAGCCAGACCAGCAGCAGGCCGACGATGGCAGCGATCAGGCCAAAGATGGTCTGCCACAGTGCGCCGCTGGAATTGCGCTCATCCAGTTGTTTCTGCAGTTCCAGCGCGGGCGCCAGCAGCACATCCTGCGGGACGTCGAGCACCACAGCCCAGGGTTTGGTGGCGTCCGGGATCGGCAGCAGCGGCTCGACCACGCGTAGCTGGCCGTCCTTCTCCAGCACCTGCGGGCGGCCGCTGGCCTGCAGGGAAAGCAGCTCGGCGGCCTGGCCAGGAATGGCTTTTTCCAGTGGCTGGCCGAGCAGCGCTTCGTTGCTGCTGTAGCCGGCGAGCAGGCCGGCGGGGCTGACGATGCTCACGCTACCGGCACCGTCATAGAGCTGGCGATCGCCATCGGCAGCCAGTTGCTGCAGGCGGCTGAGACTGATGTCGATACCGATCACGGCGATGACCTTGCCCTGGTCGATCAACGGGAAGGTCACGGTGGTCATCAGCACCTTGGTGCCCGACGCACTGTCGAAATAGGGGTTGAGTACGCAGGCCTTGCGGGTCTGCAGCGGGCACAGCTGCCAGGTGTTGAACGGGCTACCGTCGAGCATGGCCGTGGTGTCGGCGATCATGTCCTCGGTCACGGCCAGGCCGGTCATCTCACCGGAAGCCTTCTGCGCCCAGTAGGCGCCGAAGCGGCCCTTCTCGTTGCTGCCGGCGTCGGCCTGGTCGTGGAAGTTGGCGTCCTGGCCGTCCAGCGCATCGGGTTCGAAGACCACGTAGAGACTGAGCAGGTTCGGGTTGCTCTTCAGGCTGTCACGCACCAGCAGGTTGAGGTCCCTGCGCACGACGGCGGTGTCGGCGCCGTGCTTGGTGGACTGCTCGCGCAACTGGCTGACCTGGCGGGAAAACTGGTTGCCGAAGTGGTACACGTCGGTGAAGAAGCGCTGGATGATCTCCGCCTGCTGCTCGCTGCGCGCCTGCATCCGCGACTTGGCCGCGTCCTTGAGCATGTCTGCGTTGGCCGCCTTGATCAGCTGCGCATCGTGGTTCATCCGGAACAGCGAGAGACCGACCAGCAGGCAGACGATGCAGAGCAGGCAGAGGCCGGTCAGCAGCGTGATCTTCCACTGGATCGAGAGGCGGGACAGGGGCATGGTTGGCGTCCTTGAGCAACAAGCAATTCTTTGAGGTTTTATCGGCTTGTAAGGCGGCTACTTGAGCCGGGCCCTTAAATTTCAGGGCTCCTGGCGGATCAGCGCGCGGTATTGCCCGGGCGTCGATCCGGTCCATTTGCGGAAGGCCTTGTAAAAGGCGCTGGTGTCGGCGAAACCCAGCTCCTCGGCGAGGTCGGCAAAGTTGCCGTCGCCGCTGTCCAGCCGCGCAATGGCCAGATCGCGGCGCAGTTGGTCCTTGAGCGCCTGGTAGGACTGCCCTTCGGCGGCCAGCTTGCGACGCAGGGTCGAGGGCGCCATGTAGAAATGGCTGGCCAGCGCATCGAGGTCCGGCCAGCGCTCGAACTTCAGGCTGCGCAGGTAGGCCTTGGTACGTGCCGCGAGGCTCTGCGGGTCGCGGTAGCGCACCAGGATGTTGGCCGGCGCGCCATTGAGGAAACGCCGCAGCTCGCGCTCGTCGCGGCGCACCGGCAGCTCCAGGGCTTCGGCGTTGAACAGCAGGCGCGACTGGCGGCGCGCAAAGTTGAGGTTCTCGGTAAACATCACTCGGTAGTCAGCAATGAAATCCGGCTGGGCGCAGCGCAACTCGATGGCCAGGATCGGAATGCGCCGCCCTACCAGCCAGCACGCAAGGCCGTGCAGCATCAGCCACAGGGTGAAGTAGCAGAAGGCGCGCGGCGGTCGGCTCTCAGGTTCGTCAAGGACGATGGCGGCGAGACCGTCCTGGCGCACCAGGCGCGGGGTGAAGTCGTCGAATACCAGGCCCGTGAAGCGCAGGGCGGCGTTCATGGCCGTTTCCAGGGTCGGCTCACCAATCGCCGCGGCGGCCATGAAGTTGAAGCTGCCGGACTTCATGCGCCGGGCGTTCATGCCGAAGAATTCGTCGTCCATCTCCTTCGCCAGACGCAGCCAGAGCCGCGCGTAGGCCAGGCTGGAAACCCGCGCGTAGGGCTTGCCGAACAGCTCCGGGGCAATGCCGGCGGCGGCCAATAGCGGGCCGTCGTCGCGGCCGGCGCGACGAAACTCGGCCAGCGCTTCGCTGACCAGGCGGATGGAGATGGTGCCCTTCTCTACGCCCATGGCGCCCCGATACCGGGTACGCGCGCCAGGGCGCAGGAAGGCGAATTACGATCAACCACGCTTGGCGCGCACCTCTTCGATGCTGATCTCGCGCATGCGGAACTTCTGGATCTTGCCGGTCACCGTCATCGGGAACTCGTCGCAGAAGCGGAAGTGACGCGGCACCTTGAAGTGGGCGATGGCGTTCTTGCAGAAGGTGCGCAGCTCATCTTCCTCGACGCTGTGGCCGGGGTGGAACTTGACCCAGGCCACCAGCTCTTCGCCGTACTTCTCGTCGGGGATACCGATCACCTGGGCGTCGGCCACGGCGTGGTGGGTGTAGAGGAATTCCTCGATCTCGCGCGGGTAGATGTTCTCGCCACCGCGGATGATCATGTCCTTGCTGCGGCCGACGATGCGCACGTTGCCCGCTTCGTCCATCTCGGCGAGGTCACCAGTGAGCATCCAGCGCGCCGGGCTGATGGCCTCGGAGGTCGCCTGCGGGTTGTTCCAGTAGCCCAGCATCACGCTGTAGCCACGGGTGCACAGCTCACCGATGGTGCCGCGCGGGACGATGCGGCCGTCGGCGTCGATGATCTTGCTTTCCAGGTGCGGCTGAGTGCGACCCACGGTGGTGACGCGGGTTTCCAGGTCGTCCTCCGGGCCAGTCTGCAGCGATACCGGGCTGGTCTCGGTCATGCCGTAGGCGATCTGCACTTCGGCCATGTGCATCTCGTCGATGACCCGGCGCATCACTTCGATCGGGCAGGTGGCGCCGGCCATGATGCCGGTGCGCAGGCTCGACAGGTCGAAGTCGCGGCGAGTCGGGTGGTCCAGTTCGGCGATGAACATGGTGGGTACGCCGTACAGCGCGGTAGCTTTTTCTTCCGCCACTGCCGCCAGGGTCGCCTCGGGCTCGAAACTGGGCGCCGGGTAGATCATGGTGGAGCCGTGGGTCAGGCAGCCGAGGTTGCCCATCACCATGCCGAAACAGTGGTACAGCGGCACCGGGATCACCAGGCGGTCGTGCTCGGTGAGGCCGAGGCTGTCGCCGACCATCAGGCCGTTGTTGAGGATGTTGTAGTGGCTGAGCGTGGCGCCCTTGGGGAAGCCAGTGGTGCCGGAGGTGTACTGGATATTGATCGGCTCGTCGAACTGCAGCAGCGCCTGGCGCTCGGCAAGTTCGGCGGCGGCGATACCACGGCCCAGCGGCTCCAGTTGGCTCCAGCGCAGGAAGCCGGCGGGCGCGCTATCGGACAGGCTGATCACCCCGCGCAATTCCGGCAGGCGGTCGCTGGACAGCTCGCCCGGCCGCCCCTGCCCCAGCTCGGGCAACAGGTCGGCGAGCATGCCGTGGTAATCGGAGGATTTGAAGGCGTCTGCGCACACCAGCCAGCGGCAGCCGGATTGCTTGAGCGCGTACTCGAGTTCATTCACCCGATAGGCCGGATTGATGTTGACCAGCACGGCGCCGACCTTGGCGCTGGCGAACTGGGTAATGCACCACTGCGCGCAGTTGGGCGCCCAGATGCCCAGGCGGTCGCCGGGACGCAGGCCCAGGGCAAGGAAAGCGCGGGCGACGCCATTGACCACCTCGGCCAGTTCGGCCCAGGTGTAGCGCAGGTTCTGGTGACGCACGACCAGGGCTTCGCGCGCAGCGAAACGCCCGACGGTGGCATCGAAGGCAGCGCCGACGGTCATCGCCAGCAGGGGTTTGTCCTGGGGGCCGCGGGTGTAACTCAGGTGGTTCATGGCTTTCCCTTGTTGTGCTTGTTCTGGGATCAACGCTGAACGATCGGCCAGGCAGCGGCGCAGAGCGCCGTAGGCCAACCTGCCCGCGCAATCTGACTGATCGGTCGCGGGCTGCGAAGCATGTTTACGTTAACGTAAAGGTAAACGCAACCCCGACCATCGACCATGCGATACGCCGGCTGCCTCCGCACATTTCAGGATAGTCAGTCACAAAGCGTGCCATAGGACCTGAACCCCATAGCCGGCGCGCCCTTCAGAAGATTTAACGTGCTTCGTCAATGCACCTGGCCGGTTGCATTTCGCAACAGCTCGGGCAAGCTGCCGCGCCGCGATTGCCTGCACGGGTCGCGGCCTCTGCACGGCGGTCAGCGCAACGTCTCAACCTGTCGCAATCTGAGACGTTGCGCGCTACGTGCGCCCAGGCGGACCTTGCATTAGAATTCACCGAAAATGCCTACATGGATGTAGACAAATTCCCACTCAATGCTTGCGAATCACATCCATGACTAGTCGTCGTTCGATACTGAGCCTGCTGTTTGCCTGCGCCGCTGTTGTCTGTTCATCGAACACTTTCGCCGCCACCCCCGCCAAGGCGGCGTCCCCCAAAGAGCTGGTGCTCGCCTCCGGTAGCGCCCTGGTGGTCGACCTGGAGAACGGCAAGACCCTCTACTCCAGCAATCCCAACCTGGTGGTGCCCATCGCCTCGGTGACCAAACTGATGACCGCCATGGTCACCCTGGACGCCAAGCTGCCGATGAATGAGCTGATCCCCGTGGACATTTCCGAGACCGCCGAGATGAAGGGCGTGTTCTCCCGCGTTCACCTGGGCAGCATGATCAGCCGCCAGAACATGCTGCTGCTGGCCCTGATGTCCTCGGAAAACCGCGCCGCCGCCAGCCTCGCCCACAACTATCCGGGCGGTTCCAAAGCCTTCGTCGCGGCCATGAACGCCAAGGCGAAATCCCTCGGCATGACCAGCACCCACTATGTCGAGCCCACCGGCCTGTCGATCCACAACGTCTCCGACGCCAACGACCTGATCCGCCTGGCCAAGGCCGCCTACACCTATCCGCAGATCCGCGCGATGAGCACTACGGCGACCAGCGACGCACGCTTCAGCAAGCCCAGCTACTCGCTGAGTTTCTTCAATACCAACCCGCTGGTGCGCAACGGCAAGTGGGACATCCGCCTGACCAAGACCGGCTTCACCAACGATGCCGGCCACTGCCTGGTGATGGTCACCATGATGAACGGCCGTCCGGTTGCCCTGGCCCTGCTCGATGCCTTCGGCAAGCGCACCCACGTGGCCGACGCCGCGCGCATCCGCCGCTGGGTGGAGACCGGTGTCACCTCGCCGGTGCCCGCCGTCGCCCTGCAGTACAAGGCCCAGCGTAGCCAGGCCCGAGCGGCCGGCATGACCGCCACCGCCGAGTAAGCTCCTTCCCCGCGCTGGCGGAGCTCGCTCCGCCAGCCGCCCTCTCCTGCCTGCCCTCGCTTTACTGTTCTCGACCTGTCGCTTCAGCCCTGCTGGATGGCGCATCCATCACTTATATTCTGACCATCATTCAATGCTAATATGATGACCGTAATATTTAATTGCTGGAGCCTTGCGATGACCGAACTGACCCTGACCCGTGAACAGAAGATTGCTGCCTGGGAGATGGCGGCCGCGCAGATGCGCCAGCGCCTGGCCGAGCCCGGCGTGGTTTCGCTGCAGGAGTTGCGTGGCAAGACGCCGCAGGAGTTCTTCGATGGCATCGGCGCCGGCGAACTGCCTGCCCCGCCGATCAATGCGCTGATCGGCTTCGTGCCGCTGGAGTGGAGCCAGGGTCGCTTCATCTTCCAGGGCACCCCGGACATGCGCCACTACAACCCCCTGGGCACTGTGCACGGCGGCTACGCGGCCACACTGCTGGACTCGGCCATGGGCTGTGCGGTGCACACCATGCTCGAACCCGGGTTGGGCTACACCACCACTGACCTGCGCATCAGCTACATCCGCGCGCTGACCCGTGACACCGGACCGATCCGCGCCGAGGGCACCATCGTGCATATCGGCCGATCCACAGCCCTTGCCGAGGGCCGCCTGTACGACGTGGACGGCAGGCTCTACGCCACAGGGTCCACCACCTGCCTGATCCTCGGGCGCTGACAGCTGTTCAGGAGACTGACCATGACTTCCGTAGTGATCGCGGGTTATGCCCGCTCCCCCTTCCACTTCGCCAAGAAAGGCGCGCTGATCGACGTGCGTCCGGATGAGCTCGCCGCGCAGACGGTCAAGGGCCTGGTTGCACGTAGCGCCCTGGACGCCAACCTGATCGAAGACCTGATCATGGGCTGCGCCTACCCCGAGGCCGAACAGGGCATGAACCTGGCGCGCATCACCGGCTTCCTCGCCGGGCTGCCGGAGACGGTGGCCGGCGCCACGGTGAACCGTTTCTGCGGCTCGTCCATGACCTCCATCCACTTCGCAGCCGGGCAGATCCAACTCGGCGCCGGCGATGCCTTCATTTGCGCGGGCGTGGAATCCATGACCCGTGTACCCATGGGCGGCTTCAACCTGTCGCCCAACCCGCGCCTGCTGGCAGAATTCCCGCAGGCCTACATGCCCATGGGGCAGACCGCCGAGATCGTCGCCGAGCGCTTCGGCATATCGCGTGCGGACCAGGAAGCCATGGCCGTGGATTCCCACGCCAAGGCCGCCCGCGCCCGCGAGCAGGGCCTTTTGGCAGCGGAGATCGTGCCCATCGACACGCCCAACGGTGTGGTCAGCGAAGATGGCTGCATCCGGCCCGGCACCAACCTGGAAGCACTGGCGCAGCTCAAACCCGCCTTCGGCGGCAGCGTCACCGCCGGCACCGCCTCGCCGCTCACCGATGGCGCCGCGGCCGTGCTGGTGTGCAGCGAAGACTTCGCCCGCGACAACGGCCTGGACATCCTGGCGCGGGTGAAAGCCGTCGCCGTGGTTGGCTGCCCGCCGGAAATCATGGGTATGGGCCCGCTCTACGCGACCCGCAAACTGCTGGACCGCAGTGGACTGCGCATGGCCGACATCGACCTGGTGGAGATCAACGAGGCCTTCTCCAGCCAGGCGCTGGCCTGCCTGCGCGGGCTTGAACTGGATATCGACCGGGTCAACCTGCACGGCGGCGCCCTAGCCATCGGCCATCCGCTGGGTGCTACCGGCGCACGCATCACCGGCAAGGCAGCAGCGCTGCTGAAGGAAACCGGCGGGCGCTATGCCATTGCGACCCAGTGCATTGGCGGCGGGCAGGGTGTGGCGACGTTGCTGGAGGCCGTGCGCTGAGCTGAGAACCCACTCCTGCAAGGAGAGTTTTCGAGCGGTGCGACAACATCGCGGACGGAGTCCGCTCCTACGGGCTCAGCCTTGGGTAGGAGCGGACTCCGTCCGCGATCGTCTTTGCGCGTACGCCGGTGCCTGCCCTGAATCACCTCCCCTCGCCCACCCTGCGTTAGAATGTCACTCAGCATTCCATGATCCGCAGGAGACCGGTCATGCGTTATTCCGAAGACCACAAGGCCCAGACCCGCGAACGCATCATCAACGAGGCAGCACAACGCTTCCGCAGCGAAGGCGTGGACGCCACCGGCCTGCAGACGCTGATGAAGGCCCTGGGCCTGACTCACGGCGGCTTCTACGCGCACTTCAAATCCAAGGACGAGCTGGTGGAAATCGCCCTGCAGCAGGCCGCTGAGCAGTTGCGCCCGGTGGTCGACCAGCAGTTCCAGAAGGCCGAGCCGCTGCCCGGCTTCATCGACCAGTACCTCTCCCCCGGCCACCGCAACACGCCCGGCAAGGGCTGCCCGCTGCCGACCATCTCGGCGGAGCTGGGCGCCCGTGGCCATGCCAGCGCCACCACCGACGCCATCGTCCAGGCGCGCATCGACGCCATCGAAAAGGCACTGCCCAGCGAGCATGCCGAGGACGAGAGCGTGGCGCTGCTCGCCACGCTGATAGGTGCGCTGGTGCTGTCGCGCAGCGTGGCTGATCCGGCGATGTCCGACCGCATCCTGGAAAGCACACGGCGGCATCTGAAGCGGGAGATTGGCGCGGCGGAGTGATTGTCGCGGCTGCCAGGACGTGTCCGGCCCATTTACGCAATGGGCCGGTATTCACCTGTTGGTCCATGATCCGCCGCAGGACTTCGCGGACAAGGTCCGCTTCTACGGCGCGATGGGCAGTCGTAGGAGCGAGCTTGCTCGCGAACCTGCACGGCACGGTGGGAAGCGGTTCGCGAGCAAGCTCGCTCCTACAATGAGACCGGCCGCATCAATTTCCAGATGCGCATAAAAAAGCCCCGGCGCAAGGCCGGGGCAAGCTTTTCGCCACTCAGTTACTCGGTTACGCCACTGCCACGCCATAACGCTGCGCCGGGGAGCTGCGCGAGAGGTTCGGCGCCATCTTCAGGCGCGCGGCGGTGAAGGCTTCGAATTCACCCGCATCCGGCAGCGCCGGCAGGGTCACCACTTCGCCCTGGGCCAGACCGGCCAGCGCGGCGTCGACCATGTGGTTCACGTCCATCAGCATTTCCGCTGGCAGTGCGGAGATATCGGTGCCGGCACGGTCCCAGATTTCGGTACGGGTGGCGCCTGGCAGCACGGCCTGGATGCGCAGCCCTTGCGGGGCCAGTTCCTGTTGCATGGATTGGGTCAGGTTGAGCACGAAGGCCTTGGTGGCGCTGTAGCTGCCGTTGAACAACTCCGGCGCCAGCGCCAGCACCGAGGCCACGTTGATGATGGTGCCGCGACCACGCCCGACGAAGGCCTTGGCGGCGGCGCCAGCCAGGCGCGCGGTGGCGGTGACGTTCAGCTCGATCATGCTTTCCAGACGATCCAGGTCGGTTTCCAGCAGGGTGCCGTTGATCGCCACGCCGGCGTTGTTCAGCAGCAGGCTGATGCTGGCGTCCTCGGCCAGGCGCGCTTCGACGCGAGCACGATCCTCGCGGCGGGTAAGGTCAGCCTTGAGCACATCCACCGAAACGCCGTATTCCTCCCCCAGACGAGCGGCCAGGGCTTCCAGGCGTTGCTGGTCGCGGGCCACCAACAGCAGGTCATAGCCCTGGGCGGCCAAGCGTTGCGCGTAGGTGGCGCCGATGCCGGAAGAAGCGCCAGTGATCAGTGCGCGGCCCAGTTCGGATTTGGCATTCATGGTTCTTTCTCCAGTGGGGCGACTCCGCCCCGCATGCAAGGGATGTGAGGGCCCGCAGGCCGTCTGGAATGTCCGACCCGATTTGAATTATGGCCGTCATCTGAAGCTAAATATTATGCTCATAATATTATCTGTCAAGACCCATTTCCTAAGGGTGACGAGTGGTAACCAGAGCGGCGGCAGACTGCACTGGACGGGCCATGGCGGCCATTTGGCGGTTTAGATTGCCCATTCTAGAGGGCACGCGAGAGGCTGCCTGCGTCTCCACACAAGAACAAACCGGGAGCCACCCTGCACCTTTCTGCCTGTCTCAACACCGGCGATGCCGGAGGAGGACACATGCGATTGCGCTGCTTTTTCCTGGGCTGTGTTTGGGATGAAGGGAATCTGACCGAGGTCGGCCATGTGCCGATGGTTTGCCAGCGTTGTACGCGCTGCGGTGCGCAGCGTTATCTGAGCCCCGAGCCGGAAGTCTGAAGTCGGCCCGAAAAGAAATGCCCGGAGCACGCAGGTGCTCCGGGCATCGGGTCTCGCTCGGTAACTATCAGTTGGCCACGAACGCCTGGCTGGTGGTGATCGCCATATCGCCGCCGGGCAGCTTCAGATCGCCGAGGCGCTCCAGGCTGTCGGCATCGAAGATCGCCACGTCGTTCAGGGTGCCGGTCAGGTACAGCTTGGTGCCGGCCTTGTTGGTCGACAGGCAGTAGTACGAGTGGTCCAGGTTCGCCGCCTTGACCAGCTTCTGCTCCTTGATGTCGTACTTGGCCAGGCGGTTCAGCACGCCGTAGACGATGTTGCGGTCCTTGGCCGAGCGGATGCCGCTGAAGTACACCTCGGTGACCGGTCCGAAGTCGACGGTCTCGGTCTTGCCGGTAGCCAGGTCGATGTTGAAGAAGCCGTAGAGGAAGTCGGCCGTGGCCATGTCCTGCTTGGCGTCCTTGAACTTCGCCGTGGTGTAGAGCAGCGAGAAGTCACGCGGGTAGGTCTGCTGGTTCCACACGTAGAGCACATCTGGCGGCGCGTAGTTGGGACGCTTCCAGTTGCGACTGGGGATGATCACGTCGAACTTGCCGGTCTTCACGTCCACCTTGTAGATGTCCGGGCCCGCCACGTAGAGGGTGCCGTCGTCGCCACTCTGCATGATGGTCAGCTGACGCGGCGCCGGGAAGGTGCGCACCGGCTTGGCGCCCATGCCGTCAGCCACCGAATACACCTGCAGGCGCGGCTGCTGCACCTCGTAGTGCTCGGCGAGGATCAGCGTCGGGTTGGCGATGGCGTAGATCTCCTTGCCGTCATGGCTGACGGTCATGGAGAACATCGCCCGCGCGTTCTCGCCCGGCTTCTGCGCGATGGTGGCGTGGAACACCGGTTTGCAGTCATCGAGCTGGATGCCGTAGATGTCCGCGTAGTGGTTGCTGAGGATGTAGACGGTCTTGCGGTCCGGCGACAGCTGGGTCATGCCTGGGCCGTAGGCGCCGGGGATGGTGCAGGTCTTGAACAGTTTGTCGGTCTGCATGTCGATGACGTGCAGATTGTTCGGGTAGTTGGTGCTGATCAGGTACTCGTGGCCACTTTCCAGCGCTTTGCCCGTATCGGCGCCGGCATCGGCGGCGACGGCTTGTAGCGCGCAGGCCAGCGAGAGGCCACCGAGCGCGGCGGCGAATGCTTTTCTGGACATGCAGGTTTTCCTCTTGTTCTTCTGACTGCTCATTTGTCGTCCGGGAATACGGTGCCGAGGTTGCGCCAGTTCTCGGCCGAAGCCTGCGCATCCTTGTTCCAGTCGGGGTAGGTGCTCATCATGTCCGGCACCTGGGCCGGCCACCAGCAAGGGTCGGAGCAGCCGTAGAGGTCCGCTTCCATCGGCTGGCAGAGCGAGGACACGCCGCCGAACACGTCGACTTCCCAGCCCGGGTCGGTGGTGGCTGCGCAACCAGCCACGGAGTTCATCGCCACCACGTCCTCGATGCGATCCTCGGCGGCGGCCTGTTCGAGCTTCTGTGCTTTGGTGTTGATCGCTTTCAGATGTTTCATGTCAGTGCGCCTTCCGCGGAGTGATGTGGCGGTCGATGAAGCTGGGGTTGGAAGCCATGATCCGGCTGTAGACCTCGATGCCGAAATCGACCCAGTCCCTCATCAGTTCGCAGTAGTGGTAGGTGGGGTGCGCCGGGTCGCCATAGCGCGCATAGCTCTCGTGGTAGCAGCCGCCGGAGCAGAGGTTGCGGATGTGGCAGCTGGCGCAGCCGGTGTCGGTACGGTCCAGGCGCTGCGACAGGAAGTCGTTCAGCTCGACCTGCTTCACCCCTTCATGGACATTGCCGAAGGTCGGCAGTGACGAGCCAGTGAAGCGGTGGCACAGGTTCAGCTCGCCCTTGTGGTCCACCGCCAGCATCTTCAGCCCGGCGCCACACGGCAGGGCTTTCTTCTGCCCTTCGTGGATGTCGGTGATCAGTTGGTGCAGGTTGGAGAAGCCGATGTTGCGCCCCTCCAGCGCCTCGTCCAGGTAGCGGCGACCGAGGGCCTTCATGCCGGCGAAGACCGCCTTCAGCTCGTCCCCGGTGAGGTTGTAGCTGCTGATATCGCCCGAGGTGACCGGGGCGAAACCGACTTCGGCGAAGCCCATCTCGTTGAACAGGTGGTTCCAGATGGTCTCGACATCGGTGACACCGGTGGTCAGGGTCACCCGTGCGCCGACCGGCCGTGCGGTGTAGCGCGACAGCAGCATGTCGGCCTTGCGCCGCACCACGTCATAGGTGCCCTGCCCGCCCACGGTGATGCGGTTGCGGTCGTGCACCGTCTTCGGCCCGTCGATGCTGATGGACAGCCCGAAGCGATGGGCGTTGAGCCAGTCGACGATTTCCTCGGTGAGCAGCGTGGCGTTGGTGGTCATGACGAAGTCCACCGTTTTGCCCAGCTCGCCGAAACGGTGCTCGCAGTACGCGACCATGTGTTCGATCAGCGGGCGGTTGGACAGCGGTTCGCCGCCGAAGAACACCACGGTGTAGCGCTGCTCGTCGGGGGATTCCTGGATCAGCATTTCCACCGAGGCTTCGGCGGTTTCCGCGGCCATCTTCTTGCCGGCGGAGGGCTTGTCCAGGTCTTCCTTGTAGCAATAGGTGCAGCTCAGGTTGCAGCCGGTGTTGACGTTCAGCACCACGGTGTTGAGCGCGGTGCGGTCAACCTTCTTGATGCCGATTTCAGGGGTCAGCGGCGAGCCGTCGCTGACCAGCTCCAGCGCGATCAGCTCGCGCAGGGTCTCGTCGATTTCCTCGGCGCCGAAGCGCCCGGCCAGGCGTTGGGTCAGCTCGTCCGGCGAGCAGGCATGCCCGCGCAGCGCGTCGATGATCCCGCCGGTCAACTCGTCGCTGGCGAACAGCGAGGAGCTGGGGATATGGAACAACAGGCGGTCGGCGTCGACCTGCACTTCATGCAGGTTGCGCTCGACCAGATTCAAGATGGCGCCCATGGCGACCTCCCGGAACATACTTGTCATCCCCGCCCGGGTTCCCTGCCAGTATCGGCTGCGCGTCGGCCGGCCTTCGTTAAAAACATCTGCGGAATGCTCATTTGCAGTTGCAAACTCCGCTTCCACCGCTGTTTTTGCCTTGTCCGTCTCTAGCTCGCTCGATCCTGATCAGGGCCCCAAGTGAGGCGTTCAGTTCATCTGATCCCGTTCATCACGGAATCGGCGGGTTGTTCCAGCGCTGCACGGTGACGATCATGTGCCCTTCGCCCTTGTGCGACTGGCCGGCGTCGTCCACCGCGGCGATCACCTTCAGGTTGCCGGCGTTGTTGGTCATCATCTTGCGCGCCGGATTCGGGCCGGCGTCGCCCGGTGTGAAGATGCCGCTGTCAGCGTCCATCACCCCGGCGTACTTCACGTCCTCGTCTTCCTTGGCGCGGTCATCGAACGGCTCGACCGACCACTGTGCGGGGAACACACCGATGCGGAACGGCTTGCCGTCGGCGCCCTTGCCCCAGGCCTCGGCGTCGAAGCTGCCCTGGACCTTGGGCGTGGAGCCGCCATTGCCGCCGATGCGGGAGATGGAGAACTCCGGCACCACCTTCACTTCGGCGATGTCCTTGTACACCGCGAGGCTGCCGCCCTTGGCGGTGCCCACGGTGACATCGCGTTCGCCCACGGCGGCAGCGGCATCGGCCTTGACCTTGACGGTCACGCGCTCGGGCGTCTCGGAAACCACCGACACCACCTCCACGCCCTTGCCGAACGATGGCTTGCCCTTCAGGCCGGTGCCGACGACGCTGACTTCGGTCTGCGCACCGGCCTTCAGGTAGGCAGGCTGCACGCCCAGCACGTGGCTGGTGCCGCTCTGCGCGGCGACGAAGTCCAGGCCGCGCTCGTCGTGGGCCTTGTCGAACATGCGGCCCTGCATCTGGCCATTGAGGGCGGCGAATACCTGGCGCATGGTCACGTCGCCGACTTTCACCGCGCCGCGCCATTCGTAGCCGTTGTAGAGCACCGCGCTGCCCTCGCCGTCGAACGGCGAGCCGTCGGCATACTTGCCGGTCACGCTGACCTTGAAGGCATCATCGCCATCCTTCGCCACCTTCATGGTGCCGGCAACATCCCCCTTGCCCGGCATGTGGCCGGCGAAGCTCCATTCCCCAGCCAGTGTCTCGGCCTTTGGTCGGTTCTTCTGCCAGTCGCTCCAGGCCTTGTCTTCCAGCGGGAAGCGTTTGGCCAGCTCCGGGACCATCTCTTTCTTCGCCAGGTCGAACCAGTCGCGGTCGCGGGCCAGGGCCTGGTATTCCAGCGACGGCCAGCGGCCGAGGTGGAAGTTCACCAGCTTCTCCCACTCCGCCGCCGGGCGACGTTGCAGGGCGATACGCGCGCCCGAGTGGCAACGGGCGCACATCTGCTCGAAGTTGGTATCGAATTTCTCGACGGTGTTCAGCCGGCGCTCGAGGGCGTAACGCACGCCTTCGGTCTCGCTGGGTGCCAGGCCCTGCTTGTCGGCGAGGAACTTGACCACCGCACGACGCTCCTCGTCGGTGATCTTCAGGCCGTACATCACCTGCATGCGGCCGATGCTCATCAGCCAGCCCTCGGGGGTCTTGCGCTGGTGGCTGATGCGGCTCAGGGAATTGTTGCCTTCTGGCGTATGGCACGCCTGGCACTTGGCGTTGATGATCGCCTGGCCTTCGGGTGCGGCCTGGGCCGTCTGGTGGAGCGCAAGGGCCAGTGCGGCCAGGGTTCCGGCACCCAGATAGTGCCGAAGTCGTGTCATCTTCAAGGTCAGGCCTCCTCGGTATTCTTGTTGGTTATTGGCGCCCACCGATGGGCTAAGAACCTGCTTACGATCTGCTGCGCGTCGGCAAAACTGCGTTGAAATCGATTTCGGGATGCTCATTTACTGCGAGTAAACTCCGCTCCCTCGCCCGATTTCGCCTTGTTCTGCTCTAGCTCGCAAGATCGTCAGCAGATTCCAAGAGCGAGCTCTTGAAAGCAGTTTTGCAGGTTGTGTGCCACTCCTTTGCAAACCCCGCCGAATCAGGCCTTCGGCGGTATTTGCAGGCACGCCCGGTGGGTGCCACCGGGGTTGCGACGTCACATTTCGCGATTGCTGTCTAACTCTGAGACAGGGCCTGTGAGACACCCTGCGAAGCAGTATGGTCCTGCTTGCGCAAAGCGCCGCCCGCCGGCAGCAACAAGGCGCCGAACAGCATGGTCAGCAAGCCGACCCACACCAGCGAGAGGAACGGGAAACGGCGCACCACCACCACGCTCTCGATGTCGTCGCCCGGTTCCTTGAGCAGACGCGCCGAAGCCGGCACCCAGATCTGCAGATCACCGCTCCAGCCACGGACGATGAACGGATGCAGCACATAGCCGCGGTCCGAGGCGAAGCGCGCGTAGTGGTAGTCGAGGATTTCGCAGAGCTGGCGCACCGGTCCCTGGTAGGCCGGCGGGTTGCCCCGGCTGTCCTGGAACAGCGCGTGGCCGGCCAAGGTTCGCTCGCCATCGCGCAGCTCGACCTTGGCCACCGCGTGGTAGCCGGAGAAATCCGGGCGGCTGGAGTCCGGCGAGACGCGCATCTGCATGCCGCCGATCACCGCGTGCCACTGCTCGAAGGACGTGCCCGGCGGGATGCTGATCTGCTGGTAGCTGTTCAGCGCCGTGGCGGCCAATCCGCCCACCAGCGCGATCACCGCGCCGCCATGCACCAGCGCCAGCCCGCCGCTGTAGCGCAGGTTGCCCACCCGCCGGCTGCGCCACAGGCTCTGCACGCCCCACAGCAGGCAACTGAGCATCAGGAAGGCGCCGCCCAGCAGTGCCGCGTCCAGCCACGGCAGCACCCGCACGATGTTCTGCGAGAGCATGCCGTCGCCGTTGTAGCCGCCGCTCAGCCAGCCGCCGCGCCAGCCGGTCCAGAGCATCACAGCGGCCATCAATACAGTCGCCAGCAGCGCCAGCCGGGGGCGACCGCAACGGCGCAGGAAGCTGTAGCCGCCCATCAGGCCGAGTGCCGCCAGCAGCGGCACCACCGCGTTTGCCAAGCCGTAGCCGTTGACGTCCCACTGGTCGAAGGCGCGGCGCAGGCTGTCCATCTCGGCGGTGGTGGCCCAGGCGGTCAGGGTCTCGAAGAAGGGCTTCAGCTCGCTCGGCCGTTCCATTCCCAGCCATTCGTAGAGGTGCGCCTGGAGCAGCGCACCGAGGGCCAGCAAGCCGGTGCCGGCGAACAGGTAGATGGCGACGTCCAGCGTCCAGTCCGAGGCCCCGCGCCGCCGCCCTGCTCGCTTGCGCAAGCGCCACCCCGACAATAGATGGAACGCTGCAAAGGCCAGCAGGATGAATGCCAGAGCCAGATGGCTGAGCCAGGAGGTGGTGCCGATGTAGCGGTGCGAACTGGCGAGCACCGTGCTGCGGGTCACCGCCATGGCGCCGCAGGCCATGGCCGCCGCCAGCAGGCTGAGCACGGGCAGCATCCGTGCGTAGGAACCGTCCGCACGCCAGCGACGAGCACCGTGCAGCACCGCGCCGAGCAGCGCCCAGATGATGAACGCCGAGGTCTGCACCGGGTCCCAGTGCCACAACTGGCCGTAGGTGAAATCTTCCATGGCCCATGCCATGCCCACGCCAATACCGGCGCTGAGGACCAGCCAGGCGCGGCGGCTGTAGCGCGGCATCACCCAGCCATAGGCATGGCCGCCTCGTCCCAGCGCTTCCAGCGCGGCACCGGCCGGCGCCAGCACCCAGGCGTAGGCGCAGAGGATCAGCGGTGCATGCAGCGACATCCAGAAAGTCTGCAGGTGGGCGTTCATGCCCTGACTCGGCTGCGCCGCCAGCCAGTCCGCTGGCGTCGCGCTGAAGGGCCCGAGCCAGGCGGCCGTGGCGACGTACCAGGCGGCGATCAGCGCCATGCCGCGCCCTGCCCAGCCGGTCAGGGACGAACTCTTCAGGGCAATGGCCATGCAGAAGGTCGCCAGTAGCAGCACCGTACCTTCGTCACCGCCCCAGAGGTTGGAGAACTTCAGGTAGGCCGGCAGCGCCGCGCTGCTGTAGAGCCACGCATAACGCAGATCGAAGTGGTCGGCCACCAGGTGCAGCCCCAGGGCCAGGCAGGCGCCGCCGAGCGCGCCGAGGGCTACCGGCCAGGACAGCCCACGCCACTCACTCCGCACTGCGCCGAGCGCAATCAGGCCAGCCAGCCCCCAGAGCAAGGCATTGCCCGCACCGGGCAGCAGCCACAGCACAAGGCAGGTCAGCGCGGCGGCCAGCGGCCCCGCAATCCACGGCAACGACAGGTGCATCCTCTTCAAGCCAGGCCTCCTTGTGCAGCGCCGACGTGGCGCTGGGCGAAATCCCGAGCTCTTCACGTTGCGTGCCAGAGGGAAAAATCCTTGTGAAACAGTCGGCTGCGCTCAGGTGCCGAACCACCAGGCGTGGCAGATCGCGACAGCTGTAGCAGCCTGAGACAGCCCCAGCCGTTATAGACGATGGTCTAATTGCGCGCATTTCCAGCCAGGGAGTGGCAAACCTCGAGGCGCCAGCCAGACGCCTTGCGTCATCCAGCTTGTCCAGAACAGGTGCCAATCCGCGCCAGCCGGGGCTTTGCCGGTGGTCGCGAGTGGCCAGATGCGTGAGAACGATTATGCTTTCAGGTGACCTTGCGGCCTGCCGCAGGGCCGCCTGTATTCACGCATCGCGCAATCCGTACGACCTGTCATCAGCCCTGGGCTTGAGTGCGGTAACGGAAACTGAGGGACTCCGGCCCAAAACAACAACAAGACGGAGACGAACATGGCGCAGACATACAGCCCGGCCGCGGGCAACGCTCCTCACAGCGGAATCACCAAGGAGGAGCGCAAGGTCATCTTTGCCTCCTCCCTGGGTACGGTGTTCGAGTGGTACGACTTCTACCTCTACGGCTCCCTGGCGGCGATCATCGCCAAGCACTTCTTCGCCGGGGTCAATGAAACCACTGCCTTCATCTTCGCCCTGCTGGCCTTCGCCGCCGGCTTCGCGGTAAGGCCCTTCGGTGCCATCGTGTTCGGCCGCCTGGGCGACATGATCGGGCGCAAGCACACCTTCCTCATCACCATCATCATCATGGGCATCTCCACTGCCGTGGTCGGCCTGCTGCCCGCCTACGCCAGCATAGGCGTCGCCGCGCCGATCATCCTGATCACCCTGCGACTTCTGCAGGGCCTGGCACTGGGCGGCGAGTACGGCGGCGCGGCAACCTACGTCGCCGAGCACGCCCCCAAGGGCAAGCGTGGCTTCTTCACCTCGTGGATCCAGACCACTGCGACACTGGGGCTGTTCCTCTCACTGCTGGTGATCATGGCCTGCCGTACCGTGCTCGGCACCGAGGCGTTCGAAGCCTGGGGCTGGCGGATTCCGTTCCTGCTGTCGATCCTGCTGCTGATCATCTCGGTGTACATCCGCCTGCAGCTCTCCGAGTCGCCGGTATTCCTGAAGATGAAGGAAGAAGGCAAGGCGTCCAAGGCACCGCTGACCGAATCCTTCGGCCGCTGGGACAACCTCAAGGTGGTGATCATGTCGCTGCTCGGCGGCACTGCGGGGCAAGCCGTGGTCTGGTACACCGGGCAGTTCTACGCACTGTTCTTCCTGTTGCAGACGCTGAAGATCGACGCGCAGACCGCCAACCTGCTGATCGCCGGCTCGCTGCTGCTGGGGACACCGTTCTTCGTGTTCTTCGGCAGCCTGTCCGACCGCATCGGCCGCAAGAAGATCATCATGGCCGGCTGCATCCTCGCGGCGCTGACCTACTTCCCGATCTTCCACGGCCTGACCCAGTTCGGTAACCCGGACGTATTCGCCGCCCAGGAGAAGAACCCGGTAACCGTGGTCGCCGACCCGAACGCCTGCTCCTTCCAGTTCGACCCGGTGGGCAAGGCCAAATTCGTCAGCTCCTGCGACATGGCCAAGAGCCTGCTGGCCAAGCGCGCGATCCCCTACGAAAACCTCAAGGCCGAGACCGGCGCGATGGCCCAGGTGCACATCGGCGACAAGGTCATCGCCAGCTTCGAAGGGGCCGGCATGCCGGCGGCGGAGTTCAAGGTGCAGTCCGAAGTCTTCACCGCGCAGCTGGCCGCCTCGCTCAAGGAAGCCGGCTACCCCGAGAAGGCTGACCCTTCGAAGATCAACCACCTGATGATGCTGGTGCTGCTGACCATCCTGGTGATCTACGTGACCATGGTCTACGGGCCGATTGCCGCCTGGCTGGTGGAACTGTTCCCGACGCGCATCCGCTACACCTCGATGTCGCTGCCCTATCACATCGGCAACGGCTGGTTCGGCGGCTTCCTGCCCACCGTCGCCTTTGCCATGGTGGCGGCCACCGGGGACATCTACTACGGCCTCTGGTACCCCATCGTCATTGCGGTGATGACGGCGGTACTGGGCATCCTGTTCCTGCCGGAGACCAAGGATCGGGATATCAGCAACTGAAGTGTCGTACCAAACCGGAGAGCCCCTCTCCCCAGCCCTCTCCCTGAAGGGAGAGGGGGTTTCCGTGCCGTTCTGGCTGCCGTGGTTCCCAGCGCCTACGCGCTATCGCACCCCAGCGAAAGCAGCATGTCAGCAGGAAAGTACCGTGGCCACGCTTCGCGCCAGGCCAGTCCCCTCTCCCTTCAGGGAGAGGGTTAGGGAGAGGGCACGCCCTGCTCCGCCCCTCTCCACAAACACCCCTTACCGTCTCAGCCGCTGTCGCAATGTGCGACAGCGGCTTCCTTCCTTCGCCACTAAATAACCAATTAATTCGTTTAATTTCAATCAGTTAAATATACAACCCAGCCTTGGCACAGCCGTTGCGATGCTCCGCCTCAACGTTCCTGAAACAGACAACAAGAGGCCACCGCAATGCTCGCTTCCCTGCCCATCAAGCCCGAATCCCGCGCCTTCCTGCAGCGCGCGCCGAAGATGCTCATCGGCGCGGACTGGACCTCCGCCAGCGACGGCGCCCTGATGGACCTGCGCAACCCGGCCACCGGCGAAGTGCTCTGCCAGGTACCCGCCGGCACCGCCGCCGATGTCGACCGCGCCGTGCGCGCCGCGCGCCAGGCCTTCGATGACTCCGCCTGGAGCCGCACCCGCCCGCGTGAGCGGCAGAACCTGCTGTGGAAGCTCGCCGACCTGATGGAGCGCGACGCCGACCTGCTGGCCGAACTGGAGTGCCTGAACAACGGCAAGAGCGCCGCCGTCGCCCGCGTGATGGACGTGCAACTGGCTATCGACTTCCTGCGCTACATGGCCGGCTACGCCACCAAGATCGAAGGCACCACGGTGGACGTGTCCATGCCGCTGATGCCCGATGGCGAATTCCACGGCTACATCCGCCGCGAAGCCATCGGCGTGGTGGGCGCCATCGTCGCCTGGAACTTCCCCCTGCTGCTGGCCTGCTGGAAGCTCGGCCCGGCACTGGCCACCGGTTGCAGCGTGGTGTTGAAGCCCGCCGACGAAACCCCGCTATCCGCACTGAAACTCGCCGAGTTGGTGCTCGAAGCAGGCTACCCGGCCGGCGTGTTCAACGTCGTCACGGGCGCCGGCATCACCGCCGGCGCCGCCCTCTCCCATCATCCGCTGGTGGACAAGCTGACCTTCACCGGCTCGACCCCGGTGGGCAAGGAAATCGGCAAGGCGGCCATGGACAATATGACCCGCGTGACCCTGGAGCTGGGCGGCAAGTCGCCGACCATCGTCATGGCCGACGCGGACCTGGCCACCGCCGCCGCCGGCGCCGCACAGGCGATCTTCTTCAACCAGGGCCAGGTCTGCTGCGCCGGTTCGCGCCTGTACGTGCAGCGCAAGCACTTCGACAACGTGATCGCCGACATCTCCGGCATCGCCAATGGCATGAAGCTGGGCAACGGCCTGGACCCGAGCATCGACATGGGCCCGCTGATCTCCGCCAAACAGCAGAAGCGCGTGTTCGACTACATCGAACTGGGCCGCGACAAGGGCGCCACCATCGCCTGCGGTGGCGAGCAGTTCGGCCCCGGCTACTTCGTCAAACCCACGGTGATCGTCGACGTCGACCAGAAGAACCCGCTGGTGCAGGAAGAAATCTTCGGTCCGGTACTGGTCGCCATGCCCTTCGACGACATCGAGGACGCCCTGCGCCTGGCCAACGACAGCCCCTACGGCCTGGGCGCGAGCATCTGGTCCAACGACCTGGCGGCGGTGCACCGCATGGTGCCGCGCATCAAGTCCGGCTCGGTGTGGGTCAACTGCCACAGCGCACTGGACCCGGCGCTGCCCTTTGGCGGCTTCAAGATGTCCGGCGTGGGCCGCGAGATGGGCGCCGCCGCCATCGAGCACTACACCGAGCTGAAATCGGTGCTGATCCGGCTGTAACTCAACCTTGTCTACCTCGCCCGCGCATCCCCTGCGCGGGTCTTGCATCCCTCGCTCACGGCAGTGCGCGGGGGATTTTTTTTGTGCCGGCTTCCAGAAGCCTGCGCAGTAGCCGAACCGAGGGCCCCCTGTAGGAGCGAGCTTGCTCGCGAACCGCCCAGCATCCAGGTCGCCGGTAAATCTGTTCGCGAGCAAGCTCGCTCCTACAAAAGCAGGCGGCACTGGCTCTGGGGAAACTCAATCCCGATCCGGCGCCCCCAGCGGGAACAGCGGTCGGTGCGGCCTTGCCTCCTCCACCGCACGGGCGAACGAAGGACGCGCCAGCAGGCGGGAGCGATAGGCGCGCAGGGTCGGATACTGGTCGCCAATGGGGTGGGTCCAGTCGGCATAGAACAGCGATGGCGCGGCGGCACAGTCGGCAAGGCTGAAGCTGTCCCCCGCCGCCCAGGCGCGGCCGGCCAACTCTTCTTCCAGCCAGGCATAGGCCAGTTCGAGCTTGCTCACCGCATGGGCCAGCCCTTCCGCACGCTTGGTCGCCTCGCCGCTCATGGCGCCCAGCACGGCGTGCTGTACCGGGGTCATCACGTGCCAGTCGAAGAAACGGTCGAGGAAGCGCACATCCAAAGCCTTCAGCGGATCGTCCGGCAACAGGCGCACCGGGCCAGGGTGCTTCAGGTGCAGGTACTCGATGACGATGCTGGTCTCGGCGACGCTGTGTGCGCCGTCCAGCAACACCGGGAATTTTGCCAGCGGCCACAGGCGCAGCCAGTGCGCGCCATTTTCCGGCTCATCCGGGCCGAGGCCGCGAAACTCGAAGGGCGTGGCGTTCTCGTAGAGGGCGATCAGCACCTTCTGCGTGTAGGAGGAAAACGGATGGCCGAACAGGACGAGGGACATGGCGGGTCACCTGGGCAGACGAAAGTACTCAGCCTAGACCCGAATGACCGCGCCATGGATTTCTCAGCAGACCTGCACCTCACCTGCCGACGGGCGCGGCGGTGCGAAGCGGCTGGCAAGGACAAGCATCACCAGGCAGACCAGCGCCATGCCGATCCAGGCCGGTGCCAGGCTGGCCATGGATTGTCGCGCCAGCCCCGCCAGCAGCGGGAACAGCGCCGCGATCAGGTAGCCCACGCCCTGCACGAACCCCACCAGTGCACCGGCTTCGGCGGGGCTGCGGGCGCGATCCATGGCGACGATCAGCGACAGCGGGAACAGCGCGCCGATGCCCAACCCGAGCCCGATCATGGCTACCAGTACCAGCTGCTGCGGCCAGAGCACTAGCACGATCAGGCCGCCGAGCAGCAACGCGATCGCCAGCAGCAACGCCGGGCGACGGTCCGGCAGTCGGTCGATGAAGGCGGACACCAGCAAGCCGGCGACTACCTCGGTCAACGTCAGCCCGCCAAGCAAGGCGCCTGCCTGGGCCGGCGTCCACCCCAGGGAGGTGTAGTACGGCGGCAACCAGGCCAGCACCAGCACGTAGGCGCCCGTGCCCAGGCCGAAGAACAGCGCCAGCCAGGCCCCGCGCCGGGCGATACCAGAAAAGGCCGGTGCTGCCGAACTGGCGGGCGCCTCGCCCTTCGCGGCTCGCATCCAGACCGGCAGCGCCAATACGGCAGCCAGCGCCCAGAACGCCAGCGCTGGCAACTCGCCCCAGGCTTTCGCCAGCCACGGCGAAGCCACACTGGCCAGCACCGCCCCGCCCATGATCGCCGTGGAATAGGCGCCCATCGCCCCGCCGACCCGCGCGCCGAAGCGCTGGCGAATGAACACCGGCAGCAGCGCCTGGCAGGCGGCGATACCCAGGCCGGCGAGCACCGCGCCTCCCAGCAGGCCGACCTGCCCGGGCAGCAGACGCAGCGCGCAGGCCAGGGCGATCAGCACCAGTCCGAGGGCCACACCACGACGCACGCCGAAGTGGCGCAACAGCTGCGCGGCACCCAGCGCCCCAAGGCCCATCAGCAGCACCGGCAGACTGGTGAGCAGGCTGGCAAGGCTGTCGGACAGCTTTGCGGACGCCTGCAGCGCATCCAGCAGCGGACCGATGGAGGCCAGCGCCGGGCGCAGGTTGAGGCCGGCCAATACGACCGCCAGCAGGCAGGCGGCCAGGGAAATGCTTCGGGACATGGGACGCATCCTTTCAGTGGGGCGCCGACACTTGATCCAAGCGGCGGCACAGGCGAATATCTCTACATCAAGACAAATCCAATGTATCTCGACATCAAGATAAAAAGGAAGCCCCCCCATGGACAGAGCCGCGTTCGCCGTCGAGCAATGGCGCCAGCAACTGCCCGAGCTGGATACCGACGGCATGCTCCTGCTCGGCCGGCTCGGCGAGGCCGCACAACTGATCGCCCGCGACCACCTCAACCCACTGTTCGCCGAGTACGGCCTGCAGCCGGGCGAGTTCGACGTGCTCGCCACCCTGCGCCGCAGCGGCCCGCCCTTCCGCCTCACGCCCACGGTGCTTTACGAGGCGGCGATGATTTCCTCCGGCAGCATGACCAATCGCCTTGACCGCCTGGAGAAACAGGGCCTGGTGCAGCGCATGCCCAACCCCGAGGACGGCCGAGGCTCGCTGGTCGGGCTGAGCGAAGCGGGCCTGGCGCTGATCGACGAAGCCGTCGGCGCCCACGCGGATAACCAGCGCCGGGTGCTCTCCGGCCTGAGTTCGGCTGAGCAGAAAAAGCTCACCGGCCTGCTGGAAAAACTCCTCGCCAGCCTGCCCGACGCCCACGGTTAAGCGAGCGCCCGCCGGCTTCGGCGGCGGGCCTTCGCGCACAGGAACCATGGTTCCAGAGCGGCCGGTGGCCACTACTCCGGCTGCCGCCGATGTCGTTTTTGGTCATGCCCGCGGCGATTTCGAGCAACTCGCCACCCACCCACTGCCTTAGCTTGAGCCCCGCGTGAAGCGCATTGCCGCCACGCGGACTCCCCGCCTCGCCTTGCGCACCAGCGGCTGCGGGAAGCTGCGCCGGCTACGCGTCATCGCGCCCTACATAACAATTTCAATAAAAGGCCGACAGATGAGTGCTCCCAGTGCAAAAGGCGCCAATGGCGATCTGGTGCAGGGCTTCAAGCCCCGCCATGTAACCATGCTCTCCATCGCGGGCATCATCGGCGCAGGACTGTTCGTCGGCTCCGGTCACGCGATCGCCGCCGCCGGCCCCGCCGCCATCGTCGCCTACGCCCTCTCCGGGCTGCTGGTGGTGCTGGTGATGCGCATGCTCGGCGAGATGGCCGTGGCCAGCCCTGACACCGGCTCCTTCTCCGCCTACGCCGACCAGGCCATCGGCCGCTGGGCCGGGTTCACCATCGGCTGGCTGTACTGGTGGTTCTGGGTGCTGGTCATCCCCATCGAAGCCATCGCCGCCGGGGTCATCCTCAACAACTGGTTCCCCCAGGTCGAGACCTGGGTGTTCGCCCTGTCGATGACCCTGCTACTCACCATCACCAACCTGTTCAGCGTGGCCAAGTACGGCGAATTCGAGTTCTGGTTCGCCATGCTCAAGGTGGTCGCCATCGTCGCCTTCATCGGCCTCGGCGCGGCGGCGCTGCTGGGCTTGCTGCCGGGGCGCGAGGTCAGCGGCCTGCACAAGCTGATGGGCGAGCATGGCGGCTTCATGCCCAACGGCTGGACGGCGATCTTCAGCGCACTGATCACCACCCTGTTCAGCTTCATCGGCACCGAGGCGGTGACCATCGCCGCCGCCGAATCCAGCGATCCCAGTCGCAACATCGCCAAGGCCACACGCTCGGTGATCTGGCGTATCAGCGTGTTCTACCTGCTGTCGATCCTGGTGATCATCTCGGTGGTGCCATGGAACGACCCGCGCCTGGTGGAGATCGGCTCCTACCAGCGCACCCTGGAGCTGCTGAACATCCCCAACGCACAACTGCTGATGGACCTGGTGGTGCTGGTCGCAGTGGCCAGTTGCCTGAACTCCTCGGTGTACATCGCCTCGCGGATGATCTATTCGCTCAGCCGCCGCCATGACGCGCCGGCCTTCATCCAGCGTACCTCCGCCGCAGGCGTGCCGCGCGCGGCGGTGATCGCCAGCACGTTGATCGGCATGTTCACCACCCTGTTGAATTTCTTTGCGCCCGGCCGACTGTTCGAGTTCCTGCTGGCCAGCTCCGGCTCCATCGCCCTGCTCGTCTACCTCGCCATCGCCGTGTCGCAGCTGCGCATGCGCGGCATCCTGCGCCGACGCAACCACGAACTGGTGTTCCGTATGTGGCTGTTCCCCTGGCTGACCTGGCTGGTGATCGGGATCATCAGCTTCATCCTGGTGGTGATGTTCATCATGCCGACGCACCGCATCGAGGTGAGTTCGACCCTGGCGCTGACGGTGATCATCATCCTGCTCAGCCAGACCAGCCGGCGCACGTCGCCCCACACCCGGGCCACCATCGGCCGCAGCGCCGTACGCGGCTGAACCGCACGCCCACATACGCAGACGAGGTGCCGATTGGTCGAACGCCGCCAGTTCAGTGGGGCCATGCAGGGTCGCAACCTGCGCTACCTCGACAGCGAACCCAGGCAGCCCATCCGCCCCGAGCGGGTGGGCTTCCTGCTGCTTGAACACTTCTCCCTCCCCGCCTTCACCCAGGCGCTGGATACGCTGGTCACCGCCAACCTGATCCGCGCGCAGACCTTCGTCACGCAGACTTTCAGCCTCGACGGCGAGTCGGTCACCAGCGACCTTGGCCTGGTGATCTGTCCCGGCGAGACGCTGACCTCGGCGCAGCTCGCCGAGCTGGACCTGCTGGTGATCTGCGGCGGCCTGCGCACGCCGCTGCGCTCGATCCCCGAGCTGACGCGCCTGCTGCAGATCGCCGCCGACAAGGGCATCGCCCTCGCCGGCCTGTGGAACGGCGCCTGGTTCCTCGGCCAGGCCGGCCTGCTGGACGGCTATCGCTGCGCGATCCACCCGGAGAACCGCGCGGCGCTGGCGGAGATCGCCCGCCACAGCGACGTCACCAGCGAGAGCTACCAGGCCGACCGCGACCGCCTCACCGCCGCCAGCCCCACCGGCGCCTTCAACCTGGTCTTGGAATGGATCAACGCGCGCCACGGCCGCGAGCTGGTGGATGCCATCGTCGACATCCTCGCCTTCGAGGAATCACGCTTCCGCCGCACCCGCCCGGCGCTGCACGAAAAGCTCAGCGAACCGCTGCGCGAAGCGATCAACCTGATGAGCGCGAACATCGAGGAACCACTGAGCCAGGACCAGCTGTCGAGCTATGTCGGGCGCTCCAAGCGACAGATCGAACGGCTGTTCCAGGAGCAACTGGGGACCACGCCGGTGCGCTATTACCTGGAGCTGCGCATCACCGAAAGCCGCCGCCTGCTGCAGCACTCCAGCCTGCCGATGTACGAAGTGGGATTGGCCTGCGGCTTCGTCTCGCCCAGCCACTTCAGCAAGTGCTACACGTCGTTCTACGGCTACTCGCCGTCCAAGGAGGCACGCTACGGCAACGTGAAGTCGGCGAAGTGAGCGCGGCTCCCGTAGGAGCGGAGCTTCTCCGCGATGCTCTTCCGCGAAGCGAACCTTCGCGGACAAGGTCCGCTCCTACCAAGGCGAATCGGCGCGCCCTTTGCGCGATCGGGACCAGGCGCAGCGTCCCGTCTCCACGGTGAACGCCGGCATCGAATCGGTTCGCGAGCAAGCTCGCTCCTACAAAGAGCGGGACCGCCGCACCCTGTAGGAGCGAGCTTGCTCGCGAACCCTGGCCCATCAACACGCCAGCAAACGTCGCACTTACCGCTTCTGGCAATAAAAACCGCGCCCCGATGTACGAAGCAGGATTGGCCTGCGGCTTCGTCTCGCCCAGCCATTTGAGCAAGTGCTACACGTCGTTCTACGGCTACACGTCGTTCTACGGCTACTCGCCGTCCAAGGAGGCACGCTACGGCAACGTGAAGTCGGCGAAGTGAGCGCGGCTCCCGTAGGAGCGGAGCTTCTCCGCGAAGCGAACCTTCGCGGACAAGGTCCGCTCCTACGAAGGCGAATCGGCGCACCCTTTGCGCGATCGGGGCCAGGCGCAGCGTCCCGTCTCCACGGTGAACACCGGCATCGAATCGGTTCGCGAGCAAGCTCGCTCCTACAAAGAGCGAGACCGCCACACCCTGTAGGAGCGAGCTTGCTCGCGAACCCTGGCACCGCCCCTGACAACGCGCGCCCCTCACTTCGCGTGCATAAAAAAACCGCGCCCAGGGGCGCGGTTTCTCATCGGACCGGAGCCGATCAGCCCAGCGGTGGTGTGCTCGGAGGCACCAGGCGCTTGGAGCCGGTGGCCTCGAAGGCCGCGGCGAAGGTCAGCAGCGCGGAGTCGTCATATGCGCGACCGGCGAAGGTCAGGCCCACCGGCATGCCGATGTCGGCCATCACGCCCATGGGCACGGTGACGGTCGGCACGCCCAGGTGACGGATCGCCAGGTTGCCGTTGGCAACCCAGATGCCGTTGCTCCAGGCGATGTCGGCCGATTCCGGATTGACGTCGGCGTCCGCCGGGCCGACGTCGGCCACGGTGGGGAACAGCACGGCGTCCAGCTTCAGGCCGTCCATCCAGTCTTCCAGGTCGAGCTTGCGGGTCTTCTCCAGGCCACGCAGGCCATCGGGCAGGCTCTCGATCTGATCCCAGGTCTTCAGGCCGCGCTTGGCCATGTTGACGTACTCGTCCATGCCGGCGACCAGGTCGTCCTCACGGTTGGGCAAGGTGCCCGGATCGTGCGGGAAGATCTGCGGACCATCGACGTCGGCCAGCTTGTTCAGCTTGGGGTCGCCGTTGGCGCGCAGGAAGTCGTCGAAGCCCCAGCCGGACAGCTCCCACAGTTCGTCATGCAGGAACTCCTGGCTGACGAAGCCACGGTTGTAAACGGTCGGTGCGCCCGGGCGGTCGCCCTCGCAGTTGGAAACCAGCGGGAAGTCCACTTCGACGACTTCGGCGCCGGCGGCTTCCAGGGCCTTGCGGGCCTGTTCCCAGAGGTCGATCACCGAGGCGCGGGTGTTGATGCGCTGGCCGGTCGGGCCGCCGATGCCGGGCTTCTCGCTGGTGCCGGCCAGCTCGTCCTTGTTGATGAACATGCGCGGCACGCCCAGGCGCTTGCCTTTGAGCGCTTCGGGGCCGGCGGCGAGGTCCAGGTAGGACGCCGGGCGCACTTCGGAAACGGCAGGGATCGGCACCCACGGCTGCAGGCGCCAGAGGTCGCCGCGCTTGTCGGTGTCTTCGGCCACGACTACGTCGAGCACTTCCAGCAGATCAGCCATGGTGCGCGCGTAGGGCACCACCACGTCCATGGTCGGGGTCAGCGGCCAGTTGCCGCGCACCGAGATCACGCCACGGGACGGGGTGTAGGCGCACAGGCCGTTGTTCGAGGCCGGGCCACGACCGCTGGACCAGGTTTCTTCCGCCAGGCCGAAGGCCGAGAAGCTCGCGGCGGTCGCAGTGCCGGCACCGTTGGAGGAGCCCGAGGCGAACGGCGCAGTGAGGAACTTGCGGTTGTACGGGCTTTCCGCACGGCCGTACACGCCGCGCTGCATGCCACCGTTGGCCATCGGCGGCATGTTGGTCTTGCCCAGGCAGATGGCGCCCCCGGCGCGCAGGCGCTCGACCGTGAAGGCGTCGCGGTAGGCGACCAGATCCTTGAAGGCCGGGCTGCCGGAGGCGGCGGTCAGGCCCTTCACCAGGTAGCTGTCCTTGGCGGTATAGGGGATGCCGTCCAGCGGGCCGAGGGTCTCGCCTCGGGCGCGGCGAGCGTCGGAGGCTTCGGCTTCCTTCAGGGCCTCGGTGTTGCGCACGACCACGGCGTTGAGCTTGGTCGGGCCATCGTAGGCGTCGATGCGCGCGAGGTAGGCCTTGACCAGTTCGACCGCGGTGGTGCGGCCCGACTCCAGGGCTTCACGCAGCTGCGCAATGGAAACTTCGGTTACCTCGATCATGCTTTCACCGTCGGCTGAAGGTTGGTGGGAAGGGGCAGGTCTGCGTCGCGACGGACCCAGACGGCGCAAGTCGGAAAATGCGTGTTCATCTCGATTCTCTTGTACTTCTGTTACGCGACGGGAGTGAGTGTACCGTCGGCCGGCGGCATCGTTCAGCGCCCGGCGGACAAGCCGGGTGCGCCGCTTCGAGCAATGAAAGGCGAATACAGCCGCCAGGGCGCACACACTGGCATGCCCGATCAGAATACACAACAGTCGTAAATTAAAAAAAACGCCCACCGAGAGGGGGCTCGGCGGGCGAGATGCGGGCACTGGGGGAAGCGCCCTTGGAGAGTCAATCAGCGAAAGCCCGGAGGCAGACGCTGGCGCAGGCTACTCGCCGCCTGCCGGCGCTGGGCAGGTCGCTGGGGGGAGCGACCCGCTCGAAGACGTATCAGATCATCAACTGTGCTGCGCGCACTGGTAGGCGGCGTCCAGCAACTCGCCCTTGTCCTGCCAGGCGGTGCGCTGGTAGGCGCTGAAGTGGTTGCCGCCGGCGATCGGGGTCACCTCGACGATGCCACTGGCCTGCCTGGGGTCGGCGCTGCCGGTGAGCAGCTGACGGGTACTGCCGCTGTCGCTGACGTAGGTGGCGGTGCCGGGGGTAAGCCTGCCGTCGACACAGTTCAGGTAAGCGCCGCTGTCCTGGGCGGTAGTGCCGCCAAGACTGTCCCAGCTCAGCCGGGTTTCGGAGGTCGCCGCGCAACCGGTCAGGCTGGCAACGACCAGCAACAGCGGACCGAGGGCGATGCGGGCAGCCAGGCGATTGGGTGTGGGGCGCGGAGTGTTCATCGATTCTGTCCCTTGCTCGGTTCAACAAGCTCTTGGGACACATAGTCAGCCGCGCCCGCCCCGCGCACCACTCGATTGCATCGATAGTGAATCTCGACGTCATTGATGGTTGCGCGGCGACGAGCCTGCGCACCGCTGCGCAGGAAGTTCGAACCCTGCGCACGGCTCCGGGTCGCACATCAGGAAGCCCCTGCCTTCTCAACCCCGGAGGACACGCCATGAGCTACGACTGGGATCTGATCGAACGCCTGCTGCTGCGTGCGCAAGCTTGCGCCAACGAACCCTACAAGGCCCGCGAGTGCGGCGAGGAAGTGGCCGAGCAGCACCGCTTGCAGGGTGAGCCAGTAGAAGGCAGCGTCGATCACCTGAAGAAGGTCGCCGGCGACCTGGAAGGCGACTTGTTCGCCAACGGCTATATCCAGGAACGCCCGCGCGAACACGGCGGCACCGGCAATAACTTCGAACTCACCGAGCGCGGCACCGAACTGCTCACGCTGATCAGCCGCAGCTTCCCGGACCACCTGGTGTTCCGCCAATTGCTCGATGAGCAGGGCGAAGCCGCGCTGCTGCCGGAGACCTTCGACCAACTGGCCGAACGCGCCACCCGCGACCGGGTGGACGACAAACCCGAGCGCTGAGCGATCAGGCGGCAGGCAATTCCATGACCATCTCATGCCACGCCATGCCGCCGTGGTCGGACGCCGACGGTTTCACATAGCGATAACCCATGCGCTCGTAGAGCGGGACGTGGCGGTCCTTGCACATCAGGTGAATGGTGCGTTTGCCCAGGCGGGTCATGCGCTCGATGAAGGTGCGCATCAGCACCGAGGCGAAACCCCTGCCCTGCTGTGCGGGGTCGATCACCACCGACATGATCACCACGTTGGGCGCCGCCGGATCGTGGCCGATGAGTTCCTTGAACGCCTCGTCGGACATCACCACGTCGAACGCGCAGCCGCTGTTGATGAAGCCGATGATCTCGCCGCCCAACTCCATGATCAGGAAGCCTTCGGGGTACTGCGCGATACGCGTGGCGATTTTCTCCCGCGTGGCCGCTTCGTCACCTTCGTAGGCGGTGATCTCGATGTCGAAGCAGCGGTCGGTGTCGGCGGACGTGGCGGTGCGGAAGGTCGGAGCAGTCATGGGGAAATCCTGGCAGGGCAAAACAGGACGGCATGGTAATGAAACGCGCCTGTCCCGTCTCGCCGCCCTGCCTTGCGGCCGGCTCAGTCCTGCGGCAATCGCGCAATCACCTTGATCTCGAAATCGAAGCCGTACAGCCAGGTCACGCCGATCGCCGTGACCGTCGGATAGGGCGCGGCGCCCCAGTAGTCGGCAGCGACCTGCCAGGCGCGCTCGAAATTCGCCTGGGGGTCGACCATGAAGATCGTCACGTCCATCACATCCTCGAAGGTGCAACCGGCAGCGGCCAACACCGCGTTGAGATTGTCGAAGGCTCGACGCACCTGGGCATCGAGCCCGGGCTCTGGCGAGCCGTCCTCGCGGCTGCCAACCTGGCCGGAGACGAACAGCAGGCCATTGCTGCGGATCGCCGGGGAATAGCGGTTGCGTTCATAAAGCGCCTGGCGGCCGGCGGGGAAAACCACGTCACGTGTACTCATCTGCTTGCTCCATCGAGGGGCGCTGTGGCCCCGGTTTCAACGATGGAGGCAGGTTACGGCGCGCAACCGCCGTGATAATCGGGCAATACTGGTCAGCATTGTTTGTAGAATCCAAACAATCATCCCTCTTCAGTGCCCTTTTTCATGGGCCAGCCGGAGCCGCCATGGACCGATTCGATGCGATGCAAGCCTTCGCCCGCGTAGTGGAAACCGGCAGCTTTACCAGGGCCGCCGACACATTGCACATGAGCCGCACCAGCGTGACCCAACTGATCCAGCAGCTAGAAGCGCGCCTGCGCGTCCGCCTGCTCAATCGTACGACGCGCAAGCTCAACCTCACCGCCGACGGCACCGCCTACTACGAGCGCGTGGTGCGCCTGCTGGCGGACATGGACGATGCCGAAACCAGCCTCTCCAGTGCCGCCGCTGCGCCACGTGGCCGGCTGCAAGTTGACGTGCCAAGCCCGCTCGCGCGCCTGCTGCTGATCCCCGCCCTGCCCGACTTCCATGCGCGCTACCCGGATATCCAGATCGACATGGGCGTCAGCGATCGCATGGTCGACCTGATCGACGAGAACGTGGACTGTGTGGTGCGCGGCGGCGAACTCACCGACCAGTCGTTGATGGCCAGGCGCGTCGCCGACTTGCCGCTGGGTGTGTTCGCCGCGCCCGCGTACCTGCAGCACGCCGGCGTACCGCAACATCCACGCGACCTGGAGAACGGCCGGCAACGCATCGTCGGCTACCTCTGGGCGCGTACCGGCAAGCCACTGTCCTACGCCCTGCACAAGGACGGCGAAACCGTGCAGGTGCACGGTCGCCCGGTGCTGACCGTGGATGACGGCAACGCCTACCTCGCCGCCGGAATCGCCGGCATGGGCGTGCTCTGGCTACCGCGCTACATGGCCGACGAAGCCGTGGCGCGCGGCGAACTGGTGGAGCTGTTCGCCGGCTGGACGATGGAAACCATGCCGCTGTTCGTGGCCTTCCCGCCCAATCGCCACGTCAGCGCCAAGTTGCGGGTGTTCATCGACTGGATCGTGGAGCTCATGGCGCGGCACGCGCCGGTGGCCCGACCGCCGCTGTAGCCACCACTCGCGCGCGACCATCAACCCAGGCGCATGGACAGCTCCACATCGTCGGCAAAGGGAATCGACAGATAGCGGCCGCCTGGCAGGCGCACTTCGGCCAGTACTCGAGGCTGTAATCGGCATTGCCAGCGACGATCAGCGCGCCGGGGCGCAGGTGGTTTTGCACCAGGGCGAGAATCTCCGGATAGAGTCCCTTGGCGCCGTCGAGCAGCAGCAGATCGATGCTTTCAGTGACGCGATGGCGGATATGCTCTGCGCCTACTTGATAGCCTCATGCAGTAGAGCCTTACGTCCGGCACTCCACGAACAGCGCCTCGGCCTTGGCGCCCGGCATCATCTGCTGCAACCCGGCGACCAGTTGCTCGCCTGCTTCGTGCAGGGCCTCCAGCGGCATTTCCGGCAGGCTTTCGAGAATGAACCACATGCGCTGCGCCTCGGCGTCCAGGCGGGTGCGCACGCCCTGCCGCCAATTCCAGCGGCGACAGGTGACACCGAGGTCGTCACGCCAGATGACTTCACCGGCGTCGGGCGACTCGTGGGCCGGCGCGCCGTCCTTCATCGTGTCGAAGGTCTCGCTGCCGTTGGCGATCACCAGACGTGGAGGGCCGGCGTAGGCGGCGAGGTTTTCTCCACCTACCGGAATCGCGAACTGCACACTAATGGCGTTGTAGAGGTCCACCACCGGATCGATGTTCGGCAGGCTGCCGTCACGCAGCGCGCGCCTGCGCAGCGCCTCCGCCGAACAGGGCGTGCGCTGGGGCTTGGCGCCAAAGCGTCGGAATACTTCGACCCAGGCCGCCAGATGCGCCTCGGCCCAGGACGGCTCGCTCGCCGCCAACGCGGCGCAAGCGCGCGCCAGGGCCTGCTCCGCCACCTCAGGATGGCGGATGGGCGCGGCTTCCACCGTAATGCTCAAGGCTCGAAAGCCGGGAGCGATGGCAGCAATGGCGGGATCGATGTGTGGCGTGACGGGCTGCATGGCGATTTCCTTGGTGTACGGCGAAACAGGGCGATTCTGACGCTCGGGTTGCCCGCTTCAGCGGCGGACAAAATTGCGCTTGTTGTAGTCGCCCCAGGCGACGGACAGGGTATTCAGCAGGCAAAGCATGGCGGTCCATCTGGACTTCATTGGAATAGCTCCGAAAACAGTGGGAATGGGGCACGAACAGCGCGCCCGACCCGCACAGTTCTACCGCCATGGAGCCATCGCTGCCATGAAATCCCCGAATGAACAATTAGCCCTGCTTATGCAGGACCGCACAAATCAGCTTCGCTAATCCCACCAGGCTTTAGCTGAACTGAACCTTCGGCTCGCAAAAAACGTGCATTGAAGTGCGCCCTCGCCAGCGGTGAGATGAACCGGCGGAGTTACCTGCCGCCATCCCCACCGACAACAACGAGAAAGAGGTTCGCGCCCCATGCGCACACTGATCAAAGCCCTGGCCCTGGCTTCCACCACCCTCCTCGGCGCGCCCTTCGCCGCGACCGCTGCGCAAGCGCCCACTGCTGAAAGCCCGGCCTTCGTGGTGCACAAGCTGACGAACTTCCTCTACGCCATCGGCGAGCCGACCTACTACCAGAAGAATTATTCGTACCTGCTGGTGGGCTCGAACCAGGCGCTGATGTTCGACTCGGGCGCCAACCAGAAGGAGGACATCACCAAGGTTGCCCGCCAGATCACCGACAAGCCGCTTTCGGTACTGCCTTCGCACCTGCACTTCGACCACCTGGGCGGGCTGCACAACTTCCAGAGCATCTACCTGGTGGATACGCCCTTCACCGCCAGATTCCGGCGCGCCGACGGCCTCTACCAGGTGCCTGAACCGGTCTACCTGGGCAACATCGACCACATGACCCTGGCGCCCTTCAAGGTCGCGCGACTGGTGAAGCCCGACGAGGTGATCGACCTGGGCGGGCTCAAGCTGCGCCTGTTGAGCATGCCCGGCCACACGCCGGACGAGGTCGCGCTGTTTGATGAGGTGCACAACATCCTGCTCTCCGGCGACCACCTCTATCCGTCCTGGCTGCTGGCGGGGAACCTCAAGGACTACGTGGCCTCACTGGATTCCACGTTGAAGGTGATCAACCCGCAGACCACCCTCTACGGCGCCCACGCCGACGAGGACCCGAGCAAGGTGCCGGCCATGACTCACGCCGACGTGGTGGCGGTTCGCGACAAGATGCAGCAGATCCAGGCCGGCCGCGCCAAGGGCGAAGCCTTCAGCGACCCGGAACTGATCAGGAGCGCGGAGCTGTACAAGGTGGAGAAGGACATCAGCATCCTGACCGACATCCAGTTCACGGATGGGCGGGGTTACGGCTACTGAGGCCTGCCCCAACCCATCTTTTGTAGGACCGAGGGGGACGCCCAGTCCTTGCTCGCGAACAGCGGCGTGCTGTCCTGAACTTTTGTATCAGGCTGACCCCGATTCGCGAGCAAGCTCGCTCCTACAGGCTCACCGACCCACAGCGTTCCCGGGTTGAGCGCTACTCGCCCACCGACAGCAACCATTCGATGAACGCCCGGACCTCCGGGCGTTCGCGTTTCGCCTCGGGGCAGACGACGTAGTAGTTGTGCACCGCCGCCACCCAGGTCGGCAGCGGGCGCACCAGGCGGCCTTCGTCGAGGTCGCGCTGGGAGACCGTCTCGTCGCTGAGCGCCACGCCAAAGCCATCGCGCGCCGCCTGCAGGACCATGCCGAAATCCTCGAAATGGATGTCCTCGGCACCACCGCGATTGGGGCCAGCCTCGGCCAGCCATTGCTGCCACTGGCTGCCGTCATCCTCATGCAACAGGCGATGCCGGGCCAGGTCGGCGGCTACCTGAATGGCCAGCGGCCCGCGCAGGTACTGCGGGCTGCACACCGGCGTCATGCGGATGCCATGCAGCAGACGCCACCAGACGCCCGGCCATGGCGGCGTGCCGTAGATCACCGCCACATCGGCGCGGCGCCAGTCCACCTGGGGCATGCCCGGCGCGGTGATCACGCTCACCCGCACTGAACGCGATTCCTCCATGAAGCGCAGCAGCGGTCGGGTCAGCCATTCCACGCCCTCGGCCGGCGGGATCGACAGGCAGATATTGACCCGATCCTTCTCCGGCCGTAGCCCAGCCTGCAACGCCTGGACGGCCCCGGTGATCTCGCCCATCGCACTGGCCACACTCTTCTGCAGCGCCCGCCCACTGGCGGTCAGTACCAGTTGCCGACCGCGCTTCTCGAACAGCTCCACGCCCAGGCTCGTCTGCAGCGCCTTCACCTGCTGACTGATCGCACCGGTGGTGACGTGCAGCTCGACAGCAGCCGCGGCCAGGCTGCCCAGGCGGGCCACGCTTTCGAACACCCTGAAGCTGTGCAGCGGCGGAAGGGCCATCTTTTCTGAAGTCCGGCGAAAACCAAGGCGAACGGTTATAGCAGGGCCGGCCGGCACAGGGGAACGCGGTGAGCCGAGAGCATCCCTGGCCCGCAATTTGCGAAGACCTGTGTACAGGTGGCCGCAAAGAACCTTCCGGAGCTTTGCATGCAGCCAACTGGTGCTTTTGGATTCACATGTGCACACATTTCGTGCAACGCACGCCGAGTCAGGATTTCATGCAGAACGCCGATTGCAGAGCCATCGAACCTGAAAGAACACATAACCGACCGGTCAGATTCCGGACCATCGGCCATAAACATGTATACAAAACAGTGGATATTTCCCACGGACTTTGTCTACAGTGGCCGCACAACAAAAACAAGCGAGTCCTCAGCCATGAATGATCGTTCAGCTGTAGCGTCCGCCGGAGCACGCCCGGAAGACGAGAACCTCGGAATCGGCGCCAACCTGGCGTACGGCCTGCAACACGTTCTGACCATGTACGGCGGTATCGTCGCCGTGCCCCTGATCCTCGGCCAGGCGGCCGGGCTCAGCCCAAGCGAGATCGGCCTGCTGATCGCTGCCTCGCTGTTCGCCGGTGGCCTGGCCACCCTGCTGCAAACCCTCGGTATCCCCTTCTTCGGCTCACAGATGCCGCTGGTGCAAGGCGTATCCTTCGCCGGTGTCGCCACCATGATCGCCATCCTTGGCGGCGGCTATGAGGGCGGCGGCCTGAACGCCGTGCTGGGCGCGGTGATGGCGGCATCCTTCATCGGTTTCCTGATCACACCGGTGTTCTCGCGCATCACCAAGTTCTTCCCCCCGCTGGTCACCGGCATCGTCATCACCACCATCGGCCTGACGCTGATGCCAGTGGCGGCACGCTGGGCCATGGGCGGCAACCCCAAGGCGCCGGAGTTCGGCAGCATGGCCAACATCGGCCTGGCTGCCCTCACCCTGGTGATCGTCCTGCTGCTGAGCAAACTCGGCAGCGCGTCCATCTCGCGCCTGTCGATCCTGCTGGCCATGGTCATCGGTACCCTGATCGCCGCCGCCCTGGGCATGACCGACTTCTCCCGCGTGGCCGAAGGCCCGATGGTGGCCTTCCCGGCGATCTTCCATTTCGGCATGCCGACCTTCCACGTCGCCGCGATCCTGTCGATGCTCATCGTGATCATGGTGACCCTGGTGGAAACCTCGGCGGACATCCTCGCCGTCGGTGAGATCATCGGCACCAAGGTCGACTCCAAGCGCCTGGGCAACGGCCTGCGCGCGGATATGGCGTCGAGCATCCTGGCGCCGATCTTCGGCTCCTTCACCCAGAGCGCCTTCGCCCAGAACGTCGGCCTGGTGGCCGTGACCGGCGTGAAGAGCCGCTACGTGGTGGCCACCGGCGGTCTGATCCTGGTGACCCTCGGCCTGCTGCCGGTGATGGGCCGGGTGATTGCCGCAGTGCCCTCCTCCGTGCTCGGCGGCGCCGGCGTCGTATTGTTCGGCACTGTGGCGGCCAGCGGCATCCGCACCCTGTCCAAGGTCGACTACCGCAACAACATGAACCTGATCATCGTCGCCACCTCCATCGGCTTCGGCATGATCCCGATCGCCGCCCCCAGCTTCTACGAGCACTTCCCCAGCTGGTTCGCCACCATCTTCCACTCGGGCATCAGCTCGGCGGCGATCATGGCCATCGGTCTCAACCTGCTGTTCAACCATCTCAAGACCGGTAACTCCAACCAGCAATCGGTGTTCGTCGCTGCCGAGGAGCGCACCCTGCGCTATCGCGACATCGCCGCACTGAACGAAGGTGACTACTTCCAGAACGGCAAGCTGTATGACGCCGAGGGCAACGAGGTCCAGGTGGTCGGCGATGATCACGACCACGACGAGCACCACGCGCCAGCCGCCAAGCCGGTGAAGCGCGAGACGGTAAACAGCAGCGCCTGACGCTGTCCGGCACCCACGAAAAAGGCCCCTTCCGGGGCCTTTTTCGTTCTCGCACCACGAGCTTCCGGCAGGAGCGAGCTGGCTCGCGAACGGTTCTACCGGCACCATGGGCGTCAAGCGGTTCGCGAGCAAGCTCGCTCCTACAAGAACCGAAGCGCCCTTGGGGAATCAGTGCAGCGCCACCGCAGAATCCTCTTCGGCCGAAGCCACCACCATCGCCACGGGATCAGCATGCGGCGGCTCTGGTTCCGCTTCGACCTGCGGCGGTGCGCTCACTTCCAGCATCAGCGATGCGGATGGCCCACCTCCTGGCGGCGGGTTAACCACCACTACGGCCAGGCTGCCGGCGGCGGCCACATCCTCGGGCAACAGCTGGAAGGCCAGCCGCGAGCTGTCGGCCAGCGACGTCTCGCGCTCCACGCCATTCACCAGCACCCGTGCGCCGCGACTGAAACCCTTGCCGCGCAGCGTGACATACAGCGACTGGGCATCGAGGACCGGAGGCTGTGCCTCGGTAATGACCGCCACGGGGTTTTCCAGCTGGTCCTTGCGCCGGGCGTCGCCGCTGCTCCGACGGGTTCGGAACAGGCTGTCGAGAACTTCGGCGAATTTGTCGGTGCCCTGCTTGGAGGCCATCCCCACCAGCCCGGACATGGCCATCAGCCCGTACAGATTGACGCTGGCCGAGTCGCTGGCGACGTTCACTGTCAGGAACACCGCGCGAACGATCAGGTACAGCATCAGCGCCAGCGCCATGCCGATGCAGGGCTTGAGCAGGTACCACCAGATCCAGCTGGCCATGAAGCGGTCATTGCCGACGAAGTCGCCAAAGGACTTCGCGACATGGACGAAGCTACCCAGCGCGCCGGCGACCATGACCATCACCAGCAGCCGCGCGTCCGGCCCCGGGCACCAGCCGATCAGGCATTGCACGCCCGGGTCGCCGACGGCGCCGGCAGGGGGGAATTTCGGGTAGGACTGCGGCCACAGGCTGACCAGGGAAACCGCGAGGGCCAGGGCGAAGAACATCAGCCCCGCGCCCATCAAGGTGATCTGCAACGCATTGGCGCGTCGTCTCTTGCTACGTGTCTCCATCATGCGCTCCGGGCTGAAGGCCAGGGGAAAACGCCCTGCCGCGAAGGGCGTTTTCCGCCTTCGCACGACGGACAGAGAAATTCACGTTAGCGCAGCGCAAAGCCGCTGCAAGAGGCGCTGGTGAATATTTAACCGCTGTCTCGAAGGCGTTACGTAAAGCCGTCGAAACAGCACGTGCAAAGGCCCGGCCTCAGGCCACTGCGGCCTCGGGCAGGGGCGCATCCAGTAGTCCGATAAATGCCCGCAGCGCTGGCGTATCGGTACCCCGACGCCAGAACAGCCAGGTCGTCGCGTCGGCATGCTGAGGCGCCAACCGGTGGATCGCCACGTTGCGGCCGCCGGCCAGGCTTTCGAACATCGCCCGCGGGATGATCGCCACGCCGCCACCCGCCGCGATGCAGGCGAGCATGCCGTGGTAGGACTCCATCTCGACGATCTTGCCCGGCACCACGCGGTGCTCGGCGAACCAGCCCTCCAGGCGCTTGCGGTAGGAACAGGTATCGCGGAAGGCGAACACCGTCTCCCCCGCCACGTCCCGCGCGTCATGCACCGGCGCATGGTGCTTGGCGCTCATCAGCACCAGTTCCTCGCGGTATACCGGCTGGCCGTCCAGTTGCGGGTGGTTGGCCGGGCCATCAGCGAAGGCGGCGATGAAACGGCCGGAGAGCACCCCGTCGATCATCTCGCCCGAAGGACCGGTGGAGAGGTCCAGCTGCACCTTCGGACATTGCTGGTGATAACGCGCGAGCATCTCCGGGATACGCACCGCCGCCGTGCTCTCCATCGAGCCCAGGGAGAAGCCGCCATGGGGCTCGGCGCCCACCGCCACCTGCCGCGCCTCATCGACCAGATCGAGGATGCGCTCGGCGTAATCGAGGAAGCTGCGGCCAGTCGGCGACAGACGCAGGCGCAGTTTTTCACGGAGGAACAGCTCGGTACCCAGCTCCGCTTCCAGCTGCTTGATCCGCGTGGTCAGGTTCGAAGGAACGCGGTGCAGACGGGCCGCTGCTGCTGTGATGCTGCCCTCGTGGGCGACGGCGCGGACGATTTCCAGCTGGGTCAGGTCCATCATTCTCTCCGAGAGAAAGAGTATTTCTTGATTATTCATTTTACATGAATGAACGGGCATCTTAATTTCAGCGTCATTCCGGAGCCAGTGCGTCCGGACGAACGACCGGCCTTGCGCCCTTACACAGAACAAGCAGGACTCACCATGAACCAGATCGCTGCCATCCCCGCTGCCATCTCCCGCAGCCCCGCCACCGGCCAGGAACTGGCCCGCTACACCTTCGAAGACGCCGCCCAGCTGGAAACCTCGCTGGCCCGCACCGATGCCGCGTTCCGCCAATGGCGCGACACCAGCATCGCCGAACGTGTCGCCGTGCTGCGCAAGATGGCCGAAGTCCTGCGCGCCAACGTCGAGCCGATGGCCCGCATGGAAGCCCAGGAAATGGGCATGCCGGTCACCCAGGCCCGTGGCGAGATCAACAAGTGCGCCAACCTCTGCGAGTGGTACGCCGACAACGGCCCGGCCATGCTCGAAGACGAGAAGACCAGCATCGAAGGCGCGTACATCTCCTACCTGCCGCTGGGCCCGGTGCTGGCCGTGATGCCGTGGAACTTCCCCACCTGGCAGGTCATGCGTGGCGCGGTGAGCATCATCCTGGGCGGCAACACCTACGTGCTCAAGCACGCGCCGAACGTCATGGGCTGCGCCTATCAGCTGCGCGACGCCTGGCTGCAAGCCGGCCTGCCGGAAGGCGTGTTCGAGGTGCTGAACGTCGAGCCGCCGTTGGTCTCCAAGGCCATCGCCGATGACCGCATCGCCTCCATCGCCGTGACCGGCAGTGTCGGCGCCGGTGCCGCCATCGCCTCCCAGGCCGGTGCCGCGCTGAAGAAGTGCGTGCTGGAGCTGGGCGGTTCCGACGCCTTCATCGTGCTCGCCGACGCCGACCTCGACGCCGCCGTGAAAGCCGCCGTCGCCAGCCGCTTCGGCAACTGCGGCCAGGTGTGCATCGCCGCAAAGCGCATGATCCTGGAAGAATCCATCGCCCCGGCCTTCACCGAGAAGCTGCTGGCCGCGGTCAAGGCGCTGAAGATCGGCGACCCGCTGGCGGACGACACCTTCGTCGGCCCGATGGCTCGCTTCGACCTGCGCGACGAACTGGATGGCCAGGTACAGCAGGCCATCGCCGACGGCGCCACCCTGCTGCTGGGCGGCCACAAGCTCGAAGGCGAAGGCAACTACTACGCGCCGACCGTGCTGGCCGACGTGAAGCCGGGCAACACCGCGTTCAAGAAGGAAATCTTCGGCCCCGTCGCGTCGCTGATCGTCGCCCGCGACGCCGAGCATGCCCTGGAGCTGGCCAACGACAGCGAGTTCGGCCTCTCCGGCGCGATCTGGAGCGCCGACAAGGCCAAGGCCCAGCACATGGCCCGTCGCCTGGTCAGCGGTGGCGTGTTCATCAACGGCTTCTCCGCTTCCGATCCCCGCGTACCGATCGGCGGCGTGAAGAAGAGCGGCTTCGGTCGCGAGCTGTCGCACTTCGGCCTGCGCGAGTTCACCAACCCGCAGACCGTGTGGATCGACCGCAAGTAAGTCATTGCTGTTGTAGGAGCGACGGGGGCGCCTAGCCTCCGTCCGCGATGGTGTCTGGCGCGATGCGGACCTGTCGCGGACGGAGTCCGCTCCTGCGCTCATTGGCAGATCACGATGGCCTTCGGGCCGTGCGGTTCGCGAGCAAGCTCGCTCCTACAGGGAGCTCCGTGTTTTTTGTAGGAGCGAGCTTGCTCGCGAACAGAGCCGAACCCGGACTCAGACCGCAGATTGAATCAGGGCTTGGCCGCGTCTTTCTTCAACTGCAGCAGCTCCCGGGTGCTATGTCGCAGATTCTCGGCCAGGCTGCCCTGCTCGTTGAAGCAGTCTTCGACCAGCCAGCCCCCAGCCGTGCGATGCAGCAAGAGGCCAAGGTCACGGTCCTCCCCCGTCAGTGCATCCTTGAGCACCACCCGCGCCTTGATTCGTTCGTCGTCCACCGGGGTAAACGCCAACGACTTCACCTTGATATCGCCCCAGTCCTGGCAATCGCACAGCGGGTCGCCACCCAGGTAGCCCAGCTCACCGTCGGCAGCGTCCTGGTCAGCCTTCATCAGCGCGATCAGCGAAGCGTCGTAAACGTCCTCTTCCTTCAGCGACTTGTTCGGCACGCCCGGGCCGTCCGGCGAATAGCTGGCATACAACTGGCGCAGGAAGCGCTCCGCACTGGCGGTGTCGGCCACCGGCGTCGAAGCGGCGAGCGAAGTGTCGAACAGCGTCAGCAGGATCAGCGACAGGGCAAAAACGGATCGCAGGAAGGCCATGGGATTCTCCGTCGGGCAGCCGGGCATCATCGCCCGACGAGTCCTCGAAATTCCGTGAAGTGGTTAAAGCTGTGGCCGATAGCCCTGGGACAAAAGCCAGCCCTGGAACACCCGGCGGCGCTCCGGCGGCAGGTCCGCCAGTACCTGCGCCTCGGGCTCCGCGCGCAGCCGCCGCAGCCAGGGCGCCAGCTCCAGGCCGTCGAGATGCCAGATGCCCAGCGGCTGGTCGGCGCTGACCACCACGTCCGCTTCGTCGACGAACTCGCCCTTCAGGACCGGAGCTCGCTCGATCCGCAGGCTGGCGAAGTCCGCCGGCACGTGGCTCGGCTGCTCGTCCGGCCAGTCACGGCGCGCTTGCCAGAACGGCTGGTCGGCCCACTGTGTTTCGCTGGCATAGAAGTCGCGACCGATACGGGCGAAGCGCAGGAACAACTGCTCGACCCGTTGCTGATGGAAGCGCCTGGCCAACTCCGCCCGCTCCGGCGCGCGCAGCAGCGTGTTGATCACCAGCGGTGCCTGCAAGGCCGAGGACAATGACTGGAAAATGCCATTGCCGGACAGCGGGTCCACCGCCATCGCCGCATCGCCCACGCGAATCCAGTTGTCACCGCAGGCTTCCAGGCAGAGGATCGCTGTGCTGCTGCGGGCGTGCAGGTCCAGCTCACGCTCCTCGGCATCACCGAAGAACTGCCGGACCAGCTTCGACGCGCGGCGGCGCTCGCGGCAGAAGTCCAGCAACTGCTCGCGGGGCGGCAGTTGGCTGCTGGCGACGTCCAGGGTGAGCTGCCAGTAGCAGCGGCCATCCTCCAGCCGAGCCATCCAGGCCCAGCCGTCGGCCAGGCTCTCCACTGCCGTCGCCAGCGGACCGGGCTCGCCCTGCCAGCGGTTGAGCAGGCTGAGGGTTTCCGGGCCGCGCCGGGCCTTCTGGCCCTTTTGATTCAATGGCGCCTGGCGGCCGCGGGCTTCGACGAGGAAGGCGCCCTGCACTTCCCGGCCGTTTTCAAGTTTCACGCGCCAGCCTGAACCATCCTCCGCCACGCCCAGCACCTGGGCCTCGATCAGCTCGACACCGCCGTGCTTCAGGTCCTCGCGCAGCCCCGCATCGAAGCGCGGGCGATCGAGGACGCATTCGATGTTCTGCGCACTTTCCACGCCGTTCCAGTGCACGCGCCGTTGCGAGGGCGGCGCGGCACAGCTCAGGGCGTGGTTCAGGCCGGCATTGCGCAGGGCTTCGAGTACACGCTGGGAGACACCTTCGACGGCGGCGAAGCGGCGCCATTCGCTGATGACGATGACGCAATGACCGAGACGGCGCAGGCCGAGGGCGACGGCGGCTCCGGCGGGGCCGGCGCCGAGGATCAAGATGGGTAATTCAGTCATGCTCCGGCTGCCCTCTCCCTAGCCCTCTCCCAGAGGGAGAGGGAACTGATCGGCGCGCCTGGGGATTTCCGCCCACGCCGAGAACCGCAGGAAAGTCTCCGCGCTAAACGCTTGCAGAGGACGGCCCCCTCTCCCCCCGGGAGAGGGTTGGGGTGAGGGGAAAAAACTCGACCATGATTCACAAACTCACCTTCCGCTCGATCCCCCGAAAAACCGCCCGCTCGCGCATCACCTCAATGATCTGCACATTGGAAATCTCTGGCCGCTCCGCAAGCAGCGCCGCCAGATGGCCACTGAAGGCCGCGCAGCCCAGGCTCGCCCCCGAGCGCCCGCTTACTTTCACAGAGGCACCGAAATCCGCCTGTGGGCTATCCAGCCAGGACCATTGGCCTTCGCCGCAACGCGCATCGCCGGTCACCCGGATCACGCCGGGATAGCTTGCCGGAAACACCGGCTCGCCCCGCGCCGGGCTGGACGCGCAAACCAGTACGCCGGCCTCGATCAGCTCCGCCACGGCCTCGCGCAGGATCGGCCGATCCTGGCGCACGCCCAGGCTCAGGTTGATCACGCGCACGCCCTGCTCGCCCAGCCAGTGCAGCGCAGCGGCGATCTGCAATGGACTGGTCACGCCACGTTCATCGAAGACCTGGGCGACGAACAGGCGGGCATCGGGCGCCGGGGAAAGAATCGCTTCGCAGACGGCACTGCCATGGCCCAGGCGATCAACCGACAGTGGCAGTCGGTCCAATCCATCATCGGCGAGACGAAACCGCTGCCCGCCGACGACTGAGCCCGCCTGCTCCAAAGCATGCCCACTATCGACCACCCCAACCCGCAGCTCAGGCTTCATGGTGCTGCGCCGACTGAGCCTCGCGCACCCGCATCTGCCCATCCTGCAATTCCAAGTGCAGGTCGGCGGCGGCCAGGGTCGAGGTGCGATGGCTGATCAGCAGGCGCGTGCGCCCGGCGAATAGCTGGTCGATGGCCGCGATCACCTCGCGCTCGGTGCTCTCGTCCACCTGCGAAGTGGCTTCGTCCAGAACAAGGATCAGCGGGTCTTGCAACAGCGCGCGAGCGATGGCGATGCGCTGCTTCTGCCCGCCGGAAAGCTGCTGGCCACGCTCGCCCAGCGGGCTGTCGAGGCCTTCGGGCAGGCTGGCGATCAGGCTGTCGAGTTGTGCCGCGCGGGCAGCCCTGTCGATGGCCTCGCGGCTCGATCCGGGCGCGCTGTAGGCCAGGTTGTCGGCGAGGCTGCCGCGGAACAGCACGATATCCTGGCTGACCACCGCCACACGCCGGCGCAACGCGTGCAGGTCGAGATCGCGCAGGTCCACACCGTCCAGCAGGATGCGTCCCTGGTCGGGATCATAGAAGCGCTGCAGCAGATCGATCAGGGTGCTCTTGCCGACGCCGGAAGGGCCACTCAGCGCGACCTTGAGGCCGGCGGGAATCACCGCCTGCACATCCCGTAGCACCGGCTGCGTGCGCCCCGGCCAGGCGTAGTGCAGGTTCTCCAGGCGCAGCTCGCCCACCGACGGCATCGGCCGTGGCGTAGCGGGCGAAACGATGGTCGCATCCTCGCCGCGCAACTCCATCACCCGGCCGAGGCTGACGGTCATGCGCTGCAGTGCAACGTACAGGCCAAGCAGGCTCTGCACCGGCCCGATGGCCATGCCCAGGTAAGTGGAAAAGGCGATCAGCGAACCCAGTTGCCAGGTGCCCTGAACTACCCAATAGCCGCCGACCAGAAAGGCGCAGGCGCGGGACAATGACATCAGCGTGCCGGGCACGGCCTGGGTGAAGAACTCGGTGAGTTGCAGGCGCAGCAGTTGGCCCAGATAGCCCTGCCCCAGCCCTTCCAGACGCCCGGCTTCACGGTTCTGCTGGCCAGCGGACTGGATGAATTTCATCGCCGGCAGCGTCTCGACGAAGAACGACGAAAGGTCCGCCGAACGCTCACGCAGGCCACGCGCCTCGCGCTCCACCTTGCGCCGCATCCAGCGCAGCCAGAGCACGTCCAGGGGGATCAGCAGCGCTACCAGCAGCGAGAGCTTCCACGACAGGGTGAGCAACAGCGCCAGCGCGCCGATCAGGCCGATCACGCTGGACACGGCAGAGAACAGCGAGTCCACGGCGAAGCGCTGGATCTCGGCGACATCGCCGTCCAGCCGCGACATCAGGTCGCCGATGCGGCGGCGGCCGAAGAAGCTTGGCGAAAGCGTCTGCAGGTGGCGGTACAACGCATCGCGCAGGGAAAACAGGATGCGCCCGGACAGGCGCGTGTGCAGGTAGCGGTTCAGGCCGGACAACGCCGTGCCGACCAGGCCGACGACGATCATCGCGCCGGCCACCATCACCAGCACCGGGAAGTCCTTCGCCAGCAGGCCGTCGTCGATCAGCGTTTTGGTCAGCCACGGCTGCGCGAGTACCAGCAGCGAGGCGCAGAACGACAACCCCAGCAGGCCGACGATGGCAGCCTTGTGTGGGCGCACGAAGCCGTACAACCAGCGCAGCGACGCCTTGAGCGCCTGCGGATCGTCGCTCTCGATCAGGCGGGTGAAGAACATCAGCCCACCTTGAGTTGCTTGAGCTTGCGGTACAGCGTGGCGCGACTGATGCCCAGCGCATCGGCGGCAGCGGAGACGTTGCCCTGGTGGCGCTCCAGCGCCTGGCGGATCAGTTCCAGTTCGTTCTCGCGGATACTGCCACTGGGTGCGCGCTCGCCGGCGCTGAGTTCGTCCAGCGTGCTGTCGGGCAAGTGATCGAGACTCAGTTCCTCCTCGCCCTCCTCACGCATGGCCAGCGCGGTGCGCAGGACCATCTCCAACTGGCGGATGTTGCCCGGCCAGTGGTACTCGCGCAGCAGGCCGAGCAATTCGGCGGAGAGCTTCACCTTCGGCGCGCCCAGCCGAGTCAGCAGGCCGCTGGCGAGCTCGGCGAGGTCGTCGCGCTCACGCAGCGCCGGCAGCTTCACGCTGATGCCGTTGACGCGGTAGTAGAGGTCCTCGCGGAAGTGCTTTTCTTCCACTAGGCGCTTGAGGTCACGGTGGGTGGCGCAGATCAATGCGACGTCGATGTCCTGCTCCTCGCCAGCGCCCAGCGGCGCCACCTTGCGCTCCTGCAGCACGCGCAGCAGGCGCGCTTGCAGGGCCAGCGGCATATCGCCGATCTCGTCGAGGAACAGCGTGCCGCCGTGGGCCTGCTGCAGCCGGCCAACCATGCCGCCACGCCGCGAGCCGGTAAAGGCGCCGTCGCGGTAGCCGAACAGCTCGGACTCGATCAGACCCTCGGGAATCGCCGCGCAGTTCACCGCGACAAAGGGTTTGTCGCTGCGCGCGCTGGCCTGGTGCAGGGCGCGGGCCACCACTTCCTTGCCGCTGCCGGTTTCACCCAGCAGCAACACGGGGAGTTCGTTCACCAGGCCCTGGCGTGCCATGCGCAGGGCACGGGCGTAGCGCGGGTGGCTGCCGGCGAGGGCTTCGAGTTCGGGGCCGGCGGCCGGGCGTGGCGCGCGGGCGCTGACCGGCACCGCGTGGCTGCGCAGCGGCGCCTGGAGCGTCTTGTAGAACAGCTCGCCCTTGGGCGTCTGCAGGCTGCCGACACCGCCCTGATAGAGACGGCCGAGCAACTGGTCGCCGCGCAGACCGAGAAGCTCTTCGCTGCGCCGGCCCACCAGGCTTTCGCGGTGGGCACCGAGCAGTTGGCAGGCCTGGCCGCTGACGGCCAGCACCTTGCCGTCCAGCCCCAGCGCCAGCAGGCCCTGCCAGGCGGAATCCAGGTACTGGCGGCGATAATGGAAGGCGATCACCACCTGCCCCGGATGGCTGACGGCGAACAGCCGCGCCTCGATCTGGAACACCGCGAGGCTGAGCAGCGAGAGGCTTTCACGCGGGCCGGAAAGCGGCCCTTCGCGGGTCATGTCGAGAACGCCGAGCAGCGTGCCCTGTGGCCCCTCGATGGGCACCGAGGTGCAGGAAAAACGGCTCAGGCGGTCGAGAAAGTGTTCGCCGCAGTCGATCTGCGTGGCGCGCTTTTCCACCAGTGCGGTACCCAGGGCGTTGGTGCCGCGCGAGGCTTCGCTCCAGCAGGCGCCCTGGACGATGTCGGCCAGCCCCTTGCTCTGCATGCGCTCGCGGGCGCCTTCGACACAGAGGATGGTGGCGTCGGCGTTGGCCAGGATGATCACACCATCATGGCCCTGGCGCTGTTGCAGGTAGTCGAGTTCGGGGGTGGCGGCGTCGAGCAGCAGGCGATTGCCAGCCAGCAGCACGTCGGGTTTGACCCGCGTGTCGAGGCCGTGCTCGGTGCCGCTCGCGCAGTCCAGGCCATGGCCAAGGCTGCGCCGCCAGGAGGCGTCGATTTCCTCGCGGAGCACGCCGCTGGGGACCTCGCCCTCCTGTTGCAGGCGTTCACGGGCCAGGTGGGCTTCGCGCAGCAGGTCGCTGCTTATTGTTCTTGTAGTCATGCATCGCTCCGGTAGGTTCCGTGCCCCATTTCAGGGATGTCAGGGCGCGGAACTCGCAAGCTGGTCAGGGCTGTGTACACCCGCAGGCAGCGTCCGTAAAGGGGAAGCCCTACGTAGGAAAGTCTAGTAGTGAGCAGCAGGCAATTCCCACGCCATTCCCCTTCCCTACGCCGCGCTCGTGCTGTATTGACAGTGACCCAAGGCAGGTTTACGTTAACGTAAAGGTAAACGACCGAGCAAGAAGATTCCCATGCCCACGACCTACACCATCTCCGAGCTGGCCCGCGAACTGGACGTCACCACCCGCGCCATCCGCTTCTACGAGGAACAGGGCATGCTCAGCCCCGAGCGCCGTGGCCAGGAGCGCATCTACAGCGCCAAGGACCTAGTGGCCCTGAAGCTGATCCTGCGCGGCAAGCGCATCGGTTTCTCGCTAGCCGAGTGCAAGGAGCTGATCGACCTCTACGACCCATCCAGCGGCAACACCAAGCAACTGCAGACCTTCCTCGACAAGATCACCGCGCGCCGCGCGCAGCTGGAGCAGCAGTTGCTCGACATCGAGCAGATGAAACTGGAACTGGACACGGCCGAGGAGCGCTGCCTGGCGGCCATGGCCGAGACCGACAAACCCCGCAAGCAGCGCGCCACGAGCTGATCTCGCCGCCCTGCCCGCTCTCTCATCAAATTACAACTACAAGTACAGGTGATTTCCATGAGCTACCCCTCCCTCAACTTCGGCCTCGGCGAAACCATCGACATGCTGCGCGAGCAGGTGCAGGGCTTCGTCGCCAGCGAACTCGCTCCGCGCGCCGCGCAGATCGACGCCGACAACCTGTTCCCCATGGACATGTGGAAGAAGTTCGGTGACATGGGCCTGCTCGGCATCACCGTGGCGGAGGAATACGGCGGCGCCAACATGGGCTACCTGGCCCACGTCATCGCCATCGAAGAGATCAGCCGTGGCTCGGCGTCGGTCGGCCTTTCCTACGGCGCGCACTCCAACCTGTGCGTCAACCAGATCAAGCGCAACGGCAATGCCGAGCAGAAGGCCAAGTACCTGCCCAAGCTGATCAGCGGCGAGCACATCGGCGCCCTGGCCATGAGCGAGCCCAACGCCGGCTCCGACGTGGTGTCGATGAAGCTGCGCGCCGAAAAGCGCGGCGACCGCTTCGTCCTCAATGGCAGCAAGACCTGGATCACCAACGGCCCGGATGCCAACACCTACGTGATCTACGCCAAGACCGAGCCAGAGAAAGGCGCCCACGGCATCACCGCGTTCATCGTCGAGCGCGACTGGAAAGGCTTCAGCCGTGGCAGCAAGTTCGACAAGCTGGGCATGCGCGGTTCCAACACCTGCGAGCTGTTCTTCGATGACGTGGAAGTCCCGGAGGAGAACGTGCTGGGCGCCGTCAACGGTGGCGTGAAGGTGCTGATGAGCGGCCTGGACTACGAGCGCGTGGTCCTCGCGGGCGGCCCGATCGGCATCATGCAGGCCTGCATGGACGTGATCGTCCCCTACATCCACGACCGCAAGCAGTTCGGCCAGAGCATCGGTGAGTTCCAGCTGATCCAGGGCAAGGTCGCTGACATGTACACCCAGCTCAACGCCAGCCGTGCCTACCTCTACGCGGTCGCCCAGGCCTGCGACCGTGGCGAGACCACCCGCAAGGACGCCGCCGGGGTGATCCTCTACACCGCCGAGCGCGCGACCCAGATGGCCCTGGACGCCATCCAGATCCTTGGCGGCAATGGCTACATCAATGAGTTCCCCACCGGCCGCCTGCTGCGCGACGCCAAGCTCTACGAGATCGGCGCCGGCACCAGCGAAATCCGCCGCATGCTGATCGGCCGCGAGCTGTTCAACGAGACCCGCTGAACCCATCCGCATCCGTCCCTGTAGGAGCGAGCTTGCTCGCGAACCCGCCTGGCATCTGGGCTGTTCGCGAGCAAGCTCGCTCCTACAAAAGAATCCCGCTCGTGGAGACGCCATGACCATCCTCGGCACCCAACTCAACACCCGTTCCCCGGAATACGCCGCCAACGCCGCGACCATGCTGGAGAACGTCCAGGACCTGCGCGCCGTCCTTGGCCGCGTCCACGAAGGCGGCGGCGCCGCCGCCCAGGCCAAGCACACCGCGCGCGGCAAGCTGCTGGTGCGCGAGCGCATCAACCGCCTGCTCGACGCCGGCTCCCCTTTCCTCGAAGTCTCCGCCCTCGCCGCCCATGAGGTGTACGGCGAAGACGTCGCCGCCGCCGGCGTGGTCGCCGGCATCGGCCGGGTGGAAGGCGTGGAATGCATGATCGTCGGCAACGACGCCACGGTGAAAGGCGGCAGCTACTACCCGCTGACCGTGAAGAAACACCTGCGCGCCCAGACCATCGCCCAGCAGAACCGCCTGCCGTGCATCTACCTGGTGGACTCGGGCGGCGCCAACCTGCCGCGCCAGGACGAAGTCTTCCCCGACCGCGAGCACTTCGGCCGGATCTTCTTCAACCAGGCCAACATGAGCGCGCAAGGCATCCCGCAGATCGCCGTGGTCATGGGCTCCTGCACCGCCGGCGGTGCCTACGTACCGGCGATGAGCGACGAGACCATCATGGTGCGCAACCAGGCCACCATCTTCCTCGCCGGCCCGCCGCTGGTGAAGGCCGCCACCGGTGAGGTGGTGAGCGCCGAGGACCTGGGCGGCGCCGACGTGCACTGCAAGACCTCCGGCGTAGCCGACCACTACGCCGAGGACGACGAGCACGCGCTGGCCATCGCCCGCCGCTGCATCGCCAACCTCAACTGGACCAAGCAGGGCCAGCTCAACACCCGCGCCCCGCGCGCGCCGCTGTACGCCGCCGACGAGTTGTACGGCGTGATCCCTGTGGACAGCAAGCAGCCCTTCGACGTGCGCGAGATCATCGCGCGCCTGGTCGACGGCAGCGAATTCGACGAGTTCAAGGCGCTGTTCGGCACCACCCTGGTGTGCGGCTTCGCCCACCTGCACGGCTACCCGGTGGCGATCCTCGCCAACAACGGCATCCTCTTCGCCGAAGCCGCGCAGAAAGGCGCGCACTTCATCGAGCTGGCCTGCCAGCGCGGCATCCCGCTGGTGTTCCTGCAGAACATCACTGGCTTCATGGTCGGCCAGAAGTACGAAGCCGGCGGCATCGCCAAGCACGGCGCCAAGCTGGTCACCGCGGTGGCCTGCGCCCAGGTGCCGAAGTTCACCGTGATCATCGGCGGCAGCTTCGGCGCCGGTAACTACGGCATGTGCGGCCGCGCCTACGACCCGCGCTTCCTGTGGATGTGGCCCAACGCGCGGATCGGCGTAATGGGCGGCGAACAGGCCGCAGGCGTGCTGGCCCAGGTCAAGCGCGAGCAGGCCGAACGCGCAGGCTCTGCGCTGTCTGCCGAGGACGAGGCGAAGATCAAGGCGCCGATCCTCGAACAGTACGAACGCCAGGGTCATCCCTACTACTCCAGCGCCCGCCTGTGGGACGACGGCGTGATCGACCCGGCGCAGACCCGCGACGTACTCGGCCTCGCCCTCTCCGCCTCGCTCAACGCGCCTGTCGAAGCGACCCGCTTCGGCGTCTTCCGCATGTAAGGCCGCTGCCATGACCGACTATCAGAACATTGAGCTCGATATCGACCCGCGCGGCGTCGCCAGCCTGTGGCTGAACCGCCCGGAGAAGAACAACGCCTTCAACGCCCAGACCATCGCCGAACTGATCCAGGCGCTGGACGCCGTGGCCAACGAGGAGCGCGTGCGCCTCGTCGTGCTGCGCGGCCGTGGCCGGCATTTCTGCGGCGGCGCTGACCTTTCGTGGATGCAGGAGTCCGTGAAGCTGGACTACCAGGGCAACCTGAACGATGCGCAGCAGCTCGCCGAACTGCTCTACAACCTGCACCAGCTGAAGAAGCCGACACTCGCCATCGTCCAGGGCGCAGCCTTCGGCGGCGGCGTGGGGCTGGTCTCCTGCTGCGACATGGCGCTGGCCGCCGAGGACGCGCAGTTCTGCCTGTCCGAAGTGCGCATCGGCCTGATCCCGGCCACCATCGGGCCCTTCGTCACCAAGGCCATCGGCCAGCGTGCCGCCACTCGCTATGCCATGACCGCCGAACGCTTCAGCGGCATCCGCGCCCGCGAGCTGGGGCTGGTGGACGAGCACTACCCCGCCGCCGAACTGGACGACGAAGCCGAGGCCTGGATCGCCAACCTGATGAACAACAGCCCGGCAGCCCTGGTGGCGTGCAAGGCGCTGTTCCATGAAATCGGCACTGGTGAACTGACCCCGGAACGCCGCCGCTACACCGAAGCCGCCATCGCCCGCATTCGCATCAGCCCCGAGGGGCAGGAAGGCCTGCACGCCTTCCTGGAGAAACGCAAACCGGCCTGGCAGGAGCAAGTCTGATGAAGAAGATCGATACCCTGCTGGTGGCCAACCGCGGCGAAATCGCCTGCCGTGTGATGCGCACCGCCAAGGCCCTGGGCCTGACCACTGTGGCCGTACACAGCGCCACCGACCGCAACGCCCGCCACGTCGAGGAGGCGGACATCGCCATCGACCTGGGCGGCGCCAAGCCCGCTGAGAGCTACCTGCGCGCCGACGCCGTGCTGGCCGCCGCAAAAGCTGCCGGTGCCCAGGCCATTCACCCCGGCTACGGCTTCCTCTCGGAGAACGCTGGCTTCGCCCGTGCCTGCGAAGAGGCCGGGCTGATCTTCCTCGGCCCGCCGGCCAGCGCCATCGACGCCATGGGCAGCAAGTCCGCGGCCAAGGCGCTGATGGAAACCGCCGGCGTGCCGCTGGTGCCTGGCTACCACGGCGAGGCGCAGGACTACGCGACCTTCCAGCTCGAAGCGCAGCGCATCGGCTACCCGGTACTGCTCAAGGCCGCCGCCGGCGGTGGCGGCAAGGGCATGAAGGTGGTCGAGCGCGAGGCCGAGCTGGCCGAGGCGCTGGAGTCCGCCCAGCGCGAAGCGCAGTCCGGCTTCGGCGACTCGCGCATGCTGGTGGAAAAGTACCTGACCAAGCCGCGCCACGTGGAAATCCAGGTGTTCGCCGACCAGCATGGCAATTGCCTGTACCTCAACGAGCGCGACTGCTCGATCCAGCGGCGTCATCAGAAAGTCGTGGAAGAAGCGCCGGCACCGGGCCTCTCCGCCGAACTGCGCGCCGCCATGGGCGAGTCCGCCGTGCGCGCCGCACAGGCCATCGGCTATGTCGGCGCCGGCACCGTCGAATTTCTCTACGACGAAGGCAGCGGCCAGTTCTTCTTCATGGAAATGAACACCCGCCTGCAGGTGGAGCACCCGGTCACCGAAGCCATCACCGGCCTCGACCTGGTGGCCTGGCAGATCCGCGTCGCCCGTGGCGAGCCACTTCCGCTGACTCAGCAGCAGGTGCCGCTGAACGGCCACGCCATCGAAGTGCGCCTTTATGCCGAAGACCCCGAGGGCGGCTTCCTGCCCGCCAGCGGCCACCTCGCGCTGTACCGCGAACCCGCTGCCGGTCCCGGCCGACGTACCGATAGCGGCATCCGCGAGGGCGACGACATCTCGCCATTCTACGACCCGATGCTGGCCAAGCTGATCGCCTGGGGCGAGAACCGCGAGGAAGCCCGCCAGCGCCTGCTGTCGATGCTTGCCGAAACCGCGGTCGGCGGCTTCAAGACCAACCTGGCGTTCCTGCGCCGCGTGCTGGCCCACCCGGCCTTCGCCGAAGGCGAGCTGGATACCGGCTTCATCGCCCGTTACCAGGACACCCTGCTACCCACTCCGACCGCCCTGCCCGAGCGCTTCTGGCAGCTTGCCGGCGAAGCCTGGGTGCAGAGCGACGCCGCCCGCGTGCGCGGTGACGACGCCCACTCGCCGTGGTCCGCCCAGAGCGGCTGGCGCAGCGGCCTGCCGGGGGAAACCGACCTGCACCTGCTGGCCAAGGGCGAGTCCCAGGTAGTGCGCCTGCGCCATGCCGACGGCCAGCGCATCGCCAAGCTCGATGGGCAATGGCTGGACGTGAACGACGGCGAACTGCGCCGCCGCCACCAGGTGATCCGCCGTGGCGACAGCCTCTATCTGGAGTGGAACGGCGAGCTGGTCAGCGTGCAGCGTTTCGACGCCATCGCCGAAGCCGAAGCCGCGCACTCGCACCAGGGCGGCCTGGGCGCGCCGATGAATGGCAGCATCGTGCGCATCCTGGTTGAGCCCGGCCAGAGTGTCGAAGCCGGCGCCGCATTGGTGGTGCTCGAAGCCATGAAGATGGAACACAGCATTCGCGCGCCGCACGCTGGCGTGGTGAAATCGCTGTATTGCAGCGAAGGCGAGCTGGTGTCCGAAGGCACCGCGCTGGTCGAACTGGAAGAAGCGCCAGCCTGACGCCGATGCCACTTGTGTAGGAGCGAGCTTGCTCGCGAACCCGCTTCACTCCGGTAACCCAGGGTGCAATGCATTCGCGAGCAAGCTCGCTCCTACGAAGAGCAATAGCGCCCTTCGCACCCATCCAACGAGGACATTTCATGACCCTGCCAAAATCCGTCCGCCTGGTCGAAGTCGGCCCGCGCGACGGCCTGCAGAACGAAAAGCAACCTATCGCCGTCGCCGACAAGGTGCGCCTGGTCGATGACCTCACCGCCGCCGGCCTGAGCTACATCGAAGTCGGCAGCTTCGTCTCGCCCAAGTGGGTGCCGCAGATGGCCGGTTCGGCCGAGGTCTTCGCCGGCATCCAGCAGAAGGCCGGCGTCACCTACGCCGCCCTGGCGCCGAACCTGAAGGGTTTCGAGGCCGCGCTGGAATCCCGGGTGAAGGAAGTCGCGGTGTTCGCCGCCGCCTCCGAGGCCTTCTCGCAGAAGAACATCAACTGCTCGATCAAGGAGAGCCTGGAGCGCTTCGTCCCGGTGATGGAAGCGGCACGCCAGCACGGCGTGCGCGTGCGCGGCTACGTCTCCTGCGTACTCGGCTGCCCCTACCAGGGCGAGGTGGACGCGGCGCAGGTTGCCGCCGTCGCCGAGGAGCTGCACGCCATGGGCTGCTACGAAGTTTCTCTCGGCGACACCATCGGCGTCGGCACCGCCGGCGCCACCCGCCGCATGTTCGAAGTCGTCGGCCAACGCGTGCCGCGCGCGCAACTGGCCGGGCACTTCCACGATACCTACGGCCAGGCCACGGCGAACATCTACGCCAGCCTGCTGGAAGGCATCGCGGTGTTCGACAGCTCGGTCGCCGGCCTGGGCGGCTGCCCCTACGCCAAGGGCGCCACCGGCAATGTCGCCACCGAGGACGTGCTCTACCTGCTCAACGGCCTGGGCATCCACACCGGCGTCGACCTGGACCAGCTGATCGATGCTGGCCAACGCATCTGCGCGGTGCTCGACAAGCCCAACGGCTCGCGAGTGGCCAAGGCGCAGCTTTCCAAACGCTGAGCCAGCCTGTGGCGTAGGAGCGTCACAGCCTCTATGCCCCTGTAGGAGCGAGCTTGCTCGCGAACCCGAGCCCCGCAGCGGGTTTTGTTCGCGAGCAAGCTCGCTCCTACGAAAAACAATCCCCCCCATGACCCGCTGCTGACCCTACCGTCACATCCCGGTACAGTGCGCCCTCTGCCCTCTTCGCGCACGGCCCGCCCATGACCGACACCCACAGCCTCAAGGACTACCCCAGCGTTCGCCAACTGGCGATCCGCTCGCTGTTCGAAATCTTCGAGCAGTTCAGCGAAGGCACGGTGATAGTCGATCGCGAGGCGCGCATCGTCTGGATCAACCAGCGCTATGCGCAACGCTTCGGTCTGGACAGCGCCGAGCAGGCTATCGGCCGCCCCGTCGAACAGGTGATCCCCGGCAGCCTGATGCGCGAGGTGGTCAGCAGCGGCCGGCCGATGCTGCTGGACATCCTCGACATGACCAAGGACCCGCTGGTGGTCATGCGCGTGCCGATCCGCGATGACGCGGGCGAGGTCATCGGCGGCATCGGCTTCGCCCTCTTCGATGAACTGCGTGCGCTGTCGCCGCTGCTCACCCGCTACCAGCGCATGCAGGCCGAACTGGCCTCGACCCGCTCGCTGCTGCAGGCGCGCCAGGCCAAGTACAGCTTCGGGCATTTCATCGGCACCAGCCCGGCCAGCCTGGAAGTAAAACGCCGCGCCCGCCGGGGTGCCGCCAGCGAGGCGCCGATCCTGCTGCTGGGCGAGACCGGTACCGGCAAGGAACTGCTCGCCCACGCCATCCACGCCACCTCGCCGCGCGCCGACAAACCCTTCGTCAGCCTCAACGCCGCCGCCATTCCTGAAACCCTGCTGGAAGCCGAATTCTTCGGCACCGCGCCGGGCGCCTTTACCGGCGCCGACCGCAAGGGTCGCGCCGGCAAGTTGCAGATTGCCCAGGGCGGCACGCTGTTTCTCGACGAGATCGGCGACATGCCGCTGACCCTGCAGAGCAAGCTGCTGCGCGTGCTGCAGGAAAAGGAATTCGAGCCGGTAGGCTCCAACGAAGTGCTGCGCAGCGACATCCGCCTGATCGCTGCCACCTCCATCGACCTGAATGCGGCGGTGCGCGACGGACGATTCCGCGCCGACCTGTTCTACCGCATCAACGTCCTGCCCATCGAGATTCCGCCGCTGCGCGAGCGCCTGGAGGATTTGCCGGCACTGTGCGAAGCCATCCTCGATGGCCTGCGCGACGACCGCCAGACACTTTACGAGCTGGACGCCGGCGGCCTCGCCCTGCTCGCCCGGCACGCCTGGCCGGGCAACGTGCGTGAACTGCGCAACCTGCTGGAGCGCACCGTGCTGCTGGGCGACCGCCCGCAGATCGACGCCGCCGCCCTGCGTACGGCGCTGGGCGAGCTGCAACCGCTGCCGGCCACCTCGACCACGCCAAAAGCCAAGCTGGCCGACGGACAGGACTTCTACGCCGCACGCGACGCCTTCGAGCGTGAACTCATCGCCAATACCCTGGCCGAACATGCCGGCAACGTCGATGCAGCCGCGCAACGCCTGGGACTGGGGCGCTCGACGCTCTACAAGAAGATGGCGGCACTGGGCCTTCAATCCTGAAAAAGAGACAAGTCTCAAAAAAGAGACAACGCCTTCCAGCATCTGAGCCAGGGCGCAAGAACGAATATATCCGCCGCCTTGTCTCCGAGTAGAGACAAACGGCTTCTCTCCATTTGCGCAATTCTCAAAATAAGACTTAAAAATCAGATAGTTACAATCCTGGCACGGTCCTGGCTATGTCGCCTCTCGCGGCCCTCGCGCCGCACAGCCGACATAACAACAATCAACGTTGCCCGAACGCGAACAGACCCCAGCGGACACCACGGCTAGTCCCGCTTCGCACACGGCGCCGCGCCAGGAGATCACCCGATGAGCCGCTCCACGCTCAATCATGCCGCCGTCATCACCGCCCTTGGTTCCACCCTCGCCCTTTCGCCCCAGGCCTTCGCCGAGTTTCTTGCAGACAGCAAGGCCAGCGTCGAGCTGCGCAACTTCTACTTCAACCGCGACTTCCGCCAGGACAACGCCGCGCAGTCCAAGCAGGAAGAGTGGGCGCAGGGCTTCCTGCTGCGTTACGAATCCGGCTACACCGAAGGCACCATCGGCGTGGGCGTGGATGCCCTCGGCCTGCTCGGCGTGAAGCTGGATTCCAGCCCCGATCGCGCCGGCTCCGGCCTGCTGCCACGCGACAAGGACAAGGTCAACGGCGCGCCGGACGACTACAGCGAGCTGGGCCTGACCGCCAAGCTGCGCGCGTCGAAGAGCACGCTGAAGATCGGCACCCTGCTGCCCAAGCTGCCCACCGTGCTGGCCAACGATTCGCGCCTGCTGCCGCAGACTTTCGAAGGCGCGCACCTGAATTCCGCCGAATTCGCCGGCCTGACCTTCGACGGCGGCCGCCTGCGCCAGGTGAGCCAGCGCGACTCCTCCAACCGCGAGGACATGACCGTCACCAGCGGCAGCGCGCGCGGCATCGTCGCCACCGACAGCAGCGACCAGTTCGACTTCGCCGGCCTGAGCTACAAGTGGACGCCGCAACTCACCACCGGCTACAGCTACGCCAAGCTCGACGGACTCTACGACCAGCACATCGTCAACCTGGTGCACGTGCTGCCCATCGCCGCCGGCCAGTCGCTGAAGACCGACCTGCGCTACGCGCGCTCCGACGACGATGGCCACAGCAACGTCGACAACCGCGCCTTCGGCGCCATGCTCACCTACACCCTGGGCGGCCACGGTTTCGGCGCCGGCTACCAGAAGATGAGCGGCGACACCGGCTTCGCCTACATCGGCGGCACCGATGCCTTCCTGGTCAACTTCGTGCAGATCGGCGACTTCGCCAACCGCGACGAGAAGTCCTGGCAAGCTCGCTACGACTACGACTTCGCCGCCCTTGGCGTGCCCGGCCTGACCTTCATGACGCGCTACCTGTCCGGCGACAATATCGAACTGGGCGCGGGCAAGCCCGAAGGCAAGGAATGGGAGCGCGATACCGACATCGGCTACGTGGTGCAGAGCGGCCCGCTGAAGAACGTCGGCGTGAAGTGGCGCAATGCGACGGTGCGTTCCAGCCATTTCGGCAACGACCTCGACGAAAACCGCCTGATCCTCAGCTACGTGCTGCCGCTCTGGTAACCGCCCTAACGTCACGCGCCCCTACTACAACAAGAACGACGCGCGGCCCGGAGCCGCGCGACAACTGGAGATACTTCGATGAGCGTGGTCATCGCCCTCGCGGCCCTCGCCCTGCTGATGCTCGCCGCCTACCGCGGCTACAGCGTGATCCTCTTCGCCCCCATCGCCGCACTGCTCGCGGTGCTGCTGACCGACCCCTCCGCCGTCGCCCCGGCCTTCACCGGCGTGTTCATGGAGAAGATGGTCGGCTTCGTCAAACTCTACTTCCCGGTGTTCCTGCTCGGTGCGGTGTTCGGCAAGCTGATCGAGCTGTCGGGCTTCTCCCGCTCCATCGTCGCCGCGGCCATCCGCCTGCTCGGCACCAGCCAGGCGATGCTGGTCATCGTGCTGGTCTGCGCCCTGCTCACCTACGGCGGCGTGTCGCTGTTCGTGGTGGTGTTCGCGGTCTATCCGTTCGCCGCCGAGATGTTCCGCCAGAGCAATATCCCCAAGCGGCTGATCCCGGCGACCATCGCCCTGGGCGCGTTCAGCTTCACCATGGACGCCCTGCCCGGCACCCCGCAGATCCAGAACATCATCCCCACCGCCTTCTTCAACACCACCGGCTGGGCCGCGCCCTGGCTGGGCGTGATCGGCAGCCTGTTCGTGTTCAGCGTCGGCATGCTGTTCCTGCGCCGCCAGGCCGGCAAGGCGCGCGCCGCCGGTGAAGGCTACGGCAACGAGTTGCGCAACGAGCCGGAAACCGCCGACGACATCAAGCTGCCCAACCCGCTGCTGGCGCTCTCGCCACTGGTGCTGGTGGGCGTCGCCAACCTGCTGTTCACCCACTGGATTCCCCAGGTCTACGGCAAGACCCACAGCCTGCAACTGGCCGGCATGGCCGCGCCGGTGGCCAGCGACGTGGCCAAGCTGACCGGCATCTGGGCGGTGCAGGCGGCGCTGCTGCTGGGCATCCTGCTGGTGCTGGTGACCAGCTTCGCGGTGATCCGCAGCAAGATCGCCGAGGGCAGCAAGACCGCCGTGTCCGGCGCGCTGCTGGCGGCGATGAACACCGCCTCGGAGTATGGCTTCGGCGCCGTGATCGCCTCGCTGCCGGGCTTCCTGGTGCTGGCCGATGCGCTGAAGAAGATTCCCGATCCGCTGGTCAACGAGGCCATCACCGTCACCACCCTGGCCGGCATCACCGGTTCGGCGTCGGGCGGCATGAGCATCGCCCTGGCGGCCATGTCCGAGCAGTTCATCGCCGCCGCCCACGCCGCCAACATCCCGCTGGAGGTACTGCACCGGGTCGCGGCCATGGCCTCTGGCGGCATGGACACCCTGCCCCACAACGGCGCGGTGATCACCCTGCTCGCGGTCACCGGCCTGACCCACCGCGAGGCCTACAAGGACATCTTTGCCATCACCCTGATCAAGACCCTCGCGGTGTTCGTGGTGATAGGCACCTTCTACGCCACCGGGATCGTCTGAGAATCCGCTTGTGGCTAGCTGCGCGTCGGCATAACTGCATCAAAAGCAGGCGATGACTGCTCATTGACTCCACGTCAACGCCGCGTCCTCGCCTGCTTTTTCCTTGTTCTGCTCTAGCTCGCAAGGCCACAAACGAATTCTGGGCAGCCCTATGAATTGATAGTCGCAGCAATGCGAGCAACCCGTTCCAGAGGAGATTTGCATGACACTCAAGGGCAAGACCGCACTGGTCACCGGCTCCACCAGCGGCATCGGCCTGGGCATCGCTGCGCGGCTCGCGCAGGCGGGCGCCAATGTGGTGGTCAACGGCTTCGGCGACATCGACGCGGCCGTGCGTGAACTGTCGGTGCACGGCACGCGCATCGGTCACCACGGCGCGGACATGGCGCAACCCGAGCAGATCGCCGAGATGATCGCCTACGTCGAGCGCGAGTTCGGCGGCCTCGACATCCTGGTCAACAACGCCGGTATCCAGCACGTCGCAGCGCTGGAGGATTTCCCCGTGGAGCGCTGGAACGCGATCATCGCCATCAACCTTTCCTCGGTGTTCCATACCACCCGCCTGGCGCTGCCGGGTATGCGCCAGCGTGGCTGGGGGCGCATCCTCAACATCGCCTCGACCCACGGTCTGGTCGCCTCCGCCGGCAAGAGCGCCTACGTGGCCGCCAAGCACGGGGTGATCGGACTGACCAAGACCACCGCCCTGGAAACCGCCACCACTGCCATCACCTGCAACGCCATCTGTCCCGGCTGGGTGCTGACGCCGCTGGTACAACAGCAGATCGACGCGCGCATCGCAGCCGGCGCCAGCCCGGAACAGGCTCGCCACGACCTGCTGGCGGAGAAGCAGCCATCGCTGGATTTCGTCACCGCCGACCAGTTGGGCGAGCTGGCGCTATTCTTGTGTTCTGAAGCTGCCGCCCAGGTCCGCGGCGCCGCCTGGAACATGGATGGCGGCTGGGTCGCCCAGTGACTTGAGGGTTCCTGCGGCGCTTCGTGACATGATGCGCAGGCACCGTTCGTCGGCGGTGCCTTCCGCCAAACACGAATCAGCTGGAGTTGTAGTCGATGAACCAGGCGCTCTGGAGCCCCTCCCCCGAACGCATCGCCGCCACCCGCATGGACGGCTTCCGCCGCAAGGTGGCCGAGCAGCACGGGCTGGACCTGCCCGACTACGCCGCCTTGCACGCCTGGAGCATCGCCGAGCGCGAAGCCTTCTGGCTGGCCATCGTTGATACCTTTGGCGTGCAGTTCCACGAAGCGCCCACGGCGGTCCTCGAGGAAGGCCCGGAAATGCCCGATGCGCGCTGGTTCCCCGGCGCCACCCTGAACTTCGCCGAACACCTGCTGCGCCGCCGCGATCACAAGCCGGCACTGATCGCCATCAGCGAAGACGAACGCCGCGAGGTGATCAGTCATGCCGAGCTGGCGGCTCAGGTTGCCGGGCTGCAACGCGCCCTGCGCGAAGCGGGCGTGGGCGTCGGCGACAGGGTCGCGGCCTTCATGCCCAACACCTGGCAGACCGTGGTCGGCATGCTCGCCACCACCAGCCTGGGCGCCACCTGGTCGAGCTGTTCGCCGGATTTTGGTACCCAGGGCGTAATCGACCGCTTCGGCCAGATAGAACCCAAGGTGCTGATCGCCTGCGCCGGCTATCGCTACGCCGGCAAGGTGCTGGACCTGACCGCCAAGCTCAACGAAATCCTCGCCCAACTGCCCAGCCTGGAACAGCTGGTGATCGTCCCCTACGCCAACGGTCACGCTCGCCGCAGCGACTTCCAGACCCCGGCGCAGGTCAGCCTCTGGCAGGACTTCTTCCACAGCGGCGGCGAACCGGTGTTCACCCCGGTGCCCTTCGACCATCCGCTGTACATCCTCTACTCATCGGGCACCACCGGCGTGCCCAAGTGCATCGTCCACGGCACCGGCGGCGTGCTGTTGCAGCACTTGAAAGAACACGGCCTGCACGTCGACCTGGGGCAGGACGACACGCTGTTCTACTACACCACCTGCGGCTGGATGATGTGGAACTGGCTGGCCTCGGGACTGGCTGTGGGCGCCACCCTGGTGCTCTACGACGGCTCGCCCTTCCACCCCGGCCCCGAGCGCCTGATGGACCTGATCGACGCGGAGCACATCAGTGTCTTCGGCACCAGCGCCAAGTACATCGCGGCGCTGGAGAAAGCCAGTGTGCGCCCGCGCCTGACCCACTCTCTGGAGCGTCTGAAGGCGCTCCTCTCCACCGGCTCGCCGCTGGCCCACGAGAGCTTCGACTACGTCTACCGCGACGTGAAACCCGACCTCTGCCTGTCGTCGATCTCCGGCGGCACCGACATCGTTTCCTGCTTCGCCATCGGCAATCCGACCGCGCCGGTATGGCGCGGGGAAATCCAGTGCAAAGCGCTGGGCATGGCGGTGGAGGTCTGGGGCGAGTCGGGTCAGCCGGTGCACGGCGAGAAAGGCGAGCTGGTCTGTGTGAAGCACTTCCCATCGATCCCGGTGGGCTTCTGGAACGACGAGAACGACGAGAAATTCCTCGACGCCTACTTCGCCACCTTCCCCGGCGTCTGGGCCCACGGCGACTATGCCGAGGAAACCGAACACGGCGGTCTGGTGATCCACGGCCGTTCGGATGCCGTGCTCAACCCCGGTGGCGTACGCATCGGTACGGCGGAAATCTACCGCCAGGTGGAAAAGGTCGAGCAGGTACTGGAATCCATCGCCATCGGCCAGGACTGGCAGGGCGACGTGCGCGTGGTGCTGTTCGTGCGTCTGCGTGATGGCGTGGAGCTGGACGAGACGTTGCAGGAACGCATCCGCCAGACCATCCGCAGCAACACCACTCCGCGCCACGTGCCGGCGAAGATCCTCGCGGTCACCGACATCCCGCGCACCATCAGCGGCAAGATCGTCGAACTGGCGGTGCGCAACGTGGTGCACGGCCGGCCGGTGAAGAACACCGACGCCCTGGCCAATCCGCAGGCACTGGAGTTGTTCAGGGACCGGAAGGAGCTGGAGAGCTGAGGTTCTGGGGAGCGCAGTGCCTACGCATTTCCCTCACCCCAGCCCTCTCCCATAGGGAGAGGGAGCCGTCCGTGCCGGCTGACGTCTAGGTTTCATCCTGCCCGGGCGGTCCCCTCTCCCGCTTGCGGGAGAGGGTTAGGGGCTCTTGCTCTCGTGGGAGTGGACTCCGTCCGCGATGGATTCCGGCGCGATGCAGACCCATCGCGGACGGAGTCCGCTCCTACAAGAGCCCAATGCTGGTCATACGCAATGCCCAGGCAGGATCGCGAGTATGGACTAGGCACCCCCTCGGTCCTACGAAGAGCGCGGCGGAACGAACCTGTAGGAGCGAGCTTGCTCGCGAACCCTCCCGGCAAAATCAGACGCCACCCGGATGCGTGGTCCGGGGGACGCCTGCGCTGACGATCAGGCGTCGTCCAGCGACTCGGTGCCCAGCTCGTCCCACACCGCCTCGGCGAGGTGGAAGGTGGCGTTGGCAGCGGGGATGCCGCAATAGATCGCGCTCTGCAGCAACACTTCCTTGATCTCCTCGCGGGTCACCCCGTTGTTGCGCGCGGCGCGCAGGTGCAGCGTGAGTTCGCCCTCGCGGTTCATGCCGATCAGCATGGCGATGGTGATCAGGCTGCGGGTGTGGCGCGGCAGGCCGGGGCGGGTCCAGATGTCACCCCAGGCGTGGCGGGTGATCATTTCCTGGAACTCTTCGTTGAAGGCGTTGCGCTTGGCCAGGCTGCGGTCGACGTGGGCATCGCCGAGCACCGCGCGACGTACCTGCATGCCGGCTTCGTAGCGTTCTTTTTCGTCCATCTCAAACTCCAAATCGGAACCTTGCAGGACCGAGGGGGGCGCCTAGCCCTTGCTCGCGAACAATCCCGGCTGAGGGGACGGGGTTCGCGAGCAAGCTCGCTCCTGCGAAGAGCAATCAAGCGCGCAGGAAACTCAGTACGCGCTGGCTGAAGGCATCCCCCGCCTGCACGTTGGACAGGTGCGCGGCGCGGAATTCCACCAGTTCGGCGCCGGGGATACGCGCTTGCAGGAAGCGGCCGTCCTCGGTGGTGGTCACCGGATCGGCGGCACCGCAGACCACCAGGGTCGGCGCGGTGATGGCGCCGATCTCGCCACGGAAGTCGGCGTCGCGCACGGCCGCGCAGTTGGCCGCATAACCTTCCGGCGATGTCTGCGCGAGCATGCCGACGATGGGCTCGACCTTGCCCGGATAGCCTTCCGCAAAGTCCGCCGTGAACCAGCGCGAGATCGACGCGTCACGCAGGTTACGCATAGCCTCGGCACCGCCGCTGAGTACAGTCTCGATGCGTGGATTCCACACCTCGGGCGTGCCGATCTTGGCGGCGGTGTTGCACAGCACCAGACGCGCGAGGCGTTCCGGCGCATGGATGCCCAGCCACTGGCCGATCAGGCCGCCCATGGACAGGCCGCAGAAATGCGCGCGTGGAATATCCAGCGCGTCCAGCAGCGCCAGTACGTCGCGGCCGTTCTGCTCGATGCTGTAGGGGCCGGGCGTGACCAGCGAGGCGCCGTGGCCACGGGTGTCATAACGCAGCACGCGCAAGTGCTCGCTGAAGGCCGCGACCTGCGCGTCCCACATGTGCAGGTCGGTGCCCAGGGAGTTGGACAGCACCAGCACGGGGGCGCCAGCAGGCCCCTCAAGAAGGTAGTTCAGGTCGCCATCGGCGAGACGTACGGCAGGCATGCAAAGCTCCTATTGCGACTGTTATCGCAAAGCCAGTTATCGCAAAGAAAGGTCTTGATGTTCGGCCAGCGCGCGGTCGACCCAGCGGCGCGCCTGGCCCAGGTAATGGGCGGGATCGAGCAGGCGATCCAGTTCCTCCGCAGTCAGTTGGGCAGTGACCTCGGCATTGGCGCCGAGCACCGCGCGCAAGTGTGCACCGTCCTTTACCGCCTGCTTGCAGCACTGTTCCACCAGATGGTGGGCGGCATCGCGGCCGATGCGCTGGGCCAGGGCGATGCTCACCGCTTCGGCCAGCACCAGGCCGCGAGTGAGATCGAGGTTGGCGAGCATGCGCTCGGCGTCGACTTCCAGGCCCGGCACGAGGGACAGCGCCTGTTGCAGGGAACCGGAGACGAGGCAGCACAGCTCCGGCAGGCTTTCCCATTCGGCGTGCCACAGGCCGAGGCTGCGCTCGTGCTCCTGGGGCATGGCGGCGAACAGGGTCGAGACCAGTCCCGGCGCGCGGGTGGCCGCGCCGATCAGCACCGCGGCGCCCACCGGGTTGCGCTTGTGCGGCATGGTGGACGAGCCACCCTTGCCCGGCGCGGACGGCTCGAATACTTCGCCGGCCTCGGTCTGCATCAGCAGGCTGAGATCACGGCCCAGCTTGCCGAGGCTGCCGGCGATCAGGCCGAGCAGGCTGGCGAACTCCACCAGACGATCACGCTGGGTGTGCCAAGGTTGCTCGGGCAGTTGCAGGTCCAACTCTTCAGCCAACGCCTCAGCCACGGCAAAACCCTGCTCACCGAGGGCAGCGAGGCTGCCGGAGGCACCGCCGAACTGCAGGCACAGCAGGCGCGGCTTGAGCTCGCTCAAGCGCTGGCGATGACGGGTAATCGCGCCCAGCCAGCCAGCGATCTTCATGCCGAGGGTGACGGGAGTGGCGTGCTGCAGCCAGGTACGGCCGACCATGGGCGTGCCGGCCTGGGCTTGTGCCTGAACGGCAAGCGCGTCGGCCAACTGGGCGAGATCGCTTTCCAGCAACTCGATGGCGGCACGCAGTTGCAGGACCAGCCCGGAATCCATGGCGTCCTGGCTGGTGGCGCCAAGATGCACGTAGCGCTCGGCTTCGGCATCCTCGGCGGCGATGCGCTTGCCCAGCGCCTTCACCAGCGGAATGGCGGAATTGCCGGCGCTGCAGATGGCCTGGGCTAGTGCCGCGAAATCGTAGAGTTCAGCGCGGCAGGCGGCGGCGATGGGCGCCACGGCGCTCGTCGGGACAACGCCCACACGGGCTTCGGCGCGAGCCAATGCGGCCTCGAAGTCGAGCATGCCCTGCACCCGGCCGTGGTCGCTGAAGATCGCGCGCATGGCGGGCTGAGTGAAGTAGGCGTCGAACAGAAGATTGGTGCTCACGAGGCAGCTCCGGAGATCGGCGGGCGTGGTCGGGACAGTATGACCGCAGAGGACGACTCTGTAGGAGCGAGCTTGCTCGCGAACCTGAGCCCCGCAGCGGGGGTTGTTCGCGAGCAAGGACTAGGCGTCCCCCTCGCTCCTACAAGAGCTAGACGCGCTCGACGACCAGCGCCACACCCTGCCCTACGCCCACGCACATGGTGCACAAGCCGAGCTTGCCGCCAGTCTTCTGCAACTGGTGCACGGCCGTCAGCACCAGGCGCGCGCCGCTGGCGCCCAGCGGGTGGCCGAGGGCGATGGCGCCGCCGTTGGGGTTCACCCGCGCATCATCATCGGCGACGCCGAGTTCGCGGGTCACTGCCAGCCCTTGCGCAGCAAAGGCTTCGTTGAGTTCGATGACATCGAACTGGCCCATCGACAGGTTCAAGCGCTCCAGCAGCTTGCGCACCGCCGGCACCGGGCCGATGCCCATCACGCGCGGGGCGACGCCGGCGCTGGCCATGCCGAGCACTTTCGCGCGCGGCGTCAGGCCATGTTTCTTCACCGCTTCGGCGCTGGCAAGGATCAGCGCCACCGCGCCGTCGTTCACGCCCGAGGCGTTGCCGGCAGTCACGGTCTTGCCCTCGCCGTTGACCGGCTTGAGCTTGGCCAGCGCTTCCAGCGTGGTGTCCGGGCGCGGGTGCTCGTCGGTATCAACCACTGTCTCGCCCTTGCGGCCCTTGATCACCACCGGAACGATTTCCTCGGCAAAGTAGCCGCTGGCCTGGGCAACGCCGGCACGCTGCTGGCTGCGCAGGGAGAAAGCGTCCTGGTCGGCACGGTTGACGCTGTAATCGTCGGCCACGTTGTCGGCCGTCTGCGGCATGGCGTCCACGCCGTACTGGGCCTTCATCAGCGGGTTGATGAAGCGCCAGCCGATGGTGGTGTCCTCGATCTTCTGCCCGCGACCAAAGGCGCTGTCGGCCTTGCCCATCACGTAGGGCGCGCGGGACATGGACTCCACGCCGCCGGCGATGACCAACTCGGCCTCACCGCTGGCGATGGCGCGGAAGGCGGTACCCACCGCGTCCAGGCCCGAGGCGCAGAGACGGTTGAGGGTGACGCCCGGCACGCTCTCCGACAGGCCCGCCAGCAGCAGTGCCATGCGCGCGACGTTGCGGTTGTCCTCGCCGGCCTGGTTGGCGCAGCCGAGGTAGACCTCGTCCAGCGCTGCCCAGTCGACCTGCGGGTTACGTTCCAGCAGCGCCTTCACCGGCACGGCGGCAAGGTCGTCGGCGCGTACGCCGGCCAGCGAGCCGCCGAAGCGGCCGATGGGCGTGCGCACGGCGTCGCAGATGAAGACCTCGCGGCTCATTCCTCACCTCCCAGCTGACCGTGGGCGGCAGCAGTGCGGGCCTCCAGGGCGCGCAGGGCTTCCAGCTCGATGTCGGTCGGCGCGATGGTCTCGGTGACTTTGTCGGCGAAGCGGATCGCCCAGCCAGTTGCCTCGACGACCTGCTCGCGGGTCACGCCCGGGTGCAGCGAGGTGACGATGAATTCGTTGCTGCCGGCTTCCGGCTCCATGATGCAGAGGTCGGTGATGATCGCCACCGGGCCTTTTCCGGGAAGGCCCAATTGCTGGCGGTGGTCGCCGCCCTCGCCGAAGCCGACCGAGGTGATGAAGGCCAGCTTGTCGACAAAGGTGCGGTGGGATTGCTTGAGGATGATCAGCACTTCCTTGGCGGAACCGGCAATCTCCGGCGCGCCGCCGGCGCCGGGCAGGCGCACTTTCGGCTTGTTGTAATCGCCGATGACGGTGGTGTTGATGTTGCCGAAGCGATCGACCTGGGCCGCGCCGAGGAAACCGACGTCAATGCGCCCGCCCTGCAGCCAGTAGCGGAAGATCTCACCGGTGGGCACTACGGTGTCGGCGGTTTCGGCCAGCTCGCCGTCACCGATGGACAGCGGCAGCACGCTGGGCTTGGCGCCGATGGGGCCGGATTCGTAGATCAGGACCACGTCCGGCGATGCAGTCAGGCGCGCCAGGTTGGCGGCCTTGGACGGCAGGCCGATGCCGACGAAGCAGACGGCGCCGTTCTTCAGGCGGCGGGCAGCAGCCACGGTCATCATTTCATTGGTGCTGTAGGCGCTCATTACTTGGCCTCCGCGAGCTTGCTACGAAACTCGCTGAAATCTTTCGTGCCACGGATGTAGGTATCGATCCAGGCGTTGAAGGTGTCGCGGTCGCGGGCGATCGGGTCCCAGGCCTGGTAGAAGCGGTTGTCGCGCTCGGAGTAGCCATGGGCGTAGGACGGATGCGAACCACCGGGCACCAGGCAGACGGCGGACAGCGCCCAGGTCGGCAGCACACAGGAGTTCATCGGCGCGTTGAGGTCGTCGACGATTTCTTCCACGGTGACGATGCAGCGCTTGGCGGCCAGGGCGGCTTCCTTCTGCACGCCGAGGATGCCCCACAGCAGCACGTTGCCCTTGCGGTCGGCCTTCTGCGCGTGGATCACGGTGACGTCCGGACGTACCGACGGCACGGCGGCCAGCTGCTCGCCGGTGAACGGGCAGTTGATGAACTTGATGTTCGGGTTGACCTTCGGCAGGTCGGAGCCTGCGTAGGCGCGCAGCACGGCGAACGGCAGGCCCGAGGCGCCGGCGACGTAGGAGTTGGCGAGGTCGGCGTGGCTGTGCTCGTCGATCTCCAGTTCGCGCGGCCAACCCTTCTCCACCGCGTCACGCAGGCGATGCAGCGAACCGACGCCAGGGTTGCCACCCCAGGAGAAGGTCAGCTTGCGCACGCAGCCGGCGCCGATCAGCAGGTCGTAGACCAGGTCGGGCGTCATGCGCACCAGGTGCAGGTCCTTCTTGCCCTGGCGGATCAGCTCGTGGGAGGCAGCGGTGGGGATCAGGTGGGTGAAGCCTTCGAGCGCGACGGTGTCGCCATCGTTGACGAAGCGCTCGACCGCTTCGCGGAGAGTCAGGAGTTCAGCCATTGTCGGTCTCGTTGTGTAGGGTGGTGCTGGTGGGAAAAAGGTACCGCTGGGGGGATGGGCGAACAATGCGATAATCGACTATTGGTGCGAATATCGAACACTTCTCTTAGGGGGCTAACGGACGTCATATCACTCGGCCGTCCTAGCTCGCGCGCCCATCTGCAGGCAGGCGCAGCGACGAAACGATCGCGGACGGAGTCCGCTCCTACACTCCTGGCGAGAAAGGTACCGGGGGCGTAGGAGCGGACTCCGTCCGCGATTGCTCCCCGGCCACACGAGGTCAAGCAGTGAGAAGTTCGCGTCAGGCTTGCTGCAAGGCGCGAGGGCGATTGCTGCGGTCTTCGGCATCGGCGGAAACCGCCTGCTGCAGCTGGAAATCGAACTCGATCTCGGCAAAACGCCCTTCTACACCGCGCGCCTTGGCGGCAGCCGCATCCTCGACGAAACGTACCTCGCCGATCAGCCCATCGCGGGTGGCATAGGCAAAGTCGTCCCACAGGTACTGGTCACCGGCCAGATTGATCTGGGTGGTCAGGTGGCGGTGCCCCGGTGCGGAAATGAAGAAGTGGATGTGCGCCGGGCGCTGGCCGTGGCGGCCGAGCTGGTTCAGCAGTTCCTGCGTCGGGCCGTGCGGCGGGCAGCCATAACCACTGGGCACGATGCTGCGCGCTTTGTAGCGGCCCTCGGCGTCGGTGACGATGCGCCGGCGCAGGTTGTACTCGGACTGGCTGCTGTCGAAGTAGGAGTACGTGCCCTTGGTGTTGGCATGCCAGAGGTCGACCACGGCGCCGGCCAGCGGCTTTCCGTCGAGGTCGAACACGCGGCCGGAAAGGAACATCACGGTGCCCGCATCCTGGCCATCGTCCATCCGCGCCTCGCCTTCGGACAGCGGCGCGCCGGCCACGTACAGGGGGCCTTCGATGGTGCGCGGGGTGCCGCCTTCGATACCCACCGCCGCGTCCTGGGCGTCCAGCAGCAGGTCGAGGTAGTGCTCGATGCCCAGGCCGGCCACGACCAGGCCGGCTTCCTGGCGCGCACCCAGGCGGTTGAGGTAATCGACCGCCTTCCAGAATTCGTCGGGGGTGACGTTCATGTCTTCGATGAGCTTCGCGGTGTCCTGCAGGATGCGCAGGACGAGGTTCTTCACGCGCGGGTTGCCCGCATCGTTCAGGGCGCCGCTGGCTTCTTCGAAGAACTTCTGGATATCGGCAGTCTGGGAAATCTTCACGGTCATGGTGCGATCCTCAAGTCTTGTTCTTGTCGAGTCGTACGGAACGAAAATCAGCGGTCGTCGGAGTGGATCGAGGACGGATGGCGGCAGAGCCCGTCGACCTCGATGTCCATGTACGGGAACAGCGGCAGCTGCATCAGGGTGTCGTGCAGCTCCTCGACGCTGGCGAGGTCGAACACGCTGTAGTTGGCGTAGTGCCCGGCGATGCGCCACAGGTGGCGCCATTTGCCTTCGCGCTGCAGACGCTGGGCCAGTTCCTTCTCGTCGGCCTTGAGCTGGGCAGCCTTGGCCGGGTCCATGTCGACGGGCAATTTCACGGTCATCTTCACGTGGAACAGCATCGGGTCATCTCCTCTATCGGGCAGTCGGGAACAGGTTGAAAGTCAGGTACGGCGGAAGCGCGTCAGGCGCTCTTCGTCGAGCGTCAGCCCCAGGCCGGGCGTGCGCGGCACGTGAAGCTGGAAGTCGCGGTAAACCGGCGGCTCGGTGACGATTTCCTCGGTGAGCAGCAGCGGGCCGAACAGCTCGGTGGCCCAGGTCAGCTTCTCCAGGGTGATGAAGGCGTGGGCGGACGCCAGGGTGCCGACGGCGCCTTCGAGCATGGTCCCGCCGTACAGCGCGATCCCGGCGGCTTCGGCGATCTGCGCGGTGCGCAGCACGGCGCGCGGGCCGCCGTTCTTGGCGATCTTCAGGGCGAAGATGCTGGCGGCTCCGTCGGCGGCGAGGCTGAAGGCGTCGGCCACGCTCTCGATGGACTCGTCGGCCATGATCGGCGCCGGGCTGCGCTGGTTCAGGCGCACCTGGCCGCTGCGATTGATGCGCGAGATGGGCTGCTCGATGAGATCGATGCCGTTCTCGCCGAGCACCTGGCAGCCGCGGATGGCCTGGGATTCGTCCCAGCCCTGGTTGACGTCCACACGCACGCTGGCGCGCTCGCCCAGGGCCTGCTTGATCGCCACCACATGCTTGAGGTCCTGCTCCAGCGGGTTGGCGCCGATCTTCAGCTTGAAGATGCGGTGGCGGCGGATGTCCAGCATCTGCTCGGCTTCGGCGATATCGCGGGCGGTGTCGCCGGAGGCCAGGGTCCAGGCCACTTCCAGGCTGTCGCGAACGCGGCCGCCGAGCAGTTCGCTGACCGGCAGGCCCAGGCGCTTGCCCTGCGCATCCAGCAGCGCGCTCTCGATACCGGAGCGGGCGAAGGTGTTGCCCTTGATCGACTTGTCCAGGCGCTGCATGCAGGTGTTGAGGTTGCTGGCGTCCTGGCCCTGGAGCCGCGGCGCGAAGTGCGCATCGATGTTGGCCTTGATGCTTTCCGGGCTCTCGTTGCCGTAGGCCAGGCCGCCGATGGTGGTGGCTTCGCCGATGCCCTCGATGCCGTCGGAGCAGCGCAGGCGAATGATCACCAGCGTCTGTTGCTGCATGGTGTGCATGGCCAGCTTGTGCGGGCGGATGGTCGGCAGGTCGACGATGATCGACTCGATGCGCTCGATGACGGGGCTACTCATGGACGGCGTTCCGTTCTGGGGTTTCTGGTGGAACCGGGCAACGCACTGGCGATACCCGGAAGGTCTTTTCACGATTGACGAAGGATTGCGCTGGGTCCTGCGGCCAGTCCAATATCGATGCCGTCTTGTTGCATACCCTGGAGGTATCATGGAGCTGCGACACCTGCGCTACTTCCGTGAAGTGGCCGGCACCCTCAACTTCACCCGCGCCGCCGAGCGCCTGCACATCGCCCAGCCGCCGCTGAGCCGGCAGATCCAGCAGCTCGAGGAACTGCTCGGCGTGCCCTTGCTGGAACGCGGCCGGCCGCTGCGCCTGACCGACGCCGGACGCTACTTCCACGAGCAGACCGGCACCCTGCTGGCGCAGCTGGAAAGCATCTGCGAGAGCACCCGGCGCATTGGTCGCGGCGAGCGCCAATGGTTCGGCATCGGCTTCGCGCCCTCGACGCTGTACGACGGCTTGCCCGAGCTGATCCGCGAGCTGCGCGGTGATGCCGCTCTGGAACTGGGGCTGCAGGAAATGACCACGGTGCAACAGGTCGAGGCACTGAAAAGCGGGCGCATCGACATCGGCTTCGGGCGTATCCGCCTCGACGACCCGGCCATTACCCAGCAGGTATTGCGCGAGGAACCGATGGTCGCCGTGCTGCCAGCCGGGCATCACCTGCTCGGCGCCCCGCTGAGCCTTGCGCAACTGGCCGGCGAGGACTTCGTGCTCTACCCGGCCAACCCGCGCCCCAGCTATGCCGACCATGTACTGGCGCTGTTCGCCAATCACGGCCTGAGCGTGCGCGTTGCGCAGTGGACCAACGAACTGCAGACCGCCATCGGCCTCGTCGCCGCTGGCCTGGGCGTGGCGCTGGTGCCGGCGTCGGTGCAGCAACAGCACCGCGCCGACATCGGCTACGCCACCCTGACCGACGCCGAGGCGGTCTCGCCTATCATCCTCAGCCAGCGCCGCGGCGACGTCAGCGGGCCGCTGCAACGCTGCCTGCAACTGATCGGCGCAACACTGCCGTAAGCGCAACATCGCCGCGCCTCAGCCCAGGTCGCCGCCACCCACCGGCAGGGTCACGCCGGTGATGTAGCTGGCTTCGTCAGAGGCGAGAAAGAGGATCGCGCCGACCTGCTCGTCGATGCTGCCGTAGCGCTTCATCAGGCTGCTGCTCACGGTCTGGTCGACGATCTGCTGGTACCAGACCTTCTCCTGCTCGCCCTGCTGTGCCGCATTGCGCGGGATGCGCCGGGGCGGCGCCTCGGTGCCGCCGGGCGCGGTGGCGTTGACCCGCACGCCACGCTCAGCGGTCTCGAAGGCCAGGCAGGCAGTCAACGCATTCACCCCGCCTTTCGCCGCGCCGTAGGGCACGCGATTCACCCCGCGGGTGGCGATGGACGAGACGTTGACGATGGCGCCCGCACCCTGCTCCAGCATCGGCACCAGCGCGGCGCGGCAGCACCAGAGCGTGGGGAACAGCGAACGGCGCACCTCGGCTTCGATTTCGTCTTCGGCGTAGTGCTCGAAGGGTTTCGCCCAGATGGTGCCGCCGACGTTGTTGATGAGGATATCGAGACGGCCGAAGCATTCGATGGCCTGGTCGACCACGCTCTGGCAATCGGCGAAGCGCTCCAGGTCGGCGGTCAGGGTAAGGACTTCGCCGTGCTGGCCGAGGGCATCCTGCAGTTCGTGGACGATCTCGGAGCGGTCCACGGCGATGACCTTCGCGCCCTCTTCCACCAGCCGCTCGGCAACGCGCCGGCCGATACCCTGGGCGGCGCCGGTGACGAGGGCGATCTTGTTGTTGAATCTTTTCATGGTGACCTCGTGACGTCGGGGTGTGCCCACTCTGTAGGACCGAGGGGGGGCGCCTAGCCCTTGCTCGCGAACCATGCCCCGCTGCGTAGCTGTTCACGAGCAAGCTCGCTCCTACAAAAAGCGGCGCTCACCGGCTGACGGGGTAAAGGGGATTCACGCAGCACTCGCCGCGAACTTCTCGTAATAGAAATTCGCCGGCGTGATGCCCTGCTCGCGGATGTAGGCGCTCACCGCCTCGACCATCGGCGGCGGGCCGCAGAGGTAGATGTCCACCTCGCCGTCATTCAGGTGCACAGGCTCGATGTGCTGGGTGACGTAACCCTTGCGCGGGTAGCTGCTCTCCGGGCTGGCCACGCAGGCGCTCCAGGTGAAGTTGGGGATGCACGCGGCGAAGGCCTCCAGGCGATCCATCTCCACCAGGTCGAAGTCGTGGGTGACGCCGTAGATCAGGTGCAGCGGATGCTCGCTGCCGCGCTCGGCGATCTGTTCGAGCATCGCGGTGAACGGCGCCAGGCCCGTGCCGCCGGCCAGCAGCAACAGCGGGCGCCTGATCTCGCGCAGGTAGAAGCTGCCCAGCGGACCGGCCAGGGACATGGCGTCGCCGGCCTTGGCGAGGCCGCTGAGGAAACTGCTCATCAGGCCGCCCGGCACGTTGCGGATCAGGAAGCTGACCTCGCCATCCTTCTGCAACGAGCTGAAGGAGTAGGCCCGGCTCTGCCCACTGCCCGGAACCTGCAGGTTCACGTACTGCCCCGGCAGGAAGGCCAGCCGGCTCAGCGACTCGCCCTTTATCGACAGCGCGATAGTGCTTTCGGAGAGCTGGCGCACCGCGCTGATGCTGGCCTCGAAGCTGGCCTGGGCGGTCTTGCAGACTTGCGAGGAAGCCGGCACGCGCACCACGCAATCGCTTTGCGCACGCATCTGGCAGGTGAGCACATAGCCCTGCGCGGCTTCGTCCTCGCTCAGCGCGTCCTCGATGTATTCCTGGCCCAGGTCGTAGCGGCCGGCTTCGGCGAAGCACTTGCAGGTGCCGCAGGCGCCGTCGCGGCAATCCAGCGGGATGTTGATGCCCTGGCGGTAGGCCGCATCGGCCACTGTCTCGCTGGGGCTGGCGTCGATGAAGCGGGTAACGCCGTCTTCGAAGTTGAGGGCGATCTTGTGGTTCATGGCGTGCACCTCGGTGCCGCGCAGGCAGCGGCGCACGTGGCGAATCCACGTGCGCGACGCACAGCCCTGACGGCGAATCAGATGTGGTAGATGTCGATGACTTGCCGGACGTAGTCGTTCTTCAGGACCACCTTCTTCGCCTTGACCAGCGGTTGCTCGCCGCGCACGTCGAGCGTGTAGAAGCTGGTGCCGAAGTAGCTGTCGACGGTCTTGTAGCGGAAGCTCAGGGTGTGCCAGTTGAAGCGCACCTGGCACTGCCCATCGGCCTCACCGAGCACCTCGATGTTGCTGAGGTTGTGCGAGGTGCGCGTGTCCGGCAGGGTCGCGCTGGAGCGCTCGGTCTTGATGCGGAAGACGCGGTCTTCCAGGCCGCCACGGTTGCCGTACCAGATCAGCGAGATTTCCCGCTGCGGGTCTTCGGTGAGCTGGTCGCGGTCGTCCCAGGAGGGCATCCAGAAGGTGGCGTCGGCGGCGTACAACTCCAGCCAGGCATCCCAGTCCTTGTCGTCGAGGTAGCGGGCCTCGCGGTAGAGGAAATCGCGCACGAGTTCGTAGCGGCTCATCACACGCCCTCCTCTTTCACGGCAATACGCTTGGCCTGCTCGGCGGTGAGCGCATCGATCATGGTCTGCTGCCAATACTGGTGCTGCAGCACGAACAGGCCTTCATCCTCGGTACGCACGCCGGACAGGGCAGGTGCCAGGTCGATTTCCCGCGCCGCGTCATCGGCGCCTTCGACCCAGTGTTTCGCCCCGCGCGACATGTCATTCCAGCCGCCGGCACTGCCCTGGTAGGCCTGCTGGCAGGAGCGGAATTCCTCCAGGTCGTCCGGCGTGGCCATGCCGCTGACGTTGAAGAAATCCTCGTACTGGCGGATGCGCTGGGCGCGCGCCTCGCTGCTCTCGCCTTTGGGCGCGATGCAGTAGATGGTGATCTCGGTGCGGTTGACGTCGATGGGCCGGGCAATGCGGATCTGCGAACTGAATTGGTCCATCAGGTAGACGTTGGGGTACAGGCAGAGATTGCGCGAGTTCTCGATCATCCAGTCGGCGCGGGCACGGCCATGGTCGCGGGCGAGTTCGTCGCGGCGTTCGAAGGCGGGGCGCGCCTCGGGGTTGGCCCAGCGGGTCCAGAGCAGCAGGTGGCCGTGGTCGAAGGAGTAGAAGCCGCCGCCCTGCTTGGCCCAGCCGCCGGCGCTCATGGTCTTCACTTCTTCGCCGGCTTCGCGCTGCTGGCGCTGGTTCTGCGTGGCAGCGTAGTTCCAGTGCACGGAGCTGACGTGGTAGCCGTCGGCACCGTTCTCGGCGGTGAGCTTCCAGTTGCCTTCGTAGATGTAGCTGCTCGACCCGCGCAGCACTTCCAGGCCTTCGGGGGACTGGTCAACGATCATGTCGATGATCTTCGCCGACTCGCCCAGGTGCTCCACCAGCGGCTTGATGTCGGCCTTCAGGCTGCCAAAGAGGAAGCCGCGATAGGACTCGAAGCGCGCCACTTTCGTCAGGTCGTGGGAGCCTTCGCAGTTGAAGCCTTCCGGGTAGCCGGCCTCGGCCGGGTCCTTCACCTTGAGCAGCTTGCCAGAGTTGTTGAAGGTCCAGCCGTGGAACGGGCAGGTGTAGCTCGCGCGGTTGCCGGACTTGTGCCGGCAGAGCATGGCGCCCTTGTGGCTGCAGGCGTTGAGGAAGGCGTTGAGCACGCCGTCCTTGTTGCGCGCGATGAAGATCGACTGGCGACCGATCATCGTGGTCAGGAAGTCGTTCTTCTCGGGAATCTGGCTTTCATGGGCGAGGTAGACCCAGTTGCCTTCGAAGATGTGCTTCATCTCCAGGTCGAACAGGCGCGGGTCGGTGAACATCTCCCGCCGGCAGCGATAGACGCCCTCCTCGGGGTTTTCCTCAAGCAGCGAACGCAAGTAGTCGATACCCAGGGACATGGCCGGGGCCTCCGTTGTTATTGTTCAGGCAGGCTCAGGTTAGGGCTGGGTTGGCGGGGGCAATATCCGCTTTGTGCAGAGTGGTATCCGTTTTGTGCAGGCGTGCTGGTGAGCGGATGCGCGGGATACGTGGCAGGCGACTTCGCGAGCAAGCTCGCTCCTACAGGGAATACCTGCTCCTGATTGCTCTTGAGGACTTCCAGAGCGACCTCCGAGCACTCCGGAACGCCCCTTTCAGGAGGCCTCGTTGGATCGGAGTTTCAGGGGTTGAGCGGCATGGATGCCGCGAGAGCGCTGTCGGGCCAGGGATGGCCCGTCAGCGCGTGCCCCTGAAACTGCGATTCAACGAGGGAATTTTTCGCCTAAGCGAAAAACCGGATGGAGGGGCAAGACCTTTGCCTACTTTGGGGCGTTTGCCAAAGTAGGTCGCCCGAGGGGGCGAAACAAAGAGTCCGCGCGCGCGCCGATGCGGCGCCGGACACCCAGACTGCACGCCAATCGAATCTTAGAGCCAGGGCCGACCAGCTGGAGCGGATCAGGCTCGGCGTTTGAAGGTCTCCGACGGCAGCTCCCCGAACTGCTGCCGATACCCCTCGGCAAACCGCCCCAGGTGCAGGAAGCCATAGTCCAGCGCCAGCTCGGTCACGCTGCGGACGTTGCAGGCCGGGTCCGCCAGGCAGGTGCGGATGCGCTCCAGCTTGAGGCGGCGGATGTACTGGCGCGGTGTGGCGCCGGCATGGCGCTCGAACAGCGCGTAGAGCGATCGCAGGCTCATGGACGCCTGCCGCGCCAGGGCCTCGACGTCGATATCTTCGCGCAGGTGGCCTTCGATGTAGGCCTCGATGCGCTCGAAGGAGGCACTGGCACCGGCGATAGGCTCGCGGCTGACATTGGTCTTCAGCAGCGTGAGCAATTTGCTGGCGACGATCTGCTGGTAGTGCTCGTCGACCCGTGCCAGACGTTCGCCGGCTTCGGACTCCTGGCAGACCATCGACAGCAGGTTGACGAAGCCTTCCAGTTCGCCCAGCTGGTAGCGGTTCTCGGTGAAGCGCACACCCACGCGTGGATGATTCCAGCGCTGCTCGGCGCAGATGGCTTCGAGCAGGGTCACCGGAATCTTCAGGATGAATTTCTCGCAATCGTCCGAGTAGGTCAGGTCGACCGGGTCGTCCGGGTTGATCAGCAGCAGCTCGCCCGGTGCCAGGTAGTGTTCCTGACGCTGGCCGCGCCACAGGCAGTGGCCGCTAAGCAGGATCTGCAGGTGGAAGATGCTTTCCAGCGCCGGCGAGGTGACGCGCACCGCGCCACCGTAACTGATGCGGCACAGGTCGAGGCTGGCGAAACGGCGATGGTTGAGGCTGGCCTGGGGATGGCCGTGAGCCGGCAGGCGCAGGTCGTGGGTGCCCACATGCTGGTTGACGTAGCCGGACACCGCATAGGGGTCGGCACGCTCGAACACGCGGCTGCGCTCGCTCAGCAGGCTTTGCATACAGGCACTCACTCTTGTGTTTGGCCGCGCTCTTCGTCGCGACTCGTGCGCCCAGTCTATGTCGTGGCCCGGAATACGGGCATTGGCGGAGATGGACGGTCGCGCGGGCGCTCGAGGTGCAAGGCAGGCCCGCTGATCCGCTTCACCCTAGGGCAAGGTCCCGGCGGGCGCAATTGGACCTGTGGCGCAGTGTTCGCCAATCGCCCGCTTTTATCACGCACTCATTGCCAGCAACTGGTGCCGGTGCCCGTGCCGGTATTACCACGGGTGCCGGCCTGGTCGAGCGTCAGGGTCGAGCACTGGGTATCCTTGGCCTGGGCTCCCGTGGCGGTGGCAGTGAGCGTGTAGCCGGTGGCGGTGACGTTGGAAATCGCCAGGCTGTAGTACTGCAGGCCGTTGACGTAGCTGGTCATGTTCAGCGCGGCGGCAGTGCTCGCGTAGGCGTTGTTCTGCGAGTAGTAGCGCTCCTGGCGCGCGGCCGCCTCGCTCAGCAGCGCCTGGCCTTCGACGCGATGGCTGCGCAGCACGTAGCGCTGGTAGCTGGGGAAGGCGATGGCGGCGAGGATCGCCACTATTACCACCGTGATCATCAGTTCGATCAGGGTAAAGCCCCTTTCCCGCCGACGTGCGTTCATGCTTTCTCCTTGTCAGTTGGCTGGCTGTATCTGCCAGGTACGCCGGCCGCTGACCGTGCCGGTGTTGGTGTGAACGGCATCCGGCAGGCCCGTGGTGCCGCTGTCGGAGCCGCTGTAGGTGTAACCACCCGAGACGGTAATGTCGCCGCCTCCGGTGATGAAGGCCGAGAGCGCATCGAAGGTGCCGTCGTTGTTCAGGTCGAAGACGTTGTACGGCACCAGCCCGCCGCGCTCCGGATCGATGGCGTAGCGGGTGCCGGAGAGGCCGGCGGCGCAGGTACCGGTCTGCGGCGTGGAACTGGTGAAGATCAGGCTGGAGCCGTAGAGGGTCATGTCGTAGATCTGCCGTTCGCCGGCCACCGGGAAGTCGAAATACCAGCCCCATTTGTTGACGTTGGCGTCGGCCGTGTTGCCTGAGGTGTCGTACCAGGCCACGTCGTTGTTGCTCAGGGTGTAGATCGACGTGCCGTTGAGGGTGCCCGCGCTGAGTGTCTGTGCCTGCAGGTTGCTGCGCGTGCGCGCGGCCGTCAGCGAGGAGCTGGTGGCTTCGCCGGCAATCTTGCGATCCCAGATGCCGTAGACACTCTGCTGCTCGGTGGAAGTCTTGTCGGCAGTGAGCAGGTAGCGGCCCGTGCCGAAGGCCACGATGTAGCCGATGCCGCCGGGATGATCGACCAGGTACGGCGCGGTGGTGATCGGCTGGCGCGTACCACTGGCATTGCGCGCGACGAACAGCGGGTTGCCGCCAAAGGACACGGCATAGCGCGCCTCCGAGGCGGTGCTGTTGAGCGGGTCGCCCTGGCTGGTGTCGATCAGGTCGAAACGCCAGAGGTTGCCCAGCAGATCGCCGCCATAGGCATAGTCGGCGATGCCGTCGTTGTTGGCGTCGGCCACGAACAGCCGCGACAGGCCATTGTTGAGGGCATCCAACGAGGCGGTTTCGGCGGCGGTCAGGCTCGGGGTAGCGGTGATTTTCTTCAGCAGCGTGCCGGTCTGGATGTCGATGATCAGCAGCGAGGCGCTGCTGCTGCCAATGTCGTAGCCGTTGGGCACCAGTGCCACCCACTTGCCGTTGTGCAGACGTGCGATGGAAGGCCGCGCCGCCGTGTAACCCAGGCTGCTGTCGTTGTCGCTGGTGAACTCCCAGAGCAGCCTGGGCGCGGTGGGGTCGCTGACGTCGAGCGCAAACACCTCGCGGCCGCCGGCTCCCAGACTGCCCAGCAGGACCTTGTGCCAGGCCGAGCCGTAGTAGACGTCGGACACCACCGGGGTACCGTCCACGAAATAGCGGTGCTCGGTGCCCTGCTGCTTGCCGTAGTCCGGCGCGGTGAGGGCGTTGAGGTTGGGGATCACCGCGCTGGGGATGAAGGCGAAGATTTCGGCACCCGTGGACGCATTGAAAGCGTGCAGCATGCCGTCGTTGGCGCCGACGTAGACCACAGAGGGTTTCGCCGCCAGCGCCGTGGCGAACGCCGCGTAGGTCGTGCTGCCTTCCAGGGCATCAGCGCGCGAAGCCAGGTAGTCGGAGCCGCTGACCAGCACCGGCGCCGAATTGATCATGTCGCCAAGCAGCGTCGTACGGGTGCGGAAGGTGTTGTTCTCGCCGCGCAGGAAGCCGACCCGCGCCTGCCCCTGGCTGTCCACGACACCGGCGACGGTGCGGTTGAGCTGAGTCTGCTGGGCAGCAGTCAGGTTGCTCCAGTTGAACGCGGTGAGCGAGCCGCTCTTGGCGAACAGGATATTGCGCGCGCTGGGCGTGCCCAGTTGCGCCGAAGCCCGCCACAAGGTGGTCGTGCTTGTGGTGATCGCACCGGAGCTGCTGGTGGTCAGGATGCGCTGTTTCTTCAGCAGGTCGCCGGTCCAGTCGCCGGTGACGAAGCTGCTGCCGTAGGTGTAGCTGCCGCTGTCCAGCGATTGCGAGTCCACCGCCACGGCGGCGACCGAGGTGTTGAGCTGGAGGATGTCGTCGAACGCGGACTTGAGCTGGGAGGCCAGCTTGCTCGGGTTGCTGACCAGGAAATAGTTGTCCGGCACGCCGTCGCCATCGCGGTCCCAATTGGTGAGGTCGGTCTTGCCGTACTTGGCGGCGTACCACATGGGGTCCTGCAGGTTGGTCACGGCGGTGGTGGCCGAGGGCGTGAAGTTGCGCGAGTGGTAGGCCAGGCGATTGCCGCTGAGCGCCCCGCTGCTGCCGTTGAGGCCGGGCAGCAGCGCACAGGTCACGCCGGTCGCCGAACAGTCGCCGGGATACTTGCCGTCGGGCGTATCGAGCTTGCTGCGCACGGAGCCGCTGCCGCCGCCGGTGACTTCCAGGTAGACACCATCCTTGGTGGTGCCGGCCATGGTGTAGCCCATGTGCGATTCGTCGCCGGCCACCGAATATTCGGTCTGGCTGGTGACGTCCACGGTGCCGTCGCTCCTGGCCGTTACCGTGTAAAGCACGATGGCGTCCATGTCGTAGTCGCGGCCCTGGGCGGAGTCGTCGTAGACCACGCGGAAGGTGATGGAGGTGAGGTTGCCGGCGCTGTCCTTGGCCAGGGTATCGATGTAGAAGCCAGTGATCTGGCTGACCACGTTCTGGCTGACGTTCATGCTGAACGGCACCAGCCGCAGCGTGCCCTTGCTGGTCTTGATGCGGATGTTGGGCAGGGTCGAGGACTGGGCGATGGAGAAGCTCTGCACCTTGTTCGCGCCGACGGTGGTCAACGCGTTCTGACTACCGAAGAAAGACACGGCCGAGGTCGCGTAGCTGCCCTGGCGCGTGGGTTCCTCGGCCAGCCCGCGGATGGTGGCGAAACTGCTGGCGGTCTTGGCGGTGGGCGCAGAGTCGTTGGTGCCGCCGGACTGGCCGACGTTCACCGAGGCGCTACCGCCTACCTCGCGGCTCCAGAGGGTCGCGCCGATGCTGGCGAAATTGAAGCTGATGTCGCTGGTCGGCTGGCTGTCGGTGCCAAGGCTGCTGCCGGGCACGTCGGAATCGTAGCTCGGGTTCACGTCGCTCATCAGCGTCATGAAGGGCCGGGTGCAGGAGGGATAGGTGCTGTACGGATTGCTCCAGCTGGTCAGGCTGGAGAGGCCCAGGTTGGAGTCGGCAGTGCCGGCGGCGTAGGCCGCGGTGGGTGCCTTGCCGGCGTAGTAGCGCAGGGTCTCGTAGGCCATCTCGCCCAGCGGGTTGCCCCAGTCGACACACTTGCCGTTGGTCAGCGGGTTGAGGTTGTAACCGCTGGAGTCGGTGCAGCCGGCGGAGAACACCAGGCGGTCGAGGTTGGCGACAATGCCGCTGTTGTTCACGTAGCAGCGGCCGTTGAGGCAGCCGGTTCCGGTGGTGGAATCGGTCAGGAAGCGGCCGGTGGAGCTGTTGTATTCATTGCTGAAGGACGCCGCCGCCTTGCGTACCACACCACCGCGCAGGTTGTTGGCGTAGGTGCCGGTGACCAGGCCGAAGTACATCTTGTCGGCGGCGCCATAGTCATGCAGCACGCCGGTGGGCTTGTAGAGGCTACCGTACTGGGCGCAGTTGCTTTCCAGCAGGCCGGCCACGCACACCTGCACCCGGACGTTGAGGTCGTAGGCGGGAATGATGGTGGTGTCGCTGTTGGTGGTGCTGGTGAGGGTATTGGTGCCCTGGGCCGACTCCCGCGAGACCCAGCCCCAGATCCGGTAAGTCCCGAGCAGGGCCTGCTGCAGGCTGGTGATGATCCGCAGCCTCGGTGCGGCGCTGCTGTTGTACGAGCCCAGGGTGCTGGAGCCGATCGAGGTGTTGGCGAAGAGCACGTACTTGCCATTGGTAGGGACCGGGATCGGGGTGTAGTCGGACAGGCTGTAGCCATCGCGGGCGACGCTCAGGTACTCCTTGCCCCAGCTGTGGGCATCGTTGGGGATGAAGGCGCGTTCGAGCACCGTCGACAGTGTGCTGTCGGTGGAGCGATAGCCGCCGTAGAGCACCTTGCGCAGCACGTCCTGGCGCGACATGGTCAGGTAGTTGAGGTAATCGCCGCTCCAGCGGCCCAGGGCGCTGGTGCACTTCTTGGTGCTGGTGGTGCTGGACGGCGCGAAGGTGCCGCTGAGCACGTCGTAGATGTAGCACTTGTAGGAGTCGAAGTAGCCGGTGTAGTCGATGCCGGGCTTGTAGTAGGTGTCCAGTTGGCCATCGCCGTCGATGTCGGAGGCATCGTTATAGGCCGGGAAGTACAACTTCTGATCGCGGCCGACCACCAGCATGTTCATCGGCGGAGCGATGTTGCTGACGAACAGCGGCGTCTGCGCCAGGGACGCGCCCCAGGCCGGGGCACCAGCCAGGCAGGAGAGCAGCAGGAATAGCGTCGCGCGCAACATTCTCATGGAGTAAGCCATGACGTCGGCATCCTTGTACGACTGCAACGATTCACTGGATCACCAGCCCGAAGGTCGAGCGCAGGCACAGCGCGTCGGCACCACAGGCCTTGCTGGTGGCCGTTCCCTTGTAGGCCTGGGAGTTGACCTCGTAGTAGTAGGTGCACCCCACCTGCCCCTTCGACAGGTAGGAGTTGGCGCTGCCACCCCCACCACCCTTGCAGTTGTTCGAGATGTAGCGCAGGTACCAGCGCGCGCTGCGCAGCAGGCTGGTGCCGCCGTCCATGCCGGTATAGAAAGTGGATTTGCTGAAATCGGTGGCGTAGGTCGTCGCTGCCGCGGTGAAACAGGGCGTGGTCCCTGCCGTGCAGTTGTCCAGCGCTCGGCTGCTCTGGCGCAGGCGCCCTTCCCCCTCGCGCAATGCGGACTCGGCGGCGCTCATCAGGCGCTGCTGCTCCAGGCGGTTGCCGGTCATTCGGCCTTCCAACTGCATGCCACGCATGCCACTGACCGCAGCCAGGGTGATCAGCAACAACATCACCAGCGCGACGAACAACACCGCGCCGCGCTGACGGCGGGAAGACTGTCGGTTCATGGCATCAGGTTCCTCAACATGCTGGTACCGCTGACGATGCGCCGCACGGGCCCGTCGCCATCCGTGCAGGCCTTGCTGCCGTAGAGGTCCTGCCAGCGCTGGCAGGTGGTGGCGGCCAGGCCGCCGCTGACCGAATCACTGCTGGCGAGCAACAACGAATAGCGCACGCTGCGCACTGTCTGGCCGCTGGCGGGGGTGGCGACGTACTGCGCCACCTGGCGATTGAATTCGTCGCTGCTGCCGTCCACACCGAAGTCGAAGCGCGTGGCCACGACGTTCTCCACCAGGGTGGTGCCGTTACAGGTCAACTGCCCATTGCTCAGGGTGAGCTTCTCGACCACGTTGTTGCTCGGGCTGTAGGTGCCGTAGGGCTTGTTCACCCCGCTACGGCTGCCCAGCGAGGCACCGGTGCAGTCGGTATCGTTGGTGTCACGCGGCTGGTAGCGCAGGCACAGGGTATTGGCGTCCACCCGCACCAGCGCCTGGCCGGCGGTGAAAATGCAGCCGTTGCTGGTCTGTGCGGGAAAGGCCGCGGTCATCCGCGAGGATGGCAGGCGCCGGTATCCGGCCTTCGCCAGGCGCCCTTCGAGCATCTGCTGGGCGTAGCGGGCGTTATCCTGGTTCTGCGCCTGGCCGTCGAAGTAGCGCGAGCGGTTCTGCCCGTCGAGGAACATCTGGGTCACACCCAGGATCAGGAACAGGCTCAGGCCCATGGCGATCATCAGCTCGATGAGCGTTACACCACCCTGCCGACGCGCACTTGGCCGAGGCATCCTAGGGTTCCTCCCGCAGCACATATCGGCAGATGGTGTTGTCGCCGGTGGCGTTGGCATCCAGGCACTCCCCCGCCTTCACCCGCCAGGCCAGCTGGATCTCGATGGCCGACCCGCTGCCGCTGCACTTGCTGGTGCCATTGGTGCGGCAGACGTAGAACTCGCTCGACAGTTCGGAGGCGCCTGGCAGCGCCTGGTTCACCCGCTGCGCCCAGCAGGCCAGGCGCTGGCTGGCGGTCAGCGCCGCCAGCGAGGCGCAACTGCTGGGTGCAGCGGGAAAGGACGCGTTGGCGGCCTTGTAGTAACCCCAACTGGTCGGCGGCAGCACCTGGGTGGAGCTGCCGTCCTGCGTGGAGTACAGGTCCGTGCGCATCATCTCCAGCAGCTCATCGGCCAGTTCCGCGGCATTGCTGCGCAGGATCGTGTCCTGCGCATAGCCGATGGTGCGTCCCTGCATCGCCAGCATGCCGAGCACGCCGAAGCAGGTGACCAGCAAGGCCACCATGACCTCGACCAGACTGAACCCCGCCATGCGCCGGCTCATCGCGCGCTCGCTCCCTGCAGGTTGATGTAGCCCGAGGCCGCCACCTTGATGTTGAACGCCTTGCTGGTGCCGCTGCTGGAAATGCCCAGGTCGGCGGCCGCAGCGGTGCCATCGGGCTTGAACGAGAGGGTGTTGACGCTGCTGCTGACGCTGAGGCTGTCCGGCAGGTCCAGGCGCTGGCTGACCAGGGTGCTGGCGAGCGAGCCACAGGTACTGGCGCGCACGACCACCCATTGCAGGTTGCCGCTGCTGGGGCAGAGCGTGAGGGTCTGGCGAGTATTCACGGCGTCAGCGCGAGACGCCTGGAGCAACCGGTACAGGGTCGAGGCGCCACTCTGCACCCGACTGGATTCGATCAGGTAGCGGAAACCCGGTAACGCCACGCCGGCGAAGATCGCCAGCAGCGCGACAACCACCATCATCTCCACCAGGGAGAAGCCTTCCTGGCGTCCGGGGCCCCGCCACGAATCCGGGCGGGGAAATGAGCATCCAACTGCATGAAGAAACATGGACTTTTCCAACGATGGTCAGGTGGCCGGGCCCCGTATGGAGCCCCCCTTTCGGGGTGCCAGGACAAAGATTGGCTATTGGTCCGACAACAATTTCTTCAGGGAGTTGAATCCAATTCAACGAAACGAGGCACTTTTTCGACCGTTCATACACGCTCAGCGACCGTTCATCCTTTTGACGTCAAAGTCACCGACAGACAGTCGATCGTCGAGCTGCTCGGAAAGCTCGCCGGAGGAAGGGCCGCGACCTTGCATCGCGGCCCTGTCGGAAGCTTCCGTCAGGTGGCGTCGGCGTGGCTCACCAGCCCCTTGATCACCACCGCCGCCGTGGCGATAGCAGCGGGCACGATCAGCGCGGTGAGCACCTGCTCGAAGTTCCAGCCCAGGCCCAGCAGGGTTGCGCCGATCCAGGCGCCGAGAATGGCGCCGAAGCGGCCGATGCCGAGCATCCAGGACACCCCGGTGGCGCGGCCCTGGGTCGGGTAGAAGCGCGCCGCCAGCGATGGCATCGCGGACTGCGCGCCGTTCACGCACATGCCGGCGGCCAGCACCAGGGTCGCCAGCAGCGTCACGGTGCCCAGGCTCTGCCCGACGAAGTAGGCGAACACCCCGGCCAGGCAGTAGAAGATGCCGATGACCTTGTGCGGATTGAAGCGGTCCATGGCCCAGCCCACCGCCACCGAGCTGAGCACCCCGCCGAGCTGGAACAGCGCGCCGATGAACGCGGCCTGCTCCATGCTCGCACCGGCATCACGCATCAGCGTCGGCAGCCAACTGGTGAGCAGGTAGACGATCACCAACCCCATGAAGTAGGTCAGCCACAGCAACAGGGTTCCCGCGCTGTAGGTGCCGGAGAAGATCACCTTGAACACGTTGCGGCTCTGCACCGTCTTCTGCTCGGGCACACTGAAGTCACGGGCGGCAACCACCTCGGAAGGCGCGATGGGCGCCAGCACGCGCTTGACCTTGTCCGCGCCGCGATTGCGCACCACCAGGAAGCGCGCCGACTCCGGCAGCCACACCAGCAGCACCGCCGCCAGCAGCAGTGGCAGCACACCACCGAGCAGCAGCAGGCTGTGCCAGCCGTAGGCCGGGATCAGCTTGGCGGAGACAAACCCGCCTGACGCCATGCCCAGGTTGAAGCCGCAGAACATGCTGGTCACCAGCAGCGATTTGAGGCGCTCGGGGGTGTACTCCGACAGCAATGTGGTGGCGTTGGGCATCGCCGCGCCCAGGCCGATGCCGGTCAGCAAACGCAGCGCCATCAGTTCTTCGAGGTTGCTGCTGTAGGCCGACATCAGGCTGAACAGGCCGAACAGGAACACCGCCACCACCAGCACGCCCTTGCGTCCGAAGCGGTCGGCCAACGGGCCGGAACCCAGGGCGCCGAACACCATGCCGATCAGCGCGGCGCTCATCACCGGGCCGAGGCTGGCGCGGTCGATGCCCCAGTCCTGGGTCAGCGCCGGCGCGATGAAGCCCATGGCGGCGGTATCGAGGCCGTCGAGGAAAACGATGAGGAAGCACAGCAGCACGATGCGGCACTGGTACAGCGACAGTGGCTGGGCGTTGATGAAGGACTGGACGTCGAGAGTGCCGGCAGCGGGCACGTGGGCGGAACTGGTCATGCGAAGACTTCCTGCGAGGGCGTCGTCGCGGGAAGGCCAGCTGGATCGCCCTGCACTCCCGCAAGCTGGACAGGAATGAGGCGCGAGCCGGAGGACGCACGGACCGGCAGATGGGGCAGGCACACAGGGGCCATGGCTGACGCTCATTGTTGTTATTGCCCGTCCGGCTGGACGGGTTGAGCAACAGTACGAAGAGACGTTCAGCCGTTCAATTCGATAATCGCGCCTGTGGGCGGTTAGCGAACGGGATTACCTCAGGGCCGCATACGGCGACCACTCAATGGAACAGCCGCGTCCCCAACTCACGGCTGGCCTCCAGCAGCACCGGCAGGAAACGCGTTTCAAGCTCCTGCCTCGATACGCGCCCGGCGTGGGTGCCGACGTTCAATGCGGCCAACACCTGGCCGGCGGAGTCTTTCAGCGGCACGGCGATGGAGCGCAGGCCGACTTCCAGTTCCTGGTCGATGATTACCCAGCCCTGCTGGCGGATCTCGGCAATGCTCGCGCGAAGCATTTCCGGGGTGTGCACGGTGCGGCTGGTCTTCACCTGGAGGTCGGCGTGGGCGAGGTAATCCTCCAACGCGTCGTCGTTGAGCCCGGCGAGCAGAATGCGGCCCATGGAGGTGCAGTAGGCAGGCAGGCGGCTGCCGACGCTCAGGTCTACCGAGATCAGGCGCTGCGGCGTAGCGGAGCGAGCGATGTAGAGGATTTCGTCGCCTTCCAGCGTCGCCATGGAGCAGGCCTCGTGCAGTTGCTCGCTCAGACGATCAAGGATCGGCTGCGCGGTGACCGCCAGTGGCGTCGAGGACAAATAGGCGTGACCAAGGGTCAGTACTTTGGGTAGCAGCGAATAGGTACGCCCGTCGGACGTGACATACCCCAGCTTCATCAGCGTGTGCAGGCAGCGGCGCACGGCCGCGCGCGGAATCTCGGTGCGATGGCTGATCTGCGCAATGGTCAGGTGGCGCTTGCGCTCCTGGAATGCGTGAATCACCGCCAGCCCGCGAGCCAGCGACGTCATGAAATTCGGGTCGCCGGTAAAGGCCTCGATGCGCTTGGCGGGCGAAGCGATGATTGGCGGCGCGAGGGGCGGCAGGCTGGCACGGGGAGCGTCGGTCATTGTTGTTATCCTGGCAGGCGAATGCCGGGCGATTATCGACACGCACGGGCGATTATCGCAACACAAATGATCGATTATCGAACAGAGCTTATCAGCGCCCTGCGCCGCCTGAAGTGACTGACGTTGAGCGGATAACGCGCCAGTGTTATCCGCCGACCAGCGACCGGCACATCGGCGCCGACCTCGGTTCGCGAGCAAGGACTAGTCGTCCCCCTCGGTCCTACGAAGAGCACGCAGGCGTTTCCTGTAGGAGCGAGCTTGCTCGCGAACAAATCTCGACAGCCCGCGCGCCCGCTAGAGCGGCTCCAGCTTCAACTGCCGCAACCGGCTCAGCGTGCGCGAGAAGTCCAGCGCCGCGCCGCCCGCCGCCAGGTCCTCCAGCGACACCGAGGCGAACAGTTGAAGCTTCAGTTGCCGGTCATAGGCGATGTCGATGAAATTGAGGAAACGCATGCTCACATCCGGCGGGTAGTCCGCCAGCGGGCCGAGGCCGCTCACGGCCATGCGCGGGTAATGCTCGATCAGCCAGAGGTAGTCGCTGGCCGATCGCGGGCGTTCGAACATCTCGCTGAAATCCATCCATGCACAGTGATCATCATGGGCATGCACTTTCAGCGGGTGATGGTTGACACTGAGCACCTCGTCGAACTTCGCGTCCGCCGCCAACCCCAGTCGGGAACCGATCAGTTCGAGATCATCGGCGCGCGCCGGCCAGAGGAAGCTGCCCCACTCTTCCAGCGATGTGCTGTGTTCGCGATAGTCCTGCCCGGCATCCACCGAGATCACGTCGAAGCGCTTTTCGATCAGCTCGATGGCCGGACGGAAGCGCTCGCGGTACAGCGGATTCGGACAGAGGTTTTCCGGCTCATAGTTGGAGGTGCAGACCAGGCCGACGCCTTCATCCACCAGCACCTTCAGCATCCGCCCCAGCAGCATGGCGTCGCCGATGTCGTGCACATGAAATTCGTCGAAGCACAGCAGCTTGGTTTCTTCGGCGATGGCGCGGGCGACACGCACCAGCGGGTCGGATTGCCCGGTAATCGCCAGCATGCGCGACTGCAACTCCTGCAGGAAGGCATGGAAGTGCACGCGGCGCTTGGCCTGCGTGGGCGCGGCAGCGAAGAACTGGTCCATGACGAAGCTCTTGCCCCGCCCGACGCCGCCCCACAGGTAGACGCCGGCCACCGGCTTGCGCAGGAAGCCATGGCGACCGGCGAGGAAGTCGTCGAGCCAGGTGGCGAGGTGCTCTACCGCCGTCACCTGCGCCTCGTCCGCCCGATAGCCGCGCTCGTCGAGCGCGGCCGCGAAGTGCCGCCGAACGCGGTCGGCGACCGGCTCGGCGGATGTCTCATGTAGTCGTGTGTCAGAAGTCAAAGAACACCGTTTCCGCATTTCCCTGGACGCGGATATCAAACCGGTAAGCGAGCTTCCCGTCCACCTCGCAACGCTTTGCAATGAGGGTTTGCCGACGTTCGGGCTGCTCGATCAGGTTCAAGACCGGGTCCACCGCGTTCGCCTGCGCCTCGTCGTCGAAGTACAGACGCGTCTGCAAATGCAGGTTGATGCCACGGGCAAACAGCGAGACGTTGATGTGCGGCGCCATGGGCACGCCGGCGGCATTTTTCACCACACCGGGCTTGATGGTCTGCACCTGCCACTCGCCAGCGTCGAAGGTCGTTGCCGTTCGACCGAAGCCGTTGAAGGGCTTTTCCAGATCGAAGGCAGCGTCGTACACGCCTTCGTGATTTGCCTGCCACAACTCCAGGAAGGAATCGCGGATCAGGTGGCCGTTGCCGTCATACACGTGTCCGATCAGCAGAATGTGTTCGCCAGGCGCGCCGGGCTTGGCCATCTCGCTCCAGATTTCCTGGTCGCGGGCCGGGTTGCCGGCGGCAGCCAGCGCAAGGCCGATGTGCACGTAGGGGCCGGCAGTCTGCGAGGGGGTTTCCGGCAGCAGTTCGATAGGCATGGTCGGTCCTCCTCAGCGATTCTCGAAGTGTGTCTTGCGCTGGCCGCGCAGCACGATGTCGAAGCGGTAGGCCAGGCAGTCCATGGGGTTGGCGTTGCTCATGTCGAGCTTGGCGATCAGGCTTTGCACCGCATCCGGGTTGGCGATGGATTTGACGATGGGGCACATCGGGATCAGCGGATCACCTTCGAAATACAGCTGGGTGATCAGCCGCGTGGAGATCGACGGGCCGCTGATGGAGAAGTGGATGTGCGCCGGGCGCCAGTCGTTGGGGCCGTTGCGCCAGGGATACGGGCCGGGTTTGATGGTGCGGAAGATGTAGCGCCCTTCACTGTCGGTCAGCGCACGGCCGACACCGCCGAAGTTCGGGTCCAGCGGCGCAAGGTAGCGGTCGTTCTTGTGGCGATAGCGGCCGCCGGCATTGGCCTGCCACATCTCCACCAGCGTGTGTGGCACGGGCTTGCCGTACTGGTCCATCACACGACCGGAGACAATGATGCGCTCGCCGATGGGCAGGCCACCATTATTGAAATTGAGCAGCAGATCGTTGTCGTGCTCGCCCCTCTTCAGGTGCGAGAAGTCCGGGCCGCTGGTTTCGGAAATCGATTGCGGAATGCTCACCAGCGCCTGGCGCGGGGAGCGGGCGATGGAGGTCTTGTAGTCAGGCGTCAGGGCTTTGGGGTGCCAGTTTCGGTCACGAATGACGAAGCGGCTGTTTTCCGCATCGGACATGTCGGTCTCCTGTTGTTGGATTTATAGGAGCCTGTTGCATCAGGCAGTGCGACGGAGTGTCGCCCGCATGATCCACGTCGAAAACTGAAAAGATGCCGACAACCCATAACCTATTGGTTATGGATAAGTCCCTTCCCGGTACGCCTCGCCCACCTCGCGCAGCACCTCCAGACACCAGTGCGCGCCCAGGGAAAGCGGCAACGTGGAGTTACTGCAAACCCCTACCGAACCGCCCGGTTCCTGTACATCCAGCGGCAGCTCGACCATCTCGCCGGAGCGCAGGTCCAGGCGCACCGAGTCCAGCGGGGCGATCCACAGCGCATCACTGGTCAATACATAACGGCGGCTGAGTACCGTGGAGAGTGTTTCCAGCTTCTGGCGTGGCTGGCCGAGGCCGCTCTGCACCAACAGGCTGTCGGCGGACTTGCGGATAGTGGTGCCGGCCAACGGCATGACCAATGGCCAGTCGTCCAGCGCCGAGGGCGGCAGCGGGCGGCCCAGCAGCGGGTGGCCGGCGCGAGCCACCAGGGTCATGGATTCGCTGTACAGGTGCTCGAAGGCTAGGCCCTGGATCTGCGGGCTTTCGGTCATGCGGCCAACGACCAGGTCCAACTCGCCCACACGCAGTTGCGAGAGCAGATGCGCGCTCGGCCCGGTCACCACGCTGACCACCAACGCCGGATGACGCTCGTGCAGGCGGCGCACCACTTCGGGCATCAGCAGGCTTTCCACGGTGGAGAGCACGCCCAGGCGCACGGAGCTGGAGGCATACTCGCCGCCGCGCAGGCTGTTCACGCCGTCGCGCAGCGCCTGCACGCAGGGGCCGGCATAGCGTAGGAAGGCGACACCTGCTTCCGTCAGACTGGCGCCGCTCTTGCCGCGTTCGAACAGGCTCGCTTCCAGCAGGTCCTCCAGTTCCTTGAGCGTCTTGGAAATCGCCGGCTGGCTGACCGCCAGGGCATCCGCCGCGCGGGCCAGGCTGCCCTGGCGGGCCACCTCGAGGAAACACACCAGGTGGCGGAACTTGATACGCGAATCGATATTCATGGCGGCTCAACGCGGCTCGCGAAACGCACGGGGCGAAACCCCGGCGTAGCGCTTGAAGAATCGGGAGAAATAGGCCGGTTCGGAAAAGCCCAGGCTGTCCGACACCTGCTGAATGGTCATGGCTGTGTACACCAGGTTGCGCTTGGCCTCCAGCAGCAGGCGCTGGTGGATCATCTGCAAGGCCGACTGCCCGGCCAGGCGCCGGCACAGCGCATTGAGGTGCGCGGCGCTGATGCCCAACGCCGCCGCGTAGTGTTCGATGGGATGATGTTCGCGGAAGTCCTGCTCCAGTAGACGGGAAAAGGCATGCACATGCTCGACGCCGCGATCCTGCTGGCTCGCCTCTGCGCGGGACTGTTCCAGCGCCCGGCGGCTGAGCCAGACCAGCAGCATGTTGAGCAACGACTGCAGCATGAGGTCGCGGCCCGGCGCGTGCTCGGCGTACTCGCGGTCGATGGATTCGAACAACGCATCAAGATGACGCTTACCCTCGCCCACGACGTAGCACGCAGGCCGTTCCAGCACGGAGCTTTCCAGCAGTCCGCCCAGTTGCTCGGCCAGCGGCAGCCCCATGCTCAGCACCCAGCCCTGCACGTCCTCGGCGAAGCGGAAACCATGCACAGCCAGCGCCGGTGTGACCTGCAACGACGCCTCGCGGACCGGCGTCATCCGGCCCTCCACTTCCAGTTCCGCCTCACCGGACTGCACATAAAGCAGCTGTACAAGATCGCTATGGCGGTGCGGGCGAATCTCCCAATCGTGCAGGCGGCTGCGCGAGGCGATGGATTCGCAGTGGATCAGATCCGGCGTCGGCCACGCAGTGGTTTCGCCATACAGGCGGAACACCGGCACAAGTCTGTCAGCGCGCTGTTCGATCACCGCCCACATCCATGAAAAGTCCAAGAAGACTGTTGGAAATTACCTTCAAAGGTGAATCCCATCCACAAAAAATGCAGGAGACAAAAACAACAGCGCTCTCCAAGGAGCCATCCCATGAAGACTCAAGTTGCCATTATCGGCGCCGGTCCGGCCGGCCTCCTGCTTGGCCAGTTGCTGCACAAGGCTGGCGTCGACACCGTGATCCTCGAACGCCAGACGCCCGACTACGTACTCGGCCGCATCCGCGCCGGCGTGCTGGAACAGGGCACAGCCGACCTGCTGCGCGAAGCCGGCGCCAGCACCCGGATGGACGCCGAAGGGCTGCTGCATGACGGTTTCGAACTGGTCCTCAACGGCCGCCGCGAACGCATCGACCTCAAGGCCCTCACCGGCGGCAAGCAGGTCATGGTCTACGGCCAGACCGAAGTCACCCGCGACCTGATGCAGGCCCGCGCGGCCAGCGGCGCGATGAGCGTGTACGAAGCAGCCGACGTGGCGCTGCATGACGTTACCAGCGAGAAGCCCTACGTCACTTTCACTCACCAGGGCGAACGCGTACGCCTGGACTGCGACTACATCGCCGGCTGCGACGGCTTCCACGGCGTGGCCCGGCGCAGCATTCCCGCCGAGCGTCTGAGCGTCTTCGAGCGGGTCTACCCGTTCGGCTGGCTCGGCCTGCTCAGCGACACCCCGCCGGTCAGCCACGAACTCATTTATGCCAGCAGCGAACGCGGCTTCAGCCTGTGCAGCCAGCGCAGCGCCACCCGCAGCCGCTATTACCTGCAGGTGGGACTGGAAGACAAGGTGGAGCAATGGTCCGACGGGCGCTTCTGGGAGGAGCTCAAACGCCGTATTCCCGAGGATGCCGCGCAGCAGTTGATCACCGGGCCGTCACTGGAAAAGAGCATTGCCCCGCTGCGCAGCTTCGTGGTGGAGCCGCTGCAATACGGCCGGCTGTTCCTGGTCGGCGACGCCGGCCACATCGTCCCGCCCACCGGCGCCAAGGGCCTGAACCTCGCCGCCAGCGACGTGAACACGCTGTATCGCATTCTTGTGGAGGTCTGCGGCAACGGCCGCCGCGAGCTACTGGAACAGTACTCCCCCATCGCCCTGCGGCGCATCTGGAAGGCCGAGCGCTTCTCCTGGTGGATGACCTCGATGCTGCACCAGTTCCCCGACAGCGACGCCTTCACCCGGCGCATGCTGGAGACCGAACTCGATTACTTCCTTAGCTCCGAGGCCGGCCGCACGACCATCGCGGAGAACTATGTCGGGCTGCCTTTCGAGGAAGTGGCCTGATCGGACGCATTCTGTAGGAGCGAGCCTGCTCGCGAATCGCCCGACACCGGAGCAACCGGTAAAGCCATTCGCGAGCAAGCTCGCTCCTACATAGAAGCTCCGCGAACTATCCTTAACCTCCAGCCACGCCGCTCGCCGCGACACCGCCGGAGGCCGCCATCGACCCGGACGAAGCCAACTTCCTCAGCTACCTGCTCGCCGAAAGCGGCGACGGGGACGCTCGCGCGTTCGCCACGCTCTATCGCTGCACCGCCCCACGGCTCTACCCACTGGCGCTGAAGCTGAAGACCGATCAGACAGACGCCGACGCCTTGCTGGTCGATACCTATCTCCGCGTCTGGACCGACGCCGACCGCTACCACCCCACGCGCATCGCCGCGCTGGACTGGATGATCGCCCTGCTCTACCAGCTCTCCGGCCATCCCTCTGCGCCGCCCAGCGACGAACCCTGGCCGGAACTGCCGCCACCGGAAAATCTCTGGGGCATCATTCACGCGCGCATTCCCAATGACGAGGACGACAGCCCCGGTCTGCGCTGGCCACTGATCATCGCCAGCCTGATCGGTATGCTGATCGGCGCGGCAATCTGCCTGAGCCTGCTACTGGAACTGCGCCCGGGCGCCTAGCACCTGTATCGCATCTCAGTCAGGCGACAAAACCCTGATTTCCGTGCGGCATCACCTTGCCAAGCCGGCGCGTACTTGGCATAAACGTCCGATTCTTTTTCGCACACATAACAAGGAAGTTTCGATGCGCATTCTTGGCCGCGTCCTGCTTGCAGTCCTTCTGCTGCTCTTGCTCATCGGGGGCGTCATCGCCTGGTACACCGCGCATCCCAATCTTCCGGAATACACCCCTCCGCAGAAGATGATCCACCTCGATGAGCAGTGGTCCAAACAGGACCGCGAAACCTACTACTACACGCCCCAGGGCACCCAGGTGAAAGGCCTGCGTTACGACTGGTTCACTCATCTGGAGCAGCCGTTCTCCAAGGAAAAGTTCGCCAGCCCCGAGAACCTCGCGCGCTTCGGCTTCCTCATCGAGCCCGAGCAGATCGGCCGCGCCCCTGACGACACCCTGGCCGCCACGGCCAAGAATCCCGGCAACCTACCGGTCGGCTTCGCCCGTCACCAGGACGGCGAGACCGGCGCCTGGTACCTCGACATCACCTGCTCCGCCTGCCACACCGGCGAGCTGCGCTACAAGGGAACTGCCGTGCGCATCGATGGCGGCGCGGCCATGCACTCCATCGCCTCCACCGTACCCACCCTGCGCGGCGGCGCGTTCGGCCAGGCGCTGGGCGCCAGCCTCGCATCCACCTACTACGTACCGTGGAAGTTCGACCGCTTCGCCAAGGGCGTGCTGGGCGACCGCTATCCCAAGGGCAAGGCCGCGCTCAAGCGCGACGTGCGCAACGTGCTCGGCACCCTGGTTTCCACTGCCTGGAACGACACCCACCGCGGCCTCTACCCGACCCTGGAAGGCCCCGGCCGCGCCGACGCCTTCGGCCGTATCGCCAACAGCGTGTTCGGCGACGGCATCGACGCCTCCAACTACCGCGTCGCCAACGCCCCGGTGAACTACCCGCAGGTCTGGGACATCTGGAAATTCGACTGGGTGCAGTGGAACGGCTCGGCCATGCAGCCCATGGCGCGCAACATCGGCGAAGCCCTCGGTGTCGGCGCCACCCTGCGCATGTTCGAGAGCGACGGCAAGCCGGTGATGGGCGATGAGCGCTACGCCTCCAGCGTGCGCCTGCGGGACCTCTACACCCTGGAAGAAACCCTCAAGCAGCTCAAGCCGCCGGCTTGGCCGAAGGACGTCTTCGGCGAGATCGACCTGAAGAAAGCCTCCCAGGGCCGCGCCCTGTTCCAGGCCAACTGCGTCTACTGCCACGGCCCGCACATCAAGGCGCTGGGCGCCGCCGACACCCTCGCCGAGAAGCGCGTCCCCGAATGGGCGATGAAGATGGTCCCCACCAGCGAGATCGGCACCGACCCGACTACCGCCGACAACATCGCCGACCACACCTTCGACGTCCGCCCGCTGAAGCTCAAGGTGGAAGAGCTGCAGAACATGAACGTCGTGCTGATCCCCAAACCCGAGGAAGCGCTGGACCTGTCGAAGATCTCCGCCGCCAAGGGCCTGGCCTACGTCACCGCCTTCGTTGAGCAGCGCGCCTACCGCGACGCGCATATCGGCCCGGAGCAGCAGCAGGAAATGAACGGCTATGGCCTGCCCATCGGCGTTCGCGAACTGCGCGCCTACAAGGCCCGACCGCTGGACGGCATCTGGGCCACCCCGCCCTTCCTGCACAACGGCTCGGTGCCCAACCTGTTCCAGATGCTCTCCCCGGTGGCCGAGCGCGACGCACAGTTCTGGGTCGGCAGCTTCGAGTACGATCCCAAGTTCGCCGGCTACCGCACCGAGCGCTTCCCCGGCGGCTTCCTCTACAAGACCAGCATCACCGGCAACAGCAACCGCGGCCACGAATTCCGCGACGGCTGCCGCCAGGACGGCGTCATCGGTCGCGCCCTGTCGCCGGAAGAACGCTGGGCACTGGTGGAATACCTGAAGGTGCTGGGCAACGCCGAGTACGAAAGCAAACTCGACCCGAACGTTCCCACCCCGCCGTGGACGCCTGGGCCGAAGTGCGAATGACCGTCCAGCGCTGAACTGTCTTTTATTTTTTGTAGGAGCGAGCTTGCTCGCGAACCCAACCAGCTCCGGCGCCAACGGAAAATCAGTTCGCGAGCAAGCTCGCTCCTACAGGTAAAGCTCCCGAACACCACCGAATCACCGCCCCCACCCCCTCTCCCTTCAGGGAGAGGGCTAGGGAGAGGGAAACGCCCCACACCAAGCCAGCACAGGCCAGGGAACGGAATCCCCTCCACAAAAAGAAAAGACCAAAGGACCCCGTGCCATGCGCTCCCTGCTCACCCGAATCTGGCTCTTCCTCGGCAAATGGCTCGGCCGTCTGCTGCTCGCCGTCGCCGCCATCGGCCTGCTCGGCTGGGGTATCGGCAGCCTCTACTACGCCTGGAAATTCTCCGGCCCCGTTTCCGCCCAGGAAGAAATCCCGCCGGGCGAAGCCCAGCTCACCCAGGCCATCATCGAAGACGCTGTGCGCATCGTCGAACAGCACCGCGACAACACCCGCGTACTGCGTGACGCCCACGCCAAGGCCCACGGCTGCGTGAAGGCCGAAGTCACGGTCGCCAGCGACATTGCCCCCGGCCTGCGCCAGGGCGTGTTCGCCGAGCCCGGCCACAAGTGGGACGCCATGGTCCGTTTCTCCAACGGCAACGCCTACCCGCAGTTCGACAGCGCCCGCGACGCCCGCGGCATGGCCATCAAGCTGCTCGACGTCCCCGGCGCCAAGCTGATGCCCGGCAAAGGACACGACACCGAGCAGGACTTCGTCATGTTCAACCACCCGGTGTTCTTCGTGCGTGACGTCGCCGAATACCGGCAGAACTTCGCCGCCCAGGCCAGCGGCCAGAAGGTCGCCGCCTTCTTCCCCAGCTGGAAGCCCAGCACCTGGGAAATCCGCCACCTGGTCATCGCCCTGCAGACTCTCGCCCCCGCGCCCGACAGCCCCTTCGAAACCGGCTACAACGGCATCGCGCCGTACAAGCTGGGCGAGGCGAACAACATCAAGTTCCGCGTCATCCCGCAGGCAGAAGGCTGCCCGGCCTACCAGCTACCCAAGCTCAACGAAAAACTGCCCAACTTCCTGCGCACCGCCATGTACCAGCAGCTCTCGGTCGACCGCGTGCCCGCCTGCTTTGCCCTACAAGTGCAGAAACAGGACCCGAGCAAATACATGCCCATCGAAGACACCAGCGTCGAATGGAGCGAATCCGACGCCCCCTTCCAGACCGTCGCCACCGTCAGCATCCCGCCCCAGGACTTCGACAGCCGCGAGCAGAACCTCGCCTGCGACAACATCTCCTACAACCCGTGGCACGCCCTGCCGGAGCACCAACCGATTGGCGGCATCAACCGGCTTCGCAAGGCGGTTTATGAGGCGGTGAGTGTTTATCGGCATCAGCGCAATGGGGTGGGCGGAGAGTAAGGCTGCACCGAGAGGTATCAGGTGCAGTAAAGCTGCTGGAAACAACAAGCCCGCTAACGTGCGGGCTTGTTGTTTCAAATCCACTTAGTTCAGCGAGCCTTGCAAGCATCCAATTCTGCCTGCGCCTTCAGATCAGTTTCGATCCCTAAGCGATACTTGCAGTAATCACCGCCGCGCACTGCATCAGAAGGAAAGCGACAAGTTTTTTCATGATGTTCGCGAAGGAAGAAGAGCCCTTTTCCTGCGAACATTCTTCGCAAGCGCCATTCCGGCATTTCCCGGGCAAATCCTGCCCTCGGACACTTGATTAGGGTACGCCGGTAGCCGCCTGTGGTTCGCGAGCAAGCATCGCTGATGCAGGAAGCGCCTCAGTAGACTTCCGGCACCTGCAGCTCCTGCGGCGTGGGGTGCCGGCGGTAGCCTTCATGGCGCTGCCGCTCGGGCAGGTTGACGCTGGGCTGCTGCACTTCCTGGTAGGGAATCTGGCCCAGCAGGTGGTGGATGCAGTTCAGGCGGGCCTTTTTCTTGTCGTCGGCCTGCACGATCCACCAGGGGGCTTCGGGGATGTGGGTGCGCTCCAGCATGATTTCCTTGGCCTTGGTGTAGGACTCCCAGCGGCGGCGGGATTCCAGGTCCATGGGGCTGAGCTTCCATTGCTTGAGCGGGTCGTGGATGCGGCTGAGGAAGCGGTAGTGCTGTTCCTCGTCGGAGATGGAAAACCAGTACTTGATGACTTGGATGCCGGAGCGCACGAGCATGCGTTCGAACTCGGGCACGCTGCGGAAGAATTCCTCGTACTGGCCGTCGGTGCAGAAGCCCATGACCCGCTCGACACCGGCGCGGTTGTACCAGCTACGGTCGAACAGGACGATCTCCCCGGCCGCCGGCAGGTGCGAAACGTAGCGCTGGAAGTACCACTGGGTCTGTTCGCGGTCGTTGGGCGCGGGGAGCGCGGCGACGCGGCATACGCGCGGGTTCAGGCGCTGGGTGATGCGCTTGATGACCCCGCCCTTGCCTGCCGCATCGCGGCCTTCGAAGAGGATCACGGCCTTGTGGCCGGTCTTCACCACCCAGTTCTGCAACTTGACCAGCTCGGCCTGCAGGCTGAACAGGGTGTGGAAGTAACGCTGGCGCGCCAGGCGCTCTTCATGGGTTTGCAGGCTGCCTTCACGCAGCCCTTCGAAGTCGTAGAGTTCGTCGAACAGTTCGAGTTCGAGCTCTTCGTCGCGGTCGTCCAGCAGATCGCGCTGGACGCGTCGTGGGAAGTTCTTGTCATCGAGCAGCATGGTGGTTTGCCTTGTGCCGTCACTGGCTCAGTCACATCGAGTGACACTTTCATGACAGAAAAATGTAGTCACGCTTTATGACGAATTCATTACAACCAGTGAAAGATATTTCTTACAAAGCCCGTGCTAGAGCGTTCTCCGAATAGGACACCCGCTGAGTCAGGAAGGTCTTGAGAAGGCGGGCGGGCCGCCGAGCGGCGCTGATGTCGGGGCGCCATCAACGCCGGGAAGCGACCGCGAACTTCAGCCCACGGCTGCTATCTGCCGGCAAGGAAAAGGTTCAGGCGTCGGCCAGGGGGCGCGGCTTGTTGACGTACTTGAAGGTGCCGGAGGACGTCGCGACCACCACGCCCTGGCTGTTGCGCAACTCGCCCTCGCAGAAGGCAATGGAGCGGGTGCGGTGCAGCACCTTGCCGTGGGCTTCCAGTACCTCGCCCACTTCACCGCCGGGACGCAGGAAGCTGGTCTTCATCTCCACCGTCACCACGCCCCGATAGGCTTCGTCCGCCTCGCTGGCGCCCAGGGCCATGGCGACGTCGAGCAGGGTCATGATCAACCCGCCGTGGGCATTGGCCCAGCCGTTGACGTACTGCGGTTCGACGCGCACCACCAGGCGGCCCGGCCCGTTGCCGTCCTCCGCCGGGGCATGGCGGAACTGCAGGAAATCGAGCATGGGAATGGTGATGCCGCGGTGGGCGGTATAGAGCTTGAGTTGTTCGATATCGAGGGGCATGGAGCTTCCTGGCGCGGCGAGTGGGGCCAGGCGATGTTCCCCGCTCCGGCCGGCAGATCGCAAGCCCGGCGAAGCTTCATGCACGGCGGGAATGCCCTCCGATTGCAGCGCTCAGGCTAGCGACCGGCGCCTCTCGCCACGGCTGCTCAGCGCGACCGGCGGGTGCCGTTCTTCTTTTCCGTCTGGCGCTCGACGGCCTGGACGAAGAGCTCCTCGACCAGCAGCGACTGGATCGGCGTGCGGGTTTCCAACGACAGGCTCATGGCTTCGAGCTTCTGGTTCACCCCCAGGCGGGCAATGCCGCAGAGCAGGATGCGCTGGGCACCGAAGATGCTGCCCTTGTCGACCAGCACTTCCCGCGGCTTTTCGCCGTCCAGGTAGCTGACCTTGAGGACGATGGCGGTGTCGTCACGCACGGCCAGGTTGAGCCAGGTGGCGACATTGAACTCGACCACCCAGCCCAGGCCTGTCTTCTTGGCCACGGCTTCACGGACCAGATGAGCAGGAACCGGACCCAGGGGGGTACTGTGGTTTTCCATGGGGCTACTTCTGACGGCTGCGGGTAGAGCGAAATGCGCTAACGGAAGACTCGATTTTATGTGAAGCAGTTCAAGTTTTCAGTCGGTTTTTTGTAAGACATAGGCTATGTAGCAAGCCTGAAGTTACAGATACGAACCGCTCTGGAATGCCGCTTTTAGCACGGAAAGGGATGACGAAAGGGAAGCGAAGGCACGGAACAGCGGACACAGTCCCGACGAAATGAAGGGCGACGGAGTTGCTCGTCACGCAAGGCCGGTCCGGCGTAATGCCGAATCGGCCCTGCTGTGTCTCCTTGGCTGGCGCCAGCGGTGAGGCCAGGCCCTGAGGCCCGCTTGCTCAGGCCGCGCCAGCGAAAGTGCGAGGCCTGTGTTCGCCCGAGCGGTTCTTGCGCACTTCGCGGCGCTCTCTGAAGTCCAGTTCTTCCAGGGCATCCATGCGTTCCTGCAGGTCTTCGATGATCTGCGGGGTCAACAGTTTGCGATGTCGAGTCATACCTACCTCCTGAACTTGTATGCCTCACTCTTTGGATTAGCACGCGGGTAGGAAGATTCAACGGCTGCCTGCGACGGATTAACCGAACGGTCAGCCGCCAAGGATGTAGGACGTCGCCGGGAAAGGCCCTTTCTGCAGGAGCGAGCTTGCTCGCGAACGACGCTCTCCGGCGGCTCCGGAGGTTTGCGGTTCGCGAGCAAGCTCGCTCCTACAAAGGGACGGTGCAACGCTGGCAACCGAACACGGTTGCGCGCCGCAAACTCGGTCTCAGCGCAACTCGTCGACCAGGCTGCCGATGGTGGTCAGTACCGCGCCGGCCAACGCCTTCGAGCGTGCCCCGCTCCACCCGGTGCGCGCATTGGGCGACAGGTTGTGGTCCTTGAACGGCATTTCCAGGGTCAGCGACAGGCAGTCGTAGGTGCGGCCGACGTGGTTGCAGGCCAGGGTGAGGTTGGCCTGGCCGGGGGCGTCTTTCGGATAGCCGTGCACACTCTGGAACTCGCCGTTAGCCTCCAGACGCTCGCGGAACAGGCTTTCCAGGCGATCCAGGCGCGGGGTGAATTCCGGGTTGCCTTCGCAGCCGGCAGCGAACACGAAGGGGATTTCCTCGTCGCCGTGCACGTCGAGGAACAGGTCCACGCCGTACTTCACCATCTGCTCCTGAACGAACAGCACCTCGGGGCTTTCCCCAGCGCTGGGCGCGGCCCAGGCGCGGTTGAGATCCTTGCCGGCGGCGTTGGTGCGCAAGTGGCCGTGGAAGGCACCGTCCGGGTTCATGTTCGGCACCAGGTAGAAGTCGGCGCGCTCCAGCAGCCGTTGGATGTCGGTGTCGGCGGACTGGAGGCGCTCGATCAGGCCTTCCATGAACCACTCGGCCATGTGCTCGCCAGGATGCTGTTGGGCGATCAGCCAGATCTTGCGTGCACCCGCCTCGCCCTTGCCGATGCGCAGCAGGGGCAGTTCGCGACCTTCGAGGCTGTGGCCGGTGGCGAGCAGTTCGGCACCGTTGGCCTGGGCGCGCTTCACCAGTTCGGCATGGCGCTCGCGGCTGTAGGGCTCGAAGTAGGCGAACCAGGCCTGGGGCTGCTCGGCGTCGAGGCTGAAGTGCAGGCCGTTGGAGTCATAGGTGCTGGGCACGCGGAACCAGTCGCGCTGATCATAGGACGCCACGGCGTTGTATCCCGGCCAACCGCCGGTGTAGCTGGAAGCCGGGGTGTTGGTCAGGCTGAACTGGTACTGCTGGCCGGGCTCAAGACCCTCGGCCTTGAAGTGGAACCACTGGAAGTGCGGGCTTTTCGTGTCCGGGCGCAGCGCCAGGCGCACGTGGCGCGGGTCACTGTCGGCGATGACCTGGATGTTGCCGCTGTCGAAATCGCAGTCGATCTTCATGAATTCTCCGTCGGCGCACGAACCTGAGGCGCCAAAGCCTTGCATTTTCGCCCTCCCCGCCGCTTCTGTCATGTCCGCGTGACTTGCGCCGGATCATATATTATGTTCGTAATATAAATCGAGTAACGCTATTCCCAGGCCCGGCGCTGGTGATCCGGCGGCCAAGGACTAACCTCGATTCACCCCTTTTCCTACTGCGGAGAACACTGCATGAGCGCATACGATGTGATCGTCATTGGCGGCGGCCCCGGTGGCTACAACGCGGCCATTCGCGCCGGCCAGCTGGGTCTGAAAGTGGCCTGTGTGGAGGGCCGCGAAACCCTCGGCGGCACCTGCCTGAACGTCGGCTGCATGCCATCCAAGGCGCTGCTCCATGCGTCGGAGCTGTATGAAGCAGCGGCCGGCGGCGAGTTCGCCAACCTCGGTATCCAGGTCAAGCCGAAGCTCGACCTGGCGCAGATGATGAAGCAGAAGGCCGAAAGCGTGACCGCGCTGACCAAGGGCGTGGAATTCCTCTTCCGCAAGAACAAGGTGGACTGGGTGAAGGGCTGGGGCCGCATCGACGGGCCGGGCAAGGTGGAAGTGACCGCCGCCGATGGCAGCAAGAGCACACTCACCGCCAAGGACATCATCATCGCCACCGGCTCGGAGCCCTCACCGCTGGCGGGCGTGGAAGTCGACAACAAGCGCATCCTCGACTCCACCGGCGCGCTGTCGATTCCCGAAGTACCCAAGCACCTGGTGGTGATCGGCGCGGGTGTCATCGGCCTGGAACTGGGCTCGGTCTGGCGCCGCCTGGGCGCCGAAGTCACGGTGATCGAATACCTGGACCGCATCTGCCCCGGCATGGACCTGGAGACCGCCAAGACCTTCCAGCGCGCGCTGACCAAGCAGGGCATGAGTTTCAGGCTGGGCTCGAAGGTTACCCAGGCCAAGGTCAGTGGAAAGCAGGTGACCCTGAGCGTGGAGCCGGCTGCCGGCGGCGCGGCGGAGTCGATCCAGGCGGACTACGTTCTGCTCGCCATCGGCCGCCGCCCCTATACGCAGGGCCTCGGGCTGGAAAGCGTGGGGCTGACCACCGACAAGCGCGGCATGCTGGAGAACCACGAGCACCGCAGCAGCGTGCCGGGCATCTGGGTGATTGGCGACGTGACCTCCGGCCCGATGCTCGCGCACAAGGCCGAGGACGAGGCCATCGCCTGCGTTGAGCTGATCGCCGGCAAGGCCGGGGAAGTGAACTACGACGTGATCCCCAGCGTGATCTACACCCACCCGGAAGTGGCCACCGTGGGCAAGACCGAAGAACAGCTCAAGGCCGAAGGCCGCGCCTACAAGGTGGGCAAGTTCCCCTTCACCGCCAACAGCAGGGCGAAGATCAACCACGAGACCGAGGGCTTCGTGAAGGTGCTGGCGGACGAGCGCAGCGACGAAATCCTCGGCGTGCACATGATCGGCCCGAACGTCGGCGACATGATCGCGGAGTACTGCGTGGCCATGGAGTTCCGCGGCGCCGCCGAGGACATCGCGCGCACCTGCCACCCACACCCGACGCGCTCCGAAGCGCTGCGCCAGGCGGCAATGAACGTGGATGGCTGGGCCATGCAGGCCTGACCGCTCATCGCTTCTGACCAACGGTATGTGCGGCGCGATGGCGCACCCTCGATAGCGCTGCAGGCCACGGATTACGGGGCCTGCAGCGTTTCACTCGGATTGATTTGCGACTACTTTGTGTACAAACGCGACATGGGCTGTGACTTTCTTCGACTCTGAAACCATCAATTGCGTGAACGAACACGAAAGTGGATGAACCGCTTTCGCCACCTTCGCAATGGATTACCACGCAGAGAGATCACAACCATGCATGCGACTCTTCGTTTCAACGAGGCTCTGCTGATCACTGGACGAGCCTTCCAACCCTTCAATTGTGTGACCTGGGTTGACCAAGGGGGCGACGGCAGCCTCGACCTGTCCGTCCTCGATCGCACCGGTACCCGTCTGCTGGGCCTCACCCGCATTCCCAGCTCCGCCTACTCCGACCCGGAGCAGCTCGAAGGCCTGCTGAACCAGGCCCGCGACGAGCTGAACCGCGAAGGCTACCGCCTGCAGGAATGGCACATGCCCGCCTGATCCGCAGACAGGTACCACCAAAAAAGCCCGGCCCCGCCGGGCTTTTTCATTGGCGCTGCCAGCCGTCGGCAAGCGCTCAATTTCCCGTCTCCGCCGCCGATAACGTGGTATCGGTCGCGCCACCAGCTGCATCGTTTCAGCTTCGATTCCGAAACCTGGCTTTCCACTCGTCCGAATCCGCCGTCGTGGCGCGACTTTCGCGGGTGCAGCGACCGACAATGATGGCAATTTGCAGCCATCCTGTGATCTGCTTCGCACGGACTCCTCCGTCTCGTCTTCCACCAGGCCTTCGGCACGCAGTACGGTCTTCGTTCAATGCTCGATCTGCAGCGATACTTCTACAGCGGCGACACCCCTTCGCTGCTGGTTTTCGGCGAGCACAACACGGCGCTGGTGCTGCTCTCCATCCTCATCGCCATCTTCACATCGGCCATGGCCCTGCAGCTGTCGGGTGTGGCCCGGCTGGCGCGCAGCCCGTTCTACCGCCAGTTGGCCATCGGCACCGGCGCGGTGGCCTTGGGCGGTGGCGTGTGGGCGATGCATTTCATCGGCATGCTGTCCTTCCAGCTCTGCGCGACCGTGCGTTATGACCCGCTGATCACCCTCGCCTCCGGATTGCCGAGCCTGTTCGCCTCGTGGATCGCCCTGAGCCTGCTGGCTCGGCGTAACGTCAGCCGCCTGCAGTTGATCGGCGGCGGCGTGCTGGTCGGCGCGGGTATCGGCGCCATGCACTACAGCGGCATGGCAGCGATGCAGATGGCCCCGCTGCTGCGCTACAACCCCTGGATGTTCGCCCTGTCGATTCTGGTGGCCGTGGTGCTGGCGGTTATTGCACTGTGGGTGCGCTTCGGTCTGCGCGGGCGGATGCGGCCGAACCTGACGATCCTGGCCAGCGGCGTGGTGATGGGCCTGGCCATTGCCGGCATGCACTACACCGGCATGGCCGCCGCACGCTTCGTCGGCCGCGAGGAGTTCGGCGTGCCGCAAGGCGTGCAGGGCAGCTTCTACCTGGCGATGGCGGTGTCCATGGCCACCATCAGCCTGAGCATCTGCGTCGCCGCGGTGAATGGCCTGCTGCGCTACCGCCAGCTGTTCCAGGAACTGCAGCGCCGGCGCAAGCACCTGGATTCGCTGCTCGATGCCGCCGTCGAGGCCATCCTCACCATCGACCACAGCGGTGTGATCCGCTCGGTCAACCACGCCGTCCTGCGCCTGTTCGGCTGGCAACCGCACGAGCTGGTCGGCCAACCCATGCAGGTGCTGATGAACGAGGCCTATGGGCACCAGTTCCGCGTCGCTCTGGAGAACTACAAACGCAGCGGCGAACGCCAGTTCCACAACTCCGAGCTGGAGCTGGAAGGCCTGACCCGCGATGGCCGCGAGTTTCCCGTACGGGTCAGCCTCGGCGTCACCGATCACGACGGCAAGCCCTGGTTCGTCGTGTTCGTCGCCGACATCAGCGAACGCCGCGTGATGGAGCAGGCCCTGCGCACCAGCGAGGAACAATACCGTTCGCTGATTCGCAACATGCCCGGCATCGCCTTCCGGGTACTCCCGGACGATGCCTGGAGCGTGCTGTTCGTCAGCGATGCGGTGGAGGCCGTCACCGGGTGGTCGGCACAGGACTTCAGCGAGCAGCGCATCACCTTCAGCCAGCTTTACCATCCCGATGACCAGGCGGCGGTGAACGAGGAAGTCCGGCGCGCCATCGGCGAAGGCCGCAGCTACGTCGTCGAGTACCGCCTGTTCGACCGCAACGGCCGCGAGCGCTGGATCTGGGAAGGCGGCAGCGCCAGCTACGACGAGGCCGGCAAGGCACAGTGGATCGACGGCGTGCTGCTCGACCAGACCGACACCAAGTTGCTGAGCAACGAGTACGAAGGCAAGGTCACCGCCATCGGCCGCGCCATGGCGCTGATCGAGTTCGACCTGGATGGCCGCGTGCTGGCCGCCAATGAGAACATCCTCGAGCTCTTCGGCTACACCGAAGCCGAAGTGCTGGGCCAGCACCACAGCCTGTTCTGCCCACCGGACATCGCCGCCAGCACCCAGTACCGGGCGTTCTGGCAGGGGCTGCGCGACGGCGAGTACAGCGCCGGCGAATACCGCCGCCTGGCCAAGGACGGGCGCGAGGTGTGGATCCACGCCACCTACAACCCGATCCTCGACTTCGACGGCAAGCCGGTGAAAGTGGTGAAGCTCGCCACCGACCTCACCCCGCGCCGCGTGATGGAGCAGGAACTGCGCAGCGCTCGCGACCGCGCCGAGCAGGCCGCCGCCGCGCGCAGCAGCTTCCTCGCCAACATGAGCCATGAAATCCGCACGCCGATGAACGCCATCATGGGCTTCACCGAGCTGCTGCTGGATTCGCCGCTGGAAGAGAACCAGCGGCGCTACCTGACCACCGTACAGAACGCCTCGCGCTCGCTGCTGGGCCTGCTCAACGACATCCTCGACACCGCCAAGCTGGACCGTGGCGCCATCGAACTGGAAGCGCTCGACTTCTCCCTGCCGGAGCTCTGCGAGCAGGTCTGCGCGGCGCTGCGGCTGTCCGCCGAGCGCAAGGGCCTGAGCCTGCAGATCGATTACGGCCAGCGCGCTGGCGAGTACTTCCAGGGCGACCCGCTGCGCCTGCAACAAGTGCTGACCAACCTGCTGGGCAACGCGGTGAAATTCACCGAGCGTGGCGAAGTCCGGCTGGTCATCAGCGGCGAACCCGGTGCGCTGCGCCTGGCCATCCGTGACACCGGCATCGGCATCGCCGCCGACCGCCTGGAGCGCATCTTCGACCCCTTCGCCCAGGCCGACGCTTCCATGAGCCGGCGCTTCGGCGGCACCGGGCTGGGCACTACCATCTCGCGCCAGTTGGTGGAACTGATGGGCGGCCGCATCACCGTGGAAAGCGAAGTGGGCAGGGGCAGCGTGTTCACCGTCGACCTGCCGTTGCCGGCCGGTCGCAGCGTGCAACCGACAGCCCGCAGCCATACACCGAGCCTGCCGCCGCTGCGCATCCTGGTAGCGGACGACGTGCCACAGAACGTCGAGTTGCTGGAGCTGAATCTGCGCCGCCTGGGCCATCGCCCGCACAGCGTCGGCGACGGGCAGGCTGCCGTTGACGCCTACAGCGCGCAGGACTTCGACCTGATCCTGATGGATGTGCAGATGCCCGGCATGGACGGCCTGGAAGCCACCCGGCGCATCCGCACCATCGAGCAACAGCGCGGCGTCCTGGCTGTGCCAATCATTGCCCTCACCGCCAGCGTGCTCGACCGCGATCGACAGAATGCCCTCGACGCCGGTATGAACGGTTTCGCCAGCAAACCATTGGACCTCGCCGGCCTGCTGGATGAAATGGCCCGTCTGCTCGGTGCCGCGCCCCTGGTGCGCAGCGCGCAGGCCACCGAAAGCACACCGCTGGCAACCCTGGACTGGGCCGCCGGAGCACGCCTGTGGGGCGGCCCGCTGCCCATGGCGCGGGCCATCGTGCGCTTCCTCGATGAGCAGGCGGCCAGCCTGGAGACTTTGGAAACTGCCGTGAACGATGGTGACCGTACCAGCATCACCGCCCTCGCCCATCGTCTGCGCGGTGCCGCCGCCAACCTCGCCCTGCCACGCCTCGCCGGCGCCATCGGCGCACTGGAAAGCGCGGCTGACCATGGCTCGGCCGAACAGCTTGCATCCACACTGGAGCGAGTCCGGGCAGAGTTCGCCACTGTCCGTGAATCGGTGCCGCTGGTGCCCGACGCCGTCGCCGAAGCAGTTGGCGAAGCGGCCTCGCAGGACCTGCGCGGCGCGCTGCAAGCCCTGCAACTGGCGCTCTCCCGTGGCGGTCTCGACGACCAGGCGCTGGAGCGCCTGCGCCTGGGCACTGCGCAAGGCGAACACCGCGAGGCCTTTGAAGCCCTGCGCTACGCCATCGACGATTTCGACTTCGACCAGGCCCTGGAATGGGTCCGGACCCTCGGCACCCGCCTGGAGCAAGCATGACCCAGACCGCCCAAGATCATCGGCCCTGCCTGCTGCTGGTGGACGACGAAGCCACCAACCTCCAGGTGTTGCGCCACATCCTGCAGGACGACTACCGCCTGCTGTTCGCCAAGGACGGCGACAAGGCATTGGAACTGGCCAATCGCGAGCGCCCGGACCTGGTCCTGCTGGACGTGATGATGCCCGGCATGACCGGCTTCGAGGTGTGCCAACGGCTCAAGGCCGAGCAGGCCACCTGTACCATTCCGGTGATCTTCGTCACTGCCCTGGCCGATGTGCCGGATGAAGCCAGAGGCTTCGAGGTCGGCGCGGTGGACTACATCACCAAGCCGGTCAGCCCACCCATCGTCAGGGCACGGGTGCGCACGCACCTGTCGCTGGTGCGCGTGGAAGAACTGCGGGAGACGCGGCTACAGATCGTCCAGCGCCTGGGCAAGGCCTCCGAGTACAAGGACAACGAGACCGGCCTGCACGTCATCCGCATGAGTCACTACGCGCATATCCTCGCCCGCGCCGCCGGCTACTCCGAGAAGGCCGCCGACGACCTGCTCAACGCGGCCCCCATGCACGATGTGGGCAAGATCGGCATTCCCGATGCCATCCTGCAGAAGCCCGGCCGGCTCGACGAACACGAATGGGCAGTGATGCGCCAGCACCCGGAGATTGGCGCGCGGATCATCGGCGAGCACGACTCCAACCTGCTGCGCCTGGCTCGTAGCATCGCCCTCACCCACCACGAGCGCTGGGACGGCACCGGCTACCCGAAGGGCCTGCGCGGCGAGGAGATTCCCGTCGAGGGTCGCATCGTCGCCATCGCCGACGTATTCGACGCACTGACCAGCGTGCGCCCGTACAAACCGGCGTGGAGCATCGACGAGGCGGTGGAGTTGCTGCGCCGGGAGAAAGGCAGCCAGTTCGACCCGGAGCTGGTGGAGCTGTTCCTCGGCTGCCTGCCCGACATCCTTGTCGTGCGCGAGCGCTGGGCCGACGCCGGCTGAGCGGCGGGCCGCGCAAATCCTGCTTTACTCTCAGACCTTCAGCCCCTGCCGAGAGTAAGCAAGATGAATGCGAAACAGCACGACAACCTGCTGGCGACACTGCAGGCCCGCTTCGAGCAACATCCCGAGCGTCACAAGGGCATCGACTGGGCGGACGTCCAGGCGCGCCTGAAGGCCGCGCCCGCCAAGCTGAAGGCACTGGAGCAGATGGAAGCCACCGGCGGTGAGCCCGACGTGGTCGGCCGCGAAAGCGCCAGCGGCGCCATCCTGTTCTTCGACTGCAGCGCCGAAACACCGGTCGGCCGGCGCAGCCTCTGCTACGACCGCGAGGCGCTGGATGCGCGAAAGAAGGACAAGCCCGCTGGCTGCGCCACCGAGCTGGCAGCGCAGATCGGCATCGAGTTGCTGGACGAAGCGCAGTACCGCCAGTTGCAGGAGCTGGGCAGCTTCGACCAGAAGACTTCCAGTTGGCTGCGCACGCCCGGCTCGATGCGCAAGCTGGACGGCGCGCTGTTCGGCGACCGCCGCTATGAGCGCGTTTTCACCTATCACAACGGCGTGCAGTCTTATTACGCCGCACGAGGTTTTCGTGGTGTGCTGAAGGTCTGATGAGAGGGTTGCTGTCGGTCAATTCTGAACGATTCCTGTACCGGCGCTGAACTTCCCCAGGTGCCCCCGGCGGGCCTTGACTCATGTCAGACGGATTTCTCCGAGCGGCGCGCAGCCTTGCCGCACCGCTCAAACTCAGAGGATTCCCGCGTGAAAACGCCCGCCTGCCTTCTGCTCGCTACCCTGTTGGTCGGCTGTGGTCCGACGCCATCGGCGCCGGTCGAAACCGTCCGCCCGGTGAAGCTCTACAGCGTGCCCACCGCTGCGGCCGAAGGTATGCGTCAGTTCCCCGGCCAGTTGGTGGCCTCGGATGAAGTCGACCTGTCCTTCCGCATCGCCGGTCACCTCAAGACGCTCACGGTAAAACAGGGCCAGCGCGTGGAGCGTGGGCAACAGATCGCCGAGCTGGACGACGCCGACCTGCGCCTGCGCCAGCGCGACCGCGAGGCCAGCTATAACCTGGCCCGCGCCCAGTACCAGCGCGTCGCCACGCTCAACGAGCGGCAACTGGTGGCCCGCGCCGAACTGGACCAGCGCAAGGCCCAGCTGGATTCCGCCGAAGCCGCGCTGAAACTGGCCCGCCAGGAGCTCGGCTATGCGCGACTGGAAGCCCCTTTCGCCGGGGTCATCGCCCAGGTGCCGGTGCAGAACCACCAGATGCTGCAACCCAAGCAGCCGGTGGCCATCCTGCAATCCGCCGATACCTACGACGTGCAGTTCCAGCTGCCGGAAAGCCTGCTGGAACGCGTTGACGGCGCCAGCCTGCGCAGCGACTACCAGCCCATCGTGCGCCTGGCCCGCGTGCCCGGTCGCGATTTCCCCGCGCAGTACAAGGAGCACAGCACCCGCCCCGACCCGGCGACGCTGAGCTACACCGTCACCCTCACCCTCGAGCGCCCGAAGGACGTCACCCTGCTGCCGGGCATGAGCGCCACCGTCGAGGTGGACTTCGCCCAGCTCGGCCGCGATACCCCGGCGCTACTGCGGGTTCCGGTGGAAGCGGTGTTCAGCGCCGATAACAGCGCGCCGGGACTGAGCCAGGTATGGGTAGTGAAAGGTGAAGGCGAGGCGCTGCACGTCGAGCGCCGTGAAGTGAAGCTCGGACAACCGGGCACGGATGGCATCCAGATTCTCTCCGGGCTGGAGCCAGGCGAGCGCATCGTCGCCGCCGGCACCGCCGAGCTGCGTGAAGGCCAGCGTGTACGCCCGTGGCAACGCGAGCGGGGGCTGTAATGGATATCACCGGTTACTTTCTGAAAAACAAGGTCAGCAGCTGGATCGTCATCCTCCTGCTGGCCCTCGGCGGCCTCTACGCCATCCTCGAGATCGGCCGCCTGGAAGACCCTGCCTTCACCGTGAAGACCGCCGTGGTGGCCACCCGCTACGCCGGCGCCTCGCCGCAGCAGGTGGAAGAAGAAGTCACCTATCCGCTGGAGAACGCCATCCAGCAACTGGCCTACGTCGACAAGCTCACTTCGATATCCAGCGCCGGCCTGTCGCAGATCACCGTCAACGTGAAGCCGCAGTACCGCGCAGGCGAGCTGCCGCAGATCTGGGACGAATTGCGGCGCAAGGTCAACGACCTCGCCCCGCACCTGCCGCCGGGCGTCTCGCCGCCGCAGGTGAACGACGATTTCGGCGACGTCTACGGCATCCTCCTGTCGTTGTCCGGCAAGGGCTACAGCTACCAGGAGCTGCGTGACTACGCCGACTACCTGCGCCGTGAACTGGTGCTGGTGCCGGGGGTGAGCAAGGTGGTGGTGTCCGGCCTGCAGGCAGAGCAGGTGCAGGTGGACGTCTCGCGGGAAAAGATGACTGCCATGGGCGTGCCGCTGACTCGCCTGGTAAACCTGCTGACCCGTCAGAACGTGGTGTCCGACGCCGGCAGCCTGCGCGTCGGCAGCGAGAGTATTCGTCTGCACCCCACCGGCGAATTCACTGACGTCTCGGAGCTGGAACAACTGCTGGTCAGTGCGCCGGGCAGTGCCCAGTTGATCCGCCTGGGCGACATCGCCACGGTCAAGCGCGGTTTCACCGATACCCCCAGTCACCTCTGGCGTGCCGACGGCAACCCCGCCCTGGCGCTGGGCATCGCCTTCGCCCCGCAGGTCAATGTCGTGAAGGTCGGCGATGCCGTGCATCTGCGCCTCGACCAGCTGGAAAGCGAACGCCCCGCCGGCATGCAGCTGACGCCGTTCTACGACCAGGCGGTGGAAGTTCACGGTGCGGTGAACGGCTTCCTGCTCAGCTTCGTCCTGGCGCTGGGCATCGTCGTCGGCACCCTGTTGATCTTCATGGGCCTGCGCAGCGGCGTGGTGATCGCCGGGGTGCTGGCGCTCAACGTGCTGGGCAGCCTGCTGCTGATGTACCTGCTGGGCATCGAGTTGCAGCGCATCAGCCTCGGCGCGCTGATCATTTCCCTGTGCATGCTGGTGGACAACGCCATCGTCGTAGTCGAGGGCGTGCTGGTGGGCCGCCTGCGCGGCCAGGGCATCGACGTCGCGATCCGCCACATCGTCCGCCTCACCGCCCTGCCCCTGCTGGGCGCAACGGTCATTGCAGTGCTGGCCTTCGCCCCCATCGGGCTGTCCTCGGACTCCACCGGCGAGTACTGCCGCTCGCTGTTCGACGTGCTGCTGGTGTCGCTGCTGCTCAGCTGGGTCACCGCCATGACCCTGGCGCCGCTGTTCGCCCGCTGGGCCTTCGCCAACCTGCCGGTGCAAGGCGACAGCGCCGAGCCGCACCAGGGCTGGCTGTACCGCGCCTACCGTGCTCTGCTGGAAGCCTGCCTGCGTCAGCGCACGCTGACCCTGGGCGTGCTGGCCCTGGCGCTGTCTGCGTCCCTTCTGGGCTTCGCCCAGGTACGGCAGAACTTCTTCCCGCCGGCCAACACGCCGATGTTCTTCGTTGACCTGTGGCTGCCGCAGGGCACAGCCATCGAACACACCCGTGACCTGGCCGCCGAGATCGACCAGCACATTACCGCCCTGCCCGGCGTGGAACGCACTGTCACCAGCATCGGCCAGGGCGCGCCGCGCTTCATCCTCACCTACGGCGCCGAGCGCCAGCATGCCAACTACGCCCAGGTGCTGGTTCGCACCGAGAACCGCGCGCAGATTCCCGGGCTGATCGCCGACCTGCAGCACTACCTCGACGAGCGCTATCCGCACCTGCAGACCGGCCTCAAGCGCCTGATGTTCGGGCCCTCCAGCGGTAGCGCCATCGAAGTGCGGCTGACCGGCGCCGATCCGCAGGTGCTGCGCCGCCTCGGCGCACAGGTGAGCGATATTCTCGCCGCCGACCCTGTCGCCACCGGCGTCAGCCACGATTGGCAGGCCCGCGCGCTGCTGGTGCGCCCACAGTTCAATGAAGCGCGCGGCCGCGAACTGGGCATCGACAAGGGCGACCTGGACAGCCTGCTGCGCATGAGTTTCAGCGGTCTCGCGGTAGGCATCTACCGCGACGGCACCCAGCAATTGCCCATCGTCGTGCGCGAGAGCGAGCTGAATGCCGGGCAGATCAACGACCTGATGCTGTGGAGCCCGGTGAGCCAGCGCTACCTGCCCATCGAACAGGTGGTCGGCGGCTTCGACAGCGTCTGGGAAGACCCGCTGATCCTGCGCCAGGACCGCAAGCGCACCCTGACAGTGATGGCCGACGTCGCCCCGCAGAGCGGCGAAACCTCCTCGCAACTGCTGGCCCGCGTGCGCCCGCAGATCGAGGCGCTGCAACTGCCACCGGGCTACGAGCTGGCCTGGGGCGGCGATGTGGAAAGCTCCGGCGACGCCCGCAACGGCGTGCTCGGCAGTCTGCCGATGGCCTTCCTGGCGATGTTCATCATCACCGTGCTGATGTTCTCCTCACCGCGCAAGGCGCTGCTGATCTGGCTCACCGTGCCGCTGGCGATGATCGGCGTGACCATCGGCTTCCTGCTCACCGGCATCCCGTTCGGCTTCATGGCGCTGCTGGGGCTGCTGAGCCTGTCGGGCATGCTGGTGCGCAACGGCATCGTGCTGCTGGAGGAAGTCGACAACCTCGCCGAAAGCGGCCAGCCACCGCGCGAGGCATTGGTCAATGCCGCCTGCGCGCGCCTGCGGCCGATCTGCCTGACCGCACTGACCACCATCCTGGGCCTGGCGCCGCTGCTGCTGGACGCCTTCTTCCAGAGCATGTCGGTGGTGATCATGTTCGGCCTGGGTTTCGCCACGCTGCTGACGCTGGTGGTGCTGCCAGTGTTGTATGCCAGCGCTTATCGTCTTGGCGGTTCGAAGGTGACTGCCCGCTGATTTGGCAGGATTCGTGGGATGGCTGACGTTGCCGCCAGCGCCGGTCATCGCCACACTCGTTCCATCCACTGAACGAGTGTTGCCATGGAATCGCCGCGCCGCATCGCCTGCCTGATCTACCCCGAGGTCATGAGCCTGGACATCACCGGACCGCTGCAGGTGTTCGCCTCCGCCAACGTCGAGCGCCAGCGGCAGGGGCTCGCGCCCCTGTACGAGTTGCTGGTGCTGGGCGAACAGGCCGGGCCGGTGGCGACCTCGGCGGGCATCCGCATCTGCGCCGATCAGGCGTGGCGGGAAGTCGATCCCGCCACGCTGGATACCCTGCTGGTCCCCGGCGGGCTGGGCGTTCCGGTGCAATGCGAAAACACCGACCTGCTGAACTGGTTGGCCGCCGCCGAACCCCAGGTGCGTCGTCTCGGCTCGGTATGTTCTGGTGCGCTGATCCTCGCGGCTGCCGGCGTGCTCAATGGCCGCCAGGCCACCACTCATTGGGCAGATGTCGACAAACTGTGCTCAGGCTTTCCCGAAGTGCTGGTTCAGGGCGATCGCCTGCACACCTACGATCCGCAGCGCCGCGACGGCGACGACCACGTATTCACCTCGGCGGGCGTCACCGCCGGCATCGACCTCGCCCTGGCATTGGTGGAAGCCGACCTCGGCCGCGCGCTGGCACTGGCGGTGGCACGGCGGCTGGTGATGTTCCTCAAGCGCCCCGGCGGGCAGGCGCAGTTCAGTCACTGGCTGACCCCGGAGCCGACCCGCACGCCGCGCCTGGCCGCGCTGCTGGAATGGATTCCCGCCCACCTGGGCAATGACCTGTCGCTGGAAGCCCTGGCCGAGCAGGCCTGCATGAGCCCGCGCACGCTCTCGCGGGTGTTCATCAGCGAACTGGGCATGGGGCCCGGCCGCTACGTCGAGCGGGTGCGCCTGGAAGCGGCGCGCGCGCTGCTGCAGGACGCCCAGGCGTCGATCAGCACGGTGTCGCGGCTGTGCGGCTTCGGCCATCCGGAGAACCTGCGCCGCACCTTCCACAAGCACCTGGCGATCAGCCCGCAGGAGTACGCCGAGCGCTTCGGCCAGTTGCACTGACATCAATCCACAGCAAAGGACTTTGCCATGCTCGAACTCCGTCCCAACTGCGAATGCTGCAACCGTGACTTGCCCGCTGACAGCCCGGACGCGCGTATCTGCAGCTTCGAATGCACCTTCTGCCCCGACTGCGCCGAGCACGTGCTGCACGGCCGCTGCCCGAACTGCGGCGGCGAACTGGTGCCGCGCCCGCGCCGCCCGGCGGAGAAACTTGCAGCCAATCCGGCCTCGACCCAGCGCGTGCTCAAGCCGGCCGGCTGCCAGGGCTGAGCTCTGCGGGCGGCGTGCGAAAGGAAGGCACAGTGCCAAGACGGTTCGCGAGCAAGCTCGCTCCTACAAAGAGCGCCGGGCTCGACCTGTAGGAGCGAGCTTGCTCGCGAACCCGTCCGTAAGGCGGATAACACTTGGGGCGTTATTCGCCCTACGCAAACTCCTTCCGGATACTCCATCAACAAAAAAGGCGACCCGAAGGTCGCCTTTTCTTTGCTCCCGCACCCACTCAGTAGTAGGCGTTCTCGCGGTTGCTGTGGTCGGTGACGTCACGTACGCCCTTCAGCTCCGGGATGCGCTCGATCAGGGTCTTCTCGACGCCGTCCTTGAGGGTCATCTCGACTGCGCCGCAGCCCTGGCAACCGCCGCCGAAACGCAGCACGGCGATGTTGTCCTCGACCACGTCCACCAGGCTCACCTGGCCGCCGTGGCTGGCCAGACCGGGGTTGATCTCGGTCTGCAGGTAGTAGTTGATGCGCTCGGTGATGGGGCTGTCTTCATTGACCATCGGTACCTTGGCGTTGGGCGCCTTGATGGTCAGCTGGCCGCCCATACGGTCGGTGGCGTAATCGACAATGGCGTCTTCCAGGAAGGGTTCGCTGATCGCGTCGATGTAGGCGGTGAAATCCTTCAGGCCGACCGGGGTGTCTTCCGGCTTCTGCTCGCCCGGCTTGCAATAGGCGATGCAGGTTTCGGCGTACGTGGTGCCCGGCTGGGTGATGAAGATGCGAATGCCGATGCCGGGAGTGTCCTGCTTGGACAGCAGCTCGGCCAGGTAATCCTGTGCGGCTTCGGTAATGGTGATAGCGCTCATGGCAACTCCTCGCAAACGTGGCGCCAGTTTACGCCATTGGGGGGTGAGGGATAAAGCCCTACCGTTTTAGTAGGAATAATTCGCAGCTGGGCAGCGTGGCTTTTCGCAGGAGCGAGCTTGCTCGCGAACCAACCCCCACAGTGGGGCGGTTCGCGAGCAAGCTCGCTCCTACATGACCTCGGTCACAGGTTCTCGTAGCGGTTCATGTCCAGCACGCCTGCCTCCACCGGCTCGGTTTCGCGCAGGTAGGCGTCCAGGTCGTGGAAGTAGAACCAGAACTGCGGGTGGCTGCGGCGGATGCCCCAGCGGTCGGCAACGCTCTCGAAGTCCTTCGCGTTCTTCACCTGCTCCAGCGCACTGACGAAATCAGGCACCTCGGTCGCTTTCAGGTTGAACATGAAGTTCGGATAGCTCGACAGCACGCCGGGGTAGATGGTCAGGGTATCCAGCCCCGGCTGGTATCGCAGCGACTCGCCCATCATGAAAGCGACGTTGCTGTGGGCACGATTGCGCAGCACGGTGTAGATCTCGCGCTGGCCGTCCGGCAGTTCCACACGCAGCATGGTCGCCTCGGGGAACTGGTCGATCACCGGCAGGCCGGCGGCCGGGCGGCTGACCAGCCGGCTGAAGGCCTGCTCGGCGCCCTGCAACGGCGCAGCCACGGTGTTGCGGTAGCAGGCGCCGTTTTCACACAGGTTGATCGGGTCGGGCCGTGCATTGAGCGCCACGTAGTGCTTGAGCAATTGCCTGGCGAAGGCCAGCTTGGCGCCCTTCTCCGGCAGGAACAGGCCGGTGGGCGCATCGCTGTCGGAGTTGTAGTAGTCGGCCCACATCTTCAACTTGCCGCTGCTCTGGTACCAGTCGTCAAGCAGCCTCTTGCGCTCGCCAACCGGCATCAGGCGCAGGAAGTTCTGCTCGGCGCCGTTGCGGATCAGGTCGAAATACAGCCGCGTCTGCGCCTGGTGGGCGACGTTGCCGAACACGTCGAAGTTCACCACCAGCCCATAGTAGGTGCGCTCCAGCAGCGGGTAGTCCATCCACCAGAGGGTCTGCGGCACGCCGCCGATCAGGCCCTTGCGCACCGAGGCGCTGTCGAACTGGCGGAAGATGCTCAGCACGGCGTTGTCGTTGCCGGCCCAGATGTCGGCCCAGGTCGGCGCCGGCGCCTCGTCGTAGACGTCCTGGCGCAGCTCCTCATATTGATTGCGCTTGTCGCGGTAGGAACGCCACTGCGACAGCATGGCGCCCACGTCATCGATCTGCCCCGGCAGCGCCAGCAGCGGCGAGGCCTGGCGCTGGAACTTCGGATCGGTGACATAGAGGTCGTGGTCCGGGTCCTGGAACACTGCCCAGAAGTTGTCGCGGATCACGTCGGTGGCGATCTGCCCGCGGCACACCGGCCCGCGGATGAAGGTGCGGACGAAATACTCGGCGTTATCCAGCATGAACTGATAGCGCGCCCGCGCCGGGATCGCCTCGAAGGTCACGAACGGGTTGGCGCGGTGCTGCAGGCCGTAACCGGGCACCTTGTCGGTAGTCCAGGCGGTGCCGTAGAACAGCTCCTGGTTGCGCTTGAGCCGCGCCTCGTTGAGCGGATAGGTGATGTGCGTCTTGTGCACGATCACACCCTGGATCGGCCAGAGGCGGTAGTAGAAGGTATTGCCCGGATCGTCGTTCGGCCGCCGCGTGGCGATGGGGTCGATGGGCTGGCCGCTGGGCGTGCGCGAGCGCACCAGCTGGAAGAAATGCCCCGGCTCGCCGCGCTCGGTGAAGTACAGGTGGGCGAGGAACAGGTGCTCGTAGATCCAACGCGACACCAGGCTCTGGCGGGCGCCCGGCTGGTTGAGGAAGCTTTCCCACTCGTCGATCTGCTGTGCTTCCCCGCTACCCGGCTGCCACGCCTGCTCGTCCACCGGCGCGCCCTGGGCGAGCCAGGTCTTGATGGTGGAGCGTTGCTTGTCGCTCAGGCCGGTGACGGCGAAGGGCATGCCGCTGCGCGGGTTCTTCGCGACGAAGTCGTCGATGCTGTCGGGCGTCGGGCACTGGTTGGTGCGGTAGATCGACAGGTCCAGCCCGCCGGGAATCTTCGCGTTGGGCACTAACGGATGCTCATGTCCCAGGTCGATCATCCGGGCCATCAGCGCAGCCTGGCTGCCGCGGCCGTCGAGCACCGACCAGAAATCCTTGCGCCGCCAGGCATCCGCGCCATGGGCGTCGAGGAACAGCCGGGTCGGGTCCTGAGCCTTGGTCCGCCCGCCGTCGTAGACCGGCAGCTTGTTCGCCCCGCGCTGGGCGCCTTCGGCGGCCGTCAGGTTGAGCTGGCACGGTGAGTCGTAGCAGGCGTGGCAGGCCACGCATTTCTCGGTGAAGATCAGCTGGATGTCCTTGGTGTAGGACAGCCCTCCCGCCTGGGCCAGGGCCGAAAACGTCAGGGATGCGATGAGCAACGTGAAACGGGCTCGCAGGGACATGAAGGACTCCGGACATCAGGATGGAGCGGATTCTAGCGGGAGTGCCGCTGTAATGCGCTCCAACCAAAGACTGAACATGAACAATCCTCATGTAAAACCCGAGACGGTCAAATTTCCTGCAGGTTTGATATCATCAGCGACCTTTCGTCACGCCCTTTTCCAGGTATCCCAATGATCGACCGTGCCGCACGCCTGCAAGCCCTTCAGCAAGCCCTCAAGGAGCGCATCCTGATCCTCGACGGCGGCATGGGCACCATGATCCAGAGCTACAAGCTGCAGGAAGAGGACTACCGTGGCGCGCGCTTCGCCGACTGGCCGAGCGACGTGAAGGGCAACAACGACCTGTTGCTGCTCAGCCGCCCGGACGTCATCCAGGCTATCGAGAAGGCCTATCTCGATGCCGGCGCCGACATCCTCGAGACCAATACCTTCAACGCCACCCGCGTGTCCCAGGCCGACTACGACATGCAGGAACTGGCCTACGAGATGAACGTGGAAGGCGCGCGCCTGGCCCGTGAAGTGGCTGACGCCAAGACCGCCGAAACCCCGGACCGCCCGCGCTTCGTCGCCGGCGTCCTCGGCCCGACCAGCCGCACCTGCTCGATCTCTCCGGACGTCAACGACCCCGGCTTCCGCAACGTCACCTTCGACGAACTGGTGGAGAACTACAGCGAATCCACCCGTGGCCTGATCGAGGGCGGCGCGGACCTGATCCTGATCGAGACCATCTTCGACACCCTCAACGCCAAGGCCGCGATCTTCGCCGTGCAGGGCGTCTATGAAGAACTGGGCGTCGAGCTGCCGATCATGATCTCCGGCACCATCACCGACGCCTCCGGCCGCACCCTGTCGGGCCAGACCACCGAAGCCTTCTGGAACTCGGTGCGCCACGCCAACCCGATCTCCGTCGGCCTGAACTGCGCCCTGGGCGCCAAAGAGCTGCGCCCCTACCTGGAAGAACTGGCGACCAAGGCCGGTACCCACGTCTCCGCCCACCCCAACGCCGGCCTGCCGAATGCCTTCGGCGAGTACGACGAGACCCCGGCGCAGATGGCGGTGGTGGTCGAGGAGTTCGCCGCTTCGGGCTTCCTCAACATCATCGGCGGCTGCTGTGGCACCACGCCGGGCCACATCGAAGCCATCGCCAAGGCCGTGGCCAAGTACGCGCCGCGTACCATTCCGGAAATCCCCCGCGCCTGCCGCCTGTCCGGCCTTGAGCCGTTCACCATCGACCGCAACTCGCTGTTCGTGAACGTCGGTGAGCGCACCAACATCACCGGCTCGGCCAAGTTCGCCCGCCTGATTCGCGAGGAAAACTACGCCGAAGCGCTGGAAGTCGCGCAGCAGCAGGTGGAAGCCGGCGCCCAGGTGATCGACATCAACATGGACGAGGGCATGCTCGACTCCAAGGCGGCCATGGTGAAGTTCCTCAACCTGATCGCCTCCGAGCCGGACATTTCCCGCGTGCCGATCATGATCGACTCCTCCAAGTGGGAAGTGATCGAAGCCGGCCTGAAATGCATTCAGGGCAAGGGCATCGTCAACTCCATCTCCATGAAGGAAGGCGTCGAGCAGTTCAAGCACCACGCCCGCCTGTGCAAGCGCTACGGCGCCGCCGTGGTGGTAATGGCCTTCGACGAAGCCGGCCAGGCCGACACCCAGGCGCGCAAGGAAGAAATCTGCCAGCGCTCCTACGACATCCTGGTCAACGAAGTGGGCTTCCCGCCGGAAGACATCATCTTCGACCCGAACATCTTCGCGGTCGCCACCGGCATCGAGGAGCACAATAACTACGCGGTCGACTTCATCGAGGCCTGCGCGTACATCCGTGACAACCTCCCCTACGCCCTGACCTCCGGCGGCGTATCGAACGTATCGTTCTCGTTCCGCGGCAACAACCCGGTGCGCGAGGCGATCCATTCGGTGTTCCTCTACTACGCGATCCAGAACGGCCTGACGATGGGCATCGTCAACGCCGGCCAGCTGGAGATCTACGACGAGATCCCGCAGGAACTGCGTGACAAGGTCGAGGACGTGGTGCTCAACCGCAGCCCGGATGCAACCGAAGCGCTGCTGGCCATCGCCGATAACTACAAGTGCGGCGGCGCCACCAAGGAAGTCGAGAACGAGGAATGGCGCAGCCATAGCGTCGAGAAGCGCCTGGAACATGCCCTGGTCAAAGGCATCACCACCTGGATCGTCGAGGACACCGAGGAGTGCCGGCAGAAGTGCGCGCGCCCCATCGAGGTCATTGAGGGCCCGCTGATGTCCGGCATGAACGTGGTCGGCGACCTGTTCGGCGCCGGCAAGATGTTCCTCCCGCAGGTGGTGAAATCCGCCCGTGTGATGAAGCAGGCGGTGGCCCACCTGATTCCCTTCATCGAAGCGGAAAAAGGCGACAAGCCTGAGGCCAAGGGCAAGATCCTCATGGCCACCGTGAAGGGCGATGTGCACGACATCGGCAAGAACATCGTCGGCGTGGTGCTGGGCTGCAACGGCTATGACATCGTCGACCTCGGCGTGATGGTCCCGGCGGAGAAGATCCTGCAGACCGCCCGCGAGCAGAAGTGCGACATCATCGGCCTGTCCGGCCTGATCACCCCGTCGCTGGACGAGATGGTCCACGTGGCCAAGGAGATGCAGCGGCAGAATTTCCACCTGCCCCTGCTGATCGGTGGCGCCACCACTTCCAAGGCGCACACGGCAGTGAAGATCGACCCGCAGTACAGCAACGACGCCGTGGTCTACGTCACCGACGCCTCCCGCGCGGTGGGGGTGGCAACCACCCTGCTGTCCAAGGAAATGAAGCCCGAGTACGCCCGCAAGCTGCGCGAGGAATACGCCGAAGTGCGCGAGCGCACCGCCAACCGCAGCGCCCGCACCGAGCGCCTGACCTACGAGCAGGCCATCGCCGCCAAGCCGCAGTTCGACTGGGCCGGTTACCAGCCGCCGGTGCCGAGCTTTACCGGCGTCAAGGTGCTGGATGACATCGATCTGAACGTGCTGGCCGAGTACATCGACTGGACGCCCTTCTTCATCTCCTGGGACCTGGCCGGCAAGTATCCGCGCATCCTCACCGACGAAGTCGTGGGCGAGGCAGCCACCAGCCTGTTCAACGACGCCCAGGCGATGCTGAAGAAGCTGATCGACGAGAAACTGATCAAGTCCCGCGCGGTACTGGGCTTCTGGCCGGCCAACCAGGTGCATCACGACGACCTGGAAGTCTACGGCGACGACGGCCACAAGCTGGCCACCTTGCACCACCTGCGCCAGCAGACCATCAAGCCCGACGGCAAGCCGAACTTCAGCCTGGCCGACTTCGTCGCGCCCAAGGACAGCGGCGTGAAGGACTACGTCGGCGGCTTCATCACCACCGCCGGCATCGGCGCCGAGGAAGTGGCCAAGGCCTACGAGGCCCAAGGCGATGACTACAGCGCGATCATGGTCAAGGCCCTCGCCGACCGCCTCGCCGAAGCCTGCGCCGAGTGGCTGCACGAGCGTGTGCGTAAGGAATACTGGGGCTACCAGCCCGAGGAGCACCTGGACAACGAGGCGCTGATCAAGGAGCAATACGTCGGCATCCGCCCGGCGCCCGGCTACCCGGCCTGCCCGGACCACACCGAGAAAGGCACGCTGTTCAAACTGCTCGACCCGAAAGGTCTGTCCGGCGTAACCCTGACCGAGCACTACGCCATGTTCCCCGCCGCCGCCGTCAGCGGCTGGTACTTCGCCCATCCGCAGGCCCAGTACTTCGCCGTCGGCAAGCTCGACAAGGACCAGATAGAACGCTACAGCGCGCGCAAGGACCAGGAGATCAGCACCAGCGAACGCTGGCTGTCACCAAACCTGGGCTACGATAGCTGAATCCGCCTTGATAAATGTCTACCGTGAAATTCCCGGTAGACATTTATTACATCCAGATAATTGTTCCTCCGCTTCATTCGTTCTTTTCGATTTGATTCACCGTTCTCTCCGAGCTACTTCACTCGTCAATATTGCGCATGGAATGCCATGGGTCTTCTGCCCCCAGACGGCCATATATGAATTGGTTATTCCTCATTACCGAAAACTCCCCTCAGTAAATTCTGGCGCACCAGAAGCTTCTTACAGAATTCGCAACTACTTCGCTATTGCGGACACCCCGCCAAAAAAAGATCATATCCCCAACCCCTCTTGCAGCAATTTTCAATTCAGGAAACCTCCTGCTAATCGCACTGCAGCGCATTGATTTATCAAGCACCGACCCTGCACATTCGAACCTGAACTTAAACTGCGAGAAATTGGAACACCTCATTAAACGTTCAACCATGCAAACAGCATATCCGATACGTTTATCAAAGCTTTTGGCACTCAATTCAGTGACGTCCACAAAGAGCAACACCGCAACATATGCTTTACCTCTAAACCCGCTATTTCAGGGAACTGAAAATGAAAAAAGTAAATCGCGATGATCTGATCAAGTCCGAACTGGCAGGCGGCTGCTGCAAGAGCAAGAAGAAATGCACTCCATGCCCGACCCCGGTTCCGCCGGTAGACGGCGGCGGCAGCGCCGGCGGCGGCGGCAACATCGCTCCATAATTCAGCATCTTGCTTTGCTAACACTCATTTGATCGCTGTCGCCCCGACTTCCAGTCGTCGGCACGCATGAGATTGGATTAGCGAGCAGATACGGCTGAAAAACGCTGCCCGGCAGTTAAATGCCGGGCAGCGTTTTGTGCTTTGGAAAACGGGATTGGATTTCCGGCAATTAAAACCAAGCCCCTGAGCAATACATAAAGGTCGAAAGTTTGAGTATCCAAGCAGAAAAACTGCCGCGTTTCACCGACATATCCTGGCGATGGATTACCTATTTCACGTCGGCAATCGTTGCGCTCAGCATTATCTTCGGCTTTTTCCAGGAGATTGAACTCAAACGCGATGTTCCCTGTGAAATCGTATCCCCTTCCGAGATCAAGGTCGGTGGCCTCACGGGATTGGTGACAGCCGTTCAGGTTCACTCCGGGCAAACTGTCAGCCAGGGTCAACCGCTGTTCACACTGGCCAGGGACTTGAACCTTTCAAGCGACGGCACTCCCCGTGCAACATTCGACGAGACGATGCGTGACGAACAGATTGCTACCGTTCGGCGCCAGCATGACGACCGTATCGCGACCCTCGCCGCCCGCATTCAGTCCAATGAATTCAGCGAAGCAGCCCGGCGTCTGGAATTGCGCGCCATCGAGCAGCAACAACAACGTACCCGGCAGATGGCTGCGGATGCCCGCGGCACCCTCGATCGCATCCAGGGCATGGCCGATTATGTGACGGCTGATCGCGTCGACCAGGCGCGGCTGCAGGCCAACCAGAGCGCCGCCGAAGTAGCCCAGGGCGACGCCAGGCGGCAGTCGCTGATGAGTGAAATAGCCACGCTTCGCGGCAACCAGCATGAACTGGCAGCCCAGCAGCGTGAAGCCGACTCTCAGTTGCTCCGTGATGAGCAGGACATTCGCCTGCGCTACGAATCCTCCCGCCAGAACACCACCATTTTCGCTCCCCATGAAGGCGTTATCACGTTCTCGGGTCTGGTTGCCGGGCATTCGCTTCAGGCGGAAGACATTGCCCTGGTCATCCATACCGGATCTACGCGCCCACTGGTCGCGGCACTGAACATTCCGTCCCGCCAACGCGGGTTCGTCAAGGAAGGCCAACTCGTCCGCATCAAGCTCGATGCCTTCCCATACGCCCGCTTCGGCGCCTTGCAAGCCCGTATCGAATCGATTTCCGATACCACGATGAGCAAGACCGACAACCCCTCCACGGCCAACGCAACCAAAGTCGTGGAATCCAACAACTACATGGCGTGGGCGGCGCTGGCCAGTGACACCTTCGGCGCATCTCCAGAGCCACTGCGCGCCCTCCCTGGCATGCAGGGTACCGCCAGCGTCGTCGTTGAGCGACGCACCATCGCAGAGTGGGTGCTTGAGCCTCTCTTCCAGATTATCCGAGGCTGATTGTGCGGGTCATATACCAGAACGAAGTCGCCGACTGCGGCTATGCCTGCCTGGCAATGGTGCTGACTCACCTGGGCCGGGCGACAGAGGTGCGGGAAATTTCCGCGCATTGCCCCATTTCCTCCCACGGCCTGACGTTGATGGATTTGTACGACGTGGCCACCGATTTCGGCCTCGCCGTCCAGGCATTCCAATTCGATGCGGACGACCTTCGCTCGATCAAGCCCGGCTCCATACTGCACTTTGGCGGCGCCCATTTCGTGGTATTCGAGAAATACCGTCGAGGCCACGTCGTGGTGATCGACCCGGCCTCGGGTCGTCGTCGCCTCTCCCTGGACATGTTCCTGGCGAACGTGTCCGGCTTCCTGCTCGAATGCGCCCCGACGCCCCAGCTTCCACGCATACGCGCGCACTCGCCAGTACCCGGCGCACTCGCGCGCGTGCGCAGTTTGAACCCCCAACTGCGAAGCCAGATCATCAAGTTGATGTTCATCGCGATTGGCAGCCAGTTCGCGATACTGGCCATGCCCTATTTCGGCAACCTGGTGCTCGACCATGTGGTGACGAGCGACAACCGCAACCTGCTGCACATTCTGGCCGTGACGTTCGCCAGCATCTTCGCCATCGGCACCTTCAGCCGCTTCGTGCAGCAGTATCTGACGGCCCTGGCCGGCGCCCTGGTCAGCGTCAACGTCACCCAGGGACTGGTGGGAAAGCTGTTGAGCAATCCCATTTCCTACTTCGAGAAACGCAATGTGGGTGACCTGTTCGCCCGTGTGAAATCCCAGGACGAGATCAACACCTATACCGTGCAAACGGCTATCTCGCTGCGGATCGACCTGGTCGTCGCAGTCGTCGCCATCGCCTTGATGCTGATGCAAAGCGCGCTGCTTGCTTGCGTTGCGCTGAGCATCTTCGCCGTCTACCTGGGTACGGCGTTCGCGCTTTACGTGCCGATGCGCGATGCACACATGCTGGTCCTGGAGCGCTCGGCGCAATGCGACGACACCATGATCGAGACCATTCGTGGCGCTTCGCTGATCAAACTGGCTTGCGGTGAAATCCGTCGCACGGCCATCTTCATGTCAAAGTTCCGAGCCAACGCGGCGGCCACGCTTTACAGCGCCAAGCTGGCTGCGGCCCGCGATGCCGTGTTGAAGCTGGTGGAGTACACCGACCTGCTCGCTATCACCTGGCTGGCCAGTGGGCTGATGCTCGACGGCAAGGTATCGGTGGGCGTGTTCTACTCGTTCATGATCTACAAGTCGCTCGCTTCCGAACGCCTGGCCAACTCGATCAACGCCTTGTTTGGTCGATTCATGCTGAGCGTTCCCGTGCAGCGGGTTGCCGATATCGTGGAGCACGAATCGGAACACTATGCCGCCACCGACCCCAAGGCCCGCTCGACGCTACTGCAGCGCTTCGACTCGATACAGGTGCGCGATCTCTCATTCAGCTACGGACTGTCGGATCGCGAGGTGCTGTCCGGAGTGAACCTGGTGATACGGCGGGGCGACAAAATCGCCATAGTCGGTCCGTCCGGAGTGGGGAAATCCACCCTGTTCAAGATGCTTTGCGCAGCCGAACCGCTTCAGCACGGCGATCTTCGTCTGAATGAGGTGAGCTATGCCAACCTCGCCGTCAATGAAATCCGCCAGCACATGACGCAGATGCGCCAAGGCGATCTGATTCTCAATGGCAGTATCGCCGACAACATTTCCCTGTTCAGCGCCAATGCCGATCACAACCGTATCAACCAGCTCCTCAAGGACGTCGGGTTGCTGGCGGATGTCATGCAGTTACCCATGCGGACACAAACGGTGATCAGCGATTCGATCGCCAATATATCCGCCGGTCAGCGCCAACGCCTGCTACTGGCTCGGGCGCTCTATCAGGATGCGGAACTGCTGCTGCTTGATGAACCCACCTCCAACCTCGATCCGCAATCAGTCGGGCAGATCGCCGACCTGCTGTTGAGCCTGGAGCGGACACTCATTGTCATCACTCATGACCACTCCCTCGCCTCGCGATTTGATTGCAGCTTCCAGTTGCTCGACGGACGCCTCCTTGCGCGCGAGTCGCGCCAGAGATCCCACGTATGAGGCCGGGCGTCTTACACAAGGTGCTGGGACTGAGCCTGCTGCTGATGCCCTGGCAGGCACCAGCCGGCGAGATGTTGTCCGCGGTCAGGGACGCGCTGGCTCATGACGCCGAACTGGCGGCCTCCGGCAGCGAGCTGGACATGGCCCGCCAGGAGATTCCCAAGGCCAGAGCCGCCCTGCTGCCGCGGCTGGACGGCGGATGGGGAAGAACCTACAACCGCCAGCAAACGGATAACGCTCCCACAATGAGCTACTGGCAGAACGGTTGGATGATCACGCTCAATCAGCCCGTGTTCGATTGGGAGCGTTGGGTAGATCTCAAGCAGGCGGGAATGTCGAGCACTTTGGCGGAGCTCGAATTCGCCAGCGCCAGGCAAGACCTGATGCTGCGCAGCGCGACTGCCTACATGGACATGCTCGTGGCGTCGCAAAGAGTGTCCCGTGCCGCCGACTATCTGCGCGCGGTGTCGGAGCAGCGCGCCTTGGCATTGAGACTACAGGCCGGCGGCGAAGCGACGGTCATCGACGTGCAGGAGGCCACCTCGCGCCTGAGCGAGGCACAACTGCAACTACAGGATGCGGAGCGCGAATTGGACTCCAGTCGTAGCGCCGTGGCGACGCTGATTGGGCGAGACATCGAACCGCCCAGAACACTGCCTGCGGGCAAGCCCAAGCTCTGGCTGAGGGCATCCGAGGTCGACCGCTGGGTGCGTCAAGCGCAATCCCACAGCTTCCCCGTCCAGCTCGCTCAACTGCAGGCCCGCATAGCCGATGGCGAGGTGGAGAAAGCCCGCGCGCAGCGTTATCCCGTGGTCAATTTGAGCGCCAGTCACTCCCCCTCGGGCGCCGCTTCAGGCTACTCGGAACCCACCACGACCAACACCGCCATGCTGACCATTTCCGCACCGATCTTTACCGGCGGAGAGAATCGGGCGCGGATTCGCCAAGCCTCCGCTGGTGAAGAGAAAGCGCAGAACACCCTGTTGGCGGCCACCCGCAAATCAGGTGCGGATGCACGCGAGTGGTACCAACGCTTCAACTGGGCACGAGACCGCAGCACCGCGCTGGAAGACATCATCCGTGGCAATCAGGCCGCACTGGAGTCCACCCGAATGGGCTTCAAGGTTGGCAGCCGGACCAACCTGGACGTGCTGAGGGCTCAGGAAGCGGTCTTCACCAGCCGCTCGGAGCAGACCAAGGCGGTCTATGACATGCTTTCCGCCTTTTTGGCGCTCAAAGCCGAAATCGCCGGGCTGACCCTGGACGACATTCAGATTATCGACAGCTGGTTGAGCGCCCATGACCAATAGGCGCGAGGGTATAAGACTCAGATGGCGCGATCAGGTCCTGCTCAGAATGCCGGCCGGTTGGCTGGAGCCACTGGCAGTCACGTTATGGACCTGCCGAAGCCTGTTCAATTCCGGCGTTCGCTGGGATGGTCGGTTGCGTTACGAATGGGGGCGCGACAGCGAATGCCTGACTCAGGGCAATGTCTGGCGCACCATGGCCAGCGGTGAGTTGGAGACCCTGATTGACCGGCGCATGCATTTAGGTCGCTTGTCGGGGCTCGGCGGCTATTGTCCGGAGCTGGAGGCCACCGCTCAGGAATTGGCCGACACGGTTGCTGCAGTTCGCCATGACAACCCCAAGCGGCCGATTATCATCTCGCCTTTTCACTACGTATCCGAATACGCCAACATCTATGTAGTCGACGCGCTACGGGCGAAACTGAACATGGCCGAGTTGGCGGTAGTGTCAGGCAGCCCGCGCCAGGCTTATGGAAATCGGGAGGATATATTGATTCCCGGTTTGCGACTGCTGCACACCTACGATGAGGAAAAACGCTCGGCGTTAGGCCTGCGGCTGATGCGTGCACTACGACAGGAAAAGATAGCCGTCCTTTTCAGCGATGTACCGCCTTATATGATGCAGCGCTTCCCGATGGAAACGGTGGAAGTGTCCATCCAGGGTCGGCCGGCACGTTTACACCGCGGCGTATTTACCATCGGCAGCCACGCCGATGCCTTGCTGGTGAACTTCTATTTGACCTTTTCAAAGGGCCATTTCGGCCACCGGATTTTCCCGCCTGTAGAACTAGCATGGGAAAATGCACCACAGCAGGTGGCAAACCATATCGAACTGGCCTATCACGCTGCGTATCCGAACTGGATTCTCGCCGACCATCCATCCCGCTACGGCTTCTCACCAACTAAATAAAAGCCGCCAAATTTCTGAAATTAACATTAATCCGGCAGCGGCTGACAGGAAATAAGCCCCACCAATAGTTAGCCCTACAGAACTTTCCGGCACTCGCCCTACCACTGTTAGAATATCCTCTATTTCGCGAGAAAACCTCCTAACCTTTAGCAGCCCAATCGGACAGAACTATTTTTCGCACTCTGCATTAATACGATACTTGCCAGCAACACCACCTTTCGACGGCTAGTTGCCCGTATCTTTTAATCCCACAGAGGCTCGAAAACATGATCCGAAAGATGACGCTCGAGCGGCTACTGAAGCTGATTCGCGTTGCAGGTGTATTGACCATCCCGCTGTGCAGCCCATATTCCATGGCTGCATTCAACTGCAACTTCAATGGAACGGGTGTTGAAACCTTCAACTTCCCCAGTCCAATTTCGGTCCCCAGAGATAACACGTCCGCTTTAGTCCCGCTTTCTGGGTGGGTCATGGGGGCGGCCACCCAAAATACTTACACCTGCACAGCCAGTAATAATACTCAGGTTGGCATCGGCCTGAAATTCCCGACTTTCAGCCAAGCCGGTTCTTACAGCGAGAACGGCATAACTTATAAAGTTCTTCAAACCGCAACACCTGGCGTGGGAATCATTTACGGATTGCGCTACTACACCACTGGCCCAGGCTGTGAGGGGGCGATTGATGGCTCTGCCGGCATGCAAGGCTGGTATCCCTGGGTGGCCGCGTCCGGAACGATCCCCTACAGCAACCGTTACTGCTATACCAGTGGCACCGGGGAATACACCTTCGGCATGCAAGTACAGGCGCGGTTGATCAAAACAGGCAAGATCGCCGCCGGCATGTTGCAAGGTTTCACCCTGACCAACACGGCGCTACAGGTGGATGGCGCGTACTCCACCGGGACAGGTAGCACCAACTACAATATTGGCAGCGTGCAGTTTCAGGCATTGGGTTGCAGCGCCGAGGGCGGCAATATCACGTTGCCCACCATCAATAAATCGGTGTTCGCCTCAGCTACCAGCGTACAGACGACCCCTTTCCAGTTCGTACTACGGAACTGCCCTGCAGGCATGAACGCCATCCAATACCAGTTGGACTCCATCATGCCGGTCATCAGCGCAACCGACGGCACCTTCCAGAACGCCTCCGGGGCGGATATGGCCAAGGGGGTAGGCCTGCGCATCACCAATGAGACCAACACCGCGCCCATTCGCTTAGGCGACTCCAGTTATGTGGTGTCCGACTACAGTCCTGCCGCGGGGAATTCGAGCCTGCCCATCAAGATGAACGTGTCGTACTTCCGCACCGGCACTGCCGCACAAGTGTTGGGTGGAAAGGTTAGTGGCACGGCGCAGCTGACGGTTTTTTATCTTTAGCGGCTGCGATACCGAAAAAGGCACCTGCAGGTGCCTTTTGCTGGATGACGGGGTCTCCCGAGTGAGAATTGAACAGCGCCATGCAGCATTGTTGTGGGGATGAACTGGCTCCAAGGCCAGGAGTGGTATCATGGCCGGCTGGCGATTGCCGGATCCAGGTCGCCAAGCCTGGTTAGCGCTTCTCAAGGAGACATCGATGAAATACCTCACCCCCGAACAAATGGCCAAGCCGCGCAAGCGCCGCCTGCTGAAAAAACTGCGCCTGGGCGAGTTCCAGGAGTTCGGCTTCAGCCTGGAAGTGAACTACAGCGGCGACCTGGACGACGTGCTTGACCAGTGGATCGCTTTCGTCGAGTCCGAGGGCAGGGTCTTCGTCGGCGGCGCCACTGAAGACGGTGAATTCACAGGCTACCTGTGCCTGAACGCCGTTGGCAGCCTGACCGAAGCCGATCGCGAAACCACTCGCCTGTGGCTGGAGAAACAGTCCTGGGCGAAGTCCTTCGAGCTGGGCGAATTGAGCGACTGCTGGCACGGCCTGTTCGAGTAATACCCGCACAAATAGAAACGTGGGCAAGCCTCCCAGGCTGGCCCACGATTTCGCCCCGACGTATTCGTCAGATAGCCATCTGACCCTCTACCTCCTGCAGCTTGCGTCGAGCCAGCGCCAGGTTGGCCTTCACCTTGTCCAGCACGTAGTACATGAACACGCCTTCGTGCTTCGCCATCGGGCGGATGATGTGGTACTGGCGGCCGAGGGTGATGAGGATGTCCTCGATTACGTCGTTGAGCGCCAGGGACTTCATGGTCTTGAGCTTGGCACGGACCACTTCTGTGTTACCCGCCGCGGCCAGTTCTAGATCCACGCCACCCCCCGCCTGTCCGAGCAGCATGCCGCTCTTGGCATCCACCACGGCCGACGCCAAGGCACCATCCAGGTTCAGCAGTTCGTCCAGCGATTGTTGCAGTGCTGCCATAGCGATAACTCCTTGAGTGCGCGTCCTGTTATCGGGCTCCGCAGCCGCGCGCGCCGCGAAGCCTGTTGTCTCAGCCGGCCAGCGACAGATCTGCCAACCGTGTTGCGGTTCGCTTTGCCTGGTAGAGCACCTGCCCCAGCATCTCCTCGCGGTCGGCAACCAGGTTGAGGATCATCGGGTGGCTCGGGTGCGGGATGTCGACGATGACGATGTAGCCTTCGCTCGCCTCGACTATCACGTTCTGGTGCGGCCCGACTTCGCTCTCCTGGCCAACCATGGCGCCGAGAGCAGAGATCGAGCAGGCCATCGCTGCCAGCTTGGAAACCTCCAGCCCCTTGCCGGCGCGGGAGGCCACTTCGAAACCATCGGTGGTGGCAATTACCGCCGCGCTCAGCCTGCCCAGGCTGGCGCCGAGTTCGTCCAGCGCCAGTTCGGCGTCGTGACGCAGTCGTTCCGGCAGGCTCGTCAGGGCATGTTCCATGGTCGACTCCAATCTGTGGCGAACTTCAGGCCTCAGGCCGCCGTGCATTCCAGTTGCAGCAGGAGCAGATCGAGCAGTAGACGCACCTGCTCCGCTTCGCGCACGTCCACTTCCACCACCGGGAAGCTGTGCCCGGTTTGCGCCAGGGCGGCGGCGTAGTCGTCCAGGCCGGGACTGGGATTGCCCGGTAGTCGGCCGACGCCGATTACGCAGGGCGCGCTGGCGATGCAATCGGCAAATCCGTCCAGGTAAACCCGCAAGTCGCCCAGCGGATCGGGGCGCGAGTTGTCGATGAGGATCACCAGTCCCAGCGCTCCGCGTGCGAGAATCCCCCACATGAAGGCGAAGCGTGCCTGGCCGGGAGTGCCGTAGAGGCGCAGGCGCTCGTCCGGGCCGAGCACCACTTCGCCGTAATCCAGGCCGACAGTCGTGCGCGCCTTGTCCAGGCTGGGGTCGTTGTTCTGCACATCGGTGCTGACCGGTTCGATATCGCTGATGGCGGCGATGGCGGTGGTCTTGCCGGCACCCATGGTGCCGGTGAAGAGGATCTTGTATTCCCTCATCGGCCGTCCTCCGCAGCACTGCCCAGACCAAGGTGGCGACGGATGCGAGCCAGCAGGCCGACGGGTGCGGTGGTTTGCGACGGAGATACTACCGGAGCCTCACTGCGTTGAAGCATTTCCTGGGTGGCCATTACACGGACGAAATTTTCCGCCACCTGATGCGGAACGCCGGAACGCTCGCACAACTCATCCAGGCTCATGGCTCGAGCGCAGAGCAGCGTGGCCAGTCGCACGTAGCGATGATCACCCTTGAGCAGAGAGGCCGCCGGCCAGTGCTTCAGACGCAAGGCATCGCCGGGAATCTCCATTGGCCGATGGCCAATGGCACGGGCCGCACGCTCCAGACAGTCGAAGACTTCGCTGGCGCGCAGCGGCCAGTGCACCCAGAAGGGTTCGCCCTCGGCGGTGCGCAATTGCACACGTGGCTCCCCCTCCTCGCCCTCCACCAGCAGGTCGGCCGGACCTTCGACATAGGCCCAGTGCGCCAGTGTTCGGCCGCTGAGCAAACCGACAATGGACTTGAACACCACCTGATCTCGCAGTGCCATCCGGGCGAACCCGTAGGTGTACTGAACTGGCTGATTCATCGGCGCGCTCCCTTGGGCCAACAAACACCATCAACCTGCACGGGTTGATCAGGAGGCTCACCGGGACGTTGGGGGATGCCGAGCACAAGCTCGCAGAGGGCACGGACGAACGTCCGGCCTGCTTGGCAACCCCGCGGTCATGGCCCTTGCGGGCTGTAGATCGGTGGCTTTGCGTCCCTGGCTTTCGCACAGGTTTGCCCTGGTCAATTGAGTCTCAGCGTAGTACGTCGCTTTCATTCGCCAAGGCGAAAAAACGTGACACGCCTCACACAAATACCGGAAATATCACCGGAACAACTTCGCAATATTCGTAGGCATATTCCGATGCAAAAGAGGGCGGAGCACTGCCCATTCAGCTAGGATTTTACCCAGCGGCGCCCTACCGGCACGGGCCCGCCGGACCTCCACAACAGGCCGGAGCTCACTGCCCAGAGACGCCATGCTAGAGCGCCAGCGGTTCCAGAACATCCTTAGCCTGGGCCTGCCGATCATCGGCGGGATGCTCAGCCAGAGCCTGCTCAACCTGGTGGATGCGGCCATGGTCGGCCACCTCGGGGAAAAATCCCTGGCCGGGGTCGGCATCGGCAGCTACGCCAACTTCGTCGCCATTTCCCTGGTGATGGGCCTGGGTGCCGGCGTACAGGCGCTGGTGGCACGCCGACGGGGTGAAGGCCGCAGCGACGAGCTGGCCGCGCCGCTGAACTGCGGGCTGCTGGTGGCCCTGGGTCTGTCGCTGCCGATCACGCTGATCTGCCTGCTGTTCGCCGAACCCATCGTCCGCGCCTTGTCCAACGACCCCGAAGTGCTGGCGGTGGGCATCCCCTACTTCGAGTGGCGCGCGCTGTCGGTGCTCGCCGTAGGCCTGAACTTCTCCTTCCGCGGCTACTGGAATGGCACCCGGCGCTCGGGCATGTACATGCGCACGCTCGTGGTGATGCACCTGGCCAACGCGGCGATCAGCTACTGCTTGATCCACGGCCTGTTCGGCCTGCCGCAAATGGGTGCCGTGGGCAGCGGCCTGGGCACCACACTGGCGCTCTACATCGGCTCGCTGATCTACGCCTGGATCACCTGGCGCGACGCCCGTATCCAGGGTTTCCACCCGCGACTGCCGAGCGAACGGGACGTCCGCACCATGCTGCGCCTGTCGCTGCCCAACTCGCTGCAGCAGTTCTTCTTCGCTGCCGGCATCACCCTCCTGTTCTGGATCATCGCCCAGGTCGGCACCCGCGAACTGGCGGTAGCCCACGTACTGATCAACCTGGCGCTGTTCCTGATCCTGCCCGGCGTCGGCCTGGGGATGGCGGCGACCACCCTGGTCAGCCAGAGCATGGGCGAGCGTGATTTCGACAGCGCGCACCGCTGGGGCTGGGACGTGGTGAAAGTGGCGGCCTGCGGACTGGCGCTGCTGGGCGCTCCATTCTGGATTTTTCCCGAGGCCATCCTGCGGCTGTTCGTCAGCGATCCTGCGTTGATCGAACTGGGCCGCGTACCGCTGATGCTGACCGGCATGGGCATGGTGATCGACGCCACGGCGCTGGTGCTGACCCAGGCGCTGCTCGGCGCGGGTGCTGTGCGCACGGTGATGGCGGTCAGCCTGGGCAACCAGTGGCTGTTCTTCCTGCCGCTGGCCTACCTGGTCGGCCCGGTGCTGGGCGGCGGGTTGCTGGCAATCTGGAGCATGCAGATTCTGCAGCGCGGGCTCGCCTCGGCGATCTTCGCGGTGATGTGGCAGAAACGCCAGTGGACGCAGATCGAACTCTAGCGCTCACGCCCTCAGGAGCTAGGCTTGCAGGCAAAGGGAGGACGAATGATGGATGAGCAACAGAACAAGCCGCCGAGCTTCTGGCAGATGCTGCACAGCGTGCTGGCCGCGGCCTTCGGCGTACAGAGCGGGCGCAACCGCGCGCGCGACTTCACCCACGGCAAGCCCAGTCATTTTATCGCCATGGGCATTCTCTTCACGCTGGTCTTCGTGCTTCTGCTCTATGGGCTGGTGCAGTTGGTGCTGCATTTCGCCGGGCTGTAGAAAAGCAGGCTGAGAGATGAGGTACCGGGCGGGCCGCAGGACGACCCGCCGGCACCGCTGTCACTGGTGGCTGACCCAGAACACGGCGGTCGCGACCACCAGCAGGATCAGGATGAATGCGGCGCGGGCATCGACGACGCTGTCGCTGGTCTTGTGGGACGTTTCTTCGCTCATGCTTCCCCCATCTTCTCGTTATTGGCTGAAGGACCACAGGCAAGAGTTAAGACCAGCTCCGCCCTCCCCTCAAGGCAGCTTTCCTTTCCGCCGGGCCGCCAAAGCCGTTAGTCTGCGGTTTCGACACGATCCCGTCACAAGAACAAGCAAGTGGATAAGGAAGGACCATGCACGTGGACTCACTGCAAGACACTGTCGCGCCGGAAGGCGTCTGCTACGGCTGCGGCGGCAGCAACCCACACGGACTGCACATCAAGAGCCGCTGGCACGAGGACGGCGTCCACGTCGTCGCCGAGCACCTGCCCGACGCCAAGTACTGCGGCTGGCCGGAACTGGTCTACGGCGGCCTGATCGCCATGCTGGTGGACTGCCATTCCAACTGGACCGCGATGGCCTACCACTATCGCGCCGAAGGCCGCGAACCAGGCAGCCTGCCGCGCATCGATTGCGTCACCGGCAACCTGGGCGTGAAGTACATCAAGCCGACGCCCATGGGCGTGCCGCTGACCCTCAAGGCCTACGTCGAAGGCGACGTCGGCCGCAAGAGCCGGATCATCTGCGAAGTCTATGCCGGCGACGTGCTGACTTGCGTCGGCGATTCGATCTTCGTCCGCGTCGACACCTCACAACTGCGCGATGCCGCCCACGGTCGCGAGGCCTGATCGACTCCTGTTGCGCCGCCGCCAATCCACAGGTGAAGCGGCGCAACCGCAGCGCAGGCGCCCCGTTTCAAGCCCCCGTCCCGCCTGCGCTTCAAGCCTGGCGCGGCTTAGATCTGAAAGTTCTCGCCATATACTCAAACATCACTTTTGCGCATATTCCCGAACTGGTATCGTGCGCCCCACTCCGCGTGGAGCGCGTTGCCGTGCGCGCTGGGAAACGCAGTACGCCCTGAGCGCTATAGCCTGACAGCAGGATGATTCATGTACGTATATGACGAATACGATCAAAGGATCGTAGAGGATCGCGTCAAGCAGTTCCGCGATCAGACCCACCGTTACCTGGCGGGCGAACTGACCGGCGAGGAATTCCGCCCGCTGCGTCTGCAGAATGGCCTGTACATCCAGCGCTATGCGCCCATGCTGCGGGTAGCTGTGCCGTACGGCCTGCTGTCCTCGACGCAGGTTCGCAAGCTGGCGCAGATCGCCCGCGATTACGACAAGGGCTACGCGCACATCAGCACCCGCCAGAACGTCCAGTACAACTGGCCGGAACTGGAAGACGTGCCGGAAATCCTTGCCGAACTGGCCACCGTGCAGATGCACGCGATCCAGACCAGCGGCAACTGCATCCGCAACACCACCACCGACCAGTTCGCCGGGGTCGCCCGTGACGAACTCGTTGACCCGCGCCCCTGGTGCGAGATCATCCGTCAGTGGTCGACCTTCCACCCCGAATTCGCCCACCTGCCGCGCAAGTTCAAGATCGCCGTCAACGGCGCCGTGAGCGACCGTGCCGCCATCGAAGTGCACGACATCGGCCTGGAAGCGGTGCAGAACGAAGCTGGCGAGCTGGGCTTCCGCGTCTCCGTCGGCGGCGGCCTGGGCCGTACTCCGATCGTCGGCAGCTTCATCAATGAATTCCTGCCATGGCAACACCTGCTGTCGTACCTGGACGCCATCCTGCGCGTATACAACCGCTATGGCCGTCGGGACAACAAGTACAAGGCGCGCATCAAGATCCTGGTTAAAGCGCTGACTCCGGAAGTCTTCGCCCAGAGGGTCGATGCCGAGTGGGCGAACCTGAAGGACGGCCCCAGCACCCTGACCGACGCCGAGTTGCAGCGCGTAGCCGCTCACTTCGTCGATCCGGCCTACCAGGCCCTGGAAGACCAGGATGCCGCCCTCGCCCAGCTGGACGCCGAGAACCCCGGCTTCGCCCGCTGGCGCACCCGCAACACCTTCGCCCACAAGAAGCCCGGCTACGTCGCCGTGACCCTGTCGCTCAAGCCTACCGGCGTAGCGCCTGGCGACATCACCGACAAGCAGCTGGACGTGGTCGCCGACCTGGCCGACCGCTACAGCTTCGGCGAAGTACGCAACAGCCATAACCAGAACATCATCCTCGCCGATGTCGAGCAGGCGCAGTTGTTCACCCTCTGGGGCGAACTGCGCGAGAACGGTTTCGCCACCCCGAACGTGGGCCTGCTGACCGACCTCATCTGCTGCCCGGGCGGTGATTTCTGCTCCCTGGCCAACGCCAAGTCGATCCCGGTGGCCGAAGCCATCCAGCGTCGCTTCGACGACCTGGACTACCTGTTCGATATTGGCGACCTCGACCTGAACATCTCCGGTTGCATGAACGCCTGCGGCCACCACCACGTGGGCCACATCGGCATCCTCGGCGTGGACAAGAAGGGTGAGGAGTTCTACCAGGTCTCCCTCGGCGGCAGCGCCAGCCGCGAGGCGAGCCTTGCGCAGATCCTCGGCCCGTCGTTCGCCCAGGAGCAGATGGCCGACGTGATCGAGAAGATCATCAACGTCTACGTGGAACAGCGCACCGAAGAGGAACGTTTCCTCGATACCTACCGTCGCATCGGCATCGATCCCTTCAAGGAGCGCGTATATGCAGCGAATCATTAAGAACCGCGAGGTCGTCGACGACCGCTGGCACTTGCTGCCCAAGGACGCGACCCTCGAGACCGTGCCCAACTGCGACGACGTGATCATCCCGCTGAACCTGTGGCTGGAACACGGCCCTGCGCTGCGCGGCCGTGATGGCGGCCTGGGCGTGTGGCTGGATGCGGACGAAGAGCCCGAGGCCATCGCCGGTGATATGGACAAGTTCCAGGTGATCGCCGTGAACTTCCCGGCTTTCACCGACGGCCGCGGCTTCAGCACCGCGCGCCTGCTGCGCGAGCGCTTCGGCTACAAGGGCGAGGTACGCGCCATCGGCGACGTGCTGCGTGACCAGCTGTTCTTCATGCAGAGCTGCGGTTTCGACGCCTACGCCATCCGCGCCGACCGCGATCCGCAAGCGGCGCTGGCTGGCCTGGACGACTTCTCCGAGGTCTACCAGACCTCGGTGACCCAGCCGCAACCGCTGTTCCGTCGCCGCCAGCTCGCCTGATCCGGCCGATATGAAAAAGCCCCGCATCGCGGGGCTTTTTCTTTGGCTTTTCGTAGGAGCGAGCTTGCTCGCGAACAGAGTTACCTGCGGCCTCGGAGTCAAGCGGGTTCGCGAGCAAGCTCGCTCCTACATAGTGCAGCCCAGCGCGACGGATCAGGCCCGCACACTCTCCCAGGCAATCTGCGCCAACTGATCCCGGCAATCGATCAGATCCACCTTCGTCCGGCCGGCCAGCCAATTGCGCGCGTAGTCCTGGCTCGGACCAATCACCACCGAATTGAACAATTCCGGCGCGAGCGCCTTGAATGCGCCAGCCTTGCGGTGCTCGGAAAGCAGCCCGGCGATGCGCCGCCCCTGCTCGCGGTTGGCCTCGCGCAACGCCTCGCCCACCTCTCCCGCCTCGACACGACCACGACTGTGCAGGATGAAACGTGCCCAGTCCGGGTTGGCCGCCACCCAATCGACGTAGCAAGTGACGAACAGCTTCACGCAGGCCTCGGCGCTCATACCCTCCTCGATCCCAGCGTCCAGCAGCGCCGCGTACTGGCCAACGCCCGTGAGGTACAGCGCGCCGATGATCCGTTCCTTGTTGCCGTAATGGTGGTAGAGGCTGCCGATGCTGGCGCCGGAGCGATCGCGGATCATCTCGATGGTGGTGGCGTCCACGCCGGATTCACTGAAGCAGGCCAGCGCAGCCTGGAGGATGTCGTCTTTGCGGGAAGGTCGGGCCATGGGGTTCCTGTTGGAAAAGCCGTTCGAACATAATTCTAGAATATTTTTCTAGAATTAATTTCTAGTCTTCGTATACTGCCTGGGCGCGCATCCATCTTCAATCCGCTTTTCCCCGGAGTTGCCATGAGTCAGATGATGCAAATGTACCAGCAGGCCGGCCCCGCGCAGTTCAGCGCCATGATCGGCCAGGTCGCCCCCTACTTCGCCAGCATCGCCCCGCAGTTCGTCGAACTGCGCCCAGGCTACGCGGAAGTGACCTTCCCCAAGCGCCGCGAAGTGCTCAACCACATCGGCACCGTGCACGCCATCGCCCTGTGCAACGCCGCCGAATTGGCCGCCGGAACCATGACCGACGTATCAATCCCCAAGGGGCGCCGCTGGATTCCCCGCGGCATGACGGTGGAATATCTGGCCAAGGCCGAGGGCGACGTGCGCGCCGTGGCCGATGGTCGAGCGATCGACTGGAACCAGGATGGCGACGTCATCGTCCCGGTGCTCGCCTATGTCGGTGACAAGAAGGTCTTCCGCGCCGACATCACCATGTACATCAGCCAGGCCTGAGGGACCGCGCCATGATCACACCGCTCCCCCGCCCACTGAACAACGGCAACGGCCACAGCCTCTCCAGCCACTGGCACTACCCGCCCGGCGAAGCCCGCGGAGCGGTGCTGATCGTCCCCGCGATGGGCGTCGAGCAGCGCTTCTACACAGCCTTCGCCAACTGGCTGGCCGAGCGCGGCTACCTGACCGTGACTTTCGACTACGCAGGCATGGGCAAGTCCCGCACCGGCAATCTGCGCGACCTGGATATCGACATCCTGGCCTGGGGCAACCACGACTGCAGCGCGATGCTCGACGCGGTGGTCGAGGCCGCCGGCGACCTGCCGGTATTCTGGATCGGTCACAGCCTGGGCGGGCAGATCCTGCCCTTCGTGCGTGGCACCGAGCGCATCCACCGCGCCTTCACCATCGCCACCGGCAGCGGCTACTGGCGTGAGAACACCAAGGGATTGCGGCACAAGGCCTGGCTGCTCTGGTATCTGCTGGCGCCGACGATCACGCCACTGCTGGGCTACTTCCCGGGCAAACGCCTGGGCGTGGTCGGCGACCTGCCGCGCGGAGTGATCGAGCAATGGCGCCGCTGGTGCCTGAACCCCGAGTACTCGGTGGGCGCAGAAGGCGGCGCGGTGCGCGAGGCCTATTCATCGGTCAGCACGCCCATCACCTCCATCTCGTTCACCGACGACGAGATGATGTCCGGGCGCAACACCGAATCGCTGCACGGCTTCTACCGGAGTTCGCCGAAAACGCTGAAGAGAGTCGCGCCGGAAGACATCGGTGTGAAGCGCATCGGCCATTTCGGCTTCTTCCGTAGCCAGTTTGCCGATTCATTGTGGGCGGATTACCTGCTGCCGGACCTGGGGTGACCCCCAGGCCCAGCCAGGGCATCAATCGAGGGTCACCAGCACCCGCCCAACCAGCTTGCCGGCCAGAATCTGGTGAATGGCGGCCGGCAGGTCGTCGAGCTTGACTTCGCGCACCGCCGCTTCGAGGTTGTCGAGCTTCCATTGCAGGGACAGTTTGTCCCACATGGAAGCCTTGACCACCAGCGGCAGTTCCACCGAGTCCACGCCCAGCAGGTTCACGCCGCGCAGGATGAAGGGCAGCACGGAGGCCTTGAAGGCGGCACCCGCGGTCAGGCCGCAGCACGCGACGCTGCCGCCGTACTGCAGCGACTTGACCACGTTGAACAGGATGTCGCCGCCCACGGTGTCCACCGCACCGGCCCACTGCTCGCGCAGCAGCGGCTTGTCGACGCCATCGGAAACGGTGGCGCGGTCGAGGATCTGCCGCGCGCCGAGACGGTTCAGCAGTTCGGCCTGCTCCAGCTTGCCGGTGGCGGCAGCCACGGTGTAGCCCAGTTGCGCCAGCAGCATCACCGCGATGCTGCCCACGCCACCGGTGGCTCCAGTGACCAGGATCGGCCCGGCGGACGGCGTGACGCCGGCGCGCTCCAGCTTGTCAACGCACAGCGCGGCGGTCAGGCCGGCGGTACCGAGGATCATCGATTCGCGCAGCGAAAGACCCTGTGGGCGCTTGATCAGCCAGGCCGCGGGTACGCGGATGTACTGGCCGAAACCGCCCGGCGTGTTCATGCCCAGGTCGTAGCCGGTGACGATGACTTCATCGCCCACAGCGAATTCGCCCACGGAGGATTCTTCCACCACACCAGCGGCATCGATGCCGGGCGTGTGCGGGTATTTGCGGGTGACGCCGCGGTTACCGCTGGCAGACAGCGCATCCTTGTAGTTGAGCGAGGAATACTTCACCCGTACCAGCACTTCACCCGCCGGCAGATCGGCAACCTGCCGCTCGGCCACCTGCAGGTCATACACGCCATGCGCGCTCTCCGTGACCCACAACGCCTTGAATGCACTCATCTCGACCCTCCTCTTTCGAATTCGATAAACGGGCGCGATCCCGGCGCCCGACGCACAATCATTGCCAGAAGAGTCACTGCCAGAAGCGGCTGCGACCCAGGCGGTCCCACCAGGTCACCAGTACGCGATCGATCACGCCGCTGACGCCGACGCCGAAGCGCTCCTGGATGGACTTCTTCTGCACGTAGCTGAGCTGGTAGACATCCGCCTCGCGGGCACGTTCGGCCAGGTATTCGTCACTGGTCTTGAGTTCGTCGACCAGTTTCTTGCCCAGCGCCGCCTGGCCCAGCCAGACCTCGCCGGTGGCAATTTCGTCGATGGCCAGCTGCGGGCGGTAGTGGACGACGAAGCGCTTGAACAGCTCGTGGGTGGTTTCCAGGTCTTCCTGGAACTTCTCCCGACCCTTCTCGGTGTTCTCGCCGAATACGGTCAGGGTGCGCTTGTACTCGCCGGCAGTGAGCACCTCGAAATCGATGTCGTGCTTCTTCAGCAGGCGGTTGACGTTGGGCAACTGCGCCACCACGCCAATGGAACCGAGAATGGCGAAGGGCGCGGAGAGGATGCGCTCGCCGATACAGGCCATCATGTAGCCGCCGCTGGCGGCGACCTTGTCGACGCAGACGGTCAGCGGTACGCCAGCCTGGCGAATGCGCGCCAGCTGGGACGCGGCCAGGCCATAGCCGTGGACCATCCCGCCGCCGCTTTCCAGGCGCAGCACCACTTCGTCGCGCGGGGTCGCGAGGGTCAGCAGTGCGGTGACTTCATGACGCAGCTGCTCGGTGGCCGAAGCCTTGATGTCGCCGTCGAAATCGAGCACGTAGACGCGATTCTTCTCGCCGCCCTTCTTCTTTTTCGCGTCCTTCAGCGTTTTCGCCTCGGACTTGCGCAGGGCCTTGAGCTTGGCTTTCTCCAGCACGCTGTGCTGCAGGCGCTCGCGCAGTTCCTTGTAGAAGTCGTTGAGCTTGTGCACCTCCAGGTGTCCGCTGCCGCCACGACGGCCACGGCCGCGCAATGCGGCGATCACCACCAGGACGATGACGATGGCCACCACCACGGTGAAGGTCTTGGCCAGGAAACCCGCGTAATCCGCTAGAAACTCCACTCACATCCCCTTTTACAATTCTGTTCGCGCACGCGTGACAAGCGCAGTGAATCCCGCAAGCATACCCACGCCGCAGGCCCGCCACCAGCGCTGGCAAACCGCTGTATCAGTCCAGCGAATGCCATTCAAACAAGCGTATGTTTTTTCGTTGACAGCCCCAGGTGATCCTCATAACCTCGCCGGAACTTTCAGCCCTGCCGGGATACTGCGCGTGGGAAGCATCTACCTGATTCGACATGGCCAGGCTTCATTCGGTGCCGACGACTACGATGTGCTCTCGGCCACCGGAGTGCGCCAGGCGGAAATCCTCGGCGAACACCTGGCCAGCCTCGGCCTGCGCTTCGACCGCTGTGTTGCCGGCGACCTGCGCCGCCAGCGCCACACCGCCGAAGCGGTGATGGGTCGGCTGAACGAAGCCGGGATCGCCACCCCGACTCTGGAAATCGATTCCGCCTTCAACGAATTCGAAGCCGACGCGGTGATCCGCGCGCACCTGCCGGATCTGCTGGAAATCGAGCCGCAGGCGCTGCACATCATGCGCAATGCCGCCGACCACCGCGCCGAATTCCAGCGCCTGTTCTCCACCGTGATCGCCCGCTGGGTTTCCGGCGACCACGACAAGGACGGCCTGGTCAGCTGGGCAGAATTCCTCGACACCGTGCACGGTGGGCTCAAGCGCCTGCTGGAGTCCGCCAGCGGCAAGGACAACATCGGCGTCTTCACCTCCGGCGGCACCATCACCGCAGTACTCCAGCAGGTGACCGGCATTCCGGCGCTGAACGCCTTCGAGCTCAACTGGCAGATCGTCAACACCTCGCTCAACCGCCTGAAGTTCCGCGGCAGCGAAGTGGCCCTGGCTTCCTTCAACAGTCACGTGCATCTGGAACTGTTGAAGGCGCCGGAACTCATCACCTATCGTTGAGAACCGGCCCAATGCGACCTCGACGTCGCGCGAGAAAACCTAGAAAAGGAATAGAACCATGAGTGTTGCTGACATCGTTTCCACCATGAAGAGCAAGTTCAACGCCAGCGCGGCCGCCGGCCTGGATCTGGTGTTCCAGTTCAACATCGAAGACGGCGACAACCACTACCTGGTCGTCAAGGATGGCACCTGCGAAGTCGTACAGGGCGACGCCGAGTCCCCCAACGTCACCCTGATCATGGACAGCGAGACCCTCAAGGGCATCACCAGCGGCGAAACCGACGGCATGCAAGCCTTCATGGCTGGCAAGCTGCGCGCCGAAGGCGACATGATGCTGGCGATGAAGCTGGGCGAACTGTTCCCGGTCTGATCCGAGAAAGCCTGCTCGCGCAGCACGAAAAACCGGAGTCCATGGCTCCGGTTTTTTTATGCTCGCGCGCCGCTGCAAGGCTCGGATCAGGCAGCCTGATCGGGGTCCAACACGAACGCCAATAACGGCTTTGCGTGCTTGTGACGGATCAGGCCGGACATTAGATTAGCCAATGATCACCCGGCGCCATCATTGCTTTGCCTGATCCTGCCACGACTCATCAGGCACCAGCAGAGGCCGCCTTGCGCGCCATCCTTGCCCGCCGCCTTCGCTGCGGTGCGATGACCAGTACAAGCCAAGTACAAGAAGGGACCAGCATGTCGTTGACCGACCAGACCATCCGCTCCCGCGAAGGTGAAGAACTCGATGCCGCCGTGATCGACGGCTACCTCAAGGACCACATCCCCGGCCTGCAGGGTCAGCCGCGCATCAGCCAGTTCCCCGGCGGCGCCTCGAACCTGACCTATCTGATCCAGTACGACAACCAGGAACTGGTCCTACGCCGCCCGCCTTTCGGCAAGAAGGCCAAGTCCGCCCACGACATGGGCCGCGAATTCCGCATCCTGAACCAGCTCAAGGATGGCTTCCCCTACTGCCCCAAGGCGTACGCCTACTGCACCGACGAATCGGTGATTGGCGCCGAGTTCTACGTCATGGAGCGGGTCAACGGCATCATCCTGCGCAGCGACCTGCCCAAGGAACTGAATCTCGACGCCGAGAAGACCACCGCCCTGTGCAAGAGCTTCATCGACAAGTTCGTCGACCTGCACAACGTCGACTACAACGCCTGCGGCCTGGGTGACCTGGGCAAGCCCGAAGGCTACGTGCAGCGCCAGATCGGCGGCTGGATCGATCGCTACGAGAAGTCCCTGACCCCCGACGCACCGGCCTGGGAACAGGTGAAAGTGTGGCTGCGCGAGAAGATGCCGGCCGATCATCACAAGCCGGGCATCGTCCACAACGACTACCGCTTCGACAACGTCATCCTCGACCCGAACAATCCGATGCAGATCATCGGCGTGCTCGACTGGGAGATGACCACCATTGGCGATCCGCTGATGGACCTGGGCAACACCCTCGCCTACTGGATCGAAGCGGGCGATCCGCAGCCGATGCAGATGCTGCGCCGCCAGCCCAGCCACGAGCCGGGCATGCTGACCCGCCAGCAGTTCGCCGACTACTACGCCGAGCGCGCCGGCATCCAGATCGACAACCTGGATTACTACTACACCTACGGCCTGTTCCGCCTGGCCGGCATCATGCAGCAGATCTACTACCGCTTCTTCCACGGCCAGACCCAGGACAAACGCTTCGCCACCTTCATCCACGCCAACAAGCTGCTGGAACAGGTGAGCCTGCAGGTCATCGGCAAGTCCCGCCTGTAAGAGTCGACTGTCGACCTGGCGAGCTAGAGCCGTACAAGGCGGAAGCCGGACGAAGAGCGGAGTTTACCGATTGTAAATGAGCATCTGAGTCCGGCTTCCAACGCAGTACGGCCGACGCGCAGCCGGTCGCCAGCCGACTCTTGCGGCCCAAAACAAGGAGAATTTCCATGTCCAAGACCCAACTGTTCGACCTCGACGGCAAGATTGCCTTCGTCTCCGGCGCCAGCCGCGGCATCGGCGAGGCCATCGCCAAACTGCTGGCCCAACAGGGTGCCCACGTGATCGTTTCCAGCCGCAAGATCGATGGCTGCCAGGCTGTGGCCGACGAGATCGTCGCCGCCGGCGGCAAGGCCACTGCGATTGCCTGCCACATCGGTGAAATGGAGCAGATCCAGGCCGTCTTCGCACAGATCCGCGAGCAGTTCGGCCGCCTGGACATTCTGGTCAACAACGCCGCTACCAACCCGCAGTTCTGCAACGTGCTGGACACCGACCTGTCGGCCTTCCAGAAGACCGTCGACGTGAACATCCGCGGCTACTACTTCATGTCCATCGAAGGCGGCAAGCTGATGAAGGCCAACGGTGGCGGCAGCATCATCAACGTCGCCTCGGTAAACGGCGTCACCCCGGGCGAGTTCCAGGGCATCTACTCGGTGACCAAGGCCGCGGTGATCAGCATGACCAAGGTCTTTGCCAAGGAATGCGCGCAGTTCAACATCCGCTGCAACGCGCTGCTGCCGGGCCTGACCGATACCAAGTTCGCCTCCGCCCTGGTCAGCAACGACGCCATCCGCAACGTTGCCCTGCAGCGCATCCCGCTCAAGCGCGTGGCCGACCCGAGCGAAATGGCCGGTGCCGTGCTGTACCTCGCCAGCGATGCCTCCAGCTATACCACCGGCGTAACGCTGAACGTAGACGGCGGCTTCCTCGCCTAAGCGTTATCGCGGATACGAAAAAAGGGAGCCGATTGGCTCCCTTTTCTTTGGCGGCGATTGGGCTTTTCGTAGGAGCGAGCTTGCTCGCGAACCGCATCGCACCTTGAGTCTCCAGCGTGAAGCGGGGTCGCGGGCAAGCTCGCTCCTACAAGGTCACTGCCATTCCTTGAGGGCCTGGTTCGCCGCCGCATTCATCGGCTCGGCCGTCAGTCCGCTGGCACCATAGCGCACGGCAAACACCGCCTGATCGGCCATCGGCAGGTAGTTCACCCGCCCCGCCTTCGGCACGAAGGTCAGCAGATCATGCTGGCCATCGCGCAGCCAGCGCCAGAGATCGACCACCGGCGCGTCGGAAACCAGCGACACCTTGCGCCCGAGGGCCTGCTGCTCAACCGCCAGGAAGCGACCAGAAAGGTCCTGCAAACGATAACCCGGCGCCATGCCGATCAACCGCGCCAGGCCTTTCCAGTCCAGTACCCGCGCGTCCAGTTGCCAGAGATCCCCGGCCAGTTCCACGCGACGCTCGTCATTACCCTGCAGCAGCGTCACCTCATAACGCTGCTCGGCAACCTTGTGGAAGCTCAGCGTCGCCAGTGGGCGTTCCGCCGGCAACGGGTCGTAGCTACGCAGGTCCCATGCCACCAACGCTACCAGCGCGGCGATGGCCACGAACAGCATTCCCGCCGTTCCCCGCAGCCAGCCGAGGAACCAGTGACGGTCGAACAGAATGCGGGCGGCTACCATCAGGGCCAACAGCGCCACGAAGGCTACAACCCAGGCCAGACCGTCGTACTGCATCGAATGATTTCCTTCCTCGTAGAATTGCCGGCATTATGCGCACCGCATCCCTGCGCGGCCAGCCAGACCGTCGCAGCTTTCGGGCCCGTTAACGTTTCCTATGCCACCCGCTCTTTACAAAAGAGTGGCTGGACGGGCCCCTGATCAAGGCCAACCCCATGCCCTTCGAACTCGTCGTAGACCCGACCACCCTCGTCATTCTCGCCGGCGTCGCCTTCCTCGCCGGCTTCATCGACGCCATTGCCGGCGGCGGTGGCCTGCTGACCATTCCTGCCCTGCTCACCGCCGGCGTCCCACCACATCTGGCGCTGGGCACCAACAAGCTGAGCTCGACCTTCGGCGCCGCCGTGGCCAGCTACACCTTCTACCGGCGCAAGCTTTTCCAGCCGCGCCAGTGGCGCAAAGGCCTGATCGCCACCGCCATTGGCGCCGCGCTGGGCGCCTGGGCCGCGCACCTGATGCCGGCGGAGTGGCTCAATCGCATGCTGCCGGTGGTGGTGTTCGGCTGCGGTCTGTACCTGCTGTTCGGCAAGACCCCCGAGGCGCCGCTGGACGCCAACCCACGCATCGCCCAGCGCCGCCAGTGGCCGCAGGGCCTCGGCCTGGGCTTCTACGATGGCGTGGCCGGCCCCGGGACTGGCGCCTTCTGGACCGTCAGCACCCTGCTGATGTACCCGCTGGACCTGGTACGCGCCAGCGGCGTGGCGCGCAGCATGAACTTCGTCAGCAACATCGTCGCGCTGGCGGTGTTCATCGCCTCGGGTCAGGTGGTGTGGCTGATGGGGCTGTGCATGGGCAGTTCGCTGATGATCGGCGCCTACTTCGGCGCGCGCACGGCGATTGGCGGCGGCGCCAAGTTCATCCGTCCGGTGTTCATCCTGGTGGTGCTCGCCTTGACCGTGCGCCTGGCCTGGCAGCACTGGTTTACCGCCGCAGCCTGAGAACCCGGTTACGATCTGCTGCGCGTCGGCAGAACGGCGTTAAAAGCACGCTCGGACTGCTCATTTACAGCACGTAAACTCCGCATCCTCGCCTGTTTTTGCCTTGTTCTGCGCTAGCTCGCGAGATCGTAACCAGGTTCTGAGACAGGCCGGAGCGGCGCCTGGACTCAGGCGCCGCCGGGCAGGACTGGATCGGGACGACCGGCGCGGCGCGCCAGGTAGACCTCGATCAGGTAGCGGGCGATGGAGCGCTCGGCCGGCAGGCGCGGCAGCTCGTCGACATGGAACCAGCGGGCATCCTCGATCTCGTCCGGCTGCATGACGATCTCGCCGCTGACGTACTCGGCGTGGTAGCCGAACATCAGCGAATGCGGGAACGGCCAGGGCTGACTGCCCATGTAGCGGATATTGCCGATCTCGACACCCACCTCTTCGCGCACTTCGCGCGCGACACAGTGCTCCACCGACTCGCCCGGCTCGACGAAGCCGGCCAGGGTGCTGTACATCCCCGGCACGAAACGCGGCGAACGCGCCAGCAGCACCTCATCGCCACGGGTCACCAGCACGATCATGCTCGGCGACAGCAGCGGGTAGCGCTGGATGCCACAGCTTTCGCAGTGCATGGCGCGGTCGCGGGGCATGCGCAGATTGCTCTGACCGCAACTGCCGCAGAAGCGGTTCTGCCGCCACCAGATACCGATCTGGCTGGCGAAGCCGAGCATGGCGAAGATGTCTTCCTCGGCCTGCATCATGAACTGGCGCAGGCCGATCCAGCTGGCCCCCTCCAGCGGGTCGGTACGGTCGACTTCCAGCAGGTACACCGGCTCGCCGTCGAACTGGCCGACAGCGTGCTCGGAGAGTACGGAAAGATCCTGGCGCTTGAGCCAGTCACGGGGGAACAGCACGCCGTTGCTGTCGGCGAGGAACTGCTGCTGGCAATGGGCAAGCGCCCATCCACCCGTTGCCGCCACCTCGAACATCGAGGATTCCCAGCGCCCGGTACGCATCAGGCTGCCACCGTCAGGCCCAGGGCCTTGACGCTCTCGCTGGCGACGTCCAGGACGTCGGGTTGGCCTTCAGGCCGCATCATGGCTCCACCCTCCAGGTAGTACTCCAGGCCGGTCAGCGCATCCGCCAGGGTTTCCAGCATCTGCTCGGACGGCATCTGGGTCGTCTCGATCATCTGCCCCTGAATGTAATCGGCACAGGCGCCCACGAGCAATGCCGCGCGCTCCTGACCGAGGAACCACAGACCGCCGCGCACTGCCTGCAGGCTGATCGGCACGTTGGCCAGGTGCAGCTTGTCGCCATTGGATTCCAGGTACGCGGTGATCGCGCGCTTGGCCAGCGCCAGGCCCGCCTGGGCCTCGTCGATCACCACGATGCGTGCTTCGGCGAGTTGGTGGACGGCGAAGGAATCATCTTCGCCAACCGGCGTCGGACGCACGCTCATGCGCTCGCCCCGCTCCAGGTTGCCGACCATGCTCTCGACGTACAGCAGCGCATCGGCCAGGGAGTTCAGCGCGGCCGGATCGTCCACCGCACCCTTGGCGACCCAGCCGGCAACTACGCCGTGCTGGTGCTGCAACGAGGTTGCGGCGGAGTTCAGGCCGACCATGCTCAGGGTCTTGGCCAGCTTGCCCAACTGGGCGTGCAGGATGCCCAGCGCATCGGCCTGGGACACGCCGCGCTCGATCAGGTCGAGCTGATCCTTCACCGCTGTGAGTTCCTCGCGGATCGCCACCGACAGCGAGCGCATCACCGACTGGCCGGGGCCGGACAGGCGTTGCGACTCGTCTTCGAGCAGGTGATCGGTGAACGGCAGCGGCGCCAGGCCGAACACCTGGCGCAGTTCGGTGGCGCGCACGCCGCTGGTGTCGGCCAGCGTGGTGAGATACAGCAGTTCCTTGAGCAACTGCCGCGGCGCTTCGTACTGCGGGTTGGCAATCAGTTGCTTGAGCTCGCGATCCAGGCGCGAGAACACCAGCTTGCGCGTCTTGCGTGGCAGCATCTGCGCGTCGACCAGCGCTTCCAGCGCGCCAGCGCCGACCCAGCACAGGCGGGTGCGCGCCGCACTGCCCAGCAAGATGTCGAGCTTGCCCAGCGCACGGCCCATGAGCTTCAAGCTCGGGTAGAGATTCTGTTCGCGGATCAGCCCCACCAGGCCGACCTGGTACATCTGCCGCAGGCGGCGGACTTCACGGGCAGGGTCTTCCACCTGCGGCGCGGTGACGGCGCGCAGCGGGCGCGGCAGGTCCAGGCGCGCGCTGAAGAAGAAGCTCTCCGGCAGCGCAGGCTGGCCGGCAGCCTGGCGCACGTCGTTGATCGCCGGCAGCAGAAGCTCGGGGATTTCCTGGCGGTGCGCCTCAAGGTTTTCCAGGTAGCGGCGCAGCACGTAGAGCGCGTTGCCAAGCGCGGCCAACTGGCCGTCACGGTCTTCACTGACCCCGGTCGGGATGTCAGTGGCCAGGTCCAGCGCTTCCTGCGCCAGCAGTTCGGCGCCGGCCAGCTCGATGAGATTCAGCGTGCCGCGAATCTGGCTCAGGCAATCAACGGAGTGTTGCAGCAGGCTGCCGTTCTGGCGCTCGGCGATGAAGTGCTCGAGATTCTGCTCGGCCTCCTCCATCGTCGCGAACAGCTCGTCGCGGACCAGACTGAGGGACGTGGCTCCAGTAACCATCGGCCTAGTGCGCCTCCTGCGCGCAAGAAGAGTGGACGGACATCAATCGGCGAACTCGGGGGTCTTCTTGCTCATGTGCGCCATCATGGCAGCCTGCAGGTCAGCGGACTGCAGCATGGCGGCGTTCCAGGTGGCGATGTATTCCAGGCCGTCCTCGACACGGTGGTCGCGGGCGTAGCCGATCATTTCCTTGGTGCCGCGAATGGCGATCGGCGACTTGGCGGCGATCTGCCGGGCCAGCTCCATCACGCCGTCCTGCAGCGCGGAATGGTCGGCATAGACGCTGTTGACCAGGCCGATGCGCTGCGCTTCCTCGGCGTTGACGTTACGTCCGGTGTAGGCCAGTTCACGCATGATGCCATCGCCGATCAGGCGCGGCAGGCGCTGCAGGGTGCCGACATCGGCAGCCATGCCCATGTCGATTTCCTTGATGGAGAACTGCGCGTCCGCGCTGCAGTAGCGCATGTCGCAAGCGGAGATCAGGTCGATGCCGCCGCCGATGCAGTAGCCCTGGATCGCCGCGAGGACCGGCTTGCTGCACTTGTCCACGGCGTTGAAGGAGCCCTGCAGTTGCAGGATGGTCTTGCGCAGCGCGCGGGCGTTGCGGCCGACGTCCTTGCCCAGGTGGCTGGCGGCCTGGGCCAGCAGGGCGAGGTCGATACCGGCGGAGAAGTGCTTGCCGGCGCCGCTGAGGACGACGACGCGGACTTCATCCGTTTCATCGGCCCACTGGAAGATATCGATGATTTCTTTCCAGAAATCGGCATTCATCGCGTTGAGTTTTTCCGGACGATTGATCTGCACATGGGCGATCTTGTCCGCCAGTTCAACGCGGAAGGCTTTGTATTCGGTCACGGGAGATGTCCTCGGGAATGCCCTGCTTCTCGTCTGGGTGCGGCGCGCTGCCGCTGGAGCCCGGGCCAACAGTTCTTATGGGTGCCGCATACAGATTTTTGGCATCGCGCCACTATAACAAGGCAAGACCAAAAGTCGATGCCGCGGTCTGTGACACAGGCCACGGCATCGGTCGTGAATCCGCTCGCAATTCGCTCACCAACTGCTTGATCTGGCAGGAAGGTGACCGCCGCGACAATCAGTCGCCGGCGGCCAGCGGCAGCCCCTGCGCGCGGTTGCGGTACTGGCGCCAGGTGTACATCGGGATGCCCGCCATGAACACCAGGAAGCCCCAGAAGATCGCCTGCTCGCCCGTGCCATAGAGCGCCCACAGCGAATAGAGGAAGCCCAGGCAACCGATGGCCAGCACCTGCGGGCGCGAACGCGGGGAGAAGGACTCGGGTTTGGTGGCCAGCAGTTGCAACAATGCGGCCGTGCAGAAGGCGTAAGGCACCACACCGGTCATGGTGCCGAGCAGGATGATGACGTTGAACACCTCTACCAGCTCGCCATGACCATCGACCATCACCAGTGCGGTCACCAGCAGCCCGGAGGACAGCAAGCCGTTGGCCGGCGCGCCATTCTTGTTGAGCTTGCCCAGGGACTCGGGAAACAGCCCGTCACGGGCCGGCGCCACCGGAATCTGGCCCTGCAGCAGCACCCAGCCGTTGAGCGCACCCAGGCAGGCGATCACCGCGCCGCCAGCCACCAGGTAGTAACCCCAGGTGCCCAGGAGGATGCGCGCAGCATCGGCGAAAGGCGAAGTGGACTTGGCCAGAACCTCCGGCGGCATCAGGCCCTGCACCGCGGTGATCGACAGGATGTACACCGCGGCAGCGGCCAGGGTGCCGAACAGCGTGGCGCGGGGGATGGTCTTCTTCGGGTCGCGCACATCGTCCGCCGGCACGGTGGCCGATTCCAGGCCGATAAAGGACCACAGCGTCAGCGCAGCCGTGGTGGCGATGGCCTGGGCATACCCCATGTTCGGCAGCTCGCTGGGCGCCGGGATGGTCAGGTAATCGGGATTGAAGTGGAACCAGCCGAGGATACCCACCAGCAGCAGTGGGATCAGCTTGAGCGCGGTCAGGCAGTTCTGCACCATGGCGAAGGCGGTGATGCCGCGCAGGTTGATCAGGGTGCACAGCCAGATGGCGCCAATGGCCGTGGCGACCATCAGCAGCGGGTCGGCCAGGGCCGGGATGAACACCCGCAGGTAGCCCACCAGCGTGACGGCGATGGCGGCGTTACCGATCCACGCGGCTTTCCAGTAGGTCCAGGCACAGAGATAACCGGCGAAGCTGCCGAAGCCGTCGCGGGTATAGGCGTAAGGTCCGCCGGCACCGGGGTTGAGCCGCGCCAGCCGGGCGAAGGTGAAGGCCAGGATCACCGCCCCGGTGCTCGACACCAGCCAGCCGAACAGGCTGAGCCCACCAAACGCCGCCAGGCTCGACGGCAACAGGAAGACCCCTGACCCGACCATGTTGCCGACCACCAGCGCAGTGCAGCTCCAGAACCCCATGCTGCCCTTTTTCGCTTCCGCCATCTGCGCTCCTTAGAAGCCCGCGATCCGTATTTTCGTTTTATCGACCTGCCCTTCGAGCTCTCTACCTGCAAAAAAATCGCAGAGCGGCGATCTGTCCTACAGGGTAGACAGCGCCGGGCAAAGGAGGAAACCGTTTTGCAGGACGAAACCACCCATTTCGAGCGATTTCGCCCCGCACGGTCAAGATCGCTGTAGAAAATCCGCCATTCAAGCCGAGCCGAACTGCCGCGTACCGATGTCGTACAGTTGCTCGAACTGCATCGCAGGCATCGGCTTGGCGAACAGGTAACCCTGCCCTTCAGTACAACGCTCGGCGCGCAGACGATCGCGCTGGGCGGTGGTTTCGATGCCCTCGGCGATGGTCTCCAGGTCAAAGCTGCGGGCCATGTCGAGGATCGCGCGGATCACCGAAAGATCCTGCTGGGTTTCCAGCATGCCGATGACGAAGGTGCGGTCGATCTTGATGCGGCTCAGCGGGTAGGTCTTGAGCAGGCTGAGGGACGCGTAGCCGGTGCCGAAATCGTCGAAGGCGATGCCGACCCCATAGGAACGCAGGCTCTGCAGGGTGCTGAGCACAGTGTCGTCGTGGTTGAGCACGATGTTCTCGGTGATTTCCAGCTCCAGCGCCTCCGCCGGCAGGCCATGTCGCTCGAGCGCCTCGAGGACCTGGGTGACCAGGTTGCCCATGCGGAACTGCGCGCCGAACAGGTTCACCCCCATACGCAGGTCAGGCGCGCCGTTGCGCCGCCAGTACGCCGCCTGGGCGCAGGCTTCATCCAGAATCCAGGCCCCAACGATGGCCGCCAGCGGCCCGCCCTCCAGCGACGGCAGGAAGGCCGCCGGCGAGAGTAATCCGCGCTGCGGATGCTGCCAGCGGATCAGCGCCTCGACGCCCCGCAACGAGCCGTCGCGCAGGCTCACCTGAGGCTGGTAGAACAGCAGGAACTCACCGTTGGCCACGGCGCGGTGCAACTCCATTCCGTACAGGTGCCGCGCCGCCGCTTCCATCTTCAGCGCCGGGACGAACACAAAGGCGTGACTGCGCCCGCTGCTCTTGGCCTTGAACAGCGCAAGGTCCGCATTGCCCACCAGCTCCAGCGCCTCCTGGGCGTGCAACGGCGCCAACGCCACACCGCAACTGGCGGCGACCCGCACTTCGTGGACGTCGATGATGATCGGCTCGGCGATGCTGGCGATCACCGCCTGGGCGAAGCGCATGGCATGTTCAGGGGAAAGCAGGTTCGGCTCGAGAATGGCGAACTCGTCGCCGCCAATGCGTGCCACCGTGGCGCCGGCGGTGGCCAGCCGCCCCAGGCGCTCGGCAACCTGTCGCAGAATTCCATCCCCCACGGCGTGGCCGAGGGAGTCGTTGACGTCCTTGAAGCCATCCAGGTCGATCATCAGCACCGCCGCCGGGCGCGACTGCACCAGCACGTCTTCGGTGCGCCGGTAGAACTGGCCACGGTTGGCCAGGCCAGTGAGCACGTCGACGCTGGCCAACTGGCGCAACGCCTCCTCTTCCTGGTGGCGGGCGGTGAGGTCCTTGAGCACTGCCTCGAACTTGAGCTTGCCCTTCTCCGACCAACTGAACAGCGTCAGCCCCAGGGACAGCTCGGAGCCGTCCTTGCGCACGCCGGTGATTTCCCCCGGCACGGCCATGCCGTCCAGGGAAGTGGCATCGCTGGCTCCGCTGATCAGCGCGCGAAATGACAGACGCTGACGCTCAGGCAACAACAGTTCGAAAGCCTGTCCGCTGCCTTCGACCAGGTCGTAGCCGAACAGGTTGGCCGCCGCCTCGTTCCACGCGCCGATCTCGCCCCAGCAGTCGAACCACACCACGGGCGTGGGCGAGGTGCCGGCGTACTCCTCGAACAAAGGCCGGGTACGCGACGAAGCGACTTCGATGCGCCGCAACTCCAGCCGGTCCGACGCCATGCGCGCCAACTCGACCAGGCGCTCGCGGTCCTCGCCGGAAAAGTCCTCGTGGGGCTGGCTGTCGATGATGCAAAGGGCGCCGAGCGCCTGCCCCTCCACCGACAACAGCGGCACGCCGGCGTAGAAGCGCACGCCATTGGGCGCGGTGACCAGAGGGTTGTCATGGAAGCGTTCGTCGCGGCTGGCATCGCCCACCACCATCACGCCGTCCTGGGCAATGGCGTGGGCGCAGAAGGACACGTCACGGCCCATGTCGACCTCGCCGATTCCGGTGGCAGCGGCGAAGAACACATGGTCACTACCGATCATGTTCACCGCAGCGACTGGCATGCCGAACATGCGCACGGCGATCTGCACCACCGGGTCGAGGCTCGGCAGCAGGTTTTCGTCGTCGAATCCATAGTCGGAGAGAGCGTTCAGGCGCTCACTCTCGTTCGGCAACGTCATGGGACAGCGCATAGGGGAAACCTCCCTTTTTCCTCAATTTCTCCCTTTACCGATGCGCACAAGGATAGTTCCACTTTTCATACAGTGATGTATGTCACCTCTGTCAGGAGCCGGACGGTCACTTGCAGCACTCCACGGTATAGCGCCGCTCGCCGTCTAGTTCGCGCACCTGCAGGCCATGCACGTCCGAGTCGAAGCCGGGGAAGTTGCGCTCGAAACTCTGGGCGAAGGCCAGGTAATCCAGTATGGAGCGGGTGGATTCGGTGAACCGCTCGCCCGGCATGATCAGCGGGATACCTGGCGGGTATGGCACCAGCATCACCGCCGCGATGCGCCCTTCCAAACGATCGATCGGCACCGCTTCGACCTCACCGCGCACCAGCTGCGCGTAGGCATCCGCCGGGCGCATGGCGATTTCCGGCAGCACCGTGTACATGCGTTTCATCGCCTTGGCCGTGGCATGGTCGCGGTAGCAGCGGTGCAACTCGTCGCACAGGTCGCGCAGGCCCATGCCTGCATAGCGTGCTCCGCCTGCCTGGGCGACGCTGGGCAGGGCGTCTGCCAGCGGCTGGTTGGCGTCATAGCTGCGCTTGAACTCCAGAAGTTCTGTGACCAGGGTGCTCCACTTGCCCTTGGTCACGCCCATGGAGAACAGCACGAGGAAGGAATACAGCCCGGTCTTTTCCACCACCAGCCCGCGTTCCCAGAGGAAGCGACTGACCACCGCGGCGGGAATCCCTCGCGAGTCCAGGCGGCCGCCGGCGGTGAGGCCCGGCGTGGCCAGGGTGACCTTGATCGGGTCGAGCAGCACGTAATCTTCCACCGCGTCGCCGAAGCCGTGCCAGTCGGCGTTGGGCTCCAGCACCCAGTCGCGGGTCTTCACTTCGTCGGTGCCCTCGACGCCCGGCGGCTGCCAGACGCAGAACCACCAGTCGTCCTCGGCGAGGCTCTGCTGCACATTGGCCAGGGCGCGGCGGAAGCTCAGGGCTTCGTCGAAGGTTTCCTGGATCAGCGAACGCCCTGCCGGGCCTTCCATCATCGCCGAGGCCACGTCCAGCGAGGCAATGATGCCGTACTGCGGCGATGTGGAGATGTGCATCATGAAGGCTTCGTTGAAGCGCGCCTGCTCGAAGCGCCGGGCGCCGGCGTCCTGCACGTGAATCATCGAGGCCTGGCTGAAGGCCGCGAGCATCTTGTGCGTGGAATGAGTGGTGAACACCAGCGGGCCACTGTCATCGCGGCTGGTGCCCATGCCGTAGCGGCCATCGTAGAACTCATGGAAGGCCGCGTAGGCGTACCAGGCCTCGTCGAAATGCAGCACCTCGACGCTGTCGCCCAGGGCCAGCTTGATCATCTGCGCGTTGTAGCAAAGGCCGTCGTAGGTGGAGTTGGTCACTACCGCCAGCCGCACCTTGGGCTCGCGGCCGCGGGCCAGCGGGCTGGCTTCGATCTTCGCGACGATGGATTCGCGGCTGAACTCGGACAGCGGGATCGGTCCGATGATGCCCAGTTCGTTGCGCTCCGGTGTCAGGTAGAGCGGGATGGCGCCAGTCATGATGATCGCGTGGAGGATCGACTTGTGGCAGTTGCGGTCCACCAGCACCAGGTCGTCGCGACAGACCATGGAGTGCCAGACGATCTTGTTCGCCGTGGAGGTGCCGTTGATCACGAAGAAGGTGTGGTCGGCGCCAAAATTGCGCGCGGCGCGGGCTTCCGCCTCGGCCAGCGGGCCGGTGTGATCCAGCAGCGAGCCCAGTTCGGGCACCGAGACGGAGAGGTCCGAACGCAGGGTGTTCTCCCCGAAGAACTGGTGAAACGCCTGCCCCACCGGGCTCTTGCGATAGGCCACGCCGCCGCCATGACCCGGCGTGTGCCAGGAATAGTTGGACTGCGCGGTGTGCTCTACCAGGGCGCGGAAGAACGGCGGTAGCAGGCCTTCCAGGTATTTGCGCGCGGCGCGGCTGACCTGACGCGCGAGGAAGGGCACTGTGTCTTCGAACAGATAAAGGATGCCGCGCAACTGGTGCAGGTCAGCCATGGACTCGGCCGGCGCGTTCTCGATGGTCATCTGTTCGCCAAGGGCGAAGATCGGCAGCTGCGGTGCGCGTACCCGCGCCATGCGGATCAGTTCCACCACGTCCTGCAGCAGGCGCTGGTTCTCCCCCGCCCCCTCGGCGGCGACCAGGATGCAGGCGAGACCATGGTGGGTGGAGGCGACGATGCGCCCCTCGGCGGAACTGGCAGTGGAAAGGATGCTGAAGCCGTCCTGCTCCAGCTCCCGCGCGATATCCCTCACCCGGTCGCCGGCCACGGTATCGGCCTTGATGTCGCGATGGACGATGAGGATGGGGAATTTTAAGTCTTTGTACATTGTGAACCCCTGAATGGACGTACGACTGGCGTCGATCCCTTTCAGAGTATGGACTCACGGAATGTAGGGGAATGCGCTCGGCTTGCGGCTGTAATAAAACGTCGCGTTGCCGACAGGTCTGGAATGGGGCTCGCCCTGATATTGGTAGGAGCGAGCTTGCTCGCGAACCACCCAACACCGGAGCTCTCTGGGAACTCCATTCGCGAGCAAGCTCGCTCCTACAGAAAAGCGCTGCGCAGAAATGAAAAAGCCCCTGTTCAGGGGCCTTTTTCAGGTAGCACGAAGGATTACTCCTTCGGCGCGTCCATCTGTGCCCATAGCGACGGGCCGCCTGCGGATTTCTCGATCACCGCCAGGCGCGCGACGTGCGCCTCGATCTCGGCATCGGTGGCGCGGATCACTCGGGTCAGCCCGCGCTCGGCCGCCAGGCGACGGATCGCCGATGCAGTGGCGCGCCCGCTGCCATCCCCTGCCGCACCATCGCCAGCCAGCGACAGGCTGGTCTGGCCACCGGTCATCGCCAGGTAGACGTCGGCGAGAATCTCGGCGTCGAGCAGTGCGCCGTGGAGGTCACGGCCGGAGTTGTCGACGCCGTAGCGCTTGCAAAGGGCATCGAGGTTGTTGCGCTGACCCGGATGGCGCTCACGGGCCATCAACAGGGTATCGAGGATGCCGCAATAGTCGGCGACGTCGGCACGCTCGGACTGCCCCAGCAGGGCGAATTCGTTGTTGATGAAGCCAACGTCGAACGCCGCGTTGTGGATGATCAGCTGGGCGCCCTTGATGAATTCGAAGAAGTCATCCGCCACTTCGCGGAAGCGCGGCATGTCCTTGACGTATTCATTGGTAATGCCGTGGACCGCGATGGCGCCTTCGTCGATCTCGCGGTCGGGCTGCAGGTAGACGTGGAAGTGCCGGCCTGTCAGGCGGCGACCGTCGAGTTCGACGCAACCGATCTCGATGATCCGGTGACCGTCGGTGACCGGCATACCGGTCGTTTCAGTATCGAGTACGACGCTGCGCATTCTGTGTGAAACCTTCTTGCAGTTGATTCGCCCGGACGGGTCCCGGCGAACTTGATTCTGATAGCTGGACGCTTAGCGCGGCAGCTCGCTCACGCCACGGTTGGCGAGCATGTCGGCACGCTCGTTGCCGGGGTGGCCGGTATGGCCGCGCACCCAGCGCCATTCGACAGTATGCCGGTTCACCTGCTCGTCCAGCGCCTGCCACAGGTCGGCATTCTTAACCGGCTGCTTGGCGGCGGTCTTCCAGCCGCGCTTCTTCCAGTTGACCATCCACTCGGTAATGCCCTGCATGACGTACTGCGAGTCAGTGACGATGCGTACGTCGCAATGCCGCTTGAGCGCGGCCAGGGCCATGATGGCGGCCATCAGCTCCATGCGGTTGTTGGTGGTTTCGGCCTCGCCGCCCCACAGTTCGCGCTCGGCGCCCTTGTAGAACAGCACGGCGCCCCAGCCACCCGGGCCCGGGTTGCCCTTGCAGGCGCCGTCGGTATATATCTCGACTTTCTCTTCGCTCATTTGGCTCGCTTTCAGGACTCGGAATCGCGGCGACTGACCTTGGCCACCGGCAGCGGCACCAGTTGGCCACGCGGCTCGCGACGGGGCTGGCGCAGGGGTCGAAGTCCGACCACCAGCTTGCGCGCCACCAATAGATAGAAGCCGGCGCCGGAGCCCTGCAGGACGGGGCCCCAGGTCTCCATGCGGGCCAGACGGCCCTGCCATTTCGCCGATGCAAGCGGCGGACGATAACACCCGAAGCGGCGTTTCTCCAGCGCGAAGCCCAGCAGGTTGAGCCAGTCGCAGACCCGGTTCGGCGAGATGCAACGGGCGCGGCGCAAGGCATCGCGGGCGAAGTAGTGGCGGATGCCCCAGGCGCTCCAGGGGTTCACCCCGACCACCAGCAGGTGCCCGCCAGGGCGCACGCTGCGCGCGGCTTCGCGCAGCAGGCGGTGCGGTGACAGGCAGAAATCCAGGCCGTGCTGCAGCAGCACCACATCGGCGGCGTGCTCGCCCAAAGGCCAGGCCGCCTCGTCGCAGGCGATTTCCACGCCGGGCAGCGGCGGCCCGAGGCGCACGCCGCGCTGGATGTTGCCAACACTGGCCGGCAGTTCCGCATGCGGCCCGTAATGCACCAGGTAGCCGCCGAAATAGCGCTCCAGCTCGTCGATCAGCAGTCGCTGCTCCTCGGCGAGCATCATTCCGCCGATCGGCCCGGACAGCCAATGACGGGCCTGGTCGATCAGCTCCAGCCAGTCGGCATCGGCCTGAGCGAAGGGTTCTTCGATCATCACTACCCCCTGTGGGACAGCGCGACACAAAAGTGCGTATCCGCACTACTATGCGACAATGCCCACCACTTGGCGACTTTCCACCCATGATACAGATAGATGCGCTTCCCGCCTTTTCCGACAACTACCTCTGGCTGTTGCAGGATGTGACCCGCCGAGAATGCGCGGTGGTCGACCCGGGCGACGCCGCACCAGTCGAGCAATGGCTACTGGCCCATCCGGGCTGGATGCTGACCGACATCATCGTCACCCACCACCATGCCGACCACGTGGGCGGTGTCGCCCGACTGAAGGCCGAAACCGGCGCCCGCGTGCTGGGCCCGGCCGGGGAGAAGATACCGGCGCGCGACGTGGCGCTGGAGGATGGCGACCGGGTCGAAGTGCTCGGCCTGACGTTCGAGGTCTTCCATGTGCCCGGCCATACCCTGGGCCACATCGCGTACTTCGGCGACAACCACGGGCAACCGCTACTGTTCTGCGGCGACACCCTGTTCGCCGCCGGTTGCGGCCGCCTCTTCGAAGGCACCCCAGCGCAGATGCACGCCTCGCTGAGCCGGCTGGCTGCCCTGCCCGGCCATACCGCCGTGTACTGCACCCACGAATACACCTTGAGCAACCTGCGCTTCGCCTGCGCAGTGGAACCGGAGAATCCGGAAGTCCTGGCCCGCTTCGAAGAGGTCAGTCGCTGGCGTGAACAGGGGAAGATCAGCCTTCCTTCTTCCATCGCCCTGGAACGTGCGACGAATCCTTTCCTTCGTGTGTCAGAAACATCCGTTAAGAAAATGGCCGACGAGCGGGACGGCCAGCAAATCCGCACGCCGGAAGAGGTCTTTGCGACCATTCGCCGCTGGAAGGACCAGTTCTGAGGACTGGCGAAATCTTGACCAGGGCTGGCCCGGTTTCTAGAATCGCCGAAATTTTTGCCCCGGACAAAGTCATCAGCCAATGCCGCCCAAGACCAGAAATACCTCCGATCTAGACGCATTGGCACGTGCCATCCGAGTCTCCATTGTATTGCTCGCAGCGGGCCTGGCGGGCTGCCAGTCGACCAGCCAGGTCGCCAGCAACAGCCCGGCCCGCAGCGCCTCGCGCGCCGTCGACGTGCAGTTCACGCCGGCATGGAACCAGGCCCAGAACGATATCTGGGAACGCATGCGCGGCGGCTTCCAGCTACAGGACCAGCTCAATACCAACCCGCGTATCGAACGCCAGCGCCTGTGGTTCATGAGCAACCAGTCGTTCCTGGAGAATGCCAGCGAACGCGGTGCGCCCTACATGCACTACGTCGTCGAGCGACTGGAAGAGCGCGACATGCCGCTGGAACTCGCGCTGCTGCCGATGATCGAGAGCTCGTACAACCCGATGGCCGTGTCGCGCGCCCAGGCCGTGGGCCTGTGGCAATTCATCCCGAGCACCGGCACGCACTTCAACCTGCGCCAGACCAACTTCTATGACGGCCGCCGCGACATCACCGCGTCGACCAACGCCGCGCTGACCTACCTGAACCGCCTGCATGACATGTTCAACGGCGACTGGCTGCTCGCGCTGGCCGCCTACAACGCCGGCGAAGGCACCGTCAGCCGCGCGATCGAGCGCAACGAGCGCCTCGGCCTGCCCACCGACTACTGGAACCTGCCCCTTCCGCAGGAGACTCAGGACTACGTGCCCAAGCTGCTGGCCCTGTCGCAGCTGGTGAATGCCCCGACCATCTACGGCATCAACCTCAGCCCGATCGCCAACCAGCCCTACTTCACCTCGATTCGCGTCAAGCCGGGCCTGGACCTTTCCCAGGTCGCCGCAGTGGCCGACCTGGACCAGGACGAACTCCAGCAGCTCAACCCCGCCTTCAAACGCGGCGTGACCCTGGATGGCCCGCATCATCTGCTGGTGCCGCTGGACAAGGCCGACTCCCTCAAGGCAGGCGTCGCGAACCTGGAGCCAGTACATCTCAAGCCCCTGGTGGCCTCGAACAATGGCCATTATCGCGTGCGCAAGGGTGACAGCCTGCACAGCATTGCACAGCGCTACCGCCTGAGCGTGGCGGAGCTCAAGGCCGCCAACCGCCTGAGCGCCAACCGCCTGCGCAACGGCCAGACCCTGGTGATCCCCGGCCAGCCCGGCCGCCCGGTCATCGAGCCGGAGAGCCCGCGCCAACTGGCCCAGGTGGAAAGCTCCAAGACCATCGCCAGCACCCGCGTCGCTACTCGCAGCTACACCGTGAAGAATGGCGACACCCTGTGGAACATCGCCAAGAAAAACGGCGTCGAGGTTGCGGACCTCAAGCGCTGGAACGGCCTGGACAACCATGGCGTCAAGCCCGGCCAGACCCTCAAGCTGCAGAGCGCCGCCGCCACCCAGCTGGCTTCCAGCAGCAAGAGCAAGTCCAAGCAGGACACCGCGACCTACTACAAGGTCAAGCAGGGCGATTCGATGTACCTGATCGCCAAGCGCTTCAACGTCGAGATGCAGCACATCAAGCGCTGGAACCCCCGCAGTGGCCGGGCCCTGAAGCCGGGCCAGACCATCACCCTGTATCTCGATACCGCCAGCCGCTGAGTGTCACCCTGCGCCGGGGCGCACAGCCCCGGCCGCATGTCTTCTGGCAGCAAGGACAAGCTGCTACTGTACGACGCTAACCTCCTTCAGCCAGCCGGGATCGGATCCTACGCCTGATGCGTCGCTTGTCTCTCCTGCTCCTGGGACTATTCCTGGGCCTCCCCGCCTCCGCCCAGATCACCGAGAGCCACGGCTACGCGCAATTCGGCGACCTCAAGTACCCGGCCAACTTCGATCACTTCGACTGGGTCAACCCCAAGGCCCCCAAGGGCGGCCTGCTGCGACTGATGGGCCTGGGCAGCTTCGACACCCTGAACCCCTACACCTTCAAGGGCAGCCCACCGGTGAGCACTGCGGACTTCCTGCAGTACGGGGTCAGCGAGTTGAACGAGCCGCTGATGGTCGGCACCGGCCTGTATGACCCGTCCGGCGACGAGCCCGCCTCCAGCTACGGACTGATCGCCCGCAGTGTGGAGTACGCCGACGATCGCAGCTGGGTGGTGTTCAACCTGCGCCCGGAAGCGCGCTTCCACGACGGCAAGCCGATCACCGCCTACGACGTGGCGTTTTCCTACCGCACCCTGCTCAAGCATGGCCACCCGATGTACCGCACCAACCTGCAGGAAGTGCAGCGGGTCGACATCCTCTCGCCGCAGAGCATCCGCTTCGTCTTCAAGCGCCATGACAACCCGCTGCTGATCCTGCGTCTGGGCGAGATGCCAGTGCTGCCGCAGCACTACTGGAAGGGCCGTGACTTCCAGGCGACCACCTTCGAGCCGCCACTGGGCAGCGGGCCGTACCGGATCACCGAAGTGGTGCCAGGTCGACGGCTGGTGTTCGAGCGGGTCAAGGACTGGTGGGGCAAGGACCTGCCGGTAAACCGCGGCAAGTACAACTTCGATCGCGTCGAGGTGGACTTCTACCGCGACGCCGGCATCGCCTTCGAAGCCTTCAAGGCAGGCGAATTCGACATCTACATCGAGCACCAGGCGAAGAACTGGCGCAGCAACTATCGCTTCCCGGCGGTGCGCAGGGGTGACGTGGTGAAGGTGGAAATCCCCCACCAGATCCCCACCCAGACCCAGGCGCTGTTCCTCAACACCCGCCGCGCAACCTTTGCCGATCGCCGCCTGCGCGAGGCACTGGGGATGATGTTCGATTTCGAATGGACCAATCGCGCACTGTTCAACGACTCCTACGTACGCGCCAGCAGCTACTACCCCAACAGCACCTTCGCGGCCACCGGTGCGCCCCAGGGCAGGGAGTGGCTGCTGCTCTCCCCGTACCGCCAGCAACTGCCCGAGGCACTCTTCAAGCGCCCCTTCACGGTGCCGGTTACCAAGGGCGCCGGCATTCCGCGGGAAACCCTGCGCCACGCTTTGGGTCTATTGGGCGAAGCCGGCTGGAAGCTCTCCGGCGATCGTCTGCTGGACGCCAGCGGCAAGCAGTTGCGCTTCGAGATCCTGCTGGTCAACCCCAGCCTTGAGCGGATACTTCAGCCCTATCGCGAGAACCTCGCCAGCATCGGCATCGATGCGAGCTTGCGCACCGTGGACCGCGCCCAGTACAAACAGCGTCTGGACCAGTTCGACTACGACATGATTCTGATGACCCTGCCCCAGACACTGAGCCCCGGCCTCGAACAATGGCAGTACTTCCATTCCAGCCAGGTGGCGGTCAAGGGCAGCAAGAACTATGCGGGCATCGCCAACCCCGTGGTGGACGCGATGCTCGAAAAACTCCTCGGCGCCACCGATCGCGACCAGCAGGAAGCTGCGGCCCGCGCCCTGGACCGGGTGCTGCTGTGGCAGCACTACAGCATTCCCAACTGGTACCTGAACAAGCACCGACTGGCGTACCGCAACCGCTTCGCCTTCGTCACCACGCCGCCCTACACGCTGGGTCTGCGAGCCTGGTGGCAAAAAGACCAGGAGAAAACCCTATGAAAAGCCCCCGCCGCGCCGCGCTCTGCGTCGGCCTGTTGCTGGGACTGCTGGGCAGTGCGCAGGCCGCGCCGCAGCACGCCATCACCCTGTATGACGAGGCGCCGAAGTACCCGGCGAACTTCAAGCATTTCGACTTCGTCAATGCCGATGCGCCCAAGGGCGGCACGTTGCGTCTCTCCGACTTCGGCGGTTTCGACAGCCTCAACCCCTTCATCGCCAAGGGCAACTCGGCCCCGCAGATCAACCTGATCTACGACACCCTCACCTTCCACTCTCTCGACGAGCCCTTCACCGAATACGGCCTGCTCGCCGAAAAGATCGAAAAGGACCCGGAGCACCGCTTCGTCCGCTACTACCTGCGACCCGAGGCGCGCTTCCAGGACGGCACGCCGGTCACCGCCGAAGACGTCGTGTTCACCTTCGAGACCCTGATGAAGGATGGCGACCCGATGTACCGCAATTACTATGCGGACGTCGACAAGGTGGTGGCCGAGGACAAGCTGCGCGTGCGTTTCGATTTCAAGCACGGCGACAACCGCGAGCTGCCGCTGATCCTCGGCCAGCTGTCGATCCTGCCCAAGCACTGGTGGGCCAGCCGCGACTTCAACAAGACCAATATGGAGCCGCCGCTGGGCAGCGGCCCGTACCGCATCGCCAAGGTCGAGGCCGGCCGCTCGATTCGCTACGAGAAGGTCAAGGACTGGTGGGGCGACAAGTTGCCGGTGAACCGCGGCTTCAACAATTTCGACGCCGTGGTGGTGGAGTCCTACCGCGATCTGACCGTCGCGCTGGAAGCCTTCAAGGCCGGGCAGTTCGACTTCAACGACGAGCGCATCGCTAAGAACTGGGCGACCGCCTACGACTCGCCCGCCGTGCGCGACGGCCGCATCGTTCGCGAGGAGCCAGTAAACGGCAACCCGTGGGGCATGCAGGCCTATGCCTTCAATATCCGCCGCCCGGTGTTCCAGGACCCGCGCGTGCGTGAAGCCATCACCAACCTGTTCGACTTCGAATGGACGAACAAGCAGCTGTTCTTCGGCTCCTACCTGCGCGACGGCAGCTACTTCGAGAACTCCGAGATGGCCGCCAAGGAGCTGCCGGACGCGGAAGAGCTGAAAATCCTCGAACCGCTGCGCGACAAGCTGCCGCCGCAGGTCTTCACCCAGGTCTACGTGCCGCCCACCAGCGATGGCAGCGGCATTATCCGCGAGCAGAAACGCAAGGCCTACCAGCTGCTGCTCGATGCCGGCTACAAGATCGAGAACGACAAGATGGTCGGCCCCGACGGCAAGCAGCTGAGCTTCGAGTTCATGCTCGCCCAGGCCGACTTCGAGCGTGTGCTGCTGCCCTTCAAGCGCAACCTCGCCGAGCTGGGCATCGACATGCAACTGCGCCGGGTCGACGTCTCGCAGTACATCAACCGCCTGCGCTCGCGGGACTACGACATGATCGTCAGCAGTTGGCCGCAGTCCAGCTCGCCAGGCAACGAGCAGCGCGAGTTCTGGCACTCCAGCAGCGCCGACAAGCCCGGCAGCCGCAACTTCATCGGCCTGCGCGACCCGGGCATCGACGCCCTGGTGGAAGGCCTGATCAACGCCGACTCCCGCGAAAGCCTGGTACGCCACGCCCGCGCGCTGGATCGAGCCCTGCTCTGGGGCCACTACGTAGTGCCCAACTGGTACCTGGGCAACTGGCGCATCGCCTACTGGAACCGCATCGCCCACCCGGAAAAACTCCCGCCCTACAGCTACGCGCTGCAGACCTGGTGGCAAGCTCGCGAGAAGGCCGAGCCGAGCAAAACCGATACCAAGGCTGCGGCCGAAACGCCGGCTGATGGCGCCGTCGCCCAAGGGACCAACTGATGCTGGCCTACATCCTGCGGCGCCTGCTGCTGATCATCCCCACCCTGTTCGGCATCCTGCTGATCAACTTCATCATCATCCAGGCGGCCCCCGGCGGCCCGGTGGAGCAGATGATCGCCAAGCTGGAAGGCTTCGATGCCGCCAGCGGCGGCGCCACTGGACGCATCTCCGGCGGCGGCGGTGAAGTCGCAGCTGCCGGCACGCACTACCGCGGCGCCCAGGGCCTGGACCCGGAGCTGGTGAAGGAAATCGAGAAGATGTACGGCTTCGACAAGCCGGCGCCCGAACGCTTCTGGATCATGCTCAAGAACTACGTGCACCTGGACTTCGGCCAGAGCTTCTTCCGCGACGCCAAGGTCACCGACCTGATCGTCGAGAAGCTGCCCGTGTCCATCTCCCTGGGGCTATGGAGCACGCTGATCATGTACCTGGTGTCGATCCCGCTGGGTATCGCCAAGGCGGTGCGCCACGGCAGCCATTTCGACGTCTGGACCAGCTCGGCAATCATCGTCGGCTACGCCATCCCCGCGTTCCTCTTCGCCATCCTGCTGGTGGTACTGTTCGCCGGCGGCAGCTATTGGGACTGGTTCCCCTTGCGCGGGCTGACCTCCAACAACTTCGACGAGCTGACCTGGGGCGGCAAGGTCCGCGACTACTTCTGGCACCTGGCGCTACCCATCACCGCGCTGGTGATCGGCAACTTCGCCACCATCACCCTGCTGACCAAGAACAGCTTCCTCGACGAGATCGGCAAGCAGTACGTGGTCACCGCCCGCGCCAAGGGCCTCACCGAGCGTCGCGTGCTCTACGGCCATGTGTTCCGCAACGCCATGCTGCTGATCATCGCGGGCCTACCCTCGGCCCTGCTGGGCATCTTCTTCACCGGCTCGCTGCTGATCGAAGTGATCTTCTCCCTCGACGGCCTGGGCCTGCTCAGCTTCGAGGCGGCGCTGAACCGCGACTACCCGGTGGTGTTCGGCACGCTGTTCATCTTCACCCTGTTCGGCCTGATCATGAAGCTGGTCAGCGACGTCCTCTACACGCTGGTCGATCCGCGCATCGACTTCGAGAACCGGGAGTAATCCGATGCGCCTGTCTCCCATCAATCAGCGCCGCTGGGCGCGCTTCAAGGCCAACAAGCGTGGCTGGTGGTCGCTCTGGCTGTTCCTCGCACTGTTCATCCTCAGCCTGGGCGCCGAGCTGATCGCCAACGACAAGCCACTGGCGATCCGCTACGACGGCGAGTGGTACTTCCCGGTGGTCAAGCGTTACCCGGAAACCGCCTTCGGCGGCGAGTTCCCCATGGAGGCGAACTACAAGAGCCCGTACATGCGCGAGCAGATTGCGCAGAAGAACGGCTGGATCCTCTGGCCGCCGATCGCCTACAGCTACGACACCATCAACTATGACCTGCGCGTGCCGGCGCCCTCCGCCCCCACCGCGGAAAACTGGCTGGGCACCGACGACCAGGCGCGCGACGTGATGGCGCGGGTGATCTACGGCTTCCGCGTGTCCGTGCTGTTCGCCCTGATCCTCACCGTCCTCAGCTCCATCGTCGGCGTCGCAGTGGGCGCCCTGCAGGGCTTCTACGGCGGCTGGATCGACCTGCTTGGCCAACGCTTCCTGGAAATCTGGTCGGGCCTGCCGGTGCTCTACCTGCTGATCATCCTCGCCAGCTTCGTGCAGCCGAGCTTCTGGTGGCTGCTGGGAATCATGCTGTTGTTCTCCTGGATGAGCCTGGTGGACGTGGTACGCGCCGAGTTCCTCCGTGGCCGAAACCTGGAATACGTGCGCGCCGCGCGAGCCCTGGGTATGCGCAACGGCGCGATCATGTTCCGCCACATCCTGCCCAACGCGATGATTTCAACACTGACCTTCATGCCCTTCATCCTCACCGGCGCAATCGGCACCCTGACCTCCCTGGACTTCCTCGGCTTCGGCCTGCCCGCCGGCGCGCCGTCGCTGGGCGAGTTGGTCGCCCAGGGCAAGTCCAACCTGCAGGCGCCCTGGCTGGGCATCACCGCCTTCGTGGTGCTGGCCGTAATGCTGAGCCTGCTGGTGTTCATCGGTGAAGCCGCCCGCGATGCCTTCGACCCGAGGAAATGACATGAGCCAGAACGAGAACCTCATCGAAGTCCGCGACCTGTCCGTCGACTTCCTCTGCGGCGACGACCACGTACGCGCGGTGGAACACATCAGTTTCGACATCCGAAAAGGGGAGACCCTGGCACTGGTGGGCGAAAGCGGCTCCGGCAAGTCGGTCACCGCGCATTCCATCCTGCGCCTGCTGCCCTACCCTACCGCCAGCCATCCCTCCGGCAGCATCCAGTTCGCCGGAAAGGACCTGCTCAAGTTGCCCGAGCGCAAGTTGCGCGGCATCCGCGGCAACCGCATCGCCATGGTGTTCCAGGAACCCATGACCTCGCTGAACCCGCTGCACACGATCGAGAAGCAGATCGGCGAAGTGCTGGCACTGCACAAGGGCATGAGCGGCAACCAGGCCCGTGCACGCACGCTGGAACTACTCGATCTGGTCGGCATCCCCAACCCCGCCAGCCGCCTCAAGGCCTACCCGCACGAGCTTTCCGGTGGCCAGCGGCAGCGGGTGATGATCGCCATGGCGCTGGCCTGCGAGCCGGAACTGCTGATCGCCGATGAACCGACCACGGCGCTGGACGTCACGGTACAGCTGAAGATCCTCGACCTGCTGCGCGACCTGCAGCAGCGCCTGGGCATGGCCATGCTGCTGATCACCCACGACCTCAACCTGGTCCGGCGCATCGCCCATCGCGTTTGTGTGATGAAGCGCGGCTGCATCGTCGAGCAGGCCGATTGCGATACCCTCTTCACGGCCCCGCAGCACCCCTACACGCGCGAATTGCTCGGCGCCGAGCCCAGCGGTACCCCCGCGCAGAACGAGCCCGGTGCGCCGCTGCTGGAGGTCGACGACCTGCGCGTGTGGTTCCCGATCAAGAAAGGCGTGTTCCGCAAGACCGTCGACCACGTCAAGGCGGTGGATGGCATCGACTTCAGCCTGCCGCGCGGCCAGACCCTGGGCATCGTCGGCGAGAGCGGTTCGGGCAAGTCGACCCTGGGCCTGGCCATCCTTCGGTTGATCAACAGCCAAGGCGGCATCCGCTTCGAAGGCCAGGCCATCGAAGGTATGAACCAGGCGGAAGTCAGGCCTCTGCGGCGCGAGATGCAGGTAGTCTTCCAGGACCCGTTCGGCAGCCTCAGCCCGCGCATGTCGGTAGGCCAGATCGTCGGCGAAGGCCTGGAAATCCATGACATGGGCACCGTCGAAGAGCGCGAGCAGGCGATCATTGAAGCGTTGAAGGAAGTCGGGCTTGACCCGGATACCCGCCACCGCTATCCCCATGAGTTCTCCGGGGGCCAGCGGCAGCGCATCGCCATCGCCCGCGCCCTGGTGCTGAAGCCGGCGCTGATCCTGCTGGACGAGCCGACCTCGGCACTGGACCGCACCGTGCAGCGCCAGGTGGTCGAACTGCTGCGTGGGCTGCAGGCCAAGTACAACCTGACCTACCTGTTCATCAGCCACGACCTGGCAGTGGTGAAAGCCCTGAGCCACCAGTTGATGGTGATCCGCCACGGCAAGGTAGTCGAACAGGGCATGGCCGATGAAGTCTTCGCCGCGCCGCAGCACGCGTACACACAGCAATTGCTGGAAGCAGCCTTCATGGTGCCCACGCAAGCATGAGCCAGCAGCAGACAAGGAAGCACTGAACATGGGATTTCTAGCCGGTAAACGTGTACTGATCGTCGGTGTAGCCAGCAAGCTGTCCATCGCCTCCGGCATCGCCGCAGCGATGCACCGGGAAGGCGCCGAACTCGCCTTCACCTACCAGAACGACAAGCTCAAGAGCCGCGTCGAGGAGTTCGCTGCCGGCTGGGGCTCCAGTGCCGAGCTGTGCTTCCCCTGCGATGTGGCCAGCGATGCGGACATCGAGGCCGTGTTCGCCGCCCTCGCGACGAAATGGGACGGCCTGGACTGCATCGTCCACTCGGTGGGCTTCGCCCCGGGCGACCAACTCGACGGCGACTTCACCGACGTCACCACGCGCGACGGCTTCCGCATCGCCCACGACATCAGTGCGTACAGCTTCGTCGCCCTCGCCAAAGGCGGCCGTGACCTGATGAAGGGGCGCAACGGCAGCCTGCTCACCCTCTCCTATCTGGGCGCGGAGCGCACCATGCCCAACTACAACGTCATGGGCATGGCCAAGGCCAGCCTGGAAGCTGGCGTGCGCTACCTCGCTGGCAGCCTTGGCCCGGAGGGCACTCGCGTCAACGCCATCTCCGCTGGCCCGATTCGCACCCTGGCCGCCTCGGGCATCAAGAGCTTCCGCAAAGTGCTCGCCGCCAACGAACGCCAGACGCCGCTGCGGCGCAACGTAACCATTGAGGAAGTCGGCAACGCCGGCGCCTTCCTCTGCTCGGACCTGGCCAGCGGCATCAGCGGCGAGATCCTCTATGTCGACGGCGGCTTCAACACCACGGCGATGGGCCCGCTGAGCGACGACTGAGGCTTTCAACCAAACAAAGAAAAGGCCGCTGATGCGGCCTTTTCTTTTGCCTGAAAGAACAAGGGCCGCTTGCGCGGCCCTTGTCAGTTACTTCTTGACGTCGTCGAATTTCTCAATCTTCGCCTGGTCCTGCAGGTAGCGACGGAAGGCCGAGAAATCGTCCTGACCGCTACGCGAGGCGAGGAAGCGCTGATACATCGCTTTCTCCTGCTCGGTCGGCTTGGCGTCTGGCTCACTCACACCGCTGAGCTTGACCAGCACGAAGTCACCGTTCTGCAGCGCGACGCCGCCCAGGCTGGGCTTGTCGGCGCCCTCCGGGCGAACCATGCGGAACACGCTCTGCAGCACGACCGGATCGACACCTTCCTGCCCGCGGGCAGACGCTTCCACGACCTTCCACTGCTGGCCTTCCTGAGCCTGGGTCAGCGGAATCTTGCCGTCGCGCAGACCCGCCAGCAGTGCTTCGCCACGAGCCTTGGCATCGGTGGCAGCATGCTCGACCTGCAGGCGCTTGAGGATATCGGCACTCACCTGCTCCAGGGTTTCCTGCTCAGGCTTGTGGTGCTCCTTCACGCGCAGCACGACCACGGTGTCCGGGTCCAGCTCGATGGCGCCGCTGTTGGCGCCCTCTTCCAGCACTTCCGGGCTGAAAGCGGACTGGACGACCTGACGATTGGCAGTCACGCCCTCACCGCCTTCCTTGCCAAACGGCTTGCTGGTCTGCACCTTCAGGCCCATGTCCTGAGCCGGCTGGCCCAGATCGGAAGCCTCGTAGGCGGAGCTTTCCAGTTGCTTGGTGGCGTCGACGAAGCGCTGCTCGACCAGTTGGGTCTTGGCTTCGTGCTCAAGCTTGGCCTTCAGGCTGTCGAAGGTCGGAACCTCCGGCGCTTCGACAGCCAGCAGCTTGATCAGGTGCCAGCCGTAGGAAGTCTTCACCGGGGCGGAGACTTCGCCCTTCTTCAGCGTGTACAGCGACTCTTCAAAGGCCGGGTCATACACGCCGCGACCGGCGAAGCCGAGGTCGCCACCGTTGGCGGCGGAGCCGGTGTCATTGGACAGCTCCTTGGCCAGCTTGGCGAAGTCTTCGCCCTTGTCCAGGCGCGCCTTGATCTCGTCGATCTTGGCCTTGGCCTGCTGGTCGTTCTGCTTGTCGTTCACCTCGATCAGAATGTGCGCGGCGTCGCGCTGTTCGGACAGGCCGGCGATTTCCTTCTGATAAAGGGCATCGAGGTCTTCCTTCTTCACTTCGACCTGATCGAAGAAGGCGGACTTCTTCAGCTCGATGTAGTCGATGGTGACCTGCTCAGGGGTCATGAACTCGGTACTGTGGGCGTCGTAGTAGGCCTTGATTTCGCTGTCCTCGACCTTGCTCTTGGCCGGGTCGGCCTTGACGGTCAGGGTGGCGAAGTCGCGGGTCTGCTTCTCGAGGCGAGCAAAGGCGTTCAGCTCGTCGTCGGTGACGAAGCCGGTACCGGCGATGCCGGCGCGCAGCTGACCGATCAGCATTTCCTCGCCAAACATGCGGCGGAACTGCATGCGGTCATAGCCCATCTGGCGGATGACCTGGTCAAAGCGGTCAGCGTTGAATTTGCCGTCCACCTGGAACTCAGGGGTCGACAGGATCAGTTGGTCCAGCGCCTGCTGGGAGAAGGCGAACTTGTCGTTCTGCGCGGCCTGCAGGATCAGCTTGCGCTCGATGAGCGACTTCAGCGCGGAATCCTTGAGCAGCTTGTCGTCGAGCATGGACGAATCGAAGTCCTTGCCCAGGCGCTGCATCAACTGGCGACGCTGCATGTCCGCAGCCTGCTGCAGTTCCGGCAGACCGATGTCTTCACCGTTGACCTGAGCAGCGACGTTCTCGTGGTGGGTTGCGCGAATGATCTGATCGAACCCGGTCAAAGCCATGAGGACAACGATCACGCCCAGGATGGTCTTGGTGATCCAGCCTTGGGAATTGTCCCTGATGTTTTGCAGCATGCGGCCCCCGACGCGGCCACGACCCACCTTCAATGGCGGCGCGGCGTGGAAAAAAGGCGGATATAAGAAAGGCGCATCCGAGGATGCGCCTTCTCGTAACTGGTGGAGCTTGCGGGCATTGAGCCCGTGACCCCTGATGATTCCAACCGACCTACGCCAGCCGGGTCATCGCTCCGTGACCGGCCCAACCGAAGTTGAACCGGTCCAGGTCAAGTCCAAAAAGACGCTTAGTTGACAGCGTCCTTGAGGGCTTTACCGGCCTTGAAGCCCGGGATCTTAGCAGCAGCGATCTTGATCGGCTTGCCGGTTTGCGGGTTGCGACCGGTGCGAGCAGCACGCTCTTTGACAGCGAAGGTGCCGAAGCCGACCAGTACGACGGAGTCACCAGCCTTCAGGGCGCCAGTTACGGACTCGATCACCGCGTCCAGAGCGCGACCGGCAACAGCTTTCGGGATATCAGCAGATGCGGCGATAGCATCGATCAGTTCCGACTTGTTCACTCTAAGTCCCCTTATTTCTGTTGAGTATGTTTCTATGTGTTAGGTGTAAGCAAAAGCAGGTGCTGGTTTGCCAACTGACAAAGCAAGTGCCGCTTTATAACAAGGGCTCAAAAACAGTGTCAAGAAAGCCCCCCAACTAATGCGTGCTGATTCGCTCCTTGGAATCAGACTCGCGCTTCTCATCCTTTGCAACCATCTCGGGAGCCGCATCGGGCAAGGGCTCCGGGGCGTATTGCAGCGCAATTTGCAGGACCTCGTCAATCCATTTAACCGGTTTAATAACGAGATCGGCCTTAATATTATCTGGAATTTCCCTAAGATCTCGTACGTTTTCCTCGGGAATGATCACAGTCTTGATTCCACCGCGGTGCGCAGCGAGAAGTTTTTCCTTCAGGCCACCAATGGCCAGCACCTGACCACGCAGGGTGATCTCACCGGTCATGGCAACATCCGCGCGGACCGGAATCTGGGTGATCGCTGAGACCAGCGCGGTACACATGCCGATGCCCGCGCTAGGGCCGTCCTTGGGGGTCGCGCCTTCGGGCACGTGGATGTGGATATCGTGCTTCTCGTGGAAGTCCGGGGCTATGCCCAGGCTCTTCGAACGGCTACGAACCACGGTCAGCGCGGCGGTGATTGACTCCGCCATGACGTCGCCCAGCGAGCCGGTCTTGGTCAGTGCACCCTTGCCGGGAACCATGGCCGATTCGATGGTCAGCAATTCGCCGCCCACCTGGGTCCAGGCGAGGCCGGTCACCTGGCCGATCTGGTCCTGCTGCTCGGCCAGGCCGTAGCGGAACTTGCGCACACCCAGGTAGTTTTCCAGCGAATCCGGAGTCACCACGGCGTCGATGCGCTTGGCCTTGCCACCGTCCTTGACCGCCTTGCGGCAGACCTTGGCGATCTGGCGCTCAAGGCTACGCACACCGGCTTCACGGGTGTAATAGCGAATGATGTCACGGGTAGCGGCTTCCTCGAAGACCACCTCGTCCTTCTTGAGACCATTGGCCGCAGTCTGTTTCGGTACAAGATATTTCGAGGCGATGTTGATCTTCTCGTCCTCGGTGTAACCCGGCAGGCGGATGACTTCCATGCGGTCCAGCAATGCTGCCGGAATGTTCATGGAGTTCGCCGTGCAGAGGAACATCACGTCGGAGAGGTCGTAGTCGACTTCGAGGTAGTGGTCGTTGAAGTTGTGGTTCTGCTCCGGATCGAGCACTTCCAGCAGCGCCGACGCGGGATCGCCACGCATGTCGCTGCCCATCTTGTCGATTTCGTCGAGCAGGAACAGCGGATTGCGCACGCCGACCTTGGTCATTTTCTGAATCAGACGACCGGGCATGGAGCCAATGTAGGTCCGACGGTGGCCACGAATCTCGGCCTCGTCACGCACACCACCCAGGGCCATGCGCACGAACTTGCGGTTGGTCGCGCGGGCGATGGACTCGGCCAGCGAGGTCTTGCCTACGCCGGGCGGGCCAACCAGGCAGAGTACCGGGCCTTTGAGCTTCTTCACGCGCTTCTGTACGGCGAGATACTCAAGGATGCGCTCCTTGACCTCTTCCAGGCCGTAGTGGTCGGCATCGAGGATGTCCTCGGCCTTGTCCAGGTCGTGGCGCACCTTGCTCTCGGCCTTCCACGGCACGTTGACCAGCCAATCGATGTAGGAACGCACCACGGTCGCCTCGGCGGACATCGGCGACATCTGCTTGAGCTTGTTCAGCTCCGCAGTGGCTTTGGCCAGGGCTTCCTTGGTCAGGCCGGCGGCGTCGATGCGCTTCTTCAGTTCCTCGACTTCGTTGTGGCCTTCATCGATGTCACCCAGCTCTTTCTGGATGGCCTTCATCTGTTCGTTGAGGTAGTACTCGCGCTGGCTGCGCTCCATCTGCTTCTTCACGCGGCCGCGAATGCGCTTCTCGACCTGCAGCAGGTCGATCTCGGCATCCAGCATGGCCAACACGTGCTCGACGCGGGCGGACAGCTCGGTGATCTCGAGGATTTCCTGCTTCTGCTCGATCTTCAGTGCCATGTGCGCAGCCATGGTGTCTACCAGGCGGCCGGGCTCATCGATGCTGTTGAGCGAAGACAGAACTTCGGCCGGGACCTTCTTGCCCAGTTGCACGTACTGCTCGAACTGGCTGAGCAGGCTGCGGGTGAAAACTTCGGATTCGCGCTCGCCGACGGAGACCTCATCAATGATCGAAACTTCCGCGCGGCAATAGGCTTCCTCGTCGATGAAGCGCTCTACCTGGCCGCGCTGCTCGCCTTCGACCAGCACCTTGACGGTGCCATCGGGCAGCTTGAGCAACTGCAGGACGGTGGCCACCGTGCCCATGCGGTACAGGCCGTCCGCGCCCGGATCGTCGTCGGCCGGATTCTTCTGCGCCAGCAACAGGATCTGCTTGTCGCTGGTCATGGCGGCCTCGAGGGCCTCGATGGATTTCTCACGGCCCACAAACAGCGGGATGACCATGTGCGGATACACCACTACGTCACGCAGGGGCAGCAGGGGCAACTCGACGAGTGTTTTCATGATATTCGGCTCTACAGCGGCACTTGGCCAAAACGATGGGATTGGACCCTTCGGCCTAAGATGGGGTTAGGACTGGGAAAAAACAAGCGCGGTAGATGGGAAGAAAAAAGGGGCCCTAGGGCCCCTTCTGGTTTCAGGCGTCAGGTGCAGCCTTGGCCGGCTGCTCGCTGTTCTCGTAGATCAGCAGCGGCTGGGAGGAGCCCTCGATGACGCTTTCGTCGATCACCACCTTGCTGACATCGTTCTGCGAGGGGATCTCGTACATGGTATCGAGCAGGATGCCTTCGAGAATCGAACGCAGACCACGGGCGCCGGTCTTGCGCTCCAGCGCGCGACGGGCAACGGCCTTGAGCGCGTCCGGACGGAACTCCAGGTCCACGCCTTCCATTTCGAAGAGCTTGGCGTACTGCTTGGTCAGCGCATTCTTCGGCTCGGTCAGAATCTGCATCAACGCAGGCTCGTCCAGCTCGTCAAGGGTCGCGATGATCGGCAGTCGACCAACAAACTCGGGGATCAGACCGAATTTCACCAGATCTTCCGGCTCAACCTCACGCAGCGCCTCGCCGACCTTCTTGCCCGCTTCCTGGCTGCGAACCTCGGCGTTGAAGCCGATGCCGCCCTTGGTGGAACGGTTCTGGATGACCTTCTCCAGGCCAGCGAACGCGCCACCGCAGATGAACAGGATGTTGCGGGTGTCGACCTGCAGGAATTCCTGCTGCGGGTGCTTGCGGCCGCCTTGAGGCGGTACGGAAGCCACGGTGCCTTCGATCAGCTTCAGCAAGGCCTGCTGAACGCCTTCACCGGACACGTCGCGGGTGATCGACGGGTTGTCGGATTTGCGCGAGATCTTGTCGATTTCGTCGATGTAGACGATGCCCATCTGGGCCTTCTCGACGTCGTAATCGCACTTCTGCAGCAGCTTCTGGATGATGTTCTCGACGTCCTCGCCCACGTAGCCAGCCTCGGTGAGGGTGGTGGCATCGGCGATGGTGAAGGGAACATTGAGCAGACGCGCCAGGGTCTCGGCGAGCAGGGTCTTGCCCGAGCCGGTCGGCCCGATCAGCAGGATGTTGCTCTTGCCCAGTTCGACGTCGTCCTTGCGCTCACGCTGGTTGAGGCGCTTGTAGTGGTTGTAAACCGCTACTGCCAGGGTTTTCTTGGCACGTTCCTGGCCGATCACGTACTGATCGAGGATGGTGCGGATCTCTTTCGGCGCCGGAAGCTTGTGCGCACTGCTCTCCGCCTGTGCTTCCTGCACCTCCTCACGGATGATGTCATTGCACAGGTCAACGCACTCGTCGCAGATAAAGACCGAGGGGCCGGCAATCAACTTGCGCACTTCGTGCTGGCTCTTGCCGCAGAAGGAGCAATACAGCAGCTTGCCGTTGTCCTCGCCGTTGCGGGTGTCAGTCATTCGATCGTTCCAATCGGGGATATACGTGAAGGACAAGATGAAGGCATTCGCAGGCATTTTCAAGCCCGCGAGCGGCCGGATTACCGGCCGCGGTACAGCGGGGAGACTCAGCTGGCGGAAGGACGCTGAGTGAAGACCTGATCGATCAGACCGTATTTGACGGCCTCGTCGCCGCTCATGAAGCGGTCACGGTCGGTATCGCGGGCGATGACGTCCAGCGGCTGGCCGGTATGATGCGCCAGCACCTGGTTCAGGCGCTCCTTGATGAAGAGGATTTCCTTGGCGTGGATCTCGATGTCCGAGGCCTGGCCCTGGAAGCCGCCCAATGGCTGGTGGATCATCATGCGCGAATGCGGCAGGCAGTAGCGCTTGCCAGCGGCACCGCCGGCCAGCAGCAGGGCACCCATGCTGCACGCCTGGCCCACACAGATGGTGGAGACGTCTGGCTTGATGAACTGCATGGTGTCGTAGATCGACATGCCAGCAGTCACGGAGCCACCCGGGGAGTTGATGTAGAGGTGGATGTCCTTGTCCGGATTCTCGGCTTCGAGGAACAGCAGCTGGGCAACCACGAGGTTGGCCATGTAGTCCTCGACCTGGCCGACCAGGAAGATGATCCGCTCCTTCAGCAGGCGCGAATAGATGTCGTAGGAACGCTCACCGCGGGCGGACTGCTCCACCACCATCGGCACCAGACCACCAGCGGCCTGAATGTTCGGAACTTGCGGCATATAAGGATTATGCATGTCCGACGATCACTCCCTAATAAAAAGTCATGTCTCTATAGACGCACAAGCCAGCCCGAAGGCTGGCTTGTGACAATCGAACGAAGCGCTGGATCAGGCCGCTTGCGGAGCTTCTGCAGGCTTGACCGCGTCTTCGTAGGATACCTGCTTGTCGGTCACATTGGCCTTCTGCAGGACAGTATCTACAACTTGTTCTTCCAGTACAACCGAACGAACTTCGTTCAGTTGCTGGTCGTTCTTGTAGTACCAGGAAACAACTTGTTCCGGCTCCTGATAAGCCGAAGCCATCTCTTCGATCATTTCGCGAACGCGGGCTTCGTCAGCCTTCAGTTCGTGCTGCTTGACCAGCTCGGCGACGATCAGACCCAGCACGACGCGGCGCTTGGCCTGCTCTTCGAACAGCTCAGCCGGCAGTTGGTCGGGCTTGATGTTGCCACCGAACTGCTGGACAGCCTGGACGCGCAGACGATTGACTTCGTTGCTGATCAGGGCTTTCGGAACTTCGATCGGATTGGTCTCGACCAGACCTTCCATCACCTGGTTCTTCACCTTGGACTTGATGGCCTGACGCAGCTCACGCTCCATGTTCTTGCGAACTTCGGTGCGGAAGCCTTCCAGAGTGCTTTCCTTCACGCCGAACAGAGCGAAGAACTCTTCGTTCAGTTCCGGCAGCTTCGGCTCGGCGACGCTGTTGACGGTGGCGGTGAACTCGGCGGCTTTGCCAGCCAGGTCCAGGTTCTGATAGTCCTCGGGGAAGGTCACGTTCAGAACGCGCTCTTCGCCGGCCTTGGCGCCGACCAGGCCTTCTTCGAAGCCCGGGATCATGCGGCCGGAGCCCAGCACCAGCAGGGTGCCCTTGGCGGAACCGCCAGCGAAGGCTTCGCCGTCGATCTTGCCAACGAAGTCGATGTTTACCTGGTCGTCGTTCTGAGCGGCGCGGTCAACGGCTTCGAAGCGGGTGTTCTGCTTGCGCAGGATTTCCAGCATGTTGTCGAGGTCAGCATCGGCTACGTCAGCCTGCAGGCGCTCAACCTTGATGCCGTCGAAACCGGCAACCTGGAACTCGGGGAAGACTTCGAAGGTAGCGATGTACTCGAGACCCTTTTCCTTCTCGAACACTTTCGGCTCGACGGAGGGGGCACCGGCCGGGTTCAGCTTCTGCTCGACCACGGCTTCGTAGAAGGTTTCCTGGATCAGGTCACCGAGGGCTTCCTGACGAGCGGCGGCTTCGTAGCGCTGACGGATCACGCTCATCGGCACCTTGCCGGGACGGAAGCCAGGAACCTTGGCGCGACGAGCGGTCTGCTGCAGACGCTTGTTGACTTCGGTCTCGATGCGCTCGGCCGGCACGCCAACGGTCATGCGGCGCTCAAGAGCGGAGGTGCTTTCAACGGAAACTTGCATGGATATTCCTCGTGGCACAGACGTAAGCCGGTCCTTCCGGCTCCCAGAATCAAGGGCAAGCATTCTAGTAGCTAGAAATGCAGAAGTCACCCTGACTGGAAGCTGCGGAAATTCACGGATGCGAGAGCTTATGGAAAGAAGATGGTGCGGACGGAGAGACTCGAACTCTCACAGCTTGCGCCACTGGAACCTAAATCCAGCGTGTCTACCAATTTCACCACGTCCGCAGGGTACCGCAGAAACGAAAACGCCAGGCTCTGGGCCTGGCGCTTCGGAATATGGGGTGGACGATGGGAATCGAACCCACGACACCAGGAGCCACAATCCTGTGCTCTACCAACTGAGCTACGCCCACCATATTACATTTGCTTGTACCGAACGCCACTTGGCGCACCCGGCAGGACTCGAACCTGCGACCATCCGCTTAGAAGGCGGATGCTCTATCCAGCTGAGCTACGGGCGCTTTAGTGGCGGCAACCCTTGCTAAGCAGACTCAGTGGAAACCACCGAATCGGTTGGCACCGCCTCTTTCGTGTTTCAGGCTGTGCTCGGCAAGCGGGGCGCATGTTATCGATGAGGCCATACCCCGTCAACAACTTTTTTAAAAAAAATTCAAAGAGATAAAGGAGTTACGCCAAATCACGGGCTCCCGCCTTTGCCTTATGGAGGCAGCATGCGAAAATGCGCGCCTTCTTTTCACCCGCCTTAATGGTTATCCCCCCGACATGACTGCAAAACTGATCGACGGCAAAGCGATCGCCGCCAGCCTCCGCCAGCAGATTGCCCAACGCGTCAATGAACGCCGCCAGCAAGGACTGCGCATCCCTGGCCTGGCTGTGATCCTGGTCGGCAGCGACCCCGCCTCTCAGGTCTATGTCGCGCACAAGCGCAAGGACTGTGAAGAGGTCGGCTTCCTCTCCCAGGCGTACGACCTCCCCGCCAGCACCACCCAGGAAGAACTGCTGTCGCTGATCGACCGCCTGAACGCCGACCCGGCCATCGATGGCATCCTCGTCCAGTTGCCCCTCCCCGCCCACCTCGATGCTTCCCAGCTGCTGGAACGCATCAGCCCGGACAAGGACGTGGACGGCTTCCACCCCTTCAACATCGGTCGCCTGGCCCAGCGCATCCCGCTGCTGCGCCCCTGCACCCCGAAAGGCATCATGACCCTGCTGCAAAACACCGGCGTCGACCTGTACGGCCTGGATGCAGTAGTAGTGGGCGCATCGAACATCGTCGGCCGCCCCATGGCGCTGGAACTGCTGCTCGGCGGCTGTACCGTCACCGTGACCCACCGCTTCACCCGCGACCTGGCCGACCACGTGCGCCGCGCCGACCTGGTGGTCGTCGCCGCCGGCAAGCCGGGTCTGGTCAAAGGCGAGTGGATCAAGGAAGGCGCCATCGTCATCGACGTGGGCATCAACCGCCAGGAAGACGGCAAGCTGGTCGGCGACGTGGAATACAACGTGGCCGCCGAGCGTGCCAGCTGGATCACTCCGGTGCCGGGCGGCGTCGGCCCGATGACCCGCGCCTGCCTGCTGGAAAACACCCTGTACGCTGCCGAACACCTGCACCCCTGACAGGTTGTCGACGCGCAAGAAAAAGGCCGCTGATCAGCGGCCTTTTCCATTTGCGGGTAGCGATTACTCGGCGAGACGCCAGGTAGTACCGCCCTTACCGTCTTCCAGCACCACGCCCAGCGCGGTCAGCTCATCGCGGATGCGGTCGGACTCGCCCCAGTTCTTCGCCGCACGGGCATTCAGGCGAGCCTGGATCAGCGCCTCGACCTGCGCCGCGTCGACCTTGCCAGCCGCGCCAGCCTGGAGGAACTCGTCGGCATCCAACTGTAGAACCCCCAGCAGCGCACCCAACTCACGCACGCGCGCCGCCAGTGCAGCCGCTGCCGCCGGATCGCTCTCACGCAGGCGGTTGACCTCGCGGACCATCTCGAACAGCACGGCAACCGCTTCCGGCGTACCGAAGTCGTCGTCCATCGCCGCACCGAAGCGCTCGACGAACTCCTCGCCCCCCTGGGCCGCCACCTGCGGCAGGCCGCGCAGCGCGGTGTAGAAACGCTCCAGCGCGCCCTTGGCTTCCTTCAGGTTGTCTTCGGAATAGTTGATCGGGCTGCGGTAGTGGCTGGAGACCAGCAGGAAGCGCACGACTTCCGGATGGTACTTCTCCAGCACTTCGCGGATGGTGAAGAAGTTGCCCAGGGACTTGGACATCTTCTCGCCATCCACACGTACCGCGCCGGCGTGCATCCAGCTGGCCGCGTAGAGCTTGCCAGTGGCCGCCTCGCTCTGGGCGATCTCGTTTTCGTGGTGCGGGAACACCAGGTCCGGGCCGCCGCCATGGATGTCGAAAGTCTCGCCCAGGCAGCAGGTGGACATCACCGAGCACTCGATGTGCCAGCCCGGACGACCGGCGCCCCACGGAGATTCCCAGCTCGGCTCGCCCGGCTTGGCGCCCTTCCAGAGCACGAAGTCCAGCGGATCTTCCTTGGATTCGTCGACCTCGATCCGCGCACCGATGCGCAGGTCTTCGATCTTCTTGCGCGACAGCTTGCCGTAGCCGGCGAACTTGCCGACACGGTAGTAGACGTCACCATTGCCCGGCGCGTAAGCGTACCCCTTGTCGATGAGGGTCTGGATCATCTCGTGCATACCGGCGATATGGCCGGTGGCGCGCGGCTCGATGTCCGGACGCAGGACCGACAGGCGCGCCTCGTCCTCGTGCATCGCGGCGATCATGCGGGCGGTCAGGTCTTCGAACGATTCGCCGTTCTCCTGGGCGCGACGGATGATCTTGTCGTCGATGTCGGTGATGTTGCGCACATAGGTCAGGTCATAGCCGCGATGGCGCAGCCAGCGGGCGATGACGTCGAACGCCACCATCACCCGGGCGTGGCCGATGTGGCAGAAGTCGTAGACGGTCATGCCGCACACGTACATCCGCACCTGATTGCCCACCAGCGGCTTGAAGGCGTCCTTGGTCTTGGACAGCGTGCTGTAGATCTGCAAGTCAGCCATCCGTTACTGCCCCCAGGAATCGCGCAGGGTCACGGTGCGGTTGAACACCAGGGCACCAGCCTTGGAGTCCTTGGCATCCGCGCAGAAGTAGCCTTCACGCTCGAACTGGAAACGATCCTCGGCAGTGGCGCTGGCCAGCGACGGCTCCGCGCGGCAGCCCTTGAGCACCACCAGGGAGTCAGGGTTGATGTTGTCGAGGAAGCTGCCGCCCTCGTCCGATTTCTCCGGATTGGCGGAGCGGAACAGGCGGTCGTACAGGCGCACTTCGCACTCGACGCTCTCGGCAGCCGGCACCCAGTGGATCACGCCCTTGACCTTGCGGCCCTCGGGGTTCTTGCCCAGGGTGTTCTCGTCGTAGCTGCAGCGCAGTTCGACGATATTGCCGGAGGCGTCCTTGATGGCTTCGTCGGCGCGGATCACGTAGCTGCCGCGCAGGCGCACTTCGCCGCCCGGAATCAGGCGCTTGTAGCCGGCCGGCGGGACTTCCTCGAAGTCGCTGGCGTCGATGTAGATCTCGCGACTGAACGGCAGCACGCGCACACCCATGTCCTGCTTCGGATGGCGCGGCAGTTCGAGGTTCTCGACCTGGCCTTGCGGATAGTTGGTGATGACCACTTTCAGCGGCTTGAGCACGCACATCGCACGACTAGCGTTGGCGTCGAGGTCGTCACGGATGGCGAATTCCAGCATGCCAATGTCCACGACGCCGCCGGCACGGTTCACACCGATCATGTCGCAGAAGGCGCGGATCGACGCTGGGGTGTAGCCGCGGCGGCGGTAGCCGGAGAGGGTCGACATGCGCGGGTCGTCCCAGCCATTCACGTGCTTTTCATCGACCAGTTGCTTGAGCTTGCGCTTGCTGGTGATGGTGTAGTTCAGGTTCAGGCGCGCGAATTCGTACTGGCGCGGCTGCGCCGGGACCGGCAGGTTGGCCAGGAACCACTCGTACAGCGGGCGGTGATCCTCGAACTCCAGGGTGCAGATGGAGTGGGTGATGCCCTCGATAGCGTCCGACTGACCATGAGTGAAGTCGTAGCTGGGGTAGATGCACCACTTGTCGCCGGTCTGGTGGTGATGAGCGTGGCGGATACGGTAGAGGATCGGGTCGCGCAGGTTGATGTTTGGCGAGGCCATATCGATCTTCGCGCGCAGCGAGCGGGCGCCGTCCGGGAACTCGCCGGCCTTCATGCGGGCGAACAGGTCCAGGTTTTCCTCCACCGAACGCTCGCGGAACGGGCTGTTCTTGCCCGGCTCGGTCAGGGAGCCGCGATAGGCTCGCATTTCCTCGGCGTTCAGGTCGCAGACGAAGGCCTTGCCGGCCTTGATCAGGTCGACCGCCCAGTCGTGCAACTGGTCGAAATAGTTGGACGCATAGCGCACCTGACCAGCCCACTCGAAGCCCAGCCATTTCACATCGGCCTCGATGGCGTCGATGTACTCCTGGTCTTCCTTCGCCGGGTTGGTGTCGTCGAAGCGCAGGTGGCAGTCACCGCCGAACTCCTTGGCCAGGCCGAAGTTCAGACAGATGGACTTGGCGTGACCGATGTGCAGGTAGCCGTTGGGCTCCGGCGGGAAGCGGGTGACGATCTTCTGGTGCTTGCCACTTTCCAGGTCGGCCGCAACGATCGGGCGCAGGAAGTTGGCGGCAACAGTGGCTTCTTTCGTATCGGCGGTAGGCTTGCTCATGGTGTCCTTGATCATGCTGGTGTTCGGCCAGGGTAGGCCAGCCAAACCAAAGCGCTTATCATAGCCGAAGCTGTCAACCCCCTGACAGGCCTTCGATTTTTCCAAAGAGCGGAATTCCCTGATGACTACCACCGTCAAACTGCAGACCAACTTCGGCGATATCACCCTTGAACTCTTCGACGACAAGGCGCCCGAAACCGTGGCCAACTTCAAGGAGTACGTGAAGGCCGGCCATTACGACAACACCGTTTTCCACCGTGTGATCAACAACTTCATGATCCAGGGCGGCGGCTTCGAGCCGGGCATGAAGCAGAAGTCCACCCGCAAGTCGATCAAGAACGAAGCCAACAACGGCGTCGGCAACAAGATCGGTACCGTCGCCATGGCCCGCACCATGGAGCCGCACTCGGCCAGCGCGCAGTTCTTCATCAATGTCGCCGACAACGACTTCCTCAACCACAGCGCGCCGACCGTACAGGGCTGGGGCTACTGCGTGTTCGGTGAAGTGAAGGACGGCATGGACGTGGTCAACAAGATCAAGACCGTCGCCACCACCATGCGCTCCGGCCACCAGGACGTACCGGCTGACGACGTGATCATCGAGAAAGCAGAAGTCATCGGCGAGTGAGTCGATGAGCGTCCTGTTCATCTCGGACCTGCATCTCGAAGCGGAACGCCCGGACATTACCCGGGCGTTCTTGCATTTCCTCGCTACCCGCGCCCGTACGGCCGAGGCGCTGTATATCCTCGGCGACTTCTTCGAAGCCTGGATCGGCGACGACGGCATGGACGAGTTCCAGCACTCCATCGCCCGCGCCCTGCGTGAATTGTCCGATACCGGCACACGCATCTTCCTTATGCACGGCAACCGCGACTTCCTGATCGGCCAGGCCTTCTGCCGTGAAGCAGGCTGCACCCTGCTGCGCGACCCGAGCCTGATCGACCTGGATGGCGAGAAGATCCTGCTGATGCATGGCGACAGCCTGTGCACCCTCGACGTGGCCTATATGAAGCTGCGCCGCTGGCTGCGCAATCCGTTGACCCTGTTCATCCTGCGCAGCCTTCCGCTGGCCACCCGCCACAAGCTGGCGCGCAAGCTGCGCAAGGAAAGCCGCGCGCAGACTCGCATGAAGGCCAGCGAGATCGTCGACGTCACCCCGGCGGAAGTGGAGCGCATCATGCGTGACAAAGGTGTACGCATCCTGATCCACGGGCACACCCACCGCCCCGCCGTCCACGAACTGGAAATCGATGGCCGCCCCGCGCGACGCATCGTCCTCGGCGACTGGGACAGGCAGGGCTGGGCTCTGGAGGCCGACGAACAGGGCCTGCAGCAAGCCCCCTTCCCCCTCTGAGGCTCGCGGCCACCGCAATGGTGGCCTTTTGGCGTTAACCCACCCGCACTGTCAGACATTTCTTCTTGACCGGTACCCACCGCCTTACGCAGCATTCGCGGTTTGCTCAATCAAGGAAGAGACATGTTCAGCAAGGGAAACCTCATCAAGTTTGGCGCCCTGCCCCTGGCCCTGGTCGCCGCCGCCTTCATCCTGTTCAACGGCATCTTCTTCTACAACGAAGCCGGGTACATGACCCACGTGCGGACCATCTTCGGCGACGAGAAGATCGTCGACGACGTCGGCTACGCCACCAAGTGGTTCGGCCGCGCCACCACCTGGAAGAAGGCCATCAGCGTGCAGTCCGTGCTGGTCATGGACGAGAACGATAACAACCCGGATAACGACGCCCTGGGCGCCACCATCGAAGCCTTCCCCATCGTCTTCCTCGGCAACGTCGACGCCAAGGTCGAGTCCTCCGCGCGCTTCCGTCTACCCGGAGGCGAGCAGTTCCTGAAGATGGCACAGGAATATCGCAACCCGGACAACTTCATCCGTACCGCGCTGGTCCCGGCAATCAAGGAAACCCTGCAGGCCACCGCGTCGCTGATGACCGCCGACGACTACTACGCCGGTGCCCGCAGCGAATTCGCCGCGGAGTTCGAGAACCAGCTCAATGACGGCCTGTACCTGATCAAGCGCAAGGAAGTCCGCGGCCCGCGCGGCGCCGTCCCGCACCAGACAGCCATCCTGCAGGCCGGCACCGAACAGGGCAGCTTCGGCGATAACAACGCCAGCCAGTTCATCACCGAGAAGGTCACAGACGCCAAGGGGCTCCCGGTGCGCAAGCAGCAGCAGTTCCGCAAGTTCGGCGTGGAAGTGGTGGAAGCGCGCATCACCAACGTCGATCCCAACCCGCAGTACAAGCAACGCATGGTCAAGGTTCAGCAGGCTTTGGCCGAGCTGGCCGTAGCGCGCCAGAATCGCCTGAAGGAAGAGGAAGAGAAGCTGCTGGTCACCGCGCGCGGCGAGAAGGAAGTGGAAGCCAAGCGCCAGGAAACCCTGCGCGACCAGATCGAGCGCACCACCCAGGCGGAAACCGAGAAGCAGCTGGCCGTGATCAACGCCGAGCGCGAAAAGCAGCGCGCCGAGATCGAGAAGCAGACTGCCGAACTGCTGCGTGACAAGGCCACCGTCACCGCGCAGGCCACCAAGATCACCGCCGACGCCGAGGCCTATGCGCGTGAAGCCGTGATCAAGGCGGACGGTGCGCTGCAGCCCAAGCTGGACGCGCTGATCGCGATCAACAAGGTGTGGGCCGAAGCCGCTGCTCAGGCTCCGGTTCCCAGTGTGATGATGGCCGGCGGCCAGACCAACGCCAGCAGCCGCCAGGACGAGATCGGCCAGTTGATGGGGGTTCTGGCCACCAAGGCCGCGCGCGACCTGGCGCTGGACCTGAAGGTGAAGGACTGAATCGGTATCTGTAGGAGCGAGCTTGCTCGCGAATGTATTTCCCAGAAGCTCCGGCGCTGGGCTGGTTCGCGAGCAAGCTCGCTCCTACGAAGAGCCGAAATGAAAAAGCGCCCAGTCGGGCGCTTTCTTATTTCGACAGGAAGATCAGGCTGCCAGCTCGACCGGCACGCCGCTGTGGAAACGAAACTCGCGGTCCGGCGACTGGATCAGCCCAGCCTCCACTTCGCGGATCTCCGCCACGCGGCGGTCAATGTCAGCGTCATCACCATAACGCCGCGCCAGACTCAGGTAGCCTTGGAAGTGCCGCGCCTCGGATTTGAGCAGCGAGCCGTAGAACTTCGCCAGATCGGCATCCAGGTGCTCCACCAGCGCAGCGAAACGCTCGCAACTGCGGCATTCGATGAAGGCGCCAACGATCAGGGTATCCACCAGCTTCTGCGGTTCGTGGTTACGCACCACGGCGCGCAGGCCGGAGGCATAGCGGCCGGCAGAGATCGGCCGCAGCGGAATGCCGCGCTTCTTCAGGATTGCCAGCACCTGCTCGTGGTGTCGCAACTCCTCACGGGCCAGGCGTGACATGAAGTTCACCAACTCCTCGTGGGCGCTGTACTTGGCGATCAGGGCCAGGGCCGTGCTGGCAGCCTTGAACTCGTTGTTCTTGTGGTCGATCAGCATGACCGCCTGATCCCGCAGCGCGGCTTCCACCCACGCGTCCGGCGTGGCACAACCGAGGAATTCCCTGATTTCAGACAGCATGCTCCACTCCAACAACAACGAACTCCGAGGACGCGACCCACCGGCTGGCCGGTGTCATAAAGGCGGAGCATTATACGAATGCCGCCGCGCGGAACCAGCTTCCGGCGTTGATATGCCTCAACGTCATGAATGAGATATCCCGACTACAGTGGTTCCACATAAACAACGCGCACGAAGGGAGACGATCATGCAAGCCATCCGTAGCATCCTCGTAGTCGTGGACCCGGACCAGCCGGAAGGTCTCGCGCTGAAACGGGCCCGCCTGATCGCCAGCGTGACCCAGTCGCACCTGCACCTGCTGGCCTGCGAGCGGCGCGCCGACTACAGCGCCAAGCTCGAGGAAGTCGCCGAGGTGCTGCGCCAGGAGGGCTTCAGCGCTTCCAGCCGCCAAGCCTGGAAGGACAACCTGCACCAGACCATCATCGCCGAGCAGCAGGCCGAAGGCTGCGGGCTGGTGATCAAGCAGCACAGCCCGGACAACCCGCTGAAGAAAGCCCTGCTCACTCCCGACGACTGGAAGCTGCTGCGCTTCTGTCCGTCACCGGTGCTGCTGGTGAAGACCAGCCTGCCCTGGGCGGGGCGTAACATCCTCGCCGCCGTGGACGTGGGCAACAACGACATCGAGCACCGCACCCTGCACTCAGGGATCGTCAGCCACGCCTATGACATCGCCGGCCTCGCCCATGGCCAATTGCACGTGATCAGTGCCCACCCCTCGCCGATGCTCTCGGCCGCCGACCCGACCTTCCAGCTCAGCGAGACCATCGAGGCCAAGTACCGCGAGGCCTGCAAGGCGTTTCAGGCCGAATACGGCGTCGACGACCAGCACCTGCACATCGAGGAAGGCCCGGCGGACGTGCTGATTCCCCGCGCCGCGCACAATCTCGACGCGGCGGTGACAGTGATCGGCAGCGTGGCGCGGACCGGCTTCGCCGGCGCGCTGATCGGCAACACCGCGGAAGTGGTTCTCGATACGCTGGAAAGCGACATCCTGGTCCTCAAGCCGGACGACATCATCGCCCACCTGGAGGAGTTGGTCGCCAAACCCTGACGATCACGTTGAGACCCAACCTGCAGGAGCGAGCTTGCTCGCGAACCGCCCAGCATCGCAGCAGGCGGGAAAAGGTTCGCGAGCAAGCTCGCTCCTACAGAAAGCAAAAGCGCCCGTCCGGGCGCTTTTTTTTATTAGCCAGAAGAGATCAGACCCGCGACTCCAGCGCGCCAGCCAGGAAGCTCGGCGCGATATAGCGCTCGTAATGTGCCTCGGACAGGATGAAGAACTCCTTGTCGATGGCGTCGCGCAGGTCCGGCAGCGGCCATTCGCGGAATTCCGGCAGCAGCGCCAGGCCGTAGGCCTCCACCTGGTTGATCATCCGCGAGCCGCGAGCGATTAGCTGGTAGGCCCAGCAATACGGCGACTGTTCAGGCACGAAGCGGATCTGTCGCTGCTCTAGCTGGCTGCGCAGCAAGGGCGCATCGAAGACTTCCAGCTTGGCCATCATCACCTGCGTCAGCAGGATCTCCAGACGGCTCAGGACCGCCCGCTTCTCCTCGTCGCCGTAGCGATTCCAGTTCACCACTTCGTGGTGGAAGCGCTTGCAGCCACGGCAGACCAGGTCGCCATAGACCGTCGAGCAGAGCCCGACACAGGGGGTTTTGATGCGTTGCGAAGACATGGCTGAACAGATAGCTGGCAAAGCGGGCATGTTAGCCCTTTGTCTAGGCAAGATCACCCTCGGGCACCACGCAAATCGGCTTACCAAGGCCCATTAATTCCATTAGAATGGATGCGCCTTTTTGGCGTCATTGTCCGAAAGAAGCTGTTTTCAAAGCGTCACGAAGCACAGATTCCGGCAGCCGCACGGTCTGGGCGCCTCCCTCAAGCGCCCAGCCCACTACGTCCCAGGCCCCACCGGCGTAAAACTTTGAAAACAGCTTCTGCCCGGAGATCGCCGGTGCCGTCGTAGGTCAGTGGATTACCGTCCACCATGCCTGACGAATGGATCGGAGGGGTCTCCTGGATACGCGTCCTCCGGGACCACTGATGAGGGAAATACTGTGCTTGAAGCCTATCGCAAACACGTAGAAGAGCGTGCCGCCCAGGGCGTCGTGCCCCAGCCGCTGAACGCCGAACAGACCGCTGGTCTGATCGAACTCCTGAAGAATCCGCCGGCCGGCGAAGAAGAATTTCTCCTCGACCTGATCACCAACCGCGTACCGCCGGGCGTTGACGAAGCTGCCTACGTCAAGGCTGGTTTCCTGTCCGCCGTTGCCAAGGGTGAAGCTACCTCCCCGCTGCTCTCCAAGACCCGCGCCCTCGAGCTGCTGGGTACCATGCAAGGCGGCTACAACATCGCCACCATGGTCGAGCTGCTGGATAACGCCGAGCTGGCCGAAGTTGCCGCCGCGCAACTGAAGCACACCCTGCTGATGTTCGATGCCTTCCACGACGTCGCCGAGCGCGCCAAGAAAGGCAACGCCGCCGCCAAGGCCGTGCTGCAGTCTTGGGCCGATGGCGAGTGGTTCAAGGCCCGTCCGGCTGTCGCCGAGAAGCTGACCCTGACCGTGTTCAAGGTCCCTGGCGAAACCAACACCGACGACCTGTCCCCCGCTCCGGACGCCTGGTCGCGCCCTGACATCCCGCTGCACGCCCTGGCCATGCTGAAGATGGCCCGCGACGGCATCGAGCCGATCCAGCCGGGCTCCGTCGGCCCGCTGAAGCAGATCGAAGCCGTTAAGGCCAAGGGCTTCCCGGTTGCCTACGTCGGTGACGTGGTCGGCACCGGTTCGTCCCGTAAGTCCGCCACCAACTCGGTGCTGTGGTTCTTCGGCGACGACATCCCCTACGTGCCGAACAAGCGCGCTGGCGGCTTCTGCTTCGGCACCAAGATCGCCCCGATCTTCTACAACACCATGGAAGACGCCGGCGCCCTGCCGATCGAATTCGACTGCACCAACCTGGCCATGGGCGACGTCATCGACGTATACCCGTACGAAGGCAAGGTCGTGCGTCATGACAGCGGCGAAGTGGTCACCACCTTCGAGCTGAAGACCCCGGTTCTGCTGGACGAAGTCCGCGCCGGCGGCCGTATCCCGCTGATCGTTGGCCGTGGCCTGACCGAGAAGGCCCGCGCCGAACTGGGTCTGGGCGCCTCCGACCTGTTCAAGAAGCCGGAAGCGCCGGCCGACAGCGGCAAGGGCTTCACCCTCGCCCAGAAGATGGTTGGCCGCGCCTGCGGTCTGGCCGAAGGCCAGGGCGTACGTCCGGGCACCTACTGCGAACCGAAGATGACCACCGTCGGTTCCCAGGACACCACTGGCCCGATGACCCGCGACGAGTTGAAAGACCTGGCTTGCCTGGGCTTCTCCGCCGACCTGGTCATGCAGTCCTTCTGCCACACCGCTGCTTATCCGAAGCCGATCGACGTCAAGACCCACCACACCCTGCCGGACTTCATCATGACCCGCGGCGGTGTTTCCCTGCGTCCGGGCGACGGCATCATCCACAGCTGGCTGAACCGCATGCTGCTGCCTGACACCGTCGGCACCGGCGGCGACTCGCACACCCGTTTCCCGATCGGCATCAGCTTCCCGGCCGGTTCCGGCCTGGTGGCCTTCGCCGCAGCCACCGGCGTCATGCCGCTGGACATGCCCGAATCGGTTCTGGTGCGTTTCAAGGGCAAGCTGCAACCGGGCATCACCCTGCGTGACCTGGTCCATGCGATCCCCTACTACGCGATCCAGGCTGGCCTGCTGACCGTCGAGAAGAAAGGCAAGAAGAACATCTTCTCCGGCCGCATCCTCGAGATCGAAGGTCTGAACGACCTGACCGTCGAACAGGCCTTCGAGCTGTCCGACGCCTCCGCCGAGCGTTCGGCTGCCGGTTGCACCATCAAGCTGCCGGAAGAGGCCATTGCCGAGTACCTGAAGTCCAACATCACTCTGCTGCGCTGGATGATCGGCGAAGGCTACGGCGACGCCCGCACCCTGGAGCGCCGCGCGCAAGCGATGGAAGCCTGGCTGGCCAACCCGCAACTGCTGGAAGCCGACAAGGACGCCGAGTACGCCGCGGTCATCGAGATCGACCTGGCCGACGTCAAGGAGCCGGTACTCTGCGCTCCGAACGACCCGGACGACGCCCGTCTGCTGTCCAGCGTGCAAGGCCGCAAGATCGATGAAGTCTTCATCGGTTCCTGCATGACCAACATTGGTCACTTCCGCGCTGCCGGCAAACTGCTGGACAAGGTCAAGGGTGGCATTCCGACCCGTCTGTGGCTGGCTCCGCCGACCAAGATGGACGCCCACCAGCTGACCGAGGAAGGCTACTACGGCATCTACGGCAAGGCTGGCGCGCGCATGGAAATGCCAGGCTGCTCGCTGTGCATGGGTAACCAGGCTCGCGTACAGACCGGTTCCACCGTGGTCTCCACTTCGACCCGTAACTTCCCGAACCGCCTGGGCGACGCCACCGACGTGTTCCTGGCATCCGCCGAGCTGGCCGCTGTCGCTTCGATCATCGGCAAACTGCCGACTATCGAGGAGTACATGGCCTACGCGAAGGACATCGACAGCATGTCTGCCGATATCTACCGCTACCTGAGCTTCGACCAGATCGCCGAGTTCCGCGAAGCTGCAGCCAACGCGAAGATCCCGGCCGTCCAGGTCTGAGACTCCTAGCGTGATGAAAAGCCCCGCCTCGTGCGGGGCTTTTCTTTTCTGTAAAGCCCGAAATAGAGGGCTTCACCCCTACCCTAACGATGGGCCTAATACTTATTGACCGGTTGCACCGGGAGCGTCCGGGGCTAATGTGGACAGCAGGCTCCTGCCGATATCCGTGCTCAGGTGCCCTTGTGGAACCCTCCAGAGGTGCGCTCCCTTCCTCTGCGCCCCGCCCTCCATGGCGGGGCTTCTTTTTTCCGCACCGCCCCTGGCACAGCCCTTGCTGCACTCCTGACACCTGCGATCCAACGGCGGATCGCTCCGACAATGGCGTCGCGGCCACCTCCCCTTGATGGCGGGTGGCGCGGCGCTTTTTTGTGTTGAGAGTGCGTTCAGAGGTGGAGATGATCGACAGCAGCACCAGCTCACTGCCGGACAGCCTGGCCTGGGTGGCCGGCTCCGATGCGCCGGAGAAGACCGCGCTCAACCTGGGCTTCATGGCCCTCACCGACTCCGCCTCGCTGGTGGTCGCCGCAACCCAGGGCTTTGGCCAGCCCTATGGCCTGACCCTCAACCTGCAGCGGCAGAACTCCTGGGCCGGGTTGCGCGACCGCCTGCTCAGCGGCGAACTGGATGCGGCGCAAAGCCTCTACGGTCTCATCTACGACCTGCAACTGGGCCTGGGCGGCGCCCCGGCCACCAACATGGCTGTGCTCATGGGCCTGTGCCAGAACGGCCAGTCGATCAACCTTTCCGCTCCGCTGATGCGTGACGGCGTGACCTCTACTGAAGCACTGCAACGCCACGTGCGCCAGAACGGTGCACAACTCACTCTCGCCCATACCTTCCCCACCGGCACCCATGCGATGTGGCTCTACTACTGGCTGGCCAGCCACGGCATCCATCCCCTGCAGGATGTGCGCAGCCTGGTCGTGCCGCCGGCGCAGATGGTCGAGCACCTGAAAGCCGGACGCATCGACGGCTTCTGCGCCGGCGGCCCCTGGGGCGCCCTGGCGGTGGACGAAGGCATGGGCTTCACCCTCGCCACCAGCCAGCAGATCTGGCCGGACCACCCGGAAAAGGTGCTCGCCACCACTCGCGCCTTCGTCGAGCAATACCCCAACACCGCCCGCGCGCTGGTGATGAGCCTGCTCGACGCCAGTCGATTCATCGAGACCAGCGAGGACAACCTGCGCAGCGCTGCCCAATTGATCTGCAGCGAAGACTACGTCGACGCCCCGCTCGCCAGCATCCAGCCGCGTCTGCTCGGCCGCTACGAGGATGGACTCGGCCACGCCTGGCAGGATGCCCACCCACTGCGCTTCTTCAACAACGGCCAGACCACTTTCCCCTGGCTCTCCGATGGCATCTGGTTCATGACCCAGTTCCGCCGCTGGGGGCTGCTGCGCGAGGATATTGATTACCTCGGCATCGCCCGCCAGGTGCAGCATCTCGACCTGTATCGCGAAGCCGCCAGCGCCGTCGGCGTCAGCGTGCCGAACGCCGAGATGCGCGCCTCGACCCTGATCGACGGCCGCCTCTGGGATGGCAGCGATCCGGCCGGCTACGCCCACAGCTTCGAACTGAATGCCCTGGCGAAGCGAGGTTGAACATGCTGCGCGTCCTGCTGATCAACGACACCCCGAAGAAGGTCGGGCGCCTCAAAGCTGCCCTGGTCGAATGTGGCTTCGAAGTCATCGACGAATCAGGCCTCACGGTCGACCTGGCGCAACGGGTGGAAGCCCTGCACCCTGACGTGATCCTCATCGATACCGAATCCCCCGGCCGCGACGTGATGGAACAGGTGGTGCTGGTCAGCCGCGACCAGCCGCGCCCCATCGTCATGTTCACCGACGAGCACGACCCGCAGGTGATGCGCCGGGCCATCCGCTCCGGGGTCAGCGCCTACATCGTCGAAGGCATCCAGGCCGAGCGCCTGCAGCCGATCCTCGACGTTGCCATGGCGCGCTTCGAGAGCGACCAGGCCCTGCGCGCCCAACTGCATGCCCGCGAGCAGCAACTGGCCGAGCGCAAGCGCATCGAGCTCGCCAAGGGCCTGCTGATGAAGATGAAAGGCTGCGCCGAGGAAGAGGCCTATACCCTGATGCGCCGCCAGGCCATGGGCCGTCAGCAGAAACTGGTGCAGGTGGCCGAACAGATCATCGCTATGCACGAGATGTTGGGGCACTGACCTTAAAAAGGTGAGGCCGGCCAACTGCCAGCGGCGGCAAGGCGCGATCATTTCGCCAGCCACTCAGATGGCCCCCGCCTCGCTGGTCAGGCCCTATGCTGCGGCCGCCCGGTCATCTGGCCGGGCCCCGGAGCGCCATCGGCAGGGTTCGATGACGCATCGCAGTGGTCGCCGCCGGCTAGGCACCTCGGCGCCACCCGACCTCGCCGCACTCGCGGCCCAGCAAGGGCAAGCCCATGATCGACCTCAGCACCTGGAACCTCAGCGTTCCTACCGACCCAAGCCCCACCGAAGTCACCACCCAACAGATCGCCAGAGGCTATGAAAGCCGCTACTTCCAGCGCGGCGGCAGCCAGGTGGTGTTCTGGGTGCCCGTCACTGGCTCGCACACCTCAGACAGCGTCTACCCACGCAGCGAGCTGCGCGAGACCACACCAAACGGCGAAGTCTCCAACTGGTACTACAACCAGGGCGATAACGAACTGCGCGTCACCATGAGCGTCCAGCAGGTGCCGTCGAAGAACAAGATCATCATTGGCCAGATCCACAGCCGCTCGCCCTACACCGGCAACGGCGAACCGCTGGTCAAGCTGCAGTACCACTACCTGCCCACCCTGCAGAGTGGGCGCCTGGAAGCCCTGGTGCGCAACCACCCTGACGACAGCGCCAGCATCAACGTCCCGCTGATCGACAATATCGCCCTGGACCAGGCCTTCAACTACAGCCTGCGCGTCACCTCGGTGGGAAACCTGGCAATCCGCGTGGAGACCTCTGACGGCCGCGCCAACTACTACCGCAAGATCCTCAGCACCACCTGGTCCAAGCAACTGCTCTACTTCAAGGCCGGCGCCTACATCAACGACAACTACGGCAACAGCAGCGAGGGCGCACGCGTGACCATCTTCCACCTGAACATGGCGCATCGCTGAAACGCCATTCACTGCCCTGATGAGGCGCGGGGCGGGCGGGCTGCGCGTAGAATGCAAGGCACGCCCACACAACCACCGCACTGCCCGCCGCATTGTCATCGAGAGCGCCCATGGCCCGCCTGAAACTGGAATTCCCCGAAGAACTCTTCATCTACACCACCAAGCTCACCGTCCGTGTCACCGACATCAACGGCGCCAACCACCTGGGCAATGACTCGATGATCTCGATGATCTCCGAGGCCCGCGCGCGCTTCCTGTTCGACTACGGTATCCGCGAGACGGGCATCATCGTCACCGACCTGGCCACCACCTACCGCGCCGAGGCCCACGCCCGCGACCAACTGCTGTTCGAGGTCGGCGTGATGGACTTCAACAAGTACGGCGGCGACATCATCTTCCGCATCACCCGCCCGGCCGACGACACCCTGGTGGCCATGGCCAAGTCCGGCTTCGTGTTCTTCGACTACAAGACCAACAAGGTCGTGCCGATCCCCGAGGCCTTCCGCGACACCTTCCCCAACGTCAACCGGATCGACTGAGCAGCAAGCGAAGCGGCGGCGCGCTATACCTCTGGAGTTGTACCCATCAGCCTTCAGAGGAGATTCCAGCATGCCGTCCTTCCTTCGGGTGGGCGCGCTGTCCGGTTGTCTGTGCCTACCCTTCCACTCCCTGCTTTCACTCGCCCTGGCGGCGGAAACCGACCCGGTGCAGCGCGGCCGCTATCTGGTGCAGGTCGCCGGCTGCAACGACTGCCATACCGCCGGCTACATCCTCGCTCCGGAGAAGGTCCCGGAAAACACCTGGCTCACCGGTGACCAGCTCGGCTGGAGCGGTCCCTGGGGCACCACGTATGCCAGCAACCTGCGCCTGGCCATGCAGGCCTATGACGAAGAGCAATGGCTGGCCATAGCGCGCCAGGCCAACTTCCGTCCGCCGATGCCATCCCACACGCTGCGCATCATGGACGAAGCCGACTTGCGCGGAATCTATCGCTACGTCCGCCACCTTGGTGCAGCCGGAAACAGGGCTCCTGACTACGTACCGCCCGGCGGGACGCCCAAGGGGCCGGTGGTGATTTTCCCGTCCCCGCCGGCGCCCTGAATCGCCCCAACGGGGAGCACGTCATTCGCGCGTGCGCCCCGTTGGGGCACAAGCGTAGAACCTGACCATCTACTAACTTACTGATCCGACTACGTTTCCCCTTTTGGCCCGCGCCTTGCTCTGCACAAGGCGATGGTAATCAACGGCGATTACCCGACTTCGACAAAGGCGTCGCATCCACACCCGCACAGTGCGGTGGGTGGAGCGACGCCTTTTTCGTTTGCCCCGGCGCAGGGGCACTGGGGTCTGATGACGTTTTGCCGCGACCGCGACCGCGACCGCGACGGCGCCATGTGTCGTTGCGGGACTTGAAAAGGGAATGACCATTTCCTGCATCCCGCGCCTAGCCTGGCGTGATTTGTCGCAGCAACGCGGCTTGCGTCAAAACGTCATCAGCCCCGACGACCTTCTCGAACCCGGCGGCTGCCACGCGGCGCACGACCGGGCTCCTCTACCGTTGCTGATGAGGTGTTCGATGAACACGAGTTTCTGGAAAGCCGGCCATGCGCCGACCCTGTTTGCCGCCTTCCTGTACTTCGACCTGAGCTTCATGGTCTGGTACGTCCTCGGCCCGCTGGCGGTGCAGATCGCCACCGATCTGCAACTGACTACCCAGCAGCGCGCGCTGATGGTCGCCACGCCGATCCTCTCCGGCGCCATCCTGCGCTTCCTCATGGGCCTGCTGGCCGATCGCTGGTCGCCCAAGGCCGCCGGCATCCTCGGCCAGGTGATCGTCATCTGCGCGCTGTTTGGCGCCTGGCAATTGGGCATCCACAGCCTGGAGCAGGCGATGATTCTCGGCGTGTTGCTGGGCATGGCCGGCGCTTCGTTCGCGGTGGCTTTGCCGCTGGCGTCGCAATGGTACCCGCCGCAGCACCAGGGCAAGGCCATGGGCATCGCCGGCGCCGGCAACTCCGGGACCGTGCTGACCGCGCTGTTCGCCCCGGCCATCGCCGCTGCCTTCGGCTGGCAGAACGTCTTCGGTTTCGCGCTGATCCCGCTGCTGGCGACCCTGGTGGTGTTCACCCTGCTCGCCCGCAACGCCCCGGAGCGGCCGCCGGCAAAATCCCTGGGGGATTACCTGAAGGCCCTGGGCGACCGTGATAGCTGGTGGTTCATGTTCTTCTACAGCGTCACCTTCGGCGGCTTCCTCGGCCTTGCCAGCACCCTGCCCGGCTACTTCCACGACCAATATGGCCTCGACCCGGTGACAGCCGGCTACTACACCGCCGCCTGCGTCTTCGCCGGCAGCCTGATGCGTCCACTGGGCGGTGCCCTGGCCGACCGCATTGGCGGCATCCGCAGCCTGCTGGTGATGTACACCGTCGCCGCGATCTGCATTGCCGCCGTGGGCTTCCACCTGCCCAGCGCGGTGGCTGCGCTCAGCCTCTTCGTGGTCGCCATGCTCAGCCTCGGCGCGGGCAACGGCGCGGTGTTCCAGCTGGTGCCGCAGCGCTTCCGCCAGACCATCGGCGTGATGACCGGCCTGATAGGCATGGCTGGCGGCATCGGTGGCTTCTGCCTGACGGCGGGCCTGGGTGCAATCAAGCAAGCCACCGGTGACTATCAGATCGGCCTGTGGTTGTTCGCCAGCCTCGGCGTACTCGCCTGGTTCGGCCTGCACGCCGTGAAAGCGCGCTGGCGCACCACCTGGGGCAGCGCCGCCGTTACCGCGGCGCGAGTCTGAGCATGGCCTGTAGGAGCGAGCTTGCTCGCGAACCGCTTCATGCGGAGGTCACCGTGACAGGCGTTCGCGAGGCCGACTCTGTTCCCGACAATATTCGGCATTCCCCACATCCCTGTGGGTCACAAGCTCGCTCCTACAAAGAGCTGCGCCTGAGCTTCGCCCAGGCCAGCGCCACCGGCCCGCGAGACGAAAACCAGGATGCCCTGCGGGTGGTCACCCCGCCCGCCGGGCTGGCCGCCAGCAAGGGGCATCTGTTCGCCATCGCCGACGGCGTCAGCCACTGCGCCGACGGCGGCCTGGCCGCGCGCCTGACACTGGAGGCGCTGGCCGTCGACTACTACGCCACCCCCGAGACCTGGGCCGTCGCCCAGGCCCTGGACCGCCTGCTGATCTCGCAGAACCGCTGGCTACAGGCCAACGGCGGTGGCCAGCCGCTGCTAACGACCCTCACTGCGCTGGTTCTACGAGGCCGGCGCTTTACCCTTGCCCATGTCGGCGACTGCCGCCTGTATCGCTGGCACGCGGGCGTTCTGGATTGCCTGACCCAGGATCACGTCTGGGAACAGCCCGGCATGCAGCATGTGCTCAAGCGCGCACTGGGCCTCGATCAGCACCTGGTCGTGGATTACTGTGATGGCGAACTGGAAGCCGGGCAGAGCTTTCTGCTGGTCAGCGACGGCATCTGGGCCGCCCTGGGCGACAGCGCCATCCAGCGCCTGCTGGAGGACGCACAGAGCCTGCAAGCCTGCGCCGACGCACTGGTCAGCGCCGCACATCTGGCCGGCAGCCTGGACAACGCCAGCGCCTTGCTCCTGCGAGTAGACGAACTGCCGCCCGCAAGCCTCGGCGACGCCCTCGCCCAGCTCGACCACTGGCCCGCACCACCCACGTTGCGAGACGACCAGGAATTCGAAGGCTGGCAGGTCATCGGCAAGCTGGCCCAGTCGCGCCAGTCGCTGATCTACCGCGTGCGCGACCGGCAGAGTCGCCCCTGGCTGCTCAAGACCCTGCCGCCGGCGCTGCGTGACTCCCCGGAAGCTGCCCAGGCGCTGCTGCTGGAGGAGTGGTTCCTGCGCCGCGTGCAGGGTCGCTACTTTCCCGAGCTGCACAGCCTGCCGCAGCGCCAGCACCTGTACTACGTGATGCGCGAGTACCCGGGGCAGACGCTGGACGAGCACCTGAAACTCAACGGCCCGCTCCCCCTCCCCGACTGGCTGGACCTCGCCCAGCGCTTGCTGCGTGGCCTGGGCCAACTGCACCGGCGCAACATCCTGCACCGCGACATCAAGCCGGAGAACCTGCACTGGGCCGACGACGGCGAGCTGCGCCTGCTGGACTTCGGCCTGGCCTACTGTCCGGGATTGTCGCAGGAAGACCCGCACGACCTGCCTGGCACGCCAAGCTACCTGGCACCGGAATCCTTCCAGGGCGCGGCGCCGGACGCCCGTCAGGACCTCTACGCGGCCGGGGTCACACTCTATCGCCTGCTGTGCGGCCATTACCCCTACGGCGAGATCGAAGCCTTCCAGCATCCGCGCTTCGGTACCCCTGCCCCGGCCAGCCGCTATCGCCCGGACGTGCCCGCCTGGCTCGACAACTGGCTGGCGAAACTGACTTCCGTGCAGCCGCAACAGCGCTTCGAAACTGCCGAGGAATGCCTGCTCGCCCTGGAGCAAGGCGAACGGCAGGCCCCGGCACGCCCGCGCGCCCTGCTGGAACGCGAGCCGTTACGGGTCTGGCGCGGCATCGCCCTGGCCTCGCTGGCGATCAACCTGGGGCTGCTGCTCTGGTTGTTGCACGGAGGGTGAAGGCGCACCAGTTCGGTTCAGACCGCCTCACCGCAGTGCAGCAGAAAGGCCGATAAGTCGGACGATCTACCCGGAAGCGCCGGAAACCGGGGCCCAGGCAAGTTGGCACAGCCTCTGCAATGACCCCACCAACAATCTACAAAAGCGCGTCCCTCAACGAAGAGGCTCGCACTTCCCGATCGAACGGGACTTGGACAAAGGCGTCCTCGCTGGGTAACCGGCGGGACGCCTTTTTTGTTTTCCGTGTTTCAGCTTTGCGTGACGGAGCCCTGACATGAAAAAGCTCAAGCTCGTACTGATCGGCAACGGCATGGCCGGCGTGCGTACCCTCGAAGAACTGCTGAAGATCGCGCCCGACCTCTACGACATCACCGTGTTCGGCGCCGAGCCCCACCCCAACTACAACCGCATCCTTCTCTCGCCCGTGCTGGCCGGCGAGCAGGCCTTCGAGGACATCGTCCTCAACGACCTCAACTGGTACAGCGAGAACGGTATCCGCCTGCTGCTCAACCGCAAGGTCAGCCGCATCGACCGTCATCGCCGCAAGGTCTATGCCGAAGACGGCACCGAGGCCGAGTACGACCGCCTGCTGATCGCCACCGGTTCCAACCCTTTCATCCTGCCAGTGCCGGGCAGCCGTCTGCAGGGCGTGATCGGCTACCGCGACATCGCTGACACCCAGACCATGATCGACACCGCCGTCAGCCACAGCCACGCGGTGGTCATCGGCGGCGGCCTGCTCGGCCTGGAGGCGGCCAACGGCCTCAAGCAGCGCGGCATGGACGTCACCGTGGTGCACCTCTCCGACTGGCTGCTTGAGCGCCAGCTGGATCGCACCGCCGGCAAGCTGCTGCAGGAAGCGCTGGAATCGCGCGGCATCCACTTCCGCCTGAACACCCACACCGAAGAGCTGATCGACGACGGCAACGGCCGTGTCTGCGCCATCCGCTTCAAGGACGGCGAAGTGATCGCCGCCGACCTGGTGGTAATGGCCGCCGGCATCCGCCCCAACACCGAACTGGCGGACAAGACCGGCCTGCCCTGCAACCGCGGCATCCTGGTCAACGACACCCTGCAGACCTATGACCCGCGCATCTATGCGCTGGGCGAATGCGCCAGCCACCGCGGCATCGCCTACGGCCTGGTGGCGCCGTTGTTCGAGCAGGCCAAGGTCTGCGCCAACCACCTGGCCATGCTCGGCTTCGCCCGTTACCAGGGCTCGGTGACCTCCACCAAGCTCAAGGTCACCGGCATCGACCTGTTCTCCGCCGGCCAGTTCATGGGCGGCGAAGGCACCGAGACCATCACCCTCTCCGACCCCATCGGCGGCGTGTACAAGAAACTGGTGATCAAGGATAACGTACTGGTCGGCGCCTGCCTCTACGGCGATACGGCCGACGGCGGCTGGTACTTCCGGCAGATCCGCGAGAACCACAACGTCGCGCAGATCCGCGACCACCTGATGTTCGGCGAAAGCAGTCTGGGCGACGTCGGCCACCAGGGCCAAAGCAGCGCGGCGAGCATGCCCGACAGCGCCGAAGTCTGCGGTTGCAACGGCGTGTGCAAAGGCACCATCGTCAAGGCGATCCAGGAGAACGGCCTGTTCAGCGTCGACGAGGTGAAGAAGCACACCAAGGCCGCCAGTTCCTGCGGCTCCTGCGCAGGGCTGGTGGAGCAGATCCTGATCAGTACCGTGGGCGGCGCGGCGGACGTGAAGCCCAAGAGCGAGAAAGCCATCTGCGGTTGCAGCGACCTCAACCACGGCCAGGTGCGCCAGGCGATCCGCGACCATCACCTGATCACCCTGAGCAGCACCATGCGCTTCATGGACTGGCGCACCCCGGACGGCTGCGCTACCTGCCGCCCGGCGCTGAACTACTACCTGATCTCCACCTGGCCGGGCGAAGCCAAGGACGACCCGCAGTCACGCCTGATCAACGAGCGCGCCCACGCCAACATCCAGAAGGACGGCACCTACTCGGTGGTTCCGCGCATGTGGGGTGGCGTCACCAACGCCGCCGAGCTGCGCCGCATCGCCGACGTCGCCGACAAGTACCAGGTGCCCATGGTCAAGGTCACCGGCGGCCAGCGCATCGACCTGCTCGGCATCAAGAAGGACGACCTGCCGGCGATCTGGAAGGAGCTGGACATGCCTTCCGGCCACGCCTACGGCAAGTCCATCCGCACCGTGAAGACCTGCGTGGGCAGCGAGTTCTGCCGCTTCGGGACGCAGAACTCGACCCAGATGGGCATCGATCTTGAGCACGACCTGTTCAACATGTGGTCGCCGCACAAGGTCAAGCTGGCGGTCTCCGGCTGCCCGCGCAACTGCGCCGAAGCCGGCATCAAGGACATTGGCATCATCGGCGTGGATTCGGGCTGGGAGCTGTACATCGGCGGCAACGGCGGGATCAAGACCGAGGTGGCAGAGTTCTTCGTCAAGCTCAAGACCTCCGACGAAGTCCGCGAGTACAGCGGTGCCTTCCTCCAGCTCTATCGCGAAGAAGCCTTCTACCTCGAACGTACCGTGCATTACCTGCAACGGGTCGGCATGGAACGCATCAGGAAAGCCGTGCTGGAAGACCCGGAAAACCGCCGTGCGCTCAATGCGCGCCTGCAGTTCTCCCTGTCGCTGGAGCAGGACCCGTGGCAGGAACGCATTGCCCAGCAGCCGCTGAAGAAGGAATTCGAACGGATTCCGCTCAAGCAGTTGGAAACCGCCTGACTGCCCGCCGGGCCCCGCCATCGGGGCCCTTCCCATCCGATTGCTGGAGACACCCCATGAACTGGTTCGACATCTGCGCCCTGGACGACATCAACCCGCTGGGCTCGCGCGTCATCGCCGGCCCCCAGGGCGACATCGCGATCTTCCGCACCTCCGAGGACGAAGTCTTCGCCCTCGACGACCGCTGCCCGCACAAGGGTGGCCCGCTGTCCCAGGGGCTGATCTACGGCAAGCGCGTGGCCTGCCCGCTGCACAACTGGCAGATCGAGTTGGCCAGCGGCGAGGCAGTCGCCCCCGACCAGGGCTGCGCCCATCGCCACGAGGTGAAGGTCGAGGATGGTCGCGTGCTGCTGGCCCTGCGTGCATCCGTGAGCATCTGCGCCTGAGTCAGCCGAACGAGGTCGAGCCATGAACCAGAACCGTCGCACCACCGCATCTACCTGCTGCTACTGCGGCGTCGGCTGCGGCGTACTGATCGAGCACGACGACGAGCGCATCCTGGGCGTGCAAGGCGACCCGCAGCATCCGGCCAACTTCGGCCGCCTGTGCAGCAAGGGCTCGACGCTGCATCTCAGCGGCGACGCAGACGCCCGCGCGCACTACCCGGAACTGCGTCTTGGCAAGGACCTGGCGCGTAGCCGCACGGACTGGAACACCGCGCTGGAACACGCGGCCGGCATCTTCGCCGAAACCATCCGCGAGCACGGGCCGGACAGCGTGGCCTTCTACGTCTCCGGCCAGTTGCTGACCGAGGACTACTACGCCTTCAACAAGCTCGCCCGCGCCCTGGTCGGCACCAACAACATCGACAGCAACTCGCGCCTGTGCATGTCCTCGGCGGTGGTCGGCTATAAACGCAGCCTGGGCGCCGACGCTCCGCCCTGCAGCTACGAGGATATCGAGCTGGCCGACTGCGTGATGATCGCCGGCAGTAACATGGCCTACGCCCACCCGGTGCTGTTCCGCCGCCTGGAAGAAGCGCGCGCCAGACACCCGGAGAAGAAGCTGATCGTCATCGATCCGCGTGTCACCGACACTGCCGAACAAGCCGACCTGCACCTGGCGATCCTGCCCGGCACTGACGTAGCACTGTTCCACGGCATCCTCCACATCCTGCTCTGGGAGGGCTGGATCGACCGCGCGTTCATCGACGCTCACACTGATGGACTGGACGGACTGAAAGCCCTGGTACGCGACTACGGTCCGCTGGCCGTGGCGGAAATCTGCGGCATCGCCGTGGACGACCTGCAACGCGCCGCACAGTGGATCGGCCAGGCGCCATCCTTTCTCTCGCTGTGGTGCATGGGCCTGAACCAGTCCACCGCCGGCAGCGCGAAGAACAGCGCGCTGATCAACCTGCACCTGGCCACCGGGCAGATCGGCCGCCCTGGCGCCGGCCCCTTCTCCCTAACCGGCCAGCCCAACGCCATGGGCGGGCGCGAGACCGGCAGCCTGTCCAACCTGCTGCCTGGTCACCGCGAAGCCGCTGATGCCGAGCACCGCGCGGAAGTCGCCGCTTACTGGGGCGTCGAACAACTGCCGGAGAACCCCGGACTGAGTGCCATCGAACTCTTCGACGCAGTGCGCGATGGGCGCATCAAAGCCTTGTGGATCGCTTGCACCAACCCGGCGCAATCGCTGCCGGACCAGACCCGCGTGCGCGAAGCCCTGGCCGCCTGCCCTTTCGTCATCGTCCAGGAAGCCTTCACCACCAGCGAAACCTGCCAGTACGCCGACCTGCTGCTGCCAGCCGCCAGTTGGGGCGAAAAGGAAGGCACCGTGACCAATTCCGAGCGCCGCATCAGTCATGTACGCCCGACCATCCCGGCAATCGGCGAGGCGCGGGCGGACTGGCGCATCGTCTGCGACTTCGCCCGCCGCCTGCAGCAGCGCCTGCGCCCTGGTGAGCCCGGCCTGTTCGACTTTGACTCGCCGTCCGCGCTGTTCGAGGAATACAAACTGCTGACCCGTGGGCGCGACCTCGACCTCTCCGGCATCGACTACGCGCTGTTGGACACCCTTGGCCCGCAGCAATGGCCCTTCCGCTCTGGGGCGCAGCAAGGCACCAAGCGCCTGTATGGCGATGGGCAGTTTCCCACCGCGAACGGCCGCGCCCGACTGATCGCCGAACCTTACCGCCCTCCGAAGGAAAAGCGCGACGCGCGTTACCCGCTGATCCTCAACACCGGCCGCCTGCGCGACCAGTGGCACGGCATGACCCGCACCGGGACAGCGCCGCAACTGTTCGGCCACGTGGAAGAGGCCGTGCTCGGCCTGCACCCGGACGAGTTGCGCCGCCGGCGCATTAGTGACGGTCAATTGGTACGCCTGCATAGCCGCCGTGGCGAACTGGTGCTGCCGGTGCAGGCAGACGACCGCCTTCGCCCAGGCCAGGCCTTCCTGCCGATGCACTGGGGCGACCGTTTCCTCAAGGGACTGGGCATCAATGTACTCACGCTGCCGGCGGTGGACCCACTGTCGCGCCAGCCGGAGCTCAAGCACGCCACCGTGGAAGTCAGCCGCGTCGAGCTGCCCTGGCAATTCTTCGCGCTCGTGGAAGGCAACGTACAGAAGCGTTTCGATGCCCTGCGCCCGCAGTTCGAAGAGCTGCGCTACGCCAGCTTCAGCCCCACCGGCCGTGAGCGCCCGGCCCTGGTGATTCGCGCCGCGCACGCAGAAGCGCCCTGCGCAGAGTGGCTGGCCCGCATCGATGCCCTGCTCGACCTCGGCGAGGGCCCGGTCATGGCCTATGACGACCCGCGCCGCACCGTCGGTAAACGCGTGCGCATCGAACAATCTCGAATTGTCTCGCTGCGCCTGGCCGGCGAAACCGCCGCCCGCGCCTGGCTGCGCGAACTGTGGAAGGAAGGCCGTGCCGACCAGGAGCTGCGCCGCTGGCTGCTCGCCCCGCTCAGCGCCGCCCCCGGCAAGCCCGCCGCGGCAGCGGACAAGACCCTGTGCAACTGCCTGAACGTCAGCCAGAGCCGTATCCAGGCCGGCATCGAGAAAGGCCTGGACCTGGAAGGTCTCAAATGCGAGCTCAAGTGCGGCACCGCCTGCGGCTCCTGCATACCGGAAATCAAGCGCCTGCTGCTTCAGAAGCCGCTGGCCGCCACCGCCTGAATCAAGCCGCAAAGACGGCAGCCTGAGGAGAACGACATGAGTGGAAAAGTCTGGCTGATCGGTGCTGGCCCGGGCGATCCAGAGCTGCTGACCCTGAAGGCCGTGCGGGCCATGGCGCAAGCTGACGTGGTGCTGATCGACGACCTGGTCAACCCCGCGGTACTGGAGCACTGCCCTGCCGCGCAAGTCATTGCTGTCGGCAAACGCGGCGGCTGCCGCTCCACACCGCAGGATTTCATCCACCGCCTGATGCTGCGCTATGCACGCCAGGGGCGCCGCGTGGCTCGTCTTAAAGGGGGCGATCCGTGCATCTTCGGCCGGGGCGGCGAAGAGGCCGACTGGCTTGCCGCGCGAGGAGTCGAGTGCGAACTGGTCAACGGCATCACCGCAGGACTGGCAGCCGCTACTCAGTGCGGCATCTCCGTAACCCTGCGCGGTGTCAGCCGAGGCGTGACCCTGGTGACCGCACACACCCAGGATGACAGCCCGCTGAACTGGCGCGGCCTGGCCGAGGGCGGCACCACACTGGTGGTGTACATGGGCGTAGCGAAATTGGCGGAAATCCGCGACGGCCTGCTTGAGGGAGGCATGGCTGCCAACACGCCGGTGGCGATGATCGAGAATGCTTCCCTGCCCGCCCAGCGCGAGTACCGTAGCCACCTGGCGGACATGCTGGACGACGCCCAGCGCTTCACCCTGAAAAGCCCGGCGATCCTGGTGATTGGCGAAGTCGCCGCCGCAGCCCAGCAGGCCGTCCGGGCCTGCACTGCCTGAGCTCACTTTTCTGCAGGCAAAGAAAAACCCGGCCTGGGCCGGGTTTTTCTCGTCAGCTCAGACCAATTACTTGGCTTGGGCTTCCACTTCGGCTTCTACGCGGCGGTTAACTGCGCGGCCTTCGGCGGTTGCGTTGTCAGCAACCGGACGGGACTCACCGTAACCAACAGCGTTTACGCGGCCGCCTTCAACACCGTACTCGTTGACCAGTACGTCACGAACAGCGTTAGCACGACGCTCGGACAGCTTCTGGTTGTAGGCGTCGGTGCCGACGGAGTCGGTGTGGCCTTCAACGGTGGTGGAGGTGGACGGGTACTGCTTCATGAAGTCAGCCAGGTTTTTGATGTCAGCGTAGCTGTTCTCTTTAACCTTGGACTTGTCGAAGTCGAACTTCACGTCCAGCTGTACGCGAACGACTTCGGCAACAGCCGGGCAGCCGTTGGCGTCAACGGTGACGTTGGCCGGGGTGTTCGGGCACTTGTCGACGTTGTCGCAGACGCCGTCGTTGTCGGAGTCGGAGCAGACTTCAGCAACCGGCTCGGGAGCCGGGGCCGGCTTGGCGCCGCCGCCGAAGTTCATACCAACGCCCAGGCCAGCCATCCACTCGCCCTGGTGACCATTGACGCGCTGCTCCAGACCGTACTGACCGTCCAGGCTGGCTTTGGCGTAGAAGTTTTCGGTGAAGTAGTACTTCAGACCGGTACCGATCATGGCCATGGTCAGGTTCTGACGGCTGCCGTTCTCGGAGTTGATGTTGGTCAGGCTCTGGTGGCCGATACCTGCGGAAACGTACGGACGCAGGTTGCCGGCACCCGGGGTACCGAAGTGGTAGATGGCGTCCAGAGTGCTCAGGTTGCCATGGACCTTCTTGTTGCCGGTCTCGTAGGTGCCACGTACGTCGTGGTACTCACCGTAGGACAGAGCCAGCTCGACGTCGTCGGTCAGGAAGTAACCTACGGAACCGCCGTACAGGTCCGCGTTCTTCATGTTGCGAACGCTGTCGGTGAAGTAGCGCTTGCCGAAGGCTTCGACTTCGACAGCGCCTTCGCCTTGGGCGAACGCGTTGATAGCGGAGGTGGCGATCAGCGAGCCAACTACGACGCCTAAGGTGTTCTTCAGTTTCATCCGTTAAATCCCCATCTTGGTGGTCAATAAGTTGTCCTAACCATAGGCCGTACAACTTGGGTGGCAAGTTTATCAGAACTTGCCAAACAGAGAGACAATATTTCCCGGACTAAGATTCCGTCACATTCGAAAACTTTTCTCTCATTCGATCGAGTGCACGTTTGTAGCGCATTTTTGTGGCGCTGAGCCCCATGTGCATGATGTCGGCGATCTCCTGAAACTCCAGTTCCGCAACAAATCGAAGCACGAGGATTTCCCGATCAATGGGATTGACATGAACTAGCCAGCGGTCTAGCCCACCCCGTTCTTCGACTTTTGGCGTCTTCTCTTCAGAAGCTTCCTCGACTGGATCCAGACTCAGCGCATCGAGCAATCTGCGTTTGCGCCGTTCCTTCCGATACTGGGTAATGCACTCGTTGTAAGTGATGCTGTACAGCCACGTCTTGAACTTCGACTTTCCTTCGAAGTTCTTCAGACCATACAGCACCTTGAGCATGACCTCTTGACACACATCATCGGCGTCCCGGTCGTTGCCCAGGTAGCGCGCGCAGACGTTGAAGAGCGTGCGCTGGTAGCGCCGCATCAGCTCTTCATACGCCCGCGTCACGTGGTAAAGCTCCTCGTGAGAACGCTCCACCAGCTCCTCGTCGGTGAGCTGGCGCGGGTCATAGCGCAAGGACAGTGATTGCGGCTTGTTCAAGTCGGGTCGGGCCAGGTCAAGTCAGCGTCCGGCGCGGCTTTCGGGAAGCCGTACCGGCAATCGGTCATCATCTTCAGCGACTGGTTACACGCTGATCGAGCAGGATGCGGTTGGCGATCGACACCAGCTCACCCTCGTCTGTCAGCAGGATAGTCTTGATGGTACCAATTTCCTCGATGATGCCTTCGACATCCGCCACTTTCACCTGTTGTCCGACCTGATACAGCTCCCGCACGTAAATCCCTGCGATGATCTGCCCCGCCACTTCGCGGCTGCCCAGCCCCAGCGCCAGCGCGGCGGCCAGGCCAATGGTGATCAGCACGATGGCGATGATGTAGTTGAGCAGGTCGGTCTTCACCTCGAGCTGCCCGATGGCCACCGAGATGCTGATGATGATGACCAGCCACTGGGCGACTCGGCCCAGGCCATTGGAGTACTCCAGGCCGACGCCGTCGGCGGCGCCGCGCACCAGGCTGTTGGCCAGTTGGGCCAGCAGGATGCCGACGATCAGTACCAGAGCCGCACCGAAGACCTTGGGCAGGTACAGCGCCAGCATGTCCAGGGTCGCCGAGACGCGCTGCAGGCCCAGGGACTCTGCGGCGGAGACGAGGAACACCAGCAGCACGAACCAGTAGACGATCTTGCCGATCAGTGTGGAAACCGGTACCTGGATGCCCGCGCGCGACAGCAGCTTGGTCAGGCCGGTGCCGGCCATCAGGCGGTCGAGGCCGAGCTTGGCGAGCAGCTTGGACAGCAGTGCGTCCAGCAACTTGGCGACAACGAAGCCGAGCAGCACGATCACCAGCGCGGCGAGCAGGTTCGGAATGAACCCGGCCAGCTTGCCCCACAGGGTGTTCATGGCGGTGAGCAGGCTTTGCGTCCAGATGTCGAATTGCATGTTCAGTCGGCCTTGTCAGCGGAAGGGGCGGAATTCTGCGCGTGACGCGAGACAGGTGCAAGATGCGCGGCGCCTCGGCTCACGCCGATGGACAGGGCCTGGAACCAGTGCCCCATCAGGCTGAACAGATCGCCCGCACCCACCTGCCGGTTGGCGGTCTTCAGGACGCGATCCAGACGCGAATTGTCGCCCGGCTGTTCCGGGGGCATTCGCAGCAGATCGCGCAGGGATTCTTCAAATGGGTCGTGCATGCGCACCTCGCCTGTGTGAGGTGCTTGACGCCCTCACTACCTCAAAAGTCACACCTAGAGCCAACGCAGGCGTCGGAATATCCACCACTGGAACGCAGCCAGGCCGCCAATCAGGAAGCAGGCCGCGACAAACCCATAAGGCGCGTCCGCGCCCGGAATTCCGCCGACGTTGATACCCAGAAGCCCGGTCACGAAGCTCATGGGCAGGAAAAAGCCGGTGATGATACCAAGCAGGTACATGGTGCGGTTCATCCGCTCGGTGATTCGACGATGTTCGGCTTCCTGGATCAGGCTGATACGCTCGCGCACCAGCTCCAGTTCTTCCAGGTTGCGGGTCAGTCGGTTGTACAGCTCGTTCCAGTAGTCGGCGTCATCGGAGACCGTCCAGGACGCCTTGTACCTGATCATCTGCGAATAGATTTCCCGCTGCGGCGCGAGGTAACGGCGCAAGCCTGCGGCGCGTCGTCGCAGGGTGCGCAACTGGTGCTGGTCGGGGATGCTGCGCTCGTCTTCTTCGATTGCCTCTTCCATGGCATCGAGCTGGTCGGCAAGGCCGCCGATCAGGGTGTCGACGCGGTCGGTGAGGTAATGAGCCAGGTAAAGCACGACTTCGGAGGCGGTCTTCGGGCCGGTCCCGGCATCCAGGTCGGCACGCAGGTCGGCCACCGCCTTGAGCGGGCGCAGGCGCAGGGAGATGACGCGCTGCGACTCGGCGTAGACGCGCAGCGACACCATGTCTTCCGGCACCGCGCCAGGGTTCAGGTTGACCCCGCGCAGGAACAGCAGCAAGCGCTCGCCCCCCAGGTCCACCAGGCGCGGACGGGTAGCCTCCTCCAGCAGCAGGTCACAGGCGAATTCGTTCAGCCCACTGGATTCGCGCAGCCAGGCCTGGGCCTCGGGCACGCCGCGATCCCAGTGCACCCAAAGGCTTTCCTCGGGCTTGAGATCCAGCAACGGTAATTCGCTGCGAGTGATTCGCCGGCCGCCGCCGCGACCATCCAGCACAAAGCCGTCGATCAGTCCGCGTTCCGTGCCGCTCTCGTACTGCTGCATGCCCTTTTCCTTCGCTTGAGGTCGCCTTCGCGAGCCCCATGAAAAATGCCGGAAGCTTTCGCTTCCGGCATTGACCGGACTCTTACTGGAAGGTTCGAATTAATCCGGCATTTTCAATGCTTTAGGCGAAACAATGATGCCATTGTTGTCAGCATAGACGAACTCGCCCGGGCGGAAGGTGATGCCGCCGAAAGTCACCGCGACGTTCAGGTCGCCGATACCGCGCTTGTCGGTCTTCATCGGGTGGCTGGCCAGTGCCTGCACGCCCAGGTCAGTCTGTGCAATCACGTCGACGTCCCGGATGCAGCCGTACACCACGATGCCTTCCCAGCCGCTCTTGGCGGCCTTCTCGGCCAGCATGTCGCCCAGCAGGGCGCGACGCAGCGAGCCACCGCCATCCACCACCAGTACCTTGCCCTTGCCATCCTTCTCGACCTGCTCCTTGACCAGCGAGTTGTCCTCGAAGCACTTGATGGTGACGATCTCGCCACCGAAGGAGTCCCGCCCGCCGAAGTTGCTGAACATCGGCTCGACGACCTGGACCAGCTCCGGGTAGGCATCGCACAGATCGGGGGTGACGTAATGCATGGAGAAGCTCCTCTTGATGAAATCCGGCAGGGTTTCAGGCCTGGATGTGACCGAAAGCCGCAATGGCGTCACAGTCTACTCCCTGCCGCGCCAAGCTCAAGCCTGGGCAAGGGCGCCCTGCCCTTCAGGCAACGCACCGTGCTCCAGCCAGTGCTGCAACAAGGGCCAGACCTCACGCTGCGCCCCCTTGCTGATAAGCATCTCGACGTGACCGAAATCCTCGGAAAAGCCCTGGCGCTTGCCCAGGTGCAGGAACTGCCGGACCTGGGAACCAAACTGCTCCAGCAGCATGCGGCAAGCCCAGGCCGGATCCTGGATGTCGCCATCGGAACCGATGGCCAGCACCGGTAGGGAAACCTTCTGCAGCCCGCTCCACCAGTCGTTGTCCTTTTCACCAAAACGGCCGAACAGGCTGTACCAGTGCAATGCTTCCAGGGCCAGCCCCAGGGGCTCGTCTTCCGGACCGCGCTTGAGGCGGGCGCCAGACAGACCGCCCATGCGCTTGAGCAGGAAACGCCCGCTCCATGCCACCGGTGGTAGTTTCAGAGGCCAGTAGGTGCGACTGATCTGACTGCCGCAAAGGGATACGCTGGCCACCTGCCGCTCGTCCAGGTAACCGCCGCCCAGCGCGGCGGCCAGGGTCACGCCACCCAGGGAGTGGCCGATCCAGTGCGGCGCCTGGCCGCTCTGCTCAACCACGAAATTGGCGATGGCGGGCAGGTCGAAGCGTGCGTAATCGGCCACCCGATTGCGATCGTAGTCCTCGTTGCGCGGCGACAGGCCGTGGCCACGCATCTCGGCAATCCACACGTCGAACCCCGCACGCGCCAGGTACGCGCCCAAGCCAATGCCCCTGGGCGAGAACCAGAAGCGGCGATTGGAAAAACTGCCATGCAACAGGATCACAGGCACACCACGGCGCCCATCCGGACGACCGAGACGAGTGACTGCCAGCTCGACGCTGGAGTCGGGGCTGTTGTTTGGCTTGAGGCGGTAGACGTCCTCGGTGAGGTCGCCCCGCAGTTCGGCGCTCACCAGCGCGACGGGAAAGAGTTGACTGCTGCTTTGCATGGAATCGCTTGCATAAAAAAGGGCGGGTGAAATCACCCGCCCTTCTCAGGATGGAGAAGGAACCGTCAGGACTGGCCTTCGGCGAGGAAGAACCAGGTGTCGAGGACCGAGTCGGGGTTCAGCGACACGCTCTCGATGCCCTGCTCCATCAGCCACTTGGCAAGGTCCGGATGGTCCGACGGCCCCTGGCCGCAGATGCCGATGTACTTGCCGGCGCGGTTGCACGCCTGGATGGCGTTGGAGAGCAGCTTCTTCACCGCCGGGTTACGCTCGTCGAACAGGTGCGCGACGATGCCCGAGTCACGGTCCAGGCCCAGGGTCAGCTGGGTCAGGTCGTTGGAGCCGATGGAGAAGCCATCGAAAAACTCGAGGAACTCGTCAGCGAGCAGGGCGTTGGAGGGCAGCTCGCACATCATGATGACGCGCAGGCCGTTCTCGCCACGCTTGAGGCCATTGGTGGCCAGCAGGTCGACGACCTGAGAGGCTTCGCCCAGGGTGCGCACGAACGGCACCATCAGCTCGACGTTGGTCAGGCCCATTTCGTTGCGGACCTTCTTCATCGCGCGGCATTCGAGCTCGAAGCAGTCGCGGAAGGACTCGCTGATGTAGCGCGAAGCGCCACGGAAGCCGAGCATCGGGTTTTCTTCTTCCGGCTCGTAGAGCTTGCCGCCGATCAGGTTGGCGTATTCGTTGGACTTGAAGTCCGACAGACGCACGATGACCTTCTTCGGCCAGAAGGCGGCGGCCAGGGTGCTGACACCCTCGACCAGCTTCTCGACGTAGAAGCCAACCGGATCGTCGTAGCCGGCGATGCGCTTCTCGACGCTTTCCTTGATGTCCGCCGGCAGGCTGGCGAAGTTCAGCAACGCTTTGGGGTGCACGCCGATCATGCGGTTGATGATGAATTCCAGGCGGGCCAGGCCCACACCTTCGTTCGGCAGCTGGGCGAAATCGAAGGCGCGGTCGGGGTTGCCGACGTTCATCATGATCTTGAACGGCAGCTCCGGCATGGCATCGACCGAGTTCTGGCGGATGTCGAAGCCCAGCTCGCCTTCATAGATCAGGCCGGTGTCGCCTTCGGCGCAGGAAACGGTCACACGCTGGCCATCCTTCAGCGCCTGGGTAGCGTTGCCGCAACCGACGACTGCCGGGATGCCCAGTTCGCGGGCGATGATCGCTGCGTGGCAGGTACGGCCGCCACGGTTGGTGACGATCGCGCTGGCGCGCTTCATTACGGGTTCCCAGTCCGGATCGGTCATGTCGGAGACCAGCACATCGCCCGGCTGGACCTTGTCCATCTCGGAAACGTCGTGGATCACCTTCACGGGACCGGCACCGATGCGCTGGCCGATGGCGCGGCCTTCGACCAGGACCTTGCCTTTTTCCTTGAGCAGGTAGCGCTCCATCACGTTGGCACTGGAACGGCTCTTCACCGTTTCCGGGCGGGCCTGCACGATGTACAGCTTGCCGTCGTCACCGTCCTTTGCCCACTCGATGTCCATCGGACGCTCGTAGTGCTTCTCGATGATCAGGGCCTGCTTGGCCAGCTCGATCACTTCGGCGTCGGACAGGGCGAAGCGCGCGCGGTCGGCCTTCTCCACGTCGACTACCTTGACCGATTTGCCGGCCTTGGCTTCGTCGCCGTAGATCATCTTGATGGCCTTGCTGCCCAGGTTGCGGCGCAGGATGGCCGGGCGGCCGGCTTCCAGGGTCGGCTTGTGGACGTAGAACTCGTCGGGGTTCACCGCACCCTGCACCACGGTCTCGCCGAGGCCGTAGGCGCCAGTGATGAACACCACGTCACGGAAACCGGACTCGGTGTCCAGGGTGAACATCACGCCGGCAGTGCCGGTTTCCGAGCGGACCATGCGCTGCACACCGGCGGACAGGGCGACCAGTTTGTGGTCGAAGCCCTGGTGCACGCGGTAGGCGATGGCACGGTCGTTGAAGAGGGAGGCAAAGACTTCCTTGGCCGCGCGGATCACGTTGTCCACGCCGCGGATGTTCAGGAAGGTTTCCTGCTGACCGGCGAAGGACGCGTCCGGCAGGTCTTCGGCGGTGGCGGAGGAACGCACGGCCACGGCCATGTTGTCGTTGCTGCCGGCCATCTCGGCGAAAGCCTTGCGAATCTCGGCGTCGAGACGGGCGGGGAATTCGGCTTCCATCACCCACTGGCGGATCTGCGCGCCGGTCTTGGCCAGGGCGTTGACGTCGTCCACGTCGAGGGCATCGAGCGCCGCGTGGATGCGATCATTCAGGCCGCTCTGATCGAGGAAGTCACGGTAGGCCTGGGCGGTAGTGGCGAAGCCACCCGGTACGGAAACGCCGGCACCGGCGAGGTTGCTGATCATTTCGCCCAGGGATGCGTTCTTGCCCCCCACATGTTCGACATCGTGGACGCCGAGCTTATCGAGGGAAACTACGTACTCTACCAAGGTGATCTCTCCACTAAGTGTTGGAAAAGGTCATACAAGTCGGAGCGGTCCCACCCTTCTGGCCGGAGCCGGAAAAATGGGTGAGAATGCCCCGGCAAAGGGCCTTGCAAACGTGGGGCCTATCATAACCAGGATTCAATCCTACCTATAAGGCCCGCAGCGCACATGAAACGAACTGCATTCTTCATTTCCGACGGCACCGGCATTACTGCCGAAACCCTCGGCCAGAGCCTTCTGGCGCAGTTCGAGAACATCAACTTCACCAAACTGACGCGACCTTACATCGATACCGAAGAAAAAGCGCGCGTCATGGTACAGCAAATCAACCGGGCTGCGGAGGCAGACGGGGCAAGACCGATCATCTTCGATACCATCGTCAATCGTGAGATCCGTTCGGTCCTTGCGCAATCCAACGGTTTCATGATTGACATCTTCTCGACCTTTTTGTCCCCGCTCGAGCAAGAATTATCCTCAGACTCGTCGTATTCCGTCGGAAAATCCCACAGCATCGGCCATAACCCGCACTACATGGAGCGGATCGACGCGGTGAACTTCGCCCTCGACAACGACGACGGTGCCCGCACCCACTACTACGACAAGGCCGACCTCATCCTGGTCGGGGTCTCGCGCTGCGGCAAGACGCCCACCTGCCTCTATATGGCCCTGCAATACGGCATCCGCGCGGCGAACTACCCGCTGACCGAAGAAGACATGGAGCGCCTGCAGTTGCCCAACGCGCTCAAGCCCTACAAGCACAAGCTGTTCGGCCTGACCATCGACCCGGACCGGCTCACTGCCATCCGCCACGAACGCAAGCCCAACAGCCGCTACGCCAGTTTCGCCCAGTGCGAATTCGAGGTTCGCGAGGTGGAAAACCTGTTCCGCCGCGAGAACATCGCCTACATCAATTCCACGCATTTCTCGGTGGAGGAAATCTCCGCGAAGATCCTGGTGGAAAAAGGCGTCGAGCGCCGCCTCAAGTAACCACCGCGCCTCGCACTCCCTCCTTTCGACGGCCGGCCATCCCGGCCGTTGTCTTTTCGGCAGCTTTTCGCCGCTGCGCCTATCATTCTCCAGACCCACGATTTCCCCATGACTCAGGTCATGGGGCGGGCATTCCACGGCAACGGCACAGGAGAGCGCCATGCGAGAATGTCAGTATCTGATGCTGGTCGTGTTGTTGGCGCTGTCGGGTTGTGATTCGGACGAACCACCCAACGCCAAGACGCCACCCACTAGCCCCCCCGCCGCCGCCCAGCCCGCCGCTACGCCTGCGCCGCCACCGGCGCCACCGCCGGCCCCGGCTGCTGCGCCCGCGCCGCCAGCCACGCCACCCGCTACTCAAGCGGCGGAGCAACAAGCCCAGGCGGTGTTCAGCACCGAGCAACTGGACCAGATGCTCGCCCCCCTGGCGCTGTATCCCGATTCCCTGCTGGCACAGGTGCTGATGGCGACCACCTACCCCGGCAACGTCGCCGACGCGGCAGCATGGTCGAAAGCCCACCCCAAAGTCAGTGGCGATGACGCCGTCAAACAAGTGGCAGATCAGCCATGGGACCCGAGCGTGCAATCGCTGGTCGCCTTCCCGCTGGTATTGGCCACGCTGGGCCAGGACCCGGCCTGGGTGCAGCGCGTAGGCGATGCTTTCCTCGCCCAGCCCGATGCGGTGATGGATTCCGTCCAGCGCCTGCGCCGCCAGGCCCAGGCGGCCGGCAACCTGCAGTCGAACGAGCAGCAGACCGTCACCGTGAAACCGGCGCCACCGGCTCCGGCCCAGCCTGCGTCCGGCGGCACCGAGATCGTTCAGCAGGCAGCGCCAGCGCAGACGATCATCATCGAGCCCGCCGATCCGCAAGTGGTCTACGTCCCCAGTTACAACCCCACGCAGGTCTATGGCACCTGGGCCTACCCGTCCAGCCCACCGGTCTACTATCCGCCGCCGCCTCAATACCCCGTCGCCACCGCGCTGGCCAGCGGTTTGGCATTTGGCGCGGGCGTCGCCATCGTCGGCTCGCTCTGGGGAGACTGCGACTGGGACGACCATGAGATCGATGTGGACGTTGAGCACTACAACAACTTCAACAGCAACCGGAACGTCAATCGAAACGTGAATCGCGAGTTCAGCCAGAACGTTAATGGCAACCGTGCCGCCTGGCGCCATGACCCGACCTACCGCAACGGCGTGCCCTACCGCGACAACCGCAGCCGCGAGCAGTACAACCGGCGGCTGGCCGGCGGAGAGCAGCGCGAAGCGATGCGCGGGTTCGACTCGACCCGCGCTCAGGAGCGCTCTCGGGCGCAGCAGAGCCTGGCCGAGCGCGGCATCGCCCCGCCCGCTGCGAACAACGCCCAGGCCCGGGAACGAGCGCAGGCCGCCACCCGCGACCTGCGCGACAACCCGCAAGCCCTGCAGCGCGCCCAGCAGGCCAATCGCGAGCCGCGCGACGTCAATCAGGCCCGTGAACGCGCGCAGAACGCCACGCGCGAATTGAAGAACAATCCCGAAGCACGTCAGCGCGCGCAGAACGTGGCGCAGAACCGTAGCGCGCAGGCTCGACCTCGGGCGGAGAACAATCAGCGGATCCGCGAACAGGCGCGCCAGCAGCACTCCCGAACCCAGGCCCCGCGCAACAATGCCTTCGCCGGCGCCAACAACCCGAGACAGTCCCGCGAGCTTGCCAATCGTGGCCAAGTCAGCCGAGCCGCCGCCAGCCGACCGCAAGCAGCGCGCGCCGGCCATACCGTGCAACGCCCAGCCCGCGCGCCCCGTGGCGGCGGACGTCGATAGGAGACGAGCCATGCCCATCGCATCGCGCCTGCTGGCGCTCGCCCTCCTCGCCGCCCTGCCCGCCAGCCTGCTGGCGCAGGAAAGCTTCCCCACCCCCGACGCGGCCGCCGATGCCTTCGTCGCCGCCCTGGGAACCGAAAAGGCCGATCCCGAGCGCCTCGCCGCCCTGTTGGGCAAGGATTGGCAGAGCTACATCCCCACTGCGGGCATCGACCGCGCCGAGGTTGACGCCTTCCTCGCGCATTACAAGGACAAACACCAGATCGAGAAGGACAACCCCCATCTCGCCCACCTGGTCGTCGGCAACGACCCCTGGACCCTGCCCTTGCCGATCGTCCACGAGAAAAAGGGCTGGGCCTTCAACGCCAAGGCTGGCGGCGAGGAAATCCGCATCCGCCGCATCGGCCGCAATGAGGAATCGGCACTGGAGGCCGTACAGGCCTACCACGACGCGCAGATGGACTTCGCCGAAGTCGACCGCAATGGTGACGGGGTTCTGGAGTACGCCCAGAAATTCGTCAGCAGCGACGGGCAGCATGACGGCCTGTACTGGCCGGAAGAAGAAGGCGGCGCGCAAAGCCCGCTCGGCCCATTGTTCGGCGACGAGCTGCCCGGTGACGGCTGGCATGGCTACCACTATCGCATCCTCACCGCCCAGGGCCCGTCGGCGCCCGGCGGCGCTTACGACTACCTGATCGGCGGCAAGATGACCCGCGGCTTCGCCCTGGTTGCCTGGCCGGTGAAGTATGGCGACAGCGGTGTCATGAGCTTCATGATCAGCCACGATGGTGAAATCTTCTCCAAGAACCTCGGTCTGGAGAGCAGCAAGATCGCCATGAAGATGACCCGTTTCGATCCGGACAGCAGTTGGACAGAGGTGACTCTGCCGGAAACCAGCCCCTGAGCGACTGAACCATTCCCGAGCCCGTCCGGCCGCCCGTCAGCCGGACTGGCTCAGGGGTAGCCCGCCGCACGCCCGGGCTGTCATGAGCCTGAAACAAATACCCTGCCAAGGCGCCAACCGACTGTCGCCAGCGAAAAACCACATGATAGAATTCGCCGCGCTATTGCCTGGCGTCACCAGGCCCCGCCGGCCGGCATGCTGGCCACAGCCATTTGGGGTGACGACCGGGGCGTTTCTTTTCAAGGCTTTGCGGCCACTCACTCATCAAGGCCCATGAGACTCAAGCCCACAGCCCTGCTCCTTCTCCTGAGCATCTTCCTGCTACCCGGCATCAGCGCCGCTGCCGGCAAGGCCGTCTATGGCCTGAACGAATACGCCCGGATCAACGACCTCGACATCGAACTGGCCGCCAAGCTCGACACCGGCGCCAAGACCGCGTCCCTCAGTGCCCGCGACATCAAGCGCTTCAAGCGCGACGGCGAGACCTGGCTGCGTTTCTACCTGGCTACCGACACCGCCGACAGCCAGCCGATCGAGAAGCCCCTGGCGCGCATCAGCAAGATCAAGCGCCGCCACGGCGACTACGACCCCGACGAAGGCAAGGCCTATACCGCGCGTCCGGTGATCGAGCTCGAACTGTGCATGGGCAAGGCCCTGCGCACCATCGAAGTGAACCTTACCGACCGCAGCGCCTTCCAATACCCGCTTCTGATCGGCTCCGACGCGCTCAAGCGCTTCGGCGCCCTGGTCGACCCGAGCCTGAAATACGCCGCCGGCAAGCCCGGCTGCCAACCCGTAGCGAAACCTGCCGAGTAATCCCATGCGCTCTCTTACCCTGCATCTGAAGGTCCTGATCGCCATCCTGCTGACGCTGGGCGTCGCGATCACCGCCTACCAGATCTTCGTCCTCGGCATCCCCATGACCGAGGCCGAGACCGACGACCTGTGGAACATCGACGCCAAGGTCGAGTTCGTCGCCACGCCGAAGACCCCGGTGAAGGTGCAGATGTTCGTACCGCCGCTGACCCAGGATTACGTCAGCCTCAACGAGAGCTTCGTCTCCAACAACTACGGCGTGGGCATCAACCGCTCCGATGGCAACCGCAAGGTCACCTGGTCCTCGCGCCGCGCCACCGGCCAGCAGACCCTCTACTACCGCCTGGTGCTGACCAAACGCTATGCCGGCGCCAGCGAGAAGGCCAAGGAAAAGGGCCCGATCTTCCGTGACAGCCTGCCTCTGGAAGGCCCGGACAAGATCGCCGCCGAAGCCCTGATCGCGCCCATCCGCCAGCACTCGGCGGACGTCGAGACTTTCGTCAGCGAAGCGATCAAGCGCGCCAACAACCTCAACGATGACAACGTGAAACTGCTGCTCGCCGGCGACACCAGCCTGGACAAGCGCTCCCACGTGGTCGAGACCCTGCTCGCGGTGGCCCACGTGCCGCTGGAGCGTGTGCACACCATCCGCCTGATCGCCAACCAGCCGCAGCAGCCTGAACTCTGGCTGCGCAGCTACAACGGCAAGGAATGGCTGTACTTCAACCCGGAAACCGGCGAACGCGGCCTGCCCAACGACCGCCTGATCTGGTGGCTGGGTGACGAGAGCCTGCTGTCCATCGAGGGCGGCAAGAAAGCCCAGGTCAGCTTCAGCCTCAACAGCAGCGAGATGAACGCCATCCGCCTGGCCAAGCTGTCGGACGAGAACACCGATGCGGCCTTCCTCGAGTACTCGCTGTACGGCCTGCCGCTGTCCACCCAGCAGACCTTCCAGATCATGATCATGATCCCGTTCGGCGTGCTGGTGATCCTGGTGCTGCGCAACCTGATCGGCCTGCAGACCCTGGGTACCTTCACCCCGGTGCTGATCGCCCTGGCCTTCCGCGAGACCGGCCTGCAGTGGGGCATCGGCCTGTTCACCGTGATCACCGCGCTGGGCCTGTCGCTACGCTCGTACCTGGAACACCTGAAGCTGCAGATGCTGCCACGCCTGTCGGTGGTGCTGACCTTCGTGGTGGTGATGATCGCCGCCATCAGCCTGCTCAGTCACAAGCTTGGCTTCGAGAGCGGCCTGTCGGTCGCCCTGTTCCCGATGGTGATCCTGACCATGAGCATCGAACGCCTGTCCATCACCTGGGAAGAGCGCGGCGCCGCCCACGCCATGAAGGCCGCCATCGGCACCCTGTTCGCCGCTGCACTGGCGCACATCCTGATGCGCGTACCGGAGCTGGTGTACTTCGTGTTCACCTTCCCGGCCGTGCTGCTGATCCTGGTGTCGTTCATGCTGGCGATGGGTCGCTACCGCGGGTACCGCCTGACCGAACTGTTCCGCTTCAAAGCCTTCCTCAAGGACTAAGCCATGTTCGGCCTGATCAAGCGATGGAGAGCCCTGGAAGCCAAAGGCATCATGGGCATCAACCGGCGAAACGCGGACTACGTGCTGAAGTACAACCAACGGCACCTGTACCCGATCGTCGATGACAAGATCATCACCAAGCAGCGCGCCATCGAGGCGGGCATCCACGTACCGGAAATGTACGGGATCATCTCCACCGAGAAGGAGATCGAACGCCTGCCGGAAATCATCGGCGAGCGCAGCGACTTCGTGATCAAGCCGGCACAGGGCGCCGGCGGCGACGGCATCCTGGTGATCGCCGACCGCTTCGAAGAGCGCTACAAGACGGTCTCCGGGCGGATCATCAGCCATGAGGAAATCGAGCACCAGTTGTCGAGCATCCTCACCGGCCTGTACTCCCTGGGCGGCCACCGCGACCGCGCGCTGATCGAGTACCGGGTGACCCCGGACCAGATCTTCAAGAGCATCAGCTACGAAGGCGTGCCGGACATCCGCATCATCGTACTGATGGGCTACCCGGTGATGGCGATGCTGCGCCTGCCGACCCGCCAGTCCAACGGCAAGGCCAACCTGCACCAGGGCGCCATCGGCGTGGGTGTGGACCTGGCCACCGGCCTGACCCTGCGCGGCACCTGGCTGAACAACAAGATCAGCAAGCACCCGGACACCACCAATGCGGTGGACGGCGTGCAGTTGCCCAATTGGGACGGCTTCATGAAGCTCGCCGCCGGCTGCTACGAGCTGTGCGGCCTGGGCTACATCGGCGTGGACATGGTGCTGGACCAGGACAAGGGCCCGCTGATCCTCGAACTCAACGCACGCCCCGGCCTGAACATCCAGATCGCCAACGACTGCGGCCTCACCCTGCGCACCCATGCCGTCGAAGCGCATATCGCCGAACTGGAAGCCAAGGGCGTGAAGGAGACCGTGGAGGAGCGCGTGCGCTTCTCCCAGCAACTCTTCGGCCACGTGCATCCGAAGGAAGTCTGAGGCGCCCTGCCCCATGAAAAAGCCCGGCAAATGCCGGGCTTTTTTATTGCCCTCCGGTGCCCGCGATCGCGACCATGGGGCGCTCCGACAATGAGCGGTGGCGCAGGACTGTAGGAGCGAGCTTGCTCGCGAACGGATTCCCCGGCGACTCCGCAGTTGGGCGATTCGCGAGCAAGAACTAGGCGTCCCCCTCGGTCCTACAAAGAGCATCAGCTCAGCGCACCACCGCCAGCTCGAACCCGCCCTGGTCGCCGTGCTCACGCACCTTCATCCCCGCCTCGTTCACCGCCAGGTCTTCCAGCGGGCGCTTGTAGGGCTTGTTGTCGAGTGTCTGCAGGCTGCGGTCCTCGTCGGTAGTGAGCAGCAGCACGTAGCGCTCGCCCTGGTTGGCGCGCACCGGGATGGTCCCCTCGATGAACGCATAGCGGTACCAGGTTTCCGGGTTCAGCTTGTACACCGCATCGCTCACCAGCCGGGTCGGGCGCTTCTGTTCATCGAGGAACAGCAGCGACGGGTAGACCACTTGGTGATTGGCGAAACTGCGCACGCGCAGGCCGTAGACGCGCTGGGAGCTGGGCAGCTTCATCGCCACGAAGTAGCTCTTGCCCATGGGGAAGTCGAAGCTCGGCGAGAACTTGTTCAGCTCCTCGTAGCGCGGCTCCTCCGCCGACAACTCGGTGAAATCGCCGTCGCCCATCTGATCGCAGCAACGCCGCTGCAGGTCGACGTAAAGGTCATCCAGGGTCTTGCCGCTGCCCTTGAGCAGCGCCTTCATGGCATCGGTCTGCTCGCCCGCGCCATCGAGCCCCGGCAAGTTGCTCGGGCGCGTCTTCAAGTCGATCTGGCGGCCTTCGGTGAAGGCGATGTTGCTGCCGCCCTGCTCGCCCCGACGGAACATCTCGCCACGTTGCTCCGCGGTGATCGGCGAGTTGCGCACCTGACCCTTGTCGTCGACCCAGGTGAAGTACGGGCTGCCGTTTTCGCTGCGGACGAAACCGCGATCCTCGTAGGACTCCGCGTCAATGTACTCGGAGGAATGGTCGCCGTTGGGCAGCACGTAGTCGGCACGGCCGGGTGCCACCTGACCGGCAGCGTAGAAACTGTTCTGCAGGTTGCCCTGGGCGTCCACCCAGGTGAAGTAGCGGCGCTTGCTCTCCCCCGCTGGCCGGCTGCCCGGCCACTGGGTGGCACTGAGATCGATCAGCCGCGCGCGATCGCTCTGGTCGATACGCTTGTCCGCCTGGCGCTGCTGCTGGGCGTAGTTGGCGTCGACGAAGGTGTTGTGCACCTGGCCGCTGTCGTCGATCCACGATAAGTAGCGGCCGCTGGCTGCCTGCGCCGACGCGCTCATGCCGATGGCGGCGCAGCAGGAAATCAGGAGGGTCAGCCTGCTCATGTTCAAGCCCTCAGAAAGTGGTGCGGTAAGTCATGGCGAAGACGTAGGCCTTCACCGTGGTGCTGACGTCGAGGCCGGCATAGGGGTTGTAGACCAGGTTGTCGATGCCGGTGCAGTTCAGGTTGCAGCTGGTGCCTGCCTTGATGCTCTGTTTGGAGACGAAGTAGTTGAAGCCCAGGTCGATCACCGTGTCCTTGTCCCACTGGTAGCCCAGGCCCAGGCCGTAGAGGTCGGCGTCGCCGATGGGCACCAGGGCATCGGCCTTGTCCTTGGGGATCGCCGAGGGGCGGTACTCGTAGCCGGCGCGCAGTTGCAGACGGTCGTTGACGTCGTACTGCATCCCCATGGCGTAGCTCCAGGTGTCCTGGTAACCACGGTCGAGGATGATGCTGTGGTCAGTGGCGCCGTTGGGTGCGAAGTTCTTGGCGATGCGCAGCAGGTCGAGTTCCTTGTCGAATTCGATTTCCAGCTTGTTCCAGTCGCTGTAGTCGGTCCACTTCAGGTCGAAGTTGAACTGCCATTTGTCGAACGGACGCAGCTTGATGCCGGTGGAGAAGCTGTCCGGGTTGACCATGTTCAGCGTGGCCACGCCATGTTCTTCCTCGGCGTTGCCGTAGGGGAACAGCGGGCTGAGGAAAGCGCCGAACACCGAGCTCTGCATGCCCGACCAGAAGCCCTGCCAGTCCTTGGTGTAGTCGACGCGGTACTTGCCCTTGAGGTGCATGCGCGACTCGCTCTGGTAGGTCGCGCCCCAGGCCAGCCAATCGTAGGGCTCCCAGAGCACCCCCAGGTTGAAGCTGGGCGAGAGCGTCTGCTGCATGTCCAGCTTGAGGTTGGCCAATGAGTCGTAGGGGCCGATGCGGCCGCCACAGACGTTGAATACCAGTTCGACGATCTCCTGGGCGCCGGGCACGCAGGTAGTGTCGTGCAGGGTCTGCAGCAGGCCGGTGAGCAGGCCTGGGTTGCGGAAGTCGGTGTCCAGCGCCATGGCCTGGTGAGAGAAGCCGACGCTCAAGCCCACCGACAGGTCGTCGTTGACCTCGTAGCCCACCGATGGCGAGAAGTAGGTGATGCGCTGCAGCGAGACGCGGCGTCCTTCGTAGCGCGCCGGATCGCTGTCCGAATCGCGCGAATAGCCCAGGGCCTGGGGCGCGTAGACGTTGGTGGCAAAGGTGAACTTGGAGCCCGGCGGGTTGATCGACAAGCCAGCCAGCGGCGCCACCAGCAGCGGCATGTCAGTCATGCCGCCGAGGCCGGGCAGGTACATGGTCGGGGTCAGGGTGCGGCTGTTTTCGCCCGCCACCGGATCGTCGTCCAGGCCGAAGGAGGAAGAGCCGTAATCCGGCGGCGCCTTGAAGCCGGCGCGGATATCCATGACCCCGGTGATCAGCTTGATCTGGGTCTGACGGCCCTTGAGCTTGGTCAGGGCGGCGGGGTTGTAGTGCACCGCGTCGATGCCGGTGGAGTCGGCCGTGACCGCGTTGGCCATGGCCATGGCCTTGGGGTTGCCGATGGTCAGGTCGTTGGCCAACTGGGCGTTGGCGAGCGTCGCCCAGCCAAACCCTACCCCTGCCATCGCCACCGCGAGGGGCGAAATGCGCATAGTCATGTGGTGGTCGCTCGTCGGTTACTGGGCTTTGAGGCCTTGGATATCCAGGGGCAGGGAAACCCCCAGCAGTACATCCGGCGAGTCTTCGGTCAGACCGAAACCGGCGTTCACGTTGACGATGTAATCCGGCGATGTTCGCAGGCCGAGCGAGAAGTTCATGATCGCGCTGGTCTGCTCGGGCGCCTCGACCGTGCGGTCGTTGAAGTAGTACTTGTTCTTGAACGAGTAGGCCATCTGGTAGGAAGTGGCCAGGGACACGTCGTAGGACAGCGCGTACGCCATACCCATGGCGAAGTTGAGGGTATCGCCCGGCACCACCTTCTCCAGTTCTTCGCCGAACTGGTTCTGGTGGATGTCGTCGACCTTCATGTTGTAGGTGTAACCGAGCGAGCCGTAGAGCACGACCGGGTCGATCACGTAGGACATGTTGGCCCCCGCGCCGAGGCTGTAGTAACCGGCGCCGGTGGATACGTCGTCCTGCACGTTGCCCTTGTACGGGCTGTCGCCAGTGGGCAGGCCGAGGGTCGCGTAGAGCGTGGTGACCGGCCGGCCGCGGCGCGCGGCCCAGGGCTGCCAGCGCAGGGTCGCGGAGACGTCGCCCAGGCTGTAGGCATGGATGTCGCGCTCGGTGTCGTACTTGGCCACGAACGGCAGGCGCATGCTGAAAGTCAGGTTGTCCCAGATGCCGTAGTCGAAGGTGAAGGAGTTGGTGAAGGTGTGCTGCGCCTCGCTCTGGGCCAGCACACTGTAGACGTTCTCGCCACTGCGCACGGCCTGCAGACGGGTGTCGCGCATCAGGGTGTAGTCGAAGCCGTAGGTCAGCTGGCGCTCACCCTTCTTGAGCAGGGTGTAGCTCTTCTCGGCTGCCTGGAATACCTGCTCCAACGCCTTGGCGCTGTCGGCGTCGGTATCCTTCTTGGCCAGCGCATCTCGCGCGTCTTCGGTTGTCGCTTCTTCGGCGAATGTGCTGGTACTTGCCAGCAAGGCCAGAGCGGCAACGCACGCAAACCCCTTGAAATCCATGTTGCTATCCCCTGGTCTTGTTCTTATTCGTATGGGCCGATCGGGCGATCACTTGCGCCGGATGTACTGGACATCTCCATTCGTGGCGGCTTCGCCAATCTGGTTCTGGGTGACCTTGCTCATCTCCGGGAATTCGCGGAAAGCCAGCAGGCTGACAGTCCGGTCGTCCACCAGGCGCAGGTCGGCCTCGCGCAGCTCCAGGGCGTTCCTGGGCTCCTGGCCGCTGGGGTAGATGACGAAGAGTACGTTCTGGTCCCAGATTTCCTCGAAACGGGCGCGGGTGAAACTGATGTTGCCCAAGGCAGGATCGGCAACGAAAACGTGGTCGTTGTAGACGTCGCGGACCACGACGAAATGCTTGAAGCCGGCATAGTGGATCGGCACCAGCGCCGGGTGTTCGAGCGAGTCCAGGTCGGAGAACTCGGCACGGAAGCCGCCACTCTTGTAGCCCAGTGCGGCGGCGTAGCGCTTCATGTCCAGAAGCGAGAATCCACGGCGCTGGACGATCTTGTCGGCCTCGCCGTACTTGATCAGGCCTTCCATGACCTGACGCTCTTCCAGGTTGCGGCCCAGGTAGTAATCCAGCAGCGTGGTCAGCGCTGCAGAGCCGCAGCTGTAGTCGTAGGCCTGGCGGATGACGTTGCGGAACTGCACCTGGCTCATCGGCTCGAGCTGGACCGACTCGCGGAAGGGACCGTTGGGCGTGAGCGGCTGCGAGATGTTCACTGTGCCCTGCTGTTGCGGCTTGGTATCCACGGCCTGGGTAAAACCGAACAGGCCCAGCAGGCTTCCCAGCAGAATCTCGAACATCCCACCCCTCTCTTCAAATACTGGAAATCAATCCTGGAAGACCCTTGCCGGCAGACGCCGGCAAGGGGGACTGCGCTTCACCCTTGTGATCAGTGACCCCAGACCTTCACGGTCGAACCGGCCAGGTTCAGGTTGGAAACGGTCAGCGAGCCGATGCTGGCGCCGCCGGTGCCGACCTTGACCGCGTCGATGGTGACGTCGCCGGTCACGGTGGGCAGGCCGATGGCCAGTTGCTCGGTGGCAACGGCGGTGCCGCCGCCAACCGGAGTGATGTTGGTTTTCACCACGTCGACGGTCATCGGGGCGTTGTCGGCGATGGTCACGCTCGGCAGGTGGATACCCTGCAGGACCAGGGAACCGCCGTTGGTGTCGGCGTCCTTGTAGGTGACAGCGCCGATGGAGGCGTTGAAGGTACCGGAAATGCTGATGCCATCCTGGCCGGTGATACCGGACAGTGCAGCGTCATCCATGGATTTCATGTCGGCATGTGCCAGGAACGGAGCGGCCAGAACTGCGCTTGCAAGAACCAGTTGCTTGATTTTCATTGTTATAACTCTCCAGTGTTCAGGTGGGGTTGCCCCAGGCACTGCAAGGGGCGTCCTACCCCGCTGCAGGCTGACCGGCTGCTGCCGATCTTCCAGACCCCCGACTTCTTCCTTAGGCGCCGCGGGCATGGATTCGTGAAGCACGAGGCTTCGCGTCCTGATCTCCAAGCTACTGACCCGCCGTGAACCTGCCAGCCCATCCAAGGGATGGCGCAAACCAACCGTCTGACTCAAGCTTCGCTCAGCAATCCCAGACTCTTCCCCTTGAGTACCGCCTGGGTCCGACTGCGCACGCCGAGCTTGGCGAACAGGTTGTGCAGATGCCACTTGATGGTGGCCTCCGACAGATGCACCGCCTGGGCGATATCCCGGTTCGACAAACCCGCCGCGACAAGCCGCAGAATCTCCCGTTCGCGATGGCTAACATCCTGATTTTCATCGAAACTTTCCGGATCGACGGAAAGTCTGCGGCACTGCTCGCGGAGCATTTCCGCTACCCCCTGCCAGGCCGATGCGCGCTTGGGCTCGGCAGCCTTCCAGGCATCCCATAGCGGCAGCAGCCACAGCGCGTCATCCTGGAACAGCCGCCGGTAGCCCAGATTCCAGGCTTCCTCGAGGGTGGGGGCGAACAAGGCAAAGGCTTTTTCGCTGTTACCTTTCTGCCAATACGCCACAGAAAGTAACAGCGACAGACGCAGCCGCCGGTCGCGCTGATAGGGCGAGGTAAAGCCCGCCAGGCACGATTCCAGACGCTGCTGCGCCCGTTCGGCACGCCGCTCCGACAGCGCCAGGCGCGCTTCGGCCAGGACCAGGGCGGTATGGGCGTCGGCATAGCGTTCGGCATTGAGTCCGGACAGGTGCCGTTCCAGTTGCAGGCAGACCCGCTCGGCCTCGTTGGGCCGACGCATCCACAGCAGCAGTTGCACCTTGCAGCTCATCGCCAGCGCATGCACCCGTTCATAGCCGGGCGACTGCAGGCCAACCAGCCATTCGTCGAGCTGAGCCAACCCTTGTTCGGCCTCGCCGGCGAAGAATCGCGCCTTGGCCATCACCAGCTTGCCTCGGCTGATCAGTTCCACCGGCGTGGCGACGTCGCGCCAGGTGGTGGCCAGCGGTAGTTCGGCGAGGATCGCCGCGTGGCGATCCTGCTCGTACAGCAGGTCGGCATAGGCCAGCGACAGCGGCCCACCGACTCGGCTGCGCCGACCGAAGACGCGCTCCACGCGGCTGCGCGCGCTTTCGGCGATGGTCCGGCCGCGCTCCAGCTCGCCGCGCTCCTTGCAGATCAGCGCCTCGATCATGCTGACCACGACCTGCAGGTATTCGCTGTCGGCCATGCGCAGACAATCGCGGGCCACACCGATGGCATTGGCCGCCTCGGCGTAGTCGCCCAGCAGCGCGTAGGCTGCCGCCTGGATGCACGACAGGCTGGCGCGGAACACCGGCTGATTACCCGGCACCAACGCCAACCACTGGCGCGCCACCTTCAGGCAACCTTCCAGTTTGTCCTGATAGAGCAGCACCAGTGCCTTGAGCACCTGGGCCACGGCGAGCAACTCGGCCATGCCGAAGTGGCGCACCTTGCCCTGCCCTTGCAGCAACCGCCCGCTGAGCTCTTCGATCAGCGCCTCGGCCTCGGCGAACTTCTGTTCGAAGGCCAACTGCCAGGCATAGAAAATCTGGAACACCGGATGCTCGCGGATCACCTCGGCTGGAATGCTGCTGAGCATGCCAAGAATGCCGTAGACCCGGTTGCCGGCAATCAGCTTGGCGCCCTGGCGCTCCAGCAAGTCGGCAGCGAAGGCATAGTCGCGTGCGCGCAGGGCGTACTTGATCGCGCGGTCGGCCATATCACGCCCTTCGCACCAGCGCGCGGCAGCATGCAGCAACGGCGTCGGGTCGGAGTTGCGCGCCAGGCGGCCCTGGAGGAATTCGGCGAACAGGTGGTGGTAACGGAACCACTCGCGCTGGTCGTCCAGCGGGATGATGAACAGCTGCTCGTTCTGCAGCCGCATCAGCATGTCCAGGCCGTCGCGGCGCCCGGTCAAGGCATTGCACAGTTCGGCGCAAAATTCGTCGAGCACCGAGGTCTGGTCGAGAAACTGCTGCAAGGGTTCGGGCAGGCTACGCAGCACGTCCTCGGCGAGGTAGTCGGCGAGGTCGCGTTCGGTGCCGGAAAGCCCCTTGAGCAGCGCCGCGCGATCCGGGTTGCGCGCCAGCGCCAGGGCGGCGAGGTGCAACGCGGTGATCCAGCCTTCAGTGCGTTTGTGCAGCAGCTTGAGCTCGCTGTCGCTGAGGGCCAGCCCCTTGAGTTCGGTGAGGAAGGTGTCGGTTTCCTCGCGGGTCAGGCGCAGATCGTCGCCGCTCAGGCAGAAAGCCCAGGGCGCCAGGCCCGGTTCGTCCACCAGGAAGCGCGGGCGGTAGCGGGTGCTGGTAACCAGGCGGATATTGTCCGGCAGGTGCTCGATCAGGTAGCGCGCGCCGTGGGCCAGGGCCGGGTGGCGGATCTGGTGGAAGTCGTCGAGCAGCAGGTAGAGCGGCCCGTCGAGACGGCGCAGATCGGAAAGGAAGGCGTCGATGATGCCTTCCAGCGGCAGAGTCATGTCCGACTGCAGCAGGTTCGAGGTGTTGGTGCCGAAGTCCGCCTCGACGCTGCGGATGCTCGCCACCAGGTACTGCACCAGGCGCTGCGGCTCACTGTCGCCCTCGTCGCAGGACATCCAGGCAACCCGTGCACCGCCCTCCAGCAAACGCTGGCGGAACAGGCTGAGAATGGTGCTCTTGCCGAAGCCGGCTGGGGCGCTGAGGATCAGCACGCGCTGCGTGCGGTTGGCGTAGAGGCGGTCGATCAATGCCCGCCGCTGCAGCAGCGAAACGCTGTCGGTGCGCGGCGGGAACAGCTTGGTGCGCAGCAGCGGCGTAGGCTGCTGGGGCAATGTGGTCAGGGTCGTCATGTCAGAGCAGACTCAGCTCGCGGGCACGGCGTATCGCTTGGGTCCGATTGCGCACCTTGAGCTTCTCGTAGATGTTGTGCAGGTGCCATTTGACGGTGCCCAGGGCCAGCGACAGCTGCTGGCCGATCTCCTCGTTGGAGAGTCCCTGGGCCGCCAGGCATACCACTTCGCGCTCTCGGTCAGTCAGACCTTCTTCGAGCACCTCGGGCGACCTGCGTGCTTCCTGCCCCGGCCAGACGGTCAACATTCCACGAATGAAGACCTGCAGTGCCGGTTGTCGCTCGGTGGACTCCAGCTGCTGCAGCAACTGGCGAATCCCCTCGCCTTCCTCGATGAAAATGCTCCGCACCCCTTCCCGTTCGGCGCCGACCAGGCATTGGCCGAGCAGGCTGTGGGAACGTTCCTGGTAGCCCAGACGCTGGTAGCTCAGGGCCGCCAGCAGGTCCAGGCGCAGCCGTTGCAGGCCGTGCCAGCCCGCCTGCAGCATGCCGCGCAGTTGGGTGATTTCGTGCAGCGCCTCACTGAAGTGCCCGCGCGCCTGGAGCAGGCGCACGCGGCTGATGCCCTGCACCCAGAGCACCGGGTTGAACGGCATCTGCTTGTAATGACTGGCGAGCTTCACCCAATCGATCGCCTTGAGGCGCTGCTCGGCGCGTTTGCAGCGATCGGTGGCGGTTTCCTGGAGGATCAGGTTGATCTCCTCGCCCACCGCCATGGCGAAGAAGCGCCAGGACTGGTTGCGCGAAGCCAGGGTCTGCATCAGCCCGAGCGTGGCCAGCGCCTCCTTGCCGCGCCCCTGCAGGCGCTGGATGCGCGCCAGGCACTGCATGCCCTGTGCGTACAGATCGATGGGGTTGACCACGTCGACCCGGCCCAACGCCCAGCGCAGGCGATCTTCCAGGCCGTCCAGTTCGGTGCGGTAGTAAGCCGTCAGCGCTTCGGCTATGGCCGGCAGCGCCAGGGCCTGGGAGCGTTTGTCGAACAACGGCATGGCCTGCTCGCGCACGCGCTCGATGAGCATCTGCGCCTGCTTGACCTGGCCCTGTTCCAGTGCCAGCACCACTTCGATGGTGCACTGCTGCATGTGCAGGTAGCGGCCGTCGAGGAAGTGATTGCGTTGTTGCGCCAGCCCCATCAGGCGGCGCGCCTGCTCCGCCTGGCCGCGGATGACCTGGGCGAAGGCGCCGATCAGCAGGATGGCGCCTTCAAGGAATGCCGAATTCTGCCCCAGTTGGCTCTCCACCTTGCGCGCCAGAGTGATGCACTGTTCGAGGTCATCCTTCTGCAAGGCCAGCACGGCTTTCACCGCCAGCGCCGAGAGGTACTGATTGCCCATCGGGCCGTTGCCGCGCGAGTCGCCCCAGCGTGCCAGCAGCTCGTCGATCATGCGATTGGCTTCGGGAAGGCTGAGCTCCGTGGCGCGGGTCCAGACGTCGCTGAGAACGAGGATCGGGTAGCGCTCGGCGATCTCGTCCGGGACGTGCTTGCGCCAGCGTGAAATCAGGTAGAGCTGGCCGCGGTTGATCAGCTCCAGGCCGCACCCGTCCACCAGCGCGGCGAGCATCTCCGGGTCCTCGGCGAGGCAGGCGTGCTCGATGGCCAGGGTCGGCATGTGATGGTTGGTGAACCAAAGGCTGGCGTTGAAATGCAGTTGCTTGAAGCGCTCCGGGTCGCGCTCGCGCAGGCGCGCACGGAGGAAATCGGCGAACAACTGGTGGAAGCGGTACCACTGGCGATCGCGGTCCAGCGGCAGGAGGAACAGCTGCATGCTGTCCAGGTGCTCCAGCAGCGCCTGGCCGTCCTGGCGACCGGCCAGCGTGTTGGCCAGGTCGCCATTCAGGCGATTGGCGATCCCCAGTGATAGCAATGCGTCCTGCACATCGGCCGGCAGGCGCTCGAACACCGCGCGCAGCAGGTAATCGCCCACCGCCGCCTTGTCACTGCTGAACAGTTTGAGATCTTCCGGTGCCCCCGGCTGCTGGCGTAGCCACAGGCTGACCAGGTGAACCCCCGCCATCCAACCTTCGGTCTGGTTGTGCAGCGACTGCAGGCAGCTATCTTCGAGTTGCAGGCCATCGCGGGCGAGGTATTCGCGGGTTTCGTCGCGGGAAAGGCGCAGCTCGTCCTGGCCAACTTCCAGCAGCAGGCCCTTGGCGCGCCAGGTGGCAAGGTTCAGCGGCGGCTGGGAACGGCTGCCGATCGCCAGGGTGAGGCCTGGCGGGGCGTACTGCACCAGGCGATTGAGGCCGGCGAAGACGTCGGAATGGGTGATCTCATGCAGGTCGTCGAGTACCAGCAGGACCTTGCGCTCGTCGCGGGAAAGGTCCATCAGCAGGCTTTCCATGACCGCGACCACGGGCACGCGCATGGTGTTGCGCACATAGCCCAGCGCGTCCTCGCCGGTGCCCGGCACAGCGCTGGCCAACGCCTGGATGAGCTTCAGGCAGAAACGGCCGGGGTCGTCGTCGTCACCCTCAAGGGAGAGCCAGGCGACCTGATGGCCTTCACTGGCACGCCTGCCGGCCAGTGCCGCCAGCGCGGTGGTCTTGCCGAAACCGGCTGGGGCGCAGAACTGCAGTATCGAGGCATAAGGATGTCGGTCCAGGGCATTCTGGACCTCGGGACGAATCAAATAATCAGCAGGCACCCGGGGGGGTGTTAATCTGGAGCGCAGAAGGCTGCCGGCTGCGGGCTCGAGCACTACATCCACGGCCTGTATCCCTATGTCATTATCGTTGTTGGTACGGAGCACTGTCCGCGTGGGATTCGTCACTTCTTATCAGAATGCGTTTCCTGCGTAAACCGAAGAAATAGCTCTAGGATCGACACTTCAGCCGACCTGATCACCTCAATTGCCTGCACGCTGTTACCCATGCCTGACTGTTTTTTGTACCCGCTTCCTTACCGGGAAGACCCGGGCGAACGCTTCGCCCTGATCCATCGGGCACCTGGTGCCGTTCTCCTGGACGCCGGCCGCCCCATTGCCACACGTGGACGCTATGACCTTCTGAGCGCCTGGCCATTGGCAGAACTGGCACCGACCGCCGACGAATCGGCCAAGAGCTTTTTCGCTCGCACTAGATCCGCCTTGCAGAGCCTGGGCGAGGCAAAAGTCCCGGACAATCACAAAGTGCCATTCGTCGGCGGAATGATCGGTTATCTCGGTTATGACTTCGGTCGGCGCATCGAGCGCCTGCGCGAGCCGAACCTCGACGACCTCGCCCTCCCCGATGCGCGCCTGGGCCTGTACGCTTGGGCGCTTATCACCGATCACGAGGAACGCAGTAGCCAACTGGTGTTCCACCCGTCGCTGGCAAGGAGCGAGCGGGAGCGCCTGATCGCCCTGTTCGAAGGGGCTCGCGACGATGAGGCGCTGCCGCCCTTTGGGCTTGGCGCGCCATTCCGCCCGGACCTGAGCCGCGAGCAGTACCGCGAGGCACTGGAGCGCGTGCACAGCTACATCCTCGCCGGCGACTGCTATCAGGTGAACTACACCCAGCGCTTCCGCGCGCCTTGCAGCGGCTCCCCGTGGCTGGCATACCGAGCGCTGCGCGAGGCGTGCCCTACTCCTTTTGCCGGTTACATGGCATTGCCTGAAGGCGCGATCCTCAGCTTGTCGCCGGAGCGTTTCATCCAGCTCCACGGCAACCAGGTGGAAACCCGCCCGATCAAGGGCACCCGCCCGCGCGGCGACACGCCCGAGGCCGACCAGCGGAATGCCGAAGCCCTGCTCGCCAGCGAGAAGGACCGTGCCGAGAACCTGATGATCGTCGACCTGCTGCGCAACGACCTGGGCCGCAGCTGCCGCCCAGGCAGTGTGCGCGTGCCCGAGCTGTTCGCGGTAGAGACCTACCCCAACGTGCACCATCTGGTCAGCAGCGTGCGTGGCGAACTGGCGGACGGAAAGGATGCACTGGACCTCCTCGAAGGCAGCTTCCCGGGCGGCTCCATCACCGGCGCGCCGAAGGTCCGCGCCATGCAGATCATCGACGAGCTGGAGCCAACCCAGCGCAGCATCTACTGCGGCAGCCTGCTCTACCTCGACGTGCGCGGCGAGATGGACAGCTCCATCGCCATCCGCACCGTGCTGGTGAAAGACGGCCAGGCGAGCTGCTGGGCAGGCGGCGGTATCGTGGCCGACTCAAAATGGGAAGAGGAATACGAGGAATCGCTGACCAAGGTGGGTGTGCTGCTGCGGACGCTGGAGAACCTGTAACGCTGATGCCGCAGGCCGAACGACTGTAGGAGCGAGCTTGCTCGCGAACAGATCCACCGGCCACATCGATGTTGGGGCGATTCGCGAGCAAGCTCGCTCCTACAAAAGAGCCGGAAAGAAAAAGCCCCGCACTTGCGGGGCTTTTTCGTCTCGGCTGATCTTACAGGCTGAGCTGGCGGTTGGACGCCTTGAGGAATTCCTTTTTCAGGTCCTCATAGGTGTGCACCGCCGGGAACTGCGGGAACTCGCGAATCACATTCTCCGGCGCATGGAACAGGATGCCGGCGTGAGCTTCGGAGAGCATGGTGGTGTCGTTGTAGGAATCGCCAGCGGCGATGACACGGTAGTACAGGCTCTTGAAGGCGATGACCGACTGACGCTTCGGATCCTTCTGGCGCAGCTGGTAGCTGACGACGCGATCAGTCTCGTCAGTGATCAGCTTGTGGCACAGCAGGGTCGGGAAACCGAGCTGGCGCATCAGCGGCTGGGAGAACTCGTAGAAGGTGTCGGAGAGGATCACCACCTGGAAGCGCTCGCGCAGCCAGTCGACGAACTCCACCGCGCCTTCCAGTGGCTTCAGGGTGGCGATCACCTCCTGGATGTCGGACAGCTTCAGGCCGTGCTCGTCAAGGATGCGCAGACGCTGCTTCATCAGCACGTCGTAATCCGGAATATCGCGGGTCGTCGCCTTCAGCGCTTCGATACCGGTTTTTTCAGCGAAGGCGATCCAGATTTCCGGAACCAGAACCCCTTCCAGGTCGAGACAGGCGATTTCCACGAACGATTTCCCCGCAGGATTGACTTGAGAGGCGGCACTCTAGCGGCTCGCTCCAAGCGGCGCAACGCGGCACTTATACCCAAACACCACAGTCCACCTTCCTGATGGTTATTTAGGGGCATATCCGCCTCTTTGCTACCATCGCGCCCACAGAGCGCCCCCGCGCCATTAAAACTAGGAATACCGCCTGATGAGCCTCCCGTTCGATATCGCGGAAATCGCCGCGAGCTATGCCAGCAAAGCCCCACAGGACATCCTGAAGCTTGCCTTCGAGCACTTCGGCGACGAGCTGTGGATTTCCTTCAGCGGCGCCGAGGACGTGGTGCTGGTGGACATGGCCTGGAAGCTCAACAAGAACGTCAAGGTGTTCAGCCTGGACACCGGCCGCCTGCACCCGGAGACCTACCGCTTCATCGAGCAGGTCCGCGAGCACTACGGCATCGCCATCGAGGTGATGACCCCGGACCCGCGCCTGCTGGAGCCGTTCGTCAAGGAGAAGGGCCTGTTCAGCTTCTTCAAGGACGGCCACGGCGAGTGCTGTGGCATCCGCAAGATCGAGCCGCTCAAGCGCAAGCTGTCCACCGTGACCGCCTGGGCCACCGGCCAGCGCAAGGACCAAAGCCCCGGCACCCGCAGCCAGGTCGCCGTGGTCGAACTGGACGGCGCTTTCTCCACTCCGGAAAAGCCGCTGGTCAAGTTCAACCCGCTGGCCAACATGAGCAGCGAGGAAGTCTGGGCTTACATCCGCATGCTGGAAATCCCCTACAACAGCCTGCACGAGCGCGGCTTCATCAGCATCGGCTGCGAACCCTGCACCCGCCCTGTGCTGCCGAACCAGCACGAGCGCGAAGGCCGCTGGTGGTGGGAAGAAGCCACGCAGAAAGAGTGCGGCCTGCACGCCGGCAATTTGATCAGCAAGGCCTGAAGCCTTACCCTCGGCTGACGGAATTTTCCCTGTCAGCCCGCAGCCCAGGATCGGACGCCTGCATGCCTGCGGCGGAGCCGATCCCATGCGCATCACCCTGGTGAAGAAAGTCCTGGCCGACGGCCAGGACTGCCGCAAGTGCCGCGAAGTCCACGAACGCCTGGTCAAGGGCGGTCACCTGAATCGTATCGACCGCACCCTGGTCGCCGACGAGCGCAACCCCGCCAGCACCGGCTGGCTGGTCGCGGCCCAGTATGGAGTGGACACCGCGCCCTTCTTCGTCGTCCGCCACGATGACGGCCGCGAGGTCGTCTACACGGTGTTCATGAGCTTCCTGCACGAAGTGCTCGAAGGCCGTGGCGAGCTACCGCTGGACTCCCGCGAAGCCCTGGCCGAACTGGCCCAGCGCGACGATCTTGACCGTCTATGAGTACACGCCTGTAAGCGTCTGACTTGACGCTTTCTTGATAGTCGATCGGCCAGACTGTTCTCCCCTCCAAGGATATTTCACCATGGCCGACAGCTCGGATCGTCCACGCCCTCGCATTCCCGGCACTGTCTGGGCGCTGGGGTTCGTCAGCCTGTTCATGGACGTGTCCTCCGAGCTACTGCACAGTCTGCTGCCGCTGTTCCTGGTCGGCAGCCTGGGGCTGAGCATGGTCGCGGTAGGTCTGATCGAGGGCATCGCCGAGGCCACCGCGCTGATCGTCAAGGTATTCTCCGGCGCCATCAGTGACTTCCTCGGCCGGCGCAAGGGCCTGGTGCTGTTCGGCTACGGCCTGGCGGCGCTGTCCAAGCCGCTGTTTCCACTGGCTACCTCGGGCGAGACCATCTTCGCCGCGCGCCTGCTCGATCGCATCGGCAAGGGCATCCGCGGCGCACCCCGCGACGCCCTGATCGCCGATGTCTCACCGCCATCGATCCGTGGCGCCTGCTTCGGCCTGCGCCAATCCATGGATACCGTCGGCGCTTTCGCCGGCCCGCTGTTGGCGATCGTGCTGATGCTCTGGCTGGGCAACAATCTGCCGCTGGTGTTCTGGTTTGCCTGTGTTCCGGCCGCTATCGCGGTGCTGGCCATTGTCTTCTTCGTAAAGGAACCCGAGCACGCCGAAGGCACGCATCGCTTCCGCTCGCCGATCCATCGCGACGCTCTGCGCAGCTTCCCGACGCGCTACTGGTGGGTTGTCGGCATCGGCGCGGTCTTTACCCTCGCCCGCTTCAGCGAAGCCTTTCTGGTGCTGCGCGCCCAGGATATCGGCCTGCCGATGGCCTGGACGCCAGTGGTGATGGTGGTGATGGCCCTGCTGTTCATGCTTTCGGCCTACCCGGTGGGCTGGTGGTCAGACCGCACTGACCGCACCGGCCTGCTGGCCATCGGCATGCTATTGCTGGTGGCGGCGGACCTGCTGCTGGCCGGGGCAGACAGCACGCCGCTGATGCTCCTCGGTGTCGCACTCTGGGGCCTGCACATGGGGTTTACCCAGGGATTACTGGCGACGCTGATCGCCGACACCACGCCAGCGGACCTCAAGGGCACCGCCTTCGGTGTGTTCAACCTCGCCAGCGGCATCGCCATGCTGATGGCCAGCGTGCTGGCCGGCTGGTTATGGCAAAGCTTCGGCGCCAGCTGGACCTTCCTTGTCGGCGCGGCGCTGGCATTCGCCGCCCTGCTTTTGCTGCGCTGGCGTATCGGCTGAAACAGGGCACCTTGTAGGAGCGAGCTTGCTCGCGAACAGACCAACAATTGCCGCGCTGGCGTATCGGCTGAAACAGGCACCTTTGTAGGAGCGAGCTTGCTCGTGAACAGACCCACATCGGCGTGCTCGGTAGCTCCTTTCGCGAGCAAGCTCGCTCCTACAGAAAGCGTCAGGGGTCGACCTGCAGCCTCGAGAATCGGCCAATGAAAAACGCCGCGACTCTCGGGGAGGATCGCGGCGTTTTTTCTGGAGCAGACAGGCTACGGCATCAAACGGAAACCCGAGCGCAATCAGTAGATCGGCAGTTCGATACCGTCGAACAGCTCGTCCAGCTCAGTCTTGTTGTGGCACTGAACGGCCTTGGCCAGCAGGTCACGGGTCAGGTGCGGGGCGAACTTCTCGATGAAATCGCACATGAAGCCGCGCAGGAAGGTGCCGCGACGGAAGCCGATCTTGGTCACGCTGGACTCGAACAGATGGCTGGCATCAAGCATCACCAGGTCACTGTCGAGCTTCGGATCGACCGCCATGTGGGCCACGATGCCCACGCCCAGGCCCAGTCGCACGTAGGTCTTGATCACGTCGGCGTCAGCGGCGGTGAACACTACCTTCGGCACCAGGCCGCGCTGGTTGAAGGCCTCGTCAAGCTTGGAGCGGCCGGTGAAGCCGAATACGTAGGTGACGATGGGCTGCTCGGCAAGCAGCTCCAGGGTCAGCTTCGGCACCTTGGTCAGCGGGTGGCCCTGGGGCACGATCACGCAGCGGTTCCAGCGGTAGCACGGCATCATGATCAGGTCGCCGAAAAGCTCCAGCGCCTCGGTGGCAATGGCGAAGTCGACGGTGCCGTCGGCAGCCATTTCGGCGATCTGCATCGGCGTGCCCTGATGCATGTGCAGGGAGACGTCCGGGTACTGCTTGATGAAGCCGCTGATCACGCCGGGCAGCGCATAGCGCGCCTGGGTGTGGGTGGTGGCGATGGACAGCGTGCCCTTCTTTTCGTTGGAGAATTCCTGGGCGATCTGCTTGATGCTCTCGACCTTGCGCAGGATTTCGCCGGCGGTGGTGATGATCCGCTCACCGGCCGGAGTGACGCGGGTCAGGTGCTTGCCGCTACGGGCGAAGACTTCGACGCCCAGCTCGTCTTCCAGCAGGCGGATCTGCTTGCTGATGCCGGGCTGGGAGGTATACAGGCTTTGGGCAGTGGCGGAGACGTTCAGATCGTGGTGCGCGACTTCCCAGATATAGCGCAGTTGCTGAAGCTTCATGGACTTTCCTCGAAATGAATGTCGCGACCCGCGATCAAGGGCTTATCGTTTTATAACCATATTAATGGTTTAAGGAATAAAACTAGACGTTTTTTTTTGCCCTGCATGCCATTCGTCTAAAGCCCCACGGAAATTCCGGGCTTGTCCGACATATCGTCACAAAGCATTCAACGATGCTGCAGCATCGGCACCAGATAGACCGGCACCTCGGCCAGTTGCACCAGGCGCGCGGCGGTGCGCCCCAGCGGCGTATTCAGCCCTTCCCCATGGCTGTGGCTGCCGGCAACGATAATGTCGACGTCCAGGCGCTTGGCCTCGTCGAGAATCACCATCGGCGCATCGCCCTGTATCACGCGCACCGAGCGGATCAGCTCGGCGTCCTGGCGCGCTTCCCCCAGTTCATCGCGGAACCCCTCCATCACCCGCTGCTCGATACTGCCCATGACGTTGGTCAGGCCATTGGTGCGCATCTCCTTCAGCGTGCCTTCGTCCAGGTAGGTCTGCAAAACGGACTCGGCGAACAGCCCCAGCGGCTCCACCGCATGCACGACGTAAACCTCGGCGCTGTAGGCGCGGGCCAGCGAAAGTGCGTGCTGAAGGACGTAGGGGGCGTAAAGACCGAGGTCGGTGGCGTAAAGAATCGTTCGGATCATGCGGCCTCCTCGACTGCCTGCGCGGCGGGGCCTATCCAGCAGCGTAGCAGGAGAACGCGAATCGCTCCGAGAAGGCCGGATGTCGCGGCCAGGTGGCTATCCGGCGACCTTCTTCTCGTTACTGACGCCATGGGGAACATGGCCGGTCGCCACCACATCCCGCGCTTTCTCGCAGTGCATCGGCTGGTCGTCGAAGAATACGTCGGCGGCGAAGGCCTCGAGGAAAGCGGCCTTGTCCAGACCACCGAGAAACAGCGATTCGTCCAAACGGATGTCCCATTCGCGCAGCGTGCGGATCACCCGTTCGTGAGCCGGTGCGGAACGCGCGGTGACCAGCGCCGTGCGGATCGGGCAGGACTCCTGTGGGAAGGCCTGCTGCACGCGGTTGAGTGCTGCCAGGAAGGGCTTGAACGGCCCGCCACGAAGCGGCTCGCGGGCGGATTCGCGCTCGTGGGTCTGGAAGGCGTCCAGCCCGCCCTGCTGGTAGACGCGCTCGGAGTCGTCGGAGAACAACACCGCATCGCCGTCGAAGGCAAAGCGCAACTCGCCATTGGCCTCCCGGCGGGCACCGCCGGAAAGGATGGTCGCGGCGGCAAAGCCGGCGTCCAGAGCGTTGCGCACATCCTCTATATGGGTGGAGAGGAACAGGTGGCAGTTGAACGCCTTCAGGTAGGGATAGGGGCTGCGGCCGCCGACAAAGGCGGCGCGGGAGATGCCCAGGCCATAGTGCTGGATGGAGTTGAACACACGCAGGCCGGTATCGGCGCTGTTGCGCGAAACCAGGATGACTTCGACCGGCGCGCTGTCGGTTCCACCGTTGAGGGCCAGCAGCTTCTGCACCAGGGCGAAGGCATCGCCCGGCGGCAGCACGTCGTCTTCGCGGGCGATCTGGTACTGGCGATAGGCTTCGACACCTTCGCTTTCATAGACCTGATGGCTTTCCCGCAGATCGAACAGCGCCCGCGAGGAAATCGCCACCACCAGCTTGTCGCCCAGTCCTTTTGCCATGCTTCCCCCGGCGTTCGTCAGCGAGCCTGGTTGCGCGCGTCGATGAAGCGCAGCGCGCGATACAGCGCCTCGATCTTCGGCAGTTCACGCCCGGCCCGGCGTGCAGCCTCCAGCGGCGCGGCGTAAATAGCACCCAGCTCCAGCGGCCGGCACTGGGCAAAATCATGGTACATGCTGGGCAGGTAGTCCGGCATGGCGTCAGTGGAGCTGAGCATCGCGCCGACGATGCCCTGCGGCAGCAAGTGCCCGCAAGCGGCGGCGCCGGCGATGACTTCCTCCATCAGCTCGGCGACCAGGGTGCGGCTGTCAGAGTTATCCATGATCGCCCGCGTACCGCTGTCGAGCAGCACGGAAAGGCCGTTGTAGGGAATGTTCCAGACCAGTTTCTGCCAGCGCGCCTGCTCCAGATTGGGCATGGCGTTGGAGTCCAGGCCGGCGCTGCGGAACAGCGCGGCGCCCTCCTCCACGATCGCCTGGCGCACTTCGGCCTCCTGCGCGAGGCCGGAGTGATAGCCGATGTTCACTCCACCGAAGGCCTGGTGCTCGATCACGCCCGGCTCCGCGCGGTGAACGCAGATGAAGCAGAGCCCGCCCAGCAGATGGATGTGCTCGGGCAACAGCGCACGCAGTTCGTCCTCCACTGCGAGGCCGTTCTGCAACAGCAGGACCTTGGCCCCCTGCGCGGCGGCCTGAATGATCAGCGGCGCAAGTTCGGCATTGCTGGTGGTCTTGGCGCCCACCAGCAGCCAGTCGCAGGGCGGCATCTTCGTCGCGTCATCGTAGGCATTCACCGGCGAAAGGCTCAGCGCGCCGTGCACCTGGCTGTTCAGGCGCAAGCCGTTCTGCGCAACGGCGGGATACTCGCTGCGCAGCAGGAAATGAACGTCATGGCCGGCGCGGGCCAGCATCAGGCCATAGAAACCGCCAATGGCGCCGGTTCCGATGATGCCGATTCGCAGATTCATCAAGGCAATTCCTCAACAGGGCGCAACAAGGCAGCGCGCAGGGCTTGGATCAGGGGTTCGGGGCGCAACGGTGCGTGGACCGGGCCCAGGAAATGGCCGTCGCGCACCAGGAACAGGGAAGGCAGGTGGAAGACTTCATAGCGCTCGACCAGCCCGCCACTGTGCCCCGCGTCGATCCAGCACAGGCGGTCCACCGGCAAGTGGGACTGCGGCAAAGCCTGCCGCGCCCAGCGGCAGGTGGAGCAGCCCGCGCCGGTGAAAACCAGCAGCGAAACGCCCGGCAGCTCCAGCAGCCGGCGGTCGGCATCCAGGTCAGTCAGCTCCAGGGCCGGCACTATACTCAAGGTGCCACCACTATAAAGATTGCAGTCGGAGCGTTCCGTCATGCGTCAGTTCCTGCGTCACCCTTGCGACCTTCCGGTCGAGCTGGTCATCCGCAAGCAGACCTTCCTGCCGCGCCAGCGGTTGCACAATATCAGCCTCGGCGGCGTGGCGTGCAATTCACCGCGGGGTTTTCGCCGCGGCACTTCCATCGAACTGCGCATCCCCCTGCTGGGCGACGCCGCGCGCTATCCAGGCGTCATCGCCTGGAGCCGCAAGCAGAGCAGCGACTACCGCGTGGGCATTGCCTTCATCGACGAAGACACCCTGTTTCGCGCCCGGATGATCGAGCAGGTCTGCCAGATCGAGCATTACCGCCGCCAGCAGGCACAGGTGCTGGGCGACGAGCAGCCGATCGAGGACCTGGCGCTGGAATGGATCGCGCGCAACGCCGCGGACTTCCCATTGTTTTGCGCGGTCTGATCGCCGCCCCGCAGAAAGTCGCGCAAATGCCCGTGTTGCGGGCATTTTCCTGCATCGAACCATTGTCGAGGCGAGGCCTGAACGGTTAAGGTTCGGGTTCCCCTTAGCGACACATTTGCCTGCGCCCCTCGCACGGGGATTCCTGGCGGCCGGCACCCGTGACCTGATTGAGTACCACGATGGCTGATTTACAGATCGATGACCTTAACGTTGCCTCCAACGAGACACTGATCACGCCGGAGCAGCTCAAGCGCGAAATCCCCCTGACCGACGCCGCCCTGCGCACCGTCGCCAACGGCCGCCAAGTCGTGCGCGACATCCTCGACGGCAAGGACCACCGCCTGTTCGTGGTGATCGGCCCCTGCTCGATCCACGACATCAAGGCCGCCCACGAGTATGCCGAGCGCCTGAAGGTGCTGGCCGCGGAAGTCTCCGACACCCTGTTCCTGGTGATGCGCGTGTACTTCGAGAAGCCGCGCACTACCGTCGGCTGGAAGGGCCTGATCAACGACCCGTACCTGGACGACTCCTTCAAGATCCAGGACGGCCTGCACATCGGCCGCCAGCTGCTGCGCGACCTCGCCGAAATGGGCCTGCCCACCGCCACCGAGGCGCTCGACCCGATTTCCCCGCAGTACCTGCAGGACCTGATCAGCTGGTCGGCCATCGGCGCGCGCACCACCGAATCCCAGACCCACCGCGAGATGGCTTCCGGCCTGTCCTCGGCGGTCGGCTTCAAGAACGGCACCGACGGCAGCCTGACCGTGGCGATCAACGCCCTGCAATCGGTTTCCAGCCCGCACCGTTTCCTGGGCATCAACCAGGAAGGCGGCGTCTCCATCGTCACCACCAAGGGCAACGCCTACGGCCACGTGGTGCTGCGTGGCGGCAACGGCAAGCCGAACTATGACTCGGTCAGCGTCGCCCTGTGCGAACAGGAACTGACCAAGGCGAAGATCCCGCTGAACGTGATGGTCGACTGCAGCCACGCCAACTCCAACAAGGACCCGGCCCTGCAGCCGCTGGTGATGGACAACGTCGCCAACCAGATCGCCGAAGGCAACAACTCCATCGTCGGCCTGATGGTGGAAAGCCACCTGGGCTGGGGCGCTCAGCCGATCCCGAAGGACCTGTGCCAGCTGCAGTACGGTGTATCGATCACCGACGCCTGCATCGACTGGGACACCACCGAGAAGGCCGTGCGCAGCATGCACACCAAGCTCAAGGACGTCCTGCCCAAGCGTCAGCGCGGCTGACGCTTCCAGCGGCAATGAAAAAGCCGGGCATATGCCCGGCTTTTTTTGGGCCCCATGTAGGAGCGAGCTTGCTCGCGAACGGCGTTTCCGCCCATAGCAGCGTCAAGCGGTTCGCGAGCAAGCTCGCTCCTACAAGGCTGTCGGGGATGGAATTGCATCAGGCACAAAAAAGCCCGGCATTCGCCGGGCTTTTTCTGCGCCCTGAAGATCAGAGCGCGGTATCGGTGTGGCGCTGGCGGCGCTCCAGGTAGCGCTCGACGTAGGAGCACGACGGGATGACGCTGTAGCCCTTGCGCTCGGCGAACTGCAGCGCATGCTCGGTGAGTGCGGCGGCGATGCCACGACCACGCAGGCTGTCGGGAACGAAAGTGCGATAGATGTCGAGCGTCTGCTTGCCCAGATCCATGTAGGCCAGATAGGCGCGATGACCATCAACAGTCGTTACGAACTGGTGGCTGGTTTCATCATGCTGGATGGACAACGACTCACTCACTTGCTCTCTCCTTCCGGGGGCCTCACAACATGACCCGCACCTGATTGATCTTGTTCAGGCGGAGGAACATTTCTGCCGAGCCCGTCCCAATCATGACGGTGATATAGACTCGGCCGTTCTCCACCTTGTGCAGCACACCCTGGTAATACGCACCATCAAACGTGATGAACTGCAGACGCTTGCCGGTGTACTGGGCAAGGCTTTCAACGCTAACGAACTCATATTGCTGCGTTTTGGCCTGCGACTCAACCGTTTCCGGGGCCGAAACCATTTGATATTGGCTTTCCGGCGTGATTTTTTTCTTCAGCGGATCGACCCAGGCGAACCCCAGCGGTGTGACCGACTCCTGGTTCACTAAGACGACCGGATGCAGCATCTGGATCACATCCTTAGGCTCGAAAAACTGCAGACCGTCCCAGGCCATGCCTTCGGTGGGCGTCAGCTCCACGCGCAGCGAGCGCGGATCGCTGAGGTAGCGGCCGTAGGCTTCGAGCAGTGGCTTGTCGAGGGCAATGCGCTGTTGGCGCAGGGCCTTGTCGAATTGCTCCAGCGCCATCGCGGTATACGCTTTCTGGTCCACGCCGAGCTTGCCCCGGCAGAACTCGCTGACGCGGCGCTGATACTGGTTGTCGTTCATCTCGACGACCAACTGCGACACCCGCGGCGGGTTCACACGCATGTCGCCGGGGCGTTCGGAGACGTTCATCAGCGTCATGCTGGTGTGCATATCCAGCATGTCGCGGGTATCACTGCGCAGGTCAAAGGTCAGGGTCTGCGCGCCCGGTTGCATGCGGTAGGAGAATTCGATGTCCGATTCGAGGGTGCGGTAGCCCATCTGCAGCAGCTCATCGACACCGATGTTGTGCACATTGCCGCAGGCCACTTCGCTCATCGCGGTGAAAGCGCTCGCCTCCGCCGGCTGGGCATACAGCGATTGCATGAACGGGCCGTGAATCTGCAGTTCCACACCCTTCAGGTCCACTGCCATCTGCTCCGGCAGCTTGCCGTCACCCAGACGCTCCTTGAAGCTGAGCAGTTCACGCAGGCCGTTGAACTTCAGCTGGGCATGGGCGACCTTCAGGCTGTCATGGGCCATCGGTACCTTGATCACCACGTTCTGCAGGCCCACCCGGCCGTCGAAGGACGAGGAAATGCCGCCGTAGGTAATTTCCATGAACGGCGAAACGCGGGCGATGGCGTCGTTCACCACGCTGCGTACGGAGAGCCAGAGCGACGCCTTGATGATGAGGGCGATCGCAACGACGGCAAAAAGAGACCACTTGAGAATCTTCGACATGGAAGGCACATCCTGGATTGTGCGAGAGCGGGACGCAGGGATACTGGCAGCTTAACAGCACACCCTGAACCTCTCCACGAGCGCCGTCGGAAATTGCGTGCATAGCGCACAGAAATCGGCCGAATTTCGTGGCATGCGGCTGACTCATCAGTCAGCCAAAACGCTTTACGCCCCTGCCCTGCGTCAGTATGTTCTGGCCACTTCCAACCCAAGGACTCCAACCCAGGACTCTCTGCCATGAGTGAGCTGATCAGCTACCAATTCGAAGACGGCATCGCCACCCTGACCCTGAACAACGGCAAGGTGAACGCCATCTCCCCGGCGGTCATCGAAGCCTTCAACCAGGCCCTGGACCAGGCGGAGAAAGACCGTGCCATCGTCATCGTCACCGGCCAACCGGGCATCCTCTCCGGCGGCTATGACCTCAAGGTGATGACCTCCGGTCCGGAAAACGCCGTGAACCTGGTGGCCGCCGGCTCTACCCTGGCACGCCGCATGCTGTCCCACCCGTTCCCGGTCATCGTCGCCTGCACCGGCCACGCAGTGGCCAAGGGCGCCTTCATCCTGCTCTCGGCGGACTACCGCATTGGCGTCGACGGCCCGTTCCAGATCGGCCTCAACGAAGTAGCCATCGGCATGACCATGCACCACGTTGGCATCGAGCTGGCTCGTGATCGCCTGCGCCGTTCCGCCTTCACCCGCTCCGTGGTGAACGCCGAGATGTTTAACCCGCGCGACGCCGTGGACGCCGGTTTCCTCGACAAGGTGGTCCCGGCCGAACAGTTGCAAGCCGCTGCCCTGGAGGCCGCCCAGCACCTGAAGAAGCTGAACATGACAGCGCACCGCAACACCAAGCTGAAAGTGCGCAAGCAGCTGCTGGAAACCCTCGACAAGTCCATCGAGCTGGACAGGAACCACCTGGCCTGATCGCTCGAGGAAAAAAGCCCGGCCATGTGCCGGGCTTTTTCATGCCACCACTGTTACTCAAAAGGCAACACTGATTAATCCTGTTCGCTATTTTTCAAAAATTATTACGCATTAACCTATAGATGAACCCAAGCAAAACCAACCCGGAGGTGTTCATCATGAAACTCAACATCATCGCCGCCAGCGTACTGGCCGCCGCTACCGCTTTTGCCGCCCAGGCCAGCTTCGCCGAAGAGTCCCCGCTGATGCAGGACCGCATGGTTCACATGACCCAGGCCGCTATCCAGCAACAGCAATCCGAGCAGTCCGCCAGCCAAGTGAACGTCGAAGCCGCCTCCAAGCAAGGCTGAAACCTTCACACCCCACCAGCCGCCTGCAGCAGGTGACGTCATGCAGTCGAGCCCGAAGCGAAAAGCCCGGCGTGATGCCGGGCCTTTCAGGGTCAATGACGCGACCTCAGAGATTTTCGACGGCCACCACACCTCGGCGGTAGGTCTCATAGACCACCACGCTGACATCCAGGTCGCCCAGGTACCGCTCTACCTGCGGCTTCACCTCTTTCCAGTCCAACCCACCAACACCGGTCGCCAGGCGCGGCAGCGCCACGCTTTCAACATGCTCGCTTTGCAGGTACCTGGCCAACTCCTTCAAGCAGTGGCCGACGTTCTCCACTGTCGCTCCGGCCGGCTTCGCCGCGCGCCCGTCGCCTTGCATGCCCTGGGTGAGCAGGTTGGCGATGCAGCGGGTGGAACCGTCCGCGTCAACACCCGACCAGATCCAGATCGAGCCCGGCTTAGGCGCGTTCGAATGCGAGGCGTGACGGTAGTCGCGCACCATCGATGGCCAGCGCTCGCGCAGATCCAGCGCCAGCCCGCTGTCGAAATGGTCCTGCGGCGCAATGCCGTGGGCGATGACTTGCGCCTTGCTCAGCAGAATGTCGCCTTCAACGTATCGAATCATGGGAAGTTCCTTGCGTCCGGGAAGTCCGTGGCAGCCTCGCGCCACCACCTGATTTCCACGTTACGCCGGGTAACCTCCCCCTCCTTGACGAGGGTCAAGCAGCCATGAAGCCCGCCAGAGTCCCGGAAACATCCGACGTCATCCCGCCGCCCACCGCCCTGCGCCTGGTACTCGCGCCGCCATCTATCAATGCGCCTGATACTCGGAACCAACCGGCATCGTTATTCAATCGAAATGACCAAAGCGACACTGGGCCATCACTTACCCGGACCCGAGTCGCCAGCATGAATCGCCAAGCCCACCGCTATGCCCGCAACGGCGCCCTCGCCGCCCTGGGGCTCTACACCATCGTGATCCTGGTGGTTACCGCCCTCACTGCCGGCTTCGACGGCGCGCGCCACGCCCCGGTGGACAACATCGACCGCAGCGGGCTCTTCGAACGCTTCAACCAGGCGGTGCCCGTGGCATTGCAGGGCCTCCAGGAAGCGCTCAGACCGCACTCCTGACCCTTCTTCGCTGGCGCGTCGCGCCAGGCTGGCCAACACTCAATCCCTGCAGAACGACTCCCGACTCCACACCAGATTCACAGCAGGGTGGGCTTCAGCATGGGCCGAGTCATCGCTTCCGCCGTCTACAGCAAGGGCCGCAAGGTCTCCGACATCCCGCTCGAGGACGGCTACCGCTGGGCGTGCCAGCCCGACCACTTCGTCTGGACCGGCCTGCAGGAGCCTACGCCGGAAGAGATGTTCAACCTGCAACGGCAGTTCAACCTCCACGAACTGGCAGTGTCCGACGCCCTGGAAAAGCACAGCCGGCCGAAGCTGGAAACCTTCGGAGACGCGCTGTTCATCGTCATCTATTCACCGATCCGCGCCGATAGCAGGCTGATGTTCGTCGAAACCCACCTGTTCGCGGGCATCGGCTACATCATCAGCGCGCGCCACGGCTTTTCCCAGTCCTACGCCCAGGTCCGACAGCGTTGCGAAGCGCGACCGCTGCTGCTGGCCCATGGCACCGACTTCGTGCTCTATGCCCTGCTGGACTTCGTGATGAGCAACTACGAGCCGGTGGTCGAGGCGATCCGTGGGGAAATCGAGGAGGTGGAGCAGCAGGTACTGCGCAAATCGCTGACCCAGGAGCAGATCGAGAAAATCTACGGTCTGCGCCGCGAGGTACTCAAGCTCAAGCACTATGCCGCGCCCATGGTGGAGATCTGCCAGGAGCTGCAGCGCCTGGACTTCCCCTTCATCGACAAGCAGATGCGGCCTTACTTTCGCGACGTGGCGATCCACGTGAACCGTCTGCTGGAAGACCTCACCACCCTGCGCGACGTCGCCAGCCAGACCATCGAAGTCGGACTGGCGCTGGAATCATCACGACAGAGCGTGGTGCAGCGCAAGTTCGCAGCCTGGGCGGCAATCCTGGCGTTCCCCACCGCCGTGGCCGGCATCTACGGGATGAACTTCGAATACATCCCGGAGCTGCACTGGCACTACGGCTACTTCCTGATCATGGGTTTGCTGGTGCTGGGCTGCGTCGGGTTGTACATCAGTTTCAAACAGGCGGATTGGTTGTGATCCGCGCCAGCCGGGAGGCAATCGCGGACAGAGTCCGCTCCTACGCTTGCCGGCGGGTATAGGAACGGACTCTGTCCGCGATCGGATCGGCTCTGCACCTATCCAACCGGGAACGATGTCCCACGGCACCAACGAAAACGCCGCTCGATTGAGCGGCGTTTTCAGTCAACACGGCAGGAATCAGGCCGCGCTTTTCTTCTCGGCTTTCTTCTTCTGGTCACGGCCTTGCTGGACGAAGCGCATCATCCACTCGCCCACCACAGCGCCCTGGTGCGGACGAGCGAGGCTGTCGATGCCGGACTGGAAGATCGGCTCGCTGAAGATGTGCTTGCGCAGCTCCAGGATCGCCTGGGAGTAATCACTCTGGAATTCCGGATGGCCCTGGAAGCACAGCACCTGGTCACCGATGGCATAGGCGGCGTTCGGGCAGAAGTCGCTGGAAGCGATGCGACGCGCGCCGTGGGGCAGTTCGGTGACCTGGTCCTGGTGGCTGATCAGCAGGGTCAGGCCATCGCCCAGCGACGGGCTCATCCACTCCGGCTGTTCCTCAATGCGGTAGTCGTGCGTACCCACACCCCAGCCCTGGCTGGCGCGCTCTGTCTTGCCGCCCAGCACCAGCGCCAGCAACTGATGGCCGAAGCACACGCCCAGCAGCTTGTCGCCGCGCTGGTAGAGCTTGAGCACATAGTCCTTGAGGGTCTGGATCCAGGGATCAGTGCCGAAGGAGTCCGCCTTGCTGCCGGTCACCAGGTACGCGTCGAACTTCTCATCTTCGGGCGGGTAATGCCCTTCCACCACGTTGTAGACCTTGAACTCGGCCGGAACGGGTTGCTTGGCGAACAGTTGCTGGAACATCCAGCCATAGCCCTTGTACTGATCGATGAGTTCGGGGCGGAGGATGTCGGTTTCCAGAATGCAGATGTGCAACGACATGCAGGGGTGATTCCTGGGGGGTTAGCGGCTGATAAGGATGGTTTTCCTGACACTGATAAAACGCGCGTGAAAATTACGCCCTATTTTTTCACCGCACAAGATGCCGAGGCCGATTCTTGTGCAGGAATTTCAGGGGAAATACCGGAAAAACCGACTTCCTTCAATTGCACCGGCGCACAGGGGTGACGGCCGGTTGGCAAGGATTCAGTCCAGTGACCGCTCACGCAGGACCGAGTTCGCATCCAGCACCTGCGCATATTCGCCTTGCAGGTTGGCCAGGGACATGGCGTGGACCTCCTCCGCGCTGCGCAGCACGCCGTTGAAATCGCGCTTGTCGAAGGCGAAGCAGGCGTCTGACACGACCTGCGTGACGAAGCCCAGGTTGCCCGCCGAACGCGCCGTGGCCTCCACCGAGTTGTTGGTGCTGACGCCACAGATCACCACCGAGTCGATGCCGCGCACCCGCAGCCAACGCTCCAGGCCGCTGTTGATGAAGGCGTCGGGGACGTTCTTCTCCACCACGTGCTCGTGGTTCAGCGGCGCCAGTTCCGGCTGGAATTCCGCGCCGGGCTGGCCGGGCCAGAACGGTGAGCCTGGTGTACGGGAAATATGCCGCACATGCACCACCGGCCAGCCTGCCTGGCGCCAGGCTGCCAGTAGCTCACCGATGCGCAGTTCGGCCTGCGGGTTGTTGCGCGGTTCGGAGCTGGTGCGCATGCCTTGCTGCTGGTCGATGATCAACAGGGCGGGAGCATTCATCGGTGCGGTCCTGGCGAGTCGGAAGGCGCCATCCTACGACCTGAGCAGGCAAGAAAAAACCGGCCACTCGGGCCGGTTTTGTGAAGCGACGACTTGTAGGAGCGAGCTTGCTCGCGAACGGCCCCGCAGCGGGGGTGATTCACGAGCAAGCTCGCTCCTACACGTACGCTCAGAACTGCTCGTTGCGCGCCGCCTTCTCCAGCAGCAGAGCCGGCGGCAGGAAGCGCTCGCCGTATTGCTCGGCCAGGTACTGGGCGCGGGCGACGAAGTCCTTCAGGCCGTACTGGTTGATGAACTGCAGCGCGCCGCCGCTCCAGGCCGCGAAGCCGATGCCGAAGATCGAGCCGATGTTGGCGTCGGCGGTGGAGGTCAGCACGCCCTCCTCCACGCAGCGCACCGTCTCGATGGCCTGTACGAAGAGGATGCGGTCACGCACGTCTTCGGCGGATATCTGCGCATCGGTCTTCTCGAAACGCTGCTTCAACTCCGGCCACAAGTGCTTCTTGCCATTGGCGGGATAGTCGTAGAAACCGGCGCCGGCGGCTTTGCCCGGGCGCTTGTACTCGTTGACCATCAGGTCCACCACGGCGAAGGCCGGGTGCCTGGGCAACTGCTTGCCTTCGGCTTCCAGGTCCTTGCGGGTCTGCTCGCGGATGTGGGTCATCAGGCTCATCGACACTTCGTCGCTGATCGCCAGCGGGCCCACCGGCATGCCGGCCTGGCGCGCCTGGTTCTCGATCATCGCCGCCGACACGCCCTCACCGAGCATGGCGAGGCCTTCGTTGGTAAAGGTGCCAAATACGCGGGAGGTGAAGAAGCCGCGGCTGTCGTGGACCACGATCGGGGTCTTCTTGATCTGCAGGACGTAGTCGAAGGCACGAGCCAGGGTGACGTCGTCGGTCTTCTCGCCGCGGATGATCTCCACCAGGGGCATCTTGTCCACCGGGCTGAAGAAGTGCAGTCCGATGAATTTCTGCGGCTGCGTCACCGCCTGGGCCAGGCCAGTGATCGGCAAGGTCGAGGTATTGGAGGCGATCACCGCATCCGCCAGGGCGACGGACTCGGCAGCGGCGCTGACCTTGGCCTTCAGCCCACGGTCCTCGAACACGGCTTCGATGATCAGGTCGCAACCTTCGAAGTCGGCGTCGCTGGCGGTCGGTTTGATCCGCGCGAGGAAGGCATCGCGCTTCTCGGCGCTCATCTGGCCCTTGCCCACTTTCTTGTCCAGCAGGCCGGCGGAATAGGCCTTGCCCTTCTCTGCGGCTTCAAGGGAGACATCCTTGAGCACCACATCGATGCCGGCGGCCGCCGAGACGTAGGCGATACCCGCGCCCATCATGCCCGCACCGACCACACCGACTTTCTTCGTCTGCTGCGGCGGGATGCCCTGCGGGCGCGATTTGCCCGCATTGATCTCGTTGAGCTGGAACCAGAAGGTGCCGATCATGTTCTTCGCCACCTGGCCGGTGGTCAGCTCGGTGAAGTAGCGCGCCTCGATCAGTTGAGCGGTGTCGAAGTCCACCTGTGCGCCTTCAACGGCCGCGCACATGATCTTCTCCGGCGCCGGGAAGCAGCCCTTGGTCTTGTCGCGCAACACGCTGGGGGCGATGGCCAGCATCTGTGCCACGGCCGGGCTGGACGGCGTACCACCGGGGATCTTGTAGCCGGCGCTGTCCCACGGCTGCTTGGCTGCCGGGTTGGCGGCGATCCACTCGCGGGCCCTGGCCAGCATGTCCTCGCGGCTGGAGGCCAACTGGTGGATCAGACCGGCCTTGAGCGCCTGGTCCGGGCGCACTTTCTTGCCTTCGGCCAGGTACGGCAGGGCCTTCTCCAGACCGAGCAGGCGCACCATGCGCACCACGCCGCCACCCCCGGGCAACAGGCCCAGGGTGACTTCCGGCAGGCCGAGCTGGACGTGGCTTTCGTCCAGGGCAATGCGGTGGTGGCAGGCCAGGCAGATTTCCCAGCCGCCACCCAGGGCCGCGCCATTGATGGCAGCGACCACGGGCTTGCCAAGGGTTTCCAGGCGGCGCAGCTGGCCCTTGAGCACCAGGATGCCTTCGTAGAAAGCCTGGGCGTCGGCCCTGGTCACCTTGATCAGTTCATTGAGGTCGCCGCCGGCGAAGAAGGTCTTCTTCGCGGAGGTGATCACCACGCCGGCGATCGAGCCCTTCTCGGCTTCCAGGCGCGCAACGGTGGCGGCCATGGCCTCGCGGTACGCACCATTCATGGTGTTGGCGCTCTGGCCGGGCATGTCCATGGTCAGGACGACGATGTTGTCCTGGCCTTTTTCATAACGGATGGCATCAGTCATTTTTGTTCTCTTCCCAAGGGTGGGAGACCTGTAGGAGCGAGGGGGACGCCTAGTCCTTGCTCGCGAAGCTCTGGGCTGTTCGCGAGCGAGCTCGCTCCTACTCGATCAGATTCGTTCGATGATGGTGGCGATACCCATGCCGCCGCCCACGCAGAGAGTGGCCAGGCCATAACGCAGATTGCGCCGCTCCAGCTCGTCCAGCAGGGTGCCGAGGATCATGCAGCCGGTGGCGCCCAGCGGGTGGCCCATGGCGATGGAGCCGCCGTTGACGTTGACCTTGCTCTCCGGTACGCCCATGTCCTTCATGAACTTCATCACCACCGAGGCGAAGGCTTCGTTCACTTCATAGAGATCGATGTCCTCGGCCTTCAGCCCTGCCTTGGCCAGTGCCTTGCGGGTTGCCGGCGCGGGGCCGGTGAGCATGATGGTCGGGTCGGTACTGGTCACCGCGGTGGCGACGATACGCGCACGGGCCTTCAGGCCCAGCTCGCGGCCCTTGGCTTCGGAGCCGATGAGCATGGCGGTGGCGCCGTCGACGATGCCGGAGCTGTTGCCCGGCGTATGCACGTGCTCGATGCGCTCGACGAAGCTGTACTTGCGCAGCGCACTGGCGTCGAAGCCCATCTGCCCCATCATCTCGAAGCTGGGCTTGAGCGCGCCGAGGCCTTCGAGGGTGGAATCACCGCGGATGAACTCGTCATGGTCGAGCAGGACGATGCCGTTCTGGTCGGTGACTGGCACCAGCGACTTGGCGAACAGTCCTTCGGCGCGAGCCTTGGCGGCCTTCTGCTGGGAGCGCAGGGCGAAGGCGTCGACGTCGGCGCGGCTGAAACCTTCCAGGGTGGCGATCAGGTCGGCGCCAATGCCCTGGGGCACGAAACTGGTGTGCAGGTTGGTTTCCGGGTCCAGCGCCCAGGCGCCGCCGTCGGAGCCCATGGGCACGCGGGACATGGATTCCACGCCGCCGACTACCACCAGGTCCTCGAAGCCCGAGCGCACCTTCATGGCGCCCAGGTTGACCGCCTCCAGGCCCGAGGCGCAGAAGCGGTTGATCTGTACGCCGGCAACCTGCTCGTCCCAATCGGCCACCAGCGCAGCGGTCTTGGCGATGTCCGAGCCCTGGTCGCCCACCGGAGTCACGCAGCCCAGGACGATGTCGTCGACCTGGGCGGTATCAAGCTGGTTGCGCTGCTGCAGCGCACGCAGGACACCGGCCATCAGGTTGACCGGCTTGACGCTGTGCAGCGCGCCGTCCTTCTTGCCTTTGCCGCGGGGAGTACGCACCGCGTCGTAAATGAATGCTTCGGTCATGGCGTTCTCTCTTAGAGTTGTCGTCACGCAGGCGTGGCGTGTCGGCCTACCTTAGCGGCGTGACAGCCAGGGGCAATGACCGCAGCGCTCAGCGCAATTGACCGTCACGCTCAGCCACCGACCGACGGTGGCGGCTTCGAAGGCTCTGGACAGGGGCTGACGGCGCAGGCGGACGAACGGTCGAAAAGCTGAACAGAGCTGTCACGCCCCGGTCATATAGAGGGAATATGCCTGGAACTGCATCACTTGCTGCCAGACGGTCTAAGCCCGCGCGGCACTAGGCTTAGACTCCGATGTGCAGTGAATGAAAAGCGTGCAGATGATGCGAAGAGTGCCGTTGCCGGGTTTTGCCGGCTCGGCTCGAGAAACCAGAAGCCAAGGCATGAGCGCCACTATCAACAGGCCGTGAGTGAGCCATGCCAAGAACAAGAAAGGCGGAAGGACATCATGGACAAACAATCGAGAAAATGGCGTCAGGCTAGCCTGATCGTCTTCGCAACCACCGTTGTACTGATCATCCCCAATCTGAGTCGTCTGGTCGGCTAGGGCCAACACCCGGCTACCCCGCCGCTGCGTACCGCGTGCCGCCATTCGCGAGCCACGGTCAACGCAGCGCGGGAGCCACCCACCTCCTGCTGCGCCCGCACCTCTGTTAATGTTCCGCGGCCCACCCGCCCACCGGAACCCGCCATGCGCCCACTGCTGCTGACGCTGCTCCTGCTCTGCCCCACCACTTTCGCTGCCACGCTCACCCTGGAACTGCCCGACGGCAAGCACGACTTCAGCACGGAACAGTTGCTGGCCAACTCCAAGGCGCAGGACATCGAGATTCCCGCCGACGTTTCCTACAACCGCACCATGCATTACCGCGCGGTACCACTGGCGGCGCTGCTGCAAGGCCTGAAACCCGGTGATCATCTACAGGCCGTGGCGCTGGATGGTTTTGCCGCCGAACTGCCGGCGGCGCCGCTGCTGGCGGAAAAAGGTTCGCGCGCCTGGCTGGCCATCGAGGAAGCCGACAAACCCTGGCCAAAGCTGGGCGACGGCAAGCCGTCCGCCGGGCCGTTCTACCTGGTGTGGACCGACCCGAAAGCCGCCGGCATTGGCCCGGAACAGTGGCCGTTCCAGGTTGCCAGTATCCGTTACCTCAAGCCCCTGGCAGAACGTTTCCCGGCGCTGCTGCCGGCGAAGAATGCGCCCGATTCAGTGCAGAAGGGCTTTGCCCAGTTCCAGAAGAACTGCCTGGCTTGCCATCGCCTGAATGGCGCCGGCGACTCGCAATTCGGCCCGGACCTGAACCTCCCGCACAACCCCACCGAGTACTTCGCCGCGGGCTACCTCAAGCAGTACATCCGCGACCCGCAGAGCCTGCGGCACTGGCCGGAGGCGCGGATGAAGGGTTTCGCCGCTGATGTGGTCAGCGACCAGGAACTGGACCAGATCGTTGCCTACCTGAAGCACATGGCCGGGCGGAAGGTTAAAGCCGGGAGCTGATCGGACAGATCAGCACGGCAGTGGGTTCGCGAGCAAGCTCGCTCCTACAAGGAGCGAGCTCCTGTGTTAACTCTGTAGGAGCGAGCTTGCTCGCGAACCCACCCCGCAGCACACCGTCAGTGCCAATAATCCCCCGGTGGTGCCGGCAACTCACCGAGCAACTGGCGCAACCCTGCACCCCACTGGTTGCGAATCCCCTCGAAGTAAGGATCGCCTTCCTGGATCCGGTACCCCGCCGGCACCTCCAGGCTGCCTTCGCGGTACACCAGCAGGTCCAGCGGCATGCCCACCGAGAGGTTGCTGCGGATGGTCGAGTCGAAGCTGATCAGCGCACAGCGCAGCGCCTGCTCCAGCGGCGTGGCATAGCTCATGGCGCGGTCGATGATCGGCTTGCCGTACTTGCTCTCGCCGATCTGGAAGTACGGCGTATCGCGGCACGACTCGATGAAGTTGCCCTGCGGGTAGACGTTGAACAGGCGAGGCACCTCGGTGCCGATCTGCCCGCCGACGAGGAACGAACTGCCCAGGTCTACGCCCTGGTTCTGGCCGATGTTCTCGTCGTGATCGACCACTTCGCGCAGCGTCGAGCCCACCAAACGGGCCGCCTCGAACAGATTCTCGACATTGCCCAGGTTCGGCCCGTCGCTGCCCATACGCTGGCGCAGCGTGCTGATCACCGACTGCGAGGTGGCCAGATTGCCGGCGCTCTGCACCACGATCAGACGTTCGCCGGGCGTGCCGAAGATGTGCAGTTTGCGGAACACGGCGATGTTGTCGACGCCGGCGTTGGTGCGCGAATCGGAAACGAAGACCAGGCCCTGGGCGAGGTTCATGGCGACGCAGTAGGTCATGGCTTTCTCATGGCGGTAGGAACTGGCACCGATCTTATGCCGGTGCCGGCGCTTGTGCCACGCATCCTCACTGCTGCGCCTGCTGCATCTGCTGCAGGTGCCCCGGCGCCACGGTGACGCGGGCGTGCATCTGCTCGCCGCCTCCGCCCCGGCGCATGCCGCGCACCGGGCAGGCGTCGAGGTAGTCCAGGCCGACGGCCAGTTTCAGGTGACGCTCGGGGCGGTCGAGCACGTTGGTCACGTCGAAGCTGTACCAGGCGTCGCCGACCCAGGCTTCGGCCCAGGCGTGGCTGGCGAGGTGCTCCTCGACATCGGTGTAGAGATAGCCGGAAACGTAGCGCGCCGGCACGCCCAGATAGCGCAGGCAGGCGAGGAAGGCGTGGGCGTGGTCCTGGCAGACGCCTTGCCCGGCGGCAAAGGCTTCGGCGGCGGTGCTGTCCACTTGGGTCGAGCCAGGCACGTAGGCAATGCGCTCATTCAACGCCTGCATCAGGTGGATCATGGCCTTGCGGTCGCGGCGCTCGGCGCACTGGGCGCGGGCGAACTCCTGCAACGCACCATCGGCCTGCGTCAGCCGGGTGCTGCGCAGGAACGGCAGCGGCGACAGGTGATCGTGCTCGCACTCGTTCTCCACGTCGATTTCGACGTTGCCGTGGGCGGCGATGGCGATGGCCTCGTGGGGCTCGTCGAGGGTCAGCACGTGGAGGATGTTGCCGTAGGCGTCGCGCTGCGGATGCGCCGGACGCGGCAGGTGCAACTGCCAGTCGAGCACATGCTGGCGCTCGCTTTCCTGCGGGGTCAGGCGCAGGTACTGGATACTCGCGCGCACCTGGTCTTCATAGCGGTAGGTGGTGTCATGGCGGATGGAGAGTTTCATGCGGCCTCCAGGTACGAGCTGTGAATGGCGTTGGCGAGCTGGCGCACCAGCCCGATGTGGTCAGTGATCCAGGGGTGCAGGCCGTTGCCCAGCACCTCGTCGATGCCGGTGTAGCGCACCCGCGCTTCCAGCTCGGCGGCCAGCCGCTGGGCCGGACGACCGTTGGCGCCGGGCAGGCTGGCGAGTATCTGGCGCAGTTCCTCGGCGCAGGCCAGCAGCGAGCGCGGCACGTCCTCGCGCAACAGCAGGAGTTCGGCGATGTTCCGTGCATTGAGGGCGTCGCGGTACAGCTCGGTGTAGCCCTCGAAAGCCGACAGCGCGCGCAGCAGCGCAGTCCATTGGTAATAGCCGCGCGCCGAGCCCTCGGCTGGGCCGGCACTGTGCTCGCCCAGCACCTGGTGGCGGGCGTCGAGCAGGCGCAGGGTGTTGTCGGCGCGCTCGATGTAGGTGCCCAGGCGGATGAAGTGGAAAGCGTCATTGCGCATGCTGGTGCCGAAGGTGGCACCACGGAACAGGTGCGAGCGGTCTTTCACCCATTCGCAGAAGTGGCTGATGCCGTAGCGCAGCAGGCCCTGGTGGGCGATGTCGCGCATCTCCAGCCAGGTGGCGTTGATGTTTTCCCACATGTCGGTGGTGATGCGCCCGCGCACCGCATGAGCACCGGCGCGGGCCGCGCCGAAGCAGGAATAGATGCTCGCTGGGTTCTGCGCATCCAGGGCGAAGAAGTTCAACAGGCGCTCGGCGTGCAGCTCGCCGTGGCGGGCGAGATAGGCGTCGAGGTTGCCGGTGATCAGCAGCGGCATGGCGAGCTCTTCCAGGCCATCGCCACGGCCATCCTGGGGCATCAGCGACAGCGAGTAGGACACGTCGAGCATGCGCGCGAGGTTCTCGGCGCGCTCCAGGTAACGCGACATCCAGTACAGGTCGGAAGCGGTTCTACTCAGCATGGTGTCAGTCCTCGACTACCCAGGTGTCCTTGGTACCGCCACCTTGTGACGAGTTGACCACCAGCGAGCCTTCGCGCAGCGCCACGCGGGTCAACCCGCCGGGCACCAGGCGCACGTTGTCCGGCGCGGACAGCACGAAGGGCCGCAGGTCGATGTGACGCGGGGCGATACCGTTCTCGACAAAGGTCGGGCAGGTCGACAGGCTCAGGGTCGGCTGCGCGATATAGGCCTCCGGGCGCGCCATCAGCCGGGCGCGGAAGGCTTCGATTTCCGCCGTGCTGGCCGCCGGGCCGACCAGCATGCCGTAACCGCCGGAGCCCTGGGCCTCCTTCACCACCAGCTCGGGCAGATGCGCCAGCACGTGGGACAGGTCCTGCGGACGGCGGCATTGCCAGGTCGGCACGTTGTGCAGGATGGGTTCCTGGTCGAGGTAGAAACGGATCATCTCCGGCACGTACGGGTAGACCGATTTGTCGTCGGCCACGCCGGTGCCGATGGCGTTGGCCAGCACCACATTGCCGGCGCGGTAGGCGGCCAGCAGGCCGGGCACGCCGAGCATGGAATCGGGGTTGAAGGCCAGCGGGTCGAGGAAGTCGTCGTCCACCCGCCGGTAGATCACGTCCACCGGCATCGGGCCGGAGGTGGTGCGCATATAGACGCGCTCGTCGCGGACGAACAGGTCAGCGCCTTCCACCAGCTCCACCCCCATCTCGCGCGCCAGGAAGGCGTGCTCGAAATAGGCGCTGTTGAAGCGGCCAGGCGTCAGCACCACCACGCAGGGCTGCTCCACTTCACTGGCCTGGCGCAGGGTGTCGAGCAGCAGGTTCGGGTAGTGGTCGATGGGCGCGATGCGCTGGGCGCCGAACAGCTCGGGGAACAGGCGCATCATCATCTTGCGGTTCTCCAACATGTAGGAGACGCCGCTGGGCGTGCGCAGGTTGTCCTCGAGGACGTAGTAGGCGCCATTGCCGTCGCGAACCAGATCGATCCCGGCGATGTGCGCGTAGACGCTGCCGGGCACGTCCAGGCCCTGCATGGCCAACTGGTACTGGTCGTTGGCCAGGACCTGCTCGGGCGGGATCAGGCCTTCCTTGAGAATGCGCTGGTCGTGGTAGAGATCGGCGAGAAACAGATTGAGCGCCTGGACGCGCTGGATACAGCCGGCCTCGATGATCTTCCACTCGCTGGCGGGGATACTGCGCGGGATGGTGTCGAAGGGGATCAGGCGCTCGGTGCCTTGGTCGTCGCCGTAAAGGGTGAAGGTGATGCCCGCGCGATAGAACAGCAGGTCGGCCTCGCGACGACGCTGTTGCAGCTGTTCGCCAGGCATGTCCGCCAGCCAGCGGGCGAACTCCGTGTAGTGCGGTCGGCAGGCGCCAGCGGCGTCATGCATTTCGTCATAGAACACCCGAGCCATCTTCTACTCCTTGTTGCCGCTCGTCCTCGGCTCCGAAGGCCGTCGCAAGGCCCGTGCCAGAGGTCGATTTCCTGTTGGTTCAATGACTTGCAAAGGCTGCCGATGCACCTCGCACCAGCTCGGTGCGCTTTTCCCGGCCGCCCGCCCCGGCTCGCCCCGTTTGGGGCCGCGAGCGCCGGCGGGCGGGCCTTTGCGGGGCGCCAGGGGCTTTCTTGTCAGCCTATGGGCCCGGAACTACGCTGCAAGAGCGTGTCCATTCGCTATGGACATGCAGCGATCAACAGAGGTGCCAAATTTCTGCGCGCTGGTATCGCAGTGGCTCCCACAACGAAGAACAACAGGAGTCCGTCCATGTCATCCGTGCAATTGTTTTCAACGAAAGTCGCGGCGCTGGCATTCGCCGGCGTCAGCCTGCTCTCCAGCGGCACGTTGCAGGCCGCCGAGGCGCTCAAGCAGCTCGGTAACCCCGAAGGCGCGCTGGATATCATTGCCTGGCCCGGCTACATCGAACGCGGCGAGAGCGACAAGAACTACGACTGGGTCAGCCAGTTCGAGAAGGACACCGGCTGCAAGGTCAACGTAAAGACCGCCGCTACCTCCGACGAGATGGTCAGCCTGATGGCCAAGGGTGGCTACGATCTGGTCACCGCCTCGGGCGACGCCTCGCTGCGGCTGGTCTACGGCAAGCGCGTGCAGCCGATCAACATCGCCCTGGTGCCCAACTGGAAGAACGTCGACCAGCGTCTGCAGGACGCGCCCTGGCACACGGTGGACGGCAAGCACTACGGCACGCCCTACCAGTGGGGGCCGAACGTGCTGATGTACAACACCAAGGTCTTCCCCAAGGCGCCGGAAAGCTGGAGCGTGGTGTTCACCGAGCAGAAGCTGCCTGACGGCAAGAGCAACAAGGGCCGCGTGCAGGCCTACGACGGCCCGATCTACATCGCTGACGCAGCGCTTTACCTGAAGACCGCCCAGCCCGCCCTGGGCATCCAGGACCCCTACGAGCTCAACGAGGAGCAGTACGCCGCCGCCCTCAAGCTGCTGCGCGAGCAGCAGAAGCTGATCCACCGCTACTGGCACGACGCGACGGTACAGATGAGCGACTTCAAGAACGAAGGCGTGGCCGCGTCAGGCTCCTGGCCGTACCAGGTGAACGCGCTGCAGGGCGAGAAGCAACCGATCGGCTCGACCATCCCCGGCGAAGGCGTCACCGGCTGGGCCGACACCACCATGCTGCATGCCGACGCCAAACACCCGGTATGCGCCTACAAGTGGCTGAACTGGTCGCTGGAACCCAAGGTACAGGGTGACGTCGCCGCCTGGTTCGGCTCGGTCCCCGCCGCGCCCGACGGTTGCACCGGTAGCCAGCTGCTCGGCGAAAAAGGCTGCGCCACCAATGGCTACGACCAGTTCGACCGCATCGCCTTCTGGAAGACCCCGCAAGCCAAGTGCGAGCAGGGGCAGTGCGTGCCGTACAGCCGGTGGACGCAGGACTACATTGCGATCATGGGTGGGAGATAGCACCACCTTCGCCTAGCGCTTTTCTGTAGGAACGAGGGGGACGCCTAGTCCTTGCTCGCGAACCAATCTCCTCTGCGGGGGCTGTTCGCGAGCAAGCTCGCTCCTACGAAGAGCACGCCCCGAGCGCCCTTTCCCCATGCGCTACCTTTTCTGATGCAGCCCCCGCCACGCAGGTAGCCCGCAGCATGACCACAGCCGTCCAGTTCACTGACGTGAGCCGTCACTATGGCGAGGTGCGCGCCGTCGATGCGGTGTCCATCGAGATTCGCGACGGCGAGTTCTTCTCCATGCTCGGCCCTTCCGGCTCGGGCAAGACCACCTGCCTGCGGCTGATCGCCGGCTTCGAGCAGCCCACCTCCGGCTCCATCCGCATCCATGGCGCGGAAGCGGCTGGCCTGCCGCCCTACGAGCGCGACGTGAACACGGTGTTCCAGGACTATGCGCTGTTCCCGCACATGAACGTGCTGGACAACGTCGCCTACGGCCTGAAGGTAAAGGGCGTGGCCAAGGCCGAGCGTTACCACCGCGCCGAGGAAGCCCTCGGCATGGTCGCCCTGGCCGGCTACGGCAAGCGCAAACCGGCGCAGCTTTCCGGCGGTCAGCGTCAGCGCGTCGCGCTGGCGCGAGCGCTGGTGAACCGACCACGCGTATTGCTGCTGGACGAACCCCTCGGCGCGCTGGACCTGAAGCTGCGCGAGCAGATGCAGGTGGAGTTGAAGAAACTGCAGCGCCAGCTGGGCATCACCTTTATCTTCGTCACTCATGACCAAAGCGAAGCGCTGTCCATGTCCGACCGCGTGGCGGTGTTCAACAAGGGCCGCATCGAACAGGTCGATACCCCCGGCAATCTCTACCGCCGCCCGGCCACGCGCTTCGTCGCCGAGTTCGTCGGCACCGCCAACGTGCTGCGCGGCGATCTCGCCCAGCGCCTGCTCGGCGAATCCCGCCCGCACTCGCTGCGCCCGGAACACGTGCGTTTCGGCCGCGCCGGCGAAGGCGAACTGGAAGTCAGCGGCACCCTGTTCGACGTGCAGTACATGGGCGCCAGCAGCCGCTATGAGATCGAACTGGAGAACGGCGTGCGCCTGGTCGCCGCGCTGCCCAACGGCGAGCGCGAGGAGCAACGGCCCAAGCCCGGCGACGCGGTGACCGCCTGCTGGGCACGCAGCGCGCTGGTGCCGCTGCTCGAGGAGCCGGCGCCGTGAGGGCGATCTCCAGCTTCCTCTACCGGCGCAGCACGCTCTACCTGCTGATGCTGCTGATCCCACCGCTGTTGTGGTTCGGGGTGATCTACATCGGCTCGCTGTTCGCCCTGCTCTGGCAGAGCTTCTACACCTTCGATGACTTCACCATGGCGGTGACGCCGGACCTGACCCTGGCCAACTACAAGGCGCTGTTCAACCCGGCCAACTACGACATTGTCCTGCGCACCTTCAGCATGGCAATTACCGTCTCGGTGGCCAGCGCGATCCTCGCCTTCCCCATTGCCTACTACATGGCGCGCTATGCCGGACCCAAGGAGAAGGCTTTCTTCTACATTGCGGTGATGCTGCCGATGTGGGCCAGCTACATCGTCAAGGCCTACGCCTGGACGGTGATCCTCGCCAAAGGCGGCATCCTCTACTGGGTAATCGAACATCTGCATCTGCTCGGCCTGCTGGACCTGCTGCTGGAAGTGCCCGGCGTGGGCGGCAACACCCTGTCGACTTCGCACATCGGACGCTTCTGGGTATTCACCTACATCTGGCTGCCGTTCATGATCCTGCCGATCCAGGCGGCCCTGGAGCGCCTGCCGCCTTCCTTGCTGCAGGCCTCGGCGGACCTCGGCGCGCATCCCCGGCAGACCTTCTTCCAGGTGATCCTGCCGCTGGCCTTCCCCGGCGTGGTGGCCGGCTCGATCTTCACCTTCAGCCTGACCCTGGGCGACTTCATCATCCCGCAACTGGTGGGCCCCAGCGGGCTGTTCATCGGCACCATGGTCTACGTCCAGCAAGGCGCGGTGGGCAACATGCCGCTGGCGGCGGCCTTCACCCTGGTGCCCATCGTGCTGATTGCCGTCTACCTGTCCATCGCCAAACGGCTGGGGGCCTTCGATGCGCTCTGATGCCCACTCCACCGATCGCCCCTCCTGGTTCCTGCGCCTGGCGGCCTGGGGCGGGCTGGTATTCCTGCACTTCCCGATCCTGGTGATCCTGCTCTACGCCTTCAACACCGAGGAGTCGGCCTACAGCTTCCCGCTGCAGGGCTTCACGCTGAAGTGGTTCAGCATCGCCTTCGGCCGCGGCGATGTGCTCGATGCCATCTGGCTGTCGGTAAAGATCGCCTGCGTGGCCACGCTGATCGCCATGATCCTCGGTACCCTTGCCGCCGGTGCGCTGTACCGCCGCGACTTCTTCGGCAAGGAGAGCATCTCGCTGATGCTGATCCTGCCCATCGCCCTGCCCGGCATCATCACCGGTATCGCCCTGCTCTCGGCATTCAAGACACTGGGGATCGAGCCAGGCTTCCTGACCATCGTCATCGGCCACGCGACCTTCTGCGTGGTGATCGTCTACAACAATGTGATCGCCCGCTTCCGCCGCACATCCTTCAGCCTGATCGAGGCGAGCATGGACCTGGGCGCCGACGGCTGGCAGACCTTCCGCTACATCATCCTGCCGAACATCGCCACGGCGCTGCTGGCTGGCGGCATGCTGGCCTTCGCCCTGTCGTTCGACGAGATCATCGTCACCACCTTCACCGCCGGCCACGAGCGCACCCTGCCGCTGTGGCTGCTCAACCAACTGACCCGCCCGCGCGACGTGCCTGTCACCAACGTCGTGGCCATGCTGGTGATGCTCGCCACCATGCTGCCGATCCTCGGCGCGTACTACCTCACACGCGGGACCAGTGATGTGGCGGGGAGTGGCAAATGACCTTGTGCCATGCGCCCCCTCCCTAACCCTCCCCCTGAAGGGAGAGGGGACTGGATCGGCGCAGGAGGAAACCACGGTTTCAGCCGGCACGAAAAGCTCCCTTTCCCTTCAGGGAGAGGGCTGGGGAGAGGGAACCCCCACTGACGAGAGGAGCCCCCATGCAAACCAAACTACTCATCAACGGCCAGTTCGTCGCCGGCGAAGGCACGAAGCTGGACGTCCTCAATCCCGCCACGGGCGAAGTGATCGGTCAGATCGCCGAAGCCAGCGAAGCACAGGTGGACACCGCGGTGCGCGCCGCCGACGCTGCATTCGACGGCTGGTCGCAGACTGCGCCGAAAGACCGCGCCATGCTCCTGCTGCGCCTGGCCGACCGTATCGAGGAGCACGCCGAGGAACTGGCGAAGCTGGAATCGGACAACTGCGGCAAGCCTTATGCCGCCGCGCTGAATGACGAGATCCCGGCCATCGCCGATGTGTTCCGTTTCTTCGCCGGCGCCTGCCGCGTACTGCCCGGCTCCGCCGCCGGCGAGTACCTGCCCGGCTTCACCTCGATGATTCGCCGCGACCCGGTGGGCGTGGTCGCCTCCATCGCGCCCTGGAACTACCCGCTGATGATGGCCGCGTGGAAACTCGGCCCGGCCCTGGCCGCCGGTAACTGCGTGGTGCTCAAGCCTTCCGAACAGACACCGCTGACCGCCCTGCGCGTCGCCGAATTCATCGCCGAGCTGTTCCCCGCCGGCGTGGTGAACATGGTCTTCGGTCGCGGCCCGAGCGTGGGCGCCCCGATGGTCAGCCATGATCTGGTGCGCATGGTCTCGCTGACCGGCTCGGTGGGCACCGGCAAGGCCATCATCAAGAGCGCCGCCGACAGCGTGAAGCGCCTGCACATGGAGCTGGGCGGCAAGGCCCCGGTGATCGTGTTCGACGACGCCGACCTGGAGGACGTGATTGCCGGCATCCGCACCTTCGGCTTCTACAACGCCGGGCAGGATTGCACCGCCGCGTGCCGTATCTACGCCGGCAAGAAGGTCTACGACAACTTCGTCGCGGATCTCGCCAGCGCGGTAGCGAGCCTCAAGACGGGTTTGCAGAATGACCCGAATACCGAACTCGGCCCGCTGATCACCGCGGCCCAGCGCGACCGCGTCTCCGGCTTTGTCGAGCGTGCCAAGGCCAGCCCGCATATCCAGATCGCTACCGGCGGCAAGGTGGTCAGCGGCAAGGGCTTCTTCTACGAACCCACGGTGGTGGCCAACGCCCAGCAGGACGACGAGATCGTCCGCCGCGAAGTGTTCGGCCCGGTCGTGTCGGTGACGCCGTTCAGCGATGCGGACGAAGCCGTGCGCTGGGCCAACGACTCCGACTACGGACTCGCCTCGTCCGTGTGGACCAAGGATGTCGGCCGCGCCTCACGGGTGGCCGCGCGGCTGCAGTACGGCTGCACCTGGGTGAACACCCACTTCATGCTGTGCAGCGAGATGCCCCACGGCGGCTTCAAGCAGTCCGGATACGGCAAGGACCTGTCCATGTACGGCCTGGAGGACTACACCGTGGCGCGGCACATCATGTTCAAGCACTGAGTCGCGGCACCGGCGTACAACCGCAAACGGTTGTACGCCCTACGGCGTGAACCTGACCTGTAGGAGCGGACTCCGTCCGCGATATCCCAGCGCCGCAAAGATCGCCGGATCAGATCAACCCGGCCAGCTTCAACCAATGGCGGTAGAACCCCTCCGCCACCTGGTTCATCGCCGCGACCCGCTGCGGCAGGCCATCGAGCATCACCTCGGCGCTTTCCTGGCTCGGCTGGCTCGGATCGAGGTACTCCGGGAAACCGTTGACCCAATCACTGACCAGTTCTTCGGTCATCTCCGGATGCCCCTGCAGGCCGAGGATGCGCTCGCCATAGCTGAACGCCTGGTTCACGCACCAGGGGCTGGACAGCACGCGGGTGGCACCTTCGGGAATGTCGAAGGTGTCGCCGTGCCACTGGTAGATCGGGAATTCATCCGGCAGGTGCGCCAGCCACGGGCTCTGCGCTTCCTGGCGGCGCATCGGCTGCCAGCCCAGTTCGGTGTACGGCAGGCGGTGGATGTCGGCGCCCAGCGCCTTGGCCAGCAACTGGCCGCCCAGGCAGTGGCCGATCATCGGCACGTCGCGCTCGATGAAGCGGCGGATCGCGGCGATCTCGTCACGCAGCCACTGCAGGTCGTCGTTCACGCTCATGGGCCCGCCCATGATGGCCACCGCTTTGGGCCGCTCCAGGTCATAGCCTTCCAGCTCGCCCAGATCGACGCGAAGCACATCGAACGGCAGTTGCAGACGGTCGAGCACCGCGCCCAGGTGGCCGGGCGGGCAGAAATCGACGTGGGTCAGGATCAGGATATCGGTCATGGTCACCTCCGCGCGGCAGTCTGCCGCATCGGTGGCGATGAAGAAACCTGGCGTGTCCGCAAGCTTGTCCTTGCACGGCTGCCGCGCAGGCGCCGTTGCCCAGGCGAAAAAAGGCGCGCCGTCACTGCTGGCGACAGCGCGCATTTTCATTCTTACGGGTAAAGAGCGCGGGTAGAAGATCGGCCGTCGCGCGACGGCTCAACGACGTGTTGCGATCAACGCAGGGAGGTGACCTCCTGGGTCACGCCCCAACCATCGAGAATTCCGCCCAGTGGCACCACGACTTCCTCAAGGTCGTGTTCGAAATCGCCGATGGCGGCATGGGTGGCGAACATCACCTTGCTGATCTGCAGGCTCCAGCCGCCGTCATCGCGGGCTTCGACCTGGGTTCTCAGCGACTCGCCGCGAAACTGCCGGGCAGCTTTGCGGGCGTTCTGTTCATCGGAAAAGATGGCGAAAAAGTCGATGGGATGAATGCGTGCGAAATCGAAGCCACCTTCCTTCATCCGGCGCAACACGTTGACGCTGATATCCTCCGAGAGGGGCTTTTCCATGGTACGCACCTCCTGTCGAGACGTTCAGAGTGTATTCCCCGCCAACGAACACGCCCTGCAAGGGCGTATTCCGGGCACTTCAGTGTGCCGCCGGGAAACGTCAAATGACGCAACGTCCCCCGAAATGGTGGCCAACTCCGCCGAACGCGACGAATGGCGCCGCGGAAATGTCCCGGCCACATTTCTCAGAGTAGCGCCTGAGCTCGCGACCTGCCGCTCCTTTGGCGCTTCGCGCCGTTCGGCGGCGACGGGCGGCAGAAAGGCGCCATCCCGCGTCGCTAGCCGCCCAACGCTATGCACAGGCCTGTCATGGCCACGCCCAGCGCCATGAAACCCAGCGCCCCCGGCCAGGGTGAGTCGCCGGACCAGCGACTGAGCAGCCAGCCCAAGCCGAACAGCATGACCACGCCGATACCCTGGGCCAGGCGCAGCGCCAGCAGATCATCTGGCACCAGCCACAGCGGCAGGATCAGCGGCAGCGTGATGCCGCTGACCAGCAGCACGATCAGCAGCGCCGCCAGCCAGATTTCCGCTCCGCCATGACGCAATTGCCCGGTACCCAGGTCCGAGCGCATCAGCCGCTGGCGCAGTCGCCAGACCTCGTCTGGTTGCAGCGCAGCCACCAGCCGCGGCGGCAGGAACTCGTCGAGGCCCTCGCGAAAATCGATATCACTGGACGTCCTGCGCAGGGCTCGCAGGCGGCCGTGCCGATGCACCCGCTCGACCCGCAGGCGCACCAGTAGCATCATCGCGTCCACCAGCCCCCAGGCCAGGTTGCAACCCAGTGCAGCGACGATCAGATCCTGTCGGCTGGCCCCGCCGCTGGCGGCGGAAATCACCGAGATGATGGTCAGGGTCATGATCACCCCATAGGTCATCTCACTGATGCGGTCGAAGGGTGAAGTGATGTCCTGCAGCACGCGCTGCCAGGCCGAAGGCTGGGGTTCCGGATTTCGCTGCATGGGACGGCCTCCTTCGCCGCCCCTCCAGTCTACTCAGGCACGGCTGAGCCAGGCCATCACCCAACGGTTGATCGCCGGTGGCGACAGCTGGCCGGACCAGTACATCGCGCGGAACATTGCGCCAATGGGCCGATGCACGCCGCCGCTCTGAGCCTGCCGCCACGCGGCCTGGGCAATATCCTCAGCCACCAGGGTGACGCCCAGGCGGCGCAGCACCGGCGGTTCGAAGGTCTGGCTGGCGACCATCGGCGTGCGCACGAACGGTGGCATCAGGTCGGCGACGCGAATGCCCAGCTCGCGCCACTCCAGCTCCAGCGCCTCGGTCAGCCCGCGCACGGCGAACTTCGAGGCCGAATAACTGGCCATCTGCGGCACACCATAGAGCCCGGACGCCGAGCCCATGTTCAGCACCTGCGCGCCCGGCGTGCGCTTGAGGTACGGCAGCGCGGCGTAGCAGCAATTGAGTACGCCCTGCACGTTGATGGCGATGATGCGGTTGTGCTCGGCAAGGCTGATGTCCTCGAAGCGGCCGAAACGCAGGATGCCCGCGCAATTGAACAGCAGGCGCAGATGGCCGTCGTGTGCGTCGGCGAATCCGCGCACCGCCGCCGTCACAGCCTCGGCGTCCGTGACGTCCAGCGCCCGTTGCCAGGCGCCGCCGAGCTCGGCAGCCAGTGCCGCCAGCGGTTCGGGATTGAGGTCGATCAGGCCAACGCGCCAGCCGCGCTGATGAAACAGTTTCGCGGTGGCGGCGCCGATGCCCGAGGCCGCCCCGCTGATCAGAATGGTGTTCATCGCTGCACTCCTTGCAAGGGGCCGACCTGTAGATGGCTGGCGACAAAATGGGCGACGTCCTGCAAGGCACGGTCGGCCACGTCCAGCAGGCCGGCGTGAGCCTGGAACACATGCCAGCAGCCGGGAAAGCGCTGCAGTTGCACGGTGTTGCCGTAACGCCGTGCCGCATCGACGAATCGCAGGCTGTCGTTGCGCAATACCTCGTCCTCGCCAACCTGGATCAGCAGCGGCGGCAGGCCGCTGAGATCAGCGTGCAGCGGCGACAACTGGGCGTCCGCGCGGGGCACGTCGGGCGGGCAGAACATCTCCATGGCGCTGTCCATCCAGGCGCGGGTGATCAGCGGATCGCCCGCCGCCGGGGCGTGCAAATGCTCGCCGGAGAGATCGGTCACCGGCGAGAAAGTGACCAGCGCACCTGGCATTGGCAGGCCCAGCGCCTTGGCTTCCAGCGCCAACTGCAGGGTCAGGTGGCCGCCGGCGGAGTCTCCGGCTACCGCGATGGTTGGTGCGGGGATGCCCTTGTCGAGCAATGCACGATAAGCCGCTACGGCGTCCTCGCGCTGGGCAGGGAAGCGGTGCTCGGGGGCCAGGCGGTAGTCGATCACCCAGACCTCGGCCTTGCAGCGCCGTGCCAGGTTGGCGGTGATCGCCCGGTGCGTGGCCGGCGAGCCGACCAGGTAGGCGCCGCCGTGCAGGTAAAGGATCACCCTGCCCTCGCTCACCGCTTCCGGCCGCCAGACTTCGGCGGGCACGCCGCCCAGGGTCGTCTGCTCACTACGTACGCCACGGGGCGTCAGCGTTGCGGCGGTCAGTCCGCGTAACAGGGCGCGCTGCGCCTTTACCGGCAATTGCGGGCCCATCAGCCCACGGAACAGCAGGTTGAGCGTGCCGCGCAGGATGGCCGTCAGCAGTTTCTGACGGGTCGACAGCGGCACCTGGGGTTCAACGGATGCAGTCATAGTCGGCGAACTCCGGCTGACGGGTCTGTTGGCGGTAGCGGAAGGTGAAGCCCGGCCAGTTCACGGTATTGCGGCCGCTTGCGGTCTTGTACCAACTGCTGCAACCGCGCTCCCAGATGGTGTGCTGCAGGTCGTGCTGCAACTGGCGGTTGAAGCCCTGCTGCGCCTGTGGCTTGAGGTCCAGGTACTTCAGGCCCTCGCGCTGGATCCGTTGCAGGCAGCCGAGCACATAGGGGAACTGGCTCTCCAGCATGTAGATGATGGAGTTGTGCCCCAGGTTGGTGTTCGGCCCATAGAGGATGAAGAAGTTGGGGAAACCGCTGACGCTGATGCCCTTGTAAGCCTCGGCGCCGTCGCTCCAGGCCTGGTTCAGTTCGCGCCTGCCCAGGCCGGTGATACGCATCGGCGCGAGGAACTCGGTGGCGGCGAAACCGGTACCGTAAATGATCGTATCCACCGGGTGGCGTACCCCGTCGCGGGTCACGATGGCGTCCTCGGTGACCTCGCGTATGCCGGTATCCACCAGCTTCACATTGCTGCGCGCCAATGCCGGGTAGTAGTCGTTGCTGATCAGGATGCGCTTGCAGCCCATGGGATAGTCCGGCTGCAACCGAGCACGCAGCTGCGGGTCGCTGATGCTTTTGCGCATGTGCAGGTGGAAGCTGATCCGCATGAATTTCATCATTGGCGGGAACACGGTGAAGGCCAGCGCCCGCGCCTCGTGCTGGATGTACTTCAGGCCTCGATCCAGGCGTTGCAGCCAGGGCAGGCGCGACTTGATACGGCGTTCCCAGTCGGCGTAGGGACGGTCCGGCTTGGGAATCACATAGGCGGCGCTGCGCTGGAACAGCAACAACTCAGCCACCTTCGGCGCAATCTGCGGGACGAACTGGATGGCGCTGGCGCCGGTGCCGACCACCGCGACACGCTTGCCGTCCAGCGGCGTTTGGTGGTCCCACTGCGCGGAGTGAAAGGCCTTGCCCTGGAAACGCTCGATGCCTGGCAGCTTCGGGATCAGCGGACGGCTCAATTGGCCGAGGCCGCACACCAGCGACTGGGCGCGCAGCTCCTCGCCGTCAGCGCAGGTCACCTGCCACTCACCGGCCGCTTCGTCGAAGCTGGCCTCGCTCACTTCGCAGTTGAAGCGGATACGTTCGCGCAAACGGTACTTGTCGGCGCAGTGCCGCGCGTACTCGAGGATTTCCGCCTGGGGCGCGAATTTGCGCGACCAGTCAGCCTTGGGTTCGAAGGAGAAGGAATACAGGTGTGAAGGCACATCGCAGGCAGCGCCTGGATAGACGTTCTCGCGCCAGCAGCCGCCGACGTCGGCAGCCTTCTCGAGGATCAGGAAGTCCTGGATGCCGGCTTTCTGCAGGCGGATCGCCAGGCCCAGGCCGGCGAAGCCGGCGCCGATGATCAGCACGCGCGGGGCGGCCGATCGACGGGATGGTGTTGTCATTGTTGTGCTCCCGGTTTCGAAGTCCGCACAGCGGCGGATGACACCATCCTAGTGCGACTTCCCGCCACGGGTTATGGCATAGTCGGACAGAAAATTGTGACTTTCGGTCACCCCTGATTTTCGGTCATCCTGACATCCGAGGTTCCGATGCCCGCCACTCCACCCTGGTCGCCCCGCCGCAGCGCCATCAGCGTGCAGCTCATGACCCAGTTCGCCCTCGACCACGGCATGACCCTGGAGCAGTGCCTGGACGGCACTGGCCTGGACATCGGCGTGCTCGCCGACCCGGGTGCGGAAGTCGACGCGATCCAGGAACTGGAGTTGCTGCGCAACATCAACCGGCAAATCGGCCAGCGCCCAGGCATCGGGCTCAAGGCCGGGCTGCGCTATCACCTCAATACTTACGGCATCTGGGGCTTCGCGATGCTCAGCAGCTCGACCTTCCTCAGCGCGGCGCACCTGGGCCTGCGCTACCTCGACCTGACCTACGCGTTTCACCGCATGACGCTGGAGGAACACGACGGCGAGGCGCACCTGGTGCTGGATGACTCCGCCGTGCCGGAAGACCTGCGCGACTTCCTCATCGACCGCGACGGTGGCGGTGTGCTGCGCATCCAGCGCGACCTCACCAACCAGCCGCCGCCGATCCGCCAGGCGCTGTTTCGCCGCGAAGCACCGGCCGACCTGCAGCCCTACATCGATGAATTGGGGGTAACGCCGCTCTTCGGCCAGGCGGAGAACCGCATCGTCTTTGACAGCCGCATTCTTGAATTGCCCCTTCCCGGCGCCAACCCGGAAGTAGCGCGGCGCTGCGAGGAACAATGCCGCGCCCTGCTCGCTCGCCGGCAGATACGCACCGGGCTGTCCGGGCAGATTCGCGATCGCCTGCTGGGCACGCCGGGACGGCTGCCGGACATGGAGCAACTGGCGGACGAACTGCACATGACCTCACGCACGCTGCGACGCCGGCTGGAGGCCGAGGACAGCAGCTATCGTGCCCTGCTGGATGAGGTGCGCCAAGCGCTGGCCGAGGAGTTGCTGGCCACCGGGGCGATTCGCCTGGAGGAGATTGCCGAGCGGCTCGGCTATGGCGAGGTGTCAAACTTCATCCACGCCTTCCGCCGGTGGAAGGGCGTGACGCCAGGGCGTTTCCGCAGCGGCTGAGCCGTCTCGAGAAGCGAGCTTAGAAGACCAGCTTGTAGCCGATCATCGCCAGCATGATCGCCAGGCACGGGCGCAGCACGCCGTCCGGAATACGCCCGGCCAGGTGGCTGCCGATGTAGATGCCCGGCAGCGAGCCGATCAGCAGGTAACCGAGCAGGCCCCAGTCCATGTTGCCCATGCTGGCGTGGCCGAGGCCGGCGACCAGGGTGAGCGGTACGGCGTGGGCGATCTCGGTGCCCACCAGACGGCGGGTGGCGAGGAAGGGATAAAGGATGAACAGCGCCACGGTACCCAGGGCACCGGCGCCAATGGACGTCAGCGCAACCATGCCGCCGAGGATGGCGCCGGTGATCACGGTCAGGGTATTCAGTCGGGGGCCGCTGAAGTGGAAGCTGTCGCCGGCATGACGCTGGGCGAAGGCCAGCACCTGCTTCTTGAACAGCACGGCCAGGGCGGTGAGCAGCAGCACGACGCCCAGGGCGTTCTTGATTACCGCGTTCATCGCCGCGGTATCGGTGTGCAAGCTATGCAGGAACAGCAGCGTCAGCGCCGCTGCCGGGACGCTGCCCAAGGCCAGCCAGCCGGTGATGCGCCAGTCGATGTTGTCGTTCTTGCGGTGGACCAGGACGCCGCCGGACTTGGTGATGGCGGCATAGAGCAGGTCGGTGCCCACCGCGGCGGCGGGGTTGATACCGAACCAGAGCAGAATCGGCGTCATCAGCGAACCGCCACCGACACCGGTCATTCCAACGATAAAGCCTACGACAAGACCCGCGACTACAAACCCGATATTGCCGAAATCCATCTACGCGTCCTGACTGGCGAAACGATCACCTCGTGGTGTGGCCGGGAGGATACTGACTTTTCTTATAATCCATTAGACCGATGTGGTCTTACTTTATAACCTCTTCTTACTGAAGATTCTGTCGTCCATTCCGACACCAAGCCCTCTGGCCCGGCGTTTTCTGTAGGAGCGAGCCTGCTCGCGAACAACTCCCAGACCACCAGGCCAGAGCGGTTCGCGAGCAAGCTCGCTCCTACAGAAGGCAAACCCTCGCCCATGAAAAAAGGGGCCCGAAGGCCCCTTTTCACTGACTGCGCGATTACTTCACGTCAGGCTTGCCGTCCACCACGCCAGCGGTGTTGTCCAGCAGGCTCTTGGTCGCGGTCTGGATGAACGACTCCAGGCGCACGCGCAGGCTTTCCTGGTCGGCGGCGCCGTCCACGCGCTTCACGCCAAAGTCGCTGCCCAGCTTGTAGTCGTAGACGCGAATATCGCCTTCCTTCGGACGGATCAGGATGCGGTTACCGGAAATCACGGCGACCACCTGCTCACTACCCGACGGCTTGATCACGCCGATACCCTTGTCGCCAGCCGGCAGGTTCAGCAGGTCGCGACCCCAGCACTGGTGGCGCACTTCACCGCCCAGGCGACCCATGATGGTCGGCACGATGTCGATCTGGGTGCCGACAGTGTCGCGGGTCGCGCCGAACTTCTCCTGGATGCCCGGTGCCACCAGCAGCAGCGGCACGTTGAAGCGGAACAGGTCCATCTCGGTCAGCTGCTCGGGGCTGCCGAAACCATGGTCGCCGACGACCACGAACAGGGTGTCCTTGTAGTACGGCGATTTCTTCGCCTTCTCGAAGAACTGCCCCAGCGCCCAGTCGGAATAACGCATGGCCGTCAGGTGCTCGTCGAGGCTGCCGTTACCGGTCACGCGCTCCACCGGCAGGTCTTTCGGCAGTGCGTAAGGCACGTGGTTGGACAGGGTCTGCAGCAGGGCATAGAACGGTTTGCCGGTGGCTGCGAGCTTGTCCAGTTCCTCGTTGCCGCGGGCGAACATGTCCTGGTCGGACACACCCCAGGTCGGGTCGGAGAACACCGGATTGACGAAGTCGTTACGGCCGATGAACGAAGTCATGCCCTGGTTGGCGAAGAAGCCGGACTGGTTGTCCCAGGCGAAGTCGCCGTTGTAGACGTAGACGTCCTCGAACTTGCGCGCCGACAGCAGCTGCGGCAGGCCGGAGAACTTGTGGCCGCCCTCAGGCGTCTGCATCAGGTACTCGAAGCCCGGCAGGTTGGGGAAGCACGCCATGGTGGCGAACATGCCCTGGTGGGTGTGGGTACCGTTGGAGAAGTACTGGGTGAACAGCAGCCCTTCCTTGCTCAGCTTGTCGAAGTAAGGGGTGATATCGCCCTTGCCGCCCAGCGCACCGACGTAGTGGCCGGCGAAGCTTTCCATGAGGATCACCACGACGTTCTTGATCGGCAGCGTGCCATCGGCCGGCGGGGTGTAGTCACGGCGCACGGCGGCGTCATCGGCGTCGACCAGCTTGTCGTCCGGCATCACCAGCATCTGGCGCACCACATCGCGTGCCTGGTCCACCGGCAGGGTGGCTTTCCAAATGTTGTCGCGGTCTTCGGACAGGAAGCGGCTTTCGGCAGCCTTGATCAGGCTCAGGGTGCCGTTCAGGCCCAGCTGGTTGGCGAACATCGAATCCGTGGTGAAGGCGTCGCCCCAGCGCAGCGGCGGGCCCTGACGCAGGGTACCGCGGGCAGCGACCACGCAGACCACGATCACCACCAGCATCACGGCCACGCGGAGATACCAGGCGGCGGCGGACGGACCGGAAGCATCCGGACGGGTCGCGCGGTCGATGCCACGGAACACCAGGTACAGCAGCCAGGTGGCAAAGGCCCAGGCCAACAGGTAGCGAACCACCGGGTAGCCGTACCAGATCATGCTCATGACCGTCTTCGGGTCTTCGGACATGTACTGGAACACCAGGCTGTTCAGGCGCTGGTGGAATTCACGGTAGAAGTCCATCTCCAGCACGCCGAGGAACAGCGTGATGCTCGCGGCGATGGTCAGCCAGGTCTTCCACAGCCAGCGCCAGCCCATGGCACGCACGCTCGCGATGGCGAAGACCAGCGGGGCGACGATGTAGACCACGGCGCGAATGTCGAAACGCATGCCGGTGATGAAGGCTTCGACGAAGGTGGACGCCGGGGTGCTGCCGATCAGCTCGCGGTTATAGACGAGCAGCGCCACGCGCAGCAGGGAGAACATCACCATCAGCGCAAGGACGCTGAGCGCGGTGAACGCCAGGTGGCTGGACACGGTGGGCCGCGTGAGGCTCGCACCGGTCTGGCGGTTGGTCAGGACTTCTGATTGGCCCATTTCTTGGTTCCGTTGTGAACGTTCAGGGTTCGAAGGAGCGTCGCCATGGCCGGGCAGAATGACTTGCCCGCGCGAGCGCGAAAGGCTGCGGCATTACACCGCAAAAGCAGCGGCGTCGCATTCTATTGTGCGCGCCTTAAGCGGACATTAAGCCTGAGCGGGTATTCGTTTCGAGATGATGCGAGCGAGAACCGGCGCAGGTGGGACCGCCTGACGGCGGGCAGAGTGCCGGACGGCATGTGAAGAAAATGTCCCGATGGGCGGGAATGTCGGGCATTGCGCCCCTGCCCGCCGCGCGATAAACACGACGGGCAGCGCTGTATCAGTCGTTGGCCGGCTTGCCGATGGCCTGCAGCACATACTGCGGCAGGGCGAAGGCGCCCTGGTGGATGGCCGGGTTGTAGTAGCGGGTCTGGATGCCACTGGCGGCGAAGCGCTGGGCCAGGGTGCCCGCATCGACCTTGCGCAGCGCCGGGTTGGTCGAGCCCCAGGCGAAGGTCATCGAGCCGCCGATGTAGGTCGGCACGGCCGCCTGGTAGAAGTGCCAGTCGGCGAACAGGCCGTTCATCCGGCCGGCGGTGTTGCGCACGGTGTCCAGCTGCATGAAAGGCGTACCGTTCTGGGTCACCAGCACACCACCCTCGTTCAGGCAGCGGTGGCAGGCCTGGTAGAAGTTTTCCGAGAACAGCACTTCGCCCGGACCGATCGGATCGGTGGAGTCGGAGATGATCACGTCGAACTTCTCCGTGGTGGTGGCGACGAAGCGCATGCCGTCGTCGATCACCAGGTTCAGGCGTGCATCGTCGAACGCACCCTGGGAATGATTGGGCAGGAATTCCTTGCACATGTCGACCACGGTGCCATCGATCTCGACCATGGTGATGTGCTCGACGCTGGCGTGCTTGGACACCTCGCGCAGCATGCCACCGTCACCACCGCCGATGATCAGCACGCGCTTGGCCGCGCCATGGGCGAGGATCGGCACGTGGGTGAGCATCTCGTGGTAGATGAACTCGTCGGCCTCAGTGGTCTGGATCACTCCGTCCAGCGCCATCACGCGGCCCATGCAGGCGTTCTCGAAGATCACCAGGTGCTGGTGCTCGGTGCGCACCTCGTGGAGCATCCTGTCGACGCTGAAACGCTGGCCATAGCCGTCGTAGAGGGTTTCCTGGTAATCGTGCATGCAGTGGGCTCCCGTCGGGACAAGACACTAGGAGGGGACGGCCGGGCCGCCCCGAAAGAGGCGCGCATTCTACGTGCCGGAAGATGACAGGTCGAACCCTGCCGTCGGCGCGCTCCCTGTAAGGAGCCCGACCACGCCAGTTTGAAAGTCAGGCGCGGGAGGACAGCCCGGCGCGCAACAGGTAAGGTCGCTGCATGAAAAGCACAGCCCCCGCCCCCCGGATCATCCGCCTGTCCTACCACGCGCCCTGGGATTGGCAGCAGTTCCACGACCACTTTGCCCTGCGCAGCCTGGCTGGCGTCGAATGCCTGTCGCCCCGGCGCTATGCCCGCAGCGTGCGGCTGGGGGCGGATAGCGGCTGGTTCAGCGTGGCCCCCGTGGAGGACCGCGCCGAGCTGGAACTGGAACTGCACCTGCCGGCCGCCCATGCCGAAGCGCTGACGGCGCGGGCGCGCAAGATGTTCGACCTGGACAGCAATCCCGCCCACATCGCCGCGCACCTGGGCGGTGACACCGTCCTCGGGCCACTCCTGCTGCAGGCTCCCGGCCTGCGCTTGCCCACCGCGTTCGACCCGTTCGAGCAGGCCGTGCGCGCCATCGTCGGCCAACAGGTCACGGTGAAAGCTGCGGTAACCATCGTCGGGCGGCTGGTGCAGCGCCTGGGCGAAGCGCTGCCCGGCGACGTCGAAGACCAGCCGACCCGTCTGTTTCCCACCCCCGAGGCCCTGGCCGAAGCCGACCTCGCCGGCATCGGCATGCCCGGCAAGCGCGTCGAGACCCTGCAGCGCTTTTCCGCCGCCTGCGCCAGCGGCGCGCTGGCCTTGCACATGGAAGACGGCGCCGAGGACCTGGTGAAGCGCCTCTGCGCCCTCCCCGGCATCGGCCCCTGGACCGCCGAGTACGTCGCCCTGCGCGCCTTCGGCGATCCGGACGCCTTCCCCGCCGCCGACCTGGGCCTGCTCAAGTCACCGGTCTGGGGCGCAGAAGGCATCACTGCCCGCGAGCTGCAACGCCGCGCCGAAGCCTGGCGGCCGTGGCGCGCCTATGCCGCCGTCTATCTGTGGCACGCCTATTCCCAGGCCGGCCGCACCGGAGGATGACCATGCACTACCGCTACCACGACAGCCCCACCGGCCGCCTGCTGCTGGCCGGCGACGAGCGCGGCCTGCGTATGCTCTACATGGACCTGGAAGTCCGCCATTACCCGCAGCCGGACTGGCACGAAGGCAGCCCGCTGCTGGACGATGTGGCGCGCCAGCTGGACGAGTACTTCGCCGGCAAGCGCCAGCGTTTCGATGTGCGCCTCAATACCGAAGGCACCGAGTTCCAGCGCCAGGTCTGGCAGGCGCTGCTGGAGATTCCCTACGGCTACACCACCGTCTACGCGGAACTCGCACGACGCATCGGCCGGCCCAAGGCGATCCGCGCGGTGGGCGCGGCCAACGGCGCCAACCCCATCAGCATCATCGTCCCGTGCCACCGGGTGATCGGCAGCAACGGCAGCCTCACCGGCTATGCCGGCGGCCTGCCACGCAAGGAACTGCTGCTGCGCCTGGAAGGCGCGCTGGAGTCGGCCTGGCAGTCCGACCCGAGAGCTCCGGCCTAGAAATCGAAGGCGGTCTGCGCCGCCTGCGGGTCCTCGTAGCCCTCCAGCGCCAGCATGCGCATCTTCGAGGAGCTACCGCCCGGCGCGGAGAAACCGCCGGTCTTGCCGCCGCTGGCGAGCACGCGGTGGCACGGAATGATCAGCGGAATCGGATTGGAACCCATCGCCTGCCCCACCGCGCGGGACAAGCCAACATCGCCCAGACGCCGGGCGATCTCGCCGTAGGTCGTGGTCTCGCCGCGACCGAGCTGGAGAATGTCGTCGTAGACACGGCGGTGGAAATCGCTTTGCCCCGACAGGTCCAGCGGCAGCGCGTCGAAGGACACTGCCTCGCCCCGTGCATAACTCAGGATCAGCCGGCGCGCCTCGTCGATGAACGCCGGCCAGTGGGCGGTCTCACTGCCGAGCTTGTCGAAGCGCTCGCGCACGCTATGTACGGAGTCGCCCGGCAGATAGGCACGCGTGATTCCTTCCGGGCTCCAGGCGAGCCCGAACCAGCCGAGGTCTGTTTCGATCAGGCAGTAATGCATCGAACGAGTTTCCATCCCGGCGCCTTATCCCGCAACCCTTTCCGCCTTCAGCATGACATCACACCAGCGGCGCAACTCTTCGCCGATGGCACTGGCCGGATCGCCCTGGCGCTCGAAAGCCCACCACAGCTGCGCTCCCTGCCATTGGCTGGCCATCAGCCGGCCGAGTACCGGTTGCCGCTGCGGATCGTCACTCAACCGCCGCCCCAACGCCTTGGCCAGCGCGACGCCCCACTGTGCCCCCCGTTCGCGCAACAGCGGATCACGCATGTCTTCGCGCAGGATCAGCAACCCCTCCGCGTAGTCGGTCTCGCCCTCTCCCACCGGGAACATCGCCACCAGCATCCGCACCGCGCCCTCGGGGCTCAGCTCGGCGCTCTCGTCGAGGCGCGCGGTCTGCGTATCCAGTTGGTCCCAGGCGCGCAACAGAACGGCACGGAGGAACTCAGCCTTGGTTGCATGCCGCTGCACCAGCGTCGCGGCGGACAGCCCGACCTCGCGGCCCACGGCAGCGAAAGTGACCGCCTCCGGCCCCTCCCGCACCATCAGCGCCATGGCGGCGTCGAGTATCGCTTCGTCGCTCACCGTCTTGGTTCGAGCCATGCCACCCTCTTTTATAAATGAACATTCATTTATATATTGGTGCGCAGATTACCCAAGGAGACCCAGGATGGCCAGGATTCTCGGCTACATCGCCAGCAGCCTCGACGGCTTCATCGCCACCCCAGAACACGGGCTGGACTGGTTGTTCAAGCATGACCAGCTCAAGCTGGGGGAACATGACTACAACTTATTCCTCCAGCGCATTGGCACCGTGGTCATGGGCCGCGCGACCTACGACTTCCTCGCGGCCGACCCAGGCCCCTGGCCGTACGCCGAACAGCGGGTTGTAGTAGTGACTTCGCGTCCTATTGAGCAACCCAAGGGCCCATTGGAAACTCGCAGCGATGTCGAGGCACTGATCGCGGAACTGCGCGCACTGGACGATGGCGACGTGTGGATGCTCGGCGGCGGCCAGCTGCAGATGGCCTTCCTGGAGCGCGGGGCGCTGGATGAGCTGGAAATCTATGTGATGCCGGAGATCATCGGCGGCGGATTTCCGCTGTTCCCCGCCAGCGGGCTGCGGGTGTCGCCGACGCTGCTGTCGGCCAAGGTCATCGAGCCGGGTTGTGTGCGGATGCATTACCGGTTCGATTGACGGAAACACCCGCGCGGGGCGATTCGCGAGCAAGCTCGCTCCTACGAAGAGCACCAATTCGGCAGCTCTTGCCCTGGCTTTTACATCGATTCCAGGGAGACATCCGCGCACGCCGATGCGGCGCAGAAACACCCGAGCCCACGCAGCAGACCTATTACAGCAGAGCAAAAGAAATCGTCGCGGCCCTGCCGACGGATCGCGGGCAGCGCCCGCTCCTGCAGGGAGCGCTAGATCTTCACATTCCCCCGCGGGCCCGCCACCGCCCAGATGATCAGGCCCAGCACCGGCAGGATGACGATCACCAGGATCCAGATGATCTTCATCGGCATCTCGGCGTTGCTTTTCACTACGTTGATGATCGCCCAGATATCCAGGGCAAAGATAATCAGGCTGATCAGGCCACTCAGGGTCGAGCCCATATGGAAGATCCTTCCAGGAGAATGTCGGCTTGATCAGCATAGCCGCCCGTGCCACAACGGCACGGGCATGGGCCAACGGTTAGGCTCAGACGCGGGCCGGGTCGATCACCGCAAAGCTGGCCACCGTGTCGTGGCCTTCCAGCACGCCGCCCTCGCGGGCCAGGCCGATGGTCTGCAGGCCGGCCTGCTGTGCGGCGTCCAGTTCCTGAACCACGTCGGAGAGGAAGAGGATTTCCTCGCCCGGCAGGCCGATGGCGGCGGCGATGCGCTGGTAGGACTCGGCCTCGCGCTTGGGCCCGCTGGTGGTGTCGAAGAAGCCGGAGAACAGCGGCGACAGGTCGCCAGCCTCGGAGCAGCCGAAGATCAGTTTCTGCGCCTGGATCGAGCCGGAGGAATAGACGTACAGCTGGTAGCCCTCGGCGTGCCAGTGGCGCAGCGCGTCAACAGCGTCCGGGTAGACGTGGCCCTTGAGCTGGCCGGCGCGGTAGCCCTGCTCCCAGACCATACCCTGCAGCGCCTTGAGCGGCGTGGCCTTGCGGTCTTCGGCGATCCAGCCGAGGAGGATTTCGATACAGCGTTCGGTATCCGCGTTCGCCTCGCCACTGTCGGCACGCACGGCGGCGAGCTGCTCAGCCACGGCGGGATCGGCGGCGTGCTCACGCACGTAGTCCGGCAGGTGCGCGGCGGCATAAGGGAAGAGCACGTCGAAGACGAAGCTGACCGCGCTGGTGGTGCCTTCGATGTCGGTGAGGATGGCTTTGATGGACATGGAAACTCCAAAAACCCGCCTTTAACCCAGGCGGGATGACATGTAGGACCGAGGGGGGCGCCCAGTCCTTGCTCGCGAACCGCATGGAACCGAGTGGGCCGGCAACACTGTTCGCGAGCAAGCTCGCTCCTACGAAGTGCAGGAAACAGTCCACCCTCCCCGGCTACGGGGAGATCAGTCTTCCAGCAACGGAAAGCGCTTGGCGATCTCGTCGCCGGTGAACTTCGCAACCCAGCCCTCGGCGTTGTTGAACAGGCGGATGGCGACGAAGTGCGGGCGCTCGCCCATGTCGAACCAGTGGCGGGTGCCGGCGGGCACCGAGATCAGGTCATTCTTCTCACATTGCACGGCGTAGACGTGGTCCTCGATGTGCAGGGTGAAGAGCCCGCGGCCGGCGACGAAGAAGCGTACCTCGTCCTCGCCGTGGCGGTGCTCGTCGAGGAACTTGGCGCGCAATTCGTCCTTCTGCGGGTGATCGGCGGTGAGGCTGACCACGTCGACGGTGACGTAACCCTCCTCTTCCTGCAGGCGGCGAATCTCGTGCTGGTAGGCGGCGATCACTTCTTCCTGGCTGGCGCCGGGGACGATCGGGGCGTTGGCCGCCCAGCGCTGGAAGCGCACGCCCAGCTCGCCGAGGGTGGAAGCGATGTCCTCGGCGTGGGTCAGCAGCTTCAGTGGCTGCTCGGGGTTGGACTCGTGGTAGACGGTCAGGCTGCTCATGGTCGTTATCCTTCTGGGCTATTTCCGCAAAAGCGGGCCGGATTCGCTCAGCGCGTGCCGCCGCGAAGGCTCAGTACTTTCAGTTCGCATTCGAAGAGGAATTCGAAGGCTTCGATCTGGCGCAGGGCATCGGCCATGCGTGGGCCCCAAGTGTACAGGCCGTGGCCGCGGATCAGGTAACCGGGGCAGTCCGGATGTGCCTCCAGCCAGGGCTGCACCTTGGCGGCCAGGCGGGCGATGTCCTGATCGTTGTCGAAGATCGGCACGGTCACGCGGCCTTCATGGGTGGTGACGCCGCTGAAGGCCTTCTGCAGCTCGTAGTCTTCCAGCTCCAGGCGGTCGCCGGCGGTCAGGCGCGACAGCACGGTGGCGTTCACCGAATGGGTGTGCAGCACCGCGCCGATCTCCGGGCGCCAGGCGTAGAGCTGGGTGTGCAGCAGGGTTTCCGCCGAAGGCTTCTTGCCCGGCTCCAGGCTGTTGCCGGCGAGGTCGGTTTCCAGCACGTCGTCCTCGCCGAGCTGGCCCTTGTGCTTGCCCGAAACAGTGAGCAGCGCGCGGTCGGCGGCCAGGCGCGCCGAATAATTGCTACTGGTGGCCGGCGACCAGCCGCGGCCATAGAGGAAGCGACCGGCGTCGATGATTTGCCGGGTCAGCTGTTCACGGGTGTCGTTCATGCGGGTCCTCGTTCAGACGGGTCCAGATGATGAAGGCGGCGGCCAGCGCGGCAATGCTGGCGATGGCGAAGGTCCAGGCAGGGCCAAGGCTACCCCAGCTGTAGCCGGAGTAAAGCGCGCCCAGCGCGCCGCCGGTTCCCGCCAGTGCGGCATAGAGCGCCTGACCCTGGCCCTGCTGGCGCGCCTGGAAGCTGCGCTGGACGAAATGAATGGCGGCGGCGTGGAAGCTGCCGAAGGTCGCGGCGTGCAGCAACTGGGCGAACAGCAGCACCAGCAGGTGTCCGGCCAGCGTGCCCAGCAGCAGCCAGCGCAAGGCCGCCAGCAGGAAGCTCGCCACCAGTACCTGGCGCAGCGAGAAGCGCTTGAGCAGGCGAGGCATGACCAGGAACAGCAGTACCTCGGCCACTACACCCAGCGCCCAGAGCTGGCCGATCAGCCCGCGGGCGTAGCCGAGCGCCTCCAGGTGCAGGGTCAGGAAGGTGTAGTACGGGCCGTGGGACAGCTGCATCAGGCACACGCACAGATAGAAGGCGAGAACGCCGGGTTTGAGCAGTTGCTGGAGGAAGCCGCCGGCGCTGGCCTCGTCCTGCCGTGCCGGCGGCTGGGCATTCGGCACCCACCAGCTGGCGCCGACGATGCCGAGCATGATCGCCAGCAGCGCCAGCGGATAGGCGTCCAGGCTGGCGAACTCGAACAGCCAGCCCAGGCCGACCACGGTGCAGATGAAGCCGATGGAGCCCCACAGGCGGATACGGCTGTAGCTCTCGGTGCGCCCGCTCAGGTGCGCCAGGGTGATCACTTCGAACTGCGGCAGCACCGCGTGCCAGAAGAACGCGTGACCGGCCATGATCAATGCCAGCCACGCGTAACTGTGGCCGAGGAAGATGCCGGCGAAGCACACCGCCGTGCACACCGCGCCAAAGCGCACGATGGCCAGCCGTTGGCCGCTGCGGTCGCCCAGCCAGCCCCACAGGTTCGGCGCCACGCAGCGCATCAGCATGGGGATGGCGACCAGCTCGCCGATCCGCGCGCTGGAAAAGCCCAGGTGATGGAAATACAGCGCGAGGAACGGCGCCGTTCCGCCCAGCAGGCAGAAGTAGAAGAAGTAGAAACTGGACAGCCGCCAGTAGGGAACCTGCGTCATCGGCGGCGCGACGAGCCCTTCGCGAACCGTGCGGCTCGCGCAGGGCGCGAGTCGATCAGAGCTGGCCGAGGACCGGGGTGCCGACCTTCACGTCGGCATTCTGCGCGCGGTGGCGCAGCAGGTGGTCGAGCAGCACGATGGCCATCATCGCCTCGGCGATGGGAGTGGCACGGATCCCCACGCAGGGGTCGTGGCGGCCCTTGGTGATCACGTCCACCGGGGCGCCGTTCACGTCGATGGAACGACCGGGGGTGGTGATGCTGGAGGTCGGCTTGAGCGCCAGGTGGGCGATAATCGGCTGGCCGGAGGAGATGCCGCCGAGGATGCCGCCAGCGTTGTTCGACAGGAAGCCTTCCGGGGTCAGCTCATCGCGGTGTTCGGTGCCACGCTGGGCGACGCTGGCGAAGCCGGCGCCGATTTCCACGCCCTTCACCGCGTTGATGCTCATCAGCGCGTGGGCCAGTTCCGCGTCCAGGCGGTCGAAGATCGGCTCGCCCAGGCCAGGCGGTACGCCTTCGGCGACCACGGTGATCTTCGCGCCGACCGAATCCTGGTCACGGCGCAGCTGGTCCATGTACGCCTCCAGCTCCGGCACCTTGTCCGGATCGGGGCTGAAGAAGGCGTTGTCTTCGACGCTGTCCCAGGTCTTGAAGGGAATTTCGATCGGGCCGAGCTGGCTCATGTAGCCACGCACACTGATGCCCATGCCCGCCAGGACCTTCTTGGCGATAGCGCCGGCGGCCACACGCATGGCGGTCTCGCGGGCAGAGGAACGGCCGCCGCCACGGTAGTCACGGATACCGTACTTGTGGTGGTAGGTGTAATCGGCGTGGGCCGGGCGGAACAGGTCCTTGATCGCCGAGTAGTCCTTGGACTTCTGGTCGGTGTTGCGAATCAGCAGGCCGATCGGGGTGCCGGTGGTCTTGCCCTCGAACACGCCGGAGAGGATTTCCACCTCGTCGGCTTCCTGGCGCTGGGTGGTGTGGCGGCTGGTGCCGGGCTTGCGGCGATCCAGGTCGCGCTGCAGGTCTTCCAGGGAAATCTCCAGGCCGGGCGGGCAGCCGTCGACGATGGCGACCAGCGCCGGGCCGTGGCTTTCGCCAGCGGTGGTGACGGTGAACAGCTTGCCGTAGGTGTTGCCGGACATGCGAGGCTCCGCGAAAAGACTGGGATTCGAAAAGGCCGAGCAGTATACCTGCGTCAATCCGCCCTGCGAACCTTCGCCGCCCGCGAGGATCAAAGCGCCATCAGCCCCATCGCGAAGTCCTCGATGCGCCGTCTCGCCCTACTCTGCCTTATCTTCCTTGCCTCCTTCGTCCAGGCCGCCCCCTCCAGCATCCTGCAACGCCCCTATGACCTCGATACAGGCCACGGCGTGCTGCGCGGCACGATGCTGCTGCCCCAGGCGCGATCGCCCCAGCCCCAGAGCCCCCCGCCCGTGGCCCTGCTGATCGCCGGCTCCGGCCCCACCGACCGCGACGGCAACAATCCCGAGGGCGGGCAGAATGCCTACCTGCGCAAGCTGGCCGAAGCGCTGGCGGAGAACGGCATCGCCAGCGTGCGCTATGACAAGCGCGGTGTAGCCCGCAGCCTGCCGGCGGCGCCACGCGAGGAAGAGCTCAGCGTCGAGGCCTATGTCAGCGACGTGGTGGCCTGGAGCGACAAGCTGGCCCACGACCCACGCTTCGGCCGGCAGATTCTCATCGGCCACAGCGAAGGCGCGTTGATTGCCAGCCTCGCCGCGCCACGCACCCACGCCGAGGCACTGATCTCCCTGGCCGGCAGTGCACGCCCCATCGGCGAGGTCCTGCGCGAGCAGTTGCAGGGCCGCCTGCCCCCGCCCCTGCTGGCCCAGGCCGACCAGTTGATCGACAGCCTGCAGGCCGGGCAGCGCCAGCCCAAGGTTCCGGAGCCGTTGAACGTACTGTTCCGCCCCAGCGTGCAGCCCTACCTGATCTCGCTGTTCCGCCAGCACCCGGCCCACGCCTTCGCCCAACTGAAGCTGCCCACCCTGATCCTGCAGGGCACCAACGACATCCAGGTCGGCGTCGAGGATGCCCAGGCACTCAAGCGCGCCAAGCCCGACAGCGACTTCCACCTGATTTCGGGGATGAACCACATCCTGCGCATCGTTCCGACCAGCGGTCCGCAGCAGCTCGCCTCCTACAACAACCCCAACCTGCCGCTGGCCCGCGAGCTGGTGGAGCGCGTCACGACTTTCATCCGGCAGGCACAGACCCTGCCGGGTGGCACGCTTGCAGAATCTGGAGCGAACGTCTCAAGAAATCCGCCGGTGCGTCGATAAACCACGGGAGAGCCCTGGTCACGCCCACCAGGCCCCGAGGTAGCCCCCCATGACCGAAGCCGAACAGATTGCCGTCGCCGCCGACGAGAGCGCCGCTGCCCGCCCGCACCCGTGGGCGGAGCTGGCGCCGGAACACTATCGCCTGCTGCGCCTGGCGCCACTGCCCACCGACCGCACCACCGGCGCGCGACCGCTGCGCTTCGTGCAACTCGGCCGGGTGGAACGCCACAATGCCGAGCAGAGCCTGCTGCGCCTGACCATTCAGGTGCCCGGCCAGGTGCTGCGCAAGGAAGTGAACCTGCTGGAGGTCTGGGCGGACCACCGCAACAAGGAAGTGCGCTTTGGTGCCGACGCAGGTTTTGCCACCGAGCCGCTGAACCGCGGCCTGGGGCGTTTTCTGCTGGCTCAGGGCGTAGCCTGGGCGAAAAAGAAGTGGTCGCACTATCGCGTCGAGGGCGGCGCCCTGGCGATGAAGGATGTGCCCAACGAAGAGGCCCGCCAGCGCCGCGACCACTTCCTGCGCGCCCAGGGCTTCGACGTGATCTACGAGGATTCACGACTGCTGAAGGCGCGCTACAGCGTCGGCCGGGTCAGCGAGCTGTACGACGACTGGCACAAGGAGAAGGTGCAGATACTCCCATTGCTGGAAGCAGGCTCCATGCTGGAACAGGCCGACCAGAACCTCGCCACCCAGGCCAACGAAATCCGAAGACTGGAACAGCGCATCGAGACCTTCCGCCGCGACGACACCAGCCTGCGCTTCACCATCGCCTGCCTGACGGTGTTCGCGGTGTTTCAGGCGGGGTTGCTGATCTGGATTGCCACACACTGAGGCGTGGCCGGCGAGCGATCGCGGACGAAGTCCGCTCCTACGCAAAGCCGACCTCCGCATGGGAGCGGACTGGGCCCCACGCCGAAGCATTCTTTTGTAGGAGCGAGCTTGCTCGCGAACCAAGCAAGCGCCGCACCAACCGGTAAATCCGTTCGCGAGCAAGCTCGCTCCTACAGACTCAGCCCACCCTTGGAGTGGATCAGGCCTTCACACGCGCCTTGAACAGCTCCTGATGCTCGCGGCACTGCTGCGCCGAGAGCAGGAACACGCCGTGGCCGCCGTATTCGAAGTCAAGCCAGGTGAAGTCCACTTCCGGGTACAGCGCCGCCACGTGCACCTGGCTATTGCCCACTTCCACCACCAGCGTGCCGCGCTCGGTCAGGTGATCCGCAGCCTCGGCCAGCATGCGCCGCACCAGGTCCAGGCCGTCGTTGCCGCAGGCCAGGCCCAGTTCCGGCTCGTGGTGGTACTCGGCAGGCATGTCGGCGAAGTCTTCGGCGTCAACATAGGGCGGGTTCGACACGATCAGGTCGAAACGCTGCCCCGGCAAGCCTTCGAAGCCATCGCCCTGCACGGTGTAGACGCGCTCGCCCAGCTCGTGGCGCTCAATGTTGATGTTGGCCACTTCCAGGGCATCGAACGACAGGTCGCCCAGCACCACCTCGGACTCCGGGAAAGCGCTGGCGCAGGCGATACCGATGCAGCCCGAGCCGGTGCACAAGTCCAGGATGCGTTCAGGATCGTGCGCCAGCCAGGGCTCGAAGCGGCGCTCGATCAGCTCGGCAATCGGCGAGCGCGGCACCAGTACGCGCTCGTCCACCACGAAGGGCATGCCGCAGAACCAGGCCTCACCCAGCAGATAAGCGGTCGGCACGCGCTCCTCGATACGCCGGCGCAGCAGGTGCATCAGGTATTCGCGCTCCTCGTCCTCGAGGCGGCAATCCAGGTAGGCATCGGCCATTTCCCAGGGCAGATGCAGTCCTCCCAGTACAAGCTGGCGGGCTTCGTCCCAGGCGTTGTCGGTACCGTGGCCAAAGAACAGTTCCTCGGCGTGGAAGCGGCTGACAGCCCAGCGGATATGGTCACGCAGGGTCAGCAAACGGGATTCGGTCACGGCGGCATTCCTCGCAGCTCGCAAAAAGGGGCGCATTCTAGCGGAACGCGGGGGTCCTGGGGCGCCTTCAGGCAGTTCCGACGAAGAATGCCAATACCACTTTGGCGCGAGTTCGCAAAGATTCACAGCGGACGCGTTACGGCCCACAATGAGTGAACATGCATTTACAGGAGTCGTGACATGTCCCATCCGCTCAGCATGCTGCAGATCAGTGGGCGCGGTTATCCGCCGGCCACCCTGCGCCAGAGCACTCTGTTGATCATCGACGCCCAGGAGGAGTACCGCAGCGGCGTGCTGGCGCTGCCCGACCTGGACGCCGCGGTGGCGCAGATTCGCCTGCTGCTGGAGGCGGCCCGGAACATGGGCACTCCGATCGTCCACGTGCACCACCTGGGCGTGGTCGGCGGCCTGCTCGACCCGCAGGGCCCGCGCGGCCGCTTCCTGCCGGAGCTGGCCCCGTTGCCGGGCGAGGTGGTGGTGGACAAGCGCCTGCCCAACGCCTTCGCCGGCACCGACCTGCATGATCGCCTGCAGGCCAGCGGCCGTCTGGACCTGATCGTCTGCGGGTTCATGACCCACTCCAGCATCAGCACCACCGTCCGCGCCGCCAAGGACTACGGCTACCGCTGCACCCTTGTGGATGCGGCCTGCGCCACCCGCGACATCCCCACTCCCGAAGGTGGCGTACTCGCCGCCCGCGACCTGCATCGCGCGGAGATCGCCGCCCTGGGCGACAACTTCGCCGCCGTGGTCGCACAGGCCCAGGCGTTGGTCTGACGCCACTCATCCCGACGGGCGGCAGCGACAAGCGCCCGGGGTTAGGCTCAGCTTAGGCGCGAAAGCACGCGAGCCCGCTCACCCAGCGGGTTCGCCGCGCTTCCCGACCCTGGGGTTGGAACCCCACCCATCCCCACCGGTCATAGCCTCGTTCAACAGATGAGGAAGTCGGGATGAAGATGACCGAGAAATTCGATCCACCCAGCCTGCGCCCGAAACGTCCGGGCCGCTGGCGCTGGCGCTTCGCCGCCGCGATCGCCGCGGTGATCGCCACCTTCGGCATCCTGTCCGCCATGGCCGGCGTCGCCGCCCTGCTCCGCCGCCAGCCCGCGGTGGGTGTGCTGCACATCGAACCGGGCGCCGGTGCCGTGCTACTGGTGATCGGCCTGTTCTGCCTGTGGCTGGGCGTCACCTTCTGGCGCGCTGCCCGCCGCCGTGCCCGCGGTCGCGAAGGCCTGAGCCTGTCGCCACGGCTGATGAAACGCCGAAACTGATCGCCGGCAAGCGGCGTGGCCGATTTCCGTAGGACCGACACGATCCGTTAGACTGCGCGGCTCTTCGAGGAGGTGCGCATGCAAGACGACGACTTTTCCCAATTCGCCCGCGAAATGCGCGGCGTCAAGCGCATCACCGTGGACCAGGCCGACACCGGCAAACCCAAGGCCGACCGCAAGCAACTCAAGGAGCTGCGGCAGAACGCGACGGTGCGCACCGAGAACATCCGGGTGGACGGCCTGTCCGACCAGTTCGTCATCGACGTCGGCCCCGAAGACGAACTCTACTGGGCCCGCGACGGCGTCCAGGAAGGCCAGATCCGCAAGCTCAAGGCCGGCCAGATCGCCTTCGAGGGCAGCCTCGACCTGCACGGCATGAAGATCGAAACCGCCCGCGAAACCCTCTGGGACTTCATTGCCGAAGCCACCCGATTCGAGATCCGCTGCGTCCGCGTCACGCACGGCAAGGCCGCGCGCATCGACGGCCGCAGCCCGATGGTGAAGAGCCACGTGAACACCTGGCTGCGCCAGCACCCGCAGGTGCTCGGCTTCGCCTCCTGCCTGCCGCGCCACGGCGGTACTGGTGCCATCTACGTGATGCTGCGGCGCAACATGCTCGAAGGCCGCGACGAGTAATCAGGCCGGGAAACGCGCACCGTAGCTTTCCCGCTCTACCTTCAGGCCGTTCACCACGAACGACACCGAGTGGTAGAACCCCACCACCATCAGGCACTCGATCAACTGGTCAGCACTGAAGTACATGTTCAGTTGCGCCCACAACTTGTCGTTCACGGTCGAGCTGTCGTGCAGGCTGTCCGCCAGCGCCAGCAGAGCCTGCTGCGCAGGGCTCCACAATGCAGCGTTCGGTGTCGCGCGGCAGGTGTCGACCAACTGCTCGTCGCTGAAGCCGGTTTTGCCGGTATAGAACGCCACGTGCACGCCCCACTCGTATTCCGCGCCGCAGCGCGCGGTGGTGCGCAGTATCAGCAGCTCGCGTTCCTCCAGGGCGATACTGCCGCGATCCAGCAACCCCCCAGCGAAGAAGCGATGCAGCACCCGCGGGTTATGCGCCATCGTACGGAACAGCTTCAGCGGCTCCACGCCCGGCGGCATGATCCGTGTGAAGGCGGCCTGCATGTCTTCGGCAAACGGCGGTTGCAACGGCTCGATACGCGGCTGTGTCATGATGCGCCTCCGGCTGCTATCAATTAAGTAGCACTCAAACTAGACCGCTACTGAAAAAGTAGCAAGGAGAATCGATGACGCTTCCCCTCCCCGGCCACCCCGTACGTGGCTCCGACAGCGGCCGGCCGATCATGGCGCTACTCGACCTCCTCGGCCGCCGCTGGAGCCTGCGTGTGCTCTGGGAGCTGCACCAGGGGCCGGCGAGCTTCCGCGAGCTGCAGGCACGTTGCGAAGGTCTCTCGCCCTCGGTGCTCAACACCCGTCTGGGCGAACTGCGTGAGGCGCAGCTGGTAGAAAACGGCGCGGACGGTTACCAGCTTTCCGAGCAGGGCCAGGAGCTGGCGCTACACTGCCTGCCGCTGGCGCAATGGGCCGACGGCTGGGCGCAGCGCCTGGCGACAAACCACCTGCCATAACGCGCCAACCGGCGCGCGGGCCTTGCCAGCCAAGGCTGAGCGCCCTACCCTGCGCCACGGTTTTTATTTTTGTCATTGCCACAGGTAGATCATGTCCCTGGAACAAAACTACTCCGCGATCCTCAGCCAGCTCGGTGAGGACGTCACCCGCGAAGGTCTGGTCGATACGCCCAAGCGTGCCGCCAAGGCCATGCAGTACCTTTGCCGCGGCTACCAGCAGACGCTGGAGGAGATCGTCAACGGCGCCCTGTTCAGCTCCGACAACAGCGAAATGGTGCTGGTCAAGGACATCGAGCTCTACTCGCTGTGCGAGCACCATCTGCTGCCCTTCATCGGCAAGGCCCACGTCGCCTACATCCCCAACGGCAAGGTGCTGGGCCTGTCCAAGGTCGCGCGCATCGTCGACATGTACGCCCGCCGCCTGCAGATCCAGGAAAACATGTCGCGGCAGATCGCCGAGGCCGTACAGCAGGTCACCGGTGCGCTGGGCGTGGCCGTGGTGATCGAGGCCAAGCACATGTGCATGATGATGCGCGGCGTGGAGAAGCAGAATTCCTCGATGGTCACCTCGGTGATGCTCGGCGAGTTCCGCGAGAACGCCGCCACCCGCAGCGAGTTCCTCAGCCTGATCCGCTGATCGCGACCCGCCGCCATGAAAAAACCGGCCCGAGGGCCGGTTTTTTTGTGCCTGGCATCCGTGGTTCAGCGGGTGTAGTAACCCACCGCCACCAGATAGTGGCCGGTCTTGCGCAGGAAGGCGTGCTTGTTTTCCACCTTGCTGGTCACCGGGTTGCGCCACTGGTACTCGAACTCGGCTTCGCCCTTGGCCTTAACCAGCTCCAGCATGGCGTGGCCGATGGGGTTGCCGCCCGGGTCCTTGAGCGAGTCGAAGTCGGTGCCAACCATGCGGGTGTTGAAGCCATGGGCGACGAATTTCGAGGTATCCAGGTCGACCACGAAGACGTAGAGGTCATCTTCGATGAAGGCCTTGTCCCGTGCAGTGATCTTCTTGAAGGTTCCTTCCGGATCGGCTTCCACGGCCTTCACCGCCTTGTCCAGCATCGCCGCCGCCTGCTGCGCCGAGGCCCGCGGGATGTAGTAGCCCACCGCCAGGAAACGCTCGCCGACGCGCTGGTAATAGACGTGCTTGCGCTCCACCTTGCCGTCTGCCCAGTTCTTCCAGCGGTAGTCGGCCTGCTGCACCTTGCCGGTCTCCGGCGACTTCAATGCCTTGGCGAACTGCTCCTGGAGCGAGGGATCGAGGGTAGAGGTCACGTCGCGGTCGATCAGCACCACCGACGGCCCGCCGCTGGCGAGCATGGTGCCCTTGCTGTCCACCACGAACACGTAGAGGTCGCCATCGACGAATTCGCCCTGGCGGCTGAAGGCGGCAAAGGCCTTGTCGCCCTCCTGCTTGTAGGCGGCCACCGCCTTGGACAGCAGCGCCTTGGCGCGCTGGTCGTCCGTCTGCGAGGTAGTGTTCGCCTGCGCGGCGAACAAGGAAAAGGACGACAGGAAAGAAAGCAGCAACAGTGACTTCAACAGCGTCTTCATACGCAAATACCCCCGTGGCATTGCTTGTAGTTGTGCACAGAGCATAGCCAGCCAGGGGCGATTCGCGTCGGCATTCACTGCCCAAACATGCGGCGATTCAGCCGAAGAATCGCTTCATCGAACGCGAAAGCCAGCCGCCGTGGCCCTGGTCGCGAGTCAGCTCGTGCATGGTCGCCTTCACCGCGTCCACGTAATTGGCGTCGTCGTTGCGGATATGGTTGAACAGCCAGCGGCCGAGCAGGCCCTTGAGTTCCTCGGCGACGTCCTCGCCGGCCTCGAAGCGCGTGCGGTAGTCGGAAACGCGCTTGATGAAGAGTTCATGGACCTTCTTGTGCGCACGGGTGAACTGGTAGCCGGAGTCCTCCAGCAGGGTTTCCTCGAAGGCGAAGTGCGAGATGGTGTAGTCGACCAGTTCCTCGATCACGCCGCCGAGCATCGCTCGGTCGTGATGGGCCTGGGCCTCGTGCAGTTGGTTGATCATTTCGACGATGCGCTTGTGCTGTGCGTCGATCACTCCGATCCCGGTATCGAGATCCGCCTGCCAGACCAGATAGGCCATCTTTCCCCCTCCCCATGCCGGACAACGACACTGCCTGCCGCTCGCGCCCGGCCACATCGGTACATCCCGCATGGCAGCACGTCCAGATTAGGGAGGGCGACAAAACGCCGCCATGATGCCGGTCAACCCCAAAGCACCGGAATCAGCGGTTTAGAGCGGTTTTTTCGGATTTGTCTGATGGCAAAACGCCTGTTTCACACAGAAGTTCGGATCGACCTGTAGGAGCGAGCTTGCTCGCGAACCACCTAGCGGCCGGACATTCCGTTCGCGAGCAAGCTCGCTCCTACAAAAATGCTCGGCACACAACGAAAAACGCCGCTTCCTGGGAAGCGGCGTTTCGATGGCCGGGCGTGGCGATCAATCCTGCATCGCCACATGCCGCGGGTGGTCGGCTACCCGCGCCAGCCAGGCGTTGATCGCCGGGAAGTTCGACAGGTCGAAGCCGCCCTGGTGGGCCACGTGGGTGTAGGCGTACAGGGTGATATCGGCAATGGAGTAACGGTCCCCCACCAGATAGGGCGTCTGCTCCAGCTGCTTTTCCATCACCTTCAGCGCCTTGTAGCCGCCCTTGTGGCAGCGAGCGTACTCCTCGCGGCGTTCCTCGGGCAGGCCAAGATAGAACTCGATGAAGCGCGCCACTGCCACATAGGGCTCATGGCTGTACTGCTCGAAGAACTGCCACTGCAGCACCTGGGTGCGCAGGCGCGGTTCGCTGGGCAACAGATCGCTGCCATCGGCGAGGAAGTTAAGGATGGCGTTGGATTCCCACAGACAGGTGCCGTCTTCGAGCTGCAGCACCGGCACCTTGCCGTTGGGGTTCATCGCCAGGAACTCGGCGGTCTGTGTCTCGCCCTTGAGGATATCGACCTCGCGCCACTGATAAGGCAGGCCGAGCAGGTGCAGGGCCAGCTTGACCTTGTAGCAGTTGCCGGACAGTCGATCGCCGTAAACGGTGTACATGCTCATCTCCTCACTGGGCCTGGCCGTCGCGGATTACCGCGGCCAGGCGACGCAAACCTTCGCCGGCACGTTCCGGCGCCACGTGGCTGAAGTTAAGCCGCAAATAGCCGGGATTGGCATCCGGCTGCGTGAAGAAAGGCTCACCCGGCATGAAGGCCACATTCTGCGCCAACGCCGCATCCAGCAGCGTGCGAGTGTCCAGCGGCTGCTTGAGCTTCAGCCAGAAGAACAGCCCACCCTGGGGCACGTGCCATTCGGCCAGTTCGCCGAAATGCTCTTCCAGTTGCTTCTGCATGGCGTCGCGGCGAATCCGGTAGAAATCACGCAGCTCGGCCAGGTGGCCGCGATAGGCCTCGGTGCCGAACCATTGCAGCGCCTGCCACTGGCCGACGCGGTTGGTGTGCAGGTCGGCGGACTGCTTCAGGCGCAGCAGGTGCGGGAACAGGTCCGGTGTGGCGATCAGGAAGCCCACGCGCAGCCCCGGCAGCAGCGTCTTCGACACCGTGCCGGTGTAGATCCAGCTCGACTGCTTCAGACGGCTGACCAGCGGGGTCGCAGCCCCCTCGTCGAACACCAGCTCGCGGTAGGGCTCATCCTCGATCAGGGTCACGCCAAACTCGTCGAGCACGGCGGCCACTTCATCGCGACGCTGTTCGCTGTAACGCACGCCGGACGGATTCTGGAACGTCGGGATCAGGTAGGCGAAGGCTGGTTTGCTGGTTTCCAGGCGCTGACGCAGCGCGGCAACGTCCGGGCCTTCGGCGCCCAATGGCACGGTCAGGCAGTTAGCGCCGAACAGCTGGAAGGCCTGCAGCGCGGCGAGGTAGGTCGGCGCTTCGAGCAGCACCTCGGTGCCTGGGTCGATGAACAGCTTGCTGGCCAGGTCCAGCGTCTGCTGCGAGCCGCTGACGATCAGCACCTGGCTCGCCTCACAGGGCACGCCCAGCGCGCGTGCCTCGGCGGCGATGGCTTCGCGCAGCGCCGGCTCCCCTTCGCTCATGCCGTACTGCCCCATGCTCACCGGCATGGCATCCCAGTTCACCTTCGGCAGCATCGGCTCGGCGGGCAGGCCACCGGCGAAGGACATCACCTCCGGGCGCTGCGCCGCGGCGAGGATTTCACGGATCAGAGAGCTTTTCAGTCGGGCGATGCGTTCGGAGAAGGCCATGGGGGTCACCGGTAGCGGGAGCACGGAAGAATGAGTCAAACTGCTTGACCGAAGCTACGACGCCCGAGATGGATACGTCAATATGCCTGACCTAACAAAAAACAACCTGCAGCTCGAAGCGATCCAGGCCTTCTTCTACAGCTACCGCGCCTTCACCGCAAAACCCGACGAGATGCTCGCCCGTCGCGGGCTCAGCCGGGTGCACCACCGCATCCTGTTCTTCATCGCGCGCAACCCGGGGCTGAGCGTCAGCCAGCTGCTGGCCGCCCTGGGCGTGACCAAGCAGGCGCTGAACGTGCCGCTGCGCCAGTTGCTCGAGCGCGACCTGATTCGCAGCGAAGCCTGCGACAACGACAAGCGCCGGCGCCTGCTGGCGCTGACAGCCGAAGGCGGCAAGCTGGAAAAGGCCCTGCGCCGCGAGCAGGAGCGCCTGCTGCAACGCGCCTTTGGCGAGGCCGGGGAAGAAGCGGTGAAAGGCTGGCTGGCGGTGAACCAGGCCATCGCCCGCTCGCAGGACGACTAGCGGGCGGCGCCCTCCAGCTCGCGGGCGGCACGCATGAACATCAGCGCCAGCGGCAGCAGGCTGGCCATGGCCAGCGCGGTGCCGGGCAGGAACAGCAGCACGCTGAGCAGGCATACGCCAGAGCTGACCTCCAGCCAGCCCATGACCTTCACCGACGGGTACGGCAACTCGATCTTCAGCAGGCGGATGCCATACCACAAGGTCACGATGCCCGTAGGTACGAACAGCCCCATGAAGCCCATCAGCGCAGCATTGAGCTCGCCGCTGAGCTGCTCGTCGAAAACCACGCTGTAGACCTGCATCACCAACGCGACAGCAATCGACAGCCCAACCGGCCAGGCCAACCCGCGGGCATTGAAGCGATCCTCGAGAAAGCTGCGGGTGCGCCACAGCAGGAAGCAACCCAGCACTGTACTGAGCACGCCGACCCAGAGTTCGTAGCCTTGCCAGGTACTCGACTCATGCAGCGCGGCGGCGAAGGACAGGGTGAACAGCGCGAGGTTGCACAGCAGCAGCGCCAGGCTCAGCCAGCCAAGCAGACGCAGGTGGCCGGGGTTCCAGCGCCCGGCAAGGAAAGCCCCCGGAGCGCTCTGATCCACCAGCTCGACCCTGGGCGCGGCGTAGGGATTCTCTTCCATGGTGGCGATCTTCCATCAGTTGTACGGCTTTCCCGCACCATACCGGCGCACCCGCGCCCACGCCACTGCCGCTGGCACTGTACGGGCCACTCGGCCGCTGGCTGTTATGGGACAGCTTCGCGGTGGCGGGATTAGTCTGGTTCCAATTGAGATCCCGCGTGGGGGCGAGCCCTCTCCCCCGCCCTCTCCCTGAAGGGAGAGGGAGCTGTCCGTACCGGCCGACACTTTTGTTTCAACCTGTGCCATACAGTTCCCTCTCACTTCAGGGAAAAGGGACCTCCAACACAAGGCTTCAGAAAAAGTAGCTCCCAGAACAAGACCGGTACTCCGCCATGCCCATCGAACTCCTCGGCGCCTTCGTGCTGTTCGCCTTCGTCACCTCCATCACGCCCGGCCCCAACAACATGATGCTGCTGGCCTCGGGCGTGAACTTCGGTGTACGCCGCACCATTCCGCACATGCTTGGCATCAGCATCGGCTTCCTGCTGCTGGTGGTCGCCGTGGGCCTGGGCCTGCACCAGCTGTTCGAACGCTTCCCGGCCAGCTACACGGCGCTGCGCTACGCCGGCGGCGCGTACCTTCTGTATCTTGCATGGAAGATCGCGCGTTCCGGCGCGCCCGACGCGAAAGGCGAGAACGCCGCCAGACCGATGACCTTCCTCCAGGCCGCTGCGTTCCAGTGGGTCAATCCCAAGGCCTGGGTGATGGCTGTCGGCGCCATCGCCACCTACCTGCCAGCCAACAGCTGGATCGGTAACGTGGTGCTGATCGCCACCCTGTTCGCCGTGGTCAACCTGCCCAGCGTGGGCGTCTGGACCATACTGGGCAGCCTGCTGCGGCGCTGGCTGGAAGACCCGCTGCGTTTGCGCCTGTTCAACTTCGGCATGGCGGCGCTGCTGGTCGCCTCGCTCTACCCCCTGCTGACCCGCACCTGATGGAAGTTCGTGCATGACTGACACCACACCCGCCACCACGCGCCTGCGCCCGCTGGCCGACTCATCCCCCGCCGCCATTGTCGCCGGGTTCGTCGCCATGCTCACCGGCTACACCAGCTCGCTGGTGCTGATGTTCCAGGCCGGCCAGGCGGCGGGACTCTCCACCGCGCAGATTTCCTCGTGGATCTGGGCGCTGTCCATCGGCATGGCCCTGACCACCATCGGCCTGACCCTGCGCTACCGCACGCCCATCGTCATCGCCTGGTCCACCCCCGGCGCCGCGCTGCTGATCAGCAGCCTGCCCGGCGTACCTTACGGTGAAGCGATCGGCGCATTCATCGTGTGCGCCGCGCTGATCACCATCTGCGGCGTCACCGGCAGCTTCGACCGCCTGATGCGCCAGGTGCCCGGCTCGCTCGCCTCGGCGCTGCTGGCCGGCGTGCTGTTCCGCATCTGCATCGAGATCTGCAACGCCGCGCAGCAGCAGACGGCGCTGGTGGTGGCGATGTTCGTCAGCTACCTGATCGCCAAGCGCCTGTCGCCGCGCTACGCGGTGTTCGCCGCCTTGCTGGTGGGCGTCGCGCTGGCCGGCTTCCTCGGCCTGCTCAACTTCAGCCACTTCCAGCTGGAAATCGCCCGCCCCGTGTGGACCACGCCGAGCTTCTCGCTGGCCGCCACCATCAGCATCGGCATTCCGCTGTTCATCGTCGCCATGGCCTCGCAGAACATGCCTGGCCTCGCCGTGTTGCGCGCCGACGGCTACCAGGTGCCTGCCTCGCCACTGATCTCCACCACCGGCATCGCCTCGCTGCTGCTGGCGCCCTTCGGCTCCCACGGCATCAACCTCGCTGCAATCAGCGCGGCCATCTGCACCGGCCCGGAAGCCCACGAAAACCCGCACAAGCGCTACACCGCGGCGCTCTGGTGCGGGCTGTTCTATGGCATCGCCGGCATCTTCGGCGCCACCCTGGCGGCCCTGTTCGCCGCGCTGCCCAAGGCGCTGGTGCTGTCCATCGCCGCCCTGGCCCTGCTCGGCTCGATCACCAACGGCCTGACCAACGCCATGGCCGACGCCCGCCAGCGTGAAGCGGCGATGGTCACCTTCCTGGTCACCGCCTCGGGCTTCACCCTGTTCTCCGTCGGCTCGGCCTTCTGGGGACTGGTGGCCGGCCTGCTGACCCAACTGGTGCTGAACTGGCGCCGCGCTCCCTGATCCCCTGACTGGAAAGGCCCTTCTGCTAGCATGCGGGCGATTGCCTGAACCGGACCGCCCGCATGCTGCACACCCTGGCCGTTGCCAACTACCGCTCGATCAACTCGCTGGTGCTGCCGCTGGGCCGGCTGAACCTGATCACCGGCGCCAACGGCAGCGGCAAATCCAACCTCTATCGCGCCCTGCGCCTGCTCGCCGAGACGGCACAAGGCGGCGTGGTGAATGCACTGGCCCGCGAGGGCGGGCTGGAATCCACCTTCTGGGCCGGGCCGGAAAGCCATTCGAGGCGCATGCGCACGGGCGAAGTCGAGGTCCAGGGCGGCCCGCGCAACAAAGTGAAGCGTCTGCGCCTGGGTTTTGCCGGTGAAGACTTCGGCTACGCCATCGCCCTCGGCCTGCCACCACCGCCGGTGATCAGCGCCTTCGGCCTGGACCCGGAGATCAAGCACGAAAGCATCTGGGCCGGCCCCTGGTATCGCCCCGCCTCACAGTTGGTGGAACGCAATGGGCCGATGCTGCGTGCCCGCGAAGGCCGCAGTTGGCAGGTACTGGAGCAGCACATTCCGACCTTCGACAGTCTGTTCACGCAGATCGGCAGCGGCTCGGACTGCCCCGAAGCCCTGCTGCTGCGCGAGCAGATTAGAGGCTGGCGTTTCTACGACCACTTCCGCACCGACGCCGACGCCCCTGCGCGCCAGCCGCAACTGGGCACCCGCACGCCGGTGCTGCACCACGATGGTCGCGACCTCGCCGCCGCGCTGCAGACCATCCGCGAAATCGGCGACGCCCGTGCACTGGAAACCGCTATCAGCGACGCCTTCCCCGGCGCCGAGCTGCAGATCGACTGCCAACCCGGCGGACGCTTCGCCGTAGCGCTCAAGCAATACGGCCTGCTGCGCCCGCTGAGCGCGGCAGAACTCTCTGACGGCACCCTGCGCTACCTGCTGTTGGTCGCCGCCCTGCTCACCCCGCGCCCGCCGTCGTTGATGGTCCTCAACGAACCGGAAACCAGCCTGCACCCGGACCTGCTGCCGGCCCTGGGACGCCTGATCATCGCGGCCTCTAAGCACACCCAGGTCTGGGTCGTGTCCCACGCCAGCCGGCTGATCGCCACGCTGGAGGAATACCCCGAGTGCAATGGTCTGCACCTGGACAAGGAACTGGGCCAGACGCGCATCCGCGACCAGGGCATGTTCGATGCGCCCGCGTGGCATTGGGCGGATTGAGCTACGCGTGCGTATCAGCGCCTGCGTCGCCCCACCGGCCGCCCAGGATGATGGGCTGCATGAGAATCGCCGCGACGCCCACCTGGATACAACGTCCTCAATCTACTGATAAGACAGCGTGTAGGTAGCCACGGCATTCGCGTCCCCCGGCGTCACCGCCACCGCCGTCTTGATGTAGTTGGCGGTGAATGGCACCACCAGGGCGCCATTGGGTGATGCGCCAAGGGAAAACTGGTTCATATTGCCAGCGACGGATGAGTCCGGCCCGAAGCGCACCGGCGTTCCGTCGCGCCGGATCTGGATGCCGACGCCGCGAGCCTGAGTCGCCGATGGGCTGAGACTGAGCGTGTCAGTCAGATTGCCAAGGTTGTTGGCGTCCGTCAGGGTCATGTAGACGTTCATACCGGTACTGCAATTGAGACGTACATTGAAGCTGGCGTTGCCAGAGGTGGTCCCAACAGGGCCGGCAAGGCCTGGCGCGCTCGTGGTTCCGAGGCTGACGGGAATGTTGATCGAGCCTGCATCTACCGAGCAGGTCTGGGCAGTGAGGCTGGTACTGGTGATCTTGATAGGTGCAGTGGCCGATGTACTTCCTGAACTCTTTTCTGCGACAAAGGCGTTAGCGATCGTTGTCGCAGCCAGCGTGCCGGTAGTGATCGGTTCGCCTGTCGCGACCAACCGGACGGACGCTGCGAAGTCCCAGAATGTCGACCATCCCTTCACCAGGTCAGTGGGTGTCGGCGTGACGGGCGTCAGGGAGGTGTAGTTGTCCCGGGCACTGATGATCACTCCGACGCCACGTAGCGAAGTGGCATAGACCGTGTAGGTCGATCCGCCGTCCACGATCGTCTTGCCGGTGGCGACGAGCGCCCCCTGGGCTTGACCATAGGTTGTCGACGTGTCGTTGGCTGTGCAGCCGTTCTCCATACGGGTAACGGAGGAGGTAATCCAGGCCGTCAGCGGCGTACCGAAGCTGCGGTCGCGCGGTGCGGTGATGGTAGCCGGCAGGTTGAGCGTTATACCGGCCGTGGGCGTACAGGTCACCGCTGCCTCGGCAGGGCTGAGGCCCGCACCCAGTAGAGCAATCAGCAGGCAACCTACAGAGGACTTGATTGAGGTCAGGATCATTGCGGGGCTCCGGATTGAGCAGCACATAGCGCATCGATGGTTTCCAAGGACACTCCCGTGTCTCGGCTCCTGTCTGCCGGAGTGCTGTAGTGAATGGTGCAGTACCTGTCCCCCTCGACCGGGACTCGCAATTCGCCATGGTCGCTGGCGACCCGGACAAAAATCTTGCCGCCCTGTCCGACCACACCGACTTCCTGGTTTCTCTCATCGAGGACACTGGCGCCGAAGGGCAGCGGGCTGCCGTCCGTCTGCCGACTCTGGATGAGCAGCGCATGGCCACTAATCGAATCGAACGGAACCACGACCACCGCCCCGCTACGAGGCACTACATCCTTTACGGTGCTTTTGAGCTCGATGTCATCGGATAACCCTTTGGGGTCCAGTTCCAGGGTGTTGATACGGTAGGGCGTGAGGTATGGCACGACGGCCTGCCCGCGACCATCGAGCTTGAGGTTGCTGGCATTGCTGACCTGGGCGCCGGCTGCACCGGGGGCATCGATGATGGCGATGCTGTCGCCCAGGGACTGGCCGAACGTGACACCGTTGGGGTGGGCGACCACCGAACCGGCAACGCCTGCGGAGGCCTGGCGGTAGTCGTTGCCCTGGCTCACCGAGCCGCTCAGCGTGCCAAAGGAGCTGCGGTACTGGGCATTGCCACTGAGGCTGGCGGCGCTCTGGCCAGCAGCCGGGCTGTCGTAGGCGCCGGTGACGCCGTAGTTGACCTGGCCTTCCTTGCCGGCGGTGCCGCTCAAGGTGCTCTGCAGGTTGCTAGCCCCGCTGCTGCTGCGACTGACACTGCTGGTGAGATACGGGCGATTGCTGCCGGTCTTGCCGATGGGCAGCGAGACACTGAGCAGAACCTGGCTCTCCGAAGCACCGAAGGCATCCTGGGTCCGCGAGGCGCTGACCGAGGCGCTGCCCCAGCTCCAGTTGCGGTTGTAACCGGCCTGGTACTGGGTATCGAAGCCAGTGTCGTTCCAGTAGTTCTGGACCGATCCGCTGGCGAACAGGTAGCCGCTCCCGACGTTCTGACTGATGTTGATTTCACTGCGGCTGCGGGCGCGGCGGACAGCATCGGCCCCCCCCTTCTCGTCGCCGTACTCGCGGACCTGGTCACGAGCGTTCAGGGCATCGTTGAGACCGAAATAGCCATCGGTGGAATACCGATAGGCCGCGACGGTGAAATGCGTGCCGGTGCTCTGCAGAATCTTGTTGTAGCTGATGCCCAACGAGCGGCCGCTGTACTGCTTCCCCTCCAGGTCTGTGCTGGCCTGGGTCAGGTCCGCGCCGAAGGCGCCGTACTCGGTATTGAGCACGCCCCCCAGGAGCGCGGAGGTGTAGCCATCGGAGATCGAGCTGCCGGTGTAGGCGGTGATGCTGTTGGTGATGCCGCGCTGGTAGGTGGCCTGCGCGACGTAGGGGCTGTAGCCATAGGTGAGATCCCGCACCTGACCGACGCTTGTGCTGTAGCGCGAGACGCCTGGGCGCAGGGAGCGAGCCACCGAGGAGAACGGCACGGTGAAATGGTTTTCCTGGCCACTGGCCTCGGTCACCGTCACATCCAGGTCACCGTTGTCGCTGGTGGGGTTGAGATCGCGGATCTCGAAGGCGCCTGGGGCAACGGTTTCCTCGTGGATGATGTAGCCGTTCTGGCGAATGGTGACCCGGGCATTGGTAGCGGCGATACCACGAACGATCGGCGCATAGCCACGCTGGGAGTCGGGCAGCATGCGCTCGTCGCTGGTCAGGCGGACACCGCGCAGGGGAACCGAGTCGAACAGGTCGCCATCGGTATAGGCATCGCCGAGGGTCAGCTGGGAGCGGAGCGAGTCGACATCGCGCTGGGCGAAGGTGGCGAGGTTCTGCAGGGACTTGCCGTCCTGCCCCCAGTTGAGTGACGAGCGCTGGCGCAGGCGCCAGTCGCCCAGGTTCAGCCCACCAATGAGGCTGGCATAGGCGCTCTGCTGATCGCTGCCCTGGCCATTGCTCTGGTAGCCGCTGAGGTTGTAGTCGAGGAAGCCGGCGTTGACGCCGCGGTCCCAGCGCTCGGGGCTGACGTAGCCACGCGGATTGCGCCGCAGCATGGCCTGGGGAATGCTCACGTCCAGGCGCTGCTCGCCCACGTCGACAGTTGCACTGGCACCCTCGACGAGGGCCGCTGGATCAAGGCAATCAGCGCTGAGCTTGTCCGGCGGCAGTTGGTCGAGCTTCACGCCGAACTGCTCCAGTTGCAGGCGTGAGAAGCACGCCTTGGCATGATTGGGCCGGTCACCGGCGACGAAGCGGATGTCCTGCGGGCCCAGCGCCGTACCATTGAGCAGCACATCGAGGTTATAGGTGCCGGGCACGATCTGGTTGCTCTGGTTGAAGCGCGACAGGTTCATGGAGCGCGCGCCCTGCCCCCACAGCATGTCACTCTCGAAGTTGGCCACTGCACCTTCACCCGGCTCCGCCAGCACAAAACCGCTGTACAGGCCACCCAGCAGGCAGACAGCCAGTGCCAGGGGTTTGAGCGAGAACGCCAGGCGTTCCTGCAACGGATAGCGGAAGGTGCTGTTCATGACTGAACCTCGCCAGTGTCCTGCGGACGGCCCCAGGGTTGCGGGCATGCCGATCCCCTCCCGGCGCGGTGCGGGTGTTGGAAGAGGTCGGGTGGATAGCGCTGGTAGCGGGAGATCTACCGGATCAGATGCGCGTCGATCCGAAACCTGCGACGCGGTGGCGGCTGTCCTGGAACAACTTTCAGCGGCGTTTTCATGGGCTGAGACCTGCGGTAGTGGTGCTCTGCGCCGGGGTGACCGTGCGGAGGCGATGGAATGAGTTTCCGTCCAGCACCGGAATTGCCCTACCGTATAAAACCGACATGCTTGTAGGAATTATCCCAACAGGTAGCGAACTATCGATCTGGGCAACCAGAAGAAGCGATGTGCCCGGTTGCCGCCAGGACCGCTTGCCTTGACCGAGGAGCAACCGGGCAACCGTCGACTAATGGGACAGCCCGGGACCTAGCGATCAGGGTTTCAGGGGCTGGGAATACTGGAGCACGGCGCCCAGGTCGGTGATGCTCGTGTAGTCAACCTTGCCCGTCGCGGCGGCAGCGCCCTTGAGCGGAATCATCTTGCGTTCGCCAGGCGCCAGCAGGGAGGAATTGATGTCGAGCGTCGGGCTGATGCCGTTCATGCTGACTTTTCCCAGGGTGACGTAATAGGGACTGTCATTGCGACACTCCAGCGCCCACTCCGAACCATTGCGCAGCACGCGCCACTGCAACTGCTCGGCGGCCGCCGTGGCATTGCCGGGCAGGTTGGCGGGGCGATAGAAGAACTTCACGCGGCTACGGAAGGCGATCTTCAAACGATTCTGCCCTTCAGCCGAGGACGGTGGGACCTCCAGCACGTTCAGCCAGAACAGCGACTCCCTGTCCTGCGGCAGGGCCTTCTGCCCGGTGAAACGAACCCGCAGCGCCTGGCCCTTGTTCGGGTCGATCCGGGCTATGGGCGGTGTAAGCACGAAGGGTGCCGCGGAGGTATCGGGCGTTGCCTGTAGGTTGCCTTCGTCGATCCAGGACTGCACCAGCATCGGTGACTGTCCGTCGTTGTTGAGCTTGACCGTCACTTCCCGCTGGGCCGCGTCGTAGACCACACGGGTACCGGTGATCACGATAGAGGCTTGAGCCTGACCAATCACCAGACAGGCCGACAGCAGCAACCCCAAGCCAAGAAAAGCGCGCTTCATGGAGACCTCGTCATAGAAGTAAATGAGCCGCCACCAGCGAGGGCTGATCGCCAGCCCTCGCTTCCCATTGACGGTGACGCGTCCGAATTACGGATAAACGATCGAGTAGGTAACGCTGGACCTCACTTCGCCCGCGCTCGGCGTAGCCGAGTTGGAGTAGTACTTCACGGTGAAGGGGATGGTGACGCCGGTTCCGGTGATATTGGTGAAGGCCGTAGCCGGCGAGGCCCCCAGCTGCAAGGGGGAGCCGTTGCGGAAGATAGCCAGGTCGACTTCCTGAGCGCCGCTGCCGGTGTTTGTCAGGCGCCCCTGGGCGTTGACATTGGCGCCCGGCTCGAAGAACACGGCAACGCCTGGGTTGCCGCTGACATCGCTGCCGCTGCAGCCGGACAGGTCGATCGTGAAGTTGGTATCACCGCCGGTAGTGCCGACACCCGCCAGGGACGACTTCGAAACGGTCGGCAGAGTGACGGTGCCGTCGCCGGTGCCCGCACCGTTGATCTGGATGGTGCAGGTGACGTCCTGGACCTTGCCGTTGAAGGTGATGGTGCCGTCGGATGCCTGGGCCTGCATCGCGGAAGCAGCAAGAGCGAGCAGAGTGGAGAGGGAGATCAGGGACTTTTTCATCGGAGTTTCCTACATGAGTGAACTGGCTCCCAACCACCGTCATTGATGGAGGAGATAGCCAAATTCTGTTCTCACGTAGGAAATAGCCCTGCCGTAATGTCCCTATCACCGTGTAGGAAAAATCCTTTTAAGAGTGCTGATCGTGCGCTCCCTTTAGCAGGAAGGGAGCGCACAATCAGTCAGGCAGTCGCCTGCTCCGGCGTTGCCTTGGCCACGCCCCGGCTGACCCACCAGCCAAAGAGGCCAGCGGTGAAGAACATCAGCACGCCATAGATCGCCGCCGGAATGGCCATGGTGCTGTTGTTCAGCAGCATGGGGCTGAGCGCCAGTGCGATGGCAAGCGTGCCGTTGTGGATGCCGATCTCCATGCCAATGGCGATGGACTGCGGCTTGGACAGTTTCAGCAAGCGCGGCACGCAATAGCCGACGGCAAGGCTGAGCAAGTTGAAGCTCAGGGCCGCAGCGCCAACGATCGGCGCATAGGTCAGGAAGGTCTGCCAGTCCTTGGTCACGGCCACGCCGATGATCACCGCCAGCAGCAACGCGGAGAGAATCTTCACCGGCTTCTGCAGCGCCGCCGCCACGCTGGGCAGCAGGCGCCGCACGAGCATGCCGATGGCAACGGGGCCCAGCACGATGACGAAGACCTGCAGCACCTTGCCGAATTGCAGCGGGATGGTCTGGCCGTCGTTCATGAAGTACAGCAGCGACATATTCACGATCAGCGGCATGGTGAGGATGGCGATCACCGAGTTCACCGCGGTCAGCGTGATGTTCAGCGCCACATCGCCGTGGGCCAGGTGGCTGTAGAGGTTTGCAGTGGTGCCGCCGGGGGACGCAGCGAGCAGCATCATGCCCACGGCCAGCGCTGCTTCGAGAGCAAAGCCCACGGTGATGAGGAAGCACGCCAGCGGCAGCAGGATGATCTGGCAGACCAGGCCGATGAGCACGGGCTTGGGATAGCGCACCACGCGGGCGAAGTCGGCGACGGTCAGGGACAGGCCGAGGCCCAGCATGATGATGCCCAGGGCAATGGGCATGAAGAGCGTCAGCAAGGGATCGTTGGTCATTGTCATTATTCTCCAACTGAGGTGGGCCGATTGTTTCGGCCTCTTGGGCGCTTGTAACTGGCCTTGCGGGCCAAAACCACTTCATCCTGTAACTGAATGCAAAAGTTTGTAGCGAACGCGGCGGGAATGTGCGGGGCTTTGTCCTTTGTAGGAGCGAGCTTGCTCGCGAACCGCCCAGCACCGCAGCGACCGTGAAATCCGTTCGCGAGCAAGCTCGCTCCTACAGGTGTGACGTGGCAGCGTTGGTGCAAGGGCCTGCCCCTCTCCCTTCGGAGCGGGGCGCGCAGCCAGGGTTGGGGTGAGGGGAAGCCCGCACACCGAGCTCCCCCAATTGGTCAGATCGCCGTCGCCCCACCATCCACCGGCAGCGCGATGCCGGTGGTGAAGCCAGCGTTGTCACTGCAAAGGTAAAGAACGGCAGAGGCGATTTCCTCGACGCGGCCGACGCGGCCCACCGGGTGCATGGCAGCAGCGAACTCGGCCTTCTTCGGGTCGGCCTCGTAGGCGCGGCGGAACATGTCGGTGTCGATCACCGCCGGACACACCGCGTTGACACGGATTTTCTTCTTCGCGTATTCGATGGCGGCGGACTTGGTCAGGCCAATCACCGCGTGTTTGGAGGCCGCATAGATGCTCATTTTCGGCGCGGCGCCCAGGCCGGCGACGGAAGCGGTGTTGACGATGGCGCCGCCGCCCTGCCCCAGCATCACCGGAATCTGGTGCTTCATGCACAGCCAGACACCCTTCACGTTGACGCCCATGATGGCGTCGAACTCGCTTTCCTCACCGTCGGCCAGCTTGCCCTTCTCGATCTCGATGCCGGCGTTGTTGAAGGCGTAGTCCAGGCGGCCGTACGCAGCCACGGTGCCTTCCACCAGCGCCTTGACCTCGGCGTCGCGGGTCACGTCACAACGGATGAAGGTGGCCTCGCCGCCAGCGCCGCGGATCAGCTCGACGGTGGCTTCGCCGCCCTTGGCATCGACGTCGGAAACCACGACTTTCATGCCCTGCTGGGCGAAGGCCTGGGCGGTGGCGCGGCCGATACCGTTACCGGCGCCAGTGACCAGGGCAACCTGGCCGGAAAGCAGCTGACTCATGAGCGAACCTCGAAGCGGGTTGGGAAATAACCGCTGCAGTCTAGCCAGCGCTCCAGCGGCGCGAAGCACTATCAGGCGGGGCGACGTCGCTGCATCCACGGCGATGATGATTCCGGCGAGCCCGGATCACTGGAACCGATGAGCGGACATTCCCCCGGCGGACGGAACTTGCCGTGGCGCGGCGGGCGGACTATCACCTAGGCTTTCCCCCTGACTGAGTCCACTGCCATGCCTGCCCAGATCAACCGCCAGTTCCAGCTCGCCCAGCGCCCGGTCGGCGCCGCCACCCGCGACACCTTCGCCTACGTGGAAACCCCGGTCGGCGAGCCCGGCCCGGGGCAGATCCTGGTGAAGAACCAGTACCTCTCGCTGGACCCAGCCATGCGCGGCTGGATGAACGACGCCAAGTCCTACATCGCCCCGGTGGCCATCGGCGACGTGATGCGCGCCCTCGGCGTGGGCAAGGTGATCGCCTCGCAGCACCCGGACTTCAAGGTCGGCGACGAAGTGAACGGCGCCCTCGGCGTGCAGGATTACTTCCTCGGCGAGCCGAAAGGCTTCTACAAGGTCGACAGCCAGCGTGCGCCGCTGCCGCTGTACCTCTCGGCGCTGGGTATGACCGGCATGACTGCCTATTTCGGTTTCCTCGACGTCGGCCTGCCCCAGGCCGGTGACACCGTGGTGGTTTCCGGCGCCGCCGGCGCGGTGGGCAGCGTGGTCGGGCAGATCGCCAGGATCAAGGGCTGCCGAGTGGTCGGCATCGCCGGCGGCGCTGACAAATGCCGCTATCTGGTGGAGGAACTGGGCTTCGACGGCGCCATCGACTACAAGGCCGAAGACGTCAACGCCGGCCTCAAGCGCGAGTGCCCCAAGGGCGTGAACGTGTTCTTCGATAACGTCGGCGGCGACATCCTCGATGCCGTGCTGGCCCGTCTGGCGCCCAAGGCACGGGTGGTGATCTGCGGCGCGATCAGCCAGTACAACAACAAGGAAGCCGTACGCGGCCCGGCCAACTACCTGTCGCTGCTGGTCAATCGCGCGCGCATGGAAGGCATGGTGGTGATGGACTACGCCCACCGCTTCCAGGAAGGCTTCAAGGACATGGCGACCTGGATTGCCGAAGGCAAGCTGAAGTCGAAGGAAGACATCGTCGAGGGCCTGGAAACCTTCCCCGAAACCCTGGCCAGACTGTTCAGCGGCGAGAACTTCGGCAAGCTGGTGCTGAAGGTCTGACCGCCGCTGGCGTTGCTGGTGTTACGCAGGAGCGGATCTCGTCCGCGATGGCTTCCGGCGCGATGCGGACGTATCGCAGACGGAGTCCGCTCCTACCCGTAGCCAACCGTCAACATTGTAGGAGCGAGCTTGCTCGCGAACCCGCACAGCCCTGGTATCGCAGGGAGGAGCGTTCGCGAGCAAGCTCGCTCCTACAGGGCACCCTCCCCACTTCTGCGCTCTATCTCGATGAATTCCGACAAGCTCTGTTGAGCCTTTCCGGCTAGGATTTCCCTTGGTCGATTCCAAGGAAGATCCCTCGATGTTGCTCGCCCGTTGGCTGCCCGGCCTGGACAGCCTGCTCATGCCCGTAGCCGATCATCGGCGGGCAGCCGGCAACCTTGTAGGAGCGAGCTTGCTCGCGAACCCGCACAGCCCTGGTATCGCAGGGAGGAGCGTTCGCGAGCAAGCTCGCTCCTACAGGGCACCCTCCGCACTTCTGCGCTCTAACTCGATGATTTCCGACAAGCTCTGTTGAGCCTTTCCGGCTAGGATTTCCCTTGGTCGATTCCAAGGAAGATCCCTCGATGTTGCTCGCCCGTTGGCTGCCCGGCCTGGACAGCCTGCTCCTGCCCGTAGCCGATCATCGGCGGGCAACCGGCAACCTTGTAGGAGCGAGCTTGCTCGCGAACCCGCACAGCCCTGGTATCGCAGGGAGAAACGTGCGCGAGCAAGCTCGCTCCTACAAGGCACCCTCCCCACTTCTGCGCTCTATCTCGATGATTTCCGACAAGCTCTGTTGAGCCTTTCCGGCTAGGATTTCCCTTGGTCGATTCCAAGGAAGATCCCTCGATGTTGCTCGCCCGTTGGCTGCCCGGCCTGGACAGCCTGCTCCTGCCCGTAGCCGATCATCGGCGGGCAACCGGCAACCTTGTAGGAGCGAGCTTGCTCGCGAACCCGCACAGCCCTGGTATCGCAGGGAGAAACGTGCGCGAGCAAGCTCGCTCCTACAAGGCACCCTCCCCACTTCTGCGCTCTATCTCGATGATTTCCGACAAGCTCTGTTGAGCCTTTCCGGCTAGGATTTCCCTTGGTCGATTCCAAGGAAGATCCCTCGATGTTGCTCGCCCGTTGGCTGCCCGGACTGGACAGCCTGCTGCACTACCGTTCCGACTGGCTGCCGCGCGATATCCAGGCCGGCCTGTCGGTGGCCGCGGTGCAGATTCCCACCGCCATCGCCTATTCGCAGATCATCGGCTTCCCGCCGCAGGTCGGGCTCTACGCCTGCATACTGCCGATGCTGATCTACGCCATCGTCGGCAGCTCGCGGCAATTGATGGTCGGCCCGGATGCCGCCACCGCCGCCATGGTCGCAGCGGCCATCACACCGCTGGCGGCCGGCAACCCGGAACGGTTGCTGCAGTTGTCGATGATCGTCGCGGTGATGGTCGGCGCGCTCTCCATCGCCGCCGGCTTCGCCCGCGCCGGGTTCGTTGCCAGCTTCCTCTCACGGCCGACGCTGGTGGGCTATCTGAACGGCATCGGCCTGAGCCTGATCGCCGGGCAGCTCGGCAAGATCCTCGGCTACCACAGCGAAACCAGCGGCTTTGTCCGAGGCCTGATCGCCCTGGTGCGCAACCTGGCCGACACGCACCTGCCGACGCTGGCACTGGGCGTCGGCACGCTGGCGCTGATGATCCTGCTGCCGCGACGCTACCCGAAGATTCCCGGTGCGCTGGTCGGCGTGCTGTTCGCCTCGCTGGTCGCCGCACTGTTCGGCCTGGACCAGTACGGCATCAAGCTGCTTGGCGAAGTACCGCAGGGCCTGCCTCACCTGAGCTGGCCCAAGACCAGCGTCGAGGAACTGGGCAGCCTGTTCCGCGATGCCATGGGCATCACCATCGTCAGTTTCTGCAGCGCCATGCTCACCGCGCGCAGCTTTGCCGCCCGACACGGCTACGCCATCGACGCCAACCACGAATTCATGGCGTTGGGCATGGCCAACATCGGCGCGGGGATTTCCCAGGGCTTCGTCATCAGCGGCGCCGACTCGCGCACCGCGGTGAACGACATGGTCGGCGGCAAGAGCCAGATGGTCGGCGTGGTAGCCGCGCTGGTGATCGGCCTGGTCCTGCTGCTGTTCAGCAAACCGCTGGGCTGGGTGCCGATGCCGGCGCTGGGCGCGGTGCTGCTGATGGCCGGCTGGGGACTGATCGACTTCCGCGCGCTGCGCGGCTTCTGGGCGCTGAGCCGTTTCGAGTTCGGCCTGTGCGTGCTGACCACCGCCGGCGTGCTCAGCGTCGGCGTGCTGCCGGGCATCTTCGTCGCCATCATGCTCGCCCTGCTGCGCCTGCTCTACCTTACCTATCGCCCGCACGACGCAGTGATGGGCTGGGTGCACGGCATCGACGGCCAGGTCGAGGTCGAGCAGTACCCCAACGCGCGCACCTTGCCGGGACTGGTGATCTACCGCTTCGACGCGCCGATCCTGTTCTTCAATGCCGACTACTTCAAGCAACGCATCCTCGAGGTGGTTGCCCAGGCGCCGAATGCGCGTGCCGTGCTGCTCAATGCCGAGGGGATTCTCAACCTGGATATCAGCGGCCTGACCTCCCTGCGCGAAGTGCAGCAGACCCTCGACGCCCAGGGCGTACACCTGTCCCTGGCTCGGGTCACCGGCGAGACGCTGGCGATGCTCAAGCGCTCCGGCGCTTTGGGCGAGGTAAAGCCGCCGCTGGTATTCAGCTCGGTGCGGGCCGGCGTCACCGCCTACCGGCGCTGGCACCAGCAGCGCAAGCGCGAGCAGGCGGCGAGCGCCCGGGCATCACAGGCGGAACTGCCCGACCAGCCCCTGTAGTTCGCGGCTGAGCTGGGCCAGCTCGACGCTGGACGATGCGGTGGACTCCATGGCCTGCGCCGATTCATCGGCGATGCCGCGGATGCTGGTGACGCTGCGGCTGATCTCCTCGGCCACCGCGCTCTGCTGTTCAGAGGCAGCGGCGATCTGCTGGTTCATCTGGTGGATCACCGCCACCGCCGAGGCGATGTTGCCCAGCGCGGCCTCGGTCTGCACCGCGTCACCCACGGTCATCTCCACCAGCGCGTGGCTGCGCTGCATACGCTGAACGGACGTGGTGGCGCCATTGCGCAGGGCAGCGATCAGCGTCTCGATCTCGGCGGTGGACTGCTGGGTGCGTCGCGCCAGCGCCCGCACTTCATCGGCCACCACGGCAAAGCCCCTGCCCTGCTCGCCTGCTCGCGCAGCCTCGATGGCGGCGTTGAGCGCCAGCAGGTTGGTCTGCTCGGCGACGTTCTTGATCACGTCCAGCACGCTGCCGATGCTCTGGCTCTCACGGCCGAGCTGTTCGATGCTGTCGGTGGCCGCACGCACCGCGTCAGCCAGTTGTTCGATGCGACCGAGGGTCTGGCGCACCACGTCCTGCCCGCTGGCGACCTTGCCGTCGGCCTGTTCGGCGGAATGGGCTGCCTCCTCGGCATTGCGCGCCACGTCGTGGACAGTGGCGGCCATCTGGTTCATCGCCGTGGCGACCTGGTCGGTTTCGGCCTTCTGTGAGTTCACGCCGTGCTGGGTGCGCTCAGTAACGCTGGACAGCGCCTGAGCGGAGGCGGTGATCTGCCCGACGCCATCGCTCAGGCGGCTGACAATGCCGCGCAGGCTGTCGGCCATGCTGCCCACAGCGCCCATCAATTGCCCGACTTCGTCCTTGCGTCGTACTTCGACGCTCACGCTCAAATCGCCCTCGGCGATACGGCTGGCCATGCCGATGACCTGGCGCAGCGGCCGCACGATCATCCAGGTGATCAACAGCGACGCCAGCGCGCCCACCAGCAGCGCCAGGGCAGCCGATGCAACGATCAGCAGCGTGTTGGTGCGCAGCTGGGTCTGCATGGCCGAGTGCTGGGCGGCGTAGGCGTCGTCGACCTGCTGCATGACCTGAGCCGCGCGTTCGTTCATCTGCGCGTGAACCTGCTTTTCCTGTTCGAGGCTGGCGGTGTACTCGTCGAGCTTCTCGACGAAGGCGTTGATGTTGGTGATGACGTCCTTGAGCACCGAGACGTAGGTGGGATCGGTGATCGCTTCCTGCAGCTTGGCGGACAGTGCCAGCGCCTCGGCGGCAGACTTGATTCGCCCGCCCTCGCCATTCTCACCGTCGGCTTTCTCCTTGCTGCCGGCTTCCAGGCGCGAGCGCGCCTCGTTCAGGCCCTGCAGCACCAGACGGTAGAGCTGGCTGACCTGCGCGGCCTGCTGCAACAGTTCCTCGCCCTTCTGACCCTGGGAGTCCTTGAGCTCGTAGGCACCGTCGTCGGCCAGGCTGGATTGCAGGATGTCCAGGCTGTTGGACGCGCCGTTCACCGACCAGGTGGCGGCGTCCAGCGACAGGCGCCGGCTCCTGCTGGATTTCTCGAAACTGGCGAAGGCGGTGAGGTAGTCGGAGATGCCCTGCTCCACACGCGTCATTGCCGCTGCCTGGTCCGGCTGCGACTTGAGCCGTGCCACCGCTTCGCCGAGGTTGCCGGCGTGCTCGCGCAGGCGCTTGGCGGAAGCGTCGCTGGCGTCGATCACGAAGTCCTTCTCGCTCTGGCGCATTTCCAGCAGTTCGCGGTTGATGGTCGACATGTCGCCCAGCAGGTCGAAGCGCTGGGAAATCGTCCGTAGCGAGCTCACGCCGATCACCGCCACCAGGGCGGTGAGCAGCAGCACCAGGCCGAAACCGATGGCCAGTTTCTTCGCCGTGCCCATGTCGGCCAGACGACGCTGCACGAAGGCAACCATGGCTACTCCCCCCATCCGCAATGGCGTTGCAGGAAATCCTCGAAGGTCTCCTGCTCGTTATCGGTGCTTGTGGGCGGAACATTAGGAGCGCCGCCCATTGGCTGGATAGAGGGCGCGGCGGTGATGGCACGGTGATGCTGCACAGAGATACGTGGAGGTCGTATCCAGAACACTGAACAGCACTTTCCCACAACGGATACAGATAGAGCCGACAGCGACCTACCTACCCGACCGTTCAGATTCCGATCTCTGACCTTCCATTCCAGGTGCTCGGATGAACGCCTACTACCAACTGGTCCTGCAGCGCCCGCTGGCGGGATTCGCCCGCGAACTCCAGCTGCCGGAGCTGTACCGCGAGCAGCGGCGCCTCGATCCGTTGCTGCTGGCCCGCGGGCTGCTGCCGATCCGCCGCTTCGTCTGCCCGCTGGCCTGCGACGAAGTCCAGGGCGAGTGGCTGGACTGCTGGTTCGATGCCCAGGCCGGCTGGCGCCTGATGCATGGCATCGTCTGCCTGATCCACGACAACGCGCTGGAACTCGGCCGCCGCGACGAATTGCTCTCGGAACTCTTCGCCCTCGGCGAGCGGCTGGACGTGGCGCACATGGGCGGCATCCACTGGCATCTCGGCCTGGAACTGGAGTTCGCCTGACGCCACGGCGCCAGGCACTCGCGCTTACCTGGGACGAATCATGCTGAAGGTGTCGCGGGTGTAGCTGTACTGGGTGCCGCCCAGGCGGCCCACCAGATCCAGCTTCGCCGGGTCGACGTGGCGCTCGTCCTGCATCACCGACTCGTCGATGTGCGCCAGCAGCACGCGGGCGAAGATCAGCATGCTGGAAGGGTTCTGCGCCGGGTACGGCATGATTTCCGCCAGTTGGCATTCGAAGGCCACCGGCGCACCCACGACGCGGGGCGGTGCCACGCGCTCACTGGGCACGGTGGCGATGCCGGCGTGCTCGATCTCGCTGTCGCCGTGGGGCAGCCAGGCAGCGGTGGCGTTCATGGCCTCGGCCTGGGCGGCACTGACCAGGTGGATCACCAGCTCGCCGGTTTCGCGCACGTTGCGCAGGGTGTCCTTGACGCTGCCGTCTTCGCGCACACTGGTGTTGACCAGCAGGGTCGGCGGCGAATCGCTGATCACCTGGAAGAAGCTGAACGGCGCGAGGTTGCTCTTGCCGTCCGCGGACAGCGTGGTCACCCAGGCGATCGGCCGCGGCGTGACGGTGGAGGCCAGCCAGCGGTAGGACTCGGCCTTGGACAATTGAGTGAAGTCGAGTTGCATGGGCAGATCCGGACAAGACGGTGGGTAATGCGGCGGCAAGGCGCGGGCCGCAGCTAGCGGCCCGCCTGTGCGATGGCTCAGCGGCCGGCGCGGGATTCCTTGATGTAGAAGCGCGCGCGGCTGGCCTTGTCGGAACAGCCGGTGTAGGCCTCGACCTGCTGCTGGGTCTTGGCGGCGGTCAGCAGGCCCAGGGCCTTCGAGTAGCTGACGGTGCCGGCAAAACCTTCGGCCTTGGCCAGGTCCAGTTCGTGCCAGGCGGCGTTCAGTTCGTTGGCGCAGCTGTCGCGGTTGACGGTCTTGCCCGAGCAGCCGGCGACGGCCAGCAGCAGAGCGATGATCAGGGGAATGCGCGGCATGACGAAACTCCTGGAGGTGTTCGGGGATGAATCCAGCTTAGAACGCGGCGCAGAGGCCTGCCGGACGGCGCCGCAGTATGCCATCGGACGGATGGCATTCAAGCGACTACTACACTGTTTGACCACGGGATATCCCGACAGGAGAAGGATCATGGTGCATCAGGGTAGTTGCCATTGCGGACAGATCGCGTTCGAAGTGGAAGGGGATGTCGGTGAAGTCGTGTCATGCAACTGCTCGATCTGCAGGCGCAAGGGTTCGCTGCTGTGGTTCGTGCCGCGCGGCAAGCTGAAGCTGACGACTCCTGAGAGTGCGATGAGCACCTATACGTTCAACACCCACCGCATCGAGCATCGTTTCTGCCCCACCTGCGGCTGTGCTCCGCTGGCCTACGCCAGCGCGCCGGACGGCACGCCGATGGCGGCGATCAACGTGCGCTGCCTGCCCGGCGTTGAGCTGTCGGGGCTGACGGTGAAGGAGTATGACGGCAAGAGCCGCTGATTCCGCTGCGGCGTTGAAGCGATCACGGACAGAGCCCGCACCTGCAAAAGCCGGATGCAGCCAGGTGCCAATAGCGCGGAGCGCTTTGTTTGTAGGAGCGAGCTTGCTCGCGAACCGCCCAGGCACGGGATTGGCCGGGAAATCTGTTCGCGAGCAAGCTCGCTCCTACAAAAGAGCTAACGCTCCGCGCGGAACCTCAGATACTCCACGACCTCGTCCTGCGTCCCACGGAACTCCACGCGCTCGCCCTTGCTCTCGCGCTGGAAGGCATACATCGGGTCGTAGTACTCGCCCAGCAGCCCCTCGATCCAACCCCGGTGCAGGTCCACCGCGCCGCTGCGCTTCTGCTCTTCCAGGGCCGCATCCATGATCGCCGCCAGGCGTTGGTAACGCTCGCCGCCCAGGCGCTTGACGATGCCCGACAGGCTCTTGCGCAGGTACGCCGCGAAGGAGTCGAAACCACCCTCCTCGCCCACCACCTGCACATGGTCGGCACACAGGTTCACCACGTAGTCCTTGAGGATGCGCTCCACGCGCTGCTCGAAGCTGTCCTCCAGCCACACCAGCGGGTAGTGCTGCATGCCCTGGTACAGCTCCAGCGGCACCGAGCAGCTGCCGACAATGCGCCCCTCGTCCTCCAGCACGAACTGCTCCATGCCGGCATGACGCTTTTTCAGGATGTCGATGGCCAGGCGGTTCTCGAAATCGATCTGCGCCGGCTGCGGCGTGGCGCGGCGGCCAAAAGCGGAGCCGCGATGGTTGGCGTGGCCTTCCAGGTCCAGGCTGTTGGCCAGCTGGGCGATGACCTCGGTCTTGCCGGTGCCGGTCAGGCCGCCCACCAGCACGAACTGGCATTCCTCGACGGCGGCGCGGGTGGTGTCGAAGAGGAAGCCACGCATCGCCTTGTAGCCGCCAACCACGCGCGGATACTCGATGCCCGCCTCGCTCTTGAGCCATTGCTGGGTGATCTGCGAACGCAGACCGCCACGGAAGCAGTACAGGTAGCCCTCGGGATTGGCCGCGGCGAAGTTCGCCCAGGCCTCGATGCGCTCGGCCTTGAGCTGCCCGCAGACCAGCTCGTGGCCCAGGGCGATGGCCGCCTGCTGGCCGTGCTGCTTGTAACTGGTGCCAACCTTCTGCCGCTCGATGTCGTTCATCAGCGGCAGATTCACCACGTTTGGGAACGCGCCCTTGCCGAACTCGACCGGGGCGCGCACGTCCATCATCTTCACATCACCGAGGAACAGCTCGCGGTAGTGGCGGGTGTTGTCGCGCATCACTCCACCTCGACCGCGTGGCTCTGTCGGCCAACCAGTTCGCCGATGGGCGCCAGGTCCATGCCCAGCTCCTTGGCCGTGGCGAGGAACTGCGCCTCGCCCGCGGGCTCAACCGCCACCAGCAGGCCACCGCTGGTCTGCGGGTCGCACAGCAACAGCTTGTGCAGCTCCGGCAATGGCGCGATGCGCTCGCCGTAGCTGTCGAAATTGCGCAAGGTGCCGCCGGGCACGCAGCCGGCTTCCAGGTAGTACTCGACGCTGGCCAGGCGCGGCACGGCGTCGTAGCGAACGCGGGCAGTCAGGCCGCTACCGTCAGCCATTTCCACCAGGTGGCCGAGCAGGCCGAAGCCGGTGACGTCGGTCATCGCCTTCACGCCGTCGAGCTTGCCGAAGCGCGCGCCGGGCTTGTTCAGGGTGCACATCCAGTCACGGGCGACGCCCACGTCCTCGGCGCGCAGCTTGGCCTTCTTCTCGGCGGTGGTGAGAATGCCGATGCCCAGCGGCTTGGTCAGGTACAACTTGCAGCCGGCGGTGGCGGTGTCGTTGCGCTTCATGAAGCGCTTCTCCACCAGACCGGTGACGGCCAGACCGAAGATCGGCTCGGGCGCGTCGATGGAGTGCCCGCCGGCCAGCGGGATGCCAGCTTCGTCGCAGACCTTGCGGCCGCCGGCGATCACTTCGCGGGCGATTTCCGGCGCCAGCACATTCACCGGCCAACCCAGGATGGCGATGGCCATCAACGGGTCGCCGCCCATGGCGTAGATGTCACTGATGGCGTTGGTGGCGGCGATACGGCCGAAGTCGAAGGGATCGTCGACGATCGGCATGAAGAAGTCGGTGGTAGATACCACGCCGCGCTCGGCGTCGATTTCATAGACGGCCGCATCATCGCGCGAGGCGTTGCCGACCCACAGCTTCGGGTCAAGGTTCTGCGCGCCGCTGCCGGCGAGGATCACCTCCAGCACCTTGGGGGAAATCTTGCAGCCGCAACCGGCACCATGGCTGTACTGGGTCAGGCGGATCGGTTCGCTCATCGGGAGGCTCCGGCAGGGAAATCAAACGCCGATTCTAGCAAAGCCCGGCTTGGCGAGGCCGTCACCCCCGGCGTATCGTCGGGCAGTTCGTAACGCGGAGTTGCCCTATGTCAAAACAGATTGCGCTGGTGCTTGGCTCCGGCGGAGCCCGAGGTTATGCGCACATTGGCGTAATCGAGGAAATCGAACGGCGCGGCTATGAGGTGGTGTGCATCGCCGGCTGCTCCATGGGCGCGGTGATCGGCGGCATCTACGCCGCCGGCAAGCTGGGCGAGTACCGCGACTGGGTGGAAAGCCTGGACTACCTCGACGTGCTGCGCCTGCTGGACGTCAGCTTCCGCCTGGGCGCCATCCGCGGCGAGCGGGTGTTCGGCAAGATTCACGAACTGCTTGGCGAGATCAACATTGAGGACTTGCCGATTCCCTACACGGCGGTCGCCACCGACCTGACCAACCAGCAGGAAATCTGGTTCCAGGAAGGCTGCCTGCACCAGGCGATGCGTGCCTCGGCGGCGATCCCCAGCCTGTTCACCCCGGTGATGCAGGGCACCCGCATGCTGGTGGATGGCGGTTTGCTCAACCCGCTGCCCATCGTCCCGGTGGTCTCGACGCATGCCGACCTGATCGTCGCGGTCAACCTCAACGCCACCAACCAGCGCCAGTACTCGCTGCCGGTGATCGAGCGGCCCGCTGCGCTCAAGGGGCGCTTCGATTCGGTGATTTCGGGGCTGTCGAACAAGCTGAGCTTCTTCCGCCGAGGCGAAGTCGAGCCGCCACCCGAACTGATCGCCGACGCCCTGCTCCACCCGGTGCCGGCCGCCTCGGAAGAGCCCGCCGAACCGGAGATGCAGCAACCCGCCGCCGCTCCGCAGGCCAAAGGGTCGCCGCGCTCGGCCACCGGCAGCCACGTGATCGACAGCAGCAGCCCGGCCTCCTTGCTGGAACTGGTCAACCAGAGCTTCGAGGTGATGCAGACGTCGCTGGCGCAGTACAAGATCGCCGGCTACCCGCCGGACATCCTGATCAACGTGCCCAAGCGCGTTTGCCGCTTCTTCGAGTTCTACAAGGCCCCGGAACTCATCGCCCTCGGCCGGCAGATCGCCAGCGATACGCTGGATCGGTATGAGGCGGAGAATCCGTATTGACCGGCTGATCCGGTGCCGTGCGGGTTCGCGAGCAAGCTCGCTCCTACAGAAACCCAACCCGCGCGGCTCTGGCTCTGGCTCTGGCTCTGGCTTTTGAAGATTTCCAGAGAAATACCCGCGCACGCCGAACGCCCCGTTCAGGAGGCCTCGTTGAAGCGGAGTTTCAGGGGTTGAGCGGCATGGATGCCGCGAGAGCTGCGATGGGCCAGGGACGGCCCTTCGCAGCGTGCCCCTGAAACTTCGATTCAACGAGGGAATTTTTCGCCCCAAGCGAAAAACCGGATGATTGGGGCAAGACCTTTGCCTCCTTTGGGTCGTTTGCCAAAGGAGGTCGCCCGAGGGGGCGAAACAGGAAGCCAATGCGCGCTCCGGAGCGGCGCGGGAAACAAAGGCGCGAGGCACACACATCGCGGACGGAGTCCGCTCCTACGCGGGAACGTACGTCGCGCGATCAGGCCTCGCGCAAGCGATAACCGACACCAGCCTCGGTGACGATGAATCGCGGCGTCGCCGGATCATCGGCGAGCTTCTGCCGCAGATGGCCAACCACTACGCGCAGGTAGTGGGTGTCCTCGGTATGCGTCGGCCCCCAGATGTCCTTGAGTAGTTGCTGCTGGGTGACCACCCGGCCAACGTGGCGCGCCAGGGTCGACAGTACGGCGTACTCCTTGCGGGTCAGCGAGACTTCCTCGCCATCGAGCAGTACACGACGATAGGAGAAATCCACACTCAGCGGCCCCACCGCAACCACTGCTTCCTGCGTCTCGCCGCTCGCGCCCTGGCGCAACAGCACGCGGATGCGCGCGAGAAACTCCTGGATGCCGAAGGGTTTGGTCACGTAGTCGTTGGCGCCGCTGTCCAGCGCCAGCACCTTCTCGCTTTCGCTGGCGCGCACCGAGAGCACCAGCACCGGCACCTGCGACCACTCGCGCAGCTCACGCAGCACATCCTGGCCGTCCTTGTCCGGCAGGCCGAGATCGAGCACCACCAGGTCCGGGCGGCCCAGCGCTGCCTGGGCCAGGCCCTCTTCGCCGGTGCCGGCTTCGAGCACCTTGTAGCCGCCGGCACTCAGGCTGATGCGGAGGAACTTGCGGATCTGCGGTTCGTCGTCGACGACCAGGATGGTGGCGGCGCTGGCGTTCATCGGCAGTCCGGGATGGCTGGGGGCGTCCAGCTTGAGCCTTTCAGACAGCAGCATCAAGCTGCTCCAGGTCCGGCTGTTGTTGCAGCGGCAGGTGCAACACGAGGGTGGTGCCGCGCCCGTCGATGCCATCCTCGACGGTGATCCGCCCACCATGGGCACCAACCATGCCCTGGCAGATCGCCAGGCCCAGCCCGGTGCCCTGCCCGCCACGGTCGCCTCGCGCGGCGGTGTAGAACATGTCGAAGATCTTCTCGCGCTCGGCCGGCGGAATGCCCGGCCCTTCGTCGCTGACCAGGAAACGCAACTCCTCCTCGCCCTGCTCCACCGCCACCCGCAGGCGGCCTTGCGGCGGAGAGAAGCGCGCGGCGTTTTCCAGCACGTTGACCAGCGCCTGCTCGATCAGCGCGGCATGCACATAGAGCAGCGGCAGCTCCGGCGGCACGCGGGTTTCCACGCGATAGGGGGCGACCACGGCGCGCAGGCGGTTGAGCGCACTGCCGACGATGTCGCCGGGCGACACCCAGTCGCGCGACAGCTTCAGGCCACCGTGGCCGAGGCGGGTCATGTCCAGCAGGTTCTGGATGTAGCGATCCAGGCGCTCGGCCTCGTCACGGGTGCTTTCCAGCAGCTCGCGGCGATCCGGCGGTGGGATCGCATCGCCCAGCGCCAGCAGGCTATCGATGGCGCCACGCATGGAGGTGAGCGGCGTCCGCAGGTCGTGGCTGACCGAGGCCAGCAGCGCGCTGCGCAGTTGTTCGGTTTCGCCGTGCAGACGCGCGGCTTCGAGGTCCTCAGCCAACCGCGCGCGGGCCAATGCTTGCGCCAACGGTTGACCAAGAGCAGCCAGCAGACGACGGCGCGCCCCAGGCAAAGCTTGCGAATCGCGCGGGCTGACGCCCAGCAGTGCCAGCGGGCCGTCCTCGCCGGACAGCGGCCACCACCACCAGCGTCCACCCGGCAACGTGCCAGTGCCCAGTCCCGCGGGCTGGTCGTGCTGCCAGGCCCAGTCGGCGGCGGCGCGTTCCTGGTCTTCCAGCGTGCGGTTGAGGCCACCCTCCAGTTTCCACTCGCCGTTGACCCGGCCGAGCAGGCAGATATCCAGCCCCTCCCAGCCGCCCAGTTGTTGCACTGCGGCCGCCATCACCGCCTGGCGGTCAGTGGCGGCGGTCAGCTTGCGCGACAGCTCGAGCATCTGGCTGGTCTCTTCCTGCGTCTCGCGCAGCGCTTGCAGTTGCCGGCGCTGGCGAGCCGCGAGGTTGCCAGTGAGGCCGGCCATGAGCAGGAAGAACAGCAGGGTCAGGACGTCTTCTTCGCGCTGGATGGAAAAGGAGAAATGCGGCGGTATGAACAGGAAGTCGTAGGCCAGGAACGACAGCACCGCACAGGCCAGCGACGGACCCAGGCTGCTGCGCACCGCCACAAGCAGCACGGCGGCGAGAAAGACCAGGGAGATGTTCGGCAGCTCCAGCACGCTGGCCACGCCCCAAGCCAGTGCGCTGGCGCAGGCAGCGGCCAGCGCAGCGAGCAGGTAATTGCCCCAGGGCCAGGGCGCTTGCGCGCGAACCTTGGGCGGAGTGAGATCGGCCTCGCTGCCGAGCACGCTGATTTCCAGCCCGTCGCCCAGGCGCAGCAGGCGCGCGGCGAGCCCGCCGCCGAACAGCTGGCGGTACCAGCGTTGTCGTGAGCGGCCGACCAGCAACAGCGTGGCGCGACGTTCCTTGGCGTGTTCGACCAGGGTTCGTGCGACTTCGCCACCGCGCAGTTCGACAACATCGCCGCCCAGGCGCTCCGCCAGTTGCTGGGCACTCTGCAGTTGCATGCGCGACTCTTCGCTGCGCGCCTCGCCGGTATCCACATGCACCAGCGACCAGGGCAGGTGCCGGCGCTCGGCTACGCGGCAAGCGTGGCGCACCAGGCGCTCGGCGTTGTGTTCGCCGTCCACGCCGACCAGCAAGCGCCCGCGCACGGCGGGCGCCTCGCCGCCCTGCTGGCGGTAGCGATGGGCAAGGTCGGCATCGACCCGCGCGGCGGCAGTCTGCATGGCCAGCTCGCGCAGCGCGGTGAGATTGGTCTGGCTGAAAAAGGCGTCGATGGCGGCGCGGGCCTGCTCGGGCACGTAGACCTTGCCCTCGCGCAGGCGCTCCAGCAGCTCGCGCGGCGGCAGGTCGATGAGCAGCAGTTCGTAGGCTTCCTGCAGCACCCAGTCGGGCACGGTTTCGCGAACCTGCACGCCGGTGATATCGCGGACGTGATCGTTAAGGCTTTCCAGGTGCTGGACGTTGACCGTGGTGTAGACGTCGATGCCGGCGGAGAGCAGTTCCTGAATGTCCTGCCAGCGCTTGGCGTGGCGGCTGCCGGGGGCGTTGCTGTGGGCCAGCTCGTCCACCAGCGCCAGCGTCGGCGGCTCGCTGAGCAGTCCATCGAGGTCCATTTCCTCCAGGATGATGCCACGGTAGACGGAGCGCTTGAGCGCCTGTTGCGGCAGGCCGGCGAGCAATGCCTCGGTCTCGGCACGACCGTGGGTTTCCACGACACCGACGCGCAGCTTCACGCCCTGGCGCAGCTGACTCTGGGCGGCCAGCAGCATGGCGTAGGTCTTGCCGACGCCCGGCGCGGCGCCGAGGAATACCTTGAGGCGGCCACGGCCCATGGGAGGCAGGTCGGCCAGCAGGGCGTCGGCGCGGTTGGGGTCGGTCATGTCGCTATCCTCGGGGCGCTTTCGGCGCTCGCTTGATGTTTTGCCAGGGAGAGCCTCCCCTCTCCCCAGCCCTCTCCCAGAGGGGAGAGGGAGCGGTCCGCTACAGGTTGGTGACCTTGTGCATCGACCTGGACGGCTCTGGCGCTGGAGTCTAGCGAGGCAGGCTGGCCAGGGCCATGTTCAGCGCCAGCACGTTGACCACGGCGGGGCCGATCAGCGGGCGCTCGGTGTTCGCCTCCACCAGCTTCTCCAGGCTCGCGGCCGGTACGCCGCGCTCCAGGGCGATGCGTGGCACCTGGTACAGCGCGGCAGCGGGCGGCAGCTGCGGGTCGAGGCCGCTGCCGGAGGTAGTGACCAGCGCCAGCGGCACCGGCTGCGCACCGATCTGCTGGGCAGCGGCGTCCTTGGCGATTCGTTCGGCCAGCGCCGGGTTGCCGGGCGCGAGGTTGCTGGCGCTGCTGGAGACGGTGGCGAAGTCGCCGGCGGAGGGGCGCGAATGGAACCACTGGGCGCCGTCGAACTTCTGCGCGATCAGGGCCGAGCCGCGTACGTTGCCCTGGTCATCACGCACCAGGCTGCCGTTGGCCTGATCGTGGAACGCGACCTGGGCGATGCCGGTGACGGCCAGTGGGTAAGCGACGCCGGTGACGGCACTGAGCAGTACCAGCGAGGCGATGGCGGGGCGGAGTTGGTTGAGCATTTTTCGTGTTCCTCTGTTGGGTCGGGGGCGGGGCTGGCTACCCTCTCCCCCGCCCTCTCCCTGAAGGGAGAGGGAGTTGTTCGGTGCACCCGGCCCGTTCAGCGCCGGGCGTTGCCTGTAGGAGCGAGCTTGCTCGCGAACAGTCATCCGGCTGCTCCGGCGCTCGGGCGGTTCGCGAGCGAGCTCGCTCCTACGAAAAGCCGATTCAGGCGAGGCCGATAGCGACCAGCAGCATGTCGATCACCTTGATCCCCACGAACGGCGCCACCAGCCCGCCCACGCCGTAGATCAGCAGGTTGCGCCGCAGCAGCTGCGAGGCGTCGCTGGCCTGTACGCGCACGCCGCGCAGGGCCAGCGGGATCAACGCGACGATGATCAGCGCGTTGAACACAATGGCCGAGAGGATGGCGCTCTGCGGGCTGGCCAGCTTCATTACGTTGAGCACGCCCAGTTGCGGGTAGATGCCGGCGAACAGCGCGGGAAGGATGGCGAAGTACTTGGCCACGTCGTTGGCCACCGAGAAGGTGGTCAGCGCGCCACGGGTCACGAGCAGCTCCTTGCCCACCTGCACCACGTCGAGCAGCTTGGTCGGGTCGCTGTCCAGGTCCACCAGGTTGGCGGCCTCGCGGGCGGCCTGGGTGCCGTCGTTCATGGCCATGCCGACATCAGCCTGCGCGAGGGCCGGAGCATCGTTGGCGCCGTCGCCGCACATGGCGACCATGCGGCCCTCGCCCTGCTCCTGGCGGATGCGCGCCAGCTTCTTCTCTGGCGTGGCCTCGGCAATCACATCGTCCACACCCGCTTCGGCAGCGATGGCGGCGGCGGTCAACGGGTTGTCGCCGGTCACCATCACGGTGCGGATACCCATGCGGCGCAGCTCGGCGAAGCGCTCGCGGATACCCGGCTTGACCACGTCCTTGAGGTGGATGGCGCCCAGCAGCTTGCCGTCGGCCACCACCAGCAGCGGGGTGCCGCCACTCTGGGCGATGCGCTCGATCTCCTTGGCGAGGCTTTCCGGCATCTGCGAGCGGTCCAGGCCGACGAAGGCCAGCGCGGCGTCCACGGCGCCCTTGCGGTAGACATGGCCGTCGAAGTCGATCCCCGACAGGCGCGTCTCGGCGCTGAAGGCAATCGGCGTCACACGGTTACGGTCCGGCTCCGGCAGGATGATCTGCGCACGGAGGAACTCGACGATGGATTTGCCCTCGGGCGTATCATCGGCCAGCGAGGCAAGGAACGCGCCTTCGGCCAGTTCCAGCGGTTGCACGCCGGGGGCGGTGTGCAACGCGCTGCAGCGGCGGTTGCCGAAGGTGATGGTGCCGGTCTTGTCGAGCATCAGCACATGCACATCCCCCGCCGCTTCCACGGCGCGGCCCGACTTGGCGATGACGTTCAGGCGCACCAGACGGTCCATGCCGGCGATACCGATGGCCGAAAGCAGACCGCCGATGGTGGTGGGGATCAGCGTGACCAGCAGCGCCACCAGGAACACCAGCGGCAGATTGCCGCCGACGAACAGGGCGAACGGCTTCAGGGTGACGACCACCAGCAGGAAGATCAGCGTCAGGCCGATCAGCAGGATATCCAGCGCCACTTCGTTGGGGGTCTTCTGGCGCTTGGCGCCCTCCACCAGGGCGATCATGCGGTCGAGGGTGGACTCGCCGGGGTTGGCGGTGATCTTCACCAGCAGCCAATCGGAAACCAACCGGGTGTTGCCGGTGACGGCGGAGCGGTCGCCGCCGGATTCGCGGATCACCGGCGCGGATTCGCCGGTGATGGCGGCTTCGTTGACCGCCGCCACGCCTTCGATCACCTCGCCGTCGCCGGGGATCAGCTCGCCAGCCTCGACGCGCACCACGTCGCCCTTGCGCAGGCTGCTGGCGGCGACTTTCTCGAACTTGCCGCTGGCGGTCCGGCGCATGGCCTGCAGGCCCTGGGTGCCGGCCTTGAGGCTGTCGGCGCGGGCCTTGCCGCGGCCTTCGGCGAGGGCTTCGGCGAAGTTGGCGAAGAGCACGGTGAACCAGAGCCACACGGCAATCTGCACGGCGACGAAGGTGGGCACCGCCTCACCACCGACCACACAGAGCACGGTGGTCAGTACGGCAGTCAGGGCCACCACCAGCATCACCGGCGAGCGTTGCAACTGGCGCGGGTCAAGCTTGACAAAGGCCTGCAGCAGCGCCGGTTTCCACAGGGCGGACAGCGCGGTGGTCGGACGTTTCTCGGCGGCCTTGTTCAGGACCAGTTCCAGGGTTTTAGCGTTCATGAAAGGTTCCTCAGAAACCGAGCGTCAGGTGATCGGCCACCGGGCCCAGCACCAGCGTCGGCAGGAAGTTCAGGCCGCCCACCAGCAGGATGGTGGCGGTCAGCAGGCTGACGAACAGCAGGCCGTGGGTGGGGAAACTGTTGGGGCCCACGGGTGTGGCTTTCTTCGCCGCCAGGCTGCCGGCGATCGCCAGCACCGGCAGGATGTAGCCGAAGCGGCCGATCAGCATGGCCAGGGCGATCATCAGGTTGTGGAACGGCGTGTTGGCGCCGAAGCCACCGAAGGCCGAGCCGTTGTTCGCGGTGCCCGAGGTGTAGGCATAAAGCAACTGGCTGAAACCATGTGCGCCGGGGTTGCTGACCGCCGAGGCCGGGCCCGGCAGGCTGGCGGCGATGGCACCGAGCACCAGTACGCCGACCGGCATCACCAGCAGGGTCGCCACCAGCAGGCGGACTTCGCGGGCTTCGAGTTTCTTGCCGAGGTATTCGGGGGTGCGGCCGACCATCAGCCCGGCGAGGAACACCGCCACCAGGACGAACAGCAGCATGCCGTAGAGCCCCGCGCCGACGCCGCCGAAGATCACTTCGCCGACCATCATGTTGAGCATCGCCACCATGCCCGACAGCGGGTTCAGGCTGTCATGCATGGCGTTCACCGAGCCGTTGGAGGCGGCGGTGGTGGTCACCGACCAGAGCACGCTGGCAGTGGTGCCGAAGCGGCTTTCCTTGCCTTCCAGCGGCGCGACCTGCTCCACCGGCAGCGCGCTGAGCGCCGGGTTCGGCTGGTACTCGGCCCACAGCGAAGCACCCAGGCCGAGGGCGAACAGCACCAGCATGCAGCCGAGGATGGCGCGGCTCTGGCGCAGGTCCTTCACGTAGTGGCCGAAGGTGAACACCAGCGCGGCCGGGATCAGGATGATCGACACGACCTCGAACAGGTTGCTCCAGATGGTCGGGTTCTCGAACGGATGCGCCGAGTTCACGCCGAAGAAACCGCCACCATTGGTGCCCAGCTGCTTGATGGCAATCTGGCTGGCCGCCGGGCCCAGCGGGATGGACTGGTCGGCGCCCTGCACGGTCAGCGCGTGGGCATAGTCGAGGAAGGTCTGCGGCACGCCCTGCCAGACCAGCAACAGCGCCAGCAGCAGGCACAGCGGGATCAGCCCGTAGAGGGTAGCGCGGGTCAGGTCGACCCAGAAGTTGCCGAGGTTGTTCGTCGACTTGCGCGAGATGCCACGGGCCAACGCCACCAGCACGGCCAGGCCGACGGCGGCGCTGACGAAGTTCTGCACGGTCAGGCCGAGCATCTGGCTCAGGTAGCTGAGCGAGGCTTCGCCGCTATAGGCCTGCCAGTTGGTGTTGGTGACGAAACTCACCGCAGTGTTGAACGCCAGCGTCCACTCCAGGCCCGGCAGGTTCTGCGGGTTGAGCGGCAGCAGCCCCTGCAGCATGAGGATGGCGAACAGCAGCACCAATCCCACCAGGTTGAACGCCAGCAGGGCCAGGGTATAGCCCTTCCAGTCCTGCTCGTCTTCAGGATGGATGCCGCACGCGCGATAAATGGCCCGCTCCACCGGCAGGAACACGGGACTGAGGAAGGTGCGCTGCCCCTCCATCACCTTGTAGTAGAAGCGCCCGAGGAAGGGCGCCGGCACCAGCACCAGCGCCAGGAAGGCGACGATCAGCAACACGTCATGACTGTTCATGAACGCTCCTAGGAACGGTCGGCGCGCAACAGCGCCACCAGCAGGTAGATGAACAGTCCCGTGGCCAGGACCAGGGACACACCGTCGAGCACGCTCATGATTGCTTTCTCCTCACGCGGGCGATTCCATCGCTTGAAACGGCGTTTGCCGCTTGACGGAAATTTTCCGCAAGCAACGCGTAAAGGAGCGATTCCCGCACTCGGCGAGGCGCATAAAGAAAACGTAAAAAACCGCTCTGCAATGGCATGCCGCGACTTTGTATCGAACCCGACACACAGCGGACACGCTGGCGACACCCGCGGGCCGCAGCCTCGCCGACCATGGCCCGCGCACGCGATGACGGGTTAGCATGCACGTGTCGCATGCCCCTGGCGGCCTCTGGCCATCCTGCCCCACGTTCTCCCGCGACAGGTTTCTTCATGTACCCGACCTCTACCGACGACCCACGCCGCTGGACTACCCGTGCACTGCTGGTGGATGACGACGAGCCGATCCGCGAGCTGCTCTGCGGTTACCTCGCGCGCTTCAACATCGAGACCCACGGCGTCGCCGACGGCGTCGAAATGCGTCGTGCGCTGGAGAACGAAAGCTTCGACGTAGTAGTGCTGGACCTGATGCTGCCCGGCGAAGACGGGTTGTCCCTGTGCCGTTACCTGCGCGCCGAGTCAGACATCCCGATCCTCATGCTCACCGCACGCTGCGAGCCGGCGGACCGCATCATCGGCCTGGAACTGGGTGCCGACGACTACATGGCCAAGCCCTTCGAGCCGCGCGAACTGGTAGCACGCATCCAGACCATCCTGCGCCGTGTGCGCGGCACCAGCCTCACCAGCGAGGAAGGCAGCCGCGGCGAACCGCGCGCCCAGGTGCGCTTCGATCAGTGGCGCCTGGACAGCGTGTTGCGCCAGTTGCATGCGCCCGATGGCCTGGTGGTGCCGCTGTCCAACGCTGAATTCCGCCTGCTCTGGGTGTTCCTCGAACGCCCGCGGCGGGTGCTCAACCGTGAACTGCTGCTGGACGCCGCCCGTGGCCGCGCCATCGAAGCCTTCGACCGCAGCATCGACCTGCTGGTCTCGCGCCTGCGGCAGAAGCTTGGCGACGATCCGCGCTCGCCGCGGCTGATCAAGACCGTGCGCGGTGAAGGGTACCTGTTCGATGTCCGCGACATCGCCTGAGTCCGCGCCCGAGCGCGCAAAGGAAAAACCCCTGGAGCGTGCCGACAGCCTGTTCGCCCGGCTGTTCGGGGTATTCCTGCTGGCCATCGTGGTCGCCCACCTGCTGGCGTTCGCCTGGTTCCACCATTACGGTCCGCGCCACGAGCCGCCACCTCCCCCGCCTCCGCCGACGGAACACGGCTTCGAGCGCGGCCCTCCTCCAGGAGGTTTCCAGGCAGGCCCCGAAGGCTTCCGTCCGCCGCCACCGCCCGGCCCGCGCCTGCCGTTCTGGAGCGTTCCTTTCGCCTTCCAGTTGCTGACACTGATCCTCGCCGCCTATGTCGGCGCGCGCCTGCTCGCCCGCCCGGTGCAACACATGGGCGACGCCGCATTGCGCCTCTCCGAGGACCTGGACAGCCCGCCGCTGCCGGAAACCGGCCCGCGCGAAGCACGCCAGGCGGCCCACGCCTTCAATCGCATGCGCGAACGTATCCGCGAACAGGTGCAGCAGCGCAGCCGCATGCTGGTAGCGGTGTCCCATGACCTGCGCACCCCGCTGTCGCGTCTGCGCCTGCGCGTCGAGGAGATCGACAACCCGCAACTGCGCACCCGCATCGGCCAGGACCTGGCCGAGATGATCGGCATGCTCGACTCCACCCTGCACTACCTGCAGCAGGAACGCGCCACCGAGCCGCTGCAGTGGTTCGACGTGAAGGCGCTGGCCGACTCGCTGGCGGAAGACGCCTGCGAACGCGGTGCCGATGTCGGCGTGGAGGGTTACTGCGCTCCGCTCAAGGTGCAGCCGATGGCGCTGCGCTCGTGCCTGAACAACCTGCTGGACAATGCCCTGCGCTACGCCGGCGATGTCAGCATCGAGTTGCGCGACGGCATGCGCGAACTGGAAATCCGCGTGCGCGACCATGGCCCGGGCATTCCCGCCGAGCTGCGCGAACAGGTGTTCGAACCCTTCTTCCGCCTGGAAGGCTCGCGCAACCGCAATTCCGGCGGCGTCGGCCTGGGCCTGGCCATCGCCCGCGATGCCGCGCGGCGCCAGGGCGGCGACCTGTACTTCGAGGAAACCCCCGGCGGCGGCGCCACCGCCGTGCTGCGCCTGCCCAGAAGCACAACGGCGTAACGCCGTTGTAGCCGCCAGCAAACAAAGCGCACAAACCCGCGACACAGACATACCCGAGGCTGTCATCAGCGGAGAACCCTCCGCTTCGGCAACCACGGAGATTCCCCCATGATCAGCGGCGTGAGCAGCAGCTATGCGAGCTACTACACCAGCTCGCTCGCCCGTACCCAGACCGCCAGCAGCACCACCGCCACGCAGGGCGGCGGCACTGGCAACTCCCAGGGCGCGGCGAAATTCCAGGAAGACCTGTTCAAGTCCATCGACAGCGATGGCGACGGCAGCATCAGCAAGGACGAACTGACCAGCGCGCTGTCGTCCAGTGACGACTCGAACAGCAGCGACATCGACATCGACGCCCTGCTCAGCGAGCTGGACAGCGACAGCAGCGGCGGCATCTCCCAGGACGAACTGGCGGCGGCCATGCCTCCTCCCCCACCACCACCCGGCGACATGGGCATGGGCGATTCCGCCGAAGACCTGATCAGCGCGCTGGACAGTGACGGTGACGGCAGCATCAGCAGCGACGAACTCTCCGCCCTGGGAAGCAGCGACGACAGCGAACGCCTGAGCGAGCTGTTCAGCCAGCTCGACGCGGACGGCAGCGGTTCCATCAGCAGCGACGAGCTTTCCAGCGCGCTGCAGGCCCAACGTCCCGAGGGCCCGCCGCCGCCCCCGCCGGCTTCGGCCGCCAGCGGCTCGTTCGACAATTCCTCCAGCAGTTCTTCGGACAGCACGACGACCACTGCCACCAGCACATCGTCGACCAGCGCCAACACCGGTGCCGCCTACCAGAAACTGGTGGCCAACCTGCTCAAGCAGTACCAGAGCAGCGAAGTCACAACCCTCCAGGCGACCAGTGGCAGCCTGGTGAACATCGCCGCCTGATCCGCGTCGATGCCCACCGCCGGAGCGCCCCCCGCTCCGGCGGCCCTCTCTTCTTCCCGGATTGCCAGCCAGCGTGGAACTGTCCTAATCTTGGCCTCACCAAATTCATCCGATGATTGGATGTTTCAATGCCAAGCCCCATTCAGAAGCGCTCGCTGGTGGACATCGCCCTCGAGCAGATCCACCTGCGTATCGCCGACGGCACCTGGCCACTGGGCCAGCGCCTGCCTCCGGAGCCGGAACTGGCCGAGTCCCTCGGTATCAGCCGCAATACCGTGCGCGAAGCGGTGCGCGTGCTGACCTTCTCCGGCGTGCTGGAAGTGCGCCAGGGCGACGGCACCTACGTGCGCGCCTGCGCCAACCCGCTGGACACCATGCTGGTGCTGGCCCGCAGCTCGGTGGAGCAGGCACTGGAAGCACGCGGCGTCATCGAAGTGGAAGCCAGCCGGCTGGCCGCCGAGCGCCGGACCGAAGCCGACCTCGCCGCCCTGCGCGAAGCGCTGGAAGCCTCCGCCGTGCATCACGGCGGATCACTGGATCAGTACATCGCCCATGACCTGGCCTTCCACCAGCGCGTGGTGGACAGCGCCCACAACCCGGTGCTCAGCGAGCTGTACCGCTACTTCTCCCAGGTGATCCGCGCCGGCCTGGAGCGCACCATCGGCGACCCGACCCGTCCGCAGCCGAGCTTCGAGCTGCACCGCGAGCTGCTGGACGCCATCGCCCGTGGCGACGCCGACGCGGCGGCACAGGCGAACCGCGCGCTGCTGATCTGATTCCTGATTCTATCTACGAACGCTTTCTGCCTTGCTGCCCTGGAATGCCCACCATGTCCTTGCCCAATGACCCGAAAGACGCCGAGCACAAGGTGTCCTGCCCACCCGAAGAGCTGCTGATCGACGCCGAAGACGACAGCACTGCCAAGGCCGCCCCACCCCCGCAACGCACCTGGCTGTTGCTGCTGGGCCTGGTGCTGGTGGCGATCAACCTGCGTCCGGCGCTTTCCAGCCTGTCGCCGCTGCTCAACACCGTGCGTGACGGCACCGGTCTGTCCGCCGCCGCCGCCGGCCTGCTGACCACCTTGCCGGTGCTCTGCCTGGGCCTGTTCGCACCATTGGCGCCGATGCTGGCTCGGCGCCTGGGCGCCGAGCGCACCGTGCTGCTGATCCTCTTCACCCTGGCCGGCGGCATCGTCCTGCGCAGCCTGTTCCCGGTGGCCGGACTGTTTCTCGGCAGCCTGGTAGCCGGCGCCAGCATCGGCATCATCGGTGTACTGCTGCCGGGCATCGTCAAACGCGACTTCCCGCACATCGCCGGGACCATGACCGGCGTCTACACCATGGCCCTGTGCCTGGGCGCCGCCACCGCCGCCGGATCCACCGTGCCGCTGGCAGGGCTGATGGGCGATAGCTGGCAACTGGCGCTGGCGTTCTGGGCGATCCCCGCCATCGTCGCAGCAGTGATCTGGTTGCCGCAGACCCGCCAGAACCATCACGCCCATCGCCCGGTATACAAGGTAAAGGGCCTGTGGCGCGACCCGCTCGCCTGGCAGGTCACACTGTATATGGGCTTGCAGTCGTCGCTGGCCTACATCGTTTTCGGCTGGGTGCCGTCCATCCTCATCGACCGCGGCCTGAGCGCAGTGGAAGCCGGGCTGGTGCTTTCCGGCTCGGTAATGGTGCAGTTGTTCAGCGCCCTGGCGGCGCCCTGGCTGGCCACTCGTGGCAAGGACCAGCGCATTGCGGTGGTGATCGTCATGAGCCTGACCCTGGCTGGCCTGCTCGGCCTGCTGTTCGCCCCGCTGAGCGGAATCTGGGGCTGGGCCGTGGTCCTGGGCCTTGGCCAGGGCGGTACCTTCAGCATTGCGCTGGCGCTGATCGTGCTGCGCTCTCCGGACTCCCACGTCGCCTCCAACCTCTCCGGCATGGCCCAGGGCGTGGGCTACACCCTGGCGGCCTGCGGGCCGTTCCTGGTAGGCGTGGTGCACGACGCCACCGGCGGCTGGGCAGCAACCGGCGTGATCTTCGTGGTGGTGACGGTGGCGGGTATTGTCTTCGGCCTGGGCGCAGGGCGGGACAAGCTGGTGCAGGTGAAGAGCGAGCACGCCTGACGCCTGAAACCGCAGGGCGCATTACCCGTTCGGGATTGCGCCTTACCTGTAGGAGCGAGCTTGCTCGCGAACCCGCCCAGCACCTGAGCCGCCGGGCAACCCGTTCGCGAGCAAGCTCGCTCCTACAATGTGCGACGGCTAACGTGGCGCGGTGATCCTCACCACAGGGCCGTAGGGCGCATTCTGCATGCCTCAAACCACCGGCGGCGGCGGTGGCCGGTGTGAGCTATCGACCCAGGCGCTGATCAGGTTGTAGACCACCGCCAGCAGTACCGGCCCGAGGAACAGGCCGATGAAGCCGAAGCTGAGCAGCCCGCCGAGCACACCCAGCAGCACCACCACCAGCGGCAGGTTGCCGCCGCGGCTGATCAGGTAGGGCTTGAGGATGTTGTCCACGCCGCTGATCACGAAGAAGCCCCAGATCGCCATGAATACCGCGTAGCCGTAGCTCTCCTGGTAGAACAGCCAGATCACCGCCGGCCCCCAGATCAGCGGTGGCACCATCAACAGGCTGCAGACGAAGGTCAGCAGGCCCAGCACCAGCGGGCCCGGCACACCGGCAATGAGGAAGCCGATGGTCGCCAGCACCCCTTGCGCGGCGGCGGTGCCGATCACCCCGTTTACCACCCGTTGAACGGTGCCGGCGATGATGTCCATGTACTGCTGTGCGGTATCACCGATCAGGCGCTGCAACATGCCGTGGGCGAATGCCTGCAGACGCAGGCCGTCGCGGTAGAAGAAGAAGATCAGCACCAGGCTGAGCACCAGCTCGAAGATGCCAGCGCCCAGCTTGGCGCTGCGCGCCAGGGCCCAGTTGCCCACCTCGCCCATGTACGGTTTGAGCGCGGAGAACATCGCCACGCCCTGCTGGTCCGCCTGGTACCACCAGCCGATCAGCCGGTCGCCGACCAGCGGCACCCGTGCCATCCATTCCGGCGGCGGCGGCAACCCGGAGACCTGCAGGTTCTTCACCAGCTCCACGCCTTCGCGTACCCGGTCCACCAGGCCGAAGCCCAGCCACACCAGCGGCAGCGCCACCAGGACTATCCAGCAGAGGGTGAGCAAGCCGGCGGCCGCCGCTTGGCGTCCACCCAGCAACTGAGTGAGCAGGCGCATCAGCGGCCAACTGGCAAAGGCCAGCACGGCCGCCCAGACCAACGCCGACCAGAAGGGCAGCAACACCCAGATGCTGGCCGCGAGCAGGCCAAGCAACAGCAGGCGCAGCAACAGGCGATCGTTGTCGAACATTGGAAACCCCGATTGGCTCGAAAGCCCCAGTGTAGGGCGTTTCAGCCTTCAGCGTAGGGGAATCAGTGCAGCCAGGTCAGATGCAGGCCGTCGCCATCGTCCTTACCCTGCTCCAGACGCGCATCGCGCACGCCCTGTGCGGTGAGTGCGGCGCGCCAGTCGCCGGCGTGCTGGCCGGCAAGCTCCACGCGCACGCCGGTATCCAGGCGCAGTGTGCGCACCAGCAGGTCCAGCCAGGCGCCGCCCGGCTCCTGCGGCACGTGGCTCAGGGTCAGTTCGCCGTTGGCCTTGAGCAGGCGCATCAGGGTCGCCGGGCTGGGCAACAGTTCGCCAAGGGCAGCGCCGCTGTCCAGTTGTTCGGCATGCAGGTAGGCGCGTCGGTTGCCGCGGGTGATGGTGTAGACCGCCAGCAGGCTGTTCTCGTGGGGCGCGGCAAGGCGCACCAGCAGGTAAGCCTGCTGATCGTCCGGGCCGAACAGCTTGGAATTGCCGAACACCGAGTTGGCCAGCAGGTTGCTGGAACCGCAATCGCGGCTCTCGCACCAGAACAGCGGGGTGGCGTCGGCCTTGAGCAGGTCCTTGCGCGCGGCGGCGAAGGCGCTCTGGCTGGAGTCCTCGTCGGGCAGGCGGTAGGTCACGGCGGTCAGGTCGCCGATGGCGCGCACCTCCCCTTCCATCCGCAGGCGCCCGCTGATGCGGCTGATGGAGCCCTGGGGGTAGATACGTTCCTGGCTGGCGGCCTGGTTGAAGTCGACGATCTCCGAACGCGGGAAGCGCGGGAGTATCTCCAGGTCGTGGCTGTCAGGCAGATCGGCGGCGCCGGCAATGCTGGCGAAGCCGAGTAGCCCGCTGGCGATCAGCGTGCGGAGCAGCCGTGACATCCGGTGCGCGTCGGTCCTGACGAAGTGAGGGTTTTCCGGCCCCTGGCGCGCGGCGGTCTGGATGTCGAGCATGCACAATCTCCCTGAAGCGATCCGTGCAGCGTCGCGGCCGGCCCCGCTTTAGTCAAGCCGCAGGGCGCTACCGGGTGTTTCCCTCAGGCTTGCAGGAAGGGTCGGAAGATAGCGGCGACGGCATCGGCGCCCGCCTCATCATCCAGGTGCAAATGGTGCTGGCCGGGCAGCTCATGCACCTCGAAGGGCCGGTCTTTCAGCAGTTCGCGGGTGGCCGGCTCGACCAGCATCAGCCCTTGCTGCGCCAGCACCAGGCTGGTGGGGCACTGCACGGACTGGACGAATTGTCGCGCATGGGCACGGGTCAGGCGCAGCGGCGACGGCAGGGTCAGGCGCGCATCGGTGCGCCAGGTGTAGCCACCGGGGACCGGCACCAGACCACGGGAGGCCAGCAGTTCCGCCGCTTCACGGCTCACCGCGCCCACTCCCTTCATGCGTGCTTCCACAGCGCGATCGATGGCTTCGTACACCGGCTTGCGCTTGTTCGGCAGTGCCAGCTGCGCCCGCAGGGCTTCGCCGAGCTTCTGCGGCGACGTGTCCGGCTCGCCGGTATAGGGCACCAGACCGTCGATCAGCGCCAGCCGCTCGATGCGCTCAGGCATGGCCCCGGCCAGCAGCACCGAGACGATGGCGCCCATGGAATGCCCGAGCAGGGAGAAGCGCTCCCAGCCCATCTGGTCAGCCACCATCAGCACATCCAGCGCGTAGTCCCACAGCAGGTAGCTGGCGCCGGGTGCGCGGTGGCCAGAGTGGCCGTGGCCGGCGAAGTCCAGGGCGAGGATACGCACGCCTTCGAGCTTGGGCGCCAGGCGGGCGAAGCTCATGGCGTTGTCCAGCCAGCCGTGCAGGGCGATCACCGGGCGGCCATCCTCCGGGCCGAAGAGGTGCGCGGCCAGCTCGATGTGCGGCAGGTTCAGGCGGATTTCCTGGACTTTGGCGGTCATGGCGATTCCTTAGGCATTGGCGCGCTGTTGCCAGCGGGCGAAGACGGTCTTGAGCAGCGCGGCGGTGTCCTGCGGGCGCTCCAGCGGGAACATGTGCCCGCCCGGCAGCGACAGGCTCTCGCCCATGGGAATGCGGCCGATCAGGCGGGCGTGATGCGGCAGCACCACGCGGCTGTGGCGGCCACGCACCATGGTCAGCGGCACGGCAAGTTGTTTCGCGCGGCCGGGGCTGGTGTGCGGCACGTTTCGATAGATGGAAATCTCGGTAGCCGGGTCGAACTTCAACCGCAGGCCGCGCGCATCCGAGGGCGCCAGCCCGTGGCGCACATAGGCTTCCAGGCAGTCGCGGTCGAAGCGCTTGAACAGCGGCTTGCCGGCGAAGTATTCCAGCGCCTCGGCAAAATCGTCGAAGTCCTCGCGACGTCCGAGGGTCCGGCCGGCGGGTGTCAGCCGATCGATGAAGCCCAAGCGCTTGGCAACGCGGATCACCAATTGGTCGGCCAGCGTCAGCAGCGGCGAATCGAGCATCACCACGCCGCGGTACAGCTCGGGTTTGCGCAGCGCCGCATGGTAATGCAGCACGCCGCCGAGTGAATGGCCGACGCCCCACACGGGCTCGTCCAGCGCCTCGAGGTGATGCAACAGCTCTTCCACCAGGTTTTCCCAGTTGGCATTCACCGGGAAGCGCGGGTCATGGCCGTGCATGTCCAGCCGATGGACCCGGTAATCCGGCTCCAGGGCGTCGAACAACTTGCCGTAGGTCCCCGAGGGGAAACCGTTGGCGTGGGCGAAGAAGACCGCTTGCGACATGCTGGGGGAACTCAGGGGAATGACAGCCTGAATTTTCCGACAGCACCGGGGGCGCGGCAATGACCCACGCTCCCGCGAATGACGGCACTACGGCCAAACTCCATGGCGCTCCGGCGGATTTGCCCTGATCCCCCTTCTTGCGGCGCGACTTCGGCGGATAACCGCGAACGGTTATGCGCCCTACGGAAAACTCATCGTAGGACGCATAACGAGATACGCGCTATGCGTCGACAAGATGCGCTACTCAGACCCAATGCGTCGCGTGGTTCACCACGCTGAACAGAATGCCTCCCGCCACCAGCAGGAACACCAGTCCACAGGCGCCATCGATCACCGGCACGGCGCGCAGCAGGCGCTGCTGCCACATAGGCCGGGTGAGGATCACGCTGAGCAGGCTGAACCAGATGAACCCGGTGCCGAACAGCATTACCGCCACCGCGACCTTGCCGGGCGCCGACATGTCCGCCGGGATCAGGCTGGTCAGTAGCGCGAGAAAGAACACCAGCGCCTTGGGGTTGAACAGGTTGGTCGCCAGCCCGCGCAACCAGGGGCCAAGCGTCGAGTCCGGCAGCTCGCCGTCGATCCGCCCTGCTCCGCCCGGCTTGCGCAACGCACGAAGCGCGCCGACGCCGAGCCAGGCGAGGTAGGCCGCGCCCACCAGTTGCAGGGCGCTGAACAGCAGCGGTGAGCGGCTGAGCAGCAACGACACGCCAGTCAGCACCAAGGTGCCATGGACCAGGATGCCGCACGCCAGCCCCAGCGCGCTGAGCACGCCGGCGCGGCGGCCCTGGTGCAGCGAGGTGCGCACCACCAGCGCGACGTCCGGGCCGGGGCTGACCAGGGCGACCGCGAATACGGCAGTGAGCATGAGCAAGACGTGAACCTCCTGCATGGCGGGATTCTCCAGTGGGAATGGATCGGGATTTGTTGGGGTGGATCAGCGCTGGCGTAGTCGCGCGGGCGGCAATCCGTAGGTACGGCGGAACAGGCGGCTGAAGTGCGCCTGGTCATAGAAGCCCAGGCTCAGGGCGATCTCCGCCAGCGGCTGGCCCTTGATCACCCGTGGCAGCGCGCGCTCCAGGCGCAGCTGGGTCAGCCACTGGTGCGGTGGCAATCCACACTGGTGGTTGAAACGGCGCAGCACCTGCCAGGGACTGAGGCCGCAGAATTCGGCGATCTCCTCCAGGGTCGGCGGCGTCTCAAGGCGCGATTCCAGCCACTCGCGCAGGCGCGCCCAGGTCGGCGCATCGAAGCCCTGCCCCGGCTCGCGGATGCGCAGGCTGGAGGCGCGTTCCAGCAGTGCGGCCAGCGCTTGCCAGAGTTGGCCTTGCTGCGCCAGCCGCTCACCGCCCAGCATCAGGGCGTGGGCGCGTTGCAGTTCGGCTTGCAACAACGGATCGCGCAGTTGCGCGGCAGTCAGACGCGGCGCGCCCTGGCGGCCATCACTGAAGGCGCGGCAGGCATCGTCGAGCCATTGCGGGTCGATGGACAGCACACGGATGCGGTAGCCCTCCTCGCCCTCGCTGGAGCCGTCGTGGATGCTTTCGGGGCTCATCAGCAGGATGTCGCCGTTCCCGGCCAGCGAGCGCTCACCGCGATGGGTGTAGCGCTGGCAGCCGTCCAGCATCAGCCCGACGTGGTAGTCGAGATGAAAATGCCGGGGAAAGGCGAAACGGCGATACTCGGCGTCGATGAAGCGGACGCCGGGCAAACCGCTGCTGTGGTGTTCGATGCGTTCCATGGGCCTACTTTACCGGCGCGGGAACGGCGGGTCTTGGACAAAATTGCGAGAGGCTTTCTGTAGGAGCGAGCTTGCTCGCGAACAAAACTCCGCAGCGGAGCCGGTTCGCGAGCAAGCTCGCTCCTACGAAGAGCATTCAGCGCTCCAGCGGCACCACGGCCATGGTCAGCCGCGAGATGCAGCTTGGCTTGCCGTCATCCCCGTGCAGACGGATTTCCCAGACGTGGGTCGAGCGGCCGATGTGCACCGCCTTCGCCACTGCCGTCACCCGCCCACTGCGCAGGCCGCGCAGGTGGTTGGCGTTCACTTCCAGGCCAACGCAGTAGTACTTGGACGTATCCAGGCACAGGTAGCTGGCGGTGGAGCCGACGGTCTCCGCCAGCACCACTGAGGCGCCGCCGTGCAGCAGGCCATAGGGCTGGTGGGTCCGCGAATCCACCACCATGCTGGCGGTCAGCGAGTCGTCGTCGAACGCCTCGAAGCGGATATCGAGCACTTCACCAATGGTGTTCTTCAGGTTCGCGTTGAGCTTTTCCAGGTCGGGCGTGGTGCGCCAGGTCATTCGAAACTCCTTCTGTCATTCATGCCATTGCACCGCCTCGCGGCGCTCCGCCCATTCATTGAAGCGCTGACCGTAGGTCCCTTCCACCACGTTGCGCTTGATCTTCAGGGTCGGCGTGAGGAAGCCGTTGTCCACCGTCCAGACGTCCTTGACCAGCACCAGCCCGGCCAGCCGCTCGTGCTTGTCCAGCGCGTCGTTCACTTCCGCAAGCAACTCCTGGAGGCTCTGCTCCAGTTGGCTGCGCGAGCCGTTGGCGGCTTCCTGGCGGCCCACCTCGGAGAGTACGCAAAGGCCCAACGGGGCGATCAGGCCGTCGCCGACCACGCAGATCTGCTCGATCCGCGAATGCACGGCCAGGCGGTTCTCGATGGGCGCCGGCGCCACATACTTGCCCTTGGCGGTCTTGAAGATTTCCTTGATGCGCCCGGTCAGGCGCAGGTGACCTTCGGCGTCCTGCTCGCCCTTGTCGCCGGTGCGCAGGAAACCGTCCTCGGTAATGGTCTCGGCGGTACGCTCCGGGTCCTTGAAGTAACCGACCATGGTCGCGCCGCTGCGCACCTGCACTTCGCCTTCGTCGCTGATGCGCACTTCGACGCCGGGGCTGTTGCGGCCGATCCAGCCGGTCCGCTGCTCACCGGGGCGGCAGACGTGGGAATAACCGCAGTTCTCGGTCATGCCATAGACCTCAAGCACGTTCAGGCCCAGGCGCTGGTACCAGTCCAGCAGCGCCTCGGGCACCGGCGCGGCGCCGCACAGGGCATAGCGCACGGCATCCAGGCCCAGGCCGGCGAGCACCTTGCGCCCGACCATACGTCCAATGATCGGCAAGCGCAGCAGGCGGTCGAGCTTCTGCGCCGGCATCTGCGCGTAGACGCCCATCTGGAACTTGGTCCAGATGCGCGGCACGCCGAAGAACACCGTGGGCCGGGCACGGCGCATGTCGGCGACGAAGGTATCCAGGCTTTCGGCGAAGAAGATCGTCTGCCCGGCGTAGATCGACGCCATCTGCACGAACATGCGCTCGGCCACGTGGCATAGCGGCAAGTAGGACAGCAGGCGGTCTTCCTCGCCGACGCCGAACAGGTCGATGGCATGGCTGGCGGCGAAGGCGAAGTTGCCGAAGGTGTGCATCACGCCCTTGGGCGTACCGGTGGTGCCGGAGGTGTAGATGAGGGTCGCCAGGGTGGTGGCGTCCGGGCGCGGATCGTCAGTGATCGGCGCCAGTTGCTGCAGATCACTCCACGAATGGTCGAAGCGGCCCTCCGGGTGCAGCGGCAGTGCCACCGTGGGCACGCCCTCGGGAATGCCATCAACCATCGCCGGCCAATCGTCCAGCTTGCCGATGAAGGCCACCCGCGCTTCGGAGTGGGTCATCACCTGGCGCACGGAGTCGGCCGTGAGATTCGGGTACAGCGGCACCGAGACATGGCCGGCCATCCAGATGGCGATGTCGGCGACTATCCAGTGCGCGCAGTTCTTCGAAATGATCGCCACCCGGCTGCCCTCGGGCAGGTCCAGGCTACGCAGCCAGGCAGCGGCGCGGCGGGCCTGATCGCCCACTTCGCCCCAGGTCAGGGTCTGCACTTCGCCGCCGGTGAGCGGCTGCACCAGGTAGCGTTTGTTCGGGTGGCTCTTCTCGCGCTGATAGAACAGGTCGAGTGGTAATCGGACTGCTTTAACCACGTGCCCCTCCTTTGTTCTTTTTGTCAGAGGTGTAGCTCAGGGATATAGCGATGGATCAACCAAGCACTTGCTTGGTTGAATATTCCATGCAGCGCAGCGGCAGACAAGACTGGTCGTGTGAACTTTTGTAGGAATCAGCCGAAGGATTGGTTCCAGCCGCTCTGCGACGGGCACTGCGCAGAAACATCCGGGCACGAATTGGTCTGGGCCGAGGAAGAGCTCCCTCTCCATGCCCCTCTCCCGCAAGCGGGAGAGGTACCGTTCGGAACAGGATGAAACCTAGGAATCAGTGGGCACGGACGGCCCTCTCCCTTGAGGGAGAGGGCCGGGGAGCGGGGAAAGCGCCGGCACAAGTATCCGGAGGTTTTTCAGCGAGCTCAGGAATGCCGAGGATGGTAGAGCGACACCAGCTCCATCAGCCCCGCCACCGGCACCTCGCCTTCCAGTTCCGCCAGGGTGGCGGTGCTGAACGGCACGGCGTCGCTGCGGCTGCCATGCACCAGCAGGCCCGCCAGCGCCCCCACCAGTGGCTGGTGGGTGACCAGCAGCAGGTTCTGCTCGTTGCGGCCGTCGAGGAAGCGCAGCACGTCCTTGGGGTCATCGTCCGGGGTGAGCCAGGGCGCAGTACCGACGGAACCTTCGAAGCCCAGCGCCTCGCGGACCAGTTCAGCGGTTTCCTGGGCGCGCACATAGGGGCTGGCGAGAATGCCGTCCAACGGCTGGCCGGCAAGCTGGGCAGCACTCTTGAGCGCCTCCTTGATGCCATGGGCCGTCAGCCGGCGCTCGGAATCACGGCGGGCCTGGGGTTCGGCCTCGCCATGGCGCAGCAGCCAGAGCTTCAAAGCTTCGGCTCCTCGTCGCGCACCGGGTGCGGCGCCGGCGGCACGTCGTGCGGTGTCTCCCCTTCGGGGGAATGGGCGGTCGGCCAGTCGGAAAACGGCCAGGGCTTCTCTTCGGTCTGGAAGGTGCCGAAACGGCCGATCTGCGCGAAGTACTGGCTCAGGCTGTCGCCAAAGCCCATCAGGCTGCCGCTGGGCGCGCCGTAGATGATGCGGTAGACCAGTTGGATGATCACCACGGCACCGAGGATCATCTCGGCAACGAACCAGACCAGCGCGAAGACCAGCATCCAGACAACGCGCAGGACCAGGGATTCCTTCTCCAAACGGTCAGAGGGCTGACGTTCCGCAGACATGGTTGATACCTCCTCAGAAACCGGTGGTGGGAATGAAGTCGACGTCGGTTTTCGGCTCGCCGCTCATCAGCGCCCCGATGACCTGCTCCAGGGTGCGGCCGCCGAACAGGATGGCGTTGAGGCCGGCCACCAGCGGCATGTAGACCTGCAGCTCGTCGGCCTTGGCCTTGAGCACCTTGAGGGTGTTCACGCCTTCGGCGGTCTCGCCCATGCGCGCCACGGCGTCTTCCAGGGTCAGGCCCTCGCCCAGGGCGAAGCCCACCTGATAGTTACGGCTCTTGGGTGACGAACAGGTGACGATCAGGTCGCCCACGCCGGCCAGGCCGAGGAAGGTCATGGGGTTGGCGCCGAGCTGGACGGCGAAGCGGGTCATCTCCGCCAGGGCGCGGGTGATCAGCATGCCCTTGGTGTTCTCGCCCATACCCAGCGCGGCGGCCATGCCGGCAATGATCGCGTAGACGTTCTTCAGCGCGCCGCCCAGCTCGACGCCGAAGCGGTCGCCACTGGCGTAGACACGGAAGGTGCGGCCATGCAGGGCCTTCTGCACCTGGGCGCAGAGGTCTTCGTCCTCGCTGGCGACTACCGTGGCGGTCAGCTCGTGCTCGGCGATCTCGCGCGCCAGGTTCGGGCCGGAGATCACCGCGATACGCGATTTCGGTGCAATCTCTTCGAGCACCTGGCTCATCAGCTTGAAGGTCTGCGCTTCGATACCCTTGGTCAGGCTGACCAGCATCTTGCCCGCCAGTTCTTCGCTACGGCCTTCGAGCACCTTGCGCAGGGCGCTGGAGGGCACCGCGACGAAGATCATCTCGCACTCGGCCAGGGTGGCGGCAAGGTCCGAGGTCGGCTCCACGCCGTCGTGGATGCGCACGCCCTTGAGGTAGTTGGGATTCTCGCGGCGGGTGCGGATCGCCTCGGCCTGTTCCTCGTCGCGCATCCACTGGCGAACGCGCTGTCCGTTTTCTGCCAGCAGGTTGGCGAAGGCGGTGCCGAAACTGCCACCACCGAGGACGGCGATCGGTTGCTGCTGTGTCATGTCTGTTCCATTGGTGGCCGCCTGGGGGCGGCGATTGGGGCATTATAAGGCCGCATCGGCGACCGGCCAGTCCGGATCGCGGGAGTGGCAATCAGCGCTGCCTCGTTTAACATCCATCTAACAGAAAACAGCCACATCCAGACGTCGACACATCTGATAAAAACCGAGAACAAGGTCGTTCCGTGCATCGTCCCCCCCGCGTCCCTTTGCCGCTGTCCCTGCTTGCCGCGCTGCTGGCGGGCAAGGCTGCGGCGGGCGACCTGTTCGTGGACAGCCTCGACGTCCCTGAAGTTCTGACCGCAACGCGGCTCAAACAGTCCCCGGCTGAGGTCCCCGGCAGCATGACGGTGCTGGACCGCGACCTGATCAAGGCCTCCGGCGCACGCGACATTCCCGAACTGATGCGCCTGGTGCCGGGCATGATGGTCGGCTACCTGTCCGGCAACCAGGCAACGGTGAACTACCACGGCACCAACGTCACCGAGGCGCGGCGCCTGCAGGTGCTGGTGGACGGCCGCTCGGTGTACCGCCCCGGCCTGGCCACGGTGGATTGGAGCGACATCCCGGTAGCCATCGAGGACATCGACCGCATCGAGGTCTTCCGCGGCCCCAACGCGGTGAGCTATGGCGCCAACGCGCTGATGGGCGTGATCAACATCCTCACTCGCCACCCCGCCGACAGCCAGGGTACGCGTCTGAAATACACCGCCGGCCAGAATGGGGTCCGTGACTGGTACGCCAGCCAGGGCATCCATGACCGCTCCGGCGATTACCGGCTGTCTCTTTCCGGCCAGGAAGACGACGGCTTCGATCACGACCAGTTCGGCCGCGACTACCGCGACGGCCGCCGCCTGAGCCGCTTCAACCTGGTGGCCAACCACAGCCTCGACCTGCGCAACAGCCTGGATTGGCAACTCGCGGCCAAGGAAGGGAGCAACCAGCGGCCCTACGACTACGAGCCGATCTTCGGCAAGATTCCCGACGGCGACGACAATTCCGACCTGACCGCCCGCGATTACGCCGGCTCCCTGCGCTGGACCTTCGACGTCAACCCCGAGCACAGCTTCTACGTGCAGGGTTACGCCGAGCACTGGGAGCGCCTGCAGGATTTCGACGCGTGCGAGGCGCAAATCGCCTTCAGCCCACAGCTCGCGCAATTGTGGGACCTGGACCCGAAGTACGTGCAGAACTTCGCCGACACGCTGCCGCGCATTCCCCGTGGCACTGCGCAGGAGCAGGCGCTGGCCAAGCAGGTCGTCCAACAGCTGGCGGCCGGGGCCTATCTGCCGGTGTGCGGGCAGGTCAACCAGAACATCCGCGAGACCCGCTACGACCTCGAAATCCAGGACACCCTGAGCCTCGCCGACGGCGTGCGCCTGGTCAGTGGCCTGAGCTACCGCCACGACCAGGCCACCTCGGAAACCTACTTCGACGGCACGGTGAACAACGACATCTGGCGCTTGTTCGGCCAACTGGAGTGGCACCTGGCACCGCACTGGCTGCTGCAGGGCGGCGCGATGGTGGAAGACGACCAGCTCTCCGGCAGCTCGGTCAGCCCGCGCATCGCCCTCAACTACCTGATCACCCCACGCCACAGCCTGCGCGCCGTGTATTCCGAGGCGGTGCGCTCGCCGGACATGTACGAGAACGACGTCAACTGGAGCTACCGGGTGCGCAATCTCTCGGCGCCGGTCTATGGCCAGTCCAGCGCCTACTACTTCGCCCGCGCCCACGGCCCCGGCGACCTCGACCAGGAGCGCATGCGCTCGCGGGAAATCGGCTACAACGGCCAGTTCGACGAACTCGGGCTCGCTGTCGACATCAAAGCCTACTACGACGAAATCCATGGGCTGATCAGCGATCCCTTGAAGGTCTCCGACTTCGCACCGACCAACGACAACGACATTCGCTTCAGCGGCACCGAAACCCAGTTGGACTGGCGCCTGTCGCGGCAGGACCGCGTGCGCCTGACCTATGCCTACGTCGACTACGACGCCAGCAGCCGCTACGACCAGCGCCTCACCGCCCGCAACAGCGGCTCGGCCGGCTGGATGCGCGACTGGGGGCGTGGCTGGTCGAGTTCGGTCTTCTGCTATGGCGACGACGCGCTGAACGAGCACCGCTTCAAGCGCGTCGACCTGCGCGTAGCCAAACGCATTCCCCTCGGCCGCGCCGCGCTGGAACTGGCCGGCGTGCTGCAGCAACGTCTGGACGACGAGCCGCTGACCTGGCCGGAAAACCGCTACGACAGCCGCCACCTGCTCTACTTCAGCGCCGAGGTGGACTTCTAGCATGTCTGCCCGCCGCTCATGGACGAGCCCCGGAACCCTACTCCCCGCCCTGTTTCTCTGGCTGGCCTGCCTGTTCTCGCTGCCGGCCCAGGCGCGCGACATCCTGCTGGTCAGCACCGAACAGAGTCCTGCACTGCAGGAGTTCGCCGACGCCCTGGCGCAACGTCGCCCGCACGACCAGGTGCGGCTGGAATCCCCCGAGAACCTGCCGTCCGCCGCCAAACTGGATGGTGAAACCCGCCTCCTGCTGCTCGGCAGCGGCGCGCTGAACTGGCGCCTGGCCAGCCACGACGGGCCGCCGGCGCTGACCCTGCTGGTCAGCCGCGTCGAAGCTCGCCAGGTGCTCGGCGAACGTGACGTCCCACACCTCAGCCTGCTGTGGAGCGACCCGCCGCCGGTCCGTCAGCTACAACTGGCCCTGCAACTCAGTCCACGCCCGCAGCGCATCGGCGTGCTGATCGGACCCACCAGCGAATTCCTGCTGGGGGAGCTTCAGCGTGCCGCCGAACAGCTCGGCGTGGAACTGGTCAGCGAGCTGCAGACCCGCGCCGAAGACAGCCGCCCGCTACGAGAACTGCTCGGTCGCAGTGACCTATTGCTCGGGCTGGACGACAAACAGCTTTATAACGCGCAGACCATCAAGGGCATCCTCCTCAGCGCCTATGCCGAGAACCGGGCGCTGATCGGCCCAACCGCCGCCTTCGTCAAGGCCGGCAGCCTGGCCAGCACCTACAGCGACCAGAGCGACTGGCTGGAGACCCTCGACACCCTGCTCGACGAGCCGGCGGAGCAGTGGCCCCGCAGCCTCTACCCCGAACACTTCAAGGTGCAGAGCAACCGCCAGGTGGCGCGCTCGCTCGGTATCGACCTGTCAGGCGACGCGGAACTCGCGCGGCGCCTGGCCGAAGGAGAGAAACCATGAGTTCCCGCAAGAGCTGGAACATCCAGACGCGCATGCTGGCCATCAGCCTTGGCCCGGCGCTGCTGCTGACCGTACTGCTGACCGGCTACTTCACCTATTCGCGTCTGCAGGACCTGCGCCTGGAGTCCAACCACACCGGCCAACTGATCGCCAATCAGCTCGCCCCGGCAGCGGAATACGGGGTGATTTCCGGCAATCTGCCGGTGCTGCAGAGCCTGCTGCGAGCGACCCTGAGCACCGCCCATGTGCGCTTCATCGAAGTTCGCGACCGCGGCGACAACATCCTTGTCTACGTCGAACACGCCGCCGATCCCGCGCAGGCGAGCACCAAGGTGGAAATCTTCCATGCCTCGATCCAGCGCGAGAACATCGCCCTCAACGGCAGCGATCTGGCCAGCTCCAACGACATGCTGCCGGCCGCGGCGCCGCCCAGCGGGGATTACCTCGGCCGCGTGGTGGTCGGCATGGCCAGTGACGCCTTCAGCGAGCGGCAGCAGGAAATTCTCCTCAAGGCCAGCCTGCTCGCGCTGTTTGCGCTGATTCTCACCTACCTCCTCGCCCGTCGCCTCGCGCGCCGCCTGGCCGCCCCGATTCGCACCATGGGCCGTGCCGTCCAGGCGATCCAGACCGGCGATTACCACACCACCCTGCCGGTGCCGGATGACGGCGAAGTCGGCGACCTCGCCCGGCACATCAACAACCTCGCCCGCGGCCTGCAGCAGGCCAGCCTGCAACAGGAGCGCAGCATCGCCCAACTGGTGGCGGCGCGAGAGGAAGCCGAAGAGGCCAACCGCGCCAAGTCCGACTTCCTGGCGATGATGAGCCACGAGCTACGCACCCCGATGAACGGCGTACTGGGCATGCTCCAACTGCTGGAGACCACCGAGCTGAACCAGGAGCAGGCCGAGTACAGCGCACTGGCCACCGAGTCGACCGAACATCTGCTCAAGGTGATCAATGACATCCTCGACTTCTCCCGCGTCGAGCGCGGCGCCCTGGAGCTGGAGCGCATCCCGTTCAACCTGCTCGAGCTGATCCAGAGCTCCATCCAGGTCTTCCAGCACAGCGCTCAGCAGCGCGGCCTGGAACTGGAAATGAACGTGCAGGACGGCCTCGACAACCTCGAGGTGCAGGGCGACCCGACGCGCATCCGGCAGATCCTGGTCAACCTGCTGGGCAACGCCCTGAAGTTCACAGAGGAAGGCGGCGTGCGCCTGGAAGCCACCTGGCAGGCACTGGATGACGAAGTGCTATGGCTCAGTTGCTCGGTGCAGGACAGCGGCATCGGCATCTCCCGCGAGCGCCTGGAGCACATGTTCGAGGCCTTCCAGCAGGCCGACTCATCCACCTCTCGGCGCTACGGCGGTACCGGGCTGGGGTTGTCCATCGCGCGCACCCTGGCCGAACGGATGGGCGGCACGTTGGGCGCAGTCAGCGAGGAAGGTTGCGGCTCGACCTTCACCCTGGAGATTCCCCTGCCCTTCCGGGAGCGTCAGAGTGCCGCAGAAGACGGGGCAAACGGCGGCGACACGCTTGCCACTGGTCAGCCCGTGCTGCTGGTGGAGGACAACCCGGTGAATCAAACGGTCATAGAAGCTATGTTGCGCAGCCTGGGTTATCGCGTCACGCTGGTGGGCGATGGTGCCCAGGCCGTGCGTACCTCGGAGCGCGGCGAGTTCGCGGCGATCCTGATGGATTGCCGCCTGCCGGTGCTCAACGGCTACGAAGCCACCCGGCAGATCCGTGCGAAACCGGGCGGCGAACAGGTACCGATCATCGCCCTGACCGCCAACGCGCTGCAGGGTGACCGCGAGGCTTGTCTGGAGGCGGGAATGAACGACTATCTCGCCAAGCCGTTCAAACGTGCGGAGCTGCAGCGGATTCTGCAGCGCTGGGTTGCTCCAGGTCGTTGATCGGCGGAGCACTTGCCCGCAAACTGCGGACCGGCCCGAGGCCTGCGTCCCGACAGGGAAACCTGGCATCGGCGAAAAGTGAACAAGCGTTCGCCGATTGCTGTGACTTTCACTTAAAGGCAATAGTCTATGACTAGGCTGCCGCATGACACCGTGACAACAACAACGGAACGCGGCGCCGCAGGCACAAGCCAAACAACGCCTGCTATCCAGGATTTTTGAGGAGCTCGCATGACCAAACAAAACGCCTTCACCCGAGAAGACCTGCTGCGCTGCAGCCGCGGCGAGCTCTTCGGCCCGGGTAATGCGCAACTGCCCGCCCCGAACATGCTGATGATCGACCGCATCACCCACATCAGTGATGTCGGCGGCAAGTACGGCAAGGGCGAACTGGTCGCCGAGCTGGATATCAACCCGGACCTGTGGTTCTTCGCCTGCCACTTCGAAGGCGACCCCGTCATGCCGGGCTGCCTGGGCCTCGACGCCATGTGGCAGCTGGTAGGCTTCCACCTCGGCTGGCAGGGCAACCCCGGCCGCGGCCGAGCCCTGGGCTCGGGCGAAGTGAAGTTCTTCGGCCAGGTCCTGCCGACCGCCAAGAAAGTCACCTACAACATTCACATCAAGCGTACGATCAATCGTTCGCTGATCCTGGCCATCGCCGACGGCACCGTCAGCGTCGATGGCCGCGAAATCTACAGCGCCGAAGGCCTCCGCGTCGGCCTGTTCACTTCCACTGACAGCTTCTAAGGGTATCCGCATGCGTCGCGTCGTGATCACCGGTCTGGGCATCGTTTCCTGCCTGGGCAATGACAAAGACACCGTCTCCGCCAACCTGCGTGCAGGCCGTGCTGGCATCCGCCACAACCCCAGCTACGCCGAGATGGGCCTGCGCAGCCACGTGTCCGGTTCGGTCAACCTGAATCTGGAAGAGCTGATCGACCGCAAGGTCTTCCGCTTCATGGGCGACGCCGCCGCTTATGCCTACCTGGCAATGGAACAGGCGATCAAGGACTCCGGCCTCACCCCCGAGCAGATCTCCAACCCGCGCACCGGCCTGATCGCGGGCTCCGGCGGCGCTTCCACCCTGAATCAGATGGAAGCTATCGACACCCTGCGCGAAAAGGGCGTCAAGCGCATCGGCCCATACCGCGTGACCCGCACCATGGGCAGCACCGTTTCCGCGTGCCTGGCCACTCCCTTCCAGATCAAGGGCGTGAACTACTCCATCTCCTCGGCCTGCGCCACCAGCGCGCATTGCATCGGCCAGGCCATGGAACAGATCCAGTTGGGCAAGCAGGACGTCGTCTTCGCTGGCGGCGGCGAGGAAGAACACTGGAGCCAGAGCTGCCTGTTCGACGCCATGGGCGCTCTCTCCACCCAGTACAACGACACCCCGGAAAAGGCCTCCCGCGCCTATGACGCCAAGCGTGATGGTTTCGTCATCGCCGGCGGTGGCGGCATGGTCGTGGTCGAAGAGCTGGAACACGCCCTCAAGCGTGGCGCCAAGATCTACGCCGAAATCGTTGGCTACGGTGCCACCTCCGATGGCTATGACATGGTCGCCCCGAGCGGCGAAGGCGCCATCCGCTGCATGCAGCAGGCCCTGGCCACCGTCGACACCCCGATCGACTACCTGAACACCCACGGCACCTCCACACCGGTCGGCGATGTCGCTGAAATCCGTGGCGTACGTGCAGTGTTCGGCGACAAGGCTCCGGCCATCAGCTCCACCAAGAGCCTGTCCGGCCACTCCCTGGGCGCCGCTGGCGTTCACGAAGCGATCTACTGCCTGCTGATGATGGAAGGCAACTTCATCGCCGGTTCGGCCAACATCGACGAACTGGACCCGGAAGTCGCCGACCTACCGATCCTGCGCGAGACTCGCGAGAACGCGAAGATCGACACCGTCATGAGCAACAGCTTCGGCTTCGGCGGCACCAACGCCACCCTGGTCCTGAAACGCCACAACGGCTGATCGGTGATCCAAACAAGAAAGGCGCCCCCAGGGCGCCTTTTTTGTTGCCTGCGATTCCGCTCTACCCTTGCGCTACCGATCACGTCACGATGAGCAGGCTGATAACAGGGAGTGCATCGATGGGATTGACGATCAGACAAGCGTGCAGCGACGACGCCAAGGCCATCAGCCGGGTGATCGTAGAAGCTGTCAGGGAGAGCAACGGCCAGGATTACCCGGCGAGTGTCATCGAGTCAGTGCTGGCGCACTTCACGCCGGGACGGGTGATAGAGTTGCTGGAGCAACGCCTGGTCTTCGTCGCCATGCTGGACGGCGAGATCGTGGGCACTGGCGCCCTGGACGGCAATGCCGTGCGCAGCCTCTTCATAGCCCCTCCGCAGCAACGCAAAGGAATCGGGCAGGCCCTGATGAGCCGAATCGAGAAAGCCGCCCTGGAGCGCAGCATAGAGACCCTACTGGTCCCCTCTTCCATCACTGCTGAGAGCTTCTACGCTGGCATAGGCTACCGCGTGCTGCGCGAACAGCTTCACGGCGAAGAGCGCACCCTCATCATGACCAAGCCCCTCACCCCCTTGTAGGAGCAAGCTTGCTCGCGAACTGCCTCACACAGTGTTTGCCCGCCCCCCGTAGGAGCGGACCTTGTCCGCGAAGGTCAAACCAAACTGAACCCCGCCGGCCCCAGCCAGAATCCACTCTTTACTCCCGCCCATAAAACAAAACCCCCGACCAGCTTTCACTGATCAGGGGCTTTGGAATTAGAAGCTTGACGATGACCTACTCTCACATGGAGAAACTCCACACTACCATCGGCGATGCATCGTTTCACTACTGAGTTCGGGATGGGATCAGGTGGTTCCAATGCTCTATGGTCGTCAAGCAATTCGGTTGGATGCTCGCCTTGGCGCTCATCCGAATTCGGGTTGCTTACACTAATAAGCAAAACCCCCGGCCAGCGATGCTGACCAGGGGTCTTGGGATAGGAGCTTGACGATGACCTACTCTCACATGGAGAAACTCCACACTACCATCGGCGATGCGTCGTTTCACTACTGAGTTCGGGATGGGATCAGGTGGTTCCAACGCTCTATGGTCGTCAAGCAATTCTTTATGGATGCTCGTGGCAGGTGCACACGCTCATCCAGATTCGGGTATGTGACAGGTAATTTGCGGTTCACACGAACTTTCGGTTCGTTACGTCTTCACCGTACAACACGCAAATTGTTTGGGTGTTATATGGTCAAGCCTCACGGGCAATTAGTATCGGTTAGCTCAACGCCTCACAGCGCTTACACACCCGACCTATCAACGTCGTAGTCTTCGACGGCCCTTCAGGGGAATCAAGTTCCCAGTGAGATCTCATCTTGAGGCTAGTTTCCCGCTTAGATGCTTTCAGCGGTTATCTATTCCGAACATAGCTACCCGGCAATGCCACTGGCGTGACAACCGGAACACCAGAGGTTCGTCCACTCCGGTCCTCTCGTACTAGGAGCAGCCCCTCTCAAATCTCAAACGTCCACGGCAGATAGGGACCGAACTGTCTCACGACGTTCTAAACCCAGCTCGCGTACCACTTTAAATGGCGAACAGCCATACCCTTGGGACCGGCTTCAGCCCCAGGATGTGATGAGCCGACATCGAGGTGCCAAACACCGCCGTCGATATGAACTCTTGGGCGGTATCAGCCTGTTATCCCCGGAGTACCTTTTATCCGTTGAGCGATGGCCCTTCCATACAGAACCACCGGATCACTAAGACCTACTTTCGTACCTGCTCGACGTGTCTGTCTCGCAGTCAAGCGCGCTTTTGCCTTTATACTCTACGACCGATTTCCGACCGGTCTGAGCGCACCTTCGTACTCCTCCGTTACTCTTTAGGAGGAGACCGCCCCAGTCAAACTGCCCACCATACACTGTCCTCGATCCGGATAACGGACCAGAGTTAGAACCTCAAGCATGCCAGGGTGGTATTTCAAGGATGGCTCCACGCAGACTGGCGTCCACGCTTCAAAGCCTCCCACCTATCCTACACAAGCAGGCTCAAAGTCCAGTGCAAAGCTACAGTAAAGGTTCACGGGGTCTTTCCGTCTAGCCGCGGATACACTGCATCTTCACAGCGATTTCAATTTCACTGAGTCTCGGGTGGAGACAGCGCCGCCATCGTTACGCCATTCGTGCAGGTCGGAACTTACCCGACAAGGAATTTCGCTACCTTAGGACCGTTATAGTTACGGCCGCCGTTTACCGGGGCTTCGATCAAGAGCTTCGCTTTCGCTAACCCCATCAATTAACCTTCCGGCACCGGGCAGGCGTCACACCCTATACGTCCACTTTCGTGTTTGCAGAGTGCTGTGTTTTTAATAAACAGTCGCAGCGGCCTGGTATCTTCGACCGGCATGGGCTTACGGAGTAAATCCTTAACCCTCGCCGGCGCACCTTCTCCCGAAGTTACGGTGCCATTTTGCCTAGTTCCTTCACCCGAGTTCTCTCAAGCGCCTTGGTATTCTCTACCCAACCACCTGTGTCGGTTTGGGGTACGGTTCCTAGTTACCTGAAGCTTAGAAGCTTTTCCTGGAAGCATGGCATCAACCACTTCATCATCTGAAAGATGACTCGTCATCAGCTCTCGGCATTAAGATCCCGGATTTACCTAAGATCTCTGCCTACCACCTTAAACTTGGACAACCAACGCCAAGCTGGCCTAGCCTTCTCCGTCCCTCCATCGCAGTAACTAGAAGTACAGGAATATTAACCTGTTTCCCATCGACTACGCTCTTCAGCCTCGCCTTAGGGACCGACTAACCCTGCGTCGATTAACGTTGCGCAGGAACCCTTGGTCTTTCGGCGTGGGAGTTTTTCACTCCCATTGTCGTTACTCATGTCAGCATTCGCACTTCTGATACCTCCAGCAAGCTTCTCAACTCACCTTCACAGGCTTACAGAACGCTCCTCTACCGCGCATCTTGCGATGCACCCGTAGCTTCGGTGTATGGTTTGAGCCCCGTTACATCTTCCGCGCAGGCCGACTCGACTAGTGAGCTATTACGCTTTCTTTAAAGGGTGGCTGCTTCTAAGCCAACCTCCTAGCTGTCTAAGCCTTCCCACATCGTTTACCACTTAACCATAACTTTGGGACCTTAGCTGACGGTCTGGGTTGTTTCCCTTTTCACGACGGACGTTAGCACCCGCCGTGTGTCTCCCACGCTGACACTTCCAGGTATTCGGAGTTTGCATCGGTTTGGTAAGTCGGGATGACCCCCTAGCCGAAACAGTGCTCTACCCCCTGGAGTGATACGTGAGGCGCTACCTAAATAGCTTTCGAGGAGAACCAGCTATCTCCGAGCTTGATTAGCCTTTCACTCCGATCCACAAGTCATCCCCTACCTTTTCAACGGGAGTGGGTTCGGTCCTCCAGTCAGTGTTACCTAACCTTCAACCTGCTCATGGATAGATCGCCCGGTTTCGGGTCTATACCCAGCGACTAAAACGCCCTATTAAGACTCGCTTTCGCTACGCCTTCCCTATACGGTTAAGCTCGCCACTGAATATAAGTCGCTGACCCATTATACAAAAGGTACGCAGTCACCTAACAAGTAGGCTCCCACTGCTTGTACGCATACGGTTTCAGGTTCTATTTCACTCCCCTCTCCGGGGTTCTTTTCGCCTTTCCCTCACGGTACTGGTTCACTATCGGTCAGTCAGTAGTATTTAGCCTTGGAGGATGGTCCCCCCATATTCAGACAAAGTTTCTCGTGCTCCGTCCTACTCGATTTCACTTCAAAGAACCTTTCACATACGGGGCTATCACCCACTATGGCCGCACTTTCCAGAGCGTTCTGTTAGATTCAAAGAAGCTTAAGGGCTAATCCCCGTTCGCTCGCCACTACTAAGGGAATCTCGGTTGATTTCTTTTCCTCAGGGTACTTAGATGTTTCAGTTCCCCTGGTTCGCCTCTTACACCTATGTATTCAGTGCAAGATACCCAGGTTATCCCGGGTGGGTTTCCCCATTCAGAGATCTCCGGATCAAAGTCTGTTTGCCGACTCCCCGAAGCTTATCGCAGGCTACCACGTCTTTCATCGCCTCTGACTGCCAAGGCATCCACCGTATGCGCTTCTTCACTTGACCATATAACCCCAAGCAATCTGGTTATTGTCTCGAACGTGAAGACGACATTCGCCGAAAATTCGCGCTTGAACTCGCAAATTTTACCTTGACTTGAATAATCACCAGTGAAAGAGATTATTCAGTCTACTTCTATCACATACCCAAATTTTTAAAGAACAGTTCTGGCACAAAGACCAGACATCAATGTTCGTTCAACTTGAACATTCATGTCTGAGCTTTCGACGATTAATGGTGGAGCCAAGGAGGATCGAACTCCTGACCTCCTGCGTGCAAAGCAGGCGCTCTCCCAGCTGAGCTATGGCCCCATCGGATCAGCAGCACACCACAACAATTGGTGGGTCTGGGCAGATTCGAACTGCCGACCTCACCCTTATCAGGGGTGCGCTCTAACCAACTGAGCTACAGACCCAATCGTCTAACCAGTGAATCAAGCAATTCGTGTGGGAGCTTATGAAGAAGCTGAGATCTTCGATTAAGGAGGTGATCCAGCCGCAGGTTCCCCTACGGCTACCTTGTTACGACTTCACCCCAGTCATGAATCACTCCGTGGTAACCGTCCCCCTTGCGGTTAGACTAGCTACTTCTGGAGCAACCCACTCCCATGGTGTGACGGGCGGTGTGTACAAGGCCCGGGAACGTATTCACCGTGACATTCTGATTCACGATTACTAGCGATTCCGACTTCACGCAGTCGAGTTGCAGACTGCGATCCGGACTACGATCGGTTTTATGGGATTAGCTCCACCTCGCGGCTTGGCAACCCTCTGTACCGACCATTGTAGCACGTGTGTAGCCCTGGCCGTAAGGGCCATGATGACTTGACGTCATCCCCACCTTCCTCCGGTTTGTCACCGGCAGTCTCCTTAGAGTGCCCACCATAACGTGCTGGTAACTAAGGACAAGGGTTGCGCTCGTTACGGGACTTAACCCAACATCTCACGACACGAGCTGACGACAGCCATGCAGCACCTGTGTTCCGATTCCCGAAGGCACTCTCGCATCTCTGCAAGATTCCGGACATGTCAAGGCCAGGTAAGGTTCTTCGCGTTGCTTCGAATTAAACCACATGCTCCACCGCTTGTGCGGGCCCCCGTCAATTCATTTGAGTTTTAACCTTGCGGCCGTACTCCCCAGGCGGTCGACTTATCGCGTTAGCTGCGCCACTAAGATCTCAAGGATCCCAACGGCTAGTCGACATCGTTTACGGCGTGGACTACCAGGGTATCTAATCCTGTTTGCTCCCCACGCTTTCGCACCTCAGTGTCAGTATCAGTCCAGGTGGTCGCCTTCGCCACTGGTGTTCCTTCCTATATCTACGCATTTCACCGCTACACAGGAAATTCCACCACCCTCTACCGTACTCTAGTCAGGCAGTTATGGATGCAGTTCCCAGGTTGAGCCCGGGGATTTCACATCCATCTTACCAAACCACCTACGCGCGCTTTACGCCCAGTAATTCCGATTAACGCTTGCACCCTTCGTATTACCGCGGCTGCTGGCACGAAGTTAGCCGGTGCTTATTCTGTTGGTAACGTCAAAACAGCAAGGTATTAACTTACTGCCCTTCCTCCCAACTTAAAGTGCTTTACAATCCGAAGACCTTCTTCACACACGCGGCATGGCTGGATCAGGCTTTCGCCCATTGTCCAATATTCCCCACTGCTGCCTCCCGTAGGAGTCTGGACCGTGTCTCAGTTCCAGTGTGACTGATCATCCTCTCAGACCAGTTACGGATCGTCGCCTTGGTAGGCCTTTACCCCACCAACTAGCTAATCCGACCTAGGCTCATCTGATAGCGCAAGGCCCGAAGGTCCCCTGCTTTCTCCCGTAGGACGTATGCGGTATTAGCGTTCCTTTCGAAACGTTGTCCCCCACTACCAGGCAGATTCCTAGGCATTACTCACCCGTCCGCCGCTGAATCATGGAGCAAGCTCCACTCATCCGCTCGACTTGCATGTGTTAGGCCTGCCGCCAGCGTTCAATCTGAGCCATGATCAAACTCTTCAGTTCAATACTGCTTGGGTTTTGAGAAAACCCTAAACTTGGCTCAGCAATCGCATGCTCTATTTAAAGAGCTAAAACTCTCGAATTCACGAGTGTTACTTGCGTTGCTGATAATCAGTCGATCATCAGTCTTACATCACAAGCACCCACACGAATTGCTTGATTCAACTTGTTAAAGAGCAGTTGGTTAAGGCTTTCGTCTCAACCGAGGCGCGCATTCTACGCTAACCTCATCTTTCGTCAAGCTTTATTTTTCGAAAATTTCTTTTCTACTCAATCGCTTGTGCTTCAGTGAAGGAAACCTTCTCATCAGCGGGAGGCGCATTCTACAGCGATCAAACTCGCTGTCAACCACCTCGGCGATCTTCTTTTCAGCTCGCTGCCGGGCAGCCAATGAAAAGCGGCAAATGAACCACCTGCCTGACCACCACCCTCAACTTCGAATCTCTGTAAGTACTTGATTTTCAAGTTCTTTCAGCGCTTCGTCGCTGGGAGTGGTGCGCATTATAGGGAGTTTAAATGGGCCGTCAATGACTTTTTGCAGAAAGATGACAAAGGGTCTCTCCCCTCCTCCTTCTATATAGGAGCAGCACCGTCCCACAGCCGCGCCAGCCCAGGCGTATCAGCAACGACCATGCAACCGATTCGTGCCACCCATATAAAGGAGGCACCACTACCAACCTCCTCGCTTGATGACGATGCGTGGCGCCTCCCCCCCCCACCGCGCCTTCATGAGCTGGGCGGCCCCGCACCAGCGTCATCAAGTAGTAAGGCGAAACCTGAATCGATCGACAGGTCCCGACCACATCACTTACAGCGCAGAATAATTAGGCACCAAGGGATACGCCGCATTGGCGGGCGATCTAAGAATTTTTGCGGAAAGAGAAATGCAAAAAGGCCGATTCATTTCTGAACCAGCCTTTTAAATTTGGTCGGAACGGAGTGATTCGAACACTCTACCCCTTGCACCCCATGCCAGTGGTCGACCCCGTAACCCATTGATATTACTAGGATGATATAGGGCGCTCGCTGCAATCGATGCCCAACGATGGCGGACGATCTTCAATGATTTCCCGCAAAAGTCCCTGACCAAGTGGTGCTGACTCATCTGGACCATGAGCACACGGTCGCTCTTCAGGCAATTAGTCCCGCGCTCCATGCCGAGAAATCAGCCACTCACACCAGACGGCACGTCTATGCCATCTTCCTAATCCCAACATTAGGGCTTCAAGAGCTTATCAATATCCGAAAATCTAAAAGGACCGTCTCACGGCCTTTTAGATTTTCTGAAAACATGTCCGCTATTAACTCAATAGCACCTGAATAACTGCCCATGCCTCCTTAGCTTCGCCCGCTGGCTTATCCCCTCCAATAACAGAAACACCATGAATTGGTTTACAGTTAAATGAGACACCGTCTTTGACCAAAGCATTAATCAATGCTTCACCCCCATCCTTGCTCTGAGCTTCACGATCCTTGATCCACTTTGCCTCAAGACTGTTTGGATCAATATCACCCAGCCTATTGATCAAAACTTCTATGAAAGATTTTGGGAATACCGTCCGAACAGCGTCACTTCCTCCGCGGCTCGGAACAAAATAGCAAGTATTGTTATCTAGCCCCTCAACCTCCGTCCATTTCCCGGCCTTGTCACGCCACTTAACCTTGAAGGAAGCCATAACAGCCAGTGAAGGGGGCACAGGAACACCTACACGTCCAATATCACTTAGCAAATCCTGCTGAAGCTCTTGAGCATATACAGACTTTAGAGTTCCTATATAGCGGTACAGCTCAGAAGAAGCATTTTCTTGGGGAGCCGAAGCGCCAAACGGAATAGTTCTAAAAGACTTGAGATTCCACTTTATATTATAAGGCTTAGAGTCAATAACCAAATAATCCTTGATAGATGACTTAAGGCCATTAAGCCCCTTCAACTCTCCCGACACAACAAGTAGCTGAGTTGCAGTTCTAGACCCGTCTTTACGGCGCATCAAATCGCAGTCAGGATTCATTATCGCTATAACCGAGCTAGGCGTTGACACCTCGCCATTACCGACATATGCATCCACATAAATATCCCCCAACTTATAATTGGGCAGCACACTAACTCGCGACGATCTAACTCTGGCGCTATTGTATAGCTCGGCCACTCTTTCTGTAGCCCCATCAAAAGCACCTATGACAGTGTCGCAACCAGACTCCAAGTCCTTGGAATATTGGCAATCTTTCACGCCCAGATCAAAGTTACTACCGATCTTTTCAACCAACGCCTCACCCAGCAACCAATCAAGGTACTCAATAAGACTCAACCCCTCTTTCGCGAGGCGGAAGCGCACAAGATAGGCTAAATCGTTAAGACCTAACTCCTTCATTCCTTCTTGAAGATTATCCACCGCAGAGCGCGCGCTTTCTCCCCAAGTATTCAAAGAAACACTTAAAGATCGACCAAAAATATAACTACCAAAAAGCTCCAGCAATGAATCAAGAGCAAGCCTATCAATAGTTAAACTATCATTCTCAAGAGAAACCTCGCCCTTATGAACAAATGCAAAGCGACTTGCAAAAAGATGGCCTTTTTCAAGCCTTGCACTAGTCCTGTACCGTTCGGACTCCTGCCTAGCCTGATCGTGAGAAGACATTAAGATTATAGCAGGAGCGACTCTTGCACTCTTAAATATTGAATTCAATCGATCAAGTGAGTTGTGAATCGCCTGGGCGCCTTTCGCGCCCACTGCATTCTCTGTTGCTGACAAGCTAGGATCCAAGTAGTAGTCAGCAAAAACAACTTCCGGCTCCCCATCGAACTCAATGACATTTGCAACAGAGCCAATACGAGTAACCTTAACACCCGCCAATTTATTAATTAAGGTAAGAATAGGCTTAAGTGCTTCGAGATTACCGCCCTTCTTACCAGTAAAGAACTCGAAAGGGTCAAATCGACTATCAAAAGTCTCTGTATACCTCAGATATATCTTGCCAATCACATCTAGGAGCGCATCTTCATCATCATGCTCCGATCGTAAGAACGCGCAAGCGGAAGTAAGGTCACCGTCGGATACACCTACTTCCTTAGCAACCGTATTTCCCATTGCTGAATCAAAGAATTCCAGCCAGCTACCATACTCATCCTGGGCAACAGGGGGAATATCAAACACGTCATCCATGACAGCAATATGATTAACGCCACTTGCTGCTACGGCACTAGCAATACGTTCAAAACTCATATCATTTAACCTTCATATCCAAAATGAAGTTATTAAGACGCCCAGCACGAGATAAACCGATGGAATTCTCTAAAAACAAATCCCACCCATGGTATCTAGCAAGCTCACTTGATATATAAAGCCCCAGCCCCCGCCCCTGCCCCACAGGCTTAGAAGTAATAAAAGGCTGAAATATTATTTCACGTCGCTCTGGAGCCACACCTGGACCATTATCCAAGATCGACAGCCCCCCATCAGCCACAGTTACACTTATTTTCGGAGCGAATCCTTTTTGATACTTCACCTGCTGCTTTAACCAATAGACTGAATTTGCAATCAGATTCTCAACAATCTGAATCACCATCCCTTTCACAGCCTTTATAGGCTTCTGCCCTTCCTCAACCGAAAAATCGAGGAAAATATTATGGCGATCGAACTGGGCCGCATGATTATCAATGCACTGCTGCACGACCTCACTCAAATAAAACTGACTCTTAACCTGCCTTTTCTCCCCTGAAAGCTCATCAAAGGCAGAAATCCGTTTCTGCAAAGTCTTTAACTGATCCTCCAAAGACTGGAGAACTGACTGAGAGGGAAGTTTCTTTGTTCTAGATAATTCCAATACCGCATGATCTACCACTCGATCTAACTCGTGGAAGATAAACTCAGTCATAAGACCTATCCCCGCAAGATGAACGAATTTCTCTCGATCTTTGGCAGCCTGATCCAGCACAGACTCTGTTTTGTTCGCTACCAGAGTGCACTGCCTAACCAGGTCAGTTACTTTACGCCGTATATCATTGGAAACTGTTAGCCCCGCCTTGCCACTAACCATCTCAAATTTATCAATAGCCTGATAAACCCTTAGCTCTGCATCGCGGTAATCAGTAACAAGATGCTCCGCCTCTCGGCGAGCCAACAACTCTTCTTCATCAGCATCATTTATCAGCTCGCGCAACTCTGAATGCAAAAGCCACATCAGAACCTTACGCAAAGCTGTAGTGGACGGCGTCTCGATTAAGCCTTCACGATTGGTTTGCTCGCTAAACGAGGTATGAGGTGCAACAACCTTTACAAACCCGATTACCTGTTGACGATTTAGCTTAAATCCAGATTGGCCAAACGCATTCTTGTCAAGTTCAAGCCAATCATCTTCTGCATCACCGTAGGGCAGAATTCGATAGCCATATCGGTACAGCATGGGACCGCCAGACCACTTTCGAATCTCATCCCTTGTTCCTTGGACGGATTCTGTCAACTCATCGACAGCCTCTACGACACGCCGGTTATACCAGTAAACCTCGACCTCTACCGGACCCAAATCTCTCAAAGCCTTAGGAGAAATAGGAACCACAGCATTACTTGCATGCCCAGTCTTACCCCTTCGCTTTTGCGTCGACTGAGCAAGAGAATATATCTCAACTCCACGCTGATTTATTACTCTCCCTTTATCACGCAGCCGATAGAAGATGTCTCCCTCAAGCCTGGGCTCTTCGCCTTCAAAGAACAGCTTGGCTTTGCAATAAGCATGGGCTGACTCGAGAAGCTTTTGGGGAATTGAAGGTATCATGACCCGCGAGCCATTATGCTTCACATGTAAAAGAGAGTTTGCCTTTCCTGGTGTAAATGGATCGATTAACCTTGAAATGCTACCCTGAAAAAGATTCGAAAATTTATCCCATGACCAATCACTGGAAAGATCCGATATAACAATTCTCGTTCCTTGAGCAGAGATGTCATCTTTAAGCTCTCCACTACTAAGGGCAACTGGCAAATCATCCAGATCCAAATCCGAGTCATGAGTGATCAATCCCCAATCAATGCTCAGCAAATTCCAAGACCGCTCACCATTCCTAGTGGATATAACCTGAAGGTGATTACCCAGCCGCATTGCTGAAAGCCTACCTACGCCTTTATCTCCTAGGTAAGCAGCTCCTTTTATATTCTCCCCCCTCCTAGAGCGAGTTCCTACTGTTAGGAAAATCTCATCCAACTCCTCAAGTGACATTCCATGTCCTTGATCAGCAATCTCAATATAGTTATGTCGTTTATAAGCCTGACGTAAAGACGATTCAAACTCGTAGGCATCTAAACAAGACAACTCACTAAAAAATGCCTGTCGCGTTGACACTAACGAACTCGGAACCACGCTATGATGTAAAAAGGAAACAATGTCATCTATTTCCTCTCCATCTAATATTTTCTCGAGCGCCTGAGAATATGCATCCCTACCTATTACTATCGAGCATTCGATAGATATGGAAGGGGACCCCGCATCAATCCCGTTCTTGATCAACTCATACAGGGCAACATGATCGGAGCTTATTAATTCCCGCCCGAGCTCGAGTAAAGTTCTTGCTGCAAATCTGAATGCCAAAATCAATCTCCCTTGAGTTCAGCTATCTCAAAGCTGACAGACCAAACAACCTTGGTCATCATCATCCTCTGGTGCCTCAATCGAGTCATGCTCAGAAAAAACAGCTATTAGCGTAGAGTTATCTTTTCTTTGCGCCATACGCTCGACACGCAATGCGTGATCACGCTTGATTTGTGCCATCCGCTCAGGGCGCTCGAGCTCTGCCAAGCTTTCCCCCTGACTCCATGTAAAGAAGTTTCCAGTCTTCTCGAACGGTACTTCGTACTCCTTGGCTTTCTCATAGAGATCGGGGTGGGTTTCTTTTAAGCGAACCCACTCGATCTTCTGCTGATAAAAGCAAAAGAAGCAGCCGGAACGTGTACGCCCCCATTTGGTATAGGGGGGCATCCCTACACCAGATGTCCGTAGAATTTCTTCAATGTCTCGTAGAATCAGGCCGTCCTCTTGGAAAGGATAGACAGCCTTAATATTGGTCTTATGGCTGATATAACCCGAGCGATTCTCGTCTGCACGGAGGCCTACATAATTCACCACCGGCTGATCACCGCAGTAGTCCTCAAACGGCTTCAGCTTCAGCATCTTGGTACACCAACGACGGTGGTTCGATGGAATCATTCCACCGTACATGGTGTACCAATGGTCGAACCCCAGATCTGCATTGAGGCGGTGTAGAGGCTTGCCTAGATAGTTCTCCAAACGCTGCAGGTAGTCATAGGTCTCTGGTAGCTCTTTACCCGTGTCACTGAATATGTATTCCATCTCAGGCACACGATCGCGCATGTAAATTGCTAATGCAGCGCTGTCCTTCCCCCCCGAGAGGCTGAGGATGTGCCTAACCTGCGGTTCGTTGCTCATTAGTCAGCTCTTCCTCGTTATTCGCATTAGAGCCTTGCTGCACTTGCAACAGAGCTTGGGCAAGGGCGGATGCCACTTTATCCAGATTGCCACCTACCTGTTTGGTAAGGTCACGAAGCAGATCATCTGCTACTTGCTTCGTCTCCTGATCAGAAGTCAGTAGCATTGCAGCCTCTTCGCCACTCGGCAGCGTCAGGGTAACGCCCACAAAACGCTGCGCTTGGCGCTCAAAGTCACCTCGGGACATCGCCACACGCAGCCAACGTTTGTAGCGTCCGCAGAGATCTTGCACCCTATTCGCAAACTGAGGCGCCTGTGCGTCTGTCCAAATATCCAGGGGTCGGTGTGCGACCACACTTGCGATCGAATCCAACCACTTGTCATCAGTGAGCGTGATATCAGCACAGCGCATGATGAACGCTTTCAGATCCGCATCTGCCAGGGAGCGAGCCGCATCGGCGCACTCTTCCTGCAGTTGTGTACGCAAGGTTTTGAGAGGCCCAGTAATCGCAAATGCCTGGGCCATCGAAAGGCTTACCTCATCCTGGAGACGTCTAAATGCCAAACCCAGCTCAGTCAGCGAATCTGTCAGTAAGGTGACAAAGTCCACTCCCTCCTTGCCTTTCACACCCGTTAGCACGCGTGGAATGTCTTGAGCGAGCAGAGCGACTGGATCAGTAGCCCGCTTAATAACATCCCTGAATGCTTTGGTCTGAGCGGACAGGCGTAACGTTTCCTGCGAGTACTGGGGTAACTGCATGTACCAGCGAATTAGCCCTCGAGTGACGTCAAGATACGAGGAGTCCAGGCTGACTTGAACACCCACAGCACCCAGTGCCGTTGCATAGTCTTGAATCAGTGCCTTGCGCTCAACCGCAGCAAACCGCCTGAATGTGAACGTCTGTGGGCTTCGGAACATCCGCTGCATGTGATCAGACGTCAGCTCCAGAACCAGGCTGCCGCGTTCAAAGATCGCGCAGAACTCTCTGTTTAGCAGCAGATAGACCACACACCATATGGAGGCAGGGCCGTTGCGTACGCCTAATGGCGGCTGAGCAAGCCTACTTATTACATCAGCAAAGCTGACCGGCTTGTCCGTCTTGAGCAGGGCATCGAGCTCCAGCCAAACCTTTCTAACCCCAGCGTCAGAATCCTTGTCAGGGGCGGCTAAAGACCAATGGGCACCTGTCTTCCTATGCAATCTTGTGGACTGCAAGAGCGAGACATACAGCAGGCGCTCAGGCGGGAAGTCGGTAATTCCAAGCAGCTCCTCGCTGCCGTTTTTATCAAGCAGTTCAAACAAACGCTGTCGCGCGGCCGTGATTGCCGACGAGGGTTTGTCCTTATTGATCAACTCGTTGTTGATCGTGGGAGCGGACTTGAACACGGTATCAAAAAGCCAAGACGCGGCTTGACTGAGATTCATCGACTCACTGCCCTGGATTTCTTTCCCCAGATACCAGTAAGTCATCGCCGAACTGTCCTTCGCTTGGCGGTTCAGCAGAGCAAGAACGAGGCGAGAAACCTCTTCTCTCGATTTGGCTAACTGTGTTTCCACATGACGTTCAGTCCAAGGATCAAGGAAGCGGCTCTTCACCTGGTCATGCACCATGACCCAGCGCGAGTATTCCACCAACGCACTGCGCTCTCGAGCCCCCACGTGCACTATTGCCGTAAGAGTCAAAACGTCCGCTGCCGCACCAACGACCGTGCTTGCCGATGCGATCTGATCAGAAGATGCTGAATCCACAAACATCAACCCGATGCAACCATCGTGCTGGCCATAGTTACCGATGGCCTGGTTGACCGTGTCTGGGGTACCAGCTATTACTCTCACTGAACGGAGAGTACCGGTCTGCTGATAGTGGCGACTTGCGATAACACTCCGCTCAGCCAAAGCGTAAGAGATCCCGCTGAACATCAGCTCGTCGTCGGACCGCTTCTTAGTCTCTTGGTAAAGCGCTTCGATGTTGACTGCTTGGTTCATCGCAAAGACATAGTCTCTGCTGGCCTGCCTGCTTTGCAGAATGGTTCTGCGCTCAAGATCGGCCAAAGCGGAGGCTATCTGCTCTACTTCGCCGCTCGCCCCCATCAAAGCAAAGCCCAGAGTTTCAGGCGACGCAACGATATGAAGAGACGGAGCAACCAGCTCGATGACGGCGATTGCCTTGAGCAGTTCGACCTGAAGCGCCGTCAAATCTGCATCACTGCGCTCAATCACCGAGCGGGCATACTCCCAGCGGCGCTCAGCCTCCAGATCACGGAAGCGCAATCCGATACCTGTCGTGAGGTAGTCGAAAAGCTCCTGAAGCCCATACCAAGCATCTGTATGAACCGGCGAACGTCCAGCGTAGTCGCGCAGAGCACCTATTTCATGCCCGCGCATAAACGCATGGAAGGAACGCTCGCTCTGACCAAAGCGTTTGGATATTACGGCTAATGCGGCCAAAGCCGTCGGGTGCAGAGGATAAAGAGCCTCTGCCCGAGCGAACAAATCACTCTCCGCTGAGTGACGGAAAAACTTAAAGCCAATGCTGAGTTGGTAAATCTCCCGAGCCTTTTGCTGAATCGCGCGAGACTCGGTAATGGCTGGCCCAGCACCAAGCGCATGCATGGCGAAATGAGCGTAACGCTCAACCGGCTCATCGAACGGCACATCGTCAAAGCGAGCCGATACCTTGTGCCATTCGTCCGAGAGACTCCTACCGACGCCCTTTGCATATGCGTCGAAGTGCTGATGCAACATGGTCAGGACCAGCAAGCCATCATCCATAGGATGGGAGGCTGTCTCCGCGATTTGCTGAAGCGATATCAAGTCGCCTGCTTCGGGGTAGAGAGCTGCATGCTCGACGAACTTACCAAGCTCGTCGATCAGGAGCAGCACGCCGCTGTGACCAGCGGATCGAGTGACCGCAACGAAATCACTCAACAAGCTGCCTGCTGCGGCGTTGAACGGGAGATCACGATAGGTTTGACTTTTCAGATCCAGCTGGCGCTTCAGCTCTTTCGCGAGCCGACTGCTCGGTAAGTATTCCAGCGCATCGATCACCGATTGAGCCAGGGCGTCGCCAAGTGAAGAGCGCGACCCCGTGATGGCCAGCGCAAAGCGATTCTGCTCCTGCGGGAACAACCCAGCGGTCTCAAGAGAAGCCGATTCGAGCTGCTTATAGATGGCCTGCGAGCTTTCCTTGCCCTCCAGTAAACGAGCCAACAGCAAGCCCAATGCGGACTTACCGCTGCCGTACGGGCCGATCACCTTCCAGGCACGCTGGACGCTTCCGGCCTTTAATGCTCCACCTATCTGGCGCAGCACTGTCAGCACCGCCGGAGTAATGAGATAGCTGTCCAGGGACTCTGGGGAACGCAGGTCTCGGCTAAGAGAGATAGAACGCAGAAACTTCGAGTCTAACTCGAGATGGTTTATCAAAAACTCAGACATTCAATTCTTCCCCGGCTTCCCACAAGCATGCCGCCCACTCTGGCACTAATACAGGCTCAAGAATCACTTGCTGAGTATCAGCAGTGTCAACAAAGCGCAAAACGTTAGGAAATTCCTGCTCCACCCCCTCCAGAAGAGCACGCACCTGAAATTCGTCTAGTCGGAAAACAACACCCGGGCTGAACTCTCCGTAAATGAGATCAGTCAGGTTGCGGGTAACCGCGCAATGACGTGCAAAGAAATCCAACACTGCAAACAAGAAAATTCGAGGCGATAGACCCGAAGGGGCATTTCTGCCGACGAGATACACGGTCTTCCCATCATCAGCAGTCGCCTCCTCAAAGAGGCCAAGATCTTGCAGTGGGCACCAGGAGGTATCGTCTGAAGCGGACTCTTCGCGTTTATAAGAATTTAGAAAAATACTGGCATGCTGTTCTAACGTTGTGGCAGCAAGCTTTTTGCCGAGTTTTCCGGCGCGATCCGTCAATCCTGCGATAAGGGTTTTACGATCAAAGCGCGAGTAGGTGCTCTTGCCGAAAACAAGGCTCCAAACGGCAACGTCGGCATGCGTCGTGATCCACCAATGCAGCAGCCAAAGCGAGTCAGGCTGCTCAAGGAATCGGTCCCATCCATCATCACTAGAAAGCAAGAGCCGCCCCAACGGACCAGATTGAAAGCCTCCCGCATCCCGGGCCTCGACGATCCCGAATGCCTCTCCCCAAAACTGCACCGACTTAACCATATTACGGCCGATGCCCAAGGTGATGGTTGCTTGAGCCTCATCCTTTAGCACCAACGGATCACTGGAAATGGCATTATGCAGCTTAGGGAGCCAGCCGTAGCGGCACACGAAAGACTCATGCCCCGAATAACGCTCCTCTCGGCGAAGTGCTCCCGCGATCATGCGCTCCTCCCTGATGACAGCTTGTCCGATACCAGCTGATCGGCCTGCTGGGCTGCAGGCTCGATGATGATACGTTTAGTCGCGGCATCGAAATAGATGTCGACCTGATCCCCCTCTTCTAGCCCAGCATTCCTTAGCAGCTGCTCACTGAGCGCCACGCGCCCCAGTTTCTGAATCCTACGGGTGTCGAACAAAACCTTCATCCTACGTGCTCCAAGCCTAAATTCAGGCCTCATTGATACTCGCAGAATACTTGAACTTGAGCATTTTTATCAGTTTTTTTGCCACATATCTTGAGGTGCTTTTGTCCAAATAATCAGTTGGTTACGCCCCCTCAGGCAGCCGTTCCATCCGAAGTTTGCGTGTTCCATTCATCGTGAAGCTTCCCGATTGAGGAACAATGGTTGATATGGCCGGAGCACCAGATCCCGGTTGACGATGATTCGCACCGGCAAGCCAGGACGCTCAGTCAACGTAGGCTGGATGTTCATGTTGCGCCGAGTCATCTCCTGTCCGACCTGATTCACACTGTCCTGCAGGTCGTCACGGCCGGCGATGATGATGCGATCACCATCCTGGCGGTTCTCCGGCGCGGCCAGTTCGGCGCCGACGCCCAACAGCGTCGTCAACGCAGCACCGGCAAAGACGCGATCCCAGTGCCAATCCACGCCATCCTCCAGACCGGCATAGCCAGCCGGATCGGTGCCCACGAGGTTGTCCAGCGTCAGCGAGGATGTGTCCGGCAGGATGATGCGATTCCACACCACCTGCACGCGGCTCTGCCCGTAGCTGACCTGGCTGTTATAGCGGCCGAGGATGCGTGAGCCCTGCGGGATCAGCAGGTGCTTGCCGGTCGCCGTGTCGTAGACCGGTTCCGTCACGGTGCCGATCACGTCACCCGGAAGATCCGACTTGATGCCCGTCACCAGCGCGCCGGCGATCACCGTACCCGCCATGACTTGGTACGGCGACGCCGGTAGCTGCAGGTTCCCGGAATTGCGGGTTTCCTTAGTGCCAGCTTGACGGAATGCCTCTTTCTGCTCCTGCCGGTTCTGCACAGCCGTTGGATCAAGGGGCTGTGCCGCCGTCGAGGCGGGACCGGCGGCCTGCGGGTCGAAGCCCGCCAGTGTTGCTGTATCAGCAGCAGGCTGTGCAGGCTCAGCCACCTCCGGGCGCTGGCTGCCTGTGCTGAAGAACACCGACGAGGCGGCCGCTTCCTCGGCCTCCTTGAGCCGCGCCAGCCGCTCAGCCTCGGCGGTATCGTGTCCGGGGGGCGTGTAGCTGAGTGTCGCGGGTCGCTGCGACTGCACGATGGCAGGGCCAAGGTCGCCCGGTAGCGGCGGCCCCAGTTCGGGCTGAGGCGGCGGCAGCTTGGAGTAGTCCGAGGGCAGCCGATCGAGCCCTTCGGAACGCGAAACCCGGTCGACGTTGTACAGCTCGGCCGGATCATTGCCACTCCGGGGCTTCGACGGCTGCAAGGACCAGATGGTGGCTCCCAGCACCGCGGCGGAGAGCCCACCGGCAAGCATGCCCAGGGTACGTCGATTCAACCGCGCGACCGGGCGTGGCTGAGCGCGGAGCGCGACTGTTTCGGGCGAGACCTTGCCGGCCGGCGGAGCGACCAGATCGGGGGTATCGTCCTGGCTCATGCTCAGTTCCCCCGCGCCACGCCATCCGTGCGCTCGATGCGCACCACGTTGCCCTTGTCACCGCCCAGGCGCAGCTCGGCCGCGCCGAACAGCCGATCCACGATGTAGTACGGTGGGCGGAAGCGGTAATTGACCAGTTGCCCATCGCCCTGTGCGCCAATCACAAACAGCGGTGGCAGCTCACCTTGGGCGATTCCGGTGGGAAACTGGATGTAAACCTTCTCGCCATCATCGAAAGCACGCAGAGGCTGCCACGGCGGCTTGCTACCGCTGATCGCGTAGCGGAAGCGGATCTTCTCCAGCGAAAGGCCGGTATCGACCGGAGCACTCGCCTGTGCGGCCTGCGCCTGGCGCTGCAACGCCAGCATCCGATCCTTCGGGTAGTCCCAGGATACCGAAGCCATCCAGGCTTTCTCGGTCGAGGTCAGCTCAATCAGGTAGGTGCGCCGGCTGGTGGTGATGACCAGGTTAGTCTTCAGATCCGAGCGGATCGGCTTGACCAGCACGTTGACGCGCAACGTATCGCCAGCGCCGCTGGATGTATCGCCGACGATCCAGCGCACCGTGTCACCAGCAGCCACCGTCACCAGCTCCTCGCCGGCCTGCAGCGCGATCACGGTCACCCGCCCCGGCGCGGCATAGACTTGGTACAGCGCGCCGTCGCTGTAGGGCCAGACCTGGATCGCATTGACGTAACCCTCACGGGTGGGCGCCACCCTCGCCTCCTGGTTCGCACGCGATACCCTCACCTTCTCGTCGGCCGGCTCCGGGGCAGGACCGGCCTCGCCCGGCAATGGCTTCATCTGCCCTGGCATCGGTAGCACCTTCGGCACCGCCACCACTTCCAATGGCTTCGGCGGCTCGGGCAACGGCTGCGCCTGTACCGGCTCGTCGAGCGAGATGCGCGGCGGTGGCTTGCCCTGGCTGGAGCAGCCAGCCAAGGCCAGCAGGACCAGGGGGAACGCGGACTTACGGAAGGACAGGTTCATGGCTTGGCTCCTTCGGACGTATCGAGCTCGCGGCTCCACGACAGCCCGTTGACGTAGATACCCAAGGGGTTCTTGCGCAGTCGCTGCTCGGTGCGCGGGGTTTGCAGGACAGTGGAGATCACCGCGTTCCAGCGCTCGGTGCCGGCTGGTGCGCCGTTGACGAAGCGTTGCTCCGTCCAGCGCACGTTGAAGGAGGCCTCGCTGGCCCGCACGACGCTGCTGACCTGCACCGTCACCGACTCCTTGCCGACACGGGCGAATGGATCGTTAGTGCGCGCGTAGTCGTTGAGTACGGCCGCGCCACGGTCGGTGGTGTAGTCGTAGGCGTCGAGCCAGTTCTGCCGCACCACGATCGGGTCGATGGACAGCGAACGCACCAGTGTGACGAAGCGCGCCAGGTGATAGGCGACCTGTGCATCGGCTGGCCGATAGGGTGTGGCGGCCTCGCCGACCGCGCGCACCTGGCCGGTCCTGTCCACCTCCACCACGTAGGGCGTGACGATGGACTGCGCCGAGCGCCAGACCAGGCCGCCCGCCATCAGCAGCGCGAGCAGCAGGCAGCCGAAGGCCATCAGGCGCCAGCTCTTCGCCTGCACGCGAGCCGAGCCGATGCGCTCGTCCCATGCCTGAGCGGCAGCCTGGTACGGGGTGGCGGGTTGCGGCGTCTCGGCGTAACGCACTCGCGGTCGTTTGAAGCGCATGCCTCGCCCTCCTTATGAATCCGAATCCCGCAGGCTCGGGCCACTGCCCGAGCCGCCGCCGTCGCCACCGCGCAGTGTGTGCGCGATAGTGGTGGCGGCATGGCTGATCTGCTGACGCCTCTGCAGGCGCCTGGCCCAGGCAGGCTGCGCCGTTGCCGCGGGGGTAGCGTCGACGGACTCGCCCTGGGTCGCATTGCCCTGAATGCCCCTGCCGGCGCCAGAAGTGGCACCGGCCCCATCCGCTTGGAAGGCGGAAGCCGCACGAGGCTTGAGTGAACGCATACCGGCGGCGACCCTCTGTCCCGCAGCCTGCGTGCTGGCCTTGGCAACGCTGCCCAAGCCGGCTGCGGCGCCCTTGAGGCCACCACCGGCAGCGGAAGATCCGAGTTGGAATGCGGCACGCGCACTGCTAGCTGTCGAGGTGGCGGCACGCACGCCACTGCCAGCCATCCTGGTGGCGGCCGGCGCCATACGCGCCCCGGCCGAAACCGCAGCACCGACACCCGTTGCAGCGGCACCGACGGCGACAGCCGTACCCGCCGCGCCGAGTGCGGCGCCCGCCATCGCCCCCGCCCCTAGCTGCGGGCCACCGGAAATCAGTCCGACGGCGATCCCTGGACCGAAGATACCCAGCGCGAGCAACGCCAGCGAGGCCAGCATGACCACCAGTGCGTGGTCGATGGAGGGCTCGTTGGGATGTACTTGGAACTCGGCGAACAGCCCCGTCCCGATGCCGACGATCACCGCCAGCACCAGCACCTTGACGCCGGAGGACACCACGTTGCCCAGCACCTTCTCGGCCAGGAACGCGGTCTTGTTCCATAGCGCGAAGGGCACCAGCACGAATCCCGCGAGCGTGGTCAGCTTGAACTCGATCAGGGTGATGAACAGCTGCACCGCCAGCACGAAGAAGCAGACGATGACCACCAGGTAGGCCAGGAACAGGATGACGATAGGGTCGAGGTTGACGAACACCTCGGGGAAGCCGGTCAGTTCGCCGATCTGCTCCAGGATCGGCGCGCCGGCGTCGATGCCAGTTTTCGCCAGCCGCCCCGGCTGCAGGAACGTCTCCATGCTGAGCGTGCCGGTCGCCGTCAGGCCCAGCCCGGCGAAGGAGCGGAAGACGATGCCGGCCAGCCAGTTGAAGTTGCCGATGATGTAGGCAAAGGCACCGACGTAGAGCACCTTGCGGATCAGCTTCGCCATCACGTCCTCGCCCTGGCCGGTGGCGTGACCGAGCGACCAGTAGAGCCCAGCAATCGTCATATCGATCGCTATAAGCGTGGCGGTCAGGTAGGCGACTTCCCCTTGCAGCAGCCCGAATCCCGAGTCGATGTAGCGCGAGAAGGTATCGAGGAAGCGGTCGATGACCGTGACATCGTTCATGGTGCGTCCTCCTTGACGACAACCAGCCGCACACCGCTTTCGGCCACCTCGTCGCCAGGCTCATCGAAGGTCGGTGGAACCGGCGGTAACGCGTCCAGAACAACGTACTCGTCCGGGCCGGAGTGGCCGGCGAAGAAGCGGCGCCGGTACGCCTCGGCGGCGGCCCTACAGATACCCTCGCCCACCGCCTGCCAGTTGGCCGAACACTCCGCACGCAGCGCCTTGAGCCGCGCGGGATTGGCGGCCAGCGTCTCGGCCAAATCCTCGCAGGGCGACCGACCGCAAGCCGCCAGCAAGGCAACCGAGAGCACGAGAACGCTACGCATGGCGGCCACCCTCAGTTCCCGTAGAACCGGACCGCCTGCGGCGTGTACGGCGTGCCCTCGCCCAGGAAGCGCCGCCGAACCTCGCGGGCGCGCTCGGTCGCCGCCGCCTGCCGCGCCAGCTCCAGCGAGGCCGCGCGATCCTGGGTGAGCTGCAGTTGCTGCGCCTGGATGGACTGCTTGGCCTGCAGGGCCAGCAGTTGGTTGGTCGCCTGCATGGCCTGCAGGGCACCCGTGGCCGATTGGCTCTGCCCCACCAAATCGGCCAGGGCGCTTTCATCCTCGCCCAGGTTCCGCGACACCTGCGCCTGCATACGCATCGCGGTGTGCAGGCCGTCGAGTGTGTGCTGCCAGCGCTCGCGGGCATCCCGGTACATCTGGTCGCCGCTGACGGTGGCGGCGTACTCCGCTGGGTACAACCGGGCGAACTCGCGGTCGAGGTTCTGCACGTCATAGGCCAGCCCCTGCGCCTCGGCGATCAGTTGCTCGCTCCTCGCCAACGACGAGCGCAGCCGGTTGACGATGTTGAAGTCCAGGCTCGCCAGGTTGCGCGCCTGGTTGATGAGCATCTGCGATTCGTTCTGCAGTTGCTCCACCTGGTTGTTGATCTGTTCCATCGTGCGGATCGCGATCAAGGTGTTCTGCACGAGGTTCGTCGGGTCGATGACGGTGAATGCCGACACGGGCTGAACGGCCAGCAACGAAACCGTCAGGGCAATGGCGAGAGACGCGGAAAGCGCGCGGGTTTTCATCGCGAAACCTCCTGAAATGACGCGGCGGATGGTGCGGACGGCAGCAGCTCGGCTGCCCAGTCGAGGCAGCGATGACGCAGCCAGGCTCCAGCGAAACCCGGCACTCCGGCGTCGTGCAGCACGTCGTCGATAGCGCGCTGGTCCTGGGGCATCGAGGCGCCGGCGAATGCCAGCGCGACCGGCCCCAGGTCGAGGTCGAACAGGCGGTTGCCGGCACGGGACTGGTAGTAGTAATCGCGCTTGGGCTGCGCGGTGGCGACGATCTCGATCTGCCGGCCGTTGAGGCCGAAGCCTTCGTAGATCGCGCGGATCTGCGGCTCGGTCGCCTGCGGGTTGGGCAGGAAGATGCGGCTCGCGCAGCTCTCGATGATCGCCGGGGCGATGGTCGAGTCCTTGATGTCGGCGAGCGACTGCGTGGCGAAGATCACGCTGACGTTCTTCTTGCGGAGCGTCTTGAGCCACTGGCGAATACGCGCGGCGAACACCGGGTCGTCGAGAAACAGCCAGGACTCGTCGAGGATCAGCAGTGTCGGCGCGCCGTCGAACCGCTCCTCGAAGCGCGTGAACAGGTAGCCCAGCACGGCCAACACCGCGGCCTTGCTGGGCATCAGTTCCTCCATCTCGAAGCACTGCACATCGGCCATGCCCAGATAGTCGAGGTCGGCGTCGAGCAGCTTTCCGTGCGCCCCGCCCAACACATAGGGCGCCAAGGCCTGGCGTAGCGCGTTCGATTGCAGCAGCACCGACAGCCCGGTGAGCGTGCGCTGCTCGACCGGCGCGCCGGCGAGGCTGCCGAGCGCTGACCAGATGGCCGCCTTCTCGTCGGGACCAACAGCTGTGCCCTCGTGTGCCAGGCGACCCTCCACCCATTCGGCCGCCCAGGTGCGGTAACCCGCCTGGTCGATGCGCGCGAGCGGCTGGAAGGCGATCGCGCCATCAGCGCCCAGGTCATAGTGCTCGCCGCCCAGCCCCAACACCGTCGCCCGCATGGAGCGCCCCATGTCGAAGGCGAAGATGCGCGAACCGGGGTAGCGGCGGAACTGCATCGCCAGCGTGGCGAGCAGGACGGACTTGCCCATGCCAGTCGGGCCGACGACCAGCGTGTGCCCCACATCGCCGATATGCGTCACAAGCCGGAAGGGCGTCGCGCCCTCCGTGCGGGTGATGATCAACGGTGGGCCGTCGAGATGAGCGTTGCGCTCCGGCCCGGCCCAGACCGCCGATACTGGCATCAGATGGGCAAGATTCAGCGTCGAGACGATGGGCTGGCGCACGTTGGCGTAGGCGTTGCCCGGCACCGACGACAGCCATGCCTCCACCGAGTTGAGGGTTTCCGGGATGGTCACGAAACCCCGGCCCTGGATGGCGCGCTCCACCCTGCGTAGCTTCTCGTCGGCCACGGCGGCGTCACCATCGAGCACCGTCACGGTCGCGGTGACGAAGCCGAAGGCGACTTGGTCGCTACCCAGCTCCTGCAGAGCGGCATCCGCGTCGGCCGCCTTGTTGCTGGCGTCGGTGTCGACCAGCGGGCTCTCCTGCTGGAAGAGGGTTTCGCGCAACAGCGCCAGGATGTTCTTGCGCTTGGCGAACCACTGCCGGCGCAGGCGGCCAAGCTCCCTCTCTGCCTCGGCCTTGTCCAGGCAGAGGAAGCGCGTGCTCCAGCGATAGGCGAAGCCCAGCCGGTTGAGGTCATCCAGAATCCCTGGCCAGGTCGAGGTCGGGAAACCACGCACCGTCACCACGCGCAGGTGTGCGTCGCCCAGCATCGGCGCCAGGCCGCCGAGCAGCGGGGTATCAGCCAGCAGCGTGTCGAGGTGGAACGGCACTTCCGGCGTGATGATGCGGTAGTACCGCGTCGAAATAGTCGCACGCAGGTAGGTCAGCGTTTCGTCGTCATCGAGCCAGTCGAGCTCCGGCATCACTCCCATGAGCAGATCGAAGATACGTTCGGTCTCCGCGATAAAGGCCGTGAGGCGCTCGCGCCAGTCCACGCCGTCGGTTGGTGTGTTCTCGTACAGCATCCTGGCCGCGCGGGCGTGCGACTCTTCGGGTGGCAGGTATTGCAGCGTGAGGTGGTAGTCGCTCTCGAAGTGCTCACCGGACTCCTCGAACGTAGCCCGCCGCTCCTCGTCCACCAGCCACGACAGCGGTTCGGAAAAGTCCGAATGCGGATACTCCGCCGCCGGCCGGCGCTCAGCGTCGACGAACAACGCCCAGCCCGCGCCGAGCCGGCGCAGCGCGTTGTTCAGCTGCGCGGTAGTGGCCATCAACTCGCCTTGCGTCGCGCTGTCCAGGTCAGGCCCACGGAAGCGCGCCGTGCGCTGGAACGAGCCGTCCTTGTTCAGCACCACGCCGGGCGCCACCAGGCCGGCCCAGGGCAGCCAGTCGGCGAGCAAGGCCGGGCGCTGACGGTACTCGGTGAGGTTCAGCATCGTGGCGCCCCCCTCACACGTCCAGCAACGACTTGTGCTTGAGGTGCCGAGCGAACACCTGCATGAACTGCGGGTCGACACGCGCGCCCCATACCGCGAGCGCATGGCCGACCAGCCACAGCGCCAGGCCCGGTAGCCAAAGCTGCAGGCCCAGCCCGATAGCGGCGGCCAGTGTGCCGTTGGCGATCGCCACGGTGCGCGGCGCACCACCGAGCAGAATCGGCTCGGTCAACGAGCGGTGCAGCGGCACCTCGAAGCCCGGCAGGTCGCTTCCCGTGCTCATACGACGGCCCCGCCGGAGAAGCTGAAGAAGGACAGGAAGAACGAGGATGCGGCGAAGGCAATGCTCAAGCCGAACACGATCTGGATCAGCTTGCGAAAGCCGCCCGAGGTGTCGCCGAAGGCCAGCGCGAGCCCCGTGGCGATGATGATGATCACCGCCACGATGCGAGCGACCGGCCCCTGGATTGACTCGAGGATGGACTCGAGCGGACCTTCCCAGGGCATCGAGGAGCCGGCTGCCCTCGCCGCGCCGGTCGTCATCAGCATGACGGCGGCCAGCAGCAGGCCACGCTGCGCGGGACCGGCCAGGCGACGCAAGCGTGCCAGGCACGCGGCCTTATTTGCGGAAAAGCGGAAAGCAGGGGCGCGTGTTGGCGTCATGGCAGTTCTCCAGGCGTGGTCGGGGACAGGAAAAATGGCGTGAGCTGATCGGCGAGCGGCTCTCCCGGCACTTCCGCCAGGCGGTAGCCCGCCTCGTCGAAGCCGGTCACGCGGGCGATGCTCTCGATGCGGCGCTTGCGGCCGCGGCCGGCGATGAAGACCACCACGTTGACCGCCTCAGCGATCAGCGCGCGGGGTGGATTCACCGCCACTTCGAGCACCAGTTGCTCCAGGCGCAGCAGAGCGCCAAGGGCGGAGCCGGCGTGGAGGGTCGCGATGCCGCCCGGATGGCCGGTACCCCACACCTTAATGAGGTCTAGTGCCTCGCCGCCGCGCACCTCGCCGACCACCACGCGGTCGGGGCGCAGGCGCATCGTGGCGCGCACCAGCTCGCGCATGGACACAACGCCCGCGCGGGTGCGCAGCGGCACATGGTCACGCGCAGCGCATTGCAGTTCGATGGTGTCCTCGAGCACCAGCACACGATCGCCAGTGGCGGCGATCTCCGCGAGCAAGGCATTGGCCAGCGTGGTCTTGCCGGTGCTGGTGCCGCCAGCGATCAGGATGTTCTGCCGCTCGCGCACCGCGCCGCGCAGGAACTCGGCCTGCGCGGCGGTCATCATCCCGTCGGCCACGTAGTGCGCCAGCGGGATGACACCAACGGCGCGCTTGCGCAGCGCGAAGGCCGGCCCCGGAGCCGCCGGCGGCAGGATGCCCTCGAAACGCTCGCCGGTTTCCGGCAGCTCGGCAGTCAGCAGCGGCTGGCCGCGATGCACTTCCGCGCCGACGTGAGCGGCGACCAGGCGGATGATGCGCTCGCCGTCCTCTTCGGACAGCTCCGCGCCCAGCGGTCCGCGCCCCGACGACAGGCGATCGACCCAGAGCGTGCGGTCGGGGTTGAGCATGATCTCAACCACGTCCGGGTCTTCGAGCGCGGCGGCGATCACCGGCCCCATCGCCGTGCGCAGCATGCGGATGCGCCGATCCAACGAGGTTTTGCTGAAGGATTGCACGGCACTCATGAGACACGCTCCCGCGCTTCGCCCTGCGCCGTCTCGTCCATGCGCTGGCTGTCCGGATACAACTCCTCGACCACGTCGCGTACCAAGCTGCGCCCGCGCAACAGATGGCGACCGAGTTGCTCCACGAACTGCTCGAAGCGCGCCTTGCCCTGGGCCTTGGCCGCTTCCTGGTGCGCCTCGGGCACCGGCGTGCTGACAGTCAGGAAGTAGCGCACGAACAGCGCCAGCGTCTCGATCTCGATGGTCTGGTCGCGCTCCAGGCGCTCGAACTGGCGCGACAGGCGATCCAGCCGCTTGGCGATGGCCGCCTCGCGCTGGTCGCCCGCGTCCGGCGACAGCCAGGACGCCAGGGCAGCCGCGACGATGGAGGACTTGGACACGCCCTTCTTGGCGGCCAGCTCGTCCAGGCGGCGGGCATGCGCGGGCTGGATGAACAGGTTGAGGCGGTACTGGCTCATAGCTGGATTCCGTCGTCGGGGTCGAGAGCGGCCAGCCCGGCGACGCGCTGCATGGCTGGATTGAGCTGGTGAGGGAGAACGGGCTGCAGGTCGTCGTCATCGAGCAGCGCCAGGTCGCTGCAGGCCGGCGCCCACTCCGGGCTGTAGGCAACGGTCTCGGACAGTTTGGGGTGATGGCGCGGGCCGCCGTCATCGACGCTGGCGGCCGGGTCATCGTTAAAACCCGCAATCGGTGTTGGCACGTCTGGCATGGCCAGGCCGCTCCAGTCGTCCGCTCGCGACGGCGGTGCGTCAGCGTAGCGCCCGCCCACGAGAACCGGTGGCGGAAGCACACGGCGCTTGAAGTTGGCGTCGCTGTAGTAGCGCAGCTTCCTGGCCCGGATCGGCGCGACGCTGGAGATCATCACCACGGCCTCGTCGGGCGGCAGCTGCATCACCTCCCCTGGCGTCAGCAGCGGCCGCGCCGTTTCCTGGCGCGACACCATCAGGTGCCCCAGCCACGGCGCGAGCCGATGGCCCGCGTAGTTGCGTTGCGCGCGCAGCTCCGTCGCAGTGCCCAGCGTCTCGGAAATGCGCTTGGCCGTGCGCTCGTCGTTGGTGGCGAAGGTCACACGCACATGGCAGTTGTCGAGGATGGAATGGTTCTGCCCGTAGGCCTTGTCGATCTGGTTGAGCGACTGCGAGATTAGGAAGGCGCGCAGGCCGTAGCCGGCCATGAACGCCAGGGCCGACTCGAAGAAGTCCAGTCTCCCCAGCGCGGGGAACTCGTCGAGCATCAGCAGCAGCTTATGGCGTCGTTTAACGCCATCGCTGCCGTCGAGCGATTCAGTCAGACGCCGGCCGATCTGGTTGAGAATCAGGCGGATCAGCGGCTTTGTGCGGCTGATATCTGAGGGAGGCACCACCAGATAAAGCGAAACCGGATGCTCGGCGGCGATCAGATCGGCGATACGCCAGTCGCAGCGCGAGGTGACCTCGGCCACCGTGGGGTCGCGGTACAGCCCCAGGAACGACATGGCGGTACTCAACACGCCCGAGCGCTCGTTCTCCGACTTGTTGAGCACTTCACGGGCGGCGGACGCTACCACCGGATGCGTCTCGTCGCCCATGTGACGCGTCGTCATCATCTGGTGCAGCGTCACCTCGAACGGGCACGCTGGATCGCTCAGGAAGTTGGCGACGCCACGCAGCGTCTTGTCCTCGCCCGCGTAGAGCACATGCAAGATAGCGCCGACCAGCAACGCGTGCGAGGTCTTCTCCCAATGGTTGCGTCGCTCCAGCGCGCCCTCCGGGTCGACCAGGATGTCGGCGATGTTCTGCACATCGCGCACCTCATGCGCGCCGCGCCGGACCTCCAGCAGGGGGTTGTAGGCAGCAGACCTGGCATCAGTGGGGTTGAACAGCAGGCTGTGCGAGAAGCGCGAGCGCCAGCCGGCGGTCAGGTTCCAGTTCTCGCCCTTGATGTCGTGGATGACCGCCGAAGCCGGCCAGCTCAGCAGCGTGGGGATAACCAGGCCGACGCCCTTGCCGGAGCGCGTCGGCGCAAAGGCCAGGACATGCTCCGGCCCTTCGTGGCGCAGGTACTGGTCGCCATGCAGTCCGAGGAAGACACCCGACGATCGATCCAGACCCGCCGCATGAATGTCGGCAACCTCGGCCCAGCGTGCCGAGCCATAGGTCGTGACTAGGCGCGACTGGCGCGAACGCCTGATCGACATGACGATGGCGACGCCCACGGCCACCATGCCGCTGGCGGCGGCAATGGCGCCACCGATGTCGAAGACCTGTGGCGCATAGGCGCCGAAGAAGAACCACCAGTCGAACAGCCGCCAGGGGTGATAGACCGGCGTGCCGAAGCAATCGAACCAGGGCGAGCCCAGGCGTACCTGGTAGCCCAGGGCGGCGGCTGTCCACTGTGTGGCGGCCCACACGCCGGCGATCACGATGCCGAATACGGCGGCGATCTGCCCGAACAGCACGTTCGTCCCTTGCATTGCCTGGCTCCCGGTTTCTCCTGCGACGGCAGCAAAAATGCTGGCTGCGTGGCCGAGATTCGGTGCCGGGTCAGTGCCGGTCAAAGACCTTTATCGGGACAAGAATGGACTGGAGAGCATCAATTCATACGAGAGCAGATGCAGGGAAAACACTGCAAGCACTAGCGCATGGCAGCGTGTAAGGCGAGAACATCGAAGGTGTGTGGAGGCCCCACCCACAATCAGAACTTGGACGGCTCTTTCGGCGGCGTGTAGGGCACGTTCCCATCGCTATAGAAACGCTTGCGCGTGGCCTCGGCCACACGGTTGCACAGCTCGTCACCCAGCTTGGCGCGATCCAGCTTGCACTGCTGGCGCAATTCCTTCAGCCGCACTGGATCGGCCGCGAGCTCATCAACCGTGGGCAACGCTAGCGGCGCAGGGGCAGCGGGTTGGCCGCAGGACGTGATGGCCAGGACACAGAGAAACGGCGTGACCTTCTTCATGGTTCGAGCTCCTCCAAGATATTGGCCTGGCTGGATGATTTCGACTAGGTGGCCTCCAAAGGATCAATCCTTTGCACTCGCTCAACAAAGCGAGCCAGCGTCGCCGATGGCTCGCGCGTCGAATGCAGCAGGTAGGTCTTAAGTTCTGGAGAGCAGCCCGCCAGCGGGCGACCAACAACCCCAGACTCTCGGCAAGCTGGGATGTTCGATTCCCCCGTCAATCCCAGGGCTAAACCGGCCGCCACAAGCGCCATCATCAAGTCGCAAGAGGCCACCTGTTCCGCGACCAGCGGCTCCGCTTCAGCCTGACGCAGCAAGCGCTCAACCTGGCGCGCATGGCCTTCGCACGCCTGCGGGTCACACAACACCAGCGGATAGCGCAGCAACTCCTCCAGCGGGACGCGTTTGTGGGACAAGATGGGATGGCGCTCCGGTACGGCCACCACCAGCGGATCGCCCCAGGCCGGAACGGCGACTATGCCATCCCCGACCTCATCGGACTGGGCGAATCCCACGTCATACAGATCGTCGTGCAGCCCCTTGATCTGCTGCGACAACGACACTTCAGACAGTCGAATTTCGACCTCCGGTTCTTCTTGCCGGCACAGCGCCAGGAACGAGGAGAAGCGCGACGGGGAGATGCCGTCCGAGAGAGCCACCCGCAGTTGACCGCAAAACCCATTGGCGGCGGCCCTTACACTGTCCCGGGCCTGCTGCAATGCGGTGAATACGCGCGGCACATGTTCGAGAAACAGTCTCCCGGCATGCGTAAGCCTTGTGCTCCGTGTGGTTCGCAAGAAGAGCTGCGTGCCCAGCTCTTCCTCAAGCTCCTTGATCGCACGCGACAAGGGTGACTGCTCTATGTGCAACCGCTCAGCCGCACGTGCGAAGTGCAGTTCTTCGGCTACAGCCAAAAAACAGCGAAGATGTCGAAGCTCCACTTCTTGATCTTCTCCTTTGGCACACGAATAAAAAAGCCTTGAATCGCCCCTAGTTTCGTAGACACCTCCAAGCCTCATAATGAGGCCCATTAGGAGGTGCCATGAGCAACCAGCGTTACCCCGAAGAATTCAAAATCGAAGCGGTCAAGCAAGTGACTGAGCGCGGCCTCCCCGTAGCCGAGGTGGCAGCGCGGTTAGGCATGTCGGTGCACAGCCTGTATGTCTGGATCAAGCGCTACAGCAAGCCCCAGGAGCAGCGGCAGCAAGAAGACGATCAGCAGGCCGAACTGCGTCGTCTGCGCGCCGAACTCAAGCGAGTGACCGAAGAGCGAGACATTCTAAAAAAGGCCGCCGCGTACTTTGCCAAGGAGTGCGGCTGAAGTACGCCGTCATCAGCAAGCTGTCGGTGGAGTACCCGGTTCGACGCCTCTGCCAGACCCTGAAAGTGCATCCCAGCGGTTACTACGCCTGGCTGGCCGAGCCGAAATCCGTGCGCGCCAAGGAAGATCAGCGCCTGCTCGGGTTGATCAAACACGCCTGGCTGGAAAGCGGTGGGGTCTACGGCTATCGCAAGATTCACGACGACCTGCGTGAGCTGGGGGAGTCCTGTGGCCGGCACCGCGTGGCTCGCCTGATGCGGGGAGAAGGGCTGCGCTCACAAACCGGCTATCGGCGGCATCCCGGCTATTATGGCGGCCGGCCGGCGGTGGCTTCGCCCAATCGCCTGGAGCGGCAGTTCAACGTCAGTGAGCCGAACAAGGTCTGGGTCACCGACATCACCTACATCCGGACCTATGAGGGCTGGTTGTACTTAGCGGTAGTGCTAGATCTGTTTTCACGCCAGGTGATCGGCTGGTCGATGAAGTCACGAATGTGCAGCGACCTGGCCATCGATGCCCTGCTGATGGCGGTGTGGCGGCGCAAGCCCAAGCAGGAAGTGATGATCCACTCCGACCAGGGTAGCCAGTTCAGCAGTTCGGACTGGCAGAGTTTCCTCAAGGCTAACAACCTAAGCAGCAGCATGAGTCGACGTGGCAACTGCCACGACAACGCGGTAGCGGAAAGCTTTTTCCAGTTGCTGAAGCGGGAGCGCATCCGACGGAAAACCTACGGCACCCGCGAAGAAGCCCGCAGTGATGTGTTCGATTACATCGAGATGTTTTATAACCCCAAACGCCGGCACAGCAGCGCTATGCAGCTATCGCCAGTGGAGTTTGAAAAGCGCTACTTCCAAAGCTTGGAGAGTGTCTAGGAAAGCCGGGGCGATTCACACCTCCACCAGCGCCAGGGCCTCCTTGAGGCGCTGGGTCAGCACCTTGTCCGCCTGGCTGGGTTCTGGATTTCCGCTCGGATGGTTGTGCGAGAAGATCACCGCCGCTGCGTTGACGCGCAATGCCTCCTTCACCACTTCGCGTGGATATACCGCCGCCGCATCGATGGTGCCGCGGAACAACTCTACGTACTCCAGCCGCCGATGCTGGTTGTCGAGGAACAGCGCCGCGAATACCTCGTGCTCGAAGCTAGCCAGCTTGGTGCGCAGGTAGTTCTTGACCAGCTCAGGCTCGGTGAACAGCGCGCCACGCTGGTATTTCTGATCGATTACCTGGCGCGCCATGCTGAGGATCTGATCTGCAGACGCGGGCAGGTAACGCCCCTGTGCGTCACGCACCAGCAGAATGGAGTCGAACGAGGAAAAGGAAAGTTGCGACATGGTCGTGCTCCGGTTGCTCGGGCGGAATTGCCCGGAACCGGCGCCAGCACGGCGCAGCGCAGCTGTCAGGGGTCAACGACGGCCGCCAGGACGCTAGCGTGCATGCACGCGCAGCCCTTGACGGCGAGAACGCCGTGATACGGTGAAGGGAACAGCAAGACCGCCCCACTCCACCCATGCCACGGATCGGCAAGCGGAGCGCGCAGGCCCTCATGGGCCAGAGGTTTCAGGGATCAAAGCCGAATGGCCGTGACTCGGCACGAGTCGCGGGGCGCAGCCCGCGAGCCCGACACGGAACGCCGGGTACTCTCGCTATTGGCAAGATACGAGCTCGCAGCCTTAGGCCAGGCAGAGTAAATGGGCAAGACTCATTGGTGATGGATGAGTATTAGCCTACTAGCGATCTACTGCGGTTCGCTGTGGATTGGCAGAAAACGGCCAATAGCGGTCAATCCAAGTCTCAATGGAAACAGGTGCGGTTCAGTAGGCAGTAAAGAGACTAGCCATTTTTACTCAAGCTCAATTTGAGGGCCATACGTCATAATGTCCGCCAGCCGTAGAGCCTTTCTCGCCGCTGTCTTTGCTGTTGCCAAATCCTCGTTACGTAAAATCCCTACCAGCATCTCTCGATCCTCCACTTCAGTAGAGCATTCAGCGAGTCGTTTAGCCCAATATACACGCGAGATATCAGAGGCGATTTCGAGGATCGCACCATATGCCTGTCCGGGATTAATTTCACGCTCTGTGAGGCGAGTTAAAGCCGTTAGGACGGCCATTTCCGGTTCCCGCTCAGTACCTCTAGAGCGCTCTATTGCTGCCGGCAAGTCTTCAAGAGCTCGATCAGATAGTCGAATTAGTTCTGTAGTGAAACGAGCTACTTCATGGTCTGGGGCTATCGGGTGTCCGTGCCTTTTAGCCTCCAGAGCGTCAATTGTCGTTTGGACTCTTTGTCTGAACTGGGCATGAGTGGATGCATTAGCAGCAAGGCGTAGCTGACCATTCAGACGACCAATATCGTCGACTAATGAGATGAGGAACCAAAACGGGCGTTCAGTTCCTTGTTGACTCAGCGCAGTAGCCACAAATGGCCAAACTTCCTGGGAGGTAAGGATAGGACGCCCTAAAACATGTGATATCTGGTCGGCACCGAGAAGGAAAAGGTCGAGAAGGAAAGACTCTGGGGGAAGATCTAGTCGCCCTTCATTCAGCCGGCCATTCGCAATGCCGACGTCAGCTGCAAACTGGTCTGGAATGTCGGCGAAGGCACGACGCAAGTGCTGGGGGGCAATTGCCAGAGCATTGGGATCGTTCGGCCGCACCACTACATTCAGCCCATCACCGCCTGCATTGATGCGCTGAAACCTGACAGGCGCAGCATTTTGCAATGTACCTAAGAGCAATGCGATATCTGCGGCCGTAGGTGTGACGACTGATCGATCAAATGCTTCAAGCCATTCGGGAGCTTCTGGCGGAGTCTCTGGAAGAACTAGAAACAATGAGCGCAGGGCGCTTACTCGCTCGGCAGGTGCCTGCGCATTTTGGAATTTTTGCATGAGGTCATCCACCAGTACGTTCTGGTCGATAACATCTTCTAATGGCGTGGGGAGCTGATCTAGGTAGGGGCGTATACGAGTCGAATGCCCTAGGAGCTTCATAAAACCATGCACTTTAAGTGCTTGCATCAATGTGACCGCCCGAGACACTCCAGCCCCAGCATGAAGACCTGCAGCCCTCTGTGTAAATAGGAGCGAAAAGCCCTGCGTTGCGTCGATCACAAGCTCTCTATGTCTCACCGCATCTGCAATACCAGCAGTTAGAAACGAGACTGCCGGTACGGGTGCCCGAAGAAGCTCCCTCACGTCGCTTAATATTTGCCGCGCGCTTTTGAACTGCGTGGGGGAAAGTCTCATTGCCTGTTCACCTCGAACCTGCACGATGATCGCTGCCAGTGTTTGCTCGGCAGCAGCCCCTATCAATCCAATTGTGGATGCGTATCGAGCGCTCTCTACTCGGAGCTCGCCACGGCTTGGTGTACCGATGGAAATCAAAGCTAAAGTGAGTGACTCCTGGCTAGCTTCTAGTAACCGCACTGCGCTATTACTTAGCAGTCTGGGCATTGCTAACTCTCCCTGTAAGTTGTGGATCCTCACATTGGCGATGGTGTATGCACATTCGTAACAGGTTAGCGGACTATCCTAAATTGCCCTTTTTCACGCTTGCGCGGTGACCGCTTCTGGCCGTTCTCGGCCAGTCGTGACTGACAGAAATCGACCCAAAGCGGCCCTTCTTGGTGAGGCAGTAACCGCCCCATGGTGGACATGCGCTGCCGTCATGCACTCCTGAGCATTTTCGGGCTTAGGAACAGGATGCCATCTTTGACCTGGGCTGGCGCAGGCCAGCAAGGTCTGAATTCTTGACCGTTTTGTTTTTGCTCGGTGGGTCAATCCGGCCAGCTCGATTCTATTGTTGAAGCCTTGGTTCTAAATGGGGCTGCATCGCAGCCCCAACAGCCTAATTACTCGCCAACCGGATACCACGTCGCATAGTTATCGTTGAAATCTTCCTCCAGCCCATAGGCTTCATTCCTGGGCCCTTTAATCACCGACTCACGACGTGCAAAAGCTTCCTTCATATGTTCCCGAGCAAGTGCCGCAGGCACATAAGCCATGCCGTGCCACTTACTTCGCCATGCAACCAACTGGCGATCAGTTTCAATTACATACACAGGCGCATCCAGCCGCTCACGCAGGCGTGGAACCGCGAAAGCCCCATCCAGCCCCCTCGGAATACGAACTTCCTGCCCGCGCTTGTCCCAGCCTGCCCAGAGGCTGTAAAAGCGCATACGGCGTTCGCGCTGGGAGATGAACTCATAGTAGGCCACGTTAGGCTTGGGTAAGACCCTGGCACAAGCCTGTCGCATGAGCTTCGTTGAGTACTTGCCGATCTGGGCATCAGGGAGTTCGGCGATCTTCTGCTCGAAGTGATGGCGGTTGTTGAAACCGAGCATGCGGCAAAGATGATCGAGCCGTTGGCAATGCGTCATGCCATCGTCTTTGAATTGATAGGACAGGTACTTGAGGTCGTTATAGCAGTCGATTGCAGCAGACATGATTTTTCTCCATTGGCCTATACCGATATTTCGGTAATTGCATGCTGCTTGCTTGGCCGGAAAAGGCGAAAAATCAATATAGAGACTTGAGGGTTTTTTCCCATCGCAGCAGGGTGCCTCCCCAGGCCAATAAATTCTTATTCATCGACATTAGTGATGTCAACCCTCTTGCCCCAGCTAGTGTTCACACAACTCTATGCCTACCACCGCGAGGCAGTGGATCAAAAAGGAAGCGTACAATACGCCCCCGGTTGGGGTACGACACCTTCTTGGGTAGTATCTGGAATGCTGGAAAAAATGGAGCCTGGATTCCGTATCAACCGGCCGACGACGACGGTGAATGAGGTGCCGCCAGCCCCTACCGTGACCTTTATGGGGCGGAAGCTGCCCATGGTGAAGACTGCTTTTGGCCGCTCTCTACCTGTCGTGCCTATTCCGCCCGAACGGCACGGAACTGGTTTAAGAAATCGGAAAAACCGTCACTCCCAGTGACTCATTCCCCATCACGAGAAACCATCTCGATGCGGCGTGCCGGACTCATAACCCGCTCAGTTGCCAGTGCGTCGGCAAGCCAAGACACCGATGCAATTCCGAACCTGAACGCACGCTAGCCGAAGGTTTTCATAAACGGCTCAGCGCACTGCTGGATTGCAGCGACTACATTCGGAGCCTGCTCGCACAGCTCGATCGAGCGGGCCAGCACCCGCTCCATGGCTTGCAACTGCTCGCGAATGATCTCCTCCGGCCGGGCCACATCACACGCCTTGGCGAACTCCAGCAGCCCCTGTCGCGACGCGAACAATGATTTGTTGCCGACCAGATCCAGCGCCAATACGTCTTCTGGAATGTAGGCCGTGGTGTTGACGATGTCGTAGGCCGGCGCCAGCCGCGCATCGCGCTGCGTAGGGTCGGAATACAGTAGCCCGAAGTTCTTCAGATGGGCATCTCCATTTCCGACGATGCAGCTCAGGCTAACCATGGCAAACAACTGCGCCAGTGAACCCTGCACCTGCTCGGGCGGGCAGAACAGGCGGATGGCCTTGGCGATGGCCGAATAGCTCTTGCTGTATTTCTGCTCCGCAGCCAGCCCCATCAATGCGGCCATGTCCTCGAAGCCAATGGGATCGAGTTGCTCGTCCCGGTCGAAGCGGCGCATGACGAACAGCTTGGTGTTATCGGACAGGTAGAACTCCGGCACCGCAATCCCAGCCTCCCTGGCCACGGACATGCAGAGGAACTCATTGATCGCCAACCCCGGAAACTCGTCCCGACCGCTCTTGATAATCAGGTCGGAGGTTTTCGAGGTAAAACGCTGCGACGCGGCATCCTGTTGCTCTGGCACCAGTACCTTGGGCTGCACGCCCGATATCCCAGCACGCAAAATGTAGCGATCCACCAGGCCGGCAAAAATGTCTTCGGCACCATCCCATGCCAGGATTTCCTCCAGCTTTTCCCCGGGGAACTGCTGGCGCCGCAAGAGGGCATCGACCTCATGTGAACTCACCGCGACCCGCCCGATAGGCGAACTGCTGCCAGAGAGCGCCAACAGCAACATAGGGTCGACATTCACCATCTTGGCCAAGCGGTTGCGCAACTGTTCCAGGACATAGCCTTCAGGCAGGTTCATCTGGAAGATCGGGTGCAGCTCCCGATGGCGGTATTCATCCAGGCGCACGGGCATCAGCAAACTGATCGCTGCCTGCGCCTTGGCGTCTTCGTGGTAGCGGAACAGGTAGTCCCCAGCGGAGCTGAGGATCTTCCCGCTGTCGCCCTCTGGCGTTGCCACCTGCAGTACGGCTGTCATCAGTCAAACACTCCCTGGATTTCGTCCAACGTGGGCATGGCGGCAGACACCAGCGCGAACTCACAGTCCAGAGCTCCTAGCACTCGCGCATAGGCCGTCATACCCACCGACAAGTCCCCTCTCTCGATGGCGATGGCCTTCTGCCGGGTGATGCCCGCCAAGGCCGCCAGCTTGGCCTGGGTCAGGCCGCGATTCAGGCGGCGCTGCCGGATCTGCTCGCCAAGGCGCCTCGTGATAAGGGAATGATCCATGTTCTATATACGTAACAAATTAGATTGAATGTAACGTATACCTAACCTATAGAAAAATCAAAGTGGATTAGACCAGCCATACTCGGGCAGCAAAGACGGCTTGCACTTATGCCTCACCGCTCTTCTGGCCCTCGCCATTTCATCAACATGCCAAGCGTATCCATTTCCCCGACAAGCTCCCTGGCAGTGGCCAAGCGCCCCAGCAACACCTCCCTCTCCTCGCTCGTTCTCGACAAGGCTTCGTCCTCGGCCTCGCGGAAAAACGCCTGTATCCGCCGGACGTCATCCCAGGCACGAATGGCCTCAAGCAACTCTTGCCGGGCTTCGGCCCTGGCCTTTTCCTGGCGCTCCCGCTCCCACCGCTCCTCCAGCCGCCGCCGCTCTTCCTCCCATTCCCGCCTTCGGATCTCAGCCTGGCGCTCACCCTCCTCGACCAGGCCAGCAATAATGGTCGCCGCCTTTGCCAGGTAGTCGACTATTTCGTCCAGTTGCCACCGAAGTTCGCGCGCCTTGGCCTCTGGCCAGCGATGCACCCAATCCGCGACTGGATAAGGACTGAATGCCTGGAGGCACAGACGCCCGGTAGCGAAGTGCTTCTGCGCGGTCCAGCTCCAACTGGGTATCGGACGACGTCGCTCAGCAGCCGGCAGCTTGCCAAGGGGGATGTACTCCCCATCGACGTACCGCGCCTCCAGTTGCTCGGTCATTTCAAAAAAAGTCAGGCCGATGGCAACGGAGCCCACGAAGACAACAGTCGGCTTGGAAGGATGCCAAAGGCTCGGATAACGATTGTTAACCGTCTTCCCGGGCTTCTCCCTTTCCTCCACGGAAGCGCGGGAATAGGTGCGATCGCTCGGCGCGAGCATGACCCGATATCCAGCGGCCTCCAGTCTGAGGAACAGGACATTGGCCATATCCAGCGCATCGTCGAGCATCGGCTCCGACACCACCACATCCACCAGGCGCCTCTGCGACGGCTTCAGGTAGCCACTGTCGATCACCTTTCCCTTGGTAAAAAGGTCTCGTACACCGCTGACCAGGGGATGGCGGCCTGAGCGAGAAATACGTGGCCGCGGACGGGCAACCTGGCGCTCCGGCGGCTTGGGAAGCGGATACCTGGCCGGCCCCGGGGCATCGCCTCTTCGCCATATCAAATGGTCTCCCGGGCGTGCGTCAGGCAAGGGTACCTGGGGACTTGGCTTGCCATGCTCAAGCTTGGCCCAGTGGCCGCGCGGCGGGCGCGGCACGTTCATGGACGTGCAGACCCTAGCCATGAAGCTCGACGAAACCCCATAGCGCTCCGCCACCCTGAGCATCGGATGACGCCACACCTCATCGTAGAGTGCCTCCCGGGACACCTGCCCAGGCGGATCCTCGCGATCCGTGGCATCTAGCAGAACTGAATTCACCCACCATCCTCCTGTCGTTCAACATCAAGATATCGTCACCCCCCCGTATCACCTGGCCGCTCGTGGCTGCACCTTTGCCTGGACATGCAGCAACCCGCCACAGCGGGTTGCCCCTTCATCGGGTCTCCCTCGAGCATGACACCGTCATGCCAGGAGGCAGATGCCATGTCAGACGCCAGCAGGAACCCCCTGCCCAACCGGCTTTCTTGCCCACCACGCGTTATCCGGGCCGGGGCGGCGCCCGCTTATCTCGGGATGTGCAGGGATGAATTCAACAAGACCGTACGTCCCTATGTCCGCGAGTTTCGCATAGGCCGGCAAGGCATCGGCTTTGATCGCGAGGAGCTGGACGCCTGGGCAGACGACTACATCGAACGAGCGGTTATTGAAAAGAACGGTGCCCAGGGACAAGATCGATTCCGCAGCGAGCGCCAAGGAGAAAAAACATGGCGCGAAAAACCATCACTGGCCTCTACGAGAGAAACGGAATCTGGCATGTCGACAAGGTCGTCAGAGGTCAGCGACTTCAAGAAAGCACTGGCACAAGCAACCGGGAGGAAGCAGAACAGTACCTGATACACCGACTCGAGAAGCTGCGAGAGGAGAAGGTCTACGGTATTCGCCGGATCAGGAGCTGGCGCGAAGCCGCGACCCGCTACCTGGTGGAGTACAAGGACATGCCGTCGATCGGCCTGGCCGCCATCTACCTCGAGCAGTTGGATCCCTACATCGGCGACCTACCGCTCACGCACGTCGATGACGAGTCGCTTGCCCCGTACATCAAGGACAAGCTGAAGCCGGGCAGGACATCGACCGGCAAGGTGAAGCCTGGCGTAACCCCAAGGACTGTGAACATCGCCCTGGAGAAGGTCATCCGCATTCTCAACCTGTGCGCCCGGAAATGGCGTGATGAAGAGAAACGGCCCTGGCTGGACACGGTACCGATGATCAGCAAGCTGGACGAGAAGCGATCGAGGCGCACGCCCTACCCGCTATCGTGGGAAGAGCAGTCGCTGCTGTTCTCGGAACTGCCGGACCACCTGCGGCGAATGGCGCTCTACAAGGTCAACTGCGGCTCCCGGGAGCAGGAGGTGGTCAAGCTGAGGTGGGACTGGGAGATCCCGGTACCGGAGCTCGACACCAGCGTCTTCCTGATTCCTTCGGATTTTGGAGGCAGGGACAAGGGATCGGGCGTGAAGAACGGAGAGGAACGGCTGGTCGTGCTGAACGCGGTGGCCAAATCGATCATCGAGGGGCAGCGTGGTCTGGATCCGGTCTGGGTATTCCCGTATGGGATGCCCGACAGGAACGGCAAGGCGACAGCGGTTCATCGGATGAATGATTCCGCCTGGAAGAAGGCCCGGATCCGGGCGGCGAAGAAGTACCTGGAACGCTTCCTGCGACCGGCGCCGAAGGGATTCGCCTCGATCCGCATTCACGACCTGAAACACACCTTCGGGAGAAGGCTCCGGGCAGCCGGTGTAACCGAGGAAGACAGACGGGCCCTGCTGGGCCACAAGAACGGCAGCATCACCAGTCACTACTCGGCGGCAGAACTGGGAAAACTGATCGATGAGGCCAACAAGATATCGGCGACGGACTCGCGAGGGCCGGCGCTGACGATACTGAGGAGGAAGGCAGGATGAATAGTCCCGCAAAAGTCCCTGAAACGAAAAAGGCCAGCTCATCTCTGAACTGGCCTAAGTCGTGGAGTTATTTGGTCGGGACGGAGTGATTCGAACACTCGACCCCTTGCACCCCATGCAAGTGCGCTACCAGGCTGCGCTACGCCCCGACGTTGCTTTTGAGTTCCCCCAGAAGCGGATCGCACTATACCCCAAGCAATTGCTTCGGAGAAGTACTTTTTTCATTTTTTTCAGTTACTTGCGCAGAACATGCAGTACATCTTCCAATTCGGCGATCATCTGCCGGATCAGTTGCTTGTACTGGGTAGCGTCCTCGCGAGCTTCGTCTCCGGTGAGGCGCTGGCGAGCGCCGCCGATGGTAAAGCCCTGGTCGTAGAGCAGCGCGCGGATCTGGCGAATCATGAGCACGTCCTGGCGCTGGTAGTAGCGCCGGTTGCCCCTTCGCTTGACGGGGTTGAGTTGCGGGAACTCCTGTTCCCAGTACCGCAGCACGTGCGGCTTCACCGCGCAAAGATCGCTCACTTCACCGATGGTGAAGTAGCGCTTGCCCGGAATGGGGGGCAGCTCGTCGTTATGACTTGGTTCCAGCATAAGCCTCAACCCTGGCCTTCAGTTTCTGCCCTGGACGAAAGGTGACGACGCGCCGGGCTGTGATCGGGATTTCCTCTCCCGTCTTCGGGTTGCGTCCGGGACGCTGGCGCTTGTCGCGCAGATCGAAGTTGCCGAAACCCGACAACTTCACCTGTTCGTTATGCTCCAGCGCCTGGCGGATCTCTTCAAAGAAGAGCTCCACCAGTTCCTTGGCTTCCCGCTTATTCAGGCCCAGCTCTTCGTACAGACGTTCAGCAATTTCAGCTTTCGTCAGAGCCCCCATACGCTACTTCCTTAACGTGGCGTTGAACCTTTGTTCCAGCGAGGCGACGATATTCTGCGTAGTCGCGTTCACCTCGTCATCGTTAAGAGTGCGTGATGGATGCTGCCAGGTCAAGCCAACGGCCAAGCTTTTTCTAAGCGGATCAATGCCTTTACCGTGGTAGACGTCAAACAACCTGAGATCCGTCAGCCATTGGCCCGCCGTTTCACGGATATTTGCCAGCACGAACTCGGCCGGAGTATCCAGATCGACGATGAGCGCCAGGTCACGGCGCACTTCGGGGAAGCGTGACAATTCACTGAATTTCGGCAGGCGACCCTGGGCCACTTCAGCCAGCACCAACTCGAAAAGGTAGACCGGACGATCCAGGTCCAGCGCCTTGGCCAGTTCGGGGTGCAGAGCGCCCAGATAGCCGACCAGCACACCGTCGCGCTCAATCTTGGCGGTCTGGCCTGGGTGTAGCGCCGGGTGCTGCGCCGGGGAGAAGGTGAAGGCATCGATGGCGCCAGCATTACCCAGGAGCGCCTCGACGTCAGCTTTCACGTCGAAGAAGTCGACGCTCTCGCGACCATTGGCCCAGCCTTCCGGCTGACGAGCACCACAGACGACGCCTGCGAGCATGTTTTCCTGCACCAGCCCTTCCAACTGACCGACGAAGCGCAGGCCGCTTTCGAACAGGCGCACACGGGTCTGCTGGCGGTTGAGGTTGTGCTGCAGGGACTTCACCAGGCCCGGCCAGAGCGAGGCGCGCATCGCGGCCATGTCTGCGGAAATCGGGTTGGCCAGCATCAGAGGCTCGACGCCTGGGTGGAACAGCTGGAACAGCTTGGGATCGATGAAGCTGTAGGTGATCGCTTCCTGGTAGTCGCGGGCGACCAGCAGACGGCGCAGCGCCGGCAGCTCGGCCTGGGACTCGGACTTGGTGTTCGGCGCCAGACGTGCCTGCGGGTAGCGAACCGGCAGACGGTTGTAGCCGTACAGGCGCCCCAGCTCTTCGATGAGGTCGACTTCGATAGAGACGTCGAAGCGATGGCTCGGCACGCCAATAGTCCAGGCATCGGCACCGGCTTTCTGAACGTCGAATTCCAGGGCGGTGAGCAGACGCTCGATCTCGGCATGCTCCAGAGTCATGCCCAGCATCTGGGTGACGCGCTCGGCACGCAGGGTAACCGGGGCAACCTTGGGCAGGTCGGCCTCGCTAACGGCTTCCACGATCGGGCCAGCTTCGCCGCCGACGATCTGCAGCAGCAGTTCGGTGGCGCGCTCCATGGCGCGACGGGCCAGTTGCGAGTCGACGCCACGCTCGAAGCGGTGCGAGGCATCAGTGTGCAGACCGTAGGAGCGGGCCTTGCCGGCAACGGCAATGTTGTCGAAGAAGGCACTTTCTAGGAACAGGTCGCGGGTCTTGGCACTGACGCCGCTGTGCTCTCCACCCATCACGCCGGCGATGGCCAGGGCGCGTTCGTGGTCGGCGATCACCAGGGTATCGGCGCGCAGGGTGACTTCCTGGCCGTCGAGCAGGACGAGCTTCTCGCCCTCCTCCGCCATGCGCACGCGCACGCCACCCTTGATCTCGTCGAGATCGAAGGCATGCATCGGCTGGCCCAGTTCGATCATCACGTAGTTGGTGATGTCGACGGCAGCGTCGATGCTACGAATGTCGGAACGGCGCAGGCGTTCAACCATCCATAAGGGGGACGGTTTGCTCAGGTCGACGTTGCGGATGACGCGGCCGAGGTAGCGCGGGCAGGCTTTGGGGGCCAGCAACTCGACACTGCGCACTTCATCGATCTGCGGAGCAACGGCGCCGACCACTACCGGCTTGACCTCGGCGCTGTACAGCGCGCCGACTTCGCGCGCGAGGCCGGTCAGGGACAAGCAGTCGCCGCGATTCGGGGTCAGGCCGATTTCGATGGAGGCGTCGTCCAGCTCGAGGTAATCGCGGATGTTGGCGCCTACCGGCGCGTCCGCGGCGAGCTCCATCAGGCCGGCGTTCTCTTCGCTGATTTCCAGCTCTTTGGCTGAGCAGAGCATGCCGTTGGATTCAACGCCGCGCAGCTTGGCCTTCTTGATCTTGAAGTCGCCCGACAGCTCGGCGCCGATCATGGCGAAGGGGATCTTCAGGCCCGGGCGCACGTTGGGCGCGCCGCAGACGACCTGGAAGGTCTCCGAACCGTTGCTGACCTGGCAGACGCGCAGCTTGTCGGCGTCCGGGTGCTGTTCGGTCGACAGCACTTCGCCCACGACTACGCCGCTGAACTGGCCGGCGACCGGGATCACGGCGTCGACCTCGAGGCCCGCCATGGACAGACGAGCCACCAGCTCGTCACGGGATACCTGCGGATTTACCCAGCTCCGCAGCCACTGTTCACTGAATTTCATCCTGCTCTCCTGATTGCGTTGACGGTCGTGCGGGCTAGCGGAACTGGCCGAGGAACCGCAGATCGTTGTCGAAGAACAGGCGCAAGTCGTTCACGCCATAGCGCAGCATGGCCAGACGCTCGATACCCATGCCGAAGGCGAAGCCCTGGTACTTCTCAGGGTCGATGCCGGACATACGCAGTACGTCGGGGTGGACCATGCCGCAACCCATGACTTCCAGCCAGCCGGTCTGCTTGCAGACGCGGCAACCCTTGCCGCTGCAGAGCACGCACTGGATGTCGACTTCCGCCGAAGGTTCGGTGAAGGGGAAGAAGGACGGACGGAAGCGAACGGAGAATTCCTTCTCGAAGAAGGCGCGAAGGAATTCCTCGATGGTGCCCTTGAGGTCGGCGAAGCTGACGTCTTCATCGACCAGCAGACCTTCGACCTGGTGGAACATCGGCGAGTGGGTCAGGTCGGAGTCGCAGCGGTAGACGCGGCCCGGGCAGACAATGCGAATCGGCGGCTTCTGGTTTTCCATGGTGCGGACCTGTACCGGAGAGGTATGGGTGCGCAGCAGCATGTTCGCATTGAAGTAGAAGGTGTCGTGCATGGCACGAGCCGGGTGGTGCCCCGGAATGTTGAGCGCTTCGAAGTTGTGGTAGTCGTCTTCGACTTCCGGCCCCTCGGCAACTTCATAGCCGATGCGGGTGAAGCACTGCTCGATACGCTCTTTGGTGCGGGTAACCGGATGCAAGCCGCCGGAGGACTGGCCACGACCCGGCAGGGTCACGTCAATGCGCTCTGCTGCCAGCTTGGCGGCGAGGGCAGCGCCCTCCAGCTCGGCCTTGCGGGCATTCAGCACATCCTGAACCTTTTCCTTGGCGACGTTGATCAGCGCGCCGACCTTCGGGCGCTCTTCGGCCGGCAGGTCGCCCAGGGTCTTCATGACCTGGGTCAGCTCGCCTTTCTTGCCGAGGTAGTGAACCCGGATCTGCTCCAGGGCGTTGACGTCTTCGGTGTTTCGCACGGCGTCCAGGGCCTGCGAAACCAGCGCGTCCAGGTTTTCCATGTACCAACTCCAGATACAAAATAGGGGAAGAGCGGTAAGGCTCTTCCCCTATCGGTGACGTTACGTCCGGACCGAGATCCGGTAACTGTCGTGGGGCTTAAGCCAGGCTGGCCTTCGCTTTCTCGACAATCGCGGTAAACGCCGCTTTTTCGTTCACAGCCAGATCGGCCAGGACCTTACGGTCGATCTCGATGGCCGCCTTTTTCAGGCCAGCGATCAGACGGCTGTAGGACAGACCGTTCTGACGAGCACCAGCGTTGATACGGGCGATCCACAGGGCGCGGAACTGACGCTTGCGCTGACGACGGTCGCGGTAGGCGTATTGGCCTGCCTTGATTACCGCCTGCTTGGCAACACGGAACACGCGCGAGCGCGCGCCGTAGTAGCCTTTTGCGAGCTTCAGAATCTTTTTGTGACGACGACGGGCAATTACGCCACGCTTAACACGAGCCATTTATTTATCCTCTACCAGAAATCAACGCAGACGCAGGGAGCGCGCTACACGGCGAACGTCGGAAGCAGCGAGCATCGAAGTGCCGCGCAGCTGACGCTTACGCTTGGTGGTCATTTTGGTCAGGATGTGGCTCTTGAAAGCGTGCTTGTGCTTGATGCCACCAGCAGTCACTTTGAAGCGCTTTTTGGCGCCACTCTTGGTTTTCATCTTTGGCATGTTTAGTACTCCGCATTCGTTAACAACTGATAACCATCAGGCCTGCCAGTGCCCGGGAGGTTATTTACGCTTCTTGGGAGCGATGACCATCATCAGCTGGCGTCCTTCCAGCTTAGGATGCTGTTCCACGGTGCCGACTTCGGCGAGGTCGTTTTCGACTCGCTTCAGCAGCTCCATGCCCAGCTCCTGGTGGGCCATCTCACGACCACGGAATCGAAGCGATACCTTGGCCTTGTCCCCTTCATTAAGGAAACGTACCAGGTTGCGTAGTTTTACCTGGTAATCCCCTTCTTCCGTCCCTGGACGAAACTTGATTTCTTTGATCTGTTGCTGGTGCTGGTTTTTCTTCGCAGCAGCGGCTTGCTTCTTCTTCTCGAAGAGGTGCTTGCCGTAGTCCATGATGCGGCAGACAGGAGGCACCGCATCAGCAGAAATTTCCACCAGGTCCAGCTTGGCCTCGTCGGCTAGACGGAGGGCCTCGTCGAGGGAGACCACGCCAATCTGTTGACCGTCAGCACCAATCAGACGCACCTCACGGGCGGTGATGTTTTCGTTGATCGGTGGTTTCGGGAGAGCCCGCTTATCCTGTCTCATTTCACGCTTAATAATGATTACTCCGAGTCTTGGCGACCACGCCGGGAAACCGCCTGAGCAAGCAGCTCAGCGAACTGGGCGACCGGCATCGAGCCGAGGTCTGCCCCTTCGCGCGTACGTACGGCGACGGCCTGCGATTCAACTTCCCTATCACCGATAACCAACAGATAGGGAACCTTGAGCAAAGTATGCTCGCGGATTTTAAAGCCAATTTTCTCGTTTCTCAAGTCAGACTTGGCACGGAATCCGCTTTGCTCGAGCTGACGCACCACTTCTTCGGCCCATTCGCCCTGCTTGTCAGTGATATTCATCACCACCGCCTGGGTCGGTGCAAGCCAGGCTGGGAACAGACCGGCGTAGTGCTCGATCAGCATCCCGATGAAGCGCTCGAAGGAGCCGAGGATCGCGCGGTGCAGCATGACCGGACGGGTACGGCTGTTATCTTCGGCGATATAGCTGGCATCCAGGCGCTCCGGCAGGTTCGGATCGTACTGCAGGGTACCGCATTGCCAGTTACGGCCGAGGCAGTCCTTCAGAGTGAACTCGATCTTCGGACCGTAGAACGCGCCCTCGCCCGGCTGGTATTCCCACTCCAGGCCGGATTCATTCAGGGCGTCGGCCAGCGCGCTTTCGGCGCGATCCCACAGCTCTTCGGAACCCACGCGCTTGGCCGGACGAGTGGAGAGTTTCATGGAGACGTCGCTGAAGCCGAAGTCCGAGTAGACCTGCAGGGTCAGCTTGATGAAGTCGGCCGCTTCCTTCTTCACCTGCTCTTCGGTGCAGAAGATGTGGGCGTCGTCCTGGGTGAAGCCACGCACGCGCATGATGCCGTGCAGCGCGCCGGACGGCTCGTTGCGGTGGCAAGCGCCGAATTCCGCAAGACGCAGCGGCAGATCGCGGTAGGACTTCAGACCTTGGTTGAAGATCTGCACGTGGCACGGGCAGTTCATCGGTTTGACCGCGAAGTCGCGACTTTCCGACGACGTGGTGAACATGTTCTCGGCGTAGTTGGTCCAGTGGCCGGAGCGCTCCCAGAGGATGCGATCGACAACCTGCGGGGTGCGGACTTCCACGTAGCCGTGGTCGCGCTGCACCTTGCGCATGTACTGCTCGAGCACTTGATAGACGGTCCAGCCGTTCGGATGCCAGAAGACCATGCCCGGCGCTTCTTCCTGGAGATGGAAGAGGTCGAGCTGCTTGCCGATGCGACGATGATCGCGCTTTTCGGCTTCTTCGATGCGCTGGATGTAGGCAGCCAGCTGCTTCTTGTCCGCCCAGGCGGTGCCATAGACGCGCTGCAACTGTTCGTTCTTCGAGTCGCCACGCCAGTAGGCACCGGAAATTTTGGTGAGCTTGAAGGCTTTGAGGAATCGGGTGTTCGGCACGTGCGGACCACGGCACATGTCCACGTACTCCTCATGGAAGTACAGGCCCATGGCCTTCTCATCCGGCATGTCGTCGATGAGGCGCAGCTTGTACTCCTCACCACGAGCCTTGAAGGTCTCGATGACTTCAGCACGCGGCGTCATCTTCTTGATGACGTCGTAGTCCTTCTCGATCAGCTCGGCCATGCGCTTTTCGATGGCAGCCATGTCTTCCGGCGTAAAGGGACGCTCGAAGGCGATGTCGTAATAGAAGCCTTCGTCGATCACCGGGCCGATCACCATCTTGGCGGTCGGATACAGCTGCTTGACCGCATGGCCCACCAGGTGAGCGCAGGAGTGGCGGATAATCTCCAGCCCGTCCTCATCCTTCGGGGTAATGATCTGCAGGGTCGCGTCGCTGTCGATGATGTCGCAGGCATCGACCAGACGACCGTTGACCTTGCCGGCCAGGGTGGCTTTCGCCAGGCCCGCGCCAATGGATTGCGCCACCTCGGTCACGCTGACCGGATGATCGAAGGAACGCTGACTACCGTCGGGAAGAGTAATGATGGGCATGGCGCCTCCTCTCCTAGTGGTGACCCCTACGAAAGGCCACATGGGTTGGGATGTGCCAGTAAGCGTCGCCCGCCGGGTCAGCCTGCCTCACAGTGGCAGGCGCCTTCTCGGCACCCTGCGCTTTCGCGCGCGGACGTAGATCACTGGAAGAAATCGAAAACCTGCCCACCAACGATAGCGAGCAAGGCGTGGGATGTTACTGCAAGTTGCGGAAGCTGACGAGCGGCCAGCCTGACTTCACTCAATACTGATCGACAAATTCCAGCACGGCCCGATTGAAGGACGCCGGACGAATCACATTCATGCCATGAGACGCACCGGGAATCACAATCGACCGCCCCTCTGTGAGGGTGGATTGCAATGCCTGAATGATCCGAGGAAATGGCTCCGGACTTTTCGCACCACCAATCAATAACACCGGCAATTGCAGCTGTTCAATCTGCCGATGATCTATAGGGGCGGGATGATCGGCCACCTGCCCAACCAGAGTCATTGCATTGCTTGTAGCCATTTCGCGGAACTGCCGGGATGAGCGCGCCCAGACTCCCACCCCACTCACAGTATCGACAAAGAGTTGCAACCCCTCCTCTACCTCGCCGACACGAATCTTTTCCAGCGCCTGCTGGCGAAATTGATTGCGCTCGACAGGAGATACTGGCGATTCGACATTTACCGCAGTAAATACATCATTAGCAAAATCTCCACCAGGGTCTGCAAGCGTCAACGAGCGCAATTTCTGCGGAGCAGCCAACGCCACTCGCAGACAAATATTGCCACCCCGTGAATGCCCCAGGAGATGAACAGGGCCAGGCAATTGATCGAGCAGTGCCAGCAGGTCATCAACATGCTGCTGAGTCGTAAAACCCGCCCCCTCGCCATTCCATGCCTCAGGGAAGTAATGACGCAGACTGGGGACTATCACACGATAGCCCGCGGACAATGCAGGGACCTGACTCTGCCAGTAGCGGTAATCGCAGAGCGACCCATGAACCAGCAGCAGCGGCACGCCCTGCCCGGCAACCTGGCACGTCAGTTCATAATCATTGACTCGATATTGCACTATCTCGTTATTCATCCAGCACTCGCACGCAACGCACCACAATAAAGCACACAGATTTTGCAGGGGCTATCGTTCGACAAGAAACTCCACCACCCCCTTTAGCCTGCGCATTATCCCCCATCGATCAATTAATCCACCAACCTTTCATGCGCTCTTAACATTTGAAGTGTGTTTCCCCAATCGCAACAATTCATATATTCAGTTGACGCGAACATTCGCTAGAACAGAGAATCGCTCCGAACAAATCACCCTGCCAACGGGAGCATCCAGATGTCAAAACTTGCGGAATTCCGCGAAGCCGAGCGCAAACTCCAGGAACAACTCGCCCTCCTCGAGAAACTCAAGAGCGATGGCGGCCTGAAAAAAGAACTGGAGTTCAAGGACCAACTGCAAGCCTTGATGGACCAGTACGGCATGAACCTGCGCAATGTCATCGACATTCTCGATCCGCAGACTTCTGCCGAGCCCGCGGCCGCACAGCAACCGCGCCGCACCCGCCAACTGAAGGTTTACAAGAACCCGCATAATGGCGAAACCATTGAAACCAAGGGCGGCAACCACAAGACCCTGAAAGCCTGGAAACAACAATACGGTGGCGACACCGTGGAATCCTGGCTGCAGTGAAACCGATATTCCGGGGAGCGCTCCCGCTCCGCGGAATTCCCCCATCGCCCGGCGGCTTCTGACAGACGGCTGTATAAAAACTAGCCATCGTTAGAAGAAATCCTTATACTGGCCGACAGCGAACACCAGACCCAAGGTCGCCCCTCTCAGCACCCCCCTACCTGATCCACGGCAGAAGCTGGGCTCTACAGGGCCACGGCCAGCGCATCCTCCGCATCGATTCCAGAGCACGCCAACCGCGCCAGGAACATTTGCCCGAGCGATCAGCGCCCCACGTCAGACTCTCTGCTTTCACCCAACATCGCAGCCTGACGCGAACAGACCCTCAAGTTTCCAATCGCTGCCATATTCCGGTCATACGTTTTCTGCATTCTCAGATCGCACCCGGAGCTTTTGACGATTTCGACGGTCATAGGACCGTTACCTATTTGGAAAGACAAGGCAATGAAAACCTCCCTGCAAATCCAGGAGGCGATTCGCACCCTCTCGGCGGCCTTCGCCCCTCTGAACTGCGTCATCCAGGCCAAGCGCAAACACGGCTTCAGCTTCACCCTGGTGAACGAGCACGGCATCGCCAAGCACACCGAACGACTCTACCCCCAGCAATACCAGGGCGAGGCACCGCTGAGCGCGGTAATCCAGCGAGTGCAAGCCACCATCGCTGCCTGAGCCTGAAAACGAAAAAAGCCCCGCATGAGCGGGGCTTTTGCTTTATTGGCCTCCCGTATAAAAGGAGGCGATCAGTTCAGGCTGATGCCCGCCTTCACCGACTCGATCTCCTCCGCCATCGCCGCATATCGCTCCGACGGCGCCGCGTAGGTCAGCGAGTAGGCTACCCCGTCACCCAGCGCAACCTGCACAGTCTGCTTGAGCACCTCAGTGCCGTTCTGGCTGATGCCGCAATGGACCTCCAACCCCGCCAACCCACCCAGCTTCGTATCCAGTGGTTTGCTGCACGCCGCCTGGAACCCCTGGCGCATGAAATCCTTCTGCAGGGCCTTGCGCATCTCGACGATGACATTCGCAACGCTGACCGCGACGCTGGAACTGAGACGGCTGCGCGTGATCTCCATGACCAGGTCCTGAGAACCATCCTCCGCCATACGCACACCGCGCTGACGAACCACCGGCGCGTCGGCCGCCGCATCTGCCGGCGAGCGCGAAACCTCCCAGCCCTGCGGCCAGATCACCTGCATTTCCGCCAATGCCGGCAACGGCACCAGCAACGCACCGAACAACAACCAGGATCGAATACCGCGCATCATCATCTCCGACACCCCCAAGGCAACACCATAGCAGGCGCCCCATGCCTTCATGGGCGAGTCATATTCCGAGAGCAAATGAAAGGGCAACCCTATCGGACCCCCCGTCCTTAGCCAAGCGCCGCTGGCGACGAAGCAGATGGCAGCCCACCAGATTGACGAGCCAAGAACGAGATACGCCCCACAGGACGAGCGGAAGAGAGCAGCAGGCTCCATACTAATAGACAGAATGAAATCGCAGGCTCAGTGAGGCCCCATGAAAAAGCTCACAGCATTGTTCCTGCTCATGATCCTCTCCGCTGGCGTCCAAGCCTCCGACTTCTGCACCGGTATCGGTCTGTTTGCACGCGCAGGGGCGCTCTACCGGGACGAGGGCAAAACCGAACAGCAGGCCATTGCAGCCGTTCACGAGAGAAGCGCCAAGCTGGACGCGGATACCCAGGTGATCGTCAGGTACTTCGTGCGATTCGGCTACCACGGAGATCAGACACCAGACCAGGCGTCTGCCAACGCCGAACAGAAATGCCAGCAGTACGAAGCCGACAGCGAACGCAGAAGCGCGATGAATTAGCGCCTGCCCAAGCAGCCCCTCCCAGCACAACATCCATCAACGCATCACTGCGTCACCAATTCCCGCCACCCGAAAAACACCCAAAACAAAAAGGGCGATCCTTTCGGATCGCCCTTTCTGAAATCGCCGAAGCGATTATGTTTGGTAGGCACAATTGGACTCGAACCAACGACCCCCACCATGTCAAGGTGGTGCTCTAACCAACTGAGCTATGTGCCTGTCGTGTGGGGCGCATTCTACGCGATCGATTTGGAGCGTCAAGCACTTTTTTCAGCTAACCCACTGAAAAAGTGAATTTTTTTATGTTCGACCGTCCGTAAATTATTTTGCACGGGCACTAGCCGGCCAGATTCGACTCAGGTAGCATCCGCACATCTCGTAAAAAATAACAAACACAGGTGCATTATGCCGCACACTTCCTACCCCTCTTCCTATTACGCAGCTTCGGCCAATCCGGTCCCGGCCCGTCCTGAACTGCAAGGCGAGGTGGAAACCGATGTCTGCGTGATCGGCGCAGGCTACACCGGCCTGTCGACCGCCCTGTTCCTGCTGGAAAACGGTTTCAAGGTCACCGTGCTGGAAGCCGCCAAAGTCGGTTTCGGCGCGTCGGGCCGTAACGGCGGTCAGATCGTCAACAGCTATAGCCGTGACATCGACGTCATCGAGCGCAGCGTTGGCGCCAAGCAGGCGAAACTGCTGGGCGATATGGCCTTCGAAGGCGGCCGCATCATTCGCGAACGCATCGCCAAGTACAACATCCAGTGCGACCTGAAGGACGGCGGCGTGTTCGCGGCCCTCAGCGCCAAGCAGATGGGCCACCTGGAGTCGCAGAAAAAGCTGTGGGAGCGCTTCGGCCACACCCAGCTGGAACTGATGGACGCCAAGCGCATCCGCGAAGTCGTCGGTACCGACAGCTATGTCGGCGGCATGCTCGACATGAGTGGCGGCCACATCCACCCACTGAACCTCGCCCTGGGCGAAGCCGCAGCCGTGGAATCCCTGGGCGGCGTGATCCACGAGCAGTCCCCTGCCGTGAAGATCGACCGTGGCGCCAACCCGGTCGTGCACACTCCCAAAGGCCGCGTAAAAGCCAAGTTCATCGTCGTAGCCGGTAACGCCTACCTCGGCGGCCTGGTGCCGGAACTGGCTTCCAAGTCCATGCCGTGCGGCACCCAGGTGATTACCACCGAGCCGCTGAGCGCCGACCTGGCCAAGTCCCTGCTGCCGACCGACTACTGTGTCGAGGACTGCAACTACCTGCTCGACTACTATCGCCTGACCGGCGACAACCGCCTGATCTTCGGTGGCGGCGTGGTCTATGGTGCGCGCGATCCGTCGAACATCGAGGCGATCATTCGTCCGAAGATGCTCAAGGTCTTCCCGCAGCTGAAGGACGTGAAGATCGACTTCGCCTGGACCGGCAATTTCCTGCTGACCCTCTCGCGTCTGCCGCAGGTCGGCCGTATCGGCGACAACATCTATTACTCCCAGGGCTGCTCCGGCCACGGCGTGACCTACACCCATCTGGCAGGCAAGCTGCTGGCTGAAGTACTGCGTGGCCAGGCCGAGCGTTTCGACGCCTTCGCCACCCTGCCGCACTACCCCTTCCCGGGCGGCCGCATGTTCCAGGTTCCGTTCTCCGCGATCGGTGCCTGGTACTACACCATGCGCGACAAGCTGGGCATCTGACGCCTCGCTGTATACCCGCACAAAAAACGGCGCCTCAGGGCGCCGTTTTCTTTGTCGGGACTTTTTCCGGCGGCGACGACGTGTCGCTGCGCACCTGGGCGTGGCTCATCAACGCGAAAATCAGACTGCCGCCGACGATATTGCCCACCAGCGTCGGCAACGCGAAGTCGACGACGAACGCTGCCAGTCCTACCTCCCCGGCGAACATCAGGTAGCCGACTTCGCAGGTGCCAACCACGATGTGGCTGAAGCTACCCAGCGCCATCAGGTAAGTGACCAGAAAAATGATCCATACCTTGGCGTTCTCCGCCGCCGGCACCAGCCAGACCATGGTGGCGATCATCCAGCCGGAGACAATGCCCTTGGAGAACATCTGCCAGTGGTCGTTCTCCATCACCTCACGGCCGATCTCGAGGAAGGCCTGGTCCGCCTTGGTATCGAAGATCGGCAGGTGCAGCATGCCGTAGGCGAACAGCAGCGCACCGACCACGTTGCCCGCCAGCACGACGGACCACAACCGCAGCAACTGGCCGAACTTTTCCAGCGTCGGCTCGCTCATCACCGGTAGCACGGCCGTCAGGGTGTTCTCGGTGAACAGTTGCTGGCGCGCGAGGATGATTGCCAGGAAGCCGACCGGATACCCGAGGCTGGTGGTGATCACCGCCATGTCGTGGTCCGGCAGACGCGCGCGGAACAGCCCCATCGCCATCAGCGACAGGCCGATGGTCAGTCCCGCGGCCAGCGCCGACCACCAGAGTGCCGCCAGGGTGCGATCCAGCTCATGGTTGCCCTGCAGGCGGATGACTTCGTGCAACACCAGCGCACGGGGCGGCTGGCTTTTCTCGACCTTGCGGCGCTCTTCGGCGGAGAGTTCGTCCGCCGTGTCACTACCGGCTTTCGCACTGCGGGAAGGGTTGCGAGGCGCCGCCTTCTTTGCGTTCGACTCGCTCGCCTTGGCACGCGCGCGGCCGCGTGCCGGAGTTTTTTCCGTGGCCATACCAAGCACCTCACTAGGGGCATCGCAGGTTTAGGCTGCGCCCTCCCCGCTTCGGTTCAGGAAACCTGCACACCTCAGTTCGCCGGGCAGGCTGGTACCGCCTGGCAACTGGCGCCGGCCGCCGCAGTACTGGCGACTGTCTGTGAGAAACGTGCATCATCCGGTGCCAGTTGCCGCGCACAACTCGCCGCCGCACCGGCCTGCTGCGAGCAGCCGCGCTCGCCCAGCACATTGGCGAGATTGAACCAGCCCGCCGCAAACGTTGGCCTCGCGCCGACACTGCGGCGTAGCGCGTCCTCGGCGTCGCCCAGGTTGCCGTCCGTGTAGCGTGCGTTGGCCAGGGCGAACCAACCAAGGGACTCCTGCGGCCACGCCTTGGTCGCGGTGCGATAGGCCTGCTCCGCCAAAGCCGGCTGCCCGGTTTCTTCCAGATCATGGGCCGCCCGTAGCCAGGTAGTCGGCTCCGCAGTAGCCGGCAGACGATCCGTTGGCAGGGTTAGCACCGCCCAGCGCTGACTGCGCTTCCAGGTCAGGTCAAAGGCGGTGAAATCGATGACCAGCCGCTCGGTGATACCCGAGCGCAGGATGAGTTCGTGACGATTGCGGTCGAAGCCGACCACCACCGCAAAGTGCCAGACCGGCAGCCAGTCCAGCCCCTGGTTCTGAAGGATCAGCACCGGATTGCCCGCCGCCACTTCGCTGAGAATGTTCTCCAGGCGCTGCTTCAGGGGGTAGACCAGCATGCCCTTCTCCCGCGCGGCCGCCACCAGCTCCACCTGAAGACTGCCCTCGCGGCCGGGGATGAAGACCCGAACCTTCAGTTCCCGAGGAGTCACCCGCACGCCACGCTGGTTGAGCATGGTCGCCAGCGCGGCGGGGCCGCACTGGAACTCCTGCTGCGGGAAGAACTGCACATCACTCAGCTCCACCCGCTGCGGGAGCGCATCAACGCTCGAAGGCAACCTCGGCGACTGCGCGCAGCCGCCGAGTGCCACGGCCGCCGCGAGCGCGACGGCCATGGCCCAGCGCCTCAACGCTGGCACCTCACGAAGGTGAAGATGTGGGTGATACAGAGCAGGTCAGTGATCACGAAGATCAGCAGGAACAACAGGATGATGCCGATGATACCGCCAGCGGGAGCCTCATCCAGTTGCTGGTTGAATTGCGCCAGTTCCTCGTTGGACAGGCTCTTGATGCGCTGTTCGACCTGACTGCGCTCAACGCCGAGGGACTGCAGTTTTTTCTGCACACCCTGGTCATCGAGCATCTTCAACAGCTGCTCGCGGTCGACCTGTTGCTGCTGTGCCTGCAGCACTTCACCGGTGCCAACCATGGCGGCCTGAGCCAGCGGGACTTCCGCGACAACACCCAGCTGCGCGAAAACCAGGACTGCTGCAAGGCGTCTTACCCGTCTTGTTATGGTCATTCTGGGTCACCTCATCATGGACTGCATGCACTAAGCAGGAGGTGCAGGCCGCTCGCACGCGAGACAACCGACCACCACGCTCCCGCCATGTCGGCGGCAACCGCAGGGCCGCTATCTTGTGAGATGCCAGTTCAGGAAAAGAGTTCGAAGCGTAACTGGCGCCAGTCGGCGTCCAGATGCCCCAGGAAAATGCAGGCGCATCCACGGGGAAAGAGAATGTGCTCCGGACCGACGCCCGGGCCTTCGAGCCGCAGCAGGCGCCCCCAGGGATGGTGACTGATGCGCCCACGCACATCCTCGACCGTGCCGCCGCGCCACCAGTGGATGGCGGCCTCGGCATCCTCTACGCCTTCCGGCTGCTGAATGCGCACCGGGTCGTCGCGCCAACCGATTACCCGTCGCGGGTCGAAGCCGCTCTGCCGCGCCAGCGGCAACGGCGTGATCCACAGCGCGCCGTCACGCTCCTCCAGCGACACCGCCAGCGGACACCACTGAGCCTGCTCCAGCGCCCAGAGCAGGTCGCCGTCGATGGCCAGCGAAGGCTCGGGCTGAGCCTGGATGCGGAAACCGGGGCAGACCAGCGTGCCCTCGCGCAAGGGAATGCGGAGTTCGCTCATGCCGGCCCCGGCGGGAAATGGCAGTGAAGGAAGAACAAAGCGCGGCGCACTTCATCCTCCCTACGGCTGGCGCGCAAACGGCAGCGGCGATTCTAGGGAAGAAGACGGCTTACGGCGACTTCTGTTTCGCTTTCTGGCGCTCGAGGAAATCCACTTTCCACTGCTCGACGCCCAGATGCTCGGAGTCCAGACTCGCCTCGACGCCGTACTTGGCCTTGAGCGCGGCCACCTCCTTGGCGTGGTCGGCGAGGAAGCGGTCGAAGCGCTCGATCAGTTCGCCCTGTTTCACCGTGGACAGGTGGAAGGCACTGCGCGTGTGCGGCAGCGATGGATCGAATACCAGAGCCCCCGGTTTTGCGCGGATGTTGTCCAGGTAGAAGGTAGCGACCACCACATTGAAGTAGGCGCCGTCAGCCTGTTTCTTCAGCGCACTGTGGATCATCTGCTTGAGGTCGGCACTGGGCGCGAGGGCGATCTGCCCGGACTGCACCTGCTGCTCATAGCCGCGCGGCGTCCAGCCGTCCACCAGCGCCAGCTTCTTGAGGGCACCGACGCCCTGCCCCAGCCGATCCGGCGCCACCAGCACACCATCGACGAACTCGGTCACCGGCTGGCTGTAGCGCAGGGATTTCCCAGCCTTTTGCTCCGGGGCCCAATTAGGATTGTCGGGGTACTTGAGGTCGACCTGCCCGGCAAGCAGCGCCGGAAGCAGCGCATCCACTGGCAGCGGACGATATTCCAGGGTGATGCCGCTGGAGCTGGCGAACAGATCCAGCACCTCGCGCGCGAAGCCCTGGTAACTGCCCTGCGCGTCGGTGCTGTAATGCGGGGCAAAAGCGAGGTTCTCCACGCCGACCACGTAGGTCTGCGCCACGGCGCCGGTGGAAAGGATGCTGGCGAGCGCGCAGCAGAATGCCTTGAGCTTCAAACGACTCTCCTTGTTACCTGTTGTTTTTGTTCTATCAGGCGGGCCGGGCGCCCGCCGCGGCGGACTCAGCCGCCGGTCATGCTCATGAAGCGCAGGACCTGCACCTGCTGGTCGGCTTCGAAATGGTGGCGTTCGGGCTTGAGCTGCAGCGCCTGCATCAGCGCTTCGCGCAGGCGCGCGTTGTCGCCGGGGTGTTCGCGCAGCAGTTGGCGCAAATCCAGCGCGCCCTCGTGGCCGAGGCAGAGCACCAACTTGCCTTCGGCGGTCACCCGCACCCGGTTACAGTCGCCGCAGAAGTTGTGGCTATGCGGGGAGATGAAGCCGATCCGGCTGGCATAGCCGTCGATGCGGTAGTAGCGCGATGGCCCGCCGCTGCGCTCGGGCGTCGGCAGCAACTGCCAGCGCTCGGCGAGCTGCGCGCGGACTTCGTCGCTGCTGCACAGGGTCTGCTTGCGCTCATGGCTGCTGACGCTGCCCAGCGGCATCTCCTCGATGAAGCTGATGTCGATGCCCTTCTCCAGCGCGAAGGCCACCAGATCGCAGACTTCGTCGTCGTTGCGACCCTTCTGTACCACGGCGTTGAGCTTGATGCGCTCGAAGCCCGCTTCGCGAGCTGCGTCGATACCGTCGAGCACCTGCTCCAGCTTGTCGGAGCGGGTGAAGGCAGCGAAGCGTTCGCGGCGCAGCGAATCGAGGCTGATGTTCAGGCGGCGCACGCCGGCAGCCCGCAGCTCGGCCGCGCGTTCGCGCAGTTGCGAGCCATTGGTGGTGATGGAGAGATCGTCCAGTTCCGGACGCGCACCCAATCTTGCCAGCAGCCCGGTCAGGCCCTTGCGCACCAGCGGCTCGCCACCAGTGATGCGGATGCGCTTCACGCCCAGGCCGATGAAGGCGTCGGCGACGGCTTCGAGCTCCTCCAGGCTCAACACCTGGTCGCGCGGCAGGAACTGCATGTCTTCGCTCATGCAGTAGGTGCAGCGGAAGTCGCAGCGGTCGGTAACCGACAGGCGCAGGTAGGTGATGCGTCGACCGAAGGGGTCGACCAACTGGGAATCAGACATGGGCAGTGGGAAGTTCCGGATGGCAGGTGCCGAACGAAAGTGCGCTAGAAATACCCTAGAACGCCGTCGCTGTACACACAAAACCGACTCGCGAGTCAGGAAATTGAACGCCAGTACTCACGAGGGGGCCAAGTTGAGGGGCTCAAGAGCCCGGTGCTACCATGCCCGGCTCTGTTCTGTGACAACAGCAATAAAAGAAAGAAGACCAGCCAATGACCAGCATCCGCGAGCGTAACCGTCGCCTCATCCTTCGCGCAGCCAGCGAGGAATTCGCCGAGAAGGGATTCGCGGCGACCAAGACCAGTGACATCGCCGCTCGCGCCGGGCTGCCCAAGCCCAACGTCTACTACTACTTCCAGTCCAAGGAAAACCTCTACCGCAGCGTGCTGGAGAGCGTGGTAGAGCCTCTGCTGCAGGCATCCGCGCCATTCCGCGAGGACGACGAGCCGAGCGAGGCGCTGCGCGCCTACATCCGTTCCAAGGTGAAGATTTCCCAGGAGCTGCCGCACGCTTCCAAGGTGTTCGCCAGCGAGCTGATGCACGGTGCGCCGCACCTGCCCAGGGAATACCTGGATGAGCTGAACGCCCAGGCACAGCGCAACATCGCCTGCCTGCAGAGCTGGATCGATCGTGGCCTGCTGGCACCGGTGGACCCGCATCACCTGCTGTTCACCATCTGGGCAGCGACGCAGACCTACGCCGATTTCGACTGGCAGATCTCCATGGTTACCGGCAAGACCAGCCTCAGCGATGCGGACTTCGAGGCAGCCACCGACACCATCACCCGCCTGGTGCTGCGCGGCACCGCGCCGGACAATGGCACCGAGCCCAAGCCGCAGGGGCGTTTGCGGCCGCTGTCGATCTGAGCGCGCCGCGTCGTAAGAACGCCATAACGTTCAGGTACAGCATCGGGCGTGCGGAGTGCCGCGCGCCCTTTCGCCTGTCACAACGCTTCTTCCACCCCGCCCTGCGAAAACGCATACCCTCAAACGCGTAGGAGCGAGCTTGCTCGCGAACCCGCTTCACGCCTGACACTTCCGGCGTAATCGAAGGTTCGCGAGCGAGCTCGCTCCTACAGGTAAAGCGCCTGGCGCGCGGTTAACCGCACGCCCTTCCCTTATTCAATCAGCCCGCGTCAGCGACCAGGCCAAGCGCCTGCACGCCACGGATCGCACATTGCTCGTCGATGTCCGATACGTCGCCGCTGATGCCGATGGCACCGATCACCTCATTGGCCGCATTGCGGATCAGCACACCACCCGGCGCCGGCACCACGTTGCCTTGCGCCAGGGTGTTCACTGCAGCGATGAACGACGGCCGCTGCTGCGCATCCGCCGCCAGCACGCGCGACGACTTGCCCAGCGCCACCGCGCCCCACGCCTTGCCGATCGCGATCTGCGGGCGAAGCATGCTCGCGCCGTCCTCGCGCTGCAGGCTCAACAGATGCCCGCCGGCATCCAGCACGGCGATGGTCAGCGGCGCCGTGGACAGCTCGCGGCTGGCGGCCAGGGCGTGGCGGGTGATGTCCAGTGCGGTTTCCAGACTCAGGGTGCTCATGAGGTTTTCCTCTTCAAGTTGATAAGGCAGTTCAAGGTCGACAAGCCGGGGCAACGCCGCGCGCAGAGATCAAAGCTGCGCACACGCGTATCAGAAATCTGTACGCAATCTAGTAGCCGAAGGTCTCACTCAAAGCAACCGAAAAGGACAATCTGCATCTATTTTTGTATACATTTTTTCAAACGATAGTTTGACCTGGCGTTCAGCTTTTTCATGAAAGCCCCGTAATAGAAGGCTTTACATGAAAAATGACCATTCAGTCCCTCGTATACAACCTGTCTTGACCTTAGTCGAATTGCCTGCCTAGAATCGCCTCAACTTTTGTACACAATCAGTATAAGAACCGAGGAACAAAATATGGCCAGAATGAGAGCAATCGAGGCTGCCGTACTCGTCATGCGTCGCGAAGGCGTCGATACCGCCTTCGGCGTACCGGGCGCTGCCATCAACCCCATGTATGCGGCCATGAAGAAACTCGGTGGCATCGATCACGTCCTGGCTCGCCACGTGGAAGGCGCCTCGCACATGGCCGAGGGCTACACCCGCACCAACGCCGGCAACATCGGCGTGTGCATCGGCACCTCCGGCCCTGCCGGCACCGACATGGTCACCGGCCTGTACTCCGCTTCCGCCGACTCCATCCCGATTCTCTGCATCACCGGCCAGGCTCCCCGTGCGCGCATGCACAAGGAAGACTTCCAGGCCGTGGACATCACCAGCATCGTCAAGCCGGTCACCAAGTGGGCGACCACCGTGCTGGAGCCGGGCCAGGTGCCCTATGCCTTCCAGAAGGCCTTCTTCGAAATGCGCAGCGGCCGTCCTGGCCCGGTGCTGATCGACCTGCCGTTCGACGTGCAGATGGCCGAGATCGAATTCGACATCGACGCCTACGAACCGCTGGCAATCAACAAGCCCAAAGCCACCCGCGCCCAGGCCGAGAAAGCCCTGGCCCTGCTCAATGACGCCGAGCGCCCGCTGATCTGCGCCGGCGGCGGCATCATCAACGCCGACGCTTCCGACAAGCTGGTGGAATTCGCCGAGCTGACCGGCGTACCGGTGGTACCGACCCTGATGGGCTGGGGCACCATCCCTGACGATCACCCGCTGATGGCCGGCATGTGCGGCCTGCAGACCTCGCACCGCTACGGCAACGCCACCGTGCTGGAATCGGACATGGTGTTCGGCATCGGCAACCGCTGGGCCAACCGCCACACCGGTTCGGTCGACGTCTACACCGCAGGCCGCAAGTTCGTCCACGTGGACATCGAACCAACCCAGATCGGCCGCGTGTTCACCCCGGACCTGGGCATCGTTTCCGACGCTGGCTCCGCCCTGGACGTCTTCCTCGAAGTCGCCCGCGAGTGGAAGGCCGCCGGCAAGCTGAAGGACCGCAGCGCCTGGGTCGAATCCTGCCGCGAGCGCAAGCGCACGATGCAGCGCAAGACCCACTTCGACAACGTGCCGGTCAAGCCGCAGCGCGTTTACGAAGAAATGAACGAGTTCTTCGGCAAGGACACCTGCTACGTCAGCACCATCGGCCTGTCGCAGATCGCCGGCGCGCAGTTCCTGCACGTCTACAAACCGCGCCACTGGATCAACTGCGGCCAGGCCGGCCCGCTGGGCTGGACCATTCCGGCCGCCCTGGGCGTGGTCAAGGCCGATCCGAGCCGTCAGGTCGTCGCGCTGTCGGGCGACTACGACTTCCAGTTCATGATCGAAGAGCTGGCCGCCGGCGCGCAGTTCAACCTGCCGTACATCCACGTACTGGTGAACAACTCCTACCTGGGCCTGATTCGCCAGGCGCAGCGCGGCTTCGAGATCGACTACTGCGTGCAGCTGGCCTTCGACAACGTCAACGCGCCGGAACTCAACGGCTACGGCGTGGACCACGTCGCGGTGGTGGAAGGTCTGGGTTGCAAGGCGATCCGCGTGTTCGACCCGAACCAGATCGGCGCAGCCTTCGCCCAGGCTCGCGAGTTGATGCAGCAGCACCGTGTACCGGTGGTGGTCGAGGTCATCCTGGAGCGCGTCACCAACATCTCCATGGGTACCGAGATCAACGCGGTCAACGAGTTCGAAGAGCTGGCCCTGAAAGGCGTCGATGCGCCCACCGCCATCTCGCTGCTGGACTGATTAGCTGGACCGAACTCGGGAGTGTGCGGCGACGCCCTCTCCCCAACCCTCTCCCTGAAGGGAGAGGGGGCTGTTCGTGCAACATGCCATCAAGGAGTCAAACAATGCCCCGTTTCTGCGCCAACCTGTCCATGCTGTTCACCGAGGTGGACTTCCTCGACCGCTTCGAAGCCGCCGCGCGCGCCGGTTTCAGCGGTGTCGAGTACCTCTTCCCGTATGACGTCGAGGCCGAGGTGATCAAGGCCTGCCTGGACGCCAACCAGCTCGAACAAGTGCTGTTCAACCTGCCCGCCGGCGACTGGTCGAAAGGCGAGCGCGGCATCGCCTGCCACCCGGACCGCGTCGAGGAATTCCGCGCCGGCGTCGACAAGGCCATCGCCTACGCCAAGGTACTGGGCAACACCCAGGTCAACTGCCTGGCCGGCATCCGTCCGCAAGGCTACGACTGCGCGACCATCGAGAACACCTTCCTGAATAACCTGGAGTACGCGGCCGGCAAGCTCGAAGCCGCAGGCATCAAGCTGGTCATGGAAATGATCAACACGATCGACATTCCCGGCTTCTACCTGCAGACCACCCAGCAGGCCCAGGACATCCGCGAGAAGGTCGGCAGCGCCAACCTGTTCCTGCAGTACGACATCTACCACATGCAGATCATGGAAGGTGACCTGGCGCGGACGCTGGAGAAGAACCTCGCCTCGATCAACCACGTGCAGCTGGCCGACAACCCCGGCCGCCACGAGCCGGGCACCGGCGAGATCAACTACCGCTTCCTGTTCGACCACCTGGACCGCATCGGTTACCGCGGCTGGGTCGGCTGCGAATACAAGCCCAAGACCACTACCGAAGCCGGCCTCGGCTGGCTGAAGAGCCACAACGTTATCTGATACGGATTTGTCCTCAACCGTATGACGTCGTTGGGCCGCCTCGCCGTGCAAGAGCACTGTCTTCGGCGCCCCGCCTGGTCATCCGGCTGATGCCAAACCCGTAGCAATTCACTCGCTGGCGCGGTGGGTACGCACCGCGCCAGCCAGCCCAACAAGAACAACCAGGAGAACTCCTCATGGCCAAAATCGGATTCATCGGCACCGGCATCATGGGCCTGCCCATGGCACTGAACCTGCAGAAAGCCGGTCACCAGATCTTCGTTTCCACCCACCACGATGCCGCTCCCGCCGAGCTGGCCAGCGGAGGCGCCGTCGCCCTGGCCAACCCCAAGGAAGTCGCCCAGGAAGCCGAGTTCATCATCGTGATGGTCCCGGACACCCCGCAGGTCGAAGACGTGCTGTTCCGCAAGGACGGCATCGCCGAAGGCGTGGGCCCGAACAAGGTGGTGATCGACATGAGTTCGATCTCCCCCACCGCCACCAAGACCTTCGCCGAGAAGATCAAGGCCACCGGCGCGCAGTACCTGGACGCCCCGGTCTCCGGCGGTGAAGTCGGCGCCAAGGCCGCTTCGCTGAGCATCATGGTCGGCGGCTGCCCGAACACCTTCGAACGCGCCCTGCCGCTGTTCCAGGCCATGGGCAAGAACATCACCCGCGTCGGCGGCAATGGCGACGGCCAGACCGCCAAGGTGGCCAACCAGATCATCGTCGCCCTGAACATCCAGGCCGTCGCCGAAGCCCTGCTGTTCGCCGCCAAGAACGGCGCCGACCCGGCCAAGGTGCGTGAAGCACTGATGGGCGGCTTCGCCTCCTCGCGCATCCTCGAAGTGCACGGCGACCGCATGGTCAAGGGCACCTTCGATCCGGGCTTCCGCATCAGCCTGCACCAGAAGGACCTCAACCTGGCCCTGGCCGGCGCTCGCGAACTGGGCCTGAACCTGCCCAACACCGCCAACGCCCAACAGGTGTTCAGCACCTGCGCCGCCATCGGCGGCAGCAACTGGGACCACTCCGGCCTGATCAAGGGCCTGGAGCACATGGCCAACTTCTCCATCCGCAAGGACTGAGAGGGGCATTTGTAGGATGGGTGGAGCTTGCGATACCCATCAGCCAGCGGTACCGGGATCGATGGGTATCGCTTCGCTCCACACCATCCTACGAAGAGCACGTTGTAGGGCGCATGACGCCAACGGCGTTATGCGCCAGCAAGGGCAAAGTGACGGGCGAGGTTATGGGAGTGGCGTCGCCCGCCACGCTGCAAAGCGACTCGAACACCCGGCCTGTGGGAATCACGGCCTTGCCGGCCGGGGCGTTCGAATCCATCGCTGAGTCTCCTTTCTCGAGGCGACTGAGCCATGGATACACCACAAGAAGAATCACGGGAGCCTGTCATGAGCCTCGACCCACGCGCCTTCCTGCGCGAGCTGTTCGACACCGCCATTGCCGCCACGCATCCGGCCCAGGTACTTGCGCAGCACCTGCCCACGGACAAGGGCGGCCGCACCATCGTCATCGGCGCCGGCAAGGCCGCCGGCGCCATGGCCGAAGTCGCTGAGAAGCACTGGAATGGTGACGTCCAGGGTCTGGTCGTCGCGCCTTACGGCTACGGAGCGCAGTGCCGCAGCATCGAAGTGGTGGAAGCCTCGCACCCGGTGCCGGACGACGCCGGTGAGCGCGTCGCGCGTCGCGTGCTGGAGTTGATCAGCGGCCTCAGCGAGAACGACCGGGTGATCTTCCTGCTCTCCGGTGGCGGCTCTGCCCTACTCGCCCTGCCGGCCGAAGGCATCAGCCTCGACGACAAGCGCAGCGTGAACAAGGCCTTGCTGAAATCCGGCGCCGCCATCAGCGAAATGAACTGCGTGCGCAAGCACCTCTCCGCCATCAAGGGCGGCCGCCTGGCCCGTGCCTGCTGGCCGGCCAGCGTGTACACCTATGCGATTTCCGACGTGCCCGGCGACGAGGCCACAGTGATCGCCTCCGGCCCCACCGTGGGCGACCCGACCACCTCGGCCGACGCCCTGGCGATCCTCAAGCGCTACGCCATCGACATCCCGGCGAACGTCCGCGCCTGGCTGGAAGACCCGCGCTCGGAGACCGTCAAACCCGGTGACGAATGCCTGTCGCGCAGCCACTTCAAGCTGATCGCCACGCCCCAGCACGCCATCGACGCGGTGGCTGCCAAGGCTGAAGCCGCCGGCATCCCGACGCTGATCCTGGGCGACCTGGAAGGCGAGTCCCGCGAGGTGGCCAAGGTCCACGCCGGTATCGCCCGGCAGATCCGCAAGCATGGCCAGCCGCTGAAGGCGCCGTGCCTGATCCTCTCCGGTGGCGAGACCACCGTGACCGTGCGCGGCAATGGCCGTGGCGGACGCAACGCCGAGTTTCTCCTCAGCCTCACCGCCGACCTGAAGGGTGAACCGAACATCTGGGCCCTGGCGGGGGACACCGATGGCATCGACGGCATGGAAAGCAACGCCGGTGCCCTGATGACTCCGTGCAGCTACAACCGCGCCCTCAAGGCCGGCCTGAACCCGCTGCACGAGCTCGACAACAACAACGGCTACGGCTTCTTCGCCGAACTGGGCGATTTGGTGATCACCAAGCCAACCCGCACCAACGTCAACGACTTCCGCGCCATCCTGGTCCTCGAGAACGACAAATGACCCCTGACAAGAAAGTAAAAATTCTCGCCACCCTGGGCCCGGCGATCAAAAGCCGCGACGACATCTGCGCGCTGGTGGAAGCCGGCGCCAACCTGTTCCGCCTGAACTTCAGCCACGGCGAGTACAGCGACCACGCCCAGCGCTTCGCCTGGGTACGTGAAGTGGAAGCCGAACTGAACTACCCCATCGGCATCCTCATGGACCTGCAAGGGCCGAAGCTTCGCGTGGGTCGTTTCGCCGACGGCGCGGTGCAGCTGGAGAAGGGCCAGACCTTCACCCTCGACCTGAACGACGCACCGGGCGACAGGCAGCGCGTCATGCTGCCCCACCCGGAAATCATCCAGGCGCTGGAGCCGGGCATGAGCCTGCTGCTGGACGACGGCAAGATTCGCCTCCAGGTGCTCAATGCCCACAGCGATGCCATCGAGACCCGCGTAATGAACAGCGGCGAACTGTCCGACCGCAAGGGCGTCAACGTCCCCGAGGCCGTGCTCAAGCTCAGCCCGCTGACCGCCAAGGACCGCCGTGACCTGGAATTCGGCCTGGAGCTGGGGGTGGATTGGGTAGCCCTGTCCTTCGTGCAGCGTCCCGAAGACATCGAGGAAGCCCGCGCACTGATCGGCGACAAGGCCTTCCTCATGGCCAAGATCGAGAAACCCTCGGCGGTGCAATCCATCGAAGCCATCGCGAAGCTGTCCGACGCGATCATGGTGGCCCGTGGCGATCTGGGCGTGGAGATGCCGGCCGAGAGCGTGCCGGGCATCCAGAAGCGCATCATCCAGGTCTGCCGCCAGCTCGGTCGTCCGGTGGTGGTGGCGACGCAGATGCTCGAATCCATGCGCTTCTCCCCGGCGCCGACCCGCGCCGAGGTGACCGACGTGGCCAACGCCGTCAGCGAAGGCGCCGACTGCGTGATGCTCAGCGCCGAGAGCGCCTCGGGCCAGTACCCGCGTGAGGCAGTGGAGATGATGGCGAAGATCATCCGCCAGGTCGAAGCCGAGCCGGACTACCAGGCCACCCTGGAAATCAACCGTCCGGAACCGGACGCCACCGTCTCCGACGCCATCAGCTGCGCGATCCGCCGGATCAGTCGCATCCTGCCGGTGGCGGTGCTGGTGAACTACACCGAGTCGGGCGCCTCGACCCTGCGCGCCTCCCGCGAACGGCCCAAGGCACCGATCCTCAGCCTGACTCCGCAACTGAAATCCGCCCGCCGCCTGACCGTGGCCTGGGGTGTCCATTCGGTGGTCAACGCGCAGCTCGCCCATGTCGACGAGATCTGCTCCACCGCCCTGGACATCGCCCTGGCCCAGCGCATGACACGCCGTGGCGACACCGTGGTGATCACCGCCGGCGTGCCCTTCGGCCAGCCGGGCAGCACCAACATGCTGCGGATCGAGACGGTGGCGCCGGCGCTGGAAGTTTGATGCAAGCCTGAGAGCCCCTCTCCCCAACCCTCTCCCTGAAGGGAGAGGGGGCAGCTCGGCGCCGCCAGTTACTCAGGTGTTCCGCTTGCTGCCACTCAAGCCCCCTCTACCGCTTGCGGGAGAGGGCGGGGGGAGAGGGAAGTTGAGTTCAGGAGCCACGCCATATCGCGTGCCTCCGCACCGAGTCACTCCCGGACGGACGGGGCCGGGAATACGGGGCCGCGTCCCCGTCCGTCCGGGTTTGACCTTGATCAGCACCGAATGCTTGTCGGTCCATGGCCCCCACGCAGCAACTCCCAATGCTGGCCATGGAACTTTGAGGCTGTTGGCGGTGATCCCGCCGGCAGCCTCTTTTCTTTTTCCAACCCCGTGGCGCGGCCCCGTATGGCGGCGTCACAGAATGCTCACGCACTGCTCGTCGATGGGGCCTCGATGCCCCACACCTACCGAAGCGCTGCGGAGCCCCATTCAACCTGCCCTGTACCCACATGCACCTGAATCCTCGCTCCTGGAAACATCAGCTCCGCACCCGGCTGATCGGCTTCGGCCAGATCTACCTGCAGGCGGACGCCCGCTTCGGCCTGATCCTGCTGCTGACCATCGGCTGGTCCGCTCCGCAACTGCTGCCTGGCGCGCTGCTGGGCGCCCTGCTCGGCCCGCTCACCGCACGTTTCGTTCGCGAGCCGCAGGCAGACATCGACGCAGGCCTGCACGACTACAACCCGATCCTCATCGGTCTGCTACTGCCCTTCATGTTCCAGTGGTCGCTGGGCCTGGTGATGCTGAGCATCGCCGCCATCCTCACCAGCGTTGCGGTGCAGGCCGTGCTGCTGCGCCAGTCGCACCGGCGCTTCGGCCTGCCCGCGTACACCTCGGCCTTCGTGCTGCTGGGCTGGGTGTCGGTGGCGCTGGGCAAGGCACTCGGTTTCGCGCCGGCCAACAGCCTTGCCTGCCTGTCCTGTGGCGCGGCCAATCCGCTGCTGGATTCGACCACACTGGGCTTCGGCGAAGTGATCTTCCTTGGCGAACCGCTCGCCGGCCTGACCATCGCCCTCGGCCTGCTGCTGGCGGATCGCCGCGCGGCGCTCTGGGCACTGATCGGCGCAGCAGGTGCACTGTTCATCGCTCCGCTGTTCGACCTGCCCGCCTCCTCCGCCCAGGCTGGCCTGCTCGGGTTGAATGGTGCGCTGGCCGGCATCGCCCTGTCGCTGCGCTTCCGCAGCCCGCTGGCTCCGCTGTGCGGCATCCTCCTGGCGGTACTGCTGCAACCCTGCTTCGCGCTGGTCGGGCTGCCCGCGTTCACCGCCCCCTTCATCCTGGCCTGCTGGCTGGTGATCCTCGGCCAGCGCGCCCTGGAATCGCTGCTGCAGGCTCCACGGGGAGAAAACAGCGGGCCGCGTGTATAGTCGAGAGCCCTCTAGCGGCGACGGATCGCACCGATGAACTTCGTGAAATACCAGGCCCTGGGTAACGACTACCTGGTCTACGCAGACGACGCGCCGCTCGCCCTCACGGCAGCGCAGATCAACCGAGTCTGCGACCGCCACCACGGCATCGGCTCCGACGGCATCCTGCTGGCGAACCACAGCGACGCCGCCTTTGGCCTGCGCATCCTCAATCCCGACGGCTCCGAGGCGGAGAAAAGCGGCAACGGCCTGCGCATCTTCTCCCGCTACCTGTGGGACTGCGGGCTGGTTGCCGGGCGACCGTTCGACATCGTCACCGCCGGCGGCATCGTCACCAGCCAGGTATCCGACGAGGGCCGCACCGTGGAGGTGTCCATGGGCCGCGCCGAATTCGCCTGCGCGAAGATTCCGGTACTGATCGACACCGCCGAGGCCCTGGGCTATCCCCTGGAAGTCGACGGCGTGGCACTGAAGATCAACGCCGTCTCCATGGGCAATCCGCACTGCGTGGTGTTCGTCGAACACACCAGTCGCGAGCTGGCCTGCCGCCTCGGCCCGCTGCTGGAAAACCATCCGCTGTTCCCCCGGCGCACCAACGTGCAGTTCGTCCAATGGTTGTCCCGCGACGCCCTGCGCGTGGAAATCTGGGAGCGCGGTGCCGGCTACACCTTGTCGTCCGGCACCAGCAGCTGCGCGGCGGCCTCGGTGGCACGACGGCTTGGCCTGTGCGACGAGCACATCGACCTGCAATTGGCCGGCGGCCACCTGCATATTCGCGTCGACGATGACTTCCAAGTCACCATGCGCGGCGCCGTACAGCGGGTCGGGGCGGTCGACCTGGACCCGGAAACCTTCGCCGACCTCGGCTGAATCCCCGCTATTCCCGCCGCGACCGGCATGGATCAATGCCAGTCCGCGTGCGGCCGTCCAGACTGCAACCTGACACCTGCCGAAGCAGAACCTGACCGATCACTCGACGGGTAACCGCGCATTTCCCGGCATCAGACGGCATAATCCGCGCCCTTTCGTACCCGGCCGCCGGGGCGATCCCACTTCCAGCAGCGAAAGACGTCATGACGCTCCCCACTCCCACCCTGCTGCAGCGACTCAAAGGCACCAGCCTGGTCCTGCGGATATTCATCGGCATGCTCTGCGGCATCGCCCTGGCCCTGCTCTGGCCGCAAGGCGCAGCGGCGGTCAGCCTGCTCGGCAAGCTGTTCATCTCCGCCCTGAAGGCCGTGGCCCCGGTGCTCGTCCTGGTATTGGTGATGGCCTCCATCGCCAACCACAAGCAAGGCCAGCGCACGCACATCCGGCCGATCCTGATGCTCTACCTGATCGGCACCTTCTCGGCAGCGGTGATTGCCGTGATCGCCAGCTTCACCTTCCCCTCCACACTGGTATTGAGCGCTCCGACCAGCGAGCTGGCACCGCCCGGCGGCATCGGCGAAGTCCTGCGCTCGTTGCTGTTCAGCGTCACCACCAACCCGGTGAAGGCACTGCTGGAGGCGGACTTCATCGCCATCCTTGCCTGGGCCATCGGCCTGGGGATCGCCCTGCGCCATGCGCGCCAGAGCACCCGCGACCTGCTCGATGACCTGGCAGGCGGCGTGACCCTGATCGTCCGCGTGGTGATCGCCTTCGCCCCGCTGGGCATCTTCGGCCTGGTGGCCGGCACCATCGCCGAGTCCGGCTTCGACGCCCTGCTCGGCTACCTGCACCTGCTGGCCGTGCTGCTGGGCTGCATGCTGTTCGTGGCACTGGTGGTCAACCCGCTGATCGTCTTCGCCAAGATCCGCCGCAATCCGTACCCGCTGGTACTGATGTGCCTGCGCGAAAGCGGCATCACCGCCTTCTTCACCCGCAGCTCGGCGGCCAACATCCCGGTCAACCTGCAGCTCTGCGAACGCCTGGGCCTGCACGAGGACACCTACTCGGTATCGATCCCGCTGGGGGCTACCATCAACATGGCCGGCGCGGCGATCACCATCAGCGTGCTGACCCTGGCAGCGGTGCACACCCTGGGCATCGCCGTCGACCTGCCCACCGCCATTCTGCTCAGCGTGGTCGCCTCGGTCTGCGCCTGCGGCGCATCCGGCGTGGCCGGTGGCTCGCTGTTGCTGATCCCGCTGGCCTGCGGCCTGTTCGGTATTTCCAGCGAAGTGGCGATGCAGGTCGTGGCGGTCGGTTTCATCATCGGCATCCTCCAGGACTCGGCGGAGACCGCGCTGAACTCCTCCACCGACGTGCTGTTCACCGCGGCGGCGTGCATCGCCGAAGGTGACGTGGACGAGCAGCAGGCGACAGAGCGCGCCTGATCCTCCCGGCGGGGCGGCACCGGCCGCCCTGCCGCATCTCGGCTAAGGTGACTGAACCCGTACCGCGGATTCCTCCATGGCCGATCCCCAAAGCTGGCGCCAGCGCCTCTACGTCATCATCTTCCAGTCCGACACGGTCGCCGGCCGGCGCTTCGACAGCGCGCTGCTGATCGTCATCCTCGCCAGCCTACTGGTGGTGATCCTCGACAGCGTGGACGAGATCAGCAACGCCTACGGCGGCCTGCTCAGCGACATCGAGTGGGTAATCAACGGCCTGTTCCTGATCGAGTACCTGCTGCGCCTGTACTGCTCGCCCAAGCCCCTGCGCTACGCCCTGAGCTTCTACGGTCTGGTGGACCTGCTGGCGGTGCTGCCGGGGGTGATCGCCATCTTCTACCCCAACGCCCAGTACCTGCTGGTGATCCGCATCGTGCGGGTGCTGCGCATCTTCCGCATCCTCAAGCTGCGCCAGTACCTGCGCCAGGCCGACTTCCTGCTCACCGCCCTGCGCGGCAGCCGGCAGAAGATCACCGTGTTCTTCGTCTCGGTGATGAGCCTGGTGACGGTGTTCGGCTCACTGATGTACGTGGTCGAAGGCCCAGAACACGGTTTCACCAGCATCCCCCGCGGCATCTACTGGGCCATCGTCACGCTGACCACCGTGGGCTTCGGCGATATCACTCCGAAGACGCCGCTGGGCCAGGCGATCGCCAGCCTGGTGATGCTCACCGGCTACTCGATCATTGCGGTGCCCACCGGCATCTTCAGCGCCGAACTGCACAACGCGATGCGCCAGGAGCCCGCGCCGGGCTTGGCAAAGCCTTGCCCCGCCTGCGCCAAGGCCAGCCACGAGGCCGGAGCGGCGTTCTGTTCGCGCTGCGGCAACCCACTGTTCCCACGGGCAGACAACGCTCAAAGCTGAACCGCGGATAACCGTTCGTCGCCCATGGCCATCTGACTTCAGCCGCGTTCAACCCGATTTTCTCGCCCCCTTCGTCACAAGCGGCATGGACGGACGCCATGGTGGCGTTCCGCAGTGTCGGTCGCCTACCAGGCCCCGAGGTGAGCACATGCCCTTTCGACTCCACCCACTGATTCTCGCCATGGCCGGCGCACTGGCCAGCACCTCGCTGCTGGCCGCGCCGCAGGTGGCCGACAGCCGCATCAGCGCGGTCACGGTCTACACCGACCGCGCCATCGTCACCCGCACCGCCACCCTTCAACTGCCGGCTGGGCAACACGAGATCGCCCTGGAACAGTTGCCCCTGCGCATCGACGACAACAGCCTGCAGGCCTCGCTCAGCGCCAGCGCCGCCGCGACCCTGCTCGACGTCAGCAGCGCGCCGCAGGTCTCGCCGCCCTCCGAGGACAATCGCCTGCAACAGCTGGACACGCAGTTGCGCGACCTCGAGCGACAGGAGCGCGAGATCAGCGACCGTGGCAGCGTGCTGGAAAACCAGAAACAGTTCCTCGCCGACATCCAGGCCAGCAGCACCAAGCCGGGCAAGAACCAGGCACTGCCAAGCATTGACGAACTGAAGAACCTGCTGCAGATGAGCGAGGGCAACCTTGGGCGCATCCTCGACGAACAGCGCAAGCTCGACCAGCAGAGCGAGGAACTGCAACAGCGCAAGCAGGAGCTGGAGAGCCAGCGCAGCCATCTGGCCGGAGACGGCACCCACTACAAGCGCGCGATCCTTCGCGTGGCGCTGGAGAAGCCGGCACAAGTCCAGTTGCAGCTCAGCTACACACTGTACGACGCCTCCTGGCGCCCGGCCTATGACGCCCGCCTGCGCGACGGCGAGGACAAGATCGAGATGACCTACCAGGGCATCGTCCGGCAGAGCAGCGGCGAGGACTGGACCGACGTCGACCTCACCCTGTCCACCGCCCGCCCCAACCTGGGCAGCAACGTGCCGGCGCTCTCGCCGTGGTTCGTCGACACCTTCGACCCGCGCACGGTGATGGCCGCTAGACCCGCCCCGGCGCCAGCTGCACCGATGATGGCCCTGGAGGCGAAGAAGGCCCAGCGCTTCGCCGCCGACGAAATGGCCGTGGCCGGCTCGCTGGAAGAGATGCCCGTCGCCGTCGCTGAAGTCAGCGGTGCCACCACCAGCGCTTCCTTCCATATCCCGACCCGCGCCACGCTGAACAGCGACGGCAGCTCGCAGAAGGTCGCCATCGCCCAGTTCAAGCTGCCGGCAACCTTCCGCTACCTGGCCACACCGTCGCTGCGTGAAGCCGCCTACCTGCAGGCCGACACCCGCAATGCCAGCGACTATCCGCTGCTGCCCGGCACCCTCAACACCTACCTGGGCAACACCTTCGTCGCCAGCGGCCAGTTGCGCGCGGTGATGCCGGGCGAGACCTTCGAGCTGGCCCTGGGCGGCGACGAGGCCATGTCGATCAAGCGCAAGCTGGTCAATCGCTTCACCGACTACACCGGCCTCACCGGCGGCCGCAAGCGCGTCACCTACGAGTTCCGCATCGACGCCCAGAACAACCACAAGACCGAGCAGCGCTTGCAGTTCAAGGACCAGTTGCCGATCTCGCGCAATGAGCAGATCAAGGTGACGCTGCTGGAGCCCGAAGGCCAGTCCGTCGCCCGCGAGGACGACGGCAAGCTGCTGTGGGACTGGCAGCTGAAGCCGGGCGAGAAACGCAGCACGACCTTCAAGTTCAGTGTCGAGTATCCGAAGGAGCTGGAAGTCAGCGGACTGGACTGAGGCCACAGGGGCAGTCATTGCCCGGCAAGCCTGCTAGGCTGCCGGGCAATCGCCATTTCGCAGGCACATGAAACCCAGCGACAGAATTGAAAGCAGCATGCGGGAGAAGATCGCCAGGGGATTGCGAGCCCTGCTCCCCGCATAAGCAAATAGCCTTTAAGTATTTAAGTGGCATATAACCTGTCGGCATAATCGACACCCAACAACACTGCCAAAAGGAACTGCTCGTGAAACGTCTGTTCAGCGCCTCGCTGCTGGCCGCCGGCCTCGCCCTGGCCTCCGCCGCCCAGGCCGCCCAGCCCCTGCTCAACGTCTCCTACGACGTGATGCGCGACTTCTACAAGGACTACAACGCCGCCTTTCAGAAACACTGGCAGGCCGAGAAAGGCGAGAAGATCACCATCCAGATGTCCCATGGCGGTTCCAGCAAACAGGCCCGTGCGGTGATCGATGGCCTGCCGGCCGACGTCATCACCATGAACCAGGCCACCGACATCGATGCCCTGGCTGACAATGGCGGCCTGGTGCCGAAGGACTGGGCCACCCGCCTGCCGAACAACAGCGCGCCGTTCACCTCCGCCACCGTGTTCATCGTGCGCAAGGGCAACCCCAAGGGCCTGAAGGACTGGAACGACCTGGTGAAACCGGGCGTGCAGGTCGTGGTGCCGAACCCGAAGACCTCGGGCAACGGCCGCTACACCTACCTCTCCGCCTGGGGCTACGCGCAGAAGCATGGCGCCGATGAAGCCAAGGCCAAGGAATTCGTCGCCCAGCTGTTCAAGAACGTTCCGGTGCTGGATACCGGCGGCCGCGCGGCGACCACCACCTTCATGCAGAACCAGATCGGCGACGTGCTGGTGACCTTTGAGAACGAAGCCGAGATGATCGCTCGCGAGTTCGGCCGTGGCGGCTTCGAAGTGGTGTACCCGAGCGTCTCCGCCGAAGCCGAGCCGCCGGTGGCAGTGGTCGACAAGGTTGTCGACAAGAAAGGCACCCGCGCTGAAGCCGAGGCCTACCTGAAGTACCTGTGGTCCGACGAAGGCCAGACCATCGCCGCCAACAACTACCTGCGCCCGCGCAACCCGGAAGTGCTGGCCAAGTTCTCCGACCGTTTCCCGAAGGTGGACTTCTTCTCCGTGGTGAAGACCTTCGGCGACTGGCGCACCGTGCAGAAGACCCACTTCGCCGACGGTGGCGTGTTCGACCAGATCTACACCCCGAACTGATTGGGGATCATGCCGCCGATGGTGAGAATGGCGTAGGAGCGAACTCGTCCCTATGGGATCCGGCGCAATGCGGACCTATCGCGGACAACGTCCGCTCCTACACAAACGAAGAAGCCGGAGCTGCCCAGCAGCTCCGGCTTTTTTCATGGCACGGCATCAACTTGTAGGAGCGAGCTTGCTCGCGAACCCGCCCAGCTCCTGAGCCGCCGGAAAATCCGTTCGCGAGCAAGCTCGCTCCTACAGGGGATACCCAGCCACCGAGCACCGCTGGTTAGCGCTTACCCTTCCAGCCCACCTCGCGCAGAGCCGCCAGCAACCGCTCCCCACTCAGCGCCGGCACCAACACGCCGTCGTCGGTGCGCATGTCCTTCCCGGCCAGCAGCACGTTGACGATGGCCTCCTCCACCGCCTCGGCGGCGGCTGCGAACAACGGCGAGATATGGTCGTTGTTGACCATTTCCAACGGCGTGGCGAAGGGCAGGTTCTTGCGCCCGTAATCCGCCGGCGGCAGGTCGCGGTTGCCGGTGGCGAAGGCAAGGAAGATGTCGCCGCTGGAGTCATCGGTGCCGCCCCCCGTACGGGCGATCCCCAGCGAAGCGCGTTGCGCCAGGCGCTGACACTGGTGCGGCAGCAGCGGCGCATCGGTGGCGAGGATCACCACGATCGAGCCCATGCCGGGCGTGCCCTGCTCAGCGAAGGGCGACGGCAGATCGCCCAGGTGGCGGCCGACCGGATAGCCATCCACCCGCAACTCGCGGCGCTGTCCATGGTTGGCCTGCACTAGCGCACCCACCGTCCAGCCGCCCTGCTCCGCCGGCAGCTTGCGCGAGGAGGTACCGATGCCGCCCTTGAACTCATGGCAGATCATCCCTGTGCCGCCCCCCACCGGACCTTCCCGTACCGGGCCGGCCTCGGCCGCGGCCAACGCCTCGCGCACCTGTTCGGCGCCGACGTGCTGGCCCCAGATGTCGTTGAGCAGGCCGTCGTAGGTTTCCATCACCACTGGCATGCACCAGTAGATGGAAGGGTCCGCCAACTCGGCATGCTCGGCGGCGATCAGCGCATCGCGCACCACCCCCACGCTGTGGGTGTTGGTGATGGCGATGGGGGTGGTCAGCAGCCCCGCCTCGCGAATCCACTCCAGCCCCGTGGCGTCGCCGTTGCCGTTGAGCACATGGCAGCCGGCGAAGCAGGGTTGCCGGCGCGCGGCCCCCTCGCGCGGCTGGACCACCGTGACCCCGGTGCGTACGGCGCGGCCTTCGCGCTCCCCGATCAGGGTGCTATGGCCGACGCGGATGCCGGGCACATCGGTGATGGCGTTGAACTCGCCGGGCGTGCCCAGGCCGAGGGTGATGCCGAGTTGACGAGCGCGCATGCTGTCTCCTTATAAACGGGCCTGTTCAAGGTCTCGCCGAGCGCAGTTCAGGCAAGGCAAAAGCAGGCAAAAAAAAGCGCAGTTTACGAATGGTAAATGAGCATTTTGAGCCTGTTTCTAACGCAGCATGGACAAGCGCAGGCAGACATTGGACAGGCTCAGAGCTTCTGAAAGGCCGGGCTGAGCTTGCCGTAGGTGCTGTAGAGAATCACCGACACGGCCAGTATCCCGACAATGATCATGACGTCCCGCGAAGAGGCGTCCAGTAGCAGGTTGAGCAACAGATAGCCGGCGCCGACCACCGCCAGCATCGCCGGCAACGGCCACAGCGGCATGCGGTACGGGTGCTCGCGGTCGCGGCGCAGCACACGGCTGAACAGCGCGCAGAGCGCCACCACCAGGTAGACCATCACCAGCAGCAGCACGGTGAAGGAAGTCAGGTCCGCCAGGTTCGAGCTGAAGCTCAGCGCCGCCGAAGGCACGCCGAGGAACAGCGTGGCGATCCATGGCGACTCCCAGCGCGGGTGGATGCGGGTGAAGGCGCGGTTCATCAGCGGCGTCCACAGCTCGTCGCGGCCGCTGCTGAAAATCACCCGGCCGACCTGGATGACGATGGCGACGATGGCGTTGAATACCGAGAGGAAGATGCCGGCGCTGACCAGGCGCGACAGCGTCGCGTTGCCATGGGCGGTGAGCAGGTAGCCGACCGGATCGGGGCTGGCGATCATGTCCTGCAGCGAAGGCGCGCCCAGCAGCAGTGCGGTCAGCGGGACGATCTCGATCGCCACCACCAGCACCAGCGACCAGATCACCGCGCGGTGCACGTTGCGCCCGCCGCACTTCATGTCCTCGGCCAGCAGCACCGCACCGCCGAAACCGTTGTAGGAGAACAGCGCAGTGCCCACGGCGCCGATCACCAGCGCCCAGGGCGCGGCGGCCAGTATCCCGCCGTCGATGTGCTGTGGCTGCACCAGTACGCTCATCGGCTGGCTGACATGGCCGAAGCCGAGCACCACGATCACCAGCAGCGCCGCCACTTCACAGAGCAGGAACACGCCGGTGATCCAGGCGTTCACGCGGATATTGAGGATGCCCAGCACGTAGCTGGCGGCGACTATCACCAGGGCGACGGTCTGGGTATCGAAGTTCGTCCCCAGGGCGTTGTTGAGGTAGGTCGCCGCCCCCGTCGCCAGTACCGGCGGGATGAACAGCAACGAGACCAGCACCGTAAGGAAGGTGGCGTAACCGGCGAGGCCGCCGAACACGCGCTTGGCGTAGACGTACTCGCCGCCGGCGGAGCTGTGCGCGCGGCCGAGTTCGGCGTAGCACCAGGCGAACATCAGGGCCAGGAAACCGGCGAAGACGAAGGCCAGGAAGGCGCCGCTGCCGGCCTGCTGGATGGCGAACGGAGCGATGACAAAGACGGAGCTGGCGGGGGTAACCGCCGAGACGGTGATGGCGACTACGTCGAGCACGCCCAGGCTGGGCTTGAGCGCGCTCGCTGGCGCAGGGGAAGCGCTCATATCGTTGTTTCCTCGTGTTGTTATTGGTGGCTGAGGCAGGAACGAAGACCTTGTCACGCCCTCTGTGCGGGGCGCTGCGTGGGGTGCAGTCTGGGCATGGCGAGAGGGGCGGCCAATCACCATTTGGGGTTACGCCCTCTTGACGGAGCCCAGGTAAAAGGAGGAAACCGTGGGCCCTATCCTCGCCGCACCGTTCCGGAGATATCCCGCCGATGCACACCCTGTTCCGAGAAGTCGGCATGCACGCCAACCTCGGCCGCGCCATCGAGCAGATCGGCCAGCCGCGCTTCTGGAAGCAACTGGTCCTGCTACTGCACCAGTGGCTGCCCTTCGATAACGCCCTGGCGATGTTTTACCCAGCCAGCGGCACTCCGGTGGCGCTGGAGGAATACGATGCCGAGCCCACCGCGGGCCCGGCGGCGATGGCCATCTACCTCGACGGACTGTTCCAGCTCGATCCGTTCTACCAGGCCTGCCGCGAGGGCGTGCCCAGCGGGCTTTACCGGCTGGAGGAAATATCCCCGGACCAGTTCCGCCAGAGCGAGTACTACCTCAGCTACTTCCACGACAACGTGCTGGAGGACGAGGTGCAGTTCATTCTCCAGTTGCCCGGCCAGGGTGCGCTGTCGCTGTCACTGGGCATGCGCCGGCTGTTCGATGGCGAGCAGACCGGCCTGCTGGCGATGCTCTGCCCCTGGGTGCTGGCGCTGATGCAGCAGCATTGGCAGCAACGCAGCCAGCGCCTGCTGCCAGGTACCAGCGATGGCGTGGCGGTGCAGGTGCGCGACGCCCTGAGTCACTTCGGCGCCGGCGTGCTGTCCGAGCGCGAGCTGGAGATCGCCCGGCTGATCCTGCGGGGTTACTCCTCCAAGGCCATGGCCGAGCGCCTGGCAATCTCGCCGGAAACCATCAAGGTCCACCGCCGCCATCTGTACAACAAGCTCGACATCAGCTCGCAGCCGGAGCTGTTCTCGCTGTTCCTGCAATCGCTGGGGCACGACCCGGAAAACCCCTGAGCGCGCCCGGAACATCGGCCGCCATCGGCGCGGCTGATGCCGCGCCATTCGCGCGCGCCGGGACACCCCGCTGGCGCTGCACGGACACTACCGCCCACGCCCTGCGCTTCTAGACTGGTGCAGTCCCCCTCCAACAATCACAAGAGGACAGCCCGATGAACGCACGCGCCAACTTCACCCACATGGAAGACGGCAGCGCCGAGGACTGGGCGATCATCGCCAAGGACTTCGGCCAGTACGCCGCGCTTCTGCCCGACCGGATCATGACCCACCTGCGCCTGCTCGACGGCGACTTCGGCGGCTTCCCGGTGGACCGCCTGACCCACTCGCTGCAGACCGCCACCCTGGCTCACCGCGACGGCCGTGACGAGGAATATGTGGTCTGCGCCCTGCTCCACGACATCGGCGACACCCTTGGCTCGTTCAACCACGCCGACATCGCCGCGGCCATCCTCAAGCCGTTCGTCAGCGAGGAGAACCTGTGGATGATCGAGAAGCACGCGATCTTCCAGGGCTACTACTTCTTCCATCACCTGGGCCTGGACCGGCACCTGCGCGAGCAGTTCAAGGACCACCCGCAGTTCGAGCAGACCATCGAATTCTGCGCACGCTACGACGCCGCCGCCTTCGATCCGGACGGTGAAGTGCTGCCCCTGGAGTTCTTCGAACCCATGCTGCGCCGGGTCTTCGCCCAGCCCCGCCGCTCGATCTACCAGAAGCCCGACGGCACCATGGCCTGACGGTCCCGAGGCGACCGGCGGTCCGCGACGAAGAGTGGCGAACCGCCGCTGGCCCGGGGGCTGCGCATGGAATAAGATTCCTCCCAAAATCAGACGCGCAAATGGCCACGAGCCTACGCGCACCAGGGAAGTTTCTTGCGCATGAAGCCTAACGTTCTCGAGCGCCCCAGCAGTCCGCTCACCCCCGCCCCTCTGCGCGAATACCATTCCCGCGTGCTGGCTTATATTGCCGTCGCCGCGACCATCACTGCCGGCACCTTCGCCAAGTACTTCGGCTACGACATCCTCTGGATGATTCCGTACGCCCTGCTCTACCCGCACCTGGCCCAGCAGATCAGCCGCCGCTTCAAGCGCGACAACCCGCAACGCACCCGCCTGGTGCTGCTGTTCATCGACGCCCTGCACGCCGGCATCGCCACCACGCTGCTGGGCTTCTCCGAAGTGCCCAGCCTGATGCTGGTGCTGATCCTCGCGTTCTCCGCACTGATCATCGGCGGCCTGCGCTCCCTGGGCCTGGCGCTGCTGGTGGCGCTGAGCGCCGCGGTACTCAGCGCCGCGCTGATCGCCCCGGCCTACAAGGGCCAGACGCCGAGCATCGTCGCCCTGGTCAGCGTGCTGTTCTCCACCCTGTACATCTGCATCACCGCCTTCTTCGTGCACCAGCAGGGCCTGCGCCTGGCCCAGGCCCGCTCGGACATCACCCTGGAGCAGGAAAAGGCCGCGCGCCTGGCCAGCAACCTGGCCAAGTACCTGTCGCCGCAGGTGTGGGAATCGATCTTCAGCGGCAAGCGCACAGTGCGCCTGGAAACCCAGCGCAAGAAGCTCACGGTGTTCTTCTCCGACATCAAGGGCTTCACCGAGCTGTCCGAGGAGCTGGAAGCCGAAGCCCTCACCGACATGCTCAACAACTACCTCAACGAGATGTCGAAGATCGCCCTGAAGTACGGCGGCACCATCGACAAGTTCGTCGGCGACTGCGTGATGGTGTTCTTCGGCGACCCGGCCACCCAGGGCGCCAAGAAGGACGCCGTAGCCGCCGTGTCCATGGCGGTCGCCATGCGCAAGCACATGAAGGTCATGCGCCAGCAGTGGCGCGCCCAGGGCATCACCAAGCCGCTGGAAGTGCGCATGGGCCTGAACACCGGCTACTGCACCGTGGGCAACTTCGGCGCCGACACGCGCATGGACTACACCATCATCGGCCGCGAAGTGAACCTCGCCAGCCGCCTGGAAAGCGCCGCCGAGGCCGGCGAGATCCTCATCAGCCACGAGACCTACTCGCTGGTGAAGGACGTTTTGATGTGCCGCGACAAGGGGCAGATCGCCGTGAAGGGCTTCAGCAAGCCGGTACAGATCTACCAGGTGGTCGACTTCCGCCGCGACCTGGGCTCCAACCCCAGTTTCGTCGAGCACGAGGTACCGGGCTTCTCCATGTACCTGGACACCAACAACGTGCAGAACTACGACAAGGAACGGGTCATCCAGGCGCTGCAGCAGGCGGCGGAGAAGCTCAAGGACAAGATCATCCTCTGAGCCGTTTCCGCTTCGTCAGCGCTCGCCGCTGCGTGCGCTTTTCTCGTTGATGCACACCCTCCTCGCTGACACCCGGCCAATCGCGGACAGAGTCCGCTCCTACGCGCGCCGACGACTCCTCTGCAAACCCCAGCATCCTCTGCGCGCGGCCAAGGTACAGCTGTAGGAGCGAGCTTGCTCGCGAACCCACCCAGCTCCAGAGCCGTCGGGAAACCGTTCGCGAGCAAGCTCGCTCCTACAAAAACACGCGACGATGCCAAGCACCCGCCCATAAAAAAGCCCGCTCAATTGAGCGGGCTGGAAAGGCTCCGGTGCTTCACGTTCACCGGGCCGAATTGCTCGTTGAAAAGCGCGTCAGGAAGGCTGCAGCTCAGCAGAGTTGCCCGGGCCAGCGGCCAGCTCGGCGGACAGGGTCTTCTCGTCCAGCTGCTTGCACCACTTGGCGACCACGATGGTGGCCACGCCGTTGCCAACCAGGTTGGTCAGGGCGCGGGCCTCGGACATGAAGCGGTCGATACCCAGGATCAGCGCCAGGCCGGCAACCGGCAGGTGGCCCACGGCGGACAGGGTGGCAGCCAGCACGATGAAGCCCGAACCGGTGACGCCAGCAGCGCCCTTGGAGGCGATCAGCAGCACCACCAGCAGGGTCAGCTGGTGGGTGATGTCCATCGGAGTGTCGGTGGCCTGAGCGATGAACACAGCGGCCATGGTCAGGTAGATCGAGGTGCCGTCCAGGTTGAACGAGTAGCCGGTCGGGATCACCAGGCCGACCACGCTCTTGTCGGCGCCCAGCTTCTCCATCTTGGCGATCATGCGCGGCAGGGCCGATTCGGAGGACGAGGTGCCCAGCACGATCAGCAGTTCTTCGCGGATGTAGGAGATGAAGCGCAGGATGCTGAAGCCGTGGGCGCGGGCGATACCACCCAGCACGATCAGCACGAACAGCAGGCAGGTGATGTAGAAGCACAGCATCAGTTGGCCCAGCTGCACCAGCGAGCCGAGACCGTACGCGCCGATGGTGAAGGCCATGGCGCCGAAGGCGCCGATGGGAGCGACCTTCATGATCACGTTGATGATGTTGAACATCACGTGGGTAATGCGATCGATGAACTCGAACACCGGCTTGCCGTAGTCACCCAGGCGGTGCAGCGCGTAGCCGAACAGCACGGAGAAGAACAGCACCTGCAGGATGTCACCGTTGGCGAAGGCGCCTACCACGGTGCTCGGGATGACGTTCATGAAGAAGTCGATGGTGCTCTGCTTCTCGCCCGAAGCGATGAAGCCGGTGAGCGCCGCGTTCTTGTTCATTTCAGCGGTCAGCGTGGCGACGTCGGCGTGCATGCCGGCGCCCGGCTGGACGACGTTGACCACGACCAGGCCGATGATCAGCGCAACGGTGGAAACGATTTCGAAGTACAGCAGCGCCATGCCGCCCGTCTTGCCCACGGCCTTCATGCTCTGCATGCCGGCGATGCCAGTGACCACGGTGCAGAAGATGATCGGCGCGATGGCCATCTTGATCAGTTTGACGAAGCCATCGCCCAGCGGCTTCATCAGTTTGGCGGTGTCGGGGTAGAAGTGGCCGAGTGCGATACCGATGGCGATGGCGATCAGTACCTGCACGTACAGGCTTTTATAGAAGGGTTGCTTGGTCATGGCAGCTCTGTCCTCACGGGCGAGTGCTCCGACGGGGGAACACAAGACCGAACGCGTTATCTCCCTGCAATGGGAGAATTTGTTTTCAGGGCATGCCAGACGGCAGGCCTTGATCGCATATGGCAAGTGCTGTGCCAGACCTTTAAAAAAACTGTAATCCCTTTAAATTCAGCTACTTCCGTAAAAAGTCGCGGCACCGAAGGTTCGAAAAATGGCGGAAACCCGCCTTTACCCTGGCGGGTTTCCCGCCCTCTGGCGGGTACCCGCCACGGCCTTCGTACCGTAGATTGTAGAACTCCGATCAGGTTCGATCGGGTTTACCGCGCGGCTCCTGGACGCCCGGCCATAACAACAAGGACCGCACATGCGAGAACGCACTATTGCCAGCCACTTCGTCCGCGCCGCCATCCACGGAGCGCAACGCAAAGGGCTGAACATCCAGGCGCTGCTGCGCGACGCCGGCATCGCCCCAGCCATCCTCGAAGAGCCCCGTGCGCGGATCGACCCCGAGCAGTTCAGCCGCCTGATGCAGACGCTCTGGGAAGCGCTGGACGACGAGTACATGGGCTTCGGCAGCCTGCCGAGCAAGCGCGGCACCTTCGCCATGATGTGCAACGCGATCATCCACTGCCGCACGCTGGAGAAGGCCCTGGGCCGGGGCTCGCTGTTCTACGGCCTGTTTCCCGAGGCGCCGCGGATCGAACTGGTGCGCGACGGCGACCGCGCCCGGCTGACCCTGGACGAGACCCACTTGCGCGACCCGGACCACTTCCTCACCGAGAGCCTGCTGCTGATCTGGCACCGCCTGGCCAGTTGGCTGATCGGCCAGCGCATCCGCCTGGAGGAAGCCACCTTCAGCTACCCGGCGCCCGAGCACCAGGCCGAGTACGACCTGCTGTTCCCCTGCCCTCGCCGCTTCGCCGCCGGCAGCACCAGCCTGTTGTTGCAGGCACGCTACCTGGACATGCCGCTGCTGCAGGACGAGCGCACGCTCAAGCACTTCCTCAAGAACTCACCCGCCGACCTGCTCGCCCGCCCCGATGGCGGCGACAGCCTGACCAGCCAGATTCGCCGCCTGCTCGGCCGCGACTGCCGTAGCTGGCCGGACCTGGAACAGGTTGCCGCGCAATTGCACATGAGCCCGCAGACCCTGCGTCGCCATCTGCGGGAAGAAGGGCCGAACTTCCAGGAGCTGAAGGACCAGCTGCGCCGCGACCTGGCGATCTACTACCTGGGCCGCGAAGAACTCTCGATTCAGGACATCGCCGACCAGCTCGGCTTCTCCGAGCCTTCGGCCTTCCATAGAGCCTTCAAGAAGTGGACAGGACTGACGCCCGGAGCGTATCGGGCGCAGCAGGGGGAGTGAGACGAAGGCACAGCCTCCGTCTGAAGGAACGCGTCATGAGCGCATGCGACGGGCATGGCGAGCTCCTTGCATCGGGCTGCGGTGCGGTGAGTGTTCGCGAGCAAGCTCGCTCCTACAGGGATCAACCCGTGCCCGATTCGCCTTTTGCAGGAGCGAGCTTGCTCGCGAACTTGATCCCCGACGACTCGCGATCAGCCCGGCAGGCGAATCCGGAAACACGCCCCGCCCAGCGCGGAATCCTCCAGCGCCAGCTCGCCGTCGTAGCTGTCGATGATGTCCTTGACCACCGCCGTGCCGATACCCTGGCCGGGGTGCTGGGTGTCCAGGCGCTCGCCGCGCTTGAGGATGCGCTCGCGCTGGCTGGCGGGAACGCCGGGACCGTCGTCCTCGATGATCAGCTCGAACATCCGGCCGTTCTTGCGCGCACTGACCTTCACCGTGGTCAGGCATAGGCGGTAGGCGTTCTCCAGCAGGTTGCCGAGCATTTCCAGCAGAGCGCCTTTTTCCAGCGGCAGGGCCAAGCCTGGCGGGATGTCGCGTTCCAGCTTCACGCGCTTGTCGTGGTAGACCTTGTCCAGCGCGCCGGCGATGGTATCCAGCAGCGGGTCGAGGGCCGCGCGGTGACGGATCAGGCCGCTCTTGCGCATCGACGCCCGCTGCAACTGATAGCCGATCTGTTGGCTCATGCGCTCGATCTGGGTCTGCAGCACCTGCACCTGGTCGCGGTTCTTCGGCTCGTCGGCGAGGGTTTCGCTGACGCCCTGCAACACCGCCAGCGGCGTCTTCAGGCTGTGGGCCAAGTCGCCCAGGGAGTTGCGGTAGCGCTCGCGCTGGGCGCGCTCGCTGTCCAGCAGGCGGTTCACCGAGTCGGTCAGGCGCAGCATCTCGGCGGGGTGATCGTCGCTCAGCCGCTCGCGGTCACCGGTCTCGATCTGGTCCAGTTCCGAGCGCAGCCCGCGCATGGAGCGGAAGCCCCAGCCCAGGCCGAGCCAGAGCAGCCCCAACAGCAACAACAGCGCTCCGCCGAGCCACAGGTAGAGTTGGTCACGGAAGCCACTGACCAGTTCGCGGAACTCGCTTTCCGGCTGCATGGTGACGATGCTGTAGGCCGCGCGCTTGCCGCCGAGCAGGTCGATCTCCACGTCGTAGACGAAGAACTCCTGGCCGGTGGCATCGCGTATGCGGGTGAACTCGTCGATCATGCCGTCGTACTTGGGCGAGTAATCGACGCTTTCGTCCTGGGCCGACGTGGAGCGCCACACCAGCTTGCCGGACTGGTCATAGATGAAGCCGAGCAACTTCGATTCGGGGAGGTTGAAATCCTCCACGGGCAGGTGGTCGGGCATGCTCAGGACATTGCCTTCGATGCGTGCCGAGGACACCAGGGTTGCCACGTCCGCCGCCAGGCGCTGCTGGATGGCGTTCTCCAGGGCGATGCTGAACGCACGCTGGAGCGCCGGCAGCAGCGCTGCCATGAACAGCACGGCGAGAATCGCCGCCCCGATCATCAGCCGCAGACGCAGCGAGCGGATCATTTACACAGCTCGTTGAAGATGTAGCCCTGGCCACGCACGGTATCGATGGGTTTGAAGCCCGCAGCGGTCTCCAGCTTGCGGCGCAGGCGGCCGACCAGCACCTCGATGACGTTCGGGTCGCGCTCGTCATCGTCCGGATAAAGCTGCTCGATCAGGCGCTCCTTGGCCACCACCTGCTGGTGATGCCGCATGAGGTATTCGAGGATGCGGTACTCGAAGGCTGTCAGTTGCAGTGATTCGCCGTTGACCAGCGCCTGCTTGCGGTTGATGTCCAGCACCAGCGGGCCGGCCTCGATGCTCGACTGGGCGAAGCCGCTGGAACGGCGCAGCAGGGCGTTCAGGCGCGCTTCCAGCTCTTCGAACTGGAAGGGTTTGACCACGTAGTCGTCGGCACCGGCGGCGAGGCCTTCGACCTTGTCCTGCCAGTTGCCACGAGCGGTGAGGATGAGAATGGGGAAGGTCTTGCCCTGGCTGCGGAATTCGCGGATCAGGTCCAGGCCGCTCATGCCGGGCAGGCCAAGGTCGATCATCGCCAGGTCGTGATGGTATTCGCTGGCGCGGTACAGCGCCTCTTCGGCGTTGGCGACGGCATCGACCACATGGCCTTGCTCGCCGAGCCGGGTATACAGGTGATGGCGCAACAGCGCCTCGTCTTCCACCACCAGCAGTTTCATGCGCGTGCTCCCTGAGTCAGGCAACCGGGCCACGCGGGGCCCGGTTGCGGTACCGGTCAGAACTTGTAGTTGGCGCCCAGGTAGAACTGGGAGCTGCTGTGCAGGTCAAGGGATCCCACCTTGCTGCCACCGTGCGGGCTCATCTCGGTACTCGCGTTGGTACGCAGGTAACGGTAGCCGCCTTCCACGGATGCGTTCTTGCCGAGTTCCTGGAGGATACCGGCTTGGGCGCCAAGGGCGTAACCCACATCGCTGTCGCGGCTGTAGCCCTTGGAGTCCTGCTCCAGCTTGACCAACCCGGCGGTGCCGCCGCCGAACAGCTTGGTGCCCTGGTCGCCCAACGGCAGGAAGGCGTCGTAGCTACCGAGCAGGTTCTGCTGGCGCAGTTTCAGGCCGTTCTCGGTGTCGGAGACATTTTCATAGGTGATGTAGTAGCGGCCCTGATCCATCTGCTGGCCGGCGCGCACGCCCCAGGTGCCGCTGTTGTTGATCACGCTGTCGAATTTCGGGTTGCCCAGGTTGCGGTTCAGCGCATCGGATTTCTGGATGTTGTTGCTGGTTTCGCCCCAGGTCATACCGACGAAGGTGTCGGCGGCATTGGCGGCGGTAGCGGCGACGCTGGCACCGAGGATGGCGCTGGCGAGGGCGATTTTCTTCATGGCTTTCATTGGGATTCTCCCGTCAGAGGTCAGTAATGTGTTGACGGGGAAAAGGTTACGAGGCGGGCTCTGAACGGAACCTGTCAGAGCGCTGAACCATCGCTGAACGAAAGCGCTGTATGAAAAAAGAATACCGTATGCGGGATTTTGCCCACACTCGGAGCAGGGACTAGGCTGATTCCAGTCGTTGGCGGGAGGCTGACCAAATGACTGAAGAGACCGGACCCGGCACGGATAAAGGCAAGGAAACCCGGCTGTTCCTGTTCCTCGTGATCTGCCTGTTCCCTCTGCTCTCCGTGGCCATCGTCGGTGGCTACGGCTTTATCGTGTGGATGTACCAACTGGTGGTGGGGCCGCCCGGCCCCCCGTCCTAGGGGGTCGTGATGCTCGCCCGACGCGCCCTGCTGCGGCGCCTGGGCGGTGCGCCTGAAGTACGTCGCCCGCCATGGACTGCCACCGCCAGCGAATTCCTCGAAGGCTGCACGCGCTGCAATGCCTGCATCGACGCTTGCCCGGAGCACGTGTTGCGTATCGGCGATGGCGGCTATCCGCAGCTGGACTTCTCCGACAACGGTTGCAGCCTGTGCGGCGACTGCGCAGGCGTCTGTGAAGCCGAGGTGTTCGACCTGAGCCGCGAGGCCTTTGCCTGGCGCGCGCAGATCGATGACCACTGCCTGGCCCGCGCCGGCATCCATTGCCGCAGCTGCGACGACACCTGTGAACCACGCGCGATCCGCTTCCGCCCACAGCTGGGCGGCCCGTCCCTGCCCACTCTCGATCCGAACCTGTGCACCGGCTGCGGCGCCTGTGTTTCGCCCTGCCCCGGCAACGCCATCCACCTGAACCGTGAGGCCCACCATGCCTGAGACCCAGATGCCAGAGAGCATCCAGATCGCCAGCCTGATCGTGCATACGCGCCCCGAGCTGCTTGAGGCGGTGAAGGCCAACCTGCTGCGCCTGCCGAACCTGGAAGTCCATCAACAGAGCACCCAGGGCAAGCTGGTCGTGGTGCTCGAAGCCGAGCATGAGGCGAGCATTCTCGACAACCTCAATGCCATCCAGAACCTGCCCGGCGTCCTCAATGCCGTGCTGATCTACCACGAGATCGTCGAATCGCCGGAATACCCGCAGATTGACCCCGAACCCGCGCTCGCCCAGGCCGGAGGTGCCCGATGAACCTGACTCGCCGCCAGTTCGCCAAGGCCAATGCCGCCGCTATCGCCGCGGCCGCCGCCGGACTGCCGATCCTGAGCTCCGCCAGCAACCTGGTCACCGAGGCGGACATGACCCGCCTGGACTGGAACAAGGCGCCCTGCCGTTTTTGCGGCACCGGTTGCAGCGTGATGGTCGCCACCCGCGACAACAAGGTGGTCGCCACCCACGGCGACATCAAGGCCGAGGTCAACCGCGGGATCAACTGCGTGAAGGGCTACTTCCTGTCCAAGATCATGTACGGCAGTGACCGCCTGACCCGACCGCTGCTGCGCATGAAGGACGGCAAGTTCGACAAGCAGGGCGAGTTCCAGCCCATCAGCTGGGACGCCGCCTTCGACATCATGGCCGAGAAGTTCAAGGCCGCGCTCAAGGCCAAGGGCCCGACCTCCGTGGGCATGTTCGGCTCCGGGCAATGGACGGTCTGGGAAGGCTACGCCGCCAACAAGCTGTTCAAGGCCGGCCTGCGCAGCAACAACATCGACCCCAACGCGCGGCACTGCATGGCCTCGGCGGTGATGGGCTTCATGCGCAGCTTCGGCATGGACGAGCCCATGGGCTGCTATGACGACATCGAGGCCACGGATACCTTCGTGCTCTGGGGTTCGAACATGGCCGAGATGCACCCGGTGCTCTGGTCGCGGGTCACCGACCGCCGACTGAGCGCAGGGCAGGTCAAGGTCGCCGTGCTGTCCACCTTCGAGCACCGCAGCTTCGACCTGGCGGACATACCGATGGTGTTCAAGCCGCAGACCGACCTCTACATCCTCAACTACATCGCCAACCACATCATCGAAAGCGGCGCGGTGAACCGCGACTTCGTCGACAAGCACACCCGCTTCGCCCACGGCGCCGAGGACATCGGCTACGGCCTGCGGCCGGACAATCCGCTGGAGAAGCAGGCGAAGAACGCGGACAAGGCCAATACCTGGACCGACATCGACTTCGAGCAGTTCGCCGCCTTCGTCAAACCCTATACGCTGGAGCGCACGGCCAAGGAAAGCGGCGTCCCGGCCGAGCGCCTGAAGGCCCTGGCCGAGCTGTACGCCGATCCGAAGCGCAAGGTGGTGTCGTTCTGGACCATGGGCTTCAACCAGCACACCCGCGGGGTCTGGGCGAACAACCTGATCTACAACATCCACCTGCTCACCGGGAAGATCAGCGAGCCGGGCAACAGCCCCTTCTCGCTCACCGGCCAACCCTCGGCCTGCGGCACCGCGCGCGAAGTCGGCACTTTCGCCCACCGCCTGCCGGCAGACCTGGTGGTGACCAACCCGAAACACCGCGAGACCGCCGAGAAAATCTGGAAAGTACCCGCCGGTACCATCCAGGAAAAGATCGGTTTCCACGCCGTGCAGCAAAGCCGGATGCTCAAGGACGGCGTGCTCAACGTCTACTGGACCCAGGTCTGCAACAACATGCATGCCGGGCCGAACATCATGCAGGAAGTGCTGCCGGGCTGGCGCAACCCGGAGAACTTCGTGATCGTCTCCGACGTCTACCCGACCGTTTCGGCGCAGGCCGCGGACCTGATTCTGCCCAGCGCCATGTGGGTGGAAAAGGAAGGCGCCTTCGGCAACGCCGAGCGCCGCACGCAGTTCTGGCACCAGTTGGTGAAGGCGCCGGGCGAGGCGAAATCCGACCTCTGGCAACTGGTGGAATTCTCCAAGCGCTTTACGACCGACGAGGTCTGGCCCGCCGAATTGCTGGCCAAGGCGCCGCAACTCAAGGGAAAGACGCTTTACGAGGTGCTGTACAAGAACGGTCAGGTCGACGCATACGAGAACGACGAGATCGCCAAGGGCTTCGAGAACGACGAGGCCAAGGCCTTCGGCTTCTACATCCAGAAGGGCCTGTTCGAGGAGTACGCCAGCTTTGGCCGCGGTCACGGCCATGACCTCGCGCCCTTCGACGCGTATCACGAAGCCCGCGGGCTGCGCTGGCCGGTGGTGAACGGCAAGGAGACCCTCTGGCGCTACCGCGAGGGCCACGACCCCTACGTCACCGCCGGCAGTGGCGTGCAGTTCTACGGCTACCCGGACAAGAAGGCGATCATCTTTGCCCTGCCCTACGAGCCGCCGGCCGAAGCTCCGGACAAGGAATATCCCTTCTGGCTCTCCACCGGCCGCGTGCTCGAGCACTGGCACACCGGCTCCATGACCCAGCGCGTGCCGGAGCTCTACAAGGCCGTGCCGGATGCCGTGGTGTACATGCACCCCGACGACGCGCGCGACCTGAAGGTGCGCCGGGGCAGCGAGGTGAAGGTGATCAGCCGGCGCGGCGAGATTCGTGCGCGCATCGAGACACGCGGCCGCAACAAGCCGCCGCAGGGCCTCGTGTTCGTGCCCTTCTTCGACGCCAACAAGCTGATCAACAAGGTCACGCTGGACGCCACCGACCCGATCTCCAAGCAGACCGACTACAAGAAATGCGCGGTGCGCATCGAACTGGTCAGCCTGGCCTGAGGAACGCGCGATGAAACCGATACTGCCCGCCCTGCTCCTGCTGCTGATCGGCTTGCCGGCCCTGGCCGCCGACGTCAACTACCCACTGGACGCGCCCGCCCCGGACGGCCGCCGTCCTGGCGGCACCATTTCCCAGGACCGCCCGGCGCCGCCCCTGGCCAACGACGAGAACAAGGACATCCGCCGCGAACGCGCCTACCCCGAACAGCCGCCAACCATCCCGCACACCATCGCCGGCTACCGCATCGATACCAACTCCAACAAGTGCCTGTCGTGCCACAGCCGCGCCAACAGCGCGCGGGTGCAGGCACCGATGATCAGCATCACCCACTACATGGACCGCGACGGCCAGGTGCTGGCCGCCGTGGCGCCGCGCCGCTACTTCTGCGTGCAGTGCCACGTGCCACAGAAGGACGTGCAGCCGCTGGTGGGCAATACCTTCGAGGACATCGACAAGATTCTCCAGCGCGATGCGGCCGCCGGGAAATCCGCCAGCACCGACGACGGCACATCCACCGGCAACCCCTGAGGAGGCGCCATGAAAGCACTATTCGCCTGGCTCAAGGGTTACTGGGTCGTCCTGCGCCGGCCCAGCGTGCACTACAGCCTGGGCTTCCTGACGCTGGCCGGATTCATCGCCGGAATCATCTTCTGGGGCGGCTTCAACACCGCGCTGGAAGCCACCAACAGCGAGCAGTTCTGCACCTCCTGCCATGAGATGCGCGACAACGTCTTTGCCGAACTCAAGGACACCATCCACTACAGCAACCGTTCCGGCGTGCGCGCCACATGCCCCGACTGCCATGTGCCACACAAGTGGACCGACAAGATCGCGCGCAAGATGCAAGCCTCCAAAGAGGTCTGGGGCAAGATCTTCGGCACCATCAACACGCGGGAGAAATTCCTCGATCACCGCCGCGAACTGGCCGAACACGAATGGGCGCGGCTGAAGGCCAATGACTCGCTGGAATGCCGCAACTGCCACAACTTCCAGTTCATGGACTTCACCCGCCAGAGCCAGCGCGCGAGGCAGATGCACTCCACCGCCCTGGCCTCGGGCGAGGCAACCTGCATCGATTGCCACAAGGGTATCGCCCACCACTTGCCGGACATGACGGGGGTGAAGGGCTGGCAGTGAACATCGCCTGAGCCACGATCGCGGACGAAGCCCCCCTCACCCCAACCCTTTCCCCAGGAGAGAGGGTTGGGGTGAGGGGAATGCGCAGGAGCCGACCTACCTGAAGAAGACGGCTGCTCCTACGAAACCTGATACTTGCGTAGGAGCGGACTCCGTCCGCGATCGGCTTTCTGCGCCGCCGGAGTCAAGGGGTTCGCGAGCAAGCTCGCTCCTACAGTGGTGCGTTACGCTCACCCTCGAACGAAGCTGCTCTTCGTAGGAGCGAGCTTGCTCGCGAACCAATCGCCGCCACAAACGAAAAGCCCCGGCCAGTGCCGGGGCTTCCCCTGAGTCAGAAGGGATCGATCAACCGCCCTTCAGCGCCTTCAGAATCTTCTGCCCTGCGCGCCCATCCGCCGGCGTCAGGCCAAGCTTGTTCTGCTCCTGCTGGATCGCCTTGCGCGTCACGTCGCCGATCATGCCGTCAGCCTGGCCGATGTCATGGCCACGCTGGATCAGCAGCTCCTGCAGCTCCTTGCGCTGCGCCCGGCTCAGGCCCGGATCGTCGGTCGGCCAGGGCGTGCGCAGGCCCTGCTCGCCGCGCAGTCGGTCAGACAGCAGGGCGATGGCCAGCGCATAGCTTTCCGCCGCGTTGTAGGAATAGATCGCGTCATAGTTGCGCAGCACCAGGAAAGCCGGCCCGTTGGCACCGGCCGGCAGCAGGATCGCCGCCTTGGAGTCGATGCTGGGGATCGGCTTGCCGTCGACTCGCTTCACGCCACGAGCGGTCCAGTCCGACAGCGCCCGGCGCTTGGTGCGCCCGGCCAGCGAGGCATCAAAACCCGCCGGCAGTTTCACCTCGTAGCCCCACGGCTGCCCCTCCCGCCAGCCGGCCTTGCGCAGGTAGTTGGCGGTGGACGCCAAGGCGTCGGCGGTACTGCCCACCAGGTCGCGGTGGCCGTCACCGTCGAAGTCCTCGGCGATGCGCGCGTAGGTGGAAGGCATGAACTGCGTCTGGCCGAAGGCGCCGGCCCAGGAGCCGGTGATGCCGCTGTCGCGGATATCACCCTGCTGCAGCAGCTTGAGGGTGGCGATGAACTCGCCCTGGAAGAACGACTGGCGCCGCCCGTAGCAGGACAACGTCGACAACGACACCAGCAGCGGGCGCTTGCCGGTGATGCGGCCGTAATCGCTCTCCACGCCCCACACGGCCACCACCGTGGCGGGGTCGACCTGGTAACGCGCGGCGACCTTGCGCAGCAGGTCGGCATGTTCGGCCATCCGCGCCTTGCCGTCGGCAACACGCTGGTCGTCCACCAGCCCGGCCAGGTAGTCCCAGATCGGCGTGGTGAACTCGGGCTGGGCGTCCAGCAGCGGCAGCACGGTCATGTCCGGCTGTAGGCCCTGAGTGAACTGCGCAAAGCTGGCGGCGCTGACGCCTTTGGCCTGGGCGGCGCCCTGCAGGCGGTTCAGACAGCTGGCGAAATCGTCGCCGGGCGCGGCCTGTGCCAGTGCCGCCGACAGCAGCAGGGAAAAGGCCAGCGATACTCGGCGTGCGGAGGAGGAAGTCTTCATTGGTGTCGAATGCTCAGATCGGTAAAGGTGGCACGCCCGCCTTCGCTTGCGGGCCCGCGATTGTCCTGCAGGTAGAGACCTGCCTTGAAGTACAGGCCCTGGTAGGCCCATTTCGTGTCCAGTTGCTGGCTGACCTGACCGTCCTTGACCTGCACGCTCAGCACTCCGCTGCTGGACACGCCTAGCCGGTAGGTGAAGGTATCGCCCAGGGGAATGCCGTCATAGACGGTATAGGTACGCGTGGTGATGTCGTCGGGCCGATCGCGAACCAGCGCCTGTACCCGCGCCTTGTCCAGGCGCTGCTGGTAGACCAGCTTGACCAGCGGCAGGGCCTCGGCGCTGCCGCTGCCGTTGCTGTGGATCTGCCCGATCACCATGCGTCGACTGGACGGCACAGCTTCTACCCGCAGGGTAGCGACCATCAGGTTCTCCGCCAGCGGATAGCGCCAGGTCACCAGGCGGCCGTCGGGCTTGGTCTCGCGCAGCTCGGTACGGGGATATTCGCTGCCGCTGGTATGGGCGCCGTTCACCGGCACCCAGAACTCCACGCCATCGGCGCTACGGCGGAAATACGGGCTCTGGTAATCACGGCCGAGTTTCGCCGTGGAAATGGTCGCGGCCGGGCCGCGTTGGGGAATGGTCAGATTCCAGGTGCTCAGGTCCAACATCGGCCTATCGCTTCGCGGGTCAGGACATGGGCGCAAGGGTAGACGAGGCTGTCGGACTTTTCACTCGCCCCTCCTTCTATCTTGCGACCAACAACCGCGCTCTTGAGCGGTTGCATGCAGGTTGCACGGGCGTTTTCCGCGTCACCGGCTATCTTCTCTGGGGCCCGCACCTATCGCCCATCGCCACGGCCAACGCCACGGAGAGACACCATGCGACTGCTCACCGCCCTGCTGCTGTTCGCCTTTGCGGCCAGCGCCTCAGCCGCGATCAAGACCCAGGAAATACCCTACGAATCCACTGACGGCACGAAGATGATCGGCTACTTCGCCTACGACGATGCCAAATCCGGCATCCGTCCCGGCGTCATCGTCGTTCACGAATTCTGGGGCCTGAACGACTACGCCAAGCGCCGCGCCCGCGACCTCGCCGCGCTGGGCTACAGCGCGCTGGCCATCGACATGTACGGCAACGGCAAGCATACCGAGCATCCCAACGACGCCAAGGCCTTCATGGCCGAGGCACTGAAGAACGCCAACGCCGCCAAGGCGCGCTTCCAGGCGGGCCTTGAGCTACTGAAGAAGCAGCCGCAGACCGACCCGAGCAAGATCGCCGCCATCGGCTACTGCTTCGGCGGCAAGGTGGTGCTGGACATGGCCCGCGCCGGCCTGCCACTGGCCGGCGTGGCGAGCTTCCACGGCGTGCTGGCGACCCAGACGCCGGCGCAGCCGGGGGCGATCAAGGCGAAAATTCTGGTGGAACACGGCGGCGCCGATACCCTGGTACCGGCGGAAAGCGTTGCCGCCTTCAAAAGCGAGATGGACAACGCCAAGGCGGACTACAAGCTGGTCATCCAGCCGGGCGCCAAGCACAGCTTCACCAGCCCGGACGCCGACAAGCACAAAGGCCATGGCCTGGACGTGGGCTACGACAAGACCGCCGACCAGAAGTCCTGGGCGGACTTGCAGGCCTTCTTCAAGGAAGTCTTCGACGTGAAGCCTGAGGGCGCGTAAAAACGCCGCGCAATAAAAAACGGGAGCCCATTCGGGCTCCCGCACTCAATCAAGTGTAAAGGTCAGAGCCCGCCTTGGCGGCACTCCAACAACAACCTCACCTGCGTCCCCTTGGGAACGCGGTGCGCAGTGTGTCAAAGCTTGTAGGACGAATCCGTACGCCTTTGGTGAAGGTTTGCAAAGGAATGTAAGTGCCGCGTGACTGGTGAGCCACGTTCTGGCGCGGCAGAATGCTTCCATGACTGCCCTCCCCGATTTCTGCACCCCACTCGACGCCGACTGGCCGCTGCCCACTCCCCTGGCCGGCTGCCAATTGCGCAGCACTCACTTCGACCGCCAGCGCCTGCACGCCGGGGATTTCTCCCAGAGCCGCGTCGAGGCGCCGGCCAACATCCAGCGCTCCGTCGCCAAGCGCCAGGCCGAGTACCTGGCGGGGCGAATCTGCGCCCGCGCGGCATTGCTGGCAGCAGGCTCGGCGGCCTGGGTACCGGGCACCGACGAGGAGCGCGCGCCGGTCTGGCCGGCGGGATTCTGTGGCTCGATCACCCACGGCGACGGCTGGGCGGCAGCCATCGTTGCGCACGAGAGCCACTGGCGCGGGCTCGGCCTGGACGTGGAGAACCGCCTGGAAACCGCGCGCGCACAAAGACTGGCCGAAGAAATCCTCACGCCCGACGAACTGGCGCGCCTCGATCCGCGGCAGGCGGCGCTGCAGGTCACCCTCACCTTTTCCCTCAAGGAAAGCCTGTTCAAGGCGCTCTTCCCGCTGGTGCGCAAGCGCTTCTACTTCGAGCACGCCGAGCTGCTGAGCTGGTCCGCCGGGGGGCACGCGCGCCTGCGCCTGCTTACCGACCTGTCGGAGGAATGGCATCACGGCAAGGAAATCGACGGGCAGTTCAGCCTGTTCGATGATCGCCTGCTGAGCCTGGTGGCCATTCCCTCGATATAGAGCAGCGATCCGACCGCTGCGACTGACAGACACATCTGAAAGTCTTGACTTAAAAGTCAGAATTTGGCGTTATGCACGCCGCCCAGACATTCCCGTACCTCTTTTGATCCTCGGATATTGCCTTCAGAGGAATCGTCAGCAGGACTATCGGTATATAGAATTCTATACACCCAAACGGCAACGTCTGGTTCTTGGGGTCCCCACAAAAAGAAATGACCATCGGAGCAAACGTAATGACCAGAAATACCCTGGCGCTCGCCATTGCGGCCGGCTCGCTCGGCCTCATCGCGCAATCGGCCCACGCCGGCGGCTTCATCGAAGACAGCAAGGCCAGCCTGACCCTGCGCAACTTCTACATCAACACCGACAACCGCAACGGCACCGCCTCGCCCAGCAAGCAGGAAGAATGGGGCCAGGGCTTCATGCTCAATTACTCCTCCGGCTTCACTCAGGGCACCGTGGGCTTCGGCGTCGACGCCCTGGGCCTGCTCGGCGTACGCCTGGATGGCGGCGGCAAGTCCGGCAAGGCCGGCGTCGATCGCCAGCCCGGCACCATCTTCCCGCTGGAAAGCGATGGCAGCGCCGTCGACGAGTTCAGCAGCTTAGGGCTCACCGCCAAGGCGAAGGTCTCCAAGACCGAATTCCGCTACGGCACCCTGCAGCCCAAGCTGCCGGTGGTGGTCTACAACGATGCCCGCCTGTTGCCGATGACCTACGAAGGTGGCCAGGTCACCTCCACCGACGTCGACAACCTGACCCTGACCGGCGGCCAGCTGACCCACACCAAGGGCCGCAACTCCACCGACTGGCGCAGCATGTCCATCGCCGGCGCCAACGGCAGCTCTGCCAGCTCCCGCGACAGCAACAAGTTCTACTTCGCCGGCGGTGACTACAAGGCGACCAAGAACCTGACGCTGTCGTACTACTACGGCGAGCTGGACAACTTCTACAAGCAGAACTACCTCGGCCTCGTGCATAGCTTGGCTGTAGGACCGGGCACCCTGAAGTCGGATATCCGTGTGTTCATCAGCGATTCCGACGGCAAGAACGGCAGCGCCTCCGGCCGCGCCGACGGCTATGTCAGCAGCGGCTACTACGGCGGCAACAGCCTCAAGGGCGAAGTCGACAACAACGTCTACAGCGGCATGTTCACCTACGCCCTGGGCGGCCACAGCATCGGCGCCGGCTACCAGGTGCTGACCGGCGACAGCGACTTCCCCTACCTGAACCGCGGCGACGGCGAAGGCACCAGTACCTACCTGATCTCCGACGCCCAGTTGCTGAAGTTCAACCGCGCTGGCGAGCGCACCTGGATCGGCCGCTATGCCTACGACTTCGCCGACCTCGGCGTGCCCGGCCTGACCTTCAGCGTGCTCTATCTGAACGCCGACAACATCGACACCAAGCAAGGCGACAAGGGCGAATGGGAGCGCGACATCGCCCTGGGCTACGTGGTACCCGAAGGCACCTTCAAGGGCCTGGGCCTGGCCTGGAAGAACGCCGCCATGCGCAGCGGCCTGCCGGCGGCCTCCACTCCGGGCGTGCCCAGCCAGCGCGACCAGGACGAGAACCGCCTGATCGTCAGCTACACCATCCCGCTGCTGTAAGGCATGGAGTGAAATGAAAAAGGGCGGCCATGAGCCGCCCTTTTTCTTTCTGTAGGAGCGAGCTTGCTCGCGAACCTTCGTCGCACCAGAGCTTCCTCTGCCACGGCTGTTCGCGAGCAAGCTCGCTCCTACAAAGAGGTGCGTCAGGCCAGCAACGCCACCGACTTGATCTGCGCCCATACCGCCTGGCCGATCTGCAGGCCGAGCTGGTCGTGGGAATAGCGGGTAATCCGCGCCAGCAGCGGCTTGCCAGCTACATCCAGCTTCACCAGCAGGTGCGCCGGATTGTCCGTCGGCACGATCTCGACCACGGTCGCCGGCAGTACGTTGAGGATGCTGCTGTGCGCCGCTGGCTCCAGGCTCAGGCTGACGTCCCGCGCCTGCACCTTGATGCGCAGCGCCCTGCCCTTGTCCATCGGCGTGTGGGCCAGACGGATACGCTGCTCGCAGTGCGGCAGAGAAACCGAGAGCAAACCGTAATCAGGATCATGGGAAACCACGTGGCCATCGATGACTACGCCGGCATCCTCCAGATGCGAAATCGGCAGGTCAGTGCGCGCCAGGGTCTCCATCACCGGGCCACTGGCGATGGAACGCCCCTGGTCCAACAGCACCAGGTGGTCCGCCAGCCGCGCCACCTCATCCGGCGAATGGCTGACGTAGAGAATCGGAATATCCAGTTCGTCGTGCAGGCGCTCCAGGTACGGCAGGATTTCTGCCTTGCGCTTGAGATCCAGCGCCGCCAGCGGCTCGTCCATCAGCAGCAGGCGCGGGCTGGTCAGCAGCGCGCGAGCCATGCCGACACGCTGGCGCTCACCACCGGACAGGTGCCCCGGCATGCGCTCCAGCAGATGGCCGATGCCAAGCAGTTCGGTGGCCTGCTCGAGCTCCACACGATGCTGGTCGCGCGGCACGCGCTTCATGCCGTAGGTGAGGTTGCGCTTCACCGACAGGTGCTCGAACAGGTTGGCGTCCTGGAACACATAGCCCAGCGCGCGCTTGTGCGGCGGCAGGAACACGCCCGTGGCGCTGTCCTGCCAGACTTCGCCGTTCACCACCAGCCGGCCGAGCGGTGCCCGTTCAAGGCCCGCCACACAGCGCAGGCAAGTGGTCTTGCCCGAGCCGGAATGGCCGAACAGCGCCGTCACGCCTTTGCCCGGTAACTGCAGGTCGACGTCCAGGCTGAAGCCCGAGTAGGCGATCTGGAAGCGGGCTTCGATGGCGCGTGCGGAAAGCTCTTGCGACATGCCCACCTCAGGCCCAGGCCGAACGGCTGCGGCGGCTCGCATAGAGCGCCAGCAGGACGAAGAAGGAGAAGATCACCATGCCGCCGGCCAGCCAATGTGCCTGGGCATACTCCATGGCCTCGACGTGATCGAATATCTGCACCGACACCACGCGCGTCTTGCCCGGAATGTTGCCACCGATCATCAGCACTACGCCGAACTCACCCACCGTGTGGGCGAAGCCGAGGATGCTGGCAGTGATGAAGCCCGGCCGCGCCAGCGGCAGAACCACGGAGAAGAAGGTATCCAGTGGACTCGCGCGCAAGGTCGCGGCGGCCTCCAGCGGTTTGTTGCCGATGGCCTCGAAGGCGTTCTGCAACGGCTGCACCACGAAGGGCAGCGAATAGAACACCGAGCCCACCACGAGCCCGGCGAAGGTGAACGGCAAGCGCCCCAGGCCCAGGCTCTCGGTGGCGTGACCGATGAACCCGTGGGGCCCCATGGTAATCAGCAGGTAGAAGCCGATTACCGTCGGCGGCAGCACCAGCGGCAACGCCACCACCGCCCCCAGCGGACCTTTCAGCCAGGAGCGGGTACGCGACAGCCACCAGGCGATCGGCGTGCCGATCAGCAGGAGGATCAGGGTGCTCAGGGCGGCCAGCTCGATGGTGAGCCGGATGGCCAGGAAATCCTCCTGCGTGAGGGGCATCGCTATTCCTTGAAGGCTTAGAGTTCGTAACCGTAGGACTTGATCACCGCAGCGGCCTTCGGCCCTTTCAGGTACTCGACCAGGGCCTTGGCGGCGGCACTGTCCTTGCCCTTGTTGAGAATCACGGCGTCCTGACGGATCGGGTCGTGCAGGTCAGCCGGGACAATCCAGGCGGAACCGCTGGTCACCTTGCCATCCTTGTAGATCTGCGACAACGCCACGAAGCCCAGCTCCGCGTTGCCGGTAGAGACGAACTGGAAGGCCTGGGTGATGTTCTGGCCTTCGACGATCTTGCCCGCGACCTTGTCCTTCAGGCCGAGCTTGTCGATCACCTGGGTGGCGGCCAGGCCATAGGGCGCGGCTTTCGGGTTGGCGATGGACAGGTGCTTGTATTCGTTCTTCTTCAGCACCTCGCCTTTGGCGTCGACGTAGCCGTCTTTCGCCGACCACAGCGCCAGGGTACCGATGGCATAAGTGAAGCGCGAACCGGGGACGATTTCCTTCTCCGCTTCGAGTTTCTTCGGTGTGCTGTCGTCAGCGGCGAGGAAAACCTCGAACGGCGCGCCGTTCTTGATCTGGGTGTAGAACTGGCCAGTGGCGCCGTAGGCGGCGACCAGCTTGTGGCCGGTGTCCTTCTCGAAGTCCTTGGCGATCGCCTGGATCGGCGCGGTGAAGTTGGCGGCGACAGCCACCTGGACTTCATCAGCCAGGGCCGAGTGCAGGGTGAAGCAGGAAGCGACCAGCAGGGACAGGCTTGCGAAGCGGTGTTTCATCGTGAGGCTCCAGTGGGTTGTTGTTTTAACACTTCGATTGGCTCGGGCTGGCCTATACACTCAGTTCAGCCCCGTGACACGTCCGGCCAGTGATTGGCCATACAAGCAATTCAGGAGAGTCAGTTCATGAAGGTCAGTGCACGCAACGTCTTCAAGGGCAGCGTCAAGCAACTGCGTAACGGTGCGGTCAACGCGGAAGTCGTGGTCGCTTTGCCCGGCGGTAGCGAACTCGTGGCGATCGTCACCGAGGAAAGCGTGAAGAGCCTGGGCCTGGCCCAGGGCAAGGACGTTATCGCGCTGGTCAAGGCGCCCTGGGTCATGCTGATGACCGAGGCCGACGGCATCCGTCTGTCCGCCCGCAACTGCCTGGCCGGCACGGTGAAATCGGTGACCGATGGCGCGGTGAACGCCGAAGTCGTGCTCAGCCTGCCGGGCGGCACCGAAGTGGTCGCCGTGGTCACCCGCGATGCGGTGAGCGAGCTCGGCCTGGCGGCCGGCGTGAAGGCGACTGCAGTGATCAAAGCGTCCCATGTGATCCTCGGTGTTCCTGCCTGAAACCCTGCGCGGGCCTGTCTATGACAGGTCCGCTTGCCGTGCCTGCAAGCGCTCGTTATAGCAAAAATTACATAACGATACCGGTGACTCTGCAATACCCCCTAAGAGAGACCGATCTCCGAGGGCTATTTAGCGTAGGGAAAGGATGCAGAGTGACGCGGCGAATGCCATCCACGCGTGATGGCACCGCAGCATTCTGCATTTTTTGACTCCAAGGTCAAATATTGTCTTCAACCTTGGGCGCTTGCCGGCGCGGCCACATCAAGGTGAAGCACGCACCACCCAACACCTCGCTCTTCGCGATCTGCGCGCGGCCGCCGTGCCAATGGATGATCCGCCGCACGATGGACAGACCCAGCCCATGCCCACCAGTGACCCGAGCGCGGCTGTCGTCGGCTCGGAAGAACGGCTGGAACAAGCGATGCCACTGCGCCTCCGGCACGCCGGGGCCGTCGTCTTCCACGTCCACCTGGCAGCGGTCCACGCTCACCCGGTAACTGATCCGCACCCGCCCTTCTGCATAGCGCAGCGCGTTGGTCATCAGGTTCTGCAGCGCGCGGTGCAGGTAGCGCGGCTCAGCCTCGATCCAGCTGCCCTGGTCGAACGGCACCAGCGCACCCGGCTCGCAGGTGACGGTGATTTCCCGGCGCAGTGGGGCAATCTCCGCCACCACCTGCTCCACCAGCGCGCCCAGTTCGATGCGCTGGTAGCTCAGCGCCGGCGAGCCCTGCTCCAGCCGCGCGTAGGTGAGCATCTCGTCCACCAGCTGGTCGAGGTCCTGGATGTCGCCGTCCATGCCTTCCATGTACTTGCGCCGCGCCTTGTCGGTCTCGGCGGACTCGATCATCTCCAGCCCGAAGCGCAGCCGCGCCACCGGTGTGCGCAGCTCGTGGGATACCGCACGGACCAGTTCGCGCTGCACCGTCAGCAGAAGGTGCAGTTGCTCGGCCATGTGGTTGAAGGCCCCCGCGAGACGGCCCACCGAGTCCGCACCGCGCACTTCCACGCGGGTGTCCAGGCTGCCGCGGGCAATGCGCGTGGCCGCGGATTCGAGGCCGCGCAGGCGCTGTTCCAGCCCGCTGATGAGCAGGTAAAGCGTCAGCCCGATGAGCGTCAGCGCGACGACCACGATGATCGTCAGCAACTGCGGCGGGTACGGGTTCATCTGGTAGATCGGCCCCAGCTCCAGCACCCAGGGGGTGTCGAGGATGCCCGAGAGCACGCGGATGGAATCGCCGCCCTTGCCCAGCGCCATTACCGTGTCGCCCTCCTCCACCCGACGGCTCTGGTCGTCGTCGAGGTCGACCTCCTTCAGGCGCAGCAGGTGCACCTCGAAGCCGAAGCGCTTGTCGCGAACGATACGCGCCAGGTGATAGGGCTGCTCGCTGGCCGGGTAGCGCTTGAGCTCGTCCATCAGCAAATAGATGGTGGCGCGCGCCAGTTGCTCGCTGACCTGCTCCACCTCGCCGGTGAGGATCAGCCCTTCCGCCGCGCTCACCTGGGTCATCACCTTCACTTCATGGGGCGCACCGGCCTGTACCAGCACCTGGTCGTTCATCAGCCGTGCCCGGCTGCGTCCTTCCATGCCCAGCGCATCCAGGCTGGTGAGCTTGAGCGGAATACCGAGCAGGCGGCTCCACTGGCTCAGCGCACGCTTGCGGTCCACCTCGCTCATGGGCAGCAGCTCGTCCGCCATCAGGCGGAAGGTGCCACGCGCCAGGTCCTCGCGGTAGCGCTCGCCGCGCACATCGTTGACCAGGTGCAGGGTCAGCACCGCCAGCGCGGCAACCGCCACCAGCGTCAGCAGCATGCCGCCGTAGATGCGCAGGAAGATGGATTTCATGGCCGGGCTTTCCGGGTGGGTTCGGCGCTATCGAAGAGCGCCCTCACCCTAGCCCTCTCCCGGGGGGAGAGGGGACTGTCCGGAGTGCGCCTGGAGCTCAGCGTGGAAATCCAATCATTTCGTGCGCGTCCGCCGCCGCAGGATGACGCCACGTTCACCATCGGCACAGACTGCCCCCTCTCCCTCCGGGAGAGGGCTGGGGTGAGGGCCAGCCCGGGCACCGGACTCACACTGCTTCCGCCGGGTTGAGCAACCCGTAGTAATCCAGGCTGACGAACGCGCCGTCCTTCACCTCGCACTCGCGGCGCCGGCCTTCCAGCATGAACCCCTGGCGCAGCAGCAGGCGGCCGCTGGCGAGGTTCTCCGGCTCCACCTCGGCCTCGATGCGGTGCACGTTCATGTCGCGGAAGGCGTGGCGGAAGATCAGCGGCAGGCATTCGCCCATCACGCCCTGCCCCCAATGCTCGGGCAGTAGCCAGTAGCCCAGTTCCAGACGACGGTGCTCCTGCTGCCAGTTGTTGAAGCCGCAGCCGCCGACGATGTCCTCGGGCGCGTCCGGCCGGCAGATCGCCCACCAGATACCGCTGCTCTCCCTATGGATGCGCTCGAACCACTCCATCTGCTCGCGGGTGGCTTCCAGTGTCGCGTAGGAGACACCGTAGTAGCGGATCACCTCAGGATGCGACAGCGCGCGAAATACCGCTGGCTGGTCGGCATCGGTGAAGGCGCGCAGGCGGAAGCGCTCGCCGTGCAGCTCGGGGAAGGGTGGCACGGCGCTCATGGCTCAGAGCTCCCCGACGAACAGGTAGCCCTTGCTGCGCACCGTCTTGATCAGGCGCGGGTGCATCGGGTCGTCGCCGATCTTCGGGCGGATGCGCGAGATGCGCACGTCGATGGAACGGTCCTGGCCGTCGTACTCGATGCCGCGCAGGGAGTTGAAGATTTCCTCGCGGGAGAGGATGCGCCCGGCGTTGGCCGCCAGCAGCCAGAGCAGATCGAACTCGGCGCTGGTCAGCTCGATGGTCTGCTCGTCCAGCCAGGCCTCACGCATGGCATTGTCGATCACCAGCTTGCCGAAGGTCAGGCGCTTGCCCGCCACTGCCGGCGCGGCCTCGGCCGGCTCGCTGCGGCGCAGCAGGGCGCGGATGCGCGCCAGCAGCACACGCGGGCGCACCGGCTTGCACACGTAGTCGTCGGCGCCCATCTCCAGGCCCTGGACCTGGTCCATGTCGTCGGTGCGCGCGGTGAGCATCAGGATCGGCCCGTCGTAATCCGGGCGCAGGCGCTTGCAGATGGACAGCCCATCCTCCCCCGGCAGCATCAGGTCGAGCACCACCAGGTCCGGCCGCTCGGCCAGCACCCGCTCCACCGCCTTGCCGCCATGGGACTCGATGGACACCACCAGGCCGTTGCTCTCCAGGTAGTCCTGGGTCAACTCGGCCAATCGCTGGTCGTCCTCGACGATGAGAATGCGCGCTTCTTGTTCCACCTTGCCTCCTGATGCGCCATGAGCGAGCGCGAGCATGCTTACTATAGAGAGCTACCATAGCGAGCCCGCAAAAGCGGCCGGCATTGTAGCCAGATTGCCGGCGCTGCGGCACGCCACCGGCGTAAGCAGGCATTGCGCGAAAAGGTCAAGGGCTGCTGCGACAGAAACACTACATATTGTGGTAGTGTTCCTCCCCGAGCAGCGCCCCTGACGCGTGTGAAAATTCTCTCGCCAACCACGACGAACGGCGAAAGGCAGTCAGCATCAGGGATTGCGCGAGTTACCCCGCTTCACCCACATTCCATGCACATTTTATCCACAGCTTTTCCCCTTCTCCCCGCCTTGCAAACACCCCCATAGCGCATTATCTTGTATCCCCGTTGCGGTATACCCCTACATCTTGGGGTTGCCACCACGAACCGGACACAAGAAGAAAGTCGAAATCCCGAGCCTGTTCCACGGCTCCTCCGGTTCCACCACAACGTATTCCAGACGTACTGATGTGCCACGCGGCCCAGCCCGCAAGGAGCGATTCATGTCGATGGAAATGCGGTACGGGTGTTGCAACGTAACGTTCAACACCACTAGGTATTGTGGTCCCGGCCCGTAAAGCCGGCACCCGAGTTGGGCCAGGGAGGCGCTTCGGGTCATTCCCCCTGTTCCAGAAGAATTCCAGCTCGCGACTGCAATCGCGGGCGACTGCTCTTTTTGCTCTTTATTTGCACTCCTTGCTTTTGAGAATGGCGCCCCTGGCGTCGGCAACAAACCCATTACGAGAACGTGGAGACAACCACCCATGCAAATCGACACCACTCGCGAGAACCCGCAGGCCAACGCGCCGCAGGCCGCCGAATCCGCACAGGATCTGGCTGCCACCGCGCCCGGCCAGCTGCGCGTGATCAAGCGCAACGGCACCGTAGTTCCCTACACCGATGACAAGATCACCGTAGCCATCACCAAGGCGTTCCTCGCCGTGGAAGGCGGCACCGCCGCCGCCTCGTCGCGCATCCATGAGACCGTGCGCCGCCTGACCGAACAGGTCACCGCGACCTTCAAGCGCCGCATGCCCTCCGGTGGCACCATCCACATCGAAGAGATCCAGGACCAGGTCGAACTGTCCCTGATGCGCGCTGGCGAGCAGAAAGTCGCCCGCGACTACGTGATCTACCGTGAAGCTCGCGCCAACGAGCGCAAGACCGCAGGCGTGGCCAGCGACATCGCCCAGCCGCACCCGAGCATCCGCATCACCAAGGCCGACGGCAGCACCCAGCCGCTGGACATGGGCCGCCTGCAGACCATCATCCGCGAAGCCTGCGAAGGCCTGGCCGAAGTCGATGGCAGCCTGATCGAACGCGAAACCCTGAAGAACCTGTATGACGGCGTCGCCGAGAAGGACGTCAACACCGCCCTGGTGATGACCGCCCGTACCCTGGTCGAGCGCGAGCCGAACTACTCCTACGTCACCGCCCGCCTGCTGATGGACACCCTGCGCGCCGAAGCGCTGGGCTTCCTGGGCGTGGCCGACAGCGCCACTCACCACGAGATGGCCGACCTGTACGCCAAGGCACTGGCCGCCTACGTCGAGAAAGGCTCCGAGTTCGAGCTGATCGACAGCAAGCTCAAAGGCTACGACCTGGCCAAGCTGGGCGCCGCGATCAACCACGAACGCGACCAGCAGTTCACCTACCTCGGCCTGCAGACCCTGTACGACCGCTACTTCATCCACAAGGACGGCATCCGTTTCGAACTGCCGCAGGTCTTCTTCATGCGCGTGGCCATGGGCCTGGCCATCGAAGAGAAGGACCGTGAAGCTCGCGCCATCGAGTTCTACAACCTGCTCTCCTCGTTCGACTACATGTCGTCGACCCCGACCCTGTTCAACGCCGGCACCCTGCGTCCGCAGCTGTCGTCCTGCTACCTGACCACCGTGCCGGACGACCTGTCGGGCATCTACAACGCGATCCACGACAACGCCATGCTGTCGAAATTCGCCGGCGGCCTGGGCAACGACTGGACTCCGGTCCGTGCGCTGGGCTCCTACATCAAGGGCACCAACGGCAAGTCCCAGGGCGTGGTTCCGTTCCTGAAAGTAGTGAACGACACCGCGGTGGCCGTGAACCAGGGTGGCAAGCGCAAGGGCGCCGTCTGCGCCTACCTGGAAACCTGGCACCTGGACATCGAGGAATTCCTCGAGCTGCGCAAGAACACCGGTGACGACCGTCGCCGTACCCACGACATGAACACCGCGAACTGGATCCCGGACCTGTTCATGAAGCGCGTCTTCGACGACGGCAAGTGGACCCTGTTCTCCCCGTCCGAAGTTCCGGACCTGCACGATCTGACCGGCAAGGCCTTCGAAGAGCGCTACGAGTATTACGAAGCCCTGACCGAGTACAACAAGATCAAGGTATTCAAGGTCGTCCAGGCCAAAGACCTGTGGCGCAAGATGCTCTCCATGCTCTTCGAGACCGGCCACCCGTGGCTGACCTTCAAGGACCCGTGCAACCTGCGCAGCCCGCAGCAGCACGTGGGCGTGGTCCACAGCTCGAACCTGTGTACCGAGATCACCCTGAACACCAACAAGGACGAGATCGCGGTCTGCAACCTGGGCTCGATCAACCTGGTCAACCACATCGTCGACGGCAAGCTGGACACCGCCAAGCTCGAGAAGACCGTGAAGACCGCCGTTCGCATGCTCGATAACGTTATCGACATCAACTACTACTCGGTCCCGCAGGCTCGCAACTCGAACCTCAAGCACCGCCCGGTTGGCCTGGGCATCATGGGCTTCCAGGACGCGCTGTACCTGCAGCACATCGCCTACGGCTCCGACGCTGCCATCGAGTTCGCCGACAAGTCCATGGAAGCGGTGAGCTACTTCGCCATCCAGGCTTCCTGTGACCTGGCCGACGAGCGTGGTGCCTATGAGACCTTCGACGGCTCCCTGTGGTCCAAGGGCATCCTGCCGCTGGACTCGCAGCAGATCCTCATCGAAGCCCGTGGCCAGAAGTACATCGACGTCGACCTGACCGAATCCCTCGACTGGGCTCCGGTACGTGCCCGCGTACAGAAAGGCATCCGTAACTCGAACATCATGGCCATCGCGCCGACCGCGACCATCGCCAACATCACCGGCGTATCGCAGTCCATCGAGCCGACCTACCAGAACCTGTACGTGAAATCGAACCTCTCCGGCGAGTTCACCGTGATCAACCCCTACCTGGTTCGCGACCTGAAAGTGCGCGGCCTGTGGGACCCGGTCATGGTCAACGACCTGAAGTACTACGACGGCTCCGTGCAGCAGATCGAGCGCATCCCGCAAGACCTGAAAGACCTGTACGCCACCGCCTTCGAAGTCGAGACCAAGTGGATCGTCGACGCCGCCAGCCGCCGCCAGAAGTGGATCGATCAGGCCCAGTCCCTGAACCTCTACATCGCCGGCGCCTCGGGCAAGAAGCTGGACGTGACTTACCGCATGGCGTGGTTCCGTGGCCTGAAAACCACCTACTACCTCCGTGCCCTGGCCGCCACCAGCACCGAGAAGTCCACCATCAACACCGGCAAGCTCAACGCCGTGTCCGCGGGTGGCAACGATGGCCTGCAGGCCGCAGCCGCCGAGCCGCAACCGGCTCCGGTACCCCAGGCTTGCTCCATCGACAACCCGGACTGCGAAGCCTGCCAATAAGGTGAGCGCGCCGCCTCGGCGGCGCTAACACCGAAACAGCAGACCGCACGGACTGTCCCCTCTCCCTTCGGGAGAGGGCTAGGGAGAGGGGCTTTCAAAAGCCCTCCCCAAGCATCCAAAGCTTTAGCGTGCATCCATCACGCAACCAGACACCAGGCCGCCACAGAGCAGCCCACAGAACCAGGAGAGGAAGCCCATGCTGAGCTGGGACGAATTCGACAAAGAAGACGCCACCGAAGCCAAGGCCGCCCCGGCCGTCGCCCAGGCCGCTGCGCAGAACGCTGACAAACTCGACGCTGACGCCGCAGGCTCCGTCGAAGAAGCACGCGCCGTATCCGCCAACGACTCCGACGCCGTCGCCCGCGCCAAGCAGGCCCTCGACGCCCTGGACATCCAGGAAGGCCTGGACGATCTGGAAGGCTCCGCCGCCCGCGTACAAGTCGGCGACAAGCAGATGATCAACGCCCGTGCCGACCTCAACCAGCTCGTACCCTTCAAGTACGACTGGGCCTGGCAGAAGTATCTGGATGGTTGCGCCAACCACTGGATGCCCCAGGAAGTGAACATGAACGCCGACATTGCCCTGTGGAAGAGCAAGGACGGCCTGTCCGAAGACGAGCGCCGCATCGTCATGCGCAACCTCGGCTTCTTCTCCACTGCCGACTCGCTGGTCGCCAACAACCTGGTGCTGGCCGTCTACCGCCTGATCACCAACCCCGAGTGCCGCCAGTACATCCTGCGCCAGGCCTTCGAGGAAGCGATCCACACCCACGCCTACCAGTACTGCATCGAGTCGCTGGGCATGGATGAAGGCGAAATCTTCAACATGTACCACGAGATTCCTTCGGTCGCGAAGAAAGCCTCCTGGGGCCTGAAGTACACCCGTTCGATTTCCGATCCGAAGTTCGAAACCGGCACCCCGGAAACCGACCGCCAGTTCCTGCGCAACCTGATCGCCTACTACTGCGTCCTGGAAGGCATCTTCTTTTACTGCGGCTTCACCCAGATCCTCTCCATGGGCCGCCGCAACAAGATGACCGGCACCGCCGAGCAGTTCCAGTACATCCTGCGCGACGAATCCATGCACCTGAACTTCGGCATCGACGTGATCAACCAGATCAAGATCGAGAACCCGCACCTGTGGGATGCCCAGATGAAGGACGAGGCTACCCAGATGATCCTCCAGGGCACCCAGCTGGAGATCGAATACGCACGCGACACCATGCCGCGCGGCGTACTGGGCATGAACGCGGCGATGATGGAGGACTACCTCAAGTTCATCGCCAACCGCCGCCTGACCCAGATCGGCCTCAAAGAGGAATACCCGGGCACCAGCAACCCGTTCCCGTGGATGAGCGAAATCATGGACCTGAAGAAGGAAAAGAACTTCTTCGAGACCCGCGTGATCGAGTACCAGACCGGCGGCGCGCTGAGCTGGGACTGACGGAAGTAGTAGCACCACCGCAAGTCAAGACCATTAGAAACGCTGTCACCCGAAATGGAATGTTGGGGCAGTGATTAGAAAGCGAAAAGCCCCGCCTAGTGCGGGGCTTTTTGTTTGAATTCAGTTAAAAAGAATTGAATCCTTAAGATTCAGTAAGTGATCGAAGGTTGCTCCCAAACTGGGAGATGCCGCGCGCGCGCGCTCCAGCGACCAACTTTCCAACACATACTTAGACAAGTTCTCATTATATCCAAGCCCAACTGGCGATGTGCTCCCTCTCTTAGGAAGTATCTCGTCCTTAATTGTCCTTTTTGTCGACCGCCCAACAACTTCCAACAACCTCCACTTGGCTTTCTCTATACTATCAGGGGCGCGAGGTATTACAGTCTTGCTAACCCCTAAAAAATCTGAAAACGACTCCGAGTCGGCCATGATCCACGACTCAACCTCACGAACGGCAACCGCAAAAACCAATCCGTCGGACTTTTCCCCTGGCAACCAACTCTCAAGGAGAGCCTCACGTGACTCCGCACGATCTAGATCAGCAAGCACAATAACAGGCATAAATTTCGCCATTTTATTAAAGCTTACAATCTTTTGCTTCAAATACCCAAAGCCCACTTTCCCAAGACTAGTATGGACATTATAATCCACTGAAATATCAAAAAGAATTTTCCTGAGGACAACCTCACTCAAGTCATCTTCCGTCGCAATAACCACGTCCATATGGGGCCTTAATCAAAAAGTGTTCCCTGAAGAGATAGCTGCGGGCGAGCCTTAGGCAACATAACCTCCGCAACTGTCAATCCGCACTCTAGCATTTTCATTTCGTTACTATCTGGCAAACGAATACGTGTACCTTTATCCGTTGGCTCCAGCAAAAGTACTCCATGCCCATCAATTGGACTCTTAAGCAACGCTTCACTATGGGTACTAAGTAACACTTGCCTGCGCTGTTTTGACTGCCGCTGTATTCGATCGATCATTAGCGGAATCTTTTCGACAATTGCATCATTGAGAGAAAGCTCTGGCTCTTCCAAAAGCAGCAAACTATCTCCATCCATCATCGACCAAAGAAGTCCGATCAAGCGAAGTGTACCGTCTGAGAATTGCTCCTCAGTTTGCCATCCGGCATTTGGCCGCCAATGCTCATAACGAGCCTGAAGATGTGGCTTTCCTGCATCATCCTTAATGAATTGAAGCTCTCTAAACTGTGGCAAAGCAGCTGTTAGCGTTTTTTCAATTCTCTTTAGCCTGCTTACTCTAGTCCTATCATGAGCTCTTGCTATTCGCTCCAAAAAACCTTGACCAAAAGGATCATCCTCCATATTTCTAATGGCAAGTTGATCCCCAAATCGCAGCAATTGAGGAACTAGATGAAGATAGGTTGTTGCCGCAAAGAAATCACATATAGGCCTAAAACCTTTATTTGCATTTATTTGCTCAAGATACGTTTGAGTTAAACGCAAGTCGTCCTTTCTATCTGCAACATCTGGACGAATAAATTGCTTAACATCATCCCGCTCAACATATTCCTCATTGACAATAAGGCGCTGAGCACCCTTTCCTTCACTTTGAAAGGCAAGCGCATAAACCCATTTAGTCGACCCTTCCTCTAGATGAACCTCTATTCTAACAACCGGATCTCTTCTCGCTTGAAGACAACGAAGCTTTTTAATTCCCCCCCTATCGTTTACAGCTTTTTGTAGCCCCCCACCATTAGGCTTTGCGACATCTCGCAAGAATCTAAAAACATCTAAAAAATTTGATTTCCCCGCAGCGTTTGGCCCTAGTAGATAACAGCGATCTTCAAGAGAGACGTCTACTTCTCTAAAATTCAACCAATTCTTTAGTTTGAGCCGTGTTACCTTCATGAAAATTCCCTTTAAAGCCTTGCCAATTTTCTAATAAGGATTCTGACAAATCAGTCACATTCCATTTAAACACTAGCGCCTACATCCTTCAACGGCACTCATCTCACCTTGCACTCCGCGGATGCTACTGTTAAGAGTCACTCTGCGCCTAAGAAACGCTTCACATAGCGGCAATACTGCTCCCGAAAGCAGCGGTGTACCCATTGAGGAAATGGATATGCCCGTCCCCCTTTGTCTTCGCCCCGAAGGCGCTTCGCTATACCCACCCTCTTCCTCCTCCATCCCGGAGGTGCGTCATGTCTGAAGAGTTCCTGATCCCCACCGAATTCATCCGCCACAAGCGCCTGCTGCGCGCCGTGCTGCTGGAAGACCAGTGCTGGTTCTGCGCCCACGACCTGGGGCGGCTGATCGGTTCGCCTTACCTGGCCGAGCGCGTGGAGCGCAACCTGGACGACGACCAGTTCCGCCGCGCCTGGGTGCGCGATGGCAATGGCGAATATGTCGATGAGCTGCTGATCAGCGAGTCGGGCGCCTATGCCGCGTTGATCCACTACTTCCATCCGGAGAATCGCAGCGTGCGGCAGTGGTTGTCGCAGCAAGTGATTCCGACGTTGCGCGACCAGCACCGCACCGACCTGGGCGAGCCGCGCCGGGAAATGCTGCGTGGGCCGACGGAGTCGATGTCGGTGTTGTGAGGTGGCAAAGCGTGTTGTGGGTGCCGTATCGGCAATGGCCGGAGTTGAGTGCCCGGCTGGAGGGTGGTGCGTAGGATGGTGTGGAGCGGAGCGATACCCATCGCTCTGCTCTTCCCTTCGCTGCGCTGGTCTTTCGTAGGAGCGGACTTTGTCCGCGATGTGTATGCCTCGCGCCTTGGTTTCCCGCGTCGCGCCGGCGTGCGCGCGGGCTTTTTGTTTCGCCCCCTCGGGCGAGTTACTTTCTCAAACGCCAGAAAGTAACCAAAGGGCTTGCCCCTGCATCCGGCTTTTCGCTTCGCGAAAAGTACCCTCGGTTCTTCGGAGTTTCAGGGGGCCGCCGCGAAGGGCCATCCATGGCCAGTCGCGGCTTCCGCGGCATCCATGCCGCTCTCCCCCTGAAACTCCGATCACCTTCGGCCTCCTGAAAGGAGCACTCGGCGCGTGCGGCTGTTTCTCTGGAAGACTCACAAAAAGCCAAAGCGAGAGCCGGAGTCGGGGCTGAAGCCCGCAACTTTGTAGGAGCGAGCTTGCTCGCGAACCGCACTCTGCCGCCGCTCGGCAATGGCTGATCGGGCGGCGCTCCGCGAGATTGCGACGCCCATCGCTGTGGGTGGTGTGCATTGATGGGTATCGCTGCGCTCCACGCCATCCTACGTTCGTGCTAAGCCGTGATTGCGATGTGGATGGAAACTCCAGGCGCAGGCGAAATCCGTTGGTGCGAAGACCGCGACTGTACAGATCTGGCTTTGGCTTTGGCTTTGGCTTTGGCTTTGGCTTTGGCTTTGGCTTGATAAGTTTTCCAGAGAAACCTCCGCGTACTCCGAACCGCCCCGTTCAGGAGGCCTCGTTGAATTGAAGTTTCAGGAGTTGAGCGACATGGATGTCGCGAGAGCGGCGATGGGCCAGGGATGGCCCTTCGCCGCGTGCCCCTGAAACTTCAATTCAACGAGGGAATTTTTCGCCTAGGCGAAAAACCGGATGTCCGGGGCAAGACCTTTGGTTACTTTGCGTCGTTTGGCAAAGTGACTCGCCCGAGGGGGCGAAACGAGAGGCCGGCGCGCACGCCAACGCGACGCGGGAAACCAAGGCGCGAGGCAGACACATCGCGGACGGAGTCCGCTCCTACGGCAAAGCACCGTGCCACGCAGTTCGCGAGCAAGCTCGCTCCTACAGGTAAGGGCTACTTCTGTTTGCTTTTGAAGTTTTCCAGAGCGACTTCCGAGCACTCCGAACTGCCCCGTTCAGGAGGCCTCGTTGGATTGGAGTTTCAGGGGTTGAGCGACATGGATGTCGCGAGAGCGCTGTCGGGCCAGGGATGGCCCGTCAGCGCGGGCTCCTGAAACTTCGATTCAACGAGGGAATTTTTCGCCTAGGCGAAAAACCGGATGTCCGGGGCAAGACTTTTTGGTTCCTTTTGTGGCGTTTGACAAAAGGGACTCGCCCGAGGGGGCGAAACGAGAGGCCGGCGCGCACGCCGACGCGACGCAGGAAACCAAGGCGCGAGGCAGAGACATCGCGGACGGAGTCCGCTCCTACGACAAAGCACCGTGACACGCGGTTCGCGAGCAAGCTCGCTCCTACAGGTAAGGGCTACTTCTGTTTGCTTTTGAAGACTTCCAAAGCGACTTCCGAGCACTCCGGACCGCCCCGTTCAGGAGGCCTCGTTGAATTGGAGTTTCAGGGGTTGAGCGACATGGATGTCGCGAGAGCGCTGTCGGGCCAGGGATGGCCCGTCAGCGCGGGCTCCTGAAACTTCGATTCAACGAGGGAATTTTTCGCCTAGGCGAAAAACCGGATGTCCGGGGCAAGACTTTTTGGTTCCTTTTGTGGCGTTTGACAAAAGGGACTCGCCCGAAGGGGCGAAACGAGGGGCCGACGCGCACGACGCTGCGACGCGGGAAACCAAGGCGCGGGGCAGAGACATCGCGGACGGAGTCCGCTCCTACGACAAAGCACCGTGCCACGCAGTTCGCGAGCAAGCTCGCTCCTACAAAAAAAGCAAAAAACCGGAGCCTCACGGGAGGCTCCGATTTTCATTTCAGCGGACTGTTACTTGCCAGCAGTCAGCGTGCTGTAGGCAGTGATCAGGTTGCGGTAATCCGGAATGTGGTTGGAGCACAGCGCCGCCAGCCCTTCGATATCGTTACGCCAGTCGCGGTGCAGCTCACAGGCCACGCCGAACCAGGTCATCAGCTGCGCACCGGCCGCTTCCATCCGGCGCCAGGCGGCGTCGCGGGTCATCTCGTTGAAGGTGCCGGAAGCATCCGCAACCACGAACACATCGAAGCCTTCCGCCAGGGCCGACAGCGCCGGGAACGCCACGCACACCTCGGTCACCACACCAGCGATGATCAGCTGCTTCTTGCCGGTGGCCTTCACCGCCTTGACGAAGTCCTCGTTGTCCCAGGCGTTGATCTGGCCGGGGCGGGCAACGTACGGCGCGTCCGGGAACTGCGCTTTCAGTTCGGGCACCAGCGGGCCGTTGGGGCCGGTTTCGAAGCTGGTGGTGAGGATGGTCGGCAGGTTGAAGAACTTCGCCAGGTCACCCAGCGCCAGCACGTTGTTCTTGAACTTGTCCGGATCGATGTCGCGGACCAGCGAGAGCAGACCGGCCTGGTGGTCGACCAGCAGTACGGCGGCGTTGTCTTTGTCCAGGCGGTTGTAGGTGGCGTTGGTCATGGTGAAATCCTCGATTTGCTTTCAGTGGGTGCCGGCTGGGCCGGAAGGTTTTGGACTCGTTTGCAGTGCGTCACTGCATGGGAAGAGAGATTAATTTCGACACCCTTGCTGCACCAGATGGCAAAAATCGCTTCTAGCGTTCCATTTTCAGAACGACCAAGACCCAGGAATTCTCAATCCCACAGCGCTCAAGGGCTGTGCCCCGATACGAGCAATGCAACGCCCCGCCAATACCCCGAAGTACTGCGCCAGAGCCGTCCCGTTTCGCGTCCGACCGAACCCCATCTACCGACGGTCACGCAGGGCTTTACAAGAAATACTGTATTTACATACAGTATTTTCCATCCACCCCGAACTGGAGGCCCCCCATGCACGCCGCAACCTACAACCAGCTTTCCGCCCGCGTGAACGCCCTGCTGGCAGACCCGACCACCCTGAAGAACCTCGGCATCACCCTGCGCCGCGAACCCAGCGACGACTCCGCCGCCTGGAGCCAACTGGTCACCGACCTGCGCCAGGCCCCGAACCTCACCCTGCTGCCCTTGCAGGACGGCGCGATTCGCCTGGCGTGGCATAGCTGGCTGGATTGAGCAGCCAGCCCGACCCACTGAAAGATTTGTGAATTGCGTAGTAGCCGCATGCCATCCCTCCAGGCAGAATCCAGCGCAACAACCGGGATTTCAGGGACGAAACTCCATGGCACAGCCAATCATGCAGCGGCTTCATGCGCAGACCCGTTGGCCCTGCGCAGCGAAGCGATGGCCCTGTATCCCGACCGTTCCCGGCCACTCTCCTGAACTTCCCCAACGGCGCCCATTGCCGGCGCTGAACACTGATCGATGAACGAAGAACCTCGCCCTTGTGCGGGGCATTTTCGTTGGTGAATCCGACTTGGTTGCACCAGACGCGGCGCTGGATGAACGCCGCCATCCTCAAACCTGTAGAACGGAGTCTGCCCCATGCACCTGCGCACCACCCTGCTCGCCCTCAGCCTGGCCCTGACCGGCAGCGCCCACGCCCTCGAACTGAATGAAGCGCAATCCCGCTACCAGGGCGCCGTCACCTGCATCGATCGCCTCTTCTATGACGGCGGCTACGACGAAGGCGACGCCCAGCGCATCGCACTGATCAATGAATTCCTCAGCCATAACAAACTCCCCGCCTACGACCAGGCCGCCTACGACCAGGCTCAACAGAAAGGCACGCAGATCGACACCCCGGCCTTCATGGCAGGCTACGAACTCTGTAATGAAGTGGACTACGTGACAGCGCTGGGCAAGCGCCACGGGCGGGAGCTGCCGGAAGAGTGACAGCGCCATTCGCTCCGCCGCACAGGCCGGCGGGGCGCCCCCCCAAGGAATCGCGCAAACACGGCCCGCATCTGAAGCGGAAAGTCATTGGGGGTACAGGATGGACCACGAACCTCCCATCCCGGCGAGACTTATGGCGCCCCTATCCGCGCCGTATCGGCGATGGCATTGCAGGTTTCGGGGTTGAGGCAGTAGGTGATGTAGGTCGCCTGCTTGTTACAACCGCGCACGCCGATGGTGTACTCGGTGCGCTCCATGGCGCGGCGGACGCTGGTGACCTTGCTCGACAGCACGCTGCTGGTCACCGCTTCGCAGTTCATCTCGAACTTCGCACGCGACTCGGTGGCCTTGATCGCGGCCTGTTGGTTCGAAGCGAGGAACTCTTCATTGCTCATGCAGCCGGACAACGTGGCAACAGCAGCCAGCACCGGCAGGGACAGCGGTAGACGTTTCATGATGACGCTCTCCGTGTGGTTCCCCCGGATATGGTCAGCTTCTGCAGTCTAGATTGCGCTGCAGGAAACGTCCGGCGTGCAGTCCGTCGGTTGATAAGGCGTAACGCCACCACACCTCTACGCTCACCACTGAGGGTATTGCAGTGGAGCGACGCGTGATGAATCTCGACGACGATTTCGACCTCAGTGACTTCAATTTCGACGATCTGAACAGCGACGAACTCAGCCTGGTTCCCCTGGAACCCGCTGCCACGCCCGTCGCGGCGATGCCGATGAAAGCCAAGTTCCAGATCGACACCCGCCACGGCGAACGCCGCTGCAGCGCCGACCGACGACAAACCATTCGCTTCGAAGACGACCGCCGCAAAGGCGATCGGCGCGGCGGTGGCGTGAACGATCCCTGGGCGAAGACTGTCGACTTCTGAGCGAAGCTGACGCCAGGTGATTTGCCGGGGCTCGGGCTGAGCTGTTAGAAAGCGGTATCGCATTCAGATTTCAGATACCGCCATGAGCGACAGTGACAAACCAAATACCCGCCTCTTCGACCTCGACCTGCTCCGCGCCATCGTCACGGTGGCCGACTGTGGCAGTTTCACCACAGCCGCCGCGCGCCTGCATTCGACCCAGTCCACGGTCAGCCAGAAGATCCGCCGGCTGGAAGAGATGGCCGGGCATCGCCTGCTCGAACGTGGCAATCGTGATGTGCTGCCCACCGATGCCGGCGATACGCTGCTGGGTTACGCGCGGCGCCTGCTGGCGTTGAATGACGAGATGGTCGAGGCGCTATCCGGCGCGACCGTGGCGTTGACGGTACGCATCGGCGTGCCGGATGACTTCGCCACCGGGCGCACCACCGAACAGCTGGCTGCGTTCAACCGCCGTTATCCACAGGTGAAGCTGGAGGTCACCAGCGGGTTGAGCCGCGACCTGTCCGCCAGCTACGACCGCGGTGAGCTGGACCTGGTGCTGCTCAAGCAACGGCAGAACGCCCGCGAGGCGGTGGCTTGCTGGCCAGAGAAGACGCGCTGGGTGGACAGCGCGAAGAATGCCTGCATCGAGCTGGACCCGCTGCCCATCGTTACCTTCCCGCCGCGCGGGGTGTACCGCGACGAGATGATCGCTGCGCTGGAATCCATCGGCCGGCGCTGGCACATCAGCTTCACCAGCTCGAGCCTTTCCGGCATCCAGTCGGCCATCGCCGATGGCATGGGCATTGGTCTGTTGCCACAGCGCGCGGTGACAGCAGAGCATGCCGTGCTGCCGAAGAATACCGGGCTACCCTCGGTGGATATGTTCGAAGTGGCGATGCTGCACCGTCCGGCAGTCGACCCGATGGTGAAGGAGCTGGCGCGGGTGCTGGCGCGAGTTCTGGCCCAGGACACGCGAGCCTGAGTGCGTCATGTGCGCATTTACAAATCGAATACAGCGGATTCCAACATTTAATTTGTGCATGAACACGCCGCTGGATATCGTGGCTTCCAGCGACAGACAGCGCACCGACAAACGCGCCGCTCTGCACGAATTGCTCACCACGGCGCGCACGCGCCGGGCAGCAAGACAACAATGAGGAACCAACCCATGGCCAAATCCACCTATTACGCGCCGCACGGCGGGCACCCGGCACAGACCGAGCTGCTCACCGACCGCGCCATGTTCACCGAAGCCTATGCCGTGATCCCCAAGGGCGTGATGCGTGACATCGTCACCAGCCACCTGCCCTTCTGGGACAACATGCGTATGTGGGTCATCGCCCGTCCGCTGTCGGGCTTCGCCGAGACCTTCTCGCAGTACATCGTCGAGCTGGCGCCCCAGGGCGGCAGCGACAAGCCCGAGCAGGACATCAACGCCGAAGCGGTGCTGTTCATCGTCGAAGGCGAGCTGACCCTGACCCTGCAGGGCGAAGTACACAAGATGCAGCCGGGCGGCTACGCGTTCATTCCGCCGGGCGCCGACTACAAGGTGCGCAACACCACTGGCCAGCACACCCGCTTCCACTGGATTCGCAAGCACTACCAGAAAGTCGACGGCGTACCGCTGCCCGAAGCCTTCGTCACCAACGAGCAGGACATCGAGCCGCGCGTCATGCCGGACACCGAAGGCCGCTGGAGCACCACCCGCTTCGTCGACATGGCCGACATGCGCCACGACATGCACGTGAACATCGTCAACTTCGAGCCGGGCGGCGTGATCCCGTTCGCCGAGACCCACGTGATGGAGCACGGCCTGTACGTACTGGAAGGCAAGGCGGTGTACCGCCTGAACCAGGACTGGGTCGAGGTGGAAGCCGGCGACTTTATGTGGCTGCGCGCCTTCTGCCCGCAGGCCTGCTACTCCGGTGGCCCCGGTCGCTTCCGCTACCTGCTGTACAAGGATGTGAACCGCCACATGCGCCTGACCCTGAACCAGGCGCACTGAGTGCAAGGTTCAGGCGGGAACTGACTGAGGTTTCCGCTGCGACACATGAAAAACCGGCGCCCTGGCGCCGGTTTTTCCTTTTCGGCACCCCGAGCCGTGACCGACATCGCGTGGCAAGTGGTGCTCAGTCTGCTAAAAGGTCTGGCTGGAAATCGTTTTGCAGTCGTCGAGGAAAGATGCACATGGATGTCCGGTTCCTGCCGCAGACCGAGTTCGACAACGTCCATTTCTATCGCGCCGCCACCCTGCTGATCCTGCTGGCGATGGCCACCTTCACCCTGATCAAGATGTTCAGTGGCGTGGTCAGCCTGTTCTCCGCCCTGCCCCTCTGCCTGCTGCTGCTCGGCGCGCGCTTCGCCGTGGAATGGCTGCGCGTCTCGCGGGCGGAACCGGCCTTCATCGAGAAGGGCGAGCTGGTGCTGTGCGGCAACGAGAGTCACCGGCAGATCGCGCTGGAGAAGATCAGTTCGGTGCGCAGCCGCCACAGCCTGTTCATGGTGCGACGCTATCGCTCCTGGTCGGAGCACCTGGCGTTCATGGAATTCACGCTGGACAGCGGCGAGCGCGTCTCCACCCTCGCCGAGAGCCGCGTGTTCGAACTGCCGGCCGCCTCGGGCACCCTGGCGGCGGTCGAGGCGGCCATCCTCGCGGCGAAGGTGAAGCGCCAGGCCACCGAGCCCGGCGCGACCAGCGGCGGTCGATGATGGCTCAGGGCGAGCCGAACATCGCCGTCCAGTAGATGCCCGCGTCGCTCTTCGGGTCTGCCGCGTAGGCCGCGCCCAGTTCGCTGTACTGCGGATTCATCAGGTTGGCGCAATGGCCGGGGCTGGCCAGCCAGCTCTCCACCACCTTCTGCGCGTTGCCCTGCCCGGCGGCGATGTTCTCGCCAATGCGCTGGCCGGCATAGCCGTCCAGCTCAGCGCGGTCGCCCGGCGTGCTGCCGTCGCGGCCCTTGTGATCGAAGTAGTTGTTGTTGGCCATGTCGCGGCTGTGCGCTTCGGCGGTGCCGCCCAGGGTAGCGTTCCAGCTCAGCGCACCGGCCGGGCCGAAGGCTTGCCCGCCGCACTGGCGCGCCGTGCCGCGAGCGCGGTTGATCGCCTGCAGCAACTGCTGCCCCTCGGCCTCCCAGGTGCCCAGCTTGGCCTGCAGCAGCGGGCGGCCGAGCAGGATGCGCCAGTCATCGCCCTCGCGCTTGATCCCCACGTCGACGAACTGCGGGTCCAGCAGTACCTGGCAGAAGCTTTCCTGCAAGGCCTTCATGGCCGCCGTCACATCGCGCGGGCCGGTGAGGCTGAGCATGCGCACGCTGCTCATCGGATAGCCGGCCTGGTTCAGGGCGGCCTTCCACTCCCCTGCCGATGCCGGCAGCGCCAGGCGCGAATCCGGCGACAGCGGCGGCAGCGCCTGGGAGGCCTGGCCGCCACAGGACTGCACTTCACCCCGGTAGGCGTTGATGGCTTCGAGCAGTTGATCCTGGTCTGCCGCGCTGGCGCCGACGGCGGCCAGCAGGCCGAGCGACAACAACAGGCTACGCGGAAGGAACGACTGGCTGGGCATGGACGGCTCCGATGGTCGAAAAGGGCTCAATGATGCGTGATTTCTCGGCATTTGGCTGCGCCTGCAGCGATCAGGTTCCCTTGGCGGAAAAACCTGGAAAAGGTTGCACAACTCTCAGCACGATAAATTGCCTCGCGGCCTGACATAGCGCAAAGGGGCTTCGAACTGCCGTTGTATGCCACCCGACATATCGGACAATTCAGGAACCTGAACGATTTCCGAGCCATGGTGGGAGGTATGCAGTGCTCAAACCGATTCGCGTTTTCTGCTTGACCTTCCTGCTGGCGGTGCTCGCCTCGCTGCTGGCCGGCTGGCATATGCTGCAGATGAAGCAGGATGCGCTGGCCTACGCCCACGCCAGCGGCAAGAACACCCTGCTGCTGGTGGAGCGCGAGTTCCATCGCGACCTGGATGTGCATGCGCAGACGCTGCTGACACTCTCCAATGTCATCACCGGCCCGACAACACCGGACCTGTCACAGCAGGTCCTGCAGGAACTGGTCGAAGGCCACGCCGCCGGCTCGATGCACGCGGGCACGCTCGTGGTGACCGACGCCCAGGGCCAGTTGCTGGCGGACCTGAACCATGCCGGCGAGTCCAGCCGCGACCTGTCGATGCGCGATTACTTCACGCGAGCACAGGGCAATCCTGGTCGACTGTTCCTCAGTCATCCCTTCATGCCGTCCTATCCGGGCTCCTCAGTCAGCACCGCGCTCAGCCGTGCGGTGATCAACAAGGATGGCCAGTTCGTCGGCGTGGTCGCCGCGATCAAGGAGCTGCAGCACCTGGAGTCCTTCGTGCGTGGCCTGGACCTCGGCAAGCACGGGGTGATCTCCATCCGTCTGCTCGATGGCAGCGTCCTGGCCCAATGGCCGGCGGACCCACAGCGCTGCACCGAGGAAGAGGCATCGACCTTCCGCGAGTTCGTTGACAGCGGTCGAGCCGACTACTTCCGCCAGCAAAGCAGCGCATCCAACGCCTACTGGCGCGGCTACCGACGCATCGGTGACTACCAGGCAGTGGTATCGGTGGAGCTGTGCCGCGAAGCGATCCTCAACACCTGGACCGCGCGCACCTGGATCACCAGCGGCTTGCTGGTCGGGATCAACGCCGCCACCCTTTTCTTTGCTTATCGCCTGACACGCCACCTGCGCCGCCGCGACGCCAAGGAAAGCCATCTGCGCAACCAGGCCGACACCGACCCGCTGACCAGCCTGCACAACCGTCGCTGGTTCGATGAGAAGGCGCAGCAGGAATGGCAGCACCGCCGCGCCGGAGACGGCCACCTGGCGGTACTGATGATGGATATCGACCAGTTCAAGGCCTACAACGACCACTACGGCCACCCGCGTGGCGACCTGGCACTGATCAGCGTGGCGCATCTGGTGCGCAAGGGCTGCCGCCGCGAAGAAGATGGCGCCGCGCGCTATGGCGGCGAAGAGTTCGTGATGATCCTCCCCGGCTGCGACAGTGCCGCCGCCGCGCGGGTCGCCGAGTCTATCCGCCGCGAGGTGGAAGAAACCGCGCTGCCCCACGAAAAGAGCCAGCGCGGCGTGGTGACCATCAGCATCGGCGTGGCCAGCACCTCCGACACCGAGGCCCAGAGCATCGAGGCGTTGATCGCCGCGGCGGACGCCAATCTCTACAAGGCCAAGGAAGGCGGGCGCAACCGGGTGGTGGCCTGAGCGCCGGTCAGCGCGGTTGCATGACCTCGACTTCCTGGATATCGAAATCGCGGCGCAGGTACTCCATGCGCCGCTCGTGGAACTCGCGCATGTGCGGCAACGAGGAGTGGATGGCCAGGTGTTCGCGGCTCTGCCAGACCTCGAAGAAGGTGAACAGGGTCGGGTCGCTGGCGTCGCGCAGCATGTGGTAGTGGATGCAGCCTTCCTCGGCGCGGCTGGGGGTCAGGTAGGCACGGAACAGGTCCTCAAAAGCCTGGGATTTTTCCGGAAGCGTGTGGGCCTGGAGGATGAAGGCGTACATCGGATGGGCATTCCTTGTGGATGGAAAGATTGCCTAATCCTGACGCAAATCAATCCTGCGTATTTTTGAATCTCACGCACGGATCATTTGTCCGAAATCGGGTTTTTCCACCCTGCTCCGCCCGATATTCTGCCGCCATCCAATTTCTCACTTCAGGGCCCACACCATGAAAAAGATCCTGCTGATCAATGGCGGCAAACAGTTCGCCCATTCTGACGGCCGCTACAACGCCACCCTGCACGAAGCCGCCATCGCGCATTTGGACCACGCCGGATTCGACGTGAAGGAAACCTTCATCGACGGCGGCTACGACATCCAGGAAGAAGTGCAGAAAATGCTCTGGGCCGACGTCATCGTCTACCAGATGCCCGGCTGGTGGATGGGCGCGCCCTGGACCGTCAAGCAGTACCTCGACGAGGTATTCACCGCCGGCCACGGCAGTCTCTACGCCAACGACGGCCGCACCCGTTCCGATTCGTCGCAGAAGTACGGCAGCGGCGGGCTGCTGCAAGGCAAGCAGTACATGATCTCGGCCACCTGGAACGCCCCGCAGCAGGCCTTCGACGACCCGACTGATTTCTTCGAGGGCAAGGGTGTGGACGCTGTGTACTTCCCCTTCCACAAGGCCAACCAGTTCCTGGGCATGAGCCCGCTTCCGACCTTCCTCTGCGTGGACGTAATGAAACGCCCGAACATCGAGGGCGACGTGCAGCGCTACCAGCAGCACCTGAGCGAGGTGTTTGGCGCCTGAGGGCAGTGTTTGCGTAGGAGCGGACTCTGTCCGCGATGAACTCACGGCGGCTCTGGAGGTGGCGGTTCGCGAGCAAGCTCGCTCCTACAGGGATGGCTTCGGCGTGGGGCTTCTGTCGGGGCGGGTTGGAGCGGACTCTGTCCGTGATGCACTCCCGGTGGCTCTGGAGGTGGGCGGTTCGCGAGCAAGCTCGCTCCTACAGGGATGGCTTCGGCGTGGGGCTTCTGTCGGGGCGGGTTGGAGCGGACTCTGTCCGTGATGCACTCCCGGTGGCTCTGGAGGTGGGCGGTTCGCGAGCAAGCTCGCTCCTACAGGGATGGCTTCGGCGTGGGGCTTCTGTCGGGGCGGGTTGGAGCGGACTCTGTCCGCGATGAACTCACGGCGGCTCTGGGGATGGGTGGTTCGCGAGCAAGCTCGCTCCTACAGGGATGGCTTCGGCGTGGGGGCTTTTTGTAGGAGCGAGCTTGCTCGCGAACGAACGCTCCGGCAGTTGCAGCGCTGGACAGATCACGGACAGCGTCCACCTCTACACCATCCGCCCTACCATTGGGCAACCGGCATTGGGTTCGCCAGCGGAATCGGCTAGGCTTCGCCCTTTCCTACTGCCTGTTCAGGAGTTATCCCATGGCCCGTGCATCCGCCCGTCACATCCTGGTTTCCAGCGAAGCCAAGTGCAATGAACTCAAAACCGCCATCGAAGGCGGCGCCGATTTCGCCCAGGTGGCGCGCGACAACTCCACCTGCCCGTCCGGCCGCAGCGGCGGCGACCTGGGCAGCTTCCGCCCGGGCCAGATGGTTCGCGAGTTCGATCAGGTCGTGTTCAGCGCGCCGCTGAATGTCGTCCAGGGTCCGGTGAAGACCCAGTTCGGCTACCACCTGGTTGAAGTGACCAGCCGCGAGGACTGATCCGCTTTGCCCGCGCCGCGCCCGTCTCCGGGGGCGGCGCCTGCTCTCCTTCCCGCTCGACTTTTCGCTCAAGTTCCCCGCGTCACACTGGCCCGCCTCGGGCCACCAGCATCACTCCCAGCCCCACCAGAATCGAACCGCACACCCGCGGCATCACCCGCTGCCCGCGCCCCTGCCCCAGCACGCCCAGCAGCAGCGAGGCGAACAGCACGGCGAGCACGTCGGCGGTGGAAAACACCAGGTTGACGATCATCCCGAGGATGAAGAACTGCAGGCCCACCGGCAGGCTGGCGGCCGGGTCGACGAACTGCGGCAGAAAGGTGAGGAAGAACAGCGCCGTTTTGGGATTGAGTATCTCCACGACCATGCTGTCGCGCAGCACCTTCGGCCGGGTTTCCACGCCCTCGCCGTGCTCGGACCGGCGACGGCCGAAGATCATCGAGCCGCCGAGCCAGATCAGGTAGGCGGCCCCCGCCAGCTTCAGCGCAAGGTAGAGATTGGGCGCGTGGTGCAGTAACGCGGCGAGCCCGGCGCTGGCGGCGAAGATGTGTACATAGCAGCCCAGGTGAATACCCAGCGCGGCGTGCAGTCCGGCGCGGCGGCCGTGGGCGAGGGTCTGCGAGGTCATGTAGAGAATGGCCGGGCCGGGCATGCAGGCGAAGGCCAGCGTCGCCACAGCGAACGAGGCCCAATAGGCAGGCAGTGTCATGGTGTGATCCTTCCCTTGATCGGGTATCGGCCGACGCGCATCAACGTGGCGTCTGGTCCGTTTCGCAAGGTTAGGGAGTGAGGCGGGGCCGGCACATACGACAGTTGCCGTATTTTTCCCCGGCCTGCGGGACGCTAGTCTCTGCCGAACCCTCCACCGACAGGACCCGCAGCATGCGCATGCAGGCAAGGCACTGCTTCGACTCAGGCGCTGGGAATGCCCAGGCGCACTGCGTAGGCCGCGAGCTCCGCGGGGCTGTGCAGGTCGAGCTTGCGCATGAGGTTTTCGCGGTGCTTGCGCACGGTCAGCGGGCTGATGCTGAAGTGCTCGGCGATCTCCCGTGCGCTGCGGCCCTGGGCGGCCAGGGAGAGAATCTGCCGCTCGCGGCGGGTCAGCTCCACGGCCGAGAGCAGATCGGCATCGCCTTGCCGGCGCGCGGTCGGACTTTCCAGCTGGAAGCGCAGGGCACGCGCCAGGTAGTGCTGCCCGCTGCGCAGGGCGACTATGGCCTCGAGCAGTTCGGCGGTGTCCTCGCCTTTGCTCAGGTAACCGTGTACGCCGGCATCGAGCACCGAACGCACGGTCGCCAGTTCGGTGTTGGCGGTGAGCACCAGGATTCTCAGCCGGGGATGGCGCTGGCGCAGTTCATGAATGAACTGCAGCCGGTTGAGGCCGGGCATGTTCAGGTCGAGCAGGAGGAGGTCCGCGCGCTGCTCCTCCAGCAGAGCCTGCAGGCGCAAGCCGTCCGCCGCCTCGCCGACGATGCGGATGTCGTCCAGGGTCGACAGCAGCAGGCGCAGGCCGTCCCTTACGATGCCGTGGTCATCGGCGATGAGCACCCGCAGCTCGCGCTTCCCTTCCATCACTCGTCTCCCTGAGGCACTACGGACATGCATAACAGCCTGCAACAGCGCGACCTGGTCGATCTCTTGTTCCGCCAGTCGTATGCCGTGCTCTTCGCCAACCTGGTGATCCCTCTGCCGGTGCTGTACATCTTCCGTAATGCCATGGCGCCGACGGCGATGGTCTTCTGGCTGGCGGTACTCTACTCGCTCACGCTGGCGCGGATTGTCCTGGCACGCACGTACTTCCGGCAAGCCCCTGCGCGCACGCTGGGCAAAAGTTGGCTGTGGAGCAATACGCTGCTGTCCTGGGCGAGCAGCCTGCTGTGGGGCTGGCTGGGCTGGGTCGGCTTCGTCCACGGTGATCCACAATTGTTCGCCTTCACCTGCATCGTGCTCACGGGTCTGGTGTGTGGCGCGGTGCCGTCGCTGTCGGCCCATCCTCCGGCCTATGTCGGGTCGCTGGCCGCAATGCTGCTGCCCGTGCTGGTGCTGTGTCTGAGCGTAGCCGACGAGCAGCACACCACTTACAGCTTCTTCATCCTGTGCCTGGCCGGCGTCAACCTGTACTACAGCCGGGTGACCTACCGCAGCCTGTGCGAAACCATCCGCCTGCGCCAGGAAAATTCCGACCTTGTGCAGGACCTGCGCGAACAGCGCGACCGCGCCCGCGCCGCCGACCAGGCCAAGTCGCGTTTCCTCGCCGCCGCCAGCCACGACCTGCGCCAACCGATCCACGCCCTCGGGCTGTTCGTCGGCGCCCTTGCCGCCCTCGCCGAACGCGGCCCGGTCGACGCCCGCCAGGCGCGCGATATCGCCACACGGCTGCGCGCCATGCTTGGCAACCTTGGCGACCTGCTCAATGGCCTGCTGGACATCTCGCGCCTCGACGCCGGGGTTGTGCCGGTGGCACGCGAACCGATCTCGCTGCGCAAGCTGTTCGGCGACCTGCAGGGCGAGTTCGCTGGCACCGCCAGCGAGCGCAATCTTCGCTGGCGTGTGCGCGAGAGCCGCTTGTGGGTGGACAGCGATCCCCTGCTGCTCAGGCGCGTGCTCGACAACCTGCTGAGCAACGCCTTCCGCTACACCCGCAGCGGCAGCGTACTGCTGGGCTGCCGTCGGCGCGGCCGGGAGTTGGAGATCCAGGTGATCGACACCGGCGTGGGTATCCATTCCAGCCAGCAGGAGGTCATCTTCGACGAATTCGTCCAACTGCATAACGCGGAGCGCGATCGCAAGCAAGGCCTCGGCCTGGGTCTGGCCATCGTGCGTCACACCGCTCGCCTGCTCGGCCATCGCCTGATACTGCGTTCCCTGCCCGGCCGCGGCTCGGTATTCAGCCTGCGCCTGCCGCTGGCCGAGGCGCCGCTGCAGGTTGCTCCGCCGCCAGAACCAGGCGAACGCGGCCCCGGCCTGGGCATCATGGTGGTGGAGGATCAGTACGACGTGTTGCACGCGCTGTGCAACCTGCTGGAGGTCTGGGGACATCGCGTCTACCCCGGCACCAGTGCCCTGCTCGCCTGTCAGCGGCACATCGAGGCCAGCCATCGTGGCCACGCGCCGGTGGACCTGATCCTCACCGACTACCGCCTGGGCGAAGGCCAGACCGGCGCTGATGCCATCCGGCGCATCCGCGGCTACCTGTCGCGCCGGGTACCGGCGTTGATCGTCACCGGCGACACCTCGCCCGAGCGCATACGCGAAGCCGCCGCCAGCGGCAGCCAACTGCTGCACAAGCCACTGGAAACTGACCAGTTGCGCGCCGCGATCGACATCAGCCAGGAGTTATCGAGCACTGTCTGAAAAATGGCGCCAGCCCTTGCTGCACGTGGGATGCGCCAAGTGATTCGGGCTAAAGTCGCGGCGCGATCAGCCGATGCAATAGGTGAAACGAATCGGCAGCAGCCTTCGTGCCTCACCACTAGAGAAAGCCCACGAATGTTCAACTCGCGTCTGAAGCAGGAACTGGCCGCCCTGCGTGAAGAGCTCGCCTCGGTCAACGAGGTCCGCGCCAGCCTCGACCAGGAAATGCTCGTCCTATTCCTCGACCCCCGTGGGCGCATCGAATCGGTGAATGCCAATTTCGAGAAGGAAATGCTCCATCGCGGCGACCAGCTTATCGGCCGACCGCTGCTGGACCTGATTCCCGATCATGTGCGCGGGCTCGACTTCCACCTGCGGGTCAAGCACGCCATTGAACGCGGCGAGCACCTGGCCGGGGTGATCCGCCTGCTGCGCGGCGATGGCGAGGAAGCCTGGCTGCGCTCGATCCTGCAGCCGATGCACGACAGCAGCGGCGTGGTCCGGCACTTCTCGATCCACGCCAGCGACCTGACCCGCACCATCGAGAATTCCCGCGAGCACGAGAACCTGATCGAGGCGCTGCAACGCTCCACCGCGGTGATCGAATTCAACCTGCAGGGCGAAGTGCTCACCGCCAACGACCGCTTCCTCAATGCCATGGGCTACAGCCTGGCGCAGATCCAGGGCAAGCATCACCGGATGTTCTGCGAGCCAGCCGACTACAACTCGTCGCAGTACGAGGCCTTCTGGGCCAAGCTGCGCCGCGGCGAGTTCGTCGCCGACCGCTTCAAGCGCGTCGACAGTCGTGGCCATGAAGTCTGGCTGGAAGCGTCGTACAACCCGATCATCGACGCCCACGACCGCCTCTACAAAGTGGTGAAGTTCGCCACCGTGATCACCGAGCAGGTGCACCGCGAGCGGGCCGTGGCCGAAGCCGCGACCATCGCCTTCGACACCTCGCAGACCACCGACGACAGCGCCACCAAGGGCGCCTCCGTGGTGCAGCAGACGGTGGAAGTGATGCGTGAACTGGCCGACCGCATGCAGGAGGCCGCCCAGGGCATCGAGGCGCTGGACCGCCAGTCCCAGGCCATCGGCGCGCTGGTGCAGAGCATCCGCAGCATTGCCGACCAGACCAACCTGCTGGCGCTCAACGCCGCCATCGAAGCCGCCCGCGCGGGTGACCAGGGACGCGGCTTCGCGGTGGTCGCCGACGAGGTGCGCCAGCTCGCCTCGCGCACCAGCGCCGCTACCGAGGAAATCACCCGTGTGGTGGAACAGAACCAGCACCTGGCCGGCCAGGCCGTGGCCATGATCGACCGCGGCAAGCAGCAGGCCGAACTCGGGCTGGAGCTCTCCGGCCAGGCCGGCACGGTGATCATCGAGATCCAGGACAGCGCCCAGCGCGTGGTCAACGCCGTGGGCCAGTTCGCCAACCAGCTGTCGACCTGAAGCGCTTCCCTGCGGCGCGTCAACACGGCGTGCCGCAGCCTCACCTAGGCTCCCGTCCGGCATTGCGGCTAGGCTCAATGCAGATGTGCATTCTCGCCATCCAAGGACGATCCCATGAGTGACACTCCTCTCCCCGACGTCATCCAGTATTTGCGTCTACTGCCAGAACGCGGCGGCTCCGACATGTTCTTCAGCGTCGGCGCACCGCCCCACCTGAAAGCCGAGGGCCACAGCCAGCCGGCGGATGATCGCGTGCTGCAACCCGGTGAAGTGAAGACGCTGGCCTGGCAGCTGATGTCGCCGGCCCAGGCGCAGGACTTCGAGCGCGACCTGGAGATGAACCTGGCCCTGAGCGTGCCGGACGTCGGGCGTTTCCGCGCGAACATCTACTTTCAGCGGGGCGAAGTGGCGATGGTGGTGCGCCTGATCAAGCAGGTGATCCCGGACGTGACCGCCCTCGGCCTGCCCTCGATCCTCGACAAGCTGGCCATGCAGGATCGCGGGCTGATCCTGGTGATCGGCGCGGCCGGCGCGGGCAAGTCAACGACCCTGGCGAGCATGCTGGATTTTCGCAACCGCCACCGCTCCGGGCACATCGTCTGCATCGAGGACCCCATCGAGTTCCTCCACATGCACAAGAAGTCGATCATCGACCAGCGCGAGGTCGGCCTGGATACCCACAGCTATGAGGACGCCCTGCGCAACGTGCTGCGCGAGGCGCCGGACGTGATCATGCTCGGCGAGATCCGCGACGCCGCCACCATGCAGCACGCACTGCACTACGCCGAAACCGGCCACCTGTGCGTCGCCACCCTGCACGGCACCAGTTGCCGCCACGCCATCGAGCGCATCACCCGATTTTTCCCCGACGAGGCCCGCCCGCAGGTGCTGGCCGACCTGTCGCAGAACATCCTGGCCCTGGTCGGCCAGCGCCTGGTGCCCGGCACGCACCAGCGCCGCGCCGTGGCGGTGGAGCTGGTGCTGGGCACGCCGCACATCCGCGGCATCATCCAGCGCGACGAGCTGCCCGAACTCAAGGGCGCGGTGGAACGCGCGCTGGAGAGCGGCATGCAGAGCTTCGACCAGAGCCTCTACAGGCTCCTGGAGGAAGGCCGCGTGAGCGTGGCCGATGCGCTGAAGTTTGCCGATTCGCGTACCGACCTGGCGTTGAAGATCAAGCTGGAGCGCGGGATGGATGCCGACAGCGTGGGGACGGTGTTTGGTAGTTGAGCAGGCCCGGTTGTTTTTAGTAGGAGCGAGCTTGCTCGCGAACACAGCTCACAGGCGGGCGCGGAGTAAAGCGGTTCGCGAGCAAGCTCGCTCCTACAGGTATGACGCGTGAATCTTGCTTGAGCGGGCCATGCCCGCGATCAGCGCCCGCAGGGCGCCCCTAAAGGACGCCCCTGAGCAACGCATCGATATCCACGCTCTGAGCCATCGCCCGATTCCCCGCATCGCCGGGGTGCAGATGGTCGCCGCTGTCGTAGGCCGGCAGCAGGCGCAACGGATGGGCGGGGTCACGCAACCGCGCGTCCAGGTCCACCACTGCATCGAACTCGCCACTCTCGCGAATCCACTGGTTCACCCGCTGGCGCAGCGCTTCCTTGTTGGCGGCGTGGTAGTTCTCTATGGGCGACCCGCTCAGCGCGCGCTCGAACGGCAGGATGGTCGCGCCGACGATACGCACGCCGCGCACATGGGCCTGGGCGATCAGTTGGCGGTAACCGCCGACCAGGTCCTCGTACTGCACCAGCGGATTGTTCGGCGCGAAGGTGCTGCCGGGCCAGGAAATATCGTTGATCCCCAGCAGCACAATGGCCGCCTCGACTCCCGGCTTGCCCAGCACGTCGCGCCCGAAGCGCACCAGGGCGCTCTGCCCCATGCCGTCGGAGAGCAAGCGTGCGCCGGAGATGCCGGCATTGATCACACCCACGTTGTGCGCCGCCAGCCGTTGCGCCAGCACGTCCGGCCAGCGCTGGTTGCCGTCCAGGCTGGCGCCACGGCCATCGGTGATGGAGTCGCCGAGTACCGCCACCACGGGCCGCGCATCGGGGCTTTCCACCAGCACGTCGGCAAGGAACAGACGAGCTTCCATCTTGCCGTCCGTCGGCAACTCCACGGCGTCGAGCTGCTCGCCCGGTCCGCCGTAGATGCGCTGCTTGCCATCCCAGTGGAAACTTTCGATGGCGGTCGGCTGCGGCAGGTAGAGCGACACGGCCAGCTCGCCCAGCGGCGGCACGGCAAGGTCCAGTGGATCGCTGAGCAGTTCGGCGCCGGGCGCGATATAGGCCGTGGGTTGCCCGGCGAAGGTCAGGCGCCGGCTCGGACCGCCCAGTCGCCCAGCCGGTGCGGCGAGCGCCACGGCTCCACCACCGATGGCCACCGGCTGGCTGCCATAGGCGTTGGACAGCACGATGCGCACGCGCTGCCCGCCCAGGCTGACCTTCACGCTCTGCCGCAGCGTGTGGTTGCCGATCACACTGGGCACGCCCAGTGGCAGCGGCACCTCCTTGCCCCAGGTGCGTTGTGGGCTGGCGCTCCAGGTTGCCTGCCAGTGGCCTTCCTCGGCCTGCGCCAGCGGCAGGGCAAGGGCGATCAGGGCGGCGAGCAGCAATCGTTTCATGGCGGTCCTCGATATCGATGATGGGATGGACACAGGCTCAGTCATTCCCAATCACGGCGGTAGACGGCATATTGGCAGACCCGTCATTCGATAAACGAATAGGACATGGATACCCTCAAGGCGTTGCACTGTTTCGTCCGCGCCGTGGAATTGGGCAGCCTTTCCGCCGTGGCCCGCGAGTCCGGCAGCAGCCAGCCGACGGTGAGCAAGACCATGGCGGCGCTGGAGCGCCAGGTCGGCGCGCAATTGCTGATCCGCAGCACCACCCGCGTGCAACCCACCGAACAGGGCCGGCGCTTCTACGAGCACGCCCGGCAGACACTGGAAAGCTACGCCGAGGGCATCAGCGAGGCCCGTGGCGAGACCGAACAGGTGCGCGGCCGCCTGCGGGTCAGCGCGCCGGTGAGCCTGGGCGTGCTGCGCCTGAATGCACTGCTGCTGGAGTTCATGCAGTTGCACCCGGAAGTCGAGGTGGAGCTGCTGCTCAACGACCGCTTCGTCGATCTCGCCGAGGAAGGCATTGATCTGGCCCTGCGCCTGGGCGGCGAACTGCCCGAACAGCTGATCGCCCGCCCATTGGCTCGCTCACCGCGCTTTCTGGTCGCATCGCCGGCCTGGGTTGCACGTCAGCCGTCGCTGGGCAGCCCCGAAGACCTGCCGCTGGCCGATTACCTGCGCTTCGCCTGGCTCGACGCCGGGCAGAACCTGCTGCTGCGCCATGCCGACGGCCGCGAGCTGAACCTCGCCACACGCAGCCGCTATACGGTGAACAGCTCCCTGGCGATCCGCGAGAGCTACTGCCTGGGCGCCGGCTTCGGCCTCACGCCAGCCTGGCTGGTGGCCGACCTGCTGGCCGACGGCAGCTTGCAGCGCCTGCTCCCGCAGTGGCGCGGTCCCACCCAGGAGGCGACTCTGCTGTATCCTTCGCGCCGTTTTCTGCCGGCCCGGAGCCGCGCGCTGATCGACTTCCTCATTGAGCGCCTGCCGCGCCTGCCCGGTTTCGAAGCCCTGTGAGGCATCAGGCTAAAGTGCAGCGGCTATGCTTCTGGCCAATGAGCAGAACCGACGCGCCCGCCGACCGGTCGAACCCTGACATTCGCCCCCGAGGGACTTGCATGGGCAAGCCACACACACCTTACCTACTGGCCGCTCTGGCCCTGCCACTGCTGCTGGCCGGCTGCTCCACGAGCGCCAGCAACCCCTGCGACGAACCGCTGAGTGGCGAGGCCTGCCGCCAGGAGCGCCTGCTCTACCAGAACGACATGCTGCAGGCGAAACTGCTGATCGCCACCGGCGACCTGGCCAACTACGAGCTGGCAGAGGCGCTGCTCGTCCGTGCCCTGGAGAAGGACGAACGCGGCGAAGCGAGCTTCTACATGGCGCTGCTGAAGATCAAGGAAGGTCCACAGGTGGATGAAGTGCTGCCGCTCCTGAAAAAGGCTGCCGACGCTGGCCAACCCTACGCCGTAGCGCTGCTCTACAAGATCTGGTCGGAGCCCTTCCTGGTGGACCAGGCCGACCCGCAGAAGGCGCAACAGTACCTGGAAGACTACGCCAACCTGGACGTCGCCAAGAGCGGCTACCCGTCCTTCGAAAAAGCCACCGCACTGGTCAATGCCCTGCTCAGCGAGCCGCCTGCCGTCGCCACACAGCCGGCACAACCCTAGCCCTCCTCCGGCGCCGGCTCGGCCTCCTCGAAGGTCTTCTCGCCGGCATCCTTGCCATGGGGCAGATGGTGTTCGATCACCGCGTTGAGCTCCGCACCCAGCAGCAATACCGCCGACGAAATATAGAAATACAGCAGCAGCACGATGATCGCGCCGACGCTACCGTACATGGCGTTGTAGTCGGCGAAGTTCTTCACGTAGTAGCCAAAGCCCAGTGAAGCCGCGATCCACAGCACCACCGCGAGCATCGAGCCGGGCGTGATGAAGCGGAACCTCTGCTGCACGTTGGGCGTGACGTAGTAGATGATCGCCACCGCCATCATCATCAGCAGCACGATCACCGGCCAGCGCAGGATGCTCCAGAGGATCACCACGAAGTCCTCGAGCCCCACCTTCGCGGCGATCCAGCCCATCACCTGGGGCCCGAGGATCATCAGCGCGGCGATCAGCATCAGCATGGCCACCAGGCCGAAGGTGTAGAACAGCGACAGCGGGATGCGCTTCCACGCAGGCCGGCCTTCGCGCACGTCATAGGCGGCGTTGAGCGCGATCATCAGCGAGCGCACCGCCGCCGAGGACGACCACAGCGCCACCACGATACCGATGGACAGCAGCCCGCCCTGGCGCTGCTGCAACTGGTCGATCACCGGGTTGACCTGCTCCAGCGCCTGCGCCGGCAACACGTAATCGGCCTGCTGGCGGAGGAAGTCGAAGAACTCCGGCAAGTGCAGGAAACCCAGCAGCGCAATCAGGAACAGCAGGAACGGGAACAGCGAGAACAACCCCTGGTAGGCCAGCGCAGCGGCATAGGTGGGCATCTCGTCGTCGAGAAACTCCTTGAGCGTCAGCCGAATCAGCTTCCAGGGCCCCAGACTGAGCCCGCGCATGTCCATGAATCGCATCCCGCATCGTCCTCCCGATGAGCGTCCCGCCCGCCGGCGGCTGCAAGGTGGACCCGCGCAGCACCGGCAAAGTTGCAACAAATGCGCGGAGCAGAGCGTCCGCCAGCACAGACCTTAGCCGCTGGCGGGGCATGCTGGCCAGAACGGCGGCGGTTTCAGTCGGCCAGGCGATAGACCTTGGCGAAGCGCTCGGCCTTGACCACTCCGTAGTCGCCGGGGGCGTATTGCATGACCCAGTCGCCCGCCGCACCGGCAAGCCGATCGCCACCGGCCGAGCGCAGCAGGGTGAAGGACTCGTCCATGCGCCGAGCCAGCACCGGGCTGGGAATATTGCGATAGGCGCCCGGCTCACCATGGGCGAGCCCGGTGTCCGAGGGCCGGTATTTCGGGTCGAAGCGCTCGCGGGAGACCACCCAGCGCTCACCGGTCGCGCCGCTGATGATCGCGTCGCCAACGGCATAACGGTTCGGGCCTTCGAGGCTCATCAATTCACCCGGTTCAGTGGCGAATTCGACGGTGACGGTTTCATCCTTCACCACGCGTTGCGCGGCGGGATCGGTGCGAAGGTCAACCTGGGTCAGTTCGATCATGGCGGGGCTGCGGACCTGGGGAAATGGGTAGGGAAACGGTCGCCGGCAAGCCTACTCGCAAAAGAATCGCCCCGCGAGCGGACAGCGGCTGGCGGTGCTCTACACTCACAGGCCATGAGCGTGGCCTCACTGCACACTCGACCGAACCCGGCCATTGCCTGGCTGTCGCACATACTGAGCCTGCACCTTTGCCCCCATCAGCCGTACAGGAATCCCCCATGCCGTTTGCCCGTCTCGCCCTGCCCTTCCTGTTGCTCACCAGCCTTGCCGTCCACGCCGAAGACTCCCCCGACGAAACGAAATTCCTCAAGGAATCGGCGGACTATTTCGACCAGGTGACCAAGTCCAACCTGCCGCGCCAGGTGGACAAGGTAACCACCCTCAACAGCGTGCAGCTCGACCCGGCGAAAAAGATGCTGTATTACCGCTACGCCATCTCCAACCTGCGCCTGGACGCCATGGATCTGGGCGCCCGCGCCAAGTTCGAGAGCGGCCTGAAGAAGCAGCTCGAAGGCACCACCTGCCAGCAGCCCGACCTGCTGCAGCGTTTCCGCGAGCACCAACTGAGCGTCACCCACGAGTACGCTGGCAGCGACGCCAAGCCGCTGGCCAGCATCACCATCGATCCGCAGACGCTGAGCTGTGCCAAGACCTGACGCCCTTCCGAAGAACCACCGATGAGCCGTGCCGACTACCACCAGGAACACGCCCAGCGCGCCGAGGCCGAAGCCCGGCGCCTGCTGGCCGAACGCGACCACCTCGGCTCCCGCTGGCTGCCCTGGGTGGCCGGCGAGCTGTACCAGCTGAGCCCACCGCACTACGCCAACATGGTGCGTCGTGAACTGGAACGTCTGACCGCCGGCTGAACGGCCGCCTGCCACGGGACTATGCTGAAGCAGTCAGCTCTCGGCCCGAGGGCGTCCCGTCGGAGGACAGGCTCATGAAAGGTCTCGACGCGAAGAAACAAGCGAAGAAGAAGCCACTGAAAACTGCGCACGAAAAGCGCATGGCCAAGCGGCAGAAGAAAACCGGCAAGTCGCTGCTGGGTACGCCTCAGCAACCGTCCTGAGGGCGCGCCCTCGTCTTGCGGATGGCCTCGCCGAGAGGCTGTCCGCACTCCCCTCCCTCGATTCGCTCGGACGGCTCCCGAAGCAGGGGAGCTCCCCGCCATGCTCTTGCCCAGGGCGACACTTCACGTTCACCGTCCAAGAGCGCGCAGCCCCCCTACTGTAGGAGCGAGCTTGCTCGCGAACGCGTTCGCCGGCAGCACTACAGGTGGGCGGGTTCGCGAGCAAGCTCGCTCCTACAGCTCAGCCGCCCTGTTGAGTTCTGGAGGTCAGACCAATCCGGCGCGCAGGTTCAGTAGCATGCGCTCGCCCTGGGCGAGGATCAGCCCACCCGCGCGATAACCCGCGGCGCCGATGCACAGGAAGCGCTCCGCCTCACCCGGCTCGACCTGCTCGACTGCGCGGCTGCCGGGGTGCCAGATGACGCTGCCGGCACTGGTGTTCTTGTCGATACGCAGGCGGCGCTGCCAGCCGGCATCTTCCAGCACCAGGGAACCGGTGTTGTAGAGCACCTGCTTGACCGCGCCACGGGGCGCCCAGGTGTTGGGCAGGCCGCTGGCCTTGCCGTCCAGTTCCATGCCATGGACCACCGAGCGACGTAGCGAGCCCACGCGCCAGTAAGGCTGCAGGGCGAAGCTGAACAGGCAGTCGCTGTCATCCTCGTGGTAGCTGGAAAGTTCGATGTCCAGGTCCTGACCCAGGCGCGCTTCCAGGCGCACGTGCCAGTCCTCGATGTCCAGCTGCCAACTGACCACCGCCTTCTGGTCGTCGGCCCAGGCGTCGAGCATGCGCCACTCGCGCTGGCGTGCCCAGCCGTGCTGCGGCCAGTCGGCCTCGGTGGGGTGGCTGCCGAACCAGGGCCAGCAGACCGGGATGCCGCCACGGATCGGCGCCGTGCTCAGGCTCGGCCACTGGCTGGAGCACCACAGCAGCGGACGCGCGCCGCGCGGCTGGAAGTGCAGCAGTTGCGCACCCTGGCGGCTGAAGACCGCCTGGCATTGCGGGTGATCGATGAGCAGCAGGTCGCGACGCTGGAAGCGCACCCAGTCGAAGGGGCGCTTGCCCCGCATGGAATGAAAAAAGCGCTGCAGCGGATGCTCGAGCATTGTCCGGATGTCCTGATCCAATCCCTGCCCGGACATTCCGGGGCGTGAAGATCTCTGTAGTTTCACTACATCTTACAGAAAAGGCGGCGATTCTAACCGCAAAGCCTAGTCACGCGCAGCGCCCGCGCCAATGAAAAAGGGTTCCTCGCCCGCTTCGGGTCCGCCCGCCTCTGGCTTCTGTAGGAGCGAGCTTGCTCGCGAGCCGCCTGACACCGGGGTCCCGCTTATTCGCGAGCCAGCTCGCTCCAACAAAAAGCAGCCGAGGAACCACCCAACACACCGCCCGGAACAGATAAAAAAGGCCCGTCGCTATGGACGGGCCAGGTTCGCACCAGGGAGCAATCAGAAGGTGGACTGGATCTTCAGGCCGGCCACCACGGCGTTGTTCACCTCGTCCACGCCACCCGGATGGCGGATGTACTGCAGGTTCGGGCGCACGGTGAGCCAATTGGTCACATGCACGCCGTAGTACAGCTCGGCGTCGTACTCGGTGTCGGTGATCGGCTGGTACAACGGGTTGTCGTAGTCCTCGATACCGTTGACCTGGTTCACCAGGCGCTGGCGATCCTGCACATCGTCGTTGACGTGGATGCGTGCCACGCCGAAGCCGATATCGTCCTTGGGCCGCGCATCGAACGGGCCTTTGTAGACCACACCGAGCTGCTGGTAGTTGTCGACGGTGTTGGTGGCCTTGTCATGCACGGTGAAGTTGGCGAACAGGCTCAGGCCGCGGGAGGCGTCGCCGTTGTGCGCGGTGACCTGCTGCTGCACCACCACCCACCAGCCGTGCTTGCCGCTGTGGCTCTTGGCCGGCTCGCCGGTGAGCGCCTGCGGGTTGCCGTTGACGTCGTCGTACACGTCGTCGGCCTCGGCGGTGCTGTAGTAGTAGCCCAGGCGGTACTCACCCGGCAGTTGTGCGGCACCGACTTTGGGCATCCACACCAGCTCCACCGGCAGGATGGTGCCCTTGGTGCCGCTGCCGTTGAGCTTGAAGCCATTGCCGGTCTCCAGGTTCGACGGGTTCTGGTTGTAGGCGCCAACCTGGGCGTACCACTCGTCGTTGAAGTTCCACTTCACCCGCGCAGCCCACTGGCTGACCGGCCAGTTGTACCAGATACCGCCGACCCAGTTGCCCACCTGCGAGCCGCAGAAGGCCAGGTTCTGGAAGTCGCAGGGGAAGCTGTTGAAGTCCTCGCCCTCGCCGAAACGGCCGACCTTCACGTCCAGCGCGCCGTCGAAGTACTTCTGCTTGATCCACATCTGCGTCAGGCGCCAGGTCTGGCCACGGCCCCAGACTTCCTGCACGGAACTGAGCTGCCCGGCACGGGGGTCGCTGATGCGGTCGTTGGAGAGATTGCGACCGCTGCGCTCGGTGACCGTCAGTTGGAACTCGGTGGCGTCCCAGCCGAGGATTTTCTGCAGGTCCAGGTGGGTGCCGAGGGCGAACTGGTCGGAGTAGCGCGCGGTGGTGTGCTGATCGTAGCCGCCACCCAGGTTGCTGGCCGCTTCGCCTACATAGTCGAGCTTGAAGTCGTAGCCCTTTTCCAGCAGCTCGGTGCGCTTGCCGCCCCAGTCGCCCAGGCCCCATTGGGACTCGGAAGAGAAGGCATCGGCGGCATGCGCGACATTGCCCACGCAGCTCAGTGCGAGCAGGCAGCCCAGGGTCCTTGCTGCAGGCAGGTTCTTGTTGTTCTTGTGCATCTCCAGCGTCCTCGTTGTCTTGGTTTTAAGCGTAGTTTCAGGCAGTGAACTTCAGGCAGTGGTCATACAGTTCAGGAATGCTTCTGCCGCGAGAGCGGCGTTACCTTGTTTGCGCCATCGCCACGTGGCTCGGCACGCAGGCGCTCACCGCTCTGCGCATCGAACAGCAGCGCGCGGGAGGGATCGAAGCGCAGCTGCAGGGAAGAGCCTGGCTGCGGCGCCTGGTCCGGCGCGAGGCGGCAGCAGACCTTGACGCCATTGAGGGAGACGAAGACCAGGGTGTCCGGGCCGGTGGGCTCGACCACTTCGACTTCGGCGCGCAGATCGCTCGGGCCGTTGGCGCCATCGGTGGCCAGTTGAACCTGCTCCGGGCGCACGCCGAGTATCAGTTCGCGGCCCTCGACCAGCCCGGCGTCCAGTTGCAGTGGCAGCTCGCAACGGTCCTGGCCACTGTCCAGCAGACCGACCAGCCGGCTGCCCTGCTGCTGCACCTTGAGCGGAATGAAGTTCATCGGCGGCGAGCCGATGAAGCTGGCGACGAACAGGTTCGCCGGGTCGTTGTAGATCTGCTGCGGCGTACCGAACTGCTGCACGATGCCGTCCTTCATCACCGCCACCTTGTCACCCAGGGTCATGGCCTCGATCTGATCGTGGGTCACGTACACCGTGGTGGTCTTCAGGCGCTGGTGCATCAGCTTGATTTCGGTACGCATCTCCACGCGCAGCTTGGCGTCGAGATTCGACAGCGGCTCGTCGAACAGGTAGATCTTCGGCCGCCGCGCCAGCGCCCGGCCCATGGCCACGCGCTGCTGCTGGCCGCCGGAAAGCTGCGAGGGCTTGCGTTCGAGCAGGTGTTCGATCTGCAGCAGCTTCGAAACGCGAGCCACTTCCGCGTCGATCTCGGGCTTGGGCAGCTTGCGAATTTTCAGGCCGAAAGCAATGTTCTCGCGCACGCTCATGGTTGGGTAAAGGGCGTAGGACTGGAACACCATGGCGATATCGCGATCTTTCGGACTCATCCCACTGATGTCCTGGCCGTCGACCAGGATGGCGCCGCCGGTGACATTTTCGAGGCCGGCGATGCAGTTCATCAGGGTGGATTTCCCACAGCCAGACGGCCCGACCAGAATCAGGAATTCGCCCGATTCGATCGACAGGTTGATCGATTTCAGAGTGTCCGCCAGGCCCGCGCCGTAGGACTTGTGCAGGTTGTGCAGTTCAAGGGTGGACATCGGTGCTTACCTCAACCTTTGACGGCGCCGGCGGTGAGCCCGCGCACGAAGTACTTGCCGGCCAGTACGTAGACCACCAGCGTGGGCAGCGCCGCGATCATCGCGGCCGCCATGTCGACGTTGTATTCCTTCACGCCCGTGCTGATGTTCACCAGGTTGTTCAGAGCCACCGTGATGGGCTGGGCGTCGCCACTGGCGAACACCACCCCAAAGAGGAAATCATTCCAGATTTGGGTGAACTGCCAGATCAGACAGACCATGACGATGGGGGTGGACATCGGCATCAGAATGCGTAGGAAGATGGTGAAGAACCCCGCACCGTCCAGGCGCGCGGCCTTCACCAGCGCATCAGGAATCGCCACGAAGTAGTTGCGGAAGAACAACGTGGTGAAGGCCAGGCCGTAGATGCAGTGCACCATCACCAGGCCAATGGTGGTGTTGGCCAGACCGAGCTTGCCGAGGGTGAAGGACATCGGCAGGAGGATCACCTGGAACGGCAGGAAGCAGCCGAACAGCAGCGCGCCGAAGAACAGCTGCGAGCCGCGGAAGCGCCACATCGATAGCACGTAGCCGTTCATGGCGCCGATGAAGGTGGAGATCAGCACGCCTGGAACGGTGATCTTCACCGAGTTCCAGAAGTAGTCGCCCACCGCGCCCCAGGCTTTCACCCAGCCGATCACGGTGAACACGTCCGGCAGTGCCAACAGGTTGCTGGTGCGGATGTCCTCGGGTGATTTGAAGCTGGTCAGCAGCATCACCAGCAGCGGTATAACGTACAGCGCCACGGCTCCCCAGAGGGTCGCGTGCACCGCCAGGCGGCTCAGGCTGAACGACGATTTAAGGGTCGAGTCATGCATAGCGCTTGCCCCGCAGTTCGGAATACAGGTACGGCACGACGATGGCCAGCACGGCGCCCAGCATCAGCATCGCGCTGGCCGCGCCCAGGCCCATCTGGCCGCGGGTGAAGGTGTGGGCGTACATGAACATCGCCGGCAGGTCGGAGGAGTAGCCGGGGCCGCCGGCGGTCATCGCGGCGACCAGGTCGAAGCTCTTGATGGCGATGTGCGCGAGGATCATCAACGCGCTGAAGAACACCGGGCGCAGGCTCGGCAGGACGATACGCAGGTAGATGGTCGGCAGGCTCGCGCCATCCACCTGGGCGGCGCGCACGATGGCCGGATCGACACCGCGCAGGCCGGCGAGGAACAACGCCATGACGAAGCCGGAGGCCTGCCACACGGCGGCGATCACCAGGCAATAGACGACCCGCTCCGGGTCCACCAGCCAGTCGAAGCGAAAACCCGTCCAGCCCCAGTCGCGCAGCAGCTTGTCCAGCCCCAGGCCGGGGTTGAGCAACCACTTCCAGGCGGTGCCGGTGACGATCATCGACAGCGCCATGGGGTAGAGGTAAACGGTGCGAATGAAGCCTTCGCGGCGGATGCGCTGGTCCAGCAGCACGGCGAGGAAGACCCCGAGCACCAGGCAAACGCCGATGAACAGGCCGCCGAACAGCAGCAGGTTCTTGCTCGCCACCCACCAGCGGTCGTTGTCCCAGAGGCGCAGGTACTGGGTCAGTCCGGCCCAGCTGTAGGCCGGCATGAAGCGCGAATTGGTGAAGGACAGCAGCAGCGTCCAGCCGATGTAGCCGTACACGCAGACCAGCACCACGAGCATGCTCGGGGCCAGCACCAGCTTCGGCAGCCAGGCCTGCAGGCCGTCGAGCAGCGAAGCGCGCGGGCTGGCTGCAGGAGTGAAAGTCGGAGATTGGGTCGCCATCTGCTTTCTCGAGGATGAGTGAGCCCGCCCGGGCTGCGGCGGCCGCCCGGAATCGTTCTGCTGGGAGAGAAGCCGGCTCCGCTACGGAGCCGGCGAGCGCCTTACTGCGCGGCGGCCTGGATGGCGGCGCCCAGTTGCTGCGCGGCCTTCTGCGGATCGGCGGCGGGGTCGTTGAAGAAGTTGGTGACCACGTCGAAGATCGCGCCCTGCACGTAGCTGGAGGCGGCCATGCTATGGGCCATGCTCGGCACCAGGTTGTTGCTGGCGGAGGCGGCCTTGAAGTCCTTCATGGACTGTTGGGCACAGCTGTCGAAGGGCGTCATGTCGACGTCCAGTCTTACCGGGATCGAGCCCTTGTTCAGGCTGAAGTCCTTCTGGAAGGACGGGTCGAGTACCGCCCGCGCCAGGTCTTCCTGGGCCTTGCGGTTTTCCTCGTTGCTCAGCTTGAACATCACCAGCGAGTCGATGTTGTAGTCGAATGCCTTCTGCGTTCCGGGGAACGGCAGGCACTGATAATCCTTGCCCGCCACCTTGCCGGCGGCGGTGAACTCGCTCTTGGCCCAGTCGCCCATGATCTGCATGCCGGCCTTGCCGTTGATGACCATGCCGGTGGCGACGTTCCATTCGCGGCCGGCGGCGTCCGCATCGACGTAGCCGTGCAGCTTCTTGAGCGCAGCGAAGACGTCAGCCATCGGCGCGCCGGTGAGGGTTTCCTTGTCCAGCTCGACGAAGGCCTTGCGGTAGCCTTCCGGGCCCATCTTGCTGAGCACCAGGTTCTCGAACAGGGTGCCGTCCTGCCACGGCTGGCTGCCATGGGCCAGCGGCGTGAAGCCGGCGGCCTTGAGCTTGTCGGCGGCGGAGAAGAATTCATCCAGGGTGGTCGGCGGCGTGGCGCCGGCCTTCTTGAAGACTTCCGGGTTGATGTACAGCCAGTTCACCCGGTGCACGTTGACCGGCACGGCCACGTAGTCGCCCTTGTACTTCATGATCTGCGCCACCTGCGGCGGCAGCAGCTGGTCCCACTTGCCCTCGGCCGCGACATCGTTGAGGTCGGCGAGCAGGCCCAGTTCACCCCACTCCTGGATGTCCGGCCCCTTGATCTGCGCGGCAGCCGGCGGATTGCCGGACACGGCGCGGGTCTTCAGCACGGTCATGGCGGCTTCGCCACCGCCACCGGCGACGGCGAAGTCCTTCCAGGTGTGGCCCTTGGCCTCGACGAGTTTCTTCAGGGTTTCGGCGGCGCGCTTTTCACCGGGCGACGTCCACCAGTGCAGCACTTCGACTTCACCGGCATGGGCAAGCATTGGGGAGAGACAGAAGGAGGAAAGACAGATGGCGGCCGACAGGCGACGGATCGCATTCATGGGGAGCACCTTGTTCTTGTTATTGGAGGCAAGTCTGCGCTTGCGATGGTCCGAGTCTATCCAAGGCATTCCGTTCTCCGGGTAACGAAGCGATCTTTGATTGTCACCAGGTGGTGACATTGGGGGCTTTGGTGGGGATGAGCAAAGAGGTGGATTGGAGCGTGAATGCGCGCTTTCGGATACCCCTGGGGGAATTCTGCTCGGCCTACCACCCTCTCCCCCGCCCTCTCCCTGAAGGGAGAGGGAGCTGTCCTCTGCGATGCCAAGCGAGCAGCTCTCCTGATGCCATCGCAGCTTCAAACATCAATGAGAAGGCCGGCTGACGCCGACATTTCGCTTCACGCCGAGCAGCCCCCTCTCCCTTCAGGGAGAGGGTTGGGGAGAGGGAAAAGCGTCCCCATCAATCGCCAGGCGTATCACCTCCAGCGCCGAATCCATCTTCAACAGCACATCATGATTCCAGAAGCGCAGGACTTTGAAACCTTTGGTTTTGAGCCATGCGTCGCGCTGCTGGTCTCGGCCGGAGCCCAGATGCTGTCCACCATCCAGTTCGATGATCAACATTCGTTCGTGACAAATGAAATCGATGATGTAGGGCCCTATGGCCTTCTGCCGGCGGAATTTGAGACCGAGGAAGCGGTGGGCGCGCAGGTGGTGCCAGAGGGCTCGCTCGGCTTCGGTCTGGTCGTGGCGCAGTTGTTTTGAGAATTGGGTGAGGTGGGAGGTCATTCGCGAGGCTCCAGCGGATGTACTGCTGGAGGCTAGTGCCTCGGCCCGCCACCCTCTCCCCAGCCCTCTCCCTGAAGGGAGAGGGAATTTTCCGAGCTGTCTGTAGCTTTCTGCGCTCCTGGTGACCTTTGTATCAAGCCGACTCAGGTCTGAACGAGCATGCCGGGCAAGTCCCCTCTCCCTTCAGGGAGAGGGTTAGGGAGAGGGAAACGTCCTCAGCACACGCCATACCTACCGGCAAACTCGAACCGCCTTACTCCACCTCCAACCTCGGCAACCGCAACGTCACCCTCAACCCACCCTCCCGGCGATTCTGCAACGTCACTTCCCCACCGTGCGTATGAGCAATGTTGCGCGCGATCCCCAACCCGAGGCCGTAGCCCTGCCCCCGTTCAGACAACCGGAAGCGCGGCTCGAAGACCTTCTCCAGGCGCTGCTCCGGCACACCCGGCCCCTGGTCGTCGACATGCAGGACCACCGCGTCGACATCGTCCTCGATGCTCAGCTGAGCGCGGCCGCCGTACTTCAGTGCGTTGTCCAGCAGGTTGCCGATGCAGCGCTTGAGTGCCAGCGGCTTGCCCGGGTAGGGCTCAAGTGCGGCGCCCAGCACCTCGACGCGGCCATCCGCGATGTAGGGGCCGGCCACGTATTGCAGCAGTTGGTTGAGGTCCACCGGCTCGATGTTCTCGTGGATGTCGGTGTCCTTCACGCATTGCAGCGCTCCCTTCACCAGCAACTCCAACTCGTCGAGGTCGTGACTGAACTTCTCCTGCGCCTGCTCGTCCTCCAGCAGTTCGACCCGCAGGCGCAAGCGGGTGATCGGGGTGCGCAGGTCGTGGGAGATACCGCTGAACAGTTGGCCACGCTCGTTGACGTAACGATCGATGCGCTCGCGCATGGTGTTGAAGGCGCGGGAAACCTCCACCAGTTCGCTCGCCCCGCTCTCCTCCAGCGGCTGGTCCTGGCCACCCAGGGCGATGTCGCGGGCGGCGCGGGCCAGGCGTTTGAGCGGGCGACTCTGCCAGTGCACCAGGGTGCCGGTGAACAGCAGCAGCAACAGCGTGGTGAAAACGATGGAAATGACCTGCTGCGGCGGCAGGCCTTCGGGCTCCAGGGTGACATAGGGCGCCGGCATCAGGCTGGCGATGTACAGCCATTCGCTGACGCCGATGCGGATCTGCGTGACCAGCACCGGCGGGTTCACCGGTTCCAGCGTCAACGCGTAATGCGCCCAGGAGCGCGGCAGTTCTTCCAGCTTCAACTCGCCGTTGAACAGCCGCAGGTCATCGGGACTGACGAACTCCACCTGCAGCTCGACGTCCTTGCCCAACTTCTGGTGCAGCACGTCCTGCACGATGTCGATCACCGCCTGCTTGTTGGTGGTGTCCGGTAGCGCACGCATGTCCAGCGGGCGTTCGTTAAGCGAAACGAAGAAGCGCGTACCGCCCATGCTGCGCAACTGATCGAGCACCAGCGGACGGTAGCCGATGGGCAGCGAACGGAAGTAACTGACGCTGGCAGCCATGGAATAGGCCAGGCTGCGCGAGCTGGTGAGCAGGCCGTCACGCTGGCTGCTGCGCAGGTGGGAAATCCAGAACAGGCTCGACAGCCCCTGGGCGATCAGCACCGCCAGCAGGGTGAGCAACAGCATGCGGCCGAGCAGCGAGCGCGGCACCAGTGACCAGCGGCGGCGCTCACTCATGACCGGCGAGATGCGGGCGAACCTGAGCGGCCAGCAGGTAGCCGCTGCCACGCACGGTCTGGATCAGCCGCGCCGGTTTGTCGGTATCGCGCAGGCGTTGGCGCAAGCGCGAGACGGCCATGTCGACGATGCGCTCCAGCGGCATCACCTCGCGGCCACGGGTGGCGCTGGCGATGGTGTCGCGGTCGAGAATCTGCCGGGGGTTGTCGAGGAACAGCTTGAGCAGCGCGAAGTCGGCGCCACTGAGGAAGTGCTCCTCGCCGTCCTCGTGGAACAGCCGGTGGCTGATGGTATCCAGCCGCCAGTCGTCGAAAGCGATGACCTCGCCGCCCCGAACCTGGGTGAACTGCGCGCGGCGCAGCAGCGCCTTGATCCGCGCCAGCAGCTCGCGGGGGCTGAAGGGCTTGCCGAGGTAGTCATCGGCGCCCAGTTCCAAGCCCACCACGCGGTCGGCCTCGTCGGAGCTGGCAGTGAGCATGATCACCGGCATGCACGCGTGGCGCTGGTGCGAACGAATCCAGCGACAGAGGCTGAAGCCGTCCTCGTCGGGCAGCATCACGTCGAGAATCGCCAGGGCGGCATCCTCGTCGCACAGCGCACGCCGGAAGCTTTCGCCGTCGGCGACGCTGCGCACCTGGAAGCCGGCGCGGCTGAGGTAGGTTTCCAGCAGCTCGCGGATTTCCTGGTCGTCGTCCACCAGCAGGATGGATTTGGCAGGCTGGTTCACGTCGGGCGTCCTTTCTTGTTGTTCTAATGGATGTATCGGTGAATCAACCTTCGTTGCGCAGCGCCTGTTCCAGAGCAACACCCGCGCCGAACAGGCCGGGGTGATCTGCCGTCATGACCCACACCGGAATCGGCTCCAGGTACGGCCCGCTGGTCTTGCCACGGGTGCGGAACGCCTCGGCGAAACCGCTGCGCTGGAAGCGTTCGAGGAAGCGCGGGACGATGCCGCCGGTGATGTACACGCCACCCAGCGCGCCGACCGTCAACACCGCATTGCCGGCAACCCGTGCCAGCCAGAGGAAGAAGTGCTCCAGCACCGCATCGGCGTACGCATCGCCAGCCATGGCACGCTCGCCGATCTCGGCGGCGGTGGCGCAAAGTGGCTCCACGCCGTCGAGCTGGCAGCTCATGCGGTAGAGGTTTTCCAGGCCGCTGCCGGAGAGCACGCGCTCGGCCGAGACGTGGCCGTATTTTTCGCGCAGCAGTTGCCAGATGGCGAAGTCGCGCTCGGAGGTAACCGGCAAGTCGACGTGGCCGCCTTCACAGGGCAATACCTCGAAGCCACCGGAGGGCAGCGGCATCAGGCTGCCTACACCCAGGCCGGTGCCCGGGCCGATGATCAGCTTGGCACGGCCTTCCAGCGCCTTGCCGGGGCGCACCTGCACCAGGTGCTCTTCCGACAGCCGCGAAGCTGCCCAGGCCATGGTGCTGAAATCATTCACCAGCAACAGGTGGCTCAGGCCCAGTTCGGCACGGAAGGCGTCACGGCGGATCACCCAGTGGTTGTTGGTGAATTTGAAGTCGCCAGCGCCAACGGGACCGGCACAGGCCAGGCAGACGTTCTCGACGGAAGACAGCGGCTGGCCGACGCGCTGCAAATAGTCGCGCACGGCGTCTTCCGGGCGCGGGTAGTCGGCGCAGGCCAGGACCTGGATGGATTCGAGGACTTCACCGCGCCACAGGGCGAAGCGGGCGTTGGTGCCACCGATATCGCCGACCAGGGCGAAACCGTTGGAGGAGGACTGAGCGTTATTGGAGTTCATCGCGGGCTCGGGCCTGGAAGTTGGGTGAAAGGTGCGGCGCGGGATCATGCCAGCATAGGACAGCGACGGAAACGTCCCGTGCGACGGACAGGCAGTCCGTCACACAGGACGTCAGACGGGTCAGCTCGGACCGTTGAGTTCAGCCGTGAAGCTGCAGGCGCCCTGCTCCGCCGGGCTGAAGGCATTGCGCATGAAGGCGAACAGCTCGCGGCCCATGCCCAGGTTATCAATGGTCGGTGTCTCGACGAGCGGACGCGCCTGCCATTCCGCCGCGTCCACCAGAACGCGCAGTTCGCCGGTGGTGCCGTCGACGCGCACCACGTCGCCATCGCGCAGCTTGGCCAGCGGGCCACCGTTGAGTGCCTCCGGGGATACGTGGATCGCCGCCGGCACCTTGCCGGACGCGCCGGACATACGCCCGTCGGTGACCAGCGCCACCTTGAAGCCGCGGTCCTGCAGCACGCCGAGGAACGGCGTGAGCTTGTGCAGCTCCGGCATGCCGTTGGCGCGCGGGCCCTGGAAGCGCACCACGGCCACCAGGTCGCGCTCCAGCTCGCCGGCCTTGAAGGCGGCAGCCAGGCTCGACTGGTCGTGGAAGATGCGCACCGGGGCTTCGACGATCTGGTGCTCCACCGCCACGGCGGAAACCTTCATGACGCCGCGGCCGAGATTGCCTTCCATCAGGCGCAGGCCGCCCTCAGGGGAGAACGGCTTGTCGATGGGGCGCAGGATGTTCTCGTCCAGGCTCGCTGCCGGGCCTTCGCGCCAGACCAGCTTGCCGTCGTCCAGGAAAGGTTCCTGAACATAGCGGCGCAGGCCCTTGCCGACCACGGTCTGCACGTCTTCATGCAGCAGGCCGCCATCGAGCAGCTGGCGGATCAGGAAGGACATGCCGCCCGCCGCCTGGAAGTGGTTGATGTCGGCCTGGCCGTTGGGGTAGATGCGCGCCAGCGTCGGCACGACTTCGGAGAGGTCGGCCATGTCCTGCCAGGTCAGCTGGATGCCGGCCGCCTGGGCGATGGCCAGCAGGTGCAGGGTGTGGTTGGTCGAGCCGCCGGTGGCCAGCAGCGCCACCACCGAGTTGACCATGGCCTTCTCGTCGACGATTTCCGCCATGGGCACGAACTGGCCGTTCTCCGGGGTCAGGCGCGCAGCCTGGCGGGCGGCTTCGCGGGTCAGTTCGTCGCGCAGCGGGGTGTTCGGGTTGACGAAGGAGGCCCCAGGCAGGTGCAGGCCCATTACCTCCACCAGTAACTGGTTGGTGTTGGCGGTGCCGTAGAAGGTGCAGGTACCCGGCGCGTGGTAGGAAGCCATCTCCGAGGCCAGCAACTCCTCGCGGGTGGCCTTGCCTTCGGCGAACAGCTGGCGCACTGCGGCCTTCTCCTTGTTGGAGATGCCGGTGGGCATCGGGCCGGCGGGCACGAACACCACCGGCAGGTGGCCGAAGCGCAGCGAGCCGATCAGCAGGCCGGGGACGATCTTGTCGCAGACGCCCAGACACAGGGCGGCGTCGAACATGTTGTGGGACAGGGCAATGGCGGTGCCCATGGCGATCACGTCGCGGCTGGCCAGGGACAGCTCCATACCCGGTTCGCCCTGGGTGACGCCATCGCACATGGCCGGCACGCCGCCAGCGAACTGGCCGACCGAGCCGATCTGCCGCAGGGCGTCCTTGATCAGCTCCGGGAAGCGCTCCAGCGGCTGGTGCGCGGAGAGCATGTCGTTGTAAGCGGAGACGATGGCGACGTTGGCCTGGTTCATCAGCCGCAGCGCCTGTTTGTCGGATTCACCACAGGCCGCGACACCATGGGCGAGGTTTCCGCAGGGCAGCGTGCCGCGGTGCGGGCCCTTGGTGGCGGCTGCCTTGACCAGATCGAGGTAGCGCTGTCGCGTGGACGCGCTGCGGGCCTGGATGCGCTGGGTGACTTCAAGCACACGAGGGTGCATGGCAGCATTCTCCTACAGACTATCAGTTGTTGTTTTTACAACATAATCATCGATTACTAGGCGTTTACTTTTCGTCGATGGCGAAATTTAATGGTTTTTACCACAACAAAAGAAAAGAGACGACCTTCATGACTATACGCCTGGCAATCAACGGATTTGGCCGCATCGGTCGGAACGTGCTCCGCGCGCTCTATGCGGGGCACTATCGCCAGCACCTGCAAGTCGTGGCGATCAATGACCTCGGTGACGCCACGATCAACGCCCACCTGCTGCAATACGACAGCGTCCACGGGCGCTTTCCCGGTCAGGTCGAGCATGACGCCGAAAGCCTCAGAGTAGAAGGCGACATGATTGCCGTCACGGCCATCCGCAACCCGGCGGATTTGCCGTGGAAAGCGCTGGGCGTGGACATCGTGCTGGAGTGCACCGGCCTCTTCACCTCCCGCGACAAGGCCGCCGCACACCTGCAGGCCGGCGCGCGCCAGGTACTGATCTCGGCCCCCGGCCAGGACGCGGATGCCACGGTGGTGTTCGGCGTCAACGAAGGGATTCTGCGCGCGGAACACCAGATCGTCTCCAACGCTTCCTGCACTACCAACTGCCTGGCGCCCGTGGCCCAGGTGCTGTACCGCGAACTGGGCATCGAGCATGGGCTGATGACCACCATCCACGCCTACACCAACGACCAGAACCTCTCCGACGTCTACCACAGCGACCCATACCGGGCACGTTCGGCGACCCAGTCGATGATCCCCACGAAGACCGGTGCCGCCGAGGCGGTGGGCCTGGTGCTGCCGGAGCTGGCCGGCAAACTGACCGGCCTGGCGGTGCGGGTGCCGGTGATCAACGTGTCGCTGGTGGACCTCACGCTGCAGGTCGCCCGCGATACCAGTGCGCAAGAGGTTAACGCGCTGATGGAGCGGGCCAGCGAAACCTCGGCGATCCTCGGTTTCAACCGCCAACCGCTGGTGTCGGTGGATTTCAACCACGATCCGCGCTCGGCCATCTTCGACGCCAGCCATACACGGGTGAACGGCCGGCTGGTGAAGGTGATGGCCTGGTACGACAACGAATGGGGGTTCTCCAACCGCATGCTGGATACGGCGCGGGCGATGGTTGCGGCGCGGGGGTGAAGCGAGGTTCGCGAGCAAGCTCGCTCCTACAGGTCTGGAGTTCCGGCTCTTCGTAGGAGCGAGCTTGCTCGCGAACAGCCTTTCACTCAGCGATACCGCCTTTTCCCCTGCGCCTGCAGCACCAGCAGACGCATATCGGCCTCGGCCCGGATCGCCTCCTGGCCGAGATGATCGACGCGCTTCCACGCCTTGATTTCCTCACGGCTGCGGCCACAGCCCAGGCAGATACCTTCTTCGAACTCGCAGACCTTGATGCACGGACTCTTCACGGACTTCCTCATGGTTTCGGCTGGATGAATGTCAGTGGGCCTCTGCTAATGGACACCCGCGCGGTGCCAAGGTCCAACTCGAATTCCCCATCGGAGCGATCGACGCCAGCAATCGAAGGACGCCTGCCTTGCTAGAATCCGCCCTCCACGCTTTCCGGCCTCGCTGATGCTCGCCCTCAAGCTCACCCTGGTTCCGCTGTTCCTGCTGCTGGTGTCCCTCTCCGGGCGCTGGTGGGGCCCGGCCGTGGCCGGCTGTCTCGCCGCCTTGCCCGCCATCGCCGGCCCCATTCTCTACCTGATCACCGTGGAACATGGCCGCCAGTTCGGCGCCCAGGCCGCGCTGCTCGCGCTGGCCGCGATCTTCGCCGCCGAGGCGTTCAACTTAGCCTATGCCTGGATCTGTCGGCGCCAAAGATGGCCGCTCGCGTTGACCGGCGCCATGCTCGCCTGGCTGGTGGCCGGCTGGGCACTGACCCAACTGCCCGTCTCGCCCGTATGGGCATTGCTCGCTGCGGCCGTGGGCGCGTTGACCAGCCAGCTGTTCATGCCCCGTGCCGAGCTCAGCGCCGCCATCGCTCCACTGGGCCGCGTCGAACTGGGCCTGCGCATGCTCGCCGGTGCGCTGCTGACGTTGTCTGTCACCGCCCTCGCCGGTTGGGCAGGACCGAGCTGGAGCGGACTGCTGGCGGTATTCCCGCTGCTCTCCATCGTGCTCTGCGTGTCGTCGCAGCGGCTGCACGGCGCGGGCTTCGTCATCGCCCTGCTGCGCGGCATGGTCACCGGACGCCCGGCCTTCGCGGCCTTTTGCCTGTGGCTGGCCCTGTGCTTGCCGGATAACGACGTCCTGTGGAGCTTCGCCGAAGCGGCGTTGCTGGCGCTACTGGTGCAAGGCGCAGTGCGCTGGCTGATCGGCCTTCGCGCCCGCAGCATGGCAAAAGCCGCCTGAAAGAAAAACGCCACGGCTGAACCAGCCGTGGCGTTTGGTTTGCAGCAGCGGTTAGCGCTTAGAGCAGCGTGAAGCTCTGCTCCTTCACGTTGTCCGAATCCAGGCCAACGTAGACCTTGAACTCGCCCGGCTCCGAGGCGTAACGCAACTGGCTGTCGTAGAAGCGCAGGTCTTCCTCGCGGATCGGGAACTGCACGACCTTCGACTCGCCCGGCTGCAGCAGGATCTTCTCGAAGCCCTTGAGCTCCTTGACCGGACGGCTGATGGAGGCGGCGACGTCGCGCAGGTAGAGCTGCACGGTGGTTTCGCCGGCGACCTTGCCGGTGTTCTTCACGGTCACGCTGGCGGTCAGCTGGTCACCCTTCTTCAACTTGCTGCCCGACAGCTTCACGTCGGAGACGCTGAAGTCGGTGTAGCTCAGGCCGTAGCCGAACGGGTACAGCGGGCCGTTCTCCGAATCGAAGTAGCGCGAGGTGTACTTGTTCGGGTGCTCGTGATCGAACGGGCGGCCGGTGTTCAGGTGGTTGTAGTAGATCGGCACCTGGCCCACCGAGCGCGGGAAGGTCATGGTCAGCTTGCCCGACGGGTTGTAGTCGCCGAACAGCACGTCGGCGATGGCGTTGCCGCCCTCGGTGCCGCTGAACCAGGTTTCCAGCACCGCATCGGCGTTGGCGCTTTCCCAGCGCAGGTCCATCGGACGGCCATTCATCAGCACCAGCACCAGCGGCTTGCCGGTGGCCTTGAGGGCCTTGAGCAGCTCGATCTGGCTCTGCGCGATGTGCAGGTTGGTCTTGCTCGACGCCTCGTGGGCCATGCCCTGGGATTCGCCGACCACGGCCACCACCACATCAGCCTGTTTCGCCTTCTCGACGGCTTCGTCGATCATGGCTTTCGGGCTGCGCGAGTCGACCTTCACGTCTTCGCTGTACTCGTTGAGGTATTTGACGATTTCCGGATCGTCGGTGACGTTGGCGCCCTTGGCGTAGAGCAGCGCAGCGTGGCCACGGGTGGCGGCGCCCATGCCTTCGAGCACGGTCACGGCCTGGAACGCCTTGCCGGCGGCGGACCAGCTACCCATCACGTCGCGCTTGCTGTCGGCCAGCGGGCCGATCAGGGCGATCACGCCGTCGCGCTTGAGCGGCAGCACGCCGCCTTCGTTCTTCAGCAGGACCATACCCTTGCGGGCGATCTCGCGGGCGTCGGCGCGATGCAGGCGCTCCTCGGCATCGGTGTCGACCGGGTCCTTGCCCTGGAGGTAGCGGTACGGGTCCTGGAACAGGCCCATATCCCACTTGGCGGCGAGCACGTCGCGGCAAGCGCGGTCGATCTCGTCCTGACTGATCAGCCCGGCCTTGAGCAGCTCGGGCATGTGCTTGCCGTAGAGATCGTCGTTCATGTTCATTTCGACGCCAGCATTGATCGCCGCCTGGGTGGCATCACGCTCGGTGGCGGCCACGCCGTGCTTGATCAGCTCCAGCACCGCGCCGTGGTCGCTCAGGGTCAGGCCCTTGTAGCCCCACTGCTTGCGCAGCAGGTCCTGCAGCAGCCATTTGTTGGCGGTGGCCGGAACGCCGTTGATGCTGTTCAGCGAGACCATCACCGCGCCGGCGCCGGCGTCGATGGCGGCGCGGTACGGCGGCAGGTAGTCCTGGAACATGCGCTGCGGGCTCATGTCCACGGTGTTGTAGTCGCGGCCGCCTTCGCCGGCGCCGTACAGGGCGAAGTGCTTGACCCCGGCCATGATGGTTTCCGGCTGGTTCAGGCCCTTGCCCTGGTAGCCCTTGACCACCGCGGCGGCGACCTTGCTGGTCAGCCAGGCGTCTTCGCCGAAGCCTTCGGAGACACGGCCCCAGCGCGGATCGCGGGCGATGTCGACGGTGGGCGAATACGTCAGGTTGAGGCCGTCGGCGCTGGCCTCGATGGCCGCGACACGGGCGCTGCGCTCGATCGACGCCATGTCCCAGCTCGCCGCCAGGCCCAGGCCGATGGGGAATACGGTGCGATGGCCGTGGACCACGTCATAGGCGAAGAACAGCGGGATCTTCAGGCGACTCTTCATGGCCGCGTCCTGCAGGTCGCGGATGCCCGGACGGACGACGGTGTTGAATACCGCGCCGGTGGTGCCTTCGGCGATTTCCTTCAGCAGTACCGGCTTGGGATGGTCCGGCCCGACGCTGACCAGGCGCAACTGGCCGATCTTCTCTTCCAGCGTCATGCGCTGCATCAGGCTGTCGATGAAGGCGTCCTTGGACTGGCCGGCCAATGGCACGGCGGGCGCTACGACAGCAGATTCGGCGGCGGAAAGCGAAGCACTGCTCAAACCCAGCAGGAGGCCGAGCCAGCAGATACGGCTGATTGGAGTTCTTTTCATATGGGTACTCAGCAGCCTGCGCGAAGCGCCGGGCCACTGTGGAATGTTGTTAGAGGGGCATCGAACAGGTGGGATTCCGGCAACTCCCCCGGGTGTAGTCGCCAGCGCCTTTCGAACGCGGCACATAAGGTCGTCGCGCCGAAGGCGGAAGTCAATCACCGAACGGCTGGAAAACGCCGTTGGACGGGTCTCAATGGTCGCGATTGAGCCGGTTGAATTCCATTTCCTCGCGCATGGCTTCACGCAGCGCGCGCTCCTCGTCCCACTCTTCTTCCGGCGCGGAAGCCGGCGGCTGGGGCGCCGCTTCAGGCTGCGCAGCGGGCTCGGCCGACGCATCGGGTTCGACGGCACTCGCAGCCTCGGCGTCGGACGCAACTTCGGGCAGGCCGTGGACGCCACTGAAGTCGGCATCCACACCGGTGTCCTCGTCGTCGCTCGGCGGGCGGTCGATCAGGTCGTCGAAGTCGGTCTTCAGGCCCTGCTCCATCTCGTCCAGCTCGGCGAGCAGGCTGCGGAAGCTGGTTTCCTCCTTCGGCTCCTCCGGCGGCGCGGGCTCCGGCTCCTCGCCAGCATCCCGCACGGCCTGGTCGGCGAGGGCCTGCAAGGACGGCGGAATGTAGTCCTCGTCGTACTCCTCGGGACTCGGCAGGCTGGCCACCGGCGCCATGTCCTCAAGGACCGGCTGCGGTTCGGGCTCCATCAGTTTCAGCTCGGCCAGCGGCGGCAGCTCCTCCAGGCTCTTCAGGTTGAAGTAATCGAGGAAGGTGCGAGTGGTGGCAAGCATCGCCGGGCGGCCGGGGACTTCGCGGTAGCCGACGATGCGGATCCACTCGCGCTCCATCAGCGTCTTGACGATCTGGGTGTTCACCGCGACGCCACGGATTTCCTCGATCTCGCCACGGGTGATGGGCTGGCGATAGGCGATCAGCGCCAGGGTCTCCAGCAGCGCACGGGAATAGCGCTGCGGGCGCTCCTCCCAGAGCCGGCCAACCCAGGAGGCGAACTTCTCGCGCACCTGCAGGCGGTAGCCGGTGGCGACTTCCTTGAGCTCGAAGGCGCGCCCGGAGCAGGACAGGCTCAGTATCGCCAGCGCATCGCGAAACTGCTGCGGCTCGGGGCGTTCGGCTTCCTCGAACAGCTCGCCGAGGCGCTCCAGCGACATGGGCTTGCCGGCAGCCAGGAGGATGCCTTCGAGCAATGTCGCCAGTTCTTGCGGGTCGGACAGGTTCATCGGGAAGCTCGGGTCAGATGGTAAGGATTGGTCGTTCAGGCGGGAAAGCTACTCAAAGCGTGGCGCCAGGGCAACGCTGGCGGATCAGAGCGGCTCTTCGTCGGGCTCTGCGTCCGTCTCGACGCCTTCGTCGAAGCGGCCATCCTCGAAGGTCAGCTCGGCCGGCGGCTCCTCGCGGGGCTCGAAGACATCCTCGTCGCCCTCCTCCAGCACCTCCTCGACGGGCGCGGCGCCTTCCTGCACTTCGGTGCGGGCACGGACATGGATCGGAGCGAAGGCTTCGTTCTGCACCAATTCCACCAGCTGTTCCTTGACCAGCTCGAGCACCGCCATGAAGGTCACCACCACGCCGAGCTTGCCTTCCTCAACGCGGAACAGCGTGATGAAAGGCACGAAGCCCTCCCCCTTCAGACGCTCGAGGATTTCGCTCATGCGCTCGCGGGTGGAGAGCATTTCACGGGTGACCTGGTGGCTTTCGAACAGGTCGGCGCGGCGCAGCACCTCGGCCATGCACAGCATCAGTTCCTGCATGTCCACTTCCGGCAACAGCCGGCGCGCCCGCGCATCAGGCGCGGCAACGGTGGGCACCACGTAGTCACGGCCCAGGCGCGGCAGTTCGTCGAGGTCCTCGGCGGCCTTCTTGAAGCGCTCGTACTCCTGCAGACGACGGATCAGCTCGGCGCGCGGGTCCTCCTCTTCTTCCTCGGCCTCGGCCGAGCGCGGCAGCAGCATGCGCGACTTGATCTCAGCGAGCATGGCGGCCATCACCAGGTACTCGGCGGCCAGCTCCAGGTGCACCGACTTCATCAGCTCGACGTAGCCCATGTACTGGCGGGTGATCTCCGCCACGGGGATGTCGAGGATGTTGATGTTCTGCTTGCGGATCAGATAGAGCAGCAGGTCGAGCGGGCCTTCGAAGGCCTCGAGGAAGACCTCCAGGGCGTCCGGCGGGATGTACAGGTCCTGCGGCATCTCCGTCAGAGCCTCGCCGTAGACGAGCGCCAACTGCACCGGCACCTGGTATTCAGGGGCGGCGGCGGGGGCTTCCGGCTCGGTCAGGTCACTCATCGGCCACTCGTCAGACACTGGGGTTCGAAGGCGGCATTATCCCTGCTTTTGCCGGCGGCGCGAGGGGGTTTTGGCGCAAGGGATGGGCGGTGTCGCATCCCGCGGCACGCAAGGCTCTTCTGTAGGAGCGAGCTTGCTCGCGAACCAAAGCCTCGCTGCAGAGCTGGGTTCGCGAGCAAGCTCGCTCCTACAAGAAGCCAATGCGGTGCCTATCGGTACGACAGCCCCATGGCATGCCGCACTTCCACCAAGGTCTCCCGCGCCGCCTCGCGGGCGCGCTCGGCGCCTTCGGCGAGGATGCTACGTACCAGCTCGGGGTTGTCCTCATAGTCCAGCGCGCGCTCCTGGATCGGCGCCAGTTCCTGGAGGATCGACTCAATCAGTGGCCGTTTGCAGTCCAGGCAGCCAATGCCGGCGCTGCGGCAGCCCTCCTGCACCCACTGGCGGCAACCATCGTCGGAGTAGATCAGGTGCCACTGCCATACCGGACAACGCTCCGGCTCGCCCGGATCATGGCGGTGTACCCGCGCCGGGTCGGTGGGCATGCGCGCGATCTTTTCCTCGATCACCGTCGGACTGTCGCGCAGGGCGATGGTGTTGTGGTGCGACTTGGACATCTTCTGCCCGTCCAGCCCCGGCAGTTTCGACGCATGGCTAGTGAGGGTCTGCGGCTCGGGCAGCAGCACGCGACTGGTGCCTTCGAGGTAGCCGAACAGCCGATCGCGGTCGCCCAGGGTCAGGTTCTGCTGCTCCATCAGCAGCGCGCGGGCGGTTTCCAGGGCCTCGGCATCGCCCTGTTCCTGCCAGGCGCGGCGCAGGCTGCTGTAGAGCTTGCCGGTCTTCTTGCCCAGGCGGGCGATGGCGGTCTGGGCGCGGTCTTCGAAGTCCACTTCGCCGCCGTACAGGTGGTTGAAGCGGCGGGCGATCTCACGGGTGAATTCCACGTGGGCGAACTGGTCGGAGCCCACCGGTACCAGGCCCGCGCGGTAGATCAGGATGTCCGCGGCCTGCAGCAGCGGGTAGCCGAGGAAGCCGAAGGTGGAGAGGTCCTTGTGGACCAGTTTTTCCTGCAGCTCCTTGTAGGTCGGCACGCGCTCCAGCCACGACAGCGGGCAGATCATCGACAGCAGCAGGTGCAACTCGGCGTGCTCGGGCACCTGGGACTGGATGAACAGGGTCGCGGCGCTGGGGCTGACGCCCACCGCCAGCCAGTCGATGGCCATGTCGCGCACGTGCTGGCGGATGCTGGCGGTTTCATCGTACTCGGTGGTCAGGGCATGCCAGTCGACGATGGAGAAGTAGCATTCGTACTCATGCTGCAGTTTCACCCAGTTCTGCAGCACGCCGTGGTAATGCCCCAGGTGCAGGCGCCCGGTGGGGCGCATGCCGGACAGCACACGGCGCAGGGATTCGACGCTGGTCAAGCGGTCAACCTCGCGGGTTCGGCGATGGAACGAGGGAGTATAGCCAGCACGCCGGGCGCGCTCAGGCGTTGACCATGAAGGGTTCCGGATCGCCACAGCCGACGCGCACGACCACCGGGTCTTCGTCAGTCAGGGCGATCACGGTAGAGGCCTCGCCGCCGCCGAAACCGCCGTCGATGATCAGGTCCACCGAATGCTCCAGCAGGTCACGCATCTCGTACGGATCGTTCAGCGGCTCGCTCTGGCCGGGCAGGATCAGGCTGACGCTCATCAGCGGCTCACCCAGCTCTTCCAGCAGCGCCAGGGCGATCGGGCAGGCCGGCACGCGCAGGCCGATGGTGCGGCGCTTGGGGTGCAGCAGCATGCGCGGCACTTCGCGAGTGGCGTTGAGGATGAAGGTGTAGGGGCCAGGGGTATGCGCCTTGAGCAGACGGAACAGGCCGGTGTCGACCTTGGCGTAGAGGCCGAGCTCCGACAGGTCGCGGCAGACCAGGGTGAAGTTGTGCTTGTCGTCCAGCCGGCGGATGTGGCGGATACGCTCCACCGCGGACTTTTCGCCGATGCGACAACCCAGTGCATAGGACGAGTCGGTGGGATAGGCGATCACTCCCCCCTGCCGGACGATCTCCACCGCCTGCTTGATCAGGCGCGCCTGGGGATTTTCCGGGTGGATCTGAAAGAACTGGCTCATGGAGTCTCCTTGATCCCGATGGCGTTCTCGGCGCTGGCAAAGCGCGGCCAGAGTGGCTGCAGGTCCTCCGGCACACTCCGGTAGAGGCCCAGCTCCGACCAGTCGCTGGGGCCGTGGAAGTCACTGCCGGCGGTGACCATCAGGCCGAATTCGCGGGCGAGGATGCTCAGCACGCCGACCTGCTCGGCCGGCTGCGCGCCGTTGCAGACTTCCAGCGCATGGCCGCCGGCGGCGATGAAGTCGGCCACCAGCTTGCGCCGCTTGGTACGGGTGAAATCGTACTGGTAAGGGTGCGCCAGGCTGATCCAGGCGCCCGCCGCGCGCAGCGTGCCAACGGCATCGGCGAGGCTCGGCCAGTGCTGCTTGACGTCGCCCAGCTTGCCGGCGCCCAGCCACTTGCGGAAAGCCTCGGCGCGGTCCTTGACGTAGCCCTGGCGCAGCAGGAATTCGGCGAAGTGCGGCCGCGCCGGCGCGTTCTCGCTGTCGCCCAGCTCGGCCTGGATCGCCCGCGCGCCCTCGAAGGCGCCGGGCATGCCCTTGGCATCCAGGCGCCGACCGATCTCTTCGGCGCGGGTCCAGCGGGCACGGTGCAGGTCGTCCAGCGCCTTGACCAGCGGCTCGGCCGTCACATCGAAACCATAACCCAGCACGTGAATGGTCGCCCCGCCCCAGGTGCAGGACACCTCGACCCCATCGACCAGCTCCATGCCCAGCGCCTGTGCGGCGCGGCGTGCCTCGGGCAGGCCATCAAGGGTGTCGTGGTCGGTCAGCGCCAGCACACGCACGCCGCGCCCATGGGCACGCTCGACCAGGGCCGTCGGGCTGAGCTGTCCGTCGGACGCGGTGCTGTGGCAGTGCAGGTCGACTCGCATGCGGTTTCCTGGGGACGAGGGGATAACTTTCTGTATAGACGCTTCTGTGCCAACGCTCCCGCGGCAACGGCTTGAAACCATGATCTGACGCAGCGTTGGGCGGATGGCCCTTTCAGTTCATCCGCAGGTTGGTATTATGCCGGCTCTACTGGGCTCTGGCTGCCGTAATGAAGCAATTCATCGATTTCATTCCCCTCATCCTCTTCTTCATCGTCTACAAGCTCGACCCGCGCAACGTCGAACTCGCCGGCCAGACCTTCTCTGTCGGCGGGATCTACAGCGCCACGGCCGTGCTGATCGCCACTTCCGTGGTGATCTACGGCGCCTTGCTGATCAAGCAGCGCAAGCTGGACAAGGGCCAGTGGGTCACCCTGGCCGCCTGCCTGGTGTTCGGCGGCATGACCCTGGCCTTCCACAGCGAAACCTTCCTCAAGTGGAAGGCGCCGGTGGTGAACTGGCTCTTCGCCCTGGCCTTCGCCGGCAGCCATTTCATCGGCGGCCAGCCGCTGATCCAGCGCATCATGGGCCACGCGGTGCACCTGACCGATTCCCTCTGGGCGAAGCTGAACGTCGCCTGGGTGCTGTTCTTCCTGATCTGCGGCTGTGTCCAGCTGTTCGTCGCCTTCACCTTCCAGAGCATCTGGGTGGACTTCAAGGTGTTCGGCAGCCTGGGCATGACTCTGCTGTTCCTGATCGGCCAGGGCGTGTTCCTGGCCCGCCACATGCACGATGAGCCTACCGGCGAAAAACCCAAGGACTGACATGCTCTACGCGATCATTGCCCGTGATATCACTGCTTCCCAAGAACGCCGCCTGGCCGCCCGCCCGGCGCACATCGCACGCCTGGAGCAACTGAAGGAAGAAGGCCGCCTGGTACTGGCCGGCCCGCACCCGGCGATCGACAGCAACGACCCGGGCGCAGCCGGCTTCACCGGCAGCCTGATCGTCGCCGAATTCGAGTCGCTGACCGCCGCGCAAGCCTGGGCCGATGCCGACCCGTACCGCGCCGCCGGCGTCTACGCCGACGTCGTGGTCAAGCCGTTCAAGAAAGTCCTGCCGTAACGATCGACCATCGTTGCAGCCCCAAGGCAAGGACGCCGGGGATGCGCAGCCGAACCCGCCGCCTGTTCAGGTCGGCGCTGTGCCATCGAACTGTGCCATCGAACAAGGAGTCGCGATGCATCGACTGCCCCTGCTGTTCTGTCTTGTCCTTCCCCTGCTCGCCCAGGCGGAAGACCCCGTTGCGGAACCCGGCGCACCTGCGCTGTCCAATCCACAGCCTGACGCCCTCCCCGACAACGCCCCCAGTGCCGACGCCGACGTCCAGCTGGACGCCGACCAGCGCATCAAGGCCTTGGAAAGCCGGCTGGCCCAGAGCGAGCAGCAGCGCGAAACGCTGTCCACGCAACTGGCCGCGCAAGCCGGGGAAGCGGACAACAGCCAGGATGAAGCCCGTATCGCCCGCCTGACCCAGGAAAACCAGCGCCTGAAACTGCAACTGCGCGAGGCCCAGGCCAACCAGCCACCGCGCCTGCTCAGCGAGCAGCAGACCTGGTATGTCGCCGGGGCCGGCACCGCGCTGCTGGCGTTCATCCTGGGCATGCTCAGCCGTGGCCGACGCCGCTCGCGCCGTGAATGGATCAATTGAAAGAAGCGTCTTCATGAGTGAACTGCTGCTGATCGACGATGACATCGAACTCTGCGAACTGCTGACCACCTGGCTGACCCAGGAAGGCTTCAGCATCCGCGCCGCCCACGATGGCGCGCAGGCCCGCGCTGCCCTCGGCAGCCGCGCGCCGGACGCGGTCGTGCTCGACGTCATGCTGCCCGACGGCAGCGGCCTGGAACTGCTCAAGTCGCTGCGCAGCGACCACCCGGACCTGCCGGTGCTGATGCTCTCCGCCCGCGGCGAGCCGCTGGACCGCATCCTCGGCCTGGAACTGGGCGCCGACGACTACCTGGCCAAGCCCTGCGACCCACGCGAACTGACCGCCCGCCTGCGCGCCGTGCTGCGTCGCAGTCACCCGGCGCAACCCGCCGCGCAACTGGAACTGGGCGACCTGGCGCTGAACCTGTCACGCGGGGTGGCCAGCATCGGCAGCGACGAGATCAGCCTGACCCTCTCCGAGAGCCGCATCCTCGAAGCCTTGCTGCGCCAGCCGGGCGAGCCACTGGACAAGCAGGCCCTGGCGCAGCTTGCGCTGGGCCGCAAGCTGACGCTGTACGACCGCAGCCTGGACATGCATGTCAGCAACCTGCGCAAGAAGCTCGGCAGCCACCCCGATGGCCGTCCACGCATCCTCGCCCTGCGCGGCCGCGGCTACTTCTACTCGCTCTGAGGCATGCCCGGCCGCTCTGGCCCGGGCTTCGTAAAGTTTCCAGCAGCGCTTCACGTAATCTTTACCGAAGCTTTACGTGGGGCTGACCGCCCTTGACCTTGCCATCCCTAGACTGGGCTCATCCGGTAACGACCGGCCCCTGAAAGGAGAAACACCATGCGCAAGACCCTGACCGCCCTGCTGATCGCCGCCGCCCTGCCGACCGTCGCGCTGGCGGCCACTCCCGCGCCGACCGACGCGCCGCCGCCGGCCCCGTTCATGAAAGACCATGGCCACGGTATGCGTGGCGGCGACCACGGCGGCCCGTTCCGCGAACTGAACCTGACCCAGGACCAGCGCCAGCAGATCGGCAAGCTGATGGGCGACTCGATGAAGGATCGCCGCGCGATCACCGAGAAATACTGGAACAAGCTGCCTGAAGCCGACCGCAAGGCCATGCAGGAAGAGCTCAAGGCCAACCACGACAAGACCGACGCCAGCGTTCGCGGCATCCTCACTCCCGAACAGCAGAAGAAGTTCGACGAGTTGAAGAAGCAGCGTGAACAGCGCAAGGCCGAATGGGCGGAATTCCAGACCTGGAAGGCCCAGAAGGACGGCGCCAAGACCAACTGATCGCTCCACGATGTGCAGACGCCGGGTTATTCCCGGCGTCTTGCCGTGAGCCCCGACAACGGATAGACCATGCGGCTGAACAGGAAGACCATGCGTTCACTCTTCTGGCGGATACTCGCCGCCTTCTGGCTCGCCCTCCTGCTGGTGGCCGGACTGTCGATCCTGCTGGGCCGCGCCCTGAACCAGGACACCTGGGTCATCGCCCGCTATCCGGGGCTGCACGACATCGCCAAGCAATGGACCCTGCTCTACGAGACCAAGGGCCCGGATGCCGCCCAGCAACTGCTGGAAAGTCGCCGGCAGCAATACGAACTCTCGGTACAGGTGCTCGACGAGACTGGCCAGCGCCTGGTCAACGGCACCTATTTGCCGCGCCCGCCGCGCCCGCGGGACAACAACTTCGACCGCGAGAACATGCCGCGCTTCCCCTGGCGCCAACTGAGCCAGGAATACACCAGCAGTCGCACCGACCAGACCTACCTGTTCATCTACCGCATTCCGCACCCGACGCTGCAGGCCTGGCACCGCAGCAGCCTGCTCTGGCCCCTCAGCGCGCTGGGCATTGCCCTGGTGGTGCTGACCGTCTTCAGCCTGCTGCTGACCCTGTCCATCACTCGCCCGCTGAACCGCCTGCGCCGCGCCGTGCATGACCTTGGCCAGACCAGTTATCAACAGGACAGCCTCGCCCGGCTCGCCCGCCGTGGCGACGAACTGGGCGTGCTGGCCCGCGACTTCAACCGCATGGGAGCCCGCCTCCAGGGCTTGATCGGCAGCCAGCGCCAGTTGCTGCGCGATGTGTCCCACGAACTGCGCTCGCCGCTGGCGCGCCTGCGTATTGCCCTGGCCCTGGCCGAACGCGCCGGCCCCGAGCAGCGCGCCGCCATGTGGCCTCGCCTGGAGCAGGAGTGCGACCGCCTGGAAGCATTGATCGGTGAAATTCTCGCCCTCGCCCGCCTCGACGCCGAACCCGGCCCGACCAGCCGCATCGACCTGCTGCCGCTGTTCGAGCGCCTGCGCAACGACGCGGAACTGCTATACCCCGAACAGAACATCCATCTCGACATCGCCCCGCAGCTGGCCCTGGACGGCTGGCCGGACATGCTCGAACGCGCCCTCGACAACCTGCTGCGCAATGCCCTGCGCTTCAACCCGGCGGACCAGCCGCTGGACGTGCAGGCATGGATCGATGGCGAGCGCCTGCACATCAATGTGCGCGACCACGGCCCCGGCGCCAGCGAGGAACACCTGGCGCAACTGGGCGAACCCTTCTTCCGCGCCCCGAACCAGAGCAGCCCCGGCCATGGTCTGGGCCTGGCCATCGCCCGGCGCGCCATCGAGCGCCACCACGGACGACTGCGCCTGGCCAACCATCCCGAGGGTGGTTTCCTGGCCAGCATCGACCTGCCGCTGCGCCGGCAGATCGCCTGAATCGAGCGCACTTTCGGAGAGCAACCATGAGCCTTCCCGCCTTCGCTACCCCGATCCCCGCCCTGCAACAGCCGCTGCCGCCGGCAGCCCTGCTGCGCAGTGAACCCTACGACGACCCGCAGTACCTGGTGCTGGCGGTAGAACTGGCACGCCACGCGGCGCAGTGGCGCGAGCGTTGGCCGGGCCTGCGCCTGAACCTGCCGCAAAGCGGCACCTGGCCACTGGAAAGCTGGCCGGATGCGCTGGGCGAAGCCTTGGATGCGGTGCTGGAAGGGGCGCTGGCGCGCCATCCGTATGCTGCGCTGGAGCTGTCGCTCAGCTCAGCACGCGGTGAGCTGCGTCTGGATCTGCAAGGCTACGACCCGCAGGCGCGGGCCTGGCTGCCGGAAGCCCTGCCTGCGGCACGGCGCCTGGCCGCCTGGCAGGGCGGGCACCTGCTCTGGCGTGCCCGCGACGGCGGCTGGAAGGTTCGCCTGGAACTGCCGCTCAGCCCTTCCAGGCGCTGACGAACCCGGCCGGGTCCAGCGGCGCCGGGCGGCGCAGCTCGCCGACCGGCGTGCCGAGGTAGATGAAACCGACAATGCGCTCGTTCTCGGCCAGGCCCAGGCCTTCGCGCACCAGCGGATCGAACGCCATGGCGCCGGTGCGCCACATCGCTCCCAATCCTTCGACGTAGGCTGCCTGGATGATCCCGTGGGCGGCGCAGCCCGCCGCCAGCCATTGCTCGATCTCCGGCACCTTGGGGTGATCCTGCAGGCGTGCCACGGCCACCACCAGCAACGGCGCGCGCAGTGGCATGGCACGGGCCTTGTCCAACGCCTCGGGCTTACCGTCCGGCTCATTGGCCGCCACGGCACGGGCAAACAACTCGCCCAGTTCCTTGCGCGCCTCGCCTTCCACGGTGAGGAAACGCCAGGGGCGCAGTTGCCCGTGATCCGGCGCACGCAGTGCGCTGCGGAACATGCGATCCAGTTGCTCGGCGGACGGTGCCGGCTCACTCAGGCGAGCGTGGGACACACGGTTGAGCAACGCGTCGAGAGCCTCCATGGGCTGCCTCCAGTCAATCTCGAAAGCCGCCATTGTAGACGCAAAAGGTTCGCATTTTCCCAGCAAAGACAGCGCCAGACTTTCCCGCTCGACTTGTAAAGGGGAACGGGGTCACGCGGTTTACTCTCGCCAGACGGCAGGTAGAATGGCCGGTTCCGCCACATCAGAACGACACCGCATGGCCCTGCCGACACTACGCACCCTCGGATTCATCATCGGCATCTTCGTGATCACGCTGGCGGTCGCCATGCTGGTCCCCATGGCCACGCTGCTCTATTACGGCCGCGCCAATGAGCTGCACCCGTTCATCTGGTCGGCGATCATCACCTTCACCTGCGGGCTGGGCATGGTCATTCCCGGCCGCCCGGAGCAGGTCCACCTGCGCCCGCGGGACATGTACATGCTCACCGTTTCGAGCTGGGTGATCGTCTGCTTCTTCTCCGCCCTGCCCTTCATGTTCGCGCGGCACATCAGCTTCACCGACGCGATCTTCGAGAGCATGTCGGGGATTACCGCCACCGGCTCGACCGTGCTGTCAGGGCTGGACAAGATGTCGCCGGGGATCCTCATCTGGCGCTCGCTGCTGCACTGGCTGGGCGGTATCGGCTTCATCGCCATGGCAGTGGCGATCCTGCCGATGCTGCGCATCGGTGGCATGCGCCTGTTCCAGACCGAATCCTCCGACCGCTCCGACAAGGTCATGCCGCGCTCGCACATGGTGGCCAAGTACATCGTCGGGGTTTACGTGGCAATCACCATCACCGGCACCCTGGCCTTCTGGTGGGCCGGGATGGGCCTGTTCGACTCGCTCAACCACGCCATGTCGGCGATTTCCACCGGCGGTTTCTCCACCTCCGACCAGTCGCTCGCCAAGTGGCACCAGCCGGCGGTGCACTGGGTGGCGGTGGCGGTAATGATCCTGGGCAGCATCCCCTTCGTGCTGTACGTGTCCATGCTGCGCGGCAACCGCAAGGCGCTGATCCGTGACCACCAGGTCCACGGTTTCCTCGGCCTGCTGCTGGTCACCTGGCTGGTGATGGGCACCTGGTACTCGGTGAACTCGGGTCTGTCGTGGTTCGACGCTTTCCGCATCGTCGCGGTAAACGTTACATCGGTGGTCACCACCACCGGCTTCGCGCTGGGTGACTACAGCCTGTGGGGCCACTTCTCGATCATGCTGTTCTTCTACCTGGGCTTCATCGGCGGCTGCTCCGGCTCCACCGCCGGCGGCATCAAGATCTTCCGTTTCCAGGTGGCCTTTACCCTGCTGCGCGCCAGCCTGTACCAGTTGATCCACCCGCGCGCGGTGATCCGCCAGAGCTACAACGGCCATCGCCTGGACGAGGAGATCGTCCGCTCGATCCTGACCTTCTCGTTCTTCTTCGGCGCCACCGTCGGCGCCCTGGCTCTGGGCCTGTCGTTCCTCGGCCTGGACTGGATGACCTCGCTGACCGGCGCGGCCAGCACGGTGGCCGGCGTCGGCCCGGGCATGGGGCCGATCATCGGCCCTTCGGGCAATTTCGCCTCGCTGCCGGACGCCGCCAAATGGCTGCTCTGCGGCGGCATGCTGGCGGGCCGCCTGGAGATCATCACGGTGCTGGTGCTGTTCACCCCGGCGTTCTGGCGGCACTGAGGTTGGTATCTCGGTAGGGGCCGGTTTCCGGGCATTCCGGCGTCAAGCGGTTCGCGAGCAAGCTCGCTCCTACAGCCAGCCCCAGCTGCGGTGTGCTCTTCGTAGGAGCGAGCTTGCTCGCGAAGCGGATTCCCCAGTAGCTCCGGGGCCCGAAAATCGCGGATCAAGCCGCCGCTAAGAAAGCCCTTCCCGGTACTCCCCCGGCGTCTTGCCGAACCAGCGGCGGAAGGCGCGGAAGAAGTTGCTCGGCTCGGAAAATCCCAGCAGGTAGGCGATCTCCAGCAGCGTCATGCGCGGCGTGGCGAGGTACTGCTGGGCCAGCTCGCGACGGGTGTCGTCGAGCAGCTGCTGGTAGCTGGTGCCCTCCTCCTGCAGGCGACGCTGCAGGGTGCGCTCGGACAGGTGCAGCGCCTGGGCCACGCTCTCGCGCTTGGGCTCGCCCTGGGGCAACAGGCGGCACAGCACCTGGCGCGTCTGGTGGCTGAAGCGGCTGCTGACGAAGCGTGCCAGGTACTCCCCGGCGAAGCGGTCGTGCAGGCGCGCCAGCTCTTCGTTCGCTGTCGGCAGCGGGGCAGCCATGTCTTCGTGGGAGAACAGCATGGCGCAGTCGGCATGGCCAAAGCTCAGCGGCGCCTGGAACAGCTCCCGGTAAGGCTCGATGTTCTGCGGCGCCTCGCCCGCCAGCCGGACTTCCAGCGGCTTGATGGCGCGCCCGGTGATCCAGCGCAGCATGGCCGTCAGGCTGGCCAACGAGCACTCGGCGCTCTGCCGGGGCACCGGCAGGCGGTCGCCATGGACCACGATGCGGTACAGGCAACCTTCGGGCAGGCGCCGGAAGGTCAGGTCGGCGCCTTCGGCGATGATCCGCTGATAGCGCTCCAGGCGCTCGAAGCCCTCGCCCAGGTTGCGGCTGGACATCAGCGCATAGCCGACCACGGGGAACGCGGGCGTATGCACGCGGGCAATGTTCAGGCCGATGGCCGGGTTGCCGGACAGTTCCACGGCACGGTTCCACAGGCGGCTCATGTCGTCCTGAGGGAAGCGCGCGTCGGGGTCGTCGAGCGCCCCGAAATCAAGCCCCAGTTCGGCGAACAGCGCGCGGCAATCGAGGCCTTCCAGCTCCAGGGACTGGACGATTCCCCTCACCCAACTGGACAGGGTTGTACGCTCAGGCATGCGTTTTCTTCTGGTTATGGTGGGCTTGCGCGCCGTCTCGTTCAGGCGCGGGCGGCGCACGGGGATACTAAACTGGCACCCTATGTCATCCGCAAGTATGAAGGAGGCGGCCTACACTGGCGCCATCACAACAACAGGAGGTGCGCCATGAGCACCCAGACCGCCGATCGATTCCAGAGCTTCGCCGAGTTCTACCCGTACTACCTGCAGGAACACAGCAACGCCGTGTGCCGCCGCCTGCACTATGTGGGCAGCCTGCTGGTGCTGTCGATCCTCGCCTATGCCGTTGTCAGCGGGCACTGGCTGTGGCTGCTGGCCATGCCGCTGGCAGGCTACGGCTTCGCCTGGGTCGGTCACTTCGTGTTCGAGAAGAACCGCCCGGCGACCTTCAAGTACCCGCTGTGGTCGCTGATGGGCGATTGGGTGATGCTCAAGGACGCCTTCACCGGGCGCATCCGTTTCTGAGCCATTGACCCGCTAGCGCGCGGCGTTACGCAGCGACGCGCGCTCGAACAGCAACGCCTGCACTTCCCCGCCGGCATGCTGGGCGACGCGCCGCCAACTGGCGGGCACGTCCGGAATTTCCTCGTCGTTGTAGCGGCTCATCACCAGCCAGACACGGCCATCGTCCCGCGGAAGATCGGCCAGGCGATCGACGAAGCTGTGCTGGCGATCATCGATCAGCGAACCGAAGCCATAGTGCCCCGGCCGCCCGGACGAGCCATCCGGCGCCGGCGCGGTGTACAGCAGTGGCTCGCAGCCGGTGCGGTTGTAGTAACGGAACGCCAGGTACCAGAGGATATCGTCGACCACCACCCGGTCGCCGGCGCGGTAATGGCTGTTGACGTATGCGACCATGCCGTCGAACTGCTCGCCTGGGTCGGTCTGGTAAGCACGCGCCAACCCCAGTCCCTGCAATCCGAGCAGCGTCGCCAGCATCGCCACTCCCAGTGCGCGCCGCGCCTGCAGCAGGCGGTCCAGGGCCACTGCGAACAGCAGCGGCAGGCCCAGGGCGAAAGCCGTCAGGTAGCGCTCGACGAACACTGGCGAAACGAAAGACACGCCATACAGCACCAGCAACGGCAAGCCGACATACAGCGCCAGTAGCACGCCCACACGCAGGCGGCTCCGGTCCCGCCGCAGCACCAGCAGGGTCGCCGCCATCACCAACAGCGGCACCCCCACCAGCAGCGGCCAGGCCAACTCGTTGCCGTCGGACTGCGCCAGCCATTGCCAGAGCATTGACGGGACAGAGCGCGCATCCACCGGCGGCTCCCAGCCCACATCGCCGCCCGCGACCAGCACCGCCATGTGCCGAACCAGGTCCAGCAGGCCTGGCAACCAGGGCAGGAACAACACAGCGATCGCCAGATTGGCCAACCACCAGTCGCGCCGCCGCAGCGGGCTTTCAGGCAGCGACGCCAGCCATGCCCAATGCACCAGCAATCCGAACAGGCTGAAGTAGTGGGTGTAGAAAGCCGCCGTCATCAGCAGCGCATAGATCGCCAGATAGCGCCGAAGGCCCGTGTCCAACCAGTAGAGCAATGCCAGGGTCGCTGCCAGCAGGCAGCAGCCGAGCAATGAATACATGCGCACTTCCTGGCTATAGCGCACCGCCGTGGGCAGCAATGCCAGCAGCAGGACCGCGAGCAGCGCAGCGCGGCGGGTGGCGATGCGCCAGACCAGCCAGCCACCGAGAAACACCGCCAGCGTGCCGAACAGCGCGCTGAGCAGGCGCAGCGACAGGACGCCCTCGCCGAATACGGCGGTCCACAGATGCAGCAGGTAGAAGTACAGCGGCGGGTGCACGTCATGGGCGGCGTGCTGCCAGAGTTGCAGTGGCGCATAGCGGGCGAGGAACAGGCTGGAGCTTTCGTCGCCCCAGATGGCCGAGCCGGTCAGCTCATGCAGGCGCAGGCCCAGCGCAAGCGCCAGCAGCGGCAGGAACCACCACTGGCGCAACAGGGCTGGCAGGTTCGGTGGCTCGCAGGAAGACATCACAGCCTCGCAGGGAGAAACTTCCGTGCCGCTGAGTGTATGCCAGCCGCGCCCGGACTATCGACGGATCAGCAACTCCCGCGCACGGGCCTGGTTCTCGGGGGCCAGGTCAGCCAGCAACTCAACCTCGCCGGCGATCAGCGCGCCCACCGGCACGCCATCGCGATAGAGCACGCGGTTGCCGCTCACCGCCGGCACCTTGCGCCCCGGCAGCAGGGTGCCGGCCAGGTTCAATGGATCGACCGCCGAAACCACCACCCACTCGCCACTCGCGTCGCGGCGGCGAACTTCGCGCAGCAGACCGACCGCTTCGGGCAGGGCGAACTGCTCGCCGGTCAGGCCTGCGACGAAACGCCCGCCGCGAATTTCCCCGCGCGCCTCCAGGCGATGGTAGACCCGCAGCAGATCGCGCCACGGCGGCAACCAGTCGGCTTCACGGTCCAGCAGGCGCCAGCAGACCACGCCGTAGCGGCGCAGCAGGGTCATGGCAACGTGTTCGAGGGCCTCAGCCGGCAGCCGTGCGCCCGGTTCCAGCGTCGTACGACGCAGCAGAGCCCAACGCCCGGCATCGGCCATGCCGAACAGCGGCGTGCGCGAGCGGCGTTGCGGATGACGCTTTGCCGCCGGCATCAACAGCGCGCGCAGGCCGGCGAAACTGTCGGCATTCACCCGTCCCGCCGCTACCAACTCGCCCAGTACGGTTTCCAGCTCAGTACGCAACAGGTGACTGTCGCTGGCCAGCTCCTCGAAGAAGGACGCACCCTGCTCCTTGAGCACGTCCAGTACCTTGCTGGCCTTGGCGGACAGCTCGGCATCCGCCTGCCCCGCGCTCAGTACGCTCCACTGTGCCATCTGCGCGCGCGGCAGCAGCACGATGGGAGTGCTCTTCAGCGGCCCTCCCCGGCCTTTCACCGCCGTTCGGCCCGGCAGGCGCGCCCAGACGATACGACCGGCGCGGCACAGGTCGTCCAGCCAGTTGATTCCGTAGTCGGCCACACGGCTGGGCAGGATGTCGCTTTCCCAGGCGCTGGCGGCGGCCTGGAAGCCCTCCAGCTGGCTGAGCACGCCGGCCAGCGACTCCGCCCCGCGTGCCCGCGTTCCAGCAGAGACGCGCTGCCAGTCGAACAGGAAGCGCATGAAATCCGCCCGCGCCACCGGTTCGATCTCCCGGCGCAGACGCTTGACCGTGTAACGATGGATGCGCGCCAGCAGGTGGCGCTCGCACCATTCTTCCTCGGCCGCGCCAGGCGTGAAGCGCCCGCGCAGCACGTAGCCTTCACGCTCCAGGCTGGCCAGGGCGAAGCTGGCATCGCCCGCGGAAATACCCAGGTCCTGCGCCAGCTCAGACAACAGCCGCGGGCCGAATCCGGTCAGGCGCGCCCGCACCAGTTCGACCTGCGCTTCGTCCACCGCGCAACTCTCACGCAATGCCGGGGGCAGATCGAGCAGCGGCTTCATCGCGACCTGCGGGTGCAGCGCAAGCCATTGGCTGAGCCGCTCCGCCGCCACCCAGACTGCCCCCACGGGCAGTTCCAGGTGCGTCGCCCTCCCCGCCTTGGCCAGCGACTTGAGCAGGAAAGGCCAACCCTCGTTGGCCTGTGCTTCGCTATCGCGGATACCGCCCAGGCCGGTCAGCGCCTCATGCATCTCGTCGGCGTCGCGGGCTTCAGGCCATGCCTCAGTGCGTACCGCGTCGATGGCATCGGCATCCAACGCGCCGAGGTCGTCGGCACTTTCCGGATCGGTCCAGCGACGACTCTGCACCGCCTGGGTGCGGCGCTCTTCCAGCGGCGCGTCGTCAAGGAAGGCATAAGGGCTGGCGGACAGCACCTCCGCCGCCAGTGGCGACGGCGCCGGCAGGTCGCGCGCCAGCAGGGTGATTTCGCCGCGCTCCATGCGCCGCAGCAGGTCGAGCCAGCCTTCGCTGTCCATGGCCTCGTGCAGGCAGTCGTCGAGGGTCTGCGCCACCAGCGGGTGATCGGGAATCTCGCGCTCGCCGACGATGTTCTCCAGGCACGCCACCTGGTCGGGGAATACCGACGCGAGCAGGTCTTCGCTGCGCATGCGCTGCAACTGCGGGGCGACTTTCCGCCCGCCACTGTAGCGCGGCAGGGCCAACGCGGTGGTGGCGTTCCAGCGCCAGCGCACGCCGAACAGCGGGGCGTCGAGCAACGCCTGGATCAGCACGTGTTCGGCGCTGTTGGAATGCAGGTAGCGCCATACTTCGTCCAGCGGGAAGCTGTGGCTGGTGGACAGCGAGAGGATGATCGCGTCCTCGGTGGCGGCGGCCTGCAGCTCGAAGTTGAATGTGCGGCAGAAACGTTTGCGCAACGCCAGGCCCCAGGCGCGGTTGACCCGGCTGCCGTAAGGCGAATGGATGACCAGTTGCATACCGCCGGATTCGTCGAAGAAGCGTTCGAGAATCAACGTCTTCTGTGTCGGCAGCGCGCCCAGGGCGTGTCGTGCCCGGGCCAGGTACTCCACCAGTTGCCGCGCCGCCGCGTCGTTCAGGCCGAGCAGGCCCCGCAGCCAGTCGATGGCGCGCGCCAACGGCTCCGGGTCGTTCTCGCCCTGGGCCAGCAGTTCGTCCAACTGCCCGCGCAGGCGCGCGACGCTGGTAGAGAGTTCATCGGTACGCCCCGGTGCCTCGCCGAGCCAGAAGGGAATGTTCGGCGGCTGACCCTGGGCGTCCTCGACGCGCACGCGGCCCGGCTCGACGCGCAGGATGCGGTAGGAAATATTGCCCAGCTGGAACACGTCGCCGGCCAGGCTCTCCACCGCGAAGTCCTCATTCACCGTGCCGACGCTCAGGCCTTGCGGCTCCAGCAGCACGGCGTAGTCACCGGTATCGGGGATGGTGCCGCCGGAGGTCACCGCGGTCAGCTTGGCTCCGCGCCGGCCCCGCAGGCGCTGGTGCACTGCGTCGCGGTGCAGGTAGGCGCCACGCTGGCCATTACGGCTGGTGTAGCCCTCGGCGAGGGTGCGCAGCATCGTGTCGAAGTGCTCGCGACTGAGGTCGGCGTAAGGCTGCGCAGCAGTGAACAGCTCGAACAGCGCCTCCTCGCGCCATTCCTGGCAGGCCACTTCGGCGACGATCTGCTGGGCCAGCACGTCCAGCGGCGCATGGGGGATGCTCAGTGCATCCAGCTCGTTCTGCCGCACGCTGTCGAGCAGCGCCACGCATTCGATCAGGTCGTCCCGCGAGGTCGGGAACAGCCGCCCCTTGGGCGTGCCGCCGACACTGTGGCCGGAGCGGCCGACGCGCTGCAGGAAGGCGGCAATGGAGCGCGGCGAGCCGATCTGGCAGACCAGTTCCACATCGCCGATGTCGATGCCCAGCTCCAGCGAGGCGGTGGCCACCAGCACCTTCAGTCGCCCGGCCTTGAGTCGCCGTTCGGCGCCCAGGCGCAGTTCCTTGGACAGACTGCCGTGGTGCGCGGCGACCCAGCCGGCGCCGATGCGCTCAGCCAGGTGCCGGGTGACCCGCTCGGAGAGCCGCCGGGTGTTAACGAAGACCAGGGTGGTGCGGTGTTCGCCGGCCAGCTCGGCGAGACGGTCGTAGACCTTGTCCCAGACATCATGGGACATCACCGCCTCCAGCGGCGCCGCCGGCACTTCCAGATTCAGGTCACGCTCACGGCTGTAGCCAATATCGACGATGCGGCAGGCCTGGTGGCGACCGACCAGGAAACCCGCCACTGCTGCGATGGGCTTCTGCGTGGCGGACAGGCCAATGCGCACCAGCGGCGCTTCGCACAGCGCCTGCAAACGTTCCAGCGACAGCGCCAGGTGGCTGCCGCGCTTGCTCGCGGCCAGCGCATGGATTTCATCGACTATCACGCTGCGCGCGCCGGCCAGCATGGCGCGCCCGGAGTCCGAGCCGAGCAGCACGTAGAGCGATTCCGGCGTGGTGACCAGGATGTGCGGCACCTGCTTGCGCATGGCCTCGCGCTCGCTGGAGGTGGTGTCGCCGGTGCGCACCGCGGTGCGGATGTCCACCTCCGGCAGGCCCCGCTCCACCAGGGCCGCGCGGATACCGGCCAGGGGTTCTTCGAGGTTGATGCGGATATCGTTGGAGAGCGCCTTGAGCGGCGAGACATAGACCACCGTGGTGCGGTCCGGCAGCGCACCGCCGTTCGCCAGCCCCTCGCGAACCAGCGCATCGATGGCCGAGAGGAACGCCGTGAGCGTCTTGCCTGAGCCGGTGGGCGCCGCCACCAGCGTCGATTCGCCAGCCTGGATCGCCGGCCAGGCCTCGCTCTGCGCCTGGGTCGGCGCTGAAAAGTGCTCGCGGAACCAGCCGGCCACCGCCGGATGGAAGGCGGACAGCACATCGGCTCGCTTGGCGTGGGAGGAGGTTCGAGGAGCAGTCATGCAGACCAATATGGTGGTGCGCGAAGCTCGTCACAAGGACCACTGATCGCGCCTCGCCGCAGGCCGCAGCAGCCGTTACTCTTCATTCATCCACCCAGCGGAATGACACTCGATGAGCGACCGTGATCGCGACTACTACTGGGAGCAGGTCAGGCAACAGAACCGGCAGAAGCCACCTGAAGACCCGAAGCGCAACTGGCGGATGCTGGTGAAACCCCTGTTGTGGTTCCTCATTCCCCTGCTGATTCTCGCCGCGGGCGCCGCCCTGTGGCGCAACCCCGCCAGCCAGCTCTGGCTGCACGAACGCTGGGTGCTGTTGCAGACCCGCCTGGGCATGACGCCTGACGGCCTGCAGACGACACCCGCCGCCACGCCTTACAGCGACAGCCCGCGCAGGCTGTCCGACTGCATCAAGCCCGGCAACGTGATCGACGACGAGGTGCGGGCCTGCGTGAAGGGGTACCGGCCGAAGACCTGGTGATTGGCAGCCGGCGGCCCTGCCGACGAATGGAGGGCATGACGGTGCGCTCCGCCGTATCGGCTCTTGTAGGAGCGAGCTGGCTCGCGAACCGCGCTCGGACTCCCTCACTGGCCTGATACTGGCGATGCCAGTACCGTCGGCGCGTGGCTATCGATGGGTATCGCTGCGCTCCACGCCATCCTACGAACCTGCTTCGCCGTGACGTCCATGAGGGGGAAAGCCGGATCGCGGACAAAGCCTGCTTCTGAAGGGGCGCACTGGTGCCAGGTGGTTCGCGAGCAAGCTCGCTCCTACGAAGCGCTGACCAACGCCTCAGGTCTCTTCGTTCTGCCCCAACCCATGCATCCGCAGCTTGTTGGCGATGGTGGTGTGCGACACCCCCAGCCGCTTGCCCAGTTGCCGGCTGCTCGGATGTTCTCGATAGAGCCGCTCCAGCACCGCCCTCTCGAACCGGCCGACGATGGCGTCCAGCCCGCCTTCCAGGGAGAAGTCCCCCAGCGGATGCGGTGCGCCGTAGTCCGGCAGGCGGATGTGCTCGGGGCGGATGGTGCCGCCTTCGCACAGCGAGACCGCCTGGAACAGCGCGTTCTCCAGCTGTCGCACGTTGCCCGGCCAGTGGTAGCGGCCGAGGCGGTCCAGAGCCTGCGGCGAGAGCTTGGGCAGTGAGCAGCCGATCTGCCGGCTGGCCTGGTCGAGGAAGTGCTCCACCAGCGGCTCCAGGCCGTCCAGGCACTCACGCAGCGGCGGGATGTGCAGCGACAGCACATTGAGCCGGTGGTAGAGGTCCTGGCGGAACTCGCCCTTGGTGCACAGCTCGGACAGGTCCACCTGGGTCGCACAGATCACCCGCACATCCAGGTACACCTCCTCGTCGCTGCCCACGCGGCGGAAGCAGCCATCCTGCAGGAAGCGCAGCAACTTGGCCTGCAGGCGCGGGCTCATCTCGCCGACGCCGTCGAGGAACAACGTGCCGCCGGCGGTCAGCTCCAGCAGGCCGAGCTTGCCCTCGGGGCGGGCGCCTTCGAAAGCGCCGGGGCCGTAGCCGAACAGCTCGGTCTCAGCCATGGATTCGGGCAGCCCGGCGCAGTTCAGCGCCATGAACGGCGACTGCCCGCGCGGGCTGGCGAGGTGGCAGGCGCGGGCCAGCAGCTCCTTGCCGGTGCCCGTCTCGCCTTCGATCAGCAACGGCGCGTCCAGCGGCGCCATGCGGCGCGCTTCACGGACCACGGCGGCCATCACCCGCGAACTCTGGAAGATGCTGTCAAAGCCGCGCAGCTCCAGGCGCCGCACGTTATAGATGCGCTCGCCGACACGGTCGGCGCGGTGCAGGGTGAGCACGGCGCCGGCCAATGCTTCGCTTTCGTCGTGTTCAGTCTGCAGTGGCGCGATATCGGCGAGGAACACATCGCCCTTCACCTTCACCCGCAGGCCGTTGATGCGTGCCTTGTTGGCGCGCACCAGTTCGGGCAGGTCGAGGTCCTCCACGTAGCGCGACAGCGGGATGCCCGGCACTTCGTCGACGCGCACCCCCAGCAACTGAGCGGCGGCGCGGTTGCCGGCGACTATCTGCCCGGCCATGTCGATGGACAGCACCGGGAACTCCAGCGCCGCCAGCAGCGCATTGAGCTCCAGATGTCGGCGCTCACTGGGCATCAGGCCGACGCGCTTGACGCCGAACACGCCGGGCACCGCTTCGAGCTTGGGCTTGAGCGACTGGAACTGCAGGTTGATAAGGTTCGGGCAGAGCAGGTAGATGGCGTTGCCCTGCTCGCCGCCGACTTCGCCACGGTTGACGTTGATGCCGTAGTCGACCAGCAGGTTGAGGATGTCGCGCAGGATGCCGACGCGGTTCTGGCAGTGCACTTTGATGCGCATGGTGGGCCCGTGGTTGTCGTTGTGGTGGGCGCTCCGGCACGGATTTTCGCCAGTTGGCCGGAAATTACCGTCAAGAATATGTGACACCCAGTCGCACCTTCAAGCCATGACCGAATGCCTGCGCTGCCAATCGTAATATTTTCTTTACGGATTGACGCATCACGAGCCTGCCCGCGCAGCGCCAAGGGGGCTGTCCGCCGGCACGCATCGCGCTATTTGTGAGTCATCACAAGAACAGGCAGCTCGACGCCGGAGGCTTCATGAAGACAACGCAGTACGTGGCCCGCCAACCTGACGAAGACGGTTTCATCCACTACCCGGAAACCGAACATCAGGTCTGGAACACCCTGATCACCCGTCAGCTGAAAGTGATCGAGGGCCGCGCTTGTCAGGAGTATCTGGACGGCATCGAGCAGCTCGGCCTGCCCCATGAGCGCATCCCGCAACTGAGCGAGGTCAACCAGGTGCTCCAGGCGGCCACCGGCTGGCGTGTGGCGCGGGTGCCGGCGCTGATCCCGTTCCAGACCTTCTTCGAACTGCTGGCCAGCCAGCAATTCCCCGTCGCCACCTTCATCCGCACCCCGGAAGAGCTGGACTACCTGCAGGAGCCGGACATCTTCCACGAGATATTCGGCCACTGCCCGCTGCTCACCAACCCCTGGTTCGCCGAGTTCACCCACACCTACGGCAAGCTTGGCCTGGCCGCCACGAAGGAAGAGCGCGTATTCCTCGCCCGCCTCTACTGGATGACCATCGAATTCGGCCTGCTGGATACCCCGCAGGGCCTGCGCATCTACGGCGGCGGCATCCTCTCGTCGCCCAGGGAGACGGTCTACAGCCTCTCCAGCGAGCCCGAGCACCAGGCCTTCAACCCGCTGGAATGCATGCGCACGCCGTACCGCATCGACATCCTGCAGCCCCTGTATTTCGTGCTGCCCGAGCTCAAGCGCCTGTTCGACCTGGCCCATGAGGACATCATGGCGCTGGTGCGCGAAGCCATGCGCCTGGGCCTGCACGCGCCGAAGTTTCCGCCGAAACAGGCCGCCTGATCCGCTGCAATCGATCCCATCTGTGCCTAGGATGAGACGTGCTCGCGAGCCTAAGATGGGTCGCGAGCGCACTCCTATGCCACCCCACGACAAGGAGAACCTTTCATGACCGCACTCACCCAAGCCCACTGCGAAGCCTGCCGCGCCGACGCCCCGAAGGTGTCCGACGAAGAACTGGCGGTGCTGATCAAGCAGATCCCGGACTGGAACATCGAGGTCCGCGACAACCACATGGAGCTGGAACGGGTCTTCCTGTTCAAGAACTTCCGCCACGCCCTGGCCTTCACCAACGCGGTGGGCGCCATCGCCGAGGAGGAAGGTCACCACCCCGACCTGCTCACGCAGTGGGGCAAGGTCACCGTCACCTGGTGGAGCCACGAACTGAAGGGCCTGCACCGCAACGACTTCATCATGGCCGCGCGCACCGACGAGCTGGCCGCGAAAGCAGAGGGACGCAAATGAACCATTTCGCCAAGGTCACCCGCGTACCGGGCGACCCGATCCTGGGCCTGCTCGAAGCCTATCGGGCGGACACCAATCCCGCGCGGCTTGACCTTGGCGTGGGCGTCTACAAGGACGCCCAGGGCCTCACGCCGATCCCCCGCGCGGTGAAGCTCGCCGAACAGCGCCTGGTCGATACCGAGACCACCAAGAGCTACGTCGGCAGCCACGGTGACGCGCTGTTCGCCGCGCGCCTGTGCGAGCTGGTACTGGGCGTCACCTCGCCACTGCTGGCCGACTCCCGTGCCGATGCCACGCAGACGCCCGGTGGCACCGGCGCCCTGCGCCTGGCGGCGGAGTTCATCGCCCATTGCCTGCCGGGCAAGAACATCTGGCTGAGCGACCCGACCTGGCCGATCCACGAGACCCTGTTCGCCGCCGCTGGAGTGCCGATCAAGCACTACCCCTACGTCGGCGCGGACAACCGCCTCGACGTGGACGCCATGTTCGCCATGCTGGAGAAGATTCCCCAGGGCGACGTGGTGCTGCTGCATGCCTGCTGCCACAACCCCACCGGCTTCGACCTCGATCACGCCCAGTGGCAGCGCGTGCTGGAGATCGTCCGCCGCCGCGAACTGCTGCCGCTGCTGGATTTCGCCTACCAGGGCCTGGGCGACGGGCTGGAGGAGGACGCCTACTCCGTGCGCCTGTTCGCCCAGAGCCTGCCGGAAGTGCTGATCACCAGCTCCTGCTCGAAGAACTTCGGCCTCTACCGCGACCGCGTCGGCGCACTGATCGTCTGCGCCGAGAACGCCGACAAGCTCACCGACATCCGCAGCCAGCTGGCGCTGTTCGCCCGCAGCCTGTGGTCCACCCCGCCGGCCCATGGCGCGGAAGTGGTCGCCACCATCCTCGGCGACCCGGAACTGAAGAACCTGTGGCTGGATGAACTGGACGGCATGCGCGGACGAATCGCCGAGCTGCGTGTCGGCCTGGTGGAAGCCCTGCGCCCCCACGGGCTGGCGGATCGCTTCGCGCACATCGCCATCCAGCGCGGGATGTTCTCCTACACGGGCCTGCGGGCTGAGCAGGTGCGCATCCTGCGCGAGGAGCACAGCATCTACCTGGTCAGCAGCGGCCGCGCCAACATCGCCGGGCTCGACAGCGAGCGCCTTGATCACCTGGCGGCAGCCATCGCCCGCGTCTGCCGCTGACACCCCTTTCTTCCCCCTCGACCGGCCATTGGGCCGGTCTTTTTTGCCCGCAAACCACACCAACACCCAGTCTGTAGGAGCGAGCTTGCTCGCGAACAACCCCGGCACCAGAGTAGCCGGCTGATCCGGTTCGCGAGCAAGCTCGCTCCTACAGGGCGTTCCCCTGCCGAGGTCGTTCAATAATCATCGCGCTTGCGGAACGCCCAGCGCCCGGCCAGGCCGGTGAAGCTGGCCACCAGCACCACCAGAATCCAGAAACCCTCCGGGTCGCTGGAGAAGGGAATGCCGCCGACGTTCATGCCGAAGAAGCCGGCAATGATATTGATCGGCAGCGCCAGCACCGTGACCACGGTGAGGGTGAACAGCGTGCGGTTGCTCTGCTCGTTGATCTTCGCGGCGATTTCCTCCTGCAGCAGCTTGATGCGCTCGCCCAGCGCCGTGAGGTCGTTGATCACCAGGGAGAACTCCTCGGTGGCCTCGCGCAGCACGCGCACGTCGTCGTCCGTCAGCCACACCGGCGGGCGATTGAGCAGTCGCATCAGCGAGCCCGGTTCCAGTGCCAGCAGGCGTTGCAGGCGCACCAGCACGCGGCGCATGGCGCCCAGGTCGGCGCGGCTGGCGGAGAGGCGCGAAGACAGTAGCTGGTCCTCGATGCGATCCACGCTGATGCTGGTCTCGCGGACGATGCGGGTGAGGATTTCGCCCTGGTCGCGCAGCAGGTGGACCAGCAACTCCAGCGGCGAGTTGAAGCGCTCGCCGTGCTTCACCGAGGAGCGCAGCGTATCCACCGAACGCAGCGGCTGCGCGCGAGCAGTGACCAGCAGGCGGCCACGAGCACAGACCCAGAGGGTGGCCACGTCCGAGGACATGCGGCTGCTGAAGTCGAACACCACGTCGTTGACCACCGCCAGCAGCGCGCCATCCACATGCTCGATGCGGGTGGAGCGCGAGCCTTCGCGCAGGGTCTCGAAGAAATAGTCGGGCAGCTCCAGGTGCGACTTCATCCAGCGCTCGCAGGCCGCGTGCGCCAGGTTCAGGTGCAGCCAGAGGAATTCATCCGTGGCGCGCGGCTCCCGCAGGCGCTGCAGGGCGGTGGGCGAATCGATCTCGAGCCCCGGCTGGTCGGGGCGAAAGCTGAAGCCATAAAGCAGGCCGAACAGATCGGAATCCTGATGGCTCTGGACGATGCTGTGGTTCATGGGGCTGCGGTTCTTGAGGCCGTAATGCGGGCTTGAAACCGGCCCTGTAGGAGCGAGCTTGCTCGCGACCCCGCACGGCACGGACTGTTCGCGAGCAAGCTCGCTCCTACGAAGAGCAGATCACGCCCGCCCTCTGGTGTTATCAGAGGCCCATGAACGACGGATGACAGCCATGTGACAGGCCTCAGCCAAACAGCGCCGCGACAGTGCGCTCGCCCAGCGCCGGGCCGATGCTCATGCCCACGCCGGTATGCATCAGCACGGCGGTAATCCCGTCGGCGGCCTGCAGCACCGAGAACGGCCCCGGCCCGCGCGCGCCGTAGACGCCCTGCCAACGCTCGACCACGTCCACGCGCATGCCCAGGGTGTCCTCGGCCAGCTGCAGCATGAGTTTGTCCACGGCCTCGGCATTGAACGGCGCCGCGTCGCTGCCGTAGTGGTGGGAGTCGCCGATGATCAGCTCGCCATGGGGCGTCGGGCTGACCAGCAGGTGAATGCCCTGCTCCTCCAGCTCCGGTGTCTCGCGGCGAATCTGCTCGCGCACCGCCTCGGCTTCGGGCAGGTCGGAGAAGGCGCCGTAATGCACGCAGCTCAGGCCGGTGAGGATCGAGTGGGTGAGACCGAAGTCGACCTGCGGGCGGGCACGGAGCATCTGCAGGCGACATACCTGCGGCTCCAGCGGCGAGATGACCTCGGCCAGCAGGGTCTGGTAGTCATGCCCGGAGCAGACGATCACTTGCCCGGCGGTGAAGGTGCCCGCCGTGGTGCGCAGCACGCCGGTATCGACGTCACGCACCAGGGTGGAGAAGTGGAAGGCCACGCCGTGCTCGCGGCGCAGGTAATCGATCAGGCTCGGCAGCGCCTCGCGGGAATACAGCTGTTGGTCGTCGAAGCCCAGCAGCGCGGCGCGGTGGTGGCGGAAACGGCCCTGGTAGAGGTCGTTCAGCTCACTGCCGCGCAGCAGGCCCACGCGGTAATCCAGCTCCCTGGCGCGGCCGGTGCAGAAGGCTTCCAGCAGATACTCCTCGGCTTCGCTGCGGGCGAACAGCAACGAACCATTGCGCCGCAGGGAGAAACCGGCGCTCTCTGCCCACTGCGCCCAGATCGGCCGACTGGCGCGCGCCAGGTCCGACATCACGCCCGGCGGCTGGCCGGTAACCAGTGCCTGGCCGAAGTTGCGCACCGAGGCGCCAAGGGGCGTAGCAGTGCGCTCGAAGACGCGTACGGAGAGGCCGCGGCGAGCGGCGGCGTACGCGTGGGAAATGCCGAGGATGCCGGCGCCGACGATGGCGACGTCGCAGTGGGTGTGGGTCATGGGGATATTTCCTGCGTGGCGAAGGGCCCCTCTCCCCCGCCCTCTCCCTGAAGGGAGAGGGAGCACTCCTCTGCGAAGAGAAACCCTGAGTTCATCCTGAAACCATCAAAGGCACAGGCAGACGCTGAAACCGAACCAGTACACCGAACAGCCCCCTCTCCCTTCAGGGAGAGGGTTGGGGAGAGGGAGCCGCCAGCACCGAACCTTACTTCTGCGCGACCTTCTCCGACTTGCCGTCATAGCGCTTGCGCCACTCGGCGAGGATCTCGTCGCGGTTCTTCGAGGCCCAGGCGAAGTCGTTCTTGATCAGGCGCTGCTCATAGTCGGCTGGCAGTTCGGTCTGCGGCTTGGCGATGCCCGGCTGGGCCAGCACGGCGAAGTTTTCCTTGTACAGCTCCATGGCTTTCGGGCTGGCGGAGAAGTCGGCGAGTTTCTTCGCGGCGGCTTCATGCTGGGTGCCTTTGACGATGCCGGTGGCTTCGATTTCCCAGCCCAGGCCTTCCTTCGGCAGGACGATGTCCAGCGGTGCGCCCTGGCGCTTGAGCTGCACGGCCGGGTACTCGAAGGAGATGCCGATCGGGAATTCGCCGGCGGCGGCCAGCTTGCACGGCTTGGAGCCGGAGTGGACGTACTGGCCGATATTCTCGTGCAGCGCGTCCATGTAGGCCCAGCCCTGCTTCTCGCCGAAGGTCTGCAGCCAGGCGGAGACGTCGAGGAAGCCGGTGCCCGAGGACGCCGGGTTCGGCATGACGATCTTGCCCTTGTACTCGGGCTTGGTCAGGTCCTGCCAGCTCACCGGCTTCTCCAGGCCCAGCTTCTGCGCCTCGACCGTGTTGAAGCAGATGGTCGCGGCCCAGACGTCCATGCCGACCCACGCCGGCGGGTTGGCCGGGTCGCGGTAGTTCTTGCCGATGGCGTCCAGGTGCTTGGGAGCGTACTTCTCCAGCATGCCCTGCGCATCGAGGATGGCCAGGCTGGAAGCGGCCAGGCCCCAGACGGCGTCCGCCTGCGGGCGATCCTTCTCGGCCAGCAGCTTGGCGGTAACGATGCCGGTGGAATCACGCACCCACTTGATCTTGATGTCCGGGTTCTCGGCTTCGAAGGCCTGCTTGTAGGCGGTCAGCTGCTCCGGCTCCAGGGCGGTGTAGACGGTCAGCTCGGTGTCGGCGGCATGGGCCTGGGCGGCGAAACCGGCCACCACGGCGGCGGCGAGGGCAAGACGTTTGAACATGTGGAGCTCCTTGGCAGTGTTGGTCTCCCGCTCGGGGCGGGTTTGTCAGGGGTTGAGCCCGGCAGGTAGATGCCAGGCGACAGCGTCCAGCGGTGTTACGGGTTCGCGCCCTTCCTCCAGGCCTGCGAGCGGCGCAGCAGGCCGCGCGAGGCGCCGGCCAGCAGCAGCGACACGGCGGCGGAGGTGAGCAGGATCAGGGTCGACATGGCGGCAGCGCCGCCGACGTTGCCGGAGTCGTCCATGTTCAGCACGGCGACGGCGGCGAGGATGGTGTCCGGGTTGTAGAGGAAGATCGCCGCCGAAACCGTGGTCATCGCCGAGACGAACAGGTAGCGGGTGATGTCCAGCAGCGCCGGCAGGCAGATCGGCACGGTGACGCGCAGGTAGTGGCGCCACAGCGGCATCTTCAGCGACAGCGCGGCGGCCTCGAATTCGCCGTCGAGCTGGCGCAGCGCGGCGGTGGCGGTCATCTGCGCGGTGGTCAGGTAGTGAGCGATGGTGCACACCACCAGCAGCGCCATGCTGCCGTAGAACACATGCAGCGGGTTGCCCGGCAGGTTGAAGAAGAACACGTAGCCAAGGCCCAGCACGAGGCCCGGCACGGCCATCGGCACGAAACAGAGCATGCGCAGCAGTTGGCTCAGCCAGCGCTGCTCGCGGGTCTTCTCGATCAGGTAGGCGCCGGTGAAGATCAGCGCGCTGCCGATGATCGCGGTGCACACGGCCATGGTCAGGCTGTTGCGGTAGGCCAGCCAGCCACCGCCGGCGGTGGTGTTGAAGTCGTAGTGGTGCAGCGACAGCGAGAGGTTATAGGGCCAGAACTTCACCAGCGAGGAGTACACCGCCATGCCCAGCACGCCCAGTAGCACCGCGCTGATCAGCACGACGATGGCGAGGAAGGCAGCATCGCGGCGACGCGATGGCTTGGGATGGTAGACCTGCGCACGGCCGCTCATGGCGTCGCCCTGGCGGCGGCGCAGCCAGGTGTCCACGGCGAAGCTGATTAGCGCCGGCAGCAGCAGGATCATGCCGATCTGCGCGCCACGGCCGAACTGCTGTTGGCCGACCACCGCCTTGTAGGCTTCCAGCGCCAGCACCTGGTAGTCACCACCCACCACCACCGGCACGCCGAAGTCGGTGATGGTCAGGGTGAACACCAGACAGAAGGCGGCGAACACGCCCTGGCGCGAAGCCGGCCAGGTGATGCTGCGGAAGGCTTTCCACGGCCCGGCGCCCATGCTGGAAGCGGCGTCGAACAGGCGCGCATCGGCCAGTGACAGCGCCGAGAGCAGGATCATTAGCGCATGGGGAAAGGTGTAGATCGCCTCGCCGAGGACGATGCCCCAGAAGCCGTAGATGTTGTCCGGCAGCAGATGGCGCAGCAGGCCCTGGTTGCCGAACAGGTAGATCAGCGCGATGCCCGGCAGCATCGACGGCGCCAGCAGCGGCAGCAGGGAGATTCCGCGCCACAGGCCTTTGGCCGGGATCAGCGTACGTTGCAGGGCGTAAGCGAACAGGTAGGCCGCCGGCACGACGATGCACGCCACGCTCACGGAAACCTTCAGGCTGTTGCCCAGCAGCCAGTGGAAGTTGTCGCTGCGCAGCAACTCGCCCATGGCCGCCAGGCCGCCGCCCTGCCCCGCTTCGCCGCTGAAGCCGCGCCAGAAGATGGCCAGCAGCGGCATCAGCACCGCGAGCGTCAGCAGAACCAGCAGCAGGACCTTGCCGCCACGGACGAACAGGCGATCACCCAGATCGCCGCGAACCTTGCCGACGGACAACGCCGGACTGTGCTTCACCACGGCTTCCATCTCAGGCAAACACCTGCAGACTGCGTGGCGGCAGCGACACCCAGATGTCCGGCGTGCCCAGGCGCGGCATGTCCTCGGGCGCCAGCTCGGCGAGCAGCGCGTGGCCCGGCAGTTGCTCCAGCTCGAAGCTCATGCGGCAGCGGTTGCCAAGGAAGGTGATCTCGCGGATCTGCGCGCGGAACAGGTTTTCCTGGTGCACCGCCGGGTTCACGCTGATCGCCTCAGGGCGGCAGAACAGCCGGCCCGAGGCGCTCTGCGCCTGGCTGTGCAGGCGCAGGTTGAGGCTGCCGACGCGGGCATGGCCATCGCTGCCACGCTCGAACGGCAGCCAGTTGCCCTGGCCGACGAACTCGGCGACGAAGGGCGTGCTCGGGGTGCTGTAGATCTCCTGGGCGGTGCCGAACTGCTCGATGCGCCCGTGGTTCATCACCGCGATGCGATCGGCCATCAGCATGGCCTCGTCCTGGTTGTGGGTGACCATCACGGTGGTGATGCCCAGGCTCTTCTGCAGTTGGCGCAGCTCGCCACACAGGTGCTCGCGGACGCGCGCATCCAGCGCCGACATCGGCTCGTCGAGCAGCAGCAGCGACGGGCTCGGCGCCAGCGCGCGGGCCATGGCGACGCGTTGCTGCTGGCCACCGGAGAGCTGGCCGGGGTACTTCTTCTCGCTGCCGGTCAGGCCGACCAGCTCGAGCATCTCGGCGACGCGGCGGCGGGCTTCTTCCTTGCTGGCGTTGGTGAGGCCGTAGGCAATGTTCTGCTCCACCGTGAGGTTGGGGAACAGCGCGTAGGACTGGAACAGGATGCCGTAGTCCCGCGCCTGCGGCGGCAGGTTCGACACGTCGCGCTCGCCCAGGTGCAGTGTGCCCTCATCCTGTTGTTCCAGGCCGGCGATGCAGCGTAGCAGCGTGGTCTTGCCGCAACCCGAGGGGCCGAGCAGGCAGACCAGTTCACCGGCCTTGACGTCCAGCGACACGCCGTCGAGGGCGACGAACTGGCCGAAGCGCTTGCGGATGTGACGCACGCTGAGCGGCGTGCCGGCGATGGTGGGATGCATGGCGGTACCTCGTTTTCTTGTGGTCCACGCCGCGTGTGCCGTGGCGTGAAGGAACGAGGTCCATGCTAGGGAGGGATTGCGACGGCACTATTGCTAAAGGGCCAAGTGCGCCGATAGATCCATAGGCAGATTTTGGTATGGGGGTGAAAAAACTTGCATAGGCGCGTCAATCCCGACGCTGCACTTACGCCGACGTGCAGGAGCGAGCTTGCTCGCGAAACTGAATGCGAAGGGGAATCTGTTCGCGAGCGAGCTCGCTCCTACAGAAAATGCTCGCCCTCGCTGCGACCTGCAGCGAAACACCCGTGGCTGGATTGGAGTTTCCGCAGTTGAGCGACGTGGATGCCGCGAGAAGCGCGATGGACCAGGGACTGGCCTTCGTCAGCTGGAGCCTCGATTCAACGAGGGAATTCTACGCCCCAAGCGAAACCGACTGCCGGAGCCCGCCCCTTGAACGGCTCAGAACCCGTCGAGATCGATCAACTCACCCTCGAAGCGGATCGACCCGCCCTCCTCGCTCGCCTCGCCGCCCTGGATTTCGCCGTAATAAGACAGCCCATTCTCCAGGGTCACGCAGACGTGGGTCGGTTCTTCCGGAGCATCCAGCTGGCCCTTGAAGCTCACCTCGATCACACCCTCTTCCGGCGCACTGAGGCTCACCATCACGCGGGCGTTATCCACCGCTTCGGCCTCGCGCCCCCAATGTTCGGCGCTGACGGTCACGGTGGCGATTTCCTGTTTCATGCTCAATGGGTCTCCGCAAAGGGCCCTGCGCAATACGCGCCGGGAAATAGCGCAAGGGTAAGGCGAGCCTGGACACCGCGCAATGAATGCGAAGGGCGCCCGCAGGCGCCCCTCGTCCCTCTTCTGGGCAAATCAGTCGGCGTGGATGTCGTTGTCCTTGGTCTCGCGCAGGAACAGCAGCGAGCAGACCAGGCTCATCGCCGTGATCAGCACCGGGTACCACAGGCCGTAGAAGATGTTGCCGGTGTACACCACCAGCGCGAACGAGATGGTCGGCAGCAGACCGCCAAACCAGCCGTTGCCGATGTGGTACGGCAGCGACAGCGAGGTGTAGCGGATGCGCGTCGGGAACAGTTCGACCATCAGCGCCGCCAGCGGGCCGTAGCAGCAGGTGGCGATGAAGATCAGCGCAACGATGATGGCGACCACCATCGGCCGGTTCACCAGCGAGGAATCGGCCACGGTCGGATAGCCGGCATTCTTGACTGCTGCACCCAGCGCGGCGGCGTCGAAACCTTCGATACGCTTCTCGCCTACGGTTACCACCAGCTCGCTGCCAGCCGGCGCGGCCACCGAACTGTAGGGCACGCCGCCCTTCACCAGCAGGGTCTTGGCCTTGTCGCAGGCGCTGTCGAATTTGGCCTTGCCCACCGGGTCGAACTGGAAGGTACAGGTCGCCGGGTCCGCCATCACAGTGACCGGCGCCTGGCGCGAAGCCGCGTCGATCTGCGGGTTGGCGTAATGGGTCAGCGCCTTGAACAGCGGGAAGTACAGCACCGTGGCCAGCAGCAGGCCGGTGATCAGCACCGGCTTGCGACCGACCTTGTCCGACAGCCAGCCCATGATCACGAACAGCGGCGCGCCGATCACCAGGGAGATGATCAACAGTCCGTTGGACAGCGCCGGGTCCACCTTCAGCACCTGGGTGAGGAAGAACATCACGTAGAACTGCGCCGCGTAAAAGGTCACCGCCTGGCCGGCGTTGATGCTGAACAGTGCGATCAGCACGATCTTCAGGTTGCTCCAATTGGTGAACGACTCCTTGAGCGGCGACTTGCTCACCTTGCCCTCGGCCTTCATCTTCAGGAATGCCGGCGACTCGTGCATGGACAGGCGAATCCAGGTGGAAATGCCCAGCAGCACGATGGAGATCAGGAACGGCAGGCGCCAGCCCCAGGTTTCGAACTCCGGCCCGGTGATCTGGCGGCAGCCCCAGATCACCACCAGCGACAGCAGCAGGCCGCCGGTGGCGGTGCACTGGATCCAGCTGGTGTAGGCGCCGCGTTTATGGTCCGGCGCATGCTCGGCCACGTAGATCGCCGCGCCGCCGTACTCGCCACCCAATGCCAGGCCCTGGAGCAGACGCAACACGATGAGGATGACCGGCGCCGCCACACCGATGGTGGCATAGGCCGGCAGCAGACCGACGGCGAAGGTCGACAGGCCCATCAAGAGGATGGTGACGAGGAATGTGTACTTGCGCCCGATCATGTCGCCCAGGCGGCCGAACACCAGCGCGCCGAAGGGGCGGACGAGGAAGCCGGCGGCGAATGCCAGCAGGGCAAAGATGAAGGCGGTGGTGTCGTTGACCCCGGCGAAGAAGTGCTTGGCGATGATCGCTGCCAGTGAGCCGTAGAGGAAGAAGTCATACCACTCGAACACTGTGCCGAGCGACGAGGCGAAGATCACCTTGCGCTCATCGCGGCGCGAGGTCGCGGGCCGCTCGTAGGAACTGGACTGCGCTACATCGGTCATTACGGGCTCTCCTGCCCCTTCTGGGGGCTTTTGTTTTTGTCAGCCTCGACTGCCACGGCTTTCACACCGCGCGATAGCGTTTTCTTCGGCTCCTTGTAGGAGCGAGCTTGCTCGCGAACCACCGTGCACTCAGGCGGAGCGCTAGCAGAAATCCACGCAACGGAAGGTGGGGAGACGGTTCTACCGTCACGCCACCGGAGCTTCCTCCTGTGTGCGCCCACTGGAAGGGATGACCTCCGCGCTGCGCGCGGGTTCGCTCAAAATCATCTGCGCGGCCTTTTCCGCGATCACCAGCACCGGCGAACAACTGTTGCCGGAGGTCAGGCTGGGCATGATCGAAGCGTCGGCGATGCGCAGGCCGGGTATTCCATGTACGCGCAGCTGGCTGTCCACCACTGCGCCCTCGCCCTGCCCCATGCGACAGGTGCCGGCCGGGTGGAAGATGGTGGTGCCGATCTCGGCGGCGGCGCGATGCAGGTCTTCTTCGGTCTGGTAATCCGGGCCGGGCTTGAACTCCACCGGCTGGTAGCGCGCCAGCGCAGGCGCAGCAGCGATGCGCCGCGTCAGGCGGATGGCATCGGCAGCCACGCGCAGGTCCTCCGGGTGGCTCAGGTAGTTGGGCTGGATCACCGGCTTGTCGCGCGGGTCCAGCGAGCGCAGCGTGACCGAGCCACGGCTCAGCGGCCGCAGGTCGCACACCGACGCGGTGAACGCCGGGAAGCTGTGCAGCGGCTCGCCGAAGCGTTCCAGCGACAATGGCTGCACGTGATATTCGAGGTTGGCTGAGCGCTGGTTCGGGTCGGACCTGGCGAACGCACCCAACTGGCTCGGCGCCATGGACAGCGGGCCGCTGCGCTTGAGCAGGTACTCCAGGCCCATGCCCATCTTGCCCCACAGCGTCGAGGCGATCTGGTTCAGCGAAGGCGCGCCGTTCATGCGGTAGATCAGGCGCAGTTGCAGGTGGTCCTGCAGGTTGCCGCCCACGCCGGATAGCGCGTGGCGCACGCCGATGCCGTGCTTATCCAGCAGGTCGCGCGGGCCGATGCCGGAGCGTTGCAGCAGCACCGGCGTATTGATCGCCCCCGCGCAGAGAATCACCTCGCGCCGGGCCCGCAGCTCACGCCGCGCACCTTGCCAGTTCACTTCCAGCCCGGCGGCGCGACCGTTCTCCAGCAGCACGCGCAGGGCCTCGACATTGGTCAGCACGGTGAGATTGGCGCGGTTGGCGATGGGCCGCAGGAAGGCCTTGGACGCATTCCAGCGCACGCCGGAACGCTGGTTGACCTGGAAGTAGCCGCAGCCTTCGTTGTCGCCGCCGTTGAAATCCTCCACCGGGCGCACACCGGACTGCGCCGCCGCCTCGCGGAAGGCGTCGAGAATCGCCCACGACAACCGCTGCTTCTCCACCCGCCATTCGCCGCCCGAGCCATGCAGCTCGCTCGATCCGGCGAAGTGGTCCTCCATTTTCATGAACAGCGGCAGAAGATCGTTCCAGCCCCAGCCGGGATTGCCCTCGGCCGCCCAGCCGTCGTAATCCAGCGCCTGGCCACGCATGTAGATCATGCCGTTGATCGAGGAGCAGCCGCCCAGCGTGCGCCCACGCGGGTACTTGATCGCGCGGCCGTTCAGGCCCGGCACCTTTTCGGTGTCGAAACACCAGTCGGTGCGTGGGTTGCCGATGCAATAGAGGTAACCGACGGGAATGTGAATCCAGGGATAGTTATCCGGGCCGCCGGCTTCGAGCAGCAGCACGCGGTTGGCAGGGTCGGCGGACAGGCGATTGGCCAGCAGGCAGCCGGCAGGGCCCGCGCCGACGATCAGGTAGTCATAAGCATCCAGTGCCTGGGGCATGGAAAAGTACCTCGTCGTGCTTGTTCTTTTTGTATGACGACCGAGCCTAGTCGTTCGTTCGTGATAAAAGAACAGTCGTTTCGAGTCACCTGCTGTGCGTTTTCTAACAACAAGGACTGCCGAGATGTTCGACTGGAATGACCTGCGCTACTTCCTGGAGCTGCACCGCAGTGGCCGCCTGTTGACCACCGCCAAGCGCCTGGGCACCACGCACGCCACCGTGGCGCGGCATATCGAGAGCATCGAGCGCGACCTCGGCACCCAGTTGTTCGCCCAGCACACCGGCGGCTACCAGCTCACCCCCGCCGGCCAGGCGCTGCTCAAGCACGCCGAGGCCATGGAGAACACCGCCCTGCTCGCCCAGGAGGAAATGAGCCAGGCCATCTCGCCGCTGGGGCAGATCCGCATCGGCGTCACCGAAGGGCTGGGCACCATGTTCCTTGCCCCGCGCATGGGCGAACTGATGCAGCACTACCCCGGCCTGGAAGTGGAACTGGTCTCCGTGCCGCGCTTCGTCAGCATCACCAACCGCGAGGCAGACATCGCCATCACCCTGGAACGCCCCAGCGCCGACCTGGTCATCAGCCGCCTGCTCACCCGCTACCGCCTGAGCCTGTTCGCCAGCCCCGCCTACCTGGAAAACGCTCCGCCCCTGCGCGACCGCGAGGACCTCGGCCAGCACCCGTGGATCGGCTACGTCGACGACCTTCTGTTCAGCCAGGAACTGCTGTTCCACCACAGCTTCTGCCGCCACCCGCAGGTGGTCTTCCGCAGCACCAGCGTGGTCGCCCAGCAACAGGCCGCCCAGGCGGGCATTGGCATCGCCATCCTCCCGCAGTACATGGGCCTGCACGACCCGCTGCTGGTGCCGGTACTGCCGGAGGAGTTCATCGAACGGGAATACTGGATGTGCACGCGGCGGGAGTTGCACCGGTCGGTGCGACTGAGACTGGTGTGGGATTTTCTGGTGGAGGTCTGTGGGCGGGAGCAAGGGGTACTTGTAGGCGTAGGGTCTGGCAGCCCGGTAGGGTGAGGACTCCGTCAAGCCTGACGCCTGGCGAAATCTCATTGAGCCGTTCGCCCTGGGTGCAGCTACCGAAATTGCCGCAGGCGTTGCGTCTGGGTAGAAAGCAAGCGCCCCGCCTATTGCGGGGCACTTGGGTTGCGCGGCCGAATCCGCTCAGGCGGCGGCTTTCACCTGGCTAGCGGCGCGGGCGGCCGACTGCAGGATGTGTGGGTGATCATCAAGGTAAGCCTTGATGCGCTTGGCGCTGCGCAGGTCGCCCCAGGCCTTGCCGACCCAGCCCGCCAGCAGGACCGAGAACAGGAAAGCCAGCGCTCCGAGCAGGAAACCGTAGATCGGCAACTTCAGGATCAGCGCAGCCCAGACGAGCGCTCCGCTCAAGGGCAAGGCCACGCCAATGACAAGGGCGCTGATCGCTTCGACCTGCTCCGGCCTGCCGATCTCGATTCGCGGGCAGGGCCATATCGGCGAAACCTTCAGGTAACGGGCCAGGCTACGAATCTCCTCGCGCTCCCACATGCCCATGCGGAACAGTCGCATCAGCGCCACCATCTGCTGGTGATTGGCACTGATGCCCGAGGCAGTGCGGAACTTCTCCAGCGCCAGCTCACTGTCCAGGTAAGTCGCCAGCTCGCCCGTGGTCCGCGGGTCATCTCGCATGTCCGCCAGCGCCTGCAAACGCCCACGGGAGAACAGCCCCGGCATGCCCCCAGGGGTCCGCCACAGGAAAACCACTGCGTGCGCCAACGCAGCGGCGATGGTCACGAACGCCGACAAACCTGCCAGCCCGGTAAACAGTAGATCCAGCCAATCGGCCGCCATATCCGCTCCGCCCACTACAAGAAAAATGAAGAAGACGGCACCCTGCCACGCACCGAAGCGGACGCTCCATAGTCAGGGCGAGCGTTGAGAAATGACGGGGACATTTTCGGAAATGACGTACACCGATACTGCATACAGGCCTGTATCGCGCGGCAGCACCCTGGGTTCACTGCTATTCGACACGGCGCGCGTCACCCGTGATCTGGAAGCCTTGTACCAGGCAATCTGGCAGCACCGATGCGCCAGGCCGGAGGAGCGCTCTGAGGTTATGCAGGCTTCGTTGTAGGAGCGAGCTTGCTCGCGAAGCCACCCAACGCCGAAGCCCGGGGAAGGCTGTTCGCGAGCAAGCTCGCTCCTACAACTGGATAGCGTTACTCCGCGCGGGCGTGCTCGACCTTGTCGGAAGCAGACCAGAGGCGGTAGCGCACTTCAACGTCCTTCGGCGCATAGATCACGATGGGCAGCTTGCTGTTGTAACGCAGCACGAAGCCCTCGCCGATCACCGGGACGAAGTCCTTCTTGCTCTTGCCTTCCGGGCAGGCCATCAGCGTGCTGGCCGGGCCGCTGACCTTGTCCAGGCGGTAGTAGGAATAGCCCCAGCCTTCCAGGATCTTCTCCTCCAGGGTGCCACCCAGGCGCTGGCGGTTGCAGTCGACGGTCAGCGTCTTGCCGGCGAGGATCTCTACCTTGAGGTTCTCTTCATGGGCCTGTTTGGGCAGATGGATGACCTGGCGCACGAAGCCTTCTTCGGCCTTGGGATAAGGCGCGACATCTTCGAGCTTGGCGGCGTTGGCCAGGGTGGCGGTGGCGCTGAGCAGCAGCGCGGCGGGCAGGGCAAAACGAGCGAACGGCATGAAGCCTCCTTGCAGAATTGAGGAACGAACGCACCGCACGGGTGCGTTCGTCCGAGCGTCTCTGACCGTCAGATTGTACGAATGCTCCTACGGCCACGCCCTGAGTTGTATCAAGCTACTTCACCGCCCGCCTTCGCCTGCTGCTCCAGGTGCGCCTGCAGTTCCGGGGCGAGGTTGAGGTTGTAGGCAAGTTCGTCGAGATAGGAGCGTTCGGCGTCCTGCTGATCGTCCACCAGCATCACACTGACCAGGTACATTTCGGCGGCCACGGCGGGGTCGCCCTGGGCGGACTGCGCGACATCCGCGGCGTCCAGCGGCTTGCGCATCTCGGCGTCGATCCAGGCCTGCAGCTGTGGTTCGCCAGCGTGTCGCTGCAGTTCAGCCTGGATGGCGGCTTGTTCGCGCTGGTCAATCCGCCCGTCCGCCTTGGCGGCCGCAAGCATGGCGGTGAGTATTGCGTGGCTGTGGGCCTCGGCTTCGGGGCCGTCAAGCTGATCGACCGTGGTGAGGGATTGCTGCTGCGAGGGATTGGCGCTCTGCTGGCGCTGCCAGTTCTGGTAGGCCTGGAAGGCCATCATGCCCAGTGAGGCGAGCATGGCGTAGTTGACGCCGCCGCCAGCGGAACGTCCCTGGGGAGCCCCGCCACCGCTGTTGCCGCCACCAAGCATGCTGCCCAGCACGCCGCCCAGGCCACCCAGACCACCGCCGCCGGAGCCACCAGAGCTAGCGCCGCCAAGGATCGAGCCGAGGCCCCCGCCACCGCCGCCACCCAGCAGCCCACCAAGCAAGCCGCCCAGGCCACCCAACGGGTCCGCGCCGCCAGCGCCGCCTTGTTGTTGCGCCGCCGAGCCCTGTCCGGCCCGCAGCAGTTGTTCCAGTAGATCGGTTGTATTCATGACCAGTCCCTCGCCATCGCGCGGTGTGCGTTGGGCAACGATAGTCCCGCCACACCGATGCGCCAGCGCCGTCCGCCAGCCGGCCCGGGTGGGGCAGGAGCCAGGCGAAGGCGATTACCCGTGGGGCCAGGCGAAGCGACTGGGCCCCGGGGCTTGTCCGGCGGTTGCGAAGGCCGTCAAGAACTCACGCGGGCACGGCTTCCAGTGCTTTCTGCGCCTGGGCTTCCAGTTCGACCTTGAGGCCGGCGTCGAGGCTCAGCTGGCGGGCCAGTTCGTCGAGGTAGGCGCGCTCCATGAAGTTGGTTTCGTCGACCATCAGCAGGCTCGCGAGATACATCTCGGCGGCCATTTCCTCGCTGGTGGCGGCGCGAGCGACCTCGGCCGGATCGAGCGGCTTGGCCAGTTCGCGGTCGAGCCAGCCCTGCAGCTCGACGTCGCCGGTTAGCTTGGCGATTTCGCCATCGATCAGCTGGCGTTCGCGATCATCGATATGTCCGTCGGCCTTTGCGGCGGCGACGATGGCTCGCAGGATGGCGTGGCTGTGCTGCTCGGCCTGGGCCGGCGGCAGGCGGTCGACGGTCTGCGGCTCGCCGCGCGGAGCGCTGGCCTGCTTCTGCTGCCAATTGCCGTACGCCTTGTAGGCCAGCACACCCAGCGCAGCGAGGCCGCCATAAGCGACTACCTTGCCGCCGACCTTGCGCGCCTTCTTGCTGCCCATCAGCAGGCCCAGGGCGCCCGCTGCCAGAGCGCCGCCGCCGGCACCAGAGAGCAGGCTGCCCAGGTCCAGGCCACCGCCCTTGCTGGATGGCTGACCGCCCTCCTGCCGGGCCACGCCCTTGTTCTGCAGGAGGTCCTGGCCGGATCTGAGAAGCTGGTCAAGCAGGCCGCGAGTGTTCATGGCGATCTCCACTGTCTATCAAAAATTGTGGATTCCGACTCTAGTCCAGCGCGCGGTCGGGACGCAGCGACAGTGTGCTTCCGGATATTGCGGGCCTTTGTCGGCGGGTCCGCAGGGCAAATAGGCCGCTTTCATTCGATTAAAAAGAATGCTCCTATAGATTTTCGATAATCAACAATGAAATGCGCCGAGAGCGGCTAGACAAGGCTCTAGATCGCAGCTCCGCGCGCCAGCGGCCAAATCACCATGATGACGCTCCGCCAGATCCGCCACTTCATCGCCGTCGCCGAGACTGGCTCGATCTCCGCCGCCGCCCAGGCGGTGTTCATTTCCCAGTCGACCCTGACCCTGGCCATCCAGCAACTGGAAGAAGAGATCGGCGTACGCCTGTTCGATCGCCACGCCAAGGGCATGACCCTGACCCACCAGGGCCACCAGTTCCTGCGCCAGGCGCACCTGATCCTGGCCACGGTGGAGAACGCCAAGCGCAGCCTGCAGCAGAGCACCGACCAGGTAGCCGGCAGCCTGACCATCGGGGTGACCAGCCTGGTGGCGGGCTATTACCTGGCGGACCTGATCAACCGCTTCCAGCGCGCCTTCCCCAACGTGAAGACCCGCGTGGTGGAGGACGAACGCCCGTACATCGAGCACCTGCTGGTGAGCGGCGAGATCGACGTCGGCGTGCTGATCCTCTCCAACCTGGAAGACCGCCACGCCCTGCAGACCGAGGTACTGACTCACTCGCCGCACCGCCTCTGGCTGCCGGCGCAGCACCCGCTGCTGGAGCGCGACAGCATCGCCCTCGCCGATGTGGCGGGCGAGCCATTGATCCAGCTGAACGCCGACGAGATGGGCCTGCACACCCAGCGCATCTGGTCGCGCGCCGGGCTGGTGCCGCAGGTAACGCTGCGCACCGCCTCGGTGGAAGCGGTGCGAAGCCTGGTGGCGGCAGGCCTGGGCCTGTCGATCCAGCCGGACATGACCTACCGCCCCTGGTCGCTGGAAGGCGACATCATCGAAGCACGGCCGCTGGTGGACCTGTCCGAACCCCTGGACGTGGGCCTGGCGTGGCGGCGCGGCACCGCGCGGCCGGCACTGGTGGACCCATTCCTGACCGTCGCCCGCGAGCAGCCCAACGCAAAACGCCTTTCGATCTAGAGGCTTACAGCGTTCGATTTAATCGAACGGCGCTTTCAGTAATTAGAATTTGTCGACCCCACGCCCGGACTCTAGTCTCTCGTCCCATACCAAAGGGCCAAGTTCCGGGCACCGCCCCTACGCCGGAGCACGCACATGGCCCCCGAAAACAAGACAGATAAAAGACGAGTTTCCAAGATGACCGGCGCAACCCTGCATACCGCCTTGCTGATCGACGGCCAACTGGTCGCCGGCGAAGGCATGGCCGAGCCGATCATCAACCCGACCACGGGCGAAACCCTCATCAGCATCGCCGACGGCTCCATCGATCAGGTCGAGCAAGCCATCGCCGCCGCACACCGTGCCTTCCCTACCTGGGCCCGCACCACGCCGGCCCAGCGTTCCGCCGCGCTGCTGGCCATCGCCGATGCCATCGACAAGCGCGCGAACGACCTCGCCCAGCTGGAATCGCTGAACTGCGGCAAGCCGCTGCACCTCGCGCGCCAGGACGATATCCCGGCGACCGCCGACGTATTCCGCTTCTTTGCCGGCGCCGTGCGCTGCCAGCAGGGCCAACTGGCCGGCGAATACGTGCCCGGCCACACCAGCATGGTGCGTCGCGATCCGGTGGGCGTGGTCGCCTCGATTGCGCCGTGGAACTACCCGCTGATGATGGCCGCGTGGAAGATCGCTCCCGCGCTGGCCGCCGGCAACACGCTGGTGTTCAAGCCCTCCGAACACACCCCGCTGAGCATCCTGGCGCTGGCTCCGGCGCTGGCCGAGATTCTCCCACCGGGCGTGATCAACATCGTCTGCGGCGGCGGCGAAGGCGTCGGCAGTCATCTGGTCAGCCACCCGAAGGTGCGCATGGTCTCGCTCACCGGCGACATCGTCACCGGGCAGAAGATTCTCCAGGCCGCCTCGCGCACGCTCAAACGCACCCATCTGGAACTCGGCGGCAAGGCGCCGGTGATCGTCTGCAACGACGCCGACCTCGAAGCCGTGGTCCAGGGCGTGCGTACCCATGGTTACTACAACGCCGGGCAGGACTGCACCGCCGCCTGCCGCATCTATGCCCAGGCCGGCATCCATGACCGCCTCGTCGCCGAGCTGGGCGACGCCGTGGCAAGCATCCGCTTCGCCCGCAAGCGCGACGCCGATAACGAGATCAGCCCGCTGATCAGCGCCCGCCAGCGCGACCGCGTGGCCAGCTTCGTCGAACGCGCCCTCGGCCAGCCGCACATCGAGCGCGTCACCGGCGCCGCCGTGCATTCGGGCCCCGGTTTCTACTACCAGCCGACCCTGCTGGCCGGCTGCAAGCAGCAGGACGAGATCGTCCAGCGCGAAGTATTCGGCCCGGTCGTCACCGTGACCCGCTTCGACCAATTGGAGCAGGCGGTGGACTGGGCCAACGACTCCGAATACGGCCTGGCCTCCTCGGTGTGGACGCAGAACCTGGACAAGGCCTTCCAGATCGCCAACCGCCTGCAGTACGGCTGCACCTGGATCAACACTCATTTCATGCTCGCCAGCGAGATGCCCCACGGCGGGCTCAAGCGCTCGGGCTACGGCAAGGACCTGTCCAGCGACTCGCTGCAGGACTACAGCGTGGTGCGCCACATCATGGCGCGCCACGGCCAGCAACTGGATTGAACCATCCGGCGGGCCACCCGCCGGTTAATAAAAAGAAGCCCGCTATCAGGGCGTGTGAAAACGTAGCGAGCGACGGTCAGGCAAGGCGAAGTCGCTCCGGGAAAGCGGAGTTTATGCCCATAAATGAGCATTTCCCGGAGTGGCTTCAACGCCGCCTGGCCGAGCGCAGTAGTTTTCTCACGTCCTGAAGGGCTGTTGCTCGATTGATCCTGCCCCACCAATAGAGACAACAACGAGAGGGAGACACCCGATGCGCAAGACCGCACTGCTCAGTGCCATCACCACCGCCCTGCTGGCCAGCGCCGGCGTCCAGGCCGCCGAGGCCCTGAAGGAAGTCGGCAAAGGCGAAGGCCGCCTGGACATCATCGCCTGGCCCGGCTACATCGAGCGCGGCCAGTCCGACAAGAACTATGACTGGGTCACCCAGTTCGAGAAGGACACCGGCTGCCAGGTCAACGTGAAGACCGCCGCCACCTCCGACGAGATGGTCAGCCTGATGGCCAAGGGCGGTTATGACCTGGTCACCGCCTCGGGCGACGCCTCCCTGCGCCTGATCTACGGCAAGCGCGTGCAGCCGATCGACCCGTCGCTGATCCCCAACTGGAAGAACATCGACCCGCGCCTGAAGGACGCCGCCTGGTACGTGGTCAACGGCAAGACCTACGGCGCGCCGTACCAGTGGGGCCCGAACCTGCTGATGTACAACACCAAGGTCTTCCCCACCGCGCCGGACAGCTGGAAAGTCGTGTTCGACGCGCAGAACCTGCCCGACGGCAAGCCGAACAAGGGCCGCGTGCAGGCCTACGACGGCCCGATCTACGTCGCCGATGCCGCGCTGTACCTGAAGGCCACCCAGCCTGAGCTGGGCATCACCGACCCGTACCAGCTCGACGAGAAGCAGTACGCCGCCGTGGTCGAACTGCTGCGCAAGCAGCATGACCTGATCCACCGCTACTGGCACGACACCACCGTGCAGATGAGCGACTTCAAGAACGAAGGCGTCGCCGCTTCCAGCGCCTGGCCGTACCAGGCCAACGCCCTGAAGGCCGAAGGTCAGCCGATCGCCACCGTGTTCCCGAAAGAGGGCGTCACCGGCTGGGCCGACACCACCATGCTGCACGCCGACGCCCAGCACCCGAGCTGCGCCTACAAATGGCTGAACTGGTCGCTGGAGCCCAAGGTCCAGGGCGACGTGGCGGCCTGGTTCGGCTCGGTGCCGGCGGTGCCGGAAGGCTGCAAGGCCAGCACCCTGCTGGGCGGCGAAGGCTGCGCCACCAACGGCTACAACCAGTTCGACAAGATCGCGTTCTGGAAGACCCCGGTGGCCGAGGGCGGCAAGTTCGTCCCGTACAGCCGCTGGACCCAGGATTACATCGGGATCATGGGCGGCCGCTAAGGCCTGGAGCGTTCGCGAGCAAGCTCGCTCCTACAGCAGGAGCGAGCTTGCTCGCGAACCCGCCCCGTGCGCCTCGCCTTGCCGGCGAGCGCCACGATATCCATCCGATTGCATCGATTCACCCGTATTTCAGATTTACGGGCAGGGCCCGGCCGCGCCGGATTCCTACCCCTTGGAGCGTGCACCATGACCACCCCCGCTGTTCAATTCACCCAGGTCTCCCGCCAGTTCGGCGAGGTGAAAGCCGTTGACCGGGTGTCCATCGACATCAAGGACGGCGAGTTCTTCTCCATGCTCGGCCCGTCGGGTTCGGGCAAGACCACCTGCCTGCGCCTGATCGCCGGCTTCGAGCAACCCACCGCAGGCTCCATCCGCATCCATGGCGAGGAGGCCGCCGGCCTGCCGCCCTACCAGCGCGACGTCAACACGGTGTTCCAGGACTACGCGCTGTTCCCGCACATGAGCGTGCTGGAGAACGTCGCCTACGGCCTGAAAGTGAAAGGCATCGGCAAGGCCGAGCGCCTCAAGCGTGCTGAAGAAGCCCTGGCCATGGTCGCCCTGGGCGGCTACGGCGTACGCAAGCCGGTGCAGCTCTCCGGTGGCCAGCGCCAGCGCGTCGCCCTGGCCCGCGCCCTGGTGAACCGCCCTCGCGTGCTATTGCTGGACGAACCCCTCGGCGCGCTGGACCTCAAGCTGCGCGAGCAGATGCAGAGCGAGCTGAAGAAGCTGCAGCGCCAGCTGGGCATCACCTTCATCTTCGTCACCCACGACCAGAGCGAAGCGCTGTCCATGTCCGACCGCGTCGCGGTGTTCAACAAGGGCCGCATCGAGCAGGTCGACACCCCGCGCAACCTCTACATGAAGCCAGCGACTCCGTTCGTGGCCGAGTTCGTCGGCACCTCCAACGTGCTGCGCGGCGACATCGCCCAGAACCTCACCGGCAACGCCCAGCCCTTCTCCATCCGCCCCGAGCACATCCGCTTCGCCAACGGCGAACGCAGCGCCTCGGACATCGAGATCAGCGGCCTGCTGCACGACATCCAGTACCAGGGCGCGGCGACCCGCTACGAGATCCGTCTCGACAACGGCCAGAACCTCTGCCTCAGCCAGGCCAACAGCCAGTGGGCCGACATCGACCTCGCCCACCAGCCGGGCCAGCGCGTGACCGCTCGCTGGGCGCGCGAGGCGATGGTGGTACTGAACGAGGGCGTGTGAGATGGAACTGACGATGAATGCAGCGCTGCCGGCGGCCAGCAATGGTCTGCTGCGCCGCCTGTCCAACCTGCTCTACCGCAAGCCGACGCTGTACCTCTCGCTGCTGCTGATCCCGCCGCTGCTGTGGTTCGGCGCGATCTACCTGGGCTCGCTGCTGACGCTGCTGTGGCAGGGTTTCTACACCTTCGACGACTTCACCATGACGGTGACGCCGGACCTGACCTGGGCCAACTTCGGCTCGCTGTTCAGCGGCTCCAACTTCGACATCATCCAGCGCACCGTGCTGATGGCCGTCGCGGTGTCCATCGCCAGTGGCGCGGTGGCCTTCCCCATCGCCTACTACATGGCGCGCTACACCACCGGCAAGACCAAGGCTTTCTTCTACATCGCCGTGATGATGCCGATGTGGGCCAGCTACATCGTCAAGGCCTACGCCTGGACCCTGCTGCTGGCCAAGGGCGGCGTCGCCATGTGGTTCGTCCAGCACCTGGGCCTGGAGCCTGTGCTGAACCTGCTGCTGGGCATTCCGGGGATCGGTGGCAACACCCTGTCCACTTCCAGCTTCGGGCGCTTCCTGGTGTTCGTGTACATCTGGCTGCCGTTCATGATCCTGCCGATCCAGGCCTCCCTGGAGCGCCTGCCGCCGTCGCTGCTGCAAGCCTCGGCGGACCTTGGCGCGCACCCGCGGCAGACCTTCTTCCAGGTCATCCTGCCGCTGTCGATCCCCGGTATCGCCGCCGGCTCGATCTTCACCTTCAGCCTGACCCTGGGCGACTTCATCGTGCCGCAGCTGGTAGGCCCGCCGGGCTACTTCATCGGCAGCATGGTCTACGCCCAGCAGGGCGCGATCGGCAACATGCCGATGGCCGCCGCCTTCACCCTGGTGCCCATCGTGCTGATCGCCGTGTACCTGTCCATCGTCAAACGTCTGGGGGCCTTCGATGCACTCTGAGAAAGCATCCTGGGGGCTCAAAGCGGCCGCCTGGGGCGGGCTGGTGTTCCTGCACTTCCCGATCCTGATCATCTTCATGTATGCCTTCAACACCGAGGACGCGGCCTTCAGCTTCCCGCCCAAGGGCTTCACCCTGCACTGGTTCAGCGTCGCCTTCGCGCGCCAGGACGTGCTCGAAGCCATCGAGCTGTCGGTGAAGATCGCCAGCGTCGCCACGCTGATCGCCATGCTCCTGGGCACGCTCGCGGCCGCCGCGCTGTACCGCCGCGATTTCTTCGGCAAGGAAGGCATCTCGCTGATGCTGATCCTGCCGATCGCCCTGCCCGGCATCATCACCGGCATCGCGCTGCTGTCGGCGTTCAAGACCCTCGGCATCGAGCCGGGCTTCCTGACCATCGTCATCGGCCACGCGACCTTCTGCGTGGTGATCGTCTACAACAACGTCATCGCACGCTTCCGCCGCACCTCGCACAGCCTCATCGAAGCCTCGATGGACCTGGGCGCCGACGGCTGGCAGACCTTCCGCTACGTGATCCTGCCCAACCTCGGCTCGGCACTGCTGGCCGGCGGCATGCTGGCGTTCGCGTTGTCCTTCGACGAGATCATCGTCACCACCTTCACTGCCGGCCATGAGCGCACCCTGCCGATCTGGCTGCTCAACCAGTTGGGCCGCCCGCGCGACGTGCCGGTAACCAACGTGGTGGCGATGCTGGTGATGATCGTGACCATGCTGCCGATCCTCGGCGCCTACTACCTGACCAAGGGTGGCGAAGGCGTGGCGGGGAGCGGCAAGTAGCTTGGGTGCCGTGCGCCCTCTCCCCCGCCCTCTCCCTGAAGGGAGAGGGAGTTATCCGTGCCGGCTGACACCCTGGTTTCATCCTGCACCGAACGGTCCCCTCTCCCTTCAGGGAGAGGGCTAGGGAGAGGGAAAGCCCTGCTCCGATCCAACAGAACCCCTCAGGCCCGCCGCCCCAAAACCGGCAGGCCCCAAGAAGAAACACCCCAACCGAATTTGCACCACGCTCCTGAACAAGAGGACCCAACCATGCAAACCAACCTGCTGATCAACGGCCAACTGGTCGCTGGCGAAGGCGAGAAGCTCGCTGTTGTGAACCCGTCCCTGGGCACCACCCTGGTGGAAATCGCCGAGGCCACTCCGGCCCAGGTCGACGCCGCCGTGCTGGCTGCCGACGCCGCCTTCGACAGTTGGTCGCAGACCGCGCCGAAAGACCGCGCGATGCTCCTGCTGCAACTGGCCGACGCCATCGACGCCAACGCCGAGGAACTGGCCCGCCTGGAGTCCAATAACTGCGGCAAGCCCTACGCCGCCGCGCTGAACGACGAACTGCCGGCAGTGGCCGACGTGTTCCGCTTCTTCGCCGGCGCCTGCCGCGTGATGCAAGGCTCCGCCGCTGGCGAATACCTGCCGGGCCACACCTCGATGATCCGCCGCGACCCGGTGGGCGTGGTCGCCTCCATCGCGCCGTGGAACTACCCGCTGATGATGGTCGCGTGGAAACTCGGCCCGGCACTGGCCGCCGGCAACACCGTGGTGCTCAAGCCCTCCGAGCAGACCCCGCTGACCGCCCTGCGCCTGGCGCAGCTGATGGCCGGCATCTTCCCTGCCGGCGTGGTCAACCTGGTCTTCGGCCGTGGCCCGACTGTGGGCGAGCCGCTGACCACCCACCCGAAAGTGCGCATGGTCTCGCTGACCGGCTCGGTCGCCACCGGCAGCCGCATCATCGCGGGCACCGCCGACACCGTGAAGCGCATGCACATGGAACTGGGCGGCAAGGCACCGGTACTGATCTTCGACGACGCCGACATCGATGCCGCCGTGGAAGGCATCCGCACCTTCGGCTTCTACAACGCTGGCCAGGACTGCACCGCCGCCTGCCGCATCTACGCGCAGAAAGGCATCTACGCCAAGTTCGTGGAGAAGCTCGGCGAAGCCGTCGCCAGCATCCAGTACGGCGAGCAGGACGACCCGAACACCGAACTGGGCCCGGTTATCACCGAGCAGCACCTGGAGCGCGTGATCGGCTTCGTCGAACGCGCCCGTCAGGTGCCGCACATCGAAGTGGTCACTGGCGGCAAGCGTGCCGACCGTGCGGGCTTCTTCTTCGAGCCGACCGTGCTCGCCGGCGCCCGCCAGGACGACGAAGTGGTCCGTCGCGAAATCTTCGGCCCGGTGGTCTCGGTCACCGAGTTCGAGGACGAAGCACAGGCACTGGCCTGGGCCAACGACTCCGACTACGGCCTGGCCTCCTCGGTGTGGACCAGCGATATCGGCCGCGCCCATCGCCTGTCCGCGCGCCTGCAGTACGGCTGCACCTGGGTCAACACGCACTTCATGCTGACCACCGAGATGCCCCACGGCGGCATGAAGCTGTCGGGCTACGGCAAGGATATGTCCATGTACGGCCTTGAGGATTACACAGCGATCCGCCACGTAATGATCAAGCACTAAAACGACCGGCTGCGCGTCGGCAGTACAGCGTTGGAAACGGAGGCGGGCCCAGTCATTTACAGCTCGTAAACTCCTGGGCCCGCCCCCGTTTCCGCCTCGTCCTGCTCTAGCTCGCGCGGTCGTTGGTTCCTGGCAATACCGTAAAGATCAAAAGCTTCAAATCGGCGCCCCGCTCGACCGGGACCGCCGCGCGGCCACGCATGCCGCAATCCCTTCCGGTGTGGAAGGGCAAAACCATGACAGCCCTGCCCCGGGCCATCACCTTGCAAGGATTTCCCATGACCATCACCCGCCGCGACTTCCTCAACGGCGTTGCCCTCACCATCGGCGCGGGCCTCACCCCGCTGCAACTTCTCCAGGCCGCCCCCTCCGGCCGCTACTACCCGCCCGCCCTCACCGGCATGCGCGGCAGCCATCCCGGCGCGTTCGAGGTCGCGCACCAGATGGGCTGGGAGAAGAAGGTATTCGATACCGATGGCCTGAAGATCGAGGAGCAATACGACCTGGTGGTGGTCGGCGGCGGCATCAGCGGCCTGTCCGCGGCCTGGTTCTACCGGCAGAAGCACCCCAAGGCGCGGGTGCTAATCATCGAGAACCACGACGATTTCGGCGGCCACGCCAAGCGCAACGAATTCCAGGCCGGTGGCCGGATGATCCTCGGCTACGGCGGCAGCGAAGCCTTCCAGTCGCCCAAGCACCTGTACAGCGACACGGTCAACAAACTGCTCAAGCAGCTCAACGTCGACGTCGACCGTTTCGAGACCGCCTTCGACCGCGACTTCTACCCGAACCTGGGCCTGTCTCGCGGGGTGTTCTTCGACAAGGCAGGCTTCGGCGAGGCGAAGATGGTCAGCGGCGACCCGACGCCCATGGTGGCCGACGACATCGCCCCGGAGAAACTCAACGCCCGCAGCTGGCGTGCCTTCATCTCCGATTTCCCGCTGCCCGAGGCCGACCGCCAGGCGCTGATCGACCTGCACGAGGCGCCCAGGGATTACCTCGCCGGCAAGACCCGCGAGGAGAAGGAAGCCCACCTGGCCAAGACCAGCTACCAGGATTTCCTGCGCAAGGACGTCGGCCTGAGCGAAGCCGCCACCCGCTACTTCCTCAGCCGTACCAATGACTTCTCGGCCCTGAGCATCGACGCCGTGCCCGCCGATTCGGCGTACTCCGTGGGCTTCCCCGGTTTCGGCGCCATGGACCTCTCGCCCATCAGCGAGGAAGCCAAGGCGGAGATGGAGGAGCCGTACATCTACCACTTCCCCGACGGCAACGCCTCGCTGGCGCGCCTGCTGGTGCGCGGCCTGATTCCGGGCGTGGCGCCGGGCAAGGACATGAACGACATCGTCCTGGCCACCTTCGACTATTCGAAACTGGACCAGCCGAAGAACGCCGTACGCCTGCGCCTGAACAGCACCGCGGTCAGCGTGAAGAACCGCGACGGCGGCGTGGACGTCGGCTACAGCCGCGCCGGCGCCCTGCACCGTGTGCGCGCCAAACACTGCGTGCTGGCCTGCTACAACATGATCATCCCGTACATCCTGCGCGACCTCTCCGCCGAGCAGAGCCACGCCCTGGCGCAGAACGTGAAGTTCCCGCTGGTGTACACCAAGGTAGTGATCCGCAACTGGCAGAGCTTCATGAAGCTGGGCGTGCACGAAATCTACGCCCCCAGCCAGCCGTACAGCCGCGTGAAGCTGGACTACCCGGTGGACATCGGCGGCTACAGCCACCCGCGCGACCCGAACCAGCCCATCGGCCTGCACATGGTCTACGTGCCCACCAGCCCGAACGCCGGCATGGACGCTCGCACCCAGGCCCGCGTCGGCCGCGGCAAGCTCTACGCCATGAGCTTCGAGCAGATGGAGACGCAGATCCGCGACCAGCTGCAGGCCATGCTCGGCCCCGCCGGCTTCGACCATCAGAAGGACATCCAGGCGATCACCATCAACCGTTGGTCGCACGGCTATTCGTACTTCTCCAACAGCCTCTTCGATGATGAGGAGGAGAGCGAAAAACTGATGAATCTGGCTCGCACCAAGGTCGGCAACGTCACCATCGCCAACTCCGATGCCGCCTGGGACGCCTATGCCCACGCGGCCATCGACGAAGCCTGGCGCGCGGTGGGCGAACTCTCCTGATGTACCCGGCGCCGCGCCCTGCGTGGCGCCACACTCAACGGCCATCCGGCCGAAAACCCGCGGGCACGCCCGCAACGGAGGCAAGCATGCGTCACCTCGTCAGAGCGTTTTACCTGCTGTCGCTGTTCACCTTTGCCAGCCTCGCACAGGCTGCAGAGTCGCCCAAACAGATCGTCGATGCCTACATGGCCGCGTGGAACGCCCACGACGCCGAGAAGGCCGCCGGCTACCTGGCCAAGGATGCGGAGTACTTCGACGTCACCGTCGGCACCGCGCAGAAGGGCCGCGATGCCGCGCGTGACAACGTGATCAAGGTGTTCGTGGGGGCCGTACCGGATCTTACGTGGAAGATGAACGGCAAGCCGATCGTCGACAAGGACGGCATCGCCTTCCAGTGGACCTTCAGCGGCACCAACACCGGCGCCTGGGACGCCCAGACTCCGGCGACCAACAAGCCGCTGTCGTTTGACGGTGTGAGCTACGTGAAGGTCAAGGACGGCAAGATCGTCTACCAGGGCGACTACTACGACGCCCTCGGCCTGCACAAGCAGCTCGGCTGGTAAACGGCTACGCCCGGCACCGCAGGTCCCGTTTGCGTAGGAGCGGATTCCGCCCGCGATAGTCCCCCGCCCGCGCGAAAACATCGCGGACGGAGTCCGCTCCTGCGTCCAGACGCCCAGCGCCGTAATACAGCCGCGCCTCCAAGGGCGGCTGACATTAGAAGAAAGAAGCCCTCGCCTACCCCTGCCCTCATCCGCCACTGCAGTGTGCCCACCGATGCCAACCACTCTCGAAAGCCGGCCCACGAGCGCCGAAGACAGCTCCAGCACCCGCTCCACCATCGACCAGGTCAAGCAACTGATTGCTGACCTCAACGTGCGTTGGACCGAGATCAGCAAAGTCTCCGAAGTCATCAAGCAGATCGCCAAGAACACCAACCTGGTGGCCCTCAATGCCGCCATCGAGGCCGCCCGCGCCGGGGAAAGCGGGCGCGGCTTCGCGGTGGTCGCGGACGAGGTGCGCCGCCTGGCAACCCAGTCGGCCAACGCCACCGCCGACATCGGCAACGTCGTCGCCTCGATCAAGAGCGAGAGCGCCCGCGCCCTGGCGGACGTCGAACAGGCCGAACATTCCAGCCTGCTGGACACCGCCCGCGTGGTGCTCGCCAGCGAGACCCAGCGCCTGGAGGCGCGCTTCGCCGTGATGGCCACCGCGCTCTACGGCCTGAAGTACTTCATCCTCGGCATGAAGACCCGCAACCTCGGCCCGCAGCGCGAGCAGATCGACGCGGTGATGCACGAATACCTGACCCGCAACCCTGACCTGCTGGCCTTCGCCTGCGGTTGCGAGCCCAACGCCTTCGACGGCCGCGACCGCGAGTTCATCGACGCCCCCGGCCACGACGCCAGCGGTCGTCTCATGGCCTACTGGCACCGCGGCAGCGGCGTCGCCCAGCGCGAATGCCTGGTCGGCTACGACAAGGCCGACGGCAGCGGCGACTGGTACCAGATCCCCCGTGACAAGGGCCGCGACGTATTCATGGAGCCCTACGAGTACAGCGTCGGCGGCAGCACCGTGCTGATGACCTCGTTCATGTCCCCCATGACCGCCAATGGCCGCTTCCTCGGCATCCTCGGCGCCGACTACACCCTGCACCAGTTGCAGGAAAGCCTCGGCAAGCTGACCCCCATGGGCAACGGCCAATACGCGCTGCTCTCAAACGCCGGCGTCTACGTCACCCACGCCAATGCCAAGCGCCTGGGCGACAAGGCCAGCGAGCTGCCACAGGAAGCCCGCAGCGCCATCGCCCAGGGGCGAAGCTGGGAACTGGTGAAAGGCCGCCGCGTGCAATTGCTGCAGCCCATCCGCGTAGGCGACAGCGATGCGCCCTGGGCGCTGATGATGAGCTTCGAGTTGGCGCAGGCCGGCGAGTAAGAGTCAGCTAGTGACGCTGTTCGCGAGCAAGCTCGCTCCTACAGATGCCCCTCGACTCCGGATTCAACCGTGTAGGAGCGAGCTTGCTCGCGAACCTGGGCGTATGCCTACGCCTTGACCGGCAACTCGGTGATATGGATTTCCGTCACCAGCGCCGGCTTCACCAACGGCGTACGCGACAGCAGCGCGCCGAAGATGACCTCGACTCCGGATTCAACCGTGTAGGAGCGAGCTTGCTCGCGAACCTGGACGTATACCTAAGCCTTGACCGGCAACTCGGTGATATGGATTTCCGTCACCAGCGCCGGCTTCACCAACGGCGTACGCGACAGCAGCGGGCAGAAGCGCGCCAGCGCGCCGATCAGCTCCCACTGGGTATCCAGGGATTTCGCCAGCACATCCACATCCGCCAGCACCCGCTGGCCGACGCGCTGCAGGTGCGGATCGGGGCTATGGCCAAGCTCCACCGACAACTGGGTGATCAGCGTGCTGAGGTTGGACATGTTGCGGGTGGCGAGGGCAAGGATGTTCGCCAGCAAGGCGATTTCCGATTGCGGGATGACAGCAGGCGTTGCAGAAGCGTCCATGCGTGCTCCAGTGATGCTCGAGTGGGTAGTTGCGCAGTCCTTGCGCGAGCGCGGTGAGAGTAGCATCACAATGCCACTGTGCGACAGATATCACATTTCATTTCTTTTCCTGACCTGGCGGTCACCCTCGGCCAAAAGCGCGACGCCCGCTTCCGAAGCGCGACCTGATGCTCAAATCCCCACCCCGGCCAAGGAAACCGCCGAGCGCGTTTGAGCCACACGAACCCGCTTCCTATGATCCTCGACCATTTTTCCAACTTTGCATTCCTGCCCCTTCTGCACGGCAACCTGTCTGCGGCGCAAGGGCCGGGAAGCGTCCCTTCGCTTCGCCCCCCTTGAAGATGCAGCCGATGGAACCGACCGCGAACCCTCCCCGCCCGCCAGACATTCGGACACCCCCGAATGGTGCGCCTCCCGAAGACACCCCCGGCGAAGCAGCATCGCAGACTCGCTACCCGCTCGGCAGCATCGAAACATCGCAAACCGCCCCGCCCGTCCCTGCGGAAACCTACAGCTCCTGGGACGGTCCGGGCACGAGCTATGCGCTGCCCAGGCCTGCTGCCGCTCACGTGCCCGCCCCCGTCAATCAAGCCATCGCGCAGGCCGACCAGCCACAGCACGACAGCAGTTCCCTGCTGCACCAGCTCGACAACCTGTCGGTGCTCGAGTCGCCTCTGTGCGAAGCGGAGCCCAAAACGACTTCTGACCGCTCGTTGATCGGCGGCATCATCGTCGGTGCGCTGCTCGCAGCCCTGGCTATCGCCTTATGGAAGCCCTGGGAAAGCGACAGCCCGCCCGATACGCAGGCCGATCACGGGACTGAGGCCCGTGTCACTCCAGAGCAGCAACAGCCGTCCGCGGATAGCCAGACTCAGCTGCTCCCGATGACCGAACACATGACTCAGGAGCCCATGGATGACGAACCACTGGTGATCCCGCCTTCGGAGCCGGTGCCAGAAGAACTCCCTGCGGACACCGTGGCGACACCCGAACCCGCACAAACGACCTTGCCCGCCGCGAATTCCCAGGAGCCAGCGCCGCCAACTACACCCACCGCGCAACCCCAAGAGCCAGCGCCACCCGCCACACCCGCCACACCCGCCGCACAACCCCAGGAGCCTTCCGGCCCCGAGGCGCCGTCGCACAGGTTGGCGCCGAAACCTGCCGCACCAGCACAGCCGATCCCGGCTGCGCCAGTCGCCCGCGAGGCCGGAGAGCGCCCGGTGCCGCTGCAGGCCACGACGGTCAGGGCCAAACATCCCCAGAGCCCCCGCAACGCTGCAACGCCAGCCGCAACAGGCACCCTGACCGTTGCCGTCCAGCCCTGGGGCGAGGTCTGGATCAACGGCAAGAAGCGCGGTATCAGCCCGCCGCTACTCAACCTGCAACTGCCGCCCGGCAGCTATACGGTCGAGCTGCGCAACGCCGAGCTACCCAGCTACAGCCAGCAGGTGCAGATATCCGCCGGCCAGTCCGTGACGCTGCGGCACCGCTTCCAGTGAGCGTCGAGCGCCCCCTTTTCCTTGCATGGAGCACCCCATGAAGACTCCGCGCCGACTATCGACGCCGCTGTTGATCGCTTGCCTGGCGGCCGCATCCGGTTGCAGCAACCACTACGAAGAATTGCCCGCACCGCCTGCGGACGACTCCCAGGCGCTCGCCAGGGGCGTCTTCAACGAAGGCCAGCGGTTGTATGACGCCGGGCATTACTACCTGGCCGAAGAGCAGTTCCTCGCACCGGCCATCTGGAGCGCCGATACCCAGTTGCAGCTGCAGGCGCTCAAGTACCTGGCGTTCAGCTACTGCGTGAGCGAGCGACCGATCCAGTGCCGCTTCGCCTTCGACCGCGCCCTGCAGATCGATCCGTCCTTCCACCTGGGCACTGCCGAAGCGAGCCATCCCCACTGGGGGCCGGTCTTCGTCCAGGCGGCGCGTCGTTGAACCCTTTCTCTCACAGCGAGGCCCCCATGCCTTTCACTCATCGGTTCTGCCGCTACTTCCTGGCGCTCCCTCTGCTGGCCGCACTGCCACTCGCCCAGGCCGACACGCATGAAAGCCTCAGCGCCGCCGTCGAGAGTCTCTGGAGCAGCGAACAGGTATCCACCTCCGTGCTGAGTTCCCAGTTCACCCAACAGGATACGAAGGCCGGTTCCCACTACCGCAGCGAGGTGAAGAACTCACCGGCCTATCTGGAAACCGCCGAAGAAGCCGCCTGGGTACTGATTGGCAGGAAGCGTTTCAACGCCGTCGCCACGCCCTGGGGCGACTTCCCCCGACTGGACATGCGCAGCGCCCGCCTGCTGGAGTTCAAGCTGCCGAAAAAGCACTACCAGGTGCTCGCAGGCCCAGGCGCCGGCCTGTTCGGCGTCGGCGACTGGCAGCGCTACAGCTTCCTCCATGTGGTCGACGTCAGCGCAGCCCCGCTCTACTACCCGTTGTACGCCGACGCCTATCTGGGTGAGCACGTGCTGGGGCGCCTGCCCGACTCGCCAGTGCTCAACTACGCGCGTCTGGTGCCCGCCAGCCGAAGCAGGAACGGCGAGATCGACGCCTACGAAATCACGCTCTACGCCCTGGAGCGCAAGGGGCTTGAACCGGTGCTGAGGAACGGACTGCCGCTGTCCTATGCGCTGAAACGCGAGGGGGACGCCTGGGGCATCGACAGGGTGGAGCGCACGCCGGTGACTACAACGCGGGACGAAGAACATCGCGCCTTCACCACCCCGCTACGCCCCCCGCTGTTCTCGAGAAAAGAAGATCGTCGCCCATGAGCGACAGCCGCCAAGGCTGCCGCTCCTTGCTTTGATCGATGGGATGGTGCGGCCATGCAGGCTCGATCCGCGAGCCCCTTCAGCGTCAGGCCTGGCCGAAGGCCTTGCGCTTGGGCGTGCCGCGCTGTGCGGCACGCAGGTACTGCGCCGGCCAGGGCACTGGCTGGCCACCCAGCTCATCGGCGGCGTGCAGCGGCCAATACGGGTCGCGTAGCAGTTCACGGGCCAGCAGGATCAGGTCGGCCTGCCCCGTACGCAGGATGTGCTCGGCCTGCACCGGCTCGGTGATCATCCCCACCGTGCCGCTGGCGACGCCCGCCTCCTTGCGCACCCGTTCGGCGAACTGCGTCTGGTAACCCGGCCCCACGGGAATCTCGGCGTTCACGGCGGTGCCGCCGGAAGACACGTCGATCAGGTCCACGCCCAGGTTCTTCAGGCGCCGCGCCAGCTCCACGGTCTCGTCGGGGTTCCAGCCATCCTCAACCCAGTCGGTGGCGGACAGCCGGACGAACAGCGGCAGTTCCTGCGGCCAGACCGCGCGCACCGCTTCGGTAACTTCCAGGAGGAAGCGGATGCGGTTCTCGAAGCAGGTGCCGTACTGGTCGCGGCGCTGGTTGGAAAGCGGCGAGAGGAACTGGTGCAGCAGGTAACCGTGCGCCGCGTGCACCTCGGCGATCTTGAAGCCAGCGGCCAGGGCGCGCTCGGCACCGCGCACAAACTGGTGCTTGATGGTCGCCATCTGCTCTTCGCTCAGGGCGATGGGTGCGGTGTGCTGCGGATCGAAGGCGATGGCCGAGGGCGCCACTGGCGTCCAGCCGCCTTCGCTGATCGGCACCGAGCCGTGCTTGCCCAGCCAGGGCGCCCAGGTGCTGGCCTTGCGGCCGGCGTGGGCCAGCTGCACGCCGGCGACCGCGCCCTGGGACTCGATGAAGCGGGTGATGCGCCGCAAAGGCTCGACCTGCTCGTCATTCCAGATGCCCAGGTCCTCGGCGCTGATCCGCCCGTCCGGAGCGACCGCCGTGGCCTCGACAATCACCAGACCGGCGCCGCCGACTGCGCGGCTGCCCAGGTGCACCAGGTGCCAGTCGTTGGCCAGGCCATCCTGGGCGGAGTACTGGCACATGGGGGAAACGGCGATGCGGTTGGTCAGGGTCAGCTGGCGCAGGGTCAGGGGCTCGAACAACTGGCTCATGGTGGCACTCCCTTTCTGGTCTTCAGATCTTGTCCTACAACTGTAGACCCGGATCGCCTAAGGATAGGCCCAGATGATCGGTGGCAACTCGATGCGGCTTTCGCAGGAGCAAAGCTTCCCCTCCCGAAATCCCGGCGCAGCCAAGACACGTAGCCATATGAAGCGCGGGCCTGCCGGCCGGTTCGCGGATAAGATCCGCTCCTCCATGAGATATCGTGCTGGCCCGCCCTCTCCCCGGCCCTCTCCCTGAAGGGAGAGGGAGTTATCGGTGCCGGCTGAAGCAAAGGTGTCAGCCGGCACCGAACCAGTCCCCTCTCTCTTCAGGGGGAGGGTTAGGGAGAGGGAAGAATCCAGGCGCGGATTCTCAGATGAAGACAGTTGCTCCTACAGGTTCAGCGCAGAAAGTTCCGGTCTGCGTAGACCGTAGGGCGCATACGCGCCCTACGGTATTCGACCCGGGGTGCGCAGCCAGACACGCGAGTCTGCGCGGGAGCAATTGCTCCTGCAGGAATTTTTGCGGCCGACCGGTGCCGTCAGTGCAACTCGCTCGACCTGCCGATGGCCGCCACAGCGCCGGGTGCCAGGCTGTAGCGCTTGTTCGCGTCGCGCTCCAGCAGGCCGGAGAGGTGCAGCCGACGCAGGGTCTGGCTGACGCAACTGAGGGAGATGGGCAGGCCGGGCTCCTCCAGGTAGGCATGCAACTCGACTGCCGTGGCCTTGCCGCAGATCACCAGCGCATCGAGGATGTTCAGCCGTGGCAGGCTGCTGCGCAGCCCGGCGTGTTCCAGCAGTTGACGGGCCGGGCGGGGCAGACGCGGCTGCACCGGGGTACTGACTTTCATCGCTGATCTCAGAGGAGAAGTCATTGGCGCACCTCGAAAGACAGTGTGGAAACGTGGATCACGCTGTCGTAGCGCTTGCCCTCGATGCTGGCGCCGCCATTGACCTGGGCGGAGACCTCCAGCACATAGCGCGCCGGGAACAGCGTGGTCAGGGTCACCGTGCCATCGGCCGCTGGTTTCAGGCTGCGGCTCCACTGCTCTGAGGTGTACACGTTGACCTGCGATGCCGGCACCACGGTGCCTTTCCAGTGCAGGGCAAAGGTGCTGCCGCCGGGCGTGGTGGGCACCAGTTCAAGATCATTCTGCGCCCGAGTCTCGGTCCGTCCCTCGCGCGCCTGATAGATGGTCAGCGTGCTGCCTTCCGCGCGCTCGGCGGCGACGCGCAGGTCGCCCGGCGCAGCGTTGCCGATCTCGAAGGACTCGACGCCAGCCTTCATCGGCGCGGTCTTGCCCTCGCCCAGTACGACGCGGGGGTTCTGCAACTGCGCCACCGGCAGATGCTCGCCCGGCTGCAGTTCACTGAAATAGCTTTTCGCGCTCTGGCCTGCACTGCGTTCCAGCCACAGATAGTCCGCGCTGGCCAACGGCGCGCAGCTCAGCGCCAAGGCCAGCAGCACGGGCTGGCGAAGGGAAACGTTCATGCGGGGGTTCTCCTGTGCTGTCTGGAAAGACGCCGCTCGCATCCGTTGCGAATCGATCGCTTTCACATAACAAGACGGATGAGCTGCAGAAAACACGCAGCGAAATTGTGTAAATAAATCGAAAAGGTCAGGGAACGCGCTCCGAAACATTTATTTGCAACTGCAGATGGCCGGTTTTTCGATCTCATCCGTCCTTATTCCTAGAACACCGCTGCTCCTGGGTGTCTTCGCGCCTCGCCGGCCTGGGCCGGCGGGGGCCTTTTCCATTGTCTTCCCTTGCGTGGCCGTGACTCCCCATGTCCAAGAAATCCCGTTCCAGGCTCTGGTTCCTGGTCCACAGTTGGCTTGCCCTGCCCATCTGGTTCTTCGTGTTCCTGGTGTGCATCACCGGCACCCTGGCGACCGTGAGCCAGGAGATCGTCTGGCTGACCGACCCGGCCGTGCGCGCCAATGCTCCGGATGGCGACGCCCAGCGCCTGGGCTACGACCAGGTGCTCGCGGCCATGGCCCAACAGCAACCGCAGGCCGCCGTGCGCATGATCAGCGCGCCCAGCGAAACGCATTTCGCGCTGCGGGTCAGCGTCACCTATCCGGACAGCGCCACCGCCATGCTCTACGTGAACCCGTACACCGGGCTCATCCAGGGCAAGATGCCGCTGTTCGACTTCCGCCAGTTCACCCGCGCGCTGCACGGTTGGTGGCTGGTGCCCTTCACCCATGGCTTCAGTTGGGGCTGGTACCTGGTGTCGCTGCTCGGCCTGCCGATGCTGGCCTCCCTGGTCACCGGGCTGGTGGTGTACAAGCGCTTCTGGCGCAGCTTCCTCAAGCCGACCCTGCGCCTGCGCCAGGGCGCGCGCATCTTCTGGGGCGACATGCACCGGCTGATGGGCATCTGGTCGATCTGGTTCATCGCGGTGATCTCCATCACCGGCACCTGGTTCCTGATCCAGGCGGTGCTCTACGACAACGCCATTTCCATCTCCAGCGAGGGTGTACCGACCATCATCCAGCGCGACAGCATTCCGCTGAGCGCCGACGGCAACGCCCCGCCGCGCATCGGCCTGGACGCCGCCGTGCTCGCCGCCCAGCAGCGCATTCCCGGCTTCGAGCCGACCTTCTTCCGCCTGCCCTCCAGCGCCTACGACCCAGTGACCATCTTCGGCAAGGCCTGGTACCCGTTGATGTTCGAAAGCGTCCAGGTGAATCCCTATGACGGCAACGTAGCCTCGACCCGCCTGCTGGGCGACCGCTCGGGCCTGGAGTTCGTCACCGAATCCATGCGCCCGCTGCACACCGGCGATTTCGGCGGCGTGTGGGTCAAGCTGATCTGGTTCGTGTTCGGCCTGATCCTCAGCATGATGGTGCTCAGCGGCCTGATGATCTGGAGCAAACGCACCCTGATCGCCACCGCGAAGGAACTGAAGAAGCAGAAAGCCCGCGACCGGATCACCGTCTCGACCACCCCGGAGACCAGCCAATGAGCGGCAACAGCAAGCTGCGCCGCCAGTGGCTGCGCTGGCGATTCCACCTCAGCGCCCTGCTGGTGCTGATCCCGCTGGGCTTCATGCCCCACTACTTCCACGAGGCGAAACTCGACCGCGGCCTGCGTGGCCTGGGCGAACGCGAGATCGGCAACCTGCAGGTCGGCCCCTGGACCGCGCGCATGGCCGAATGGGAAGTGGGCGAGCCGGAAGACGAAGGCCGCGCCGGCTTCGTCAAGGCATTCACCCTGGCCTTCTGCGACAGCTGTTATCCCCAGGTAAAGGCCGCCTACCTGCGCATCGGCCAGCCGCGCAGCCTGCGTGCGGCCGGCGGTCTGTTTTCCGGCGCGCCGTACCAGTTGTTCGCCGAGGTCACCATCCCGGCCCGCGTCACCCCGGCCGACCAGCTGTGGCTGACCGTGGAAGGCTGGGACGGAGCCGTGCACCAGGCACAGGTTCCTCTCGACAAGGCCTCGCCCTCGCTGGTGGCCTGGCTGGAAAAAACCCGGAGCAATCGATGAAAGCGATCCTCAGCTGCAGCGCACTGCTGCTCGGCCTGGCGGCCAGCGCCAGCGCCCTGGCCCACGCGCCCTTCTGCGAATGCACGGCGCTGGATGCCGAGACCATCCGCTGCGTCGGCGGCTTCACCGACGGCAGCGCCGCACCGGGCGTAACCCTGGACGTGATGCGCGCCGCCGACAACCAGGTGCTGCTGCCCGGCAAGCTCGGCGCCGACTCCAGCCTGACCTTCAAGCGCCCGGGCGAGGACTTCTACATCCTCTTCGACGTCGGGCCGGGGTATCAGGTTGAAGTCGAGCCCAGTGAAATTCGAGCGCTCTGATCGTCGCCGGCAGAAAGCGGCCCAGGATGGGATGGCGCGCCATGGCTGGCGCGCCCGCCCTCAGACCGCCGTCGACTCACCTGCCTGCGGCAGGATCAGTCGGTCGGGCACATGCCCCTGGCTCTTGCGCGCGAGCAGGTAGTACGCCAGCGCCGGCAAAAGCAGCCCGATCAGCCAGGAGATATCCACGCCACCGAGCTTCTCCACCAACGGGCCGCTGTAGAAACCGCTATCGATGAAGGGCATCTGCACCAGCACGCCGAAGCAGTAGACGCCGATACCGGTCCAGTTCCAGCGGCCGTAGCGGCCGTCGGGATCGGACAGCGCCGGGATGTCGTAGCGCTCGCGGGTAATGCAGTAGTAATCCACTAGGTTGATCGCGCTCCACGGCGTGAAGAACGCCAGCAGGAACAGCAGGAACGACTTGAACGCAGCGAGGAAGGAATGCTGCCCGGCCAGCGCCAGCACAGTGGACAGGCCGACGATGACCAGGACGAACAGCAGACGTTGCAGGTGCGTGACCTTCAACTGGCCACGGAAGCCGCTGATGATGGTGGCGATGCACATGAAGCTGCCGTAGGCATTCAATGTCGCGATGGTCACCTTGCCGAACGCCACGCTGAAGAACAGCGCCGCCGCCATCACACCGCTGGCGCCCAGACCCACTACATAGGCCACCGGCTGACCGGAGAACTCCTTGCCGGCCAATGCCGCAGCGAATACGCCGAGTACCATTGAGGTCTGGGAGCCGATCACCGAGCCCAGGCCCACCGCGAAGAAGGTCTTCGGCGACGAGGTTTCGCTGGGCAGGTAGCGCGAGTAGTCCGCCACGTAGGGCCCGAAGGCGATCTGCCAGGACGCCGCCAGGGAAACCGCGAGCAGGAAGGTATTCCAGGCGAAGTGGCGATTCTCCAGCAGCACGCCGATGTCGTTGACCGACAGCAGGCGCACGAACAGATAGGCGAAGGCGACGATGCCCAGCACGCTGGCGGCCTTGCCCAGCCAGTGGATCACCCGGTAGCCGCAGACCGTCACCGCGACGATCACCGCCGCGAACACCAGGATGCCGACGGTATCGCTGACATGCGCCAACTGGCCGATGGCCTGGCCCGCCAGCACTGTGCCGGTGGCGTTGAAGCCGACGTACATCACGCAAACCAGCACCAGCGGGATCACCGCGCCGAACACGCCGAACTGCACGCGGCTGGAAATCATCTGCGGCAGGCCGAGCTTCGGCCCCTGTGCGCCGTGCAAGGCCATCACCACGCCGCCGAATATCTGCCCGATGAGCAGGCCGATCAGCGACCAGAACACATCGCCGCCGAGCACCACTGCCAGCGCGCCGGTGACGATGGCGGTGATCTGCAGGTTGCAGCCAAACCACAGGGTGAACTGGCTGAACAGGCGACCGTGCCGTTCAGCCTTGGGGATGTAATCGATGGAGCGGGTTTCGATCAGGGACTTACCAGCCATGAAGCTTTCTCCTCGCGGCCGGGCGTGCACCCGGCCGCGCTGTTGTTGTTATGCACAGCGTTTCCTGATTCGCCGGGGCGGCAAGAGCGCCGCCCCGTACCTGCCGTCAATGGCGGGCGGCATCCAGCACGGCGCGGGAGATGATGATCTTCTGCACCTCGGAGGTTCCCTCGAAGATCCGCAGGATTCGCGCGTCACGCACGAAGCGCTCCAGCGGCAGATCGCGGATGTAGCCGTAGCCACCGTGCAGTTGCAGCGCGGCGTCAGTGATGAAGCCGCAGGCCTCGGCGGCGAACAGCTTGGCGGTGGCCGATTCGAGGCTGAAGCGCTCGCCGCTGTCACGCCGCGCGGCGGCCTGCTGGGTCAGCAGGCGTGCCGCCTGGAACTGCGCGTGCATATCGGCAATGCGCCACTGGGTGCCCTGGTAGGCCGACAGCGGCTTGGGCCCGATCTGCCGCTCGTCCACCCACTTCAGCGCGTACTCCATCGCGGCGCGGGCAATGCCCAGCGACATGGCAGCCACTTCCACGCGGCCGCGGTCCAGTACTTCCATGGCAGTACGGAAGCCCTGGTTTTCTTCGCCCAGCAATGCATCCGCCGGCAACCAGCAGTCCAGCGCCAGCTCGTAGATGGTGCTACCGCGCAGGCCCATGGTCTTTTCCGGGTTGGCGAAGGTCACGCCGGCGGTGCCCTTGGGAATCAGGAAGGCGCTGATGCCGCGGGCACCGGCTTCCGGATCGGTCTTGGCGTAGAGCACGATGAAATCGGCTTCGCGGGCGTTGGTGATGTAGTGCTTGCTACCGCGAATCCGCCAACCGCCGGTTTCGCGCACAGCGCGGGTGCGCATGTCCGCCGGGTTTGAACCGGCCGCCGGCTCAGTCAGGCCGAAGGCGCCGAGCAACTCACCGGAAGCGCAGCGTGGCAACCATTCCTGGCGCTGCTCTTCGGTAGCGCCGATGAGGATCGAGTCGGTGGCCAGGAAGTGCGCAGTCAGCGCCGACGCGGTGGAGGCGCAGGCCGCGGACACCGCTTCGACGACCCGGCTCATGGCCAGGCTGCCAATGCCGAAGCCGCCGTAGGTTTCCGGCAAGTTGATGCCCATGAAGCCCAGCTCGCCCAGCGCCTGCAGGCTTTCGGCGCAGAAGACCTCTTCTTCGTCATAGCGCTGGGCGTTGGCGGCCAGCACGTCGCGGCAGACCCGCTCGGCGGAGTCGACAATGGCCAGTTCGGTGGCGTCGATTTCAAAGTTCATTGCACAGCTCCCGTTTTTTGCGTGAGGCCGAACGCGGCGTTGGCTTCGCCCAATTGGGGAGCGCGCGTCGTGGCGTGGGGCTTGCGCCCGTTGAAGTAGACCGGTTGCGGCACCAGCGGCGGCTGGTCATCGGCCGGCTGCACCAGCAGTTGGCGCACCTGCGCCTGCTCGCTGCCGGTGGCCTCGGCGAGGTTCCACACCGGCGAGGCTGGTACGCCGGCATCGAGCAGCAGATCGCAGGCCTGCTCGACACTGCGTTGGCGGGTCCAGGCCTCGATCTCGGCGCGCAGCGCCTGCTCGTTGCGGGTTCGCGAGGGGTCGTCGGCGAAGCGCGAATCCTCGGCCAGCTCGGCGCGGCCGATGCTTTCGCAGAAGCGCCGGAACAGCTTGTCGCTGGCCACCGCGATCACCACCAGACCATCGGCGGCGCGGTAGGTGTCGAACGGCGTCGACACCGGGTGACGGTTACCCACCAGACCCGGCGCCTTGCCGTGGGCGAACAGGTTGGACAGGCCGGTCATCTGCAGACTGACCAGCACGTCGAACATCGCCACGTCGATGTATTGCGCGCTGCTGCCCTGGTGCTCGCGGGCGAACAGTGCGCTGCTGATCGCCCACGCCGCGTAGACGCCGGCGCACAGGTCGCCGAGCGCTTCACCGCTGCGGGTCGGGCCGGTCTCGGGGAAGCCGCTGACGCTCATCAGCCCGGACATCGCCTGGGCAACGATGTCGTAAGCCGGGCGTCGCGACAGCGGGCCATTCTGGCCAAAGCCGGAAATGCTCGCGTAGATCAGCTTCGGGTTGTGCCGCTTGAGGCTGTCGAAATCGATACCCAGGCGCTGGGTGACGCCGGGGCGGAAGTTCTCCACCACCACGTCGGCGTCGGCCACCAATTGATAGAAGCGCGCCAGGTCCTCCGGTGTCTTGAAGTCCAGTTCGACGCTGCGCTTGCCGCGGTTGATCAGGCCGAAATAGACACTTTCGCCATCCTTGAACGGGCCGAGGTGACGGCTATCGTCACCGTGCCCGGGCACTTCGAACTTGATCACTTCGGCGCCGAGGTCGGCGAGCATCGCCGTGCAGTGCGGGCCGGCCAGCACGCGGCTCAGGTCCAGTACGCGCACGCCGTTGAGCGGCTGCGGCGTGGGCAGTTCAGTCACATTGCTCATGCTCGATTCCTCAGCCGGTGATCATCGGCAGGTTCAGGCCCTGCTCCTTGGCACAATCAATCGCGATCTGGTAGCCGGCGTCGGCATGGCGCATTACGCCGGTGCCTGGGTCGTTGGTCAGGACGCGGGCGATTCGCGCGGCAGCCTCGTCGGTGCCGTCGCAGACAATCACCATGCCCGAGTGCTGGGAGAAGCCCATGCCCACGCCGCCGCCATGGTGCAGCGAGACCCAGGTGGCGCCGCTGGCGGTGTTCAGCAGGGCGTTGAGCAGCGGCCAGTCGGACACGGCGTCGGAGCCGTCGCGCATGGCTTCGGTTTCGCGGTTCGGGCTGGACACCGAGCCGGAGTCGAGGTGGTCGCGGCCGATCACGATCGGCGCCTTCAGCTCGCCGCGACGGACCATCTCGTTGAACGCCAGGCCGAGCTTGGCGCGCTGGCCCAGGCCGACCCAGCAGATGCGTGCCGGCAGACCCTGGAAGCTGATGCGCTCCTTGGCCATGTCCAGCCAGTTGTGCAGGTGGGCGTCGTCCGGGATCAGTTCCTTGACCTTGGCGTCGGTCTTGTAGATGTCCTCGGCATCACCGGACAGCGCCGCCCAGCGGAACGGACCGACGCCACGGCAGAACAGCGGGCGGATGTAGGCCGGGACGAAGCCGGGGAAGTCGAAGGCGTTGGCGACGCCCTCTTCCTTGGCCATCTGGCGAATGTTGTTGCCGTAGTCGAAGGTCGGCACGCCCTGCTTCTGGAACTCCAGCATGGCCTGGACGTGCACGGCCATGGATTGCTTGGCGGCCTTCACCACGGCGGCCGGGTCGGTCTGCGCGCGGTCGCGGTACTGTTCCCAGGTCCAGCCGGCCGGCAGGTAGCCGTTGAGTGGGTCATGGGCGGAGGTCTGGTCGGTGACCATGTCCGGGCGCACACCGCGCTTGAGCAGTTCCGGGAGGATTTCTGCGGCGTTGCCCAGCAGGGCGATGGAGATGGCCTTGCCTTCGGCGGTGTATTTCGCGAGGCGCGCCAGGGCGTCGTCGAGGTCCTTGGCCTGCTCGTCGACGTAGCGGCTGGCGAGGCGGAAGTCGATGCGGCTCTGCTGGCATTCGATGTTCAGCGAGCAGGCGCCGGCCAGGGTCGCGGCCAGCGGCTGGGCGCCGCCCATGCCGCCGAGGCCGGCGGTGAGCACCCACTTGCCTTTCAGGTTGCCGTCGTAGTGCTGGCGGCCGGCTTCGACGAAGGTTTCGTAGGTGCCCTGGACGATGCCCTGGCTGCCGATGTAGATCCACGAGCCTGCGGTCATCTGGCCGTACATGGCCAGGCCCTTGGCGTCGAGTTCGTTGAAGTGTTCCCAGTTGGCCCAGTGCGGCACCAGATTGGAGTTGGCGATCAGCACGCGCGGGGCGTTGGAATGAGTCTTGAACACGCCGACCGGCTTGCCGGACTGCACCAGCAGGGTCTCGTCATCATTCAGTTGCTTCAGGGTCTCGACGATCTTGTCGTAGCACTCCCAGTTGCGCGCGGCACGGCCGATGCCGCCGTACACCACCAACTCCTTCGGGTTCTCGGCGACTTCCGGGTCGAGGTTGTTCATCAGCATGCGCAGCGGCGCTTCGGTCAGCCAGCTCTTGGCGTTCAGTTGGGTGCCGCGCGGGGCACGGATTTCGGTATCACGGTAACGGCCGGTGGAGCTCATCTGGACATCCTCGATGCAGGGGTGGCGCCACGCTGGAAGGCAGTCCGGCGCGGCGAAAACGGGTGAATAGAAGGCAACGGGCATTACCGTACTCATCTACTGTCACCTGATATGTGTAAAACCTTATATCAACCTGTATATACAAGCTAATGCAAAGCGAGGGCCAAATAAGCTGACGGCGTGCCGGGAGCTCAGCCACTTTCCGACAATGTTGTTTTATTTCAAATAGATAGAAATCTTATGCGCAGGCAGGCGACGCCCCTCGCCACGGGCAGCAGCGAGCGAAGACGGCGAGAACGGAAGGAGAAAAAGTAACAGCGCGGTGCACAGAGGTAACAAAACGGTGCACCAATAGAGACAGCGGGGCGGACTTTCCGCCCCGCGGGGATAACGGCTGATTACTGCCCGAAACGACCTTCGAGACGATAGCGCGACCCCGGATAGACCAGTCGCGCCGCCCCCACCTGCCCCTTCGCCGACCAGGTGCGGCGACGGATCAGCAGGCAGGCGTCGCCACGCTTGATGCGCAGCAGTTTGCAATCGGCCGCTTCGGCGTTGATCGCCTCGACCACGTGCTCACCCTCGGTCAGCGGCGCCAGCTGGATCAGATAGGCGTAGGGAGTGATACGGGTGAAGTCCTGCTGCAGGTACTCCGGCGCCACCTCGGCATTGACGAAACGCTCCTCCAGTTGCACCGGTACTTCGTTCTCGTAGTGCACGACAACGGAATGGAAGATGCGCTGGACGTTTTCCAGGTCGAACGGCATCGCCAGGGTCGCGCCCTCCGCCAGTGGTTCCAGCAGCACGACTTCGCAACGGTGCTCATGCCCGCGCGCAGCGATCTCCTCGGCGATGTTGTGGATCTCGAAGAGCGCCGCATGCCCCTTCTGCTCGGCGACGAAGGTGCCCACGCCTTGCAGGCGCACCAGCACACCTTCGATGGTCAGCTCGCGCAGGGCGCGGTTGATGGTCATCCGGCTCACGCCAAGCAGGGCGAACAGCTCGCTTTCCGAAGGCAGCTTGGAGTTGGGCTTCCAGACGCCGTTGCGGATCTGCTGCAGGATGATCTCCTTGACCCGCGCATACAGGGGCGCCGGGGTTTCCAGCGCGAACGCGGCCAGGGATGAATGATCTTGGGACACGGCAGCTCCTGAATCGGCGGGTAGCGGGCTAGCCGCCAGTTTACCCGGCGCTGCGCCTGCCGCCTACGCGCCGTCGCCGCGACGCCGAACCACGGGCAATAGCCCTACAGCCTGAAGACCGACCCGAGCACAGAATCATCCTGTAGGAGCGAGCTTGCTCGCGAACAGCCTCCGCTGCGGGGACCGGGTTCGCGAGCAAGCTCGCTCCTACAAAAAGCAGGTCAGCGCCAGTCGGCTCAGCGTGGCGCGATATGCGCCACCATCAACTGCACGGTCTCGTTGCCACGGAATTCGTTGACGTCCAGCTTGTAGGCCACTTCTGCCCAGCGCACGGTGGGATTCGGCCAGATTTCGCGGTCGATATTGAAGGCGATGGCATCCAGTTGCAGCGAGCCGCACTCGGTCTTGAGCACCAGCTTCAGGTGGCGCTCGCCGACCACGCGCTGCTGAACGATCTGGAAGATGCCGTGGAACAGCGGCTCGGGAAAATGCTGGCCCCAGGGGCCGGCCTGGCGCAGGGCGCGGGCCAGTTCCAGGTGGAACTCCTCGGCGCCCAGCTGGCCGTCGGAGAGCAGGCGTCCGGTAAGGTCTTCTTCATCGAGCTGGCGGCGCACTTCGGCATCGAAAGCAGCGGCGAAGGCACCGAAGTTTTCCTGCGGTAGCGACAGCCCGGCAGCCATGGCGTGGCCACCGAACTTGCTGATCAGCCCCGAGTGGCGAGCGGCCACGGCATCCAGCGCGTCGCGGATGTGGAAGCCCGGAACCGAACGCGCCGAGCCCTTGAGCGTGCCGTCGCCGGCATCGGCGAAGGCAATGGTCGGGCGGTGGTAACGCTCCTTCAGGCGTGAGGCGAGAATGCCGATCACGCCCTGGTGCCATTCCGGGTCGAACAGGCACAGGCCGAAAGGCATCTCCTCCACGGGCAGTTCCTTGAGCTGGGCCAGCGCCTCACGCTGCATGCCCTGCTCGATGGCCTTGCGGTCCTGGTTGAGCTGGTCGAGCTGCACCGCCATGTCGCGGGCGACGCTTTCGTCTTCGCAGAGCAGCAGCTCTATCCCCAAGGACATGTCGTCCAGGCGGCCGGCGGCGTTCAGGCGCGGCCCGAGGATGAAGCCCAGGTCCGTGGAGGTGATCCGCCGGCAATCGCGCCCAGCGACTTCCAGCAGCGCACGCAGTCCCGGACGGGCACGGCCGGCACGGATGCGCGCCAGCCCCTGGTGCACCAGGATGCGGTTGTTGGCGTCCAGCGGCACCACGTCGGCGACGCTGCCCAGGGACACCAGGTCGAGCAGTTCGGCGAGGTTCGGCTCAGCGATACCGCGCGCGGCGAACCAGCCACGCTCACGCAGGCGGGCGCGCAGGGCGAGCATCACGTAGAAGATCACCCCCACGCCGGCCATAGCCTTGCTGGGGAACTCGCAGCCGGGCTGGTTCGGGTTGACGATAGCGTCGGCGGCGGGCAGCTCCGGCCCCGGCAGGTGGTGGTCGGTGACCAGCACGCGCAGGCCGGCGGCCTTTGCAGCGGCTACGCCGTCGATGCTGGAGATGCCGTTGTCCACGGTCACCAGCAGTTCCGGGTGCTTTTCCAGCGCCACGGCGACGATTTCCGGGGTCAGGCCGTAGCCATATTCGAAGCGGTTGGGCACCAGGTAATCGACCCAGGCCGCGCCGAGCATGCGCAGCGCCAGCACGCCGACGCTGCTGGCGGTGGCGCCGTCGGCGTCGAAGTCGCCGACATAGAGAATCCGCTGGCCCTTTTCCAGCGCATCGACCAGCAGTTCCACCGCCGCGTCCACACCCTTGAGCTGCTGGTACGGGATCAGCCGCGCCAGGCCCTTGTCCAGCTCTTCGGCGCTCTGCACGCCACGGGCGGCGTAGAGGCGGGTCAGCAGCGGCGGCAGGTCACCCAGGTTGGGCAGGGTTTGCGGGAGGGGGCGGGATTCGATGCGCATGAAGTCCAACTATTCCTTTGTACTGGGTCTTGCGCCTTGCGAGCTAGAGCACGGCAAGGCGCGAACAGGCGCGGGACGCGGAGTTTGCTGCAGCAAATGAGCAGGCCCGCGCCTGTTCACAACGCAGCCGGGCCGACGCGCAGCTAGCGCAAATCAGCGCTCGCCCATCAGCCATTCGACTTGCAGCTCGTGCTGGCCACGCTCGTCGGTGACGAAGATGGTTCCTTCGCTGATCATCACGGTCCAGTTGATCGAACGCGGCAGGTCGCGGGAGATTTCCTCCAGCGCTTCCTGGGGCATGGCGACGACGTTGAGGTTCTTCAGGTGGCGCACGCTGTCGAGCACCTTGGTGGTCCACACGCGCAGGTTGCCGTAGGCGACCAGGGTCAGTTTTTCGCAGCGGCGCGAGCACCAGGTCAAGCGGTCGGCGTCCGGCTGGCCGACTTCGATCCAGTGCAGCACGCGGTCGTCCAGGCTCTTTTCCCAGAGCGAGGGTTCTTCCACGTCCGACAGGCCGCGTCCGAAAGCCAGCTGCTCGTTGTACCAGATGACATAGGCGAGCAGGCGCACCGCCAGGCGCTCCTCGGTTTCCGAGGGGTGGCGGGCGACGGTGAAGCGCAGGGTCTCGTAGACCCCACGGTCGAGGTCGGTCAGGCTGATATCGGCTTTGTAGGGCGTGGCGGACAGGGCCATGGGGGTTCCCGGCGAATTTTCGAAGGCGGCAAGTCTACCGCGAAAGCGCCGGCGCCGTGGGTCAAGTGCGCGGACGTCGGTCGGTTCCCGGCTCCGGCGCGGCCAGCTCGATGCGGTTGCGGCCCTTGGCCTTGGCGGCGTAGAGCGCCTGGTCGGCCAGCGACAGCAGGCGCAACAGGTCATGGCCGGCCTCGCGGCTGGTGGCGATGCCAATGCTGACACTGAGCTGGCCCTCGGCCATGAACGGCAGCTCGGCGAACTCGCGACGCACCCGCTCAGCCACCTGGCACGCACCCTCGGTATCGGCGCCCACCAGCAGGCAGGCGAACTCTTCGCCACCGATGCGGGCGAATTGGTCGTGCTTGCGCATCCGCGAGGCGGTGATGCGGCTGAACTCCACCAGCACGCGGTCACCAGCGGGATGGCCGAAGGAGTCATTGAGGCGCTTGAAGTTGTCCAGGTCGCAGAGCAGCAGCGAGGCCTGTTCGCCGCGCTCCGAGCAGAGCCGCAGCAGGCGCTCGCCGGTTTCCATGAAGGCGCGGCGATTGCCCACGCCGGTCAGCGGGTCGCTCAGGGCGGCACTGCGGAACTGCAGTTCGGCGCGCTCCTTGACCATCGCCAGGGTGGCGAAGGCGATGCCGATGGCGAACAGCATGGTCTCGAAGACCAGGAAGGTGAAGAAGGTCGAGCCCTGGCCATTGTTGGCCACGCTCTCGAACGGCATGCCGCGGTCGACCACCAGGCGTACCGCGTAGACCAGGGTATGGAACAGCAGCAACGTCAGGGTCGGACGCAGCTCGACTTCCAGCTTCTGCCGGCTTCGCCACAGCTCGCCGATGGCCGCAGCGCAATAGATGACGGTAAGCCCCGTGCTGACGGCGATGCGCACGGCAAGTGATTCATAGAAGGCGGGGACCAGGCAGAGCACCGCCCAGAAGGTTGCCCCGGCACCTATCAGCAGCCAGTGCGGCCTGCGCCCGGCGAACACGCGCATGGACGTCCAGGTCATTGCCGAACACAGGTGCAGAATGACGTTACCAACCAGGATCGCTACCCAGTCGATCCCCATGCCGCGCAAGGTGGCAAGGAAAGTACCTACAGCGCCCAGCAGCAGCGCGGCACTCATGTAGCCCAGGGTTGGATCGCGGCGGCCACTGTGCCAGGCGAACGCCATCAGCACACCGACCAGGGTCAGCACGTAGAGGTCGACGACAACCAGCGTCGGCAGGTTCAGCGTCATGCAGCCCCCTCGCCACCCGCCTGCGCGCACTCGTCGAGGAATGCCGCCAGGCCTAGGGGCTGTCTGCAAATAGGCGAACGCATCACGGTGTACCTGTCCGAAAACGGGCGAGCTGAGGTAAGAAACATCCTTGAATGTCGCTACTCTACGCGTGCCAAAGGTCGGCGCAAAGCGCCGTTGCCAGGCGTCTGCCCGGCGGCCTGTTCGAAGCGCCGCACAAGCGTTAGAGTCCGGCGATTCCTCTCTGATCGGACAGACCGATGAACAGCACCGCCAAACCCCTCGCCGGCCTCAAGGTCATCGAACTCGGCACTCTGATCGCCGGCCCCTTCGCCTCACGCCTGTGCGCGGAATTCGGCGCCGAAGTCATCAAGGTCGAGTCGCCCGATGGCGGCGATCCGCTGCGCAAGTGGCGCAAGCTCTACGAGGGCACCTCGCTGTGGTGGTTCGTGCAGGCGCGCAACAAGCGTTCGCTGACCCTGAACCTCAAGCACGAGTCCGGCCGCGAGGTGCTGAAGAAGCTGCTGGCCGAAGCGGACATCCTGATCGAGAACTTCCGCCCCGGCGTGCTGGAAAAACTCGGCCTGGGCTGGGACGTGATCCACGCGCTGAATCCGAAACTGGTGATGGTGCGCCTGTCCGGCTTCGGCCAGAGCGGCCCCTACAAGGACCAGCCGGGCTTCGGCGCTGTGGGCGAGTCCATGGGCGGGCTGCGTTACATCACCGGTTTCGAGGACCGCCCGCCGGTACGCACCGGCATTTCCATCGGCGACTCCATCGCCGCGCTATGGGGCGTGATCGGTGCGCTGATGGCACTGCGTCACCGCGAGGTGAACGGCGGCGCCGGCCAGGTGGTGGACGTGGCGCTCTACGAGGCGGTATTCGCCATGATGGAGTCCATGGTTCCGGAGTTCGACGTGTTCGGCTTCATCCGCGAACGCACCGGCAACATCATGCCCGGCATCACCCCCTCCTCCGTGCACACCACGGCCGACGGCAAGCACGTGCAGATCGCCGCCAACGGCGACGCCATCTTCCGCCGCTTCATGACCGCCATCGGCCGCCTCGATCTCGCCGAAGACCCGACCCTGGCCAGCAACGACGGCCGCGATGCGCGGCGTGACGAGCTCTACGGCATCATCGACCGCTGGGCGCGCTCCGAATCGCTGGACACCGTGCTCAAGGTGCTCAACGAAGCCGAAGTGCCGGCCAGCCGCATCTTCTCCGCCGAGGACATGTTCAGCGACCCGCAATTCCTCGCCCGTGAGATGTTCCTCTCGGCCAAGTTGCCGGACGGCAAGCCTTTCCGCATGCCCGGCATCGTCCCCAAGCTCTCCGACACGCCCGGCAGCGCCGAGTGGATCGGGCCCAAGCTGGGCGAGCATACGGACGAAGTGCTTTCCGGATTGGGTTACGACGCAGCCGCCATCGCGGCGCTGCGCAAGGACGGCGCGGTCTGACACGAGACTTGTAGGAGCGAGCTTGCTCGCGAAGGACTTCGCCGACTACCTCCGCGCCAAGCGGTTCGCGAGCAAGCTCGCTCCTACAGCCAGGCCTCCTCTTTCACTGGAGGTCTGTCATGGGACAAGGCTCCATTTTCCAGAGCAATCGCAGCCAGGCCATTCGCCTACCCAAAGCGGTGGCGCTGCCTGAAGAAGTGAAACGCGTCGACAGTGAGCCTGTAGGAGCGAGCTTGCTCGCGAAGGATTTCGCCGACTACCTCCGCGCCAAGTGGTTCGCGAGCAAGCTCGCTCCTGCAAGACGGCCGGTCTGACATCCGCGCGCCGAGGTCGGTCAGCCCGCTTCCTGCTCCGGCTCTTCGTTCTGGGCGATGAACTCCAGCATCTTCTCGCTGCCGTCCAGCAGGTCGGCGTGGATAGCCTCGCGGGCAGCGGCGCCATTGCGCTCGCGCAGGGCGCGCAGAACGTCCCAGTGGTGCTCGATGGCCATGCGTTCGTTGAAGTCGGCATAGGCCTGGGCGATCAGCGGGCCGGTACGCATCCACAGGCTGTCGAGGAAGGCGCGCAGCAGCGGCATGCCGGCGATGTCGGCCAGGGCGAAGTGGAAGGCCTGGTTGAGCTTGAGCGCCAGCACCAGGTCATCGGCGTGTATCGCGTCGAGATTCTCGCGAATATTGGCCTCCAACTCGTCGAGCTGCCCGCCGCTGGCGCGTTCGGCGGCGGTTTCGGCGGCAAGGCCTTCGAGCGCCACGCGGATGCTGCGGATCTCCAGGTACTGCTCACGCGTCAGCAACGGCACGCGGATATCCCGCGGCGTCTTGAGGACCAGCGCCTGCTCCTTGGCCAGTTGCAGGATGGCGTCGCGCACCGGGGTGACGCTGGTGCCCAACTGCTGGGCCAGGTCACGGATGCGCAGGCGATCATCCGGCTTGAAACGGCCGGTGATCAGCGCCTCGCGCAGCAGCGCGTACACGCCACTGCCCAGGTAGGAATGATTGAGCCCTTCGATCGGGTAGTTCATGGCCGTCTCATCGCGTGGTGCGGAATTCGGGCGCGCATGATGGTCGCTGATCGCGCCGAATGCCAGCCGGTTTCACACATGCTGCCCGCCGTTGACATGAATTTCCGCGCCGTTCACGTAGGACGCGCCGCTGGTGCAGAGGAAGTGGATGAGCGATGCGACTTCCTCTGGCTTGCCCAGGCGGTGCATGGGAATGTCGCGCTCGACGATCAGCTCGGTGCCCGAGGACAGGATGGCCGTATCGATCTCCCCTGGCGCAATCGCGTTCACCCGAACGCCGTGCGGGCCGAAGTCGTGGGCCATCTCGCGGGTCAGGGCCGCCAGTGCGGCTTTCGAGCAGGCGTAGGCGGCACCGGCGAACGGGTGTACGCGGGAACCGGCGATAGAGGTGACGTTGATCACCGAGCCCTTGGCCGCCTTCAGTTCATCGAACAGGCCGCGGGCCAGCAGCGCGGTGGAGAACAGGTTGACATTGAACACCTTCAACCAGGTCGCGTAGTCACTGCCCAGCACGCCCAGGCGTTCACCTTCCGGGCCCTTGGGCGAAATGCCGGCGTTGTTCACCAGGGCGTGCAGCGAGCCACCAAGCTTCTCGCGGATCATCGGCAGGCTGGCCTGGACACTGTCGATGTCCTCCAGGTCCAGGTGGATGTGGTTGATCAGCCCTTCTGCCCAGGGGCATTCAGCGCTCCAGTCCTGGCGCGAGGCGGTGAACACGCGCCAGCCGGCGGCGTTGAAATGCTTCACCGTGGCATGGCCGATGCCGCGGCTGGCGCCGGTGAGAAGCAAGGTACGGGTCTGGTTCATAGATGCATTCCCTTTATCAAGTGCGCGCTGTTCGTTTGCGTCCGTGGACCAATGGCGCCAATAAAAACATGATGCATCATGTTTTGGAAGATGTTTTAATCGGCCCAGCTTGGTCCTCCAACCAGCTATCCGAACAACAACAAGAAACGGAGCAACTTCCCATGATCGACTTCACCCGTTCCGCCCGTTCCTCTCCCTGATGTCCGAGGGCACTGCCAGCCGGCCTTCCAGCTTGGTCCGGCGCATCGCCCCACTCTTGAAGCTGCCCTCTTATTCATGGGCCGGATTGGCCCGCTCAGGAGTCATCGCATGTTCAAGAAAGCCATAGCGCTGATGATGTTGGCCGGCGGCGCCGCCCAGCTCCACGCCGAGACACTGACCGTGGTGTCCTTCGGTGGCGACAACAAGGTGGCCCAGGAAAAGGCCTTCTACAAACCCTTCGAGCAGCAGGCCAAGGTCACTGTCCAGGGCGCCGAGTACAACGGCGAGATGGCCAAGATCAAGGTCATGGCCGACACCGGCAAGACCAGTTGGGACGTGGTCGAGGTGGAGTCCCCGGAACTGATGCGCGGTTGCAGCGAAGGCCTGTTCGAGCAGCTCGACTGGTCCAAGCTCGGCAAGCAGGGCGATTTCCTCGATGCCGCCGTGAGCGATTGCGGTGTGGGCATCTTCATCTGGTCCACGGTGCTCACCTACGACGCCAAGAAGCTCGCCAGCGCGCCCACCGGCTGGGCCGACTTCTGGGACGTGAAGAAATACCCGGGCAAGCGCGGCCTGCGCCGTGGCGCCAAGTTCACCCTGGAATTCGCCCTGGAAGCCGACGGCGTGAAACAGGCCGACCTGTACAAGGTGCTGGGCACCAAGGAAGGCGTGGACCGCGCGTTCAAGAAGCTCGACGAGATCAAGCCGTACATCCAGTGGTGGGAAGCCGGCGCGCAACCGCTGCAGTGGCTGGCCGCTGGCGACGTGGTAATGACATCAGCCTACAACGGCCGCGTCGCCACCGCGCAGAAGGAAGGCCGTGACTTCGCCATCCAGTGGAACGGCAGCATCTACGACCTGGACCACTGGGCCATCGTCAAAGGCAGCCCGAAGAAGGACCTGGCCGAGCAGTTCATCGCCCTGGCCAACAAGCCTGAGCACCAGAAGGTCTTCGCCGAGAACATCCCCTATGGCCCGACCAACAAGAACACCATTCCGCTGATCGACGCCGCCATCGCGCCGAAGCTCCCCACTGCGCCGCAGAACCTGGAGAACGCGCGCGCCATGGACACCGAGTTCTGGATCGACCACGGCGAGGAACTGGAAACCCGCTTCAACGCCTGGGCAAGCAAGTAAGCCCGCCGCACCCGCCCGGCGCTGCGCCGGGCGGGCGCCACCGCAAGACCGTTTACCGCTGAACCTTGTTGTACCCGCTGAACCCTGCTGGAGATGTACCCGTGCCCCTCAACACCGCTCCCGTCCACGATCACCTGCTGGAAGCGGCCCCCGCTCAGGTGAGCGACGCCCAGGCCGCTGCCATCGCCGACGAATTCTTCGGCCAGCGCGGCACACTGAACCGCCTCGCCGGCGAACGCGACCTGAACTTCCACATCGCCCACGGCCATGGCGACGACCGCCTGCTGAAGCTCTCCCACCCGCTGGAAGACCCGCAGGTGGTGGACTTCCAGACCCGCGCCCTGCTGCGCGTCGAGGCCCTGGACCCGACGCTGGCAGTGCAGCGCGTCTATCCCTCGCTGAACGGCGAACACCAGATTTCCCTCACCGTCGATGGCCAGCCGATGATTGCCCGGCTGTTCTCCTTCGTCGACGGCGTTCCACTGCACCGCGTCCCGCAACGCAGCCGCGCCCTGCGTGAGAACCTGGGCGACGACCTGGCCCGCCTCGGCCTGGCGCTCAAGGGCTTCGAGCACCCCGCCACCGCCGGCCATGAGCTGCTCTGGGACCTCAAGCACGCCTCGCGTCTGCGCAACCTGCTGACCTACATCGAAGACCGCGATCAGCGCGCCCTGGTCGAGCGGTTCCTCGATAACTTCGAGCGCCACGCCCTGCCACGCCAGGCCACTCTGCGCACCCAGGTCATTCATAACGACCTGAACCCGCACAATGTCATCGTCGACGCGCAGCACCCGGACCGGGTACGCAACATTCTCGACTTCGGCGACATGGTTCACGCGCCACTGATCAACGACCTCGGTGTCGCCGCCGCCTACCAGGTCGGCGAACCGGACGCACCGCTGGCCAGCGCCTGCGAGATGATCGCCGCCTATCATCGCCGCTGCCCGCTGCTGGACGAGGAACAGGAAATCCTCGCCGACCTGATCGCCACGCGCCTGATCATGACCCTGAGCATCACCGCCTGGCGCGCCAGCCTGCACCCCGAGAACCGCGACTACATCCTGCGCAACACCCGCCACGCCTGGCAGAGCCTGCAAGGGCTGGCCGGCCTCAGCCGAGAACAGGCGCAAGAGCAGATCATCGCGGCCTGTCGAGTCGCCAAGAAAGAAGAGGAGCCCCGTCCATGACCATGCCCAACGGCTTCAGCGCTGCCGACGCCGAGCGTCTGAGCGAACAGGAACGCCGCCTGATCGAGCGCCGCGCGCGCCTGCTCGGCCCGGCCTATCGGCTGTTCTACGAGCGCCCGCTGCACACCGTGCGCGGCGAGGGCGTGTGGCTCTACGACAACCAGGGCAACCGCTACCTCGACGCCTACAACAACGTCGCCTCCATCGGCCATTGCCACCCGCGCGTGGTGCAGGCCATCGCCGAGCAGGCCGCGTTGCTCAACACCCACACCCGCTACCTGCAGGAAGGTATCCTCGACTACGCCGAAGACCTGCTCGCCACCTTCCCCGACGGCCTGAACCAGGTGATGTTCACCTGCACCGGCAGCGAGGCCAACGACCTCGCGCTGCGCATCGCCCGCCAGTACACCGGCGGCACCGGGGTGATCATCACCCGCTTCGCCTATCACGGCGTCACCGGCACCATTTCCGAGCTGTCGCCCTCCCTCGGCGCCGGCATTACCCTTCCCACCCACGCACGCACCGTGCTTGCGCCGGACGCCTATCGGCTGGGTGCGGAGAACGTCGGCAAGCTGTTCGCCGATGACGTACGCGCCGCCATCGCCGACCTGCGCGCCCACGGCATCAAGCCCGCCGCACTGCTGCTCGATGGCATCTTCGCCAGCGACGGCGTGCTGGCAGGTCCGGCCGGCTTCCTCGCCGAAGCGGTGAAGGTCGCGCAGGACGAAGGTTTGCTCTACATCGCCGACGAAGTGCAGAGCGGCTTCGCCCGTACCGGCGACGCCATGTGGGGCTTCCAGCGCCACGGCGTGCAACCGGACATCGTCACCCTCGGCAAACCCATGGGCAACGGCCAGCCCATCGCCGGCGTGGTGGTGCGCCCGGAAATCCTCGAAAGCTTCGGCCGCGAAGTGCGCTACTTCAACACCTTCGGCGGTAACCCGGTGTCCTGCGCGGCGGCCCAGGCGGTGCTCGACGTGATCCGTGATGAGAAGCTGCAGGAGCGTTCCCAACGCATCGGCGCCTTCCTCGCCAACGGCATCCGCCAGTTGGCCGAGCGCCATGAGCTGATCGGCGACGTGCGCGGCGCGGGGCTGTTCCTCGGTGTCGAGCTGGTGTCGGATCGCGCCGCCAAGACTCCCGCCGCCAACCAGACCCGCCAGGTGGTCAACGCGATGCGCGAACGCGGGGTACTGATCAGCGCGGCAGGGCCGCTGGAGAACATCCTGAAGATTCGCCCGTTGCTGGCCTTCGAGCAGGAACACGCCGAGCTGTTCATCGATTGCCTCGACAAGGCACTGAAGGACGTTACCGCCTGACACTTTCCTCCTTCAGAAACGACGCGGGCCGCGATGCACATGCATCGCGGCCCGTTTCATTTCGACTGACAGAAAGGTCAGAAGCGAACGCCGACATTGACCATCGCCGCCGAGCCGCCCAGTACCACGAATTCGGCACCGACCGGCCCCAGATGCGCCCCGACCGAAGGAATGATCGCCGGGGCCACGCCGTAGCGGTTCAGCGGAATCTTGTCGCGGTAGTCGCCGCGATAGCCCTGCAACGCGCCACCGGTGACCTTGGCGTAGAACGGCGTACCTTCCCAGTCGAAGCGCTTGCCGGCGTAGACATAGTTGGAGCGCTGGCTGAAGGAATTCTTGAAGGTCGCGCCGCCCCAGACAATGCCATCGGCGCGGTTGCGCTCCAGGCCGATCAGTTCCTGGTGGTTGTTGTGCTCCGGATCGTTGGTCCAGTGAGTGGTGTAGACGCTGGTCTGCAGGTACCAGAAGCCTCCGTCGTCATCGGCCATGGCGGTGCCACAGCCGACGGTCAGCAACAGAGCGATCAACAGGCGGCGCATGCTGGGATCTCCGCGTCAGCTCAAAGGGTCACGCGGCTGGCGCCGTTGACGGACATGATGCGAACACGATCACCAACGCGGAACTGCTGGGAGTCGACCGCCTGGACATAGGCGCGGGTAGCGCCATCGTCCTCGCGAACGACGATCTCGACGCCCTGGGTGCGGGTGATGCCCTCCTCCACGGCCGAGCCCGCTGCGCCGCCAGCGACGCCGCCGAGAATGGTGGTGATGGCCTTGCCGCGGCCACCGCCGATGGAGTTGCCGGCGATGCCGCCGATTGCCGTGCCGGCCAGGGTGCCGATGGGCGTCTTGGTGCCTTCGATCTGCACCGGACGCAGGGATTCGACGGTGCCCATGCGCACGTTCTGTACGGCGCGGGCGTCAGCACGGGAGTAGGAAGAACCCGACAGGTTGGAAGCGCAGCCGCTCAGCAGAGCGGCGCTGGTGAACAGGGCAGTCAGCAGCAGAGTGGAACGGTTCATGGTGGTGTCCTCGGAAGGCTCTCAAAAGTGATGGTGAAAGCCTAACGATCGGTCCCTGAACTTCCCCTGAACCCTCTCTGAACCATCGCTGAACGAAGCTGAACGAGGCTGAACGATCCACGGTCACCCCTCGAGGGCGACCAACTGCATCCGGCTGCGCTCGAACCAGCGCAACAGGTAGTCCGCCAGCAGCTGCGTGCGACGTGGCAGGCGGCTCTGGTAAGGGTGGATGAGGAACACCGGTTGGGTCCGGGTCTGGTAGTCGCGCAGCAGCCAGACCAGGCTGCCATCAGCCAATTCCTGCTGAATCATGTAGGACGGCAGCCGGCTGATCCCCGCGCCGGCCAGCGCCGCCTTCTTCAGCAGGGTGTAGTGGTTGCTGGCCAGCAGGCCGTTCACCGTCACCCGAAACAGCTCGTGGTGCCGCTGGTAGAGCCAGACGTCGCTGTCCTGATAGTGGGTGTTCTGCAGACAGGAATGCCGCGCCAGATCCGCCGGCACTTCGGGTGCGCCGTGTTTGGCGAGATAGGCCGGCGTGGCGCAGGTCAGCTCCTGCAAGGCGAACAACGGCCGCGCCACCAGGCGCTCGTCCACCGCCAGGCTGCCTGAGCGGATCGCCAGGTCGAATCCGTCGGCGACCAGGTCGCGACGATCGTTGGACAGGTCAAGCTCCAGGCGAATGTCCGGGTACTGGCGGGAAAATTCCATCAACCAGGCATCGAAGAAGGTCTCGCCCAGGGACACCGGCACGCTCAGCCGCACCTTGCCCTGAGCCTCTTCCTGCAACGCCAGCACCGCCTGCCGCGCCCGCGCAGCCTGGGCGTTGAGCGCCTGGGCCTCAGGCAGCAGCGCGGCACCGGCAGCGGTCAGCGACAGGCGTCTGGTGGTGCGGTGCACCAGCGTTGCACCCAACGCCTGCTCCAGCGCGGAAATCCGTTTGGACAGCTGCCCCTTGCTGCAGCCGAGCTTCTCTGCCGCGCGGGTGAAGCTGCCGCATTCGAGCAGCACGGCAAAGGCGGAAAGGTCTTCCAGGTCGCTGGCGATTGTTTCCATATGAAAACCAAATGTTGTCGATTGGCTTGATTATCAAAACAGAAGTCCACTCTAGACTGAATTCACTTTCAGCCAAACCACTCAGTGGAGAGCCTCATGAAAATCATCCTGATCGGCGCCAGCGGCACACTCGGCCAGGCGGTCGCGAACGAACTGGCCCCGCGCCACGAGATTATCCGCGTCGGCCGCAACAGCGGCGATTACCGAGTGGACATCACCGACAGCGCCTCGATCCGCGCACTGTTCGAGCAGATTGGCGGCTTCGATGCGCTGATCAGCGCCGCCGGCAAGGTGCACTTCGGTGCGCTCTCGGAAATGGGCGAAGCGGAAATGGCGATCGGTCTGAAGGACAAGCTGATGGGCCAGGTGAACCTGGTGCTGATCGGCAGCCAGTACGCCAACGACGGCGCCTCCTTCACCCTCACCACCGGCATCCTCAGCGAACAGCCCATCGTGCTGGGCAGCTCGGCCAGCCTGGTCAACGGCGCAGTGGAAGGCTTCGTTCGCAGCGCCGCCCTGGAACTGCCGCGTGGCCAGCGGATCAACGCGGTGAGCCCGAACGTGCTGGTAGAGTCGATGGAGGGTTATGCACCGTTCTTCCGAGGCTTCAGGCCGGTGCCGGCCGCCGACGCCGCCCTGGGCTTCGCCCGCAGCGTGGAAGGCAAGCAGAGCGGTCAGGTGTACAAGATCTGGTAAACCAACGCCCCCACCCCGTCCGCTGACGTAGGGCGTACAACCGTTCGCGGTTGTACGCCGATAATCCGTGGCTCGATAGCGCTGCCAATGCCCACTCGGAGCGCGCTGGAGGCCAGGTCAAACGGCGTATAACGTCGAACGTTATACGCCCGTCAGTCGTTGGCCCTGGTTCGCGAGCAAGCTCGCTCCTACAGAAAAACCTTCGCCGGGACTTGTAGGAGCGAGCTTGCTCGCGAACCGCCCCTACTCGGCCTTCCCGGCATAGCACACCGGCGAACTTCCCTCCCCCTGCTTCTGCAGCTCATCCTCGAGGAACTCCGCCAGCACCCGGGCGTTGTTGTGCTCCTCGTCCCTGGCCGCATAGAGCAGCGTCAGCGTGCCCTTGCGCGCCAGGTCCAGCAGGCCCATCCAGTGTTCCGGGTGGGCGTTCAGCTCGCCGTGGTAGGCCTTGCGGAAATCCTCGAACAAACTCGGATCATGGTGGAAGCGCTGGCGCAATTCGTTGGACGGCGAGGCATCCTTGGCCCAGTACTCCATGTACAGGTCTTCCTTGCGAATCCCCCGTGGCCAGAGACGGTCCACCAGCACCCGCTGACCATCGGCCTTGGTCGCCGGTTCGTAGGCGCGCTTGCAACGAATCATCCGAAATTCTCCTCGCTCGTGGCATTGCCCTTGAGATGGCCGGCTTCGCTGGGTAACGTGGGCCCACTTTCGAGGGAGCCCGTTTCATGCGATCCAGCCGTTTCATCCTCTTCAGCCTGCTACCCCTGTTCGCCGCCTGCCAGGTGTGGACGCCGGACAAGACCGATCTTAACGCCTCCACCCGTCTGCAGGGCGAACTGAGCAGGCTGGACGGCAAGCTGGTGTTCCGCAGCTGCACCGAGCAGCGCCGCTTCAGCATCGAGGACACCGGCAACACCGGCCTGCCCCGCGATGCGCTGGAGATGTTCAACGACGGCGCCATCTCGCTGTTCGCCGACCTGCGCGGCAGCTTCAGCGGCAGCAGTGCGCAGGGCACCGACGGCAAGCTGGAAGTTGCCAAGGTCTATCGCCTGCAGAACGAAGGCGCCGGCTGTGACGACCCGAACTTCAAGCGCGCGGTGGTCCGCGCCCACGGCAACGAGCCGGGCTGGAGCGTGCTGGTGAACAGCCAGGGCATGCTGATCGAGCAGCCGGGCAAAGAATCCCTGGTGCTGCCCTATATCGCCGAAGGTGTACCCGATGGCAGCACCAGCTACTCCAGCGAAGCCAACGGCGAGAAGGTCGAACTGTGGATCGCCCCGGCGCGCTGCCAGGACAACATGAGCGGCGCCCTGAGCAACCTCTCGGCCGAACTGCGCCTGGACGACAAGGTCATGCGCGGCTGCGCCTATCCGGGCGGTTCCAGCGGCGATTGATCGACCCGCACAAGGTTTTCAGACAGCGTAGGAGCGGACTCTGTCCGCGATCGGTATCCGCGCGATTCGGAGCCATCGCGGACAGAGTCCGCTCCTGCGCACACGGCTGATTCAAACGAGCAGCCCCGCCGCCGCCAACCGTACCTTGAGTGCGGCGAACTCCTCGTCGTACTCCCAATAGGCCAGCCGGCCATCGCTGGCGGTCACCAGCACGTACTTCTCGCTGATCGACTGAATGCGCTCAACGCGCACCAGCTTCTCGACGAAATCCGGGTCGGAAACCTGCTCGATCACCTCGCGGTTCTGCTCGTCATAGCCATGCATGATGAATGCGGCGCGAACCTTCAGGCTGATGAAGCTCATGCTGTCGTATCTCCTCAAAGGGCTGCGTCGGCCGCGTGCAGGGCGTGCAGTGCCGTGGTGTCGAACAGCGGCACCGCGGCATCGGCCGGGCCGACCAGCAGGGAAATCTCCGTACAGCCGAGGATCACCGCCTCGGCGCCCTGCTCCACCAGTGCGGCGATAATGCGCTGGTACTCATCCCGCGACTCGTCGCGAATCCGCCCCAGGCACAGCTCCTCATAGATGACCCGGTGCACCACCTGGCGGTCGGCTTCGCTCGGGGTCAGCACCTTCAGCCCGAACCTGTCCACCAGCCGATCCTTGTAGAACGCCTGTTCCATGGTGAAGCGCGTGCCCAGCAGGCCGACGGTGGAAACGCCAGCCGCACGGATCGCCTCAGCGGTCGGGTCGGCGATATGCAGCAGCGGGATATCCACGGCCGCCTCGATTGCCGGCGCCACCTTGTGCATGGTGTTGGTACAGAGCACGAGGAAATCCGCGCCCGCCGCCTTCAGCGAGCGGGCCGCGTCAGCCAGCACACGGCCGGCAGCGTCCCAATCGCCGGCATGCTGCAGACGCTCGATCTCGTGGAAGTCCACGCTGTACAGCGCGACCTTCGCCGAGTGCAGCCCGCCCAGGCGTTCCTTGATGCGTTCGTTGATCTGTCGGTAATAGGGAATGGTCGACTCCCAGCTCATGCCGCCGATCAGGCCAATGGTCTTCATGCTTCGCTCCAGATGAATCAGTCCAGTCCGATACAGGGCAGATCGCCGGGCAGCGCCGCGCCGTGCTCGGCGCACTGGCGCACCGCCTCGATCAGCGGATCGAGGTCGAAGCCTTGGGAAATCAGCCACAGCGGGTTGTAGTAGGTGGTCTCGTAGCGCTCGCCGCTGTCGCAGAGGATCGCCACCACCGAGCCGCTCTCGCGCCGCGCCACCATCTGCCGCGCGACCAGCAGCGCGCCAATCAGGTTGGTGCCGCTGGAGCCGCCGACATGCCGCCCCAGGCGCTGCGCCAGGTAATGCATGGCAGCCAGGGACAGGTCGTCCGGCACCTTGCAGCAGGCATCGAGCACATTGGGCAGGAACGACGCTTCCACGCGCGGGCGGCCGATGCCTTCGATGCGCGAGCCGTAGCTCAGGGTCAGATCGCGGTCACCGGTTTTATAGGAATCGAAGAACACCGAGCGCTCGGCGTCGGCGCAAAGTACCCGCGTGTCATGCCGGCGATAGCGGGCAAAGCGCCCCAGGGTCGCCAGAGTGCCGCCGGTGCCGGGGCTGGAGACCAGCCAGGAAGGTTCGGGGAAACGCTCATGGCGCATCTGCTGGAAGATCGACTCGGCGATGTTGTTGTTCGCCCGCCAGTCGGTGGCGCGCTCGGCGTAGGTGAACTGGTCCATGAAGTGGCCGCCGGTTTCCTTCGCCAGGCGCTCGGACTCGGCGTAGATCTGCGTCGGGTCATCCACCAGATGGCTCTGGCCGCCATAGAAGGCAATCTGCGCGATCTTCTCCTTCGAGGTGCTGGCCGGCACCACGGCAATGAACGGTACGCCCAGCAGCCGCGCGAAATAGGCCTCGGAAATTGCCGTCGAACCACTGGACGCCTCGATCACCGGAGCGCCCGGCTTCAGCCAGCCGTTACACAGCGCATAGAGGAACAGCGAGCGCGCCAGGCGGTGCTTGAGGCTGCCGGTGGGGTGGCTGGATTCGTCCTTGAAGTACAGGTCCACACCCGGCAGGCCGGGCATGTCCAGAGGGATCAGGTGGGTATCGGCGCTGCGCTGGAAATCCGCTTCGATGATGCGGATCGCCTCGCGGGTCCAACTGCGTTCCTGGGCGGCCATGGTGTCGTTCTCCTGGCAGGGCAAGCGGTTCAATAGGTTCAGTCCAGCACACCGGCGGGCGACGTGGGCGGTGCGCTGCGCCACTGGCTGAGGGCGACGCCGGCGAACACCAGGCCGGCGGCCAATGCCTGCTGACCGCTGAGCACCTCACCCAGCAGCAGTGCGGCAAAGATCAGGGTGAACACCGGGATCAGGTTGATGAAACCGGTCGCCTGGCTCGCCGGCAGGCGGCTGACGCCGAAGTTGTACAGACCATAGGCGCCAACGGTGACCACACTGCCCAGGTAGATCAGTGAGAACCAGCCGGTCGGGCCGGGCGCTGGCGGCAATCCGGAGGTGCCCAGCGCCAGCGGCAGGAAGAACACCGAGCCGATGAACGCCTGCATGGCGGTCAGAATGAAGGGCGAATAGCGTGCCGACAGGTGCTTGAGCAACAGGGTGTAGCCGGTGGCACAGAGCATCGCCAGCAGTTCGTAGGAATTGCCCAGCAGCGGGTTGGGCGCATGCCTGTCCGGCTCGCTGGCCAGGGTCAGCCAGAGCGAGCCAAGCACCGCCAGGGCGAAACCCAGCCAGGTGTTGCGGGCGATTTTCTCATGCAGCAGGAAGAAGGCTCCGACCGCCACCAGCAGGGGCAGCAGCGCGGTGATCATTCCCGCCTGCGCCGCGCTGGTCTGCTGCAGCGCCAGCGACTCGAAGATGAAGTACAGGCAGGGCTCGCAGGCGGCCAGCGCCAGTAGCCACTTCCAGTCGCCGGGTCGGTAGTCGATGCGCCCGCGCCAGCGCCAGGCGGCGAGGAAGATCAGGCTGCCCAGCGCCATACGGGCGAAGATCACCCACATCGCCGGCATTTCCTGGAAGGCGAATTTCAACGCGATGAACGAACTGCCCCAGAGCGCCATGGCCAGCACCAGGCACGCGAGGGCGAACGGCCGGGATTGCTGCACGGGACGCTCCAGTCAAAAGGTCCCCGGAGTATAGGAGGCGCGCCCCGGCGGCCGACAGGTACAGAATCACAGGGAAACTGTATGGGCTTGTGGCTTTTGTGTAGGAGCGAGCTTGCTCGCGAACAAACTCACCGGCGGCTCCTGCGCTGGTGCGGTTCGCGAGCAAGCTCGCTCCTACGAAGAGCCAATGTCTCGCCCGCCCCTGGCTTTTAAAGACTTTTGGAGTTTCAGGGGTTGAGCAACATGGATGTCGCGAGAGCCCCGATGGGCCAGGGATGGCCCGTCGGGGCGTGCCCCAGAAACTTCGATTCAACGAGGGAATTTTTCGCCTAAGCGAAAAACCGGATGATTGGGGCAAGACCTTTGCCTACTTTGCGTGGGGCGGCCATCCGTCGTTTGGCAAAGTAGGTCGCCCGAGGGGGCGAAACCCAATACCTCCACGCACGCCGAAGCGGCGCAGAACTCCTAACCCAAATGCATCGCGAACAAGGTCCGCTACAGCCAGGCAGGGATCAGTCCCAGGGCTTGCCCTTGGTCCCCCGCTCCACCGGCACACGCTGCTGCATCGCCGCCTTGGCCAGCAGGTGCGCGCTCACCGGCGCGGTGATGAAGAGAAACACGGTGATCAGGATTTCATGCAGGCTGACGCCTTCGCCACGCGTGCTGAAATACAGCAGCGAAGCCAGGACGATTCCGCCCACGCCGAGGGTCGAGGCCTTGGTCGGCGCATGCAGACGCGTGTAGAAGTCCGGCAACCGGTACAGGCCGATGGCGCCAAGCAGGGCGAACAGGCTGCCGGCCAGCAACAGCAGGCACACCAACGCTTCAATGATCATTCGATGATGTCTCCCCGCAGGAGGAACTTGCACAGCGCCACGGTGCTGACGAAGCCCATCACCGCGATCAGCAGCGCCGCCTCGAAGTACAGGCCGCTGCCCTTCCAGATGCCGAACAGCACGATCAGCGCGATGGCTTTGATCGACAGGGTATCCAGCGCGAGGATGCGGTCCGCCACCGACGGCCCGCGGATCAGCCGCGCCACGGTGAGCAGCACGGCGATACCCAGCAGCGCCAGGCAGATCGGGATCACGATGCCGAGCACGGGAACACCTCCTTCAGCGGCGCCTCATAGCGAGCCTTGATGTCCGCCACCAGCGCCTGTGGATCGGGTACGTCGATGCCGTGGACCAGCAGCGTGCGACGGTCGGCGGACAGGTCAGCGGAACAGGTGCCCGGGGTCAGGGTGATGACGCTGGCGAGGATGCTGATGGCCAGGTCATCGGTCAGCTCCAGCGGTATTTCCACGAAGCCCGGGCGCAGATTCGCCTTCGGCCCCAGCACCAGTTTCGCCACCTGCAGGTTGGCCACGACTATGTCGTAGAGCACCAGGCCGATAAAACGCACCAGCAAGCCCGGCCGCTGGATGCGCGGCGCGGCCAGCAGCAGATTGCGGCACAGCAGCGGAATGCTCAGGCCGAGGAAAGCGCCGAGCAGCCAGTGGCCGAGGGAGAAATCGTTGACCAGCAGCAGCCAGCTCAGCAGCAGCACGCCGCTGAGCAGCGGGTGTGGTAGGACGCGCCGGATCATACGCCACCTCCCAGCAGGATCGCCTGGCGGTAGAGCCCGGCGTCCAGCAACTGCGCGGCCGTGGCCTGTGCATAAGTGATCAGCGGCGGCGCGGCGACCACCATCAGTGGTGCGCTGGCCAGCAGGCCGAAGGTCGCCAGCATCTTCACCGGCTCACGATCGGCACTGCCCAGCACGCTCAGCCCGGTGCGCCAGAACAGCGTGCTGCCGGCGCGGCTCAGGGCGATGATGGTCACCAGCCCGCTGACCAGCACCACGCTCCAGAGCACGATGGCTTCGCTGCCACCGCTCACCGAGCGCAGCAGCATCAGCTTGCCGAGGAAACCAGACAGCGGCGGCAAGCCGGCGACGGCAATGGCGCCGAAGAAGAAAGCCCCGCCCAGCAGGTGCGGCTGCAACAGGGCCGGCCCTCGGACCAGTTGGCCGCCTTTGTCGCCGCGCTGGCGGGCGATCAGGTCGGCGAGCAGGAACAGGCCGCCCGCCACCCAGATGCTGTGCAGCAGGTAATAGAGTGCGGCAGAGAGTGCCTCCGGCGTGCCCAGCGCGATGGCCGCCAGCAGCGTGCCGGCGGAGACCACCACGAGGTACGAAAGCAGCCCCTGCAACGTGGTCGCCGCCAGCGCACCCAGCGCACCGGCCGCGATACCGGCCAGCGCCAGCGGCCACAGCCAGGCCTGCGCCAGATTCGCCAGCTCGCCGGCCTGGTCGCCGAAGATCAGCGTGTACACGCGCAGGATCGAATAGATGCCCACCTTGGTCATGATCGAGAACAGCGCCGCCACCGGCGCGCTGGCCTCGGCATAGGCTTTGGGCAACCAGAAGTACAGTGGCAGCAGCGCCGCCTTGAGGCCGAACACCACCAGCAGCAACAGTGCAGCCGCCCGCACCAGCGGCGCCTGCTCGGCGCTCAGTTGCGCCACGCGCTCGGCCATGTGCGCCATGTTCAGCGTGCCGGTGATGCCGTAGAGCGTGCCCACGGCGATGAGAAAGAACGCCGAGCCGACCAGGTTGAGCACCACGTAATGCACACCCGCGCGCACCCGCCCTGCCCCGCCACCATGCAACAGCAGTGCATAGGAGGCGATCAGCAGGATTTCGAAGAACACGAAGAGGTTGAACAGGTCGCCGGTGAGGAAGGCGCCATTCAATCCGAGCAACTGGAACTGGAACAGTGCGTGGAAACGTTTGCCGCGCCGGTCATCCCCGCGCACCGCGTAGATCAGCGCGAGGCTGGCAAGCAGCGCGGTGGCAGCGATCATCAGCGCGCTGAGGCGGTCCAGCACCAGGATGATGCCGAACGGCGGCTGCCAGTTGCCCAGCGCATAGAACTGCACAACGCCGCTGTCGGCCTGTTGCAGCAATACGGCGGAAAGCGGCAGCAACGCCAGGGTCGCGAGCAGCGACAGCCCACGCTGCGCGCGCTCACCCATGAGCAGCAGCGCGCAGCCGGCGAACAGCGGCAGCAGGACGGGCAGTATCAGCCAGTGGTTCATCGGCTCTGCTCTCCTTCGTGGCCATCACCGCCATCCACATGATCGCCGCCGGTATCCGCCAGCCCGCGCAGGGCCAGCACGATGACGAAGGCGGTCATGGCGAAACCGATGACGATGGCGGTCAACACCAACGCCTGGGGGATCGGGTCACCGGCATTGGCGACCTTGCCGATCACCGCCGGGTCGCCGGCCAGCCGGCCCATGGCGAAGAGGAACAGGTTCACCGCGTAGGACAACAGGGTCAGCCCGAGTACGACAGGAAAAGTGCGCGCCCGCAGCAGCAGGTAGACGCCGCTGGCGGTCAGCAGGCCGAGGGCGATGGCGAACAGCGCTTCCATCAGGGCGCCTCCTTGGACAACAGCGGCTCCGGTGGTGCAGTGACCGAACCAAGGCCCGAGAGGATCAATAGCGTCGCACCGACCACGGTGAAGTACACGCCCAGGTCGAACAGCATGGCAGTGGCCAGTTCGATCTCACCCACCAGCGGGATATGGAAATGGCCGAACGCCGAGGTGAGGAACGGGAAGCCGAAGAACCAGGCGCCCAACCCGGTGAGCCCGGCGATCAGCACACCGAGGCCAGCGAGACGGCCGTAGTCCAGCGGCAGGCGCGTGCTCACCCAGCGGCTGCCGCAGGCGATGTACTGGAGGATCAGCGCGACCGACGTGATCAGCCCGGCAATGAAGCCGCCGCCGGGCAGGTTGTGCCCGCGCAGGAAGATGAACACCGAGACCAGCAGTGCCAGCGGCAACAGCAGGCGCGACAGCGTGGCAAGGATCGGCGGGAAGCGGTCCTTCGCCCAGGCGCGGCCTTCTTCATCGCCCTCGCGGCGCAGCAGGCGCAGGCCGTCGAGCAGTGCGAAGATGCCAACCGCGGCAATCGCCAGCACGGTGATCTCGCCGAGGGTATCAAAACCGCGGAAGTCGACCAGGATCACGTTCACCACGTTGTGCCCGCCGCCACCCGAAACGCTGTTCTCCAGGTAATAACCGGCGATGCTGTCGTACGGCCGAGTCAGCACGGCGTAGGTCAGCAGCGTGACCATCAGGCCGGCGCCCAGGGCGATCAGGAAATCGCGCAGTCGGCGCAGGCTGCTGGAAGTCTTCGGCGTGCGTGCCGGCAGGTAGTAGAGCGCCAGCATCAGCAGGACCATCGTCACCACTTCCACCGACAGCTGCGTGAGCGCCAGGTCCGGCGCAGCGAAGCGGGCGAAGGCCAGCGCCACCAGCAGGCCGGCGATGCTGAGGATGACCAGCGCAGTCAGGCGCTGACGGTGGAACCAGACGGTGAGCGGCCCGGCGATCGCCAGCAGCACCAGGCCCAGCGCAGTAATGCCGTCCAGCGGCGTCTGTGCACGGTCGCCCTGGATGCCGGGCAACGGCGCAAGACCTGCGAACACGACGACCACGGCGGCCAGTACCAGCAGCATCGAATAACGTTGCAGCGAGCCGTTCTCCAGGTAACCGGTGATGCGCGCGGCGAAGCGCACCACACGCTGTACCTGCTGCTCGAATACCAGCTTGGCATCCATCGCCGGCAGCCCGGCGTACCAGTCGAACAGCGGCTTGCGCAGCACATAGAGCAACACGCCGCCGGCGGTGGCGACGAAGCTCATGGCCAGCGGCGCGTTGAAGCCGTGCCAGATCGCCAGGCTGTACTCGGGCAGCGCGCCGTTCAGGCTCGACGCGGCGGCTCCCGCCAGCAGCGGGCCGACGATGATGCCCGGCATGATGCCGACCAGCAGGCAGATCAGCACGAGGATTTCCACCGGCACCTTCATGTAGCGCGGCGGCTCGTGGGGGTGCGGGTTGGGCAGATTGATCGGCTCGCCGTTGAAGAACACGTCGTGGATAAAGCGCACCGAATAGCTCACCGAGAACAGCGCGCCGACGGTGGCCAGCGCCGGGATCAGCCAGTTGAAGCTGCCCATCATGTTCTGCGCCAGGGTCTCGCCGAAGAACATTTCCTTGCTGAGGAAACCGTTGAGCAGCGGCACGCCCGCCATCGACGCCGACGCCACCATCGCCAGCACGGCGGTGTGCGGCATGTACTTCCACATGCCGTTGATACGACGCATGTCGCGGCTGCCGGTCTCGTGGTCGATGATCCCGGCGGCCATGAACAGCGAGGCCTTGAAGGTGGCGTGGTTGATGATGTGGAAGATCGCCGCGACATTGGCCATGGGCGAATCCAGGCCGAACAGCAAAGTGATCAAGCCCAGGTGGCTGATGGTGGAATACGCCAGCAGGCCCTTGAGGTCATTCTGGAACAGCGCGATGAAGGCGCCCATCAGCAGGGTCGCCAGGCCGGTCAGGCTGACCAGGTAGAACCACAGGTCATTGCCCGACAGCAGCGGATACAGGCGCGCCAGCAGGAAGACGCCGGCCTTCACCATGGTCGCCGAGTGCAGGTAAGCCGACACCGGCGTCGGCGCCGCCATCGCATGGGGCAGCCAGAAGTGGAACGGGAACTGTGCGGATTTGGTGAACACGCCCAGCAGCACCAGGCACAACGCCAGCGGGAACAGCGGGCTGGCCTGCAGCACCTCGCGGGCGCCGAGCACGGTGGAGAGTTCGAAGCTGCCAACCACATGGCCGATCAGCAGGATACCGGCCAGCAGCGCGAGGCCGCCACCACCGGTCACCGCGAGCGCCATCCGCGCGCCCTTGCGCGCATCCGAGCGATGCCCCCAGAAGCCGATCAGCAGGAACGACGACAGGCTGGTCAGCTCCCAGAACACCAGCATCAGCAGCAGGTTTTCGCTGAGCACCACACCAAGCATGGCGCCCATGAACAGCAGCAGGAAGGCGAAGAAGCGCCCGGCGGGCTCCTTCTCCGACAGGTAATAGCGGGCGTAGAGGATCACCAGCAGGCCGATGCCGAGGATCAGCAGGGCGAACAGGAAGCCCAGGCCGTCCAGACGCAGGCTGAGGTTCAGGCCCAGCTCCGGCAACCAGTCCACGCGCTGGATGTGCGGATCGCCACCCAGCACCGAGCGCTGGCCCAGCAGCAGGATCAACCCCGCGAGCGGCACCAGCCCAGTGGCGGCAGCGCAGGCGGTACGGCCGAAACGCTCAGCCAGCAGCGGCAGCAATACCCCGAAGAAAGGCAGCGCGATGATCAGCGCCAACGTCATGACCCACTCCTTTTCACCGCCGGGCGGCGTCCAGACAAACAACACCGCGCGAGGGCGGCCGGCTTGCAACGGCGACGATTATCCATATCTATCGATTACACGTCATGGATTGAAGTATTACGAAAATACAAGTCTGAGCCGCGCCCGCATTGAGCTGCGCCGGAATTCCGATCTCCCAAACGATAGCGCGCGACAGTCGAAACGACTGTCGCGCGCTGGGTTTCGCTGGCTGCCAGGTGGGCAGCCGTTGCCGGTCAGTGGGCGACGCGGCTGGTACCGTTGACGGTCAGGATGCGCACGCGCTCGCCAACGCGGAACACGGCGCCTTCGTCGACCTGCTGGACGTAGGCGCGGGTGCTGCCGTCGTCTTCGCGAACAGTGATTTCCACACCCTGGGTGCGGGTCAGGCCTTCTTCGGTGGCTGCACCGAGCAGGCCGCCGGCCACGGCACCGATGATCGCGGTGACATAGCTACCCTTGCCGCCACCGATGGCGCTGCCGCCGATACCGCCGACCGCGGCGCCGGCAACGGAGCCGATCGGAGTCTTGGTGCCTTCGATCTTCACGGGGCGCAGGGCCTGGATGGTACCCATGCGAACATTCTGCACGGTGCGTGCTTCTTCACGGGTATAGGTGTCGCCGGTCAGGCTGGACTGGCAACCGCCGAGGGTCATGGCCAGGGCAGCGAAAGTCACGGCGATCAGGGCAGTTTTACGCATTAGGGAACCTCCGAGTAGGGCTACGACTATTAGACTCCGACGACAGCCCGCCTGTCACGCCAGGTCATGAAACAGCTGATCTCGATTCAGCTTTTGTACAGTTTGTGCCACTTCGACGGAAAACGCCTGCTTTGGCTCAGTTTTTCGTACACCCGGATGCGCTAGCCTGGCATCCGCAGAAGGAGCATCCCGCTTGGACTATTTCATCATCGTCGTCACCACCGCCGCCGGCCTGTATTTCCACTGGTGGATTTACTGGCGCATCCGTCGCTGGATGGATCGCGACCTGGCGCTGTCGCTGGCTGGCGATGATCCGCAGAAGCGTGTCTATCTGTTGCAACGCCTGGCCGATGCCAAGCGCGAGAAGGTAAAGCGCCGCGACCTGCCCAACTGGCTGCAGCGCGCCGCCGACGATTACCGCGCGGCCTGAGCCAGCGACCAGAAGCGCGCCAGGGCTTCGGCGCGGTTTTCCAGTTCCTGCGCCGCCCGCGCGCAGGCGTCAGCGAGCGTGATCGGCCCTGGCGCCAGGCTGAACGCTGCTTCGATTCCAACCTCGCGCAATTCGGCCAGCCCTTCGCCCACACTGCCCGCCAGCGCGATCACCGGCACACCCGCACGCCGCGCCACATGAGCCACGCCCACCGGCGTCTTGCCGTGCAGGCTCTGGCCATCCAGCCGCCCTTCCCCGGTGATGACCAGCGAGGCGCCGGCCAACGCCGACTCCAGCTCCGACAACTCGGCGATCAGCTCGATGCCCGGACGGAAGCGCGCCTTGAGGAAGGCTCGGCAAGCGAAGCCCAGACCACCCGCTGCACCGACGCCGGGGAACAGGCTGTGATCCTGCCCGAGGGCCAGCGCCGCGACTTCGGCGAAGCGCTTGAGCGCGGCGTCCAGCTGCTGCACCTGCGCCGGGTTCGCACCCTTTTGCGGGCCGAATACCGCAGAGGCGCCATGCGGGCCACAGAGCGGATTGTTCACGTCGGCGGCCACTTCGACCTCGACATCGCCCAGTCGCGGGTCGAGGTTCGACAGGTCGATGCGCTCCAGGTCCGCGAGCCGAGCGCCGCCGGCGCCCAACTCATTGCCCTGGCCATCACGGAAACTCACACCGAGCGCCTGCAGCAAACCCAGTCCACCGTCGTTGGTGGCGCTGCCGCCCAGGCCGATGATGATCTTCTTCGCACCAGCATCCAGCGCCTCGCGAATCAACTCTCCCGTGCCACGACTGGTGGTACGGGTGGCATCGCGCTGACCTTCCGGCACCCAGTGCAGGCCGCTGGCGGCGGCCATCTCGATGACTGCAGTGGCGTCCTCCAGCCAGCCCCAGTGGGCTCTCACCGACTGCTCCAGCGGGCCGCAGACGTCCAGCTCGCGACGTTCCCCCGGCCGCGCCGCCAACACCGCGTCCACCGTACCCTCACCGCCGTCAGCCATCGGCCGCAGCAGGGTTTCGTCACCGGGCCGTGCGCGCAGCCAGCCGCGGGAAATGGCCTCGGCGACCCCGGGGGCAGAGAGGCTTTCCTTGAAGGAGTCGGGGGCGATAACGACTTTCATGGGGACGGTCCGTTGTGCGGGAGGATGGAGGGCATCCTACACCGCCGCACGGTTTTCCCGAGGTGCGTAGGAGCGGACTTTGTCCGCGATGGGTCCGATTCGCGCCGGAAATCATCGCGGACAAAATCCGCTCCTACACCATGCTCATCTTCGGAAGAGGTTCAGGGAGCGAGGCGCTCGCGTACCCAGGCGCCGTTCTCGACGCGGTAGTTGAGGCGATCATGCAGGCGGCTCGGACGGCCCTGCCAGAACTCGATACGACTCGGCAACAGGCGGTAGCCACCCCAGAAGTCCGGGCAGCTCGGCGCAGTGTCAGCGAAGCGTTGCTCAGTCTCGGCCAGCAGGTGCTCCAGTTCGCCACGGCCGTCGATCACCCGGCTCTGCGGCGAGGCCCAGGCACCCAGGCGGCTGCCCAATGGGCGCACGCGGTAGTAGGCGGCGGATTCTTCGGCGGAGACTTTCTCGACCCGCCCCTCGATGCGCACCTGGCGCTCCAGCGCCGGCCAGAAGAAGGTCATGGCTGCGCGCGGGTTTTCTCCGAGTTGCTGGCCCTTGGCGCTTTCGTAGTTGCTGAAGAAGGTGAAACCGCGCTCGTCCAAGCCCTTGAGCAGGAGCACACGGCAGTGTGGCTGGCCGTCGGCGTCCACGGTGGCAAGCATCATCGCGTTGGGTTCGACCGGCAGTTGCTCGGTCTTCACCGCGTCTTCGAACCACTGGTTGAACAGGGTGAAGGGTTCGGCGGGGGCCTGGGTCTCGGTCAGTCCGTCACGGGTGTATTCGCGGCGCATATCGGCCAGGGTCTGGGCCATCGGAAATCTCCTGCAGAAGAAGTCCTTAAGCTTATCCAGAGTTACGCCTTCGCGCTTGATCCACGACAAGCGTCATTCCGCCCGGAATGACGCTTTGCGTGTTGAGGATCAGTTGGCCTGGGCGAGCGCCAGCAGGCTGGTGCGCTGGGTCACCAGCACTTCGACGCGGCGGTTCAGCGCACGGCCTTCGGCGCTGGCGTTGTCGGCGCGCGGCAGGCTGGAGCCAACGCCCTTCAGGCGCAGGCGGTCGGCGCCCAGGCCGCTCAGGCGGAAGATCGAGGAGACCGCCTGGGCGCGCTGCAGGCTGACCTTGTCGTTGGTCAGCTTGTCGCCCGAGCTGTCGCTGTGACCGAGCACCAGCACGCCGCTTTCCGGATCGTTCTGCAGCATCTTCGCTACGTTGCCCAGCGGTGCCAGGGTAATCGGCAGCAGCAGCTCAGGACGCTTGGGGTTGAAGGAACCTTCCACTGGGGCGATCAGCACCAGGGCGTCCTCACGGCGCTCGACGGTGAACTTGCTGCCGGCTACTGCTGCACGCAGGGACTTCTCGTGCTGATCCAGCCACTCCTTGGTGACCTTGGTGTCCTGCGGCTTGGCTGCATTCCCGGCGCCCGGTGCACTGTCGCTCACTCCGAACGGCCACCACCAGTGGCCGCCGGGCTGCTTGCTGCCAGCCTCGGCGACCTTGGGCGCCTCTACCGGCTTCTTCTCCGGAGCGGGCGCTGCGGCGGTCACTTCCTCATCACCGCCGAAGGGCCACCACCAGTGTCCGCTACCGGCAGCGGGCTTGGCTGCAGCCGCGGTGCTTTCCGGGGCATTGGCCGGGGCCTGGGACTGGAACTGGCTGCAGGCGGAAAGGCCGACGCACAGGGCAAGGGTGGAGACTTTCAGCGAATTCGAGAACAGCAGGTTCATGGGGGCGATTCCATAAGTCGGAACATGAAGAGAGGCCGGGCGCGGCCGACAGGCGGCAGCCCCTGACTTCAGCAATCAGCTTAAGAGTTGTACATAACTTACTCAGTTGGAACGAGATTTTAATCCCGAACTGACGAGCGGCGCATGTCTGCGCCCAGGAGAACGCCGTCACACCTCGCAAGCGCGACGGCAAAAGCGGACGACCTTAAGAAGGTGCGGCGGGAGGAAGGTTCCTCCCGCTCGTCGCTACAGGCAGTCGCCGGCGAGGCGCGCCAGGCGCTGGGCGCGCGGGTCCATCAGCACGTAGGGGCCAAGGGTGTTGACGACGAAGCCGAAAGCCAGCTGGCGGTCCGGATCGGCGACGCCGATGGAGCCACCGGCCCCCGGATGACCAAAAGCCTGCGGGCCGAGGCCGTAGGTGGCATTGGCCACGCTTGGCTGGTCAAGCATGCAACCCAGACCGAAGCGCGTGCAGGTCAACAACGTTCGATCCTCGCCAACGGCATGCTCGCGGGTGAGCTCGGCCAGCAGCGCGTCATCCAGCAGTTTGCCCTGCAGCAAACCGCTGTAGAAACCGGCCAGCGAGCGCGCATTGCCGTGGCCATTGGCCGCGGGTTGCGACATGCGCCGCCATTCCGGCTTATTGGTGCTGGTGAGCACCGAGGGCGGATTGGTGAAGGCGCGGGTGGAGAGTGCGGCGGCGTCGGTCATCATGGTGCGCAGCAGGCGTTGCGCCGCGGCATCGCCCAGGTTGCCCTTGCCACGGGCAATGTGTGCCACGCGGTGGAACTCGGCGTCATCCAGGCCGATGTGGAAATCCAGCCCCAGCGGCCGCCCCGTACGTTCGACGATGGCAGCGCCCGGCTCGCGGCCGTCGACACGGCGAATCACTTCGCCGATCAGCCAGCCGTAGGTGATGGGTGCATAGCCGTGTTCGGCACCGGGCTTCCACCAGGGCGTTTCGGCGGCCAGCGCGGCCGTCATGGTCGACCAGTCATACAGTGCCTCAGGCGCCAGCGGCTCACGGATCGCCGGCAGGCCAGCGCGATGGCAGAGGAGTTGGCGCACGGTGATGCCCTGCTTGCCCGCCTGTTCGAATTCCGGCCAGTAGCGCGCCACCGGCGCGTCCAGATCCAGCCGCCCCTCCCCCACCAGTTGCAGTGCGGCGACAGCCGCGAAGGTCTTGGTGCAGGAGAACAGGTTGAGCAGCGTATCGGCCTGCCAATCCTGGCCCGGCTCCTTGCCCGCGCTGCCGGCCCAGAGATCGACCACCGTCTCGCCGCCGACCTGGATGCACAGCGCCGCGCCGCGCTCCTGCGGGTCTTCGAACAGCGCGCTGAAGGCATCGGCAACGGGAGTGAAGCGCGGATCACAGTGGCCGTTCAGGGTCATCTCAAACTCCGGAAATGAGCAGGGGCGAAGACGCCATTCTTTCAGCGCGCTCCGCCCCTGGGAACCCTGCCGAAGGCAGGGTGTGGTCTCACGAATGTCGGATCATCGCCGCACCCTCACTGCGATGCTTCTTCCTCATCGTCGCTGTCGTCGTCAGCCGGCTCGGCTTTCGGCGCGGGTTCCGGCGCCACCTTGGCGGCGGCGCGCGCCTGCTCGTCGATGCCTTTCAACGTCTGCTGGTTGGCCTTGCGCACGGCGTCGACGAAGCCGGTGAACGGCAGGTCGGTGATGCCGACCAGGCCGATATGGCCGTTCTCGCCGTCGAGCAGGCGGCCGGTCACCGGCTGGTCGAGGTACTGGAACCAGTGCGCGCCGACGATGTTCGGCTCCTTCGCCGCCTCGGCGAGGAAGCGCTGGTACGCCTCGCCGCGCTGCTGTTCGTTGTACACCTCGGCGACGCCGCCCCAGAACGGCCCGCGATCGCGGGAGCCGAAATGGAATTCGGTGATCAGCACCGGCTTGTCCAGGCTGCGCACGTAGTTGCTGTCGAAGCCCTGCTGCGGCAGCGGCACGTAGAGGTTGAAGCTGAGGATGTCGCAGTACTTCGCGCAGGAGGCCAGCGCCTCCGGCGTGCTGACGGCGAAGCGCGGGCCGAGCAGCAGGTGGTTCGGCGCATGCCACTGCAGCGAGTCTTTCAGGGTCTTGAAGTACTGGTCGGCGTAAAGGCGCAGGAAGGCGCTGTAGTCCTGAGCGATGGCCGGGTGTGCCTCGCTCGGCATCGGCGCCTGGTAGCCCGGCGCATCGAGGTCTTCCCAGGAGCCCAGCTGCACGCCCCAGGCCTCGACGAGCTGCTCGTGGTCCTCGTACTTGTCTTTGAGCTGCTTGATGAAGGCACGCTTGGCCGGGCTGTCGGTGGACAGCTTGAGTGTGCCGAAGGCCAGCGCGAAGTGCGCCACGTCGTCGTCACCCCGGCCGGCCCAGGCCAGTTCGTTGTCGGCGTAGTAGCCCAGCAGCCAGGCGTCCTCGCGGTGATCGCGTGCGGCGATGGCGATGGCGCGTTCGGCGGCCATGGCGAAGCGCGGGTCGAACGGGTCGGGCATGGCGCCCCACCAGTCGTAGCCGGTGCTGACCGTGGCGTAGTCGCCGCTGATGGACAGCGGCACGCTGTAGGGCATGCGCGGATCATCGGCGAAGGCCGGGTCGCTCCAGTCGCCCAGGGTGTTGAAGCCCCAGGAAGCGAGGCGCTGCACGGTGCGCTCACGCCAGGCGGCTGCCGCGGCGTCGCCGGTCAGTCCACCGTCGGCGCGGAAGCGGTTGGCGGCATAGAAATCGAACCAGCGGCCATTGCCGAAGGCGCGGCCCTGCTGGGCGCCAACGCCACTGCGATCGTCGCGCTGACCGTAGAAGGCGGCCAACGGCTCGTCTTCCTTCGGCAGGCTGGCGAACATGTATTCGCGGCCTTCAACGTAGGTCTGACTGCTGTCGGCGTTCACCGCGTTGACACCCATGGACCAGAACGAATGTCCTTCCGGCGTCACCAGCCACCAGCGGCCATTGCGCTTCTCGGTGCGGAAGAAACCAGTGCCTTCGAAGGCCGGGCCATCGAGCAGGCCGCCAAAGGCATCGCGGCCGGCCGCCGGTTTCCACTTGCTCAGTTGCTCGCCTTCGGCTTTCCAGACGCTGGCCAGTTGCTCAGGACTCTTCACCTTTTCCGGCCAGTCGCTGCGGGTGGACTGGCCGAAGCCGTCGACAATGCCGGCGTAGGTCTTGTGGTATTCGTCGTTGCCGGCACGGGTACCGAAGCGGCCGACGAGAATGTCCTGCGCCGCCTTGGGCGAAGTCAGAAACAGCTTCACCGCGCCGACCTGGCTGCGATTCAGCTCGCCAGTGACCTTGCTCGCCAGCAGCAAGCGCTGGCCATCCTGGGTGACCGGCATCGGCGCGCCGGCGCGCATGCCGAAATCTTCCGGGGCGATGGCGTGCAGCGGGATCACCAGCGTCTGCGCCGGCCCCGGCGGCAGGGCAATGCTGGCGCGCAGGCCGGGAGCGCCGGCGACGCCTTCGATTTCCACTTCCAGGGTGATGGCCCAGTCCATGGCGTTCTGGATACGGAGGCTGACGCTGTCGGCCTGGGACCAGTCCCAACTGCCGTTCGAGGGTGCCAGGCGCAGGGTCGGCTGCGGCGCGGGGTTGAAGTTCACCCGGCGCAGGATCTCGCCTTCGGGCGTGGCCTCGGCGGTGGAACTGGGCAAATCGGCGTTCTGCGTAGTGACCGTGACCACGGCCATGGGCTTGACGAAGTTGAACAGGGTTTCATTGCCGCCGGCCGACCAGGCCGGGGCGCTGGCGATGGCCAGGCTGAGCAGCAGAGGCAGATGCCAACGCATCGAGGTCATGGATTCGAGTCCTTGCAACACGCCCGCCGGCTGGCGGGCGTTCGTTTGACAGCAAGCGCGGGAGCTCGCTCCCGCACACTCAGGCTATTTCGCGGCGGAAAGGCGGCAGTGCGTTAAGAATGGCCTTGCCGTAGCGTTGCGTCACGACGCGACGATCCAGCAGCGTGATGGTGCCGCGATCCTGCTCGGTCCGCAGCAGTCGGCCGCAGGCCTGCACCAGGCGCAGCGAGGCGTCGGGCACGGCGATCTCCATGAAGGGATTGCCGCCGCGCGCCTCGATCCATTCCGAGAGCGCCGCTTCCACCGGGTCATCCGGCACGGCGAAGGGAATCTTGGCGATCACTACGTGCTCGCAGTAGGCGCCGGGCAGGTCCACCCCTTCGGAAAAGCTCGCCAGACCGAACAGCACGCTCGGTTCGCCATCATCCACTCGCGAACGGTGCTTGTTCAGGGTTTCCTGCTTGGACAGGTTGCCCTGGATCAGCACACGCTTGCGCCAGTCGCGGTCCAGGCCGTCGAAGACTTCCTGCATCTGTTTGCGCGACGAGAACAGGATCAGCGAACCACGCGAACCTTCGACTATCTCCGGCAACTCGCGAATGATCGCGCCGGTATGCGCGGCGGCATCGCGCGGGTCGGCCTTGAGGTCAGGCACGCGCAGCACGCCGGCATCGGCGTGGTGGAACGGGCTCGGCACCACAGCCGTGACAGCCGCGCGCGGCAGGCCGGCGCGCATGCGATAGCGGTCGAAGGTGCCCAGCGCGGTGAGGGTCGCGGAGGTCACCAGCACGCCGTAAGCCACGTTCCACAGGTTGCGGCGCAGGGTCTCGGCGGCGAGGATCGGGCTGGCGTTGGCCTCGATGTCGTAGAAGGTGCCGCTCTCGGCGAGGGTCAGCCAGCGCGCCATGGGCGGGCTGTCTTCGGGGTCCTCACTGGTGAAGGCAGTCCACAGTTCCCAGTTGCCCTGGGCGCGGGACAGCAGGCTGCCGAACAGCGGGTACCACTCCTCGGCCTGGTGGCTGGCGATGCCGACACTGCCCTCCCCGTCCATGGCTTCCTTGAGCAGTTCGGTCAGACGGGTGAAGAGGTCGGTAAGCTTGGAGAAGCCCTTCTTCAGCTCGATGCCCATCTCGCGGATGTGCTCGGGGATCACCCCGCCCTCGAAGCGATGGCGGGGCCGCTCGCGGCCTTCCATGTCTTCGCCGGCGCGGAAGTCGCCGACTTCCTCACAGGCGGTGAACATGAATTGCTGGTGCGTACGCAGCTCGCGAGCCAGTTCCGGCACCTGCTCGATCAGGCGGCCGAGGTCGCCCGGCAGCGGGTTCTGCGCCAGCAGCTTGGTCAGGTTCTTCTCCACCTGGCCCAGCCAGTCAGCGGTGGCGCGCAGACGGGTGAAGTGGGCGAAGTGGCCGATGGCCTTGTCCGGCAGGTGGTGGCCTTCGTCGAACACGTAAAGGGTGTCGCGCGGGTCCGGCAGGATCGCGCCGCCACCGAGGGCGAGGTCAGCCAGCACCAGGTCATGGTTGGTGACGATCACGTCGACCTTGGTCATGCCTTCGCGCGCCTTGTAGAAGGCGCACTGCTGGAAGTTCGGACAATGGCGGTTGGTGCACTGGCTGTGGTCGGTGGTGACCTGCGCCCACTGTGCGTCCTCGATGGCCTCGGGCCAGGAGTCGCGGTCGCCGTCCCAGCGATTGCCCGCCAGGCGCTCGATCATCTGGTTGAACAGCTTGGTCGAGGTCTCGTCCACGTCGATGCGGAAGCCTTCCTCCTCGAACAGCTGGGCGGTGGCGCTCTGCGCCTGGCCTTCCTGCAGCAGATGGTCGAGCTTGGACAGGCACATGTAGCGCCCGCGCCCCTTGGCCAGGGCAAAGCTGAACGACAGGCCGGAGTTGCGCAGCAGGTCGGGCAGGTCCTTGTGAACGATCTGCTCCTGCAGGGCGACGGTGGCGGTGGCGACTACAAGGCGCTTGCCGGCGGCCTTGGCGCAGGCAATGGCGGCGAGGCTGTAGGCGACGGTCTTGCCGGTGCCGGTGCCGGCTTCCACGGCGACCACGGCGGCATCGCCCAGGCGATGGCCCTCCTCGTCGCTGGCGATGGTCCCCAGGACCTTGGCGACTTCGGCGATCATCAGGCGCTGACCGTAGCGCGGCTTGAGTTCCTTGGCCTCGAGGAAGCGCGAGTAGGCGCCCTGGATCGTGGCCTTGAGTTCGGTGCTGAGCATGGACTTCCCGGGCCCCGGATAAGCCTGGATGGACACATCCGGATGCTGGATAAATTTTCAGTGGTTCGATGGGGCGGCTATGATAGCGCGACTGACCACAACCGCCAGCGGAGATCGTCCGAATGACACCCTTTGCCTTCGTCTATGCCCTGCACCTCCTGGCCGCCCTGGTCTGGGTCGGCGGCATGTTCTTCGCCTGGATGGTGCTGCGCCCGGCCGCCGTCGCCGCGCTGGAGGCACCCGCCCGGTTGAAGCTGTGGCTGGAGGTGTTCCCGCGCTTCTTCCGCTGGGTGTGGGCCGCGGTGATCCTGCTGCCGGTGACTGGCGTGGGCATGCTGCACCTGAGCTTCAACGGTATGGCCGGCGCGCCGCGCTACGTGCAGGTCATGATGGGACTGTATGTCGCGATGCTCGCGCTGTTCCTGCGCATCCAGACGCTGCAGCTGCCGGAACTGCGCCGCGCCGTGGGCGCCGAGGACTGGCCGGCCGGCGCCGCCGCGCTGGGCAAGATCCGCAAGACCGTGGGCCTGAACCTGCTGATCGGCATGGCACTGGTGGCTTTCGTCGCCGCTCGCCCGCACTGGTAAGCCTGCGCACTGCCAAGAAAAAAGCCCGCGCGGTAACCGGGCGGGCTTTTTCTCGAGGACATCGATTCAGAAGCGTTTCACGTCCAGGCGGCCTTCGCTGCCTTTCGCCCCTTCCGAACCGCCCTGCCCTTGCGCACCGGGCTTCTCGCCCGCCACCGAATAGAACCAGCAGCCCTTCTCGCTGCTGCGCGGTCCGGCCTTGCCGGGCTTGCCGCCTGCTCCGCCAGCGCCGCCTTCCAGACGCACCTTGACCTTGGCAACATCGAACTGCTCCGGCACTTCCAGGCGCACCACGCCGCCGGGCGCGCCTGTCTGGCCATCGGCGCCGTTCTGGCCGTCGCCGGCGGATTTCCCACTACCCCACAGGCAACCGGAGGTCTGCGCGCTGCCGCCATCCAGGCCGTCATAGCCCGGTGCGCCAACGCCGCCACGAACGTCGATCAGCAGGTTTTCCACCGCCACATCCTGCAGCCGCAACACCAGGTTCCGACCGCCGCTGGCGGGCTTCTCGAAGCTGCCTGAACTGCCCTGCGCGGCGATCACACTGCCATCGGCGAGTGTGCCGTGCTGCACATCGATCTGCAGCGCATCGCTGCCGGGGAACACGCCGATCCGCGCATTCTTCGCCAGATCCAGCTCGCCAATCCTCAGCTCCTTGACCCGCGACGGAATCAACAGCGCGCCTTCCGGGCCGACGCTGATGCGATCCAGGCTCAGGCTGTCGCCTTTGACCGGCAGGCGCAGCACGGTGTTGGCTTCCACCGAGACGGTGCCGGCAGCCGAACAGGCCAGCGGGGCGCACAGCGCCAGGCCCAGCAGCGACTTACGCATGGGTATCTCCTTCTACTTTTGCGGGTGCCGGTTGCTCCGCTGCCGACTGCGGCAGGGTAGCGAAGTGGAAGACGCCGAACAGCAGGATCTGCAGCCGGTCCATGCCCGGATGCGGGCGGCCCTGCAGACGCTTGCGCAGCGCCAGGACTTCCAGAATGTGGATCAGCAGGATCAGCGCCCCTGCCGCATTGAGCAGCAGTGCGAAGGGATGTGCGAAGGGTTGGATCAGGTTGGCCAGCACCGCCAGCCAGAACAACAGGGCAATCAGCTTGCCCAGCCCCAACAACGCTTTCATGAGGTGCCCCCGTGTTTTTCTTTGCCGGGGAACATACGCCTCTGCCCCGACCGATGCCAGTGGCAACCGGGAATGACAAAGGGGGCCACGAAGGCCCCCTCTGCGCACATCACGCCAAAGTTACTGGCGGGTGATCTTGATTTCCACGCGACGGTTCTCGGCGCGGCCTTCCTTGGTCTTGTTGTCCGCGACCGGCTGGCTTTCGCCATAGCCGACGACAGACTTGATGCTGCTGGCAGGTACGCCAGAGTCGACCAGGTAGTTGGACACGGCGTTGGCGCGGCGCTCGGACAGTTTCTGGTTATAGGCGTCGGTACCGATGCTGTCGGTGTGACCGCCAATGTTCAGCTCGGTGCTCGCGGCCTCACCTTTGAGGCGGGTAGCGATGGTGTCGAGCTTGTCCTTGTCCTGTGCATCGATCTTCGACGAGTCGAAGGCGAAGTGCAGGTCACGCACCACGATGGTCTCTTCCTTGGGCAGCGGAGCCGGTGCAGGCTCAGGAGCCGGTGCAGGCGGCGGAACCTCGGCCACTTGCTCTTCGGCGCCATGTACCCAGCAGTAGGACGCACCCAGCACGCCACCAATCAGGGCCCCCCAACCTGCCCAGGCGCTGCTTTCGATGGAACCCAGACCGGCGCCGCCGACACCGCCAACCACGGCACAGGTTGGCCAGTCGGACTTCTGCAACCCTGCGCAACCGGTGAGCAACGTGCTTACCAGCAGCAGGGGTAAAGCGGTCCTTGTGATGCTCATAAAGTTATGTCTCCTCTAATGATCGGGTCTTGACCGACAATTACCGAGTAAAGACGTGACTGACAGAATGCGCCAGCACTAGGCCATATGGGTGTCACACGCTAGTCTTCGTTCATTATTTTTCGCCTTCGACGAGCCCCATGATTTCGACACGCACGCCGCAACAAGCCCTTGCCGCCCTGCTCGATCGCTACGCACCGCAGCGTCTGCTGCTGGTGGGCGCCAGCCAGATTCCGGCGGTGGACGCCTTTCTCGCGGCGCATCCGGATTGCGAACTGTTTCACGCCGACGCCGGCACTCTGCCAGCGGGACTGGCCAGCCAGCGCTACGACCTCGCGCTGTTGGCCGACTGCCTGGAGCACCTGCCGCGCCGCGATGCACAGCAATTGGTGGGCGGCATTCGCAACCTCAACAGCAGCCGCGTGGCCGTGCTGGTCGACCTCGACGCCGCCCAGGCGCAGGACGCGGACTTCTATGCGCTGGCCATGCAGGCCAGCGAGCGCTTCCAGCGCGACGCCCAGGTGATCACCTTGTTCACCTACGATCTGCACGAATACAAACAGGTCCCGGACTGGCTCAACGCGAAGTTCTGGGCCAACCCGGAAAACTTCGGCAAATACTGGTGGTGACCATGATCGAACCGACCTGCCCCTGCGGCAGCGGCCGCCCGCTGCCTGATTGCTGTGGACGCTTCCACGCCGGCGTCGCCGCCCCCACCGCCGAGGCCCTGATGCGCTCGCGCTACAGCGCCTACGCGCTGGGCCTGGTGGATTACCTGCGCGACACCACGCTGCCGGCCCAGCAACAGGGCCTGGACCTGGACGCCATCCGCACCTGGAGCCTGGGCAGCACCTGGCTGGGCCTGGAAGTGGTCAGTCATGAGGTGCTCGGTGGTCAGCCGGAGCACGCGCGGGTGACCTTCATCGCCCGCTGGCACGATGCCAGCGGCGAACACAGCCACCGCGAATGCTCGGGATTCGTCCAGCGCGATGGCCGCTGGTACTTCCTCGACCCCACCGTGCCGATGAAGCTGGGGCGCAACGATCCGTGTCCGTGCGGCGCGGGCGGCAAGTTGAAGAAGTGCTGCGGCCCGTGGATCGAGTAAGACGCCAACTCGCACCACTTGGGGGCAAACAGTGACTCGGCTAGAATCCGCGCTTTTTTCCGGGGCGGCGGTGATTCGCCGCACCGGCTACCCCTGCCGGACCTCGCCATGCTGCTGACCGTTCTCTACATCATCGCCATCACCGCCGAAGCCATGACCGGCGCCCTGTCCGCCGGCCGGCGGAGCATGGACCTGTTCGGCGTGGTGCTGGTGGCCTGCGTCACCGCGCTCGGCGGCGGCTCCGTTCGCGACATGCTGCTGGGCCATTACCCGCTGACCTGGGTGCGCCACCCGGAGTACCTGGCGCTGACCGCTGGCGCGGCGCTGTTCACCGTATTCATTGCACCGCTGATGCGCCATCTGCGCTCGATGTTCCTCGCGCTGGACGCCGTGGGCCTGGTGGCCTTCACCCTGATCGGCTGCCAGGTCAGCCTGGAGATGGGCCACAGCCTGCTGATCGCCGCCGTGAGCGGGGTGATCACCGGAGTGTTCGGCGGCATCCTGCGGGACATCTTCTGCAATGACGTGCCGCTGATCTTCCGTCGCGAGCTGTACGCCAGCGTTTCCTTCGCCAGCGCCTGGTGCTACCTGATCTGCCTGCAGATCGACCTGCCCAAGGAGCAGGCCATGCTGATCACACTGTTCTCAGGCTTCCTGTTCCGCATGCTGGCGATCCGTTTCCGCTGGGAAATGCCCAAGTTCGTCTACAAGGACGACCCGCACCAGGGCGATTGATCAGTCCTGCAGCTTTAGATGGCTGGTGTCCGGCGCAGGGCCAGCGGGAGCCGGTTTGGCCTGGCCCATGTCGCTGCCCACCGGAGCGACGCTGAACTGGCTGAGGTCCACGCGCGGCGCCTGGGCCTCGGGCTTCTCGTCCTGAAGGTCGGCGCCCACCGGGGCGAGGCCGAAGTCCGGCGCTTCCACATCGGCGAAGGCGGCCATGTACTCGTCACGCGGCGCCACTTTCAAGCGGCCCTGCGGTGCAGCGGCGGACGCCGCCGACTGACCCGGTGCGCCGGCAGGCTCGGCGGGCGGTGGCGGGGCCAGTTCGATTTCCTCGATCTGCGCATCCATGTCGACCACTTCCACGACGGCGCCAGCGCGCTCGATCACACTGCGATACTTTTCCGCGGCCTCGGCGTCGAGGTTGTTCTTGATCACCATGCGGCGGCCGGAAAACAGCAGCTCGATGCGCTGGGCGTCGGCCTGGAACAATCTGGCCAGGTTGGCCTTCACCGTGTCGAGCTGAGCACCCGGAACGGTCTGTCCGGAAAACGCGATTTCATAACGGCTCATCTTCACTCTCCTGTGTTAACCCGCCGGTTACATTCGGCCAGTATGGTGCAGCTTCTTTTAACGTAACAACAACTTGCGGCCGAGCAGGTGCTTGGTACACTGGGGCGTCTTGAGGGGTAGACATGAATTATCAGGCGCAAATGATAAGAATTCTCAGCCTGTTCTGGCTGTTCAGCCTTGTTTCGGGCTGCGGCTGGATGACAGGCAATTTCGAGCAACCCGACGTGAAACTGCAGAAAGTAGACGTCGTGAAAGCTCGTTTGCTGGAGCAGGAGTTCGTCCTGCATTTCCGCATCGACAATCCGAATGACTTCAGCCTTCCGGTTCGCGGCCTGGCCTACAAGGTCAAGCTGAACGATATCGACCTGGCCGAAGGTGAGTCGAATAACTGGTTCACAGTGCCGGCCAACGGCCATGAAACCTTCGAAGTACCGGTGACCACCAACCTGTGGCGGCACATGAAGTACATCGTCAAGCTGCTGGAGGACCCGGACAAGCCGATTCGCTATCGCCTCGACGGTGAAGTGAAGACCGGCCTGCTCTTCGGACAGAGCGTGCACATCGCCCGCAATGGCGAGATAATTCCCGGCGATTTCATCCCCGAGTGAGCGTCACCATGAGCCAGGAACCCCACGTACACGGTCCGAACTGCAACCACGACCATGATCATGACCACCACCATGACCACGGTCACGTGCACGGCCCGCACTGCAACCACAGCCACGAGCCGGTCCGTAACCCGCTCAAGGACGTGGGTCGCAACGATCCTTGCCCCTGCGGCAGCGGCAGCAAGTACAAGAAGTGCCACGGCGCCTGACCCAGGCCCCGAGCACTGCGAAGAAGGCCCGCCCAGCGCGGGCCTTCTGCTGTCTGGCGCAACTAATCGTCGGCTGCTGAAAATCCCGCCGCGCGTGGCTTGCACAGCTATCCTCGGCTCACTAACGTAGCGCGCTTCAAGCGTCCCATTTCAAGCGACCTCTTTTGTGCAGGAGCACATCCCCATGGCCCCGCGTGCCTTCCGCCGGCTCCCCAGCTTCGGCCTTGCAGCCACCATCACTGCCGCTGTCAGCCTCACCGGCTGCCAGGGCTGGCTGAATGACCGCTATTCCGACAGCCTGCCGCCGACCTACGGCGTACAGCCGATCAAGGGCCTGGCGGACAACGTATCGATCCGCCGCAACAGCCTGGGAATGCCGCTGATCGAGACCAGCACCTTCCACGATGCGCTGTTCACCCTGGGCTATGTGCATGCCAGCGATCGCCTCAGCCAGATGGTCGGCCTGCGCCTGATGGCCCAGGGACGCCTGTCCGAAATGGTCGGCCCCGGCGCGCTGGAAACCGACCGCTTCATGCGCACGGTGAACCTGAAGAAGGCTGCCGACGCCCTGTATGCCGGCGCTTCGCCGCGTCTCAAGCGTTTCTTCGAGACCTATGCCCGCGGCGTCAACGCCTATATGTACCGCTACCGCGACAAGCTGCCGATGGACCTGGCCGAGTCCGGCTACCGCCCCGAATACTGGAAGCCGGAAGACTCCGCACTGGTCTTCAGCCTGCTGAACTTCGGCCTGGCGGTGAACCTGCAGGAAGAGATCGCTTCCCTGGTGCTCGCGCAGAAGGTCGGCGCCGACAAGCTGCCCTGGCTGACACCGATCTACCCGGACGAGCCGCTGCCTTTCGAGGAAGCCGAGAAGCTCAAGGGCCTGCGCCTGGACGGCAGGATCGCGGGCCTGGAACAACTGGACAAGGCCGCCGGCCAGATCGCCGCCCTGCAGATGATGGGCGTCGCCGCCTCCAACAACTGGGCCATCGCCCCGCAGCGCACGCGCAGCGGCAAGAGCATCCTGGCCAACGACACGCATCTGCCGCTGTCCATGCCTTCGGTGTGGAACTACGTGCAGATCCGCTCGCCGAAATACAACGCCGCGGGCGTCTCCATCGCTGGCGTGCCGGGCGTAGTCGCCGGCTTCAACGGCAAGCTGGCCTGGGGCATGACCATGGTCATGGGCGACAACCAGGACCTCTTCCTCGAACAGGTGAAGCGCCAGGGCAGCAAGCTCTACTACCTTGCCGATGGCCAGTGGAAGCCGGCCATCGAGCGCAACGAAACCTTCTTCATCAAGGGCCAGAGCCCGGTCCGCGAAGTCATCTACGAAACCCGCCACGGCCCGCTGCTCAACAGTGCACTGGGCGAGCGCAAGCACGAGCTGCAACCGCTGGAGCTGTCCAGCGGCTACGGCATCGCCTACCAGAGCATCCAGGGTGAAACCGACCGCACCCTCGACGCGTTCTTCGACCTGTCCCGCGCGAAGAACGTCGAGCAGGCCTTCGATGCCACCCGCGACGTGCGCGCCATGGCCCTGAATATCGTGTTCGCCGACGAGAAGCACATCGGCTGGCAGGTCACCGGTCGCTTCCCCAACCGCAAGGAAGGCCGTGGCCTGCTGCCCTCCCCCGGCTGGGATGGCCGATACGACTGGGACGGCTTTGCCGACCCGATCCTGCACCCGTCCGACCAGGACCCGCAGCAAGGCTGGCTGGGCACCGCCAACCACCGTAGCGTGCAGCCGGGCTACGGCGCGCAGCTGTCCAGCTCCTGGTACTACCCGGAGCGCTATGAGCGCATCGCGCAGCTCGCCGGCGGCAGCAAGAGCCACGACTACCGCAGCATGATCGCCATGCAGTACGACCAGACCACGCCGTTCGCCGGCAAGCTGCAATCGATGCTGGATGCGCCGGGCATGGCCCAACCGCTGAAGAAAGCCATCGACGCCCTGCCCGCCGACCAGCGCGCCCGTGCCCGCGAAGCGCTGGACCGGATCATGGCGTTCGATGGCAAGCTATCGGCTACCTCTGGCGACGCGGCGCTCTACGAAGCCTTCCTGCAGGAAAGCAGCAAGCAGATCTTCCTCGACGAACTCGGCCCGGAAGACAGCCCCTCCTGGAAGGCCTTCGTGGAGAACGCCAACCTCTCCTATTCGGCCCAGGCCGACCACCTGCTGGGCCGCGACGACAGCCCGTTCTGGGACGACACTCGCACCCCGCAGAAGGAAGACAAGCCGGCGATCCTCGCCCGCAGCCTGGCCGCTGCCACCGCCTTCTGCGAGCAGAAGCTGGGCAGCGACCGCCGTGCCTGGCAGTGGGGCAAGCTGCACACCTACGAATGGGTCAGCGACAGCACCAAGATGGCGCCCAACCTCGGTGCCGGCGAACGCGCCAGCCTCAGTGCGATCAAGGGCTACCTGGACCGCGGCCCCTACCCGGCCGGCGGCGACCACAGCACGCTGAACGTTTCCGCCTACCACTGGGGCCAGGACTTCAACACCTGGCTGATCCCGGCCATGCGCATCGTCGTCGACTTCGGCCAGAGCGAGCCGATGATCGGACTCAACAGCAGCGGCCAGTCCGGCAACCCGGCCAGCCCGCACTACGCCGATGGCATCGATGCCTGGCTGAAGGGCAACTACATGAGCTTCCCCTTCCAGTCGCAGAACCTGGAGAAGGTCTACGGCGTGAAACGCCTGACGCTGGTGCCGGAGAAGTGATGATCTGAAAAATATTTCCGGGCGCCGGGAACTTGCTTCCCGCCCCGGAATCAGAATTGTCGACTTACTCCATGATCATATTCAGGCACCCCTTGGGTGCCTTTCTTTTTTCTCCGCTCCGATTCCGCCGCACCTCCCTTCGCAACACCCTTCCCCGGCCGGTACTCCCTTGCATCCTTCCTACAGGAGTCATCGTCATGTCCGAATCCCTCATCGTCATCACCGGCGGCCCTGGCGCCGGCAAGAGCACACTGCTCGACCACCTGCACCAGCATCACGGCCTGAACGTCGTCGAAGAAGGCGGCCGCGCCATCATCCGCGACCAGATGGCCCGCAATGGCGATGCATTGCCCTGGGCGAACCGCGAAGCGTTCTGCCAGGCGATGTTCGAGCACGCACTGGCGACCCGCGACCGAGCGCTCGACGCGGGAGAGGTGTGGCTTTTCGATCGCGGCCTGCCGGATGTGCTGGGGTATGCGAGGCTCTGCGGCCTGCCGATCCCCAAAGCGCTGTTAACCGCTGCACAGGAGCTGCGCTACGCGCGGACCGTGTTTCTCGCGCCCGCGTGGGAAGCCATTTACCGCAACGACGCGGAGCGCCGGCAGGACTTCATGGAAGCGCAGCGAACGGCGGCGATGATGGCCGAGGTGTATGAAAAACTGGGCTATCGAGTGCTGGAACTGCCCCTGTGCAGCCTGCAGAAACGTGCGAAATTCGTCCTGGCACACTGCCCCTTGTAGGAACGAGCTTACTCGCGAACCCTTCTTCCTGTGGGAGTCGAGTCGGGCGTTCGCGAGCAAGCTCGCTCCTACAGGTTTTCGACCGCAACAAAAAACCGGGCCAAGGCCCGGTTTTCGTCAAGCGCAGGGCCATCAGGCCTTGGGCAGGGTCACACCAGTCTGACCCTGGTATTTGCCGCCACGATCGCGGTACGACACTTCGCAGGCCTCGTCGGACTGCAGGAACAGCATCTGCGCCACGCCTTCGTGGGCGTAGATCTTCGCCGGCAGGTTGGTGGTGTTGGAGAACTCCAGGGTCACGTGGCCTTCCCACTCCGGCTCCAGCGGGGTCACGTTGACGATGATGCCGCAGCGGGCGTAGGTGCTCTTGCCCAGGCAAATAGTCAGCACGTCGCGCGGAATGCGGAAGTACTCGACGGTGCGGGCCAGGGCGAAGGAGTTCGGCGGAATGATGCACACATCGCTGTTGATGTCGACGAAGCTCTTTTCGTCGAAGTTCTTCGGGTCGACCACAGCGGAGTGGATGTTGGTGAACACCTTGAATTCGGCGGCGCAGCGTACGTCGTAGCCGTAACTGGAAACGCCGTAGGAAATCACCCGGCTGTCATCGGCACCACGAATCTGGCGCTCGACGAACGGCTCGATCATGCCGTGTTCCTGAGCCATGCGGCGAATCCACTTGTCCGATTTGATGCTCATGGCGGGTGTCCTGTGCGGCGGTTGAAAAAAGAAGGCGAATCTTACCGGGCGTCACAATTTCCGGCAAAGGGTGCGGCCGGATGGTCGACGGTTCCGGGTGGGTTTACGTAACCTGCATCGCATCGACTCATGGAAGGGAGCGCTATGTTTGATCATTTTTCGTCCACCCTGTACCTGAAACTCTCCCGCCAGTGGATCAGCGGCGTGGCGCTTCCTTCCGGCGAAGCATTCGGCGAATCGCCGCTGCTGGCCTTGCGCTACGAGGATGGCAAGCCCAGGGTGCTGGCGGCCGGCGAGGCCGCCCAGCAACTGCAGGGCCGGGAGGGCGTCGAAATCGTCAACGGTTTCGACCATCCCCGCTCCTTGCTGGCCAATTTCTCCTTCGCCGAAATGACCCTGAAGCTGCTGGTCGGACGACTCGCCCCCAAATCTCTGCTCAAGGCCGCGCCGGTAATGATCCTGCACCCCCAGGAGCTCCTCGAAGGCGGGCTGACGCAGGTGGAGGTTCGCGGGCTGTACGAACTCTGCCGTGGTGCTGGCGCCCGCAAGGTGCGGCTCTGGACCGGGCGCGAGCTCACCCGGGACGAACTGCGCTCCGGTCAATTTCCCGTGGGCGCCGGTACCGAGTGGCTTCCGTGAGGCTTCAGGGCCGCCAGTTCGTGCGCAGCCTGCGCTGCTCCACCGAAAAACGCAGCCAGTCTTCGGCATAGGCGTCGGCGCAATCGCACTCGGCGCCAGGCACAGCCTCGCGCACCAGACGCAGGTCGACACCCCGTGGTGACTGGCGCAGCACCAGGCTGGCGGTCTTCAGCAAGCCTTCCGCCGCACCGGGGTCGCCCAGGCGCTTATCCACAACCTGCAAAGTGGCCAGATCGAGCAGCAGCGCATCCACCACTGGCAGGCCGGGGCGGTTGTCGCGCACCACGAGCAGCAGGCCGAGGCCGTTACCCATGTCCAGCAGCGGCGTTGGGTCGCAGGCACTGATCGGACTGCCGAGCAGGCCGGTGGCGTGGTAAAGGGCGGGCGGCAGTGGCAGGCTCTGGCTGGAGCCGTCGGCCCGGCGCGCCTGCACAGCCATGTCATCCTCGAAGGCATCGCCCGAGGCGGAACGGAAGTCCAGGGTTACCGGCTGCCCGTCTATCACGCACTGGGCCTGCCAGTTGGCGAAATCCTCGGCGGCGCCCCAGGCCACTGAGCCGGTGAGGCCCAGGCACGCCGCCAGCAGCCAGCCGGCGGCGCGTTTCGCATCCTTGCGCATGGCAGTCCCTGCGTATCAGTCGTCGCTGATGGAGATGTTCGGCATGTCCGGCGCGGCCTTCTCGCTCAGGGCGATGCGGGCGCCGACGCAGCGGGCCATTTCCTGGTAGATCATCGCCAGTTGGCTTTCCGGGTCGGCAATCACGGTCGGCTTGCCGCCGTCGGCCTGCATGCGGATGGCCATGGACAGCGGCAGCGATGCCAGCAGTTCGACGCCGTACTGCGCGGCCAGCTTCTCGCCGCCGCCTTCACCGAACAGGTGCTCGGCGTGGCCGCAGTTGGAGCAGATGTGCACGGCCATGTTCTCGACCACGCCCAGCACCGGAATGTTGACCTTGCGGAACATTTCCACGCCTTTCTTCGCATCGAGCAGGGCCAGGTCCTGCGGGGTGGTGACGATCACCGATCCGGCCACCGGGACTTTCTGCGCCAGGGTCAGCTGGATATCGCCGGTGCCCGGCGGCATGTCGATGACCAGGTAATCCAGGTCGTTCCAGGCGGTCTGGGTGATCAGTTGCAGCAGCGCGCCGGAAACCATCGGGCCGCGCCACACTACCGGGGTGTTGTCGTCGGTGAGAAAGGCCATGGACATGACTTCCACGCCGTGGGCTTCCAGCGGGATGAACCACTTCTGGTCGCGGATCTTCGGCCGGGTGCCTTCGGGGATTCCGAACATGATGCCCTGGCTCGGGCCATAGATATCGGCGTCGAGAATGCCCACCTTGGCACCTTCGCGGGCCAGCGCCAGCGCGAGGTTCGCAGCGGTGGTGGACTTGCCCACGCCGCCCTTGCCGGAGGCCACGGCGATGATGTTCTTCACGTTGCTCATGCCCGGCACCTGGGCCTGAGCCTTGTGCGCGGCGATGTGGGTTTCCACCTTGACCTGGGCCGAATCGACGCCGTCCAGCGCTTCCAGGGCCATCTGCACGGTCTGCGCGAGACCGTTCCTGAACAGGCCGGCGGCGTAGCCCAGCTCCAGGGTCAGCGCGACGCGGCCGCCCTGGATGCCCAGCTCGCGCAGGTAACCGGCGTCCTGCAGGCTCTGGCCGGTGTGTGGGTCGTTGATCTGGCGGAGGACGGCCTCCACAGTGGCACGGGTAACGGCGCTCATGGGTACTCCCGATGAAAGACTGAGCAGAATAGGCGGGCATCTTACGCCTGTCATCGCGGCCTTGCTCGGGATCATCGGTGGTAGGCCGGGTTCGCGAGCAAGCTCGCTCCTACATTCCAGGGCTGCGCAATCATGCTCTTCGTAGGAGCGAGCTTGCTCGCGAACAGTCCAAGCGCCCATGGTTCAAGGACGAACGCCCCTACAGCCAAGCGCCCACGGATGAAAATTTCGCCCCGCCCCTATATAGTTGCCGATTCCCTCGTTTTAACCGGAACGGCCGATCATCATGTCCGAAGCCCGCAAGATCCTCGTCACCAGCGCCCTGCCCTACGCCAATGGTTCGATCCACCTCGGTCACATGCTGGAGTACATCCAGACCGACATCTGGGTTCGCTTCCAGAAGATGCGTGGCAACCAGGCGGTGTACGTGTGCGCGGACGATGCCCACGGCTCGGCCATCATGCTGCGCGCCGAGCGCGAAGGCATCACCTCCGAGCAACTGATCGACGGCGTGCGCGCCGAGCACATGGGCGACTTCGCCGACTTCCTGGTGGAATTCGACAATTATCACTCGACCCACTCGGAAGAGAACCGCGAGCTGTCCTCGGCCATCTACCTGAAGCTGCGCGACGCCGGCCACATCGCCACTCGTCCGGTGACCCAGTATTTCGACCCGGAAAAGCAGATGTTCCTGGCCGACCGCTTCATCAAGGGCACCTGCCCCAAGTGCGGCACCGCCGACCAGTACGGCGACAACTGCGAAGCCTGCGGCGCGACCTACGCGCCCACCGAGCTGAAGGACCCGAAATCGGCGATCTCCGGCGCCACTCCGGTGCTCAAGGAATCGCTGCACTACTTCTTCAAGCTGCCTGACTTCCAGGCCATGCTGCAGCAGTGGACCCGTAGCGGCGCCCTGCAGGAGTCGGTGGCCAACAAGCTCGCCGAGTGGCTGGATTCCGGCCTGCAGGAGTGGGACATCTCCCGCGACGCGCCGTATTTCGGCTTCGAGATTCCCGATGCGCCGGGCAAGTACTTCTACGTCTGGCTGGACGCGCCGATCGGCTACATGGCCAGCTTCAAGAACCTCTGCGCGCGCCGTCCGGAGCTGGACTTCGACGCCTACTGGAAGCAGGGCTCCGACGCCGAGCTGTACCACTTCATCGGCAAGGACATCGTCAACTTCCACGCGCTGTTCTGGCCGGCCATGCTCGAAGGCGCCGGCTACCGCAAGCCGACCGCGCTGAACGTGCACGGCTACCTGACCGTCAACGGCCAGAAGATGTCCAAGTCGCGCGGCACCTTCGTCAAGGCGCGCACCTACCTGGACCATCTGGACCCGGAATACCTGCGCTACTACTACGCCTCCAAGCTGGGCCGCGGCGTGGACGACCTCGACCTGAACCTCGAGGACTTCGTGCAGAAGGTCAACTCCGACCTGGTCGGCAAGGTGGTCAACATCGCCAGCCGTTGCGCCGGCTTCATCCACAAGGGCAACAACGGCCTGCTGGTGGACGCCAACCCGGCGCCGGAACTGGCCCAGGCCTTCCAGGCCGCCGCCCCGAGCATCGCCGCCGCCTACGAAGCCCGTGACTTCGGCCGTGCCATGCGCGAAATCATGGCCCTGGCCGACCAGGCCAACGCCTGGATCGCCGACAAGGCGCCGTGGGCCCTGAACAAGCAGGAAGGCAAGCAGGACGAAGTCCAGGCCATCTGCGCACTGGGCGTCAACCTGTTCCGCCAGTTGGTGATCTTCCTGAAACCGGTGCTGCCGAAGCTGGCTGTTGCCGCGGAAGCCTTCCTCAATGTCGCCCCGCTGAAATGGGCCGACCACGAGCAACTGCTGGCCAATCACCAACTGAACCCGTTCAACCCGCTGATGACCCGTATCGAGCCTGCGAAAATCGAAGCCATGATCGAAGCCTCCAAGGAAGACCTCCTCGCCAGTGCCCCGAAACCCGCCGGCAATGGCGAGCTGACCAAGGACCCGCTCGCCGCGGAAATCAACTTCGACGCCTTCGCCGCCGTCGACCTGCGCATCGCGCTGATCGAGAAATGCGAATTCGTCGAGGGTGCCGACAAGCTGCTGCGCCTGTCCCTCGACATCGGCGACGAGAAGCGCAACGTGTTCTCTGGCATCAAGAGCGCCTACCCGGACCCGAGCAAGCTCGAAGGCCGCCTGACCCTCTACGTGGCGAACCTGGCCCCGCGCAAGATGAAGTTCGGCGTCTCCGAAGGCATGGTCCTGGCGGCCGGCCCCGGCGGTGAGGAGATCTACCTGCTGAGCCCCGACAGCGGCGCCAAGCCGGGCCAGCGCGTCAAGTAAGCATCGGACGGCAAGGAGGCCATCGATGAAACTGCACCACCTGGCAGCGCTCGCCCTGAGCGCTGCCCTTGCCGGCTGCGGCGCTTCTTCGGAACACACAGCCAACTCCGGCGCCGCTTTCCAGGGGGAAGCGGCGAAAGCCGGCTCCTTCCTCGCCTATGAACACCAGGTCGGCATCCGCCTGGCCAGCGAGCGCATCGACGCGCAACTGGCTGCCTCCCGCGATGCCTGCACCCAGGAGCGCTTCGGCCCCTGCGAGCTGATCGCCATCGAGCAGAGCGGCGACAGTCAGATGCGCAATGCGCACCTCGTGGTGCGCATCGTCCCCGAAGGCGTGGAGAAACTCGTTACCCTCGCCGCAGAAGGCGGGCAGCTGCAAAGCCGCCGCACCCAGGCCGAAGACCTCGCCCAGGCGGTGAGCGACAACCAGCAGTTGCGCGAGCGCCTGGAGCGTGAGTACCAGACGCTGCAAGGCTTCCAGGGCCGCAAGGACATGAGCGTCAGCGACCTGCTGGCCCTGGCCAAGGCCACTGCCGAGGTCGAGCAGCAGTTGCATGCCGCTCGCCAGGACTCCGCCCAGCAGCAACGGCGCATCTCCACCAACCTGCTGACCCTGGACTTCTCCAGCGAGTACCAGCCCACCGGGCGCTGGTCGCGCATTGGCAAGGCCTTCGGCAACTCGCTGGACGAACTCACCGACGGTACCGTCAACGCCATCCAGGTAGCCGCCTTCGGTTTGCCGCTGCTGGTCGTGCTGTTCATCGCCGGCCTGATCCTGCGCTGGCTGTGGCGCAAACTCGGAACCCGGCGCGCCGCGAAACCCGCATGAAGAAATCCAACATCGTCTTCACTACCCTGCTCACCGGCGGGGTGCTCTACAGCGTGCTGCACCACAACCCGGTTTACCGCGACCTCTACGCCAACCGCGAAGACTGCCTGAAGGACTGGGGCGCGACGCCCAACGCCTGCGAGCCGGAATCCACCACCAGCAGCAGTGGCGGCGGCAGCAGCTCCGGACGCTATCGCGGGCCGAGCTACGAGGACGGCTCGCGACCGAAGACCGCGCAGACCTACCAGGTGCAATCGCGCCAACTGGTCACCCGTGGTGGCTTCGGCCACTCCGGCGCGCGTTTCTCCGGAGGCGGCTGATGCGTCGCCTGGCCATGACGCCGCGCGCTGACTGGCGCGAGCGCTGCGAGTCGGTCGGCTTCACCTTCCACAGCATCGACGGCCTGTACTGGGACGAATCGGTGGCCTACGAATTCAGCCTCGAACAGATCGAGACGCTGGAAGCCGCCAGCGAAGACCTGCACCTGCGCTACCTGGAATGCGTGGAATGGGTGATCCGCACCGGCCACTTCGAGCCCTTCCAGCTGCCGCCGGGCGCCCGCGAGGAAATCATCCGCTCCTGGAAGCGCCAGGACCCGAGCCTCTATGGTCGCTTCGATTTCGCCTGGAATGGCGAGGGCCAGCCGAAGATGCTCGAGTACAACGCCGACACCCCCACCGGCCTGCTGGAAGCCAGTGTGGTGCAGTGGCAGTGGCTGAACGACGTGAACCCGTCCGCCGACCAGTTCAACTCCCTGCACGAGAAGCTGATCGCGCGCTGGAAGGCCATCGCCCCGGACGGCCTGTTGCACTTCACCGCCATCGACGGCCACGAGGAAGACACCGGCAATGCTCTCTACCTGCTCGACACCGCGCACCAGGCCGGGCTGCCCACGCGCTACCTGCCGCTGGAATTCATAGGCCATCACGCCGGGCGCGGCACCTTCATCGACCAGTACGAACAGGACATCCGCCACTGCTTCAAGCTCTACCCCTGGGAATGGCTGTTGCAGGACAGCTTTGCCGAGCACCTGGAGCGCAGCGCCATCCGCTTCCTGGAGCCGGCGTGGAAGCTGCTGATGTCGAGCAAGGCCATGCTGCCGATCCTCTGGAAGCTCAACCCGGACCACCCCAACCTGCTGCCGGCCAGCTACCGCCAGGACATCCCCGGCGCCTACGTGCGCAAGCCCTTGTACTCCCGCGAGGGCGAGAACATCCGCATTGTCGCCGGCGACCTGCAACTGGAAAGCGACGGCCCTCACGCCGACGCGCCCTGCATCTACCAGGGCTATGCGCCGCTGGCCAACCACGACGGCAACTACGCCGTGCTCGGCTGCTGGGTGATCGACGGCCAGGCCGCCGGCCTGGGCATCCGTGAGGACGCCAGCGCCATCACCCGCGACAGCAGCCGCTTCGTTCCCCACTATTTCGTCTAAGGATTGGCCATGAACCTATTGCAGACCCTGCCCAACTTCCTCGCCTACTTCGCCTCGGCCATCGGCCTGTTCGGCCTGTTCACCAGCCTCTACATCCGCCTGACGCCCTACGCGGAAATCCAGCTGATCCGCCAGGGCAACATCAGCGCCGCCGTGGCCCTGGTCGGCACCCTGCTGGGCTTCGCCCTGCCACTGGCCAGCGCCATCGCCCACAGCGTCAGCATCATCGACATGCTGATCTGGGGCGTGATCGCCATGCTGGTGCAGGTGCTGGTGTTTGTCGGCCTGTCACGCCTGGTGCCGGAGCTCAAGAGCGGCATCGAAGGCAACACCCTGGCCCACGGCGTATTCCTCGGTGGCGCCTCGCTGTGCATCGGGCTGCTCAACGCCGCCTGCATGACCTACTGAGCGTCCTCGCAGTCCACGTCGCCGCCACCCAGGTGCTCGAAGCCTTCCAGATAGAGGCAGGAGGCGTCCTCGGCACAATCCTGCAGCGAGGCGTTGCTCAGGTTGTCCCGTGAGGTGGGGTCTTCCAGGTTCACCTGCGGGAAGATGTCGGCCACCTCCTCGGCGGTCATGATCTTCTCGAAGGTGACGTTGACCGATTGCAGGCGACCGTATTCCCAGTCCAGGTCCACCGCCACGATGCGCGGATCGAGCTGATGCACCAGCGCCTCGGGGAGCTGCGGGCCGGCGTAGCTGAGTTCGGTGTCGTGGCAGGCGTCGCCCCAGTTGCTCAGTTTCCTGCTGGCGGCGCAGCTGAACTGCGCATCGGCATGGCCAGTGCGCTGCTCCAGCAGGCAGGCGAAGTCGGCGACACTCATGCGCGGCCAACTGACCAGATCAGCCGTGGTGAAAGGCGCGGCCGAAGCCAGGCCACTGGAGAACAACAGGCAAAGGGCGGTGAGGCGTCCGGACAGCGTTTTGCGCATCGCGACTTCCATAAGGGGAACCGATCGGGTTCGGCAGCCGCCGATGTTCCTCCCGCCGCCCCCGGCACCGCAACTGATTTCAGGGAGGTACAATTGCCTACTTCGCACCGTGTATTCGAGCCATGTCCTCTCACCGCCATCAACCCGCTGACCACCGGTCTGCGAGCATGATCAGCCTCTCCGCGCGCCCGGCTGCGAGTGCCCGGCCATGACCGAACTCGCCCTGATCCTGGTCAGCGCCATCCTGGTCAACAACTTCGTGCTCGTGCAGTTCCTCGGCATCTGCCCGTTCATGGGCGTGTCGCGCAAGATCGAAACCGCGCTGGCCCTGGCCCTGGCGACCACCTTCGTGCTTACCCTCGCCTCGGCGTTGAGCTACATCCTGCAACGCTACGTGCTGCAACCGCTGGACGTGGAGTTCCTGCGCACCATCGGCTTCATCCTGGTAATCGCACTGGTGGTGCAATTCACTGAACTGCTGCTCAGGAAGACCAGCCCGCTGCTGGCCCGCACACTCGGTATCTTCCTGCCGCTGATCACGACCAACTGCATCGTGCTGGGCGTGGCGCTGCTCAATGCGCGCAAGGCCGAATTCGGCTTCCTGCAATCCACCTTCCAGGGCTTCGGCGCCGGGCTGGGCTTCACCCTCGTGCTGGTGCTGTTCGCCGCCCTGCGCGAGCGCATCGCCATCGCCGACGTGCCCAAGCCGTTCAAGGGCGCCGCCATCGGCATGATTACCGCTGGGCTGATGTCACTGGCGTTCATGGGCTTCAGCGGGTTGCTCAAGCCATGATCGCTGCGCTGCTGATCATCCTGGCCTGCCTCGCCGGCGCCGTGGCGATGCGCCAGGCTTCGGCGCGAGTGAAGGTCGCGGACGCACCCATCGCCGGGCAGATCAACGACCTCCTGCCGCAGACCCAGTGTGGCCAGTGCGGCTATGCCGGTTGCAAACCCTACGCCCAGGCCATCGCCGAGGGTGACGCCATCAACAAGTGCCCGCCTGGCGGTGCCGCGACCATCGCCGCCCTTGCTGAGTTGCTGGACGTCGAACCCCTGCCACTGGACGCCGTCGAGGAAGCGCCTCTGCGTGTCGCCTACATCCGCGAGGCCGAGTGCATCGGCTGCACCAAGTGCATCCGCGCCTGCCCGGTGGACGCCATCGTCGGCGCGGCCAAGCTGATGCACACGGTGATAGTCGACGAATGCACCGGCTGCGACCTATGCCTGGAACCCTGCCCGGTGGACTGCATCGAGATGCGCGACCTGCCGGTGCGCATCGACGACTGGAGATGGCCGCTGCCGCAAGGCCGACTGATCCACAGCGATCGGGAGCGGGTGGCATGAACGTGCAGGTCTGGAATTTTCCCGGCGGCCTGCACCTGCCGGCCAACAAGCAGCAGTCCACTGCCACGCCGATCCAGCGCCCGCCGCTGCCGCGCCGCCTGGTGCTGCCGCTGCAACAACATATCGGCGAGCCCGCCGTGCCTTGTGTTGAAGTCGGCCAGCATGTGCTCAAGGGCCAAATGATCGCGCAGGCCGGCAGCGCCATCAGCGCCGCGCTGCATGCGCCGACTTCCGGCACCGTGGCCGAGATCAGCGAACAACCTTATCCGCACAGCTCCGGCCTTTCGCTGCCCGCGATCGTCATCGACAGTGACGGCGCGGAGCAATGGACGACGCTGGAACCCATTTCCGCATATGTGTCCCTCTCCGGAACCGAACTGCTGCAGCGCATTCGCCAGGCGGGCATCGCCGGCCTCGGCGGCGCCGGCTTCCCCACCGCCGCCAAGTTGGCCTCGCGCGCCCAGGACGACCTGCACACCCTGATCATCAACGGCGCCGAGTGCGAGCCCTACATCAGCGCCGACGACCTGCTGATGCGTGAGCGCGCCGTCGAGTTGGTGGAAGGCATCGAGGTGCTGATGCACATCCTCCAGCCGCAGCAGGTGCTGCTCGGCATCGAGGACGACAAGCCGCAGGCCATTGCTGCCGTGCAGGCCGCCATCGGCGAACGGCCGATCCGCCTGCAGTCGATCCCGACCCGTTACCCGTCCGGCGGCGAGCGTCAGCTGATCCAGATTCTCACCGGCCGCGAAGTGCCCTCCGGCGGGTTGCCGGCGGACATCGGCATGCTCTGCGTGAACGTCGGCACCGCCGTCGCCGTGGCCGACGCGGTACTGCGCGGGCGGCCGCTGATCTCGCGCATCACCACCCTGAGCGGCGCTGCATTGGCGCGCCCGTGCAACGTCGAAGCGCTGCTCGGCACGCCCGTGGGCGAGCTGCTGGACTTTGCCGGCCTCGACGCCGCAAAACTGGACCGCCTGCTCCTTGGCGGCCCACTGATGGGCGACAGCCTGCCGTCAACGGACGCACCGCTGATCAAGACGATCAACTGCCTCCTGGCTGCCTCTCGCGAGGAGCTACCGGCACCGGAAGCGGCCATGCCGTGCATCCGCTGTGGCGACTGCGCACAGGTCTGCCCCGCCAGCCTTCTACCGCAGCAACTGCACTTTTTCGCCCTCGGCGAAGATCACGACCAGTTGATGGCCCACAACCTGTTCGACTGCATCGAGTGCGGCGCCTGCGCCTACGTCTGCCCGTCGAGCATTCCGCTGCTGCAGTACTACCGCGCGTCCAAGGGCGAGATCCGCGAACTGGAACAGCGCCAGCTGAAGGCCGAGCAGTGGCGCCTGCGCTTCGAGCAGCGCCAGGACCGCCTGCGCCGCGAGGAAGAACGCCGCACCGCCGACCGCCTGGCTCGCCAGGAGCGAGCAGCGCGCGCGCAGGCGGACCAACCCGAGGTCGCAACACCCGCCGCGCCGGCCGCGCAATCGGTGATTGAGCGGGTCAAGGCCGAGAAGTCCGTGGGCAATGCGCCCGACCAGCTCAAGCGCCTGAAGATCGAAGCGAGCATGGCCCAGGTCGCGCTGAAGAAAGCCGAGAAGCAACTGGCCGCCCACGACACCGATCAACTGCGCAGCCAGGTCGCCGAGTTGCGCGGCGCCGCCGAAGAAGCGAAAGCTGCGCTGGCGGCTGCCGAAGCGCAAAGCACCAACTCGGCACCGGCGCCCGCTCCGGCTAAAGCTCCCGCCCCGCACGAAGCCGCACTGAAGCAGGCGAAGATTGACGCCGCCATGGCCCGTGCCCAGTTGAAGAAGTCCGAGAAGGCCTTCGGCGAATCGCCCAGCGACGAGCAACGCGCCACCCTCGCCTCCTTGCGCGGAGATGTCGAACGCATCGAGTGCCAACTCACCGAACTGCAGGGGGCCGCCTTGCCGACCGAACCAAAAACCGAGCAGCCCGTTGACGGCGTGCTTGCCCTGCGGCAGGCCAAGCTGGCCTATATCGCGCAGCGCGATGCCCTGCGCGCCGCTGAGCGTGAAGGCGCCTCCGCCGAGGAACTGGACACGATCCACCGGACGCTTGCCGCCGCCGAAGCCGCGCTGCACGCCGCAGAGGACGCCAGCGGCAAGGCGCCGCCAGACCTCGTGCGCACCGACAAGCGCCCGGTGACGGCCGCCCTGCGCGCCGCCAAGACCGAACTGGCCTATGCCCGCGCCGACCTGAAGAAGCTCGAACGCGAGGGTGCCAGCGACTCGCTCCTGGCCGCTGCCCGCGAGCGCCTGCAAGCGGCAGAGCGCGCCGTCGCCGATGCCAATGGCGAGGCTCCCTGATGAAACTGCCGCGCATCAGCTCGCCCCACACCACCGGCACGAACCGCACACAGAAGGTCATGCTGACGCTGCTGGCTGCCTGCGCTCCCGGCGCGCTGGTACTGATCGGCCTGTACGGCGTCGGAACCCTGTTCAACCTGCTCTGGTGCAGCCTGCTCGCGCTCGCCACCGAGGCGCTCATGCTCAAGCTGCGCGACCGCCCGGTGACGTTCTTTCTCAAGGACGGCAGCGCCCTGGTTACCGCCGTGCTACTCGCCCTCGCCCTGCCTCCCTACTCGCCCTGGTGGCTGAGCGCGGTCGCTACGGTATTCGCGATGATCTTCGGCAAGCACCTGTACGGCGGCCTCGGGCAGAACCCCTTCAACCCGGCAATGGTCGGCTACGCGGTGGTGCTGGTGTCCTTCCCGCAGCAGATGAGCCAGTGGCCGGCGCCGGACAGCGCACTCGGATTCACCGATGGCCTGCGGCAGATCTTCGGCGTCGCCAGCCAGGGACCCGACGCCTGGGTCGGCGCCACGGCGCTGGACGTGGTGCGCAACAACCACAGCCTGACCATGGAGGAATTGCTGGCGCAGTCTCCCGCTTTCGGAAACATCGGCGGGCGCGGCGTGGAGCTGGTCAACCTGGCCTTCCTCGCCGGCGGGCTGTTCCTGCTCTGGCGCAAGCTGTTCACCTGGCACGCGCCGGTAGGCATGCTTGGCGGCCTGTTCGTCACGAGCCTGCTGTTCTGGAACGGCACCGGTTCCGACTCCCACGGCTCGCCGCTGCTGCACCTGTTCAGCGGCGCGACCATGCTCGGCGCCTTTTTCATTGTCACCGACCCGGTATCCGGCGCCACCAGCAACCGTGGCAGGCTGCTGTTCGGCATCGGAGTCGGTGTGCTCACCTATGTGATCCGCGCCTGGGGTGGCTACCCGGACGGGCTGGCCTTCGCCGTGCTGCTGATGAACCTTGCCGCGCCCACCCTCGATTACTTCACCCGGCCGCGCACCTACGGGCACAAGAAGCCAGAACGTGGCTTCAAGGCAGGTGATCGATGAACCGCGAGTTGCTCAAGAGCATCCTGGCGCTGGGTCTGGTCGCGCTGATCGCCGCTGGCGTGGTGGCCACCGTTCACCAGTTCACCGCCCAGCGCATCGACACCGCCCAGCGCGACGCGCGTGGCCGCACGTTGCTGGAGTTGCTGCCCAGGGGCAGTTACGACAACCATCCGCTGGAGAGCGAAGTCAGCACTTTCGATCCCAAGCTGCTGGGTCGCGAGGAACCGGCGCCCGCCTACATCGCGCGCCTCCAGGGCCAGGCTACGGCGGTCGTGCTGCAGCCAGTTGCCCGTGACGGCTATGGCGGCTCGATCCAACTGCTGGTGGGCGTGACCGCACAAGGCCGGCTGCTTGGTGTGCGAGTCGTGGCGCACCACGAGACACCCGGCCAGGGCGACCGTATCGAACTGGGCAAGAGCGACTGGCTGCACGGCTTCGACGGCCGCTCACTGATCGACCCGGCCGATGCCGGGTGGAAGGTGAAGAAGGACGGCGGCCAGTTCGACCAGTTTGCCGGCGCCACCGTCACCCCGCGCGCCGTGGTCAAGGCCACGCACCTGGCGCTGCAGTACTTCGATGCTCACAAGGCGGAGCTGCTCGCCCCGGCTGCCTCGGGAGAACAGCATGAATAATCCCGGCTACCGCGAAATCGCCCTGCAGGGCCTGTGGAAGAACAACCCCGGCCTGGTGCAGTTGCTCGGTCTCTGCCCGCTGCTGGGCACCAGCAGCTCCATGGTCAATGCCCTCGGCCTGGGGCTGGCGACTCTCCTCGTACTGGTCTGCTCCAGCGTCAGCGTATCGCTGATCCGTGGCACGCTGAGCGAAGCCGTGCGCCTCCCCGCCTTCCTGCTGATCATCGCCACCCTGACCACCTGCGTCGAACTGCTGATGCAGGCCTGGCGTTATGAGCTGTATGAGGTGCTGGGCATCTTCGTACCGCTGATCACCACCAACTGCGTGATCCTCGGCCGCGCGGAATCCTTCGCCGTGAACAACAGCATCGCGCGCTCGGCCTTCGACGGACTGATGATGGGCCTGGGCTTCGCCCTGGTCCTGCTGACCATCGGCACCCTGCGCGAACTGCTTGGCCACGGCACCCTGCTGGCCGGCATGGACCTGCTGTTCGGCCCCGCCGCCGCCGACTGGAAAGTGCAGATTCCTGGCTACCAGGGTTTGCTGCTGGCGGTGCTGCCGCCCGGCGCCTTCCTGGTGCTGGGCCTGCTGATCGCACTGAAGAACCGTATTGATGAAAGCCTGGCGGACCGCGCCAAGGCGCAGGCGGGCGACGTACCCGCGACCGAGCGCCAACGCGTCCGCGTGACCGGAGTGATCGAATGAATGCTGCCAAGCGTGCGGAGATTTTCCGCCGACTCAAAGAAGACAACCCCAACCCCGAAACCGAACTGGCCTACAGCACGCCCTTCGAACTGCTCATTGCGGTGCTGCTCTCCGCCCAGGCCACCGACGTGGGCGTGAACAAGGCCACGGCCAAGCTCTATCCGGTGGCCAATACCCCGGAAGCGATCTTCGCCCTCGGCGTGGAGGGCCTGTCGGAGTACATCAAGACCATCGGCCTGTACAACAGCAAGGCGAAGAACACCATCGAGACCTGCCGCATCCTCATCGAGAAGCACGGCGGCCAGGTACCGGAGAACCGCGAAGACCTGGAAGCCCTGCCGGGCGTGGGCCGCAAGACCGCCAACGTAGTGCTCAATACGGCATTCCGGCAGCCGGCGATGGCGGTGGACACGCACATCTTCCGCGTCTCCAATCGAACCAACATCGCGCCAGGGCGCAACGTGCTCGAAGTGGAGCGCAAGCTGCTCAAGTTCGTGCCCAAGGAATACCTGCTGGATGCACACCACTGGCTTATCCTGCATGGACGCTACGTTTGCAAGGCGCGCAAACCGCAGTGCGGCAGCTGCCGAATCGAGGACCTGTGCGAGTACAAGCACAAGACTTCGGACGATTGAGCGTTATGAGAAAATTCCTTCAGGCTGATTGAAAAAATCTTTTTTACCGCCCACGCCTTTGTCGATATAAGGGGCGCCAACACACCCCGTGTTGTGGAGTGCACCGAATGGCAAACGACAAAGAAGACCTCGAACTCGAGGACGATGTCAGCACAGACGACAGCGATGACGGCGCAGAAGCCACGGCAGAGGTCGCCAAGACCAACCTGACCAAGCGCCGCATCATCGATAATTACCTGGAAGAGCGTCGCCTGCAGCGCCAACTGTCCGACTACGATTTCGATCTGTAAGCCTTCTCCTTAATGTAAGTCCCACATGAAAAAGCCCCGCATCCTGGCGGGGCTTTTTGTTTTGCGCTCTTCGTAGGACCGAGGGGGGGGGCGCCTAGCCCTTGCTCACGAACCACCCAGCATCAGAGTCGCCGGGAAGTGTTCGCGAGCAAGCTCGCTCCTACAGGTTCACACCGCCACTGCGGAGCGCTGCACCACCCGGTAACAAGGCTCGTACGCCGCGCCGCCCGGCAACTTCATCCGGTGCTGCTCGACGAAGGCCTGCAGCAGCGCATCCAGCGGCTCCATGATGGCCGCGTCGCCGTGGATTTCGTAGGGGCCGAACTCCTCGATCATACGGATGCCGCGATCCTTCACGTTGCCGGCAACGATGCCGGAGAACGCCCGCCGCAGGTTCGCCGCCAGTTCATGAGGCGGTACGTCGCGTCCCAGGTCGAGGCCGGCCATGTTCTCGTGGGTCGGCTCGAACGGGCGCTGGAAGCCCTCGTCGATCTTCAGCAGCCAGTTGAAGTGGTAGGCGTCGTTGCGCTCGCGGCGGAACTGCTTGACTCGCTTGAGGCCAGTGCTCATTTCCCGCGCCACTTCCGCCGGGTCGTCAATGATGATGCGGTAGCGTTTCTGCGCCGCCTCGCCCAGGGTCGCACCGACGAAGGCGTGCAGTTGCTCGATGTACGCCGCCGCGCTGCGCGGGCCGGTGAGCACCAGGGGGAACGGCATGTCCTGGTTATCCGGGTGCATGAGAATGCCCAGCAGGTAGAGGAACTCCTCCGCCGTGCCGACGCCGCCGGGGAACACGATGATGCCGTGGCCGACACGGACGAAAGCCTCCAGGCGCTTCTCGATGTCCGGCAGGATCACCAGTTCGTTGACGATCGGGTTCGGCGCCTCGGCGGCGATGATGCCCGGCTCGGTCAGGCCCAGGTAGCGGCCGTCGGTGATGCGCTGCTTGGCGTGGCCGATGGTGGCGCCCTTCATCGGGCCCTTCATCACGCCCGGGCCGCAGCCAGTGCAGACATCCAGGCTGCGCAGGCCCAGTTCGTGGCCGACTTTCTTGGTGTACTTGTACTCGTTGGTGCTGATGGAGTGGCCGCCCCAGCAGACGACAATCTTCGGCTCCACACCGGCATGCAGCGCGCGGGCGTTGCGCAGCAGGTGGAAGACGTAGTCGGTGATGCCGGCCGAGCTGTCCAGGCCGAAGCGCCGGCTGTTCAGGGCATTCTGGGTGTAGACGATGTCGCGCAGGGCGCTGAACAGCATTTCGCGGGTGCTGGCGATCATCTCGCCGTCGACGAAGGCGTCGGCCGGCGCGTTGAACAGTTCCAGGCGCACGCCGCGGTCCTGCTGGTGGATTTCCAGCTCGAAGTCGCGGTAGGCGTCGAGGATGTGCTTGGCGTTGTCGATCTGCGTGCCGGTGTTGAGGATCGCCAGGGCACACTGGCGGAAGAGCTTGTAGGTACTGCCGGAGCCCGCTTCGCTGAGCTGGTGGACTTCACGTTGGGAGAGGGTTTCGAGGCTGCCCTTGGGGCTGACCGAGGCATTGTTTACCGGTCTTGGGGACATGCTGTATTCCTTGACGATGGAAGCCGGGCGCCGTGGCGCGGGCCTTCCGATAAATCGATGCGGCCGTCCATTCGGCCGTCATTGCCGGGAGCGTCGCGGCGGGGATTCTCCGGCCCGCAGCGCGCTCCTTCTGACTGTGACAAGCGAATGGCGGAAACTGCTTCCGCAATCGACGCGTCCGACGTCGATGCCTCTTGAGTATGAACGCTGCAGTGACTTTCTGATGACAGCCGGAAAAGAAAAACCCCGCCGGTGTGGGCGGGGTTTTCCAAGGACGCTTCGACGACGGTCGACGGATCAGTCCTTGCGCTGCGGACTCAGCAGCTCGATCTTGTAGCCGTCCGGGTCTTCGACGAAGGCCAGGATGCTGGTGCCGTGCTTCATCGGGCCCGGCTCGCGGGTGATCTTGCCGCCGCGCGAACGGATGTCCTCGCAGGCCTTGTAGACGTCGGCCACTTCCAGGGCGATGTGGCCGTAGCCGGTGCCCAGCTCGTATTTGTCCACACCCCAGTTGTAGGTCAGCTCGATGACGCTATTGTCGTCCTCGTTGCCGTAGCCAACGAACGCCAGGGTGAACTGGCCGTCCGGATAATCCTTGCGGCGCAGCAAGGTCATGCCCAGGACTTCGGTGTAGAAGGCGATGGATTTGTCCATGTCGCCGACGCGCAGCATGGTATGCAGCAGTCTCATCGATTCTTTCCTCATCAGGTGCCCGGAGTGCGGGCTTATAAACACAAACCCCGGCTCGTGGCCGGGGATTGTTGTTCTTTTCGTAGGAGCGAGCTTGCTCGCGAACCGCGCAAAAAGCAAAAGCTTCGCGAGCAAGCTCGCTCCTGCAAGGTCCGCTTAGAACAGCTTGCGGCCCTTGTTCGCGGCGATACGCATGCGCAGCGCGTTGAGCTTGATGAAGCCAGCGGCATCGGCCTGGTTGTAGGCGCCGCCGTCTTCCTCGAAGGTCGCGATGTTGGCATCGAACAGCGAGTCGTCGGACTTGCGGCCGACCACGATGACGTTGCCCTTGTACAGTTTCAGGCGCACGACGCCATTCACGTGTTCCTGGGAGGCATCGATCATCTGCTGGAGCATCTCGCGCTCCGGGCTCCACCAGTAGCCGGTGTAGATCAGCTTGGCGTAGCGCGGCATCAGCTCGTCCTTCAGGTGAGCGACTTCGCGGTCCAGGGTGATCGACTCGATGGCACGGTGCGCCTTGAGCATGATGGTGCCGCCGGGGGTCTCGTAGCAGCCGCGGGACTTCATGCCGACATAACGGTTCTCGACGATGTCGAGACGGCCGATGCCGTTGGCGCCGCCGATGCGGTTCAGCTCGGTCAGGACCTGGGCCGGACTCATGTCCTTGCCGTCGATGGCGACGATGTCACCCTTGCGGTAGGTCAGCTCGATGTAGGTCGCGGTGTCAGGGGCCTTCTCCGGGGAGACGGTCCACTTCCACATGTCCTCTTCGTGCTCGGTCCAGGTGTCTTCCAGCACGCCGCCTTCATAGGAGATGTGCAGCAGGTTGGCATCCATGGAGTACGGCGATTTCTTCTTGCCGTGGCGCTCGATCGGGATGTTGTGGGCTTCGGCGTAGTCCATCAGCTTCTCGCGGGACAGCAGGTCCCACTCGCGCCAGGGAGCAATCACTTTCACGCCCGGCTTGAGCGCATAGGCGCCCAGTTCGAAGCGAACCTGGTCGTTGCCCTTGCCGGTGGCGCCGTGGGAGATGGCATCAGCGCCAGTGGCGTTGGCAATCTCGATCAGGCGCTTGGCGATCAGCGGACGGGCGATGGAAGTACCCAGCAGGTACTCGCCTTCGTAGACAGTGTTGGCGCGGAACATCGGGAACACGAAGTCGCGGACGAACTCTTCTCGCAGGTCCTCGATGAAGACCTCTTTCACGCCCATCTGCTTGGCCTTGGCGCGGGCCGGTTCGACCTCCTCGCCCTGACCCAGGTCGGCGGTGAAGGTCACCACTTCACAGTTATAGGTATCCTGCAGCCACTTCAGAATTACGGAGGTGTCCAGGCCACCGGAATACGCCAGGACTACCTTCTTCACGTCCGCCATGCCACTCAACTCCACGGGGGTTGTCACGAAAGGGACCGATTCTACTGTCCGCTCGGAATAATTTACAGAGGGGCGACAGCTTTTGACGACAAAGCGACAAATACTATCGTCGGTGCGACCCGCCGCCGCAGCTTAACCCTTGGGTACTGCGGGCGGCGTGGCAGGCGGGTTGGAGGCGCTGGCGGCAGGCGTCGCGGGCGCGCCCTGCGCAGGAGCGTTGGCGGCGGGAGTCGGTGCGGTGGGAGCGGTTGCGGCAGGTGCAGGCGGAGCCTCAACAGCCGGCTGCTCAGCCACCGCCTCGCGGGACAGGTTCACCGTCACCCGGCGGTTCTTCGCGCGGTTGGCGGCGGAGTTGTTCTTCACCAAGGGGTAACGCTCGCCATAGAAACGCACGGTGATCTGCGCTTCCGCCACGCCGTTGGCCTTGAGGTACTCCATCACGGCGATGGCGCGTCGGCGCGAGGCTTCACGGTTGGCCAGGCGGTTGCCGGTGTTGTCGGAGTGACCGTCCAGTTCGATGCGATTCACCGTCGGGTCGGCCTTCATGTACTGCAGGATGATGTCCAGTTTGGCGCGGCCCAACGGGTCGACCTCGGTGCCGCCGTCCGGGAAGCCGACCTGGCTCTGGCGCACCTGGTCGAAGTTGACCGGAAGCATCTTCGTCGAACAGTCCTGGAACTTCGTGTAACCATCCGCGAAACGCGTCGGCATCAGCCGCACCAGCAGGGTCTCGCCGGTGCGCGTGCGGTGGCGCACTTCCGGCGCGCGGCCCTCCAGCAGACCGCCGAGCAAGCGCCCGGCCTGCTGCTGCGTACTGTTGAACGGAACATCGCCCGCACCCACCTGCACAGACCCCAGGTTCAGGTCACCCTGCCCCGGCCGCCACGGTGGCGCGGCCGCCAGCAAGGTCGCCGAGCCACTGCCCAGCCAGCCCGTCTGCGGTTTGAGGCGGAAGGTTGGCTGCTCACCGGCGCGCCAGACGAACTCGCCCAGGCCAAAACCGGCCACACTCTGCGACAACCGGCACTCGAACTGGTCGCCCTCTACCGTCCATTGCGCACTTTCCATGCGCGTCTGAAAGGTCAGCGCCCAGGCCGGAAGGCTCGCACAAAGAGTGAGGAGAAGTAGAGATGGCTGGCGCACGGTGGCATCCACACAGGTAAATAGGCGTCCCAGATTCTATCGGTCGGCCTCGGCAAAACTTGATAGCGAGTGCCGGCGGCGGGCTTTTCCGGTAGCATTTCACCCTCTTCCCGCTGCAACCGCACCCCTGGAATCCGCATGTCCGACCGCCTGACACTCCTGCGCCCCGACGACTGGCACATCCACCTGCGCGACGGCGCCGCACTCGCGCAAACCGTCGGCGACGCCGCCCGCACCTTCGGCCGCGCCATCATCATGCCGAACCTGGTTCCGCCGGTACGCAACGCCGCCGAAGCCGACGCCTACCGCCAGCGCATCCTGGCTGCCCGTCCGGCCGGCAGCCGCTTCGAGCCGCTGATGGTGCTGTACCTCACCGACCGCACCAGCGCAGAGGAAGTCCGCGCTGCCAAGGCCTCGGGCTTCGTGCACGCCGCCAAGCTGTACCCGGCCGGCGCCACCACCAACTCCGATTCTGGCGTGACCAGCGTCGACAACATCTTCCACGTGCTTGAAGCCATGGCCGAAGTCGGCCTGCCGCTGCTGGTGCACGGCGAGGTGACCCGTGCCGAAGTCGACGTGTTCGACCGCGAGAAGCGCTTCATCGATGAGCACCTGACCCGCGTAGTCGAGCGTTTCCCGACCCTCAAGGTGGTCTTCGAGCACATCACCACCGGCGATGCCGCCGCCTTCGTCAAGGCCGCCCCGGCTAACGTCGGCGCCACCATCACCGCCCACCACCTGCTCTACAACCGCAACCACATGCTGGTCGGCGGCATCCGCCCGCACTTCTATTGCCTGCCGATCCTCAAGCGCAATACCCACCAGGAAGCCCTGCTGGATGCAGCCGTCAGCGGCAGCCCGAAGTTCTTCCTCGGCACCGACTCGGCCCCCCACGCGCGCCACGCCAAGGAAGCGGCCTGCGGCTGCGCCGGCTGCTACACCGCCTACGCCGCCATCGAGCTGTACGCCGAAGCCTTCGAGCAGCGCAAGGCGCTGGACAAGCTGGAAGGCTTCGCCAGCCTGCACGGCCCCGACTTCTATGGCCTGCCGCGCAACAGCGACCGCATCACCCTGGTCCGCGAAGAATGGGAAGCACCGGCATCCCTGCCCTTCGGCGACTTCGACGTGGTCCCGCTGCGCGCCGGTGAAAAACTGCGCTGGCGCCTGCTGGAGACCGAGGCATGAGTGACGAGAACGAAATCTTCGAAGAAGAACTCGACGGTTCCTTCCCGCCCGGCCCGCGCCACCCGATGGCGCGCCGTTTCCGTGGCTACCTGCCGGTCGTGGTGGACGTTGAGACCGGCGGTTTCAACGCCGGCACCGACGCCCTGCTGGAAATCGCCGCCGTCACTATCGGCATGGATGAGAGCGGCTACCTGTTCCCCGAGCACACCTACTTCTTCCGCGTGGAGCCTTTCGAAGGCGCCAACATCGAGCAGGCTGCGCTGGAGTTCACCGGCATCAAGCTGGACCATCCGCTGCGCATGGCGGTACCGGAAGAACAGGCGCTGACCGAGATCTTCCGCGGCATTCGCAAGTCGCTGAAGTCCAATGGCTGCAAGCGGGCGATCCTGGTCGGGCACAACAGCAGCTTCGACCTCGGCTTCCTCAACGCGGCGGTCAACCGCAGCGGCGTGAAGCGCAACCCGTTCCACCCGTTCTCCAGTTTCGACACCGCGACCCTTGCCGGCCTCGCCTACGGTCAGACCGTACTGGCCAAGGCCTGCCAGACCGCCGGCATCGAGTTTGACAACCGCGAGGCCCACTCGGCGCGCTACGACACCGAGAAGACCGCAGAGCTGTTCTGCGGCATCGTCAACCGCTGGAAGGAATTCGGCGGCTGGATGGAAGACGAGGACTGATCCTCTCTTCCTGATCCCATGACAAAGCCCCGCTCAGGCGGGGCTTTTTCTTTCCTGCACGCAGGGCTTGCCGGCTTCCTGTAGGAGCGAGCTTGCTCGCGAACCACCGCCCGGTGAACGTCAGACCTGGCCGCTATGCACACCTGATCCCTTGTTCGCGAGCAAGCTCGCTCCTACGAAAAGCAATCCTGCGCGCCCATGAAAAAGCCCCGCCGAAGCGGGGCTCTTTCATCACCGGACAGCCTTACAGCTTGCCGGCGTGTTCGGCCAGGTAGGCGGCGACGCCTTCAGGCGAGGCGGCCATGCCCTTGTCGCCCTTCTTCCAGTTGGCCGGGCAGACTTCGCCGTGCTCCTCGGTGAACTGCAGGGCATCGACCAGACGCAGCAGCTCGTCCATGTTGCGGCCCAGCGGCAGGTCGTTGACGATCTGCGAGCGCACCACGCCGTTCTTGTCGATCAGGAATGCACCGCGGAAAGCCACGCCGCCTTCGGACTCCACGTCATAGGCCTTGCAGATCTCGTGGGTGATGTCGGCCGCCAGGGTGTACTTGACCGGGCCGATGCCGCCCTTGTCCACCGGGGTATTGCGCCAGGCGTTGTGAGTGAAGTGGGAGTCGATGGAAACGCCGATCACCTCGACGTTGCGCGCCTGGAAGTCGGGGATGCGGTGGTCCAGGGCGATCAGCTCGGAGGGGCAGACGAAGGTGAAGTCCAGCGGGTAGAAGAACACCAGCCCGTACTTGCCCTTGATGGCTTCGGACAACACGAAGCTGTCGACGATCTCGCCAGTGCCCAGTACGGCGGCCACGTTGAAATCGGGAGCTTTCTTACCTACGAGTACGCTCATTTGATTCTCCTTAATGGTGAGGCGCTGGGAGTGGCGGCTGCGCCCGGTCGAAACTGCCGTGCTTGAGGGCCCGTCACTCCAGTGGGGCAGCCATCATACACCCCACCCGCAACACCTACATCTGCGCGGACTCGGGGCTAACTCACTGAACCGATTGACCATTTATCGGGCCGTCGAAATGAGACCCCGGCAACTTTTGACAATCATTCTCATTATTATTAGTATCGCTTCCAACAACCCCACAGCGACTGTAGTGCAACCATGTACGTCTGCCTCTGCAACGGTGTTACCGATACCCAGATCCGCGATGCGATCTACGACGGCGCCTGCAACTATCGCGAAGTGCGCGAGTGCACCGGTGTCGGCACTCAATGTGGCAAGTGCGCCTGCCTGGCCAAACAGGTGGTTCGCGATACCCTCGGCGAGCTGCAAAGCGCCCAGGCGATGAACTACAACTTGGCCTATGCGGCAGGCTGAGAAAAATACCGCTGATCAGTTCAGCAGCAATTCCGAAGAAACCGGGCCATGGCCCGGTTTTTTTATGCCCGCAATTCAGTGATTTAGCGCCCAGTTGCGGAATGAAAACATTCGCATTCATATTCCTTTTTATAACAAATTCAAGGACTTATGTTTGACAGATGGTTATAAGGGCGCGAGAATTTCAATCTCTCCCACTCCACACGGCAGGACCCCGGCATGAAAGGCGACAAGAAAGTCATCCAGCATCTGAACAAGATCCTCGGCAACGAGCTGATCGCCATCAACCAGTATTTCCTGCACTCGCGCATGTGGAACGACTGGGGCCTGAAGCGCCTCGGCGCGCACGAGTACCACGAGTCCATCGATGAGATGAAGCACGCCGACAAGCTCATCGAACGCATCCTGTTCCTCGAAGGCCTGCCCAACCTGCAGGACCTGGGCAAGCTGCTGATTGGCGAGAACACCCAGGAAATGCTGCAGTGCGACCTGAACCTGGAGCTCAAGGCCTGCAAGGACCTGCGCGACGCCATCGTGCATTGCGAAAGCGTGCATGACTACGTCAGCCGCGACCTGCTCAAGGACATCCTCGAGTCCGAGGAAGAGCATATCGACTACCTGGAAACCCAGCTGGGCCTGATCCAGAAAGTCGGCCTGGAGAACTACCTGCAGTCGCACATGCACGAAGACGACTGATCAGAAACAAGGCACCGGCGCAGTTGTGGACGCCGGTGCCCTTCCCTTCTAGACGTTCGCCTTGGGCGGACGACGCACCAGTCCGGCCTTGAACACCAGGCCCGCGCACAATCCGATCACCACCAGCAGCGACAGGCGCAAGCCCACGTGTTCGGCGAGAAAGCCGATCAGCGGCGGGCCCATCAGCAAGCCGCCATAGCCGAACGACGCCACTGCCGCCACGCCGCGCGAAGGCTCGACACCCGGCCGGTTACCCGCCGCGCCGATCAGGATCGGCACCACCACCGACAGCCCGGCGCCCACTAGCGCAAAACCAGCGATCGACCCGCCTATCCACGGGCTGAACAACGCCAACAGCATGCCCGCAATGGCCAGCAGCGCCAGGCTGCGCACCAGCGCCTCGTCAGCGAAGCGCACGCGCAGGCGATCACCGAACAACCGGCCCAGCACCATGGTCGCGGAGAATGCCGCGAAGCCCAGTGCTGCCAGGCGTTCGGACGCGCCCAATACCTGGTGCAACAGCAAAGCCCCCCAGTCGGCGACCGCTCCTTCGGAAACGAACGCACAGAGCGTCAGCAGACCCAGGCCGATCAGTGCCGGTGGCGGCAGGCGCCAGCCACGCTGGGCTGGCGCCTCCTCCTCCATGGGCTCCGGACGGCCCTCGAACAGATGACGGGCAAACAGCGGCAGGATCGCCACGGCGATCAGCGCCAGCAGGCTGAAGTGCCAGATCGGCGCCAGGTCGGCGAAAGCCGCTGCTCCGACAGCACCGACCAACCCGCCCAGGCTGTACATGCCGTGCAGGCTGGAGATGCACGGGCGGCCGAGGCGCCGTTCGACTTCAACCGCCTGGGTGTTCATCGCCACATCCATGGTCGCGAAGGTCAGGCCGACAGCGAGGAAGCCCGCTGCCAGGACCCAGACGTCCTGCGCCAGCCCGAGCAGGGGAAAGGTCGCCATCAGCGCCAGCCCCGAAAGCACGGTGATCGCCCGGCTGCCGTAGCGGCGCACCAGCGCGCCGGCAAAAGCGAACGCCAGCAGCGCGCCAAAGCCCGCGCCCAGCAGGGCCTGGCCCAGTTGCTGCTCGTCCACCCCGGTCATGCTCTTGAGGGCAGGCACCCGCCCCATCACGCTGCCATGGACCATCCCGCCCATGGCGAAGCAGTATCCGCACGCCCAGCGCGCGGCGTTGGCCCGCGTCTGTTCAGTCATCTTTTATTTCTTCCCAAAAACAAAGCCCCGCCAAGGCGGGGCTTTGTGCAACAGCACGAAAGACTCAGGCGTTGGCCTTGCTCACGGCGTCCTTGATCAGCGGTTGCAGCTCACCCTTCTCGAACATCTCGGCCAGGATATCGCTGCCGCCGACCAGTTCACCACCGACCCACAGTTGCGGGAAGGTCGGCCAGTTGGCGTACTTGGGCAGGTTGGCGCGGATTTCCGGGTTCTGCAGGATGTCGACATAGGCGAATTTTTCGCCGCAAGCCATCAGCACCTGCGCGGCGCGGGACGAGAAACCGCACTGGGGAGCGTTCGGCGAACCCTTCATGTACAGCAGAACAGGGTTGCTGGAGATCTGCTCTTTGATGGTATCGATGATATCCATGAACTTCCTCGGCTTAACTATCAGACACTGACCCGGCAGTCGCCTCTCGGGGCATAGGCCGGCACGGTACGGCGCATTGTACTGCAAAGCCGAGTGCAACGCTCGGCTTTGCAAATACCCTGCGACAGCCTGTCAGGCCGCCTCGACCTCCACCGGCACGCCGTTGAGCGCGGTGTTGCCGGAGAGCGCATCGAGATGGCGCTCGTCGGTCAGGTCGTTGGCACTGGCGCCACCCTGCTCGCGGGCGATGGACAGTTGCACACCCGGCCGCCCGTGGCCCCAGCCGTGGGGCAGGCTGACCACACCGGCCATGACTTCATCACTGGCCGCCACCTCGATTTCGATGCTGCCGACTCGCGAACGCACCCGCACCTTCTGCCCGTCCGCCAACCCGCGCGAGGCCAGGTCCTGCGGGTGCATGAGCAGCTGATGGCGCGGCTTGCCCTTCACCAGGCGGTGATAGTTGTGCATCCACGAGTTGTTGCTGCGCACGTGGCGACGCCCGATCAGCAGCAGTTGGTCAACCGCCGGCGATTGGGTATCGGCGAAGCGACGCAGATCATTCAGGAATATCTCCGGCGCCGCCTCGATACTGCGGCTGGCGGTCTTCAGGCGCGGCGCCAGGTTCGGCTGCAGCGGGCCCAGGTCCAGCCCGTGCGGGTATTCGCGCAGCCGCGCCAGATTGAGCTTGTGCTCGCTGGCATCACCGTAGGGGCCGAAGCGCAGGCCCATCTCGATCATCTGCTCCGGCGCCATAGTCGGCTTGAGCTCGGCGCCCTGGCGCGCGGCGTAGGCCTTGGCGAGGCCGACGAAGATTTCCCAGTCGTGCAGCGCGCCCTCGGGCTTGGGCAGGATCGCCTCGTTGAAACGGGTGACATTGCGCACCGCGAAGACGTTGAAGGTCGTGTCGTAGTGGTCGTGCTCCAGCGGTGCGGTGGGCGGCAGGATCAGATCGGCGTAGCGGGTGGTTTCGTTGATGTACAGATCGACGCTGAGCATGAACTCCAGGCCGTCCAGCGCCTGTTCCAGGCGCCGGCCGTTGGGCGTGGACAGCACGGGGTTGCCGGCCACCGTCACCAACGCGCGCACCTGCCCTTCGCCTTCGGTCAGCATCTCTTCGGCCAGCGCCGCCACGGGCAGCTCGCCGCCGTACTCGGGCAGGCCGGACACGCGACTCTGCCAGCGATTGAACGCGCCACCCGCGGTGGTCGCTACCAGGTCAACGGCCGGCGTGGTGCACAGCGTGCCGCCGACACGATCGAGGTTGCCGGTGACCAGGTTGATCAGTTGCACCAGCCACTGGCACAGGCTGCCGAAGACCTGCGTCGAAACGCCCATGCGTCCGTAGCAGACGGCCTTGTCGGCGGCGGCGAACGCCCGTGCCAGCTGGCGGATTTCATCAGCCGGCACGCCACAGCGCGCGGCCATGGCGTCAACCTTGAACGGCGCCAGTGCTTCGCGCACTGCATCCAGGCCACTCACCGGCAGGGACGTTTCACGGGTCAGCCCTTCGCTGAGCAACGTATCGAGAATGCCCAGCAGCAACGCGGCGTCCTCACCAGGGCGGACGAACAGATGCTGGTCTGCAATTGCCGCCGTCTCGGTACGGCGTGGGTCAACCACCACCAGCTTGCCGCCGCGAGCCTTCAGCGCCTTCAGACGTTTCTCCACATCCGGCACGGTCATGATGCTGCCGTTGGAGGCCAGCGGGTTGCCGCCCAGGATCAGCATGAAGTCGGTGTGGTCGATGTCGGGAATCGGAATCAGCAGGCCATGGCCGAACATCTGCTGGCTGACCAGGTGATGCGGCAGCTGGTCCACCGAGGTCGCCGAGTAGCGATTACGGGTCTTCAACTGGCCGAGGAAGTAGTTGCTATGGGTCATCAGGCCATAGTTGTGCACGCTGGGATTGCCCTGGTACACCGCCACCGCGTTGTTGCCGTGGCGCTCACGAATCTCCGCCAGGCGGGTGGCGACCAGCTCGAAAGCCTCATCCCAACCGATCGGCTGCCATTCGCTGCCGACGCGGCGCACCGGCTGGCGCAGGCGGTCGGGGTCGTTCTGGATGTCCTGCAGCGCTACTGCCTTGGGACAGACGTGGCCGCGGCTGAAACTGTCCTGGGCATCACCCTTGATGGACAGGATGCGCTCGTCCTCGGTCTCGATGGTCAGGCCGCAGATGGCCTCGCACAGGTGGCACGCACGGTGGTGGAGGGTCTTGCTCATGGCTCGCCTCGTTTTTGTTGTCGCCGGCGCCTCATGGGGCCGGTCGTGGGGTGCAAAGCACTATGAATCCAGTCCTGGCGCAGCACCACCAGCTTCCGTCGGGTGAATCCCCGGGCATCAGGAACGACCATGGAGAAACCCCGCCCGACGGGCCTTCCGGGCGAAACTTGCGTAGATCCGTCATTTCCTTATAGGATCGCGCCTTCCCCCATTTTCCGCTCCATGCGGTCCCGCCGCAGGTTCAGCCCGTTTTTTCTCACGAAAGCCGGTCGGTACCTCGGCCTGATTCTGAGAATAAGTAGTAGGTACGAACCATGAGCGCACGTCACTTCCTCTCGATGCTGGATTACACGACCGAAGAACTGCTCGGTCTGATCCGCCGCGCCACCGAGCTGAAGGACTTGCGAGACCGAGGTGTGCTCTACGAACCGCTGAAGAACCGCGTGCTGGGCATGATTTTCGAGAAAGCCTCGACGCGGACGCGGATTTCCTTCGAAGCCGGCATGATCCAGCTCGGCGGCCAGGCCATCTTCCTCTCCCCGCGCGACACCCAGCTGGGCCGCGGCGAGCCGATCGCCGATGCCGCACGGGTGATGTCGCGGATGGTCGATGCGGTGATGATCCGCACCTTCGCCCACAGCAACCTGATCGAGTTTGCCGAGAACTCCCGCGTGCCAGTGATCAACGGCCTGTCGGACGACCTGCACCCCTGCCAGTTGCTGGCCGACATGCAGACCTTCCATGAGCACCGTGGCAGCATCGCCGGCAAGACCGTGGCCTGGATCGGCGACGGCAACAACATGTGCAACAGCTACATCGAGGCAGCCATCCGCTTCGACTTCCAACTGAACGTGGCCTGCCCGGAAGGCTACGAGCCGAACGCCGCCCTGATGGAACTGGCCGGCGAGCGCGTGAAGATCTTCCGTGACCCGCGTGAGGCGGTAGCCGGCGCACACCTGGTGAGCACCGACGTCTGGGCCTCGATGGGCCAGGAAGACGAAGCGGCCGCGCGCCTGCGCCTGTTCCAGCCATATCAGGTAACACGTGAGCTGCTCGACGGCGCGGCGGCGGATGTACTATTCATGCACTGCCTGCCGGCCCACCGTGGCGAAGAGATCAGCGAAGACCTGCTGGACGACGCGCGCTCCGTGGCCTGGGACCAGGCGGAAAACCGTCTCCACGCCCAGAAAGCCCTGCTCGAACTGCTGGTCGAGCACGCGCACTACGCTTAAGCCCCACTTCGAGTCCGATGACCCAAACGCTGCTGCTCAACCTCGACGATCTTTCCTGTGGCTATGAACAGCAGCGTGTGGTGCAAGGCGTCAGCCTGCACCTGAACGCCGGCGACATCGGCTGCCTGCTCGGCCCCTCGGGCTGCGGCAAGACCACGACCCTGCGCGCCATCGCCGGTTTCGAGCCAGTACAGAGCGGGCGCATCGAACTGGGCGGCGAGGTGATTTCCCGCCCCGGCTTCACCCTGTCGCCGGAGAAGCGCCGGATCGGCATGGTGTTCCAGGACTACGCACTGTTCCCGCACCTGTCGGTGGCGGACAACATCGCCTTCGGCATCCGCAAGCACCCCGAGCGCGAGCGCATCGTCGGCGAGTTGCTGGAACTGGTGAAGCTCGACGGCCTCGGCCTGCGCTTCCCTCACGAACTTTCCGGCGGCCAGCAACAGCGTGTGGCACTGGCCCGCGCGCTGGCGCCGCAGCCGCAACTGCTGCTGCTCGACGAACCCTTCTCCAACCTCGACGTGGAGTTGCGCCGCCAGCTCAGCCACGAGGTCCGTGACATCCTCAAGGCGCGCGGCACCAGCGCGATCCTGGTCACCCATGACCAGGAAGAAGCCTTCGCCGTCAGCGATCACGTTGGCGTGTTCCGCAACGGCCTGCTGGAACAGTGGGACACCCCGTTCAACCTCTACCACGAGCCGCAGACGCCCTTCGTTGCCAGCTTCGTCGGCCAGGGTTATTTCATTCGCGGACAGATGCACGGCAACGATGCGGTGCAGACCGAGTTGGGCCTGCTACGCGGCAACCGCGCCTACAGCCTGCCGGATGGCAGTGCGGTGGATGTACTGCTGCGCCCTGACGACCTGGTGCCGGCTGCCGATGGCGCACTGAAGGCACGGATTGTCGGCAAGTCCTTCCTCGGCGCGGCGACGCTCTATCGTCTGCAACTGCCCACCGGCACTCAGCTCGAATCGCTCTTCCCCAGCCACGCCGACCACCAGCCGGGCGATGAGGTCGGTATCGGCGTCGCCGCCGAGCACCTGGTACTGTTCCCGGCCCAGGGCAGTGTGGCGCTCTAGGCGAGCGCCTTCTCAAGTTCGGGCAGCAACTCGAACAGGTCGCCCTGCAAACCGTAGTCGGCAATCTCGAAGATCGGCGCGTCCGGGTCGAGGTTGATCGCGGCGATCACCTTGGCGTCCTTCATGCCCGCCACGTGCTGCACCGCGCCGGAAATGCCTACGGCCAGATACAACTCCGGCGCAACGATGCGCCCGGACTGGCCGATCTGCAATTCTGCCGGCGCGAAGCCCGCGTCCACCGCCGCCAGCGAAGCGCCGACGGCACCGTGCAAACGATCCGCCAACGGATAGAGCGCAGCGAAACCTTCTTCGGTTTGCAGACCACGCCCACCGGCCACTATGACTTTCGCCGACTCCAGCGCGGGGCGCTCGAAGTCCGGATGCTCCTCGCCCTGCCACTGCGCCAGACCGAGATCGCCCGGACCGCCGATGCGTTCCAGTTCGGCGTTGCCGCCGCCAAGGGCAACCGGATCGAATGCAGTGGGACGAATGCCCAGCACGCTCACCGCCGCCTCGCAGCGCACGGTGGCGATGGCGTTGCCGGCGTAGATCGGGCGCTGGAAAGTCTGGTGGTCGAGGACAGCGATGACGTCGGATACCGCGTCCACATCCAGCAGAGCGGCAATCCGCGGCAGGCAATCGCGCCCCACCGCGGTGGCCGGCGCGAGGATATGGCTGTAGCGCGGCGCAAGCTGCACCACCAGCGCTGACAGGCTTTCCGCCAGCAGATGGTCGTAGGCGGGATCGTCCGCCAGCAGCACGCGGTCAACGCCATCAATGGCACGGACACGCGCGGCCAGTTCGTCGAGGACGCTACCGGCCAGCAGCAGATGCACCTCGCCGCCGATCTGCCGGGCGGCAGTCAGCGCGCTCAGGGTCGCGGGAGCCAGAACGGCGGAGCCGTCGGTGCGGTGATAGTCAGCGATGAGCAGAATGGCCACGGGCCTGCCTCCGAATCTGCGAACCGCGCCAGAGGGGCACGGTATTCAGTGAAGGCCAGCCTACGCCAGGGAGCGGGAAGCCCCCCCGGTCACAGATCAAACAACCAGCAGACGACCGCTGGCCACCAGGCGCGCGTAGCCGGCGATGCTCACTCGGTCGCCTTCCAGGCGGCACCAAAGCTCGCCGCCCCGCTCGGAGCACTGGAATGCGCGCATCTGCAGCTTGTTCAGGCGACCCGACCAGTAGGGAATCAGGCTGCAGTGGGCAGCGCCGGTCACCGGATCTTCATTGAGACCAATGGCCGGGGCGAAGAAGCGCGAAACAAAGTCATAGTCATCACTGCGCGCGGTGACGATCACGCCCAGGTAAGGCAGGCGCGCCAGAGCGGCGAAGTCGGGCTTGCACTCACGCACGGCCTGCTCGGACTCCAGCAACGCCAATAGATGCGAGGCGTTGCTCAGGGCATCCACCACATCCACGCCCAGTGCGCTGGCCAGCTCCACGGTGGTGCCGGTTTCGCTCGGCGGCTGCGCCGGGAAGTTCAGCGCCAACCGACCATCCTCACGGGTAACGCGCAGCGGTCCGGACAGGGAATTCAGCTCCAGCACCTCGCCCGGCTCATCGAACACCTCGAACAGCACATGGGCGCTGGCCAGGGTCGCGTGGCCGCACAGCGGCACTTCGGCGGTCGGGGTGAACCAACGGATACGCCAGCCTTCGGATTCGCGCACCAGGAAAGCGGTCTCCGACAAGTTGTGCTCGGCGGCGATCTTCTGCATCAGTTCGTCGCTCAGCCAGCCGTCGAGGCGGTAGACCATGGCCGGGTTGCCGGCGAAGGGACGGTCGGTGAAGGCGTCCACCTGATGGAAGTCGAGCAGCATGGCGATCTCCTTGTAAGTGATGGCCGAGCATGACAGAAGCAGACGGGCGGCGAACCGTACAGAATGGACCGAACAGTCTTCGCTTTCGACCGGTCAGCTACGCCCGATGGGCGCAAACTTTGCCGAAGTCAGCCCGGCCAGCGTCTCGGCGCTCAGCTCCACTTCCAGCCCACGGCGCCCGGCGCTGACGTGGATAGTCGGGAAGCCCTGGGCAGATTCATCGATGAAGGTACGCAGGCGCTTCTTCTGCCCCAACGGGCTGATGCCGCCGACCAGGTAACCGGTGGCGCGCTGCGCCGCAGTGGGGTCGGCCATGTCGGCCTTCTTCACGCCTGCCGCATGAGCCAGCGCCTTGAGGTCCAGCGTGCCTGCCACCGGCACCACCGCCACCAGCAACTCGCCCTTCTCGCTCGCTGCCAGCAGAGTCTTGAATACGCGCGCCGGGTCGAGGTTGAGCTTCTCGGCGGCCTCCAGGCCGTAGGACGGCGCCTTGGGGTCGTGCTCGTAGCTCAGCACATGGTGTTCGGCGCGGTTCTTCTTCAGCAGGTCGATAGCGGGGGTCATGATCGGCGGGCTTCTCGCAAGCGGCTTTCCAGCGCATAACAGTATGCCAAGGCGTGCTGCACTGCACGGTGTTCGCTTCACCGACACGGACGAATCCCGTATGGTCTGCGCCATTCACCTTCCGGCCCGCGTGGCCGGGACTGCCGAACGGAATCCGCACAAGGCCGCCCGCATGACCGACCTGAAGAACAAGAAATACATCGTCGCCCTCGATCAGGGCACCACCAGCTCGCGCGCCATCATCTTCGACCACGACGCCAACGTGGTCAGCACGGCCCAGCGCGAGTTCGCGCAAATCTACCCGCAGCCGGGCTGGGTCGAACATGACCCGATGGAAATCTGGGCAACCCAGAGCTCGACCCTCGTCGAGGCGCTGGCCCAGGCCAATATCAGCGTCGCCGAAGTGGCTGCCATCGGCATTACCAACCAGCGCGAAACCACCCTGGTATGGGACAAGGCCACCGGCCGACCGATCCACAACGCCATCGTCTGGCAGTGTCGGCGCAGCGCGGCTATCTGCGAGCAGCTCAAGCGCGACGGCCTGGAACAGCACATCCGCGACACCACCGGGCTGGTCATCGATCCTTACTTCTCCGGCACCAAGCTGAAGTGGATCCTCGATAACGTCGAAGGCGCCCGCGAACGCGCCCAGCGCGGCGAGCTGCTGTTCGGCACGGTCGACACCTGGCTGATCTGGAAGCTTACCGAGGGCGAGGTGCACGTCACCGACTATACCAACGCCTCGCGTACCCTGATGTTCGATATCCACAAGTGCGACTGGGACGAGCGCCTGCTCACCGCGCTGGATGTGCCGCGCGCCATGCTGCCGCAGGTACGCGGGTCTTCCGAAATCTATGGCCACGCGAAGGTCGGCGGTCTCGGCGTGCACCGCACGCCCATCGCCGGGATCGCCGGCGACCAGCAGGCCGCGCTGTTCGGCCAGATGTGCGTGGAGCCGGGCCAGGCGAAGAACACCTATGGCACCGGCTGCTTCCTGCTGATGAACACCGGCGCCAAGGCGGTGAAGTCCACCCACGGCCTGCTCACCACCATCGCCTGCGGCCCGCGCGGCGAAGTGGCCTATGCGCTGGAAGGCGCGGTGTTCAACGGCGGCTCCACCGTGCAGTGGCTGCGCGATGAGTTGAAGGTGATCAACGACGCCCACGACTCCGAGTACTTCGCCACCAAGGTGAAGGACAGCAACGGCGTCTACCTGGTCCCCGCCTTCACCGGCCTCGGCGCGCCCTACTGGGACCCGTATGCCCGTGGCGCACTGTTCGGCCTGACCCGTGGGGTGAAGGCCGATCACCTGATCCGCGCCACCCTGGAATCCATCGCCTACCAGACCCGCGACGTGCTCGACGCCATGCAGCAGGATGCCGGCGAGCCACTGCGCGCCCTGCGCGTGGACGGCGGCGCGGTGGCCAACAACTTCCTCATGCAGTTCCAGGCAGACATCCTTGGCACTGCGGTGGAGCGCCCGCAGATGCGCGAGACCACTGCCCTCGGCGCGGCCGTGCTGGCGGGGCTGGCCTGCGGTTTCTGGGGCGGCCTGGACGAGCTGAAGAACAAAGCGGTGATCGAGCGGGTGTTCCAGCCGGCCTGTGACGAGGCCGAGCGCGCGCGCTTGTACAAGGGCTGGAAGAAGGCCGTGGAGCGCACTCGCGACTGGGCCGCCGACGACTGACGCGACAGGTTCTTTGTAGGAGCGAGCTTGCTCGCGAACCGCCTGATGCCAAGGTGCCAAGCGGGGTTCGCGAGCGAGCTCGCTCCTACAAGTTCATGACATACCCTGCCCACTCCGGCATCCTTGCCCCTTCGGCCCGTCCTCACGAGCACAGCGAATGAACCTGCCCCCCCGCCAGCAAAGCATCCTCGACCTGGTCCGTGAACGCGGCTACCTGAGCATCGAGGAGCTCGCCCAGCAGTTCGCCGTGACCCCGCAGACCATCCGCCGCGACATCAACCAGCTCGCCGAACAGAACCTGCTGCGCCGCTACCACGGCGGGGCAGCCTGGGATTCGAGCATCGAGAACACCGCCTACAACACCCGCGCCGACCAGATGCGCGATGAGAAGCAGCGCATCGCCGAGGCCATCGCCGCGCACATCCCGGACAACGCCTCACTGTTCATCAACATCGGCACCACCACCGAAGCCATCGCCCGCGCCCTGCTCGGCCACCAGAACCTCAAGGTCATCACCAACAACCTGCACGTTGCCAGCATCCTCGCCGGCAAGGACGACTTCGAAGTGCTGATCGCCGGTGGCACCGTGCGCGGCGACGGCGGCGTAGTCGGGCAGGCGGCGGTGGACTTCATCGAGCAGTTCCGCGTCGATTTCGCCGTGGTGGGTATCAGCGGCATCGACGAGGACGGCAGCCTGCTGGACTTCGACTACCAGGAAGTGCGCGTCTCCCGCGCCATCATCGACAACGCGCGGCAGGTGTTCCTTGCCGCCGACTCCAGCAAGTTCGGGCGCAACGCCATGGTGCGCCTGGGGCCGATCTCCCTGGTCAGCCGGGTGTTCACCGACAGCCCGCCGCCCGCCGCCGTGGCGCGCCTGCTGCACCAGCACAAGGTCCAGCTCGACCTGGTCTGAGCCCCTCACCCATTCATTTTCGAACATTCAGACGAATGCCTGCGCGAGTTCGCGCCGAAGGCTGGTCACATTCCGTTCATTGAACTAGGATATTTTCGAAAACGAACATCAAAAGATTCACTTTCAATCCCCAAGGCGGTCTCCATGCACCCAACCAGCAAGCGCCACGCGCCCCTGGCCGAAGTCTATGACCTGGCCGTCGTCGGTGGCGGCATCAATGGTGCTGGGATCGCGGCGGATGCCGCCGGGCGCGGGCTGTCGGTGTTCCTTTGCGAACAGCACGACCTCGCCAGCCACACCTCCTCCGCCAGCAGCAAACTGATCCACGGCGGCCTGCGCTACCTCGAGCATTACGAATTCCGCCTGGTCCGCGAAGCCCTCGCCGAACGCGAGGTGCTGCTGGCCAAGGCCCCGCACATCGTCCATCCACTGCGCTTCGTGCTGCCGCACCGCCCGCACCTGCGCCCGGCCTGGATGATCCGCGCCGGCCTGTTCCTCTACGATCACCTGGGCAAACGCGAAAAACTGCCGGCCTCCCGTGGCCTGCGCTTCGGTATCGACAGCCCGCTGAAGACCGAGATCACCCGTGGTTTCGAGTATTCCGACTGCTCCGTGGACGACGCACGCCTGGTAGTGCTCAACGCCATGGCCGCCCGCGAGAACGGCGCCCATATTCACCCGCGCACCCGTTGCGTCAGCGCCCGGCGCAGCAAGGGCCTGTGGCACCTGCACCTGGAACGCCACGACGGCAGCCTCTACTCGATCCGCGCCCGCGCGCTGGTGAACGCCGCCGGTCCCTGGGTCGACCGTTTCCTGCGTGAGGAGCTGCGGCAGAAACCGCCCTACGGCATCCGCCTGATCCAGGGCAGCCACCTGATCGTGCCGCGCCTGTACGACGGCGAGCACGCTTACATTCTGCAGAACGAGGATCGGCGCATCGTCTTCGCCATTCCGTACCTGCGTCAGTTCACCCTGATCGGCACCACCGACCGCGAATATAAGGGCGATCCGGCGCAGATCAGCATCAGCGAAGAAGAGACTGACTACCTGCTCAATGTGGTCAACGCCCACTTCAAGCGTCAGTTGAGCCGCCAGGACATCCTGCGCAGCTTCTCCGGGGTGCGCCCGCTGTGCGACGACGAGTCCGACGACCCATCCGCCGTCACCCGCGACTACACCCTGGCGCTGGACAACACCCCTGGCGAGGCGCCGCTGCTTTCGGTGTTCGGCGGCAAGTTGACGACCTACCGCAAGCTCGCCGAAGCCGCACTGGATCAACTGGCGCGGCACTTTGCCGGCGTGATGAAAGCGAGCTGGACCGCCAATGCCCCGCTGCCCGGCGGCGAAGCCATGACCACTGTGGAAGACCTGGCCATCCAGCTCATGGAACGCCTGCGCCAGCTCGACCCCGCCCTCGCCCGGCGCTGGGCCAGCACCTACGGCAGCCGCATCTGGAAACTGCTGGACGGCGCACACAACCTCAGCGAACTGGGCGAACACCTGGGCGCCGGCCTCTATGCGCGGGAAGTGGAATACCTGGTGCGCGAGGAATGGGCGCGCGACGCCGACGACATTCTCTGGCGCCGCACCAAGCTCGGCCTGTTCCTCAATGCCCGGCAGCGGGAGCGCCTGGAGCAGTTCCTGCGCAGCGAAAGCCCGCTGGAACCGAGTACACAGGTCGCCTGAACGTCGAATTGGAGTGGGCAGCCAGTCTCGCGGATAATCCACCGAGTAATCCCCCCGACGCCAACGCCCCGGTGGCGTCGCCAGCTAGAGAACGACGTGGACCTGATCCTCAAGGCAACCATCGGCGCCGGCGTGGTGCTGATCCTCGCCGCGCTGTCGAAGACGCGCAATTACTACATCGCCGGCCTGGTGCCGCTGTTCCCCACCTTCGCCCTGATCGCCCACTACATCGTCGGCAAGAGCCGTTCGCTGGACGACTTGAAGACCACCATCCTGTTCGGTATGTGGTCGATCATTCCCTACTTCGTCTACCTCGCCGCGCTCTACCTGATGGTGGACCGCATGCGCCTGGAACTGTCGCTGGCGATGGCCGCGCTGGCCTGGCTGGTGGCAGCTTCGCTGCTGGTATTCGTCTGGGTGCGCCTGCACTGAGTCAGCCGCGCGCCGCCAGCTGAACCTCCAGCTCGGCAATGCGCGCCTGCAGGCGCTCGCGCTCGGCGCGTTCGGCGCGGATGTCCTCGAAGACGCTGATCAGGTGATCAGGCAGGCCGTCCTGGCGATGGCGCTGCAGCGAGGTGCGCACCCGCACCCAGACGTACTCGCCGTCGCGGCGGCGCAGGCGCTTCTCCACCACGTAGCGGTCAAAGTGCCCGGCCAGCAGTTGACGCAGCAGTTCGAGGTTGGTCGCCAGGTCGTCGGGATGGGTGATCGCCTGGAAGGTCATGGCGTAGAGCTCTTCGGCGCGGTATCCCAGCAGTTCGCAGAGGCTGCCGTTGACGCGCTGCCAGCTGCCGTCCAGGCCGATGTAGGCCAGCGCGCCCCAGGTCAGCTCGAAGATGGCGCGGAAGCGCTCCTCGCTGTTGCGCAGTTGCTCCTCCGTGGCCATGCGCTCGGTGTTGTCCATGCTGATGCCCACCATTTTCAGCGGTCGGCCAACGGCATCGTTGACCACCGTGGCGCGCGAGGCGATCCAGCGCAGGCTGCCGTCGGGCTGGACGATGCGGAAGTCGCACTCGCAGCCTTTGCCCTCGGCCGCGGCGCGGTCGTACATCGCCTGCACCGCTGTCACGTCCTCGGCCGGCAGGTGACTCCAGAACTCGTGATTCGAGCTGACGTGCCAGCCGTAGACTGCCTCGACGTTGGGTGAGTAGGTCACCTCGTCGCTGATCAGGTTCCATTCCCAGGTGACGATCCGCGCGCCCTCCTGGGCCAGTTTCATGCGCGTCTCGCTCTCCATGATCTCGGCGGTGTAGCGCCGGCGCAGGTCGGTCATCGGCAGCTCGACGGGTTCGGCGTCCTGCACGCTGCGCAGGGCTTCCTCACCGTAACGCAGCCACAGCCAGTTGACCTTGAGGAAGTCCGCCAGCTTGCGCAGATTGTCGTAGTCGATCTCGCCGCCCTTGGTCCACTTGTGCACCGCCGTGCGCGAGATCCCCAGCGCCGTGCCCACTGTCTGCAGCGTCAGCTTGTGGAGTTCGAGCAGTTCCTTGAGACGGAAGGCGAAGCTGTTTTCCATCATCGGTGGCGCGGTCCCTGGAGGTGATCAAGGGCCGCAGTATACACAGCTGTAAACCGATGGATGACAGCACTAGACCTGTAGGAGCGAGCTTGCTCGCGAACAAACCCGACTACGCAGTGGGTTCGCGAGCAAGCTCGCTCCTACATCAAGGCCAGGAAGTTACAGGTCGATCACCAGCCGCTCCCCGCGGGCGCGGGAGACGCAGAGCATCAGGGTTTGCTGCGACGCTTTTTCCTCGTCGGAGAGGTACTGGTCGAAATGCTCGACCTCACCTTCAAGGATGCGCGTCTCGCAGGTGCCGCAGACACCTTCGCGGCACAGGCAATCCACCTGGGCGGCCTTCACGTTCTCGATGGCCTGGATGATGGTCATGCCCTCCTCTACACGCAGTTCGCGACCGGAACGGCCCAGTACCAGGGTGAAGGCGCCGCCGCTGGCGGGAGCGGCGGCGAACTGTTCGAAGTGCACACGGGCGTCGGCAATGCCGGCTTTCTTCGCGCCCTCGATCACCGCATCGATGAGCGGTTTCGGCCCGCAGACATACACGTGATCATTCGCCGCCAGCGACCCGAGCAACACGGAGAGATCGAGCCGGCGCTCTTCGCTGTCCACGTAGAAACGCACATTGGCGGCATGCGGGCTGCCCGCCAGCTCGCTCCGGAACGCACCGTGCTCCGGGCTGCGGAAGGCATAGTGCAGTTCGTACGGAACGGTGCCACCTTCCAGCTCATGCAACTGGGAAAGAAACGGCGTGATGCCGATGCCGCCAGCGATCAGTACGTGGCGCCCGGCCGTGGGGTCGAGCTCGAACAGGTTGTTCGGGGTGGAGATGGTCAGCTCGCTGCCGACTTCCACCTGCTGGTGCATGAAGGCCGAACCGCCCTTGGACTGTTCTTCCAGGCGCACGCCGATCTGGTAGTGGTCAAGGTCGCGCGGATCGCTCATCAGCGAGTAGGCATTGCTCAGGCCGCCGGCCATCTTCACGATCACATGGCTGCCGCCGGTGAAGGCCGGCATTGGCTGGCCATCGGTGCGCGCCAGGGTGAAGCGCTTGATCTGCGGGGTCGCCTGCTCCACGGCAGTCACGCGCACGCTGAACATCTCGTAGGAATTGGCCATGGTTCACCTCAACTGCAATCTCGCGGGCGCTTTCGCCACCCGCCTCCGCCGCCCCCTCAGGCGCGGCAGCTCTGTTCTTATGGGTTGCCGCCCCGCGACAGCGCGGGGCGGGCTTTACGCAAGGTCCGGCCCGCGGGCCGGGAAGCCTCAGTCCAGGTGCGACACTGCGATCAGGTTGTGGAAGTGGGCAATGCCGTGCTCGCTGATGCCGGTGCGCTGCTTGTCCACCATGATCCGGCCCTGGCCGCGGTAGCCGCGGGATTTGAGACCCTTCTGCACGCTCTCCACCAGGCGCAGGTCTTCGGGGCGGAACACGTCGCGGTACCAGTCGATGAGCTTCTGCTGCTCTTCGGTGATGTCCTTGTTGAGGAAGTAGATGTCGTAGTGCTGCAGGGTGGTCTCGGCGTCGACCGGGAACTCGTAGATCACGGTCATGAAGTTGGCGCCCGGCGGCACGTTGAACATGGTGCAGGGCCAGGCCCAGAAGCCGGCGAAGGACGGGTCGGTCACCGACTCGTCGACCTTGAAGGACTGCTCCGAGGACTTGGCGATGCCGTACTGCAGCGTCCAGTTGCCGTGCAGGGTGTGGCCGTACTGGCCGACGTCCACCGAGTCGGCGAAGCTGGGGTGCGCCGGGCCGCAGTGGTAGCACTCCATGTAGTTGTCGACGATGGATTTCCAGTTGGCCGGGGTCCTGCTGACGAAACGCGCGGCCAGGTGCAGGTCATCGATCACCGCGCAGGCGTCGCGCATGCGTGCCTGCAGGCCGGGCAACTGGTCTTCGACGCTGCCGGAGTTCGGGTCCATGTTGACGAAGATGAAGCCGGCGTACTCCTCGACCTTGAGCTGCACCAGGCTGAAGTCGCCCTTGTCGAAGGCTTCGACCTGGTCGCAGTTACGCACGTGGGTCAGCTCGCCATCGAGCTTGAAGGTCCAGGCGTGGTACGGACAGGCGATGACGTTCTTGGCAATGCCGCCGGTGCCCTCCAGCAATTGGTGGCCGCGGTGTGGGCAGACGTTGTAGAAGGCGCGCAGCACGTCGTCGCGGCCACGGACAACGATGATGCTCTCGCCGATCACCTCGCGGACGATGTAGGCATTCTTCTCGGCCACTTCACTGCGGTGACCCAGGCAGATCCAGCTGTGGGCGAAGATCTTTTCCTTCTCGTGCTGGAACACGGCGTCACTGGTGTAGAAGTTCGCCGGAATGGTGAAGGCGCGCTCATGGTCACGGCAGAAGTCGGCGGGCAGGCGTTCGAAGTCGGTCATCAGATATCTCCAGGCTTTCATCGACTCGCGCAACGCGCGGTCTTTACTTGTTAGTTAACTGCAACCCGATGGTTAACAGCGCAGGCAAAAAAAAGCCTGCCGGTGGCACCGCCCTCGGGCTGGCGGCGCCACGCAGGATTCATTGGGCGAGCGCCACCTTGTCGGCGACGGACTCGTCCTGCGGAGCCGGTGCCAGCGGAGGCTGTCCCTCCAGCGCCATGGCGGCGGCTTCCTCTTCGATGCGATAGGCCGGCATCGAGCCGTAGTCGTGGAGCATCCACTTGAAGAAGCCATAGACCTTCACCAGCAGGATCAAGGTGAAGGGAATCGCGGTCAGCACCACGGCGGTCTTCATGGTCGACAGCGAGGCCTTGGCAAACAGCATGGCCAGCGGCACCAGGGTCAGGGTGATGGCCCAGAACAGCCGGTGTGTCGGAGTCGGATCGTCGCCTTCCTGCAGGTTGCGAGTGCTGGTGGCAGCCACGGCATAGGCAGCGGCGTCCATGTGCGAGGCGCAGAATACAGCCATGATGAACAGGTACACGGCGAGGAACAGCTTGCCCCACGGCAGCCCCAGCAGCAGCGCTTCCACGGCGCTTTCGCCGCCCTGCTCGCTGAGGATCTTCGGCACGTCGATGGCGCCAGTGATGAACTGGTGCATGCTGTAGCTCTCCAGCGCACCGAAGAAGAACCAGCAACCGAAGCTGCCGCCCAGCAGCAGGGCGAACACCACTTCACGGATCTGCCGGCCGCGGGAAACACGGGTCACGAACATCGCCACGCCGGGCGCGTAGGACACCCACCAGAGCCAGTAGAACACCGTCCAGTTGCGGGTGAAGGCGCCATCGCCGGCCGGGTCGGTGAACAGACTCATGTGCACGTAGTTCTGGATCATCAGGCCCAAACCATTGGCGGTGTTGTTGATGGTGAACTGGGTCGGGCCGACCAGCAGCACCACCGCGGCGAACACCAGCGCGCCGTAGCAGACGATCTTGCTCAGCTTCTGCAGGCCGCCGTCGATGCCGATGTAGGAGCTCAGGGAGAACAGTACGGCGATCACGCCGATCACCATGACCTGAACGAAGAAGGTGTCCGGTGTCCCCACCAACCCGGACAGGCCGCGGGTCAGGGTCGAGGCGGTAAGCGCGAGGGACACGGTGAGCGCGCCCATCATGGTCAGCAGGAAGATCAGGTCGACCACACGCCCCACCGGGCCGGTGGCCTTGAAGCCGGTGACGGCCTCGACGATGGAGGCCAGGTTCAGGCCGCTCTTCTTGCGCACATGGAAGTGGTAGGCCATGGCCAGCGAGGCCAGCGCGTAGATCGACCAGGCGCTGATGCCCCAATGGAAGAAGGAGTAACCGACGCTGTACTCCAGCGCTTCACGGGACTGCGGCGCGATGTTCAGGCCTGGCGTCTGGTAGTAGTACGCCCACTCCATCACGCCCCAGTAGAGCGTGGAAGACCCCATGCCGGCGCAGATGAACATGAACACCCAGGTAGCCGTTGAGTATTCCGGCTTGCCGCTGCCGAAGCGGATGTGGCCGTACTTGCTGCAGGCGATGTAGAGCACAGCCAGGGAGCTGCCGAAGATCAGCAGCTGCACGGCTGTGCCGAAGGTACGGGTGGCAATTTCGAACAGTTGGTTCGCGGCTTGCTCGGCCTGGGTCGGAAACGCAGCCAGCCCGATCACGGTCAGCAGCACTGCGACCAGGCTCATGGAAATCAGGAAAACATCGACCTTCTTCTTGTTGCGGGACATCAAGGGGGACATCAGGCGTCTCCTGGGACGTTTTTTGTTGTTGTTTCGCATCCGACGCAGGCAGCGGATGAAGGATCAGCGAGCCGTTTGACTCTCTTTTAATTAACCATCAGTTAACAACTATCCATTGGTTAACAGTCTGCGATGAATCGACGCAGGGCGCAAGAGCTCTCCATCGCCTCGTGCTCTCCCCCTTGATGCCCGCAGCCATACAGCCACGGGCATTTCATGCGTGATCGCCACAGAGTCAGGATTTATCTGCTAACGATCTCGGCAATTGCCGTCCCCACCGCCTGGGTCGACAACTGCCCCCCCATGTCACGAGTGACCGCCCCCTGGGCGATGACCTGCTCGATGGCCGCCAGAATCTCGTCATGGGCGGCGCGGTAGCGCGCATCACCCTGACCAACGAAGTCGAGCATCAGAGCGCCGGACCAGATCATGGCGATAGGGTTGGCGATGTTCTGACCGAAGATGTCCGGCGCCGAGCCATGCACCGGTTCGAACAGCGAAGGGAATTTGCGTTCGGGGTTGAGGTTGGCCGAGGGGGCGATACCGATGGTGCCCGCGCAGGCCGGGCCGAGGTCGGAGAGGATGTCGCCAAACAGGTTGGAGGCCACCACCACATCGAAGCGTTCCGGCTGGAGAACGAAGCGGGCGCAGAGGATATCGATGTGCTGCTTGTCCCAGGTGATATCCGGATAGCTGGCGGCCATGGCGGCGGTGCGCTCGTCCCAGTACGGCATGCTCACCGCCATGCCGTTGGACTTGGTGGCAGAAGTCAGGCGCTTGCGCTCCCGGGTCTGCGCCAGGTCGAACGCGTACTTCAGAATGCGATCGACGCCGCGGCGGGTGAACACCGATTCCTGCAGGACGAACTCGTTCTCGGTACCCTCGAACATGCGGCCGCCCAGGGACGAATACTCGCCCTCGGTGTTCTCGCGAATCACCACGAAATCGATGTCGCCGGGCTTCTTCCCGGCCAACGGGCAGGGCACGCCGGGGAACAGGCGCACCGGGCGAATGTTCACGTACTGGTCGAAGTCGCGGCGGAACTTGAGCAGCGAACCCCAGAGGGAAATGTGGTCCGGCACCTTGTCCGGCCAACCGACCGCGCCAAAGAACAGCGCATCGAAGCCCTTGAGTTGCTCGAACCAGTCGTCCGGCATCATCTTGCCGTGCTCCAGGTAATAGTCGCAGCTGGCCCATTCGAAATGCTCGAACTCCAGCGCCAGGCCATGTTTGCGCGCGGCCGCCTGGACGACGCGCAAACCTTCGGGGAGGACTTCCTGGCCGATACCGTCTCCGGCAATGGCGGCGATTCTGTAGGTCTTGCTCATGGGGCACCTCGCAGGTCAGAAGAAAGAAGCAGCGCGGGCCATGCTATAAGTCGACGAAACAAACATAATCAGATCGACCGTTGATTCTTGAAACACGAAATGTGAACAATCTGCCGAACTTGGAAGACCTGCGGGTCTTCATCCATGTCACCCGCCGCTCCAGCTTCGCCGCCGCGGCCAGCGAGCTGGGCATGTCCGCCGCCTTCGTCAGCAAGCGCATCCGCCTGCTGGAAGAGGACCTCGGCGTGCGCCTGCTGCACCGCACCACCCGCCGGGTCTCGGTCAGCGAGGATGGCGAGCGGGTCTACCAGTGGGCGCTGCGCATCCTCGACTCGGTGCAGCGCATGGGCGATGACGTGTCAGCATTGCACCGAGAGCCCAGCGGCCAGCTGCGCATCGCCAGCAGCCTGGGACTGGGCCGCCGCTTCGTCGCCCCCGCCCTGTCGGAGCTCGCCACGCGCCACCCGCAACTGGATATCCGGCTGGATGTGCAGGACAGGCTGGTGGACCTGATCGGCGAAGGATTCGACCTGGACGTCAGGGTCGGCAACGAGATCGATCCGAACCTCATCGCCCGCCCCCTGGCGCGCAATCGCCGCGTACTCTGCGCCGCTCCCGCCTATCTGGAACGTCGCGGCACACCGCGCGCACTGGCGGAACTGGCAGGACACGATTGCCTGGTGATCAAGGAGCGCGACCACCCCTTCGGCATCTGGCACCTGCAAGGGCCGGACGGCGAGGAAAGCGTGAAGGTGACCGGGCCACTGTCATCCAACCATGGCGAAGTGGTTCATCAGTGGTGCATCGACGGGCGCGGCATCCTGCTGCGCTCCTGGTGGGATGTGCATGACAGCCTGGAGGACGGGCGCCTGGTGCAAGTGCTGCCGGAGTACCAGCAGCAGGCGGACATCTGGGCGGTGTACGCCGCGCCCCTGGCCAGCTCGGCCAAGGTGCGGGTGGCGGTGGAGTTCCTGCGACAGTATTTCGCTGAACGCTACAGCCTGCCGGAAGGCTTAATCTCACAGGGAGCGTAGGAGCGGACTCTGTCCGCGATCGATTTCGGACAGCTCCGAACTGGCGGGTTGCACATCGCGGACAGAGTCCGCTCCTACAAAAACATCAGAGCTGAGCGACGTGCCCACCACCCTGATGCTCACGCAGATAAGGCAGCACCGCCCCCAGCAGTGGCTCCTTGAAATCCTCCTGGAAGCGATGCGCCATCCCCGGAATCAGCTTGAGCACCGAACCACGGATATGCGCGGCCACGTGCACGCCGTGCATCACCGGCAGCAGCGGGTCCGCGGTGCCGTGGACGACCAGCGTTGGCACATTCAGGCGATTGAGCAACTCCACGCGGCTCGGTTCGGCGAGGATCGCCAGCATCTGCCGCTGTACGCCTTCGGGGTTGAAGGCGCGGTCGTAGGAGCGCGCCGCCTGTTCCAGCAATTGCTGGCGGTCGTCACGCACTTCCGGGCTGCCGAGGGCGGCCAACAGGTCAGCCTGCTGCTCGATGGCCTGCTCACGGCTGGCCGCTTCACGCCGCGCGAGCAGTCGCAGCAAGGATTCACTGGGCGCCGGCAGGCCTTCGGCGCCGGAACTGGTCATGACCAGGGTGAGGCTGATGACGCGATCCGGAGCGAGATCGGCCACGTGCTGGGCGATCATCCCCCCCATGCTTGCACCCAGCACATGGGCGCGCTCCACATGCAGGGCGTCCAGCAGATGCAGCGCGTCGCCGGCCATGTCGGTCAGGCTGTAGGGCGCGCTGACGGGCAGACCGAGCCGATAGCGAATCACTTCGTAGGTCAGGTTGCCGCTGGGTGCAGGTACGCGCCAGGAAGACAGGCCGACATCGCGGTTGTCGTAGCGGATCACCCGAAAACCCTGTTGGCAGAGCGCTTCGACTACTTCATCCGGCCAGTGGATGAGTTGACCGCCCAGGCCCATGACCAGTAGCAGCGTCGGGTCCTGGGGACGGCCGATGCTCTGGTAGGCCAGACGCACGTCGCCCAGATCGACCATTTCGGTCGGCACCCGCGCATCGCAACGATCCGCGGCAACGGCCCGATCGGCAATAGAGATGGAGGACAGGCCGCAGAACAGAGCGGCTGCCAGTAGAAAAGCACGCATGAGTGAAAATCCGGAACGCAAAACCCCAGTGGATAGCGATTCTGATGAATTTCCGACGTTCGCTCTGCCACAGCTCCGTGACAGTTTGATGAAAGGCGCCGAGCGGTCGCCAACGGCACTTCCCCACGCTTCCGGGGTTTCCCATGACAGGGATCAAGGGAGGCTGGCCCTGACAGTCGCGAAGATAGGAACCCCTCGCGCGGAAGTTTCGTCATGGCCTATCCCGCCCTGCTGGTGCTGCACCTGTTCGCTGCGATCATGTTCGTCGGCACGGTGTTCTTCGAGGTGCTTATCCTGGAGAGCGTGCACCAGCATGTGCCGGCGCGGGCGATGAGGATGGTGGAGGGCGCGCTGGGGCGTCGCCTGCGCCGGGTCATGCCTTGGGTGATCCTGACGCTCTTCGGCAGCGGCCTGGGCATGCTGCACCTGCGTTATGCGCCGCTGCTGGTCGATCCGCTGGCAACGTCCTTCGCCACTTTGCTCAGCCTCAAACTGTTGCTGGCCGCCAGCGTCCTAGGCCATTTCATCTTCGCCATGTACTCGTTTCGGGCAGGACGCATGAGCGGCCAGCGCTCGCGGCGTATTCACTACAGCGTGTTTGCCCATGTGGTACTGATCGTCCTGTTGGCCAAAGGCATGTTCTACCTGAGTTGGTGAGAGCCGGACTGGTGAAGCGCCAGCCGCCGACTTATCATGAGAGCAGCTCAATTGATCCGCCGTTTAATCAAGATTCCCTCATATTGAGGCGAGGCCGCGCCATGCTTGAACTCCGTCACCTGAAAACCCTGCATGCCCTGCGCGAAGCCGACAGCCTGGTGGAAGCCGCCGAACGCCTGCATCTCACGCAGTCCGCCCTGTCCCACCAGTTCAAGGAACTGGAGGAGCGCCTCGGCCTGTCCCTGTTCATCCGCAAGACCAAACCGGTGCGCTTCACCAGCGCCGGGCTGCGCCTGCTGCAACTGGCCGACGCCGTGCTGCCGCAACTGCGCGGCGCCGAACGCGACCTCGCGCGCCTGGCCGGCGGAACCGCCGGCCGCCTGCACATGGCCATCGAATGCCACAGCTGCTTCCAATGGCTGATGCCGACCATCGACCAGTTCCGCGACGCTTGGCCGGAAGTGGAACTGGACCTCGCTTCCGGTTTCTCCTTCGCCCCGCTGCCGGCCCTGGCCCGCGGCGACCTGGACCTGGTGGTGACTTCCGACCCGGTGGAAATCGCCGGCATTACCTACGTGCCGCTGTTCACCTACGAGGCACTGCTGGCGGTGGATAACCACCACGCGCTGGCCGGCAAGTCCTACATCGTCCCGGAAGAGTTGGCCAACCTGACACTGATCACCTACCCCATCGAACGTGATCGACTGGACATCTTCACCCGCTTCCTCGAGCCGGCCGACGTGGAGCCTGCGCAAGTACGCACCTCGGAACTGACGGTGATGATGATGCAGTTGGTGGCTTCCGGCCGCGGCGTCTGCAGCCTGCCCAACTGGGCGCTGCACGAATACAGCTCGCGGGGCTACGTGACTGCCAAGCGCCTGGGCGAGAAAGGCCTGTACTGCACCCTGTTCGCCGCTATCCGCGCGGACATGCTGGACGCGCCGTTCATGCGGGATTTCCTGCTGACAGCGAAGGACACCTCCTTTGCCACCTTGGAAGGTGTCAGCGCGGCCAAGAGCTGACAGTCGGTGCCTACGTTTCAGATAAATCACAGAATCTGACGTAAGCCTCACTGGCACCCGATGAACAAAGGCCGCAAGAGAAACACCCGTCCATAAAAAAGGCCCGCCATTGCTGGCGGGCCAAACGATAACGATTGACTAGTCGATCAATCATTAGGAGCACCCTGTAGGAACAGGGTGCGGGAAGCATGATCGGTAAGTTGACGGATTTATCCAAGCCCGCTCATCCGCGTAGGAATCGCCCTATGCACTTCTGAGACATCCGCCACATCCCGGTTTTGTTTTCCGACGCAAAGGGGAAGGGATAAAAAAGGCCCTTCCAGGTGGAAGGGCCTTGGGGGACATAACGCTCGTAGCGGCTTGTAGTAGTTATGGTTGCCGACGCCGCGCGATGGGGTGCGCTGCGTTGAATGGATCATTGACCAGCTCGGCCACATGGGAAATATGCCCACGCCGAAAAAGGAATTTTCCCAAGCATCTTGAGACTGTTTCCTCAAATTCTTCGCTTGGTCTCTCCTTTCGCAAACCTTCCGATACATCCCTCTGTTCAGGGCGCCTTCGCTTCAGCGGCCTTCAGATGCTCCTCCGCCCACTGCACGTCCCGCGCCCATACCCGCTGGAAGGACGGGCGAGAGGTGACCAGTTCCACGTAGCGTTCGAACACCGGCAGCTTGGGCACCACGCCGAAACCAATGGTCCAGCGCAGGGCCGCGCCCCACAGCACGTCGGCGGCGGTCATGCGGTTGCCCAGCAGGTAAGGCCCGGTTTCCAGCTGCTCGGCGAGGGCGCGCATCACACTGTCGTAATCGCCGTAGGGGCTCATGGCCGCTGGCGCGGGCTCGCGTTTCAGGGCGCGGTCGACGATGGCCGGCTCAAAGCTGGAGCCATAGAACACCAGCCAGCGCAGATAGGGGCCACGCAGCGGGTCGTCGAGAGCGGGAGCAAGGTTCGCTCGGGGGAAGAGGTCGGCAAGATAAATGAAGATGGCGCCCTGCTCGGTGACCAGCGATTCGCCGAGGCGGATCGCCGGGACCTTGCCCAGCGGGTTGAGCGCCAGATAGCCCGGCTTGCGCTGCTCGCCGGCCTTCATGTTGATCAGTTCGAGGTCGTACTCGGCGCCCAGTTCTTCCAGCAGCACCAGGGTGCCGCTGGAGCGAGTCTGGGGCGAATGGTAGAGAGTGAGGCGGGGCATGGCGGGATCTCCTCGGGCATCACGGCTCGGAGTCCCCAGCATAGCCCCGCGCGGGGCTCACGCCTCCTCGAAATGCATCTCCGGTGGTTGCTGGCGGAAGCCGCCGGTGATCACCGCCAGGTAGATCACGCCGAGCACCAGCCAGGTGGCGCCGAGCCAGATCGCCAGGTGGTCGAGGCTGACCATCAACCACAGGTCGGCAAGCAGGCCGATCAGCGGGAACAGCAGGAACAGCACCAGCTCGCGCAGGCCGCGACGCTCGGCGTTGAGGTAGTAGTGGAAGATCACCGAGAGGTTCACCAGGCTGAACGCCAGGAAGGCGCCGAAGTTGATGAACGAGGTGGAAGTGGTGACGTCCATGTGCAGCGCCAGCAGGGCCACCACGCCGCACAGGACGATGCTGTTCACCGGGGTTTCGAAACGTTTGCTGATGCGCCCGAAGAACGGGCGCGGCAGCACGCCGTCGCGGCCCATGGCGAACAGCAGGCGCGACGCGCTGGCCTGGGCCGACAGCCCGGAGGTGAACTGGCCGACGATCAGACCGATCAGGAAGAAGCTGACGAACAGGTCGCCACCGATGTTGCGGGCGATTTCATACGCGGCGGAATCGGCGTTCTGGAACTCCACCGACGGGTGTGCGAGCTGTACGAAGTAGCTGGCAGCGATGAAGATGCCGCCACCAATCAGGGTGATCAGCAGGATGGCGCGCGGAATGGTCTTGCGTGGCTCGTGGGTTTCTTCCGTCAGGGTACTGACCGCGTCGAAGCCCAGGAAGGAGTAACAGGCGATGGCCGCTCCGCCCATGATCAGCGGCAGCTGAGTGCCTTCCTTGAGGAAGGGTTCCAGGGTCCACAGCGGACGGCTGCCATCACCCATGACGTAGTGAATGGCCAGGCCGACGAAGGCGATCAGGACGAGGAACTGCACCAGCATCAGCACGCCGTTGATGTTCTTCGCCAGGCGCAGGCCGACCACGTTGATCGCGGTGGTCACGCCGATGAACGCCAGCACCCAGAGCGCCTGGGGCACCGCCGGAAACGCGGAGTGCAGGTAGGCCGCGCCGATCAGCCAGATGGCCATGGGCAGGAACAGGTAGTCCAGCAGCACGGCCCAGCCGGCGAGGAAGCCCAGTTTCGGGCTGATCGACTTGCGCACGTAGGTGTAGGCCGAGCCCGCCACCGGGAAGGCGGCAGCCATGCGCCCGTAGCTGAGCGCAGTGAACAGCATGGCCACGGAGGCGACGAGGTAGGCCGAGGGCACTACGCCGCGGGTGACGTCGGCGAGGATGCCGAAGGTACCGAGGACGATGATCGGGGTCATGTAGGCGATGCCGAACAGCACCACCGAACCCAGCGACAGGGTTCGTTTGAGTCGAGCCATTACTGCTTACTCCGCGTTGTGTTTGTTATGGCAGTACTAAGTTGCTGGCCTGCGCTCACCCGCAGGCCTCGCGGGCGCTCAGGTCGCCCGTCGAATGTGGAATAACGCTGTATCGGCGCAGCCCTGCGCCCCGGCATCCTTGCAGCGGTGCCGGAAGGGAACTCAGGCGGGAATGATCAGCTCGCGCAGGCCATCGTCGTGCTCGCGCATCTCGCCCGGCAGCACAAAGCGGCGCTCGGCCAGGTAGCTGTAGTCGCGACGCGATTGCGCCAGGCGCTCGAAATCCAGCTCGACGATCTGCCGGCACTCTTCGCGGCCGGCTTCGACGATCAGTTGGCCGTAGGGGTCGACCACCGCACTGCCGCCAGCGAACACCAGGCCGTCGTCACCTTCGCCGACGCGGTTGACCATCACGGCGTAGGCCTGGTTTTCCATGGCGCGGCCCATGATTGCGGTGCGGTGGGTCGGGCCGTACGGGTCCATGTTGCCGTTGGTCACGATGATCAGCTCGGCACCCAGTTGGCCCAGGGCTCGGGCAGACTCGGGGAACTCGATGTCAAAGCAGATCACAATGCCCACGCGGATGCCGTTCCACAGGCAAGTGGCGTAACGGTCGCCCGGGGTGAAGATGCCGCGGTCCGACGCCCACAGGTGCGTCTTGCGGTACTTCATGGCGATGCCTTCGGGGGTGATCAGCAGCGTGGTGTTGTAGAAGCGACCGTCCTCGGCGGCTTCGGCGAAGCCCACGGCGACGCTGATGTTCTTCTCCCGCACGGCGCGCTGTACTGCCTGGACGCTGGGGCCGTCCACCGGTTCGGCGATGGCGGCGATATTCTGCTCGGTGGGGAAGCCGGTCAGCTGGGTCTCGGGGAACACCACCAGTTGGGTGTCGTCGGCGCAGGCGTGGATGGCCTCCAGGGTGCGGGCCAGGTTCCAGGCCACGTCGCCATCACGGCCGGCGAGTTGGACGAGTTCTACTTTCATGGGGCTTCCTCGGATTCTTGTATTCCAGTGACCGCGCAACGCAAAAGGGTCAAAATGCGCACCGCGCCGGCTCAAGGCATCCACCGAGTATGCCGGGCGTGCCATCACCGGGTAATTACGCCCGCGTGGTAACCCATCGGGGGTAGAGTCATGAGCCTTTCCCTTCAGGATATCGCCTGGCATCGTTCGGTCGGGCAGCTGATCGAGGCACTGGACAAGCCAACTTTCTGGACCTCGCTGGTGCGTCTGCTGGGCCAGTATGTGCCCTTCGACAGCTGGGTCGTGCTGCTTTTCAGCGATGGCCGGCCACAAGTGTTCGCCGAATGTCCCGGCGAGGACGGTGGCCCGGATTCGCTGTTCCAGGACTACCTCAAGGGCCTCTACCTGCTTGACCCGTTCTACATCGCCAGCCGCGAGGCGCCCGGCAGCGGGCTGTTCCGGCTCGATGACGTGGCGCCGGAGATGTTCGAGCAGACCGACTACTACCAGCGCTACTTCAGCCTCAACGTGGTGGCCGATGAGGTGCAGATCAACGTGCAGCTCGACGGCGAGCGGACCCTTTGCTGCTCAGTGGGCAGCAAGGGCCGCTTCACCCCGGAGCAGATCGCCCTGCTCGCGCTGGTGCAACCCTGGGTTGCCGGACTGATGCGCCAACGCATGGCCTTCGAGCGCGAAGTGCAGGAAGCGCCCCCGCCGCCGCGCTGGCAGAACCGCCTGGAGTCCACCGCGCAGCAGATGGAAACCCCGCTCACCGCCCGCGAGCTGGAAGTCGGCCGGTTGATGCTCAGCGGCTGCTCCAGCAAGGAAATCGCCCGCAAACTGGCGATCTCCGCAGAGACGGTGAAGGTCCACCGCAAGCACATGTACGCCAAGCTTGGGATCAAGTCGCAGTCGGAGCTGTTCTCGCTGTTCCTGCAGGCGCAGGGCTAGAGCCGCTTTTGTAGGAGCGAGCTTGCTCGCGAACCGTGCAGCACTGGAGCCGCCGGCGAACTCGTTCGCGAGCAAGCTCGCTCCTACAGTGAATGTCCAGCCGCCGAGCGGTCGGTGAGCATTCGAGGCTTCATGGGTCCATGCTGAAGGTAGGAGGAATCCCCATGAGCCTCAGCGTCTTCGACATGTTCAAGCCCGGTGTCGGGCCATCCAGTTCCCATACGGTGGGGCCCATGCGCGCCACCCGCGAGTTCGTCGACCGCTTGCGCGACGCCGATCTGCTGCCGCACACCGCCGCCGTGGAAGTGCACCTCTACGGCTCCCTCAGCGCCACCGGCAAGGGCCACGCCACCGACCGCGCCTGCCTGATCGGCCTGCTCGGCATCGACCCGGCCGAAGCCGATCCCGCCACCCTCGCCCCGCAGGTGGACGACATCCTGCTGCGCCATCGCCTGCGCCTGGGTGGCGTGCAGGAGATCGACTTCGACCCGGCGCGCCAGTTGGTCTTTCACGATGACAGCCTGCCCGCCCATCCCAATGGCCTGCACCTGCGCGCGCTGGATGAACAGGGCGAGTTGCTGGCCGAGCGCGTCTGCTACTCGGTCGGCGGCGGCTTCGTAGTGGACCAGGCGGACTTCAACACCGACCGCGCCCTGCCCGACAGCCCCATGCCCTACCCCTTCCACAGTGCCGAGGAATTGCTGCGCCTGTGCCACGAGCACGGCTTCAAGCGCATCAGCGATCTGATGTGGGCGAACGAGCTGGCGGTGCGCAGCGAGGCGGAAATCCACGCCGGCCTGGCGCATATCTGGGAGGAAATGCAGGCCTGCGTGAACCGCGGCCTGGAAACCGAAGGCACACTGCCAGGTGGCCTCAAGGTGCGCCGTCGTGCGCCCATGCTCTATCGCCGGCTGAACGAGGCGGACAGCGGCAACCTGATCGCCACCACCCTCGGGGCCATGGACTGGGTGGACCTCTGGGCACTGGCAGTCAATGAGGAAAACGCCGCCGGCGGACGCGTGGTGACCGCACCCACCAACGGCGCGGCCGGCATAGTCCCGGCGGTGCTGCACTACTACGCGCGCTATGACAGCAACGCCAACGCGCAAAGCATCGAGCGCTACCTGCTGACCGCCGCCGCCATCGGCATCCTGTGCAAGCTCAACGCCTCCATCTCCGGTGCCGAAGTCGGTTGCCAGGGCGAAGTGGGTTCGGCCTGCGCCATGGCCGCCGGTGGACTGGCGGAAGTCCTGGGAGGCAGCCTCGAGCAGGTGGAAAACGCCGCCGAGATCGGCCTGGAGCACAACCTCGGGCTGACCTGCGACCCGGTCGCCGGACTGGTGCAGGTGCCTTGCATCGAGCGCAACGCCATGGCCTCGCTCAAGGCCATCAACGCCGCCCAACTCGCCCTGCGCGGTGATGGCCAGCACCTGGTCAGCCTCGACAAGGCCATCGACACCCTGCGCGATACCGGGCGCGACATGATGGACAAGTACAAGGAGACGGCGAAGGGCGGGTTGGCGGTGAATGTGATTGCCTGTTAGCCCGAGTGAATGGTGGTTCGCGAGCAAGCTCGCTCCTACGAAGAGCGCACCGGCTTCAGTCCTGTAGGAGCGAGCTTGCTCGCGAACAGCCCGGACACATGACTCCTTGCACCGCCCGAAACAAGCTTTCTCAGCCCCCGAGAAAATCGTTAGCTAGCTTTCTTTTTCCATCGCTTCGGGCTACCGTCGATGCCCGCCAGAACTAGAACGACTTCCGAAAGTCCGCCGCATTGACCTTTGCCCAGGCACGTTCGCGTGATGCCTGCCATGCTCTGTGGCGGCCCTTTCGGCCAACCTGACCGTGATCAAAGCCTGACGACTGGAGATTCCATGAACCTGTCGCTCCTAAGCCGCTATGCCTTTTTTGCCGCTTGCGTCCTGTTCACCGTGCTCAGCCTGCCCTTCCTCGGGCATGACTGGGTGTGGCCCTTCACCCTCACCACCCTTGCCCTGAGCGTGCTCGGGGTCTTCGACCTGCTGCAGGAGCGCCATGCGGTACGGCGCAATTACCCGGTCCTGGGCAACATCCGCTACCTGGTGGAAGCCATCCGCCCGGAGATCCGCCAGTACCTGCTCGAAGGCGACCAGGAGGCCCTGCCCTTCTCCCGCGCCCAGCGCGCCCTGGTGTACTCGCGGGCAAAGAACGAGACCGCCGACAAGCCCTTCGGCACCCTGATCGACGTCTATCAGTCGGGCTTCGAGTTCATCGCCCACTCCATCCGCCCCGCGCCGGTGGCGGACCCGTGCACCTTCCGCGTCACCGTCGGCGGCCCGGAGTGCAAGCAGCCCTACTCCATCTCGGTGTTCAACATCTCGGCGATGAGCTTCGGCTCGCTCAGCGCCAACGCCATCCGCGCGCTGAACAAGGGCGCCAAGCTCGGCGGCTTCATCCATGACACCGGCGAAGGCAGCATCAGCCCCTACCACCGCGAATACGGCGGCGACCTGACCTGGGAACTGGGCAGCGGCTACTTCGGCTGCCGCAACGACGACGGTAGCTTCAGCCCCGAGCGCTTCGCCAAGCAGGCAGTCGACCCGCAGGTGAAGATGATCGAGATCAAGCTCAGCCAGGGCGCCAAGCCCGGCCATGGCGGCATCCTGCCCAAGCACAAGGTGACCCCGGAAATCGCCGCCACCCGTGGCGTGCCCATGGGCCAGGATTGCATCTCGCCCTCCTCCCACAGCGCCTTCGACTCGCCCCACGGACTGCTCGACTTCATTGTCCAGTTGCGCGCGCTTTCCGGTGGCAAGCCAGTGGGCTTCAAGCTGTGCATCGGCCATCCGTGGGAGTTCATGAGCATTGCCAAGGCCATGCACGAAACCGGCATCCTCCCCGACTTCATCGTCGTCGACGGCAAGGAAGGCGGCACCGGTGCGGCACCGCTGGAGTTCACCGACCACATGGGCCTGCCGATGCGCGAGGGCCTGCTGTTCGTGCACAACACCCTGGTCGGCCTGAACCTGCGCGACAAGATCCGCATCGGCGCCAGCGGCAAGATCGTCAGCGCCTTCGACATCGCCAGCGTGCTGGCCATGGGCGCCGACTGGGCCAACTCGGCGCGCGGCTTCATGTTCGCCATCGGCTGCATCCAGTCGCAGTCCTGCCACACCAACAAATGCCCCACCGGCGTCGCCACCCAGGACCCGCTGCGCCAGCGCGCCCTGGTGGTGCCGGACAAGGCCGAGCGCGTCTACCACTTCCACCGCAACACGCTCAAGGGCCTGGCGGAGATGATCGCCGCCGCCGGCATCCAGCACCCGTCGCAGCTGGAAGCCAAGCACCTGGTACGTCGTGTCTCCGCCACGGAGATCCGCCTGTTCTCGCACCTGCACTACTTCCTCAAACCCGGCGAACTGCTCTCGGGCAACATCGAAGGCGAGTTCTACGAGCGCATCTGGCGCATGGCGCGCAGCGACAGCTTCGAGGCCGCAGCGGGCTGATTCCACGCGATACATCCTTGGTGACTGTCCCTGCCGGCCAACCGGCCAGGGGCAGTTCCACCTCCCGTGACGTATTCGTCGGCGCTGAATGAGGCGTCGTCATCGCGCCCACTGTACGGCGGTATAGGGGAGCCTGTTCTTCGACGGTAAAGCGTCGTAATTTAGCTGCAAAAATTACAGGGATGCTGGGGGCTTGGGTGGGGGCGTATCGTCTGTTGTTGGCCGTTCTGGTGGCCGTTTCCCATTTGGGAAAAACCTTTGCCGGCTTGAACCCGGGCGTGGTCGCGGTGATTTCGTTCCTTCTGATCAGCGGCTTCGTAATGACCTCGCTGATCGAGCGTAACTACGCCTCCTTGGATAAAGTCGGCCTGTTCTACCTGGACCGGGCGATGCGGCTATATCCCCAGTTCATTCTCTACTTCGCAAGTGCTTGCCTGGCCATCCACTTCCTCCTTCCCGACACACCCCAGGCAGCCGAGCTGACGCTCGGAAACATGGCCGCAAGCATCGCCATGGTGCCGCTGGGTTTCTACATGTTCGGAGCTGCAAGCCCAGACATCCTGCCGCCGGCATGGTCACTGGGATTGGAGGCGTGTTTTTACCTGGCCATCCCTTTCCTGATCATTTACAGGCTACGCGGTGTTGCGTTTTCGCTATCGGTCGGCGTCTTCCTCGTCGCGTGCCTGGGTTACGTCAACACGGACAATTACGGATACCGGCTTCTGCCCGGCGTACTGTTCATATTCCTCTGCGGCAGCTACCTGTACAAAGCACGGGCCAAGGGTCTGATCATTGCAGCTTGCACCGCCGTCGCGGCAGCGCTGATGTTCGCGGCGATCATGACTGGAATTATCGAGCGTCGGCCATTCAATGCCGAAGTGAGCGCCGGCATCGCACTGGGCATCCCGGCCGTCTATCTGCTGACGAAATTCCCATTCCATTCGATCGACGAGTTCCTCGGAAACATCAGTTACGGCGTATTCCTCAACCACTTCGTGGTCATTTACATCCTGCGGGCGTTCTGGCCAATCAGCTATTCGGACTACATCGTTCCAGCGGTGCTGGTGTTTTCCTTCCTGCTCAGTGGCGTGTCGTACTACTACGTCGAACGCCCCGCGCTGACGCTCCGCCATGCACTGCGCAGGGGCACAACTCGCAAGCAGCAGCCCCTCAGTTCTCCAGCCGCCCCCACACCTGCGCCAGCCCTAGCAGATGCATCAGCGCAAACCCCAGGCAAATTGCCGAGCTGACGTAGATGAAGCGCTGGCTGCGCCCGGTGCCCTTGAGAATGAGCGGGCCGGCCACGCCGCGCAGCAGGTAGATCAGCGAGATCGCCGCCAGCGCCGGGCGCAGCAATGGCAGCGGCCTCAACACTCCGGCTGCGGAGAGCGCATAGGCGGACCAGATGAACAGCACGAAGGCGATGCCGAAGGTGATCAGGGCCGGATAAAGCCGCCCGGCTTCGGCGGCCCGGGCGAGCCTTTCGCCAGCGCCGAACAGCCGGTACCAGCGCGGCCCGACCAGCACCACGCCGACATGCAGCGCCCCTGCGATGGCGCTGAGCGCCGCGGCGATGATCAATGCCAGGTTGTAGTCCTGCCCCATGAACGGCTCCCTCCTGGAGTGTGGCGATGTGCGCAAGAAGCAATCATATCGTCAGCGTCGACGAAGCATGCGAGTCGACCATCGGCTGCACGAATCTTCCAGACAGCCACTCCACGCGCGGTATGCTGGCCGACCGGGCAAGCGGTGCGGAGGCGGCCCATGCACAAAGACAACTGGATCGACCTGCTACAGGATGCCGACACCGGCATCCAGAGCCTGCGCGCGCACTTCAAGGGCCACGCCTACGACCCGCACTGGCACGACAGCTACCTGATCGGCTACACCGAGTCCGGTGTGCAGCAGTTCCGCAGCCGCAACCAGCGCTACGTCAGCACCACCGGCAAGGTGTTCTTCCTCGAGCCCGGCGACATCCACGACGGCGATGCCCCCACCGAGGGCGGCTTCACCTACCGCACCCTCTATCTCGACGCCCCCTGGCTGGAGCGGGAGATCGCCACGCTGTTCGAAGAGGCGCCGGGCAACTGCCAGCTGGCCGTGCCTGAGTTGCTGATCGACGACCCGCAACTGGCGCGGCGCATCGACAATGCCTTCCAGGCGGTGCACGGCAACGACCTGAAGATCGTCCGGCAGAGCGCCCTCGATGACCTGCTCGACGGCATGACCTGCCACCTGCACTGGCGCAAGCGCGGCGCCACGCAAGCGCACCTGCCGCTGGTGGCGCAGCGTGCGCGGGATTATCTGCACGCCAACCTGACCACCGATATCGGCCTCGATGACGTGGCGCGCGCCAGCGGCTGCGACCGTTTCCGCCTGACCCGCGCGTTCAAGCAGGCCTTCGGCCTGCCGCCCTACGCTTACCTGATCCAGCTGCGCCTGGCCCGTGCGCGGCAGTTGCTTGGCCGCGGCCTGGCGCCCGCCGACATCGCCGCCGACCTCGGCTTCGCCGACCAGAGCCATCTCGGCCGCTGGTTCCGACGCGCCTATGGCGTCACCCCCGCTTACTACCGCAAGCGCTGCTCAAAGCTTCCAGACTGAACCCGCCGTGCTGGCGAAGATGAACTCCCACGGATTCACCGGAGTTCCCGCCATGCACTTCTCGCAGCTCGGCCAATGGCTGCCCTTCATCCTCTTCGCCTTCGTCGCTTCGATCACACCAGGGCCGACCAACCTGCTGATCTTCAGCAACAGCGCGCGCTTCGGCTGGGGCGCCGCATTGCCGATCATGTTCGGCGGTTGCGCGGCCGCCGCCGCACTGGTGCTGGCGGTGGGCAGCGGCCTGGGCGAAGTGCTGGCCAGCCGGCCGCACGTGCAGCAGGCGATGAGCGTCGTCGGCGTGCTCTGGCTGAGCTGGCTGGCGTGGCAGATTTTCCGCAGCCCGCCAGCGGACCTGGAACGCGACGGCGATGCCGCGCGCCTGGGAGCGGTCGGCGCCGCTGCGCTGCAACTGGTCAACCCGAAGACCTGGATGATGGCGCTGGCGGTGATCAGCGTTTACGCCGGCCACGGTGTCGATCGGCTGGACCGCGTGCAGTTGCTGTCGCTGCTGTTCTTCCTCGTGTCGATTCCCTGCACGGCCGTCTGGGCCGGCCTGGGCATCGGCAGCCAGCGCCTGCTTTCGCCCACGCAGATGCAGCGGCTCAACCAGCTGATGGCAGCCCTGTTGCTGGTGTCGGCCTGGGCCGGGGCGCTGCTCTAGGAACTCAAAGGATGCCGTCGCGTCGCAAGTATTCGCGCAGGTGCTCGATGAACGCGTGGATCTTGCGCGTCGCCCGCCGGTTGCTCGGGTAGACCGCCAGGATCTGCGCACCGAAGGTATCGGGCTCAAAGAAGTAGTCGTCCAGGACCGTCACCAGCCGCCCGCTGCGCAAGTGCTCCAGCACGCTCCAGCGCGGGCAAGGCAGCAGGCCGTGACCGGCGAGGCAGGCGGTCAGCAGCACCGCCTGGTTATCGCTGTTCAGGCGGCCGGTGCGCGGAGTGGAAAAGCGCTCGCCCTCCACATCGAACCACCAGCGGTCATCCAGCGCCGGATGGCGATAGACTAGGCAGTCGTGCTCTGGAATCTCGCTGGGGTGACGGGGCGTACCGCGCCGCTCCAGATAGGCCGGGCTGGCGCACATGGCCAGGCGACTCTCGGCCAGCGGCTGGGCGATCAGCCCCGGCAGGTCACTGTTGCCCATGCGCAGGGCGAGGTCGTAGCGGCCGTCGAGCAGGTCGACGTAGCTGTCGGAGAGGTCCACCTGCAGGCGCACGTCCGGATGCAGGTCGAGGAACTCCGCGCAGGCCTGGTCGAGAAACACCGGGCCGACGATCAGCGGCCCGGTTATGCGCAGCACGCCACGCAGGCTGTGCTGCAACTGGGCGATCTCCTCGGTGGTTTCACGCATCCGCGCCAGCACCTCGCGGGCGCCGTCCAGATAGAGCTGGCCGGCTTCGGTCAGCGACATGCTGCGCGTGGTGCGCTCGAACAGGCGCGCGCCGACTTCGATCTCCAACTGGCCGACCGCCTTGGTCACCGCCGAGGGTGTCTTGCCCAGTTGCTCGGCGGCGCGGCTGAAACTGCCGGTCTCGGCGCTGGCCACGAACATTGCCAGGCTGCTGAATCTGTCCATCGTCATTCGTGCCAATCCTTCACAAGTGTTATGCCCATTGGCGACTTCCGCGCGACTCCGTCCGCCAGTAGCCTGCGCCGCAGACCAACAATAATCCAACGAAAAGCAAGGGGAAGTCATGCACGGCATGCTCAAGGGCGCGCTGGCGCTCGCCATCGCACTCGGCACTTTTGAAGCACAGGCACAGAACGCAGACCTGATCCTGTACAACGCCAAGGTCTTCACCGCCGAGCCTGGCCAACCGCTGCAGCAGGCCGTGGCGGTCGCTGGCGGCAAGGTGCTGCAGGTGGGCTCCAACGAAGACATCCGCAAGCTCGCCGGCACCGGCAGCAAGCAGGTCGACCTGGGCGGCAAGGTACTGATGCCCGGTTTCATCGACAGCCACTCCCACTCGATCTTCGGCGGCCTCGAGCTGATCTCCGCGAGCCTGCTGGACGAACAGATGGACCTGGACGCCTTCGAGAAGCGCCTCAAGCAGGATCGCGACAGCGGCAAGGCCAAGGTGCACGACACCATTGTCATGAACGGCATGAACTCCACCTACTGGTCCCAGGCCGATGGCCTGGCCAAGCGCTTCAACCAGGGCGAGTGGAAGGACACGCCGGTGGTGCTGATCGGCAGTGACCACCATACCGCCTGGGCCAACGCCGCCATGCTCAAGCGCGCCGGGCTGGATGCGAAACGCCTGCGCGGCCTGAGCCCGCTGGAGCAGCAGAACGTCGCCCACGACAAGGACTTCAACCCCACCGGCTTCCTGGTCGACTCCGGTTTCGACCTGGTGGCCGCCGCCATGCCGGTTCCCGACACCGCCACCATGGATCGCGCTGGCGTGGCTGCCGTGAAGTACAACAACAGCCTCGGCATCACCGCCTGGATGGACCCGGCCGCCAACGGCACGCCTGGCGAGGCGCTGTTCGCCATCAAGCCCACCGAGAAGACCGTCGGCGTGCTGCCGGTCTACCGCGACCTGGCGCGTGACGGCCAGCTCACCGCCCACGTCGCCGCGCTGCAAGTGGTCAACCCGAAAAGCACGCCGGCCGACCTGGACGTGATCGAGAAGGTCCGCCAGCAGTTCCAGGGCATCCCCAACCTGACGATGCCGGGGATCAAGGTCTTCGCCGATGGCGTGATTGAGTTCCCCGCGCAGTCCGCCGCGCTGCTCGAGGACTACAAGAACAGCCACAAGCCGGGTGAATTGCTGATCGATCCGAAGCACTTCGGCGAGCTGGTCAGCGCCGCCGATGCCCGCGGCTGGCTGGTGCACGTGCATGCCATCGGTGACCGCGCGGTGCGCGAATCGCTCAATGGCTTCGCCCAGGCGCGCAAGGACCGGCAGAGCGCCGTGACCCACTCGATCACCCACCTGCAACTGGTCAACCCCAAGGACTTCCCGCGCTTCAAGCAGTTGAACGTGATCGCCTCGATGCAGCTGGACTGGGCCACCGCCGAGCCCTACACCGTGGAGCTGGTGAAGCCCTACATCGCCGACGAAGCCTACCGCTACATGTACCCGGCCAAGTCGCTACTGGACAACGGCGCCACCATCGCCGGCGCCAGCGACTGGCCGGTTTCCACGCCTGATCCGCTCAAGGCCATCTACCAGGCCGTGACCCGCCAGGGTGAGGAAGGCGTACTCAACGCCGCCGAGCGCGTGGATCGGCAGACCATGTTCTACGCCTACACCCGCAACGCCGCGCAGACCATCGGCCTGGCCGACAAGATCGGCACCCTCGCTCCCGGCAAGCAGGCCGACATGGTGGTGATCGACCGCGACGTGTTCAGCGTGCCCGACCAGCAACTGGACGAAGCCCGCGTGCTGCGCACCCTGTTCGAAGGCCGCGAAGTCTACCGCGCCGACGATCAACCGGCTCTCTGAGCCGGGCTCCTGCGCCGGGGTCTGAACAGCCCCGGCGCCTTGCCCGCCAGCCCTGCACTCCCTTCACGCTCCTCGGCATAGCCGGGAGGGCGGGTGCTGCGCGGGATTTTTCATCTGCCCACAGACAATCACAACAAAGGGACTCCCCGCATGAATCGCCCCCATTGGCTGGCCGGCGCGCTGCTCGCCTGCGCGCCGCTCACCTCCGCCCTGGCCGTCGAGCTGGGCCATGACTTCAACCTGCAGATCGACACCGCGCTGGTCAGCGACTACCGCACCCGCGGCATCTCGCAGACCCAGGGCGACCCGGCCCTGCAGGTCGGCGCCACCCTGCAGCACGCCTCCGGCGCCTACCTGGGCGTATGGAGTTCCAACGTCGACTTCGGCGGTGGCCTGAAGACCCGCCAGGAAATCGACTACTACGGCGGCTGGTACTGGCAGGCCAACGAGGATGTCGCCCTGGACCTGGGCTACATCAAGTACGCCTACCCCAAGGAAAGCCAGTTCAACCAGAGCGACACCTACGCCATCCTCCACGCCTACGGCTTCGAAGTGGCGGCGTACTACGGCAACGACTACCCGACCTACTTCGGCGAAGACCAGGCCAACCTCTACACCTACCTGGCCTACAACGCCGAGCTGCCGGCCGAGTTCAAGCTGCGCGTGCGCTACGGCCGCAACGATGCCAAGGACCCGCTCTACCTTTCCGGCGACGGCAGCACCCGCGATACCTACCACGAGTGGGAGGCGAAGCTGAGCCACGAATGGGTGGGCTTCGACTGGGCAGTGAGCTACATCGACACCGACCTGTCGCAGAACGAATGCCGGACCCAATTCGGTTTCGGCGACGTGTGCACGGCCACCGTGGTGGCCAGCGTCTCCCGCAGCTTCTGACGGTGGTCTAGCGCAACGGTGCGGGGCGCGACGCGTGCGCGCCCCGTTCGCCGAGCAGGGCGATGGCGCACAACGCCAGAGCGGCGATATTGGTGGACACCGGATTGAAGGCTCCCAGCAGCAATTCCGGGGCGAACAGTGCGACGTCCACCAGCAGTCCGACCAGCGCAACCACCGCCAGCCACAGCGGCCAGCGGCTCCGACGCAGCAACAGGATGGCCAGCGCCAGGACGATCTCGGCGACGCCTGCGACCTCGGCAATGCGCTGGGTGGACAGCGGCCAGCCGTGGGCCTCGATCATCCGCACTTCATCGGCGCTGAGAAACAGCAGCTTGGGCACCAGCCCGTGATAAAGGAATACCACCCCCAGCGCCAGCCGGGCGATGGCCGCGCTAGTCATTGCCAAGGAAACGCCCGCGGAACTGTGGCGACGGCATCAGGCAGATATCTTCGCGGCCGAACAGGCGATAACGGTTGAGCGCAATGCGGTCGTAGCACCAGTCGCGCAGCGGCCTGGGGATCAGCCAGAGCACGCGCAACCAGTTCCACGGCGCCGGCAACTGGCCGACCACCCGCAGGAAGGCGTCGCTGCGCTCGAAACCTTCACGGCCATCGACATAGAGCATGGTGTCGAAATACTCGGTGGGCAGGCCGAACCAGTCGAGGATTGCCTGGCCCTCGGCGGACTGCACGCTGCACAGCTTCACCCGGCGCTCGCGGTCGTGCTGCAGGAGGAAGCGGCTCCATCCGTTGCACAGGCGGCAGGTGCCGTCGAACAGCACCACCTTGTCGTCGGGCTGCATGTGGGGGGGCAGAGCCATGGCGTCGCCTCCAGTTCCTTGATGCACCAACTGTGCCCGCCGTGTGTGACAAGTCTTGCTCTTCATCGCTCATCCATTGGCGAGTGAGTACAAACGGTATTCGACCCAGCCTGGCCCCAGCCGGCCCTCCCCCACCGCCAACTGGTGATTGAGCCAGCGGTAGCGGTCGTCGCCCACCTCGAAACGTGGCTGGATCATGAAATAGGTGTCGCCGAACTCGGTGCTGTCTCCCCGCGAGACCGCATGGATGATCTTCGGGTTGGCCACCAGCAGCCCGTTGTGCTGCATCAGGATACGCGCGCCATCGTCGGTGCGCAGCACCAGGCGCACCTCCAGATGCCAGCCGCCGTCGCCATCCACCAGAATCCAGTCACCACCGCCGGGCAGCACTTCGCCGCTCAGGCGCTGGCCCTTGAAGGTCCCCCCGCCGGCTGCCGAGATCAGCCGCTGGCCCTGCGGCACGCGGCCGATTTCCACGGGCACGCTGGCCTTCACGTTCATTTCCATCAACGGCTCGAGCTTCATCGCCGGCTCCTGCGCACTGTCGTCGTAGAGGGATGAGTAAAGCAGCCAGCGGCCGAATCGGCCTGTCTAGCCGAAGCGATAGCGCAGCAGGCGCCCCATGCGGCGCATCGCCGGAATGGCCAGGGTGATCTCGTAAAGCAGGCGCATGCCCAGCGACAGACGGGCGATCTGCGCGCGGTCGTAGGCGGCGATGGCCTCGACGAAGCGCAGGCCCGGCACTTGCTGCTCCAGTTCCTGCGGCTCGTCGATGCCCCAGTGCAGCACGGCGCCGGTGCGGCGGATCATCGGGTTCCACTGCAGCAGGCGGATACCCAGGCGGCTGTAGCCGTCCAGCGCCAGCTCACCCTGGCCACAGTGCATCACCAGCGCGCGCAGCAACTCGGGCACCTTGTCTGCCTCGACGTAGGGCAGCACGCCTTCGGAAAGGATCAGGACCGGCCGCCCGGTCGGCACCGCGCGCCACCAGTCCGGAGCCGTCAGCGAGGTGGCCAGCAGATGGCAGTCTTGCCGCGGCGGATACAGGCGCTCGCGTAGTGCGATCACCTCGGGGAAGTCCACCTCGAACCATTGCACGGTGGACGGCGGGTCGATGCGAAAGACGCGACTGTCCAGCCCGCAGCCCAGTTGCAATACCACACAGGCCGGATACTGCGCGAGGAAGTCGCGCACCCAGTCGTCGAACAGCTTGGCCCGCAGGGCGATGCCCACCTGCTCGGCAGGGCCGATGTGCAGGCGCGCGAAGTCATAGTCGATCTGCTCCACGGCTTGCCGCGAGAACCGGTCACGCAGCAGGCTGTCGGGCAGCTCGCTCTCCTTCGCCTTGGCGTAGAGGGTGATCAGCAGGGTTTCCGGTGTACCGCGCAGGCCGATGCGTTCCACGTCACTCGTGCAGGTAGTAGAGCTTGTTGATGATCTGCCAGCCGTTGCCGACCTGCAGCAATGACAGGTAGTCGGTGAAGTGCATGCCGAGAAACTCGTCGGTGACCTTGGCCACCGCGCTGTCGCCGGTGATGTCCAGAGATTTGAGCTCCCACGCTGGCGGCGCGCCTTCCGAAGGCGGCGACTCGGCCTTGATGGCGCCGATGAACTCGTCCAGCGACGACCACTCCAGCGCGCCATGGTAGTTGCCGATGATCTTGCAGGAAGGATGGAAGGCCTGGCGCAGCCTGGCCTCGTCGCCGAAGGTCATGCCCTCGACATAGTCCGTGAGTACCCGGTTGATGGCGGCGCTATCCGCCGTGTAGTTGCTCATCGCCTCTTCCCTCCAGGCCGTCTTGGCCATTGGGCAAGGCTAGCATCGCCCCCCGGTCGCGCCGGGATGGGCGACGACCGGGCGGCGGGCCGCGCTCAGACCACGGCGAGGTGGCGCTTGCGGGTCGGCGGCGGGAAGGCCGCGTCCAGGGCTTCGAGGTCCTCTGCTGTCAGTCGCAGTTGCAGCGCAGCGGCATTGTCGCGCACGTGCAGCGGCTCTACTGCCTTGGGAATGGCGATCACGCCCGGCTGGTGGATCAGCCAGGCCAGCGCCACACGGGCCGGCGTGGCGTCGTGACGGCCGGCGATTTCCGCCAGGGTGCGGTGGCGCAGCAGGCTGCCGCCCTGGCCGACCGGACAGTAGGCCATCAGCGGCATGCGTTGTTCCTGGCACCAGGGCAGCAGGTCCCATTCGATGCCGCGCTCCTCCAGGCTGTACTGCACCTGGTTGGTGGCGCAGGCCGGCTCGTTCAGCTCCTGCATGTCGTCGAGGTCGAAGTTGGAGACGCCCCAGCGCTTGATCTTGCCGGCCTCGCGCAGCCGCTCGAAAGCTTCGACGGTTTCCTCCAGCGCATACTGGCCACGCCAGTGCAGCAGGTAGAGGTCCAGGCAGTCGGTGCGCAGGCGCTTGAGGCTGCGCTCGCAGGCCTCGGGCACGCCGCGCCGGCTGGCGTTGTGCGGATAGACCTTGCTGACCAGGAAGACCTGCTCGCGCAGCCCGGCCAGCGCTTCGCCGACCACCTCTTCCGAGCCGCCCTCGCCGTACATCTCGGCGGTGTCGATCAGGGTCAGGCCGCGCTCGATACCTTCGCGCAGGGCGGCGACTTCGCGCTTGCGCTGCGAGCGATCCTCCCCCATGCGCCAGGTGCCCTGGCCGATGGCGGGAACGGCGGTGCCGTCGGCGAATACTACGGTGTTCATCTCGTGCTCCTTCTTGCGCGGGTAATGGGGACACGGGGCCGGCCGCCCGAAACCGGGCGACGGGCACTCAGGGTAGCGCAGAAGCAGGAGCCGGGCTGTGGATCAGCGATTGGTCTGCAGGTTCCGACGCGCGGCGTGGCGCTCGATGGCCAGGTCGATCAGGCGGCTGACCAGCTCGCTGTAGGTCATCCCGGCAGCCTGCCAGAGCTTGGGGTACATGCTGATGCGGGTGAAACCGGGCAGCGAGTTGAGCTCGTTGACCAGCACCTCGCCACTGTCGGTGAGGAACACGTCGACCCGTGCCAGGCCGGAACACTCCAGAGCCAGGAAGGCATCCACGGCGAGCTGACGGATACGCTCGCTGGCCTCGGCCGGGATATCCGCCGGCACCACGACCTTGGCCGCGTCTTCGTCGATGTACTTGCTGTCGTAGGAGTAGAAGCCGCTGCCCACCACGATCTCGCCACAACCGCTGGCAATCGGTTGTTCGTTACCCAGCACCGCGCACTCGATCTCGCGGCCCTTCACGGCGGACTCCACCAGCACCTTGTCGTCGAAGGCCAGTGCCAGGCGCACGGCTTCGTCGTAGGCAGCCTCGTCCTCGACCTTGCTGACGCCCACCGAGGAGCCCATGTTCGCCGGCTTGATGAACAGGGGCAGGCCGAGCTTGCGCTGCGCCTCGGCAAATGGCGTGCGCCCGGCGCTGGTGCGGGTCAGGGTGACGAAAGGCGTGATGGCGATGCCAGCATCACGCAGCAGGCGTTTGCTCACGTCCTTGTCCATGCAGATGGCCGAGCCCAGCACGTCGGAGCCGACGAAGGGGATGTCGGCCATGCGCAGCAGGCCCTGCAGGCAACCGTCCTCGCCCTGGGTGCCGTGGACAATGGGGAAGATTACGTCGACATGGTCGAGCAACTGGCGGCTGCCGGTTTCCACCAACTGCTGCTCGGCCTTGCCGGGCACCACCGCCAGTTCGCGGTTGGAGCGGTTGAGGGCGATCAGCGCGGGGTTTTCCTGGTTGAGCAGGTAGTCGGAGGCATCGTTGAGGTGCCAGCGGCCTTCCTTGTCGATACCGATCAGCACCGGCTCGAAGCGCTCGCGGTCCAGTGCGTCGACGATGTTCTTCGCCGATTGCAGGGACACCTCGTGCTCCGCCGAACGCCCACCGAAAATCACCCCAACGCGCAACTTGCCCATGACAACCTCCGAATGATCGATGGGCGCTTTCTAACACGCGCTCCAGCGCTTGGGTAGGAACAGTGGACGACGAACAGACCGGACGTCCCCGCTCAAAACCGGCTCAGCGCCTGCGCCAGTTCTCGAGCGGCCTGGCCACTGTGCACGCCGGGGAACAGGTGGGTAAAAGGCAGCGCCACGAAGCGCCCTTCGCGCACGGCACGCAGGCGTGAGAGGACCGGGTCGGCGCGCAACGCTCGCCTCTTCTGCTCGGCCGTGGACCACAGCGCGTCAGCCAGCAGGATCACATCCGGGTCGCGCGCCAGCAGTTGTTCTGTGTTGGCGGTAAAGCCGCCCAGATCGACATCCTCGAACAGGTTGTGCGCGCCGGCAGCGTGCAGCAACTGGGTGACCACGCCGCGCCGGCCCTGGCTCTCCAGGCCATTGCTGGCACTGTCGAGGTAGAAGACTTCCAGCGGCGCGCTCCCGACGAAGTGGCGGCGCGCGTTGGCCAGCTCGGCGCGTTGCTGGCGAATCAGTTCCTGCGCTCGCTCCTGCTCATCCATCAGATTGCCCAGCGTTTTCAGATCCAGTTCGATACCCGCGAACAGATCGTCCTGCCGCGCAGCGCAACCGGCATCCAGCAGGTAGCTGGCGACGCCATGACCGGCCAGTTCCTCGCGGGACAGGTTGCCCAGCCGGAAGGCCGAGGCAAAGCCGGCCACTACCAGGTCCGGACGCTGCGCGTAGACCGCTTCCGCCGATGGATACTGGCGGGATAGAAGCGGCACGCCGCGATAACTTTCCTTCGTCAGGTCGAGATCGTCATCGATGTAGGCCACGCCAATCAGCCGCGTCCCCGCGCCGAGCGCCAGCAGCAGGTCAGCGGCATGCTGGTTGAGGGCGAGGATACGCTGCGGTGGGTGATCGATGTGCCAGTCCTGCGCGCAGTTGCGGTAGTCCTGGGCAGTGGCCGTCGACATGCCCAGCATCGCCGCCAGCCCGAGCACCAATGCCAATGTGTAGGAGCGAGCTTGCTCGCGAGCCAAACCGGGCACCGATGGCATCAAGCGCTTCGCGAGCAAGCTCGCTCCTACAAAGAGCCATGCCGGCCTCATGCTTCGTCATCCACGCGCAAATCCGCCACCGGCGCGCCATCAAGCAGGTGTTCCTGCACCACCCGACACACCTGCTCGTCACTGTGCAGGCCATACCAGACGCGCTCGGGATAGACCGTCAGCACCGGCCCGCGATTGCAGGGAAATTGGCAACCGGTACGGGTCAGCAAGGCACCCTCGCCGTTCTCGTAGAGATCGAGACGGATCAGCTCGCGGCGCAAGGTCTTCCACAGCGGCAGCGCACCGCGCCGCACGCAGCGCGGCCCGGTACAGAGGAACAGGTGATGCCGGTGCGGCGGCGGCGCGGACCAGTCCGGCTGTGACGGCACCTCGCCGATGCCCTGGCAATCCAACTGCTGCGCTGGATCGTCAATCGCCGCCAGTACCGCCGTCGCATCCAGCCCGCGCCGGCCAAGCGCCGATGCGGTGATCCTGGGCGGCGGCGCCTGGGGATAGCCTGCCGACAGCACGGCCAGCTCGGCACGCAACCAGTCCAGGTAGGCACCGTCAGCGCTCGGCTCCAGGTCCACCAGCAACAGCTGACGATTCTCGGCGAACAGCTCGCGCATCCGCCTCCAGAGCGAATCGAAACCCTCGCCGGTGTCGATGATCTCGACACCGGCAAGACGCGCCGATACCGCGCGCTGCAGGTGCTCGCCCTGGACGCCGGCCAATGGGCCGACCAGCAGGATGGCCTTCATCAGAAGCTGAAGGTGTAACGAAGTTCGGCGGTGCGTGGGCGGCCGAGGTTGTCCACCTGACGCATGCCGTTACTGGTGCGGCCGGTGGCGTAGTCGCGGTCCAGCAGGTTCTCCAGCAGCAGGCTCAGGCGGTGTGCGCGGGCCACATCGAGGTAGCGGTAAGCGTCGCCGTCGAGCACGCTGTAATGGCCGTAGTCGTCGTCCTGGGCGCTGACGATTGAGCCTACGTAGCGCGTGGCGAGGCCGGCGCCCCAGAAGTTGTCGTCGTAGCCGGCACGCACGCGGGCGAAGAAGTGCGGGATGTTGTTGACCGTCACGCCGTCACGGCTGTCCACCAGGTTGCGCGTGGCGTCGGCCGAGACCTGCCAGTGCCGGCCAAACTGCCACTGGCCGTTGGCTTCCACGCCGCGTACCTCGATCTCACCGTTGCCGTTCACCCACTGGTCGCCGGCGAGAGTGATGAGGTCGGTGATCTCGCGGCGGAACAGGGTGACGCTGCCGCTCCACGGCTGGTCGAACAGCTCGCCGGTGTAATCCAGGCCCAACTCGGCGTTGCGGCTGCGCTCGGGCTTGAGGTCACGGTTACCGACTTCATCGCCCGGTTCGTTGACGAACAACTGCTCGGCGGTGGGCAGCTTGAAGGCGGTGCCGAACTGGCCGCGCAGCTTGAGCTGCTGGGTCAGGTCGTAGAGCGAGGTGAGCATCCATACCGTGGCGCCCTCGCCGCCGGAGATTTCCTCGCGGCGCACGCCCAGGCTCGGGTGCCAGTCGGGCAGCGCCTCGATGTTCGGCCGCAGCTGGGCATACAGCGCGTGGGACTCGGCCTTGTCGTTGTCGATGATCAGCACGTCGTCCTGGCCCTTGTACCACTGGTTGTCGCTGCCGAAGACCAGCTCGTGGCCGCCGGCCAACCTGGCCTTGCCCTCAAGCTGCGCGCCCCAGTCGGTAAAGCCCCAGTAGTCGTTGTGATTGAGCACCTGGGTGCCGCCGCCCTGCAGGTTGTAGACGCGGTCGTAGCGGGTGTCCCAGTCATTGATATGGGTCTTGGCGAACCAGCTGAAGTCGTCGCTGACGCTCTGCTGGAAGGTCGCCGTGGCGATCTGCTGGATACGGTTGTTGCTGGTGTGGTGGTTGGATGTCGGGCGGGCGAAGTCCAGTTCGGCGTCGGCGTACTGGTAGAACAGCTCCAACCGCGAGGCCTCGCCGATGGCCTGGATGGCCTTGGCGCCGAACACGTTGACGTCATAGGAGCGGCGCTTGTCGCTGACCGTGCTGGTCATGTCCTGGTCGCGGTAAGGCTGGTAGCCGTCGGAGCGGTTGTGGCTGACGTAGGCCATCAGGCCGAGATCGCCCAGGCCGTTCTGCACGATTCGCTCCGCGCGGGCATCACCGCTGCGACCCTTGAACGTATCCAGGCCGAGGTTCACCTCACCGGCCGCCTCGCGCGAACGCGCACTGCGGGTGACGATGTTGATCACCCCGCTCACCGCCTGGGTGCCGAACAACAGGCCCTGGCCGCCCTTGAGCACTTCGATGCGCTCCACGGCGGTGGTCGGCAGGGTGTCGATGTAGATGCCGCCGTAGAGGCGGTTGTTCAGGCGCACGCCGTCCAGCAGGATCAGCGTGTCGTCGTTGCGCCCGCCCAGCAGCGAGTAGGTCCCGTAGTCGAACGGGCCGTTCTTCGGCGCAACGAACAGGCCGGGTACGTACATCTGCAGCACGCGGGTGATGTCGGCGCTGGGGCCGGCACGCTCGATCTGCTGGCGGTCGATGACCTCCAGCTTGCTGCCGTAGCGCGCCATGTCGGCCACGGTGGTGGACTCCACCGAAGGCGCGCTGACGATCTCGTCGGCCAGGTCGAGTGGCGCCGCAACGAGCTGCGAGCTGAGGGCACAGAGGGAGAGAACGGGAGTCCAGCGCGGGGCGCGCCGGTTCAGGAACGAAGAATGTTGCAAGGTGATCGCCTCGAAATAGAAATTTCGCAGGCGGCGCAGCGACACCCGGAACGAGCGCGCCCCGGGAACCGGCTCACGCCCGCCCACCGCGGGTTTGCCAAACAGGTTCCAGGCCGGTCTCCGGGCTTGCGAGGGTCGTGGGGCATCCGCCTTCCCATGCTTGCGCACAGTGGCCTAGTGGATGCTCCGCTCGCTTACCGTTGCGGGGGCAGCGCCGGACTGATCGCACGAAGGCGACGCACCGGCTTCCCGTTTCACCCCACGCACGGCGGCGGGGGGCACCTGAAACGGGGCGCATATCAACATTGCGGGTGGGAAAGCGTCAAGCACGGGGGTTGGGCAGGATGTTGCGAACGTCGCCGTCAGTGCCACGGATCGTAGGTGCCGAAGCTCCAGATATGCCCTTCCGGATCACGGCAGGTGAAGCCCTGGCCGCCGTAGTCCTCGTCCTTGATGTCGATGACGATCTGCGCGCCGCCGTTCACCGCCGCGCGATACAGCACCTCGGCGTCCCTGACCACCACGTAGATGCTCTGGGTGCAACCGCCGATCTCGTCGGGCTGGCGCATCAGCCGGCCGTACTCGTTGTCGTGCAGCGAGCCGAGCATCACCAGCCCACTGCCGTCGGCCAGCGCCAGCTGCGCATGGGCGATGCCGCCATGGTCATCGGCGACCACCAGTTGGCGCTGGAAACCGAAGGTGGCGCACAGCCAGTCGATGGCCTGCGGCGCATCGCGGTAGCGCAGGCAGGGAATCACGCTGGGGCGAACGGCGGGCAAGGGCTGCGACATGGCAATCTCCGGCAAGAAACGGGTGCAATGTTCTGAGCATAGTCGCCGGTTTTTCGCTCCTCAGCGCTGCGCGGCGACCAGCAGCAACATCGGCCGCTCACGCTCTTGCGCCAATGCCGGGTTGGCCAGCACCTGTTCTGCACTCGGCCCCCAGTCCTCGACGTGGCGCAGCGTCAGCCCCGCGCCGATCATGGCATTGAGGATGCTGCCAAGGGTGCGGTGATGCTTGAGCACACTCTTGGCCAGCCAGTCGGTGCGGCGCTCGCCTTCGTCCTGGTAATGGTCCACCGGCCAGCAGCGGCGGCCGTCTTTTTCGACGATCCAGCCGGGATTGCGCGACGCCATGTAGATCGGGTGCTCGATGGAGAACACCAGGCTGCCGCCAGGGCGCAACGCGTCGTGCACGTTGCGGAAGAAATGCGGCAGATCCTCGAGGTAATGCAGGGTCAGCGAGCTGTAGGCCAGATCGAAGGCCGCGGTGGGCAGCTCAAGCTGCTCGAGGTCGGCGCGGAAGTAGCTCACTTGCGCCGCCTCGGTCGTCTCCCGTGCGCGGTCGAGCATCTTCTGTGACACGTCCAGCCCGCTCACCGTGCGCGCGCCCTGCTCCGCCGCATATCGGCAGAACCAGCCGTAGCCGCAGCCAAGGTCGACCACATCGAGCCCCTCCAGCGGCGGCAGCAACGCGCGCAGCGAGGCCCACTCCGGCGCGCCGTCCAGGCCGTGCTGCGAGCGCGGCAGCTGGGCGTAGCCGGCGAAGAATTCGGGGTTGTCGTAGATGTTCTGCGCCATGGGATGGCACCTCCTTTCTGACGGACCAAGGTCCGATTGTCTGCACCAAGGACGGGGGTGGCAACCCGATGAAGTCAATGCCTGGGCGATCGAAGCGCAAGTTCCTGCAAGACCGCTTGCCGGGGCGGCCTTAGTGTCAGCCCAATCAAAAAAGGAGAATCAACCGTGACCCAACGCCAACCGATCAACCTGCAGAACAAGCTCGCGCTTATCCACGAAACCTGGCAGCCGCGAGTGATTGCCGAGATGAACGACTACCAGTTCAAGGTGGTGAAGCTGCACGGCGATTTCGTCTGGCACAGCCACGCCGACACCGACGAGACCTTCATCGTGCTCGACGGCGAACTGCGCATCGACTTCCGCGACGGGCCGCTGACTCTGCGAGCCGGGGAGCTGTACGTCGTACCGCGCGGTGTCGAGCACAAGCCCTACGCCGAGCACGAAGTACAGGTGATGCTGATCGAACCGCGCGGCGTGCCGAACACCGGCGATGCGGGCGGTGAGCGCACGGCGGAGAATGATCGCTGGGTGTGACCGTCGATCACCTGCCTTGGCGGCCGCCGATCAGTGGCCGCGCCCGCTTCGCTGGGTGCTGCTATGCCTGTCGGAAGAACGCCGCTCCCAGCCGGAGACTGTCACGCCTGGGATACACAGGCGCGGCTCTGGCGGCGTCGCCGGTTCGGGTCCGCGTCCATCGAAGCCCGGAGTCGGGCCGGAGGTGCGACATGCTTTATCTGGTGAACTGGACCATCCCCATCGAAAACCGCGACAGGATCATCCAGCGCTTCCTCAAGACCGGCGGCCAGCCACCGTCCGGGGTGAAGCTGGTCGGCCGCTGGCACGCCATGGGCCACATGCTCGGCTTCGGCCTGGCGGAGGCCGAGAACCCGCTCGATGTACAGCGCTGGATGTTGCAGTGGACCGACCTGATGCACCTGCAGGTGCACCCGGCGATGACCGACGCCGAATATGCACCGCTGCTCGCGCAGATGCTGCAGCAGGCGGCGGACACGCCATCGGTCAGTCCCTGAGCGCGACCTCGGCTGGCTTGGCGCCGAAGCGCTTGCGGTAATCGCTCGGCGCCATCCCGGTGATCTTGCGGAAGGTGCTGCGGAACGAACCCGGATCAAGGTAGCCAACCGTGTAGGCGATGTGGTCGACCGTGCCGTTGGTGAACTCCAGCAGCTCTCGCGCCTTGCCCACTCGCAGGTGCTGGCAGTACTCGGTCGGCTTGAGTCCGGTGGCGGCACGGAAACGGCGCAGGAAGGTGCGCTCCTCCAGCCCGGCCTGGGCGGCCATGGCGGCGAGGCTGACGTCCACCGCGCCGTTGCCCTGCAGCCAATGCTGCACCCTGAGGATGGCAGCGTCGCCGTGGCCCAGCAGTGGCGCGAAGTTGCTGCCGCATTGCTGCGCGCTGTCGCTGTGCTCGACCACCAGGAAGCGCGCGGTGCGGTTGGCGATGCTCGGGCCGAGCAGGCGGTCGACGATGCGCAGGCCAAGGTCGGACCAGGCCATCAGCCCGGCCGAGGTGATCAGGTCGCCGTCATCCACCATCGGCTTGTGCGGTTCCAGGCGCACAAGCGGGAAGCGTTGGGCGAAGGCCTCCGCTCCGCTCCAGTGGGCGGTGGCGCTGCGCCCGTCGAGCAGCCCGGCCTCGGCCACCAGCAGCCCGCCGATACACACCGAGCCCACGATGGCGCCCTCGCCGTGGCGCGCAGCGAGCCAGTCGGTGAGGTTGCGCAGCGGCGTGGCGTCGGGCAGGCCGAACAGTGAGGGCGGTACAAGCACGGCGACCAGGCGGCTCAGGGCGCCTGGATGTGTGTCGAACACACGCCGGGGTTCGCCGCCGTCCTCACCGGACCAATGGCTGACGCGCAGTGCCGGCAACTGCTGCGCGGCCTCTTCGCCAGCGATGCGCTCAGCCACCGCGAACAGGTCGGTCAACCCATGCAGCGCCGCCGTCTGCACACCGGGATAGAGCAGCAACCCGATCTCGACGACGCTTCGTTGCACACCCATTGTCAGTTTTCCCCCGGTTGTTGTCGTTCCGCCTGATCCCCGCCGGACGCGCGGCGAACCATACTGGCTCCACTTCCTCACCACTCGCAAAGGAATTTGGACATGGCAAAGCAAGCGCTCATCCTAGTGGATATCCAGAACGACTACTTCCCTTCCGGCAAGTGGCCGCTGGTCGGCATCGAAGCCGCCGCCGACCAGGCCGCCAAGGTACTGTCCGCCTTCCGCGAGCGCGGTGACCTGGTAGTACATGTGCGCCACGAATTCGAAAGCGCCGACGCCCCGTTCTTCGCGCCCGGCAGTGACGGCGCAAAGATCCACGGCAAGGTGGCCAATCTGTCCGGCGAGCCGGTGGTGCTCAAGCACTTCGTCAACTCCTTCCGCGACACCGACCTGAAGGCCATCCTCGACCAGCACGGCGTAGAGTCGCTGGTGGTGGTCGGCCACATGAGCCACATGTGCGTGGATGGCGCGGTGCGCGCCGCTGCTGACTTCGGCTACCCGGTGACCGTGCTGCACGACGCCTGCGCTACCCTGGACCTGGAGTTCAACGGCGTGAAGGTTCCGGCAGCCCAGGTGCATGCGGCCTACATGGCCTCCCTGGCGTTCGCCTACGCCGAGGTGGTGTCTACTGCCGAGTACCTGAACCGCTGATCCGGAGCAAAACCTATAGGCGCGAGCTTGCTCGCGAACCGCTTGATGCCGTAGTGCCAGGTGGGTTCGCGAGCAAGCTCGCTCCTACCGCTGCGGCCAGTCTCCCGCCCCCTGCAACGAGGCGCCCCGTTTAACTGGCTTTCCGCTATGATCGACGCTCGATCGCCTGCCGATAAGGACATCCCATGAGCGTTTCTTCGATCATCACCCTCGCCATCATCGCTGGCGTGATCTTCCTGCTGATCAGCGTATTCAACCGCCTGGTCGCCCTGCGCAACCGCTACCAGAACGCCTTCGCGCAGATCGAGGTGCAGCTCAAGCGCCGCTACGACCTGATCCCCAACCTGGTGGAAACCGCCAAGGCCTACCTCAAGCACGAGCGCGAGACCCTGGAAGCAGTGATCGCCGCCCGCAACGCTGCGGTGGCCGGTCTGAAGGCCGCTTCCGAACAACCCGGCGACGCCGGCCGCATGGCCCAACTGGCCGCCGCCGAGAATGCCCTGGGCGGTGCCATGGGCCGCTTGAACGTGACCCTGGAAGCCTACCCGGACCTCAAGGCCTCGCAGAACCTGCAACAAGTCAGCGAGGAGCTGTCGAGCACCGAGAACAAGGTCGCCTTCGCCCGCCAGGCATACAACGACTCGGCGATGGAGTACAACACCTATCGCCAGTCCTTCCCCGCCAACTTCCTCGCCGCCACCTACGGCCACAGCAAAGATGCCAGCCTGCTGGAGTTCGAGGACAGCAAGGAAATCCAGGCCGCGCCGAAAGTCGCTTTCTGATACGCCGGCGCAGGACGCGCGATGAACTTCTTCGAACACCAGGACCGCGCCCGCAAGCAGACCGGGCGCCTGGTCCTGCTGCTGACCGTGGCAGTGGTCTGCCTCGTGACCATCACCAGCTTCGCCCTGGGCTGGCTCTGGCGTCACCTGGGTGAGCCGGCGCTGCACCTGACCTCGCGCGCCTCCCTGCCCGATCCGGAGCTGTACCTGTCTGTGGCCGCCGTGATCATCGGCGTGGTCGTCCTCGGCGCGCTGTACAAGCAGGTGCAATTGAGCGCCGGCGGCAAGGTGGTGGCCGAGAGCCTGGGCGGTCGCCTGCTCAATCTCAGCGCCGGCAACGCCGACGAGCGCCGTCTGCTCAACGTGGTCGAAGAAATGGCCCTGGCCTCCGGCTCGCCGGTGCCGCCGGTGTACGTGCTGGAAGACGGCTCGATCAACGCCTTCGCCGCCGGCCTGACCCCGCGCGACGCGGTGATCGGCATCACCCGCGGCGCTATCGAACAGCTCGACCGTAACGAGCTGCAAGGCGTGATCGCCCACGAATTCAGCCATATCCACCACGGCGACATGCTGCTCAATACGCGGCTGACCGCCCTGCTCCACGGCATGCTCCTGCTCGGCTTGATCGGCGGCATGCTGTTGCGCGGCTGGAGCGAAACCAGCAGCGGCATCCGCATCAGCAGTCGGAGCAGCAGCAACGACAAGAACGGTGGCGGCAGCGTAGTGCTGCTGGTGATCGGCGCCGGCGTGGTGCTCTACGTGCTGGGCTATGTCGGGACCTTCTTCGGCCAACTGATCAAGGCCTCCGTCAGCCGCCAGCGCGAATACCTGGCCGACGCCTCGGCGGTGCAGTTCACCCGCGATCCCTCGACCATCGCCGGCGCCCTCAAGAAGATCGGCGGCAACCCGCTGGGCGCCCTGCTCAGCGCACCGCGTGCCGCCGAGTTCAGCCACCTGTACTTCGGCGACGGTGTGGGCAGCAGCTGGTTCGACACCCACCCGCCGCTCAAGGACCGCATCCGCCGCGTCGATCCGGGTTGGGACGGTCGCTACCCGAAGTTCGAGCCGCGCCTGGACGTGGCGCTGATGAACAAGGACGCCTGGACCGCCGCCGTCACTGGCCAGCCCTATCAGTCCAGCGCCGTGGAAGTGGCCGTGGCCGCTGTCGGTGCTCCCACCGTTGCGCACCTGCAGGAAGCCCGCAGCACCCTGCAGCGCCTGGATGAACGCCTGCAACGCGCCGCCCATGACAGCGAAGGCGCCCAAGCATTGGTCTACGGCCTGCTGCTGGACAGCGAGCCCGGCCTGCGCGCGCGCCAGCTGGAAGCGATCAAGCAGCGCCTGAACCTGAGCCTGGCGCTGCAACTGGACCTGCTGGAAGAATCGCTGCTGCGGCTCGACCCCGGTCAGCGCCTGCCGCTGCTGGACCTGGCCATGCCGGCGCTCAAGCAGCTGGACACCAAGGCATTCCTCGCCGTGCGCGAGAACATGGCGCTGCTGATCAAGATGGACGGCAAGGTCAACCTGCTGGAATGGACCCTGCTTCGCATCATCGAGCGCAACCTGCTGCCGGGCAGCGGGAAAATCGGCAATGTGGCACTGGCGGACCTGTCCGACGCCTGCGCGACGCTGCTGTCCTTCCTCGCCCGTGTCGGAGAAACCAGCGACCTGCAGACCGAGCAGGCCTTCGCCGATGCCTGGAATAGCCTGCCCTTCGCGCCCCGCCCGCTGCCGGCCGCCGCGACCCTGCGCGATCTGGAAACCGCGCTGAAACAGCTGGAGCAACTGCGCCCGCTGCAGAAACCGCAACTGCTCAAGGCTATGGCCCGTTGCGTGGAACACGACGGCCAGATCACCGCCGGTGAGGCGGAATTGATGCGGGCGGTGGCGGATATCCTGGATTGCCCGATGCCGCCGCTGCTGGCGAGCTGATCGGCCAAGCACGGGCAAAGTCCGCCCCCGCGAGAAACCCCGGCGCCAGGGAGTCCTGTAGGAGCGCGTTTGCTCGCGAACGGAATTTCCGACGGCTCCGGCGTTGGACGGGTTCGCGAGCAAGCTCGCTCCTACAAAAAACCGCTTCTACGACTGGGCAAGGGCCAGAAACGCACTCGGCAGACGCGCCTGCCGGCGATCCTTCAGGCAGTACAGGTATTCGTCGATCAGGCTCGCGCCCTTGATCTCCAGCACGCAAAGCTGCGGGTTATCCGGCACTTCCTGGCGGGCGATGATGCTCACGCCCAGGTTGCGGATCACCGCCTCGCGGATTGATTCGCGGCTGCCGATCTCCAGCATCGAGGCCGGCACCACGCCGGCCTGCCGCAACATTGCCTCAGTCAGCTGGCGGGTGGTGGAACCGGCCTCGCGCATCAGCAGGCAATGGCTGCGCAGGTCGCCCAGGTTGACCGACTGCAGGGCCGCCAGCGGGTGGCTCCGGTGCACCGCCAGCACCAGCGGGTCGCTGCCCAGCACCACGCGGGTCAGGCGCGCGTCGTCCACCTGCTGCGAGGAGGCCGCGAGGTCGACCCGGCATTCGATCAGCGATTCGAGTACCTGTTGGGAGTTGCCGATCTCCACCGAGACCTCGATCTGCGGGAAGCGCTCGCGGAAGCTCTTGATCAGCCCGAGCACATAATAAGGAGAGGTGGCGCCGATACGCAGGGCACCCTGCATCTGCCCGCAGTTGCGCAGGTAGAACTCGATGTCGGCTTCCTGCTGAAGCAGCGCTTCGACCATCGGCAACAGGCGTGCGCCCTCGTCGCTCAGGGTCAGACGGCGGCCGCCGCGATAGAACAGCTCCACCGCGTACTGGCTTTCCAGGTTGCGGATCTGGGTGGTCACGGTCGGCTGGCTGAGGCCGAGTTTCTTCGCCGCCTGGGTGATGCTGCCCAGCTTCGCCACCCGGTAGAACGCCTTCAGTTCCGCGCTCAGCATCGACCGATCCGCCTTCTCGAAAAATTCATCAACAGTTTTTCTCGCCGCTGCCGGCAAACCGGCGCCAGCCCACTGGCGACGCGGCTTGCAGCCAAGCGACAAAACACCCAAAAAGGTCAATGTATCTGACCTGTATCACTGGCATCACCAGTTGTCGCTGGACAGCCCGGACTTGAGCGACTTTCATTGCCCTTGGAAAAATCCCACACGGAAAACCGAAGGCGGCCTCACAAGGGTGCGCCCAAGGAGCAATTGATGAAGTACAAAGTCACCATGGTTTTCGGAACCCGTCCGGAAGCCATCAAGATGGCCCCCCTCGCCCGCGTCCTCCGCCGTACTCCGGAAATCGAGCTGCGTATCTGCTCCACCGGCCAGCATCGCGAGATGCTACAGCAAGTACTGGACTCCTTCGAACTGGAGGTCGATGAAGACCTCGATGTGATGACCCAGGGTCAGACACTCAACAGCCTGTCGCTGCAGATGATGGGCAAGCTGGACGATAGCTACGACCGCCATCGTCCGGACATCGTGCTGGTCCACGGTGATACCACTACCAGTTTCATCGCTGCCCTCACCGCCTTCCACCGGCAGATTCCGGTGGGTCATGTCGAGGCCGGACTGCGCACCGGCAATATCCACCAGCCATGGCCGGAGGAAGCCAACCGTCGCCTCACCGCAGTGATCGCCGACCTGCACTTCCCGCCAACCAAGGCCTCACGCGACAACCTGCTGCGCGAGGGGGTGAACATCGATCAGATCGAGGTCACTGGTAACACGGTGATCGATGCCCTGCTGTGGATGCGCGAGCACCTGCACGAAACCAACTGGAAACCCGCGGCTGATTCCCCCCTGGCCAAATTCACCGGTGACCGCCGCCTGGTGCTGATCACCGGCCACCGCCGGGAGAACTTCGGCAAGGGTTTCGAGCGCATCTGCCTGGCCCTGGCGGAACTTGGCCAGCGCTTCCCCGACGTGGACTTCGTCTACCCGGTGCACCTCAACCCGCAGGTGCAGAACGCCGTCTACGGCCTGCTCTCTGACAAGCCGAACATCCACCTGATCGCCCCACAGGATTACCAGCACTTCGTCTGGCTGATGGACCGTGCCTATTTCATCCTCACCGATTCGGGCGGCATCCAGGAAGAAGCCCCGGCGCTGGGCAAACCGCTGCTGGTGCTGCGCCGCGTCACCGAACGCCCCGCCGTGCTGGAAGGCGGCACCGTGGTGCTGGTAGGCACCAACACTGGCCGCATCGTCAGCGAAGCCAGCCACCTGCTGCGCGACGAGGAAGTCTACGAACAGATGAGCCGGGTATTCAGCCCTTATGGTGACGGCCACGCCAGCGAGAAGATCGTCGCCCGGCTGCTGTCCTGGTTCGGTGAATCACGCACGCCAAGCGAGTTCGAATGAGCCTCGAACTGGTCGATATCCTCACTTACGTTCTCTATGCCCTGAAGTACCTGGCGATCATCCTGGCCGCGCTGATGTTCCTGCTCGGCCTGGATGACCTGTTCATCGACCTGGTGTACTGGGGTCGGGTGCTGGTACGGCGCTTCCGCATCTACAACCGCTTCGACCGGGCCGACGAGGAGCGCCTCTTCGCCGCCCCGGAAAAGCCGCTGGCGATCATGGTACCGGCCTGGAACGAGGTCGGCGTGGTGGGCGAGATGGCCCGCCTGGCGGCTTCCACCCTGGACTACGAGAACTACCAGATATTCGTCGGCACCTACCCCAACGACCCGCAGACCCAGGCGGACGTGGACGCGGTGTGCCTGCACTACCCCAACGTGCACAAGGTGGTCTGCGCGCGGCCCGGCCCCACCAGCAAGGCCGACTGCCTGAACAACATTATCGATGCCATCCTGCGCTTCGAGGCCGACGCCCGCATCGAGTTTTCCGGCTTCATCCTGCATGACGCCGAAGACGTCATCTCGCCGCTCGAACTGCGCCTGTTCAACTACCTGCTGCCGGCCAAGGACCTGATCCAGATTCCGGTCTACCCCTATGCCCCGGAATGGACCGGTTTCACCGCCGGCCACTATGTCGACGAGTTCGCCGAGAACCACGGCAAGGACGTGCCAGTGCGCGAGGCCCTGACCGGCCAGGTGCCCAGCGCCGGCGTCGGCACCTGCTTCAGCCGTCGCGCCATCGCCGCGCTGCTGGAAGACGGCGACGGCATCGCCTTCGATGTGCAGAGTCTCACCGAGGACTACGACATCGGCTTCCGCCTCAAGCAGAAGGGCATGAAGTGCATCTTCGCCCGCTACTCCATCACCGACCCGCAGCTGGCATTGAAGAACGAATGGGTGCCGGGCATGGACCGGCGCTTCTCCCAGGTCATCTGCGTGCGCGAACACTTCCCGCGCACCTGGCAGCACGCCATCCGGCAGAAGTCCCGGTGGATCACCGGGATCGTCTTCCAGGGCACGCGCAACCTGGGCTGGAGCAGCAAGACCATGCTCAACTACTTCCTCTGGCGCGACCGCCGGGGGCTGATCGCCTACCTGCTGAGCTTCCTGGTCAACCTGCTGTTCCTGGTGCTGATCACCATGTGGCTGATCACCAGCCTGTCGCCCAACGCCTGGCGCTTCCCGTCGATCCTCGAAGGCAGCCAGCTGCTGGTGGTGCTGCTGTTCCTCAATGGCCTGATGCTGCTCAACCGGCTGTTCCAGCGCTTCTGGTTCGTCACCCGCTTCTACGGCATCTTCGAGGGGCTGCTGTCGGCGCCGCGGATGATGTGGAGCAACTTCGTCAACTTCTTCGCCAACCTGCGCGCGCTCAAGCAGGTGATGGAGATGGGCGACTCGCGCCGCGTAGCCTGGGACAAGACTACCCACGAGTTCCCCGCCCTCGCCGGCCCGCAGCGCACGCCGCTGGGCCAGCGCCTGAAAGAAAAGGGCCTGATCACCGAGGAGCAGCTGCAAGCGGCGCTGACCAACCCGGTTCGCCGCCGGCTCGGCCGCGAGCTGCTGTTGCGTGAGCTGATCACCAGCACCCAACTGGTGGAAACCCTGGCCGAGGAACTGGGTGAGGAATGGGCGCCGCTCAACCCCTTCACGCTCGATCCGAAGCTGATCGAAGCGTTTCCGCGCAAACTGGCGCTGCGCTATGCCGTGTTGCCGGTGGCCGAGGAAGGCAACACGCTGGTCCTGGCCTGTGAGCAGCAGATCAGCCAGGTCTCCCTCGGGGCCATCAGCCGGTACCTCAAGCGCCCGGTGCGCGGCCGCCTGGCACCGCAGGGCCGTGTCACCCTGGGCCTGCGCCACTGGTACGGCAGCCGCCACCAGTCCGACGAAACTCGCGCCATCGTCGACGCGCTCCGACAACACCAGGGCGACGAGGCCCTGATGGAGCGGATCTGCAGCCATCTGGTGTTGTTCGGCACCCTGCTGCAGGTACGCGGGATGGTGCCGCCGAGCCTCTTCAACCAGGCCCTGATCGACTTCGACCCCGAGCAGGATTCCCTCGGTGAACACCTGATCAAGCGCGGCATGATCACCCAGCAGGTGCTGGAGGAAGCGCTCAAGGAACAGGCCAGCGAACAGCACGAGGCCTATCGCATCGCCCGGGAGGCCGTGTGAAACCGCAACAAACCCTGCTTTACGGCCTGATCCTGGCGAGCATCGCAGCGCCACTGGCGCAGGCCGCCGATGACCAGCTCACGGAGTTCCAGCGCTTCCGCAGCTTCCCCTACCTCGACAAGGGCTACAAGGAAGCGAAGAAGAACAACTGGGCGGAAGTCGAACGCCTGATGCGCCACCTGCTCGACCGCGTGCCCAACAACACCGAGGCGCGTGCCCTGCTTATCCAGGCCCTGGCCAAGCAGCAGCGCTTCGCCGATGCCGAGAAGGAAGCACAGGCCCTGGCCGGCACTGATGAAGGTGCACAAGCACTGGCCGAACTGCGCCTGGACCTGATCGAGAACGGCCCACCACCCGAAGCCCAGGTCAACCGGTGGCTGGCCCACACCAGCAACGCCAACGAGCACGTGCGGCTGTGGCAGGCCTACAGCCTCAAGCTCGGCCAAACCCAAGGCGCCGCCAAGGCGTTGGACTGGCTCGGCACCCTGCCGCCGGGCAGCGATGAACGCGTTCTGCGCGAGGCCCGGGCCAACTGGGCCGAACAGTTGCGCGACTGGGACACCACTATCGCCCAGTTGGCGCCGCTGGCAGCTGCCCACCAGCTCTCCGCCGTGGACTGGAATCGGCTCGCCAACGCCTATGCCCAGCGCCTGGACGAGAAGCAGCTGGAGCAACTGATCCAGCAGGCCCCGGATGCCGATGCGGCGCGCAAGGCGCGGCTGGCGATCATCGACCGCGCCATCGCCGTCGAGCAGACCGAAGTGGCCAAGCGCTGGCTGCTCACCCTGCCGGAGCAGGACCGCAACGATCCGACGCGCCAGGCGCAACTGCTGGAAGTCGCCCGAGACAGCAGCGACACCTCGCTGGTGGAGAAGCTCAGCGACGCCCAGAACCGTCCCTGCCTGGAAACCACCGAATGGCTGTCGCGCCACGACCAGGCCGCAGCGTTGCAGAAACTTCAGCAGTGCAAACCTGCTGACGACCCGAAGACCTGGCTGGTATTGGCCCAGCGCCTGGACGCCACCGACCTGCTGGAAAACACCCGGCTGCCCGAACCCTGGGATACCGCCCGGCGTGACCAATTGGTGGACTCCTGGCGCCGCCAGGGCCGCAGCGACCTGGCGCTGGCCTGGCTGTCGCGCCAGCCGCAGACACCCGACACCGTGCGCCAGCGCGCCGAACTGCTGCAGGCCCGTGGCCGCACCGGTGAGGCGGCGGCGCTGTGGGAGCAGCGCTACCGCCAGACCGGCGACCTCAAGGCGCTGGACCAGGCCAGCTACCTCGCCCTCAATGCCGGGCGCACCGAGCGCGCCAAGCAGTTGCTGGAGAGTGCCTACGACCGCCGCGGCGGCAATCTGCCGCCTGCCCTGCTGCAGCGCCTCGCCAGCATCCACGCGCGCAGCGACACGCCGCTGGATGTCGCGCGCATCGAAGCCCTGCTGCCCAAAGCCGACCCGGTCTCGCGCGGCTACCTGCTTGGCCGCCTGGCCGAGGCCGGGCGCTGCGACGCCCTGCAGCGCTACCTCAGCCCGGACTCCAACACCCCCGGCGAACTGCGCGCCCTCGGGCGTTGCGCCATGCCCGCGCGCCCCGGCGAAGCAGTGGTCTACTACCAGGCCGCCATCGCCCACGGCGACAAGGACAGCCAGTTGCCGCTGGCCTATGCCCTGGAAGCTGCTGGCGATCCTGCCGGCGCGCTGCGCATCTTCAACGCCCTACCCGCCGGTGAACTCAACGACAACGCCCGCCTCACCGCCAGCCGCGCCGCGCTGCTCACCGGCGACAACGCCGCTGCCGAGCGCTACTGGCAGCAGGCGAAGAAAGGCAGCGCGGACGACTGGGCACTGGGCGCCAACATCGCCGATGCCCGTGGCGACTATCCTCTTGCCCTTACCCGGCACCGCGAGGCCCTCCAGCACGAACCCAACGGCCAGCACTTCTACAACGCCGCCGGCAGCGCACAAAAGGCCGGCGACAAACAGCAGAGCAAGCTCTGGCTGGCCGAGGCAGTCCGGCGCGAACCCAACAACCCGCGCGTCCGTGCCGACTACGGCATGCGCCTGGCCGGCACCGACACGCCGCAAGAGCGCCGCACCGCGATCCCCTATCTGGAACGCGCCACCCGCGACTACCCCGAGGACTTCCGCCTGGGCGAAACCCTGGCCTGGCGCTACGACGAAGCCGAGGACAGCTTCGCCGCCCGCCGCGAACTGCGCCGGGTGATCGACCTGGAACAGGACCCGGTGGCAGCCGATGACGAGTACGGCAGCCTCGAAGCCCGCCGCTACCGTCAGCGCCGCGCGCACCAGGTGCTGTCCCAGCGCGACAACCTGACCATCGCCAGCACCTGGTCCCCCGCGGGCGTGACCACCGTGCCGATACTCAATGGTGACAACCACACCGGCGACCGCCGCCGCGCCCAATCGCAGAACCTGCAGACCTTCATCTGGGACCACGCCCTGGGCGAGGAACCGACCCGCAACGGCAGCACCCTCTCGGTCTATGGCCGGGCAATCGCCGGCAACGAAGGGCGCAAGCAGTACACCCAGACCCTCGCCGCCGGTTTCGGCCTGCGCTACAAGCCCTTTGGCGACTACAACCTCAATCTCTACAGCGAGCTGTACAAACAGAACACCGTGAACGACGACGGCGACTCCGACTACGCCTTCGACGGCATTCGCCTGCACGAGATCGGCACACCCGAGAAGTTCGAACGCTACGTGCGCCAGCGCGACAAGTACGGCCAGACCTCCACCGACTTCCTGCTGCGCGCCACCGCGTCCTTCCTCGACCAGGGCGAATACCGCAACGACTGGCGCGTGGACGAGAGCGACTGGGACGAGCGCTTCCTCTACACCGACTTCGCCTGGTGGACCCACGCTGGCGATCACCAGTGGGTCTCGCGTTACCAGCAGGGCCACACCTGGAAGCTGCCGGTGGACTCGCCGCAGACGATCATGCCGTACGGCTTCGCCGAGTTCTCCGCGCAGGACCCGAGCAACGACTGGCGCCAGGACCTGCGCAGCGGCGTCGGCCTGCGCTGGCAGTACTGGTACGGCGAGGACCGCTACAACGCCTACCGCGCCCACGTCACCGTGCGCACCGAGTACCAACTGGGCATGGCGGGCAATCTCTATGAACAGGCCAACGGCTGGCTGGTGGGACTCGAGGTGAACTTCTGATGCGCCGTCTGATGCTCGCCCTCGCCCTGCTCTTCTCTGCTGTCGTGGCGCACGCCGACGACCGCCTGTTCTACCAGCCGCTGAATGTCGACGCCTCGCTGAGCGACGCGCAGTGGCAACAGCTCTGGCGCGCCAGTGCGGCCCAGGGCGCGAAAACCCTGATCGTGCAATGGACTGCCTACGGCGACTCAGACTTCGGCGGCGCCAGCGGCTGGCTCGCGCGCTCCCTGAAAAGCGCCCACGACAGCGGCCTGCAACTGGTGCTCGGTCTGTATATGGACCCGGCCTACTACCAGCGCCAGAGCGAGCTGGACACGCCCGGCCTGGAAGCCTACTGGCAGCACCAGCTGGGCCGCTCCCTGGCGCAGCAGCGGCAGGTGAGCGAGCAGTGGAAACTGCCGGTCGCCGCCTGGTATCTGCCGATGGAGTTGGACGACTGGAATTTCCAGGCCGTCGAACGCCGTCAGGCCCTGCAACATCAGCTCAGGGACTTTGCCGGGCAACTGAAGGCGCCGCTGCAACTGAGCGCCTTCTCTGGCGGCAAGCTTTCGCCCCAGGTGTATGGCAACTGGCTGGGACAGCTCGCCGGGCTGGGCGTGCAGGTCTGGTGGCAGGACGGCGCGGGTACCGGCGCGCTGCCTGAGCGCGTGCGCCAGGCTTACGCCGCCGCCCTGCCCTGCTCGGTCGGCATCGTCCGCGAAGCCTTCCGCCAGACCAGCGCCGCCGGCCAGCCCTTCCATGCCGAGCCTGCCGCGCCTTCCAGCGCGTCCACCGGCTGCCACCCCAGTGCCGTCTTCGAGGTGCGCTACCGGCCCTGGGGAAAGCCCTTGCTGGATAACCAGCAGGTACGGGCCGGCATCTCCCTCCACCCTTGATACCACCCCCCGCGCGCAACCTGCCGATGGCCGCGCGAGGGTATGAGAGTTCGTCTATGCTCGCGCGAGCGATCCCGCCCCCGTACAGGACCGTTCATGTTCAAGACCATCGAATCGGAAGTCGTGAAACAGCACGTTTCACCTGAACTGCGCGCCGAGTTTCTGCAACATGATTTCGAGCGGCTAAAAGGCTTCAGCCTGCTGGTATTCGGCATCAGCATCGGTATCTGGCTTCTCTTCGACCTGATCGTCAGCTTCCAGACCGGCCAGGGTTTCAGCTACATCTCGCTGCTGTTCCTCGCCGCCTTCCTCGTCCTCTTCGCCCTCGCCGCAGTAGCCCGCCGCGCCCTGCACTTCTACCTGATCAACTTTGCCTTCGTCGTGACTTTCGCCTGGGGAGCTCGCCTGCTGATCGAGGGCATACCCAGCGACGTTCGCCAGGCCTGGCTGGTGATCTGCGCCTCCACCGTGCTTTACAGCGCGACGGTACTGCCGCTGAACCGCCCGGCCTTCTTCGCGGTATTGCTCGTCACCTGGGTACTGCTCAACCCGTTCCTGGGAAACGTGCCCGAGTTCAACGTGCGCCACAGCATGCTGATCTGCTACCCGGTCTTCATCAGCGCGCTCACGGTGTACATCTTCCACCACCTCAGCCAGGCCAAGCTGCATAACTACGCCATGGCCCGCCTGCTGCTGGACCAGGCCTACATCGATACCCTCACCGGAATTCCCAACCGCCGCTCCTTCATGGCCCGCGTGGGCAAGCGTCTGGAGGAAGACGGCGAGCAACGCTACCTGGCGATGATCGACATCGACCATTTCAAGCGGGTCAACGACACCTACGGCCACGATATCGGCGACGAAGTGCTGACCCGCGTCGCGCTGGCGATCAAGCATCAGATGGGTGACTTCGAATTCGCCCGCCTGGGAGGCGAGGAGTTCGGCCTGTACCTCTGGGGCCTGAACGCCGACCAGGCGCAGGCGCGGGTCGAGCAATTGCGCCAGGCCACCGCGGACCTGCCCGGCCACCCCAACGTCACCATCAGCCTCGGTCTCGCCCACCTGAGCCTGGAGGGCAGTCTCAGCGATGCGCTGATCAAGGCTGACAAGGCGCTCTACAGCTCCAAGCACAATGGCCGCAATCAAACGACCTATTCGCCCTGAGTGAAACGAAAAAGGCCCGCGAATGCGGGCCTCTTCATGCTGGTGTCCCGGAGAGGGGTCGAACCTCCAACCTTCCCCTTAGGAGGGGGACGCTCTATCCAATTGAGCTACCGGGACAATCGGGTCGGCATGTTAACCACCGACGGGCGTTTTGTCATGCCGCCGCCACCAGCCCGGTCCATAATTTCGTCGTCAGCCGGAGAAACACCATGACCACAGACGACGGTGCCCTGCCCGATTCCCCGTTCGCCACCTTCGATGTGCGCGTCGCCACGGCCGATGATGCGGCGGCCCTCGCTCCGCTGCTGCAGCAGTTGGGCACGCACGATCCGTTGCCCGATATCGCACTGCTCGCGCTTGCTCTAGACAACCAGCAGCCATCGCGGGTGACACTGATCGCCGAGCGCGATGGCGTATTGCTGGGTACTTGCACCCTGCACCTGATCGAGCACATCGCCCACGGCTTTGCGCGCTCGGCGATTCTCGAAGACATGGTGGTGGACAGCCGTGCACGCGGTCAGGGCATTGGCCAGGCGTTGATCGGCCGGGCCGTGGAATGGGCGCGGGACTGGAAGTGCTACAAGCTGGCGCTCTCCAGCCACCAGGACCGGGAAATGGCCCACCGTTTCTATGCGGCGATGGGCTTCGCGCCCCACGGCGTCAGCCTCTCGCTGAGCCTGGACTGACCTCAGCTGGCCTGGGCGTCCGGCGGGGCAAGCAGATCCAGCAGGTGGCCCACAGTGACATCCAGCGACACCGAGTTGTCCAGCTCCACCAGCGGCCCAGGCAGGCCATCGGCGAAGTGCGCATTGCGCGCCAGGCGCTCCTCGATTTCCGCCGGCGTCTCGCGACCGCGCTTGAGCAGGCGCTGGCGCAGTACCTCGGTTTCGACCTTAAGCAACACAGCAATCAGCTGCGGATAACGACGGCGCGCCTCGGGCAGGTACTTGCGTGAGCCATTGACCAGCACGTCATGGCCTGCGGCGAGCCAGTCATCGATCTCTCGCCCAATGCCGTAATGCAGACCATTGGCGCGCCAGCTCATGGCGAAGGCGCCGGCGTGTTCCAGGCGAATAAACTCCTCGACGCTCACCGAATGGGCTTCTTCCCCGCGCGCTTCGGCGGAACGGGTGATCACGCGCCGGACTATCCGGCAATCCATCGCGGCCAGGGGAGCGCTGGCGGCCTGCAACACGCTGTCCTTGCCAGAACCCGAAGGGCCCATCAGGAAAATCAGTCTGCCTGGGGTCATAAGACTCTCGGTGCACCCGCGGCTCGGCGCTACTTCAATTTTGATCCGCGGGGCGGATAATACCCTTTGGCTTGTGCGATATCAGTGAAATCGCAGGGCGACACACCCCGCACGCACCCGTCGCTGCCTCGCTGCCAGACGCTGTGCCATCATGGATATCCGCGACGAAGTGCCTGCATCAGGCTGCTCAACGGCAGGCAGGAGCCCAGCACATATCGACTACGCTGAGGGAAACCGGCAAATCGCCAGCTTTCTCTGCAGATCCAATCCAAAGAAGGGTCTGCCTAGACGGTCTCATTTCGGACGATTGGTGCTGGCATTTAGCCTTCACCCGAGACACAATATGCCGAAGGTTTGACGTCAAGTTATTGGATATTTTTTCAAAAGCTTTGACGACGCGCTGAACGGCCATTGGAAATCGCTGTCAAAGGGCCTGAACGAACGCTGACCCATGGCATCGGCCTCCCTGACTTACAGGTTTAAAGTATGCGCCCATTGAAACAGGCAACCCCCACCTACTCCAGCCGTACTGCTGACAAATTCGTCGTACGTCTGCCCGAAGGCATGCGTGAGCGTATCGCCGACGTCGCCCGCAGCCACCACCGCAGCATGAACTCCGAGATCATTGCGCGTCTCGAACAGAGCCTGCTGCAGGAAGGCGCCCTGCAGGACAACCTGGGCATCCGCCTGGACAGCCCGGAGCTCAGCTTGCACGAGCGCGAACTGCTGCAGCGTTTCCGTCAGCTGACCCATCGTCAGCAGAACGCCCTGATCGCCCTGATCGCGCACGATGCCGAGATGGCTCAGAACGACGCCTGACTCATTCGCGATACCCGAAACAGCCGGCCCCGAGCCGGCTTTTTCATACCTGCGATTTGCCCAAGCACATGATCACGGCCACAAAAAAGCCGCCTCATGGGCGGCTTTTTCGGCGCAGCTGGCGCTACATCAGGAACAGCGTGGCCAGTCCGAGGAAGATGAAGAAGCCGCCGCTATCGGTCATGGCGGTGATCATCACGCTGGAGCCCATGGCCGGGTCGCGCCCCAGACGCAGCAGCGTCATCGGGATCAATACCCCCATGAGCGCGGCAAGCAGCAGGTTCAGCGTCATGGCGCCGGTCATGACCGCACCCAGCTCCCAGTTGCCATACAGGTAGAAGGCGACCAGGCCGATCACCCCACCCCACACCAGGCCATTCACCAGTGCCACGCCCAGCTCCTTGCGCAGCAGGCGGTTGGCGCTGCTGGTCTGGATCTGGTCCAGGGCCATGGCACGGACGATCATGGTGATGGTCTGGTTGCCGGAGTTGCCACCGATGCCGGCTACGATGGGCATCAGTGCCGCCAGCGCCACCAGCTTCTCGATGGAACCCTCGAACAGGCCGATCACCCGCGAGGCGATGAAGGCGGTCACCAGGTTGGTGGCCAGCCAGGCCCAACGGTTGCCGACCGATTTCCAGACCGAGGCGAAGATGTCTTCCTCTTCGCGCAGACCGGCCATGTTCAGTACTTCGCTTTCGCTTTCCTCACGGATCAGGTCGACCATCTCGTCGATGGTCAGACGGCCGATCAGTTTGCCGTTCTTGTCCACCACAGGCGCGGAAATCAGGTCGTAGCGCTCGAACGCCTGGGCGGCGTCATAGCCGTCCTCGTCGGGGCTGAAGGTCACCGGATCAGTGGCCATGACTTCCGCCACGTCCTTGTCGGGATCGTTCACCAGCAGACGCTTGATCGGCAGCACGCCCTTGAGCACGCCGTCATAGTCGACCACGAAGAGCTTGTCGGTGTGGCCAGGCAGTTCCTTCAGGCGGCGCAAGTAGCGCAGCACCACTTCCAGGCTGACGTCGTCGCGGATAGTGACCATCTCGAAGTCCATCAGCGCGCCGACTTGGTCTTCCTCGTAGGACAGCGCCGAACGCACACGCTCGCGCTGCTGCTGATCGAGGGTTTCCATGAGCTCGTGAACGACATCGCGCGGCAGTTCCGGCGCGAGGTCCGCGAGTTCGTCGGCGTCCATGTCCCTGGCCGCGGCGAGGATCTCGTGATCGTCCATGTCGGCGATCAGAGTCTCCCGAACGGAGTCGGAAACTTCGAGGAGGATGTCGCCGTCGCGCTCGGCCTTGACCAACTGCCAGACCGTCAGGCGGTCATCCAGCGGCAGGGACTCGAGGATGTGGGCGATGTCGGCCGGGTGCAGTTCTTCCAGCTTGCGCTGGAGTTCCGCCAGGTTCTGGCGGTGCACGAGGTTTTCGACGCGGTCTTGATGCTGGCCTTCCTGACGGTGCGTCAGGTCTTCCACCAGCTTGTGCTTGTGCAGCAGATCGACCACCTGATTGAGGCGGTCCTGCAGGCTTTCCTGCGGCTTCTTGGCTTCTACTTCGGTCATAGCACGCTCCACCCCCAGTGGCAGAACGGGCCAGAGGGGATCAATACATCAGGTCGTGTGTACGCAATCGGGGTTCTGAGTAACTACTGGGTAAGTCCATGGTGGTGTCCCATGCGCCCATCGAGGGCAGATGCGGGAAATGATAACACTCCGGGGTGTATTAGGCGTTACAAAATGGCGGCCAGAACAATCGCTTGCGGGCGAAAGTTCACTGCCGAATCACTGCCCGGTTCGACGCCCGAAAGCTCCCACAGGACACCCGGCCCCGACTGACAAATTCCACTCCTAGGCTGCTGGCAGGCCCGCCCTCAAGGAACAAACCATGCGCCTGCCTGCCCTGCTCATTTCACTCCTGACCCTATGGCTACCGACCAGCGAGGCGGCCTCGGTGTTCCGCTGTACGGCTGCCGATGGCAGCGTGCTCTTCAGTCAGTATGGCTGCCCTGTGGAACGACAGCAGGAAATCCAGGAAGCCAGCAATCCCACGCCGGGCAGCGGCAAGCCGGTACCGATGGCGCGAACACAGGAAGCCACCCCACAGAAGCCTGCGGCGCGCAGCAGAGGCCAGAGCAAGGATGCCGAGCACGAAGCCGTGGTGATCGTTGGCGAGCAACAGAACGGCTGCGGCAACCGTGTCACAGGCAGCGCACGGCGCAAGGCAATCATCGAGGGGAGGATCAGGACAGGCATGACGCGCAGCGACGTGGAGAGCGCCCTGGGGCGACCCGACAGGGTCAGCCAGCACAACGAGACGCTGCGCTACCACTACGAGGCGGACAAGAAGCACGGCGTCCGCACCGTGACCTTCGATGAGGATGGCTGCGTGATGGGCAAGGCAAAACGCTGAGTGCGCCGCTCAAGTTCTTCGAAAGCAGTGCTTTTCGAAGAGAAAGTTTTCCGAAGACGAGATTTTTCGAGCACAAAGAAAAAGGGCCTGCATTTCTGCAGGCCCTTTTGTATATGGCGCACTCAGGAGGATTCGAACCTCCGACCGCTCGGTTCGTAGCCGAGTACTCTATCCAGCTGAGCTATGAGTGCGTCGTCGGTAAAGTTTAACCAGATTCACCAACTGGTTGCAGCTAATGGCTTTTCAGCCCTTTCGCCACTGAAGCCCCGCTTTCGCGTTGCCTCGTATATGGCGCACTCAGGAGGATTCGAACCTCCGACCGCTCGGTTCGTAGCCGAGTACTCTATCCAGCTGAGCTATGAGTGCGCTGATGAGGGCGCAAATTCTAGTGAGATTCTTCTGACCTGTCAACAAGATTTTTCAATCTTTTCAGTCACTTACGTAACCGGACAACTCATCGCACCAGAGGATGCAATGGCGGAGAGGGGGGGATTCGAACCCCCGACACCCTTTTGAGGTGTACTCCCTTAGCAGGGGAGCGCCTTCGGCCACTCGGCCACCTCTCCGCAACACGGGGCGCATGATATCCATGTTTTCCCCGTTTGCAAAGAAAAATTTTAGAAAAATTAATGGTTTGGTTCTTGGTCTTTCTCTTTCTGGATGCGCTGGTAGATTTCCTCACGGTGCACAGCAACTTCCTTCGGCGCATTCACACCGATACGCACCTGATTACCTTTGACGCCCAGTACAGTCACGGTGACGTCATCACCGACCATCAGGGTCTCTCCGACCCGGCGTGTCAGAATCAGCATTCCTTTCTCCTTACGTGTTACGGGATAAGCAGTCTGCAAAAAAAGAAATGGTGGCAGATTCGTATAGATCAAGTGCGCGAATCCTCCACCCAAGTATTGACCAGTCCTGCCGGAAAGAAAGTTCCTGTCAGACAGTCAAAAACGACAAAAGGCGCGGGGTAGCCGCGCCTTTCTGTATATCCCGCCTTACTCGCCCTGTCGGGCCGGGGCGTCGAGTTCAAAAGCGGTGTGCAGGGCACGGACCGCCAACTCGAGGTACTTCTCTTCGATGACCACGGACACCTTGATCTCGGAGGTGGAGATCATCTGGATGTTGATGGTTTCCTTGGCCAGGGCTTCGAACATGCGGCTGGCAACACCGGCGTGGGAGCGCATGCCGACGCCGACGATGGAAACCTTGGCGATGTTGGTGTCGCCGGTGGCTTCGCGCGCACCAATGGTGATGGCGGTCTGCTTGAGGATTTCCAGGGCGGCCTGGTAGTCGTTGCGGTGCACGGTGAAGGTGAAGTCGGTGGTGTTATCGTGCGCGACGTTCTGCACGATCATATCGACTTCGACATTGGCGGCACTGATCGGGCCGAGAATCTTGAAAGCAACGCCGGGGGTATCCGGTACGCCACGGATGGTCAGCTTGGCTTCGTCGCGGTTGAAGGCGATGCCGGAGATGATCGGCTGTTCCATGGATTCCTCTTCATCAAGGGTAATGAGGGTGCCCGGACCCTCCTGGAAGCTGTGCAGCACGCGCAGCGGGACGTTGTACTTGCCGGCGAATTCCACCGAGCGGATCTGCAGCACCTTGGAGCCGAGGCTGGCCATTTCCAGCATCTCTTCGAAGGTGATCTTGTCCAGGCGGCGCGCCTGCGGCACGACACGCGGATCGGTGGTGTAGACGCCGTCGACATCGGTGTAGATCTGGCACTCGTCGGCCTTCAGTGCCGCCGCCAGGGCCACGCCGGTGGTGTCGGAACCGCCACGACCGAGGGTAGTGATGTTGCCCTGCTCGTCCACACCCTGGAAGCCAGCGACAACGACTACGCGGCCAGCTTTCAGATCTGCGCGAATGTTCGCATCGTCGATGCTCAGGATACGCGCCTTGGTGTGGGAACTGTCGGTCAGGATACGGACCTGATTACCGGTGTAGGAAACCGCCGGCACGCCGCGCTTCATCAGCGCCATGCTCAACAGGGCAATGGTCACCTGTTCGCCGGTGGAGACCATCACGTCCAGCTCGCGCGGAATCGGCTGGTCCATGATCTGTTTCGCCAGACCAATCAGGCGGTTGGTTTCACCGCTCATGGCGGAAACCACCACGACGATGTCGTCACCCGCTTCACGGAATTTCTTCACCTTCTCGGCTACCTGCTCGATTCTCTCGACGGTGCCGACGGAGGTCCCTCCAAACTTCTGTACGATCAAAGCCATTTCAAAAGCCGCCTGATTCCTGAAGGGCGCCCATTAAACATGCATCACCGCATGCTGCCAAGGCCCGCCGGACGCGCTGCGGGCCCCGTATTTCAGGGCCTTTAGAGGCCCTGTTGAACAAACTTGACTGCCAGCGCCAGAGCTTCGTCCAGCTTGCCGGCATCGACACCACCGCCCTGGGCCATGTCCGGGCGACCACCGCCCTTCCCGCCCACCGCAGCCGCGGCCTGCTTCATCAGATCGCCAGCTTTCAGCTTGGCGGTCAGGTCCTGGGTCACGCCGGCCACCAGCACGACCTTCTCTTCGAACACACCGCCCAGCAGGATCACGCCGCTGCCCAGCTTGTTCTTCAACTGGTCGACCAGCGCCAGCAGCGCCTTGCCGTCCAGGCCGTCGAGACGCGAGGACAGCACCTTCACACCGCCGACTTCCACGGCGGATCCCGCCAGGTCGTCACCGGCCGCGCTGGCGGCCTTGGCCTTGAGCTGTTCCAGCTCTTTTTCCAGCTGACGGTTGCGCTCGATCAGACCGGAGAGCTTGTCCAGCAGGTTGTCACGGCTGCCCTTGACCAGGCCCGCTGCTTCCTTGAGCTGCTCTTCGGCGCCATTGAGGTAGGCCAGCGCAGCGCCGCCGGTAACCGCTTCGATACGGCGCACGCCGGAAGCCACGCCGCCTTCGCTGGTGATCTTGAACAGGCCGATGTCGCCGGTGCGGGACACGTGGGTACCGCCGCACAGCTCGACGGAGAAGCTGCCGCCCATGCTCAGCACGCGAACCTGATCACCGTACTTCTCGCCGAACAGCGCCATGGCGCCCTTGTTCTTGGCGGACTCGATGTCGGTCTCTTCGGTCTCGACCTCGGAGTTCTTGCGGATTTCGCGGTTGACGATGTCTTCCAGCTGCTTCAGCTGCTCGGGCTTGATCGCCTCGAAGTGGCTGAAGTCAAAGCGCAGGCGCTGGCTATCGACCAGCGAGCCCTTCTGCTGGACGTGATCGCCCAGCACCTGGCGCAGCGCGGCGTGCAGCAGGTGGGTCGCGGAGTGGTTCAGCGCGGTGGCCTGGCGCACGGAAGCGTCGACCTCGGCTTTGACAGCCGCACCGACACTCAGGCTGCCCTGGGCAACCACACCGTGGTGCAGGTGCGCGCCGCCAGCCTTGGTGGTGTCGCGCACATCGAAGCGCACGCCGGCACCTTGCAGGTAACCGCTGTCACCGACCTGGCCACCGGACTCGGCGTAGAACGGGGTCTGGTCGAGAACGACTACGCCCTCCTCGCCTTCGCTCAGTTGCTCGACGGCCTTGCCGTCCTTGAACAGGGCGATGATCTGGCCAGCGCCGGAAACGCCCTGGTAGCCGAGGAAGCGGGTATCGCCATCCACTTTTACCAGGCTGTTGTAGTCCATGCCGAAGGCACTGGCGGAGCGGGCACGCTCACGCTGGGCTTCCATCTCGCGCTCGAAGCCTTCCTCATCAAGAGTCAGGCTGCGCTCGCGGGCGATGTCGTTGGTCAGGTCCACCGGGAAGCCATACGTGTCGTAGAGCTTGAACACCACGTTGCCGGGGATGACGCTGCCCTTGAGTTCGGACAGGTCCTGCTCGAGGATCTTCAGGCCCTGCTCGAGGGTCTTGGCGAACTGCTCTTCCTCGGTCTTCAGCACGCGCTCGATGTGCGCCTGCTGCTGCTTGAGCTCGGGGAAGGCTTCGCCCATCTCGCCGACCAGCGCGGCAACGATCTTGTGGAAGAAGGTGCCCTTGGCGCCGAGCTTGTTACCGTGGCGGCAGGCGCGACGGATGATGCGGCGCAGCACATAGCCACGGCCTTCGTTGGACGGCAGTACGCCGTCGGCGATCAGGAAGCCGCAGGAACGGATATGGTCGGCGACCACTTTCAGCGACGGTGCGTCGTCGTTGGCGCAGCCGATGGCATCGGCCGAAGCCTTGAGCAGGCTCTGGAACAGGTCGATCTCGTAGTTCGAGTGAACGTGCTGCAGCACGGCGCTGATGCGCTCCAGGCCCATGCCGGTGTCCACGCTCGGCGCCGGCAGCGCGTGCATGACGCCGTCCGCGGTGCGGTTGAACTGCATGAAGACGTTGTTCCAGATCTCGATGTAGCGGTCGCCGTCCTCTTCCGGGGAACCGGGCGGGCCGCCCCAGATGTCGGCGCCGTGGTCGAAGAAGATCTCGGTGCACGGGCCGCACGGACCGGTGTCGCCCATCGCCCAGAAGTTGTCCGACGCGTAGGGAGCGCCCTTGTTGTCGCCGATGCGGACCATGCGCTCGGCCGGGATGCCGACTTCCTGGGTCCAGATGTCGTAGGCCTCGTCATCGGTGGCGTAGACGGTGACCCAGAGCTTGTCCTTGGGCAGGTTCAGCCATTTGTCCGAGGTCAGGAATTCCCAGGCGTAGGTGATGGCATCGCGCTTGAAATAGTCGCCGAAGCTGAAGTTGCCCAGCATCTCGAAGAAGGTGTGGTGGCGCGCGGTGTAACCGACGTTTTCCAGGTCGTTGTGCTTGCCGCCGGCACGCACGCACTTCTGGCTGGTGGTGGCGCGGGTGTAGGCGCGCTTTTCCAGGCCCAGGAAGCAGTCCTTGAACTGGTTCATGCCTGCGTTGGTGAACAGCAGGGTCGGGTCGTTCGCGGGAATCAGCGAACTGGACGCTACGCGGGTGTGCCCCTTCTCTTCGAAGAAGCGGAGGAAGGCTTCACGGATTTCAGCGCTTTTCATAGGTTCTTCCACGGAAAAATGCGGCCACGAATCGCCGGCAAAGGGCCGCATTATATCGGCCCCGCATCAAGGTTGTAGTGTCTTTGCGCGATAGTTAACCCCTATCGCGCAATAATTTCTGTCAGGAACGACGAAAGGCGGCAAAAGCTTCGACAATACGTGGGATATCGGCGCTTTTCACATCGAGGTGGGTGACCAGGCGCAGGCGCGCCGCCGGGCTGACGCGGATACCGCGTTCGGCCAGATGCTCCCCCAGCGCGCCGGCCTGCTCACCGATGCCGACGTAGACCATGTTGGTCTGTACCGGCTCGATGCTGTAGCCCAGCTCAGAGAGGCTGCGGCCCAGCGATTCGGCATTGGCGTGGTCTTCGGCCAGGCGCTCGACCTGGTGATCCAGCGCATACAGCGCCGCCGCAGCCAGCCCGCCGGCCTGGCGCATGCCGCCGCCAACCATCTTGCGCAGACGGCGAGCGCGGCCGATCAGTTCGGCATCGCCGCAGAGCACCGAACCTACCGGCGCACCGAGGCCCTTGGACAGGCACACCGAGACGGAGTCGAAGTGGCGGGTGATCTCGCGGGCGTCCACGCCCAGCTTGACCGCCGCGTTGTACAGGCGCGCGCCGTCCAGATGCAGCGCCAGGCCACGGCGCCGGGTCATCTCACGGGCAGCGGCGAGATAACTCAGGGGCAGGACCTTGCCCTGCATGGTGTTTTCCAGCGCCAGCAGACGGGTGCGGGCGAAGTGGAAGTCGTCCTGCTTGATCGCCGCCTCGACCTTGGCCAGGTCCAGCGAGCCATCGGGTTCACCATCGATGGGCTGCGGCTGGATCGAGCCGAGCACGGCGGCGCCACCGCCTTCATATTTATAAGTGTGCGCCTGCTGACCGACGATGTACTCGTCGCCCCGGCCGCAGTGGGCCATCAGGCCGAGCAGATTGCTCATGGTGCCGGTGGGCACGAACAATGCCGCGGCGAAGCCCAGGCGCTCGGCGAGGGTGGCTTCCAGGCGGTTCACCGTCGGGTCTTCGCCGTACACGTCATCGCCCAGCTCGGCCCGCGCCATCGCCTCGCGCATACCGGCGGTGGGCAGGGTCACGGTGTCGCTGCGAAGGTCGATGATGGACATGGCAAGGCTCCTCGGGCATCAGGCGGAAAGGGCCGATGCTAAGCGCTCGCCAGAGGAGGAACAAGGGCGGGAAGACTGTAGGATCGAGGGGGGCGCCCAGCCCTTGCTCGCGAATGCATCTTTCCGGCGACTTCAGCGTCGGGCGATTCGCGAGCAAGCTCGCTCCTACAGAGTTCAGAGTTCAGAGTTCGGTGGGCACCACGAGGATGCCAGCGCGCAAGCCATTCTTCACCCGCGGGTTGGGGAAGATGATCCGTGCGCCCTGCTCTTCCACGATCCAGCGGGTGCCGCCGATGTCTTCGGCAAGCAGGAAGCCGTGGTCCAGCTCGGTGAAGTTGTCCACCGCGTCGTCCAGGTGCAGGCGGAAGTGGTCGCTGTGCTTGATCACTTCGCGGGAGACTGCGAACAGCTGCAGGCCGTCGAGCTGCGCACCGTCTGCCTCCTGGCCGCTGATCACGCCTTCGAGCATGGTTTCCAGGCGATCCAGGTTCACCGCCTGGTTCTGCCCGAACGGCCGCGCCTTGCCCAGCTCCAGGGTAAAGGCCTCGGCGCCCAGGTGGCTGTAGGTGTAGGCGCTGAAGGTGATGCCCGGCTTGCTCTGCAGCAGCACGGCGTCGATGCCGGCACTACGCAGGCGCGCCAGCTCTTCGCGGGAATGTTCGCGGCCGCTGGCCCAGGGATAGAGCGCGAACTGCTCGATCTTCGAGCCGCGGATAGCGGTGTGCAGGTCGTAGTGCAGGCGCGGGCGGCCTTCGCGGGCGAAGAACGCGGCGGCCAGGCGCTCCAGCTCCGCCGCGCGCAGGGCCTCGTTGCCGCTGCCCTCCTCATGGCGACCGCAGAACAGGCGGTTGATATCCTGTTCCAGGTAGCGCTCGCCACGGCGCATGGCCTCGGGGTTGCCGAGCAGGAACAGCACTCGCGCCGCCGGCTTCAGTTCACCACGGGCAATGCGATGCACCAGGCGGTCGAGCAGTTCGATGGGAGCTGTCTCGTTGCCGTGAATGCCGGCCGAGAGCAGCAGGTCGTGGCCATTGTCCCGCGCCACCGGCGGGGTGATTTCGAGAGCGCCTTCGGCCAGCCAGTGCAGACGGGTGCCGTCCGAGGTGAGCTGAATCTTTTCCGTCGGCTCACGGCCGGCGAGGGTCAGTTCGAGCAGTTTGCCCAAAGCTAGCATGCGGACGCCTCCATCATTCCCCGCGGCCGGAGCGGCCACGGACTCCGCGATCAGTGGTGATGGTCACATCCACAGTCTGGACCATGTTCGTGGACTTCGGCGGCTTCCAGCTCCAGGCTCAGGCCCAACTGGTTCACAGCCTGCGGGCGCACCACCAGCAGAGGGATCTCCGCATCGTCCTCATGGGAGTCGGCGTAGATCACCAGGCCGCCCTTGCCGTCGGCCTCCAGCCACAGCTCGCGGCCTTCCAGGCGGATGGCCAGGCGCGCAGTGTGGGTCTCGCGGCGCTCGCCCTTGTTGTCTTCGAGAATCAGCGGGAGGCTTTCGGTCATGTCGGTCACTCAAATCTGCTGGAAGGGATAAACCGAGCCCAGTTTAAGGATCTGGCTCAATTCATCCAACGCCGTCCGGCACTCGACGAGCAGTTGCGGGTCGGCCAGGTCGGTTTCCGCCAGGCGATCGCGGTAATGTTTGTCGACCCAGGTAACCAGAGTGTCGTGCAAGGTCGGGGTCATGATCACCCCCGGGTTGACCGCCGCCAGTTCGGCGTCGTTCAGTGCCACGCGCAGGCGCAGGCAGGCTGGGCCGCCGCCGTTCTGCATGCTCTGCTTGAGGTCGAACACCTTCACCTCGCGGATTGGGCCGTCCTCGGCGGTCAGGCGCGACAGGTAGTTCCACACGCGCTCGTTCTTGCGGCATTCCTCCGGGACGATCAGCAGCATGTTGCCGTCGGCGCGGGTGAGCAACTGGCTGTTGAACAGGTAGGACTTCACCGCATCCTCGACGGTGACCTGGTCGCGCGGCACGCACACGGCGCGGAAGCGACCGCCACGGCGGCCCAGCTTGTCGTGCAGCTCGGCGAGCACGCGCTCGGTATCGAGGAAGGCGTCTTCGTGGTGGAACAGCACTTCGCCATTACCAACCGCGATGACGTCGTTGTGGAACACGCCCTGGTCGATCACTGCCGGGTTCTGCTGGGCGTAGACCACGCCGTCATCGCTCAGGCCGTGCAGGCGGGCCACCGCCTGGCAGGCTTCCAGAGTCTGCCGCGCCGGGTAGCGCTGCGGTGCCGGGAAGCGGCTATCGAAGGCGCTGCGACCGAACACGAAGAACTCCACGCCGGCTTCGCCGTAGGATTTGCAGAAGCGCGTATGGTTGGCCGCGCCCTCGTCGCCGAACTGGGCGACTGCCGGCAAAGCGGCGTGGTGGGCGAAGCGCTGCTCGTCATTGAACATCGCCGCGAGGATGCGACTGGTCTGCGGATGCTCGATGGAACGATGGAACTTGCAGTTCAGGTTGGCGGCGGTGAAGTGCACGCGGCCATCCGCGGTGTCGCCACTGGGGCTGACGGTGGCGGCGTTGGCCGTCCACATGCAGGACGCCGAGCTGACCGCGGCGAGCAGCGGCATGGCTTCCTTGGCCGCCTTGGCGATGACTTCCGCGTCGGTACCGGAGAAGCCCAAGGCGCGCAATGAGGCAACGGCCGGGCGTTCCTGCGGAGCGAACACGCCCTGCTTGAAGCCCATTTCCATCAGCGCCTTCATCTTCGACAGGCCCTGCTTCGCCGCTTCGCGCGGGTTGGACGCCGCCTGGCTGTTGCTCTGCGAGGCGACGTTGCCGTAGGACAGGCCGCCGTAGTTGTGCGTCGGCCCGACCAGACCGTCAAAGTTCATCTCATAGGCGGTCATCACAGGCTCACTCCCGGAGTCAGGGTTGCAGGCAGGCTCAGGCTGTCGCTTTCCAGCGAAGCGACCGGGTACGCGCAGTAGTCGGCCGCGTAGTAGGCGCTCGGGCGATGGTTGCCGGAGGCGCCGATGCCGCCGAACGGAGCGCTGCTGGCGGCACCGGTCAGTTGCTTGTTCCAATTGACGATGCCGGCGCGGCTTTCGATGAGGAAGTCTTCGTAGCGCTCGCGGGAGTCCGACAGCAGGCCGGCGGCGAGGCCGTACTGGGTGGCGTTGGCTTCGCGCACGGCGGCGTCGAAGTCGGCGTAGCGGATTACCTGCAGCAGCGGGCCGAAGAACTCTTCGTCCGGGCGCTCGGCCACGGCAGTCACGTCGAGGACGCCAGGAGTCAGCAGTGCGGCACCGGCCAGCGGCTGGGTCATCGCCAGCAGCGGCTTGGCGCCTTTGGCCAACAGTTGCTCCTGGGCCTTGATCAGGTGTTCGGCGGCCGCCAGGGAAATTACCGAGCCCATGAAGGGCGCCGGCTGCTCGTCGAAGCGGCCGACCTTGATGGTCGAGGCCACGGCCACCAGGCGCTCGATCAGCGCGTCACCCCAGGCGCCCTGCGGCACCAGCAGGCGGCGGGCGCAGGTGCAACGCTGGCCGGCGGAAATGAACGCGGACTGGATGATGGTGTAGACGGCGGCATCGACGTCTTTCACTTCATCCACGATCAGCGGGTTGTTGCCGCCCATCTCCAGCGCCAGGATTTTTTGCGGACGACCGCCGAACTGGCTGTGCAGCAGGTTGCCGGTGCGGCTGGAGCCGGTGAAGAACAGGCCGTCAATGTCATCGTTGCCCGCCAACGCCACGCCGGTGTCGCGGGCGCCCTGCACCAGGTTGATCACGCCGGCGGGAATGCCCGCCTCGATCCAGGCCTGCAGGGTCAGCTCGGCGACCTTCGGGGTCAGCTCGCTGGGCTTGAACACCACGGCATTGCCTGCCAGCAGGGCCGGCACGATGTGGCCGTTGGGCAGGTGGCCGGGGAAGTTGTACGGGCCGAACACGGCGACTACGCCGTGGGGCTTGTGGCGCAGCACGGCGGTGGCGTCGGCCAGCGGGCCACTCTTCTCGCCGGTGCGCTCACGGAAGGCCTGGACCGAGATGGCGACCTTGTTGACCATGCTGGTCACTTCGGTGGCGGCTTCCCACAACGGCTTGCCGGTTTCCTCGCCGATGGCGCGGGCCAGTTCCTCGGAGCGGCCTTTCAGCGCCGCAGCGAAGCGCTCCAGCACAGCGATGCGCTCTTCCACCGGCCTGCGGGCCCAGGCCGGGAAGGCGCTGCGCGCGGCGGCGACGGCAGCGGCGACCTGTTGCGGCGCGGCAGCCTGGCCGGACCAGACCACCGCCTGGCTCACCGGGCAGAGGGATTCCAGCGGCTCGCCTTCGCCCGCCAGCCACTGGCCGGCAATGTAGTGGGTATTCATCATCAGGCTCCCCTGACGCCAGGCGGCGTCAGTTGCGTTTTCCGGAGAGAGGTACCGCGCGGACCGAAGCCCCGGCGGACAGGCGCAGGCGCTTGGCGGTCTGCGCATCGACCACCAGCGAACCGGCGGCCAGGCGCGCGGGCGCGGCGGTGATGCGGCACTCCTCGCGCTTGCGGTTGTGGATCAGGAAGGGCTCGGCATCGTCGCCCGGCGTGCCGATGGCCAGCACCAGGTTCTGGCTGTCGGCGATGGCGCGGATCTTCTCGGTCGGCGCCTCGATGGCGGGGCCGGCATCGAAGATGTCGACGTAACCCTGGTAGCTGAAACCCTCCGCCTTGAGCATGGCCAGCGCCGGCTCGGTGTCGGGATGGACGCGACCGATCACCTCGCGCGCATCCTCGGAGAGGAAGCAGCTGTAGAGCGGGAACTTGGGCATCAGCTCGGCGATGAAAGCCTTGTTGCCCACACCGGTCAGGTAGTCGGCCTGGCTGAATTCCATCTTGAAGAAGTGCCGACCCAGGCTTTCCCAGAACGGCGAACGGCCAGCCAGATCGGACACGCCGCGCATCTCGGCGATTACCTTGTCGCCGAACAGCTCGCGGAACTCGGCGATGAACAGGAAGCGCGCCTTGGACAGCAGGCGACCGTTGAGGCCGGCACGGTGGTCGGCATGCAGGAACAGCGAGCACAGCTCGGACTGCCCGGTGAGGTCGTTGGCCAGGAACAGCGTGGGAATCTCGCGATGGATGCCCAGCTCCTGAGAGGCGCTGACGGTCAGGCCGACGCGGTAGTTGTACCAGGGCTCGCGCAGGCCGACGGCGCCGGCCACGGCGGAAATACCCACCACCTTGCCTTCGTCGTTCTCGAGGACGAACAGGTAGTCGGCGTCGGCGCGCTCGGCTTCGCCACGGAAGGCCTTCTCGGCCCAGTTCACGCGATGCTGCAGGCGTTGCTCGTTGGCTGGCAGCGTGGTCAAACCGGTGCCGGTGCTGCGCGCCAGGTCAAAGAGAGCCGGCAAGTCGGCGCTGGTTACGGGACGGACGATCATGCTCTCTCCCCTCAGATCGCAACCAGGCGCACGCTGGCGCCCTCGCCGATGCCCAGGGCATCGGCAGTTTCCTGGTTCAGGGTGACGGGCTTGCCCGGCACCCAGTCGAGTTCGGCGACGACGGCGCGGAAATCCTGCAACTGGCCATTGGTGACCAGGTAGCCGCGGTTGCCCTTGCCGCCTTCGCCGATGCGCACCGGCACCTGCCGGCTCTGGGCGATGGAGCGGATGCCCGAAGTGCGCGCGTGCAGCGCCGGGCCACCGTCGAAGATATCGACATAGTTGTCGGACTCGAAACCGTCGCGCATCAGGATGTCGAAGGTGATCTGTGCACGCGGATGAACCTGGCCCATGGCTTCCTGGGCGTCGTCCGGCAGCAGCGGCACGTAGATCGGGTAGTGCGGCATCAGCTCGGCGAGGAAGGTGCGACTCTTCAGCCCGGAGAGTTTCTCGGCCTCGGTGTAGTCGAGGTCGAAGAAGTTGCGCCCGATAGCGTTCCAGAACGGCGACTGGCCCTGCTCATCGCTGTAGCCGACGATCTCCACCACCACCGCATCGGCGAAGCGTTCCGGGTGACTGGCCATGAACAGCAGGCGGCCACGGGAATTGAGCTCGGCGATCGGTGTGTTCACCAGGTCGCGCTCCACGTAGAAGCTGGTCAGCAGGCTGTTGCCGGTAAGGTCGTGGCACAGCGAGAGGACGTGGATCTTGTTGTGGATCTTCAGCTCGCGGGAGGCGTGCACGAAGGTCTCGTTGCGGAAGCTGTAGAACGGCTCGGAGAAACCGGCCGAAGCGACGATGGCCGAGCAGCCGACCAGGCGACCGGTTTCGGTGTCTTCCAGCACGAAGAAATAGCTCTCTTCACCGTTGAAGCTCACTTCGGCGGCGAACGAGGCCTCCGAGGCGAGGATCTTCTCCCGCAGACGTTCCGCGTCGTCCGGCAGCGACGTGACGCCGACCGGGCTGTCCGCGGCGAGACGCTGCACTTGCTGCAGGTCGGCCACTTGGGCGGGGCGCATCACCAGCATGGCGTCACTCCTCTAACCAGACAAAAGTTTCATGATTCGTGGGCACGACACAGCCTGTGCCGCGCTCATCAGGGCATTCGAAAGCACCGGCCGGGACAATCCGGCCGGTCAGGCGGCGAGGCGCGGGCCCCGCCGATTCAGCGTAGCCGGGGGATCAGCCGCGGGTCAGCTTGGCGATGGCGCGCTCGAGGCGATCCAGGCCTTCATCGATGTCCGCGTCCGGGATCACCAGGCTGGGCGCGAAGCGCACCACGTCCGGGCCGGCCTGCAGGACCATCACGCCTTCCTTCTCGGCGGCATTGAGCACGTCCTTGGCCTTGCCCTTGAAGGCATCGTTGAGCACCGCGCCGATCAGCATGCCCATGCCGCGGACCTGGGTGAAGATGCCGTACTCGGCGGCGATCTTCTCCAGGCGGACCTTGAAGCGTTCGTGCTTGGCTTTCACGCCTTCGAGCACTTCCGGGGTGTTGATCACGTCGAAGGCGGCGCCGGCGACGGCGCACGCCAGCGGGTTGCCGCCGTAGGTGGTGCCGTGGGTGCCGACGACCAGGTGCTCGGCGATCTTCGCGGTGGTCAGCATGGCGCCGATCGGGAAGCCGCCGCCCAGGCCCTTGGCGCTGGAAAGGATGTCCGGGTTCACGCCGTAGTACTGGTGGGCGTAGAGGTAACCGATACGACCGAAGCCGCTCTGCACTTCATCGAAGATCAGCAGCGCGTTGTTCTCATCGCACAGCTTGCGCACGCCTTCCAGGTAGGCCTGGTCGGCCGGCAGCACGCCGCTCTCGCCCTGCACCGGCTCGATGATCACAGCGCAGGTCTTGTCGGAGATGGCTGACTTGAGGGCTTCCAGGTCGTTGAACGGAATGTGGGTGATGCCTTCGACCTTCGGGCCGAAACCATCGGAGTACTTGGCCTGGCCGCCGACGTTGACGGTGAACAGGGTACGGCCGTGGAAGCTGTTGACCATCGAGATGATCTCGTACTTCTCGGGGCCGTAGACGTCATGGGCGTAGCGGCGCGCCAGCTTCAGCGCGGCCTCGTTGGCCTCGGCGCCGGAGTTGGCGAAGAACACGCGCTCGGCGAAGGTGGCGTCGATCAGCTTCTTGGCCAGGCGCAGTGCCGGCTCGTTGGTGAACACGTTGGACACGTGCCAGATCTTGCCCGCCTGCTCGGTCAGCGCCTGCATCAGCGCCGGGTGGGTATGGCCCAGGGAACTGACCGCGATGCCGCCAGCGAAGTCCACCAGCTCTCGGCCGCTCTGATCCCAGACTCGGGAACCCTCGCCACGCACCGGAATGAAGGCAGCCGGCGAATAGTTGGGAACCATGACCTGGTCGAAATCGGAGCGTTGGACCTGAGCTTGCGGAGCGGACATCGGTGTTCTCCTGCCTGGTTGAGGCGGCTATCGATGAATGGATTGTAGGGACGAACTGCGGGCCGTCATTGCCGCCATGCGACAACTTGTTATAGCGCCAACCCGCGAATTGCCGAGGCTTACGGAAATGCGACAGAAAGCGTCGGGAAGGCGCAGTGTAAGGCCTGCGAACTGCTGCGGGTACCAACGAGGGTGGAATTTGTTCGCTCGGCGAACAAGCGAAACGGGAATAAGACGGGAGCAGCTTTCATGTAGGAGCGAGCTTGCTCGCGAACGCTCTTCCCGGCCACATCGGCGTCAGGCGGTTCGCGAGCAAGCTCGCTCCTACATAAAGGCGCATCACAGCTAGAGACCGTACGGTGAACGGCGGCTAACCTACCCCAGGCTATTCGCCCTACAGGGATAAAAAAGTCAGCCGCGCTCGGCGACCACCGCAGCGGCTTCGGCGGCGCCCTGGCCGCGGCGCTGATTACGGTCTTCGCGAGGAGTCACGCCGAAGAAGTTGCGGTAGGCGCTGGAGAAGTGCGGGCCGCTGGAGAAGCCACAGGACAGGCCGATCTGGATGATCGACTTGCTGGTCTGCATGAGCATCAGCCGCGCGCGATTCAGGCGCAGTTCCAGGTAGTACTGGCTGGGCACGCGGGTCAGGTACTGCTTGAAGATGCGCTCCAACTGGCGGCGCGAAACGCACACGTGCTGGGCGATCTCGTCGGTGGTCAGCGGCTCCTCGATGTTCGCCTCCATCAGCAGCACCGCCTGGGTGAGCTTCGGATGGCTGGAACCGAGGCGGTTCTTCAGCGGGATGCGTTGGCGTTCGGAGCCTTCGCGAATGCGCTCCACCACCAGTTCTTCGGACACCGCGCCCGCCAGTTCCGCGCCATGGTCGCGGGACAGCACGGCCAGCAGCAAGTCGAGCACCGCCATGCCGCCACAGGCGCTCAGACGATCACGGTCCCACTCGAACAGGTGATTGGTGGCGATGACCTTGGGATAACGCTCGGTGAAGTCGTCGTGCCAGCGCCAGTGCACGGCGGCGCGGTAGCCGTCGAGCAGGCCCAGTTGCGCCAGCGGATAGATGCCGGCGGACAGCGCGCCAATGCTCACGCCGCTGCGCGATAGCTGCTTGAGTACGGCAGCCAGCGGCGCGGAAACCGTCTGCGGGATCTCGTCAGCGACCAGAAAGATGCGCTGGCACTGCTCCAGCACACCGTTCCAGGCCTGCCCCGGCAGGCGCCAGCCATCGGCCTCGGCCACCGTTTCGGCGCTCATGAACACGGGCTCATAAAGCGCTTCGGGGTGCAGCCGGCGGGCGACCCGCAGGGCCTCCTCGGCCAGACCGAGGGTCAGCGCCCGCGTGTGCGGCCAGAGGAGAAATCCGATGCGTTGTGCGGTCATGCGGCTAGATCACCAGGCGACGGTAACAGACAGCTTACTTCAAGCTGCCGGAAAGGAACTGCTTGAGGCGTTCGGATTGCGGATTGGCCAGGACTTCCTTCGGGCAGCCCGCCTCTTCCACCAGCCCCTTGTGCAGGAACACCAACTGGTTGGAGACCTCGCGGGCGAAGCCCATCTCGTGGGTCACCACCACCATGGTGCGGCCTTCCTGGGCCAGGTCCTGCATTACCCGCAGGACTTCACCGACCAGCTCGGGGTCGAGCGCCGAGGTCGGTTCGTCAAACAGCATCACTTCCGGCTCGACCGCCAGGGCACGGGCAATCGCCACGCGTTGCTGCTCGCCGCCACTCATATGCGCGGGGTAGGCATCCTTGCGGTGCGCAACACCGACTTTCGCCAGGTAGTGCTCGGCCTTTTCCAGCGCCTCTTTCTTCGACACGCCCAGTACGTGGACCGGCGCTTCGATGACGTTTTCCAGGGCGCTCATGTGCGACCACAGGTTGAAGTGCTGGAACACCATCGACAGACGCGAGCGCATGCGCTGCAACTGCTTGGCATCGGCGGCCTTGAGCGCACCATCCTTGTTCGGGGTGAGCTTGAGCTCTTCGCCGTTGAGCAGGATCTTGCCGGCGTGGGGCTGCTCCAGCAGGTTGATGCAGCGCAGGAAGGTACTCTTGCCCGAGCCGGACGAGCCGATGATGCTGATCACGTCGCCCGCTTTCGCCGCCATGGAGACGCCCTTGAGCACCTCGTGGGTGCCATAGCGCTTGTGCAGGTCCTGGATTTCCAGTTTGTACATGGTGTCGGTTCTCGAATTCAGTCGTTGATCAGCCGGCCCTTGCGGAACGGCTCACGCCCGGCCACCTTGGCCAGCCAAAGCCCCGGCTGGGCATAGCGCCCACGCTCGATGGCGAACAGCACGCCGGAAGTCCCGGCGCGAACGGTGCTGACCTGGTCGTTCAGCGGGTCGACCACCTCGAACAGCGCGTCGCCCTTCTCCACCCACTCCCCCGCCTTGCGCAGGAAACTCACTACGCCAGCGTGGGGTGCATAGAGGTATTCGGTGCCTTCGAAGGGCATGCCTTCGCAGCACTCGGCCGGCGCCGCCGGCCAGTCGCCGGCGATCAGGCCCTGCTCGGCCAGGAAGCCGAGGATGGCTTCGCAATTGTCCTGTGCCTGGTCGACGCGGGTATCGCCCACGCCGCCCAGCTCGACGGTGGTCGCCAGGCACGCCAGCGGAATCGCCGCCTGCGGGAAGGCCTGCGCCAAACGCAGCCAGGGCAGCGAGCAGGATTCATCGAAGGAGCTGCCGCCGGAGTCTTCGGCAAGCAGCGCCACGCCAGCCTTGAGGCGCGCGGCCAGGGACTTCCAGCGCGGCCAGTGCTGCGGGATCGCGTAGACGTGGATGGCGGCGTCGAAGTCGCAGTGCAGATCGAGCACCACTTCGGCATCGCAAGCGTGGCGCAGCAGTATGCGCTGCATGCCCTGCAGCTCCGACGAGGCCGGCGGCAGGGCGTCGAGACCTTCACGCATGGCCTGGCGGATCAGCTCGACGTTGGCGGCCTCATCGACGCCCAGCTTGTCGCCGACGAGCTCGGCAACCAGCGCGGAGAGCTCGACGAAATCGCGGTTGAAGTTCTTCCCGCTACCGAACTCGAAACGACCCAGGTGGCTGGCCTGCAAGGTCTGGCCCAGGCCGATGGGGTTGGCCACCGGCACCAGTTCGACGACGCAGTTCAGCTGCCCGCGCGACTCAAGGTCGGCCAGGCGTTGCTTGAGTTCCCAGGCGGTGCGCATGCCCGGCAGCTCGTCGGCGTGCAGGCTGGACTGGATGTAGACCTTGCGCGGGCCTTTGCCGTAGCGGAACACGCTCAGGCGGCGCTCGCTACCCAGGCTGCTCCACGGCAACAGATGATCGATACGTTCCACGGTCTTTTCCTCAGTGCTTGCGCGGCGCGAGATAGGCCAGCCAGCGGCGCTCGGCCAACTTGAACAGGCGCACCAGGGTGAAGGTCATGATCAGGTAGAAGATGCCGGCGGTGATGAACGCCTCGAACGGCAGGTAGTACTGCGAGTACACGGTGCGCGCGGCGCCGGTGATGTCCACCAGGGTCACGATGGACGCAAGGCTGGTGGTCTGCAGCATCATGATCACTTCGTTGCTGTACTGCGGCAGCGCGCGGCGCAGGGCCGAGGGCAGCAGGATGCGGCGGTACATCTTGATCCGCGACATGCCCATGGCCTTGGCGGCTTCGATCTCGCCATGCGGGGTCGCACGGATGCTGCCGGCAAGAATTTCGGCGGTATAGGCACTGGTGTTGATGGCAAACGCCGCGCAGGCACAGAAGGTGGCGTTGGACAGCAGCGGCCACATGGCGCTTTCACGCACGAACTCGAACTGCGCCAGACCGTAGTAGATCAGGAACAGCTGCACCAGCATCGGGGTGCCGCGGATCACGTAGGTGTAGAGCCACGCGGGCAGGTTCACCGCCGGGTTCTTCGAGCAGCGCATCAGCGCCAGCGGCACCGCCGCCAGCAGGCCGAAGAACAGCGAGATCGCCAGCAGCTTGAGGGTCACCAGCAGGCCGCTGAAGTAGAGCGGCAGGCTGTCCCAGATGACGGAAAAATCAAAGATCATTCGAGGGCTCCCGGTCTCAAAGCTCGGCGACTTTCACGCCGACCGAATAGCGGCGTTCGAGCATGCGCAGCAGCACCAGGGAAACACTGGTGACCACCAGGTACAGCGCCGCCACGGCAAGGAAATAGGTGAAGGGTTCGCGGGTGGCGTCCGAGGCCTGCTTGGCCTTGAACATCATGTCCTGCAGACCGACCACGGAGATCAGCGCGGTAGCCTTGACCAGCACCAGCCAGTTGTTGGTAAAGCCGGGGATGGCCAGGCGGATCATCTGCGGCACCTGGATACGGAAGAACACCTGAAGCGGGCTCATACCGTAGGCGAAGCCGGCCTCGCCCTGCCCTTTCGGGATGGCCATGAAGGCGCCACGGAAGGTCTCGGACAGGTAGGCGCCGAAGATGAAGCCCAGGGTGCCGACGCCGGAGGCGAAGGGGTTGAGGTCGATGTAGTCGTCATAGCCGACCATGGGCGCAACCCAGTTCACGGCGGCCTGGCCGCCGTAGAAGATCAGCAGGATCAGCACGAGGTCCGGTACGCCGCGGATCACGGTGGAATAGAGGTCGCCGCACCAGGCCAGCCATTTCACCGGCGACAGGCGGATGGCCGCACCGAGCAGACCCAGCGCGATCGCCAGGGCCATCGACAGCAGGGAGAGCTGAAGCGTCAGCCAGGCACCATCGACGATGGTAGCTCCGTAGCCATTGAGCATAATTTCGTACCTCGTGAAACCGGACGCCGCCCGCAACGACACGGACGCTCAGGGCAAGCGCGACTGCAGGCTCACCCCCAATAAAAAAGTGGCACAAACTTCAGGATCAGGCCTGGGTCTGTGCCACTTCTGGACGTGGATCAGTTCTCGCCGTAGACGTCGAACTTGAAGTACTTGTCCTGTACTTGCTTGTACTTGCCGTTGGCACGGATGCCGGCGATGGCCGTGTTGAATTTCTCGACCAGGGCGGTATCACCCTTGCGCACGGCGATGCCGGCGCCACCACCGAAGTACTTCGGATCATTGTATTCCGGACCTACGAAGGCGTAGCCCTTGCCGGCGTCGGTTTTCAGGAAGCCATCGTCGAGGTTGACCGAGTCGGCCATGGTCGCGTCGATGCGGCCGGAGACCAGGTCCATGTTGGCTTCGTTCTGGGAGTTGTAGCGCACCACTTCGATGCCGGCCGGAGCCAGGACGTCGGTAGCGTAGCGATCATGGGTCGAAGCGCGCAGCACACCGACCTTCTTGCCCTTCAGGTCCGCCAGCGGATCGTTCAGGGTCACGCCTTCCTTCATCACGAAGCGCGCGGGGGTGTGGTAGTACTTGTTGGTGAAGTCGACGGACTTCTTGCGCTCGTCGGTGATGGTCATGGACGAGAGAATGGCGTCGATCTTGCGAACCTTCAGCGCCGGGATCAGGCCGTCGAATTCCTGCTCGACCCAGGTACATTTGACCTTCATCTCTTCGCACAGGGCGTTGCCGATATCCACATCGAAACCGGCGAGCTTGCCGTCGGGAGTCTTGAAGGAGAAAGGCGGATAGCCGGCTTCGATGCCGATGCGGACCGGCTTGTCGTCAGCGTGGGCAACCAGGGAAAGCGCGGACAGGGCCAGCGCACCGAGAAGTGCAAACTTCTTCATCAGTAACTCCTTCGAGGGTAGGACTTCGATTGGCAGGAGAAAGGGGTTGGCCCAGGCTGCCCGTGCAGAAGTGAAGGTTATTGTTCGTCTGCGCATTGCCGGCGCGATTCTTGTGAAAAGCGCGCCTACCGGGGTGAGCGGCATTCTAGCGACAGCCCCGGAGCGGTTATTTCTTCAATGCGACAAGTAATTATAGAAGCGCCGGAGACAGAGCCCCGGCGGCTTGACGGCGCGGATTTTACGTGACCTGAAAGCGGGTAGTAAAACCCAATTTACCTGCAGTAATTGGGCCACATATATCAGACATGAGGCATTGCGCGGGGTGCGCGATATTGACTCATTCCGCGCGCACAGAAAAGACGCATCGAAACTGTGCGAATTGTTTCCTGGCGCCTCATTTTGTCGCAGGGAAATGTTACCGGTGGGCAGGAAACACACCGTAGGAGCGAGCTTGCTCGCGAACCGGACTGGCTCGGCGCCATGCGTTCGCGAGCAAGCTCGCTCCTACGAAAAGCCAAAACGCAGAAAAGAAAAACGCCCCGGCAAGCGGGGCGTTTTTCTTCAGATCGCAGATCAGGCCGCGCGCATGGCCTGGTGCGTGTCGATCAGGTGCTGTACCACACCCGGATCGGCCAGGGTGGAGATGTCACCCAGGGTGTCGTACTCGGCCGTGGCGATCTTGCGCAGGATGCGGCGCATGATCTTGCCCGAGCGTGTCTTCGGCAGGCCGGGCGCCCACTGGATTACGTCCGGGGTGGCGATCGGGCCGATTTCCTTGCGCACCCAGGCACGCAGTTCCTGGCGCAGTTGCTCGTTGGTCTCCTCACCGGCATTCAGGGTGACGTAGACATAGATGCCCTGCCCCTTGATGTCGTGCGGCACGCCAACCACCGCGGCCTCGGCCACTTTCGGGTGAGCCACCAGGGCGCTCTCGATCTCGGCGGTGCCCATACGGTGGCCGGAGACGTTGAGCACGTCATCGACGCGGCCGGTGATCCAGTAGTAGCCGTCCTCATCGCGACGGGCGCCGTCGCCGGTGAAGTACATGCCCTTGAAGGTCTTGAAGTAGGTGTCCACGTAGCGGTCGTGGTCGCCGTACAGGGTACGCGCCTGGCCCGGCCAGGAATCCAGGATCACCAGGTTGCCCTCGGTGGCCCCTTCCAGGATGTTGCCCAGGTTGTCCACCAGCGCCGGCACCACACCGAAGAACGGCTTGGCGGCGGAGCCCGGCTTCAGGCCGTGGGCGCCCGGCAGCGGAGTCATCAGGCAGGCGCCGGTTTCGGTCTGCCACCAGGTGTCGACGATCGGGCAGCGCGACTGGCCGACGGTCTCGTAGTACCACTGCCAGGCTTCCGGGTTGATCGGCTCGCCCACCGAACCCAGCAGGCGCAGGCTGGAGCCGTCGGCGCCTTCGACCGCCGCCTTGCCCTCGGCCATCATGGCGCGGATGGCGGTCGGTGCGGTGTAGAGGATGTTGACCTTGTGCTTGTCGACGATCTTGGCGACGCGGGAGATATCCGGATAGTTCGGCACGCCTTCGAACAGCACGGTGGTCGCGCCGTTGGCCAGCGGACCGTAGACGACGTAGGTGTGACCGGTGACCCAGCCGATGTCGGCGGTGCACCAGAAGACTTCGCCCGGACGGTAGTCGAACACCCGCTCATGGGTCAGCGAGGCGTAGACCAGGTAGCCGCCGGTGGTGTGCAGCACGCCCTTGGGTTTGCCGGTGGAGCCGGAGGTGTAGAGGATGAACAGCGGGTCCTCGGCGCCCATTTCCTTCGGTGCGCAGGTGGAGCCCGCGACCTTCATCAGGTCCTCGAACCACACGTCGCGGTGCTGGTTCCACTTGATGTCCGAACCGGTGCGCTTGCAGACGATGATCTTCTGCACGCTGTTGGTTTCCGGGTTGGTCAGGGCGTCATCGACGTTGGCCTTGAGCGGGGTCTTCTTGCCGCCGCGCAGACCTTCGTCTGCAGTGATCACGACTTTGGAGCGGCAGTCGATGATACGACCGGCCAGCGCTTCGGGGGAGAAGCCGCCGAACACCACGGAGTGGATCGCACCGATGCGGGCACAGGCCAGCATGGCGACCACGGCTTCCGGGATCATCGGCATGTAGATGGTCACCACGTCGCCACGGTGCACGTCCTGGCCGCGCAGGGCGTTGGCGAACTTGCAGACCTGCTCGTGCAGTTCGCGGTAGGTGATTTCCTTGTGCTCGGAAGGATCGTCGCCTTCCCAGATGATGGCGAGCTGGTCGCCGCGCTCGGCCAGGTGGCGGTCGAGGCAGTTGTAGGAGAGGTTCAGGGTGCCGTCGGCGAACCATTTGATGTCCACGTGGTGGTCATCGAAGGAGGTCTGCTTGACCTTGGTGAACGGCTTGATCCAGTCGATGCGCTGGGCCTGTTCGCGCCAGAAGCCGTCGGGGTTGACCACCGACTGCTGGTACAGCTTCTTGTAGGTGGCCTCGTCGGTCAGAGTGGTCGCGGCCACTTCGGGACGCACGGGGTACACGGATGCCGCTGTCATGGCGTTTTACCTCGGTGAAGAGTGTTGTTTTTGTTGCCCTAAGTTGTAACGGCGACACCCTTCCCCGAACCATACGACCATGGTCTTACCAATCCTTAGTCGTAGTGATGGGCCCCATAAGCCGTTGTTTTGGCAACAGGCTCACGGGGCCGCGACAACCTGTCACATGCCAAGGGCGTGGGGCAGCGCCAGCGAGATGTAGGGCACGTAGGTCACCAGGATCAGGAACAGCAGCAGGATCATCAGCCACGGCAGCGCCGCGCGGATGGTCGCCCCCAGCGGCAGGCCGGTGACCGCCGAGGTGACGAACAGGTTGAGCCCCACCGGCGGGTGCACCAGGCCGATCTCCATGTTCACCACCATGACTATCCCCAGGTGGATCGGGTCGATACCCAGGCGCATGGCGATGGGGAAGAAGATCGGCGCCAGGATCAGCACGATGGCCGACGGCTCCATGAAGCTGCCGGCCACCAGCAGCACGATGTTCACCATCAGCAGGAAGCCGATAGGCGTCAGCCCCTCCTGCATCACCCACTCGGTGATCTGCTGGGGAATCTGCTCGGTGGTCAGCACATGGGCGAAGAGCATGGCGTTGGCGATGATGAACATCAGCATGATGCTCAGTCGCCCCGACTCCACCAGCACCTTGGGACAATCGCGCAGGCGCATGTCCTTGTAGACGAACAGCGCGACGAAGGCCGAATAGACCGCGGCCACCGCCGCCGCTTCGGTGGGCGTGAACAGGCCGGAGTAAATACCGCCGAGGATGATTACCAGCAGCAACAGCCCCCAACCCGCGCGCCGCGCCGCGGACAGCCATTCGCGCAGGCTGGCGCGCGGTTGCGCCGGCAGCTTCTTCACCCGCGCGACGATGTAGATCACCACCATCAGGATCACGCCCAGCAGCAGGCCCGGCACCACACCGGCGACGAACAGCTTGCCCACTGAGGTCTCGGTGGCGGCGGAGTACACCACCATGACGATCGATGGCGGAATCAGGATGCCCAGGGTCCCGGCGTTGCAGATGATCCCGGCGCCGAACTCACGCGGATAGCCCGAACGCACCATGCCGGCCACGGCAATCGAGCCCACGGCCGCCACAGTCGCCGGCGAGGAACCGGACAGCGCAGCGAACAGCATGCACGCCAGCACCGCCGCGATCGCCAGGCCGCCACGGATGTGGCCGACGCAGGCGTTGGCGAAGTCGATCAGCCGGCGGGCGACGCCGCCGGTGGTCATGAACGCGCCGGACAGCAGGAAGAACGGGATCGCCAGCAGCGTGTAGGCCTCGGAAGTCTCGAACAGCTTGATCGCCAGCGAGCGCACCGAATCCGGGCTGAACAAGAGAATCGTCAGCGCGCCGGACAGGCCCAGGGAAATCGCGATGGGCACGCCGATGAACATGAAGACGAACAGCAGGAGGAACAGGATCATCACGGTCATGGACGATTCTCCGCGGCTTCTTCGCCGGCCAGCTTCGAGGCTTCCGCAGCCTCGTCGGCGAGGCCCAGGCCGAGCTGGCGGCCGCGCAACAGGTTGACGAGGATTTCCAGGTAGCGCAGGAGCACCAGGCCAAAGCCGATGGGCACGATCACCGCGATGTAGGCCTGGAGGATGCCGAAGTGGTCGAGGTCTTCGGCGCCAATGCCGGCGATGAACAGGGTCTTCACCCAGTCGAAGCTGGCGACCATGAACAGCCCGGCGTAGCCCAGGCAGCAGAGGCAGGCGAGCACGCCGATGCCGCGCTGTATCGGGCGCGGCGCCAGCTTCACCAGCGCGTCTACCCCCAGGTGGCCGGCGGTGCGCACGCCATAGGCGATGCCGAAGAAGATCAGCCAGCCGAACAGCGCCTTGGTCAGCGCGTTGCTCCAGGACATGTCCTGCGCCACGCTGAGTATCGCGTCGCCGATGGCGTAGAACGGCCCCTGCAGCGACGGCAGGCGGTCGCCCAGGTCATAGAACAGGGTGAAGACGTTGGTCAGCACCACGTAGACGAAAGTCACCAGCGTCATCGCCGCCAGCAGAAAGGCGATGGCGCCTTCCTCGAAGTGGTTCCAGACGCGCACGAGTCGGTTCATGGAAAAGGCTCCAGAAAGCCCCGCCATCCGGCGGGGCCGGACGGATCAATGGGGACGGTTGGAGGCTTCGGCGGCCTGGAGGAAATCGGCGCCGACGTTGTCGCGGAATTTCTGCCACACCGGCTGCATCGCCTGGCGCCAGTCGGCGCGCTGCTGCGCGGTGAGCGGGTGGATCTCGCTGGTGCCGCTGGCGAGGATGCGCTGGCGGGCGTCGCGGTTCAGCCGCTCGGCTTCCTGGTTCACCTTCACGGTGACCTCGGCCATGATCTTCTGCAGCTCGGCGCGCAGGTCCGGCGGCAGGCCGTTCCAGAACGTCGCGTTGGTGATCACCATGTAGTCCACCAGCCCGTGGTTGGACTCGGTGAAGTACTTCTGCACCTCGTTGACCTTCTGGCTCTCGTAGTTCGACCAGGTGTTCTCGGTGCCATTCACCACGCCGGTCTGCAGGCCCTGGTAGACCTCGGCGAAGGACATCTTGCGGGAGATCGCGCGCAAGGTGCGGAACTGCTCGTTGAGCACATCCGAGGCCTGCACGCGGAACTTCAGCCCGCGCGCATCGCTGGGTTCCAGCAGCAGGCGGTTGGCCGACAGCTGCTTCATCCCGTTGTGCCAGTAGGCCAGGCCGAGGATGCCCTTGCCCTGCATGCTGGTCAGCAGGCTCTGGCCCTGCGGGCTGCGCTGGAAGTTGTCGACGGCATCGATATCGTCGAAGAGAAACGGCAGGTCGAAGATCTGCACCTTCCTGGTGTACTGCTCGAACTTGGCCAGCGACGGCGCGAGCATCTGCACGTCACCCAGCAGCAGCGCTTCCATCTCCTTGCCGTCGCCGAACAGCGAGGAGTTCGGGTAGACCTCCACACGCACGCGGCCGGGCAGCCGTTCCTCGGCCAGGCGCTTGAACATCAGCGCGCCCTGCCCCTTGGGCGTGTTCTCCGCGACCACGTGGGCGAACTTGATCACTATTGGTTCATTCGAAGTCCGCGGTTCACTGGCAGTCTGCGGGCCATCGGCAGCCTGAATGGCAGTAGCGCAGGCCAACGCCAGGACGGCGAGCAACGCCCGCCCCATGGTTCCAAACATCGCGTCACCCTCAATTTGTTCTTGTGCTTGCGAGGTGAGCCTGGCGACAGGCTCGCTGGGAGACTGACGCAAATGTTTGCGTTCGGAGAATTCATCTTTTCCCAAAGCGGCGTTCGTATGGACCGAACGCCACACAGGAAAAAAAGCGCCCGGCGAAGGCCGGGCGCGGGAGGATTCAGTGTGGCAGTTGCCTCACACGGGCAGCCGCGTTCGGTGCTCGAGCATCATCCGCTCGTGTTCTTCGAGCATGCCGGGTACGCAATCACGGAGGAATTCCACCCAGGTGCGGATCTTCGCGTCGAGGTACTGGCGCGACGGGTATAGCGCATAGACGTTGAGATGGAACAGGCTGTAATCGGGCAGCACGCGCACCAGGCTGCCATCCTTCAGCCCCTGCACGGCGGAGTACACCGGCAGCGCGCCAATGCCCATGCCGGCGCGCACAGCCTCGGTCATAGCGTCGGCGGTGTTGACCTGGAAATGGGTCTGGTTGATGCCGACCATTTCCTGGCCGTCGGGGCCGTCGAACAGCCACTTGTCCAGGGACATCACCGAGTTCACCAGGCGCAGGCAGCGATGATCGGTCAGCTCCGCGAGCTTCTTCGGCATGCCGTGGCGCGCCACGTACTCGGGCGAAGCACAGAGCACGCTGTAGGTCTTGCCGATGCGCTTGGAAACGAAGCCCGAGTCCGGCAACTCCTGGGCGATCACCACGGAGATGTCGTAGCCCTCGTCAAGGATGTCGGTGATACGGTTGGCCAGGGTCAGGTCGAAGGTGACCTCCGGGTAGATCTCGCAGTACTGCGAGATCGCGCGGATCAGGTAGTGCTGGCCGATGCCGGTCATGGCATGCACCTTCACCTTGCCGTGAGGCCGGGCGTGGGCGTCGCCGGCCTCGGCCTCGGCTTCCTCGATGTAGCCGAGGATCTGCTGGCAGCGCTGCAGGTAGCGCTGGCCGGCTTCGGTGAGGGCGATGCGGCGGGTAGTACGGTGCAACAGGCGGGTACGCAGGTGCGCTTCGAGTTTGGCCACCGTGCGCGAAACGTAGGCGGTGGTGAGGTCCATGCGCTGGGCGGCGGCGGTGAAGCTGCCGGTCTCGGCGACACAGACAAAAGCACGCATGTTGTGCAGCAGGTCCATCATTTCTCCTGAGAGCCTGTCCACGCCACGGCGGGCGGCCTCTGCAACGGCGCTCGAACGGGCAACGCCTTGTTACAGATTCATGACAGGCGGCGAATTGTCGCATACCTGTCGCGACGGGATTATTGTCCTTTCAGGCAACAATAATTCATCCAACCGTCAGCTTATCCTGCCCCCCGGCGCACTTCTAGAATCGCCCTCCCCAACGCGGCCCGCCGCGACACCCCAGGATTCGCACCCGTGCTCCGCCTTTCGTGCAACGTGCTGCCACCCCTTCGCTCCGCCTTAGAACTACAGGGTTATCAAAGCCCGACCCAGCCCGACCACCGCCTGCCGAGATAAGCCCGATGAGCAGTTTGTCCGTGCGCCTGCCCAAGGCCGCCGCGGTGCGCTTCGCCCTGTCCGACTGGGCGCACACCGACGGCGTCACCTGGATGTTCATCCTCAAGACGCTGATCACCGCCTTCACCGCCCTGTGGCTGGCGTACCGCCTGGAACTGCCGCAGCCCAACACCGTGCTGGTGAGCGCCTTCATCGTGCTGCAGCCGCAGAGCGGCCAGGTACTGGCAAAGAGTTTCTACCGTATCCTCGGCACCCTCGCCGGGCTCACGGTGATGGTCACCTTCATCGCCCTGTTCGCCCAGGAGCGGGTGCTGTTCCTGCTCTGCGTGGCGATCTGGGTCGGGCTGTGCACGGCCGGCGCGGCGCGCTACCGGGACTTTCGTGCCTACGCCTGCCTGCTCGCCGGCTACACCGCGGTCATGATCGGCATCCCCGCCACCCTGCATCCTGAAGGCGCCTTCATGCAGGCGCTATGGCGGGTGATCGAGATCACCCTGGGCATCCTGTGCACCGGCGTGGTCAGCGCCATCGTCCTGCCGCAGACCAGCACCGCCGCCCTGCGCAACGCGCTGAACACCCGCTTCGGCGACTTCGCCGGTCTCGCCAGCGCCGGCCTCGACGGCACCCTGGAGCGTGAGCGCTTCGAGCAGGCCAGTGCGCGAATCGCCGCCGAGGTGGTGGGCCTGGAAAGCCTGCGCAACGTCACCGCCTTCGAAGACCCGCACATGCGCCTGCGCAGCGGCCGCCTGGCGCGACTGAACAGCGAGTTCATGCAGCTGACCACACGCTTCCATGCCCTGCAGCGTCTGCTCGATCGCCTACGCGAGCGCCAGGCCAGCAACGTGCTGGAAGTGCTGATGCCGTGCCTGATCGACGTCAGCGAACTGCTCGCCAGTTGGCACGGCCGGCCACTGGCTGAAGCGGACGCCGAGCGCCTGAGCGTGCAGCTCGAACTGTGCAAGCATCACCTGATGCCGCGCATCCGCGAAGCCCGCGCCAGCCTCGGCCACACCTGCCCGCGGGAAGCCGACCAGCTGGATTTCGAGACCGCCGCCGAACTGCTCTTCCGCTTCGTCGACGACATGCACAACTATGCGCAGACCCATGCCTCGCTCGCCGCGCACAAGCACGAACGCGAGCAGTGGAAGGAGCGTTTCACGCCCAAGGCCAATGCGCTTGCCGCAGCCGTCGCGGGCTTCCGCTGCGCGCTGCTGGTGATAGTCGGTGGTGTGTTCTGGATCGAAACGTCCTGGCTCAGCGGCGCCACCTTCGCGCTGACCTCGGTGCTGATCGCCGCGCTGTCCTCCGCGTCGCCCAACCCCAAGCGCCTGTCGCTGCAACTGACTCTCGGCACGCTGCTCGGCGCCACCCTCGGTTTCATCCTCACCTTCCGCGTGCTGCCGCACATCGATGGCTTCCCGCTGCTGTGCTTCCTGCTCGCGCCGGTGTTCGCCCTCGGCGCCTTCCTGATTACCCGGCCCAAATGGAGCGGTTACGGTGTCGGCCTGCTGGTGTGGTTCTGCATCGCCTCGCTGCCGGCCAACCTGGCGCGCTACGACGCCTACACCTTCATCAATGAATACCTGGCAATGCTGCTGTCGATGGGCATGGCGGTGGTCGCGGCGATCGTCATCCTGCCGCCGAACCGGCCGTGGCTGTGGGAGCGTCTGGAAGCTGAACTGCGCCTGCGCGTGGTGCGGGTGATCAGCGATCCGCTGAAGGGCCTGTCGTCGAATTTCGAAAGCGGAACCCGCGATCTGTTGAACCAGGCGTATGGGTTATCCACAGGCCGCCCGGATGTACAGCGTCGGTTGCTGCGCTGGACCTTCCAGGTACAGGAGATCGGGCTGTCGATCATCGAACTGCGTCGCGAGCAAGAGGCCCTGCCGAAGGAGCCCTGGTACGCCGAGCGCATGCCCTGGCGGCGGGCAATTCGCGCCCTGGGTCGAGCGCTGATCCGGCTGTTCATCCAGCCCAGCGAGAGCAACCGCCAGCGCGCGCTGGCGGCGGTGGAGCACGCGATCCACGCAACCCGCAACACCGATGACCGGCGCCCGCCGCACTTCGATTCCTCGCCCCTGCGGCGGGTGTGCAGCTACCTGCACTTCATCCGCACTTCGCTGCTCGATCCGCAGTCGCCGCTGCGCGACTGAGCTGGGCGGGTTTGCGAGCAAGCTCGCTCCTACAAAAAGCACCTGACGCCCACTGTAGGAGCGAGCTCGCTCGCGAACCGCACGGCACAGAATCAGATCGTTTCGTAGGAGCGGACTCTGTCCGCGATTGGCCTCCGGCGCGCCGTGAATCGATCGCGGACGAAGTCCGCTCGTGCGCCCCCTGCAACTGCGTTCCGAAATTGCCAGAACCTGCGACAGCCCGCCGCAAGACCACCCCTGCAACCCGCGCCACATCTGGATTGTTGCCTCTGAGTACGAAGTCTTGTTGGCGCCTGGATATATGACTCAGGTCAGGCAAATCCTATTATTTCCGTGCTGTTACAGCGCGCGCCGCAACACCACCCAAGACCCGTAATCATTCCCCAACGCTTCCCGATGCAGCCATGAGCTGAACGTCACGGACCCGTCACGTCCGGACACCGGGAACAAGGCAGGTAAATTCATGAAAGCTGTAGTCATCCTGGCCATGCTGGGCTTCTCTTCGCTCGCCCTCGCCGAGCAGGTGAACGCCGCCGACCAGGCGCCAAGCGCGGCCGTGGAGCAGTACACCTACGACATGAAAATGGACGTCGCCCACGTGATCTCGACCACCGACGTATCCAACGAATGCGGCATCGTGCCGGCACGCATGACCTACGAAGACTCCCAGGGTCAGCGTCACACCGTCGAATACCAGGTGTGGGGCAACGGCTGCTCCGGCGGCTAAGCGACTTGCGCAGTTACGCCGGGGCCCACGCAGCCCCGGCGTAACTGCCAGCCCTCTTTACGGCTGCAGGGCCGCCTTCGCGATGTTGCGACTGTGCGCGCCGAAGTGCCGGATCAATTGCAGAATCTGCTCATCCAACGCCTCATCGTGGCGGAACGGCTCCGGTGAGTTCCCCGCGCTGAAATCCCCCGCCGGCGCCTTCTCGTTCTCCAGCCAATGGCCGATCGCCGCGTCGAACGCCGCCGCATGGGCATGGGACTCGCTCGCCACCACTTCGCGCAGATACTCCGTCGAATACGGTGGATAAGTGCCGTCCGTGCCGACGTCCGCATAGGCCGCCAGCAATGGCGACTGCCCGCCCAGGCGCAGCGTCTCGCGCAGCCAGTCCACCTGGTAACGCTCCACACCGGTGTGCCGGTCCGCCACGCGCTGGATTGCCGCCTGCTTGTCGGCATCGAAGCCGGCCATGGACTTGCCCGCCGTCCACAGCATGCTGGCGGTGGTCTCGCCCGGCAGCGGCGTCGAGTGATAGGGCTGGGTCATGTCCTGGATGTAGTGCATGGCCCAGCCGAGGAAGCGGTAGCCCCAGTAGGGATGCCCGCTCTGGAAGGCGAAGCGCGCCAGGCCGAAAAACTGGTAGGCGCGCCACTCCGGCCAGTTGCGCTCCAGGTAGGGCGCGCCGGTGAAGATGATCGCGTCCTCGTGGTAGAAGCCCATGTGGAACGGCGCCTGGGAGCTGAACTCGTAGCGCGGGTCGCCGAATGGCTGGGTGCCGAAGCCATAGCGCTGGCCGGCTTCGCCAGGGTTATCGCTGAACAGGTTGATGTCGTGGCCGAAGTCCGGCTCGTCGGCGGCGCTGGCCAGCACATCGATTGCGGGAATCTTCTCGCCAGCCTGCAACTGCACGAAACGCCACTGGTTCCAGCCGGACAGGTTGCGGAATACCAGCACCTGCGCCGGCTGCAGCGCGACATGATTAGGCAGCTCACCACCGGGCGGCGGCTGCACGGCGGTGGCCAGTTTGATCTCTGGGTTCAGCCGCAGCGCCATGAGGAAGGCCTGGCGCAGGTCATCGCGGCCGTCCTCGGTCAGACGCAGATCGTCCGGGCGCGGCGGATACTGGCGGAAGTGTTCGCGGGCGTAGGCTTCCTGTTCGTCCAGCAGCTTGACCAGGCCGGCGCGCTGCTGGCTGATGAAGCTCTCCAGCGGCTCCACCTCGACCTCCGGCGCCTGAGCGACAGCGGGCAATTGCTGCAGGGCGATGTAGCTGCCCAGGGTGTGATTGGACCAGGCCCAGAGGCTTTGCGGCAGGACCAGCAGGCCGGCCAGCAGGCAGGTGGAAAGTCGCTTCATCGGCTCTTCGCTCTTATTTGACAGTGCAATACAGAAAATTCCGAAGCAGCCTAACAACACAAAGCTGGCTGGGCACTGTCGAAGCTTGCCAGCGGATGTCTCCGATAACGCCACGCCTGACTATCATCAATGGCGCGAACCGCCTCAGCCACTACACTTGCCCGGCATGGAAAGGCACCGCTGCGAAGCGCGTACCGACCACTCGAAATAAGGGCGTCCCCATGCTGCAGTCCGTTTCACCCAAGCAAGACCTGCCCCTCCAGCCCGATCCAGCCGAATCCCGCAGCGGCGTCCTCGCCCCCTTCAGCATCGCCGCGTTCCGCATCATCTGGATCTGCAACCTGTTCGCCAACCTGGGCACCTGGGCGCAATCGGTCGCCGCCGCCTGGGTGGTCACCGAAGCCCACGCCAGCCCGCTGATGGTGGCGATGATCCAGGTCGCCTCGGCGCTGCCGCTGGTGCTGCTGTCGATCATGTCCGGCGTGCTGGCCGACAACCACGACCGCCGCAAGATCATGCTGGTGGGCCTGACCGTGGAACTCTCCGGCGCCGCGCTGGTGACGGTACTGGCGTTCATGGGTTATCTCGACCCGCTGATGCTGATCGTGTCGATCCTCTGGCTGTCGCTGGGCAGCTCGATCACCATCCCCGCCTGGCAGGCGGCGGTGAACGAGCAGGTGCCACCGCGCATGCTCGGCGATGCGGTGCTGCTCAACAGTGTCAACTACAACGTCGCCCGCGCCGTTGGCCCGGCCATCGGCGGTCTGCTGCTATCGGCCACCGGCGCGTCCTGGGTCTTCCTGTTCAACTGCATCTGCTACGCCGCGCTGATCTGGGCGATCTGGCAATGGCGCCGCGACGTGCCCAAGCGCACTCTGCCGCCTGAGCACATCTTCGAAGGCGTGATCGCTGCGCTGCGTTTCACCCAGTACTCCAGCGTCACCCGCCTGGTGATGCTGCGCTCGGCAGTCTTCGGCCTGTCGGCAAGCGCCATCTGGGCCCTGCTGCCGCTGCTGGCACACCGCAACCCGGACGGCAGCGCCTCGGTGTATGGCTACATGCTCGGCGCCCTGGGCCTGGGCGCCATCGTCGCCAGCACCGTGGTGAGCAAGGCGCGGCAGTGGCTGGGCAGCAGCCGGCTGATCAGCTTCGCCGCTGCCACGCTCGCCGTGGTCATGCTCATCCTGGGCTGGGTCGACAACCTCTGGGTGATCTTCCCTGCACTGGTATTGGGTGGCGCCTGCTGGATCGCGGCGGTGGCGACCTACAACTCGGCGGTGCAGATTCTGGTACCCGACTGGGTCAAGGCGCGTGCCCTCGCGCTGTACCAGACAGCCATCTACGGCGGGCTGGCGGCGGGTTCTTTCCTCTGGGGCCACTTTGCCGAGACCATGGGCGTGCAGGGCGCGTTGATCGCCGCCGGTTTCCTGCTGCTGATCTCCGTGGCGCTGCTCTACAACTCGCGCCTGCCGGAGCTGAACTCCGCCAGCATCGCCCGCGCACCGGGCGGTGTGCCGGGGCAACCGACCTTCGTGTTCAACCCCGAGCGCGGCTCGGTAATGGTCTCCATCGAGTACCGGATTCCCGCCGAGCGTACGCGCGACTTCGTCCGCGCCGCCAAGCCGTTGCGCCGCCTGCGCCTGCGCAACGGCGCCGAACGCTGGGCGCTGTATCGCGACGTGAGCAACCCGGAAATCTGGCAGGAGCTGTTCCTGGTGGACAACTGGATCGGCCACCTGCGCATGCTCGACCGCCTCACCCTGGAGGACAAGACCATCATCGACAACGTCACCAGCCTGCACGACGGCGACGCGCCGCCGGTGATCCGCCACGGCGTGAGCTACGAATCAGGTAGCTACGAAGCGCCACCGGAGACGCTGGGCTAGCCGCTCACAAACAAAAACGCCTCCCGGTCAGGGAGGCGTTGGGGTGACGCGAAAGACTTATTCCGCTGCAGGCTTCTTGCGCTTGAGCGGCGCCAGGCCATCCTGGCTCACGACCTTGGACGGGCCGGACTTCGGCTTCGAAGCGGGTTTCTTCTTCGCCGGCGCCTTGCCGCCGGACTTCTTCGCATCGTCCTTTTTCTTCTTGGTGCCGGCGGCCTTGCCCGACGCCTTGACCTTCTTCGGCCCCTTGTACGTGCCCTTCAGCTCCTTGATGGTACGCAGCTCGAAGCGCAGCTTGAGGTAGCGCTCGATGCTCGACATCAGGTTCCAGTCACCATGGCCCACCAGCGAGATCGCCGCGCCCGCGGCGCCTGCACGACCGGTGCGGCCAATGCGATGCACGTACTCGTCGCCGCGACGCGGGATGTCAAAGTTGATCACCAGGTCCAGACCATCCACGTCCAAACCACGGGCAGCCACGTCAGTGGCGACGAGAATCTTCACCGCGCCCTGCTTGAGGCGCTCGATGGCCAGCTTGCGGTCCTTCTGGTCCTTCTCGCCGTGCAGCACGAAGACCTTGTGGCCGGCGCCGATCAGGCGACCGGTCAGGCGGTCCGCGGCAATGCGGGTATTGGTGAAGACGATGGCCTTCTCATAGGTCTCGTTGGCCAGCAGCCACTGCAGCACGGCTTCCTTGTGGCCGACGTCGTCGGTCAGGATCACCTGTTGGCTGACATCCTCGTTCAGCTCGCTGACGCGGTTGAGCTGCAGGACCTCAGGCTCGCGCAGGACCTTCTCGACCATCTCGTGCAGGCCGCTGCCGCTGGTGGCGGAGAACAGCAGGGTCTGGCGCTCGGCGGGGCACTGCGCGGCCAGCTTGAGCACGTCCTCGGAGAAGCCCATGTCGAGCATGCGGTCGGCTTCGTCGAGGATCAGCACTTCGACATCGCCCAGCGGCAGGTTGCCGGCGTTGAACTGCTCGTTCAGCCGCCCCGGGGTGCCGATGATGATTTCCGGGTTCTTGCGCAGGCGCGCGCCCTGCACCTTGAAGTCTTCGCCGCCGGTGATCAGGCAGGCCTTGATGTAGGTGAACTGGGCGAAGCGCTCCACTTCCTTCAGCGTCTGCTGGGCCAGCTCGCGGGTCGGCAGCAGGATCAGCGCGCGGGCGCCACTCTTGGGCTTCTCTTCGCTGAGCAGGCGATGCAGCAACGGCAGCACAAAGGCCGCGGTCTTGCCGCTGCCGGTCTGCGCCGTCACCCGCAGGTCGCGTCCCTCCAGGGCCTTCGGAATGGCCGCGGCCTGGACCGGGGTCGGCTCGGTGAAGGACAACGAATCGAGCGCCTTGAGCAGGCGTTCGTGGAGGGCGAATTGGGAGAACAAGGCAGACCTCGATATCACGTAAAGACCAAATAGCTGCATAGCTTAATGTTTGCCGAGCCGGCGCGCTGGAAATATTGCCGGCGGTCCCAGTGTGAGTCCCATCGCGTCAATAACCCGACAAACGTACCGGCGCCCGGCCAAAGGCGATGCCATGCTTTGATGGGCCTGACAAAAAGGAGAATGTAGGTGCCATCGACTCTCATTTATTACGTGGCCGCCAGCCTTGACGGCTATATCGCCCGTCCTGACGGCAGCGTGGACTGGCTCGAAGGCTACGGCAGCGGCGCCGACGACCACGGCTACAACGCCTTCTACTCCAGCATCGACGGCCTGCTCATGGGCCGCGCCACCTATCTCTTCTGTCTGAAACAGGGCGAATGGCCCTATCCGGACAAGCCCGCGCTGGTCATGACCCGCTCCAACCATCTGCCCAAGGCCGCACCCCAGGTGGAGTTGGAACACTACACACCGGTGGACGCCCTCGCCTCACTGGAGGCGCGCGGCTGCGAGCGCATCTGGCTGGTGGGCGGCGGGAGTCTGGCCGGCAACTTCCTCGCCGGAGGCTTGCTCGACGAGGTGATCGTGAGCATCATTCCGCACCTGCTCGGCGCTGGCATTCCCCTGTTCAGCATCGGGCTCGAGCAACGCCTGCAACTGCTGGAGCAGCGCAGCTTCCCCAGCGGCATCGTGCAGATGCGCTACCAGGTTCTGAAGGAAACGCCCACGCCATGACCCTCGCCACCATTCGTATTGCCGCCGCCTGCCTGCTGGATGACGCCGGGCGCCTGCTGCTGGTGCGAAAGCGTGGCACCCAGGCCTTCATGCTGCCCGGCGGCAAGCACGAGCCTGGCGAGACGTCCGTCCAGGCCCTGTTGCGCGAACTCGGCGAAGAGCTCGACCTGCATCTGGAGGCTTCTGCGCTGACCCCGCTCGGCCACTTCCACGCTGACGCCGCCAATGAGCCGGACATGCGCGTGGACGCGCAGGTTTTCATCGCCGCCCTGCCCCGCGCCGTCCAGCCCGCCGCCGAGCTGGAAGAACTGGCCTGGATGGACCCGGCCGGCGCCTACCCGCACAACCTCGCGCCACTGCTGCGCGAGCAGGTTCTTCCCGCTCTGCTTGCCCATCTGCACTGATTCGTTCAGCTCAAATACCTGCATTCCGTCGGGTTTTTCCTTAAGAACTCCTTTCGTTCTGGCTTTTCGCCAGCAATTTGCGCGCAGCTCCCTTCTGCGCCGAAACGCCCGGTTTATAGGGCTTCAGGCTATAAGGTCAGGCCGTGACTGATGCGTCAGAGCACATGTCACGCAGCGCCCTGCAAGTCACAAGGGAAAACTCAGAATCGACAGACGGTACGAACTGTCATGAAAAGTCGTTCAGAATGCGTGGAATTTTTGAGCGGACCAAAGGAAACCACGCCGACAACAATGGCGATCCAGCGGAGTCTGGGCGATATCAACCAGCAAGAAGACATGCCGAATGCGAAGTACCCTTTTGACATGCCTTTCCATAGGCTTGGCGACTTTTTTAGCCGCCACTGAGGCAACCGCCTCCTCCAAGATCACGCGCACTTTTCAACCGGCACCGGTTGATCTCCGTGTCCCGGTCCAGGGCAGCGCCCTGCTGACCTTCAACGCCAAGCCGGTCAAGCAGACCAAGACCGAGGCGCACCAGGTTACCCAGCGTGCCTACAGCATGATCGGTACGCCTTACCGCTGGGGCGGCACTTCGCCCAAGCGTGGCTTCGATTGCAGCGGCCTGGTGAACTACGTGTTCCAGAACGTCGACGAGGTCGACCTGCCGCGCACCGCGCAGCAGATGTACAGCATGCGCGGCAACTCGAAAGTGGCGCGTGGTGACCTGCAGCCCGGCGACCTGGTGTTCTTCCGCATCCACAATCGCCGCAATGTCGACCACGTTGGCATCTACGTCGGCGACAACCAGTTCGTCCACGCGCCGCGCCGCGGCCAGAAGGTCCGCGTCTCCGACCTCGGCGGCGACTACTGGAAGAAGCACTACACCGCTGCCCGCCGCATCCTGCCGGAAACCCTGGCCAAGGCTGACGTCGGCGGTCGCTACGACTGATACTGAGCGCTCTCCCCTTGCGGGAGAGCGCCTGCCCCTCATCTACAAGCCGCGACGCGCCTGCCGGCGCAACAGTCGCGCGCTATCCCAACCGGTCAGCAGTACAGCGATCCAGATCGGCCCGTAGGTCCAGATCTGCGCCGGGTTGAACGCCTCGCCCAGGAACAGCACGGCTATGGCGAATAGCAGCACCGGTTCCACGTAACTCAGAATCCCGAACAGCCCCATGGGCAACAGCCGGCTCGCCGCCATCATCGCGCCAAAAGCCAGCGCACTGATCAGGCCCAGCAGCGGCAGCAACGCCCACAGGCGCGGCACTTCCTCGAGCACCCTGCCGCTATCGGTTATCCACAGGGCCGCCAGGGCAAACGGCAGCAGCACGATCATTTCGAAGACGAAGCCCGACAGCGAATCCACCGCCATCTTGCGTCGCAGCATGAAGTACGGCGGATAGCCCAGCGCGGTGATCAGGGTGAACCAGGAGAACGCGCGGGTCAGCCACAGTTCGTGCAGCACGCCAGCCAGCGCGAAAGCGACGGCGATACCCTGCAGAGTGGTCAGTCGCTCGCCATAGAACACTCGGCCACACAGCACCATAGTCAGCGGCAGCAGGAAGTAGCCCAGCGACAGCTCCAGTGTGCGTCCGACCATGGGCGCCCAGATGAACACGCCCCACTGGATCAGCATCATCGCCGCCGTCAGCGGGAAGCACGCCAGCAGCCATGGCTCGCGCAGCAGCCTCCGCCCCGCATCGCGCAGCACGCCGCCCTGACGGGTGAAGAGCACCAGCAGCAGGACCATGGGAATCGACCAGACCACCCGGTGGGCAATCACCTGGATGCTGGTCAGCGGCTCCAGCGAATGGATGTAACCCGGCAGGGTCACGAACAGCACGGAAGACGCCAGGGACAGCGCTACGCCCCGTCCGGAGATGTTCATGCGCAGCGCTCCTTCTGACGGCGCAGGCCGAAACGGTTGACGCTCAGAGACGCCACGATCACCGCACCACCCAGCGCCAGTCGCGGCAGATCGGCGGCCTCGTTCCAGATCAGCAGGTTGATCAGCAGGCCCACCGGCACGTGCAGGTTGTTCATCACCGCCAGGGTGCCCGCATCCACCATTGTGCCGCCCTTGTTCCACCAGAACTGCCCCAGCGCGGTGGCCAGCAGGCCCATCCACACCAGCACGCCCCATTGCAGGTCGGTGGTCGGCAGCTTCTGGGGATTGCCGAACAGCAGCCAGCCCGGCAGCGCAATCAGCAGCGCACCGACGAAAAAGTAGCCGAAGCGGCGAAATTGCGGGATATCCGAGGGATAACGCTGCACCAGGTGCTTGTAGAACACCTGCCCGGCCGCGAAGGTCGCATTGGCCAACTGCAGCAGCAGGAAGCCCTGGATGTAATCGCCACTGACGCCGTCATAACGAATGATCCCGGCACCCAGCACCGCCACGGCGGCAGCCAACAGCGCCCAGGCGTTAAAGCGGCGGTTCAGCGCGTCATCGATGAGCGCCACGTGCAGCGGCGTCAGCACAGTGAACAGCAGCACTTCCGGCACCGTCAGCACGCGGAAGCTCTGGTAGAGACAGACGTAGGTAATGCCGAACTGCAGCGCGCCTGCCAGCATCACGCCAGCGATAAAGCGCGGCTCGACGCCGCGCCAGCGGGTCAGCGGCAGGAACACCAGGCCGGCCAGCACCACGCGGGTCAACACGGCGAAATAGCTGTCGACCTGCCCGGCGAGATATTCGCCGATCAGGCTGAAGGAGAACGCCCAGAGGACGGTGACGAAAAGCAGATATGGCATGGAGATAGCGACCGGAACGGGGCGGGCACCATAGCGCCAGTCTCGGCTTGGAGAAAGCGCTGCGCGCCCGCGCCAGCGATAGGCAGAAACGAAAAAGGGCGACCGAAGTCGCCCTTTTCCTTGGATGGTGAATCAGGGATTAGCCCTGGTTCTCCATCTGAGCACGGATCAGATCACCGATGGTGGTCGGACCAGTAGCTTCTACGTCTTGCTTGTGACGCAGTTCTTTCATCGCATCTTTCTCGTCATCAACGTCTTTCGACTTGATGGAGAGGGAGATAACGCGGCTCTTACGGTCGATGCTGATGATCTTGGCTTCGACTTCTTCGCCTTCTTTCAGAACGTTGCGAGCGTCTTCAACGCGGTCACGGCTGATTTCGGAGGCTTTCAGGATGCCTTCGATTTCGCCGCCCAGGCTGATGACAGCGCCTTTGGCGTCAACTTCTTTCACGGTACCGCGAACGATGGTGCCTTTCTCGTTGAGCGATGCGTAGTTGGAGAACGGATCGTCTTCCAGCTGCTTGATGCCCAGGGAAATGCGCTCACGCTCCGGATCAACGGAGAGGATGACGGTTTCCAGCTCGTCGCCCTTCTTGAAGCGGCGAACGGCTTCTTCGCCAACTTCGTTCCAGGAGATGTCGGACAGGTGAACCAGACCGTCGATGCCGCCTTCCAGGCCGATGAAGATACCGAAATCGGTGATCGACTTGATGGTGCCGGAGATCTTGTCGCCCTTGTTGAAGCGGCTGGAGAAGTCTTCCCACGGGTTGGACTTGCACTGCTTGATGCCCAGGGAGATACGACGACGCTCTTCGTCGATGTCCAGAACCTGAACTTCCACTTCGTCGCCAACCTGAACGACTTTCGACGGGTGGATGTTCTTGTTGGTCCAGTCCATTTCGGAGACGTGTACCAGGCCTTCCACGCCCTCTTCCAGCTCGGCGAAGCAGCCGTAGTCGGTGAGGTTGGTGACGCGCGCGGTAACGCGGGTGCCTTCCGGGTAACGGGCTTTGATGGCAACCCATGGGTCTTCGCCCAGTTGCTTCAGGCCCAGAGATACGCGGTTGCGCTCGCGGTCGAACTTCAGAACCTTGACATCGATCTCGTCGCCAACGTTGACGATTTCCGACGGATGCTTGATACGCTTCCAGGCCATGTCGGTGATGTGCAGCAGACCATCGACGCCGCCCAGGTCAACGAACGCACCGTAGTCGGTGAGGTTCTTGACGATACCTTTGACCTGCTGGCCTTCCTGCAGGGATTCCAGCAGAGCTTCGCGCTCGGCGCTGTTCTCGGCTTCCAGCACGCTGCGGCGGGAAACGACAACGTTGTTGCGCTTCTGGTCCAGCTTGATGACCTTGAACTCGAGCTCTTTGCCTTCCAGGTGAGTGGTGTCACGCACCGGACGCACGTCGACCAGCGAACCCGGCAGGAACGCACGGATGCCGTTGACGTCGACGGTGAAGCCACCCTTGACCTTGCCGTTGATAACGCCTTTGACCACTTCGTCGGCAGAGAAAGCAGCTTCCAGAACGATCCAGCTCTCGGCACGCTTGGCTTTTTCGCGGGACAGCTTGGTTTCACCAAAGCCGTCTTCTACCGCGTCCAGCGCAACGTGGACTTCGTCACCCACATTGATGGTCAGCTCGCCCTGTTCGTTGTAGAACTGCTCGACCGGGATGACGCCCTCGGATTTCAGACCGGCATGGACGGTGACCCAGTCACCATCGATGTCGACCACGATGCCGGTGATGATTGCACCCGGCTGCATGTCGAGGGATTTAAGACTTTCTTCAAAGAGTTCTGCGAAGCTTTCGCTCATGTCTATACCTGTAGTCAAAGGCTTGTAAGCCCGATTCCGCGCCACCAGCGAACACGGTCAAGTGATGAAAAAGAAGCCAGCAGGATCAAGACTGGTATCCTGCCGGCCCCCTGTTGCACCCGCCGAAACGGATGCTCCACATTCAGATTTTGAGGGAACGCTTCGCTCCGTAGACGCGAAACCCTCCCGATATAAGGTCTGGAATGGTAGCAATGGATGCGCATTGCGTCAATCAGCACCCCGGCCTCCGACGCCCTTCGCGATTCCAACCTCACCCCTGTATTTTCGCCCAGCCTCGGAAGATGAGGGAGCCGCCTGTCAGATGCCGCCCCACCCCAAAAGAAAAATCCCCGACATAGCCGGGGATCGTCGTTTACCGATCGATTAGTCAGCCAGCCCCAGTCGGGCCACTTCGGCGAGGATGCTCTCTACCACTTCGTCGATGCTCATCGAAGTGGAATCCACCAGGATTGCACCCTCGGCGGGCTTGAGCGGAGCGACGGCACGCTGGCTGTCGCGCTCGTCGCGGGCGCTGATTTCCTCGGCCAGTTGCGCCTGGTCGCTATCGATGCCCTTGCCCTTGAGCTGCAGATAGCGGCGACGGGCGCGCTCATCGGCCGACGCGGTGAGGAATATCTTCAGCGGGGCGCTGGGGAAGACGACGGTACCCATGTCACGGCCATCGGCCACCAGGCCGGGGGCTTCGAGAAAGGCGCGCTGGCGCTGCAACAGGGCATCGCGTACCGCCGGCAGTGCAGCAACTTGCGAGGCGCCTGCGCCGACCTGCTCGGTGCGGATAGTGTCGGTGACATCTTCGCCTTCGAGGATGATGTGCTGACCCTGGCCGCCCTTGGCATGGGTGAACTGCACGTCCAGGTGAGCGGCCAGGACCTTGAGGGCTTCCTCGTTGGTCAGGTCGATACCGTGGTTACCGGCGGCGAACGCCAGCAGGCGATACAGCGCACCGGAGTCCAGCAGGTTCCAGCCCAGGCGCTTGGCCAGCAGACCGGCGACGGTACCCTTGCCCGAGCCGCTGGGACCATCGATGGCGACAACCGGCCATTCGCCGTTCATCAGTTCTTCTCCTCAGCGACGCGGATGCCCGCGCCGGACGCCAGCCCGAGGAAGTTCGGGAAGGAAGTCGCGACGTTGGCGCAGTCGTGGATGCGGATAGGCGCACCGGCACGCAGGGAAGCCACGCTGAAGGACATGGCGATACGGTGGTCGCCGTGGCTCCAGACCTCACCGCCGCCGTAGCTGCCGCCGTCGATGATGATGCCGTCCGGGGTCGGCTCGCACTTCACGCCCAGGGCCAGCAGGCCGTCAGCCATGACCTGGATACGGTCGGATTCCTTCACCCGCAGCTCCTCTGCACCGCGCAGGACGGTGCGGCCTTCAGCATTGGCGGCAGCGACGAAGAGTACCGGGAACTCGTCGATAGCCAGCGGCACGAGGTCCTCGGGGATGTCGATGCCTTTCAGCTGGGCCGAGCGCACGCGGATGTCAGCGACCGGCTCGCCGCCCACTTCACGCTGGTTTTCCAGGGTGATGTCGGCGCCCATGAGCTTGAGGATGTCGATGACGCCGGTGCGGGTCGGGTTGATGCCGACGTGCTCCAGGGTCAGGTCGGAACCTTCGGCGATGCTCGCGGCCACCAGGAAGAAGGCAGCGGAGGAAATATCAGCCGGGACTTCGATGGACGTGGCAGTGAGCTTGTGGCCGGACTCGACACGGGCAGTGGCGCCTTCGACGTCGACCGGGTAACCGAAGCCGCGCAGCATGCGTTCGGTGTGATCGCGAGTCGGGGCCGGCTCGGTGGTGGAGGTTTCACCGGCGGCGTACAGGCCTGCAAGCAGCAGGCAGGACTTCACCTGGGCGCTGGCCATGGGCATGTCGTAGTGCATACCGGTGAGTTTCTGGCCACCACGGATGGTCAGCGGCGGACGGCCTTCGGGGCCGGTCTCGATCACCGCGCCCATCTCGCGCAGCGGCTTGGCGACGCGGTTCATCGGGCGCTTGGACAGCGAGGCGTCGCCGGTGAGGGTAGTGTCGAACGGTTGGGCGGCGAGCAGGCCGCTGAGCAGGCGCATGGAGGTGCCGGAGTTGCCCAGGTAGATCGGCCCAGGCGGGGTCTTCAGGCCGTGCAGGCCGACGCCGTGAACGGTCACGCGACCGTGGTGCGGGCCTTCGATGACCACGCCCATGTCGCGGAACGCCTGGATGGTGGCGAGGGCATCCTCACCCTCGAGGAAACCTTGCACCTCGGTCGTGCCTTCGGCCAAGGAGCCGAGCATGATCGAGCGGTGGGAAATGGACTTGTCGCCCGGTACGCGAACACGTCCGGAGAGGCGGCCACCCGGCTGGGCCAGGAAAATCAGGTCATTGTTGTGCATGGCGTCCACATAGGCCCGGCGGGCCAGGATTTTGCTGAAATGCTCGCGGGCAACCCGGGCGCGGGTGAAGACGCCCATCAGTTGTTGCCCGTCCCCTTGATCAACGGCCTCGCGCAAGTCGTCGAGGTCGTCACGGAATACATCGAGGATGCGCAGCACCGCCTCGCGGTTGGCGAGGAAGATGTCGTGCCACATCACCGGGTCGCTGCCGGCGATCCGCGTAAAGTCGCGGAAGCCACCGGCGGCATAGCGGAAGATTTCCAGATTCTCGCTGCGTTTGGCCAGCGAGTCGACCAGCGTGAAGGCCAGCAGGTGCGGCAGGTGGCTGGTCGCCGCGAGGACTTCGTCGTGGTGTTCGACGGCCATCTGCTCGACATCTGCACCCAGCTCGCGCCAGAGGCTCTCGACGCACTGGATCGCGTCCGCGTCGGCATTATCCAGCGGCGTGAGGATGACTTTATGACGGCGGAACAATTTCGCGTTGGCAGCCTCCACCCCGCTCTGCTCGGAGCCGGCAATGGGATGACCGGGAATGAAGCGCGCCGGCATGCCGCCGAACACGGCTTTCGCCGCACGCACCACATTGCCCTTGGCGCTGCCGACGTCGGTGAGGATGGCGTTGCCGATGTCCAGCGTGGCGAGTTCGCCGAGGACTTTCTCCATGGCCAGGATCGGCACGGCGAGCTGGATCACGTCGGCCTCGCGACAGCCGGCGGCGAGGGTCTCCTCGCAGCGGTCGACCACGCCCAGCTTCACCGCCAGATCACGGGTCTGCGGATCGCGGTCGACGCCGACCACTTCCTCGAACAGGCCCTTCTCGCGGATACCCTTGGCGAAGGAGCCGCCGATCAGGCCGAGCCCCACCACCACCAGGCGTTTGCGCTGAACAACATCAGGCACGGGCGAGCACCTTGGCCAGCGCCTCGAGGAAGCGCGCGTTCTCGCTCGGCAGGCCGATGGAGATGCGCAGGTGCTGCGGCATACCGTAACCGCCGACCGGGCGGACGATCACGCCCTCGGCGAGCAGGGCCTGGTAGACCGGTCCGGCGTCGCGCTGGAGATCCACTGCGATGAAGTTGCCCTTGGAGGGAATCCACTGCAGGTCCAATGCGCGCAGACCGCTTTCCAACTGGGCCATGCCTTCATCGTTGATGCGCTTGCCTTCGGCCAGGTAATCGGCGTCATCCAGCGCGGCACAGGCAGCGGCCAGGGCCAGGCTGTTGACGTTGAACGGCTGGCGTACGCGGTTGAGCACGTCGGCAACCTGCGCCGAGGAGATCGCGTAGCCGACCCGCAGCGACGCCAGGCCATAGGCCTTGGAGAAGGTGCGCGAGACCAGCAGGTTCGGGTAGCGGGCCAGGTATTTCAGGCCGTCCGGCAGCTCTTCGCCTTCGGCGTACTCGATGTACGCCTCGTCGAGCACCACCAGAACGCTTTCCGGGACTTGCGACAGGAAGTGCTCCAACGCGTCCGGGCCGAACCAGGTGCCGGTGGGGTTGTTCGGGTTGGCAATGAAGACCACGCGAGTGTTGGCGTCGATGGCCGCCAGCATGGCTTCCAGGTCATGTCCCCAGTCCTTGGCCGGCACGACCTTGCCCTGGGCGCCGACGGCCTGGGTAGAGATCGGGTAGACGGCAAAGGCGTACTGGCTGAACACGGCGTTCAGGCCGGGCGCCAGGTAGGCGCGAGCAACCAGGTCGAGAATGTCGTTGGAGCCGTTGCCCAGGGTGACCTGCGCGGTCTCGACGCTACAGCGGGCGGCCAGGCGGCTCTTCAGCTCGAAGCCGTTGCCGTCGGGGTAACGGGTCAGTTCGGCCAGTTCGGCGCGGATGGCATCAAGGACCTTAGGGCTCGGGCCCAGCGGGTTCTCGTTGCTGGCCAGCTTGACGATGCCGGCGGGATCGAGCTTCAGCTCGCGGGCCAGTTCATCGACCGGCTTGCCGGGCACGTAGGGGGACAGCTTCTGCACGCCCGGCTGGGCCAGGGCAAGGAAATCACACGACATCGCTAAAAGCCTCAAGCTATGGGCCGCAAGCCATCAACCATCCACCGGCGTACCGGCGTCTTGCGGCCCTGGCTTGCGGCTCGCGGATTCAGAGAACCGCTTTGGGGTACGAGCCCAGCACCTTCAGGGCAACGGCTTCGCTGTTGATCTTTTCCAGCACATCCTTGATCAGCGGGTCCTTGTAGTGGCCGACGAAGTCGATGAAGAACACGTAGGTCCACTTGCCGCTGCGCGACGGACGGGTCTCGATGCGGGTCAGGTCGATGCCGTTGGTGTGGAACGGCACGAGCAGCTCGTGCAGCGCGCCGGGCTTGTTGCGCATGGAGACGATAATGGAAGTCTTGTCGTCGCCGGTGGGCGGCACTTCCTGGTTGCCGATCATGAGGAAGCGCGTGGAGTTGTCCGGGCGGTCCTCGATCTTCTCATGCAGCTTGTCCAGGCCGTACAGGCTGGCCGCCATGTCGCCGGCAATCGCCGCACTGTTCCACTCGCTCTTCACCCGCTTGGCGGCGTCGGCGTTGCTGGAAACCGCCACGCGCTCGACGTTCGGGTAGTGCGCGTCCAGCCATTTGCGGCACTGGGCCAGGGACTGGGCGTGGGAGTAAATGCGGGTGATGTTGTTGGTCTTGGTGTTCTCGCCCACCAGCAGGTGGTGGTGGATACGCAGCTCCACCTCGCCGCAGATCACCAGGTCGTGCTCGAGGAAGCTGTCGAGGGTGTGGTTGACCGCCCCCTCGGTGGAGTTCTCCACCGGCACCACGCCGAAGTTCACCGCACCGGCGGCGACTTCGCGAAACACTTCGTCGATGGCCGCCATCGGCGTGCTGATCACCGCGTGGCCGAAGTGCTTGAGCGCCGCGGCCTGGGTAAAGGTGCCTTCCGGGCCGAGGTAGGCCACTTTCAGCGGCTGCTCCAGGGCCAGGCAGGAGGACATGATCTCGCGGAACAGACGAGCGACTTCCTCGTTGTCCAGCGGGCCCTTGTTCAGCTCCATGATGTGCTTGAGCACCCAGGCCTCTCGCTCGGGCCGGTAGAACACCGGCTTCTCGCCTTCGGGCAGGGAGGCCAACTTCACGCGCGCCACGTCGGTGGCGCAGCGGGCGCGTTCGCTGATCAGCTCGAGGATCTTTTCGTCGAGGCTGTCGATGCGTACGCGCAAAGCCTTGAGCTGGTCAGCGTCGCTCATCAGCCGTGCTCCTTCTCGAACTCGGCCATGTAGCCGACCAGGGCTTCGATGGCGTCCAGGCCCAGAGCGTTATAGATGGAGGCACGCATGCCGCCCACCGAACGGTGGCCCTTCAGGTTGAGCAGGCCACGTGCGTCGGCGCCTTCGAGGAAGGCCTTGTCGAGCTTCTCGTCAGCCAAGCGGAACGGTACGTTCATCCAGGAGCGAGCGCTGGGTTGGATCGGGTTGGTGTAGAAGTCGCTGCTATCGATGAAGCCGTACAGCATGTCCTTCTTCGCGCGGTTGCGCTGCTCCATGGCGTCGACGCCGCCCTGCTCCTTCAGCCACTGGAACACCAGGCCGGAGAGGTACCAGGAGTAGGTGGCGGGCGTGTTGTACATGGAGCCGTTATCGGCGGCGACCTTGTAGTTGAGCATGGTCGGGCAGATGCTGCGGGCGCGGCCCAGCAGGTCTTCGCGAACGATGACCACCACCAGGCCGGACGGGCCGATGTTCTTCTGCGCGCCGGCGTAGATCAGGCCGAACTTCGACACATCGGTCGGACGGGAGAGGATGTCCGAGGACATGTCCACCACCAGCGGGACGTCACCGACTTCCGGAATCCAGTCGAACTCCAGGCCACCAATGGTCTCGTTGGACGCGTAATGCAGGTAGGCCGCGTCCTTGGTCAGGTTCCACTCGTTCTGACCAGGGATGGCGAAGTAGTCGTACTTGGATGCGCTGGCAGCGACATTGACGTTGCCGTAGCGACGAGCCTCTTCGATGGCCTTCTTCGACCAGATACCGGTTTCCACGTAGTCCGCCACGCCGTCTTCGGGCAGCAGGTTCAGCGGAATCTCGGCAAACTGCTGGCTGGCGCCGCCCTGCAGGAACAGCACCTTGTAGTTCGACGGCACGCCCATCAGGTCGCGCAGGTCCTGTTCGGCCTTCTCGGCGATGGCCACGTAGTCGTCGCTACGATGGCTCATCTCCATGACCGACAGGCCCTTGCCCTGCCAATCCAGCAGTTCGGCACGGGCGCGCTCCAGCACCTCGGTGGGAAGCGCCGCGGGACCGGCGCAGAAGTTAAAGGCTCGCTTGCTCACATCCACTCTCGCTATCAGTCTTCGCTGGCTTGCGGGGCTTCTTCAGCCGCGGCTTCGCCTGCTTCTTGGTTCTCGTCCAGTACTTCACCGTCGACGATCTCGCCTTCGATCGCTTCGCCGTCGATCTCGTCGTCTTCAACAACGGTAGGCTCCTGCACCCGCTCCAGGCCCACGACGGTCTCGTCGGCAGCCAGCTTGATGAGGATCACGCCCTGGGTGTTACGGCCAGCGCCGCGGACTTCGTCGACACGGGTACGCACCAGGGTGCCCTGGTCGGAAATCAGCATGATCTCCTCGCCGTCCAGCACCTGCACGGCGCCTACCAGGTTGCCGTTACGTTCGTTGATCACCATGGCGATAACGCCCTGGCCACCACGGCCGCGGCGCGGATAGTCGGCCAGCGGGGTGCGCTTGCCATAACCACGTTCGGAGGCGCTGAGAATCTGCGCTTCGCGGGATTCGGGGATCAGCATGGAAATGATGCGCTGACCTTCGACCAGGCGCATGCCGCGCACACCACGGGCGTTACGACCCATGATGCGCACCTTGCTTTCCTTGAAGCGGATCACCTTGCCGGCGTTGGAGAACATCATCACGTCCTTCGAACCGTCGGTGATGGCGGCGGCGATCAGCGAGTCGCCCTCTTCCAGCTTCAGCGCGATCAGGCCGTTGGAGCGCGGCTTGGTGAACTGGATCAACGGGGTCTTCTTCACCGTGCCTTTCATGGTGGCCATGAAGATGTACGCGCCGGTCGGCTCGTCCTGGCTGAAGTCGGCATCGTCGCCCTCTTCACCCTCTTCGGCTTCCACCACTTCGGCGACCTGCTCGGCAACCACGTCGTCGTCATCACCTTCTTCACCGGCAAACTGGGCACGCACGGCTTCGAGGTCGATCTGCAGCATCGCGGTGATGCGCTCGCCTTCGTCCAGCGGCAGCAGGTTCACCAGCGGACGGCCACGGGCAGTACGCGAGGCTTCCGGAATCTCGAAGGTGCGCAGCCAGTAAACCTTGCCCTTGCTGGAGAACAGCAGGAGGGTGGCATGGCTGTTGGCGACCAGAAGGTGCTCGATGTAGTCCTCGTCCTTCACACCACTGGCAGACTTGCCTTTGCCACCGCGACGCTGGGCCTCGTAGGCGGCCAGCGGCTGGGACTTGGCGTAGCCGCCGTGGGAGATGGTGACCACGCGCTCTTCTTCGGTGATCAGGTCGGCGATGGTCAGGTCCATCTGCGACGCGACGATCTCGGTACGGCGGGCATCGCCGAACTCGGCCTTGACCTTCTCCAGTTCCTCGCGGATGACTTCCATCAGGCGCTCGGGGTTGGTCAGGATGCGGATCAGCTCGCCGATCAGGGTGAGGATTTCCTGGTACTCGGACAGGAGCTTCTCGTGCTCCAGGCCGGTCAGGCGGTGCAGGCGCAGTTCCAGGATGGCCTGGGCCTGTTCCGGCGACAGGTAGTACTTGCCTTCGCGCAGACCATACTGCTCGTCCAGGTCTTCCGGACGGCAGGAGTCGGCACCGGCGCGCTCGACCATGGCTTCCACGGCGCTGGATTCCCAGGCGGTGGCGATCAGGCGCTCCTTGGCCTCGGCCGGAGTCGGCGAGGTCTTGATCAGCTCGATCACCGGGTCGATGTTCGACAGGGCGACGGCCTGGCCTTCGAGGATGTGGCCGCGCTCGCGCGCCTTGCGCAGCTCGTAGACGGTGCGGCGGGTCACCACTTCACGGCGGTGACGGATGAAGACCTCAAGCATGTCCTTGAGGTTCATCGTGCGCGGCTGGCCGTCAACCAGGGCCACCACGTTGATGCCGAAGACGCTCTGCAACTGGGTCTGGGCGTAGAGGTTGTTCAGCACGACCTCGCCCACTTCGCCGCGGCGCAGCTCGATGACCACGCGCATGCCGTCCTTGTCGGACTCGTCGCGCAGCTCGGTGATGCCTTCGATCTTCTTCTCTTTCACCAGCTCGGCGATCTTCTCGATCAGGCGGGCCTTGTTCAGCTGGTAGGGCAGCTCGGTGATGATGATCTGCTGGCGATTGCCGCCCTTCTCCATGTCCTCGATGGTGGCGCGGGCACGGATATAAATGCGGCCACGACCGGTGCGATAGGCTTCGATGATGCCCGCACGGCCGTTGATGATGCCCGCAGTCGGGAAGTCCGGACCGGGGATGTACTGCATCAGGTCATCGATGGACAGCTCGGGGTTGTCCATCAGCGCCAGGCAGCCGTCGATCACCTCGGTGAGGTTGTGCGGCGGGATGTTGGTCGCCATGCCCACGGCGATACCGCTGGAACCGTTGACCAGCAGGTTCGGGATCTTGGTCGGCATGACCGCCGGGATCTGCTCGGTGCCGTCGTAGTTGGGCACCCAGTCGACGGTTTCCTTGTCCAGGTCCGCCAGCAGCTCATGGGCCAGCTTGGACATGCGCACTTCGGTGTATCGCATGGCCGCGGCGTTGTCGCCGTCCACCGAACCGAAGTTGCCCTGGCCGTCGACCAGCATGTAGCGCAGCGAGAAGGGCTGGGCCATGCGGACGATGGTGTCGTACACCGCGGTGTCGCCGTGCGGGTGGTACTTACCGATCACGTCACCGACGACACGGGCGGACTTCTTGTAGGGCTTGTTCCAGTCGTTGCCCAGTTCGCTCATGGCGTACAGGACGCGGCGGTGCACGGGCTTCAAGCCATCGCGTGCATCGGGCAGGGCACGACCGACGATCACGCTCATGGCGTAATCGAGGTAGGACTGTCGGAGTTCGTCTTCGATGTTGACCGGGAGGATTTCTTTGGCCAGTTCGCCCATGAGAAGCCTGGTTCCTTTTTCAAATGGGTCTCCGTCATGCCCGTCCTGGGCCTGGCGGAGCGCGGTGCGCCATCAAAGCGCCACCGACTCTCTACAAATCAACGACTTGGCCGTTGATCCGCGATGCTGTGGGGGCCGTAAAAATGCCCCATCAAGAACCGTCGGAGCTTACCACAAACCAGGGTCAAACCCTACCCTCGCCCAAGCCCCTCGATGAATTGCCGCAGGCCCCGTCAATGCAGGCGCTTGCGGCTCATCAGCTGGGCCATCCGCTCGGCGTCCGGACGCTCGACAACACCGCGCTCGGTCACGATGGCATCGATCAGGTCGGCAGGAGTCACATCGAACACCGGATTGAAGGTCTCGACATCAGCGGCAATGCGTTTGCCGCCAATTTCCAGGAGTTCGCGACCGTCGCGCTCCTCGATCGGGATGTCCTCGCCGCTTTCCAGACCCATGTCGATGGTCGAACTGGGCGCCACCACCATGAAGCGCACACCGTGGTGCATGGCGGTGACAGCGAGCTGATAAGTGCCGATCTTGTTAGCAACGTCGCCGTTCGCAGTGATGCGATCTGCACCCACGATGACCCAGGTAATGCTTTCGGTCTTCATCAAGTGCGCGGCAGCCGCATCCACATTGAGAGTGACCGGAACGCCCTCGTTGGCCAGCTCCCACGCGGTCAGACGGGCGCCCTGCAACCAGGGACGGGTCTCGTCGGCATACACGCGCTCGATCAGCCCTTCCAGGTGCGCTGCACGCAACACGCCCAGCGCAGTGCCGAAGCCGCCGGTGGCCAGGGCGCCGGTGTTGCAGTGGGTGAGGATCTTCTGCGGGCCGCCGTGGTGCTTGCGAATCAGGTCCACCCCCAACTGGGCCATGGTCAGGTTCGCCTCGCGGTCGCTTTCATGGATCGCCACGGCCTCGGCCTCCATCAGCGGCAGCGGGTCTTCACCCGGTTTCAGACGCTCCAGGCGATCGCGCATGCGGTTCAGCGCCCAGAACAGGTTGACCGCGGTCGGCCGCGACTCGGCCAGCACGCTGAAGTCCTGTTCCAGCGCCGCGCGCCAATCGCCACCGGCGGCCACGCGGGCGCGCAGGCCCAGCACCAGCCCGTAGGCGGCGGCGATACCGATGGCCGGCGCACCGCGCACCACCATCTGGCGGATGGCATCGGCTACGCCTTCGGCAGTCTCGTAGGACAGCCAGGTTTCTTCCAGCGGCAGCAGGCGCTGGTCCAGCAGTCGGAGTGTGCCCTTGCGCCAATCAATGGCCGTGACCCGTTCGGCCGCCAACAGTCGCTCACGCATGGAACACCTCTTCAATTCGAATGGAATCGCGGGCCCAACCCGGCCCCCTGGACATTGCCCCGCCCAGGCGGGGAAAACGGCCGAGTATACCGAGCCTGCGGCGGTGGCGCTCGGCTATACTCCGGCCCTTTATCAACGCGCCCAGGATGCGCTTCATGCCCACCGCCAAAGTCCCGCTCGACCTGCTGCTCTTCCCCACCTGGATCGTCCCCGTGGAACCCGCCGGCATCGTCCTGCGTGACCACGGCCTGGGCATCCGCGACGGACGCATTGCCCTGCTCGCACCGCGCGCCGAAGCACTACGCCATCCGGCGACGGAAACCCGCGAGCTGCCGGGCATGCTGCTCTCCCCCGGCCTGATCAACGCCCACGGCCACGCGGCGATGAGCCTGTTCCGCGGCCTGGCGGACGATCTCGCGCTGATGACCTGGCTGCAGGAGCACATCTGGCCAGCAGAGGCCAAGTGGGTCGGTGAGGACTTCGTCCGCGACGGCACGGAGCTGGCCATCGCCGAGCAGCTCAAGGGCGGCATCACCTGCTTCTCGGACATGTACTTCTTCCCGCAGGTCGCCTGCGAGGTAGTACACAAGGCCGGCGTTCGCGCACAGATCAGCGTGCCGGTGCTGGACTTCCCGGTGCCCGGCGCGCGCGATGCCGACGAGGCGATTCGCCAGGGCCTGGCGCTGCGCGACGACCTCAAGCACCACCCGCGCATCAAGGTGGCCTTTGGCCCGCACGCGCCGTACACGGTCAGCGACGACAAGCTGGAAAACATCCTGATGCTTGCCGAGGAACTGGACGCCGGCATTCATATGCACGTCCACGAGACCGCCTTCGAGGTCCAGCAGGCCGTGGAAAAGCATGGCGAGCGCCCGCTGGCTCGCCTGCACCGCCTGGGCCTGCTCGGCCCGCGCTTCCAGGCCGTGCACATGACCCAGGTGAATGAGGAAGACCTGGCCATGCTGGTGGAGACCAATAGCTCGGTGGTGCACTGCCCCGAGTCCAACCTCAAGCTGGCCAGCGGTTTCTGCCCGGTGGAGCGACTGTGGCAGGCCGGCGTCAACGTCGCCATCGGCACCGACGGCGCCGCCAGCAACAATGACCTGGACCTGCTCGGGGAAACTCGCACCGCCGCCCTGCTGGCCAAGGCCGTGGCCGGCCAGGCCACCGCACTGGACGCCCATCGCGCCCTGCGCATGGCCACCCTCAACGGCGCCCGCGCCCTGGGCATGGAGCAGGAAACCGGCAGCCTGGAACTGGGCAAGTCTGCCGATATCACCGCATTCGACCTCTCGGGCCTCGCCCAGCAGCCGGTGTACGAGCCGGTCTCCCAGCTCATCTATGCCAGCGGCCGCGACTGCGTGCGTCACGTCTGGGTCGGCGGCAAGCAACTGCTCGAAGACGGCAAGCTCACCCGCCTGGACGAAGAGCGCCTGATCGCCGTGGCCAGCGAGTGGGGCCAAAAGATCGCTGGCGTCCGATAGCCTACAGAGCCTGAAAGCACCCTCTCCCTGAAGGGAGAGGGGACTGTTCGGCGCTAATCGAGAATATCGAGTGCCCCTGATACACCAGGAAGAACACCCAACCTGAACATCACAGAGGACAACTCCCTCTCCCTTCGGAGCGGGGCGCGCAGCCAGGGCTGGGGAGAGGGTAACGCCTGGTGCCGATACCCCCACCGCCACGGCAAACCCCATTAAGTTCGCGCCGCTGCGACAATCTGTCATGCCGCGCCCCATCCATTCCACGAAGCTGGCATCATAGTCAGTCTTCGTTTCCAGCTTTTTGATCAATAGGGACCCCATGAGCAACGTCGACCACGCCGAGATCGCCAAATTCGAGGCCCTCGCCCACCGCTGGTGGGACCGCGAAAGCGAGTTCAAGCCCCTGCACGACATCAACCCGCTGCGGGTCAACTGGATCGACGAGCGCGTCAGTCTCGCCGGCAAGAAGGTGCTCGACGTCGGCTGCGGCGGCGGAATCCTCAGCGAAGCCATGGCCCAGCGCGGCGCCACCGTCACCGGCATCGACATGGGCGAAGCACCCCTGGCCGTCGCCCAGCTGCACCAGCTGGAATCCGGCGTACCGGTGGAGTATCGCCGCATCACCGCCGAGGAACTGGCCGAGGAAATGCCCGAGCAGTTCGACGTGGTGACCTGCCTGGAAATGCTCGAGCACGTGCCGGACCCGGCCTCGGTCATCCGCGCCTGCTACAAGATGGTCAAACCCGGCGGCCAGGTGTTCTTCTCCACCATCAACCGCAACCCGAAGGCCTACCTCTTCGCCATCGTCGGCGCGGAATACGTGATGCGCCTGCTGCCGCGCGGCACCCACGACTTCAAGAAGTTCATCCGCCCCTCCGAACTGGGCGCCTGGTCGCGTGATGCGGGCCTGGCGGTCAAGGACATCATCGGTCTGACCTACAACCCGCTGACCAAGCACTACAAGCTGGCCAACGACGTCGACGTCAACTACATGATCCAGACCCTGCGCGAGGAGTGAGTCGCATGCTCAGAGCGGTTCTCTTCGACATGGACGGCACCCTGCTGGATACCGCGCCGGACTTCATCGCCGTCTGCCAGGCAATGCTCAAAGCTCATGGCCGCGAGCCGATCGACGACCAGCGCATCCAGGACGTGGTGTCCGGCGGCGCCCGCGCCATGGTCGCCGCGACCTTCGACATGGATCCGGAAGCCCCTGGCTTCGAGACCCTGCGCCAGGAGTTCCTCGACCGCTACCAGGAGCACTGCGCCGTCCTCACCCGCCCGTACGAGGGCATGCCGGAGCTGCTGGAGAGCATCGAACGCTCGCGCCTGATCTGGGGCGTGGTGACCAACAAGCCGGTACGCTTCGCCGCGCCGATCATGGAGCAACTCGGCCTGGCCGAACGCTCGCAGGTGCTGGTCTGCCCGGACCACGTCACCAAAAGCAAGCCGGACCCGGAAATGCTCCTGCTGGCCTGCAGCCAACTGAAAGTCGACCCGTCCGAAGTGCTGTTCATCGGTGACGACCTGCGCGACATCGAATCCGGCCGCGCCGCCGGGACCAAGACCGCGGCTGTGCGCTACGGCTACATCCACCCGGACGACAACCCCGCGCACTGGGGCGCCGACGTCATCGTCGACCATCCCCGCGACCTGCTCGCCGTCCTCGACCGCGCCCTCTGCTCCTGCTGAGCCGAACCTCGCGAGCCCGTCCATGCGCTGACGGGCTCCGCCTAGGAGAAACCATGTTCGACTATTCCGCCCGCCCCGACCTGCTCAAGGGCCGCGTGATCCTGGTGACCGGCGCTGGCCGCGGTATCGGCCGGGCCGCCTCGCTCGCCTTCGCCGCCCACGGCGCCACCGTGCTGCTGCTGGGCAAGACCGAGGACTTCCTCAACGAGGTCTATGACCTGATCGTCGCCGCCGGCCATCCGGAACCCGTGGTGATCCCGCTGAACCTCGAAACCACGTTGCCCCACCAGTACGACGAACTGGCGGCCATGATCGAGAAAGAGTTCGGCAAGATCGACGGCCTGCTGCACAACGCCTCGATCCTCGGCGTGCGCTCACCCATCGAGCAGATTTCCACCGATAACTTCACCCGCGTCATGCAGGTGAACGTCAACGCCATGTTCAGCCTCACTCACACCCTGCTGCCGCTGCTCAAGCTCTCCGAGGATGCCTCGGTGGTCTTCACCTCCAGCAGCGTCGGCCGCAAGGGCCGCGCCTATTGGGGTGCCTACGCGGTGTCGAAGTTCGCCACCGAGGGTCTGATGCAGGTGCTGGCGGACGAGTGCGAGGACATCACCAGCGTGCGCGCCAACAGCGTCAACCCTGGCGCCACCCGGACCGCCATGCGCGCCCACGCCTATCCGGGCGAGAACGCCTACAACAACCCGGCGCCGGAAGAGATCATGCCGATCTACCTGTACCTCATGGGCCCGGACAGCAAGGGTGTGAACGGCCAGGCCTTCAACGCCCAGGACTGATTCCGACCTGAAGATTCGGTACTGACGTACCAGCGGCGTCGACCTGCAGCCCAGCAACGACGCCGCTTCCCGCCAATTTTCCGGCTCCGCCGCTCGCCGCCCTCCGGCAAAGTGCCACTATTTCGCCAGACTTCTGGCGAAACCTTTATCCCCTCGGGAACCCTGACCGCCATCGGTCGGTCAATACGGCGTCTTTTCAGGCCTTTCCGCGCCCTGGCACGGAAATCGCTCTACCCCTGCAAACGCCGTAAAAATGGTCACCGCCATGGTTCCTCCCAAGCAGTCCAACACCATCGATTTCGATGCTGCCAAGCTCCAGCGCGCAGCCAGCCAGGACATCCGCACACCTTCGCGGCGTCCGCTGGACCTGCTGGAACTGCGCCAGCAACTGAACCTGCAATTGCAGGTGAGCCTGGAGGCCGAGCGCATCCTGGCGGTGTTCTTCCGCGAGATCCAGCAGATGCTGCCGGTGGAATACATGGCCTACTGCCATGCCGGCGCCGACCTGCGCCTGGAGTTCGGCGAAGCGGCCCGGCACAGCGCCGACTACCGCCTGACCCACGCCAGCGAATACCTCGGTGAGATCAGCTTCCGCCGCGCCCGCCGCTTCTCCGAGGCAGAGCTGTCGCAGCTGGAATCGCTGATGGCCTGCCTGCTCTACCCATTGCGCAACGCCCTGCTCTACCGCGCCGCCGTGCAATCGGCGCTGCGCGACGCGCTGACCGGCACCGGCAACCGCATCGCCATGGACCAGACTTTGGCTCGCGAGGTCGAGGTGGCGCGCCGTCATCTGCTGCCGCTGTCGATCCTCATGCTCGACCTCGACCACTTCAAGCAGATCAACGACGAACATGGCCACAGCGTCGGCGACGACGCCCTGCGCGCCGTCGCCACGGCGCTGAAGAACAGCCTGCGTAACGTCGATATGGTGTTCCGTTTCGGGGGCGAAGAATTTCTCGTGCTGCTCTCCAATACCCCCGGCGCTGCCGCCGTACAGGTAGGTGAACGGCTGCGCGCTGCCGTGGAAGAGCTGAACCTGGCCGCCGACGGCAAGCGCTTGCCGCTGTCCATCAGCCTGGGCTGCGCGACGCTCAACGGCGGCGAGTCGGTGGACGACCTGCTGCGCCGCGCCGACAGTGCCCTCTATGAGGCCAAGCGGGACGGCCGCAACCGCCTGGCCTGCGCCAGCTGAACCAGCGAAAGAACCAACCCTGCAGGAGCGAGCTTGCTCGCGAAAGGATTTCCCGGCAGCTCTGGCGTCAAGCGGGTTCGCGAGCAAGCTCGCTCCTACAGAAGACTTCCGGTAAATCGCAGGCAAGAAAAAGGGCTCCGAGGAGCCCTTTTCCATTTACCGCTGACACTTAGCGCTTGAAGCCCGGACGCATGCCGTCGCCAGCAGCCTGCGGGCGGCGCTTGGCGATCGGCTTGCGCGCGACCGGCTTGCCGGGACGCTCGGCCAGAGGGGCGCCTTTTTCACGCGCCGGACGGTCGCTCGGAGCCTTGCGCGGCGCACGGTTCTCACCGGCATCGCTGCGCGGGCCACGGGCCGGACGATCAGCGCCGTCGCGCGGAGCACGAGCAGGACGATCACCACCAGCATCACGCGGTTTGCGCGGGGCGCGGCTATCGGCCGAATCGCTACGCGGGCCACGGGCCGGACGGTCACCGGCATCGCGCGGTGCGCGAGCGGGACGATCACCACCGGCGTCACGCGGCTTGCGCGGGGCGCGGCTGTCAGCGGAATCACTGCGCGGGCCACGAGCCGGACGATCACCGGCATCACGCGGAGCGCGGGCCGGACGGTCAGCGCTGTCGCGCGGTGCGCGCGCCGGACGCTCGTCGCTATCACGCGCAGCACGAGCCGGACGTTCACCGGCCGCCGGGCGCGGAGCACGCTGCGGACGCTCGCCTTCAACACGCTCGGTACGGGTACGCGAACCACGGCCCGGGCGCTCGCTGGGCGCCAGCTTCTTGCCGAGCTTGCGCTCCTGGCGCTCGACCTTTTCCTTGGTCTTGGTGGAGACCGCCGGCAGGGCGACCGGCGTCAGGCCGACTTCCTCGCTGAGGATGTCCAGCTCGCGCTGGCCCATCTCACGGTAGCGGCCCATGGTCAGCTCGGAGGTCAGGAAGACCGGTCCGAAGCGCACGCGCTTCAGGCGGCTGACCACCACGCCCTGGGATTCCCACAGGCGGCGGACTTCGCGGTTACGGCCCTCCATCACCACCACGTGGTACCAGTGGTTGAAGCCTTCGCCACCCGGCGCTTCCTGGATGTCGCTGAACTTGGCGGGGCCGTCTTCGAGCATCACGCCGGCTTTCAGGCGCTCGATCATCTCTTCGTCGACTTCACCGCGTACGCGCACGGCGTACTCGCGGTCCATCTCGTAGGACGGGTGCATCAGGCGGTTGGCCAGTTCGCCGTCGGTGGTGAACATCAGCAGACCGGTGGTGTTGATGTCCAGGCGGCCGACGTTGATCCAGCGGCCGCTGCGCAGGCGCGGCAGGCGGTCGAACACGGTCGGACGGCCTTCCGGATCGTCACGGGTGCAGACTTCGCCTTCGGGCTTGTTGTAGATCAGCACGCGGCGGACGTGCTCTTCGATCTTCTCGCGCTTGAGCAGGCGGTCATCGACGGCGATGGCATCGCGGTCGCCCACGCGCTGGCCAAGGGTGGCGACGGCGCCATTGACCTTGACCCGGCCTTCCTCGATCCAGGCTTCGACGTCGCGGCGCGAGCCCACGCCCATGCGGGCCAGGACCTTCTGCAGCTTCTCGCCTTCCGGAGCGGGGGTCAGTTCGGTGTTTTCGTGCTGGTCGTTCATCTCGGCACCTCCCGGTGTGTCGTGCAACGAAGAAAAAGGTCGCGCATCATACGCGCTTGTGCGCGGCAAAGCACCGCCCGCAGTCGGGAAAGACTAGTCGACTTACAGGGGAATGAAGCCATGCAGCACGAAGACGACTTCACCGGCGCCAAGCTCGCGCTGTTCCATGGGGGCCAACTGGTGGTCTACAAGCGCGACGACAAGCCCGGCATTCCCTATCCCGGCTGCTGGGACTTTCCCGGTGGCGGCCGCGAGGGAGAGGAAAGCCCGGCGCAATGCGCGCTACGCGAGCTGGAAGAGGAGTTCGGCCTGCGCCTGGGCGAGCAGCGCATCGAATGGCAACGCCGCTACCCTGCCACGCACGGCCCCGCGCCCTGGGCCTGGTTCCTGGTGGCGCGCCTGCAACAGGCGGAGTTCGAGGCCATCCGTTTTGGCGACGAAGGTCAGTACTGGCGGCTGATGCTCGTCAGCGAATACCTCGCCGAAGAACAAGCGGTGGGTTACCTGCAGGAACGCCTGCGGCATTTCCTCGCAGGGCGCATGGACATCGCCTGAATCCACGCGCCGAGCCGCTGATACGCATTTGAGCGGCCCATCTGAATCTGTTTCCTCTGCCCGCATTTTCCTAGATTGCCCGCTCACCGGAGCGCGCTGGATTCACAGCCCATTTGCGCGCCGGACGTTCTGTCACAAGCGGGAATCGAGCATGAACACGAGAAGCACGGAGCAGGCGTACAACTACAAGGTAGTCCGCCAATTCGCCATCATGACGGTGGTCTGGGGCGTCGTCGGCATGGCCATGGGGGTACTGATCGCCTCTCAACTGGTCTGGCCGCAACTGAACCTGGACCTGCCATGGACCAGTTTCGGGCGTCTGCGCCCGTTGCACACCAGCCTGGTGATCTTCGCCTTTGGTGGTTGCGCGCTGTTCGCCACCAGCTACTACACGGTGCAGCGCACCTGTCAGGCGCGTCTGTTTTCCGACAGCCTCGCCGCCTTTACCTTCTGGGGCTGGCAGGCGCTGATCGTGGTGATGATGATCAGCTTGCCGCTGGGCTACACCACCACCAAGGAATACGCCGAGATCGAATTCACTGGCGCGGTGTGGATGGCCATCGTCTGGGTCGCCTACGCGGTGGTGTTCTTCGGCACGCTGATGAAGCGCAAGACACCGCACATTTATGTGGGCAACTGGTTCTTCGCCGCCTTCATCCTGGTGACGGCGATGCTGCACATCGTCAACCACCTGGCCATTCCGGTGGACTGGTTCAAGTCCTACCCGGTGTACTCCGGCGCCACCGACGCGATGGTGCAATGGTGGTACGGGCACAACGCGGTGGGCTTCTTCCTCACCACCGGCTTCCTCGGGATGATGTACTACTTCGTGCCCAAGCAGGCCGGGCGCCCGGTGTATTCCTACCGGCTGTCCATCGTGCACTTCTGGGCGCTGATCACCCTGTACATCTGGGCCGGCCCACACCACCTGCATTACACCGCCCTGCCCGACTGGGCACAGTCGCTGGGCATGGTGATGTCGCTGATTCTCCTGGCACCGAGCTGGGGCGGCATGATCAACGGCATGATGACCCTCTCCGGCGCCTGGCATAAGTTGCGTACCGATCCAATCCTGCGCTTCCTCGTGGTCTCGCTGGCGTTCTACGGCATGTCGACCTTCGAGGGCCCCATGATGGCGATCAAGACCGTCAATGCCCTGTCTCACTACACTGACTGGACCATCGGCCACGTCCATGCCGGCGCGCTGGGCTGGGTGGCGATGATCTCCATCGGCTCGCTCTATCACCTGATTCCCAAGGTTTTCGGTCGCGAACAGATGCACAGCATCGGTCTGATCAACGCACACTTCTGGCTGGCCACTATCGGCACGGTCCTGTACATCGCCTCGATGTGGGTCAACGGCATCACCCAGGGCCTGATGTGGCGGGCGGTGAACGCCGATGGCACGCTCACCTACTCCTTCGTCGAAGCGCTGCAGGCCAGCCATCCGGGCTTCGTGGTACGGATGACCGGCGGGCTGATGTTCCTCAGCGGCATGCTGCTGATGGCCTGGAACACCTGGGTTACCGTGCGCCAGGCGCGCCCGGAAGCCATGCGCGTCGCCGAGAGGATGGCCTGAGATGACGCTGTGGCTGGGGCTGGCCGGCCTGCTGGCGATGTACTTCGGTATCGGCTGGAGCCTGCGGGCGCACCGTCAGCGCGGTATCGAGGAGGCCAGCATGCTGCCTTTCGCCGATGACGAGGACGTGGCCAGACGCATGGAGAAAGCCACCGGGCGCAGCCGAACTGGCTGCGCCTGCCCCGGCCGCTGCCAAGGCGACTGCGAGCACTGGCGCGACTGGCAGCCCTAGTACGGCATTTTGCGGGCATGCCTGCGACAGAGCGCCACATCACCTCCATCAATTTTCATTAGCAAGCACATCAATTTCCCGGCGGCGGGCCCGAGGAGGAATATCACTCCCGTGCCCCGCCACCTGATGGACGCCTGAAGCATCGTCCCCTGTCCTGTCTGGACCCCAGGACAGACATCATCGATGCCAGTGCTCCCCGGTGGGGCTTTCAAACCCATTCAAGGGCCCCGCGGGCCCTCACCGAGCGTTTCACCGAGGGAATAAAGAATGAAGCTTGCCTCTGTCGTGTCGGCTGTCATCTCCAGCCTCGCCCCGATGGCTTTTGCCCAGGACGCAATCAAGAACCCCGGCGCCGATCTGCCGGCTACCGAATACCACTACGGCATGTCCCTGGACGTCGACAAGGTCCTGCACCGCACCGACAACTCCGGCAAGGTCGGCATCGTGCCGGCATACATGGTCTATCAGGATCACGAGGGCCAGACCCACAAGGTGCGCTTCCTCGAATGGGGCGGCAGCACCAGCCAGGGCTGAGTCTCACGAATATCGCCCTCCGGCCGTCTTGGCCAAACCCCGCGAGCCAGTGGTGGCGGTCGGGGGGCGATCCTGGCTCCATGTTTTGGCGAGCAAGCTCGCTCCTACAGGTAGACGCTGGTGTGCTCTTTGTAGGAGCGAGTTTGCTCGCGAACCAACCTCAACGAAAAAAGCGCGCCGATTGGCGCGCTTTTTCGTGTGGGGGCGGATCAGATTTCCACCTGCGTCCCCAGCTCGATCACCCGGTTCAGCGGCAGGTTGAAGTAGCGCAGGTTGCCGTTGGCGTTCTTCAGCAGGAAAGCGAACAGCGCCTCGCGCCAGCGCGCCATGCCGATCAGCTTGGATGGGATCACCGTCTCGCGACTGAGGAAATAGGTAGTACGCATCGGGCTGAAGTCCAACTCATTGAGGTGGCACAGCTTGAGCGCCTGCGGGATGTCCGGGTCTTCGATAAAGCCGAAGTGCAGCACCACGCGGAAGAAGCCTTCGCCGTAGGCATCCACCTCGAAGCGGCGGTCCGGGGCAACCCGCGGGCTGTCTTCGTTGACCACGGTGAGCAGCACGACCTGCTCATGCAGCACCTGGTTGTGCAAAAGGTTGTGCAACAACGCATGGGGCACGGCGTCGGTGCGCGCGGTGAGGAACACGGCGGTGCCCTGCACGCGGTGCGGCGGCTGCGAGCGGATGCTGGAAATAAACAGCGGCAGCGGCAACGAGCCTTCGTCCAGACGGTCCACCAGCAATTGGCGACCGCGCTTCCAGGTGGTCATCAGGATGAACAGGCCGATACCGGCGATCACCGGGAAGGCACCACCCTGGACGACCTTGGGCAGGTTGGCGGCGAAGAACAGAGTGTCGACGAACAGCATCATCAGGAAGAACGGAATCGCCAGCCACAGCGGCCACTTCCACATCAGCCAGACCACCACGCCCATCAGCAGCGTGGTCATCAGCATGGTGCCGGTCACCGCCACGCCGTAAGCCGAGGCCAGTGCGGCGGAGGACTCGAAGCCCAGCACCAGCAACACCACGCCGACCATCAGCGCCCAGTTGACCATGCCGATATAGATCTGCCCCTGCTCGTGACTGGAGGTGTGCTGGATCACCATGCGAGGCACGTAGCCGAGTTGGATCGCCTGGCGGGTCAGGGAGAAGGCACCGGAAATCACGGCCTGCGATGCAATCACCGTGGCCGCCGTGGACAGCGCCACCATCGGCACCAGCGCCCAGCCCGGCGCGGTCAGGTAGAAGGGGTTACGTGCGGCTTCCGGGTTGACCAGGATAGTCGCACCCTGGCCGAAGTAGTTCAGCACCAGCGCCGGCAGCACCAGGGCAAACCAGGCACGGGCGATGGGTTTGCGGCCGAAGTGGCCCATGTCGGCGTACAGCGCTTCGGCGCCGGTCAGCGCCAGCACGGTGGCGCCGAGGATGGCCACGCCGATGCCCGGATGGGAAATGAAGAAGTTGACGGCCCAGGCCGGGTTCATCGCCTTCAGCACTTCCGGCTGCTGCGACACGCCATAGGCCCCCAGCGCCGCCAGCGCCACGAACCACGCCACCATCACCGGCCCGAAGAGAATGCCGATACGCGCGGTGCCGTGCTTTTGTATGAGGAACAGTCCGACCAGCACGATCAGCGACAGCGGCACCACCCAGTGTTCCAGGCCGTCGAAGGCGATCTCCAGGCCCTCGATGGCCGAGAGCACCGAGATCGCCGGCGTGATCATGCTGTCGCCATAGAAAAGTGCCGCGCCGATCAGGCCGGCTATCACCACCATCGCCTGCAATCTGCGACGTCCGGTGGCGGCGCGCCGGGCCAGCGCGGAGAGGGCCATCACCCCGCCCTCACCCTGGTTGTCAGCGCGCAGGACGAAGATCACGTACTTTATCGACACCACCCAGATCAGCGACCAGAAGATCAGCGAGAGCACGCCGAGTACACCGTCGTGGTTGGCCTGCACGCCATAGCCGCCGACGAAGACTTCCTTGAGGGTGTACAGCGGGCTGGTGCCGATATCGCCGTAGCAGACGCCCACGGCACCGACCATCAGGCCGACGGCGGAGCTGGAATGGGGCTGCTCATGCTCAACGGTGCCGGCGCTTGCATCGGACATGTAACAAAATTCCTCAAAAAAATTCGGCGCATCCTGCTCCGACCCTTTCGTCGATGCAAGAGCCGGGTTCGAAGGTTCTGATTGACTATAGAGCCTGTTGCCCGGAATTACCGGGCAGACGGGGCTGTCCGGCGGCGTGCGACAGCTTGTCCCAGAGAGGCTGGTCAAGTGCGCGGGACGCCGCTAGAATTGCGCACTTTTTGATCAGAGGCGCCGCCAGCGCGCCCTTCGAGGTTAGCCGCACATGTCCACCGCCACACCCAAAGTAGGATTCGTCTCGCTCGGATGCCCGAAAGCGACTGTCGATTCCGAACGCATCCTCACCCAACTGCGCATGGAAGGGTACGAAATCGTCCCCACCTACCAGGACGCGGACGTGGTGGTGGTGAACACCTGCGGCTTCATCGACAGCGCCAAGGCCGAATCCCTGGACGCCATCGGCGAGGCCATCGCCGAGAACGGCAAGGTGATCGTCACCGGCTGCATGGGCGTCGCCGAAGACAGCATCCGTGACGTGCACCCCAGCGTGCTGGCCGTGACCGGCCCGCAGCAATACGAGCAAGTGGTCAATGCTGTCCACGAGGTGATCCCGCCCAAGGCCGAGCACAACCCGCTGATCGACCTCGTGCCGCCGCAGGGCATCAAGCTGACTCCGCGCCACTACGCCTACCTGAAGATTTCCGAAGGCTGCAACCACAGCTGCAGCTTCTGCATCATCCCGTCGATGCGCGGCAAGCTGGTCAGCCGCCCGGTCGGCGACGTGCTCAGCGAAGCCCAGCGCCTGGTGAAAGCCGGCGTGAAGGAACTGCTGGTCATCTCCCAGGACACCAGCGCCTACGGCGTCGACCTGAAGTACAAGATGGACTTCTGGGACGGCCAGCCGGTGAAGACCCGCATGCTGGAGCTGTGCCAGGCGCTCTCCTCCATGGGCGTGTGGGTGCGCCTGCACTACGTCTACCCGTACCCCAACGTCGACGACGTGATCCCGCTGATGGCCGAGGGCAAGCTGCTGCCCTACCTGGACATCCCCTTCCAGCACGCCAGCCCGAAAGTGCTGAAGTCCATGAAGCGCCCCGCCTTCGAGGACAAGACCCTGGCGCGCATCAAGAAGTGGCGCGAGATCTGCCCCGAGCTGACCATCCGCTCCACCTTCATCGTCGGCTTCCCCGGCGAGACCGAGGAAGACTTCCAGTACCTGCTCGACTGGCTGACCGAAGCCCAGCTCGACCGCGTCGGCTGCTTCCAGTACTCCCCGGTGGAGGGCGCCCCGGCCAACGACCTGGGCCTGGACGTAGTGCCGGACGACGTCAAACAGGACCGCTGGGAGCGCTTCATGGCGCACCAGCAGGCGATCTCCGCCGCCCGTCTGCAACTGAAGATCGGCAAGGAAATCGAAGTCCTGATCGACGAAGTGGACGATGAAGGCGCGGTCGGCCGCTCCTACGCCGACGCCCCGGAAATCGACGGTGCCGTCTACATCGACAGCTTCGACGTGAAGCCGGGCGACAAGGTGCGCGTACGCATCACCGACGCCGACGAGTACGACCTCTGGGCCGAACTGGTCTGATCCGCAAAAGCCCCGCTGATGCGGGGCTTTTCATTTCTGCTATTGGAAAGACCATGACCAACAACGACGTACTGCGCAGCCTGCGCTACCTGCTGGACATCCGCGATGCCCAGGTTGCCGAGATCACCGCGCTGGCCGGCTTCAACGTCAGTGCCGAGGAAATCGGCGCCTTTCTCGCCCGCGACGACGAACCGGATTTCAAACCCTGCAGCGACCGCGTGCTGGCGCACTTCCTCGACGGCCTGATCGTGCATCGCCGTGGCCGCGACGAATCGCGCCCGCTGCCGCCGGTGGAACTGCCGCTGACCAACAACATCACCTTGAAGAAGCTGCGCGTGGCCTTCGAGTTGCGCGACGACGATATCCTCGCGATCCTCGACAGCGTCAGCTTCATCGTCACCAAGACTGAGCTGGGCGCGCTGTTCCGCAAACCCGGCCACAACAACTACCGCCCGTGCGGCGACCAGTTGCTGCGCAACTTCCTCAAGGGTCTGACCCAGCGCCAGCAGCGCTGAGGCTGCCGTGCTCTATCGCCTCGCCGCCGACGCCGTCGTCCTGCTGCACCTGGGGTTCATCCTCTTCGTGCTGCTTGGCGGCGTTCTGCTGCTGCGCTGGCCGCGCCTGGCCTGGCTGCACGTGCCAGCAGCGGCCTGGGGCATGGCGGTGGAGTTCCTCCACCTCTACTGCCCGCTCACCCCGCTGGAAAACCACTTCCGCGGCTTGGCCGGCGACAGCGGCTACAGTGGTGGCTTCGTCGAGCACTACCTGATCCCGCTGATCTACCCCGCCGGCCTGACCGAGGCGACCCAGGTCGTCCTCGGCCTTGTAGTGGTAGCGGTCAATCTGCCGCCGTACCTGCTTCTGCTGCACCGGGCGCTGCGTTCGCGCTGAGCGGCTTTCCGATAGGCAGATAGGCGAGGCTCGCCTCCTTGTTCTTTGCATGGCCCAGGCGCTGGCCATTGTTGAGGGTCGATTCGATCAGCCGGTGATCCGCCGTCAGCCAGTTCAGCGGCTGCGTTCCCTCGTGTGTCACCTGGGAGATGATCAGGGTGCGCGCCGGATCCCACTCCTCGCCGGTGTTCTGGTGAAGCCAAGCGAACAGCGCCGCGCTGTCGCCCTGTGGATAACCGGAGTGGATATAGAGGAATGGGTGCGCCTGCTGCTCACCCTGCTTCTGCAGATAGATCGGCAGTCGCGCATCATCATCACCAAGGACCAGTACCCGCCACTGCGACCACGGCGCGGTCTGCTCCGCCGCTGCACGCACCTCCCTGGCGAAGAGCGGAACCCCGCCGCCAGCATTGCTCCATGGGTACGCCACGCCCACCACCAGCAGCATTACCACCGCTGCGGCGCCGACCGCCCACGGCCAGGCACGCCCCAGCCCGGCCAGCTTGCGTTCATGCCGCCACTGGATCACCCACCACGCACCCAACAGTTGCGCAAACGGCACCAGCGGAAGCACGTAGTAACTGCGCCGGCCACCACTGGCAGTGAAGAACGCGAACAGCAGCACCAGCGCCCAGACCAGCCAGCGCGCATTGGGTTCCAGTTGCTTCCAGCGGCGCGCGGCGAACCACAGGCCGAGTATCCACACCGGCGCCCAGGGCAGCGTGTAGGCCGGCAGGTACAACAGGTAGGTGTAAATCGGCCCCTCGTGGTCGAAAGGCTGGAAGAAGCGCACCACGTTCTCGCGGAACACCAGCGCCAGCCCGCTCTCGCCGTAGCTGGGCTGGCCATAGAAATGCGACAGCACGAAGGGAATCGCGTAGACCGCGCCAGCCACCACCAGCGCCGCCAGCAATCGCGGGTTCAGGTGCCGGCGCCAGCGCCCGTCACTGAGCAGGTGCGGCAGCAGCACCAGACCCGGCAGGACAAAACCGATCAGCCCCTTGCACAGCGACGTCAGCGAGAGGATCAGGAAGAAGCCCAGGTAGCTCCTGAATCGCGTGTCCTCCGGGTCACGCCAGTACCAGGCCAGCGCCGCCAGCACGCCAAACACCGTGAGCATGTCCGCCGTCGCCACCCGCGCCCAGAACAGGAAGTAGAAAGTGGTCGCCAGCAGCCAGCCGGCCAGCAGTCCAGTGCCCTTGCGCAGCAGGCGTTCGCCCAGCCACCAGGTGAGCCAGATGCTGCCCAGCCCGGCCAGCACGGTGCTGAGGCGCAGCGTCCAGTGGTTGAGGCCGAACAGACTGGCCGGCGCCGTGATCAGCCAGTAGGACAGCAGCGGCTTGTCGTAATACGGCGCGCCGCGCAGATAGGGGTCGAAGTAATCGCCCGACTGCAGCATCTGCAGGGAGATATCCGCCCAGCGCACTTCCGGCCCCCAGACTTCGCGTGCCCATAACCCGGTCACCATCAGCACCAGCGTGGCAACCATCAGCAGCAACAGCGCTTTGCGATCTTTGCTCCAACCCTGCATTACCCGGCCCCCGGCCTCTCGAATGTGCGCGGGACACTAGGGCAGCGATGGTTATGCGCAGGTTAAGAAAATGCAGCCGTCGCGTAATGCGCCGCCATTTACCGACTGGATAGTGCTCGGAGCCCCCCGACGATCCCGCTAGGGTGACGCGAAAACCCAGCCAGGAGAGGCTCATGCACCCGTACTTTTCCCTTGCAGGCAAGACCGCACTGGTCACCGGCGGCACCCGTGGCATCGGCCGAATGATCGCCCAGGGCCTGCTTGAAGCCGGCGCCAAAGTGATCATCTGCGCCCGCGACGGCGCCGCCTGCGCCGACACCGCCGCCGAGCTGTCGCAGTACGGCGAATGCATCGGCCTGCCGGCCAACCTAGCCACCGAGGAAGGCGCCCGCGTGCTGGCCGCCGACCTCGCCGAACGCCTGGACCACCTCGACATCCTGGTGAACAACGCCGGCACCACCTGGGGCGCACCGCTGGAAAGCTACCCGGCCTCGGGCTGGGAGAAGGTCATGCAGCTCAACGTCACCGCCGTGTTCAGCTGCATCCAGCAACTGCTGCCGCTGTTGAAGAAGGCCGGCAACGCGCAGAGCCCGGCGCGGGTGATCAACATCGGCTCGGTGGCCGGCGTCACCTCCCACGGCGAGAGCGCCTACGCCTACGGCCCGAGCAAGGCCGCGCTGCACCAGCTGTCGCGCATGCTCGCCCGCGAACTGGTGAAGGACCACATCAACGTCAACGTCATCGCTCCCGGCCGCTTCCCCAGCAAGATGACCCGCCACATCGCCAATGATGAGCAGGCCATGGCCGAGGATACTGCTGTTATCCCCATGCGCCGCTGGGGCCGCGAGGAAGAGATGTCCGCCCTGGCCATCAGCCTGGCGAGCGCCGCCGGTGCCTACATGACCGGCAACATCATCCCCATCGACGGCGGCTTCCACCTCGGCTGAAGCGCGTAATCGGGTACCATGGCGGCCCCTGCCACCGCTTGTGCCGCCATGTCCCACACCGTCTCGCCCATCGGCTACGTCCGCTCCTGCTTCAAGGAGAAGTTCGCCATTCCGCGCCAGCCGCAACTGGCTCCGGCCGCGACCGGTGTACTGGAACTGCTGCCGCCATTCGACACAGGCGACGCGGTGGCGGGCCTGGAGCAGGTCAGCCACGTCTGGCTGATCTTCCTCTTCCACCAGGCGCTGGAAGACAAGCCACGGCTGAAGGTGCGCCCACCGCGCCTGGGCGGCAACCAGTCGATGGGCGTGTTCGCCACCCGCGCCACCCACCGGCCCAACGGACTCGGCCAATCCGTAGTGAAACTGGAGAAAGTCGAGCCCGGCCGCCTCTGGCTCTCCGGCATCGATCTGCTGGACGGCACTCCGGTCATCGACATCAAGCCCTACGTGCCCTACGCCGACATAGTCGCGGACGCACGCAACGCCATCGCCGACGCGCCGCCCGCCCCCATTGCCGTGCACTGGAGTGACGAAGCCCTGCGCCAGGCCCATGAACACGGCCTGCGCCTCAGCCAGCCGGTGCGTGAACTGGTCGAGCAATGCCTCGCCCAGGACCCGCGCCCGGCCTACCAGAAGCCGCCGCCGGAACGCCGCTATGGCGTGCGCCTGTGGGATCTCGATGTGCACTGGCACTACCCCGCCGACGGCGAGATCCGCGTGCTGGATCTGCAGCGCGCCGCCGACTGAAACCTGCCTCAGTCCACTGGATTGAGGGCGATCACGTCGCTCTCGAAACACTCCTGCTCGACAATCAGCGGCTCTACCAGCGGACGACTGTCGCGGAAATGTGCGGTCTGCGTGTGGGCTTCGTAAGCCGCATCATCGCGGTAGATCTCGTAGAGATAGATCACGTCCGGATCGAGGCGATCCTGTGACACATCGAAGACCAGGCAACCAGGCTCGCTGGACACGGAAGCGGCGGCATTGGCCTTGATGGCGTGGAGGAAATCCTCGGCGCTGCCGGGTTTTACGCGGGTCTTGATGAACAGACTGTACACAGGGCGTTCCTTTTGTTTTAAATTTGAAATCAAATTGTATACAAAAAAGGAACCGCGTCCATGTCCGATCTCCCTGCCCGCCCCGGCCGCCTCAACGGCCTGCGCCACCTCGCCCTGCTGGTGCCAAACCTGGAAGAGTGCGAGCGCTTCTATGTCGACGTGCTCGGCATGGAAGTGCTGAACCGCGCCAACGAGGACCTGGTGTACCTCACCTGCGGCAACGACAACCTCTCGCTGGGACGCGGCTTCGGCGCCGCCAATGGGCTGCAGACCATGGATCACTACGGCTTCGTGGTGGACAGCGTGGAAGAGCTGGAAGCCTGGTACCAGTACTTCAAGGCTCGCGGCGTGACACTGCTGGACCGCCCCTTCGACCATGGCGACGGCGCGCGCAGTTTCCATCTGCTGGACCCGGCGGGGAACAAAGTGCAGCCTCTGTATCACCCGGCGGTGTCGGGACAGCGGCTGGCCTGACGTCCTTGTAGGAAAAACTGTGTCCCCCGGACTCCGCGCCTTGGCTTTCCCTCTCCCTCACCCTCTCCCTGAAGGGATAGGGTGAGCGGCCCTTGATCTCGTAGGAGCGAGCTTGCTCGCGAACGAAGGACGCACCATGCCTTGCAGGTTCGCGAGCAAGCTCGCTCCTACAAAAAGCGGACTGGCGATCAGAGTCACTGGCCTTGGTCGACCCTCTCAGAACGGGTCGCTCACCCGGGTCAGCCCCAGGGGCTTTTGATCCTGTAGGAGCGAGCTTGCTCGCGAACGTAGGACGCACCATGCCTTGCAGGTTCGCGAGCAAGCTCGCTCCTACAGAGGGCCGCGGCTCGGGGCAGAAAGCCAGGCATAAAAAACGCCGCGATCCCAAAGGAATCGCGGCGTTTTTCGACTCAATCGTCAGACGCTGCTGACTGCTCGGCTTACTTCTCGACGAAAGCACGCTCGATCAGGTAATCGCCCGGCTCGCCCATGCGCGGGGAGATCTGCAGGCCGAAGCTGTTCAGCACTTCGCTGGTCTCGTCGAGCATGCTCGGGCTGCCGCAGATCATGGCGCGGTCGTCCTGCGGGTTCATCGGCGGCAGGCCGATGTCAGCGAACAGCTTGCCGCTGCGCATCAGGTCGGTCTGACGGCCCATGCTGTGGAACTCCTCGCGGGTCACCAGCGGGCAATAGATCAGCTTCTCTTTCACCATGTCGCCGAAGTACTCGTGCTCCGGCAGGACCTTGGTGATGAAGTCCGCGTAGGCCAGCTCGCTGACCCAGCGTACGCCGTGGACCAGGATGACCTTCTCGAAGCGCTCGTAGACTTCCGGGTCCTGGATGACCGACAGGAACGGCGCCATGCCGGTGCCGGTGCTCAGCAGGTACAGGTGCTTGCCGGGCTTGAGGTCGTCCAGCACCAGGGTGCCGGTGGGCTTGCGGCTGACCATCAGCTCGTCGCCTTCCTTCAGGTGCTGCAGACGCGAAGTCAGCGGACCGTCCGGGACCTTGATGCTGAAGAATTCCAGGTGCTCTTCGTAGTTCGGGCTGGCGATGCTGTACGCGCGCATCAGCGGACGACCGTTGACTTCCAGGCCGATCATCACGAACTGACCGGTCTTGAAGCGCAGACCCGGGTTACGGGTGGTCTTGAAGCTGAAGAGGGTGTCGTTCCAGTGGTGCACGCTGAGAACGCGCTCGGTGTACAGGTTGCTCATCAAGGACTCCTAGGAGAAACGTGGCGCACCCCAGCAAATCCCGGACGTAGCGCAATTGCGCGACATTTTATAGGCGGCGACAATATCCGCAAAATAAATTATCTGGATATTGCTAATCCAAAACGCAGATAAGCCCGCATCACGTCGCCGCAAAAGGATACCTTCCGGGCATTCCTGCACCGGGGCGACGAAATGTCGCGCAGCCTTTTCGGAGTCCTCTCCCATGAAATTCACCCTGCGCCAGCTCGAAGTCTTCGTCGCCGTCGCTCAGCAGGAAAGCGTCTCGCGCGCGGCTGAAGCCCTGTCGATGTCGCAGTCGGCGACCAGCACCTCTCTGGGTGAACTGGAGCGGCAGTTCGACTGCAAGTTGTTCGATCGCTCCGGCAAGCGCCTGACCCTCAACGCGCTCGGCCGCCAATTGCTGCCCCAGGCAGTAGCCCTGCTCGACCGCGGCAGCGAGATCGAGAACATGCTCAACGGCAAGAGCGCCTTCGGCTCGCTGGACCTGGGCGCCACCCTGACCATCGGCAACTACCTGGCGACCTTGCTGATCGGCACCTTCATGCAGCGCCAGCCGGACTGCCGGGTGCGCCTGCATGTGCACAACACCGCCCACGTGGTGCAGCGCGTGGCGCATTACGAACTGGACCTGGGGCTGATCGAAGGCGACTGCCAGCACCCGGACATCGAGGTGCAGCCGTGGATGGAAGACGAACTGGTGGTGTTCTGCGCGCCGCAGCACCCGCTCGCCCGTGAAGGCCGCGCGAGCCTGGAGCGGCTGACGGAGGAAGCGTGGATCCTGCGGGAACAGGGATCGGGCACGCGGCTGACCTTCGACCAGGCCATGCGACACCACGTGGAGCCGCTGAACGTGCGGCTGGAGCTGGAACACACCGAGGCGATCAAGCGCGCCGTGGAATCGGGGTTGGGGATCGGCTGCATTTCGCGCCTGGCCCTGCGCGATGCCTTCCGCCGCGGCAGTCTGGTACCGGTGGAAACCCCGGACCTAGACCTGCGCCGGCAGTTCTACTTCATCTGGCATCGGCAGAAGTACCAGACGGCGACCATGCGCGAGTTCCTGGAGCTGTGCCGCAGCGAAACCGCCGGGGTGACGCGCAGCGACGATATCGTCCTGCCGATGATTCCCTGAGTTGAGCTTTTAGTAGGAGCGAGCTTGCTCGCGAACGCTTCATGCCTGCGACATCAGTATCAGGCGGCTCGCGAGCAAGCTCGCTCCTACAAGCCGTCAGCCGAGCAGAATGCCTGCCCAGGTCACGGTGATGATGGTCAGCGCCACGAACTGCGCGGCGCTGCCCATGTCCTTGGCGTTCTTCGACAGCGGGTGGCGCTCCAGGGATACCCGGTCCACCACCGCCTCGATGGCGGAGTTGAGCAGTTCGACGATCAGCGCCAACAGGCACACCGCAATCATCAGTGCACGCTCGCCACGGGTCACGTCGCAGAAGAACGACAGCGGGATCAGAATGACGTTGATCAGCACCAGCTGGCGGAAGGCCGCTTCACCCTTGAAGGCGGCGGCGAAGCCGGCCAGGGAGTAGCCGGCGGCGTTGAAGATTCGTTTCAGGCCGGTCTGGCCCTTGAAGGGGGAGGCGGACACGTGTGGTTCTCACAGGCAAAGGTCGCGGCACTCTATACCAGCGATCGTCAAAAAGGGGTCAAGGCCATTACAGAATGTGACGGTTCCCGAGCCGGGATGTGACGGCCCTCAGGCCCCCGGTACCGATTCCATCTGCGCCAGCAGCAGCGCCGCCTGAGTGCGGGTGCGCACATTCAGCTTGCGGAAGATCGCGGTGACATGCGCCTTCACCGTAGCTTCGGAAACGCTCAGCTCGAAAGCGATCTGCTTGTTCAGCAAGCCTTCGCAGACCATGGTCAGCACGCGGAACTGCTGTGGAGTAAGGCTGGCCAGACCGGCGCTGGCGGCGCGGACGTCCTCGCTCATCTCGGTCACGGCGTCCACCTGCGGCGGCCACCAGACGTCGCCGTCGAGCACCGCGCGCACTGCCTGCTGCAGGGTGCCCAGGTCGCTGGACTTGGGAATGAAGCCGCTGGCGCCGAACTCGCGGGAGCGCTGTACTACCGCGGCCTCTTCCTGGGCCGAGACCATCACCACCGGAATCTGCGGGTACTGGCCGCGCAGCAGCACCAGGCCGGAGAAGCCATAGGCGCCGGGCATGTTCAGGTCCAGCAGCACCAGGTCCCAATCGGCCTTCTCGTTCAGGCGCGCCTCCAGCTCCGCGATACTCGCGGCCTCCGACAGTCGCGCCTCGGGGCCGAGACCGATGGTCAGGGCCTGGTGCAGGGCACTGCGGAACAGCGGGTGATCGTCAGCGATCAGGATCTCGTAGGAAGCCATGAATTTTCCTTGAAGGCCGCGCCGAAGCCCCGCCGTGGATAACAGCCAGACTTGCGCAGGAAAGGTCGGAGCACGGATAGAGCACTGCTTGTCACATTGTACGCAAAGACCACCCCCGGTGTCCGCCGCGAATACATGGCCTGCCGGTACTTACACAGTGGCCTGAGAGCCTCTGCCACTGTGCCCGCCGAGAGTCCGTTCCCCTTTCCAAAGCACCGGCGTTGCGGCAGAGTTCCGCTTTTTTTCCTGCCCGTTACGAGAACAAGATGAAAAGCCATGCGCTGCGCGCCGATTTCCTGATGCTGTTCACCGCGATGATCTGGGGGGTCTCCTTCGTCGCGCAACGCCTCGGGATGGATGCCATCGGTCCCTTCCTCTATACCGGCCTGCGCTTCACCCTCGGCGCCGTGGCACTACTGCCGCTGCTGGCCTGGTCGAGCAAGCGCGGCGCCCAGCCGTTCAATCGCGGCCTGGTACTCGCCGGCCTGGCCATCGGTACCGCGCTGACCGTGGGCATCAACCTGCAACAGGTCGGCCTGATGTTCACCAGCGTGACCAACTCCGGCTTCATCACCGGCCTTTACGTCATCATCGTGCCGCTGCTCGGCCTTCTCATCGGCCATCGCGCCGGAATGGGAACCTGGCTCGGCGCGGCGCTGGCGGTGATCGGCATGGCCATGCTGAGCATCGGCCCGGACTTCCACGTCGCCTCTGGCGACTGGCTGCAATTGACCGGAGCCTTCGTCTGGGGTGGCCACGTTCTGCTGGTGGGCCTGTTCGCCAGCCGCTATGACCCGATCCGCCTCGCGTTCCTGCAGTTCGTCACCTGCGCGGTGGTGAGCATGCTCCTGGCGCTGGTGTTCGAAGAGATTCGCCTCGACGCCATCATCCAGGCCGGCCCGGCGCTGGTCTACGGCGGCCTGTTCGGCGTTGCCACCGGCTTCACCCTGCAGGTCATCGCGCAGAAGCACGCCATCGCCTCCCACGCGGCGATCATCCTCTCCCTGGAAGCCGTATTCGCTGCCATCGCCGGCGCACTGTTCCTCAACGAGACCCTGCATGTGCGTGGTTATTTCGGCTGCGCGCTGATGCTCGCCGGCATGCTGGTGGCGCAGCTTTGGCCGAAGAAGGCCGAGGTGAAGGCAGTCTGATCCCTACTGCACAACGGAGCGAGACTGTTCGCGAGCAAGCTCGCTCCTACAGGCTGGTGATTCGGCGGCACGAGCGCTCTTCGTAGGAGCGAGCGTGCTCGGGAACCGCACACCTCGGCGCCCGCCCTGAAAATCAGAAACATGCATGCGATGAAGGGCCGATCTAGCGCTCGGTAAACGGCCTCAACGCCTGGTGCGCCGGGCTCTGCTCATCCAGCGGCTGCTGGCGCTTCGAGCCCAGATAGCGCTCGCTGAAAACGTCCAGGTAGGCATCCAGGGCGTCGCCGGCGCGACGGTCACCAGCCAACCCAAGGCAGAGCGCAGCCACTTCGGCGGTGCACAGGTGCTCCTCGAACTTGGAGCGGCGCAGCCGGTAACGCGAGAGCGCGTCGGGCGTGATGCTCAACACCGGGAAGCGGTCCAGGTAAGGGCTCTTGCGGAACATCTTGCGTGCTTCGTTCCAGGTCGCGTCGAGCAGGATGAACAGCGGGCGTTTGCCATCCTGCGGCTCGACCGCTGTGACCACGCGTTCGGGCTGGACGAACTCGCCAGGGAATACCACGTAGGGCTGCCATTGCGGATCATCGAGCAACGCCAGCAGCGCTGGGTCGACCTCGATGCGCGACCAGCCGAAGGCCCAGGTCTCGGGCACCGTCTCGGCGATCAGCCAGCCAGTGTTGCTGGGCTTGAGCGGTTCGGTGTCGAACATCACCAGGCACATCGCCGAATGGGACTCGACCTGCGGTCGCAGGCCGCACATGCAGTAGTTCGGGCGCAGGCGGCAGCCGGGGCAGCGCGGCGAGCGCGAGCCGCGGGCCACGAAGGGCTTGAGGCAGCGGGCCAGGCGTTCATCGCGCAGGCGAGCGACGGCGTGGCTCATGCTGCGGCCACCGGGAGGAAGGAAAGCGAACGGGACATCGAGGGCTCGAATGGAACGACAGTTGCGAGCCGCCGATTGTACCAGAGCCGCCGCCCACCACCTCCGTGCGCGTGGCCAAGTGGCAATACGAGGCGCAGCGATATTCGCACCATCCTTTGACGAGGTTGGCCGCCTGGCGGGCCGGACAGCGGCCTGTGGCAATCGAACCTCGGCAGGAGGGCCGTTTTCGGGGACAATAGGCGGCTGTAATGACCAGCGAACCCGGAAGGTTCGCCATGGTCGAATCGGCACCATTGTCAGGAGATGCCCATGCTGCGCCTCACCGCCCTCGCCCTCTGCCTCGTCCTTCCCGTCGCGCACGCCGCCTCGAAGAAGGACTTCGAACTGACCCAGACCCTGGAAAAGGTCGCCAAGGAAAGCAGCGAAGGCACCCCGCGCGCCATCAACGAGGACATCCTCGACCAGGGCTACACCGTCGAAGGCCCGCAGCTGATCAACCACCTGAGCGTGCGCGCCAGCCATGCCGAGCGCATGCGCGAGAACCCCGACAGCGTGCGCAGCCAGCTGGGTGACAGCGTCTGCAGCAATACCGCCTACCGCCAGCTGCTGGCCAAGGGCGCGATCCTCACTTACAGCTTCACCGAGTACAAGACCAACGCCCCGGTCGCCACCGAGCGCTTCGACGCCGGCAGCTGCAAGATCAAGCTGCAGAAGTAAGCGCCGCCCATGCTCGACAAGGAACAGCTGCTGAAGATCGCGCGCACGCCGATGCCCTTCGGCAAGTACCAGGGCCGCATGCTGGTGGACCTGCCGGACGAGTACCTGCTGTGGTTCCACAAGAAGGGCCAGTTCCCGGCTGGCGAACTGGGCCGGCTGATGCAGCTGACCCTGGAACTGAAGATCGACGGCCTCGACGGCCTGATCAAACCACTCAAGCGCTGATCCCTGCGCCACCGCCCTCGGCGGTGGCGCCAGCGCCCATCAACGCAGCACGGCCGGGCTCTCCTTGGCGGCCACTGCTGCCGCTTCATCCGGCGCCAGCAAGGCACTGCGCGGCACATCCAGCAGCCGTGCGCAGGCCGCCAGCACATGGGCCCAACTGCAACGGTTGGCGAACAACATGCCCGCCTCGTCCAGCGTCCCACCCTGGTTGCGATAGCCCAGCACCGCTGTTTTCAGCGCATCCGGCAGGATCGGCCAGAGATGCCCGCGCGCCACTTCCGGACGCATGTGGGTGAGCAGCACGCGGCGTTCGTAGTGATCGGGGAAAAGGCGCATGGCGATGGATTCGTCCGTCAGCGCCTGCAGCTCCCAGTTGTCGCGCGGCGCGCGGAAACGTCCCGGCTCCTGCAGATAGACCAGTCGGTAGGGATAACCGGCCTCCTCCAGCCGCTGGGCTGCGCGGCGCATTTCCGCCAGTTGATAGGCACCGTTGGCGATCAACAGCAGCGGCTCGGCACCGGGGTGCTCATCCATCAGGATCGCGCCATCACGCGCCAACTGCTCGGCCTGGGCCTGGGTGAATACCGACGGCCGCTCACGCTTGGGTGCCACGATGCAGGCCAATTGCCCGCGACTGCGGTAGATGTCCGGCAACAGCGCCAGCAGGCTGTTGTGATCGGCCGGAAAGACCACCCGCACCATATCGTTCATCTCACCCAACAGCGCTTCGCAGAAGGTGGTGTCCTGGTGCGATTGCTGGTTCTTGCCGTTCTCCCAGGTGTGTGAGGTCGCCACCAGCGGCCACCCAAGCCATCCCGCCGGGCGCCCGGCTTCCTTCTGTTGGCGGGCGAAGATCAGCGTCTGACGCACCGCGCCGAGCATCTTCACGCAGAAGGCTTCGTAGCTGGCCACCAGGTTCAGTCCGCCCTGGTTGGCCAGGCAAGCAGAAACCACCGCCTCCTCGTTGAGCGCGGTGATGATGCGGCCGTCCACGGCCTCCAGTTCGCTTTCCGGCTCGCTCACCCGGTGCCGCAATGCCTTGAGCACGCCAGCCAGGCGGTTGCTCGCCAGCTCGTCCGGGTTGCCGACGCGGGCACGCAGATCAGGGTTGGCAGCGCACAGGTCAACAAAGAAACGATCCAGCGCCGCCATGGGCGAACACTCATCGCTGCGGTAATGCAACGCTGGAATCGAGGGCTCGATGGGGCGCCGCACAGCCAGCGGATTGTCACGCTCCAGTACCCGACCGCTGCGCGACGCGGAGAACAGCGCGCAAGCTTCAGCCAGTTCCTCCGGTTCGACCCAGAGCGGCGCCGCATGCTGGTTGAACAGCTCGCGCGCCTCCGCGTCCTCGCTGGGATTACCCGGCAGCGGCAGGTTGTGCGCGGCATTGCTGCCGGCGCCGTAGAAGCCGTAGCCCTTGGTCGTCTCGGCGATGCCGTAGGGAATCGGTAGCGGATAGCGCAGGATGCCGCGTTCCTTCTCGTCGACGCGGTGTTGCAGGCGCTCCTCCATTTCCCACAGGGCGCAGACGAAGGCCGCCGGATCGCGGCCGTCGAAGCTGATCGGGTCGAAGCCACAGCGCCGCAGGTGCAGCTTGAAACCTTCCAGTCCTTCGTGAGTGCCCAGGTCGGTGCGCTGCTCGATGCGCCGGCCGTTGGCGATCATCACCGGCAACGCCGCGCCACAGTCCTCGGCACGCCACCAGCGAGGAATCCAGTCGCTGCCACGCTGCTCCTCGGCGGCGCCGTCGGAGAGGAAGGCCACCAGGGTTTCGCCCGGCAGCGGCATGTGGGCGTACATCAGCTCGGCAAAACCAAGATATCCGCCCTCGGCGACGCCGCCGGCCGTGTGTGGGTTGACGTGACTGCCCAGCGGCGCGGCAACCTTGCCGTCCGGCGTCTGGGCATAGCTGTAGAAGTCCTGCACCAGCCTGTCCAGCCCGGCCTCGCCGCTTCCGTAGGCGGCAGCCTGCTCCGGATGCAGGTTGCCGGTGAGCACGTTGAGCGCGTCGATTGCCGCCACGCAGTGCCCCTGCCCCATCAGCCAGCCGCGGGTCTTGCCGCTCAGGGCATTCAGGGCGAGGTAGCCGGCATAGGCCGGTACCATGTTCAGCGCGCCACCGGTATGCCCCTCGGGCTGCGCCTTGAAATCCTCGGCCTGCAAGGGTGCGCCGTCGAGGCGCACGCGCCTGGCATAGGTCATGTGCGCCACCAGCCAGAGGCCGGCGCAGGCCAGTCGGTCCAATGCGCCAAACAGTCGGTAGACGCTGGCCAGATCCGGCTGCAGGCCGTACTGGACCAATTGATGAGCGACACGAAAGACCGCCGCCTGGGTCTGCACGCTATGCTGAATCGGACCGCGGCCGTGCAGCCAGCTGGCGTATTCCGGCTCGGCTGCCGCGTGTGCGGCGAGTTCCTCGGGGCTTGGCAGTATCTGTGACATGTCGGCTCTCCCTTGGCTATGGCGGAAAGTCTAGGTCGCCACAGATCGGACAGGCGCTGACATGTATCAACGACCGTCCCGGCCAATCGGGCAAGGCTGAAAGAAATTTCCCATAAGGAGGCGACATGGCGCTTCTCACCTTCATCGGCGCGATCCAGGAAGTCACCGGCTCCTGCTACCTCCTGGAAACCCGCGACGGCGTCCGCGTGCTGCTTGAATGCGGGATGCGCCAGGGGCGTAGCGGCAACAAGGGCACCCGCGACAACGAGGCGACCAACCGCACACCTTTCCCCTTCGACCCGAAGGAACTGGACGCAGTCGTCCTCTCTCACGCTCACCTCGACCACAGCGGCCTGCTGCCGCGCCTGGCGAAGGAAGGCTACAAGGGCCCGATCTACGCCACCGAATCCTGCTGCGACCTGCTGGAGCTGATGCTGATGGACTCGGCGAACCTCCAGGAGAAGGACGCCGAGTGGGAGAACAAGTGGCGCGCCCGCCTGGGCAAACCACCGGTCAAACCGCTGTACACCGTCGAAGACGCTTCCCGCGCACTGAACCAGCGCCGTCGCGTCAGCTACGGCAGCACCGTGGATGTGGCGCGCGGCATCCGCCTGACCTTCCACAATGCCGGACACATCCTCGGCTCGGCCATCGTCGAACTGGAAATCCATGAGTTCGGTTCGACTCGCCGCCTGGTGTTCTCCGGCGACCTGGGCAGCACCTGCTCACCGCTGATGCGCACGCCGACACCGCTGACCCGCGCCGACGTGGTGTTGCTGGAGTCCACCTACGGCGACCGCGACCACCGTGACGCCAATGAAACCCTGCTGGAACTGTCCGGCATCCTGCAACGCGCGCAGAACGAGGGCGGCAATGTGCTGATTCCGTCCTTCGCCGTGGGCCGTACCCAGGACCTCATCTACTACCTCGGGCGCTTCTACCAGGAAGGTCGCTTGCCCCAGCAGGTTGTCTACCTCGACAGCCCCATGGCGGCGCGAGCCAACAACATCTACCTGCAGCACATCGGCGAGATCGCCGACGTCGACCGTGAATACATGCGCGGCACCGGTACGGCCAAGGTGGGCGAGTGGCTGCCGATCCTGCGCACCACCCAGAGCGCCGATGAGTCGATGGCGCTCAATCGCATCAAGAGCGGCGCCATCATCATCGCCGGCAGCGGCATGTGCACCGGCGGACGCATCGTCCACCACCTCAAGCACAACCTCTGGCGCGAGGAGTGCCATATCGTCTTCCCCGGTTTCCAGGCCAAGGGCACCCTGGGCCGCGCCATCGTCGACGGCGCGGAGACCGTGCGCATCCTGCGCCAGCGCATCAGCGTGAAAGCGCAGATCCATACCCTCGGCGGGTTCTCCGCCCACGCGGGACAATCACAATTAATTCAGTGGGTTGGCCACTTCGAACACAAACCCGAGCTATACCTGATACATGGCGAGCGAGAAAAGATGGATGTACTCAAGGGTGCACTCCAGGATCGCCTGAACTGGACGGCCAATATTCCGGAGCCCGGAGACCGGATCGCCATCTGAAATTGGGGCCTCACCGACTGTCACAGCCCGCGTGCCAGACTCGGCAGGCCTCCTGCTGAACCCCTGTGCGTGCGGCGAAGCGCCAATGCCTTACCGCCAGAGCCACCTTGCGTGGCCGGCGCCGCCCATGGACAGGCGATCAGGGGTTGATGAACAAGGAGTATCAACATGCCCTATGAGCCCGACGACTACCTCTCCAGACACTTCCAGACCAGCGGCACCGACCTCGCCCAGAAGATCGAGGAACTGGCCGCGCTGGCTGCCCCTGGTGACAGCCAGAACCTGCCGCTGTACCGCGAGATGCTCACCACCGTCGCCCGCATGGCCCAGGCCGATCGCAACCGCTGGGACGCCAAGATCATGCTGCAGACCTTGCGCGAGATGGAGCACGCCTTCAGCACCCTGGAGCAGTTCAAGCGTCGCCGCAAAGTCACCGTATTCGGCTCGGCGCGCACTCCGGCCGACCATCCGGTCTATGCTCTGGCCCGCGAGCTGGGGGAAACCCTGGCGCGTTACGACCTGATGGTCATCACTGGTGCCGGCGGCGGCATCATGGCCGCCGCCCACGAAGGCGCCGGGCTGGAAAACAGCCTCGGCTTCAACATCACCCTGCCCTTCGAGCAGCACGCCAATCGCACCGTGGACGGCACCAGCAACCTGCTGTCGTTCCACTTCTTCTTCCTGCGCAAGCTGTTCTTCGTCAAGGAAGCCGACGCGCTGGTGCTCTGCCCTGGGGGCTTCGGCACGCTGGATGAGGCGCTGGAAGTGCTCACCCTGATCCAGACCGGCAAGAGCCCGCTGGTCCCAGTGGTGCTGCTCGACCAGCCTGGTGGGCACTACTGGGATCACGCTCTGGAGTTCATCAAGGAGCAACTGGAGGACAACGGCTACATCCTGCCCAGCGACATGAACCTGATGACGCTGGTGCACACCGCCGAGGAAGCTGCCGAGGAAATCGCCCAGTTCTACAGCAACTTTCACTCCAGCCGCTGGCTCAAGGATCGCTTCGTGATCCGCCTCAACCATCCGCTGAGCGTGCGCGCACTGCAGTTGCTGGAGCGCGAGTTCGGGGGCCTGTGCGTGACCGACGGTTTCCACCAGCAGCCCTACAGCGAATCGGAACTGGATGAACCGGAGTTCTCCCACCTCACCCGCCTGGCCTTTGCCTTCAACGGCCGCGACCAGGGGCGCCTGCGGGAACTGCTGAACTTCATCAACCAGCCGGAGAACTGGGAGCGCTGACTTTCCCGGCCCCGAAAACAAAAAAGGCACCCGGTTGGGTGCCTTTTTTGTTCAATCATCCGAGCGTCGACCGCTGAGAAGCCTGCCGATGGCTTCCATCGAGTAGCCGCGATAGCTCAGGAACCTGCCCTGCTGGGCTCGCTCGCGGGCATCCTGCGGCAGCCGGGCGAACTTGCGGCGCCAGACCTCACGCAGGTTTTCGTTCCAGTCGACATCCGACTCGCTCAGCGCACCGTCGATCTCGCCACGGGGCAAACCCCGCTGCGACAGCTCCTCGCGAATCCGCACCGGACCGTAACCAGCCCGTGCTCGGCTGGCGATGTAGCTTTCCAGATAGCGACTTTCGTTGAGCAGCCCTTCCTCGGCCAAACGGTCGAGGGCGGGGTCGATCAGGTCCTGCGCAGCGCCGCGTTGACGCAATTTGCGCGAGAGCTCCGCCCGACCATGCTCACGTCTTGCCAGCAGGTCCATGGCGACCCGCCGCACCGCGACGGGGTTATCGAGCTCGACGGCCATGACTATTAATAGTCGGCTTCAGCTTCCGCTTCGGCTTCCGCCGCCGCGAGCTCGGCCTTGGTCGGCGGCGTCTGGTTGGTCAGCAGTTGCTCGCGGATGGCTTTGTCGAGGGTGTTGCAGATCTCGGTGTTGTCTTCCAGGAACTTGGCCGCGTTGGCCTTGCCCTGGCCGATCTTGCTGCCCTGGTAGCTATACCAGGCGCCGGACTTCTCGATCAGGCCCAGCTGTACGCCCAGGTCGATAATCTCGCCGGTGCGGTAGATACCGCGGCCGTACATGATCTGGAACTCAGCCTGACGGAACGGCGGAGCAACCTTGTTCTTCACGACCTTGACGCGGGTTTCGCTGCCGACCACTTCGTCGCCTTCCTTCACCGCGCCGGTGCGGCGGATGTCGAGACGAACGGAGGAGTAGAACTTCAGCGCGTTACCGCCGGTGGTGGTTTCCGGGTTGCCGAACATCACGCCGATCTTCATGCGGATCTGGTTGATGAAGATGACCAGGCAGTTGGCGTTCTTGATGTTGCCGGTGATCTTGCGCAGCGCCTGGGACATCAGGCGGGCCTGCAGGCCAACGTGCTGATCGCCCATCTCGCCTTCGATTTCGGCCTTGGGCACCAGGGCTGCCACGGAGTCGACAATGATCACGTCAACGGCGTTGGAGCGCACCAGCATGTCGGTGATTTCCAGGGCCTGTTCGCCGGTGTCCGGCTGGGATACCAGCAGGTCGTCGACATTGACGCCCAGCTTGCCGGCGTAGTCCGGGTCCAGGGCGTGTTCGGCGTCGACGAAGGCACAGGTGGCGCCGACTTTCTGCGCCTGGGCGATGACCGACAGGGTCAGCGTGGTCTTACCCGAGGATTCCGGGCCGTAGATCTCGACGATACGGCCACGCGGCAGACCGCCGATGCCCAGCGCGATGTCCAGACCCAGCGAGCCAGTGGAAATGGCAGGAATAGCCTGGCGCTCATGGTCGCCCATGCGCATGACCGCGCCTTTGCCGAATTGGCGTTCGATCTGTCCCAGGGCCGCGGCCAGGGCGCGCTTCTTGTTGTCGTCCATTGAAGTCCTCGCGAAGTCAGGCGGCCGGGCGGCCACGAACAACTGTATAAGTAGCCAGTATTATTCCACAGGGCAAGCCGCTCGCCTACCCCTGAAGCGGATTTTCCCCGTCCGCCAGTCGCAACAGCCCTTGCAGAGCGGTCGCCACGGTCTGCCGGCGCACCGCCTCCCGATCACCGGTATACAGCCGGCGTTCGCTGAATACCTGTTCGCCTTTCCTCCAGGCCAGCCAGACGGTGCCCACCGGCTTCTCGGCGGAACCGCCATCCGGCCCGGCAATCCCGCTCACCGCCACGGCAATATCCGCCCCGCTGCGCGGCAAGGCGCCAGCGACCATGGCCTCGACAACCTCCCGGCTCACCGCACCCACCTTAGGGAACAGCTCCGCCGGTACATCCAGCTGGCGAGTCTTCTGGCTGTTGGAATAGGTGACGTAGCCCGCTTCGAACCAGGCAGAGCTGCCAGAAATACGCGTGATCGCCTCGGCTATTCCACCACCGGTGCAGGATTCAGCGGTGGTGACGCGCAACTGGTTGGCAGCCAATCGCCTACCCAACCGGGCAGAGAGTTCGGTAATAAAGGAATCGGTAACGGGCACAGTGCGCTCCGGGGTTAAAGAAGGTCAGGCGGATACCGTACACTAGGCGCTTTTGCATGTTGAAGCCGGACAGCCAGAAGCCATGAGTCAGAGCGACCTCTCCGCCCACACACCGATGATGCAACAGTAGTGTAATTTCCCCTCCGCAGGCCGCTCTGCGCCAGCGTCTCCCCCTTCGACTGTCTAAAACGAAATCGCCAGACAAGGCTCCCAGAGGCCGCGAATGCCGGCGGGAGCCCAGTTAGTTTTAGACAGCTTTTCGCCCCCTTCTCGCGCTACCTACCCCCTTCGTCGCCCAACCTTGAAACTGTACATACATACAGTATTCTTCCCCTCCCCTGACTCGGGAGGCGGGCCATGTTGTACACCAACCACGAAAACGACCGCCGGCTACTGATATATCGCTGGGAGGCCGCGCTGCGCGACGATACCGCGTTCCTCTATCGAACCGACGACCACTACCACTATCTGTTGGCTCAGGCGGACGAGGCCTACCAGCTCGGACTGATCTGCCTGTCCGAGCGCCAGGAGATGGTCACCCGCGCGCTCGGCGCCTACTCCTGGAACGTCGAGCACAACATCACCAGGGAAACCCACTGGTGCCTGGGCTGCTACTACCATGTCTTGGTCGATGGCGAGGTGGTCGGCAAGATCGGAACGGAAGGTCACTACCACGACCTAGAGGGAAAGCTGCTCGGCAACATCATCGGCCAACCGCCGAAGCTTAGCCTGTGGGTTGGTCGCTTCGACCGTGAGTACGCGGGCGACGTCGATGGTCTGCGGATAATGTGCGATGGCCAGGAGCTGTTCGAACTGAGGGAAGTGATTCCGGCCGGCGCGGGCGACAAGCGCTGGCCATATTCGGGAGGCTGAGGGATGTGCGGACGGTACGTGACGCCAGAGGAAGCCGCTATGGAGCGGTACTGGCATATCGGGCGGGGGAACTCCGGGCGCTGGATTGATCGGGCGTACAACGTCGCGCCGACCAGTCAGGTGCCCATGGTGCTCCTGAACGAGGCGGGAGAACAGGAAGTCGTGGCTGCACGCTGGGGGCTGATCCCGTTCTGGTGGAAAAAGGACAAGCTGCCCGGCATGACCTTCAACGCCCGAAGCGAGGAAGCGCCGACGAAACCCATGTGGCGGGACGCAATCCGGCACAGGCGTTGCCTGATGCCGGCAGCGGGCTGGTATGAGTGGAGCGAGAAGGAATCGACCATAAACAAGGCCGGACGGGAAGTCGGTCAGCCCTACTACCACCACGCCAAGGATGACGGGGTGCTGGCGATCGCCGGGATCTGGTCGACCTGGGCGCCGCCGGAGGGCGAGCCAATCACCTCATGCGCCCTGTTGACCAAGGAGGCAGAGGGAGCGGTCTCGGCGATCCACCATCGGATGCCAGTGATCCTGGCGCCGGAGCAGTGGGAGGCCTGGCTATCGCAGGAGACCTCAGTCGAACAGGCCTACGTGGCGATAGCGATGGCTCGCCAGGACTTCGAGGCCTACCGCGTTGGGGCGGAAGTTGGGAGCGTCAAGAACCAGGGCGCACAGCTGATCGAGCCGCTTTAGGTCAATTTCGATTGTATTGGTCGATCACGCCTTGGCGGAGATCGTCTCCGCCCTGCTGATAGGCACCATCAACAAGCCGGCGAACTTCATCGGAAGAATAACTCTGCTCTGAAGCTCCAGAGCCGCTGTACTTGGCGCGCCGGGCCTTCTCGGCTCGTTCACGACGCCGTCTTGGCTCGTCCATCACATCCATTGCCCAAAGCACACCAGAACCGATCTTTGCCAGCCAGCCCTTCGACGCGGCAGCCTTGCCCTTTTCATTGTCCACGGAAGAACTCCCTTCGAACCATTGATCAAGACGGTAAGCATACCCCACTGGCCGCATCCGATTAGGAGGAAAAGAAAGCCGCCACGGCCGTGGAGAGTTGGGGGAACTGACGCACTTCACCGCACTGCCTAGTCCAATAGGGTCTAATCCCCATACCCACGTCGACTATCCTTCAGGTGCCCGCCCATTGCTCAGCTTCCGCCGGCAGTTCAGGGCAAGAGTCTCCGATGGACACTTACGATAAGGAGCTTATGGAAGAGGCTGCTGTTGTCTTCCTCTCACTCGTCCCATCTCTCGCTGAAGAAATAGAGCGATCCCTCCCTGCCACCTCGACTCATGTCGAGAAAGACCATCTTCGAAAGCTCAAGGCATGTGCTGAGATGCATCTGGCAGCCTCCCGCAGCGGCGTCAGTCTCACCGTATACGCCCGCCAACTCATCACGCTCAACGAAAAGGGAGTGTGCTGAAAGTTAGTTGCCTCCGTGGCGCGCCGCTATTCGCGCGCCACACAACCTAACTCGCTTCGCAAGACGGATCGCCATGGACATTCGAGTCGAATGCGTGGCTGGAGATCCGCCCGTATGGAAGGTCTTCCTGGGGACGTTTTTCTGGTCGTGTGCTTCACAAGATGAAGCGGAAGCCTGGGCAGCAAACGCAGCCGCATTTGTCGCAGCAAATAAATGGCCTGGCTATCGACTTCCGGCTCCATTTCCTGCAATTGCGCAATCGCTCACAACAGATCACGTAATAGCAAACTGCCGCAATCGTGCTACGGTAAAGACGTAGCCGAAGGAACGGCTATCCGTTGAATCCCCTGTCCTGAAGTCCTGAAGCCCTGCGCTGCAACGCGGGGCTTCTCGTTTGTGCCATTCGGCATAATGGCCTTACAATTTGCGTGCAATTGCTTGCACGCAATTGCACTCCTTGTGGGCCGCCAGAGCAAACTGCTCCATGGCGGCCTTTTTTATTGGCAAGCCTGCAGTGCCGCGAGCAGTTGCACTTCATATCCCTTCCGCTGCTCCAGCTCTGCCAGCAGCGCGCGCACCTTCGTCTGTAGGCTGTCGCCTTTCTGCAGCGAAGACGTCGCCCAGGTCGGCACCTCCACTGCCGGCGCGCGGCACGGTACGGCTACCGGCACCTCTACGCGCACCGTGCGCGGCTCGGGCTCAACCTGGTTGACCAACTTTTCTAGGTGGCTGCGCGAGGCCTTGTACATGACCAGCAGGCCGCCGGCCTGATCGAACGGTGTTAACTACGACAAGCGTCAAGCGCCGCCAGTAGCTGTGCCTCGTAACCTTGGCGCTGAAGCTTCTCCGCAAGAAGAGCTCTCACCTTCGCTTCCAAACCATCCTCAATCTTGAGAGTGGAAGTCGCCCATATAGGCTCTTTCACCACCGGCGGATTGCAGGGCACGGGAACTGGGATTTCTATCCGAATTGGCTTTTCCTGTAAGGCATGCATCTCGTCCCGCTTAAATGGCACTGGAGACAATTCGGCCAGCAATCGCGATGCCCACTCTCTCAGCAGCCGCTGCTGATCCGTTTCTGCCGGCTGAGCCATTATGCCGATGGCCATCTGAACAAAGTCCTTCCTGACCTCGCTACCCTTCATCTCGGCCTGAATGCTCCACCCCATGTAAGCCACCAGGACTGGGATGGCCAGGACCGAGAAGCTCTGCGAAAGGGATTTGAAAATCTCCAGCTTTTCTTTGAATGACATATTGTTACCTTCCTATTCGATCGCCGGATATTACACGGACGTATGCCTGGCATGCCCTCAGTTGCCGGATGGCGTCGTCCCCTCGGTTGACGATCCCGAGAAGAGTTGCAGAGTCTCTTGGGTCAAGGTCGGCTCGACCGGCCGCATAATCCACGCCTCCGGCGCCGGAGGTAATGGGCACTTGGGCTGCGGTACTGCAACCACTGACCTTGACTGACAGCCGGCGCTGAGCAGTGAGCAGATCAGCATGAAGCTGAGCGTTCTTATGCTGGGCATCGGTGTACTCCTCATATCGGGTAGCGGAATCCTGCTGGATTGCCTTCGCGAGCGCCTGGCGTTGTTCGTTGGCTTCCTGCTGAGCCTTGGCGACCGCTAGATTGATCGTGCTCAGGTCAGCCTGAAAAGCGGCCTGCTGCTGCTCGATCTTTTGACCAAGCCTCCAGCCATTGGATATCCATCCGCCGGCGACACCCAAGCCGACCAGCAGGGCAGCAGCGAGCACCAGCGCGGCAGCTTTCCACCCGCCAGTCACTGGATAGCCTCCAGCGCCGCCGCGTAGTTCTCTGGCCACTCCTTCGGCCGGGGCTTGCCGGGGCGCCAGGTTCGCAGGTACAGATCCCAGGCGCCGGCCTCGTCACCCAGTGCAGGCAGCCGGGCCGGATCGGTGAACAGCAGCAGGCGCGCCAGGCCGGCGGCCAGCACGTCGTCGTGCTCGATGGCGTTCCACACATCCGGCGCAGCTGGGGCAACGCCACGCACGGCACACAGGTCGGTTGCCAGGTCGCGGACGTCCTGGATGCGGTAGCGCAGCAGGCCGGTGACCATGCCGCCGCCCTGCTCTGCCTGCCAGAACGACTTCGCGGGGCCGTCGCCCATCTGGCGGCGGTAGGTGAATCGCGACTCCTGCAGCCCGATGGCCAGCAGCATGACGACCGCCTGCGGGCTTTCCATCTTCGCAGGCAGCAGCAAAAAGGCCGGCTCGATGATCGAGCGGCGAACGGTGCGTAGGTCCATCGTCAGACTCCAGAAATGACAACGCCAGCTCTCTGGCTGGCGTTGGGGTAGATGCGCAGAAGCTGCGCTTCGGTGAGTGGCGTCATGGGCTGATTACCAGGGAGATGGATGAAACCTCTTGGGTGACGGTGCCGCCATAGCCGTTGTTGCTGAAGTTCCCACTGAACGACTCCCCGGTGGCGCTGACCTTTGACCCCACGCTGAGCCTGTTCTCGTTGATCGAGGTTGGCGTGTGCTGCGTCAGGCCAGACGGAACCGTGTAGATGGTGGCGCCGCCCGTTAGCGCATAGATGGCGCACTGTGAAGCAATGATCATCTGCCCGGCCGTCGCCGTTATTGCTGCTGCGGCAAACGTCACGCCCGAAAGATCCTGGGTACTCTTTGTGGTGCTACCAACTGTGGCCGTTGTCGAGTTGGCCTTGTGGATGGCTAGCACACACGCGCCGGAAACCTGTGCGGTGCCGTAGGTGAAGGTGATTGATGCGTTGATATCGCCAGACACTGCCGTCTTCGAGTAAATGCTCAGCGTTGTATTCAGGCCGCCCCCGGAGAACGGGTTGATCTGCGAATCGACCAGAGTCCAACCCGCCGGAGCTGACGTTATCGGGTAGAACGTCACCACGAATGCGAGCAGCAGGTCACCGACAGATGCACCGGCCGGCACCGTCGGGCTTACAGAGGTGGCTGATGAAGCTGGGTACACCGTCGACCCAGCAACAACCGACATCGCATTGCCAGCCCCTTGGTAGCTCATCAATAGAGCCTGATGCGGGTTCATGTCAGGTTGACCCCGCTGATCATCCACTCGGTGCTGGTGAGCTTGATCGCTGTCGCTACGCCGTTCGCCGCGAGGGTTCTGCTGCCGGTAGTCCCGGCGCCTGCCAGGCGCATAGTGTCCGTGGTGATCGCGATAGTCACAACGCCGGCGGCGTTCTGATTGAAGAACGAGATCATGGTGCCGACCGGGAACGCCACCGATGCGTTAGCTGGAATCGTGAACGTGCGTGCAGTGGTGTCGGCACTCGGGTGGAGAATGCCAGTGTTGGCGTCCGCCAGAACCAGCGTGTACGCGGCGCTCTTCGAGCTGATGGTCATGCCCGTTGCGCCGCCGGTCAGGTCAGGCAGAGTCCAGGCTGAGCCGGTGTAGATGTACTCCTTGGGGGCCCCGTTGGCATCGTCGTCATCTTGAACGCGAACAGCCCAACCCTCGAGCGGAACGATGAACTGCCATACACCAGCCGAGGTACGCCAATACGCTATCTGTGCCGCCTTCCCACTCCACAAGCCTGTTGGGCTACTACCGACAATGTAGGCGTCTCCATCCGCCGGGCTGCCAGGAGGAGTGTTGACGCCCCTACTCTTCACTGTCTTGTCGACCAGTACGTCGAGAATGGAGAAGGCGCTGCTGTTGACCACCAGATTCTGATTGGCGCTGTTGGCCAGTTCCTGGATCTTCAGCTTTGGGGTATTGCTCACAGGATGACCTCCAGGGGGTATCCGCGACCTACGGTCGCCGACACCTGGTAGATTCGAAGGGTGATTGAGGCTTGTGGCGAGCCGAAGTCGGTCGTCTGATCAGCGGCGGTGTAAGTGAATGAAGGGCTGGTGATGCTGATTGTCCGCTTCACTGTTGATCCGGACATGACATCGACCTGGTAGGCCTCGCTCGCCTCACCAACTAGTGCAGGTACACCGGTAATCCACCAACTCGACGAGAACCGGCTGCGGCGAGTGAAGCTCACGGCGAGATCGCTGGACGAGTTCCTGCTGCCAAAGGGATAGGCCGGAGAGAGCGGCTTCAGATTTACGCCGCGGTAGGTGAATGACAGGTCAGCTGCGGAGTCAATCGAGGCGCCGGACGTCACTGCTCGATAGGTTCGTTGCAGGCCAATCGACTCTACTGGAGATCCGACAAAGGCATTGTCAGGATCAGCCGCCATCACAAGAACATCGCCGGCCAGGTGCAAACCCGTCGCCCACTCCGTTCCTTTGTCGCCTCGCACGAACTTGGTCAGGATGTAGGATCCGTCAGTCTGCAGAGTCGCGTTCTGGAAGCGGATCACCTCCCATCGACCATCAGCGCCGTAAAGCGCCATGTTCCCGCCTTCGAGCATCTGGCTTTCCGTGATGCTTTCAAGCTCGCCGGCGATCATGTCGACGCGCAGACTTCCCCCGAGGTCAAACAAAGCGCCCGAGTTGACCGCTAGCAGGTCACGGCAAGTGCCGACAGTTCCAGGCGCGTCGTAACCCTGCAGATCGACCCAGGTCTGGCCTTGGTCGTTCGAGCGGACCAGAACAGCCCCAGGCCATCCACCGGTGTAGCCAGCCGTTGCAGTAGAGAAGCCAGGAGCGTTCTGCACGTCCTCATAGATCATCGGGCCATCTACCAGCGCCATGAAGGTGGGGCCTTCTACTCCGATGGTTCCATCAGGACCAGGAGCCGGCGCACCGACTGCAACGCTGGTATAGAGCCCAATGTTGTTTGGGAAGGCCTTGCAGGAAACTATCCCATTTGCCTGACTGCTAACCTCGGTCAGGCGCAGATCGAAGGTTCCAAACTTCGCGCTGACCGTTACAACGTCAGCGGGTTCGAGCGCCTGGTAGGTTGGTGGCAGATCAAACGAGAACTCATCGCGCTCCAGCCAGCGCAACTCGCAGAGAACCTCCGCGATCTGCGCCTCTTCGTCATCAGTCAGGACCAGACCCAGGTCGACAGATTCAGAGTTGACGGCATTTGTGCCAATGCGCTCGTAGTACTGCGACGACGAAGCATACTCACGATCAGCACTGACGCCAGAGACAGTTATCTTCTGCGGGAGCTGGGAGTCCATTTCCCGAGTATAGGGAAGCGAATCACCGATCTCGTCGCCATCGGTGGCGGCGAGATCGCCCCACGGGATAGAAACCGCAGACGCCTGCCCTCGAGGCACGAACTGAATCGAATACCCATGCATGCGAACGTCGAATCGATAGGCGGACTGCAGTTCCTCAATGACTGAGCGCGGTGAACCGCCAACTACCTTGTATCCCCGGACACTCTGGGTGAGCATTGAAACATCGATATCAGCCGGCCCAAGGAAATTGGTTAGGCTGACCTCCGCTGAGATCACATCGGCCAAAGTCTCGGAGTCAGGAGAGACGCGACGAACTGCACAGACACTCCTCAAACCAGGAGCGACGGCAACCATGCTGTTGCCAATATTCGCGACTCCCTGCCAAGTCTCATGCTGGACAACGTCAAGATCCCAATTCACCCCGTCGCCAGAGAAGCCAACATAGTTCGTCGGCTGGCTTGAAGTGCCATCGGCTAGGGCGAACACTCCACTATCCGCAGAGATATCCAGCCAGTCTCTCAGAGTGGCGCCACCAGGAGCAGGTACTGCAGTCCACGTCTCTCCATCCTCTGACACCAGAAAATTACTGTTGCCACTCGTGATGATGCAGAAGACTTCGTCGTTATAGGCGACTCCGCTGAAACTTCCGGTAATTGGCAGTGTTTTCTCAACCCAAGTTTCACCCTCGTCATACGAGACCGCATACTTATTGGTGAGCAACGCTACAGCTATGTACTTCCCTGCTCCGTAGGCGATGCCGGACCAGTTTCTCGAAGCAGGCAAAGATTTAGAAACCCAGGTTCTGCCGTCAGGGGATACCATCGCAATAGCTGTATTCGCAGCTACAGTTGCATACGAAACACCACTCCAGGCTACGCGCACAAACTCTGCACTCGCGGGTAGCGCGAACGAAACCCATGCCTCTCCCGTGCTGGAAAACGCCCCTCTCCCACTTTGCGAGAGAATCACAAAGCCCGGAGCTCCATATCCAATGGAGCGCCAGGTTGAAGTTTCCGGCAGTGCTACTTGGCGCCAGGTTTTCCCGTCATAGCTGATGCCAACGTAAGCAACTGACGTTGCGATGGCGCAAAACGCAGATGCACTGACCGCAACATCACGCCATGTTGCAAAGTTCAGGGAAGGCCCCTCACTTGCTATCACCTCAAAGCTGTTCGCCCGAACTACCTCAACCTTGAACTGGCTGCCGGCGAGCGAATCGCCATAGTTCTTTAGCGCGAATCGCTTGAACTTGATGTAGGCGAGACCACGGTAAGCCGGAGTATTCTCAACTCCTTTGTCGGCCTGCATATCTGGGTCTGGGAGCTGGTCGTCAGTACCGCGATAGAGAACCCACCCCTTGGCGGACTGGTTACTCGCGACGATGGTTTCAAGGTCATCACTACCGGCGTTGTAGATCAGCTTGTCAGAGCACCAGATACGGCGAATGCCGGAAATTTCACCTTCCCCAAGCGCCAAGGCGAAGGTTGCGAAGTAGCTGTACACGGGTTGAGCAGAACTAGAGCCACCACCCTTGCCGCCGGACTTCTTCTTCTTGACGGTGTAGTCGAGCTTCCCGCCCTTCAGCCAGATGACGTTCCCAGAAGTCCCATACATTGCATAGAAGTGCGGGATTGGATTTCCGTAGGCGCTGTCCTGAACAGTGGGTATGGTTGGAGACGTCGAGACATCCTTAGGGCCGAACTTCTTATCCAGCCAGGTCGGGATACCCAGACCAAGGACATTCGTGGCGCGGTGAATAAACGAATCGCGTCCGAACAGCTGCGCGCTGAGGCTCATTCTTCAACGTCTCGGAATCGATAGGCCGTAAGGATGCGATGCCGCCATGTCGAATCGACACGGTGATGGCAGACATAGCCTGCCTCTTCGCTTGAATGGATGATGTAGGGATGTCCGCCGATAAAGCCGGCATGCAGGGCAATGTGTTGAGGGGCCTTGCTGATGCGCATGGCTAGTAAATCGCCAGCCCTGGCTTCATCTGGATTGATCCGCTCAAGACACGGCTGTCGATCTAGTTCGCGCTCCAGCGTCCCGTCATACGGGTCGCGCGCGTAGCCTGTGGTATCGATGCACTCGACGCCTAAAATGCTGCAGACGTGGATATACAGACCGACGCAATCTAGGCCGACGCCAGGTACCCTGCCCTGGTGACGGAAAGGCGTGCGCAAGACGCTCATCGCCGCGGCAACTACATCCGCTCGTTTCATGAGCCTCTCCCCACCTGGGTGTATTCGGATGCGGTCGGCACATAAGGCTGGCCGCCGAAGTTCACGATGTTCCCAAACGCCTTGCAGTCCTCGATGCGCTTCCTGCAACCAGGGATCATCTCGTAGGTATCGCCCACCTGCGGCATGTAGTAGGTACCACCGTGCAGATAGAACTGACCTCCCGCGGTGCTCCGTTTGATCTTGATCGGTGCCAATCCAGCATTAGGCCCAGTCAGGAAGAGGATCTCTCCCGCCGTGAAGTAATCATCTGCCTCGGTACGACCGGTATCCTGGAACTGGGTTTGGCTAGAAACAGACGTGATGGCGCCGAGCACTTTGTACGCATCGATGTCAGGGCCATCCGGATTTGATCTAGGACCGATACAACGACTGCGTGAAGACGCAATCAAACCCTCGCCCAGATGCCGATCGAACAGTGTCCAGGGGCATGAAGGTGCATAGACGCGCCCCATTTCTTGACTGAGAACATCCTTGGCTGACATGACCTCTGTCGAATAGGTGCTGTCGCTCAGAGTTGTCCGCCCAAGGAAAGCCAAGGGGCTTGGCTCCTCATCCTCTACGGGGATCGTCCAGCTTGTGGCGAAGGAGTAGATGCGAGCGTTATCGAACACCCCGCTGCCGAGCTGATCGCGAGTGATGCCATGATCGAGGATGCCGGTCAGATCGAAGCTACCTGGCGCCGCATCGGCCTGATCATCCTGCCCGGTGAATTCGTAACCTGTGTCGCATCGGTATACCTGGCCATTGCTCATCACGAGATCGACAGGATGCTCAGTGATGCGCACGGTGGTCCCGTCCTGAGCCACGATCCGGGCGCAGCGTACCTTCGTCGACCAGTCGGCAACGTGTGGCTTCATAGGGCTCCAGAAACGACAAAGCCCGCACTGGGCGGGCTATTTGTCGGAAGGGGTTGCGAGTGGGTTAGAGGATCTTGTCCCAGGGGATATTGCCTGCTGCATAGCCTGCAGCGGCGATGAGGAGAATCAGCCAAATTCCCCAGAACCTCAGGGCCGGCAGCTTGTCCGCCATCATTCGCACCTCTCGTATGATCTTGCTAGAATCCAATCAAGTTCTCCTCATGGGATAGTCATGGGGTTGAAACAGAAAGCCCTGGGCGTTGCGAGCGCCCGGGGCTTTTGCTTTTCAGGTGGGGAAAGGTTAGCGCTTCTGGGTCAGGGCGCGGCGCTCGAAGTCGATGATGCGCTGACGGAAGTGCTTGATGGTCTGCGCGGTCATCACGCTGTGCTGGTCGTCCTTCAGCTCGCCATTGAGATCCTGTTAGTGCGCCAATAGCGTCTCGCCGGTGTATGTGACGTTATGGGTTGAAGATCTCGATGACGTCGATATTCCCGGCGTCGATCGTGTCCCAGTTGGAGAAGCGGCTGCTGAGGTCGTCGGTGAAGCGCATGGGGATGTCAAATTCACATCCGGCGGTGACCGACTCGCCTGCCTGCGGAGCGCTGTTCAGCGTGCCGCCGCTGGCGTAGTTGCTGAAACCGGTGGAGTTGATGGCGACCGTAACCGAGGTGCCGCTGGCGGCCGTAATAGCCGCACGCATCCCGTTAATCTGGGTCATCCCGACAACATTGGCGATCAGAACCGACTCGCCAACGGCCATGCTGTTCGCGACCGTGATGATCGTCGTTGAGCCCTTGGTGATGTTCGTGATGGTGCCGGTCTTGTTCGCCGCCATGGTCACGATGCCGGTTGTGTTGTCGACGCTCCACTGGGCTGCCGGGAAGGCAGCGCCATGCACGCCAACCTTTACAGTGCCGGCAACCGGCTTCCGGATGCGACGGCGAATGCAGGAAGCGTCCGAACTGTCGCCGTACCAGCGCATTAGCTGATAGACGCCAGGTACGGTCGGATTGACCAGGATCATTGGCTGGTCGAATGCAGTCGGCACGCCGCGGTAGTTGTTGGTGGAGTAGTCGGCCGGGTGCATGACCCTGAACCCGCGATAGGTGCCGCCGGCGCGGTTGTTGAGGTCAACGATCTCACTAATGATGAAGTTCGTCTGGCGCTCGAACTCGATCGTCATGGATGCCTTGATATAGGGGTGCTTGAGCGGTCGGAACTCGCTGCCATCGGCAGTTGTGATAGGCGTTACGGCGAAACCAGCCCCAAACCCGCTGCCATAGTCGATGTTCTCGGCCAGGCGCTCTTCCAGGAACTGGCTCATCATGCGTACCTGTTGGCTTTGGTGACCGCGCTAACGACGCGGCGGCCCATGCGCGCGGTCGACTCGCGCATCCCCTTGGAGTCGTTGGCGCCGTTGAGGTTGATGTTCACGGTCGTCGAGCGCTGCTGATTGAAGGTCTGTCCAGGGCTGACAGGGTCAGGGCTCTGACCGCGGCGCATTGCTTCGAGGTTGTCCACGCCGATCCGCGAGACCGCTGCTGCGTCGAAGACGAACTCCTTCCCGTGTACCACGCCAGCGACATCGTTCACGCCACCATCGCCGGTGTAACCGCCAGTCTTGAAGCCAACGCCCGCGATGCTGGCGATGTTCGCTGCGGTCATCACGCCGGCTGACACGGCCAGTGCCAGACCTACCGGGTAAGGAGGAACAGCCAGGGCGTTCTGGATGGCAAGGAAGCCAGAGACGGTAGCCTGCGCGATCGCCGCAGCCTTGCCGATTGTTCCGAGCTTCTTGTTTCCAGATTGACTGAGGGTCGCCATCTCGCCGAAGAACTGCTGGCTGCTGTCGAGCAGCGCCTGATTCTTCGACTTCTCAATCTTCGACTGGCCGTCCCTGCCCTGCTGATTAATCGAGTCGACCCGCTCGTTGTAGGTCTGCTCGTTGATGGCCTTGGCATCGAGGAAGGCCTTCTGCTTCTCCAGTTCGGTTTTCCGCCAGACTTCAAGTTCCTGGGCTTCCTCCTCGAGGCGAGCCATTTCGCTGTTGGCGCCACCAACACTGGCGTCTAGGTTTCCGACCTTGGGTGCCTTGGTGACGCCCTCAACAGTTCCTTTCTCTACCTCCGACTTGCTGGCGACTTCGCGGATCTGCTTCAGCGTTTCCAGGCGCTGCAGGGCCGCAACGTTGCCCTGTGTCTCGTACTGCGCGATCTTCTTCGCGTAGTCGAGCTCAAACTGCATGTCGTTCGCGTCCTGGAGCTGTCCGGTCTCCTGCAGTATCGCGAGGCGGATGTTGTCCTGGTCCACCAAGTCCTGCTTGGCGTCCAGTTCGGTGGCGAGGTCGAGCAGATGCTGCTTCTGCTGGGCGTTGAGCTTGGAGAGCTCTCCGTTCTCAAGGTCGTACTTGACCCTGGCAACCTCGGTGGATTGGCCAAACAGCGCCACCTGCTGAGCGAGGCTCTTCTCGACGTTCTTGTAGGCAGTTGCGAGTTGGTTCGCTGCGCGCTGCTCATCCGTCATCGCCGCGCGCTTCGCCTTGGACGGCGCAGCTGCGGCTTCGGCCTCTACCTTGGCCTTTTCTTTTCTGTCGACCTTCTGCTCGGGGACTGGCTCTGGAAGGTTAGGCTTGCGCTCCTCCTGCGCCTTCCAGAAAGCATCGATCTGCTTTTGAGTCAGCTCGATGTTCTGCTTGATCTCGTCCTCGTTGAAGTAGGCGAACGCCTGACCCTTGCCCCCAATACGGAGCCGCTTCAGCGGGTTGTCCAGCATCGACTGGTAGGTTTCCAGCTGATCCTGCAGGCGCACAACGTCATCGGAAGCTGCCCCACCAAGCGCCGCGGCGATGCTCTCGGCACCCCACTTCACAATACCAACGGTTTCGCGGACGCCCTTGATGATCTCGTTCAGAGCCGAAACGACGCCGGCAGCCAAGTCCTGCGCCGCCTTAATGGTCTCAGGGTCTTGGAGCGCCTCAGACATCTCGCCGATGTTCTCGGTCAGGATTCCCGAAGCCTTGGAGGTCTCGTTGACTTTGCCGACGAATACCTGGAAGGAATTGCCGAGCGCAGTGGTGGCGTCCTGGACAGAGGTTTCCATCGCGGCAGCAAGTTCTTCGTTGCTGTCCCTCGACTGCCGCAGCGCCTCGTTCAGCGCAGCCAGGCTCAGCTTCCCTTCAATACCGAGCTTGCGAATGTCCGCAGTGGAGCGTCCGGTTGCCGCGGCCAGGTCGTTCACGATGGTCGGCATCGCCGCCAGGATCGACTGCCAGCCGTCAGACTCGACCTTGCCGGTCTGTATGGCCTTCGAATAGGCGTCGATGGCAGACGAGGCCTTGTCCGCCGAGGCGGCGTTGGTCACCAACAGGAAGCTGAAGCTGTCCGTGATATCCAGAGCGTCGTCGGTGTTGTAGCCCAACGTGCGGATGGCATCCGCCGTCCGGATGTAGACCTCCTGGGCCTCATTCAGCGGGCGGTACGTGGCGTTTGCGGTCTGCAGCAGGCGATCCTGAACCTTGGTGTATTCCTCGGTCGATGAGGTCGCCATCCGAATCCGCGCAGCCATCTGGCCGTATTGGTCCGACGCCCGAATGATGGCCCGGATAGCCACGCCGGCGCCCACCGCAGCAAGGACCTTCCCCAGCCCTGAGAAGGAGTTGGTCAGCGCGTCCGTGGCCTTCTCGGTTTTCCCTGATTGCACGCCAAGCACGGAAAGATCGTCAGTCGCCTTTCTGGCGGACGTAGAGTCCACCGCCAGCACTAGACGGGCGTATTCAGTCATTGTGTCGAACCTTGGTGGCGATGGCGTCGAGACGCATGATCGCTTCGACCTCCAGGGGATCGAGCTCCTGATGGGTCATCAGCGACCAGTTGCGCAGTTCGGTGTAGGTGAGCGGATCGGGAGATCGGCGAATCTGGAAGAAAACGCCCAGCAGGTAGGCGAGTTCGTCGGGGATTGGAGGCGTCTGGAGTTCTGGCGGCTGCTCGCCGATGACTCTGGCGATCTGCTCCAGGTGCTCACGAGTCGTGCGCTTCGAGCCCGGAGCGCGCTTGAGGAGCTTTAGCTCTGCTTCGGCGTGCCGCTCGAGGGCTCCGAGGCGATCCCGAAAAAACGGGAGCGGTCCGCGGCTGCGCTATCTACGGCATCCGCGATATGGGGTGCGTTAGTGAGGAACTCCCGCACAGCCTCCGGAGTGCAATCCTCTTCGAAAGACCAGTCGGCAATGAGCGCTACAAGGCTGTCCATGACAGTCTCATCGCGTGCCGTAGCGCGGTCCCAGTCGCTTGCGCTGGCCGGCAGGTCGCGCATAGTTCGAGCCCCTTCGAACTTGACCTTCCGGAAGGCATCGGAATCGATACCGCGCACCACCAGCCAGTGCTCGGACGGGCTGCCGTCGGCCTGCATCAGCTGCATCTTCACGCCCTTGTCGGCGTTCGGCTTCGTGTAGAAGTCTTCCTTTCTCATGCGCCCTCCGGGCAATAAAAAACCCGCCGAAGCGGGTTTGGAGCCTTATCTATGTGCTGGGTGCCACCTACTAGCGGGCGTCCTTTTCGAATGCCCAAGGGAAGCGGTCCCTTGCTGAGAATCCTTGCTTAAGAAAATAGCTATGCGTGTAGTTCCACAACGCCCTGTCACCGTACAACTGAGTGATCTTGAACCAAAACTCAGGCGAGTCACCGCTCATCTCTACGCCGACTTCATCCAGGCCATACTCGCCAAAGAGGTAGTCAATTGCCATCACTGCGGCAGCCTTTCCAACGCCCAATTCCCTGCAGGATGGATGGACGTAGAACTTGTAGAGCTCGCCGCAACTTGGCCCATGGATCATCAGCGTCGCGACAGCGACTAGATTTCCATCCAACAGAAAGTGCAGCGGCTCGTTCTTGAGGTCAGAGTAGTACCCAGCCTCAGGAAATGGCGCTCTCTTCCCATCTCTCAGCAACGCCTCCGACATGGCATATGCCTTGGCATGTTCGCTCTTTCGAAAGCTTTGAAGCGCTAACTCCATATCCAAGATCCTCCCTGAAAACTGGAGGATACCAAGGTCCCCAATAGGACACCCAGCGCTCCCGGAATCTAATCTACAGATTAGCTGCGGGTGATTCGCAGGGTGGTGGTGCCGTCGTAGCCGGCCGAGTAGGTGTACTGCGGGATCACCGCGCCAGGGCCGCTGGTTTGCTTCTGGCCCTGGGTGTAGCGAACCTTCGGCAGCTCGATGGTGTAGCTATCGGCGCCCTCCTCCAGCACAACGATGTGGCTGGTCTCGGTCTCGTCCAGCACCTTGGCCCACAGGGAGCCGTCCTTGAGGTAGGCGTTCATGGTGCCGGTGACGGCAGCAATGCCGTTGGTGACGCAGTAAGCCTCGCGCTGGAACAGCGAGAACGCAGCTTCCATGCCGTTATCGAGGCTGAGGTTCCACTCGGTGGCGTAAGCGATCACCTGGCCGCCTTCGGTGAAGGAGCCGTTGGTGGTGACCATCATGTCGCTGGTGGTAGCCGGCACGAAGGTGGTTCCACCGGGAATGGTATAGGGCTCAGCCTTGGTGCCGATCATCCCGAAGGTGATGCCGGCTTTGTCGCCCAGCGGGGCCGCAATGTTCATGGTGTTCACGCGGCAGCCGCGGTAGATGTAGTCGGCACCGATGTCGGAATGGCGTTCGAGGATGGCGAAGGAGCGCTCGGTCGAACCAACGATAAGGACGTCGCCGGTCCAGGTGCCCTGCAATGCCGCCTCGATCAGGTCGTCGAAACTGCCAAAGCTCACCTCGGCGGCGATTTCGCCCTGGACGCTGTAGTTGCCGCCGCGGCTCGGCGCACGCTGGCGGGCCTGGTTGATCTCGGCCGACTCGATCTGGTTGATGTTCGGGCTGAGGCCTTCGGTGACGAAGCGGATAGGCTTGAACTGCGGATTACCCGGAATCGATCCTTCCATAACGATGGTGATCGCCGGGCTGGCCGCAGCGTCCACCAGGGTGACAGCCGAACCGTCGACGTTGGTGACAGTGATCTTGCCGGCTGCGGCGGTAGCGATTTTGCGCTTGCCGTTGTTCGCAGCGTTGGCGAAGCCGGATACGGTGATGATCTGGCCAACGCCAAGGCCTGCAGTCAGGAACCCGTTGCCGGAGTCGTTGTAGCTAGAGTCCGACGCAGTCGCGCTGATTGTAGCGGCGGTCTTGGTCGCGCCCTCGAGGACGTAGTAGAGCTTGACGGCAGAGCCGTTGGCGAAGCAGGCCATGGTTTATACCTCCGGGCGGATGGTGTTGGCGCTGTAGTAGATGGAGACGTTGATCTGCTGCCAGCCGTCGACAGGCCGGAGGTTGTTGCGGGTGACGCGCTCGATGTGGACGCACTGGGTCTGGTAGACCAGGCGTCGACCGGCGACGAAGTAGTCGCGAAGCTTCTGCACGGCGGCCAGGATGTTCCCGGTACCGTCGTTCATCGGGTAGTTCAGGTCGACTTGGAAGACGCCGACGGTTTCATCCATGCCTCCGACACCGAGGCTCGAAGGGTCAGTGCTGGCCGGCAGGTTGAACCAGGCAGCCCATGGCAGGGTTACCGCTGGCGGCGTGAAGTTCTTGCCTTCATTGGCCATCGGGATGCCGAGCGCCGTCGCCGTCAGCCCTGCGACCAGGGCGGCGTTTATCTTGATTTCGGACATTGGTCAGACTCGGAACTTGGCGATTGCCTGGTCGACGATGCGCTGCACGCGCGCCAGATTGCGGCGCACCATGCCGTTCGGGGCTTGCTTGCTGCTGCCGTACTCGAGCTTGTCGATGTAGGGGAGCGAGTTCGACATGAATGTCTCCTGCCCTGCCCCTTCCGGAGTCTTGGCGACGATCTCCGAAATGACGGCCGATCCCGACTTGTCCTCTCGGTTGATCTCGCCCTGAGCAGGTTTGTCGGCGGTCGTTACCCAATTGCCGCGGGCCCGGCCGGTATCGACCGGCGTGTCCTTCACGGTGCCGCTGAAGAAGTCGATGGTCGCAGCCCGAGCAATCTTGTCCTGGGCGTCGATGATCTTCCTGACCGCTCTGTCCGTGTCACTCGTGAAGCTCATCACTTGCGCCCCTGGCAGAAGTACACGAGCGGAGTGCCGGCGGGGTTCGCTTCCTTGACGTTCACGATCTGCCAGAGCACGCCGTTGACGTCGATGCGGGTGGTGAGTGCAGGCGGCCAGGCCAGTCCCTTGGCGGCGATGATGATCTTCTTGTCGCCCTGGCGAATCTCGGAACCTTCGGTGTACTGCTGGCCAGACTCCTGAAGGGTGTAATCGAGCAGCAGGAGCTGCGCCGGCTGGCTGATTGCAGTGTCGCCGGTTGTTTCACCACTCACCGGGTCATAGGCGCCTGGAGTGATGTCGCGCAGCGTCTGTTCGGAGCCGAACCGGCTGATCAGGCGCAGGGCCGTGGCAGCCATTCGGTCGTAGAAGGCACTCATGCGCGCACCAGGCGGCCGTTGTAGGGACCGAAGGTGTACTTGGCGAAGAAACCATCGGACTGGCGCCCAGCGGCAGCCTTCGCCTTGTACCCGCTGATGGCGCCGTACTTGACGTCGACGGCGCCCTCCACGCGCTCCTCGGTGACTGCACCGGTGCGGGCCTCTGGCGGATCGATGTCGTCCTGGTGAATCTCGCAGGCCAGCGCCATCTGCCCCATCTTGATGTTGCGAGGCAGTGAAGCGCCATCCGCCATGAACCCTCGGCGGACGGTGTAGTAGCGCGGCCAAGGCAGGCCCTGCTCGTCATGAAGCTGGGTGCCGACCCATTCCATAGCCCACATGGCAACGCCGGCGCGACGAAGAATCGCCTCACGCGCGGTGGTGTCATCCGGGATTGTCCAGCCGTAGTCACTGGCGAACTGCACCAGCTCATCCACGGTGGCGAAGGAATCGGCATCCGGCAGGCCGGCGCCAGTCTCGATGACGAGCGCCATGATCAGGCCTTACCTTTTGCCAGAGCGTCAGCGGCAGCCTTCTTCAAGCCTTCCGCTACGACTGAGCCATCAGCGCGGACGACGGAGTAGTTACCGCGGCCCTTCTGGACGACAGTCAGAGCCTGCTCGGTCTCGGTCTCGGTCTCGGTCTCGGTCTCGGTCAGAGTGTTCGTGACCAATTCAGCCTGAGCAACCACAGCAGGCTGGCCGAGCAGCTTTTCGAGCACGAAGGCGGCAGCATGGCCCTCCTCCATTTCCGCTACCGTCCATTGGCCGTAAGCTACGCGGGCGAAATAGGCCTCACGGTCCTTGAGCTCAACGCCGGCATAGGGCGCCGGGCCGTGGGCCTCGACCGGAACGCCTGCGAGCAGTGCGTCGTGGCCGATGTTGCTGTTCCAGGTGACGATCTTGCCGGCACGGGCCAAAACGTCGCCCAGCGGTTCGGCATCGCCGCCAGCGGCTGGATGGGCGCGGAACTCGTCGTGCTCGACGGTTTCTGCCCAGGCCTCCAGCTTCGCTTCGGTGTCGAACTGGTGGGCCGCATCGCCGATGACCTGGCCGCAGAGAATTACCGGACCATCGCCTTTCACAGGCTTCTGGATATCCAGCCCCAGCGCCTCGAAACGGTCGCTCGGGCATTCGAATTCGGGAATCTTGTTCAGGCCGCCCAGGCCGACCTGCCAGTAGCCTTCGGCATCGTCAGCAGTGGCGCGGCTCAGGTAGCCGTAGTCGATGACAAGGACCGGCACGTCGCGCTCCTGGTAGTCACGCAGCGCGTCGGCGCCCTTGCCGCGCAGGCCGACGATCACAACGAGGTCGAAGTCCTCGATGCAGCCATGACCGTAGTCCGGCAGGGAGCGGAACAGTGCGCGCTGGCCCTGCAGTTCGAAGCCATGCTTCATGGCCACAGCGGCAACCTGGTGGTCCCGCGCGTAGATACCGATCTTCATTGCAACCTCCAAAAGAAAGCCCCTCCGGAGAGGGGCTTATGGCCTTAGCGGCTCTGGATGACCACGCCCGCGAAGTCCTTGAAGGAATCGCGGTTCGGGTCCCAGTTGGTGCCGGTACCCAGAGCGGTGTCGGTGGGGTTGGCAGCGCCGTTGGCGATGTCCCACTTGAAGCCGCGCACGCCCAGGTTGTAGGCGAACTCACCCTGCAGGCGAGTGATCAGGTTCTCGTTGCCAGTCACGTTCTCGATGACCAGTTCCTCTTCCTCGGTGTTCTCGACGATCAGACCGCCGGCGGTGAGGCCGAGGGTGTAGTAGTCGGTCACAGCGGTGGAACCGGAGCCGGAGTTCACGAGCAGCGCGTCGGAGTCGGTCACCAGAACCGGGCGGTTCAGGGTTACCGGGGTACCGGTGGCCACGTTGAAGTTCGACACGCCGTCGATGTTGGAGGTGATCTGGTTCTGCACCAGGTCGTAGTAGGCCTTGGAGTGCATGACCCAGCACACGATCTGGCTGCCGGCGTCGCCGAACTTCGACAGGCCGGAGACCAGACCGGCGGTACCGAGGGTGCCGTTGGTGGGGATGGTGTACTTCACCGATGCCTGGGCGTTCAGAGCGGCGCGACCGGCACGCAGGGCGGAGTTGAGCATTTCCACCTGCATAGCCTTGGCTGCCTGCTCACCGAGGATGAAGGACATCTCGTCTTCAGCCAGGCCGGCCATGATCTTGCGGAAGGCGTCCTTGGTTTGGTCGACCGGGCCGATCTTGCGGTTCAGCTTGACGCTGACCCATTCGTCCTGGGTCATGCCGAGGATGGTGGCGGCCGAGGTGCTGGTGGTGTCGCGACGGGTGATCAGGTTCGCGACGTTCTTGAAGAACGCCTGTTGCGAGTAGTCACCGCGGCGGCTGATGGTGGACAGGGCGATCGCGCCGGCCGAGGCCGCGTTGAACGCGTTGCTGTTCTGGGTCAGGGTCTCGATGACGCCCGCCTGGAACTGGTCCTGATAGACCTTGAAGTCAGAAGCTTTGCCTGCGGCCATGATTCATTCTCCCAATGGCTTAGGCGGGAAGCGCCAGGTAGGCGTCTTTCCCGTTTTTGCTGATGTATTCGGCCTTCTGCTTGGCGGTCATCTTGGACCGCGGGGTGCCCGGCCGAACGTCGCTACCAGTGCCGCCGGCGCCGCTGCCACTGCCGTTGGCAGGGAACCAGTGCGGGCGAGTCTCTTTCATCTCCGCGAACCACTCCTTGAGGGTCAGCGGCTTGCCGTCTTTGCCGAAGCGACCTTCTTTGGCGATGGGGTTGCCCTCATCGTCCAGCTCGAAGTCGCGCGAAGCAGCCAGCATGGCGTCCTCCATGGCGAACTTGTGGACGCCTGCGTCGGTGGCGGCGCCGATCACCTCGCCCTTGAGCACGCGGGAAGCGAACTTCTCGGTGCGGGACTGGTGACGGGTTGCCTCGTCGCGAGCGGCCTGCAGATCGCGGTCATAGCCGGATTTCATGCGCTCAGTGCGCTTGCTCAGGACTTCGTCGATCTTGCCCGCTGCGATGAGCTGGGCTTCTTCGTCGTCCGAGAAACGCTGCAGGATGGATTTCACGGCCTCGGGGTCGATGCCGTCGAAGGTCTTCAGCTTGTCGCCCTGCTCTTTCAGCTTGCCCAGGAGTTCGGAGTTCTTGGTCTTGAGACCGCCCACTGCCGCATTTACCTGCGCATCGATCAGAGCCTGGATTTCCGGGGTGATCTCTGGCCCTTGGCCGCCACCACCGTTACCGCCGTCGCCGCCTTCTTCCTGCATGAACAGCTGCTTGAGTTGGAACATGTGTTATCCCCTTGGGACTGTTGGCGCCCTTGGCGCATAAAAAAGCCCCGGCATTGCCGAGGCTGGAAATGAAAAAGCCCGCTCAGTGGCGGGCTTCTGGTGTTCAGTGTTTTGTCACGCGAGCACGACACGCTCGCCTTTCATGAAGCAATGCGCGCAGAGCAGCTGCTTCGTTCCGCCAGTAGGCTTGCCGTTCTTGATCATGACGCCAATCTTGGTCTCGATGACCTCAATGCAGCCGCACCGGTGGCAGCTGACGGTATAGCTCGGCCTGGATGCCTTCACACGATCGATCACGCGCTGCTTTGCCGTGTCGGGTGGCGGCGTTCCGTCGATTACCTTGAAGGGGTGTTTATCTGTCATGCAGCGATCTTACGCCGCAACCCCCGCACGCTCAAAGAGGTCTTCGTCGCGCTTCTTGAGCTCATCCAGGCTGTAAACCTTGCCCTTGTCGTTGGTGAACTTGTCGATGTCCACCTTGCCGTCGCGGAACAGCTTCCCGCGGGTCGGGCCAAGGACCTCATCCTGGAATGCTGCTGGCTTGTCTCGCAGCCAATCGCTGTAGCTCACATCGTCGGCGACGTACCCGTCCATGCTGGCCTGGGTGCCCTTCCCAATCTGCTCCTTAGTCAGGCCCAGCTCTTCCCATGACTTGATGACCGGAGTGGAAGTGCTACGGCAGTTGATGTGCCGCGGCGGCATCGGTCCTTTGCCGATCGGGAAGGTCTTCCCCGACAGGCTTGCACAGGTGATCGTGGTCCGGCCGTCCAACGTGGCCAGAAACTGCCACTCATCCACCAGGTCGTCGTTCTCCGCGTAGAAAGCCTGGCGGGTGAAGTTCGACAGGTGGTTGACCGAGGTTCTAACGATTGCCTCGGCGTTCCGACGGTCGATCTCCAGCAGGCCGTCTGCGTACCCGCCGGTACGGGTGCCGCGAATACGGCGGACCATTTGGTCAACAGTCTCGCCTTCCACGAACCCGATGCGGACCGCGTCGCGCACTCGGGTCATGCGATCAGCCTCGAGGTCCTTGGTGAACTCCGAGAGCAGCTTGCCCTGGAATGGCCTGGACATCGCCGCAGCGTAGACCTGCTGGGCGTTAACTGAGTTTATCGGCACCACTACCTGGACAGGCTCCGGGATCGTGTTCAGGAAGAGCTTGTGCTGGTACTCAGCCTCGTAGGCGACGAAGGCCTGCATCTCAGCATCCAGCTCCCTCCGGAGCGCCTGATAGGCCTGCGCGTTGATCTTCTGCACCGACTGCAGCAGTTGATCCAATCGTTGCACAGTGAAGCTGCCAGGAGGCATCTGCTCGATCGCGTCCATCAACTGGCCGAAGAGGTCTTTGTCGACCCGGTTCAGCAGCGAGATCATCCGCTGCACAACGCCATTGCTGAACCGCTGAAGGCTGACCGCGTGCGCTACCTCCGCGTCGGCCAGCTTCTCGTTAACCGTTGCCACTGCCGGCGCCCATCATCCCGAGTGGCGGTCCTTGCGACTCGATGCGCTCCTTCTCCGACTTCCAGTCCAACTCGCTGGAGAGAACGCCGCGGCGCTGGTACTCGCCAAACAAGGTCTCGTCGGAGAGCTTACCCTGGGCTGCCATGCTGAGCAGCGTCGGCATGGTCGCTTCCGGCGCGTAATCGATCTCGAAGTTGCCGCGCGCCTGGACGTGACCGCCTTCTGGCTCGCCGATGTAGTCAGCCATGATCTGAAGCATCTGGGCCACGGCGTCCTCGAACTGCCCGGACATCATCTGGAGCGGCGACATCTCGATCGCTGCGTCTTCCTGGGCCTGCTCGGCGGTCTTCGGCGCGGCATTCTCAAGGCGGAGGAGCTTGGCGCCGGCAATACGCATCTCCTCGATCATGTCCTTCAGGGCGTCGCGGCCGGCCTCGATGGCCTTGCCGCCGTGCTCCACGTAGGTGAGCTTGGCGTCCGGGTTGTCGTTCTTGGCCAGCGTTCCACCGCCAATCACGATGGCGTGGTCCTGCTCGAAGCCGGCCCCGAACAGAATCGGCACCCGGGCGTAGTGCAGGATCGTGTCCTGGTCGCTCTGGCTCTGCCAGTGCTTCACGTTCAGGTAGGCCAACTCCATCAGCGGCGGCTTGCCGGTGAGGAACCCGGTGCGCTTGGTGTAGAACGGCACGATGGGGACGTATCCGAGGCTGGAAGTACCTTCGTCGTGGACATACCAGCCGTCTTTGCCGGCATTACGGTAGATGGCCCACTTCCCTGGCTCGAGCACGCGGATCTGGGGTACAGCCTTCTGGGCGAAGGCCCCTTCATCCTCGTAGACGCATTCCTCATAGCGGAACTGCAGCAGCTGACCGCCGGACTCCTTCCAGCCCAGGACCTGCTCAGGGCGGATGTGGATCGCATATGGCCGGGCACCGGTGGTGATGACGTCTGCCTCAGTGACGATCGTCTCGCCATCGGCCTCGCTCGCTGGGCTCTGCGGATAGTCGACGTAGACGAAGCTGATTGCCTTGGCCAGGGCATCTTCGAACCAGGCGCGGCCGAATACGGTGCCGCTGTTGCCCTGCTGGTCGATGTCCTGCCAGTACCCCTTCAGCCGTTCCGGCACGTCATCCATCAAGTGAATAGGCTCGGCGAACACCCGGCTGCCCATGTTCATCACGGTTTCCGAGTACGCCGGCAGCAAGGTCGACGTCAGCAGACGGCACTTGTAGGCCTCGGAGTCCTCCGCCGGCCAGCGCGGCAGCAGCGCTTCACCGGCAGCACGCATAGCTCCGGTCCCGCCCATCAGCGGGCTGACGATGGCCCAATGGGCACGCATCTTCTGCACGTCGTCGCTGACGATGCTCGGATCATCGCTCATTGAGTTACATCCTTAGAGGCTCGGAGGTGGCAAGGCGCCGGACTATCGGGTACTGGTAGTGAATGAAGTAGCCGCCCGCATCGTTCGCGTGGTCGGCGCCCTGGGACTTGTCAGGCTCGCCGTTATCTCCCCACACCTGCTGCTCTAGGCAGTCGGCATAGGTCGGGCAACGGTCCTCGTTCACCAGGTAGCGGCGCTCGCCGGCCGCGTTGAGGAACATCGCGTTCATCGCGTTGATCCGGTCTTTGACTGGCGGGTTGGCCTCTGGGGCTTTCACCCTAAAGCCAGCCTGCTTGAGCAATGCGATGTCGGTAGTACTGGCGTTCACTGACTTGCGGGAATCTCCCGAGGCGTCCGGGAATATCGTGATCTCGCAGGTCTTCTGATAGGTGTTGCCGTCGAAGCGCCAGTAGCGCTCCTTGATCTTCTGGATCATGTCGGGCGTGTCGTAGCCCTTAGTGATCTCATCAACCGCCCTGGGTAGGCCTTCGCGCTTCACGTGGGTGATCGCAGACATTTTCCCGACGTTGAAGTCCATGCCGATGTGCAGCGCCTCGCCGGGCTGGTGCACGTCTAGGCAGCCGTTCAGCTTGCGGTTATAGGCGTGGTAGACCGTGCCTGACGTCAGGTTGACGAACAAGCCCTCCAGGTACGCCTGGATCAGCTGAGGCGGGTACGACTCCATCAGCGATGGGATGTAGTCCAGAGGCAGGTTCAGTTCATTGTCGTAGGTACTGGCCTGGACCAGACCGTACAGCGCCTGCAGGTGCGGCTTCTCGCGCAGCTGCTTCACGAACTGCTGATGGACGAACTTGAAACCCTCGGGTGTCGTGGTGACGTCTACCCCGTTCTTCAGCCCCGGCAGGTTGTAGCGCATCCGGGCGATGATCTTGCGCCAGGCGTGCTGGGCCTTGAGAACAGGCAGCACGTCGAGCTCGTCGACCAGGGCGTGGCCAATCTTGAAGCCAACGATGGTCTGCGGCTTCTCCATGGATCGGCAGATGGTCGTTCCGCGGTACCGGCGACCGCTGTAGAACTCCACCTCCTTGTCGTTCTCCTTGGTCCTGACCCGCAGGCCCCAATCGAACGCCACTTCCTCGATCGTCGGATAGAAGATGTCCCGGATCTGCGGATAGGTCGGAGCGAAGTACCCAGCGTTGACCTTGGGCCACTCGCAGAAGTGCCGGCACAGCGCGGAGCTGCCAACCCAGGTCTTGCCTGACCCGAAGCCGGCCACGAAGGCGCGGAACTTGTGCGGCAGCGCCAGGAACTCTGCCTGCGGAACGTTAAGGCTTGGCACCGCGCTTCCTCGCGTCGGTCACCATAACCTCGATTCGTTGCGGCACAGTATCGTCGCCCTCGCCATCCAGCTTCTTCAGGATGTCGGCGCGCTTGGCCTCAAGGTCACCGATGCGACCAAGTAGGCGGTTGATGATGTCCTCGTAGCCACGCCGCCGGCGCTGCACAGTGCGCGAAGGCTTGCCAGGCTCAACCGGCTCATCACCCTCTTCTACCGGATCGCTTCCCGGCGTGTGGATGCTTTCCAGATCAAGGTCAAGGCCATCACCAGCCTCAGACTTGGCCTGAGCGATCAGCGCGCGCCGGAGCTGCAGCTTGGCGATCTTGATGTCGTCGTCCAGCGTTCCAACCGAGATCGAATCCCAGAGGCTGCTCTCGTCCTCAGTCAGCGTGTCCGAGTAGATGCCGTGCTTTCGGGCGTTCTGATTGCCCTTGTGCGTCTCGGCAGCCTTTCCGCCGTGCATACGACAGCGGCCATTGGGCATTGCCTGTGCTTGGCATGAACGGCCACTGCGGGTTTTGGCTCCGCAGGTGGCCATTCAACTACCTCGCAGGGGATTGCATGGGGTGTTTCACGAAACCGGCTACACGCGCTTCGCTATTACCCCAGCTTGAAGAATCTCAAATGTCTGGTCGTCGACTTTATTGACCGCGCCTCCACGTGCATCCGTGTAACTCTTCAGGCTTGGAATGCGATCTCGCCCATCAATGACATATTCCTGGTGGAGCCTGACCTCATGCTCGCGACCATTGGTGTCGATGACCTTGAAGGTTTCGACCAGTTTCCTTTCCGTTCTACTAGCCATCCTGCCGCTCCTTATTGGGGTGGAGCAGACAGGATGGCATGCAAATCACAGCTCAGGATAGCGAGTACCCTCGAACGCGATCTTCATGCCGCGCGAGACGGTGGAAGCGATCTTCTCGCCGTCAGGCTCCATGCCAGTCAGCCAGGCGAACAGCATGCAGGCGCGCAGGTAGGGGATTACCCACCAGGAGCGCTTGATGGAGACGGTCATGGTGCAGGTGGCCATCAGCAGGTAATCACCGGCTGGCCCAGGTAGTACGGGTCGTGCGGGCGGCGGAATGGCCACACATCGTGCGATCGCTTTCCGGCCTCACGGATCGACTCCACGATCTTGTCGAGGTCGCCAGTAGGCGCCTTGATGTCGACCCTGACCTCCGGCGTCACCTTCACGAACACGGTCTTCAGGTGATCCTTGATGGACTGCCATTGCTCGGCGGTAGGCTCGGAGCCGTTCAGCTCAACGAAGCCTTGCAGCCAGTAGGCGAACTGTTCAGACGTCATCTTGCTTCACCTCTCGCGGAATCGAGGGCTGAACGATCACCCGGGACACCGCAACCGCCACGCCGAGAACCATGTTCACGGCAGCGAAGATCATCGGGTCCACGGCGCCCTGGAATGCAGACCACCCGGTTGCCGCGGCGTTGAGCGCCACTCCGAGGATGGACAGCTGCACACTGCTCAGCCGCCACCAGTGCTTGGCTTCAGGGATGAGCTTCATCGGGTTTCACCGCGGGTAGTTGTTCGAGGCTTTCGGCGTAGCGCTTCCACTCGGCCGCTTCTTTCATGGCCTGGCGGAGCTTTCGCCGGATCGGTCCAATCGGTTCGCACTGACAGTCGCACTCGCGGACTATCGGTGTTGGCGTGTACGGCCTAGAGGGCATTGGCGCCATCTCCTGCTGGTTCGCGCAACCGGCGAGCAGTAGGACCAGCAGCAGCCGTTTCACTTCGGCCTCGTCTGAAGAACCAGCCCCTTCTGCCAATCCATGATCTGGGTGACTTTGAACTTGTTCTCTTGGACGTCGATGCGCAGGTTATCGACCAGCCGGTCGTTGGCATCGCGCGAACGCTCCAGGCCTTCAACTCGCTGAGTGATAAGGGCCTGATTGGTCTGGTAGCTGTTGATCTGGGCCTGCATCGATTGGATGGAGCCATACACGTACATGAAGGCACCTACAGCAACGGACGCGAGGAGAGTCTGCAGCAATGGTACGAAAAGCTTGAACCATGTGCTGTCAGCAATCCGGGAGGCGTCGGTCACTACGGTGTCTCCAGGGGATAAAACGCCGGTGATGTGCCATTGGGCCCGGCAGAGGGCTCCGGATTCTCCAGAGCGGGGGTTTGGTAGCCGAGCACGCGAATGGGCAGGAATGGAAAGTCCCGGCAGGCTCGGTCGTAGTCGTTGGGATGGATCAGGATGCTCTGGAGCGTGATTCCGCGTCTCTGCGCCTCGTAGTACCAGCGCTTGATGCGGGCTTCGAGAGGCATGCGGACTCCAGAAACGAAGAAGCCCCGGCAATTTGCCAGGGCTCCGAGCGGTAAAACCGCAGAATGGGGAAATATTCGGCCATGCGGCCACTAATGTCAAGCGGCCATATTCAGAAGCACACCTTCCGAATCAAGAATCTCACCGGCAGCAATCAGCGCCTCTTCCTCCATCTGGTTGAGTGTACTGTTTACGTCAGCTTTCCAACGGCGCCTGGTTCGCTCAGGCGTGGCCTCGGTATCCCAGTTGTTCATGTCGTAGAAGTGGCCTGGCAGTACGATCATGTCAGTGCTGCGCTTGCCTTCAGCTCCTTTCAGTGGGGGTATCGCCCAAGCGGTGACGGCCTTCTGGACGAAGAGCTGCGGCGCATGGCTGGCAATCAGGGGGCAAAGCCTGCCGATGGATTGAACCTTACGGGCCTTGTGCGTGCTGTACTTGGCGACGAGCGAGTCCCAGTGCCGGGGCTTAAGCATGCTGTGCAGGCGGGCGAATACCCAGCAGTCTGCATCAGTGCGCTGGATCCCTTCGGAGCCACCGCTACGGATCAGGGTGGCCAGGTCTAGCCCATTCTGGTAGCCCGGCCGATAGAGCTTCTGCCATGCCTGCTTGCTAGTGTTGTCGATTGTCTCGGCGGCGAGGGCCGAAACGACGGCGGCAAGTACGCTGGTATAGATCATTCCACTTCTCCCCTGATCAGCCCGTATTCCCGAAGGATTGCCCAATGCTGGGCGATGTATTCAGAAAGACTCATTGCCAGCCTTCATTGCCCGAGCCTTGTCCCGCTTTATGATTGCCGTGCAGCGGGCATCGCCGTAAAAGCATTCATCAGGCATTCCATTTGGCGCAGAGCCGCAGCAATCAGAGCAAATCCACCCGCATTCGCCGCGGGCGGCCTGGTCTGTCCACTCCCGAGTCGCGGCATTCATGCCTTCAATGTGGGACTCAAGATTCGCTGCAGGCATTACCGTCACTTTGAGTTCCATCATGCTGCTCTCCCCTTCAGCTCGCGCACCTTGGCGCGGTAGTGGGCCTTGATGGCCTTGATCTCTTCTTTGCTGAGCTTCTGTGGCTCGTGCGGGCCTTCCAGCCTCGCAACACGCTCGGCGCCGATCTTTGCCACCAGGTTGATCCGGTAGTTCACGATGTCGCCGGACTTGTGGTTGTTGCAGGGCGCGCACTGCTTGTGGACGTTGTCCTCGTCGAACCGAAGCTCTGGGTTCGCTCCTATGGTGCGGTAGTGGCCGGCGTGGTATTGGCCGTCATGGTGCCGACCGCAGGAGATGCAGGGTTCATGGGCATCTCGGAGCCGAATGAACTCGTTGAACGCTGCTTGGGCTTCGCGCAGATGGTCGCTCTTCGACTTGATTCGCTCCTGCGAGGCGCGCAGTTCCTTCCGCTGTCGGTCGGCGATCGCTTTGCGCGCCGGCGCCTGGTGCTTGTCCTTGGTCGCCAGGGCACAGGCCGGGGAGCAGACACGCTGCCCAATGCGTTGCGGCACGAACTTGGAGCCGCATTCCACGTTCTGGCATTTCTTGGGCTTGGGTTGGCGAGCAGACAGCATCACGCAGCGTCCAATCCAAGTGTCAGCTGAAGCTGATGCTTCCAATGCTCAACCTCATGCACCAAGCTCGGCTTCTGCCAGCGCCACTGAGCAAGCTTCTGCCCGCTCAGACTCGCCACCTTCTGCCCATCTGCCAAAGCTTTACACGCTCGGTCAAACCGCTGCTTCTCATCCAGTTCGCCGCGAAGCAAGGCATCGATGTGAAGGTCACACCACACCGAGAACTTGGCGTCGCACCAACGTGCAAATGCCACAGCAAGCTTGGGATGGAGCCAAGTGCCGCCGCCGCGGTCCACGCGCGCCTTGCTGGTTTTTACATACCCGGAATTCCGGGGATCTATGATCCCGGACTCGACGCCGGTCAGAACTTCATCAAGCGCCTGGATGTACTTCAACGTTTCGGCATTCTCCATCCAGCGATCGAGTCGCTTCCCGAAGCGCTCGGCAATCTTGGTCGCATGGAGCCAGCCCTCGCTATCGAAGCGCACCGGTTGACCTTGGTAGTGGAAAGGAATGATGTTGTTCATGCAGCTCTCTCCTTGCGGTCGCCGTAAATGGCGAGCATCAGGTCTTCTGGGTGCGGCAGAAGTAGGCCCAGGTGCTCAGCGCAGTACGCATCGAGGAGCTCCAAGTAGGTCGTCATCTGCTGGATGTTGAATGAGCGCGTCTTGGCCCGGCCGACGCGGTATTTAGAGCCGTCTGGCAACTGGACCGGGTGAACCTCACTGGGCCACAGCCGGCTCACCATGATTTCGTGCCACTCCTCGGAACTGGCGATCTGGCCAAAGGAGTCGCGCAGGTGCTTCTGGATCACGCCGTTCCACATCCAGAGCAGGCGGTTCTGGGCGTCGCTGCGCTTGCTGCGAACCTCGCTGATTGCCACCTTGCGGGGCTTGCTCAGGTCCAGGCCCGCGATGAAGCCCATCAGCCGGCTGCGGTCTGACTCGGTGCGGAGTTGAAGGTCAGCCATGGCTCGCTCCAAAGGCGACAGCGAGCGCCATGCAAAGGCCAATTCCGATAAGGCTGCTGCGATTCAGCGAGAGCCAGCCGAAGAACGACAGGATGGCGATGATGGATAGGTCAGCCATTGCACGCCCTCCTCTCTACCTCGATGCCGGCATCGCCGCGCTCGACGATCTCGTCACCGATCACGCCGTTGGACTTCATCGACTCGAAGGCCTGGTAGGCGTCGCGGTGGTCGTCGGCGAGGATGATCGCCACCCGGTGGGCGCCGTTGTGGATGTACTCGATCTCGAATTCAGCCATCACGCGACCTCCGCTTCCGGCCAGATGCTCTTCACGACCTGCAGCGGGTCGCAGTCTTCCATCAGGATCATCGTGAATGCCGGGCGGCCCGGCAGGATTACCTTCCAGCAGCGCTTCATCACCAGTCCTCCTGCTTTTCTTCTTCGCGGCGGAAGTGGCTGGCCAGAGGCATGAAGCGAGACTTCTCGCCCTGGAATGCGGTCAGCACGGTTCCGATTTGGCCGTCACGGTTCTTGCGGATGATGATTTCCCCGATGCCCTTGTCCTGGGTGTTCGGGTGATAGACCTCGTCGCGGTAGACGAACATCACGATGTCGGCGTCCTGCTCGATGGCTCCTGATTCGCGGAGATCGCTGAGCACCGGGCGCTTGTCCGGGCGTGACTCACAGCCGCGATTTAGCTGGCAGAGCAGCAGCACTGGGCAGCCCATTTCGCGCCCGAGCAACTTCACCTGACGGGACATGGTGGTTACGTCATCGACCCGCCCCTTGCCGTCGCCCTCGACGAGACCTAGGTAGTCGATAGCGATCAGGCCTAGGCCACCCATGCGGTGCTTCTGCCGGCGCGCGATGGAGCGAATCCGCGGCATGGTCATCACTGGAACGTCGGAAACAACGATCGGAGCATCGCGCAGCTTCAGGGTCGCCGCGCCGAGCTCCGTCGAGTCCTTGTGGGCGCAGGAGCCGTCCTTCAGGTTCGGCAGCGGGATACCGCCTACAGCGGCCAGCAGGCGGTCAGTCAGCTGGGTCTTGGTCATTTCCAGGCTGATGACGAGGGCCGGCTTCTTCTGGGCGATGGCCACATCAGCAACGATGTTCATTGCCAAGGTGGTCTTGCCCATGGCCGGCCGACCAGCAATCACCACCATCTGGCCTGCCTTGAGTCCTTGGGTGAACTTGTCCAGATCCGGGATTCCGGACTTCAGGCCGTCGATGACCTCGCCACGTATCGCCCGGTCGTGTCGTTCCTGGATCACCTCAACGTGATCTCGAAGAATGTCACCGATCAGTTGGCACTCACCGTCGGCGCCGCCGACATCCAAGCCGAGCACAAGGGCCTGAGCCTGGGCGATCTTGTCCTCGATGGAACCGCTCTGGTGAGCGATCTCCTCAATACCGCTCGCTGCGCCTGCGATCTGCCGGGATATGGCTCGCTCACGGACGATGCGAGCGTACTCCTTGGCGTTTGCCACGCTGGGCGTGTTCGCCAAGATCTCGCCGACGTAGGCCATGGTCCGCGTTTCGTCGTCCAAAAACTCCTTGGCTTCGCCGAGGGTGATGATGTCGATCGGCGTGCCGGCCAACTCCAGATCGAGGATCAGGCGGTACAGGTCGGCGTTGATGGCGTAGGCGAAGGCATCCGGCGCGAGCTCATCGGAAAGAACGCTGATCAGGTGCGGCTGCTTGAGCATGGCGCCGATGACGCCGTGTTCTGCTTCCAGGCTGTGGAGTTCGATCATGCTTGCTCCTCCAGTTGGCGGAACACTGCACGGGAGCAGATCACTTCGAGACGAGGAACAACGTTTGCGCCGCGGTACCAGACCTGAGTCATGCGGTTTGCGCGGTCGAAGATGGTCTTCCAGAGTGGGCTGGCCTGGTGCTTGTCGCTCTCGTTCCAGCGCTCAACGATCAGGGCGCGGAGAACCTTGTCGCCGGCAACCGAGACAGCGGGCAGGTTCTGGCAGGTGCGGTGGTACAGATCGATGATCTTGTCGACCGGAACGCCAGCCTCGCTCACGGCCTTGGTGGCGCGCTTAGCCATCCAGTTGACCAGGAAGCGGCGCCAGTCTTTCTTCGCTTTGCGAGGGTTTGCAGCAGCCCAGACCGCAGCACGGGAGACTTCGGTTTCCACGTCAACCGGGGCATAGACGCCAGCCCACTTCGCGATCAGCTCTGGCTCGACGTGGAAGTCTTCGCCATCGAACGAAACCCCGTTGGATTTCTCGACTGGAGAGTGATTAGCCCCCTGGGGGGCGGAAATCTGTTCCGAAGGAACAGTTTCTAGGGGGAGATCTTCTTTCTTTGTATAGAGAAGGGTCTGAGCAGATTTGGTCTCACTCGACTGCGTTCCCAGTGAGACCACATTGTCCGAGTGAGATGATTTGGTCTCACTGAGACTGTTTTCCTTCTCCTCGAAGAAGACCCACTCGTTAGCCGGAGAGACACCCAACTCACCGCGGCTTCCACCGATACGGAACAGGATGCGACGCTCGAGTAGGTGGCTGATCGCTTTGGAAACTACGTCGCGGCGCATGTTGGTTAGAGCGCCAATCTCGTCGGCAGTGAGGCGCTTTGCCTCTACCTGGTAGCCGATCGTCTGACGGCTTACTGCGAAAAGAACGCGGAACTCACGGGCAGGCAAATCAACCTTGGCCAGTGATTCCATCAGGCTGTTGTCCATCCGGGTAAACCCCCCGGTATTGCGCAATGAGATAACGTTGCTCATACTGACTCCGTTGCTCGAGTTTCCAACTGCACTCCGGCTGCCACCGGTTTGCGCATTGCCAAGGCCCTGTAGTACTGCTGCAGGGCCTTGTTCATTTCTCGCCGCGCATCATTCGCGCAAAGCGATTCCATCTCTTCCGCCGCTTTGGCCATCGCCTCGTAGTCCCCTTGAGTCAGTCGCTTTCTCATCAGCTTTCTCTGGTTGCCTACTGGTTAATGCGAAGCCGCAGGGACATTTCCGCGCATGCGCGGAAAATCAGGCGACCTTCACCGAGTGCTCGAGCACTTCCACAGCGGAGCGAATCTCACTGATCGAACGGCTCAGGGTTGCCTTCTCGAACTGGGTAATGCGGTTGTCTTCCAGCGCGTCGTGAAGCTCACGGGTCACGTCGCCGACTTCAGCCAGGAGGCCTACCAGAGCCTGCAGGGGCGCTTCTGCGCGCGGAGTGGCTCGTGCCACCAGGTCGTAGCCGTACTCGCCCAGCAGCGAGCGCAGGATGCGGCGACGGCCTTCCTCGGGAACGTGGGCCAGCACCAGGCCGAACATCTGCAGGTTCATGCGGTGCTCTTCACGGTTCGGGTTGGCGCAATCCAACAGGCGGGTGCGGTTCACCCCCATGCTCTTGGCCAGATCGGTGCCGCCGTGGGCGATCACCTCGTCGTGAATGGCCTTCTCGAAGTTTTCCATCTCGCGAATCCTCGTTTCGTTTCGCGTTCCGTCGCTGACGGCGCGCTGGCAACCTGTCATCACTCGATCAACCGACAGGGAAACTTCCCCATGGCCGACCTCTCCGAACTTCGTGGCGAAGTGCTCGCCCTGCACTGCGCCTTCGCCGCCCTACTCCAGACTCTGCCGCTGACTTACCAGATGCCGATGTGGCGACGCTTCGAGCATCTTTCCGGCCTGGTCCAGGACCGCATGGACGAACCGGGCAAGGTGGGATTCGCGAGCGCAGTTGTGCGCCTGCGGGTTAAGCGGCCGTCTTCGAGTTCTGCGTCGGGAACGGCTTGATCTCCTCCGCGGAGAAAGAGCCGTCGGCGTTCTCGGTTACGTAGATGTCACGACCGACTCGCAGGGCTTTGTTCAGCGCGCCCTGGGTGAGCCCGAGAAGCGCGGCAGCTTTGGTCTGGCCCTTCTCGGCGGCGAATTCATTGAGGGTTATGCGGTGCATGGATCTGCTCCCCATGGTGGCTTGTGAGAACAGATTATCTCCCATGGCGATATTTAGCAACTCCATTGGAGATAGCCGATTATCTCCGCCGGGAATACGATCAGGCGATGAAGAAAGAACGACGCGAACTGGAAGACTGGGAAAAGCAGGAGTGCGCAGCGCTGAAGGCTGCCATTGCTGAGTTCAATGCCGGGAAGCCGCGCGAGAAACGAGTCACCCAGGAAGAGTTGGCCCACGAGCTGAAGATGAGCCAGGGAACCCTGAACAGTCATCTGAACGGCACTCGGCCGCTTAACAAGGAGATGGCTGCCAAGATCTCGGCGTTCATGGGGATTCCGGTTTCACGTTACAGCCCTCGACTGGACCAAGAACTCCTGGATCTAGCGAAGGCTGTGCATAACAGGGACACAGGACCAGGCCTTGTTCTGATCGATGAAGTCGAACTTGGCTTGAACATGGCCGCACTGGAGCGGCTGAAGGGCAAAGCAACACCAAGAAGTCTCGAAGCGCTGAAGCGCATCGAAGGGGCGGCCATGAAAGGCCACCTGAAGGAAGAGGACATCGTCCTCCTAGAAGGGATTGCAGCTCGATTTGAAAAACTCAACAAGAACGAGCCTTGAGGCAATTGATGTCGCTGAGGTCGTAACCCTGCTGGGGCGAATGACCGAGGGAAACGACGGCGAGACCTACAAGGCCGAACTGCTGACTTCTGCTGATCATTCAGTGACCGGCTACGTGAAGCTTTCCACGGATTCGAGAAAGCTCATTGCAGAATTGGTTACCGCCCAGGTCGGCAGAGCGCTTGGACTTCGAATTCCGCGCCCATTCATCGCGATCCTTGATACTGCAGACCTCCGCGCGGAGTTCTCGTCGGCTTTCTCGGACCAGGGATTCATGGTTTGTTACGCCAGCGAGCAAGCCGGCAAGCGCAGCTACAGTCTAGAGCGCGGCCTCAACAAGCCCAGCAAAGCACTGCGAATAGCAGTAGAAAACCAGTTCGACCTGGCCGGCACGGTGGCACTGGACGAATTGGTGGCCAATGACGACAGGCACCTGGGCAACATCATCTATACGCCCGGCAGTCATGAGTTCTGGCTGATCGACCATGGGCGAGCCCTGACCGGAACTTATTGGGCTCTGTGGGGCCTTGATGACCCGTCCATCTCGGTTCGGAACCAACTGGCCGACACTGGTGCCCCAGTATGGGATCAGGCCAAGCGCAAGGGTATTATTGATAAGGCGCGTGACCTGGTAACCAAATGCTCCTTGCTTTGCTTGGACGAGCTTGACCGAGATGGTCATTTCGCCAAAATTGACCCAGCCACGGACAGGCAGGAAATCATTGGTTTCTTGCGCGAACGCATTAATCACACGGTGCCACTCCTATGCAATCGACTACAGATGGGGCATCTGTCTTTCACGCAGCCGAAGCTTTCCTGACTCCAGGCAGAGAACGTTTCGTCAAGGCTAGGTGGATGGCAGTCCACCTTGAGCCAATCACATTCTCTGGAGAGAGGATCACCATCGCGGTCGCGATAGTGCCTGAGGATGAAACTGCACCGAAGGTCATCAGCACTCTCCTCCCAGAGCCCTTGGAGCAAGTGTTCGGTCAGTACGGCAAGCATCTCTTCAATCTCGCTGGAAACGTGATATCCGAGCTGCAGGCCTATCTGTCCACGGGAGGGCCCCTGGAATCTTGGGAGTCATCGATGCAGGGCGTGTTCGCCGGCAAGGTTATTCCAACGCGGAACACATCTATCCAGGCCATCATCAAGTCCGCCCTGACGCACTCCTCCTTGTTCAGCGCAAAAGGAAATGACGCGGCCAAAGGCGACGCCGCAGAGCGCTCCCTGAACAAGTTCCAGGAAGAGATAAAGAAGCTGGTGCTTGCCTCCCGCGAAGGAATGAAAGTCCGTTTCAACCAGAAGATGCCGCTGTACGGTGGCAAAGCGAAGGTGTCGATCACCTACGTTGGGACGCACCTGGCGATAAATCTGGCAACTCTCGATACGACCCTAACTTCGCACTCGCAGCAACGCGATGCAGCTCATCGGAAGATCAATCAGCTTCTGGCGCTTCGTGAGATTGCAATCGGTCACAAGCATGACCAGTTGATGATGGGGTTGTGGACGCCCAATCGAGAACTGAGCAAGCACCAAGAAGACCTTTTTGATGCGTACACGACAGAACTTGAATTCGCATCAAATCGAGCCGGCGTTCAATACGTTCTGGCGGATGGCGGCGTTGATCTAGGCCAGGCCGCCCTACCCTTTGCAAAGAAGATCCTGGAAGACGCCTAGCACACCCAGACAAGGAGGTCTTATGCGTATCGCTATTCTGCTCGTCGCTGCACTTGCTCTCGCCGGCTGCGGCCACACTCAGGTTGCTTACACCCCCGCCCCGCGCGCCGGCATGGACACTAAGCAGGCCGCCTCAATCGTCGAGCAAGGCTTCTACGAGGACTACGGCAGCGAGAAGGCTCAGTCCGCCATGGTGACGCCCGAGTACATCGCGCTTTCGAATGGCACAGTCAGCCGCGGCGTGAACGTCGGCCAGGCATCGGCGTATAACGGCGTGGTCGTCGGCCTTGGCTCGACCTTCATGACGACCCAGGAGATCAACCAGCGGATCTACTACCGCTCGGTCGGTGCCATCCAGGTCTACAAGAAGAACATGCGCGACAACCGGTATGCGGTGATCATCCGTACCTCCGAGGGCGCCAACGCCCGGCGCATTTTTTTCCGCTCCGAGTCGCGCGCCGAAGAATTCGCCGATGCGATGGAATACCTGAAGCGCAGCTACGCGGCCGGAACTCTCACGCCCCAGGCACCTGCGTCCTCGATCGGGTCCACCCCGACGCGCGAGCAGCAGGTTCAGCAGCTCCAGCAGCGCAACCTGCCCTACGAGCAGTACCAGCAGGAGTACCGGAGGATCATGGGGCAGTGAGCGATAAGCGCATTGTCGCCTATCGCTTTGTTGCTCGCGCTTGTTTGTGCATGCAGGGAAGCATGTATCCGCTGTACCGCATCTAGCATGCACGCCTAGCTTCGGAGCGTTGCCAGAGCGTCGAAAGTATGCGATTAATTTTCCCACTGGAAAATTGATCACGATGGAGATAGCGATGGCCCTTAGCAACGAGATGCGTCGCCTTCAGTCAAAATGGAACAGCGGCGGCGCGTGGCCTAAACGCTTAGAAAGCATTGAGATCAACAACATTCGCGGCTGGACAGGTCAGCGTCTCGATTTCAAGTTCCCGATTGTCGCAATCGTCGGCGAGAACGGCTGCGGAAAAAGCACGGTCATTCAAGCTGCTGCCAGCATCTACAAGGGGCGGAACAAGAAGTCGACTAGATTTGCTTCGGACTTTTTCCCAGCTACCGCATGGGACGATTATCGAAACGCCCAGATTCGATATCACTTCAGAGAAGGTGAGTCGACCAGAACTGGACTAGTTCGCAAGCCAACCACTAGATGGCTAGGTAACGATGAGCGTCCTACCCGTGATGTCGAATATGTGGACCTGAGCCGCATTCAGCCTGTATCTGCGCGTGTTGGCTATTCAAAGATCGCCAAGTCCAATCACATTGAGACCTCAGCGGCCGAATTCGAAGAACGCAGAGTTGAGCGACTCTCTACGATCATGGGGCGGAAGTACAAAGCTGCCAGAATGGCGCTCAGCAACGTAGATGCAAAGCGCAGAATCCCTGTTCTTGAGGATGAAAACTACTCCTACTCAGGCTTTCACCAGGGCACCGGTGAAACAACGATGCTGGAGTTTCTCCAGGCCGACATCAACGAATATGGGATGTTGATCATCGATGAGATCGAGACATCACTTCATCCTCGGGCGCAGCGGCGGCTAATTCGGGCGCTGGCTGAGATCTGCCGTGAGAGGCAAGCACAAATCATTCTGACGACCCACTCCCCCTACATCCTCGACGAGCTCCCTATGGAGGCCAGAATGTACATCCTCGGGAGAGGCCAATCGCGTCAAGTTGTGTCTGGCGTAAGTGCTAATTTTGCAATGACCAACATGGACGATGAGTCCCATCCTGATTGTGAGCTGTATGTCGAGGACGAAGCTGCAAAAGCGATGCTGATTGAGATCATCTCAGCACACGCGCCAAGCCTATCTCGTCGGTGCAGAATCATACCGTTCGGAGCAGCGAATTTGGGTCGAGCCCTTGGCGAAATGGCAGCCAACAAGCGATTCCCACGACCAACTTGTGTTTTCTTGGATGGTGACGTATCAGAATCCAAAGGCTGCATTCTCCTCCCAGGTGATGACGCACCCGAGCGAGTCGTTTTTGAAGCACTGTGCACGTCCAATTGGGGCGCTCTGCACGAGCGCTTAGGAAGGGAGTATTCCAAGGTTGCAGACGCATGTGGAATGGCAATGACATTAGATAATCATCACCAGTGGGTTGACGCAGCTGCTAGCCAACTTCATATCCCTGGCGCATACCTTTGGCAGGCCATGTGCTCGGTTTGGGCCAGCGATGTATTGGACCAGCATGATGCACGCAGAATCATTCAGCATATCGAAGACGAAATGATGTGATGCCCAAAGCCCCGCAGCGCGGGGCTTTTCGTTTCTGGCTCTGCCCGGTAACCTGATCTGCTGTGCTTCGCATGGCGAGCCGCCTCCTGGTGCGCTCAACCTGCTGGAAACGCACCATGAGCAGAAGCCGTCGCAAGACTCCAATATGTGGCATCACCACCGCCGCCAGTGAGCGCTTTGATAAGCAGACCTGGCACCGGTCCTTCCGTAAGGCTGAGCGTCAACGCCTGGCCGTCTCTCCCCTCTCCGAGCCCCACCACTTCCGAGAGTTCAGCGATGACTGGACGATGAACAAGGACGGCAAGTGCTATTGGGGCGAGGAGCATCGCTCCGCTCGGTGGCTGCGGAAATAGCACCGCCCTCCCCTGACACCGAATCCAGAGCCCGCCCCGTGCGGGCTTTGTCGTTTCTGCATCACTCACCTCCTCTACCGGCGATCTCCAATGGAAATATTTTATCTCCATTGGAGTTGACGAAAGTATTTCCATGGGAGATATTTATCTCACGCCGAGCAACACACCGCCGGCCAGGCCAAAGCGCCGAACGCTCTTTAGACAACTCGGGAACCTCGCGGCGGAATCCCCGGAAACGGGCACAGCGCGAGCAATAAATTTCCGCCCGGTGCTGCGGCCGATCCGCAGCCGTGCAAGCCCATGCGTTGCGCGCGAAGTCTCGTGAGTCACCTGCCAATAGACCAAAGAAGCGAACGCAGGAAGTGGGAACGATCCCCGACACGGAAAGCGAGATGGAGAGGAAGGATTTACCACCGCTGAGTACGACGCCGCGCGAGACGCCAGATTGCTGAGCGCGGCGGGAAGCACCGAATCGAATTAGCGCGCCGAGCTTCGGCTGAAGGCGCGCCGGACCTCATGCACCCTGCCCCATCACTCGGGCGCCTGCTCTGTAGCGTGCATGTTGTATGGACCTTTGATCCGCAACGGAGAGAGCTGATTGATGCTGCGGGGAGGAAGAGCGAGCCCAACCACCGAGAACCCAGAACCTGCAATCAGCAGCGGGAGCGGGCATCGCCAGGGATGAGTCCTGGATGACAGCCGGGAAGAGACCGGCATCCAAGCTTAGAACCTTGGAGTCATGAGGGGAGCGGTCTGAATCTGCAGGCTGATGCAGCGGTGCCGGGGTTGGACTCCCCGGGGGTAAAGAGGCCCATTGTCATAGACCGTGCCGTCCCGAAAGACGGCTTAACAGACTAAGCCGGAGATCAGCACCGGCCAGACCGCTCCCCCATGGCTCCGCCAATCAGGAGAAAGAGATGGACCTAATGCATACCGCAGGGCCGTGGCGAGCGGCCCCTACTGGAAAGATCGTAACCGTCGACAAAGGTCGGCCAATTGGTCGCGTATGGAACGGCAAGGTTCGCGCGGAATGGGAAGGAAATGCGAGCCTCATGGCTGCGGCGCCAACCATGTTTGAAGCTCTGGAACGCATCGTCGAACACTACGACATGGATGGCTACGGCGAAGACGCATGGAAGAACCTTGCGCTTGAAATGGCCGATATCGCCAGAGCCGCAATCACCAAGGCCACCGCCTAACGCGCCCTTGCGCATACACACACTGGAGGCGAGATGAGCAAACTCATGGCGTTTCGAGTCGTACACCACGACTCGTGGGGCGAGTACTCGTCCACCGTAATTGCTGAGTCAAAGTGGGATGCCAGCCTTTCTGTCGAAGGAAAGGTCATGCACGTCGGTGACGGTGAAGACCTTTACGCTGGCCTTGTCCTGCGCAGTAGCGGGTGGAGCTTCAGCTGCTCGAAGCCCAACTACCCCGCTGTCTCCGAAGAATGGAGGCAGTACCTGATCAAGCGACATCTGAACCACGGCACCGAAGACCCGCGTTCAGCTGCCTGACTTCCCCGGCAAGGACGCCACCCTTCAATGGGGATGAGAGCTGAGGCTGATCAGCAGCGACGCAGGCTCACAAGCGGGGCGCCGGTGGGCGAAAGCTGGCCGGCTCGGTTAGAACCTGACACTTCACACCCAAGCGGGAGATCAGCACCCGCCATCCCCACCCTACCCCTAATTAGCCCGGCAAGTCCGGGCATTTTTTCGCCTGTATGACGACAGCGAGACAGGACGTTGCCGCATGCACGCGACCACGAGGTCATAGACATGAACGAACTTGGATACGAAGAAGGCGCCACCTGCAACCGTGATGGGTGCGAAGGCGTGATTGAGCTGGAGAAAGTCAGTAACTGCAGCTGCCATATCAGCGCACCGTGCTGGGCACATGAGAACGCTGACATGTGCTGTAAGGAATGTGGGTGGCGCGCGGCGGAAGATCCGCTCTGCGTGCGCGAGATTAATACCATCACTCTGGACCTCTCAGGGTACGGGACCTTCTTTGACAGAAAACCTCGCGTGCTGGACCCGACCAAGATCGATTGGACATGGGAGCCGCACACCGGAGCATCGATGATCAAGAAAGGCGTTTTCCCCATCGGCACCCCGCGCGCCGAGGTTGAAAAGGCTGTGATCGGGACGTTTGGCGGCCGCTTCGAGCACTTCGACGAAAAGAAAGGGAAATTCAAGTACATCGCGTACACCGACTGAGGACGACGCAATGAACGACAGAGAACTGCTTGAACTGGCGGCGAAGGCTTCCGGCATTGAAATTGCCACTTGGAGTAATGCGCAGGCAGGAGGATTCCAGTCGCAAGCTTCGGCCGAAGGAAAATTCTGGAACCCACTCACCGATGATGGCGACTCGCTGCGGCTGGCGGTGAAATTGCGCTTGATGGTTGACCTTCAGGAATCGCTCACAGATGTCTTTGGTGACTGGCCGAGCAGCACGTTACGCGAATACCACGTAGAAGACTCCTTGCAGTCAACCCGCCGCGCCATAGTCCGCGCCGCCGCCGAGATCGGGAGGGCCATGCCATGACCGCCATCCGCAAGCTGCAGGAAGCGTATGACGCTTTGGTGCCTGACGACTCGCCTACCTGGGCCGAGAGTTCGGAGTGGGCGAACATTCACGATGGGTGCGTTACTGATCTGATCCATCGCGGTAAGGCCACGCTGTACGGCCGCACGCTGGTCGAAGCCGACGTGCTCGCCATCAAGGTCCAGAAGGCCGTCGAGGACGCCATGCCCGGCGACTTCGAGTGGAACCTTGGGCAGCTCATGGTCGCCCTCGAAGCCGACAACTTCGCCGAAGCCAAGCGCCTCATGCGCTGCCTATTCGGCAAGGACAAAATCCGCGATCTGGCCGGCGATCTGGTCAACGCGAAGGAAGACGAAATCTACCGGCTGTATGTGCAGGAGGCGGCATGAGCATCATCCGAGAGAACCTGATGACTCGTCCCGGCTATACGCCTTACTGCGGTAAAGGGGGATGCATCTTTTCGATGCCTCGCACCACCCGGGATGGGGAGCAGTTCAAGTGCCGCTGTGGTTGGCGCTCTCAGTTCCCTGAGGACTTTATCGCTGAGTACAAGGCCAAGTGGCATCCGGAGGCGAAGCAATGAACTTCATCGCAAGCTCCTTCCCCGCCCTAATCCAAGCCCTGCAATCGCAGGGCTTTTCGTATCTGGAGTTCAGGAGATCGCCGTTTAAGTGCAAGGGCATGTGGCGGTGTGAGATGGAGGTGCCGAAATGAGCCAGTGCAAGTTCGATATCTGCTGGGTCGGCAGGTGCAAGGGCGAGGCAACGCATGGCGATTTCTGCGGAAAGCACTCCGAAACACGCTGCTGCGTTTGCCATGAGCAGGCCGTTACTGAATGCAATCACACCGGACAGTTCGTCTGCGGCGCCCCTCTCTGCGCGAACTGCGAAGGTCACACAGACACCAGCCAGTCCCCTGGTGGTTGGGGATTCATGAATCACACCCACCGCCAGAAGGAGCCAAAGCCATGAAGTTCAAGACCATCGACCTCGGCTGGCTCGGCGCCCTTGCGTTGCTGTTCCTCTTCTTCAAGGCCATCGACGTTGCGAACGGCTGGACTGCCGAGCAGCCTGCCTACCCCATCACGCACGCCAGCACGGGGCGCCGGTAAGCCGGATAGCCGTGAGCCGGTAGGCGGTTAGTCCGGCGCCATCAACGCCGCCAGATGTGGTCTGGAGCGCACCCTTTACCGGCTAGTACAGCGGTTTTCTCACGCCTGGATGACACATCCGAGTGGCGCACGTTACGCGCCTTTCCCTTCTACCTGGAGAACGATATGACGACTGACAACAGTATCGTCTCACCTGATTCTCGCATCGTAGTCCAATTCAGCTGTGGCGCGGCCTCTGCCGTAGCCGCGAAGCTGGCCATAGCTCAGTACGGGGCTACCCACGATGTGCAAATCCTGAATGCCTTCATAGCTAACGAGCACGAAGACAACAGACGATTTCTAATTGACTGCGAAGCATGGTTTGGACGCCAAGTGACGGTACTCCGCGATGAAAAATATGGAGCGGACGCCCATGAAGTTTTCAGGCGAGAGCGGTTCATGAAGAACCAGTTTGGAGCCCCATGCACCAAGATCCTCAAGCGACGTTTACTAGACAGCTGGAAGAAGCCAGGCGATGTCATGGTGTTTGGCTATACAGCCGAAGAAGCAGATCGGCTAGACGACTTCCGCGAGAGGAATCCAGACAGACCTGTTGTTGCTCCGCTGATCGAGCGAGGTCTTGGAAAAGAAGACTGTAAAGCAATGATCCAACGTGCTGGTATCGAACTACCGATGATGTACCGACTTGGCTACGAGAACGCGAACTGTATTGGTTGCGTGAAAGGCGGGGAAGGTTACTTCAGAGCTATACGCCAGGATTTCCCAGAACAATTCGAGGCGCTTTGTGTGATCCAGGATTCACTTGGCCCAGGGTCCTACCTATTCAGAGACAGAGCGACAAATACCAGGCGGTCTCTTCGTGATCTTGGAGAGGGCCCTGTCAGAAGAAACGAAAAGATTCCGGCCTGCTCCTTCTTTTGCGAGCTGGCAGAAGCCGATCTCATCTACAAGGAGTCAGCATGATTCATCAAGTTGCAGAAACATACTGGATCAAGCTCTACCTGTCCGGCCCCATCGAAATAGCCAAGAACATCATTCGTCAGGAGTGCCTGCGCGAAGGGCTATGCATAACGATAGATCCAACCACCTTTATCTACACAGGTGGAGAGGAGACAGGGTATGTGGTTGGTCTCATCAACTATCCGCGTTTCCCTACTTCTCCAGAGGCTCTTGAAGATCGAGCGCGCCAACTCATGCATTTGCTGCTGGAAGGTACTTACCAGCATTCGGCTCTCATGATGACTCCCACCACCACTGAGTGGGTAAGCATCAGACCTCAGGCATAACCCCTCCCTTCACTGGCTGCGCATGCGCGGCGAGGTATTACCATGTCTCAAGTACAGCGAGTCGAGCAGGCTGATAAGCCGCTCGCCGTAGCAGGCGGAAACGCCGAAGTCCTTTCCGTGATTATGCGGGTAGCAGCCGACCCAAACTGCGACTTGGAGAAGATGGAACGTCTGCTCCAGATGCACGAACGCATGCAGGCGCAACAGGCCAAGGTCGAGTTCAGCGCTGCCATGGCCGCCATGCAGTGCGATATCCCCAGCATTGCAGAGCGCGGCAAGGCTCACGGGAACATCCGCTACGCCACCCTGGAAGACATCAACGACGTGATCAAGCCGATCATGCAGCGCTATGGCTTCGCCATGTCATTCCGCGTCGAGCACCACCAGGGCGGCATCAACGTAACCGGCGTACTCATGCACCGTGCTGGCCACCGAGAAGAGACAACCATCCTCCTGCCCAGTGATACCAGCGGCAGCAAGAACGCTGTGCAGGCCGTGGCCTCCTCCGTCAGCTACGGCAAGCGATATGTGATGTGCGCCATGCTGAACATCACCACCCGTGGCGAGGACGACGATGGAAACGCCGCCGCACCGACGAAGACTGTCACCGCAGCACAGGCTGCGCAGCTCAGCCGCATGCTCGCCAAGTGTAGCGAGAAGGCACAGCAGGCCTTCGAGTCTATGCACGGAACACCTGAGCAGGTGGCAAAGGCTGATTTTGACCATGTGCTGGCCGCGCTCACCAAGTCTGCAGAGAACAATGCGCAGGGGTGATCCATGCAAATCATCAGAGATGTGGCCCAGGGGTCGCCCGAGTGGCTGGCTGTGCGGCTAGGAATTTTGACCTGCTCCGAGCTGGCCCCTGTGCTGGTGAATGGCAAGGGTCCAAGCGGCTTCGGTGTTGAAGCCATCAGCTACATGGACCAGCTGATTGGTGAGCGGATCACCGAAGAGGCGGCTGCTCCATTCGGTGGGAACTCGCATACGCAACGCGGGCATGAACTGGAAGATGTGGCCCGCGACCTGTATGTGGCCCGCACCGGGTCAGAGCTGGAACAGGTCGCGATCATCCTGAACCACGGAGCCGGCTACTCACCTGACTCTCTGGTTGGCGCCAACGGGCTAACCGAGATAAAGACCAAGCTGCCTAAGTTTCAGGTAAGCGTGATCCTCGCGAACGAAGTCCCCAAAGAACACGTGGCCCAATGCCAGGGCGGCCTGTGGATCAGCGAGCGCGAATGGATCGACTTCATCAGCTACTGGCCGGGCATGCCCCTGTTCATCAAGCGCATGTACCGCGACGAAGCCATGATCGCCAAGATCGCCGAGCGCGTAGCAGCCTTCTACGAGCTTCTGGAGGCGCGCATGGAGCGAGTCATGGAGGTGGCCGTATGAGAACCATCATCACTGCCCAGCTATTCGGCAAGAAGCTGTCTATCCCAGTCTCACAGATCACCCACTTCACCAGCGGCGACAAATACGTCACTGCGCACTACCCGGGCGGTGAGCTGATTCTGAACGACACGCTCAACGCCCTGGAAACAGAGTTCTGGGCGTACACCACCCGAGTCCACCGCGGCGCTCTGGTCAAGACGCACCTGATCAAGACCATGTTCCGCGACGAACAGAACAAGAACGCCCTGCTCCGTTTGGTAGGCGTGGACGGCTACATCAAGGTCAGCCGGCCGCACATCTCGGAAGTCGCGCAGATCATCGACAGCCGCGCGATGGCGGCATAGGTGGCGCCATGAGCAGACCTCTCTGCCTTCACTTCGCCTACTACCAGGGGCGCAAGGCACGTGATGCGCACGAAGCATGCGAGCCACCCCATGGTTTCAGCGCCGCGCGCTTCTGGTGGCTGGCCGGCTGGAACGATCGCGACATCGAGTGCCACGCCCTCGACGCTGCATAACCCCATCACCACGCCATCCGCTGCACTCGCGGCGCGGCGGCGCTCTACCTGGAGAAACCATGATCGCCCAGATCGGAATCGCGCTCTTCGGAGTGATCGCAGTATGGCTGTCTCAGGCATCCAACGCTGAGCACAGGAGATACGCCTGCCTGTTCGGCATGGCCTCGCAGCCGTTCTGGTTCTACTCCGCCTACACCGCGCAACAGTGGGGAATCCTAGCTCTGTGCTTCCTATATGCAGCCTCTTGGCTGAGAGGGTTCCACACGCACTGGGTGAAACAATACTTCGAACGGAGATGCCATGAATGAGTTGGCTATTTTCGCAGGCGCTGGTGGAGGAATTCTCGGTGGCCACCTGCTCGGCTGGCGTACCGTCTGCGCCGTTGAGCGTGATGCCTACGCAGCACAAGTTCTGGCGCAACGACAAAACGATGGAATCCTCCCGCCTTTCCCAATTTGGTCTGACGTGTGCAGTTTTGACGGAAGACCTTGGCGCTGGCTTGTTGACGTGGTTTCTGGCGGATTCCCGTGTCAGGACATATCAGCTGCCGGGAATGGCATCGGAATCACTGGAGCCCGCTCAGGACTCTGGAAGCAGATGGCAAGAATTGTCCGTGAGATACGACCTCGAAAGGTCTACATGGAGAACTCACCTCTGCTTGTGGGACGAGGACTTGCCGTGGTCCTCGGTGACCTTGCCGAAATGGGGTATGACGCGCGATTGGGCATTGTTGGAGCGGCTGATCTCGGCGCCCCTCACCAGCGCGATCGAATCTCTATCAAGCGCAGTGAAGCAATGGCCAACGCCGACTGCGACCTTAGCCAGCAAGAGTGGTCGGATAACCCCTCGCAAGAGCAGGGAGGGTGGAACCCTGATAGAAGCCGTTTCTGCCAGGACTTGGCCAACGCCAGTCGCGAGCGCGAGCGCGAGCGCGAGCGCGAGCGCGAGCGCGAGCAAAGGATCGTCGCCGGCGGCGCTGAAGCGCAAGTCGGGAGCAGACCGATCCAACGACAGGCTGGACCATGCGGTTATGGCTACGGACGGTGGCCAACTGAACCCGGAATGGGTCGAGTGGCTAATGGGGTGGCCAATCGGGTGGACCGCATTAAAGCCCTTGGAAATGGACAAGTTCCACGAGTGGCAGCGGCAGCATTCGAAATCCTCACCGCAGAAGACATCTAGCGCAGCTTGATCCGGACCCATGCCGGGCCATCCGAACCTACCCCACTCCATGCCATTGCGCCACTACGGCGCGAGGAACCAGCCATGCAACCACGTAGCAGGGCGCGCATCGTCGCGCCCGTCGAAGACTACTCGCACCACCAGGAACCGCTGGAAGCTGCGCTTAACCTGATCCGGCGCCTGAAGGTATACGCGGACCGTAGCGCCTCACCGATAGCCCACGAGCTTTGCGTTGAAGCGACTGAGTTCGTGGCGAAGCACAGTAAAGGAGTTCGAGCATGACTACAGAACACGAACTGCCCGCCGACCTCGACAACCTGATCGCAGGGCTTCGGATCGAGAACATCAACCTGAAGCTGGCGGCGAAGCAGAAGGATCGCGCACTAGCTGGGATGCTTTTTGCCTTCGACGACGGTGTGGGTCAGGAATGGAGCGCTCCAGTTCTCGACTTTGCGCGGAAACTGGTCAAGGCGAAAGAGTTCGACGCCTCGCAGCAGGAGGATCAGTGCATCAGCGATACCGGAAGCTGCGGCGCAGGCGGGTATTGCGCTGAGTGCCCGCGCAAGCACCCCGAGCAGGCAGAGGGCGCGCAGGGGGAGCGGGAGGCGTTTGAGGCGTGGTGGGAAAGCTCAGGCCTAACCAAGTTCAAGGACACTGCGCAGGCCGCATGGGAAGCCCGCGCCGCCCTGGCGCAACCCTCCCCGGCGCCGGAGCTGGTATCTCAGGTAGCTTTCGTCATGCGCAATATCGGCGCTTTGGAGGCCGAGGACATCGACGGTGACAACGTGGACCTGCGTTTCGAAGACGCTGACGGCCGCGATAAGGGCTGTGATGTTTCGATTGTCGAATACGCCGAGAAGGCCGCCGACTTGCTGGAGCAGAACGACCGCATCGTTGGGGCGCTGCGGGCTGAGAACGCGAAGCTTCATGAAGAGAAACTTGAGTGGGTGCGCCGAGCCAGCCGTCCCTGTTGCGCCGAGGAACATGCCGCCCAAGAACTGCTTTTTGAGACGCAGCAGAAGCTCAACGCCGCCAAGGCCAGGGTGGTGGAGCTGGAGCTGAAGCTTTCCACGTCCGACTACGCCTACGACAGCCGCCACGACCATATGCGCGGTATGGCGCGGGAAGCGGCGGATGCCATCCAAGTCTTCACCGGGCACGACAGCGTGACGAGCCTGACACATCGCTACGGCGAGAAGTGGTGGGAGCCGCTGAACGAGTTGCGCGACATGCTTCAGGCCTTCGTGAAAGGAGCACCGGTCGCCCAGGCTGGGCAGGTTCCGGAGACGACCAACGAGGAAGCCAACTCTTTCCTGCGGATAGCTGACGCCGGCCAGTTCAAGGACAACGCAGTCGCTGTGCGGACGGCGGCAGTGATCATCCGTGGCCTGCTGAATCGCCCGGCCATCATGCAATCCATCATCCGCCACCGTATCGGACTTACCCCGGAGTATGAGGGTCAGTGGCATGCGGACCTGTACGGCGAGGCTGGAGAGGTTCAACACCATGCCGAAGCTGACACACCAGATGAAGCCATGCGCGCAGTAGTAGCGCTCGCCGCCGCGCCGGCGCAGGGAGGTGAGTGATGATCGCAATCCACTTCGTGCGCGAGACCGGAAAGACCGCCTGCGGGCTACGACCAGTCGGCCTGGCGTGGTCACACGACAAGCCATCCACCACCTGCATGCGCTGCAAGATCTGGCTCAGGTGGAGCGAAAGCAAGCAGCCGAAGGCATGACTACCCCCCCAACACTGAACCCGCCGGCGCCAGCCGGCGAGGAGGCCTCGTCATGTTCATGACACAGGAAGAAGTGGCCGACCTGACCGGCCGCACCCGCGCCAGCGCGCAGATCCGCTGGCTCGACGAGCATCAGCTCGGCTACGTGATCGACGCAAACGGGCGTCCGAAGGTCCTGCGGGAGGTAGTATTGTCCCGTCTGGGCTCTCGCCAACAGCAGAAGAAAGAGCCGCGGCTTCGCCTGACAGGCTCGTGAGGAGAGAGGCATGCGCCCGAGGAAGAAGGACCGTCACCTGCCGGCGTGCATGTATCACAAGCACGGCGCGTACTACCTGGTGAGGAAAGGGAAATGGGAGCGCCTGGGCGAGGATTACCAGGCGTCGCTGCTGGAGTACGCCCGGAAGACTTCCCAGACGAGCATTGGCGGAATGGCAGCGCTGATCGACAAAGCGCTGAAGCACCACATCAAGATCAAGAAGCTCGCGGCGAACACGGTGCTGCAGTATGAGCAGGCTGCGGAGCGGCTGAAGGACATCTTCGCCGAGTTCGAACCTGAGCAGGTGCTGCCGAAGCATATCGCGGCGGTGAAGGTCGACCTGGCCGGCACGCCGAACATGTGCAACCGGATTTTGTCCTTCGCCCGGGTGGTGTTCGGCTATGCCCTTGAGTGGGGAATGGTGGACTCCAACCCCTGTGTCGGCATCAAGCGGCATGAGGAGGCGCGCCGCGATCGATACATCACGGACGCGGAGTTCGCAGCGATCCTCAACGCCTGCAGCCCATACATTCGAAACATCCTGGAGATGGCCTACCTCACCGGGCAGCGGATCAGCGACGTGATCAGCATCCACCTCTCCGACATTTCCGAGGACGGGATTTCCTTCACCCAGCAGAAGACCGGGGCGAAGCTCATCGTCTCGATGACCCCAGACCTCGAAGAGGTCATTGCCAAGGCGAAGGCTCTCCCGCGCAAGATCCGCACTCTCACCCTGTTCTGCGCGCGCGCCGGGCGCCCGGTGTCCTACCACACGGTCAAGGAAGCGTTCGCCAAGGCCAGGGAGCAAGTCGGTGTAACCGACGTGACCATCCACGATATCCGTGCGAAGTCACTGACCGACGCCGACAACGAAGGGAAGAACGCCCAGGCCTTGGGTGGCCACTCCGACCCGAGAATGACTGCGCGATACCTTCGCGGGCGGTTGCCGAAGATCGCTCAGGCCCCGACAATGCCGGTCAAATTAAGGAATGGTGCGCATGGAGAGTGACCTTCCGAAGTGTGTGTACCTGAAGCATGGTGCGTATTACCTGGTGAAGGGAGGCAAATGGCACTTCCTCACCCGGGACCGAAGCGGGGTGAACGAGCAGCTGTTCCTCCGCTTCGGTTTCGTTGACGGGGTGGTACCCACCAGATGGAAGGAGCATCAACGCCGTAACGCCATGGAGACGTACATGGCTTCGGTACTTGTGCGAGCGCGTCAGAATGCAAAAGGCCGGAAGCGCGTGAAGGACTTCACGTTGACGGTTGATCAGGCGATTGAGCTGCTGAGGGCGACCAAATACCGGTGCTCAGTGACAGGCACGCCGCTTTCGCTTGAGGTGCTCTCCCACGATGGCAGAAAGCCTTTCGCGCCGAGCATAGATCGAATTGACAACAGCATGGGCTACACAAACGAGAACTGCAGGATAGTTTGCCTGGCTGCGAATATCGCAATGAATACCTGGGGTGAGCATGTCCTCAAGACGATGCTGGGGTATGCCAAGAAGCTGCCGAGTATTGGACAATCGCCAAAAATCAAAAACTCAGTAAAAGACAAAGCACTGTAAGTTATTGAATGGAAAACCTTTCTCAGCACACACCGATGATGCAACAGTACTGGAGGCTGAAGAACCAGCACCCGGATCAACTGATGTTCTACCGCATGGGCGACTTCTATGAGCTGTTCTACGAGGACGCCAAGAAAGCCGCCAAGCTGCTGGACATCACCCTGACCGCGCGCGGCCAGTCCGCCGGCAATTCCATTCCGATGGCCGGCATCCCCTTCCACTCCGCCGAAGGCTATCTGGCCAAACTGGTGAAGCTCGGCGAATCGGTGGTGATCTGCGAGCAGATCGGCGACCCGGCCACCAGCAAGGGGCCAGTTGAGCGCCAAGTTGTACGCATCCTGACTCCCGGCACCGTCAGCGACGAAGCACTGCTCGACGAGCGCCGCGACAACCTGATCGCGGCCGTACTGGGTGACGAGCGCCTGTTCGGTCTGGCAGTCCTGGATATCACCAGCGGTCGATTCAACGTCCAGGAAATAAAAGGCTGGGAAACGCTGCTGGCCGAACTGGAGCGCCTGAATCCCGCCGAGCTGCTGATCCCCGACGACTGGCCCCAGGGCCTGCCGGCGGAGAAGCGCCGTGGCGCGCACCGCCGCGCCCCCTGGGACTTTGATCGTGACTCGGCGAAGAAGGGCCTGTGCCAGCAGTTCGGCGTGCAGGACCTCAAGGGCTTCGGCTGCCAGGAGCTGACCCTGGCCATCGGCGCCGCGGGCTGCCTGCTGACCTATGCCAAGGAAACCCAGCGCACCGCCTTGCCGCACTTGCGCAGCCTGCGTCACGAGCGGATCGACGACACCGTGATCCTCGATGGCGCCAGCCGCCGCAACCTGGAACTGGACACCAACCTCGCCGGCGGCCGCGACAACACCCTGCAATCGGTGGTCGACCGCTGCCAGACTGCCATGGGCAGCCGCCTGCTGACCCGTTGGCTGAACCGCCCGCTGCGCGACCGAGCCGTGCTCGAAGCTCGCCAGGAGTCCATTGCCTGCCTGCTGGAGCGCTATCGCTTCGAAATCCTTCAGCCGCAACTGAAAGAAATCGGCGACGTCGAACGAATCCTCGCCCGTATCGGCCTGCGCAACGCCCGTCCGCGCGACCTCGCCCGCTTACGCGATGCCCTCGCCGCCCTGCCGGAACTGCAGAATGGCATGACAGAGCTGGAGGCCCCGCACCTGGGCGAACTGGCCGTCAGCATCCGTACCTATCCGGAACTGGCGGACCTGCTGGCCCGCGCCGTGATTGAGAACCCGCCGGCGGTGATCCGCGACGGCGGCGTCATTGCCCGTGGCTACGACGCCGAGCTGGACGAACTGCAAATGCTCAGCGAGAACGCCGGCCAGTACCTGATGGATCTGGAGACTCGGGAGAAAGCCCGCACCGGCCTGCCGAACCTGAAGGTCGGCTACAACCGCATCCACGGTTACTACATCGAGCTGCCCCGGGTGCAGGCCGAACAGGCTCCTGCCGACTACATCCGCCGTCAGACCCTGAAAGGCGCCGAGCGCTTCATCACCCCGGAGCTCAAGGCCTTCGAAGACAAGGCGCTGTCAGCCCAGAGCCGCGCTCTGGCCCGCGAGAAACAGCTTTACGAAGAACTGCTGGAACTGCTGATCGGCCAACTGGCGCCGCTGCAGGACACCGCTGCCGCCCTGGCCGAACTGGATGTGCTGTCCAACCTTGCCGAACGCGCACTGAACCTCGACCTGAACCGCCCGCGCTTCGTCGAAGAGTCCGGCATCCTCATCGAGCAAGGCCGCCACCCGGTGGTCGAGCAGGTACTGGATACGCCATTCGTCGCCAATGACCTGAACCTCGACGAAGACACTCGCATGTTGGTGATTACCGGCCCGAACATGGGCGGTAAATCGACTTATATGCGGCAAACAGCGCTGATCGTGCTGCTGGCACATATCGGCAGTTTCGTCCCGGCCGCACGCTGTGAACTGTCTCTGGTGGACCGCATTTTCACTCGTATCGGCTCCTCCGACGACCTCGCCGGTGGCCGCTCCACCTTCATGGTGGAAATGAGTGAAACCGCCAATATCCTGCACAATGCCAGCGACCGCAGTCTGGTGCTGATGGACGAAGTGGGCCGTGGCACCAGCACCTTCGACGGACTGTCTCTCGCCTGGTCCGCCGCCGAACACCTGGCAAAACTGCGTGCCTTTACCCTGTTCGCGACTCACTATTTCGAGCTGACCGTGCTGCCCGAAAGCGAGCCCGCGGTGGCCAACGTTCACCTGAACGCCACCGAACACAACGAGCGCATCGTGTTCCTGCACCACGTGCTGCCCGGCCCAGCCAGCCAAAGTTACGGCCTCGCGGTTGCACAACTGGCTGGCGTGCCGGGTGCGGTAATTCAGCGCGCCCGCGAACATCTGTTGCGCCTGGAAACCACCAGCCTGCCCCACGAAGCGCCGCGTTCGACCGACCCGAAAAGCCCAGCACCACTACAAAGCGACCTGTTTGCCAGCCTGCCGCACCCGATTGTCGAAGAGCTGATGCGTGTCAGCCCCGATGACCTGACTCCGCGCCAAGCTCTCGAATTGTTATATGCATGGAAGATGCGGGTCTGACGGACCGCTGGACAAGCTGCTAGAATCGCGCGCGCTTAGCCGCCCGCCTGAGGAGAAAATTAGAAATGACCTTCGTCGTCACCGACAACTGCATCAAGTGCAAATACACCGACTGCGTGGAAGTATGCCCGGTGGACTGCTTCTACGAAGGCCCGAACTTCCTGGTCATCCACCCGGATGAGTGCATCGACTGCGCCCTGTGCGAACCGGAGTGCCCGGCACAGGCGATCTTCTCCGAGGACGAAGTCCCGGATGGCATGCAGGAGTTCATCGAGCTGAACAAGGATTTGGCCGATGTATGGCCGAACATCACCGAGAAGAAGGATTCCCTGCCGGACGCCGAAGAGTGGGACGGCAAGCCGAACAAGATGCAGTATCTGGAGCGCTGATTTCCAGCACCTCCAGAAATAGAAAAGGCCCGCCTAGTGCGGGCCTTTCTGCATCTGAAATGTCACTTTTCTGCGGGCAAAAAAAGGGGCGGGATAACCCGCCCACTCTTTCTTCCCTTCTTCATCATCCTGATGAACCGCATCCTGCGGGGGTCCTGACCGACATCCTTACCGGCCTGCGCCTTTCCGTGTACGCAGGAGTGATATTACCCGCCTGCCGGATCGCGGCAACTAGGGCACTTCCGCGCACCCTACCGCCTCAGCGCCTCTCTCTAGAAGCAAAATACTTATAAAACAATAAGATACGAAAAATCTGCGCCAGAGCTGGCAGTATTTCAAGCTGAATACTCACAGATGATGTAAGCGAATGCTTACATCACGACGCATAAAAAAGCCCGGAATCATCCGGGCTTTTTCGTTGTCGGCCTGAACGCTACTGGAACAGTGCGTCGCTCGACAGGCCGTTCTTCTCGAGGATTTCGCGCAGACGCTTGAGGGCCTCGACCTGGATCTGCCGAACCCGCTCGCGGGTCAGGCCGATTTCCTGGCCGACTTCCTCCAGAGTGCTGCTTTCATGGCCTCGCAGGCCGAAGCGGCGAATCACCACTTCACGCTGCTTATCGGTCAACTCCGATAGCCAAAGGTCGATGCTCTCGCTGAGATCGTCATCCTGCAGCAGTTCGCAGGGATCGGTGGGGCGGTCGTCGGTCAGGGTATCGAGCAGGGTCTTGTCCGAATCCGGGCCGAGGGAAACATCCACCGAAGTGACCCGCTCGTTCAGACCGAGCATTCGCTTGACCTCTTCCACCGGCTTCTCGAGCAGGTTGGCGATCTCCTCGGGCGACGGCTCGTGGTCCAGCTTGTGGGTCAGCTCGCGAGCGGCCCGCAGGTAGACGTTGAGTTCCTTCACCACGTGGATCGGCAAACGAATGGTGCGGGTCTGGTTCATGATGGCCCGTTCGATGGTCTGACGAATCCACCAGGTCGCGTAGGTGGAGAAGCGGAAGCCGCGTTCGGGGTCGAATTTCTCCACCGCGCGGATCAGCCCGAGGTTGCCCTCTTCAATCAGGTCGAGCAGGGAGAGACCGCGATTGACGTAACGTCGCGCGATCTTCACCACCAGACGCAGGTTGCTTTCGATCATTCGCCGCCGGCCGGCCGGGTCGCCCTTCTGCGCAAGGCGCGCAAAGTGGACTTCCTCTTCCGGGGTCAGGAGCGGCGAGAAACCGATTTCATTCAGATACAGCTGGGTGGCGTCGAGCGCGCGGCTGTAATCGATGTGCTTGTGTTGCTTGAGAGAGGAAAGTGAGGTGGCTTTAGGAGTGACTCGAAGCGATACCTGCTCTTCGGCAAATGACTCTTCGAGGATGATGCCAGGCTCCAGCAGGAGCACTTCATCATCGACGTCAAACTCCGGCCCTTCTTTTTTAAGTGCCATGTCGTTATCCCTTGCTGAGTTCGACAACAAGCCCAGGTGCGTCCTTATCCTTAGGACACCTAGGCCCGCTCACCCACGCAGGGGAACAGCTACCGTCAACGACTTGGCAGGTATTGCAGCGGATCTACAGGTTTACCCTGGCGGCGAATCTCGAAGTGCAGCTTCACCCGGTCCGTCCCTGTGGAGCCCATCTCGGCAATGTTCTGCCCGACTTTGACCTGTTGCCCTTCCCGCACCAGCAACCTGCGGTTGTGACCGTAGGCGCTTACGTAGGTATCGCTGTGCTTGATGATCACGAGTTCGCCGTAGCCCCGCAAACCACTACCGGCGTACACCACCGTGCCATTAGACGCAGCCAGGACAGGCTGGCCCAATTGCCCGGCTATATCAATCCCTTTATTCAAACTGCCGTTTGATGCAAAACGCCCAATAAGAGTGCCATTGGTTGGCCATATCCAGCCCCCCGGTGCGCCCCCTGCGACTGCCGGAGTTCCGCCGCTGGCGGGCGTCTGCGCGGGAGTAGTGACGGCGGGAGTGGTCGGTTTACTGGCGGTCGCAGGCTGAGTAGCCGGTTTGTTGACGACCACCGGCGCGACAGACGTCGTGTTTTTGGCGACAGACGGTGCAGTTGACGAGCCACCATCGAAGCGAATGGCCTGACCGGGACGAATGGTGTACGGCGCGGAAATGTTGTTGCGCGCGGCCAGGGCTTTCCAGTCCCAGCCGTAGCGGAAGGCAATGGAATACAGCGTGTCACCGGGACGCACGACGTATTGGCCAGAGGTGACGGTCGGCTTTTGCTGAGCGTTGCGGTCCACCACGGTAGTGGTACTGCGCGAAGTTGAAGAACAGGCCGCCAGCAGAGAGCAAACGGCAATGGCCACCACAGCGTGGCCCAGGCCCTTGATCCAGTTCCGTTGACACAGGGTCGCTGTCAAGCTCACCCATCCCCCTTATCCATGAATTGACGTCCAGCCTCACTGGCCGGCAGTTACCGCAGCCTTGACCGGCTTGCTCTCAGCCTAGCGGACCGTTGAGCAGCGGGACGAAGCGTACGGAATCCAGCACCTGGCGCTGGAAGCCGTCCTCGGTGCGGACGATCAGCATCAGTTGCTGCACCTCGCCGCCACCGACCGGAATCACCAGTCGCCCTCCAGGCGCCAGCTGGTCCAGCAATGCCTGCGGGACCTCGGCCGCCGCGGCGGTGACGATGATGCCGTTGTAAGGCGCCAGGGCAGGCCAGCCTTCCCAGCCGTCGCCCCAACGAAAGACAACATTTCTCAGGTTTAGCTCCGCAAGTCGTTCTTTCGCGCGGTCCTGCAAGGCCTGGATGCGCTCGACGGAGAATACCCGCTCCACGAGCTGGGACAGCACGGCTGTCTGGTAACCCGAACCGGTTCCGATCTCCAGCACCTTGTCCAGAGGGCCTGCGGCCAGCAGTAGCTCGGTCATCCGCGCCACCATGAAGGGCTGCGAGATGGTCTGGTTGTGCCCGATGGGCAGCGCGGTATCTTCATAGGCGCGGTGCGAAAGCGCTTCGTCGACGAACAGATGGCGCGGCGTACGGCGAATCACTTCCAGCACATGGGCGTTGGACAGTCCCTCTTCGTACAGACGCTGGATCAGACGCTCACGGGTGCGCTGGGAAGTCATGCCAATCCCGCCGCGGCGCGACAATTCATTGGCCATGGTCGAGCCCTCCGAGCCAGTCGCCAAGGACATTGAACGCCTCCCGGAAGGTCCGGTCCATCTGCAGCGGCGTGACGGAAACGTAGCCCTGCATGACCGCGTGGAAATCGGTGCCCTCTCCACCATCCTCGGCATCGCCGGCAGCGGCGATCCAGTAGCCTTCCTTGCCGCGCGGGTTGACCACCTTGACCGGCGGCTTGGCGCGGGCGCGATGGCCCAACCGGGTCAGCTGGATACCCTTGATCCGCTCCAGCGGCAGGTTGGGAATGTTCACGTTGAGCACGGTGCGCGGTGGCAGCGCGAGCTTCTCGTGGGACTCGACCAGCAGGCGAGCGAAGTGCATGGCGGCTGGCAGGTTGTCCGTCAGGCGCGAGCACAGCGAGAAAGCGAAGGCCGGGCGGGACAGGAAACGCCCTTCCAGCGCCGCCGCCACGGTACCCGAATAGAGCACGTCGTCGCCCAGGTTGGCGCCGAGGTTGATGCCCGACACGACCATCTCCGGCACGTCTTCGAGCAGGCCGTTGAGGCCCAGGTGCACGCAGTCGGTCGGAGTGCCGTTGAGGCTGATGAAACCATTGCCCAGGCGATGGGGATGCAGCGGCCGATCCAGCGTCAGCGAACTACTCGCTCCGCTACGATCGGCTTCCGGGGCGATCACGATGCAGTCCGCATAATCGGACAACGCGTCGTGAAGCGCGGCGATACCGGGTGCAGTGACCCCGTCGTCGTTGGCAATCAATATGCGCATGGGCTTTCCGTCTGCCCTGCCGGCACGAGGTCGATCAGCTCGCGCACTACCACGGTGGCGAAGCAGCCCGCCGGCAGGACGAATTCCAGTTGCAGAATGTCAGGGGCGGGATAATGCCATGTAAGACCCGGGATGGGGAGGCGCAGAATGCGCCGTTCGTGCGCCATGTCCGCACCGGCAAGCCACTGGCAAAGCGCCATCTCCGCCTGCTGCACGCTGCTTTCGATCTCTCCGGGCTGGCTCGTCGCCGGTGAATCGCCCTCGCCCCACATCGGACCGGTGGGATGCAGGTCGAGTACCGCAAGGCGCGGGTCGGAGCATTCCGCTTCGCCAGCGGGGAAGAAGCTCCGGCTGTCGGTGAACGCCAGCAGGTCACCGACCAGCGCCTGATTCCAGGTGCCTTGCGCCACGCGGCGGGCCAGCACCTGGTTGAAGACATAGCTGCGCGCCGCCGAGAGCAGGCGCGAGCGCATGTTGCGATGCTCCGGCAGCTTACCGCGCTCGGCAAAGCCACGGGCATCGAAGACGTTGCCGCCCTCATGGCCGAAACGCTGGGTACCGAAGTAGTTCGGCACGCCGTTGGCGGCTATGGCCTTCAGACGTGCTTCGAGCTGTTCGCGATCCGCCTGCAGCTCGGTCAGACGCAAGGTGAAACCGTTGGCTGAATGCGCGCCACGCTGCAATTTGCGGCGATGGCGATTGCGCTCGAGGATGCGCAGGCTGTCGTCCTCGGCCGCCGCCAGATCAGGATCGGACTTGCCCGGCAGATGCAGACTGAACCACTGGCGGGTCAGAGCCTGGCGGTCCTTGAGCCCGGCATAGCTGATCATCTTCACCGGTACGCCGGCCGCACGGGCCAGGCGGCGCGCAGCTTCCTCGGTGTTCAGGCCACGCTTCTCTACCCACAGCCAGAGGTGCTCGCCGTCACCCGAGAGTGGGATATCCAGTACTTCGTCGACCTGGAAGTCTTCGGCCACAGCCTTGAGCACGGCACTTCCGCACGCTTCGCCATGGGCGCGCGGGCCCAGCAGTTCCAGCTCGGTCATGCGCGGCCCAGCAAGGCAACAGCGTGAACCGCGATGCCTTCTTCACGGCCGGTAAAGCCGAGTTTCTCGGTAGTAGTGGCCTTGACGTTGACCTGGTCCAGTTCGACCTTCAGGTCGGCGGCGATGGTCTCGCGCATGCTCTGGATGTGCGGCGCCATCTTCGGTGCCTGGGCAATGATGGTGGTGTCGACGTTTTCCACTTTCCAGCCCTTGGCTTCGACCAGGCTCAGCACGTGGCGCAGCAGCGCACGGCTGTCAGCGCCCTTGAACTGCGGATCGGTATCCGGGAAGTGCTTGCCGATATCGCCCAGCGCGCAGGCGCCCAGCAGGGCATCGGAAAGTGCGTGCAGGAGTACGTCGCCGTCGGAATGGGCAATCAGCCCGAACTTGTGGGGAATGCGCACGCCGCCGAGGGTGATGAAGTCGCCCTCGCCGAAGCGGTGCACGTCGTAGCCATGTCCGATACGCATGAAAAAACGCCCTGTAGATGTCAGGGCGTCGATTCTACCGGATCACTGCGCCGAGGGTGTCAGCCACAGAGCGCTGCGGCGTGGTGGCGCAGGTGATCTTCGATGAAGCTCGCAATGAAGTAGTAGCTGTGGTCATAGCCGGGCTGCAGGCGCAGCTCCAGCGGACGGCCGACCGCAGCGGCCGCTTCGCGCAGGGCCTCCGGCTTGAGTTGCACGGCGAGGAAGTCGTCGCGGTCGCCCTGATCCACCAGGATCGGCAATCGCTCGCTGGCATTCGCCAGCAGCTCCACGGCATCCCACTCGCGCCAGGCGGCCGGATCCTCACCCAGGAAGCGGCCCAGTGCTTTCTGGCCCCATGGGCAATCGCTCGGGTGGGTGATAGGCGCGAAGGCCGATAGCGACAGGTAGCGCCCCGGATTGCGCAGCGCGCAGATCAGCGCGCCATGGCCACCCATGGAGTGCCCGCTGATGCCGCGCTTCTGGGAAACCGGGAAGTTCGCCTCAATCAGCGCCGGCAGCTCCTGTACCACATAGTCGTGCATCCGGTAGTGGCGCGCCCAGGGTTCCTGGGTGGCGTTGACGTAGAAGCCGGCGCCGAGGCCGAAGTCCCACGCGCCATCCGGATCGCCCGGCACTTCCGGCCCGCGGGGGCTGGTGTCCGGCGCGACGATGACAATCCCAAGCTCGGCAGCCATGCGCTGGGCGCCGGCCTTCTGCATGAAGTTCTCGTCGGTGCAGGTCAGGCCGGACAGCCAGTACAGCACTGGCAGGCCCGCCTCGGGCTCGGCCTGGGGCGGCAGGTAGACCGCGAAGGCCATGTCGCAGCCGAGGGTTTCGGAACGATGGCGGTAGCGCTGGTGCCAGCCGCCAAAACTCTTCTGACTGCTGATGAGTTCGATGGAATCCGTCATGGAGCCTCCTGTGAGGCCGGGCGCGCAGGGCGCCCGGCGGTTCGATCAGTAATGGATGACGGAGCGGATGCTCTTGCCTTCGTGCATAAGGTCGAAGGCTTCGTTGATCTTCTCCAGACCCATGGTGTGGGTGATGAAGGTATCCAGCGGGATTTCGCCCTTCTGCGCCTTTTCCACGTAGCTCGGCAGTTCGGTGCGGCCCTTCACGCCGCCGAAGGCGGAACCACGCCAGACGCGGCCGGTGACCAGTTGGAACGGACGGGTGCTGATTTCCTGGCCGGCACCGGCAACGCCGATGATAGTGGATTCGCCCCAGCCCTTGTGGCAGCACTCCAGCGCCGCGCGCATCAGTTGAACGTTGCCCACGCACTCGAAGGAAAAGTCCACGCCGCCGTCGGTCATTTCGACGATGACGTCCTGAATCGGCTTCTGATGATCCTTCGGATTGACGAAGTCGGTAGCGCCCAGTTCCTTGGCGATGTCGAACTTGGCCGGGTTGATATCAACAGCAATGATGCGCGAGGCCTTGGCCATCTTCGCGCCGATGATCGCCGCCAGGCCAATGCCGCCCAGGCCGAAGATGGCGACAGTGGCGCCCTCCTCCACCTTCGCGGTATTCAGCACGGCGCCGATGCCGGTGGTCACGCCGCAACCGAGCAGACAAACCTTCTCCAGCGGCGCCTCCTCGGGGATCTTCGCCAGGGAGATTTCCGGCAATACGGTGTACTCGGAGAAGGTCGAGCAGCCCATGTAGTGGAAGATCGGCTCGCCCTTGTAGGAGAAGCGGCTGGTGCCGTCGGGCATCAGGCCTTTGCCCTGGGTGGCGCGCACGGCCTGGCAGAGGTTGGTCTTGCCGGATTTGCAGAATTTGCACTCACGGCATTCGGCGGTGTACAGCGGGATCACGTGGTCACCCACTTTCAGCGAGGTCACGCCCTCACCGACTGCTTCGACGATGCCTCCACCTTCGTGGCCGAGGATGCACGGGAACACGCCCTCGGAATCCTGGCCGGACAGGGTGTACGCATCGGTGTGGCAGACGCCGGTGGCGACGATGCGCACCAGCACTTCACCCTTCTGCGGCGGCGCGACATCCACTTCGACGATTTCCAACGGCTTGTTGGGGGCGAAGGCTACGGCGGCACGGGACTTGATCATCGGGAAACTCCTGAACGAGAAAACGACAACGCCCGCCAATGGCGGACGGGTTCGGCGCAGAGGCCGAGAAACCGGGACGGGCCGGAGCCACGTCGGGGAGCGGTGGGGGCAATAGGCCAAAAGCGCGCCCCAAAGCCTTGGAAGTGTAGAAAACCCCGTTTGAGGGAATAATCAGGCAATAATCAAAACATTATTGCAATACAGGGATAATCCAGATGCACCGCTGGGAAGGACTGGACGAATTCGTCGCCGTCGCCGAAACCGGCCAATTCACTGCCGCCGCGGAACGCCTCGGCGTGTCTTCGTCCCATGTCAGCCGGCAGGTCGCCCGACTGGAAGAGCGCCTGCAGACGCGCCTACTCTACCGCAGTACACGCAAGGTGACGCTGAGTGAAGCCGGGCAGACGTTCCTGCAGCATTGCCGGCGTCTGCAGGATGCCCGCGAGGAAGCATTGCGCGCTGTCAGCGATCTGTCCGCCGAGCCCAAGGGCTTGCTGCGGATGACCTGTGCTGTGGCCTATGGCGAGCGTTTCGTGGTGCCGCTGGTGAACGAGTTCATGGCGCAGTTCCCGCAACTGCGGGTAGAGATCGAGTTGTCCAACCGCCAGTTGGACCTGCTTCACGAGGGCTTCGACCTGGCGATCCGCCTCGGCCGCCTGAGCGATTCACGCTTGGTGGCCACACGTCTGGCACCCAGGGTGATGTACCTCTGCGCAACGCCGGAGTACCTCGCCCGCCACGGCACGCCGCAGAGCGTGGCGGAGCTGGCGCGGCACAACTGCCTGGTGGGCAGCAGCGACCAATGGAGCTTTCTCGAGGACGGCCGCGAAACCCAGCACCGGGTCCAGGGCAACTGGCGCTGCAACAGCGGTCAGGCCGTGCTCGATGCGGCGCTGCGCGGGTTCGGCCTGTGCCAACTGCCCGACTACTACGTGCTGGAACACCTGCGTAGTGGGCGCCTGACATCGCTGCTGGAGGGGCACCAACCGCCCAATACCGGGGTCTGGGCGCTGTATCCCCAGCAGCGGCATCTGTCGCCCAAGGTGCGACAATTGGTGGACCATTTGAAGAAAGGCCTACAGCACCTTCAGCACTCTCCGTTGCCTTGAAGCAAGCACCGGGAAATTGCGTTGGCTAGAATGCGCGGTTTCCCACCGCAAGCTTCAAGGACGACGACATGTCTGCCCTTTCCTCCTTCCGCGAGCGCTATCTCCTGCGCTTCTGGTCACCACTGCCGACGCTGGTCGCGCTGGGCGTCATCTCCGCCTACTACTTCGCCATGACCGGCACCTTCTGGGCGGTCACCGGCGAGTTCACCCGTTGGGGCGGCCATGTGCTGTCCTGGTTCGGCCTGCAGCCGCAGGAATGGAGCTACTTCAAGATCATCGGCTTGCAAGGCACACCGCTGGACCGCATCGATGGTGTGATGATCATTGGCATGTTCCTCGGCGCACTGGTCTGTGCACTCTGGGCCGGCAACGTCAGCCTGCGCTGGCCAACCAGCAAGCGTCGCCTGCTGCAGGGCCTGATCGGCGGGGTGATCGCCGGCTTCGGTGCGCGCCTGGCGATGGGCTGTAACCTGGCGGCCTTCTTCACCGGTATCCCGATGTTCTCGGTGCACGCCTGGGCCTTCATGTTTTCCACCGTGATCGGCGCCTGGTTCGGCGTGAAGATCAGCCTGCTGCCCTTCCTGCGTATTCCCCTGAAAGTGGGCGGCAAGGCCGCGGCGCTTCCCAGCGCCGAAGCCCTGGCTCGTCGCGCCAAGCTGCAATGGCGCCTGGGCATGGGCGTGCTGGCTATTGCCGCGCTGTTCGCCGCCTGGCGCTTCGAGGTCTCGCTGGTGCTGGGCATGGCCTGCCTGTTCGGCCTGCTGTTCGGCGGTCTGATCGAGCGCGCGCAGATATGCTTCACCAGCGCTGCCCGCGACCTCTGGACCACCGGCCGGACCCAGGCCGCGCTGGGCATCCTGCTGGGCATGGCGGCCGCCTGCGTCGGCACCTTCGCGGCGATCCACAATGGCCTGCCGCCGAAGATCTTCTGGATGGGCCCGAACGCGGTGATCGGCGGCGTGCTGTTCGGCATCGGCATCGTGCTGGCCGGCAGCTGCGAGACAGGCTGGATGTACCGCTCGATGGAAGGCCAGGTGCACTTCTGGGTAGTCGGCATCGGCAACGTGATCGGCGGCACGCTGGTCGCGGTGTATTGGGACCAGCTCGGCACCAGCCTCGCCCTGCCCTACCCCAAACTCAACCTGCTGCAGGAGTTCGGCCCTGGTGGCGGCCTGCTGATCACCTTCGCCGGCCTCGCCCTGTGCATGCTGCTGGAGCAACTGAACGCGCAACGATTCACTCGTAAACGGAAAGCCTACGATGTCCGAAACCAAGACGCCGACGCTGTCGCTTGATTTGCGCGGCGAACACTGTCCGTACAACGCCATCGCCACCCTGGAAACCCTGGAGACGCTCAACCCGGGCGACCTGCTGGAGGTCATCACTGACTGTTCGCAGTCGGTGCACGGCATTCCGGAAGACACCCAGCGCCATGGCTACCATTGCCTGGCGGTGGAGCAGCATGGGGCGCTGTTCCGCTTCCTGATCGAGGTCCCGCTGCTGGGCTGAGGTTGTTTTTGTAGGAGCGGACTCCGTCCGCGATGAGCCCGAATCGCGCCGGAAGCCAATCGCGGACAAAGTCCGCTCCTACGGCCCAGCCCGGCGCGCAGCCTGTAGGAGCGAGCTTGCTCGCGAACCTGCCCAGCACTGAAGTCGCCGGAAACTTTGTTCGCGAGCAAGCTCGCTCCTACAGAGATACAGGATCAGTGCTTGGCGAAGTTACGCTGCAGGCGCTGCAGGTCTTCCGGGGTGGTGACCTTGATGTTGTCCACCCGCCCTTCCACCATGCGCGGCGCATAGCCCGCCCACTCCATGGCAGAGGCTTCGTCGGTGATGGCCGCATCGGCCACCAGCGCATCGGCGAGTGCGCGATGCAGCGCGCCGAGGCGGAACATCTGTGGGGTGTAGGCCTGCCAGACCACGCTGCGATCGATGGTCTCGACGACTCGGCCATCAGCGCCAACGCGCTTCAACGTATCCCGCGCGGGTACACCGAGCAGCCCGCCCACAGCGTCGAATTCCAACTCGTCCAGCAGACGATCCAGGTCGGCGCGCGCAAGATTCGGCCGGGCGGCGTCATGCACCAGCACCCAGTCATCCGGCGCGGCGCCCAGCTCGCTCAGGCGCAGCAGGCCGTTGAGCACGGAATCCGCACGCTCGCGGCCACCTTCGGCGCGCTGGATCAGCTCGTTGGAGGCACTGGGCAGGGTCGGCCACCAGGGATCGTCGGCAGCCAGGCACACTACGAGGCCCTTGAGCCTGGGATGGCCAAGGAAGCAATCGAGGGTGCGTTCGAGAATGCTGCGACCGGCAAGGTCGAGGTATTGCTTGGGGCGATCGGCGCGCATCCGCGAACCGATACCGGCGGCCGGGATTACGGCCCAGAAGGCGGGAGTGGTCATTGCGCGAGCTGGTAGAGGGTTTCCTTGTCCTTGACCATGCCAAGTTCGTGGCGTGCACGCTCCTCGACGGTCTCGGTGCCTTTCTTGAGCTCGGCGACTTCCGCCTCGAGGATGCGGTTACGCTCGAGCAGGCGCTCGTTCTCACCCTGCTGGTCGGCGATCTGCTTCTGCAGGTCGCGCACTTGCGCCAGGCTGCCTTCGCCTACCCACAGGCGATACTGCAGGCCGGCCAGCGCCAGGATCAGCACGACGAACAGCCAGTAAGGGCTACGTAACCTCAAACCATCAGCTCCCTATACGCGAAGGGGTGGCTTGTGCCACCCCTTCACCGTACCAGACTAGGATCAGCCGCGGAATTCCGCGCGACCACGGTACGGCGCCTTGGCGCCCAGCTGCTCTTCGATGCGCAGCAGCTGGTTGTACTTGGAAACGCGGTCGGAGCGGCAGAGGGACCCGGTCTTGATCTGACCAGCGGCAGTGCCGACAGCCAGGTCAGCGATGGTGCTGTCCTCGGTTTCGCCCGAACGGTGCGAGATCACCGCGGTGAAGCCGGCAGCCTTGGCCATCTGAATGGCTTCCAGAGTCTCGGTCAGCGAGCCGATCTGGTTGAACTTGATCAGGATCGAGTTGCCGATCTTCTCGTCGATGCCGCGCTTGAGGATCTTGGTGTTGGTCACGAACAGGTCGTCACCGACCAGCTGTACCTTCTCACCGATCTTGTCGGTCAGGACTTTCCAGCCAGCCCAGTCGGACTCGTCCATACCGTCTTCGATGGAGATGATCGGGTAGCGCTGGGTCAGGCCAGCCAGGTAGTCGGCGAAACCTTCGGCGCTGAACACCTTGCCTTCGCCTTCCAGGTCGTACTGGCCGCCCTTGAAGAACTCGGAGGAAGCGCAGTCCAGGGCCAGGGTCACGTCGTCGCCCAGCTTGTAGCCAGCGTTGGCGACGGCTTCGGCGATGGCGGCCAGGGCGTCTTCGTTGGAAGCCAGGTTCGGCGCGAAGCCACCTTCGTCACCTACGGCGGTGTTCAGGCCACGGGCCTTCAGCACGGCTTTGAGGTGATGGAAGATCTCGGCGCCCATGCGCAGGGCGTCGGCGAAGTTCTTGGCGCCAACCGGCTGAACCATGAACTCCTGGATGTCGACGTTGTTATCGGCGTGCTCGCCGCCGTTGATGATGTTCATCATCGGAACCGGCATGGAGTACTGGCCCGGGGTACCGTTCAGGTCGGCGATGTGCGCGTACAGCGGCACGCCCTTGGCCTGGGCGGCGGCCTTGGCGGCGGCCAGGGACACAGCGAGGATGGCGTTGGCGCCCAGCTTGCCTTTGTTCTCGGTACCGTCGAGGTCGATCATCGCGTGATCCAGACCTTTCTGGTCAGCCGCGTCCTTGCCCAGCAGCAGGTCGCGGATCGGGCCGTTGATGTTGGCCACGGCTTTCAGCACGCCCTTGCCCAGGTAACGGCTCTTGTCGCCATCGCGCAGTTCGAGAGCCTCGCGGGAACCGGTGGATGCACCGGACGGGGCGCAAGCGCTGCCGACGATGCCGTTGTCCAGGATCACGTCCGCTTCAACGGTCGGGTTGCCGCGGGAGTCCAGGACCTCACGGCCCTTGATGTCGACGATCTTTGCCATTCTTGATAACACTCCGAAGATAGAGATAAACGGGGCGGCTGGTGAGACATCAGAACCTGCTCAATGCCCCGCCGAGCTTGACGCTACGGGGCACATTGAGCGGATTCTCAGGCAGTCTCGATAGTGGGGAAACTCTTGACCAGGTCGTCCAGCTGCTTGAGCTGGGACAGGAAAGGCTCGAGCTTGTTCAGGCGCAGGGCGCACGGACCGTCGCATTTGGCGTTCTCTGGGTCCGGGTGGGCCTCCAGGAACAGACCGGCGAGGCCCTGGCTCATGCCGGCCTTGGCCAGGTCGGTGACCTGGGCGCGGCGGCCGCCGGCGGAATCGGCGCGACCGCCCGGCATCTGCAGGGCGTGGGTCACGTCGAAGAACACCGGGTACTCGAACTGCTTCATGATGCCGAAGCCGAGCATGTCCACCACCAGGTTGTTGTACCCGAAGGAGGAGCCACGCTCGCAGAGGATCAGTTGGTCGTTACCCGCCTCCTCGCACTTGCGCAGGATGTGTTTCATCTCCTGCGGCGCGAGGAACTGGGCCTTCTTGATGTTGATCACCGCATTGGTCTTGGCCATGGCCACGACCAGGTCGGTCTGCCGGGACAGGAAGGCCGGCAGTTGGATGATGTCGCAGACCTCGGCCACCGGAGCGGCCTGGTAGGGCTCGTGCACGTCGGTGATGACCGGCACGTTGAAGGTCTTCTTGATCTCTTCGAAGATCTTCAGCCCTTCTTCCATGCCCGGACCACGGAACGAGGTGATCGAGGAACGGTTGGCCTTGTCGAAGCTGGCCTTGAACACGTAGGGGATACCGAGTCTCTCGGTGACCTTCACGTACTCTTCACAGACCTGCATCGCCAGGTCGCGCGACTCCAGCACGTTCATGCCGCCAAACAGCACGAACGGCAGGTCGTTGCCAATCTGGATATCACCGACGCGGATGATCTTCTGGGTCATGTTCAGGCTTTCCCGGCTTGCTTCAGGGCGGCGTTGACGAAGCCGCTGAACAGCGGGTGGCCATCACGCGGGGTGGAAGTGAATTCCGGGTGGAACTGGCAGGCCACAAACCACGGATGATCCGGAGCCTCGACCACTTCGACCAGCGCACCGTCGCCGGAGCGGCCGGAAATCTTCAGGCCAGCGGCTTCCAGTTGCGGACGCAGGTTGTTGTTCACTTCGTAGCGATGACGATGACGCTCGACGATCACTTCCTTGCCGTAGCAGTCGTGCACCAGGGTGCCAGCCGACAGCAGGCATTCCTGGGCGCCCAGGCGCATGGTGCCGCCCAGATCGGAAGCTTCGGTGCGCACTTCGGTGGCGCCGGTAGCATCCTGCCACTCGGTGATCAGACCGACGACCGGGTGGCCGCTGGACTTGTCGAACTCGGTGGAGTTGGCATCGGTCCAGCCCAGCACGTTGCGGGCGTATTCGATGACGGCCACCTGCATGCCCAGGCAGATGCCCAGGTACGGAACCTTGTTCTCGCGAGCGTACTGCACGGCGGTGATCTTGCCTTCTACGCCGCGCAGGCCAAAGCCGCCCGGGACCAGGATGGCGTCGGCGCCTTCGAGCAGGCTGGTGCCCTGCTGCTCGATGTCCTCGGAGTCGATGTAGCGCAGGTTGACCTTGGTGCGGCTCTGGATGCCGGCGTGGGTCATGGCTTCGATCAGCGACTTGTAGGCGTCGAGCAGTTCCATGTACTTGCCGACCATGGCGATGGTGACTTCACGCTCAGGGTTGAGCTTGGCGTCGACCACACGGTCCCACTCGGACAGGTCGGCCGGGCCGCACTCCAGACCGAAGCGCTCGACGACGAAGTCATCGACGCCCTGGGCGTGCAGGACGGACGGAATGCGGTAGATGGTGTCGACGTCTTCCAGCGAGATGACCGCGCGCTCTTCCACGTTGGTAAAGAGAGCAATCTTGCGGCGGGAAGAAATATCCACCGGATGGTCAGAACGGCAGACCAGGATGTCCGGCTGCAGGCCGATGGAGCGCAGCTCCTTGACCGAGTGCTGGGTCGGCTTGGTCTTGGTCTCGCCAGCGGTGGCGATGTACGGGACCAGCGTCAGGTGCATCAGCATGGCGCGGCGCGAACCGATCTCCACGCGCAACTGGCGGATGGCCTCGAGGAAGGGTTGCGACTCGATGTCACCAACGGTGCCGCCGACTTCCACCAGGGCCACGTCGGCATCGCCGGCGCCCTTGATGATGCGACGCTTGATCTCGTCGGTGATGTGCGGGATGACCTGCACGGTAGCGCCCAGATAGTCACCACGGCGCTCCTTGCGCAGCACGTCCATGTAGACGCGGCCGGTGGTGAAGTTGTTGTTCTGGGTCATCGTGGTACGAACGAAACGCTCGTAGTGGCCCAGATCGAGGTCGGTCTCGGCACCGTCGTGGGTGACGAACACCTCACCGTGCTGGAACGGGCTCATGGTGCCCGGATCGACGTTGATGTAGGGGTCCAGCTTGAGCATCGTGATCTTCAGGCCACGCGCTTCCAGAATGGCAGCCAAGGAAGCCGAGGCGATGCCTTTCCCCAATGAAGAAACAACACCACCCGTGACGAAGATGTAGCGCGTCATGAAAAGCCCTGAATGTCAGCGTTTAGGCGGCTCGGCCGCCGGGGAAGCGAAGGTGTCGGGTACAAGACCCGGCTCACGACTTCGTCGTGAAAATAGCGAACTCCCACTGATTCGCAGGCGAATCAACAGGAGCGGTACAAGACGGGAGCGTAGTCTACCGGAAAGCCGCTATCAGCTCAAACCCGAGTCATTCGTCGGAGGTGTCCAGCGCAGGGTCCAGCCCTGCCCCACCTCAACCTGCAGGTCCGGCAACAGCGCCACGCCGAGCAGTTCGTCGGCTCGCCAGAGCAGCGGCAAACGGCCACGCAAAAAAGCCGGCACAGCCGCCTCGTTGAGCAGACGCTTGAGGTCGCGCGAGCCTCGACCGGCCAGCGCCATCGCCTCCCCACCCTGGCGATAGCGAACCTCCAGCGGTCCGCCCGGCGGCTCGCCGTCGAAACGCAGCGAACCGTTTCCCGCCAACGAAAGCGGCCGTGCAGGGTCAGGCCAGGTCTGATTCCTCGGCACGAACCCGAGCCAGGGATTGGCCAGCCACCAGAGCCGTCCGTGAGCACGGCGCAGTTCGCCATCGGCGAGCCGCCAGATGGGCTCGGCGTCTTCGCGAGCGTCGCGCAGGTCTCGCCAGCCGGCCCAGTGTGCGCTGTCAGGCAAACGCGCCAGTGGCGCAAGCCAGTGACGCAATGCATTGCGCTGGCGTGATTCGCTCAACTCCGCCAGCGCCGCGATGGCCAGCGAAGGCAATTGCATACCAATGTATTCATTGCGTGCGCCGGCGCAGATCAGGTCGTTCTGCGCCAGCTCCCCCAACAGCCCGTCGGCTTCCGCCAAATGCTCAGCGCTCCGGGCAATGGTTTCGACCGCGGCGGGCCAGCGCCGGATGATGCCCGGCAGCACCTGGTTGCGCAGGTAGTTACGGTCGTAGTCGTTGCTGGCGTTGGACGGGTCTTCCACCCAGCTCAGCCCGTGCCTGCGGGCATAACGCTCCAGCTCTGCACGATTGAGACCGAGCATGGGGCGCAACAGAATCCCTGCTCCCAAGGGGCGACTGGCAGCCATACCGGAAAGCCCGCGCACGCCTGCCCCCCGGAACAGCCGGAACAGCACGGTTTCCGCCTGATCGTCACGGTGCTGGCCAGCCAGCAGGCATTCGTCCTCCCCCAGTGCTGCGACGAAAGCCGCGTACCGCGCTTCGCGCGCCGCACGCTCCAGGCTGGCGCCGTCATCGACCTGCACCCGCGCCAGCTGCAAGGGAATCCCAAGTGAATCGCAGAAGCGCTGGCAATGCTCTGGCCAGGAGTCCGCAACAGCCTGCAGGCCGTGGTGCACGTGAATCGCGGAAATCGGCGGCAAGGCCTCGCGATGGGCGAGTTGCGCCAGGAGATGCAGGAGAACAGTGGAATCCAGCCCGCCGGAAAAAGCCACGCGCCACACCGGCGCATGACGCCAGGGAGCGAGGAAATTCAGCAGCCGGGATTCGAAGTCAGCAGACATGGCGCAGGTCGGCAGGGTCGGGGACGAGGCAAGGATACCTCGTCACCCGCGCTGCGCCGAAGGCGTCGATCAGGCGACGCCGTAGCTCATCAGGCGCTCGTAGCGGCGCGCGAGGAGTTCTTCGGTGCTCAGCTGGTTCAGCGTATCGAGCTGGCCGAGCAGGGAACTGCGGATGGTCTCGGCCATGGCGGCCGGATCGCGGTGGGCGCTGCCCAGCGGCTCGGGGATGACGTTGTCGACGATACCCAGGTCCTTCAGGCGGTTGGCGGTGATGCCCATGGCTTCGGCCGCTTCCGGTGCCTTTTCGGCGGTACGCCAGAGGATCGAGGCGCAACCTTCGGGCGAGATCACCGCATAGGTGGAGTACTGCAGCATGTTCAGCTGGTCGCACACGCCGATGGCCAGTGCGCCGCCGGAGCCGCCTTCACCAATCACGGTGGCGATGATCGGGGTCTTCAGGCGCGCCATGACACGCAGGTTCCAGGCGATCGCCTCGCTCTGGCCACGCTCTTCAGCGTCGATGCCCGGGTAGGCGCCGGGGGTGTCGATGAAGGTCAGAATTGGCATCTTGAAGCGTTCGGCCATCTCCATCAGGCGGCAGGCCTTGCGGTAGCCTTCCGGACGCGGCATGCCGAAGTTGCGGCGCACCTTCTCGCGCACTTCGCGGCCCTTCTGGTGGCCGATGATCATCACCGGCTGGTCTTCCAGGCGGGCAACGCCGCCAACGATGGCCGCGTCGTCGGAGAAGTGGCGATCACCGTGCAGCTCTTCGAACTCGGTGAAGATGTGCTCGATGTAGTCCAGGGTGTAAGGGCGACGCGGATGGCGTGCGAGCTGGGCGATCTGCCAGCTGGACAGGTTGCCGAAGATGTTCTCGGTCAGCGCCTTGCTCTTCTCCTGCAGACGGGAGATTTCGTCGGTGATGTTCAGGGCGTTGTCGTTGCCAACCAGGCGCAGCTCTTCGATCTTGGCGTGCAGGTCGGCAATGGGCTGTTCGAAATCGAGAAAATTCGGGTTCATGGGCTATCCGTCGTTCTGTTGGCGGCTGGGCCTGGTCCGTAGGCGCCCTACCTTACGGTATCGGGCGCCGAGGGTCGAGACTGGCGGGCGGGCGGCCTTTGGCCACCGGCCTCACTAGCGGTAGTTCAGGAAGACGTTGTCGCGGCCGAACTGGTCACGCAGCGCTTGAATCAGGTTGTCTGCCGGGTCGATCCGCCACTGCTCGCCGAACTGCAGCAGCGCGCGCGCCGACTCGCCACTGTAGTCCACGGTGACGGGGCAACTGCCTCTATGGCGGGTGCACAGATCAGCCAGCCAGCGCAGGCGGTCACCCTTGAGTGCATCGGCATGCACGCGCACGCGCAGGCTTTCCGCCAGCGAGGTGCGAGCCTCTTCCAGCCCCATTACGCGCTTGGCACGCAGACGCAGGCCGCCGGAGAAATCGTCCTGGCTGACTTCGCCCTCGATCACCACCAGCGCGTCGGTCTGCAGCAGCGCCTGGTTGGCGGCGAAGGCTTCGGCGAACAGCGAGGCCTCGATACGGCCGGAGCGGTCGTCCAGCGTCACGAAGCCCATCTTGTCGCCACGCTTGTTCTTCATCACCCGCAGGTTGACGATCAGGCCAGCAACGGTCTGGGTATCACGCGCCGGCTTCAGTTCGACGATGCGCTGGCGGGCAAATCGTCGCACCTCGCCCTCATACTCATCGATCGGGTGACCGGTCAGGTACAGGCCGAGGGTGTCCTTCTCGCCCTTCAGGCGCTCCTTGAGGTTGAGTTCCTTGACCTTGCGGTGGTTGGCGTAGACGTCCGCCTCGGGCTCGGCGAACACGCCGCCGAACAGGTCCATGTGGCCGCTGTCATGGCTGCGCGAGGTCTGCTCGGCGGCTTTCACGGCTTCTTCCATGGACGCCAGCAGCACGGCACGGTTGATGTCGACGTGGGCGTGGTAGGCCTTCTGTTCCTCATGGAAGTGCGGGCCAAGTCGGTCCAGCGCACCGGCGCGGATCAGCGCTTCCAGGGTGCGCTTGTTGACGCGCTTGAGATCGATACGGTCGCAGAAGTCGAACAGGGTCTTGAACGGCCCGCCTTCGTTGCGGCATTCGGTGATGGCTTCCACCGGGCCTTCACCGACGCCCTTGATCGCGCCCAGACCGTAGACGATCTGGTTGTCCTCGTCGACGGTGAAGCGGAATTCGGAGTTGTTCACATCCGGCGCCAGGATGCGCAGCTTCATGTGGCGGCACTCTTCGATGAGCGTCACCACCTTGTCGGTGTTCTGCATATCCGCGGTAAGTACCGCGGCCATGAACGGGGCTTTCCAATGGGTCTTCAGCCAGGCGGTCTGGTACGACACCAGGCCGTAGGCAGCGGAGTGCGACTTGTTGAAGCCATAGCCGGCGAACTTTTCCACCAGGTCGAAGATGTTGCCCGAGAGGTTGGCGTCGATGCCGTTATTGGCACAACCTTCGATGAAGCCGCCGCGCTGCTTGGCCATTTCCTCGGGCTTCTTCTTGCCCATGGCGCGACGCAGCATGTCCGCGCCGCCGAGGCTGTAGCCCGCCATCACCTGGGCGATCTGCATCACCTGTTCCTGGTACAGGATGATGCCGTAGGTGGGCTTGAGCACCGGTTCGAGGCCTGCGTACTGGTAGTCCGGGTGCGGATAGGAGATTTCTTCACGACCGTGCTTACGGTTGATGAAGTCATCCACCATGCCCGACTGCAGCGGGCCGGGACGGAACAGCGCCACCAGTGCGATAAGGTCTTCCAGGCAGTCCGGCTTGAGCTTCTTGATCAGCTCCTTCATGCCGCGCGATTCAAGCTGGAAGACCGCGGTGGTCTCCGCCTTCTGCAGCAGGTCGTAGGTCTTCTTGTCGTCCAGCGGGATGCGGTCGATATCGACCAGCTCGGTCTCGCCATTCTTCTGCTGGATACGATGGATGATCTCCATCGCCCATTTGATGATGGTCAGGGTACGCAGGCCGAGGAAGTCGAACTTCACCAGGCCGGCGGCCTCCACGTCGTCCTTGTCGAACTGGGTCACCAGGCCGGCGCCCTCTTCGTCACAGGCGATAGGAGCGAAGTCGGTCAGCTTGGTCGGTGCGATCACCACGCCGCCGGCGTGCTTGCCGGTACCGCGGGTGACGCCTTCCAGCTTGAGCGCCATGTCCCAGATTTCCTGGGCTTCCTCGTCGGTCTTGAGGAAGTCGCGGAGCATTTCCTCCTGCTCGAAGGCCTTCTCCAGGGTCATGCCCACTTCGAAGGGAATCATCTTCGACAGCTTGTCGGCCAGGCCGTAGGACTTGCCCTGCACCCGCGCCACGTCGCGTACCACCGCCTTCGCAGCCATGGAGCCGAAGGTGATGATCTGGCTCACCGCGTTGCGGCCGTAGGCGCCGGCCACGTAGTCGATCACCCGGTCACGGCCTTCCATGCAGAAGTCGACGTCGAAGTCGGGCATGGAAATACGTTCGGGGTTCAAGAAACGTTCGAACAGCAGGTCATAGGCCAGCGGGTCGAGGTCGGTGATCTTCAGCACATAGGCGACCAGCGAACCGGCACCCGAGCCCCGGCCGGGGCCCACGGGCACGCCGTTGTTCTTGGCCCACTTGATGAAGTCCATCACGATCAGGAAGTAGCCGGGGAAGCCCATCTGGATGATGGTGCCCAGTTCGAACTCCAGACGATCGACGTAGATCTGCCGCTTCTCTTCGTAGTTCGGCGTGGTGTCCTTCGGCCAGAGCACCGCGAGGCGCTCTTCCAAGCCTTCGTAGGAGACATGGCGCAGGTAGTCGTTGATGTCCATGCCGTCGTAGGGGATCGGGAAGTTGGGCAGGAAGTACTTGCCCAACTGGACGTCGATGTTGCAGCGCTTGGCGATCTCGACGGAGTTTTCCAGAGCCTCGGGAATGTCGCTGAACAGCTCGGCCATTTCTTCCGGGCTCTTCAGGTACTGCTGGTCGGAATAATTGCGCGAACGGCGCGGATCATCCAGGGCACGGCCTTCGCCGATGCATACGCGGGTCTCGTGGGCTTCGAAGTCCGCTTCCTTGATGAAGCGCACGTCGTTGGTCGCCACCAGCGGCGCGCCGCTGCGCGCGGACAGGGCCACGGCGGCATGCACATGCTCTTCATCATTGACCCGATTGGTACGCTGGATGTCGAGGTAGAAGCGATCCGGGAAGACCTCCAGCCACTCAGCCAGCAGAGAATCGGCCAGGGCGTCGTCACCTTCGAGCAGAGCCATGCCGATCTCGCCTTCCTTCGAGCCGGACAGCGCGATCAGGCCTTCGGCGGCCTCCTTGACCCATTGACGCTCGATGATGATCTCGCCGTTGCGCTGGCCTTCCTGCCAACCACGGGAAATCAGCTCAGTCAGGTTACGGTAGCCCTTGGCATTCATCGCCAGCAGGGTCAGGCGCGTCAGCGGGCCGTCCTCGTCGCGGTTGGCCAGCCAGATATCGGCCCCGCAGATCGGCTTGATGCCGCCGCCCATGGCCGTCTTGTAGAACTTCACCAGCGAGCACATGTTGCTCAGGTCGGTCACCGCCACCGCCGGCATGCCCGCCCCGCCGACCGCCTTGATCAGCGGCTTGACCCGCACCAGGCCGTCGACCAGGGAGAATTCGGTGTGCAGACGCAGGTGAACGAAGGTGGCGGTCATGGTGGTCCTTGGCAAACGCGAAAAACGGCAAGCCCCGGATTGTACCGGGGCTGTCCGCAAAGCTACAGGGATCAATGGGCCAGCCGTCGCACCGGGTGATTGAAGTCACCGGCGGCCCGCTGACCGAAAGGAATTCCAGAGTAATAACAGGGTGTTACAGGATGCCGACGGGGTTTTCCAGCAGATCGCGCACCGGACCGAAGGAGCGCCGGTGGATGGGCGTCGGCCCCAGGCGCTTGAGCGCTTCGAGGTGCACTGGAGTGGGATAGCCCTTGTGCCCGCCGATACCGTAACCGGGGTACAGAGCTTCCATTTCCTGCATTTCGCGATCGCGGCTGACCTTGGCCAGGATCGAGGCAGCAGCGATGGCCGGCACCTTGGCGTCGCCCTGCACGACCGGCGCAGAGGACACCTGCAGTTTCGGGCAGCGGTTGCCGTCGATCAACGCCAGCTTCGGCGTGACACTCAGGCCTTCCACCGCGCGCTGCATGGCCAGCATGGTGGCGTGGAGGATATTCAACTGATCGATCTCGTGCACATCGGCACGCGCGATGCACCAGGCCAGGGCCTTCTCGCGGATCTCGTCGAAGAGTTTTTCACGCTTGGCTTCGGAGAGCTTCTTGGAGTCGTTCAGCCCGCTGATCGGGCGCGCCGGATCGAGAATGACCGCTGCCGTGACCACGGGGCCGCACAGCGGGCCACGGCCGACTTCGTCAACGCCAGCTACCAGCTCTTCCACCAGCGTGAAGTCCAGGCCCATCTGCATCAGTGTTTCTCCACCAGGGCAAGGACCGCTTCGGCGGCCTGCGCGGACGCATCCTGGCGCAAGGCGCGATGGATGGCGTCGAAGGATTCAGTCTGCACGCTGCCATCATCAAGCAGCGGCAACAGCGTAGTGGCAAGCGCCTCGGGCGTGGCCGCATCCTGGATCAGTTCCGGCACCAGCAGTCGCCCGGCCAGCAGGTTCGGCAGGGAGATATAAGGGCTCTTTACCAGGCGTTTGAGAATGCGATAAGTCATGGGCGCCACCTTGTAGGCAACGACCATCGGGCGCTTGTACAGCAGCGCTTCCAGCGTGGCGGTGCCGGAGGCAATCAACACGGCGTCGCATGCGGCAAGCGCCTCGTGGGAAGCGCCGTCGAGCAACTGCACCGGCAAGTTGCGGCCGGCCAGCATCGCCTCGATCTGTACGCGACGCTCAGGGCTCGCGCAGGGCAGCACGAAACGCAGGCCGGGGCGATCCTGCAGCAAGCGCTGGGCGGTATCGAGGAACAGCGCGCCAAGCTTGCCGACCTCGCCTCCCCGGCTACCGGGCAGGAGCGCGACAACGCTGGCATCGTGCGGCAGGTCGAGACGCTCGCGCGCACCGGCTCGGTCGGCTTCCAATGGGATGGTGTTGGCCAGCGGGTGGCCGACGAAACGCACCGGCACCGCATGCTCTTCGTAGAAGCGCGCCTCGAACGGGAAGAGCGCGAGCATCAGGTCGCAGGCTTCCTTGATCTTCAGCACGCGTTTCTGCCGCCAGGCCCAGACCGACGGACTGACATAGTGCACCGTGCGGATGCCCGCGCGGCGCAGCTTCAATTCGATGTTGAGGTTGAAGTCCGGCGCATCGATACCGATGAACACGTCCGGCTTCGCCGCGATCAGCATCTGCACCAGGTCCTTGCGGCGGCGCAGCAGTTCGCGCAGGCGCCCCAGGACTTCGAACAGCCCCATGACCGCCAGGCGCTCCATAGGGAAATGCGTCTTCAGCCCTTCAGCTTCCATGCGTGGACCGCCGACGCCGATGAACTCGATGCCGGGGTGGCGCTGCTTGAGCGCCTGCATGAGGCCGGAGCCAAGGATATCGCCGGACGCCTCGCCCGCGACCAGGGCGACGCGCAGCTTGTGTGCGGTCGGTTGCATGGTCAGCGGGTGATGCCGCGGGTGGAGCTCTGGATGGAATCGCGGAATACCGCGACTTCCGGGAACTGCTCGGAGACTTCGGCCAGTTCGGCCAGCGCCTCGTCCACCGTCAGGCCCTGGCGATAGACCACTTTGTAGGCGCGGCGCAGCGCCTGGATCGATTCGGCGCTGAAACCACGACGGCGCAGCCCCTCGAAGTTCATGCTGCGCGCCTCGGCTGGGTTGCCGAAGACTGTGACATAGGCCGGAACGTCCTTGCCGATGGTGGTCCCCATGCCAGAGAAGGCGTGGGCACCGATGCGGCAGAACTGGTGCACCAGGGTGTAGCCGGAGAGGATCGCCCAATCATCCACGTGAACATGGCCCGCCAGCGCAGTGTTGTTCACCAGGATGCAATGGTTGCCGATCACACTGTCGTGGCCGATGTGCACATAGGCCATGAGCAGGTTGTGATCACCGATAGTGGTTTCCGAGCGATCCTGGATCGTGCCGCGATGGATGGTGACACCCTCGCGGATCACATTGTGGTCGCCAATCACCAGGCGAGTCGGTTCGCCCTTGTACTTCAGGTCGGGGGTATCTTCACCCACGCTGGAGAACTGGAAAATCCGATTGTGCTTACCGATCTTCGTGGGGCCTTTGACCACCACGTGCGGACCGATCACCGTACCTTCGCCGATCTCCACATCCGGCCCGACCATGGACCAGGGGCCCACTTCTACGTCGTCAGCCAGCTTTGCGCGCGGGTCGATGATGGCGCGAGGATCGATCAAACTCATAGTTTGCGTTCCGCACAGATGATTTCAGCCGAGCATACCGGCTTGCCGTCCACGGTGGCATTGCAGTCGAACTTCCAGATGCCGCGCTTGACGCTGATGAACTGGGCGTTCAGTTGCAGCTGGTCACCCGGCAGCACCGGCTGGCGGAAGCGCAGCTTGTCGGAGCCGACAAAGTAGTACAGGGTGCCATCGGCCGGCTTCACGTCGAGCATCTTGAAACCGAGGATACCGGCAGCCTGGGCCATGGCCTCGATAATCAGGACGCCCGGCATGATCGGATGCTGTGGGAAGTGGCCATTGAAGAACGGCTCGTTGATGCTGACATTCTTGTAGGCGCGAATGCGCTTGCCTTCAATGTCCAGCTCCACCACCCGATCCACCAGTAGGAAAGGGTAGCGATGAGGCAGGTATTCGCGAATCTCGTTGATGTCCATCATGTTCAGGGGAGCCTGTTCAGAAAAGGGAAACGCCAAAAAATGCGTGGATCACGCATCTGATGGAGCGTCTCCGCTTGGGGTCACGGCGGCCAGGCGCTTTTCCAGCTGCTGCAGACGACGGGCCATGTCATCCAGCTGACGAATGCGCGCGGCACTCTTCTTCCATTCAGCCGCAGGCTGCATGGCAGTACCGGAGGAGTAGGAGCCCGGCTCGGTAATCGAGCGGGTCACCATGGTCATCCCGGTGACGAAGACGTTGTCGCAGATCTCGATATGGCCAACCAGGCCCACACCACCAGCGAGCATGCAATGCTTGCCGATCTTGGCGCTGCCGGAAATCCCGCAGCAGCCGGCCATGGCGGTGTGATCACCGATCTGCACGTTGTGGGCAATCATGATCTGGTTATCCAGCTTCACCCCATTGCCCACCAGGGTATCGGACAGCGCACCACGGTCGATGGTGGTATTGGCGCCGATCTCGACGTCATCCCCCAGGGTTACGCCGCCAATTTGCGCGATCTTCTGCCAGACGCCTTTATGGTTGGCGAAGCCGAAGCCCTCACCACCAAGCACGGCGCCGGACTGGATCACCACGCGCTTGCCGATGCACACATCGTGGTAGAGGGTCACACGCGGCGCCAGCCAACCGCCCTCGCCGATCACGCTGCGAGCGCCGACGAAGCAATGGGCACCAATGGTGACATTCGCGCCGATCTGCGCGCCTGCCTCGATCACGGCATAAGGACCGACACTGGCAGTCGCGTCGACCTGGGCACCTTCATCGACCACCGCAGTGGGATGAATGCCCACCGGCGCCTTGGGCTTGCGATCGAACTGGTGGGACAAGCCGGCGTAAGCCAGGTAGGGATTGGGAACGATCAGCGCATTGCCGGTATAGCCCTCGGCATCAGCGGCAGTCAGCAGGATGGCGCTGGCTTTGCTGCCTTCGAGGAACTTGCGGTACTGCGGATTGGCCAGGAAGCTCAGCTGACCGGCGCCTGCATCCTGCAGGGTAGCCAGCCCACTGATGACCTGAGCGGGATCGCCGCGCAACTCGGCATCGAGTTGCGCGGCCAGTTCGGCGAGGGTAAAGGACAGCTCGGTCATCATCAGCGCAGTTGGTTCATGCGCTCGATGACTTGACGGGTGATGTCGTACTGCGGCTTCACGTCGACCACGGCACCACGCTCGACCACGAGGTCATAACCACCTTTCTTGATGGTTTCCTCGACGGCCTGGTCCAGCTTCGGCTTGAGCTTCTTGAGCATGTCGCGGTCAGCGACGGCCTTGGCTTCGTTCAGTTCCTTGGACTGGAACTGGAAGTCACGGGCCTTCTGCTTGAAGTCGCCCTCGGCCTTTTCACGCTCGGCGTTGGACATCTTGCTGCCGCCGTTGACCAGCTTGTCCTGCAGGGACTTGGCGTCGGTTTCCAGCGCCTTGAGCTTGGTCAGTTGGGGGCCGAACTTCTTCTCGGCGTCCACGGCGTACTGCTTGGCCGCGTCGGACTCGAGGAGTGCCATCTGATAGTTGAGCACCGCGATCTTCATGTCGGCGAACGCGGGACTCGCCGCCAGGGCTGCGGTGATCAGGACGAACTGGGTCAACTTACGCACAATGCACTCCTGCACAAAGCATGGTTGTCATTACAACGATACGGCCAATTAGAAGGTCTGTCCCAGGGAGAACTGGAAGATCTGGGTTTCGGCGTTGTCCGGTTTCTTGATCGGAGTCGCCAGGCTGAAGCTCAGCGGGCCCAGAGCGGTGATCCAAGTCAGACCCACACCCGCGGACATGGCCATGTCCTGGAATTTGACGCCGTCACACCCCTGAGTGGTCGATGTCGGGCAATCGGTGTCGAACACGTTACCGATGTCGTAGAACAGGACGGTACGCAGCTGGCGCTGATCCTTCACGAACGGCAGCGGGAACAGCAGTTCGGCGCCACCGGTGATCAGGATGTTACCACCGAAGGCCTCGCGATCCTGATCCGGGTCGGTGTAGCGGCCTTTGCTATCCGGGCCGGGAATCTGATTGCCGTTGGCGTCGCGAGCGATACTCGGGGTACTGCGCGGACCGAGGGAACTATCCTTGAAGCCACGGACCGAGTTGAAGCCGCCAGCGTAGTAGTTCTCGTAGAACGGCAGGCGATCGGTATCGCCATAGGCACCGCCATAACCAAGCTCGGTATGGAAGCGCATGGTGTAGTTCTCAGTCAGCGGCGCAAAGATCTGGCCGCGGTAATCGAGCTTGTAGAACGACAGGTCGCTGCCCGGAATGGTGGTTTCCAGCACCAGGCTCTGCGAGTGGCCACGGTTGGCCAGCACGCCCTTGTTCAGGGTCGACTCGGACCAGCCGATGGACGCCTTGAAGTTGGTGAAGCTGTCGCCTTCCTTGTCGATGAAGTCGAAGATTTCGTCGACGGTGTAGACGCCGGTATCGATATCGTCGCGCTGAACGGTCAGACCATAGGTCAGGCGCGAGGTCTCGCTGATCGGGTAGCCGATGCTGACGCCGGCGCCCAGACTGTTGACCGAGTAGCTGGATACGTCGGTGTCGAGCTCGTCGTAGTCGGTCTTGCGGTAGAAGGCGTTGTAACCCAGGCTCACGCCGTCGACGGTCCAGTAGGGGTCGACGAAGCCGAAGTTGTAGCGAGTCTGGTAGTCGGATTTGGTCAGGCCGATGCTGACCTTGTTACCGGTACCCAGGAAGTTGTTCTGGCTGATCGAGCCACCGAGGATCAGACCGGCGCTCTGGGCGAAGCCCACGCTGGCGGTGATCGAGCCGGACGGCTGTTCTTCCACGCTGTAGTTGACGTCCACCTGGTCGTCGGTGCCCGGTACGGCCGGAGTCTCGACGTTGACTTCCTTGAAGTAGCCCAGGCGCTCCAGGCGCTGCTTGGACTGGTCGATCAGGTAGGTCGAAGCCCAGCCGCCTTCCATCTGGCGCATTTCACGACGGAGCACTTCGTCCTCGGTCTTGGTGTTGCCGCGGAAGTTGATGCGGTTGACGTAGGCGCGCTTGCCCGGATCGACCACGTAGGTGATCGATACGGTCTTGTTCTCGTCGTTCGGCTCAGGAACGCCGTTGACGTTGGCGAAGGTGTAACCCTCGTTACCCAGGCGGCGGGTGATCAGGTCGGAGGTGGTGGTCATCACCTTGCGGGAGAACACCTGGCCTTTCTTCACCAGCAGCAGTTTCTTCACTTCATCTTCCGGCACCTTCAGGTCGCCGGAGAGCTTCACGTCGCTGACGGTGTACTTCTCACCTTCGTTGACGTTGACGGTGATGTAGACGTGCTTCTTGTCCGGGGTGATGGATACCTGGGTGGAAGCGATATCCATGTGGATGTAGCCACGGTCCAGGTAGTAGGAGCGCAGGCGCTCCAGGTCACCGGAGAGTTTCTCGCGGGAGTACTTGTCGTCGTTCTTGAAGAAGGACAGCCAGTTGGTGGTCTTCAGCTCGAACAGGTCGGTCAGGTCTTCCTCGGAGAAGACGGTGTTGCCCACAACGTTGACATGGGCGATGGCCGCCACAGTGCCTTCGTTGATGTTGATCTTCAGCGCGACGCGGTTGCGCGGCTGCGGCACCACTTCAGTTTCGATCTCGGCGGAGTAGCGACCCTGGGCCACGTACTGGCGCTGCAACTCGTTGCGCACGCCTTCAAGGGTGGCGCGCTGGAAGATTTCACCTTCGGACAGGCCGGACTGCTTCAGCCCCTTCATCAGGTCTTCGGTGGTGATGGCCTTGTTGCCCTCGATCTCGATGCTGGAGATGGACGGACGCTCGACCACATTGACGATCAGCACATTGCCATCACGGCTGAGCTGGATGTCCTGGAAGAAACCGGTCTTGAACAGCGAGCGGGTCGCTTCGACCAGGCGGCGATCGTCGATCTGCTCGCCTACGTTCAGCGGCAGGGCCGCGAACACGCTACCGGCAGACACGCGCTGCAGGCCGTTGACCCGGATATCGGAAACAGTGAAGGACTCGGCGTGAACCTGGGCGATCATCAGCGCGGAAAGGGCCGCGGGAAGCAGAAAGCGTTTCATGGAGTCCTTTTATTCCAACTGACAAATAGAGAATCTGCCGCAAGTGGCGGCAGATCCGAAAACCAATGGACGGTTACAGTCGACTCAGATCGTTGACCAGGGCCAACAACATGACCCCGACTACCAGGCTGATGCCAATCTGCATCCCCCAAGCCTGGACCCGCTCCGACAGTGGGCGACCTCGCACCCACTCGACCATGTAGAACAGCAGATGCCCGCCATCGAGGACGGGAATCGGCAACAGGTTGAGAACCCCCAAACTGATGCTCAGATAGGCGAGGAAATGGAGAAAATCCCCTACGCCGGACTGGGCTGAAGCGCCCGCCACTTTAGCAATGGTTATCGGCCCGCTCAAGTTTTTTACCGAGAGCTGCCCGACCACCATTTTCTTTAGAGAATCCAGAGTTAGCAGGCTCATGGACCAGGTTCGGGAGAGCGCCTGCCCCACCGCCGCCACCGGTCCATAGCTCACTTCTCGAAGCATTTCCGGCGGCCACTGGCCGCCAGCGACGCCTGCGCCCAGGTATCCGGTACGGGCCTTGCCCTCTCCTTTGGCCGCCAGGGTCAGGGCCAACGCCTCACGCTGGCCTGCGCGCTCGATGCCCAGGGTCACTTTGCCGTCGGGCATGGCGCGGATACGCGAAACGACTTCTTGCCAATCCGTGACCGATTGGGCATCCAGGCTAACGATTCGGTCACCGATCTTCAGGCCGGCAGCCTTGGCCGGGCCCTTTTCGTCCAATTCGGCGATCACCGGTGCGACAGCGGGTCGCCAGGGCTGGATACCGAGACCGCCAATGGGATCGGGGTTGTCTTCGCTCTTCAGCCAGGATTTGATGCTCACCTGGTGCACAGCAGGCACCGTTGAGCCCTGTTCCAGCACCGAAACACTCAGCTCGCCAGTTTCACCAAGGCGACGCACCAGCTGCAGGTTGACACCACTCCAGCCGTCCACGGCCTCGCCATCCACCGCGACCACTTCCTGGCCGGCCGCCAACCCCGCCTGGGCCGCTGGGCTATCCGCCACCACCGAGCCGATGATCGGCTTGATCTGCTGGCTTCCGAGCATCGCCAGCACCCAAAAGAACAGAATGGCGAGCAGGAAGTTGGCAATCGGGCCCGCCGCTACGATGGCGATTCGCTGGAATACGGTCTTGCGATTGAAGGCGCGGTCGAGCAGCTCGGCAGGGACGTCACCTTCGCGCTCGTCCAGCATCTTCACGTAGCCACCCAAAGGAATAGCGGCGACTACAAATTCAGTGCCCTGGCGGTCATGCCAGCGCACCAGGGGGGTGCCGAAGCCCACGGAGAAGCGCAGGACCTTGACCCCGCAGCGGCGGGCAACCCAGAAGTGTCCGAACTCATGGAAGGTGACCAGTACGCCAAGGGCGACAATCAGTCCCACCACCATATAAAGGGCGCTCATCGCTACCTCCTCGGGCTCAACGCCCGCGTTCCTGCAACCACGCCTGCGCGGCGGCTCGTGCACGCTGGTCAGCTGCCAGCACCGCATCGAGCGATTCGACTGGCGAGCGCGCCTCGCGGTTCAGCACGTCGTCGATGATAACCGGGATATCGGTGAAGCGGATGCGTCGCTCAAGGAACGCCGCAACGGCCACTTCGTTCGCCGCATTGAGCATCGCCGGCACGCTGCCCCCGGCTTCTGCCGCCTGACGCGCCAGACGCAGACAGGGAAATCGCTGCTCATCCGGTGCAGAAAAGTCCAGGCGGGCAATGGAAAACAGATCCAGCGGAGAAACGCCGGAATCGATCCGTTGCGGCCAGGCCAGCGCATGGGCGATGGGGGTGCGCATATCGGGATTACCCAACTGGGCCAACACCGAACCATCGACGTAATCCACCAGGGAATGGATCACGCTCTGCGGATGGATCACCACCTCGACCTTCGAGGGCTGCGCGTCGAACAACCAACAAGCCTCGATTAGCTCCAGGCCCTTGTTCATCATGCTCGCCGAATCGACGGAGATTTTCCGCCCCATCGACCAGTTGGGGTGAGCACAGGCCTGCTCGGGCGATACATCGACCAACTGCTCCAGCGGTGTCTCGCGGAAGGGACCGCCCGAAGCGGTCAGCAGGATGCGCCGAACGCCAACCTCGCCGAGACCGCGAGCGTAGTCCGCCGGCATGCACTGGAAGATCGCGTTGTGCTCGCTGTCGATCGGCAGCAGGACGGCGCCACTGGCCCGCACGGCGTTCATGAACAGCGCGCCGGACATCACCAGCGCTTCCTTGTTGGCCAGCAGCACACGCTTGCCGGCTTCGACCGCCGCCAGCGTGGGCTTCAGGCCGGCGGCACCGACAATAGCCGCCATCACCGCATCTACTTCGGGATGGGCGGAAATCTCGCAGAGACCGGCTTCGCCAACCAGCACGCGGGCATCGAGGCCGGCAGCATTCAGGCGATCTTGCAAGGCACGCGCCTGCTCGAGCTCAGGCACCACGGCAAAGCGTGGACGGTGGCGCAGGCACAGCGTTTCAAGCTCAGCCAGACGAGAGAAGCCACTGAGCGCGAAAACGCGATATCGGTCCGGGTGACGCCCGATGACATCGAGGGTGCTGAGGCCGATCGAGCCGGTTGCCCCCAGCACAGAAATCCACTGCGGATGACTCACGGCGTACCCCAACCCACGGCCCAGAGCAGCGCCGTGAAGACCGGAATGGCTGCGGTCAAACTGTCGATGCGGTCCAGCACACCGCCATGGCCCGGCAGCAGGTTACTGCTGTCCTTGAGGCCCGACTGGCGCTTGAACATGCTCTCGGTGAGGTCGCCGATGACCGACAGGGCTACCACGATGGCCGTACAGGGCAGGGCCAGCAGCAGCTCACGGACGGTCCAGTCACGGTAGATGGAGACAGCGACGGTGATCGCCAGGCACAGCGCCATGCCGCCAAAGAAACCTTCCCAGCTCTTGCCCGGGCTGACGCGCGGGGCCAGCTTGCGCTTGCCGAAAGCCTTGCCGGAGAAGTAAGCGCCGATATCCGCAGCCCAGACCAGCACCATCACGGCGACGATCAGCCAGTTGGAGAGCGGCCACTGCTTGAGCAGGACCAGGCCCTGCCAGGCCGGGAGGAGGATCAGCAGGCCGATCAACAGGCGGCGCCAGCGGCCACCCCAGCTCGACGCGCTATCCGGATAGGTCAGCACCATGACGATAGCCAGAGCCCACCAGAGCAGGGCCAGCACCAGCACGGCCCCCGCCAGCTGCGGCAACCAGGCCAGCACCAGCATCAGCGTAGCGACCACAGCGGCATAGCCGATACGGGCGGGCTGCTCGTTGTAACCGGCCAGACGCGCCCATTCCCAGGCGCCAAGACTCACCACCAGACCGATGAACAGCGAGAACGCCGCACCGTCGAGCAGGAAGAAACCACCCAGCGCGATCGGCAACAGGATCAGCGCCGTGATGATTCGTTGTTTCAACATGACGGGGGTGCCTCGGCCTCGACCTGCTCACTGGTCTTGCCGAAGCGGCGCTGACGAGAGGCGAAGTCCTGCAACGCAGCCTGCATGGCTTCGTGCTTGAAGTCGGGCCAGTAGAGATCGGAGAAATACAGCTCGGCGTAAGCCAGCTGCCAGAGAAGGAAGTTGCTGATACGGTGCTCGCCACCTGTGCGGATGCACAGGTCGGGCAGCGGCTGGTCACCGGTGGAGAGGCAACCCTGAATCAGCTCCGGGGTGATCTCCTCCGCCGCCAGGTGGCCGGCCTGCACTTCACGGGCGAGACGCTGGGCCGCCTGGGTGATATCCCACTGGCCGCCGTAGTTCGCCGCCACCTGCAGCAGCATGCTGCTGCCACCGGCGGTGAGCGCCTCGGCCTCGCGCATCGCCGCCTGCAATTCCGGGGCGAAGCGGCTGCGGTCGCCAATGATGCGCAGGCGGATGCCATTGGCACTGAGCTTGCGCACCTCACGGCGCAAGGCCATGAGGAACAGCTCCATCAGCGCGCCGACCTCATCGGCCGGGCGCTGCCAGTTCTCGCTGGAGAAGGCGAACAGCGTCAGCACTTCGACGCCCGCCTCGGCGCAGGTCTTGATCACTGCACGAACGGCGTCCACGCCGGCCTTGTGCCCGGCAACGCCAGGCATGAAACGTTTCTTCGCCCAGCGATTGTTACCATCCATGATGATCGCCACGTGCCGGGGCACGGGCATCACCTGCTTGGTCTTTTCCATGACGAAAGCCCGGCCGTCAGACGGCCATCAGGTCCGCTTCCTTGGCCTCGAGGGCCTTTTCGATCTCGGCGACGAACTTGTCGGTGATCTTCTGCACGTCATCACCGGCGCGGCGCTCTTCGTCCTCGCTGATTTCCTTCTCTTTCTGCAGGTCTTTCAGCTGTGCCAGCGCATCGCGACGGATATTGCGCACGGATACGCGAGCCTGCTCCGCCTCGGCGCGAGCCTGCTTGGTGAAGCCCTTGCGGGTTTCCTCGGTCAGGGCCGGCATCGGGACGCGGATGGTAGTACCGGCAGTGGCCGGGTTCAGGCCCAGGTCGGAGGTCATGATGGCCTTCTCGACCGCCTGGATCATGCTCTTGTCGAAGACGCTCAGAGCCAGGGTGCGGGAATCTTCCACGGTGACGTTGGCTACCTGACGCAGCGGAGTGTCGGAACCGTAGTAGGACACCATCACACTATCCAGGATGCTCGGGTGCGCACGGCCGGTACGAATCTTGGCGAAGGCATGGCCCAGGGCTTCCAGGGTTTTGCCCATACGATCCTGCGCTTCCTTCTTGATCTCGTTGATCATCTCAATCCTCCTCGATCAGGGTGCCTTCAGCACCACCTACAACAATATTCAGCAGCGCGCCGGGCTTGTTCATATTGAACACGCGCAGCGGCATTTTCTGGTCCCGGCACAGGCAGATGGCGGTAAGGTCCATCACGCCCAGCTTGCGATCGAGCACTTCGTCGTACGTCAGACGTTCGAATTTCTCGGCATTCGGGTCCTTGAACGGGTCGGCAGTGTACACGCCGTCCACCTTGGTCGCCTTCAGTACTACGTCAGCATCTATTTCGATGGCGCGCAGGCAGGCGGCGGAGTCGGTGGTGAAGAACGGGTTGCCGGTACCGGCGGAGAAGATCACCACTTCGCCACTCTTCAGGTGGCGCATGGCCTTGCGGCGGTCGTAGTGATCGGTCACGCCGACCATGGAAATGGCGGACATGACGATGGCGGTGATATTGGAGCGCTCCAGGGCGTCACGCATGGCCAGGCCGTTCATCACGGTAGCGAGCATGCCCATGTGGTCGCCGGTGACACGATCCATCCCGGCTGCGGACAGCGCCGCGCCACGGAACAGGTTGCCGCCACCGATAACCAGGCCGACCTGCACGCCGATACCGACGAGCTGACCGATCTCCAGCGCCATGCGGTCCAGCACCTTGGGATCGATGCCGAACTCCTCGGAGCCCATCAGGGCTTCGCCGCTCAGTTTTAGAAGAATGCGTTTATAGCGAGGTTGACGAGCGCTCAGCTGCTGAGCCATGACCTTTTTCTCCTGCGGCGATTGAATGCTGTGCGCCTTGTGGGCGCCTGGTGGAAAGCTTGGACCAGCCAGCCTTACGGCGCCTTTAAACCCGCCTTGCGGGCCTGCGCCGTGGAAACCGCCCCTTTTGGTTTCCCCAGTTTGGCAAAGAGGCCGCGCGCGTTAGCGGGCAGCCTCTTGCGGGGCGACAGTCGTGAGACTGTCTATTACTGCTTGGAAGCGGCTACTTGAGCAGCAACCTCGGCAGCAAAGTCAGCTTCGACTTTCTCGATGCCTTCGCCTACTTCATAACGAATGAAGGAAACGATTTCAGCGCCGGCTTTCTTGGCCAGGTCGCCGACCTTGACTTCCGGATCCTTGACGAACGCTTGCTCGACCAGGCTGGCCTCGGCCAGGAACTTCGAGATACGGCCTTTGACCATGTTCTCGACGATGTTTTCCGGCTTGCCGGCGATCTTGTCGGCGTTCAGAGCGAGGAAGATTTCCTTCTCTTTGGCGATGGCTTCTTCGGAAACCTGCGACGGATTCAGGAACTGCGGGTTGCTGGCAGCGATGTGCATGGCGATGTCGCGAGCCAGTTCAGCGTTGCCGCCCTTCAGGGTGACCAGAACGCCGATGCGGTGGCCGTGCAGGTAGGCGCCAACCACGTCACCTTCGGCGCGAGCCAGACGACGGATGTTGACGTTTTCACCGCACTTGGCGACCAGAGCTTCACGGGCCGGCTCTTGCTCGGCGATCAGCGGAGCAGCGTCGGTCAGCTTCTGGGCAACAGCCTTGTCCAGGCTGGCAGCCACGAAGTTCTTGAAGTCGTCCTGCAGGGCCAGGAAGTCGGTCTGCGAGTTGACTTCGATGATGGTGGCGGCCTTGTTGTCGTCAGCCACTTTAACGGCGATGGAGCCTTCGGCGGCGATGTTGCCGGCCTTCTTGGCTGCCTTGATGGCGCCGGAAGCGCGCATGTCGTCGATGGCTTTCTCGATATCGCCTTCGGCGGCTACCAGTGCTTTCTTGCACTCCATCATGCCCTGGCCGGTACGCTCACGCAGTTCCTTGACCAGTGCTGCAGTAATTTCTGCCATTTCGAAATCCTCTTGAGTTGCTCTCAAAACCAGATCGCCCGGCTGCCCGGGCGGAATTTACAAGGTGGCAAAAAGGGGGCCTAGCCCCCTTTCCGCGCACCGCAGGACGTCTGGACGTCCTGGAATCAGCCTTCGGCGGATTCGGCCGGCGCTTCTTCTACGAACTCGTCAGCAGTCACGCCACCGGCGTTCTTGCCACGCAGTACGGCTTCGGCCATGGAGCCCAGGTACAGTTGTACGGCGCGGATGGCGTCGTCGTTACCCGGGATAACATAGTCAACACCTTCCGGGCTGCTGTTGGTATCGACGACGCCGATAACCGGGATGCCCAGCTTGTTGGCTTCGGTGATAGCAATGCGCTCGTGGTCAACGTCGATCACGAACAGAGCGTCCGGCAGGCCGCCCATGTCCTTGATGCCGCCCAGGCTGCGATCCAGTTTTTCCAGATCACGGCTGCGCATCAGGGCTTCTTTCTTGGTCAGCTTGGCGAAAGTACCGTCCTGGGACTGAACTTCCAGCTCGCGCAGACGCTTGATCGACTGACGGATGGTCTTGTAGTTGGTGAGCATGCCGCCCAGCCAACGGTGGTCGACGTACGGCATACCGCAACGGGCGGCTTCTTCGCGAACGATCTTGCCGGCGGAACGCTTGGTGCCGACGAACAGGATCTTGTTCTTGCCCTGGGCCAGGCGCTCAACGAAGGTCAGGGCCTCGTTGAACATCGGCAGGGTTTTTTCGAGGTTGATGATGTGGATCTTGTTGCGCGCGCCGAAAATGAACTTGCCCATTTTCGGGTTCCAGTAACGGGTCTGGTGGCCGAAGTGCACACCGGCCTTCAGCATATCGCGCATGTTGACTTGGGACATGATAGTTCCTCGATAAGTCGGGTTAGGCCTCCATGCATCCCAACGGCCAACCCTTCGACTGTGTCGAAAGGCACCCAGGCCATCGTGTCGATGCATGTGTGGGTTAATGCTCGGGAATGGCCGTAGCCTCCAGAGCGGGGCGCTTTATACCACAACCTCGACCAGAACAAAACCCGAAAGGACGCCTGGCATCTCCCCCGCGACCTCATCCGACTACCCCGACGGACGCTCCGCCCTTAATAGAAGGACGCCAAATCTGATAGACTTGCGTATTCCTCTCATTTACCCGCGCGTACGCAGCGCCTGAAGAGAAGTCGCATGACCGTCACCATCAAGACGCCCGAAGACATCGAGAAAATGCGCGTCGCCGGCCGTCTGGCCGCCGAAGTGCTGGAAATGATCGGCGAGCACGTCAAGCCCGGTGTCACCACCGACGAGCTGGACCGCCTCTGCCACGACTACATCGTCAACGTGCAGAAAGCTATTCCCGCACCGCTCAACTACAAGGGCTTCCCCAAATCCATCTGCACCTCGATCAACCACGTGGTGTGTCACGGCATTCCCAACGAGAAGCCGCTCAAGGAAGGCGACATCGTCAACATCGATGTCACCGTGATCAAGGACGGCTACCACGGCGACACCAGCAAGATGTTTTCGGTTGGCAAGACACCGGAATGGGCTGACCGCCTGTGCCAGATCACCCAGGAATGCATGTACAAGGGCATCGCGCTGGTCAAGCCAGGCGCGCGCCTGGGCGATGTGGGCGAAGTGATCCAGAAGTACGCCGAGAAGAACGGCTTCTCCGTGGTGCGCGAATATTGCGGCCACGGCATCGGCAAGGTGTTCCACGAGGAGCCTCAGGTGCTGCACTACGGCCGCGCCGGCACCGGCCTGGAGCTCAAGGAAGGCATGATTTTCACCATCGAGCCGATGATCAACCAGGGCCGCCCGGAAACCCGCCTGCTGGGCGACGGCTGGACCGCCATCACCAAGGACCGCAAGCTGTCTGCGCAGTGGGAGCACACGGTGCTGGTCACCGCCGATGGTTACGAAATCCTGACCCTGCGCAACGACGAAAGCTTCCCGCGCACCTCGGCCTGAGGAGCGGTTTGCAATCTCGCCGACGGCTGGGTAGAACATACAAATCCCGGCCCGGCACAGCCATCGGGCCTGTCGCCATGTGCGCAGACCCGGTTGCCCTCTAGCCCCTGCCCTCCCCTAAGCCATTGATCAGGAAGGCCGCCATGCCGCAGGTGGATCCCGAGTTGTTCGACCGTGGGCAGTTCCAGGCGGAACTGGCCCTCAAATCCAGCCCCATCGCCGCCTTCAAGAAGGCCATTCGCCAGGCCAACGAGGTGCTCGACGCCCGCTTCAACGGCGGCCGCGACATCCGCCGGCTGATCGAGGATCGCGCCTGGTTCGTCGACCAGATCCTGCAGCAGGCCTGGAACCGCTTCGACTGGGGCGACGACGCCGACATCGCGCTGGTCGCCGTGGGCGGCTACGGACGCGGCGAGCTGCACCCCCACTCGGACATCGACCTGCTGATCCTGCTCGACAGCGAGGACCAGGAGAGCTTCCGCGAGCCCATCGAAGGCTTCCTCACCCTGCTCTGGGACATCGGCCTGGAGGTCGGCCAGAGCGTGCGCTCCGTGGCCGAATGCGCCGAGGAAGCGCGCGCCGACCTGACCGTGGTCACCAACCTGATGGAGTGCCGGACCATCTCCGGCCCCGACAGCCTGCGCCAGCGCATGCTCGAAGCCACCAGCGCGAAGCAGATGTGGCCCAGTGGCCAGTTCTACCTGGCCAAGCGCAAGGAACAGATTCACCGCCACACCAAATACAACGACACCGAATACAACCTCGAGCCCAACGTGAAGGGCTCGCCTGGCGGCCTGCGCGACGTCCAGACATTACTCTGGGTCGCCCGACGCCACTTCGGCAGCCTCAACCTGCATGCCCTGGTGCGAGAAGGCTTCCTGGTCGAAAGCGAATGCGCGGTGCTCGCCTCCAGCCAGGAGTTCCTCTGGAAGGTCCGCTACGCCCTGCACATGCTCGCCGGCCGCGCCGAAGACCGCCTGCTGTTCGACCATCAACGGCGTATCGCCGGGCTGCTCGGCTACGAAGGCAACGACGCCAAGCTGGCCGTCGAACGTTTCATGCAGAAGTACTACCGCGTGGTGATGGCCGTTTCCGAGCTCAACGACCTGATCATGCAGCACTTCGAGGAAGTGATCCTGCGTGCAGGGGAGAACGGCCAGATCCAGCCGCTCAACAGCCGCTTCCAGCTGCGCGACGGCTACCTGGAAGTCACCCACGCCAACGTTTTCAAGCGCACCCCGTTCGCCCTGCTGGAAATCTTCGTCCTGCTGGCCCAGCACCCTGAGATCAAGGGCGTGCGCGCCGATACGATCCGCCTGCTGCGCGACAGCCGGCACCTGATCGACGACGACTTCCGCCACGACATCCGCAACACCAGCCTGTTCATCGAGCTGTTCAAGTGCCAGGAAGGCATCCACCGCAACCTGCGGCGGATGAACCGCTACGGCATCCTCGGCCGCTACCTGCCGGAGTTCGGGCTGATCGTCGGGCAGATGCAGCACGACCTGTTCCACATCTATACGGTGGACGCGCACACCCTCAATCTGATCAAGCACCTGCGCAAGCTGCGCCGTCCGGACATGGCGGAAAAGTACCCGCTGGCCAGCAAGATCATGGAGCGCCTGCCCAAGCCCGAGCTGATCTACATTGCCGGCCTCTACCACGACATCGCCAAGGGCCGCGGCGGCGACCACTCGGAACTGGGCGCGGTGGACGCCGAGCACTTCTGCCAGCGTCACCAGTTGCCGCCATGGGACACCAATCTGGTGTCCTGGCTGGTGCAGAACCACCTGATCATGTCCACCACGGCCCAGCGCAAGGACCTCTCCGACCCGCAGGTGATCTACGACTTCGCCCAACTGATGGGCAACCAGACCTACCTGGACTACCTCTACGTGCTCACCGTGGCCGACATCAACGCCACCAACCCGACGCTGTGGAACTCCTGGCGTGCCAGCCTGCTGCGCCAGCTCTACACCGAGACCAAGCGCGCGCTGCGCCGCGGCCTGGAGAACCCGGTGGACCGCGAGGAGCAGATTCGCCAGACGCAGAGCGCGGCAATCGACATCCTGGTACGCGGCGGCATCGACCAGGACGACGCCGAACAACTCTGGAGCCAGCTGGGCGACGACTACTTCCTGCGCCACAGCGCCGCCGACGTAGCCTGGCACACCGAAGCGATTCTCCAGCACCCGGACGACGGCACCCCGCTGGTGCTGATCAAGGAAACCGCCCAGCGCGAGTTCGAGGGCGGTACGCAGATATTCATCTATGCCGGCGACCAGCACGATTTCTTCGCCGTGACCGTGGCAGCCATGGATCAGCTCAACCTGAACATTCAGGACGCGCGGATCATCACCTCCACCAGCCTGTTCACCCTCGACACCTACATTGTGCTCGACGCCGATGGCGGCTCGATCGGCAACAATCCAAGCCGAGTCGAGGAAATTCGCCAAGGTCTGGTCAACGCCCTGAAGGACCCGGACGAGTATCCGACCATCATCCAGCGCCGCGTCCCGCGCCAGCTCAAGCACTTTGCATTCAACCCGCAGGTGACCATCTCCACCGACGCGGCCCGCCAGGTCAGCGTGCTGGAGGTGATAGCGCCGGATCGCCCCGGCCTGCTGGCGCGCATCGGCGGGCTGTTCCTGGACTTCGACCTGTCGGTGCAGAACGCCAAGATCGCCACCCTGGGCGAGCGCGTGGAGGACGTGTTCTTCGTCACCGATGCGCACAACCAGCCGCTCTCCGACCCGGAGCTGTGCAAGCGCATCCAGACCGCGCTGGTGGATATTCTCTCGGACGGCGGCCAGCCGAGCATGCCGGTCCGTATCAGTATCTAGTCCCTATTTTTGTACGCATCAGAACGAAAGAGCCTTGCCATGAACCCTGCCCTCGACTCGCTCCAGCCCTACCCCTTCGAGAAGCTCCGCGCCCTGCTGGCTGGCGCCCAGCCGCCGGCTGAGCTGAAGCCCATCGCGCTGTCCATCGGCGAGCCCAAGCACCGCTCGCCGGAGTTCGTCGCCAAGGCCCTGGCCGACAGCCTCGACCAACTGGCCGTGTACCCCACCACCTTGGGCATTCCCGCGCTGCGCGAAGCCATTGCCGACTGGTGCGAGCGCCGCTTCAAGGTGCCCGCCGGCTGGCTGGACGCTGCGCGCCACGTGCTGCCAGTGAACGGCACCCGCGAAGCGCTGTTCGCCTTCACCCAGACCGTGGTCGACCGCAACGCCAAGGGCCTGGTGATCAGCCCGAACCCGTTCTACCAGATCTACGAAGGCGCAGCCCTGCTGGCCGGCGCCGAGCCGCACTACCTGCCGTGCCTGGAAGACAACGGCTTCAATCCGGACTTCGATGCCGTGCCGGCGGACGTCTGGGCGCGCTGCCAGATTCTCTTCCTCTGCTCGCCGGGCAACCCCACCGGGGCGCTGGTACCGCTGGAAACCCTGAAGAAGCTGATCGCCCTGGCCGACGAGCACGACTTCGTGATCGCCGCCGACGAGTGCTACAGCGAGCTGTACTTCGACGAGCAGAACCCGCCGGCCGGCCTGCTGACCGCCTGCGCCGAATTGGGCCGCGCGGACTTCAAGCGCTGCGTGGTATTCCACAGCCTGTCCAAGCGCTCCAACCTGCCTGGCCTGCGTTCGGGCTTCGTCGCCGGCGACGCCGACGTACTGAAGAAATTCCTCCTCTACCGCACCTACCACGGCTGCGCCATGCCGGTTCAGACCCAACTGGCCAGCGTCGCGGCCTGGAAGGACGAAGACCACGTGCGCGCCAACCGCGACCTGTACCGCGAGAAATTCGACGCGGTGCTGGACATCCTCGGCGGCGTACTCGACGTGCAGCGCCCGGACGGCAGTTTCTATCTGTGGGCAAAGACCCCGGTGGCCGACACCGAGTTCTGCCGTGGCCTGTTCGACCAGCAGCACGTCACCGTGGTACCGGGCTCCTACCTGTCCCGCGAAGTGAACGGCGAGAACCCCGGCGCCAACCGCGTGCGCATGGCGCTGGTAGCTCCGCTGGCCGAGTGCGTGGAAGCGGCCGAGCGCATCAAGCGTTACGTGCAGAACCTGCAAGTCTGATAGCTGTAGGAGCGAGCTTGCTCGCGAACAGAGCGATCCTGCGGCTCCAGAGCCCAGCGGTTCGCGAGCAAGCTCGCTCCTACAAGAGCACCATTACACCCAGCGCCCCGCCTTGCTGGTGACCCAGGCTTCCTGGCTATCCAGCTCGCCCAGCACCTCGCGCATGGTCTCGTCGTCGATCTCGTGCTCCCGGCGCATGCGATACAACTCCAGCCGCTGCGCCCGCAGCGCCTTGATGCGCAAAGCCTGATCGGCCAACTCCAGGCCCCGGGCACGCTCGCGGGCTTCCTGGGTATCAGGCGCCGGGTCCAGTTCATGGCGGTACTCGGCCATCAGCCGCGCCTTCACCTCCGCCAGCCGGGCCGCTTCGTCAGCATCCGCGCCGTCGCGAGCAGGCATTTCCTCCCCCTCCAGCATGTGGATGGCCGCCGCTGCGGTCTTGCGCCAGACCGACTGCACCTCGCGCTCGCGCTGATCATTGCTGGCCGCTGGCAGCCCCCGAAGCAGGATGGGCAGGCCGATGGTGGCGGCGATCAGCGACACCAGGATCACCCCCGTGGCAATGAAGATGATCAGGTCGCGCTGCGGGAACGCCGAACCATCGAGCAACAGCAAGGGCACCGAAAGTACACCCGCCAGGGTCACCGCCCCGCGCACCCCGCCCAGCGCCGAGATCGCCGACAGCCGCAGAACCGGCTCGCCGGATCGGCCGCCCAGCTCGATCCCCCACCACTGCTCGAAGCGCACGGACACCTTCCAGTAGCACCAGACCCAGCCGAAGCGCAGCAGGAGCAGCACGGCGAACACCGCCAGAACGTAGAACAGCAGCAGCGACGAGCGCCACATCACGTCATCGGCATGGTGGGAGACCGATTTCAGGATGTCCGGCAACTGCAGGCCCAGCAGCAGGAACACCACGCCGTTGAAGGCGAACTCCAGCATCGACCAGACGCTGCGATTGAGCAGACGGGTGTTGGTTTGCCGTGGCAGCAGGTCGGCCCAGCTCTGCATCATGCCGGCCGCCACCGCCGCCAGGATGCCGGAGACGCCCAGATCCTCGGCGATCATGTAGCAGGCAAAGGGCAACAGCAGCATCAGCACCACGTGGGTCGCCGGATCATCCCAGCCGCGGCGGATCATCCAGGCGCGAATCCGCCCCAGCAGCCAACTGATGAACACGCCACAGGCCAGCCCGCCGATCGCCACCAGCAGGAAGCTCAGGCTGGCATCCATCAGCGAGAAGGTGCCAGTCATGGCCGCCGCGATGGCGAACTTGAACGCCACCAGGCCGGAAGCGTCGTTCATCAGTGCCTCGCCCTGCAGAACGTGCATCAGGCGCCTGGGCAGGCGGTCCTGGGCGATGGCCGAGACCGCCAGCGCATCGGTCGGCGATAGCACCGCCGCCAGGGCGAAGGCCGCCGCCCAGGGAATCTCGGGGATCAGCAGGTGGATGAAGACGCCGCCGCCGAGCACGGTGAACAGCACCAGGGCGAAGGCCAGGGTGAGAATCGGCCAGCGCATCTTCCAGAACTCGCCCTTAGGCATGCGCCAGCCATCGGCGAACAGCAGTGGCGGGATGAACAGGAACATGAACAGCTCGGGGTCCAAGCCAACATGCAGCCCCAGGCTCGGCCAGGCCAGCGCGGCACCGGCGACGATCTGGATCAAGGGCAGCGGCAGCGGGATCAGCTGCGCGGCGAGTCGGGTTCCCCCCACGACCAGCAGCAGGATCAATACGGTGTAAACGGTTTGCATCGACGAACTCCAGCACAACCATCCATTGAAGCACCTGGTGCAGGCCGGATCAGCCCCGCATCGGGCAAAAAACTGTTGCAATACGCCGGCCTCCCGGCGGCGTCCCGCAAGGCGCTGGGAAATGGCATAATCCCGCGCCTGAAAAAAGCATCGAAAAGGAGTAGCGCCCCGTGAGTGAGCGGACGCTGTATGGAATCAAAGCTTGCGACACCATGAAGAAGGCCCGTACCTGGCTGGAAGAACATGGCGTCGACTACGCCTTCCACGACTACAAGACTAGCGGAATAGACCGCGCGCACCTGGAGCAATGGTGCAACGAGCATGGCTGGGAGATCGTCCTGAATCGCGCCGGCACCACTTTTCGCAAGCTCGACGACGCACAGAAGGCCGATATCGACCAGGCCAAGGCCATCGAACTGATGGTCGCGCAGCCGTCGATGATCAAACGTCCGGTGCTCGACCTGGGTGATCGCACCCTGGTCGGCTTCAAGCCCGACCTCTACGCCGCCGCCCTGGCCTGAGTCGCAAGACGATGAGCATCGCCTGGGCCCTGTTCCTCCCCGCCTGCTTCGCCCTGAACCTGGCGCCGGGACCGAACAACCTGCTGTCGCTGAACAATGCCGCACGCTTCGGCCTGCTGCGCGCCACCCTCGCGGGCGGCGGCCGGCTGGTCGCCTTCGCCGGCATGCTGGCCTTCGCCGCCTCCGGCCTGGCGCTGGTGCTGCAGGCCTCGGCCTGGCTGTTCCTGGCGATCAAGCTGGTGGGCGCCGGTTACCTGCTGTGGCTGGCCGTGCAACTGTGGCGCGCGCCGACAGCGGACCTGTCCGTCGAGGGCGCCCCCGCTACCGCCACCAACCTATGGCGCCTGGCCCGCCAGGAGTTCTGGGTAGCCGCCGGCAATCCCAAGGCGATCCTCATCTTCACCGCTTTCCTGCCGCAGTTCGTCGACCCGCGTCAGGCCGTGGGCGCCCAGTTCGCCCAACTCGGCGCAGCCTTCCTGCTTCTGGAATGGCTGGCCATCGCCCTTTACGGGCTCGCCGGGGTCCGCCTCGGCAAGCTGCTCGCCGGCGCACGCGCCCGGCGCCTGTTCAACCGTGGTTGTGCCGCGCTGCTGGGCAGCGCCGGGCTGGGCCTGCTGCTCAGCCGCCGTCCGGCCTGACCGAATCCGTTATTCGAGAATCTCTTTCAAGGAATCCCCACATGTCGAAATCCCTGTTCAGCATCGCTTTCGGTGTCGGCACCCAGAACCGCCAGGGCAACTGGCTGGAAGTTTTCTACGCGCAGCCGCTGCTCAACCCCAGCGCCGAACTGGTCGCTGCCATCGCCCCGCTGCTGGCCTATGAAGGCGGCAACCAGGCGATCGCCTTCACCGCTCACCAGGCCTACCAGTTGGCCGACGCCGTCGAGACCGTGGACGCCGCCCAGGCCGCCCTGCTGAACCGCCTGGCCGAGAGCCAGAAGCCGCTGGTCGCCACCCTGCTGGCCGAAGACGCCGCCCCCAGCTCCACCCCGGAGGCGTACCTGAAGCTGCACCTGCTGTCCCACCGCCTGGTCAAGCCGCACGGCCTGAACCTGACCGGCATCTTCCCGCTGCTGCCGAACGTGGCCTGGACCAACCAGGGCGCCGTCGACCTCGCCGAGCTGGCCGAGCTGCAACTGGAAGCGCGCCTGAAGGGCAAGCTGCTGGAAGTCTTCTCCGTCGACAAATTCCCGAAGATGACCGACTACGTGGTTCCGGCTGGCGTGCGCATCGCCGACACCGCCCGCGTGCGCCTGGGCGCCTACATTGGTGAAGGCACCACCGTGATGCACGAAGGCTTCGTCAACTTCAATGCCGGCACCCAGGGCCCGGGCATGATCGAAGGCCGCGTGTCCGCTGGCGTGTTCGTCGGCAAGGGTTCCGACCTGGGCGGCGGCTGCTCCACCATGGGCACCCTGTCCGGCGGCGGCAACATCGTCATCAGCGTCGGCGAAGGCTGCCTGATCGGCGCGAACGCCGGCATCGGCATCCCGCTGGGCGACCGCAACATCGTCGAAGCCGGCCTTTACGTCACCGCCGGCACCAAGATCGCCGTGCTGGACGACCAGAACACCCTGGTAAAAGTGGTCAAGGGCCGCGACCTGGCCGGCCAGGCTGACCTGCTGTTCCGCCGCAACTCCCAGACCGGCGCAGTCGAGTGCAAGACCAACAAGACTGCCATCGAGCTGAACGAGGCGCTGCACGCGCACAACTAAGCTGGGCGCCCCGCTCGCGCGGGGTACGCACTAAGCTTGGAGAAGCGGGGGCTGCGGCCCCCGTTTTACTTTCTTCCGCAACCGGCCGCACGCCCATGTCCATTCCCTCGCCCTGGCGCTCCGACTTCCCGGCCCTCGCCGCCTTCGAGGCCGAAGGCCAGACCTACCTCGACAGCGCCGCCACCGCGCAGAAACCGCGGGCCATGATCGACGCCCTCGCCGGCTACTACGCCAGCGGCGCTGCCAATGTGCACCGCGCCCAGCACCTGCCCGGCGAGCGCGCCACCCGTGCCTTCGAGGCGACCCGCAGCCTGGCCGCCAACTGGCTCAATGGCGGCAGCCCGGCGCAGATCGTCTTCACCCGCGGAGCCACCGAAGCGCTGAACCTGCTGGCCTACGGGCTGGAAAGCCAGCTCCAGGCGGGCGACGAGATCGTCGTCAGCGCGCTGGAACACCACGCCAACCTGCTGCCCTGGCAGCAACTGGCGCAGCGCCGAGGGCTGAAGCTGGTGGTGCTGCCGCTGGACGCCGACGGCCGTATCGACCTGAATCGCGCCGCCGGCCTGATCGGCCCACGCACCCGCCTGCTCGCCATCAGCCAGCTGTCCAACGTGCTCGGCACCTGGCAACCGCTGCCGGAACTGCTGCAGATGGCCCGCCAGCACGGCGCACTGAGCGTGGTCGATGGAGCGCAAGGGGTGGTTCACGGCCGGCACAACCTGTCGGCGCTGGGCTGCGACTTCTACGTCTGCTCCAGCCACAAGCTCTACGGCCCGGAGGGCCTCGGCCTGCTCTGGGGCCGCCCGGAGGCGCTGGAACGCGTGACGCATTGGCAGTTCGGCGGCGAGATGGTGCGCGCGGCGGACTACTTCGATGCGCAGTTCCACAGCGCGCCCATGGGCTTGGAAGCCGGTACTCCGCCGATCGGCCAGGTGATCGCCCTCGGCGCCACCTTGGAATGGCTGGCTGCCCAGGACAGCGCCGAAGTCAGCGCCCACGAAGATTTTCTCCACGCCCGCCTGCTGGCCGGCCTGCGCGCCCGTGACGGCGTGCGCGTGCTGGGCGAGCCGGAAGTGGCGCTGGCCAGTTTCGTGGTCGATGGCGTGCACGTCTCCGACCTTGGCCACCTGCTTACCGAGCAAGGCATCGCCGTACGTGCCGGGCACCATTGCGCCATGCCGCTGATGAAAACCCTGGATGTTGCCGGCGCCCTGCGCGTTTCCCTCGGCCTGTACAACGACGGCGCCGATCTGGAGCGTTTCTTCACAGCGCTGGACGGTGCTCTGGAGCTGCTGCGATGAGCCTCCCCGCCGCTGCCGCCGAGGCGCTGCAGGCCTTTACTGTCCTGCAGGGCTGGGAGCAACGCGCGCGATTGCTGATGCAGTGGGGCGAAAAGCTGGAGCCGCTAAGCGAGGCTGAACTAGGCGACGAGCAACGCGTGCAGGGCTGCGAGAGCAACGTCTGGCTGGTGGCGGATCGGCGTGACGAGCGCTGGCACTTCCGCGCCTATAGCGATGCGCGCTTGCTGCGCGGCTTGCTGGCCCTGCTGCTGGTGCGGGTGGACGGTCTGCCGGCGGAGGAGCTATCCGCGCTCGACCTGCCGGGCTGGTTCGAGCAATTGGGGCTGGGCCGGCAGCTGTCGCCGTCGCGTAGCAATGGCTTGAATGCCGTGCTGAAACGGATGCGGGAACTGACCGCCGCCTGAACCTCCGGCTTTTCGTAGGAGCGAGCTTGCTCGCGAAAGCTTTGGCGGAATGCCACGGTGTCGGGCGGGTTCGCGAGCAAGCTCGCTCCTACAAGAGCATTCAGCCTGCGGAACGCTCCGAAGGCCGCCGCGCGCCGGCAACGATCTTGTCCACCGCCCGCGCCGCCGCGACCATGCCGAAGGTCGCGGTAACCATCATCACCGCACCGAACCCTCCAGCGCAGTCCAGCTTCACGCCCTCGCCGACGAAGCTCTTGGATTGGCACACGGTGCCGTCCGGCTTGGGATAGCGCAGCTGCTCGGTGGAGAACACGCACTGCACGCTGTAGTGGCGGCCGGGCGTACGCGAGAAGTTGTAGTCACGGCGCAGCGTGGAGCGGACCTTGGCAGCCAGCGGGTCGTTGAAGGTCTTGTTCAGGTCGGCCACCTGGATCTGCGTCGGGTCCACCTGCCCGCCCGCGCCACCGGTGGTGATGATCTGCAGCTTGCGGCGCTTGCACCAGGCGATCAGTGCGGCCTTGGCGGCGACACTGTCGATGCAGTCGATCACGCAGTCCAGTTCGGGAGTGATGTAGTCCGCCATGGTTTCGCGGGTGACGAAGTCGGCTACGGCGTGTACGACAATGGCTGGGTTAATCGCTTTCAGGCGATCGGCCATGACGTCGACCTTGGGCTTGCCCACGGCTCCCTGGATGGCATGCACCTGGCGATTGGTGTTGGTAACGCAGACGTCGTCCAGATCGAACAGCGAAATCTCGCCCACGCCGCTGCGCGCCAGGGCCTCGGCCGCCCAGGAACCCACGCCGCCGATCCCGACCACCGCCACATGGCTGGCCGCCAGCCGCTCCAGGCCCTCGCGACCATAAAGCCGCGCGATTCCGCCGAAACGCTGTTCATCCAGTTGCATCGCCCACACCTCATCTCGAAACGGCCGGCATTCTATAACGACCGAGCTCCCGTAAGGAGCAACCCTGGCACGCCTGCAACAAAGCCCGATTGCCGCAGTCTCAGTCACGCACCTACAGCACATTCTAAACTGTCGGAAAATACCCACGGACGCCTACGCGGCGGACGGCGCCGGCAACCTGTACAGCCCCGGAAGTGCGGGGTAGGATGCGCCCCGACCGAGCCATCCCCACAGAGATTGTCCCGGCCCCTCCCCGTTCCACCCTTTGGAACCCGATCGCACCATGCCTGCACGCAAGTTCGGCCTCAACCTGGTGGTGTTCGTCGCTCTCGCGGCACTCTTCACCGGCTTCTGGGCTCTCTATAACCGCCCCGTCAGCGTTCCTGACTGGCCGGAAAGCATTTCCGGATTCTCCTTCTCGCCCTTCCGCCTGAACCAGAATCCCCAGAAGGACCAGTTCCCCAGCGACGACGAGATCCGTTCGGACCTGGAACTGGTCTCCAAGCAGACCGACAACATCCGTACCTATTCGGTGAAGGGTTCGCTGGCCGATATCCCGCGCTTGGCCGAAGAGCTCGGCATGCGCGTCAGCCTCGGTATCTGGATCGGCCCGGACGAAGCCGATAACGAAGCCGAGATCGAACGCGGCATCGAAATCGCCAACAACTCGCGCAGCGTGGTGCGGGTCATTGTCGGCAACGAGGCGCTGTTCCGCCGCGAAGTCACGGTGGAGCAACTCAACGCCTACCTGGACCGCGTGCGCAAGGCGGTGAAGGTCCCAGTGACCACCGCCGAGCAGTGGCACATCTACGAGAAGTACCCGGAGCTGGCCAAACACGTCGACCTGATCGCCGCCCACGTACTGCCGTACTGGGAATACACGCCGATGGACGACGCCGTGCCGTTCGTCCTCGAACGCGCCAAGGAGCTGCGCGCCAAGTTCCCGCGCAAGCCGCTGCTGCTGGCCGAGGTCGGCTGGCCGAGCAATGGCCGCATGCGCGGTGGCGCCGACGCCACTCAGGCGGACCAGGCCATCTACCTGCGTACGCTGACCAACCTGCTGAACAAGAAGGGCTACAACTACTTCGTCGTCGAGGCCTTCGACCAGCCGTGGAAAGTCGGTGACGAAGGTTCGGTGGGCGCCTACTGGGGCGTCTACAACGCCCAGCGCCAGCCGAAGTTCAACTTCGATGGCCCGGTGGTGAACATCCCGCAATGGCGTGCCCTGGCGGTTGCCTCGGTGGTGATGGCGCTGCTCGCCCTGACCCTGCTGATGATCGACGGCAGCGCCCTGCGCCAGCGCGGACGGACCTTCCTCACTGTGGTCGCCTTCGCCGGCGGCTCGGTGCTGGTGTGGATCGCCTACGACTACAGCCAGCAATACAGCACCTGGTTCAGCCTGACCGTCGGCGGCCTGCTGGGTATCGGCGCGCTGGGCGTGTTCATCGTCCTGCTGACCGAGGCCCACGAACTGGCCGAGACCGTCTGGGTACGCAAGCGCCGCCGGCCGTTCGACCCGGTGCTCACCGATACCGGCTACCGCCCCAAGGTCTCGGTGCACGTGCCCTGCTACAACGAACCGCCGGAGATGATGAAAAAGACCCTGGATGCGCTATCCAGGCTCGACTATCCGGACTTCGAAGTCCTGATCATCGACAACAACACCAAGGACCCGGCGGTCTGGGAACCTGTACGCGATTATTGCGAAATCCTCGGCCCGCGCTTCCGCTTCTTCCACGTCGCGCCGCTGGCCGGTTTCAAGGGCGGCGCGCTGAACTACATCCTGCCGCACACAGCACCGGACGTCGAAGTCGTGGCGGTGATCGATGCCGACTACTGCGTCGAGCCCAACTGGCTCAAGCAGATGGTGCCGCACTTCAGTGATCCGAAGATCGCGGTGGTGCAGTCCCCGCAGGATTACCACGACGGCGAGGAAAACGTCTTCAAGAAGCTCTGCTACGCCGAATACAAGGGCTTCTTCCACATCGGCATGGTCACCCGCAACGACCGCGACGCGATCATCCAGCACGGCACCATGACCATGATCCGCCGCACCGTGATGGACGAGCTGAAGTGGGCCGACTGGACCATCTGCGAGGACGCCGAACTGGGCCTGCGGGTGTTCGAGAAGGGCTATTCGGCCGCCTACTCGCACCAGAGCTTCGGCAAGGGCGTGATGCCCGACACCTTCATCGACTACAAGAAGCAGCGCTTCCGCTGGGCCTACGGCGCCATCCAGATCATGAAGGGCCACGCCCGCGCGCTGTTCCAGGGCAAGGACAGCAAACTGACCCTTGGCCAGCGCTACCACTTCATCGCCGGCTGGCTGCCATGGATCGCCGACGGCATGAACATCTTCTTCACCGTCGGCGCGCTGCTCTGGTCCTCGGCGATGATCATCGTGCCCAAGCGGGTCGACCCGCCGCTGCTGATCTTCGCCATCCCGCCGCTGGCGCTGTTCTTCTTCAAGTTCGGCAAGATCATGTTCCTCTATCGCCGCGCGGTGGGCGTCGACCTCGTGCGCTCGTTCCAGGCGGCAGTGGCGGGCCTGGCGCTATCGCACACCATCGCCAAGGCGGTGCTGTACGGAACGTTCACCAAGACCATCCCGTTCTTCCGCACACCGAAGATGGCCTCCAATCACGGCCTCCTGGTGGCGCTGGCCGAGGCTCGCGAAGAAGTGTTCATCATGCTCCTGCTGTGGGGCGCGGCGCTGGGTATCGTGCTGGTGCAGGGCGTGCCAAGCCGCGACATGATGTTCTGGGTGGCCATGCTGCTGGTGCAGTCGCTGCCCTACCTAGCGGCATTGGTGATGGCGCTGCTGTCCGCGGCGCCCAAGGCTCAGGAGGCGCCGGCAGCGGACGCCGCACCGGCCAACTGATGCAGCCCCTGCAGGAGCGAGCTTGCTCGCGAACGCTGTGGCCTGATGCTCTTGCGTCAGGCGGGTTCGCGAGCAAGCTCGCTCCTGCAAGGTGAAACGCACCGCTGATCCGCTCCCAAGAACGCCGGCCATTCGCCGGCGTTTTTGCTTTAAGATGGGCGCCTTTTTCCGTTCCACCCCCAGGATGCCCTCAATGTCCCTCTCGCCGACACTGGCCCTCGCCTGCGAGCTGATTCGCCGTCCCTCCGTCACACCGGTCGATGCCGACTGCCAGCAGTTGATGATGCAACGCCTGGACGCCTGCGGTTTCGCCCTGGAGCCCATGCGCATCGAGGATGTGGATAACTTCTGGGCCCTGCGCCAGGGGCGCGACGGCGCCAGCGCTCCGGTGCTGTGCTTCGCCGGTCACACCGACGTGGTCCCCACCGGCCCCGAGCAGGCCTGGCAGCACCAGCCGTTCGACGCGCTGATCGACGCCGACGGCATGCTCTGCGGCCGTGGTGCGGCAGACATGAAAGGCAGCCTGGCATCGATGATCATCGCCACCGAGCGTTTCGTCGCCGACTACCCGGACCATCGCGGCAGCATCGCCTACCTGATCACCAGTGACGAGGAAGGCCCCGCCCATCACGGCACCAAGGCCGTGGTCGAGCGCCTGAAGGCCCGCAACGAGCGCCTGGACTGGTGCATCGTCGGCGAACCGTCGAGCACCACTCTGGTGGGTGACATCGTCAAGAACGGCCGTCGCGGCTCCCTCGGCGCCACCCTTACCGTGCGTGGCAAGCAAGGCCACGTGGCTTACCCGCACCTGGCGAAGAACCCGATCCACCTCGCCGCCCCGGCCCTGGCGGAACTGGCCGCCGAGCACTGGGACAACGGCAACGACTACTTCCCGCCGACCAGCTTCCAGATCTCCAACATCAATGGCGGCACCGGCGCGACCAACGTGATCCCCGGCGAGCTGAAGGTGATCTTCAACTTCCGCTTCTCCACCGAGTCCACCGTCGAAGGCCTGCAGCAGCGCGTCGCAGCCATCCTCGACAAGCACGGCCTGGAGTGGCACATCGACTGGGCGCTGTCCGGCCTGCCGTTCCTCACCCAGCCGGGCGAACTGCTCGATGGCGTGGCCGCAGCAATCCGCGCGGTCACCGGTCGCGAGACCACCCCCTCGACCTCCGGCGGCACCTCCGACGGCCGCTTCATTGCCACCATGGGTACCCAGGTGGTCGAACTCGGCCCGGTGAACGCCACCATCCACCAGGTGGACGAACGCGTACTGGCCAGCGACCTCGATGTGCTGACCGAAATCTATTACCAGACCCTGGTGCGACTGCTGGCATGAGTGGACCGAACAAAGGCTTCTGCCTGGGCGCCGTGCAGCCCGATACTCCTCCGCCCGCGCCAGCCGCCGAGCGCCGCTATTCCCTGCGCGTGTACCAGATCGCCCAGCGCCGCCGCTCCCTGCCCACCGTGCTGCGCAACGACCTGCCGCAGCCGCTGGCACCGGGGAAAAAGTGATGCTGATCTGTCCGCTGTGCCGCGAGGCGCTGACCGAGGTCGACAACGGCGTCGCCTGCCCTGCTGGCCACCGCTTCGACCGCGCCCGCCAGGGTTATCTGAACCTGCTGCCGGTGCAGCACAAGAAGAGCCTCGATCCGGGCGACAACGCCGCCATGGTCGAGGCGCGCCGGCACTTCCTCGGCGCCGGTCACTACGCCCCATTGGCCAAGCGCCTGGCCGAACTGGCCGCCGATCGCGCTCCGGGGCGCTGGCTGGATATCGGTTGTGGTGAGGGTTACTACACCGCACAACTGGGTGAAGCCCTGCCCAAGGCCGACGGCTATGCGCTGGATATCTCCCGCGAGGCGGTCAAACGCGCGTGCAGGCGCGCCCCGCAACTGACCTGGATGGTCGCCAGCATGGCTCGCGTGCCGCTGGCTGATGCTTCCTGCCAACTGCTGGCCAGCGTGTTCAGCCCGATCGACTGGAAAGAAGCCTCCCGCCTGCTGACTCCAGGCGGCGGCGTGCTGCGCTTGGGCCCGGCTCGCGATCACCTGCTCGAACTGCGCCAGCGCCTGTACGACGAAGTGCGCGAGTACGTCGAGGACAAGCACCTCGCCGACCTGCCCGATGAGCTGAAACTGGCGCACACCGAGCAACTGAGCTTCACGCTTGCGCTGGAAACCCGCGAAGCCCGCGAGCACCTGCTGGCGATGACGCCCCACGGCTGGCGCGTCAATCCCGAACGGCGCGAGCGCATCCTCGCCGAACCCTTCGAGGTGACGGTCGCGGTACGCTACGATTGGCTGCAACGCCAAGAACCCTGACGAGGACGCCATGCGCCAACCGGATATCGAGATCTACATCAAGGATGCCGACCAGGCCGCCGTCAGCGCCTGGCTGGAAAAGGCACTTGGCCCGTGCAGCGAATGGCGCGCCCAGGGCGAAACCCTGAAGTGCACCGCCGGCAGCATTCCCGCCACCTGGCTGCCCAAGGCCGTGGGTAAGTGGAACAGCCTGTTCCTGGACAGCGACAAGACCCCATGGGACGACGATGTCGCCTGCGCCCGCGACGCCTGCGCTGCGCTGGAAGTCGAGGTGCGCTGCGCACCGGGGAGCTGGAGCGAGGATCAGGGCGAGGAAGACGCGGACCGCTGGCTGAAAGTGACCGCGGCAGGCGTCGAAGAGATCACTTGGCGCACGGGCTGAAAACCGACTTGCGCAAGGCTTGAAAAACAAAGGCCCGTCCAATGGACAGGCCTTTGCTGTTTCGGGGGCTCAGACCTTGGCGACGTCTTCCGCCTGGAGGCCTTTCTGACCCTGGATCACCGAGAACTCCACTTTCTGGCCTTCGACCAGGGAGCGGTGACCATCGCCACGAATGGCACGGTAGTGAACGAAAACGTCCGGACCGCTATCGCGTTGAATGAATCCATAACCTTTGGCGTCATTGAACCACTTGACGGTTCCGACCTCACGATCAGCCATTACCACACTCTCCAACTTGCCTATTATTTTTGGATGGCCCCCGGGAATGAGGACTTCGGCAGTCGCCGGGTGAACGCTTTCCTTATCATCCAACCCGCGCCGAATGGCACGTAGAAGGTAATTCGAATAACGCCCAAGGACGACAGCGCTCCCGAGTATATAAATCAAAAGTTACAGCTGAAAAGCACTTTTTCATCAACGCCGCGCCCCTATGACCAAACAGGCCAAAGTGCCATTTTTCGGGGCCTGCAGAGCCATTTTGGTGCTCGTTACCCAGCGTAACGAAAGTGTTTCGAACGTGGACCCTTTCGCACTTTTGCGCATTTACGGCGGGTAGTTTCGTTCCCGTTCATCCGCTTTTGGCGCTGTGCGGATATGTCTTTCAAACGCTGCGAGAACGCGCCCTGCAGTTCAAGCTGCGGCAATATGCCCAATCATCTATCTGATGAATTCGCAATCCGCCAATCCATTCAGCTCGATGGATAACCGCCACAGCTTCCCCTCCTGAGTGCACCTGGGCGCGCCAGTCGTGCACCATCAAAGGACCACCGTCGATCAGGGGCTGACCTGATAACCGCGTCCCTGCAGGCAACCGCTGTAAGCGCTGGCACTGGCCGAGCTTTGGGCTTCATTCTGCGTGCGGCGATTCTGCCGACGATCCTGCCGCTGCCGCGAAGCACCCACCACGGCCCCGGCAGCGGCGGCATCGCCGGCGCGATTCTGCCGGTACTGCTGCTTGGCATCGTCACTGGCGCGGTCATAGATCTCGTCATGCCGCTGCCCACGCACCTCGGCCGCCACAGCACCCGCTGCCGCGCCCCTGGCCGCTCCGCGAACCCGGCCACCGACATTCGGGTCGGAGCTGGTGGTGGCACTGCTCGCCGCATTGGCAGCAACGCTATTGCACTCGCTCATATCCTGCTGCATCTGCTGGCTGCTCTGGCCCTTGAGCGGGACGACGGTCTGAGCCTCGGCGGGCAGCACAACCGACAAGGCGAGCAGGCATCCCCAAGTGAATGTACGCATCGCGGAACCTCCACAGAATGTCATCCCCTAAATGGCAGGATAGCCGCAGTCCATGGGCTGTCCGCGTGCTCCGACCAAGCGTTGGTGGCTTTGCTGGCGGGGCCTAATCCGGCAAACTAGCCGGCCTGAGCAATCGCTCGTTTTACCTACGCCAGCCATAGGGCCTGTATGCCTCGTTACCCGTTCCGCCGCTTCGGTTTTGGTGCCCTGCGCCGCCTGCTGTACCTCTGGGTGCGCTCGGAAACCATCAACCAGTCGGCCTTCAGCCTGAAGATCGACCGCAGCAAACCGGTCCTCTACGTCCTGCAGCAGCCCTCGGTGAGCGATCTCGCGGTGGTCGATACCGAGTGCCGCAAGGCTGGCCTGCCGCGCCCGGTGATGCCGGTGGCAGTAGGTGAATCCATCGAGCCTGCGGCCTTCTTCTACCTGACGCCGGAGCCCGACTGGCTCGGCCGCCAGGACAAGCGCGGCGCGCCGCCGGCGCTGGTACGCATGCTCGGTGCCATCGGCCAGAACGGCATCGATGACGCGCAGATCATCCCCGTCAGCGTGTTCTGGGGCCAATCCCCGGACAGCGAAAAGAGCGCCTGGAAGCTGCTGTTCGCCGACAACTGGGCCGTCACCGGCCGCCTGCGCAAGCTCGCGCGCATCCTCATCCTTGGCCGCAAGACCCGCGTGCAGTTCTCCGCGCCTATCCACCTGCGCGAGCTGGTGGAACAGAACAAAGGCCACGAACGCACATTGCGCATGGTCCAGCGCATCCTGCGCGTGCACTTCCGCAACCAGAAGACCGCGGTGATCGGCCCGGATCTCTCCCATCGGCGCACCCTGGTCAAGGGTCTGCTGCGCGCGCCACTGGTGCGCCAGGCGATCCAGGAAGAATGCGAGACCCAGAAGATCTCCCAGGATAAGGCTGAGGCCGCCGCCCTGCGCTACGCCAACGAGATCGCCGCCGACGTTTCCTACCCGGTGATCCGTTTCCTCGAAGTCACCCTGACCTGGTTCTGGAACAAGCTCTACGAGGGCGTGAAGGTCAACCACATCGAGCGTGTGCAGGAAGTCGCCCAGGGCCATGAGATCGTCTACGTGCCCTGCCACCGCAGCCACATCGACTACCTGCTGCTGTCCTACCTGCTGTTCCGCAATGGCCTGACCCCGCCGCACATCGCCGCCGGGATCAACCTCAACATGCCGGTGGTGGGCTCGATCCTGCGCCGTGGCGGTGCCTTCTTCATGCGCCGCAGCTTCAAGGGTAACCAGCTGTACACCGCGGTATTCAACGAATATCTGCACACCCTGTTCAGCCGTGGGTTTTCCACCGAATACTTCGTGGAGGGCGGCCGCTCCCGCACCGGGCGCATGCTGCACCCACGCACCGGGATGCTGGCGATCACCCTGCGCAGCTTCCTGCGCGACTCGCGCCGGCCCATCGTCTTCGTCCCCGTGTACATCGGCTACGAGCGCGTGCTCGAAGGCCGTACCTACCTGGGCGAACTGCGCGGCGCGGCGAAGAAGAAAGAATCGATCTTCGACATCTTCAAAGTCGTCGGCGCACTGAAACAGCGCTTCGGCCAGGTCTGGGTGAATTTCGGCGAGCCGATTCACCTCGACGACTTCCTCGACCAGCAACAACCGGACTGGCGTGAGCAGGACCTGGGCCCGGAGTACCGCCCAGCCTGGCTCTCGGAAACGACCAACCACCTGGCTCGCGACGTCGCCCGCCACCTCAACGACGCCGCCGCGATCAACCCGGTGAACCTGGTGGCCCTGGCGCTGCTGTCCACCACCCGCCTGGCCCTGGACGAAACCGCCCTGGCACGGGTCATCGACCTTTATCTCGACCTGCTGCGCAAGGTCCCGTACTCGCCCAGCGCCACGCTGCCCAAGGGCGACGGCCAGCAACTGATCGAGTACGTGAAGAGCATGAACCTGCTCAGCGAGCAGAAGGACGCGCTCGGCCGTATCTGCTACCTCGATGAGCAGAACGCGGTGCTGATGACCTACTACCGCAACAACGTGCTGCACATCTTCGCCCTGCCGGCGCTGATCGCCAGCTTCTTCCAGAACAGCGGACGGATCAGCCGCGAGCAACTCCTGCGCTACACCCGCGCGCTGTACCCGTACCTGCAGGCCGAGTTGTTTATCCGCTGGAGCCTCGACGAACTGGATGCGGTGGTCGATCAATGGCTGCAGGCCATGGTTGCCAGTGAGTTGCTCAAACAGGAAAACGACACCTTCATCCGCCCGGCGCCCAGCTCTCGCCAGTACGTACTGCTGACCCTGCTGGCCCGAGCCATCACCCAGACCCTTCAGCGCTTCTACATGTCCATCTCCCTGGTGCTCAACGCAGGGCAGAAGCAGCTCACCGCCGAAGAACTGGAAAACCTCTGCACCGTGATGGCCCAGCGCCTGTCGGTCCTCCACGGCCTCAACGCGCCGGAGTTCTTTGACAAGAGCCTGTTCCGCCACTTCATCCAGACCCTCCTGGACGAAGGCGTGCTGCGCAAGGACGAGAACGGCAAGCTGAGCTACCACGAGCTGCTGGGCGAACTGGCTGAAGGCGCGGCCAAACGCGTGCTGCCTGCGGAGATTCGCCTGTCCATCCGCCAGGTCGCCCTGGAGCGCCCGCCCCAGGAAGAAAGCGCCGTCGCCGAGCAGCCTCCTGCCAATCAGGGCTGAGCTGAACACCTCTGCCGGCGGCTTGACGCCTCTGCACTGCGACCGATAGATTTCTGACGATCCATCGGTCGCGGTCAGGGACGCTCCCCGTGTTCAACAGGATTCTGATCGTCTGCGTCGGCAACATCTGCCGCAGCCCCATCGCCGAACACCTGCTGCGCGAATTCCTGCAGGGCACTGACATCGCCGTGGGCTCTGCCGGGCTCAGCGCGCTGGTCGGCCACCCCATCGACAGCACCGCCCTCGCCATCCTCCGCCAACACGGCCACTCCCCCCACCCTCACCGCGCCCGTCAGCTCACCGCCGAACTGCTCCACGAAGCCAATCTGGTCCTGGTCATGGAGCAATCACAGATCCAGAGCGTGATCCGCCTCGCCCCCGAAGCTCGCGGCAAAACCTTCCTGCTGGGCAAATGGCAGGCCGACCAGGAGATCCCGGACCCTTATCGCCAAGGCCCGGAAGCCTTTGAACGCGCCTATACGCTGATCGAATCGGCCGTCGCCCCCTGGGGCGAGCGCTTGCGATTTCGCCGGTAATTTGACGAAAAATTACTTGCCCGAAAAAAGCGTCAGAAATCCTTACAAAGCCCTGATGAAAAAGGCTACGCTCTAGCCCAGCAAGACCATATTCAGCTGTTTGGTCTCCCAGTTACGACAAGTAATTTTCCAGGGGCCTACATCGCTTTATGAAGATCCTGCACATTACCGAGTCCTTCGGCGGCGGCGTCACCTCGGCCATCAACTCCTACATCCTCAACTCCCAGCAGCATGAGCACTACCTGCTGGCCTCGGTGCGCAAAGGCGACACCACAGGAGAGGAAGGCAACGGCCTGTTCAAGCACATGGAACTGGTGCCACGACGCCTCACCAGCCTTGTGCGGGTGAAACCATATATTGATCGCGTGCAGCCCGATGTCATTCATCTGCACAGCACCTACGCCGGCGCGCTAATCCGCGCCCTGCCCTTCATCCCCGCACAGAAGATTGTCTACACCCCCCATGGTTTCGCTTTCCTTCGTGGCGACCATCCCATGATGCTCAAGGCCTATCGCACCATCGAATCGTTGCTGGCACGACGCACCGCCGTAATTGCAGGCTGCGGCCTGGACGAGCAGCGCATCGCCGGCGAACTGATCGAACCGGGAAGCACCTTGGGGCTGGTCAACGTCTGCGATGAGCTACCCGACGTTCCGGCGATCAGAAGCCTCACCAGCAAGCCAGTAATCGGCATGGTCGGCCGCATCAGCCGGCAAAAGGGCTACGACTACTTCCGCAACGTGGCCGACGCCTGCCGGAATGTCGCGCATTTCAAATGGATCGGTGGTGGCGACATCCAGGCCATGGCCGAATTGGAGCGAGCCGGCATAGAAGTCACAGGCTGGCGCCCGCGCAACGAAGTGGTCGCCCACATGAAGGGCCTTGACCTGTATTTCCATAGTGCTGCCTGGGATGGCTTCCCGATTTCAGTCCTGGAGGCTGCGAAACTCGACTTGCCCATTGCGCTGCGACAGATTGGGCCGTTCAGCGCAGAGGGCCTCTCGACCCTTCAAAGCCTTAGCGAAGCGAACCAGGAAATGAGCGCCTTCGCCGAGGGCGCGCCGAATGCACTGACTAGACTGCGACAAAATACCCGGCGCATCCAGGCACTCCACAATCAGGAGCATTTGCGCAACTCGCTCGATCAACTCTACTCGCGCTTCGCTCCCCAACAGTCCGGCGGCCGACTCGCCATCAGCTGATCCAGCCGGATCCCCGTAGTGCCTCGCCTCCCGCTCAGGGGGGCTTCCGTGCATTGTCCTCAGGCATATTTTCGCAACGTCGAACATGCGCCGCGATAGTGTGTGCCCATCAGAATTGTCCCCTCCCCGTGGCGCATTGAAAGTTTTCCCCTAATCCCGGCTCAGAGAATTCCTAAACCCTTGAAATGGCCGGAAAGCGCATTGAATCGTCCCCGTCCGAAGCTTAATTTCCGCCCCTCTATGGTTATCGATCAATCCATGCAGTGGTGGTTAGCGTGTTCAAGGAAGTACTGGTTGTCTGCGCAGGAAACATCTGCCGCAGCCCAATGGGCGAATATCTGCTCCAGCAGAATCTGGCCGGTACTGGCATCCGGGTCAGCTCCGCCGGCCTGACTGCCGTAGTCGGTCACCCCATCGAACCCCACGCCCTCGCCACCCTGCGGCGTCACGGCCAGCAACCGCACGAACACAAGCACGGCAACTAACTCCCAGCCTCCTGACGGCTGCCGACCTGGTACTGGTCATGGAGCAGCGCCAACTGCAGGACGTCATTCGTCTCTCGTCTACTTCCCGAGGCAAGACCTTCTTGCTCGGCAAATGGCAGCACGACTGCGAAATCCCCGCCCCCTATAGACAGGGCACCGCTGCTTTCGAACACGCCTACGCGCTGATCGAGGAAGGCGTAAAGACCTGGTCCCACCGCCTCCAACTTCAACGCTGAACTCATCAAGAAGCCGCCCATGCAATACCCGCAGACGCTCCCTATTCCGCCCGCTATCGAAGACAGCGACGAAATTGACCTACTCGCCCTACTTGGCACGCTGCTCGATCGCAAATGGCTGATTGCAGGCATAACCGCCAGCTTCATGGTCGTGGGCACGGCTTATGCACTGCTGGCGGCACCGGTTTATCGCGCCAATGCGATAATCCAGGTGGAGCAGAAGAAGCCGGGTATTCCTGGTCTGTCAGATATGTCGGACTTGCTGGGGGCGCAGTCACCAGCAGTCACCGAGATCCAGTTGCTGACCTCACGCAACGTAATCGGAAAGGCCGTGGATGCGCTCAAGCTGGACATCGATACCCAGCCGTCCCTGTTCCCAGTGATCGGCAACTTCCTCCATCGCCACTACCAACCTGAACAGGAAAGTGATGTAGCTCCACCTTTGCTGGGCATGAGCCGCTTTGCCTGGGGTGGCGAGGCGCTGAAGATATTTCAGCTCGAAGTGCCGGATGCATTGCTGGAAAAAGATCTAACTCTGATTGTCAGCGAGAACGGCAGCTTCAGCCTGTTCGATGACGATAATAATCTGCTGGTGAAGGGTATTGCTGGCCGACCGGCGGAGCAGAACGGCGTGAAAGTGCAGGTGGAAACCCTGCACGCCAATCCGGGGACTCGTTTCACGGTTACCCGTGAACGCCGCCTGAGTGCCATCCTCGATTACCAACAGGCCCTCAACGTCAGCGAAACAGGCAAGGATTCAGGAATCCTTGCGCTGTCCTTGGATGACGAGCAGCCCGATCAGGCACTCGCCGTGCTGAATGCCATCAGCCAACAGTATGTGCTCCAGAACGTAGAGCGAGCCTCCGCCGAAGCCGCCTCCAGCCTGGATTTTCTCCGCGGACAACTGCCGGAGGTCCGTCGTGACCTGGAAAAGTCCGAAAACGCCCTGAGTAGCTACCAGTCGCAAGCCAAGTCCGCCGACATCAGCCTGGAAACCAAGGCACTGCTGGACCAGATAGTCGCCCTGGACACCAGCATCTCGCAGCTCAAGCTGCAGCAGGCGGAGATGGACCAGAAGTTCACCCGCCAGCACCCAGCCTACCAGGCTCTGATGCGACAGATAGGCGAGCTGAGCAGCAAACAGGCTGGCCTATCCAAACGTGTGGAAGCGCTACCGGAAACGCAGCAAGACCTGCTGCGCCTGACACGCGATGTGCAGGTCAGCACAGCCATCTATACCCAAATGCTGAACAAGGCCCAGGAACTGGACGTCATGCGCGCTGGTGCCGTTGGCAACGTGCGAATCATTGATGCGGCGGATGTGGACCTGACGAAACCAGTAAAGCCCAAGAAACCATTGATCATCGCCATTGCCACTCTACTGGGCTTGTTCGCTTCTATAACACTCGTCCTGTTCCGCAAGGCACTGAATCGAGGCATAGAATCGCCGGAGGCCATAGAGCAATTGGGTTTGCCGGTCTACGCCTCCATTCCCTACAGCGCACTGCAGAAATCGGAAGAAGACCAGCGCAACAAGGGGAAAAGGAACCGCAAGGGCAACATTAATCCTGCGCCGTTGCTCGCGACGGGGCACCCCACGGACTTGGCCGTCGAGTCCCTTCGCAGCCTGCGCACCAGCCTACATTTCGCCATGCTTGAATCCGGCGACAACCGCCTGATGATTTCCGGGCCAAGCCCCGTGGTGGGGAAATCCTTCGTCAGCTCCAACCTCGCCGCCGTGATTGCCCAGGCCGGCAAGCGAGTACTACTGATTGATGTCGATATGCGCAAAGGCTACCTGCACAAGGTATTTGCCCGACAGGAGCAAATGGGCCTTTCCGATCTGCTGGTCCAGCGCTGTGACTTCAGCAGTGCCATCCAGCCGACCGAAGTGGAGAACCTCAGCTTCATCTCCCGCGGCCAGATCCCCCCCAACCCTTCTGAACTTTTGATGCACCCCAACTTCACCGAGGTGCTGGAGAGAGCGAGCATCGAGTTCGACTTGGTAATCCTCGATACCCCTCCTCTATTGGCCGTGACCGACGCAGCCATCGTCGGGCGTCAAGCGGGCACCAGCCTGATCGTCACTCGATTTGGAAAGAACGCGCCACGGGAAATAGAACTGACCATTCGACGTTTTGAGCAGAACGGCATCGAACTCAAAGGGGCCATTTTTAACGGCGTTGAGCGACGCGCCTCGGACTATTACGGCAACGGGGCGTATGCCAATTACCAGTATGAATACCTGTCGGGAAACCGCTGACGCCAGATGGTCATTCCGGAGCGAATCCATGCAAGCAGTCAAAGAAAGGCGCTGGTACCTAGTGCAATGCAAGCCCAGGCAAGACCTGCGGGCGCTGGCCAATCTGCAACAACAGCACTACGAATGCCTGTTGCCAATGCGTCAGGTCGAGCGAGTCAGCCAGGGAACACTGCAGCTTCGCTCGGAACCGCTTTTTCCTGGCTACCTCTTTATCGCGCTCGACACGCAGCAGGACAACTGGATGCCTATTCGCTCCACTCGAGGGGTCAGCCAGATAGTTCGCTTTGACAACGCTCCATTGCCCATCCCGCACTCGGTCATAGAAGGAGTGAGATCGCACGCAGCTGCCGTGGTTCGCCTGTTCGAGACGGGGGACCGAGTCCGAGTCAGCGTTCCTGGATCCCTCGGTATAGAAGCGATCTTCGAAGCCCGGGACGGAACTGAGCGAGTGATCCTGCTGATCAATCTGCTGCAAAGAGAGTCGCGCGTCAGCGTGCCAGTTACCCACATCCAGCGGCTCGCACACCACAGGTAGAAGCAGCACGCGACACCACACTACAACCCGGCCCCAGTGGCCGATAACAACAACCTCATCCGCGTTCTCAGGAAATCAACCAAAAATCCTGGGGCGGTAGCGTGCCGACGCCTTGGTGTTGAGGCACGCGCCATGAACCCTGCGCTCAATGAAAACGACCGTTCTCACCTATGGTACCTTCGATCTTTTCCACCACGGCCACCTGAAACTACTGACCCGCCTGAAAGCCTTGGGCGATCGATTGATCGTTGGTGTTTCCACCGACGAGTTCAACGCCGGCAAGGGCAAGAAGACCATTATTCCGTTCGCCGATCGAATAGAAATCGTGCAATCGATCAAGTTCGTCGACCTGGCAATTCCGGAAACCGACTGGGGGCAGAAAGCGCGGGACATCGAGTCCTACGACGTAGCGATTCTCGGCATGGGACACGATTGGGAAGGGAAGTTCGATCACCTGAGTTCGTTGTGCAAGGTCGTCTACCTGCCTCGCACCGAAGGTATCTCCAGCACGCAGATCAAACAAAGCCTGGGCTATTTCGATAAGTCCCACCTCTCTGATCTGAAGGCTTCGCTCGATACCATCTCATCGATCATCGAGCGCCTTCGCTGACGCCCATGAGTTCGATTACACGGCTTTTCACCCATCCGCTGGCAGCAAACACGCTGGCTGCCAGCCTAACGCAGCTGGCCAACTTCCTACCGTTGCTCTTGTTGCCGATCCTCACCCAACGGCTGGGCATCGCCAGTTTCGGGTCGGTGGCGATGGTGCTTTCCCTCAGTCAGTTGTCGCTGATCATCACCGATTTCGGCTATGGCCTCTCGAGCACCTACAGGATCGCTTGCCATCGCGAAGAACCGCTGCTGATCGGCCGACTACTGGGCTCGGTATTCCTGGGAAAGTTGCCTCTCGTTGCCGGAGCGTCATTGATCGGCATGCTGGTTCCTATATTGATTCCAGCATACCGCCAGGATACTCCGCTCTTCGCCCTGGGCATTCTCGCCATCGTAGGCCAGGCGTATCAGGCCAATTGGCTGTTCATCGGCCTGGAGCGTATGAAGGTCATCACCTTCTACAACCTATCGACCAAGACGCTCTACCTACTGATCGTACTGTTGTTCGTCCACGATAGCCGCGACGCGTGGCTGGTAATTCTTGGTTGGGGCCTAGCCCAGCTGGCAGCGGCCGGACTTTCGATCGCACAGATCTACCGTTGCGGCTTTCGCGTGCTCAGGCCGCGGATGCACGAGGTCGTGCAAGAATTTCGCACAGCGTTGCCCTTCTTCACCTCACGAATCGCCGTCGCGACCTACACCTCGGCAGCCACGACTGTCGTCGGCCTGTCCGGACAGATCCAGGCAGCACAGTTCTATGCCTGTCAACAGGTCTATCGGATTGGCTCTGCCCTGCCGGTGAACCAGGTGCTCTATCCGTTCATGGCCAAGAATCGCAACTGGCGGGTGTTCCTGATGGTGACCCTGGGCTCTGCCTCGGCACTCGCCTTGCTGGCAAGCCTCCTCGCAGCCCTTTCCGGAGAAATTCTGCAAAGAGCTCTGGGCGAAGACTTCATCGCCGCCCGAGGCACTTTCATCGTCATGCTCGCCGCCATGGTGGCGAGTTATCTTGCCGCCGCATTCGGATATCCGGCCTTTGCCGCACTGGATCGTCTCGACCATGCCAACCGCACGGTCGTGCACGCCTCGATTGCCAACATCCTCGTGCTGGCATGCCTCTATGTTTTCGACCAAATCAACGCCCGCAACGTCGCCCTGGCAATCCTGGCGACAGAACTTCTGGTGTTAGTGCTGCGTATCCGCGCACTCCTGAGTTGCCGCAAATCTCTTCCCCAACCAATCACTACCGACAGCCATGCCGACCATTACTGAAATCAAGCAGTCCATGCCACGGGACAAGAGCCACTACGACCGCTGGGGAAATCCGGCGGCCTACTTCTGTGCCAGGCCACTGTCCTATCCCATCACCGCACTCTTCATCGCCCTGGGCATGAGCGCCAATGCGGCGTCTGCCGCCTCCATCGTGTTTGCCCTGCTCTCCATCGCCGCAGCGGCGATGGCGTCATCAGCCTGGCTGGTCGGTGGACTCGTTATGATGTGGCTCATACTCGACTGCGTGGACGGCAACATTGCCCGCTATACGCGCACTGGTTCCAATCGAGGTGAATTCCTCGACGCCATGGGCGGCTACACCATCACAGCAGGCCTCTACCTGGCGATTGGCTACGGCACAGGAGATATCGAAAGCCTGGCGCTGGGCGCACTGGCCAGCATCTTTTCGCTCTTCTCCCGATTGATTCTGAACAAGGTCAACGTACTGGCAGGAGCACGCCGAGATGGATCAGGGGACACCGGTTCGGGCACGGTGGCCATGTGGTTGCTGTCCATCTACAACCTCTCCGGCATCGGCATGCTGCTGCTGATCCTGGCCATCCTGTTCAAGCATGAAGCGGGGTATCTCGCATTCCAGGCACTGACCGGGGCGGCCCTCACCGGCGGAGCATTCCTGCAAGGCTGGAGGAAGCTTCACGCAAGCTGACCTCCGGCCATTGTCCCGGACGCTCAGTTGCATCGTCGTCTTCCTGGTGGCACGTCCCAAAAGTTGCCTCTATGCAGGAAGCACCCGATCCCGCTGATGCTTCGGCTGAACACGCCAGGAGCACTGCACTTGGGCGATTGCGTCCTTTTGGGAAGTCTGGGGTTGCAACTGAGCTGTTCATCAGTCACGAGAACGTCGGTTATCTCGGTGGGTATCTGCTCGTGTTCATCCTGATACCGACCTTCTTCTACCTGCTATCTCTGCTGTACAACGAACAGACTCAGACAACCATTTTTCAAACACTGACACTCTGCATTCGAGTAGTAGCTGTGGTCGGAATTCTCTCTCCTGCACGCAGCACTGACCGTCGATTATCTCAGTCTCCCCCATCTGTCGGCTGGAGGCGGTGATGATGTTATTTCCGTCTGGCGGCGCAACAACCAGCGCGGGGACTTGTTCAAGCCGGTTTACACCTACAACAACGGCAACATCTACGGCCTAAGCATGGCCACGCTAACCCCGCTCTGCTTCCGCCTCGAACACCGCCCGCTCTTCAAGATGATCCTGGTCGCCAGTATGCCCCCCTCCCTCTCTCGCACGTCGTGGTTACTCACCGCCCTCGCCTTGCTGATGACCTACGGAGGAAGGACTCACACTTCGTCTGCTAATTGCTCTGGTCGCAAGCCTCGTTCCCTGCGCGGCAGCCGCCATATTCGCCTCCACCATCTATCTCGGCGGTGATCGCATCCTGATGGATAGCTCTCTGAGCAATCTTGATCAGTTCTTCTTGATGCTTAATGAGTTCCGGCTCATGCCTCAGGAGCCGATTTCAGCCATCACTGAAACTCCCTACCTGTCGATCTATCACGACTTCGGCCTGATAGGCCTGGCCTGCTTCTCCCTTTTCTTCATCTCGCCGTTGCTGATCGGAAATCCGAGCCCGTTCAGTCTCCGCCTCCGCCCCGATCTGCGCGCGGTAAAAACGGGAGTACAGATCTTTTTGTTCGTCGCCCTGAACGACTCGGCACCGCTCTTCGTGCCGAGTTTCTCTTGCTACGGATTTCTCGCATTCCTGAAACTTTCCCTGTCACGCCGCCATGAACGAACTTTCCCTCCGTACCCTTAAGATCCTCCACGTTGCAGAGACCATCCAGGGAGGTGTCGCCACCTACCTGGAGACACTGGACAAGACATCATCCCACGACAATCGGTATCTGATCCCAGGTAGCCAGCGCGAGTGCATCGCCATCGGTGGCTCGAAGCTCCTGCTGTTCAAGGGAGACCGACGCATCAGCCGTGCGGCTCATCTTTTCCAGGCACTGCACAAGGCACTCAAGCAGGACCGCTATGACCTGATCCACCTGCACAGCTCCCTGGCCGGCTATATTTTCGTGTTGCGCCGGCTGATGCTGTTGAAGAATCCCCCTGCAATCTATTGCGCCCATGGCTGGTCATTCCTGCGCGAAACCTCGCGTATAGAGAACCTGGCCAGCCGGTCACTGGACCTCCTCACCGGAATTCTCTCCGACGGCATTATTCATATTTCCAGGACCGAGCAGCAGCGAGCGGCATTCATACCCAATGGCAATCAGGTAATCATCTACAACCCTGTCGACCCGCATTATCTGTCCGGCCTGCCCTGGCAAGGTCGCAAGCTGGACAGCACGGTTCTGTTCGTCGGCCGACTGGACCGCCAGAAGGGGTTCGACCTCCTCTACCGCGCGTTCACCAGCCCATCCCTCAGAAATGTCCAACTGCTGGTCGCTGGCTCAGCGGTATTGGAGGGCCACGAATACGTCGCCACCGACAATATTCGGTTCCTGGGATGGCAGGACAAGAACTCCCTGTCCGAGCTCTATGAACGAGCGACTCTGACGATCATGCCGTCTCGCTGGGAAGGCTTCGGACTGGTTGCCATCGAGTCCCTCGCCAAAGGCACGCCGGTACTGGTCAACCAGACAGGCTCGTTGCCGGAAATAGTTTCCCCCGTGGGACTGGTTGCGGATCTTTCCAGCGAAGAAACGTTGATCAGGCATATCAAGAGCGCCCTCTCGGCAGGCACGACTCGCCCCCCCGAAGAACTGCGCGACTTTGTTCGCCAACGCTTCGCACCCGACAGATTCGCCCGCGAGCTCTCGGAGTTCTACGCCCGCACCCTGCGCCTCACCGCCTGAACCAATTGTCCTAGAGACTCACTCGATGAACAGAAGAGATCGCGGAATCCTGCGCGCCCATCAGGCCGGCATATCCGTCATTCAAAGACTGCTCGACCTGTTGATCATCCTGATCACCGTAGTCTGCCTTTACGTCTTCCAGGGAATACAGCAGAACCGGGACATGCTGGCGGTTGCTGCCTTTACACTGCTGGCCTTTTCCCTGCTCGCCGATACAGTCGGCCTCTATGGTTCCTGGCGGGGTGAACGAATTCGGGACGAACTTCAAAAAATAACCGGCACCTGGCTGGTGAGTGCACTGGTGCTCATCAGCACGGACAAGCTGCTGCTCGATCCGAAGCCCACCTATGTCTTGCAGCTCTCGCTATTGGCCGGCCTCCCCCTGCTGGCCCTGGCGATCTACCGCATACTCCTTCGAAAAGCTCTGAAAGCCCTGCGATACCATGGGTTCAATACCCGGAAAGTAGCAGTCGTGGGAGCTGGTTCGCTCGGGGTTCGACTGGCGGGAAACATTGCGAGGGCTCCCTGGATGGGGCTTGAACTTCTCGGTTTCTACGATGACGAGCGAGTCGAACCAGTGACGCTTCCGGGCAGCCGAGTACAATTGGGAGTGTCCGGCAATCTCGAGCAATTGGTGCAGCAGGCCCGCGCCGGGGCTCTCGACCGCATCTACATTGCACTGCCCATGCGCAGCGAAGAACGTATTCGCTGGCTGGTCGATCAGCTCAGCGATACCACCGCGTCGGTCTACATCGTTCCGGATGTCTTCGTCTTCAACCTGCTTCACGCGCGCGCGGAAAACATTGATGGCATCCCGACCATCAGCATCTTCGATAGTCCGATGGCGGGAACCGGGGCCCTGGTCAAACGTCTGGAGGACATCCTGCTGTCATCCGTAATTCTCTGCCTCATCGCCCTTCCCATGCTGCTGATCTCTGCCGCGATCAAACTCACTTCGCGAGGCCCTGTGTTCTTCCGCCAGAAGCGTTACGGCATCGACGGTCGCCCGATCGAAGTGTGGAAGTTCCGCAGCATGCAGGTAATGGAGAATGGCGCGACAGTCACCCAGGCCACGCGCAACGACAGCCGCATAACGCCGGTAGGGGCATTCCTGCGCCGGACTTCGCTGGATGAGTTGCCGCAGTTCATCAACGTGTTCATGGGTGATATGTCCATCGTCGGCCCCCGCCCCCATGCCATCGCACACAACGAGGAATATCGCGGACAGATCAGCAGCTACATGCTGCGCCACAAGGTAAAGCCGGGGATCACAGGCTGGGCCCAGGTGAACGGCTGGCGAGGTGAAACCGATACGCTGGAAAAAATGCAAAAACGCGTCGAGTTCGACTTGGCCTATATCAACAACTGGTCCCTCTGGTGGGATCTGAAAATCGTCTTTCTGACCTTGTTCAAGGGCTTCGTGCACCAGAACGCGTACTGATCGAACCACTCCTCTGTTAGCGAAATTCCTGCTTTTACCTAGTCGCCTTTTCCTACATCCCCAACAGGCACGAGTTGCTACCGTGCGCTGCCTTCTGGCGCGTTCCCTTTGCCATCGAAACTGGCGCCTAGCGCCTTCCGATCCCTTCCGTTGTGTAGCCCTCATGATCCGTCCGTTATCGCTTGCCATCGTATCCGCCCTTGCGCTTCAGGGATGCATGTTCTCCCCTGGCCAGAACCTGGAAACAGGTAGGCTGGTGCAGGCAGACTCTGCCGAGTCGAGCCGCATCCAGCTGGTGCAGATCACCCCCAAGCTGTTGACCGTGGAAGCTGCAACGCAGCAGCAACGCTCGATTCCTCAGGAGCTGCTCGGCTACCAACCGGAGAGCTATCGAATCGGCGCGGGGGATCTGCTGTACATCACCGTGTGGGACCATCCGGAACTGACTTCCCCGGCCGGACAACAGCAGCAATTGGATGCCAACGGCCGCCTGGTGCGTCCTGACGGCACGCTGTTCTATCCCTACATCGGCCAAATCCATGTTGGCGGCCGAACCATCGAAGAGGTGCGCGGAAACATCACCAGCGCCCTGGCCGCCTATGTCGAGCAACCGCAGGTGGATATCGCCGTCTTGCGTTACGGGAGCCAGCGTATCGTGCTCAATGGCGCCTTCTTGAAGGCGGGCCCGCAGGCCATTACTGCCACTCCGCTCTCACTGATGGAAGCCATCGGCACCGCCGAGCTGGACACTACTAATGCGGACCTCTCCGGCCTCACGCTCAAGCGCGATGGCAAGGTCTTCAGCTTGAATCTGGATGCCCTGAACACCGCACAGGATACGGACCTGTACAGCGTTTACCTCAAGGATGGCGACCGGCTCTACCTGCCCTACAACGACCGCAAGAAGGTCTACCTGATGGGTGAGGTCAATGCGCCGCGGGCGCTGACCTTCAAGACACACGAGATGAACCTGGCCGATGCTCTGGGCAGTGTCGGCGGTCTCAACCAGACCACGGCCAACGGCAAGGCGGTGTACGTGATCCGTGGGGTGGAGAACCTCGAGCAGGAGCCCGCCAAGGTATTCCAGCTCGACGCTAACTCTCCTACGGCTTTCATCCTCGCCCAGCAATTCCAGCTGCAGCCGCAGGATGTGGTGTACGTCGGCCCGGCCGGGGTGACGCGCTGGAACCGTCTGATCAGCCAGTTGGTGCCCTCTGCCGGCATTCTGGGGACTGGCTCCTCCATTCAGCACAACCTCAACACCAACTGATCCGGCGTCATGAACCCCCTTCGCCTGATCGCGCTGACAGCGCTAGCCAGCTGTCTGTGCGCCTGTAATCCCTTGATGCACGCCTCGTTGAATACTCTTGGCGGCAGCCTCAGCGGTCCCGCTGCGCTCGAGCTCACTCGTGCGCAAGTCGATGCGCTGCCCTATTACCAGATCGAAGTGACGAGCGAGTATGGATCGGCGGTCATGGCATTGGTGCGGGTGCGAGGCGACCTGCAGTACTGGCAAGCCTCCTCACGCCAACTGCTGTTACTGCAGGACGGCGTGGTGGTGCGCACCCTGGGCTTTCCAGACGAGCTGCTGGGAACCCGCTTCCCAACGAATGCGCCCTTCCATGATGGACTGCAGCGCGTCGTTGACGATCAGCCCAGCCAACGCTGGGTCGACCTCGGTCCCGGCTATCAATTGGACCTTCCGCTCACCGGCAGCTTCCACCGCGCTGGCGTGGAAACCGTGCGAATCCTGCATCTGGACTACGCCTTGCTGCGCGTTGACGAACACCTGAAATCCCCACTCAAGAACCTGTCCGCCACCAACAGCTACTGGGTCGACCCCAGCGACGGCTTCGTGATGAAGAGCCGACAACAAGTAACTCCCAGCCTGAGCGTTACCCTCACGCAGCTGCGTCCGTTCCGGGGGCAGCCATGAGGGTTGTCCGCGGCGGTCTATTGCTGATCGGCCTCTTTGCCAGCGCGGCAGTCTTGGCAAACACCCGAATCGAGCTGCTAGGGGACCTGCCTTCCCCAGGAGAAAAGGAAATCGTCGCAGGCTTGCGCCTGGGAGAACTGCTGCAACAGGCACAGATTAGCCCCGACGGCTATTGGCTGGGTGCATCGTGGTTACGCGAGAGCCTGAAGCAGGAACAGAAGCGGCTGAAGGCCGGCGTGCTATTCGACCTGATCCAGGTTCAGCGCCTTGCCCTCCTCCAACAGAAGCCAGAGCTTGCCGCGGCCGCGAAACATCTCGAGGAACAAGTCACGGCACTTCCGGTGACGGGTCGTCGGTTCTATCACCTCGACCCGCTGGCCGTGGAACTGAACACAGCGCACTCCCCCCGGCTACAGGGCGGCGACCGACTGATCTTCCCTTACCGCCCGACCACCGTGGCCGTAAGAGGAGCCGTACGCGACAGCTGCGAGTTGCCCTTCGTGGCGCTGCAACAGGCGTATCGCTACGCGCAGCAGTGCCCCGCGCTGGTCGACGCGGATCCGGACTACCTCTACCTGATCCAGCCGGATGGGCACGTTAGCCGTCTGGGCATTGCCTTGTGGAATCGAGAAGAAGCGGCACCGCCGGCACCTGGCGCCACCTTGCTGGTGCCACTTGACGCCGCGCAGATCAAGGACAGCGCCCCCAACCTCAACCAGGAGTTGGCCGAGTTCCTGGCGACTCAACCCTTGTCGTCGGAGTAACCATGAATCGCCGTCACGGCCTCTATCTGCTGCTGGCCGGCGCCAGCCTGGCCAGCGCAGAGCCACGCGTCACCCAGAGCGACTTCGGCGGCGCCGGCCTGCTGCAGACCCCCACTGCGCGCATGGCGCCGGCCGGCGAGATCAGCGTCAACGCGAACCGCACCGATCCCTACTCGCGCTACAGCTTTTCATTGCAGCCTTTCGACTGGATGGAGGGCACTTTCCGCTATACCTCGATCAGCAACCGCAAGTACGGCGCAGAGGACTTCAGCGGCAACCAGAGCTACAAGGACAAAGCCTTCGACGTCAAATTCCGCCTGCTCCAGGAAAGCCGCTGGATACCGGAAGTATCGTTGGGCGGCCGGGATATCGGCGGCACCGGCTTGTTCTCCAGCGAATACTTCGTGGGTAACAAGCGCGTTGGTGACGTTGATTTCAGCCTGGGGCTCGCCTGGGGTTACATCGGCAATCGCGGTCAGCTGGATAACCCGCTGGGCTGGATCGATGACAGATTCAATACGCGCCCAAAATCCGAAGGCACTGGCGAGCTCAGCTCCAACAGCTACTTCCGCGGTCGTCCCTCCCCGTTCGGTGGCATCAACTGGCAGACACCCTGGGAACCGCTCTCGTTCAAGCTCGAGTACGACGGCAACGATTACCAGCACGAGCCGCTGAGCGACAACCAGAAACAGAGTTCGCCCTTCAATATCGGCCTGGTCTACAAGGCCGCGGACTGGGTCGACCTCACCGCCGCCTTCGAGCGTGGCAACACCGCCATGTTCGGCATCACGCTGCACACCAACTTCGTGACCCGCACAACACCGGCGAAGGTTCGTGATCCTGCACCGGAGCCCCTGGCTGATACCTCATCTGGAAAGCCGCTCGACACCGTGGACTGGGCCGACGTCTCCCATCGCATCGAGGAGAACGCCGGCTACAAAGTGCAGCGCATCACCCGCAAGGACAGCGAAGTCGTGGTCTATGGCGAGCAGACACATTTCCTCTACCCGCCCGAAGGTGTAGGCCGCACCGCGCGAATACTCGACAACAGTACCGATGAAGACATCCGCTGGTTTACCGTGGTCGATACCCGCTACGGCCAACCCATGGTCGAAACCAGCGTACCGCGACAGGTATTTCGCGACGTGGCGAACCAGGAGCGCCCGCTGGACGACCTGCGCAGGAGCACCGAGCAGAATCAACCGCTGCCGCAACGCGAAGAACTGCTTTACCAGCAGCGACCGAACCCGTTCAGCTACAACCTGGGCCTGGGCTACAACCAGAGCATTGGCGGGCCCGATAACTTCCTGCTGTACCAGTTCACCGCCGACCTGGAGAGCGAGTACCGCTTCACCCCGAGCCTTTGGTGGAACGGCCTTCTCAGCGTGAACCTGTTCAACAACTACGACAACTTCACCTACGACGCGCCCAGCAACCTGCCACGCGTGCGCACTGACATCCGCCAGTACATGACCACTTCCAATGCCATGCTGCCGACCTTCCAGTTGAACAAAACCATACGCCTGGAACAGGACCTGTACGGGATGGTCTATGGCGGCTACCTGGAAACCATGTACGCCGGCGTGGGCGGCGAATTGCTGTACCGGCCGATGGGCCAGGACTGGGCGCTGGGCGCCAACCTCGACCTGGTGCGCCAGCGCGACTTCGACCAGCATGTCGGCCTACGCGACTACCAGACTGCAACCGGCTTCGCCACGCTGTACTGGCAGACCGGCTTCGAAGGCGTGCTCGCGCAGATAAGCGCAGGCCGCTACCTGGCCCGCGACTGGGGCGGCACGCTCGACCTCTCGCGCCAGTTCCACAACGGCGTGCGCTTCGGCGCCTGGGCAACCCTCACCACCGCCAACAAGGAAGCCTACGGCGAAGGCAGCTTCGACAAGGGCATCTACGTCTCCATACCCTTCGATGAATTGATGAGCAGCTCTACCATGCGCCGCACCAACCTTTCCTGGGACCCGCTGACCCGTGATGGGGGAGCGCGACTCAACCATGACTATTCGCTCTATGACCTCACCGATACTCGCGATCCGGTGATGTTCCAGAACCTCTTCGGGCGAATTGTCGAGTAGCACGAAGCGACGCCAAACATTGCGTGAATCATGGTGAGGAAACCAAAGTCATCCACAATGGTCAGACGCCCTTCGTGTTAAAGGAGAGTCTCACCATGAAAGCCCTGCCCCTACTGCTGATGACCGGCCTGCTCGCCGCCTGTGGCACCACTGCCTCCGGCGACAAGGCGTCGCTGGATGGCGAAGTCTTTTACCTGCAGCGCATCGCCCTGCCGCCGAGCGCGCAGGTTACCGTCAGCCTGCAGGACGTTTCCCTGGCGGACGCTCCGGCCGTCGATCTGGCGCAACAGCAGTTACAGTCCGGACGCCAGGTCCCACTCGCATTCCACCTCGACTACGACCGCAGCCAGGTCAAACCGGGGCACAGTTATGCGGTCAGCGCGCGCATCGAAGACAACGGTCGCCTGCTGTTCATCACCACCGAGCGTCACAGCGTCAAACTCGACGGCAGCGATCCGCAACCGCTGCGAGTGCGCGTCGACCCCGTGCGCTGATTCACCGCGCCGCCGGGTTTTCCCTGGCGGCCTTCCTCCGTTAATCTCCCTCCTCCATTCTCCACCCCGGTGGCCGGACCGGCCGCTGGGTTTCGCCCAAGGAAGTATCGATGCTGCGATTCCCCGTTCTGCTGGCCGGCGCCCTGCTGTCCGTCAATGCCTTCGCCCTGTCCCTCTCCGACCTCAGCCAGAGCGACGCCACCGGCGGCCTGAAGGATGCGCTGACTCAGGGCGCACAAGTGGCCGTGAAACAGCTCAGCCAGCCCGGCGGTTTCAGCAATGACCCGGCCGTGCGCATCGAACTGCCCGGCAAACTGGGCAAGGCCGCCAAGACCATGAAGCAGTTCGGCATGGGTGCCCAGGTCGACCAACTCGAAGCGAGCATGAACAAGGCGGCCGAGGCGGCCATGCCGCAAGCACAGGTACTGCTGGTGGATGCAGTGAAAAAGATGAGCGTGACCGATGCCAAGGGCATCCTCCAGGGCGGCGACCACTCCGCCACGGATTACCTGAACCGCAGCAGCCGCGAACAGCTGCGCGCCAAGTTCCTGCCGATCATCAAGCAGGCCACCGACCAGGTTGGCGTAGCCAAGCAGTACAACGCCTTCGCCAGCCAGGCCGCTGCCTTCGGCGTGGTCGATGCGAAGAATGCCAATATCGAGAACTACGTGACCGAGGAAGCGCTGGACGGCCTGTTCAAGCTCATCGCCGAGCAGGAGAAGACCATTCGCCAGAACCCCACTGCCGCGGCCACTGGCCTGGCGAAGAAGGTGTTCGGAGTGCTTTGATCGGCTATGTGCCGAGAGCGGCGTAGCGTTCGCGAGCTCGTTCCTACCAGTAAAAGAAAAAGCCCGGCAGATGCCGGGCTTTTTCATGAACTCACGTCACCGCAGCTAGGCCTCTTTCTTCACCCTGAACCAAGCTGCATAGAGCGCAGGCAGGAACAGCAGGGTCAGCGCTGTGGCGACGATCAGGCCGCCCATGATCGCCACCGCCATCGGCCCGAAGAACACGCTGCGCGACAGCGGGATCATCGCCAGCACGGCGGCCAGGGCGGTGAGCACGATGGGGCGGAAGCGTCGCACCGTGGCCTCGATGATGGCGTGCCAGGTGTCCAGGCCCTGGGCGCGGTCCTGTTCGATCTGGTCCACGAGGATCACCGAGTTACGCATGATCATCCCCGCCAGCGCGATGGTGCCGAGCATGGCGACGAAGCCGAACGGCTTCTGGAACACCAGCAGGAACAGGGTCACGCCGATCAGCCCCAGCGGCGCGGTGAGGAACACCATGATCATCCGCGAGAAGCTGCGCAGCTGGATCATCAGCAGGCTAAGCACCACCACGATGAACAACGGCACACCAGCATTCACCGAGCTCTGGCCCTTGGCAGAATCCTCCACGGTGCCGCCGACGTCCAGCAGGTAGCCGTCGGGCAGTTCGGCGCGAATCGGGTCAAGTGTCGGCGAAATCTGCTTCACCAGGGTCGCTGGTAGCGAGTCATCGTAGATATCGGCACGCACGGTCACCGTGGGCAGGCGGTTGCGCCGCCAGATGATGCCTTCCTCGAAGCCGTATTCCAGCGTCGCCACTTGCGACAGTGCCACGCTGCGGCCGCTGCTGGTCTGCATCGACAGGCTGGGCAACTGCGACAGGTCATGCCGGCCGCGCTCGTCGCCGCGCAAGAGGATTTCGATCAGCTCGTTGTCCTCGCGGTAGTAGCTGACGGTGGAGCCGGTCAGCGAGCTCTGCAGGAACTGCGAGATGTCCGAGGTACTCACGCCCAGGGCACGGGCGCGCTCCTGGTCGATGTCGAGGAAGATCGCCTTGCTCGGCTCCTCCCAGTCCAGGTGCACGTTCACCACGTGGGGGTTTTCGCGCATCTTTTCCGCGACCTTGCGCGCCAGCTCGCGGACCTCCGGGATGTGCTCGCCGGAGACGCGGAACTGCACCGGGTAGCCCACCGGCGGACCGTTCTCCAGGCGGCTGATACGGGTGCGCAGGGTCGGGAAATCTTCGTTCATGTGCTTGATCAGCCACTGACGAATTTCCTCGCGCGATTCGAGACTCTTCGCCAGCACCACGAATTGCGCGAAGCTCGCTGCGGGCAGTTGCTGGTCCAGCGGCAGGTAGAAGCGCGGCGAGCCGGTGCCGACATAGGCCACGTAGTTGTCGATGCCCGGATGCTCGGCGAGCATTTTCTCCAGGCGATTGACCTGCTCTGTGGTGGCGGTGAGTGAGTCGCCCTCAGCCAGCTTCAGGTCCACCAGCAATTCCAGGCGCGCCGACGGCGGGAAGAACTGCTGCGGCACCAGGCGGAACAGCATGATCGAGCCGATGAAGGCGGCTACGGTCAGCAGGATCACCGTCTTGCGGTAACGCACGCACCACTCCACCACGCGCCGGAAGCGCTGGTAGAAGGCGGTGGAATATGGGTCATGGCCCTTGTCGCTGCCGCCGTGCTTTTCCGCATGACGCTTGGCGAGATCCGGCAGCAGCTTTTCGCCCAGGTAGGGCACGAAAACCACGGCGGCGATCCACGACACCAGCAGTGCGATGGTCACCACCTGGAACAGCGAGCGGGTGTATTCGCCGGTGCCGGACTGCGCGGTGGCGATCGGCAGGAAGCCGGCGGCCGTGACCAACGTGCCCGTGAGCATCGGGAAGGCCGTACTGGTCCAGGCGTAACTCGCTGCCTTGAGCCGGTCGTAGCCCTGCTCCATCTTCACCGCCATCATCTCCACGGCGATGATCGCGTCGTCCACCAGCAGCCCCAGCGCCAGCACCAGCGCGCCGAGGGAAATCTTGTGCAGGCCGATGCCGAAGTAGTACATGCAGGCGAAGGTCATCGCCAGCACCAGCGGGATCGACAGCGCTACCACCAGGCCGGTGCGCAGGCCGAGGGAGAAGAAGCTCACCAGCAGTACGATGATCAGCGCCTCGGCCAGCACGCGGACAAACTCGCCGACGCCCTCACGCACCGCCGCCGGCTGGTCGGACACCTTGCGCAGGTCCATGCCCGCCGGCAGCGTCTGCTGCAGGCGCTCGAACTCGGTGTCGAGCTTCTTGCCCAGCACGAGGATGTCGCCGCCGTCCTTCATGGCCACGGCGATGCCGATGGCGTCCTCGCCCATGAAGCGCATACGCGGCGCGGGCGGATCGTTGAAGCCACGGTGCACGTCGGCTACATCGCCGATGCGGAAGGTGCGGTCGCCGACGCGGATCGGGAAGGAGCGGATGTCCTCCACCGAATCGAAGCGCCCGGACACGCGCAGTTGCACGCGGTCTGTCGCGGTCTCGAAGAAGCCGGTGGCGGTCACCGCGTTCTGCTCTTCCAGCGCCTTCTGTACCGCCGCCAACGGCAGGCCGAGTGTGGCGAGCTTGGTGTTGGACAGATCAATCCAGATCTTCTCGTCCTGCAGGCCGACCAGTTCGACCTTGCCCACGTCCTTGATCCGCTGCAGTTGCAGCTGCAGGCGGTCGGCGTAGTCCTTGAGCACCGCGTAGTCGAAGCCCTTGCCCGACAATGCGTAGATGTTGCCGAAGGTGGTGCCGAACTCGTCGTTGAAGAACGGCCCCTGGATGCCCTGCGGCAAGGTGTAGCGGATGTCGTTGACCTTCTTGCGGATCTGGTACCAGAGCTCGGGAATGTCGCGGGAATGGAAGTCCTCGCGGGCGACGAAGGTCACCTGGGATTCACCGGGGCGGGAGAAAGAAACGATGCGGTCGAAATCACCGGTCTCCATCAGCTTCTTCTCGATGCGCTCGGTGACCTGGCGCGAGACTTCCTCGGCGGTCGCGCCCGGCCAATTGGTCTTCACCACCATGGCCTTGAAGGTGAACGGCGGGTCCTCGCTCTGCCCCAGCTTGGTGTAGGACAACGTACCGACGATGCCCAGCAGGAGCATGAGGTACAGGACGATGGAGCGGTTCTGCAGCGCCCAGGCGGAAAGGTTGAATTGCATCGGGCGTTACTCCTTCGCCACCAGCTTGACCGACCGGTTCTCCCGGTCGACAGGCCGTACCTCCTGCCCTTCACGCAGCACCTGCACACCGGCCGCCACCACCCAGTCACCATCCTTCAGACCTTCAAGCACCGGCACGCGGTCTTCAGCATAGGGGCCAACGCGCACCAGACGACGGTGCAGGGTGGACGTCTTCGGATCGACCACCCAGACAAATGGCTGGCCGGCTTCCGAGGTCAGTGCGGCGAGCGGTACCGCCAGCGGCACAGCACCTTCGGCATGGATATAGACGCGGGCACTCTGGCCCAGCTCGGCCGGCACCTTGGCGTCGTCGAAGGCGACGCGCGCGGCAAAGGTGCGCGACTGCGGATCGGCCGCCGGCGACAGTTCGCGAATCTTGCCGCTGAAGCGTTTGTCACGCTGCGACCAGAGCTCGACGCTCACCGCCTCGCCGACCCGGAAGCGCTCGAAGGCGTGCTCGGGGAAGCTGATCAGCACTTCGCGGTCGCCGTCGGCGGCCAGGGTGAAGACGGTCTGCCCGGCGGCGACCACCTGCCCCACCTCCACCCGGCGGGTGGCGATCACGCCATCCTGCGGCGAGCGCAGCACCGCGTAGCCAGCCTGGTTGCTGGCCACATCGTATTCGGCGCGAATCTGCTTAACGCGCGCTTCGCCGGCGCGGTAGGTGTTCTCGATGTTGTCGAACTGCGACTGGCTGACCAGCTGGCGCTCCAGCAAGGTCTTGTAGCGGGTGTATTCGGAGCGCACCGTCTGCAGGTTGGCTTCGGCAGCAGCCACCTGGGCGCGCGTGGCTTCGAGTTGCAGGCGCACGTCCTCAGGATCGAGCTCCGCGAGCGGCTGGTCCTTCTTCACCCGTTCGCCGGTTTCCACCAGACGCTTGCTGACTTTTCCGCCGATGCGGAAGGCCAGTTCTGGCTCATGTCGGGCGTGCACTTCACCGGGATAAGCCTCGGTGATGTCCCGCGCCGGAAGCGGCTGCACCACGATGGCCGGACGCACAGCGGGCTTGGGTGGCTCGCCGTTACCGCAAGCAGAAAGGGAAAGGATGAAGGCAGCAGGCAGCGCGACAGACAGAGCATGGCGGAACATGATGTGTGACCTTTCGCAAAACGCGGTTGGAATTCTTATACTCCCCGGTATAGTAAAAATACAGAACCCATCAGTCCAGTATTAGAAATGTAAAGACATGTCACCATCGAACTCATCGAACGGACCGGGTCGCCCCAAGGACCCGGCCAAGCGCAAGGCCATTCTTGAGGCCGCCAAGGAGCTGTTCGTCCGCTACGGCTACGACGGCAGCAGCATGGAGGCCATCGCCGCCGAGGCCGGGGTGTCCAAGCTCACGGTGTACAGCCACTTCACGGACAAGGAGACGCTGTTCGTCGAGGCGGTGCAGGCCAAGTGCGCGGAAAACCTGCCCGAGCTGTTCGCCGAGCCGCCGGCCGATGCGCCGCTGGAAAGCCTGCTGCTGACCCTGGCGCGTGGCTTCAACCAACTGATCAACAGCCCGGAGGCCATCGCCCTGAGCCGGCTGATGATTGCCCAGGGCGGGCAGAACCCTCACTTGTCCCAGCTGTTCTTCGATGCCGGCCCGCAGCGGGTGCTGGATCAGATGGAGCGCCTGCTGGAGCAGGCCCGCCAGCAGGGCAAGCTGGCGATGGAGAGCCCACGCCGGGCTGCCGAGCATTTCCTGATGCTGGTGCAGGGTTGCGTGCACTTCCGCTTGATGATCGGTTGCGTGGAGCCGCCGACCGAAGCGGAAACCGAAGCGCACGCTCAGGAAGTCGTGGCGCTGTTCCTCAAGGCTTTCAGGCCCTGACTCACGCCGGAGTGCCTAGGGAAGCAGTAGGAGCGAGCTTGCTCGCGAACAGGACTTCCTGGCCACTCCAGCGCCGGGCGGGTTCGCGAGCAAGCTCGCTCCTACAAGAGCAAAGCTGCGGCGACATGTTCTGTAGGAGCGGACTCTGTCCGCGATGGGTTCGAATCACACCGGAAGTCATCGCGGACGAAGTCCGCTCCTACGCCAATCCTCGGAACCTCGAGCAGGCCGTCAGCCCTTCAGGCTCTTGAGCGGATAAATGTCATACCGGCTGGACTTGCCTTCCAGGCTGTAGCTGGGCTTTGTGCCCTCGATGATCGGCGCCTTGCGCGGGCGCTTGACCACCACGCGGTGGCTGGCCAGCTTCAGTGCGGCCTCCAGCAGCGCCGGGGCGTCCAGGTCGTCGCCCACCAGCGGACGGAACAAGCGCATTTCCTTCTTCACCAATGCGCTCTTGTCGCGGTGCGGGAACATCGGGTCGAGGTAGATAACCTGCGGCGCGTCCCCCTCCCAGGCGGCCATGCGCTCGATGGCATTGCCCTGCAGCAGGCGCATGCGCGCAACAATGGCGCCCACCTCGAAATCCCCCGCCGCACGGGCCAGGCCGTCCTCCAGCAGCGCGGCGATGATCGGCTGGCGCTCGGTCAGATCCATCTGGCAGCCCAGGGTCGCCAGCACGAAGGCGTCCTTGCCCAGGCCGGCAGTGGCATCCAGCACATGCGGGCGTACGCCCTGCTGGATGCCCACAGCCTTGGCGATCATCTGCCCCGTGCCGCCGCCGAACTGGCGGCGATGTGCGGTGGCGCCCTCGAGGAAGTCCACGCGAACCGGACCGGGAGAGTCGGGGCCCAGTTGCAACAGTTGCAGACCTTCATCGCCCAGTTGCAGGGAAAAGTCCGCATCGCCCTCGCCCAGCGGCAGACCGAGCCGCTGCGCCCACTGCTCGGCAGCAGCCTGCCAGGCAGGAGCCAGTGCCTGGACGACGATGCGCGGCGGGGTAAGGACTTCGGTCATGGTGGGGCGATCCTGGAAAAAACCACGATTCTACCGCAGCACGCCCTCGGCGGGCTCAACGGCAGACCTGCCAACCGCCCAGGTCGAGGTGGAAATGGTCGTGATGCGCGCGGTTATAGTCCGGCCCGAGCACGCCGTCGAAGTTGCGGCAGGCGCCGTCGCGCACCGCACGCAGGAAGCGCGCCGCATCGCCCTCCCCGCTCCAGTCCTTCGCCACCACGATCCGCCGGCCGTCAGCGAGGCGGAAGGCCGCGATGTCCAGCGCATTGGCGGTAGCGTGCTGGCTGCGCCGGGCATCGGCGCGCCCATAGATATTGCGGCAGGCGAAGCTGCCCAGGTGCTCCACGCCTGTCACCGGCTGGCCGTAGATTTCCCGCGCGGCGGGTTGCAGGGAATGGCGCTCGAACAGCGCAAAACTCACCGCCAACGGGCAACTGGCGAGGAAACTGCTGCTCAGCTTCACCTCGGCGGCCTGCACCCGCCATACGTGCTGCAGCGGACAGCCGGCCACCGGTTCGCTGTCCGCCATGGGCTGCGCCTTGAGCCCGGAGGTTTGCAGTGCCAGCCGGCAAAGCTGCACATCGTCACGCAGGCGCCAGAGCTTGTAGCGGGTCAGCAGGTTCGGCTCATCGCGCACGTCCAGCGGTGCCCAGGGGTTCCAGCGACCGGGCAGGGTCACCCATTGCTGCTGAACCGCCAGCGCGAAGCCGGCGCACGCGAGGACCGACCCGAGCAGCCACCAGCGCAAGCGTCAGCCTCGGAACAACCCGTTGATACGATCGAACGGCATGGCACCATGCATGGGGGTCAGGTCGCCCTTGGCCAATGCCTCGGAAGCGCTGAAGAACGCCCCGTACGCCGCCCGCGCCAACGTCGAGCCGACACTGACGCGTTTCACGCCCAGCTCCGCCAGTTCTCCCAGGCTTAATTGCACGGCGGGTGAACCCACCAGCACATTGACTGGTCGCGGCGCCACGGCGCTGACCACCGCGGCAATTTCCTCTCGGGTCTTCAGGCCCGGCGCATAGAGCACATCGGCGCCAGCTTCGGCGAAGGCCACCAGGCGGCGGATGGTGTCGTCCAGGTCGACGCGACCGTGCAGGAAGTTCTCCGCCCGCGCCGCCAGGGTGAAAGTGAACGGCAGCGCACGGGCGGCCTGCACCGCGGCAGCAACGCGCTCGACCGCCAGCTCCAGCGGGTAGATCGGCGTATCCGGGCGGCCGGTGGCGTCTTCGATGGAACCGCCGACCAAGCCGCAGGCGGCGGCCAGGCGAATGGTCTCGACGCAGTCTTCTGGCGTATCGCCGTAGCCGTTCTCCAGATCGGCGGCGACCGGCAGCGGCGTGGCTTCAACTATCTCGCGCGCATTAGCCAAGGCCTCGTCGCGGCTTACCGCGCCTTCGGCGTCACGTCGGCCGAGGGCAAAGGCCAGTCCGGCGCTGGTGGTGGCCAGCGCTTCGAAGCCCAGGTGGGCAAGCATCTTCGCCGAGCCGGCATCCCAGGGGTTGGGCAGGACGAACAGGCCGTCGCGCTGGTGCAGCGCGCGGAAGGCTTCGCCGCGTTGCTGTTGAGTGCTTTTGTGCTGGGAAGACATGGCTATCTCCTTGCCGAGCGGGGAAGGAGCAGGTTAGCCCCCTCACCCGCCGGGCGCCATGCACAGTTGCGAGCTTAGAGCAGGCCTAGCTGCTCCACCTCGGGCTTATGCTCGAACAGCGGCGGCAGCCCCGGCAGGCGTTCGCTCAGCAGGGCGTGGAAGCGCTGCGCCTGTTCGGCGGCGCGGTGGTTGTCCGGGGTGTGGAGAAAGACATAGGGCGTCAGGCCCTGCTCGATCCATTCGGCGACCTTGCCGATCCAGGGCGTGAGGTGCACGAGATTGGCGTCCAGATCCGGCCCGCCGATGAAGCGTACCTGCGGGCTGGTGCTGAAGGCCGCCGGACGAACCGGCACCTTGGGTTTCTTCGACTGGGCATGCAGCACCGCCGGATCGTCGGACTGCACGGCGAACAGCGCTCGCGAATCCAGGCAAATGCGCTCGACGCCGCGCTCCAGCAGCAGGCGGTTCAATGCCCGCTCCTCCTCGCCCTTAGCGAAGAAGGCCGGGTGGCGAACTTCCACCGCAATACGTCGCTCGGCAAATGCGTCCAGCCAGGCAGCAAGCTCGTCCAGGCGATCGGGGCCGAAGCTGGCGGACACTTGCAACCACAGCGGCGCAACGCGCGCACCAAGCGGCGCCAGCAGGTCGAGGAAGTCCTGAGTGTTCTCCAACTGGCCGCGCAGGTCGCCTTCATGACTGATGTCGCGGGGCAGCTTGGCGCAGAAGCGGAATGTCTCCGGCATGGTCTTCGCCCAACGCGCGACGGTGTCGGCACTGGGACGGGCATAGAAGGTCGTATTGCCTTCCACGGCGTTGAACACCTGGGAGTAGAAACCCAGGGTATTGGCGGGGCGCAGGTCAGCAGGGTAGAAAGTGCCGCGCCAGGCCGGCTCGTTCCACGAAGGGCAGCCGAGGAAATACGGCAACTGCATCAGGCGTAGAGGTCGAGACCGAGGACTTCCTGGCCTTCGTACTGGCCGGCCATGCTGGCGGTGCTGGTGTAGCTGGCGAGCGCCTGGGCCGCGCGGGAGGTCAGCGGGCGCTGGTAGTCGAGGTTGTCGCGCAGGGTCGCCGGCACGTTGTAGCTGCTGGCGCTGGAGGACTCCACACGGCGGGTGCTGGCCTGGGAGTCGAACCCCTGGCTGGCCGAGGTCGGTGCGGGCTGCTCGCGGCGGGTCTCGACGTCACGCTGCACTTCCCGATACGGAGTGACCGCAGTGCCCGTTCGGGAACCGCGCTCCGGTGTATGGGAAATGGAAGTGAAGCCGTCGATACGCATGAAGAAAGCTCGTGGGGAATGCACTCACTCTAGCGAGCGGGCGCGACTGCGGTCAATTGGCACAGGTCAGGCTTTCTTCGGCGTCGCCACGTTGTCGCGCAGGTAGACCGGCTGGGCCTGCTCTGCGTCAACCGATTCACCGCGGGCCCAGGCGAATTCGGCCAGGGTCAGCAGGTCTTCGGCGTGCGGCAACAGGCTGGCGTCATGGGCGGCGACTTTCACCGCCAGGCGCTCCTCGAACCCCCAGCCGGTGCCGGAACCGAACCAATCGCCCTGAGCATCACGCGGTAGCTCGACACGCTCGGGCGGCAACACTGCTTCAGCGCCAGCCAGGCGCATCTCGCCCTGATCCAGGCGGTAGCAACCCCAGTACACCTCATCCATGCGCGCGTCGATGGCCGCGGCCACCTGGCTCGCGCCGTGCTCGCGATAAGCACGCTGGGCCAGCACCGCCAGATCGGAGATCGGCAGCACCGGCTTTTGCAGCGCAAAGGCCAGGCCCTGCACCACGCCGATGGCGATACGCACACCGGTGAAGGCGCCGGGGCCGCGACCGAAGGCGATGGCGTCGATGGCGGATAGCGCGATGCCGGCCTCGCCGAGGATGTCCTGCACCATGGGCAGCAGGCGCTGGGCGTGCAGGCGCGGGATCACCTCGTGGCGTACGAACCGACGGCCGTCATGCAGCAGGGCGACGGAACAGGCTTCGGTCGAGGTATCCAGGGCCAGCAGCGTGGGCATGGTGTTTTCCATAGGACGTTAAGGACAGGACAAAAAACGGGCGGGCATTATAAACGCCAAAGGCCCGCGTGTGCGGGCCTTTGGCTGTTGCGGCGATGGATCAGCTCAGAGCGCCGAGCACCTTGGAGGTGATCTGCTCGACCGAACCGACACCCTCGACGCGGGTGTACTTCGGCGTGCCTTCGGCAGCGGCCAGCTTCTGGTAGAAGTCGACCAGCGGCTTGGTCTGCGAGTGGTAGACCGACAGGCGGTGACGCACGGTGGCTTCCTTGTCGTCTTCGCGCTGGATCAGGTCTTCGCCGGTCTCGTCGTCCTTGCCTTCCACCTTCGGCGGATTGTGCTCGATGTGGTAGACGCGGCCCGAGGCGGCGTGAACGCGGCGACCGGCGATGCGGCCGACGATTTCCTCGTCGTCCACGGCGATCTCGACCACGTGGTCGATGGAAACGCCCGCTTCCTTCATGGCCTCGGCCTGGGGAATGGTGCGCGGGAAGCCGTCGAACAGGAAGCCCTTGGCGCAGTCGGGCTGAGCGATACGCTCTTTCACCAGGTTGATGATCAGGTCATCGGAGACCAGGCCGCCGGCGTCCATCACGCTCTTGGCCTGCAGGCCGAGCTCGGTGCCAGCCTTGACCGCTGCACGCAGCATGTCGCCGGTGGAAATCTGCGGAATGCCAAACTTCTCAGTGATGAAGCGAGCCTGGGTACCTTTGCCGGCACCGGGCGCCCCGAGCAGAATCACACGCATCGATATGCTCCTTAATACTTGTTAAGCGAAATCACGGATCCGCCTCGTGGGGCCAATCTCATCGTGCTGGAATGGCGCAGACATGCGCCGAAAGGTTGCTCACGATACACAGCGGTCCCCTGCCAGACAAGCCGGCCATGGGGACTGCGCACGCCGATCCCGGGCGTTTCATAGTGCCCGGAACAGCCACCAAATTAATCTCATTTGCCGGCTCGGCAATTCACCTTTGGTGGGGGATGATGGGCCCTCAACCGGTATTGCGCAGCCCCGCCGCGATTCCCGCCACCGTCACCAGCATCGCCTGCTCCAGACCGCCGCAGGCATCGCCCGTGCAGCGCCGCGAGCGCGCCAGGAGCTCGGCCTGGAGCAGATGCAGCGGATCAAGGTAGGTATTGCGTACGCCGATGGATTCGCGGGTCTCGGCCGCGTGAGCGAGCAGTTGGGACTGGCCGGTCAGACCCAGCACTACGCGCACCGACTGCGACAATAGGTCGCGTAAATGCGCACCTAATGGTCGCAGTTCCGATTGCACCAGTCGCTCGTCGTAGAGTTGGGCGATTTCCCGGTCGGCCTTGGCCAGCACCATCTCCAGCATGTCGATGCGCGTGGTGAAGAACGGCCAATCCTTGCGCATGCGTGACAGCAGCGAGCCTTCGCCGCGTTCGATGGCCTTGAACAGGGCGTCCTCCCAGCCCAGCCAGGCCGGCAGCATCAGCCGCGTCTGGGTCCAGGCGAAGATCCAGGGGATCGCCCGCAGGCTTTCCACCCCACCCTCTCGGCGTTTGGCCGGGCGACTGCCCAGTGGCAGGCGGCCCAGCTCCTGCTCGGGCGTGGCCTCGCGGAAATAGTCGACGAACTGCGGGTTCTCCCGCACCACCGCGCGATAGGCGAGCACACCGTCGGCGGCCAGGCGGTCCATCTCCTCGCGCCAGGCCGGCTCGGGCACTGGCGGTGGCTGCAGGGTCGCCTCCAGCACGGCGGCCAGGTAAAGGTTGAGATTCTGCTCGGCGATGTCCGGCAGGCCGAACTTGAAGCGGATCATCTCGCCCTGCTCGGTGGTGCGGAAACGCCCGGCCACCGAGCCCGGCGGCTGCGAGAGGATCGCCGCATGGGCCGGGCCGCCACCACGGCCGACGGTGCCGCCACGACCATGGAACAGCAGCAGCTCGACGCCACGATTGCGGCAGATGTCCACCAGCTGCTCTTGGGCTCGGTACTGCGCCCAGGCGGCGGCCAGGGTGCCGGCATCCTTGGCCGAGTCTGAGTAGCCGATCATCACTTCCTGCGGCCCGGCCAGGCGGGTGCGGTAGCTGTCCAGGCTGAGCAGTCGGTCGATGCACGGGCCGGCGTTGTCCAGGTCCTCCAGCGTCTCGAACAGCGGGACGACGCGCATCGGCCGCTCCAGCCCGCACTCCTTGAGCAGCAATTGCACGGCGAGCACATCGGACGGGTGCCCGGCCATGGAGATGACATAGGAACCCAGCGATGCCGCAGGTGCCTGCGCCACCACGCGACAGGTGGCAAGGACTTCGGCGGTCTCGGGCGAGGCCTGGTAGTTTGCCGGCAGCAGCGGGCGGCGGCTGGCCAGCTCTTCCAGGAGGAACTCCTGGCGCACGCTTTCATCCCAGTCGGCGTAGTTGCCCAGGCCCAGGTACTCGGTGATCTCGCTGATCGCCTTGGCATGGCGCGTGGAGTCCTGGCGCACGTCCAGCCGCGCCAGGAACAGCCCGAATGTGGCAGCGCGACGCAGGGTATCGAGCAGGTCGCCATCGGCAATCACGCCCATGCCGCACTCCTGCAGCGAGCGGAAGCAGAGTTGCAGGGGTTCGAGCAGCTCGCGGTTGTCCTGCAGCACGTCCGCACCCGGCTCTTCGCCGGTATGGATGGCGCGCTCGGCCCAGGCGCGGGTGGCGCGCAGGCGTTCGCGCAACTGCTTGAGCAGCGCGCGATAGGGCTCCGCAAGGTCGCCCACTTCGGCACGCAGCTCATCACTGGCCTGTTGCATGGAGAGCTCGGCGGCCAGGCTGTCGACATCGCGCAGGTAGAGATCTGCCGCCATCCAGCGCGCCAGCAGCAGGACTTCGCGGGTGATGGCGGCGGTGACATTGGGGTTGCCGTCACGGTCGCCGCCCATCCAGGAGGCGAAGCGGACCGGCGCCGCCTCCAGCGGCAGGCGCTCGCCGAGGGTTTCCTGCAAGGTGCGGTCGACGTGGCGGAGGAAGTCCGGCAGCGCGTGCCAGAGGGAATGCTCGATCACCGCGAAGCCCCATTTCGCCTCGTCCACCGGGGTCGGCCGGGTGCGGCGGATCTCGTCGGTGTGCCAGGCCTCGGCGATCAGGCGCTGGAGTTTTTCCTGCACCGCCTGGCGCTCCTCGGGCAACAGGTCGGAGTGGTCTCCAGCGGCCAGTTGAGCAGCGATGGCGTCGTATTTCTGGATCAGCGTGCGGCGCGCCACTTCCGTCGGGTGAGCGGTAAGCACCAGCTCGATCTCCAGCTCTGCCACCTGCCGCGCCAGGCCCTCGGCGCTCAGGCCGGACTTGCGCAGACGGCCCAGCAGCTCGGCCAGCACGCGATTCTCGAAGGGTTCCGGCTCCTTGGGCGTGCGGCGGCGGATGCGGTGGTACTGCTCGGCGATATTGGCCAGATTGAGAAACTGGTTGAAGGCGCGCGCCACCGGCAGCAGTTCGTCCTCGCCCAGGCCGTCGAGGGTCGCGGTGAGCTGCTTGGCGCCCTCGGCGGAGCCGCGCCGGGCAGCCTTGGCGCCAGTTCGGATCAGCTCGATCTTGTCGAGGAAGCCCTGCCCATACTGGGCGCGGATGGTCTGCCCGAGCAGCTCGCCGAGCAGGTGAACGTCCTCGCGCAGGCGCGCGTCGATATCCGGCATCACAGTCTCCTGGATAGAGAGCCCTAGTCTGAGAGTCCCTCATTGAAAAGGCGTCGCTTGGCTTCACAGTGCCGCCGGCCGGGCCGGCAGGCAAGCGCTCGACGAACGCCCGCAATCCTGCTCGGACAACGTCTAGGCTGAAAGTTATCCCCATCGACGGGAAAACCTGCGGCGACCTCACGAGGGTCGACCGCCACGTAACGACCCTAGAGGTGAACATGAAAATCCGCGAGCTGGTACGCCATTGGGAAAAGAACGCCAGGGGGCGCATGACCAACCACCAGTACAGCATTCCGCTGGACGTCGAGACCGCCGCGCGTCTGGCGGCCCTGCATGACATGTACCCCAAGCGCAGCGCCGAGGATCTGCTGGGGGAGCTGGTCAGTGCGGCCCTGGAGGAGCTGGAGGCGAGCTTCCCCTATGTGCAGGGGAACAAGGTGGTCGCCCATGATGAACAGGGTGACCCGATCTACGAGGACACAGGCCCGACGCCGCGCTTCCTGGCGCTGTCGCGCAAGTACCTGCACGAGCTGACGGAGGCCGAGCATTCCTGAATGAAAACGCCCCGGCTCAGCCGGGGCGTTTTCATTGCCTGTGGGAGCGAGCTTGCTCGCGAACAGACTCACCAGCCGCTCCAGCGTTAGGCGGGTTCGCGAGCAAACTCGCTCCTACGAAGAGCAGACGTCGCGGAACTCGATCTTCAATGCCGCCCATGGACACCGGGAACGTGCAGGTGCCCCGCCTCGGCGCAGGCCTCCGGAATCACCGAAGGCTCCGCCGGCTGCTCCAGCTCGCGCAGGATGCCGCAATCCTCGCTGCTGCCCTCCCCCTGGCACTGCGCACGCAGGTCGCGCAGTTGCTGGCTGAGGGATTGCAGCTCGGCGATGCGTACCTCGACATGGTGCAGGTGCTCGTCGATCAACCGGTTGGCGGTGCCGCAGTCGGATTCGGGGCGGTCGCGCAGGCCGAGGAGGATGCGGATTTCTTCCTGGGTCATGTCCAGCGAACGGCAATGGCGAATGAAGGACAGTCGCTCGACATGGCTGGCGTCGTACTGCCGGTAGTTACCCTCGCTGCGCGACGGCGCCGGCAGCAGGCCTTCGCGCTCGTAGTAGCGGATGGTTTCCACCGGACAGCCGGTCAGTTTCGCCAGTTCACCGATCTTCATGTGCGACTCCTCGCCAACAGACGCTTGACTCTGTAGTTGCTACAGGGTGTGCAATCAGCAGCAACTCGTCAAACAGGAACGGACGACATGACTGCCAATCGCCAGGGCCCGATCATCCAGGGCCCCGCCCCAATCCAGGAGCAGCACCGCGAACACGAAGCCGCTGGCTGCTGCGGCTGCGACAAAGGCACGCTGTTGCGCGCCCCGGCTGCCGAACCTGCACCGCACTCGCACGACCATGGCCATGCCCACGATCACGATCACGATCACGATCACGGCGAGGATCACGGCGCGCGAGCCGAAAACGCTGCCACTGCTGCAGCCGGATCGGCCAGCGGCGAACTGCGCTGGACCAGCCTGCGCATCGAAGCCATGGACTGCCCCACCGAGGAACGCCTGCTGCGCGATGCGCTGGGCCGCGTGTCCGCCGTGGAAGACCTGGACTTCAACCTGATGCAGCGCCTGCTGCGCGTACAACATCGTTTCGACAGCATCGAGCCGCTGCAGAAGCTGGTCGCCTCCCTTGGCATGCAGGCCGAGCCGCTGGACGAAAACGCCCCCGCTTCCACACAGCCCGCCCAGCAGAAGCCTTGGTGGCCGCTGGCGCTGGCCGGTGTCGCCGCAGCAGGCGCGGAGTTCTTCGAATGGTTCGCCATCGGCCCGCATTGGCTGGTGGCGGCGCTGGCCATCGCCGCGATCCTTGGCGCCGGCCTGCCGACCTACCGCAAGGGCTGGATCGCCCTGAAGAACCGCAACCTCAACATCAACGCTCTGATGAGCATCGCCGTCACCGGCGCCATGCTGATCGGCCAGTGGCCGGAAGCAGCGATGGTGGCAGTGCTGTTCGCCATCGCCGAACTGATCGAGGCCAAGTCGCTGGACCGAGCACGCAACGCCATTCGCGGCCTGCTGCAACTGGCCCCAGAACAGGCCACGGTGCAGGTCGACGGACAGTGGCAGGAAGTCTCCGCCAAGTCCGTCGCCCTCGGCGCACGGGTGCGGGTACGTCCCGGCGAGCGCATTGCGCTGGACGGCGAGGTGCTCGACGGTCGTTCCAGCGTCAACCAGGCGCCGATCACCGGCGAGAGCCTGCCAGTGGAGAAGCAGGCCGGCGATACCCTGTTCGCCGGCACCATCAACGGCGAAAGCGCGCTGGAATACCGCGTCACCCGTGTGGCCGACGACAGCACCCTGGCGCGCATCATCCACGCCGTGGAAGAGGCCCAGGGCTCGCGCGCACCGACCCAGCGCTTCGTCGACCAGTTCTCGCGCATCTACACACCGGCGGTGTTCCTCATCGCCATCGCCACTGCATTGCTGCCGCCGCTGTTCTTCGGTGGCGCCTGGCTGGACTGGGTCTACCGCGCCCTGGTGCTGCTGGTGATCGCCTGCCCGTGTGCGCTGGTGATTTCCACTCCGGTGACCATCGTCAGCGGCCTCTCGGCAGCGGCGCGAATGGGCATCCTGATCAAGGGCGGCGTGTTCCTGGAAATGGGCCGCGCGCTGGAGTGGATCGCCCTGGACAAGACCGGCACCCTCACCGAAGGCCGCCCCCGCCAGACCGATTTCACCGCCCTGCGGGAAACCGCCGCCGGCGATGTGCGCGCCCTGGCTGCCAGCCTCGCCGCGCGCTCGGATCACCCGGTATCCCAGGCCGTGGCCCAGGCCGCCGAGGCGGACAACATCGCGCTCTACAGCGTCGGTGAGCTGACCGCCCTGCCCGGCCGCGGCGTGAAAGGCGAGATCAACGGCCGCGTCTACCACCTGGGCAACCATCGCCTGGTGGAGGAGTTGGAACTGTGCTCGAAGGAGCTGGAGGCCCGTCTCGACGCCCTCGAGCAACAGGGCAAGACAGTCATCGTGCTGCTCGATGCCGAGGGCCCGCTGGCGCTGTTCGCGGTGGCCGACGGGGTCAAGCAGACCAGCCGCGAAGCCGTCGCCCAACTCCATGAACTGGGCGTGAAGACGCTGATGCTGACCGGCGACAACCCGCACACCGCCAACGCCATAGGCACCCAGGTGGGCATCGACGAGGCGTTGGGCAACCTGCTGCCCGAAGACAAGCTGCGCGAAGTGAAGCAGCGCCAGGAAGGCGGCAAGCGCGTCGGCATGGTCGGCGACGGCATCAACGATGCCCCGGCCCTGGCCCGGGCCGATATCGGCTTCGCCATGGGCGCGGCGGGTACCGACACGGCCATCGAAACCGCCGGCGTCGCGCTGATGGATGACGACCTGCGCAAGCTGCCGTCGTTCATTCGACTCTCACGCCAGACCCACCGCGTGTTGATCCAGAACATCACCCTGGCGCTGGGCATCAAGGCGGTGTTCCTGGCTCTCACTCTGGCCGGCGAAGGTACCCTGTGGATGGCGGTCTTCGCCGACATGGGCGCCAGCCTGCTGGTGGTGTTCAACGGCCTGCGGTTGCTGCGTCATCGCGGCTGATTCCCGCTGATCGTCGCCAATGCCCGCCAATATGGCGGGCATTTTTTTTGAACCCCCTGACGAAACCCTTAGTCCCCTAATCAGATGCCCAGGAAAGCGCCAATGCGCACGACAGGCATCTGCCGGCACTCGAAACGCCGAGGGAACCCCTTAGCAAACGTCAGAGGATTCACCCAATGGAACTGAAATCTCAGAGCGCTCGAACCGTCCCGACCGTCTCCACCCGCGCATCGCTGCGCCTCGGTCTGCTCGCCCTTGGCAGCGCCGTGCTGCTGGCTGGCTGCGCTGGCAACCCGCCCAGCGAACAGATGGCCGTCACCGAATCGGCGGTGAACGCCGCCGTGAGCTCCGGCGGCCCGGAATACGCCCCGGTGGAGACCAAGAACGCCCAGGACAAACTCGCTCAGGCGCGCATCGCCCTGAACGACAAGGAATACGACCAGGCCAAGCGCCTGGCCCAGCAGGCCGAATGGGACGCCCGCGTGGCCGAACGCAAGTCGCAGGCCGTGAAGGCGCAGAACAACGTCAAGGACGCCCAGCAGGGCGTGATGGAGTTGCGTCAGGAAGGCCTGCAGCAGGCCCAGTGATCCCGCCCCTACGTCCGGTCATATAAGGAATTTCGACATGAACAAGCTCATCGTACTGCCCGCCATCTCCACCCTTGCGCTGGCCCTGGCCGCATGTTCCACCCCGCCCAACGCCAACCTGGAGAAGGCCCGTGGCGACTTCCAGGCCCTGCAGGCCGAACCGCAGGCCACCCAGCAGGCCGCGCTGGAAACCAAGGATGCCGGCGACTGGCTGGCCAAGACCGACAAGGCCTACCGCGACGGCGCCGACCAGAAGGAGGTCGACCAACTGGCCTACCTGACCCAGCAACGCATCGAGCTGGCCAACCAGACGGTGGCCCTGCGCAACGCTGAGGACCAGATGAAGAACACCTCGGCCCAGCGCGCCCAGGCCCGGCTGGATGCTCGCACCGCGCAGCTCAACAAGCTCAAGGGCGAGCTGAACGCCAAACAGACCTCGCGCGGGACCATGGTGTCGTTCGGTGACGTGCTGTTCGATCTCGACCGCGCCGAGCTGAAGCCCGGCGCCATGAGCAATGTGCAGAATCTCGCTGGCTACCTGCAGCAGAATCCGGAACGCAAGGTCATCGTCGAGGGCTACACCGACAGCAGCGGCTCCTCCTCCTACAACCAGGGGCTGTCCGAGCGTCGCGCCGACGCCATCCGCCTGGCGCTGCTGAGCCAGGGCGTGACCCCGGACCGCGTCGTCGCTCGTGGCTACGGCAAGGAGTACCCGGTGTCGAGCAATACCACCGCCGCCGGGCGCGCGATGAACCGCCGCGTCGAGGTCACCATTTCCAATGACGCCAACCCGGTGCAGCCCCGCTCGTCGGTGAGCTCGACTTACTGACCGGCCTGTGACAGCTCGCTCCTGCGGGGCTGATTTTCGTAGGAGCGAGCTTGCTCGCGATCAGATTAACGCACCAAATCCCTCATCCGGCCCAAAGGGAGGGGGCTGCGGCGAGAGGATGACAGCGACTCGGAGGCGAACCTGGGTTCGCAAGCTCGCTCGCTCCTACAAGGAGCCGAGGGCCGCTCAGCCCAGCAGGCGTCGATAGAGCTCGGCCATCTCCGCCGAGAAAGGCACCAGCACCGACTCCCGCAGTGAACTTCCCTCGCGACGCGGACGACGCAGTTCGTCCACGGCAACCTGCGCTGCCGCTTCGGCGGGATAGCCGTAGATGCCGGTGCTGATGGCGGGAAAGGCGACGCTGGCGAGGCCCCTGTCCTCGGCCAGTTGCAGGCTGTTGCGGTAGCACTGGGCGAGCAGCTCAGGCTCGCCGTGGTCGCCGCCGCGCCAGACCGGCCCGACGGTGTGGATGACAAAGCGCGCCGGCAGGCGGAAGCCGGGGGTGATCTTCGCCTGGCCGGTCTTGCAGCCACCCAGCGGGCGGCAGGCGTGGACCAGGTCCGGGCCGGCGGCACGGTGAATGGCGCCGTCCACGCCACCACCGCCCAACAATGAACTGTTGGCGGCGTTGACGATGGCATCGACGTCGAGACGGGTGATATCGCCCTGCCAGACGCGGATCTCGGGATGGCTCATGTTGCTTGCTCCCTTGGCCTGCGACGACGGGCTCGCCGTCACTTGACCTCTTGCGGGGTCTGCTCACCCATGCAGCGCACGGCGCGCTTGCGGCCGTCGACCAGCACGCCGGTCAGGCCCTTCTGGCTCATGTCGAACATCACCAGCACGCCATCGATGCACTGCGCCTGCTGGTCGGCCGGGTCCAGGGACAGCTTGGTGTCCTGGCCGGGGATGCTTTTCAGCATGGTGAACTGGCTCAGTTCCAGCGCGTCCTCGGGCTTGGCGAAGTGCAGGTAGCCGTAGTACCAGAGCGTACCGACCGAGACAAAGATGGTGGCGATGACGGTGAGGATATAGGAGATCGGGTTGCGGTCGTTCATGGGGTGCCTTGTTGTTTCGGGTCCGCCTGCGATTCCTGTGGCTTCGCCGGAGAGGGATAGTTCGGGACTTCAGCCAGGCGACGCAAACCGGTGAAGTGCTGCGGATCGTCAAGGAAACGCAGCATCACTTCGCGCCACACGGGTTCGCCGAAGGTTTCCACGTGGTTGCCGCGCGTCAGCTGGAAGACTTTCGGCGGCTGCTTGGCCTTGTAGAGGCTCAGGCCGTTGTCCAGGGGCACAATGGTATCGTCGATGCTGTGGAAGAGCAGCACGGGTGCGCCAGAAAGTCGCGGCATGGAACGGATGGCGCTGTCGCCGTCGGGCACCAGCCAGGACAGCGGCACCTGCAACGGCCAGGTCAGCCAACTGGTGGAAAGGGTGTATTGCGCCACGTCGCGGTAGCTGGCTGGAACGCCGTCGAGCACCACCGCATGCAACATTTTCTGCCGCTCCGGATGCAGGCCCAGGTAGTGCACGGCCATGGCACCGCCCAGGCTTTGCCCGAGCAGGATCACCGGTTTGCCTTGCGCTTCCGGTGCCTTGTCCAGCCAGGCGAAAGCAGCATCGATGTCCTGGTAGATGGCGGGCAGGCTCGGTTCACCCTCGGACTTGCCGTAGCCACGGTAATCCACCATCAGCACCTGATAGCCCTGCTCCGGCAGCCAGTACGCCCCGCCCAGGTGCCAGGCCATGTTGCCGCCGTTGCCATGCAGGTGCAGCACGGTGCCCTTCACCGGCACGCCCGCTTTTGCCGGCAGCCACCAACCGGCGAGCTTCACGCCGTCGGCGGTGGTCAGGGTGACGTCGCGGTAGTCGAGCTTGGCCCGCGCGGGTGTGATGGCGACGTCGTCGCTGGGGTAGAACAGCAGGGAGCTGCAGCCGCCGAGTGTGAAAAGCAGCGTGAAGGCGGCGGCCTTGATACAGCGATTCAGCATGAGGTCGTCCTTGCAGGTAACCACCCGGTAGGAGCGAGCTTGCTCGCGAACCTGCCCAGCGACGGAGTCTTTGGCGAGATGTTCGCGAGCAAGCTCGCTCCTACAAAAAACCGGGCCGGCAGTCAGAGGATATTGGCGTAATCCGCCTCGATGCGGTCGAGGCTGAGATGATTGAGGAAGTTGGAGAAGCACATCCACGCCGACAGCGCATTGAGGTCACGGAATTGCGGTGGCAGGTACTTGGGCGGCACCACCAGGCCCTCGTCCACCAATTGGCGCAGGGTACGCATGTCTTCCAGGGTGGCCTTGCCGCAGAACAGCAGCGGGATCTGCTCCAGCTTGCCCTTGCGCACCGCGAGCTGGATGTAGTTGTAGATCAGGATGAAACCCTTGAGGTACGAGAGGTCCTTGGTGAAGGGCAAACCATTGGGCGTCGAGCCACGGAACACCCGGCTGGCGTTCTGGTAGCTGCTCTCCACGCTGTAGTTCTGCTCGCGGTAGAAGTGGAACACCTCGAGGAAATCCGCGCCCTCTTCCGCCATATGGATGGCGCGGGTGCGGTTGGTCAGCTTGCGCAGGCGCGTCGGGTAGGAGGCAAAGGCAATCACTTCCATCAGGATCGCCAGGCCTTCCTGGGTCACCGTGGAGGATGGCGGTCCCTTGGCGAGGAAGGTGCAGATCGGCTGGTTGAGGCCGTTGAGCGTGGTGCCGACGTGCACCAGGCCCTCATGGACCTCCAGCGCGCGCACGTCGCGCTCGTTGAACATCGCGTCCGCGCGCACCTTGATGTAGTCGGCGCCGGCCGCGGCGTCGGCGACGATGCCGTCGGACTCGAAGACGCGGATGGTGTCTTCCTTGCCGTCGAATACCTTGTTCAGGCGTTCCTGCAGCATCTTCACCGCGTCGCTGGCGGTGAGTGTCTTGGGTTCGTCCTTGAGGTCGCCACGGTCGGCGATGTTGTTCAGGTAGTCCGAAAGCATCAGGCCCAGGTCGGCCAGGGTCGGGTCGCCAGCGTGGAAGGCGTCGGAGGCCGAGCCATAGAGTTCCTGGGAAATCAGCCCGAAGTCCTGGGTACCACGCGCTTCGAGCATGCGGATGACCATGCGGTATTCCTTGCACATGCGCCGCATGATCTGCCCTACCGGGTTGAACTGCCCAAGGTGACGGGTGATATCGCGCTCGATGTTCTGGAATTCCTGCTTCTTCGCGCTGCTGTCGAAGGACAGCGGTCGGCCGTCGTAGTAGGCGCGGTCGACCTTGGGCGCGTGCTTGCCGCGGCCCTTGAGGAAATCGTCGCGGATGCCGTCGTCCCATTTGATGGCGTCGAGCACGCGGATCGGCGTCTGCGCCTCGACGATGCGGTCGGACAGGCCACGGATGATCTGCTGGTATTCGCTGGGCGTAGACTTCTTGCGCCGTGGGGTCATGGCTTTTCTCCCGGAGTCACGCGCGAAAAGCGCAGCGCTTCGACGAACACGTCGGAATTGGCAGGATCGTTCAGGTACTTGATCACATCAGCCAGCGGGCTCGTCACCAGGGCGCCGGCGCCTTGTTCGGTGTCGACCTTCTCGCCCTTGAGCGCGCCTTCCTTCATGTCCTGCAGGATGTGCTCGACATCCAGGTTATAGATCACCAGTTCGTCCTTGTCGGTGATCTCGAAGCCGGCCAGGGCGAAGTTGCCGCCCATGCTTTTCGGCAGCCCGGCGGAGAGGTACCAGCGCTTGCCGTGGTGAGCGACGGTGAAGCCGAAGTCCTCGACGCTGTCGGTGTTGTCCTTGCTATCAACATAGCTGAGGGCGCGGTAAAGATTGGAGCCGGAGCGGGTGACTTCGAGGAACTGCTCTTCGCCGTACTCGTCCACACGCGACCACTGGCCCAGCAGGTGAGCCGGCGCGGGCTCATTGGCCGGAATCGGGTCCTTGAACGTCACCAGACAGCCACTGAGCAGGCAGATGCTCAACAGCAGCAGTGCACGCCAGACTTTCATCACGCCCTCCTTAGGTCCGGATGCCTTTGCATGCGATGCGCACAGGCGTCCGGAGTTCCGACACGAAAACCCCGCCGGATGGCGGGGTTGGAATGCAGCAGCTGGAGCTACAGGCCCATCACCAGGTCGAGATAGCGGCTAAGGATGGCACGCATTTCCTCGATCTGCAGGTGGTCGGCGCCGTCCAGCAGGCCCTGATACTCCATCTGCAGGATGATGGCCGTCAACACCCGGGCATCCTGCTCGGGCTGTCTGGAGCCGAGCACTTCGAAGAAATGCACCACGCCCAGGGAGAGAATGCGCCGGTGGCGCTGCGCCAGTTCGCTGAGGCTGGGGTTGAGCAGCGCTTCCTGGCGGAAGGCCTGTTCAGCCAGCAGGTGCTCGCGTCGCTCGGTGAGCTGGACCTGCACGTACTTGATTGCCAGCTCGACGATATTCGCCGTCAGCTCGCGGCGCGCCTGCGGGTCGTCCTGGGCGAGGCCGGCGGCCATGGCCTGGAGATCGCCCTCGACGCTGCTCCAGAAGGTCGACAGGGCTTCGGCGCTGCGTTCGACGAAGAGCGCAAAGGTGTCGGTGATGAGGTCCTGGATGTCCTTGAAGTAATAGGTGGTGGCCGACAACGGCACACCAGCCTCGGCGGCCACGGCACGGTGGCGCACGGCGCGGACGCCATCGCGCACGATGATCCGCAGGGCGGCGTCGAGGATCGCCTGGCGACGCTGCTCGCTACCCTGGCGGCTGGCCTTGCGGCCCTGGTATTTGACACTTTCTGCGATGGCGCTGGCGACTTGCGCTGCGCTGTCTCGCGGGGACACTTGGGTCACTGGCATTACCTCCGGCGGCGCGGCCTGATGGCGCATTGTTCGAGCTTTTCGGTGGGAAAACAATTGCCGCCGTGCTGCTGCGACACCGGCGCATGAAACGAACCGCGAGGCAGAGCAGGCGGCTGGGAATCAGGCCTGGGAGTGAGACTTGCCACAGGCACGCCGAGCCACGGTGCGCGGGTGCACTTCGTCGGATGGTATACCGCCCAAATCCCACGTCCCTGTGGGAGCGAGCTTGCTCGCGAACGGGCTCACCGGAAGCACCTGAGTGGATCAGTTCGCGAGCAAGCTCGCTCCTACAAAAGCTGTCCGCGACCCAAACGAGAAAGGCCGCCCGAAGGCGGCCTTTTTCCCAGTTCCGACGCTTACGCCTGCGGGCGCATGTGCGGGAACAGGATGACGTCGCGGATCGACGGCGAGTTGGTCAGCAGCATCACCAGGCGGTCGATACCGATGCCTTCACCGGCGGTGGGCGGCATGCCGTACTCCAGCGCGTTGACGAAGTCGGCGTCGAAGTGCATCGCCTCGTCGTCACCGGCGTCCTTCTCCTTCACCTGCAGCATGAAGCGCTCGGCCTGGTCTTCGGCGTCGTTCAGCTCGGAGTAGGCGTTGGCGATCTCGCGGCCACCGATGAACAGCTCGAAGCGGTCGGTGACGCTCGGGTCGTTGTCGTTGCGGCGGGCCAGCGGGGACACTTCGAACGGATACTGGGTGATGAAGTGCGGCTGCTCCAGCTTGTGCTCGACCAGCTCTTCGAAAATCATCACCTGCAGCTTGCCCAGCCCTTCGTGGCCGAGGACCTTGGCGCCGGCCTTCTTGGCGATGGCGCGGGCCTTCTCGATGTCGGTCAGGTCAGCCGCGGTGAGTTCCGGGTTGTATTTCAGGATGGCGTCGAACACGGACAGACGGGCAAACGGCTCGCCGAAGTGGAAGACCTTGTCGCCGTAGGGCACGTCGGTGCTGCCGAGCACGGCTTGGGCCAGCTCGCGGAACAGCTCCTCGGTCAGGTCCATGTTGTCTTCGTAGTCGGCGTAGGCCTGGTAGAACTCGAGCATGGTGAACTCGGGGTTGTGCCGGGTCGAAACGCCTTCGTTACGGAAGTTGCGGTTGATCTCGAAGACCTTCTCGAAGCCACCGACCACCAGGCGCTTGAGGTACAGCTCCGGAGCGATACGCAGGAACATGGCCATGTCCAGTGCGTTGTGGTGGGTTTCGAAAGGCTTGGCCGCCGCGCCGCCGGGGATGGTCTGCAGCATCGGGGTTTCCACTTCGAGGAAGCCGCGATCGGACAGGAAACGACGGATGTGGGCGATAACCTGGGAACGCACGCGGAAGGTGTGGCGGGTTTCCTCGTTGACGATCAGGTCGACGTAGCGCTGGCGATAGCGCTGCTCGGTGTCGGTCAGGCCGTGGTGCTTGTCCGGCAGCGGGCGCAGCGACTTGGTCAGCAGGCGCACGTTGGTCATTTCGACGTACAGGTCGCCTTTGCCGGAACGAGCCAGGGTGCCTTCGGCGCCGATGATGTCGCCCAGGTCCCAGGTCTTGATCTCGGCCAGGGTTTCTTCCGGCAGGGTCTTGCGGTTCACGTAGACCTGCAGGCGGCCGCTGCTGTCCTGCAGGACGATGAACGAGCCGCGGTTGAGCATGATGCGACCAGCGACCTTGACCGGGATGGCGGCTGCTTCCAGCTCTTCCTTGGTCGCGGTCTCGTACTGTTTCTGCAGGTCAGCGAAGTAGTTCTCGCGGCGGAAGTCATTGGGGAAGGCAATGGCCTTGGCCTCACGCACGGCGGCAAGTTTTTCCTTGCGCTGGGCGATCAGCTTGTTTTCTTCCTGTTGCAGTTCGGTCTGGTCGAGTTGTTGGTCGCTCATGGTCGTCTATCTGCCTGGCGTCTAATTCAAATTGGGGGATACGTGTAGGAGCGAGCTTGCTCGCGAAGCTCTTGGACGGGTTCGCGAGCAAGCTCGCTCCTACAATGGGGCTCTGCGTCAGAGCCCTTGCTTGAGGCTGGCCTCGAGGTACTCGTTCAGGTCGCCGTCGAGCACCTTGTCGCAATCGCTGCGTTCCACGCCGGTACGCAGGTCCTTGATGCGCGACTGGTCGAGCACGTAGGAACGGATCTGGTGGCCCCAGCCGATATCGGACTTGGTGTCTTCCAGCGCCTGCGAGGCGGCGGTGCGTTTCTGCATCTCCTGCTCGTACAACCGGGCCCGCAGCATCTTCATGGCGGTGTCCTTGTTGGCGTGCTGGGAGCGTTCGTTCTGGCACGCCACCACGGTGTTGGTCGGCACGTGGGTGATACGCACCGCGGAGTCGGTGGTGTTCACGTGCTGACCGCCCGCGCCGGAGGAGCGGTAGGTGTCGATGCGCAGGTCGGCCGGGTTGATCTCGATCTCGATGTTGTCGTCGATTTCCGGCGAGACGAACACCGCGGTGAACGAGGTGTGGCGACGGTTGCCGGAGTCGAACGGGCTCTTGCGCACCAGGCGGTGCACGCCGATCTCGGTGCGCAGCCAGCCGAAGGCATATTCGCCCTTGATGTGCACGGTAGCGCCCTTGATGCCGGCGACTTCGCCCTCGGACAGCTCGACGATCTCGGCATCGAAGCCGTTCTTGTCCGCCCAGCGCAGGTACATGCGCAGCAGCATGTTCGCCCAGTCCTGGGCTTCGGTGCCGCCGGAGCCGGCCTGGATATCCAGGTAGGCGTTGTTGGGGTCCATCTCGCCGCTGAACATGCGGCGGAACTCGAGCTTCTCGAGAATTTCGCGCAGGCGCTGGACTTCGGCTTCGACGTCGCCGACGGCGCCTTCGTCATTCTCCTCGACCGCCATGTCGAGCAGGTCGCGGGAGTCGGCCAGACCGCCGGTGAGCTCGTCGAGGGTCTCGACGATCTGCGCCAGCATGGCGCGCTCGCGGCCCAGGTTCTGGGCGTATTCGGGCTTGTTCCAGACCGCCGGGTCTTCCAGTTCGCGGTTTACTTCGATCAGACGATCATGTTTCAGATCGTAGTCAAAGATACCCCCGAATCGAATGGGTACGGTCGGAGAGGTCCTTGATGCTGTTGAGGATCGGTTGGATTTCCATGGCGGGCATCTCTCACGGGTAAGGGCGTAGAAAAGCCGGCAAGTATACGTGAATTTTCGTCGCCTTTTCAGGCTTTACGACAAAGCACGCCCACCGTTTCCGCGCCCTCCCCGCCCGTTCAGCCGGCGATGGCCACCTGGTTGCGCCCGCCGTGCTTGGCGTTGTAGAGCGCCTGGTCGGCCAGTTCGATGAGCTGGCGGCAGGCCTGCCCGGCCTGGGGGATCAGGGTTGCCACGCCGATACTGATGGTCAGCGACGCCCCCGGAGTCGGCAGTTCGTGGCGGATGTTCAGGTCCTGCACCAGGCGCCGCAGCTTCTCCGCCAGCAGGCGTGCGCCGCCGGGCGAGGTGTTGGGCAGGACCATGACGAACTCCTCGCCGCCGTAGCGCGCCGGCAGGTCCGAGGGGCGGCTGGCGCTGGCGCGTATCGCGCCGGCCACCTGGCGCAGCGCCTCGTCGCCCTGTACGTGGCCGAAGGTGTCGTTGTAGGCCTTGAAGTGGTCCACGTCGATCAACAGGATCGACAGCTGGGTCTGCTCACGCAGGCCGCGGCGCCACTCCATTTCCAGGTATTCGTCGAAGTGCCGGCGGTTGGACAGCCCGGTGAGACCGTCGGAGTTCATCAGCCGCTGCAGCACCAGGTTGGTTTCCAGCAGCTGCTGCTGGCTCTCGCGCAGGGCGCGGTAGGCCTCGTCGCGCTGCTGCAGGGCGAGGTAGGAGCGCGAGTGGTAGCGCACCCGGGCGATCAACTCGATGGCGTCGGGCAGCTTGACCAGGTAGTCGTTGGCGCCGGCGCCGAAGGCCGCACTTTTCACCGCCGGGTCTTCCTTGGTCGACAGGACGATGATCGGCAGATCGCGGGTGGCCGGGTTGGCGCGGTACTCGCGCACCAGCGTGAGGCCGTCGGCGCCGGGCATCACCAGGTCCTGGAGGATCACCGTGGGCTTGATCTGGATCGCCAGGGCGATGGCCTGGTGCGGATCGGAGCAGAAGTGAAAGTCTATGCTGGGGTCGTCCGCCAGCGCACGGCGCACGGCCTCGCCGATCATCGGCTGGTCGTCGACCAGCAGCACCATCACAGCGGAATCGCCTGGGGTGTTCACGGGGTAGTCACTCGTCAAAAGGTTCATCTGATGGGGCTCCGTAGCCTGCACTCAGGCGCAGACTTCAGCGAGTCTTCGGGCAATGTCGCCCAGCGCGCGAATTTCCACCGCGGCGCCGATCGCCGCCGCAGCCTTGGGCATACCGTACACGGCGCTGCTGGCCTGATCCTGGGCCAGCGTCAAAAAGCCGCGTTCGCGCATGCGTTTCAATCCCTCGGCGCCGTCCCGGCCCATGCCGGTAAGCAGCACGCCGACGGCATCGCCAGACCAGTTCTCCACCACGCTGTCGAAAAACACATCGATCGATGGCCGATAGATGTGGCCGCTGGGCTCGGCGGTGTAAGCCAGCTCACCGCCCTTGACCAGGCGGATATGGTGATTGGTACCGGCCAGCAGCACGCAGCCGGGCTGCGGCGGCTCGCCGTTGCGCGCCAGGCGCACAGGAATCCTGGACTGGGTGGAAAGCCACTCGGCCATGCCGGCGGCGAACACCTCGTCGACATGCTGGACCACCACGATGGCTGCCGGGAAATCCGCCGGCAGCCGCGCGAACAGGTCCGCCAGTGCGGCCGGGCCGCCAGCCGAGGAGCCGATGGCGACCAGTTTGCGCACGCCACTGCCCTTGCGCGTGGGCACCACGCCACCCGCCGGGCGGCTGTCGCGCGGCGCGGTCAGCCAGGCCAGGTTCTGCAACTTGCGCAGCAGCGGGCGTGCAGCCTCGGCGGGGTCGCCGACGCCCATGGTCGGGGTATTCACCGCGTCCACCGCACCGTTGCCCATGGCGTCGAACACACGGCTCATGTTCTGTTCCAGGTCGACGGTGACGACGATGATCGCGCAGGGGCTCTGGGCCATGATCCGGCGGGTGGCCTCGACGCCATCCATCACCGGCATCAGCAGGTCCATGAGGATCACATCGGGCTTGTGCGCGACGCACATCTCCAGCGCTTCGGCGCCATTGGCGGCGACCCAGACGACGCGGTGCGCCGGCTCGAACGCGAGCGCGCGGCGCATCGCCTCCACCGCCAGGGGCATGTCGTTGACTATCCCTATCTTCATCCCTGCGCACTCCCGATCAGGTCGACCACCGCATCCAGCAGGGCCTCGTCGTGGAAGCTGGCCTTGGCCAGATAATAGTCGGCGCCAGCATCCAGGCCGCGCCGACGGTCTTCTTCGCGATCTTTGTAGGACACCACCATCACCGGCAGCGATTGCAGGCGGGTGTCGCGGCGGATCAGGGTCACCAGCTCGATACCGTCCATGCGCGGCATGTCGATATCGGTGATGACCAGGTCGAAATGTTCCGAGCGCAGCGCGTTCCAGCCGTCCATGCCATCCACCGCCACAGCGACGTCATAGCCACGCCCCAGCAGCAGCTTGCGCTCCAGCTCACGCACGGTGAGCGAGTCGTCCACCACCAGTACGCGCTTGCGCGCCGGGCCGGTGAGGCGGCCGGTGGGGTCGATGCGTTCCAGCCGGCCGGTAGCGAGGAGTTTCTCCACCGAGCGCAGCATGTCCTCGACGTCGAGGATCAGCACTGGCGTACCGTCATCCAGCAGCGCGCCGGCGGAGACGTCCTGCACCTTGCCCAGCCGGGCATCCAGCGGCACCACCACCAAGGTTCGCTCGCCGATGAATTTCTCCACGGCCACGCCGTAGGCGCTTTCACGGTCGCGAATCACCACCACCGGGATTTCGTCTGCCGTGGCTTCGCCGTCGGGGCGCTGCAACAACTGGCTGGCGGATACCAGGCCGACGTGGCGGCCCTCGTGCCAGAACTGCTGGCGACCTTCGAGCTGGACGATCTCGTCCGGCGCCAGGCGGCGCATGCGTTCGATATGTGCCAGCGGGAAGGCGTACGCCTCGCCGCCGATGGTGACGACCAGGCTGCGCACGACGGACAGCGTCAGTGGCACTTCCAGATGGAAGCGCGTGCCCTGCCCGCGCACCTGCTCCATGCGGATGCCGCCGCGCAGCTGGCGCACCATGTGCTGCACGGCATCCAGGCCGACGCCGCGACCGGACACTTCGGTGACCTGCTCGCGCATGCTGAAGCCGGGCAGGAACAGGAAGCTCAGCAGCTCTTCCTCGGTGAGGCGCGCCACGGTTTCCTCGGTGGACAGCTGGCGGCGGACGATGGCCGTGCGCAGACGGTCGAGATCGACGCCGCCGCCGTCATCCTGCAGCTCCAGCACCAGCATGCCGGCATGGTGGCGGGCCAGCAGTTGGATAGTCCCCTCCTCCGGCTTGCCGTTGCGCGCGCGCACGTCGGCGGATTCGATACCGTGGTCGACGGCGTTGCGCAGCAAGTGGGTGAGCGGCGCTTCGAGCTTCTCCAGCACGTCGCGATCGACCTGGGTGGTCGCGCCCTGTACGTCCAGGCGCACGGTCTTGCCCAGCGACCGGCCAAGGTCACGGACCATCCGCGCCTGTCCGGACAGCACATCGGAGAAGGGCCGCATACGGCAGGACAGCGCGGTGTCGTAGAGCGACTGGGCACGCTGGCCAGCCTTGAAGCTGAAGTCATCCAGCTCGGCGATCTGCTCGCTGAGCAGTTGCTGGCACTCGCCGACCAGACGGCGGGCGTCGGCCAGATAGGCCTGCGCCTCGGCGTCGAGGTTGGCCGTGCTGGCGGCGTCGCGGGCGCCATCCAGCACCCGGCTGGCGCTGGCCTGGACGCGCTTGAGGCGCTGTAACGAGTCGAGCAGCGGCTTCAGCCGTTGGGACTCCACCAGCGACTTGCTGGAGTAGTCGAGCAGCTGGTTCAGGCGCTCGGCAGTGACCCGCAGCACGCGCTCGCCGGCTTCATCGCTGTCGCTGGAGCGACGACGCGGTGCGCGCTCGGCGGTGGCGGCTGGAGCGGGCGCGGGTGGTTCGACAACCGGCGCAGGGTGCTCGACAGGTTCTGGAACGGGCGCCGACACGGGGGCGGCAGGCGGCGCCGGAGCCTTTCCGGAAACCAGCGCCTGCAGGCGTTCGACCATGGCCGGCACGCCCTGCTGTGCCTGTTCGGCGCGCTCGGGCTGGGCGTCGGCGATGTGCAGAAGGATATCGGTGCCGGCCAGCAGCGCGTCGATATGCCCGGAGCTCAGCAGCAGACGCCCCTCCTGGGCGCCGACCAGGCAATCCTCCATGACATGGGCGACCTGCACGCCGGCATCCAGTCCGACGATCCGCGCCGCGCCCTTGAGCGAGTGCGCCGCGCGCATGCAGGCTTCGAGCTGGTCCGCCTGGGTCGGGTTGCGCTCCAGCGCCATCAGGCCCTGCACCAATACCTGGGTCTGAGCCTCCGCCTCCAGGCGGAACAGCTCCAGCATCGACGCGTCCTTCATCTGATCCGGGGTCATGCAAGGCTCCGGGTGGCGGCATCGAGCAGGGCTTCCTGGTCGAGCAGGCGGATGCTGCGATTGCGCCACTGCATCACGCCGCGGGTGAAGCGGTCGTTGACGGCGTGGCTCTGCGACGAGGCTTCGACGATGGCGTGCTCGTTCAATTCGTGGATGCCCTCCACCTCGTCCACCGGCGAGATGATCGGCCCTCCCACTGCCGCCAGGATCAGCATGCGCGGCACGATACGGGCATCGTCGCGGGCGGCCGCGCGGCTGTCGAGGCCGAGCAGTTCGCCCAGGGAAATGCACGCCACCAGGGTGCCGCGCACGTTGGCAACGCCCAGCAGCGCTGGCGAGCGCTGGTGCGGCAGCGAATGCACCTGGCAGGAAGGCGCCACTTCGGCCAGGGCGCGGGTAGGCAAGCCCAGCCACTCCTCGCCGAGACGGAAGATCAGGTGCGGGCGGCCTTCTTCGATAGTCGCCTCGGCGGCTTCGACAGGCGCCAGCGCGGAGCCTTCACTGCCCAGCGCATAGCGGTCCAGCAGGCTGATGGCGGCAGCGGCATGCACTGGGCAATTGCGGCAATGGATGTGCTCGGCCAGCTTCGGGCAACTGCGGTCGCCGCGCACGCCGATGCGATTCCAGCAGTCGTCCACCGTCGGCAGATCACCGTCCAGGGAGCCATAGCTGCGTTCAACCATTGCGCTTCACTCCTCGCGCCGCGCGCTCTTGCAAACGACGGGCGCCAGTTGCATCGCCCTGAGCCGCGAGCAACGCGGCCAGGTGCTGCAGGCTTTCCTGGTGGTCGGGTTGCAGATACAGGGCCTTGCGGTAGAACGCCTGGGCCTCGCTGCCCTGGCCCTGGGCATCGGCCAGAAGGCCGAGCCAGTAGAAGGCTTCGGCGTCCGGGCCTTTCTCGGCCAGCAGCGCCTCGCAGCGCCGGCGCGCTTCGGCAGCCTGTCCGGAGTTGGCCAGCCGAGCGATTTCCGCCAGCGCATCTTCGGCAGGGACAGCCACCGGCAATGCGGGCTTGCTCACCTGGCGCGGGCGGACCGGCGCCGGTTTGGCAGGAGCCGCACGGGGTATCGGCGCTGGCGCGGTCCAGTTCAACGGTGCCGCGCGAGGAGCCGGCTCGGCCCCCTGCAACGGGAAGGCAAAGGACTGCGGCACACCCAGCGGGCGCAGACCGACGCGCGACATCAGACTGGCTTCGGCCGGGCCGATGAACAGCACGCCGTCCGGCCGTGCCAAGCGGCAAAGCACGTCTACCACCTGCTCCTGGGTCGGGCGATCGAAATAGATCAGCAGGTTGCGGCAGAACACATAGTCATAAGGCGCTTCGCCGGCCAGCAGTCCCGGCGCCAGCAGGTTGCCGACGCGGAAGCGGACCTTGCGACGCACCGCTTCGGCAAGCTGGTAATCGTTGCCATCGACAGTGAAATGGCGGTCGCGGAATTCGAGGCTGGAACCCCGGAAAGAATTGCGCCCGTAGCGCCCCTCTTCCGCCCGCTCCAGCACTGCGCGGCTGACGTCCAGCGCATCGACCTGGAAGGCGGACGGCGCGAGGCCCGAATCCAGCAGCGCCATGACGATGGAGTACGGCTCCTCGCCCGTGGAGCACGGCAGGCTGAGCACGCGCAGCGGCCGGGTGCCTCCCAGTTCCAGCACGCGCCGGGAGGCGAGGTCCGCCAGCGCGCCGAAGGATTCGGGGTAACGGAAGAACCAGGTCTCCGGGACAATCACCGCTTCGATCAGCGCCTGCACTTCCTCGGCGGAGCCTTGCAGTTGCATCCAGTAATGCTCGGTATTGCCACCGCTGACCTTGTTGATGCGCTGGCGCACAGCGCGCTCGATCACGGCGTCGCCGACTGACTCGGCGTCCAGGCCGATGCGTTCCTTGAGCAGTTGGGCGAAGCGCGGGTCGGTCATGCCGGCGCTCCCCCTGAGTCACGCAGAAGGCGCGCGCGGGCTTCGTCGCTGAGCAGCTGGTCGACGCTCACGCGCTGCAACAGGCCCTGCTCGTCCTCCAGCACGGGGCCGAGGTAGCGGGCGCTGCCGTTGTCCAGTTCGTAGTCACGGAAGGCCGCCGGATCACGGCGCAAGGTATGGGTGGCCTGCTCGAGAATCAGACCGAGGCGCTGCTCCGGGCCTTCGCCTTCGGCGCGGTAACGCACCAGCACCAGGCGCGTGCTGGTGCGACGCGGTGCGCTGTGGCCGAAGGCGAGCTGGTTAAGGTCCAGTACCGGCAGCAGTTCGCCGCGATGCGGAAACAACCCGGCGACCCAGCCCGGCGCCTCCGGCATCTGCTTGAGCGCCGGCACCGGCAGCACTTCGATGACGTCATGGACGTCCAGCGCATAGCGGTCCGCGCCCAGGCGGAACTGCAGGTAAAGCCTGCCCGCCGCGGCGGCGTCAGACCTTGAAGCGGGAGACGCCATTGCGCAGTCCGTTGGCCACAAGGTTCAGCTCGTCGATGGCGAAGCTGGCCTGGCGCAGGGATTCCACGGTCTGCCCGGTGGCCTCGCCGAGCTGCACCAGCGCCTGGTTGATCTGCTCGGCGCCGGTGGCCTGTGCCTGCATGCCTTCGTTGACCATCTGCACGCGCGGCGCCAGGGCCTGCACCTGCTGGATGATCTGCGAAAGCTGCTCGCCGACCTGGCCGACTTCGGAAATGCCGCGACGCACCTCCTCGGAGAACTTGTCCATGCCCATCACGCCGGCGGACACGGCGGACTGGATCTCGCGCACCATCTGCTCGATATCGTAGGTGGCTACAGCGGTCTGGTCGGCCAGGCGGCGTACTTCGGTGGCGACCACGGCGAAGCCACGGCCGTACTCGCCAGCCTTCTCTGCCTCGATGGCGGCGTTGAGCGAGAGCAGGTTGGTCTGGTCGGCCACTTTCACGATGGTGGTGACCACCTGGTTGATGTTGCCGGCGCGCTCGTTGAGGATCGCCAGCTTGGCGTTGACCAGTTCGGCGGCGCCCATCACGTGGTGCATGGTCTCTTCCATGCGCGCCAGGCCCAACTGGCCGGAGCCGGCCAGAGTGGAAGTCTGTTCGGCGGCCGAGGACACCTCGGTCATGGTGCGCACCAGGTCGCGGGAGGTGGCGGCGATTTCCCGCGAGGTGGCGCCAATCTCGGTGGTGGTGGCGGCGGTTTCGGTGGCGGTGGCCTGTTGCTGCTTGGAGGTGGCGGCAATCTCGGTCACCGAGGTGGTCACCTGGATGGCCGAGCGTTGCGCCTGCGACACCAGGCCCTTGAGCTCCTCGGCCATGCCGTTGAAGCCGGTTTCGATCACCGCGAACTCATCGTTGCGCTCCATCGCCAGGCGCGTGGTGAAGTCGCCGCTACCCATGACCTGCAAGCCTTTCACCACCTGGCGCACCGGCTCGGTGATGGCGCGCATCAGCAGCAGTCCGCACACCGCCGCGGCAACGATAGCCAGCAGTAGCGAGAGCAGCATGATCGCCTTGGCGGTGGAAACCTCGGAGACGATGTTGTCCGCGGCGGCATCGGCGATCTCCTTGTTCAGCGAGATCAGCTGGTTGAGCGTCTTGCGGCCGTCTTCCCACATCGGTTCCAGGCGCTCCAGCAGCAGCTTGCGCGCCGCCTCGCGGTCGGTGCTGTACAGCTGCAGCACCTGGGCCAGGAGGTTGTCGTACTCGGACACCTGCTGCTTGAAGTGGGCGAGCATCTCCTTGTCACGCGGGTCGTTGACGGTGCGTTCATACAGGGTGATGCGTTCCACCAGCGTGTCGTGGTTGGCGCGGAACTCCTGGCGGCGCGCATCGTCCAGCGCCTTGCCGTCGCTCAGGCCGACCAGCACCTGGGTCAGGAGGATACTGTCGGTCCACGCCGAGCGCACAGTGGTCAGGGCGTAAGTACCGGGCATAGCGTCTTCGCTGACCCGTTTGGTACTGGCCTCGACGCGTAGCAGGCGGGTATAGGAAATCACCACCATCAGCAGCATGATCGCGATGACGACGGCAAAGCTGGCCAGGATGCGTTGGCGTAGAGTCCAGTTCTTCACAGCGTTCCCCAGAAGATGTGTGGCGTGCCGACGGATGATGCATTCGGGCAAGTTAACGCGCGAATGTAAATTCCTACTAAATCCTCAGCAAGATAGGACATATAGTATCCGGAGACGCTGGAACCTTATCTCTTTATTCCGAATTTTTAGTACGCCGGTTCTGTCACTCTGACGCCTCATTTTCCTCGGCCAATTCAAGACTAATGCTCAGCCTTGCCCTGGCCGCTCACCTTGGCCTTTTCCTCTCCGCCTTTGGCGCCGCCACCCTGCTGCCGCTGCAATCGGAAGCCGTGCTGGTCGGCCTGCTGCTGGGCGGGCAATACCCGGTGTGGTCGCTGCTGCTGGCCGCCAGCCTGGGCAACGTGCTCGGCTCACTGGTGAACTGGCTGCTGGGGCGCGGGCTGGAGCGCTGGCACGGCCGCCGCTGGTTTCCGGTGAGCGACACCGCCCTGGAAAAGGCCCAGCGCCAGTACCGGCGCTTCGGCAGCTGGTCGCTGCTGCTGAGCTGGGCGCCCGTGATCGGCGACCCGTTGACGCTGATCGCCGGCGTCATGCGCGAGCCGTTGTGGCGCTTCCTGCTGCTGGTCACGCTGGCCAAGGTCGGGCGCTACGCGGTGCTGGCCTGGCTCACGCTCGTCTGAATGATCCCCTCTCCAAAGCGGACAGGTTTTTCGTCTGCTAGTCCTGTTTTGCCACTGCTGCGAAAAAATGGCGCCCAGTAATATCACTGCGCCATCACCGTGGATGGCTGGGCTTCCGAGCCCCATACAATGGATGAAGAAAAGGGAAATTCACGATGTTCAGAAGCATGAGTATTGGCCGCCGCGCGTCCCTGGGTTTTGCAGCCATGGGCCTGCTCCTGGTGTTTCTCGGGCTGTTCTCGCTGTACAAGCTGTCGACCCTGCGCACCGCGTCCGAAGAAATCGACAGCAACTGGCTGCTGAGCATCAACTACATGAACCAGCTGTCAGGCGACATTGCCCGCATCCGCCTGGAATCGATGCGCCTGCTGGTCAACCACGACGGCGCTGCGCAGCAACGCAGCCTGGGTCTCATCGCCGAAGCGCGGCAGGACAAGGACAGGGTGCTGGCCGACTATCGCCGGTTGATCCTCAGCGCCGAGGAACAGCAACGCACTGACGAACTGCGTCAGGCGCTGGACGGCTACCTCGGCTTCGTCGACCAACTGGTGGAAAACGTCCGGCAGAACGACTACGAAGGTGCGCTGCACATCCTCAACGGCAGCATCGCCCAGCAGGGTGTGGAGCTGAACAAGCGCCTCACCGCGCTGATCGACCTCAACCGCAATGGCGCTTCCGCCGCAGCCAACCGCGCCGTGGAGCAGTACCAGAGCGGTCGACTGGTGGTCAGCGCAGTCCTGTTGCTGAGCGTAGGCCTGACCCTGCTGCTGGCCTGGCAGCTCACCCGCAGCATCGTCGTGCCGCTCAACCAGGCGGTGCGCGTGGCGCAGATCATCGCCAGCGGCGACCTCAGCCAGCGCTTCACCGTTGAAGGCCGCGACGAGCCGGCGCAACTGCTCAACGCTCTGGCGGACATGCAGAACAGCCTGCGCGAGACCATTCGCGGCATCGGCAATTCGGCCAGCCAACTCGCCTCGGCCGCCGAGGAAATGCACAGCGTCATGGAAGACAGCAGCCGCGCACTGCAGCAACAGAGCGACCAGATCGAAATGGCCGCAACGGCCGTCAACCAGATGACCAGCGCCGTGGAAGAAGTGGCCAGCAACGCCGCCTCCACTTCCGCCGCCTCCCGCGAGGCCATCGACGCCGCGCGCAACGGCAGCGAGCAGGTGGACGAAACCTCCAACGCCATCGGTACCCTGGCCGGCGAAGTGGGCCAGGCCTCGCAGCAGGCCGAAGCCCTGGCCAACCAGGCGCAGGACATCGGCAAGGTGCTGGAGGTGATCCGCAGCGTCGCCGAGCAGACCAACCTGCTGGCGCTCAACGCCGCCATCGAAGCCGCCCGCGCCGGCGAGGCCGGGCGCGGCTTCGCGGTGGTCGCCGACGAGGTGCGTTCGCTGGCCCAGCGCACCCAGAGCTCCACCCGCGAGATCGAGGAATTGGTCTCGGCCATCCAGAACGGCAGCGACCGCACCGTCACCGCCCTGCTCAGCAGCACCGCCCACGCCGAGCGCACCGTCAGCCGCACCGGCGAGGCCGGCGCTTCGCTGCAGGTGATCCTGGAGCGCATGTCATTGATCAACGAGCGCAACCTGGTGATCGCCAGCGCCACGGAGGAACAGGCCCAGGTCGCCCGCGAGGTGGACCGCAACCTGCTGACCATTCGCGACCTGGCCAACCAGACCTCGGCGGGCGCCGCCCAGACCAACGCAGCGAGCCAGGAGCTGGCACGCCTGGCCGTGGGCCTGAACGGCATGGTGGCGCGCTTCGTGGTCTGATGGCCGGTATTCCTACTCCCGTTTCGCCAACTGAGTAGCGAAACGGGACGTTGAGTTAGGGAATTTTTCCGGCATTTTCCTATCCAATGGCCATCATGGAACGCCACAGGGTGGATAGATGAAACTGTTGAAATTGTCGGCCGTGCTGGCCGCCGCCGCGTTGCTCAGCGCCTGCGGGGGCAACGAGGCCAAGGTCTGCGGTTCGGACGATGTGAAGAACCAGTTGGTGAAGGTCTTCCTGTCCGGCGCGCTTTCCGCCCAGTCCGACGCGTTGAGCAAAGCCGAACTGAAAGACGTGGCGATCATCGACAAGGACCCGGACAGCGGCGTGCTCGAGTGCGTCGGCACCCTGTCGGTGCCGGTGGTCGGCCAGGTCGCCTCGGGCACCCTGAAGTACCAGATCGCCCCGGCAGCCAAGTCCGAACATGACTACCTGCTGCTGCTCGCCGATGGCCCGCTGGCGAACGCCTTCGCCAAGCGCATCGAGGGGATGATTCCTCAGCAGTGAGGATTATCCGCAGGCAATAAAGAACCGGCCCATGTGGCCGGTTTTTTATTCGCCACCGTACGTGTAGGAGCGAGCTTGCTCGCGAACAGCCCTACTCCCGAGCAGTCATTCGCGAGCAAGCTCGCTCCTGCACCGAACGGCCCCATCTCCCTGTGGGAGAGGGCTGCGGTGAGGGCCGACCCGAACGCTGATCTTCCACACAGGAGCGGACCCCGTCCGCGATGGCTCGAATACGTAGTCACTCGCATGTCCCTCGCGCCCCCATCCGCCTAGGATGGCGGCTTCCCGAAACAGGACGCCGACATGCCCCACATCGCCATCGACTACACCGCCAATCTCACCGACGACCTGCTGCCACTGGAACTACCGCGCAAGGTGCACGAGGCGGCACAAGGCCTGAGAGTATTTCCTCTGAACGGCCTGCGCACCTTCGCCCGCGCCATCGAGGAATACCAGGTGGGTGCCAACACGGCGAATGAAGCCTTCATCAACATCCATATCCGCATCGCCCCCGGGCGCCCGGAGGAGCTGCGCCAGCGCATCGTCGACACCTTGTTCGCCACCGCCGAACAGACCCTGGCTGCCCTCATCGAAAAACGCCCGGTGGGCTTGCAGCTGGAAATCACCGAGCTCGACCGCAGCCTGACGCGTATGGCCGGCAGCCTGCCCACCGCCTGAACCGGCACAGGAAAGAAAAAGGGCCTCCGAAGAGGCCCTTTATTCATTCGCTCAACCGCCCATCAGGCACGGCTGGCAACGCTGCCCTGCTCTTTGGGAGCCAGATTCTTGGGGGCAAGGTTCAGCGCGTAGTACAGCACCGTCAGCAGCACCAGGAAGGCCGGGCCGATGTACAGCGCGATGCGGGTGTCCTCGAAGAAGGCCATCAGCACCACCACCAGCACCAGGAAGGCCATGGCGAGGTAGGAGCTGAGCGGGTACAGCCACATCTTGAACTGCAGCTTTCCGGCTTCGGCGGCAGAGAGGCCGCGGCGGAATTTCAGCTGAGCCAGCAGGATCATCGCCCAGGTCCAGATCGCTCCGAAGGTGGCGATGGAGGTTACCCAGGTGAACACCTTCTCGGGCACGAGATAGTTCAGCAGAACGCCCAGCAGCAGCGCGAAGATCGACAGCAGCAGCGCATTGCGCGGCACGCCGCCCCTGGAGGTCTTGGCGAACACCGCCGGAGCCTGGCCGTGCTGGGCGAGGCTGTAAAGCATGCGGCCGGTGCTGAAGATACCGCCGTTGCAGGACGACAGCGCGGCGGTGATCACCACGAAGTTGATGATGCCGGCGGCGGTCTTGATGCCCATGCGCTCGAACGTCATGACGAAGGGGCTGCCCTGGGTGCCGATCTCGCTCCACGGGTAGATCGACATGATCACGAACAGCGCGCCCACGTAGAACAGCAGGATGCGCCAGAACACCGAGTTGATCGCGCCGGGGATGGTCTTCTGCGGGTTCTTCGCTTCACCGGCGGTGAGGCCGATCATCTCCACGCCCAGGTAGGCGAACATCACCATCTGCAGCGACATCAGCACGCCGGTGATGCCGTGGGGCATGAAGCCGCCGTTGCTCCAGAGATTGGAGATACCGGTGGCGATGCCGCCGTTGCCGAATCCGAAGAAGATCATGCCGGCGCCGACCAGGATCATGGCGACGATGGTGACGATCTTGATCAGGGCAAACCAGAACTCGAACTCGCCGAAGGCTCGCACGGCGATGAGGTTGATGGTGCCCATGCTCGCCAGTGCGGCCAGCGCCCAGATCCAGCGCGGTACATCGGGGAACCAGATGCCCATGTAGATGGCCACCGCGGTGATTTCCGCGACGCAGGTCACCAGCCAGAGGAACCAGTAGTTCCAGCCGGTCAGGTAGCCGGCCAGCGGGCCGAGGTAGTCCTGCGCGTAGCGGGCGAAGGAGCCGGCCACGGGATTGTGCACGGCCATCTCGCCGAGGGCGCGCATGATCACGAGGATGGCGAGACCGCCGATGATGTAGGACAGCATGATGGCCGGGCCGGCCATCTGGATGGCCTTGGCGGAGCCGAGGAACAGACCGACGCCGATGCAGGCGCCCAGGGCCATGAGACGGATGTGCCGCTCGTTGAGATCCCTTTGGAGATCGTGGGACGACATGGTGATGCAACCTCATTTTGTTCTTGGGAGTAATCAGCTGTGGACTCTGAGTGCGGTCGGGATGCAGGACCACCGGAAAAGCTTCGCCACCGCGCCGATCGGCACGGAGGGAGAAGTGTCTGGCAGTTCCAGGACGGCACACCGGAAGAGGCTGTCCACTCTTGTGAAGCGGACGTGGGCATTGCGGGAGGACCACGGCTGAGGTCGCGGGCGAGTGTTACACAAGTGTGTGGGAAACGTCTGCACCACCAAGGTGCAATGTGACCAAAGGAATAGCGGCGTATCGCCACATCCGCGCACCTGCACAAGCCCGGTGTAGAGCGCCTCAGCCCGCCACCGGGTGCAGCTCCAGCAACAGCGAGCAGGGCTGGCCGGTGTCCGGATGGCGCGGCTCGCGCAGCTGCCGAAGACGCCAGCCGCTGGCAGCCAGCAGCGCCAGCCAGGACTCCAGGGTGCGGAAGAACCAGGGCATCGGCGAGCTGAACTCCCCACCAAAACCGGCAAAGGTTTCCAGGCGCCAGCCGTCCGTATAGGGCTCGTCGCCGCAGGCGCTCCAGGGGTGCACGGTCTGGATCAGCAGCCGTCCGCCGGCATCGAGCCGATCACGTAGCGCGCCGAGCAAGGGCGCGATGTAGTCGTCGAGCAGGGCGAAGTTGCAGACCAGAACGTCGAACTGGCCAAGGCGGTTTCCCGACTCGATCAGCGCGGCGTAATCCATGACCTCGAAGCGCCCGCCACCCAAGGCTTTCGCCGAGTCGATCAAGGGTGAAGAGGCGTCCACACCGACGCACTCGCTGCCCCGTTCCGCCAACGCGCGACACAACCAGCCTTCGCCGCAGCCGATATCGAGCACCCGCCGCGCCGGGCCATCGGCGATGGCGCTGAGGATTGCCGCGTCCGTGACCAGCCGCCGGCTCTCGATACGCTGCTCGCGCACGGCGCGGGTCCAGGCATCGGCGTTGGCCTGCCAGCTGTGGCGAATTCGGGCGTCGTGGTCGGTCATGCTGGGCTCCGTGCGTGAGGTGAAGAGCTCGCGGATGAATCCGCTCCTGAAAGCTCAAGAGCCCCTCACCCTAACCCTCTCCCGCAAGCGGAAGAGGGAACCGTTCGGTGCAGGATGAAACAACAGCGTCAGCCGGCACGATCGGCTCCCTCTCCCCCTGGGAGAGGGCTGGGGTGAGGGGGAAGCGGCGGCACACACCATCCCATTACAAGGAATTGCCACCCGATTCCAGATCACTGCCCCTTCAATACCTTGGGCACCGCCAATCCCTTGGGCGGCGGCGTCTGCGGCAACGCTTCGCGGCAGCCGGCATCGCGGAACGGCCCGCCGATCTTCTGCCAGCCACTGCCCGGTGAGGTCTGCTGGCAGGTGTAGGCGCCATCGAGCGTGCTCTGCCAGCGGTAGAACGGCATCGGCGCCGCCTGGGCGCTCAAGGACGCCAGTAACAGGGCGGACAGCGGCAGGGCGAGTGGCAGGCTACAAGGTAGAAAAGGCGAACGCATGAGCAAGGGTTCCTGTCGAAGTCAGTACATTGCACCTGCTGGCCGTCGGCAAATCAATCCGCACGGTCATCAACGGTGCCGGGCGGCGCGCAGTTTTTTCGCCGCCGACTACGCTGGAAGTTAGGAAAGCCGCGGGGGACAGCGGCTTTCGCGGCGCCAGGAAGGCGCCGGCCATCACGTGGGCGGAGTCCGCTACCTGGGCTGTCGTACAAGCATGGGCGGGGCGTGAAGATGGGCAACTCGAAGCATTCCGGTACGCAAGTGGCAGCTCAACCGGGAAGTCTGGGGCCCGGCCTTTCCCCACAGAAAGTGCATCACCACCGCTTCCTCATCCTCTTCCTTTTTCTCCTGCCATTGCTGGCCGCCATGGGCGCGGCGCTGCTCTATGAAGCGCGCACCTCCAAGCTGCAGGCGCGTGAATTGGCACGCTATGCCACCGGGCTGACCTGGAGCCTGGAACAGGGCGGCACCGGCAATGTGGTGTACCCCCAGGGCGGCCCCTTCGATCGACGCCTGGGCTACCAGCAATTGCCAAGCTTCCTGGGACGCCTGCACGAACGCAACTTCGTCACCCTGAGTCAGGCGCGCTTCTCCGATCCGCTGATGCAGTACACCAGCCATGGCATGTTTCCGCCCTACCCGGAGAAGGCCCAGGCCGGCGTCGACATCGCCGACTGCCGCGGCCTGCCGATCTACAACTTCCGCTACCCGCAGCGGCTCTACGCCAACTTCGAAAGCATCTCGCCAGCCATCGTCAACAGCCTGCTGTTCATAGAGAACCGCGACCTGCTCGACCCCAACCGCCCCTACCTGAACCCGGCCATCGACTGGAGCCGCTTCACCCAGGCCTCGGTGGCGCAGGTGGGCAAGCTGGTCGGCCTGGGCAACCACGCGCCCGGCGGCAGCACCCTCGCCACTCAGATCGAGAAGTACCGCCATTCCGAGGATGGCCGCACCAACTCCATCACCGATAAGTTGCGACAGATGGCGTCGGCCAGCGTACGCACCTACCAGAACGGCGCGCAGAACATGGCGGCGCGGCGCAACGTCGCCCTCACCTACCTCAACTCGGTGCCACTCTCGGCGCAGCCGGGCTACGGCGAGGTCAGCGGCCTGCCGGACGGCCTGTGGATCTGGTACGGCGCCGACTACCAGCAGGTCAACAAACTGCTCAATACCCCGCCCGGTTCCGGCGCAGAACTGGCCGCCCAGGGCAAGGCGCTGCGCCAGGTGGTGTCGCTGATGATCGCCCACCGCCGGCCCTCCTGGTACCTGGCGCGTGGCCGTGACCAACTGGCCGTACTGACCGACAGCTACCTGCGCCTGCTGGCGCAGAACAATGTGATCGCCCCCGAACTGCGCGACGCCGCCCTCAAGCAGAAGCTGGTATTCCGCGACCCGCGCAGCGAACCCAGCTTCACTCCGCTGGAGAACAACAAAGGCATCGGCCTGGCGCGCACGCGCCTGGCCGGTATGCTCGATGTGCCGCTGTACGACCTCGACCGCTTCGACATGAGCTTCACCACCACCCTGCAGCATGAGTTGCAGGAGCAGGTCACCGGTTACCTGCGGCAGTTGTCCGACCCCGCATTCGCCGAGCAGATCGGGCTGTTCGGCGAGCACCTGTTGTCCAAGGACAAGACCAGGGACGTGCGCTACAGCTTCACCCTGTTCGAGCGCACCCCCAGCGGCAACCGCGTGCGCGTGCAGACCGACAGCACCGAGCAGCCCTTCGACATCAACGAGGGCAGCAAGCTGGAGCTGGGTTCCACCGCCAAGCTGCGCGTGCTCTCCACCTACCTGGAAACCATCGCCGACCTGCACCAGCAGTACGCGCCGCTGTCCGTCGCCGAACTGAAGAAGGTGCCGGTGGAGCCGCTGGACTTCCTCAGCCGCTGGTCCATCGACTACCTGATCACCGCCAAGGATCGCAACCTGCCAGACATGCTCGCTGCCGCCCTGCAGCGCAAGTATTCCGCCAGCCCCTACGAAAGCTTCTTCACCGGCGGCGGCATCCACACCTTCAGCAACTTCCGCAAGGAAGACAACGGCCGCATCCCGACCCTGCAGGACGCCCTGCGTGAGTCGATCAACCTGCCCTTCGTGCGGCTGCTGCGCGACCTGGTGCGTCATGACATCTACGCCAACGAGGGCAGCAAGGTCGCCGTGCTGGCCGACGACAAGGACCCGCGCCGGCAGGACTATCTCGACCGCTTCGTCGACAAGGAAAGCCAGGTCTACCTGCTGCGCTTCTGGCAGAAGTACAAGGGCAAGGACAACGACGAACGCCTGACCACCTTCCTCGACGGCCTGCGCGCCTGGCCGGTGCGACTGGCGGCGATCCACCGCTACCTGCAACCGCAGGCGGATGTCCCGACCTTCGCCGCCTTCCTGCAGGACCGCCTGAAACAAGGCCACTACGCCGGCGACAAGCTCACCGACAAGCGCATCGAGGACCTCTACACCCGCTACGGGCCGGGCGCCTTCAACCTCAATGACCAGGGTTACGTCGCCCGCGTGCACCCGCTGGAACTGTGGCTGCTGGGCTACCTGCAACGGCAACCGGCAGCCACATTCGCCGACGCCGTCGCTGCCAGCAGCGCCGAGCGCAAGGAAGTCTACGGCTGGTTGTTCAAGTCGCGGCACAAGTACGCCCGCGACAAGCGCATTCGCATCATGCTGGAGGTAGAAGCCTTCCTAGACCTGCATGAGCAGTGGAAGCGCCTGGGCTACCCGTTCGACCACCTGGTGCCGTCGCTGGCCACCGCGCTGGGCAGTTCCGGCGACCGCCCAGCCGCCCTGGCGGAACTGATGGGTATCATCCTCAACGACGGCGTACGCATGCCGACCCTGCGCATCGACAGCCTGCACTTCGCCGCTGCCACGCCGTACGAAGTCAGCCTCGGCCCGGAATCGGGCAATGGCCGCCAGGTGATGCGTTCGGAAGTTGCCCAGGCGTTGCGCACCGCGCTATCGCAGGTGGTGGACGCGGGCACCGCGCGGCGTTTGTCCGGCACCTTCAAGCTGGCCGACGGCAACGCGCTGGTGATGGGCGGCAAGACCGGCACCGGCGACAACCGGATCGAGAGCGTCACCCGCAGCGGCTGGGTGAAGAGTTCGAAGGCGATGAACCGCACGGCGACCTTCGTCTTTTACATCGGCCCGCGCCACTTCGGCACGCTCACCGCCTATGTGGCCGGCAGCGAGTCGGATGGATTCAAGTTCACCTCGGCGCTGCCGGTGCAGGTACTCAAGGGCATGGCGCCGCTGTTGACCAGCTATCTGGAGCCGGGGATCAGCACCGGGTGCCAGGAACGGCTGGATAATCTGCGAGTAAGTTGGCGCTGAAAAGCTGAACCTGTAGGAGCGAGATTGCTCGCGAACCTCGCCGGGCACCAATGGCATCAGGCGGTTCGCGAGCAAGCTCGCTCCTACGAAGAGCAGAACAGTCCCGCTATTTGCCCTGCACGCTCTTCACGTACAGCGCTTCGACCTGCTCCCGCGCCCAGGGCGTACGGCGCAGAAAGGTCAGGCTGGACTTGATGCTCGGGTCGTTCTTGAAGCAGCGTACGTCGATGCGCTTGGCCAACCCGTCCCAGCCGTACTGCGCCACCAGCTGGGTGAGGATGGCTTCCAGGGTCACGCCGTGCAGCAGGTTCTTCGGTTTGTCGTTCATGTCGGTGTCGTCGTGCGGAGAATGCGCGGCACCTTAGCATCAGGCCCGCAGCCCGGCCACGCCGGCGATGATCAGGGCGACCGACGCCAGCTTGGTCAAGGTCAGCGCCTCGCCCAGCAGCAGGAAGCCGAAAAACACCGTGCCCAGGGTGCCGATAGCGGTCCAGATCGGGTAGGCGATGCTCACCGGCAACTGGCGCATCGCCAGGGTCAGGAAGAAGATCCCGCCGATCACGGCGAGCACCGTCACCACGGTCGGCAGCGGCCGGGTAAAACCCTCGGCGTACTTCATCGACACCGCGAACATCACCTCGAACACCGCCGCCACCATCAGCATTGCCCAGGCCATCACGCACGCGCCCACTCGCTCTCGGCGAGATCGGCCAGGGCTTTTTCAGCCTGTTGATAAGACGCGCGGAAGGATTCGGGATTGCCCTCCTCGCCCTCGGCGGCGATCACCTGGACGTCCTCGATGCCGAGGAAACCCAGCGCCACGCGCAGCCAGGCGTCGGCATGGTTCATCCACTCCAGCTCACCGCCCGGCCCCATTCCGGCGCCACCGCGGCTGGTGATGATCAGCGCCTTGCGGCCCTTGAGCAACGGCTCGTACTCCGCCTCGCCGTCCTTGAGGTGCAGGTCGAAGGTGCGGCCGATACGAACGATCTGATCGACCCAGGCCTTCAGGCCGCTGGGCACGCTGAAGTTGTACATGGGGGTGGAGATCACCAGCAGGTCGTGGGCGAGCAACTCATCCACCAGCGTTTCGCTCAGCGCCAGCTCGGCCTGCAACTCGGCCGGGCGATGCTCACGCTGCGGGTGGAAGGCGGCGGCAATGAAACCTTCGCTGACATGCGGCAGGTCGGCGCGACCTACCTCGCGGCGGGTGATCTCCGCCTTCGGCAGTGCAGCGAGGAAGCCCTCGGCCAGGCGGCGGGAGTGAGAGCGATCGGCCCGGGGGCTGGCGTGAATGGCGAGAATCCTGTTCATCTGTCTTTCCTTGCTTAAGGTGTACACTGCGGAGGTCATGAATGACCTCCAGTTGCCGCCTAAGCTATTTCCAGCCTGCCAGCCGGACAACTGAGGGTTTTTACTTCCGGATGAGTACAACTCATCCATGGAGCACTACATGTTCGCCAACCTGCCGCTTCCCGCTCTGCGCACCTTCGAATCCGCCGCGCGCCAGCTGAGCTTCAAGTCTGCCGCCCAGGAACTGGCCGTGACGCCCACCGCGGTCTCGCACCAAGTGCGCGCGCTGGAGGACTGGCTGGGCCTGCCGCTGTTCGAGCGCCTGCCGCGCCAGGTGCGCCTGACAGAAGCTGGCGAGCGCCTGTTCCGCAGCCTGCACGGTGCGCTGCTGGAGGTGTCGCAATCGGTGGACAGCCTGCGCCCGCAACGCAGCGCCAGCAGCCTGACGATTTCCACCACGCCGGCCTTCGCCGCGCTGTGGCTGGTGCCTCGCCTGGGTCGTTTCTACGCGCGCCACCCGCACATCCGCCTGCGCCTGGACAGCCAGTGCGAGCTGCTCGACCTGCAACAGGACGCCAGCGTCGACCTCGCCATCCGTTACGGCTTCGGCGACTACCCGCGCATGCACAGCCAGTTCCTGCTGGCAGAACGCTTCGCCGTCTATGGCGCACCGGCGCTGGTGGCCACTGCCGACGTAGAGGTGCCGGAGATGATCAGCGTGCGCTGGCACAATTCCGAACTCTATGAGCGTGGCTGGAAGGCATGGTGCCGGGTGGCCGGCGAGGAATGCCTGCTGACCCAGGCGATACAGCGCGAGTACGACGAGGAGTTCTACGCCCTGCAGGCGACCATCGCCGGGCAAGGACTCGTACTGGCCAGCTCGCTGCTGGTCTCCGAGAGCGTGGAGAAAGGCCTGTTGGCGCCCTACCGGCCGGAGATCAACGTCCCCGGCGCGAGCTACACCGCGCTCTGCGTACCCGGTCGCGAGCGCCATCCGCCGGTGCGCGCGTTCCTCGACTGGCTGGCCGAGGAAGCAGCGCAAGCGGCGGACCCACTGATCGACAGCGCTGCCTGAGCCTGCCGCTGCACCCGCGCACGCGCTCCTTTGCCGTGCGCGAGCAGGGATGCGTGAGTAGAATCAGCCACCGCCGCAACAACAATTCTTCTTTGCCCGGACACGCAGCACGTGATCCCTGGGCACGGCCTGAGCCCCACTTCACCTCAGGATTCCCATGACTACCGCGCAAGAAACCCGCTCCGGCAGTTGGCTGAACGTCATCGCCCTGGCCATCGCCGCTTTCATCTTCAACACCACCGAGTTCGTCCCGGTGGGCCTGCTCAGCGACATCGGCGCGAGCTTCGACATGCGTCCGGAACAGACCGGGCTGATGCTTACGCTCTACGCCTGGGTCGTGTCGCTGGCCTCGCTGCCGCTGATGCAACTGACCCGCAACATGGAGCGCCGCCGCCTGCTGGTGGTGATCTTCTGCCTGTTCATCGTCAGCCATGTGCTCTCGGGCTTCGCCTGGAACTTCACGGTGCTGATGATCAGCCGCTTCGGCATCGCCTTCGCCCACGCCGTGTTCTGGTCGATCACCGCATCGCTGGCCGTGCGGGTAGCACCGCCGGGCCAGCAGGCGAAGGCGCTCGGCCTGCTGGCCACCGGGACCATCCTGGCGATGGTGCTGGGCATTCCGCTCGGGCGCATGCTCGGCGAGGCGCTGGGCTGGCGCACGACCTTCCTCACCATCGCCGGCGTTTCGGTGGTCGTGGTGCTCTGGCTGGCCCGTGCCCTGCCGCTGCTGCCGAGCCAGAATTCCGGCTCGCTGCGCAGCCTGCCGCTGCTGTTGCGGCGCCCGGCGCTGGTGTCGATGTACGTACTCACCGTGCTGGTGATCACCGCGCAATTCACTGCCTATAGCTACATCGAACCCTTCGCGCGGGAGATCGCCGCGCTGGACAGCCACAAGACCACGCTGCTCCTGCTGCTGTTCGGCGGCGCCGGGATGTTCGGCTCGATCCTCTTCAGCCGCTACAGCGAGCGCTTCCCACGCGCTTTCCCATGCATCGCGATTGCCGTGCTGGGGGGCTCGCTCCTGCTGCTGATGCCACTGGCCCACTCGCCGACGGCGCTGCTGGGCCTGAGCCTGTTCTGGGGCGCGGCGATCCTCTGCTTCGGCCTGGCGCTGCAGGCCAAGGTACTGCAACTGGCCCATGACGCCACCGATGTGGCCATGGCGATGTTCTCCGGCCTGTACAACGTCGGCATCGGCGGCGGCGCGCTTTTGGGCAGCCGCGTAGCGGTGGGCATGGGGCTGGAGTGGATCGGCTATGTCGGCGGCGCACTCGCCGTGGTCGGCCTGCTGCTCTGCCTGTTCGCCTGCTGGCGGTATGCGGCGACGCTGAGCGGCCACACCTCGCGTTGATCGCCCAACGCCGGATTCGCCAACCAACGCAGGAGCGGACTTTGTCCGCGATAGGTCCGCATCGCGCCGGAGGGCATCGCGGACAGGTCAGCACGGAGCCATGATCTGTAGGAGCGAGCTTGCTCGCGAACCCATCCGATACCCACAGCATCAAGGGGTTCGCGAGCAAGCTCGCTCCTACAAGAAGCCAATTCCTGCGCCACAAAAAAGGCCGCGCCCCTTCCGGGAGCGCGGCCTTTTCATTCAGCTGAGGATCAGCGGCTGGTCACGACAGTGCCTGCCGGCTGAGTAGCCTCGGCGTATTCCGCCTCGGCTTCCTCGAAGCGCTGGATCATGGCCTTCGACGGTGCCGAGCCGATCAGGCTGAACACCACGATGGAAACGCTGGAGAGGATGAAGCCCGGGATGATCTCGTACAGGCCGAGCCAACCGAACTGCTTCCACACGATCACGGTGACCGCACCGACGATGATGCCGGCCAGCGCGCCATTGCGGGTCATGCCTTTCCACAGTACGGAGAACAGCACCAGCGGACCGAAGGCGGCGCCGAAGCCGGCCCAGGCGTAGGAGACCAGGCCCAGTACGCGGTTTTCCGGGTTGGCGGCCAGGGCGATGGACACCAGCGCCACCAGCAGCACCATCGCGCGGCCGACCCACACCAGCTCGAGCTGGCTGGCGTTCTTGCGCAGGAAGGCCTTGTAGAAGTCTTCGGTGAGCGCCGAGGAGCACACCAGCAGCTGGCAGCTCAGGGTGCTCATTACCGCGGCGAGGATGGCGGACAGCAGCACGCCGGCGATCCACGGGTTGAACAGGATCTTCGCCAGTTCGATGAAGATGCGCTCGTGGTTCTCGCCCACGGCACCGGCCTGCTCCGGGTGCGCCTGGAAGTAGGCGATGCCGAAGAAGCCCACGGCGACGGCGCCGCCCAGACAGAGAATCATCCAGGCCATGGAGATGCGGCGGGCAGCCGGGATCGACTTCACCGAATCGGCGGCCATGAAGCGCGCCAGGATGTGCGGCTGGCCGAAGTAGCCCAGCCCCCAGGCCATCAGCGACAGCACGCCGACAAACGAAGCGCCCTTGAACATGTCGAAGTTGGCCGCATCCTTCAGCTCGATCGCGGCAAAGGCCGGATCGATACCGCCAGTGGCGAGCAGCACGAAGATCGGGGTAAGGATCAGCGCGAAGATCATCAGCGACGCCTGCACGGTGTCAGTCCAGCTCACCGCCAGGAAACCACCAACGAAGGTGTAGGCGATGGTCGCGGCAGCACCGGCCCACAGCGCAGTCTCGTAGGACATGCCGAAGGTGCTTTCGAACAAACGGGCGCCGGCAACGATGCCGGAGGCGCAGTAGATGGTGAAGAACACCAGGATCACCAGCGCGGAGATGACGCGCAGGATGCGGCTGTTGTCCTCGAAGCGGGTGCTGAAGTAGTCCGGCAGGGTCAGCGCGTTGCCATTGTGCTCGGTATGCACACGCAGGCGGCCGGCGACGAACAGCCAGTTCAGGTAGGCGCCGCAGATCAGGCCGATGGCGATCCAGCTTTCCGAGATGCCCGACAGGTAGATGGCGCCCGGCAGGCCCATGAGCAGCCAGCCGCTCATGTCCGAGGCGCCGGCCGACAGTGCGGTGACGAAGCTGCCGAGGCTGCGGCCACCGAGGATGTAGTCGGAGAAGTTGTTGGTCGAACGATAGGCGGCCAAGCCGATCAGAACCATGGCCGCGATGTAGATCACGAAGGTGATCAGTGTTGGCGTGTTGACGCTCATGGGGACTCCCCTACAGCTTGTTTTTATCCAGGTTCGCGGGGTATCGCGGACCCTTGACTGGCAGCCGGCGTGGTTGACGCCGACCGGTTAGCGCTTGCTCACAGGCAAACCGGGTTGCGCGTGATACCAAACAGGCACCGAACCGCTACGCATCCCGACGCAGGCACACCCTCGTCCTTGCTGGCGTCTTCCTGCAGCCACCGTCTCACCACGGCGACCTCCGTCCCGCCTTCACCGGTAAGCGAAGTGCGGGCCGTTTCCCGGGCTGGGCCCGGTGATCCTTCAAGCGCCGAGATCGGCGCCAACACCCCGGCAATGCGTGACGCACCGTCCCATGGACGGGCAGCACTGCTGGCCGAAGCGATTCGAAATTGTGTTCAGGCGCGCATGGAGATGCGGCAGGGGGTGGCCGGCGCGCGAGGGCGCGGATTGTACAGAAAGTGGGCGATGCGGTTGCACCGGCCCGACCGGTGACGGCGCAAGGCCACGGGCGGGCGCTGCAGGTCGGGCCGTGGAGAGGTGTATGCGGCCAGGTGCGGGCGCGCTACAGGCAAAGACAAAACCGGTGATGGGCATGCTGCCCCTCCCGCGTATCGAGCTGGCTGTTGTTCTTGGTCTGACCGGGTTGCACCTTGGAACACCAGCAACGCGGTGGGCGGACTCTATGGGTTGCACCCTGCGAATTTCTTGCTGAAAGCTCTGGAGTTCTTGCAAAAGACTCCGGCACCTGCAGGTCGACAATTGACCGTTCGATCAGCAATCAGGAGTGGCGCAGGCTAGCGGATTCAAGAGCGGCGCAGGCTGCCCGGGGTCAATCCCAGGTAGCGGCGCATGGCCGTGGTCAACGCGCTCTGGCTGGAGAAACCGCATTCCCCGGCGACGCCGACCAACGGCAGGTCGGTTTCGCGTAGCAGACGCGCGGCGCAATCGAGGCGCTGGCGCAGCAAATACTGGTGCGGGGTCAGGCCGACGCGATCCTTGAACTGCGCATGGAAGTGGCTGGGGCTCAGGCACGACACCTGCGCCAGCTCGGCCACGGTAATGCGCCGGGACAGGTGAGCGGCGATATAGCCATCCAGCCGCTCCAGATCCAGCGGCCCGTTGCGCGGCGCGCGATCCTCACCGAACAGCCGCAGGTGCAGCGCCCGCAGCAGCACGCCGCCCAGGGCGCGGGCCAGCAGCGGGTCATCGCCGTAGCGGGCGATCTCGGCGCCGGCGTAGCTGAGCAGGTTCTGGAAGTCCGCATCCAGGGTCGGGTAGCGCGGCGCCTCGAACAGCCGCGCCAACAGTTCGCGGTCCTGCTCGCCAGTGCCGGCCTCGTCGAGATCGACGATCAGCATGCGGTTGTCGCCCAACCCGGCGAACTCGTGCCCGACATCCCCCGGCACCAGGCACGCGCGCATGCGGCAGACCTCGCCGCCCGCGCCGCCGATCTCGAATTCCGCGCGGCCGCTGAGGGACATCACCAACTGGTGATGATCGTGGGCGTGCTGATCGGTCTGGTCGGACAGTGTGGCGAGGCGGGTATCGAACATGGCACTGGGTGATCAAATTTTGAGCATGGTACGGGATTCGGCCCAACCTGCCCAGCGCACAGGTGCAACCAGGCGCAACTCCAGCGACGTGAAAGCACCAAAGCATCTAAGCCAGAAAATATTGCTAACCGATGGATATGTTATGTTATAACAAATAACACATTCCAATTCCCCCTTCCCGCCGCCTGGCATATCCCTGACCACCTGGGAGGGGCTCGCTTTGCCAGAAGAAAAACCAGGAGTTCGTCATGCCCCCATCCCTTCCCCGCCCGCGCTGGCGTTTCGCACCGCTGGGCCTCGCCCTCTGCGCCGGTGCGCCTTCGCTGGCCGATGCCGCCCCCACCGAACTGGAGCCCCAGGTAATTACCGCGAACCCGCTGGGCGACGCATCCCCTGCCGCGCCCAGCAGCGTGTTGTCGGGCGACGAGCTGACCCTGCGGCAGAAAGGCAGCCTGGGTGAAACCCTCAACGGGACGCCAGGCGTGTCCTCCACCTGGTTCGGCCCCGGCGCCAGCCGCCCGGTGATCCGCGGCATGGACGGCGACCGCATTCGAATCCTGCGCAATGGCGTGGGCGCGCTGGACGCCTCCTCGCTGTCCTACGACCATGCCGTGCCGGAAGACCCCAATGTGGTCGAGCGCATCGAAGTGGTTCGCGGCCCGGCCGCCCTGCTCTATGGCGGCAACGCCATCGGCGGCGTGGTCAACAGCTTCGACAACCGCATCCCCAGCGAACCGGTGGATGGCATCCACGGCCAGGGCGAGCTGCGCTACGGCGGCTCGGACACCACCCGCAGCGCCGCTGGCGCGCTGGAAGCCGGTGACGGCGCCTTCGCCCTGCATCTGGACGCCGGCTCCCGCGAGTTCAACGACCTGCGCATCCCCGGCTACGCCCATTCGGCACGCCAGCGCCAGACCGATGGCGACGACTCCAAGCACCGTGTGAACAACAGTGACGGCCGCCAGGACAGCGGCGCCATCGGCGGCAGCTACCACTGGGACCACGGCTATGCCGGCCTGTCCTATAGCGGCTACGACAGCAACTACGGCTCGCCTGCCGAAGACGACGTGCGGCTGAAGATGCAGCAGGACCGCTACGCCTTCGCCTCGGAAATCCGCGACCTCGAAGGCCCCTTCAGCTCAGTGAAGCTGGACGCCGCCTACACCGAATACCAGCACAAGGAAATCGAGGACGGCGAGACCGGCACCACCTTCAAGAACGACGGCTACGAGGCGCGCATCGAAGCGCGGCATAAACCCATCGGCCCGCTGGACGGCGTGGTCGGCGCGCAGATCGCCAACAGCCGCTTCTCCGCGCTGGGCGAAGAAGCCTTCGTGCCGCACACCGAGACTGACAGCGCGGCACTGTTCTTCCTGGAGAACTGGCAGACCACCGAACGCCTGACGCTGAACCTGGGCGGCCGCGCCGAGCACACACGCATCGACCCGAACGCCAAGGACAATGAGCGCTTCGCCGAGAATGACGGTTCGCGCAGCTTCACTGCGGGCAGCCTGTCCACGGGCGCGGTGTACAAGCTGACGCCGATCTGGTCGCTGGCGGGCACCCTGGCCTACACCGAGCGGGCACCGACCTTCTACGAGCTGTATGCCAACGGCGCCCACGCCGCTACCGGCACCTATGAAGTGGGCGATGCCGACGCAAGCAAGGAAAAAGCCGTCTCCACCGACCTCGCCCTGCGCTTCGACAGCGGCCGCCACAAAGGCAGCGTCGGCGTGTTCTACAGCCGCTTCTCCAACTACATCGGCCTGCTGGCCAGCGGACGCTATCGCGACGAGGAAGGCGAGGTGGTGGCAGCCGGAGACGACGAGGCCCTGCCCGAGTACCTCTACAGCGGTGTGAAAGCGGACTTCTACGGCGTCGAGGCACAGGACCGCATCCACCTGCTGGACAGCCCCTACGGCCGCTTCGACCTGGAACTGTCCGGCGACTACACCCGCGCCAAGAACAAGGACACCGGCGAAGCGCTGCCGCGCATCGCCCCGCTACGCCTGAACAGCGCGCTGCTGTGGGAGCTGCAGCAGTGGCAGGCGCGGGTCGACGTGGAATACGCCGCCGACCAGAACCGCGTGCCGGAGAACGAACTGCGCACCGACGGCTATACCACCCTCGGCGCCAGCCTCGGCTACCGCTTCGACCTGGGCGACAGCCGCTGGTTGGCCTTCGTCAAGGGCGAGAACCTGAGCGACCAGACCGTGCGCTACGCCAGCTCGATCCTGCGCGACAGCGTGCCGGCTGGCGGGCGTGGCATCCAGGCGGGGGTAAAAGTGGCGTTCTAAAGGCTACGGCCGACGCCCGGCGAAATCCCGGGCGAACTGCGCGGCGATCCGCCCGGACCGCGACCCGCGATGGGTCGCCCAGCGGATCGCCGCCTGCTCCCACTCCTCCTGCGCTACGCCGCCCAGGCCGTGGTATTCCAGCCAGCGCGCAACCGCCTCCAGGTACTGCTCCTGGCTGAAGGCATAGAAAGATATCCACAGGCCGAAGCGCTCGGAAAGCGAGATCTTCTCCTCCACCGCTTCGCCCGGGTGCAGCTCGCCGCTCTCGCTGCGCTGGAAGGACAGGTTGTCCTCGGCGCGCTCGGCCAGCAGGTGGCGGCGATTGGACGTGGCGTAGATCAGCACGTTGCCCGACTGGCCGGCGACCGAGCCATCAAGCACGGTCTTCAGACCCTTGTAAGCGGTCTCGCCATCCTCGAAGGACAGGTCGTCGCAGAACAGCACGAAGCGCTCCGGGCGATGGCGCAGCAAGTCGATGATTTGCGGCAGATCGGCCAGGTGCTCCTTGTCCACCTCGATCAGGCGCAGCCCCTCAGCGTGGAAAGCGTGCAGGCAGGCCTTCACCAACGAACTCTTGCCGGTGCCACGGGCGCCGGTCAGCAGCACGTTGTTGGCCGGTCGGCCGGACACGAACTGGCGGGTGTTCTGCTCGATCAGCGCCTTCTGCCGGTCGACATTGCGCAGGTCATCGAAGGCAATCAGTGCCGGTTCGACCACCGGTGTCAGGCGCGGCTGGCCCTGGCGGTACTCCCAGAGGTGGGCGATGGCGCTGTCTTCCAGCGCCAGCTCGGCGCGGGTCGGCAGGGATTGTTCGAGCAACCGGGCGATACGCGCCAGTTGCTCGGTGATGGAGGCCAGTGCGTTTATGGAAAGCTCGGTCATGGCGGGATCATCGAAGCAGATGGGGACTGTTCAGCAGCCTAACGATGGAGGAAAGTGGTCGTCTAACGACAAACAGGCATCCAGATGCGCAAAAAGGACATTCCGACCCAGCCGCTGGAAAACCATGGCAATGAACGGGCCGCCAGCCCGGTAGCAGCCATCGCTCTGGACTTCCCCGATGGCCATCAGGTGCCAGCGCACAGCCATCATCGCGCGCAACTGCTCTACGCCGTGCGCGGCGTGCTGGTGGTCGGCAGCGCCAGCGGCCAGTGGGTGGTGCCGGACAACCGGGGGCTGTGGATACCCGGCGGCGTGGAACACTGGACGCGCATGGTCGGCGACGTTCAGGTGCGCACCCTTTATGTCGAACCGGGCAGCGCCCCGCATCTGCCGCCGGACTGCTGCGTGCTGGCGGTCTCGCCACTGCTGCGGGAACTGATCCTGGCGGCGCTGTCGATCAGTGGCGAGGTCACCCCGGATTCCCGCGACGGCCGCGTCCTTGGCCTGATGCTCGATGAACTGCGCGAAGACCCCATGCTGCCGCTGCACCTGCCGCTGCCCGCCCATCCGCGCCTGCGCGCACTGTGCCAGGCCATCCAGGCGCAACCCGGCGACAGTGCCGGCCTTGCCGACTGGGCGGCGCGGCTGAATGTCGACAGCAAGACGGTGCAACGCTGGTTCTGCACCGAAACCGGGCTGACCTTCGGCCAATGGCGCCAACAGGCACGCCTGCTGGCCGCGCTGGAACGCCTGGCCCTGGGCGAGAGCGTGCTGAGCGTGGCACTGGAAGTGGGCTACAGCACGCCCAGCGCCTTCAGCGCCATGTTCAGCCGCCAGTTCGGCCGGCCGCCCAGCGATTTCCTGCGCCCGCGCCGCTAATCCCCTCGTAAGCTCCGATCGTAAACAATCGGCCGCAACATCCTCGGACACATCCGCTGAAACGATGGGATTGAAACCCTGCTCCGGTTTCCCCATCTAGACTGTCATGTTCAATCAGTCAGGTGCCTCATGAGCGACCACGACGAGATTCACGATATCCACAGCGCCGAAGAGGTCAGCAATACCGGGCTGGTATTGCCGGGGCAGAACCTGCCGACCACGGTCTATGTCATCCCGATCCACAACCGCCCGTTCTTCCCGGCGCAGGTGCTGCCGGTGATCGTCAACGAGGAGCCGTGGGCGGAGACGCTCGAACTGGTCGCCAAGACCGAGCACCACAGCCTGGCGCTGTTCTTCATGGAGAACCCGCCGGAAGATCCCCGCCACTTCGACCCGGACAGCCTGCCCGAGCACGGCACGCTGGTGCGCGTGCACCACGCCAGCCGCGAGGGCGGCAAGCTGCAGTTCGTCGCCCAGGGCCTGTCGCGCGTGCGCATCCGCGGCTGGCTCAAGCGCCATCGCCCGCCCTTCCTGGTGGAAGTGGAATATCCGCACACGCCCAGCGACCCGAGCGACGAGGTGAAGGCCTACGGCATGGCCCTGATCAACGCGATCAAGGAACTGCTGCCGCTCAACCCGCTGTACAGCGAAGAGCTGAAGAACTACCTCAATCGCTTCAACCCCAACGACCCGTCGCCGCTGACCGATTTCGCCGCCGCGCTGACCACTGCGCCCGGCTCCGAGCTGCAGGGCGTGCTGGACACCGTGCCGATGCTCAAGCGCATGGAGAAAGTGCTGCCACTACTGCGCAAGGAAGTGGAAGTCGCGCGCCTGCAGAAGGAGCTGTCCGCCGAGGTCAATCGCAAGATCGGCGAGCGCCAGCGCGAGTTCTTCCTGCAGGAACAGCTGAAGATCATCCAGCAGGAACTGGGCATCACCAAGGACGACAAGAGCGCCGACTCCGACGAATTCCGCGCACGCCTGGAAGGCAAGACCCTGCCCGACCAGGCGAAGAAACGCATCGACGAAGAGCTGAACAAGCTGTCGATCCTGGAGACCGGCTCGCCGGAGTACGCCGTCACGCGCAATTACCTCGACTGGGCGACCTCGGTGCCGTGGGGCTTGATGGGCGTCGACAAGCTCGACCTCAAGCACGCGCGCAAGGTCCTCGACCGGCACCATTCCGGCCTGGAAGACGTGAAGGACCGCATCCTCGAGTTCCTCGCGGTCGGCACCTTCAAGGGCGAGATCGCCGGCTCCATCGTGCTGCTGGTGGGCCCGCCCGGCGTGGGCAAGACCAGCATCGGCAAGTCCATCGCCGAGAGCCTGGGGCGGCCGTTCTACCGCTTCAGCGTCGGCGGCATGCGTGACGAGGCGGAGATCAAGGGCCATCGCCGCACCTACATTGGCGCCCTGCCCGGCAAGCTGGTGCAGGCGCTGAAGGACGTCGAGGTTATGAACCCGGTGATCATGCTCGACGAGATCGACAAGCTCGGCAGCAGCTACCAGGGCGACCCCGCCTCGGCGCTGCTGGAGACGCTCGATCCGGAGCAGAACGTGGAGTTCCTCGACCACTATCTGGACCTGCGCCTGGATCTGTCCAAGGTGCTGTTCGTCTGCACCGCCAACACCCTGGACTCCATCCCCGGCCCGCTGCTGGACCGCATGGAAGTCATTCGCCTGTCCGGCTACATCGCCGAAGAGAAGCTGGCCATCGCCAAGCGTCACCTGTGGCCCAAGCAGCTGGAAAAGGCCGGCGTGCCGAAGAATCGCCTGTCGATCAACGATGCCGCCCTGCGCGCAGTGATCGAGGGTTACGCCCGCGAGGCCGGCGTGCGCCAGCTGGAAAAAGTGCTCGGCAAGCTGGTGCGCAAGTCGGTGATGAAGCTGCTGGAAGACCCGGATTCAGTGGTGAAGATCGGCGCCAAGGACCTGGAGGAATACCTCGGCACGCCGGTGTTCCGCACCGAGCAGGTGCTTTCCGGCGTCGGCGTGATCACCGGCCTTGCCTGGACCAGCATGGGCGGCGCGACGCTACCCATCGAGGCGACGCGCATCCATACGCTCAACCGTGGCTTCAAGCTCACCGGGCAACTGGGCGACGTGATGAAGGAATCGGCGGAGATCGCCTACAGCTACATCAGCTCGAACCTGAAGAAGTACGGCGGCGAGTCGAACTTCTTCGACCAGGCCTTCGTCCACGTGCACGTGCCGGAAGGCGCCACGCCCAAGGATGGCCCCAGCGCCGGCGTGACCATGGCCAGCGCCCTGCTGTCTCTGGCGCGCAACCAGGCGCCGAAGAAAGGCGTGGCCATGACCGGCGAGCTGACCCTCACCGGCCAGGTGCTGCCCATTGGCGGGGTGCGCGAGAAGGTCATCGCGGCGCGCCGGCAGAAGATCTTCGAGCTGATCCTGCCCGAGCCCAACCGGGGGGACTTCGAGGAGCTGCCGGAGTATCTGAAGGAAGGGCTGACGGTACATTTCGCCAAACGCTATGGGGACGTGGCGAAGGTGCTGTTCCCGAGCTGACTTGCGCCCCCCTGCGGCGCATTCGACCTGTAGGAGCGAGGGGACGCCTAGTTCTTGCTCGCGAATAACCTCCGCAGCGGGGAAGGTTCGCGAGCAAGCTCGCTCCTACATGAAAGGCATGCCCGCGCTCTGGTTCTGGCTCTGACTCTGGCTTCAGTGATTTCCAGAGAAACCACCACACACTCCGAACTGCCCCGTTTCAGGAGGCCTCGTTGAGGCGGAGCTTCAGGGATTGAGCGACATGGATGTCGCGAGAGCGGCGATGGGCCAGGGATGGCCCTTCGCCGCGCGCCCCTGAAACTTCGCTTCAACGAGGGTATTTTTCGCGCCAAGCGAAAAACCGGATGGAGGGGCAAGACCTTTGCCTACATTGGGTCGTTTGCCAAAGCAGGTCGCCTGAGGGGGCGAAACCCAATACATCCGAGCAAACCGAAGCGGCGCAGAGGCACCTAACGACACACAAGGCGAACACAGTCCGCTTGAAACCCCGATTGCGTTATCCTGCGGCCCAACCTGTCCCCACTCAGGAGCCGTCATGCCGTCGTACCGCTCATTGCTGCCCCTCTCCCTGGCCCTGCTCGCCGGCTGCGCCGGGCAGCCCAAACCCGTGGTCACCCTGGAAGACGCCAGCGACTGCAAGCCGCTGAAACTGCACACCGGCCAGGAGCTGGTGCTGATCCTGCCAAGCAACCCCACCACCGGCTTCCGCTGGGAAATGCGCAACGCCGCCAACGGCCTGCTGCGCCCGCTCGGCCCGGAGGTCTACAGCAACCCGGAAGACGCAGGCCTGGTCGGCAGCGCCGGCGAATCCACCTGGCGCTTCCGCGTGACCGCTGCCGGCGAGGACAAGCTGGAACTGGCCTACCGCCGCCCCTGGGAAGCCGAAGTCGCCCCCGCGCAGACCTTCACCTGTCCCATCGCCGTGAAGTAACCCGCCGAGCCCGGCGCCATAAGCCGCTCGCGCTGACGCCTTCGGCCTGTAGGCCAGGCGCCGGCCTGCGGCACAGTGGCCGTTCATTTCCTCGGGAGGGAACCCCATGCGCTGGGCACTCTTGGCACTGATCGGCGGTGTCGCCTACCTGTTCGCTGTCACCTTCGACCTGCCCGTCCTGCGCATGCTGTGCAAGCCGCTGCCGGTCCTGGCCATGCTTTTCTGGATTCTCGGCACGCCCGCCGACGGCTACCGCCGCTGGGTCGCCATCGGCCTGGTGCTGTCGATGCTCGGCGACATCCTGCTGGAATGGCCGATCAACGCCTTCGTGCCCGGTCTCGCCGCCTTCCTGCTGGCTCATCTCGCTTACCTGGTCGCCTACCTCGGCGACACGCGCCGCTTCGCCCCGCTCGGCCTGCTGGTCGCAGGCGCCCTGGGTGGCGGCCTGTTCGCCCTGCTCCATAGCCGCGGTCTCGGCCCGCTGCTGTTACCCATTGCGCTGTACAGCCTGACCATCAGCGCCATGCTCTGGCGTGCCATCGCCCGTCTCGGCGTGCCCTCTATCGCCAATGCCAGCCGGCTACTCGCCGCGCTGGGTGCGTTGCTGTTCGTCAGCTCCGACTCGATGATCGGCATCAGCCGCTTCGTCGCCGCCTTCGACGGCTCCTCCTACGCCATCATGCTCACCTACTGGCTCGGCCAGTTCGGCATCGCTGCGTCCGTCACATCCCGTCATATCGCTCTGCCATACTCGGAAGGACAAACCACTTCCCGGGTCTGACATGCTGCGAATTGCTTCACCGCTGCTGCTCCTGTGTTCGGCACTGGCCAGCGCCGAACCCCTGCGCCTGGCCGGCGACGACTGGTGCCCCTATCTCTGCCCGGACGATCCGGACAAGCCCGGCTACCTGCTCGAAGCCCTCGGCCAGGTGCTGCCGCAACCGCCGCTGTTCGAACCCCTGCCCTGGCCGCGCGCCCTGCAGATGGCTCGCGAGGGGCTGGTGGATGGCGTAGTCGGCGCCTACAGCGAAGAGTCCGAGGAGTTGCTGATCGGCGAAGAGCCCATCGGCTGGGTGACCATGCGTTTCTACGTGCGCAACGACAACCCCTGGACCTGGCAAGGTCCGACCTCGCTGAGCAGCCAGTCCATCGGGCTGGCTCAGGGCTATTCCTACGGCAAGGAACTGGACGCCTGGCGCGACGAGCACCTGTCCAACCATGAACAGGTTCAGGTACTCAGCGGCGAGAAAGTCCTCGAACGCAATATCCAGAAGCTGCTGCTGGGGCGCATCACGGTGCTGCTGGAGGACAGTCAGATCGTCGAGCATTACCTGCATCGCCACGGCCTGTCGGCGAGCATTCAAGCAGCCGGTGAGCTCGCCGATAAACGTCCCATGTACGTCGCCTTGAATCCTCGCCTGGATGGCGTGCAGGACCGCCTGGCCGATCTCGACGAAGGACTGCGAGAACTGCGCCGCAACGACCAGTGGAAACCCCTGATGCAGGGTTACGGAATCGCCGTTGACTAGCCCTGCGAAGGCGTGAGAAAAGTCCGGCAGAGCCCTCTGTCATCGGCTATAGATCAATTAATAAGAGACTGGGAAAAGGGGAGCTCCATGCGTGCAGTAGTTCGCTCGATGTTGTTGCTGGGAGCCTGCCTGACGCTCTCTGCCTGTGGCAGCCTGCTGCCCAGCGAACGCGCGGAAGTGCAATCACCATTCCTGGATTACCAGGATGCACAGAGCCGCTACAACCAGGTCGACCCTGGCAAGACCACCAAGTCGCAGCTCTACGCGCTGGGCTTCGATCCGCTGTCCCAGGGCAACGCCAAGATGCTTTCGTTCATCGACGTGCGCCTGCTCTTCGTGCAGCCCAACATCCCCATCGACTACCTGCCCGACGGCCTGGTGACGTGCCTGCAGGCCAAGGATCGCTGCATCGGCTACGCCTTCGACTTCAACAAGACCGACAGCCAGCGCGTGGGCAGCTTCTGGGCCGACATCTTCAACTTCCGCAAGCGCCGCCAGGTGCAAGGCTGGTCGTTCCGCCCGGTGTTCGTGCTGATCGACGACGTGGTCGTGCACAAGACCAGCAACGGCGAGCCGAACATCCGCCGCATGGAAGACAAGAAGAACCCCCTCGGCCCGCTGCAGGGCGCTGGCGAATACTTCTCCGACCAGCTCAAGTGACCCTTATCGGCTGAAGCTTGGGCGCACCCCGCGCCTCGGCTACAATGCGCGCCCCGGCAGACCGGGCGCGCCGCGCCTGGTTGCCTGTTCAGCGTAACGAGGCCCCATCCAGCGTGAGCGAATCCGACCGCATCTTCGCCCAGCCGCAACCCCAGGTTCCCGACTTCACCTTCAACGAGGACGTGGTGCGCGTCTTCCCGGACATGATCAAGCGATCGGTGCCGGGCTACCCCACCATTGTCGAGAACATCGGCGTGCTCGGCGCGCGCTTCGCCACGCCGAACAGCGTGCTCTACGACCTCGGCTGCTCGTTGGGCGCCGTGACCCAGGCGCTGCGCCGCCATGTGAAGACCGAAGGCTGCCGCGTCATCGGTGTCGACAACTCCGCACCGATGATCGAGCGCTGCGGCGAATACCTGCGCGCCCAGGACGCCATGCACCAGGAACTGCTGCCGGTCGAACTGATCGAGGCGGACATCCTGAAGCTGGACCTCAAGCCCTGCTCGCTGATCGCGCTGAACTTCACCCTGCAGTTCATCGCCCCTGAACAACGCCTGGAACTGCTCACCCGCCTGCACAGCGTCCTGCTGCCCGGCGGCGCGCTGATCCTCTCGGAAAAACTGCGCTTCGCCGACGAGCAGGAGCACGAACTGCTCACCGACCTGCATATCGACTTCAAGCGCGCCAATGGCTACAGCGAACTGGAAATCGCCCAGAAGCGCACCGCCATCGAGAACGTCATGCGCCCCGACACCCTGGAGACCCACCGCGAGCGCCTGCTGGCCGCAGGATTCTCCAAGGTCGTGCCCTGGTTCCAGTGCCTCAACTTCGCTTCCCTGATTGCCCTGCCATGATCGAACGCTTCGACCTCGACCGCCTGCGCCTTGAACTGGCCGGCACGCCACTGGAATCCTGGGCGGCCTCGCTGCCCGCGCAACTGGCCAGCAAGGTCGACGATGGCCATGGCGATCTCGATCGCTGGCTGGCCGCGGTGGATCGTCTGCCGGCGCTGCAAGCCGCTGCCGTCGAATTGCGCGAGCGCTTCAACCTGGAAGGCGCCTGCGACGAAGCGACCCGCGATCAGCTTACGCTGGCGTTGCAGGGACTGATCCCGTGGCGCAAGGGGCCGTTCAACCTGTTCGGCGTGCACATCGACACCGAATGGCGTTCGGACTGGAAATGGGATCGCGTTTCGCCGCACATCGACCTGATGGGCAAGCGCGTCCTCGATGTCGGCTGCGGAAACGGCTATTACCAGTGGCGCATGCTTGGCGCTGGCGCGCGCAGCGTGGTGGGCGTGGACCCGAACTGGCTGTTCTTCTGCCAGTTCCTCGCCATGAAGCGCTACCTGCCGGACCTGCCTGCCTGGCATCTGCCCTTCGCCCTGGAAGACCTGCCCGAGAAGCTGGAAGGCTTCGATACGGTGTTCTCCATGGGCGTGCTCTACCATCGCCGCTCGCCCATCGACCACCTGCTGGCGCTCAAGGACTGCCTGCGCCGTGGCGGTGAACTGGTGCTGGAAACCCTGGTGGTGGAAGGCGACGTGAACACCGTGCTGGTGCCCGAGGACCGCTACGCGCAGATGCGCAACGTGTGGTTCCTGCCATCGGTGCCGGCACTGGAGCTATGGCTGCGCCGTGCGGGCTTCACCGATGTGCACAGCGTGGATATCAGCCGCACCTCGGTGGAGGAACAACGCGCCACTGAGTGGATGCGCTACCAGTCGCTGCCGGACTTCCTCGATCCGAACGACCACAGCCGCACCCTCGAAGGCCTGCCGGCGCCGCTGCGCGCCACCCTGGTCGCGCGCAAGCCGTAAGTCTCGACAGGTTCGCGAGCAAGCTCGCTCCTACGAAGAGCACTGCTCCTTGTAGGACCGAGGGGGGCGCCCAGCCCTTGCTCGCGAACCACCCTCAATCAGTGGCGTAGGGCGTACAACCGCTCGCGGTTGTACGCCGTCTGGCAGCCGGATCAGCGATTGGCCGCCGCCACGATCAGCGCCTTCATCTCGGCAACCGCCTGCTTGAAGCCCACGAACAGCGCATGGGCGACAATCGCGTGGCCGATATTCAGCTCGTTGATCCCGGCAATGGCCGCCACCGGCTCGGCATTGTGGTAATGCAGACCATGGCCGGCGTTGACGATCAGCCCGTGGGACAGACCGAACTCCACGCCATCGCGGATGCGCGCCAGCTCATGGGCGGCTTCGGCCGGGTTGTGGGCGTCGGCATAGCGACCGGTGTGCAGCTCGACGGCCGGCGCACCGATGCGCGCAGAGGCCTCAATCTGGCGCTGATCCGGATCGATGAACAGCGACACTTCACAACCGGCAGCGGCCAGGCGCTGCACCGCTTCGCGGATACGCGCTTCCTGGCCGGCGACGTCCAGGCCGCCTTCGGTGGTCAGCTCCTGGCGGGTCTCCGGAACCAGGCAGACATGGGCCGGGCGGATGATCTCGGCGAACTTCATCATCTCCTCGGTAACGCCCATCTCGAAGTTCATGCGGGTCTGCAGCACTTCGGCGAGCACGCGCACGTCGCGGTCCTGGATGTGCCGGCGATCTTCGCGCAGGTGCACGGTGATGCCGTCGGCGCCGGCTTCCTCGGCGTCCAACGCGGCTTTCACCGGGTCGGGATAACGGGTGCCGCGGGCCTGGCGCAGGGTGGCGACGTGGTCGATGTTCACGCCGAGCAGGATACGGTTGGCTTCAGTCACGGGAGTTGTCCTTGCGATTCATGAAGAGCTCGCGGCTGACCAGCGGTCGGCCGCCAAGATGGGGCGCCAGGGCCTGGCGCATCAGGCGCTTGGCCGCCGCCAGGGCGCCGGGAGCGCTCCAGTCGGCTTCGGCCATGGCCAGCAGATCGGCACCGTGGAACAGGCCAGGCTGCAGACTGCCGACCGGTTCCAGGCCGGAGTCGGGCAGCAGGCGATAGAGACCGTCCGGGGCGACGCTCTGGCCGACGATATCGGTGTCCAGGGAAAAACCATAGCCCAGGTCGTCCAGCAACCGCCATTCGAAGGAACGCAGCAGTGGCTCCAGCGGACTACCGGCGGCCAGCAGCGGCAAGGTCGCTCGGTAATGCTCGAAGAGCGCAGGATGCGGGTCTTCCGCCGGTAGCAGGCGAACCATCAGCTCGTTCAGGTAGAGGCCGCTGAACAGCGCCTCGCCACTGAGCAGATTGGGAATGCCATTGGGCTCCAGCCGCACGACGTTCTTCAGATCGCTGCGCCCGCGGAATTCGGCCTCCAGCGGCACGAACGGGCGCGCCAGAGCCCCCGCCTTGCCCCGCGCGCCACGCAGAACGGCACGCAACCGTCCCTGCGGGGTGAAGAAATCCACCAGCGCGCTGGTTTCCTTGTAGGGACGGCTGTGCAGGACGAAGGCGGCTTGGGCAGTGGAAGCGAGGCTCATGGCGCTGCGCCTGGAGTGGGAGTCGAGAGACGGGCGCGCTCAGGCGCCCGGAGGCTGCGCCCCGCGAAAGCTCGCGGAGCAACCAGGATCAGAGGTCGCCGTAGCCCAGCGAACGCAGTGCGCGCTCGTCGTCGGACCAGCCGCCCTTCACTTTCACCCAGAGGTTGAGCATGACCTTGGAATCGAACAGTACTTCCATGTCCTTGCGCGCGTTCTGGCCGATGCTTTTGATGCGCTCGCCCTTCTCGCCGATGATGATCTTCTTCTGGCCGTCGCGTTCCACCAGGATCAGCGCATGGATGTGCAGAATCGGACCATCCTGCTTGAACTCTTCGATCTCCACGGTGACCTGGTACGGCAGCTCAGCGCCCAGCTGGCGCATGATCTTCTCGCGCACCAGCTCGGCAGCCAGGAAGCGGCTGCTGCGGTCGGTGATCTGGTCTTCCGGGAAGAAGTGCTCGCTCTCCGGCAGACGCTCGGCCACCAGGCCTTCGAGCACATCGAGGTTCTGCCCGTGCTGGGCGGAAATCGGTACGACTTCGGCGTTGGGCAGCTGCTCGGCCAGCCACTGCAGGTGCGGCAGCAACTCGCCCTTGTCTTCCATACGGTCAACCTTGTTCACCGCCAGCAGGACCGGGCAGCTCACGTACTTGACCTTGTCGTAGACCATCTGGTCTTCGTCGGTCCAGCGGTTGCGGTCGACGACGAAGATCACCACGTCTACGTCCTTCAGCGCGGCGCTGGCCGAACGGTTCATGTAGCGGTTGAGCGCTTTGTCGTTGTCCTTGTGCAGGCCGGGGGTGTCGACATACACCGCCTGCACGTCACCCTCGGTCTTGATGCCCAGCAGGGTATGGCGAGTGGTCTGCGGCTTGCGCGAAGTGATCGCCAGCTTCTGCCCGAGGATGTGGTTGAGCAGGGTCGACTTGCCTACGTTGGGGCGGCCCACGATGGCGACATAACCGCAACGAACGGCTCCTGCTTCATCGTGCTCGGATGGGTCGTGCTTGTCTTGCTCGTGCTCACTCATGGCCATTCTCCACGCCCAGGGCTGCCAGGGCGGCGGCAGCGGCCACCTGCTCGGCGATGCGGCGACTGCCGCCGTGACCGTGGGTCTTGTCATTCAGCAGGGCCACCTCGCACTCCACGAAGAAAGTGCGGCAATGCGGTTCGCCCTGGATATCCACCACGTCATAACGCGGCAGTTCGCACCCGCGGGACTGCAGGAATTCCTGCAGGCGGGTCTTGGGGTCCTTGTTGGTATCCACCGGGGTCAGCTCGCGCAGTTGCGGGCCGAGCCAGTCCATGATCCGCTCACGGGCGGAATCCATGCCGGTGTCCAGATAGATGGCACCGATCAGCGCCTCCATGGCGTCAGCCAGGATCGACTCACGGCGATAACCGCCGCTCTTCAGCTCGCCCGAGCCCAGTCGCAGGTAATCGCCGATTTCGAAACCACGGGCCAGCAGGGCCAGGGTCTCGCCTTTCACCAGTCGCGCACGCAGACGCGACAGCTGGCCTTCGCGGGCCTGGGGGAAGTGGGTGAACAGGGCTTCGCCGATGACGAAGTTGAGGATGGCGTCGCCGAGGAACTCCAGGCGCTCGTTGTTGCGCCCGGCGAAACTGCGATGGGTCAGCGCCAGGACCATCAGGTCCTGGTCGCGGAAGGTATAGCCAAGCTTGCGCTCGAGTCGATCCAGACTGTTGTTACTCACGGCATTCGTACACGGAATTCTTTGTCAAATTTGACCACCAGGTCGATGTTCTGGACCAGTGGCTCGCGTTTTTCGTACTTCAGGTGGGCGCGGAACTCGTTGTTCTCGAGTTGCACGTCCAGCGCATCTTCCAGTTTGAGGTCGCGTATCCCATTAATCGTTAAAGCCTTACCCACATACGCGTAAAACTCCGGAACAGTGCGAACATCCGCGGCTTTGTCGGTTTCAACCGAAGTAATAGCCTTCTCAATGGCAAAATTGTCCATGTAATGCGGAAAAACCTTGAACGCGGCGCTGGCGACAAACGCCACGATGGCGAGCACGACCAGCCAGCCCAGCAACGACATCCCCTTCTGCGAACGTGCGTACGTCATATCGACCTCATGTCGGTATCTTTCTTATTTGCCCGCCAGCCGCGGCAGGTCCAAGTGAAGCGGGGCTGCCTCGCTCCCCGCGTGCAGCCCCGCTCTTTTCTAGCATCGTTCCAGCCGTGCCGGCCTGGACCGTCTCACAAGTTTAGTGAATCACGCCGACTCGCGAGAAATTCGGCAGATTGCGCATTTTCGGGTCCGGCCAGCTCATCCAAACCGCGAACGCCTTGCCGACGATATTGCGGTCCGGAACCATGCCCAGCAGGTCCTTCGGAATCTTCGGATCGTTCCAGTAGCGGCTGTCGTTGGAGTTGTCGCGGTTGTCGCCCATCATGAAGTAATGGTCGGCCGGCACTTTCCACTGCTTGCCCGGCTCGATGCGGAAGCGGGTCATTTCCTTGCGGATCATGTGCTCCACGGCACCCAGCTTTTCCTGGTACAGGGTCACGCTGCCCAGGGTGCCCGGCTCTTCGCCCACCAGCGACTCGGCCACGGCCTGGTCGTTGATGTACAGGCGCTTGTCGCTGGTATAGCGAATGGTGTCGCCCGGCACGCCGATAACGCGCTTGATGTAGTTGATGTTCGGATCGCTGGGATAGCGGAACACCATGACATCGCCACGCTGCGGGTCACCCACCGGGATCACCTTGGTATCCAGCACCGGCAGGCGAATGCCGTAGGCGAACTTGTTCACCAGGATGAAATCGCCCACTTCCAGGGTCGGTTTCATCGAGCCTGACGGGATCTGGAAGGGCTCAACCAGAAACGAACGCAGCACCAGCACGATGAACAGCACCGGGAAGAACGATTTGCCGTACTCGACGAGTACCGGCTCCTTGTTCAGCTTTTCCAGCACTTGCGGGTCAGCTTCGCTGACCGAACCTTCATAGGCGGAAATGGCTGCCCGGCGGCGCGGTGCGAACAGCACCAGGTCCACCAGGGCGAGAACGCCGCATACCGCGACGGCAATCACCAGCAACAGCGGGAAATTCAGGGTCATAGGGTTCAACTGTCCACTTTGAGCACAGCGAGGAAGGCTTCCTGCGGAATCTCCACGCTACCGACCTGCTTCATCCTTTTCTTACCGGCTTTCTGCTTTTCCAGCAGCTTGCGCTTACGGCTCACATCACCACCATAGCACTTAGCCAGCACGTTCTTCCTGAGCGCCTTGACCGTCGAGCGGGCGATGATCTGCCCACCGATGGCCGCCTGAATCGCGACATCGAACATCTGCCGCGGAATCAATTCCTTCATCTTCTCCACCAACTGGCGGCCCTTGTACGGGGCGTTGTCGCGGTGGACGATCAGGGCGAGGGCGTCAACCTTCTCGCCGTTGATCAGCACATCGAGGCGAACCAGGTTGGCCGGCTCGAAGCGGTCGAAACTGTAGTCCAGCGAAGCATAGCCACGGCTGGTGGACTTCAGGCGGTCGAAGAAGTCCAGCACCACTTCGTTCATCGGCAGATCGTAGATCACCTGGACCTGGCCGCTGAGGAAGTGCATGTCGCGCTGGACGCCGCGCTTCTCGATGCACAGGGTTATGACGTTGCCCAGGTGCTCCTGAGGCACAAGGATGGTCGCGCGGCAGATCGGCTCGCGCATCTCGTCGATGGACGAAAGGTCGGGCAGCTTGGACGGGTTGTCGACATAGAGGATGTCGCCGTTCTTCTGCACGATCTCGAAGATCACGGTCGGCGCGGTGGTGATCAGGTCCAGGTCGTATTCGCGCTCCAGGCGCTCCTGGATGATCTCCATGTGCAGCATGCCGAGGAAGCCGATGCGGAAGCCGAAGCCCAGGGCCTCGGAGCTTTCCGGCTCGTACTGCAGCGCGGCGTCGTTCAGGGTCAGCTTCTGGAGGGCTTCGCGGAAGTCCTCGAAATCATCGGAACTGACCGGGAACAGGCCGGCATAGACCTGCGGCTTGATGCGCTTGAAGCCCGGCAGCACGTCCACGTCGGGAGTGTTGTTCAGGGTCAGGGTATCGCCCACCGGCGCGCCAAGGATGTCCTTGATGCCGGCGATGATGAAGCCCACTTCACCGGCCTTGAGGTCCGGAGTCTCGGTGTGCTTCGGGGTGAAGACGCCGACGCTGTCCACCTGGTGGACCTTGCCGGTGGACTTCACCAGAATCTTGTCGCCTTTCTTCACGCGGCCGTGCTTCACACGCACCAGCGAGACCACGCCCAGGTAGTTGTCGAACCAGGAGTCGATGATCAGCGCCTGCAGCGGTGCGTCGATCTCGCCTTCGGGCGCCGGAATGGCAGTGACCAGGCGCTCCAGCACATCTTCCACGCCCATGCCGCTCTTGGCCGAGCAGGCTACGGCGTCGGTGGCATCGATGCCGATGATGCTTTCGATTTCGTCCTTCACGCGGTCCGGGTCGGCCTGCGGCAGGTCCATCTTGTTCAGGACCGGCATTACTTCCAGGCCCTGCTCGATGGCGGTGTAGCAGTTGGCGACCGACTGCGCTTCCACGCCCTGGCCGGCATCCACCACCAGCAGCGCGCCTTCGCAGGCGGCCAGCGAGCGGCTGACTTCGTAGGTGAAGTCGACGTGCCCGGGGGTGTCGATGAAGTTCAACTGGTAGGTCTTGCCGTCCTTCGCCTTGTAGTGAAGGGTGACGCTGTGCGCCTTGATGGTGATGCCGCGCTCACGCTCCAGGTCCATGGAGTCCAGTACCTGGGCCTCCATCTCGCGGTCGGACAGGCCGCCGCACATCTGGATGAAGCGGTCTGCCAACGTCGACTTGCCATGGTCGATGTGGGCGATGATGGAGAAATTGCGGATATGACTCAGGTCACTCACGGCGAACACACTCGGAAGGCTGAAGGCGGCGGTCCGCCGAAAAATAGCCGGGGAGTTTACCTGACTACAGCCTGATGCGTCACGCCGCGCCGGACGGTCAGGCATGAAAAAGGGCGACCGAAGTCGCCCTTTTCTGGTGCGCCAACCTTATTCGGTCAGCTTGAACGTGATGAAGCTCGCACGCCCCTGACGCAGCACGCGCATGGAGATCGAACGATCCTTCGGAAGCGCCTTGGCGATTTCGCTGAAGGTTTTCGAAGAATCCACCGCACGGTTGTTCAGATGGGTGATGACGTCGCCCGGACGCAGGCCAATCATGGCCGCCGGCCCGCCCTGCACTTCCTTGATGACCACGCCGCCCTTGATATCCAGGGACTTGCGCTGCTCAGCGGTCAGCTCCGCCACGGTCACGCCCATGCGGTTGCTGCTGCGCTCGGCGCCCTTGCCCTCGACGGCGGCGACGGCATCGTCGTCGTCCGGCAGGCTGCCGATGGTCAGGCTCAGGGTCTGGCGCTTGTTATCGCGGATGACTTCCAGGCTCGCCTTGTCGCCTGGCTTCATGTTGCCCACCAGGTGCGGCAGATCAGCGGATTCATTGATGGTCTGGCCGTTCAGGCTCAGGATCACGTCCCCCACCTGCAGGCCGCCCTTGGCTGCCGGGCCGTCTTCCACCAGTTGCGCGACCAGCGCACCGGCCGGCTTGTCGAGACCGAAGGATTCAGCCAGGTCCTTGTTCACTTCCTGGATCACCACACCCAGCCAGCCGCGATTGACCTTGCCGCCAGCCTTGAGCTGATCAGCGACGTTCAACGCCACATCGATCGGGATCGCGAACGAAAGGCCCATGAAGCCGCCGGAGCGGGTGAATATCTGCGAGTTGATACCCACCACTTCGCCCTGCAGGTTCAGCAGCGGACCACCGGAGTTGCCCGGGTTGATCGCCACGTCGGTCTGGATGAACGGTACGTAGTTCTCGTTCGGCAGGCTGCGGCCCTTGGCGCTGACGATGCCGGCAGTCACCGAGTGGTCGAAGCCGAACGGCGAACCGATGGCCAGCACCCACTCACCGACCTTCAGTTTGTCGGAATCGCCCAGCTTGAGCGTGGGCAGGCCCTTGGCGTCGATCTTCAGCACGGCCACGTCGCTGCGCGGGTCGGCACCGACCAGCTTGGCCTTGTGCTCGCTGCGATCCGACAGGCGCACGAGGATTTCGTCGGCGTCGGCCACTACGTGGTTGTTGGTGAGGATGTAGCCATCATCGGAAATGATGAAGCCCGAACCCAGGGACTGGGCCTCGCGCTGCTGGCCACGGGGAGCCTGCCCCTGACCGCCCTGACCACGGGGAATGCTGCGCTCGAAGAATTCGCGCAGGCCCGGCGGCAAGCCGTCGAGATCCGGAATGCCCATCTGCGCGTTGGAGCGGTCGGGAAGCTTCTGGGTGGTACTGATGTTGACCACCGCCGGCGAGGCCTTCTCGACCAGCGGAGTGAAATCCGGTAGTTCGGCCCGCGCGGTGACCGACAGGCTCAGGGCCAGCAGGGCGACCAGCGCAGCCATGCTGCGTTTCAGGGTTTGCATTGACTACAGCTCCCGTGATGTTGATTGGGAAGATCACTAAACAGGGCCGGGCGGCCCACCGACCAGCGCACGCAGCACAACCGGTTGCATCGCCGGATCATCCGTATGGCGTCGCGTGTAGTGACGCACGAGCAGCCAGACCAGCAGGAAACCCGCCAGACCAGCCACGATGATGAGAGGTTCTCCCAGATCGAGGCGCGCCGCCAGTAGCGCAAGTGCGAACATCCCGATCAATGGGAAGAGATAGAAAAGCAGGGAGCTTCTCAGCAGAAGGTCGTCGTCCACCTCCAGCACGACTTCTTCGCCGGGCGACAGCTCCAACGAAGACAGGACGCGCATCTGGCCGCGCCCTCGCACAATGCCCAGTCGTTTCAGAAGACCCTGGCCACAACCGGCGCTGGCAGAACATTCCGAGCAGGTGGAGCGGCGCAGCGTTTCGACCTGGACAGCTCCAGACTCGATTGCAATCACCCTCCCCCGCTCTTGGATCACTGTGGCTGGGCCCCCGTTGGCCGCATGGACAACGCCACGCGCTCGGCCGTGCCACTGGGTATCTCACCGACCACGGTCACCATGGTGCCGCCGTCGTCACTGGCGAACCGCCTCGACACCACGGTGGTCGGCCCCAACTGGGTGCGGGCATCGTCGACCTTGGCGCCGTGCAGCGGCTCCAGGAACACCGAGAAGCGCGCCAGTCCGTCGCCATAGGCGAGGCACAGAACCTGGTCATTGGAGACCGGGCTGCGTTCCTGCAAGGTGCTGTTCAAGGTGAAACCTGGCGGCACCCATTCGGAATGCCAGTTGGTCTTCACCTCGGCGACCTTGGTTTCCTTCACCGGTTTGCAGGCCGCGCTCGGCTGCAGCTCACCGTCTTCAGGCGCCGCCATGTCGATACGGGTGAACTGCAGGCGCTCGATGATCTGGCCCTTGTCGTTGAGCAGCAGGGACTTGAGCGGCAGGCCGGTTTCCTTGTCCAGGTGCAGTTCGAAACCGTAGCGATGCTGGTCACGCGGAATTACCGCGAGCACCACCGCCGGGCGGTCGGCAATGCGCGACTCGCCAGCGACGCGAACGTCGTAGTAAGCGGACAGCTCGGTTGGATTGAGCTTGCGTGCCGGCCACATCTCGCCGGTCGACACCTGGCCCGACATCCCACCACCTACGCACTGGGTGGCGCCATCGACGCGCACCACTTCCTGGCGCGGCCCATCGACCTGAACCAGATGTTCACGCACCGAACCGTCGTTCTCCACACGATGCCAGACATCGTGGGTGGAGAAGGCTCCGCTGCGCTCGTAGATGAAGGTGCCCTGGAAATTCTGCTTCTGGTCAACCTCGGAGAGGCGTTTGACCCAGTCCAACGCATCGGCGGCCTGAACTGGCAATGCCAGCAGGCCACCGAGGAAGAACAACAGTGCTGTTGTCGCGCGCATGTCGCTCCTTAAGGTCGCAAATCAGCGGCTTTCCAGGCTCGCGGCGCGTGCGTAAGGCAGGGCGCTGTCGGTGCCGCTGACGGCGGACTGCTGCGCGTGTTGACGCAGGTAACCCGGAAGACGCTGCTCATGCCAGGTGGTCTGCCCGCCCTGGGCATTGGTGATCACCTGCGGCGCCTCGTCCTGAGTGTAGCCTGCCAGTACCGCCGGGCCTTGCACTTGCGGCAGGGCGATCTGCGGAGTGGCGCCTTGCTGGGCAAGGCCGTTGGCAACACTGTCATCCTGGTGGTACATGCGCACACCCGCCAGCACGGCCAGGGTCACCGAGGCGGCGACAGCCAGGCGACCGACGTTGCGCCACGGATTACGGCTGCGCGGTGCCGGTGCGACTTCATCAGCCAGCGCGGCGGACACAGCGGCGGCGATGTCCAGTTTGGGCATGGCCGGCTCGCGGTGCATCACTGCACGGGCCAGTTGGTAACGGGACCAGGTGGCCCGCAATTCGGCGTCCTCGCCGCAGGCTGCAAGCACACGCCGCAGCTCCAGCTCATCCGCTTCGTTATCCATAACAGCGGACAGCGACTCCTGCAGGGCTTCACGACTCATAGCGGTACCTCTCTTGGCTTCTGCCGCTGTATCAGACTTCATCATGCAACAAAGGCTGCAAAGCTTTGTCGATCGCTTCCCGCGCACGGAAGATCCGTGAGCGGACGGTCCCCACCGGACACTGCATCACGGTGGCGATATCTTCGTAACTCAGTCCTTCGAACTCACGCAGGGTCAAAGCCGTGCGCAAATCATCGGGCAGCTGCTGGATGGTGCGATGGACGGTTTCCTCGATCTCATCCCGCAGCATGGCTCTTTCCGGCGACTCGATGTCCTTCAGGGCATGATCGCCGTCGAAGAACTCCGCATCCTCTGCCGTGACATCGCTGTCCGGCGGCCGCCGACCGCGCGCAACCAGATGGTTCTTCGCGGTGTTGATGGCGATACGGTACAGCCAGGTATAAAAGGCACTGTCACCCCGGAAGTTGCCCAAGGCGCGGTACGCCTTGATGAATGCTTCCTGTGCAACGTCCTGGGCTTCCTGGGCGTCGTGCACGAATCGCACGATGAGCCCCAGAATCTTGTGCTGATACTTCAGCACCAGCAGGTCAAATGCCCGTTTATCTCCGCGCTGTACCCGTTCAACCAGTTGCTGATCCGTTTCCTGGGTTAGCATGAATGCTCCTCTACAAGCCTGGAGGAGCTTCGAGCACCCTGGTGAATCGTCCTGCCAAGATAGACTCGGGTCTTTTGCAAAAGTTCTCCCCTCCAAGCGTACGCCGCACAGTTTTTTCACATTTGCGGCAACCGGACCCCGACATGCGTCCGAAGCCCGTCAAATTCAACTGTACCGGGCGGAACACCCGCTCCCCTTCCGCGCAATGTCAATCTGCGCGAAAAGTGGATTGGGTATTCCGAGTTCGAACCGGATCTCCTGAAAAAGTTCCGGTGATTTGCCGTGATCCTTCAACGACTTCGATGACACCCTGGCGCCCGCCAGACCAGCTTGAGCGGGGGAGAATGCCTCCCGCCCTGCGACTGCCGTCCCGCTGTACGCGTCTTCGGTGTCATCGGTTCGCCAGTATTGTGCCGTGCCCCCCTTCTATATACTAGGGCGCCATTTTGTGGAGCCGGGTATGAGTCAGCATTTCCAGCACGATGTCCTAGTGATCGGCAGCGGGGCCGCCGGCCTGACGCTGGCTTTGACGCTGCCCTCGCACCTGAAGATCGCCGTGCTGAGCAAGGGCGAACTGTCCCAGGGCTCCACCTTCTGGGCCCAGGGCGGAGTCGCCGCCGTGCTGGATGACACCGATACCGTCGAGTCCCATGTCGAGGACACCCTGGTCGCCGGCGCCGGCCTGTGCCGCGAAGACGCAGTGAAGTTCACCGTCGAGCATAGCCGCGAGGCCATCGAGTGGCTGATCGAACAGGGCGTGCCCTTTACCCGCGACCACGAGCCGGGACGTGAGGACGGCGGCTTCGAATTCCACCTGACCCGCGAGGGCGGCCACAGCCATCGCCGGATCATCCACGCCGCTGACGCTACCGGCGCCGCGATCTTCAACGCCCTGCTGGAACAGGCCCGGCAGCGGCCGAACATCGAACTGCTGTCGCAACGGGTCGCCGTCGACCTGATCACCGAGCAGAAACTGGGGATGGACGGCCAGCGCTGTCTCGGCGCCTACGTGCTGGACCGTTCCACCGGCGAAGTCGACACCTTCAGCGCGCGCTTCACCGTGCTCGCCTCCGGCGGCGCCAGCAAGGTCTACCTCTATACCAGCAACCCCGACGGCAACTCCGGCGATGGCATCGCCATGGCCTGGCGCGCGGGCTGCCGGGTCGGCAACCTGGAGTTCAACCAGTTCCACCCGACCTGCCTGTACCACCCGCAGGCCAAGAGTTTCCTGATTACCGAGGCGCTGCGCGGCGAAGGCGCCCTGCTTCGCTTGCCAAACGGCGAACGCTTCATGCCGCGCTTCCACGCCCTGGGCGAACTCGCCCCGCGCGACGTGGTGGCCCGCGCCATCGACCACGAAATGAAGCGCCTGGGTATCGACTACGTCTACCTGGACATCAGCCACAAGCCGGCCGAGTTCATCCGCGAACATTTCCCCACCGTCTACGAGCGCTGCCTGGACTTCGGCATCGACATCACCCGCGAGCCCATCCCGGTGGTGCCGGCCGCGCATTACACCTGCGGCGGCGTAGTGGTGGATTCCCACGGCCGCACCGACGTGCCGAACCTCTATGCCATCGGCGAAACCACCTTCACCGGCCTGCACGGCGCGAACCGCATGGCCAGCAACTCGCTGCTCGAATGCTTCGTCTATGCCCGCTCCGCCGCCGCCGACATCCTTGCCGAGCTGCCCAAGGCCCAGGCCCTGGTCGCGCTGCCCTGCTGGGACGCCAGCCAGGTAACCGACTCGGACGAAGACGTGATCATCGCCCACAACTGGGACGAACTGCGGCGCTTCATGTGGGACTACGTGGGCATCGTGCGCACGAACAAGCGTCTGGCGCGTGCCCAGCACCGGGTACGCCTGCTGCTGGACGAGATCGATGAGTTCTATTCGAATTACAAGGTCAGCCGCGACCTGATCGAGCTGCGCAACCTGGCACAGGTGGCCGAGCTGATCATCAATTCCGCCATGCAGCGCCACGAGAGCCGCGGCCTGCACTACACGCTGGACTACCCAGACCTGCTGCCCGAGGCCCGCGACACTATCCTGGCGCCGCCCACCTATTGCGGCTGAAGCGCAGCCTTACGCGCAGGCGCCGGTGCAATTCCGGCGCCAGGGCATCGGCCGGAACGCAGACACTGCGGGCCAGCCAGTCACCGGAGCGACGAAAGCGCAGGACGATCAACCAAGGCAGCGCCAGGCTGTCCGGCATCAACTGCACGGATTGAAATCCCTCCCGCTCGCTCCACAACTGCCAGCCCTCGGCATTGTGGCGCAGCGCACGCACCGAATCGGCCGTGCGCAATAGAATTCGCCCCGGCACAACCCAGCACGCATGCAGCAGGCAGAGGCTCAGGCCGAGCGTTTTCCAGTGAAGGGCAATGTCCGCGAGCAGCAGCGCCAGGACGGCGCAGGATTGCGCGGTGAGGTAGGCCGCCAGCAAACCGATGGACGGTTGCCAGCGGCATTCGAAGGGATCACTTCGGCTGGACACGGTCCAGGATCATGCGAACGATGATGCGCAGGTCGGCATCTTCCGGCTCGCCGCGCTGCATGAACCAACCGAACATGTCCTGGTCCTCGCACTCCAGCAGCTTGCGGAAGCGCGCCTGATCCTCGGCGGGCAGACCCGGGTAGGCTTCCTGGAGAAAGGGCACCAGCAGGACGTCCAGTTCCAGCATGCCGCGGCGGCTGTGCCAGAAAAGGCGTTTGAGTTCGATTTCATCGGTCATCTGCGGGGCACCTCGATTAACAGCGGGCGAATACGTCTTGTCGCTCGCGAAGTCGACGGACGGCGCGAGCCGAGCGGCATTATACGCATGCTCGGCTCCCCCGGCACCCGCTGACAAGGCAAGGCCTGAGCTCTATCATGAGGCCCCTAACTTTCTTCCAGCGAATCGTGATGACCGACTCTGCTTTCTATACCGAACTCAATCACGAAGGGATTCTCGCCGTCCGTGGCGCGGACGCCGCCAAATTCCTCCAGGGCCAGCTGACCTGCAACCTCAATTACCTGAACGCCGAATACTCCAGCCTCGGCGCCCGCTGCACGCCCAAGGGCCGCATGACCTCCAGCTTCCGCATCCTCGCCGAGGGCGATGGCTTCCTGCTGGCCATGGCTAACGACCTGCTGGACAGCCAGCTGGCGGACCTGAAGAAGTACGCCGTGTTCTCCAAGGCTACCCTCGCCGATGACAGTACCCAGTGGGCGCGCTACGGCCTGAGCGGCGCCGATGCGGTACTCGCCGAACTGGGCCTGAGCCTATCCGGCGAAGCCGACCAGGTGGCGCGGGCCGACGGCCTGATCGCCATCGGCCTCGGCCAGGGCCGCGTCGAACTCTGGGTGCCGGCCGAGCGCGCCGCCGCCATTGCCGACCTGCTGCAGGCCCGCCTGCCCCACGCCGAGCTCAACGACTGGCTGCTTGGCCAGGTGCGCGCCGGCGTCGGCCAGGTGTTCGGCGCCACCCGCGAGCTGTTCATCCCGCAGATGATCAACCTGCAGGCCGTGGGCGGCGTGAGCTTCAAGAAGGGCTGCTACACCGGCCAGGAAATCGTCGCGCGCATGCAGTACCTCGGCCGCCTCAAGCGCCGCCTGCAGCGCCTGAAACTCGATGGCGCGGAACTGCCGGAGCCAGGCCGCGAGCTGTTCTCGCCGGTGCACTCCACCAGCGTCGGCGAAGTGGTACTGGCTGCCCGCGCGGCTGACGGCGTGGAGCTGCTCGCCGTGTTGCAGGATGACGCCGTCGCCGACGGCAATGTGCGCCTGGGCGAAGACCAGCCCCTGCGCCTGCTGGACCTGCCTTACGTTCTGGACAGCGACCGCGAGATCCAGCGCTGAATTTCGTGCCGGGCGGGGAGCCCGGCTTTCCCTGAAGGACACTTCATGAGCAAGCTTGCCGAAAAAGTACAACAGGAACTGCTGCGGGCCATCGACAACGATGAACTGGTGCTGCCGACGCTGCCGGAAGTCGCCCTGCGCGTCCGTGAAGCGGCGGAAGACCCGGACATCAGCATCCAGGATCTGGCCAAGGTGATCGGCAACGACGCCGCCCTGACCGCGCGCATCATCAAGGTGGTGAACAGCCCGCTGCTGCGCACCAACAAGGAAATCACCGACCTGCAGATGGCGATCAGCCGCCTGGGGATCAACTACACCTGCAACCTGGCCACTGGCCTGGCCATGGAGCAGATGTTCCAGGCCACCTCCGATGTGGTCGACCGCAAGATGCGCGAGGTGTGGAACAAGAGCACCGAGATCGCCGGCATCTGCCACGCCCTGTGCCGCCACTACACCCGCCTGGCGCCGGACCAGGCGACCCTGGCTGGCCTGGTGCACCAGATCGGCGTGCTGCCGATCCTCACCTACGCCGAGGAGCACAGCGAGCTGCTGGCCGACTCCATCAGCCTCAACCACGTGATCGAGCGCATCCACCCGGTCATCGGCGACCGTATCCTCAAGGCCTGGGACTTCCCGGCACCGATCGCCGCCGTGCCGGGCCAGCACCTGGACTTCAGCCGCGACTCGGCCAAGGTCGATTATGTGGACATCGTCCAGGTCGCCACGCTGCAGAGCTACCTCGGCAGCCAGCACCCCTACACCGAGCTGGACTGGGCGACCATCCCGGCCTTCGCCAAGCTGGGCCTGGACCCGAAGGTGGATGTGAAGGAAGACGAAGACCTCTCCGCCGCCATGGAAGCGGCCATGAGCATGCTGCAGTAAGCGGAAACGCCCGGAAGCCCCTGCTCTTCGTAGGAGCGAGCTTGCTCGCGAACCCGCAAGGCAGCGGCGTTGCGGGAAGGCTCGGTTCGCGAGCAAGCTCGCTCCTACAGGCCACACCGAAACCCGCCCTCATCGGCGGGTTTCGCGTTTCCGGTTCAGGCGTTTTCCGCCGGGAAGGTCACCCGCACCAACAGGCCGCCCAGCTCGCCCTGACCAAGTTCGATACGCGCCCGGTGCGCACTGCATATCTCGCCGACGATGGCCAGCCCAAGGCCGGTGCCCTGCTGGCGGCGGCGGTAGAAGCGGCGGAACACCTTGTCGCGCTCTTCCGGCGGGATGCCCGGGCCGTCGTCCTCGACCTCCAGCTCCGCCGGCGAACGCACGCGGATGATCACATTGCCATCCGCCGGTGCATGGGCGATGGCGTTATCCACCAGGTTGCTGAGCAATTCGTTGAGCAGGGTCGGATCGCCCTTCACCCAGGCCGGCTCGTCCGCCTCCAGCGCCAGCGCCACGCCGCGTGAATAGGCCAGCGGCGCCAGGGCCAGGCCGAGCTCGCGCGCCAGCTGGCAGAGTTCAATGCTCTCCCCCGCACCTTCGGCGATAGCTCGTGCCCCACTTTCCACCCGCGCCAGGGATAGCAACTGGTTGGCCAGGCCGGTCACCCGGTCGGTGTTCTGCACGGCCTCGGCCAGCGTCGCGCGCCACTGCTGAGGGTCCTGCTCGCGCAGGCCCAGCTCCAGCCGCGCCTTGAGCGCCGCCAGCGGCGTACGCAGCTCATGGGAAGCCTCGGCGATGAACTGCGACTGACGGTCGAACAACCCGCGCAGGCGTACGGTGAAGTGGTTGAGCGCCGCCACCAGCGGGCGCAGTTCCTTCTGCACGCGGACTTCCGGCAGTGGGCGCAGATCGTCCGGCTGGCGCTCCTCCACCGCCTCGCGCAATCGGTCGAGCGGGCGCAGGCCGGCGCTCACTGCGTACCAGACCATCATCAGTGCGGCGATGGCCGACAGCGCGAGGTTCAGCAGGGTATCGGCGAGCAGGTTGCGCGCCAGCCGCTCCCGCGCGCCCATGGTTTCGGCGACGCGGATTTCCGCCATGCCGTTGACCGTCGGCTGGCTCACCGGCTGCAGCAGGCTGACCACCCGCACGCCCTGCCCTTCGTAGGTGGCGTCGTAGAACTTGGCCAGCGCGGGATAATCGTCGGTGCGCGGTGTAGTCGGCAGCGGCGCCGGCAGGTTCTCGTAGCCGGAGATCATTTTTCCCTGGGGGTCGATGACCTGGTAGAAGATGCGCCCGGCGCTGTCGTACTCGAAGCTATCCAGCGCCACGTAGGGCACGTTGGCGCGCAGGGTGCCGTCGCTGGCATACAACCCGTCGGCGATGTCGCGGGCGGAGGCCAGCAGCGTGCGGTCATAGGCAATGTCGGCGGCATGCCGGGCGCGCCAGTAGGTGGCCGCACTGCCGATCAGCAGCAGCACCAGTAGCAGGCCGCCAAGGCGCCAGAGCAGGCGTCCGCGCAGGCTTCCCGTGCCGGGCAGCACCCAGCGCCGTTCAGCCATCCTGGGCCTCGAGCAGGTAGCCCAGGCCACGGAAGGTGACGATGCGCACCGAGCTGCCTTCGAGCTTCTTGCGCAGGCGATGGACGTAGATCTCGATGGCATCGGCGCTGGCGTCCTGATCGAGGCCGAATACCTGCGCCGCCAGCTGCTCCTTGCTCATCACCCGCCCCGGCCGGGCAATCAAGGCTTCGAGCACAGCCTGCTCGCGAGAGGTCAGGTTCATCGCCTGCTCGGCCAGGGTGAAGCGCCGCGCGCCGAGGTCATAGACCAGCTCACCGCAACGTTGCTGCTGTTCGCCGCCCAGCACACTGCGGCGCAGCAGGGCCTTCACCCGCGCCTCCAGCTCGGTGAGTTCAAAGGGTTTGGCCAGGTAATCGTCGGCGCCCAGGTTCAGCCCGTGGACGCGGTCGCGCACTTCGCCACGGGCGGTGAGCATCAGCACCGGAAGGGTCTTGCCGCGCTCGCGCAGCCGCGCCAGCACCTGGAAGCCATCCAGCCGTGGCAGGCCGACATCGAGGATCGCCAACGCATAGTCCTCGCTGGCCAGGGCCAGATCGGCGGCCACGCCGTCCTGCAGCAGGTCCACCGTCCAACCCGCGCCCTTGAGGGCCTGGGCCACGCTTTCGCCAAGTTGCGGATGGTCTTCAACCAGGAGGATTCGCACGTGGGACTACCCCTTCGGACTACAGGTTCGGGCCGGCAGTTTACCCATCCGCGCGCCGCTGTGAATGGGGGAAATTCGCTGAAATCACTGCGAAAGGAGACTGAAAGCCTGGCGAAAGCTTAGCCCGTTAGCATCGCCAACGAGCCGCCTCCCAACCCCGTTTTTTTTCAGCGCCGACTGCCCAGGCGCAACGGCGGGAGCAGCGGACTCGACGACGGCGAAGACCGTCAGCAGAGCGAAAGGCGGCGTGGTGCCCTTTCGCGACAACAACAAGAACGGAGACCACAGATGCCCACCGCCCGGCCTTTGGCTGCACCGGCTTTCACCAAGCCCAGTTCCCGCTGTCTGACGCCCGCCCTGCTGGCTTTCGCCGGGGTCGCCCCGCTGTGCGAAGCCGCCGGCTTCATTGAAGACAGCAGCGCCACGCTCAGCACCCAGAACATCTACTTCAATCGTGATTTTCGCGACGGCGCCGGCCAGTCCAAGCGTGAGGAGTGGGCTCAGGGTTTCATCCTCGATTTCCAGTCCGGCTACACGCCCGGCACCATCGGCGTCGGCCTCGATGCCATGGGCATGCTCGGCCTGAAGCTCGACTCTTCCCCGGACCGCACCGGCACGGGCCTGTTGCCGACCCACGATGACGGCCGCGCCGCCGACGAGTACAGCAAGCTCGGCCTGACCGCCAAGTTCAAGGCCTCCGAGACGGAGCTGAAGATCGGCAGCCTGATCCCTGACCTGCCGACCCTGCAGCCCAACGACAGCCGTCTGTTCCCGCAGACCTTCGAGGGCGGCCTGCTCAACTCTACCGACCTGCCGGGCCTGAACTTCACCGGTGGGCGTCTGGAGAAGGTCAAGGACCGCGATTCCACCGACTACACCGACCTTGCGCTGAACAACAAGAACCGCCGCTTCTCCGGCGGCAGCGCCGAGGGCAAGCACTACGACCTGGCCGGCGGCGACTACAGGTTCACCGACAACCTCACCGGCCGTTACCACTATGCGCAGCTGGACGAGGTCTACCGCCAGCACTTCGTCGGCCTGCTCGCCAGCTACCCGCTCGGCCCCGGCAAGTTCAGCGCGGATGTACGCCTGGCCATCAGCGACGACCAGGGCGAGGCGCGCGGCGGCGAGATCGATAACCGCGCCTTCAACGGCATGCTTGGCTACGCCCTGGGCGCCAACAAGTTCAGCCTCGGCTGGCAACAGATGAGCGGCGACAGCGCCTTCCCCTACATCGACGGCAGCAACCCCTACCTCGTCAACTTCGTCCAGGTCGGCGACTTCGCCGAGACCGACGAGCGCTCCTGGCAGGTGCGCCACGACTACGACTTCGCCGGCCTCGGCCTCCCCGGCCTGACCCTGATGAATCGCTACATCAGCGGCGACAATGCCAAAATCAACGGCATGGACGGTCACGGCAAGGAATGGGAGCGCAACACCGACATCAAGTACGTGATCCAGAGCGGCCCGCTCAAGGATGTGGCAGTGCGCGTACGCAACGCCACTTACCGCTCGAGCTTCGCGCGCGATGCCGACGAGACGCGTATCTACCTCAGCTACTCCCTGGCGATCTGGTAAACCGACAACAATAAGAGGAATTGCCCCATGTCCACCGTCCTGCGCAACCTGACACTCGCTGGCGCCACCCTGGTCGCCGCCAGCCAACTGATGGCCGAGCCCAAGCGCCCGGAATGCATCGCCCCGGCCTCTCCCGGCGGCGGCTTCGACCTCACCTGCAAGCTGGCGCAGAGTGCCCTGGTGGACGAGAAGCTGCTGACCAAGCCGATGCGCGTCACCTACATGCCCGGCGGCGTTGGTGCCGTGGCCTACAACGCGGTAGTCGCCCAGCGCCCGGCCGACGGCAACACCATCACCGCCTTCTCCAGCGGCTCGCTGCTGAACCTGGCCCAGGGCAAGTTCGGCCGCTTCGACGAGAACGCCGTGAAGTGGCTGGCCGCCGTGGGCACCAGCTACGGCGCCATCGCCGTGCCCAGTGACTCGCCGTACCAGAACCTCAGCGACCTGGTGGCCGCGCTCAAGGCTGATCCGGGCAAGGTAGTGATCGGCTCCGGCGGCACCGTCGGCAGCCAGGACTGGATGCAGACCGCGCTGATCGCCAAGGCGGCCGGCATCGATCCGAAGCAGCTGCGCTACGTCGCCCTGGAAGGCGGCGGCGAGATCGCCACGGCGCTGCTGGGCGGGCACATCCAGGTGGGCAGCACGGACATCTCCGACTCCATGCCGCACATCCGCGCCGGCAAGATGCGCATCCTCGCAGTGTTCTCCGAGGAGCGTCTGAAGGATGAAGGCATGGCCGATATCCCCACCGCCAAGGAGCAGGGCTTCGACATTGTCTGGCCGGTGGTGCGCGGCTTCTACGTCGGGCCGAAGGTGAGCGACGAGGACTACCAGTTCTGGAAGGCCTCCTTCGACAAGCTGCTGGCCTCGGAAGACTTCGCCAAGCTGCGCGACCAGCGCGAGCTGTTCCCCTTCGCCATGACCGGCCCGGAACTGGACGCCTACGTGAAGCAGCAGGTCGCCCAGTACAAGCAGCTGGCCCGCGAGTTCGGCCTCATCCAGTAACGCCCCGTGCGGCGCCGCCTTCAGCGAAGGCGGCGCAAGGAGACTCCCCATGTCCCGTACCAGCCTCTTCCAGCGGCTGTTCGCCGGCGCCTGGCTGTTCGCCTGTGTCGCCTTCGCCCTGATCGCCTGGCAGCTCCAGGCGCCCTTTTCCTATGAACCGGTCGGCCCGCGTGCCTACCCGCTGCTCTGCCTGGGCCTGATGACCGCCGGCCTCGCCTGGCTGATCGTGCGGCCCACGCCGATCAAGCGCGAGGACGACGAGCCCGCGCTGGAAGGCGCACTGCTGGGCAAGGTGGTGCTCTGCGTCGTCCTGCTGGCGGTCTATGCCGGCCTGTTCGAGCCGCTGGGCTTCATCCCGGCGAGCGCCCTGATCGGCACCTTCATCGCGCTGATCTACGGCGGTCGTCCGGTGGCCAGCGTTATCACCGCCACGCTGCTCGCCATCGGCCTCTACGTGCTGTTCGACCGCACTCTGGACGTCCCGCTGCCGCTGGGCATCCTCGATCCCCTGCTCTGAGGACTGAATCATGGATACGTTGAGCTACCTCGGCCAGGGCTTCGGTGTTGCCCTGAGCCCCTACAACCTGATCACCGCACTGATCGGCACCCTGATCGGCACCGTCGTCGGGCTGCTGCCGGGCCTGGGCCCGATCAACGGCGTGGCCCTGCTGATCCCGGTCGCCTTCGCCCTCGGCCTGCCGCCGGAGTCGGCGCTGATCCTGCTGGCCGCCGTGTACCTGGGCTGCGAGTACGGCGGACGGATTTCCTCGATCCTGCTGAACATCCCCGGCGAAGCCTCCACCGTGATGACCACCCTCGATGGCTACCCCATGGCCCGCAACGGCCTGGCCGGCGTGGCCCTGTCGCTGTCGGCCTGGAGCTCGTTCATCGGCGCCTTCATCGCCACCTGCGGCATGGTGCTGTTCGCCCCACTACTGGCGAAATGGGCGATCGCCTTCGGCCCGGCGGAATACTTCGTGCTGATGGTCTTCGCCATCGTCGCCCTGGGCGGCCTGGCCGGCGACCGACCGCTGAAGACACTGCTGGCGGCGCTGCTGGGGCTGTTCCTCTCCAGTGTCGGGATCGACGCCAACAGCGGCGTGTACCGCTTCACCTTCGACAACATCCACGTCTCCGACGGCATCCAGTTCGTGGTGCTGGTACTGGGTCTGTTCTCGGTCAGCGAAATCCTCCTGCTGCTGGAGAAGACCCACCACGGCCACAAGATGGTCGAGGCCAGCGGGCGCATGCTGTTCAACGCCAAGGAAGCCGCCTCGGTGGCGGTAGTGAACCTGCGCTGCGGCCTGCTCGGCTTCATCATGGGCGTGCTGCCCGGCGCCGGCGCGACCCTGGCCAGCGCCGTGGCCTACATGACCGAGAAGAAGATGGCCGGTGAGTCGGGCACGTTCGGCAAGGGCGATCTGCGCGGCCTCGCAGCCCCGGAGACCGCCATCGGCGCTTCCGCCTGCGGCGCGCTGGTGCCGATGCTGACCCTCGGCGTGCCCGGCTCGGGCACCACCGCGGTGATGATCGGCGCGCTCAGCCTGTACAACATCACCCCCGGCCCGCTGCTGTTCCAGGAACAGCCGAACATCGTCTGGGGCCTGATCGCCTCGCTGTTCATCGCCAACGTCATGCTGATCATCCTCAACGTGCCGATGGTCCGGGTGTTCACCCGCATCCTCTCGGTGCCGAACTGGGCACTGGTGCCGGGCATCGCGATCATCACCGCCATCGGCGTCTATGCCGTGCACGCCACCACCTTCGACCTGTTCCTGATGGTCGCCATCGGCATCCTCGGCTACATCCTGCGCAAGCTGGACTTCCCGCTGTCGCCGCTGCTGCTGGGCTTCATCCTCGGCGGGCTGATGGAGCAGAACCTGCGCCGCGCGCTGTCCATCTCCAATGGTGAGCTGGGCATCCTCTGGTCCAGCCCCATCGCCCTTGGCACCTGGGCGCTGGTCGCGCTGATGCTCGGCCTGCCGCTCTACCGCGCCTGGCGCAAGCGCGCTCGCCGCTCCCGCGAGGCGCTGGCTGACGCCGCGTAAAAGCAACCACGCTCGCCGCGTCGAGACGCGCGGCGACTTTCAAGGCCCGCCTTCGTGCGGGCCTCTTTTTTTGCGGGTCACACCGGCGGCAGCGACCAGTCGATGGGCGTCAGGCCGTGCTGTTCGAGGAATTTGTTGGTGCGGCTGAAATGGCCATTGCCGAGGAAGCCGCGATAGGCCGACAAGGGCGAGGGGTGTGCGGACTTGAGCACCAGGTGCTTCTGCGGGTCGATCAGCTTCTGCTTGCTCTGCGCGTGGGAGCCCCAGAGCAGGAACACCAGGTTCTCGCAACGCTCGCTGACCACTTCGATAATCCGGTCGGTGAAAGGCTGCCAGCCGGCTTTCGCGTGGGAGCCGGCGTTTGCCTGCTCGACGGTCAGCGAGGTGTTGAGCAGCAGCACGCCCTGCTCGGCCCAGTGCTGCAGGTAGCCGTGGTTGGGGATCGGCAGGTTGAGATCGCGTTGCAGCTCTTTATAGATGTTCTGCAGCGACGGCGGCGTCGGCACGCCCGGTTGCACCGAGAAACACAGGCCGTGAGCCTGGCCGGGGCCGTGGTACGGGTCCTGGCCGATGATCACCACCTTGATGCGCTCCAGCGGCGTGCTGTTCAGGGCATTGAAGATCAACGGGCCGGGCGGGAAGATCACCTTGCCGGCAGCCTTCTCCGCGCGCAGGAATTCACCCAGCTGCTTCATATAGGGCTTTTCGAATTCCTCGTGGAGGGCTTCTTTCCAGCTGGGTTCCAGCTTGATCCGATCTTCGTTGGTCATGGTGCGTCTGCCTGGTGAAACGAACCGGCACGCTAAGCAAGCGCCCCGACCAAGTCAAGGCGACTTGCGCCGCGTCGCCCAGGCGCCTGGCAAACGCGGCGCACCGCGACCCAGGCCGGCAAGAACCCACACCACCACCGCGAGCGTCAGCCCCAGGTGGAACAGTTCGCGGCGTGGTACACCGGCCAATTCGCCGCGGGTGCCGATCAGCAGGCCGGCGCCGATGAACAGCAGCGCGCCCAACAGGGCCAGCCCATAGCGCCGGGAACGGCCGGGCCAGGCGATGACCAGCAGCGCAATCAGGTTGCTCACCAGCGAGAGCTGCGACAGGAACACCAGCAACACGCAGACCACCAGCACCAGCGCTTGCCGGCCGGGGCCGCCGGACAGACGCCCCAGCGCGATCAATGGCAGGCTCACGGCGCCGGACACTACGCTAGCCACGTGATGCGGGTCGGCCAGCCCATCGGCGCCACCATATTCCAGTGCACCCAGCAGCGCCGCGATACCCATGGACAGGAAACCCAGCGCCCGCCAGCGCATCTGCTCGCGCAGGGCGAGCCAGGCGGCGATGGTGCAGGCCAGGGTCAGCAGCAGTTCGGCGATCACGGGCAGCATCGGGCGGGTCCTTCTCCGGGTAGTCGGCGAAGACTAGCGAGCCACGCTGCCGTGCGCACGGTCGGACACGCCACCGCAGGCGACGCCGCGCGCCATTCTCAGGTGCCCGAAAGTCGCTCGTCTTCGATCGGGTACTTTACCCGCACGCGATTGCGATAAAGACATTCGCTCGCCAGCAGTGTCCCTTGCTGGCCTTTTTCCCGAATATCGCGCCAGATTTCATTTTCCCGGACGACGTCTTCACCGGCTTTCAGGAATCGATGATTGCGCTGGTAGACGTGATAGCGGAAGGGACGCTCAGCGCTGCACAGCAGTACCCCCTCCAATTGATGCTCCGCCACGCGCAGGTCGAACTGAAATGTCTCCTCCGTTGGGTTGAACAGCACCAGGTCGATGAAGTTATAGAAAATCGCCGCCCCCGAACCGAAAGGCAAAATCCTGCCGTCGTCGGGGAAGGGATCGAAGCTGTGATTGGCTCGTTCCACGACCTTCAAGGGCGAGTGCAAAGCCATCCAGTGGATCAGGTTGCTCAATTGGCAGATACCACCGCCACCCCCCCTTCTCGCCTCACCGAAGGATAACTCCATGCCTTCCACGAAACCGCGGCGGTCAGTGGGGCGGCCCAGCAGTCGACAGAAGGAAAAGTACTCGCTCGGCCCTATCTGTACGCCATTCATGCAGTCGACGGCCAAGCGCAGATTGATCACCTTGTTGTGCTGCAACTCCAGATCACTGGAGCCCAGTTTCCGGATCAGTTTGGAGGTGTGTTTGATGTAGCGAAACGGCAAGCGCTGCTCGGACCGATACCCGGCGTAAGGAGTATTCGACAGGTACCAGCGGCAACTCCGGAACACACGACGTTGCCAAACCCGCAAGGCATATAACCAAGGATGGTAAAGGGAAAGGGGTTTGCGCATTGCCATGGAGCTCCCAGCAGATCGATGCAAAAGCCCAGTCTATCCCTGGTGCAGCGCCCGGTAATGACTGGGTGCCATGCCCACCACGCTTTTGAACAGCCGCGAGAAATAGTACGGATCGGCGTAGCCCAGTTGCTCGGCAACCTGGCGTACTTCCAGGTTGCCCTGGTCGAGCAGGCGGCAGGCGTGGGTCATCTTCAGCCGGATGAAATCCTGGATCGGCGCCTGGCCGGTCAGTGCGCGGTAAGTCTTGGCGAAGTGAAAGCGTGACAGGCGGAACTGCGCCGCCAGCTCGTCGAGGTTCAGAGCATCGTGCAGGTGCTCGTGCATCATTGCCTGCACCGCCTCGACGTCCAGCACGCGCCCGGATTTCAACCTCGCCCGCGCGGGGCGCAGGGCCAGGGAAGTCAGTAGGCTCTGCAGCAGATGGGCGGCATGGATGAAGTGCGGCAGGCTCAGGCCCTGGCGACGCAGCGCCAAGAGCGCGTCGAACTCTCCCAGTATGCGCGGCTGCACGCCCACGCGCAGGCGCGGCGACTTGCCCAGCGGGCGCAGGAAGTCCTCGGCCAGCCGACCTTCCAGATGTACCCAGAAGATCGACCAGGGTCGCTGCGAGTCGGCCCCGTAGGCGTGGGCGCGCCCCTTGGGCAGCACCAGCAGGTCACCGCCGGCAACCTCGAATCGTCCATCCGCCGTTTCCAGCCAGCCCTGCCCGGCGCTGCAGTAGATCAGCAGGTGATCGTCCGGGTCCTCCCGCTCCATGCGGTGCCCCACCGCCGCCGGGTAATAACCTAGGGCCAGCGGATAGCAAGCCTGGCCGAGCGGATGGCGGTCCAGCGCGCGGCGCAGGCGCGGCGGCGTGATGAAGCGCACGCCCTGCTGTGGCAGCGGCCAGGTGGAGATCAGTGGGCGGGACATGGAAGCGATTCCGGCGGCAACAATGCCAAGATCGTCCATCCCCAGCACAAGATCGTCAATCCACAGCCGATGTCGCAACGGCTATAACCGAAGGACTCTTTACCCGAGAGCTTCCTTGCCAAAGAGAGCGCGCGCCAAAAGCGCGAAGCGGTAGCCGACAAGAACAAACAGAGGTAGCTGCATGCATTTCGATCTGTCCGAAGAACAACGCCTGCTGGTGGACAGCGCCCGCGCCTTCGCCAGCCGCGAACTGGCGCCCCACGCCGCCGACTGGGACCGCCAGCACCACTTCCCGGTGGACGTGATCCGCCGCGCCGCCGAGCAGGGCTACCTCGGCCTGTACATCTCCGAGGAGGACGGCGGGCTGGGCCTGTCGCGCCTGTCCGCCTCGCTGATCTTCGAGCAACTGGCCGCCGGCTGCGTCGCCACCACTGCCTACATGACCATCCACAACATGGCCAGCTGGATGCTCGCCAGCTTCGGCGACGCCGCGCTCAAGGAGCAGTGGCTGCCGGGGTTGATCGGCGGCGAACTGCTGGCCTCCTACTGCCTTACCGAGCCAGACGCCGGTTCCGACGCCGCCCGCCTGCGCACCCGCGCCAAACGTGACGGTGACGACTACGTACTCGATGGCGCCAAGACCTTCATCTCCGGCGCCGGCGCCACCGACGTGCTGATCGTCATGGCGCGCACCGGCGAGGAAGGTGCCAAGGGCATCTCCTGCTTCCTGGTGCCAGCCAACGCCGAAGGCATCCGCTACGGCCGCAACGAGGACAAGATGGGCTGGAAGGCGCAGCCGACCCGCACCATCACCTTCGAGGGCGTGCGCATCCCCGCCGGCAATCGCATCGGCCCGGAAGGCCAGGGCTTCGTCTATGCCATGAAGGGCCTGGACGGCGGCCGCCTGAACATCGCCAGTTGCTCCCTCGGCGCAGCCCAGGCCGCGCTGGAGCAATCGCTGCGCTACGTCGGGGAGCGCAAGCAGTTCGGCAAGGCGCTGGCCGAGTTCCAGGCGCTGCAGTTCAAGCTCGCCGACATGCTCACCGACCTCACCGCCAGCCGGCAGATGGTCCGCCTGGCCGCGCACAAGCTGGACCACAAGGACGGCGAGGCAACCCTGTACTGCGCCATGGCCAAGCGCTTCGCCACTGACCGCTGCTTCGCCCTGTGCAACGAGGCGCTGCAACTGCACGGCGGCTACGGCTACCTCAATGACTACCCGCTGGAGCGCTGGGTGCGCGACAGCCGCGTGCACCAGATTCTGGAAGGCACCAACGAGATCATGCGGGTCATCGTCGCCCGTCGCCTGCTGGAGCAGGGTGGAATGCTGGACCGTTTGCTGTGACGCCTTCCCTGTAGGAGCGAGCTTGCTCGCGAACAATCTCCGCAGCGAGGTTGGTTCGCGAGCAAGCTCGCTCCTACAAAGAGCCCGGCACTGGAAAAACCGCCCGCCTGCGCGGGTGCGATCGAACAGATCGGACATGGACGCGCCCTACCGCGCGCACCTAGAGTCCATGCCCATGACCGACAAGGAGATGCCCATGAGCAACGCCCTGGAACCCTACAAGCCCGGAGTCTTCGACCTGACCCACAAGCTGACGGTGGAAAAGCACGGCCATACCGCGCTGATCACCATCAACCACCCGCCGGCCAATACCTGGGACCGTGACTCGCTGATCGGCCTGCGCCAGGTGGTCGAGCACCTGAACCGCGACGACGATATCTACGCCCTGGTGGTGACCGGCCAGGGCCCGAAATTCTTCTCCGCCGGCGCTGACCTGAACATGTTTGCCGACGGCGACAAGGCCCGCGCGCGCGAGATGGCGCGCCGTTTCGGCGAAGCCTTCGAAACGCTGCGTGACTTCCGTGGCGTATCCATCGCCGCGATCAATGGCTACGCCATGGGCGGTGGTCTGGAATGCGCGCTGGCCTGCGACATCCGCATCGCCGAGCGCCAGGCGCAGATGGCCCTGCCCGAAGCCACCGTGGGCCTGCTGCCCTGCGCCGGCGGCACCCAGGCCCTGCCGTGGCTGGTGGGCGAAGGCTGGGCCAAGCGCATGATCCTCTGCGGCGAGCGCGTCGACGCCGACACTGCGCTGCGCATCGGCCTGGTCGAGCAGGTCGTCGATACCGGCGAAGCACGCGGCACCGCCCTGCTGCTGGCGGCCAAGGTCGCGCGGCAGAGCCCGGTGGCGGTGCGCACCATCAAGCCGCTGATCCAGGGCGCCCGCGAACGCGGGCCGACCTCTTGGCTGCCTGAGGAACGCGAGCGCTTCGTCGACCTGTTCGACGCCGACGATACCCGCGAGGGCGTGAACGCCTTCCTGGAAAAACGCGATCCGCACTGGCGCAACCAATAAGGCCCCGACCATGAATGTGATGTTCGAAGAACGCCCCGGCCTTCACGGCTTCCGCATCGGCGTGGTGACGCTGGACGCGGAGAAGAGCCTGAACGCGCTGAGCCTGCCGATGATCGAGGCGATGAACCACCAGCTGCGCGTCTGGCAGGATGACGCGCAGATCGCCTGCGTGGTGCTGCGCGGCAACGGCGGCAAGGCCTTCTGCGCCGGCGGCGACGTGCGCAAGCTGGTCGACGCCTGCCGCGAGCAACCCGGTGAAGTGCCGGAGCTGGCCCGCCGCTTCTTCGCCGACGAGTACCGCCTGGACTACCTCATCCACACTTATTCCAAACCGCTGATCTGCTGGGCTCATGGCTACGTGATGGGCGGCGGCATGGGCCTGATGCAGGGCGCCGGTGTGCGCATCGTCACGCCGAGCAGCCGGTTGGCCATGCCGGAAGTGAACATCGGCCTGTACCCGGATGTCGGCGCGAGCTGGTTCCTCGCCCGTCTTCCCGGCCGCCTCGGCCTGTTCCTCGGGCTGACCGCCACCCAGATGAACGCCCGCGACGCGCTGGACCTGGACCTCGCCGACCGCTTCCTGCTCGACACCCAGCAGGAGGACCTGATCGAAGGCCTGGTGCAACTGAACTGGCGCGAACAGACCGACGTGCAACTGCACAGCCTGCTCCAGGCGCTGGAACACGAAGCCCGTGGCGAGATGCCCGAAGCCCAGTTGCTGCCGCGCCGCGCGCGCCTGGATGCGGTGCTCGACAGCGCCAACATTGCCGAGGCCTGGAACGCCCTGACCGCCCTGACCAACGACGAGGACGCCCTGATCGCCCGCGGGGCGAAGACCCTCGCCTCGGGCTGCCCGCTGACCGCTCATCTGGTCTGGGAGCAGATCCGCCGCGCGCGCCATCTGTCGACTGCCGAGGTGTTCCGCATGGAGTACGCGATGAGCCTGAACTGCTGCCGCCACCCGGAATTCCCCGAAGGTGTGCGGGCCCGGCTGATCGACAAGGACAACGCCCCGCACTGGCACTGGCCGGATATCGCTGCCATACCTGATGCTGTGGTGAATGCGCACTTCGACGCGACCTGGGAGGGCGAGCATCCGCTGGCGGATCTGTAGGGTGCCCTCCCTGTAGGAGCGAGCTCGCTCGCGAACAGCTTCGCTGCGAGGCCGGTTCGCGAGCAAGCTCGCTCCTACAGGTATCTGCCTTGCGCTGGAGTGCCTGTGGTCCAACAGGAGGAAACCAGCATGCAAACCATCGCCTTCATCGGCCTCGGCCACATGGGCGCCCCCATGGCCGCCAACCTGATCAAGGCCGGCTACCTGCTGCGCGTGTTCGATCTGGTGCAGAGTGCCATCGACGGCCTGGTCGCCCAGGGCGCCAGTGCCGCCCGCAGCGCCCACGACGCGGTGGATGGCGCCGACGTAGTAGTCACCATGCTGCCGGCCAGCCAGCACGTCGAGGGGCTGTACCTCGGCAACGAGGGCCTGCTCGCGCACATCGCCCCCGGCACCCTGGTGCTGGAGTGCTCCACCATCGCGCCCGCCTCGGCGCGCAAAGTCCACCAGGCTGCTGCCGAACTGAAGATCCCCATGCTCGACGCGCCGGTCTCCGGCGGCACCGGCGGTGCCATCGCCGGCACGCTGACCTTCATGGTTGGCGGCGCTGAACAAGTGCTGGAGCGGGCTCGCCCGGTGTTCTCCGCCATGGGCCGGAACATCTTCCACGCCGGAGGCGACGGTGCCGGACAGGTCGCCAAGGTGTGCAACAACCAACTGCTCGCCGTGCTGATGATCGGCACCGCCGAATCCCTGGCCCTGGGCGCGGCCAACGGGCTCGACCCGGTCGTGCTGTCGGAAATCATGCGCCGCAGTTCCGGCGGCAACTGGGCGCTGGAGGTCTATAACCCCTGGCCCGGTGTGATGGAAAACGCCCCCGCCTCGCGCGGCTATACCGGTGGCTTCATGGCCGCACTGATGACCAAGGACCTGGGCCTGGCGCAGGAAACTGCGCAGGTCAGCGGCAACAGCACGCCCATGGGCAGCCTGGCCCTGGCCATGTACCGGCTGCTGGTGAAGCAGGGTCATGGCGAGCAGGACTTCTCGGTCGTGCAGAAGCTTTTCGATAACTGAAGGTCAGGTATGGCTGACAGGCAGCACTCTCGACCAGACTGGCGCCTCCGCGACTCCCGGGCGCCGTCACCCTTGAAACGCTTCCTGCTGCATTACCGCTTCCGCCTGTTGCTGGGCTCGATCATCCTGGTCGTGACGGTGCTGGCCTTCCCCTCGCCGCCTTTGCCACTGGAACTCGGCAGCCTGGTGCTGATGGTGCTGGCCGCTCTCAACACCCTGCGCAGCCGCAGCCCGCTGTTCTATTTCATCTGCGTGGCCGGCCTGTTCAGCCTGTGCATGCAATTCATCCCCAGCGACTGGCACCTGCGGCCCCTGCTGCACCAGGGCATTCCCCAGGTGTGCTTCTACCTGCTGTTGGTAGCGGCGCTGTTCCGCCGCGTCACCCAGGAACGACCGGTCACCGGCGAACTGCTCTACGGCCTGTGCTCGCTCTACCTGAACTTCGTGCTGGTGTTCGCCTTCGCCTACAACTTCATTGAGCAGCTATGGCCGAGCAGCTTCAACGGCACCGGCCCGCTGCACCTGGACAGTTTCATCTACTTCAGCATGATCACCCTCACCACCATCGGCTACGGCGACATATCCCCAGTGCTGCCGCTGGCCCGTCTGCTAGCCGGTACGGAGGCCATCATGGGCGCACTGTTCATCGCCCTGGCGGTGGCCAGGGGGCTGAGCCTGATGAGTGATCGGAGCGAGGAATTGTGAAGCCTGGCTTACGAGTGCATAACCGCTGCGGCCGTTTATCCAGACCTGCCCAACACCGAAGATGAATCACCCGCCGCCACCGTGCGGCCAGACATCCCACAAAGGTGATTCCCATGAACATTGCCCTGATCGGCGCCACCGGCCACGTCGGCCATTACTTCCTCGAAGAAGCCCTGCGCCGCGGCCATCAGGTCACGGCGCTGGTGCGCGACCCGGCAAAGCTGCCGGCGCGCGACCAGCTCAAGGTGGTCCAGGCCGACATCTACGATCCGGCTCAGGTAGCCCGTGCAGTAGCCGGCCAGGATGTTGTGGTCAGCGCATTCAATGCCGGTTGGGGCAACCCGGATATCCGCGCAGCCCACGCCAAGGGCAGCCGCGCCATCCTTGACGGGGTGAAGGCCTCCGGCGTGAAGCGCCTGCTGGTGCTCGGTGGCGCCGGCAGCCTGGAAATCGCCCCCGGCCAGCGCCTGGTGGACAGCCCGGAATTTCCCGAGCAATGGAAACAGGGCGCGCTCGGCGCCGCCGACGCGCTGGATCAGTTGCGCGGCGAGAAGGATCTGGACTGGGCCTTCCTCAGCCCGGCGATGCTGCTGGATGGCGAGACCCGCACCGGCAGCTTCCGCATCGGTGGCGACCAGGTGCTGTTCGACGCTAACGGCGAGAGCCGCATCTCCCTGCCGGACCTGGCGGTGGCGATGATCGACGAGGCCGAGCAGGCCAACCATCATCAGCAGCGGTTTACTGTCGCTTATTGATGGCGTTGGGCGGGTTCGCGAGCAAGCTCGCTCCTACAAAGGGTGCCACACGGCATGCCAGGTACCTGTAGGAGCGAGCTTGCTCGCGAACGGTGTTCAAGCCAACGCGCAGGGGTTGAGCTGACCGCAGACGGAGTCCGCTCCCGCACACCTGAAACCGTGCACCCACAAAAAAGGGCCATCCCATGGGATGGCCCTTTTGCGCAGGCCTTCTCGGCTTACCGCTCCCGCAGCGCTTCCGCCTTGGCCCGCAGGATGGGTTTGAGCAGATAGCTGAGGATGCTCTTCTTGCCGGTCATGATGTCCACGGTGGCAATCATGCCGGGGATGATCAGCAGCGGCTTGTCGTCCGTGCCCAGGTGGCTTTTGCGGGTACGCAGCTTGATCAGGTAGAAGCTATTGCCGTCATCGTCGGTGACGGTGTCGGCGCCGATCTGCTCCAGGTCCGCCTGCAGACCACCGTAGATGGTGTAGTCATAGGCGGTGAACTTGACCATGGCGTGCTGGCCGGGACGCAGGAAGGCAATATCCTGCGGGCGGATGCGCGCTTCCACCAGCAGGGTGTCGTCCAGCGGGACGATCTCGATCAGGTCGCTGCCCGGCTGGATCACGCCGCCGATGGTGTTCACCAGCAACTGCTTGACGATGCCGCGCACCGGCGAGGTGACCAGGGTGCGGCTGACGCGGTCTTCCAGCGCCTTGCCGGTGGCCGTGGCCTTGCTCAGTTCGGTGCGGGCTTCGTTGAGCTCCTTCAGCGCGTCGCTGCGGAAGCGCGACTGGGTCTCCGCAACTTTGCGCTCCACTTCCTTCACTGCCGCTTCGGCACGCGGGATCGCCAGGGTAGTGGCGTCGAGCTGGCCACGGTTCTCCACTTCACCGCGCTTCAGGCGCAGCAGCTCCACCTGGGACATGGCGCCCTGGGCCACCAGTGGCTCGGACATGGAGATTTCCTGGCGCAGCAGGTTCAGGCTATTGCGGTACTGCGCCTGCTTGGAGACGAACTCGCGCAGCTCCTGCTGCTTCTGCACCAGCTGTTGTTGCAGGCCGTCGGTTTCGTCCTTGAGCTGCTGCTGGCGGCTGTGGAACAGCGCTTCTTCACTGCTGGCCTGGCCCGGCACCTTGGCGCGCACGTCGTCGGGGATATTCAGCGGGCGCTCTTCCACTTCGGCGGAGAGCCGCTCCACCCGCAGGAACATCGCCAGGCGATCCGCCTCGGTCTCGCCGACGTTGGACTGGAAGCGCGTCGGGTCCAGGCGCATCAACTGTTCGCCGGCCTGCACCACCTGCCCTTCGTGAACGAAGATCTGCGAGACGATGCCACCTTCCAGGTTCTGGATTTTCTGCACCTTGGACGAGGGAATTGCCTTGCCTTCGCCACGGGTGACTTCGTCGATCTGCGCAAAATGCGCCCACAGCAGCAGGAAGGCGACAAAGCCGATCAGAATCCAGATGGTCAGGCGCACCACGCGCGGCGCGTCCTCGATCAGCGCCTTGCTGACCTCCGGAAGCGGCTGGCCGGCGAGGTTGTCGCCGCCCTTGAAATAGCCACGGACAGAGTGGCGGATACTGCCCAGAGGATTAAGCGACACTGATCTGCCCCTTCTTCAGTGCATCCATGACCACGTCCTTGGGACCGTCGGCGATGATGCGGCCCTTGTCGACGATCACCAGACGGTCCACCAGGCTGAGCATGGAGGCACGGTGGGTGACCAGCAGCAGTGTCTTCTCGCCCATGATCGCTTGCAGGCGCGCTTTCAGGCGCTCTTCGCCGGCGTTGTCCATGGCGCTGGTGGGTTCGTCCAGCAGCAGGATCGGCGGGTCGAGCAACAGCGCGCGGGCCAGGGCGACGTTCTGCCGCTGGCCGCCGGAGAGGTTGTGGCCGCGCTCGCCGACCTGCAGTTCATAGCCCTGCGGGTGCAGGCGGACGAACTCGTTCACGCCGGTGAGTTCGGCCACTTCCAGTACGCGTTCGTCATCGATGTAGCGCGCACCGCTGACCAGGTTGTCGCGCAGGGTGCCGCTGAACAGGGAGATATCCTGCGGCACGTAGCCGATGTTGTGGCGCAGCTCGCTGATGTCCAGCTGGCGCACGTCGGCGCCGTCCACCAGCAGGTTGCCGTTCTCGGGCTGGTGCAGGCCGACGATCAGCTTGGCCAGGGAGCTCTTGCCCGAGCCGCTGCGACCGATGATGCCGATCTTCTCGCCGGCGCGGATCTGCAGGTTGATGCCGTGCAGCGCCGCGACCTGCTGGTTCGGGTAGGCGAAGTCGAGGCCACGCATCTCGATGCCGCCGCGCAGCTGCGAGCGGGTCAGCGGACGTTCGTCGGCGTTGCGCTCCTGCGGCAGCTCCATCATCTGGTTGGTGGTGGCCATGGACAGGCGCGCCTGCTGGTAGCGCTGGATCAGCCCGGAGAGCTGGGTCAGCGGGCCAAGGGCGCGGCCGTTGAGCATGTAGCAGGCGATCAGGCCGCCCATGGACAGGTCGCCGGCGATGATCAGGTAGACGCCGCCGATGATCATGATGACCCCGGCCAGCGCCTGGATCAGCACGGTGATGTTCATCGCCAGGGTCGACAGCAGCTTGACCCGCAGTTCCAGGCGGCTGAGGGTGCCGATGGTCTGCTCCCAGAGGTACTGGCGCTCGCTCTCGGCGTTGTTGACCTTCACCGCATCGAGGCTGGCGAGGGTCTCGATCAGGCTCGACTGACGCTCGGCCGCCAGCGCCATGGTGCGGTTCATGGTTTCCACCAGCGGCTTCTGCAGCAGCCAGCCGAGGCCCGCGGCCAGCGGGAAAGCCACCAGCGGAACGAACACCAGCGGCCCGCCAATGATGCCGATCACCAGCAGGATCAGCAGGGTGAACGGCAGGTCGATCAGGGTGGTCAGCGTGAGCGAGTTGAGGAAGTCGCGCAGTGTCTGGAATTCGTGGATGTTCTGGGCGAACGAGCCGACCCGCGCCGGGCGGTACTTCATGCTCATGCCGACGATGCGCTCGAACAGCGTCGCCGAGATGATCAGGTCGGTCTTCTTGCCGGCCAGGTCCAGGCACAGGCCGCGCATGGTCTTGAGCAGCAGGTCGAACAGGTAGGCGCCGCTGATGCCGATGGCCAGCACCCAGAGGGTGGCGGCGGCCTGGTTGGGCACCACGCGGTCGTAGACGTTCATGACGAACAGCGGCGCGGCCAGGGCGATCAGGTTGATCAGCAGGCTCGCGGCCACGGCATCGACGTAGAGCCAGCGCGAACGTTTCAGGGTGTCGCGGAACCAGCTCTTGGCGCGCGGGATGAGCTCGCCGTGCTGCAGATCGAACTTGTGCTGCGGCTGGGCAAAGAACGCCTGGCCGGCGTAGTCCTCGCTGAGCAGCTCGCGGGTGACACGCACTTCACCGCCGTCACTCTCGGACAGCAGCAGGCGCGCATCGCCATTGCTCTCCCAACCCAGCAGCACCGCGCAACGCCCTTCGCGCAGCAACAGCATGGCGGGCATGGCGAGTGCGGGAATCTGCTCCAGCTTGCGCTGCAGCAGGCGCCCCTGCAGGCCGGCGCGAGCCGCCGCACGCGGCAGCAACTCGGCGGACAGGCGCTGCCCGGGCAACGGCAGGCCGCTGGTGAGCATGGCGCGGCTGGCCGGCTTCTGGTGCAGCTGACAGAGCGTCAACAGGCTGTCCAGCAGCGGGTCGTCAAGCAGACCGCGCGGATCGTGGCTTAGGGGTACTTCGCTGACTTCTTGATCCACGCGGATGCTCTCTTAAGCAGGTTCAGGTTCAGTTCAGGCCGGGCAGCTGGACTCTGGGCTTGATGTCTTCGGAGGCCACCGCCGCCATCGGCGCAACCACGCCCTGGCTCTTGAGCAGTTCGCCCATGGTGGCCTTGATGCGGTACTGGGTGAACAGTTCGGTGTACTTCAGGTCGACCAGGCGGCGCGAAGCGTTGAACAGTTCATTCTCGCTGTCCAGCAGGTCGAGCAGCGTGCGCTCGCCGATGGTGAACTGCTTCTGGTAGGCCTCGCGCACGCGGGTGCTGTAGTCCACGTACTGGCGGGCGATCGGCAGCTGGTCGCGGGCGTTGTTCAGGGCGTTCCAGGACAATCCGAGTTCCTCATTCAACTGGCGCAGGGCGTTGTTGCGGATATCCAGGGCCTGGTTCGCTTCATACGACTTGGCTTCCAGCTCGGCCTTGTTGCTGCCACCGGCGAACAGGTTGTAGCGCATGCGCAGCATGGCCTGCCATTCGTTGTTGTGGCCTTCTTCTCCGTCGAGGTTGTTATCGGCACCTCGGGAAAGTTCTGCATCGAATCTCGGATAGAAGGTCGATTTCGCGGCGTCGTACTGCTTCTCGGCGGCGGCAACGTCGGATTCCGCCGAGCGCAGGATCGGGCTGTTTTCCACCAGTTGGCGACGGGCGGCCTGCAGGTCTTCCGGCAGTTGGCCGACAAGCCCGGAGGGCTCGGACAGATCGACAGGATCGGTGCCCACCACGCTGTAGTAGTTGGTCCGGGCGTCGGCCAGGTTGGTCTTCTCGGTCATCAGGTTGTTCTGCGCCTGGGCCAGGCGCGCTTCGGCTTGGTCCTGGTCGGCGAGGCGGCCGACGCCACGGGAGCTGCGCAGGCTGATCTGGTCATAGACGCGCTGGTGGCTTTTGAGGTTTTCCTCGGCCAGACGAACCATTTCCTGGCGACGCAGCACGTCGGTATAGACCTGCGCGACGTCCAGCGCAGTGCGCTCGGAAGTACCCAGCAGCGCGTAGGCGCGGGAGTTGACGTTGGCCTGCTGGCGGCCGACTTCGCTGGAGGTGGCGAAGCCGTCGAACACCATCTGGCGCAGGGCGAGGTTGGATTCGCCACGGTTCAGGGTCTCCCAGTGGTCGCCTTGGCCACGGGTGGTGGTGTTGTCGGAGCCTTCACGACCATAGCCGGCGGTCAGGTCGACGGACGGCAGGTAGCCGCCCTTGGCGGCGCGTAGTTGTTTGTCCGCAGCAAGGCGGGAGTTCACACCGGCCTGGATTTCCGGGTGGTACTCCAGCGCCTTCTGCATGGCCTGGTTGAGGGTGTCGGCCTGAACCGGCAGGGAAACGGGAATGGCGAAAGCCAGGGCGAAGGGCACTGCTTGAGCGAATCGCATGCGCATGAGGAAAACATCCTTATCAGTGAGATAGCCGCAGCGATTCTGTTGCCGCAATCAGCGTCAAAAGACCGTCGAATGGCTGCAAGGAAAGCATCAAAAAGCGTGATGGATTTCACGCTAAATTTTTTTGGGCGAACCACCGATATCAAAGTGACATCGATTTGCCAATTGTTTAGGATGGCAATCGAATGGTCAATACATTGGCATATACGTAATTTCCATCCGCTATAAGCCATGTTTTTGACGCCAAACTTTTTGCTCTTACAGACAAGGGAATGCCTCCTGAGCCGACCTCACCTGCGGCCGGTCGGCAACCAGGCAAGCCTCACCAGGAGAAGTGCATGAGCAGCGTCGTCGCCGTCGTAAAAAGCATCATCGGCCAAGTGATTGCGGTATCCCCCGAAGGCGCCCAGCGCGTCCTGGTTGAAGGTGATCGCATCTACCAGGGCGAGCAGCTGCTCACCGGCGCTTCCGGCGCGGTGACACTCGATGTCGGCAAGGGCAAGCTGGTGGACCTGGGCCGCGACAGCCAGTGGAGCAGCGCCGACCTGCCACAGGCCGAGGCGCACCACGCCGCCGCGCAGCCGGTCAATGCACCGAGCACCGAGGACCTGCAGAAGGCCATCGCCGCTGGCCTCGACCCGACCCAGGCCCTTGCCCCCACTGCGGCGGGCCCGACAGCCGCGCCTTCGGCGGCTGGCGGCAATGGTGGCGTTGGCGGCGGCCACAGCTTCGTGGTGCTGGATGCCACGGCCGGCCGCGTCGACCCGAACATCGGCTACTCCACCGCCGGCCTGGACAACGGCGGTGCGGCTGCCGACGAGCGTCAGGGCGAACTGCCGCCCAACCTCGCGCCGGCGTTCACTGACGGCAGCAACGGCGTGCTGAATCTCACCACCGCCGAAGACACCCTCCTCACTGGCGCCTTCTCCGCCCGCGACCCGAATGGTGACCTGATCTCCTACAGCGTCGGCCAGGCACCGGGCAACGGCCTGCTGGTACTCAATCCCAACGGCACCTGGCAGTACAACCCGAACGGCGACTACAACGGCGCCGACAGTTTCACCGTGATCGTCACCGACGCCCGTGGCGCCACCAGCACTCTGGTGGTGAACGTCGGCATCACCCCGGTAAACGACGCCCCCGTGGCCACTGGCACCTATACCAGTGCCATCACTGACACCGCCGCCAACGACAGCTTCGCCGACATCAAGGGCCAACTGACCGCCACTGACGTCGACGACACCAACCTGACCTGGAGCGGCAGCGCCAAGGGCACCTACGGCGAACTGACCGTCAACGCCGACGGCAGCTACACCTACGTGGTCGATGCCAACGCCGTGAACGCCCTGCCCCTGGGCCAGAACCCGAGCGAAAACTTTACCGTCACCGTGACCGACCCGTCCGGTGCCACCGACACCCGCGTCATCACCATCAACGTGCAGGGCGCCAACGACACCCCGGTCGCCCAGGATGGCCAGGCCAGCGGCAACGAAGACAGTGTGATCGGCGGCCAGCTGATCGCCACCGACCGCGACACCGGCAGCAGCCTCACCTTCACCACCAACGGCAATCCGCCGGCCGGCTTTACCCTGAAGCCGGACGGCAGCTGGACCTTCGATGGCAACGACCCGGCCTACCAGCACCTGGCCGAGGGCGAGACCCTGGTGGTGCAAGTGCCCTACACCGTCACCGATGAGCACGGCGCGACCAGCACCGCCACCCTCACCGTGACCCTGACCGGCACCAATGACGCGCCGGTCGCCCTGCCGGGCGCAGCCACCACCGAAGAAAACACCGTTCTCAACGGCCAGGTCCCGGCCGCCTCCGACGTGGACGGCAACGTCGCCGGCTACCAGCTGACCACCGGTGTCGGCAACGGCAATGGCAACCTGACCTTCAACCCGGACGGCAGCTACAGCTTCAACCCCGGCAAGGACTTCGACAGCCTGGCCCAGGGCGAGACCCGTGACGTCACCTTCACCTACCAGGCCAAAGACAACAACGGCGCGCTGAGCGACCCGCAGACCATCACCATTACCGTCACCGGCACCAACGATGCCGCCGTGATCGGTGGGCAAGGCAGCGCCAGCGCCGATGAAACCGACGCCCCGCTCACCCTCGATGGCAAGCTGACCATCCGCGACGTCGACAGCCCGGCCAGCTTCCAGGTCCAGAACAATACCGCCGGCCAGTACGGCAAGTTCAGCGTGGGCGCCGACGGCTCCTGGAGCTACGTCGCCAACGATGCCTACAACGAACTGAAGGTCGGCGAACACCTCAGCGAAACCTTCACCGTGCTGGCCGCCGATGGCACCAGCACCAGTGTCACCGTGACCATCAATGGCACCAACGACGCACCGGTCGCCTACGCCGACAGCAAGACCACCGAAGAGAACACCGGCCTCAGCGGCCAGGTGCCGACTGCCACCGACGTGGACGGCAGCGTGGTCGGCTACCAGCTCGCCACCGGCGTGGGCCAGGGCAATGGCAGCCTGACCTTCAACACCGACGGCAGCTACAGCTTCAACCCCGGCAAGGACTTCGACGGCCTGGCCGAAGGCGAATCCCGCGACATCACCTTCACCTACCAGGCGAAGGACGACAACGGAGCCCTGAGCGCTCCGCAGACCATCACCATTACCGTCACCGGCAGCAACGACGCACCGGTCGCCAGCGCCACCAGCGGCGCGGTGCAGGAAGATGCGCAGATCAGCGGCCAGCTCGCCGCCACCGACACCGACGATGGCGCCAAGCTCACCTACACCCTGGACAAGACTGCCCCGGCCGGCTTCAGCGTCGATGCCGACGGCAAGTGGACCTTCGATGCCAGCAGCAGCGAGTACCAGCACCTGAAGGCCGGCGCTACACAGACCATCAGCATCCCGTTCACCGTCACCGACGAGCACGGCGCCACCAGCTCCAGCAGCCTGACCATCACCGTCACCGGCACCAACGATGCGCCGGTAGCCAACGCGGCGGCCGCCAAGGCCAGCGAAGACAAGCTCAGCTTTGGCAAACTGACCGCCAGCGACGTCGACGACGGCGCCAAGCTCAGCTTCAGCCTCAATGACAAGGCACCGGCCGGCTTCACCCTGTTCAAGGACGGCACCTGGGCCTTCAGCGGCCTCGACCCGGCCTACCAGAGCCTCGCCGCCGGCGAGACCAAGGTCCTGTCGATCGACTACACCGTCACCGATGAACACGGCGCCACCAGCACCAACACCCTGACGCTGACCGTCACCGGCACCAACGACACGCCGATCGCCCTGCCCTCGCTGATCAACCCGGTGAAGGAAGACGCGCAGATCAGCGGCACGCTCAAGGCCATCGATGTCGACAACGGCGCCCAGCTCACCTACAGCCTGAACAAGGCCGCTCCGGCGGGCCTGACCCTGGGCAGCGACGGCAAGTGGAGCTTCGATGCCAGCGATGCCGCCTACCAGCACCTGAAGGCTGGCGCGACCCAGCTCATCAGCGTCGGCTACACCGTCACCGACGAACACGGTGCAAAAACCAGCAGCCTGCTGGTGATCACCGTCACCGGCACCAACGATGCGCCCAAGGCTGACGCTGCTACTGCAGCCGCCCAGGAAGACGCTGTCAGCAAGGGCCAGCTCACCGCCACCGACGTGGACGACGGCGCCAAACTGAGCTTCAGCGTTTCCGGCAACCCGCCGGCCGGCTTCACCCTGAAGACCGACGGCAGCTGGACCTTCGATGGCAAGGACCCGGCCTACCAGGCCCTCGCCGAAGGCGAGACCAAGGACATCCAGGTCAAGTACATCGTCACCGACGAACACGGCGCCACCGACACCCAGACCCTGACCATTACCGTCACCGGCAGCAACGACCCGGCCGTGATCGGCGGTGTGGCCAGCGTGAACGTCAACGAGACCAACGCCCCGGTCACCACCGGCGGCCTGCTGACCGTCAGCGATGTCGACGGCCCGGCCAGCTTCCAGGCGCAAAGCAACGTCGCCGGCAAGTACGGCACCTTTAGCCTGGGCTCCGATGGCTCCTGGACCTACACCGCCAACGATGCCTACAACGAGCTCAAGCAGGACGAAAAGCTGACCGACAGCTTCACCGTCAAGGCGACCGATGGCACCAGCGCCACGGTCACCGTGAACATCGTCGGCACCAACGACGCACCGGTGGCATTCGGCGACACCAGGACCACCGGCGAGAATGCGGCCTTCACCAGCCAGGTTCCGGTGGCAACCGATATCGACGGCAGCGTCGTCAGCTACCAACTGGCCACCGACGTCGGCCAGGGTCATGGCAGCCTGACCTTCAACGCCGACGGCAGTTATACCTTCGAGCCGGGCACCGACTTCGACCACCTGGCCGCCGGCGAGAGCCAGGACGTCACCTTCACCTACCAGGCGAAGGACGACAACGGTGCGCTGAGCGACCCGCAGACCATCACCATCACCGTCACCGGCAGCAATGACGCCGCGGTCATCAGCGGCCAGACCTCGGTCAGCGTCAACGAGACCAACGCACCGATCAGCACCAGCGGCCAGCTGACCATCCACGACGTCGACAGCCCGGAAACCTTCCAGGCACAGAGCAACGTCGCCGGCAAGTACGGCACGTTCAACCTGGGCGCCGACGGCCAGTGGACCTACACCGCGAATTCCGCCTACAACGAGCTGAAGGTCGGTGAGACCCTGGTCGACACCTTCGCCGTAAAAGCCGCCGATGGCACCGCTTCCAGCGTCACCGTGAACATCGTCGGCACCAACGATGCGCCGGTTGCCTACCCGGCCAGCGCCAGCGCGATCGAAGGCGGCGTCAAGAACCTCGGTGTCGTGGCCGGCGCCACCGACGGCTCGTCCGTCACGCTGACCATCACCACCACCCAGCCAGGCGAAGCGGTCAGCTTCAACTGGAAATTCAGCACCAACGACGGTGGGTCGTACAACGACTTCGCCTACGTGCAGGTCAACGGCCAGAAGGTGCAACTGCTTTCCAGCGTGTCCGCGGTCGGTGACGGCGGCAACTCGGGCCTGCAGACCTTCCAGCAAGTGTTCGACAAGCCGGGCACCTACACCATCGTCCTGGGCGTTTCCGATGCCATCGACACCGCCGTCGACTCCACCCTCGTGCTGAGCAACCTGCCTTCGCAGGTGAGCGTCGGCAATGTGGTCGGCCAGGTCACCCACACCGGCAACAACTGGACCCTTACCACCAGCGGTGCCAACACCACCACCCTGGGCAACCAGCTCAAGCCAGTCAGCGAGATCACCGGCAAGCTGCAGGCCACCGACGTCGACCACAACGCCCAGCTGACCTTCAGCACCGCGCAGAACACCGCCGGCTTCACCCTGAAATCCGACGGCAGCTGGCTGTTCGACGCCAAGGACCCGGCCTACGACAACCTCGCCCAGGGCGAGACGCAGACGCTGGCCATCCACTACACCGTCACCGACGAACACGGCGCCACCGATACCAGCATCCTGACCATCACGATCACCGGCACCAACGACGCACCGGTCGCCGGGGTGATGAAGGAAACCGTTTACGAAGACAGCAAGATCGGTGGCCAACTGGCCGGCAGCGATGTCGACCACAATGCCGTGCTGACCTTCGCCACCACCGGCAGCCTGCCGGTGGGCTTCAGCAGCGACAGCAGCGGCAAGTGGAGCTTCGACGCCAGCAATGCGGCGTACCAGCACCTGGCCGTGGGTGTGACCCAGGTCTTCACCGTCAACTACAGCGTCACCGACCAGTTCGGTGCGAAGAGCACCAGCACCCTGACCATCACCGTCATCGGCACCAACGATGCGCCGCAGGCCAAGGCCGCCAGCGCTTCGGTGAATGAAGACAAGATCAGCGGCGGCACGCTCACCGCAACCGACATCGACGACGGCCACGCACTGTACTTCAGCCTGAAGGAAGCGGCGCCCAGCGGCTTCACCCTGAACACTGACGGCACCTGGAGCTTCGACGGCAACCACGCCGACTACCAGAAGCTCGGCGCCGGCGAGTCCCTCGAGCTGCAGATCAAGTTCATCGTCACCGACGACAAGGGCGCCACCGACGAGAACGTCCTGACCCTGACCGTGAACGGCAGCAACGATGCCGCGATCATCAGCGGAGCGAAGATCGTCAACGTCTATGAGACCGACGCGCCGATCACCACCACCGGCAAGCTGGACGTCAGCGACGTCGACGGCCCGGACAGCTTCCAGGCCCAGACCAATGTCGCCGGCAAGTACGGCACCTTCAACCTGGGCACCGACGGCAACTGGACCTACATCGCCAAGGATGCCTACAACGAGCTGAAACCGGGCGAGACGCTGACCGATACCTTCACCGTGAAGTCCGCCGACGGCACCAGCTCCAGCGTCACCGTGAACATCCTTGGCACCAACGATGCGCCCACCGCGTACGATGACAGCGTCACCATCGACGAGAACGGCCGCGTCAACGGCAAGGTACCGGCCGCTACCGATCCGGACGGCAAGGTCTCCAGCTACCAGTTGGTCACCGACGTCGGCCAGGGCAACGGCTCGCTGAACTTCAACTCCAGCGGCACCTACCACTTCGAGCCAGGCAGCGACTTTGACCACCTGGCCGCTGGCGAGAGCCAGGTCGTCACCTTCACCTACCAGGCGAAGGACAACAACGGCGCGCTGAGCGAACCCAAGACCATCACCATTACCGTCACCGGCAGCAATGACGCCGCGGTCATCAGCGGCGTGAAGTCCAGCAGCGTCAACGAGACCGACGCGCCGGTCAGCACCGGCGGCAAGCTCAACGTCAGCGACGTCGACGGCCCTGAAACCTTCCAGGCGCAGAGCAACGTGGCCGGCAAGTACGGCACCTTCAACCTCGGCACCGACGGCAACTGGACCTACGTCGCCAGCAGCGCCTACAACGAACTGAAGGTCGGCCAGACCTACACTGACACCTTCACCGTGAAGGCTGCCGACGGCACCAGCGCCACCGTGAGCGTGAACATCGTCGGCACCAACGACGCGCCGGTCGCCTTCGACGGCATCGCGGCCACCGGGGAGAACACCGTTCTCAACGGCCAGGTCCCGACCGCCACCGATATCGACGGCACCATCGCCAGCTACCAGCTCGCCACCGACGTCGCCGCCGGCAAGGGCACCCTGACCTTCAACGCCAACGGCAGCTACAGCTTCAACCCGGGTAGCGCCTTCGATCACTTGGCCGCCGGCCAGAGCGAAACCGTGTCCTTCACCTACCAGGCCAAGGACAACAACGGCGCGCTGAGCGATGCGAAGACCATCACCATCACCGTCAACGGCACCAACGATGCGCCGGTCGCCTACGCCGACAGCCAGACCACCGAGGAAAACACCGTCCTCAACGGCCAGGTTCCGACCGCTACCGACGTCGACGGCACCGTTGCCAGTTACCAGCTCGCCACCGGCGTAGCCGCTGGCAAAGGCACCTTGACCTTCAACAGCGACGGCAGCTACAGCTTCACTCCGGGCGCAGCCTTCGACCATCTGGCTGCAGGCCAGAGCGAAGCCGTGACCTTCACCTACCAGGCGAAGGACAACGACGGTGCGCTGAGCGATCCGCAAACCATCACCATCACCGTGACCGGCACCAACGATGCCGCCGTGATCACCGGCCAGAACAGCGGCAGCGCCAATGAAACCGATGCCCCGGTGACCATCGGCGGCAAGCTCGATGTCACCGACGTCGACAGCCCGGCGGTCTTCCAGAGCCAGACCAACACCGCCGGCGACCACGGCAAGTTCAGCATCGGTACCGATGGCACCTGGAGCTACGTTGCCAACAGCGCCTACAACGAACTGAAGGCCGGCGAGCATCTCACCGACAGCTTCACCGTGAAGGCCGCCGACGGCACCAGTACCACCGTCACCGTGACCATCAACGGCACCAACGACAAGCCGGTCGCCAGCGCCGATACCGCCACCACCGAGGAGAACACCCTTCTCCACGGGCAGGTTCCGGTCGCCACCGATATCGACGGCACCGTCGCCAGCTACCAGCTGGCCACCAATGTGGCCCAGGACAAGGGCAGCCTCGTCTTCAACACCGACGGCAGCTACACCTTCAACCCCGGCACCGCCTTCGACCACCTGGCCGCCGGCCAGAGCGAGAACGTCACCTTCACCTACCAGGCGAAGGACAACGACGGTGCGCTGAGCGACCCGCAGACCATCACCATCACCGTCACCGGCACCAATGACGCGGCAGTGATTACCGGCCAGACCAACGGCAGCGCCAATGAAACCGACGCTCCGGTCACCATCGGCGGCAAGCTCGATGTCACCGACGTCGACAGCCCCGCGGTCTTCCAGAGCCAGACCAACACCGCTGGCGATTACGGCAAGTTCAGCATCGGCGCTAACGGCGCCTGGACCTATGTCGCCGACAGTGCCTACAACGAACTGAAGGTCGGCGAAAAGCTCACCGATAGCTTCACCGTGAAAGCCGCCGACGGCACCAGCACCACCGTCACCGTGACCATCAACGGCACCAACGACAAGCCGGTCGCATTCAGCGACACCGCGACCACCGAAGAGAACACCGTTCTCCACGGCCAGGTTCCGGTCGCCACCGATATCGACGGCGCCGTCGTCCGCTACGAGATCACCAAGGACGTCGGCCAGGGCAAAGGCACCCTGACCTTCAATAACGACGGCAGCTACACCTTCAACCCCGGCACCGCCTTCGACCACCTGGCCGCCGGCCAGACCGAGAACGTCACCTTCACCTACCAGGCGAAGGACAACGACGGTGCCGTGAGCGATCAGCAGACCATCACCATCACCGTCACCGGAACCAACGACGCCGCGGTGATCACCGGCCAGACTGGCATCAACGCCTACGAAGCCGACGCCCCGCTCACCCTGGGCGGCAAGCTGAACGTCACCGATGTCGACAGCCCGGCATCCTTCCAGGCCCAGAACAACGTCTCCGGCGCTTACGGCAAGTTCAGCATCGGTGCAGACGGCAACTGGAGCTACATCGCCAATTCCGCCTACAACCAGCTGAACGTCGGTGATCGACTGACCGACACCTTCACCGTGAAGGCGGCCGATGGCACCAGCACCACCGTCACCGTGACCATCAACGGCACCAACGACAAGCCGGTCGCATTCAGCGACACCGCGACCACCGGCGAGAATGCCGTGCTCCAGGGCAAGGTCCCGGTCGCCACCGACATAGACGGCACAGTGGTCAACTATCAGCTGACCACCGGCCTGGCGGCGGGCAAGGGCACACTGAGCTTCAGCCCGAACGGCACCTACACCTTCAATCCGGGCACCGCGTTCGATCATCTGGCGCAAGGTCAGTCCGAGAATGTCACCTTCACCTACCAGGCGAGGGACAACAGCGGCGCACTCAGCGATCCGCAGACCATCACCATTACCGTCACCGGCACCAACGACAAACCGGTGGCCTACGCCGACACCCAGACCACCGAAGAGAACACCGTTCTCAACGCTCAGGTGCCGACCGCCACCGACGTCGACGGCACCATCGCCGGCTACCAGCTGGCCACTGACGTGGCCGCCGGCAAAGGCACCCTCGTCTTCAACACCGACGGCAGCTACACCTTCACGCCGGGCACCGCCTTCGACCACCTTGGCGCCGGCCAGAGCGAGAACGTCACCTTCACCTACCAGGCGAAGGACAACAACGGCGCGCTGAGCGATGCGAAGACCATCACCATCACCGTCACCGGCACCAACGACAATCCGGTTGCCGTGCCGGACACCGCGCACACCAATGAAGACACCGCGATCCGTATCGAGGTGCTGGGCAACGACACCGACGCAGAGGGCGACAGCCTGCTCGTCACCGGCGCCAGCGCCGGCAACGGCACCGTGGTGATCAACCAGGACGGCAGCCTGAGCTACACGCCGAAGGAAAACTTCAGCGGCTCCGACACCATCACCTACACCATCAGCGATGGCAAAGGCGGCACCGCCACCTCCACCGTGGCGGTGAGCATCGAAGCCGTGGCGGACAAGCCCAACCTGAGCCTGGACGGCAGCACCACTCACCCGAAAGCCACCGGCCTGACCGTGGACACCTGGACCGGCCTGGCCCTGGGCAATGGCGGCAACGGCGCGGCACCGGACGACCTGCAGGCGAAGATCGATGCAGCCGGCACCCCGACCACCCATGGCTCCACCGACAGCGTGCGCAACACCGACGTCACCGCCGGTACCGCGACCAAGGTCAGCGGCCTGATCTTCCTCGAAGCCGGCCACACCTACACCTTCACCGGCGTGGGTGACGACAGCGTGCGCCTGGTCATCGGCGGCAGCACCGTCGCCGAAGCCACCTGGGGCGGCAGCAGCGGCAAGTTCAGCGGCACCTTCACCCCGACCGAGAGCGGCTACTACCCCATCGCCCTCTACCAGCACAACCAGAGCGGCCCGGGCAACTACACCCTGAGCATTTCCGACAACGGCAGCACCGCGCAGGTACTGGGCACCGGCAGCGCCCAGGTGTTCCACAACACCGGCGAGCTGACCACCGGCGGCGAGCGCCTGTCCGACCTGACCGGCAGCACCGGCCAGAGCCACTACAAGGTCTTCGGTCTCAATGAAGGCAACGAGGACAGCACGATCAGCCTGTCGAAGATCAAGGCTTCCCTGGTCGATATCGACGGCTCGGAAACCCTGTCGATCAGCATCGGCAAGATTCCGGTCGGCGCAACCCTGAGCGATGGCAAGAACAGCTTCACCGCCGACGCCACCCATGACAGCGTCAACCTCAAGGACTGGAACCTCGGCACCCTGACCCTGACCCCGCCGGCCGACTTCAACGGCACCATCAAGCTGGAAGTCAGCGCCACGGCAACCGAAAGTAGCAACAACGATGCAGCGACCCGCACCGTCGACCTGAACGTCACCGTCTACCCGGTGAACGATGCGCCGACCGTGACCGGTGCGCAGAACCTCACCACCGACGAGGACACCTCGGTCAACGGCCAGATCCACGCCCGCGACGTGGACGGCGACACGCTCAGCTACGCCGTAAAGAACGGCAGCGGCCCGGCCCACGGCTCGGTGACCTTCGGCAGCGACGGCCAGTACACCTACACCCCGGCCAAGGACTACAACGGCAGCGACAGCTTCACCGTGGTGGTCAGCGACGGCAAGGGCGGTAGCGTCGAGCAGGTGGTCAACGTCGGCATCAACCCGGTCAACGACGCCCCGACCACCGCCGACCAGAGCAAGACCGTCGCCGAAGACAGCCCGCTGACCGGCAAGATCATCGCCAGCGACGTCGAAGGCGACACCCTGAGCTACGCCGTGAAGAGCGGCGTCACCCACGGCACCCTGGTGCTCAACACCGCCACCGGCGACTACACCTACACCCCGGCCGCCAACTACAACGGCCCGGACAGCTTCACCATCACCGTCAGCGACGGCAAGGGCGGCACCGCCAACTCCGTGGTGAACATCACCGTCACCCCGGTCAACGATACCCCGGTGTTCAACGCCCCGAGCAACACCACCACGCCCGAAGACACCGTGCTCACCGGCAAGGTCAGCGCCACCGACGTCGATGGCGACAGCCTCACCTACAGCCTGAAGTCCGGGCCGAGCCATGGCAGCATCGTGGTCGACGCCGCCGGCAACTACACCTACACGCCGAGCAAGGACTACAACGGTGGCGACAGCTTCACCGTCACCGTCAACGACGGTCACGGCGGCGTGGTGGATCAGCTCGTCAACCTCACCATCACCCCGGTGGACGACGCGCCGGAAGCGAAGAACGACAGCAAGTCCACCGGCGAGAACAGTCCGTTCAACGGCCAGGTACCGACCGCCACCGACGTGGACAGCTCGGTCAACCCCAACGGCTACGCGCTGGTCCAGGGTGTGGGCAACGGCAATGGCAGCCTGACCTTCAACGCCAACGGCAGCTACGTGTTCAACCCGGGCACCGACTTCGATTCCCTCGCTCCGGGCGAAAGCCGCCAGGTGACCTTCACCTACACCGCGAAGGATGCCCAAGGCGCGGTCAGCGCACCGGCCACCGTGACCATCACCGTCAACGGCGCCAACGACGCCCCCAACGGCGCCGACAAGGCCATCACACTGGATGAAGACACCTCGCGCAGCTTCAGCGCCGGCGACTTCGGCTTCACCGACATCGACCACAATGACGCCCTCAGCGCCGTGCGCATCGACAGCCTGCCCACCAACGGCAGCCTGAAGCTCAACGGCGCCGCCGTCACCGCCGGCCAGGTGATCGACGCTGCCGACCTCGGCAAGCTGGTCTTCACCCCGGCGGCCAACGCCAACGGCACCAACTACGCCAACTTCACCTTCTCGGTGAAGGACAGCAACGGTGCCTTCGACGCCACGCCGAACAAGATCACCCTCAACGTCACCCCGGTGAACGACAACCCGGTGGCAGTGAACGACAACTTCACCGTCAGCGGCCTGAAGGGCAACTACTGGGGCTACAACGAAGGGCCGGACGGCAGCAACCTGACCAGCCTGAGCCAGGTGACCGCCTTCATGAACGGTCACGCCGCCAGTGCCACCTTCACCTCCACCACGCTGAACTACAACCTCAGCGGCGGCGACCTGGGCGGTGACGGCAACCTGCAGAAGTTCCTGGGTAACGACGCGGGCTCGCTGAACACCGACCCGGCGAACACCTCGGATGCGATCATCCAGCTCACCGGCGCGATCAACCTCAACGCCGGCAGCTACCAGCTGCGCGTCAACGCCGACGATGGCTTCAGCATCAAGATCGACGGCGTGGAAGTGTTCAAGTACGACGCCATCCAGAGCCCCACCGGCCGCGAGTCGGCGGTGTTCAACATCGCCCAGAGCGGCAACCACACCATCGAAATCATTTACTGGGATCAAGGTGGCCAGGCCCAGCTGCAAGTGGAGATGCGTCCGCAGGGCGGCACCTACACCACCGTGGGCGGCACTGCGCTGACGCACGCAGTGGGCGAACTGGTGACTAACGAAGACACCGCGCTGACCATCGCGCCGAAGACCCTGCTGGGCAATGACAGCGACGTCGACGGCGACAGCCTGTCCATCCTCAGCGTACAGAATCCGGTCAACGGCACTGTCGCGCTGGTCAATGGCAACGTCGTCTTCACGCCGGCCAAGGACTTCAACGGCACCGGCAGCTTCACCTACACCATCAGCGACGGCCATGGCGGCACCAGCACCGCGACCGTCACCGTGGGCGTCAACGCGGTGAACGATGCACCGGAAGCCAAGAACGACCTGCAGACCACTGGCGAGAACAACACGCTCAATGGCCAGGTTCCGGCGGCCACCGACATCGACAGCGCGGTCAACCCCACCGGCTACGCCCTGGTACAAGGCGTAGGTGCCGGCAACGGCAGCCTCACCTTCAACGCCAACGGCAGCTACGTGTTCAACCCGGGCACCGACTTCGACTCGCTGAACGTCGGCGAATCGCGCCAGGTGACCTTCACCTACACCGCGAAGGACGCCCAGGGCGCGGTCAGCGCCCCGGCCACCGTGACCATCACCGTGACCGGCAGCAACGACCTGCCCACCGCCACCGACAGCACCGTGACGCTGAACGAGGACGGCAAGCGCAGCTTCAGCGCCAGCGACTTCGGTTTCAGCGACAAGGACGCCGGCGACGCGCTCAAGGCCATTCGCATCGACAACCTGCCCAGCGCCGGCAGCCTGACCCTCAACGGCCAGTCGGTGACCGCCGGCCAGGTGATCGCTGTCAGCCTGCTCGCCAGTCTCGTCTACACCCCGGTGGCCAACGCCGCGGGCAATGCCTACGCGACCCTGAAGTTCTCGGTACAGGACAGCCACGACGGCTTCTCCAGCTCGTCCAGCACCCTGACCTTCAACGTCACCCCGGTGAACGATGCGCCGCTGTCGGCGGACGGCTCGGCCAGCGTCTACGCCGGCAAGACCTACACCTTCGCCCTCAAGGACTTCGCCTTCAGCGACACCGCGGACTCCGCCAACGGCCAGAACCACAGCCTGCAGAACATCCTGATCAAGGCCCTGCCGGCTACCGGCAGCCTGCTGCTCAACGGCCAGGCCGTGACTGCCGGCCAGTCGATCAAGGCCAGCGATGTCTCCAGCGGCAAGCTGACCTACGTACCGGACAGCTCAGGCAGCAACGCGCACTTCGACTTCGCGGTGCAGGACAGCGACGGCGTGGCCAACGGTGGCGTCGATACCTCGGGCACGTATGGCTTCGATATCCATGTCGGCCAGGTGCAGATCCCCGGCACCACGCCCAACGGTGACAACACCCTCACCGGCGGCTCGGGTGACGACGTGATCCTCGGCGACGTGGGCGGTCTGCTTACCACTACCCAGCCGGGCACCAACTACAACATCGCCTTGGTGGTCGATACCTCCGGCAGCATGGCCTACAACCTCGCCGGCAACAGCGGTGCGGCCTACGCCGACTCGCGAATGAAACTGATCAAGGATGCACTGATCAACCTGGCCAACGAGCTCAAGGGCCACGACGGCGTGATCAACATCAGCCTGATCGGCTTCTCCGCCAGCGCCAGCATCAAGGTCAGCATCGCCGACCTGAACAACGGCAACGTCGACCAGTTGATCAACGCCATCGGCAAGACCCAGACCACTGGCCTGCAGGCCGACGGCGGGACCAACTATCAGTCCGCCTTCGAGCAGGCGGTCACCTGGTTCAACGGCCAGAAGAACGGCTACGAGAACCTTACGCTGTTCCTCACCGATGGTGATCCGACCTACTCGAAGAATTACGGCAACGGCAGCAGCACCACCGACAACATCGTCGCCGAGTCCGCACAGTCCTTCGCGGGCCTCAGCGGCCTCAGCGAAGTACGCGCAATCGGCATCGGGACCGGCGTCAATGCCGACATCCTCAAGTACTTCGACAACACCAAGGTCACGTCCACCGGCACCATCAACCTGGGCAATACCACCACTGTCCTCGCCAACTTCGACAACAACAGTGGCAGTGGCATCGCCAAGGTCGACAACTGGACCAAGACCGGTACCGGCTCGATCTCCCGCACCAACAGCGAGCTGAAGATCACCGACGTCTACGGCGGCGCTGCCACCAAGGCCAGCAGCCCCGAGTTCAATGTCAGCGGCAACAACGTCGGCAAGCTGAGCTTCGACTATCGGACCAACGTATTCGGCAGCGGCGACAGCTTCGCCTGGAGCCTGATGAAGAAGGTCGTCGCGGCCAACGGCTCGGTCAGTTGGGACGTCGTCGACAGCGGCACTCGCACCAGTTCGTCCGATGCCACCATCACCAGCAAGACTCTGGTTGATGGCGTCTACAAGCTGGAACTCTCAGCCAACGACAACAGCACCAGCTGGTTGGGCAGTTCCGATGTCGATATCCGCATCGATAACATCTCGGTCGTGACCCCCAACGTAGTCACCGCCCCGACCGGCCAGGTGGATATCGTCAAGCAGGCCAGCGACCTGACCGCTGCTCTGCACGGCGGTTCCAGCAGCTCGGAACTGGCGCCCTCGGGCCACGACACCATCTCCGGCGGCGCGGGTGACGACATCATCTTCGGTGACACCATCAACACCGACAACCTGCCCTGGGGCGTCAACGGCAACCCGGCAAAACCGGCCGACATGCCGGCGGGCTCCGGAGTCAGTGCACTGTCGGCGTTCCTCGAACTGAAGAACGGCCACGCAGCGACCAGCGACGAGATGTACGACTACATCAAGGCCAACCACGCGCTGTTCAACGTCGAGGGCGATACCCGTGGCGGCGACGACCACCTGTATGGCGGCGATGGCAATGACATCCTCTACGGCCAGGGCGGCAACGACTTCCTGTTCGGCGAGAACGGCAACGACATCCTCTTCGGCGGCACCGGCAACGACCAGCTCACCGGCGGCAAGGGCAACGACATCCTCACCGGCGGTACGGGTGCCGACACCTTCATCTGGAAGGCTGGCGATATCGGCAACGACACCATCACCGACTTCAAGGCCGGTGAAGGCGACCGCATCGACATCAGCGACCTGCTGCCGGAGACCGCGCACAACGACATCCTCAGCTACCTGAAGGTGGACACCACGACCTCGACCCTGCAGGTGAGCACCACCGGGCAGATCAACAACGGCGGCGCGGCGGATGTCACCATCAAGCTGAGCGGCGTGGATCTCTCGGCCTACGGCTCGACCTCCACCGAGATCGTCAACAAGCTGGTGGCGGGTTCCGACCCGGTGGTCAAGACTGAGCATCACTGATCCGCGGTTGCCGCAAGGCGTCCGAACGATCAGGCTCTGACACGGCGACAGCGGGATCATCCCTGGGATGATTCCGCTGTCGTTCCTTCACATCACGAGAAATGGGGACGGGTCGATGCTGTACATCCAGCGCAACGCCGAGGGAAAAGTGGCGCGCGTCGAGGACGCCGAATTCGAAGGCGCCACCGGCACACTGCCGGCGGACCATCCGGATATCCAGGCTTGGGCGGCCGAAAGCAGCCTGCTACAGCTCAAGCAGAGCGACCTGGACATGATCCGGGTACTGGAAGACTTGATCTCGGTGCTGATCACCAAGGGCGTAATCCGCATCACTGACCTGCCGCCGGCCGCGCGCTCCAAGCTGCTCAACCGGACCCAGGCGCGGGAAGCCCTGGGCGGCCTGACCCGGCTGATCAACGACGACGAGGAAACGGGGCTGATCTGAGCCCCGTTTTCTTTTGCTCGATGGCCACGCGGCATCCCCTCCCCTGTAGGAGCGAGCTTGCTCGCGAACAAGCTCCGCTGCGAGGCCAGGTTCGCGAGCAAGCTCGCTCCTACGTGAAAGGCACGCTCCGCACTTTGGATTTAGCTCTCGAGAGACTTCCAGAGAAACGCCCGCCCTCGTAGGAGCGGACTCCGTCCGCGAAGCTCATCAGCGGCACGGAAACATCGCGGACAAAGTCCGCTCCTACAAAAAGCACCCCGCCCCGACATCTATCACCAGGGCGCCGGTCCACCGAACAGCTGCCCCTGCACGCCCTGAATCCCCATCTCTTTCAACACACGGAATTCCCCGGCCGTCTCCACGCGCTCGGCGATCAGCGGCAGGTCGATGCTGTGCGCGGCTCGCTGCATCGCCTCGATGAACAGACGCTTGTCGTTTTCCTGGTCGATGTGGCGGATATGGCTGCCATCGACCTTGAGGTACGCCAGCCCGAGGCGCGCCAGGTTGCCGATCATGCTGAAGCGCCCGCCAAAGTGCTGCAGGCTCAGGCGATAACCCAGCTCGCCGAGGCGGCGGGTCAGGGCTTCGAGCACCGGCTGCGCCGGCAACTGGTCTTCCTCCAGCTCCAGGGTCAGGCGCCCGGCGAATTGCGGATGCTGCTTGAGCAGATCGAACACCCGAGTGGTCGCCCACTCATCCCGCAGCAGCGCGGCGGACAGGTTCAGCGCCAGCGGGCGGTTGTGTTTGGCCATGTCCGCCAGCACGCTTTCGAGCATCAACAGGTCCAACCGCGCAGTCCAGCCGAAGCGGTCCAGCCAGGGCAGGAAGCGCCCGGCGGCGATGCTGCCGCCCTGCCCGTCCGGCAAGCGTGAGAGCACCTTGTAATGCAGCACCACCTGCGGATCGGCGCAGGACACCACTGCCTGGAAATGCAGCTGGAAGCGCTTGTGCACCAGCGCCTCGTCAAGCAGTTGATGCCAGGTGTGTCGCTCCTCGGCGACCGGCTTGGCGCCGCCCTGGAGCAAGGCCCAGCAGCTGTCGTTCTGCCGCTCGGCCTGCACCAGCGCCTCGTCCGCGCGCTGCAACAGCGCCTGCGCCGATTCGCCGGAAACGAACGGCACCAGCCCCAGGCAGGCAACCGGACTCACATCGCTGGCACCGGTGGTAACCAGTGCCGCCAGCATGCTTTCCAGGCGCATCGCCAGCGCCGGCGCGTCCTCGGGCATCAACCCCGGCGCGAGCATCACGAACTCACCGCCACGGCTGCGCGCCAGGGTCAGGCCGGCCCCCAGGCCCTGCCCGGCCAGCCGCAGCTGATCGGCTACCGCCTTGAGCAGCTGATCGACGCGCTGGCCGCCCAGACGTTGGTTGAGTCCTGCGAGATCATTGACCCGCAGCACCAGCAGCACGCCGCTGCTCACCTGGTCCTCGGCGCTCAGCCGGTTGCTGAGTTGCATGTCAAAGAAACGCCGGTTGCCCAGCCCGGTCAGGCTGTCCTGGTAGGCTTCGTCGCGCAGGCGTTCGCTGCGCTGGGCCTGCTCCTGGAACAGCGCCTTGAGCTTCTCCACCATCTGGTTCATGGCCTGTACCACGCGGCGCAGCTCAGGGGTGCGCGGCAGTTCCGGCAGGCTGAGGAATTCGCGGCGGGCGATGGCGTGGGACTGCTCAACCATGTAGTCCAGCGGCTTCAACTGGCGGCGTAGCAGGATGGCGCCGAGCACGGCGCTGGCGATGCCGCACAGCACCAGCCAGAGCAGGCTGCCCAGGGCGCTCTGCCAGAGTTTGGCGATGGCGAACATCGGGTGGCTGAGCACCTCGACCCGCGCCGCCTGGGTCCAGCCACGGCTGACGATGGCGTCGCCACCGGCCGAATGCAGGTTGATCAACGAGATGAACCACTGCGGCACCTTGGCCGCCACCGCGTCGGGCACCCCGGTGCGCTCCACCATCACCTTGCCGGTGGCCAGGTCAATCACGCGGATGCTCTCGAAGTAGCCACTGTCGAAGATCGAGCTGACCATCAGCTCGACCATCGCCGGGTCGTCGATGTTCGGCGTCAGCGACAGGCCCAGCGCGGTGGCAGCGTCCTGGGCGTGGGAGCGCAGCTGGTTGCCGTACTGCTCGCGCGAGCTTTCCAGGCCGACCATGAAGCTGCCGCTGAAGGCGACCACCAGGAACAGGCAGATGGCGATCAACAACTGTTTGAACAGGGACATCGTGTCTCCAGGCTCCCTCATCGGAGCTATTCGTGCCGGTGCAGCTATTGGTTCTGCCGCGAATGATTCAGAGGCTATTCATTCGAAGGGAACCCTTCGCCCTTCATCTTCTTCAACAGGTCCTGCCAGCGCGACAGCCGCTTGCTGTCGCCCACCTGCTTGCCGCCACCCGCGCCGCTGCCGGCGAGCCACAGGCCCTCGCCGTTGAACGCGTAGACCGGCTGCAGGTCGCTGCGCTGACTGGCCGGCAGGATGCTGCCGATCAGGTTGTCCAGCACCAGCGGCACGGCATCGGGCCTCGGGTAATAAGTCAGCACCATATGCGCCTGGTTCAAACGCAGTGCCTTGACGTAGGTAATGCGCAGCTTCTGCGCCGGCACGCCCAGGTGTCGCAGGCTGATGTACTTGGCGATGGCGAAATCCTCGCAATCGCCGGCTCCCTTGAGCAGCGCCTCAACCGGCGTGGCCCAGTAGTCCACCTCGTGCCAGAGGCTGAGGTCGTCGGTAAAGCGCAGCTGGTCGTTGAAGAAGCGATTGACCGCCTGCAGCTGATCGCGCTCCGCCGCGCCAGCCTGCTGGGCGAGCAGCTTCTGCCAGGCATCGATGCGCACCTGGCCTTCGCCCAACGGCCCATAAAGGCGCGTGGATTGCTGGCTGATCAGCTTGAAGTCCCAATCGGCCTGCTGTGCCCCCGCCAGGACGCCGAGCGAAGCCGCCAGCATCAGGACCAACGGCCCCGGCCAGCAACGACGCCACACCCTGGAACAACGGCTCAACACGATCGCGACTACTCGACTGCGAGCGCCGGCAACCAGCTGCAGGCGCAGGGGTCGCATGGTGCAGACTGGGCGCGAAAAAAACAATGGCACAATGCAATCACTGCATTGTGCCATCACCGGATGACGCGGCCTGGAGAGATGTCAGCCGCGACGCAGAGGGGAGCGCGTTCAGCTCTTTTCGGGCGGGGTCACGATGTCGAACCAGAAGTCGAAGTCTTCGAGCATGCCGAACAACTTCGCCAGCAGCAGCGGATTGCCCGAGCTCTTGAGTTTGCCCTCGAACACCAGGCGCACTGGCGAGACCTCCTTGAGCATCAGGCGGTTGAGGTCGGCGCGGTCGATGGTGACGGTCTGCCCGGCGTTTTCGCTCTGCACGCCCTTGATGTTGTTCAGGTGCGAGTTCTTCAGCTCCAGCAGGTACTGCTCGTTCTTGTCCGGCAGCACCAGGTTGATGCTGAAGTCCTCGCCTTCGGCCTTCTGCGCATTCATGCGCACGCCGAGGTAGTCGAACAGCAGGCCGGTATCCATGGCTGCCAGCGCATCGGGATTGCTGACGCGCAGTGATGGCAGGTTACGTGGTACGCCGTTGCGCAGCTCCTGCGCGGCGACCAGGTAGCTGTTGCGCCAACCGGCGTTCTCCGCCTGGTAGCCGAGCTGCTCCAGGGCGTCGGCCTGCAGGTTGCGCGCGGCCTGGTTGGTCGGATCGGCGAACACCAGCTTGTTCAGCACCTCCACCACCCAGCGGTATTCACCCTTGTCGAACGAAGCCTTGGCCATCTGCAGCAAGTGATCGGCCCCCCCCATGAACTCGACGTACTTCTTCGCCGAATCCTCCGGCGCCAGCGGGTTCAGAGTCGCCGGGTTGCTGTCGTAATAGCCCAGGTACTTGTTCACCACCGCACGCACGTTGTGGCTGACGCTGCCGTGGTAGCCGCGGTTGAACCATTCGTTGGCCAGCTCCGGCGGCACCTTCAGGCGCTCGTGGATCTGGTTGATGGTCACCCCGTTGTTGGCCAGGTGCAGGGTCTGGTCGTTGAGGTAGCCGTACATGTCACGCTGCTTCTCCAGGGTATGGACGATGTCCTCGTGCCCCCAGCGCGGCCAGTTGTGCACCGCGAACATCACCTCGGCCTTGTCGCCGAAACGGTGCAGCGCCTCGTTGATGTACTTGCTCCAGCCCAACGGGTCGCGGGTCTCGGCGCCGCGCAGGGTGTAGAGGTTGTGCAGCGTGGCGGTGACGTTCTCGGCCATCAGCAGCGCCTTCTGCTGCGGCAGCCAGACGTTCATCTCTGCCGGCGATTCGGTGCCCGGGGTGTTCTGGAAGGTGAAGGGAACACCATCGATTTCCAGGTCCTGCAGCTCACCCTCGATCAGTTTGGTCGGCGCGATGATGCTCAGCGGACCGTGCGCCACGCCCTTGCCGATGGCCATGTCCACCTGGCCGTTCGGCCCCTTGGGCAGCAGCGTGCCGTACTGGTAGCTGGCGCGGCGCAGCATGGCATTGCCGGCCATGACGTTTTCCTTGATCGCCGCTTCCATGAAGCCCTTGGGCGCAATGATCTGCACCTCACCCTTGTCCACCTGCTCCTGGCTGACCAGCCCCTTCACCCCACCGAAATGGTCGGCGTGGGCGTGGCTGTAGATGATCGCGCGAATCGGCTTCTGCCCCAGCTCCTGGCTCACCAGGGCGTAGGCAGCCTTGGAGGTCGCCGGGGTGGTCAGGGTGTCGATGACGATCCAGCCGGTCTTGCCTTGGATGAAGGTGATATTGGCCAGGTCATAGCCGCGCACCTGGTAGATACCGTAGGTGACCTTGAACAGACCGTAGCTGAGGTTCAGCTGCGCCTGGCGCATCAGGCTCGGGTTGACGCTGGCGATGTCCTTGGCGGCCTTGATGAAGTCGTAGTCGCCCAGCTGCCAGGCGACGCTGCCGTCATCGTTCTTGATGATGAGGTTATCGGGGCGCTTGATCAGCCCCTTCTCCACCCGATCGAAATCGGCGCGATCACCGAAGGGCAGTGACTGGCGCACCTGCTCCTGGGCGGCCTGGGTGAAGGAAGTCGCGGGCTTGGGCTGTTCGGCGGCGAGCAGCAGGCCAGGACAGAGGCTGGCGACCAGCACGGCAGCGGAAAGACGGGACATCGGAGGACTCCGGAATTTGTTGTTGTGCTCGCACTATGCCGGCCGTCGCGCTAATAATTCCAATGCATTCCAATTTCACTATCAATGCAGGAAGCGCATGAGCGATCTCCGCCAGCTACGCCACTTCGTCGCCCTCGCCGAACACGGCCACTTCGCCCGTGCCGCCGATGCGGTGAATCTTAGTCAACCCGCTCTGTCGCGAAGCATCCAGACGCTGGAAGGCCAGTTGAGCTGCCAACTGGTGGACCGCAACCCGCGCGGCGTGACCCTCACGGCCCACGGCCGACTGGTGCTGGAACACGCCCGCCGCCTGCTGGCCGGTGACCGCGCGCTGAAGAATGCGGTGCTGCAACTGGCGGACCTGGAAACCGGCGAACTACGCCTGGGCGCCGGCCCCTTCCCCGGTGCGCGGCTGCTGCCACAGGTATTGGCGCGCTACAGCGGCGCGCACCCCAAAGTGTCGATCCTGCTCTCCATCGAGAACTGGGGCGAGCTGCAGCAACGCCTGCTGGACGACGAGTTGGAACTGTTCGTCGCCGATTACCGCGAACTGGAGGGTGACACTCGTCTCGATATCCTGCCGCTACGAGAGCATCGCGGCGTGCTGTTCTGCCGACCAGGGCACCCCTTGCTCGGAACCCCGCCGACGGTCGAGAGCGTACTCGACTACCCGTTGGCCGGCCCGCGCCTGCCGCGTGACGCCCACGAAGGCTTGGCGCGCACCTTCGGCCGCGAGCAGCCGCTGAGCGTGCAATGCGATGACGTACTGATGCTCAAGGAGCTGGTGAAAGGCAGTGACGTACTGTGCCTGGCGACCTGGGACGTGGTCGCCGCGGATGTGCGAGCCGGAAACCTCGCCACTCTGCCCTGGCCCAGCGGCGAAGTAGCTGGGCGCGGCTCCGCCTACGCCCTGGTGCGCCATGCCAGCCGCAGCCTCTCGCCTGCGGCCAGCCAGTTCGTCGAGTTGTTGCTGGAGGAGGATGCGGCGTTCAACACCGTGTCTTGAGCGCAATCAGCGGGCAGCAGGAAAGGCTCGGCGCAAATGCTTCCTCCTCACCCCGGCCCTCTCCCTCAGGGAGAAAGAGCCGCCCGTACCATCTGATGCCGAGGTTTCACCCTGCACCGAACGGTCTCTCTCCCGCTTGAGGAGCGGGGCGCGCCGCCAGGGTCGGGGTGAGGGGCTCTGGCTCGACCTTCACCGACGCCACCCGTGTTGTGGGCCGCCGTAGTAAACCGTTGGCGGTGCCGGCTGGTAGTAGCGAGGCCCATCCCGCCAACCGCCGTGACCGTGTCCCGGCGGCGGAAGAATCACGCAGCCAACCAGCGGTAGAAACAACAGTGCAGCAGCAAAGATACGACGCATGGCGCCTCCATCAAGCGAGCCGGCCGCCCCGCCGGGATGCGGGGAGTACATTCTTCCGGTCTCGCAAGATCAGACATGCATGTCAGAAGGCGGTGCCACAGGCGAAGGTAAAGCTTGGGTAAATCAGCCGTTTACAGTTTCCAAACGGCGAAGCTTGCGGCTCTGCAGGTGCAGCACGCCAAACAGCAGGACCTGCACCTTCTCGGTGACCGAACGCCGGCGCGCCAGCAACAGCACCTCGCCCACATGCACCACCAGCAGGATCGCGGAGAGCCACAGCAGCGGGCGATGCAGCTCGCCGAAGGGATAGATCAGGTTGAGCACGGCGGCGACCCAGAACATGGTCAGCGCACCCTTGGCAAAGCTCAGCAACTCGGACATGGCGATGGATTCCTCAAGGTGAAGGTCGCAGCAGTCTGCCGCCGGCCACGCCCGCCACGCTCCTGCCTTTCGACTGGCCCGCGCACCAGGAAGCGGCGCCACGCTTCATTTGAGGGCAGGCGCATGCCCTCGCGTGCACCGAAAAACATCCACCACTCCACCGCAGCCCTTCTGCCCCGGCACTTTCGCCAACTTGGCACGCTGCTCGCTTTGACTCGGCTGTGCAGGAACGATCCGAAGCACTCGGACAGCGGCACCACAATCTGACAATGGATGACTAGGGTTCCGGCTCGCGAGGCGAGTGACTGGTCCGAGAGTCATCGACCTCCAGCGAGGTTACACGGCGGGACAAAAGCCCGGGAGACGAGAGCGACACGTGCCGCCCGACTCCTGCCCGCCCGACAACCGACCTGGAGACTCTCCATGCGCAAGCCCCTCCTCTCTGCCCTATTCGCCGCCGGTCTCGCCGCCTTCTCTCTCTCGGCCTCCGCCGCGCCGAAGAACAGCTTCAACCTCTGCTGGACCATCTATGCCGGCTGGATGCCCTGGGAGTACGCGGCCAGCCACGGCATCGTCGACAAGTGGGCGAAGAAGTACGGCATAGAGATCAAGGTCACCCAGCTCAACGACTACATCGAGTCGATCAACCAGTACACCGCCGGCCAGTTCGATGGTTGCACCATGACCAACATGGACGCCCTGACCATCCCCGCCGCCGGTGGCGTCGACTCCACCGCGCTGATCGTCAGCGACTTCTCCAACGGCAACGACGGCATTGTCATCAAGGGCGAAGGCAAGACCCTGGCCGACCTCAAGGGCATGAACGTCAACCTGGTGGAGCTTTCCGTCTCCCACTACCTGCTCGCCCGCGCCCTGGAGAACGCCCGCCTGAGCGAGAAGGACGTGAATACGGTGAACACCTCCGACGCCGACATCGCCGCCGCCTTCAACACCGACGACGTACAGGCCGTTACCACCTGGAACCCGATGCTCGCCGAGGCCCGCGCCAAACCGGGCACCACCGAAGTGTTCAACTCCAGCCAGGTCCCCGGCGAAATCATGGACATGATGGTGGTCAACAGCGCGGTGCTCAAAGACAACCCGGCGCTGGGCAAAGCCCTGACCGGCGCCTGGTTCGAGACCGTCGCGCTGATGCAGGGCGACAGCGCCGAAACCCGCGCCGCGCTGGAACACATGGCCAAAGCCTCGGGCACCGACCTCGCCGGTTACCAGAGCCAGCTCGCCACCACCAAGCTGTTTGCCACGCCGAAGGAAGCACTGGCCTTCGCTACCAGCCCGAAACTGCCGGCGACCATGGACAAGGTCGCGGCCTTCTCCTTCGCCCACGGCCTGCTCGGCGAAGGCGCCAAGAGCGCCGACGCGGTGGGCATGAGCTTCGCCGGTGGGCTGTCCACCGGGGATGCGAAGAACCTCAAGCTGCGCTTCGACCCGACGTACGTGCAGATGGCGGCGGACGGCAAGCTCTGACGCTCTTCGTAGGAGCGAGCTTGCTCGCGAACGGCGTTTCGCTTGGCGCTAAGGCGCCGTGCGGTTCGCGAGCAAGCTCGCTCCTACAGGTTATCGACCAACAGGTACGAAGCATGCGCCTGATCAACCGAACCCCCGACCGCAGCGGCCGCCTGTTCCTGGTACTGCTGCCCTTCGCCCTGCTGCTGTTCGCCTACTTCACCGGGTCGGCGTCACGGCTGGCGGAGAACCCCAACGACAAGCTGCTGCCCAGCGCCGCGCAGATGGCCGACGCAGTCAAACGCCTGGCCTTCAACGAGGACAAACGCACCGGCGAAGTGCTGTTCTGGAAGGACACCGGCGCCAGCCTGCAACGCCTCGGCCTGGGCCTGGGTATTGCCGCCCTGCTCGGCCTGGTGCTGGGCATCGCCGCCGGCAGCGTGCCGCTGTTCGGCGCGCCGCTTTCGCCGCTGCTCACTGTGCTGTCGATGATCCCGCCACTGGCAATCCTGCCGGTGTTGTTCATCGTCTTCGGCCTCGGCGAGCTGTCCAAGGTGGTGCTGATCGTCATCGGCGTCGCCCCCTGCATCGCCCGCGACATCGAACAGCGCGCCCGGGAAATCCCCCGCGAGCTGCTGATCAAGGCGCAGACCCTGGGCGCCAACACCTGGACGCTGATCCTGCGCGTGGTGCTGCCGCAACTGATGCCGCGCCTGCTGATTTCCCTGCGCCTGATGCTTGGCTCGGCCTGGCTGTTCCTCATCGCCGCCGAGGCGATCGCCTCCACCGACGGCCTGGGCTACCGCATCTTTCTCGTACGCCGCTACCTGGCCATGGACGTGATCCTGCCCTACGTGGTGTGGATCACCGCGTTGGCCTGGCTGATGGATTGGGGTCTGCGCGCCCTCACCCGCCGCGCCTTCCCCTGGTACGAAGGAGGCAAGGCATGAGCTTCATTCAAGTCCGCAACGTCTGGCAGGAGTACGACGGCAACGTGGTGCTCGAACGCCTGAATCTCGAGGTGAAGGAAGGCGAATTCTGCACCCTGGTCGGCGCCTCCGGCTGTGGCAAGTCCACCTTCCTGCGCCTGCTGCTCGGCCAGGAGCGCCCCAGCCGTGGCGAGCTGCTGCTCGAAGGCCAGCCGCTGCCGGGCGAGCCCGACCCGAGCCGGGGCGTGGTGTTCCAGCGCTACTCGGTGTTTCCACACCTGTCGGTGCTGGACAACGTCGCCCTCGGCCTGGAACTGCCGCGCTCGCCGCTGCTCGGCCGGCTGCTGGGCAGCGCCAAGCGCGAAGCCCGCGAACAGGCCGCCGCCCTGCTCGAACGAGTCGGCCTCGGCCATGCGCTCAAGCAGTATCCCAGCGCCCTCTCCGGCGGCATGCAGCAGCGCCTGGCCATCGCCCAGGCGTTGGTGATGAAGCCGCGCGTGCTGTTGCTCGACGAGCCCTTCGGTGCGCTCGACCCCGGCATCCGCAAGGACATGCACGCCCTGCTGCTGGAGCTGTGGCAGGAAACCCGCCTCACCGTGTTCATGGTCACCCACGACCTCGCCGAGGGCTTCAGCCTGGGCACTCGCCTGCTGGTTTTCGACAAGGTCCGCCACGACCCGCAGGCGCCCACCGCCTACGGCGCCCGCATCACCTACGACATCCCGCTCAACGCCGACCGCAAGGCCGCCCGCGCCGCCCTGCCCGAACCGCTCGCCGCGCGCCTGGAAACGGCCGCCGCTGCGCTGATCACGCCGGCCTACTAAGGAGCCCACCATGAATGACCTGCGTACCACCCTCTACGAAGAAACCGTCCCCGGCGGCGGCCACACCTCCTTCGTCCTCAAGCGCGGCCAAGTGCTGCGCCTGACCGACCTGGAAGGCGGCGGCAACGTCAGCCTCCTGCTGTTCAACGCCGCCGAGAAGAGCGAGCGGCTGAACCTGCCCGACAGCCTCAAGTGCCAGCACACCGCCAAGCTGACCGCTGGCCATTGCCTGTACTCGGACATGGGCCGCGTGCTGGCCGCCATCACCGCCGACAGTTGCGGCTGGCACGACAGCTTCGGCGGCGTGCTGAACGCCGCCGAGGTGCAGGAGAAGTACGGCGACGGCCGCTACCAGGAACTGCGCAACGGTTTCCACCGCAACGGCGTGGACAACCTGCTGGTGGAAATGGGCAAGTGGGACATGCGCCTGCAGGACCTGCTGATGTGCCTGAGCCTGTTCAGCCGCGTGGCCGTCGATGCCGACGGCTGCTTCCGCTTCAGCCCCGATAACTCCAGGGCAGGCGACTACGTGGAGCTTTACGCGCCAATGGACACCCTCGTCGTCCTCACCGCCCTGCAACATCCGCTGGACCCAAACCCGCAGTACGCCCCCAAACCCATCGGCCTGACCTGGCAGCAGGTCGCGTCCGACGGCATCAGCGTGCTCTGCCGTACGTCCCGCGCGGAGAACGGCCGCGGCTTCCACAACACCGAACGCCAGTACCTGTAAGGAGCGCGAGCATGCCCATCGTCCCCAGCGACAAACACCCCGAAGCCTGCGTCTCGCGCACCCTGATCGCGGCTGGCGAACCCAGCCTCACCGAACTCAAGGCCGGACAGACCCTGCGCATCCTCGACCTGGAAGGCAACCAGGCGGTAGACACGCTGTTCTTCAGCGCCGCCAACCCGCGCGAGCGCTACGACGTGCAACGCACCCTGCGCAAACAGGGGCAGGTCTACCTCAGCGCCGGCAGCGTGCTCTGGTCCAACCTCGGCAACCCGATGCTGACCATCACCGCCGACACCTGTGGCCGCCACGACACCCTCGGCGGCGCCTGCGCCCAGGAAAGCAACACCGTGCGCTACGCCCTGGACAAGCGCTACATGCACAGCTGCCGCGACAACTTCCTGCGCGCCAGCCTGCACGACGGCCGCCTGAGCAAGGCCGACATCAGCCACAACATCAACTTCTTCATGAACGTGCCGGTCACCGCCGAAGGCGGCCTGACCTTCGAGGACGGCATCTCCGGCGCCGGCAAGTACGTCGAACTGATCGCGCACATGGACGTCATCGTCCTGATCTCCAACTGCCCGCAGCTCAACAACCCCTGCAACGGCTGGAACCCGACGCCGGCGGAGCTGCTGGTATGGGACTGACCGCGCGTCTGCGCCGCTGGTTGTTCCTGCTCGCCCAGAGCCGCAGCGCCCAATGCAGCCCGACGCTGAGAACCTGTAGGAGCGAGGGGGACGCCATCGTTATTGCTCGCGAACGAACTCCGCCCCCGCGCCGGAGTTAAGCGGGGTTCGCGAGCAAGGGCTAGGCGCCCCCCTCGATCCTACGAAAAGCGCTTCAGCGCCATGGACGACCGTGGTGCACACCGAATCATGGCGGGACGGCCCGCCACCCCATGGGGACGCCCTCATGTTCGACAAGCTCCTGATCGCCAACCGCGGTGCTATCGCCTGCCGCATCCTGCGCACCCTGCGCGAGCTGCAACTGGACGGCGTGGCCGTGTACTCCGACGCCGACATGGCCAGCCTGCACATCCAGCAGGCAACGCAGGCCATCAGCCTCGGCGAGGGGCCCGCGTCCACTACCTACCTGGTAGTGGAAAAGATTCTCCAGGCCGCCCACGACAGCGGCGCCCAGGCTATCCACCCCGGCTACGGCTTCCTTTCCGAGAATGCCGCCTTCGCCGAAGCCTGCGAAGCCGCCGGCATCGCCTTCGTCGGCCCGACGCCGGAGCAACTGCGGGTATTCGGCCTCAAGCACACGGCCCGCGCCCTGGCCCGCGAACAGGGCGTGCCGATGCTCGAAGGCACCGACCTGCTGCCCGACCTCGAAGCCGCGTTGCTCGCCGGTGAAGAGGTCGGTTACCCGGTGATGCTGAAAAGCACCGCCGGCGGCGGCGGCATCGGCATGCGCGTGTGTCGCTCGGCAGACGAACTGCGCGACGCCTTCGACGCGGTGAAACGCCTGGGGCAGAACAACTTCAGCGACTCGGGCGTATTCATCGAGAAGTACATCGAGCGCGCCCGCCACCTGGAAGTACAGGTGTTCGGCGACGGCCAGGGCGAGGTGATCGCCCTTGGCGTGCGCGACTGCTCGGTACAACGACGCAACCAGAAGGTGCTGGAAGAAACCCCGGCGCCCAACCTGCCCGCCGGCATGGCCGAGGCCCTGTGCGCGGCGGCGATCCAGCTGGCGAAAGCCGTCAGCTATCGCAGCGCCGGCACCGTGGAATTCGTCTACGACAGCCAGGCGCAGCGCTTCTACTTCCTCGAAGTGAACACCCGCCTGCAAGTGGAGCACGGCGTCACCGAACAGGTCTGGGGCGTCGACCTGGTGCGCTGGATGATCGAACTGGCCGCCGGTGACCTGCCGCCCCTGGCCGAGTTGGCCGCCGCGCTGAAGCCCAGCGGCCATGCGATCCAGGCACGCCTTTACGCAGAAGACCCCGGCCGCGACTTCCAGCCCTGCCCCGGCCTGCTCACCGCCGTGCAGTTCCCGGCGGCCGACGGCAAGGCCCTGCGCATCGACACCTGGGTCGAGGCCGGCTGCGAGATTCCGCCCTACTTCGACCCGATGATCGCCAAGCTCATCGCCTGGGCGCCGACCCGCGAGCAGGCCAGCGCCGGACTCGACCGCGCCCTCGAAGGCAGCCAGCTCTATGGCGTGGAATGCAACCGCGACTACCTGCGGCAGATCATCAAAGACGCGCCCTTCGCCAGCGGCTCGCCCTGGACGCGCTGCCTGGAAGGCCTGCGCTACCGCGCGCAGACCTTCGAAGTACTCAGCGCCGGCACCCAGACCAGCGTGCAGGACTACCCCGGCCGCCTCGGCTACTGGGCCGTGGGCGTGCCGCCGTCCGGGCCGATGGACGATCGCGCGCTGCGCCTGGGCAATGTCCTTCTTGGCAATGCCGAAGGCGCTGCCGCGCTGGAAATCACCATGAGCGGCCCGACCCTGCGCTTCAACACTGACGCGGTCGTGGCCGTCACCGGCGCGGCGCTGCCGATCAGCCTGGACGGCGTCGAACAGCCGATGGATACCGCACTGCTCATCGCCGCCGGCTCTACGCTCAGCCTAGGCACCGTCGGCGGCGCCGGCGCCCGCAGCTACCTGTGCCTGCGCGGCGGCCTGCAGGTGCCGGATTATCTGGGCAGCAAGAGCACCTTCACCCTCGGCCAGTTCGGCGGCCACGGTGGCCGCGCCCTGCGCGCCGGTGATGTGCTGCACCTCGACACGCTGGAAGACGCGAGCCACGGCGACAGTCTGCCAGTGGCACTGCGCACCGACCTCCCGGCCGTGCGCAGCATCCGCGTGATCTACGGCCCCCACGGTGCGCCGGAATACTTCACCGCGGCCTACATCGAGACCTTCTTCGCCACCAACTGGGAAGTGCACTTCAACTCCAGCCGCACCGGCGTGCGCCTGATCGGCCCGAAGCCGGAATGGGTGCGCGAGAGCGGCGGCGAAGCCGGCCTGCACCCGTCGAACATCCACGACAATCCGTACGCCATCGGCGCGGTGGACTTCACCGGCGACATGCCGGTGATCCTCGGCCCGGACGGTCCGAGCCTGGGCGGCTTCGTCTGCCCGGTGACGGTGATCGAGGCCGACCTCTGGCAGCTTGGCCAGCTCAAGGCGGGAGACAAGGTGCGGTTCGTGCCCGTCGATATCTCCACCGCCCGCTCGCTGAGCCGCTCCCAAACCGCCGAATACCGGACTCCCTGTAGGAGCGAGCTTGCTCGCGAACGCATTCTGCCGGAGGTCCAGGAGCTGGGCGGGTTCGCGAGCAAGCTCGCTCCTACAGGAGAGTCCAGCTCCGGCAGCGCCGTTTTCCCCTCACCCCAACCCTCTCCCGGAGGGAGAGGGGGCAGTGCGGAGCTACCGGCGATTGCAGTGCTATCCGGCCAAGCGGACAGCCCCCTCTCCCGCGTGCAGGAGAAGGCGGGGAGTGAGGGTAGCCCGAGCACCGCGCTCACCTCCCCCATCGTCCTCGACCTCGGCCAGGACGACACACGCCTGGTCGCGCGCCTCGCCGGCGACACTCACCTGCTGCTGGAAATCGGCCAGCCCGAGCTGGACCTGGTCCTGCGCTTCCGCGCCCACGCGCTGATGCAGGCGCTGGAAGCCGAAGACCTCGACGGCGTAATCGACCTCACCCCCGGCATCCGCTCGCTGCAGGTGCACTACCAGCCGGAAACCCTCTCACTGGAAACCTTGCTGGAAACCGTCGCCGGCCTGTGGGACGCCGTCTGCGCCGCGCAGGACCTCAAGGTACCGTCGCGCATCGTGCACCTGCCGCTGTCCTGGGACGATCCGGCCTGCCAGCTGGCCATCGAGAAATACATGACCACCGTGCGCAAGGACGCGCCCTGGTGCCCGAGCAACCTGGAGTTCATCCGCCGCATCAACGAACTGCCGGACCTCGAGGCGGTGTATCGCACCGTGTTCGAGGCCAGCTACCTGGTGATGGGCCTGGGCGACGTCTACCTCGGCGCGCCGGTGGCCACACCACTGGACCCACGCCACCGCCTGGTGACCACCAAGTACAACCCCGCGCGCACCTGGACGGCGGAGAACTCCGTCGGCATCGGCGGCGCCTACCTGTGCGTCTACGGCATGGAAGGCCCCGGCGGCTACCAGTTCGTCGGCCGCACCCTGCAGATGTGGAACCGCTACCGCGAGGTCGCGGCGTTCGACGGCAAGCCCTGGCTGCTGCGCTTCTTCGACCAGATCCGCTTCTACCCGGTGTCGGCGGACGAACTGCTGCGCATCCGCCGCGACTTCCCGCTGGGCCGCTATCCGTTGCGCATCGAAGAAAGCGAGCTGCGCCTGGCGGACTACCAGCAGTTCCTCGCCGAGGAAGCCGCGAGCATTGCCGAATTCCGCAGCCACCAGCGTGCCGCCTTCGATGCTGAGCGCGAGCGCTGGATCGCCTCGGGCCAGGCACATTTCGAAAGCGAAGAGGCCGCCATCGACAGCGGCGAGGACGCCCCGCTCGGCGCCGGCCAGCACGCCGTCGAAAGCCACATCGCCGGCAACCTCTGGCAGGTGCAGGTGGAAGCCGGCGCCAGCGTGAAGGCGGGCGACATCCTGGTGATCCTCGAGTCCATGAAGATGGAAATTCCTCTCACCGCCCCGCGCGACGGCGTGGTGCGCGAAGTCCGCGTGCAGCCCGGCTCACCAGTGCGCGCCGGGCAGCGGGTGGTGGTGATGGAGGAGGCGTGAGCTGACACCGCAGATGTTGCGAAGCCCCCTCTCCCTAACCCTCTCCCTAAAGGGAGAGGGGACAATTCGGAGCGGGGTTGAAGCATTGATTCATCCTGGGACCACGGCCTGTCCGTGGTTCGAACCCGACACCGCGCCGGAGCGCTCTTCCCCCTCTCCCTTCAGGGAGAGGGCCGGGGAGAGGGCTGCCGGCCCCGCACAGGAACCCCAACCATGCCCATCACCTTCGACCTCCGCCTCGCCGCCCTGCGTGCCGCCTACCGCGAAGGCCGCGCCACGCCGCGCCAACTGATCGCCGGACTGCGCAACAAGGCCGCCGCACTGAACCCGGACTACCACCTGTTCATCCACTTGCTCAGCCTGGAAGAACTGGAACCCTACCTGGCCGCCCTGGACGACAAGTCGCCGGACAGCCTGCCTCTCTACGGCATCCCCTTCGCCATCAAGGACAACATCGACCTCGCCGGCGTCCCCACCACCGCCGCCTGCCCGGCCTTCGCCTACACGCCGAAAACCTCTGCGACGCTGGTGCAACAGCTGATCGACCTGGGCGCCATTCCGCTGGGCAAGACCAATCTCGACCAGTTCGCCACCGGCCTCAACGGCACCCGTTCGCCCTACGGCGAATGCCGCAACAGCGTACTGCCGGAGTACCCGTCCGGCGGCTCCAGCGCTGGCTCTTCGCTGGCGGTGGCTCTGGGGGTGGCGAGCTTCGCCCTGGGTACCGACACCGCCGGATCCGGCCGCGTGCCAGCGGCGCTCAACGGTCTGCTCGGTCTCAAGCCGAGCAAGGGCCTGCTGTCCAACCACGGCCTGGTGCCGGCCTGCCGCACGCTGGACTGCATCACCTACTTCACCGCCAGTGCCGCCGAGGCCAGCGAGCTTCTGGCTCTGACTGCCAAGCTCGATCCGCAGGACGGCTACAGCCGCGCCAACCCGGCGTGGAACGACGTCAGCGCCTTCGGTGCGCCCAAGCCATTTCGCTTCGGTGTTCCCCGCGCCGATCAATTGGAATTTTTCGGCTGCCACGAAGGCCCGGTGCTGTTCACCGACGCCCTCGACCAGCTCAAGGCGCTGGGCGGCGAGGCTCGGGAGATCGACTTCGCCCCCTTCCTCGAAGCCGCGCGCCTGCTCTATGAGGGGCCGTGGGTCGCCGAGCGCTACAGCGTGGCCGGCGAGCTGATCGAGCGCGACCCGCAGGCCGTGCTGCCAGTGATCCGCGACGTGCTGGCGAAAGCCCCCGGCGCCACCGCCGTGCAGGCGTTCCGCGCACAGTACCGGCTGCAGGAACTCAAGACGCAGTGCGATGCAATCCTCGCCGACCTCGACTGCGTGCTCACCCCGACCATCGGCCGCCCGGTGACGCTGGAGGAGTTGCACGCCGAACCGGTGAAACGCAACTCCGACCTGGGCTACTACACCAACTTCATGAACCTGCTGGACTACGCCGCCGTGGCGGTACCCAGCGCAATCATGGACAACGGCCTGCCCTGGGGCGTGACGCTGTTCGGCCGCGCCTTCACTGACCAATACCTGCTTGGCGTGGCTGACGCCCTGCAGCGCCAGCACAACCTGCCACTCATCGGCGGCAACGCCATCGCCCCGGCGTCCTCCGCCAACGCCGCGCGCAACGACCGTGCGCGCCTGGTGGTATGTGGCGCGCACCTCGACGGCCTGGCACTGAACTGGCAGCTGCGCCAGCGCGGCGCCCGCCTGCTGCGCACCACCCGGAGCGCACCGGCCTACAAGCTCTATGCCCTCGCCGGCGGCCCGCCGCTGCGCCCCGGCATGCTGCGCGTGGCCGACGATGGCGTGGCTATCGAGGTGGAAGTCTGGGAACTTCCCAGTGCCGAACTGGGCTCCTTCCTCACCGGCATTCCTGCACCGCTGGGGCTGGGCAAGGTGCAACTGGAGGACGGCAGCTGGGAAACCGGCTTCATCTGCGATGCCTGGGGCCTGGACGGCGCCGAGGACATCAGCCATTTCGGCGGTTGGCGGGCGTGGCTGCACAGCCACAGCTGAGCGGCTTTTCGTAGGAGCGAGCTTGCTCGCGAACAGTCTCCGCCACCGAGGTTTGTTCGCGAGCGAGCTCGCTCCTACAGGTCCGCGGCATCGTGGATGTGTGGGCGTAGAGGGTGGGCACCGCGCAGGAGCGGACTCCGTCCGCGATAGCCCGACCACGCGCAAATGGTTATCGGCAAACCCATGGAACCCCGCCGCGCCACCAGCTAGAGTCCCAGCATCACCCGCCGCAAGGACCGGCCATGCCCGACCTCAGCCACCAGCAGGCGCAGCACCGCGTCAACGATATCCTGGCGTTCGACCGCGAGCTGCGCCGCCTGCATGACGAAGGCGCGCTCGTCCTCGATACCACCCAGCGCGACCGCCTGCACGACCACCAGCAACGCCTGCTCGCCGATTACCGCGCGCGCTTCGACATCGACCGCGACAGCCAGGACCATCGCCTCTCGCTGGGCATGCGCATCGCCTCGTTCCTCGGCGCGCTGGCGCTGGCCGCGAGCCTGTTCTTCCTCTTCTACCAGTTCTGGGGCCTGTTCAGCGAAGGCGTACAGGTCGTCATCCTCATCAGCGCCTCGCTCATCAGCCTGTTGCTGACCCTGATCCTGCAGCGGCGCGACGCCTCCGGCTACTTCGCCAAACTCGGTGCCATGCTGGCCTTCGCCTGCTTCGTATTGAACGTCGTGATGGTTGGGCAGATCTTCAACATCACGCCGTCGGACAAGGCCCTGCTACCCTGGGCCGCCTACGCCCTGGTGCTCGCCTACACCTGCAACACGCGCCTGCTGCTGGCCGCCGCGCTGATCTGCGTGATGGGCTACGTCGCCGCACGGGTCGGCACCTGGAGTGGCGTCTACTGGCTGGATGTGGGCGAGCGCCCGGAGAACTTCTTCCCCGCCGCCCTGCTGATCTTCTTCGTTCCCTCGCTCATCGCGCAGAACCGCTTCGACGGCTTCGCCGCGATTTACCGGGTGCTTGGCCTGCTCGGGGTGTTTCTGCCGATGCTGGTGCTGGCCAACTGGGGCAGCGGCAGCTACCTGCCCCTGGGCTTCGCCACGGTGGAGAGCCTCTATCAGGTACTCGGCTTTATCGTCTCGGCGCTGGTCATCTGGCTTGGCGCGCGCCGCGAGTGGCCGGAAGTGGTGAATACCGGCCTGACCTTCTTCGTGATCTTCCTCTACACCAAGTTCTTCGACTGGTGGTGGGAGATGATGCCCAAGTACCTGTTCTTTCTCGTCCTGGGTCTGTGCGCGGTGCTGATCCTGCTGGTGCTGCGACGCCTGCGCCGGGCCCACGGCCTGCTGGGAGCTCGCCCATGAACTGGACACGCACCCATGCCCTGGCCGGCGGTGTCGGCCTGATCCTGCTGGTCAACGCGGTGGCCCTGGGCGGCGTCGCCTGGAACCGCTCCGGCGAGCCGGACAGCGTGCTGCCGCTCAGCCAGCGCGAGCTGCTGCGCAATAGCGACTGGTACAAGGAAAACAGCGGCCTGAGCCTGCGCCTGCGCTGGCGCACGCCCAGCCGGGACGAAGAGGCGCGGCAATACAGCCGTGGCTGGCAGCCCGCCCTCGATGGCCAGAAGATGGCCGAACTCGGCTTCGCCATGCCCGAACAGGTGGATGACAACAGCGCCCGACGCTTCGGCCGCCAGCAATCGCGCGATGCCCTGCTGGTGCTGGAGCTCAACGGGCCGCTGTACGAGCGCGAAGTGCAGCTGACCCGCAAGCGCCTCGATGAGGCGCGCCAGGCCGCCGATGCCGCGCCGCAGAATGCCCGGCTGGCGGACGAGCGCGACTTCATCCGCCGCGAGCTGGACAGCGAGGAGAAGACCGACACGCGCCTGCTGCTCAAGGACGTCGGCCTGGACCTGCAAACGCTGCGCGCACGCTATCCCGATCGGCAGCGCTACCTCATCGTCCACGGCCAGGTACGCCCCGTCTCCAACTACTACCAGCACATCTGGACACTCGGCGGCACCGCCACTGCCATCGGCACCGACAGCCTCAACGTGCCCTACCAGTGGCGCGAGCGCCTGGACCAGATCACCGCGCAGCCTCACCGGGCAGCAGACGGGCGCGCCCAGCCCTTCGTCGCCGAAGTCGCCTTCGGCCAGCGCCTGGAACCCTGGATCAAGAGCATCGACATGCCCTGACCGGCCCCCGCCGCGCCGATCCGAATCCGCTTGCGCGATGCCGGTCGGCGCTGCACCCTGTGCGCCCGCCTCACGGCCATTTCCCGCCCTGACCGGCCATGAACGACACCATTCCCGATCCCAGCCGCTGCCCGCTCTGCGGCCAATCCAATCGTTGCACCCAGGCCGACCCGGCGCTGCAGGGCCAGAGCTGCTGGTGCTTCGGCACGCGCATTGACCGCAACATCCTGGAGCGCATTCCAACCGAACTGGTCGACCGCGCCTGCCTGTGCCCCCGCTGCGCCGCCGGGCTTTCGCCGCAGAGCCAGGACGACGAGAACGCCTGATGCGCCTGGATCGCTTCATCGCCAACCTGCCCCACCTGAACCGTCAGCAAGCCCGCCAGTTGCTCGCCGAAGGCCGCCTGCGCGTGGATGGCAACGTAGTGCGCGATGGTCGTCACGAGGTGCGTGAGTTCTCCCGGGTGGAGTTGAACGAAGACCTGCTGCAGGCCGGCAAGCCGGCGCGCTACTTCATGCTGCACAAGCCCGCCGGCTGCGTCAGCGCCACCCGCGACGCCGAGCACCGCACGGTGCTCGACCTGCTGGACGAGCCGGACAAGCATGAGCTGCACATCGGCGGCCGCCTGGACTACAACACCACCGGCCTGCTGCTGATCACCAACGACGGCCAGTGGTCGCGGCGCATGACGCTGCCGGGGCGCAAGCTGCCCAAGGTCTACTACGTGGAGACCGAAGACCCGATCGACGAGCGCTACGTCGCGACCTTCGAGCAGGGCCTGTACTTCGCCTTCGAAGACCTCACCACCCTGCCCGCCCAACTGGAAATCCTCGACACCCGCGCTGCCCGGTTGACCCTGCACGAGGGCCGCTACCACCAGGTCAAACGGATGTTCGGCCACTTCCAGAACAAGGTCACCCGCCTGCACCGCGAGAGCATGGGCAGCCTCCAGCTCGATCCGGCGCTGCAACCGGGTGAATACCGCGCGCTGACCCCACAGGAAATTGCCGAGCTCGGCTGATCTGCACCGTGTAGGAGCGAGCTTGCTCGCGAACAATCTTGCCGGCGAGCACGGCGTCCGGGCAGTTCGCGAGCAAGCTCGCTCCTACATACCGTGCTCCGTTCAACGTTCCGAAAAGCCTTACGCAAACCGTTCAGCCCGGCGGTTTGCAGCCGCCGTCACCGCTTGGCTAAGCTCCCTGCCATGCCCGCGTTCCAAGGAAAGGTAATGAAGAAACTGTCGGTTGCCCTGCTGATCGCCCTGAGTGCCAGCGTCGCCTTCGCCAATCCGAGCAAGCCCTCACCGCTCTCGGACCTGCAGGCCGCACTGAAAACGCTCAAGCCCGGCCAGTTCCTCTGGTATCCGGAAATCTCCCCGGCAGGCCCGGTCACCCTGGTGGTCAGCCTCACCGAGCAGCGCGCCTACGTGTACCGCAACGGCATCGCCATCGGCGTGGCCACGGTGAGCACCGGCAAGAAGGGCAAGGAAACCCCCACCGGCGTGTTCTCCATCCTGCAGAAGAAGGTCGAGTACCACTCCGACCTCTACAACAGCGCACCCATGCCCTACATGCAGCGCCTGACCTGGGATGGCATCGCCCTGCACGCCGGCAACCTGCCCGGCTACCCGGCCTCCCACGGCTGCATCCGACTGCCCATGGCCTTCGCCAAGAAGCTCTACGAAGTCACCGGCTTCAGTACCACCACGGTGATCATCTCCGACGCCAAGAGCTCGCCCGTGGAGGTCTACCACCCCGGCCTGCTCGCGCCCATCGTCAGCGACGGCCGCCCCGCCGGCCCGCACGACGACAGCGGCATGGTGGTGCCGTTCTGGAGCGATCCGGGCGCAGAAAAGGGCCCGGTCTCCGTGCTGGTCAGCCGCGCCGACCGTCGCCTCTATGTCTACCGCGGCGGCCTGCAGATCGGCACCGCGCCGGTGGCCTTCGAGCACCCGGAAGAAAGGACCGGCGTCGCCGCCTTCTCCCTCATGGAGAAACCCTCCCAGACCGAGATCGACAGCGAGAGCCCGAACCTGCGCTGGACCAGCGTGCAGGTCAGCGACCCGCAGCGCGGCCTGACCCCCGCCGAGCAACTGGGCAAGTTCAGCCTCGACCGCGAATTCCTGCGCAGCCTGCTGGCCAGCATGGACGTCGGCAGCACCCTGGTGATCACCGACCTACCCTCCACCCGCGACATGCGCAGCAACCCTGACTTCACCGTGATCACCACCAACGACCGCAAGGCGGAACAGAAGCCGGTCAAGAACCAGACGGTGGAATGAGGAAATGGTCCGGGGCATTGCGGCACCGTCCTGGACCTCCCCTACAGCGCCTCATCATTCCACTGCACCCCACAGTGCCCATCCCCGCCGGACTGCCCAGCCTCACCTCCGGACAGACGGCCTCAAGCCCGCCCTGCCAGCCGCCGAAGAATCTCGAAACACAAAGAGTCCAGGCGCCTGCCGGGAGCGCGTCGATTCCCTCTGCCCTCCCGTAAACCGGCGCCTTCCGGTGGCAAATCGCAGCGGAAAGTTCGTAATTACCGACGGGCGGAACCATACTTGATCAAAAAACAACCACATCACTGATCAAAAATCGCGCACAATGCGGCGTTTCCCAGAAAAAACCATATCGATTCAACGGGAATGTTGTATTCATGCTGACTTTTTTGAAGTTACGGGGGTTCTTCCGGATTTCGCTCGCCAGTGCCGCGCTTTTCGCGATCGGTAGCTGGCAGACCGCGTCCGCTGCCCGCCTGCCCACGGCCGAGGAACTGCACCGCCTCGCGCCGGCGACCAATACCGAAACCCTGCGCCTGGCACTCAGCGCCCTGCAGTGCGCCAGCACCCAGTTGGGTGGCCAGAACCAATTGCTGACGGTGATCGACTACTCCAAGCCGTCCCGCGACAAGCGCCTCTGGGTCTTCGACCTGAAGCAGCGCAAGCTGCTCTTCGAAGAATGGGTCGCCCATGGCAAGAAGAGTGGCGACGACATGGCCACCTCCTTCTCCAACCGCCCGGAGAGCTTCCAGTCCTCCATCGGCCTCTACCAGACCGGCCAGACCTACAGCGGCAAGCACGGCCGTTCCCTGCGCCTGCTGGGCCTGGAGCCGGGCTTCAATGACAACAGCGAAGAGCGCGCCATCGTCATGCACGCCGCCGCCTACGCCGACCCCAAGGTCGTCCCCGGCCTCGGCCGCCTGGGCCGCAGCCTAGGCTGCCCAGCGGTGCGCCCGCAGGTGGCGCAGAAGCTGATCGACACGGTGAAGAACGGCAGCTACGTGTTCGCCTACTACCCGCAGCAGCAGTACCTGAAGACCTCGCAGTTCCTTGCCGGGCAAAGCTGCACCGTGGCGAAGAACCCACAGATCAACCGCTACGCCACCAACCTCGCCAAGCGCTGATCGACTCCCGCACCTGAAACGCAAACCGCCGGCTGATGCCGGCGGTTTGCGTTTGCGAGTGTTGCAGGGGCGAGCTTGCTCGCGAACCAACATCGGCGAAGAGGTGTTTCGCGAGCAAGCTCGCTCATACTTGAAGCCGCCAGCTACGCCTTCACCCCATCCAGGATCGCCAGCAACGCCCGCACATCCACGGCATCCATCTGCTCGGGGTGGAGGAAGCGCTCGCCGTATTCGCGGTAGACGCCCTGGCTGATGAACAGGCGGAACAGGTCGGCGTCAATGTGCTGGTCGCGTGCCATGAAGGCGAGGATCTTCAGCGATTCGGAGAGCGTCTTCGGTGCCTTGTAAGGGCGGTCGGCGGCGGTCAGGGCCTCGAAGATGTCGGCGATTGCCATCACCCGCTCCGGAATGCTCATCTGCTCGCGGGAGAGCTTGCGCGGGTAGCCGGTGCCGTCCATCTTCTCGTGGTGGTTGGCGGCGATGGTCGGCACGCGGCGCAGGTTTCGCGGCAGCGGCAAGGTGGTGAGCATCATCAGGGTCTGGACGATGTGCTCATTGATCTTGAAGCGCTCCTCGTCGTTCAGCGTGCCGCGGCGGATACCCAGGTTGTACAGCTCGCCGTAGTGGCTCGCGTAGGGCGGCAGGCGCATGTCGAAACCCCAGATGTTGCGCGGGTCGTCCTTCACCACCGGTGGCTTGCGCTCGCCCCAGGGCACGCGATGTTCGGGTTTGTCGGCGAGGAGGAATTCCTCCGCCGGCAGCGGCCGCTCCGGCCGGCCCTGCAGGCGTTCGGCCTCGTCGTGGGAGATGCCCAGGCGGTCGTCGAAATGGCGAAGCCAGCGGCGCTCGCCGATCTGCTTGAGGCGCTCGATGTCCTCGTCCTTCATGAACTCGCCGCCGACGTTGGCCTGGGCGACGAACGCGTAGTCATCGCGCAGCGACTCGTGCAGCGCATCCCGGCGGGCGGCGAGCAGGCCGATGTCACTCCCCTCGGCGATACCGCGCCAATAATCCAGCTCGATGTCGCGCCAGATCACCTCGAAGCGCGTGCGTACCTCGTGCAGGCGGTTGTACAGCGTCTCCAGCTTGGTGGCCTTGTCCACCACGTACTCGGGGCTGGTGATCTTGCCGCAGTCGTGCAGCCAGGCGGCGATCTGGAATTCGTAGCGCTCGGCATCGCTCATGCTGAAGCCGGCGTACTCGCCGTCACGCGAATCGATGACCTTCTGCAGCAGCAGGTCGGCCAGTTGCGGCACGCGCTCGCAGTGGCCGCCGGTGTAAGGGCTCTTGGCGTCGATGGCATCCGCCAGCAGCTTGATGATGGCGTCCAGCAGGCGCTGCTGGGCTTCGATCAACTGGCGGGTTTCGATGGCCACGGCGGCGGCGCCGGAGAGCTCCTCGACGAAGCGCTTGAAAGGTTTGCGCGGCTGACGGCTGTGGGCGCCCTCCTCAGCCAGTTGCAGGACCAGGATGCCCAGCAGCTCGTCCGAGCGGTTGCGCAGGGAAACCTCCAGGTACTGCCCCCGGTTCGCCAGCGCCAGGTCCACGCGCTCGGCCAGTTGGGTCTCGGTGAAGCCTTCGATCAGCATGGATTGCGGGTACTGCTCGCCGTTCACCGTGCACGCCAGGCGCAGCCGGCACTCGTCGTCGTCCAGCAGGTACACCGCGCCGCCCATCACGCCGGTGGCTTCAACCAGGCGCGAGAGCACGCCTTCGAGCATGCTTTCCAGGCGCGTCTCGCGGCTCAGGGTCAGGGTAATGGCCTGGAAGTTGTGGATGGTGCGCGACATGCTGCCCATCACGCTGCTCAGGTCGCGAACCTCGGCGATCTTCGACTCCACACCCACCGGCCGGGCAAAGTCGAAGGCCGCCAGCGCGCCGACCTGATCGGCCAACGCGGTCAGCGGGCGGGCGATTCGCCGGCCTATGTACCAGCCGATCAGCAGCAGGACGAGCAACAGCGTGCCGCTCCACAGGGCCTGGTTGAACAGCAGTTGCCTTGCGCCCGCCAACAACTCCACCGCGGGGATCGCGATCAGCACTTTCACTTCGTTGCTGGTGAAGTTCGACAGCGGCACCCAGATGCCGTACCACTCCTCGCCATTGACCCGGTATGCCTGGGGTGTGCCGGATGGCACCGATTCCGTGTTGAGCTCGCTCAGGCTCGGCACCTGCAACTCGGCGAGGGTGGCCAGACGCAGTTCCTTGCCTTCATGGACCATCAGCTTGGACAGGTCGGGATAGGCGATCACCGTGCCCTTTCCGTCCACCACCGCCAGTTCGGTATTGGCGGTCTGGCGCAGGTCGCCCATCTCGCCGCCCAGGTCGTTGACCGAGGCGTCCATGCCGATCACCGCGGCGCCATCGACGCTGCGGTGAGCCAGGGTCAGGCCGATCTCGCGGGTGGTGAAGAACACGTAAGGTTGGGTCAGCACCGTCTTGCTGGTCAGGCGCGCCTCGTTGTACCAGGGCCGCTGGCGGGGGTCGTAGTTGTAGTCGGGCCGCTCCTGCACGCGCAGCAGGCGCAGCTCGCTGTCGTAGAAACGCCACTCGCCGAGCAGGCCGCCCTGGCCGTTGAGGGTCTGGCTCTGCACCAGGTACTTGGCCGCATCCGGCGCCTGCAGCACGCGGCGCACCTCGGGCACCCGCAGCGCGCGTATGAGCAGGAACTCGCCGTTCGGGTAGCCGATGTACACCGCACTCAGGGTACGATTGGCGCGCAGGTTTTCCACCAGCATCGGCAGGCGATCGAGGCGCGCCGGCAGGTTGTCGGTCTGCGAGATCGGGTCGTGGGTCAGCAGGCGCAGCGCGCTTTCCGCCGGATCGATCAGGCGGCGGATACGCTCGTTGATGGTCGCGCCCAGCTGGCTGGCCGATTCCCCGGCCGCCGTCACCAGCGCACCTTCCACGCCGCGGTATCCCTGGATCAGCAAAGCACCCGCCAGCACCAGCATGCTGGCGATAATGGCGCCAGCCACCAGCAGTTGCAGCGGAATACCCCGTTCGAATGCCTTCATCCTTTACCAGCCTCTGTCCGTGGAGCTGTAGCGATATCCGCTGTCGAGCAGTCCTTCCGCCACCTGCGGCGGTACATTTTTACGCATGATCCGGGCCAGGGTTCCGTCCAGCCACAACGTTTCCAGCAGGCGCATCCATTCAGCGCTTTGCGCTGGGGTGAAGCGCTTGCGCGAGAGCATCAGGTTGTGGGGTGTCGCCGGCCCGGGCATCACATCTACCACATGAAAGCGATCACGTTGACGACGATCGCTCACCGCCCCTTCGAGGTTCATCTCGTGGCCGATCACGCCCTCGACGCCGCCGTTGAGCAACGCGGTGAAGCGGGTCGCATCGTCCTTGTACTCCAACACCCGCCCCTCGGCGCGAAGGATGCGCAACATGCCATCGATATAAGCGCCATGGCGGTAGCCGGCGATCACACCCAGGCGGGCTCCGGGCATATCGTGGAAAGCGTCCAGGCTGTTCATCTCGCCCAGGTCGTCACGCACGATCAGCTTGTTGCGCATGTACAGGTAGGGAAGCAGGTAGGTATAGGCACGCCGCTGCGGCGTGGCCACGCCGCTGGTGCCCATCTGCAGGTCGCCGCTTTCCAGCATGCGCCAGACTTCATCGCGAGGGCGGACGGACACCTCGAACTGGCAGCCGGTGCGCTTGGCCAGTTCGGCAATCAGGTCCGGGTCGATGCCGACGTCGTCGTGGAAGAACACCACGTTGCGGGTGAAGGCGACGGTGAGCGGTTGCTCGCAGCCGTAGCGGTCATCGGCCATGGCTTCCGCACACAGCCATGCGGCCGGCGCCAGGACCAGCAGTGGGACGAACGTTCGGTGAAATGCCATGGACCCGCTCCGCACGCGGTATCGGCCTCAGGGGGAGCACGGCACATTCGCTCGTCTTCGGCAGGGGGCGTTACAGCTATCACAAGAGTGTAATCCGGCTTCACCAAAGCGCCGGACAATCGCGCGGAGAAATGTCATTTCGTCGGATTTTGGCCAAACGATGTGACTCAAGCGCTCGGTGGCTGTTGCAGGTGCCAGACCACCCTGCTTAACTCTGGCTCAAGCGTGACCGATGAGTCACGCAGCGCAACCAACAATGATTTCCGCGGCAGCTGTTCCCCAAGCCGCACCTTCCCCCGCCTGATCAGAAGCCTCTATCCGCGCCCTCACGGGTTTCGGAGCGTCGTCTTTTGATGCCTTAAACCATTGAAAAAAAAGAAATTATTAACTTTCGTCGAGTGACATGAAGCTGTCACGTCAAGACGCTTTCCTCTGCCTGGGTACTTTCTTCGCATCCGATGGTGGATGCGCACCATGACCTGCGTCTGGAGGAATACGACATGAGGCCGGAAACCGCCGTCGTCGAGATTCAGCAACACCGGGTATACACGGAGTTTCACGCCAACAGGGAAGCGCGCCAGACCATCATCCTGGTCAACGGCTCGCTGGCAACCACCGCCTCCTTCGCGCAAACGGTGAAATACCTGCAACCGCATTTCAACGTGGTGTGCTACGACCAGCCCTACGCAGGCCGGTCCAAGGCTCACAACGACTGCCGCGAGTTCATCACCAAGGAGTATGAGGCGCAGTTGCTGCTCGGCCTGATCGAACACTACCGCGCCGACGTGGTGATGTCCTTCTCCTGGGGCGGCGTCGCCACCCTCCTGGCCCTGGCGGAACGCCCGGCGCGAATCCAGAAGGCCGTGATCAACTCCTTCTCGCCGCTGCTCAATGCCTCGATGCTCGACTACCTGCACCGCGGCCTGGACTACCTGTCCGCCTGCGACCGCACCAACGTCGGCAACCTGGTGAACGACACCATCGGCAAGTACCTGCCGCATCTGTTCAAGCGCTACAACTTCCGCCATGTCAGCGGCCTCGACGAGCACGAATACCAGCAGATGCACTTCCACATCTGCCAGGTGCTCAAGCTCAGCGCGGAGAGCTACATGGAGAAGTTCGCCGCCATCGACATCCCGCTGCTGTTCATGAACGGTGAGCTGGACATCTACACCACCCCGGCCGAGGCGAAGCTGTTCCAGCAACTGATCCGCGACTGCGAGTTCCGCACCATCCGCAACGCCGGCCACTTCATCGACGTGGAGCACAAGAAGGCCTGGCAGGACACCCAGGACGCCCTCCTGACCTTCCTCCAGCCGCAGCGCCACCCGGTACTGGCCAACTCCTACCTGCCCAGCAGCCAGGGCGTACCCATCGCCGCCATGGTGGGCTGATGCAGCCAGCGCACACAGCCGGGGGCCGGCCCCAGACCTTCCGCCCCCGGTTTTTCATCGTCCCACGTAAACACGAATGCGCTCCTGCGAGCCCGCCTGACCTATCGAGGCTTCACTAAGCCCCGCCCTTCTGGTAAAAAGGCACCCCCAAGCGGGCGTCGTATAATGGCATTACCTGAGCTTCCCAAGCTCATGACGAGGGTTCGATTCCCTTCGCCCGCTCCAGAACACCCTGCCTAACCCCTGAAATGCCTAGCGTTTCGGGGGTTTTGCGTTTTCGGGGCCCAGGGAAGTGTCGAAAAACTGTCGATGTCAGATGCTGCCACTTGGCCAGCAGCAGGCAACACAGTAGTCTCCGTTGTCACCATATTCCAGGGCCCCGGCATCCAAGCCAAAGCCCCCGAATAGAGATTCAACTCGAAACAATGGAGAGGGCTAATGGGGTACAACAAACAGGACGCGGCTGCACTGAATCTGGCCTCACAGGCAGGCTTCGACTCGCGGAAAATCGTTGAAATTAGCGACGACACTCACCAAGTGGCACATATTCACTGTCCAGCATCTCCAGCCTGTGAAAATCCGGCAAAGGTTCTTGCCGACGCTATTCAAGCGCTAGATCGATTCATGGAACAAACCACCGTCTGGATTGAGGTCCACGAGGGAGCGCCTATCCCCGAATACGTATATCAAGCCCTCGAACTGCTTGATGGCTACGCTCTTCGCATTTTTGTAAGCCAAGGAAAAGCTTCGACTCACGAGCCCGGCCAGCTGCTTGATGATCGAGTCTGCGATGCAGTCAGAGCTGCTAACTTCACGGGCGGCCTTTGGCACCCCATTGCAAATAGCTTTGTGTCTGCTTACCGCTAGATAGTCCTCAAGCTTCGGTAGCCGACGAATCCGAATGTGCGTCGGCCGCTGAAGAATGTAGAGGATTGAATCGTATCGCCTCCGACAGATGATCCTTCGACAAATGTGCGTATCGCATCGTCATCGAGAGCGACGCATGCCCCAGGATGTGCTGCAACGTCACGATGTGCCCGCCGTTCATGATGAAGTGGCTTGCAAACGTGTGACGTAGCACGTGGCTGGCCTGCCCTCTCGGGAGCTTGATCGACGTGGACAGCAGCACGATGCGGAATACGCCAAGGCAGTTGGTGAAAGGTCCGTAGGTCTGCCAATGCTGGCGAATCTCTTTTGCCAACCCTTCCGAGATCGGAACCGAGCGAACACGCTTCGACTTGGTGTTGGCGAAGATCACCGTATTGCCCTTCAACCGATCCAGGGTCAGTGCCTGCGCTTCTCCCCATCGAGCACCTGTCGCAAGGCAGATGCGAGCGACCATCTTCGGATGCGGCGACGTGGTGCGAGCATCGAGCGCGGCCAGCAGCTCGGATACCTGATGCTTGGTCAGATATGACAGCGGCTTCTCCTGAAGCTTCAGCGGGCGCATGCGTCCAACAGGATTTTCGTAGTCGATGGACCCTAGCTGCCGTAGCTCGTTGTACATCGACTTGAGGTAGCCAAGGCGGTTGTTGGCGTACTTGCCCGACATGCCTTTAGCGACCTGCAAGGAACGCACACGGGCCACTTTCGCCGGCTCCAGGGACACCGCCACCGGGTCACCCAAATCCTTCGCTATCAGCCGCAGAATCGCCACACAGCGCTTACCGTTCGCCAGAGTCTGGCCATGAAGTTCGTACCAGAGTTCGACCAGCTCGGAGAGCTTACGGCGGTCCTTCGGCTTGATCGTCCAGCCCGGGTTCTCGGAGCACTTCTGGCGGGCATTGGCCTCGAACTGCTGCGCTTCCATTTTGGTCTTGAACCGCTTGCGGAAACGCTTGCCCTTGATCGGCTCGACATCGACGAACCAACGGCCATCGGGGAGCTTGGTGATGCTCATCAGATGGCGTATCCCCGCCTCAAGTAGCGATCATTGATTAGCCCGCAGATGTGCTTTTCGAGGTCGCGAGTGCTGTAGCCCTTGGCGGTGTAGTGGTCTTCGATCACATGCCAGAAGGGGAGCGTTCTCCCGACCTCAAGTGCCTTTTTTGAGGGGATGCGCTCCCGCGCAATCAGGCTGGCGAACTGACCCAGGAACATCTCGCAGTTCTTGCCGGAGAAGCCCTGTGCGGTCTTGTAGTAGCGGCGATATTCGGTGCGCTCAATCAGCGGATCGGCCTCTACCTGGACCTTGGTATCCAGGGTGATCAGCGACCAGAACGGGTCGTACCACTTCGGGTCTTTCAGCAGCAGCCGGAAGCTGTCGCAGGCGTACTCCCACAGGCCTTGCAGGTGCGGGCATAGGCCGGCATAGGTGCGGCAGCCGATCACCTCTCCAGAGGACAATTTGGAGCCTTCGGAGAACTGCTGGACTATCGAGTGATGGAAGCGAAACTCGATACGCCACACGGTTTCCTCTGGGTTGTAGGCGGGCTCGCCATCACCGAAGGGGTCGCCATTCAGTGATGCCCATACGTTGCTCCAGTAATCGAGCTTGTCGGTTGCGCGTGCCTGGAGCGTCTTGTTGTAGATGCAGAGCTGCATACCGTTGGCCGAGCCGAACATGAAGGTCTCACCACGCCCATACACCGAGGCGTTGCCGTGGAACTCGATACGGTCGATGCCGCTGATCTGCCGCACACGAGTCGAACGACAGCGCATGCGCTCTACGATGTCCGCAGACGGCGTCCAGCCCTGCACATCCAGCGCGAGATGCACGGCGCACTGGTTCGTTTCGCAATGAGCGAGCACGGCACTAGCCAGGTCATCGAGCATGCCTTGCAGGATCGTAGGATCAGCCCCGTCCAGGGCGTGTGGAGACACCTCAATCTTGAGATGCGGCCCGATGTTCTCCAGCTTCACGTTGTGATTCTTGATCAGCAGGATCAGGCCCGTATCAGCGTTCTGCAGGCGGTACTGGTAGCCGGAGTCGCGCCCGACCCTGCCCTTGACCCACTGGTAGCCAGCGAACTCCACGATGTCTTCCGGCTCATCGAACAGCGCCATCACTTCGAGACGGATCATGCCGTTGTACAGCTGGCGGACCGTATCCACGCCGCAGCGCAGCAGCCGCACGCCGGACAGATCAGTGAACTTGGCCAGCTTGTCGTCGAAGAACAGGCGCCCCTCAGGCGACTCATAAATCTCGCCAGCGGACTTAACCGTGACACGGACTTGATGCTTTGGCTTGGTCATTGAAGTGCTCCAAATAGCTACGTAATGAAACAGTGATCAGTGGGTTATCCGACGTGTTACAGGGGCGTCGGCCGCGCCCTCCGGCAGGGCGCTCGTGCCTTACGCTACTTGCCGGGGGCGCGGCCAACGCCCGAGCTCTCGACCATCAGTAGGGAAACGCCACCGCAGGCGAGGAAGAACCCAGGGTCGAGAGCGCGCCCAGCAGGAAGGCCAGCGCCAACAGCACAAGGTCATATGTCCAATCGGGTAGTTGCATCGCGCTGCCTCCATTGCCTTTTCGCAGGCATGAGTTGGCCCGGCACGGATAAACAGGCGCGCTCGCCGGTTCATCTGCGCTATCGAGGTTTTGCAGTGGGATATGGGTATTGAATCAAACAGCCGGCAGCGCGACTAATCGTTTGAATTGATGGCTAGAAGCCCGATTTAGACGCACTGGAACGAATAGCAACGGAACAATATTCGGGGTCATGAGCAGGCATTTCGAGCCATCAGCTTTCTTGATGGCTGACGCCACCAACACACACCAAGGGCTCTGCCCTTGTCATCCCGCTCTTGCCGCCGAGGGCTCGGGAGCGCGGGGCGGAGAAGCTGCCCCACGCTCACCGGCCAAGGCTGGTAAAAGGCATGCGTTCAAGGGTTCGCTCCGCCCGTGCTTCCGTTCGCCGGAACGGTGGAGCTGTTCCGACGAGCCGGGAGCGCGGCCCTTGAGCGCGAGTCGTCAGGGTGGGTGACGCGGCCCAGTACGTTGCCGGAACCTTGCCGGTCGCGGTACCGCATCACCCGGATCGTGCGAATGTTTTCCCAGAAGGCTTCATCCGCGAATGCTTTTTCTGCTCCAGGCTTGAGGGTCAGGAAATGCGGCCCACCGCGCAGCCCTTCGGCGGGGAGCACAACACCAACGACACGTACCCAGCGCCAGATTGGGTCCGGCTCTTCATCGAACACCATTTCGATCAGGACGGTCTGGCCCAAGTAGCGCACTGCGCTCTGAGCATCCAGGGTGATGGGCGAGCTAGTCATGGTTGTAATCCCCCGCACCGAAGGTGGCCTTGCCGCGCTCCATGTCATCGCGGAAGCGGGCAAGGTTGATCATGCGGAAGCAGCCCATCTGGATACTCGGGACGGTGCCGTCTTCCGCCCACTGGGCCGCTTCGTCGTAGGACACGCTACACATCTCCGCGAAGGTGGCGATGCCGCACAGGTCCAGATTCCATCTCTCCTTGCTCACAGTCGTTCTCCTTTTACGTCGCTCATGCCGTCCACTCCTGTTCCAGCAGCCAAGCGCGGAGCAATGCACTGTTCACCACGCGCAGCTTGCCGAGCTTCACCGAAGGCAGGACGCCTCGATATACCCACGCTCGGGCGATGCCGTAGCTGATGCCGTTTCGGTCAGCCCATTTCTCGATGCGCTCCAAATCTTGCTGCGGCCCTACCAGGGCGCTGGGGTTCAGCTCTTCCAGTTCCATGCTCGTTCCGTCACTATTCGTCGCTATGCGTGCCGGTATGCATTTATGCACCCATACTGACGAAATATTCGTCATCGGCAGTAATACTAATGACGAATATTTCGTCTGACAAATATTTCGTCAGATATTTATAGAGCTTTTTGGAATGATCGAAGAGCGACTTAGAACTCTTGTTCGCTATCTTGGCGCTGCAAGGCTTGCAGAAGCGTCCGCGATAAAAAATCGCCGCCGCTGGCAGACAGTTGCGACCGATCTAAAGGTGAAGACCAGAATTGAGGACTTGGAGGAGTTGCTAAAAGCGTTCCCTCAATACGAACTCTGGTTGTGGAAGGGCGAGGTAGACCCTGCACGTGGACAGGTGGCACCTGGCTATGAGGAAGCGGATGCCAAATTAGCCAAACCCAGCGCGGGATAGAGCTAACCAGGAAGGTGGCACTGCGCTGGTTCAGCAAAGGACGTGGCTAATGTGGCAATTCGACCAATAACAATTGCCGACTAGTCAACTGGCAACGACTTTTTGAACGGCAGCTACCGACCCCAAGCAGCCCTTCGCAGAGGGCAGCTAGCGGCCAGAAGCGGCCACTAATAAAGAGACGCTACCAATCTGCAGCCAGGAGTTGCTTACAGCGCTGATGGAGTTCTGAGCTGCTGTAGTAAGCTCCTCGCATTTTTAGCACTGCCTGGAGACGACCTTGGTCAGCGGAGATGTGGAGAAGCGTTTGTGGGCTGTAGCAGACCAGCTGTGGGCCAACACGGGGCTGAGGCCGGGGGAATTCTCGGTGCCTGTTCTGGGGCTGATCTTCCTGCGATATGCCGAGAAGATGTACGCCGCTGCCGAAGAGAAGCTGGGGCCGATTGGCTCTGGTGGCCGCCGCAAGGTCAGCAAAGATGACTATCTGGCCGAGGGCGTGATCTTCCTTCCAGAGAAGGCCCGCTTCTCCTATCTGCAGACCCTTACCGAGGGCGATGTCATCGGTCTGGCGATCAACGAAGCCATGAAGGCCGTTGAGGAAGAGAACGTCGACCTCAAAGGCGCTCTGCCTCGCAACTACGTCCAGCTTGGCAACAAGGTGCTGCTGGAACTGATCAAGCTGCTTGGCCCGGTGGATCTCAGTGGGGACGCTTTCGGCAAGGTCTACGAGTACTTCCTGGGCAACTTCGCGCTGAAGGAAGGCCAAAAAGGCGGGGTCTTCTACACCCCCGAGTCCATCGTGAAGCTGATCGTCGAGATCATCGAACCTTTCCATGGGCGAATCTTTGACCCGGCTTGTGGATCGGGCGGTATGTTTGCCCAGTCGGCTGACTTCGTTAAGCGTCACCATAAGACGGCGATGGAAGAAATCTCCATCTTCGGCACCGAGAAAGAGCAGGTCACGGTCAATCTCAACAAGATGAACCTGGCTGTGCATGGCCTGTCGGGTGATGTGCGTATTGCCAACACCTACTACGAAGACCCGCATGAGGCCGTTACTCGTGATGGTGGGCGCTTCGACTTCGTTATGGCCAATCCGCCGTTCAACGTATCGGGCGTCGATAAGGAGCGTCTTGAGGGCGAGCTGCGCTTCCCGTTCGGTGTACCGAAGACAGACAACGCGAACTACCTGTGGATCCAGCTCTTTTACGCATCGCTGAACAGGAGCGGTCGTGCTGGTTTCGTTATGGCGAACTCGGCGGGCGATGCCCGAGGTAGCGAGCAGGTGATCCGGCAGAAGCTCATCGAGAGCGGCGCAGTCGATGTGATCGTTTCGGTTGGCTCGAACTTCTTCTACACCGTGACTCTGCCTTGCACGCTCTGGTTCTTCGACAGGGCGAAAGAACGTGATGCAGAGAGAGCAGACAAGGTTCTGTTTATCGACGCTCGCCACATCTACCGGCAGATCGACCGGGCACACCGTGATTTCATGCCTGAGCAGATCGAGTTTCTCGCCAATATCGTGCGCCTGTATCGAGGTGAGGCTCCAGAGCTAGACCAGGGAAGTGCAGAGTTGCTCGCCGAGAGAGAACTGGGCAATGGCTACGTGGATGTACCGGGGTTATGCAAGGTTGCTTCTCGCGAGGTGATCGAGTCTCAGGGGTGGTCGCTGAATCCTGGGCGGTATGTGGGGGCAGCAGCTAAGGTGGCTGAGGATGTGGACTTCATGGAGCGTTTTGAGGAGCTGGCTGAGGAGCTTGAGGTTCTTAATTCTGAGGCGCGTGAGCTGGAGGCCAACATAGCTCAGAGTATTAGTGAGCTTTTGGTGAAGTGATCATGCAATATGGAAATGAATTCTGGGGTATTGCCGCACTCGCTGACTTGGTCTCTATAAAGACTGGCAAGTTGAACTCCAATGCGGCAGTTGAGAATGGTGCATATCCTTTCTTTACATGCTCTCGCGAAACCTACAAGGTTGACACCTATTCCTTTGATTGCGAAGCAGTTTTATTGGCAGGAAATAATGCCAGCGGTGTTTATCCTGTAAAGTATTATAAAGGCAGGTTTGATGCTTATCAGCGGACGTATGTTATTCGCTCCGTAGATGAGCGCGTGCTGAATAATAGGTATCTATTCTATGCGCTGCAGCTTGAGCTTGATTTGTTGCAGTCTCTTTCAACAGGGTCTGCAACTAAATTCCTTACTCTAACAATACTGAACGCTCTTAAGGTGAGGGTTCCTAGCCTTAGCGACCAGAATCGTATCGTTTCCATTCTCGGTGCCTACGACGATCTCATCGAAAACAACAAACGCCGCATCGAGATCCTCGAAGAAATGGCGCGTCGGTTGTACGAGGAGTGGTTCGTTCAGTTCCGCTTTCCAGGGCACGAGGGCGTGGAGTTCAAGGAGAGTGAGCTTGGGCCGATTCCTGAAGGGTGGAGTGTTGTTAAGTTAGAAGAGATCTGCGACCTGATTACTGATGGAGCACATAAAAGCCCTCCGACTGCAGAAATCGGGATGCCCATGGCTTCGGTTAAAGACATGCATGACTGGGGTATTGATGTCTCGAAGTGCAGAAAGATATCTCAACCGGATTATGATGAGCTTGTAAAAAATAATTGCAAGCCGATGGTTGGTGATGTTTTGGTTGCGAAAGATGGAAGCTACCTAAAGCATATCTTTTCGGTCGACAAAGATCAGGATTTAGTTCTGCTGTCATCAATTGCAATTCTTCGCCCAATCAATAAGCCCGTATCGGATCTCTTGGTTTGTTTGCTCAGGCATCCTGAAACTATAGCCCGAATGAAGGGCTGTGTTTCCGGTGTTGCAATTCCCAGAATAATTCTGAAGGACTTTAGGAAATTCCAAGTTGTGCTCCCGAGCCAAGACCTTCAAGAAGCATGGTTAGCTACAGCAAGCCCATTGATGCGTTTATGCCGTAAGCTAGTAGATAAGAACGCCAACCTCCGAGCGCAACGTGATCTTCTCCTTCCCAAGCTAATCTCCGGTGAGATCGACGTATCCGATATCCCCATGCCGACCTAAAAGGAGTTCAGGCGCATGAGTCCAGCAGCACCGCATTCGAACGACTATTCCGAGGACACGTTAGTCGAGCAGCCAGCCATCGCGCTGTTCGAGTCTCTCGGCTGGGAAACTGGGAATCTCTACGCGGAGTGGACAGGTAGTTCCTCCAGCGAGGGTCGCCAGACCCAGCAGGATGTGGTGCTGGAGGGGCGTCTGCGGGCAGCACTCAGCAAGCTCAACCCTGACTTGCCCAGCGATGCCATCAATCTGGTGGTCGAGGAGTTGGCCCGAGATCGGTCCAAGCTGCTGCCGGTCAACGCCAATCAGGAGGTCTACCGGCTGCTGAAGGATGGGGTACCTGTCCCGGTTACCGATGAACATGGACACAACACGCTCAAGGTGGCCAAGGTCATCGACTGGGGCAATGTCGAGGAGAACGACTTCTTCCTCGCCTCCCAGTTCTGGGTGAAGGGGGACTACCACACACGGCGCACTGACCTGCTGGGCTTCGTGAACGGTATCCCGCTGTTGTTCGTTGAGCTGAAGGCGACGCATAAGACGCTCAAGGCCGCCTATGACGACAACCTCACCGACTACCGCACGGTCATCCCGCAGCTCTTCACCTACAACGGCGCACTGATGCTGTCGAACGGTTCTCAGACCGTGGTGGGAAGCACCTTCTCGCCTTGGGAGCATCTGTTCGAGTGGAAGCGGATCAACGATGAAGGTGAAAAGGGCGTTGTGTCCCTGGAAACAGCGATCAGGGGCATCGGTGAGCCTTCCAGGCTGCTGGATATCGTCGAGAACTTCACCGTCTTCGAGGACGTGGCTGGTGGTGTAATCAAGAAGATCGCCAAGAACCACCAGTATCTGGGGGTCAATAAGGCCATCGCTGAGGTCTGGCGTACCAAGGATCGGCCCAAGGATCAGGCTGGACAGCTGGGCGTCTTCTGGCACACCCAAGGCTCAGGCAAGTCTCTGTCGATGGTCTTCTTCGCTCAGAAGATCCTGCGCAAGATCCCAGGCAACTGGACGTTCGTGATCGTCACTGACCGCAACGAGCTGGACGAGCAAATCTACAAGACCTTCGCCGCTACTGGTGCTGTAGGTGAAGTTGAGGCACATGCCACCAGCGGCGCTCACCTCAAGCAGTTGCTCAGCGAAGATCACCGCTACGTCTTCACGCTGATCCAGAAGTTCGGCACCAAGAAAGGCGAGGTCTACCCGCAGCTCTCGGATCGCCAGGACATCATCGTCATCACCGACGAAGCTCACCGTTCCCAGTACGACACCCTGGCCATGAACATGAGGACGGCACTCCCTAATGCCGCCTTCCTGGGCTTCACCGGGACGCCGCTGATGGCCGGCGAGGAGAAGACCAAAGAGGTCTTCGGTGACTACATCTCGGTTTATGACTTCGGCCAGTCCATCGCTGACGGTGCGACGGTTCCGCTTTACTACGAGAACTGCATTCCCGAGATGCAGCTCATCAATGAGAACCTCAACGAGGACATGGCGGCGCTACTCGAAGAGGCCGAGCTGGACGAGGAGCAGGAGCGCAAGGTTGAGCAGGTCTTCGCCCGTGAGTACCACCTGATCACCCGAGAGGATCGACTGGAGGCAATCGCCAAGGATCTGGTGAACCACTTCGTCGGTCGTGGTTACCAGGGCAAGGCCATGCTGGTGTGCATCGACAAGGCCACCGCCGTCCGCATGTACAACAAGGTTCAGGATCACTGGAAGACGTATCTGGCTGACCTGAAAGCTCAGCTCGCAAAGGCTCCCAAGGAGCAGCAAGAGGAGTTGCAGCACAAGATCCAGGTGATGACATCGACCGACATGGCGGTGGTCGTCTCCCAAGGTCAGAACGAGGTGAAGGAGCTAGCCAATAAAGGGCTGGACATCATCCCGCACCGTAAGCGCATGAACGAGGAGAACCTGGGCGAGAAGTTCAAAGACTCCAAGGATCCTCTTCGGTTGGTCTTCGTGTGCGCCATGTGGATCACCGGCTTTGATGTGCCGTCTTGCTCGACCATCTACCTCGACAAGCCGATGAAGAACCATACCCTGATGCAGACCATCGCTCGGGCCAACCGGAAGTATCCGGGCAAAGAAGCAGGACTGATCGTCGACTATGTGGGTGTCTTCCGTAAGCTACAGGAAGCCTTGGCGATCTATGGAGGGGCTTCTTCTGGCGAAGGTGGTGAGGGTGAGCCAATTAAGAACAAGGCCGAGCTGGTCGAGTACCTGAAGCACCTGCTTGCCAGGGGGATCACGTTCCTGTCCGATCATGGTGTGAATGCCCAGGCCATCAAGGATGCTCCAGGCTTCGAGAAGGTGGCCAAGCTGGATGATGCAGTTGAGCAACTGATTGCCAATGAGGAAACCAAGAACAGCTTCATGAGTCAGGCCCGGATTGTGTCTCGGGTCTACAGAGCGATTCTTCCTGATCCTGATGCCAATGAGCTTGCTCCTGACGCTGTGCTGATCTCCGTGATTGCCCAGAAGATCAAGGCACTGGCCCCTCCCGTCGACATCTCCGAGGTGATGCAGCAGGTCGAGGAGTTGCTGGATCGATCTGTTGCTCCGGTGCCTTACATCATCAAGGAAGACGACGATCAGCCACTGCATGACCTCAGCCAGATCGACTTCGAGAAGCTCAAGGAGAAGTTCGATAAGGGGCGTAAGCGCACCGAGGCCGAGAAGCTCCGGGCCTTGCTGAGCATGAAACTGGAAACCATGCTGACCAAGAACCCCACTCGCAAGGACTTCATGGAGAAGTTCCAGAAGCTGATCGATGCCTACAACTCTGGCAGCCTGAACATCGAGGTGTTCTTCAAGCAGTTGGTGGATCTCACTGCTGATCTGCAGGTCGAGGATCAACGGGCTATTCGTGAGAACCTCTCTGAGGAAGAACTGGCTCTGTTCGACATTCTGACCAAGCCAGTGCCTGAGCTTGCGGAGAAGGAAAAGGCGCAGGTGAAGAAGGTCTGCAAGGAGCTTCTGGAGACCCTGAAAGCCGAGAAGCTGGTGCTCGACTGGCGCAAGAAAGACAGAGCCAGAAGTGATGTGCGGCGCACTCTGGAGATCGTCTTCGACCGGGGCTTGCCTGAGAGCTACGACGAGGAGATCTACAACAAGAAGTGCGAGCTGGCCTTCCACCACATCTTCACGAGCTACTACGGGGCTGGTGAGAGCGTGTACTCGGTTGCTCGGTAAGGCATTGGCGTGAGTCGCAGCAACTGATTATGTAGAAACTTTAGTCCTGACACTGTCTTTCCACGAGAGGCAGCTTTTGGCCGAAAGCTGCCTCTCGCAAGGAGCTGCTAATGGCGAAAGGGACCACGGCAAAGTGGCGTAGCTGTACGTGACAGCGCGATAAAGCTGCCGGTAAGCTGGTACGCCCAATGGACGGGGAGGCGAGAAGTGATCGGAAAACGAGTAGTCGAAGTAGCATTTTTGGTTGCCCTTCTTTGCTTTTGGATCGGCTACTGGATAACACCAGAGCTGATCCCCCTTCCCCTGCCTGAAACGTTGCTCAGCCCTAGAGTGGCTAACGCTATTGCTGTCGCAGCCAGCGCATCTCTCTTGAGCGCGCTCTTTTTCGCCGTGACTCGCAAAGAGGCGGATGCGATAGAGGTTTTTCGACCCTATGGGCTGGTGCTTTTCGGTGGGGCGGTATTTGTTCTTACCTTCACCTTTCCCTGGCTGTTCTTTGTTAACGGACCAAGCGGCTTAGGTGTGACAGCTTGGTTCTTCCGACTGGGGACGAGCGAAGCCCCCTCTTTCAGCCTCTACATTGCGCTCATACTGAGCCTCGGTAGCTTTGGGCTGTACCTCTTCACGATCGGGTTGAAAGCGTTCCTTTCAGTGTTTTCACCCCGGCTCAAGTGACTGTCTTTCTTGGCCCATGGCGAAAGCCAGCTGTCGAAAAAATGTCGAAATCAATGCAACACAAAGGCACGAATCCGAACCAGCAGCCCGCAGAGTTAGCCGCATAGCAACACATTGCGACGAACCGGCACTCCGGTCTCAAGGGTTCGATTCCCTTCGCCCGCTCTAGAATCCCAAACAAAAGCCCCCGGCAACTGACGTTGCCGGGGGCTTTTGTTTTCCGGCCCAGTCCTTTGGGCACCTATCAGAACGGTAGGTCGCTTGGGGCAGGAGAAGGAGATGGTTGCCACGCCATCCCATTACCTATTGCACTTCTCGCGAGCAGCAGTGACAGGCACCAAGCCGCGCCTGGGTGTGCGTCCCAAGAACCGTATCCGACGATACGGCCTTTGCGTTGCTACGGAGGAGGAATCAGGCGTCGGGCTTTTTCGGCCTCGCGATGGTGAATTCGGACCGCTTGTATGGCTCCTTGCGACCATGCTTGCCAGCGGGAATTTCCTGGATCTCTCCTCCTTTCGAAAGAAAAGCCGAGACTTTCTTGTCCAGCTCCAAACGTGCGCTTTTCGTCTCTGAATCGGACATCAGGTCACCCAAGGTGATGAGCCGCCAGATTGGCGACTAGGGGCCCACTATACGCGGGCAATCCGCGCCGCTTTGACCGCCTGACTGATTTCTGCAATTTCACGCAAAATCGCTACCTATTCCCCGCCAACTCTGTATGCTGCCCGCCTGCCTGCTCGGTTTAGCGGCATCCGTTTGATGATTTGTCTTCTTGATTCTCCATCCTTGCGGCCCCTTCACTTCGCATCCAGTCAGACCACGCATGTTGCTGGGTCTGATTACTTCCTGATTGGAGATTCATCATGGCAACTCGCCAAACCGGTATCGTCAAATGGTTCAACGCTGAAAAGGGCTTCGGCTTCATCACCCCGGAAAGCGGCCCGGACGTATTCGTCCACTTCCGCGCCATTGAAGGCACTGGCTATAAATCGCTGGATGAAGGCCAGAGTGTCAGTTTCAACGTGACTGCCGGCGCCAAAGGTCCGCAAGCTGAGCAAGTGCAAGTGCAAGTGCAAGTGCAAGTGCAAGTGATCTGACCGCTAGGGTCAGCAGAAGCCCCGCGAATGCGGGGCTTTTCGTTTCTGGCCATCCCGTCCCGGAGGCATCCACTCAGACTCACTGCGTCGCCAGGCTCGAAGCGTGTTCCCGTTCATTCAGGATCACGAAAGTAGACTCTGTGTTTTTGGCGGCAACAAACCAGGTCTTGTAGAATTTCCCACATCACCATCTGACCGATACCACCTTCAGTCCGGACTCTCTGTATGCCCGCTTCTGCATTGCACCGGCAGCTGATGTCCTGGCTCCTGCTTCCCTTTTTGCTGTTCACTCGCCTCGCTTGCGCAGGGACAGTGGTCGATGCTGCCGGCGTCACCACCCAGCCGCTGACGCTGACCACCTATGTCTCTGTCCTCGAAGACCCAACCGGCAACCTGACGCTGGTGGACGTGCAATCTCCCGAGTTGCAGACGCGCTTCCAGGGCGACCAGCCGCCGGGCAGCGCACTGGCGATGGGGTTCACTCGCTCGGCGTTCTGGTTGAAGTTGCAGCTGAGTAACTCCAGCGACGCGCCGTTGCAGCGGTTTCTCGTCGTGGAAAACCCGCGGGTGTCCCACGTGCAGGCAAGCATCCCGCAGGCGGACGGCTCGTATAAAACCGTCAACACCGGCAGCGATGTACCGCAGTCGAGCAAGGTCTACCCGAACCGTAATTTCGTCTTCCCACTGAGCCTGCCCGCGCACTCCGAGCAAACGCTTTACCTGCGGGTCGAGTCCAGTATCGGGCTGCTGGCGCCGCTGCAGCTGTGGCCGGTAAAGGCGTTTCACGCCTACGAGCGCGACGACTACACCGGCAAGGCGTGGTACTTCGGTATCGCCATGGCGATGATTCTGTTCAACCTGATGCTGCTGTTCGCCCTGCGCGATCCGATCTACCTGCTCTATGTGATTTTCGTGAGCTGCACGGCCGGGGCCTTGGCGATCAAGAACGGCCTGGCGCCGGACTGGTCGCTCCTCGGTGAACCGCTCAACTCCAACGTCATCTACTACTCCGGCGTGTCGCTGGCCCTTGCCGCGCTGCTGCTGTTCGCCCGGCGGATGATGCAGCTCGACCGCCTGCTGCCACGCCTGGACTGGGTGTTACGCGGGATGATCGCGCTCTACCTGGTCAGCCCGATTGCCTATGCGCTCGCGCTGCCGTATGTCTCGCGCGCGGGCATCCTGCTGAATTTCGCCACCGCGCTGATCCTGCTGCTGTGTGCGGCGCTCTGCGCCTTCAAGCGCCAGCGCAGCGCATTCTTCTTCATGGCGGCCTTCGCCCTGCTGATGCTCGGCGGCGCGATGACCTCGCTGCGCGCCATGGGCATCGTGCCGACCAATCTGTTCACCGTGGACGGTCTGCAGCTTGGCTCGGCGATGGAGATGATCGTGCTGGCCTTCGCCCTCGCCGACCGCTTCAACGTGATGCGTCGGGAGAAGGCGCGGGTGCAGGAGGAGTTGATCCGCGCCCAGCAGCAGCTTGTGGATAACCTGCGCACCTCCGAGCACGAACTGGAGTTACGCGTCGCCGAGCGCACCGACAAGCTGCGTGAGCTGAACAACCAGTTGGAAGCCATGAGCCTGACCGATGCCCTCACCGGCATCGCCAACCGCCGCCGCTTCGACCAGGTGCTGGACCAGGAATGGGGGCACGCGCGCCGCTCCGGCGAATGTCTGGCCCTGGCGGTGGTCGATGTGGATTGGTTCAAGCACTACAACGACCACTACGGTCACCCGGCCGGCGACGCCTGCCTGCGCGAGATAGCCCAGGCACTGGCGACCACGGTGAATCGTTCCACCGACCTGGTGGCGCGTTATGGTGGTGAGGAGTTCGTCTTCCTCGCGCCGATGACCGACCTTGCGGGTGTGCGTGGCATGGCGCAGAAGCTGCTGCAGGCGGTGGAAGCCCTGGCGCTGGCCCATGAGCTTTCCCCGTTGGGGCGGGTGAGCGTCAGTATCGGTGTGGCGGCGTCGGTGCCAGGCCAGGAAGCCTCCGCCGACGTGCTGGTAGCAAGGGCGGATGCGGCGTTGTATGAGGCGAAGAAGCAGGGGCGGAATCAGCTGATGGGCTGAGGGCAGCCGAGCACTCTATCGTCCTACGCCCTCTTCAGCCCTTTCATGGTGATCGCCGAACATTTCAGCTGCAGACTCGCTGGCACGACTGTATCCTGCTGGATACAGTCGCTGCATGACCTATCAGCTCAAGCAAACCGGCCAGTTCAATCGCTGGCTCTCCGGCCTTCGGGATGCCCGTGGGAAAGTCGCAATCCTGCGTCGGCTGGACCGTATCCGATCCGGCCATCTCGGCGACACGCGGTCAGTGGGAATCGGTGTCTCGGAAATCCGATTGGATATCGGTCCTGGCTATCGCGTGTACTTCACGCGCCGTGGCGATGTGGTGATTCTGCTGCTGTGCGGCGGAGACAAATCTTCCCAACAGCGGGATATCAAGCTGGCGCAGCAGCTGGCGGGAGACTTTCAATGACCGTTGAACTGAGCGACTTCGACACCAGCCACTACCTCGACAACGAGGAAGTCATCGCCGAATACCTGTCCCAGGTCCTGGCTGACGGCGATCCTGATGAGCTGCTGCTGGCCATCGGCAACATCGCCAAGGCGCGCGGGATGACCAAGATCGCCAACGACACGGGGCTGGGCCGCGAGAGCCTTTACAAGGTCTTTGCACCGGGCGCCAAGCCTCGCTTCGAGACAGTGATGAAGGTCATGCGCGCATTAGGTGTAGAGCTGCAGGCCAGGCCAGCTGGCAGCGGAAAGTAGGAGGAATGGAGCGGATATCCCATCCGCCCCATCGCTCACTCAAGCCCCAGCCTTCGCCCCATCCCGCTCCTTCAGCAACGCCTGAATCACCTGCTCCTGCTCGTCATACCCGCCCTCGCCGATCGACAGGTGACGAACCCGTCCCTGCGCATCGATGAAGTAGTGCGCCGGCCAGTACTGGTTGGCGAAGGCGTTCCAGATGCGGTACTGGTTATCCAGCGCCACGGGGTAGTGGATGTCGTGTTTCTCCACGGCGGAGCGAACGTTGGCGGGGATACGCTCGTAGGGATACTCCGGGGTATGCACGCCGATCACCACGAGGCCCTGATCCGCATACTTCTTCGCCCAGGCGTTCACGTACGGCAGGCTGTGCTGGCAGTTGATGCAGTCGTAGGTCCAGAAGTCGACCAGCACCACCTTGCCACGCAGGTCCGAAAGCTTCAGTTCGGGGCTGTTGATCCACTCCACCGCGCCGTGCAGTTCTGGAGCGGGGCCGAGGTCGGGCAGCCGTTCGGCGCCATGGGCCATGTCGCCGGGCATCAGTTGGCTGATGAGTGCGGGCACGCCGTCGATGACCTTGTGTTCCAGGCTGTTCACCAGTGTGGATGAGCTGCCCGAAGCCAATTGCGCGCTGGTGCCGCTGGCGATGCCGACCACGGCCAGCAGCGCGAGCACGCCGGTGGCGCGGCGCAGGCCTTCGATGACGGCCAGGCGCGGACGCAGGTGTTGCATCAGCCGGCGACCGGCGAAGAGCACGACGCCCAGCACAGTGGCGCTACCCAAGCCGTAGGCAAACAGCAGCAGGCTGGTCTGGGCGCTCGGGCCTTGCAGCATGGCGCCAGAGAGAATCAACCCCAGCACCGGTCCGGCGCAGGGCGCCCACAGCAGGCCGGCGGCGAAGCCCAGCACCCAGGTAGAAAGTGCCGGAGGAAGGCGGCGCGACTCGCCCTGCAGGCGATCACCGAGCCACGCCCAGGGCTTGGCCAGCCAGTCGCTGAAACGTGGCCAGAGCAGCGCTAGCGCGGAGACCGACAACAACGCCAGGGCAAACCAACGTCCCCATTCACTGGCGGCGATCACCCAGTTGCTGGAGACGGTCGCCAGGCTCGCCAGCACGGCAAAGCCGCTGGCCAGGCCGAGCAGCGTGACCCAGGGCGACCACGCCGGGCCGCCAGCGCGCTGCAGCAGCAAGGGCAATATGGGAAGGATGCAGGGGCTGAGCAGGGTCAGCGCCCCGCCGAGAAAGGCGATGAGCAACATGGGCACCTCGGTGGGCCGTCGGCCCGTGGGTCACGCTTGAGATAAACGCCGCGGCCTTCCGTGGCCACGGCCCAGGGGAATCAACCGCCTTCGTTGCAGTTGGTGGCGAACTTGCGGTAGGCCACGCTGTGCGGCTGGCCGTGGGAATCCAGGTAATCCATGCGGGCGTTGACGATGCCGCAGTCGAAGGGCGACGACGCCTCTTCCTGGATGGCGATGACCTGCTTCACGTCCAGTTTCTGGCCGTAGTGGTAAGGCTCGGCGGGCTGGGTGTCAGCGGCCTGGGCGCCGAAGCTGGCGAAAGCGGCAACGGCGGCGAAGAGGCAAGCGTTGGCGATCTGGATGGTTTTCATGGCGGTTCTCCTGTCCTGTGTCGGGTTTTGCCGGCGGGGCTGTCTGCCTCGCCGTTGGTGCCCATTTCACGTTCAGGAGGTATCGGGCTTGTGTCGCGCAAGCCCCTGGTTTGCCGCGCCGGGTATCGGCGGCGGCTCTGGATACAGTGGAATACAAAGCACGGAAGGCAAGCGCGACGCTGCGCTATAAACTCGCCTCAACCCACTACGAACGAGGCACCGGCATGGACCATGTCGATCACGTACTGATCGTCGACGACGACCGCGAGATTCGCGAACTGGTCGGCAACTATCTGAAGAAGAACGGCCTGCGCGTGAGCCTGGCGGGAGACGGTCGGCAGATGCGCGCCTTCCTCGATGCCAACTCGGTGGACCTGATCGTCCTCGACATCATGATGCCCGGCGACGACGGCCTGAAGCTGTGCCGCGAGCTGCGCGTGGGCAAGCACAAGTCCACCCCGGTGCTGATGCTCACCGCGCGCAACGACGAGACCGACCGCATCATCGGCCTGGAAATGGGCGCCGACGACTACCTCACCAAGCCCTTCTCCGCCCGCGAGCTGTTGGCGCGGATCAACGCCGTGCTGCGCCGCACCCGCATGCTGCCGCCGAACCTGCAGGTCAGCGAGGCCAGCCGGTTGATCGGCTTCGGCCGCTGGAAGCTGGACACCACCGCGCGCCACCTGCTCGACGAAGACGGCACCCTGGTCGCCCTGAGCGGCGCCGAGTACCGCCTGCTGCGCGTGTTCGTCGATCACCCGCAGCGCGTGCTCAGCCGCGAACAATTGCTGAACCTCACCCAGGGCCGCGAAGCGGACATCTTCGACCGCTCCATCGACCTGCTGGTCAGCCGCCTGCGCCAGCGCCTGCTGGACGACGCGCGCGAGCCGGCCTACATCAAGACGGTGCGCAGCGAAGGCTACGTCTTCGCCCTGGCCGTCGAACTGCTCGAGCCCAACGCATGAAATCCCTCCTGCACTGGCCACGCACTCTGGCCGCGCGCCTGGCACTGATCTTCCTCGCCGGGCTGGTGTTCGCCTACAGCCTGTCGTTCTGCTCCCAGTTCTACGAGCGCTACCAGAGCGCGCGCAACATGATGCTGGGCAACCTGGAAACCGACGTCAGCACCGCCGTCGCCCTGCTCGACCGCCTGCCGCTGGACGAACGCGAGCGCTGGCTGCCCATGGTGCAGCGGCCCAACTATCGCTATCGCCTGGACGGCGGCCAGCCCGGCGATCCGATGAACATGGCGCAGGCGCCCATGGCGGCGAGCTCCATCGCCGACGCTATCGGCCCACGCTACGGGTTGCGCTTCGAGACCATTCCTGGCCCTATCCCGCACTTTCAGGTGCACCTGAAGCTGGCCGACGGCATGCCGCTGACCATCGACGTGACGCCCAGGGGCGTGCCGGTTGCGCAGTGGCTGCCCTGGGTGCTGATCGTCCAGCTGGCGTTGCTGCTGTTCTGCACCTGGATCGCCGTGCGTCTGGCGATCCGCCCGCTGACGCGCCTTGCCCAGGCTGTGGACAACCTCGACCCGGACGCCCCCGCGCCCGAACTGGACGAGCGCGGCCCGAGCGAAGTCGCTTACGCCGCCCGCGCCTTCAACGCGCTGCAGGGACGCATCGGCTCCTACCTGAAAGAGCGCATGCAATTGCTTGCCGCCATTTCCCACGACCTGCAGACCCCCATCACGCGGATGAAGCTGCGCGTCGAACAGATGGACGACTCCCCCGAGCGCGAGCGTCTGTGGAGCGACCTGGAAGAAATGCAGCACCTGGTCCGCGAAGGCGTGGCCTACGCACGCAGCATGGACGGCGCCAGCGAGGCGGCGGTGAAGGTCAACCTCGATGCCTTCCTCGACAGCCTGGTCCTCGACTACCAGGACAGCGGCCAGGCCGTGGAACTGCAGGGCAACAGCCATGCCGTGCTGGAAACCCGCCCCCACGCGCTACGCCGGGTGCTCACCAACCTGGTGGACAACGCCCTGAAGTTCGGCGGCTCCGCCCAGGTGGAAGTCGAGCGCGATACCCAGGGCGTCGTGTGTGTTCGTGTACTCGACGACGGCCCGGGTATCCCCGAGGAGGAACTCGCCGAAGTGGTGAAACCCTTCTACCGGGTGGAAAGCTCGCGCAACCGCAGCACCGGCGGCACCGGCCTGGGGCTGGCGATCGCCCAGCAGCTGAGCCAGGCGCTGGGCGGCACGCTGACCCTGTCCAACCGCGCCAGCGGCGGGCTGTGTGTGCAGCTGGAACTGCGCCCTGCCAGCTAGGGCTTTGTACAGAGAGATACAAGACGGGCCTCGCCGGACACATCCGGGATAAAGCCCGTCGACAAGATGGCTCCACGAACAGCGGCGGCACCCCGCCCGCCGCGTTCCCCCAAAGGAGCCCGCCATGAACCGCCCCACCCAACCTGCCCGCCTGCATGGCTGGCGTCTGTTTTCCCTGCTGTCGCTGCTGGTGCTGATCGTCGCCGCCCTGGCCCTGTGGTCGCAGCCGCAATGGGTAGAAGCGCTGCGCAGCTCGATCCGCGTCACCGCCCGCACCTCCTTCGCGCTGTTCCTCGCCACCTTCCTCGCCTCGTCCCTGGCAGCACTGGTACCGAGCGACTTCACCCGTGGCCTGCTGCGCGAGCGACGCTTCCTCGGGCTGGCCTTCGCCTTCTCCCATGCCGTGCACGCAGTGCTGATCATCCTCTACGTGAAGTTCTTCCCCGAGACCTTCTGGCACGGCCGCAGTGCCGCCGCGAACATTCCCGGCTCCATCGGCTATCTGTTCATCACCCTGCTGGCCATCACCTCCTTCCCCTACGCGGTGAAACTGCTCGGCGCCCGCGTCTGGAAGGGCCTGCACAGCAGCGGAACCTGGGTGATCGCCGGGGTGTTCTTCCTGTCCTTCTACAAGCGCTTGCCGATGGGCTCCTGGTACCCGCTGGGCTTCGGCCTGATCTTCAGCGCCATCGCCTTCAAGCTCATCGTCAAGCTGGCCGTCCGCCTGCGCCGTAGCGCACGCCCCGCGCTGCCCAGCGCCTGATCCCGACGTCTGCCGCCACCGGGCGCCCCCCGCCCGGCCGCCCAAGCCTTGCCCCACAACCGATTGCCCAAACCATTGCCCTCGAGGTGCACCATGACCCTGCTGACCCTGAACCCGCTCAAGACCGCCTTCGAACAACTCGACCGCCTCGCCGCCTGGGGCTGGGACATCCCGCTGCGGCTGTTCCTGGCCTGGGAATTCTTCGAATCCGGCCTGGAGAAATGGCATGGCGACAACTGGTTCGAACAGATCCACGCCAGCTTCCCCTTCCCCTTCAACCACTTCTCCGCCGGCTTCGACTGGCAGGTGTCGATGTGGGCCGAGCTGATCGCGCCGATCCTCCTCCTGCTGGGCCTGGCGACCCGCTTTGCCTCGGCCTCGCTGATCGTCGTGACCCTAGTCGCCATCGCCGCAGTGCACTGGCCGGCACAGTGGTCGAGCCTCGCGGAACTGGCCCAGGGCTACTCCATCACCGACCATGGTTTTGGCAACTACAAGCTGCCGCTGATCTACCTGGTGGCGTTGCTGCCGCTGGTGCTCAAGGGCGCGGGAGCGCTGAGCGTGGATGGGCTGGTGCGTCGGTTCCGCGGAGCCTCACGGAAAGCCTGATCAGCCAGCGACTCGTTTGTTCCAGCAGCAACGCCCTCTCCTTTGGAGAGGGCGTTCTTGTTTGTCTGCGGAAAGTCCGTGCAGGGGAATGGGCGCCGACTTTTCCGGCGTTCGCGGGCATGGCCCACTCCTACAAGATGCGCATTACCCTCGGGTTGGCCTGCCAGTCTGGACTCCGCCGCGGTGATTGCAGGGCACATAACGCGCCAGCGCTACCTGCCGCAAGGCAATCGGCGGATAACCCGTTCCGGGTTATCCGCCCTACGTGCTGCCAGTGCTCGGCCGATGGCGATTGCACCGGGGGGCCAGACTGGCATCCCTCCCTATCCCCCGCCCTACGAGACTGACCCAGGCCCCCATCGGTGGGCAGAACTGTAGGAGCGAGCTTGCTCGCGAATGGTTCTCCCGGCGCCTTCCAGGCTGGGCAGGTTCGCGAGCAAGCTCGCTCCTACAGAAAAGCAAAAAGCCCGCGCACCGATGACGGTGCGCGGGCTGCGCGGTGGATAACGGATCGATCAGGGAATCACGAACCCCACCTCGATATTTCCGCGGGTGGCCTTGGAATACGGGCAGATCTGATGGGCCTCATCGACCAGCTTCGCCTTGTCCTCGGCGGCCAGCCCCGGCAGCTGCACGGTGAGCTGGGCGGCCAGGGCGAAGCCGCCGTCGGCGGTGTTGCCCAGGGAGACCTCCGCGTCCACCGCCACATCGGCCGGCAGGCGCACGTTCAGCTTCTGCCCGGCGCGGCGCAGGGCGCCGATGAAGCAGGCAGACCAACCGATGGCGAACAGCTGCTCGGGGTTGCTGCCGGGGCGGCCGGAACCGGGCGGGCTCAGGGGCAGGTCCAGTTCACCGTCGGTGGTCTGGCCGCGGCCATCGCGGCCGCCGGTAGTGTGGGTGTGGGCGGTGTAGATCACGGTTGCCAGGGTGTCAGTCATGACGCTTCTCCTTCAGGGGCGAGCCAATGGGGGACGACGTGGGGTGGTGCAGTTAGGGCGAGTGCCAAGCACCACGCCTTGTTCTTTCAGGCTGCGCAGCAGGGCGATGCCCTGCTCTTCGATGACGGCCAGTTCGATACCGGCGATTTCCGCCAGCGCCTGGAGATGTTGGCGACCGGTGAGCTGCCACTGTTGCAGCGACACCAGCAGAGCATGGGCCAGCGGCGCCAGGCGCGAGAAGTACACCATCAGGTCGGTACCACGACGGGCCAGCAGCAGCGTCGGCTCGGCAGGCGCTTGCAGCGGAATATGCTCGGGGCCGATGTGGCTGACCGGCCAGGCGTAGGCCAGCGGCTCGGCGAGGCTGGACAGCAGCGGCACGCCATCGAGCAGGTCTCCCTCCGGATCATGGGCGGGTTCGGCCTTGGCACTGAGCAGCAACGCGGTCTCGACGAATTCGTAGTGCGCCAGTTCGGCGACCCAGCCGGGCTGCTCGGTGCGGCCCTCCAGGTATTCGACGAACTCGCCGGCAACCTCTGTGAACAGTGGCGTCTGGCAGCGGAAGCCAGCGTAGAAGTCCTCCGTCAGCGCCTGCCATTGGTCACCCGGCAGGCTGGCGTGCAGCACCGGAAAGTTGCCGGCCAGCAGCGATTGCAGGTTGCCGAAGAACAGTTGCCGGTACACCGCCAGGCGCCGCGCCTCGATGCCTGGCGGTGGCTCGTTGGCCTGCGGGTCGCGGATATAGCGGGTCATGCGCAGTTGTTGTTCGCGCAGAGACTCAACCATGACGTACCTCCGGCTGACGGGCGACAGCTTGCAGGCCGCGGATGGTGTCCACTTCGTCAAGCAGTTCGGCCAGCGGCGGCATGTTGAAGTCGCGCTCCAGCAGGGTCGGCACCGTCCCCAGGTGCCGGTAGGCGCTGGCCAGCAGGCTCCAGACGTCGTCCTTCACGGCGGCGCCATGGGTGTCGATCTTCAGGTCTGGCGCTTCGTCGTAGTGGCCGGCGACGTGCAGGCAAGCGACCCGCTCGGCCGGCACACGGGCCAGGAATCCGGCGGCATCGTAGCCATGGTTGTGGGCATTGACGTAGAGGTTGTTGACGTCCAGCAGCAGGTCGCAATCGGCTTCATCGAGCACGGCGCGCAGGAAGTCGATTTCGCTCAGCGCCTGATAGGGCGCGGCGTAGTAGGAGATGTTTTCCACGGCGATGCGGCGGCCGAGGACGTCCTGCACTTCACGGATGCGGCTGGCGATGTGGCGCACGGCCTCGTCGGTGAAGGGCATGGGAATCAGGTCATAGAGGTGGCCTTCGTCGGAGCAGTAGCTCAGGTGTTCGCTGAACAGCGGCACCCTGTGCTGGTCAAGGAATTCGCGGACGCGGCCCAGGAACAAGTGGTCCAGCGGCTCCGGGCCGCCGAGGGACAGCGACAGGCCATGGCACGACAGAGGGAAGCGCTCGGCCAGGCGGGCCAGCCCCTCGCCATAGGTGCCGCCAACGCCGATCCAGTTGTCCGGCGCGACTTCGAGGAAGTCCACGGCGCGGTCATCCATGGTCAGCAGGTCGGACAGCATCGCGCGGCGCAGGCCGAGGCCGGCTCCTTGCAGGGATGCGGTAGTGGTCATGGCGATCTCCTTTGGCGAGGTGTCCTCCCCGGCCGATGGCGCGGGGAGGCGTCGGCGTGGCTCAGTTCTTGGCCTGGCTCAGTTTGCTGTACAGGTCGGACGGGAAAGGCTTGCCGTTGGAGTCGAACTGGTTCTTGCGGAACTGGTAGACCTCGGCCTCGGAGAGGTAGCCGTCGTGGTTGGCGTCGATGGCGTCGAACTCGGCATTGGCCTTGGGCGCCACGGCCAGCAGTTCGGCGCGGGAGACGCGGCCGTCGTGGTCGCTGTCGGTGCGGGCAAAGGAGGCATCGCCGCACTTGCCTTCACCACACTTGCCCTCGGCGCCAGTGGCCTTGGCCTGGGCGCCGTCGGCACCGCATTTGCCTTCGCCGCACTTGCCTTCACCCTGCTTCGCCTTGGCCTGGGTCTTGGCCTCGTTGGCGCCGCACTTGCCCTCGCCACACTTGCCCTCCCCAGCCTTGGCCGCAGAAGCCAGCTGATAGCCCTGCGGCAGGGCTTCGACGGCAAAGGCGGAGGACGCCATGTTCAGACCGCCGGCCAGGGCGATAGCGAGCAGGCCAAGCTGGGTTTTCGATGTACGGGTCATTGTGCTTCTCCAGATGCTGTGGCGCGTGCCGCGCCGGGTCGTGCCGCAAGGGCGAATCCCTGGAACGTTGCGCTGGAGGGTTTTCCCTGCCGAAGCGCTGTGTCGTTCGGGTAGGGCTATTTCGCCTTGGCGATGTATCACGGGCGTATCGGCGGCTGGAGGCTTTTGTATGCGTGTGTCCGCTCAGGGAGCGGCAGATACAAAGGAATACATTCGGCGGGGGGAGTTGGAGCGGGGCTGGAGCGGTTCGCGAGCAAGCTCGCTCCTACAAAAGCAGCATGGCACGGGCCTGTAGGAGCGAGCTTGCTCCTACCAAAGCAGAATGGCACGGACCTGTAGGAGCGAGCTTGCTCCTACCAAAGCAGAATGGCACGGACCTGTAGGAGCGAGCTTGCTCCTACGAAAGCAGCATGGCACGGACCTGTAGGAGCGAGCTTGCTCGCGAACCCACGGAATGACCATGCCGCAGCGGTGCGAAAAAAAGAAAGGGCCGCAAAGCGGCCCTTTCCAGAAGCAGGAAGTTCAGCTGGCGCGCTTGGCCGCGATGGCGGTGACTTCCACCTTCATGCCTTCCACCGCCAGTTCGGCGATACCCACGGCGGCGCGCACCGGGTAGGGCTTGGCGAAGAAGCGGCAATACACCTCGTTGAACGCGGCGCGGTCGGCCATGCTGGTGAGGTAGATGGTCAGGTGCAGTACGTGGTCCAGGCCGCTGCCGGCCTTTTCCAGGGCCAGTTGCAGGCTGCGCAGGGTCGCTTCGCTCTGGGCCTTGATGTCGCCCAGTTCCAGGCTGCCGTCTTCAAGGGTAGGGATCTGCGTGGATACCAGCAGGCCGCCGAAGCCGGCGACGTCGGAGGAGATGGATTCGGGGTCCGCGTCGGGGATGAAGGTAGGCGTCATAAGACAAATCTCTGCTGTCGGTGAGTGGGGCACGTCGCCGCACCAGGTGCGGCGGCCGGGTCGCGCAGCTTAGCCGCAACGCCCCGCCGCGCGCCATGTCACCGTGCCCGCAGCCCCCGGAAACAGTGACATTATTCATATCCACCGAACTTCCGAATTACTTGTGTCAACCCGACCAAAGTCCTGATTATTACAGTTTGAGACATAGACCTTTTCATAATCCGTTATTTAATCAGCGAACTCTTTCGGCATTATGACGTCGGCTCTCCCGCGTCTGGAGCAATTCGCGGGGGAATTCAAAGCCAGTTAACTGCAACAATGCCAACGCAACTTCCTGCGACTTTCCGCCGTGGTCAATCCATGTTCGGATTCATTGTGCCTGCCTATAAAAACGTCCGGCTCTCACGCACTTCATCGAGCCGGTCCTCCAAGACTCTAGGGGCAATATCCATGAAGCACCTCAAACGCAGCGCCATCGTCCTCGCTGTTTCCGCCGCCGCCAGCCAGTTCGCCAGCGCCGAACCCTTCGTCACCGACCAGGCCGATGCCAAGGGTTTCGTCGAGGACGCCAAGTTCGATGTCCTGCTGCGCAACCAGTACTACGACCACGACGGCAAGAACGGCGCGGGCGACAACCGCGACTGGACCCAGGGCTTCCTGGCGAACTTCTCCTCCGGCTACACCCAGGGCACCGTCGGCTTCGGCGTGGATGCCTTCGGCTACCTGGGCATCAAGCTCGACGCCGGCGGCGGCCGCGCGGGTACGGGCAACCTGCCGGTAGGCAACGACGGCAAGCCGGACGACGACTACGGCAAGGCCGGTGGCGCGCTGAAGGTGCGCATCTCCAAGACCGAGCTGAAATTCGGCGACATGCAGCCGACCTCCCCCGTCTTCGCCGCTGGCGGCACCCGCCTGATTCCGCAGACCGCATCGGGCTTCAACCTGTTCAGCAGCGAAATCGAAGGCCTGGATCTGGAAGCCGGTCACTTCACCTCCGGCACCAGCCCGGTCACCACTGCCCGCGACGGTGGCCTGTGGGCAGCCTATGCTGTGCGTGAAACCAGCGACGTCGACTTCCTCGGCGGCAAGTACGCGATCAACGACAACCTGAGCGTTTCGTTATACGGCTCCGAGTTCAAGGACATCTGGCGCCAGTACTACGGCAACCTGAACTGGGTGCTGCCGGTGGCCAATGACCAGTCGCTGGCCTTCGACTTCAACATCTACCGCACCAACGACGAAGGTCAGGCCAAGGCAGGCGAAATCAGCAACACCACCTGGTCGCTGGCCGCCGCCTACTCCTTCCTGCAGGCGCACACCGTCACCCTGGCCTACCAGAAGGTCCACGGCGACACCCCGTTCGACTACGTGGGCTTCGGCGACGATGGTGCCGGTGCCACCGGTGACTCGGTGTTCCTCGCCAACTCCGTGCAGTACTCCGACTTCAACGGTCCGGGCGAGCGCTCCTGGCAGGCCCGCTACGACCTGGCGATGGATACCTACGGCGTACCGGGGCTGAGCTTCATGGCCCGCTACATCAACGGTACCGGCATCGACGGCAGCCACGCCGATGCGGATGGCGCCTACGCCGGTCTGTACGGTGAGGACGGCAGCCACCACGAGACCGACCTGGAAGCCAAGTACGTGGTCCAGGGCGGTCCGGCCAAGGACCTGTCCTTCCGCCTGCGCCAGGCCTTCCACCGCGCCAACGCCGACCAGGGTGAGGCCGATAACAACGAGCTGCGCCTGATCGTCGAATATCCGCTGTCGATCCTGTAATTCAGCACGGATATCCAGCTGAATTATTGACCGGGGCAACTTTCGGATTCGTCTGAAAGTTTGCCCCGTGTTCGGGCGAGATTATTACGCCCATGCAGAAAGTCTCTTCCCGGAATGGCGGTTTATCCCACGGATGCAACTTTCTAGAATTACCCCATCTTCCCGCTTCCGCACTTTCCCTGCGGAAGACAACTCCTGACGTTGATATTGTGATTGCTCCTTCGACGTCCTTCGAGCCGCTCCTCTGGAGCGGCTTTTTTTATGCCCGAAAATCCCCACTGAACAAAAAGTGAGCGACCACCGAGCGAAGCGGTCCAACTCTGCGACAACGCGTTGTTTCCCTACGCGAACCACGGAGGCACCTCACCATGAGCGCAATGACCCTCGAAGGCTGGTGCAAGACCACCGCCGAGCAGAAGCCCACGCCGCTGGAAGACATCCGCTTCTACCTGACCGACGACGATCGCCTGCACCTGGAACAGGCCGAGGTGTACCTGCAGGAGAACGGCCAGCGGGAAATGATGGTCGATGCCGACCTCAACACCCTCGACCTGCACATGCCCGAAGGCTTCGGGCCGCTGGCCGACTGCATGTTCCGCGTGTACCTGGGAGGCGTGGAGCATCGCGGACAGTTCCACCTGGTCGGTCATCGGGCCAGCGACGGCAGCCTGATCTACACCAACGCCGTACTGATCGACCAACTGATCAACTGACCCAGCGCGTGCTTCAGCAACCTCCACCCCGCACTGCCGGGCGGAGGTTGCCGATGCACGCTCGTCGCTCTTGTCGCAGGCGGAGATTGTGGCCGCAGACCTACCCGTGATTTCATAAAGCCACCTGCGTCCGCCTGCCGCATGACCGGCGTGGCTGACAATCCAGAACGACGCCCATCCTCCGTTGAAGAAGCTACTATCGGATGCGAACTTCCAGTAAACCTGGGGTAAAGGAGTACGGGCGATATGACGGCCTGTTGCGTCTCGCTCGTCATGCCGGTGGCAATTGCGCCGTCCTGCTCATCGACATGCGCGGCCAGTTGCTCGGCCAGCTCGGCATCGACGGTGCCGGCGCCCTCTCCCTCGCCACCCTGCTGTCCCTCAATGCCACCACCCGTCCTCTGAGCCACCAGGGTCAACTCCTGAATCTGTTGAGCAGCCAGACGCTGCGCGACCAGGACGGATTCCCGCAGGCACGCCTGCTGCTGCTTGGCGAGGGCGCCAAGATGCTCAGCCCGGAACAGCAGACGCTGCTGGCCGACGTGCTGGAACTGGGCGAAGCCCTCCTCGACCGCGCCCGCGCACCGCAGAAGGAAAGCGAGCGGCGCATGGCCCTGGCGGTGGACGGCAGCGGCACCGGCATCTGGGACCGTCACGTGCCCACCGGCGAGATCCATTACTCCAGTGCCTGGAAGTCCCTGCTGGGCTATGGCGAGGACGAGATCGGCAGCCGCATCGAGGACGCCTACACTCGCGTTCACCCCGAAGACCTCGAGTACGTGCAGAACACCATGCGCGAACACTTCGAGGGCCGGAGCGAGGCCTACGAAGTGGAGCATCGCCTGCAGCACAAGGACGGCCACTACATCTGGGTATGCAGCCGCGGCAAGGTGGTGGAGCGTGACGCCGCCGGCAACGCCCTGCGCATGCTCGGTACCACCACCGACATCACCGCCCTGCGCGGTATGGCCGAGCAACTGCGCGAGAGCGTGGAACTGCTCACCGACCTGACCAATGAAATTCCCGGCATGGTCTTCCAGTTTCGCCGGCGGCCCGACGGCACCGGCGCCTTCCCCTATGTCAGCGCGGGGGTGATGGACATCTACGGCATTCCGGCCGAGCAGATGCAGCACAACTCCGTATTCCTGCGCGACCTGATCCACCCCGAGGACCTGCCCGCCTGCCTCGCCTCGCTGGAAACCTCCGCGGCCCACCTGCAACCCTGGCGGCACGAATACCGCGTGCAGATTGCCGGACGCGGCACGCTCTGGCGCCAAGGCAACGCGCACCCCAAACGCCTGCCCGACGGCAGCCTGATCTGGCACGGTTTCATCACCGACATCACCGAACGCAAACGCATCGAAGCAGAACTGCAGGTGCTGGCCACCACCGACTTCCTCACGCAGTTGCCCAATCGTGGCCATTTCATGCGCCTGATCGAGGCGGAACTGGGCCGAGTACAGCGCTCGACGACGCACAACGCGGCGATCCTGATGTGCGACATCGACCACTTCAAGGCAATCAACGACCGCTGGGGTCACGCCGTGGGTGACGAAGCCCTGCGCCACTTCGCCAGCATCCTCGGGCGCGACATCCGCCGCGTCGACTTTGCCGGGCGAATGGGCGGCGAGGAATTCGCCGTGGTGCTGGGCGACGCCGACATCGCCGCCGCCCAGGTCTTCGCCCAGCGCCTGCAGCAGCAATTGCTGGAGCAACCGCTGATGCAGGGCGGCCAGCGCATCCCGCTGAGCATCAGCATCGGCATCGCGGCACTGGAGGCCTCCGACGCCTCCGCCGAGGCTGCACTCTCACGCAGCGACAGCGCGCTCTACCGGGCCAAGCAGAACGGCCGCAACCGCATCGAGCACCACTGAAGGCAAACCCGCGAGGCAGAGCGTGCCGCCGGCGCGGGCGTTGCCGATCCTGAACGGCCGCCGTGAAAAAGCGTGCAGAATTTTTCACCACAATGAACCAGCGTTTTAAATAATGGACTTTTCAGCACGTCTGGATATTTATAAAAATCCTTTAAAACCAATTACTTGCAATAATTGTCCGACAAGATTTCGGCCATTATTTTTGACGCTCGTCGTCGAATTCGTTTGACATATTTAACGGCTCTGGCAGGCTGGTAGGCAGGTTTCGACCGGGAAACTTCGCCTTCTGTGCGCTCCCGGCAGTGCTCGGGGCCTCAGGTAGCGCGCCTTTCCGCTGCGCGCCTGCACAAAAACGATGGGCTGCAGCCCGTCCAAAGGTGACATATGTCCAACAGCAACATTGGCAACAAGAAACAGACTCTCCGTAAACCCGTCGTCCTGATGTCCATGGGCAGCCAAGAGCGCAAAGGCCACGACTATCAGGTAATGACCCACAAATACATCGTGCCCCTGGTTGAACAGTCCGATTGCGTGCCAGTACTGGTACCGACCTGCTGCGGCATCGAAGACCTCGAGCAATACCTGGACATGGCCGACGGCGTGTACCTGACCGGCGCCGGCAGCAACATCGATCCGACCCTGTATGGCCAGGAGAACGAAACTCCCGGCAAGGGCCAGGACAAGGACCGCGACAACTTCGACATCCCGCTGATCAAGGCCGCCATCGCGCGTGGCCTGCCGATCTTCGGTATCTGCCGCGGCATGCAGGAAATCAACGTGGCCCTGGGCGGCGATATCTACCAGAAGGTCTACGCCGAGCCCGGCTTCAATGACCATCGCGAGAATCCCGAAGACCCGGTCGACGTGCAGTACAGCCAGGTCCACGGCGTGCGTCCGCAAGCGGGCAGCTGGCTGCAGAAGCTGCTGGGCGACGAGATCCGCGTCAACTCGCTGCACGGCCAGGGCCTGAAGAACCTGGGCAAGGGCATCGAAGCCATCGCCCACGCTGAAGACGGCCTGGTCGAGGCGATTCACGCTCCGACCCTCTCGCCTTTCCTCTTCGCGGTGCAGTGGCACCCGGAATGGCAGGCAGCGAAGAACCCCGACTCGGTGAAGATCTTCCAGGCGTTCGGTGATGCTTGCCGCGCGCAGGTGAAGAAGAAGCAGGCTCGCGCACTCGCTGCCTGATTCGCTTCCCGGTCATGAAAAAGCCCGGCCCTTGAGCCGGGCTTTTTCGTTTCTGCTCACTCTAGGAGCCAGCTTGCTCGCGACAGCTCTTGCTCCGGCATTGGGCGGTTCGCGAGCAAGCTCGCTCCTACATGAGAAAGCGCAGCTCGATAAAAAAGCGCAGCTCGTCATTCGCGCTGCGAATGGCGCGCCCTGCACGCCCTTGAGGGCTGCGCGGGCTAACCTTGGCGGTCAGCGATTCCGCTTGATCAACGAAGGAACAGCCATGAGCGACGACCTCTTCTCCCTGGCCGGCAAGACCGTCCTGATCACCGGCGCCTCCAGTGGCATCGGTGCGCACCTGGCGCATGTAGCCGCCCGTGCGGGTGCCCGCGTGGTGTTGGCGGCACGTCGCACCGAGCGCCTGGCGCAGCTGGCTGAGGCCATCCGCGCCGCGGGCGGCGAAGCCCATGCCGTGGCGCTGGATGTGACCGACCGCGCCAGCGTCGAGGCCGCCTTCGACAGCGCCGAGGCACAGTTCGGCGTGGTCGACGTGGTGCTCAATAACGCCGGCATTGGCAACGGCCAGCGCGCGCTGGAGGTCAGCGAGGAAGACTGGCGCGCCATGCTGTCCACCAATCTCGACGGGGTCTGGCGCGTCGCCCAATGCGCAGCGCAGCGCCTGGCCAAGGCAGGATGCGGCGGCAGCATCGTCAACATTGCCTCGATCCTCGGCCTGCGCGTGGGCGGCGGCTACAGCCATTACTGCGCGGCCAAGGCCGGCGTGGTGCAGCTGAGCAAATCCCTGGCGCTGGAACTGGCGCGCTTCAACATAAGGGTCAACGCCATCGCGCCCGGCTACTTCAAGACTGAAATGAACGACGCCTACTTCGACAGCGACAAGGGCCAGGCCTACATCCGCGACACGGTACCGATGCGCCGCCTCGGCCAGTTGCAGGAGCTGGAAGGCCCCTTCCTGCTGCTGGCCAGCGATGCCGGCGCCTTCATGACCGGCGCCGTGCTGGCCGTGGACGGCGGCCACCTGGTGAGCAGCCTCTAGAACGAATCGACCAGGGCCCCACCCAACGCACCCAGCAGCACCAGCGTCCAGGGGGGCAGGCGGCCACTGAGCAGCACCAGAAAGGCCAGCGCGACCAGGGAGATGTCGAGCAGACCAACGATGGTCTCACTGCCGATGGGATGGATCAGCGCCGCCAGCAACAGACCGACCACGGCGGCGTTCACCCCGGCCAGCGCCGCGCGCAGACGACGCTGGCGGCGCAGGCTCTCCCAGAACGGCAAGGCGCCGAGCACCAGCAGGAACGACGGCAGGAAGATCGCCACCAGGCAAAGCAGCGCACCTGCCACGCCGCCCGGTTCAGCGATGGCAGCACCGAGGAAAGCGGCGAACGTGAACAGCGGCCCCGGCAACGCCTGCGCCGCGCCGTAGCCTGCGAGGAAGGTCTGTGCATCGACCCAGCCAGGATTGACTACCGCGCTCTGCAACAGCGGCAGCACCACATGCCCGCCACCGAAGACTAGGCTGCCGACACGGTAGAAGGCGTCGAACTGCGCAAGCCAGGGCACATGCCACGCAGCCGCCAGCACGGGCAGCAGCGCCAGCAGCGCGAAGAACAGCAGCAGGTAGAAGCCGCCCCGACGACGGGACGTCGACTGACCCGGGCTCACCGAATCGCTCGCAGCGGATGGCCGCAGCCCGCCCATGCCCATCAGCGCAGCCGCGAGGATCACCAGCAACTGCACAGCCATGCCAGGCCACCGCAACGCCACGGCGGTCACCAGGATCATCAGCCCCTGGCGCTGCCAGTCCGGGCACAGCGACTTGGCCATGCCCCACACGGCGTGGGCCACCACGGCGACCGAGACCAGCATCAGCCCATGCAGCGCGCCGGCAGGTAGCCATTGGCCATGCCGTGAGAGCCCCAGGGCGACCAGCCACATCAGCCCTGCCGAGGGCAGGGTGAACCCGATCCATGCGACCAGCGCGCCCCACTGCCCCGCGCGCAGGGCGCCCAGCGCCATGCCCAGCTGGCTGCTGGCAGGGCCGGGAAGGAACTGACAGAGGGCGATCAGATCGGCGTAGTGCGCTTCATCCAGCCAGCGCCGCCGACTGACGAATTCCTCGCGGAAATAGCCCAGGTGCGCCACCGGCCCGCCGAAGGAGGTCAGGCCCAGGCGCAGGAAGATCAGGAAGACAGTCCAGAGGGAATCGCGCGGCGTCGGTTCGGTCATGGGGTGTGGTCGGGCAGGTCGGTCGAACAGTGTGGCAGTTTGATATTTCACTGCAACTCAACGGTCGAGTTCGCGAATCCTCTGCTCCAGGAAGCGCCGCTCCGGCTCCAGTGTCGCCAGCTCCAGGGCACGCTCGTAAGCGGCACGCGCCTCCGTGCGGCGCTCCAGTCGACGGTAGAAATCGGCGCGGGCGGCATGGGCCAGGTGGTAGTCGCGCAGTTCGCCCCGGGCGAGGATGGCGTCCACCTGCGCCAGCCCGGCTTCCGGTCCATCGCGCATGGCCAGGGCCACGGCGCGGTTGAGTTCGATCACCGGCGAAGGCTGCATGGCCAGCAGGAGGTCATAGAGCCCGACGATCTCCGCCCAGTCAGTGCTGGCCATATCCGGCGCGGCGGCGTGCACGGCGGAGATGGCCGCCTGCAGGGTATAGGGGCCGATACGGCGGGTAGCGAGCGCAGCGGTGATCAGTTGCTGGCCCTCGTCGATCAGAGCACGGTTCCAGCGCGCACGGTCCTGGTTTTCCAGCAGGACCAGTTCGCCGTCTTCTGCGGTGCGCGACTCGCGCCGGGATTCGTGCAGCAGCATCAGCGCGAGCAGGCCCATCACTTCGGCTTCGGGAAGCAACTCCAGCAACTGCCGGCCCAGGCGGATGGCTTCGGCGGAGAGGTCGGTGCGGGTCAGCGAGTCGCCGGCCGAAGCCGAATAGCCTTCGTTGAACACCAGGTAGATGACCCGCAGCACGCTGGCCAGGCGCTCGGGCAATTCGGCCGCTTCGGGCACCTGGTAGGGAATCTGCGCGTCGCGGATCTTCGCCTTGGCGCGGACGATGCGCTGGGCGATGGTCGGGGGCGCGGCGAGGTAGGCGCGGGCGATTTCCTCGGTCTTCAGGTCGCAGACTTCGCGCAGGGTCAGCGGCACCTGCGAGTCCGCCGGCAGCGCCGGGTGGCAGCAGGTAAAGATCAGCCGCAGGCGGTCGTCCTCGACGCTTTCGTCGGCCAGTTCCTCCACTGATTGCGCGTCGATCTCCAGTTGCTCGGCGATCTGCGTCAGGGAGGCGTCGAAACGCGAACGCCGGCGCAGGCCGTCAATGGCCTTGAAGCGCCCGGCGGACACCAGCCAGGCACGCGGGTTGGCCGGCACGCCGTCGCGTCGCCACTGGTCCACGGCGGCGACGAAGGCTTCGTGCAGCGCCTCCTCGGCGAGATCGAAGTCGCCCAGCAGGCGGATCAGCGTGGCCAGCACCCGGCGCGATTCGCGGCGGTAGATGTCGTCCACCACATCGCGCAGGGGCTGGGTAACGTACTCGTGCATGCGGGCCGGTGTCCTTGGCGTGGAAGGTCTGCCTATCCTGCACGGATTCTCGTCAGGCGGGGAGATGACCGGACGGGTGCGTCGGGGAGATCGTTGCGGGTTGTTTCGTTACGCCGAGGCCAAGGGATTGCTGTAGGAGCGAGCTTGCTCGCGAACCTCGCCGGGTACCCGCGGCATCAGGCGGTTCGCGAGCGAGCTCGCTCCTACAGGTACAGTTCAAGGCTTGGCAGTGAACAACGCCCCCTCTTCGCCGGCCGCAGCATGAGCGGCTCTTCGTAGGAGCGAGCTTGCTCGCGAACCTCGCCGGGCACCCACGGCATCAAGCGGTTCGCGAGCGAGCTCGCTCCTACAGGTACAGTTCAAGGCTTGGCAGTGACAACGGGCGCTCTTCGCCGGGCCGCAGCATGAGCGGCTCTTCGTAGGAGCGAGCTTGCTCGCGAACCTCGCCGGGCACCCACGGCATCAAGCGGTTCGCGAGCGAGCTCGCTCCTACAGGTACAGTTCAAGGCTTGGCAGTGAACAATGCCCCCTCTTCGCCGAGCCGCAGCATGAGCGGCTCTTCGTAGGAGCGAGCTTGCTCGCGAATCTCGCCGGGTACCCACGGCATCAAGCGGTTCGCGAGCGAGCTCGTTCCTACAGTTCAGGTCAGGGTTTGGCGTCGAATAGCAACTGTCCCGTCGCTGGATCGAAGGGAAGGGAGAAGTGCTCGTGGGCGATCTTCCACTGGCCCGCTTCGCGTCGCAGGCCGACCGTGACGCGCACCCAGGAGGCATTGTACTGGCCCTTTTCGTCGATGCCGCCACAGTGGGCGAGGTAGTGCCCGAAGGCGCTCTCGCCGCCACCCTCGAAGCTCAGCTGGTGCATCTCGAAGGTGGGCTCCTTGCACATCTGCGTACAGTCGCGCCAATGGCTGGCGTAGGCCTCGACGCCCTGGAATTGCAGTTGCTTCACCGCATCGAAGGCGAGGATGTCGCGGGTGTAGTGGCGGATGACGCCCTCCACATCCGAGGCACGGACGGATTTCAGCCAGCTCTCCAGCAGCGCGTGAAGCTCGGCGTGGGCGGCGTTCTTTTCAGCGGCAGTCATGGGGTTCTCCTCGTTCTGATGACGGATCAGGAACCGCAGCAGCTGTGCGGCGGCGCGGCTTGGTCGTAGTCGTCGTGGAAGCGCGTCCAGTTCATCCCCTTGCCCTGGTAGTCGGGCATGCCACCCCAGCCTTCGCCGCGCCCCAGCGGGGTGAGGTCGAGCAGGTGGTAGGTGAACAACGGCGCCTCCAGCCCGCGACCGTAGGTCGAGTAGCTGTGGAAGACCTGGTCGCCGTCGCGCAGGAACACGCTCATGCCCGGCTGCTCGCCGCGTACGTGGTAGTCCTGGCCGAGGCGCTCCAGCTCCGCCTTGTCACGATAGTTGTATTCCACCGGGGCGACCGATTCGTCGACGCTGACGTGGAAGTCATAGTTGAAGTCGCTGCCCAGCGACGAGTACCAGGGGAACTGCCAGCCCATGCGGGCGCGGAACGGCGCGATCTCCTCCAGCGGCGCGCGGGAGACCATGGCGAAGGTGGTGCCACGGGCATGCAGGTGCTCCAGCCGACCGATGTTGTCGATAAGGAAGGAGCAGCCTTCGCAGCCCAGCCCGGTGTCGCGGTGGAACATGAAGTGGTAGACGATCAGCTGCGGCCGCCCTTCGAACAGATCGAGCAGACGCAGCGGACCGTGCGGACCTTCGAAGCGATAGTCCTTGTCGATGCGCACCACCGGCAGTTCGCGGCGTTGGGCGCTGAGCGCGTCGCGGGCGTGGGTGGCGGCCTTTTCCTGCTCCAGCAGGCGAATGCGCGCCTGCCGCCAGGCGGCCGGGGAGACCACGCGAGGCATCTCTGGAAAAGCAGAACGCTGGTTAGCCAGTTTCATATCGCACGCTCCTGGGGACGCTCCGGGGAAAGCTCCCGCTGCTCGTGGGACCGGACGCGGCGCTTGCCGCGCAGGCGGGTGACGGCAAAGGCGCTGATGCCGCCGGCGGAAAGAACGCTGGTCACGGCCAGCGTCAGGGTCGATACACACAGAGGGCACACGGCTCGCCTCCTTCAGGTTGCGGCTTGCATCAGCCCTTCTCGGCCAGCACCTTGAGGTTGGCCAGGCCCGCCTCGAAGTCCTTGCCGACCATGCGGTCCACGTCGATGAACAGGTGCATGATCTTCGCCACGAAGGGCACCGGGCCGAACATCGCCCAGGTCACTTCGGTGCCGCCGTCACGCGGCACCAGGGTGAATTCGGCGGTGTTGCTGGCCTTGAACGGCTTGAGGAAATCCAGGGCGATGGTGGTGCGGCTGCCGGGGTCGTTCTCGACGATTTCCATCCGCCCGGCGCCCGCCTTGCCATTGCCTGACCAGGCATACACCGCACCGCGACCTTTCTCGTTGCCGGAAAAGCTGCGCTGCATGCCCGGGTCGAGGGCCTCGAAGGGCGACCACTGCTGCCACTGATGGAAGTCCTCGATGTAGCCCTGGACCTTCTCCGGCGGCGCCTGGATGCGCAGGGAGCGCTCCACGCGGAAGGTGCCCGGACGATTCGCCGCCAGCACCAGGATCACCACCACGGCCACGACTACAACCAACGCAATCCACTTGAGCATTCCATCCTCCTGATGTCGCTTTCACATGAATCGCCGCGGCTCAACGCCCGGCGAAGTAACGGTCCCAGTCGCGCACCGGGCGGACTTCCACCGCGCCCAGGCGGCCGCTGGGAATACGCTCGGCGATCTGCAGCGCCTCGTTGAGGTCGCGGGCGTCGATCAGCACGAAGCCGCCCAGGTATTCGCGGGTCTCGGCAAACGGCCCGTCGGTGATCGACAGCCCCGCCGCGCCATGGCGCAGCGTCGTGGCGGTCTCCACCGTTTCCAGCGCCTCCGAGGCGAGCACCCGGCCGGCGCGGCGCTGGTGTTCGTCGTTGGCGAAGCACTCGTCCATCAGACGGCAATACTCCCCATCCGACAGGCTGGAGAGCCGCTGGTCATCCACGTAGATCAGGCAGAGGTACTTCATGGTCGTCTCCGGCGCGCGCTGTGCTTGCAGTTACCTCATAGTCGAAGCGCGCGGGCAGGAATCGACAGCCGGGTGAAGATTTTTTCCCCGCAGGCTCCGGCAGTCCCTCGGACAGCCGCGGCGAATCGCTCTGCAACAGTCATTTTCGCCGTTCGTCAGCGGCGCACCTGCGCTTTCAGATTCGTCTCAGAGAGTTCCGCGCATTCAGAAGAGAAGATGGCCGTGGGAAAAAACCCTGACCATGGAGCTCAAGAGAATGAAACTTCACGCAACCGCCCTGGCTGTCGCAGCGACCTTCGCTGTGCCGGGACTTGCCTTCGCCGCCAACACCATCAACTTCAGTGGTGAAGTGACCGACCAGACCTGCTCGGCCGTGGTCGATGGCAACACCGACCCGACCGTGATCCTCGACAGCGTCCCGGTCAGCGCCCTGAACGGCAGCGTCGGCCAGACCACCGGCGAGACCAGCTTCACCCTGCAGCTGACCGGTTGCGCCGCGCCCAGCGGTGCCGACGAGCATTTCACCACCCTGTTCCAGGCCACCAACGCCACTGCCTCGGGCAACCTGACCAACACCGCCACCAGCGGCGCCACCGGTGTGGCCCTGCAGCTGCTCGACGGCCCGGCCGGCAACCCGGTGAACCTGGCGGGCGGCGCGGCCGTGGCCGCCGGTGACATCGTCCTCGCCGACGGTGAAACCAGCGCCAGCTACGACTACGCGGTGCAGTACATCTCCGAAGCCACCACCGTGACCCCCGGTCCGGTTCTTGGCTCGGTGACCTACACCCTGCGCTACGAGTGATACCCCGCGGCACCGCCCCCCGGTGCCGCCTCCCCGCATTGCGCCGCGTCGTTCAGGGGTGATCGCACGCCGAACGACCCGGCAAGACAGGTGAACCGGATGAACGCCCTCCCACTGCGCCCGCTTCGCGCGGCGACGCTCGCGCTCGCCCTGCTGGCATCCTTCACCGCCACGCTCGCCCAGGCCAGCGTGGTGATCACCGGCACCCGTGTCATCTACCCCGGCGACGCCCGGGAAAAGACCGTGCAGCTGACCAACAAGGATGGCTTCCCCAACGTCATCCAGGCATGGATCGACGTCAACGATCCCGCCTCCGCGCCGGATACCGCCAAGGCCCCCTTCGTGGTGAACCCTTCGGTGTCGCGCATGGCGCCCGGCAGCGGCCAGACCCTGCGCATCCTCTACACCGGCTCCGGGCTGCCCCAGGACCGCGAGTCGCTGTTCCACCTCAACGTGCTGCAGATTCCACCGCGCAATGCCGCCAAGGCCGACCAGAACCAGATGCTGCTGATGCTGCGCAACCGCCTGAAGCTGTTCTACCGCCCGGCTGCCATTGCCGGCAGCCCGGAGCAGCTGCCCGAGAAGCTGCGCTTCTCTCTCGTGCAGAGCGGCAGCGGCTGGAGCGTGAAGGTGGAGAACCCGACCGGCTACCACGCCTCCTTCGGCGGCGCGACGCTCAGCGTTGGCGAGCGTCAATGGAAGCTGCAGCCAGGCATGATCGCGCCCATGGGCCAGGCCCAATGGCAGGCTGAAAAGCCTTCGGCACTGCCCGCCGGACCTGTGCGACTGTCCGCCCTGCTGATCAACGACTACGGCGCAAGAGTGGAACTTCGCCATGACCTGCCGCGTTGATTTCAGCCATGGACCGCTGCTGCCCTTCGCCCTCGGAACCCTCGCCATGGTGGTCGCGGGCCTGGCCCAGGGCGATGCGGACTACCGCTTCGACGACAGCCTGCTGATGGGATCGGGACTGGCCGGCGGCAGCCTGGAGCGCTTCAACCGCGCCGACCAGGTGGACCCTGGCACCTATCACGTCGATCTCTACCTCAACGGCCAGTACGCCACCCGCGCCGAAGTGGAAATGCGCCAGCACGGCGAACGCGCCGAGCCCTGCTTCAGCGAGCGCTTCCTACGCCAGAGCCTGGGCGCGCGCCCCGACCCGAAGGCCGGCAAGGACGACCAGGGCATCTGTCACTGGCTCAGCGAGCGCCTGCCCGAATCGACCTGGAATCTCGACACGGCGCGCCTGCGCCTGGACCTCTCGGTGCCTCAGGCGCTGCTCGACATCAAGCCACGCGGCTATGTCAGCCCGGATGAGTGGGACGCTGGCAGCACCATGGGCTTCGTCAACTACGACGCCAACCTCTACCGTTCGAGCTTCGAAGGCTCCGGCAGCGGCGGTGACTCGAACTACGGCTACCTCGGCCTGAACGGCGGCGTGAACCTCGGCCTGTGGCGCCTGCGTCACCAGTCCAACTACACCTATTCCAGCTACGCGGGGAACACCCGCAGCGACTGGAACAGCATCCGCACCTACGCCCAGCGCGCACTGCCGGGAATACGCAGCGAACTGACCCTGGGCGACAGCTACACCGAGGGCAATCTGTTCGGCAGCATGGGCTACCGCGGCGTGCGCGTGGCCACCGACGACCGCATGCTGCCGGACTCGCAACGCCAGTACGCGCCGCAGGTGCGCGGTACCGCGAACACCAATGCGCGGGTGGTGATCAGCCAGAACGGCCGGAAGATCCATGAAACCACCGTGGCGCCCGGCCCCTTCGTCATCGACGACCTCTACGGCACTGCTTACGACGGCGACCTGGACGTGCAGGTAATCGAGGCCGACGGCAGCGTCTCGCGCTTCTCCGTGCCCTTCTCCGCCGTGCCCGAGTCCATGCGCCCCGGCCTGTCGCGCTACAGCGCCACGGTCGGCCAGGCGCGCCAGTACAGCGACGGCAACGACCTGTTCGGCGACCTGACCTACCAGCGCGGCCTGACCAACGCCCTCACCGCCAACCTCGGCGCGCGCGTCGCCGAGGACTACCTGGCCGTGCTCGGCGGCGGCGTGCTGGCCACGCCCTACGGCGCGTTCGGCATGAACACCACCTTCTCCAGCGCCACCGTGGAAAACAACCAGCGCAAGCAGGGTTGGCGCGTCGGACTGAACTACAGCCGGACCTTCCAGCCAACCCAGACCACCCTGACCCTGGCCGGCTACCGCTACTCCACCGAAGGTTATCGCGACCTCGGCGATGCACTCTCCGCCCGCGATGCCAGCGACCACGGCGACACCTGGGATTCGAGCAGCTACAAGCAGCGCAACCAGTTCACCCTGCTGGTCAACCAGGGCCTGGGGCAGTACGGCAACCTCTACCTGTCCGGATCCACCGCCGACTACTACGACGGCAAGAGCCACGACACCCAGTTGCAGCTCGGCTACTCCAATACCTGGCGCCAACTGAGCTACAACCTTTCCTACTCGCGCCAGCAGACCACCTGGTACCGCGACGTGAACGACGACTACGACCCGTCGCAGCCGCCGCAGTACAACCTGCAACACGGCAGCAACCGCAACAACACCCTGACATTGAGCCTTTCCATGCCGCTGGGCTCCAGCAGCCGCGCGCCGAACCTCAGTGCCATGGCCTCGCGACGCTCCGGTGACAGCAGCGGCAGCACCTATCAGACCGGCCTCAACGGCACCCTGGGCGAGGACCGTACCCTGAGCTACGCCCTCTCCGCCGGGCGCGATAGCGAAGGCCAGGGCACCGACTTCAACGGCAGCGTGCAGCAGCAGACCTCGGTGGCCACGCTCAACGCCGGCTACGCCGAAAGCTCCAGCTACCGCCAGGTCAACGGCGGCCTGCGCGGCGCGGCGGTGCTGCACAGCGGCGGCCTGACCCTCGGGCCCTACGTCGGCGACACCTTCGCCCTGGTGGAAGCCAAGGGCGCCAGCGGCGCGGGTGTGCGCGGCGGCCAGGGTGCACGGGTGGACAGCAACGGCTATGCCGTGGTGCCGTCGCTCTCGCCCTACCGCTACAACCCCATCAGCCTCGACCCGCAAGGCATCGACGAAAACGCCGAGCTGGTGGAAACCGAACGCAAGATCGCGCCCTACGCCGGCGCCGCCGTGCGCGTCGAGTTCAAGACCCTCACCGGCCACCCCCTGCTGATCCAGGCCAAGCTGCCCGATGGCCAGCCGCTGCCGCTGGGCGCCGACGTGCTCGACGGCAATGGCGTGAACATCGGCATGGTCGGCCAGGGCGGGCAGGTCTATGCCCGCGCCGAAGGAGAGAAGGGCCGACTGCGCGTGCAGTGGGGCGAGCGCAAGGAAGACGCCTGCCAGCTTCCCTATGACCTCAAGGGCACCGACCTGGATCAGGTACTGGTGCGCCTGCAGGCCACCTGCCTTCCGGAGGTACCATGACCACTATCCTGCGCAGCCTGCCGCTGCTCGCCCTGCTGCTCGCGCCGACGGCCTGGGCCACTTGCTACAAGGTGATCGCCGTCGGCAGCGCCACCACCACCTCCAACACCTCGATCCGCCCTGGCGAGGGTGTGGCCGGGGCCTGGCCCGGCGATGGCGCTTGCGACACCTGCAATGGCTCACTCGGCCTGCCCAGCGTGATCAACGTCAGCGATGCCAGTTTCCAGCCCGACGGCAGCCTGATCGCCAGCGCCGTGTCACCCATCACCCAGTACGGCAACTCCGCCGGCTACGACGCCGAGCGCGTGTTTTTCCGCTGCGCACCGGGAGACGCGGTCTACGAGATGTTCTCCACCAACGCCGACGACCTCTACAGCGGCTGGTACCAGGGCGGCGACAGCGTGGGCAACTCCATCGGCCTGCAGTCCGCCTACCGCACCGCCTGGCCCAATGTGCTGCTGCGCCTGACCCACGTGGAAACCGGCCAGTACTTCACCGACGTCTGGCGCGAGCGTCAGCTCAGCGGGCTGGACATCGACTCGCGCGGTTTCCAGCTGGTCAAGGCGAAGAACCTCAGCGCAGTGCGCGCCGAACTCTTCAGGGCGCCGCTGGAGACCACCCAGGGTTATTCGCCCAATACGAAGTCGCAGCTGTATGGCCGCACCCAGCCCGCCGGCTACATCGCCATCAAGGGGCCGGGTCTGAACTACCCCACCGTCGGCCAGAGCCACTACGCCAACTACAGCGGCTGGCATTACAACTGGCCGGGCGCCATCGGCCTGTACGGCGACGTGACACTCAAGCGCTACCCGACCTGCGCGGTCACCAATGTCACGCCGCACGTGGTGTTCCCGTCGATCTCCATCGGCGAGATCAACGCCGGGGCCAACCGCGAGATGCCCTTCCAGGTCGACTTCAAATGCCAGAGCGGCGTGCTCAGCAGCACCACCCCCAGCACCAGCCAATCCGGCACCAGTGGCACCGCACTGGGCATCAAGGTCTCCGCCGGCGCGCTGGCCGCCTCCTCCGGGCTCGGGTTGGTCAATGCCAGCGGCGGACTGTCCTACCTGGTCTCCGACCGCTACGGCGAACCGGGCATGGCCCAGGGCGTCGGCATCCGCCTGCTGCGCAACGGCAGCACGATGAACCTGCTGGCCAACGAGGACTCCGCCAACGGCAGCAACGCCGAAGCGCGTGGCTGGTACCCGGTCATCGGTAGCGCCTCGAACAAGACCGGTGAAGTGGGCGGTATCTCCCAGTACAGCGAGACGTTCCGCGCCCGCCTGGAAAAGCTCAGCCTCGGCAGCATGCCCACCGTCACCCCTGGCCGCGTGGAAGCCACCGCGCAGGTGGTGATCCGTGTGCAGTAAACGGCTGCTGGGACTCCTGCTCGGCCTGGGACTATTCGCCAGCGCACAGGTGCAGGCCGGCGTCACCGCCGAACGTACACGGGTGATCTTCGACGCAGGCCAGCACGAGGCTTCGCTGGCACTGGTGAACCAGAACAGCTACCCGGTCATCGTGCAGGCCTGGATCGACAACGGCGACCTCGACGCCGCGCCACAGACCGCGCAGGCGCCGATCATGCCTCTGCCCCCGGTATTCCGCCTGAACCCCGGCCAGCAGCGCAGCCTGCGCCTGCTGCATACCGGGGAAAAACTCCCCACGGACCGTGAGTCGCTGTACTGGCTCAACCTCTACGAGATTCCGCCGCAATCCAACGAGCCCTTGGCCGAAGGGCAGTCGCGCCTGACCGTCACCCTGCGCACCCAGATGAAGGTCATCTATCGGCCGCGCGCCCTGATGAAAGAGGCCGAGGAAGCTCCAGGCAAACTGGTCTTCCGCAGGGCCGGCCAGGCTGTGCAGGTGGAAAACCCCACCGCCTACTTCATTACCCTGGCCGGCGCCGAAGTACGCCAGGGCAACAGCGGTTCGCCGCTGCCGGCCGACCTGTTGCCGCCATTTTCGCAGCGCGTGCTGGAGCCCAAACAGGCCTTGCCGGCAGGTGCTGGGGAGGTGCGCTACCTGTGGATCGACGATGGCGGGAACAGCCAGCAGGGCGAGGCCGAGCTGCGCTGAGAGAGAGGCACCCGTCCGTGCCGGCTGGCGCCATCGTTTGTTTCTGCACCGAACAGTCCCCTCTCCCGCTTGCGGGAGAGGGTTAGGGTGAGGGGCTCTTGATCTGGCAGGAGCGGAGCCTCAGGAAGAGGACAGTTGGCCTACCATGGACTTCAGCATCGGGGCAGTTCGCGAGCAAGCTCGCTCCTACAGGCGCATCCTGGGCCCGGCTTACTGGAACAGATTGGCCATCACGCAGAACGTCAGCAGTGCCTGGTCGGTATCCACGTCCAGCTTGCGCATGGCGGAGATTTTCTGCGCACTCACCGTCTTCACGCTGCGGTTCAGCAGCAGCGCGATGTCACGCACGCTCATCCCCGAAACGAAGTGTCGCAGCACTTCGTATTCCTTTACCGACAGACTGGCGATGCGCCCTTCCACATCGTCCCCGCTGGCCAGCACGCTGCTCGAGGACTGCATGCCCGGTCCGCGGTAGATGCGATCTTGCGACAGCGCCTTGAGCGCCACCAGGATCTCGTTGAGGTCACCATTCTTCAGGATCACCCCCGACACGCCCAGGTCGTACAGGCTGGAAAGGATCAGCGGGTTGGACAGCATGGTGAGGATCAGGATGCGCGTGTCAGGGAAGTTGCGCAGGAGGAACTCGATCAGCTTGATGCCGTCGCCATAGGTCTGGTCGCCCGGCATGTTGTAGTCGGTGATAACGATGGCCGGGCGCTGTTCGCGGTACAGGGCCACCAGTTCGCTGGAGTTGTGCGCCTCGCCGATCACCTCGAAGCGATCATCCCGTTCGATCACCTCACGAACGCCCATCAGGACGATGGGATGGTCGTCCGCTAGTGCCACTCTGACTTTTTCCATGAGTTTTCTTGTGTCCCAACGTTTGCGATCGTCGGCCGGCCACAGGGCACGACCACTATTCCAGAGTAGCCCCGGTTACCGGACAGGCTCTCAGAGGCTGGCCAGGGCCGCCTCGATTCGTCCCATCAGCGCGTTCACCGCCGCGGACAGTTCCGGCCCGGCGGGCTGCGCGATCAGCGCTTGCTCCACCGCACCGCAGGCATCACTCAGACCATGGGCCTGGACCACCGCAAGCGCGCCCCGCAGGCGGTGCACCTGCTGACGGACGGTCGGCAGGTCGCTGACCTGCAGGGCGTCAGTCACCCCCTGCATATCCTGACGCATGGTACGCAGGAACAGCTCGCGCATCTTCTCCGAGACCTGAATGCGGTCCTGTACTGGCGCCTGGGTTTGCTTTTCGCTTTCCGCCGGCTCGGCCGCCGCATGGCCGCAGACCTTGAGCAGCCCGTCATGCAGCGTGCGCAGGCTCATCGGCTTGACCAGCCAGGCGTTCATGCCCACCGCCATGCAACGCTCGCCCTCCTCGCGCAACGCATTGGCGGTGACGCCGATGATCGGCAGCCAGCTGTCGTGGCGGCGCAACTCGCCGACCAGCTCGTAGCCATTCATCACCGGCATGTTCACATCGGTCAGCAGTGCGTCAAAAGCGCCGGGCGCCCAACGCTGCATGGCTTCGCGACCATTGCTGGTGAGCGTGACGCGACAGCCCAGCTCCTCCAGTTGCTCCTTGAGCAGGGCCTGGTTGATCGGGTTGTCCTCGGCCACCAGCACCCGCAGGCCGAGCTTGCCCAGGCGAGTGACACGGGGCGCGTGCCGCGCCTCGGCACTGCCTCCCTGCTGCGCCAGGCGCAAGGCCTGGGCGATGGCGGAAAGGTGGTAGAGGCTGACTTCCCAGCCCTGGCTGGACGCCTGCGGCTGCACGCTGGCCTCGGCCAGCGCGCGCACGCGCGGCCCGCTCCACAGTGGCTCGTGGCCGGTATCGAGCAGGTCCAGCAGCACCGCGCCGGACGGTGTATCGCTCGGCAGCTCCTCCTGGACCAGCGCCGAGCCCCCCCAGCAGTCGACCCAGGCGGCCAGGTTCTGCGCCAGCTCCTTCACCGGCGCCCGCACGTAAACCGGCTGCGGCAACAGCGGCCCGCCATCGGCCAGCGGCTGGGCGCGCTCCAGCACCGGCAGCGCCAGGGTGAAGGTGAAGCTGCTGCCCAGCCCGGTTTCGCTCACCACGCGCAGCTGTCCGCCCATCAATTGGCTCAGCCGCGCGCAGATCGACAAGCCCAGGCCGGTGCCGCTGACCGTGTGTTCATGGCCGTGGGCCTGGTAAAAGGGCTCGAACAGGCGTTGCTGCTGGGCGTCGGACATGCCGATGCCGGTATCGGTCACCTGCCACTGCAGGGCCGTCTCGCCCGACTCGCCGGCGACGATGCGCAAGCGCAGCACCACCCGACCGATGTCGGTGAACTTCAGCGCGTTGCTCAGCAGGTTGGCGAGAATCTGTCGGATGCGCGCGGCATCGCCGCGCACCAGCCCGGGAACGTTCGCATCGATGCAGGCGTAGAGCTGCAGCTCCTTGCCCTCGGCCACGCCGGCGTACCCGGCAACCACCTCCTCGGCCAATTCCAGCGGGTTGAACTCCATCTCCTCCAGGGCCATCTGCCCGGCCTCGATCTTGGACACGTCGAGGATGTCGCTGATCAGCTGCAACAGAGTCGAGGAGGAGCGCTGGATAGTGGCGAGATAATCGCGTTGCTGGCCGGTCAGCTCGGTCAGCCCGAGCAGTTCCAGAGTACCCAGCACGCCATAGAGCGGTGTGCGGATTTCGTGACTCATGGTGGCGAGGAACACCGATTTCGCCTCGCTGGCGGCATCCGCCGAGAGCTTGGCGTCGGCCAGCATCTGCTGCGCCTGCTTGTGCGCGCTGATGTCATTGAAGGCGCAGAGCACCACGTTCTCCCCTTGGTAGCGGGTCGGGGCGAAACTGGCGTGCAGGGCGCGTCCTTCCACTTCGAAGACCAGCTCGCCACTGCCCTCGCCGACTCTTCCGCTGAGGTCCCAGTCGCGGCTGATACGGCTGATGGCCTCGCCGTCGCCCAGCCACTGCGCGGCCAGGCGGTTCTGCATCACCACCTGGTGGCTGCCGTGGCGCAGTACGCAGAGCGCCACGGGCGCAGTCTGGATCACCGCGCGGCTGAACGCGTCGCTCTCGACTATCTCCAGGTGCGCGCGGCGCGCCGGCCTGATCACCCTGCGCGAGTACCAGCGGATGGCGAACCAGCCCCCGGCCAGGCTGCCGAGGATCAACGCCAGCCCGCCGATGAACTGCCACTTGGCATAGCGGAAGAAGCTGGCGTAGCCCAGCCGATAGAGCGCAGTCCAGCCCCCGTTGAATTCGCTGCGGACCTTGAACACCAGGCCGTCGGCGCTGAAGTTCAGGCCATCCTGGAAATCCTTCTCGCCGCCGGGAAAATCGATCAGCACCTGGCCGCCCGGCGAGATCAGCTCCAGCTCGTCGAACACCGGTCGGTCGAGAATCTGCTCCATGTCGTTGATACGCCCCAGGTCCAGCAGCGACACGGCAACGACACGGCGATCGAGGTCCGATTCCCACCACAGCGCATCGGGCAGGTCGAGGCTGACGTAGGCCAGCAGCTCGCGGGTAACGCCGCCGGTATAAGGCTGTGCCTGCGCCCAGTGCACCTGGATGTCGCTGCGCTTGGGCGAACGCTCTTCCAGCGCCTCGCCCACGCGATCGATCACCGTCAGGTAGTTGCCCCGGGTCAGCGGCCGCTGACCACGGAAGTTGCCGATCGAGGGCACCGCGAGGCTGGTGGGGCCGTGCAGATCGAGCACCAGCACCTGCGGTGAAGGGAAGGACGAGGCACTCCAGTAGCTGCTGTAGAAATTTGCCAGCATCACCCCGAAGGAGAAAGTGCCGGGCCGCTCCCCCGGGCCGATCTGACGCACCTGCTGCGCGAGGGTGAAGGACATGGCGAAGGAGAACTCGCGTCCCTCGTGGATCTCCATGCCGTTTTCGCGGATCAGCATGCGCCGCTGCAACGGGATCACGTCCAGGTCCTGGCGCTGCGTGGACTCGTCACTCTGCTGGGCGATACGGTTGAGGAAGGCCTCGTGCTCGTGGATGTCCCCCACCAGCCGGGTGAAGTGGAAATGCACCTTGTCCCGCTCTTCCTGCACCACCCGGCCCAAGGCCCAGTAGCAGGCGCCCACCAGCATCAGGGCGAGGGAAACGGCGCACAGCAGCACGACGTTCAGGCGCAGCGACGTGCTGGCCAGTTTACGAATCGAGCCGTGGTCATGTTCCTTCATGCATAGCATCCGGTGTCGCGGAAAGTGGCGGCGGAGGGCCCGCCGGATACCAGCAGACTGTAGATGTGAGTACGGGATAAGGCGACCCGACGACCGTTGGCAGGCCGACGATCGCCCTGGCATCGGCGATATGTCTGCCGTGGATCAATGAGCCATGGCAGAGCGTTCCTGGAGCAACTGGCGGGTGAATACCGCCGGCGGCACCGCCTCGGAAAACAGGAAACCCTGGGCGCAATCGCAGCGCAGGCGGCGCAGCAGCGCCAGCTCTTCCGGGTGTTCGACGCCCTCGGCGATCACCTCCAGCCCCAACTGCCGGCCGAGCTTGACGATGCTCTCCAGCGCCGCCGCCAGCCCATCGTCATCCACGCAGCCATGCACCAGCGCGCGATCGATCTTCAGCTCGGTGAATGGCGTCGAGACCAGGTTGTACAGGGAACTGTAGCCCTGGCCGAAATCGTCCTGCGCAAGGCCGAAGCCCTTCATGCGCAGGCGGCAAGTGCCGGCATAGTAGTTGGCCGGGGTCGCCGTGCTGCTGCATTCGAGCAGTTCGAAGACGATGTGCGCCGGCACTCCGCCACGGGCGGCGACGAAGGTGGCGAGGCGGTCGGGCAGTTCGGGATTGTCCAGCAGGTGGGTCGGAAGGTTCACCGCCACCGACAGGTGAAAACCCAGTTGGCCCCAGTCGGCCTGGGCCTGCAACGCCTGATCGAGCACCGTCCAGAGCAGCGCTTCGTCGAGCCCGGCGGCGGTCAGGGCATCCATGAAACTGCCCGGCTGCAACACACCGTGGCAAGGGTGTTCCCAGCGCACCAGCGCCTCCGCGGCGACGATGCGACCATCGATCAGCGAGGCCTTGGGCTGGAACCAGGCGCAGAACTGTCGCTGCGCCAGGGCCTGCTCCAACTCTTCCCGGGTCGGCGGAGTGATGGCCGGCGCGCGGTACTGCTCCGCGCGCTCCAGGCGTGAGACGAGCTTCTCCAGCAGACGCCGAACGACCGGTGCGCGGGCCGGCTTGGCGATCTGTTCGAGCACAGTGATGCCATGGGCGCGGGCCACCATGCAGGCACTGCCCATCAGCGAGCGCGACGCCGAGCTCATGATCGCCAGCAGTGGCGGATGGCTCAGCGCAGCCAGTCGCTGGATCAGCTGCACGCCGTCCAGGCCGGGCATCATCAGGTCGCTGACCACCAGGTCGAAGCGCTCCTGCTCCAGCCAGCGCAACGCTTCGGCGCCGTCCTCGGCGGCACGCAGGTGTCGCACGCCCTGTTCACGGAACAGATTGAGCAGGTACTCCCGCTGGAAAGGCTGATCTTCGACGATCAGGATTCGCTGATGTCGCACGGCTGCACCTCCGCGGGCAGGCTGGTCAGGCATTGGCGCAGGGTGCGCAGGTCCACCGGCTTGAGCAGGCAGAGGTTCATGCCAGCGGCGAGGCAACGTTCGTTTTCCTCGTGCATGGCGTTGGCGGTGGCGCCGATGATCGGCCCGCGATAGCCACGCAGGCGCAGCGCACGGGCCAGTTCGTAGCCATTGAGATGGGGCATATTGACGTCCGTGAGCACCACGTCGAAGGCCTCCGGCTGCCAGCGCGTGAGGGCCTGCCGGCCATCGACAGCGAGCTCGACCGTGCAGCCGAGGGTTTCCAGCTGGTCGCGCAGGATCAGCTGGTTGATCGGGTTGTCCTCCACCAGCAGTACATGCAGGCCAAGGCCGATATCCGGCAGCGTCTCGGCCAGGCGCGACGCCTCGCCGCTGGTGCAGCCCTGCGCGGCCGCCAGGGCACGGCGCAAGCCTTCGAAGTTATAGCGGCCCACATGCCAGTCGCAGCCTTCCTGGCGCGGCTGCTCGCCGCCCAGGTCGGTCACCAGCACCCGGCAGCCGCGCCAGGAAGGCTGCGGCTTGCGGTCGTGGGGATTGAAGCGAAGGTCCACCAGCACGCTGGAGGCGTCGTCCTCGATTGGCTGGTCCGCCGTCGCCACCTGCGCCCGTGCACCCCAGCGGGTGATCCAGCCACAGAGGCTCTCGGCGAGCTCACGGATGGGCGCATGCACCCACACCATCGAGTTGGCCAACCGAAGGTCGCCGCTGCTCTGGCGGTCCACGCACTGCAGGGGCAGGCTGAGGGAGAAGCTGCTGCCCAGGCCAACGTCGCTGACCACGCGCAACTGCCCGCCCATCAGCTCCGTGAGCCGCTTGCAGATCGACAGGCCGAGCCCCGTGCCGCCGGCCATGCGCGTGTTGCCGGAGACCTGGTAGAAGGCATCGAAGAGATGTGCCTGTTGATCCTCGGGGATGCCGATGCCGGTGTCGGCCACCTGCCAGTGCAGGATATCCAGCCAGTCTTCACCAGGCTCTGCACGTACGCGCAGGACGATGCGCCCACTGTCGGTGAACTTCACCGCATTGCTCAGCAGGTTGTTGAGGATCTGGCGTATGCGCGTAGCGTCGCCCAGCACCCGCTCGGGCATCTGCGAGTCACAGCAGGCATAGATCTGCAGGCCCTTGGCGCGGGCGGCGGCGGCGTATGCCTGGACGCTGTCGAGGGTCAGCTCCAGCGGCGAGAACTCCACCGGATCCAGGCCCAGTTGGCCGACCTCGATCTTCGACACGTCAAGCACGTCGCTGATCAGTTGCAGGAGGGTCGACGACGAGCGCTGGATGGCGCGCAGGTAGCCGGACTGCTGGTGGTCCAGCGCCGTGCGGCCGAGCAGCTCCAGGGTACCGAGCACGCCATAGAGCGGTGTGCGGATTTCATGGCTCATGGTCGCCAGGAACAGCGTCTTGGCTTCGTTGGCGGTGTCAGACAGGCGCTTGGCTTCGGCCAGCGCAGCCTCGGTCTGCTTGCGCGCACTGATGTCGCTGAAGGCGCAGCACAGCACTTCCTCACCCTTGTAGCGGGTCGGTGTGTAGCTCAGGTAGAGGTGCCGCCCAGTGTGGGTTTCCACCTCCTCCGAACCACCCTCCTCGCCACTGTTGAAGCCCCGCTCCAGCCAGCCGTGGCTCCAGTAGCGGCGCTCGTCGCCACTGCCCAGCCATTGCTGGGCGAGACGGTTTTCCAGCACCACCTCGGCGTCGTTCCGGCGCAGCACGCAGAGCGCCACCGGCGCGGTCTGGATCATCGCGCGGTGGAAGCCTTCGTTCTCTACCAATGCATTCAGGCGATGCTGCGCCGGGCCGATCAGGCGCCGGTTGATGCGCCGGCACATGGCCCACACCAGCAGCGAGCAACCCAGCAGGAATGCCAGCGAGGCGAGCACCCGCGGCCACATCGGCACCAGCAATTCGGAGAGGTTGAAGTAATAGATCAGCGACCAATCGGAACTGCCCAGGTGCTTGAGCAGCGCCAGGTGACTGGGCAGCACGCCGGGGCCGCTGAAGGCGAAGTTGTCGCCCTCCCACAGGTCGCTGAACTGCAGGCCGAGCTGCGGCGTGACCGCGCTGCCGAGGATGGTCCGGTGATCATGGTCCAGCAGCAGGAAGCGCCCGGCCTCGGGCACGCCGAAGGCCGCAGCGAGATCGGCGCCGAACAGTTCGAGCCCCAGCCAGCCGTTGTCGCGCTCGCTGGTGACGCGGGTGAACAGGTATTGCCGCGTCTGCGGGTCGGTCGGGTCCGCGAGCCAGCGGACCTGCCGCTCCTCCTTCGGCGTACCGGGCTGTCCCAGTGCTTCGAGCACCGATGGCGGCACCACGGCGTTGAGCGCTGGCGCCCCGTAGAGCCGGGTCACCGTGCGATTCGGGGCGGGCGAGACATAGATCAGGTTCAGCCGCTTGGCTTCCATCTCCGACAGGTCGCGCCCGGACAGCGCCAGGCTCCAGCTGGAGCCGGGCTCGCCCAGGGTGACGAAAACCTGCTCGTGGGGCGGCACCGGCACGCTCAGCTGACGCCACTGTACCAGCGGCTCGCGGGCCTTCCAGGTCACGCCACGGCTGATGTGCTCCAGCAACGACTCGCGCTGGCCGAGGTAATCCTGGGCCTCGTACATGGCCGCATTCATCTGCCGGCGCAACTGCGACACTTCACTGTTGAAGCTCGCGGCGAGGAACAGGCTCAAGGTGAAGAACAGGCAGGCGATCACCACCCAGGCCAACAGACGAAGGAGCTTTCGGGCTGCCTTCGGGGTGGAAAAGGACGAATCCTGGCGACGAAGGAACTGCTTGAGTTTCATGCCCGCCAGCCTGGCGAAAAGCAGGCCAGGCTGACATCAGACAAATCTAAAAAGTGTGGAAGTGCGGGTTACCGCCCGTCTCCACCGGATGCAAAAACAAATGCATATGCCAGGCATATGCTAGAGTATACAAACAGGTTCCCCAATCCGCACCCCCGGAGGTACCCATGCCCACAACGACCGTCTCGCTGTTCCGCAATGGCAAGAATCAGGCAGTCCGTATCCCCAGGGACATGGAATTCAGAGGCGTCACCGAGCTGGTAATGACTCGTGAGGGCGATACCCTCACGCTGCGTCCGTCGCGACCGACCTGGAGCAGCCTGGCCGCCCTGGAGCCTATCGACGCCGACATACTGGGTGATCGGCCCGCCGTGATCGAACCCGGCCGGATCGACTTCAGCGAAAACGAGGAGTGACCCTTGGCCTCTCCCGTTACTTACATGCTGGATACCAATATCTGCTCGTTCATTATGCGCAAGAACCCGCCCCAGGTGCTGCAGCGCCTGCAAGAGGCCGCAGAGGCCGGCAATCGGCTGGTAATTTCGGCTATCACCTATGCGGAGCTTCGCTATGGCGCGGCATCCCCGAAAGCGCCGAAGGCAGTGACGGCATGGATCGATGCGCTGTTACAGCGCCTGGATGCGGTGCTGCCCTGGGATATCGACGCCGTTGATGCTTCGGCGAAACTCATGCGGCAATTGCTCGATGCGGGAACGCCCATCGGTGCGAACGATACGGGCATTGCAGGCCAAGCCCTGGCAGCCGAATGCATCATCGTGACCAACAATACCCGCGAGTTTCGACGAGTGCCGGGGCTGATCGTCGAGGATTGGTGCAACGACACACTGGCCTGACAGGCCATCGAAAGGCGCGCCAGCAATCCCCTGGCGCGTCTCGTCACATCAGGAAAGATCCAGCAACCCGCTCGCCCGTTGCACCCGTCGCTCCGTCGCCGCTTCCAGCACTTGCCAGCCACGCCCGGCGCTGGCCAGGGTGAACCACTTCCGCGCGCGAGTGATGCCGGTGTAGACCAGCTCGCGGGTGAGGATGGGGTTGAGGCTGTCGGGTAGCAGCAGCGCGGCGTGGGTGAATTCCGAGCCCTGGGATTTGTGCACGGTCATGGCGAACACCGTTTCCACCGCCTGCAGGCGGCTCGGCAGGATCCAGCGGATGGCGTCGGTACCGTCGCCCGCCGGGAAGGCCACGCGCGCCACCCAGCGTACCGAGCCGTCGTCGGCCGTCTGCGGCAGCGCCAGGGTGATACCGATGTCACCGTTCATCAGACCCAGGCCGTAGTCGTTACGGGTGACCAGTACCGGGCGGCCGGCGAACCAGCCGTTCGACGAGGGAATCAGCCCCTCGCGTTGCAGCAGATCGCCGATCAGGGTGTTCAACCCTTCCACGCCCCAGGGCCCGCGACGCAAGGCACAGAGCAACTGGAACTGGCCGTGGGCTTGCAGCACCTGCCTTGCCCATCCATCCAGCGCCGGCTGGTCGGCGTTGTCCGCCGGGCGCGCGCCGCTGACCACGCGCAGGTAGTGGGCGTAACCGACCGGGCCGAACAGGTCGCCACCACGCCCGCCGTCGATTACCAGATCGCGCAGGCTACGGGTTTCCTGGGCATCCACGGCAATGCGCGCGAGGTCCTCGTGCTGCGCCTTCCACACCTGGCGCAGGGCCGGGATATCGCCGGCGTTGACCGCTTCGGCCAGTTGGCCGATACCACTGTCGGCGCTGAAGCGGTGGCTGTGACGGAGCATGGCCACGGCCTGATCGAGGTCGCTGCCCGAAGTGTCCAGCAATGCAGGGTTGATCTGTTCGCCGGTCACCGCCTCCAGCCAGTCGCGGGTGGCCGGGCGGTAGTGGCCTTCGCGGGCGCGGCTGCACAACTCACCGAGTACTGCGCCAGCTTCCACCGAAGCCAGCTGGTCCTTGTCGCCCAGCAGGATCAGCCGCGCGCGCGGCGGCAACGCGGCGAGCAGCGAGGCCATCATTTCCAGGTCGACCATCGAGGCTTCGTCCACCACCAGCAGCTCCAGCGCCAGCGGGTTGCCGGCGTGGTGGCGGAACTGACGGCTGTCCGGCCGGCTGCCGAGCAGGCGGTGCAGCGTGGTGACTTCTGTGGGGATCGCCTCGCGCGCGGCCTCGCCGTTGGCCAGCCCTGCGAGATCAAGGCGCTGCACAGCACCAGCGATGGACTCATTCAGGCGTGCGGCGGCCTTGCCGGTGGGCGCGGCAAGACGGATGCGCAGCGCGCGACCGCCCTCCCCCAGCGCCAGGCTTTGCAGCAGGGCGAGCAGCTTGACCACGGTGGTGGTCTTGCCGGTGCCGGGGCCGCCGGTGACGATGCCAAAGGCGTTGCCGGCGACCAGCGCGCAGGCGAGCTTCTGCCAGTCAGCCGGCGCACCGGCTTTCTTCGGGAACAGTGCATCCAGCGCCTGGCGCAACTGGGCAGGTGGCAACACGGCGCGCAGCGCATCGCCCTGTTGCAGACGCTGGTCGATACCGGCGCGCACTTCGCGTTCGTACTGCCAGTAGCGACGCAGGTACAGGCGGCGGCCGGAGAGCACCAGCGGCGTATCGCCGGGGCCGTCGCCGACCAGGCGCGGATCGTTCAGCACGGCGCGCCAGGCATCGAGATCGAAGCCGTCCAGCAGCACGCCGGGCAGTTCCGGGGCGTCCTTGGCGGAGTCGCCTTCGGGGGGCAGTGACAAGGCGAAACGGCTGTCGGCCAGGGTCGCTTCCAGGTCGAGGCAGACATGCCCGCGGCCGAGCTGATGGCTGGCCAGGGCGGCGGCGAGGATCAGCAGCGGGTTGGCGTCCGGCGCGCGCTCGACGAGGAAGATCGCGAAGGCCCGGTCCAGCTCGCGCAGCCAGCCGCGCTCGGCCCAGCGGCCGATCAGTTCGAGCATCTGGGTGGTGCTCTTCATGCCGGCACCTCCGCGCGGAACAGGCGGTCCAGCTCGTCCATCAGCACCTTCGGCGGGCGCTCCAGGTACATGCCCTGGGTTGCCGAGGAACTGCCGCGCAGGAACAGGTACATCGCGCCTCCGATGTGGCGGTCGTAGTCGTAGTCGGGCAGGCGCGCCTGCAGCAGCCGGTGCAGGGCGAACAGGTAGAGCGCGTACTGCAGGTCGTAGCGGTGTTCCAGCAAGGCCTCGCGCAGCGCTTCAGGGGTGTAGGCCTCGTCGTCGGCGCCCAGCCAGTTGGATTTGTAGTCCGCCACGTAGTAACGGCCTTCGTGCTCGAACACCAGGTCGATGAAGCCCTTGAGCATGCCGTTGAGCAGGTTCGCCTGCAGCGTCGGCCGCGCAGCGCCGCCCAGGGTGTGGCGGATCACGGCGGCGTCGAGGCGTTGTGTGTCGACATGGCGGGTGGAGAACCAGAACTCCATTTCCTTCTGGAAAGTGGCCAGCCCGGCGAGGCTGACCGGCGCCGCATCCGGCACGCGGAAAGCCGTGCGCAGGTACTGCCCGAGCCAGCCGGTGAGGGGCTCGATCCACTCCTCCCAACCGCGCAGAGCACAGCGCCGGGCGATCTGGTCACGCAGCTGTTCTTCATCGACGTGGAAGTTTTCGTCAGCGGCCCACTCCAGCAAGCCATGGAGGAAACTGCCGGGGTTCGCGCCGCGCGGGAAAGCATGCAGGCTGAAGGGTGCCGGCACGGCCTCCAGCTCGCGGTGTTCTTCCAGGCTGCTCTCGCGCAGCAAGTCTTCGCCGGCGCTGATGGGCTCATCGGCGGCCGGCGCGGGAGCGATTTCGCTATCGTCCTCGGTGGCGCTCTGGGCAGTCAGGTTCGCCAGCGCGGAATAACTGGCGATCCACCATTTTTCCGCCACCCGGCGACGCGGTTCGCGGGCGGCGCCCAGTTCACCGGCCGGTATGCCGACGAACAACTCGCTGCCAACTTCCGGCGCCGGCTCCAGGGCGATTTCCACCGTGCCTGCCTGCAATTCGCCCAGGCGCGCGGACACGTCCTCGACGCTCAGCGCGTTACCGCCGCCGAGCAGGTAGCCCATGGCGCCCTTGTGCAGCTCGGGGTTCTTGCTGTTGCTCATCACCAGCGGTGCCATGCCCAGCCAGACGGCGTGGCGCGCGCGAGTCAGCGCCACGTAGAGCAGACGCATGTCCTCGCTCAGGCGCTCGTCGTTGGCGAGCTGGAAGGCCGCCTTGGCCAGCTCCTTGTCGCGGGACAGCTCCACCACCCGCGACTCGCCGGACTGGAAGCTCGGCGGCGTGCCGCTCTTGCCGTCCAGCTCGCGCCAGGTGCAGATGAACGGCAGCAGCACCAAGGGATATTCCAGGCCCTTGGACTTGTGGATGGTCACCACCTTGATCAGGTCGGCGTCGCTTTCCAGGCGGAGGATTTCCTCGCTGGAGGGGCTCTCCAGTTGTTCGGCCAGCACCCGCAGCAACGCGTGCTCGCCATCCACTTCCACCGCCTCGCGCTGCAGCCATTCGGCCAGGTGCAGCAGGTTGGTCAGGCTGCGCTCTCCGTCGGTCTCACGCAGCAGCCGCGCCGGTAGGGCGAAGTCGGCGAGCAGGCGACGCAGCATCGGCAGCACGCCCTGCTGCTGCCAGAGCACGCGGTAATCGCGGAAGCGCAGCACCATGTCTTCCCAGAAGCGTTCGTCCTGGTTCAGCCGCTCCAGCGTCGCCCAGTCCAGCGCCAGGCTGCGGGTGGCCAGGGCGATGCGCAGCGCGCCGTCGTCGCCGGGGTCGGCACAGGCGCGCAGCCAATGCAGCAGGTCGACGGCCTCGGGGCTGTCGAATACCGAGTCGCGGTCGGACAGGTAGACGCTGGCGAGCCGGCGCCTGGCCAGTTCGCCGCGGATGGCCTCGGCCTCGCTGCGGCCGCGCACAAGGATGGCGATGTCCGCCGGGCGTAGCGCGCGCCATTGCCCCTGGGCATCACGGAAGCCGCTCTGCGCTGAACTCAGCCAGCGCTGGATGGCGCTGGCGCTGCGTGCGGCCATCTCCTGGCGGTACAGGGTTGAGCCACAGACCTGACCTTCGTTATCCAGTTGCCAGAAGGTCATGGCCGGCGCTTCGCCACCTTCGAGCAGCAGCGTTTCGCCACGCCCACGTGCGCCGACGTCGAGGAAGGGCACAGGGTTTTCCTGCCCTTCCACGGCGAAGCGGAAGGCCGCGCGCGGATGGTTTTCGGCAAACCGGAAGCAACGGTTGGCCGCGTTGACCATCGCCAGCGTGGAGCGGTAGTTGGTGCCCAGCGTGTAGTGCCGTCCGGCGGTCGCCGCACGGGCGCGCAGGTAGGTATGGATATCGGCGCCACGGAAGGCGTAGATCGCCTGCTTGGGGTCGCCGATCATGAACAGGCCGAGGTTCCGCGGGTTCTCGGCGATGCGGTAGACGCGCTCGAAGATGCGGTACTGCAGCGGGTCGGTGTCCTGGAACTCGTCGATCAGCGCGATCGGGAACTGCTCGCGGATGCGTTCGGCCAGGCGTTCGCCGCCGCTGCCCGCCAGCGCACGGTCGAGGCGCACCAGCAGGTCGTCGAAGCCCAGTTCGGCGCGCTTCTGCTTTTCCACTTCCAGGTTGTGCCGCACTTCGCCCAGGGCGTGCAGCAGCAGTTGCGGGGCGATCTCCGGGCGCTGTTCGGCGCGCTCGACCCAGGCGTCGATGGCCTGCAGTGCGGGGTGCTGAGGCACCACGGCCTTGGCCTTCACCTTGATCCGCGTCTGACCGAATTTGGCCAGGTTGTCCGGCGCATCGGCGCCTTCGCTCCAGGCATCCAGCGCCTCGATCCAGCCGGCGAACACGGCGTCGTCATCCTTGCCGCGATAGCTGTTGCCGTTGAGGTCGCCGCGCAGGTTGCGCAGCAGCTCGGCGATACCCTCGCGATCCGCCGCCCAGGCTTCACGAGCGCGGCTCTCGGCGGCCGCGAGTTCGTCGTAGAACTGACCGGTGGCTTCCAGCAGTTCGCTGAGCGAAGCCGGGGCAGCCAGCGGTTGATCGGCATAGCGGAAACCGGCTTCCTGCGCCGCCAGTAGCGGCTGCAGGGCGCGGGCCAGCGCTTCGGGGCCGGCGTAGCAATGGCGCACGGCGTTGGCCGCGGCCACGCCCAGCGGGTAGAAATTGCGCCGCCAGTAGTCGCGCACGGCTTCGGCGAGCAGCTCGCTCTGGTCGGCGGCCAGGTCCTGGGTGAACAGGCTGCCGCTGTCGAAGGCGTGCTCGCGCAGCATGCGATAGCACCAGCTGTGGATGGTGGACACGGCGGCTTCGTCCATCCATTCGGCGGCCAGCCGCAGCAGGCGTGCGCAGCCGGGCCAGCGCTCGGCGGCGTAGCTGTCGCGCAGCGTCACCAGCAGACCGTCATGCTGCTGCTCGGGTTCGGCGAAGCAGCGCGCAGCCTCGCCCAGGCGCGCGCGGATACGCTCGCGCAGTTCCTGGGTCGCGGCTTCGGTGAAGGTCACCACGAGGATTTCCGGTGGGCTCAGCGGCCGTCCGAACGCGGCCTGCTCACCGCCGTGGTCGAGCACCAGACGCACGTAAAGCAAGGCGATGGTGAAGGTCTTGCCGGTACCGGCGCTGGCCTCGATCAGCCGGCTGCCGTGCAGCGGGAATTCGAGAGGGTTGAGCTCGACTGCGCTCATTCTTCCACCTCCTTGCGCTGCAGGATCGCGAACAGCGGCCCGTACAAGGCTTCGGCCCAGGCGCCGAATTCGTCGCTGGCGTTGAGCGCAGCGAAGTCCGGGTAGACCCGCGCCAGCGCTGCCGACGCGGCCGCCTCGCCGCTCAGGTTGAAGCCGCCGTCATAGCGCTTGGCGGCTTCGCGGGCGGCACGCGCTTCGTCATCTCCTGCGGCCAGCCAGGCGAATGCGGCCTTGCACGCCACCGGCAGTGGACGGCTCATGCCCAGGAACCAGGCGTCCATCAACGCATCCAGTTCGGCGCGCGCCTGCTCGGCGGGCAGCGGCGGGAGCTCCAGGGTACCGGTCAGGCCCACCAATATGCTGGTCACTGGCTCGCCGCACAGCTGCAGCGCCAGGTGGCGCACCCACGGGCGCACCAGCCCGTGCCATTTGTAGCCCTTGCCTTCATGAAGCTTGCCGCTGACCAGTTGCAGGCTGGCGAGCTGACCATCGGCGTTGCGACGCAGGCCGCCGAGCCAGTCCGCCAGTTCGATGCCGGCGTGTTCGTGGTTGAGCTCGCGCTGTTCGTCTTCCACCTGCGACCAGTGCTCCAGCTGTTCGCGGTAGCGCGCCAGCAGGTCGTGCAGCGGCGCCACCAGCGCCTGGGCGGAGAAGTCACCGAAGGCCGCCAGCGGCAGCCGTCCTTCGCGGCGCAGGCGTTCGACCTGGCCGTTAAGTTGCGCCGCCAGTTGATCGGCCTGCCAGTGCTGCTCGACCCAGGGTCGCAGACGCTCGCAGAGTTCGAACTGCAATTGCCAGACGTCCAGACCATTCAACTCGAAGGGCTCTTCGTCCTGGCCGGTCAGTTGCTCCTCGGCAAAGCGCACCTTCAGGCGCTGGAGGAAGAACGCGCCCACCGGATTGGCCAGGAAGTCCGAGAGCACGCGCAGGCCAATAGGGGCGTCGAGTACGGGCGGCGACAACGGCGCGTCGTTCGGCTCGTCGTCATGCTCGCGGTGCACGTCACGCCACTCGCGCGCGTAGGTGTAAAGGCCGTCGATGCCCTGCACCGAGGGTGCATCGAAATAGGCGCGGCTGAACGGCTGCAACGGATGCTCCAGAGTCAGCCCGTGCAACAGGTCGCCGCCGTCGGCGCGGTGCCAACCGGCAACGAGGTGGTCGCGCAACTGGCCGACCAGCACCGATGGCGGGCGCTCGCTGTTGTCGCGGATGCTCCGGCCGACCCAGCTGACGTAGAGCTGGCGGCGCGCCGAGAGCAGCGCCTCGAGCAGCAGGTAGCGGTCATCCTCGCGGCGCGAACGGTCGCCGGGGCGGTAGTCGTTGCGCATCAGGTCGAAGTCCAGCGGCGATTGCGGGCGCGGGTAGTCGCCGTCGTTCATCCCCAGTAGGCAGACCAGCTGGAAGGGAATCGCGCGCATTGGCATCAAGGTGCAGAAGCTCACCGCACCGGCAAGGAAGCGCTGGTTCAGGCCGCCGGCATCCAGCCCGCTGAGCCACGCCTCACGCACCACCGAGAGCGACAGCAGGTCGCTGAAGCCGGCGTGACCACAGGTTTCCAGCCAGCCTTCGAGCAGGCTCAGCAGTTGCTGGCGCAGTAGTTCGTCGTGGTCATCGGTGACCTGGAAGAAGTCTTCCAGCAGGCGGCGCAGGCGCTGCGCCCAGGTCTCCGGATCGGCTTCCTCGGCGAGCAGCTCGCAGGCATTTTCCAGCGCGCCAAGCAGACCGGCCAACGGCCCCAGCGCGGCGGCGTCCAGCCCGCCGATTTCCGCATAGGGCTGAATGCCCTGGAAGGCTTCGCCCTCGCCCACGGCAAAGCCCAGCAGCATGCGCCGCAGGCCGAAGCGCCAGCTGTTGGCCTCGGCGGCAGCGGGCAGGCCCAGGCGTTCGCGCTGCTGGCCGTCGAGGCCCCAGCGCACGCCGGCGCCATCGATCCAGCGGCGCAGCAGCGGCAGGTCGGCATCGGCCAGGCCAAAGCGTGCGCGCACGGCGGCGACGTCCAGCAGGTCAAGGATTTCACTGACCGCAAAGCGACTGTCGGGCAGCCGCAGCAGGTGTTCCAGCGCCACCAGCAGAGGCTCGCGGCCACGCTGGCCCTGGTCGGCCAGGGTGTACGGGATGAAGCGTTTGTCGTCGCGCGACAGCTGGCCGAACACGGCTTCGATGTGCGGCGCGTAGGGGTTGATGTCCGGGACCATGACGATCACGTCGCGCGGGCGCAGCGTGGGGTCGGCATCGAAGCGCGCAAGCAGTTGGTCGTGGAGGACTTCCACTTCACGCTGGGCGCTGTGGGCGACATGGAAGCGCACCGAGTCATCGGCCTGCGGGTCGACCGCCGGCCAGTGTTCGCGGGTCTCGTTGATCGGCCGCAGCTCGAGGATGTCGTCCTGCAACTGGCCGAGCAGGCTGCCCGGCTCCACGTCGCTGAACAGGTCGATGCGCCCGTTGCTCACCGCGCCCAGGCGTGCGCGGTAGCTGTCCGGGTCGTCGTACTGGTCGAGCAGGTTGATGTAGTCACGCCCCTGCTTGCCCCAGGCGGCCAGCAACGGCTGGGCGTACTGGTGCTGCTGGTCGTCGCTGAGCAGCTCCGGTGTGCCGGCGCGGCGGCGCTGGCGGCGGTATTCGTGGCGCAGCAGGTCCTTGTCGGCAACGATGTCGGCCCAGTGGTGACGGCAGGGGTTGTGCACGCAGAGCAGCACCTGGGCGTGGCGCGCCAGCACGGCGAGGGCTTCCACCGTCTGCGCGGGCATGGCGGAGATGCCGAACACCACCACGCGGCGCGGCAGATTCGGCAACGGATTGTCGGCAGTCTTCAGCTTCTCGATGAAGCGTCCGTGCACGCCGGCACGGCTGGTGGCCAGCCCCTCGGGACCGACATCATCGAGCAGCGCGCGCCACAGCGCGGCCTGCCAGCGGTTGTCGGCATCCAGCTGCTTCACGGTGCCGTTGGCCAGGCGCAGCTGATCAACACTGCGGCTCCAGTCCTCCAGCCAGTCGGCGCGGTAGACCTGGTACTGGTCGAACAGGTCGGCGAGGCGCTCGGCCAGTTGGTGGCGCTTGCGCAGGTCGGCGTCGTCGGCGAGAAAGCGCTGCAGGGTGGCGAACTCGTCGCGCGCCAGCAGGGTCGGCAGCAGGCGCATCAGGCGCCAGGTCAGCGGGCCCTTGTCGAGCACCGAGACTTCGGGGATTTCATCGCGGCCCAGCGCACCACGGTAGGCGCGCCAGAGGAATTGTGCAGGCAATTGCACGTCCAGCGCGGCCGTGACGCCGCAGCCGCCGTCCTCGACGTCGCGCCCCAGCGCCAGCTTCAGCCACTGGGCGATGCCATTGCTCTGCACCAGGATGACTTCGTTTTCCAGCGGCGCCAGCGGATGCAGGCTCATCCACTGCACCAGCAGGTCGCGCAGCGCTTCCGGATGGTTGCCGTGGATCACCATCAGGCCGGGGGTCAGTCGCTGCTCGCTCATTGGGTCTCCTGGGTCGGGCGGGCAGCCATTGCCCGCGTCGTACGACAGGCATTTCACCAAAAGCGAACACAACGGGATAGTTTTTTACAGGTACGCCGGACGCCTCAGTGGGATTCTTCGGATGCCATGGCGAGCGTCCAGGCTTGGCGAATGTCCTTGATCATGACTTCGCGCAGCGCTTCGCGACGACGGAACTCACTGCGCCGCTGGCTTTTCACTTCGGCGATATCGCGCTCGGGCTCCCGCGCGGGCAGGCGATACCAATGGCGCTCGTGACGGACCCCGCTGAGTTCCAGCCAGAACGCGTCGTAACTGGACTTCAGCTTGTGCGAGCAGGTATGTGCGGCATCGCTGACTCCCTGAATGTGCAGCCCGCTCATGCACTCAGCGAACGCGTACAGGGCGCTGATCAACAGGTTCTTCGGGCGCAACCCGTGCATTTCCTTGCCCAGCCACTTCACCAGCCCTTCTTCCAGGTCGGAACGCGGGCCTTGCAGGCCGCCAATCATGATTGTCTGGCGGCCCAGACAAAAACTCAGGGAGTACAACCGCTCGCCAGCGGCATCGCGCAGGAACAGGCCGACCTCACCTTCCTTGGCAAATACCGAGGGCTCCAGAGATAGATAAAGCTGTTCACCGCCCTTGAGCGCTATCTCGCACAGGGCAACGCGCTGATAGCCGAGCAGGCGCCGCTTCCAGGGACCGGGCAACTGGCCCAGGCACGCGTAGTGTTCGATCAATGCGCGCAGACGACGAGGGATACTCCAGTACCGGCAGAGGTATTTCCTGCGGTGACGCTGGGCGACCACCAACTGGTCGTTGTAAGGCACGTCCAGCATCGGGCACTGCCGACGCAGGCGAGTCCAGCGCCAGTGCAGATGGGGGGCGACGATCATGGCCAGCAGGTTCTGGCCGGACTTACGAAGCGAGCGCAATGGCATGAGGGAGCATCAGGCAGGAGGTAGGCCAACGGTATGCGCACCTGCTTTGGGTACGCTTAAGAACTCGGGACCGAGCACTGTGCCGATACCCCCAGGCCACGGCTGTAGGACCAAGCGACAAGTACTCAGCGAATAATCCGAATATGTCGCCCACTCAATCGCACCGATTCGAGCCCCGCCAACCGCTATGCTCATCTGCACACTGTGTGTTTCACCCAAGGAGGATGTGATGGGCAAGACGAAGAAAAAAACGAAGAACCCGGCCCCCGAACACACCGGGAAGATGAAGAACAAGGACTACGAGGAACACCTGCGCAAGCTTTCTGTGGAGCTGGTCAAGCTGCAGGAGTGGGTGGTGCACAAGGGCCTGAAGGTCTGCATCGTCTTCGAGGGCCGCGATGGCGCCGGCAAGGGTGGCACCATCAAGGCGCTCACCGAGCGCGTCAGCCCACGGGTATTCCGCGTGGTGGCGCTGCCCGCTCCCACCGAGCGGGAGAAATCCCAGCTCTACGCCCAGCGCTACATCAAGCACCTGCCCTCGGCCGGTGAGGTGGTGATCTTCGACCGCAGCTGGTACAACCGCGCCGGCGTCGAGCGGGTGATGGGCTTCTGCACCGAGGAACAGGCCGACAAGTTCCTCGCGGTGACCCCGTTGTTCGAGCGCATGCTCACCGAGTCGGGAATCATCCTGCTGAAATTCTGGCTGGAGGTCAGCCCGGAGGAACAGGCGCGACGGCTGGAAGACCGCATTACCGACGGCCGCAAGATCTGGAAGCTCTCGCCGATGGACGTGAAGTCCTACACCCGCTGGGACGAATACACCCGCGCCCGCGACCTGATGTTCGCCGCCACCGACTCGCCCTGGGCGCCCTGGTTCGTCGCGCGCTCCGAAGACAAGAAGCGCGTACGCCTGAACGTCATCAGCCACATTCTCAAGCACGTGCCCTACAAGTCGGTGCCGCGCGAGGAAGTGAAGCTGCCCAAGCGCGGCAAGATCGGTAAGTACCAGAGCCCCGACTACCCCTTCCACTACATCGACGAAGCCTTCTGAGGCCTGCCGGGGCCGGCGCGTGCCGGCCCTGGATCGTTCGGACCTGATGGCTTGCCTGAGAACGCTCTAGCGAAGTTGTTTCTGTAGGAGCGGACTCCGTCCGCGATAGATCCGAATCGCGCCGGACACCATCGCGGACAGAGTCCGCTCCTACATGAGATATCCTGCCGGCCCGCCCTCTCCCCCAGGGAGAGGGCTGGGGTCAGGGAGGATGAATGGGTACGGACTCCCCAGAAAAAGACAGTTGCTCCTACCTTATGTCCGCCTCAGGCAATGGCTCTCAGGTAACTCTCGACCTCACCGCAGAGCCACCCGGCAAATGCCGCGACCTTGCCCTGGGTCGCCTCGCGCTCAGGCCACACCAGCCAGTAGGGAAAGCCGTAGGGCACGCGCAGATCGCTCAGCGCCACCAGCTCGCCGCTTTGCAGCGCGCCGGCCACCAGGCTGCGGCGCTCCAGGCCAATGCCCTGGCCCATGCGGATCGCCTCGATGCTCAGGTTGGAGTCGTTCACCACGAATGCTGCCGGCTCGTGCGGCACGGCCACGCCAGCCGCCTGGCACCAACCGAGCCAGGATTCGAAGCCGGTGACGCGCGGGCAACGGAGGATTTCCTCGGGGCTGCGCGGTAACTGGCCGCCGTTGAAGCCTGGCGCAGCGACCACCACCACTTCATCGTCGAACAGACGCTGCTGCGCCAATCCCTCCCAATGCCCCTGGCCGATGCGCACGGCCACGTCGGCCAGGCCCTGGCGCAGGTCCATCACTTCCAGGCTGGCCAACAGGCGCAGGCGGTACTGTGGATAAGCCGCGCGGAACGCCGGCAGGCGCGGCAGCAGCCACTTCTGGCCAAAGGACGGGGTGAGCGCCACCACCAGTTCGTCCTCGCCGGGGCGCGCCTTGGCCAGGCGGGTTGCCTCCGCGATATCGCGCAACGCGCCGCGAATCTGCAGGGCATAGAGGCGGCCCTCCTCGCTCAGGCGTAATCCCCTGCCTTCGCGCTGCAGCAGGGTGATTCCCAGCAGGCTCTCCAATTGACGTACCTGCTGGCTGATGGCCGAGTGCGTGACGTGCAGTTCGCTGGCAGCCAGGGTCACGCTGCCGAGCCGGGCAACGGCCTCGAAACTGCGCAGGGCGGAGAGCGGCGGCAATGCACTCATGTAAGTTTTCCTAACCGAATCGGTCACTAATAGTCGCTATTTCCTGGCGAGCAAAGCCGCTAGATTCATGGCCATCGCGCGGACAACCGCGCCAGCCACCATGCAATTTCCACTAACAGGATGTGCCCATGCAACAGAAGCTTCCGCACCTGATCGGCATGCTCGATTCGCCCTACGTGCGCCGCGTCGCCATCACCCTGCGCCTGCTCGGCATCGAGTTCAGCCACCAGTCGCTATCGGTGTTCCGCACCTACGAGGAGTTCCGCGGGATCAACCCGGTGGTCAAGGCACCAACCCTGGTAATGGGCGACGGCGAGGTGCTGATGGATTCCACCCTGATCATCGACTGCCTCGAACATCTGGCCGGACGCAGCCTGATGCCCACCGAGCCGGCCGCGCGGGTACGTGCCACGCGCCTGCTGGGCCTGGCCCTGACGGTCATGGAAAAAGCGGTGCAGCGCTACTACGAGCAACAGCGGCCGGAGGACAAGCAACTGGCCAGTTGGCAGGAGCGGGTTGACCAGCAGTTGCACGCCGCCCTGGCACAACTGGAAAGCGAGCTGCGCGAAATGTCGTTGGACGCCGACGCACCGCTGGACCAGGCCGGCCTGAGCATCGCCGTGGCCTGGACCTTCGTGCAGCTGCTGCACTCCGAGGACATTGCGGCGGACAGCTACCCAGCGGTGCGCGATTGGGCGCAGCAGGCCGAGGCACTGGAAGTATTCAAGGCCTTCCCGCCGGTTTGATCTCTCACCGGGTGTAGGAGCGGACTCCGTCCGCGATCGGCTGAAGCACATGCCGGTTCCATCAACGGAGCGACCGGCAAGACATCGCGGACGGAGTCCGCTCCTGGGTACCTTGACGCTCAATCCTTCGGCAATTCCTCGTGCTGCTGCCGGGTGAAGCGCAGCAGGCCGAAGCAAATGCAGAAGCCGCAGAGCGCCAATCCGGCGGCGGCCAGGAAGATCGATGCGTAACCGTGGCGGGCGGCGACCAGGCCCATCAGTGGGCCGGCGATGCCCATCGCCAGGTCGAAGAACAGCGCGTAAGCGCCCAGCCCCGCGCTTCGGCTGCTGGCCGGGATGCGCAACACCGCCTCGACGCCCAGCGACGGATAGACCAGCGACAGGCCGCAACCGGTGAGCGCGGCGCCCAGCAGCGCAAACCCCGGCCCCGGCGCCTGCCACAGCAGCAGCAGGCCGAAGACCTCCACACCGAGGCAGACCACCGCGACGGCAAAGCCGCCGAAACGATTGACCATGCCGGAAAAAATCAGCCGCGCGCCGACGAAGCAGACGCCGAACGCGGTCAGGCACCACGCCGGGTTCGCCCAGCCCTGGCTGCCGTAATAGAGGGTGATGAAGGTCGCCAGGGTGCCGAAGCCGATGGAACCGAGCATCACGCACAGCCCGTAGGGCAGTACGCGACCAAGCACTGCGTGGAAGGCCATGCGCGTTCCCGCAATGGTCGGCACCTCCGCGCGGCCGCGGGCCGCCAGCCAGCCCAGCGCGGTGAGCGCCAGGATGCTCACGCCCAGGCTCCACAGGCCCAGCGAGGACGACATGATCACTCCCAGTGGCGCACCGATGGCGATGCCGCCGTAGCTGACGATGCCGTTCCAGGAAATCACCTTGGCGGTGTTCTGCGTGCCCACCAATGCAATGCCCCAACTCGCCGTGCCGATCCCCAGCAGCCCCTGCGCCAGGCCGAACAAAACGCGGCTGCCGAGCAGCAGAGCCAGGCTCAGCCAGGTCACGGACTCGAAGCTGGTGGAAGCCAGCACCAGAACACCGCCGATGCCCAGCACGCCGAGGCCATAGAGCACGGCGCGCTTCGCTCCGTAGGTATCGGCCACATGAGCGGCCAGCGGCCGGGACACCAGGGTGGCGATGTACTGCAGGCCGATCACCACGCCGGCAATCACCGTGGAATAGCCCAGGCCTTCATGGACGAAACCAGGCAGCACCGGCAGCAGCAGGCCGATGCTCAGGAACAGGACGAAGGTGAAGAAGACGGTCGCGAGGATGCGCAGGGTGACGGAGGCGGTTCGCTGCTCGGACGAGCTCATGGACGGGCCTGATGGTGGGTGGCGGAGCGTGCACGGGGACGATTGAAAGCAGGCTATCTATTTCCGCCCCGATTGCCAATCCGAACCTTGCTCGCCGGCCGATGCTCCTATAGTTGTTCCATTGCCGCGCGCCGTGGCGGCGCGCTCCACGTCAACCCAGGAGATCGTCATGGATACCAGCCAGCACAGCCTGAGCGCCCTGTTCAAGCAACTGGGCCTGCCCGACGGGCGCAAGGACATCGATGCCTTCCTCGGCAGCCACCGCCTCGCCGAAGGCCAGAAACTGCCGGACGCGCCGTTCTGGAATGCCGCCCAGTCGCAGTTCCTGCGCGAGGCGCTGCAGCAGGATTCGGACTGGACCGAGGAAGCCGACGAACTGGCGGTGCGGCTGTCCAACTGACCCACAACACCCCAGCTGCAACCTGCGGCAGCTCTACTTCAGATAAGAGCGCAGCACACCCATGACCTGCTCCAGGTCTTCGTGGCGCTGCTCCGCCGTGCGGTCCTCGGCGCCCAGGTGATCGCGCAGATGGCCTTCGAGCACCTCGGCCATCAGGCCGTTCACCGCGCCACGGATGGCGGCGATCTGCTGGAGGATCGCCGCGCATTCGCTGCCCGCCTCCAGCGCCCGCTCAAGCGCCTCGCTCTGGCCCTTGATGCGCCGCACCCGGGTCAGCAGCTTCTTCTGGTCCTTGATGGTATGTCCCACGTCAAAACTCCAAAGGTATACTGGGGTATAGTATACAGACTGATTCTACGGACCATCATCATGCAGCACGCCGCCCACCCGCAAGACGGTCGCCACGACCACCAGTTCCACGAAGGCAACCCCCTGGCCGAACGCAACACCTTGCGCGCCGCGCTGCTGACGGTGGTGATGATGGTGGTGGAGATCGCCGGCGGCTGGATCTTCAACTCCATGGCGCTACTCGCGGATGGCTGGCACATGAGCTCCCACGCCCTGGCGCTGGGCCTGGCGTTCTTCGCCTACGTGGCGGCGCGGCGCTTCAAGGGCGATGCGCGCTTCGCCTTCGGCACCTTCAAGATCGAGGTTCTCGCCAGCTACACCAGCGCCATCCTGCTGCTGGGCGTGGCGGCGCTGATGATGTTCGAGTCCGTCGCACGGCTGCTCTCCCCTTCGCCGATCCATTACCAGCAGGCCATCGCCATTGCGGTCATCGGCCTGCTGGTGAACCTCGCCTGCGCCTGGCTGCTGCGCGGCGAGCACCACCACCACGACCACGGACATGATCACGGTCATGACCATCATCACGGCCACGACCATGGCCACGACCTGAACCTGCGCGCCGCCTACCTGCACGTATTGGCCGACGCGGCCACCTCGGTAGCCGCGATCATCGCTCTGATCGGCGGCCTGATCTGGGGCGCCGCCTGGCTCGACCCGCTGATGGGCATGGTCGGCGCGGTACTGGTAGCCGTCTGGTCGGTCGGCCTGCTCAAGCAGAGCGGCCGGGTCCTGCTGGACGCGGAGATGAACGACCCGGTGGTGGAGGAAATTCGCGAGGTGGTCGCCGAACTGCCGTACCCGGCGCGCATCACCGACCTGCACCTGTGGCGCGTGGGCAAGTCGCGCTACGCCTGCATCCTCAGCCTCGCCAGCAGCGGCGAGCTGACGCCCGAACTGGTGCGCCAGCGCCTGCAGGTCCACGAGGAACTGGCGCATATCACGGTAGAGATCAACCCGCTCCCCGCCTGAGAGCGATCCATGAAAGACCGGAAGTCGTGGCGGCTTTGACGGCCGCCACGCCGCTGCGGCCTAATGCGCAGCCTGTCGAACCCGGTCGCCTGCCCGCATGTCCAGCTCCCGCTTCTCCACCGCCCAGCAACGCGCCAGCATCCTGCACCTGCCCGCCGGCCCCTGGACGACGGTGCTCGACTGCCTGTGCGCGCGCTTCCCGGCGATCAGCCGCGACACCTGGCTGGACCGCATGGCGCGCGGCAAGGTGCTGGACAATGACGGTCAGCCCATCGGCCCCGAGCACCCGTATCGCGAAGCACTGCGCATCCATTACTTCCGCGAGGTGGCGCAGGAAACGCCAATTCCCTTCCAGGAAAGCATCCTGTATGCCGACGAACACCTGGTAGTGGCGGACAAACCGCACTTCCTGCCGGTGACGCCTGCAGGCCAGTACGTCGAGGAAACCCTCCTCGCCCGCCTCACCAAGCGCCTGGGCAACCCGCAGTTGGTGCCGCTGCACCGCATCGACCGGCTCACCGCAGGCCTGGTGCTGTTCTCCGCCAACCCGGACGACCGCGACGCCTACCAGGCGCTCTTCCGCGAGCGACATATCGACAAGATGTACGAGGCCATCGCGCCAGCGCTGCCGCAACGGGAGTTCCCACTGGTGCATCGCTCACGGATGGTCGAGGGTGATCCCTTCATCCGCATGCAGGAAGTGGACGGTGAGCCCAACAGCGAAACACACATCGAGGTGCTGGAGAAACGCGGCGACCTGTGGCGCTACGGCCTGCACCCGGTCTCCGGCAAGCGTCACCAGTTGCGCGTGCACATGTCGGGCCTGGGCGCGGCGCTGTGCTTCGATCCGCTCTATCCGACGCTGCCGCCGCGCGGCGAGCGTCCGCCGGAAGACTTCGCCAAGCCGCTGAAGCTGCTGGCCCGGCAACTGGAGTTCATCGACCCGATCACTGGCGAGGCACGGCATTTCAGGAGCCAACTGGAGCTCTCCTGGCCTTCCATCAATTTCATCGATGGTCACCCTTAAGGCTATCCATTTCCGTCGATAGTGGCCCCGATGTTTTCATAGCTCCACCCCAAGGAGAGAAAGCATCGGGAGCCCGATCATGAGCTACAGCGCCAAGTCCTTTTCCGCCCTCGTCAACGCCCTGCGCGCCGATGGCATCACCCGCCCCGAACAGATGGCCCGCCAGCCCTTCCGCAATGCCCAGGGCTTCTGGTCCGCGGTGGCAAAGAAATGAACCTCGTGCGGCGACTCCCGCCTGCGCTGCGCATGGATGCGGTGATCATTCTCTACGCCCTGGCGGCAGCCTGGCTGGTGTTCTCCGGCCTGTAAGATCAGGCTCGTCTTCGCCGGCAGCCAGACCGGCGGGATGTTCGCGAGCAAGCTCCCTCCTACAGAGAGTTTGCCGAGGTGAAATCCCACTGCAGGAGCGAGCTTGCTCGCGAATCCTGCGCCAACGAAAAAGGGCAGCCGCGGCTGCCCTTTTTCGTGTCCCACGCGGCCCTGCCGCGCTCCATCCTCACTTCTTCAGGCAAGTGCTCATGAACGCCTTGCGTTCATCACCCTTGAGCGCCTTCTTGGTCGCATCGGCATTGCAGGACTTCATCTTCTCCTGCTGCGGCGTCATTGCCTTGCTGTCGCTGCCGGCCTTCAGGCAGGTGCTCATGAACGCCTTGCGTTCATCGCCCTTGAGCGCCTTGGTGGTAGCGTCGGCATTGCAGGTTTTCATCTTTTCCTGCTGCGCGGTCTGCGCGGCGGTGGCGGCAAAGCCTTGCGCCGAAAACAGCAGAGCCAGGACGAGCAGCGGAATCCGAACGGTGGTCATGGAGTGGTCTCCCAGGATGGAATTGCCACCCTCAGCGTAGCTTGCAGCCCAGCATTCGCGAGGGCTGCGACGCGATGCAGCGGCTCATCTCACCAGGTCCGTGATGGCTTCCACGGCGTACACGGCAAATATAGTTATATATAAATTCGAATTGATAATTTTTTGAAATATGAAAAATACCGCAGTATGGCGTCGCCACCCATTCGGTACGCCAGGAACCTGCCATGTCGCTGTTGACCCTTCCCAATGCCCGCGAGCAAACCAAGTCGGTCCGCGCCACGGTGCTGGTGTTCAAGGACCCGCGCTCGCAGGAGCTGCTCAACCGCATCGAGCGCCTGGCGCCCAGTGAGGCCAACGCGCTGATCATCGGCGAGACCGGCACCGGCAAGGAGCTGGTGGCGCGACATATCCACAAGCTCAGCCGCCGCAGCGGCGCGCCCTTCGTCGCGGTGAACTGCGGAGCCTTCTCCGAAACTCTGGTCGAGAGCGAGTTGTTCGGCCACGAAAAAGGCGCCTACACCGGCGCCACCAGCAGCAAGGCCGGCTGGTTCGAGTCGGCCAACGGCGGCACCCTGTTCCTCGACGAGATCGGCGACCTGCCGCTGAACATGCAGGTCAAGCTGCTGCGCGTGCTGCAGGAGCGCGAAGTCGTGCGCCTGGGCTCGCGCACGCCGGTGCCGATCAACGTACGGGTAGTCGCCGCGACCAACGTCAACCTGGCTGACGCCGTGGTAGCCGGGCATTTCCGTGAGGACCTGTTCTACCGCCTGCACGTCGCCACCATCCGCCTGCCGCCACTGCGCGAGCGTCCCGGCGACATCCTGCCGCTGGCCGAATTCTTCCTCGAGGAGCACTGCCAGCGCCTGGGCTACAACCGCGCATCCCTGAGCCCCGAGGCCGAGCGCAAGCTGCTGGGCCACACCTGGCCGGGCAACATCCGCGAGCTGGAGAACGCCATCCACCATGCCCTGCTGGTGTGCCGCAATCAGCAGGTACAGCCGGGCGACCTGCAACTCGCCGAGCTGCCGTCCGCACCTCGCCACGACTCGCTGCGCCACGAAGCCTTCCCCCACGCCCTGGCGCCCCGCGTCGAAGCCACCCTCGAGCAGGCGCTGCTGGAACTCTTCGAAAGCAACAAGCCCGACCTCTACGAGCACGTCGAGGAAGTACTGTTCCGCACTGCCTACCACTTCTGCCATGGCAACCAGCTACAGACCGGCCGTCTGCTGGGCATCAGCCGCAATATCGTCCGCGCGCGTCTGGAAAAGATCGGCGAACTGAACCTCAGCCGCACCGGCTGAGGTAAGTTCAGCCCGCGCCAGCAGTGGGCTGAAACCGTCCGTCGGCGATCCCCGCCCGGCCTCCCCCCGCGCAAGGTTATAATCTGCGCCGTTTTTGCAGCCGGCACGCCAGTGCAACCTGAGCGTCTACACTGCCAGGATGACGTCCAGGCAGGACGTCGATTGCCAGCAAACGGCCCATCGTCATCAACTTCTAGTCATCATCTTCAAGCCATCAGCTTTTTGTCATCAGGAATGATCGTGACCAAAGACGAACTGCGCGCGGAACTGGAGCGCCAGGAGCAACGTTTCAAGGATGAGCAGGGCGGCGAAGTAACCCTTTATGCCGCACAGCCCGAACCCGGCAAGAAACCCTGGCGCAAGCGACCCAGCGTGCAGGACAAGGCCTTCGACCGGGAACTGGAAAGAATCGAAGAAGAACGACTGAAAAAGGATCAGGAAGCCGCTTCCCTTTAAATCGCAGGTACGGCCCCAGGCTGAAAGACTCACCCGAAACTGCTGTGGGAAAGTCTCGATGCGATGGGCGAGCAGTGCTCCGTGGGGGAGCCGCCAGTTGGCCTGCAAACACTCATCCGATGGGCCGGCGGCCCGCGTGGAAGCATTGCAAACTTTTTCCACCCTGCCTGAAAGCGCCGTGCGACGAGGCGTCGCGCAAATTGGAGAAACCGTTTCAGGCTAAATACGGTGCTCCAAGCTTCTGGCATAATCGCCGCCCCGTCTCCGACCGGTCATAGAATTTTCATGTTCGATCTCTTCAGCGGACTCGATCTCTGGGTGGGTATCAGCCTGGTGCTGGCACTCACATTCGTCCTGGCGTTCGAGTTCATCAACGGCTTCCACGACACCGCCAACGCGGTGGCCACGGTCATCTACACCAAGGCCATGTCCCCGTACCGCGCGGTGATCCTCTCCGGCATATTCAACTTCCTCGGCGTGTTGCTCGGTGGCGTTGGCGTTGCCTACGCGATCGTCCACCTGCTGCCAGTGGAGCTGCTGATCAACGTGAACACCGGCCACGGTCTGGCCATGGTGTTCTCGCTGCTCGCCGCGGCCATCACCTGGAACCTGGGCACCTGGTACTTCGGCATTCCCGCCTCCAGCTCGCACACCCTGATCGGCTCGATCCTCGGCGTGGGCCTGGCCAATGCGCTGATCACCGGCGTACCGGTGGCCGACGGGATCAACTGGGGCAAGGCCATCGACATCGGCCTGTCGCTGATCTTCTCGCCGCTGGCCGGCTTCCTCGTCGCCGGCGCCCTGCTGATCGGCCTGAAGTGGCTGTACCCGCTGTCGAAGATGCACAAGACCCCGGAAACCCGCCGCGACGTCGACGAGAAGAAGCACCCGCCGTTCTGGAACCGTCTGGTGCTGGTGATCTCGGCCATGACCGTGAGCTTCGTGCACGGCTCCAACGACGGTCAGAAAGGTATCGGCCTGATCATGCTGGTGCTGATCGGCATCGTCCCGGCGAAGTTCGTCCTCGACCTGAACAGCACCACCTACCAGATCGAGCGTACCCGCGACGCCGCCATCCACCTGCAGCAGTTCTACAACCGCCACTCCGACACCCTCGGCGAGATGCTCGCCCTGGGCAAGGCCAGCGAAGCGGACCTGCCGGACCTGTACCGCTGCGAGCCGAAGCAGACCGAGGCGACCCTCAAGGGCCTGCTGAGCGACCTGCACGGCGTCTCCAGCTACAACGACCTGAACGACGACGAGCGCGTGCAGGTACGCCGCTACCTGCTGTGCCTGGATGACACCGCGAAGAAGGTCGGCAAGCTGTCCGAGCTGCCATCGCGCGAGAAGGCGGACCTTGAGAAGCTGCGCAAGGACCTGACCAGTACCACCGAGTACGCGCCCTTCTGGGTGATCATCGCGGTGGCCCTGGCCCTGGGCATCGGCACCATGGTCGGCTGGAAGCGCGTGGTGCTCACCGTCGGCGAGAAGATCGGCAAGCAGGGCATGACCTATGCCCAGGGCATCGCCGCCCAGCTGACCGCGACCGCCGCCATCGGCATGGCCAACATCTACAGCCTGCCGGTCTCCACGACACACGTCCTGTCCTCGGGCGTAGCGGGCACCATGGTGGCGAACCGTAGCGGCCTGCAAGGCAGCACGATCCGCAACATCCTCATGGCCTGGGTGCTGACCCTGCCCGTGTCGATCGCGCTGGCCGCCGGGCTGTTCTGGCTGTCCTCGCGCTTCATCGGCTGATCCCGCGCTGCGCACCACGAAAAACGCCTGCATCCGCAGGCGTTTTTCATTTCCGGGCGATCAAAGATTGATCGCCTGCCGCGGCAGACGAATGACGAAACGTGCGCCGCCCTTGAAGTTATCCACAGACAGGCTGCCGCCCATGTTGCGGATCAGGTCATGGCTCACCGACAGCCCAAGGCCGGTGCCCTTGCCGATCGGCTTGGTGGTGAAGAACGCCTCGAAGATGCGCTCCATCACCGCCGGGTCGATGCCGCCGGCATTGTCGCGCACGTGCAGTTCCACCCAGCCGGAGTCCGCGCACGGTTCCTGTGACACGCCAACCCAGCGCGCGCCCTCCCCCCCGCGCCCAAGCAGCGCATCACGGGCGTTGGCCAGCAGGTTGATCAGCACCTGTTCCAGTTGGTCGGCGTAGCCACGTACCACCACCCGATGTGCCGGTGGCCGGCATTCCAGGGTGATGCCCTGCTGCGTCAGGCTTTCGCCCAGCAGTGCGACAGCGCCTTCGCAGGCATCGTAGGGATCGAAGGGCGCGGCCTCCAGTTCCGACTTGCGGCTGAACACGCCCATGTGGCTGATCACCCGCGAGAGCCGGTCAATCTGCGCGTCGGCACGCTCCAGCTTCTCCTTCAGGTACTCCGGCTCGCCCAGCTTCTGCCGGGCGTTGTAGAGGGACATGCGCATGACGTGCAGCGGCTGCTTCATCTCATGGGCCATGCCGCTGACCATCTCGCCCAGGCTGGCCATCTTCGCGCCCTGCGCCAGTTGCTGCTGAGCGTGGCGCACGGCAGTGTTGTCACGGCCCACGGCCTGGACTTCCACCAACTGTCCCTGGGCATCCAGCAACGGACGGTCCGACCAGATCAGCCACAGGTTGCGCTGGCCGGGCAGGCAGAAACGCAGTTCCCAGGAGTCGTCCGCGGTGCTCTTGCCGCCGCCCACCAGGCGTGCGCGCAGGGCACTGCAATCCTGTTCGGAGAGCCACTCGTCCAACCGCCGGCCGAGTAGCGCGTTCACCGGCTCGCCCAGCACCTGGGCAAAGGTATGGTTGATGAAGGTAAGTTGCAGGTCCGGGTCGTAGCGACAGATCAGCGCCGGCGAGTCCTCCACCAGCACGCGGTAACGCTCCTCGCTCTCGGCGATCTGCAGCGCGGCAAGGTGCTGCTCGGTGACGTCCAGCCAGAGGCCGACGGCCTCCTGCGGGATGCCCTGGATGTCGCGCAGCAGCTTGGCCTCGTCGTACAGCCAGTGCCATTCACCGGCGCTGTCGCGCAGGCGATATTCGGTACGCACACGGCCTTCGCGCAGCAGTTCGCGCCCACGGTCGAGGAAGGTTTCCAGGTCCTCGGGGTGCACCCGCTCGGCCAGCGCCTGCCAGTTCTGGCCCTGCAGATCGAGGCCGAGCAGGTTGCCGGCGCTTTCGCTGTAGAACTCGGGGATCAGATGCCCCTCCTCCACGCGCTGCACGTAGATCACCACCGGCGCGCTGTCGATCAGGTTGCGCAGCCGGGCGTGGGCGGCCAATGCCTGCTCCTCCTGCGACTTGCCTTCGCTGATGTCCAGTAGCACACCATCCATCAACTGATCGCCCGCGCGGGCCTGTCGTCGGCCCTGCAGACGCAGCCAGCGGCGCGTCTGGGTGGAAGCCGTCCCGCGCAGGCGCAGGTCCTGGACCAGTCGGCCACCCGGTTGCAGGTTGCGCAGGCGCAGGTTGAGCTCGTCGGCGTCAGCCGGATGCAGTTGGCTGAGCAGCTCGGTCAATGCCAGTTGCAGCTGCCCGGCGGGCAACCCCAGGCTGGCGGCAACGGCGGGCGACAGCTCGAACACGCCCTCGTCGACCCGCAGCCGCCACCAGCCACCGCCGACCATGTCCTGCAGCAGGCTCAGGCGCCGGCTGCTGTCGCGCAGGTTGTGCAGCTCGGTGCGCTCGTGCACGAGGTTGGTGAGGATTTCCGCCAGGTATTGCCAATCGCTCGGCGCCAGCCCTGGCCAACTGCCGCCATGCTCCATGGGCTCGGCGAGCAGCCCGGCCAGCCGCCCGCCGCGCACGGGTGCCGGGATCAGGTAGAGCTGGGCGCAGCACAAGGTGCGCAGCAGCTCCGAGGGGCTGTCGTCCGCGCCCAGCAGGCAGGCGCCGCTGGCCGCGCGCAGCTCGTCACCGGGCACCGCCAGGCCTTCGCGCAACAGGCTGTCGAAACCAGGCTGCACGTAGCAGGCAAAGACTCGCAGGCTCTGATCCGGCGCCTCCAGCAACAGGGCCATGCTGCGCATGTGGAAGTTGCTGCAGAAGGCTTCCAGCACTTCGCCGACGGCCTCGCCGAGACGACGTTGCGAGCTGTGGCGCAGGCGCGCCAACAGCAGTTTGCTGAGATTCAGGCATTGCAGCTTGTGCTGCTGGCTGTCGGACTGCCAGTTCAGGTCGGAGATATCCATGCCCAGCAGCAGGCAGTGCTCGTTGGCCTGGAGGGCGGCCTGGAAGCGGCAGACCAGCGGCAGGTCGCCCGTACTGCGCAGCACCAGATCTAGCCGTTCGCCGCCGCGCAGGCTGGAAACCTGCATGCCGCCGGGAACACGACGGTCCAGGTAGTCCCCCAGCCCCGGCAGTTCACCATTGCCCGGCGTCGGCGGCAGCAGCCGGTGAGCCAGGCTGCCGCCGCGGGCGATGACGCGATCGCGGCTGTCCAGTTCCAGCCACAGGTCCCAGTGGCCGGTCACCACGGGCTCAGCCAGCTCTTCCGCGGGCAGCGACGGGCGCCGACGCGCGGCCAGCGGCCGACTCGGCACCGGAACATCGTTCAACTCATGCTGGCCGCGAGGCCTGGAGCGCCAGAAATCGAACATCAGCGCCTCAGAGCAGGACGCTGGCTGTGCCGCTCAGCACGTCAGGCAGACGCGGCACGGTGCCGATCCCCGGCAGGGTCAGCAACGGGACGATAGGCGTGGTGGCATAGGGGTAGCTGACGCACACCCGAACGCGGGTGTATTGCCGCCCGGAGATGGTTTCCGTCACCGGGGTATCCATGAACTGCCCGCTGTAACAGCCGTTGCGCCAGTTAGTCGGCATCCAGCTCAGGCGCTGGGTAACGGCATTATCCACGGCCGTCTTCAAGGCGGCACTGTAGCCGCCCGCCGCCTGGGGATTCACCGAAACAGCCACCCGGGCCCCTGCCGCTGCCGCGTCGTTGAACGCCTGCAGCATCAGCAGCGGCACGCAATAACCGAGCAGACCATAGAGAACGGCAAAGAACAGGACGAATACCGCGGCGAACTCGATAGCCACCGCACCTCGCTGCGTGCCGCGCCCTCCGACTCCGTTCATGCGCAATACTCCCACAACTTGCAACTTGAATGATCGTTCAACTTATCGGCACGGCAGAACTTTACTGAAGATACTCGCCGTCGGATAAATTCCATTACCGAGCAATACTAGGCGCTCTTCAGGGATTCGCCCTCATGGTTTGCCGCAATAACGTTACGAGCCAAATTCGTTCTCACCTGGCCGCAATTGCAATATGGCGCCGGAATATCAAATACCCTAAAACTCTACTTGCCCGCCTCCAATGCGCCGACCGGGATAAGGATATTCTCGATGCTGTTCAAACTCTGCCTGCTGGGTTGGTGCGCGGTGTGTGCGTATCAGGACCTCATGCGGCTGCGTGTCAGTAACTGGCTGACCCTGGGCGGGGCATTGCTGGCCCTGCTGTTCCTGCTGTTCAAAGGCCACACGCTGACCGGCTACGTGCCGCTGGCAGCCGCGCTGGCCGCGCTACTGGCGGCACTGCTCACCGTGCCGGGCTACTGGTTGGGCAAGCTGGGCGCCGCCGACGTGAAACTGCTGGTCGCCATCGGGCTCGCCAGCGACCCGCTGACGGTGCTGTACACACTCGCGCTGGCTTGCCTGTTCTGCGTGGCCCTGATGTTCGCCAGCAAACTTTTGATTGATTCGGACAAAGTACCGGCTAATTGCAAATCGAAATTAGCACGGCTGCAACCGTCAAAGTTCAAGTCATTTCCCTTCATCTTCACGCTATTCGCCGGTCTTCTGACGACCCTGTCGCTCCTCAATTAAAAATGATTCCGACAATTGGCAGAATCCGAACTTAACGACTATATGCTAAGAGTTAATACCACCTGTCGCCTGATGGGACGATCCGACTACGGTTATTGAACAGTCGGACGATAAAAATAATGGAAGTATTCTTTCAAGGAGCGTGCAGTCATGGAAAAAACGGCCAATCGCCGTTTCAGCGTGCTGGTCATCGATGACGAGCCTCAGGTCACCACCGAGCTGTCCGAGTTGCTGGAGAACAGCGGCTATCGCTGCGCGATCAGCGACAGCAAGGACAGCGCCCTGCAGAAATTCCGCGACGATGCCTCGATCGGCCTGGTGATCTGCGACCTGGGCCTGGGACGCGACAACGGCATCCGCGTGGTCGAGGCGCTCAAGGACGTGGCCGGCTCCACGCGGTTCTTCGAGACCATCATCCTCACCGGCCAGCAGGGCAGCCAGGAGGTGATCGAAGCCATGCGCGTGGGTGTCGCCGATTACTACCAGAAGCCGGTGGCGCCGATGGACCTGCTCAAGGGTCTGGAGCGCCTTGAGGCCCGTCTGCACGAGCGCATCCGCAGCCAGCTCAGCCTGAGCCATGTGAACCAGCGCCTGGAGTACCTCGCCGAGTCGCTCAACTCGATCTCGCGGGATATCCACAAGATCAAGTACGAAGTGCACGGCGGCGGTGGTGGCCAGCCCACCAGCAGCAGCGTGCTCAAGCAGGAGCAGCCTGAGGTCCCGGCCAGCGTCGCAACGAGCAACGCCGAGCAGATGACGCCGGTGGTCAACAACCCGCTGTTCAACAAGCTCTCGCCGCGCCAGCAGGCGGTGGCGCGCCTGGTGAGCAAGGGGCTGACCAACTACCAGATCGCCTACGACCTGGGGATCACCGAGAACACCGTGAAGCTCTATGTCTCCCAGGTGCTGCGGCTGATGCACATGCACAACCGCACCCAGCTCGCCCTCGCCATCTCCCCCAGCGCCTCCCAGAGCAGCGCGGTGCACTGAGCCCTGCGCTGTTCCTGGCGACCTTCAGATCAGCAGCTCCGCGCCGCCGGTCTGAAGGTCGATGAGGCGCACGTCGAGGATGCCGGTCTGGATGCCCAGTAGCTTGAGCAGCGGGTCGATCAATGCATTGCCCAACAATCCCACCACGTTACTCAATGCGCCCGTCAGCAAAGTACCGATTCCCAGCGCGGAATTGATCAGCGTGCTCGAAACACTGTTGACCAGTTGCCCCAGCGGGCAGAGCAGCCATCCCACCAACGGAAGGTCGCAAGTCAGGCTGGGAGGCAAGGTGACAGTGACCTTGAGATTCTTCGCCATATCCGCAACACCAGCAGCGAGCGACGCACCCAGCGGGCTTTGCACGCGCTTGGCGACGCTAGGCAGATCAGCGGGACTTGTCACATTGAACACCAACTGCTGCTCACCGCCGGCCGCGAAAGATGTCGCCTGATTTCCATTGCTCAGGGTGACCAGTTTTAACTTGTCATCGGCCCCGGGAAACAGGCCAACACTGGCGCTCAAGGTCAGATTGGCGATTCCGGGCTTGGCCTGGATATCGACCTCCACCGGTTTTCCTACCCCACCACATTTGATGCTCTCCAGCGCTGCAGTGCCCTTGGCGACGTCGACTTGCAGCAATACGTCGGTTGTAACCAGCTTCAGATTCAGCAAGTCGACATGCACGGCAGCCTTGAGACTTATCTGAGTCGACGTGGCCTGCGTCCGCCAAGTGTCATCGCTGTTCTTGCCGGGATAGCCGATGGCAATCTGTGGCGGCGAAATGACCGTGAGGCTGAGCGTCTGAGTTGCCAAACCAGGAATGGAAAGCGTCTGTGCCGGTACCGCGACCGCGTTGCTTTTGTTCGCCACCAGCGCCGTAGCCATCAGCAGGTCCAGCATATTGACCCCGGCACTGAGCGCCGTATCACGCACGCTGTCCGGCGCCACCACAGTGAGAATCTGCCCCAGAGTCAGGTTCGCCGTCGGCACATTGATCGTTGCCAGCGCGGTGCGCAGCAGTGCCGTATTCACACCGGCCAGCTGTGAGGAGTCTGCCGCATTGACCATGGCCTGGAGCAGCTGCGCGGCGGTGACATTGGCGCCCAGCAGGCTGTCGATCTTGCCCAGTTCCAGGTTCACTCCCGCTGCCTTGAGCTGCTGGCTCAGTGCGAGCAGCGAGACATTCGCGCCAGCGATGCCCTGGTAGGTGACCACGTCCAGATTGAGGTTGGTGCCAAGCAAGCCGCCGAGTAGCGCGTTGAGCAGAGGCGAGTTGCTCGAGTCCAGGCTCAGCACGCCGCTGCCGGCGGAAATTCCGGCCATCGCCGAGCGTCGCGCCACCGCCTGGGCGCTGATCACCGTGGTGCTCGAGGCCCCGCTGAACAGGCTGGCGACATTGAGCACCAGGCTCGACGGCACGCTATGGGTAGCCTGCACGCGAATGGAATCGGCCAGGTTGCCGCCGGCGCTGAAGACTCGCCTGGACTCGGCGCCGCCATACCCGGCATCGAGACTGACAGTGCCCAGCGTGCCCACCAAGGTATCGCCGGTGCCGGGCACGAAGCCATTCTTCGCCGCGCTGGCGGTGACGAAGGCCTGGATGTCACCCGCCAGTTGCGAGCCGCACATGCCGCCCTGGGTGGCCGCCTCCAGCGCCGCCATGTCCGCCACGCGCTGCAGTTTTCGCTGTTCGAAGTACAGGCGCCCGGTGTCGATCACCAGGGCCAGGCAAATCAATGCCAGCAGCAGCGTTCCCGCCGCCATGACGCCGATTGCGCCTCGCTGCCGTTCACGTCCCATGGCAGCCTCCGGAAGGGATCAGTTCTTGTCGGTGCTGAAGCTGTTGTCGTCCAGCAGATACTCGGGAATCTCGCGGGTATAGCTCTTCAGGTAGCGCTGGTAGGCACGGTCGCGCTCGGCCGGCGTGGCGCTCTGCCGATGGGGCGAGGCGGCCTTGCCGCTGCTCTGCAGATCCAGCCAGGTCAGCACTTCCTGCTGGTCACGAGCGGTGGTACCGGCTTCGGTGTGAGTGCTCTCCACCGCCTGAGCCAGCATCGGCGTCGCCAGCAGTGCGCCGGCCAGAATCCATGTCTTCATCCTTCCCTCCCTGCCCGCCTCAGCGGGCCTTGACCAGCAGCTTGGCGTCGCGCGCTACCGCCGGAGTCGACTCGACCAGCGCGGGGTGCGCGTCCTCTGCCGGATCGTCCACGTAACTCACGCTTTCGGCCTGCACCGCCGGCTGGCTGGCCGGACTGGCGGGGCTGACCGGGCGCAGGTCCTTTGCCTGGTCCTGGGCCGCGCGGACCTGGTCGGCGGACAGCCCCACGCTCTGGATCAACCGGCTGGCCTCGCTGTTCTCACCCTGGATGAACATGACGCTGAGCAGGTTGGTGGCCGGCAGCTTGTCGTGCTCGTTCAGCTCCATGGCGGTGATGAACTCGAAACGCGCCTTCTCCATCTCGCCGCGACGCATCAGGACGTAGCCCAGGTCGTTGCGCAGGGCGCTGTCGGTGGGTTGCAGGCGTGCCGCTTCACGCAGCTCGCGCTCGGCTTCCACGGTGTTGCCGCCACGCATGGCGATCTGTCCCAGGCCATGGTGGGCCTCGGCGGACTTGCAGGTGCCCAGCAGCCCTTCGTAGACGATGCGCGCCTTGGGATCGCCGATGCGACGCAGGGCCAGCGCCTTGCTTTCGCGCACCTCCAGCGAGTTCGGCGGCAGGGTTTCCAGGTTGGCCAGGGCCGCGTGGGCACGGCCGTTGTCGAGCATCTCGCGAGCCAGGTTGAGCTGCAGCTCCACGGCCTGGCCGAGCTTCTCGTCGCAGTTCTGCCCGACGCTCGGCCCGCCACCCAGGCTGTCGAGGTTGGCGCAGCCACCGAGCGTCAGGCCCAGCAGGCCGATCAAGCAGGCGTTTCTCATCCCATTCTCCCCATGGCCTTGGTAATCGCGAGGAATCCGGGCCCGGCGAGGATGATCAGCAGCGCCGGGAACAGCAGCGTCATCATCACCAGGCTCATCTTCGCCGACATCTTGCTGACCTTTTCCTGCAGGCCAGTCAGGCGGCGGTCCTCGAACAGGTTTTTGAGCGTCAGCAGCGAACCGCGCGCGCTGCCGCCCTGGCGCACCATCTGGCGCAACACGTTGCAGCAGTCGCTGAGCTCCCCCACCGCCAGGCGCTTGCTCAGCAGTTCCAGCTCGTCGGCCAGGTCCAGGCCGCTTTCGGCGTGAGCCAACACGCCATCGAGCTCTTCCACCAGCACCGGGACGATGTTCCGCCCTTCCCGGCAGACCACGCGCAGGCTCTGCTCCACGGTGAGGCCGGAGTCGAAGAGGATGCGGATCAGCTGGATGAACAGGATCACCTCGTCGGCCAGGCGTTGCCGACGCTGGCCGGCGAAATAGGCCAGCACCCGCTTGGGCAGCAGGAAGCCGATGCCGGCGGCGAAGGACAGCGGCAACAACGGCGATGTATGGGCGTGCCCCGGCGTGGCCAGGACCGCCAGTACAATGGTCACGAACAGTATGGGAACGAGGAAGATCGACACCAGGTAAATGCGGCGCGGCGTACCGCCGGACCAGCCGGCCTGGTTGAGCAGCAACCGGACCTCTTCGTCACGTAGTTGCAGGCGTTTGCCCAGGCCGCTGTCGCTCATCCGATCGAACGCTTGCGCCACGCGCTGACCGGCGCCGCGCGGCAGCGAATCGCCGCCCAGTCGCTGCTGGATCAGACGCTGCTCGCGGCCGGCGGCGCGGCTCTGGGAAAGCCACAGGAGGATCGCCGCCAGGGCCAGGATCACCACCATCAATCCGTACATCAGGGGCATGCCGGCCTCCTCAGACGCTCTTGAGCATGCGCCAGAGCGTATAGCACCCCAGCACCTGCAATCCCAGGGAAGTCAGCAGCATCAGGCGGCCGCCATGGTCGTGCCACATGTTCATCAGGTAGCCCGGATTGCTGAACAGGATGTAGGCCCCCAGGCTCACCGGCAGCAGCGCCAGCACCAGGGCACTCATGCGGGTTTCACCGGTCATGGCGCGCAGCTGACGACCGAGCTTCTCCCGCTCATGGATGACCTTGATGATGTTCTCCAGCAGGTCGGTGGTATTGCCGCCGTAGCGATGGTTCACCGCCACCCCGAGAGAGAGCACGTGCAGCTCCTCCACGTCATACAGTTCGGCCACTTCCTGCAACGCCTCGGGCAGGCTGATGCCCAGTAGCACGTGGTTGTTCACCAGCGAGAAGATTTCCCGCAGGGGATCGTCGGCAATATTCACCGCCTGGGTGATGGCGTCGCCCAGGGTGCGGCCGGAGTGCAGGCTGCGCACCACCTGGTCAAGGAAGTTGGGCATCTGCCGGATCATCTTCTGCAGGCGCCGCCGGTACAGCAGGTTGACCAGGCCATGGAACCCCAGCACGCCCAGGCCGACGCCACAGAGCGCGCCCACCGGCCCGGCCAGGCGCTGCCCGAAAAGCCCCAGCACGAGGGAAACCACTGCCGCTCCCAGCAACCAGCGCCCCATCTCCGTGATCCCCGCGCGGCGCATGCGTCTCGCCAGCCAGTGGCTGCTGCGTACGCGCCCTCCTCCGGCGACCACGCTCTCTCCGCTCAGGCGGCGCATCACCAGTTCATGGTGCCGCGCGCGCCAGCTCATGCCCGCCAGCGCCATGCCCAGCGCAGCCAGAGCCAGGCTGGCAACGACCAACCAGAGGGCGCCGCTCACAGCAGCACCTGACGGAACTTCAACCCGCCCGGCTGGGCAGTGCGGACAAATTGCCCGGTGCCACGCCGGTCGAGGCTGAACAGCGAGTTGGTGACGTAGACACCGTCACGCACCTCCAGCACTTCAAGGATCTCGCTGACGCAGCGGCGACCGTTGGACAGGCGGGTGATCTGCACGATGATGTCCAGCGCCGAGCAGAGCATCTGCCGCAGGGTCTGTTCCGGCACACGCTGGCCGGTGAGCCCCACCAGCATTTCCAGACGCAGCAGCGAGTCCATCGCCGAGTTGGCGTGCACGGTGCTCATCGAGCCATCGTGGCCGGTGTTCATTGCCTGCAGCACATCGAGTACTTCGACGCCGCGGATCTCACCGAGGATGATGCGGTCGGGACGCATCCGCAGGGCGTTGCGGATCAGGTCGCGGGCGGTCACCTCACCGAAGCCTTCAGCGTTCGGCGGGCGGGTCTCCAGCCGCACCACGTGATCGTGGCCCAGTTGCAGTTCGGCGGTGTCCTCGATGGTAACAATACGCTCGCGCTCGTCGATGAAGCTGCTCATGACGTTGAGCAGCGTGGTCTTGCCGGTGCCGGTGCCGCCGCTGATGAGGATGTTGCAGCGGCTCGCCACTGCCTGGCGGAGAAAAGCCAGCATGGCTTCGTCGACACTCTGGTAAGCCAGCAGGTCGGCGCTCTTGAGCAGTTCCTTGCTGAACTTGCGAATCGACAGGCAGGGCCCGTCCAGCGCCACCGGCGGGATGATCGCGTTGACCCGGCTGCCGTCAGGCAGGCGCGCATCCACCATCGGGCTGGACTCGTCCAGGCGCCGGCCCAGCGGCGCGAGGATACGCTGGATCACCCGCTGCACATGGTGATCGTCGATGAAGCGCAGGTCGCTCTGGTACAGCCGGCCTTCGTGCTCGATGAATACCCGGTCCGGGCCGTTGACCAGGATTTCCGAGATGCCGGGGTCGCGCAGAAGGATTTCCAGCGGGCCGAAGCCGGTCAGTTCGTCGACCACTTCTTCGGCGAGGCGGTCCAGCTCGTAGCGGGAGATCGCGAGCTGGCGGCGCGAGGCGTACTCGCAGACCTTCTCGGAGACGTACTGCGCCACCGCCGGCCGCGCGCCTTCGAGCAGGTTCATGCCGTCTTCGTCGATCTCGTCGATGATGTAGCGGTGCAGGCGCATCTTCAGCGTCTGCAGGTCCTGGTCGTGGCGGCTGGGGCCGCCGCCGTAATGCTGGCTCATGAGCGCGCGGCCTTCGCCCGGCCGATCCAGCTGAACAACCCGCGCTTCTCGGCCACGCCTGCACCCAGCGCTTCGGCGAGGTCACGCAGCTTCACCGTCAGAGGATCACGCGGGGCCAGCTCGAACAGGCTCTGGCCGACGTTCTTGGCGCGCAAGCGGGCCTCTGGCGAGGCCGGCAGGATGCCGAAGAGTTCCAGGCCGAACATCTTGCCCAGCGCCGGCGCATCCGGTGGCACCGAGGCCCAGTAACGCTCGATCAGCAGCTCGATGCGCGGCAGCGAAGGCGTGCGTTCACGCAGGCGGCGCAGGCGTTCCAGTCCCTTCTTGCACGACGGCACGCTCTGGTCCACCAGCCACAGCACGCGACTGGCCTGCATCAGCAGTTGGCCGCTGAGTTCGCCTTCGGCGACGCCGGTGAGGTTGATCAGGATATGGCTGAAGGCGCTGCGCAGGTTGCCCAGCAACAGATACAGCTCGGCGGTGGTGATGCGCTCCAGCACGCCAGGCTCATCCGAGAGGCTGAGCACACGCAGGCCGGACTCGTGGCGGGTGAAGGCGCTGTCGATCAGGGTCTGGTCCAGGCGCCGCAAATTGCGCAGGGCATCGGCGAAGGTGAAAGACGGCTCCATGCCCAGGATCGCCAGCGCCTCGCCGGTGGGCTGGCCGATGTCCACCAGCAGCACGCGGTGCTCCGCCTGGCGTTGCAGCGCCAGGGCCAGGTGCAGGGCGACGAAGGCGCCGTCGGCGTCTGGCCGGGCGCTGATCAGGCTGATCAACTCGCCCTGCTGGGTGGCACTCACCGGTACCGTGGGCAGGCGCCCGCCAAGACGGCGGACCAGCCCGCTCAGTTCGCTGGCACGGGCGCCGTAGGTGACGAAGTCCCGAGCTCCTGCGCGCATGGCGGCCAGTACCAGTTGGTTGTCCAGCCCATCGCCGACGGCCACCACCGAAAGCAGCGGTCGCGCGGAAACCAGCCCCTCGATCAGCGAGCCCTGGGAGACCAGGTTGGCCTTGTTCAGGCTGGTGAACAGGACCGTCGCACCGGTGACGTCGAGCAGCGACAGCAGCTCCTCCAGCGTTCCGCTGTTGGCCAGGACCACCTGCCCGCAGCCGGCCAGGCTGCTCTGCAGCCATTCCTGCTCGCCGGCATGCTGGACCAGCGCCACGAAAGTCTGACTCATGCCGGTGCTCCCTTGTTTTGCCTTGCCTCCCGCTCTCTGGCGGGTCAGCGCTTCGTAGGTATCCATCAGTGCGACATCCCGCTGCTGGCCTTGCGCTTGTCGAAGCGGCCGTCCTCGAGGAAATAGAACTCGCCGAATCCGGGGTCGTAGTCGCGCAGCCCTTCGCCGGGAAGCTTGGGCAGCGCGGCATTGGCCGCCAGCGGCTGCACCAGGTGCGGGGTGACGATCATCAGCAGTTCGCGGTCATCCTTGTCCAGGCTGGAGGAACGGAACAGCGCGCCAATCACCGGGATGCTGCCCAGGAAGGGGAACTTGTCGATATTGCTGATCGTGCTGCTGCTGATCAGGCCGCTGATCACGAAGCTCTCGCCGTCGGCGAGCATCACGCTGGTATCGGTACGCCGCACGGTCAGCGCGGGTACGGCGATGTCGTTGGTGCGGATGCCACTGGAGAAGTCCAACTCGCTGACTTCCGGCGCGACCTTGAGCGCGATGCGCTTGTCGTTCATCACGGTCGGGGTCAGGGTCAGGCGCACGCCGAACTCCTTGTACTCGATGGTGATGGTGTCCTTGTCGCCATTGGGCACGGGAATCGGGAACTCGCCACCGGCCAGGAACGACGCGCTCTGCCCGCTGGTGGCCACCAGACTCGGGCGCGCCAGGGTGTAGGCGAAGCCGCTGCCTTCCAGGGCATTGATGAAACCCAACCACTTGCTGCTGCCGCCGCCCCAGATGATGTTGAAGCCGCCGTTGGCATTGCCGAAGGTGCCATCGAGGTTACCGACGGGATCGACCGTCATGTTGCCCAGGCTGCCCGGAGAGCCCAGCACGAAGGTGTTGGAGCCGCGCCGCACCAGCGAAGTGCTGGCCTGCTTGAGCTTGCTGCGACTGACCTCGACGAAGCGGATATCGGTCTGCACCTGGTTGGGCAGGCTGCCGGCGCCGACGCCGGTAGCCCCGGCCACGTCGCCCACCGCACGCGCACCGACGCGCACCACGGTACGAATCGGCTGGTCGCTGCAAGCGGTCCAGATCAGCAGGCTGGTCAGGCCCTCGGTCTTGCCGGTGATGAGGAAGTCGCGCTTGTCGAGCACCTGCACGTCGGCGATGTTCGGGTCGCCGATGGCCAGGCGCTTGATCGGCACCGGCAGTTGCTGGTCGCGCTGGGCGCCCTGCTCGACGTCGAGGTTCAACTGCTGGTCAGCAAAGCCTGCGCAGGCGCTCGGCACGGCCTGCGCCGCGGAGTGGACGGCGCAGGCCAGCAGTGCGGCCAGGGGAAGGATGAAGCGCTTGGACATCGATGCACTCCTTGCTCAATGTGCTTCACGGGAAACGGTGGTGCCGCGGTAGACCACCACGCCAGCGTCGACCTGCGGGGCGGAGACCTGGCGCACGGCGGGCGCCTGGGCCTGACGCGGCTTGCCAATAAGCTGCTCGAGGGTGATCGGCTGGCTGGAAGCGCCACCGAGCGAGGCCTGGATATAGCGGCCCTGCTGCTCCTTCTCGAAGAGGTTCTCGTCCTTGCTGCGCACAGCCAGGCGCAGGGAACCGGCCTGGCTGGCCAGCATGAGGCGCGAAGCGGCTTCGGCGGGTACCGCCAGCACGGCAGTGCGCGGCGGTTTGGGTGTCTTGTCCTTGGGGTCGCCGGCGTTGCGTGCCTGGCCGTCGGTGGCAACGGCGATCTGTTCGCCGTAGGTCAGCACCCGCACACCAGGCAGCACCACCTGGGCGCTGAGGCTGCGCTCGGTGCTCTGCTGATCCTGGACGAAGAGCATGACGTCGACGTAGTCGCCGGGGAGCACGAAACCGCCGCCACCGATGACCTCGTCCACGGCAATCGCCATGGCGCGCTCGTCCGGGCGGATGGTGCGGGCCAATGGTCCACCCGGCTCGGTGATGGCGGAAGTGAGGATATTGCCCGCCGGAACGGCGACCCAGACGCGCTGGCCGATCACCGCTTCAGGCTTGGGAAAGCTGCCAGCGGGCGCAGTGCGGAGCATCTCCACGCTGACATCGTCCTTGCCGATCACAGCCAGGGCCGGCAGGTCACGGGCGGCCACCACCACGGCGGTGCGCTGCAGCTTGTCGGCCTCGGCCATCGCCGCCGGCGCTACCTCCTGGACCACCCCAGTCACCGGCGCGGCCGGTTTGCCAACCTGTAACCCCAGGTACCCCACCACGCCAGCGCAAACCAACAACAGCCCGGCGAATACCATCAGCACCTTGCTATTCATGACGACGTCCTTGGGGAATGTCGAAAAATGCGGACCGAGGGTCCACGGCCTTGTCGTGAGAAGTCAGCCACCGGCACCGCCAGTGCTTGTCCTTCAGACCTTTATTGTTGTTTCGGCCAGGCGAGGAAGTTCGATAAGAATCATTCCTCATAATCAGCTTTTATTTGTTCCAAATCAGAATCTAGTAGCTGTGTTTAGAGCGTCAACTACGCCGGTTAAATTTACGACATGCAATTACTTATATGCCGAGAGGGTTATAACTTTGGTATTAGCGCTATTTGAACAATTGCATTCAGCCATACGACGCCTAGCCTGACGATGAAGTCGGGGCGCCGCCCCGGTGGTATTCGAGGGAGCACCCGTGATGGACCTGACAATAAAAAACCTGTCCCTGAAACTGTATTGCAAGGCCAAGGCATTCATGGCCGACAAGGAAGGGGCAACAGCGATCGAATATGCGGTTATTGCGGGACTGATCTCGGTAGTCGTCATCAGCGCGGCCGCGTTGATCGGAACCGACCTTGGCGTAATCATGGACAGCATCAAGACCGAAGTTGCAAAAGCGAAATAGCGGTTATTCCTGATTTCCGCTCTTCTACCTAATTGGAAGTTCCCGCGCCCGGCGCGGGAACTTGTTCTGCTGCGTGCATGAAAGTTTTCTAAAGTTGCGCCCTGCGCTGCCGATACAGCCTGCTCAAACCCGTTTCACAGCAGGATGCTTTACCAATGCTTCGTTCGCTGTCCTTCTCCAGGAAGATTCTCCTGGCTGCCTCCCTCGTGGTTACCTTCGCCTTCGCCTGTTTCATCTTCTTCAACGATTTGCGCCAGCGCGACGCGATCCACTCTGACACCGAATCCTATCTCTCCGAGGTCGGCAGCCTGACCGCCAGCAACATCCAGAGCTGGCTGGAGGGGCGCATCCAACTGGTGGAAGCGGAAGCTGCGCAACTGGCCGATGGCGAACCGACGTCCGAGCGCATCCAGCACGTGCTGGAGCAGCAGGTGTTCCAGAAGAACTTCGAATCGGTCTACCTCGGTGAAGCCGCCAGCGGCGTGTTCACCATGCGCCCCTATGCGCCGATGCCCGACGGCTACGACCCGCGCACCCGCGGCTGGTACAAGGACGCCGTGGCCGCCGGCCGGCTGATCGTGACCGAGCCCTTCCTCGATGCCGGCACCAACGAGCAGATCCTCGCCATGTCCATGCCGGTCATGCGCAATGGCCAGTTGGTCGGCGTGGCCGCCGGCGACATGAAGCTGGAAACCATCACGGCGATCATCAACTCGCTGAAGTTCGACGGCGATGGCTATGCCTTCCTGGTCAGCGACGCCGGCAAAATCCTTCTGCACCCCGATAGCAGCCTGATCTTCAAGAGCCTCGGCGAGGTCTACCAGCAAGGCGCACCCAAGGTGCAGCCGGGCGTGCAGGAAGTCAGCATCAACGGCGAGGACCAGCTGGTCTCCATGACCCCGGTGAAAGGCCTGCCGGGCGTGACCTGGTACGTCGCCCTGGTGCTCAACAAGGATTCCGCCTACGCGATGCTGAGCGATTTCCGCAACACCGCCATCATCGCCACCGTCATCGCCATCATCGCCATCCTGTTCCTGCTGGGCATGCTGATCCGCGTGCTGATGGCGCCACTGACCGACATGGGGCGCGCCATGCAGGACATCGCCCAGGGCGAAGGCGACCTGACCAAGCGCCTTAACGTCGCCAGCAACGATGAGTTCGGCGTGCTGGCCAATGCCTTCAACCGTTTCGTCGAGCGTATCCACGAGTCCATCCGCGAAGTGGCCTCCACCGCACGCCAGCTGCACGACGTCTCGCAGTTGGTGGTGAATGCTTCCAACTCCTCGATGAGCAACTCCGACGAACAGGCCAACCGCACCAACAGCGTCGCCGCGGCGATCAACGAACTGGGCGCCGCCGCCCAGGAAATCGCCCGCAACGCCGCCGACGCCTCGCACCATGCGACCGACGCCAGCCATCAGTCCGCCGATGGCCGCCAGGTGGTCGAGCAGACCATCAGCGCGATGAACATGCTGTCGGACAAGATCAGCTCGGCCTGCGCCAACATCGAGTCACTGAACAGCCGCACGGTGAACATCGGGCAGATTCTGGAGGTGATCAAGGGCATCTCCGAGCAGACCAACCTGCTGGCGCTGAACGCCGCCATCGAGGCCGCCCGCGCCGGCGAAGCTGGCCGTGGATTCGCCGTGGTGGCGGACGAGGTGCGCAACCTCGCCCACCGGGCCCAGGAGTCCGCGCAGGAAATCCAGAAGATGATCGAGGAGCTGCAGGTCGGCGCCCGCGAAGCCGTGGATACCATGACCGAAAGCCAGCGCTACAGCCTGGAGAGCGTCGAGATTGCCAACCGCGCTGGCGAGCGCCTGGCCAGCGTCACCCTCCGCATCGGCGAGATCGATTCGATGAACCAGTCGGTCGCCACCGCCACCGAAGAGCAGACCGCCGTGGTCGACTCGCTGAACATGGACATCACCGAGATCAACACCCTGAACCAGGAAGGCGTGGAAAACCTCCAGGCCACGCTGCGCGCCTGCGCGGACCTGGAGAACCAGGCAGGCCGGCTGCGCCAGTTGGTGGACAGCTTCCGTATCTGATTCTTGCGAAGATGAAAAAAGGCGCCTTTTGGCGCCTTTTTTGTTCGCGAGCAAGCTCGCTCCTACAGGTCGGGGCTCTTGCAGGAGCGAGCTTGCTCGCGAACCTGCCCATCCCGACCCTACCACCAAATTCCGCTTTCTCAGGCTTGGCCCCAACCAGCCTGTATCACCGCTGAAACACCTACCACAGAGCCACTCCTACCGTTCGTCCGACTCTTTCAAGCTTCCCTCGGGCACGCCGAAATCAAGGGTGAAGGCCTTTGATACCAACCAACAAACCGGGCCTGTCGTCACCGCCGGCACAAGGGAGTTCCGGCCACGCCCGCACGGCTATCCGCCGCGCCGGCGCCGTCCGTTTCACACCACAGGAACGGACGTCCTGCGGCGACACCGGATCTGTCGCCCGGACCAACGCCGCTCAGGCATCCCACTACTTCCGGACTCGACGCAGCATGATCAAGAGCCTGAAATTCAGCCATAAGATTCTCCTGGCCGCTTCTCTTGTTGTTTTCTCGGCATTCGCCCTCTTCACCCTCTACAACGACTACCTGCAGCGCAACGCGATCCGCGAGGACCTCGAAGACTATCTGCGGGAAATGGGCGACGTGAGCGCCAGCAACATCCAGAACTGGCTGAGTGGCCGGCTGCTGCTGATCGAAAGCACCGCACAGACCATTGCCCGCGACAGCGCAGCGGAACATCTGAGCGCATTGCTGGAGCAGGACAGCCTGCGCAAGACCTTCAATTTCACCTACCTGGGCCAGGAAGACGGCACCTTCACCATGCGCCCCAACAGCGCCATGCCTGACGGTTACGACCCGCGCACCCGCCCCTGGTACAAGGATGCCGTCGCCGCTGGCGGCACCACGCTGACCGAGCCGTACATCGACGCCGCCACCCAGGAACTGATCATGACCGTGGCGACCCCGGCCCGCGCTGGCGGCAAGACCTTGGGTGTAGTCGGCGGCGACCTTGGCCTGCAGACCCTGGTGCAGATCATCAACTCGCTGGACTTCAGCGGCATGGGCTACGCCTTCCTGGTCAGCGGCGACGGCAAGATCCTGGTGCACCCGGACAAGAGCTTCATCATGAAGTCCCTCTCCGACATCTACCCGCAGAACACCCCGAAAATCGGCGGCGGCTTCAGCGAGGCTGAGCTCAATGGCCACACCCGCATCCTCAGCTTTACCCAGGTGAAGGGCCTGCCGTCCGTGAACTGGTACATCGGCCTGTCCATCGACAAGGACGCGGCCTACTCCATGCTGAGCAAGTTCCGCGCCTCGGCCATCATCGCCGCCGCCATCGCCATCGTCGCCATCCTGCTCCTGCTGGGCATGCTGATCCGCGTGCTGATGCAGCCGCTGACCACCATGGGCCGCGCCATGGAAGACATCGCCCAGGGCGAAGGCGACCTGACCAAGCGCCTGAAGGTCGCCAGCAACGACGAGTTCGGCGTGCTGGGCAACGCGTTCAACCGCTTCGTGGAGCGCATCCATGAATCCATCCGCGAAGTGGCCTCCACCGCGCGCCAGTTGCACGACGTCTCGCAACTGGTGGTGAATGCCTCCAACTCGTCCATGAGTAATTCCGACGAGCAATCCAACCGCACCAACAGCGTGGCCGCGGCGATCAACGAGCTGGGCGCCGCCGCCCAGGAAATCGCCCGCAACGCCGCCGATGCCTCGCACCACGCCACCGACGCCTCGCACCAGGCCGGTGACGGCCGCCAGGTGGTCGAGCAGACCATCAGCGCGATGAACATGCTGTCGGACAAGATCAGCTCGGCCTGCGCCAACATCGAGTCGCTGAACAGCCGTACGGTGAACATCGGGCAGATTCTGGAGGTGATCAAGGGCATCTCCGAGCAGACCAACCTGCTGGCGCTGAACGCCGCCATCGAAGCCGCCCGCGCCGGCGAGGCGGGTCGTGGATTCGCCGTGGTGGCGGACGAAGTGCGCAACCTCGCTCACCGCGCCCAGGAGTCCGCGCAGCAGATCCAGAAGATGATCGAGGAGCTGCAGATCGGCGCCCGCGAAGCCGTGGATACCATGACCGAAAGCCAGCGCTACAGCCTGGAGAGCGTCGAGATTGCCAACCGCGCTGGCGAGCGGCTGGCCAGCGTCACCCACCGCATCGGCGAGATCGATTCGATGAACCAGTCGGTCGCCACCGCCACCGAAGAGCAGACCGCCGTGGTCGACTCGCTGAACATGGACATCACCGAGATCAACACCCTGAACCAGGAAGGCGTGGAAAACCTCCAGGCCACGCTGCGCGCCTGCGCGGACCTGGAGAACCAGGCAGGCCGCCTGCGCCAGTTGGTGGACAGCTTCCGCATCTGACCGCGGCAGCTATGAAAAAGGCGCCTGCGGGCGCCTTTTTTTGTTCGCGAGCAAGCTCGCTCCTACAGGTCGGGGCGCTTGCTCGCGAACATCCCTGTTGTCTGGTTTCGGGGCGGCACTATCTGCACGATCGCGGGCATGGCCCGCTCACCTCAACGCCGCTTGCTACCGCCCAGCAGCGCGCCCATCAGCCCGCGCACCAACTGCCGACCAATCTGGTTCGCCGCCTGGCGCACCACCGTCTTGCTGACCTGGCTGGCCAGGGAACCGAGGATCTCGCCGGCCATACCGCCGAAGTCGGTGCCTTTCTCCTCCTTCCCCTGAGTCGGCGCCATCTTGTCGTCGGCGCGGCCGGTGAGCTTTTCGTACGCGGACTCACGGTCAATCGGCTGGTCATAACGTCCGGCCAACGGCGAGCGACGGATGAGGTCGGCACGCTCGGCATCGGTCAGCGGGCCGATGCGCGACTGTGGCGGCGCCACGGCCACACGCTGGACCATGGCCGGCGTGCCCTTCTCTTCCAGCGTGCCGACCAGCGCCTCGCCGATGCCCAGTTCGGTGAGCACCTTCAGGGTGTCGAACGCCGGGTTCGGGCGGAAGCCATCGGCCACCGCGCGCAGGGATTTCTGCTCTTTGGCCGTGAAGGCGCGCAGGCCGTGCTGGATGCGCAGGCCCAGTTGCGCCAGCACGTCGTCCGGCAGGTCGCTGGGCGACTGGGTGACGAAGTACACGCCCACACCCTTGGAGCGGATCAGCCGCACCACCTGTTCGAGGCGATCCTGCAGGGCCTTGGGCGTGCCGTTGAACATCAGGTGCGCCTCGTCGAAGAACAGCGCGAGGATGGGCTTGTCCGCATCGCCGCGCTCGGGCAGTTGCTCGAACAGCTCGGCCAGCAGCCAGAGCAGGAAGGTGGCGTAGACCTTGGGCGCATCGTGCACCAGCTTGCTGGCATCCAGCAGGTGGATGCGGCCGCGGCCGTCGGCTTCGGGGCGCAGCAGGTCCTCCAGTTGCAGCGCCGGCTCGCCGAAGAAATCTTCTGCGCCCTGCTGCTCCAGCAGCGCCAGGCGCCGCAGCAGCGCCTGGGACGAGGCGGCAGTGAACAGCGCGCGGTCCTCGCCGAGCACTTCCGGGTGTTCCTTGAAGTGGTTGAGCAGCGCCTTGAGGTCCTTCAGGTCGAGCAGCAGCAGGCCTTCGCGGTCGGCCACCTTGAACGCGGCAAACAGCGCGGCCTGCTGGCTCTCGGTCAACTCCAGCAGGTTGGCCAGAAGCAGCGGGCCCATCTCGGACAATGTGGTGCGCAGCGGGTGGCCGGTCTTCCCAGCCACGTCCCAGATACTGACCGGGTAGGCCTGGGGCTTGTAGTTCAGCCAGGGCATGCTGGCGATACGCTCGGCCACCTTGCCCTGCGGGTTGCCAGCGGCGGCAATGCCGCACAGGTCGCCCTTGATGTCGGCGGCGAACACCGCGATACCGGCATCGCTGAAGGATTCGGCGAGGTGCTGCAGCGTCACCGTCTTGCCCGTGCCGGTGGCGCCGGCGATCAGGCCGTGACGGTTGGCGAGCTTCCAGGACTGGCCGACCGGCTGCCCGTCGGGGCCCGCACCGATGATGAGTTGCTTCGTGACTGACATCCGTTGTTCCCCTTCAGTGGGCCTGTCGCAATGAGTGCTTCAACAAGAGTGGCGCGTCCCGCCGCGCTTCGCAATCGACTAGGCCGGGACTTTGAAGACGTGCTTGAGGTAGTGCAGGAAGTTCTCGTCCTTGCACTGCGTCTTGCCAGGCTCGTCGGAAATCTTTGCCACCGGGTGGCCGTTGCAGGCGGTCATCTTCAGCACGATGTTCATCGGCTGTACACCCGGCACATCGCAGGTGAAATGGGTGCCGATGCCAAAGCTGACATCGATCCGCTCGCGCAGCGCGCGGTAGATTTCCAGCGCCCGTGGCAGGTTGAGGCCGTCGGAGAACACCAGGGTCTTGGTCAGCGGGTCGATACCCAGGTGCTCGTAGTGCCGGATGGCCTTTTCCGCCCATTCCAGCGGATCGCCCGAGTCATGGCGCAGGCCGTCGAAGAGCTTGGCGAAATACAGGTCGAAGTCCGCCAGGAAGGCGTCCATGGTGATGCAGTCAGTCAGGGCGATACCCAGTTGCCCGCGGTACTCACGCACCCAGGCGTCCAGCGCGGCGGCCTGGCTGTCGATCAGCCGAGGGCCGAGCTGCTGATGCGCCATCAGCCACTCATGGGCCATGGTGCCCAGTGGCTTGACGCCCAGCTCCCGCGCCAGGTGTACGTTGCTGGTGCCGACGAAGTGGCCGGGGAAGCCGTCGCGCAGGTCGCGCACCACCGCTTCCTGTACCGGATAGGAGAAGCGCCGGCGGGTGCCGAAGTCGGCCATCTTGAAGCCCGCCAGTTCCTCGGCGCTGGCCTCCTTGCGCAGCCAGTCGAACTTTTCCTGCAGGCGCTCGCGGACCATCGTCAGCGTCGTACCAGGGTGGCGGTGGCGGTTGCGCACTTCACTGATACTCGCGAGCAGCGGCACCTCGAAGAGAATCACGTGCAGCCACGGCCCTTTCAGGCGCAGGAACAGCTCCTCGTTCTCCACGCCCAGTTGCACATAACGGGGATTGAAGCGGAACAGGCCGAGGAAGCGGATGAAGTCGGGCTTGAAGAACGGGATACGTTCGAGGAAAGCCAGGTCCTGGGGGGAGAAGGACAACTCCGCCAGGCGCTCGATCTGCTCGCGCAGCGGGTCCAGGTAGGCGCGCAGGTCCTCCTCGTTGCGGCAGCGGAACTCCCACTCCACCTCGGCATTGGGGTAGTTGTGCAGTACCGCCTGCATCATGCTCAGCTTGTAGAAGTCGGTATCCAGCAGGTTCTGCACGATCCGCCGGGAAAATGCGCTGTCGCTCATGCTCATCTCATTGCAGGCTTGAACCGGCAGTCTAAACCCGTCGCCCACAAAAAACCCCGCCGAGGCGGGGTTTCGAGTTGGAATCAGAAATCAGCGTGCTTTGCTCTGCGTCATCCCGAACAGGAAGAGCAGCAGGTCGTCATCCGGGCGGATGTCCTGTTGCTTGGCGCGCAGGTTGGGCGGCATCGGACAGCTGTCCAAGCCGCCTTTTCCGGAAATGACCGAAGGCCCCGGCTCATGCCAGGCCGCCGCCGCCAGGGTCGCCACCCCGAGCGCGCCAACGAGGAGCAAACCTCGCGTGATTTCTAACTTCATGTCTGCAACCCTTTGATGGCGCTGCCAAACGCCGCTTGGTAACCATAGACAAAGGCCTGCCATTGCGCCTCTGTCCACGACGAGCGGCGTTTTACCTGGCGAAGATCGTGACGCGCGGCACGCTGGGCGCTGAAGCGCTGGCGAGCCTTTTCCATGTCAATCAGGGCCACTTCGATCTTCTCGCCGTCCACCTTCACGAACACATGCTTGAGGTAGAGGCAGCCATGCTGCCAGCGACCGGCGTTAAGTTTTGCAAGGGTACTACCGTAATGTTGCAGAATTCTTTGGTGCAGGGCTTCACCCCAGCGCTCCTGGTCGCCACGGGCGTAGCAGTCTTCCAGGCTGGTGAAACCGTCCAGGGATTCGGTGACCAGCAGCGCCTGCCATTCGCCATCGACCTTGCGGCAACCGGCGTAGACCAGCGTCGGCACCTTCACGCCCAGCGCTTCGGCGGCCTTGAGGGCGTTACGCTCGCGAATGGCGGTCGGATAACCGAAGGGATGCAGCAGGTCACGGTAGATGTGACCCATCTGCTGCTTGCGATAGAGCATGCGGCCGTCGGAGGTCAGGACTCGCTGCACGCCGCTTTCGCCGCCGCGCCGACGGTTGGGTTCCTCGACCCACTTGCCGGGCACCTGGAGCCAACGGTCGATGGCGTTCTCACCGGAAATTTGCTGCAGCGAAGCCAGATCAACGGCCATCCATCACTCCTTACGCAGAATGTAGACCCGCCACATGTGTACGAGCGGGACGAAATCAATGTGATCCTGGACCTTGAAACCAGCCTGGCGGAACTCCGCCTCGATGGTCTTGGCGGGAATCACGAAGCGGTTCTGGTAAGCGTGTTTCTTGCGATTCGACTCGGCGCGAGCACGTTTCCAGGACTTGAAGTTGCCATCGACCCACATCGACAGGATCACCGAATCACGGGTTACGCGGTGAAATTCGCGCAACATCGTCAAACGATCGTCAGATTCGCCGATATGGTGCATCAGGCGCATCGAGAAGATGCTATCGACGGCGCTGTCGGGCAGATCAATGGCAAACGCGGAAGTCTGCAAAGGTCGGACGCGTTTTACAACCTCATTCGGTTGACCCGCGCAGGCTACGGCAATCATGTCCGGGGAATTGTCCGCCCCGATGATCACCCGGTTCTCCTTTTCGGCCAGCATCGGCCAGAAGCGCCCGGCGCCGCACGGCAGGTCGAGAACCAGGTTGGGCTGGCCGGCAAGCTTGAGAGCCTGGCGGGCGACTTGGACATCGCGCCAGTGGGAAAGTTTCCGGGAGAGTCCGGCCTGGTGCTTGCGCAGGTAACGCTCTGCGTGCTGGCGGTCGTACTTTTGAGAGAACTCCAGGTCGACGGGTTTTTCAGTCATCGGATATTTACCTTTCCCGAATTCAGGGCGAACGATACAAACCAGCCTGTCACAGCCGGGTCATGCACTTGTGAAGTTTTCGTCAAACGATGGCTAGGCGAACTTCGAAGCGACAGCCATGGGGCTCGGCCGGACGCAGCGTGACGTCCCAACCTTCGGAGGCGCAGATCCGCTTGACCAGCGACAACCCCAGGCCAAGCCCCTCACCACGCGGGTTCTGGCCACGCACGAACGGCTGGAAGACGCGCTCGCGCTGTTCTTCAGGGATGCCGGCACCGGTGTCTTCGACCCAGAATCCGTTCGGTCCAAGTTGTAAGCGGATGCTGCCGCTTTCGGTGTAATGCATGGCATTGCGCAATAAATTGCTCATCACCGAGCGCAGGAAAGGCGCGTTGAATTGGCCGGGCATCTCCTGACCAACGTCATACTCCAGCGTCAGGCCTTTTGCCTCGATCGGACCACGCCACTGTGCGACCAACTCGTCGCCGATCTGCCGCAACCCGGCCTGGGAAACGATGGCCATGTCCTTGCGCTGAGCGCGGGCCAGCATCAGGAAGGTCTGCACCAGGTCACGCATCTCTTCGCAGGCACTGTTCATGCGAGCCAGCTGGGCGCGCGCCCGCGGGCTGAGACCCGGCTCTTCCGCGAGCAATTCGGAGCTGGTGGCGATCACCATCAACGGCGTCCGCAGTTCGTGGCTGACGTCACTGGTGAAGAGTTTCTCCCGGGTCAGCACATCGTGTAGCCGCCCCATGGCGTAATCGAAGGCTGCCGCCAGTTCGCCTACCTCATCGTTGGCGTAATCCGGCGACATCGGCGGCGCCAGCTCCAGCAACTGGTCGCGATGGCGAACCTGGCGCGCCAGGCGCGACACCGGCTCCATGACCTTGCGCGCCAGCAGCCAGCCCAGCAGCCCGGACAAGGCCAGGCTGAGCACATAGCCGGTCACGACGGCAGCGTAGAGAATCTGCTCGCGCGCCTCGAAATCGCTCTGGTCCTGCAGCAGGACGAAGCGGCGACCGTCAATATCACGCGCCAGCGCATGGAACGACAGCTCGCCGTCAAACACCTCATGGAAACCAGTATCCAGCCGGCGCAAGGCTGGCGGCATGGCGTAGACACCCGCGCCATCGCTGATGAAGAAACGCATGCCTGGGTCTAGCTTGGGAGCCTGGCCGTTGCCCAGGTCCTCATTGATGATGCGGTCCAGTTCGCCGCCCAGGTCGCGGGAGATCAGACGTTCCTCGACGATGTGGACAACGCCGACGATTCCCACCGAGAACAGGCCACCAACGGCGGCGGTCATGAGTACGAAGGCAAAGACAATCCGTCGGGAAAGGCTCTGCTTATACTCCATGCGCTTCCTCCGCCAGCTTGTAGCCGACGCCGTGCACGGTATGCAGCAGGGAGGAACCGAAGGGCTTGTCGATCACTTGGCGCAACTGGTGAACGTGGCTGCGCAGGCTGTCGCTGTCGGGGCAGTCGTCGCCCCACACGGCCTCCTCGAGTACATCGCGGCGCACCACGTGCGGGCTCTTCTGCATCAGTACGGCGAGCAGCTTGAGGCCGATGGGGTTGAGCTTGAGCGGCTTGCCGGCGCGGTTCACTTCGAGGGTGTCGAGGTTGTAGCTCAGGTCAGCGACCTGCAGCTCGCGACGCCCGCCGCCCTGGCTGCGGCGCAGCACCGCTTCGATGCGGGCGGCCAGCTCGGAGAGTGCGAAGGGTTTGAGCAGGTAGTCGTCGGCGCCGGAGCGGAAGCCCTGCAGGCGGTCGTCCAACTGGTCACGGGCGGTGAGCATGATTACCGGGGTGTCGCGGCGCGCGTCTTCGCGCAGGCGACGGCACAGGGTGAAGCCATCCAGCCCCGGCAGCATCACGTCCAGTACGATCAGGTCGTAATGGGAGGTCGCCGCCAGGTGCAATCCGGACAGGCCGTCCTGGGCGCAATCCACCGTGTAGCCCTTGAGGCCCAGGTAGTCGGCCATATTGGCCAGGATGTCCCGATTGTCTTCAACCAACAGAATACGCATGTGCTCTCCTTTCGCGAACAGCACTCTAGCCTAACTGGCTTAAATGGAACTTAAACGCCTTTGACGGATTTTTCACACTTGTTCGCAGTGACACGGTAGCACTGCCGCGCTTCCCGAGGCCTGCCGGCGTCTCTTTCAGCAAGGCCTAGCGGCCCATCAGCGCGTGAACAGACCAGAGTCCGGCCAAGGTCATCAACAGGGAGCCGGCAAGGTGCGTGGCCACGGTGCCCATCGCCCAGGCCAGCCGGCCCTGCTGCAGCAGCACGACGACTTCGGCCGAGAAGGTGGAGAAGGTGGTGAGACCACCGCAGAAACCGGTGATGATCAGCAATCGCCATTCTGGCGCCAGGCCCGGCGTGTTGGCGAAGAAGGCGATGGCCGCGCCGATGATGTAGCCGCCGACCAGATTGGCGACCACCGTCCCCGGCGGCATGGATGGCAGGAGGGTATTGAGCTTGAGCCCGAGCACCCAGCGCAGTAGAGCGCCGAGAGCGGCTCCGAGGGAGACGGCGAGAATCGATTTCCACATGGTCCTGTCCTGGGGAAGGTGTTTTGGACAGGCTGCAGGCGAGCGCCTACGCGCCTTTCCAGGTCAATGCGTAGGCATCATCAGCCACAAGGGCGGTTGAAGGAGGAATGCCATCTCCTGCGACGGATACTGGCATATCCGGCGCCCATGAAAAAGCCCCGCCTAGGCGGGGCTTTTTCGTATAGCAGGTGCCGGGTGGCTTACATCATGCCGCCCATGCCGCCCATGCCGCCCATGTCCGGCATGGCCGGAGCAGCCTTGTCGTCAGCCACTTCGGCAACCATCGCCTCGGTGGTGACCATCAGGCCGCCGATGGAAGCAGCAGCTTGCAGAGCCGAACGGGTGACCTTGGCCGGATCGAGAATACCCATCTCGATCATGTCGCCGTACACACCGGTAGCAGCGTTGTAGCCGAAGTTGCCCGAACCTTGCTTGACCTTGTCGACTACCACGCTCGGCTCGTCGCCGGAGTTGGCAACGATCTGGCGCAGCGGAGCTTCAACGGCGCGACGCAGCAGAGCGATACCGACGTTCTGGTCTTCGTTGTCGCCCTTCAGGCCTTCGATGGCTTGCAGAGCACGAACCAGAGCGACGCCGCCGCCAGGAACCACGCCTTCTTCCACCGCAGCACGGGTAGCGTGCAGGGCGTCTTCAACGCGGGCTTTCTTCTCTTTCATCTCGACTTCGGTGGCAGCGCCAACCTTGATCACGGCAACACCGCCGGCCAGCTTGGCCAGACGCTCTTGCAGCTTCTCACGGTCGTAGTCGGAGGAAGTCTCTTCGACCTGCTTGCGGATCTGCAGAACGCGAGCTTCGATGTCGGCTTGAGCGCCAGCGCCATCGATGATGGTGGTGTTTTCTTTGCTCAGAACCACGCGCTTGGCGTTACCCAGGTGCTCCAGGGTGGCGCCTTCCAGGCTCAGACCGACTTCTTCGGAGATGACGGTACCGCCGGTCAGGATGGCGATGTCCTGCAGCATGGCCTTGCGGCGGTCGCCGAAGCCCGGAGCCTTGACGGCTGCGACCTTGACGATGCCACGCATGTTGTTGACGACCAGGGTAGCCAGGGCTTCGCCTTCGACGTCTTCAGCCACGATCAGCAGCGGACGGCCGGCTTTGGCAACGGCTTCCAGGACCGGCAGCATTTCGCGGATGTTGGAGATCTTCTTGTCGACCAGCAGCAGCAGCGGGCCGTCGAGCTCGGCCACCATGGTGTCCGGCTTGTTGATGAAGTAGGGGGACAGGTAGCCGCGGTCGAACTGCATGCCTTCTACGACGGACAGTTCGTTTTCCAGGCCCGAGCCTTCTTCAACGGTGATCACGCCTTCTTTACCGACTTTTTCCATGGCTTCGGCAATGATGTTGCCGATGGAGTCGTCGGAGTTGGCGGAGATGGTGCCCACCTGGGCAATGGCCTTGGTGTCAGCGCAGGGCTTGGCCAGGTCTTTGAGCTGAGCAACGATCGCGATGGTCGCCTTGTCGATGCCGCGCTTCAGATCCATCGGGTTCATGCCGGCAGCGACGGCTTTCAGGCCTTCGTTGACGATGGCCTGGGCCAGAACGGTAGCGGTGGTGGTGCCGTCACCGGCAGCGTCGTTGGCCTTGGAGGCAACGTCTTTCACCAGTTGGGCGCCCATGTTCTCGAACTTGTCTTTGAGTTCGATTTCCTTGGCGACGGAAACGCCGTCCTTGGTGATGGTCGGAGCGCCGAAGCTCTTGTCCAGGATGACGTTACGGCCTTTCGGGCCCAGGGTCGCTTTCACAGCGTCGGCCAGGACGTTTACGCCGACCAGCATTTTCTTGCGAGCGGAATCGCCGAACTTAACTTCTTTGGCAGCCATGTTCTGTTTCCTCTAAATCGAATTCGGTGGGGAGTGGACGGACTGAAATCAGTCTTCCAGGACGGCGAGGATCTCGGACTCGCCCATCACCAGCAGTTCTTCGCCGTCGACCTTGATGGCGTTGCTGCCGGAGTACGGACCGAAGACCACCTTGTCACCGACCTTCACGGCCAGAGCGCGAACTTCGCCGTTGTCCAGGACACGGCCGGCACCAACAGCAACCACTTCACCGCGGTTCGGCTTCTCGGCGGCGGAACCCGGCAGCACGATGCCGCCTGCGGTCTTGGTCTCTTCCTCGCTGCGACGGATGACGACGCGGTCATGCAGAGGACGAAGCTTCATAGTCGTAACTCTCCCAAACTGTGATTTCCAACGGCCAGATCGATGCCCGGCAGGTTTTATTGAATCCGGCGGTGCCGGTTTGCGTCCCGGCTGGCGAGACGCGTAAAGAGCAGCCTGTCCAACTGACAGGGACCTTGCGGTGACCGGTACATAAGGTCGCTACAAGGCATTTCAAGGGTGTGACCAAAAAAAATTTGCTAACGGAGGGTGCTCCAGGCGGTCGAAGCCGCCCGAAACTCAACGCAGGCGGTCGCGGTCTTCCTCGCGGCGCTGGTACTCGCCTTCGATCACGCTGGGACCACTGCGTTGCTGGGCCGCCGGATCATCAGCGAAGGCCCGGCGACGCTCGGCCTGTTCCTGCATGCGCTGACGCACGCGGCCAAGCATCAGGCGGCGAGTGAAGGGGATCAGGCAAAGCAGGCCGAAGACATCGCTGATAAAGCCCGGCAGCATCAGCAGACCACCGCCCAGGGCGATGACCAGGCCTTCGAGCATTTCCTGCTCGGGCAGCTCACCGCGATTCAGGCGCTCACGGGCACGCAGCGCGGTGGCGACGCCAGCGACGCGCAGCACGGCGGCGCCGATGAAGGCGCCGGCGATAATCAGCAGCAGGGTCCAGCCCACGCCGATCACGCTGCCGACCTTGATCATCACGGCCAGCTCGATCAGCGGGAATAGAAGAATCAGGAAAAGAGGAACTCGCATCGATATTTCCTTGGCGGGGCGTTTGCCCAGATAACAGGCAAGGTGGCGACGCCCCGCGCCGATTTCAAGGGAATGCTCAGGCCTGGATGACTTCATTCCCCGGCCAGGCGTCCGCCTTGGCCAGTTGCACGAGTGCCTGGCGAACCGCGCCGGGATTGCCGCACGGCGCGGGGAACGGCAACCAATGCAGGCCCTGGCCAATGCGCAGGTGGAAACCTTCAGTATCAATTCCCGCCATCTGCGGGCCCTTGCCCGCAGGCAACCCGGCCAGTTCGACGTAGTGCTCGATGGCATTGGCATGGTCGCTGTTCATGTGCTCGACCATGCTCTTTTCTGCCTCGCCGATGAAAGGATTGGCCAGCGGCACGCTGTCCGCACCCAGCCAATGGATGTCACCGAAGCCGCCGATAAACCGCCACTGCACCGGCTCCAGCACCCAGAAATCGAAGTCGTGGACGATGTGGTAGTCCTGCGAGCCGGGGAAATAGCGGTAGTAGCGCTCGGCGGCGCCAGCGATGGCATCGACGTCCTCGATCAGCAGCGCCTCGGCCAGCAGGGTCAGGCGACCGGCGGCCTGGATGTCGTCGACACCGCGCTCGCCGATCAGCAACGAGCACTTGCCGTCCATCTGCAGGTTATGGGTGTGCTGGGCAATGCGGCTGATCAGGATCAGCGGGCGCCCTGCCTGGTCCAGGCAGTAGGGCACCACGGAGCCGAAGGGGAATCCAGGCCACTTCTTCGAATGGGTGGAGAGGACGCCGCGGTATTCCTTGAGCAGCAGTTCTCGGGCATGCTTGGCAGCTTTCACGCTCAACTTATGACTCCTCGCAAAGAATCCGTCGTAAACGGACGGGCAGGACTGACTCTGTGCACAGCTGCCGGCGGGGCCTTTCACCAGAAACTGTTCGTGGGGTTGTTCCGATGCAATTGAAAGACAAGGTCATCATCATCACCGGTGGCTGCCAGGGCCTGGGCCGCGCCATGGGCGAGTACCTCTCCGGCAAGGGCGCGCGCGTCGCGCTGGTTGACCTCAATGCCGAAAAACTGGACGAAGCCGTGACCGCCTGCAAGGCCGCTGGTGGTGACGCCCGCGCCTACATCTGCAACGTCGCCAATGAAGAACAGGTTACCCACATGGTGGCCCAGGTCGCCAGCGACTTCGGCGCCATCAATGGCCTGGTCAACAATGCCGGCATCCTGCGCGACGGTCTGACCATCAAGGTCAAGGACGGCGAGCTGAGCAAGATGAGCCTGGCCCAGTGGCAGGCGGTGATCGACGTCAACCTGACCGGCGTGTTCCTCTGCACCCGCGAAGTGGCGGCAAAGATGATCGAACTGAAGAACGAAGGCGCGATCGTCAACATTTCTTCCATCTCCCGTGCCGGCAACATGGGCCAGGCCAACTACTCCGCGGCCAAGGCCGGCGTGGCTGCCGACACCGTGGTGTGGGCGAAGGAACTGGCACGCTACGGCATCCGCGTGGCGGGCGTGGCGCCCGGCTTCATCGAGACCGACATGGTCGCCAGCATGAAACCCGAGGCCCTGGAGAAGATGACCGCCGGCATTCCGCTCAAGCGCCTGGGCAAGCCGCTGGAAATCGCTCACTCGGTGGCTTATATCCTCGAGAACGACTACTACACCGGCCGCGTGCTGGAGCTGGACGGCGGCCTGCGTCTGTAATCCCCCGCCCATGAAAAAGCCCCGCCAGGTGCGGGGCTTTTTTGTGCTTTTTGTAGGAGCGAGCTTGCTCGCGCACTCTTTCCCGGCAGCACCGATGCCATGCGGTTCGCGAGCAAGCTCGCTCCTACACGCCGGGGCGGCTTACCAGCCGACACCCAGGCCAACGGTATAGCGACGCTCGTTGACGTCGCCATCGTTGCCGCTGAGCTTGTCCCACTCGGCCTTCAGGCTCAGGGACGCCCAAGAGGTGAGTTTGTAGCGGATGCCCGCCTCGCTCTCCAGCTCGTACTCCACATTGGACTCCAGCGGCTTGCTGACCTCGCCGTTGGTGAACAGCTCGAACTGCTTGGCCAGCAGGTAGCGGTTGTAGTCCCACTTCAGGCTGGTGCTGTAGAAGTGCGACTTCTCGTCGTCGACGAACTCGTAGTCGTTGCGGTTGACCAGCGTGGCCAGGGAGAACGCGCCCAGTTCGTTATCCCAGAACTGGTAGCCCGGGCCGGTACCAACGGTGCGCTTCTTCTGCAGGTCTTCGATCCAGTCGCGCTTGTACTGCGCCTGCCCTTGCCAGAACCAGTGCTCGTCGAGGAAGCGGTCGAGGGCGTACTGGGCCGAGTAGTTGTCCGTACTGACCTGGTTGTCCTTCTTCTCGCGGTTGTATTCGCCCTGCAGGTTGTGACGCCAGCGACCGTGGCGGGCATTGGTCTTGAAGTCGATGTCGTAGTCCTCGACATCGTTCTCGGCCTGCTTGTGGTCCAGGGAAAAGTCGACGTTACCGGTCCACACCCAGTCTTCCAGGATCGGCTTGGGCGGCATCATCTGTTCGATCTTCGCCAGCTCAACGGTCTTCGCCTCGCCGTTGACCAGCGTGACCTTGCCGTCTTCCGACGCCTTGATGCCCTTGGAATGCTCGCCAGTCTCCTCGTCGTACTTCACCAACAGATTCTGGTCGGTCTCCAGCGTCTTGATCTTGTCCCACTTCAGTGTGATCTCTCCGCCATAGTCGGTCGCCAGCAGCAGCTTGCCGCCGTCGAACAGCCTGATGGTGCCAGTGAGGCGGTCACCGTTCTTCAACCAGACGGTATCGGCAAGGGCGGACAGGGAACAGGAGGCAAGGGCGATGGACAGTAGGGCTCTGGGCAACATGAGTCGAATTCAACTGGATTAGGTGGGCAAAAAGCCGGGCATTATCCAGATACCCGACACTAGAGCAACGACTGACCGACCCAGTTGCAGGGAGTTCACCATGACTGACAGATGGACCTTAGGAACCAGCTGACTTGTCAGACTTGCGACAACCGATATCCTGAGCGTCAGCCCCTCTGCCACGGTGCATTCGATGCCCAGGTCCAAGCCTCCGGCCAGCCCCCCCCCGGCCAGCCCCCCCGCTTCCGATCTCGGGCTGGAAAGCCTGCAGGTGCGCCGCGAGGCGATCTTCCTGGTGATTGCCCAGGTGCCGGAAGGCTGCGTCATCACCTACGGCGATGTCGCCCGCCTCGCTGGCCTGGGCCGCTCAGCGCGGCTCGTCGGGCGCATCCTCAGCCAGTTGCCGGAGGGCACGCGGCTGCCCTGGCACCGGGTGATCGCCGCCGGCGGGCGGATCAGCCTGCCCATTGGCACCGTCTCGGGTAACGAGCAGCGCGCACGATTGCGTGCGGAGGGTGTCAGAATCCATAACGATCGGGTGGACATACGTCGGCACGGCTGGCCTAGCGGCGAGCAGTCCTAGTAAAGTTCGCGAGAATTTTTGACCTGCTGGAAAACACCCCATGAAAGAGCATTCCTGGCGAGAGGCATGGATTGCCTACAAGTCTCCCGCCAGCCTCGCGCTTTTGCTGCTGGGATTCGCCGCCGGCCTGCCCTACATGCTGGTGCTCTCCACCCTCTCGGTGTGGTTGCGTGAAGCGGGTGTCGCTCGGGAAACCATCGGATTCGCCAGCTGGATCGGGCTGGTGTATGCCTTCAAGTGGGTCTGGTCGCCCATGCTCGACCAGTGGCGCCTGCCCTTCATCGGCCGGCTGGGCCGTCGCCGCTCCTGGCTGCTGTTTTCCCAGGGGCTGATCGCCATCGGCCTGCTTGGCATGGCGCTGTGCAACCCGCAATCGCACCTGAACTGGCTGATCGCGCTGGCGATGGTGGTGGCCTTCGCCTCCGCCACCCAGGATATCGCCATCGACGCCTACCGCCTGGAAATCGCCGAGAACACCCGTCAGGCTGCGCTCGCCGCCTGCTACATGACCGGCTACCGGGTTGCCGTGCTGTTCGCCACCGCCGGCGTACTGTTCCTCGCCGAATGGGCCGGCTCCAGTGCCCTGCACTACAGCCAGTCGGCCTGGGCGCTGACCTATGCGGTGTGCTCCCTGGCCATCCTGCCCGGCCTGATCACCACGCTGCTGATGAAAGAGCCGCCGGTGAACGTGCAGCCGCAGGCCGGCAGTTCGGCTTTCGCCTTCAACCACCAGTTGCTCTCGGTGCTGACCCTGCTGGTGCTGCTGATCTCCGTGCCGGCGATGCTCACCGCACTGACCGCCCAGGCCTGGCCGCGCGCTGCGTTGTACGCGATCTTCATTGGCGTGTGCATGACTCCCCACGGCCGCCGACAGATCCGCCCGGTGCGCGAGCTGCTGTCGAAGGTACGCCGCCCGTTGTTGCTGGCCGTGCACGGTCGCGGCCTGCCGCAGTTCGATTTCGTCCACCAGGCCGTCTCGGTGATCGTGCTGATCATCCTGCTGGTCACCGGCACTGCGTTCATCAACATGACCGAGGCCGGCAAGTGGTGGCTGGCCATCCTCTACCTGCTGATCGCCCTGAGCTGCATCTCCGCCCCCGGCCGCCTGCTGATGGCACCGGTGCTGACGCCCATCACCGAGTTCGTCCGCCGCTACCGCTGGCAGGCGCTGCTGCTGCTCGGGTTGATCTCCACCTATCGCATGTCCGACACCGTCATGGGCACCATGGCCAGCGTGTTCTACATCGACATGGGCTTCTCCAAGGACACCATCGCCACCGTCAGCAAGCTGTTCGGCGTGGTGATGACCCTGGTCGGCGCGGCGGCCGGCGGCGTGCTGATCGCCCGCTTCAGCATCCTGCCGATCCTGTTCATCGGCGGCGCGGCTTCGGCTGGGACCAACCTGCTGTTCGCCATGCTGGCGCAGATGGGCGCGATCGACGACCCACACCTGATGGGCCAGAACGTCTTCGCGATGCTCGAGGTGCTGGAACCCCACGTCACCATGCTGGTGGTGACCATCATGCTCGACAACTTCAGCGGCGGCCTCGCCACTTCGGCCTTCGTCGCCTACCTGTCGAGCCTGACCAACCTGAAGTTCTCCGCGACCCAGTACGCCATGCTCAGCTCCACCATGCTGCTGTTGCCGCGCTTCATCGGCGGCTATTCCGGCGCCATGGTCGAGGGCATGGGTTATGAGCGGTTCTTCTTCTTCACCGCCCTGCTGGGCGTGCCCACGCTGCTGCTGATCGGTTGGCTGTGGCTGCGCCGCAAGAACGACATGACCAACGGCGCCGCCGAGGAACCTTCGGAAGCGCCCGCGCAACACCCCAGCGCGGAACGTCACTGAACCCTGGCCAAACAACAGCCCCATGAAACGGTGCCCATGAAAAAGGCCGGCAAATGCCGGCCTTTTTCGTTCAGCGTGAAGAATCATTCCGCCAGGACGGAATCCTCCTCGCCCTTGACCACGCGCACCACCTTGTTCGGCGCCAGGTCGATACCGGCATCGCGCAGGCGCTGGCGCACCTGCTCGTTGAGCATGAAGGTGATGGCCCAGTAGTCGGAGTTGGCAGTCCACAGGCGCAGCGACAGGGTCACCGAGTTTTCACCAAGGCCCGCGACCACCACCACCGGCGCAGGCGACTTGAGCACGCGCGAATCCTCGGCCAGTTCCTTGAGAATGGCGCGGGCGCCATCCAGGTCGGCATCGAAGGCCAGCTTCACGTCGAAGGTCACCTGGCGCGTGGTCTGAGTCGAGGTGTTGGTGATGATGCCGTTGGACAGCGCGCCGTTGGGGACGATCACGGTGCGGTTGTCGCCGGTGCGCAGCACGGTATGGAAGATCATGATGTTGTCCACGGTGCCGGACACGCCCTGGGCTTCGATCCAGTCGCCGATCTTGAACGGGCGGAACAGCAGGATCAGCACGCCGCCGGCAAAGTTCGACAGGCTGCCCTGCAACGCCAGACCAATCGCCAGGCCGGCGGCGCCGATGGCGGCGACGAAGCTGGTGGTCTGGATGCCGATCATCGAGGCCACGCTGACCATCAGCAGGATCTTCAGGATGATGTTCACCATGCTGCCGATGAAGCCTTGCAGCGTCTTGTCCACGTGCTTGGTGGACAGCAACCCGCCCACACGACGGGTGAACAGGTTGATCACCCACCAACCGATCAGCAGAGTCAACAGCGCCAGTACGGCATTGCCCAGGTAGGTCAGGGCTATCGGAGTCCAGGCCTCCGCACTGTTCATGATCTGCTCGTAATTCATATCCATGGATGCAGGCCCCTTGTCTATTGCCATTCCAAAAACAAAACCGCCATGGCAAGCCATGGCGGTCGGGAGTTCGCCGAGCGACTCTATTACTGCGACGTCACTCGGGCGATGAGGTTCCGCAGCTCTTATGAACGAGCGTGCATCAGTCGCGGAAATTGTTGAATTGCAGCGGCATGCCCAGGGACTCGCCGCGCAGCAGCGCGATGGCTTCCTGCAGGTCGTCACGCTTCTTGCCGGTGACGCGTACCTGCTCGCCCTGGATGGCGGCCTGTACCTTGAGCTTCTTGTCCTTGATCAGGGCGACGATCTTCTTCGCCAGATCCTTGTCGATGCCCTCGCGGAAGTCGACTTCCTGCTTGACCACCTTACCGGAGGCGAAGGAGTCCTTGATCTCCATGCACTGTGCGTCAATCTTGCGTTTGACCAAGCTGGAGCGAAGAATGTCGAGCATCTGCTCGAGCATGAAATCCGCCTCGGCGGTCAGGGTGATGGACTTTTCCTTGGCCTCGAAGCTGCACTTGCCCTTCAGGTCGAAACGGCGGTCCAGTTCCTTGGTGGCGTTATCCAAGGCGTTGGTCAGTTCGTGTTTGTCCAGTTCGGACACCACGTCGAACGAAGGCATGACATCTCTCCAGATGGACGGCGCGATGCGGTTCACAGTCAGCATCGAGCCTGGCTTGACGATAAAAATGCGCGGTCATTATAACTGACAGACAAGACTGCGCCCGGCCTCTGACACTGAGAGTCGGCATTTCCCACTCGTTTGCGAGACATTCCTTTCCATGCCAACCAACCATCTCAGCATTCTGGTGGTCGACGACGCCAAGTTCTCCAGCGCCATGATCGGCCGCGCGCTGAGTCAGGCCGGCTATCAGAACGTGCGCTTCGCCAGCAGCGCCAGCGAAGCGCTCGACCTGCTGGAAAAGGAGCCGGTGAGCGTCCTGCTCGCCGACTGGCTGATGCCCGAGATGGACGGCCTGGAGCTGACCGCGCGGGTACGCCAGCTCGACGAGAGCGGCGACCACTACACCTACATCATCCTGCTCACCGGCAAGGAGGGCGACAACGCCCTGGCCGAGGCCTTTGACCGTGGCGTGGACGACTTCGTCAGCAAGTCGTCGATGAACGAACAACTGGTTCCCCGCGTGCTGGCCGCCGACCGTCTGAGCAATACGCTGCAGCGCCTGCTGATGGAAAACCGCCTGCTCACCGAGAACATCACCAGCCTGGAAGAGCGCAACCTGGTGGACAGCGCCACGGGCCTGGGCAACCAGCGCTACCTGAAGCAGAAGCTGGCCGACAGCATCCGTCAGGTGGAATCCCGAGGCGGCGCAGTGTGCTACATGCTGATCGGTCTGCCGGAGCTGGCCGAACTGGGCCAGAAGCACGGCCAGTCGTTCCAGAACGAACTGCTCCACGGGGTCGCCCGCCGTCTGCAACAGCTTGTGCGACCGCTGGATGTACTGGCGCGCATCGACGGCCAGCACTTCGCCCTGATCACCCTGCTCGAAGACCTGCAGGAGTGCTCTCCCAGCAGCTTCCGCCGCCTGCACGAAGGTCTGAACCTCAAGGCATTCAAGACCAGTGAAGGTTTCATCACCCTCAAGGCCGGCATCAGCCTGGTGGGCCTGGACGCCAAGGCGCTGCCCCTGGAGGTCGAACAGGTGATGCAGCAGGGACGCGCGCTGCTGCCCGACGCCTTCGCCAGTGGACGAATCAACGCCAGCCGCCTGACCGGCCTGCGCTAAACTTCGCGGTAAGCCCCCGACCCGCGAAGTTCTCCCCATGACCTGGACCATCCTCGGCGCCGGCAGCCTCGGTTGCCTGTGGGCCGCCCGCCTGTCCCGCGCCGGCCTGCCAGTGCGCCTGCTGTTGCGCGACCGCCAGCGCCTCAACGCCTATCGCGCCCTCGGCGGCGTCACCCTGGTGGAAGACGGCCGCGAGAGCCTCTACCCCATTCCAGCGGAAACCGCCGGCCAGGGTGCGCCGATCCAGCGCCTGCTGCTCGCCTGCAAGGCTTACGACGCCGAATCCGCCGCCGCCAGCGTGGCCGCCCGTCTGGCCCCCGGCGCCGAGCTGATCCTGCTGCAGAACGGCCTGGGCAGCCAGCAGGCAGTCAGCGCCCACCTGCCGCGCGCCCGTTGCCTGTATGCCTCCAGCACTGAAGGCGCCTTCCGTGAATCCGACTTCCGCGTGGTGTTCGCCGGTCACGGCCAGACCTGGCTGGGCGACGAACAGGGCGGCCCGGAGCCGGCCTGGCTGGCCGACCTGCGCCGCGCCGAGATTCCCGTGCAGTGGAGCGGCGACATCCTCGAACGCCTTTGGCGCAAGGTCGCGCTGAACTGCGCGATCAACCCGCTCACCGTGTTGCACCAATGCCGCAACGGCGAGCTGGCCAGCCATCTCAGCGAGGTTGCCGGGCTCTGCGACGAGCTGGGCCAACTGCTCCATGCCGCTGGCTACTCCGCCGCCGCACGGGAACTGCAGGGCGATGTAGAGCGGGTGATCACCGCCACTGCGGCGAACTTCTCCTCCATGTACCAGGACGTCGCCAAAGGCCGGCGCAGCGAGATCGCCTACCTGCTTGGCCACGCCTGCCGCGAAGGTGATCGCCTGCATCTGGCACTGCCGCGACTGCGCGCCCTGCACGAGCGCCTGCGCGCCTACCTGGTAGCGCGCGGATTGCCCGACACCTGATCGCGGGCTACCCTGCCCGCCTCTCCTGTTTTTCCAAGAAAGCGCCCATGCCTTCACCCATGAACCTGCGCCAGCGCCTGGAAGACCTGCCGGTCGGCCAGAAGATACTTGCCGCCCTGCTGGTGCTGCTGGCGACCGTCATGCTGGTGGCCAACCTCGCCTTCATCAGTGCGGCCTACTGGATTTCCCAGGACAGCGTGGCGCCCCAGGCCCTGCAGACCATCGGCCGGCTGATCGCCAACCCGGCGCTCAGCGAACCGGCTCTGTCTTCGCCAACCCAGGCCCAGGTGCTACTGCGCCAACTGGACGACTACCAGCCGCTGCGAGCCGCCGCGCTCTACGACAGCGATGGCGAGCGCATCGCCCAGACACCAAGCAACGGCCCCATCGCCCTGCCCGAGCGCCTCGATCACCTGGAGCGCTGGCGCCAGCACGAGTACCGCCTCAATGCCCTGTTCGAGCTACCCCAGGCCGGCCGCAACAGCGGTTATCTGCTGCTGGTAGCCAGCAGCGAGCTGCCCGGCGCCTTCTACACCGGCACCCTCACCGCCAGCCTGGTGATCCTCGCCGTCTCGGTGCTGCTCTGGTTGCTGATCGCCCAACAGATCAGGCGTCTGATCACCCGGCCGATCCGCAGCCTCGAAGAGCTCTCGCGCCAGGTCACCCGCGAAGAGAACTATGCCCTGCGAGCCGAACGCGGCAACGCCGACGAGATCGGCCGCCTGGCCGACGCCTTCAACACCATGCTGACCCGCATCGAGGCCCGCGAGCAGCAGCTCAAGCGCGCCCGCGACGATGCCCAGGAGGCCGTGGAACAGGCACAGTCGCTGGCCGAGGAAACCCGCCGCTCGAACCGCAAGCTGGAACTGGAAGTCCAGGTGCGCAGCAAGATCGAGAAGAAGCTCACCGGCTTCCAGCACTACCTCAACAGCATCATCGACTCCATGCCGTCGGCACTGATCGCAGTGGACGAGCAGCTCTATGTCACCCAGTGGAACCAGGAAGCCAGCCAACTCTCCGGCACCAGCCTGGACGACGCGGTGAACCAGCCGGTGTTCCTTGCCTTCCCGTCGCTCAAACCCTTCCTGCCACAGCTCACCCGCGCCGCCGAACAGCACAAGGTCGAGCGCGTTGAACGCGTCACCTGGGCCCTTACTGATGCGCCGCGCCACTACGCCCTGACCTTCTACCCGCTGATGGGCGGCACCGGCCGTGGCGCGGTGATCCGCATCGACGACATCACCGACCGCCTCGGCATGGAAGAGATGATGGTGCAGTCGGAGAAAATGCTCTCCGTCGGCGGCCTCGCCGCCGGCATGGCCCATGAGATCAACAACCCGCTGGGCGCCATCCTGCACAACGTGCAGAACATCCGCCGACGCTTGTCACAGGACCTGCCGAAGAACCTCGAAGTAGCCGGCGAAGTCGGCGTGCGCCTGGACGACCTCAACCACTACCTGGAAGCGCGGGAGATTCCCAAGCTGATGGATGGCATCCAGTACGCTGGCTCGCGGGCGGCAAAGATCGTCACCCACATGCTCTCCTTCAGCCGCCGCAGCCATCGCCAGATGGCCGCCTGCGAACTGCCGGCGCTGCTGGAACAGGCCGTGGAGATCGCCGGCAACGACTTCGACCTCACCGGTGGCTTCGACTTCAAGTCGCTGGAGATCGTCCACGAATACGATCAGCGCCTGGGGCCGGTGCCGGTGATTGCCAACGAGATCGAACAGGTCCTGCTCAACCTGCTGAAGAACGGCGCCCAGGCCATCCACCTGCGCGACGACGAGGAGGAAGGCGAGTACGGCCGGATCACCCTGCGTACCCGGCTCAATCCACCGTGGGCGGAAATCCACGTGGAGGACAACGGCTGCGGCATGCCGGAGAACGTTCGCAAGCGCATCTTCGAGCCGTTCTTCACCACCAAGGAAGTCGGTCAGGGCACGGGGCTGGGCCTGTCAGTCTCGTATTTCATAGTCACCAACAACCACAAGGGGCAGATGGAGGTGCAGTCCGAGCTGGGCGTGGGCACCTGCTTTACCATCCGTCTGCCGCTGGGCGCCGAGATATCCCCGCCACTGCCGCTACTGGCGCAGGGCGACAAGGAGCATTGAACCATGGGCAATCGCCTGTCGAAGATCTACACCCGCACCGGCGACGCCGGGGAAACCGGCCTGGCCGACGGCCGCCGCGTGCCCAAGCACCACCCGCGCGTGGAAGCCATGGGCGCGGTGGATGAATTGAACAGCCATCTCGGGCTGCTGCTCGCCGGGCTGAACGAAGCGCGTAGCAGTGCATTGGAGGAAGTCATTGGCGTACTGGCGCCGATCCAGCATCGCCTGTTCGACCTGGGTGGTGAGCTGGCGATGCCGGAATATCGCGCGCTGAACGATGCCGAAGTGGAGCGCCTGGAGCAGGTGATCGACCGCTGGAACGAGGAACTCGGGCCGCTGAAGAACTTCATCCTGCCCGGCGGCTCGCGCCTGGTCGCCCTCGCCCACCTGTGCCGCGCCCAGGCGCGCAACGCCGAGCGTCGCTGCCAGCAGTTGAACGCCGAGGAACCGCTGGAAGGTGCGGGCCTGCGCTATCTGAACCGCCTGTCCGACCTGCTCTTCGTTGCCGCGCGCTTCATCGCCCGCCGCCAGGGCGTGGAAGAAATCCTCTGGCAGGCGGCCGAAAAACCCGCCTGATTGCCAATCGCGCACAGGGCAATGCCGAAACTGTAGGAGCGAGCTTGCTCGCGAACCGCCCAGCTTTTCTAAGTCGGGCCTGTTCGCGAGCAAGCTCGCTCCTACAAACATCCGTCAGCCGTAATCGTTTGGCAACTGGCGTAGGAATGGGGCGGGAAGCGCTTTTGCAGAATGGCGTGGAGCGAAGCGATACCCATCACCGCCCCACGCGAGATCCCATCAGCCTTCGACTTTCGGCCAGAACGCGCGAATCCCCGCCACGCCCTGTGCACCGGCCTGCCAGGCACGCTCGACATCCTGCGGGCCGACGCCACCAAGCAGGAATACCGGCTGGTTGAAGCCATCGATCAACTCCGCCGCCGCTTCCCAGCCCAGCGCCGGCTCGCCCGGATGGCTCTCGGTGGGCTGCACCGGCGACAGGGTGACGAAGTCCACACCCATGCGCGCCGCGAGCTCCAACTCCTCGGCGTTATGGCAGGAAGCCGCCAGCAGACGCTCGCTGGGGAAGGGCCGGCCGTTGGGCGCGTACTTGCGCAGTTGCTCGGAGGTCAGGTGCCAGCCAGCCGCCGGGAAGTCCCCCAACCACTCCAGCGGGCCCTTGAGCATCAGTTGCGCCTTGCCGGCGCACAGGCCTTGCACATCGACGGCAAGGTCGCGGTACTCGGGGCTGTACATGTTCGGCGCACGCAGCTGAATCAGCCGTATGCCGCTGGCGACCGCAGCGCGGACACCCTGCACCAGTTGCGGGATTTCCAGGCCATCGGGGGTGATCAGGTAGCGATCGGGCAGGCGCGCGGCCTGCACAATGGGCTCGTTGGCCGCTGGAAACTCGTAGTCCGGCAGATCGCGCGGGGCGACCCAGGCCAGCGGCTGGCCTTCGGCGCCGTGGGGCGCTCCGGAGAAAGCGGAGACCTCCCAGACATCCAGCAGTACGTGCTTGTCGCTGTAGTCGTGCTGCACGCGGATCAGCGGGCGCGCCTGCTCGACCTCGATGCCCAGCTCTTCCTTCAGCTCGCGAGCCAAGGCGGCCTGCACCGCTTCGCCCTCTTCCACCTTGCCACCGGGAAACTCCCAGAGACCGCCCTGGTGCTTGTCGTCCGGACGGCGGGCGATCAGCACCCGGCCATCGAGCCCGCGAATCACAGCGGCGGCGACATGTACTCGTTTCACAGTGCTACTCCTCAATCCGATTCAGGCAGGGCCCGCGCAGACGGGCATTCTACCGTCATTGGCGGCCTGGTTCAGGCGCGTTCGACCATCGCAGCGTCATGCCAGGGACGGAAAGCCGGCCAGGCGTAGATGGCATCGACGTAGTTCTGCGCCTCGATCGGCAGGGTGACGCAGTAGCTGCGCAGGCGCGTGGCAATGGGCGCGTAGAAGGCATCGGCGATGCTGGCATGGCCGAACAGGAACGGACCGTCCTGGCCGAACTGCTGGCGGCACAGGGCCCAGAGTTCGACAACGCGGGCGATGTCCGCCGCCACAGCCTCGGGTATTTCGGCCAGCGGCTGGTTGCGCTGGATGTCCATGGGCATGTGCGAGCGCAACGCCATGAAGCCGCTGTGCATCTCGGCGCAGACCGTGCGCGCCAGGGCGCGGGCCGCTTCGCCACGGGGCCAGAGGTGGGCTTCGGGGAATCGTTCGGCGAGGTATTCGGCGATCGACAGGGAATCCCAGATCAGCCCGTGCTCGCACTTGAGCGCCGGCACCTTGCCGCTGGGCGAGTGCTCACGGATGCGCCGCGCGGTGTCCTGGCCGCCCAGGGGAATGAGGATTTCCTCGAACTCGGCGCCGGTGAGTTGCATGGCCAGCCAGCCGCGCAGGGACCAGGAGGAGAGATTCTTGCTGCCGATGATCAGGGTGAGGGACATGGACGCGATGCTCTTGAGGGTCAGTCAGGAGACCTTAGAGCGCGGCAGCCATGAAAACAAATTCCCGATTTTCATCCTTCCATGAAAATCGGGAATCCGAGTGAAGCGAAGCGCCGGCACGAGGCCGGCGGCGGATCAGGTGCGGTATTCCGCGTTGATCTTCACGTACTCGTGGGACAGGTCGGTGGTCCAGATGGTCTCGCTGCAGGTGCCGCGGCCGAGATCGATGCGGATGGTGATCTCTTCCTGGGCCATGACCTTGGCGCCCTGGTCCTCGGTGTAGCTGGCCGCGCGGCAGCCACGGCTGGCGATGGCCACGTCGTCCAGGAACACGTCGATCAGGCTCACGTCCAGGTCCGGCACGCCGGCACGGCCAACGGCAGCGAGGATGCGGCCCCAGTTCGGGTCGGAGGCGAACAGCGCGGTCTTGATCAGCGGCGAGTGAGAGACGGCGTAGCCGACATCCAGGCACTCCTGGTGAGTCGCGCCGCCGTTGACCTGCACGGTCACGAACTTGGTAGCGCCTTCGCCGTCACGGACGATGGCCTGGGCCAGCTCCATGGAGACCTCCAGCACGGCCTGCTTCAGCGCGGCGAACAGCGCGCCGCTGGCGGCGGTGATTTCCGGCAGTGCGGCCTGGCCGGTGGCGACCAGCATGCAGCAGTCGTTGGTGGAGGTGTCGCCATCGATGGTGATGCGGTTGAACGACTTGTTCGACGCATCGCGCAGCAGGTCCTGCAGCACGCCCTGGGCAACCTTGGCGTCAGTGGCAATGTAGCCGAGCATGGTGGCCATGTTCGGCTTGATCATGCCGGCACCCTTGCTGATGCCGGTGACGGTGATGGTTACGCCGTCGTGCTGGAACTGGCGACTGGCGCCCTTGGGCAGGGTGTCGGTGGTCATGATGCCGGCGGCAGCGTCGGCCCAGTTATCCACAGACAAGTTGGCCAGTGCGGCGGGCAATGCGGCTTCGATCTTCTCGACCGGCAGCGGCTCGCCGATCACACCGGTGGAGTACGGCAGCACGGCGTTTTCCGGCACGCCAGCAAGCTCGGCCAGCTTGGCGCAGGTGCGGGTGGCATTGGCCAGGCCCGACTCGCCGGTACCGGCGTTGGCGTTGCCGGTGTTGGTCAGCAGGTATCGCACCGGGCCCAGGAAGCGCTTGCGCGCCAGGATCACGGGGGCGGCGCAGAAGGCGTTGGTGGTGAACACACCGGCTACGGTGGAGCCTTCGGCGCAGCGCATCACCACGATGTCCTTGCGGCCGGGTCGCTTGATGCCGGCAGAGGCGATGCCGAGTTCGAAACCGGGGACCGGGTGCAGGGTGGACATGGGGCCGAGACCAACAGCCATGTGCTGTGCTCCTATCTAGTCAGTGAATCTAATCAGTGAAACAGATGAGAAAAACGCCGCGAGCGGCAGGGCCGGTCGCGGCGTCGGTATCAGGGGCGGGAGGCGTTATTCCACCTGACCGTGGCAGTGCTTGTACTTCTTGCCCGAACCGCAGGGGCACGGCTCGTTACGGCCGATCTTCGGTTCGTTGCGGATGGGTTCCATCGGCACCACGTTGTCAGCCGGCACCTCACCTTCCTCTTCCGGCTCGCCAGTGACCTGCTCCATGGACGGAGCGGCGGCGTGCTGGAACTGCATGCGCTTGGCCATTTCCTCGGCTTCGCGACGCAGGCGGGCTTCTTCTTCGGCCGGGTCTTCGCGGCGAACCTGGACGAAGGACAGCACGCGGATGGTGTCGCGCTTGATGGAGTTCAGCAGTTCCTGGAACAGGTTGAAGGACTCGCGCTTGTATTCCTGCTTCGGATTCTTCTGCGCATAGCCGCGCAGGTGAATGCCGTGACGCAGGTGATCCATGGTGGACAGGTGATCCTTCCACAGGTCGTCCAGCACGCGCAGCAGCATCTGCTTCTCGAAGGTGCGCAGGGCCTCGGCGCCCGCCATGTCTTCCTTCTCGTTGTAGGCCGCCACCAGCTCGGCGAGGATCTTCTCGCGCAGGGTTTCTTCGTAGAGCTTCTCGTCGTCGTCCAGCCATTGCTGGATCGGCAGCTTGAGGCCGAAGTCGCTGTACAGCGCCATTTCCAGGCCAGTGATGTCCCACTGCTCGGGCAGCGACTGCGGCGGGATGTGATCGCTGACAGTGTTGTTCAGGGTCTCTTCGCGGAACTCGGCGATGGTCTCGCCGATGTTGTCGGCTGCGAGCAGGGTGTTGCGCATGTGGTAGATCACCTTGCGCTGCTCGTTGGCGACGTCGTCGAACTCCAGCAGTTGTTTACGGATATCGAAGTTGCGGCCTTCGACCTTGCGCTGCGCCTTTTCGATGGCGTTGGTCACCATGCGGTGCTCGATCGCCTCGCCCGGCTGCATGCCCAGGGCCTTCATGAAGTTCTTCACCCGATCGGAGGCAAAGATACGCATCAGGTGGTCTTCCAGCGACAGGTAGAAACGGCTGGAGCCCGGGTCGCCCTGACGGCCGGCACGGCCACGCAGTTGGTTGTCGATACGACGGGATTCGTGGCGCTCGGAAGCGATCACGTGCAGGCCACCCGACTCGATGACTTGCTGGTGACGCTTCTGCCAGTCGGCCTTGATCTGCGCGACCTGCTCGTCGGTGGGGTTCTCCAGCGCGGCGACCTCCACTTCCCAGTTGCCGCCCAACAGGATGTCGGTACCACGACCGGCCATGTTGGTGGCGATGGTCACCGAGCCCGGACGACCGGCCTGGGCGATGATCTCGGCTTCCTTCTCGTGGTACTTGGCGTTCAGTACCTTGTGCTCGATGCCGGCGTTCTGCAGCAGCTGCGAGACGTATTCGGACGTCTCGACCGAGGCGGTGCCCACGAGGATCGGGCGGCCCAGCGCCTGGCACTGCTGCACGTCGGTGATGATGGCGGCGTACTTCTCGTCCTGGGTCAGGTACACCAAGTCGTTGAAGTCCTTACGGGCAACCGGGCGGTGGGTCGGGATCACCACCACGTCCAGGCCGTAGGTCTGGCGGAATTCGAAGGCCTCGGTGTCGGCGGTACCGGTCATGCCGGCCAGCTTGGTGTAGAGGCGGAAGTAGTTCTGGAAGGTGGTCGAGGCCAGGGTTTGGCTCTCGGCCTGGATCGGCAGGTTTTCCTTCGCCTCGATGGCCTGGTGCAGGCCCTCGGAGAGGCGGCGGCCCGGCATGGTACGGCCGGTGTGCTCGTCGATCAGCAGGACCTGGTCGCCCTGGACGATGTACTCCACGTTGCGGTGGAACAGGGTGTGGGCGCGCAGCGCGGCATAGACGTGGGTCAGCAGGCTGAGGTTGTGCGCCGAGTACAGGCTCTCGCCCTCGGCCAGCAGGCCGTTCTGGGTCAGCAGCTCCTCGACGTAGGCGTGGCCCTGCTCGTTGAGCTCCACCTGGCGGGTCTTCTCGTCGATGCTGTAGTGGCCCTGCTGGGTCACCTGACCTTCGACTTCCTCGACGTGGCGCTTCAGGCGCGGGATCAGCTTGTTGATCTTGATGTACAGCTCGGAGCTGTCTTCGGCCTGGCCGGAGATAATCAGCGGAGTCCGCGCCTCGTCGATGAGGATGGAGTCCACTTCGTCGACCACGGCGAAGTTCAGCTCGCGCTGGAACTTGTCGTCCAGGCTGAACGCCATGTTGTCGCGCAGGTAGTCGAAGCCGAATTCGTTGTTGGTGCCATAGGTAATGTCGGAAGCATAGGCAGCGCGCTTCTCTTCCGGCGGCTGGAACGGGCTGACGATGCCAACGGTGAGGCCGAGGAATTCGTACAGCGGACGCATCCAGTTGGCGTCGCGGCGGGCCAGGTAGTCGTTCACGGTGACCACGTGCACGCCTTTGCCGGCCAGGGCGTTGAGGTAGACGGCCAGGGTACCCACGAGGGTCTTGCCCTCACCGGTACGCATCTCGGCGATCTTGCCTTCGTGCAGGGTCATGCCGCCGATCAACTGGACGTCGAAGTGACGCATGCCCATCACGCGCTTGCCGGCCTCACGGGCGACGGCGAAGGCTTCGGGAAGAATCTGATCGAGGGTCTCGCCCTTGGCCAGGCGCGCCTTGAACTCCTCGGTTTTGGCCTTGAGTTGCTCATCGGAAAGCGGAACCATCTGGGGCTCGAGTGCATTGATGGCCTGAACCTGCTTGGCCATGCGCTTCACTTCGCGCTCGTTCTTGCTTCCAAAGAGTTTTTTCAACAAAGGCGCAAACATATCGACTGGGTCATCCGAACTGGAGAATTGGAGGGCTGCCCGACTGGCTGGCCGCGGCGCGGAACGGCAATGAAGCGGGCATTCTACCCGGAAACTTCCGGGAAAAAAGTGCCGAAGTCATCCTCCGAAGCTTCGCATTCTGCGAGCGCCGGGGCAATGCATGGGCGGACAACTTTGAATCCGAGTGAGTGATATGGTGACGCAGGCCGACAACTTCAAGGCCGGACAGTGGCATCTGGCCCTGAGCGCATCTGTTACCATCCCTCTTCATTCACTCCCGGTTGCTCTCCATGGCTTTCCGCCCCCTTCCTGCCAAGGCGATGACCAAGCTGCTGCGCGAAGCCAAACCGCTGCAGTCGCTGTTCGCCGAGGCCCAACGCCTCTCGCGCCTGCAGGAACTGCTCGACTCGCAACTGCAACCCGCTGCACGTCCTTACTGCCGCGTCGCCTCTTGGCGTGAAGGTAGCCTGCTGCTGGTGGTCACCGACGGCCACTGGGCCACGCGCCTGCGCTACCAGCAGAACCGCCTGCTGCGGCAACTGGCCGCGTTCGAGGAGTTCAGAGGGCTGGCGCGCATCCTGTTCAAGGTGCAGCCAACCACCCAGACACCGACGCGGGTGAACACCAACCGGATCACCGAGTCCGCCTCCGCCACCCTGCACGAAGCCGCCGAAGGCATCAGCAATCCGCAGCTCAAGGCTGCCTTGGAGCGCCTTGCCAGCCGCAGTCGCAAACCGCCGGAACCGAGCGGGGAATAAATTGCAGGCATAAAAAAAGGCCACCCGAGGGTGGCCTTTGAATTTTGTAGCTGAAAGGAGGAGGTTTCCTTATACGGCCGCAGCGGGTCGCATATAGGAGATCGGCGCGGTCTTGGCGTCCTCGAAGGTCACCACTTCCCAAGCGTCCTTGTCTGCGATGAGGGTACGCAGGAGACGGTTGTTCAGGGCGTGACCGGACTTGTAGCCGATAAACTCGCCGATAAGGCTGTTACCCAGCAGGTACAGGTCACCAATGGCGTCCAGGATCTTGTGCTTGACGAACTCGTCCTCGTAACGAAGACCGTCTTCGTTGAGCACTCGATACTCGTCGACCACGATGGCGTTCTCCACGCTGCCACCCAGAGCCAGGTTCTGGGAACGCAGCATCTCGATGTCGCGCATGAACCCGAAGGTACGGGCGCGGCTGACTTCCTTCACGAAGGAAGTGCTGGAGAAATCCACCACGGCTTTCTGGGTGCGACCACGGAAGACCGGATGATCGAAATCGATCTCGAAGCTCACCTTGAAGCCGTCGAACGGGACGAAGGTGGCGCGCTTGTCGCCCTCTTCCACCGTCACTTCGCGCTTGATGCGGATGAACTTCTTGGCCGCTTCCTGCTCTTGCAGGCCAGCGGACTGGATCAGGAATACGAAGGGACCTGCGCTGCCATCCATGATCGGCACTTCCGACGCCGACAGCTCGACATAGGCGTTGTCGATACCCAGGCCGGCCATGGCCGAGAGCAGGTGCTCCACGGTATCCACCTTGATGTCACCCTTGATCAGGGTGGTCGACATGGTGGTTTCACCGACGTTCGAGGCCCGGGCGGGAATTTCCACCACTGGGTCGAGATCGGTCCGGCAGAACACGATGCCAGTATCGACGGGAGCCGGCTTCAGGGTCAGGTAAACCTTCTCCCCGGAATGCAGGCCGACACCGGTCGCCCGGATGATGTTCTTCAAGGTGCGTTGTCTGATCATGGCTTTGGCCGCTTTCGCGCAAGTTGCGAACTGTTGTCAACAATGGGCGGCGATGATAGCAGAACCGCCCTTTGCTGAACACCAATCACATTGATACTCCTGATAAATCGACTCAATCGGCCTGGCGACGCAGGAAGGCCGGGATGTCCAGGTAGTCCAGATCGTCCTGCGGGTTCAGCTTGGCCGCGGTGGCAGCGCCGCCGTGGTTCTGATTGCGCATGACGGTCGGACGGTCCAGGTCACGGTAGTTCACCGACTGCTGCTCGCGCTGTACCGGAGCCTGGGTGCTGACGGCCTGGGTCTGAACGGTGTTGTCGACGACCTTGACCGGCTTCTCCAGGCGAGCGCCCAGACCGGTGGCGACCACGGTGACGTGCAGCTCGTCGCGCATGTCCGGATCGATCACGGTGCCCACTTTCACAGTGGCGTGCTCGGAAGCGAACTGCTCGATGATGTTACCCACGTCGGAGTATTCGCCCAGGGACAGATCCGGACCGGCGGTGATGTTCACCAGGATGCCGCGGGCGCCCTGCAGGTTGACATCTTCCAGCAGCGGGTTGCGGATCGCGGCTTCGGTCGCCTCGCGAGCGCGGTTCGGGCCGCTGGCGCAACCGGTACCCATCATGGCCATGCCCATTTCGCTCATGACGGTTTTCACGTCGGCGAAGTCGACGTTGATCATGCCCGGGCGCTTGATGATGTCGGAGATACCGCGAACGGCACCGGCCAGTACATCGTCAGCCTTGGCGAAGGCAGCCAGCAGGCTCGCGTCCTTGCCCAGGATGGTCAGCAGTTTTTCGTTCGGGATGGTGATCAGCGAGTCGACGCTTTCCGCCAGCGAGCGGATGCCCTCGTCGGCGATCTGCATGCGCTTGCGGCCCTCAAACGGGAACGGACGGGTGACCACGGCCACGGTGAGGATGCCCATTTCCTTGGCAACCTCGGCGATGATCGGCGCAGCACCGGTACCGGTACCGCCACCCATGCCGGTGGTGATGAAGACCATGTCGGCGCCTTCCAGAACCTCGGCGATACGCTCGCGGTCCTCGATGGCGGCCTGGCGGCCTACTTCAGGGTTGGCGCCAGCACCCAGGCCCTTGGTAACACCTGGGCCGAGCTGCAGCACGGTGCGCGCGGCGATGTTCTTCAGCGCCTGCGCATCGGTGTTGGCGCAAATGAATTCGACGCCATCAACGTTGTTCTTGGCCATGTGGTTTACGGCGTTGCCGCCGCCACCACCTACGCCGATCACTTTGATGACTGCTGTTTGCGGGACGTTATCTACCAGTTCAAACATTTCCCCTCTCCTTCCTTTCTAGTTGTGTTGCCTACGTTTACCGCGGTGGTAAATCAGAAATTGCCCTGGACCCAGCGTTTGAGCTTTTCCAGTACGGGTGTCTTGGGTTCGTCGCTGCTGAAGCTGCTGCCGGACATGGAGATACCGTCGGATTGCTTTTGCAGTCCGTACAGGAGCAGACCCACACCGGTGGAATAGATTGGATTGCGCACGACGTCGGCCAGTCCCTTGACGCTGTGAGGTACGCCCAGGCGTACCGGCATGTGGAAGATCTCCTCGGCCAGCTCGACAGCCCCTTCCATCTTGGCGGTGCCGCCGGTCATGACGATCCCGGCTGGAATCAGGTCCTCGTAACCGCTACGGCGCAGTTCGGCCTGAACCAGGGTGAACAGCTCGTCGTAACGAGGCTCGACCACTTCGGCAAGCGCCTGGCGCGACAGTTCCCGCGGCGGACGATCTCCGACGCTGGGCACCTTGATGGTTTCGCCGGGGCCGGCCAATTTGGCCAGTGCACAGGCGTATCGAATCTTGATTTCCTCAGCGTACTGAGTCGGGGTGCGCAACGCCATGGCGATGTCGTTGGTGACCTGATCGCCGGCGATCGGGATGACAGCCGTATGGCGGATGGCGCCCTCGGTGAAGATGGCGATGTCGGTGGTGCCGCCACCGATGTCCACCAGGCACACGCCCAGTTCCTTTTCATCCTCGGTGAGCACGGAGTAGGCCGAGGCCAGTTGCTCGAGGATGATGTCGTCCACTTCCAGGCCACAACGACGCACACACTTCTCGATGTTCTGCGCAGCGTTCACCGCACAGGTCACCACGTGCACCTTGGCTTCCAGGCGGACGCCGGACATGCCCAGCGGCTCGCGCACGCCTTCCTGGTTATCGATCACATAATCCTGGGCCAGGGTGTGCAACACACGCTGGTCAGCCGGGATCGCCACGGCCTGGGCCGCGTCCAGCACGCGCTCGATGTCGGCGCCGCTGACTTCGCGGTCGCGAATCGCCACGATGCCGTGGGAGTTCAGGCTACGGATATGGTTGCCGGCGATGCCGACGAAGGCCGAGTGGATACGGCAGCCAGCCATCTGCTGGGCTTCATCGATGGCGCGCTGGATCGATTGCACGGTGGACTCGATGTTCACCACCACGCCCTTCTTCAGGCCGCGGGACGGGTGCGTCCCAATGCCGACGATTTCCAGCTTGCCATCGGCCGCCACCTCGCCCACCAGCGCCACCACCTTGGAGGTGCCGATGTCCAGGCCGACGACCATTTTGCCGCTCTGCACGCTTGCCATGTCTATTGAAGTCTCCTCAACTCACTGCACGCCGGTGGTCTGGGCCACCGTCGTTTCCGGCACCGGATCGCGCCACGCCACGGCCAGGCCGTTGGGGTAACGCATGTCGATGCGGGCAATTTTCGTAATCTGTTCTTTCAGCGCCTTGTCGTAGATGGTCACGAACCGGCGAATCTGTTCTACCGCGTGATCGCGGCCCAGCATGATCTCCACGCCCTGTGCGGTGCCCAGGGTCCATGCGCCACGCGAACTCATGTCCAGGCTGGCGATGGTGAAGCCCAGTGGGCGGAGCATCTGGCTGAGAATCTGGTACTGCTGCATCACTTGCTGCTGAGCACGCTGCGGGCCGGACAGGCGCGGCAGGTGCTCGTAGTTGGCCACTTCGCGCGGGGCGAAGGCTTGACCCTGATTGTTCAGCAGGGCTTCGTCACCCCAGCGGGCGATGGGTAATTGCTCGTCGAGGCGGATAACCACCTGATCGGGCCATACGCGACGCACCTCGGCGTGAGCGATCCAGGGCATCTGCTCCAGCTCCTGGCGCATGCCGGCCAGGTCGATGGTGAAGAAGCTGGCCGAAACGTAAGGGCTGATCCGCTGCTGCACCGCCGCCTGGCTGATGTAGCTGAGATCACCTTCCACGCTGACCTTGGCGATCGGCCGGTCCGCGTAGGGGAGCACGTACTGCGCCCCGTAATAAGCACCGCCACCGAGCACGCCCAGCACCAGAGGCCACAACAGCACCTTCAGGAAGCCGAAGCTGGGCTTGGGCATGCGAGCGCTGAGCGGCTCCTTGGCCACCAGACGGCTGGCGCCGCGCGGCACCGGCTTGCGTGCAGGTGCACGGCCGATTCCGGGGTTCTGGTGACGAAGCTGCGCGCCGTTCATGACTTATCCCCTTGCCTCGACGCTGTCGGCAAGGATCGCCAGCACAAGCTGCTGGAAATCCAGGCCGGCCGCGCGCGCGGCCATGGGCACCAGGCTGTGGTCGGTCATGCCCGGTGCTGTGTTCACTTCCAACAGCCAGAAGCGCCCTTGGGCGTCCTGCATCACATCGGTCCGCCCCCAGCCCTGGATGCCAAGGGCATCGCAGGCGCGCGCGGTCAGGTCCTTGAGTTCCTCTTCCTTGTCGGCATCGAGGCCGCAGGGAATCTGGTACTGGGTATCGTTGGCCAGGTACTTGGCGTCGTAGTCGTAGAAGGTGTGCGGAGTACCCAGGCGAATGGGCGGCAGCACCTGGCCACGCAGAATGGCGACGGTGTATTCGGGGCCGCTGATCCATTGCTCGACCAACACCTGCGGGTCGTACTTCGCGGCGGCGGCCCAGGCGGCGATCAGTTCCTGCTCGCTGTTCACCTTGGCCATGCCGATGCTCGAACCTTCGCTGGCCGGCTTGACGATCAGCGGGAAGCCGAGCTTCGCTGCGGCGGCACGGCAATCGTCCTCGCTGGCAAGCACGGCGTGGTCAGGCGTCGGCAGGCCCAGGCTCAGCCACACACGCTTGGTGCGCAGCTTGTCCATGGCCAACGCGGAGGCCAGCACACCGCTACCGGTGTAGGGAATGCCGGCGATTTCCAGCAGACCCTGCATGGTGCCGTCCTCACCGCCACGACCATGGAGGATGATGAAGGCGCGGTCGATCTTTTCGCGGGTCAGACGCTCCAGCAGATCGTCGCCCACATCGATGCCGAAGGCGTCCACGCCCGCGCCCTGCAGAGCCTGCAGGACCATGGCGCCGGACTTCAGCGACACCTCGCGCTCGGCGCTCCTGCCGCCGTACAGCACGGCGACGCGACCGAATGCGCGGGGCTCGAGGGCGGATTTGAGGGCGTCACTCATTGTTTCTTCCCCTCGGCGCCAGCGGCGGCGGCGCCGAACATCGGATTCTTGATCAGTTGCGGAGCCAGCCCGCCGATATCGCCGGCACCCTGGCAGAGCAGGATGTCGCCCGGACGCAGCAGCGGCTTGAGCAGCGAAGCGAGGTCACCGCCGCGCTCCAGGTAGATCGGGTCGAGCTGGCCGCGTTGACGGATGCTGTGGCACAGGTGACGGCTATCGGCGCCAGGGATCGGCTCTTCGCCGGCCGGGTAGACCTCCATCAGCATCAGTACGTTGGCCTCGCCCAGCACCTGCACGAAGTCGTCGTACAGATCACGGGTACGGCTGTAGCGGTGTGGCTGGTAAACCATCACCAGACGGCGCTCCGGCCAGCCACCGCGCACGGCCTTGATCACCGCCGCGACTTCGCGCGGGTGGTGGCCGTAGTCGTCGACCAGCATCACGCTGCCGCCTTCCACCTGCAGGTCGCCATAGACCTGGAAGCGTCGGCCGACGCCCTGGAAGCCGGACAGGCCCTGGACGATGGCCTCGTCGGAGATGCCTTCGTCGGTGGCGATGACGATGGTCGCCAGGGAGTTCAGCACGTTGTGCAGGCCGGGCATGTTCACCGAGACGTCCAGCGGCTCGCGCTCGGGGCGCAGCACAGTGAAGAAGGTGCGCATGCCTTCCTGGCGGATGTTGATGGCGCGGACGTCGGCGTCCTCGCTCAGGCCGTAGGTCACGGTCGGACGCGCAACCTGCGGCAGGATCTCGCGCACGACCGGGTCGTCCACGCAGACCACGGCCAGACCGTAGAACGGCAGGTTATGCAGGAAGTCGACGAAGGTGCGCTTGAGCTTGTTGAAGTCGCCGCCGTAAGTACTCATGTGGTCGGCGTCGATGTTGGTGACGACCGAAACCATCGGCTGCAGGTGCAGGAAGCTGGCGTCGCTCTCGTCCGCCTCGGCCACCAGGTAGCGGCTGGTGCCCAGCTGCGCATTGGTGCCGGCGGCGTTCAGACGGCCGCCGATGACGAAGGTCGGGTCCAGGCCGCCAGCGGCGAATACCGAGGCGATCAGGCTGGTGGTGGTGGTCTTGCCATGGGTACCGGCAACGGCGATGCCATGGCGGTAGCGCATCAACTCGGCGAGCATCTCGGCACGCGGCACGACCGGCACGCGTCGATCCAGCGCGGCGGCAACTTCCGGGTTCGACTTGTTAACCGCGCTGGAAACCACCAGCACGTCGGCGCCGTCGGAGTTCTCCGCACGGTGGCCGATGAAGATTTCCGCGCCGAACTTCTCCAGGCGCTCGGTGACCGGCGAAGCCTTGAGGTCGGAGCCGGAGACTTCGTAGCCGAGGTTGAGCAGGACTTCCGCGATACCACACATGCCCACGCCGCCGATGCCGACAAAGTGGATGCGGCGGATGCGCCGCATGGTGCGAGTGACGCCGGTGGGTTCTTTAACCACGGGCCACCTCCAGGCAGGCATCGACTACCGTGCGGGTAGCCTCGGGCTTGGCCAGGCTGCGTGCGCGAGCGGCCATGCGGGTCAGGGAATCGGGGTGCATCAATACCTCGGACAGCTGCGCGGCCAAATCGGCGGCGCTGGTAGATTTCTGTGGCAGCAGGTGGGCCGCGCCCTCCCGCACCAGGAATTCGGCGTTCTTGGTCTGGTGGTCGTCGATCGCGTGGGGCAGCGGCACCAGGAAGGACGGCAGGCCGGCGGCGGTCAGCTCACTCACGGTCAGCGCGCCGGCGCGGCATATCACCAGATCAGCCCAGGCGTAGGCGGCAGCCATATCGGCGATGAACGGAGCTACGTCCGCTTCGACACCTGCGTTGCGGTAACGCTCCGCAGTAATTTCGTCATGCTGACGACCGGCCTGATGGCGAATGGCCGGGCGAATCTCCGCTGGAACCTGCGCCAGCGCTTCGGGCAGCAGTTTGTTCAGCGGCTCGGCGCCCAGGCTGCCGCCCAGCACCAGCAGGTTGACGCGACGGCCGGCCAGCGGTGCGCGGGCACCCTCTTCCAGGAACAGCTCGACACGCACTGGGTTGCCGGTAGTCAGGCGCTTGGCGCTGCTGTCGAAGGTATCCGGGAAAGCTTCGCAGACACGCTTGGCCAGCGGCGCAAGGCTGCGGTTGGCGGTGCCGGCGACGGCATTCTGTTCATGGATCACCAACGGTACGCCAGACAGCTTGGCAGCCAGGCCGCCAGGGCCGGTGACGTAACCGCCCAGGCCCAGCACGCAAACCGGCTTGAGCTGACGCACCACGCCAATGGCCTGGAACAGCGACTTGAGCAGATCGAACGGCGCACGCAGCAGCGACTTGATGCCTTTGCCACGCAAACCGCTGACGTTGATCAGGTGCAGCGGCAGGCCGGCCTTGGGTACCAGGTCGTTCTCGATGCCGCGCGGGGTGCCCAGCCAATGCACGCTGTAACCGCGCGCCTGGAACTCACGGGCGCAGGCCAGGGCCGGGAACACGTGTCCGCCGGTGCCGCCCGCCATGATCAGGACATTACCTTTCATCGGCAAAGTCCTCTTCGCTGAATTCATATTCCTCGCTGCCCATCACGGTGCGGCGTTCCCATTCGATGCGCAGGAGCATCCCCAGGCAGGCACAGCAGATCACCAGCGACGAACCGCCGTAGCTGAGGAACGGCAGGGTCAGGCCCTTGGTCGGCAGCAAGCCGACGTTCACGCCCACGTTGATGAGGAACTGACCGATCCACAGGAAGGCCAGGCCGTAGGCAACGTAGGCGGAGAAGTACTGTTTCGACTGCTCGGCCCAGATGCCGATGTAGAGCGCGCGCAGGCTGACGAAGACGAACAGGGCGACGGTCGCCATGGCGCCGACGATGCCCAGTTCCTCGGCGAGCACCGCGAACACGAAGTCGGTGTGCGCTTCGGGCAGGTAGAACTGCTTCTGGATGCTGTTGCCCAGGCCCATGCCGGTCCAGCCGCCACGACCGAAGGCGATCAACGCCTGACTGAGCTGGTAGCCCGCGCCGAACTGGTCGGCCCAGGGGTCGGTGAAGTTGGTCAGACGCGCCATCCGGTACGGCTGGGTCTGGATCAGCAGCACCACGGCGCCGACCGCCAGCGCGACCATCAGGCCGAAGCGGAACAGGCCCACGCCACCGAGGAACAGCATCGCGGCGGCCGCGCCCATCATCACCACTGTGGCGCCGAAGTCGGGCTCACGCAGCAGCAGGCCGGCCATCGGCAGCAGCACGACGAAGGGTTTGAAAAAGCCCAGCCAGCTCTCGCGCACTTCTTCCTGGCGGCGAACGAGGTAGCCGGCCATGAAGATCACCACGAAGACCTTGGCGATTTCCGAAGGCTGGATGTTGAACAGGCCGAAGCCGATCCAGCGCATGGAACCGTTCACCTCGCGTCCGATGCCGGGGGTGATCACCATCACCAGCAGCAGGAAGGCCACGGCCAGCAGCTTCCAGCCCCAGCGCTGCCAGGTTTCCATCGGCACCATCATGGTCACGCCACAGGCGACGAAGCCGATGGCGAGATAGATCAGGTGGCGGACCGAGAAGTACAGCGGATTGCCGGACTGCGCCGCGGCGACTTCGGAGGATGCCGAAGTGACCATCACCAGGCCGAGGCCGAGCAGCGCCAGACAACCCGCGAGCAGCGGGAAGTCGATGTCGATGCCATTACGGCTGATCAGCGGGGACGGGTATGGGCGCAGGAAGGAGAACATCAGGCGAGCTCCTCCACGGCCTTGGCGAACAGGCGTCCGCGTTCTTCGTAGTTCTTGAACATGTCCAGGCTCGCGCAGGCTGGCGACAGCAGCACCGCGTCACCCGGTAGAGCCAGGTCGGCAGCGTGCTCGACGGCTTCTTCGAGGGTATTCACGCGAACCTTGGGCACCGCGTTGCCGATTGCAGCACCCACCAACTCGGCGTCGCGCCCCAGCAGCACCACGGCACGGCAATGTTGCGCGACGGGGCCACGCAGGTCATGGAAGTCGGCACCCTTGCCATCGCCACCGGCGATCAGCACCAGCTTGCCGTCGATATCGGCACCCAGGCCTTCGATGGCAGCCAGGGCGGCGCCGACATTGGTGGCCTTGGAGTCGTCGTAGTAACTCACACCGTTACGCTCCCGCACCCACTGGCAGCGGTGAGCGAGACCGGCGAACTCGCGCAGGGTCTGCAGCATCGGCTCGAACGGAAGGCCGACGGCGTGACCCAGCGCCAGCGCCGCCAGGGCATTGGACTGGTTGTGCGCGCCACGGATTTTCAGCTCGCGGGCCGGCATCAGCGGATCGAACTGGAAGGCCAGCCACTTCTCGCCGTTCTCTTCGATCAGACCGAAGCCCTTGAAGTCCGGCTTGTTGGTGCCGAAGGTCCAGCACGGCACGGTGTCAGCGATCAGAGGGCGGCTCAGCGCATCGGCACGGTTCACCACGACCTGCTTGGCGCCACGGAAGATGCGGTGCTTGGCCAGGTGGTAATCGGCCATGCCGTCGTAGCGGTCCATGTGGTCTTCGCTGACGTTCAGACAGGTGGCGACTTCGGCGTTCAGGCGCTCGCAGGTTTCCAGCTGGAAACTGGACAGCTCGACCACGTACAGCTCGACGTCATCGGCCAGCAGGTCCAGCGCCGGAGTCCCGAGGTTGCCGCCGACGGCGACCCGCTTGCCGGCAGCCTTGGACATGTCGCCCACCAGGGTAGTGACGGTGCTCTTGGCGTTGGAACCGGTGATGGCGACGATCGGCGCCTTCGCGTGACGGGCGAACAGGTCGACGTCGCCGGACATGCGCACACCACGGGCAGCAGCTTCGATCAGCGCCGGAACGCGCAGCGACAGGCCGGGGCTCACATAGAGCTCCTGGGCGCGGCAGAGGAAATCGGCGTCGAGGTCGCCGCAGCGCACCTCGACCTGCGGGTACTGCTCGCGCAGGGTCGCCAGCTCCGGCGGATTCGCGCGCGTATCGGCCACGGCAAAAGGCACGCCCTGGCGCGCCAGGTAGCGCACCAGGGACATGCCGCTCTTGCCGAGGCCGACAACGATGCGGAATTGGTCGGAAGCGATCAGGCTCATGCTCGATCAGTCCTCAACGCAGTTTCAACGTAGCCAGGCCGATCAGCACGAGAATTACCGTGATGATCCAGAAGCGCACGATCACGCGCGGCTCAGGCCAGCCTTTAAGTTCGAAGTGGTGGTGGATCGGCGCCATGCGGAACACACGCTTGCCGGTCAGCTTGAAGGAGGCGACCTGGATCACCACCGACAGGGTTTCCATGACGAACACGCCGCCCATGATGAACAGCACGATTTCCTGGCGGACGATCACGGCGATGGTGCCCAGCGCGGCGCCGAGCGCCAGCGCGCCGACGTCACCCATGAAGACCTGCGCCGGATAGGTGTTGAACCAGAGGAAGCCCAGCCCCGCGCCGACGATGGCGCCGCAGAAGATGATCAGCTCGCCGGCACCCGGTACGCTCGGGATGAACAGGTATTCGGCGAATTTGATGTTGCCCGACAGGTAGCAGAATATCCCCAGCGCGCCGCCGACCATCACGGTAGGCATGATGGCGAGGCCATCGAGGCCGTCGGTCAGGTTCACCGCGTTGCTGGAGCCAACGATCACGAAGTAGGTCAGCACCACGAAGAAGATGCCCAGCGGGATCTCGACGTTCTTCAGCATCGGCACGATCAAAGTGGTTTCGACCGGCGTCTCGGCAGTCATATAAAGGAAGATCGCCGCGCCCAGGCCAAACACCGACTGCCAGAAATACTTCCAGCGGCTCGGCAGGCCGCGCGAGTTCTTCTCGATCACCTTGCGGTAGTCATCCACCCAACCGATGGCGCCGAACAGCAGGGTCACGGCGAGCACGACCCAGACGTAGCGGTTCGACCAGTCGGACCACAGCAGCGTGCTGATGGCGATAGCGGTGAGGATCAGCGCGCCACCCATGGTCGGCGTGCCTTTCTTGGACAGGTGCGATTGCGGGCCGTCGTTGCGCACGGCCTGGCCGATCTGGCGGATCTGCAGAGTGCGGATCATCCACGGGCCCAGCCAAAGCGACAGGACGAGCGCGGTCAGCACGCTCAGGATGCCGCGCAGGGTCAGGTACTGGAAGACGCCGAAGCCCTTATAGAACTGTTGCAGGTACTCGGCGAGCAGCAGCAGCATTTAGTGACTCTCCTCGGAGGAACCACAGAGCGCAGCGACGACTTTGTCCATCGCCGCGCTACGGGAACCCTTGATCAAAATGGTGGTTGTCGAAGTTTCTTCGGCCAGGGCATGGATCAGGCTGGCCTGATCGGCGAAGTGCCGGCCCGCGGAACCGAACGCCTGCACGGCGTGGCTCATCAACGGTCCGACTGCATACAGGGCGGTGACTTTGCCAATGGCGTAGGTTCCCACTTCGCGGTGGGAGGACTCTGCCCAGGCACCCAGCTCGCCCATGTCCCCGAGGACCAGGACGGTCCGGCCGGAAAAGCCGGCGAGTATATCAATCGCCGCGCAGATTGAAGCCGGGTTGGCGTTGTAGCTGTCATCGATCACACGCATCCCGTTCGTCGCCAGCTGCGCTGCGGCGCGCCCCTTGACCGGCTGCAGGTTCTGCAGGCCGGAAACGATCCCGACCAGCGGCACACCCAGAGCGTGAGCGGCGGCGGCGGCGGCCAGTGCGTTCGTCACGTTGTGCTCGCCCAGCAGATTCAACTGAACGGAGGCCACTCCGGCCGGGCCTTGCAGGGTGAAGCCGGGGCAGCCACGGGCGTCACGTTTCACATCGCTGGCGCGGAAGTCGGCGCGGGCATCGTGCAGACCGAAGCTCGATACACGGCGACCTGCGGCGCGGGCCTGCCAGGTGTCGAATGCCTTGTCATCGCGATTGAGGATGGCGACGCCGTCGGCGGGCAGCCCCTCGAGAATCTCACCCTTGGCCAGGACGATCTTGTCCTGGCCGCCGAACTCGCCCACATGGGCGGTGCCGGCGTTGGTGATGATGGCGACCTGAGGATGAGTCAGCGCGACGGTGTAGGCGATCTCGCCGACACGGTTGGCGCCCAGCTCGATGACCGCACTCTTGTGCTCCGGCGCCAGTTGCAGCAGGGTCAGCGGCGCGCCGAGGTCGTTGTTCAGGTTGCCGCGAGTCGCCAGGACTTCGCCCTGAGTACGCAGGATACTGGCGAGCATCTCCTTCACGGTCGTCTTGCCACTGGAACCGGTCACGGCGGCCACGCGGCCGGTGAAGGCGGCGCGGTTCAGCGCACCGAGCTGGCCCAGCGCGATTCGAGTGTCTTCCACAATCAGTTGCGGCAACGGTGCGCCGTCGACCTCGCGCTCGACCAGGGCGGCAACCGCACCCTTGGCAGCAACGTCGGCTAGGTAATCATGGCCATCGAAACGCGGGCCGGTCAGGGCGATGAACAGTTGGCCGGGTACGATGGCGCGGCTGTCGGTGCTCACGGCGTCGAAGCTGGCGTCGGCGCCGACCACACGGCCTTGCAGCACAGCAGCGACTTCGTTGAGCGACAGGGGCTTAAGCACGCTTCACCTCCCAGGCAGCCAGCGCCTTGGCGGCTTGTTCCAGATCGGAGAACGGGTGGCGAACACCGTCGATCTCCTGGTAATCCTCATGCCCCTTGCCGGCCAGCAGCACAACGTCATCGACGCCGGCAGCGGCAATCAGGCGGGCGATGGCTTCGCCGCGACCGGGCACGAACTCGACCGCCTCGGGCTTGGCGAAGCCAGCACGGATGTCGGCGATGATCGCCTCGCTCTTCTCAGTGCGCGGATTGTCGTCGGTGACCAGAACGCGGTCGGCATGCTGCTCGGCGATCTGCGCCATGATCGGACGCTTGCCGCTGTCACGGTCGCCGCCGCAACCGAACAGGCAGAGCAGTTGGCCATGTACGTGCGGGCGTAGGGCCAGCAGAACTTTTTCCAGCGCATCCGGGGTGTGGGCGTAGTCCACGACTACCAGTGGCTTGTCGCCGCCGCCCAGACGCTGCATGCGGCCGATGGGGCCTTCCAGTTGCGGCAGCACCTTGAGCACGTCGCCCAGCGGGTAGTCCAGGCCCAGCAGCGCACCAACCACGGCCAGCAGGTTGCTCAGGTTGAACTTGCCCAGCAGCGAGCTGCGCAGCAGACCTTCGCCCTGCGGAGTGACGATCTGCGCTTGCACGCCGGCATCGCTGAAGGTGGCTTCGCGGCAATAGATGTAGGCCGATGGGTCGTTGAGGCTGTAACCCATCAGACGGGATTCGTGGGACTCAGCGGCCAGTTGGCGACCGAAGTCGTCGTCCAGGTTGATCACCCGGCAACGCAGGCCCTGCCAGGCGAACAGCTTCGCCTTGGCGGCGCCGTAGGCTTCCATCGAGCCGTGGTAGTCCAGATGGTCGCGGGACAGGTTGGTGAACACCGCCACGTCGAAGCCCAGCGCCGCGACGCGGCCCTGCTCCAGACCGTGAGAGGACACTTCCATGGCCACGGCCTTGGCGCCAGCCTGCTTCAGGCGCGCCAGGGTCGCCTGCACGGCGAGCGGATCGGGCGTGGTGTGGCGGCCGCTTTCCAGCGCGCCATAGAAACCGGTGCCGAGGGTGCCAACGATACCGCAGCGCTCGCCAAGCAGATCCAGCGCCTGGGCCACCAGTTGGCTGACGCTGGTCTTACCGTTGGTGCCAGTCACACCCACCAGCTCGACGCCACGGCTCGGCTCGCCATAGAAGCGGCCGGCGATGGCGGACAACTGCTTGGCGAGGCCCTTGATGGCGATCATCGGCACATCGCTGGGCGGCAGATCGACAGCACCTTCGGCCTCATAGGCGACAGCGGCCGCACCTTGGCTGAGTGCGGCGGCAATATGTCCGCGGCCATCCTGACGCCCACCCGGAACGGCCAGGAACAGGTCACCCGGCTTGACGGTACGGCTGTCCAGGGTCAGTTCACGAATCAGTTCGCCGCTTTCCGCCTGGGGCAGCAGCTGGTTCAGGCTCATCGGCATCAGCCACGCCCTCCTTTGGCAGCGGGCGCAGCATCGGCTTGTTGCTGCGGAGTCGCCGCCGGCAGGTTGTCCGGCGGCACGTTCATCAGGCGCAGAGTGCCGGACATCACCTTGCTGAACACCGGCGCGGAGACCAGGCCGCCGAAGTAGCCGGCCTTGCTGGGTTCATCGATGACCACCACAGCGACATAGCGCGGGTTGTTCATCGGCGCGAAGCCGGCGAACAGCGAGCGGTAGGAGTTTTCGGCATAACCCTTGGTACCGGTCGCGGTCTTGCGCGCAGTACCGGACTTGCCAGCCACGTGATAACCCGGCACTTGAGCGCGGTACACGCCATTCGGCGCTTCGATCACTTGCTGCAGCATGCCCTGCATGGTCTTGGCGACCGGCTCGGGAATGACCTGGGTAGCGTCTGGCTGACGGTCGGCGCGGACCATGGTCAATGGCACGCTGCGGCCATTGTTGGCCAGCGCTGCGTAGGCATGCGCAAGCTGAATGGCGGTAACGGACAGGCCGTAGCCGTAGGACAGCGTGGCGGTCTCGGCCTTGCGCCATTCCCGGTAGTTCGGCAGGTTGCCGACGCGCTCGCCGGGGAAGCCCAGGCCAGTATCCTGGCCGAGGCCGACCTTCTGCATCACGCTGTAGATAGCTTCGCCGCCGATATCGAAGGCGACCTTGCTCATGCCGACGTTACTGGAGCGGATCAGGATGCCGGTCAGGTCCAGCACCGGACCTTCGGTGCGGGACACATCGCGAATGGTGTAGCGACCAATCTGCAGGGTGCCGGGGTAAACCTCGACCTTGTCGGAAGGCTTCCAGCGGCCGGTCTCCAGCGCCGCGCTCATGGAGAACGGCTTCATGGTCGAACCCGGCTCGAACACGTCGATCATCGCGCGGTTGCGCATCATCGCCGGCTGCAGGTTGCGACGGTTGTTCGGGTTGTAGGTCGGCTGGTTGGCCATGGCCAGCACTTCACCAGTCTTCACATCGAGGATCACCAGGCTGCCGGCCTTGGCGCCGTTCTCCACCAGCGCGTTGCGCAGCTCGCGGTTGGCGAGGTACTGCAGGCGCAGGTCGATGGACAGGGCGAGAGTCTTGCCAGCCTTGGCGTTGCGGGTGACCTGCACGTCGCGGATCAGATGGCCGCGGCGATCCTTGAGCACCTGGCGCTTGCCCGGCACGCCGGCCAGCCAGCTGTCAAAGGCGAGCTCCACGCCTTCGCGGCCACGGTCGTCGACGTCAGTGAAGCCCACTACCTGCGCAGCGACTTCGCCGGACGGGTAGAAGCGGCGGAATTCTTCAACCGAATAGACACCGGGGATGCGATGGGTCTTCACCTGGGCCATCACGGCCTCGCCCTGTTCCGGGGTCAAACCACGGACCAGATAGATGAACTCCTTGTCGGCGTTCGCATCCAGGCGCTCGGTCAGTGCAGCCTTCGGCTGGCCCAGGGCGTCGGCAAGGAAGCCCCACTTCTCGCGCTCCAGCACCAGCTCCTTGGGGTTGGCCCAGAGCGTGGCGACCGGCGTACTGACAGCCAGCGGCTCGCCATTGCGATCGGTGATCAGGCCACGGTGCGCAGGGATGGAGATGTGACGCACGCTACGCGCATCGCCCTGTCCTTTGAGGAAGTCGTGGTCGATGACGTGCAGGTCGACGATCCGCCAGGCGATCGCCGCCACCATCGCCAGCAGCAGGGCGATGACGACGCGGAAGCGCCAGGGGTAGCGAGCGCCGGCCAGGTCTTTCATGGCGCCACCATGATGATTTCGGTCGGATCGGGCACGCGCATTTTCAACTGGTCGGTCGCCAGACCTTCGATGCGACTATGGGCGGTCCAGGTGCTCTGCTCGAGGATCAGGCGGCCGTACTCGGCCTGTGCCTTGTCGCGCACGTTGAGCTCGGTGTACAGCGAGTTGAGCAACTGGCGGTTCCAGTACGCGCTGTAGGAAACGGAGATAGCCGACAGCAGCACGCCGATGAACAACAGCAGCATGAAGAAGCTGCCGGTCGGCAGGCGCTTAGCGAAGAGGCGGCTCATCTGAGCTTCTCCGCGATGCGCATGATCGCGCTGCGCGAACGCGGGTTTGCCTGGAGCTCCGCCTCGGAGGCGTAGACCGGCTTGCCGATCAGCTTCAGGCGCGGCTCAAAAGGCGTGACGCGAATCGGCAGGTTGCGCGGCAGGTTGTCCGCCTCGCCCTTAACCTGCTTGCGCATGAATTGCTTGACGATGCGATCTTCCAGCGAGTGGAAGCTGATCACCACCAGACGGCCACCCACGGCCAGGCCTTCCATCGCCGCTTCAAGGCCACGCTCCAGATCGCCCAGCTCGTTGTTGATGAAGATTCGCAGCCCCTGGAAGGCTCGGGTCGCCGGATTCTTGCCCTTCTCCCAGGCCGGGTTGGCCTCGGTGATCACGGCCGCCAGGTCGGCGGTACGCTCGAATGGTTTTTCCGCGCGGCGCTGCACGATGGCGCGAGCCATGCGCTTGGCGAAGCGCTCTTCGCCGTAATCCTTGAACACACGGGCAATCTCGTCTTCCGCGGCAGTGGCAATCCACTGCGCAGCGCTGACGCCCTGATCCGGGTTCATGCGCATGTCAAGCGGGCCATCATTGAGGAAGCTGAAGCCGCGCTCAGGATCATCCAGCTGCGGCGAGGACACGCCCAGGTCCAGCAGAACGCCGTTCACGCCACCTTGCAGGCCGCGCGCGGAGAACTCTTCCGCCATCTCGGCGAAGGACCTTTGCACAATGACGAAGCGGCCGTCTTCGGCCGCCAGTGCTTTCCCCGTCGCGATGGCTTGCGGGTCCTTGTCGAACCCGAGCAGTTGGCCGCCCGGGCCGAGCTTGCCGAGCAAGGCCCGGCTGTGCCCTCCCCTGCCGAAGGTTCCGTCCACATAGCGGCCGTCCTCCAGGGGGGCCAGTGCTTCGACGGCCTCCTCGAGTAGAACGGTGATGTGTTGGAAGGTACTGGTCACAGGCAGGCTCACAGAATAAGGTCGCGCAATTCATCCGGCAGGCCGCCGGGCTCTTTGATGGCTGCGAGGTCGGCCTCGGCAACCGCATTCCACTTGTCTTCGTCCCACAGCTGGAACTTGTTCAGCTGGCCGACCAGCATCGCTTTCTTGTCCAGGCCGGCGTACTCGCGCAGGCGCGGCGGAACGAGGAAACGCCCGGCGCTATCGAGCTCCAGGTCAACGGCATTACCAATCAGCAAACGCTGCAGGCGCCGCGTCTCTTCACGCAGCGAGGGCAGCTCGCGCAGCTTGGCTTCGATGAGTTCCCATTCAGGGAGGGGGTATACGGTGAGGCAGGTGTCGACGGCATCGATGGTGACGATGAGCTGGCCATTGCAACGCGAAACGAGCTCGTCACGATACCGACTCGGCATCGCGAGGCGCCCTTTGGCGTCGAGACTGATGGCGTTAGCTCCGCGAAACACGTCAGCGCTTCCCCTGTGGTTGGCTATCCATGCCTGTTGATCCCACTTTTACCCACTTCATACCACTTCCGCACACTATAGAAATCCGTACTCCCCACCGTCAAGGCAAGCCGGAGGGGAAAAATCCTTACAGGACCGAGATTTAGCGTGCTTTTGCGAGGTTCGGGGAGGAGATTTGACGCGCCAGAAAAGAGAAAAGCCCAGTGTTTTCAAAACACTGGGCTTTCATACTTAAAGTGATTTCTTAAGTTTGTAACTTCTTCCGGTCAGCGACAAATGGTCATGTGGGAAGAAGTGGAGGAAAAGTGGTGAGAGTCGATCTGTAAGCCGGGTTCTGTCGAGGACAGCCATTCCTCTGGGACATACATCACTGCATACCTCAAGCGATCTACCCGAACCCAACGCGGGCCGCGCCAATGGGTTCCTATTTGATCTTGCTCCGAGTGGGGTTTACCTAGCCACGAACTGTTGCCAGCCGTGCGGTGCGCTCTTACCGCACCTTTTCACCCTTACCGGCGCTTGCGCGCTTAGGCGGTTATTTTCTGTGGCACTTTCCGTAGGCTCACGCCTCCCAGGCGTTACCTGGCACTCTGCCCTATGGAGCCCGGACTTTCCTCCACCCCATGGTGGAACACCACGGAACAGCGACTGTCCAATCGACTCTCAGTCAGCAAGGTTAGCGGCTGACGGCGCTCAGGACAAGCTCAAGCCTTGCCCTGACGCTCCAGCGCGATCTGATAAAGCTGGTTCTTCCGCGCCCCGGTGATCTCCGCAGCCAGCGCTGCGGCACGCTTGACTGGCATTTCAGCCAGCAGCAGGTCGAGCACCCGCAGGGTCTGCGCATCCACCGCGTCATCACCTTCCGGCGCGGGCTTGCCGGCCACCAGCAGCACGCACTCGCCCCGCTGCTGGTTGCTGTCGGACGCCACGAACTCGCGTAACTCGCCCAGCGGCAACCCTTTCAGCGTCTCGAACGTCTTGGTCAGCTCGCGAGCCAGCAGTGCCGGCCGTTCGTCGCCGAAGATCGCCGCCATGTCCTCGATGCACTCCAGCACACGGTGCGGCGCCTCGTAGAAGATCAGGGTGCGCGGCTCATCCACCAGCGCCTCCAGTCGACCACGTCGCCCCGCGACCTTGGCAGGCAGGAAGCCTTCGAAGACGAAGCGATCGGAAGGCAGTCCTGCAGCGGACAGCGCGGCAATCAGCGCGCAGGCGCCCGGCACCGGCACTACCGGGATGCCCGCCGCGCGCGCTTGCCGCACCAGGTGGTAGCCCGGGTCGGAAATCAGCGGCGTGCCTGCATCGGAAATCAGCGCGACGTCCTCGCCAGCCTGCAGCTTGGTGAGAAACCGGCCGCCCTGCTCCCGTTCGTTGTGCTCGTGGCAGGCCGCCAGCGGCGTCTCGATCCCGAAGTGCTGCAACAGACGGACGGAGTGCCGGGTATCTTCGGCCGCAATCAGCGCCACGTCGGCCAGCACCTTCAACGCCCGCGCACTGATGTCATCCAGGTTGCCAATCGGAGTGGCCACCACATAGAGAGTGCCTAGGGTCACGCGCTAACCTCGCCGGAAGTATCTGAAAAAGCCGCATTGTATCCCGATTCCGGCAGCCGCCATCGCGTCACCCTCGCCGCTTGGGTACAATCGGCAGCTCTTTGAATGCGTCACGAGAAGCCCGATATGATCGCTCGCCTGCGTCCGCTATCCGCTCTGTTCCTGGCCGGCATGCTCGCCGCCTGTGCGTCTTCCCCGTCGTCCAATCTCGGCGAACTGCCGCGCACCCCGGACGCCAGCATCGAACAGCTGCTGCAGCAGGCCTCCACTGCCAAGCCGGACGAAGCCGCCGTACTGCGCCTGTCCGCCGCCGACCTCGCCTACAAGCAGAAGGATCTCGGCCGCTCCACGCAGATCCTCGACCAGATTCCGATGGACAGCCTGAAGCCAGCCCAGCAGGTCTTCGCCAGCACCCTGCGCGCCCAGCTGGAGCTTGCCCGCAACAAGACCAAGGCCGCCCTGAAGGCCTTCGAAAACCCCAACTTCCAGCGTCTGGGCGAAATGCCGGTGGACCTCCAGGCCCGCGCTGGCATGGTCAAATCCCTGGCCCTGGCCGCCGACGGCCAGACCCTGAGCGCCGCCCGCGAGCGCGTGTTCATCGACCCGCTGCTCAACGCCGAGGCCAGCAAGGCCAACCATGAGGAAATCTGGAAACTGGTCTCCAGCCTGCCGCTGGCCCAGATGCAGGCCAGCAGCAACGAAGGCGACCTGAACGGTTGGCTCGAACTGGCACGCATCACCAAGTCGTCCTCGACCCTGAAGGAACAACAGTCGAACATCGACAACTGGGTCGCACAGAACCCGGACCACCCGGCCGCCAAGCAACTGCCGGACGCCCTGACCAAGCTGAAGTCCCTGGCCGCCCAGCCGCTGAACAAGATCGGCCTGCTGCTGCCGCAGCAAGGCCAGCTCGCCTCTGTCGCCCGCGCCCTGCAGGACGGCTTCCTCGCCGCCCACTACCAGGCGCAGCAGGGCGGCCAGGCGCAGCCGGCCATCAAGCTGTATGACAGCACCCAGGTGCGCTCGCTGGACGAGTTCTACCGTCAGGCCCAGGCCGACGGCGTACAACTGGTCGTGGGCCCACTGGAGAAAAACCTGGTCAAGCAGATGAGCAGCCAGCCGCAACTGCCGATCACCACCCTGGCCCTGAACTACGCCGACGGTAGCCAGGAAGGTCCGGCCCAGCTGTTCCAGTTCGGCCTGTCCGCCGAAGACGAAGCCCGCGAAGTCGCCAACCGCGCCTGGAACGACGGCATGCGCCGCGCCGTGGCCCTGGTGCCGCGCGGCGAATGGGGCGACCGCGTCCTCGCGTCCTTCAGCCGCAACTGGCAGGCCGCTGGCGGCACGCTGATCGCCGCCGAGCACGTCGACCAGCCAGTGGAACTGGCCCGCCAGATCGCCGACCTGCTGCAACTTCGCCAGAGCGAAGGTCGCGCCAAGCGCCTGCAGGGCGTGCTCGACAGCAGCGTCGACACTCAACCGTCGCGCCGCCAGGACATCGACTTCATCTTCCTCGCCGCCACCCCGCAGCAGGCCCGCCAGATCAAGCCGACCCTGGCCTTCCAGTACGCTGGCGACCTGCCGGTCTACGCCACCTCGAACCTGTACACCGGCGTGAACAACCCGGCGCAGGATCAGGACCTGAACGGTATCCGCTTCTGCGAAACCCCGTGGCTGCTGAATCCGAACAACGCCCTGCGCCAGCAGGTCGCCGCGCAATGGCCGGCCGCCAATGGCAGCCTCGGCCGCCTGTACGCCATGGGCGCCGACGCCTACCAGCTGGCCCCTCGCCTACCGGAGCTCAAGGCTGTGCCGAGCATGCAGGTGGACGGCCTGACCGGCACCCTGAGCGTCAGCGCCGGCCAGCGCGTGGAGCGCCGCCTGCCCTGGGCCGAGTTCAAGAACGGCCAGGTCCAGCCGCTGGAGAACAGCGGTATTTGATCGGCAACAGCCCTACCCAGAAGGCCGGGCAGCAGGCCGAAGCCGCTGCCCTGGCCCATCTGGAACAGCATGGATTGCGCCTCCTGGCGCAGAACTGGACTTGCCGCCGAGGCGAGCTCGATCTGGTCATGCTGGACGGCGATACAGTAGTATTCGTCGAAGTTCGCTCCCGCCGGCATTCCGCCTGGGGAGGAGCGCTGGAAAGCGTGGACATGCGCAAGCGTCAACGCCTGGCCATCTCCGCTGAACTCTTCCTGCAACAGAACGCCCGCTGGAGCAGTCATCCCTGCCGATTCGACGTCGTCGCCATCGACAGTCGCGCCCCAGGCTCCGCAGGGCACTTGAACTGGATCCCCAACGCTTTTGACACCTGATCAGACGCCCGACGAAAGGTCACACCTGATGGACATGCAATCCCGTATCCGCCAGCTCTTCCATGCCAGCATCGAGACCAAGCAACAGGCCACCGAGGTGCTCATTCCGCATATCGAGCAGGCCAGCATGGTCATGGTCAATGCCCTGCTGAACGAGGGCAAGATTCTCTCGTGCGGCAACGGCGGCTCCGCCGGCGACGCCCAGCACTTCTCCTCCGAACTGCTGAACCGCTTCGAGCGCGAGCGCCCGAGCCTGCCAGCGGTCGCCCTGACCACCGACAGCTCCACCATCACCTCGATCGCCAACGACTACAGCTACAACGAAGTCTTCTCCAAGCAGATCCGCGCCCTGGGCCAACCGGGTGACGTTCTGCTGGCGATCTCCACCAGCGGCAACTCGGCGAACGTCATTCAGGCGATCCAGGCCGCACATGATCGCGAAATGGTTGTCGTAGCTCTGACCGGCCGCGACGGCGGCAACATGGCATCGTTGCTGCTGCCCGAAGACGTGGAAATCCGCGTTCCGGCCAAGGTCACAGCGCGCATCCAGGAAGTCCACCTGCTGGTGATCCACTGCTTGTGCGACCTCATCGACCGTCAACTGTTCGGGAGTGAAGAATGACCCGTACCCCCCTGATCGCAGCCGCACTGGCCGTGACCATGGCACTGGGTGGCTGCACCAGCTTCGTCAGCGCCACCCGCGACAAGCCGATCGACGACGACAAGGGCACCCGCACCCTTGGCAGCAAGATCGACGACTCGCTGATCGAAACCAAAGTGGCAGTGAACGTCGCCAAGGCCGACCCAGCCCTCGACCGCGACTCCCACGTCGTGGTGATCAGCTACAACGGCGTGGTGCTGCTGGCCGGCCAGACGCCGCGCGCCGACCTGAAGAACAAGGCCGAGCAGGCCGCCAAGGAAGTGCAGAAGGTCAAGACCGTGCACAACGAGCTGCAGATCCTGCAGCCCTCCTCCCTGGCCGCCCGCAGCAACGACACCTGGCTGACCACCAAGATCAAGAGCCAGATGCTCGCTGACGCGAACGTTCCCTCCACCCGCATCAAGGTCCTGACCGAGAACGGCATCGTCTACATGCTGGGCCTGGTGACCCGCAAGGAAGGCGACCTGGCCACCCAGGTGGTTCAGGGCGTGGACGGCGTGCAGAAGATCGTCCGTCTGTTCGAGTACATCGACTGATCGGACTCTTCATTGCAGGCATGAAAAAGGCGACCCTCGGGTCGCCTTTTTTATTACTTCACAACCTTGAGGCTCGGCCGGCCACTGGGGCGCGGCGGCTCGTCGGAGGGGCCGTCATCCGGCAAATCCTCGTCGTCGGTGGGTACCGGCGGCTCCAGATCGAAGACCATGCCCTGACCATTCTCCCGGGCATAGATCGCCATTACGGCCTGGGACGGGACGTAGAGGCTCTGGGCGACACCACCGAAGCGACCTTCGAAGCTGACCGCCTCGTTGTCCATCTGCAGGTGGCGTACGGCGGTCGGCGAGACGTTCAGCACAATCTGCCCGTCGCTGGCATAACCCGGCGGCACCCGCACGCCTGGATACTCGGAGTTCACCAGGATATGCGGGGTACAGCCGTTGTCGACGATCCACTCATAGAGGGCTCGCACGAGGTAGGGACGACTGGAGTTCATCATCGGGCTCCTTAGCGCATATCACGTTCGATAGAGGACAGGCTGGCACGGAAAGTCTCCCGTGCAAACTGCCGCTCCATGTAGTCCAACAGAGGTTTCGCCGGCCGCGGAAGCTCAATGCCCAGGATCGGCAGGCGCCAGAGGATCGGCAACAGGCAGCAATCCACCAGGCTCAGTTCATCACTGAGGAAGAACGCCTTATCGGCGAACAGCGGCGACACCCCTGTCAGGCTCTCACGCAACTCCTTGCGCGCCAAGGCTCGCTCGGCATCCTTGCGGCGGGTATCGAGGATACGGTCCACCAGGCTGCACCAGTCGCGCTGGATACGGTGCATCAGCAGGCGGCTGTTTGCGCGAGCCACCGGGTAGACCGGAAGCAGCGGCGGGTGGGGATAACGTTCATCGAGGTACTCCATGACTACCGTCGACTCGTAGAGCGCGAGATCGCGATCCACCAGAGTCGGCAGGCTGCCATAGGGGTTCACTTCAGCGAGCTTGGCCGGGATGTTGCCGGCAGGTACATCGATGATGTCAGCAACGACGCTCTTTTCCGCCAGCACCAGGCGCACGCGATGGCTGTAATGGCAGGAAGGGTCGGAGAAGCAGGTGAGCTTGTTGATAGCGGCCATGCCGCGCGCCTCCTCGCAGGATTTCTTGTGGGAGGTAGAAAAACGCACGCGCGCCCCGTAGGGCGCGCGCTTGTTACTACGACTGGTTGTGCTTAGTGCACGTCCTTCCAGTATTCGCGCTTGAGCAGGTAGGCGAACACGAAGAAGAAGGCCAGGAACAGCAGGACGTAGGTGCCGATGCGGTGGGAATCCAGCTTGTTCGGGTCAGCCGAATAAGCCAGGAAGGTCACCAGGTTCTTCACCTTCTCGTCGAACTGGGCTTCGGTCAGCTGGCCGGATTTCGGCACAATGGTCAGCTGATCGCAGGCCTCGTGGGTCAGCGGGGTACCGGTCAGAGGATCGTACTGCTTCTTGCCATCCTCGACGACCTGAACCTGCTTGCAGCCGACGACCTGGCGGCCCTGCAGGCTCACCAGCACGTTCGGCATGCCGACGTTCGGGAAGATCTTGTTGTTCACGCCCCAAGGACGCTTGGGATCTTCGTAGAACGAACGCAGGTAGGTGTACAGCCAGTCAGCGCCACGAACGCGAGCTACCAGGGTCAGGTCCGGCGGCGCAGCGCCGAACCATGCCTTGGCGTCAGCCGGCTTCATGCCGATGTCCATGTGGTCACCGATCTTCGCGCCGGTGAACACCAGGTGGCTCATCATCAGCTCTTCCGGGATACCCAGATCACGGCCGACACGCTCATAACGCTGGAACTTGGCGCTGTGGCAGCCCATGCAGTAGTTGGCGAAAGTACGCGCGCCATCCTGCATGGCGGCCTTGTCGGTCAGGTCGATGTCGACCTTGTCCAGGGCCGGACCATGGCCTTCGGCAGCGAAGCCGAAGACGGGCAGCAGAGCCAGAACAAATGCAGCGAATTGCTTTTTCATCAGCCAGTCACCCTTTCCGGAACCGGTTTGGTTTTCTCCATCCGGGTGTAGAACGGCATCAGGATGAAGAAGGCGAAATACAGAATGGTGCACAGGCGGGACAGCGTGGTACCCAGCGGCGACGGCGCTTGCGAGCCGTAGTAGCCGAGGATCACGAAGGAAACCGCGAAGATCACCAGCCAGATCTTGCTCAGCCAGCCCTTGTAGCGGATCGAGCGAACCGGGCTACGGTCCAGCCACGGCAGCACGAACAGCACGGCGATGGCAGCGCCCATGGCGATGACACCCATCAGCTTGTCCGGAACGGCGCGCAGAATGGCGTAGAACGGAGTGAAGTACCAAACCGGAGCGATGTGCTCGGGGGTCTTGAACTGGTTCGCCATCTCGAAGTTGGGCTTCTCGAGGAAGAAACCACCCATTTCCGGGAAGAAGAAGATCACAGTGCAGAAGACGAACAGGAAGACCACGACACCGACGATGTCCTTGACGGTGTAGTAAGGGTGGAACGGGATGCCATCCAGCGGGATGCCGTTCTCGTCCTTCTTCTTCTTGATGTCCACGCCGTCGGGGTTGTTCGAGCCGACTTCGTGCAGCGCCAGGATGTGCAGCACGACAAGGCCGAGCAGGACGATCGGCAGTGCAATCACGTGCAGGGCGAAGAAGCGGTTCAGGGTGATGCCGGAGATCAGGAAGTCACCACGAATCCACTGGGCCAGGTCTTCGCCGACGACCGGAATGGCGCCGAACAGCGAGATGATTACCTGGGCGCCCCAGTAGGACATCTGACCCCAGGGCAGCAGGTAGCCCATGAAGGCCTCAGCCATCAGGGCTAGGTAGATCAGCATGCCGAAGATCCACACCAGCTCACGCGGCTTCTGGTACGAACCGTACAGCAGGCCACGGAACATGTGCAGGTAGACGACCACGAAGAACGCCGATGCACCGGTGGAGTGCATGTAGCGGATGATCCAGCCGTAATCTACATCTCGCATGATGTACTCGACGGACGCGAAAGCTTCTTCGGCCGACGGAGTGAAGCTCATGGTCAGCCAGATACCGGTGAGGATCTGGTTAACCAGGACGAGCAGTGCGAGAGAGCCGAAGAAGTACCAGAAATTGAAGTTCTTCGGGGCGTAGTACTTGCTCAGATGGTCTTCCCACATCTTGGTCGCGGGGAAGCGGGCATCGACCCAAGCCATGAACTTGTTCATCAGGCTTTCTCCTGGTCCACACCGATGGTCAGCTCGTCACCATCAAGCGAATAGGGCGGAATCGGCAGGTTCAGGGGCGCGGGCTGTCCCTTGTAAACGCGGCCGGCGAGGTCGTAATGGGAGCCGTGGCACGGGCAGAAGTAACCACCCTTCCAGTCCGGACCAAGGTCCGCAGGAGCGACTTCCGGACGGAAAGTCGGCGAGCAGCCCAGGTGGGTGCAAATACCGACGATCACAGCCAGCTCAGGCTTGATCGAGCGCACCTTGGGATCGACATAGGCAGGCTGGTCCGAAGCCTTCGACTCGGGGTCCGCCAGTTGCCCGTCGAGGGTCGGCAGCGCATCCAGCATTTCCTTGGTGCGATGCACCAGGAATACCGGCTTGCCGCGCCACTCAGCGATGACCTGCTGGCCTGGCTCGATCTTGGCTACGTTGTACTTCACCGGCGCGCCAGCGGCCTTCGCCTTGGCACTGGGGAACCATGACCCCACGAACGGGACCGCAGCTCCGACCGCTCCTGCCGCACCAACCACCGAAGTGGCCGCGACAAGGAAGCGACGCCGGCCTGCATTCACGCCGTCATTACTCATTCAGTCGTCTCCCATCAGCTTCAAGCCTGTTCAAATCAGGCTTTTAAGTAAAAATTCGAGCCGCGCAAAAAATTCGCCAAATGGTAAAGAAAAGCCCTTGTGATGACAAGGTAATAGCCTGTTACGCAACCCCTGAAACCCTTGCGCCGCGCGGCTTGCGCGGATGCGACACCTTGCCGCACGAACTTATTGAAGACATAAAAAAACGCCCAGTCCAAAGGATCTGGGCGTTTTTTTCGAAGCGTCGTATTAACGCTTGGAGTACTGCGGACGCTTACGCGCTTTACGCAGACCGACTTTCTTACGTTCAACTTCGCGGGCGTCGCGAGTGACGTAGCCGGCTTTACGCAGCGAGCTGCGCAGGGTCTCGTCGTACTCGATCAGAGCGCGGGTGATACCGTGACGGATCGCACCAGCTTGACCGCTTACGCCACCGCCAACGACGGTTACGTAGATATCGAACTTCTCGGTGTTCTCGGTCAGCTCGAGCGGCTGACGGACAACCATGCGAGCGGTCTCACGACCGAAGAACTGCTCGATAGTGCGATTGTTGATGGAGATTTTGCCAGTGCCCGGACGCAGGAAGACGCGAGCGGTAGCGGTCTTACGACGGCCAGTGCCGTAATTTTGAGTCGCCGACATAATGAGCTATCCCGTTAAATCTTCAGTTCTTGAGGCTGCTGAGCGGTGTGCGGGTGGTTGGCACCCTTGTACACTTTCAGCTTGCGGTACATGTCGCGGCCCAGCGGGTTCTTCGGCAGCATGCCTTTGACGGCAGTCTCGATAACGCGCTCAGGAGCCTTGGCGATCAGCTTCTCGAAGTTGATCGACTTGATACCGCCCGGGAAGCCCGAGTGATGGTAGTACATCTTGTCGGTAGCTTTGGCGCCAGTGACACGAACCTGCTCGGCGTTGATGACGACGATGTAGTCGCCGGTATCAACGTGCGGGGTGTATTCCGGCTTGTGCTTGCCGCGCAGGCGGGTAGCAATCTCGGTAGCCAGACGACCCAGGGTCAGGCCAGCAGCGTCGACGACGAACCAGTCGCGCTTAACAGTTTCTGGTTTCGCGGTATAAGTTTTCATTCGTTATAGCCTCAGGGGCCGCCTGAAAATAAGACGGCGAATCTTACTGGACAGTGGTTGCCTTGACAAGTCAAGGACAGCCGAAGACAGACACGAATTGGGGCTCGGGTCGGTGTGCGTCCGTAACGACTAGATGTATCAATCGGCAGGCTTTGGCATCCCCCACCGATGAAAGGCTGCGGAATTATGCAGATTCCGGCAGAATTTTCAACTGTATGACGCACTTGTTTTCATGAGGAGACCCGCATGGAGTACCGCCCGCTCGGCCGCACCGAACTGAAAGTCAGCGCCCTCTGCCTGGGGACCATGACCTGGGGCGAGCAGAACACCCAGGACGAAGCCTTCGCCCAAATCGAACGGGCCAAGGCCGCCGGTCTGAATTTCATCGATACCGCCGAGATGTACCCGGTGCCGCCGCGCGCGGAAACCTACACCCGCACCGAACAGATTATCGGCAACTGGTTCGCCCAGCGCGGCGATCGCGCCGACTGGGTGCTCGCCAGCAAGATCGCCGGCCCCGGCAACTCCATCAGCCACATCCGCGACGGCCAGCCGAAGCTCGACCGCAAAAACATCGTCGCAGCGCTGGACGGCAGCCTGAAGCGCTTGCAGACCGACTGGATCGACCTTTACCAGTTGCATTGGCCCGAGCGCAGCACCAACTTCTTCGGCCAGCTGGGCTACCAGCACAAGGAAGAAAGCTTCACGGCGCTGGAAGACACCCTGGAAGCGCTCGACGAGCAGGTTCGCGCCGGCAAGATCCGCCATGTCGGCCTGTCCAACGAGACGCCCTGGGGCACCATGCGCTTCCTGCAGATCGCCCAGGAGCGCGGCTGGCCGCGTTCGGTGTCGATCCAGAATCCCTACAACCTGCTCAACCGCAGCTTCGAGGTGGGCCTGGCAGAAATCGCCATCCGCGAACAGATTGGCCTGCTGGCGTACTCGCCGCTGGCCTTCGGCATGCTCTCGGGCAAGTACTTCGGCGGCGCGTGCCCGGCCAACGCACGAATCACTCTGTTCAGCCGCTTCACTCGCTACACCAACCCGCAGACCGCCCGCGCCTGCGACCGCTACGTGAACCTGGCCCGCGAGCACGGCCTGGACCCGGCGCAGATGGCCCTGGCCTTCGTCACCAGCCGGCCATTCGTGACCAGCAATATCATCGGCGCGACCAACCTCGAGCAGCTGGAAGCCAATCTCGGCAGCCTCAAGCTGAAGCTCTCCGACGAGGTGCTGGCCGGCATCGAGGCGATCCACAAGGACCAGCCGAACCCGGCGCCGTAGCGCTTTGCTCTCTTTGCTCCCTTTGCTCCCTTTGCTCTCTTTGCTCTCTTTGCTCTCTTTGCTCTCTTTGCTCTCTTTGCTCTCTTTGCTCTCTTTGCTCTCGTAGGAGCGAGCTTGCTCGCGAACGATCCAGCGCTGGAGTTCCCGACGGAATCTGTTCGCGAGCAAGCTCGCTCCTACAGGGGAGCTCTATCACAAAGCCCTGGCGATGATCTCCTTCATGATCTCGTTGGTGCCGGCGTAGATGCGCTGCACGCGCGCATCGGCCCAGGCACGGGCGATCGGGTACTCCCACATGAAGCCGTAGCCACCGTGCAGTTGCACGCACTCATCGAGCACCTTGCATTGCAGGTCGGTGGTCCAGTACTTGGCCATCGCCGCGGTCGGTACGTCGAGCTTGCCCTCCAGGTGCTGCTCCAGGCAGCGATCAACAAAGACACGGCCGACCTGGATCTCGGTGGCCATTTCCGCGAGCTTGAAGCGAGTGTTCTGGAAATCTGCGACGGACTTTCCGAAGGCCTTGCGGTCACGGGTGTAGTCCAATGTCCATTTCAGCGCCGCCTCGGCCGAGGCCAGCGCGCCGAGGGCGACGGTCAGGCGCTCCTGGGGCAGTTCCTGCATCAGGTAGATGAAGCCCTGCCCGTCCTTGCCCAGCAGGTTTTCCTTGGGGATGCGCACGTCCTGGAAGAACAGCTCAGAAGTGTCCTGCGCCTTCATACCGACCTTTTCCAGACGCTTGCCCTTGCTGAAGCCCGGCGTGCCCGCTTCCACCAGGAACAGGCTGGTGCCCTTGGCCCCGGCCTTGGGATCGGTCTTGGCGACCACGATCACCAGATCGGCCAGCCAGCCGTTGGTGATGAAGGTCTTCGATCCGTTGATCACGTACTCGTCGCCATCCAGCACGGCAGTGGTCTTCACGCCCTGCAGGTCGGAGCCGGCGCCCGGCTCGGTCATGGCGATAGCCGAAACCATCTCGCCGGAAATCAGCTTGGGCAGGTAGCGCTGCTTCAGCTCTTCGCTGCCGTAGTGAAGGATGTAGGGCGCAACGATGTCCGAATGCAGCGAGAAGCCGATGCCGGTCAGCCCCAGGCGACCGATCTCCTCGATCACCACGGCGCTGTAGAGGAAATCAGCCGCCATGCCGCCGTAGGCCTCGGGCAGGTGCGAGCAGAGCATTCCGGCCTCGCCGGCCTTGTTCCACAGCTGACGGTCGACATGACCGTCCTTTTCCCACTGGGCGTGGAAGGGCACCGCCTCCTGTTCGAGGAACTTGCGGACGCTGTCGCGGAACAGCTCGTGGTCGGAACTGAACAGGGTTCTCGGAATCATGCGGTGCACCTGCGGATCGGTTGTAGGAATTATTGGAAGGCCGACTGTAGGCCAGCACGAACCGCTCTGCACTGGACACTTTCGCCAAAAAATAAGACGATCCAGCCGCATCATGACCGCTTTAGCGTCATGCAAAGACATCCATAAGAAGTACAAGAACCGATGCCCAACCCAGCTTCCCGCGTGCTGCGCCGCGTCAGCATCCTCGCCACCCATGGCGTGTTCGGCTCCACCCTGATGCAGGCCAAGGACTTCTTCCACATGGCCGCCCTGCGCCATGGCCGCCAGCAGGGCCTCGGCCTGCAACCCAGCTTCGAGACCCGCATCGTCAGCCCCGACGGCCAGCCGGTGACGAGTTTCAGCGGCGACCTCCTGCCGGTACACGGCGCCCTGGACGAACCGGAGCTGATCATTCTCCCCGCCTTCTGGGGCGACTTCGACGAACTGCTGACCCTCTACCCACAGGTAACGGCCTGGCTGCGCGAGCGTCATACCGCCGGCTGCGTGCTATGCGGTGAAGTCTCGGGTGTGTTCTGGCTCGCCGAAGCGGGTCTGCTGGACGGCAAGGAAGCCACCACCTATTGGCGCTTCTTCCGCGAGTTCGCCGAGCGCTACCCCAAGGTGCTGCTCAACCAGGACAAGCACATCGCCGACGCTGACAACATCTACAGCGCAGGCGGCCTCACCTCGGTGCGCGACCTGTACATCTACCTGATCGAACATTTCTGCGGCGCCGCTGTGGCTCAGGGCGTAGCCCGCGACATCCTCTACGAGGTGCAACGCACCTACACGCCCGGCCGACTGGGCTTCGGCGGACAGAAACTGCACCACGACCCGGCAATTCTGCAGATCCAGCACTGGCTGGAGGAGCACTTCTCCGACAAGTTCCGCTTCGAGGATGTAGCCCGCGAACACGGCATGAGCATCCGCAACTTCATGCGGCGCTTCCAGGCGGCCACCGGCGACAAGCCGCTGCACTACCTGCAGCGACTGCGCATCGAGACTGCGCGCAACCTGTTGTCGACCAGCCGCAAGAGCATCAAGACCATCAGCTACGAAGTCGGCTACGACGACGCCAGCTTTTTCGCTCGACTTTTTCGCCAGCACACCGGGCTGTCACCGAATCATTACCGGCGCCAATACGAACAGAAGGAAGCCTGAAACAGGCCATCCCTAGGATGGGTTCACGGACTCGGGAGCGGCCCTATGATCGGGGCAGCTTCCGACAACAAGAACTTCACGGGATATCGCCATGCGCCGCTTTCTGCTTGCCCTCCTGACCGTCTTCAGCCTCAACGCTGTGGCGGACGACAGCTGGAAACCCTTCCCCTACGACCAGAGCGCCTTCGATTACAGCGGCGACAAGTTGCGCGAGGCCTGGCCGCGCCTGACCCGCGGCTTCGGCACCAACTATCCCTTCCCCGATGCGGACTGGGTGGTCACCATGGCCACGAAGCATCCCGAAGCTCTCAAGAAGACGGTCGCAGCCGGCACCGGCTTCAGCGGCAAGCCGGAAGAGGCGCAGGTCTACGCTGAGAAGCTGCAGGACGTGTGGCGCAAGGTGTTTCGCGGCGACTTCGCCCAGGCCAAGAAGGACGGCCTGGCGCTGGGCGTCGGCGGACAAGTGCCCGGCATGTTCGCCCAGGTGCTCTACGCCATGTTCCTCGCGCCGAACCAGGAGGAGAAGCAGCGCCTGCTGGAAGAAGTGATCAGCTACACCGACGACGCCGGCCCGTTGCTCAACGCCGACCCCATTGCCCAATTCGGCCGCGCCTACGCCAAGGCGCGCCTGGCCGAAGACCTGCCGGTGCCGGTGGTGCTCAAGCGCGGCTATACCAGCGAGATCCCCAAGGAGCTGGACGCCCTGCTGGCCAAGCAGCCGAACCAGCCCTTTGCCCTGGCGCTCTACGGCGGCTATGAAGCCGGCGTGATCCGCAAGGTCGGCAAGCTGGTAGGCAAGATGACCTACGGGGTGAGCGCGGACAAGATGGAGCAGTACTTCGCCCGCTCCTTCCGCGCCGCCGACGACCTGCCCATCGGCCACTACGAATACGCCAATGCGCTGGCCTACGTGTACGGCGAAGATGAAGAGCAGAAAGCGCTGGAGCAGCTGAAGAAAGCAGTGGCAATCAAGCCGATCAACGCTATGGAGGCGCTGGAAATTGCCCACGCCCAGCAATTGCTGAAGAAGGCGCAGCAGGAGATGGCGCAGCGCTGATGCTCTCCTGTAGGAGCGAGCTTGCTCGCGAACCGCCCAGCTATTGAGCCGCCGACAAAAGATTCGCGAGCAAGCTCGCTCCTACAAAGAACCAGAACGAAAAAGGCTGCCCGAGGGCAGCCTTTTTTATTCGCCGAACCGTCAGGGACGGTGTGGGCGGCTCAGGTATTCGTGGGACTGCATTTCCAGCAGACGGCTCAGGGTGCGCTGGAACTCGAACTCCAGGCGGCCGCCGGTGTACAGGTCTTTGAGCTCGACCTCGGCGGAGAGGATCAGCTTGACGTTGCGGTCGTAGAACTCGTCCACCAGGTTGATGAAACGGCGAGCCATATCGTCCTTGGTCACGCCCATCTGCTCGACATTGGAGATCAGGATGGCGTGGAAGATCTTCGCCAGCTCGATGTAATCGTTCTGGCTGCGCGGGCCGTCGCACAGCTCGCGGAACTCGAACCAGGCCACGTCATCGCAGGTGATGCGCGCGCGGATTTCGCGGTTCTCGATCATCAGCGCGTCATCGCGGGTGGCAGCGGCACACTCCGGGGTCAGCGCCTTGAAGTCGCGGGTCATGGCCTGCTCGGCCTGCTCGGACAGCGGCCAGTGGTACAGCTCGGCCTGTTCCAGGGCGCGCAGGCGATAGTCCACGCCGCTGTCGACGTTGACCACTTCGGTGTGCTGCTTGACCAGGGCGATGGCCGGCAGGAAGCGGGCGCGCTGCAGGCCGTCCTTGTACAGGCCGTCCGGCACGATGTTGGAGGTTGCCACCAGGCTGACGCCGTTCTTGAACAGTTCTTCCAGCAGGGTCGCGAGGATCATCGCGTCGGTGATGTCGGAGACGAAGAACTCGTCGAAGCAGATCACCCGGGCCTCGTCGGCGAAACGCTTGCCGATGATGGTCAGCGGGTTCTTCTCGCCCTTGAGGGTCTTCATTTCCTCGTGGACGCGCTTCATGAAGCGGTGGAAGTGCGTGCGCATCTTCTGCTTGAAGGGCAGCGCCTCGAAGAAGGTATCCACCAGGTAGGTCTTGCCACGGCCGACGCCGCCCCAGAAGTACAGGCCCTTCACCGGCTCCTGGGTCTTCTTGCCCAGCAGCTTGCCGAACAGGCCAGTCTTGCCTTTATCAGCGGCGACCAGGTCGTCGTAGAGGCGTTGCAGATGCTTCACGGCGTTCGCTTGCGCGGCGTCGTGGAAGAAGTCGGGGCGTTTGAGGTCTTCCTGGTAGCGCTGAAGAGGCGTCATGATCGGTAGCAAGGCAACGAAAACGGGGGCGCACACTTTAGCGGCGCCCCCGTTTCTTGGCAATTGGCCGGTAGTCGGACCGGCCTGCTGCACCTCACTCCTGCGGAGCGAGAGCCTCGTGCAGACGCTGCATGGCAGCGTCGCGCTCCGCGTCGGTGGAGAACTCCGGGCTGTACGCCACGGCTTCGCCATCCAGGCGCACGCTGAAGGTGTTCAGCTCGGCGTGCAGGTCCAGCTCCTCGGACTGCAGGCGCTTGGTCACCTGGCCGGCAGCCTTGCCATCGGCGAAGGCGATGGAAAGCAGCAGTTGCTCACCGGCGGCGTCCAGCAGGCGGAAGCGGAAGCCGTCGTCCTCGCGGAAGCTGACGAAACGCGCAGCCTTAGCCGCCTTTTTCTTGCCTTCGCTGGCCACCTGCACCTGCTCGCGGAACGACCGCAGACCGACGGCCTCGCGCAGTTCGCCGAGGAACGGAGTGGCGATGCGGCGAGCCTTGGCGGCACCGGCCAGGAGGATGTCCTCCAGGTCAGCCGGGCGGGTGATCAGCGCGTGGTAGCGCTCGCGGGCCTCGCCCAGCTCGTTGTCGAGCAGATCGAACAGGCGCTGCTTGGCTTCGCCCCAAGCCAGGCCACCGAGCAGTTCAGCGCGGAACGCGGCCTGTTGCTCGTGGGTGGAGAAGGCCTGATAGAGGGTGAACAGGTGCGAGTTATCTGGATCTTTCGGCTCGCCCGGCGCACGGGAGTCAGTGACGATGCGCGCGACAGCGTCCTTGAGCTGCTTGGCAGTGCCGAACAGCGGAATGGTGTTGTCGTAGCTCTTGGACATCTTGCGACCGTCCAGGCCCGGCAGGGTCGCCACGTCTTCCTCGATCACCACTTCCGGCAGGGTGAACAGCTCCTTGCCGTTGCCGAACAGGTGGTTGAAGCGCTGGCCGATGTCGCGGGCCATTTCCACGTGCTGGATCTGGTCGCGGCCGACCGGCACCTTGTGGGCGTTGAACATCAGGATGTCCGCGGCCATCAGCACCGGGTAGCTGTACAGGCCCATGGTGACGCCGGCATCCGGGTCTTCGCCGGCCTCGACATTCTTATCCACCGAAGCCTTGTAGGCGTGGGCGCGGTTGAGCAGGCCCTTGGCGCTGACGCAGGTGAGCAGCCAGGTCAATTCGGGGATTTCGGGAATATCGGACTGGCGATAGAAAGTCGCCTTGTCCGCATCCAGGCCGCAGGCCAGCCAGGTGGCGGCGATTTCCAGGCGTGAACGCTGGATGCGCGTCGGATCATCACATTTGATCAGCGCGTGGTAGTCGGCCAGGAAGTAGAAGGAATCTGCCTGCGGATCGCGGCTGGCGACGATGGCCGGGCGGATGGCGCCGGCGTAGTTGCCCAGGTGCGGAGTACCGGTGGTGGTGATGCCGGTCAGGATACGGGTCGTCATGGGAATCCAGGAATCAACACAAATGAAATGGCGGGCCGGATGGTAACGCGGCTTGGCGGCCTAGGCGAGCCGGGCCTGAATCAGGTCCTTGAGCTCGATCAGCTTGCCGTGGAAGAAATGACTGCACTCGGGGATGCGGATCAGTTCGTGGGGCTTGGTCAGCTCGGCGCTCCAGGCGTAGACGCGCTCAGGCGTCACCACTTCATCTGCCTCCGGCTGAATCACCGTGAGCGGGCAGCGCTCAGGCAACTCGACATCGAAGCGCTCCACTGGCGGCGCCAGCATGAACAGTTGCGCCAGCGCCGCGCCCTCCTCTTCCAGGCGCTGGGCAGCATTGCCGGCCACGCAGGAACCGAAGGAAAAGCCCATCAGCGTCAGCGGCAGTCCCGGATGCTGCCCGGCAAGCCAGCGCGCGGCGGCCAGCGCGTCGTCGATCTCGCCACGGCCTTCGGCATAACTGCCGGCGCTCTGACCCACGCCACGAAAATTGAAACGCAGGGTGGCGTATCCTGCATCCCGTGCGGCGCGCTGCAGGGTGGCGACCACTTTGTTCTGCATGGTGCCGGCAAACAGCGGGTGCGGATGACAGATCAGCGCGACGCCTTTCGCATCAGGCGCGGCGAGGTGCAGGGCTTCCAGCTGGCCTTCGGGACCATCGAGGAACAGGGGGATTTCGCGGGTGGTCAAACAACAGCTCCGTGACCCCGTGGCGGGTCGTCTCGTCTAGCTCAATACCTGCGCAGGCGGCGAAGCGTTCGCCACGGTATACAAGCACAGGTGCAAGCCGCTAACGTAAAGCAAAGCCGTCTATAGAGGAAGGATTCGCGTGGAACAGTCCCTCACCACCTGGTTGCTGCCGCTACTCGCCCTGATCGTCGGGGTCGGCATCGGCTTTCTGATCGCCCGTCTGCTGCCCAACGCCGCGCCCAACAAGCTGCAGCGTCAGGTGGACGACATGCAGGATCGTTTCGATAGCTACCAGCGCGAAGTGGTGACCCACTTCAGCACCTCCGCCAGCCTGATGAAAAAGCTCACCCAGAGCTATCAGGATGTGCAGGAACACCTGTCCGAAGGCGCCGAGCGCCTGGCCCTGGACGAGCAGACCAAGCAGCGCCTGCTGGCTGCCCTGCATGCCGACGAATACCCAGAGCGCCGCGAGCGCCTGACTCCGCCGGCGAACAACGAAGCGCCGCGCGACTACGCGCCCAAGACCGGCGACGGCCCGGGCACGCTGGACGAGACCTACGGGCTGAAAAGCAAGTATTGAGCCCTGTCCCCAGAAGCCCCGCAATAGCGGGGCTCTTTCATGTCCGCGCAAATGCGCGACCCATAGGAGCGAGCTTGCTCGCGAACCGCTGAACGCTCAATCGCCGAGGCATGGTTCGCGAGCAAGCTCGCTCCTACAAAGATCAAAAGAAAAGCCCCGCCTAGGCGGGGCTTTTTCTTTTCAGCGCTGTGCGATCAGATCGCGCCGCGCTGGCGAAGCAGGTCGAGGACTGCCTTGACGCCCTCTTCCACCGACTGGCTCTGGGTGTCGATCACCAAATCGGCATCCAGCGGCACGTCGAACGGGAAGGACTCGCCCGGGATGTTGTCCTGACCGGCGGCGTACAAGCCCTGCGGGTCGCGTTCACGGCAAACCTGCGGGGAGGCCTGGACGTACACGGTGACCAGGCGCTCGGCGCCAATCAGCGATTTGGCGCGCTCACGACCTTCGGCGCTAGGGGCCACGAAGGCACACAGGCTGATCAGGCCAGCCTCGTTGAACTGCCTGGCCACATGGGCGGTGCGCAGCCAGTTCTCGGTGCGACCGGCGCGGTCCTGCGGCAAGCCCTTGTTCAGGTCATGACGCAGGTTCTGGCCGTCCAGCACATAGACCGCACGGCCCATGTCGAACAGCTTGCGCTCCACCGCGTAGGCCAGGGTGCTCTTGCCCGCCCCGGAAAGCCCGCTGAACAGTACGGTGGCCGGTTGCTGGCCGAATCGTGCTGCGCGCTCCTCCCGAGCTACATGGGCATTTGCACCGTGGTGTACGGCGGTGCCATGGCTCGATTGCGGAGCGGCGATGATCATGCCGGCACCGACGGTGCCGTTGGTCAGGCGGTCGACCACGATGAAGGCACCAGTGGTGCGATTCTGTTCGTAGCCGTCCAGCGCAATCGGAGCATCCAGGCTGACCTTCACGCGGGCGATCTCGTTGAGCTTGAGTTCGCTGGCGGCGGTCTCTTCCAGGGTGTTCACGTCCACCTTGTGGGTGATGCTCGGAATCGAGCCCGGCACATAGCTGGTGGCACGCTTGATGTCGTACTTCTTGCCCGGCAGCATCGGCTCTTCAGCCATCCACACCAGCATGGCATCGAAGCCGTCGGTCACCTGCGGACGGTTGTCGGCATGCACCAGCATGTCGCCGCGGGAGACGTCGATCTCGTCTTCCAGGGTCAGGGTGACGGCCTGGCCCGGGCCGGCCTGCTCCAACTCGCCCTCGAAGGTGACGATGGACTTGACCTTGCTGCCCTTGCCCGACGGCAGGGCCACGACTTCGTCACCCTTGCGCACGATGCCGCTCGCCAGGGTGCCGGCGAAGCCGCGGAAGTTCAGGTTCGGACGGTTGACGTACTGCACCGGGAAGCGCATGTCGTCGAGGTTGCGGTCGCCCGCGACTTCCACGGTCTCGAGAATTTCCATCAGCGACTGGCCGGTGTACCACGGCGAGCGCTCGGACTTGTTGACCACGTTGTCGCCCTTCAGCGCCGACATCGGCACGAAGTGCAGGGAGTTGGTCTTGAGGTTGATCTTCTCGGCGAACTGCAGGTAGTCGGCCTTGATCTGCTCGAAGACGCCCTCATCGAAGCCCTTGAGGTCCATCTTGTTGATGGCGACGACGATGTGCTTGATGCCCAGCAGCGAGGCAATGAAGCTGTGCCGGCGGGTCTGGGTCTGCACGCCGTAGCGGGCGTCGATCAGGATGATGGCCAGATCGCAGGTGGACGCGCCGGTGGCCATGTTGCGGGTGTACTGCTCATGGCCGGGGGTGTCGGCGATGATGAATTTGCGCTTGGAGGTGCTGAAGTAGCGGTACGCCACGTCGATGGTGATGCCCTGCTCACGCTCGGCCTGCAGGCCATCCACTAGCAGCGCCAGGTCGACGTCGTCGCCGGTGGTACCGACTTTCTTGGAATCCTTGGTGATGGCCTCGAGGTGGTCCTCGTAGATCATCTTGGAGTCGTGCAGCAGGCGCCCGATCAGGGTGCTCTTGCCGTCGTCGACGTTGCCGCAGGTGAGGAAGCGCAGGAGTTCCTTGCGCTCGTGCTGGGCCAGGTAGGCGAGGATGTCCTCGCTGATCAGATCGGATTGATGCGACATGGTGCGAGAACCTTAGAAGTAGCCCTGACGTTTCTTTTCTTCCATCGAACCGGCGGCGTCGTGGTCGATGACCCGGCCCTGGCGTTCGGAAGTCCGCGTCAGCAGCATTTCCTGGATGATTTCCGGCAGCGAAGTAGCGGTGGACTCTACCGCGCCGGTCAGCGGGTAGCAGCCCAGGGTGCGGAAACGCACCATCTTCTTCTGGATACTGGCCTTCTGCTCGGGCGTGAGGTGCTCGAGGATGCGCTCGTCATCGATCATGATCAGCGCGCCGTTCATCTCGATGACTTCGCGCTCTTCGGCGAAGTACAGCGGCACGATCGGGATCTGTTCCAGGTAGATGTATTGCCAGATGTCCAGCTCGGTCCAGTTCGACAGCGGGAAGACACGGATCGACTCGCCCTTCTTCACCTTGCCGTTGTAGACGTTCCACAGTTCCGGACGCTGGTTCTTCGGGTCCCAGCGGTGCTTGCTGTCACGGAAGGAGTAGACGCGCTCCTTGGCGCGGGACTTCTCTTCGTCGCGGCGGGCGCCACCGAAAGCGGCATCGAAACCGTACTTGTCGAGGGCCTGTTTGAGGCCTTCGGTCTTCATGATGTCGGTGTGCTTGGCGCTGCCGTGGGTGAACGGGTTGATGTCCTGCGCCACGCCATCGGGGTTGATGTGGGTGATCAGGTCCAGGCCGTATTCGCTGACCATCTTCTCGCGGAAGCGGTACATCTCCTGGAATTTCCAGCGGGTGTCGACATGCATCACCGGGAAAGGCAGCTTGCCGGGGAAGAAGGCTTTACGCGCGAGGTGAAGCATCACCGCGCTGTCCTTACCGATCGAGTACAGCATCACCGGGTTGTCGAACTCGGCGGCGACCTCGCGGATGATGTGGATGCTCTCGGCCTCCAGCTGTTTCAGATGCGTCAGTTTGTCGACCATGGCTACTCACGGAATTGCTTATGGACGGCCGGCGGGCCGTAGACGAGCGCGCACTCTATCACAGCGCAAGGCTCTAACCGGGGAGCGGGTTATACCGAAAAAATATACCGATATAGCCATACGCGCTCAGTGCGAAAGCCGGCTGCGGACAGCATCTGAAAGGCTACTCCGGGACGCTCGAACGAGACGCCCCAAGGCCCCAAACGCCATCTCGGAAATATCCTCGAGACTTTTCCTGCAACAGAGTCAGCAGCGTCCTTGAGGCGCTCCCGGCTTGTGCACGGCCGGCACTGCGCTAGCATAGCGGCACGTTTTCCTGCCCCAGAAGATCTCCCATGCGCCGCATCGTTTTCGCCCTGCCTTTGCTCGTCCTCGTCTCCGCGTGCAGCAGCAAACCGACTCCCGCTCCACAACCGGCCCAGAAGCCGAAGGCACCGACCCTGATCACCCCCAACGCCCACCCGGCGTTCGGCTCGGTACAGCCGATCACCCCGCTGCGCGGCGATTACGCGAACAACGCCAACGCCAATCGCTTCATCGACATGATGGTGAGCAAGCACGGCTTCAATCGGCAGGATCTGCATGACCTGTTTGCCCAGACGCAGGAGCTGGACTGGGTGATCCGCCTCATGGACCGCCAGGCGCCGACCTACACGCCGCCCAGCGGCCCGAACGGTGCCTGGCTGCGCTACCGGAAGAAGTTCATCACCCCGGATAACGTGCAGAAGGGTGTGCAGTTCTGGAACGAATACGAAGCCGACCTGCAGCGCGCCTCGCGCACCTACGGTGTGCCGCCGGAAATCATCGTCGGCATCATCGGCGTGGAAACCCGCTGGGGCCGCGTGATGGGCAAGACGCGGATCATCGACGCACTGGCCACCCTGTCGTTCTCCTACCCGCGTCGCGCCGAGTTCTTCAGTGGCGAACTGGAGCAGTTCCTCCTGCAGGCGCGCAACGAAGGCGACAATCCCCTGGAAATGCGGGGCTCCTATGCCGGCGCCATGGGTTACGGACAGTTCATGCCCTCCTCTTTCACCCAGTTCGCAGTGGACTTCGACGGCGACGGCCACCGCGACCTGTGGAACCCGCGCGATGCCATCGGCAGCGTGGCCAACTACTTCAAGCAACACGGCTGGGTCACCGGCGACGCGGTGGCGATCCCGGCCATCGGCCAGGCCCGCTCACTGGAAGACGGCTTCAAGACCCAATACTCGATCAGCGCGCTATCCGCCGCCGGCCTGCGCCCGCAGGGTTCGCTGGGCAATCACCAGACCGCCAGCCTGCTGCGCCTGGACATGGGCAACACCTACCAGTACTGGTACGGCCTGCCGAACTTCTACGTAATCACCCGTTACAACCACAGTACCCACTACGCCATGGCAGTGTGGGAGCTGGGCAAGGCGGTGGACCGCCAGCGCCACGGCTACCGCTGAGGCACGTACAAAAAAGCCGGCTCATTGAGCCGGCTTTTTTCATGCCTGTTTCCGGATGCGGCAGGATGATCGAGCAGCAGCCACCTTGCAGCGAACGAGGTTTCCTGCCATCTCAGCCCAGGGTGGGTTCGCGAGCAAGCTCGCTCCTACAGCCATCCCTGCAAGACCTGGCGCTGGGTCTGAACGCCATCAGGCCGGGTTCGGGCAATCGATGAACAGATGCTCGATGGCGAAGCGCTTGGCCAGGTAGTCTCCCAGCGCCTGCACGCCGTAGCGCTCGGTGGCGTGGTGGCCGGCGGCGATAAAGCTGATGCCGTTCTCCCGCGCGCTGTGCACGGTCTGCTCGGAGACTTCGCCAGTCAGGTAGGCATCGACACCAGCGGCAATCGCCTGGTCGATATAGCCCTGAGCGCCGCCGGTGCACCACGCAATGCGGCGGATTGGCTGGCCGCCATCGACCAGCAGCGGTTCGCGGCCAAGCACGTCACGCACATGGATTGCGAGATCGCTGGGCAGCATGGGCTCGGCCAGCGAGCCGACCAGCACGATGGAGCGGGGGTTGCCCGGTTCCAGCGGCCCTTCGATCTCGAAACCAAGCTGGCGACCGAGCTGCACGTTGTTGCCCACCTCGGGATGCAGGTCCAGCGGCAGGTGGTAGGCCAGCAGGCTGATGTCATGGCTCAGCAGGGTCTTCAGGCGGCGTTGCTTCATGCCCACCACGCGGGCATCCTCGCCCTTCCAGAAATAGCCGTGGTGGACCAGCACCACATCGGCGTCCGCTTCCACGGCCGCATCCAGCAGCGCCTGGCTGGCGGTGACACCGGAAACGATACGGCGCACCTGCGGGCGGCCCTCAACCTGCAGGCCGTTGGGGCAGTAATCCTGAATCTTCGCGGCGTCCAGGAAACGGTCGGCTTCCTCGACCAGCGTGCTCAGTGCGATAGCCATCGAAATTCCTCCAACATCGGCTGCGAGCGTCTATTTTCTTGGCTCGCCGCCCGTATAATGGCCGCCACCCTATCGGCCATCCCCCGGCCAAGCAACCCCAAGGATTTTCTTCGATGCTGAAGGCCCTGCGTTTCCTCGGCTGGCCCGTGCTGGTTGGCGTGCTATTGGCTCTTCTGATCATCCAGCATAACCCGCAATGGGTCGGCCTTCCGCAGCAGGAAGTGCATCTGCAACAAGCGCCATTGCTCAGCCGCCTGCAACAGGGCCCGGTCAGCTACGCCGATGCCGTGACACGCTCGTCGCCCGCCGTGGCCAACCTGTACACCACCAAGATGGTCAGCAAGCCGAACAACTCGATGCTCGATGATCCACTGTTCCGGCGCTTCTTCGGCGATAACCTGCCGCAGCAGAAACGCATGGAGTCGAGCCTGGGTTCGGCGGTGATCATGAGCCCCGAAGGCTACCTGCTGACCAATAACCACGTAACCTCCGGCGCGGACCAGATCGTCGTGGCCCTGCGTGACGGCCGCGAGACCATTGCCCGCCTGGTGGGCAGCGACCCCGAGACCGACCTCGCGGTGCTGAAGATCGACCTCAAGGACCTGCCCTCGATCATGCTCGGCCGCTCCGACGGCATCCGCACCGGCGACGTCTGCCTGGCCATCGGCAACCCCTTCGGCGTCGGCCAGACCGTCACCATGGGCATCATCAGCGCCACCGGCCGCAACCAGCTGGGCCTGAACACCTACGAAGACTTCATCCAGACCGACGCGGCGATCAACCCAGGCAACTCCGGCGGCGCGCTGGTGGACGCCAACGGCAACCTGATTGGCATCAACACCGCGATCTTCTCCAAGTCCGGCGGCTCCCAGGGCATCGGCTTCGCCATTCCGACCAAGCTGGCGCTGGAAGTCATGCAGTCGATCATCGAGCACGGCCAGGTGATCCGTGGCTGGCTCGGCGTCGAAGTGCAGCCGCTGACCCCGGAACTGGCCGAATCCTTCGACCTCAAGGACAAGGCCGGCATCGTCGTCGCCGGCGTCTACCGCGACGGCCCCGCTGCCAAGGCCGGCCTGCTGCCCGGCGACATCATCCTGAACATCGATGGCGAAGCCGCCAGCGACGGTCGCCGCTCGATGAACCAGGTCGCGCGCACCAAGCCGGGCGAGAAGATCACCATCGAAGTGCTGCGCAACGGCAAGCCGGTGACGCTCAACGCCGAAGTCGGTCTGCGCCCGCCGCCCGCCCCTAATGGCAACTGATGCCGCCCTCTTTTCCAGAGCAATGAAAAACGGCGCCCGAAGGCGCCGTTTTCTTTTGCAGCGATAGCCTTACAGCTTCATGCGCAAGGCATCCAGCAGAGCCTGATTCTGCTCCTCGGTGCCGATGCTGATGCGCAGGAACTGGTTGATCCGCTGCTGCTTGAAGTGGCGCACGATGACGCCTTCTTCGCGCAGGGCGGCGGCCAGTTCGGCGCCGTCACGCTGCGGGTGGCGAGCGAAGATGAAGTTCGCCGCCGACGGCAGTACGTCGAAGCCCAGGGTCTTGAGCTCGGCCACCAGCTTCTCGCGGCTGTGGATAACCGCGTTGCAGGTCTGCTCGAAGTACGCCTGATCCTCGAACGACGCCACCGCACCGGCCAGGGCCAGACGGTCCAGCGGGTAGGAGTTGAAGCTGTTCTTCACCCGCTCCAGCGCTTCGATCAGGTCTTCATGACCAATCGCGAAGCCGACCCGCAGGCCCGCCAGGGAACGTGACTTGGACAGGGTCTGCGCCACCAGCAGGTTCGGGTAGCGGTTGACCAGGGAGATCGCGGTCTCGCCGCCGAAGTCAACGTAGGCCTCGTCCACCAGCACCACGCTGTCCGGGCTGGCTTGCAGCAGGCGCTCGATGGCATCGAGCGGCAGCAGGCAACCGGTGGGCGCATTGGGGTTGGGGAAGATGATGCCGCCGTTCGGGCGCGCGTAATCCTCGACGCGGATCTGGAACTGCTCGTCCAGCGGCAGCGCTTCGAAGTCGATGCCGTAGAGGCCGCAGTAGACCGGATAGAAGCTATAGGTCACGTCGGGGAACAGCAGCGGCTTGCCGTGCTGGAACAGCGCGTGGAAGGCATGGGCCAGGACTTCGTCCGAACCGTTGCCGACGAAGACCTGGGAGGTTTTAACGCCGTGGTACTGGGCGATGGTCTGCTTCAGGCGATCGGCGTTCGGGTCCGGATACAGGCGCAGCGTGTCGTTCAGCTCGGCCTGGATCGCGGCGACCACCTTCGGCGACGGGCCGTAGGGGTTCTCGTTGGTGTTCAGCTTGACCAGCTTGGCCAGCTTCGGCTGCTCGCCCGGAACGTAGGGCACCAGTTCCTTGACGAAGGGACTCCAGAATTTGCTCATCGGTTACTCACCGTCAAGGATGCGGAATTCGGCACTGCGCGCGTGGGCGGTCAGCGACTCGCCGCGGGCCAGGATCGAAGCGGTCTTGCCCAGCTCGGAAGCGCCCGGCGCGGAGCAGAAGATGATCGAGGAACGCTTCTGGAAATCGTATACGCCCAGCGGCGAGGAGAAGCGCGCAGTACCGGAAGTCGGCAGCACGTGGTTCGGCCCCGCGCAATAGTCGCCCAGCGCCTCGGCGGTATAGCGGCCCATGAAGATGGCGCCGGCGTGGCGGATCTTCGGCAGCCAGCTTTCCGGGTCGGCCACCGACAGCTCCAAGTGTTCAGGGGCGATGCGGTTGGCGACCTGGCAGGCCTGTTCCTGGTCGGCGACGAGGATCAGCGCGCCACGGTTGGTCAGCGAAGTACGGATGATCTCGGCGCGCTCCATGGTCGGCAGCAGCTTCTCGATGCTGGCGGCGACTTTGTCGAGGAAAGCCGCGTCCGGGCTGACCAGGATCGACTGGGCATCCTCGTCATGCTCGGCCTGGGAGAACAGGTCCATGGCGATCCAGTCCGGATCGGTGCCGCCATCGCAGACCACGAGGATTTCCGAAGGGCCGGCGATCATGTCGATGCCGACCTGGCCGAACACGTGGCGCTTGGCGGTGGCGACGTAGATGTTGCCCGGGCCGACGATCTTGTCCACCTGCGGCACGCTCTCGGTGCCATAAGCCAGCGCGGCTACGGCCTGGGCACCACCGATGGTGAAGACGCGGTCGACGCCGGCGATACAGGCAGCGGCCAGGACGATTTCGTTGATCTCGCCACGCGGAGTCGGCACCACCATCACCACTTCGGCGACACCGGCGACCTTGGCCGGAATGGCGTTCATCAGCACGGAAGACGGATAGGACGCCTTGCCGCCGGGCACGTACAGGCCGGCGCGATCCAGCGGGGTGACCTGCTGGCCGAGCACGGTGCCATCGGCTTCGGTGTAACGCCAGGAGTCCTGCTTCTGCTTCTCGTGGTAGCTGCGCACGCGTTCGGCGGCCGTTTCCAGCGCCTCGCGCTGGGCCGGGGTGATGCGGGTCAGGGCCAGTTCCAGACGCTCGCGCGGCAGGATCAGGTCGGCCATGGTCTTGGCGTCGACGCCGTCGAAGCGCTGGGTGAACTCCACCACGGCGGCATCACCGCGCTTGCGCACATCGGCGATGATGTCCAGGACACGCTGGTTCACCGACTCGTCGGACACGCTTTCCCAGGAGAGCAGATGGTCCAGATGACGCGCGAAGTCCGGATCGGCGGCGTTGAGTCGACGGATAGCGAAGGGTGCGGTCATAGCTGGCCTCTTTAATTGGCATGATCTCGGGCGCCGCAAGACTATCAAGCCTTCCGTGCGGGCACCCGAGAAAATTTGGCTATGACACGGATAGGCTGCCGCGACCGGAGTCGCGGTGGGTATCAGTGACGGTGTCGAGCTTCGACGGCGTCGCGCAGGGTGTCGATCAGGGCCTGGATGCGAGCGTGCTGCATCTTCATCGAGGCTTTGTTCACGACCAGGCGCGAGCTGATGTGCGCGATCAGTTCCTGGGGCTCCAGGCCGTTCGCACGCAGGGTGTTGCCGGTGTCGACCACGTCGATGATCTTGTCGGCGAGGCCGACCAGCGGCGCCAGCTCCATGGAGCCGTAGAGCTTGATCACGTCGACCTGGCGGCCCTGCTCGGCGTAGTAGCGCTTGGCGACGTTGACGAACTTGGTGGCCACGCGCAGGCGGCCCTTGGGCTCCGGCGCGCCGACCGCACCAGCGGTCATCAGCTTGCAGTTGGCTATCTTCAGGTCCAGCGGCTCGTAGAGACCCTGGCCACCGTACTCCATGAGCACGTCCTTGCCCGCGACACCAAGGTCGGCGGCACCGTGCTCGACATAGGTCGGCACGTCGGTGGCGCGCACGATCAGCAGGCGCACATCATCGAGGGTGGTGGGGATGATCAGCTTGCGGCTCTTGTCCGGATTCTCGGTCGGCACGATGCCCGCCGCTGCAAGCAGCGGCAGGGTGTCGTCGAGGATACGGCCCTTGGACAGGGCAATCGTCAGCATTGTCTGGTTCTGCCTTAGCCCGGCACGCGGCGAATCTTCGCCCCGAGCAGTTGCAGTTTCTCTTCGATGCACTCGTAACCACGGTCGATGTGGTAGATGCGGTCGATCATGGTATCGCCATCGGCCACCAGAGCGGCGATCACCAGGCTGGCGGAAGCGCGCAGGTCGGTCGCCATGACCGGTGCGCCCTTGAGCTGCGGAACGCCGGTAACAATGGCGGTATTGCCTTCGACCAGGATCTGCGCGCCCATGCGGTTCATCTCGTAGACGTGCATGAAGCGGTTCTCGAACACGGTCTCGATGACCGCGCCGGTGCCTTCGGCGATGGCGTTCAGGGAGATGAACTGTGCCTGCATGTCGGTCGGGAATGCCGGGTACGGCGCAGTGCGGATATTCACCGCCTTCGGCCGGTTGCCCTTCATGTCCAGCTCGATCCAGTTGTTGCCGGTGGTGATGTGCGCACCGGCCTCGACCAGCTTGGCCAGGACCGCTTCGAGGATGGTCGGATCGGTGTCCTTGAGCTTGACGCGGCCACCAGTGGCCGCAGCGGCGACCAGGTAGGTACCGGTCTCGATGCGGTCGGGCATGACGTTGTACTTGGCGCCGCCACCCAGACTTTTTACACCGTTGATCACGATGGTGTCGGTGCCAGCGCCCTGCACATCACCGCCCATGGCGTTGATGAAGTTCGCCAGGTCGACGACCTCGGGCTCACGCGCGGCGTTTTCCAGCACGGAGCGGCCATTGGCAAGGGCTGCGGCCATCATGATGTTCTCGGTACCGGTCACGCTGACGGTATCGAAGAAGAAATGCGCGCCGAGCAGGCCGCCGGCCGGGGCCTTGGCCTTGATGTAACCGCCTTCAACGGTAATCTGCGCACCCATGGCCTCGAGGCCGCGAATGTGCAGGTCCACCGGACGCGAACCAATGGCACAGCCGCCGGGCAGCGCGACTTCGGCCTCACCGAAGCGGGCAACCATCGGGCCGAGCACGAGGATCGACGCACGCATGGTCTTCACCAACTCGTACGGCGCGACCAGGGTCTTGATGGTGCTGGCGTCGACTTCGACGTTGAGTTTCTCGTCGATGATCGGCTGCACGCCCATGCGACCGAAAAGCTCGATCATGGTGGTGATGTCGTGCAGGTGCGGCAGGTTGCAGACGGTCACCGGGGTGTCCGCCAGCAGGGTGGCGGCGAGGATCGGCAGCGCCGAGTTCTTCGCGCCGGAGATGCGGATCTCGCCATCGAGACGAGTGCCGCCGGTAATGATCAGTTTATCCATTGCTAATTTCCCCGTGGGCTCAGGAACGCTCGGCCCAGGCGGCGCGGCTGAAGAATTTCATGGTGACGGCATGGATGGCGCCCGAGGCGATCCACTCGTTCAGGTGGGCATAGATCTGTTGCTGGCGCTTGACCGGGCTCAGACCGGCGAGCTCGTCGCTGATCAGGTTCAGCTGAAAATTGCAGCCTTCGCCTTCCACTTCGATCTGGGTACCTGGGAGTTTCGATTCCAGGAAGTTTTTGACTTCTACGGCCTGCATGCTCAACCTCGTTCGGCGCCCTACGCGCGCGGGTCGGCCATGATACAAAAAAGCCCCCCGCCTGCGAACCCCGGCAGGGGAAGTCGCGGACGGAGGGCCTTCTTAGTGTTTCAATGCTGTAACGGCAGGATCTCCAGGAGCTCGCCAACCTTGGCGATTTCCTGCATGTCCTTGGGCAGGCCGGAAATCTGCAGCGTCTTGCCGGCCTTGCGCGCATCACGGGTATACGACAGCAGCAGCGACAATCCGACGCTGCTGGAGCGCTCCACCGCCGAGCAATCCAGGTGCAGCGCACTGGCCTTGCTCGCGGCGATCAGCCGGGCGCCCTGCTGACGCAGTGCGGGGCCGGAGCTGTAGTCCAGCACGCCGGAGAGGGCCAGTTCGCCCTCGACGCGCTCCGTGATACTGCCCTGATTCATTCTGCGCCGCCTTCCGGCTGGCCCTTGGCAGCGTCCTTGGCCTTGGCGACTACCTGACCCCAACCAGCAATGGTGGCCTCCAGGTCGTTGCGGTTCTTCTGCATGGAATCAGCGAACTGGTCACGGAACAGCTTGCCGATGTTGATGCCGTTGATGATCACGTTACGCAGGCGCCAGTTGCCGCCCTGGTTGACCATGGTGTACTGCACCGGATAGACGGCGCCGTTGCCGCCGACCACTTCCATGTTCACCGAAGCGCGATCCTGCTCCTGCTTGCCGGTGTTCAGCACGCGGATGTCCTGGTTGTCGTACTCCAGCAGCGCATTGCCGTAGAACTGGAACAGGCTGTTCTTGAAGGTTTCCTCGAAGCGCTTGACCTGTTCCGGCGAGGCCTGGCGGGAGTATTTGACGGTCATCACGCCCTTGGCGATGCCCTCGGAGTCCACCACGGGGCCGAGGATGCGGTTCAGGGTGTCGTAGAACGCCTGGGGATTGGCCTTGTAGCTGGCCTTGTTGGTTTTCAGGTCCGACAGCAGGCTGTCGACGGTCTGCTGCACGACCTGCTGAGCGGTCTGCTCGGCCTGGGCAAACAGCGGCAGGATCGCAAGCAGAACCAGGAAGCCACGGCGCAAGGTTTTCAACATGGAGTGAGTCCTCATTTCTTCGAGTCGTCTTTGTTGACCGAATTCAGCAGGAACTTGCCGATCAGGTCTTCCAGCACGAGTGCCGACTGGGTGTCCTTGATGGTATCGCCTTCCTTCAGCAGCTCTTCATCGCCACCGACACTGATGCCGATGTACTTCTCGCCCAGCAGGCCGGCGGTCAGGATGGAGGCGGTAGAGTCGTCCGGCAGGTTGTTGACCTGGCGATTGATCTCCATGGTCACACGACCACGATAGCTGTCATGGTCCAGGTCCACCGCAGTGACCTTGCCGATGGTGACACCCGCCATGGTGACCTTGCCGCGCACGGTGACGCCGGCGATGTTGTCGAAATAGGCGTACAGCTTGTAGGTATCGCCCGAATTGCCGATGGTCAGTCCGCTGACACGCAGGGCCAGCAGCAGCAGGGCCAGCAGGCCGGCCAGAATGAACAGGCCTACACCGATTTCCAGGGTGCGGGTTTGCATCAGAAGTCTCCAAACATCAAGGCGGTCAGGATGAAGTCCAGCCCCAGCACTGCCAGGGAGGCATACACAACGGTACGGGTGGTGGCGCGGCTGATCCCTTCGGAGGTGGGTTCACAGTCATAGCCCTGGAACACGGCGATCCAGGTCACGACGAAGGCGAACACCACACTCTTGATCACGCCATTGAGAATGTCCTTGGTGAACTGCACGCTGTTCTGCATGTTCGACCAGTACGAACCGTCATACACACCCAACCAGTCCACGGCGACCAGGGCTCCACCCCAGATGCCGACAACACTGAAGATAGCCGCCAGCAGCGGCATCGAAATGAAGCCGGCCCACAGGCGCGGAGCGATGATGTACTTGAGCGGATCGACACCGATCATCTCCAGGCTGGACAACTGCTCGGTGGATTTCATGTTGCCGATCTCGGCGGTCAGCGCGGAGCCGGCACGACCAGCGAACAACAGACCGGTCACCACCGGCCCCAGCTCACGCAGCAGCGTCAGTGCGACCATCTGGCCGACCGCCTGCTCCGAACCATAGCTCGCCAGGATGTTGTAGCCCTGCAGGGCCAGCACCATGCCGATGAACAGGCCGGAGACAACGATGATCGCCAGGGACAGCACACCCACCGAATATAGCTGCTTGACCAGCAACTGGAAGGCGCCGCTGTGTACGCGGCGGCCGAAGATGGCATGCACCAGAAACAGGCCCGAGCGGCCCAGCGACTCGAGGACATCGAGCCCCGCGCGCCCGAGCAGGCGAACTCGCTCGAGCGATGAAGTCTTGCGCATCAACGTTCTCCCAGCAGGTCGGCGCGGTAATCGCGAGCAGGATAGTGGAACGGCACCGGACCATCAGGAATGCCCTTCATGAACTGGCGCACCCGCGGATCATCGAGACCCTTCAGGTCCGCCGGCGTTCCGTGACCGAGCACGCGACCGTCACCGACGATATAGATGTAGTCGGCGATGCTCGCGGTTTCCGCCAGATCGTGAGACACCACGATGGAGGTGATCCCCAGGGCATCGTTGAGCAGACGGATCAGGCGCACCAGCACGCCCATGGCGATCGGGTCCTGGCCCACGAAGGGCTCGTCATACATCAGGATCTGCGGATCCAACGCAATGGCGCGGGCCAGCGCCACGCGGCGCTTCATGCCGCCGGACAGCTCGTCCGGCATCAGTTCCACCGCTCCGCGCAGGCCCACGGCCTGCAGCTTCATCAGGACGATGTCACGAATCATGTCTTCCGGCAGCTCGGTATGCACCCGCAGCGGGAAGGCGACGTTCTCGAAGACATCGAGGTCGGTGAACAGCGCCCCGCTCTGGAACAGCACGCCAAACTGCTTGCGCATGTCGAACAGATCGCTGCGACCCAGCGACGGGAGATTCTGGCCGTTGACCCACACTTCGCCGCTCGCCGGGCGCAGTTGGGCGGCGATCAGTCGCAACAGGGTGGTCTTGCCACATCCCGAGGGCCCCATGATCCCGGTGACCTTGCCGCGTGGAATGCGGATGTCCACGTTATCGAAAATCTTACGCGTGCCACGCTTGAAGCTCAGGCCCTTCAGCTCGACCGCGTATTGGTCATTGGTGCTCATAGAACTCCTTTCATCACGGCGCTGTCCGTTGCCCCGTCTGTCATACGGCAGAAACACGGCGCGGCAGGCCGAACGGCCGCGAACTATAACACCCCGCGAAGCCGCGCCCCAAGGGCTGCTAAGCCGTCGTTAAGGACCAGTTCAGCAAAATGCGCTCAACATTGAGATGCCAGTGATGAAGCCTTTGCCGCTTTCCCGTTATAATCTCGCACTTCATTTTGCCCCGCGCCTTTCGAACATGAGCCAGAAACACGATTTCATCCAGTCGGCACAGCGCACCATCCGCCTCGAGCGTGACTCGGTGGACGCCCTGCTGCCGCGCATCGGCGCCGATTTTTCCCTGGCCTGCGAGCTGCTGCTCGACTGCAAGGGCCGCGTCGTCGTGGTCGGCATGGGCAAATCCGGCCATATCGCCCGCAAGATCGCCGCCACCCTGGCCAGCACCGGCACGCCGTCCTTCTTCGTACATCCAGCCGAGGCCAGCCACGGCGACATGGGCATGATCACCAAGGACGACGTCGTCCTGGCCCTGTCCAATTCCGGCTCCACCGCGGAAATCGTCACCCTGCTGCCGCTGATCAAGCGCCTGGGCATTACCCTGATCAGCATGACCGGCAACGCCGAGTCGCCGCTGGCCAAGGCCGCCGCGGTCAACCTGGACGCCAGCGTCGAGCACGAAGCCTGCTCGCTGAACCTCGCGCCGACCTCCTCCACCACGGTTTCCCTGGTGATCGGTGATGCGCTCGCCATCGCCCTGCTGGAAGCCCGCGGCTTCACCGCCGAGGACTTCGCTTTCTCGCATCCGGGCGGCGCACTGGGCCGTCGATTGTTGCTGAAAGTGGAAAACATCATGCACGTGGGTGAAGCATTGCCGCAGGTTTCCCCCGGCACGTCGCTCAGCGGCGCGCTGCTGGAAATGACCCGCAAGGGCCTGGGCATGACCGTCATCCTCGGAGACGACGGCAAGCTGGCCGGCGTCTTCACCGACGGCGACCTGCGCCGCACCCTGGACAAGGGCCTGGACGTGCGCCAGGTGAGCATCGACCAGGTCATGACCGTGCACGGCAAGACTGCCCGCCCGGACATGCTCGCCGCCGAAGCCCTGAAGATCATGGACGACCACAAGATCAACGTACTGGTCGTGGTCGACGACAAGGACCACCCGGTCGGCGTCCTCCATGTCCACGACCTGACCCGTGCGGGAGTCATCTGAATGACTGCCGACCTGCTGCAACGCGCGAAAGCGGTCCGCCTGGCGGTATTCGACGTAGACGGCGTGCTCACCGACGGCAAGCTCTACTTCCTGCCTGACGGCGGCGAGTTCAAGACCTTCAACACCCTCGACGGCCAAGGCATCAAGATGCTCATGGCCACGGGCGTGCGCACCGCGATCATCACCGGCCGCTCGAGCCCGGTGGTCGAGCGCCGGGCGAAGAACCTGGGCATCAACCACCTGTTCCAGGGCCGCGAGGACAAGCTGGTCGCCCTGGACGAGTTGCTTGCCGAACTGGGTCTAGGCTATGAAGAAGTCGCGTACCTGGGTGACGATCTGCCCGATCTGCCGGCCATTCGCCGTGCCGGATTGGGCATGGCGGTCTCCAGCGGCGACGCCTTCGTGCGCCAGCATGCCGACGGTGTGACCCAGGCCCGTGGCGGCGAAGGTGCCGCCCGCGAGTTCTGCGAACTGATCCTGCGCGCCCAGGGCAACCTCGAAGCTGCCCAGAACGCGTACCTCTAGAGCCGAACATGCCCAAGACTTTCCAACAGAAGCTGTTGCTCGCCCTGATCACCATCCTGCTGATCGCCCTCGGCTATTACTGGAACGTGCGCCTGGACTTCAACGAGCGGCAACTCAAGTCGCAGACCAGCGACGCGATCGACTTCTATGTGGTGAATGCCAAGAGCGTTCAATACCGCCTCGACGGTTCCCTCGCCTACGAGATGACCGCCGACAAACTCGAACACCTGAAAGCAACCGACGTGACCCTGGTCACCACGCCCGACCTCTTCTTCCACCGGGAGAACGAGCCTCAGCCGTGGCATGTCCAGAGCGTTCGCGCCGAAGTGGCCCCCGAAGGCAAGCAGGTCGAGCTGATCGATGACGTGCGTGTTGCGCGCACCGACGCGCAGCAACGCACGCTCCTGCTCAACACCTCGCGCATGACGGTGTTCCCAGACAAGGACTATGCGCAGACTGACCAGCCCGTGAAGATCACCGAACCCAACGGTGTGACCACGGCAGTTGGCATGAAGGCGTATCTGAAAGACAGCCGGATGCTCCTGCTGTCCAACGTAAGAGGTCAGCATGAGGCTCGTTAACACCCTCCCCCTTCTTTTCAGCCTCGCCGCCGCCATTGGCAGCGCTGCCGCCTGGGCTCTTCCCACCGACCGGGAACAGCCGATCCGTGTCCAGGCCGACAGCGCCGAACTGGATGACAAGCAGGGCGTTGCTGTCTATCGCGGCGACGTGGTGGTAACCCAGGGCAGCATGAAGCTGACTGGCAACACCGTTACGCTCAAGCAGAACAAGGACGGCGAGATCGAGGTCGTAACCTCGGTCGGCAAGCCCGCCTACTTCGAACAGAAGCCGGCGCCGGACAAGCAGATCACCCAGGCCTACGGCTTGACGATCCAGTACTTCGTCACGCAGAACCGCGTCGTACTGATCGACCAGGCCAAGGTAATCCAGGAAGGCAACACCTTCGAAGGCGAAAAGATCGTCTACGACACCCAGCGCCAGATCGTCAACGCAGGCCGTGCCACCGGCTCCCAGGTGACCACGCCGCGCCCGCGTATCGACATGGTCATCCAGCCCAAGAAAAAGCAGGATCAAGCGCAGTAATGGCTACGCTAACCGCCCAGCACCTCGCCAAGAGCTACAAGAGCCGGCAAGTCGTCCGCGACGTCAGCATGAGCATCGAGAGCGGGCAGATCGTCGGCCTGCTCGGCCCCAACGGAGCGGGCAAGACCACCTGCTTCTACATGATCGTCGGCCTGGTTCGCGCCGATCAGGGCGTGGTGCGCATCGACGAGCAGGACGTCACCCACCTGCCCATGCACGGCCGCGCGCGCGCCGGCATCGGCTACCTGCCGCAGGAAGCCTCGATCTTCCGCAAGCTGTCGGTGGCGGACAACATCGGTGCCATCCTGGAAACCCGCAGCGACCTCGATCGCGCCGGCCGCCAGGAAGCCCTGGAGGGCCTGCTCGAGGAGTTCCACATCCACCACATCCGCGACAACCTTGGCATGAGTCTGTCCGGCGGTGAGCGTCGCCGCGTAGAAATCGCCCGCGCCCTGGCCAGTTCGCCGAAGTTCATCCTGCTGGACGAACCCTTCGCCGGCGTTGACCCCATTTCCGTGGGGGACATCAAGCAGATCATCCATCACCTCAAGGCCAAGGGCATCGGTGTGCTGATCACCGACCACAACGTCCGCGAGACCCTGGATATCTGCGAAACGGCGTATATCGTCAACGACGGCCAACTGATCGCCGAAGGCAGCGCCGAGAGCATCCTCGCCAACGACCTGGTGAAGGAAGTCTACCTGGGCCACGAGTTCCGCCTCTAAGGCCCTGCGCCGCGCCCTTCCCAGGGCGTGGCAGCTCCACCTCTTCCCTGCGCGTGGCGCGGCTCGTCGGCCGTTCCGCGATGCATTCGGCTGCCTGTCCTGCCCGGGCGCAACCGGGTTGTAACGAAAGGTCGACAGCCCCTAGGCAAAGCGTCCAAACTCAGGCATATAATTTGCTTCCTCGCGGCACCCCGGTGTCCGTAGTCGTGGATATGGCGCGCTTCGCGCCAGCGAACAAGGTGCCTAGTTCCAGCCATGAAACCATCGCTAGTCCTAAAGATGGGCCAGCAGCTGACGATGACCCCGCAGCTGCAACAGGCCATCCGACTGCTCCAGCTCTCCACGCTGGACCTCCAACAGGAAATCCAGGAAGCCCTGGAGTCCAACCCGATGCTGGAGCGCCAGGAAGAAGGCGAGGATTACGACAACAGCGACCCCATGGCGGACGGCGCCGAGTCAGGCGCCAACGGCACCACCAGCAGCTCCCAGGACAATTTCCAGGAAAGCACAACGCCCAATGCCGACAGCCTCGATGAGGACCAGTGGGCCGAGCGCATCCCCAACGAGCTGCCTGTAGACACTGCCTGGGAAGACATCTACCAGACCAGCGCCAGCAGCCTGCCCAGTAACGATGACGACGAGTGGGACTTCACCTCCCGCACCTCAGCCGGCGAAAGCCTGCAGAGCCATCTGCTGTGGCAGCTCAACCTCCTGCCGATGTCCGATACCGACCGCCTGATCGCCCTGAGCATCATCGACGGCATCACGGACGACGGTTACCTCGACGAGTCCCTCGACGACATCCTCGCCTCCATCGATCCGGAACTGGGCGTGGAGATGGACGAAGTGGAAGTCGTGCTGCGCCGCGTACAGCAGCTCGAACCCGCTGGCGTCGGTGCACGCAACCTGCGCGAGTGCCTGCTGCTGCAGCTGCGCCAGCTGCCCACCAAGACTTACCTGCTGGCCGAGGCTATCCGTCTGGTCAGTGATCACCTGGACCTGCTCGGCAGCCGCGACTACAGCCAACTGATGCGCCGCATGAAGCTCAAGGAAGACGAGCTGCGCGAGACCATCGAGCTGATTCAGTCGCTGCATCCGCGCCCGGGCTCGCAGATCGAATCCGGCGAAGCCGAATACGTGGTCCCGGATGTCATCGTGCGCAAACACAACGAGCGCTGGCTGGTGGAGCTGAACCAGGAAGCGGTGCCGCGCCTGCGCGTCAACTCGCAGTATGCGGGCCTGGTACGCCGCGCCGACTCCAGCGCCGACAACACCTTCATGCGCAACCAGCTGCAGGAAGCGCGCTGGTTCATCAAGAGCCTGCAGAGCCGCAACGAAACGCTGATGAAGGTGGCGACGCAGATCGTCGAGCACCAGCGCGGCTTCCTGGAATACGGCGAAGAGGCGATGAAGCCGCTGGTCCTGCACGACATCGCCGAGGCGGTGGGCATGCACGAATCGACCATCTCCCGTGTCACCACGCAGAAATTCATGCACACGCCGCGTGGCATCTTCGAGCTGAAGTATTTCTTCTCCAGCCACGTCAGCACCTCCGAAGGCGGCGAGTGCTCGTCCACCGCGATCCGCGCAATCATCAAGAAACTGGTCGCGGCGGAAAGTCCGAAAAAGCCATTGAGTGACAGCAAGATCGCTGGTTTACTGGAGGCACAGGGCATTCAAGTGGCACGTCGTACCGTCGCCAAGTACCGGGAGTCCCTAGGAATCTCTCCCTCGAGCGAGCGCAAGCGACTGGTGTGACGTTGATCCACGCCAAGGTGTTCCGGCGGCAGGCCCCATAACCTGCCACTTACACACGGGCAATAAGGAGAAAGCGGTATGCAAGTCAACATCAGTGGACATCAACTGGATGTGACCGACGCCCTGCGCGACTATGTCGGCGAGAAACTTGGCCGACTGGAGCGCCACTTCGACAAGATCACCAATGTTCAGGTCATCATGGAGGTCGAGAAGCTGAAGCAGAAAATTGAAGCCACCCTCCACATCGCCGGTGGCGAAGTGGTGGCCTGCGCCGAACATGAAGACATGTACGCGGCCATCGACCTGCTCACCGACAAGCTCGACCGCCAACTGATCAAGCACAAGGAAAAATACCTCGAACGCCAGCAAGGTGTTGGCGTCCGTTAACCCCTCCCTATGATCCGACTTGAGCAAATCCTGACCCCCGGCCGTTCCCTCGTGAACGTGCCGGGAGGCAGCAAGAAACGTGTCCTCGAACAAATCGCCAACCTGGTGGCTCGCGAGCTGCCGGGTTTCGATTCCCAAGACATCTTCGACAGCCTGGTGGCCCGGGAACGCCTGGGCTCCACCGGCTTCGGCAATGGCATCGCCATTCCGCACTGCCGCCTCCCCGGCTGCCAGTCGCCGATCAGCGCCATCCTGCACCTTGACCACCCGGTAGACTTCGACGCCCTCGACGGTGCGCCGGTGGATCTGGTGTTCGTGCTGCTGGTGCCGGAAGCGGCCACCGAGGAGCACCTGGAACTGCTGCGGCAGATCGCCTCCATGCTCGACCGCTCCGACGTCCGCGACCGCCTGCGTCACGCCGCCAACGGCGAGGACCTGTACCGGATCGTCGTGGACTTCCAGAACAACGGGCACTGATCATGCGCCTGATCATCGTCAGTGGAAGATCCGGCTCGGGCAAGAGCACCGCGCTCAACGTGCTCGAGGACAACGGTTTCTACTGCATCGACAACCTGCCGGCCAGCCTCCTCCCGGACCTGGCCCAGCGCGCGCTGCTGCACACCGAACTGCTGCACCCCCAGGTCGCCGTCTCCATCGACGCTCGCAACCTGCCCAGCCAGCTGCAGCGCTTCCCCGAGCTGTTGCAGGAAGCCCGCGACAAGCACATCCAGTGCGACGTGCTGTACCTCGATGCCGATGACGAAACGCTGCTCAAACGCTTTTCCGAGACTCGCCGCCGCCACCCGCTGACCAGCGACAGTCGTTCGCTGGCCGAAGCCATCGCCGACGAATCGCACCTGCTGGCGCCGATTGCCGATCTGGCCGATCTCAAGCTCAACACCACCAACCTGAACCTCTATCAGCTGCGCGACGTGCTCAAGCTGCGCCTACTGAACAAGCCCGAACTGGGCACCGCCTTCCTGGTCGAATCCTTCGGCTTCAAGCGCGGCATGCCGGTGGACGCCGACCTGGTGTTCGACGTGCGCTGCCTGCCCAACCCCTACTGGAAGCCCGAGTTGCGCGAGCACACCGGGCTCGATGTTGAAGTCCAGGAATACCTGGCGGCGCAACCTGATGTCGAGGAGATGTACCAGGATATCCTCGGCTACCTGAACAAATGGCTGCCGCGCTTCGCCGCGAGCAACCGGGCCTATGTCACCATCGCCATCGGCTGTACCGGTGGCCAGCACCGCTCGACCTACCTGGCCGAGCGGATCGGCCAAGCCCTCAAGGAAAGCCTCACCAACGTGCAGATTCGCCACCGCGACCTGAGCTAAGCAGCGACAGACAACAAAAGGACAGCCCCTCGCGATGCCCGCCCTCGAAGTCACCATCATCAACAAGCTTGGCCTGCACGCCCGTGCGGCGGCCAAATTCGTCGGCGTCGCAGGGCGTTTCCCCTGTCAGGTTCGCGTGGGCCGCAACCCCGAGAGCACGGTAGACGGCAAGAGCATCATGGCCGTGATGATGCTGGCCGCCGGCAAGGGCACCAATCTGCATCTCGCTGCCGAGGGCGAGCAGGAAGACGAAGCGATCAAGGCGCTGGTCGACCTGATCAACAACTACTTCGACGAAGGCGAGTGACGCGCCAGGCCTTCAGCCTAGCGACGTATCCAGCACCATCATCAGACAGAAGCCGATGATCAGCCACTGGGTGGCCTGCGCCGCATGACCGCGCCGCTGTGACTCGGGAATGATCTCGCGCACCACCACATAGAGCATCGCACCCGCCGCCGCGGCCAGCCCCCAGGGCAGGAACATCCGCGAGATGCCGATCAGCCAGGCGCAGAGCACCGCGAACAACGGCTCCACCAGCCCTGAGGCCGCCCCGGCCAGCGCTGCCTTGCCACGTGACACCCCAGCTCCTGCCAGCACCAGCGCGATCGCCAGCCCTTCCGGTACATCCTGCAGCGCGATACCCAGCGCGAGACCACTGGCGCCCTGCACTTCTCCGCCAGCGGCAACGCCCACGGCCATGCCCTCGGGAATGTTGTGCAGGACGATAGCGGCGACGAAGAGCAGGATACGCGCCGGTACTTTGCCCTCGGCTGCGCCCTGGATATTTGTCTGGGCGTCTTCGAGCACCCGGCCGAACACCGCCAGGCCGAATGCGCCCAGCGCCAGGCCCAGACTGACCAGCAGCGACGCGAGCCAGGTGGACCGTCCGCCCGCTTGCGCCGCCTCCAGCGCGGGGAGCAGCAGCGAAAATGCAGTGGCCGCCAGCATCACCCCGGCGCCAAAGCCGAGCATGGCGTCCGCAATCCGAGCCGGCATGCTGCGCACCAGCAGCACAGGCAAAGCGCCCAGGGCAGTGCCAAGGGCGCACAGCATGCCGCCATGCAGTGCCAGGTACATCGGTGCCGACAACGCCAGGCGTGCCAGCAGCATCAGGTGCTGGACCACGAGCACACCGCCGCCAAGGACGATGCTCAGCCCCAGCAACCAGCGCAAATTACGCCCTCCGCTTTCACGCAGACTCTGCACGATCAGACGCATGGGGTGACCTTCGGTTTCATCCTTTTCCCCGCGCCTGCAGCGCCAGACGGTAACGACGAAGCACTTCAGGCCAGGCGACGACGTTGTAGAAAGCGGCAATGTATTCCGGCCGACGGTTCTGATAGCGCAAGTAGTAGGCATGCTCCCAGACATCCAGCCCGAGGATCGGCTGATTGCCCTGCATCAGCGGGCTGTCCTGGTTGCCGGTGCTCTCCACCTGCAGCTTGCCCTGCGGGTTGACGGTCAACCACGCCCAGCCGCTGCCGAAACGGGTCAGCGCAGCCTTGGTGAAGGCCAGGCAGAAGGCGTCGTAGCCGCCCAGTTCCGCATCGATGGCCTGACGCAACTCGTCCTGTGGCAGACCGCCACCATCCGGCGCCATGACGGTCCAGAACAGCGAGTGGTTGGCGTGGCCACCGCCGTTGTTGATCACCGGAGCGCGCAATGCCTCAGGCAGGCGATCAAGGCTCCCCAGCAACTCCTCCACCGGAACCTCCACTAACGCCGAGCCTTCCAGTGCGGCGTTCAGATTGTTGATGTAGGTCTGGTGGTGCTTGCTGTGATGGATTTCCATGGTCTGCGCATCGATGTGCGGCTCCAGCGCATCGTAGGCGTACGGCAAGGCAGGCAGGATGTGAGGCATCTTGGTTCCTCCGGTTCGTATCGGACGTCAGTGGTAGCGCATCGAATGCACGGCAGTGAACAGGCCCGGGCGCAGTTCGACCGCCCCCTGGCGGCGCAGCAGGCGCTGGGTGCGCGGATAGGTGCCGTGCTCGCCGATGAAATTGAGCAGCTCGACGTAGGTGCGACGGCTGTGCTGCACAGCCGCTGCGCGCAGGTCCGAGCATTTGCGCAGGTCCTCGCCCAGCACCAGCAGGCGCTCGTGGCAGGCGCACAGGTACTCGGCGGTTTCCTCCGGCTGGCCCAACTGCAGGTGCAGGTCGCCGAGGTTGTGATGAGAGATGACGAAGGCCATCACCGCTTCCTCGGGATCGTGCCAGCGGTCCAGCAGGACCTGGGCCAGCGCCAGCGCGTGGAGGTAATGCTCACGGGCATCGATCAACTCGTTACGAATGAAGCAGCGGTTGCCCAGTTCGATGGTGCGTTGCCAATGACGCATGGCAGGTTCCTCCAGCGGGTGGGGCGGAGTCAGAGTCCGCCGGCGGTGAGCTTCTCGGGATTGAGCAGTTGCTCGAGACGAGCGCGGTCCAGATCGATGCCCTTTAGAGCAGAGAACTCAAGCGCAACATCGGCCACGGCTGCTGTCGAGCAACAGCTGGAAGCACTTTTCGAACAGGCGCCAGGCCGGCACCGGTTCCCACGCCGCCAGGTAGCGCGCCTCGCCGATGTACTGCTCGACCAGCCGCGGTTCGTTCGGCTCCAGGGCGCAGCGGATGCGAGTGCCCAGCAGGTACCAGCGGTCAGTGATCGAGCTGTCGACTTCGGCAAACATGGCAATCCCTCAATCGATAATGAGATTTATTATTGTTTGCGAAAATCCAAAAAACAAGCCTGCCTGACGCAATGCGCTGGATGGCCTGCCTGGAGAATGAGTCGAGGAAGGGCTGGAAGCCGCGGCCAGCGGGCCGCGGCGAGGGGATCAGTTGCCGGCGACCATCATCTTTTCGATGAGCACGGAGCCGGTGTGCAGATTGCCGCGATACTCCACGTCGTTACCGATGGCGATGATGTTGCGGAACAGGTCGCGCAGGTTGGCGGCGATGGTGACTTCCTGTACCGGGAACTGGATTTCGCCGTTCTCCACCCAGTAGCCGCCTGCGCCACGCGAGTAGTCGCCGGTCACCAGGTTGACACCCTGCCCCATCAGCTCGGTGACCAGCAGGCCACGGCCCATGCGGCGGATCAGGGCGGCCTGGTCCTCGTCGCCATGGCTGACGAACAGGTTGTGCACGCCGCCGGAGTTGGCCGTGCTGGGCATGCCCAGCTTGCGCCCGGAATAGGTGCCCAGCACATAGGAAACCAGCTCGCCGCCTTCCACGAAGGGCTTGGCATAGGTCGCCAGGCCATCGTTGTCGAACGAGGCACTGCCCAGCGCGCCGCGCAGCAGCGGCCGCTCATCCAGGGTCAGCCATTCCGGGAACAGTCGCTGACCCAGCGCGCCCTCAAGGAAGGACGACTTGCGGTACAGGCTGCCGCCGGAGATGGCGCCGAGGAAGTGGCCGAACAGGCCCACGGCAACTTCCGGGGCGAATAGCACGGGGACTTCGGCAGTCGGCACCGGGCGCGCGCCCAGGCGGCTGGCGGCACGTTCTGCAGCACGACGGCCGATGGATTCAGGGGTGGCCAGCAACTCGCCGCGACGATTCACGTCGTACCAGTAGTCGCGCTGCATCTGCCCTTCGCCTTCGGCGATCATCACGCAGCTGAGGCTATGACGGGTGCTGGCATAGCCACCGACAAAGCCGTGGCTGTTGCCGTAGACGCGACAACCCTGGTGGGTGTTCAGCGTAGTGCCGTCGGCTTTGGTGACACGTTTGTCAGTGGCAAAAGCCGCGGCCTCGCAGGCCAGTGCGCGCTCGATGGCCTGGTCGGGGGTGATCGACCAACCGTGGTACAGGTCCAGGTCCGGCAGGTCACGGGCCATCAGCGCCGGGTCAGCCAGGCCGGCACAATCGTCTTCGGAAGCGTGCTTGGCGATCGCCAATGCCGCCGCCACGGTCTCGCGGATAGCGTCCGCGCCGGTCGCCGAGGTGCTCGCCGAGCCCTTGCGCTGGCCGACGTAGAGGGTAATGCCAAAGCCCTGGTCGCGGTTGAACTCGACGGTCTCGACTTCCCCCTGGCGCACCGAGGTGGACAGCCCCTGCTCCACCGATACCGCCACCTCGCAGGCGCTGGCGCCCTGCCGGGTGGCCTCGGCGATGATCCGCTCGACCTGCTCGCGCAGTTCGGGAAGGACCTCCGGGCTCACTGCCGGGTTGTGTTCGCTCATTGCATGCCTCTCCTGTTCATGGTCCGGCCCCGCCATCAGGCGGCGGCAACCGGCGCGGGCCGGACAAGCGGCCCCTGACTCGTTATCATGGCGGCGTTTTCAACGAGACCCCCGCCATGGCTGAAATTCACGATGACGACTCGTCCTTCGATGAGAAGAGCAAGTCGCAAGTAAAACGCGAAATGCACGCACTGCAGGAGCTCGGCGAGCGCCTGACCACGCTCAAGGCCGACATGCTCGACCGCATGCCGCTCACCGATCCGCTGCGCCGCGCACTGGAAGAAGCGCCCAAGCACAAGGCCAACGCCGCCAAGAAACGCCACCGGCAGTTCATCGGCAAGCTGATGCGCGACCAGGACGTCGAGGCCATCCTCGCCCTGCTGGAACAGGTAGACACTTCGACCCGCCAGTACAACGAACGCTTCCACGCCCTCGAGCGCTGGCGCGATCACCTGATCACCGGCGGTGACGCGGCGCTGTCCGCCTTCTTCGGCGAATACCCGGAAAGCGACCGTCAGCATCTGCTCCAGCTGATCCGCCACGCCCAGCATGAGGCCGCTCACAACAAGCCTCCGGCCGCGGCGCGGAAGATCTTCAAGTACATCCGCGAGCTGGACGAGATGAAACGCGGCCTGCGCTGAGCGGCCGCGCCCTTCCCTTCCTGGCCCACCGGCAACGGCCTCAGGCGCCCGTGCCGCCGACGGTGATCGCGTCGATCTTCAGGGTCGGCTGACCGACACCCACCGGCACGGACTGGCCGTCCTTGCCGCAGGTGCCCACGCCGCTGTCCAGCGCCAGGTCGTTGCCGACCATGGACACCCGGCTCATCACTTCCGGACCGTTGCCGATCAGGGTCGCGCCCTTCACCGGGCGAGTGATCTTGCCGTTCTCGATCAGGTAGGCCTCGCTGGTGGCGAAGACGAACTTGCCGCTGGTGATGTCCACCTGGCCACCGCCAAGGTTTGCGCAGTAGATGCCGCGCTCGACGCTGGCGATGATTTCCTGGGGATCGCTCTGCCCGGCCAGCATGTAGGTGTTGGTCATGCGCGGCATCGGCAGGTGCGCGTAGGACTCGCGACGGCCGTTGCCGGTGCGCGCCACGCCCATCAGGCGGGCGTTGAGCTTGTCCTGCATGTAGCCCTTGAGGATGCCGTTCTCGATCAGCACGTTGTAGTTGGTTGGCGTGCCTTCGTCGTCCACCGACAGCGAACCGCGACGGCCGGCGATGGTGCCGTCATCGACGATGGTGCACAGGCTGGAAGCGACCTTCTCGCCGATGCGACCGCTGTAGTTCGAGCTGCCCTTGCGGTTGAAGTCGCCTTCCAGGCCGTGGCCCACGGCTTCATGTAGCAGCACGCCGGACCAACCAGCGCCCATCACCACCGGCAGGCTTCCGGCCGGCGCGGGAACCGCTTCGAGGTTGACCAGGGCCTGGCGCAGCGCCTCGCGGGCGTAGCTCATGGCGCGGTCTTCCTGGAGGAAATACTTGTAGTCGGTACGACCGCCGCCGCCGTGACCACCACGCTCACGGCGGCCGTTCTGCTCGACGATCACGCTGACGTTGAAGCGCACCAGCGGGCGGATGTCCGCCGCCAACGATCCGTCCGCCGCGGCGATCAGCACCTGATCCCAGACACCGGCGAGGCTGACGGTGACCTGCTGGATGCGCGGGTCGAGGGCGCGGGTGGCGGCGTCGATCTTCTGCAGCAGCTCCACTTTCTCGGCGCGGCTCATCACGTCCAGCGGGTTCTCGCCGGCATACAGACGCGTCGGCACCACGGCCTTGAAGGCCTGCACCTTGCCGTTCTGCCCGGCGCGGGAAATCGAACGAGCGGCGCGAGCGGCCTGGATCAGCGCCTCATGGTTGATTGCGTTGCTGTAGGCGAAGCCGGTCTTCTCGCCGGACTGCGCGCGCACGCCGACGCCCTGGTCCATGTGGAAACTGCCCTCCTTGACGATGCCGTCCTCCAGCATCCAGGACTCGGAGACCTGGCTCTGGAAGTAAAGATCGGCGGCGTCGATGCCGGGCCCGCTCAGCTCGTGCAGGATCGGCGACAGCTGGTCGATATCCAGACCACCGGGGGCCAGCAGGTGCTGACTGACGGATGACAACAGTTCGCTCATATTCACTCCGTACGCGCCGGTCGTGGTTCGACCGGCGGGAAAAATCTTCTGTGCCGGGCAATCGGCATGCGCTGCCGGATCGCCGCCTGTTCCTCGCTGTCGCGCTCGGCCAGCAGCACCGCCTCGCCCTTGGCCTGTTCGGCGAGGATACGCCCCCAGGGGTCGACAATGGCCGACTGGCCCCAGGTTTCCCGTCCTTTGGGGTGGGTACCGCCCTGCCCGGCCGCCAGCAGGTAACACTGGGTCTCGATGGCACGGGCACGGATGAGGATTTCCCAATGCGCCGCCCCGGTCACCGCGGTAAACGCCGAAGGGGCGCTGATCAGCTCAGCGCCGGCTTCGCGCAGCGCGGTATAGAGCTCGGGGAAACGCAGGTCGTAGCAGACCGTCAGCCCCAGGCGCCCGACCGGCGTATCCGCCACCACCACGTGCTGGCCGAAGGCGTAGTCGTCCGACTCGCGATAGCGGCCACGGGCGTCGGCGACATCCACGTCGAACAGGTGCAGCTTGTCGTAGCGCGCCGCCACTTCGCCGCGCTCGTCCACCAGCAATGAACAGGCGTTGGCCTTCGCGTCCGGCTGGCCTTCAGGCGGCAGCGGCAGGGTACCGGCGACTATCCACAACCTGAGGTCGCGGGCGGTGCTTTTCAACCAGGGCAGGATGGGCCCTTCGCCAAGGGCTTCGGCGCGGCCGATGTCCGCCAGGTCACGACGGCCCATGGCGGCGAAGTTTTCCGGCAGCACGGCGAGACGCGCGCCGCTCGCGGCGGCCTGCTCGAGCAGGCGACGGGCGGCGGTGAAATTGGCCAGGACATCGTCCTGGCTGACCATCTGGATGACGGCAATGGACATGGCTAGCTCCGGTAATGCCTGGGTTTCATGCTAACCGATGCCCGGACAGTCTGCTCAATGGGGTTTTTCGAAGGGTTTCTCGAAGGTGATCGCCGGGCTCTGCCATGGGCCCTTCACGCTGTACTGCACGCTGGCAAAGCGCGCGACCTTGTCGCCCAGCAGCTTGTCCACCACGAACAACGCACCGCCGATGGCTGGCGCACCGACGATCAGCGCTGCCAGAGGCAGGTTGTTGGTCACCGGCAGGGTCACCAGCAGCTTGGCGTCGATCTGATCGTGGGCGAGGTCCAGCGTGCCGTTGAGTTCCAGGTTGCTCGACGGACCATCCAGGCGCAGCGGCTCGCGGGTAAAGAAGACGCCGTCGGTGGCGGTGAGCACGCCCTTCACGCGGTCGTAGCTCAGGCCCTTGCCGAGCAGATCGGAGAAGTCCAGCCGCAGGCGGCGGTTGATGGCGTTGAAGTTGAGCAGGCCGAAGACCCGCAGTGCGTTGGCACCTCCCTCCACCTCGACGAACTGCCCCTTGCGCAGGCTGGCGTCAAGGGTTCCGCCGAAGCGCCGCAGGTTCAGCGCCGCCGGCGAGCCCGGCCAGTTGCCGTTGATGTCCACACTGAAGCGCTCGCTGGTCACGCTGGGCGCGAAGTCCCAGGCCTTGAGCACGTCCCCCAGGTTCTTGCCCTCGAGCTTGCCCTGGAAGGTGCTGCGCGCGCTCGCTTCCACACCGTCCCAGCGCAGGTTGCCTTTCACCGAGAGGCCGCGCAGGTCCAGGTTCACATCGTTGAAGCCCACGCCGGTCGGCGTCGGGCGCAGATTGAAGCTCCAGGCGCCCACCGGCTTGCCGGCCTTCAGCACCTGGCGAATGGTCACGTCCATCGGTGGCAGGGTGCGCGGGTCGATCTTCGCCATCGGGTCGGGCTGCTCGACCGCCTTCGCGGAATCGATGGCCTCGCCCTTGGGCAGGTCGATGCGGTCCAGAGCGATCTGGATCGGCTTCACCTTGCTGTCAGGCAGGGTGATCTTGCCGGTGACCAGCGAGCTGACCAGCCCGACCTGCCAGTTGCTGTCGACGCGGGTCAGGTCCAGCGTGAGGTTGTCCAGCGTCTGGCCGAAGCCCTTGAAACGAGCGATCTGCAAGTCTGCGCCACGCAGCAGCCCGGCAGCGCCTTCGACACCGGTGTTGGAGTACTTCTTCGCGACCGCCATCCAGGCATCGGCATCGACTTCATCGACCTTGCCGCGCACCTGAACGCCATTCCAGTTGGGCAGCACGGCCGGATCGCCCCCCAGGCGCAGCACGCCACGGCCTGCGAGCGGCTGGTCAGCCGGTGCAGCGTAGGCCAGGCTGGCACGGTCACCATAGGTCGCCCAGTAGCGCCGCTCGGCACCATCCAGGGTCATGCGCCACTCACTTTCGCGGGTTTCCTGCGCAGCCTTGCCCAGCGGTGCCGGCAGGTCGATGGTGACGCCCTGCAGGTTCGAGGCGACCTGCAACTGGCTGTCCTTGCCATCGAGCAGCAGGTTGAGCTGGAACGGAACGCGCCCGTCCACCGGCAACTGCTTCTGCACCTTGCCCCAGTCGAGCAGGGTCTTTACCGGCACCTGGCCAGCCACCAGCACGCGGGTACGCGGATCGCCATTGCGACCTTCGGCGCGAATGCTGCCGGTAACGCGGGCCCCAAGCACCTGGGCGGAGACGTTCTGCCCGCTCAGGCCGCTGTCGGTGTCATAACGGAACTTGCCCTTGACCTGTTCGAGGTTCAGTTCAGGCTTGGCGATCTTCAGCTGCGCCTTGTCGGTATCGAAATCGACGATCACCCGCGCCTTGCTCGCCTCGCCCTTGGCCAGGGGAATATCGAGATTGAGATGGCCGTTCAGGTCGCCCTTGCCTTCCCAGCCGGCAAAGGTATGAGTGGCGCCAATCGGCGAGTCCTGGAGGATCTTCAGACCGTCGACGAGGTTGCTGTCGATATCGCCGTTCACGTGCAGGTGGGCGACTTCACCCGGATTCGAATGGGGTATCTCCACCGAAACATCGCGCACCTGGCTATTGAGGATCTGTCCGCTCGTGGCATTGATGCTCACGCCACTATCCTCGACACGCACCTCGCCCTCAGCCTTGCTCAGGCCTGGCCAGCCGGGCTGGTAATCGAGCACGCCGTCGTGGACCTTGAAGTACAGGCTCATTGCATGGGCCTCGGGCGCCGAGCCCTTCTGCAGCGAGCCCTGCCAGAGGAAATAGCCCTGCTCGATGCGGCCGCTCTTGATGGAGCCCTTGAGCCAGGCGGCGAGGTCCTTGCTCATCTGCGGGATCACGGTGGGCAGGTACTTGCTGGTGAAGCGCGCGTCGCCATGGCTCATGCCGACGCGCAGGTCCATGTAGTCCTCCTGCGCAGGGTCGCGCATCAGGCGGATCAACATGTCGCCGGCGATGGTGCCTTCCTCGCCCTCCACCTGCATCAGGTGGCTGCCAAGGGTGAAGGCTTCGTCGTTGAGCTGGAAGAACATCCGCGTGTGCGCGGTGCGGTAGTGCCAGGGTTCGGGGAACAGCGTGGCCAGGTGCAGCATGAAGTCCTGGGCGTTGGCGTCCAGCGTGCCGCCGCCGAGGTTGCCGCTCAAGGTGCCGTCGACATTGGCCACCGCGGGAACATCATGGAAGGCTTTGACACCGACCTTTTCCAGATTGGTGGCATAGACGACGCGCTCGGCGCCCTCGCGCTGCGGCCAGTAGTCGAAATTCACGTTGTGCAGCACGCCGCTCGGCTTCAGGCCATCGAGCCATTCGACGACCTTGTCCGGCAGCGGCGCCAGGGCGGTGATGGTCGGGCCCAGCGGAGTCAGGTCAAGGCGGTCGGCACGCAGTTGCCAGTGCTCCTCGTCCTTCATTCGGCGAGTCAGTTCCAGCTCCACCTCACCCCAGCGGGTATCACCGATGTTCGCCGCCAGATCGGCGACGCGCAGATCAAAATCGTCACCGTTTCGCTGGAAGAACAGGCCCACACCCAGATCGCTCAGACTGACCGGCTTGCGCCCGGCCAGCGCGGCCTCGATCTTCGGCGCATTCAGACGCGCTACCGCGGAAACCGGCACGCCCTGGTCGATAGTCGCCCAGAATTCGCCACCGGCCTTGGCCTGGGAGAGTTTCCAGGCGCCAGTGAGGCGCTCGGGCAGCCATTTCGCCCAATCGGCCTGAGGCAGGCTGAGATACAGCTGAGCCGAGCTTTTCGCCCAGTCGTCACGGTTCAGGCGGGTTTCCAGACGCGCCGCCACTGGCTCACCACCGGGCAGGCTGAGGCGAGCTTCCAGGCGCTGACGGCTGCCGCTGCGCAGGGTCATGCCGACGTAGTTCAGCGACAGAGGATTGGCCTGCTGCGGCAACACGGTCAGTTGGCTGTCCATCAAAGACAGGCGACGCGGAGTCAGCAGCAGGTCGATGAGCTTGCGCGGATCGGTGTCGCCGCCACGGCTCGGCAGGCCGTCGGCGTGCCACTTGCCTTCCTCGTCCTCGCGCAGGGTCAGGTGCAGGCCTTCCAACTCCAGGGCATCGACGCGCGGTTGACGCGCCATCACGCTGCCAAGGATGTCCGGCGTCAGCCGTACACGCTCCAGGCGCAGCGAGTCATTGCCCTCGCCCAACTGGATGTCGCGCACCACGATGATCGGGCTGAAGGCATGCCAGTGCCCTTCGAGCGCACCGATGGCCACCGGCAGGCCCAGTTGCTCACTGGCCTTCTGCGCGAGTTCGTCGCGGTACTCCGCCACCAGAGGCACCAGTTGCCGGCCAAGGCTGACGTATAGCGCGAGCAACACCAGCCCCAGCGCCAGAAGGCCCAGGACGATGCGCAGGGAAGTGGCGAACAGGTGGCCGGCGCGCTCCATGTCAGCCGGCTACCTGTGAAGTGAAGCGAAGGGTCATCTAGCGGCCTCCCAGCCACGCAAGGTCGAACCTGGTCTGACAGTGTGCGTCAGACAAAGCTCCAAAATACCCCATTGCAGAGCGGCCGATTGCACAAAGCCCACGTCGTGCGACCCGCCGCTCAAAGCAGGACAACGTCGTACTGCTCCTGGGAGTACATGGCCTCGACCTGGAACTTGATGGGACGGCCGATGAACAACTCCAGATCGGCGACATTGCCAGACTCCTCGTCCAGCAGTCGGTCCACCACCTTCTGGTTGGCCAGCACCAGGTAGGAATCGGCCTGGTAGGCCCGAGCCTCGCGGAGGATCTCGCGGAATATCTCGTAGCAGATGGTCTCGGGGGTCTTCAGCATGCCGCGGCCCTGGCAGCTTGGGCAGGGCTCGCAGAGCACCTGCACCAGGCTTTCGCGGGTGCGCTTGCGGGTCATCTGCACCAGGCCCAGTTCGGTGATGCCGATGATGTTGGTCTTGGCATGGTCGCGTTCGAGCTGCTTTTCCAGAGTCCGCAGGACCTGGCGGCGGTGCTCTTCGTCTTCCATGTCGATGAAGTCGATGATGATGATCCCGCCCAGGTTACGCAGGCGCAGCTGGCGGGCAATGGCGGTGGCCGCCTCGAGGTTGGTCTTGAAGATGGTTTCTTCGAGGTTGCGGTGGCCAACGAACGCGCCGGTGTTCACGTCGATGGTGGTCATCGCCTCGGTCGGGTCGATGATCAGGTAACCGCCGGACTTGAGCAGCACCTTGCGCTCAAGCGCCTTCTGCACCTCGTCTTCGACCCCGTAGAGGTCAAAGATCGGCCGCTCGCCAGGGTAGTGCTCCAGGCGGTCAGCGATTTCCGGCATCAGTTCTTCGACGAACTGCGTGATCTTCTGGAAGTTCTCCCGGGAATCGACGCGAATCTTCTCGATGCGCGGATTCACCAGATCACGCAGGGTGCGCAGGGCCAGGGACAGGTCTTCGTAGATCATCGTCGGCGCGCCGACGGTCTGGATCTGCGCGTCGATCTGGTCCCAGAGACGGCGCAGGTAGCGGATGTCGGCGAGGATCTCGTCCTCGCCGGCGCCCTCGGCAGCGGTACGCAGGATGAAGCCGCCGCGCTCGACGATGCCCTCAGCCTCAACGCACTTGGCGACCACCTGCTTGAGGCGCTCGCGCTCGTGTTCGTCCTCGATCTTCAGGGAAATGCCGACATGGCTGGTGCGCGGCATGTAGACCAGGTAGCGCGAGGGGATCGACAGGTGCGTGGTCAACCGCGCGCCCTTGGTGCCGATCGGGTCCTTGGTGACCTGCACCACCAGGCTCTGCCCTTCGTGCACCAGCGCGCCAATGCTCTCCACGGCGCTGCCCTCGCGGGTGGAAATCTCCGCCGCGTGGATGAATGCCGCTCGCTCCAGCCCGACATCGACGAAAGCCGCCTGCATGCCCGGAAGCACGCGCACGACCTTGCCCTTGTAGATGTTGCCGACGATCCCGCGGCGCAACGTGCGCTCGACATGGACTTCCTGCAGGACGCCGTTCTCCACCACCGCCACGCGCGATTCCATCGGCGTGATATTGATCAGGATCTCTTCGCTCATGCGCCCTTCCTTATCGCGCCCGGAGTCGTGCCAGCGCTATTTTCCGATCAAGACTGCCAGCTGGCGATGGAGAAGTCAGCCAGCAATGCCGCGGTTTCACACAAAGGCAGGCCGACCACGGCGCTGTAGCTGCCCTCTACGCGGCTGACGAAGATCGCCGCGAGGCCCTGGATAGCATAGCCACCTGCTTTATCCTGGGGTTCGCCGGTCTCCCAGTAGCGCTCGGCTTCCTCGGCGTGAACCTCGCGGAAGGTCACCCGGCTGCTGACCACGCGCGCCTCGCAGCGGTCACGGTCGGCCACCGCCACGGCGGTCAGCACCTCGTGCTCGCGGCCGGACAGCGCCTGCAGCATGGCCAGGGCGTCGTCGCGGTCCACCGGCTTGCCGAGGATACGGCCGTCCAGCACCACGGCGGTATCGGCGCCAAGCACACAGACGTCGGCGCGCTGGGCGAGGAAATTCAGCCCGGCCAGCGCCTTGCTGCGCGCCAGGCGTTCGACATAGGCGAGCGCCGACTCGCCGGACTCGGGCGTTTCATCGATGGACGCGGGCACTATGTGGAACGGCAGGCCGATCTGGGTGAGCAGTTCGCGGCGACGCGGCGAACTGGAGGCGAGGTACAGCTGGGCCATCAGAGACTCCGAAGCGGGCCCGCGTAGCGCGAGCCCGGTGATTCACCCGCAAAGGGGCGATCAGTTGATGTTCAGGCGCAGCCGCAGGGCCCGCAGCAAGGTGTAGACCCAGGGCCAGAGCAGGGCACTGACCAGTGCCGGCAGGAGGAACACCAGGGTCGGCGGGCGGTTGCCGGTCAGGGCGCTGATCCACAGCTGGACCAGTTGCGCGAGGCCGAAGACCACCAGCAACACCAGGCATTGCTGCCAGATAGGGAACATGCGCAGGCGCTGATGCAACGAGAGCACCAGGCAGATGATCAGGCTCAGAATCAGCGCGTTCTGCCCCAGCAGGCTGCCGTAGAGCACGTCCTCGGCGACGCCGAGCACCCAGGCGCTGAGCATCCCGACCTTGTGCGGCAGATAGAGCACCCAGTAGGTAAGGAACATTGCCAGCCACAGCGGGCGACCGATCTCCATGAAGCTGGGCATAGGCGCCACCGACAGCAACAGCGCCAGCAGCAGCGTCAGCCAGACGGCCCAGCCATTGTTGGAACCCTGGGTAGCCATCAGTGACGAGCCCTGGCATCGGGGTGCGATGCCGGCGCACCAGGTGCGGCCGGGTCAGCAGCATTGGTGCCGGCCGGATGGGCTGGCTGTGCGGCAGGAGCGGCAGGCTGCGCGCCGTCATGGGGCTGCGCGGCGGGAGCGCCAGGCGCTGCCGGTGCCGGCTGTGCCGGCGCGCCAGACTCGGCGGCCTTGCGGTCGGCCTCGGCCTGGGCTTCGGCGGCATCGGTGGCGCGCTGCTCGGGGGTACGGCTGTCGCTGAACACCAGCAGCACGTAGCGGCTGCGGTTCATCTTGGCCGTCGGCACGGCGCGGATGGTAGCGAAAGGTCCACCAGTGTCGTGCAGCACTTCCTTCACCACCGCTACCGGATAGCCGGCCGGGAAGCGCTGACCAAGGCCGGAGCTGACCAGCAGGTCGCCTTCCTTGATGTCGGCGGTATCGGCGACGTAACGCAGTTCCAGGCGTTCCGGGTTGCCAGTGCCCACGGCGATGGCGCGCAGGCCATTGCGGTTCACCTGCACCGGAATGCTGTGGGTGGTATCGGTCAGCAGCAGCACGCGCGCGGTGTAGGGCATGACCTCGACCACCTGGCCCATCAGACCGCTGGCATCGAGGACCGGCTGGCCCTGGAACACGCCGTCCTTCTCGCCCTTGTCGATCAGGATGCGCTGGGTGAAGGGGTTGGGATCGACGCCGATCAGCTCGCCCACCAGCACCTTGTCATCGACCAGCGCGGAGGAGTTGAGCAACTCGCGCAGGCGCACGTTCTGTTCGGTGAGGGTGGCCAGCTTCTGCAGACGGCGCTGCATCAGCAGTTGCTCAGCCTTCAGGCGCTCGTTCTCGGCCTGCAGTTCGCTGCGGCTGGTGAACTGATCACGCACACCTTCCCAGGCACGAACAGGGAAGTCGGCAATGCCATAGAAAGGACTCAGCACGAGGCCCATCTGGCTGCGTACCGGTTTCAGATAATCGAAGCGGGCATCGACCACCATCAAGGCGACCGACAGGACAGCGAGCACCAGCAGGCGCGCACCCAGCGAGGGCCCTTTGGAGAATATCGGTTTGATGACCGGCTCCTAGCTGTTCGAAGTCGGTTGAAGTTTCACCAGTGCGGGCGAAACGTCAACCGACCTTTACAGGGCTTTCCTACCTTATTCGGTGGAAAGCAGGTCCATCGAATGACGGTCCATCATTTCCAGCGCCTTGCCGCCGCCACGGGCGACGCAGGTCAGCGGGTCTTCGGCGACGATCACCGGCAGGCCGGTTTCCTGGGCCAGCAGCTTGTCCAGGTCGCGCAGCAGCGCGCCACCACCGGTCAGCACCAGGCCGCGCTCGGCGATGTCCGAAGCCAGTTCCGGCGGGGACTGCTCCAGAGCGCTCTTGACCGCCTGGACGATGGTCGCCAGCGATTCCTGCAACGCTTCGAGCACTTCGTTGGAGTTCAGAGTGAAGCTGCGCGGTACGCCTTCGGCCAGGTTGCGACCACGGACGTCGACTTCGCGGACTTCGCCGCCCGGGAAGGCGGTGCCGATTTCCTGCTTGATGCGCTCGGCGGTGGATTCGCCGATCAGGCTGCCGTAGTTGCGGCGCACGTAGGTGACGATGGCCTCGTCGAAGCGGTCGCCGCCGACGCGGACGGATTCGGCGTAAACCACGCCATTGAGGGAGATCAGGGCGATCTCGGTGGTGCCGCCGCCGATGTCGACGACCATGGAGCCACGGGCCTCTTCCACCGGCAGGCCGGCGCCAATGGCTGCAGCCATCGGTTCTTCGATCAGGTACACCTCACGGGCGCCAGCGCCCAGGGCCGATTCACGGATCGCGCGGCGTTCCACCTGGGTGGACTTGCACGGTACGCAGATCAGCACGCGCGGGCTGGGCTGCAGGAAGCTGTTCTCGTGAACCTTGTTGATGAAGTACTGCAGCATCTTTTCGCAGACGCTGAAGTCGGCGATCACGCCATCCTTCATCGGACGAATGGCGGCAATGTTGCCCGGGGTACGGCCCAGCATGCGCTTGGCTTCGGTACCGACCGCCACCACGCTCTTCTGGCTGCCGTGGCTACGAATGGCGACCACGGACGGTTCGTTCAGGACGATGCCGCGCTCGCGCACATAAATAAGGGTATTGGCAGTGCCCAGGTCGATCGACAGATCACTGGAGAACATGCCACGCAGTTTTTTGAACATTGGAAAGAAACCCATAGGTGGCGCGTGGGTGAAAAGTGCGCGGGTAAAAAAGTGCGGCAAACTCTAACAATGACGGGGGTTTTGGGCAAGGCGGCAATTTATGCTAGATTCCTCGTTTTTCGGGCCTGCAGGCCCGTCCCAGCGGCCTTCGACGGTCCGCCGCGGGTTCTGTTCCCTGCCCCCACCAATTCCTTCCGGCCAGGTCCAGTTCGAACCGGGCCGCTCTAGCTGGAGACCTCGATGGCGCTTGAACGCTCCGACGTGGAAAAGATCGCCCACCTCGCCCGCCTGGGCCTGGAGGAAGCCGACATTTCGCGTACCACCGACACCCTGAATAACATCCTCGGCCTGATCGACGCCATGCAGGCGGTCGACACCGACGGCGTGGAGCCCCTGGCCCACCCGCTGGAAGCCACCCAGCGCCTGCGTGCCGACGCCGTCACCGAGGAGAACCGCCGCGAAGCCTACCAGGCCATCGCGCCGGCCGTGGAAGACGGCCTTTACCTCGTCCCGAAAGTCATCGAGTAAGCGCTAAGGACACGGACATATGCTGCATCAATTGACCCTCGCCGAAGTCGCCCGCGGACTCGCCGACAAGCAATTCTCCGCCCAGGAACTGGCCACTGCCCTGCTCGCGCGCATCCAGCAGCTCGACCCGCAGCTGAACAGTTTCATCACCGTCACCGAAGAGAGCGCCCTGGCCCAGGCCAAGGCGGCCGACGAGCGGCGCGCCAAAGGCGAGACCGGTGCCCTGCTGGGCGCGCCGATCGCCCACAAGGACCTGTTCTGCACCCAGGGCGTGCGCACCAGCTGCGGTTCGAAGATCCTCGACGCTTTCGTCTCGCCCTACGACGCCACTGTCGTCGAGCGCCTGGCCGACGCCGGCACCGTGAGCCTGGGCAAGCTGAACATGGACGAATTCGCCATGGGTTCGGCCAACGAATCCAGCCACTACGGGCCGGTGAAGAACCCCTGGGATACCTCCCGCGTGCCGGGCGGCTCCTCCGGCGGCTCGGCTGCCGCCGTGGCCGCGCGCCTGATTCCGGCCGCCACCGGCACCGACACCGGCGGCTCGATCCGCCAGCCGGCCGCGCTGACCAACCTCACCGGCATCAAGCCGACCTACGGCCGTGTGTCCCGTTGGGGCATGATCGCCTATGCCTCCAGCCTCGATCAGGGCGGCCCGCTGGCCCGCACCGCCGAGGACTGCGCACTGATGCTCGGTGCCATGGCCGGTTTCGATCCGAAGGACTCCACCTGCGTCGACCAGCCAGTGGACGACTACCTGGCCGCCCTTTCCAAGCCGCTGACCGGTCTGCGTATCGGCCTGCCGAAGGAGTACTTCGGCGCAGGTCTCGACGGCCGCATCGCCGATGCGGTCATGAAGGTGGTCGAGCAGCTCAAGCAGCTCGGCGCGGTGGTCAAGGAGATTTCCCTGCCGAACATGCAGCACGCGATCCCTGCCTATTATGTGATCGCGCCCGCAGAAGCCAGCTCCAACCTGTCGCGTTTCGACGGCGTTCGCTACGGCTACCGCTGCGAAGACCCGAAGGACCTGCAGGACCTGTACAAGCGCTCCCGCGCCGAAGGCTTCGGCGCCGAAGTGAAGAACCGCATCATGGTTGGCACCTACGCGCTTTCCGCTGGCTACTACGACGCGTATTACCTGAAAGCTCAGAAAATTCGCCGCCTGATCAAGAACGACTTCACCAATGCTTTCGCAGAAGTCGACGTGATCCTCGGCCCCACCACGCCGAACCCGGCCTGGAAACTGGGCGAGAAGAACAACGATCCAGTCGCCCAGTACCTGGAAGACATCTACACCATCACCGCCAACCTCGCCGGCATTCCGGGCCTGTCCATGCCCGCCGGCTTCGTCGACGGCCTGCCGGTGGGTGTCCAACTGCTCGCGCCATACTTCCAGGAAGGCCGCCTGCTCAACGTCGCGCACCAGTACCAACTGGTCACCGACTGGCACACACAAGCACCGGCTGGGTTCTGAGGAAGGATTACGATATGCAATGGGAAACCGTGATCGGGCTGGAAATCCACGCACAGCTCTCCACCCAATCGAAAATATTCTCCGGCAGCGCCACCACCTTCGGCGCCGCCCCCAACACCCAGGCCAGCCTGATCGACCTGGCCATGCCCGGCACCCTGCCGGTGCTGAACCAGGAGGCCGTGCGCATGGCCTGCCAGTTCGGCCTGGCGATCAACGCCGAAATCGCCGGGCGCAACGTGTTCGCGCGCAAGAACTACTTCTACCCGGACCTCCCCAAGGGTTACCAGACCAGCCAGATGGACCACCCCATCGTCGGCAAGGGGCACCTGGACATCACCCTGGAAGACGGCACCGTCAAGCGCGTCGGCATCACCCGCGCGCACCTGGAAGAGGACGCCGGCAAGAGCCTGCACGAAGACTTCCACGGCATGAGCGGCATCGACCTGAACCGCGCCGGTACTCCGCTGCTGGAAATCGTTTCCGAGCCGGATATCCGCAGCGCCAAGGAAGCCGTGGCCTACGTCAAGGCGATCCACGCGCTGGTGCGCTATCTGGGCATCTGCGACGGCAACATGGCCGAAGGTTCGCTGCGCTGCGACTGCAACGTTTCGGTACGGCCGAAGGGCCAGGCCGAGTTCGGCACCCGCGCCGAGATCAAGAACGTGAACTCCTTCCGCTTCATCGAGAAGGCGATCAACCACGAAGTGCAGCGTCAGATCGAGCTAATCGAGGATGGCGGCAAGGTCGTGCAGGAAACCCGCCTTTACGACCCGAACAAGGACGAAACGCGCTCCATGCGCAGCAAGGAAGAAGCCAACGACTACCGTTACTTCCCCTGTCCGGACCTGCTGCCGGTGGTGATTGAGCGCGCCTTCCTCGACGACCTGCGCACCCAGCTGCCGGAACTGCCGGACCAGAAACGCGAGCGCTTCGAGAGCCAGTACGGCCTGTCCGCCTATGACGCCAGCGTGCTGTCCGCCAGCCGCGAGATGGCCAACTACTTCGAACAGGTCCAGACCATCTGTGGCGATGCCAAGCTGGCCGCCAACTGGGTGATGGGCGAGCTCTCCAGCCTCCTCAACAAGGACGGCCTGGAAATCGAGCAATCGCCGGTCTCCGCCGAGCACCTGGGCCAGATGATCCTGCGCCTGAAGGACGGCACCATCAACGGCAAGGCCGCGAAGACCGTGTTCGCTGCCCTGGCCGAGGGCGAGGGCTCGCCGGACGAGATCATCAAGGCCAAGGACCTGGTACAGAACACCGATTCCGGCGCCGTCGAGAAGCTGCTGGATGACGTGCTGGCAGCCAACGCCGAGCAGGTCGAACAGTACCGCGCCAGCGACGAAGCCAAGCGCGGCAAGATGTTCGGCTTCTTCGTCGGCCAGGCCATGAAGGCCGCCAAGGGCAAGGCCAACCCGGCACAAGTGAACGAACTGCTGAAGAAGAAGCTCGAAGCCTGAGCCCACACTTCAACGACGCCGGGCTTGCCCGGCGTTTTTTCGTCCGGAGGTTCGATGCTGCGACCCATGGCCCTCGTCGGCTGCCTGGCCTTGCTGGCCGGCTGTAGCACCACGTCATATGACAGCGACTCGGAGGTTTCCGGCCGCGGCTACCGCGCCGAAGGTACCGCGTCCTATTACGGCAAGGCCCACCATGGCAAGCGCACCGCCAGCGGCGAGCGCTTCAACCAGAACGCCCTGACCGCCGCGCACCGCACTCTTCCCTTCGGTACGCGAGTCAAAGTCACCAACCTCGACAACGGCCGCAGCGTCGTCGTGCGCATCAATGACCGCGGGCCGTTCGGCCGCGGGCGGATCATCGACGTCTCGAAAGCCGCTGCCGAACAACTCAATATGCTGCGCTCCGGCACCGCGCCGGTGCGCCTGGAAGGTCTCTGAAGGAGCCAGAATGAGCAACGACAACCGCAAGGCCGGCGAGCAGGTTCGCCGCGAAGTGATGGGCGACGTTTTCGTCGATCGTGCGCTGGGCAACGCCACCGACTTCACCCAGCCGCTGCAGGACTTTGTCAACGAGCATGCCTGGGGTGGCGTGTGGAACCGTGAAGGCTTGCCGCGCAAGACCCGCAGCCTGATCACCCTGGCCGCGCTGACTGCGCTCAAATGCCCGCAAGAGCTGAAAGGCCATGTGCGCGGCGCACTGAACAACGGCTGCACGGTGGAAGAGATTCGCGAAGCGCTGCTGCATTGCGCGGTCTATGCCGGTGTTCCGGCGGCTATCGATGCCTTCCGCGCGGCGCAGGAAGTGATCGACGCGTGGCAGGCAGACCAGAACGCCTGATTCAGACGTTACGTAGGAGCGGACTCCGTCCGCGATAGGTCCGAATCGCGCCGGATGCCATCGCGAACAAAGTCCGCTCCTACGCAGGCCTGAACATTCATTTATGGATAACTGAACCGCTTCACCAGGGTCAGCTCACCCGGCTGGCGCATCGGGATCAGGAAGGACTCCTGCTTCTCGTTCACCGTGCCCTCCTCCGTGACGATGGTCACCTGCGCCGTGGTCAGCGGCTTGGCTGCATTCACGTCGCCGGAGCTTTCGTCCGAACTCCAGCCGCCACCGTAGTAGTTCACATAGACCAGGTACTGCCCCTTGAGCGGAGTTGGGCTGGCGATGATTTCCGGGCCATAGCCAGTGGTCACGTCGACGTCCTGGGCCGCGCCGTTGGGCAGTGAGCGGTTGCCGTACCAGACGTGCCCACCATCGGGCGTCACCAGGTGCAGATCAAGGTCGGTATTGTCCGAATCCCAGGACAGCATGACCCGCAGCTTGGCCGCCACCTCGCCACCACCGCCGCCGTGGTAGAACTGCACGCGCTTGCGCTGCTGGCCGTCCGGGCTGACGACTTCGACGCTGTTGGAGCCCGCCGGGAAGGCGAACGGACGGTCGAACCGTCCGTCACTTTCGACCCGCATCGGCATGGCCACGCCATTGACCACCAGGCGTGCCGGTTCCTTGCTGTCCTTTGGCAACCCACGGATTTCGCCACGGATGCGCGCGGTGTCGGACTGGTCCTCCCGCGAGTTCACCGAGGACGCCGGGTAGTTCACCGTCTGCCGGAAGTCGGCCTTGTCGCCGTCGCCCGAGCGCCAGCCGCCCAGTGGGGTATCCAGGCTGATCGGCGATTCGGCGGCCTGCGCACCCAACGGAATCAGGCTGGCAAGCAGGGACAGGCGGAGCACATGGGCGAGTTTCATGCTGATCATTCCAGTATCAGGCGACGGGCCAGGCTTTCCACGTAGCCCTCGTCTTGTCCATTGGGGTGCGCCTGGAAAGCCAGGTGCAGATATTCATGAGCCAGGTCGAGGCGATCCTGCTGGGAGTAGAGGCCGCGCACGTAGATGCGCTGGCGTTCCCGGTCAACGTAGGGCCGGCCGCTGCTCAGGCGGCACACGGCGAACGACTGCAACTCCTCATAGCCTGCCTCGGTTTCCAGGCGCGGACGCCAGTCCCGCCGTTGCGCCTTCAGCCAACGCTCCGCCTCCGGTAGCGGCTGGCAGGCGGCGATCGGATTGCTCCAACGGCTGAGGCTTGTGCGCGGGAAAGCGCGAGCAAGGATCGCGTCATAGCGCAGGCCCTTGGCTGCCTGTTCCTGAGCGTCGCGCCAGGACAGTTTCGACTGCCCCGCCTCGTCCGAGTGATAGGTGACGGTGCCACCGGCCAGCACCAGGTCGGCCGTCCAGGCGGCAATGCCCCGCGCCGCTTCGCTGGCCGGGCGCGGCGCCACGCGCTGGCGCTGGCTGCTGTCGTCGATACTCAGGCAGTCGCCGCGCGGCGCGCCGTTCTGCAACAGATAAGTGCGGATGGTCACCGCCAGCGCCTTGGCCGCCTCCGGCGGCGTAGCGGACGCCTCGCGATCCAGCACGCGGGCGACGTACTCCTCGCGGGACAGGCGCGCAGTCAGGCGTGGGCCTTCGGCACCGCGCTCGAGGAACAGATCGCCGCTGCTGCTCACATCCAGTCGGACGCCATTGGCGAACAACACACTCTGCCGGCCCGCCAACAGGCCTTCGGTGGCAGGTTGATTGCGTACGTCGTAGACCTCTTTCAGCGGATAGCGGCTGAACAGCCCCACCTCCACGCAGCGCCCAGGATCACTGGGCCACGGAGCCGGCAAGGCGCCGCCGATTGCGTTGCCGTACTTCGCCAGCACCGTCTTGCTGGTGCCCGGGCCGCGAGCCCAGAGTGGCGTCCCGTCCACCAGCCACCCGGCAAAGCCACCCTCGCGCGGGCCATTCTCGTCCCAGCTCCAGGTTTTCACCCGCAGGCGTCCGCCCAGTGAAGCCGCGGCGCGACCGTCATCCGCGGCGAGACTGACGTCCAGCAGTACCTTCCGGGCCTGCTCCTGGGCGGGCAGGTGTTGAAGTTGTTCGAGCAGTTCGGCAACCGGGACTTCGGTCCGCGGCGCCAGCTTGTCCAACTGAGTGACCCAGGCCGGCGCATAGCGCGCCTGCCAGTATTGCTGCCAGACCGAACGGTCGATGCCCAGGCGCTGCGGCTGGAAATACAGGCCACAGGACTTCACCAGCGCGGCATCACGCTCGATGCTCTGCCCCGCCGAGCAGCAGTAGACCTCTTCCTTGCTCTCGCCACGGCACTGGTAGGCCGGCTCCTGCTGGCCCGTGTCGCTGAGCCAGACGTAGACGAACAGCTTCCACAGGCTACCCAGCGGCGCGCGCAGGTCCGCGGGCAGCGGCTGGCGATCAAGCACCTGCTGCGGCCCGAGCCGCAGCAGCTCGTCGCCCTGCGCTGTGCGCCAGGCCAACTGCGCCTGCTCCTGCGAGCTGGGCGCCGCCAGGGCGCTCAGCGGCAACAACAGAATCAGTCCGGCGAGGCGCACGCGCATGGATTACTGGACCTTGATCTTCGCCAGGGCCGGCTGCTGCTCCAGCGCCTGCTCCTGCGGCGCATAGAGGCGCTGGTAACGCGCCGGCGGGAGGACGAACTCGCCTTTCTGCGAGAAGCGGACCAGATGGCGGAAGCGCAGCTCGCCGCCCAGGGTATCCACAGGCACGCCGTAGAACAGGTCGCCGGGTTCGTTGCGAGCGCGCTCCAGGCTGGTCGCCTCGACACCGCCCAGACCGCTGATCTGCAGGCCCCAGGTGGTGCGCTCGACGTCCGCGCCCGGCGGCAGCGGCACTTCCAGCATGCCGTAGCGCAGGGCTTGCGCCTGCTCGGTGGTCAGAGTCACTTCGTCGAGGTACAGCTCGTCGCTGGACAGCGGCTTGTCGCCCAACGCCTCGGCACTGAAGGCGAAGGCGTCTTCGCCCGGCACCAGGCGCAGCAGGCGACGCTTGATGCTCACCGGCAACTGGCTGGCCGGCGCTTCGGCGCTGCGGAAGGTCACGGAAGCGTTGAGCGGACGCGACGGCGCGGCGCTCAGGTCCAGCTGCGCGGGCACCTCCTTACCCTGCCAATGCCAGAAGGCATCGCCGGTGGTGCTGCGGCCTTCCTTCCAATCCGCCACCGGTTTGGGCAGCTCGGCAGCCGGAGCATCGGCCACGGCGCGCTGCATCCAGGTCAGCGCGAGGGCGCGTTCGATAGTGGACTGCTGCGGCGCCAGGCTCAGCAGCAGCGCGCGGGCGCGGTTGGCGTCCACGCTACCGCTATAGAGCTGCACGGCACGGGCGAACGGCTGATCACTGGTGTTCAGCTTCAGGCGTGCGCCATCCAGTTGCTTGGCGAAGCCTTGCGGCAGCGCGACCTTGTTCTGCTCGGCCAGGCTGGCCGTCAGCACACGAGCCACTGCCAGGCCCAGTTCAGAGTCCGGCCGGCCCATGACCAGGCTGTCGTCGCTGTCAAAATCGTTCACCGACTTCGCCGCCTCGCCGTTGCCGGCGTTCTCCAGATCGGTGAGCAGACCGCTGACCAGCGTCTGCACCGGCAACTTCATGTCACGGGCGAAAGCCAGGATCAGCGCGCGCTGCAGCAGCGGCGTGGCGCTGGCACGCGCGGAGTAAAGCTCCAGCACGCGCTGCCAGTGATCCGGCGGCAGCTGGATTTCCAACGCGCGGCTGGCGTGCCAGTCGGCGTAATAGGCGTACGCGGTAAGGAAGGCGTCATTGTCTTCGCCGCCCCACCAGGTGAAGTACGCGTCCGGACCGGCCATCTGCACCAGACGCAGGCGGCTGGTCTGCATGATCAGGCGCAGACGGTCGCGAACCCGCGGCTCGCCGTTCGCCAGCATCGGATAGGCGACGCTCAGGGGCAGCAGTTGGCTGGCGGTCTGCTCGACACCACCCCACGGATAGTCGAGCAGCGAATCGAGGTTGCCGCGCAGCAGGGCCTGGGCGCTGTCGTCCAGGCGCAGAGTGACATCGCGGGCATCCGCCGGAAGTTGCAGCGGAGTGTTCTGTGCGTTGACCTGCAGCGGCTTGGACTGCAGCACTTGCCAGCTGTCGGCCACCAGGCTGAAGTGAACGCCGAGGCTATCGCGAATCTGGCTGTCCTGGCGCAGCTCGACGGTCCAGTCACCCTCGTTCAGTGGCTGCTGCGGCAGGGCGATATAGTTGACGCCACGCTTGAGCTCCAGTGCCTGCGTCTTCTCAACGCCGTTGGCGCGGATCAGCAGCTCGGCCTTGGTGTCCTGCTCACCCTGGTTGAAGACGAACAGGCCGAGGTCCGGAGCGTCGCCGCTGCGGAAACGTTTCGGCCCGCTCCACTTCAGATACAGCGGTTTCTCGGAGCGGATGAACTGTTTCTTCTGGCCGACCTGGCCTTCGTCATCCATGGCCCGAGCAGTGATACGCCAGCGAGTCAGTGAGTCGGGCATGCGGAACTTGAACTGGGCCTTGCCGTTGGCATCGGTGACCAGCTCCGGTTCCCAGGCGGCGGTGTCCACTTCCTCGCGGCGCGGGCGCTCCAGCACCTTCACGCCACGCTCGCTGCGGTTGGCGCGGCCGGGCGCGCTGGGTGTGCCAGGCAGTGCCACGTCGTAACTGATGAACGCGAGGCTGGCGCTGGTGCGCACGTTGTTGCGCCGCGGATGGTAGAAGAACTGGTCGATGCCTGGGGCGATCTCCGGCTGCAGCGCGTAGATCATCTCGTCCACCACACTCACGGTGAGATGGCTGGCGACGGGTTTGCCGGCGTAGCGGGTGTCGAGGTTGACGGTGACCGTCTCGCCCGGCTCGTAGCGCTCCTTGTCGGTGCTGACGGCAATCTCCACCTGCGGCACGGCGACCTTGATGCCGGCGTTCTGGAAGCTGTAGTCACCGCTGCGGGTGTAGAGCACGGAGAAGGTCAGGTTCGGCGAGAACTCCGGCTTCACCGGAATGCGTGCGCGGTACTGCGTGGGGTTGAGCTTCTCCAGCTTCAGCCAGTCGCCGCCCTTGGACAGCAGCGCGGTGGCCTCGACCTTGTCGCGCTCCAGCGACAGCAGCGCATCATCCACCGGCTCGGGGAAGGTAATCAACGCCAGCGCTTCTTCACCCGCCTGGTACTCGGCCTTGTCGAGGACGATTTCCACGGTACCCGGTACGGCTTTGACGCCATCGCCGCTGACCGAGTGGCCGGTACCGCCGAGCAGTTGGCCGGCCTTGTCACGCAGTTCGACACTGTAGGTGCCGGGCTTGTCGAAGGTGATGGCGAACTTGCCGTCGGCCACTGTGCCGTCGCCGCTGCTGCGATCTTCCAGGCGCAGCCAGCGGTAGGCGGTCGGCTGGATCTGCGTCTGTTGTTCAGCGGCATAGCTGAATTCGACCTTGTCACCAGCGGCGCTGAAGCGCTGCGGTGCGCTCACGCGGTAGCGCGCGGCGCCCCGTTCGATGAGGATTTCCTTGCTGGTTTTCACGCGATACGCGGCGCCATCGCTGGCGAACACGGTGAGCATGTAGCGGCTGGGTTTCTCCGCTGCCGGCAGGTCCAGCGCGGCGCGGCCCTGGTCGTCGGTGGTGATCTGTGCGCTCGACAGCTCCACGGGGAATTGGCCGAGGTACTGCAGTTCGTTGTCCACCATGGACAGCTGTTGCGCGCGCAGGCTCAGCTCCAGGCGAGCGTTGGCCACCGGCTTGCCGTCCGGGTAGAGCAGGATCAGGTTGCCCTTTACCGGCTCGCCGGTCTTGAAGTCGGGCTTGGCGAGGTCGAGGGAAATCTCGAAGTGCGGCTTGATGTACTCGGCAACGCGGAAGGCGCTGCTGTAGGTCTGGTCGCGGTAGTCGAAGCGCAGCTCATAGCCACCGGCTACGGCGTTGGCTGGCAGCTGGAAGCGACCGTTGGTGCCGCTCTTGGCGTCGTACTTGAGGTCGAGCGTCTGCAAGGTGGTACCGGCGGCATCGATCACCGACAGGCGCAGCGGCGCGCTCTGCGGCGACTGCGACTCGCGGGAGTTCTTGAACTCGCGGCCGACGATCTTCAGCGATACCCAGTCACCCGGACGGTAAAGCGGGCGGTCGGTAAAGGCATAGAGCTTGGTGTCGTAGATTTCGCTGTCGTAATAGAAGTTTTCGGAAACGAAGACGCCGCCCTCCTCGTCCTCACCAATCACGAAGGAGCGCTCGGGGCTGACGTGTTGCAGGCGCAGCAGGCCGTCGGCATCGCTGCTCCCGCTGCTCATCACGCCCAGGCCATCGGTCCACAGTACCTTGGCGCCCCCCACTGGCGTGCCTTCATGCTTGCGCGCGGTCCACACCAGCAGCTCGTTGCCGGCGATCTTGCTCACCGCAACGCTGTTGGAGACGAACACCACGGTGGTCGCACGGTATTTGCCGACCAGCGCTTCGACCAGGTACAGGCCGGGTTTCAGCTTGCCCAGCGGTACATAGACGTTGCCCGGGGCGACGTTGATGAATTCGCTGGAGGAGCCAGCCAGGGTGACTTCCTTCGGCGGCTGGATCGGCTTGGCATCCCACAGCGGATAGCGGAACTGGCTGACCATCGGCAGTCCGGGGATCGGCGCGTACTGCGGCTGCGCATCGTACGGGGTCGGCGCGCGCATGGCATTGCCCATCTTCAGCTCGGGCACTACCTCGGTGACCTGCTGACGCGACTCATAGGAGAAGGTCCGCTGCATCACCCGACGCGACTTGCGGTACCAGTTGTCCCACAGGTAGGCCAGGGTATTGGACAGCCCCTCGCCCTTGAACTGCCCTTCGGACAGCACGCGGTGCAGGTTCTTCTGGCGCTTGAGGAAGTCCAGCGGCTGGTCGATGCGGTAGACGCGGATGTCTGCGCCGCCGTAGGGCTCCATGCGGTAGCGGCGGTAGTCGCGACCGGGCGCTTCCAGGCGCACCTTGGCCACTTCGTCTGAGGCGAAGCTCGAGTCGGCTAGCAGGAAGAACGACTCGCCGGCCATGGGCGTGTAGCCGCTCGCCGGGACGTCGTCGTCCGCCTGCACGATCGCAGGCGCGGCGGCGAACAGGCCGGCGCAGGCCAGAGCAGCGACAATGCCGCGCAGCGCGCTCATCGGGTCAGGAAGGACAAGCGATAGACGCCGATAAAGTTGGGATTGGATTCGTCGGGTATCCATCGGGTGTCCTTCCATGTCATGAGTTGTTGCAGGCTGACCGAGCGCATGCCGTTGTCGGTCGCCGTACGAGTGCCGGTGTGATAAGCGATATCGCGGCCCATCCAGATCATCAGATGCTGGTCATCGCCCTGGTCGAAGAACATCAGGTCGCCGGGGCGCGCCTGGTTGAGGTCGCGGCCGATGAGCTGGCTGTTGTATTGAATGAGTTTGATCGCGTTGACATAGGGGCCGGTCTTGCCGCCCCCCTGCTGCCAGCTCTGCGCGAGATTGCGCTGCGCGTCGGACAGTTCCAGCTCCGGCGGCAGGTAGCGGTTGGACATGCCATTGGCGCGCAGCCACTTGGCGTCGTGCACCTTCAGCGCCTCGTTGGCGGCGAAGCGTACCAGCCCTGCACAGTCCTGCTGGTACCAGCGCGGGTTCGGCCCGCGGCGCAGCTGCTCCTCGGCAATGCGCACGAACCAGGCGCGGAACACCTGGGTCTGCTGCGCATCCAGCGCCGGCTCGGTCGCATGCGCCAGCGTGGCGACAAGCAGACTGGCCAGCAGCATGAGGGGTTTGCGGATCACAGCGCCTTCCATTCCAGCGGCAGCCACTCCCACTCGCCGCTGGGCTCGCTGCCGGCCGGCAGGGTCAGGGCGTAGGAGCCGTTGCCGGCGAGGGTCTTCAGGCGTGGCAGGAGCAGCGTGTCAGCGGCGTTGCGGAACACCGGCTCGATGTCCTGCGGCAGGCTGTCGAGGGTTTCGCGCTGGAGCAGTGCTGACAGCGTCTTGGGCGCCAGGTAGGCGGGCACCAGAGCATCCTTGGGCAGTACGTCGGCCAGCGGCGGGAAGCGCTTGGCCAGGGTGTTGCGCGCCTTGTCCAGCAGCTTGTCGTCGATGGAGAAGAGCAGCGTGTTGCCGTCGCGTAGCAGGCTGACACGGAAGAAGCCATTGCCGCTGACCTGGTCGGGGTTCTCCGCCTCGCTGGCCGGGTACTGGCCGAAGCGCGAGCTGACCTGGCGTTGCCACAGACGACCTTCGCCCTCGGCTCGACTTTCAACCTCGAAGGCGCCGGCCTCCACGTTGGCCTCGTAGGCGCCGATCATGCTGCCGAAGAGCTTGCCCAGTTGCTCGTCCAGTTCGGGACTGGCCGGCGCGTCGAGCTTCACCGCGAGCAGCGGCGAGTGCAGGCGCGACTCCGGGTACCAGCACAGGCCGGCGGCACCGGAGAGATGCTCGGAGAACGCGGCGGCCATCTTCTGCTCGGCGCCGAGCTTCACCAGCATGTTGTCGTACAGGCCCGGCGTAACCGGCAGCGCGACGCACGCGCTGGCGCCCATGGGCATGGCCTGCCAGACGGGGGTGAAATCCAGGTCCGGCTGGCGGGCGACCTCATTGAGCGCCAGGTAGCTGTGCCAACCGTCCTTGCCCTGATCGAAGCGCACGCCTGCGAAGGTCGGGATGAAGCGTTGGTAGCCCATGGCGAGCACACCGGCACCCAGGGTGATGCGCTGCTTCAGCTCACCGCGCGGCTCCAGGGCGAAGTCCTCGGCAAACAGCGGTTCGCCTTCCAGCGCGGTGCCCAGGTCCTTGGCGATGGCCGCGTCGGGCTCGCCCAGGTTGTCGTAGTCCGGGTTTGGGAAGAGCATCTTCGGGTTCGACAACACCAGCATCTGGTCGCCACGGGAGACGAACAGCAAGGCCTTCTCGGCACCGTAGCGCAGGCTGTAGACCGGCGTGGCGCTGCCCTTCACCTGGATTTCCGAGACCTTCTTCAGTTGGGTGTCATCGGCCGCGACTTTGGCCAGCGGCTCCAGTACCTTGGCCAGCCCACCACGCTTGAGCACCACCATGAAGTCGCGCAGGCGGCCGTCGGCGCCACGCCACAGGGCGACCTGCGCCGGCTGGTCGAGCAACTCCTCGATCACGCTGTCCTTCAGAGTCAGGTCGTGTTCGTAGACGATGCGTCGCAGGGTGCCGGTCAGGCCCAGGCGGTCGGCGTTGTTCTCGTAGTAGAAGACGAAGTCCTCGGTGAGCACATCGCGCAGCAGCGGCACTTCCAGCAAGGCCTTGGGCAACTGGCTGAGGGAGGCGCTTTCGATCAGCGCGTCCGGGCGCTTGAGGTCGCGGACCACTTCCGGGCTCTCCGGCGCTTCCAGGGTGCCCACCGGCGCCGAGTGGAAGGCGGGAATCAGGCCGAAGGCCAGGGCCAGGCCACCGGCGACCAAGGCGGCGGCGAGCGCGCCGATGGCGATCAGCGGGCCACGGCGCGGAGCCTGTGCCGGCGGCGTAGGGGTACTGTCTTGGCTGCTGGAGGGCGTGTTGTCGCTCATGGATCGCTTGTCCCGTGTCATCCCTGCGAGGGGCGAATTCAGTAGTTGAAGGTCTTCACCAGCACCAGATCACCGATGGTGCGCATGGGCACCACGAAGGTCTCGCGCTTCTCGTTGACGGTATTTTCGTTGAACACCAGGTTGATCTCGGCGGTGATCACATCCTGCTCGTGATTGCCTTCCTGGAAGTTGTAACCCTGGCTGGCGTTGTAGTTGCCCCAGTAGTTCACATAGACCAGGTAGGTGCCATGCAGCGGCGCAGCCATGGTGAACATTTCCGGGCCGGGGCCATCGACGCCGTCCGGGTCGAGGCCGCCGCCGTTGCTCAGCCGCGGCCGCGCCCAGAAGGCATGCTGGCCGTCAGGCGTGACAATATGCAGGTCGAGCTCGGCCTTGGGGTCGTTCCAGCCCAGCGCCAGGCGGATGCGTGGCGCGACCCGACTGTTGTTGGCTTCATAGAACTGGATGCGCTTGAGGGATTTGCCCTCGGCACTGGCCACTTCGACGCTGTTGCTGCCAGCACCGAAGTTGTACGGGCGGACAAACTTGCCTTCGGCGTCGGTATAGAGAGGGAGCGGGTTGCCGTTGACTACCAGGCGCTGGGCGCGGTCGATACCGGCCACTTCGCGCAGATGGCCTTCGATCAGGCTGCGGCCACGGGAACCGCCCCGGTCGATGGGTGGCGTGGGATAGGCCACGCGAGGCACGCTGGGATCATCGGTCAGGCCGGAATAACGCCAGCCGGCGGCAGGGCTGGAGAGGTCCGCACTCGGCTCGGCAGCAACCGTCGCAGCCAGGAGACTGGCTGATAAAAAGAAGACGGCACGAACCATCCGACGCGTGAGCTGCATGAACATTCCTTGATCGTGCATAGCGGGGGAGCCAAATGTAACCGGTCTTGTCGACGCGCGGAACGGCGTTCGCGCGGCGTTGCGACATAGAGCGATCTTTCAGAAATTTCCTACAAGCTGAATCGCCATTTACCCAACACCAATTGGAAGAATCTCGACTTCCCTCGAGTCACATCCAGCCGCCCCACTGCAGGACGAAGATGCCGACATTGGTGGTCAGCGCCGCCACCAGGGTGGTGATGACGATGATCGACGCCGCCAGCTCGTGGTTGCCATTGGCCGCACGGGCCATGACATAGCTGGCCGCCGCCGTGGGGCTGGCGAAGTAAAGGAACAGCACGCCCAGTTCGGCTCCGCGGAAGCCCAATGCCCAGGCGACGGAGGTGCAGATCAGCGGCAGCCAGACCATCTTCATCAGGCTCGCGCTGATCGCCAGCCCACCGCTCTCGCGCAGCGAGGCCAGCGACAGGGTGCCGCCGATACACACCAGCGCCAGCGGCAAGGTCATCTGGGCGAAGTAGTCGGCGGAGGTCAGCAGCCACTTCGGCAGGCCGATACCGAACCAGGAGAACGGCAGCGCCGCCAGAACACTGATGATCAGCGGGTTGCAGATGACGTTGCGCGCAATGCTCAGCGGATCGGACTTCATACTCGGGCTGTAGATCGCCAGCACCACCGAGGACAGCATGTTGTAGCAGAGGATCACCAGCGCGGCGAGGACCGAGCCCAGCGCCAGACCATGGTCACCATACAGGCTGGTGGCCAGTGCCAGACCGATGATGCCGTTGTTGCCACGGAACGACCCCTGAACGTAGACGCCCCGCTCCGCGCGCGGCACCCGCCATGCGGCCCAGCCCCAGGCAAGCAGGAAACCCGCCAGGGTCGCCGCACAAAAGTACAGCAGCACTTCCGGGCGCGCAGCGCTGTGCAGGTCGGAGTGGTAGATGCCGAGGAAGAGCATCGCCGGCATAGTGGCGTTGAAGACCAGCGCCGACGCTGTCTGGATGAATTCCGGATTGATCGCCCCGACGCGGCGCAACAGCACTCCAAGGAAAAGCATGGCGAAGACCGGAGCAGTGATGCTGAAGGTCTGGAGCAGGAGTGCGAGCATGGGGCGAAACGATCTGGGCGGAGGGGGCGACAATCATAGCAAGCTAAGTACCCACTGCGCCGGGGCAAATCAGGCTTCGACTTCCTCTTCGCGCACCGGAGCCGGCAGCTCCAGCGGCTTGGGGGCCTCACCGTCAGCCAGGCGGGTCAGCTTGCCGTCCACCGTAGCGCCGTTTTCCATGCTCAGTTGGCGATACTGGATATTGCCGACCACCCGCGCATTGGAGTGCAGCTCCAGCAGGTGCTCGACGTACAGGTCGCCGATGATGGTGCCGTCGATCAGCGCGTCGTAGCTGCTGACGTTGCCCTCGATCCGCCCTTCCGCGCTGAGCGCCAGCAGGCTGGCCGCGCCGGGCTTGTGACAGACATTGCCCTTCACGGTACCGAGTATCTTCAGGCCATCCTGAAACTGCATATCGCCAACCAGGTCCACATTGCCCGACAGCAGGCTGGAGAACTTGTCCACCGACACTTGCGGGCCTTTCTTCTTGCTGTTGCTGAACATCGCAATTCCTCGCGCGTACTACTTGCCAGGTTTCTGCTGGCGGTAGAACGCCTGCTCCGTCTTCAGTTGCTTGATCTGGGCGGACATCACGTCGATGCGACGCATCAGTTGGTCGCGATTCGCCATTTCTTCGTTCACTTGCAAGCGCTCCCTTTCCAGGGCCTCGCTCAATTCCTGGTTACGCGCCTCGAGTTCGGCGATCCGCTGTTGCGCCTGCTGGTCATCACCCTGGCGCATCCAGTACACGGCGACGGCGGCAGCCACCGCGATCACCAACACCAGCGCCACCCAGACCAGCCAGCCATGACCGCGGGGAACATGAGGCCGGTGCTCGGCATGCAGCAACTGACGGGTATCGAGTTTTCTAGTCCGCGGCCATGCCATCGCTGTCTATCTCCATCCCGCCCAGCGAAAGGAAGTTCTGCGGGTCGACGAACTCGCCCTTGAGCAATACTTCGAAATGCAGGTGCGCTCCCGTCGAGCGGCCGGTCGAGCCTACCGCGGCAATCTTCTGCTCCGGCAACACGACATCGCCGACCTTCACGAAGACTTTCGACGCGTGCGCATAGCGCGTGACCAATCCATTGCCGTGGTCAATCTCCACCAGGTTTCCATACGATGTATGCGGACCCGCGGCGATGACGCGGCCACCGGCAGCGGCGTGAATCGGCGTGCCGATCGGCGCAGAGAAATCCTGCCCGGAATGGAAGGCCAGGCGCCGATTGAAAGGATCGACTCGATTGCCGAAGGGCGAACCCAGGCGAGCGTCCTCCAGCGGTCGGCGCGCGGGGATGGCCATGAAATCGGCATTGCGCCGGGCGACCTGATCCATCAATTGGTCGAAGACACGGCGCAGGCAGCGGACGGATTGCTCGCTCTGGGTCAGGTCGGTGGCCGCGGCGGTACCGCAATCTCGCGGCGGCAACAGGACCCCGCCTTCGCCCTTGGTGCTGACCGGTTTCGGCTTCGGAATCAGCGTGGGGTCGAGCCTGGTGACCTTGCGGGTGATTTCCTGCTGGCTATCCACTGCCTTGAGCAAGTAGGCAGCGTCTTTCTCCAGCACCTGCAGGCGCCCAGCCAGTTCACCGACACGTTCGGCGGTGAAGCGTTCCTCGGAGGCATCAGGGGTGGTGGCCTCGGTGGCCGTCACCACCGGTTGCACAGGAAGCCCCGCGGGCTGGCGGCCGATCCACAGCCCACCGGCAAACGCCGCGATGGCCAGGACGATGGCCATGCACGCGGCACCCAGCACGTACCGGCGCGTGTCGACCAGGCGCAGGTCCGAGCGGGTCAGGGCTTGCCGTGACGGGGAAAGGGATTTCATGGCGGTACCGTTGGAATGCATTCGGCCCGACGGGGTAACCGCCGGGGTGCACAGGGTACCTGTTATTGAAAACTTCGCAGCGGCTAAACACTGAAAAATGTAAATAAATAAGAAGAAATCATCCCGTCTGAGAAGACTTTCAGATGTTTCCCACTAACCTGATCACAATATCCCAGTGAATCAAACTGCCACTACGCTGGCAAAACAGACTCGATCTCCTGCAAACGATGTTCCTCCAGACGCAGTTGGCGCGGATGGAATCGCTTCAGGCTTACCCGGTGGCCAATGCTGACCAGGGTGACGCCCGGCAACTGGTCTAGGAGCACCTGATAAAGGGCGGCTTCGTCGGTTTCATCCAGTGCGGAGGTAGCCTCGTCGAGGAACAGCCACTGCGGCGCATAGAGCAACGCACGGGCAATAGCCATACGCTGCTGCTCGCCCGGAGAAAGGAGGCGTTGCCAATGGTCGGCTTCGTCCAGGCGCGGTATCAGGGAATCCAGGCGGCACAGGTGCAGCACCTGCTTCAGTTGTTCGGGATCGTGACGATCGCCCTGCTCCGGATAGCACAGCGCCTCGGCGAGCGTACCGATGGGCAGGTAGGGTTTCTGCGGGACGAACAGGCTGCGCGCCTCAGGCATCTGCACCACGCCGCTGCCGTAGCGCCAGAGGCCGCTCATCGCTCGCAGCAGGGTGCTCTTGCCACCGCCGGACGGCCCACCGATCAGCACGTGCTCGCCGGTATTGACTGCCAGGCTGGTGGGCTGCAGCAGCTCACGGCCGTTGCCCAGGCTGAGGGTGAGGTTGTGCAGTTGCAGGTTATCGCCGGACTTGCGCACGTCGATATTGGCCGATTCCTGGGCGATGTCAGCCATGGCGCCACGGAAGCTCAGTAGACGGTCACAGGTAGCGCGCCAGTTGGCAAGGCTGGCGTAGGCGTCGATGAACCAGCTCAGGCCATCCTGCACGTTGCTGAAGGCGGAGTTGATCTGCATGAGTTCGCCCAGTTGGATCTTGCCGGCGAAGTAGCGCGGCGCGGCGACGACCAACGGGAAGATAATGGCGATCTGGGCGTAGCCGGAGCTGAAGAAGGTCAGGCGCTTCTGCACCTTCATCAACTCCCAGAAATTACCCCAGACATTGCGGAAGCGCGTCATCAGCCGTTCGTTCTCGTTGGCCTCGCCGTTGTACAGGGCGATGCTCTCGGCATTCTCGCGAACGCGCACCAGACCGAAACGCAGGTCCGCCTCGAAGCGCTGCTGCTGGTTGTTCAGGCTGATCAGGCGACGGGCAATGAGGTGGGTCAGCCAGCTACCGACCGCAGCGTAGAGCAGCGCGGCCCAGAACATGTAACCGGGGATGGTGATGCCGAACAACTCGATGCTGCCGGAAACGCCCCAGAGAATGACCGAGAAGGACACCAGGCTGACCACATTGCGGATCAGGCCCAGGCCCAGAGTCAGGGTAGTGTCGGTGAAGTTGTTGAGGTCTTCGGTCAGACGCTGGTCAGGGTTGTCGGTGTGGCCGCGTTGTTCCAGGCGGTAGTAGTTCTTGTCGCCGAGCCAGGCGGCGAAGTGCTTCTCCGTCAGCCAGCGGCGCCAGCGGATGGTCAGCATCTGGGTCAGGTAGAGGCGGTAGACGGCGATCAGAATAGCCGCCGCGGCGATGCCGCAGAAGTACAGGACCAGTCGGATGAAGGAGTCGACGTCCTTGTTCTGCAGGGCGTTGTAGAAGTCACGGTACCAGCTGTTAAGCCAGACCGAGACGGCTACGCCGACCAACGACAGGGCGATCACCACGATCAGCAGCAACCAGGCCATCCCCTTCTCTTCGCTGCGCCAGTAGGGCGCGGTGAGTTGCCAGACTCGGTGGAAGAAGCGGCTGCGAACGGCATCGTTCGCGGCGCGGTATTCGGCGCTGTCGGTCATGGGGATGGGCTCGCACGGCTGTACATACAAAAAAGGAGCGCTCATTGGCGCTCCTTTGTGTTATCGATCGCTTAACGCCTCACCGGGCGCTTCTGCAGCTTACGTTGCAATGTGCGCCGGTGCATACCCAGCGCTCGGGCGGTCGCGGAGATGTTGCCGTCATGTTCGGCAAGCACGCGCTGGATATGTTCCCACTGCAGACGGTCGACCGACATGGGGTTTTCCGGCACCAGGGTTTCCAGGTCCGCATGTTGCGACAGCAGCGCGGTCAGCACGTCGTCGGCGTCAGCCGGCTTGCACAGGTAGTTGGTGGCGCCGCGCTTGATGGCCTCGACCGCGGTAGCGATGCTGGAATAGCCGGTGAGGATCACCACACGCATCTCGGCATCGAGCTCGAGCAGCTTGGGCAGCAGCACCAGGCCGGAATCGCCGTCCATTTTCAGGTCCAGCACGGCGTAGTCGGGCAGATCTTCCTTGGCCATGGCCAGGCCTTCCTCGGCGGAGCCGGCGACCGACACCCGCAACCCGCGACGGGTCATGGCGCGGGCCATGACGCGGGTAAAGGTGGCATCGTCGTCCACCAGCAGCAGGTGGGGCTGCTCTTCGCCTTCGAACAGGATCTCTTCGCTCATGGTACTTCCTCGCGGGCGCGGCAATCAGGCCACGCCATAGCTTCTGGGCAGACGCAACTCCGTCAGAGTGCCGCCATCTTCATGGTTATACAACTTCACCGTTCCACCTGCGCGGGTCACGCTGGCCTGGCTGAGGAACAACCCCAGGCCAAAGCCCTTGCCCTTGGTGGTGAAGAACGGCTTGCCGAGCTGTTCGGCAATGGCCAGCGGCACGCCCGGGCCCTGATCGCGGATGCTCAGGCAGATTTCTCCGGCATCCCAGTCCAGGCGGATGTCCAGATCGTCCGGACAGGCGTCCGTCGCGTTATTGAGCAGGTTCAGCAACGCCTGGCTCAGGTCGGTCGGCGGAGTCATCCGCGGCGCCTTGCCCTTGCCCAGCGTCTGGTAGCGATAGCTCGCCTCGGGGCGCATCAGGTGCCAGCGGCGCAGCACCGATTCAACCCATTCGTTGGCGCCCTGCTCTTCCACTGCCTGGCGACGATCCGCTTCGGCGGCACGTACCAGGTGCTGAAGAGTAGTCTTGCAGAGCTTGACCTGCTCCTGCAGCAGGGCGAGATCTTCCTGCAACATCGGCTGGTCCGCATTGGTCTGGCGCAATTCCTTGAGCAGTACGCTCATGGTCGCCAGCGGCGTGCCCAGTTCGTGGGCGGCACCAGCGGCCTGGGTGGCGACGGCCAGCAACTGCTGGTCACGCATGCCTTCCTCGCGGCGCTGGGCCTGCAGTTGTTCCTGCCGGCGCAACGCCTCGGACATGCGGGCGACGAAGAAGGTGATCAGTGCGGCGGCCAGGGCGAAGCTCAGCCACATCCCGTATATCAGCAGGTTGTCGCGTTGCCCCGCGGCCATCTCCAGCGGGTGGAACCACACCAGCAGCACCGTGTAGCTGGCCAGCGCGAGACCGGCCAGGGCGATGGTGTAGAGCCACGGCAGAGTCGCCGCGGCGATGGTCAACGGCACCAGGTAATAGGAGACGAAGGGGTTGCTCGACCCGCCCGAGTAATAGAGCAGCACGCTGTGGATGACCAGGTCGCAGGCCAACTGGACGGCGTACTCCAGTTCGGTCACAGGCCACGGGCCGCGCAGGCGCAGCGCGGTGCCAAGGCACAGCACGAGGGATACGCCGATGGTCACGCCGAGCGCGAGCCAGGGCAGCTGGATCAGCTGGGCCTTGTAGGCAAGCCCGACGGAGCCGGCCTGGGCGGCGAGCACGAGAATACGGATGAGCGTCAGATGCAGAAGGTTCTGACGACTGGCGGAAAGCTGGAAAACCGGTGGGCGCATGGTGAATTCCGGAATTTGCGCGAGTATAGCCAAGAGCCCCCTCCTCTTTATGCGGCATAGCGCCACAGCATACTCCAGCGCGCGCTGTGACGGCCGCCTCAGCCCGAAACAATTGGTGACACCCGCCGTTAACCCGTACTCGAACCATTCCTCGTCAAAGGGTCTGACAGTCCTCGCCACTGCCTCTACTAAGCTGTGGCCCGGACATTTTCTGGAGCAAGGAGTCATCCATGTCTGTACTGAAGAAACCCTTCACCGCCATCGCCGCCGCCATCGCCCTGTGCGCCACCAGCCTGGGAGCCCTGGCAGACGAACCTCGCTACAACCAGGTTTCGCTGCGCGCCGAGGTCAGCCAGGAAGTCGCCCACGACCTGATGCACGTGACCCTGTTCAGCGAAGGCCAGGCCAGCGACCCGGCGAAACTGGCAGCCGAGACCACTACCACGCTGAACGCGGCGCTGGAGCAGGCGCGCAAGGTCAAAGGCGTGACCGTCAGCCTGGGCAGCCGCAACAGCTACCCGGTGTATGACGACAAGGGCCAGAAGATCACCGCCTGGCGCGAGCGTGCGGAAATCCGCCTGGAAAGCACCGATTTCGCAGCCCTCTCGCAACTCACCGCCGACCTGCTGGGCAAACTGAAGATGGGCAGCATGGACTTCAGCATCGCCGACGCCACCCGCGCGAAAAACGAGGACGCGATGATGAAAGGCGCGGTGGATGCCTTAAAGGCACGCGCCCAGGTACTCACCGACGCGCTCGGCGGCAAGGGCTACAAGCTGGTCAGCCTGAACCTGAACACCTCCGGCGCACCGCGCCCGATGCCGGTGATGCGCATGGCCGCCGCCAAGTTCGCCTCCATGGATTCAGCCCCGGCGCAGGAAATCGAAGCCGGCACCAGCCAGGTCACCGTCAGCGCTGACGGCACGATCGAGGTGCAGATGCCGTAACACCCGCGGCCTCTTCCAGCGCGGCGCCTTGGGGACCGGGGCGCCGTCGCTCGACTGCACGGTTCCCATTGTCGAAATTGCGACATTCCCTTGCACCCGCGTCACAACTTCTACACTCATCCCCGCCAGCAGCTTGCGCCCGGCATGTGCCGTGCATAGTTTCACGCAACGCAGCTCACGAGGCTGCCCCTCGATGACAACCAGAATAAACAGAGGTCCGTATGCGTAAGAACGCCGTCATCCGCTCCATGATCGCCGCTGGGCTGATCGCCAGTGCCCCGCTCGCCCACGCCGCCAACAACCTCGTCTATTGCTCCGAAGGCAGCCCGGCAGGCTTCGACCCCGGCCAGTACACCACCGGCACCGACTTCGACGCCTCGGCCGAAACGGTCTTCAACCGCCTCACCCAGTTCGAGCGCGGCGGCACCCAGGTCATCCCGGGCCTGGCGGAAAAGTGGGATGTATCCGATGACGGCAAGACCTACACCTTCCATCTGCGCTCGGGCGTGAAGTTCCACACCACCGACTACTTCAAGCCGACCCGCGAGTTCAACGCCGACGACGTGCTGTTCACCTTCAACCGCATGCTCGACAAGAATCACCCGTTCCGTAAGGCATACCAGACCGAATTCCCGTACTTCACCGACATGGGCATGGACGCAAACATCGCCAAGGTGGAGAAGGTCGATGACAAGACCGTCAAGTTCACCCTCAACGAAGTCGACGCCGCGTTCATCCAGAACCTGGCCATGAGCTTCGCCTCGATCCAGTCCGGCGAATACGCCGACCAGTTGCTCAAGCAGGGCAAGGCCGCCGACATCAACCAGAAGCCGATCGGCACCGGCCCGTTCGTGTTCAGTCGCTACCAGAAGGACGCGATGATCCGCTTCAAGGCCAACCCGGACTACTGGAACAAGGGTGAGGTGAAGATCGACAACCTGATCTTCGCCATCAACACCGACGCCTCGGTGCGCATGCAGAAGCTCAAGGCCAATGAGTGCCAGATCACCCTCTTCCCGCGCCCCGCCGACCTGGAAGCGCTGAAGAAGGACGCGAACCTGAACATGCCGTCGCAGCCAGGCTTCAACCTTGGCTACATCGCCTACAACGTCCTGCACAAGCCGTTCGACAAGCTCGAAGTGCGCGAAGCGCTGGACATGGCGGTGAACAAGAAGGCCATCATCGATGCCGTCTACCAGGGCGCCGGCCAGCTCGCCGTGAACGGCATGCCGCCGACCCAGTGGTCCTACGACGACACCATCAAGGATGCCGGCTACAACCCGGAGAAAGCCAAGGAACTGCTGAAGAAGGCCGGCGTTGCCGAAGGCACCGAGATCACCTTGTGGGCGATGCCGGTGCAGCGCCCCTACAACCCCAACGCCAAGCTGATGGCCGAGATGCTGCAATCCGACTGGGCCAAGGTCGGCATCAAGGCGAAGATCGTCACCTACGAGTGGGGCGAGTACATCAAACGCGCCAAGGGCGGCGAGCACGACGCCATGCTGATCGGCTGGAGCGGCGACAACGGTGATCCGGACAACTGGCTGGGCACCCTGTATGGCTGCGACGCAGTGGACGGCAACAACTTCTCCAAGTGGTGCGACCCGGCCTACGACAAGCTGATCAAGGATGCCAAGCGCACCCCGGACCAGGCCAAGCGTACCGAGCTGTACAAGCAGGCCCAGCACATCCTCAAGGAGCAGGTGCCGATCACCCCGATCGCCCACTCCACCGTGTACCAGCCGATGCGCAAGACGGTGCAGGACTTCAAGATCAGCCCGTTCGCGCTGAACTCCTTCTACGGCGTCAGCGTAGGCAAGTAAGGCCAGAGGCCGCCGCTCACACCGGCGGCCTTTTTCTTTTCGAGTCCAGTCCGTGCCCAAGACCCTCGCCCGCTTTTGCCTGCTCGGCCTGCTCGGCTGCACGCCGGCGTTCGGCCAATCCCTGGTGGTCTGCACCGAGGCCAGCCCGGAAGGCTTCGACATCACCCAGTACACTGCCGCCACCACCGCCGACGCCTCGGCCGAAACAGTCTTCGAGCGCCTGGTGCAGTTCGCCCCCGGCAGTACCCGCGTCGTGCCCGCGCTGGCGGAGAGCTGGGAGATCAGCGACGACGGTCTGCAGTACACCTTCGCCTTGCGTCAGGGCGTGAAATTCCACAGCACCGACTACTTCACCCCAACCCGAGACTTCAACGCCGACGACGTGCTCTGGAGCTTCCAGCGCCAGCTCGACCCGAAGCACCCGTGGAACAAGCTGGCCCCGCGCGGCTTCCCCTACGCCGAGGCAATGGGCCTGCCGGGCCTCATCAGCGCAGTGGAAAAGCTCGACCAGCATCACGTGCGCTTCACCCTCAAACATCCCGAGGCGCCCTTCCTCGCCGACCTGGCAATGGGCTTCGCCTCCATCTATTCCGCCGAATACGGCGACCTGCTGCTGGCCGCCGAAAAGGCCGACCAACTGAACAACCTGCCCATCGGCACCGGACCCTTCATCTTCCAGCGCTACCAGAAGGACGCTCAGGTGCGTTTCATCGCCAATCCGGATTACTGGGGCGGCAAGCCGAAGATCGAGCGCCTGCTGCTGGCGATCACTCCCGATCCGAACGTGCGCATCCAGAAGGTCAAGGCCGGCGACTGCCAGATCGCCGTCTACCCCAAGCCCACCGATGTTCCCGCGCTGCGCCAGGACCCGAAGCTGAAGATCGAGGAACTGGACTCTCTGCTGGTCGCCTACGTCGGCCTCAACACCCGCCACAAGCCGCTGGACGACGTGCGCGTGCGCCAGGCGATCAACCTCGCCTTCGACCGCGACGCCTACCTGCGAGCACAGTTCGGCGACGGTGCTGCCACCCTGGCCGTGGCGCCGTATCCGCCGACGCTGTGGGGGTCCGATCCGCAGCTCAAGGTATGGCCCCACGACCCGGCGCGGGCGAAACAACTGCTGGAAGAAGCCGGCATCAAGCCAGGCCTCAAGCTATCGATCTGGACGCGACCGGGCGGCGGCCCGACCAATCCCAATCCCGGTATCGGCGCGCAGATGCTGCAGAACGACCTGGGGCAGATCGGCATCCAGGCCGATATCCGTGTGTTCGAATGGGGCGAGTTGATCAAGCGCGCCAAGCAGGGCGAGCACGACCTGATCTTCATGGGCTGGGCCGGCGACAATGGCGATCCGGATAACTTCCTGACGCCGAACCTGTCCTGCGCCGCCGCAAAGAGTGGTGAGAACCAGGCGGGCTGGTGCAATGCGGAGTTCGACGAACTGCTGCGCAAGGCCCGCGCGATCACCGACCAGGAGGCCCGCGCAGGGCTCTATCGGCAGGCGCTGGCGATCTACCAGCGCGAAGCGCCGTGGATCGCCCTGGCCTATCCGAAACAGTTCGCGGTGGTGCGACCGGGCGTGAGTGGCTTCACCCTGAGCCCGCTTGGGTCGAACAACTTCTCGCGGGTTGAACTGGCCCCCTGATTGTTCTTTGTAGAAGCGAGCTTGCTCGCGAACCGCCCCGCAATCGTGCTGCCGGGAAATGCATTCGCGAGCAAGCTCGCTCCTAGAGGGCTATGCGTTCAAGCCAAAGGGATCATCCACCGAATGGCTCGGCTGGGTGAACCAGCGCGGGCCTTCCGCCGTCATGTAGAAGTGGTCTTCCAGACGGATGCCGAACTCCCCCGGCACACAGATCATCGGCTCGTTACTGAAGCACATGCCGACGTCCAGCAGCGTGCTGTCGCCGCGCACCAGGTACGGACCTTCGTGGATATCCAGGCCGATGCCATGACCCGTGCGGTGCGGCAAACCCGGCAACGCGTAGTCCGGCCCGAGGCCGCCGACCTCCAGGCAACGGCGGGCGGCAGCGTCAACCTGCTCGCAGGGCGAGCCGAGCGCGGCGGCATCGAAAGCGGCCTGCTGTGCGGCCTTCTCCAGGTTCCACAACTCACGCTGGCGCGTGCTGGCCGTGCCGAACACGTAGCTGCGGGTGATATCCGAGTTGTAGCCGAACAGCTGGCAGCCGGTGTCGATCAACACCATGTCGCCTTCACGCAACGGGCGCGGCTGGCGTACGCCGTGAGGGAAGGCGCTGTCCTCGCCGAACAGCACGATGCAGAAGGTCGAACCCGGCGCGCCGACCTGCCGGTGCGCAGCCTCGATGAAGCGCGTCACCTCGGTGGTCGTGATGCCCTCGCGCAGGATGCTCGCAGCGGCCTTCTGCACTTCCAGGGTCATGTCCTTCGCCCGCTGCATCAGCGCCAGCTCCGCCGGCGACTTGCAACGGCGGCACTGCTCGATCAGCGCGCCGGCGTCCACCAACTGCAGCTGGCCCGTTGCCTGGCGCAGGCGTTCGACCATGCCGAACGGCAGGCTGTGGGACAGACCGACCCGCGCGCCGTCGCACACCTCGATCTCGGCCAGCATGCCGGCCAGCAGAGTGAACGGACTCTCATGCTCGGCCCACACGCAGATGCTGCCCGGCAGCGCCTGCAGGTCGCGCACGGTGCCCTCCTCGAAGGCCGGGGCGATGTAGCGCACTTCGCCCCGCGCCGGCACCAGCGCACCCACCAGCCGTTCGCTGGGGCTCCACTTCAAGCCGGTGAAATAGAACAGCGAGCTGCCGGCATCGAGGAACACCGCCGAGATTTCCCGTGCCTGCATCAGGCGCTGTAACTGTGCGATTCGCGCCTGGTATTCCTCGAGCGCGATGGGGCGAGCACCGGCCGTCATGCTCTGCAACTTCGCCAGCGCCTGCTCAGGGCCTACGCCCCCAACTCCCAATGTCATGTGACTCTCCCGAGGAATGAAAACAACACGAAATTTAAGCAGCACTGAAATTTCTGGTCAAAGACTTTTCCAACATCGAGCATTACCCACGGGAATTTCTGCGGCATCATGGCCCGGTGCATTCAGCGCACGGCGACGCTGGTATGCTGCCCGCGTCCTAAAAGAGCCTTCCCAATGTCCGCAGATCGTATCGGAGAACGCCTGCGCCGTTATCGGCGCGCGGCGAAAAAGACACTGAACCAGGTGGCAGCCGAGTCCGGCCTCACCGCCAGCTTCCTGTCTCAGGCCGAACGCAATCTCACAGGCGTCTCGCTGTCGTCCCTGGCCAGCATCGCCAAGGCGCTGGACGTACCGCTCAATGCGCTGTTCGACTCGCCGCAGCAGATCCCCCCCGACTCGCACCAGGGCGAGCGCGTGCGCTACACCATCGAAGGCCAGCCGCTGAGCTACGAACGACTGTCCAGCAGCTTCCCCGGCAACCAGCTGAACGCGGTGAAAGTAACGGTCCCGGTCGGCTACGAATCCGAACTGATTACGCATGACGGCTCGGAATTCGCCTACGTCCTCACCGGGCGCATCGCCTACGACATCGATGGCCACACCTATCCGCTGGGCCCCGGCGACTCCGTCCACTTCGACTCCGGCAAGCGTCATTGCCTGCGCAACATCGGTGACAACGTGGCGGAAATGCTCACCGTGACCACCCTGCCGCTGTTCGGCGAACATCCCGCCACCTGATTCACAAACCGGCAAAACTTTCAGTGCCACTGAATTTTAAGTTGAACTAAATTTCAGCCTGACTTAACTTCGGCGCGGCGTGGCCGGGTACAGCCCGACCATGAATGGATAGGCCTTATCCGGACCAGTCCGACCGGGCCGGCTGCTAACCCCATCGGTTCGCCGGCCCCTGAAGAAAAACAAGAAAGAGGTCAGGTAATGCGCAAGATGCGACGTAATCCCCTGCACGCACTCGCCTTTGGCGGGCTGCTGCTCGCCGGCTCCGCGGCCCATGCCGCCTCCAGCCTGGTGTACTGCTCCGAGGGCAGCCCGGCGGGTTTCGATCCCGGCCAGTACACCGTTGGCACCGACTACGATGCCTCGGCGGAAACCCTGTTCAATCGCCTCGTGCAGTTCCCGCGCGGCGGCACCGAAGCCCAGCCGGCCCTGGCGGAAAGCTGGGAAACCTCCACCGACGGCAAGGTCTGGACCTTCCACCTGCGCTCCGGCGTGAAGTTCCACACCACCGATTACTTCAAGCCGACTCGTGAGTTCAACGCCGACGACGTGCTGTTCACCTTCAACCGCATGCTCGACAAGAACCATCCGTTCCGTAAGGCCTACCCCAGCGAATTCCCCTACTTCACCGACATGGGCATGGACACCAACATCGCCAAGGTGGAGAAGCTCGACGACAAGACCGTCCGGTTCACCCTCAATAACATCGACGCAGCCTTTATCCAGAACCTGGCGATGAGCTTTGCCTCGATCCAGTCCGCCGAGTACGCCGATCAGTTGCTCAAGCAGGGCAAGGCCAGCGACATCAACCAGAAGCCCATCGGCACCGGCCCTTTCGCGTTCAATCGCTACCAGAAAGACGCGATGATCCGCTTCAAGGGCAACAAGGATTATTGGAAGCCGGCGGACGTGCAGGTCGACAACCTGATCTTCGCTATCAACACCGATGCCTCGGTGCGCATGCAGAAGCTCAAGGCCAACGAATGCCAGATCACGCTCTTCCCGCGCCCGGCCGACCTGGAAGCGCTGAAGAACGACCCCAACCTGAATGTGCCTTCGCAGCCAGGCTTCAACCTTGGCTACATCGCCTACAACGTCCTGCACAAGCCGCTCGACAACACCGACGTGCGCCGCGCGCTGGACATGGCGGTGAACAAGAAGGCGATCATCGACGCCGTCTACCAGGGCGCTGGCCAACTGGCCGTGAACGCCATGCCGCCGACCCAATGGTCCTACGACACCTCGATCAAGGGCCAGGCCTATGATCCGGAACAGGCCAAGGCGCTGCTGAAGAAAGCCGGAATCGCAGAAGGCACCGAAATCACCCTGTGGGCGATGCCCGTGCAGCGCCCGTACAACCCCAACGCCAAGCTGATGGCCGAGATGATCCAGGCTGACTGGGCCAAGGTGGGCATCCAGGCGAAGATCGTCACCTACGAGTGGGGCGAGTACATCAAGCGCGCCCATGCCGGCGAGCAGGACGCCATGCTGATCGGCTGGAGCGGCGACAACGGCGACCCGGACAACTGGCTTGGCACCCTGTACGGCTGCGACGCAGTGGACGGCAACAACTTCTCCAAGTGGTGCGACCCGGCCTACGACAAGCTGATCAAGGAAGCCAAGACCACCAACGATCACGAGAAACGCGTGGCGCTCTATCAACAGGCGCAGCAGGTGCTGGCTCAGCAGCTTCCGATCAGTCCCATCGCTCACTCCACCGTCTACCAGCCCATGCGCAAGACGGTGCAGGGCTTCCTGATCAGTCCTTTCGGACTCAACTCCTTCTACGGCGTGTCCAACCACCCCTGACCGCCGATCAGTCACTGGCGGCTCCGGCCGCCTGAACGCCAGCCCGGCGCAGACCGGGCGGTGCCCCGACTTCCCCCCGCCTGCCGGCTTCCCCATTTCTGCGATGGGTGGAGGGGATGCATTCGTTGCTAGGAAAACCAACAACAAGGAGCAACTCATGCAACGTCACATACTCACCCAGTCCCTGATAACCCTAGCCATCGGCGCCGCCAGCCTGGGCCAGGCCTGGGCCGACGGGGAAGATCTGCCGCCGGACGAAATCCACCGCGGCACCGAAGTGGTGGTCAAGGGCCAGGACGGCGCGAAAGGCTTCGTCGAAGGCCAGAGCCTGACCTTCAGCACCCGCAACTTCGCCACCCGCGAACAGATGAAGGACAGCTTCCACTTCAACATCAAGAAGGACGGTTACACCGAGCCGACCCACAGTCGCTACACCTGGACCCAGGGCAGCCAGCTCACCTACAGCTCCGGCTATACTCAGGGCACCGTAGGGGTCGGCGTGGACGCTGCCGCCTTCAACGAGATCGCCCTGGAGCGCGGCCGCGGCCGTATCGCAGGCGGCGGCACACGCACGCTGACCGACAGTGATGGGGATGCCGTGCCGCAGTGGTCGAAGATGGGCGTGGCCAACGTGAAGCTGCGCGTCTCCAACACCGAAGTGCGCGTGGGCCGCCAGCAGACCGAAAACCCGGTGTTCAATATCAATGACAACCGCGCCCTGCCCTCATCCTTCGACGGCATCAGCCTGCTCAGCGAGGAGCTCGAAGGCCTTCAGCTACAGGCCGGCGACTTCACCCGCGGTACCCCGCGCACCGGTTCCGGCCATGAAGGGCTGACCACCGAATACGGTTCGATGGACTTCACCGGAAGTCATTTCAGCTACCTGGGCGGCAGCTACCAGGCAGTGAAGGACCTGAAGCTTACGGCCTATGGCGCGCATTTCGAGGACGTCTGGAACCAGTACTACCTCGGCGCCACGCACGACTTGGGCGACCCGGCCACCCTGGCCCTGAATACCAGCCTGAACTACTACCACACCGGCGACACCGGCGAGCGCAAGGCAGGCTACATCGACAACGATGCCTACAGCCTGGCCTTCACCCTGACTCACGGCGCCCATGCCGTACTGCTGGGCTGGCAGCAGATCCGTGGCGACGAGTACTTCGACTACGTGCACGAGACTGCCGCCATCTACCTCGCCAACTCGTTGCTCTCCGACTATAACGGCCCCAACGAAAAGTCCCTGCAGCTGCGCTACAGCACCGACTGGGCAACGTTCGGCGTGCCCGGCCTGACCACCATGGCGTGGTACGCCAAGGGCTGGGGTATCGACGGCACCCACTACGACGGCGACCGCAACGGCGTGAGTGGCTACAACGTACGCGCCATGGACGACGAGAGGCACCATGAACTCGGACTCTCCAGTGGCTACACGCTGCAGGACGGCCCGTTCAAGAGCGCCAGTTTCCGCGTGACCTACATGAAGCACCTGGCGAGCCAGAACCAGGCGGACGGCAGCGTCAACGAGATTCGCCTGGTCAGCAACTTCCCCTTCAACCTGCTGTAAGGAGAACCGGCATGCCCATCCCGCGTCTGATCCCCCTTCTGCTGGCGCTCGCCAGCGGCACCGCCCTGGCGCAGAACCTGGTGGTCTGCACCGAAGCGAGCCCGGAAGGTTTCGATGTGGTCCAGTACACCGGCGCGGTCACCAACGATGCCACCTCGGAAACCATCTTCAACCGCCTGGTAGGCTTCCGCCCCGGCACCACCGAGCTGGTGCCGTCCCTGGCGCAGAGCTGGGAGGTCAGCCCCGATGGGCTGACCTACACCTTCCACCTGCGCCCGGAGGTGAAGTTCCATACCACCGACTACTTCAAACCCACCCGTGCGTTCAATGCCGATGATGTGCTCTGGACCTTCCAGCGGGCGCTGGACCCCAAGCATCCCTGGCATGAGACGGCCAACCGCGGTTACGCCTACTTCGACGCCATGGGCATGCGCGAGCTGATCAAATCGGTGGAGAAGGTCGATGACCTCACCGTGCGCTTCACCCTGAACCATCCCGAAGCGCCCTTCCTCGCCGACATGGCCATGGGTTTCGCCTCGATCTACTCCGCCGAATACGGCGATCAGTTGCTGGCCGCCGGCAAGCAGGGCCAGATCAACAACCTGCCCATCGGCACCGGCCCTTTCGTCTTCAACCGCTACGCCAAGGACGCCCAGGTACGCTACCGCGCCAACCCGGACTATTTCGGCGGCAAGCCGGCGATCGACAACCTGGTGTTCGCCATCACCCTCGACCCCAACGTGCGCATGCAGAAGGTGCGGCGCAACGAATGCCAGATCGCCCTCTACCCCAAGCCGTCGGACGTGCCCGCCTTGCAGCAGGACAAGAACCTGGCGGTAGACAGCATCGACGCCCTGATGACCACCTACGTGGCCATCAACACGAAGCACAAGCCGCTGGACGACGTGCGCGTACGCCAGGCGATCAACCTCGCCATCGACAAGAAAGCCCTGCTCGACGCCGTTTTCGGCGCCAACGCCGCCAGCCCGGCGATCAACCCCTATCCCTCGACGCTGCTGGGCTACAACAACGACGTCCAGGACTGGCCCCACGACCCCGAGCGTGCCAGGGCCCTGCTCAAGGAGGCCGGGGCGGAAAACCTCAAGCTGAGCATTTTCATTCGCAACGGCAGCTCGCCGACCATCCCCAATCCGGCGCTGGCGGCACAGATGATGCAGGCGGATCTGGCCGAGGCCGGTATCGATTTACAGATCCGATCCCTGGAATGGGGCGAGCTGCTCAAGCGCTCCAAGGCCGGCGAGCACGACCTGTCCCTGCTGGGCTGGGCCGGCGACAACGGCGACCCGGACAACTTCGTCAGCCCGAACCTGTCCTGCGCCGCGGCGAAGTCCGGCGAAAACCAGGCATTCTGGTGCAATCAGGAATTCGAAGCGCTGATTCAGCAGGCCCGTGAGAGCAATGACACGGCAAAACGGGCGGAACTTTATAGAAAGGCGACATCCATATTCCACGAACAATCACCGTGGATTCCCCTGGCGCATCCTAAGCTGTTCAATGTGCGCCGCAGCGACATCTCGGGTTACACCATCAACCCGATGACAAACAACAACTTCGCCGACGTTCGAATCCAGTAACTGGCGAAGTAATAAGAAACCGGCGCCCGTCGTGACCCGACGGGTAGCCGCTCGATGAGGAGCCCCCGACCACCATGCTGAGTTTCATCGCACGCCGATTCGGTCTGCTGATCCCGACCTTCTTCGGCGTCACCCTGCTCACCTTCGCGCTGATCCGCCTGATTCCGGGCGACCCCGTGGAAGTGATGATGGGTGAACGCCGCGTCGATCCGCAGATGCACGCCGAAGCCATGCACCGTCTGGGCCTCGACAAACCCCTCTACCAGCAGTACCTCGACTACATCGGCAACCTTGCCCAAGGCAACCTCGGCGAATCGCTGACCACTCGCGACAGCGTCTGGCACGAGTTCCTCACCCTGTTCCCCGCCACCCTCGAATTGTCCCTGGCCGCCCTGCTGTTCGCCGGCGTCTTCGGCCTGCTCGCCGGAGTGATCGCGGCACTCAAGCGCGGCTCGCTGTTCGACCACGGGGTGATGACCATCTCCCTGGCCGGCTACTCCATGCCGATCTTCTGGTGGGGCCTGATCCTCATCATGCTGTTCTCCGTTTCCCTGGGCTGGACGCCGGTTTCCGGGCGCCTGGACCTGCTCTACGACATCGAGCCGAAGACTGGCTTCATGCTCATCGACACGCTGCTGTCCGATGAAGAAGGCGCCTTCATGGACGCCGTGCGCCACCTGATCCTGCCGGCCATCGTGCTGGGCACCATCCCCCTGGCGGTGATCGCGCGGATGACCCGCTCCTCGATGCTCGAGGTGCTGCGCGAAGACTACGTACGCACTGCTCGCGCCAAGGGCCTGTCGCCGGCACGTGTGGTGTTCGTGCATGCCTTGCGCAACGCCATGATCCCGGTGCTCACCGTATTCGGCCTGCAGGTCGGCACGCTGCTGGCCGGCGCGGTCCTGACCGAAACCATCTTTTCCTGGCCCGGCATCGGCAAATGGCTGATCGACGCCATCGGCCGGCGCGACTACCCGGTGGTGCAGAACGGCATCCTACTGGTGGCGACCCTGGTGATCCTGGTGAACTTCATCGTGGACATCCTCTACGGCCTCGCCAACCCACGCATCCGCCACCAACGCTAACCGGAGCCGACGCCATGAATGCCAACGCCAAAGCTCCCGCCAGCGACCCGAGCCTGGTCTACCCGTCCCCGCTGAAAGAATTCTGGCACGCCTTCTCGCGCAACAAGGGCGCGGTCGGCGGCCTGCTGTTCATGCTGGTCATCGTGTTCTGCGCGTTGTTCGCGCCGTGGGTCGCGCCCCATGATCCGAGCGAACAGTTCCGCGACTTCCTGCTCACCCCGCCGCTGTGGCTCGAAGGCGGCAACGCGCAGTTCCTGCTGGGCACCGACGAACTGGGCCGCGACCTGCTCTCGCGGCTGATGCACGGTGCGCGGCTGTCGCTGATGATCGGCCTGACCTCGGTACTGATCTCGATGATCCCCGGCATCTTCCTCGGCCTGCTCGCCGGCTTCTCGCCGACCCGCCTGGGCCCGGTGATCATGCGCCTGATGGACATCATGCTGGCCTTGCCCTCGCTGCTGCTGGCGGTGGCCATCGTCGCCATCCTCGGCCCAGGCCTGATCAACACCGTGATCGCCATCGCCATCGTCTCGCTGCCGGCCTATGTGCGCCTGACCCGCGCCGCCGTGATGGGCGAGCTGAACCGCGACTACGTCACCGCCTCGCGCCTGGCCGGCGCCGGCACCTTGCGCCTGATGTTCGTCACCGTGCTGCCCAACTGCATGGCGCCGCTGATCGTGCAGGCCACCCTGAGCTTCTCCTCGGCCATCCTCGACGCCGCCGCCCTGGGCTTCCTCGGCCTCGGCGTGCAGCCGCCAACGCCCGAGTGGGGCACCATGCTGGCCTCCGCGCGCGACTACATCGAGCGCGCCTGGTGGGTCGTCTCGCTACCCGGCCTGACCATCCTGCTCAGCGTGCTGGCGATCAACCTGATGGGCGACGGCCTGCGCGATGCGCTGGATCCGAAGCTGAAGAATGCGGCGTGAGGAGCAACTCGTTGAATACTTTCGTGCTCTTCGTAGGAGCGAGCTTGCTCGCGAACCTGCAATCCCCCGCGTTCCCCGTTCGCGAGCAAGCTCGCTCCTACACCAAGAACAGAAGCCTGATGGAGACCGCCGTATGAGCCTCCTCGACCTGCGCAATCTGTCGGTCCGCTTCGGCGACCGCAACGCCATCCCGGTGGTGGACGGCCTCGACCTCTCGGTGGACAAGGGCGAAGTCCTGGCCATCGTCGGCGAGTCCGGCTCCGGCAAGTCGGTGACCATGATGGCCCTGATGGGCCTGATCGATGCCCCGGGCATCATCACCGCCGACACCATGCAGTTCGACGGCACCGACATGCTGCGCCTGAAGGGCCGCGAGCGGCGGCGCATCGTCGGCAAGGACATCGCCATGGTCTTCCAGGACCCGATGACCGCCCTCAACCCCAGCTTCACCGTCGGCTACCAGATCGAGGAAGTGCTCAAGCTGCACCTCGGCCTGCGCGGCAAGGCGCTGCGCCAGCGCGCGCTGGAACTGCTCGAGCGGGTGGAAATCCCCGGCGCTGCCCAGCGCCTGGACGCCTACCCGCACCAGCTGTCCGGCGGCATGAGCCAGCGCGTCGCGATCGCCATGGCCATCGCCGGCGAGCCCAAGTTGCTGATCGCTGACGAGCCCACCACCGCACTGGACGTGACCATCCAGGCGCAGATCATGGAGCTGCTGCTGAACCTGCAGCGCGACCAGGGCATGGCTCTGATCCTGATCACCCACGATCTCGCCGTGGTCGCCGAGACCGCCCAGCGCGTCTGCGTGATGTACGCCGGGCAGGCGGTGGAGATCGGCCAGGTGCCGGCGCTGTTCGACCTGCCGACCCACCCGTACACCGAGGCGCTGCTCAAGGCGATTCCCGAGCACAGTGCCGGCGAGGAACGCCTGGCCACCCTGCCGGGCATCGTCCCCGGCAAGTTCGACCGGCCGCAGGGTTGCCTGCTGTCGCCGCGCTGCCCCTACGTGCAGGACAACTGCCGCGCCGTACGCCCGGCCCTGGAAGCCCATGAGCGCGGCGCGGTGCGCTGCTTCTACCCGCTCAACCTGAATACCGAGGTGGCCCGATGAGCGCCGTCCTGACCGCCCGCGACCTGACCCGTCACTACGAAATCTCCCAGGGCCTGTTCAAGCCGCATGCCCTGGTCCGCGCGCTCAATGGCGTGTCCTTCGACCTGCAGGCCGGCAAGACCCTCGCCGTGGTCGGCGAATCCGGCTGCGGCAAGTCCACCCTGGCGCGCGCGCTGACGCTGATCGAAGAACCCACCTCAGGCTCACTGCAGATCGCCGGCCACGAGGTGAAAGGAGCCGACCACGACACCCGCAAGCAACTGCGCCGTGACGTGCAGATGGTCTTCCAGAACCCCTACGCCTCGCTCAACCCGCGGCAGAAGATCGGCGACCAGTTGGCCGAGCCGCTGCTGATCAACACCAGTCTCTCCCGCGTCGAACGCCGCGAACGGGTGCAGGCGATGATGAAGCAGGTCGGCCTGCGCCCGGAGCATTACCAGCGCTACCCGCACATGTTCTCCGGCGGTCAGCGCCAGCGCATCGCACTGGCCCGCGCCATGATGCTCAGGCCCAAGGTGCTGGTGGCGGACGAGCCGACCTCGGCGCTGGACGTGTCGATCCAGGCCCAGGTGCTCAACCTGTTCATGGACCTGCAACAGGAGTTCGGCACCGCCTACGTGTTCATCTCCCACAACCTCGCCGTGGTCCGCCACGTGGCTGACGACGTGCTGGTGATGTACCTCGGCCGCCCGGCGGAAATGGGCCCTGCGGAGAAGCTCTACGAGCGCCCGCTGCATCCCTATACCCAGGCTCTGCTCTCGGCGACGCCGGCGATCCATCCCGACCCGAGCAAGCCCAAGATCAAGATCCAGGGCGAGCTGCCCAACCCGCTCAACCCGCCGACCGGCTGTGCCTTCCACAAGCGCTGCCCCTACGCGACCGAACGTTGCAAAACCGAGGTGCCAGAGCTGCGCCTGCTGGACGAACGACAAGTCGCCTGTCATCACGCCGAGCAGTTCCTGAACTGATACGAAACGGGCCGGTCATAGGCCGGCCCCTCTTTCGGATACAGCTGCGTCCTACAACGCAGAAGGAACAGGCCTACCGCCTAATCCATCACTTCCCGCTAGGGTGGCCTCCCGCCACCGCCCGCACGCCGTGGCCGTTATCCACAGGGCCACTACCTTCCATGCTGCTGTTCTTCCTTCTGCTCATCCTTGTCACCGCCATCGTCGCCAACGTGCAGTTGCACAAATGGAAACGTCAGCGGCGGATGAATACCCGCGCACCGAAGAAACCCAGCAGAGCGGTGCAGAAGAAATTGCCCAAGCAAGGGTTCGACCTGGACGAGATCGACTGGGAAGGCCTGGCCGCGGATGAGCTGGATGTCGCTCCAGCGCCTGCGGCAGCCACTGCGGTAGCACGCGCCAAACCTGCACCGGCAAAAACTCAGCTGCCTCCCCCGCCTGCGCAGCCGAAAGCCGCACCCCGTGAAGAGTTCTTGCCGCTGGAACAGGCGCTGCAGGAGCAGATGTCCGGCGCACAGCGCAACAAGGCGCTGACGCATCTGCTCAAGGCCAACCTGCACGTTCCCGCGCCGGATGCCGGAGAACAGCATGTGGTGCTGGACATGGACGATGGCAGCTACGTCCCGGTCGCCACACACCCGGCGGCGGCGAGCATCGCCCTGGGTTATCTCGCCGAAGCCATGCAGCAGCGCAAGGGCGAACACCTGGTGCGCGAGCTGCGCGGCGGCGACGTCGGTCTGCTGGTGGTCGCGCGCAATCCGCAGAAGCCGTCCGTGGCACGGCTGTGGAAGATCCAACCGCAAGACCTCTGAGCAGATCCTTGTAGGAGCGAGCTTGCTCGCGAACAACCCAGGCTTCGAAGCTGCTGGCAAACTGGTTCGCGAGCAAGCTCGCTCCTACGAAAGACTTCAGCCTACAGATCGCGGATCAGCGCCAGACGCACACCGAACCCCAGCAGAAGCCCGCCGAAGCCCCACTGCTGCACGCGCTGCATTGTCTTGTGCCGCGCCAGCCAGCGCCCCATGCGCTCGCCGCTGACGGCGTAGAACGCGTCGAAGCCCAACCCGACCACCACCAGCACGCCACCCAGCAGCGCGAATTGCAGCGCCAGCGGGCCGTTCTGCGGATGGATGAACTGCGGCAGCAGCACCGAGCAGAACAGCAGGGCCTTAGGGTTGAGCAGATTGGTCAGCAGGCCCCGGCGAAAGGCGCGCCGATAGCTGACTGTGGATAACCCGGCCGCCCCCGTTGCCACCGGCAACCCCACCGGCGCACTCAGCAGTTGCACGCCGATCCAGGCCAGGTAGAGACCGCCGCCGACGCGCACGGCGTCGAACGTCCAGGGCGCAGTGCGGAACAGCAGCGCCAGCCCGGTCGCTGCCAGAGCCACATGGCATGCGCGCGCCGCGCCCAGCCCAAGCGCGGTCGCCAATGCAGCGCGGCAGCCATCACGGGCGCCGGTGTGCAGCAGGAGAATCATGTCCGGTCCGGGCAGCAGGTAAACCATCGCCAGGGCCAGCAGGAAGACGCCGATATCCACAGGGACCACTCCGAAGAAGTCATTGCGGATAAGGATTCTATGCCTGAAGGCACAGGCAGGTGCTTGCGTAATTGACCAGCAAAAGCGCCCTAGCTGGCATATCCTGCCAATCCTGAACCGCAGAGAAGCCAGTCATGCCAACTCCGAAACTGGACGCCTACGACCACCGCATCCTTGCCGCGCTACAGCGCGACGGCCGCCTGACCAACGTGCAGCTCGCCGAAGAGATCGGCCTGTCACCCTCCCCCTGCCTGCGCCGCGTCCGCATCCTGGAAGAGGCCGGCATGATCCGCGGCTATCACGCCGAACTGGGCCGCGACGAAGTCGGCCTGGGGCTGACGGTGTTCGTCGGGGTGAAAGTGGAGCGCCACAGCGATAGCAGCGCTGCTGCCTTTCGCCAGGCGGTGATCGACCTGCCGGAAGTCATCTCGGTACATCTGGTCAGCGGCGAGTCGGACTTCCTCCTGCAAGTCGTGCTGCCCGACCTGCGCGCCTACGAGCAGTTCCTCACCGGCACCCTGCTCAAGCTGCCGGGCGTCAGCGACATCCGCAGCAACTTTGCTATCCAGACGGTAAAGGAGTCAGCGCCGCTGCCGCTGCGGCATCTGCCGAAATAGCGGGATTGCGCGCGGGCGACCGCGCGCCTATCATTCGCCACCTTCCATCCACCGACAGCAAAGGAGAGACATCATGCAAACACTGATCACCCTTTGCAGGTCGCGTCTGGCGTAATCGCTTCCCCGCCGCCCCTCTGGCGGCATCGCATTGCCCGGCTCCGGCCTGCCCCCATCCTCTTTTTTCGTTTCATTCCTCATGGGATTGGACAATGGGCAATTGCATCCAAAATCTGTCCGACGGCATCACCCTGATCGCCGCGGACGACACCTGGATCGAAGGTAAAGCGATCCAGCAACTTGAAACCACCGCTCGCCTGCCGGGCATGCAGCGAGTCGCCGGCATGCCGGACCTGCACCCCGGGCGCGGCTACCCGATCGGCGCGGCGTTCTTCTCCACCGGCCGACTGTATCCGGCGCTGGTGGGCAACGACATTGGCTGCGGCATGGCGCTGTGGCGCACCGATATCGCCACCGCCAAGCTGAACCTGGACAAGCTGGAAAAGCGCCTGGGCAACCTCGACGGCCCCCTGGACGAAGACTGGAGCGAGCGCATCGCGAGCTTCGCTCTACCGCCCTGCGGCCACGAGCATTCGCTGGGTACCATCGGCGGCGGCAACCACTTCGCCGAGCTGCAGCAACTCGATCAGCGCTACGACGAGCAGGCCGTGGAAGCCCTCGGTCTCGACCGTCGCCACCTGCTCCTGCTGGTGCACAGCGGTTCGCGCGGCCTGGGCGAAGCCATCCTGCGCGAGCAGGTGGACCGCTTCAGCCACCAGGGCCTGGAACAAGGCAGCGACGACTGCGCGCACTATCTGGCTCGCCATGACGGCGCGCTGCGTTTCGCCGAAGCCAACCGCCAGTTGATCGCCCTGCGCATGCTCGACCGCCTGCGCGCGGACGGCGCGCAGGTGCTGGACGTGAACCACAACCTCGTCAGCCCGGCGCAGGTCGAAGGCGTCGACGGCTGGCTGCACCGCAAGGGCGCGACGCCGGCGGATCGCGGGGTGATGGTCATCCCCGGCTCGCGCGGCGACTACAGCTACCTGGTAGAACCGGTTGCGGACCCGCGCAGTCTCTTCTCCCTCGCCCACGGTGCAGGGCGCAAGTGGATGCGCAGCGAGTGCAAGGACCGTCTCTCAGCGCGCTACCGCGTCGAGCAACTGGCCCGCACCGCGCTGGGCAGCCGGGTGATCTGCGGTGATCGCGGACTGATCTACGAGGAGGCACCGGAAGCGTACAAGGCCATCGACTCGGTGGTCGGCGCGCTGCGCGAAGCGGGGTTGCTGCGGGTCCTGGCGCGACTCAAGCCGGTGCTGACCTACAAGACCCGCGGGGAGTGCTGCTGATGATTCTGCTGCAACTTTCCGCGGCCCAGGGGCCCGACGAATGTGCGCTGGCCGTGGCCAAGGCTCTGCAGCGACTGCTGCGCGAAGCCGAGGCTCTCGGCACCGAGGTGCGCGTGATCGAGGAGGAAGCCGGCCCGCGCCAGGGCACCCTGCTCTCGGTACTGCTGGCGCTCGACGGCGACTCGGCGGCAACCCTGGCCGAGGGCTGGAGCGGCACCCTGCAATGGGTCTGCGCCAGCCCCTACCGGCCCAACCACGGGCGCAAGAACTGGTACTTCGGCGGCGCGCGATTCAACGCGCCATCGGCCAGCCTCGAAGGTGAAGTGCGCTTCGAAACCTTGCGCTCCTCGGGTCCCGGCGGGCAGCACGTCAACACCACCGACTCGGCGGTGCGCGCCACCCACGTTGCCAGCGGCCTGAGCGTGAAGGTCCAGAGCGAGCGCAGCCAGCACGCCAACAAGCGCCTGGCGCTGCTGCTGATCGCCCGCAAGCTGGAGGAACGCACGGAGCAGGCGAGCAGCGAGCTGCGTGCCGAACGCCGACTGGTGCATCACCATCTGCAACGCGGCAATCCGCGCCGGGTGTTTCGTGGCGATCGCTTCGAGGGCTGAGATCAGCCGCAGAAGAAGCGCAGGAATGCGCGCAGGTCCGCCTGCGCCTGTTCCACGCTTGCCGGGACGAATCGCACTTCGCTGTGCGCCGGACATTGCGCCAGTCGGCCGATGTCCAGCGGGTGCAGCACGCCCAGCAACGGGTAGCCGCCCATGGTCTGGCGGTCGGCCAGCAGGACAATCGGCTGGCCGTCCGGCGGCACCTGGATGGCGCCCTCCACTATCCCCAACGACCATTGCCGGCGAGGCGCACTCAGCGCCTCGCCGCGCAGTCGCACACCCATGCGATCGGATTGCGGGCTGACCTGCCAACACTGCTCGAAGAAGGCCTGTCGCTGTTTCTCGCTGAAAGCATCCGGGCCGGGCAGCACACGCAGCGTCGGGGTGTCGCGGTAATCCGGTCGATACGGCCAGGGCACGCTGGCACCGCCAGCGATGCGCTCGCCGAGGGCCGCGCACTGCAGCACATCACCGGCGGTCAGCGGTTGGCCATTGCCGCCAAACCCGCCCAGTTTTTCCCGCGTCTGGGTTGCAACGCTGTCCAGTATCGGCTCCGTGTGGAAGCCTCCGGCAGTGGCGAGATAGGCGCGCTGACCGGCGCGGGCGAAGCCCAGTTTCAGGCGTTGCCCGACTCGCACGCGAAAGCGCGACCAGCCCGGCACTGGCTCGCCATCCAGGATTGCCGGCAGCTCTGCGCCGGTCAGCGCCAGCCAGGCGTCCGCCTGCACTTCCAGCTCCACACCACCCAGCGCGATTTCCAGCAACGGCACCCCCGGCGAATTGCCGAGCAGGCGATTGGCCCAGGCCGCCGCCTGTTTATCCACCGGGCCAGCGGGCGAAACGCCCAGGCGCTGCCAGCCTTGCCGGCCGCCATCCTGCAGCAGGCACAGCGGGCCGCAGGCAATCACCTTCAAGCTCATGGCGCGCCTCCGGCCGAACGATAAGTCGCCGCATCGATGGGCAGGAAGCGCACGAGATCGCCTACCGCCAGCGGGCAAGGCGGCTGCCGTTGCGGATCGAACAAGCGCTGCGAGCTGCGCCCCAGCAGATGCCAACCACCGGGCGATGCCTGTGGATAAACCGCCGTCTGGCGCTCGGCAATCGCCAGACTGCCTGCGGGCACGTGCGTACGCGGCGTGGCCCGGCGCGGCAAAGCGAGGCGTTCGTCCAACTCGCCGAGGTAGGCGAAGCCAGGAGAGAAGCCGATAGCGCCGACGCGATAGTCGCGGCCGGCATGCAGGTCGATCACCTGCGCGCAGGTGAGGCCGCAGAGACGAGCGACGTCAGCGAGGTCCTCGCCGCCATACCACACGGCGATTTCATGCAGGCGCCCGGCGTCGTTCGCCAGGGCGTCGCCGGGCCAGTCCGCCAGCGCGGCCTGAACGCGGCTTTGCAGTTGCGGCAGGTCGATGCGCAGCAGGTCATAGTGCAACAGCAGCGTGGTCCAGCCCGGTACGCAATCCGTCAGTGCCGCGCCCAGCTCGGTGCGCAGGCGCTCGGTCAGCCGGGCGATGCGCAGCGGCAGCGCGTTGTCAGGATGCTCCGCGAGGGTGATCAGCAGCGCCGTGGCGCCGAAGGGCTCGACGCGGATCATGCCTGGTCCAGCAGGCCACGCAGGCGCCGCAGCACCGCCAGGGATTCGGGGTTGTCGCCATGCACGCAGAGGCTATCGGCACGCAGGCGCAGCGGGTTGCCATCGATGTCCGGGAAGGCTTCGCCACGGGCGATGGCCAGGGCCTGGTCGAGGATGCGCTGCGGCTCGTGGTGCACGGCGTTGGGCAGGCGGCGTGGGGCAAGCTGGCCGTCGGGCAGGTAGGCGCGGTCGGCGAAGGCTTCGAACATCAGCGGCACGTCGGCAGCGTCAGCCAGTTGCAGCTCGCGGTTGTTGTCGGCCAGGGCCAGCACCATCAGCGGCAGGCGCTTGCGGTAGGCGGAGCAGGCATCGAGCACCGCTGCGAGCAGCGCGTCATCGCGCACCAGGTCGTTGTACAGCGCGCCGTGCGGCTTCACGTAGGCCACCTGGGTGCCGGCCGCGCGGCAGAAGGCGTCCAGCGCGCCGATCTGGTAGAGCACCAGGGCGTGGACTTCCTCGGGCGAGCAACTCATGTGGCGACGACCGAAGCCGGCCAGGTCCGGGTAAGACGGGTGCGCGCCGATGCTGACGCCCTGCTCCACCGCCAGGCGGACCGTGCGCTGCATGGTCAGCGGGTCACCCGCATGGTAGCCGCAGGCAAGGTTGGCCTGGTCGATCAGAGGCATGGCGTGGATGTCGTCGCCCATGCGCCAGGCGCCGAAGCTTTCGCCCATGTCGCAGTTGAGCAGGATTCGCGTGCTGCGCTCGGTCATCGGTGTCGCCGTCCTTCCAGATTTCCTACAGGGTAAAGCAGCAAATGGCCTTTGGCCTTCGGAGAATACTCAGTCACGTTCAGGAGGAGTACCATTCCGCCTCTAGACCCGTGGAAAACTCCCCCCGAATGATCAAAGCCGCCATTCTGGCCGCCTTCGGCCTGAGCATCGTTTATGTCCACCTGCGTGGGCGGGTGCGCCACAAGTTCACACGTCAGTTGAGCGACCACTCCAGCTTCCTGGCGCCGATCAACTGCCTGATGTACCTGTTCTCCAGGGTACCGAGCCGCCCCTACCTGGCGACCGACGAATTCCCCGAGATGCGTCTGCTCAGCGAGAACTGGGAGACCATCCGCAGCGAAGCCTTGCACCTGCGCGACGCCGGCAGCATCAAGCGCTCCGACCAGCTCAACGACGTGGGCTTCAACTCATTCTTCAAGACCGGCTGGAAGCGCTTCTACCTGAAATGGTACGACGACAGCCATCCGTCCGCCGACGCCCTGTGCCCGAAGACCACCGAGCTGCTGCGGCAGATTCCGTCGGTAAAGGCCGCGATGTTTGCCGAACTGCCACCGGGCTCGCGCCTGGTGCGCCATCGCGACCCCTACGCCGGTTCGCTGCGCTACCACCTGGGCCTGCTGACGCCGAACGATCCGGGCTGCTTCATCGAGGTGGACGGCGAGCGCTACCACTGGCGCGACGGCGAGGCGGTGGTGTTCGACGAGACCTACATCCACTACGCCGAGAACACCACGGACCATGACCGGGTGATTCTCTTCTGCGACATCGAGCGACCGCTGAAATACGGCTGGGTGACGGCGTTCAATCGCTGGTTCAGCCGCAACGTGATGGCCGCGGCCGCCTCGCCCAACGACGCGGGCGACAAGACCGGCGGCATCAACCGCGCCTTTGCCTCGCTGTACAAGATCCGCCTGCAGGGCAAGGCGCTGAAGAAGCGCAACCGCAAGCTGTACTACCTGCAGAAGTGGGGCTTCTTCGCGGCGGTGCTGGCACTGTTCCTGTGGATATGAATCGCAGGGTTTAAGCACGCCGATATCAAAAAGGCCTCCGCATTCGCGGGGGCCTTTTTGTTTGTGGGGCTCGGAAAAGGATTACCAGCGGAGTGCAGCTTCTCCCTGTAGGAGCGAGCTTGCTCGCGAACCAGCCCAGCGCTGGAGCCGCCAGTGAATCCGTTCGCGAGCAAGCTCGCTCCTACGACAAGCAATGCGCGCGGCCGCGTAAGGCATACAACTGTTCACGGTTGTACGCCGTCGCACCGGTTGCACGGCGCATAACGTCGAACGTTATGCACCCTACGACTTGGCTCGGCGCTCTCGTTCAATACACGTCGCGTCGGTAGCGCCCACTCTCCAGCAACGCTTCGACCTCGGCATCACCTAGCATCTCGCGCAGGGCGTGGTCGACGCCCTCGGCCATGCCCTGCAGGCTACCGCAGACGTAGATCGCCGCACCCTCATCGAGCCACTGGGCGAGGACTTCGCCACTGGCGCGCAGGCGGTCCTGGACGTAGACCTTCTCGGCCTGGTCGCGGGAGAAAGCGACGTCCAGGCGTTGCAGTTCGCCGCACGCCAGCATGCCTTCGAGTTCTTCACGACAGTAGAAGTCGTGGGCGATGTTGCGCTCGCCGAACAGCAGCCAATTGCGCGAGCGGCCTTCGGCGACGTTTGCCTGCAACAGTGCGCGCAGGCCGGCGATGCCGGTGCCATTGCCGATCAGGATCAGCGGGCGGTCGTCTTCGCTCAGGTGGAAGCTGCGGTTACGGCGCAGGCGCAGCAACAGGCTGCCACCCTCGGGCAGGTACTCGGTCAGCCAGCCGGAACAGATGCCCAGCGAGCCGTCGGCATGCTGCTCCTGGCGGACGATCAGCTCCAGGGCGCCTGCGCTGCGCAGCGAGGCGATGGAGTACTGGCGCACCGAGAGCTTGATCAGCGCGTCGTAGACCGCCTGGCCATGCTGGCCAACCAGGTGTTCGAGGTTGCCCGGCAGCAGGCATCCGGCCAGGGCGTCCTGCAGCGGCATGCCCAGGCCATCCACCTGCACCTTGGCCGCGCCGTCGAGGCCGAGGCGTTCGAGCCAACGGCGGACGAGAAAGTCCGGCTGGCGCGGGACGATTTCCACCAGATCGCCAGCGGCCCAGTCGATCTGCGAATCGTGCGGCGCAGCGAGACGCAGCAGCCAGGTGGATTCGCCCTGGCTGCCAGGGTTCAGGTGCTCACGGCCACTCAGCGTCCAGACCTCGAAGGCCGGCGCGTTGAAGGCCACTTGCGGCGCGGCGCCGGAGAGCTCGGCCAGGCGTACCTGCCAGTCATGCAGCGCGGCAGCATCGCCGTTATCCACTTCCACGCCGTCGAACAACGGGCGCGCGCCCTGCCCCTGCAGCCAGCCCTGCATGCGCCGGGCGAAGCCGCAAAAGTGCTCATACTGGCGATCGCCCAGGGCCAGCACGGCGAAGCGCAGGTCGTTGAGGCCAAGGGTCTGGCCGAGCACCTGGCGCTCGAAACCACGGGCGCTATCCGGCGCCTCGCCTTCGCCGAAAGTGCTGACCACAAACAGCGCGTTGCGGGTCTGCTCCAGTTGCACGCGGTCCAGCTTGCCCAGCGGTTCGACGCGCACCGGCAGGCCGGCAGCCTGCAATTGGCCGGCACTCTGCCAGGCCAGTTGCTCGGCGAAGCCGCTCTGGCTGGCGTAGCCCACCAGCCAGGAATCGGCGCCACCGGCGTTCTTGTCCAACTCGCCGCGGGCGGCCAGCGCTGCGCGCTTCTTGCGGCGGCGATCAAGGTAGAGCAGCCAGCCGGTGATGAAGAACAGCGGCATGGTCAGGCTGGCGACCATCATCAGGATGCGCCCGGTGAGGCCGAAATAGCTGCCGACGTGCAGAGCGTAGACGCTGGTGAGCAGTTGCTTGCCGACGCTGCTGTCGTTGTAGCGGCGGTCCTTGAGCAGCTTGCCGCTGGCCGGGTCGATGGTCATCTCGTTGAAGGCACGCTCGTGGGCAGCGTCATCGAGAAGGTAGAAGACCGTGGCCGGCTGGCCCTTCACCGGCGGCAGGCGCAGGTTGTAGGCAGTCATGGCGGAGCCGCCGGTCTGCTGGATGGTGTTCCAGATGGCGGTGGCATCGACTACCGGCGGTGGGCCCTGGGGCGCCGGGCCGCGCTTGCCGCCACCGCGCTGGCCGCCCTTGGCCTGGCCGGCGGGAGCGTCGTCGAGCAGCTTGAACAGGCCGTTGCGATACCACTCGTAGGACCAGTACAGGCCGGTCAGCGAGGCCAGGAGATAGAACACCAGGCACCAGGTGCCGGCCACGGCATGCAGGTCCCAATTGAAGGCGCGGCCCTTCTTGCGCCAGTCGAACGTCAGCCAGGTGCGCCAGTTCAGCGCCTTGCGCGGCCAGCGCAGGTACAACCCGGAAAGGCAGAAGAAGACCAGGATCAGGGTGCAGGCGGCAGTGATCCGCTGGCCGAACTCGCCGGCGGCGAGGAAGCGGTGCAGCTGCATGATGAACATGAAGGCGCCCTCGCCCACTGGCGCGGGCAGGGCATCTGCGGTGTAGGGATCCACATACAGGGATTCGCCACGGCGCTGGCCCGGTGGCGGGGTGAAGAAGATGCGTGCGGACTCCGCGCCCTCGGTCTTGAGCCAGAGGAAGGAGACCTTCTTGCCCGGCTCGGCGCTCTCCACCCGGCGGATCAGTTCGTCCATCGGCAGCACGGCTTCGGCGCGCTTTTCCACCACCAGGCTCTCGGGGTTGATGGCGCGCAGGATTTCATCCTGGAATGACAGCATCGCCCCGGTGATGCCCATCAGCGCCAGCACGAGACCCGCGCTGATACCGAACAGCCAATGCAACTGGAAAAGGACTTTCTTCAACACCGCGACTTCACCTTCGGACACCCATCACGCAGGGCGGGCATTTTAATGAGAATGGCTCGCAAACGCAGCCGATTTAACAATCTTTACCCTGGCCTTACCTTCAGCGGCTGGGGCCCGGACGAAGAAAAGCCCCGGCCGAGGAGCGTCGGCCGGGGCAGGTCGCCGGAAGTGCGCGGCCTTAGAAGTGGAAGTTGGTGGACAACAGCACGGTGCGACCGGCCGCCTGCGACGCGTAGTGCGAGGCGTAGGCCTTGTCGAAGTACTTCTTGTCGAAGACGTTCTGCACGTTGAGCTGGAAGTCGACGTTCTTGCTCAGCTTGTAGGCGGCCATCGCGTCATAGCGCCAGTAGTCCGGGACGTACATGGTGTTGGCCACATCGCCGTAGACCTTGTCGACGTAGAAGGTGCCGCCGCCGATGGTGGCGTTGGGCAGTACGTCGTAGGTGGTCCACAGGCTGAAGCTGTTTTCCGGGGTGTTGGGCATCTGGTTGCCGTCGTTGGACGGTGCGGTGGCGTTCACCGTGCCGCTGCGGCCGGCCTTGCCCGCCTTGACCAGCTCGCTGTCGAGGTAGCTGTAGCCGGCAAAGACCTTCCACTTGTCGGTGATCTTGCCGCTGGCGGACAGCTCGATGCCGTCGACGCGGGACTGGCCGGCGTTGTCGTAGGTCTGGTTGGAGACCAGTACCCGGGCGTTGTCCTTGTCGGTGCGGAAGATCGCCGCGGTCAACTCCAGGCGCTCGTCGAGGAAGTTCCACTTGGTACCGATTTCGTAGTTGGTGGTTTCTTCGGGCTCCAGGTTGTTCTTCACCGCGAAGGTGTCCACGGCGTTGCCGGTGTCACCGTTGTCCAGCATCGAGCCGGGCGGGGTCGCGGAGGTGGCGTACGAGGCGTAGATGCTGCCATTGGGCGCCGGTTTGTAGACCACGCCGGCCTGCCAGTTCCAGAAGCTGGAGCTGTCCTCGAACTTGGTGGTCGGGCTTACGCCATGGTTCTTCGCGGTGGTCTCGAAGCTGTCGAAACGCGCGCCGACGTTGACCTGCCATTGCTCGTTCAGGTCGATGGTGTCGAAACCGTAGATCGCCTTGGTGGTCGCGACGGTGTTCAGCGGCTTGTAGTTGCGGACAATGCTGCCGTTCCACGGATCGTGCGGGTTCGGGTTTTCCAGGCTGGTGCAGTTGTAGCCGCTGGGCGCGCCGACGATGGCCGGGCGGCACTTGTTGGCGCCGGCGCTGGAGCCGGTGTTGGTGTTCACCGTATAGCCGTCGCGCTTGCTGTCTTCGCGGGTGAATTCCAGGCCGGTGGTGAAGCTGTTCTTGAAGCCGGCCAGGTAGAACTCGCCGAACAGGTCGGTCTGGTTGGTCGCGGTGGTGGTGGTGCTGATGCGGTTGTTGTTGCGGCGCCAGACGGTCCCGTTGTTGATGTTGCCCTGGCTGTCGTCGGGCTGGGTCCAGATGTAGTCCTGGTGCGCGGTGCCGTAGCGCGTGGTATTGCGCAGGCTCAGGGCATCGTTGAAGTCGTGCTCGAAGGTGATGGTGCTGGTGTCGATGCGGCTCTTCTGGAAATCGCGATCCTCGAGGCCGTAGTAGTTGTCGCGGTCGACGTTCACCGGCTTGTCAGGGTTGTGCTTGCTGCGGTCGGCGCTCTTGGCGTACGGGATGCCGGAATCCGGGGTGTCGTCGCTTTCCAGGTGGTAGTGGCTGACGGTGACGCGGGTCGGGCCGTTGAGGCCGAAGGTCAGGGACGGCGCGATACCCCAGCGGCTGGCGTCCACCGCCTGGCGACCGGCGACGTTCTGGTCGTGGGTCATCAGGTTCAGGCGGAACGCGGCATTGCCGTCGAGGAACTCCTGGTTGGTGTCGAGGGTGTAGCGACGGGTCTGATCCGAGCCGTAGGTGAAGCTGCCGTCGGTGAAGTTGCCGGCCTTGGCCTGCTTGCTGATCAGGTTCAGGCTGCCACCGGCCGAGCCGCGGCCGCCGAAGGCCGAGTTCGGGCCCTTGCTGACTTCGATCTGCTCGAGGTTGAAGACTTCGCGCGATTGCGCGCCGGTGTCGCGCACGCCGTCGACGTAAGTGTCGCTCTGCGCGTCGAAGCCACGGATGAACGGACGGTCACCCGTCGGGTTGCCACCTTCGCCGGCGCCGAAGGTGATGCCCGGCACGGTGCGCAGGGCGTCCTGCAGGGTCAGCGCGCCGGTGTCCTTGATTACCTGCTGCGGCACCACGGTCACCGAACGCGGCGTATCCAGCAACGGCGCGGTGTACTTCTTCGACGCGGACTTCTCGACGTTGTAGGTGGTCGGGTCCTGCTCCTGGGTGCCAACCACAGTGTCGGCATCCAGGGACAGCACGTCCTGGCCGGACTTCTTCGGCGAAGCTTCGGCGGCGTGGGCCAGATGAGTACCGGACATGGCGGTGATCGCCACGCCGACAGCGCTGACTAGAAGGCGCGGCTTGCTGCCGGCGAACTCGGTGGATTGACGCAACATCGAAACTCCCTCCCCAGGGGCTCATGAAGGCCGCGCAATCTATTGCAAATAAGAATTTGTATCAATTCGCATTCATTACCATACGCAGATGATTTACAACTTTTACACTTTCTCCCTGTCAGAAGTAGGGGTATGGCGGTTGTATCGATCTGTTGCAAATCATTATCATTGGCAAATTATCGAACCTGATGGAACCGGCCCATGCTGCTGCACATTCCTGGCGTCTTCACCCGCGATGAGGTGACGCGCATCCGCGCCGCCCTGGAACAGGCCGAATGGGCCGACGGCAAGGTCACCGCCGGTTACCAGTCGTCCCGCGCCAAGCACAACCTGCAACTGCCGCAGGACCACCCGCTGGCCCGCGAAATCGGCGAGGCCATGCTGCAGCGCCTGTGGAGCAACCCGCTGTTCCAGTCGGCTGCCCTGCCGAGCAAGGTTTTCCCGCCGCTGTTCAACTGCTACACCGGCGGCGGCTCGTTCGACTTCCACATCGACAATGCCGTGCGCGACACCCAGGGCGGCCGCGAACGGGTGCGCACCGACGTGTCCTCGACGCTGTTCTTCAGCGACCCCGAGGACTACGACGGCGGCGAACTGGTGATCCAGGACACCTACGGCACCCAGCAGGTGAAGTTGCCGGCCGGCGATCTGGTCCTCTACCCCGCCACCAGCCTGCACAAGGTCAACCCGGTGACCCGCGGCGCGCGTATCGCCTCGTTCTTCTGGACCCAGAGTCTGGTGCGCGAGGACAGCCAGCGCGCCCTGCTGTTCCAGATGGACCAGTCGATCCAGGCACTGACTCGCGACGTGCCGGACCACCCGGCGCTGATCGAGCTGACCGGCACCTACCACAACCTGCTGCGCCGCTGGGTGGACGTCTGACCCGCCATGAGTTTCGTCCTGCGTCGCACTGAAGAAATCAATGTCGAAGACCTCACCGGCCAACTCGCCGACGATCCGCGGCAGACCGCCCGGCTGATCCTGGCCGGCGCTCGTGAAGGGGACGTCGAGGCCCAGGCGCTGCTCGGGCAGATCCTTCTCGACGGCCATGGCATCGAACAGGACGTCGGCCTCGCCCTGACCTGGTTCGGCATCGCCGCCGAGCGCGGCCACGCCATGGCGCGCAACATGCTCGGGCGCTGCCTGGAGCACGGCTGGGGCTGCGAAAAGGACGAGGCCGGCGCCGCCCGCCATTACGCGATCGCTGCGCAGCAGAAGCTCGACTGGGCCATGTACAACCTCGCCAACCTGCTCTCCACCGGCCGCGGCGTGGTGCGCGACGACGCCCGCGCGCTGGCGCTGTACCAGAGCGCGGCGGCGTTGGGGCATGCCAAGTCGATGAACCTGGTCGGGCGCTTCCACGAAGAAGGCCTGGTGGTCCCGCGCGACCTGGATACAGCCCACCAGTGGTACCGCCGGTCGGCCGAGGCCGGTGACTTCCGTGGTCAGTTCAGCCACGCCTCGGTGCTCGCCGAGCGCGGCGACCTGCCGGCCGCGCGCATCTGGCTGGAACGGGCGCTGGAAGGCGGCAACCTCAACTTCCTGCGCGTGGCCCGCCAGCAGCTCGCCGCCTCCATGCCGCCGAGCCTGCGCGAGCTGACCCTGGCCTACTTCCAGCGCGCCGCCGAACTGGGCGACGAGTCGGACCTGCGTCACCTCGCCGAGCAGATGGGCGTCGCCTGACGCCCCTTGACGTAATTTTCACGCCCGCCCTGCTAGCTTTGCCGGCTAACCTGGTTGCCGGAGCGTTCGGCAGCCGCCTGGCAACGACGAGGCGCAAGTGTCGAACACCACATCCCCCGTAGCGCGCAAACGCGTGGACTGGGCCGCCCTGGGCTGGCTCCTGCTGTTCTTCTGGTACTTCTCCGGCGTTACCCAGGCGCTGATCCTGTTCAGCGGCACCACCGGCTTCGCCGGCTTCCGTGACGCCTTCTTCCTCAGCAGCCTGTGGCTCGCACCGCCGCTGCTGCTGCCGCGCTTCACCAAGGGCATCGCCGCACTCATCGGGCTGGTGCTCTGGGGTGCCTCGCTGGTGGGCCTGAGCTACTTCGGCATCTACAAGCAGGAGTTCTCGCAGAGCGTCATCTTCGTGATGTTCGAGTCGAACACCGCCGAAGCCGGCGAGTACTTCAGCCAGTACTTCAGCCTCTGGCTGTGCCTGGCATTGCTGGCCTACACCGTGGTCGCCATGGTGCTGTGGAAGCGCATCCGCCCGATCAGCATGCCGGCCTATGCCCGCGTGCCGCTGGCCGTGCTGCTGGTCGTGCTGAACCTGTTCTACCCCTTCTACAAGCAGATGGTCACCCAGGAACGCACCTTCGCCCAGGCGGTGGAAAAGGTGCAGTCGCGCATGGAGCCGGCGGTACCCTGGCAGTTGGTGGTCGGCTACGTCCAGTACCGCCAGCAGCTGGACAACATGCAGAAGCTGCTGCAGCAGAACGCTTCGCTGCCGCCCTTGCAGAACCTCAAGGACAGCAGCGGTAACGAGCCGCGCACGCTGGTCCTGGTGCTGGGCGAATCCACCACCCGCCAGCACATGCACCTGTACGGCTACGGCCGCGACACCACGCCGAACCTCGACGCCCTTGCCGCCAGCGGCCAGGGCCTGACCGTGTTCCAGAACGTGGTTGCGCCGCGCCCGTACACCATCGAGGTGATGCAGCAGATCCTCACCTTCGGCGATGAGCAGAACCCGGACCGGTTCCTCACCGATCCGTCGCTGATCAACCTGATGAAACAGGCGGGCTACAAGACCTTCTGGATCACCAACCAGCAGACGATGACCAAGCGCAACACCATGCTCACCACCTTCTCCCAGCAGACGGACGAGCAGGCGTACCTGAACAACCAGCGCAACCAGAACGCGAGCCAGTACGACGGCGTGGTGCTGGACCCGTTCGAGAAGGCCCTGAAGGACCCGGCGCAGAAGAAGTTCATCGTGATCCACCTGCTGGGCACGCACATGGACTACCGCTATCGCTACCCGGACGAGTTCGCCTACTTCAAGGACCGCCAGGGCGTTCCTTCGGCGCTGTCGGATGACCAAGTGGAAACCTACAACTTCTACGACAACGCGGTTCGCTACAACGACTTCGTGGTGTCGAGCCTGATCAAGCGCTACTCGGCAGCCAACGCCAACGGCTTCATGCTCTACCTCTCCGACCATGGCGAAGAGGTCTACAGCTCGGGCAACCACGACCGCCTGGGCCGCAACGAGATGGACCCTACCCGGCCCATGTACACCATTCCGTTCATGGTCTGGACCTCGCCCAGCTGGCAGGCCGAGCACCCCCGCGACCTGCAGGCGGTGGCCAATCGCTCGTACAGCAGTTCGCACCTGATCCACACCCTGTCGGACCTCGCCGGCCTGAGCTACGACCGTTACGAACCGGCCAAGAGCCTGGTGAACCAGCAGTTCGCCGCCGCCCCGCGCTGGATCGGCGACCCGTACCGCAAGGACGGTCTGCACGAGTTCGACAAGCTGCCGATGGACCAGGCCGCACCGCAGCAGGACATCGCCACCGAGAGCAAGGCGCCGACCACCGCGCAGGCACCGGCGAAGGCGCAACCCAACGAGGGTTGAGCCGTTGCCGATGCCATGAAAAACGCCCCGCACTGCGGGGCGTTTTTCATTCTGCAGACGAGAGTGCGCAGGCTCTTTGTAGGAGCGAGCTTGCTCGCGAACCGCCCATCGCAGCGGGACCAGAGCGTTCGCGAGCAGGCTCGCTCCTACAGGTGGCGTGCAGCTTTGCTTTTCTTCCTGGGCGCAGGATTTCGCGGACAAGGTCCGCTGCGCGCAAAAAGAAACAGCCCATAGGTGAGCTTGCCTCTCTATTAGCCATGAATGTGCGGGCCCTTTGTAGGAGCGAGCTTGCTCGCGAACCATCTATCGTCGCGGGGCCAGAACGTTCGCGAGCAAGCTCGCTCCTACAAGTTGCGTGCGTCCTGGGCGCGGGAATTCGCGGACAAGGTCCATTCCTACGGCGCTCGTGCGCGCCCAAAGAAAAAGCCCCGCATCAAGCGGGGCTTTTTCGGCACGAGCCAGGTCTTACAGGTAGAAAGCTTTCAGCGGCGGGAACCCGTTGAATTCCACCGCGCTGTAGCTGGTGGTGTAGGCACCAGTGGACAGCCAGTACAGGCGGTCGCCAGCGGCCAGGTTCAGCGGCAGGCCGTACTTGTAGTGCTCGTACATGATGTCCGCGCTGTCGCAGGTCGGGCCGGCGATCACCACTTCTTCCAGCTCGCCCTTCTTCTCCACGTGAATCGGGAACTTGATGGACTCGTCCATGGTTTCGATCAGGCCGGAGAACTTGCCCACGTCGGTGAACACCCAGCGCTCGACGGCGGTACGCGACTTGCGCGCCACCAGCACGACTTCGCTGACCAGGATGCCGGCGTTGGCAATCAGCGAGCGGCCCGGCTCGAGGATGATTTCCGGCAGCTCGTCACCGAAGTCTTCCTTGAGGAAGCGGATGATCTCTTCAGCGTAGGTTTCCAGGCTGTTGGTCTTGGCGATGTAGTTGGCCGGGAAGCCGCCGCCCATGTTGATCAGCTTCAGCTCGATGCCGTCTTCTTCCTTCAGGCGCTCGAAGATGACCTTGACCTTGGCGATGGCCGCGTCCCAGACACCGATATCACGCTGCTGCGAACCGACGTGGAAGGACACGCCGTAGGGCACCAGGCCCAGGTCGCGGGCCAGCACCAGCAGGTCCATGGCCATGTCGGACTGGCAGCCGAACTTGCGCGACAGCGGCCAGTCGGCCGAGGTGGAACCCTCGGTGAGGATACGCACGTAGACCTTGGAGCCCGGCGCGGCCTTGGCGATGTTGCGCAGGTCGGCTTCGGAGTCGGTGGCGAATAGGCGCACGCCCTTCTCATAGAAATAGCGAATGTCGCGAGCTTTCTTGATGGTGTTGCCGTAGCTGATCTGCTCGGCGCGCACGCCGGTCTTCATCACCTTGTCCAGCTCATAGATGGAGGCGATGTCGAAGTTCGAACCCTTGTCGCGCAGCAACTCGGTGATCTCGGTGGCCGGGTTGGCCTTCACCGCGTAGTAGATCTTGGCGAACGGGAAGCAGCCGGTCAGCTGGTCGTAGGCATCGGCGATGGTCTGCTTGTCGATGACGACGAAGGGGGTTTCCTGCTTGTCGGCAAACGCCTTCATACGCTGGAAGGTTTCGGGGGCGAAGTAATCCTCGACCTTGATGGACATGGTTGGGACTCCAAATGGCAGAACAGGTTATTCGTAGGGGTGAAGCTGAACGTCGAATCCGTTTCCCCACTTTGGTTCGCCTACTTCCCAAGGCATGTCGCCGAGTATCACCGGTACCGGTCAATGGCGCCGGTGCCTCTCGTCGTCAGTACTTGAGCCGGATGGATCGTTTCCAGCATGGACGTTCGGGCGCGAACTTTAGGACCTGAAGTTCGTGAGTTCAACCCTGAATTGCCGCTTTTTTACATCCCTTTGTCGCACTGCCGGTTGACTGTTTTGGATACTCAACAAAATGCACGGAATACCGCACAGAACGGGGCTTTCGACGGGTTTCTGCATCATCGTCCTACTTCGATTAACGACCGATGACAGAGGGGGGAGTTCAGCGATTTGGGATGGGTGGTGCAGAGGAGAGTTTGCGAGCGCAATGAACGAGCTTTTGTAGGAGCGAGCTTGCTCGCGAACCTGGCCCCGCAGAAGGAAACCGGGTTCGCGAGCAAGCTCGCTCCTACAGGTAATGCCTTAGGAAGCCTGCGCCACCTCCGCCGGCGACACGATATTGGTCTTGCGCCCGCGGGAACGCCCGGAGCTCAGGTAATCCGCGATCGATTCCTGCGTCACCTCCCCGAGGAACTGCCCTTCCGCATCCAGTACAGGCAGCCACGAACTGTTGAACTCGTACATGCGCGACAAGAGGATGCGCAGGTGCTCATCGTGGCTGGCGGTGACGCGGAACTCGTTGAGGAAGTCGCTGCACACACCATCTTTGCGGCGCATGTCCTTGCGGCGCACGTAGCCCAGGCCCCTGCCGTTGGCATCCACCACGACGAGGTAACGGCGATCGTCTTCTTCCATCTTCTCCAGCGCTTCGGCCACCGTGGTCTGCGGACTGGCGGTGACAATGCTGCTGTCGGCGGCATCCTCGGCACGCACCAGCAGCAGACGCTTGAGCGTGCTGTCCTGGCCGGTGAAGGCGCTGACGAACTCGTCCGCCGGGTGCGCCAGCAGGGTGTCCGGATGGTCGAACTGGAGCAGGCGGCCGCTCTTGAACACCGCCACCTTGTCGCCCAGCTTGATCGCCTCGTCGATGTCATGGCTGACCATGATCACAGTCATGCCCAGCTTGCGCTGCAACTCGAAGAACTCGTTCTGGATTGACTCGCGGTTGATCGGGTCCACCGCGCCGAACGGCTCGTCCATCAGCAGCAGCGGCGCGTCGGCCGCCAGCGCGCGGATCACCCCGATGCGCTGTTGCTGCCCGCCAGAGAGTTCACGCGGGTAGCGCGACAGGTACTGCTTGGGTTCGAGCTTGACCATGGACATCAGTTCGCGCGCCTTCTCCTTGCACTTCTGCTTGTCCCAGCCCAGCAGGCGCGGCACGACCATGATGTTTTCCTCGATGGTCATGTTGGGGAACAGACCGATCTGCTGGATCACATAGCCGATGTGCCGGCGCAGGGTCACTTCGTCCAGCTCGCGGGTGTCCTGGCCGTCGATCAGCACGCGCCCGGAGGTGGGCTGGATGATGCGGTTGATCATCTTCAGCGTGGTGGTCTTGCCGCAACCGGAGGGGCCGAGGAACACGCAGATCTCACCCTTCTCCACGGTCAGGCTGACCTTGTCCACGGCGCGGAATTCCTTGCCGTCCTTGAGGGTGAAAGTCTTGGTCAGTTGGTCGAGTTCGATCATGTTCAGTCTCCTGTCTGCGGGCGCAGGCCCTTCGGGGTGAGCGCACGCTGCAGCCACTGCAGCAGCAGGTCGGCGGCGATGGCGAGCAGGCTCACCAGAACCGCGCCGACCACCAGCATGGGCATGTTGGATTGGCTGATGGAATTGAGGATGAGCACGCCCAGGCCACCGGCGCCGATCACCGCGGCGATGGTCATCACGCCGATGTTCATCACCACGGCAGTGCGCACACCGGCGAGGATCACCGGCACGGCGATGGGGATGTCGACCATCCACAGGCGCTGCCAGAAGGTCATGCCGATGCCTTTGCCGGCCTCGCGGATGCCGGGTTCGACGTTGGTCAGCGCCAGGTAGGTGTTGCGCAGGATCGGCAGCAGCGAATAGAGGAACACTGCGGTGATCGCCGGCAGCGGCCCGAGACCCTGGCCGATCTTCGAGTACAGCGGCAGCATCAGGCCGAACAGCGCGATGGAGGGGATGGTCAGCACCACGGTAGCGGCGCCCTGCAGCGGTCCGGCGAGCCACTTGAAGCGCGTCATCAGCACGCCCAGCGGTACGCCGACGACGATGGCCAGGCCCACGGCGATGGACACCAGCATCAGGTGCTGCAGCGTCAGTTGGACGACCTGTGCCCAGTCGAGGCGGGAAATCACGGTCATGAAGTCCATGTCAGTTCTCCTCCCCGGCAGGCTGTTTCTGAGTGGTCTGCGCGCGGTCGCCGATCAGTTGGTGTTCACGCAGGAACTGCTGCGCGACGCGCTGTACCGGCTCCTGCTGGATGTCGACCTGGGCGTTGAGCGCCTGCATGGTCTTGTCATCGAGCAGCCTGGCGATGGGGTCGAACAGGGTTTTCAGCTCCGGGTGCTTGTCCAGCAGATCGGCGCGCATCACCGGGGCGGCGTTGTAGAACGGGAAGAACTGCTTGTCGTCTTCCAGAACGCGCAGCTTGAAGTCCTTCAGGCGGCCATCGGTGGTGTAGACGAGGCCGACGAACACCTGGCGATTCTTCAGGGCCGTGTAGACCAGGCCGGCGTCCATCTGGCGCACGTCATCGCGGGTGAAGTGGAAGCCGTACAGCTCGCTCATCGGCGCGAGGCCATCGGGGCGGCCGGCGAATTCCGGGTCCATGGCGAACAGGTGGGTCTTCTTGTCGCCCTGCTCCTTCATCACCCGGGCGAGGTCACTGAGGGTACGCACTCCGAGCTGTTCGGCCTGCTCCTCGGGCATGGCCAGGGCGTAGGTGTTGTTGAACGGCGCGGGCGTGGGCCAGACCAATCCCTTCTTGCCGTCCAGTTCGCGGACCTCGGCCAGGGATTGCTCGGCATCCAGCTTTTCCGTGACCTTGTTGTAGACGATCAGCGACGAGCCGGTGTACTCCCAGACCAGGTCCAGTTGGCCGCTCTGCTGCGCGCTACGCGCCAGGGTGCTGCCCAGGCCGTTGGTAACCTTCACCTCGTAGCCCTTGCTCTGCAGGTACTGCGCGGTGATGGCGGTGAGCAGGCGCTGTTCGGTGAACGGCTTGCCGCCGATACGGATCACATCCGCCGCATGGGCAGTACCGATTGCGGCGGCCAGCAGCAGGCCCAGCGCGCCGAGCAGGCGTCGTGTCATGCGGGCTCCTTTCAAACAATTCCCTCTCATTTCGCCAGCCCCCGTTCCAGGAAGCCGCGGCTGAACAGCACCACCAGGCCGTCGAGTACCAGCGCCAGCAGCGCGGTGCAGACGGCGCCGAGCAGCAGCTTGGACTGATCGTCCAGGGCAATGCCGGGGAAGATCAGGCTGCCCAGGCTGTTGGCGCCGATCAGGAAGGCCAGCGGTGCAGAGCCAACGTTCAGCGCCAGGGCGATGCGCACGCCGCCCATGATCAATGGCACGGCGTTGGGCAGTTCGACGCGCAGCAGCACCTGGCCAGGCGTCATGCCGATGCCGGTGGCCGCTTCCTTCAGCGAGGCCGGCACGGCGCGCAGGCCTTCGTAGGTGTTGCGCACGATGGGCAACAGCGAAGCGAGGAACAGCGCGAGAATCGCCGGACCATTGCCGATCCCGACGATCGCCAGGGCGATGGCCAGTACAGCCAGTGGCGGGATGGTGTTGCCGACGTTGAATATCTGCATCAGGCGCTCAGCCTGTCCTTGCAGCGCGGGCCGGCTGAGCAACATGCCGGCGGGGATGCCGACCACGATGGCGGCGAACATGGACGCGAACACCAGGACCAGGTGCGCCTGCAAGTAGAACAACAGGTCTTCGCGGTACTGCCACAGAGTGGCGGGGGTGATCCAGTGGATCAGCAAAGCCAGCACAACGACTGCAAAGCAGACGCCGAACAGGGCCTTGCCCGTGGTGGACTTCACCATGGTTGGGGGACTCCCTTCGGGTGCGCGGCGACTGGCATCGCCACGCTCACTTGACGCTCGGCCCCGTCCAGAAACCTATCTGGGACCGCGATTAAACGCGACGAGAATCAAGTACTTGCACAAGGCTTTCAGGGATTGTCGTCGCGAAGGGGTGGACCCCCGTGCGTGCCGTTACGTTCAATAAAATTGCCATCCTTGTGCCATCGCACGGCCGCGCATTCGGCTTCAGCCCCCATGGTCCGGGGGCTGTGGCGGACAAACTTTTTTTCGAGAAAAGTTGCGATCGGGCTGAACCATCGCCCTGTGTCACTTGCCCAACGGCGGATGCGCCCGGCGAAACGCACGCAGATTCGCTCAGCGGTTATCATCGGGATTCTTTCGCGTGCCCCCGACCCATGGATAGGTCACTCGGGGCCGGCGTTCTTGCCTACCACGGAGATCCATCGCCATGCTTGACCTGGCCGCGGCGTTCATCGCGCTGACCACCCTGCTCACCTACGTCAATTACCGCTTCATCCGCCTGCCGCCGACCATCGGCGTCATGGCCACCGCCCTGATCTTTTCCTTCATCGCCCAGGGCATGTCGCTGCTGGGCTACCCGGTGCTGGAAGTCGAGATGCAGCAGATCATCAGCCGCATCGACTTCTCCGACGTGCTGATGACCTGGTTCCTGCCCGCCCTGCTGTTTGCCGGCGCGCTGCATGTGAACCTCGCCGACCTGCGCAACTACAAGTGGCCCATCGGCCTGCTGGCCACCTTCGGCGTGCTGATCGCCACCACGGTGATCGGCTACCTGGCCTACTACACCTTCGCCCTCTTCGGCTGGCACGTGGACTTCATCTACTGCCTGCTGTTCGGCGCGCTGATCTCGCCCACCGACCCCATCGCGGTGCTGGGCATCCTCAAGTCCGCCGGCGCACCCAAGCCGCTGGCCACCACCATCGTCGGCGAGTCGCTGTTCAACGACGGCACTGCCGTGGTGGTGTTCACCATCCTGCTGGGCATCCTCCTGGCCGGCGAAACGCCCACCGCCTCGACGATTGCCTGGCTGTTCGTGCAGGAGGCCATCGGCGGCATCCTGTTCGGCGCGGCGCTGGGCTATGGGGTGTTCCTGATGATGCGCGGCATCGACCAGTACCAGGTGGAAGTCATGCTGACCCTGGCCCTGGTGATCGGCGGCGCGGCGCTGGCCGCGCGGCTGCACGTGTCGGCGCCGATCGCCATGGTGGTGGCCGGCCTGATCATCGGCAACCAGGCGCGGCACTACGCCATGTCCGACGAGACGCGGCGCTACATCGACAAATTCTGGGAGCTGATCGACGAGATACTCAACGCACTGCTGTTCGCCCTGATCGGCCTGGAACTGCTCCTGCTGCCGTTCAACTGGCTGCACGTGGTGGCGGCGTTCACCCTGGGCGGCGCGGTGCTGATCTCGCGCCTGCTCACCGTCGCCCCGGCCATCGTCGTATTGCGGCAGACCGAGAACGGCCGCCGCCAGGTGCCGGCCGGGACCATCCGCATCCTCGTCTGGGGTGGGCTGCGCGGCGGCGTCTCGGTGGCCCTGGCGCTGTCCCTGCCGCTGGGCGAGCAGCGCGACCTGATCCTCAGCCTGACCTACGTGGTGGTGCTGGTGTCGATCCTGCTCCAGGGCCTGTCCATCGGCCCGCTGGTGCGGCGCATCTACAAAGGCGCCGAACCGGTCGCCGACAGCGACCACTGACAGCGCCCTCCAGGGTCCTTGAGCCTTGCGTCGCCGGGTCTGCCGGCGACGCCTCGATTCAGGCTATAATCCCGCGTTTTTCGGGCCGCTCGCTGCCCGTCTTCACCGAATCGACCAGGCATCCATCCATGAGCATCCAAGCCGCCGAAGTCGCGAAGCGCCGCACGTTCGCGATCATTTCCCACCCCGACGCCGGTAAGACCACCATTACCGAGAAGCTCCTGCTGATGGGCAAGGCGATTGCCGTCGCCGGTACCGTGAAGTCGCGCAAGTCCGACCGCCACGCCACCTCCGACTGGATGGAGATGGAGAAGCAGCGCGGCATCTCCATCACCACCTCGGTGATGCAGTTCCCCTACCGCGAGCACATGATCAACCTGCTCGACACCCCCGGCCACGAAGACTTCTCCGAAGACACCTACCGCACCCTGACCGCGGTGGACTCGGCGCTGATGGTGCTCGACGGCGGTAAGGGCGTAGAGCCCCGTACCATTGCCCTGATGGAAGTCTGCCGCCTGCGCGACACGCCCATCGTCAGCTTCATCAACAAACTCGACCGCGACATCCGCGACCCGATCGAACTGCTCGACGAGATCGAAGCGGTGCTGAAGATCAAGGCCGCGCCGATCACCTGGCCGATCGGTTGCTACCGCGACTTCAAGGGCGTGTACCACCTCGCCCAGGACAAGATCATCGTCTACGTGCCGGGCCACGGCCACGAGCGCATCGAAACCAAGATCATCGACAAGCTCGACTCGGACGAAGCGCGCGCGCACCTGGGCGACCTCTACGACAACTTCCTCGAAGAGCTGGAGCTGGTGCAGGGCGCCTGCCACGAGTTCGACAAGGACGCCTTCCTCAAGGGCGAGATGACCCCGGTGTTCTTCGGTACCGCGCTGGGCAACTTCGGGGTCGACCAGGTGCTGGACTGCATCGTCGACTGGGCCCCGCAACCGCTGGAACGTGGCGCCCACGAGCGCACCGTGGCGCCGACCGAGGAGAAGTTCTCCGGCTTCGTGTTCAAGATCCAGGCGAACATGGACCCGAAACACCGCGACCGCATCGCCTTCATGCGCATCTGCTCGGGCAAGTACGAGAAGGGCATGAAGATGCGCCACGTGCGCCTGGGCAAGGACGTGAAGATCGCCGACGCGCTGACCTTCTTCTCCAGCGAGCGTGAGCAGTTGGAAGAGGCCTTCGCCGGCGACATCATCGGCCTGCACAACCACGGCACCATCCAGATCGGTGACACCTTCACCGAAGGCGAGGCGCTGGGCTTCACCGGCATCCCGCACTTCGCCCCGGAACTGTTCCGCCGCGTGCGCCTGAAGGACCCGCTGAAGTCCAAGCAGCTGCGCCAGGGCCTGCAGGAACTGGCCGAGGAAGGCGCCACCCAGGTGTTCTTCCCCGAGCGCAACAACGACATCATCCTCGGCGCCGTCGGTGTGCTGCAGTTCGACGTCGTCGCCAGCCGCCTGAAGGAGGAATACAAGGTCGAGTGCGCCTACGAGCAGATCAACGTCTGGTCCGCGCGCTGGATCGAGTGCAAGGACGAGAAGAAGCTCAAGGAGTTCAAGGACAAGGCTTTCGAGAACCTGTCCGTGGACGGCGGCGGCCACCTCACCTACCTGGCCCCGACCCGCGTGAACCTGAGCCTGATGGAAGAGCGCTGGCCGGACATCACCTTCCGCGCCACCCGCGAACACCACTGAGTTCGCCGCCCTTTGAAACGCCCGCCTTGTGCGGGCGTTTTTGTTTTCCCTTCCTGGCTTTTTGTAGGAGCGAGCTTGCTCGCGAACCGGACCCCACAGGTTCGCGAGCAAGCTCGCTCCTACAGGCAGGCCTTGCCTCCTCTGCGACCTTTGGCATTGATCTGCACAGGGGATTGGCAATGGGGTTTCATGGCAAGAATTTGCGCAGCGGCCGCCACTCGGTTTCGGGTCAGATTTACTTTGTCACCACCGTTACTCACCAACGTGAGCCATTGTTTAGGGATTGGAGTGCCTGTTGCGCCGCCGCGCGAGAACTTCACAGCCTGGCGCAATCCGATATCCTCGCCTGGGTATTGATGCCGGATCATCTGCATTGCCTGATTCAACTCGACGGCAACTCGCTGGGTGACTTCATGCGACAGCTGAAATCACTCACCGCGATCTCGATCAACAAGGCTCTCAGGCGCACAGGGAAAGTCTGGCAATCGGGCTATCACGACCACGCTCTACGCCGTGATGAAGACCTGAAAGCCGCAGCCCGCTATCTGGTCGCCAATCCCTTGCGCGCAGGACTGGTCAAATCACTTCGTGAATATCCCTTCTGGAACGCTGTCTGGTTGTAACGCATAGCCCTGTAGGAGCGAGCTTGCTCGCGAACCCGGCCCCTGCAGCGGGGTTTGTTCGCGAGCAAGCTCGCTCCTACGAAGAGCAGCACATCATGGATCGAGAGCCCCGGCACTCCAGGTGCTCGAAGGCGCTGTGCCGGTAAACTTGCCCGCGATAGCCCCCTGGGGAATCAGCCGGTCACGGTAACGGGTGGCGAACAATCCACTCTGCGGCGCCCGCAGGATGTGCTCACTGCTTGTGTCGCCAGGGCGCGAAACGATGCGCGCAAAGCGCTCGCCCGCCTCGATGTACTCGCCCAACTCACGCTCGAACACCAGCACGCCGGCAGCTGGTGCAAATACGGTTTCCATGAACCCCATGGGCGTAGCGACGCCCTTCCAGTCCGGCAATGGCCCGGCATCGGTGACCACGCCACGGGCGCCGAGGAAGCGGTACAGGCCATCGGCATCCTGCTGCGCCAGCGCGTCGCTGACGTCGCCCTGGCCACGCAGCTCGACGGTCGCCACCAGGCGCCCGGCGAAGCGCTGCTCGGCCAGCCACGGGGCAATCACTACCTCTTCGAACGCGCCGTCGCCATCGCCTTCCCAGATGATCGCCAGCTCCGCGTGCAGCGCGGCGGCAAGGTCCTGCGCGGCCGGCCAGAAGCACTCGTGGATGTAGACGTACTGCAACGCCTCGTCGTCGGTGTGCAGGTCGAGCACGATGTCCGCCGGCGCGGCCAGCTCGGCCAGGCGCTTCTGCCACAGCGTGAGGTTGTCCAGGGTGCCGCTGGCGGCAGCCGAGGCGATGAAGCCGCGATTGAAATTGCGCGAGGTCGCGTCGTGGTTTCGACCGAGAATCCGTCCCTGGCGGAACTGCCCGATACCGATGGGATTGGCCTGCGGCACAAGCGTCACGCTGCCATTGAGCACGCCGCGCTCGGCGGCATCGCGCAGGCGCGGCAGCAGCTGGTGAAGCACCAGCATCCCGGCTATTTCATCGGCGTGCACGCCAGCCTGCAAGTGCACCTTTGGCCCCGGCCTGCCGCCGTCGATACGCCACGCACGTACGCGCAGCTCGGCACCGGAATCACCGGGTACGGCAAAGGATACGTCCTCGATCATCTGTGCTCTCTCCTCTGTCTGGTCTCTGTCTGCGCTCTATCCAAAAGGCCCGTGGAAATCTTCTTCGTCGCCTCCTAGTATCGAAACCGTTCGCCGCGTACCGGCACCACGCAACACAGGACGCCCGCCCTTGGATATCCTCCGCCAGAAAGCCCAGCGCGCCACACCCGAGGAACGCCGCGATCACCTCGTGCGCGCCTGCCTCAAGTGCCTGGTCGCCGATGGTCACGCGGGCATCTCGGTGCGCCGCATCGCCAAGGAAGCCGGCGTCGCCGTGGGCCTGGTGAACCACCACTTCGGCAGCATCGACGCGCTGGTCGCCCAGGCCTACGAAACCCTCGCCAGCGAGGTCACCCAGGCGCTCTACCAGCAGGTCGATGCGGTCGGCAACGACCCTGCCGCGCGCATGGAAGCCTTCCTCACCGGCTCCTTCTCGCCCCAGGTGCTGGACCCGGATCTGCTCAGCCCCTGGGTAGTGTTCTGGAGCCTGATCCGTCACTCGCCGCCGGTGAACGAAGCGCACGAGCGCGGCTACCACAGCTATCTCGCCATCCTGGAAAACCTCATCAGCCAGCTCGCCAGCGCCGAGGGGTTCCGCGTGGCGCGCCCGCGCCTCGCCGCCATCGGCCTCTCCGCCATGCTCGACGGACTGTGGCTGGAGTGGTGCCTGAACCCGACCAACTTCAGCGCCGCCGACGGCCTCGAACTCAGCCGCTGCTGGGTGGAAGGGCTCCGCCGCGGCGCCTACGCCTGAGGTTTGGCAACGATCTGCTGCGCGTCGGCTGGATGTCGTTGAGCGCCGCCCGCCTGATCCAGCTCTAGCTCGCAAGATCGTAAGGCGAACTATGCATCATCAAACTGCCGTCCTTGCCCTGCGCTTGCCCAACCATGATCGCTGCGCCGGCTTCTGCACCTCGCGGCGAACCGGCGTGGCGCGCTCCAGCACGGCGAACAGCGCCTCGATGATGAAGGTCAGGCAGACGTAGATCGCCGCCACCAGCAGCAGCGGCTCATACACCTGGAAGGTCTGCGCGCGTACCACGTTGGCCGCGCCGAGCAGGTCGACCACGGCGATGGTGGAGGCCAGTGCGGTGGACTTGAGGAGCATCACGCTCTCCCCCGCCAGGGTCGGCAGCAGCAGGCGGATCGCCCGCGGCAGCCACACGCGATAGAGCACCAGCGTGCGGTTCATGCCGAATGCCGAAGCGGCCTCCAACTCGCCGCGCGGCACGGCCTTCAGGCCGCCGCGAACCACCTCGCCGACGTAGGCGCCGACCGAGAGGATCAGTGCGATCACGATGTACCAGAAGCCATCGCGCAAATACGGCCAGAGAAAGCTGCCGCGGATCAGCGGGAACTGCGCGAACAGGCTGCCCAGGCCGTAGTAGAAGATGTAGATCTGCACCAGCAGCGGCGTGCCGCGAATCACGCTGGTGTACGCCAGCGCCAGGCGCGAGACGAGGAAGTTGCGCGACATCCGCGCCAATGCCACAGCCAGTGCGAGCACGAAGCCCAGCGTGGCGGAAATCAGCAGGATCACCAGGGTGGTGCCCAGGCCCTTGAGCAACAGGGCACCGTAGACGAATAGCCAGTGTTCGTTCATCGCCGCGCCTCGCTCAGACCGCCGGAATCCAGCGGCGGAAGCGCCGCTCCAGGTAGCCCGCGAACAGGTTGGAAAGCACGGTGAGCACGTAATACAGCGCCGCCGCGGTGAGGTAGAAGGTCAGGTAGTGACGGGTCGAGCCGGCAGCCTGCTTGGCGGTGTAGAGCAGCTCGTTGGTGCCCACCACGCTGATCAGCGCACTGTCCTTGATCAGGTTGACCCACAGGTTGGCCATGCCGGCCAGCGCGTTGGGCGCCATCATCGGCAACGTCACCCGGCGGAACAGGCCGAAGCCGTGCATGCCGTAGGCGCGCGCCGCCTCGATCTGGCCATAGGGAATCGATTGAATCGCGCCACGGAAGATCTCCGAGGCGTAGGCGCCCTGCACCAGGCCGAGCACGACAATGGCCACCATCATGCCGTTGAGCTTCACCTGGCCGTAGCCCAGCCACTCGAAGAACTGGTTCAGGCCCATGGAGCCGACGTAGAACAGCAGCAGGATCAGCAGCAGTTCCGGCACCGCCCGGCACAGCGTGGTGTAGCCACGCGCGAGCATCGCCAGTGGGCGCGGTCCGCCGATCTTGGCGCTGGCCGCGGCCAGGCCGATCAGCAGGCCGACGAGGAAGGCGCCGACGGAAATCTGCAGGGTGACCAGCAGCCCCTTGAGCAGGGCCGGGCCCCAGCCGGTAGGGCCGAAGCCGATCAGGTCGAAGATGCTTTGCATGGCCGTCTCCAGGATGGGAGGCTCAGGGTCAACCCCGTGCCCGCAGCGGGCACGGGTCCAGCTCACACCGGGATCACTGCTTGGGCGCGACGCTCATGCCGAAGTACTTGTCCGACAGCGCTTTGTAGTCGTCGCTGGCGAGCAGCTTGCCGATAGCCTCGTCCATCTTCGCCTTCAGCTCCGTATCGCCCTTGCGCAGACCGGCGCCGACGCCACGGCCGAACAGTGGGTCGTACTTCACCTCGCCCTTGTTGACGATGCCGGCCGCCTGGGCGTCCGGCGATTTGACGAAGGACGCCACGGCAATGCCGTCAGCCATCATCAGGTCGATGCGCCCGGCAACCAGGTCGGCGTTCACCGAGTCCTGGGTGTCGTAGTAGCGCACGTCGGCGATCTTCTCGTAGTACTTCTTCAGGTAGTTGGAGCTGACGGTGGATATCTGCACGCCGATAGCCTTGCCCTTCAGGCCCTCGGGGCTGATCTGCACATCCACCGCCTGGGGCGCGGCGACGGCCACCGGGGTGTCGTAGTAGGGGCGACTGAAGGCGATCTGCTTCTCGCGCTCGTCGGTGATCGACAGGGAGTTGAAGATCACGTCGATCTTCTTCGCCAGCAGCGCCGGGATGATGCCGTCCCAGGCCACTTCGTCGATCTCGCAGGTCGCCTTCATCTCGGCGCAGACCTTGTGGATCAGGTCCGGCTCGAAGCCGACCCAGCTGCCATCGGGCTGCTTCTGCGAGAACGGCGGATAGGGTTCGGCGGCCAGGGCGAAGCGGATCGTCTCGGCCTGGGCGCTCGCCACGCCGGCCACCAGCATCGCCGCACCCACCATCAGATTGCACAGACCTTTCTTGTTCATCGTGATCCCCTGCATTGTTTTATTTAGTGTTGGGTCACGCTCATCGATGCGCCGACAGCGCGGCATCGGTCAGCGATTCTGGTGCGCGTTGACGAACTGCCGGCAGCGCTCGCTGCGCGGCCGCAAGAAGACCTCCTCGGCGGTGCCCTCCTCCTCGATCAGCCCCTTGTGCAGGAACGCCACATGGCTGGAAACGTCGCGGGCGAAGGCCATTTCGTGGGTAACCAGGATCATGGTGCGCCCCTCCTCTGCCAGCGAGCGGATCACCTTCAGCACTTCGCCCACCAGCTCCGGGTCCAGCGCCGAGGTCGGCTCGTCGAACAACATCACTTTCGGCCGCACGGCCAGCGCACGAGCAATGGCCACGCGCTGCTGCTGGCCGCCGGAAAGGAAGGCCGGGTACTCATGGCGCTTCTCGGCCAGGCCGACGCGCTCCAGCAGCGCCTCGGCGCGTTCGCGGGCCTCGGCCTTGCTCTCGTGGAGGACGAAGGTCGGTGCCTCGATCAGGTTCTCCAGCACGGTGCGGTGCGGCCACAGGTTGAAGCTCTGGAACACCATGCCCAGTTGCGAGCGAATGCGCGTGAGCTGCTTCTGGTCGGCGACCTGTGGCTCGCCATGGCGGTTCTGGGTCAGGCCGATGGTCTCGCCGTTGACGGTGACCGAACCCTGGTTGGGAATCTCCAGCATGTTGATGCAGCGCAGCAGGGTGCTCTTGCCCGAGCCACTGGCGCCGATCAGCGAGATCACCTCGCCCTCGCGGGCCGACAGCGACACGCCCTTGAGCACTTCGAAATCGCCGAAGCGCTTGTGGATATCGCGGACTTCGATCACCGGCCTGGTTGCGGGCGGCTCTGCTTTCTGTAGGAGCGAGCTTGCTCGCGAACCAACCTCGACACCGGAAACATCAAGAGCGTTCGCGAGCAAGCTCGCTCCTACAGTTGATTCGGTACTCGCCGGAAGGGATTCGACGAAGCGGATGATCCGCGCGCAGGCCTCCGCCATGCTCTCGTCGCTCAGCCCGAATGACAGCCGCACGAAACCCTGCGCCTGAGGACCGAAGGCCGCCGCATCGAGCACCGAGACGCCGGTGGCATGGAACAGCTGCCAGGAAAAATCCAGCGAGCTGAGCCCGGTCTCACGCACATCGACCATGACGAACATGCCGGCTTCCGGCGACAGCACCTTCACCCGCGGGCAGTCGCTCAGCGCAGCGACCACCAGGTCGCGGCGACGGCGGTAGATTTCGCGCATCGCCGACACCACTTCATCGTGGCGTTCCACCGCCGCCAGCGCGGCCTCCTGCACAAAGCCCGGCAGACCGTAGAACATGTTCAGCGCGAGGTTTTCCAGGTGCCCGACCAGCGTCGGGTTGGCGACTATCCAGCCGGTGCGCCAGCCGGTCATGGCGTGGGATTTCGACAGGCTGCCGATGCTCAGGGTGCGCTCGGCCATGCCCGGCAATGCGGCGAAACTCTGGTGCTCGCGCTCGAAAGTCAGCCCCTCGTAGACCTCGTCCACCACCACCCAGAGGTCGTGTGCCTCGGCCAACGCGGCAATGGCCAGCAGCTCGTCGCGGCTGAGCACCACGCCGGTGGGGTTGCTCGGATTTGCCAGGAAGATCGCCTTGGTGCACGGAGTGATCGCCGCGGCGATATCGGCGGCCAGCGGGCGGAAGCCATTCTCCGGGCGGGTCGGAACGCCGACCAGCACGGCACCGGTGGCTTTCAGCGTGGCTTCGTAGGTGACGTAGACGGGGTCGAAGGTGATGACCTCGTCGCCCTTCTCCAGCAGGCACATGGCGGCGGCAAACAGGCCGTTTTGAGCGCCGGCGACAACGATGACGTTTTCGGCACCTGCCTTTTGGCCGAAACGCCGCTCATGTAGGGCGGCGATCGCCTGGCGCAGTGCGGGTTTGCCGGCTACATCACTGTAATGAGTGTCGCCGTCGCGCAACGCGGAAACGGCGGCATCGGTGATGAAGTCCGGGGTTGCGAAATCGGGGTCGCCGACGCTGAGCACGATCACGTCGCGGCCGGCTCGCTGGGCGGCGATGGCGGCGTAGTGAATGTCCCAGGCGGCAACGCCGGGTCCGACCATCCTGTCCACAAGCGACGAATAACGCATGCAAGGGCCTCATCCGAATGACGGAATGTCCTGCGAAGGGTCCGCAGGAGCGTGGGGCCACCATAGCCAAGGATGAACGAGTGTTCAACAGCGATTCGCGACAAGTCCTACGTCGTTTTCAGATAGTTCATCCATCTTCCCGCCCGCCTTCGGGTGCTTCATGTCGCATCTTCGCCCGACCAACGGAAACCCGACATCCACTTAACGCCTTCTTAACGAACTTCCCAGTAGCGTTCTCTTACTCCCTGACAGAGCCGGCACGGCCTTTGGAACACCACATGGAAACGCCCTTCCTCCCCTTCTCCCGCCCCAGCATTGGCGAGGAGGAGATCCAGGCAGTCAACGCAGTCCTGCGCTCGGGCTGGATCACCACCGGGCCGAAGAACGCCGAACTGGAGCAACGCTTCGCCGAGTCGATCGGCTGCCGCCACGCCGTGGCGCTGTCTTCCGCCACCGGCGGCATGCACCTGGCGCTGATGGCCCTGGGCATCGGCCCGGGCGACGAAGTGATCACCCCGTCGCAGACCTGGGTATCCACCGTCAACATGATCAGCCTGCTGGGCGCCACGCCGGTGTTCGTCGATGTCGACCGCGACACCCTGATGACCGACGCCGCCCGCATCGAAGCCGCGATCACCCCGCGTACCCGTGCCATCATCCCTGTGCACTACGCCGGCGCCGCCTGCGACATGGACCCGATCGATGAGCTCGCCCTGCGCCACGGCATCGCCGTGATCGAGGACGCCGCCCACGCCGCCGGCACTCTTTACCGCGGCCGCCCGGTGGGCCAGCGCGGTACCGCGATCTTCTCCTTCCACGCGATCAAGAACCTCACCTGCGCCGAGGGTGGCATGTTCGTCACCGATGACGAGGCCCTCGCCAACCGCGTGCGCACCCTGAAGTTCCACGGCCTGGGCGTCGACGCCTACGACCGCCTGACCCACGGCCGCAAGCCGCAGGCGCAGGTGGTAGAGCCGGGCTTCAAGTACAACCTGACCGACATCAATGCTGCCATCGCCCTGGCCCAGTTGCCTCGGCTCGAAGCGATCAACGCCCGCCGCGCCGAGCTGGCCAAGGCCTATGCCGAGCGCCTGGCGCATCTGCCCGCAGAGCCGCTGGCGCTGCCGGATTACCCGCAACACCACGCCTGGCACCTGTACATCCTGCGCATCGACCAGGAGCGTTGCGGCATCGACCGCGACGCCTTCATGCAGGGCCTGCAACAGCGCGGCATCGGCACCGGCATTCACTTCATCGGCAGTCACCTGCACAGCTACTACCGCCAGCGCTATCCGCGCGTGCAATTGCCCAACACCGAATGGAACTCCTCGCGGATCGTCTCCATCCCGCTGTTCCCCGATATGACCCAGGCCGACCAGGACCGCGTGGTCGACGCCATCGAAACCCTGCTTCGGTAACGCCACCGTGAAACCCTATCCGATCAATCGTGTGTCCATCGTCATCCCGGTGTACAACGAAGAGGCCAGCCTGCCTGAGCTGCTGCGCCGCACTAACGCCGCCTGCGAACAGCTGGGCCGCGACTACGAGATCGTGCTGATCGACGACGGCAGCCGCGACAGCTCCGCCGAGCTGCTGCAGGAAGCCGCCGAGGCGCCCGGCAGCCACGTGGTGGCGGTGATCCTCAACCGCAACTATGGCCAGCACGCCGCGATCATGGCCGGCTTCGAGCAGTGCCAGGGCGACCTGGTGATCACCCTCGATGCCGACCTGCAGAACCCCCCGGAAGAGATCCCGCGCCTGGTGGCCGAAGCCGCCAAGGGCTACGACGTGGTCGGCAGCGTGCGCCAGCAACGCCAGGACTCCGCCCTGCGCCGCTGGCCGTCGAAGCTGATCAACCTCGCGGTGCAGCGCTCCACCGGCGTGGCGATGAACGACTACGGCTGCATGCTGCGCGCCTACCGCGCGAGCATCGTCAAGGCGATGCTGGCCTGCCGCGAGCGCAGCACCTTCATCCCGATCCTGGCCAACAGCTTCGCCCGCCACACCAGCGAGATCCTCGTCGCCCACGCCGAGCGCGAGCACGGCGAGTCGAAGTACGACTTCCTGCGCCTGATCAACCTGATGTTCGACCTGGTCACCTGCATGACCACCTCGCCGCTGCGCCTGCTGTCCTTCGTCGGCGGCGGCATGGCGGTGGCCGGCTTCGCCTTCGCGCTGATGCTGCTGGTGCTGCGCCTGCTGTTCGGCGCCGCCTGGGCAGGCCACGGGGTATTCGTGCTGTTCGCCGTGCTGTTCATGTTCACCGGCGTGCAACTGGTCGGCATGGGCCTGCTCGGCGAGTACCTGGGGCGCATGTACAACGACGTGCGCGCCCGTCCCCGCTTCTTCATCGAGCGCATCGTCCGCGCTGATGCATCGCGCCCGCAGATTTCCTCTTCTTCCCCTTCCTTCGAGTCCATCCAGCCATGACCCAGCAGACCATCGTCTTCGCCTACCACGACTTCGGCTGCGCCGGCATCGAGGCACTGCTCGCCGCCGGTTACCAGATCGACGCCGTCTTCACCCACGCCGACGATCCCAAGGAAAACCGCTTCTACGGCTCGGTCGCGCAGCTCTGCGCGCGCCTGGGCATCCCGGTGCACGCACCGGAAGACGTCAACCACCCGCTGTGGGTCGCGCGCATTCGCGAGTTGCAGCCGCAGTACATCTTCTCTTTCTACTACCGCCACCTGCTCAGCGAAGAGCTGCTGGCCTGCGCCACCAAAGGCGCCTACAACCTGCACGGTTCGCTGCTGCCGCGCTACCGTGGCCGCGCCCCGGCCAACTGGGTGCTGGTCAACGGCGAAACCGAGACCGGCGTGACCCTGCACCGCATGGTCAAACGCGCCGATGCCGGCGGCATCCTCGCCCAGCAGAGCGTCGCCATCGGCGCCGACGACACCGCCCTGGTGCTGCACGGCAAGCTGCGCGAGGCCACCCGCGAGCTGCTCGCCTCCGCCCTGCCGCGCCTGGCCCGTGGTGAGCTGCAGGAAGTCGCCCAGGACGAATCCCGCGCCAGCTATTTCGGTCGCCGCGCCCCGGCGGACGGCCTGATCGACTGGAAGCGCCCGGCCCGCGAACTGCACAACCTGGTCCGCGCCGTGACCCAGCCCTATCCGGGCGCCTTTGCCCCGGTGGGTGATCGCAAGCTGATCGTCTGGAGTTCGCGCGTCGCCGCCGGCAACAACGGCATGGCACCCGGTTCGGTCCTGTCGGTCGACCCGCTGCGCATCGCCTGCGGCGAAGACTCGCTGGAAATCCTCTCCGGCCAGCAGAACGACAGCGGCCTGTTCCTCGCCGGCCCGCAACTGGCCCGCGAGATGGGCCTGGTGGATGGCTCGCGTCTGCACGGCGCAGTCGGCAAACCCAAGCGCAAGACCCGCGTGCTGATCCTTGGCGTCAACGGTTTCATCGGCAACCACCTCTCCGAGCGCCTGCTGCGCGACGGCAACTACGAGGTCTACGGCCTGGACATCGGCTCCGACGCCATCGAACGCCTGAAGGGCAACCCGGACTTCCACTTCGTCGAAGGCGACATCAGCATCCACACCGAGTGGATCGAATACCACATCAAGAAATGCGACGTGGTCCTGCCGCTGGTGGCCATCGCCACGCCCATCGAATACACCCGCAACCCGCTGCGCGTGTTCGAGCTGGACTTCGAGGAAAACCTCAAGCTGGTCCGCTACTGCGTGAAGTACAACAAGCGCGTGATCTTCCCCTCCACCTCGGAGGTGTACGGCATGTGCACCGACGCCAACTTCGACGAGGACAAGTCCAACCTCATCGTCGGCCCGATCAACAAGCAGCGCTGGATCTACTCGGTCTCCAAGCAACTGCTCGACCGCGTCATCTGGGCCTACGGCCAGAAGGGCCTGAAGTTCACCCTGTTCCGTCCGTTCAACTGGATGGGCCCGCGCCTGGACCGCCTGGACTCCGCGCGCATCGGCAGCTCCCGCGCCATCACCCAGCTGATCCTGCACCTGGTGGAAGGCACCCCGATCCGCCTGGTCGACGGCGGCGAGCAGAAGCGCTGCTTCACCGATGTGGACGACGGTATCGAGGCACTGGCGCGCATCATCGATAACGAGGGCAGCCGCTGCGACGGGCAAATCGTCAACATCGGCAACCCGGACAACGAAGCCAGCATCCGCCAACTGGGCGAAGAACTGCTCCGCCAGTTCGAGGCCCACCCGCTGCGCGACCAGTTCCCGCCCTTCGCCGGCTTCCGCGAAGTGGAGAGCCGCAGCTTCTATGGTGACGGCTACCAGGACGTATCGCACCGCAAACCGAGCATCGAGAACGCCCGTCGCCTGCTGAACTGGCAGCCGAGCGTGGAGCTCTCCGCCACCATCGGCAAGACCCTGGACTTCTTCCTCCGTGAAGCCTTGGCCGAGCGCTCCGGCGCCCAACCCCACGCCTTCCCGCTGAAGAAAAGCATCGCCTGATGAGAGCGGGCCTGCGCATCGACGTCGACACCTACCGTGGCACCCGTGATGGCGTGCCGCGGTTGCTGGACATGCTCGAGGAAGCCGACGTCAAGGCGACCTTCTTCTTCAGTGTCGGCCCCGACAACATGGGCCGGCACCTGTGGCGCCTGATCCGCCCGCAGTTCCTGTGGAAGATGCTGCGCTCCAACGCCGCCGGGCTGTATGGCTGGGACATCCTGCTGGCCGGCACCGCCTGGCCGGGCAAGCCGATCGGCCGCGACCTGGGCCACCTGATGCGACGCGCCCAGGATGCCGGCCATGAAGTTGGCCTGCACGCCTGGGACCACCACGGCTGGCAGGCCAACGCCGGCCGTTGGAGCGTGCAGCAACTGGAGCAACAGATCCGCCGTGGCGTGGACACCCTCGCTGACATCCTCGGCAACCCGGTGGAGTGTTCGGCGGTGGCCGGCTGGCGTGCAGACGAGCGCACCGTGGAAGCCAAGGAGCACTTCGGCTTTCGCTACAACAGCGATTGCCGGGGCCGCTCGCTGTTCCGCCCGCGCCTGGCCGACGGCCGCGCCGGCACCCCGCAGATCCCGGTGGACATGCCCACCTTCGACGAAGTCGTCGGCCCACAGGTGGCGCCATCCGCCTTCAACGATTACATCCTTTCCCGCTTCGACATGGACGCCTTGAACGTGTACACCATTCACGCCGAGGTCGAGGGCATTCTCATGGCCCACGACTTCCGCCGCTTGCTGGCCCAGGCACGGGCCGGCGGCATCCGCTTCGTCCCATTGGGTCGGCTGCTGCCGGACGATCCGACCACCCTGCCCGTCGCCAGCCTGGTACGCGGCGAACTGGCCGGCCGCGAAGGCTGGCTGGGGGTGCAGCGCGCATGAACCGCCTGGCCTACCCGACGCTGCTCGCCGCCTTCGTGTTGTGCATTCTGCTGCCGATGGCGTTCCACGGCCTGTGGATTCCCGACGAGTCGCGCAATGCGCAGATCAGCCAGGCCATGCTGCAGAGCGGCGACTGGGTTTCCCCGCACCTGCTCGGCCTGCGCTACTTCGAGAAGCCCACCGGCGGCTACTGGCTGATCGCAGCCAGCCAGGCGGTGTTCGGCCAGAATCTGTTCGGCGTGCGCTTCGCCTCGGCGCTGGTCACCGCGCTGAGTACCCTGCTGGTACTGCTGGTCGCCCGCCGGTTGTGGAATGACCCACGCCGCACCTGGGCCGCGGGCGTGCTGTACCTGAGCTTCGGGCTGATCGCCGGGCAGGCCGGTTACGCCAACCTCGACCCGCAATTCACCCTGTGTGTGAACCTCAGCCTCGGTGCCCTGTGGTTCGCCTTCGACGCCAGAACCGCGCGCGGTCGCTTCGCTGCCTGGAGCCTGCTGGGCGCGGCCTGTGCCTTGGGCTTCATGACCAAGGGCTTCCTCGCCTTCCTGCTGCCGGTTCTCGTCGGCCTGCCCTACGCCGTGCTGCAGAAACGCGTCGGCGAGCTGCTGCGCTACGGCCCGCTCGCGGTGCTGGTCGCCGCGCTGGTCGCCGCCCCCTGGGCGCTGCTGATCAATGCGCGCGAACCGGAGTTCTGGGACTTCTTCTTCTGGCACGAGCACATCCGCCGCTTCGCCGCTGACGACGCCCAGCACGGCCGGCCGATCTGGTTCTTCGTGCCGCTGCTGTTCGCCAGTGCGCTGCCCTGGGCGGTGCTGATCTTCCCGGCCCTACGCAACGGGATAAAAGGCTGGCGCGACTCGAAGCTGCTGTTCCTTCTGCTGTGGTTCGTCATGCCCTTCCTGTTCTTCAGCCTGGCCAAGGGCAAGCTGCCGACCTACATCATGCCGTGCTTCGCTCCGCTCGCCCTGCTGATGGCCGACGCCCTCGGCCGTGCGCTGCAGCAGCGCAAGCTGATCACCCTGAAACTCAACGGCGCGCTCAACCTGCTACTGGGCAGCAGCGCCCTGGCCGGCCTGCTGTTCATGCAGGCCCGCCACCCGCAGTACCACGACGAACTGCCCAGCATCCTGATGATCACCCTGGTCTGCATCGCCTGGCTGCTCGCCGGCCTGCTGCAACTGCTGCGGCCCGGTCGCTTCTGGGCAGCCCCGGCCTTCGCTGCCTGGCTGCTGGTGGCCCTGGTGCCCAATGCGATGCCGAACAAGATGGTCAACAGCAAGATGCCCGACCAGTTCATCGCCGAGCACCTCGACCAGCTCAAGGGCGCCCGCAGCCTGCTGAGCAATGACCTGGGCGCCGCCACCGCGCTGGCCTGGCGCACCCAGCGCAGCGACATCACGTTGTTCAACACCGAAGGCGAGCTGAAGTTCGGCCTGGGCTATCCCGAAGGCCAGGGGCGCAGCATCCCCCCCGAAGGTATCCATGCCTGGGTCGACCGCGCCCGCGCCGAGGGCTCCATCGGCGTGATCATGCGGGTCAACAGCGCCAGCGATGAAGCCGAACTGGCGATGCTGCCCAGCGACGCCATCAGCTACCGGCAGAACCACCTGGTGGTCCTGCTGATTCCGCAGGCCGCGCCATGACCGCCCTGCTGCTGGCCTGCGTATGCCTGCTTACCTGCCTGGGCCAACTGGCGCAGAAATTCGCCGTGGAAAGCTGGCGCGATGCGCCGGCCGGCATCGCGGCAAAACTCCTTTCGCCCTGGCTGCTGCTCGCCATCGCCTGCCTGGGCGGCGGCCTGCTGCTCTGGTTGCTGGTCCTGCAGCGCCTGGAAGTAGGCGTCGCCTACCCGATGCTGAGCCTGAACTTCGTGCTGGTGACGCTGCTGGCGAGCCGCCTGTTCGGCGAGCGCATCGATGCCCGCCACTGGTTCGGCGTGGCGCTGATCGTTGGCGGCGTCGCCCTGCTGGGGATGCACTCATGAAACGCGGCATCGCTTTCGCCCTGGGCAGCGTGCTGCTGGTGAGCAGTGCGCAGCTGGGCATGCGCTGGAGCATGACGCGCCTGCCCTCGCACTGGCCATTCGACCTGGCACAGCTCGACATCCCTGCCCTGCTGGCCCTGGCCGGCGCGGTGCTGGCCTACGCGCTGTCGATGCTCTGCTGGCTGCTCGCCCTCAAACACCTGCCGCTGAGCCGCGCCTATTCCTGGCTGAGCCTGAGCTATGCCCTCGTCTACCTCGGCGCCGCCGTACTGCCCGGCCTGGGCGAGCCCCTGAGCCTGCCGCGCACCCTGGGCGTTGCCCTGGTAATCGCCGGCGTGATCGCGATCAACGCGCCACGCCGCCATGACAGAACAACCGTCATCAAACCCAGCGACGCTCGCTCCGAGCACGCGCAGTTCGACTGACCTCAATCCCGCTTCAAGTCCCTTTTCGGGAGAGCAGACCATGAAAATCAGCGTATTCGGAATCGGTTATGTAGGCCTGGTGCAGGCTGCGGTCATGGCCGAAGTGGGCCACGACGTCCTGTGCATGGACATCGACGAGGACAAGATCGCCAAGCTCAAGCGCGGCCAGATCAGCATCTTCGAGCCGGGCCTCGCCGAGCTGGTGAAGGACAACCTGGAGGCCGGACGGCTGCGCTTTACCAGCGACGTCGCCGAGGCCGCCGCCCACGGCCGCGTGCAGTTCATCGCCGTCGGCACCCCGCCGCTGCCCGATGGCTCCGCTGACCTGCGTGCCGTGCTGGCGGTGGCCGAAGGCATCGCCCGCCACCGCACCCAGCCGGTGATCATCGTCGAGAAATCCACCGTACCGGTGGGCACCGGTGACCGCGTGAAGTCCAAGGTGCTGGCCGTGCTCGCCGAACAGGGCCGCAGCCTGGACTTCGAGATCGTCTCCAACCCCGAATTCCTCAAGGAAGGCTCCGCACTGGCCGACTGCCGCAAACCCGACCGCATCGTCATCGGCTGCGAAAGCCCCGAGGTGCTGGACGTGATGCGCGAGATCTACGAGCCGTTCAACCGCAACCACGACCGCATCCTGAGCATGAACCTGCGCAGCGCGGAGCTGACCAAGTACGCCGCCAACTGCATGCTCGCCACCAAGATCAGCTTCATCAACCAGATGGCCGAGCTGGCCGAGCACCTGGGCGCCGACATCGAAGCCGTACGCCAGGGCATGGGCGCCGACCCGCGCATCGGCTACCACTTCATCTACCCTGGCTGCGGCTACGGCGGTTCGTGCTTCCCCAAGGACGTCCAGGCCCTGATCCACAGCGCCGAGGAAGCCCACTGCTCCAGCGACCTGCTGCGCGCGGTGGAAGCAGTGAACCAGCGGCAGAAGAGCAAGCTGTTCGAGCGCATCCGCAGCTACTACGGCGGCAAGCTCAAGGGCCGCACCTTCGCGCTGTGGGGCCTGTCGTTCAAGCCCAACACCGACGATATGCGTGACGCCCCCAGCCGCACCCTGATGGAGGCCCTGTGGGCCGCCGGCGCCAAGGTCCGCGCCTTCGATCCCGAAGCCATGCCCGAAGCGCAACGCCTGTACGGCCACGATGAACGCCTGACCCTGATGGGCACTCCGGAAGCCACCCTCGGCGGCGCCGATGCCCTGGTGATCTGCACCGAGTGGCGACAGTTCAAGGCGCCGGACTTCGAACTGGTGGCCAGCCGCCTGAAGTCCCCGGTGATCTTCGACGGTCGCAACCTGTTCGACCCCGAGCGCGTGGCGCGCTACGGCTTCGAATACTTCCCCATGGGCCGCGGCGACTCGCACCGCCTGCCGGTACCGGCACAGGTCGCCGAGCAACGTCCGCGCCGCACGGCTTGAAGTGCATTCGCGAGCACGCTCGCTCCTACAGGAAGGACACGGCTTTTCGTAGGAGCGAGCTTGCTCGCGAACCCGCACACATCAACGCGGCCAAGCCTCTCACCCGCGCCCCGGCGCCTGCTCGCCCATCACCATCATCGGCGCTGCCTCGCCGCGCTTGAGCAGCGCATAGAGCACACCGGTCACCAGGCTGCCGATGGCAATTGCCAGCAGATAAAGCAACGCGTGGTTCATCGCGTTGGGGATCAGCAGCACGAAGAGTCCGCCATGGGGCGCCAGCAGCTTGCAGCCGAACAGCATCGACAGCGCGCCGGTCAGCGCGCCGCCAGCGATGCTCGCCGGGATCACCCGCAGCGGGTCCTTCGCGGCAAAGGGAATCGCTCCCTCGGAGATGAAGCACAGCCCCAGCACCAGCGCCGCCTTGCCGGCCTCGCGCTCGCTCTGGGCGAACTTGCGCCGCGCCAACAGCGTGGCGATGCCCATGCCAATCGGCGGGACCATGCCGCCAGCCATCACAGCAGCCATCGGCGCATAGCTCTGCGAAGCCAGCAGGCCGACCGAAAACGCATAGGCCGCCTTGTTGATCGGCCCGCCGAGGTCCACGCACATCATCCCGCCCAGCAGCAGGCCGAGCAGGATGGCATTGGTGGTGCCCATCCCGGCGAGAAAGTCGGTAAGCGAGCGCATCATCGCCGCCACCGGCGAACCCACCACGTAGATCATCACCAGCCCGGTGAACAGGCTGGCCAGCAGCGGAATGATCAGGATCGGCTTGAGCGCCGCGACACTGGCCGGCAAAGGAATCCACTGGGCAATCGCTCGCGCCGAATAGCCGGCGAGCAGGCCGGCGACTATGCCGCCGAGGAAGCCCGCGCCCAGCGTGCTCGCCAGCAGCCCGCCGATCATGCCCGGCGCCAACCCCGGGCGGTCGGCGATGGACCAGGCGATGTAGCCCGCCAGCATCGGCACCATCAGCTTGAACGCCGCGTCGCCGCCGATCTGCATCAGCGCCGCCGCCAGGGTGCCCTGCTGCTTGAACGCCTCGATGCCGAAGACGAAGGACAGCGCGATCAGCAGGCCGCCGGCCACCACCATCGGCAGCATGAAGGACACGCCGGTGAGCAGGTGTTTGTAGACCCCTCGCGCTTCGTTCTTCGCCGGCGCCGCAGCGCCGCCAGCGGACGAGGCGGACTCCGCCACCGCTTCCTTCAGCGCGCGCTCGATGGTCGCTTGCGGCTGCTTAAGCGCCACGCCGGTGCCGCAGCGGAATATCCGCTTGCCGGCGAAACGCTCAGGATTCACCTCGATATCCGCAGCCAGAAGGACCACATCGGCGGCGGCGATTTCCTCGGCACCCAGCGGATTACGCGCCCCCACCGAGCCCTGGGTTTCCACCCGCAACTCGACCCCCATCTGCTGCGCCGCCTGCTGCAATGCTTCGGCGGCCATGAAGGTGTGCGCCACGCCGGTCGGGCAGGCGGTCACGGCCACCAGCTTCGCCGTGTGCGTGACAGCGACAGGCTCACCCGGACGCTCCTCGCCTTGCCAGACTTGCGCCTCCTGCGCAGCACGCGGGAGGAAGCTGGCAGGCTCGGCCAGCGCCTCGGCCGGGCGCGCCTGCAGCAGGCGCTTGCCGACGAAACGCGAGAGGTCCAGCGGCTGCGCACTGACCACCAGCACCCAGTCGGCCGCGGCAATCTGGCCTTCGCTCAGCTGGCGCTCCGGATGCTGCGGGTCACATTGCTCGACACAGACAGACCAACCCAGGCGCTCGGCCGCCGCACGCAGCAGGCGAGCACTGAGCACACTGGAAATCTGGCCGTTAGGGCAGGCCGTGATCAGGGCAAGGTTCATCGTCATACCTCTTGTTGTTCTCTTGCTCAGGCCTGCGCCCGGACCTGCACCGCGTCTTCGATGCGTTTCAAACGCTGCACATCGCCGATGCCGAACTGGAACTGGGTGACCGCCAGCGCCGCCACCGCCGTGGCCTGGCGCAGCACGCGTTCAGCCGGCCAGCCGGCCAGCAGGCCATGGACCATGCCGGCCAGCAGCGAATCGCCAGCGCCCACCGTGCTGGCCACTTCCACCGTCGGCGGAACTGCCTGCCAGACTCCCGCCGGGCCGAACCAGCGCACGCCATTGGCGCCCTGCGAAACCACCACCTGTTCAATGCCACGAGCGTGCAACGACTCGACCTGCGCCGCTAATTCCTCGGCGCTGCCAGCAAGTTGTCCACAGGCCTCGCCCAGCTCCTGATCGTTGGGTTTGATCAGCCAGGGCGCCGCTTCGAGGCCCGCACGCAAAGCCGCGCCACTGCAATCAAAGGCGACCTTCAGGCCATGTCCCTGCAGGCGCAGCAGCAGCTCGCGCAACCACTGGGGGTCGACGCCGCGCGGCAGGCTGCCGGCGACCACCGCGATATCGAAATCGGCGGCAATCAGATCGAGACGATCCAGCAGCGCGTCCTGCTGCACACCACTGACTTCCGGGCCGGGGCCGTTGATATCGGTGATACGCCCAGTGCCTTCGGCGATCTTGATATTGCGGCGCGTCTCGCCCGGCACGCGGACAAAGGCATCGACGAATCCACGGCGGCGGAACAAGGCTTCGAAGGGCAGCACATTGTCCGCACCGAGGAAGCCGGCAACGGTCAGGGAGTGCCCCAGATCAGCCAGCACCTGGGCAACATTCAAGCCCTTGCCGGCGGCCTGGCTGAGCATCGACTCGCTGCGATTCACTTCGCCGACTTCCAGCTGCGGCAGGCGCACGGTGAGGTCCAGCGCGGGGTTCAGGGTCAGGGTCAGGATGCGGGCCATCAGTGCACCTCCGGCAGCGTGAGGGCAACGCTCTGGCGCACGTCCGCGGCCGAGCACAGGGTCAGAGCGGCCTGCGCCAGCTCGCGGGAAGTCGGCAGGTCCAACTCGCGGACCCGCGCTTTCACCAGCGGAATGCTGCGCGCCGAGACACTCAGCTCGTCCACCCCCAACCCGACGAGCAGCGGCACCGCCAGCGGATCGGCGGCCAGTTCGCCACACACACCTACCCACTTGCCGTGGGCATGGGCGGCGCGCACGGTCATGTCGATCAGTTGCAGCACCGCCGGGTGCAGACCGTCGGCCTGGGCGGACAGCGTCGGATGGCCACGGTCGATGGCCAGGGCGTATTGGGTCAGGTCGTTGGTGCCGACGCTGAAGAAGTCCACCTCCCGCGCCAGCACCGGCGCCAGCAGCGCGGCGGACGGCACCTCGACCATGATGCCGAGTTGCAGGTCATGCTCGCCGCCCAGCTCCGCGCACAGTTCGAGGGTCAGGTCGCGGGCCTGCCGCCACTCCTCCACCTGCCCGACCATGGGGAACATGATGCGCAGTGGGCGGCCTGCCGCAGCCGTCAGCAGTGCGCGCAACTGGGTACGGAATATCTGCGGGCGCTGCAGCGTGAGGCGCACGCCACGAATGCCCAGGTAAGGGTTGGTCTCCTCGGGAATCGGCCAGTACGGCAGCGGCTTGTCGCCCCCCACATCGAGGGTGCGGGCCACCAGCGGGCGGCCCTCCAGCGCATCGAGGACGCGGCGGTACTCGATTTCCTGGGTCGCCTGGTCCGGCGCCTGGGGGTTGTCCATGAAGACGAACTCGGTGCGCAGCAGACCCACACCCTCTGCGCCCAGCTCCACGGCTTGCGCCGCACCGCCGGTGTCGCCGAGGTTGGCGCAGACTTCCACGGCATGGCCGTCGCGGGTCACTGCCGGCTCATGGCGTCGCGCCTCGGCCTGCTCGGCGCGGCGCCGGCGCAGGTCACGCTGGGTTTCAGCGGCGTTCAGCGTTTGCGCATCGGGGGCGACCACCAGTTCGCCCTTCTCCCCATCGAGCAGCAAGGCCGTGTCGGATTCCAGCGCCAGCACGCTTTCCCCAGCACCCACTAGCGCGGGAATGCCCAGCGCGCGGGCGATGATCGCGCTGTGCGAAGTCGCACCTCCGCGCGCGGTGACGATACCGGCCACGCGCTCCGGGTCGAGCCGCGCCACGTCCGATGGACCAACTTCGTCCATCACCAGAATGTACGGCTCACCCGGCTCCACCGCACTCTCGACACCACACAAACGCGCCAGTACCCGCCGGCCGATGTCGCGCAGGTCCGCCGCACGCTCGGCGAGCAGCGCATCGCGCAGGGCTTCCTGCTCACCGGCCACACGCTCGATCACCTGGCTCCAGGCCGCTTCGGCGCTGGCGCCTTCGACCAGGCGCGCCTGCACCTCGTCGAGCAGTTCCGGGTCATCCAGCAGGGCCTGGTGGGTAATAAAGATGTCGCGGATCGCCTTCACCTGGCTGCGCTCCACCAGGGTTTCAATTTCCCGGTTGATGGCAGTACGCGCCTCGTCCAGGCGCGCGCGTTCGGCCTCCGGCGACTCGCCGCGCGCGGCGAACTCGAAGGTACGGGCGACCTGCACATAGGCCGGCCCATGGGCAATGCCCGGCGAGGCGGGAATGGCCTGGATCTGCGCGCCCGCTTCGGGCGCCCGCACGGCCTGTAGTTCCTGCTCATCCAGCTGAACGCTTTCGAAGCTCAGCTCGATGGCTTGCGGCAGTGGCTCGACCTCTTCGCCCAGGCCCTGCTCCACTGCAACGCGCACGGCGGCCAGCGCCGCTTCGGCAATCTCCGGTTCGGCGAAGAACTCCAGCATCTGCCCGCGCCGAGCGCCAAGGCTGAGCAGCTTGCTCAGGCTGCGGATCGACACCGGAGCGCTGTCGCCCTCGGCAAGGCGCACGCGGATTTCTCCGCTGAAGTCCCGCGCCAGCAGCATCAAAACCTGCGCTGGCCGAGCGTGCAGGCCATGCGGGTTGGCCAACGGCACGCGCACGCTGGGCCAGTCCACCGGCAGTTCGCCGCCCAGGGCTTCCAGCACCGCGCGAACGACAGTGGCGCTCGCCAGCTCTGCGGCACGCCCATCCACCAGCAGGTCGCACAGGCGTGCGAAGACCGATTCGTGGGCGTCGCCCTGGCGGGCCAGGCAGAACAGGCCGCGCACCGGCTGGCCAGCGTGACTCAGCTCGCGAGTTGGGGTGACGAAAACGAGGCCGGGGCGAGTGACGCACTGCTCGCTGTCCTGCCACCAGAGCCCTGCTCCCAGTGGCAGGGCTTCCTGGTCGTGCAGCGCGGCGGCGAAGCCGGGCACCACACAGCCGGCCTTCTTCAGGCGCCGCGCGCCGACCAGCGCCAGTTCGTCGAAGTCCTCGGCAGTGACGCCCAGCCCGACCAGGTGCTCGTCGAACAACAGCGGCTGCGGCGCGCCACCCTGCAGCAACTGCAGCAGGTCTTCGGGCTTCTCCGCCGCGCGCAATGCCGCGCCCACTTCGCCGTCACCCAGCGCACGGGTGAGTAGTTGCAGCAGGCGCAGGTGTTCGTCGGACTTGGCGGCAATGGCGATGGCCAGGTGCACAATCTGCCCGTCACCCCAGTACACGCCCTCTGGGAAGTGCATCAGGCGCACGCCGGTGCGTTGCACCAGGTGGCGCGTCTCTGGGGTGCCGTGGGGAATGGCGATGCCCTGGCCGAGGTAGGTGGAACCCTGCGCCTCGCGGGCCTGAATGCCGGCCAGATAACCGGCGGCGACCAGGCCGTCGTCCTCCAGGGCCGCACCGAGCATGGCCAGCGCGGCCTGCTTGTCGGCAGCGCGCTGGCCCATGCGGACCTGCTGCGCGTTGAAATCGAGCATCGCATTCTCCTCACCGGCATTCGTGCGCGCCGGCGCTGGGGGCGGTAGTCCGCTTGTACGGTGATCAGCTTAGAGGTTGCGGCGCAGGAACAGGGTTCAGGCAATACTGCGCGCGCAAAGCTGAATCGTTTCACCTATTGAGACTGGCACGTTACTCGATAATGCGTGATCCTTGAAGCCCCCAATTGTCGGCAGCATCCCGCGTTGAAACTCAGTGATATCGCCCGCCTGGCCGGTGTTTCGGTCACCACCGCCAGCTATGTGATCAACGGCAAGGCCGTCCAGCGCCGCATCAGTGCCGCCACGGTTGAGCGCGTGCGCGCGGTGATCGAGGAGCACGGCTACCATCCCGACCAGCAGGCCGCCAGCCTGCGCCGCGGGCAGACCCGCACGCTGGGTTTCGTCCTGCCGGACCTGGAAAACCCCAGCTACGCCAAGCTCGCCAAGCTGCTCGAACAGGGTGCGCGGGCGCGTGGCTACCAGTTGCTGATCGCCTGCTCCGACGACGAGCCGGACACCGAGCGCCAGGTGCTCAACCTGTTCCGCGCGCGACGCTGTGACGCGCTGATCGTCGCCAGTTGCCTGTCCGCCGATGACGGCAGTCACGCGCGCCTGCAAGCCGACGGCGTACCGATCATCGCGGTGGACCGCCAGCTCGACCCGCAGCGCTTCTGCTCGGTGGTCAGCGATGACCGCGACGCCAGCCAGCGCCTCACTGCCAGCCTGCTCAAGCCGGCGCCGCGCAGCATCGCCCTGCTCGGCGCGCGACCGGAGCTGATCATCTCCCAGGAGCGTGCCGCGGGGTTCCGCAGCGCCTTGCGCGACTATCAGGGCCAGGTGTTGATCGAGCATGGCGAAACCTTCAGCCGCCCCTGCGGACGCCGCCTGATGGAGGAACTGCTGGCCAGTCAGGGCCAGCTACCCGAAGCGCTGATCACCACCTCCTACGTGCTGCTCGAAGGCGTGTTCGACGTGCTCCAGGCGCTGCCCGCAGGTTGGCCTGCGAACCTGCGCATTGCCACTTTCGGCGACACCCAGCTGCTGGACTTCGTGCCGCTGAAGGTCAACGCCATTTCCCAGCAGCACGCGCTGATCGCCGAGCGCGCGCTGGACCTGGCGCTGGCCGCCATCGAGCAGAACAGCTACACCCCCGGTGTGCACCCGATCCCGCGCAACCTCAAGCTGCGCACGGAGTGAGCCGATGCGCCTGATCGATACCCACAACCACCTCGACTGCCCGGACTTCGAGCAGGATCGCGCCGCCGTGCTGCAGCGCAGCCGCGAGCTGGGCGTGGAGCGACAGGTGCTGCTGGGGGTATTCCGCGAGAACTGGGAAGACGTCTGGGCGCTGGTGGAGAAAGAGCCGGACCTGTACGCCGCCCTGGGCCTGCACCCGATCTACCTGGCGCGGCACCGGCCGGAGCATCTGGCGGCACTGCGCGAGTGGCTGCAACGCCTCGCCGGGCATCCGAAGCTCTGCGCAGTAGGCGAAATCGGCCTGGACTATTACCTGGAAGACCTCGACCGCGACGGCCAGCAGGCCATCTTCGAGGAGCAGCTGCGCATTGCCATCGACTTCGAGCTGCCGGTGCTGCTGCACGTGCGCCGCGCCCATGCGGCGATGATCGCCACGCTCAAGCGCTACAAGCCCAAGCGCCAGGGCATCATCCATGCCTTCGCCGGCAGCCGCGAGGAGGCCCGCGAATACCTCAAGCTGGGTTTCCGCCTGGGCCTGGGCGGCGCGCCAACCTGGCCGCAGGCCAACCGCCTGCGCAAGGTGGTGCCGGAGATTCCGCTCGAATCCATCGTGCTGGAAACCGACTCACCGGACATGGCGCCGTCGATGTACCCCGGCGTGCGCAACAGCCCGGAGCATCTGCCGGATATCTGCGTGGCACTGGCGGAATTGAAAGGCATCAGCCCGGAAGAACTGGCCAGCGCCAGCACACGCAACGCCATGGAGCTGTTCGGCTGGAGGTAGGAGCGGACTCCGTCCGCGATCGGTTTCCAGCCACTCCTGATCGCGGATGAATCCGCTCCTACAGGATCACGTTCGGCTGGGGGAGCTTTTCGTAGGAGCGAGCTTGCTCGCGAACCGCCCAACAATGAAGTGACCGGCTGACTCTGTTCGCGAGCAAGCTCGCTCCTACAGGGAATGGCTGCGCCGTCACGATCATGAGTCCACCGACAAACCGATGCCCGTGAGATGGGGTGCATCCGTGCGACCCACGGACATCGGTCTGCTGGCGAAAACCCGTTGCGGGGCGGATGGCACGTCCGCCCCTGATCCCTGAAGATCAGACGCGGAACGCGCCGATCAGTCGCTTCAGCTCCACCACCTGCCCGGCCAGTTCGCGGCTGGCGCGCTCGGTCTCGCTGGCACCTTCGGAGGTGCGTTCGCCGGCCTGGTTGATCTCGACGATGTTCTGGTCGATGTCATGGGCCACGGCGGTCTGCTGCTCGGCGGCGGCGGCGATCTGCTGGTTCTGGTCGACGATCGCGCCCACCGCGCTGAGGATGTTCTCCAGCGCTTGCTGCACCTGGGCCGATTGGCTGACCGTGCCATCGGCAGTCTGGTGGCTGCTGCCCATCGCCTTCACTGCGGCGCCCACACCGTTCTGCAAGCGCGCGATCATCTGCTCGATCTCTTCGGTGGACTGCTGGGTGCGCTTGGCCAGGGTGCGAACCTCATCGGCAACCACCGCGAACCCCCTGCCCTGCTCGCCGGCGCGCGCAGCCTCGATGGCGGCGTTGAGCGCCAGCAGGTTGGTCTGCTCGGCAATGCCCTTGATCACGTCCAGCACGCGGCTGATCGAGGCGCTGTCGGCGGCCAGCTGGTTGATCACCGCCACCGACTCGTCGATCTCGCCGGCCAGGCGCTGGATGCTGCCGACCTGGGACTCCACCAGGGCGCGACCGCTGGTGGTCTCCTGATTGACGTTGTGCGCACTGCCCACCGCGACGGCGGCGCTGCGCGCAACTTCCTGGGCGGTCGCGGCCATCTGGTTCATGGCCGTGGCGACCTGTTCGATCTGGTTGCGCTGCCCAGCCACCGCCTGGTTGCTTTCGGCGGACACCGACTCCACGCGCACGGTCTGCCGCTCCACTTCGCTGACAGTGCGGCCAACCTGCTCGATCAGGTCGTGGATCTTCGACACGGTCTGGTTGAAGGCATCGCCCAACTCGCCCAGTTCGTCGCGGCTCTGGGCCTGGAAGTTGACGGTCATGTCGCCGGAAGCGACGCGCTCCATCATCTTGCCCAGGCTCTTGAGCGTGGTACGGGTGGAGACGTAGAAACCGCCGTAGAGGTAGACGATGGAGACGAACACCACCACCAGCGCCAGGACCAGCAGCACCATCTGCCGCTGCTTGCTGGCCAGGCGCGCCTGGAGTGCGCCGTCGACGTAGTGAAGGACTTGGTCGTCGAGGCGGTAGGTAACGTCCATCGCCTTGCTGACCTGTTCGTAGAACTCGGCCCAGGGCGTGTCGAGGGTGTCGGCCATGACCACCTTGTCCTCGAACAGCTTGCCCATGCTCTTGATGGTTTCGCGGCTGGCCTGGGCGTCTGCGGACAACGCGCTCTGCGCAGCCGGGCTGGCACCCAGGGCGTCCTGCAATTTGAGTGCGTACTCGGCGTCGAGCTTCTCCAGGTCCTGCAGCAGGTCATCCAGCTTGCTGCTGGTGGAGGAGTTGAGGAACCCCTGCCCCAGCGCGCCGGCGCCCATGGTGCGGCCCTGGCTAAGGGTCTCGGTGACGTGCGGGGTGCCGGAGGTGATCAGTTCGGCAAGCTGGCGAAGGTCACGGGCATCGTCCTGGCTCAGGCCCGCCTGGGACACCAGCAGCTTGTTGAACACCTGCACTTCACTGAGCAGGCGCGTGGCCATGGCCGATTTGCTCTGCAGCGAGCCCTCGGCGTCGACACCCTTCAGGCTGGCCAGCAGCTCATCGCGCTTGCTGTTGAATTCGGCAATCTGCTCGGCGTCCTGGGTGACCGGTTGCAGGGCGCTGATCTGCGCCAGCAGATCCTTGTGCAACTGGCTGATGCGCGAATCGATGCCGGCGGATTTGTTCGATTGCCCGAGAATCCCATTGATCTGCAACAGGTCGTTGTAGGACTCGAGGTGGCGGCGCACCTGCAGCCCGTTGCCGATCAGCTGGAGGCTTTCCAGCTCGGCGCGGGTACTGACGAACTGCCCGTAGGAGTCGCGCACCAGGTAGAAGTTGGTAATCAGCATCGGCAGGAAAAACAGCACACTGATCAGGCTGAACTTCATGCCGAAGCTCAGACGGTTCATCAGCGCGATGGCCGGATAGAGCACGGTCCTCACGAAAGACGTCTCCTGTTCCCGTTATTGTTATGTCGCTTGTCGGGGATGGTGCGGCGCGCCCCTGGACGGGCCGTCGCCACGCGCGCTCACCGGAACGGCCACTGCACTGCAGCGGCCGTCACCTCGCGCTTTGGAATCGATGTGTACCTGATATCGGCGGGGAGTTCTGTAACTTAAGGTTAAAATGCCATCATCGGACCGGTGGTCGCCGGTCCGATTCACCGCCTCAGAGCAGCAGCGCCCAGATGGCAAAGACGGCGTACCAGAGCACCGCAGAGCGCACCAGCAGCTGCCAGAGCGCGTCCAGGCTGGCGACGCCCTTGGCGCCGAGACCGCCTTCGTTGAAGTCTTCGGCGACATAGCCGGCGCGCGCAAGCAGACGAGCGGCCGGTACATCCCAGGCCAGCAGGTCGTGCAGCAGGGTGCGAGTCACCGCAACGAAGTTGCCCACCAGGGCAAAACTCAACACCAGTGCGCGCGAGGGCAGCCAGTCGAAGGCGTGCCGCAGTTGCGCAGCGCGCTCGCGCAGCTCCGGGTGGCGGCCCTGCTCGGCGGCGATGGCGAGCAGCCGGTAGGCCAGCGCGGCCACCGGGCCGAGCAGCGCGAACCAGAAGATCACGGCGAAGAAGGCCTGATAGGCTTCCCACACCAAGGTGCCCTGCACCACGGCGAGCAGATCATCGTCGCCATCGGCCTGCACCTGTACGCCCAGGTCGCGCTCGGCGACGTGATAGGCGGCCTGGGCATCCTCACGGCGCCAGGCATCGCGGAACGGCCCTATGGCGCGCAGCACGTCGCCGCGGCCCAGGCTCCAGACCAGCACCAGCAACTGCACAGGCAGCGCCAGCAGGCCGTAGGCCACCGGTTCAAGAATAGTCAGCAGCAGCGCCAGCAACAGCAGCGGCGGCAGGATCGCCACCAGCAGGCCAAGCCAGGGCTGCGCCACCAGCGACTTCACGCCACCCACGGCATCCAGCCATCCAAGCCACCAGCCGTCACGCTGCACCCGCGCGCGCCAGCCGGAGAACTTCTCGACCAGCAGGACCAGCAACAGCACCAGGAAACTCATGTCGACTCCTTCTTCACACCCGCGCCGATGTCGGCAAAGTAGCGCGCCCAGTCGAACGCCTCGCCAGGGTCGGTCTTGCGCTCCGGCGCGATATCGCAGTGCCCCTGGATGCGCGGCGGAGTGATCGCGGGATAGACCTTGCGCAGTTGCCGTGTCAGTTCTGCGAGCACTTCGTACTGACGCTCGCTATAGGGTTCGGTATCGGTACCTTCGAGCTCGATGCCGATGGAGAAATCGTTGCAGTTCTCGCGACCGTCGAAGCGCGAAATGCCGGCATGCCAGGCGCGCGAGTTGCACGAGACGAACTGGAACAGCGAGCCATCGCGCTCGATGAGGAAATGCGCCGAGACGGTCAGGCTGCAGATGCTGGCGAAGTACGGATGCTCATCGGCGTCCAGGCGGTTCTGGAAGAACTCCTGCACCTTGCAGGTACCGAACTGGCCGGGCGGCAGGCTGATGTTGTGGATGACCAGCAGCGAGACTTCCTCGCCGTCGGGGCGGGCGTTGAAGTTCGGCGAGGGACAGCGCTGGGCTTCGAGGCACCAGCCGGATTCGGGGTCGATCTGCATGGAAGCTCCTTGGCAGAGCCCCACTCTAAAGCAGGCGACCGGGGAAATGAACTCGCTGGCGCGAGGCCAGCGGGCTCAGGCGTTCTTCAGGCGACGCAGGTTGCCGATCACCGACTCCAGAGCGCGGTCGAACAGCAGCGCATCGTCGAGCAGGCGCACGGCATTGCGGCGGAACTCGACGGCGAGGCTCATGCGCGTCTTTTCCAGCACCTTCATGCCGGTGCGGTTGACGAAGATGTAGCGACCGCTGGGGCGAATCACCGCAGCCAGCTTGCAGCGAAGCTTGTGCTCTTCGTCTTCCTGGATTTCCACCCAACTGCCGACACGCAGGTCATCGACCTTGCGCAGCGATTCGTCGTCATCGGCGAAGACTTCTTCAGGCTCCACCGCGCGGGCCTGTTCCGGCGAGGCGAGGATGATCTCCTCGACCACCGCGACCATGGCCGGCTGGGCAGCGGCGGGTGCGACGGCCACTGGAGCGTCCAGCGGGTCGTCCAGCAGCGGCAGGTCATCGTCCAGGTCGAGCAGCGGCGCTTCCTCGACCTGCTTGTAGCGCTGGAAGGCCTGCACGTGCAGCCCTTCCAGGCGACTGAAGAATTCGCCGGTGGAGAACGGATCGAAGGCGGCCGAAGCCAGGCCTTCGCGCAGCGACTTGAGCAGCTGCGGCACCATTTCCAGCAGGCGCAGGCGGGAGTCCGGGTCCTCGTGGGGCTCGACGCTCCAGATCAGGTCATCCATGGTGGCCAGGGCAGCTTCCCATTCGCTGGAATGGGTGCCGTGTTTCAGGCAAGTCAGCAGCAGGACCTGGCTCCAGGCTTCCTGCAGCAGGCGCACCACCACTTCGGGCAGGGTGCGGCCCAGCAGACGCTCGTTGAGCACGCCTTCCACATCCTGACGAGCCAGTTCGGCGCGCGCGCGGCCTTCCTCGGCATCGCGGGTGCGTTGCTCCAGCAGGTCGCTGCGGCGGCGCTCGTCGCCGGTGAAGGAGATGAACTCGTCGAGCAGCTCGGAGAAGATCGCCGGGTCGTCGACGAAGTCGTTCAGCAGGCGCATCACCACCTGCTCGATCTTCTGGTACAGATGGTCGCGCTGGCCGTCGGAGTGTTCGGCCCAGCCGAGGGCGGCCGAGGCGATCTCGTTGAGCAGGCGACGCGCCGGGTGGCTGCCACGGCTGAAGAAGGTCTTGTCGAGCACCGCGACCTTGAGCATCGGGATCTGCATGCGGCCGATCAGGGCCTTGAGCGAATCCGGCAGGGTGCGGTCATCGAGGATGAATTCGAAGAGCATGGAAACGAGGTTGATGACGTCCTCATCCACCTGGCCGACCACGCGGGAGCGGCCGCTCTTGCTGCTGACGCGGGTCAGCAGGTGGTCCAGGTGCTGGCGCACGTCGACTTCGTCGATGGTCTGCGCCGGCAGGTGCGACTGCAGGTGCGACAGCAGGCGCATCAGGTCATTGCTGGTAATAGGCACCGCGTCCGCCGGCATCGGGCGGGACGGTGCGGCGCTGCCGCGAACCTGCGAGAGCAGATCGCGCAGGGCGGCGAAGGCAGCCTGGCTGTCGGCATCCATGTACTGGCCGGCGCCCGGCTCGCCCGCTTGGGCGGTGGCAGCAGCGGCTGGCGCAGCACCCTGCTGGCTGCTGGGCACGGTGCGTTGCGGCGGGCGGCGCAGCGGAACGGATTTCAGCTCCGGCAGTACGCCGAGGGCGATCAGCGTCTGGTTGGCTTCCGCGTACAGGTGCTCGGCGTCGGCCAGCACATACTTCTCGAAGAGCTTGAGGATGATCAGCTTGACCTTGATCTCCACGCCCAGGCCACGGCAGGCCTCGAGGAAGGCCTCGCACAGCTGGCGCGGACCGAGCGGGTTGCTCTTGTCCTCGACCTTCTTGCTGACCAGGGTATTGAAGCGGGTGGTGAGGTGCGTGAGGGCAACGCCGTCGCGGCTCATCACCTTGGCGACCATGGCGTCCAGGGCGACGGACTCTTCCAGCTCGTCGTTCTGCACCAGGGTGAGATTCTCGTAGGAAACCGTGTCCAGCGCCGGCGCGCGGCCGATTTCATACTGGTTCAGGTTGGCGAAGCTCTCGAAGACCTTCTGCAGGAAGCCGCGCTCGATCCCCTTGCGCTTGAGGCGCAGGTCCCGCATGGCTTCGAAGTAGGCACTCTGTTCGGCGTTGTTGGCGGCGCGATCGGCCATCTCGAACAGGGTGTCGTCGGCGTTATCGAACAGTGCCTGCATGGCATGACGCAGTTGGACGGCGACCTTGTCGCGGACAGCAACGAGCCCCGCCGGAACACGTCCAGCGAAGGAAGTCTGCGAGGTTTCCGCGGCCGACTTGTTCAGCGGCACTACGTTCGCGTCGTTCTGCATCGCAAGTCTCCTGCCGTCAGACCCATCTGGCGGCACCAACAGTCATCGAAGCGTCATCCGTAACGTCAATTTAGTGGCGTCAAAAAGCGGAAAGGTTCAACGTCATTATAGGGAAGCTTCTTACACAACCAAGAGACATTTCACGCATTCTTGAAGAAATTCACACCCTCGCGCCCGCCGTCCGTCCGACAAATCGTACGATGATCCAAAAATACGCCTTCCCTGCACGCCGCGCGCCGTCGCCCGTATAATCGCGCCACTGCGAACAGGAGCCTTCCATGCCGAACCTCACCCTCGCCGAGCTTTCCGGGGAAATCCAGGCCAACGTCCGCGCCGCACTGGCCGAAGACGTCGGCAGCGGCGACATCACCGCCCAACTGATCCCCGCCGAGCGCGACGCCAGCGCCCGCATCATCACCCGCGAGAACGCCACGATCGCCGGCACCGCCTGGGTCGACGAAGTGTTCCGCCAGGTCGACCCGCGCGTGCAGGTGAAGTGGCAGGTCCGCGACGGCGAGCACGTCAGCGCCGACCAGACCCTGTTCACCCTGGAAGGCCCGGCCCGCGCGCTGCTTACCGGTGAGCGCAGCGCGCTGAACTTCCTCCAGCTGCTCTCCGGCACCGCCAGCCGCGCCCGCCACTATGCCAACCTGGTGGACGGCACCGGTGTGAAGCTACTCGACACCCGCAAGACCCTGCCCGGCCTGCGCCTGGCGCAGAAGTACGCGATCACCTGCGGTGGCTGCCATAACCATCGTATCGGCCTGTACGACGCCTTCCTGATCAAGGAAAACCACATCGCTGCCTGCGGCGGCATCGCCCAGGCCATCGCCGCCGCCCACCAGATCGCCCCCGGCAAGCCGGTGGAGATCGAAGTGGAAGATCTGGACGAGCTGCGCCAGGCCCTGGACGCCGGCGCCGACATCGTCATGCTCGACGAACTGAGCCTGGACGACATGCGCACCGCCGTGGCCCTCACCGCCGGCCGTGCCAAGCTCGAAGCCTCGGGCGGCATCACCGAGACCACCCTGCGTACCATCGCCGAGACCGGCGTGGACTACATCTCCATCGGCACCCTGACCAAGGACGTCAAGGCGCTGGACCTGTCGATGCGCCTGAGCCTGTAAGCCGGGCGTACGACCTTTCCGACCTGCCGACACGGTCACGCCGCCCTCGATGGTGCCGATTCGTGCGCCTCTGACATACTCAGACGCTCACGAATCAGCGAACCGCGAAGGGAGCAAGAGCGCGATCATGACGAAAAGGATTCTGTTGACCGGGGGCTGTGGCTATATCGGCTCCCACATCTGCCTGGAACTGATCGAGCAGGGCTTCCACCCCGTCGTCCTCGACAACCTCAGCAACAGCTCGCCCATTCCGCTGCAACGCATCGAGCAACTCACCGGCCAGACAATTCCCTTTGTGGAAGGTGACGTCCGCGACGAAGCAGTCCTCGACCGCCTGTTCCGCGAGCACGACATCGACGCCACCGTGCACCTCGCCGGCCTGAAGTCCGTCGCCGAATCGGTGGCCGACCCCATCGCCTACTACCAGACCAACTTCGCCGGCACCGTGAACCTTTGCCAGGTCATGCAGCGTCATGGAGTAAAGCGCTTCATCTATAGCTCCTCGGCGACGGTCTACGGCCTGGCGGCCGAAAGCCCGATCCGCGAAGACGCCCCCACAGGCCCGGCCAGCCCCTACGGGCAATCCAAACTGATGGCGGAAATTGCCCTGCGCGACATCGCCCGTGCCGACCCGCAGTGGACCATGGCCATCCTGCGCTACTTCAACCCCGTCGGCGCCCACGCAAGCGGCCGCATCGGCGAAGACCCCAACGGCATCCCCAACAACCTGATGCCCTACGTCTCCCAGGTCGCCACCGGCAAGCAACCCTTCATCCGCGTATTCGGCAACGACTACCCCACCCCGGACGGCACCGGCGTGCGCGACTACCTGCACGTCGTCGACCTCGCCAACGCCCACCTCAGCGCCCTGCGCTGGCTAGACGGCACCAGCGGCGCGAAGACCTTCAACATCGGCACCGGCCGCGGCTACAGCGTGCTGGAAATCATCCGCGCCTATGAGAAAGCCTGCGGCCGCGAACTGCCCTTCCAGTTCCTCCCTCGCCGCGACGGCGACATCGCCAGCTACCACGCCGACCCTGCGCTGGCGGGCACAGAACTACGCTGGAAGGCCGCCCGCGACATCGAAGACATGTGTCGCGACGCCTGGAACTGGCAAAGCCAGAACCCCGGCGGCTACGCCTGATTTTTCTGCAATCGGAAAACAAAAAGCCCCGCTCGAATGCGGGGCTTTTTGCTGAAGATGGTGCCGGTAAGAGGAATCGAATAAATCCATTAAACCCCTATTACTACTGGGCCTCTTCAGAAAACAACTTATCAGTACCCCTATACGTACCCCTAAACCAGAAAGCACCCCATACCGCCACCGGCAGCTACCGCTTCCGCCCCATAGCAGAACTTCGTGATCACGATGCAGGTGTGACCCTCAGCGTTGCGCGAAGCCCGCCGGAGGATAGATTGCTCAACTGCACGCTTCCTCCAAGCCGCTCCATGATCATCGCCACAATGGACAGGCCCAGTCCGGCGCCGTTCTCAGAACCTTTACTGTAAAAACGTTCGAAGACACGCTCCAGATCTTCCTGGTCGATTCCAGGCCCCTGATCTTCCACGTTCAGTACGATGGCGTTGCCTTCACGGTGTAGCGTGACGTTGACTCGCCCGCCAGCTGGTGAATGATTTACTGCGTTTGCGACCAGGTTCTGCAGAGCAATGCCCAAAGCGCCTGCATCACTTTGAAGCTGATAGTCGCCCTCGGTGATTTCCAGCGACGGTTCCTGGCCTTGATCCAAAATCCAGGGCGTCATCTCCGCCAATGTCTCTGTCGCCACGACAGCCACATCCACTACCACCCAGTTGCGTTGCCCGAGTCGCGGCTCGATTCTCGCCATGGTCAGTAGCTGGTTTACCACTCGACTGAGACGATCCACGCCACCAACCAGAAACTCCAAGGCTTTATCTCGCTCGACATCGCTCCTGGCCTCAAGCGCGTTCTGCGCATGCAGCCGAAGGATTGCCAGGGGCGTACGCATCTCATGGGCGGCGTCGGCGATAAATCGATGTTCACGGCGCAGCAGCTCATCAATCTGCCCCAGCAGTCGGTTGAGCGCCGCCTGCATGGGTTCTAGCTCTCGAGGTAGGGGTACCAGCTGCAGTGGCTCCAGTGACTCTGCATGCCGCGCTCGGATAACACGTGCCATGTTCTGCAACGGTTGCAGCCCCCAGCCGATGGCCAGCCATACCAGCAACGCTAACGCGAGGCTACCGATCAGGAAGGGAAATAAGGTGTGGCGGACGATGCGGCCGATCAGATCGTCCCGCACATCGTTGCGCTCACCGACCCAGATCACCAACTGGCGCTCTGGCACGGGAAGCACGAAGCTGCGCCATTGTTGCTCCCCCACCATGATGTTGGAAAAGCCGGGCTCGGTCAGCGGACGAGTGAAGCTTGGGGCGCTGGCCGTATGTACCAGGACTTCACCGTTGATGCGCCACACCTGGAAGGCGAGTTTGCTCTCGTAAGGGTGACCGACGCGATGCTTGCCCGCCTGCCTCAGCGCTTCGTTGAATGCCAGGTACAACGCATGGCGATCCTTGTCGTCTAGCGGCATGCTCATGACGCCTTGTAGGAGGCGCGCGTTCTGCGCCAGATGGGCGTCGTAGATCTCGTCAATCTCGTGGCTGCTGTCGTGATAGTTGTAGAGCGCAAGCAGGCTGGTACCGACCAGTAACAGCACCATGACTCGCCAGAGCGTGCGTTGGCGCAGCGAACTCATGCTTTGCCTTCCACCAGGTAGCCAATGCCGCGAACGGTGCGAATCAGATCGTTGAAGAGCTTCTTGCGCAGGTGATAGACGTTCACTTCCAGCGTGTTGCTCTCGGGCTCTTCATCCCAGCCGTAAAGGAGCTGAGTGAGCCGCTCGCGGGTGAAGACCTTGCCGGGTTGGGACAGCAGTTCATGGAGCAGCCGGTACTCTTTCGGGGTTAGCACGACTGGATGCCCCTGGTAGCTGACTTGCCGAGTGGCCGGGTCGAGTGTGACCCCGGCATGCTCAATCAGCACCTTGGCGCGACCGGCGCTGCGACGCAGTAGCGCACGCAGACGAGCTTTCAGCTCGTTGAGGTCGAACGGTTTGACCAGGTAGTCGTCGGCGCCGGCATCGAGACCCGCAATGCGATCATCGGTCGCGTCACGGGCTGTCAGGATCAGCACGGGCACCGCATCGCCCCCAGCACGCAACCGGCGCAGCACCTCGATGCCATCCAGGCGCGGAAGTCCCAGATCCAGCACGACCAGATCGAAGGTCTCCTGCTGCAAGGCGTGCAATGCACTCACCCCGTCCTGCAGCCAGTCGATGGTGTACCCCTCCTGGCGCAATCCGTTGCATATACCTTCCCCTAGAGCGGGATCGTCTTCGACCACCAGCAGCCGCATGCTTAGTCCTGCTTGTCCTTGATCGTCTTGAGTAAAGCATCGATTTCGCCGCGTCGGCCCTGGTCGGCCAGCTCACGGCCGGGCCGTGGCTGCGCCTGCAGTGCTTTCTGCAAAGCCGCACGCGCTTCGACGTAATGCCCTTGGCGATAGAGATGGTCACCCCAGAAGTAGTTGCTGTCGATGCCTTCTGGATTCAACTGCAGCGCCTTGCGCAGCAGCCCATCTGCCTTGTCCGAGTCACCGAACCCGATGGGCCAGCCAGGCACTCGGTCATACAGTGCGCCGAGGCTCGTGTAGGCCGATCCCTGCAAAGCGCTTGCATCGAGAGCCAGGGCCTTCTCCAGGCTTGCCCGGGCCGCTTTCACCTTGCCCAGTGCACCCAGCCCGCCTGTGGCACCGGCCCAACTGCTGGTGACGATTCCATTCCAGATCCAGGCTTCCGCAGCCTGAGGCTGCTCGCGGGTGAAGGCCTCGGCGTCGCTCGCCAGCTTTTCGAAAGCGGCTGCGCGTTGCGCCTCAGGCATCTGGTACTGGATTTGCGCCCAACGTTGCTGGATCGCGCTGAGGTGCTGGCTACCAGCCTGATCGAGCGCCCAGGTCAGTGGGGAGAAGGCAATGAGGCTGGCGAGTATCAGGCGTTTCATTTGCTGTGCTCCTTGGCGTTGGCATCGCTGTAGCGGCGGATCAGTGGGAGCTGCTTGCGCAACGCGCGGTCAACCACGCCGGGCAGCATGCCGTTGAGGCGCACGAAGAGTTTTTCAGGCCATCCCAGGTACAGCTCGTTGCGTTGCTGTTGCACCGCATCAAGTACTGCCCGCGCGACATCGACCGGATCATCCATCCCCACTTTCAGCGCTTGGTTGAGCGCGGTGGCGGCAGTTGTATTCATCGATGTACGGGTGGCACGTGGCGCTGCGTAGAGTACGTCGACCGTGGTATCGGCCAATTCGCGTCGAAGCGCTTCGGAGAATCCGCGCAAGGCGAACTTACTGGCGCTATAGGTCGCGTAGCCGGGATAGCCGATGGAGCCGTAGATGGAGCCAACGTTGACCACCAACGCATGAGGCTGCTCGCGCAACAATGGTAGCAGCAGGCGGGTCAGCTGCAGGGGGGCCTTGATGTTGAGATCCAGCAGGTCGTCCAGCGTGTCTTCGTCGATCTGCTCAAGCAGGGCGAAGCGGTTCACGCCTGCGGCGTTGATCAGCACGTTCACGCCGCCCATGGCCCAGGCAGCGGTGGCTACCTCCTGCCGGCCATTCTTGGTACGAAGATCAGCAGAGTGCCAGCGCAACTGATTGGGATAACGGTTCATGAGCACCGCCAGACCGCCAAGGTGCCGGCTGATGGCCAGCACTCGGGCGCCACCAGCACACAGCTGGCTGGCCAGTTCCAGGCCAATGCCGCCGCTGGCACCGGTCAATACCACCACCGACTCACGCAAGCGCATGCTGCACCTCTGGCTGGTGGGCTCGCGGTAGGCCTCGGAACATCTCGGTGTACAGCTGGTAGACGACCTTGGCGGAATGAATCACCGCCTCTTGATCTTCCGGACGATCCAGGCGGTTCATCAGCTCGCGATAGGTTGCCATGTGATCCTGGTCGAGCGCGCCGTGGGAGCTCAGGTAGCTGAATGCCGTCGGCGGCAGGCCAAGTCCTTGCTGGATGCTGCCGGCGGCCTGGGTAGCCAGGGCGATACTGGTACCTTCGAGGACGTTGACCATGCCGAACAGGCCGACGGGATTGTCGCGGGCAATCAAGTCATAAAGGAAGGCCACCATCAGCTCGATCGGCAGGCTGGGGCGGCTGTTACGCACCTGCTCCGCGTCGCCACCGCAGGCTGCAATGTCGTTGAGAATCCACTGCTCGTGGCCGTACTCCTCCTCGATGTATTCGCAGACTGCACCGCGCAACCATTCAAGTCGGCTGGGCAGACGAGCGCCGCACGCCATCATCAGTGGCACAGTATGGCGAACGTGGTGATAGGCCTGAGTGAGGAAGGCGATGTAACCCTCTAGGCTGACAACGCCACCCAGGGCATCGCGAATGACAGGGACGCTGAAAAGTGCCTGGCGTTCCTGAGTGGTTGCTGATTGGAGAGTGTCGAAGAAATTCATGGCTGGCCTCAGGGTTGCGAGAGTTCAGTGATGAGGGGCTGGTGGCGACGGAGGATTTCCAGGCGGCGCGGTCGGCCGTTACTGGTAAGGGTTCCGTCAGCACCGCTAAAGGGGCTGGGTAGGCGTCTCCAGGCATGAACCCGTGCGTAATCGGGTAAGCCGGCGTTGCATTGCTGCACAGCCTGTTCGATGACTTCGTCGCTGATGCCAGGGTCGATGGGCCAGAGCAATGCGAAGTTGCGCGGCAGCCCCTCGCCGTGGACGAAGGCCTGGAGGATTACGCCCGTCTGGGAAAGCTCGGCCTCGATCCACTCGGGATTCACGTTGCGACCGAAGCTGGTGATGAACTGGTTTTTTTTGCGGCCAGCCAGGTAGAGGAATCCAGCAGCGTCGAAATGGCCGAGATCGCCGGTTGGCCACCATTCCCCGTCGAAAGAAGGTTCGCCCAAGTAGCCCAGCAGGGTAGAACCGCGAACCAGCACTTCCCCGTCATCAGCGATACGCACCTGGACGTGCGGCAGAGGGCGGCCCACGCTGCCTGGATGCTGATTACCAGGGCGGTTCAGGCAAACCACGGAGGCGCATTCGGAGAGCCCGTAGCCTTCGAAGACCGGAAGCCCCACTGCTTCGGCGCGCTCCAGCAAGCTGCTCGCGACTTTGGCACCACCTACTGCGACGAATCGCAGGGGGCCGACTTTCATCATGCCGCGCTCGATGGCGGTGACCAGGCCAAGCAGGAGTTGTGGTACCAGGATCAGGCTCTCGGCGCCGCTGAGTGCAATGGTGCCGAGGAAGCGTTTCCAGTCGACCTGGCTGGCGCCACCGATGCCCATCTGCGCTTGCGGGTAGAGCGTGATGCCGGCTCCCGCCAGTAGGGCAGCATAAATACCGAGGTTCTCCAGCAGGACGGCCAGCGGAAGCACTGCGAGGTACTTCGTGGGCTCGGTGGGACGGCTCGCCGCTTCGAGCTCCTGTGCGACGCACAGCAGTGAAGAGGCGCTCAGGCATACGCCCTTGGGCGACCCGGTGCTCCCGGAGGTGTAGGTGATCTTGGCAGTGCCTGCCGGTAGATCGGCGTCGACAACGGCCGGCCGCTCCCAGAAGCGCTTGCCTGGTGTAAAACCGGCTGCTTGCAAATCTTCCGCGAAGGCGTCGTTGGCAACGGCCAGTGTCGCCTGGGTCTGCATCAAACAATGCAGGCGCTGTGCGGCACTAAAAAAGGGCGGGAGGATGACACAGGGGCGCTCAGCGAAAAGTGCGGCCAGATCCCAGAAGAGCGCTTCGGGGCCGTTCTCCAATGCGAGGGCAAACGGCCCTTCGGGTTGCTCTCGCAACCAGGCTTCGCGACGTTCAACTTCAGCCAGAAGCTGGGCATAGGTGACGTTGCCCGTGATTCCGCGTACAGCCACTTTCGACGCATGCTCCGTGGCGTGCGCCTGCAGCACCTCACGAAAGGCATTCAGTTCATGCGGCATGGCCGGCCTCCTGCAGCAGCATCGGGAAACCCATGCGCTTGTACACACCCGTGCGCTCCAGTTCTTCATGGCCGTAACCGATGTTTCCTGCGTAGACCAGTGGATGCTGCGCGTAATAGCTGCCCCAGCTGGCCAGTTCGCCATTCAGACGACGCGGATCTGCTTCGGCGATGACGGTTGGTTCCAATCCCAATCGGTGGAAGCTGTTGACCAGGGTGGAGGCGCCGGTAAAGGCGACCCACTGCAGGTCGCGCGCAGCCAGCAGCCAGGTCACGGCAGTGATGATTACGCGCGCACTGCCAGCACTCAGGGCAGCAAGGTTGCCTACCTCGACCAACTGCTCACGCTCGACGGCACGACCTGCAAGCCGCGACACAACGCCCTCCAGCGGCTCGTCCAGGTAGTGCTCAAGAAACAGCGGCCCGTGACTGGCCGGACGAATGCCTGCGGCTGCGATCAAGCGCCCGCGGCTGTCCTGAAGCCCGATGAGCTCCGGTAGATAGTGGTGGATGTCAGCGTGGTGGATGGACTCGAAACGCGCGTGAATGAAGGTTTCAAGCTCCTCGCGGTCGGAGTCGCCCTCGCGGCGCAAGGTCAGACGGGCTTGTCGCTCGATGACGGAGCCAAAGTGGAATGGAAATAGGCTGCTCCATTCTTGCTGGGTCATGGTGATCCCCCCAGGGGTCGTTCGATGAGGGGAGTATCAGCGGCGAATCTGAAAGTAGTCTGAAGTCGCTGAGAGTCAGCGGCGGTGGAAATGAAATATCCGGCACGCCCGTTATAAGGGCATCTCCAGCCGTAGGGCTTGGCTGAGCCACAGTCGATGCACTTCAGGTTCTTTTAAGGATTCCACGCGCATTCTCTGTGCTACAGCGCAGTAATGGATGGCAGGAGTGCCAGGCTGAAGAACTCGGGCTTCCTCTGCTCCATCAGAGCGATGGTTCAGGCGAAGCCAGGTGAGGGTGTGAAAAGAGGGACGTCATTGTTCTGCCCTGTTTATTGGCGTACTGCTGGCAGAGTATTCAATTGGACAATCATTCTCGCACGGGTCGCCCGTCGACCTATTTGGTCACCGCTATTGGTTCCTACTGCGCAGAAGCGGTGATCCAATCCCTTCGCCGCCTGCCCCAGACGCGGGTCCTCGGAGTCAGCACCCTGCCCCGGGAGTGGAGCGCCAACTCCGTCCTACTCGATGCCTTCCATCGCGTCCCTCCCGCCCGCGACGTGCCCGCCTATATCGCGCGCATATTGGAGGTCTGCCATGTGGAGCAGGTGACTCATGTGCTGCCGCTGATCGACCTCGAGGTGGATGCTTTCTCGCCGTACCGCAAGTTGTTCAGCGACCGCGGCATCACGCTGTGCATGGCTCCCGCCGAGACGGTACATGTGGCCCGGGACAAATGGCTGGTCTACGACAGGTTCCGCGATCATCCTTTGGTGCACCCGATCCCAACATGGAAAATGGAAGACCCGGAGATCGACAACCTGCCTTTCCCGTTGCATGCCAAGCCGCGCGATGGCCGCAGCAGCGAAGGGCTGGCGCGGATCATGGACGGCGACGACCTGGCCTATCTACGCAGGAAGCTCAGGGGACGCTCCTACGTCGTGCAGCCGCTGCTGGATGGCGACGTCTGCGTCGTCGATATCGTGCGGCAGCGGGCAAGTGGTCAATGGGCGGCGATGGGGCGCCAGGAGCTGGTGCGCACCTCCAATGGCGCTGGGGTGACCGTGCAGATGCTCGACGAGCCGGCGCTGATCAACGCCGCGAATCAGATCGCGCTGGCACTGAATCTCGATGGCTGCATCAACATCGAGTTCCTAGTCGGCGGCGACTGGCCCCTAGTCATGGACATCAATCCACGGTTTTCCGGAGGCGTCGAATTCACTCATCGATCAGGTTACGACATGGTGAACAATCACCTGCGCTGTTTCACTGGTGACGTACTCGACCCGCCAGTTATTCCGACGCCGGTCATTCATGCTCGACGTTATGTGGAGACGACATTCGAAGCTCTCGAGGTTGGACCAACGGCGATACTTCGACCTTGCTGATGCAGGCACTGGACGGAAAGAAGGAAGGCAGTGGCGGGATTCAAGGTCCAGGTTGGTGTATTGATCGCCTGGGAACCCCGTAGTCACTGTGTTTGAGGGTAGCGACGAAACAACAACCAACCTAGGAAAAAACTCATACATAGTGTGTGTGCGGGGCTCGAATTACCCTCACGAACTCCGTATCTGCTAGGGGCCCCCTCTCGCTACCGGCTGTAACTGCCCCCCCCCTAGAAGACTTCAGCACCAAACCAATTTGACCGCCGAGGCTGGGAGTGCCGAAACTTTAATGAAATGGCTAAAGATAGGTATCGACGTACAAGCTAATTCACTGCGCGACAGAGGCATCTTTTATCTTTATCGCTGCCCAGTTCGCCAGAGCGTAGCGAATTAGCTTTATGCACTCACTGTAACGATGGTTAGACTGCCTATCTACACTTCCACTATATATGCTGATTCGCGGCCGTTGATTGAACTCGCCGAATGCAAACTCGCCTGCGTGAAAATGTGCGGACCGCACAGAACCGTGCATAAAGTTGAGGAGATGTTCAACATTTTGCGTCGGCTGTGCGTAGTGACGGACAAATGAGCTCGGATCGGTATATTTTGCATCTGATTTGCACAGAGCATCGATCGCGGCAACTAGATAAGATAACTTCACTGTGGGGAGGCTCTTTCCTGCAGTTAGCGCTAGCTGATAGAGAAAAGCACAATTATCAAATGCTGACTGGATCTTGATTTCACAACGATCTAGTGAAGCAATAAGCCTTCTTGCTTCGGAAGGAAACTTTATGCTTTCTCCGGCATATCTAATGCGGGGGTGCAGAGAGTGCTCATACTTTCCGAGCCTGCAAGCTTTCCCCTTCCGTGGCATCTCCTCCATCTTCGGTCCTTTATATATATATCCTAGCTGACGAAGTTCGCAGGAAGGGGTATTAGAGTTGTCTATTGTCCAGCGCTGCTCATGGGCGGGCGCGTATATTCCAAGATCCAAGATCAGTGAGAGTCGCGCCGCCCATTTGTTGCCTATGTTAGTAGCAAGAACTGAAGCATGAAAAGCATCAATGGCCTCGACATTCAGATCAATGGAGATATAACGCTCGGCATTCATGAGTTGAGGATTTGGGTCTTCTGGATCTACCGGGGCAATTCGTAGATTGTTTCCGAACCAATACTCACCATCCAGTCGCTCCCCTGTGTAGCAAAACCAGATGCGCCGAAAGAAATTAATCTTCTTTGCTCCCAAGGCACTTGCAAGGGATTCAACTATCAGCTTGTTGAATAACATCTCTATCAGGTCGGAATCCTGGCTCTCAAACTCAATTAACCTTAATTCATCATACTCACTCGCAACAACACGGACCAAGAGACCGCCTGAGATGTCATCTTTCTTTAGAGAAATCGCAGACTCATCAATGTAGTCGCCATTTGCATCATAGTAACTGCATCCGCTTGAGGACTCACTGTAAAAATTAAGTGCCGAATCGAGGTACTCTAAAAATAGTCGTTGCTTACCAGCATCTTCTATACTGGATAGCGAGAAGCTGTTCTTTAGAGGGGTGCGAAGTTCTGCGTCCTGCACGTTAGTTCCTTCATAGAGTTCTGCATGAATAGCCGGCTAGAAGCATTGACAGAGCACGTGTCATGTCCCGTCTGATACGAAACAGCGTACGACGCTCATGGCGCCATTTTTGTCCCTATTCTTAATGGACGGGTCAGTAACTATAGATTGGTTTTCCAACTCTGAGCTCAAATCGGCGACATTCAATAGTAAGGCATGGCGGGCAGAGCTGGGTCGGGCGATGTACAACGCTCTGTCCTTCCGGATATCGCTGCGCCCCTTGTGCTGCGAGGCCTGCACGGGTATTCAACCAGAAAAAGACCTGTACATCGAAAATTGAAGAATGCTCACCCTGCACAGTCTCCAAAATAGCCTGCATCCCAGATAAATCGCGGCCTCCGGGCAGCTTCTGTATGGCCTGTGGTGGAGCATCCGAAAAATCGAAAATTTCTGCCTTACCACGCGGCTCGACGCCTCCCCCGTGGGGGTGGGGGGTATGCCAGGGTCCCCACCACTGGCCATCCCGACCTGAGAATCAATAGAATCAATCAACATCAGCACTAACAGGGACGCTCAGCATGAAAGGAAGTATGTTCACATTCGCGTTGCTCGCTTGGATTGGTAGTAGTTCAGCACTGGCTGCCGAATTCAGTGCTGCAGATATCTGCAAAGCCACCGTAGCTGTCGAGATGGGCCGTAACACCAAGGGTATGAAGTCGAGCAGCGCATCGTCCTCTGTCCAGATTTCCTATCGTCGCGACGATGGCAACCTCTATAAATACCAATGCAAGATCGACGATACGTCCGCCGTATGGCGCGCCTTCCTGAGTGATACCGGCACTTGGGGACGCTGGAGGAACTCCTACGAAATGGGAGACGCACGAACCAGCTATAGCATCGCCAACGGTGTTCTGAGCATCGAGAACGACCAGCTTGGAACAAAGACGTTTACGAAGAAGGATTTCTAAAAGAAAGCCCGGCGAGTGCCGGGCTTTTTCGTAACTGGGGCTTAAACCGCTCCTTTCACCAGGCCCTCCAGGGAAACCTCGTCGGAGGCATCCACCACCTCCGTGCGGGTGAGAGTCTCGCGGTCCTGCGTGCCGAACAGAGGGATGTGCAGTTTCGTCAGGTGCGCCCCCCAGCCCCCGTTGATCCGATCCGCTGCAACCAGGTGAGCACCGATGCCGGCCAAGATCTTGGCTGCAGTGTTCCACTCCTCGGCGTACTTGCTCCACAGGGCCTCCGACAGCGCAGACTTGGCTACCTGTTCGCGCTGCCTGGAGTCGGCGGCCTGCTGCTTCATGTTGGCCACTTCGCCGTCCATGGTCTCGATGGTGCGGCGCTTCACTCGGATGGTGGCCTCGGTCGCCAGCGCCAGCTCCACAGCTTTCTCCAGTTGCGTGCGTGCAGCTTTCTCGGCCTTGGCGTCTTCCGCCTGGGCGAGTGCCTGACCGGCTGCTTGCTCAGCCGATTCCGCCGCGGACTGTGCTACAGCAATTTCCTCTTCGATGCCCTGGCTTCGCGTTGCGGCCTGCTCAATGCGAGTCTGTAGCGAGGCCTGCAGGCGCTGTTCGGTTTTGATCTGCTCCATCGCCTGGGCAATGGCGGCGCCCGCCGACTCGGCTTTCTCGACCAGCTCCAGGCTACGCTCGGTCTCCTGCACTAGCCCGCGCAGAGTGTTGATGCGCGCCCTGGTATTCGATAGCTCTTCCATCACCTCGTGGCTGCCGTTGTCGATGTGATGCAAGGTCGTGCGCACGACCTTCTTTCGCAGTTCCACCAGCTTGGTTTCCAGGCCGGGGACTCGTGCCTCCAGTTGCTCGATTTCTTCCAGGTACTCATCCCGCTGTTGGAGCAGTTGTTCAGTTCGGGTGGACAGCGGGTGTTTCTGCGTTGCAGCTTTCATGTGACCTCCATAGGTCAAAGTAAGCGCCAGCCCTGCGGCCAGCGCAGGGTCGGTGTTACTCAGTGATCTCGGCGCCGGGCCAGCGCCAGCGCGCTTCAATCAGTGCCTCTTCGAATGTCAGTGGCGGCGTGATCATCGTGCACAGCGGCTTGCCGCCCTGCGTGATCGCCCAGTGCATGCGACGCGTTTTGCCATCCATTGAGCCCAGCTCTGCGAGCAGTTCGAGGCGGTGCCGGCGCACGTACTGGCGGACCTCTTCGGTGAGCCGGCTACCAGGTGAAATGCTGACCTTGTTGCCGCTGATACGGGCGGCGAAACCGCGTTCGGTGAGGAAGTCGAGGGCTGACATCAGAACTCCTCCCGATCAGTTTCATCGTGAGAAGTCGCCTTCGCCTTGCCTGCCCCTTTCCTTGGAGGGGGTGTTTTATCCGTAACATCGTCACAACCCGCGCCAGCCGTGGCTTCTGGCGATTTTTCATCCGTCACGGATGGGGGCTGTGTGACGCTTCCAGATTGGCTGGAAGCCGCGCCGTTACTGGTTTGTGCCGATGTGACGCTTGTGACGGGGGTACTAGGGGAAAGGTATCGACCAAAAGCGTCACGGAACTGCTCGAGGGAGTAGCCCTTTTTCGTCATGACGCCGACACGGACGGTGCCCGATTTCACGCCGAAATCGGCCAGCTTTGCGGACAGCTGACGGGGCGACATTGCCTTGCCTCTGTTCCACGTCGACCAGGGTGCTTCCTCATCCGCGATGAGGTATTCGAGCAACTCGGCGCTGAATAGCTTCGTGGCCTTCTTGGCATCGAATGCAGCCTTCACATCACCCAGCAACTCGACGCCGACACTGGGCGCATCACCCTCCAGACCGTGCAATGCGATTGCGGCAGTGCGTGCCGACTTCGGCCAGTGAGCGCCGGCCTGATCCGCGATCGCCAGCAGCGGTTCCCAGGAGTCGTTGGCGCGATCGTTAAGCCCTTCGATGGGCTTCGGCCGTGCCTTGCCGATCGCCTCGGAGTTGTCCTGTGCAAAGCGCGCCAGCCGCGAGCGCAGTTGCTCCCATAGGGCTGGGTCAGAGTGGCGCAGGTTCTCAACGCTCTCGCCCGGAGTGCGTCGACGTAGGCGCAGGGGCACGCTCCGATCAGCCAGTGTGTCGGCAATGCGGCCGATACCACAGAGCGCTTTCGCGCCCCATACGTTGAACGGCGTGGGTATGTGGTCGTCGCCCACGCAGCGGATGACCACTGCGCTATCCCGAGTGAAACCAGCATTGAGGATGCCGCGGGCGTCTTCGTGTGCAGCAAGGAAGGCGTCCACCTCATCGATCAGCAGCGTCGGAGACCACAGTTCGATGGAGCGGAACAGCGCAGCCGGCCCGATGTTCGACACCTGCAGCGGGCGATTAACCAGCTTGCCCAGGGCAGTGAGCAGGACCGATTTACCGCAGCGCTTCTCCGGAGCCGTGATGTTAGCGATGGGGGCTATCTGCACTACATCGACCAACCAGGTGAAGGTTGCCCACAGCGCGGCGGCGCGGAGCGTTTCCTTCTCTGCAATGACATGCCGGGCAAGCGCCTGAGTAACGTCATCCAGAAGCTCGGCACCATCCACCGGCTTTGACCAGGGCTCCACGTCGGCGAAGATGCTTTGCCCTGCAGCAGCTCCTGCGTCCGATTCGGCCGAGACGGTCAGGCGATCGAACTCCGCCATGCTCAGCATCTTGGTTTCCTTCACCTGGATGCGTAGACGGGCGAAGGCGGCAGGGTCTTTGCTGCGCATCGAACGCAGCTCCTCGAGCACGGCCGGCGCGTACAAGGCGCCAGCGTCCTCGGAGAGGTTGTGGATGGCTTCCTGTATCGGGCTCTTGGCCTTCAGAGTGATCGGGCTACTCATGCGCCAGCCCTCCACACGTGCAGGTCGTTGAAGTCGGTGAGGGATGGCGGCGCGTCGTCGGGCCAGTCGGGGAAGGTCACCAGCGCGCCAGCGGCGAGTGCTGCCGCAGTAGCCGCATTGCGCCCCGGATTGCCGGGTGTGTTGCGGTCGTCGTCACCAGCAACCACCAACTGCACCTGGTCGCCGTAGCGGGCCTTGAGCGCCAGCGTCACAGGCATCAGGTTGCCGGCGTTCATCGCGCAGGCCACAGCCATGCCGGAGCTCTCGTGGATGGTCGCGCCAGTTGCCCAGCCTTCGCAGATGTACAGCGGCTTGCCGGCCGTGATCTGGCCGAGCGGTGAGTAGCAGCCGGTGACGCGCCCTCCGAAGAGGAAGCGCTTGCGGCCGGTGGCGCCGATGCGCTGCAGGTTGACCAGCTCGCCGGAGTGGTAGAGCGGCACAAGCAGTTCACCGGCTCGTTGTCGCAGCGCGTAGGAGCGAACGTGCTTGCTGGTGAGGTAGGCGTGAGCGGGATCGGCGCGACGGGCACTTTCCCACCAACGGTGGGAAAGCTCTGCCGCGGCCTGCTGGCGTTGTTGCTGTTCGGCCTGCCGCTGTGCCCGAGCCTGCTCGATCCGCTGCCGGCTTTCCTCAAGCTCGGTGGAGGAGAGCTCGCCGGCGCTGCTCCAGTGATGCACCTGGGCGCTCTTCCACGTACCGAAGGCGCCAGCTGCTACCCCATCCACGAACAGCACGTACCAGCCATTGCGACTGCCGGCGCGATCGCCCGGCACGTGGAAGCGATGAATGCTTCCGTCGCCTTTAGGTAGCCAATCCAACTGCCCGAAGATGCCCTGCAGGGCCTCGCGGAAAGCGTGTTCCACTTTCTGCAGGCAAGCCGATCCCGTCAGCGCTACGCGGCGCTGTTGAAAAGTCGTCATGGATTACTCCTTGGTCAGGCCGTTGAATGCCTTGGCAGTGGGAGTGGGCGCCTGCAGCATGGCGCTCAGTTCATCGCGCGCTCGCAGCCGGGCCTGGGTCATCGCCTCGCAGGTCTGCGCGACGCCATACACCGTTCCGCCGTACACGTTCAGCACGCTCTCAGGGCGAACGCCCCGCAACTTGCTGGCTGCCTTCTTCGCTTCTCGGCGCTTGGCGAAGGGACCGCACACACCGAAGGGCAGGACGGGCCGGCGCTCATCGAGGACGAAGAAGTAGCCAACGGCCTGGCTGCGCTTAGGAGCGAATGCCTTCATGCCGCACCTCCCTGCGCCAGCACCTTGGATGGGCCTGAGGTGAGCACGTCGCGTGCATCGTGAGCAGCGCCCACATGGCGATGGCGCCAGCAGAAGTTGGAGGACAGCACCTGGACGTTTTCCAGATGGGCACCGAGCTCTTGGCTGAGCGAGGACTGCCAGCCACCCACAGCAGGGATGACGACCAGGCGGATCAGGTTGGCCAAGTGCTCGAACTCCGCGCGGGCGGCGTTCATGTAGGCCATGTCCATGTCGCTGAGGCGAGCGTCGCCCAGCAGTTCGACGAAGCCGAGGCGATTAACTTTCTGCATGGTCCACCCCCTGCGCTTCGAGCGCGCGGACTTTGGCCATGGCGGCGTTGTAGCGAGCGAGACGAACAGAGAGGGAGGAATCAGCACGGAGTGCAGCCAGGGCGCAGGCGCGATGGAAGCGTGCTCGTGCTTTGGACGGATTGAGCGTAAGGACACGACGCTTGGTCATGGGAAAAGCTCCAATTCGAAGGATCTTTTCCGCCCAACTGACGCCAATCAGGGAGGGCGGAACCGTGTGGCGTTGGCGTACCGGGAATTGGAACCGGCGCATCCGAAGATGCCACCACACGGCCCACCCATAGAGGTGCGCGCGTGCAGCGGACACAAAAAAACCGCTCGTAGGCGGTGTGTCCGCCAATTCGTCCGGGACGCCAATCCCGGTCACGGGATTTACCGTGACGGGCAAACCATACCCCCGGCGGGAGGTGAGTGCAAGGGTGTCCATTACGCACCGCCCTCGGAGCAGGCGCCCCGGGTAGCTCGCGCTACAGCGAAGTGGTCCTGCCTCACTTTGCTTACCGCATTGATGGGCTGCCGTGCCCTACGCCGATCCTTCCGGCCACGCTGCGAGCAATCCAATTGCGGGATATTCCCGCATTTAGTTTTGGACTCATCGCAGGGCAGCGTGCCGATGTAGTACAGCGCCACCCGCTGATGTTTGCGGCCGTGCTCATCGGTCTTGGTTACCAGGTGGGTCTTGATCGGATAGCCGCGATCGCGGAGCTCTTGGATGCGTGCGGCCGGATGAAGGATGTTGAGCTCAGCCCGAGCAGTGAGGGTATCTACAGGGCCTTCTTGAACCCGAGCTAGCAGGCGCGCGCGCTGCGCCTCGGTCGAGATGTCGAGGACACTCATACCGCTGCACCATCGCGCTTAGCGATCTTGTTCTGCAGCCAGGCCTCCACCTCGGCAACGACGTAGTACGCAGCAGCTTGGCGGGTCGGGCTGTCCTTGATCGGTTTGGGAAAGCTGGGGTCCTTCGCCTTGAGCTTGTCGAGACCGCCAGGGGTGATGTCCAGCCAACTGCAGAGGGAGGTTTTTCGAATCAGCGCCTTTGCGGGCGATTGCTTGGGTTGGGTGTGCATGTAGATGGCTCCGTATGACTACGGCGCCATCTTTCTACCGGGCGGATGGACAGTCATTGCAACTGCAAAAACCACCTTTGCTAGTGCAACTTGCTCACTTGCCGCGCTCAGGAGAAAGACCCTGATCCCGCGCAGCCCTATTCGCAGCAGCGAAGAGCTTTTGAAGGGTGCTCTCACTGAGGCGCCATTCCGGGTATCGCTCCGTAATTTCGGCAATGATGCCCGAGGCATTTCGCTTGCGAGCGCTTCCATCCCTGGCCAGCTCGAGCAGCGCCGATAGCGCTAGCAGCAGAGAAGGTCTGTTGCCTTCAGAGTACTTATCCTGGCTGGGCCTCTCCCCTTCCGACTGATCTGCATTCGGAGCCAAGTTGTACAGTGGCCCACCGTCGACGTTGAGGGACGGAGCTTCTCGCATGAGGCTGGGCTTCTTGGGCTCTGGCTCATCCTTGTTTGCCATGTCTGCAAACCAATAAATGTCCTTGGGCTCGATGAGCAACTCTTCCATGTCAGGCTCGGCATCGCCAAAGGGAGACAACAGCTCCAACGAATCAATTGGCTGGAGCGCGAAAAACTCGCCGCGAGCGTTTTGGAGAGCCCAAACCCTGATGTTATCGATATAGACATACGCGCAGGGGTGATGGAAGCCATGGCAGATCATCAGCTCCCCTTCCAGAGGAGTCATGAAGGGGCGGCCATCCCGAATGTGCTCAGCCTGCTCTTCGGGTGGGTAAGCTGGCGCCAACGGGATCAGCTCAAATGCACCAGGCCTGAAGACAGGCAGCCAGTCGTTATCGTGCAGATAAAGCAAATCGTCGATCGATACTGGCTCACCGATTAGCCGTGAAAGAAGCGCTGCAGCCTCTTCGAATCGCAGATAGCCTTTGAACTTCGCCAGCTTGCTCATTCTGCTGCTCTCCGTAGCTCTGTCACGTTGCTCCCGCTCGGCCTGGCGTACTCAAAAGGCGTGATCGGCCGGTGACGGCTTTCGTCCAGGTAGTTGCTCCACCAGTTCACCATCAGCCGGCGCTCCTCGATGTGTTCAGCGCGATGGATGTACGCTGCGCGCACGCCGTTGCGTTCCTTGTGGCTCATCTGCCGCTCTACCGCGTCCTTCGACCACAGCCCCGACTCAACCAAGGCGGAGCACGCCATTGTCCGGAAGCCGTGGCCACATACTTCGGTTTTCGTGTCGTAGCCGACCCGGCGGAGAGCACCGTTAATGGTGTTCTCACTCATGGGCTTGGAGGCATAGGCGTCATGGGGGAATACCAGCATCCCGCTCCCCGTTAGCTCGTGTACCTGACGCAAGATCGCTAGGACCTGTGGCGACAGCGGCACCAGGTGCTCGTCACGCATCTTGCTCCCGCGGGTGGAGTGCCTCACTCCTGGCAAAGCTTCGCGCTCCGGCGGAATGATCCACAGGGCCCGATCAAAATCGAATTCCGGCCACCGCGCCATGCGCAGCTCGCTCGATCGCACGAACACCTGCAGAGTGAGCTGCAGCGCGTACTTGGTGAGCGTGCGCCCGCTATAGCCGTCAATGCGCTCTAGGAGCTCGCCAAGGCGTTCCAGAGGCAAAGCCGGCCGATGGACCGTCTTACGCGTGGAAATCGCGCCAGAGAGGTCCTGAGCGGGGTTGTAGTCGATGATTCCTGTCTGGGTGGCGTAGCGCATGACGGCGCACAGTCGCTGCCTGAGCCTGGCCGCCATGTCGAGTGCATCGCGGGCTTCCACTTCCAGGAGCGGCGCCAGCAGGTCACGAGTCTTCAACTGCTCCACCGGCCGCTTACCGAGGGCCGGGAACAGATCCCCTTCCATCTCGCGAAGGATTCGCTCCGCGTGGCCGGCTGACCACTTCCCACGCTTCACCTGGGCGGCGTGCCATTCACGGGTGACGGCTTCGAAGGTAGTGGCGTTCTTCGCCTGGGCCTCCTCGCGCTTTGCCTGCTCGGCCGGGTCGATACCCTGCGCCAGCAGATCGCGGGCCTTCCTGCGCTTCTCACGTGCCTTGGCGAGGGAAATACCCTGCCGGCCGTACTCGCCGAAGGTAAGCGTGTTTTCGCTGCCATTGGGGCGGGTGTACTTCATCCGCCAGACCTTGCTGCCGTTAGGGCGGACAAACAGGTACAGGCCTTGGCCGTCAGCGAGTTTGTAGGCTTTCTCGCGCGGCTTGGCAGCTTCGCACTTGGAATCGCTCAGAGGCGTGATGGGACGGGCCATAGCGTCACTTTTAGGGGTACGGGCAATATCGAACTGGGTCGTACCCCTATTTGTACCCCTAAAAACCTGGATTGTGCATCAGCATACAGATTTATACGGGCACAAAAAAACCGGCCAAGAGGCCGGTTTTCCTGAGCTCCGGGATGATTCAGGATCATTCGGAGCGGTACATCTGGTGCCGGTAAGAGGAATCGAACCCCCGACCTTCTCATTACGAATGAGCTGCTCTACCGACTGAGCTACACCGGCAAGTGGCGCGAAAGATTGCAGGATGCTCGGCTAAAACGCAACCCTGCGAACTCTATCAGCAACAAGCACACCACATCAGAATATCCCCGGCAGGAATCGCCAGCGCGTCCTGACCATATAACTCTGGTAAAGTGGATCCAAGCGAAGAACCTTTTCCTCTTCGAGAATTCGCACAAACTGAACTCCGTAGAGGAGTGACAAAACTATTAGGTTATGAACGCTGAAAGCACCGAGCAAGAATCCTACATGAGCAATAAAGTACCCCAAATAGATCGGGTGCCTTACTAATCGATATGCACCACCGGTGACGACATTACGATTCGCAGGTACCAATCCGAAGCTGCGCCCCAGACTAAGCTTCGCAAAAATCTGGAAAAGAACTCCCGTAATCTGTATCGACTCCGCGAGGCGCAGAGGAACAAGGCTGACTGAGTGAGCACTGAAACTGAAAAACAGATAATAGAAGCTGCCGGTGAACGCAGCTAAAATTGAAACCAGAGATAAACCAACCGCTCGCGCCCCACGGGCCGAGAGAACCAAACCCAGCGTAATCGACTCACCCACCAGCAAGACCAAATAATTAACAGTCTTATGCAACTGGTAGGCCTGAATTGCGGAGATCGCAAAACCTGCGATCATAAAGAATACAACTACTCTCGCACCAATGCGCGTAGCTGGGTATGACCATAGATAATTTGCAAAATCCTCAAATCTTTTGAGCTGAGCAAACATCATTGCATTACCACATATTTTCTGACTTCAGCATTGGTTCCGCGCCATATCACGCTATCAAGAAAATAATGATGAATATTGACAAACAACAGAAACGCAACCATGAAAACAGTTGGTGAAATTTCACTCACCCCAAGAGCATCGTCCAGCCGCACAGGTAACAGATAAAAGTAAACTGCCGCTACAGTAAAAGCAAAGCCCCACCAGTGGAGATACCCCGCCCAACCTTTTCCCGACTGCCGCACACGTCCCCGGGTGTAGGCGCCGCTAAACAGCAAGTACTGAAGCGAATGAAAGAGAGGCACCAAGTATAGAAATCCTGCATCCATAAAAACAGGAGCGAGCCACAGGTAAATCGCAACAAGCGGGGTAAGGGCAACAAGACCGGGGAGCGGCATTTTAAGCACAAAGCGCCTTATGAGAATCCCCATCATCAACAGGATACTGACAGCGGAGAACACCTGGCTCAACAACTCTAAGTCAAAATCAATCGGCGATTGGTACTTCAGCCCCCAAAAATCGCCGTCTCCCACCGTCGCAAAGAAAAATGAATAGGAAGCCCACCACAATGGAAAAAGTGAGTACTTGAGCGCATTCAGCTCAACTCGAGAAAATCGTACGCCCTGCCCGCCTGAATAAACGATGAAACAACCGTAGGCTTGCTTGACATAGTGCCAGCCGACCAAAAACACCATCGCATAGAGCAGATAGACGAAAACCGCTTTACTGACAAAACTGAACCCGAGTGAGATCAGGGCTATTAGGACGAATGGAACAACAACACCCACAAAGAATGCCGGAAACTCACGAAAGAGCGTAGCAAACTTACTCACATAGAAAATCTGATAACTAACAAGAAAGTGCGGCCCATTGACAAAGAAAGCAAGAATCAACGCCCACCATGCAATGCTGGCGGCATCAATGCCCCCACGCAGAACAATAAAAAATGGATAGCACAGAATCGACAGACCACCGATCATGAGAAAGTCGATCTTCGGCGAGAAAAGGCTCTTGCTTTTTGCCATAATATTACTTCTTCCAAAAAAAATGCGCCGCAGTGCGGCGCATTTCTTAAAACAACATTACGGGCTAGGAGCAGCGGCAGCGATATTGTTTTTGGTGATCGCGCCCGAGGCAACAGTGTTGGACACAGTAGTTGCATTGGACCAAGTCAGCGCGCTTCCCCCTGCAGTGGAGGTCGGAGTCATAGTAATGGTCTGGGAATCAACGCCAGTGCCAATACCGGTAGCCAAGGTCAGCGTAATAACGCCGTCGGCAACGGTAGCGCCGGATACTTCTTTGGTTGCGGTGAAGGTCGGCATACCAGCGGCACCCGTGTCGCAAGAAGTCAGAACGCCGCCGGCCTCCTGGGCACACAGGGCAACTGCAGTTTTCAGCGAGTCAGCCGCAGTGAGAGCGTTACCGACCTTGGCCTTAATGGTGTAATCCTGGTATTGCGGGATAGCAACAGCAGCCAGGATACCGATGATCGCAACGACGATCATCAACTCGATCAGAGTAAAACCTTTTTGAGCCTTCATAATTCTCTCCAGTGTTTAGGTGCCGGTCGTAGGACCTGACAGTTACGAAAGCAGATTCCATGCCAATACGTTCAGCGCCAAAATTAACGGAGCTCGAAGGTTTTCTCCGTTTCTACAGAGCGAAATTACGCAGGAACTGACAAATTTTGACACCTGTTAGCGTCTGATTTGGCACCTCACCGCATCTGCGTTATAAGGCTTGAAACTCTTATCTGGCTATTTTCCATGAACGATCAAGTCGTACTGTCAGGACTCGCTCGTCAGTTGGTGCAATTTCAGCTGCTCGACGAGAAAAGTGCCCGGCAGGCCCAGGAGCAGGCCCAGCGCAATAAGCTGTCGCTGGTCACCTATCTGGTACAAAACAAGCTGGTCAAAAGCCGCCCGCTAACTGAACTCGCCGCAGAGCAGTTCGGCGTGGCCTTTTGTGACCTGGGCGGCCTAGATCGTGAGACATTTCCTAAGGAGCTGGTGTCTGAAAAGCTTGTGCGCCAGCATCGCGCGCTCCCCCTATGGAAGCGGGGCAACAAGCTATTCGTGGGCGTCTCAGACCCGACGAATCACCAGGCAATTACAGACATCCAATTCAGCACGGGGCTCACCACCGAAGCGATTCTGGTTGACGATGACAAGCTTGGCGACGCCATCGAAAAACTGTACGAAAGCGCCACAGGCGGCCTCGACGATCTTGGCGACATTGATCTCGAGAATATCGATGTTGAGGGCGGCAGCGCTGCCGCAAGGGACGAGGACGTCGGAGGGGACGCCGATGATGCGCCGGTCGTGCGATTCGTCAACAAGATGCTGCTAGATGCCATCCGCGGCGGGTCTTCCGACCTCCACTTCGAACCTTATGAGAAGGTTTACCGGGTTCGTTTTCGTACTGACGGCATGCTGCACGAAACAGCCAAACCGCCGATCCAGTTGGCGAGCCGCATATCCGCGCGCTTGAAGGTCATGGCGGGCCTGGACATTTCGGAACGCCGCAAACCCCAGGACGGCCGCATCAAGATGCGCGTGTCTAAGACCAAGTCCATCGACTTCCGCGTCAACACCCTGCCTACGCTGTGGGGCGAGAAGATCGTGATGCGGATTCTCGACTCTTCCAGCGCGCAGATGGGCATCGATGCCCTGGGTTATGAAGAATCGCAGAAGCAACTCTACCTGGACGCCCTCAAGCAACCCCAGGGCATGATCCTGGTGACCGGCCCCACCGGGTCGGGCAAGACGGTATCGCTATATACGGGCCTGAACATTCTCAACACGCCGGATATTAACATCTCCACCGCCGAAGACCCGGTGGAGATCAACCTAGAGGGGATCAACCAGGTCAACGTCAACCCGCGCCAGGGCATGGACTTCGCCCAGGCGCTTCGAGCCTTCCTACGCCAGGACCCGGACGTGATCATGGTCGGCGAAATCCGTGACCTGGAAACAGCCGAGATCGCCATCAAGGCTGCGCAGACCGGCCACATGGTAATGTCCACATTGCACACCAACAGCGCCGCCGAAACCTTGACCCGTCTACTCAACATGGGCGTTGCGTCGTTTAATCTGGCCACGTCGACCAACCTCATCATTGCCCAACGCCTGGCACGCAAGCTCTGCCCGCACTGTAAAAAGGAACATGACATCCCTCAAGAAGCCCTTCTGCATGAAGGTTTCCCGGCGGACAAGATCGGCACGTTCAAGCTGTACTCCCCCGTCGGGTGTGAGAATTGCAAAGGCGGGTACAAGGGACGCTTGGGTATTTATGAAGTGGTTAAAATCACGCCTGCCCTGCAGCGGATTATCATGGAAGAAGGCAACTCCATTCAGATCGCCGAACAGGCCCGCAAAGAAGGCTTCAACGATCTGCGCACTTCAGGGCTGATGAAAGCGATGCAAGGCATCACCAGCCTCGAAGAAGTCAACCGCGTGACCAAGGATTAATCCATGGCGGAAAAAGCATTGAGGACCAGTGTCTTTACCTGGGAAGGCACTGACCGTAAGGGCGGGAAGGTTAAAGGGGAGCTTTCCGGAGTCAACACGGCGCTGGTCAAGGCACAGCTTCGCAAGCAGGGTATCAACCCGATCAAGGTGCGAAAGAAAGGCATTTCGCTGCTGAGCAAGGGCAAGAAGATCAAGCCTATGGACATCGCCTTGTTCACCCGACAGATGGCAACCATGATGGGCTCGGGCGTCCCCCTGTTGCAGTCCTTCGACATCATCGGCGAGGGCTTCGATAATCCAAACATGCGCAAGCTGGTCGATGAGATCAAGCAAGAAGTAGCCTCGGGTAACAGCCTCGCGAACTCTCTACGCAAGAAGCCGCTCTACTTTGATGATCTGTACTGCAACCTTGTGGATGCAGGCGAGCAATCCGGTGCTCTAGAAACTTTGCTGGACCGGGTTGCCACCTACAAGGAAAAGACCGAGTCGCTCAAGGCCAAGATCAAGAAGGCCATGACCTATCCCATCGCGGTCATCGTGGTTGCCGTTATCGTTTCAGCCATTCTGCTGATCAAGGTCGTCCCGCAATTCCAATCGGTATTTGCTAACTTTGGTGCAGAACTTCCAGCATTCACACGCTTGGTTATCTCCATTTCAGAGGTGTTACAAGCATGGTGGTTCATCGTCCTGATCGCTCTGTTCGTCATTGCCTTCATTCTGAGGGAAGCTCATCGGCGATCAGAACCTTTCAGAGACATGGTTGACCGTGGGGTACTGAAGCTCCCGATTATCGGCGACATCATCTACAAGTCTGCTGTAGCCCGTTATGCTCGCACCTTATCCACAACATTCGCCGCCGGGGTTCCACTAGTTGAAGCCTTGGACTCTGTATCCGGTGCTACCGGTAATGTGGTGTTCCGCACGGCAGTGAACAAGATCAAGCAAGACGTTTCTTCGGGCACCCAACTGAACTTCTCCATGCGTACCACCGGCGTATTCCCAAGCATGGCCATCCAGATGGCCGCCATCGGTGAAGAGTCTGGCTCGCTGGACGCCATGCTTGACAAAGTGGCCAGCTACTACGAAGAAGAAGTCGACAACGCCGTCGACAACCTGACCACCCTGATGGAACCCATGATCATGGCGGTCCTAGGTGTTCTGGTAGGCGGCCTGATCATCGCCATGTACCTGCCGATCTTCCAACTGGGCAACGTCGTATAACCCATGTCCGTTCTTAACTTCCTGGCCAGCACCCCGCTGGCCTTTGTTTTATGCGTCACCCTCCTCGGTCTGCTGGTCGGCAGTTTCCTTAACGTGGTGATCCATCGCCTGCCGCGGATGATGGAGCTCGACTGGCAGCAGCAGGCGCGGGAAACCCTGGGCCTGCCGGAGGGCGATAAGCTCCCGACCTACAACCTGGTCCTGCCCAACTCCCAGTGCCCGCATTGCGCCCACGAGATCAAGGCCTGGGAAAACATCCCGGTGGTCAGTTGGCTGGCGCTGCGTGGCAAGTGTTCGTCCTGCAAGGCGCCGATCAGCAAGCGTTATCCGCTGGTGGAGCTGGCCTGTGGCGCGCTCTCTGCCTTTATCGCCTGGCACTACGGCTTCGGCTGGCAAGCCGGGGCGATGCTGCTGCTGACCTGGGGTCTGCTGGCGATGAGCATGATCGACGTCGATCACCAGTTGCTGCCGGATGCCCTGGTGCTGCCGCTGCTCTGGCTCGGGCTGATCGTCAATCACTTCGGGCTCTTCACCAGCCTGGGCGATGCGCTCTGGGGCGCGGTGTTCGGTTACCTGAGCCTGTGGTCGGTGTACTGGCTGTTCAAGCTGATCACCGGCAAGGAAGGCATGGGCTACGGCGACTTCAAGCTGCTGGCCATGCTTGGCGCCTGGGGTGGCTGGCAGGTACTGCCGCTGACCATCCTGCTGTCGTCGCTGGTGGGCGCGGTGCTGGGGGTGATCATGCTGCGCCTGCGCAATGCAGAAACCAGTACGCCGATCCCCTTCGGCCCCTATCTGGCCATCGCCGGCTGGATTGCGTTGCTCTGGGGTGATCAAATAACCGCGACCTATCTGCAGTTCGCCGGTTTCCGCTAGCCTTCTCCTGCGCCGAGCCCCATCGGCGCATCTGGACGGCCACCGGGCCGGCTGAAAGGAGAACCATGAAACCCTGGATCCTGGGCCTCACCGGCGGCATTGGTAGCGGCAAGAGCGCCGCTGCCGAGCATTTCGCCTCGCTAGGCATACATATGGTTGATGCCGACCACGCCGCGCGCTGGGTCGTGGAGCCCGGCCGCCCTGCCCTGGCAAAGATTGTCGAGCGCTTCGGTGACACCATGCTGCTGCCGGACGGCCAGCTCAATCGTGCTGCCCTGCGCGAGCGCATCTTCAAGGCCGAAGACGAACGCCGCTGGCTGGAACAGCTGCTGCACCCGCTGATCGGCCAGGAGATCGTCAGCAACCTGGCGCAGGCGCAGTCGCCCTACGCCATCCTGGTTTCGCCGCTACTGGTGGAGTCCGGGCAGTACCGCATGGCACAGCGCGTGCTGGTGGTGGATACCCCCGAACACCTGCAACTGGAGCGCACCATGCGCCGGGACCAGGTGTCCGAAGAACAGGTCCGCTCGATTCTCAAGGCCCAGGCCTTGCGCGATGACCGACTCAAGCACGCGGACGACGTGCTGCTCAACGATGGCGACCTCGGCCACCTGCACCAGCAGGTCGAGCGTCTGCATCAGTTCTATCTAGGCCTGCGTGGAGGACAACCATGAGCCAACCCTTGACCGTGGAATGCCCCACCTGCGGCGCCCCCGTGGAGTGGAGCCCGAAGAATGAATACCGCCCCTTCTGCTCGCACCGCTGCAAGCTGATCGACCTCGGCGCCTGGGCGGCGGAAGAGCACGCCATTCCCGGCGACAACCTTGAGGATGAGCTGTTCTCCGGTGATCTGGAGAAGCCACGCGGACATTGAGCCGTGAAAAAGCCGCCCTTCGGGGCGGCTTTTTTATGCCTGATAATTCCAGCTCGGTGATGGCGCCTTTTGCAGGAGCGAGCTTGCTCGCGAACCGCCCGAGCGCCGGGGCGGCAAGGAAGAGCGTTCGCGAGCAAGCTCGCTCCTACAACAGAGCAAAAGCCCCGCGGATGGGGGGGCCTTCAATCAGGGGCGCATGAACGAGTAGTCCCGCTCCTCGTCCAGGTTGTCGGCGAGGAAGTGCAGTTCGTGACCCAGGTCTTCCTGCGTTCGAACCTGCGAGTTGGCCTGCACCACCACGCTGAGCAGCGCGCGCACCACCAGTTGCGGGTCCTGCCCGGCCGCTTCGGCTTCGATCAGCAGTTCGTTGAGGCGCTGTTCGGCCCAGCTGTGAATGCTCATCGGCAATCTCCTTGCGAATGGGGGCCAAGCTTCCCTGATCGCAGGACGTTTCCGAACTGACCTGGGTCAAACCGCGGGGGCAATGGACCTAGCAGATGGCCGAACATCAACGCGACTCATCGTCATCCTTCCACGGCGCTTGCAGGTAGCGCGTACGGTTGAAGGTTTCCAGCCAGTCCGGATAGAAGACCACCAGCCCGGTGACGATGGTGCCGTTGATGAAAGCCTCGGGGAACATGATCAGCCACAGGTAGCCAATGAAGTCCTCGATCCACGGCGGCATGGGGAACAACCCGTCCATCCACAGCAGTCCGAGGCCCAGCAACAGGCTGCACACTGCCGCCAGCGCCGCTGGGAAGAAGCCCGAGCAGAAGATGTAGACGAACAGGTTGCGCGGCTGCCGGCGCTCCACCAGTATTGCCGCCACCTCGGTGATCAGCACCGGAATCAGGATCAGCAGGAGGCCGTTGACGCCGATGGCCGCCCAGTCCTGGCGGTCGATCAGGCACAGGCCGATCTGCGCCACCAGCCCGACGATAATCGCCAGCGGCCAGTCCAGCAGCAGGGTCACGGCGGTCATGCCGATGAAATGGAAGGACACTCCGGAAGCGAAGTCACGCCGCACCAGCCAGAGCAGGAACAGCCCGAGCATGGTGCCGAATACCAGGTGCTGTCGGCGGAAGTCGCTGACCAGCTCCAGCCAAGGCGCGCGCCAGATGGCCCAGGCGACGATGGGCAGGTAGATCGCCCAGCCGATCTCCAGGGTTTCCGCCGACAGCAGCTGCGCGGCAATCACGGTGTGCCCCGCTCCATCGCCTGGCGCAGGGCTTCAGCCGACTCGAACTGCTGGGTGGCGACAACTGCGCCCTGCTCCAGCTGCAGCCAGGTCACCGTGTCGGCCTTGGCCGGGAACCGACTGGCCACGCGCGGCTCGCGGTCCAGCAGTACGCGATAGGAGTAGTCACGCATCGCGGGGACCGCGAACAGCTTCGAGATAGGCGCAGGCATGCGGCTGATGTCGGCGACAAATACCGCGCCACGAGACTCCAGATAGCCTGCCGGGCGATCCAACAATGCGGCTTTCACCAGCTTGGAGCCGGCCATGTCGTGGGCGACCAGCAGCACTTTCAGGTCAGCTATCGCCGTGTAGGGCTTGTCGAACTGATCCAGCAGCGTCCATCCGATGGCCGACGACTCCTGCGCCAACGCCACGCTCGCCAGCACCATCAACAGCATCCCGCCCAGCACTCGTCTCACGCTCCCTCCTTGCCCGAAGCCGCCAATGATTGGCAACAGTCTACACCGCCATCGACGCCCGCCCGCGCCCGCCAGCAACTATGCTTGAAGCATGAACGAGTCCGACTATCTGCGCCTGCTGACGCGCCAGGCGGAACAAGCCAACGACTTCCTCTCCAACGCCCGCAAGTGGGAGCGCGAGTGCTGGGCCTGCCAGCGCCTGCTGCAGGCGCTGAAGGTGCCGTATCGCCAGGAAGACTTCATTGCGCCAACCCAGCAGCCGCCGGACGTATTGTTCCGCGACGCAACCTTCGAGGTGTTCTTCGTGCTCGACCAGGGCCGCCGGCTCAACGAGGAGTGGAAGGAAGAACTGCTACGCCGGCGCATGGCCCAGAGCATCAACCAACTGATTCGCCGCGAGCAGCGACCACGGCGGATTCCCTGCGCGGAGCTGCAGGCGCGCCTGGCGCCGACGCTGCGCAAGAAAGCGCACAACTACACCGAGCGCGGCATCGATCCACGTGAGCTAGACCTGCTCGCCTTCGTCAGCCTCAAGCGCGAGACGCCGGACTTCAACACCCCTTTTCCGCCGCCCACCGAGTACCTGCGGCAGGGTTGGCGCTCGTTGTCGGTGGTCGGCCCGACTTTCGCCCGCGTGCTCTTCGCCCACAGTGATGCGCCGGACTTCCTGCGCAGTAGCCTGGGTCGCAGCATCCTTTTCGACATGGGCGTCGGCCTGTAAATAGGCGCCGACGCAAAGCTGCATTGATCGGCGGCGCATTGAGAGGCCGCCCAAGCCCTACTAGAATGCTCGACATTATAAACGGAGGCCGCCCATGCCCAGTCGCCTGAGCCCCGAAGACCAGCAGAAGGTCGATCACTACCTCAGCTCTCCCGTGCACCAGGTCGAACGAGCGCCGTTCAAACCCTGGCTGATGATGGGAGCCTTGCTCGCTGTGGTCATCGCCCTGGGTTTGCTGAGCCGCCTCCTGGCCTACCTTGCGTGAGCGCCGTGCCGCCACGGGCCGATACAGGATTCCTTAAGCTATGAGAATGCACCATGTCCCATCGTATCGTGATCGTCGGCGGCGGCGCCGGCGGGCTGGAGCTCGCGACCCGTCTCGGCCGCACCCTGGGTAAAAAGGGCAAGGCGCGCATTACGCTCGTCGACGCCAACCTCACCCACATCTGGAAACCCCTGCTACACGAAGTCGCCGCCGGCTCGCTCAACTCTTCCGAGGATGAGCTGAACTACGTCGCCCAGGCGAAATGGAACTGCTTCGAATTCCAGCTCGGCCGCCTCGACGGTCTGGACCGCGCGAGCAAGCGTATCCAGCTCGCCGCCACGCTCGACGAGCAGGGCGAAGAACTGGTGCCTGCGCGCAGCCTGGAGTACGACACGCTGGTCCTGTCCATCGGTAGCACCACCAACGACTTCGGCACTGCCGGAGCGGCGGATCACTGCATCTTCCTGGATACCCGCGAGCAGGCCGAGCGCTTCCACAAGCAATTGCTGACCCACTACCTGCGCGCCCACGCTGGGCAGGACAAGGACGACCAGATCAGCGTCGCCATCGTTGGTGCCGGCGCCACGGGTGTCGAACTGTCCGCCGAGCTGCACCATGCGGCGCAGGAACTGGCGGCCTATGGCCTCACCGGCATCCAGCCGCAGAACATGCGTATCACCCTGATCGAGGCTGGCCCGCGCGTGCTGCCAGCGCTGCCCGAGCGCATCAGCCAACCGGTCCATCAGACGCTGGAGAAACTCGGCGTGCGCGTGGCGACCGGGTCGGCGGTACAGGAAGTGACGGCCGACGGCCTGCGGACTTCGGCTGGCGAGTTCATTCCGGCGAGCCTGAAGGTCTGGGCGGCGGGCATCCGCGCGCCGAGCCTGCTCAAGGAGATCGACGGCCTGGAAACCAACCGTATCAACCAACTGGTGGTGCGCTCGACGCTGCAGACCACCCGCGACGACAACATCTTCGCCTTCGGTGACTGTGCCGCCTGCCCGATGGGCGATGGCAGCGAACGCACCGTGCCGCCGCGCGCCCAGGCCGCGCACCAGCAAGCTTCGCTGCTGGCCAAGGCCCTGGTCGCGAAGCTCGATGGCAAGCCGCTGCCGGAGTACCGCTACACCGACTACGGCTCGCTGATCTCGCTGTCGCGCTTCAGTGCGGTGGGCAACCTGATGGGTAACCTGATGGGCAGCGTGAAGCTGGAAGGCTGGCTGGCGCGGATGTTCTATGTGTCGCTGTACCGCATGCACCAGATGGCGCTGTATGGACCGTTCCGCACGGCGCTGCTGATGATTGCGGACCGTATCGGGCGCAGTACCGAGCCACGCTTGAAGCTGCATTGATCGGGTAGCAATGGCGGGTTAAGTCCGCTCCTGCGGGAATTGCCCCTTGTAGGAGCGAGCTCGCTCGCGAACCGCCCTAGCCTTGTGCTGCCGGCAAAGAGCGTTCGCGAGCAGGCTCGCTCCTACACAACGCTGTATCGCCGATAAATACCAGGCACAAAAAAGCCGCCCCGAGGGGCGGCTTTTTCGTTACAGCCGAGCAGCCTTACAGCGCCGCCAGCATCGACTGGGCCGGGATGGCCTGGAAGTCGATGGACATCATCAGGCTCAGCACGCTGATCGCGATGATGGAGAAAGCGAACAACTGACGTGCCCAGCGGCGGTCATCTTCGGCACTGAAGCCTTTCACCGCGATGAACAGCCACCAGGCGCTGACAGCCAGCGCCACCACCAGATAACCGTAGCCGGCGAAGCCGGTCACGGTCAGCAGCAGGGTCGCCAGGCCGAAGGCCAGTACGTAGTAGAGGATCTGCTTCTTGGTCGCTTCGATACCCCGCTCCACCGGCAGCACGGGAATCCCGGCGGCGCGGTAGTCGTTGAGGCGGAAGATCGCGATGGCGTAGCTGTGGGGCATCTGCCAGAGGCAGAAGATCAACAGCAGCACCGCCGCGCCCATGTCGAAGTGACCACTGGCGGCACAGTAACCCACCACCGGCGGCATGGCCCCGGAGAGACTGCCGACCAGCGTGCCGTAGACCGAGCTGCGCTTGAGCCAGAGGCTGTAGAGCACGACGTAGACGAAGAAGCCGAACGCGGCCAGCAGGGTCGCCTGCACGTTGGTCTTCCACGCCAGCAGGCCGAAGCCCGCCGCGCCGAGGACCACACCGTGGGCCAGGGCGGCCTTCAGCGAGATCTGCCCGGTCACGGTGACACGGCTGCGGGTACGCTCCATGAAGCGATCGATGTCGCGGTCGATGCAGTTGTTGAACACACAACCGCTGGCAACGACCAGGGACAGGCCGATCACGGTGGCCAGCAGCAGCATCGGGTCAACGCTGCCGCGAGCGGCGAGGAAGTACCCCCCCGCCACCGCGATCAGGTTTCCGAAGATGATGCCCGGCTTGGCGACCAGGAGATAACGCTTGAGTTTCACGGCATCGGCCCTCAGGGCATCGGCATCATCAGGGTGTCTGCGGTGTAGATGATCCACAGCGACAGACCGACCACCAGCAGGATGATGATGGCGGTGAAGATGAATGCCATGACGTTCCAGCGGCCTTCGGAGCTGAAGTTCATGTGCAGGAAGCAGATCAGGTGCACGACGACCTGAACCAGGCCCAGGATCACCATGGTCAGCAGGGTGGCGTGACGCGAGAAGCCGCCGTCGATGACCATGTAGAACGGGATCGCGGTCAGGATCACCGAGAGCACGAAGCCGATGGCGTACGAACCCAGGCTGCCGTGGCCGGCACCGTGGGAATCGTGGCCGTGGGCGCCGTGGGAGTCGTGTTGATGTGCAGCAGCGGACATTACAGAGCCCCCATCAGGTAGACGACGGTGAATACGCAGATCCAGACGATGTCCAGGAAGTGCCAGAACAGGCTCAGGCACATCATGCGGGTGTTGTTCTGCGCGGTCAGGCCGCGGGTGCCGATCTGCGCCATCAGCACCAGCATCCACAGCAGGCCTGCGGAAACGTGCAGGCCGTGCATGCCGACCAGGGTGAAGAAGGACGACAGGAAGGCGCTGCGGCTCGGGCCGAAGCCTTCGACGATCAGGTGATGGAACTCGTTGAGCTCCATGCCGATGAACGCGGCGCCGCAGAGGAAGGTCACGCCCAGCCAGGCGATGGCCTTGCCCTTGGCACCCTTGTGCGCGGCCAGCATGGCCAGGCCGTAGGTGCAGGAGGAGATCAGCAGGATCGCGGTTTCGACGGCCACGTAGGGCAGTTCGAAGATGTCCTTGCCGCTCGGGCCGCCGGCCGTATGGTTGACCAGCACGGCATAGGTGGCGAAGACGCTCGCGAACAGGATGCAGTCGGTCATCAGGTACAGCCAGAAGCCGAAGACCGTCATGCCGCCGCTGTCATGGGCGTGGTCGTGATCGTGCGCCGCTTCGTGCGTATCGACCAGGTGTTGATTCAGTACTGCCGTCGACATGGTTTTATACCTGCTGCGCGGTGGCGAGTTTCTGGAAGTTGGCGTTTTCGATGCGCTCGATCTCATCCGGCTGGACGTAGTAGTCCACGTCGGTGATGTAGCTGCGCACGATGACCGAAGCGATCATGCCGACGAAGCCAACACCCACCAGCCACCAGATGTGCCAGATGGCGGCGAAGCCGAAGAGGAAGGCGAACACGGCGATGGAGAAGCCAGCGGCGGTGTTCTTCGGCATGTGGATCGGCGCGTAGGCCGGCAGTTTTCGGTACGCGGTACCGGTCTGCTTCATGTCGTGGAACGCGTCGATGTCGTTGACCTTCGGCAGTTCGGCGAAGTTGTAGTACGGCGGCGGCGAGGAGGTGGACCACTCCAGGGTACGGCCGCCCCACGGGTCGCCAGTCAGGTCGGCCAGCTTCTCGCGGTTCTTGATCGACACGAACAGCTGGATCAGCTGGCAGGCGATACCGAAGAAGATCAGCACGGCGCCGCAGAAAGCCACCACCATGTACGGCTGCCACATCGGGTTTTCATAGTGGTTCAGGCGACGGGTCATGCCCATGAAGCCGAGGATGTACAGCGGCATGAAGGCCATGTAGAAGCCGACCAGCCAGCACCAGAAGGAACGCTTGCCCCACTTCTCGTCCAGCTTGAAGCCGAAGGCTTTCGGGAACCAGAAGACGAAGCCGGCCAGGTAGCCGAACACCGCACCACCAATGATGGTGTTGTGGAAGTGGGCGATCAGGAACAGGCTGTTGTGCAGCAGGTAGTCAGCGCCCGGGATGGCCAGCAGGACGCCGGTCATGCCACCGATGGTGAAGGTGACGATGAAACCCAGGGTCCACAGGATCGGGGTGTCGAAGCGCAGGCGGCCACGGTAGATGGTGAACAGCCAGTTGAACAGTTTCACCCCGGTCGGGATGGAGATCAGCATGGTCGCAACGCCGAAGAAGCCGTTGACGTCGCCGCCCGAACCCATGGTGAAGAAGTGGTGCAGCCAAACGGTGAAGCCGAGGAAGGTGATCGCGGCGCTCGCCCACACCATCGAGGTGTAGCCGAACATTTTCTTGCCAGCAAAGGTCGCGGTGACTTCGGAGAAGATACCGAAAGCCGGCAGGATCAGGATGTACACCTCAGGATGGCCCCAGGCCCAGAAGAGGTTGATGTACATCATGGCGTTGCCGCCCAGCTCGTTGGTGAAGAAGTGCATGTCGAAGTAGCGGTCCAGCGACAGCAGGCCCAGGGCCGCGGTCAGGATCGGGAACGACGCAACGATCAGGATGTTGGCGAAGGTGCAGGTCCAGGTGAAGATCGGCATCTGCATCAGCTTCATGCCGGGGGTGCGCATCTTGAACACGGTCACCAGGAAGTTGATACCCGTGAGCAAGGTACCCATACCCGATATCTGTAGTGCCCAGATGTAGTAGTCCACACCCACGCCCGGGCTGTAAGCCAGCTCGGACAGCGGCGGGTAGGCGACCCAGCCGGTACGGGCGAATTCGCCCAGGCCCAGCGAGACGTTCACCAGCATGGCGCTGACGACCAGCAGCCAGAAGCTCAGCGAGTTCAGGAACGGGAACGCCACGTCGCGCGCGCCGATCTGCAGCGGCACGGCCAGGTTCATCAGACCGGTCATGAAAGGCATGGCCATGAAGATGATCATGATCACGCCGTGAGCGGTGAAGATCTGGTCGTAGTGTTCCGGCGGCAGGTAGCCGTGGTTGGCGCCTTCAGCCAGCGCGAGCTGGCCGCGCATCATGATGGCGTCGGCGAAGCCGCGCAGCAGCATGACCAGGGCGACGATGATGTACATCACGCCGATTTTCTTGTGGTCGATGGACGTCAGCCATTCGGTCCACAGGTAGGTCCACTTGCGGTAGTAGGTGATCGCGCCGAACACACCGAGGCCCAACAGGGCTACGACGGCCAGCGTGATGACGATGATCGGCTCGTGATACGGCACGGCCGACAGTGTCAGTTTCCCGAACATCTGCGGTTACTCCTGGCTCGGATTCATTTGCATGCCGGGCATGCCTTGCATGTTGCTCATGTCGTGGCCCGCCATGGCGGCCTCTTCATGCGCTTCGCCGTGCTCGCCCTTGGCCGCCTGCTCGGCTTTCGCCATGGCGTGGCCAGCGTGTTCCCACTTGTTCAGCACGTGGGAGAACAGCTCGGGGCTGACGGTTGCGAAGTAGGTCGCCGGGACGTTCTCGGTCGGTTTCACCAGCTCCGGGTACTGCTCCAGGTTCAGGGTTTGCTGCGAGGCCTTGACCTTCGCGACCCACTCCTGGAAGCCCTGCTCGGAGGTGGAAATGGCCTTGAACTTCATGCCCGAGAAACCGCCGCCGCTGTAGTTCGCGGAGATGCCGTCGAACACGCCTTCTTCGTTGGCGATCAGGTGCAGCTTGGTGAGCATCCCGGCCATGGAGTAGATCTGGCTACCCAGTTGCGGGATGAAGAACGAGTTCATCACCGAATCCGAGGTGATCTGGAAGTTCACCGGGGTGTCTTTCGGGAAGGCGATTTCGTTGACGGTGGCGATACCCTGTTCCGGGTAGATGAACAGCCACTTCCAGTCCAGCGAGATGGCCTGGATGGTCACCGGCTTGACCTCGGAGTCCAGCGGACGGTACGGGTCCAGCTTGTGGGTGCTCTCCCAGGTGATCCAGCCGAGCACGGCGATGATCAGGCAGGGGACCAGCCATACCACCAGCTCGATCTTGGTCGAGTGAGACCAGTCCGGCATGTAGGTGGCCTTGGTGTTCGAAGCCCGGTATTTCCAGGCGAACGCGAAGGTCATCAGGATGACCGGCACCACCACGATCAGCATCAGCAGGGTTGCCGTGATGATCAGGGACTTCTCGTCAGCGCCGACCTGCCCTTTCGGGTCGAACAGCGCCATGTTGCAACCACCGAGCATCAGCATCGGCAGCCACGCAAGTCTCTTCAAAATTCCTGTGTACTGCTCTTTTTTCATCTTGCGGCCTTAGTGGATGAAAATCGCTTCACCGCCCATGAGCCTTCGCCACGCATCGCTCGACGACTCGTTACCCGCGACCCTTCCAGGTCGCCTGCCAGGGCTGTCATGGATTCACGAACGCGGCCGCAAGGATTCCAGGCAAAGGGAGGTCGCCCGGTCTTCGCGATGCGAAACCGATTTCGTCAGCTGATTCGTTCCGTGAGTATTCAGCGTGTGGTGTCTGGACTGGCGGCTTGTTGAAGCGCGCGCGTCGCACACCGATTGCACGAGCGGATTGCCCGACTCGTCTTATGACAGGAGCCCACCGATGGCAGCCCCCTGTTGTTATGCCGCTGCACCGAAGGGTGAGCACTGGCTTTGATCTACGTCAGTGCGACTCAGCGATTTGGGGGTAGGAAATGGACGGCGGGTATTACAAAGCATTTCAGAAACGCCTTTCAAGGCCCATTCCGCCCATTTTTAACAAGATATTTTCTCAGTCCGAGAAACAGTTCGAACTGGAATCGCTCAGAAAACGATCAAATCCTACCAATGGCGCAAGGTTTCCCCTCGCTGCCAGGGGCTTGCACGCGCGTGCCACACGACTGTGTCAGAACCGTGAAACACGGGGCTTCCAGCCCATCACCAAGAGGGCATCAGGAGGTGCCAACGCCTTTGGCAAAGACCTTGCCATGATGGGGATCAAGAACCGTTGCGAAAGAAGCGTTAACGCCTTGCGCACCCTGCGACACATCGACGCACTGGAATTTTTGCAAGACTGAAAGTCATTCAATTTGTGACGACAGTACCCGGAGAATCAGATCGATCCCACGACATGCTCGTATGGTTCCAGGGACGAACTCGGCTGCCATGGCCGCCGAGACGGCCATGGCAGGAAGATGAAATACCCGGGGCGAAAACGCTCCCGACACCGAGCGCTGTCGATCAGTAGCTGGAGGCTTCGTGCCCGGGCGCCAGCCAGGCCATCAGACCGCTGGTCTCGGCACGAATGCGCAGATCGGAGGTGACCGAGTTGTAGTAGGTGTCCGACGCTTCGAGCTGGTGGGAGTAGTACTCGTTCTCGGCGATCAGCACATCCAGCAGGGTGCGCTTGCCCAAGTGGTACCACTGGTCATAGAACATCTTGCGGACCCGATCGGACTCGGTCAGCAAGTCCTTGTAGTCGGCCGCCCGGGCGGCCGACAGATCACGCTGCTGGGCCAGGTTGCGAATGGTGTACTCCGACTCACGACGGGTCGCTTCCATTTTCTGCTCCGCCGCGCTGGCCCGCGAGTAGGCCGCACGCTGCGCCGCCGATGCCGAACCACCGGTGAAGGCCGTCCACTCCACAGCAAGGCCCGTCGACCAGGGCACATCGTTGTTCATCATGTTGCCACCGGCACTGCGCCCGAGGACCCAGTTCAGCTTCGGCATGCGCGAGGACTTCACCGAGTCCGCGTTGGCCAGCGCTGCCTCCTGCTCCCAGCGTGCCTGGCGAATCGCCGGCACATCCGACAACTGAGCCAGCGCCTGATCCAACGGCATAGGAGTCCAGTCCCATTTCGCATTGGCCGGCACCGTTACGTCTTCGCCGACCAGTCTGGCCAGGGTGGTTTTCACTTCCTCGAGCTTGGCTTGCACCGTGTCACGCGCGGTCTCCGCCTGCAGGAGGCGCGAGCGAGCCTGCACTGCCTCACTGGCTCGACCGGGGTCCACCTGGGCGATTTTCGACAGCATGTCCACCAACTCCCGCATGCGGGTCACGTACTGGTCACTGATCTCCAGCGCCTGTTGCTGGTGAGCCAACTCCACCACGGCCGACGCCGTGTTGTACGCAACGGTGACCTCCGACTGCGCCATCGCTTCCTGCTGCGCATTCGCGGTTTTCTCACGGCTATCGATGGTGTGGCCGATGGTGCCGAAGTCATAGATCGGCGTAGTCATTTGCACGGTGGTGCTGCCGCTGTTGTCGTACTGGTCGCTCTTCTTGCTCTGCCAGGACTTCGAGGCCGCGCTGACCTGGACCTGCGGCCAGCGTGCACCCTTGGCCTGGTCCACATCACCTTTGGCAGCCTGCCAGTTGGCATCGGCCTGCTTCATCTCCGGGCTGATCTGCAACGCGGTGCTGACCATCTGGCGCAGGTACGCCAACGAGGCCTCGGAGCTTCCCAGGCTGGGGGCGGAAACACTGCTGCCTGAGCCGAACGAAGTACCAACGCCGACACCTATCGGCACACTCAGGTCCAGCTTGGGCTCGACGACTTGCTTCATCGGCCTGGCCGGAGCAACGGACGCAGTTGCCAGGGTTACGTTCGCGCTTTCGACAAGCGGAGCAGCGCTCGAGGGCGTGGCGACAACCGCCGCTGCCGGGGCCAGCTCGGCAGCCTGAGTCGATCTCGGCGCGGAGTAGAAGGTCAACGTGTCGCTGAAGCCATCAGCAGAAGCATCGGCGAGGCCTGCCAGCGACGACATCGCAATGACCAGAGCCGGGCGACAGATACACCATCGGTGATTATTGAATGGGTGGAAGCTGAATGTACGGCTGCTCATTGCATTATCTCTCTCGGAAGGCCTCACGCGCCTTGAGCGCGGGTTTGAGGATGTAGTCCAGGATGGTTTTCTCCCCGGTACGCATCTCGACCGTCGCGGTCATACCGGGGATGATCGGGAAGTGTTTGTCGCCGCGAGTGAGCTCGGCCTGGTCGGTGCGAATCAGTACGCGGTAATAGGTGTCCGGCTTGCCCTGCTGGCGGGCGCGGTCGTCGTCCTTGATGGTGTCCGGGCTGATGAGCTCGACCTTGCCGCTGAGGCCGCCGTAGATCGCGAAGTCGTAGGCGGAAATCTTCACAGTGGCCTCCAGCCCGGGGCGCAGGAATGCCACGTCGGAGGGCAGGATCTTGGCTTCCACCAGCAGCTTGTCCTCCAGCGGGACGATTTCCATGATGTCCTGGCCCTGCTGGATGACGCCGCCGATGGTGTTGACGCGCACGTTCTTCACGATGCCCTTCAAGGGAGCCGTCAGCGTGGTGCGTTTCATCACATCCTCGCGCCCCGCCGCGCTCTCCACCGACTGCGCGAGCTCACTTTCGACGCGGGTCAGTTCGGCGTTGGCGTCAGAGCGGTACTTGTTACGGCGCTCGCTGATCTGCAGGTTGAACTCGTTGGCCTGGCGTTTCATGCGCAGGATTTCGACGTCGGAGATCAGGCCTTGCTTGGCCAGGCGCTCCGAGACGGCCAGTTCACCGTTCGCCAGTGACAGGCTCTTCTGCAGCCCCGAAATGCCCTCGTCCAGAGCTTGTTTACGGGCGTTGTAAGCCTCGGTCTCGGCACTGACGATCGACGGCACGGCGATCACATCCGCAGGGAACACCAGCGGCTGACCGTAGGCCTCCGAGCGCAGGCGGGCGAGCTGCCCCTTCAGCGCCAGGGCTTTCGACTGCGCCTCACGATAGGAGGCGCCGGCACGGGTCGGGTCGATCTTCAGCAGGACCTGCCCGGCCTCCACCACATCACCCTCGCGCACGTTCATCTGCTCGAGGATGCCGCCTTCCAGGCTCTGGATAACCTGCTCGCGACTGGACGGGATCACCCGGCCCTCGCCCTTGGTGATTTCTTCCACCCGAGCGAAATAGGCCCAGATGAGCAGACCGAAGAACACCGCGGCGATCAGCAACAGCACCACCATGCTCGCGGTGGTCTTCTGGGCGATCAGCGCTGCCTGCAGGTCCGAGACATAGGCAATGTCGTTGTCGCGCAGCCGTGCGACTTCTTTCGAGTAAGGAGAAACGTTCGTGGTCGCTACGGCCTTTTTGGGCTGAGCGACGGCGGGCACCGTTGCCGGCTTGGTTGGTGTATCGGTCATGAGGGTTTACCTGGCGGCGGCCGGAGCCTTGCCCGGCGCCGTGGAGTTGTTGGCCTGCAGGGCGCGCAGCACTTCGCCCTTCGGGCCGTCGGCGACGATCTGGCCGGCATCGATAACTATCAGTCGCTCGATCTGCTCCAGCACCGAGAAGCGGTGCGTCACCACCACCAGCGTGCAGCCCCGGGTAGCGGTCTCCAGGCGTTGCAGGAATTGGCGTTCGGTCTGCATATCCATGCCGCTGGTAGGCTCGTCCAGCAGCAGCACCTGGGGATGCAACAACAGGGAGCGCGCCAGGGCGACGAGCTGCCGTTGACCACCGGAAAGCGCCTGGCCCATTTCCCCTACCGGGCGGTCGAAGCCTTGCGGATGACCCGCGACAATGGCGTCCAGGCCGGTCAGGCGCATCACATGCAGCACTTCCTCGCTGGTCGCAGACGGGTTGCCGATCAGCAGGTTGTCACGCAGTGAACCGAAGAACAGTCGCGCATCCTGGCCAACGAAACCGACCGTGGAATTCCAGTCCGCCGGGTCGATCTGCTCGGCATCGATGCCGTTGACCAGCAGTTGGCCTTCCACCGGCTGGTAGAGGCGAGCCATGACCCTCAGCAGCGTGGATTTGCCGCTGCCGATACTGCCGACAATGGCAACGCGCTCGCCGTGCTTGATGCTCAGGCTGATGTTGTTCAGCACGGTCGGCCGCGGTTGCATCGGCGGAGCCGGATAGGAGAACTTCAGCTTGCGCAACGACAGCGTCGCGTTCTTCGGCGCGTCCAGATAACGGCGGCTGTTGTCGCGAACCGTGGGAATTTCCATCAACTGATTCAGCGAATTCAGCGCGGTCTTGGCCTGCTGGTAACGCACGGCCAGGCCCACGGCACTGGCCAGCGGCGCAAGCGCGCGGCCACTGAGCAACACCATGCCGACCAAGGCGCCCTGGGTCATGTCGCCATCACCGATGCGATACACGCCCCACAACACCAGGACCACCGTGGTCATCTGAGTGATCAGCGAAACCGAGTTGGCGGCCAAGTTCGACAGGGATTTGGTCTTGATCGACGAAGCCGCCAGCTGCGCGCTGAAATCTTCCCAGCGACGCAGCATGCTGCCCTCGGCGTGCGTCGCCTTGAGCGTCTCGACACCCTCGATCGCCTCGATCAGCAGGCCGTGTTTCTGCGAGGCCTCGCGTAGGTTCTCCTTCATGTAGCGCGACAGCGGCAACTGGATGTAGGCACACACGCCGAGCAGGACAAACATCGAGCCCAGCGGCACCATCGCCAGTGGGCCGCCGATGAGGAACAGCACCAAGACGAACAGAGTGCAGAACGGCAGGTCCGCCAGGGTCGCCAGGGATGCCGAGGTGATGAAGTCACGCACCGACTCGAACTCGCGGAACTGGTTGGCGAAGGAGCCGGCGGACGGCGGCTTGTGCTCCAGTCGCACTTCCAGCAACTGACGGAACAGCTTCGCGCCGAGGATCAGGTCGGCCTTCTTGCCGGCAGTATCGATCAGGTAGGCGCGAACCTGGCGCGAGGTGAATTCGAAGGCGATCGCCATCACTACACCCGCCGCCAAAGACCAAAGCGTCACATAGGCCTGGTTGGGCACGACGCGGTCATAGACGTTCATGATGAAGAAGGTGCTGGCCAGCGCCAGGATGTTGATCAGCACGGTCGCCAGCGCACCGCTGTAGTAAAAGCGGCGGTAGTTCCACAGGGTGGAGAACAGCCAGTGGCCCTTGCTCTCCCCGCGCGGAATTTCGGTGCGCGCATCCGGCGCCGCCTTGGGCCGCACCAGCAGCGCGTAGCCCAGGTAATTCTCCTGCAGCTCTTCCGCACTCAGGGTGATGGTGCCGCCGCCAGCCTCGGGGATGATCAGGTCGAATTCTTCACCCCGGCGGGCCACCAGGATACGGGCTTCGCCATTGCGGAACAGCAGCATCAGCGGGAACAGGTAGGAGGACAGCTCGGCCGGGCGTCGCTTCACCCAGCCCGCCCCGATACCGGCCTGTTCGAGCATGCGCACCACCAGGCTGGGTCTCAGGCGCTGATCGCGCGGCAATCCGGCATAAAGAGACTCAAGGCTCGCTGGTCGCTTGAAGTGCGCGCAGAACCAGCGCACACCGGCCAACAGGCTGTCGCTGTCGGAAGCAACGCCCAGGTCGACAACGGCCTCGGGCGTTAAAGAGGGATTCATGGGCACACCTTCAGGGACCAGGGAGGAAAAACTGTCCGCATGGTAGAAATGCGCCGATTCCGGCGGCATCGGAAAAGACTGATTGGACTGGTGTACCTTTCCCTCACCTGCCTGGGGCAATGCGGGGTGTGCGGTTTCAAGGGGGGATAAGAGAGAGGCCAGCGCGAGGGGGCAGGCATACAGCGAGAAAAGATCCCGCCAGAACCGTGCCGCGATGGCACGTCCCGGCGGGATCAGGCGGGAGATGGAAAGTGAGTTGGATCAGTTGCCCGCGGTGTTCTGGATGATCAGCTCAACGCGGCGATTCGGCGCGTTACAGGCAATATTCTGGCTGCGCGCCCCGGAGTTGCACTGCACCACCGGCTCGGAGCTGCCGCGACCGCTGGCATGCACCAGTTGGCTCTGTACACCGCTATCCAGCAGCGCGGCGCGTACCGTCTCGGCGCGCTGCTCGGACAAGCGCAGGTTCGCTTGAGCTTTACCAATCGGGTCGGCGTGGCCCACCACTTCGATGCTGGTGATGTTCTCCTGCTTCTGATTGATCTCTTCGACTACCTGACGCAGCTGGGCATGACCTTCGGGTGTCAGGTCGTTGTAGCCGCTCTTGCCGAACGTGAACAACACGTCGCTGCGCAGGCTCAGCTTGGTCTGGGTCTGGCACGGCACCACGGAAGCGGCACGGCTGATCACATGAATCTGCCGGCGCATGCCCTGCAGGCTCTGCTCGGCGTCCTGACCGCTGTGCACGATCGGGGTGCTCTGATTCGGGACGACTGGCGTTTCCAGAACATAGGTGCGGCCGCCGTCGAATTTCGCGTAGCTCTGCGGATTGCGCTTGCCGGTGTATAGCGGCTCATCGCCGATATAGGACTCTACCGAGTGCTCGCCTGCAGGCGTGCAGAACACGGTATAGCCTCCAGGCATGAGAGCGCTGTGCAATTGGCCGTCGATGTAAACGTGGGCGGCATTCTTGCCGTCGTCGTGGCCACGGAACATCACGATCTGGGCCTGCTGGGCGATGACGGACTCTGTCCGCTGGTAAGTCTCGCCAAAGATCTTCTGATTAAGCTCGAAGGCCATGCTTTGCGGAGCATGGACAGCAGCCATCACAGCCAGGGCTGCCAGCGTCAGGGACCACTGGCGCTTGATAGACGATTTCATTGTCAAAACTCTCTGGTTGGCGTCGCCCGGTGGGCGACACGCAGGAATTGGGATGGATGACGGGAGACGGGACGCATGTCCCATCTCCCCTTCAAGGCCATGATTAGACGAGGGTGCTGGTCACCGCCTGCTTGATCAGAATCTCAGCGTCCAGGTTGCTGTAGCTGTAGACGTTGTAAGTCTCGCCACCGATGGATGCCGTACCGGCACTCTGCCAAACGCCAGGGGCGGTACCGTGATCATGCAGGTTGGATAGCTCCACCCGATCGCCCGCATCACCATCGACCATTACCTGGACCTTGCCATCGGCACGGAACAGGTTGGTTTCGCCCAGGTTCAACACGTCGTTGAGGGAGATCTTCAGCGTGTTGTCGCCGGTGCCGGTGATGTCGAACTTCTCGATGCTGGCGATCTTGCCTTGGTCGTGGTCGCCGATGAGCCTGGTCAGGTCAAGGACCTGATTCGCACCGGTCAACTTCAGCGTGTCGAGACCCGCGCTGCCGTGGATGTGCGCGCCGTCCTGGGCAAAGTAAGCCACTGGGTCGACAGCCATCGAGATGATGTCGCCGCCGGACAATATCGACGAGGAAACGTGGGTCACATAGGTGCCGCCTTGGTCACCCGTGATCTCGATTCTGCCAATGTTGTTGCTGCTCGACTCGTAGGAGAACGACTGGATGTCGTAGGTACCGATGGGGTTGAGCATCTGGACAGTATCCAGCACGGTTCCGTCGGTACTGTAGACCGTCATTACAGCTGCATTCCCGGTCCCTGGCTCGATACCAGTGACGCCGATCTCGACTGTGGAGCGTGCCGTGTCGAAGGTGATAACCGCCGTCTTGTCCGCAGCCACGAACATTGAACCGCTCGTGGCGTTGGCCCACATGTTGCCGCTCGATGCCGTCTTGGTGGCAGTGCCGGTGACAGTAAAGGTCCCACTGGTGCTGTGATAGCTAGCCAAGGACGTACCATCGCTGAAGGATTGCACAGCAAAGGATTGACCCTGCCACGAGAGCTCTTTCGTTGCATTGGCCCCGTCGTAGTATGTCTCCCAACCATGGTCAACCAAACTCTGGCCGGACGATGCCGACGTCGCCAAGGTGGTAGTGAAGTTGTCCAGCAACGTACCGTTCTTGTCCTGGTAGACCACCGCTTTGCCAATGTTCATCCCTTCCGGCGCGGTATAGGACACTTGCTCATAGTTGTAGGTAGAACCGCCGTTGTTCACGACATAACGGTCGAAGATCAAGGCACCATTGGTGTCGTAGACCTCCAGCCGGGAGCCGTTGTTGGCGATGGCCTGCTGGGTTTCCAGGCCCCACAGGTTGTAGGAGATGGACTGCACCGGCTGGTCGAAGGTGAAGATCGCTGCCGAGTTGCTGATCGCGCCGGTGCCGGTACCGATGTAAAGGTATGAGCCATCCAGGTTGTGCTCGACGTCACTGCGTACCGATACAGTGCCCTGCGATGTCAACGTGAAGTGCCCCTCATCGCTGTGATAGCCAGTGCCCGAGGTAGCCTTGCCAACTTCATTGGTAAATGTGTCGTTGTAGCCAGGCACGTGATGGACCTGAGAGAACTTCAGGGTATCAAGAACGACACCGCCTCCGGCCGCGCCCGAGCTGTTCACACCATCGCCATAGATCATCACTTTGCCGATGTCCGTACCAACCGGTGCGGTGAAGCTGTATTTCGCCGAGGCGCTGACACCACCACTTCCGTCAGCCAGGACATTCGAATCGGAAAGGACATTACCCTCGGTGTCGTAAACCACCACGCGCGAGCCACCCGAGGTGTTCTGCAGCGAGCTAATGTTGACAGAGAAGCTATCCACCGCCGTGGTGAAGTTGATCTGCGCATAGTTGGTGGTTGCGCCACTCGACGGGTTATCGAAGTACAGGCCGTCGTTACCCGAAGCGGTCGCAGCAAGGTGAGTAAGGGTGCCGTTGGAGGTGATGGTAATGCCACCGCCCTGGTAGACCGTTTGCGAGCCAAAGGTGGTGACGTTGCGGTTCAGGTCATCGATAGCCAGCGTCTCCCAACCCTGGCTGTGAACCTGGAACGCCGAACTCGGCAAGCTCACCTGCCCCTGCGGGGTGACAATTTGAGCGGTGACCGCGAAGTCCCACTGGCCGCCCTGGGTAGTGGTCTGCTGGGTTGGAACATTGGCCGTCACAGTGCCCGACGCGATGTCGCCAGCGGTCAGAACCTGATCATAGGTAGTGTCGCCCCAGACGATGTGCAAGGTGTCGCCCGCCTTGGCGTTGGTACCGGCCAGGGAGACGTTTACATCGCTACCGTCGGCCGCCTTGTCCGTGGTGTATGCGCCGACAGCATCCGGAATACCGATGATTGTCGGCGCACCACCTGCCGCGCCCAGTAAGGTCACGTTCTGGCTGGCCACATCGGTCTGCACCACACTGCCATCCACAACACGGGCCTGGATAGTCCAGTTACCGGTGTGTGCGCCGGTGTCTACGGCAGTCCAGTTCAGGTTGTTCGTGGCAGCGTCTTTCCAGGTAGCGCCGCCATCGAAGGTAACCTGAACCTTTTGATTGCCGGTCAGTGCCTGCGCAACGGTGCCGTACACACCACGTCCAGCCCCACCATCCTGGGTGATGAAATCGCCGGAGTGCGCCATGTCGTTGGCCGAGTCCTTGCTCATGCCGGTGATGAACACCGCGTTCAGCTGGACCTGATACGAATGACTGGCAGTGATGTCGCCCGCGTTACCCGCCGCATCATGCGCCACAAGGGTCGCATCGATCTGGCGGGTACTGTCGGCCACCAGCACAGAACCCGGAATAGCCACGCTCCAAGTGCCATCCGCGCTTACATCGGCGCTGTAGGAGGAGCCATCGAGCACAAAGCTGACCTTGTCGCCGGCAATGAACTCGCCGGTCACCTTGCCGCTGATGGTGACATTGCCAGCTGCTTCGACGGAATCGACGATGTCATCGCCTGCTACCGCATTGATGGTCAACTGGGTACTGGCCGAGTCTGGCGGGGTTGTGTCGATGATGACCGGATACGACTGCGAAGGCTCGCTGATATTGCCCGCCGGGTCTTCTGCCCTGGCAGTGAAATCATGCGCGCCTTGGTCCAGCGCCTTGCCAGCCGGGACTTCGAACGACCAGCTGCCATCGTCGTTGGCAACGACGGTGCTGCCCAGTTCGGTCTCGCCATCGAACACATGGATGATGTCGCCCTTCTCGGCGCCGCCACCGGAAATGACCGGCGTGGTGTCGTTGGTCGAACCGTCCTTCGGTACGTCGATCAGGTGTGCTGGATCATCGTTGTTGACAACCGCGTCGATGGTCGGGGCGCTCGGTGCAGTCGTGTCGATGTGAATCGGGTACGGCTGCGACGGTGCGCTCTGGTTGCCAGCAGGATCTTCGGCGACCACGGTGATGTCGTGCTCACCCTCGTCCAGTGCCTTGTCGGCCGGGACTTCGAATGACCAGGTGCCATCGTCGTTGGCAACGACGGTGCTGCCCAGTTCAGTCTCGCCATCGAACACATGGATGATGGCGCCTTTCTCGGCGCCGCCACCGGAGATTACCGGCGTGGTGTCGTTGGTCGAACCATCCTTCGGTACGTCGATCAGGTGCGCCGGATCATCGTTGTCGACGACGGAGTCGATGGTCGGGGCACCTGGGATGTCGGTGCTGATGTTGACCGGGTAAGGCTGCGACGGCTCGCTGATATTGCCCGCCGGGTCTTCTGCCTTGGCGGTGAAATCATGCGCGCCTTGGTCCAGTGCCTTGCCAGCCGGGACTTCGAACGACCAGGTGCCATCGTCGTTGGCAACGACGGTGCTGCCCAATTCAGTCTCGCCATCGAACACATGGATGATGTCGCCCTTCTCGGCGCCGCCACCGGAGATTACCGGCGTGGTGTCGTTGGTCGAACCATCCTTCGGTACGTCGATCAGGTGCGCCGGGTCATCGTTGTTGACGACCGCATCGATGGTCGGAGCATTCGGTGCCGTCGTGTCGATATGAATCGGGTAAGGCTGCGACGGTGCGCTCTGGTTGCCAGCAGGATCTTCGGCGACCACGGTGATGTCGTGCTCACCCTCGTCCAAGGCTTTGTCGGCCGGGACTTCGAATGACCAGCTGCCTTCAGGATCGACCACCGCAGTGCCGATCTCGGTGCCATTGTCGATCACGTGGATGGTGTCGCCCGGTACGGCGCCGCCACCGGAGATTACCGGCGTGGTGTCGTTGGTCGAACCGTCCTTCGGTACGTCGATCAGGTGTGCTGGGTCATCGTTATCGACGATGGAGTCGATGGTCGGAGCGCCTGGGATGTCAGTGCTGATGTTGACCGGATAGGGCTGCGAAGGCTCGCTGATATTGCCCGCCGGGTCTTCTGCCTTGGCAGTGAAATCATGCGCGCCTTGGTCCAGTGCCTTGCCAGCCGGGACTTCGAACGACCAGGTGCCATCGTCGTTGGCAACGACGGTGCTGCCCAGTTCAGTCTCGCCATCGAACACATGGACGATGTCGCCCTTCTCGGCCCCGCCACCGGAAATCACCGGGGTGGTGTCGTTGGTCGAACCGTCCTTCGGTACATCGATCAGGTGTGCCGGATCATCGTTGTCGACGACGGAGTCGATGGTCGGAGCGTTCGGTGCGGTCGTGTCGATATGAATCGGGTACGACTGCGACGGTGCGCTCTGATTGCCAGCAGGATCTTCGGCGACCACGGTGATGTCGTGCTCACCCTCGTCCAGGGCCTTGTCGGCCGGGACTTCAAACGACCAGTTGCCTTCAGGATCAACTACGGCGGTGCCGATCTCGGTCCCATTGTCGTTCACGTGAATGGTGTCGCCCGGTACGGCGCCGCCACCGGAAATTACCGGCGTGGTGTCGTTGGTCGAACCATCCTTCGGTACGTCGATCAGGTGCGCCGGATCATCGTTGTCGACGACGGAGTCGATGGTCGGGGCACCTGGGATGTCGGTGCTGATGTTGACCGGGTAAGACTGCGAAGGCTCGCTGATATTGCCCGCCGGGTCTTCTGCCCTGGCAGTGAAATCATGCGCGCCTTGGTCCAGGGCTTTGCCAGCCGGGACTTCGAACGACCAGGTGCCATCGTCGTTGGCAACGACGGTGCTGCCCAGTTCAGTCTCGCCATCGAACACATGGACGATGTCGCCCTTCTCGGCCCCGCCACCGGAAATCACCGGGGTGGTGTCGTTGGTCGAACCGTCCTTCGGTACATCGATCAGGTGTGCCGGATCATCGTTGTCGACGACGGAGTCGATGGTCGGAGCGTTCGGGGCGGTCGTGTCGATATGAATCGGGTACGGCTGCGACGGCTCACTCTGGTTGCCAGCAGGATCTTCAGCGACCACGGTGATGTCGTGTTCACCCTCGTCCAGGGCCTTGTCGGCCGGGACTTCGAATGACCAGTTGCCTTCAGGATCAACCACGGCAGTACCGATCTCAGTGCCATTGTCGCTCACGTGAATGGTGTCGCCCGGTACGGCGCCGCCACCGAAAATGACCGGCGTGGTGTCGTTGGTCGAACCGTCCTTCGGTACATCGATCAGGTGCGCCGGGTCATCGTTGTTGGCGACGGAGTCGATGGTCGGAGCATTCGGTGCGGTCGTGTCGATGTGAATTGGGTACGGCTGCGACGGCTCACTCTGGTTGCCAGCAGGATCTTCGGCGACCACGGTGATGTCGTGCTCCCCCTCGTCCAGGGCCTTGTCGGCCGGGACTTCAAACGACCAGTTGCCTTCAGGGTCAACCACGGCAGTACCGATCTCGGTGCCATTGTCGATCACATGAATGGTGTCGCCCGGTACGGCGCCGCCACCGGAAATTACCGGGGTGGTGTCGTTGGTCGAACCGTCCTTCGGCACGTCGATCAGGTGTGCTGGGTCATCGTTATCGACGATGGAGTCGATGGTCGGAGCGCTCGGTGCGGTCGTGTCGATATGAATCGGGTACGGCTGCGACGGTGCGCTCTGGTTGCCAGCAGTATCTTCGGCGACCACGGTGATATCGTGCTCACCCTCGTCTAGCGCCTTGTCGGCCGGGACTTCGAATGACCAGCTGCCTTCAGGATCAACTACGGCGGTGCCGATCTCGGCCCCATTGTCGATCACGTGAATGGTGTCGCCCGGTACGGCGTTGCCACCGGAAATCACCGGCGTGGTGTCGTTGGTCGAACCATCCCTCGGTACGTCGACCAAGTGTGCCGGGTCATCGTTGTTGACGACGGAGTCGATGGTGGGGGCACTCGGAGCGATGGATTCGATCACGATCGGCAGAACACCAGGCTCGCTCTGGTTGCCCGCAGGGTCGGTGACAACGACGCTGATGTCGTTGTTGCCTTCAGGCAGTGGCTGGGTCGGCGTCACCGACCAGTCACCGTTCTCGTCAGCCTTGGTGTGGATTTCTTCACCGGTCGGGAAGGTGACGGTCACGTCAGAGCCCGGCTCGGTCTTGCCATCGATGGTCGGTGTGGTGTCGCTGGTGATGTTGTCGCCCTTGACGCCCGAATCGGACGCAGGATCGAGCCAGGCCTCCGGTGCAGCCGGAGCCTGTGTGTCGATGACCACGCTGATGGTAGTCGGCTCGCTCTGGTTACCGGCCAGGTCGGTAGCGACGACGGTGATGTCGTTGCTCCCTTCGGGCAGCGGCTGGGTCGGGGTCACGGACCAGTTGCCGTCATCGTCAGCCGTGGCGGTGACGATTTCGCCGGTCGGGAAGGTGACGGTGATCTCCGCACCCGGCTCGGTCTTGCCATCGATGGTCGGCATGTTGTCGTTGGTGATGTCATCACCCTTGATGCCCGAGTCGGACGACGGGTCCAGCTTGGCCTCGGGCGCAGTCGGGGCGACGGTGTCGACCACCACGGTAATGACAGCCGGCTCGCTTTGGTTGCCCGCCGCGTCGGTAGCAATGATGGTGATGTCGTTGTTGCCTTCAGGCAGCGGCTGGGTCGGGGTTACCGACCAGTCGCCATTCTCGTCGGCCTTGGTATGGATCTCTTCACCCGTGGGGAAAGTAACGATCACGTCAGCGCCGGGTTCGGTCTTGCCGTCGATGATCGGCAGTGTGTCGCTGGTGATGTCGTCGCCTTTGATGCCGGTGTCCGAAGCCGGGTCCAACTGGACCTCCTGAGCTGTCGGGGCAATGGTGTCGATGATGAGCGGAATGACGATCGCGGTCTGATTGCCGGCCGGGTCCTGTTCGATCACCTGAATATCATTGCTGCCTTCCGGCAGCGGCTGGGTCGGAGCGGGAGCGACCCAATCACCATTGGCGTCCACGGCGGTGGTCACGGTCTCCCCGGTCGGGAAGACGATGATGATGGTGTCGCCCGGCTCGCCCTTGCCATGGATGGTCGGGATATCGTCGTTGCTGTAGGTGTTGTCGCCGTCGATCTTGGCGCCTTCGATCTCGGCGCTCGGCGCGGCCGGCGGCGTGGTGTCGACCACGATGTCGACGATGTTGATCGGTGCGCTGGGTTTCTCGCCCGGCAACTGCTGGGTGATATCGATGCTGTGCGCGCCGTCGGCGAAATCAGGTGTGAACGACCAGGTGCCATCCGCCGCTACGATAGCGGTGCCGATTTCCTGGCCATTGTCGTAAACATGAATGGTCGCGCCAGGAATGCCGTTGCCGGATATCTCCGGGTGCGCATCATCGGTAACGTCACCGTTGTGCAACTGGCCCTGGATGGGGCCGACATCGTCAGTGGCGACTGTGTTGGCCGGCGCGCCCGTGGTGTGGGTTTTGTGGCTATCCTGCCGGTTGTGGTGGATGATCGCCGCGGTCGCAGCACCGACGCCAGCCAGCGCGGCCAGCCAGGGCCACAGGGCGAAGCCTGCTGCGTCAACGAGTCCGTTCGCCAGATAAGGGGCGCCATCGGCCAGGGCATCACCGCCCAGCGCAATGGAGGCTGATTCGCCGTCCGCCACCAGCAATTGGCCGTAGAAGCCCTCGCCGTCGGTACGTACGTACGCGTACAGCTGGCCATCCTCAGCCACACCGTACAGTTGGCTATCCATGCCTTCGGCGAAGAAGTTCGCGATCGTCAGATCGGGCTTGTCACTGCCCTCGAAGAAGACCTGCAGGTCCTTACCAGCGCGTTTGACCGTGACGTTTTCGGGAGCGATGTCACTGCCATCAGCCTGGAGAAGATACTTGGTACCTGACTCCGCCTTGATCTTCCCACCGGCCTTGACCGCAACCTTCCTGGCTGCGTTTTCGGTGACGGCGACAAGACCGATATTTTCAATTGCCATTTAACAGCCCACCTCAGGGAACACGGTTTGTGAGGTGGAAAGCTTAATTTTCTACTGGAGGCAAGAAGATCAGTCCGATCCGAGCTCTGGAGCGGTTTTTCTGGTCTATATCAAGGACATCCGTAGGAATCTCCAAGTTACCTGAGAGAAAGCAGGCACGGAAATGAAGGAAAAAGCGAAGGTCTGACGAATTGAACTGATGGGACCGGCCGGCGCTGATATCGCAAACCAAGAAGAAAACCGTCACAGCGGTTGAACTATCCGCCGTGCCATGAGCGAAATCCCATTGAAAACTCAAAAAAAAACCCACCTGAAAAGGTGGGTTTCTTCCGAAGCGAGTTATTTTTCGCTTCAGCACCTGTAGGGAACAGGTACTTTAATATGGTGGGTCGTGTAGGATTCGAACCTACGACCAATTGGTTAAAAGCCAACTGCTCTACCGACTGAGCTAACGACCCAAATGTTGGTCGGGGTAGGGGGATTCGAACTCCCGACATCTTGCTCCCAAAGCAAGCGCGCTACCGGACTGCGCTATACCCCGTTTGAAAGTTGGCTCCGCGACCTGGACTCGAACCAGGGACCCAATGATTAACAGTCATTTGCTCTACCGACTGAGCTATCGCGGAACGACGAGCCTTTCAATCTCCTCCACTTCGCTTCCGGCTTCACCGGAATCCCGTATCAGAGGCGCGCCATTTTACGTATATCGAAACGCCTGTCAACACTCTGATCCAAAAAGTTTTTCTCTGCTTTGCAGGTGGCCGGACAGGTTGCTATATCTGCATGGAAAAACACGAGTGATCCACCGCGGGTGTAAACGGAAAGATCACGCACAGGATGGCCATGAGCACCAAGGACACCCCACCGCCCTCCCCAATCGCCAGCCGGGTCATTCAGCCCCGCTTCGGCGAACTGGTGCAGGGCTGCCGTCAGCTGGCGATGAATCACCTCGCCGAGCTACTGGGAAATGTTTTCGCCCAGGTGGACGACACGCTCTTCGAATGCGCCGAGAAAGCCGAGAACAACCAGGTCCAGGCGCTGTTCTTCGACGCCATGCGCGAAGTCCGTCGCGAACGGCCGAACCTCGAGCGCTTCTACCACCAGCGCATTGCCCAGGGCCTGAGCGACTTCCTCGAAGGCAAACTGCCCCTCGTGGAACCGCTGGACGAACTGGACATGGACCAGTTGACCCTGGTCGGCAACGACGAATATGAAGAGACGCTGCTGGTGACCAACATGGTCAACCAGGTGCGCGCCCACTGCGCCCAACTGCTATTCGCCCTGGATCAACGCCTGGCGCTGCTCAACAACGGCAGCAAGCTTGGGGAGGATCGAAACCCCTTTGGCCCGCAAGCCATTGCCCAGGCGTTCCGCGACACCCTGGCGCGCAGTGTCTTCCCACTGCGGATCAAGACCATCCTTTATGTGCTGTTCGATCAGCAGGTCATGCAGCACCTGCAGCCGTTATATGAACAGCTGAACAAGCGACTGGCCGACGCCGGCATCCTGCCGAACCTGAAATACCGCCCACAGGGTCAACGCTCGGCGGCTCCGCCTGCCCACCGCCCGGCCGCCGTGGAAACACACTCTGCCACGACAGACGGCATGACAGCGTCGGCGCCTGCCTATAGCTCCGGCGATCTGCCGGATATGCCGCCCGGCGACCGTAACGCCCTGTTCGATGGCCTCGCCGTGCTGCTCGCCGAGCACCGCCGGCGCGGGAACAAGGCCACGCTGTTCGGCAATACCCAGAGCATTGTCAGCTTCGGGCCGAACTCGGCCACGACGACCTACAGCGCCAATGAGCTGCTGGAGGCGCTGAACCGGCTACAGCGCGAGTCCGCCAATGAACTGGCCCAGCGACTTCGCCAGCCACAGCCGGTCGACGCACTGAAAGCCGACCTGCAACGCCAGCTCGAAGCCGGCAGCGCGCAGCCGACCAATACTCGGCTGACCGAACAGGAGGCCGACGTCATCGATCTGGTGGGCATGGTCTTCGACTTCATCCTCGACGACGAGAACCTGCCTGACAACTGCAAGACCACCCTCTCCCACCTGCACACGCCCTTCCTCAAGGTGGCGCTGCTGGACAAGCAGCTGTTCACCCAGCATCACCACCCCGCGCGCAAGCTGCTCAACGCCATGGCCCAGGCCGGCGTGCTCTACGGCGGCGAAGGCGAGGAGCGCGCGCTGCTGGCGAAGATGCACTGGGTGGTCGAGCGAGTGATCCAGGATTTCGTCGGCGACCTTGCGCTGTTCGATACCCTCCTGGGTGAGTTCAACGAGTACGTTGCCAACCTACGGCAGAAAGTCGAGCTGCGCGAGCGCCGCGCCATGGAGGCTGCCCGCGGCCGCGATCGCCTTCTGGCCGCACGGGAGCACGCGCTCGACGCCATCGCTAAGGTGACCCATAACCGCGATCTGCCGGAGTTGGTACGCAATTTCCTGGAAATGAGCTGGTGCGACGCTCTCACCTTCATCGTGCTGCGCAGTGGTGAACACAGCGACGAATGGAGGCGTGCCTGCGAGGTCGGTGAGCAACTGGCCTGGAGCGTGACACCACTGGACGCCGCTGGTCGCGATCATCTGCAGGCGATCCGCCTGGCCCTGCTGGAAGAGTTGCGCAAAGGTCTGGAAGTTCTGGGCGGCTACCACGAGGACGGCATCCGCCGGCTGCTGCAGGATCTGGTCGCCTGCCAACGCGCGATCCAGGCGCAACAGCCGCAGATCGCTGCGCAGCTCAAGCAGGAGCTGCCGGAAAGCCCGCTGGGCGCGATGCTCGGTGCCGAGGGGCACACCCTGGTCAAGCCCAACGGCGGGGAGCTGTCCGAGCGCGCGCGAACCCTGATGAAAGAGCTGAGCCACCTGGAGTTCGGCACCTGGTTCGAGTTCAGCGATACCACGCCGGCCCGCCGCCTCAAGCTTTCGTGGTTCAGCCCGACCACGCGCAACTACATGTTCGTCGACCACACCGGACAGCGGGTGGCGGTCAAACCGATAGTGCAGTTGGCCCAGGAGATGGAAGCGGGCAAGGTCCGCCTGGTGCCGACAGAACAATCTGCCCCGCTGATGGATCGCGCCTTGAATGCGATTTACCGGGTCCTGCAACGCTTTACTTCCGGGCGCAGCCCGGCACAGACCTGAAGGAGCAGTCGATGGGAGAACGTCGCCAGCATAGCCGGCAACAGACCGGGCTGACCGTGGAAGTCTTCGACCGCCACTCCGGGCGCAGCCTTGGCCGCCTCGCCGACCTGTCCGCCGAGGGCTTCATGCTCTGCGGCGTGGAAGTGCCCGAAGCCGATTCCGTCTGGGACTGCCGGCTCGTACCGGCGCCGCCGCTGGACGAGATCGGCGAGGTCCACCTGGGTGCAGACTGCCTGTGGAGCCGCGCCGGCGCCGATGGCCAACTGGGCTGGGCTGGCTTCCACATCATCGATATCGCCGAGGATCAGGCCGAGCTGATCGAGCAATTGCTGGTCATGCTGAGAGGTGGCGACCAGTCCAGCTGAGCATTTGCAGGAGCGAGTCTGCCGGCGAACCGAGCCCCACTTCGGAGGCTGTTCGCGAGCAAGCTCGCTCCTACGAAGAGCCCAAGGAAAAGCCCGCCAATTGGCGGGCTTTTTCGTGGAGCGCGGATCAGGCGAAGACGATCTCGTCGTTCTCGACCTTGGCATGGATTTTCGCGCCAGGGTTGAACTTGCCGGCCAGGATCATCTGCGCCAGCGGGTTCTCGATCCAGCGCTGGATTGCGCGCTTGAGCGGCCGCGCGCCATACACAGGGTCGAAGCCGACGGCGATCAGCTTGTCCATCGCCTCATCACTCAGGTCCAGGCTCAGCTCTCGCTCAGCCAGGCGTTTGCGCAGGCGGCCCATCTGAATCTGGGCGATGCCGGCGATCTGCTCGCGGGCCAGCGGCTCGAAGACCACCACCTCATCGATCCGGTTGATGAATTCCGGGCGGAAGTGCGCATTCACCGCATCCATGACGGCAGCGTGCTGGGCTTCGCGGTCGCCCACCAGTTCCTGGATCTGCGCCGACCCCAGGTTCGAGGTCATCACCACCACGGTGTTGCGGAAGTCCACGGTACGACCATGGCTGTCGGTCAGGCGACCGTCTTCCAGCACCTGCAGCAGCACGTTGAAAACGTCCGGATGGGCCTTCTCGACCTCGTCCAGCAGCACCACGGAGTAAGGCTTGCGGCGCACGGCTTCGGTCAGGTAGCCGCCTTCTTCATAGCCGACGTAGCCCGGAGGCGCGCCGATCAGGCGAGCCACAGAGTGTTTCTCCATGAACTCGGACATGTCGATGCGCACCAGCGCCTCCTCGGTATCGAAGAGGAACTCGGCCAGGGCCTTGCACAGCTCGGTTTTGCCCACGCCGGTCGGGCCGAGGAAGAGGAACGAGCCGCTGGGGCGATTCGGGTCCGCGAGGCCGGCACGGGAACGACGCACAGCGTTGGAAACGGCCACCACGGCCTCATGCTGGCCGATGACGCGCTTGTGCAGCTCATCTTCCATGCGCAGCAGCTTCTCGCGCTCGCCTTCGAGCATCTTGGACACCGGAATACCCGTCCATTTGGCGACGACTTCGGCGATTTCCTCGTCGGTCACCTTGTTGCGCAGCAGTTGCTTCTCGGTCTGGCCGTGCTGGTCGACCATCTGCAGGCTGCGCTCCAGGTCTGGAATGGTCTGGTACTGGATGCGTGCCATGGTTTCCAGGTCACCCTTGCGCCGCGCGGTTTCCATTTCCTGCTTGGCCTGCTCGATCTTCTGCTGGATCTGCGCGGAACCCTGGACCTCGGCTTTCTCCGATTTCCAGATTTCCTCGAGGTCGGCGTACTCGCGCTCGAGCTTGGCGATGTCTTCTTCCAGCTTGGCAAGGCGCTTCTTGGTGGCCTCGTCGTCTTCCTTCTTCAGCGCTTCGCGCTCGATTTTCAGCTGGATCAGGCGGCGATCCAGGCGGTCGAGTTCCTCCGGCTTGGAGTCGATCTCCATGCGGATGCGGCTGGCGGCCTCGTCGATCAGGTCGATGGCCTTGTCCGGCAGCTGGCGGTCAGTGATATAGCGGTGGCTGAGCTTGGCCGCGGCAATGATCGCGCCGTCGGTGATGGTGACACCGTGGTGCACTTCATAGCGCTCTTTCAGGCCACGCAGGATCGCGATGGTGTCTTCCTCGCTCGGCTCATCCACCAGGACTTTCTGGAAGCGGCGCTCCAGAGCGGCGTCCTTCTCGATGTACTGGCGGTATTCATCCAGCGTGGTGGCACCCACGCAGTGCAGTTCGCCTCGGGCCAGGGCCGGCTTGAGCATGTTGCCGGCGTCCATGGCGCCCTCGGCCTTGCCGGCACCGACCATGGTGTGGAGTTCGTCGATGAACAGGATGATCCGGCCTTCCTGCTTGGACAGCTCGTTGAGCACGGCTTTCAGGCGCTCTTCGAACTCGCCGCGGAACTTGGCGCCAGCGATCAGCGCGCCCATGTCCAGCGCCAGCAGGCGCTTGTCCTTCAGGCCGTCGGGCACTTCGCCGTTGACGATGCGCTGGGCCAGACCTTCGACGATGGCAGTCTTGCCGACGCCGGGCTCGCCGATCAGCACGGGGTTGTTCTTGGTGCGGCGCTGCAGGACCTGGATGGTCCGGCGGATTTCGTCATCACGGCCGATCACCGGGTCGAGCTTGCCGTCCTCGGCGCGCTTGGTCATGTCGACGGTGTATTTGTCCAGTGCCTGACGAGACTCCTCGGCATTGGGGTCGTTCACCGCTTCACCGCCGCGCAGGTTTGCCACGGCGTTTTCCAGGGCCTTCTTGGACACGCCCTGGCCGGTCAGCAATTTGCCCAGCTTGGTGCTGTCATCCATGGCGGCGAGCAAAACGAGCTCGCTGGAGATGAACTGATCGCCCTTCTGCTGGGCCAGACGGTCCGCCTGGTTGAGCAGGCGCGCCAGATCCTGCGACAGGTTCACGTCGCCGGTGGGGTTCTGGATCTTCGGCAGCGTGTCCATCTCCTTATTAAGAGAGGAACGCAGCGCGGGAATATCGAAGCCGACCTGCATCAGCAGGGGCTTGATGGAGCCGCCCTGCTGATCGATCAGCGCGGATAGCAGGTGCACCGGCTCGATGGCCGGGTGGTCATGTCCAACGGCCAGGGACTGGGCATCGGAGAGTGCAAGCTGGAGCTTGCTGGTCAAACGGTCGATTCGCATGAGGGTCGTCCTTCCTTTCTATAGCGGGCCGGAGCGATGAGTGCCCCTGGTCACGACAAAGCCCGCCGGGATGCCAGATAGATAAGGACGATTTTGGTCGGTTCAAGCCATTTGGCCATGACGCCCGTCAGTTTGTGCCTACAGAAGGCCATAAGGTGCAAGCCTGCAAAGCTTCAGCGCAGGAGAAACCTGTAGGAGCGAGCTTGCTCGCGAACCTCACCCGGTACCACGGCATCAAGTGGTTCGCGAGCAAGCTCGCTCCTACAAACCCGGCTCAGGCCAGCCAGATCAGGCTGGCGAGGCGGCCGGTACGGGGGTTGCGGCGGTAGGAATAGAAGCGCTCGGTGTCGGTGAAGGTGCAGAAATTCCCACCATAGACGGCGGTCACACCTTTTGCCGCGAGACGGATGCGCGCCAGCTCATAGATGTCGGCCATGAACTTGCCGGCATTGGCGCTGGGTACGAAGGCACGTGCGGCTTCGGCGTGGTCCGCCAGGAAGGCTTCGCGTACTTCCGGGCCGACTTCGAAGGCCTGCGGGCCGATGGACGGGCCGAGCCAGACCAGCAGCTCTGCCGGTGCGACGCCCAAGGCATCCACGGTCGCTTCCAGCACGCCACCCGCTAGCCCGCGCCAGCCGGCGTGGGCGGCGCCAACCCGTGTGCCGGCGCGGTCGCAGAACAGTGCCGGCAGGCAATCGGCGGTCATGATGGTGCAGGCTATGCCGGGCGCGGCGCTCCAACTGGCATCGGCAGTGGCGACGGCGGACGGGGCAGCCTCGACCACGTCAATACCATGCACCTGGCTCAGCCAGGCTGGCTGGCAGCCCAATTCGGCCGTCAGGCGGCGGCGGTTCTCGGCCACAGCGGCCGGCTCGTCACCGACGTGGTCACCGAGGTTGAACCTGTCAAAAGGCTCGACGCTGACGCCGCCGGCGCGGGTGGTCACGCAGGCGCGAACATTTGCCGGAGCCGGCCAGTCAGGCGTCAGCCAGGCGGTCATACGAAGGACTCGTTGTCCTGACGCAGCAGACTCAGCAGCCAGGTGAAATCATCCGGCAGCGGGGACTCCCACTTCATGCGCACGCCGGTGGCCGGGTGATCCAACTCCAGGAACCGCGCATGCAGGGCCTGGCGCGGGAAATCACGCAGAGACTCGACAAGGGTCGGGCTGGCACCCGGCGGAATGCGGAAACGCCCGCCGTAGGTGGGGTCGCCCACCAGCGGGTGGCCGATGTGCGTCATATGGACGCGGATCTGGTGGGTACGCCCGGTTTCCAGCTTCACCCGGGTGTGGGTGTGCGCGCGGAAACGCTCCAGTACGCGGTAATGGCTGATGGCGACCTTGCCAGTCTCGATCACCGCCATCTTCTGCCGCTGTACACCATGGCGACCGATGGGCGCGTCGACGGTGCCACCGGCCACGATGACACCGGTGACGATCGCCTCGTAGATGCGGCTGACCGAGCGCGCCTGCAACTGGGCGACCAGATTGGTATGGGCCTCCAGGGTCTTGGCCACCACCATCAGGCCGGTGGTGTCCTTGTCCAGGCGGTGCACGATGCCGGCGCGCGGCACGTTGGCCAGGTGCGGTACGTGGTGCAACAGTGCGTTGAGCAGGGTGCCGTCCTGGTGGCCGGCGGCGGGATGAACCACCAGGCCGGTCGGCTTGTCGATGACCAGGATGTGATCGTCTTCATAGACGATATCCAGTTCGATGTCCTGGGCGACCCATTCACCCTGGGCCTCCAGCTCGACGTCCAGTTCCAGGCGCGAGCCGGCATGGACGATGTCGCGCGGACGCAGCACGGCGCCGTCGACCTTGAGACGGCCGTCCTTGATCCAGCCAGCCAGGCGGGAGCGGGAGTGGTCGGAGAAGAGCTGGGCGGCGACCTGGTCGAGACGCTGACCACCGAGGTCGAACGGCACTTCTGCCGCGAGTTGGATCATATTGGACATGACGGGACACGAAGGGCGCGCGGCCTTTTGGTTCGGCTGCACGCTGTGGTTAAATACGGGGCCTTTGTCCCAGGGGTATCCCTGGGGCGCCAATCATAACAGACGGTTGCGGCCGCGACAGCCGACCGTCCAGGGACGCAAGCCGCCATGCAAGTGAAACACCTGCTGCTGATCGCCACCCTCGCCTTCGTTACCGCCTGCTCCTCCAAGGGCGAGAAGGTGGATGAGAACCTGAGCGAAAGCCAGCTGTACCAGCAGGCACAGGAAGACCTCAACAACAAGAGCTACACCAACGCCGTTTCCAAGCTGAAGGCGCTGGAGTCCCGCTATCCGTTCGGCCGCTATGCCGAGCAGGCCCAGTTGGAACTGATCTACGCCAACTACAAGAACATGGAGCCCGAGGCCGCCCGCGCCTCCGCCGAGCGCTTCATCCGCCTGCACCCGCAGCACCCGAACGTCGACTACGCCTACTATCTCAAGGGCCTGGCCTCCTTCGACCAGGACCGTGGCCTGCTGGCGCGCTTCCTGCCGCTGGACATGACCAAGCGTGACCCGGGCGCCGCCCGCGACTCCTTCAACGAGTTCGCCCAACTGGTCAGCCGCTACCCCAACAGCCGCTACGCCCCGGACGCCAAGGCGCGCATGATCTATCTGCGCAACCTGCTGGCGGCCTACGAAGTGCACGTCGGCCACTACTACCTCAAGCGCCAGGCCTATGTCGCCGCCGCCAACCGTGGTCGCTACGTGGTCGAGAACTTCCAGGAAACCCCGGCCGTCGGCGATGGCCTGGCGATCATGGTCGAGGCCTACCAGCGCCTGGGCCTGAACGACCTGGCCGATTCCAGCCTGGAAACCCTGAAGGCGAACTACCCGGATAACCCCAGCCTGAAGGATGGCCAATTCGTCCCGCGTGAGGACGAAGCCGACAACCGCTCCTGGCTGGCCAAGGCCACTCTGGGCCTGATCGAGACCAATGATGCCCCGCCGCATATGGAAACCCAGGCATCCAAGGACGTGATCAAGCAGTACGAAGACGCCGAGCAGCAGATTCCCGCCGAACTCAAGCCCGAAAACCAGAGCGACGTGGAAGAAGAACAGCACGAAGCCGAAGGCAACGCCGGCAGCAACGATCGCTCCTGGTTCAGCTACATGACCTTCGGCATCTTCGACTGATACCGGCAGGTTCGACGAAAAAGGGAGGCTTCGGCCTCCCTTTTTTCATCCTGCAAATTCACGTGCGCTTTTTGCCGCGCTCGCACAGGCTCACTGTGCGGCACCGCCCGGCTTGGATAAACTGCCGACTTTCTGCACAAGGGATTGCCATGACCCGTCTGCTGTTCTGGATCGCGCTTTTCGCCTTCGGCTGGTGGCTGTGGCGCAAAGCCACTCGCCCGGCACGTCCCATCGACAAGCCCAAGGGCGACGATCAGGCCGCGCCGATGGTCCGCTGCGCCCAGTGTGGCGTGCACGTGCCGCAGAGCCACGCCCTGCAGGACGAGAGCCAGTGGTATTGCAGCCGAGCGCACCTCGAACAGGACCGCACTGACCGTGGTCGCTGAGGGCATCTCCCTCACGGGCCAGGGCCTGCGGGTCCTGCGCCTGTACCACCTGTATCGCCTGACGATCGGCCTGGTTCTGGTGCTGCTGATCTCCAGCAGCCTGGACGATGAACTGCTCAAGCTCGCCCACCCCGAACTGTTCCACGTCGGCTGCTGGGTCTACCTCGTCCTCAATATTCTGATCGCGGTGCTGATGCCGACGCCGCGCCAGCTCTTACCGCTGTTTATTCTTGCCGCGCTGGACATACTCCTGCTCTGCGCGCTGTTCTATACCGCTGGCGGCATTCCCAGCGGCATCGGCAACCTGATGGTGGTCGCCGTGGCCATCGCCAACATTCTGCTGCGCGGGCGCATCGGCCTGCTGATCGCCGCCATCGCCGCCATCGGCCTGATCTACCTGACCTTCTACCTGAGCCTCAGCCAGCCCACCGCCATCAACCACTATGTGCAGGCTGGCGGCCTGGGCGCCCTGAGCTTCGCCTCGGCACTGCTGATCCAGGCCCTGGCCCGGCGCCAGCAGATCGTCGAGAGCATTGCCGAGCAGCGCGCCACCACGGTAGCCAATCTCGAAGAGCTCAATGCGCTGATCCTGCAACGCATGCGTACCGGCATCCTGGTGCTGGGCGACCGTCACCGTGTGCTGCTGGCCAACCAGAGCGCCACCACCCTGCTGGGCGGCCACGACCTGCCCGGCCATTCGCTGGCCGAGTACAGCCCGCAGCTGGTTTCCAGCCTGCAGCAGTGGCAGCAGAATCCCGCCCTGCGCCCACCGAGCCTGCAACCCGTGGAGTCCGGCCCGACCGTGCAGCCGAGCTTCATCCCGCTGCGGCGAGGCAACGAACAACACATCCTGATGTTCCTCGAGGACATTTCGCAGATTGCCCAGCAGGCACAGCAGCTCAAGCTCGTCGCCCTCGGCCGCCTGACCGCCGGGATCGCCCACGAGATCCGCAACCCGCTGGGCGCGATCAGCCACGCCGCGCAACTGCTGCTGGAGTCGGAGGAGCTGGACAAACCCGACCGGCGCCTGGCGCAGATCATCCAGGACCAGTCACGGCGAATGAACCTAGTCATCGAAAACGTCCTGCAGTTGTCCCGCCGCCGTCAGGCCGAGCCGCAGCTACTCGACCTGAAGTACTGGCTGCATCGCTATGCAGGCGAGATGCGCGAAGGGCTCCGGGAAGGCCAGCAGATCCATGTGGAGACTGGACAGGGCACGGTACAGACGCGCATGGACCCGCACCAGTTGACGCAGGTACTGACCAACCTCGTGCAGAATGGGTTACGGTACAGCACTCAGAAGAACGGCACCGGTCAGGTCTGGCTGCGGCTGTTCCGCGACAGCGAAACCGACCTGCCCGTGCTGGAAGTGCTTGATGACGGCCCCGGCATCGCAGCCGAACAGCGCAGCAAGCTGTTCGAGCCGTTCTTCACCACGGAAAGCAAGGGCACAGGCCTTGGCCTGTACATCTCCCGCGAGCTGTGCGAAAGCAATCAGGCTCGGCTGGATTACAAGACGCGTGACGAAGGCGGCAGCTGCTTCCGCATCACCTTCGCCCACCCGCGCAAACAAAGCTAAGAAGACGCAAAACACCATGAGCCGTCAAAAAGCCCTGATCGTCGACGACGAACCCGACATCCGCGAGCTGCTGGAGATCACCCTCGGCCGCATGAAGCTGGATACCCGCAGCGCCCGCAACGTCAAGGAAGCCCGCGACTTCCTGGCTCGCGAGCCCTTCGATTTCTGTCTCACCGACATGCGCCTGCCCGATGGCACTGGCCTGGACCTGGTGCAGTACATCCAGCAACGCCATCCGCAGATGCCGGTGGCGATGATCACCGCCTTCGGCAGCCTGGACACCGCAGTGCAGGCACTCAAGGCCGGCGCCTTCGACTTCCTGACCAAGCCGGTGGACCTCGCCCGCTTGCGCGAACTGGTGAACTCCGCGCTGCGCCTGCGCTCACCGGACGCCGAGGAAGCGCCGGTGGACAACCGCCTGCTCGGCGACTCGCCCCCCATGCGCACCCTGCGCAACCAGGTGGCCAAGCTCGCCCGCAGCCAGGCGCCGGTGTACATCAGCGGCGAGTCCGGCAGCGGCAAGGAGCTGGTCGCCCGGCTGATCCACGAACAGGGCCCGCGTGAGGTCCAGACCTTCGTGCCGGTCAACTGCGGCGCCATCCCTTCCGAGCTCATGGAAAGCGAATTCTTCGGCCATAAGAAAGGCAGCTTCACCGGCGCTGTGGAAGACAAGCTCGGCCTCTTCCAGGCAGCCAACGGCGGCACCCTATTCCTCGACGAGGTCGCCGACCTGCCGCTGCCGATGCAGGTCAAGCTGCTGCGCGTCATCCAGGAAAAGGCCGTGCGCGCTGTGGGTGGCCAGCAGGAAGTCGCAGTGGACGTGCGCATCCTCTGCGCGACCCACAAGGACCTGGCCGCCGAAGTAGCCGCCGGCCGCTTCCGCCAGGACCTCTATTACCGTCTGAACGTCATCGAGTTGCGAGTGCCGCCGTTGCGCGAGCGCCGCGAGGACATTCCGCTGCTGACCGACCGCGTGCTCAAGCGCCTGGCCGGCGACAGCGGGCTGGTGGCCGCCTCGGTCAGCGCCGATGCCCTGGAAAAGCTCAAGAGCTACCGCTTCCCAGGCAACGTGCGGGAGCTGGAGAACATGCTGGAGCGCGCCTACACGCTGTGCGAGGACGATGTCATTCAGCCCCACGACCTGCGCCTCGCCGAGAGCAGCGCCCCGGACAATGGCGGCGAAGCCAGCCTTGCGCAGATCGACAACCTCGAGGACTACCTCGAGGACATCGAGCGCAAACTGATCATGCAAGCACTGGAAGAAACGCGCTGGAACCGCACCGCAGCAGCACAGCGCCTGGGCCTGACCTTCCGCTCCATGCGCTACCGCCTGAAGAAACTGGGGATCGACTGATCCCCGGACGTACTCAGACGATGGGCGTTGCGACCAGACGCCCAGCCGGCGCGTAGGGCGCCGCCTCAATGATTGGCTGACGCTTCTGCATCAGGTCCGCCAGCAACTGGCAGGACGCCGGCGCCAGAACCAGTCCATTGCGGTAATGCCCGGTGTTCAGCCACAGACCGCGATGGCCGGGCACCTCGCCGATGAATGGAATCCCCTGCGGCGAGCCCGGACGCAGCCCCGCCCAATGGTTCACCGGCTCCATCTCCGCCAGCGCGGGAATCAGCTCCTGCGCCGAGGCGCGCAGGCTGTTCAGAGCTTCGTCCGACGGCGTCTTGTCGAAGCCCGCATGCTCCAGCGTGCTGCCTATCAGGATGTGCCCATCGCGGCGAGGAATCGCGTAACGACCTTTCGCCAGCACCATGCTGGAGAGAAAATCCGCAGCGCAACGGTACAGGATCATCTGCCCCTTCACCGGCTCCACCGGCAACTCCAGCCCCAGCTTCGCCAGCAGTTGACCACTCCAGGCACCGGCCGCCAACACCACCGAATCAGCGGTGATATCGCCTTCGTTTGTGCACACGCCCGTCACGGACTCTCCATCGCGCAAGAAGCCGGTTACCTCAACCTGCTCCCGCACGCTGACATTCGGCAGCCGCACCAGCGCCTCGCGCAGCGACTTTGCCAGCCGCGGGTTGCGCACGTTGGCCACGCCGGACATGTACACCGCGCGTTCGAAGCCCTGCCCCAACACCGGAACGGCCTCATGCACGGCGCCAATCTCCACTTCCGAAAGCGGGCGGCCATGAGCCTTGGCCCAAGCCATTGCCTCGGCCTGATCATCCAGATCGAGCCAGTAGAGACCGGTGACATGTACTTCCGGATCAAGCCCGGTATCGGCGAGCAGGCGATCACCCAGTTGCGGATAGAAGTCCTGCGACCAGTGGGCCAGGTTGGCGACCGCCGCACTGTAGCGCCACGGATAGAGCGGCGAGACGATGCCGCCACCGGCCCAGGACGCTTCACGCCCGGTCTCGCCACGCTCCAGCAGCACCACCTCGGCGCCTGCCTGCCCCAGCGTCCAGGCAGTCAGCATGCCAACCACCCCTCCGCCCACCACGATCATGTCCGGCATACCACGCCCCACATCACAGGAAAATCAACGGCCCATCGCCGGTCGCACACTATACCGGGCGTGCGCCACTGACGGAGCACGACAGAAGTCGGTGCGGCATCGGACCGCTCCTACATCATCCATCCAACTCGACGACAAGCGCCCTCCCCACCGCCGCCAATACTTTCCGTACCTCAACTGCTCGGAAGCGAACCATGGCCAGGGAACGGGGCTTCACTCTTGTCGAACTGCTGCTTACCCTTGCGCTGCTCGCCATCGCATTGTCCCTCGCAGCTCCGTCCTTCAGCGAAATGCTGCGCAACCAGCGAACGAGCACCGCAACCCAGGAGCTGCGCAACGCCCTGGACTTCGCCCGAGAGTCAGCCGCGCATAGCGGGCAGCCGATCAGCATTGCGGCGGCCAACGCAGACTGGGCCTCCGGCTGGGAGGTTTTCGTCGACACCGACAATCGCGGCGTCCGCGCCCCACAACAACCATCGCTCGCAGCCCACGGCCCTATGGGTGACATCAGCATCCGCACCGACAGCCTCTCGCGCCGGTACATCCACTTCACCCCACGCGGCAATGCCATCCAACCCAACGGCGCCTTCCTCTCAGGCACGCTGACGCTCTGCGGCGCGGGTCGCACGAGTTTTCGCGTCGTGTTCAACAAGGCCGGGCGGATTCGCACCGAAGCTGGCAATACCGAAGACTTCTGCCCTCGCTGACCGACTTCGCACAGCTTGCGCGACAGGGTTCACAGAACCCCGGAAGGCATGACCGAACGTCCCCCTAATACGAACGGTCATCCATAGAAAACAGACATTTCCCACACGACTAGGCAGCATTGCCCTCGATAAAACGAGAGGACTGCGCTGATGTTGCGCTCCAAGGAAATGACCGGGTTCACCCTGGTGGAGTTGATGGTTACACTTGCCGTGCTGGCAATCCTGATCTCCATCGCTGCTCCATCCATGGGCGACTTCGTGACTCGACAACGAATAGCCAGCCAGGCTTCCGACTTGGCCAGCACGTTGGCGACTGCCCGAGCCGAGGCCGCCAAGCAAAACACCAATATGGTCGTGATTCCGGCGGCCAGTGGCTCCAATGGCTGGGTCAGTGGCTGGTGCTTTGGCCCTGCGACCATCGCCAACTGCCAGGATGCTGCCGCGATCCAGCACTACGACGCCATGAGTGGTGTCGAGGTATCCAGTGACTACCAGCTCAGCGCCAACAAGCTGACCTTCCGCCGCGACGGTAGTCTGCTGAGCGGTCTCAGCGCCCGGCCATTCAAGATAAACGCGCCATCCTCATCGTCCGTGACGGAGGGGCGCTGCATCGACATCAATGCCGTGGGACGCGCCACCGTGCGTACCGTGGCGCGTGCCACTTCGTGCTGAGGGGAACAACCATGATGCGTACTCCCCAACGAGGCATCACCTTGATCGAGGTGCTGGTCACTCTGCTGGTGTTCACCGTCGGACTCCTTGGAGTCGCAGCCCTTCAACTGAATGCGCTGAAGGGTATCGCCGACAGCAACCAACGCTCACAAGCAACCTGGGTGATGCAGGAGCTTGCCGAGCGTATGAGAGCCAATAGCGTTGGTGGGGAAAGTGGCTATACGACGGCGCCAAACTGCTCGACCTTGCCCACGAACTGGTGCGCCGACCATTACAACCCCGTGTCCGGCGCCAAGGTCAATGCGACCACCTGCACCAGCGACCAGATGGCGGCCTTCGATCGTTGGGAAGCCCAATGCTCCTATGCAGCCAGCGCCACCTACGCAGCGAATGCAACGGCCGCAGCGGGGCGATACACCAGCACGGATTTTCTCACGGCGCCAGCGCAAGGCTCATCCATGACAGTCAGTGCCAACAACCATCTGCTGACCGTTACAAGTCGATGGACCAGCAAGGGTGACGAAGCCAAGCAACAGAGCTCGGAGTCGGTACTGAGCGCCACCCTGGGGGTCCGCCGATGATTTCCCGTAACCGCCGCCAGGCAGGTCTGACCCTGGTCGAGTTGATGATCGCGATGACCCTCAGCCTGGTTCTCATGCTGGGCGTCATCCAGGTCTTCCTGTCCGTCCGACAAACCTACAGCGCTAACGATGCAACCTCGCGCATGCAGGAAAGCGGGCGCTTTGCCTTGACCTTCATTTCCAGCAGCGTGCGCCTGGGAGGCTACCTGGAGCCGGGCTCGATTGCTGCCAAGCCCATGGCCATCCAAGGTCCAAACTGTGCAGGCCCGGATGACTCTCCCTGCAGCAGCAATGGTGCTGGCAATGCCTCCGATAGCATTGCCGTGGCGTTCCAGGTTCCGCCGGACAGCTCCGACAGCAACAAGCGACGCGACTGCGCAGGAACGGAGATCACGACCGCCAACGCAGGCAAGGTTGTGGTGAACGTCTTCCGAGTCAGCGATGGCAACCTGACGTGCAGCTCGTACTTCCTTGGTGAGACATCCTGGCTCAGCCAGAACCAGGCACTGGTGCCAGGCATCGATGCCATGCAGGTGCTCTACGGTGTCAGCACCGACGGCAATGCAGAGGGCGTCACCCGCTACGTGTCGGCCAACAGAGTTTCGAAGTGGGCGGATGTGCGGGCAGTTCGTGTCGCGGTGCTGGCCAATTCGCAGACGACGGTGTCGCCGCGGCCACCACAACGTGGCTTCTACCTGCTGGACGCCGCTGCGCTGACGCCGAACGACGGGCTCGCACGCCAGATTTTCAGCACCACCATCGGTCTTAAGAACACTTACTGAGGCTCGCATGCGGAACGCCCTTTCACTTCGAAACCAACAAGGCGCCGGCCTCATTGTCGCCCTGGTCTTCCTGGCCGTACTCACCATTGCCGGCATCACTGCCGCGCGCCTGACCAACATGGAAGAGCGCATGGCCGGCAACGCACAGTTCAGGGGATTGACCTACCAGAACGCCCAGAGCGAAATCCGTTCGCAGATGGCGGCATACAACGCCAATCTGCTCGGGCGCAAGCCCTTGCTGGATGCAGCCAACCAGGGCGCGGATCCCATTACCAATTTTCCTGATCGCCGCCGCGCCTTGGCTGTGGACGCCGTCCTGAGCAACGCGAATATCGCTACCAACACCATTCGCTTCATGAACAAGGGAATCTGCGAAGGCGCCAGCGCCGGCAAGTTCGAATGCTCTACCTATGAGATCAACTCGGTCTCCCGTTTGGACAACGGCGCATCGTCCAACCAGATCCAAGGCATCTACTTCATCAATTCGAAATAGGCCCTCGTATGAGACGCATCCTCCTGTTCGCTCTTGCGATTTGCGCCAACGCCTTTAGCGTCGCGGCCCATTCAGAAGACGAAGAAAAAACCGGGTACATCGAAGATACCCAGATGATCATCAACGCGAGCTCCGGCCCCAACGGGGCGGCTGGTGTAATTCTCGCCCTGCCTTGCGCCGAGTGCCCCAGCCGCCGCTTCACTTATAACCACGACACGGTCTTCGTGCTCGGCGGCGCTCCGGTGGAGTTCAGCGAGCTGGGAGGAAAAATCGACTGGAGCGGCATGATCATGTTTCCGATAGCCGACCCCACCCGTGCGTCCAAGGTTTTCCTGCGTAAACCGGAGTCCCCGTGATGAAACTCAAGCGCAATCTTCTTCTCGGGCTCTCTGCCTTCGCCTATGTCTCGGGTGGCCTGCAAACCGCAATGGCCGATGATACCGAGATCTATGTCACCCGCGACCTTCCGGCGGACCAGCGTATCCGCCCGAACCTGATGTTCCTTATCGACACCTCCGGCTCCATGCTCAGTTCGGTACCGGGCACCAACTGCAAGACGCTGAACTACAACGGCACCAACACCGTGCCGGAGAACTGGTGCACCAACACGAACAGGACCAAAGGCACCAAGACCCGTATTCAGGTGGTCAAGGAAGTAGTCAATTCGCTGGTGGACGAGCTGGCCGCCAGCAATGACGTGAACATCGGCCTGGCGCGTTTCGACTCCTCGAGTAACGGTGGCTTCGTCAACATCCCCATGCAGCGCGCTGGCGACGTATCCGCGGCCTTCAAGACTGCGCTGAGCACCTACTTCGCCGACGGGGGGACGCCCCTGCTGGAGTCTTACTACGAGACCTATCTGTACATGTCGGGGGGCACTCCGAGCTGGGGTCTCAATTCCAAGGGCTATATAGAGAACAAACTCGACTCCAAACTGGTCAGCCCCTGGAAGAGCGACAGCGGGTCCTTGACGGGCAGCAAGTACAAGTCGCCGATCCAGTATTCCTGCCAGAAGAGCAACATCATCGTCCTGACCGATGGCCTGCCCAGCAACGACGTCGGGTCCAACAGCACCGTCCAGAGTCTCGTCTCGTCGGTCAATCAGACTTACAAATCGTGCAATCGAAACTACCCGACCGACGATAACGGTTCGACTTCCGGCTGCTGGATGCCCGGCCTCGCCGAGTACATGGCGAACCAGGACGTGAGTTCGAGCCAGACCGGCAAGCAGACGGTCAACACCTATACTATCGGCTTCGGCAACATCAGTGACACGCGCCTGCTGGAGGACACCGCGAGCCTGGGCGGCGGGCGCTTCTTCACCACTAGCAATACGTCGGAACTGGCTGAAGCGCTGCGCTCGATCGCCGTGGATATCCTGGCCGAGAACACCACTTTCGCCACCCCCAGCGTTTCCGTCAGTGCGTATAACAACCTCGGCTATCGCAATGACCTCTACTACGCTCTGTTCCGCCCCGCCGCGGGGGCTCGCTGGTTCGGCAACATCAAGAAGTACAAGCTGGGCAAAGACAGCACCGGCAACTCCATCGTGATGGATAGCGCTGGACGGAACGCCGTAGATCTCTCGACGGGCTTCTTCAGCGGGACTTCACAGAGCTACTGGAGCACCGTCACCGATGGCAAGGATGTGAAGCTGGGCGGCGCGGCGGGTCGACTGACCAACCCGAGCAGCCGAAACATCTACACCTATGTGGGCGACGAGCGCGCTCCCGGCCTCACCGGCTCCGTGGCGCTGAGCGCACTGTCCACCAGCAACACCGGGATTACCAAACCCCTGCTCGGCCTGGCAGCCGGCGCCAGCGACCAGTCGCGCCTCGACACCATCAACTGGGGCGTCGGCATCAACCCCAGCGACGGCTCGGCCCGCCTTGCCATCGCCGATATCCTGCACAACGAGCCGCGTCTGGTGGCCTATGTGACGGACGAAAACCTGCAGCGAGTGGTCAACTCCCAGACCACACCGCCGACGGCTACGTCGACCGAGCGTCTGGTGCTGTTCTACGGTACCAACGAAGGTTTCATCAACGCCGTCGATCCCGCCACCGGTACCGAGATTTTCTCCTTCATACCCAAGGAACTGCTGCCCAACCTCAACTTCTACCTGAACGATCCGAAGGGGACAGCCAACAAGCGCTACGGAATGGACGGGCAGATGGAGATGAGCGTGACCTATGGCGCGCTTAGCTCCAACCAGGCTCGCACTGTTACCCAGGCAACGCTCTATGCCGGCATGCGCCGCGGCGGACGCAACTACTACGCCCTTGACGTATCCCCCTCCAGCACCAGCGGCCCGGTCAGCATCACCCCCAAACTGAAATGGGTGATCAAGGGCGGAACCAGCACCGGTTTCGAGAAACTGGGGCAGACCTGGTCGACGCCCAAGCAGGCGAAAGTGAAATTCAACGGCAGCAACAGGAACGTACTGTTCTTCACGGGGGGCTACGACACCAACCAGGATACCGAGTCGCCTAACACGCCCACCAACGACACCGTCGGCAACGCACTCTACATGGTGGATGCAGATACCGGCGCGCTGCTCTGGCATGCGGGCGTGACGTCCGAAACTTCCGCCAACCTGAAGATTGCCACTCTGACCAACAGCATCCCGGCTGACCCGACGCTGGTGGACATCACCGGCGATGGGCTGATCGATAGCATCTTCATGGCGGATACACGCGGCCAGGTCTTCCGTATCGACCTCAACTCCGGCAACGCCGGCGCGAGTAACTTCGCCACCGGCGGCCGAATCGCCGCGCTGGGCGGCGCCACGGCAGCGGAGAACCGCCGCTTCTACAATGCGCCTGACGTGTCCCTTATTCGCGAACGTGGTGGCAAGACCTACTTCACCATCGCTCTGGGCAGCGGATACCGCGAACACCCTCTCAACGAAGATACTGTCGATCGGTTCTACGTGCTTCGCGACAACAACGTGTATTCCGGACCGTCCAGCTACACCACGCTGACGGAGTCAAGCCTGGTCGATGTAACCAGCGTCAACCTCACCAGCCAGCAGGCTCAGGAGATCAAGCAGAACATCGACACGAAACTCGGGCAGATCGCACAGCTGAATCAGGCGACCAGCAGCGCGGATACCAATTTCGACAGCTACAAGAGCAGCATCGGCTACACCCAGAAATACAACCAGTTTACCCAGGCCAACAGCGACGCAACCCAACGCCAGGCGCAGATCGATGCGATCTACAAGGAGAACCCGTTCCTGGACGAGCACGCGCCTGAGACGTCGCAGCAAAGCACGTTGCAGAATCAGTTGCTGACACTGCAGACGTCCCTGAAACAGCTGTTTGCCTTTGACACCGGCTCGGCTCAAGCTCTGGGACAGCAGATGGCTGGCGTCATGATCGTACAGAAGACGCTGGAGAACTCCGCAACCTCCATTACTGCCAAGGAGCAAGCCGTCCTCGATGCCAAGGCAAGTGGCGCCTCCGATGCGACTATCACCGCCCTGCAGACCGACCTGGACCAGTCCCGTACTGCATATCAGGCGTCTACCGCTTATACCCAGCGGAACTCACTCAACGGGGTCGATCTGAGCGCTGCAATCAACAGCCTCAATCAAGCTATCGGCGCCAAAGACGTCGCTGCGGCGAACTCCGCCGTTCAAGCCATCGCCGCGCAACTGGGCCTGACGGACGTACCGAGCAGCGTGGACGTCACCACTCTCAATGAATTGCCAGTGGCCAAGACGGCCTCGGACCTTCAGGCCAAGGCCAGCAGCCAGAATGGCTTACTGCAACTGGCCACCGATCTGGAAACGCAAAGGGTCGGTCTGGTCAGCCAGGCTTCCACCTTGCAGGCTGAGCTCCAGGCTCTATCCAATACGCCGTATGACTCCTCCAGCAACCTGCTGACCTCCGCCGAACTGCAGGACGCGAGAGCCCAGGACAGCACTCCGCCACTGAGCGCTTTCGAGGCCTATGACTACCTGCGCAACAAGGCGCGCAGTACCGCACTGGCACGCATTCCTGTACTGCGTGGCGAAATCAACGCGCTGTACCAGCAACTGACACCCGGCGATAGCTACACCGTCAACTCGGATCTGCTGAATGCCAGTAGTGGTTGGTTCGTGCGCTTCCCACAGGGCGAAAAAGTATTGGCTACTTCGATCAGCTACCAGGGAGCGGTGCTGTTCACCACCTTCAGCCCCAATGGCCAGACCGTCACTACCTGTGGCCCGGATGTGGGGCGCGGCCGCATGTACGCCATGAGCCTGGTGGACGCTTCCGCCGTCTACACCAAGACGGTCAGCGGTTCCGAAACACCCAGCCGCTCGTTCGATCTGATCCGCGGCGGCATTCCGCCGACCCCTGCCGTCATTCTCGGCGACGACAAGACGACCATATTGGTAGGCTCGGAAAAACCCTCGGGAGACGGTAACGGCGGCGACCTGAAATGCACCTTCACCAGCTCCGGCCTGTGCAAGACGAACAACGCCGTAAGCGGTACCTACTGGAGAGAGAATTGATGCGTCAAAAGGGATTTACGCTGATTGAAGCGATGATTGTCGTCGCGATCATCGGCATCATTGCCGCCATCGCCTACCCCAGCTATGAGCAGTATGTGCTGCGCTCAGGACGAGCCGACGGGAAAGCCAAGCTGATGGAAATGCTCCAGGCCCAGGAGCGCTTCTTCTCGCAGAACCAGACCTACACCGCAACGCTGGGCACAGCGAGTGGAGGATTGGGATATACGGCTGACGCCAATGGCGCCGTCGCGAGCGAGTCCCGCAAGTACAACGTCACGGCGGCAGCCTGCAATGGAAAGACCATTGCAAGCTGCGTGAACCTGACCGCGACCCCGACCGGGGCGCAAGCCAATGATAGCCAGTGCGGCACGCTCACCCTGGACAGCACCGGCATCAAGACGAAAAGCGGCAGCGCAGCGCTGTCAGACTGCTGGTAAAGCAAAAAGGGCCGACATTGTCGGCCCTTTTTTTCAGCACATGCATCAACGCGAAATCAGATCGCCTTCACCCGAAGTTCCTTGGGCATCGAGAAAGTAATATTCTCCTCGCGCCCATCCAGTTCCACCTCAGGCTCAGCCCCCCAGTCGCGCAGTTGCTGAATTACACCACGCACCAGCACCTCCGGAGCCGAAGCGCCAGCAGTGATACCGATGCGCTGCACGCCATCGAACCACTCTTTCTGCATATCTTCGGCGCCGTCGATCAGGTAGCCGGGGGTGCCCATGCGCTCGGCCAGCTCGCGCAGGCGATTGGAGTTGGAGCTGTTCGGGCTGCCGACCACCAGCACCAGGTCGCACTGGTCGGCCAGTTCTTTCACCGCGTCCTGGCGGTTCTGGGTGGCGTAGCAGATGTCGTTCTTGCGCGGGCCCTGGATGTGCGGGAATTTTTCGCGCAGGGCGTCGATCACCTTGGAGGTGTCGTCCATCGACAGGGTGGTCTGGGTGACGAAGTGCAGCGCTTCAGGATTGCGCACTTCCAGCGCGGTTACGTCGTCCTCGTCCTCCACCAGGTAGATGGCGCCGCCGTTGGAGGCGTCGTACTGGCCCATGGTGCCTTCCACTTCCGGGTGACCCTCGTGGCCGATCAGGATGCATTCATGGCCGTCGCGGCTGTAGCGCACGACTTCCATATGCACCTTGGTCACCAGCGGGCAGGTCGCGTCGAAGACCTTCAGGCCGCGGTTTTCGGCTTCATTGCGCACCGCCTGGGAAACGCCGTGGGCGCTGAAGATGACGATGGTGTCGTCCGGCACCTGGTCGAGTTCTTCGACGAACACGGCGCCACGGTTGCGCAGGTTCTCCACCACGAACTTGTTGTGTACCACTTCATGGCGCACGTAGATCGGCGGGCCGAATACGTCGAGGGCGCGGTTGACGATCTCGATCGCCCGGTCGACGCCGGCGCAGAAGCCGCGGGGATTGGCGAGTTTGATTTGCATGGTGGCCTCGGGTGCTACGCAAGCCGGCCCACGAGGGGCCGGTAGGAATACTTCGCCTCAAGTGCAACGGCCCGCCAGTGGCGAGCCGCGCAGCCAGTCAGGCTGGTTGAACGTCGATGATATCGACTTCGAACGACAGGGTCTTACCGGCCAGCGGATGATTGAAGTCGATGGTGACGTGCTGCTCATCGAACTCTTTCACGACGCCCGGCAGCTCGGTCTTGGCGGCGTCGTTGAAGATCACCAGCAGGCCCTCGGCCAGCTCCATGTCCTGGAACTGGTCGCGCGGCATGACCTGCACGTTGGCCGGGTTCGGCTGGCCGAAGCCATTCTCCGGCTCGATGGTCAGGGTGCGCTTGTCGCCGGCCTTGAGGCCGAACAGCGCCTGCTCGAAGCCCGGCAGCAGGTTGCCGTCGCCGACCTTGAAGGTGGCCGGCTGCTTGTCGAAGGTGCTGTCGACGACGTTGCCGTCTTCCAGTTTCAGGGCGAAATGCAGGGTGACTTGGGAATCACCACCAATACGGACATCAACCATTGGCGGTCTCTCCGGAATTCTTCGATTTGAACATGTCCAGCGCCAGCATGATGGCACCGACGGTAATAGCGCTGTCGGCCAGGTTGAAAGCCGGGAAGCGCCACTGGTCCTGCCAGTGCACGAGGATGAAGTCCACCACGTGCCCCAGGACCATGCGGTCGTACAGGTTGCCCAACGCACCGCCCAGCACCAGGGCCAGGGCGATGGCCAGCCAGGTCTCGCCGCGCTTGAGGCGCTTGAGCCAGACTACCAGCACGATGCTGACCACGATGGCGATCAGGGCGAACAGCCAGCGCTGCCAGCCGGAGCTGTCGGCGAGGAAGCTGAACGCCGCGCCGGTGTTGTAGGCCAGGGTCCAGCTGAACAGATCGGGGATAACCACGATCTGCTGGTACATGCTCAGCTCAGCCTGGAAGAAGGCCTTGGTGACCTGATCCAGGACGAACACGACCACGGTGATCCACAGCCAGGGCAAACGGCCGAAACGATCGGCGTTAGGCATAGTGACGCACCTCGCCCGCACCTTCGATGTTCTCGACGCAGCGGCCACACAGTTCCGGGTGCGCGGCATTGCTGCCGACGTCGGCGCGGAAGTGCCAGCAACGGCCGCACTTGGCGTGGGACGACTTCACGACCTGCAGCTTCAGGCCCGGCAGTTCACTCTCAACCGCATCGGCGGGCGCTGCGGACAGCGGCGCGACGGTGGCGGCGGAGGTGATGAGCACGAAACGCAGTTCGTTGCCCAGCTTCTCCAGGCGCTTGGCCAGGGAGTCTTCGGCGTAGAGAGTGATCTCGGCCTGCAGGTTGCCGCCGATGGTCTTGGCGCTGCGCAGGTTTTCCAGCTCCTTGTTCACGGCGGCCTTGGCAGCCATGACTTCGTCCCAGTAGGCGCGGTCGAGCTCGGCGTCTGCCGGCAGCTCGGTCAGGCCGTCGTACCAGGTGGTCAACATCACCGACTCGGCGCGCTCGCCCGGCATGAAGCTCCAGATCTCTTCGGCGGTGAACGCCATGATCGGGGCGATCCAGCGCACCAGGGCCTCGGCGATGTGGAACAGCGCGGTCTGGCAGGAACGGCGGGCGACGCTGTTGGCCTGGGTGGTGTACTGGCGGTCCTTGATGATGTCCAGGTAGAAGCCGCCCAGCTCCTGCACGCAGAAGTTGTGCACCTTGGAGTAGACGTTCCAGAAGCGGTAGTCGCGGTAGGCCTCTTCCAGCTCGCGCTGCAGTTGCAGGGCGCGGTCGATGGCCCAGCGGTCCAGGGCCAGCAGTTGGTCGTTGGGCAGCAAGTCCTTGGCCGGGTCGAAGCCGGACAGGTTGGACAGCAGGAAGCGCGTGGTATTGCGGATACGACGGTAGGCATCGGCGCTGCGCTGGAGGATCTGCTGGGAAACGGCGATCTCACCGGAGTAGTCGGTGGACGCGACCCACAGGCGCAGGATGTCGGCGCCCATGCTGTCGATCACGGTCTGCGGCACCACGGTGTTGCCCAGCGACTTGGACATCTTTCGGCCGGACTCGTCCACGGTGAAACCGTGGGTCAGCAGTTGGCGATACGGCGCGTGGCCGTCGATGGCGCAGCCGGTCAGCAGCGAGGAATGGAACCAGCCGCGGTGCTGGTCGGAGCCTTCCAGGTAGAGGTCGGCAGCCGGACCGCTGGCATGGCCCAGTTCAGCGTGGGAACCACGCAGCACGTGCCAGTGGGTGGTGCCGGAGTCGAACCAGACGTCCAGGGTGTCGTTGATCTTGTCGTACTGCGCGGCTTCATCGCCCAGCAGTTCGGCGGCGTCGAGCTTGAACCAGGCCTCGATGCCTTCCTTCTCGACGCGCAGGGCGACTTCTTCCATCAGCTCGACGGTGCGCGGGTGCAGCTCGCCGGTGGCCTTGTGCAGGAAGAACGGAATCGGCACGCCCCAATTGCGCTGACGCGAGATGCACCAGTCCGGACGGCCGGCGATCATGCCGTGCAGGCGCGCCTGGCCCCAGTTGGGCACGAACTCGGTCTGGGTGATGGCCTCCAGCGCGCGCTCACGCAGGGTGGCGCCCGTCTGCGGCTGCTTGTCCATGCCGACGAACCACTGCGCGGTTGCGCGGTAGATCAGCGGGGTCTTGTGGCGCCAGCAGTGCATGTAGCTGTGGCTGATGCTGGCGTGCTTGAGCAGCGCGCCGACTTCATCGAGCTTGGCGACGATGGCCGGGTTGGCCTTCCAGATGAACTGGCCGCCGAAGAACGGCAGGTCGGCCACGTAGACGCCATTGCTCTGCACGGGGCTGAGGATGTCATCGTTGACCATGCCGTACTGCTTGCAGGTACGGAAGTCGTCCTCGCCGTAGGCCGGGGCGGAGTGAACCACGCCGGTGCCGGCGCCCAGCTCGACGTACTCGGCCAGGTAGACCGGCGAGAGGCGCTCGTAGAACGGATGGCGGAAGCGGATCAGGTCCAGCGCTTCACCTTGTGCCGTGGCGATGACCTTGCCTTCCAGGCCGTAGCGTTGCAGGCAGGACTCGACCAGCTCCTCGGCCAGCACCAGCAGGCGCTCGCCGGTGTCGACCAGCGCATAGGTGAATTCGGGGTGGACGTTCAGCGCCTGGTTGGCCGGGATGGTCCAGGGGGTGGTGGTCCAGATGACGATGGCGGCCGGCTTGGGCAGGTTGGCCAGGCCAAAGGCGGCGGCCAGCTTGTCGGCATCTTCGATGGGGAAGGCGACGTCGATGGCGTCGGACTTCTTGTCGGCGTACTCGACTTCCGCCTCGGCCAGGGCCGAACCGCAGTCAAAGCACCAGTTCACCGGCTTCAGGCCCTTGAACACGAAGCCCTGCTTGACCATCTCGGCGAGGGCGCGAATTTCGCCGGCCTCGTTGGAGAAATTCATGGTCTTGTAGGGATTGTCCCAGTCGCCCAGCACACCCAGTCGGATGAAGTCGGCCTTCTGCCCTTCGATCTGCTCGGCAGCGTACTCGCGGCACAGCTCGCGGGTCTTGTCCGCCGGCAGGTTCTTGCCGTGGGTGGTTTCGACCTTGTGCTCGATCGGCAGGCCATGGCAGTCCCAGCCCGGCACGTAGGGAGCGTCGTAGCCGGCCAGGGTCTTGGAGCGGACGATGATGTCCTTGAGGATCTTGTTGACCGCGTGACCGATGTGGATGCTGCCGTTGGCGTAGGGCGGGCCATCGTGCAGGATGAATTTCGGGCGACCTTCGCCAATCTTCCGCAGCTTCTGGTACAGGCCAATGTCGTTCCAGAGCTTCAGGGTCTGCGGCTCGCGCTGCGGCAGGCCGGCTTTCATCGGGAAGTCGGTTTCGGGAAGGTTCAGAGTGGCTTTGTAATCGGTCATCTCAGGGCCTGTTCAGGATCTTCAATCAAGCGGTTGGCCCAGCCAGTAGGCTCGGGCGGCGGCGATGTCGGCGAGGATGGCCGCCTTGAGTGCCTCGAGCGAGGCGAAACGCTGCTCATCACGCAGCTTCTGGTGGAACGTGATATCCAGGTGCTGGCCGTACAGATCGCCGGCAAAGTCCAGCAGATGCACTTCCAGGTGGGGCCGGCCGTCTCCATTCACAGACGGCCGGGTGCCGATGTTGGCAACCCCGTTCCGGCGCAGGCCAGCCACCATCGTGCTGACCAGGTAAACGCCGTTGAGCGGCGCCTTGCGGCGCTTGAGCTGGATGTTCGCAGTGGGCGAGCCCAGGGTGCGACCCAGCTTCTGCCCGTGCAGCACGCGGCCGCTCAGGCGATACGGGCGACCCAGCAGACGCTCGACCATATGCAGGTCGCCATCGGCGAGGTCCTTGCGGATACGCGAACTGCTCACGCGCATGCCGTCGACTTCCACGGTGGTCGCGGCTTCGACGGTGAAGCCCTGCTCCGCGCTGGCGTTGACCAGGAAGGCGAAGTCACCGGAACGGTCGCAACCGAAGCGGAAATCATCGCCCACTTCCAGATGGCGGACCCGCAGGCCCTCCACCAGCACCTGGCGCACGAACTCAGCAGCCGACAGCTCGCGCAGACGGCGGTTGAAGGCCAGGCAGAGGACGAAATCGACACCGTACTGGCGCAGCAGCTCAAGCTTCTCGCGCAGGCGGCTCAGGCGTACCGGCGCGGCGTCAGGCGCAAAATACTCGCGCGGCTGCGGCTCGAAGATCACCACGCAGCTGGGCACGCCCAGCTCCAGCGAACGCTCGCGCAGACGCCCCAGGATCGCCTGGTGGCCAAGATGGACGCCGTCGAAGTTACCGATGGTGGCGACACAGCCCCCGGACAGGGGCCGCAGGTTGTGAAGGCCTCGAAGCAGCTGCATAGCGCGCGTATTGCTCAGAAAGTGGTCGATTATACCCGCACCCGCCGCGGCGCGACAGGCAAAATGCCGTCGCCGCAAACGGATGCAATGCTTTACCCGGTGAAGGCTACAGCACCGCGCGACGGGAGAAGTCCCGCAGGCGGAAGCCAAGGAGCGCCAGCATACCGAAATAGGCAACGATACCCGCCGCCACCAGGGCCCCCAGGCGCACCAGGCGAATCGGCATGCCGCCCTGATCCCAGGCTGGCATGAAGTGCATCATGCCGATCAACACGGCGCACATCACCAGTACAGATACGACTAATTTGGCGATGAACTTGCCCCAGCCCGGCTGCGGATCGAACAACTGGTGCTTGCGCAGCTGCCAATAGAGCAGGCCGGCGTTCAGGCAGGCCGCCAGGCTGATCGCCAGCGCCAGGCCCGCGTGCTTGAGCGGACCGATGAACACCAGGTTCATGAGTTGGGTGGAAACCAGGGTGAACAGCGCGATCTTCACCGGCGTCTTGATGTTCTGCCGCGCATAGAAGCCCGGCGCCAGCACCTTCACCAGGATGATGCCAAGCAGGCCGACCGCATAGGCGACCAGTGCGTGCTGGGTCATCAAGGCGTCGTGGGCATCGAACTTGCCGTATTGGAACAGCGCGACGGTCAGTGGCTCGGCGATCACCGCCAGGGCCAGGGAGCATGGCAGCACCAGCAGGAAGCACAGGCGCAGCCCCCAGTCCAGCAGGCGCGAGTACTCGTGGCGATCGTCGCTGGCATAGGTCTTGGCCAGCGACGGCAGCAAAATGGTGCCCAGCGCCACGCCGAGCACGCCGGAAGGCAGCTCCATCAGGCGGTCCGCGTAGTACATCCAGGACACCGAGCCGGCGACCAGGAAGGAAGCGAAGATGGTGTTGATGATCAGCGAAATCTGGCTGACCGAAACACCGAGAATCGCCGGGCCCATCTGCTTGAGCACACGCCAGACGCCGGAATCGCGCAGGTTGATGCGCGGCAGCACCAGCATGCCGATCTTCTTCAGGTGCGGCAGTTGGTAGAGCAACTGTGCCAGGCCGCCGGCCAGCACCGCCCAACCCAGCGCCATGATCGGCGGGTCGAAGTACGGGGTCAGGAACAGCGCGAAGAGAATCATGCTGACGTTCAGCAGGGTCGGCACGAAGGCCGGCACCGAGAAGCGGTTCCAGGTATTGAGGATCGCCCCCGCCAGCGAGGCCAGCGAGATCAGCAGGATATAAGGGAAGGTCACCCGCAGCAGGGAGCTGGTGAGCTCGAACTTCTCCGGCGAATCGACGAAGCCGGGCGCCGTTACCCAGATCACCCCGGGCGCGGCGAGCATGCCCAGCGCGGTGACCAGCGCCAGGATCAGGGTCAACAAGCCGGACACATAGGCAATGAAGGTGCGGGTCGCCTCCTCGCCCTGCTGGGTCTTGTACTCGGCCAGGATCGGCACGAAAGCCTGGGAGAACGCGCCCTCGGCGAAGATGCGGCGCAGCAGGTTGGGCAGTTTGAAGGCGACGAAGAAGGCGTCGGTGGCCATGCCAGCGCCGAACATGCGCGCGACGATGGTGTCGCGCACGAAGCCGAGCACCCGCGAGATCATGGTCATCGAGCTGACCGCGGCCAGCGACTTGAGTAGGTTCATAGCGTCCAGAACTGGTAGAATGGCCGACCCTGCAGGGCGCGGCACTGGCCTGGGCGAAAGCCCGGCCGCCAGGCGAAGCGCAGCAGTGTAGGGCCGCGGGGCGAATAAATCACCCCATCCGCCGGACAGCGTGCGCCCGTCGCACCACTCGTCGGAGGCCGCGCATACCCTTGACAAGGCCCTGATGCAACGGCATTATTCGCGGCCTTAATTTATTCGCAACATCCCAAGTTTTTTTCGAGGAGCTCGACGGTGGCCAACACACCTTCCGCCAAAAAACGCGCCAAACAGGCTGAGAAGCGTCGCAGCCACAACGCCAGCCTGCGTTCCATGGTTCGTACCTACATCAAGAACGTAGTCAAAGCAGTCGACGCCAAGGACCTGCCGAAGGCCCAGGCCGCTCTGGTTGCTGCCGTACCGGTCATCGACCGCATGGCCGACAAAGGCATCATCCACAAGAACAAGGCCGCTCGCCACAAGAGCCGCCTGAACGCCCACGTGAAGGCCCTGGCCACCGCGTAAGCGTTCCGTTCTTGAAAAACCGGCCCCAGGGCCGGTTTTTTATTGCCTGCGATTTCTCCGGAAACAGCCGCAGGGCGCACAACGCACCAGCGCTATCCGTCAAAAACCAGCGAATCACCTGCCCCAGGTTATTCACCCTGCAGAAAGCCCCCTTATCCACAGGCACACCTTTCTGCGGACAAAAAGAAAGGGCGGTCGCCCGCCCTTCTCTTTCTTACTTTTCAGGCCACGGCATGATCGGAATCGCCGTCACCGCATTCTGCGGACTGCCTTCGATCACCCGGTCGCTGTAGACCAGATAAACCAGCGCGTTGCGCTTCTTGTCGAAGAAACGCACCACCTGCATGGTCTTGAACACCAGCGACGTGCGCTGCTGGAACACCACCTCGCCATCCTTAAGCTCACCCGAGAAGCGGATCGGCCCGACCTGACGACAGGAGATCGACGCCTCGGCGCGATCCTCCGCCAACCCCAGACCGCCCTTCACGCCACCAGTCTTTGCGCGGGACAGGTAGCAGCTGACGCCCTCCACCTTCGGATCGTCAAAAGCCTCGACGACAATCTTGTCGTTCGGCCCGACCCACTTGAAGACGGTGGACACTTCGCCAATCACATCAGCCCGCGCCAGCGCCGGCAGCAGCATCAACGCAGCGATCAATCCCTTGCGCATGGAGAAGTCCTCAGACAAGTACCAGGTTGTCGCGGTGCACCAACTCCGGACCATCGACATAGCCCAGCAGGCTTTCGATGGCATCGGTCGGCTGACCGATGATCTTCTGCGCCTCGAGCGCACTGTAGTTGGCCAGCCCACGGGCAATTTCGCGCCCCTGCTGATCCACGCAAACGATCATCTCGCCGCGCCGGAAGCTGCCCTGCACGGCCTTCACACCAACCGGCAGCAGACTCTTGTGGTCCTGGGCGACCGCCTTGACGGCGCCATCGTCCAGCACCAGCGTGCCGCGCATCTGCAAATGCCCAGCCAGCCACTGCTTGCGCGCCGCCTTGCGGCTCTGCTCAGGGGTCAGCAGCGTACCGAGACGCTCACCGACACGCAGGCGATCCAGCACGCGCTCGATACGACCACCGACAATGACGGTATGCGCACCAGAACGCGCCGCCAGACGAGCCGCGCGCAGCTTGGTCTGCATACCGCCACGCCCCAGCGCACCACCCGTGCCGCCAGCCACGGCATCCAGCGCCGCATCATCGGCACGGGCCTCGAAGATCAACTGGGCGTCGGGATTGTTGCGCGGATCGGCATCGAACATGCCGTCGCGATCGGTAAGGATCACCAGCAGGTCAGCCTCGACCAGGTTGGCCACCAGCGCCGCCAGGGTGTCGTTGTCACCGAAGCGGATCTCGTCGGTGACAACGGTGTCGTTCTCGTTGATGACCGGGATCACACCGAGATCAACCAGCGTGCGCAGGGTATTGCGCCCATTCAGATAGCGCTTGCGGTCAGACAGGTCGTCATGGGTCAGCAACACCTGCGCGGTCTGCAGGCCATGCACGCCGAAGCTGGACTCCCAGGCCTGCACCAGGCCCATCTGCCCCACCGCGGCAGCCGCCTGCAGCTCATGCATGTCACTAGGTCGGGAAACCCAACCCAGGCGACTCATGCCCGCCGCGACGGCGCCCGAGGACACCAGCACCAGCTCGACGCCCGCGCAATGCAGCGCGACCATCTGCTCAACCCAAACCGCCATGGCGTCGCGATCCAGACCGCGACCATCGGCGGTCAGCAACGCACTGCCAATCTTGACTACCCAGCGCTTGGCGCCAGTGACCTTCTCACGCATACCCTCAACCTTAGAAGTCAGGCTTCACACGTTTCATCCGGACCGGCGGGCGCCGCTCCGATCAAGGCACGTAGAAGATTTCCGGCCCGTCGCCGTCGTCTTCGTCGTCCTCGAAATCATCATCATCCACATCATCGACATTCTTCAGACCGGAGCGGCGCAGTGCACGGGCATCATCCAGGGCCTGCAGACGGGCACGAGCCTCGTCTTCGATACGCTGATCCAGGGTCGCCAGGGCTTCGCCATAGGCCGGCTCCTCCTCGATGCGCAGAGTGCGCTCGTCGAGGTACTTCATGATGTCCTGGCTCAGCTTCTCGGTGCCTTCGCGCTCCAGCGCAGAGATCACATAGACCGGGCCTTCCCAACCCAGGCGCTCGACCACGGCCTGCTTGCGACGCTCCTGCTCCTCGGGCTCGAGGATCTGGTCCATCTTGTTCAGCACCAACCAGCGGTCACGCTCGGTCAGCGCCGGGCTGAACTTCTCCAGCTCGTGGACGATGGTTTCCGCGGCATCGGCCGGATCACTCTCATCCAGCGGCGCCATGTCGACGATATGCAGCAGCAGGCGGGTACGCGCCAAATGCTTGAGGAAGCGGATACCCAGGCCGGCGCCTTCGGCAGCACCTTCGATCAGGCCGGGAATGTCGGCGACCACGAAGCTCTTGAAGCGACCGACGCTGACCACGCCCAGGTTCGGCACCAGGGTGGTAAAGGGATAATCGGCAACCTTCGGCTTGGCGGCAGACACCGCACGAATGAAGGTGCTCTTGCCGGCGTTCGGCAGACCGAGCAGACCGACATCCGCCAGCACCTTCAACTCCAGCTTGAGGTCACGCGCATCACCCGGCTTGCCCGGAGTGGTCTGGCGCGGCGCGCGGTTGGTACTGGACTTGAAGCGGGTATTACCCAAGCCGTGCCAGCCGCCCTGGGCAACCATGATGCGCTGGCCCGCAGCGGTCAGGTCACCAATGATTTCCTGGGTATTGGCATCAATGATGGTGGTACCGACCGGCACGGGCAGGACGAGATCGTCACCCTTGGCGCCGGTGCAGTCCTTGCTGCCACCGTTCTCGCCGCGCTGGGCGTCGAAACGACGGGTGTAGCGGTAGTCCACCAGGGTATTCAGGTTCTCGTCGGCCTCGAGATACACCGAGCCGCCGTCACCACCGTCACCGCCGTTGGGACCGCCTTTCTCGATGAACTTCTCGCGGCGGAAGCTCATGAGACCGTTGCCGCCGTCACCGGCTTTCACGTGGATGGATACTTCGTCGACGAATTTCATTGCGAACGCCTCCCGCAGAGCCTGCGGGTTGAAAATAAGAAAAGGAGCATAGGATACAGCCAAGTCCGCGCAAACGCCCGAACCGACAGCACCTCGCCTGGAAACGCCAGAAACAAAAAAGCCCCGTCGCGAGACAGGGCTTTTTCAGTGAGAGCTCGCTTAGGCAGCGACGACGCTTACATAGCGACGGCCAAAGGCGCCTTTCACTTCGAACTTGATCACGCCGTCGACTTTAGCGAACAGGGTGTGATCCTTGCCCATGCCAACGCCGTAGCCAGCGTGGAACTGGGTACCGCGCTGACGCACGATGATGTTGCCTGCTTTGACAGCCTGGCTACCGAACAGCTTCACGCCAAGGCGTTTGCTTTCTGAGTCGCGGCCGTTGCGGGTACTACCGCCAGCTTTTTTGTGTGCCATGAGTCAATTCTCCTGAAGAGGAATTAGGCCTGGATGCCGGTGATTTTGATTTCAGTGAACCACTGGCGGTGGCCCTGACGCTTCATGTGGTGCTTGCGGCGGCGGAACTTGATGATGCGCACTTTGTCGTGACGACCGTGGGAAACCACTTCTGCGGTCACTTTCGCGCCTTCTACCACCGGCAGGCCGATCTTGACGTCGTCGCCATTGGCAACCAGCAGGATACGATCCAGGTTGATCGCTTCGCCGGTGGCAACGTCGAGTTTCTCGACCTTGAGGAATTCGCCTTCGGTGACTTTGTATTGCTTGCCACCAGTAACAATTACTGCGTACATCTGGATGTCTCCGTTAGACCTGCTCACCCGACGCTTTATAGAAAGAGGAATCGGTCGGCATGGCTGCATGGGGCCGGAAAGGACGCCCGTGCAATTGCGTAAGGCAGGATATGCCAGGGAAGTTCGGGGCCGCGATTGTACGCAAACCCCCAGTGCGGATCAAGCCCCATGGGGCCTCGCCTTGACAGGCCTTCCCCCCGGCACCTAGCATGCCGCGCAATCTACGAGGAGCGCTGTCTTTAATGCAACCCCAGGCTTTCTATCGCGTGGTGGCGGACGACTTCACCGCCGTCGACGGCATCATCCGTCGCCAACTCACTTCCCGCGTTCCCCTGGTGGAAAAGATCGGCGACTACATCATCTCCGCCGGCGGCAAGCGTCTTCGCCCGCTGCTGGTGCTCCTCTCCGGCAAGGCGCTGGGTTATTCGGGCGATGACCTGAAGCTGTTGGCCGCCACCATCGAATTCCTGCACACCTCCACCCTGCTGCACGACGACGTGGTCGACGCCTCCGGCCTGCGCCGCGGCCGCGCCACCGCCAATGCCCAGTGGGGCAATGCGCCGAGCGTGCTGGTGGGCGACTTCCTTTATGCGCGCTCCTTCGAAATGATGGTCGAGCTGGGCTCCATGCCGGTCATGCGCATCATTTCCCAGGCCACCCGCGTGATCGCTGAAGGCGAAGTGCTGCAGCTGTCCAAGGTTCGCGACGCCAGCACCACCGAAGATACCTATATGGAAGTCATCCGCGGCAAGACCGCGATGCTCTTCGAGGCCTCCACCCACAGCGCAGCTGCGCTGGCTAACGCACCGGCCGAGCAAGCCGAGGCGCTGCGCCTGTTCGGTGATGCCCTGGGCATCGCCTTCCAACTGGTGGACGACCTGCTCGACTACCGCGGCGACGCCGCCAGCCTGGGCAAGAACGTCGGCGACGACCTCGCCGAAGGCAAGCCCACCCTGCCGCTGATCGCCACCATGCGCGACGGCACCCCGGAACAGGCTGCACTGGTGCGCAAGGCTATCCAGCAAGGCGGCAGCCAGGACCTGGAAGGCATCCGCGCCGCCGTGGAAGCCGCCGGCGCGCTGGACTACACCGCCAACCTCGCCCGCGAATACGCCGCCCGCGCCATCGAGCACCTCAAGGCGCTGCCGGACAACGAATACCGCGCCGCGCTGATCGAACTGGCTGAGTTCTCGGTCGCCCGCACGCACTGATCCGCCGTTTCGCAAAAGCCCGCCCCGGTTCGCCGCGGCGGGCTTTTTGTTGTCTGCCCGGAAACAACAGATCGTCGCCAGCAGAAAAATTTTTCCAATTGGCGCTTGCTATTAAGATAATAAGAATTATTCTCATTAAAAGGTCTGCACGGAGGAACACGCCATGACCTACATGATCGACGCCTGGCTGGATCGCCCGCACCCTTACCTGCGCATCCTGCATCGGGACACCGGGGAAGTCTGCGCGGTACTGGAGGAAGAGGCCCTGGATGAGCTGCGCGAACAGGGCGGCCTGGAGCTGTCCGAGCTCAGCACCAGCGAGCCGCTGGTGCTCAAGGAACTGGTGCGCAACCTGTTCCTGTTCTGTTACGCCCGCGCGCTGCGCTGACGACCACAACCACGACTGCAGGAGCGAGCTTGCTCGCGAGCCTCTCTCGATACCGATGCAGGGGCTGTTCGCGAGCAAGCTCGCTCCTACAAAAAACATGTGCAGTGTGGAAATTGCGGCGGCGCAGGACGCGCCGCCAGTGCTCTGCCGCCCGGGAGGCAGATGCACAAAGGGGCGCCGAAGCGCCCCTTTTCCTGCGGAGTGGCCAGGGATGGCACTGCGCAGCGAACCCTCGGGAATCAGAGGATTTCCAGCAGCTCGACGTCGAACACCAGCACGCTGTGCGGCGGGATGCTGCCGACGGCCTGGCCGCCATAGGCCAGTTCGCTCGGCACATGCAGGCGCCACTTGCTGCCAGCGTTCATCAGCTGCAGGGCCTCGACCCAGCCGGCGATCACACCGCCCACCGGGAATTCAGCCGGCTGGCCGCGCTCGTAGGAGCTGTCGAAGACAGTGCCGTCGACCAGGGTGCCGTGGTAGTGGGTGCGCACGGTGTCTTCGCGGGACGGCTTGGCGCCTTCACCGGTGGTCAGCACTTCGTACTGCAGGCCGGACGGCAGGACGGTCACGCCTTCGCGCTTGGCGTTCTCCACCAGGTACTCGCGACCAACAGCAGCGGCGGCTTCGGCTTTCACCTGGGCTTCGGCCTGCATACGCTCGCGGATCACCTGGAAGCTGGCGGACAAGGCTTCGCCCGGAACGCGGCTTTCGGCGCCGGCGTAAGCGTCGGACAGGCCAGCCAGAATGGCGTCGAGGGTCATGCCCGGAACCGGGTTCTCGCGCAGCTGGTCGCCCAGCTGACGGCCAATGCCGTAGCTGACGCGGGCTTCGTCGGTGGAAAGATTGAGTTCGCTCATGGCGGCGCTCCGCTGGGGGTTCAAAAAAGGGCCGCCAGCCTAGCACAGATGCACCGCCTCCCCCACCGCGCGTGCCTCGCGCAGCGGGATGGGCCAAGCGCCTCGCTACACACTCAGTGCAGCGGGATGGTCACACCGGCGCCGATGTCGCGCTCATCGTCCATGCCGCACATCTCGTCATGCACCACGGCATGCACCAGATGGAAAGGGACGCTGGGCAGCGCCCGGAGCACTTCCCGCGCGTGGGCAACCGAGCGCACGCTGATGACGTGCCCGGCCTCGTCCTGGACCGGGTAGAAGCGCGCGCCCATGCGAGCCTCCAGCACGTAGATATCGCCCTCCAGCGACACCAGGTTGATCTCGTCGATGTCGCCGGCGACGGAGCGGCTGGTCAGTTCCTGCAGATTCATATGCTGCACCTCCTGCGGATTGATCCACGCGGAAAGTCTTGACCAGCAGGCGCGCACCGCAAGCCGAAAACGCAACCGCCCGTCCGTTTTGCAACGGTCGGGCGGTGTGGATGACGCAGCAGAGCCTTAGTGGTCGTGGCGCGTGGCCTTGTCCAGGTAGCCCATGGCGAAGGCCGAGAGGACGAAGGTGAGGTGCATGATCACGTACCACATCAGCTTGTTGTCTTCGATGTTCTTGGCGTCCATGAAGATCCGCAACAGATGGATCGAGGAGATCGCCACGATGGAGGCGGCCACCTTGTTCTTCAGCGAACTGGCGTCCATCTTGCCGAGCCAGCTGAGCTTTTCCTTGCCTTCGTCGATATCCAGCTGCGACACGAAGTTCTCGTAGCCGGAGAACATCACCATCACCAGCAGGCCGCCGACCAGCGCCATGTCGATCAGCGACAGCAGCACCAGGATTAGGTCCGCCTCGGCGATGCTGAAGATGCTGGGCAGGATGTGGAAGATTTCCTGGAAGAATTTAATGGTCAGCGCCAGCAAGGCCAGCGACAGGCCGATGTAGATCGGCGCCAACAGCCAGCGCGCGGCGTACAGGGAGTTTTCGACGAATCGTTCCATGGTGCTCGTAGGAAAAGTCTTGGGAAAGGGCGGCCGCAGTATAGCGGATGACTTTTGCGAGTTATCCCGGATTTCTGTGGATAAATATGTGGGCGGCCACGGTATGAAACCGTAGCGACCAAGCGCCCCGCGGCTTTCAGCGGATCGTGCAGGGACTGCGCAATCCTTCTCTCAGCCTTGCAAGCCTCAACCCTCGGGGCGGAACTGGAAGTTGCCGACATGGCGCGAGCGTTCGCCGTTCAGGCGGCGCAGTTCGCCTTGCAGGTGCAACTGCCAGATGGGGGGATCGTCTGCCACGATGTAGCCCTGCTGGGCCAGGCAGTCGGAGATCGCCTCAAGCACACCTTCGGCCACGAAAGGCCCGCAGAACGGGCCCTGCGCCTTGATGGCGGTAGGCTGCGCACCGGACATGCCGGCGGCACACAACAAGGTCCAGAGTCCATTCTCTCCGGCCAGCGGCCTGATCTCGCACTCGATGCGCGTGGTCAGCCCCAGACAGGGGCGGATAAGGCAGAGGTTACGCGGCATGGCGGCACCCTCGCGGTTGTCCTGAGTTTGAGACTACACCCAGGTTCCGACACGCGAAAGTGCGGATTTATCCGCCCATCTTGCGGACAACGGCGTGAAAATGGCGCCGGTGGAATGCCCCGGCCGGCGCCCTGCCCTGGCCGTATTCAGTCAGCGTCTTTCTTCTTGCGGGCGCGCTCTTTCTCCACAGGGGCTTTGTCCACCGGCACCTTCTCCGCCTTCGGCTTGCTGGCGGGCTTGGCAGCAGCGGGCTCCTTGGCGGGCTTTTCCTTCTCTTCCTCGTCCATGCCCAGCTCGGAGATTTCCTTCAGGCGTTCGACGACACGGGCGTTGACGCTGCCCTTGGGGAAGTGGCCCTTGGCGTCCGGCGCACCGGCCGGCTCACCGACCAGCAGGCTCAACGCCTCGTCGGCCTGGCGCACGGCGTAGATGTGGAACTGGCCGTTACGCACCGCCTGCAGCACACGCTCGTCGAGCATCAGGGTGGCAACGTTGGCGCGCGGAATGATCACCCCCTGCTCGCCGGTCAGGCCACGGGCCTCGCAAAGGCGGAAGAAGCCTTCGATCTTCTCGTTGACCCCGCCCACCGCCTGCACTTCACCGAACTGGTTGATCGAGCCGGTGATCGCGAAGCATTGGCGCAGCGGCGTGCGCGACAGGGCGGAAATCAGCGTGCAGACCTCGCCCAGCGAGGCGCTGTCACCGTCCACGTAACCGTAGGACTGCTCCAGGGCGATGCTCGCGGAAATCTCCAGCGGGAACTCCTGGGCGTAGCGGCTGCCGAGGTAGCCGGTCAGGATCATCACGCCCTTGGAGTGGATCGGCTGGCCGAGGTTGACCTCGCGCTCGATGTCGACGATGCCGCTGCCGCCCGGATAGACGGTGGCAGAGATGCGCGCCGGCATGCCGAAGGCGGAGTCGCCCACTTCCAGCACGGTCAGGCCGTTGCACTTGCCCACCGCGGCGCCTTCGCTGTCGATCAGGATGATGCCGGCGAGAATGTCGTCGAGAATCCGCGCCGACACGCGGCCGGTGCGAGTTTCCTTGGCCTTCAGGGCACGCTCGATGTGGCCCAGGTCAGTCACTTCCTGGCCGGCCAACTGGCGGATGAAGTCCGCTTCGCTGACCAGCTGGAACAGGTCCCCGATGCGCGCCGAAAGGCGGCCCTGGTGTTCGGCCAGGCGGGCGCTGTAGGTCGCCAGGCGCGCCACGGCTTCACGGGTGAGCGGCGCCAGGCCTTCTTCGGAAGTACGAGTTTTCAGCAGTTGGGAGAATTGTTCGAGGCTGTCCTCGGCGAGCGGGATGTCCTCGTCGAAATCCACCAGCACGCGGAACATTTCCTGGAAGTCCGGATCGAGGTCCTGCAGCGTGTAGTAGATCTGCCGCGAGCCAATGATGATCACCTTGAGGTTCAGTGGGATCACCTGGGGCGTCAGGCTCATGGCGGTCAAGCGGCCGAGCTCGGCCAGGGGCGACTCCATCTTCAGCTGGCGCGATTGCAGCGCGCGCTTGAGGGCGTCCCAGACGAACGGTTCGCTGAGCAGCTTCTCCGCCTCCAGCACCAGGAAGCCGCCATTGGCGCGGTGCAGCGCACCGGGGCGCAACTGGCGATAGCTGGTGTAGAGCGCGCCCTGGTCGGAGGCGTACTCGATGCGACCGAACAGGTTGTCATAGGTCGGGTGCGACTCGAACACCACCGGCGCGCCGCTGGTGGCATGGTGGCCGATCGCCTGGTTCGGTGCGTACTGCTCTTCCAGGCCCTGCTTGCGTTGCGGGTCGGTGCGTTCGGCGTCCACCAACTGGTCGACCACGGTCTTCAGCAGGTTGAGCTGCATGGCCTGCAGGTAGGCGCTGACTCCGGAGTTGTTGTTGTACTTCTCCACCAGTGGCGCCAGCAGCGGCTGCAGCGCCAGGGTGATGGTTTCCTCGTTGAGCTGACGCAGCTGGTTGCTGGACTCGCGCTTCCACTGCGGCAGGCTGGAAAGCTCCTCGTTGAGGTGTTCCTCGAGGTCGGCAATGTCGGCGTGGAAGCGCTCGCGCTCCTCTTCCGGCAACTGGGCGAACTCTGCTTCATCCAGCGCCTTGCCGTCCTTCATCGGGGTGAAGGCAATATTCGCGCTATCGCGGTAAAGGGCGACTTCCTTCTCCAGCGCGAGGCGCTCGACGGTGTCCAGAGCCTTGTCGTAACGCTGGTTGAAGGCGCGGTCGATGGCGCTCTTCTTCTGCTGGTACGCGGGGCTCTCGAATACCGAGGGGAAGGTAGAAAGCAGGTTGTCGATCAGGTGGTCGATGTCGGCGCCGAACTCAGCGGCGCTGCCTGGCGGTAGCTCGATCACGCGAGGCTCGCGCGAATCATCGAAATTATTGACGTAGACCCAGTCGGCCGGCGTCGGCAGGCGCTTGCCCTCGGCCTTCAGATAACGCTGCACGAAAGAGAAGCGACCGGTGCCCGGTTCGCCCATGACGAACACGTTGTAACCCGGACGCGGCATCGCCACGCCGAACTGCAGCGCCTCGACCGCGCGCTCCTGTCCGAGCACGCCCAGGAAAGGCTCCAGTTCTTCGGTGGTCTTGAAGGGAAACTGTTCGGGGGTGAAGGGGCGGGTCAGTTCATCGGGCGCCAGGCGCAGGCCGGCAGCAACGGAATCGGGCATTGGAGGTCCTTGCTTCGGGCGGCGCGAGGCCGCGGAGATTCGTCCGCATTCTCGCGCCGCCTGCGCGCCACTGGCAAGGCAGTATTGGTGACAGTTTCAGTCCACCGCATCGGCGCAGCGCAGGCAGTGCTCGGCAGCCGGCAGAGCGCGCAGGCGGCGCTCCTCGATGGCCTCGCCACAACGCGCGCACTCGCCGTAGGTGCCGTCAGCCAGACGCAGGCGCGCCAGGCCTACCAGGCGCATCCCCGCATCCGCTTCGGCCAGCAACGCGCGCAGCACGTCGTCGTTCTGCCGCTGCTGGGCCTGTTCGGCGAAGTCCGGCGAATGGCTGCGACCCAGGTCGCGGCGGATGGCTTCGGCACGTTTGGAATACTCGGCTGCCAACTGATCAAGCGCTGGCCGTGGATCGAAATCGACCATGACGACTTCCTCGCAAGGGGAACTGATTCAAGTGTGGTCGGTTCCAAGACTTCCGCTGCTGATGCCGATCAACTGCCGGTCATCCGGGCCCTTTCAGCCGGGGCCGGCCATACTGCCTGCGGCAGCGGTTGCCTTGACACCTGCAAGGCATTGGAGAAAAGCTCTGACAGGCGCTGTTAGGCTGTCAGCGACTGTTCAACGTTTCCCGATCTCAAAAAGCCCGACCTCAAAAAGAGAGAAAAACGATGAAAAGGATTCTGCTCGGTACCCTCCTCGCCACCGCCTCCCTGAGCGCCCTCGCCGATGCCCCCGGCAGCGACGGCTGCGGCTGGGGCAACATGCTATTCAAGGGCCAGCGCGGCACCGCCACCCACGTCCTGGCAGCCACCACCAACGGCACCAGCGGCAACAACACCTTCGGCATGACCACCGGCACCAACGGCTGCCACACCAACGGTGCGCTGACCTACGGCGGCAAACCGATGATCGTGCTCAGCAGCATGATGGACGAGCTCTCCGAAGACATGGCCAAGGGTGACGGCGAAGCGCTGACCACCTATGCCGTAGTGCTGGGCGTGAAGCCCGAGGACCGCGCGCACTTCGCCCAGGTCACCCATGAACACTTCGCGCATATCTTCAACAAATCCGACGTCACCGCCGAAGATGTCTACGCCAACACCCAGGCCGTCCTGAAGCAGGACAGCACCCTGGCCAAGTACGCCGAACAGGCCTGATGGCCAACGCGAGCCCGCTGCCCTGACGGCGGGCTCACCCTTCCCTCCCAGTAGCCCACTCGATGCCCAAACGCCTGTTGCCCTGGATGGCGCTGTGCGCCTGCACCCCACTGCTGGCTTCGCCCGCGATCGACCCACAACGCTTGCAGTCGCTGGCTGACGAGCCCTACTGGCTGGCCCTGGGTCACTATGAACACGCCAAGCTCGGTGGCTGGCGCAGCTTCGTCGACGACCCGAAGTTCTTCCTCGCCAAGGATGGAGACCGCCATCCGGAATCCGAACTGGCCGCCACCGTGAAGGCCCTCTACGCCCCGGCCAGCCTCGGCGACAAGCACGCACAGTGCGTCTACCCGGCGCGCACCCGCTGGCTGCGCCAGCAGTTGCAGCTCGATGACCTGCCAACGGTGGAGTGCAAGGAGTTCACCACCTGGTACCAGGACATCAACCCGCACAGCGCCGTGCTGGTATTCCCGGCGGCCTACCTGAACAGTCCGTCCTCGATGTTCGGTCACACCCTGCTGCGCATTGACCAGGCCGACGTCGACTCCGACAACACCGCCCTGCTCAGCTATGCGCTCAACTTCGGCGCCTATATCGAGGGCATGGACAACAGCATCCTCTACGCCTGGAAAGGCCTGATGGGCGGCTACCCCGGCCTGTTCGCCCTCGTGCCTTACCGCGAGAAGCTCTCCGAATACAGCCGCCTGGAGAACCGCGACCTCTGGGAATACCGCCTGAACCTCACGCCGGAAGAAACCGCGCGCATGGTCGAGCACGTCTGGGAGCTGAAACAGATCCGCTTCAAGTACTACTTCTTCGACGAGAACTGCTCCTTCCGCCTGCTGGAGCTGCTGGAAATCGCCCGCCCCGGCACCGAGCTCACCGACCATTTCCCGATCACCGCCATTCCCACCGACACGGTGCGCGCGGTGAAGGACGCCGGGCTGATCGACCGGGTGGACTATCGCCCCTCCCGCGAGCGTGAGCTGCTGGCCCGTGGCGAGCCCTTGAGCCACGACGAGAAGGTGCTGGCCCGCCACATCGCCGACGACGACAGTCAGCTGCAGAGCCCCGAATTCACAGCCCTGCCCGCTGATCGCCAGGCCCTGGTGCAGGACACTGCCTTCCGCCTGGTGCGCTACCGCGCCACCGGCCAGGAGCGCGACCAATCCACCGCCTCGCGCAGCTACAACCTGCTCAAGGCGATCAACAGCAACCCGCCGCCAGCACTGGAGGTCGAGCGCCCCGGCCAGCCGGAGAACGGCCACGAGTCACGTACCTGGCAACTGGGCGCCGGCAGCCGCGACGGCGAAGCCTTCGCCCAGTACGGCCTGCGCATGGCCTACCACGACCTCGACGACAACGCCTACGGCTTCCCGCTGGGCGCACAGATCGAGATCGGCCAGCTGAAGCTTCGCCAGTACGAAGGCAGCCGCTGGCAACTGCAGCAGCTGGACCTGGTCACCATCCGCTCCATGACGCCGCGCAACGAGCTGCTGAAACCGCTGTCGTGGCAGGTCGCCGGCGGCTGGGAACGGGTGATCGGCAAGCACAGCGACAACGACCACGACACCCTGGTCGGCCACCTCAACGGTGGCGCCGGTGGCAGCTGGAAGCTGACCGATGATCTGCAGGCCTATGCCCTGGGCACCGCGCGCCTGGAGAACAACCAGGACTTCGCCGCCACCCTCGCCCCGGCCATGGGCTTCGACACCGGCGTGTTGTGGAGTAATCCGCTCGGCAACCTCAGCCTCGAAGGCAAGGGCGACTACTTCCACAACGGCGAAGTACGCCGCACCCTGAGCTTCGGCCAGCAGGTGGAACTGGGCCGCAACCTCGGCCTGCGCCTGTCAGCCCAGCGTGAGTTCAGCCATGAAGCCAGCCCGCGCAACGAAGTGATGCTGGAGCTGCGCTGGTATCACTACTGAGGCGCGTTGCGCCTCAGTCCCTCAACGACGCCCAGTCCAGCCCGAAGCGCGCCAGGTACTTGCGCAGGCGGTCAGCGTCGTTGGGGTTCTGCTTCTCCTGACGCGAGACGGCGAACAGCTGGCGGCCGGCGTCGGACAGGCTGCGTGCCTGCCGACAGACGTCGATCACCGCTTCCAGCTGCAGGCGGTCGAACAGGTCCAGCGCCTCGGCGCCCTCCCCCAGCAAAGGATCCAGCAGGCTCTGGGCCTGGGTGGCGCCCCAGGAGCGGCGCAGTCGGCCAATCTCTTCCTCCACCAGCACCTCGTCGATCCGGCCGCTGTCGGCAAGCGTCGCCATGCGGGTGATGGACGCCGACAGCTCGCGGAAGTTGCCGCTCCACAACGCCTGCGCCGAGTTGGCGAAAGCCAGGTAACGCGTACGTGCCTCGCGGTTGAAACGCACCAGGCGGCCCTGCTCGCGGGCGTGGCGCTCCAGTTCGAAATCGATGTTCGGCTCGATGTCCTCGCGGCGGCCGGCCAAACCCGGCAGATCGAATGTCCAGAGGTTGATGCGGGCGAACAGGTCCTCGCGGAACAACCCTTCGGCCACGCGCTCGCGCAGGTCACGATGGGTGCCGGCAATCAGTTGGAAGTCACTGCCCACCTCGCGGTCCGAGCCCAGCGGGAAGAAGCGCTTCTCTTCGATGGCCTTGAGCAGCATGGCCTGCTCATCCAGGCCCAGCTCGCCGATCTCGTCGAGGAACAGCATGCCGCCATCTGCCGCGCGCAGCAGGCCCTCGCGGGCGTTCTGCGCGCCGGTGAAGGCCCCCTTGATATGGCCGAACAGCGCGGACATGGCGCCGTCACCGCGCAACGTCGCGCAGTTCACCTCGACGAAGCGCCCCTGGAACTGGTGCCGTGCGCGCTTGAGTTCGTACACGCGACGAGCGAGGAAGGACTTGCCGGCACCGGTCGGGCCGATCAGCAGCATCGGCGCGCGGGAGCGCCCGGCAACCCGCTCGATCTGTTCGATGGAGCGGTTGAATTCGGCGTTGCGCGTCGCGATGCCGGACTTGAGGAAAGCCAGGCTCTCCTCCTGCTCACGACGGAAGCGCGTGGCGATGCGGTCGTAGCGTGACAGGTCAAGGTCGATGACCGCGACTGTCCCCTCCGGCTGCCGCGCCTCGTCCTTGCGCCGCGATGGCGAAGCCTGCACCAGCCGCGCCGGCAGGTAGCGCGCCTCGGTCAGGAGGAACCAGCAGATCTGCGCGACGTGGGTCCCGGTGGTGATGTGCACCAGGTAGTCCTCGTGCTCGGTATCGAAGCTGTAGCCACCGACGAAATCGTGCAGCGCACCGTAGACCTCCTCGAAGTCCCACGGGTTGCGCAGCGCCATGGGCTGCAGGCACACCTCGGTTTCCGGGGAGATATGCCGCACGTCTGCCGCAATGCGCTCGGCCAGACTGACATCCCGCGCATCCAGCCCATGGATCAGCTCCAGGCGATCGATCAGCAGGTCCTGCTGTTGGCACAGGCCGACCGTGGGCCGCCACTTCTGCCAGCGCGCCGCGCCCTTGCCAACGCGATCCAGGGTGGAACCGAGGAAGCCGATGGCGACGGTTTTCTTGGCTGTCATCTTTTATCCATAAAGATAAATAACGATCTCAGGATATCCATAAATAGCTGCATCAGCCAACCGACATAACCGAAAAGCAACCCAATAAAAATAATTAAACCGTTACTTATCAAATAGTTATAAAAATTCCCCGCCCATCCAAAACAAACCTGGCACGCCCCTCGCTATATCTCCCTCGACCGCATCGCTGATGCAGCCCACGGGCAGGGACTTCCACTCCCGCCGGTGCCCGAGCCCACCCCTGGTGTCGGCTTCGTGCATGCCGCTGCAGCAGTCACGGTCGATGGCGCGGTAGCTCAGCCCGGTAGAGCACTCCCCTTCGTGGGAACCGTCGCAGGTTCGAATCCTGCCCGCGCCGTTCGATAGCTCAGTCCGGTAGAGCAGCCATCGAAGCAATGGCCTGTCGCGGGTTCGACTCCCGCTCGAACACTGCCCTGTTAAGGCAGCTACTCATGAAGGCAACACCCCGCCGGTGGGCGACGGGACAGGCGCAAAGCGGCCAGGAAGGCCGGATACGCCAGGGACCCGAAGCCGCCGCCGGCCCGCCCGGTACGAGGACCGGGCCTGCGACAAGGCAAGTGCTGGCCGATGGATTCGGCGCAATGGACATGACGTCCGCAGCACCTGGCTCTCGCAGGCCCCCACCTCGCCACCCGACGGGCCGGCGAACACCGGCACCCAAGGACAAAGAGAAGAAGGAAGAGAACGAAATGAAACTGCTGAAGCGCTTTACCGTGAAGAAGAACGAACGCGGCCTGTTGTACTCCGAGGGCGATTTCCTGGCGATCCTCAAGCCGGGTATCCATCGCCACCTGGATCTGTACAACCGCCTGAGCGTGGAAACCTTCAGCCTGAACACCCCGCTGTTCGAACACCGTCTGACCGGCTATCTGCGCCAGTCCGAACCAACGCTGGTCGAGCACTACTTCACCCGTATGGACCTGGCCGAAAACGAGGCCGGCCTGCGCTTCGAAGACGGTGTGCTGGCGGAAATCCTCGTACCGGGCAGCCGCCGGCTGTACTGGAAGGGCCAGACCGAGCAGCGCCTGGAGCGCATCGACCTGAGCCAGGAGTACCGCGTGGCGCCGGCGCTGCTGCAGCAGATGCAGGGCAACCTGCGCGGCCGCAGCGTGATCGGTGTCGAAGCGCTGCTGGTGACCCTGGTGCCGGCCTACCAGGTCGGCGTGCTGAAGGTCGACGGTGCGGTGGTCGAGTTGCTGCCGGCTGGCCAGTACGGCTTCTGGCGCTACAACCGCCAGGTGAGCGTGGAACTGATCGATACGCGGATCCAGGCACTGGAAGTCAGCGGCCAGGAAATCCTCACCCGCGACAAGGTCAGCCTGCGCCTGAACCTGGCCGCCAACTGGCGTTACAGCGACGTGCTGACGGCGTTTTCCAGCCTGTCCAAGCCGCTGGAGCACCTCTATCGCGAGCTGCAGTTCGGCTTGCGTGCGGCGGTCGGCACTCGCTCGCTGGATGAACTGCTGGAGAACAAGCAGCTCATCGACGACTCGGTCAGCGCCTACCTGAAGGAGCGCCTGCCGGGCACCGGCATCGAGGTCAGCGGCCTGGGCGTGCGCGACATCATCCTGCCGGGCGAGATGAAGACTCTGCTGGCCCAGGTGGTGGAGGCGGAAAAGGCTGCACAGGCGAACGTGATCCGCCGCCGCGAAGAAACCTCGGCGACCCGTTCGCTGCTGAACACGGCCAAGGTGATGGAAGACAACCCCACCGCCCTGCGTTTGAAGGAACTGGAAACCCTGGAGCGGGTAGCCGAACGAATCGACCGCATCTCGGTATTCGGCGGCCTGGATCAGGTATTGAATGGACTGGTAACGCTGAAGCAGGCCTGACCAGGGCCTGCCCGGCGCAGGAGTTGGCACCGTGAAGAGCAACAAACAGCGCCGCCAGGAAATCCGCCAGAAGCGCCAGCGACGCAAGGCCTGGAAGGTCGAGCGGGCCAGGCAGCCAGAAAGCCGCCTGGCGCCGCCCGGCAGCTTGCCGGTCAACCGCCCGAACCTGGCGCCCTACAACAGCTACGGCGACCCGCTATTCGTGCGCCGTGGCTGGTACGAGGATCAGCAGTTCACCTGCCACGACTGCGGCGCCGAGCAGACCTGGACCGCCGCGCAGCAGAAGTGGTGGTACGAAGACTGTCAGGGACAGGTGTATTCCACGGCGATACGCTGCCGTACCTGTCGATTGAACAAACGAATTCGCGACGGCCGAGCGCAACCCGCTGCCGGCCAGATCGTCCCGCAACAATAGAGAGTTGAAACATGAGCACCAAGACCTTCCAACTGCTGGAAGTCGCCAACGGCAAACCGATCAAGCTCTGGACCCAGGGCGTACCGGTCGAGGACGACGCCAGGCAGCAACTGATGAACACCGCGAAGATGCCCTTCATCTTCAAGCACCTGGCCGTGATGCCGGACGTGCACCTGGGTAAAGGCTCGACCATTGGCAGCGTGATTCCCACCAAGGGCGCCATCATCCCGGCCGCCGTGGGTGTGGATATCGGCTGCGGCATGATCGCCGCGCGCACCTCGCTGGTGGCCTCGGACCTGCCGGATAACCTGCACGGCCTGCGCACCGCCATCGAGAAGGCCGTGCCCCACGGCAAGACCTTCGGCCGCCGCGACCAGGGCGCCTGGGAAGACGTGCCCGAGCACGCCGACGACGCGTGGCGCGCACTGGCCGGCCGCTTCAAGGTGATCACCGACAAGCACCCGAAACTGGAGAAGACCAACAACCGCAAGCACCTGGGAACCCTCGGCACCGGCAACCACTTCATCGAGGTCTGCCTCGACGAAGCCAACCGCGTCTGGTTCATGCTCCACAGCGGGTCGCGCGGCGTGGGTAACGCCATCGGCAACCTGTTCATCGAACTGGCCCAGGCCGATATGCGCCAGCACATCGCCAACCTGCCGGACCGTGACCTGGCCTACTTCGAAGAAGGCAGCCAGCACTTCGACGACTACGTCGAAGCCGTGGGCTGGGCCCAGGACTTCGCCCGGCAGAACCGCGAACTGATGATGCGCGCGGTGATTGCGGCGGCGCGGCAGGTCATCCGCAAGCCGTTCGAAGCCAGCCTGGAAGCGGTGAACTGCCACCACAACTACGTGCAGAAGGAACGCCACTTCGGCGAAGAAGTACTGGTAACGCGTAAAGGCGCGGTGTCCGCGCAGAAGGGCCAGCTCGGCATCATTCCGGGGTCGATGGGCGCCAAGAGCTTCATCGTCCGCGGCCTGGGTAACGAAGAGGCGTTCTGCTCGTGCAGCCACGGGGCAGGGCGGACCATGAGCCGCACCAAGGCCAAGAAGCTGTTCAGCGTCGAAGACCAGGTGCGCGCCACCGCCCACGTCGAATGCCGCAAGGACAAGGACGTGATCGACGAGATCCCGATGGCCTACAAGGACATCGACGCGGTGATGGACGCCCAGCGCGAGCTGGTGGAAGTGCTGCATACCCTGCGTCAGGTGGTGTGCGTGAAAGGATGAGGTAAGGACATGCTGCAACCCATGGAAAACCAGCGCACGGAAGAGCTGCGCGCCCGCCTGGAACAGGCGGGCTGCGTCTTCGACTTTCGCGTGCTGACACTCGCCCCGACCGCCACGCCCGGCGAGGCGGAACATCGCCTGGCGTTGCAGATGCTGTTCGAGTCCATCCAGGAGCGCGCGAGGAAATGGCAGGCTGAGATCATCGCCAAGTACCCGCAACACGCCCACCATCGTTGGCCAGACCTAACCCCGGACCTGGCACAGGCCCGCCCGCAAACACTCGACATCGAGGCAGTGCGCGAATTGGCCCGCGACGACAACCCGCTGTGCCGCGCCTTCCGCAACCCACCCTACGGCACCCAGCTGCAGGTGGCGGACTTCCGCGAATGGCTGCAGGTGCTGCGGCTGTACCCGGACGAGGAGCTGCAGGTGCTCGACTGGGTCGGCGACGGCGATGCCGAGCCCCATCGCAGTAACTGGAGCAGCTACTTCGACGACGGCAAGGAATGGTGGGGTATCTGGTGCCTCACCCTGCACAACCCGCGACGGCGAACATTGTCCGCGCTGGCCGCCAGCGCGACAGATTGACAACAGACGTCGCCGACGACAATGGACTGTGAATGCGCGCCTGACCATTGAGCGCGCACAGAGAGGGAAATATGAAACAACTCAAACACTGGCTGGAGCGCAGGCGCTCGCCGGACACCCCCTCGGACGAGACGGCGCAAGCCCTGCGCAACTGGCTGGACCAGCAACGCGCTGGCTACGGCGTCAACGAAGCGCTGACCGTGCTGGCGAACGCCAACCCTGAGACGGACTGGCCAGGCGGGAGCCGCAGCTACAACGGATATGTCCGCGAACTGGCCGTACGCATGCTGGCCCGTCGGCGTTCCGCGGAGGCACTCGGCGTACTGCTCACCCGCGCCAACGACTGGGTGCTAGCCATACGCGTACAGGCTCTGCAAGGCATCGAAGACTACTTGGCCGATGAGCAGGTTTCGCTGATCCTGCAGAACCTGCCGCAACTGCTCGCGTTGAGCCGTCAGCAACGCGGCGATCATCGCTCCCTGCTGCATAAAGTGCAGTCATTACTGGCCCGACCGGAGCATGCGGCGGAGGTCAAGGCAACCTGGCTTGGTTTACGCGGGGAGGCGGCGCGCTTGCTTTTCCGCGTACTGGCCGAAGCCGATGGCTCCGCTGCGCTGGTGGAGCAGGCGCTGCGTCATCCCGACCCGGTGGTGCGTACACGGGCAGTGGATGCGGCCCGAAAGCAACCAAGCGCGATCCGGCAAGCACTACTGCACATGGCTATGGCCAATGCTTCGGCAACAGTGCGCGGCAAGGCCCTCAGGCTCCTGATGAAAGAGCCGATGGTGCCGCCCGAGGCACTTGAACGCGGACTGCTGGATAGTTCGGCGAGCGTGCGCTCGATAGCACTGTGGCACGCGCCACGCGAAGGAATCGACCCGGCACAGGTACTGCTGCAAAGCGTATCCGGGGCAATGCCAGCGACCACCGCTCGATGGCTGGGTGTGCTGAGCCTGAGTGCGACCCTTGGCAAGCCAGTGTATACGACCTGGCTCGACGTCGCATTGCGCTCGGCCAGCACGCGGGTCCGATTGGCGGCCATCGCTCAGTTGGACGAAGACGCACTACCGGCCTTCATCGAACAGTTGGAGCATCCTTCGCCCAAGGTGTTTCGCGGCGCCCTCGAACGGTTGCGCAAACTCCCCTGGCAGAGCCTTCAGGGGCCGATCAGCCATTACCTCGATCGACGCTGGCGGGAGCTGGATGAGACTCGCCGCGAAACGCTCTTCGGTCTGCTGGCGTATTGGCAACGCCTCGCCTACCTACTGCGGAAAATCGACGAAGCGCCGGACTCGACCTACTGGGTGAAAGCACTGCGCTCATGGAGCTATCAGCGCTACGCGGGCCAGGACCCACTGACACCGCCTGAAGAGCGGCAGGCGCTGGCAGAACGAATCCGTCAGCTGGTCGCGACCGGTCAACTGCCCAAAGGCAGCCTGACCTGCATTGATTGAACTCGCCGCCTCGAAGCGGCTGAGTGAGCACACAAGGACTACACAAGATGAACAGGCACGTGATCGAACTCGACGGCGCCGAAGGTGGCGGGCAGATCCTGCGCAGCGCGCTGAGCCTGTCGATGATCACCGGCAAGGGGCTGCGCATCGTCAACATCCGCGGCCGGCGTTCGCGGCCGGGGCTGCTGCGTCAGCACCTGACGGCCGTGCGCGCAGCGGCGGAAATCTGTGGCGCGGTGGTGGAAGGCGACGAGCTGGGTTCGCGCAGCCTGGCCTTCCACCCCGGTGCGATTCGCGGCGGCGACTACTGCTTTGCCATCGGCAGCGCGGGCAGCGCCGTGCTGGTGTTGCAGACGCTGCTGCCGGCCCTGCTGTTCGCCGAAGGGCCGAGCAGCCTGGCGATCAGCGGCGGCACGCACAACCCGCTGGCCCCGCCGGCGGACTTCATCGAGCGCAGCTGGCTGCCGTTGCTGCGGCGCATGGGAGCGAAGGTCGACTTCGAACTGCTGCGTCATGGCTTCATGCCGGCCGGCGGCGGTGAGTTGCGGGTGGGCGTCGAGCTCGGCGAGCTGCAGCCACTGCATCTGCCGGAGAGCGGCGCTGTGCTTTCGCGTTCGGCCCGCGCCCTGCTGGCGGCCATTCCCGGCCATGTGGGAGATCGTGAGCTGGAGAAGGTGAAACGGCATCAGGATTGGCACATGGCATCCGCGCAGGTCGTCCGTCTGCCGGAAGACCAGGGGCCGGGCAACGCTTTGCTGCTGGAAGTCGAATGCGAGCAGTTGACCCTGCTGTTCTGCGCCTTCGGTCAGGCCGGAGTCAGCGCCGAACGGGTTGCCAGCCAGGCGCTGCGCCAGGCCGATGACTGGCGCCGCTGCAGCACCAGCGTCGAGGAGCATCTCGCCGACCAGTTGCTGCTGCCCATGGCGCTGGCCGGCGGCGGCAGCTTCACCACGCCGGTGCTGAGCGATCATCTGCTGAGCAACCGCGCGGTGATCGAAGCCTTCCTGCCGGTGCGCATCGATTGCGAAGCACGCGAGGCGGGCGGCCAGCACATCCGCATCACACCGGCTTGACGCTTTCCTGACTAAACGCCGGATAGAGTGCCGCCCAATCATCCTATCCGGCGCGTGTGCCCGCCCTCCTCGGCCCACGGGAGTTTCCATGGCGCACCGCGCCGCCCTCGTTCTGCTCTGCGCCGCGCTGCTCGTCGGCTGCGAAACCACCCATGAAGCGCTCATCGCCCAGGGCTATCCGCCCGCCTACGCCGATGGTTATGACGACGGCTGCGGCAGCGGTCGCCAGGCGGCCGGTGCCATTTCCGGCGAGTTCCGCAAGAACGTGCCGCGCTATCTGGACGAGGCGAAATACGCACTGGGCTGGAACGACGGTTTCCAGCAATGCCAGGCCATGAGAGTGAGCCAGGAACGCCAGCAGTACGAAGAACAGCGCAACAGCGACCGGGACCGCGACTGGGAACAACAGAAAGACCGCGCGCTGTCCCGTGCCCTGCGCGGCAACTGACCGCTGCGGCAACCATCCGCACCCGCCCAGGGCTACCCCCTTGATTTCGGTCAAGCCGGCCCCTCATCCCATCGCCTCTCCTTGAACTCAGAAGAAACCAAAAGCCTGAGAAAAGGAGACTCCACATGCAGCCCATCAAATTGGCCCTGGGCAGCCTGCTGCTGGCCGTGAGCACGGCGGCGGCGCAAGCGAACGCCGACGCCCTGCGCGACAACGCCAACAGCATCTTCAAGCCCATCCCGGAGCAGCCCAGCGACAAACTCGACCCCAACCAGATCGAACTGGGCCGGCAGCTGTTCTTCGAGCCGCGCCTGTCCGCCAGCCATGTGATCAGCTGCAATACCTGCCACAACATCGGCACCGGGGGCGCCGACAACGTGCCCGCCTCCAGCGGCCATGCCTGGCAGAAGGGCGCGCGCAACTCACCCACGGTGTTCAACGCGGTGTTCAACGTCGCGCAGTTCTGGGATGGCCGCGCCAAGGACCTGGAAGAACAGGCCAAGGGTCCGGTGCAGAACCCGGTGGAAATGCACAACACACCGAAGAACGTCGAGGCCACGCTGCGCAGCATGCCGGAGTACGTCGCTTCCTTCGAGAAAGCCTTCCCCGCTGACCAGCAACCGGTCAGCTTCGACAACATGGCGCGCGCGCTACAGGCCTTCGAGTCGACGCTGATCACCCCGGATTCGCGCTTCGACCTCTACCTCAAGGGCGACGACAACGCCCTGGACGCCAAGGAGAAGAAGGGCCTGCAGACCTTCATGAGCTCGGGCTGCATCAGTTGTCACAACGGCGTGAACCTGGGCGGCCAGGCGTACTTCCCGTTCGGGCTGGTGAAGAAGCCGGACGGCAAGATCCTGCCCACCGGCGACCTGGGTCGCTTCGAGGTGACCAAGACGCAGAATGACCAGTACGTGTTCCGTGCCGCTCCCCTGCGCAACATCGCGCTGACCGCGCCGTACTTCCACAGCGGGCAGGTCTGGGACCTGGAGGAAGCCGTTGCGATCATGGGTACCGCGCAGCTGGGCAAACAGCTCAACGCGGAAGAAGTCGGCGACATCGTCGCCTTCCTCAAGACCGCCACCGGCAAGCAGCCGAAGGTGGAATATCCGATCCTGCCGCCGAGCACCTCGACCACGCCCAAACCGGTGGATTAATCAGGCCAACGCCGAACCCGTAGGAGCGAGCTTGCTCGCGAACAGCCCCGCGCCCACGGTGAGAGGTTCGCGCCGGCCTGGAGAGGTTCGCGAGCAAGCTCGCTCCTACAAAACAGCCTGCACGCCGGCTGGAATGAAGAATGGGGCCACCAGCCAGCCCTTTCTCTTCCTCAACACCACCATCGGCAGGCAGCTGAAGGTGGGTCGATCCGCCCAACGCCCCCGTGGGAGCGAGCTTGCTCGCGAACAGCCCTGCGCCAACGGTGAGAGGTTCGCGCCGGCCTGGAGAGGTTCGCGAGCAAGCTCGCTCCTACAAAACCAAAACAGCCTGCACGCCGGCTGGAATGAAAAACGGGCCCGATGGGCCCGTTCTTTTCATGCTGTCGGAGCGATCAGACCACGCCCTGGGCCAGCATCGCGTCGGCGACCTTGACGAAGCCGGCGATGTTGGCGCCCTTCACGTAGTTGATCCGGCCATTCTCCTCGCCGTAGGCAACGCAGGCATGGTGGATGTTCTGCATGATGCCGTGCAGGCGCTGGTCGACTTCACCAGCGGTCCACAGCAGGCGCATGGCGTTCTGGCTCATCTCCAGGCCGCTGGTGGCGACGCCGCCGGCGTTGGAGGCCTTGCCTGGCGCGTAGAGGATGCCGGCCTCGAGGAAGATATCCACAGCCTCCAGGGTCGACGGCATGTTCGCGCCCTCGGCCACGCAGACGCAGCCGTTGGCCAGCAAGGTGCGCGCGTCGTTGGCATCCAGTTCGTTCTGCGTGGCGCAGGGCAGTGCGATATCGCAGGCCAGCGACCACGGACGCTCACCGGCAATGAAGCGCAGACCGGGGCCGGTCATCTCGCTGAGACGGCCGCGACGGACGTTCTTCAGCTCCATGACTTCCTCCCACTGCTCCAGGGTCAGGCCGGCTTCAAAGAACAGAGTGCCCTCGGAATCAGATAGCGAGATCACCTTGCCGCCCAGTTCCATGACCTTCTGCGCGGCGTACTGGGCCACGTTGCCGGAACCGGAGATAGCCACGCGCTGGCCGTCGAAACCGCTTTCGCGGGCCTTGAGCATCTCCTGGGCGAAGTACACGCAGCCGTAACCGGTAGCTTCCGGACGGATCAGGCTACCGCCGTAGGACATGCCCTTGCCGGTCAGCACCGAGGTGAACTCGTTGGACAGGCGCTTGTACTGGCCGAACAGGTAACCGATCTCGCGGGCGCCCACGCCGATGTCGCCGGCCGGCACGTCAAGGTCAGCGCCAACGTGGCGGAACAGCTCGCTCATGAAGGACTGGCAGAAGCGCATGACTTCCGCATCGCTCTTGCCCTTGGGGTCGAAGTCCGAGCCACCCTTGCCGCCACCCATGGGCAACGAGGTCAGGGAGTTCTTGAAGACCTGCTCGAAGGCGAGGAACTTCAGCACGCCCAGGTTCACCGAGGGGTGGAAGCGCAGGCCGCCCTTGTACGGGCCGATGGCGCTGCTCATCTGGATGCGGAAACCGCGGTTGACCCGCACTCGTCCGGCATCATCCACCCACGGTACGCGGAACAGGATCGCGCGTTCGGGCTCGACGATGCGTTCGACGATGCCGGCCTGCAGGTAGTGCGGGTTGGCTTCGAGGAAGGGCCAGAGGGAGCGCAGCACCTCTTCCACTGCCTGGTGGAATTCGGGCTGATCGGGGTCGCGCCGCTTCAGGCGCTCGAGGAACGAGTCAACGGATTGCGTCATGTCTACACCGGTACTTTTCTGATTATGTGATGCTTTTTTGCCGGCAGACTCTAACAACCCACGCCGCCCCGAGATAGTGCAGCGTGACGCTTTTATGAATCTTTATGGTGCAAAAATATAAATCCCACTTCTGCCGGACCGGCAGAAAAACAGATTCCTGTATACAAAATCAATAGGTAGTTGCACTCAACAACTTACTCCACCAGGACGCCCATGATGCTCGCACGCCCTCTCGCGCTTCTCGCCGCCCTCACCTGCACCCTCGCCCTGCCCGCCCACGGAGCCATGAAATTGGGCAACTTCACCGAATCCGGTGCGCTGGTGGTGGCGGATACATTCGACAGCGAAGTGATCCACAAGTCGAAGTTCAGCACCGACGACCTGGAGCGCATGTCACGCCAGCTGGAAGAACAGCAACGCACCCTGCAGGACCAGGCGCGGCAAATCGACACACTGCAGCGCCAGCTGGAGGATCAGCGCCGCGCCCTGGACGATCTCAAGCGCAGCCGCTGATAAAGGCACAGAAATGAAAACGGGGCCCGAAGGCCCCGTTCTCTTGCAGAAGCGGCTTACGCCAGCTTCTTGTAACGCACGCGGTGCGGCTGCGAGGCAGCGTCGCCCAGGCGTTTTTTACGATCGGCTTCGAACTCGGTGTAGTTGCCTTCGAAGAAGACCACCTTGCCGTCGTCCTCGTAGGAGAGGATGTGGGTCGCGATGCGGTCCAGGAACCAGCGATCGTGGGAAATCACGATGGCGGCGCCGGGGAAGTCCAGCAGCGCTTCTTCCAGCGCACGCAGGGTTTCCACGTCGAGGTCGTTGGACGGTTCGTCGAGCAGCAGCACGTTGCCGCCCTGCTTCAGGGTCAGGGCCAGGTGCAGGCGGCCACGCTCACCACCGGAGAGGTCCTTGACGAACTTCTGCTGGTCGCCGCCCTTGAAGTTGAAGCGGCCGACGTAGCTGCGCGACGGGACTTCGTAGTTGCCGATCTTGATCTGCTCGAAGCCGTCGGACACTTGCTCCCACACGGTCTTGTTGCCGTCGAGGATTTCGCGGCTCTGATCGACGCTGGCGATCTGCACGGTTTCGCCGATCTCGATGGTGCCCGAGTCCGGTTGCTCCTTGCCGGTCAGCATGCGGAACAGGGTCGATTTACCTGCGCCGTTGCCGCCGATCACGCCGACGATGGCGCCCTTGGGAATGCTCAGCGACAGATCGTCGATCAGTTGGCGATCGCCATAGCCCTTGCTGACGTTGTGCAGCTCAATGACCTTATCGCCCAGGCGCGGACCGGCCGGGATATAGATCTCGTTGGTCTCGCTGCGCTTCTGGAATTCCTGCGATTGCATTTCCTCGAAGCGCTGCAGACGGGCCTTGGACTTGGACTGGCGAGCCTTGGCACCCTGGCGTACCCACTCCAGTTCGGCCTTCATGGCCTTGGCGTGGGAGGCTTCCTGCTTGGCTTCCTGGGCCAGGCGGTTGGCCTTGGATTCCAGCCAGCCGGAGTAGTTGCCTTCGAACGGGATGCCCTGGCCACGGTCCAGTTCCAGAATCCAGCCGGCGACGTTGTCGAGGAAGTAACGGTCGTGGGTGATCGCTACCACGGTGCCCGGGAAGTCGTGAAGGAAGTGTTCCAGCCAGGCGACGGAGTCGGCGTCCAGGTGGTTGGTCGGTTCGTCCAGCAGCAGCATGTCCGGGGCGGACAGCAGCAGGCGGCACAGGGCGACGCGGCGCTTCTCACCACCGGAGAGGTGTTCGATCTTGGCGTCCCACGGCGGCAGACGCAGGGCGTCGGCGGCGACTTCCAGCTGGCGCTCCAGGTTGTGGCCGTCGGAAGCCTGGAGGATGGCCTCCAGCTTGGCCTGCTCGGCAGCCAGGGCGTCGAAGTCGGCGTCCGGCTCGGCGTAGGCGGCGTAGACCTCGTCCAGGCGCGCTTGGGCGGCCTTGATCTGGCCGACAGCCTCTTCAACGATCTCGCGAACGGTGGCCTGCGGGTCGAGCTTGGGCTCCTGCGGCAGGTAGCCGACGTTGATGCCCGGCATCGGGCGGGCTTCACCTTCGATCTCGGTGTCGACGCCGGCCATGATGCGCAGCAGGGTGGATTTACCCGCGCCGTTCAGGCCGAGCACGCCGATCTTGGCGCCGGGGAAGAACGACAGGGAGATATTCTTGAGGATTTCACGCTTGGGCGGCACGACCTTGCCGACCCGGTGCATGGTGTAGACGTATTGAGCCATGGATACCTGACTTCTGGGATGAATTGTGATCGGGATGGCCGGAACGGACGACGGCAGGTTCCGGGACGCCGGCTCTTCGGGCCGGAACGGTGGCACCGCGGGCCACCGGGGGGCGCGAGCGGCCGATGGACGGCCCTTCGCGCGGGACTCTGCGCGGATGTACTTTATGCCCCGAACTTTGGCCGTACATCACGCGCGCGTGCGGCAAAGCTACCGGAATGAATCGGGAAGGGCAAACGACGCTCGTCGGCCATGCTGGCACTTAGCCGCCTTTCCGGGCATCCTAGCCTGCGCCGAATTCAGCCGTATCGCCCCAGGTCCCTAAGTCCTTGTCTATTTTCCCCCGTACTCCTCCGGACGCCTTGGCCAGGCCTGGCCGCGTGGCGACCCGGACCGCGCTGGTGCTGCTGGTTCTGTTCATGCTCGGCCTGCTGGGCTTGCAGCTGCACCAGGAGTTCCGCAGCCAGGAGCGCTTCGAGCGTGAGCGGGTAGTGCTGCACGGCGAACAGATGGCGCAGCGGATCTCCCTGACCCTGGAGCTCAAGGCGGTAGCGGCCCAGGCTCTGCTGCAACAGGAACAGGACCGCGACCACAGCGATGCCCACCCAACACTGATCGCCGGCCTGAAGCACATCTATCCATCCTTCCACAGCCTGGTGCGGCTGGACGCCAGCGGCGTTCCCGTGCGCGACTCCGCCGGCGGCATCAAGGACGGCGCGTTCATCGAGGCCTTGCGCCAGCGCAGCGCGCAACAGAGCTATCACTACGCGTTCAGCGAGGAAAACGGCGGCTACTTCTATGTCTGGCTGAAGGCCACCGAGCCGGACGAAGGCGACAGCGTCTTGCGTCTTGACGAGAAGATTGCCCGACGTGGCTGGGCAGCGCAGATTCGCCCCGAGTCGCCGGACTGGATTCTGGTCGACGACGTCCAGCAGAAGGTCCTCGGACGCTCCAGCGGCTTCCGCCCGGGCCCGCTGTCCGCCGCCTCACCGCTGGAACAGGCACAGAGCCTGGACGGCCTGGAGATCCAGAACACCGACTGGCGGTTGCACCCGCAATTCGACGACCGGCATATCCGCACCACCCTGCTGCCGCGCCTGGGCGGCGAGCTGGCGCTGCTACTGGTGCTGGCAGGCATCGCCGCTGCCGCCCTGCTGCGCCTGCAGCGTGAACAGCAGAATCTGCGGGCACTGACCGCCGAGTCCCAGCAAGGCCTGCGCCAGGCCGCACAGGCCCTGGGAGCCATCGACGAACGCGTGCTGGTGACCCGCGCCGACGGCCGCCTCGCCTACCTCAACCCGCAAGCCGAGCAGTTGTTCGGCATCACTGCCGACAAGGCTGGCGAGCATCACCTGCTGGAGCTGCTGCCTGGCCTGGGCGCCCTGCTGCACGGCGGCGATACCTCGGCGGACAACGGCTCCGAGCTGGTGCGCGTCAACGATACCGGCCAGGCCAGGCTGTTCGCCGTCAGCCATCACTCGCTGGACGACAGCCCGCTGTCGCCGGAGCAGACCTGGGTACTGCGCGGCAACCTGCCCCACGGCGGGCAGGTCTGGGTGCTGCGCGATGTCACCGAGGAGCAGCAGGCGCTGCACATCCTCGAAGAGACCCGCCGGCGCTACCAGGACATTTTCGACGGTGTCGGCGTCGCCCTCTGCGTGCTCGACCTTTCTGCGCTGCGCCAGAGCCTGGTGGACCTCAACCTGCGCCGACAGAGCGACCTGCGCGAGTGGATCGCCTCGCAGCCCGAGCGCCTGCCCTGGCTGCTGCGCCAGGCGCGGATTACCGAGATCAACAACGTCGCCAAGCGCCTGATGCGCGTCACCAACACTGAGCAGGCCTGGCAGATTCTCATCGGCAGCGCCGGCATGCGCCCGGACGGCGTGCGCAGCAAGGTGCTCGAAGCCGTGCTGCACGGCCAGGGCATGGTCGAGCTGGAAGCCTGCATCAGCACGCGCCAGGGCGAGCAGCGCCACCTTTGGCTGCAACTGCGCGTGCCGGAAATGATCCAGGACTTCCACGCCGTCACCCTGAGCCTGTCGGACATCACCAGCCGCAAGCAGGTCGAACTGTCGCTGATCGAACGCGAGAAGTTCTGGTCCGATGCGGTGCGCGCGGTGCCAGACACCCTGTACATCCACGACATCGCCGCGCGCCGGGTGATCTTCACCAACCACAACCTCGGCTACCAGCTGGGCTACAACGGCGACGAGCTGCGCGAGATGGGCGAGCGCTTCTGGGAAAAGGTGTTGCACCCGGACGACGTCGAATACTACTGGCGCGTGCGCAACCTGCAGCAGGTGGTGGGCGACGGCCTGTTGCTGGACAGCCAGCTGCGCTGGCGCCATCGCGACGGCTCCTGGCACTGGTTCGATATCCGCGAGCAAGCCCTCACCCGCGACTCCGCCGGCCGCGTGGCACGGCTGATCGGCGTGGCAAAGGACATTACCGACACGGTCGAGGCACACAACTCCCTGCGCGAGAGCGGCCGCCGCTACCGCATGCTCGCCGAGAGCATCAGCGACGTGATCCTCTCCACCGACGCCCAGGTCCAGCTCAACTACATCAGCCCATCGATCCAGCAGGTGTTCGGCTACAGCCCCGAGTGGGTGCTGGCCAACGGCTTCCAGCAGGTGGCCGCCAACCCGGCGCAGCTGGAGCGCCTCGACGAACTGCTGCACCGCGTGCAGGCCGCCATAGGCGAGCCCAAGCGCCTGGCCGAACTACGCGAGAGCGCCGAGCCGCAGCTGTTCAGCCTCGACTGCCTGCACGCCGACGGCCACAAGATTCCCGTGGAGCTGCGCATCGCCCTGATGTGGGATGACCACGGCCGCTTCGAGGGCCTGCTCGGCGTCGCCCGCGACATCAGCCAGCAGCGCCGCGCCGAACGCGAGATGCGTATGGCGGCGACGGTGTTCGAGCACTCCACGGCGGCGATCATGGTCACCGATCCCGCCGGCTACATCGTGCAGATCAACGACTCCTTCAGCCGCCTCACTGGCTACTCCGCCGAGGAGGTGCTGGACCAGTTGCCGCGCCTGCTCACTGCCGACCGCCAGGAGGCCAACCAGCTCAAGCACGTTCTGGAAAGCCTGCGCAAGAGCGGCAGCTGGGAAGGCGAGATCCTGCAGAAGCGCAAGAGCGGCGAGCTGTACCCCAGCTGGGTCGGCATCACCGCGGTGCACGACGAAGAAGGCGACCTGGTCAGCTTCGTCTGCTTCTTCAGCGACATCAGCGAGCGCAAGGCCAGCGAGCGGCGCATTCACCGCCTGGCCTACTACGACGCCCTGACCCACCTGCCCAACCGCACGCTGTTCCAGGACCGCCTGCACACCGCACTGCTGCAGGCCGAGCGGCACCAGCAGTGGGTAGTGCTGATGTTCCTCGACCTCGACCGCTTCAAGCCGATCAACGACTCCCTCGGCCATGCCGCAGGCGACCGCATGCTCAAGGAAGTGGCCGAGCGCCTGAGCCATTGCGTCAGCGACGACGACACTGTGGCGCGCATGGGCGGCGACGAGTTCACCCTGCTGCTGCCCGGCCAGAAGGACCGCGAGAAGGCGCTGAGGCAGGCGATCCAGGTCGCCGAGCAGATCCTCTCCAGCCTCGCCCGCCCCTTCACCCTGGAAGGCCGCGAGTTCTTCGTCACCGCCAGCATTGGCGTGGCGCTCTCGCCGCAGGACGGCGCCGAGCTCAGCCAGCTGATGAAGAACGCCGACACGGCGATGTACCACGCCAAGGAAATGGGCAAGAACAACTTCCAGTTCTACCAGGCCGAGATGAACGCCCGCGCCCTGGAGCGCCTGGAACTGGAAAGCGACCTGCGCCGCGCCATCGAACTGCACGAGTTCGTCCTGCACTACCAGCCGCAGTTCACCGGTGACGGCCGCCGTCTGACCGGTGCCGAGGCGCTGCTGCGCTGGCAGCATCCCAAGCGCGGGCTGATCCCGCCGGCGGAGTTCATCCCGGTGCTGGAAGAGCTCGGTCTGGTCGCCCAGGTCGGTGACTGGCTGTTGGAGCAGGCCTGCCTGCAGCTGCGCGCCTGGCACCGCGACAAGGTGCGGGTACCGAAGATTTCCGTGAACCTCTCCGCCCGGCAGTTCGCCGACGGCCAGTTGGGCCAACGCATCGCCGGCATCCTCGAAGACACCGGAATCGCACCGGCGTGCCTGGAGCTGGAGCTGACCG